>CAVWIZ010000008.1:0-1012407 GCA_963755195.1 uncultured Acidobacteriota bacterium | reverse complement strand
TTCGCGCGCGCGATGTTGGCGGGCGAGATGTCGTAGATATGGCCCATCGTCCAGCGCAGACGATCGATGCGCTGGGTCTTGTTCACCTGCTCCAGCGTGTCGAGCAGGTCCGTGACGGCGTTGTTGTTGATCACGTGCTGGTGGACGTGCCAGCCGGCCCGCGCAGCCGCGGTCGCGAGCTTCCCGTATCGTTTCATGATCGCCGCGGGCCAGGGGTCCTTGCGCGGCGCCAGATCGAAGAACAGCCGTAGAGAACCTCACCGAGACCGAAGGTGCCGAACTGGCCGTCGAACTGGTTCGGCCGGCTGCGCTCGATGAGCGCCGCGGCATTGGTCGCTGAAGCCGGGTCGTTCGCATTGAACGGCAACGTCTCCCACAGTCGAATGGGCAACGGACCCTTACGGCGGCACCGCGCGGCCAGGAAACTCGACTGGCCCAGGCTGTAGACGCCCGTCAGCCCGACCGCATTGAGCGCCCGCATGAAATCCGTGAGGTTCTGCTCGCGTTGCGCGGGCGATGCCCTGGGCATGGCGTCGTACAGCGCCATCGGCGGCTGGAACGACACGAGGCCCTGGGCATTGCGGCGCGCGCCGTCGGCCGGGTTCAGACCGACGGCTTTGAGCGCGAGACTATTCGCGTAGACGACGCTATAGCCCTCCTGTACCAACAGCGGATTCTTCGGCGCCGCGCCGTCGAGCTCATCGAGAGTGAATCCGCCAGGCGCATCGGCGAACTGCCGCGGCGTCCAACCGCCCTGCACCATGATCCACTCGCCGGGCGACAGGCGCGCCGCCTTGGCCGTGAGGATTCGCAGCGCTTCGCGGCGCGAATCAACACCCTCGAAGCGGGACTGCTGGTGCCAGGTGTCGGCGCCCCGCGTAAAGTGGAAGTGGTTGTCGATGAGCCCAGGGATGACGGTGGCGCCCGCAACGTCGATGACCCTGGTTCGGGCGCCCGCGTAGCGGGCTACCTCAGCGCTGGTGCCGCTGGCGACGATGCGACCGTCGGTGATGGCCAGCGCCTCGACCACGCGAAAGCCCGCGTCGACGGTCGGGTACTTTGCCGTGTGTGACGATGGTCTCGACGTTCTGCTGCGCGAGCGCCGGGGTGTTCGTCAGTCCGGCGACGATGCTGAAAACGACGGTCCAGTTTTTGAGCAACGGCCGCATGGCGCAGATTAGCATGGTCCCGATGCCCGAGCCGACCGCGAAGGAACCCGTCGAGAACTACATCACACCGAGCGGCTTGCAGCGGCTCAGGGACGAGCTGCGGTTTCTGCTCACCAGGGAACGGCCGGCCGTGACCGAGGTGGTCGCGTGGGCGGCGGCCAACGGCGATCGCAGCGAAAACGCCGACTACCAGTACGGCAAACGACGGCTACGCCAGATCGATGGGCGGATTCACTTTCTCACGAAACGGATCGACGCGGCCGTCGTTGTGGACCCGGAAGCGCCGAGACGGGGGCGGGCGGCGACGCAGGTCTTCTTCGGCGCGACAGTGCGCTACGTCAACGCTGTTGGAACCGAGCGGGTGGTGAGCATCGTCGGCGCCGACGAGGTCGATCTGGATCGTCACCACATCAGCTGGGTGTCGCCGCTGGCGCGCGCGTTGATGAATGCTGCACCAGGCGACCGCGTGGTCCTTCACGCGCCAGCCGGTACCGAGCACCTGCAGATTCTCGAGGTGCGTTATGAGCGCATCCCCGTGAAGACATTCAGCGAACCACCTGGCGCTGAGGCTGCGCCGAAGAGTCCTCCTCGCACCGCCGGCTAGCGGGAAGTCATGCCTTTGTAGTTCCAGCGGTACGTGCGCCGGCCCGTGTCGACCTCGCCCAGGTACACGTTGCCCTTGGAGTCGGTCGCGATGCTGTGGATGTGGGAGAACTCACCAAACCCGTGCCCGCCGTATCCGCCAAAGAAACCCACGACTTCCATCAACCGGCGGTCCACGATCTGCACCTTCTTATTGGTGCCGTCGGGCACGTAGAAGAAGCGTTGCTCTTTGTCGCCGGAAAACGCCACGCCGAATCCCGTGCCGAATCGGGCCCTCGTCTGTCGCTCGATGAACACCTCTTTGAGAAAGGTGCCATCCAGCCGGAAGGACTGAATGCGATTGTTGACCCGATCGCCCACATAGACGATGCCGTCGTTTGACACCGCCAGGCCGTGCACGGTGTTGAATTGCGCCGGTCCGGGCCCTTCATAGATTCGCGTAAACGGCGCGGCATCATCGGGCTTGTTCCCATACGCCCCCCAATGCCGCTTGTATGCGCCGGTATCGGCGTCGAACACGATCACCCGGCGGTTGCCGTACCCGTCCGCCACGAACACCTCATTTGTCGGCGCGTAGACGGCAATGCCCGCGGCTTTGTTGACGTTCTCCGTGTCGTTGCTTCCGCCCGTCTTGCCGTGCTTCCCGATCTGGAGCAGGAACTTTCCGGAGTTGGAGAACTTCAGGATGTTCGTGTCCTTGTCTCCGTTCCCCGCCAACCACACGTTGTCTTTGTGATCGACGTATACGCCGTGTTCGATGTCGGGCCAGTCGTAGCCTTGTCCGGGACCACCCCAGGACTGGAGCAGGTTCCCCACCTGATCGAATTCCAGGACAGGCGGCGCTGTCGCGCAACAATCGGCCGTCTTGTCCCGGAGGTAGTTGTCGTGCTCGTCGGTCGTGCGCGGACGATGGATCACCCAGATGTTGTCGTGAGAGTCGACGTCGACGCCAGACACCTGTCCCAAAAGCCAGTGATTGGGTAGATGCTTGGGCCAGGTCGCGTCGGGTTCGAACTTTGGCAACGGGGAGGCAGCCCCGACAGCCAGCCCCAGTGCGATCGGGCCCGCCAAAGCGAGCGACATAGGAACTCTTGTCTTCATACGTTTCCCTTGGAGCTCGTGTCGCCTCTCAGACATTCGTTTGCCGTCGGACGGCCCATGCGATGCGACACTACAACAGTTTTCAGCGAGGAACACAACCAAGGCTCAGCCTGAGGAGGAGCCAGCCAGAGGTGCCAACTTCCCCACGTTCGGTCATTTGGACGACCTGGACCCGCGTCGCTGTACGCTTCCGTCGCCCGATCAAAGGAGTGAGCATGAGATCCGTTCGCCAGCAGATTGAGGCGCCCATCTGGCACCCGCCCGCCTTCGACGTCGGACGGCGCCGTGCGTTGATCGGGTTGTCAGGCCTGGTCATGGCGGCGATGCACGTCGGAGGCGCATGGGCGCAGACGCCCCGGCAGTTGCGTCCTGACTCCCGAAGCTGGTGAGGGGCCTTTCTACCTCGACCCCAACCTGGTGCGGTCCGATCCGAGCTCCGAACGGCCGGGTGCGCCGCTGGAGCTGGCCATGCAGGTCGTGCGCGCGGGCGATTGCGCGACGCTCACCAGGGCGCGCGTCGACATCTGGCACGCCGATGCCCTCGGGCTGGACTCGGCTATGCGCGGCAAGAAGGCGTCGGCGGTGTCTCCGCGGATGTTGCCGTCGGCAAGAGCTACCTGCGCGGAACCCAGTTCACCGACGAGAACGGCTACGTGCGCTTCCGCACCGTGTTCCCGAGCTGGTACGGTGGTCGCACGCCACACGTCCACTTCAAGGTCTTCCTTGGCGGCAACGAAGTGATCGCGAGTCAGATCTTTTTCCCCGACGAGGTCAGCGACGAAGTCTTCAAGCAATGGGAGCCCTACCGGCAGCACGTATCGAAGCGGCGGACGTTCAACCACAACGATCCGATTCGAATCCGGCGTCCTTTCCAACGTGACCCGCGCCGGGCGGTCCTTTGCCGCGAAGGCCACGCTCGTTGTGGCAGGCCGAGGCCGGATGAACCTCCGCGGGGTCTAGGACGTATTAGCCTGAGATTGCCGCAAACGGGAGGTGGAACGATGAGGCGAGCCCTGTTAGTGGTGTTAGCCCAGGCGCTGGTCACCCTGTCTGGTGCCGTCTTCGCGCAACAACCCCCAAGCGCGCCCAAATTCCACGCCGCCGACATCAACCTGCGGGCCCGGACGGGCACCACCAATCAGCCGACGATGACCGGCGGTGTGCTCCGTGGCGGGCGGTACGACCTCAGGAACGCCACGATGCTCGACCTCATCGCCACGGCATATTCCATCACCGATCGCGACCTCGTCGTCGGCGGGCCGGCGTGGCTCGAGCGTCAGCGTTTCGACCTCGCCGCCAAGGCCCCGCAAGAAACATCGCCTGCTACCGTTCGATTGATGCTGCAGAACCTGCTCGCCGAGCGCTTCAAGCTGGTCGCCCACCCGGACACACGCCCGATGTCCGGCTATGTGCTGACGCTCGGGAAAGACATGCACAAGTTGAAGGAGGCCTCCGGCCCAGGCGCAGGATGCCAGGGCAACCCGCAGCCCCAACCGCCGCCGCCCGTCCCGATGCTCACCGGGTCCTGCAAGGGCGTGACGATGGAACAGTTCGCGCAGACGCTGCGACAGATTGCGAACGGCTACATCACCACTCCGGTTCAGGACCAGACCGGGCTGAAGGGCCATTGGGATTTCGACGTGAGGTTCACGCCGTTCCAGGTCCTGTCGCGCGCAGGATCGGACGGCGTCACGCTGTTCGCGATGGTCGAACAGCAGCTGGGGTTGAAGCTCAATCAAGGCCGCGTGCCGACGCCCGTCTTCGTGGTCGAGACCGTGAACGCCGAACCGACGCCCAATCCGTCGGGCGTGTCCGCGGCCATTCCGTCGCCGCCGCCGATGGAGTTCGACGTCGCCGAGATCAAGCTGAGTCTGCCGGACACGCAGCCGCGCACGCGGCTGATGCCAGGTGGCCGCATCGAGGCCGATGGCATCACGATGCATCAGATCATGCAGCTCGCGTGGGACATCACGACGGACGAGCTGGTCGCCAACACACCGAAATGGTGGGACGAAACCAAATACAGCATCGTCGCGAAAACGTCCACGGCCGTGAGCGGGAGCGGCCAGAACACCAACGTCGATATCGACGATCTCAAGGCCATGCTGCGGCAGCTGATTACGGAGCGCTTCCAGCTGAAGTCGCACGACGAGCAGCGCCCTGTCACGGCGCACACGCTGGTTGCGGACAAACCGAAGATGGCCACGGCCGATCCGTCCAACCGCACGGGTTTCAAGGAAGGCCCGGCGCCCGGCCAGAAAGATCAGCGCAATGAGATCCTCGGGCGGATGGTCACCGTCCGCAACATGTCGATGGCGCAGTTTTCGGAAGACCTGCAGCGCATCGCCGGCGGCTACATCCGGGTGCCGGTCGAGGACAAAACCGGCCTCGACGGCTCGTACGACTTCACGCTGACGTTCACGCCGGTCGGCCTCCTCAACGCAGGTGGCCGCGGACGCGGCGGAGACGGTGGTCCGGCCGCCGGCGGCGGCGACATCGTGGATCCAAGCGGCGGCCTGTCGGTGTTCGACGCGGTGAACAGACAGCTGGGACTGAAGCTCGAGATGCGCAAGCGCCCGATGAAGGTCCTGGTGATCGACTCGATCCTGGAGAAACCGACGGACAATTAGTGGGCCGTCTTGGCTGAGTCGGTAACTCTGACGACGAAAAGACGGGAAACGCAGAGCACGCAGAGCACGCAGAGAGAACTGACTTATTCAGAAGCCATGAACGATCGCACCGCCTTCCGCCGCTTCGCGGCGCCGGGTCGGGCGTCGTCTCTGCGGCCTCTGCGAACTCTGCGTTGATCGTCGTGACTGACACCGACCCTAAAGCGCTTCGGGAATCAGACGGCCGAAATAGATCACGCCGAGCCAGAAGAAGAGTGACGCAGCCGCGATGACCTTCGCCAGCGCTGGCGCATCCTCGCCCCCGCGAAGCGTGTCCACCGCCCTGTCGATTCCCGCCAGGTAGAAGACGAGCAGGTTCAGTCCTGCGAACGCAATGAACAAGAGCTTCAATTGCAGCCACGGATTGCTTTTGATCACGTCTGTACGGGCTCGACGGGATGTTCGCGCGGATGCCGGTGACGAACATGAAACCGGTCAAGGCGCAGAGAATGAAACCGGTCACGCCCCATGGGAGGAGGCGTTTGACCGCGGCCACCGGCAGGCCCTTGGCCACGCCGAGCAACCGCAGGTCGAACAGGCCGACGCCGCCGATGAGCAGAATAATGCCGAAGAAATGGAATGTCTCACCGAGCGGCCACGCCCATGTGTGCCGGACGATGAACGCTGCCACCGACGGCCATTCGAGCCACGTGCGAAGAAAAGTCTCCATTAGACGCGAGCCTCCACAGCAGGACGATGGGCACGCCGGACGAAGTATCTGGCGACATATCTGGCGACGACCAGCAGCAGAATCACGGCCACCAGCACGGCGCGCGCCGTTTCAATCCGGATGTTGGTGGCATACGCGGTCAGGCGTCCGCCGAGGACTGCGACACCCCAGAAGACCAGCATCGCCGCGGCCCAGAACCTTGCCTGTCGAGACGCGGGCGCGTCGTCGGGCGCGCTCGTGTCGCCGAACGCATGACGCCGCATCTTCTGAAGCGCGACGATCGCAAGCGCGATCGCGGCGAGCTTCACGTAGAAGTCCCAGTTTGAAAGCAACGAATGAACGGCCAGCGATGTGAGGATGAGGCCGGTGATCGCGTTGACCCAGAAGCCGATGACGATGAGCGGCTGCAGGCTCGTGAGTGGCTTCAGTGGCAACTGCGGCACGGCGCCGAGCACGCGAAGCGCGATGACGCCGCTGAGGCCGACCAGAAACGCCATCCCGAACGTATGGAGGGCGAGGACCGTCGAATATCCAAGCACGCTCGGCGTCTCCCGTATGTACGAGGCGAAGCCGCTGTTCTCAATCGAGTCGAGGAACTCCCACATCACACACCTCTCGTCCACGAACCTTCGAAGACAACGTCAATTGTGCGTCGCTCGCGCCGCGCGTTTTTCCGCACCTCCACGGAATCCTCCGCACCTCGTTCGCTTGTGAAGGCTTGCGCAGGCACGTCATCGCCAATGTCCGATGAATCGGGCTTCATCGGGTCGGCTGCGTTGTGGGACATCTGGCGTCTACTCGCGGCATGACAGGCGATACGCCCCGACGCTGTCCCGTGGCGGGTCCGCGAAATCCCCTACGATTGGCCGCAGATTTCTCGCGAAATCGGCCCACCGCACCGCCACGGTTTCCGTGGCGGTGTCGGTCGTGAATACAATCTCGGACGACAAGGCCAGTCTCACATCGACGAAGACGGGTTTGGCGGAGTCTGGGCCGGATCCCTCGTCTTCGCGCCCCAGCCGAATCTCGGTGGCCCCAGCCAGAGTCAAAAGGCGCTCGAGGTTGACGACCAGGGCCGCCGGCAAGAGCGCCTGGACGGGTGTGCCGTCGACCACGCAGACGACAACCCTGGCGCGATCGGGAACGGGAGGACGAGTTGAGGGATCGGCCACGACCGTACGAGACGTGCGCAGGAGTTCGTGAATCGCAAGCGTGCCTGACATCAGCGCCTCCAGGAGAGATTGCCGTTCGTGCTAGCAATTGCGGTACCAGGGAAAGCCAACCGGAATGTCGCGATCTGCCATCATCTCGCGCGAGGCATTTCGCACCTTGGGGAAAGGTTCCCCGGTACGGTGTGCCGATGAACGGGACGTGGGGACGAGGCCCGTGACCTTTCCGTTGAAGGGCTGCCGTTCCAGTTGGCGGGCTCGTTGACTTTGACTGGTATACCAGACAACGGTATTCAATGACAGCGGTCATCTCGTCATCCACGGACGGACTCTCGTGAAGCCGGCGGCCTCGATCAGGCTCGCGACGACGCGGGCACCGACCGCTTCGCGTCCGGAAACACGTCGATCCTGGCGCGCATAACCCGGCCGTTCTTCCTCGGCACATTTGTTGCGGCGCGGATGAACGGAGATCGGTTTGCCGTTCCAAGATCGAGCGAAAGCCGCGCAGATGCTGGTGCCCCGTCTGGAGAAGTATCGAGGCCAACATCCATTGGTCTTGGCGATTCCTCGCGGTGCGGTGCCGATGGGAAAGATCATCGCGGATGCGTTGGACGGCGATCTGGACGTCGTGCTCGTCCGCAAGCTTCGCGCGCCTCAGAATCCTGAGTTGGCGATTGGATCGATCGATGAAACCGGCGCCGTCTATCTGTATCCGGGCACACGCGACCTGTGGGATGAGCCGTATCTCGCCGCTGAAAAGATCGCCCAGCTCGAGGCGCTGCGGCATCGCCGCACGCTGTACGCACCCGAGTTGCCGCCCATTGACGCGGCCGGCCGCGTCGCGATTGTGCTCGATGACGGGATCGCGACGGGATCGACCATGATTGCCGCGCTCCGAGCCGTGCGCGCACGTCGTCCGGCCAGGCTCGTTGTCGCCGCTGGCGTGGCGTCCGCCGACACGCTGCGGCTCATTCGGCTGGAAGCAGACGAAGTGGTCTGCCTCGAGACGCCGGAAATCCTGTATGCCATTGGCTACCACTTCCGCGACTTCTCGCCTGTGTCGGACGAGGATGTCGTCGCGACGCTTCGAGACGCACGCCGGCCGCGGACGCCCCGGGCCGCGCCAACTCGTGCGTGAGCTTCCGCGGTGAGTCGGCCTGAGCCGCGGATTTTTGCGCGGGTGGATGCGAAATTTCCCGGCGGAGGCGACTCAAAGGCTCTGTGTTGCGGGGGTTGGCCCTTTCGGCGACGCTGACAGCCGTGAACAGGCGCGCATCCGAAATCGATTGGCGCCTTGAGCGGCAAACAGCTGCGCGACCTCGTCGAGCCGGCCGGCGAAGTCCTCGTTCAGGTGCTCGGACATGTCTGCACGTTCAGGAGCGCGCAACCCTGCAGCGGTCTCAGATCGTCGTCAGCGACCTGTGGTCTGGCGTCGTCCTGGCAATGTCGGGCGGGGGCGACTCGGATACTCGCGTGGCCGCCTCCAGGCGTCGGATTACTCCGGCTACACGTTCGCTTTCGAGGTCGGCAATCGCGGCCAGTTCGGGTGTGTCCCGCCGCCACTGAGGTTGTGCGGCAACAGGCGAGAGATGTTCACGCGCCACCACGGCTGTTTCGCCGTCGGCCAGCTCATACACGGCAAAGGTCGTCGAGAACACGGCGCCGACATCCAGATTGTGCCGAAGCGCGTCAAGCGCCAGTTCAGGTGACCACGCCAGAATCAGGAGGTAGCGACGAAAGTCGTGTCCGGGTTCCTGCCAGAAATGCTCACGGACATCCACGCGCGCAATCGCCTGCAGGCCTTGCTCGCGGATCGCGCGACTCAATTCACGGACAGCGGCCTCGAAGTCCAAGTCCACCACGACGCGCCGGCCATAGTCGGTCATAGTTTGTCCTCGCTGATTCCAGAACGTGAGCAATTGGCGTGCCCGATGCAACTCCAAGAAGCGTGGGGAAGTGACGCTCGAGGGCTTTGGCGACTTCCTTGGCACAACTCGTGCTCGGAGGTGGATCAAATGGCAATGACTTCGATTCTGTGTCCCGTCCTTGGCGGACACGTGACACGCATCACGGACTTCGAAGGCAATGTGACGAGAGTCATCTGCGAGGAATACGAGGAGCCGCGCGGAACGTGTCGTTTGAGGAAGACCGTCCTTGAAGGCGGTCCGTTGACACGATTGCTTGAACGGGTGTCGGAGGACACACTCGATAGGAGCGGTACGCTGTGTGTTTTGCGCGCGACGTCACCATGACGCGAGGCGTCGCCAGTCGCATGCTCGAGCCGTTGGTGTGCATCAAGGGATGAAGCCCGAGGCGGGATCGTGTGGATCTTCGCGCTCATCGTCGGCATCGTGATTCTGGCGCACACGGCGCCCGCACCGTTCGTTCTCGATGCGATGGCTGGTGACCGCGCCGTGTGGCACATGCCGCGAGGGACCCCTCCGACTGTGTACCTGACGTTCGACGACGGACCGAATCCGTCGACGACGCCGGATTTGCTGGATGTGCTGGCACGCGAGGGCGCGCACGCGACCTTCTTCCTCATCGATCGCCATGTCACTGAGGAAACCGCGCCCATCATCACGCGCATGTTCGCTGAAGGTCATGCGGTCGCCCTTCACTCCGCGGCCAAAAGCGAGATGTTGAAGGGGCCGGACGATTTGGCGCGAACCCTGACCGCCGCTGCGGATCGCATCGACATGCTGGCGGGCACGCGACCATGCCGCGCCTTCCGGCCGCGCGGCGGCTGGCGCAGCAGCCAGATGTTCGCCGGGCTGCGCCGGATCGACTATCGGCTCGTCGGCTGGGGCTGGATGATGTGGGACGTGAATTGGTTCCGTCCCCGTACGGCCGATCGCACCGTCGCACGGATTGAGGACCGCGCCGCCCCGGGTGACATCATCGTGATGCATGACGGCGATGAATCCGCGCCGCGCAAGGACCAGCGCCAGACCGTGGTTGCTGCGGCGCGGCTGATTCCCATGTTGCGCGCCCGCGGATTCGACTTCGGCACCGTGTGTCAGAACGGTGGCTGAGACGCGTGACTCAGGGGCAGCCTGCAGGCCGGCTCTTGTCGTTCGGCGCGAAGCTTGCTGTCGGAAGATTCTATGGCGCCGTCGTACCTACGTCGCGATGCCGTACGAGTCCACGCATGGCCTGTCGCGTTCACCGCCATCCTGTCGGTCGGCCTTCTCAGCAGCGCTTCGAGCGGGTCCCTTCAACAAGCTGCCTTGCCATCCAGGTTGGATGCCTATCTCGCGAGTAACGTGCGTCTGACCGCGTCGGAGCGCAGCCGGCTGCTCTCTGGCGACCCGGTGACCAAATTACTGGATTCGGATCCCAGTCAGGAAGTCGCGGTGTTCGGCGCGGTCTGGATACAGGCGTCGCCCAGTACCTATGTGCAGCAGGTTCAAGACATCGAGCGCTTCGAACAGGGAGGTGCGTTTCGCATCACCAAGCGGATCAGCACCCCACCGAAGGCCGAAGACTTTGCGGCACTCGCCCTTCCGGACGACGACCTGGATGACCTGCGGGGCTGTCGTGTGGGCGACTGCGAACTCAAACTTGGAGCCAATGCCCTGCAAACCCTTCGTGCGCAGGTGGATTGGGACAAGCCGTCGGCGAAGGCGGACGCGACCGCCATCTTCCGGCGGTTCGCGCTCGAGTACGTCATCGGGTATCGTGACGGCGGCAACTCGAAGCTCGCCGTCTATCGGGACAAGGAACGGCCGACGTTCGTCGCGAACGAATTCAGCTCCATGATCGGTCGGATGCCGTCGCTCGGGACGTACCTGCCTGATCTGAAGCGCTACCTGTTGGAATACCCGCGCGTGACGCTGCCGGATTCGCGCGACTTCATGTACTGGCAGGAGACGCTATTCGGCCTCAAGCCGACGATCCGGATCAGCCACCTCGTCATCCAGCAGCGTCCGACAGAGACGGTCATCGCGTCGAAGATGTTGTACGCCAGCCATTATTTCTGGACCGCTCTCGAACTGCGCGTCCTCCTGTCAGATCCTGCCCGCGGACCCGGATTCTGGTTCATCACCGTCAACCGCAGCCGGTCTGACGGCCTCAGTGGATTTGCCGGTCGTGTTATTCGCGGCCGTGTGCGGAGCGAAGTCCAGAGCGGCACGCTGGCGGGGCTGACCGCGACGAAGACGAACCTCGAAGCGTCGGCGCGGTGAATTGCTTCCACAATGAGCGCGAGACGCGAGCGGAGCCGACAACGCTGACGTTGGCGTTGAAGGGCTGCAGTTCCAGTTGAGGCAGGCTCGTTGACTTTGACTGGTATACCACATACGTTATTCAATTCTGATCGCCAGGAAGCCACTGCTCCGGAGAACACTATGTTAGAGACTGCCTCACCCGCCGACGCCAAAGCAGCCGATGCCGAGCGGAAGCTGACGGACGGCTTTCACCTCGTCATCGAGGCGCTGAAACTCAACGGCGTCAAGACCATCTACGGTGTGCCCGGCATCCCGATCACCGACTTCGCCCGCCTCGCGCAGGCCGCAGGCATGCGCGTCATCTCGTTCCGGCATGAGCAGCACGCCGGCAACGCCGCGGCCATCGCGGGCTTCCTGACGAAAAAGCCGGGCATTTGCCTCACCGTGTCGGCGCCCGGTTTCCTCAACGGTCTGACGGCGCTGGCCAATGCCACGACCAACTGCTTTCCGATGATCCTGATCAGCGGCTCGTCCGAGCGCGAGATCATCGACCTGCAGCAGGGCGACTACGAAGAGATGGACCAACTGGCGATTGCCAAGCCCCTGTGCAAGGCAGCGTTCCGCGTGCTGCACGCCGCGGACATCGGCATCGGCGTGGCGCGCGCCATCCGCGCGGCGGTTTCCGGCCGTCCGGGCGGCGTCTATCTTGATCTGCCTGCCAAACTGTTCGCTCAGGCGATCGATGCGGACGCTGGCGCCAGGTCGCTCGTCAAGGTCGTGGACCCGGCACCGGCCCAACTTCCAGCTCCGGCCGCTGTCGCGCGCGCGCGCGATCTCCTGAAGAGCGCCAGGCGCCCGTTGATCATTCTCGGCAAAGGCGCGGCATACGCGCAGGCCGACGACCAGATCCGCGCGCTCGTCGAAAAAAGCGGCATCCCGTTCCTGCCGATGAGCATGGCCAAGGGCCTCTTGCCCGACACGCATCCGCAGTGCGCGGGCGCGGCGCGCTCGACGGTGCTGAAGGACTCCGACGTCGTGATGCTCGTCGGCGCGCGCCTCAACTGGCTGTTGTCGCACGGCAAGGGCAAGACCTGGGGCGAGCCTGGATCGAAGAAGTTCATCCAGATCGACATCGAGCCCAGGGAGATGGACAGCAACGTCGAGATCGCCGCACCGGTGGTGGGCGATATCGGCTCCTGCGTGTCGGCGCTGCTCGACGGCGACTTTTCTCCCCCGCCCGCCGACTGGACCAACGCCGTCAAAGCGAAGAAGGACGAGAACATCGCCAAGATGGCGCCGAGGCTGACGAAGAATTCCGCGCCGATGGATTTCCACAGTGCGCTCGGCGCACTGCGCACCGTCATCAAAGAGCGGCCGGATGCCATCCTCGTCAACGAAGGCGCCAACACACTCGATCTCGCGCGCGGTGTCATCGACATGTATCAACCGCGCAAACGCCTGGACGTCGGCACCTGGGGCGTCATGGGCATCGGAATGGGCTTTGCCGTCGCGGCCGCCGTGGAGACCGGCAAACCCGTGCTCGCGGTCGAGGGCGACAGCGCCTTCGGGTTCTCCGGCATGGAAGTGGAAACGATTTGCCGGTACAACCTGCCGGTCTGCATCGTCGTCTTCAACAACAACGGCATCTATCGCGGAACCGACGTCAATCCCACGGGCGGTTCGGACGTGGCGATCACCGTCTTCGTCAAAGACGCGCGCTACGAGAAGATGATGGAGGCCTTCGGCGGCGTCGGCGTCCATGTGACCACGCCGGACGAGCTGAGCCGGGCGGTGAACGCGGCCATGGACTCCGGAAGGCCGACTCTCGTCAACGCGGCGATCGACCCATCGGCCGGCACCGAGAGCGGCAGCATCGGCAAACTCAACCCGCAAAGCGCGGTTCGCAAGAAGTAGACCTGAAGCTAAGGCAATCGATTACGACGAGGAGGGCCTCATAGATGGGCAAGGCACTGGACGGCGTTCGCATTCTCGACTTCACTCACGTTCAATCGGGGCCGACGTGCACGCAGCTGCTCGCATGGTTGGGCGCCGACGTCGTCAAGGTTGAGCGCGCCGGCGAGGGGGACGTCACGCGCGGCCAGTTGCGCGACGTGCCGGGAGCGGACAGCCTGTACTTCACGATGCTCAACGGCAACAAGCGATCGATCACGGTCGACGCCAAGCATCCGAAGGGGAAGGCGATCCTCGAAGCCCTGGTCAAGAAATGTGATGTCCTCGTCGAGAATTTCGCTCCGGGCGCCCTCAACCGCATGGGTTTTACCTGGGAGCGCATCAGCGAGCTCAACCCGCGCATGATTGTCGCGTCGGTCAAGGGCTTCGGCCCCGGGCCGTACGAAGACTGCAAGGTGTACGAGAACATCGCGCAGTGCGCCGGCGGTTCGGCGTCCACGACAGGCTTTGACGACGGCCCGCCGCTCGTCACCGGGGCGCAAATCGGCGACAGCGGAACCGGATTGCATCTCGCCCTGGGCATCGTCGCCGCCCTGTACCAACGGAACACGACGGGCCGCGGCCAGAAGGTGCTGGCGGCCATGCAGGACGGCGTGCTCAATCTCTGCCGGGTGAAGCTGCGCGACCAGCAGCGGCTCGCGCGCACGCACGTCATGGAGGAGTACCCGCAATACCCCAACGGCACGTTCGGCGATGCCGTGCCGCGCGCGGGGAATGCCTCCGGCGGCGGACAGCCGGGATGGATTCTCAAGTGCAAAGGCTGGGAAACCGATCCCAACGCGTACATCTACTTCATCACCCAGGCGCCGGTCTGGGAAGGCATCTGCAAGGTGATCGGGCACGAGGAATGGCTGACGGATCCGCGGTACGCCACGCCGAAGGCGCGGCTCCCGCATCTGAAGGACATCTTCGACCAGATCGAGGAATGGACGAAAACCAAGACCAAGTTCGAGGCGATGGACATCCTCAACGAGCACGACATCCCGTGCGGGCCGATTCTCTCGATGAAAGAGATTGCGGAAGAACCCTCGCTCCGCGCGACGGGCACGGTCGTCGAGGTCGATCACCCGACGCGCGGCAAGTACCTCACCGTGGGGAATCCCATCAAGATGTCCGACAGCCCGTCCGACGTGAAGCGCTCGCCGCTGCTCGGCGAGCACACCGACGAGGTCCTCACGGAACTGGGCTACGGCGCGGATCAGATCGCCGCGCTGCGCGCCGAAAAAGTCATCTAGACCGCCTCCGTCATACCAAATGCAACCACGAAGACACGAAGGCACGGCAAATTGCCGCCTCAAGTCAGCAGGACCGTTCGCCAGGAACAGTGATGACCAATAACAAGACCGACGTCAGGCGTGTTCTGGATACCGTCAAAGCCGAAGGCCGCACATCGCTCACCGCACCGGAAGGCAAGCTCGTGTGCGAGGCGTATGGAATCGCCGTTCCCAAGGAAGGCGTGGCGACGTCGGCCGCGGAAGCGGCGACGATCGCCGCCGGCATCGGCTTTCCGGTGGTGCTCAAGATCGTGTCGCCGGAGATCCTGCACAAGACCGAGGCTGGCGGCGTGCTGGTCGGCGTGAAGAGCGCCGAAGAGGCCCGGAGCGGCTACGACACCATCATCGCCAACGCGAAGAAGTACAACGCGAAGGCGAACCTGCTCGGCGTCCAGGTGCAGCAGATGCTCGCCGGCGGCCCTGGAGTTAACGAAGTCATCATCGGCGCGGTGACCGACCCTGTGTTCGGCAAGCTGGTCGCCTTCGGGTTGGGCGGCGTCCTGGTCGAAGTGCTCAAGGACATCACGTTCCGTCTGGCGCCGGCCACTCAGGACGACGCCTTGTCGATGCTCGACGGCATCGCGGCGGCGCAGATCCTCAAGGGCGTCCGCGGCGCCGATCCGGTCAATCGCGACGCGCTCGCGAAGATGATCCAGAACGTGTCGCAGCTCATCGCCGACTATCCGGAAATCGCCGAGATGGATCTCGAACCCCGTCTTCGCGACCAAGGATGGTGCGGTTGCGGCCGACGTCCGGATCGTCCTCAATTTCTCGCCTGCGCCGGCACGGTTCCGCCCGAAGCACGAGGACATCGTGCGCGACATGAACCGCATCATGAAGCCGAAGGCGGTGGCCGTCATCGGCGCCTCGTCGGAATCCGGCAAGATCGGCAACTCGGTGATGAAGAACCTGATCAACGGCGGGTACAAGGGGCAGATCTATCCGATCAACCCGTCCGCCGACGAGATCATGGGGCTGAAGGCATACAAGAGCGTCAAGGATGTTCCAGGCGACATCGACGTCGCCGTCTTCGCGATCCCGGCCAAGTTCGTGGCGGCAGCGGTGGCCGAGTGCGGCGAGAAGAAGATTCCCGGCGCCGTCCTCATTCCTTCGGGTTTTGCCGAGACCGGCAACGTCGAGGGCCAGAAGGAGCTCGTCGCGGTTGCCCAGAAGTACGGCGTCCGGCTGATGGGTCCGAACATCTACGGGTTCTATTACACGTGGAGCAACCTCTGCGCGACGTTCTGCACGGCCTACGACGTCAAGGGCAACGCGGCGCTGTCGTCGCAGTCGGGCGGCATCGGGATGGCCATCATCGGCTTCTCCCGCTCGGCGAAGATGGGCGTCTCGGCCATCGTCGGCCTGGGCAACAAGGCTGATATCGACGAGGACGATCTGCTGACGTTCTTCGAGCAGGACGACAACACGCAGATCATCGTGCAGCACTGTGAGGATCTGAAGGACGGCCGCGCCTTCGCCGAAGTCGCCAAGCGCGTGTCGAAGAAGAAGCCGGTCGTCATGCTCAAGGCCGGACGCACGTCCCTGGGCTCCAAGGCGGCCAGTTCGCACACCGGCGCGCTCGCCGGCAACGACAAGATCTACGACGACGTGCTCAGGCAGTCGGGCGTGATTCGCGCGCGGTCGCTGCGCGAGATGCTCGAGTTCGCCCGCGCGCTTCCCATCCTGCCGACGCCCAAGGGCGACAACATCGTGATCATCACGGGAGCTGGCGGTTCGGGCGTGCTGCTGTCTGACGCGGTCGTGGACAACGGCCTGTCGCTCATGGCCTTTCCCCCGGACCTCGATGCCGCGTTCAAGAAGTTCATCCCGCCGTTCGGTGCGTCGGGCAACCCGGTCGACATCACCGGCGGCGAGCCGCCGAAGACCTACCAGAACACCGTTCGGCTCGGGCTCGAAGACCCGCGGATTCACTCACTGATTCTTGGCTACTGGCACACCATCGTCACGCCGCCGATGGTCTTTGCGAAGCTGCTGGCCGAGATCGTCGAGGAAATGCGGGCGAAGGGCATCGACAAACCGGTCGTCGTGTCGCTGGCGGGGGATGTGGAGGTCGAAGAGGCGTCCGAGTATCTCTTCGCGCACAAGATTCCGGCCTATCCCTATTCGACGGAGATCCCGGTGGACGTGCTCGGCGCCAAGTACAAGTGGGCGCGCGGCGCCGGATTGCTCTGACGTTGGCTGTTGACAGATTAAGCAGGAACGTAGGCCAACCTGATCACATCCTCGCCAATCCGATCATGAGCCATAAGGCGGAGCGGTGGCCGGGGCCCGGCGAAATATGGCTTGCCGTGACCAAGCACGACGGGGTGCAGGTAGATTCGATACTCATCGATCAGGCCAAGTTCGGTCAGGCTTTGCGCCAGGTCCGGGCCGGCCACTTCGATCTCCCCGTCGCGCTCGGCCTTCAGCTCGCGGATCGCGCCCTCAAGACCATCCTCAACCAGCCTGGCGTTGGGGCCGACCGACTTTAACGAGCGCGAGACGACCCATTTCGGCTGGTTCCGCCACGCCGCCGCGAAGGCGCGTTCCTCTGCATCCCATTCAGGATGATCGTCGTCCCAGTAACGCATGACCTCATACATTTGGCGACCGTAGACACTGCCCGCCTGCCCCTGAGCCTCCTCGATGAAGTGGCGGAAGAGCGTGGGGCTTGGCGCAAACGCCATATGGTCGACGTAGCCGTCCAGGGACTGGTTCATTCCGTACACGAGCCGAGCCATACCACTTCCTTTCCTCACGCGGCACGTCCGCGCGGTTCTGTTTATGCAACCGGTTGTAAGGTAGATCGACTGATTTCATACCGCAATCGCTTAGAAGGGCGCGATCGGGATCACGATCACGAACGAAAAAGACCAGTGGCTGGCGTCGTCAAGAAAGCGAGACCCATCCGCGAACACGTCACCCTTCTTCGGAAGTCCCGTGGCCAGATAGTCGAGAGACGTCTCGAATTCGACACCTCGAAGCCACCGGCCTTCAGGCAGACGCTTGAAGATGTGGAGTGCCGTGTCCAATCAAGCTCGCAAATGAGTCTGCAGGTCGTCGCCGCCTGTTGTGCATACGCGCCCGCCGGCGCCGCAATCGATAACGTTGTGGCGATCAAGGCCGTCGCGACTCCCGAGGAACGAGCGGCAGCCGGAGGCTTTACCGGTGTCGCGCGCACGATCGGCGCTTCGATCAGTCCGTTCTTTGTGGGCCTCATGTTTGCGCGGCCCGCCTTGTGGAATCTCTCGTTCTTCCTGGCGGGAGCACTCAAGATCGTCTACGACGTCGTGCTCTACAGGCAGTTCGTGGGGGCCCGGCCGCCGGAGGAGGCTCGGCGGTGAGAAGCCTGAGCGGCCAACTCGCCGTTGGCGAGTTGGCCACTGCAGCCTGAACCGCGCAACTCGGTACAACTCCCGAGTTGTCGGTGGGCGGCGCTACTTCTTTGCCGACGGCGGGAAGTTCTTGAACATCTTCGCGGAAGCCTTCTCGATCTTCTTCACGTTCTTCTCCGCTTTGTCCGAGATCTCGTCCTCGGCAGTCCCGCGGAAGACGAGGTTCTTGGTTTTCGCGTCGAACATGTCCACCACGAGCGTGCCGACCGTGTACTCGCTCACAGTAGTCTGTGCCGAGGCCATGCCCATGCCGCCGTAGCGGTAGCCGTAGCCGCCCATGGTGCCGGTGTAGAACGTGTTGGCGCTGTGCTTGGTCTGCGTCGCGCCGTGGAGGACGACGTGAATATCCGCCTGGCCTTCGGCGGCCTTCTTCCACCCCTTGGCGGTGATGGCCTCATCGACCTCGTCGAGCACCCGGCGCTGCGAGAGGTCGTTGCCCCAGGTTGTGCCGATCCTGATCGAGTAGGTCTTGACCGGCGCGAAGTTGTACGCTTTGTCGTAGTCCGTCTTCACATCCTGTGCGACGGCGAGCGCGGGGAGCGCGAGGAGTAAACCGGTGAGCGCCGCGGGTAGCATCTTCATGACTAGTCTCCTGAGAGGCCCGACATGGGCCGAATCTGGCCCTGTTCGATCGTAGTCTACCAAGCTCGGCCGGGAGGCGCTATGCAGTTTCGGCAAGCCCCAACGGGACGACTTCCGGTCACTTCTTCTTCTTCGGCTTGAACACCTCTTTGACCTGCTTCTCGATGCTCTTGTAGTTCTTCGACAAGAACTTCTCTTCATCCGCGGTCAGGATCCGAAAGGGCACGCGCAGGAGGCTGTTCTGGAGCTTCACGTTGAGCCAGTACCTGGCCGTACGCGATACCGCCGGGGATCTTGAAATAGAGACGGCCGAGACAGGCGCGGTCGTTGCTGACATCCACGACGTCGAACGGCAGCGAGCGAGCTCCCAGGTCGGGAAAGAACAGGATGGCGCACGCCCGGTACGCGCTCGTCGGAAAGTAGTTGATGGAATCGCGTTGGACCTTCGCCCGTTGCTGAATCGCGTTAATCGCGGCGGTGTTCCCCTCCCGCTGTTCGACGGCCGTCGGCAGGGGAATCGTCTTGCCGTCCGGCGTGTCGAGCGACAGCGCGGCGCGCGTCAACCGGTACTCCGGCGTCTTGTCCATCACCGTCATACCGAACTCGAGCAGCATCCATTCTTCGCCGACCGAACGGTTCGAGGCCTGGTATCCGATGATCGCATAGCCTTCGTTGTTGTACGCGACGCGGACGAACTTGCCCTCGAGCGTCTGGATCTGCGGCACCCCGGGTTGGGGGAGCTGCACGACCGGCTTGTCTTTGTCCTTGTCCTGGGCATCGCCCTTCGCCTGAAGGGGACACAAGGTCATCACGCCGACGAGGGCCACTGAGAGGGCACACCTGCTGTGCATACGGTCTCCTTTCCAAGTGATACGCGAAAGCCCAAGGTAGCACGAGACACCCGCGATCGCACACGGGACCCAGGTCGATTCCTGGGAAGCCCTGCACAGGCGTTGAAGAAAAGTAATTTGTATAGTAAAGTTTATGTCTACATATGGCCATTCAGATCATCCGGGCACAACATCTCGGCATGTGCTTTGGTGTCCGCGACGCGATCGCCTTCGCTTTCGACCGGGCCGCCTCGGGTCCCCTCACGATTCTCGGCGACCTCGTGCACAACCCGGACGTCCTGTCGGCGCTCAGAGCCAGGGATATCGCGATCGTTCACGATCCCGCCCGGGCGGCGACGGGCACGGTGATGGTGACGGCGCACGGCGCTTCGGAGCGGGCGCTGTCGAACGCACGCGCGCTCGGCCTCGAGGTCGTGGAAGCCACGTGTCCGCTCGTTCGCACGGTGCACCAGGCGATCATGGCGTTGCGACGCGACGGCTATCATCCCGTCATCATCGGCCAGCGCGCCCACGTCGAGGTACGCGGACTGACCGACGATCTGGACGACTTCGATGTCGTCATCGACGAGACCGATGTGCGGGCGCTCGACGAACATCCACGCATCGGCATCGCGGCGCAAACCACGCAGCCAATCGACAAAGTCGAACGTCTGGTCGCGCTCATCCGGGCGCGTTTCAGGGCGTCGGACGTCCGATTCATCGACACGGTCTGTCAGCCCACCAAACAGCGCCAGGACTCAGCCGTCGCCCTGGCACGCCGTTGCGACATCGTCATCGTCGTCGGTGGCGCTGGCAGCAACAACACCCTGGAACTTGTGAACACGTGCCGCCGCCACTGTTCGCGTGTGCACCACATCGAAACGGAGGCCGGCCTCGGCGCCGACTGGTTTGCCGCGGCACGCACCGTGGGGATCACGGCCGGCACATCCACACCCGATGACATCATCGATCGTGTCGAAGCGCGGGTAAATGAGCTCGCAGGCGGCCGATGAGCCGCCGAGCCCACGTGCGCAACCGTTGGCTGCTGGTCGCGACCTTTGCGATTGGAATGGCGTGGGTCGAAGCGGCCGTTGTCTACGACCTTCGAGTGCTGGTGGATCGTGTGAATCCCTATCAGCCGGATCCGCTGCCGATCGGCGGCATCCTGGGACGCGTCGAACTCGTACGTGAAGCGGCCACGCTCCTCATGCTGCTGACCCTCGGCGCGATCGCCGGGCGGACAGCGCGCAGCCGGTTGGCGTACAGCGCCCTCGCGTTCGGTGTCTGGGACCTCTTCTACTATCTGTTTCTCAAGTGGATCTCAGGCTGGCCGCGCTCGCTGTTCGATTGGGACGTCCTCTTTCTCCTGCCGGTGCCGTGGTGGGGCCCGGTGCTTGCGCCGATGTCCATCGCCGCGCTGATGATCGTGTGGGGTACTTTCGCGAGCGGGCGCGGCACGAGCCCCGGCGGCCGACCGAGGGCATCGACACTGTGGCGCTGCAACGCGGTCGGCGTCGCGATTGCCCTCTACCTGTTCATGGCCGATGCGCTTCGCGCCCTGCCCGACGGCGTCCAGGCGATGCGATCGGTGTTGCCCAACGCGTTCAATTGGCCGCTGTTCGGCGTCGCGCTGGCATTGATGGCTGCGCCGCTTGCCGAGTGTGTCCGACGGCCCGTCCGCGTGTCCCGCCGGCCGAAGCATTCCTTGAAGAGGGCAGTGGAAACGCTACGGCCGCTTTGACGCGTCCTCACAAGCGCGACGGCTCGGCCCAGCGCATCGCGATCATGGCCAGCACGCTGAGGATGGCGAATCCGGCAACGAGCGGAACGACGGTGCCGTTGTAGCTCTGACCGATCGCCGTGCCCAGCAACAATGAAATCAACGTCTGCAGGCCGCCGACCACCGCGGCTCCGGTGCCGGCGATATGTCCGAGCGGCTGCATCGCCATCGCGCTGAGATTCCCGAACAGCAGGCCGATGCCGAAAAACGCCGTCAACAGGTAGAGCATCAGCGCCCAGAGCTCGGGATGCCCGGAGCGGCTGACGGCGAAGGCGGCGAACGGGATCGAGACGAGCGCGACCAGCCTGACAGCCCACCGCGACAATCGGTGCATGCCGTAGCGGCCGACGAGTCTGGCGTTGCAGAGCGAGGCCGCGCCCAGGGCAATGGCCAGCGCCGCGAAGTACATCGGAAACCGCGGGCCGAGCGCGTACTGCTGCTGAAGAATCTGCTGGACGGATGTCAGATACCCGATGAACGCACCGTACATGAGCCCGGCCGCCAGCGTGTAGCCGAGCGCCACCCGGTGGGTGAACACCTCGCGGGCCGCATTCGCAATCGTCGCCGCCGAAAACGCACGGCGCCGATCGCGCCGCAACGTTTCTTCCTGCCGCCAGCCGAACCAGACCAGCACGACAAGCGCCAGCGTCAGGTACAGGCCGAAAATCGTTCGCCAGCTCGAAACCTCGAGCACGGCCTGACCGAGCGACGGCGCGATGACGGGGACGAGAATGAAGACCGCCATGACGAACGACATCACGCGCGCCATCACGTGGCCTTCGAACTTGTCTCGAACCAGCGCGATGGTCATGGTTCGTGGGCCGGCGACGCCAAGACCCTGGAGGACCCGGCCGGCGAGCATGACGGGGAAAGTCCTGGCCGCGAGCGACAGCGTGCAGCCGGCCGCAAACAGCGCCAGGCCGGCGTACACAGCGGGCTTGCGGCCGACGCTGTCCGACACCGGGCCGTAGAGGAACTGACCGAGTCCAAACCCGAGAAACAGCAGCGAGAGGACGAACTGGCTGTCGTTGGCGCGGCGAACGCCGAGAGTGGCGCCGATGGCCGGAAGCGCCGGCAGGATCATGTCGATCGACAGCGCGACGAGCGCCGTCAGGGCCGCCATGAGCCCGACAAACTCCACGGGACCGATGCGGGCAGAGCCTGCGCCGTCCACTTACCGCGTGCCCGTGCGCCAGCCTGCCGCGGCGTATTCGGTGCGTGCCACCTCGCTGTAGGGCACCGGGCAGACGACCGCACGCATCTCGATCTGGTCGTGGCGTTCGACGGCGGGCTTGGATGTGCCGCCGCGCTCCTCACCCCAGACAAAGGTCACGTCGTTGCCGATCGTCGCATGCTCGGCGTCGAGGATCGCGAGCGTCAGCATCTGTCCTTCGTTCGCGCTGTAGCCCACCCAGGTCGAGATGCCGATCGTCTTGCCGTGTTTCGTGACCTTGTCGTAGGGGTGCATCGCATAGACGGCCGATGGGAATTCGATGAACTTGGCGCGATGCGCCTTCTGGAACTGGCTGCCGATGGCCCGCATCACGTCGTCGGTGTTGATCGCGAGCGTGACCTTCTTGCGATGTGCACCCTTGGCGCGCTGCTCGAGCGCCTCGCGGCCGATGAAATCGTGATCGAATTTGACGTGCGGGCCGTAGCCGAGATCCCAGGGCGTCAGGTAGTAGTCTTCGATGTTCGGCGAATTGAAGCTCCCGCCGATCGACGCCTTCGCCTCGTAACAATCGGCCGGGAGCCACTGGCGATAGGACTTCATCTTCTCGCCGGTATAGACGGCCGGCAGCGGTGAGGGAATCCAACCCGATTCCAGCGTGTTGGCCGAGTAGGCGCGGCCGCCCACCTGCCGCAGTCCGAATGCCTCGCCGGCCCTCACGATGGCTTCGCGCACGGCTTCGCCGTCCGCGAACGGTCCGAACATCTCGTACCCGGGCTGCCCGGCCATGCCGTGCCTGAGCGTGCGGACGGACTTGCCGGCGACGGTGATGGAACCCATGTTGAAGAACTTGAGCTCGGGCGGCCGCGTGCCCAGCAGTTTCTCCATCACCTTCATGGCGTTCGGACCCTGGAGCTGGAAACGGTAGGACCTGCGATTGAGGGGGTCCTTGCGCGCAGCCGATCGTTCGTCGAGCTCGACTTTGACGTCGTAGCCGCCGGTGGCCGCGTGAAAGCGGATCCAGTTGAGCACCGGGACTCGTCCCACGAGGTTGAATTGATTCGGGCCCAGGTAGAACAGGATCACGTCGCCGATGACATGACCGTCGTAGCTGCACGGCACGAACTGCTTGGCTTTGTCCACGACGTACCCGGCGAAGCTGTTGACGCCGAGCCGCGTGAGCAGTTTCAGCGCGTCGGGCCCTTCGACGGCCAGGTCGGCCATATGGTAGGACTGGTTGAAGAGCACGCAGGTCTTCTGCCACGCCTGCGTCTCGTCTCGCCAGTTGGTGAATTCGGGCGGCACGCCGGGATAGACGTTGGGTCCGCTCTGCAGATTGCGGAGCAGCGTAACGGGGTCGCCCGCGGCTTGTATGACGTCCTCAAGACTGTTGATGCTCATGATGAAAGAGTCCTTCTCGATGATTCAAAGAGACAAGGGGTGAGGCGGCACGGTCAACGGCATGCGTGTCACATATCCTGCCATAAGAACCACTCAATCATCCGCGCGAGCCCGCGCCGCCGGCGGCCTCATGAAGGCGTAGCGCAGGATCCGGATCACATTTGCCGTGTCGACGAGGGACGCGGCAAACAGAGACCATGCGGCGGCGCTGACGAACGGAATGGCGTCGAAGGCAAGGCCGCCCGCCAGCGCCGGCACGCCGAACAGCCACAGCACGAACCCGAGTTCCTGCGCGTTGCGCCAGGCCATCTCGTGCTGCGACGGGACGGGGCCCTTGTACCCGGTGTTGGCGTACGCCCAATACCACGCAAAGATCGGCAGCAATCGCCCTTCCATGCCGATGACCATCTGCGCCAGGAATCCCAAGAGGCCGAGGACGCCGTACGCCATCGCGACGCGCAACATGTTCGGCGATGGCGCGGCGAACGTGAGCCAGACGCCGAGCACCGAGGCGACGGCGAGCCAGGCGAACGATGCGCCCGCGTGCAGCACCGCGAGATCAGGCGTGCGCACATGGGGCGGACGCGGACGCAGACGGCGCAACATCCACACGACCTGCGAGAGAAACGCGGCCAACCCGCTGACGATGGTCAGCGCAAACACCCATGCAAACGGACCGCGCCACAGCAGCGTGACGAACAGACCGGTCACGCCCGTTTGAAGAAGAACCGCGCTCGGCCACAGACGCGGTCCGCCGGGCATGGCCGAGGGCAGAATCATCGGCAGCAGTCGATACGCGACGCCGATCACCATCATCGTGGCCCAACCGAGCGCCGCGAGGTGAGCGTGCGCGAAGACGTTGGCGAGCACGAATCCCGGCAGAAAATGATAGACCTTGTCGAATCCGATGAGCACGCCGAGGGTGGCGGCGGCGAGAATGTTGAGAAACGCGAGCATGATGTGCGCGCTGATGGCACGCGGCAGCGACGCCTGACGCAGGCGCCGGGCGACGTGAACGCCGACCAGGATGATGCCCGCGCCGACCGTGATGGCCGACCACGCCATGCCGCCGTACTCCTGGATCCAGAAGTGCGCCACCATGCCGACGATCCCGATGAGGACGAAGGCGAAGGCGGTGTAGTCGAGCCACGTGGCCGGGATCCACACGCGCAAGGCGATCGGCCCGACGACGTAGAGCGAACCGAGGATGGAGGCGGTAATCCAGCCAAGCGTCACCAGGTGGACAATCGCCAGCATCCGCGAGTGGTAGAAGAAACCGGACACGCCGCGCGGATCGAGCGCAACCGCCAGGCACGCCAGCGCAAACGCGAGGTGCGCGACCCCGAAGTAGAGGACCGGCAGCAGGCGGGGCGGCAGTTGCGTGCGCGGGGTCGCGGGCATGCGAGGCTGAACTGAGCGGCGAGCGGCTACGAGCCGCCCGCGACCGGTTCGGTAGTCATCGCGCGATTCCGGAGCCCCCAGAGCCGATAGGAACTAGTCTATGCTGCATCACCGCCCTGTCGCTCGGCGGGAAAAGCGTATGACACACAGCGATCCCATCTTGACCGGGCGGACGTTGAGTTTCGGATACAACCGGCACGCCGTCCTTGAGGGAGTGTCGTTTGACGTGCACCGCGGGGAGATCCTGGGAATCGTGGGGCCGAACGGCTCAGGCAAAACCACGTTGCTGCGCACGATCCTCGGTCTACTGAAGCCACTACACGGTCACGTGGAGCGACAGGCCGGGCTGACCATCAGCTACGTGCCGCAGCGCGACCGCATCGACACGATCCTTCCCGTCACGGCGCTTGAAGTGGTCCTGATGGGACGCACCGCCAGGGCCGGGCCTTTTCAGCGCGTGCACCATACGGATCTCGATGCGGCGCTTCGCGCGCTCGCCCTGCTTGGGGCCGAGCCGCTCAGCCAACAGCTCTTCAGGAATCTGTCGGGCGGACAGCAACAGCGCGTCCTGCTGGCCCGGGCGCTCGCCGCCGATCCAGACGTGCTCGTGCTCGACGAGCCAACGGCCGGGATGGACGCGGCCAGCGAGGCAGCCATCCTCGAGTTCCTTCGCAGTCTGAACCGAACCAAGGGCGTGACGATGCTGATCGTCACCCACGTGCTGCCGATCGTCCTCAATCTTGCGACGTCGATCATGCTGTTGGGCACGCACACGATCCTTCACGGAACCACAGACGAAGTGCTCCGGGAAGAGCGCCTGTCCGAGCTGTACGGGGTGCCGGTGCATCTGGCCGTCGTCGCCGGACAGCGGACGCTGGTCGTGGGCCGGCGGAATGCGACCGATGTTTGAACCTGCGTTCATGCGCCTGGCCCTGATCGCGGCGATTGCGACGGGGGCCTCCCTGGGAATCATCGGCGTCTACCTCGTCATCAGACGGGTGGTCTTCCTCGGTCTCGTGTTGGCGAATGCGGCGACGGTGGGAGCCGCGGTGGCCGAAGCCTTCGACTGGTCTCCCGAGATTGCTTCGGTCGCTGCCTCGGTCGCCGCCGCGCTGGCGCTGGGGCTGGTCCAGCGGCCGCGCCGGGTGTCGGCTGAGTCGCTGATGGGGTGGGCGTATGCGGCCGCTTCGTCGGCGCCCGTGCTCGTTCTGGCCGCCGCGGGAGCGCCCGACGCGGACGCCCTGCACCTGTTGTTTGGCAATCTGCTCGTCGTCAGCGTCAGCCATGCCGTCGGCCTGGTGATCGTCGCGCTCGCCATCGGACTGGCGCACGTGCTCTTCTCGCAACGCTTTCTGCTCGTCACCTTCGATGCCGAAGCGGCGCAGGTCGCCGGCGTCAACGCGCGCCTGTGGTCGCTCGGCCTGAATCTCCTGGTGGGCGTTGCGGCGGCGGCCGCCGTCCATGAAGTCGGCGCGTTGCTGACGTTCGCGCTCTTGACACTTCCCGCGATGGCCGCGTTGCTCGTCACCTCGAACATGCGGGCGACGTTCGTGACGGCCACCGGGCTGGGTGCAGCGCTGCCGTGCCTGGGGCTCGCGGTCTCGTTCTACTTCGACCTGCCAGCCGGTCCGGCCTCGGTCGCCCTTCTGTCGGTCAGCGTGCTGGTGGCGGCCGGCGTGAGCTTCCTTTCTTCGTCGCGATGAGGTGCACGGACTGCGCACCTGACGCGCAGCGAGCCGTCGGATACGAGTGGTCGACTTCGCAACATGGAGGCGGACGATGAAAGGCAACGAGAAACTGCTGACAGTCCTCAATCAACTCCTGGCGGACGAGCTCACCGCCATCAGTCAGTACATGGTGCACTCCGAGATGTGCGACAGCTGGGGCTACGACAAGCTTCACAAAGCCATCGAGGGCCAGGCGAGAGACGAGATGCACCATGCCGAGGCGATCAAGCCACGGGTGACTTGTTGCTTCAGATCCTCAAGATGGAAGAGGGCCACGCGGACTGGGCGGAGATGCAGCGCGCCCAGATCGAGCAGATGGGTCTGCAGAACTACCTGGCCAACCAGACTGCTGGCGCGGCAAGTTAGTTAAGGCTAGCCTTGACGCGGGACGTGCCCTTCAATGCCTGATGCGCCGAACATCCCCGTCTTCGCGGCGCGCGCGCTGACGAAGGTGTATCAGATGGGCGAGGTCACCGTCCAGGCGCTCCGCGGTGTCGATTTCGACCTCTTTCCGCGCGAGTTCGTGGTCCTGCTCGGTCCGTCCGGATCGGGGAAGTCCACGCTGCTCAACATCCTCGGGGGCCTGGACGTGCCGACCTCGGGCGACGTCGTCTACAAGGACCACAATCTGACGTCCGCGAACGACGCGCAGCTCACCGAGTATCGCCGGACCCACGTCGGATTCGTGTTTCAGTTCTACAACCTGATCCCGAGCCTCACGGCGCGCGAGAACGTGACGCTCGTCACCGAGATCGTCGAACACCCGATGACGGCGGAACAGGCCCTCGGGATGGTCGGCCTCGACCATCGTCTCGATCACTTTCCCGCGCAGCTCTCGGGCGGCGAGCAGCAGCGCGTGGCGATCGCCCGCGCCATCGTGAAGCGGCCCGACGTGCTGCTCTGCGACGAGCCGACCGGCGCGCTCGACATCACGACCGGCATCGTCGTGCTCGAGGCGCTCGCGCGCGTGAACCGCGAGCTCGGCACCGCGACCGTCGTCATCACCCACAACGCCGCGATTGCGGGCATGGCGGATCGGGTCGTTCGGCTCGCGGACGGCCAGGTGGCCAGCGTCGAGCGGAACGCCAGCCAAGATCACCGCGCAGGAGCTCCAATGGTGACGATGCCCGCGAGGCTTCGCGCGCTGGATCGGAAACTGATTCGCGATCTGTGGGCGATGAAGGGGCAGTCGCTGGCCATCGCCTCGGTCATCGCGGCGGGCGTGGCGATGTTCGTCATGTACCTGTCGAACTTCGACTCGCTCCAGCGCACGCGCGCCGCCTACTACGATTCCGCGCGGTTTGCCGACGTCTTCGCGTCGCTCAAGCGCGCCCCGTCGAGCCTCGAGCCGCGCATCGCGGCGCTGCCCGGCGTCGAGGCCGTCTCCACGCGTGTGGTCGCCGATGTCACGCTCGACGTGCCGGGGATGGCGGAGCCGGCCATCGGACGGCTGATCTCGGTGCCCGACCGCGGCCGCCCGGCGCTGAACGACGTGTACCTGCGCCGGGGACGGTGGCTCGATCCCACGCGTCCGGACGAGGTGCTCGCGAGCGAGATCTTCTGCGACGCGCACGGCTTCAATCCCGGCGACCGCGTCGCGGCGATCATCAACGGACGCCGCCGCTGGCTGACGATCGTCGGGATCGCGCTGTCGCCCGAATACGTCTATACGATCCGGCCGGGCGCGATCTTTCCGGACAAGCGGCAGTTCGGGATCTTCTGGATGAGCCGCCGCGCCCTCGCATCGGCCTTCAACATGGAAGGCGGCTTCAACGATGTGTCGATCGCGACCGCGCGAGGAGCCAATACCGCCGATGTCATCGCCGGGCTCGACGGGTTGCTCGAGGCCTACGGCGGCTTTGGCGCGATACCGCGATCCGTTCAGATGTCCGCCTGGATGCTCGACAACGAGCTGCGGCAGCTCCAGACCTTCGGCTTCATCACGCCGCTCATCTTCCTCGGCGTCGCGGCCTTCATCCTGAACGTCGCGCTGACGCGCGCGTTGTCCCTGCAGCGCCCGCAGATCGCCGCGCTCAAGGCGCTCGGCTACTCGAATCGGGAGCTGGCCTGGCACTACATCAAGTGGGCGCTCGTGATCGCCGGATCCGGCGCGCTGGCCGGCGTCGCGGCCGGCGCCTGGCTCGGCTCGAGCATGATTGGCCTCTACAACGAGTTCTTCCGGTTCCCGGCCCTCGATTTCCATCTCTCGGTCGGCGTCGCCGTCCTGTCGGTGATCGTCAGCCTCGCGGTCGCGGCGGTGGGCGCGCAGTCGGCGGTGCGGCGCGCGGTGCGCATTCCGCCGGCGGAAGCGATGCGTCCGGAGACGCCAGCCCGGTATCGTCGCAGTGTCGTCGAGCGCGTGTGGCGGCATGTCCGCATGACGCCGGCGACGCGGATGATTCTGCGCAATCTCGAACGTCAGCCCCTGCGGTCGGCGACGTCGGTGATCGGCATCGCCTTCGCCGTGGCCGTGCTCTTCGTGGGCCTGGCCTTCGTCGACGTCATGAACGTGCTGCTCAACGAGCAGTTCGTCATGGGCATGCGCCAGGATGCGATGGTGACCTTCGTGGAACCCCGGTCGCCTCGTGCCATGTCCTCGGTCGAACATCTGCCGGGCGTCATGGACGTCGAGCCGATCCGCAGCGTGCCCGTTCGCCTGCGGGCCGGCCATCGGTCGCGCACGCTCGCCCTGACCGGGCTGCCGGAGACGCCGCGCCTCAACCGCATCGTGAGCCGGAGCGGTCGCGTGATGTCGCTTCCGGCCGACGGACTCGTGTTCTCGACGATGCTCGGCCGGATCCTCGATGTCTCGCCCGGCGACCTGATACAGGTCGAGGTGCTCGAGGGGATGCGGTTCGTGCGGCAGATCCCGGTCGTGACGCTCGTCGACGACAGCGTCGGGCTTCAGGCCTACATGCGGATCGACGCGCTTCGGGCGATGCTCCACGAAGGCGGGGTGATCACCGGCGCCGCCGTGACGCTCGACCCGGCCGCGATTGGGCGCTTCTACGCGGCCGTGAAGGCGCTGCCGGCCATCGCCGGCGTCGCCCTGACGGCGGTCACGCTCCAGAATTTCCGCGACACGATGGCGGAGAACATGTACCTGCAGATCTTTCTCAACGTGATGTTCGCCGGCATCATCGCGTTCGGCGTGGTCTACAACTCGGCGCGCGTCTCGCTCTCCGAGCGGGAGCGCGAGCTGGCGAGCCTGCGCGTGCTGGGATTCACGCGCGGCGAGATCTCGCTGATCCTGCTCGGCGAGCTGGCCGTGCTCACGGTCCTGGCGCTTCCGGTCGGCGCCGTCATCGGCTACGTGTTGGGCGAGGTGATCATGACGGCCTTCAACAACGAGGTGTACCGGCTGTCGTTCGTCACGTCGCCGGCGACGATCGCGTGGTCGTTTCTGGTCGTCATCGCGGCGGCGGTCGTGTCCGGTCTGCTCGTCAGGCGGCGGCTCGACCGTCTCGATCTGGTGGCGGTCCTCAAGACGCGGGAGTGACGACGATGCTGCGCCTGCTCGCCAACCGTCGCGTTCTTGGTTCAGCCGCCGTCATCGCCGGCCTGATCGCCGTCGTGTTGTGGCCGACGACGTTCCAGGTCGATGTCGCGTCCGTCTCGCGCGGGCCGTTGGTCGTCACGGTCGACGAAGAAGGCGTGACGCGCGTGCGCGATCGATTCATCGTGTCCGCCCCCGTGTCCGGCCGGGTGCTTCGGATCGAGCTGGAGCCCGGCGATCGCGTGACACGCGGCCAGGTGGTGGCGCGCGTGCGCGCGGAAGCGCCGCCGCTGCTCGATGCGCGAACCCGGGCCGAGGCGGAGGCCGGCGTCGAGAGCGCCAGGGCCGCGCTCGGCCGGGCGCGCGCGGAAGAACAGCGTGCCAAGGCGACGCTGGACCAGGCCCGGCGGGATCTCGCCCGCATCCGGGCGCTTGCCGAAGATCGCGTCGTCGCCAAACAGGAGCTCGAGGCGCACGAGGCGGACGTCCGTGTCGCCCAGGAAACCGTCAACGCCGCCGCGTTCGCGGTTCGCGCGGCCACGTCGGAGCTGCAGCGTGGCGGAGGCGCGTCTGGCGCCGTCGACGCTCGAGGCGCCCGGCCGCGTGGTGAGCGTGACGGCGCCGGTCGACGGCGTCGTGCTCAAACGCCTTCGAGAAAGCGAGACGTTCGTGCCGGCCGGCGACCCGCTCGTCGAGATCGGCGACCCGGGCGGCTGGAAATCGTGGCGGACCTGCTGTCCACGGACGCGGTCCGCGTGAAGGCCGGGTGCGCGAGCCATTCGTCGAGCAATGGGGCGGCGAGAAACCGCTGGAGGCGCGAGTCCGACGGATCGAGCCGGCGGGCTTCATGAAGATCTCGGCGCTCGGCGTCGAAGAACAGCGCGTGAACGTCGTGCTCGACTTCGTCGAGCCCTCACCCGCGGCAAGGGCGTCGCTCGGCGACGGCTATCGAGTCGAGGTCCGCGTGGTCATCTGGGAATCGCCGAATGTCGTGAAGGTGCCGACGAGCGCGTTGTTCCGCCATGGCGAGCAATGGGCGGTGTACGTGATCGATCGGCGGCCGGGCGCGGCGGACCCTCGTCGAGTTGGGACACCAGACGGGTCAGTACGCGGAAGTGATCTCGGGGCTCGCCGAAGGCGCTCGCGTGATTCTCCATCCCGGCGACACGCTCGTCGACGGCGCTCGCGTGCGCGAACGACTCCCGGTGGACAACGGCCCGTCCACGGAATCGAGGACCGACCTCGCTGCGGGCAGGCCGAGTGTCTGCGTCTCGCCTCCCGATGCTCGACGTCCGCTCTCGCCATGGCGCCGCGTTCGCGATCTGGTCCTCGTTCAACGAGACGGACTACGGGGCACCCAGTCAGGGCCCGGCTCCGCGCTCGCCCCGTCGTCCCAGAAGAAGCGCGCGAACGTGATGACGGCAGCACTCGGGGACCTCGCTTCTCAGCAGCGCCAGGGCTCTTGCGGCCTTGTGCAGGAAATCCTCCGTCGGCTCCACGACGAAGCGGCGCGGATGCTCGGACCACTGCGCGGTGATCTGCGCATCGATCGCCGCCGCCTCCTCGATGGACTCGAGGCGCAGCGGGTTGTCGCGATTGTAGGCGTCGGGCGACGTCGGTGTGCGCAGGTGGATGACGGCGTCGTAACGCGCCACTTCAATCGGCACGCGTGGTGCCCACGGCCGAAAAGAGGTCGCCCTCCCCGAGTCCAGTAGGCCGCGCAATCCACCGTGCCCCGGTCGCACAGCACCACAGCGGCGTTCTCGGTGTCGGCGACCGACTCGAGCTCGCGCTGGATGTGGTAAATCGCACGCTGTGCCGCCTGACGCAACGGCGGGGAATCGCTGCGCGGGAAGCGACCGCCGAAAACGATGCCGGCGGCTTCCGGGAGTGTCTTGACGTGCTCGCAGAAGAACAGCCGAATGAGCTCCAGCACGGCCGTCTTGCCCGCTCCAGGACCGCCCGTGAGGACGACGCGGCGTGGCACGTGGCGGTCACGGCAGTCGCAGGGTTTCATCAGACTCCCGGCGCTCGATACGCATCACGATTGCCGCCGGGCAGGGACGGCAATCAGAGTTTACGTCAGGCCCCAGAATTCGCTACTGGCGACCGCGGCCGGCCCACATCGGGAAGCCTTTGGCGTCGCGGAAGGTCATCGTCTCGGAACCCTTCTTGATTTCGCGCGCGAGCAGCAGATCATGGCCGTCGACCGTGCTCTTCGCGCCGATGACGGTGATCTGATCGCCCTTCGCGATCTCGTACCTCTTCTCTGTTTGGTACCAAGACGGACCGAGGGCGAGTTCCAGCACCGCGTCCGTTGTCTTGAGCATGACGTGCATGCCCTGTTGCGGGCCGGGTTTCAGATCCTGCACCGTCCCGGTGACGGTGATTTCGGCCGCCATGTTGTAATTGGGACCTCGCCCCCCGCGCCCCTGCGCGAGGGTGTCGCCCGCCGCAAATACGAACGCCAACGAGGTGACGCCGACGAGAAATCCAACAGCTTTGATGTTCATGGAAACCATCCTTTACAAGTCGACCCAACTTTCGAATGAAGTGGACCGCGTAAAAAGAACGCAAAGTCGGGGCCGACAGCAATCGGGCCCCAAGCAGACGGATTCGGCGTGGGCCAGCGCGGCGATTTGGGAAAAACTCCAACGGAGCGAGGAAAAATCCACAGATACGTCGGCTGGGCCTCGGCGTACTTCCGGCGCCTTTTGGCGGTATCGCCGTGGGAGCGTCAATCGATCGGGACTATGGCCGCCAGACAGTCGCGTCCGCTGCGCACGTGGCTGCGGTGGCCCTTCCCGTCGACGTCTTCCATCAGGACACAGGCGCCGGGCCCGAACGACCGTTTCTCGCCGTCGCTGACCGCGACCTCGAGGTGGCCCTCCAGGCAGATCAGGAACTGCGACTTCGGCGGATGAACCTCCCCTGTCCAGCCGCCCGGCAGCCTGATGAACTGCAGGCCGCCGGCGGCGAGGGCGTGCGACACGAACATGCGTGGGGCACTACACTAGCGCGAGACGATGTGCGCTAGGCTCCGTACCTCCACCGTCGCCTGCGCGCTCACGCTCGCCGCCCTCGGGGCCGGGTGCTCCCGGACGCCTGCGCGGACGGCGTCCGGGTTGTGGGACGCGGTCATCGTTGCCAACAACGTAGATGTTCCGTTCCGCTTCGAGATCGCGCAGAACGAAGGCCACGTCGAAGGCTTCTTCTTTGAGGGCGATCGCAAGGTGGGCTCGACGTCGGGGAGCGTCGAAAACGGCACGCTGAGGCTCGACTGGGATTTCCTCAACACGACGCTCGAAGCAACGCTCGAGGGCGACGAGCTCCGCGGCACGTATCGCAACAAACGCGTCAACGCGCGACCGCAGGAATTTCGGGCGCGACGATTTGCCTCCGTGCCGCTGACAACGGGCGAGGTCCCTCGGGTCGAGGGCAACTGGGCCATGTATCGAACCGCCGACGACGGGTCGAAGCTCGACGTGTCATGGCGGCTGTACCTTCGGCAATCCGGCCCCGAAGTCTCGGGCGCGATTCTGAGAACGTCGGGCGACACCGGGACGCTGGTCGGCCACTGGACAGACGGCCGGCTGGTGATGAGCCACTTCGCCGGTGAGCGGCCGCTGCTCTTCGAAGCCCAGCTCGAGGCCGACGGCACGCTCAGCGTGACGCTCGATCGAAGGTTCACCTATCGCGCCGCGCGCACGAACGAAGCCCGCGCGAAAGGCATCCCCGAGCCGCCCGACCTGTCGCGCTTCACCAGCGTGACGGATCCGACGGAGCGCTTTCGTTTTTTCGGACCGGATCTTGACGGGAAGATGGTCAGGGACACGGACCCGATATTTCAAGGCCGGGTGGTCGTGTTGACCATCGGTGGCACCTGGTGCGCGAATTGCCACGACGAGGTGCCGTTTCTCATGGAGCTCTACAGGGAATTCCATGCGAAGGGCCTCGAGATCGTCGGCCTGTTCTTCGAGAACGACGCCACGCTGTCAGTCGCCCGCCCGCGTGTCCTCTCCTTTATCAGGCGCTACGGCGTCGAATATCCGATTCTCGTGCCGGGCACCAACGACGTCTCCGAGGTGGCGGGGAAGTTGCCGCAGCTGGTGAACTTCGCCGTCTTTCCGACGACGATCATCCTGGGACGCGACGGACGCGTCAGGCGCGTGCACGCCGGGTTCGCGAGTGCGGCGACCGGCGACGAGCATGTGCGGTTGAAGCGGGAAGAGCGCGATTTGATCGAGCGGCTCCTCCAGGAGCCGACAGAGCCGTAGATAGGAGCAGACGGCTCCGTCGTGGATGCGTCGTTCATCGCGGTCCGGCGCTAGAGCTCGCGGCTGTCGTACGCCCAGTGCAGCAGTGCCTGCCGCTGCTGTCGGCGGCACGCATGATCGCCCTTCTGGCGGTGTTTCCGAACCGCGGCCACGTGCCGCGCAATCGCCCGCCAACGCCTGATCTGCCGTCGGTCGTCGGCCGTCCGGCGCCCCATGTAGTAACGGCAGTACCACCCAGGCGATCATCGGCGCAACCCTGGCACACAATGATGAAGTCACGTGATCGATGTCGATTGGAGTTCCGATGAGCGATGACGCTGAAGCTGGTTCTGCGCCGACGACGCACTCGCGCCGCTCCGGCCGCGCTCGCCGCATTCTGATTGTCGGCGGCGTGGCCGGCGGCGCGTCGTGCGCCGCGCGGCTCCGGCGCCTGGACGAGTCGCTGGAGATCGCGGTCTTCGATCGCGGGCCCTACGTCGCCTTCGCAAACTGCGGACTGCCATACTATGTCGGCGACGTCATTGCCGACGAGCAATCGCTGCTGGTCGCGTCGCCCGCGATGTTTCGCGGGCGATTCAATGTCGACGTGCACGTGAACACCGACGTCATCGGCATCGACCGCCCAGCGCGCACGATCAGCGTGCGCGATCTCCACACCGGCGATATTCGCATCGAGCGCTACGACGCCTTGGTGCTGTCACCAGGAGCGGCGCCAATCCGCCCCCAACTGCCGGGAGTGGATCTCCCTGGCGTCTTCGCGGTGCGCAACATCCCAGACTCCCGCCGCATCCGTTCCTGGATTGCCGATCGCCGCGCCAGCACCGCAGTCATCGTCGGCGGCGGATTCATCGGATTGGAGATGGTCGAGAACCTGATCCATCGCGGACTCTCCGTGACCGTGCTGGAAAAGCTGCCGCAGGTCATGCCCCCGCTCGATCCTGAGGTTGCGGTCCCACTGATGCAGCACTTGATTGCGAAGGGGGTGCAGCTTCATCTCGGCGACGGCCTGGCCCGTATCGACAAGGGGGCTGACGGCCGCTTGATCGTGGTCGCCGAGAGCGGCGCCAGTTTTCCCGCCGATCTCGTCGTCCTCGCCATCGGCGTGCGACCCGAGATCGGGCTGGCCAAGGCGGCCGGCGTCCAGATCGGTTCGCGCAGCGGCATCGTCGTCGATGCGCAGATGCGTACCTCAGATCCGTACATCTGGGCGGTCGGCGACGTCGTCGAAGTGCCGGACGTCGTAACGGGGCAGGACACGGTGCTGCCGCTCGCGGGCCCGGCGAATCGCCAGGGGCGCGTGGCGGCCGAGTCCATCGCCGGACGTGCGACGCAGTTTCGGGGGATACAGGCGACGGCGGTGGTGGGCGTGCTGGGCCTGACGGTGGCGTCCACCGGCGCGAGCGAGAAGGGACTGCGGCGCGCCGGCGTGGCGAATTTCGAGAAGGTGTACCTCCATCCGGGCCACCATGCCGGCTACTACCCGGGCGCGCGCCCGATTCATCTCAAGCTGCTGTTCTCCGTTCCAGACGGCCGCATCCTCGGCGCGCAGGCGATAGGACTCGAGGGCGTGGAGAAGCGCATCGATGTCATTGCGACCGCGATTCAATTTCATGGCACCGTGCACGACCTGGCCGAGGCCGAACTGTGCTATGCCCCGCAGTTCGGCGCGGCGAAAGACCCCGTCAACCTCGCAGGGATGCTGGCCGAGAACGTGCTGAACGGCGACATGCCCGTGGCAGACTGGCTGGCGCTCGATCGCACCGATGCGTTGCTGGTGGATGTGCGTGAACCCGACGAATTCGCAGAGGCGCACATGCCGAATGCGATCAATCTACCGCTCTCGCAGATGCGCGACCGCTACGCCGAGCTGCCGCCGAATCGAGAGATCTGGACCTACTGCGGCGTGGGACAGCGATCGTACTTTGCCACGCGGTTCCTGGCGCAGCACGGGTATCGATGCCGGAATCTGTCTGGCGGATATACGACCTATCAGACATTCAGTGGGGTGGGCCGGACGCCATGACGTGCGGCCACTTCGGGCCGCCTTCTTGCGATGGGGACACAGACTTGACCCGTATACTCAATTCAGGTGTCTAACCGTCCGTGCGGAGCCGCGGGCCCGTGTGGAGGCCGACGCATGATCGCGATCTGTTGGCAGACAGCCAGTAATTTCGTTGACCTCAGACATGGAATTCAGACACTTCGTCCAATTGATCGCGATCGGCCTGCAGGCTCGCATCCCGATGCACATGACCGGCTTTCCCGGCGTCGGCAAGACCGAGTTCACCAAGAGTCTCGAGGCCGGATTCGCACGGTCGGGACTGAAGTGCAAGGTCTTCATCCTGATCGGCTCCATTCGGGAGCCACAGGACTTCGGCGGCTTTCCGGTCTCGACGCCTGAAGGCGTGCGGCTGCTGCCCATGGCATGGGCGCGCGACGCGCAACGCCTCGCCGAGGACGGCTACATGGTGGTCGTCTTTCTGGACGAGCTCACCACCGTTCCCCCGACGACCCAGGCGGCGATGTTGCGCTTGCTGACCGAGAACGTCTGCGGTGAGCTCTCGCTGCCGAACTACGAGCCGGGCAAGGGCGGCGTCGTCTATTTGTGCGCCAGCAACGCCGTCGAATGGGCTGCCGGCGGACAGGAGATTCAGCCGCCGATGGCGAATCGCCTGTGGCACGGCGAGTTTCCGATGGACCACGAAACGTGGTGCGACATGATGCTGAGCGACTTCCCGGCGCCGAGCGATCTGCCGATCCTGCCGGCCGACTACCTGCACACGCATCATCATTCTCAGCGCGCGATGATCGCGGCGTACGTGAGGGCCGCGGGGCGTGATGCCTGGATGGCGCCGCCCGACGATCCGGCGCGGCGAAGCGGTCCGTGGCCGTCGGGCCGCACCTGGTATCTGGCGTCCCGGCTGCTGGCGGCCATCGAAGCCGTGTCTCCGGGCAATCGCCTGCTTCAAGGCCCGGCGCTCGCCGGCCTCGTGGGCGACCAGGCGCTGCCGTTCCTCGAGTACCGCGAGACGTTGAACCTGCCGGATCCCGAGGACATCCTGAGAGATCCGCGCCGGTTCGTGCTGCCCGATCGCGTCGATCGCGCGTATGCGATCTGCTACTCGCTCGCGGGCGCCGTGCTCAACCACAAGACGCCGGAGCGATGGGAAGCGGCGATGATTGCGCTTGGCGTCGCGTGCAGGAAGAACGCGGACATCCCCGCGGCGGCGGCGCGCACGCTGTGCGACAAGAGGAACCGTCCCGAAGGCCCGATCAAGCTGCCCGAGGAGTGCCGTCCGTTCTACGAGCTGATGAAGATGGCCAAGCTGGTTCCGAGGGAGTGACGTGGGAATCAGGCTCTTCGATCTGTTTCGCGCCGATGAGAAGGCAGACGGGTACTCGCGCGCGCTGCAGGCCGCGCGCGTGCGCGCGGCGCATCAGCGCAGCTACTTCGCGCCGGCGCTCTTCAGCCTCGTTCCAGTCGAGACCGATCTGATTGGCAGCATGGCCGTGGATTCGCACTGGCGGCTGTACTACAACCATGCCTGGGTCGCGACCCACACCGTCGAGCAGAACGCGAGCCTGCTCATCCACGAGGTCAGCCATCTCCTGCGCGACCACGAGGGACGAAAGAAGGCCGCAGGCATCAGCGACCACCGGCGCTGGAACACCGCCGGCGACTGCGAAATCAACGACGATCTCCAGGCCGAGGGACTGCCGCTGCCAGGCGATCCGCCGCTGCCCGGCAAGTATGGACTGGAGAGTGGGAACAACGCCGAGAGCTACTACACGCAGCTGCCGGCTCCGCCACCAGCGGACAGACGCGCGCTGGCCGACGATGATCAGGAGCGCGCACGGACTGCGGGTCTGGTGCGCACGGCGAACGGCGATTCTGGGAGCTGCCGGGCGACGACGGGGCTGACGGTGGAGTGCCGGGTGTGGACAGGATCAAGGCCGAGCTCGTGCGGCGCGAGGTGGCGCGGCGCATCGACGAGAAGTCCCATTTCCCTGGCGACGTCCCGCTCGCCTGGCGCCGCTGGGCCCGCGCGACGCTCGCGCCGAAGGTCGACTACATGGCCACTCTCCGCCACGCGGTGCGGCGAGCCTTGCGCGACAGCACGCTCGGCCGCTACGACCGCACCTACAGGCGGCCGCATCGCCGGCAGGCCTGCTACGGCGAATTCATCATGGCCAGCTTCTACCAGCCGCGGCCGAGGCCGGGTTTCTTGATCGACACATCCGGCTCGATGGGAGACACGCAGCTGGCGAGAGCCGTCTCGGAGTTGGGAGGTTTGACGCGCCAACTCGGCTACGGCGCCGACGTGGTCGTCGCGTGCTGCGACGCGGCCGTGCACGAGACGAGGAAGGCGTTCGCGAGTACGCAGATCGAGTTGTATGGCGGCGGTGGCACGGACATCGGCGTCGGGCTGCGCGCGTTCATCGAGCGAAAGGTCGCGCCGATCGACCTGCTGGTCGTCGTCAGCGACTGCCGCACGCCGTGGCCGCAAGAGGTTCCGCCGTTTCCGGTCATCACCATCCGGGTCGGCGACGGCGCGCCGCCGCCGTGGGGAAATCGTGGCGCCAACAACGTGATTACGATCGAGGAGCCGGGCGCGGCGCCCCGCGAGAACCGCCCGCGAAGGAGATGGAGCTAGGAGATGGCGCGATCCGTATTGCCCGAGATGAGTCCCTGGAGGCGGCACACGCTGACGATTCCACCGGATTCGATGGAGGCCTGGATCAGGCTTGCCGTGTGGGAATTCTGGATGGGCATGCTCGTGTGCGGCGCGCTCGGTTTCGGCACGCGGCTCATCGCCACCGCTCCCGACAACATCGTCACCGTGTTCGATTTCACGAACTGCTACGCCGTGCCGCCGGTCGCTCAGCCCTGTGAACGCGTCGCCTACCAGGCGGGCACGCTGAACGTCGTGTTGAACGCCTGGTGTGGCCTGCTGCTGGTCGCGGTCGCGGCATGGCTCCTGTGGGAGTTGTGGAGCGCGGTGGCGCCGAAGCCGATCACCGACGACTTCCTGAAGCTGCTGGACGACTCGTTCGGGCGCGACTGGCGCAGCCCGCGCACCTGGCCGTGGGCGCGAGTGGGGTGGGCCTACGGCTTTACGCTCCTCGGCGCCGCCTCGGTCGTCGGCGCGGCGCTGCTCGTCTCCGCTGTGATCGCGTCACGACCAGCCAAGGCGCCGACCGTTCACGTCGAAACCTCGCAGCGCTTCAGGCAGGCACAGTAACCGGGGTCCTAATCGCGAGGCCGGCCTGATCCGACGCGGAACGCGAGGGTGACCCAGTAGCTCTCCCAATCCGGGCCGGGCGGAAACGTCTTGGACAGCCGCTGCATATGAACGGTCTTTACCAGCCACTCGCCCTCGCGGTCGATGGTGAACGTCACCCGGCCCGCGGCATCGGTCTGGCGCGGGAAGGATCCGCCGTCGACGGCTGCGAACACCGCGGCGTTTGGCACCGGCCTGCCATCGACGAGCAGCTGCAGGGTGAGCGTCTCGCCTGAACGCAGAGATGTCGGATCGGCGGCCGGCACGAGCTCCGCTTTCACGCCGACTGGCCGTGTCAGGTGCGCCCCGCTGCCGTCCCCGTTGCGAATCGCCAGCTTCGCGTACCGCGAATATCTCTCCCTCGCCGGCCGGTTGGCTTCGCCGAGTCCCCGCCGCTCGGCGAGCGCGTCCATCAGCCCTTCTTCCTTCAAATAGTCGTTGAACTCGTCCGCCTTCATGTCGGTCGTGCGCGGCGCGACCCTCATGACGGCCAGAAACGCGCCCGTGCCCGGCAATGTGACGTCGGCGACCATCGCCAGATCGCGCCGTGCGAACGTCCTCGAGACGCGCACCTCGCCGGACGGCCCGATGACCCGCCAGTCGTCGAACCAGTTCGTCGGCGTCTTGAAATCCACTCGTGCCGGAAAGCGCTCGCCGACGCCGGCCGAGATCGCGAACGGCGACCCGGGCTCGGGGAACCAGTTCGACGCGCTCAGCCAGAAGTCGTGCGCCGACAGAGGGACCGCGGCCAGGGCCAGAATCGTCGCGCAGCCGAACCAGCAGGCAGATCTGATGTTCATACCTGCTAACGGTACTCCGATGCGAGGCATGGAGAATGGCCGACTTCGGCGGGAATGAAGCTTCTGGTCCTCGATCGAGGATCTATGCGGACCTAGTGGCCCGTCCCCGCTGATCGAGGACCACCTCGCGGGCGGGGCATCCCGGCTGGCCGCGTTGCTCCTCCCTCAAATACTCCCGGTATTCTCGGTCGTCCCGCCTTGCCATCCCGGCGCCGCGCCCGCGATCTGGTCCTCGATCAGCGTGGACGGGCCACTAGTCTCGCCGAGCCCGGGCGGGCAGGCCGCGCGCGGCGAATCGCGGCGGCTCAGGCTGATCCGGCGCGAATCCCACGCACATCCCTCGAAGGCGCTTGTATCGAACCGATGGTTCGCGGCAAAGTGCGGCACGTACGCCGCCATCGCGTCCGCGAGCGGGCGAATCATTCGCGACGGTGTCCGCGCGGCCGGCTCGAAGAGAAACTCGGTCCCGTTGACGCGATAGACCACCCAGGCGTGTTGGCGATCGATCTCCGGATGGTCGTCGCAGAGCACGCGGCCCACACAAAACTCGGCGTCGATGTCGAGCTCGGCCAGCTTGCGCCAGGCCCACAGCGCGAAGTCCTCGCAATCGCCGCGGCGCAGTTTTTCGAAGGCGGTGGGATGCTGCCAAAAGTCCGGCTCGTGAAAGAGCTCAGGGTCGGTGACGTACTCGCACGTCTGGAGGAAGGCCACGATATCGTCGATGGACCGCACGGGCACGCCGCTCCCGCCTTCGAAATACTCCGCGAACGGGTGCCGCGAGCCCGGCCCGAATACGCTGGCCGGCACACGCATCGGCACGCGCACCCACGCCGATTCGCGTCCGCCAAGCCAACCAGCAAGCCGTATGCCCGGTGAAAGGAGCCGGCGGAGCCACCCTCCGGACGATGTACCTGGCATGTGATGTTCTTTGACGCACAGTCTATCGCAATCGTTCAAGCCTCGAGCCCGGCCGTCCTGAGCAGGACGGCCGGTACGTTACGCCATCACCAGCGTTGCGACGCTCGTCGCCACCAGCGCGATTGCCCACACCAAGTCGAGATTGAGCCACGCTTTGCGCAGCAGCCCCACCCCGAGCTTCTCGAACACGACCAGCGCAAGAACGGCGCTGACCGAGAGGTAGCCGGCGCTGTGGACGAGCGTCGCCCACGTCGCCGACATCCCCCTGCGTGCGCCGCGTGGGTCATGCCGTGCGGGGCCACCGCCCCGCCCAGTACGAGCGGCAGCACCATCAGGCCCGCGCCGTGGGCGGAGGCCATGAGGAACGACCAGACGGTCAAATCCTTCAGGCCCACCTGCATGCCGACCCAGCGCGGGTGTCCGTGCCGGAAGAATCGCGAGATTCCCAGAGCCAGCAGCACGAGGCCAACTCCCCACTGGAGAGCCCGCAGCGGCACGACGGTACCCGCCAGCATCGCCACGGCGACGGCCGCGGCAATGGCCAGCGCGTGCCCCAACGCGAGAGGCAGCATGGCCCGCCAGACGGCGGTGCGGCAGCGCTCCTGCATGCCGAGCGCGACCGCAAACAGCCAGCCCATGCCGGGATTGACGCCGTGGAACGCGCCGAGCGCCAGGAGGCCCGCCACGACCAGTTCATCGTTTCCATGATCGACCTCACGCGAAGCAGTACGAGTCGGACGAGGCATCGCCGCCCTGGAGTCTCACCTGGTGCGGCCGCAGCCCGTCGGTCTCGAGCAGGAAGTTCGCGTCGAGCGCGAGGCCGCCGTTCGGCCTGGCATCGAGCTTCGCCATCCAGCCGCGGATGCCGTCGGGATAGAACTGTTCATCCCAGGTCCGATACAGCGAGTTGGTGACGTACACGCGCGACCCGTCGCGGCTGACCTCCACCATCTGCGGCCCGCCATTCAACGCCTTGTGCGGTTGCTTCGGGTGCGCCGTCCGGTCGACGATGCCGCCGATGCGGACGCTGCCGGTGAGCACCGGGCTGAACGGATCGGACACGTCGTACTGGCGCAGCTCACCCGTGCCCCAGCAGGAGACGTAGAGGAAGCGATCGTCGAGCGACAGGTTGATATCGGTGACGAGCGGCGGCACCGCGCCGAAGCCCTTCAGCAGGTCGGGCAGCTGCTCAGCCGCTGGCCGGCTGCGCCGGAATCTCGATCACCTTCCGGATCTTCCACTGGCTGCTGCCGTTGTTCCCCTCGCGATACCACAGCCAGATCGAGGACGAGAGATCCTTGAGCGACGTCACGACGCCGACGAAGCCGTAGCGTCTCTGTCGGATTGTGGGCCGGGCGCAGCTCCAGCACCATCTGCTGTTCGGCGCCGAGGTCGAGCATCTGCTGGTGCGTGCGCGTGCGGAGGTCCCACACGTGCAGCGCGTGGCCGTACTTGCCAGCGAGGAGCAACTCAGGGTTGACCCCGGCTTCCACCATGTTCGGCGTGCCCCATTCGCTGGTGATCATGGTGTCGTGACCGAGGTGCCACCAGAAGTCGTAGGCGAGGTGCTGCGGTCCACGCTCGGCCTCCCAGCGTCCGCGGATGTCGAACGTCTCGGCGTCGAGGATGAAGATCCCGCCGGGGCCTCCGCCATCGGCGGCGCCGAGCGCGTTCATGTAGATGCCATCGGGGCCGCAGTGAGACGTGTGAGGACGGCTGTATCCCGTGCGCCTGGCGATCTCCTCGCCCTCGATGACCTTCACGAGGTGCGGCTTCCGCGGGTCGGGCTTGGTGTCCAGGATGTGGATGCGCGACGAACGCATGCCGGGCACGACGAGGTAGCGCCGCTCCATGTGCGGGTGCGGCGAGTAGGGGCAGAGGCACGAGCTGCAGGCGTTCCAGCCGAAGTGGTGCAGTTCGTCGCCCGTTCCAGGCATGTCCACCTGGCCGATCAGTTGTCCGTAGCCGGCGGACGCGGCATCGAGGTCCACGACCGCCAGCGCATCGGACTTCCGCGGGTCGGGGTTGAGCATGGCGACATACGCGAGCTTCTCCGGCTCGGCGGCCATGGCCATGCTGGGCGACGGGTAGAAGCTTTGGTCGGGGGTCAGTCTTGGCATTTCAGCGCTCCTCCTGAGCTTGCGACGCTCATCGGGCCTGCGTAGAATGTCGATTCACCGCAAGCCGAACGGCCGTCAATCACACAGCCATTAGGCCTCCGACCGGGCGCCGGCGTCCTTTAACAACCGTGAACGTTTTCTGAAAGCTTTCTGAAATGGCTGCAGCAGATTCCAGCCCAGCCTACGCATTCGGGCCGTTCCGCCTCGAGGTGAGGGAACGCCGGCTCCTCTGCGAGGGTCGCGCCGTGCCGCTGCGAACGAAGGTCTTCGACACGCTGCGCGTGCTGGTGGAGCACTCCGGACGGCTGCTCACGAAACACGAGCTGATGCAGATCATCTGGCCCGACACGTCCGTCGAGGAGAACAACCTGAATCACAACATCTCGACCCTGCGGCGCGCGCTGGGCGAGCAGGTGACCGGCCAGAGATACATCGAGACGGTGCCGCGGGTCGGATATCGATTCGTGGCCGACGTGACCGGTTCGAAAGGGATCGCCGCGCCCCTCAATCCGGCGCCGCCGGCCGCTCCCGCACGGAGCCTCCGCCAGGAGATCCGCTTCTGCACGGCGAAGCGACGGCACGCGCATCGCCTATTCGGCGGTGGGCAACGGTCCGCCGCTGGTCAAAGCGGCCAACTGGCTCAACCACCTCGAATACGAGTGGGAGAGTCCCGTGTGGAAGCACTGGATTGACGAGATCTCACGTCGCCATACGTTTGTCCGCTACGACGAGCGGGGGTGCGGGCTTTCGGACTGGCAGGTGCCGGACCTGTCCTTCGAGACATGGGTTCGCGATCTGGAAACGGTGGTGGATGCGCTCTGCCTGGACCGCTTCGATCTTCTGGGTATCTCGCAGGGTGCGGCCGTGGCGGCGGCCTATGCCGCGCGGCATCCCGAGCGGGTGGGTCGCCTGATTCTCTTCGGCGGCTACGCGCGCGGCTGGCAATTCCGCGGCGATGCCGAGGATATCGAAGCGCGGACGGCGCTGATCAAACTGATGCGACTGGGATGGGGCAGGAACAATCCGGCGTTCCGCCAGATTTTCACCACACGCTTCATTCCCGACCCCCAACCGGAGCACCTCGAGTGGTTCAGCGAGCTTCAGCTGATCTCAGCCTCGCCCGAGAACGCGGCGCGCTTCATGGAAGAGTTCTCGCGCATCGACGTGCGCGCGCTGCTCGCCGACATCCAGGTGCCCACGGTCGTCTTCCATTGCGAAGGCGATACCGCGATCCCGTTCAACGAGGGGCGCCTGCTCGCGGCCGACATCGGTGGAGCGAGGTTCGTTCCGCTGCCGAGCCGCAATCACCTCCTGATCGAGCCGGAACCGGCCTGGCAGATTCTGTTGCGAGAGCTCGGCGACTTTCTCGGCTGGCGGGCCTGAAACCTGGTGGGTGCCGTCCGCGCGGCGGACGTCGAATCGCCGGCAGGATCGGCTGGAACAGGCAGGATGGGCGGGATGGGCGGGATGGCTGGAACGGTTTTCCCGTCCTGCCCGTCCCGCCTATCCTGCCCGACTATCCTGCCCGTCCTGCCTACTCGATCACATCAAAAGTCGAACTGCGCGGTGATCTTGAAGAACCGCGCCGACATGATCGACAGCGGGTTGAGATACGTCGACCCGGCGCCGCGGGGCGCGTAGTAGCTCCGCTGGTACACTTCCGTCGTGTTCGAGTTGAACAGGTTGTAGACGTCGAGAGTGATCTGGGTCCTGGTCTTGTCGTACTTGAGGATCTTGCCGAAGCGCAGATCCACGGCATTCAGGCGATCGCCGTAGAGCTTGCCGGGCTCGACGAGGTTGAAGAACTCGACGGCCTGGCCGCTGCCGAACGGCCGGTTCAGTTTCAGGTTCGGATCGACGAGGCCAATGGCGGGGATGTTGAGTGCCAGCACCTGTGCCGTTCAGGCTCTGGCTCTGGATGGACGGGAACTCGTTCCCGGCATACGGCAGGCTGCGGAACGTCCCGCTGATCAGCACGTCGACCTTCGGCATGTTGTAGGTCGCCAGGCCCTTGACGTTCGTCTGCCAGCCCGACTCGCGATGGCAGAACTGCTGCGGCCACTGCCCGAGGCCGCCGAGGAACGTGTCGAGGAACCCGCCTGTGCCGCCCCAGGGCCCGAAGATGTAGTACTCGGGGTGATTCTGGACCACGCCGCAGGAGTCCTCGACGACGTTTCCGCTGCTCGTGCCGCCCTGGAGCGTGACGCTGCGCAGACGCGCGTTCACGGTGACGTCCACGCCGTTGAACTTGTTGTAGGCGCCGCCGAGGTTGTCGGAGAACGACAGGTAGTTGTCGGCGGCTCGTGTGTAGGCTCCGGGCTTGATGTCGCGGAACGTCAGGTTGTACCCGCCGCCGCCCGGCAGCCGGCTGTCCTGAGGCACGGTGTAGAGGAACGTGTCGAAGTCGGCCGGCGTCCACGCGCGGTTGACCGTCGCCGTCAGGTTGCCCCAGCTCCGGCGGATGTAGTCCACTTCGAGCGAGACTCTCGGCGCGAGTCTGCTGCGTCACGCCGCCGCTGATATCCCAGCTGTACTCCCGCGAGTTCCAGCCGCTCGTCAGCGCCGGGTCGGTCGTGAGCGGGGAGACACTCTTCAAGAAGGACGGATTCCCCGGACCGCACTCGCCGTTCGCGGCCGGGTTCAGCAGGTTGCAGTTGACGACCTTGTCGTTGTTCGCGTCGCCCCAGGGTCTGTTCTGGTCCTGCGGTGACAAAATGACCGAGCCCGGCCGGGCTGTAGTTCACCCATTCGTCGACCGTGTTGAACGTCGTCACGTACCGGCCCACGAAGAACTTCACGGCCGTCTTCCCGTTGCCGAACACGTCGTAGGACGCGCCGAACCGCGGCATCAGGTCCTTCTGGCTGAGCGGGCCGTCCTGCGCCGGGAACACCACGGCGGTGGGCAGGTAGAGGTTCGGCCCCATCTGCTGCTGCGGGAAGGAGTCGCCGAGGTGCTCGAAGCGCAGGCCGCCCTGCAGCGTCAGACGCCTGGCCGTCCAGCGATCCTGCGCGTACAGCGCGTACATGAACTGGTGCTGTTCCTGGTGCGAGTTCGCGTCGCCGTTCACCGTCACCGCCGTCGGGCACGCCGTTCGTGAACATGTAACTGAGCTGCGTGTTGTTGTAGAAGTTGATCGGGTAATTCGCGATGTTCTGGTGGAGGCGGAAGCCGACCTTCGCCGAGTGCGACCCGGTGATGTACGACGCGGATCCCTGGACGATGTTCGTAAAGCCCTTGTGGCCGGACCAGTTTTCGGCACGGTAGTTGATGTTCGGGATGGCGCCGGCCGTTTCCTGCACCGGAATCATCGTGGTGTCGTAACGAATTCTTCTGCTCGCTGCCCCACCAGAAGTACGCACCGAGTTGCGCGTTGGCTTCGAGCAGCAGGCGCGAGTTCACCGGCGACTGCCAGGCGATCTGGTTCATCATGCTCGGGTGGTTGGTGTTGGTGCTGTACGCCTCAGGCGAGCGGATCGACGCGCCGAACCCAAGCCCGGTCCCGTCGCCGCCCTGTTCGCAGGCGATGCAGGAATACTGCAGACTTGACCAGATAGTTGATCTTGTTGCGCGTCGTCGGCTGCCAGGTCAGCCGCAGGTTCCCCTGCTTCCAGACGCCGTCGTTGATCGCCTGCTGGCTCTTGTCCGGGCTCGTAGGTCCAGGCGTTCGGGTTGCCCGCGTTCTTGTTGACCCACATGCTCGGGACGCCCTGCCTGCTGAGCAGGTAGCGGAACGTGCCGAAGAACCAGAGTCTGTCGCGGACGATCGGGCCGCCGAACGAGGGATTCACCTCCCAGAGCTTCTGGATGTCACCCGTGGCCGTGAGCCCTTTCGCGATGATCTCCGGCGTGAGGTTGTTGCCCTGGAACGCGCTGCCCGTGCCGCTCATGAAGAAGGTGCCGGCGAAGCGGTTGCCGCCCTGCTTGCCGATGATGTTCATCTGCGGGCCGCCGGTGGTCGCCTCGCCCAGCCCGCCGGTCAGGTTGAACACCACTTCCTGCGAGTTGCCGACTTCGGGCACGTAGCCCGACACGCCCATGCCCTGGTAGCCGCCGTTCATGCCGTCGACGAGGACCTGTCCCTCGTTCCGGCGCCCGCCGTGGATCTGGAACACGCTGTAGAGCGCCGGGTTGCTGCCTTCGAAGTCGTTCTGCTGGACGTTGATCGCCGGGATGAGATGCGTGAACGCCGAGTAGTTTCGCGACGACGGGAATGTCGGCGATCGTCTGGCCGCTGAGCACCTGCTGGTTGCGCGTGCTCGTCACGTCGACGGTCGGCGCTTCGCCGGTGACGACGACCGTCTCGGTCACGCCTCCGACTTTCATGTCGGCGTTCACCGTCGCGACGAAGCTAGCCGGTCAACTCGATGCCTTCGCGCTTGACCGTGGCGAACCCGGTCAGCGTAAACGTGACCGTGTAGGTCCCCGGTCGCAGGCTGTCGATGGAGTACTGACCGGTTCCGCTCGTGACGACGCGTGCGCGTCTTCTCGATGAGCGCCGGGCTCGACGCCTCGACGATGACGCCCGGCAGGACGGCGCCCGACGCGTCCTTGGCGATTCCTACGATTGACGCCGTCGCCTGAGCGAAGGCGATGCTTGGAATCAATGTGAGCGATACCAGCATGAGGATCGCTCTAAAACATCTGACCATAGTGGTGTTCCTCCTCTGTGTTGAGAACATCCGTTCAGTGACAGTAAACGGCACTGATTACTATAGTGCCCCAGGTGGGGGATGAAAAAAGCGAATGAATGGCGAGCTTGTGTGAAGCAAGACCGCGATAATCCAAATGATTGGAGATTCCGTCCCTGAGGGAATCTTGATTCGGGGCCTGAGCGGGTTGAAACCCGCGCCCGGATGATCGAAATTCACCCGGGCACGGGCTTCTGATAGCAGGTTCTTACCTCAGAAGTCGAACTGCACGCCGATCTTGAAGAACCGCGCCTGCGTGATCGACAACGGATTGAGATACGTCGTCCCGTAGTTCTGTTGGTAGACGTCCACCGCGTTGGAGTTGAACAGGTTGAAGATGTCGAGCGCAACCAACGTGCGGGTCCGCCCGTATCTCAGATTCTTTCCGAACCGGAGATCCACTCCGGTGAGGCGATCGCCGTACACCGTGCCGGGCTGGACCAGCTGCACGGGCGCGACGGGAGAGCCATTGGCGAAGAACCGCCCGAGACTCGTATCGGCGAAAACTACGAAGGTCTGCGCAATCAGGCTCTGGCTCGTGACGCTCGGGAAGTTGCTCCCCGGGTACGGGAGGCTGTGGAACGTCCCGCTGATGAGCACGTCGGCCTTCGGCAGGGTGTAGGTTGCCAGCCCCTTGACGTTCGTTTGCCATCCCGACTCGCGATGACAGTAGGCCACCGGCCACTGCCAGAGGCCGGGCTGGAAGGCATCGAAGAACGAGAGCGTGCCGCCCCAGGCCCCGAAGATGTTGATTTCCGGGTGCGCTTGGGCCACCCCGCAGTTGTCCTCGACGACGTTCCCGGTGCTGAACCCACCTTGCAAAACGACCGCTCGCATGCGCGCGTTCACGGCGAGATCGACGCCGTTGTAGGTGTTGAACGCATTGCCGACTTTATTGGAAAAGGTGAGGTAGTTATCGATCTGGCCGAACTTCGCCGGCTTCAGGTCCACGTACGTCAGCGTCTGGCCGGAGCTCGCCAGCTTCGCATCAGTCGGCACCTTGTATGTGAACGTATCGAAGTCGGCCGGCGTCAGGTTGCGGTTGATTGTGGATTGCAGGTTGCCCCAGCTCCGCCGGTTGTAGCTCACCTCGAGCGACACCCTCGGGGCGATCTGCTGCTGGAGGGCGACGGACAAGTCCCAACTGTGCTCCCGCTTGTTCCAGCCTTCGGTGGTGTCCGGATCGACCGTGGTTGGCGAGATCGTTTTCCCAAATGTCGGCTGCGCCATCGGGCCGCATTCGAGGTTGGCTGCCGGGTTGAGAAGGTCGCAGTTGGCCACGAAGTCGCCGTTGGCATCGCCCCAGGTTCTAGTCGTGCTCGAGGTAAAATGCCCGATTCCTGCTGGACTGTAGAACAGCCACTCGTTGACGGTGTTTGTCGTCGTGACGTACTCGCCCAGGAAGAACTTCACCGCCGTCCTCCCGTTGCCGAATACATCGTAGGCCGCTCCGAACCTCGGCTGCAGGTCTTTCTGATTGAGGGGACCGTCCTGGTCGGGGAACGTGACGGCGGTCGGAAGGAACCGGTTCGGTCCCATCTGCTGCTGACCGAAGTGGTCGACCAGGCGCTCGAAGCGGAGGCCACCCTGCAACGTGAGGCGGCCAGCAGTCCATCGATCCTGTGCATACAGGGCAAACATGCCCTGGTGCTGCTGTTGGCTCGATCCCTGATCGGTGTACATCGTCAACTGGTAGGGAACGCCGCTATTGAAGTTGTACTTGAGCAGGCTGTTGTTGTAGTAGTTTTTCGGAAACGTCGAGTCGTTGGCGTGGTAGCGGACGCCGAACTTCGCCGAGTGCGACCCGGTGACGTACGATGCGGATCCCTGGACGATGTTCGTGAAGCCGGTGTGGTCCGACCAGTTGCTGGACCGGTAGTTGAGCCCCGGAATCAGGCCGCCATCGTCCTGCACCGGAATCATTGTCTGATCGTATGAATTCTTCTGGGTTCCTCCCCACCAGAAGTAGGGCCCCAGCTGAGCGCTGCCTTCGAGCAGCAGCCGGGACGTGACCGGCGATGTCCAGGCGATCTGGGTCATCGAGTTCGGGCGATTCTCGACCTTCTGCAGCGCTTCTGGTGAGGCAATCGTCCCGGCGAAGGTGAGCCCGGAACTGGAGCCGCCCTGGATGCAGTGCTGGCAAATCCGCTGGTAGTCGGTGAAGAAGTTGATCTTGTTTCGTGGAGTCGCCTGCCAGGTCATCCGCAGAGAGCCGTTCTTCCACCTGCCGTCGTCGATCGGTACTTCCAACGGCCGGCCGTTCTTGCCATCGGCGGGGAGATACGTCCACTTGGTGGCATCGCCGGCATTCAAGTTGACCCACATGCTGGCGACATTCTGGTCGTTGGACTGGTAGCGGAAGGTGCCGAAGAACCACAGCTTGTCGCGGACAACCGGGCCGCCGAACGCGGGGTTGATATCCCACGCCTTCGCCAGAGATTGCGCCGTTGTCAGGCCCTTGTCCTTCAGCTCCTGCGTCAGGTTCGTGCCCTGGAGCGCGCTGCCCGTGCCGTTGACGAAGAGGGTCCCGGCAAACCTGTTCCCGCCCTGCTTGCCGATGATATTCATCTGCGGGCCGCCGGTGTTCGCCTCGCCAAGCCCGCCAGACAGAGAGAACACCACTTCCTGCGCATTGCCGATCTCGGTGACGTAGGAAGACACGCCCATGCCCTGGTAGCCGGCGCTCATGCCATCGACCTGGACCTGCCCTTCGTTCCGGCGTCCGCCGTGGACCTGGAACACGTTGAAGATGGCGCCCTGAGAGCCGCCGATATCGTTGCCCTGAACGTTGATCGACGGGACGAGCGCAATCAGGCCTCCATAATTTCGGGACGACGGAATCTGGGTGACCGTTTCGCCGTTGATCACCTGCTGGGCGCGTGTGCTCGTCACGTCGACAATGGGCGTTTCGCCGCTGACCGTGACCGTCTCCGAAACGGCTCCCACTTTCATGTCCGCGTTCACCGTGGCCACGAACGCCCCGGTCAACTCGATGCCTTCGCGTTTGACGGTGGCAAACCCGGCTAGCGCAACGGTCACCGTGTATGTGCCAGGTCTCAGGTCCTCGATTGAATACTGGCCGGTTCCGTTGGTGATGACGGAGCGCGTCTTCTCGATCAGCGCCGCGCTCGACGCCTCGACTGTGGCGCCTGGCAACACGGCGCCCGAGGCATCCTTGACAGTCCCCACGATTGACGCTTGAGCGAAGGCGAGATTGGGAATCACGGCGAGGGATACCAGGATGAGAATCGTTCGAACGCATCTAACCATGGTGGTGTTCCTCCTCGGCATTTGCGACCGCCGTTCAGTGACAATGAACGGCAACCCCGCCACTATACGCACCTCGAATGGAGATGCAAGAGCGAAGATGGCGAGCTTGTGTGAAGTAAGACTTTCCTTTGCGGCCGGTCCGGCTCAGAATCACTGCAGAAACCAAGGGAGGCACGATGCAGACAAGGCGGATTCTCACGGTGGTGCTGCTCTCTGGCGTGGCTGGCGCGCTGACCACGCCTCTTGCGGGCCAGGCCCCTTCGGCGGCTCAGCGAAAAGCGACGTATCGGGCCCCACGAACCGCGTGGGCGCATCCTGATATCCACGGCGACTACACCAACAAGGATGAGGCGAACACGCCGCTCGAACGACCGCGGCAGCTCGCCGGCAAGGACGCGGCGGCGTTCAACGAGACCGATCTTGCCCAGCTTGCGAAGGAGCGCGCAGCCGCTGCTCGAGAGTTCGCGGGCGGAATCGGCGGCGCGGAAACCGGCGCGGGGCCGACGCACTGGTACGATCACCTCGGCGCCAGGGGCACCCGGCCGTGGTTCATCATCGATCCGCCCGACGGTCAGCTCCCGGCCCTGACGCCTCAGGCGCTTCGCCGCGAAGCCGCGGTCGCGCTGCTCAACAACGCGCGCAATGGCGAGGGTCGCGCGGACTCCCCGGACGATCGGAGCATGTACGACCGCTGCATCACGCGCGGCCTCCCGGGCTCGATGATGCCGGGTATTTACGGCAACGCGTATCAGATCGTCCAGGCGCCGGACACGATCGCCATCCGCTACGAGATGATTCACGAGACGCGCATCATCCCGCTCGACGGCCGGCCGCACGTCGGCGCCGCGGTGCGCGAGCTGATGGGTGATGCGCGCGGGCATTTCGACGGCGACACGCTCGTGGTCGAGACGACGAACTTCACCAATCGCACACACTTCGGTTACAACAACCGCTACAACAGCGAGAAGCTCCGGCTCGTCGAAAGGTTTACGCCGATGGCTCCGGGCAAGCTGAACTGGGAAGTGACGGTCAACGATCCGGAGGTCTGGACGCGCCCCTGGACGTTCGCCATGACGCTGACGAAAGACGACAGCCAGCCCGTGTTCGAATACGCGTGCCACGAGGGCAACTACGGGCTGCTCCATATCCTCCAGAGCGCGCGGGCGGAGGATTGACGTCACACGAAAGCTGTTGAGCGCGGACGTTCATTGACACTACACAGGCGCGGTGGAACAATTCCGGCGGGCATAGTATGCCGAACAAGTTGGTAAGTAACCGGGGCGCGTCCGCGCTCCCTATCCAAGAATTGAGTCGATGGCACGAATCATAGGCGCCCTCGCCAGCTCGCACACACCCACCATCGGTTTCGCGTTCGATCGCGACAAACGCGACGATCCGGCGTGGGCGCCGATCTTCGAGCACTACGAGCCGCTGCGGCAGTGGATCGACGAGAAGAAGCCGGACGTGATGGTGTTCATCTTCAACGATCACGTGACGTCGTTCTTCTTCGATCATTACTCCGCGTTCACGCTCGGCGTCGGCGAGACGTTTCCCGTCGCGGACGAAGGCGGCGGTCCGCGTGCCCTGCCGCCGGCGATCGGCCATCCGGCGCTGGCGCGGCACATCGGCCAGGCGCTGATGGCCGACGAGTTCGACATGTCGTTCTTCCAGGACAAGCCGCTCGACCACGGCTTGTTCTCGCCGCTGTCGATGTTGGCCCGCCAGACGAAGACGGGCGAGTGGCCGGCGCGAATCATCCCGCTGGTCGTGGGCGTGTTGCAGTTTCCCATCCCGTCCGCACGCCGGTGCTACAAGCTCGGGCAGTCGCTGCGGCGGGCCATCGAGAGCTATCCGGAAGACCTCAAGGTGGCGCTCGTGGCGACCGGCGGACTTTCACATCAGGTGCACGGCGAGCGGTCGGGCTTCAACAACACGCCGTGGGACATGCAGTTCCTCGAGCTCATCGAGAAGGATCCGGAACGTCTCGCCGAGCTGACGCACGCCGAGTACGCCGAGTGGGGCGGCTTCGAAGGCTCGGAAGTCATCATGTGGCTCGTCATGCGCGGCGCGCTGTCTTCGAACATCCGGAAGATTCACCAGAGCTACTACCTGCCGTCCATGACCGCGATCGCCACGGCCATCTACGAGAACGACGCGTCACCTGCTGTCGGCAGCGACACGGCCGAATATCGCCATCACATGGCGCGGCAGCTCGCGGGCGCGGAGAAGATTCCCGGCACGTACCCGTTCACGCTCGAGCGCAGCGTGAAGGCCTACCGCCTGAACAAGTTCCTGCACGACATGATTGGCCCGGCGCACAGAAACCGGTTCAAGGCCGACCCCGAAGCGGCGTTCGCCGAAGCCGGGTTGACCGAAGAGGAACGCGATCTCGTCCGGCGCCGCGACTGGCGCGGCATGATCCACTACGGCGTCATCTTCTTCATGCTCGAAAAGCTCGGCGCCGTCGTCGGCGTCTCCAATCTGCACATCTACGCGGCCATGCGCGGGGAGACGCTCGAGGCGTTCCAGAAGACGCGCAACGCGCCGGGCGCGCTGTACTCGGTCGCCGGTACAGACGCCGGCTCGCTCGCGTGGGACAAGAAAGGCTCGTCGTAGACACCCCGGAAACACGATCACCGCGGTGCACGCAGTGCCCGCCGAGAATTCCCTTTGAATGCCCCTAGAGAGCATCTTCCATTTCCGTGTCGTGCGGCTCGATAAGACGATTCGAACGCAGAGCACGCAGAGGACGCGCAGAGATCGCAGAGCGATTCGACGCGTCGCCGCAAAGCGGCGGTGGTGGTTGAGAGAATCAGAATACAAGCCAGATGGGACCGCGCCGGGTTTGTATTCTGATTCTCTCAACCTGCCGCCCGGGCCGGCCTTGCCGGCCGGCCGCGTCGAATCGATCGACACTCTGCGATCTCTGTGATCTCTCGGGTTGCTCGTCTTTCGCAGCATCCTCACCCGTGGACGGTCCTTCGTCGTGTGCTTCGTGTCTTCGTGGTAGCCAGCCGCAGGCTCAGAATCCAGAGCTACAGAGAGACGAAAACTGGTCTAACTAAGCACTGCGAGCGTTGCGGTGACCGTGGGGAGGTCAGTTCGGACAGGTCGAGGCGACGGTCCGGAGCGATGTCAGGTTGAGGTCGATGTAGGGTCGTCGATAGTCACGACCGACATGCAGACGTCAGTGACGGGCACTGCCTGCAGGCGCCGAAGCACCGGCGGATGCGACCGCTTCATGACGTACGAACAGGTGTCCGTGTCAAGCATGTGGCGGGGCATCAGTCCTCGCGCTCCTGCACGGGTAGGTCCTCGACGTCGTTCATGAACGTGTCTGACGCCACTGGCGCGGTCTCCAGATACCTGCGCCAGTCGCGGGGCCGCGGCGAGAGAATCACGTCTTCGCCTTCCTTCCGGATTGCCAGACGAGGGCCGTCTCGGGCTCGACGAGCGCGACGGCCGCCGCGGGCTACTTTCAAGGCTGATTCAGTATCGGAATCTTCGCGAGAGGGACCGGGGGCGGTACAGACCCCAGGTACGCGTAGACGTCGGCGAGTTCCTGGTCCGTCACTACTTGGCTTCGGTATGGGGGCATGTTGCCGGGGCGAGGGTTGCGCACATACGAGATGAACCGGGCTTGCGCCAGCGTCGTCTGCGCGAGGCGCGGTCCGGCAGCCCCCCTTGCCCGACCGTGCCGTGGCATTGATAGCAACCGTTGCGCATGACCAGGCGCTTGCCGTTGACGGCATCCCCGGTGTTCGTCTGGGCAAACGCGGTGGCCGCCAGCAGTGGCAGAAGGACAAAGAAATTCTTCATGGTTAGCGGGGTTGCGTCACCACATCGAGCAGCGCGGGTTCACCCGCCTTCACTCGTTCGATGGCACGCCGGATCGCCGGAGCTAGATTCTTGGGGTCGGTAATGGGACCCTCCGCGTACAGACCATACCCCTTGTTGAAGATGGCCATCGACGCGTGCTGCAGGCCGACGTTCCCATGCACCATGGTCATCATGGGCTTGCCTTCGATCTTGGCGTAGCCGTGCGCCATCGCCGCCGCAGACTCTTCATGGCAACAAGTCAACCACTCGGGATTCTTGTTCCCGCCGTAGTTGATGCACGATTCCTGGAGGCCTCTGAAGCTCGAACCCGGATTCGCCGCGCAATACTCGATGCCGAGCGTCTTGAGCACGTCGACCATGAAGTCCGATCCCGGCTTCTCGTTGCCGGTAATCTCCACCACGCCGCGGGCTTCACCAGTCGCGCTCTGCTCCACGGGTTGTGCGCCGCCAATCGGCGCAGCGGCGAAACCTGCGGCGCCGGCAGCGGCGCCTTTCAGAAAACCGCGGCGGCCAACCGATCCTTTCGAGTTCGACATGGTTGGGACTTGTATCAAGCCTGCCCACAGAAGGCAAGAGGGACGTCTACGCTGCGCCGCGACCGGCCAAATGATCGATCCCTCATCTGTCCGGGAGCTCAGCCCCGCCGACATCCTTGCGAATGTGCGCGCCCTCGTGCCGGAGATTCAGTCGCGCGGCGACGAAATCGCGGCGTTGCGCCGGTTGCCGGCCGATCTCGTTCTGAAGCTGAAGGCGGCCGGCGTGTTCCGGATGGCGATGCCGAAAGCGTGGGGCGGCCCCGAGATGACGCCGCGCGAACAGTGTGCCGTGTACGAGACGCTCGGCGCCGCCGACGCGTCAGTGGCCTGGTGCGTGAAGATTGGATCGGACAGCGGCTATTTCGCCGGGTTTCTCGACGACACGGCGGCGCGGTCCCTCTACAAGGGCCTCGACACGGTGATGGCCGGCCAGGTGCCTCCGAATGGCGCGGCCGAGCGCGTCGCCGGCGGATACCGCGTTTCCGGGCGCTGGACGTTCGGAAGCGGGTCGACCCACGCCGACGTGATCATGGGCGGATGCATTGTGACCGAGGGCGGTCAGCCCATCGTCGAGCGCGGCGCTCCGGTGCAGTGCATCGTGCTGGCGCCCGCCTCGAATTTCGAGATCATCGACACCTGGCACAGCACGGGACTGGCTGGCAGCGGCAGCAACGACTACGCGGCCAGGGATCTGTTCGTGCCCGAGGCGCACACGCTTGCGTCGGACCCGGCGCCGACGCGCTCGGCGCCGCTCTACTGCTATTTCGGCATGTTCCTGGCGAGCTGGCACGGCGTCGCGCTGGGCCTAGCGCGCCGTGCCATTGACGCCGCGCTGGCCGTGGCCGAGAAGAAGATCCACATATTCCCCCCGCCGCCCATCCTGCTGCGCGCTCGTCCTCACGCCCGCGTCGCGCTCGCGAAGGCCGAGATGGAGCTGGGCGCGGCGCGCGCGTTCACATACGGGACGATCGACCGCATCTGGGACGATGCGCAGGCGCGGGGGCGCGTGTCGCCAGAAAACCGGCGGGCGATGGCGTTGTCGTTGTCGTACGCGTTCCGAAGCGCTCGCAGGATTACGCAGTCCATGTACGACCTCGTCGGACCGACGGCCGTGTTCGCCACCAAGACGCCCCTCGATCGGCTGCTCCGCGACGCGATCACGATGAGCCAGCACCTGCTCCTCGCCGACAGCTTCCTCGAGATCGTCGGCGGGACGATGCTTGGCGATCCTTCGCCGATCAGCTGGCTCTGAATCGTCCCAAGTATCCTTGCAGTGATTGTCCGCCGCTAGTTCTTTGTCGCCGCTGCCCTCTGAGCCGCGGGCGCGGCATTCGAAGTCGTCCACTTGAACGGGTAGCCCGGCGAGCCGTTCACGTAGTACGCGCCGAACGACGTGATCTTGTCCATGTCCGGATACAAGACGCTGATGGCTGGCGACTTCACACTCCCGCGAGGCGCGAACCAGATGGCGCCATCCTTCGTGACCTGAATCTTCGGTGTGTCTGCCGAAAACTGCGGCTTGGGATAGAACGTGAACGTCTGGTCCTTGGTGTTGAACTTGCCGATCATGGCGCCGCGGTCCGCCGTCGGCGAGTCCGGGAACCAGATGTTGCCTTCGAGGTCCGGACTCACATCGTACGGATTGCCGGCCTGCTCAGGAATCGTGTACTCGGTCATCTTGCCGGTCGTCGTGTTCATCTTGGCCAACTTGCCGGGCCGGCTGGTGCCCGCGGCCCAGATGCCCCACCACAGGTTGCCCTCATAGTCGAAATTCAGACGCCGGGTCTGATTGGGATACGTGAGTGGCTGGTATTCGGTCCAATTGTTTTGCTGGGTATCGAATTTCAAGATCTTCCCACCGCCCCAGTCCGCGACCCAGATGTTGTCGTTCTTGTCAGCCACGACACCGTATGGAATGCCGTTGGCGCTGGGCATCGGAACGACCGTGGTTTTCTTCGTGGCCATCTCGAACTTGGTGATCGCCCCGCCGAAGATCCATCCGATGTAGAGATTGCCCTTGGAGTCCATCGCAAACGACTGCATCCACTTGATGGAATTCCTGACCACATCAGTCGGATCACCGTCGACGACGACGTCGAACTTCTCGGTCTTCGGATTGAACCCATTGATGTAGCTTCGCCCGCCGCCTTCGGTGTGCTCCGGCGCGTACACCATGCCGTCGGCCGGATTGATCAGGATCTCGTGGATGTCGTTCTTGGGATGCGGCGTGAGCCACTCCTTCATCTCGCCGGTGCGCGGATTGAGCCTCACCAGGCGCCGCGGGGCCCCACGGTCGGTTGCCCACACATTGCCGTCGGCGTCGAACCGCACGTCCTGAATGACGCGCCGGCCCCTGAATCCCAACGCGTCGGCGTACTCAGGCGAGTGGATCCCCTGGCCGGGGGCATCTTCCTTGATGTAGTACTCCATGTACATCGCCTTGCCGAGCTTCGCTTCGTCGAGCGGCGTCTCTTTGACGGTGCGGACGTTTCGCGGCTTGGCGCCCGGGCCAAAGTTCTTGACCAGGTAGGCCACGAGATCTTCGCGATCCTTCAACGACCAGTTGCGCGCCCACTGCGAGCGATAGCCCAGGATGCCGTCCGCGTACGACTGCGCCGGCCGATTGTGGAGCTCCTTGCCGACCATGCGGTCGATGCGCCGGTTCCATACATCTGCGGATCCCGGCTGCGACGAGAGGAAGTTCTCGCCGTGACAGATCATGCAAGTGCTCTCGGCAATCTCACGTCCTCGGCCAGGGGGATAGATGTTGTCGTAGGTATCGAGCGACACCGAGATGCGATTGACCTGGGTCCCTTCGAGATTCTGAGCGAGGTCGGTCTCAACGCGATCGCTGGATGCGACGTCCTTCATCGCGATGTTCAGAGCCGGGTTGTCTCCGGTCCTTGATGGCCAGCTTCTGAAGATCGGACTCGAAGCCCTTGGCGACCACGTTGACCTCGTAGTTACCCGGAAACAGCGAGACCGCGCGAAACTGGCCGGCGTTCGTGTACACCATGTACAAGATGCGTTTGTCGACGTTCCGGATGTACACCTGCGCGGCCTTGAACGGCTTCCCCGCGGTGACCGTACCAGTGAGACTTCCCGTTCCTGCGATGTTGCCGGCCGGCCCGTTGCTGTGCCGACATCGTGGTGCCCGCCAAGCCGCCGACCTGAATGACGACCGCGCCTGCCAGGAGGCTCGCCGGCCACCGCCATCACCGGCCAGACGCGCCAGGTCGACCACCCACGCGGGTCACTGCTTGTTCCCACACCCATCGCGCTCCTCCTTCTTACAATTTCCCTCACAATTTCCAAGAGGGTAGTCCTGATCAAGGATGTGCCGCAAGACCGGGTTGACGGGGAGCCAATCCTACAATTCATTCCGGGCTATCCATGTCGACATCGACGGACTCATCGACGACGGGTGATGGGAACCCGGCTCGTTCGTGCCCATGCGACGAAAACCGCCAATGCGGCCAGCACGAAGTTGAGCGGCGTCAGCGCCGCTTCGCCTCGCGAGAAGTGCAGACCCGCTCCCAGCAGCACGACGATCGCGAGCCCAATCGCCGCCAGGGGGGTCAGCCTCGGCTGAACCCACGTGAGCGATGGCAGGAGCAGCCCAAGCGCACCCGCCAACTCGGCAAATCCGGCGAACCTCACCACCCAGGGTGGAACATCCGGAACCCACCGCATCGTCGCCGAAATCTGATCCAGCGGCAGGAACGCTTTCATGAAGCCGACGAGACCAAACATGATGGCCAGAACAACTTGGACAACCCAGACCGCCGCGTTCATATGTGACGTTGCTCTCAGCGACTATTTCTTCTTCAGCACAAACTTCCTCACGTCGTTGAGGAAGTCGGCGCCGTACACGTTTCCCTCGATATCGATGGTGACCCCTTCCGCCAGGCTCGAAACGCTGGCGTAGGGATAGGGGCATGGATCTGGAATGAGATACTTGACCGATCCATCGCGCGCGCTGCCGATGCGTATCCCGCGGCGGGCTCCAGCATTGAATCCGTAACCTGTCTGCGGGAGCGTCAGCTGGCCGATGTTCGTGCGGCCGTCGCGCGACTCGGAATCAGCGACATACAACGTATCGGTCTTCCTGTCGATGTGGATGCCGCTCGGTCTGCCGAACTGGAACCACTGGGCGATGAACTTGCCGTCCTGGTCGAAAATCTGAATGCGGTTGTTCTGGCGATCGCCGACGAAGAGCCGGCCGCGCGAATCGAACGCCAGCGTGTGAGGCACGTCGAATTCTCCGGGGCCCATCCCTTTCTTGCCCCACGTCTTGACGAACTGTCCGGTCTTGTCGAACTTCACGATTCGGGCGTTGCCGTTGGCCGCGCCGCCCCCCGTGTGTCCGTCGGCGACGAAGATGTCGCCGTTCGCCGCGACTGCAACCTCGGTTGGCGCATCGAACTCATCGCTGCCAGAACCGGCGACGCCCTTTTTGCCAAGCGTCAGCAGCACCCGCCCATCCTGGGTCATCTTGAACACCTGATGGGCGCCGTTGTCCGCCATCCACAGATTGCCCCCATCGTCCACCGTCAGCTTGTGCGGGCTGACGAACATGCTTGCACCGAACGACTTGACGAGCTTGCCGGATGGTTGGAATTGAAAGATGGGATCGACCGTCGCGCTTGCGCCAGCACACGTCGTCCCGCCGGCCCCGGCGTTGCCGCAACGGTCCGTCACCCAGATCGTGCCGTCTGGGGCCGTCGTGACGCTTGCGGTGGATCCCCACTTTCGGCCGGAGGGAAGTTGACCCCAATCAACGCCCTTCTCGTATGGATTTGGCAGATCGTTGCGCGCACCGAGCAACGAGACCGCGGGAAGCGACACGGGAAACTGGCTGGGCAGAAAAATCGGCTGCGCGCCGCGTCCCGATGTCTGAGGAGGGTTGGTCGGGTTGCCGCAGGTGTACGCAGCAGGACCCGCGGGCGAGTCGGCCGGAGGTGTCGATGGCGCTTGTGTTGACTGGGCAGCAACTGTGATGTCCGCCCAGGATGCGACTGCGAGAGCGATTAGTAGGCGACGCATCGAGTCCTCCTCGGCGTGTAGTGCCGGACGGCGCTCTCTCACCGCGTTGGCGAGAGTGCGCGGTGAACGAATCAGCGCCCTTCCGCTCGTTGCCGCTCTTGATCGGCTCTCGATGGTTGGCCGAATCGGACGCCGCTCGCAGTGACCGCTGCCGTCACGTATCCTCCTTCCGAGCCGTCCTTCAACGGCGCCACGAACACGATGATCTTGTCGCCATATTTGATCATGCCGTTTCGATAGCCGCCCCGATACATGTTGTTCAGACTGTGTCCCTCGAAGGCAATCTCGCGCGTTCCCTTCGCGTCCGCTACTTCGAGCACGATTCGCATGTGCGGGTTGATCGCTTCGAACCGCTTGACGATGCCATTGATCGGCACGCTTTGACCGAAATCGAACTGGACGGCCGAATGATGCGCCGACGGGGCAGCTCCGCAGAAGACCACCAGCAGAACAAGCACAACATGATGACCGGGTATTCTCATGATCGCCCTCCGCTTACCTTACTGGCTGGACCGCGCTTTCTTTTCAAGCTGCTCGAGGTGGATGCGCCAGCCTTCCTCCGCGCAGTCGTACGGCAACAGGTGACCGTTCGGAACTTCCACCCACTTCTTCTGGGCCGTGACCGTCCGCGTATACGAGACCGGGTCGGTCATCGTCATGTCGATCACAAGGACTCGTTCGCCGCGAACGCCCTTGGTGAGGTGGTAGCGCTCGGTCACGCGAGCCTGATCGCTATGGGGGTACCGTTGATCCACCTGATCGAACAGAAGCGTGGTGTCGACGACGAGGGTGTCGCCTTCCCAGTGGCCGGCGGAGTGGCCGTTGCGGCCGGGGAGCCGATCCGCCTCTGGAGCGATGCGGCTGCCGAGATACACGCGGCGAACCTCGCTGTGTAGCTCATAGATGATGGTGACCTGCTCAGGCCGCTGGACGATCTCCATCTGGTATGTGGCCCCACCAAGAATGATGCTCGGCATTCCCGGACCCAGACAGAAGCCGCCAGGCGTATCGCCGGTGGGCTGGACGAGCTTCCGGTACGCATCGACTTTCCGCCGCGCCTCCTCGGTGAACGGCAGGTCGAGCGCGGGTCCGGTCAGTCCTCCCGCGTCGGCCCTCTGTCCGGGCACGAGGTAATCGGTCCACACCCCCGTGAAGTCCGGGCGATCCTCGGCCTCCAGGGTCCGGGCACACACAAGCAGTCCGACAGCCGCGACGATCGGAAGCGTCGCGAACCACGTGATTCTCACGCCAGTCCTCCTTCAGCGCTCGAGGACGCCGACGCGTGCGCCGGGCGCTTGTGCAGTGCGCGAATCCTATCGCGATTGGCCGTCCGTGCATCGCAAGAGCACGGAGACGTCGAGGAGATATGTCTGCCGGTTGTTTGTGTGATGGCGAAGCCCGGGAGGGTGGCTGGCAAGTATCACTTGTCGGTAGGCTCGGCAAACAGCGTGAGGACCGTTCCGTCCGGCCGCTTCGCGCTCACGAACATGCCGCCGTGCGATCCGTCTTTGAGCGGGCGGAAGGTCACCGTGATCTGGTCGCCCGGCTGGAGCGTCTTCTTTGTCCAGCCGCGCCGGCCGAGATAGTTCGGGCTCATCCCCTCGAAACCCCAGGCGTCGACGCGCACCCTGTTCGTTCGTGACGTTCACCCAGATCCACGTGTGCGGGTTCGTCCAGTCGAACTGCTTGACGGACCCGGTGACGGTTTTCTGGGTCGCCATGTCGAACGCAGCGAAAGAATGATGCGCTGCCGCCGGCGCCGCGATCGCCAGACCGAAGGCGATCGCCGACATCGATCCGCGTCTCAGAAGTCTGCTCATCATATGAGCCACGCCCTATTTCCGCGGATCCAGCTTCACGCCCGCCTTGCCGGCCGCGTCCATGAAGTTCCGGTTGTTCTCTTCACACACATATTCCGCGAGCGTCCAGCTGCGATGCCGCTTCAAGACGCGGGTCGTCGTGAACGGCGAGGTCAGCGCCTCCGGATCCGTCAGGGTGGTTTCGATCGTCATCGTGTCGGGATCCGTGAGCCGGAATCGCTCGATGATGCGCATCTTGTCGCTGTGCGAGACGTTGCGATCGAGCTCCGTCAGCGGCGAGAAGCCGACGGTCTCCGCCACGAGCGTGTCACCCTCCCAGCGGCCGACCGATGTGCCATTGAACTTCGGATCGGGATCGTTGGGAAGCGGCCGGCCATCGGTGTAGATGTGACGGATCTGGCTGAACGACTCGAGGAGGATCGTCACCTTGCCGGGCGTGAGCAGAAACTCCATCGGATAGGGCCAGCTCATGATCACCGGCATTCCCGCCGGCAGGCAGTTCGCGGTCTGATCGTCCTCCACGCCGCTCGCCTCGCGCGCCTTCTTTTTCGGCCGCGTACTCGGGCGTCAACGACAGCTTCGGCACCGGACCGATCAGGCCGCGGGCGGCGTTGAGCGGGATCTCCCAGACGCCCGAGAAATCCGGCAGCTTCGAGATCGCCAGCCAATCGGCCTGGCTCGGCGTGGGACGCGAGACCGTCTGGGCGAGTCCACGCGGCAATGCCGCTGCTATCAGCAGCGCGGCGACACCGAGAATCTTCATCGTGTCGGACATCGGGCCAACGATAACATGATCAGTGAACAAAGCTCACTATTTCGTTGACACCGACGTAAATCGCCGCGTAGAGTCGAGCCCTAGCCCCTGGCGGTTTGAGTCGCGTCCTCAGAGGGGGAAGGAGAACCTATGCGTGGGGTCACCAGGTACCTCGTGGCGGGCGTATCAACGCCGCCGGCGAAACGACTTCTCGCGACCGCGTGCGCGGCCGCAATCGCCGCGATCTACGTTGCCCGGCCCCAACCCGTCGTGCGCCTCGGCGCGCAAGCGCCGCAGAACGCCAACGTGCCGAAGATTCCCTTCGACACCTCCGCGAGACTTCCTCAAGTACTCGCCCGACATGAACCTCGGGGAGGTGCTCGGCGTCGCCGTCAATTCCAAAGGGCAGATCGTCGTGCTGAACCATCCGGGCAGCGCGACGTCGGGGCCGATCTACGGCAACGCGTCGACGCAGCTGCTCCAGTTCGATCAAACCGGCAAGTTCGTCCGCGAGATCGGCAAGGGCGTGTACGGCCTCGGCTACGCGCACAGCGTGCGCTTCGACAAGTACGACAACCTCTGGGTGGTCGACAAAGGCGTCCAATACGGTCGTGAAGTTCAACCCGGCCGGGTACGTGACGCTCAACCTTGGCCGGCGTCCCGAAGGGCCCGACGATCCAGACGAGTTCTGGTACCGTCCCGGCGGCCGCGGCGCCAATGCGCCGCCACCCGTGCACATCGATGGCCAATTCCGGGCGCCGACCGACGTCGCGTGGGACTCGGACGACAACATCTACATCAGCGACGGCTACACGAATTCGCGGATCGCCAAGTTCGACAAGCACGGGAATTGGGTGACGTCGTGGGGCTCGCGCGGAAGAGGGGGCGTGCATGCGGACGAGAATCCCGGCCAGTTCAACACGCCGCACAACATCGGCGTCGATCGCCAGAACAACGTCTACGTCGCCGACCGCAACAACCGCCGCATCCAGGTGTTCGACGCCAACGGCAAGTTTCTGCGGATGATTCACCTCAACGTGCCCTACGACAAGACGCGGCACCCGGTGCTCGGCAACCCCCGATGAATCCGCCCGACGAGACGCAGCCGTGGACGATCTGCATCACGAACACGCCGACCCAGTACCTGTACACGTCCGACCAGGAGCCCGGCCGGATCTACAAGATGACGCTCGACGGTCGCATCGTGGGCGTGATCGGCGAGTCGGGTCATGAACTCGGCCAGTTCAACTGGATTCACGGCATCGCGTGCCCGTCCGAGGACCTGCTCTACGTGGCCGACATGAACAACTGGCGCGTGCAGCGGATTCAGCTGCATCCCGAGCGGATCAAATCGACGGCCGCCGCCAGGTAGCCGCTGGGTCGCGGATCAGCGAAAGCGAGGAGTCACACCATGCGACACGTTATTGGCGCCGTCGCTTGCGAGCGCATTCGCGCTCACTCTGGGTGCCTTCGTCAGCGCGCAGTCCGGCGCGATTCAGATTCCGAAGCCGCCGGTTGCGCCGAAGCCGGGATGGGTTCCGCCGAAGACGGCGTGGGGCGATCCCGACATCTCCGGCAATTTCACGAACAAGTACGAGCAGGGGACGCCGATGGAGCGCCCGGCCGGCTTCGAAGGCCGTGGCGTGGACGACGTCCGCGGCGCCGAGCTGAAGAAGCTGCTCGAAGACCGGCAGCGCCAGTCCGACGAGCGCCAGCAGTTCCTGGCCGGCGACCCGACCGGCCGCATCGCCGTGCTTCCGGAATTCGGCGACCGCGGCGAGATCGTGAAGGGACACCGCGCGTGGATGATCATCGATCCGGCCGATGGCAAGATTCCGGCGATGACCGAGGAAGGACAGCGTCGCACGCCCTGGCGCGATCCGGGGCGCACGGGCCAGGCGGCGAGCAGCTTCTCGAACGTTGGATTCGACAGCCACCTCGACTTCAGCCTGACCGATCGGTGCATCACGCGTGGGTATCCCGGCTCCATGCTGCCCGCCATCTACGGCGACTCGTATCAGATCGTCCAGGCGCCCGGATATGTGGCGATTCGTTACGAGATGGTCCACGAGACCCGCATCATCCCGCTGGACAGCCGGCCGCACGTGTCGAAGGGCGTGCGTCTCGACATGGGCGACGCGCGCGGCCACTGGGACGGCAACGCGCTCGTCGTTGAGACGACGAACTTCCGCGACCGCAGCGTCTATCGGAACGCGAACCCGAACGCGCTGAAGATCACCGAACGCTTCACGCGCACGGCGCCTGACACGGTCGAGTGGACGGTCACGATCGACGATGCGACGACGTGGGTGCGCCCGTGGACGTTCTCGCTGCCGTTGACGATGAACGATCGCGAGCCGGTGCTGGAATACGCCTGCCACGAGGGCAACTACGCGCTTCGCCACATGCTCAGCGGCGAGCGCGCGACGGAACGCGAAGCTGGCGGCAAGTAGGCGAAGGAGAACGTTACGGTCGCGTGGACCCGTGCCCCGCAGATGTGAACTAAAGTTCAGTTTTTTGGATCACGCCAAGTCTGTCCCTGGGGCACGTGAACAAAGCTCATTTTTTCGTTGACACCGATCCACTAGCCGCTTAGAGTCCAGCCCGATCAGTGAACAAAGCTCACTCTCTCGTGTCGGCTGATCTGACAGCCTGTTGGGGTCCAGCTCTACGGGCGCCGAGGAGCGTGAGTCGCGTCTCAGAAGGAGAGGGAAGACGTATGCGTAAGGTCATCAGGCATCTCGTGGCAGGCGCGTCAACGGTGATCATCTTTCCGGCGTTGTGCTTTGCCCAGTTCGGCGCGATTGCCGGCGTCGTGAAGGACAGCACTGGTGCCGTCCTCCCGGGCGTCACGGTTGAAGCCGCGAGCCCTGCGCTGATTGAGAAGACCCGCACGGCGGTCAGCGACAGCGCCGGCCAATACAAGGTGGAACAGCTGCGTCCCGGCGTGTACACCGTCACCTTTACGCTGACGGGCTTCAGTACGGTCCGTCACGAAGGCATCGAGATTTCCGCGGGCTTCACGGCGCCGGTCAACGGGTCCCTCAGAGTCGGAGCCGTCACAGAAACGATTACGGTGTCGGCGGAAGCGCCGGTGGTGGACGTGCAGAGCATCTCCCAACAGAAGACGCTCCCCAAGGAGGCGCTGGATGCGCTGCCGACGGCCCGGTCGTTCGCGACGCTCGGGACGACGTTGCCGGGCGTGACGGCCAACCAGCGCGATGTCGGTGGCACGCAGGGCGAACGCGGGAACGTCCTGTCGGCCCACGGCGGTACTGCGTTCGACATGACGATCCAGGTCGACGGGGTGCCGATGGGCACGATCGGCGCCTCCGGGGGCGGCGCGTGGTCGACGTTTTCGCTCAACGACTGCGGCCGCCCAGGAGATCTCCTTCGAAACGGGGGCGATTTCCGTCGAGGCGGCGAGCGGCGGGGTTCGGGTGAACGTGATCCCGCGCGAGGGCGGCAACAGGTTCAGCGGATCGTTGTTTGGCAATTTTGCGACCAGCGAGCATGTCGAGGAGCAATTTCACCGACTGACCTGCAGGCGCGCGGGGCGCCGGCGCCGGCGGGGTTCGACAACCTCTGGGATGAGAGCGCGTCGTTCGGCGGCCCGATTCGACGCGACCGCGTGTGGTTCTTCTTCGCGCACCGGTACCGCGGCAACGACATGGTCGGCACGGCGTATTTCTCGAAGGACCCGCTCGCCGTCGTGCCCAATCCGGACCTCTCGCGGCCGCTGCACTCGGGCGGCTGGGACCTGGACAACCAGGTGCGCGTGACGGCACAGGTGACGCCGCGCAACAAAGTGTCCGGCTTCTTCGACAAAGTCAACAAGTGCAATTGTCCGACCGTCCTGGCCGCCACGCCCCTGACGGGCGAGTCAGCCACCAGCTTGACGTATCCCAGCGTCTATGCGACGTCAGTGAGCTGGCAGTCCCCGATCAGCTCGAAGCTGCTCTGGGACTCCGCGTTCTCCTACAACGTCCAGAACAACATCTGGTCGCCCCTCGCTCGGATGGAATCACGGCGACGGCGCCCCTCGCGGTGCTCAACCTGGCGACCTTCCAGCTCTTGCGAGCGCCGTATCCTGGCGATATCTTCGGTTTTCCCGGTAGTGTGTTCTCGGGCGGCGAAGACGGACATCAGAACTACGTGCGCGCGAGTCTCTCCTATGTGACCGGGTCGCATTCCGCCAAGGTCGGGTTCTCGCTGCACACCGGTGCGCGCGCCAATACCGTCTACCAGTACAGCGATGACACGCTGCTTGTGAAGACTGTTCCAGGCGCGCCTCCCGTCGTTCGGGCAGGTCTTGTTGACCACCGCTCCGTACACGATGCTGACCGACGTGAACGCCGACATGGGCATTTATGCCCAGGACAAGTGGACGCTGCGCCGTCTCACGGTGACGGGAGGGGTCCGATTCGATTACTTCAATACCGGGATTCCCGCTCAGTCGGCGCCCGCGTCGAAGTGGGTTGGCGCGCGCTCGTTCGCGGCGTTGCCCGACGTCCCGAACTGGAAAGACATCAGCCCGCGGGTGGGCGTGTCGTACGACCTGTTTGGGAACGGGAAGACGGCGATCAAGGCGAGCGTCAACCGCTACGTGGCCGGCACAGGTCTATGCGTTTGCCAGCAACATCAATCCATTGGTGACGAGCCGCAACAACATGACGCGCACCTGGCTCGACTTCAACGGCGATTTCATTCCCCAAGGCAACCCGCTGAGCACGGACCCCTTCCTCGCGGGCGAGTTCTCGGGCCCGATCGACCCGAACTTCGGCAAGTCGATCATCACCACCCGGTACGACCCGGACGTGAGCGAGGGCTGGGGGAAGCGGCCGTACAACTGGGAGTACTCCGCGAGCGTGCAGCACGAGTTGCTGCCGCGCGTCTCCCTCGAGGTCGGGTACTACCGCCGGACGTTCGGCAACCAGACCGTCACGGACAACCTGGACGTCACACCAGCCGACTTCGACCAGTTCTGCATCACCGCCCCGACAGACGCTCGCCTGGGCAGTGTCAGCGGGAGTCAGGTGTGCGGCCTCTACGACATCAAGCCCGCGAAGGCCGGCCTCGCGAGCAACCAGATCATCACGTTCGCGAAGAATTATTCCGGCGAAACGAGCCAGACCTACGACGGCGTCGACGTCACCGTGAACGCCCGGCCGACCGGACGCTTGTTCCTCCAGGCCGGGGTCAGCACCGGGCGGACCGTCACCAAGAACTGCGCGGTCGTCGACAATCCGATGTCGCTCCGGTTCTGCGAGGTCACGCAGCCGTTCCTGGGGAATTACCGCGTCTCGGGCGGCTACACGTTCCCGTGGCAGATTGCAGGTGAGCGGCGTATTCCAAAGCCTCCCGCCCGAACCGGTCGCCGGCGCCGACGCCGCGGCCGGGCCGATCGCCGTGGCCAATTACCGGTGACAAATGCCACCCCGGGCATCACGCTGGGCCGGCCGATCGCGACGCCGGGCGGCATCGATCACCGTGCCCTTGATCGATCCGTCCAACTACGTAGATTATGCGAGCGCGTCAACCAGCTGGATCTGCGCCTGACCAAGGGCGTGCGCGTCGGACGATACCGCGTGGACATCATGGTCGACTTCTACAATACGTTCAACGTGGCACCGGTCCTGACCTACACGACGACGTATGGGCCCAAGTGGTTGATACCGTCGACGTTCCTGCAGTCCGCCTTTCTGAAGCTCGGCGGCCGATTCACGTTCTAAGAGCTCGACGGCACCGTTGCAACGAGGAGGAATTGACAATGATACGAACCCACGTCCCGGTCGGCTGGATCATCGCTGCGGCGTTGTTCCCGGCCACGGTGTTCGCCCAGACTTCGAAGCCGACATTCGGGAAGGACATTGCTCCGATCGTCTACGCCAAGTGCGCCATGTGCCACAGGCCCGGCGAGGTGGCGCCGATGTCGCTCATGTCGTACGACGAAGTGCGGCCCTGGGCTCGCGCCATCAAGAACAAGGTCGTCTCCCGCCAGATGCCACCGTGGTACGCCGAAGGGGAGCACGGCAAATGGCGTAACGATCGCCGCCTGAGTCAGGCAGAGATCGACAAGATTGTGGCGTGGGTTGACGCGGGCGCCCCGCGCGGCAACGACAGCGACATGCCCGCTCCTCCTCAATTTGCGCAGGGCTGGAATCATCCAAGTGGGAGGCCGCCGGATCTGATCATCGAAGCGCCTGAGATGAAAGTGCCAGCTGAGGGCGAGAGTCCGTGGCAGTTCGCGTATGTGAAGCTGCCGTTCCAAGGTGACGTGTGGGTGGCAGCGTCGCAGGTCGTGCCTGGCAACCGCGCGGTCGTCCATCACGTGCTCGTGACTGTCCGTGACGTTGCCGCCGAACGCCCAACTCGATGCCGAAGGGCGCCTGAAGTTGCCGCAGGCGCGTCGACCGCGGTCCCCCAAGCCCGGCACCCGCCGTCGGCCGCGGCGCGGCGCCCACCTCAACCGGCGGGCGACGCCGTTCCTCCGGGGCTTGGGGGGTTCTCCGGTGGGTGGGAGCCGGGGCTTGATACAGCCGTGACCTACGGGCCCGGCGTGGCCGAGCGTATCTCCGGCACGCATCTCATGTTCAACCTGCACTACCAGGCGAACGGGCACGCGACCACGGACAAAACCCGCGTCGGCATCTGGCTGCAAAAGGGTCCCGTCACGCACGCGACGGCGGGCGCCGGTGTCGGCTTGGGTAGCGAAACGTTCATCGTCAACGGCAAGGAGCTCACCGGACGGTATACGGCCCAAGTGACGACAGGACATTCTGCCGCCGGGCATGAAGACCGTGCCGAACATCCCTGCGGGCGCAGACAATTATCGCTTGACCGCCCTTCTGCCGGTTCGACAAGAGATGGTGTTGTACAGCATCCAACCGCACATGCACCTGCGCGGTCGAATCGATGAAATACACGGCGGTCTATCCGGATGGCCGGGAAGAAGAGCTGCTCAACGTGCCGCACTACGATTTCAACTGGCAAATCGTCTACGAGTTCGCAAAGCCAGTCACGCTGCCTGCGGGAACCACGGTTCGCGTCGAGGCGATGTGGGACAACTCGACCAAGAACAAGTACAACCCGAGGCCGGACCAGGAGGTCTTCTGGGGCGAGCAGAGCTGGGACGAGATGTTCAGCCCGATCCTGCGCGGCGTGATGCAGCTGCAAGACCCCGATCATCCCGACGCCGCCCGTGCACAGTGTCGCAGCGGTAGTTTGTTCCTGGTCCTGGGGACACGTCACGCGTGTCCCCAGGTCATCGTCATCGGAGGTATTCCATGAACCAGTCGACCCGTATTGTCTGGCTCCTCGTTGCCGCGGCGGTCGGCAGCGTGCACGCGCAGGGCCGCCAGTCGGCGCCGAATCCGGATCAACTGCCGATTGTCGAGGTCGTCGGATGCCTCTCGCAAACGGGGGCCGACTGGAATCTCGCGAACGCAACCGATCCTGCCATTTCGACGACGTCATTCACGACGCCCGAAGCGGTGAAGGCCGCAGCGGAGAAACCGCTCGGCACTCAGCAATATCGGCTGCTCGGCACCAGCCCGTTCAGTCCCGAGCGCCACAAAGGGCACAAGATGGCGGTCAAAGGTATTTTGATCAAGAGCGGCAGCGACAGCCGCATCAACGTCACGTCATTTCAGATGCTGGCAGAGACATGCGCAAATAGCCGTAAGCGCATGGTGTTTTCGTTGTGGCAATGTTGATGGCCGCGCCCGTGCGCGACGATCCTCGCTCAGGGCGCGCCGCAAGCGGGCCGCCAGCCACACGCCCCTTGTGCGGGCGCCTGGTGAGACGCCGTGTCGCCGGGAAGTGCCTGTTCAAAGAAGATCTCGACCTGATCGCGGCTCACCGTGCGCTCACGCGCACGACCCTGAACAACGACGCGCCGGCGCCCTTCGACCCGGACTATCTGGTCGGCCGCTGGACGTTCGAATACGACATACCCGAGTCCGCTCTCGGGCCGGCAGGTCAGGTCTCGGGCACCGAGACGGTTCAGTACGTGGATGGATGTCTGTACGAAGGCACGACCCAGGCCAAGGGGCCGACCGGCGCGTTCACGATCAAGTCGACGATCGTCTACGACCCGTCCGCCCACTACATGATCGTCCTGGAGCGCGACAGTCGCGGGTTCGAGGTGCTCAAGTCGGGACGGGTCGGCGGAGACTCAGGCGGGTATTACACGCATCATTGGCAGGCGGCGCCGCTCACCGTCAAACGCACGAAGGTCAGATTGAAGGGGACGACGTTCATGGCGTCGCCCGCGAACTTTCGCGTGCGCACCGACATCTCGGAAGGCGACGGCCCGTTCGTCAATCTGGGCACCGTCTGGATGCAGCGGCAAGGCGCGCCCGGAGGAAAGTAAGCACATCGACAGCCACGGAGAACACAAGATGCGCGTTCGAACTGTGTTGGCGTTCGCTGTCGCCATCGCCACCCCCTCCCTCGGGTATGCACAAGGCCCGGGCATGACGCTCTTTCAGGAACGATGTGCGACCTGCCACATGGCCACGCAGCCGCCGGACAACCGCGCGCCGAGCCTGACCGAGCTGCGTAACCTCTCACCAGAAGCCATCCTGGTCGCGATCACGACCGGGCCGATGGCGCCGAACGCGACGGGTCTCACCGACCCGCAGCGGCGGGCGATCGCCGAGTACCTCGGCGGGCGCGCGATTGGCGCCAGCGAGACGTCGGCGGCATCGGCGATGACGAACCAGTGCCGTCCGGGCGCGATGGGAGACATCGCGAAAATGCCGCGCTGGAACGGGTGGGGCGCGGACGTCGAAAACTCCCGGTTCCAACCGAGCAAGGTGGCGGGTCTGAAGAAGGACGACGTACCCAAGCTCAAGCTGAAATGGGCGTTTGCCGTCCCGAATGCCACGTCCATGTATGGGCAGCCCGCGATCGCCGGCGGCCGGCTGTTCGTCGGGAGCGATAACGCGGTCGTGTATGCGCTCAACGCCGAGACCGGCTGCGTCTACTGGTCATTCCAGGCTGGTGCGGCCGTCCGCACCGCGATCAGCGTCGGTCCGATCACGGGCCAACCGGGTACCCGTTATGCGGTGTACTTCGGCGACCTCAACGGCGCCGTGTACGCCGTGAACGCCGAGACGGGGACGCTCATCTGGAAACAGCAGGCCGATCCGCATCCGCTGGCGCGCATCACCGGCGCGCCCACCCTGCATCGCGGGCGGTTGTACGTCCCCGTCACCGCGCTCGAGGAGGCCGTGGCCTCCAATCCCAAATATGAATGCTGCACCTTCCAGGGCGCCGTCGTCGCGTACGACGCCAATACCGGCGCGCAGATCTGGAGAGCGTCGACCATTCGCGGAGCCGCTGGTCCGAACGACGAAGACATCCGTGGGCACCCAACTCTGGGGTCCGGCAGGTGCGGGCGTCTGGTCGGCTCCGACGGTCGATGAACGCACGAACAGCCTGTATGTGGCGACCGGCGACGCATTCACCGCGCCGGCTGCTTCAACGAGCGACGCGATCGTCGCCTTCGATCTCGACACGGGCCGGATGCGGTGGGTCAAGCAACTAACCGCCGACGATGCCTACATCTTCGGATGCGGCGGAGCAAGACAGTCCGAGACGTGTCCAACCCCCAGGGCCCCGATTTCGATTTTGGGGCGTCCCCGATCCTGCGCACGCTGCCGAATGGGCGCCGCGTGCTGACGGCGGGTCAGAAGTCCGGTGTCGCCTGGGGCCTCGATCCGGATAAGGAAGGCGCCGTGCTCTGGGAGCATCGCATTGGCAAGGGGAGCGTCACCGGCGGGATCGAGTGGGGCGGCGCGGCTGACGAGCAGGTCGTGTACTACACGAACAATGACAGCTTCGTGGGGCCGCGGAGGCCGGCGGATTGGCCGCGATTCGCCTCGCGACCGGAGAACGCCTCTGGTTGACGAAGCCACCGCTCACGCCCTGCCGGGGCAGGGGCGGTGCTGCTCGTGGCGCGAATCCCGCCGGCCCAGGTTCTGTTCCGGCGACTGGCGGACCGGGTCGTGGTGGTCCCGGTTCCGGTGGCCCTGGAGGATGCTCGTCCGGGCAGCCCGCGGCGCCGACCCTCATTCCCGGCGTCGTGTTCTCCGGTTCGATGGACGGGGTCATGCGGGCGTACGACACACGGGACGGGCGCGTCATCTGGGAGTTCAACACGCTGCGACCCTTTTCCACCATCAATGGAGTCGAGGGTAAAGGCGGAGGGATCAACGGACCCGGGCCCGTGATCGCCGGCGGCATCCTCTACGTGAACTCAGGCTACGGCGCGATTGGTGGAATTCCAGGAAACGTGCTTCTTGCGTTCGGGCGAGAGTAAGCACGACGGAAGGGAGACTGTATGCGTGCGATTCTAACGTGTCTCGCGGCAGTCGTCTTGGCAGTGATCGTCTTTCCGGCGGTGTGCCTTGCCCAGTTCGGCGCGATTGGAGGCGTCGTGAAGGACAGCACTGGCGCCGTCATTCCGGGCGTCACGGTCGAAGCCGCGAGCCCAGCGCTGATTGAGAAGACCCGCACGGCGGTCAGCGACAGGGAGGGCCAATACAAGGTGGAACTGCTCCGTCCGGGCGTGTACACCGTCACTTTCACGCTGACCGGCTTCAGTACCATCCGTCGCGAAGGCATCGAGGTTTCCGCAGGCTTCACGGCGCCGGTGAACGGATCGCTCAAGGTGGGAACGGTCGCCGAAACGATCACGGTGACGGGATCGACGCCGGTCGTGGACGTGCAGACCAGTTCCGAACGGAAGGCGCTCCCGAAGGAGGCGCTGGACGCGCTGCCGACGGCGCGGTCGTTCGCGACGCTTGGGACGACGCTGCCGGGCGTGACGGCCAACCAGCGCGACGTGGGCGGCACGCAGGGCGAACGCGGGAACGTCCTCGCGGCCCACGGTGGAAACGTGTTCGACATGACGGTGCAGATCGACGGGATTGCGATCGGCAATCTAAATACGGGTGTCAATTCAGGCTCGGCGTGGTCGAACTTCTCGCTCAACGACGCGGCCGCCCAGGAGATGGTCTTCGACACGGGAGCAATTTCCACCGAAGCGTCGAGTGGTGGCGTCCGGGTGAACGTGATCCCGCGCGAGGGCGGCAACAGGTTCAGCGGGTCGGCCTTTGGCAATTTTTCGAAGCGCAGCATGGAGAGGAACAATCTCACCGCCGAGCTGCAGGCGCGCAACCCTCTGCTGAGGAGCCCCGGGTTCGACAGCCTCGTGGATGAAAGCGCGGCGTTCGGCGGCCCGATTCGGCGCGATCGGATGTGGTTTTTCGTCGCGCACCGGTACCGCAGCAACGACCTGACCGGCTCGAATCAGTTTTATTCGATCAACCCGCTCGCCTACGTGTACAACCCGGACTTCACGCGACCCCTGAATGCCGGCGGCTGGGATATGGACAACCAGGTGCGGGTGACGGCGCAGGTGTCGGCGCGCAATAAAGTGTCTGGCTTCTACGACAAAATCAACAAGTGTAATTGTCCAACGATTATCGACTCCCCGTTTTCAACCGGCGAGTCAGGGACCCGGTTGACGTATCCAACCAGCTATTTGGCGTCGCTCAGTTGGCAGTCCACGATCAGTTCGAAGCTGCTGTTCGACGGCGCCATCTCGTACAACACTCAACCGACCGACAACGGACCGCAGCCCGAGGCTGGGATTACCATGTCGATCGCGTCGGCACTCGAGCTGTCGACCAACCGGCGGCTACGGGCGCCGTTTGCCGTCGGCGGCGGCGATCAGGCCCAGCGCCAGGGGCGCGCGTCCCTCTCCTACGTGACCGGGTCGCATTCGGCTAAGTTCGGGATGACGTGGCACGACGGGTGGGCGACCGGTTTCACCTACCCGTACAGCTCTGATATGGGCCTTCAACTGTTGGCCGGCACTCCCGCGTCGGTCGTGTTGAGAACGGATCCGTACACGACCCTGACCAACCTGAACGCCGACATGGGCATTTTTGCCCAGGACAAGTGGACGATTCGCCGTCTGACGCTCACGGGTGGTGTCCGGTTCGACTACTTCAATATGGGTATCCCCGCTCAATCCGCCGCCGCGTCGCGGTGGGTCGGCGAGCGCTCGTACGCAGCCATCGACAACGTCCCGAACTGGAAGGATATCAACCCGCGGGCGGGCGCCTCGTACGACCTGTTTGGGAACGGGAAGACGGCCCTCAAGGCGTCCGTCAGCCGCTACGTGTCCGGCTCGACCTATACATTTACGGCCCCAATCAATCCCTTGGGGCAAAGCGTCAACAGCGTGACGCGCGGCTGGAGCGACGGCGCCAACGGCAACCCGAAGGATTTCATTCCGCAGGGCGATCCGCTGAACCCGCTGGCGAACGGCGAGTTCACGGGGACCATCAACCCGCTCTTCGGCAAGCCGGTCGTCACGACCCGGTACGACCCGTCCGTGAGCGAGGGCTGGGGCAAGCGGCCGTACAATTGGGAATACTCGGTGAGCGTGCAGCGCGAGTTGCTGCCCCGCGTCTCGGTGGACCTGGGGTACTACGGGCGGGTGTTCCGCAATCAGACCGTCTCCGACAACCAGGACATCACGCCCGCCGACTACACGCCGTTCTCCATTACAGCCCCGACAGACGCTCGTCTGGGCAGTGTCAGCGGCAGTCAGGTGACCGGCCTCTACGACATCTCGGCCGTGAAGGCCGGCGTCGCGGCCCTCCCGAGTAACCAGATCATCAAGTTCGCGTCGGAGTTTGCCGGCGAGGTCAGCCAGGCCTACAACGGCTTCGACCTCAACGTGAACGCCAGGCCGACGGGGCGCTTGTTCCTGCAGGCCGGCGTCAGCGCCGGGCGGACGGCCATCAAGAATTGCGCGCTCGTCGACAATCCACAGACGCAGCGGTTCTGTGCGGTCACGCCGCCGTACCTGTCGAATTACCGCGTTTCTGGCGGCTACACGTTCCCCTGGCAGCTGCAAGTGAGCGGGGTGTTTCAAAGCGTCCCGACCACTCCGGTTACCGCCGGCACGACGGTCACCGGCAGCGCGGCGATCGCCGTGGCCACATTGCCGGTGAACAATGCCACCCCGGGCAACACGCTGGGCCGGCCGATCGCGACCGCGGGCGGCATCATCAACGCGCCGTTGATCGATCCGTCTACCTACCCCGACTACTCTGACCGTACCAACCAGGTGGACCTGCGCCTGACCAAGGGCTTCCGCATCGGACGGTACCGTCTGGACGCCCTCGTCGACTTCTATAATTCGTTCAACGTGTCTCCGGTCCTGACCTACACCACGACGTACTCGGCGGCCTCCTGGCTGGCGCCTACGGGGATCCTGCAGTCCGCGTACGTGAAGCTCGGCGGGCGATTCACGTTCTAGTCCGAAGTCTTTCCAAACTGTCTAACTATTTCCGCGGGAGACAATACGATGGCCACGGCGACGACGACACGCACCTACAAGATCGACAAGGCACACTCCGAGGCGACATTCCAGGTTCGATATCTGCTCACGAAAGTGCGTGGCCGCTTCTCTGATTTCGACGGCACGATTCAGTTCGATGAGGCGAATCCCGAGAAATCGTCGATCGACTTCACGATCCAGGCGGCGAGCATCGACACGAACGAAGCGGATCGCGACAAGCACCTGCGATCGCCAGACTTCTTCGCGGTCGAGCAGTTCAACAACATCGCGTTCAAGAGCAAGCGCATCATCAAGCGAGGCGCCGACTCGTACGATGTGGTTGGCGACCTGACGATGCACGGCGTCACCAAGGAGATGACGCTCCCGGTGACGCACCTCGGCGCAGGGAAGGATCCGTGGGGCAAGGAAAAGATTGGCTTCGAAAGCGAGAGCACGCTCAACCGCAAGGATTTCGAGTTGCAGTGGAACGCCCCGCTCGAGGCGGGCGGCTTCCTCATCGGCGACGAGGTCAAGGTCAGCGTGTCCATCCAAGGAGTCGGGCAGTAGGAGTCTGCAATGAGGCGACATCTTCTGGCGTTGCGGGCCGTCGTCGCGGCATTGATGTCGGCTGCTATCGTTGGCTCCTGCAGCGGGCCAAACGAAGGCATCGACCTCCTCGAAGAGTGGGACGGTGCCGCGCACATCCGACGGTCATCCCGATCTTCAGGGCGTCTGGTACATCGCCACGCTGACCGGGCTCGAGCGCCCGGCGGCGTTTGCGGGCAAGCCCGCCCTGACGGAGGCCGAGGCCAAAGCGTTTCTGGCAAATGCCTCGGCCCGAGGCAACCAGCAGGCGCAAACACCTGGTACGGGTCCCTACAACCGGATCATTTCGTACAACGACTTCTGGCTCGATCGGGGATCAACACTGACGCGCATCAACGGCGAGTATCGGACGGGCATGGTCATCGATCCGCCCGACGGCAAGGTGCCGCCGATGACGGCGGAAGCGAGGGCGCGACTCTCCGCCCCGCGTGTCGGACCTGGATCAGCCGACATCGGCTGCTATCCGGGGAAGCCGTGCGCCGACAACCCTGAGGATCGTCCCGTATCAGAGCGCTGCCTTCTGGGAGTGCACCCGGCGGGACCACCGAGGCTGCCGGGCGTCTATGGCAATTTCAACCAGATCGTTCAGACAAACGGGTACGTGGCGATCCTGAACGAGATGAACCACGATGCGCGCATCGTCCGGTTCAATCGCCCGCACCTGCCGGCTGACATGAGGCCATGGATGGGCGATTCGGTCGCGCGGTGGGAAGGCGATACGCTGACCATCGAAACCACCAATATCAGGAGCGAGTCACGGTTCAGAGGCGCGTCCGAGGCGCTGCGTGTAACCGAACGCTTGACGCGCGCCGATGCTGACACGCTCGTGTATCGGTTCACCGTCGACGATCCGAACACCTGGACCCGGCCCTGGACTGCCGAGTATGCGTGGGTCAGAAGCGATCAGCCGGTGCTTGAGTACGCGTGTCACGAGGCGAACTATGCCATGGGTGGCATCATGCGCGGCGAACGGATGCGCGAGAAGGAAGCCGCCGAACGCACACAGGTGAAATGAGCGAGGCAGCGTTCTCGATGCGAAACCGAGTCCGGGGCGTTCTGATCGCAGGCAGTCTGGCGTCCGCGATTGCGGCGGTGGCAGTGGTGGTCGCGCCCATCGGCGTTCAGGCGCAGGGACAGACGCAGGCGTATCGAGCGCCGCGACTGGCCGACGGCCGCCCGGACCTGAATGGAATCTGGGAGGCGGTGAACACGGCCAATTACGACCTCGAGCGGCACATGGCGCGTCACGCGATGGCGATGCGACCGGGGCCCTACGGCCCGCTGCCAGCCAAAGAGGTCTTATTCCTTGGCGCCGTCGGTGCGGTGCCGGGCGGCATGGGAGTGGTCGACGGCGGTGAGATCCCGTACAAGCCTGGCGCGTTGAAGATCAGGAACGAGAATCGGGAAAAGTGGCTGGAGCGCGATCCAGAGATCAAGTGCTACCTGCCGGGCGTGCCGCGCGCGACCTACATGCCTTACCCATTCCAAATCATGCAGAGCCGGAGCGCGTTTTTCATCGCCTATGAGTACGCGGGCGCTGTGCGGAACGTGTTCCTGAACGATCCCGGTCCGGCCGCGGCCGATTCGTGGATGGGACAGTCGGTCGGCCGGTGGGAAGGCGAGACATTCGTCGTCGACGTGACGGCGCTGAACGGCATGACCTGGCTGGATCGGTCGGGCAACTTCATCAGCGACAAAGCGAAGGTCACCGAGCGCTACACGCGTATCGCGCCAGACCACCTGATGTACGAGGCGACGATCGCGGACCCGGACACCTTCACCCGTCCGTGGAAGATCAGCATGCCGCTGTATCGGCGCATCGAGCAGAGCGCACGTCTGATGGAGTTCAAGTGTGTCGAGTTTGTCGAGGAACTGCTCTACGGCCAGTGGCGGAAGAATCCGCTGCCGCGCTAGGCGTCTGGCCGCAAACGAAACGAGGGAGCGATGAAACTGCAATTGATCGCGGCGACGGCCGCGATCGTCGTTGCCGCCGCCGGCGGCGTGCGCGCCCACCACGCATTCAGCGCGGAGTTCGATGCGGACCGGCCGGTGAAGCTCCGCGGGAAGATCGTCAGGCTGGAGCTCGTGAATCCCCACGCATGGATCCACATCGAGGTGCCGAAAGACGGCGGCGGCACCGAGGAGTGGATGATCGAGGGGGGCACCCCGACCGTGCTGATGCGCCGCGGGCTCACCAAGGACACGCTGCCGATCGGCGCCGAGGTGATCGTCGAAGGCTATCAGGCAAAGGATCGGTCGACACGGGCGAACGGCCGCGATATCACGTTCACCGACGGCCGAAAGCTATTCCTGGGCTCCGATGGCACCGGCGCGCCGTCGCGCCCGGATGGCACCGCCGCGCCGGCGAAGTGATCCGCCTTCGTCACTGCCTCGCGTTCGTCCTCGGTGCGGCGCTCACCGTCCCGGCTTACGCCCAGGGATACCGGGCCCAGGCACGACAACCCAAACCGTCGGCAGCCGGGTCGAGCACCAGCCAACCGAGCGGCAAGAAGCCGTTCGTGTTTCGCGGAACCGTCGAGAAGGTAAACACCGCCGGCGGCACCGTGGACGTCAAGAACGACAACATCCCCGGCTGGATGGCGCCCATGTCGATGACATATCGCCTCGACGCCCCGGCGGTTCTCAAGACACTCAAAGGCGGCGACCGCATCACGGCCACGGTGTACGAGGGCGACACGTCGACGCTCTATCAGGTCCGCGTCGCCGCGCCGCCAAAGAAGCAGGCCGAGAACGCGTTGCCGCCGATCTCCTACGTGTGCCCTTCGCCCGGCGAAGAAAGCTTCGTCGACGACAGACCTGGCACGTGTCCAAAATCTGGCGTGGGGCTCCAGTCGGTCCGGCTGGACATTGCGTACAAGTGCCTCAAGACCTCCTATATCAGGGACAAACCCGGGATCTGTCCGATGGATCGCGCCGATCTGGTCCCGGTGACGGCGTCGATCTTCTGGCTCTGCAGGAACGATCTGGATCCCGAGAAGCACTACCTCGAGCCAGGCACGTGCCGTGACGGATCGCCCCGCGAGAAAGCGTTCGAGGTCCGGCCGCACGGCGACCACAATCCACGGCACGGCGGGCCGTCCGTGTTCATGTCCGAGGACCTGTTCCATCACGTCGAAGCGACGCTCGTCGCGCCGACGACAACCCAGCCGGCAATCTTCCGTGTGTACTTCTACGACGAATACACGCGGCCGATACAGGCGACTGGCGTATCGGCGCACGTGGCGCTCGCGGACAAGAACGGCAAGGCAACCGGCAGCCCTGTGCCGCTCGTCCTGTCGCCGCATCAAGGACGGCAACGCGATGGAGGTGCGTCTGCCGAACGCCGCCGTGCCGAGCGAGAGCGCACCGGTGTTCTTTCGCTCTCCGAGTGAAGTTCAAGCCGGGCGACAAGGACTGGGTGACCGATCACACCTTTACGTCCTACTCAAAGGAGCCCGCGCCGATCCGCTCCGCAGTCCAGCCAACGGCGCCGACGAGCGCGGTCCAGCGCATCGCTCGCGCACTCCCCTCTGAATCGGGCGGCCGCGGTCCGTCAGCGGCGGGACTCGTCGCCTTGCCCGACACCAGGCAGGATCTGCTCGCCGAGCTGCAGATGAACATGGATGTCGTCACAAAGCAGTGGCAGGACGGCAGATCTCAGCGGCCTCTGGTATCCGGCGCTCCGCGCCAAGGACGTCGTGCTGAAGCTGCAGCAGGATCACGGCAACGACATCCCGGACAACAAGGCAGCCGGAGCTGACGAGCGCCGTGCAGCGGTCGACGCTGTCCGCGTGGCAGATCGATTCGGCCGGCGATCTTGGAAACAAAGAAAAGATCGCGGTGCTCTACGAGGTGTTCCACACCGCCGTCGCTGACATTCTTGGATTGTATGGCGCCGGTCATTAGACACCCATCCCTCGTCCTTGGATGGTCGATCGCGCTCGCTTTGACGGCCATCCTCGTCAGCCTCGGCGTCGGCACTGTGGATGCGCACAAACCGGTGCTGTCGAAGTACGACTACAATCGCGACGTCTTCCCGCTGCTTCGCGACAACTGCGGGCGCTGCCATGTCGGAGGCGGCGCCGCGCCGATGTCGCTCATGACATACAAGGAAGCGGTCCCCTGGGCCGAATCGATTCGCGAAGAGTTGACCGCCGGCCGGATGCCGCCGTGGCCTATCGACCCGCGAAGCCCCGCCGTCAAAGGGATGCATCCGATCAGCGCGCGCGACGTTGACGTGATCGTCACGTGGGCGGCGGGGGGGACGCCGCGCGACTGGTCAGGCGACCTCGACAGGCAGCTCCCGAAAGTGACCGTGCAGAAGCAGTGGAAGCTTGGGCAGCCGGATCTTGTCATCCCGATGGAGAGCGAGTACACCCTCGCCGCGAACGCCGTGGAAGAGAAGAAGGACTTTTCGATTCCGTCTGGCATTACGGAGGTGAAGTGGGTGCGCGCCGCCGATCTGCTGCCTGAGGCGCCCACGATGGCGCGCGACGCGATCATCAGCGTCGAGAACGGGCCGACGCTCGCGCTGTGGCAGCCGGGCGGCGACCCGCTCAGCGCACCGAGCGGCGCCGCATTCCGCGTCGCGCCGGGCGCGAGGCTGCGCCTGCAGATCCACTACAAGAAGCCTTACAGCCAGGAGCAGGACGCGTTGTCGGACAAGAGCAGCATCGGCCTCTACTTCACCGATCCGCCGGCGTCGGGCCGCGAGCTGCAGTCGGTTTCGACGAGCGAGAAAGAGACCAGCGGCGACTCGAACGGCGTCTGGATTCTCAAAGCGGCCCTGCCGAGCGCCGGACGCGTCTACGCGCTTCGTCCCCTGCTCGACAAGGCGTACGGCAGCGTCGACATCGTCGCCATCACGCCGAGCGGCAGACGGATTTCGCTGTTGAAGCTGCGCGGCCCGCGCCCGCAGTGGTTCCGCCGGTACTGGCTGCAGGAGGCGATCGAGCTCCCAGGTGGGAGCGCCATCGAGGCACGCTTCACGCCTCTTGGCGATGACTCGGACGAGATGCAGGCGTCCGTCGGCCGGTTCCCGCTGCAGGTCGCGATCGATTACGTGCCGCAGTAGAGAGAGACCGATGATGAGGATCGGATCGAAACGAGCTGCTGCGTCTGCGTTGGTCATTGCCAGCGTGTCGCTGATAGGCGTGGCTGTTGCCGCGCAGGGAGGCGGCGCGCAGTCAAGGCCTGGCGGAACCGCGCAGGCGCCGGCATCCGGCCCGCTGCTTGCCGAACAGGCATTCAAGAACGTCCAGGCGCCCGCGCTCAAGACCATATCCGTCGACGATTTCATGCTGACGATGGGCATCATGACCTCGTCGCTCGGCTTCGATTGCGCCGACTGTCACGTCGGGGCAGGCACCGACACGGTCGACTGGGCGGCCGACACGCCGAGAAAGAGGACCGCACGTCGAATGGTGAATATGGTGCAGGCCATCAATCGCGACACCTTTGGAGGCCGCCAGCTCGTTACGTGCTGGACATGTCACCGCAATCGCGACAAGCCCGTGATGACGATGACGAATTTCGAGATCCTGTACGGCATGCCGGCCCTTGAGAGCGACGACCTGGTTCCGGCGTCGAGGCCGGGAATGCCAAGACCTGACGCGATCGTCGACAAGTATCTTCAGGCGCTCGGGGGTACTCAGAAGCTCTCGACGATGACGAGCTGGGCCGCCGAGGGCACGAGCACGGGCTTCGGCGGGTTCGGAGGCGTCGGCCGCGTCGAGATCTACGTGAAGGCGCCCGATCAGCGGAGCACCATCATCCGGTTCCCTGACGCGCCGGACCGCGACGCCAGCGTTCGGAGCTTCGATGGAAGACTTGGCTGGATCAAGACGCCGCTGTCTGTCCTTGGCGAATATCAGCTGAGCGGAAGCGAGTTCGACGGCGCCAGGCTCGATGCGCAGCTGTCGTTCCCAGGCCAGATCAAGCAGGTTCTGACCAACTTGCGCACGCTCGATCCGGCGACCATCGACGGCAAGGCCTGCGACGTCGTCCAGGGCGACAGCCAGCGACGCACGTTTGCCACGCTGTTCTTCGAGAAGCGCTCAGGGTTGCTCGTTCGAACAATTCGGTTCGGTCCGTCGCCGATCGGTCGTATTCCGACGCAGATCGATTACGGCGATTACCGTGACGTCAACGGCATCAAGATGCCGTTCCACTTCACGTTGTCGTGGCTGGATGGCCGCGATGAGTTCCAGCTGAGCCAAATCCAGTTGAACGTTCCGATCGCGGCCGCCAGGTTCGGCAGGCCGACAGCGCTCGAAAAATGACGGAGACCCGGTCGTCGCGGATTCTTGAGAGGTGTCGCGACGTGGCCGATTTCCAAACAGCGGGACGGTACCAAGGAGGGGGCTCAGTGGTCAGCAAGGTCGTGGGATCGCCGGATGCGGCGGTCGCCGACATCCAGGACGGCGCGACGATCATGGTGGGCGGCTTCGGCATGGCGGGGATGCCGACCGCGCTGGTCGACGCGCTGATCGGCCAAGGGGCGCGCGACCTCGCGATTGTCTGCAACAATGCCGGCAATGGAGAGACCGGACTGGCGGCGCTGCTCAAGGCCGGGCGAGTGCGCAGGATCATCTGCTCGTTCCCGCGGCAGGCCGACTCCCACGTGTTCGATGCACTCTACCGCGCCGGCGAAATCGAGCTGGAGGTCGTGCCCCAAGGCACGCTCGTCGAACGCATTCGCTCGGCCGGCGCCGGGCTCGGCGCGTTCTTCACGCCGACGGCGTACGGGACGCTGCTCGCCGCCGGGAAGGAGGTGCGCGAGATCAACGGCTGCCACTACGTGCTCGAATACCCGATTCACGCCGACGTCGCACTGATCAAAGCGCGTCAGGGCGATCGGTGGGGCAACCTCGTGTATCGCAAAGCCGGACGAAACTTCGGCCCCGTGATGGCAATGGCGGCCGCGTGCACCGTGGCGCAAGTGGATCGGGTCGTCGAGGTCGGCGCTCTCGATCCCGAATCGATCGTGACGCCGGGAATCTTTGTGCACCGGGTGGTGGCGGCATGAACCGCTGGACGCGCGAGGACATGGCGGTTCGCGTCGCGCGCGACATCCCGGAAGGTGCGTACGTGAACCTCGGCATCGGTCTGCCGACTCTCGTCGCCAATCATCTCCCGCACGACAAGGAGATCTTTCTCCAGAGCGAAAACGGCCTGCTCGGCATGGGACCGCCGCCGGCGCCGGGTGAGGAGGACCCGGATCTCATCAACGCCGGGAAGCAGCCGGTAACGCTCTTACCCGGCGGCGCCTTCTTCGATCACGCCAACTCGTTTGCGATGATCCGGGGCGGCCACATCGACATCTGCGTGCTCGGCGCGTTTCAGGTCTCGGTTGCCGGCGATCTCGCGAACTGGCATACCGGCGACCCCGACACGATTCCGGCGGTCGGCGGTGCGATGGATCTCGCCGTCGGCGCCAGGCGCGTGTTCGTGATGATGGAGCACTTGACGAAGAAGGGCGAACCCAAGATCGTCGAGCGGTGCACCTACCCGCTGACGGGCGTGCGGTGCGTGCACCGCATCTACACGGACCTCGCGGTGCTCGAGGTGACCCCGTCCGGCCTGGCGCTGATCGATGTCGTCGGCGGCCTGTCGATCGAGGAGCTGGCGCGGTGCACGGCTCCCTTCGCAACCTGCCCTTCGCCGCTCGATCAGCGAAGCGACGAAGGCAAAGATGCGACTGGGAAGGCGGGCCCGTGAGTTCAGGTACTACTTCGGCCGATTTCGCGCAGCACTTCGGACGTGTGCTCACCGAGCTTCGGCGGGCGCCGGTAGAGGCGCGGCGGATGCTGCGACAGCTTGATCGGGTTGCCGATCACGCGGAAGCCGTTCAGCTCGGGATCATCAAGCGGGATCAGCATCTGGCGGGGCTCGATCTGCGGATCCTCGAGCGCCTCCGGAATCGTCCGCACGCGTCCGCACGGCACGCCATATTCCTGGAGCCGCGCGATCACCGCGTCCACCGTAAGGCTCGCAAAGGCGCTTTCGAGCTCGCCTGTGAGCGCCACGCGATTCGCCACACGATCCGTGTTGGTCTTGAAGCGAGGGTCGTCCACCAGATGCGGGAGGCCTATCGCGGCGCACAGTTGCTTCCACAACCGGCTATTCGCCGCGGCAACCATCACGCCGCCATCCGACGCGCGCAGCACCTCGTAGGGCGCAATGGCGGCGTGGGCGTTACCGTGGCGCTGCGGCTTGTGGCCTGTCGCCTGCAGGATACCGACCGGCATCGACAGCGTGGACAGGATCGAATCGAACAGCGCGATGTCCACGTGTTGTCCCTTGCCCGTACGATCCCTCTCGCGCAACGCGAGCAGAATCCCCGAGCAGCCATACAGCGCCGCCAGATAGTCCGTCATCGCAATGCCCGTTCGCACTGGCGGGCCGTCGGGATAGCCCGTGATGTCCATAAAGCCGGATTCCGCCTGCACGACGGGATCGTAACCGGTCAGATGCCGTCGCGGCCCGGTGCGGCCGTAGCCGCTGATCGAGCAGTGAATCAACCGCGGATTGAGCGCGCGAATTGCCTCCACGCTGAATCCGAGCTTCTCCAGGCTGCCAGGTTTGATGTTTTCCACGAAAACGTCCGCACCGGCGAGCAACGCGCGCAGTGCCGTCTGGCCGTCGTCCGATTTCAAATCGAGCGAGACGCTCCGCTTATTGCGGTTCACGCCGAGGAAGTATGCGCTCCAGTCGCCCACAAACGGGCCCCACGTCCGCGCATCGTCGCCCTCGTTCGGCTCCTCGATCTTGACAACGTCGGCGCCCATGTCGCCGAGCAGCATCGTGCAAAACGGGCCCGCCAACACGCGCGTCAAGTCAATCACTCGCAAACCGTCCAGTGGTGCCATTGAAACTCTCCCATTCAGCCAACTAACAACATGCCACTTCTGAGCGAAAGTCCCAGAGTCCTCCCGATCCACCGCAAGATTTTGGCATTCTCGTTCATTGGATGGGTCTTCGACTTCTACGATCTGCTGCTTCTGAGCTTCTTGGTCGCCTCGACGACGCTCACCACGGACCTCGCGCTCGCCCAGGACGACGTGTCCTGTGCTGCTCGGCACGGCGCTCGCGTTCAGCGCGGTGGGCGGCATGCTCGGCGGCGCGCTCGCTGACCGCTTCGGCCGCAAGCCGCTGCTGATGATCACGATTCTGATCTACTGCGTCGGCACGCTGCTCTCGGGATTCGCCAGCGGATTCTGGACGCTCCTCGGTGCGCGCGCGATCACCGGCATCGGCGTCGGCGGCGAATGGGCGGTTGCGCACACGCTCGTGGGCGAGACCGTGCCGCCGCACGTCCGTGGCCGCTACGGTTCGTACCTGCAAAGCGGATCCGCGTTCGCGCGCTTCTTCGCCACGATGGCAGGGAGCTTTCTCGCGCCGTGGATCGGCTGGCGCGCCACCTTCATGGTGTCGGCGGTGCCGGCGTTGATGGTCGTGTTCATTCGATCGCAGATGCCGGAATCGGACATCTGGCTGCAATTGAAGAAGGCGGGCCGCGCCGCCACCTCGCCGTGGCGCGTGATCGCGGAGATGGTGGGCCCCGCCCTGCGAAAGACAACCTCGATCGCCATGACCGTGACCACACTCAACATGGCCGCCTACTGGTTCAAGACCATCTGGCTGCCCACGTACTTGGTGCAGGCACGCGGCCTCACGCTGGCCGACTCGGCATGGTTGCTGCTCATGGATCAGATCGGATCGCTCGTCGGTTACGTGGCATTCGGCTTTGCGAGCGATCGCTTCGGACGGCGTCCGAGCTTCACGGTGTTCTGCCTTCGTCAAGGCACTCGGGCTGTTGATGGTGACGCTCGGCTGGGACGCAGCCGGCGGCTACACCTGGGTGACGTTCGGATTCATGCTCCTCGTCGGACTTCGGCGAGGGCAACTGGGGCGGCGTCGGCCCACTGTTGAACGAAGTGTTTCCGACCAGAGTGCGTGCCTCGGCGCTCGGCATCATCTACAACGTGTCGCGCGGCGTGCAGTTCCTCGCCCCCGTCGCTATCGCATGGGTCGCGTCGCGATCGACGTTCGGCGCCGGAATCGCGTTGGCTGCGCCCTTCGCCGTGCTGGCAGCCCTGACCATATGGGCGCTGCCGGAAACGAAAGGGGTGCGTCTCATGGCGACTAGTTCGCCTTCTTCAACTTAAGTGGCATGGGCATCCCCATGAAATCGAGTGTCAGCTGGATGCCAAGGCGTACCGCAGCGTCGACATCGTCGCCATTACGCCGAGCGGCAGGAGCGACCTGAGGACACGCATGACGTGTCCCCAGGACCAGCACAGCTACCGCTGCGATATTTGCACGGGCGGAGTTGGCACGACTGGACTCGGTAGCTTCACCGCGGTGCGCAGGATCGGGGCGAACATCTCGTCCCAGCTCTGCTCGCCCCAGTAGATCTCCTGGTCGGGCCTCGGGTTGTACTTGTTCTTGGTCGAGTTGTCCCACGTCGCATCGACGCGAATTACGGCTCCCGCAGGCAGCGTGAGTGGCTTTGCGAACTCGTAGACGATTTGCCAATTGAAGTCGTAGCGGGGAACGTTGAGCAGCTCTTCTTCCCGGCCGTCCGGATAGATGGCCGTGTACCTCATCGCCTTGCCGCGCAGGTGCATGTGCGGTTGAATGCTGTACAACACCTGCTCTTGTCGAATCGGCTGGAGGGAGGTCAAACGGTAATTGCCTTCACCCGCCGGTATGTTCGGCACGGTCTTCATGCCCGTCGCAATGTCCTGCGTCACCATGGCCGTATATCGTCCTGTGAGTTCCTCGCCGTTGACGATGAACGTGCCACCCAAGCCGCCGCCGCCGCCGCTGGAGTGCGTCACGGGACCCTTCTGCAGCCAAATGCCGACGCGGGTTCTGTCGGTCGTCGCGCGCCCGTTCGATTGGTAGTGCAGGTTGAAGCTGAGATGCGTGCCGGAGATACGCTCCGCCGTGCCCGGCCCATAGACCACGGCCGTATCAAGCCCTGGCTCCCAGTCAGCGGAGAACCCCCCCACCCCCGGTGGAAGGGTGTTGCCCGCCGCTTGCGGTGGGCGCGGGTTCGACCCGCGCCCGCCCGGACCGGCTGACCCGCCCTGCGGCGCCTTCACGCGCCCTTCCGCATCGAGTACGGTGTCCGGCGCCAACGTCGCGACCGTCGCTTTAACATGATGGACGACCGCGCGGTTGCCGGGTACGACCTGCGAGGCGGCTACCCAAACCTCACCTTGGAACGGCAGCTTCGCATACACAAACTGCCACGGACTCTCGCCCTCCGCCGGCACTTTCAACTCAGGCGCTTCGATGATGAAATCAGGAGGAGCCCCACCCGGACCGTTCCAGCCCTGTGCAAGCTGAGGCGGAGCGGGCATGTCGCTGTCATTGCCGCGCGGGACGCCCGCGTCAACCCACGACACAATCTTGTCGATCTCCGCCTGACTCAGGCGGCGATCGTTACGCCACTTCCCATGCTCCCCCTCGGCGTACCAAGGTGGCATCTCGCGACTGATGACTTTGGCCTTGATCGCGCGGGCCCACGGTCGCACTTCGTTGTACGACATGAGCGACATCGGCGCCACCTCGCCAGCTCTATGACACATGGCGCACTTTTCGTACAAGATTGGCGCAATGTCCTTCCCGAACGAAGGCCTCGATGTCTGCGCAGAAACCGACGCTGGGAACCCGGCCACAGCGAAGATCCAGACGACAGCGACGGAGGATCGCATCATTACAGTCTCTCCTTTAGTGAAAACGTTCAAATCACCATCCAACGTCTTAGGTGGACGGGATTCGGCCCTTCAACGCCGGCGACCTATTTGAGTCCGCTTGCCGGGTAGCGCGTGAGCCGATTGCCGAGAAATGAACCCACCCAGAACTCGTCGCCGACTTGTACTGCAACCGACGCGGCCATCAGGCCTGGTGCGGGGGCCTGCTTGAGAATTTCCTCGAAAGTCATCGTCTGCGGATTGACGCGGACGACGACAGTCGCTTGCGCTGGGCCGCGGCCGCGCTGCGCGCCCGGCTCGGCGGCCATGGTGCCTTGTCCCGCCACGATCAGCGTCTTGCCGTCGGGCGCCCAGCGAATGTTGTCCGTGCGGAAGCCCAGAGGGATCTCCTGTCGCTCCACGGGCGTCTTGCCGCGTGAGAGACGCAGGAACGACTGTTTGCCCCACTGTGCGACGTAAAGCCACTTGCCGTCGCGCGAGACTTCGATGCCGTTCGCGCCGGCCGCTTCACTGCCCGGCACCTTCGCCCAGCCGCTCTTCGCGTGCCACTCCCAGACCTCGCCGTTCTGCTCTCCCGCCATCAGCTTCTGCGAGAGGCCGCCGCCCCTGCCGCCGCCGGGGGGCGGAGGCTGACGCGGATCGAAGTTCGTCAGCACGAAACCGCCGTCCGGGAGGGCCGCGACCGAATTGATCCCGACCGGGTCAGGCACCACCGCACAGCCGATCCAGGTGACGGTCGGCGGCGTCGGCTTCGCGTTCAGCTCGAACACCTCGATCGATTCACGGTCGCCGTGATGCACCGCATACAGCGTGTGGACCGAGCCCTTGCCCGGTTTGAGGTAGAGCCCGTGCGTCACGGCCTGTTTCGGATTCAGCGGCCCCGGGCACGCGCCGTACTCTTTGCGATCGAAGCGGTCGGCCGTGTCTGCGGCCGGGAAAATCCGCGAGACCGCGGCGGTCTTGCTGTCGATGAGATAGAGACCGCCCTCCCCCGACATCGCAGACGCGATCACCCAATTCGTCTTGGGCACCGCCGCGAGATCCTCTGGACCGTTGAGGCCGCAGATATATCGAACGGGTCCCGACGCGTTGCAGTCTGGCAAAGCTGGCGCGGTGGGCGCCTGAGCCGAGACGCTCGACAGACCAAGAAGGAGCGCGAGGCCGATCAGGGGCAATCGGACGCGCGACTCGTGATTCGTGTACGCCATCATGTGTTCCTCCAGGCCGTCGATGAACTAACGCTGCTCGATCGTGTCGCCGCTAGGGTTGACCGCCGGCACGGCGGGGCCCGTCGCGCGATCGGCGACGGCGAGCGTCGGACCCGACTCGCCGCGCGGCAGCAGGCTGGGGCCCGACCGCGCGAACGCCCTGGCGGTGTTGACGTCGCGATCGAACAGCACGCCGATAAAGCAGTTGCTCATCTCGTCCCAGTTCTGAGGCCCGAAGACGACTGTTTTCGACGGATCTGGATTGAAGCGGTTCCCCGGCGAGTTGTCGAAATGCGTGATGAACCGGAGCTTCGTCCCCTTCGGCAGCGCGAGTGGCTCGGCGAGCTCGTACCCAATCTGCCACTCGAAATCGAACCGGCCCTTGAGCACCGTCTTCTTTTCCTCGCCCGGCGCGATCACCTGCAGCTCGAAATCCTTGCCGCGCAGGTGCATGTGCGGCTGCGCGTAGACCAGCTGTCCGGCTTCCCTGAGCGTCGTTTCGCTGACGACTTCCGCGTGGCCCTCACCCGGAGGAATCGCGAGGTTGCCCGCCATCGGGCCGGCGGTGAAAGAGTAGCGCTTTTTCGGCGGCTCTTTTGCGAGCACGAGCCCGACCTTCGTCACGTCGGACGCTGGCTTGCCGATGGCCGTGTAGTGCAGCTCGTAGACGAGGTCCGATCCCTTCGGTACGAATTTCGCACCGCCTTGCTGATCGAACCGCTGCGCGCCAAGGCCAGGGTTGAACTTGCCGAGGATGCCGTTGTCTTCGTCCGCCGTGCCCCTGCCGATGATGTTGCTCTGCGTCTCCCTCTCATACGCTTCGCCGGGAATCGCCTCCCTCATCCACGCGGAGTTCGGCGCACGGACGGTCACCCTGCCGTGATGCAGCACTGCGGGGTTGCCCGGGCGCATTTCCGCCGCGACCACCCACATGTCCTGCGGAAAATTCGTCTTGACGACGACGAACTTGTAGTTGATGGTGCCGGTGGCCGGCACCTCGAAGGGCTTCGGCATCTCGACGACGAGGTCCGGCTTGATGTTCCAACCGTTCTCGAAAGTCTTCGCGGGCGGCGCGTCTTTCGGGTTGCCCGCGGGCGCTGCCGGCGTCGGCCCACGCGGCGAGCGTCTGGATCTCGCGCGACGTCAGCTTCCGGTCGTTCGAGAACACTCCGACCTGAGGATCAGCGAACCATGGCGGCATCTGCTTCGCCGTCGTCTTGGTTTTGATCGCGCGCGCCCACGGACGCGCCTCCTCGTACGATATGAGCGACATCGGCGCGACTTCGCCGGGTCGATGGCAGCTCTGGCAGTTGCTCTGCAGAATCGGGAGGACGTCCCGATAGAAGGTCGGCGCGGTGGTCTCGGCCGCGCGCATCGGCCACTCGCGGCCAGTGCCAGGGCTCCCAGCGAAATCAGGAATGCTCGCATGCGGCCTCCCGGTTACAAAGAGTGAACTAAGTGAACTATTATAACGTACGCTGACGTTTCAGCATGGTGTTGATCCAGCCGGCCATCGGACGATTGCAGCTGACGCCGGCCGGTCTGACAGGTGTCTATGCCCTCGCACAGCAACCCTCGCTTCAACTGGCGCGACCCGCTGCTGCTCGAACAGCAGCTGACCCACGACGAGCGCATGGTGCGCGACACGGCGCATGCCTACTGCCAGGAGCACCTCGCGCCGCGCGTGCTCGAGGCGTTCCGCAGCGAGCGCGACGACGTCGCGGCGATCTACCGCGAACTCGGCCAACTCGACATGCTCGCCATCACCATTCCCGAGCAGTACGGAGGGGCCGGCCTCGGCTACGTGAGCTACGGCCTCGTCGCGCGCGAGGTCGAGCGTGTCGATTCCGGCTATCGCTCGATGATGAGCGTGCAGGGCTCGCTCGTCATCACGCCGATCAACGAGTTCGGCACCCCAGCGCAGAAGCATCGATTCATTCCGAGGCTCGCGACCGGCGAATGGATCGGGTGCTTCGGCCTGACGGAGCCGAATCACGGCTCCGACCCCGGCGGCATGATGACGCGCGCGAAGAGAGTCGCTGGCGGATACACCCTGGCCGGAACGAAGTCGTGGATCACGAACAGTCCCGTCGCCGACGTGTTCATCGTCTGGGCAAAAGACGAAGCGGGCGACATTCGCGGGTTCGTTCTCGAGAAAGGCTGGAAGGGGCTGAGCGCTCCGCCGATTCACGGCAAGGTCGGCCTGCGCACGAGCATCACCGGCGAGATCGTGATGGATGACGTCTTCTGTCCCGAGGAGAACGTGTTTCCGGAGGTGAGCGGGCTGAAAGGTCCGTTCACCTGTTTGAACAGCGCGCGCTACGGCATCGCGTGGGGCGCTCTCGGCGCGGCGGAAGACTGCTGGCATCGCGCCCACGCTTACGTGATGGAGCGCACGCAGTTCGGACGGCCGCTCGCCGCGAATCAGCTGATTCAGAAGAAGCTGGCCGACATGCAGACCGAGATCGCGCTCGGCCTCCAGGCATGCCTCCGCCTCGGACGGATGAAAGACGACGGGAGCGCGGCGCCGGAGATCACGTCGATGCTGAAGCGAAATTCAGCGGGCAAGGCGCTCGACATCGCGCGCGTCGCGCGCGACATGCTCGGCGCCAACGGCATCGTCGACGAGTTTGGCATTATCCGGCATCTCGTCAACCTCGAGGTCGTGAACACCTACGAAGGCACGCACGATGTGCACGCGCTGATCCTCGGCCGCGCGCAGACGGGCATCGCCGCATTTGCGAATTGAGGCGGCCTGAGAGGGCGAATGGATTTCTTGATGTGGCTCCAGCACACCAGCTTCGCGACCTGGGTACGCGAATCGACCTCGCTGTTCTCGTTTCCGGGCATTCTGCTCCTGCACACGATCGGGATGGCGCTCGTCGTTGGCATTGCCGCCGCGATCGACCTCCGCATCCTGGGCTTCGCGCCGGCGCTGCCGCTCGCGCCGATGGAACGATTCCTCCCGGTGCTGTGGGCGGGCTTCTGGGTCAATGCGGTCACCGGCGTCATGCTGTTCGCCATCGACGCGACGGCGAAGGCCACGAACCCCGACTTCTGGGTCAAGATGGTGTTCATCGCACTGGCCGTGATCAATCTGCGCCTGATTCAGAGGCGCGTGCTCCGCGACCCCGACATCGATAAACGCCCGCCGACGATCCAGGCCAAAGTGCTCGCCGGAACATCGCTGTTTTTCTGGATGGGCGCCATCGCCGCGGGCCGTCTGCTGGCCTACGTGGGAACGGTCGGGTAGGGGTGCTTGTGAATCTGGCCCACGTGCACCTGCTGTTGAACCATGTGCCGACCGTTGGCTTCGGCGTCGGCCTGGGACTGCTCGTGCTCTCGCTGGCGGGGAGAAGCCACGACGACCTCAAGCGCGCGAGCCTGATTGTGCTGTTCGTGGTGGCGATCGTGACGATTCCGACGTTTCTGAGCGGCACGGCCGCCGAGGCGGTGCTGCGCGGCACGACCGCCGCCGCCGCGTTTCCGCCCGGCGTCCTGCCGAGCGCGATCCGGCGGCACGAAGATGCGGCGCTCCTCGCGTTCGCGTTCATGGAGGTCACCGGCGGCTTCGCGTGGCTGGCGCTCTGGCAGTGGCGAGGACGCGGACGGCTGCCACGGTGGAACCTGTCGGCGGTCATGCTGCTGTCCGTCGTGACGTTCGGTCTCATGAGCCGGGCCGCGATGATTGGCGGCGACATTCACCATCCCGAGATTCGCGCCGTCCAGGAGGCGGTTGGCGCCACGGAGACGGCGACGGAAGCGGGCCCCGACGCCGCCGGCCCATCGGGAACAGCGCGCGCGATTGGCTCTTGGGTCTCCGACAACTCCTGGGTCTGGCCCGCGGCGGAGACGCTTCACTTCATCGGTCTCTGTCTGTTGTTCGCCGTCGTCCTCGTCGTCGATCTTCGGCTGTTGGGAATCGGCAAACGGATCCCGTTCACGGCCGTCTCGCAACTGCTCCCGCTCGGGATGCTGGGCTTTGGCCTCAATCTCATCACCGGGATGCTGTTCTTCCTGGCCATGCCCGGCCAATACACCGGCAACATCATGTTTCTATGGAAATTCATGCTGGTCGTCCTCGCCGGCTTCAACGATCTCTACTTGATGTTGTGCCCGGCATCATGGGCCGTGGGGGCCGGAGACGACGCGCCGCCGAACGCCAAGATTTTCGCGGCGTCGGGCATCCTCCTGTGGCTGGGCGTGCTGTTCAGCGGCCACATGCTGCCGTTCATCGGCAACGCCTTCTGATGACGCCCGTTCAGCTGGCGCGATAATATGCCTGTCTGGCTCAGCGTGTGCCTCGCCGTGCTCGCCGTGGTGATCGTCACTGGCGCAGCCGCCTATCTCATCGATCGAATCAATAAGGAATGACGACTATGCGCAATCAGTTCACTGCGGCGATCGCATTCATGTGTCTGGCCGGCACGGCTGCCGCGCAGCCGCCACCGCCTGCTCCGCTTCAAACGCCGAACCCGACCTATGCGATTGTCGATATGGAGATCGACGTCAACCGCCCCGCCGCTGACGTCTGGAGACGCATCGGCAAGTATTGCGACATCGGCGAGTGGTTCCAGATCCCGTGCACGATCACGCTGGGCAAGGACGGCGAGTTCGGCGCGGTCAGGTCGGTGGCGAACGAAATCCTCGTGGCAAAGACCGAGCTGTCGTACACATACACGCAGCCGGTTCGCGACGGGCAGCGGTACAACATGTATCACGGCACGCTCGAAGCGCGACCAGTGACGGCGGCGACGTCGAAGATTGTGTACACGCTATTCTTCGACAACTCGAATCTCCCCGATGACGCGGCGAAGCAGGCCGACAAGGATCGGCGGCGCGCGCAGTTCATGCGCGCACTGCAGAACATGAAGACTCTCGCCGAAGGCGGAACCCTGCCGCCGCCACCCGCACGCGGCGGGCGGTAATGACGGCAGGCCCAAAGGCCTGCGGGGAGGACCAGGGCAGAAGCGAGCGTCGGACCGTAGCATCCAGAGCGTCCGGCGCTCGCCGAAGGAGTCGCATCGGTTTGATGTCGTCACGACCGGAGACGGAGGACACAGAATGAGAGTGCTCGTCGGACTCGCGTGTGTCACCTCGCTGGTTGGCCTTCTGGCGAGCGGCGAACCGGCCGTTCGCGCCCAAGCGCGGGAGACGCCTCCAGATTTTTCTGGCGTTTACTACCCGGTTCAGGCGCCCGTGGCCGCGCGCGGGCGCGCCGGCGCGTCGCCGCCGACGGGACGACAAGGCGCGCCGCCCCCGCCCACGAGGTCGGCGCCACTCGAGGATGGTTCGGCCGGACGAGCGGCGGCTGCACCGAAGCTCACTCCCGCGTACCTGGCGCGATGGGAAGCGATCCGGAAATCACGTATGTCCGGATCATCGGAATTCGATCCACGCGTCAGGTGCATCCCATCCGGGATGCCGAGCATGATGAACATGTTCTATGGCATGGAGATCATGCAGTCGAAAGACAAAATCACGATGTACGGCGAGATGAACGACATGTACCGACGGATCTTCCTCGACGGGCGTCAACCGTCCCGCCAGGTGCTCAACGATCCGACCTACGCGGGCTATTCGACGGGCCATTGGGAGGGCAACACGCTCGTGGTCGACACGGTGGCGCTGCGGGACGACTCGCTCATCGAGGACTTCGTCGCTTTCTCGCCGCACAGCGAGAAGATGACGGTCCACGAACGTATCCGGCTGATCGAGCCAGGAGTGCTCGAAGATCGCATGTCCGTCACTGACACTGAAGCCTTTCTGGAGCCCCTCGAGATGGTGCGCACCTATCGCAAGGCGTCACTGCCCAACGACGAGCTTCGCGAGTTCGCCTGCGCGGAGGGTCTCGCGAAGGTCAAATGAATACGGGCAACGGTTGCCTCATCCGCCGTTGCTCAGGATCGTGCCGTCGCCTTTGACGACGCGCGCCGTCAGGCACACGTGGCTGTTGTCTTTGGCTGGACTGCAGAAGACGGTAATCGTCTCGCCGGCCTTCAGCGTGTCTCGCTCCCAGCCGGCGCGACGCAACACGCCTGGCGCCCGGCCTTCCACCGTCCAATCCACCTTGGCGCCGTTGCCATCGTCCACGGTGATGGAGATAAACGTGTGAGGGTTACTCCATTCAAACTTGCTGACGATGCCCTTCAGCTCGATGATCTTCTCAACGTAGAACGCGGAGTTGCTGTGGTGAGCCGACACTGAGCCGGCGCAGAACAGCACCGTGACGAGTGTGGTTATGCACAGCCTCATCACAGGTGCTCCGGGTCAGCGGACGGCGAACCCCGACGCGGGCACGAACACCTTCTTGTCTCTGTCCCGGGTTGCACGCATCCACGTCGCCGCTGGGCGGCCATCTTTCATGGGATGTCCGGTGATGGTGACGACGGTGCCCGGCTCGAAGTCCTTGAGACGGATGCCGGCACGCGTGAGACTGCTCGGACCTTCCGCTTCGAAGCCCCACGTCGTCACTTTGCCGTCCTGCCCGGTCACGTCCACCAACAGCCACGAGTGGGGGTTCGTGTACTGGAATTCCTTGACCACTCCGGTCAGCGTCACTTGTTTCTTGTCGTCGAACATCGCGCCCGAGTGATGGGCAATGGCTGGAACCGCCGCGATGCTCAGCAGCATCGCAACGACCAGCGTCTTCGGTTGTGAAAGCGCCATGGTCAGAGTCCTCATTTGGTCTTTTCGGCCTCGGGCTTGCCGCCCGCGGGCGCCTCCTTCGGAACAAAGGTGAAATCCTTGAACTGGCTCGTGCCGTCGTCCTGACGGACGATGTCGTTGTTCGCGTTCTCGCGGCAATCCCAGTACCTGATGCGCAGCTGTTTGTCGTCGTTGGTCAGCTGTGTCTGGCTCTGACGCGTGTACCACGGCTTGGCGAGATTCACCGGATCGAACACCCACACGTCGGCTTGAAGCGTCTTCGCGTTGACCTTGTGCCAGCGCTCAACGGTCTCGGTCTTCTCCGAGTAATTCGGCTGCACGCCCCGCTGATACTGCCCCTTCATCAGATATTTCGTGTGCGTCACCAGCACATCGCCGTCCCAGAAGCCCACGGTGTCCCCATTCCAGCTCGGGTACGCGTCGTCTTCCGGCGTGTGGCTGCGGCCGTCGGTGTAGACGCGACGAACGTCATTGACCATTTCGTTGATCAACCACGTCTGATTGGGCGTGACGATGAATTCGTGAAGGAACGGTTCGGTGAACCAGCGCGGCACGCCCGGCGGACGGCAATCGCTGATCGGGTCGTACTCACCGCCCGTGCGCGCGAGAAGATCGGCTTTGGCTTTCACGACGGCTTGTCCGGCCGGTGTGAGCTTTGCGGAGACAGGACCGCTGGTGGGCGGCAAATCCGGGTCGAAATGCAACGACAGTTTGCTGCGAGAGTAGATACCCGACCAGTCGTAGGCCGGCTCAGCCATCTGCGGCCACGTCAGCGGCTTGCCGCCATGGGCCTGCTGTTTGAGCGCCTCGTACATCGCCTCTGACGTGGCGAAGCGCTCACCGAACGCCTGGAGCTTTTCCTTGTTGGCGGTCCAATTGGCGTCCTGATTGATCCAGGGCGGAGCGTTCTGCGCGCGAACCTTCGGGACGACAAGCCCGCCGATCGCCGCGGCCACGATCAGGAGGGCGCCGACGCTTAGAGTGGTTTTGGTCGTCATTTGTGCACCTCGGCTGCCGCTTCCGCGTCCATCGCCCGCGACGCGCTCAGGAGGTTTCGCATACCGTAGTTGCCCTCGTGACACGCGTACTCGAACACGCGGCCCTGGCCGTGATCGAGCGCAAGGTCGATGTAGAACTTCCAGGGCGCGGTCCAGGCCGCCGCATCCTCGAGCGTCACCTCGTAGTGCAGGGTGTTGGGGGCCGTCCGCGTGTACCGCTCCGAGACGCGAAGATTCCCGGTGGAACCGCGGAAGCTCGCTTTGTCCGTGATATTCGTGACCTCGACGACCAGCGTGTCGCCTTCCCAGTGTCCTCGGGAATCGCCGAGCCACTGGCGAATCGACGGCGCAATGTGCGGCTGCGCACGCAGCGGAATCACGCGCGCATCATGAATCATTTCCGCGATGACCGCCAGGGAATCCTGCGACTGCACGATCTGATAGTTGTTGTTGTACGCCGTCGGCGTCATCACGCCCGGCATGCCACGCGACAGGCACCGCACCCACGTGCCGAGATCTTCAGGGCCGGCGAAACTGCCAGTCATGAAACTGCCGAACCCGAGCTTCGGCGTCGCGGCCCGCTCCTGTCCCAGCGGTGTCATCGGCGCGGCCTCGAACGTCACACGCTGAATTCGTTCTCCCCAGTGATTCGGCGGGTTGACGTCCTGCACGGTCCCGGCGGCCGCAGCGGGGGCGGCCACGGGCGGCCGAGGCGCGTCGTTGGTCTGAGCGGTGAGATCGGCGCTCGTCCAGACGCCCTGGAGGTCAGGTGCGCCCCAGGGCGTGCGAGGCACCTTCCACGATGCTGGTGCGGGTGACTGGGCGCCTGGCTGCGCCGCACCGACGGCGACCAGAGCACCAGCGAGCACAAAGAGGGCTGTTCGCGAGCGAGGCGGCGATACGGACCCTGTCATGGCAGTCTCCTATGTTGCGCTTACGTCGTGCGGCCCGGACACGTTAGCCGCGATGGGGCGGCCCCGTCTCTGCGGGCGGCTGCTGTTCACCGGTTCTCTTCCGCGCGCGCACCAGAAAGGATCCCCGCCAAACCGTAATTGCCCTCGTGGCATGCAACCTCATACAACGGGCCCTTCGACTTGCGCAGCGCATTCTCGAGCGTCCACGGTCTCGAGAACGTCGAGGGATCGGAGACGGTCAGTCGATATCTGATTGTGTCGGGGTCCAGACGCGTGAAACGCTCGACCAGGCGCAGCTGCGAAGTCGCTCCTTCAAAGAGGCGCTTTTCGTTGAAGTTCGTCGTTTCGACGATGAGTGTCTGGCCTTCCCAGCGGCCTCGTGAATACCCGTGCCATCCGCGGATCTTCGGACCGAGCGGGGCACGCCCATCGATCGGGATGATGCGCATCTCGTGCATCATCTCCGTCAGAATCGCGACGTAGCCACGAGCCTGCACAATCTGGTGATAGTTGTTGTAGAAGGGATTGGGCACGTAGAGCCCGCCCGTCGAGATGCAGCGCTCGTCGAGAGGGCGGTCCTCCGGTCCGTTGGCGGCCATCGGCCGTCCAAGGACTTGCGCCTCGATGCTCGGCGTCGCGTCCCATCGTGCCCGTCCCTCGGGTGTGAACGGAATTCGACCGTCCGGCGGATCGATCACAAGCGACGTGTGCCGGCCCGGGCCGACCTTGCCGTTCTGTGTTTCCAACCAGACCTCGTTCAGTTCGCCGCTCAGGGGCACTGCGCGGGCGAGGGCCTTCAGGATCTCTGGGAGGGCCGTTCGCTCGACTTCCGCAGCCTCCTCTTCGGTGAACGTCGCCTTGCCAGCCAGTGCTGGCGGCCGCTCGAGCGGTATGGGTGTCTGGTTGCTCCAGACGCCCTGCAAATCCGGGTCGCCCCACGGTGTTCTTTGCTGAGCGCTGACGGCCATCGGCGCTATCGACAGGATCAGAACGAGTGTCACGATACGCATGGGGACCTTGAGGTCGTTGTATCGGGGGAGTTCGACGTTCCAAGGAACTGGCGCGCCGGGAAGGAGAGCGGGCATCAACGTCGCTCCGGTTGCGCCGCCGTCGGCGGCGGTGCGGACGGCTGACCGGCAGGCTGTAGCCTGATTCCCTCGATCAACGGCTTGTATGCGTCGGGCGATTGCTCGCAGATGTACTCTTCAATCCGGCTGAACTCTGGACGAAGGGCGTGTCGCGAGATCGACCGCCACGGCGAGACAAAGAGATCGGGGTCCTCGAGCCGCACGTCGACTTCGAGCGTGCCGTAGTTGATCCGCGTCAATCGCTCGACCATGTGCAGCTTCGGGGAATGTCTAAAGCCGCCGGTGAACGACCCGTTGTTGGTGCCGACGTACACCTTGTCATTGAACCCTCGAGTGTCGACAACAAGGGTGTCTCCCTCCCAGCGCGCGACCGAGTAGCCGAGGTACGACAGGCGTTCACCATTCAACACGTCGGCGGAATGTTCCGCGCCGATCTGGATGATCCGATGCAGGTGCATCCGCTCGACGAGCATCACCACCGTCTGGGGGTTCTGCACAATCTGGAAGTGGTAGCCAGGTCCGAAATACACCGGAACCGATTCTACGAAGCAGCCGGCGCCCAGGCCGTCTCGTGTCTCCTGACGCCGCAGGTTGTCGAGACCGGGTTTGGGTGTGGGCCGGTTGGGCAATCCGTCAGGGGCGGGCAGCACGGAGAGCGCACCGAAGCCACGCCCAGCCGTGAACCCACCGGCGAAGTCACCGCCGAACCAGACCCCTTGCAGGTCCGGTTTGCCATCCGGCAATCGCGGCATCGGCAGCGGCTGCGTGGCGCTTTCTTCCACTTTCGCCGGTTGCGTGCCCCGCACGACCACCGTGACCGACCGGGTCACGACCTGCCGGTCCGGCCCGCCCTCCGTCCGCAGCGTGTAGGTTGTCGTCGCCGACGGCGTGACGCGGACCGTGCCGCGTGCGAACACGCGACCGATTCCCGGTGTCAGGGTCATGTTCGACGGGTTCTCGGCCGCCCACGTGATACGTGCGGCCTCGCCCGGATTGATCGTGGCGGGCTCCGCCGTCAGCTCCGCGATCCGCGCGACGGGACACGGAAACGGTTCCGGCAAGTTGCAGCTCCGCGTTGCCGGGGCGCCTTGGCCGCGGGCCTGCGCCCGTGCGAATGGAGGTGACACGGCAACGGCGACAACGCACGCCGTCACCGCGACCAGGCCCATACGGCGTGTCGCCACGTTCACCTGTCTCGTCATCGCCGCACTCCGTTACCGTCCCAGACTGAAATCGGTCGACATCGTGCGTCCGTCCGGCAACTGAAACGCGCGCACGAGCATGAAAGGCTTGCCATTCCGCGCCGGGCTACCGGCAGCGGTCACCTTGTCGCCGACTTTCATCGTCGTCGCCGACCATCCGTTGGCCATCAGCGTGCTGAGCGGCTGGGCTTCGAGCACCCACTCCACCTGCTTGCCTTGGGCGTCGGTCACCGCGATGTAGAAGAGGCTGTGCGGATTCCTGAGGTCGACGCGCGTGACGATGCCGCTTATGGTGATGTTCTTCAGCTCGTACATCGCCATCGAGTGGTGTGCCCGAAGCGGCGCGAGTGCCAGCAGCACCATACACATGCCCGTTGCGACAAGTACGGTCGCTCGCTCTCTCAAGGTCATGTTCCTATTTGCCTCCATCATCCGCTCCTCACCGTGGGCTCATTTCGGGATCGGCGTCGACAGGAACAGTTCCGAACAGGCAAACTCCCGGATCTCGTCGTTGGGCGGCGCCGCTTTCTTGTAATGGCGCACGACACTCCACGGTGCGGTGAACGCCTTCGGATCGGTGACGGTAATCGCATCCTCGAGCAGACCGGGACCGAAGAACCGAATCCGCTCTTTGACCGTCATCGCGTCGCTATGAGGCGTGAACCCCTCCACATACGAAATCGGATTGAGGGCGATGGTATCGACGACCAGCGTGTCGCCTTCCCAATGGCCGGTCGAATATCCCGCGTAGGTCGCATCGCCGAGCACCTTCGCCGAGGGCTTGCGTCCGTCGAGATAGATGCGGCGATACGCGTCGTTCAACTCGCTGAGAATCGAGATCTTGTCCTTCGTCTGCAGGATTTCGAAGCCGTAGGGCATACCCATCATCGCCGGCATCCCAGGCGGCAGACAATGAATTTGGAGGTCGAACTCGTACGATCCGGCGACCCGCGTCTTGCTGACCTTCTCCCATTTCGCGAGGTATTCAGGCGTCAACCTGGGTGCAGTCGGTTCGCGCCCTTTGGATCCATCGATCGGCAGCCCGGCCGGCCCCGGGCCGCCAGCCGGCCGTGCCCCGCCCCCGTCAAGAGTCGGGAAGTACACGCCAGAAAAGTCGGGCGTCGTCGCTCCCGTGCCGGCTGCCCCAGGTCCCGCCTGCGCGCGGAGGACAGCAGATAGTCCCAGCGTCGCTGTGAATGCGGAAACCACCAGTGTCGCGAGAATGTGTTTCGACATGATGATGACCCTTACTGGTTCGGCTGGCCGCCGAGCACCGTGCCGTCAGCTTTCGTCGCCCGCATCATGATGCCCGTATAGGTCCCATCTTTTGCCGGGCGCATGTCGACGGTCACGGTCTCGCCGGGTTTCATTGAGTCTCTCGTCCAACCGGCGCGCAGGAGAACGCCCGGCGCACGCCCTTCGCAGTGCCACTCGATCTTGCCCGCCTTCTCGTCGTTGACCTCGAGGTACAGCCACGTGTGCGGGTTGACCCAGCGCCATTCCTTGACCACGCCCGTCACGGTGACACGCTTGTTGTCGTCGTAGGCGACGTTGCTGTGATGCGACCGCGCCGGGACGGCGACCAAGAGTATGGCTCCAAGCAGAAACGATGAAACGACAAGACCGGTCCTCATGTGACATGCCTCAGAAGTGGACGCCATCAATTCGCCTGCGCGCCGTCCTTCAAGAACGCCACCAACGGCGGATAGAACTTGTCCGGTGCTTCCATGTGCGGGACGTGCCCGATACCTGGAAGAAGCTGCAGCCGTCCGTTGCCGCCGGGAACAGACTCTGCGATGAACTTCATCCGCTCCTTGAAGTTCGGCGACGTCGAATCCTCCGCCCCACCCAGGACGAGTGTCGGCGCTTTGATGTGCGCCCAGTCGTTGACAACGGGATCCAGATACGGCACCTGTTGAATCAGCGCCTGCACCATCGCGTAGCGGGGCCAGTCGCTGCTGAGCGTCCACGCATAGCGGACTCGCACGTACTTCTCGAACTCCGGAGTCCACGCCGCCGGATTGTGTGAGACGTACCGCATGATGTTCGCCCGGATCGTCTGATAGGTCCCGGCGAGCACGCGCGGATAGGCGTCGTCCACGCTCGTCCACGGTTGGCCGTACCTCGGATCCGACACTCCAATCGGGTTGTAGATCACCAGGCGTTCGGTCATTGCCGGATACTGCGTCGCGAAACGCGCGGCGAGCATGCCGCCCATAGAGTGGCCGACGACGATCGCCTTCGCGACGTTGAGCTGCTGCAGTACACGTCGCGTGTTGAGCGCCATGTCATGAAAGTTGTAGGGCAGGATCGGCTTCGACGATCGCCCGAACCCGATCTGGTCCGGGACGACGACCCGGAACCCTTCCTTGCGCAGCACGTCGATCGGACCGCCCCAGTAGAACCCAGCGAAGTTCATCCCGTGGAGCAGCACGACGGTATGGCCGTTCGGCTGGCCCGCTGGCGCGACGTCCATGTAGGCCATGCGCACGTCCTGTCCGTACATCTTGAATGACAGATACGAGACCGGCGCCGAATAGGGGACGTCCTCGCATGTGATGCTGCCCGGCTTGACGTCGGCCGGTGTCGGGACGTTCTCCTGCGCAAACGTGAGCGCGCCGGCAACAACGATGAGCGCGAATGTCAGACGCATCGATCCTCCGCCGGCACGCCGCCCATCAGTTCGTCTTCTTCACCGTGAATGGCATGGGCATCCCCATGAAATCGAGTGTCAGCTGGATGTTGTCCGCGCTGACGACGCCCGTGTAGTTCAAGTCGAACGCCATGCCGCCGAAGTCGATCGAGACAACGAACGAGATCTTGTTCCCGTCGACCTTGCCGTCCTTGATCGCGACCTCGGCGCCGTCAGGGCCGGTTGACGTGCCGCTCAGGGCCGCGCCGTCGGCTTTGAAAGTGAACCCCATCTGAACGGGGCCCATGGGCGATTCGAGCGAACCGCTCCATTTGCCATCCACGTCGGCGGCGCGGGCGGGCGCCGCCACGAGCACGAGCGCCAACATCACGACGAGCTGAAGCCACGAGCGTCTGAGAGCCTTCATCGAATCCTCCTTATGATTTGAGATCCCTGGCCAGCAGCGCGTAGGTCCCGTCGGCTGAATGGGCTATCACGCGCCACCTATGGTTTCCGGAATGCGCCCGCAAACGCGCCTTTCAACGCATTGGTCAGCGCTGCGCGAAACCGGATGGTGACGGGCGCGTTGGGCTCGAAGATGTCGAAGGCGTGAAAGGCGCCGGGAATCACGTTCAGTTCGACCGGGACGCCGGCGTTGTTGAGCCGCTGTGCATAGGCGATGTCTTCTTCCACGAAGAGATCGATACCGCCGACGCCGATGAAGGCAGGCGGAAGCCCGGCCAGATTCGCGACGCGGGCGGGCACCGCGCCTTCAGGGCACCTGCGGAGCACCGGCGGGCACGCCAAGCAGCGCGGTCCAGCCACCGCGGTTCGCGTCCCGCGTCCACACCAGGTGCCGATCTGCGGCGGCACCTGTCGCGTGGTGCCGCTGCGATCGTCGAGCATCGGATAGATGAGCGCCTGGTACAGCAGCGGCACCTCGCCCCGATCGCGCGCCGCAATCGCCAGCATCGCCGCGTGGCCGCCGCCGGCACTCTCACCCATGACCGCGATGCGCGACGCATCGACGCCTAGTTCACGGGCGTTCCCAGAGAGCCATTTGAGGGCAGCGTAGTTGTCCTCGAGCGATCCCGGAAACTTTGTACGCGGGCGCGAGCCGGTAATCCACCGACACAATCACGCAGTCGAGCGCGGCCGCCAATGCCTGCAGGGATGGAATCATGATCGCGGCACTGCCTCCCGTATAGCCGCCGCCATGAATGTGCAGGATGGCTGGACGAGACGTGGCCGCTCCTCCGCCGCCGTTGACGATGGTGACCCTAACGTCTGGCGCTCCCTTCGGTCCGGGCACGGTGCGTTGAACCGCGGCGGGCCCTCCGGGCGGCGTCGTCGCCGGCATCAGGAACCGTCCCTGCCGCGCCGCGTCCGCGGCCTTCCGAAGGTCGGGATGCACATAGACGTCGGGATTCGCGGTTGGCCGCACCGCCGTCTGCGCGAACAATGCCGTTCCGAGCGTCGTGGCGACTGCGATCGCCAGCGCTCCGAGAATTCCACATTCGCGGCGCGTGATGTTCGGCATGCTGACCATTCACTTCTCCTCGTGTCTCAATCTCCGATTCAGTTCCACGTCCGAGCGCTCAGTTCGTCTTCGCGCCTGGCTGGTGAGGCCGGTAGTCGAACATGCCGTCACAATTCCATTCCGTGAATTCGATCGTCGGATCCTTCTTGAAGAAGAACGTCCCACGCACTGGCTGCGCATAGGCGATGGGATCCTCGAGGGTGATGTCGATCTCGAGCAGGTTGCCGTCGCGCACCCGGCGGATGCGTTCGACCATGTGGTACTGGTCGCTGTGTGGCACCCTGAACGGCGCGCTTTCCTTGAAGTTGGCCGTATCGACGACGAGCGTTGCGCCTTCCCACCGGCCAATCGAATGCCCCATCACCGTCGGATCGGGATTGCCCGGAGGGTGCCCGCGGCCATCCATGTAGATGCGCCGGACCTCGTGGAAGTACTCGGCAATGAGCGTGATGCGCTTCGGCGAATTCAGCACTTCGAACGGATAGGGCGAGTTGTAGGCCATCGGCCCTGGTGAATAGCAATACAACAGCGGATCGTTGTAGATGGTCCAGTCCTTGGATTTCTCCTTCGCCCAGGCCGTCAGCACATCGGCGTCGGTCAGTTTCTGGTTGGTGGTGGCGCGAAAGCTGCGGCCAGACGGCAAGCCGGCGCCAGGACCCATGTTCAACTGCGTGTACCACGACGTCGTCATCCACGATCCCGAAAGGTCACGCGCAACCGACAGCGGAAGCCTCGCGTCCGGCTCACGCAGCGGGTCGGTCGCCTTCGCCTCGTCCGCCGTTTCCGGGCGGGCGAGATTCCGCTGCAGATAGCCGACCACCTGTGCGACATCCGCCGGCGCGGGATCGCGGCGTATTCGCGACGCCATCAGCTCCGCCAGCGCCTGCCATTGCCGCGCGGTGCGCCTGGTGTTCACGATCTGCTCGACCGAGTGACATTGCGTACACAGGCGCGTCAAGGTGTCCTTGCCGGCGCCTTCAGGCAACCGCTCGATCCCGGCTTTCAGATTGCCTGGAAAGACACCAGGCTGCGCGCGAGCGGGAACGCTGGCGAGGACCCCCGCGAAGAGGCCCGTGGCGACGACGCTGCGCATACGCCCGCTCATCTCACTTGCTCGACGGCAGATTGTTGCCCGTCGCCTCCGGCCGGAAGTCGTCGCCATAGAACTTCGTCCCGTCGGCCTTGACCCCGTTGACCAGCCGAATCATCTTCGTGCCGTCAACCATGCGGCCTCCGGTGACGCTGATGGTTTCACCGGGTTTGAAAAACGTGCGGGTCCATCCGCGCCGTGTCATGATCCCCGTGCTGTGGAGCTCGACTCTCCACTCTTCGGGAGTGGTGCTCTCCACCTCGCCTTTGCCGTTCCGCCGTTCCTTGACGTCGATGACGAGATGTCCATGTGGATTTGCCCAGACGAACTCCGTTACCGTACCGCTCAACGTCGTTGGATTCAGATTGTCAAACATCGCGATCGAGTGATGTGCTGCGGTCGTCGTCGTGAAGGCTGCAAACATGAAGGCAACCAAGCCGAGAAATCGCTGCATGGCCTTGAAGTCCTTTAGCGTGGAGGAGCCGCGGGCGCTGCTGACGAGGCAGCGCGCGGACGCGTCAAATACGCGGCGATTGCATCCAGATCGGCGTCGCTCACTTCCGTCTTGCGAAAGAACGGCATGATCGAGACGCCGCGCCGCACAAAGAAACGGACGCCTGACGCAGTCAGGTCGGTCCGGTCTTCGAGCAGGGCCGGGGACTTCCCTCCGTATTTCGCCTGAAGGGCGACCGTTCCTGGATTACCCGGCCCTCGTCCATGGCAGATGGCGCACCAGTACTGGTACAGCTCGCGCCCTGTGTCCACTGCCGTCCGATTCTGGGCGTTCGCCGTTCCGGCGCGTGCCAGGAGGAGGAGAGCCAGCGTTGCGCTTGCGATCGTCTTCATCGCGTGCCTTCCGGAGATGCTTTGGCCAGATCCCCGACCGGCCGGCGGCGAGTATGCCGTTGGGATCGAGCGCGTCTTTGATCGTTTCGTGGACGCGCAGCAGCGCGTGATTGTTGAAGTTGTACGTCGACATCACGGCGTCCTGGAAGGCGGGAGGTGTCCGGTATTCTCCCCACCCGTGCTCGGCAGCCACCTTGATGAGCCGCTCGAATACGTCGCGCGTGCGTCTTGTTCTGGGCAGGGTTGTTGCGGTACACGGGAAATCCCATGATGAAGACAAAGGCGCGATACATCCACGTGGCCGGCGTGCTGAAGGGAGTCGTGAGCGACGGCATGCCCATCTGCCGAAACACGTCCATGAAGACGCGTTGCGCCTCGAGGATGGCCTCACCACTCTTGGGGATGATCGGGGAGAACCACAGGTGCCCGTCAGACGGCGACGGATTGAGCGGAGATCTGGCGCCGATGGAGAAAATCGCCATGTTCGGTACGCCGATCGCCACCTTGTGCACGCGGTCCAGCTGCTCGGCCGTGAGCGGAAACTGCAGCAGCGGGCCGTCGGTGAATGCCGCACCCGGAATCGACCGCAACCGCGCCTTCGCGTACTCCATCTGCGTGGCGATCACGCTCGCCGGCCCATACCACTGGAGCTCGCAACGCCAATAGGGACGGTTCTGCTGCGCGGCGTATTGATCGAGTTCTTCATCCGATGGGTTGGACGGCCGGTTCAGCAGCGCGGCGAGCGCTGGATTTGGCGGTCCGAATCCACCGACGGCGCTCCCGTACTGCGGCATCCCGATGGCGCCTGCGTACTCCAGCTCGTTGACAATCTTCACGAGCGGAATGAGGTCGCGTCGCTTGGGCACGGTCACCGTGCTCGTCTGATAGGCCTCTGGGGCGGGGAGGAGGTGGAAGCCCATCTTCGTGACGATCCCGACGTTGCCCTGCGCGAACAGCCCGTCAATCGTCGGACCGAAGCCGTAGCGGTATTCGCCCCATGTCTTCGAGCCGGGCAGGGCGCCCATGCCTGTCCGCACGATCTCACCGTTCGGCATCACCACTTCCAGGCCGCAGTGGGAGTGAAAGTGATCCCGATACACGCCGTACGTGTAGCCGACACCGTGGTCGAGCGAGTTCCCGACGACGCTTCCCCATCCAGGATCGGGCGTGTCGATCCACACCTTCAGCTTCCGGTCCTGAATGTGTCGATACAGATCGAAGTACGCGACACCCGGCTCGACAATGGCGAAGTACCGCTCGTCATCCACTTCGATGACCCGGTTCATCCGCTTCAAGTCGACGATGACCGTCCCGGAGATGTTGCCGGCCGAGCCGCCGTATCCGAGGTTCTTGCCTGTCGAGATGGAAAACAGCGGGATGCGATAGCGGTTCGCGATCTTGACGATCTGTGACACCTGTTCGGTCGTGTCGGGCGCGACCGCCGCCGACACGAGCCGTTCTTCGGGTTCGCCCCAGAACGGCGAGTACGCATCACGATAGAGGGCGACGTCCTCGTCCGAGGTGAACACCCACTGCGATCCGACGACGTCAGTGAACTGCTTGAGGGCGTTCGTCCAGTCGGCGGCGCTGACTCCAGGAGGAATGGCCACGTTACACCCTCTCATTGCGCCGGTATGGCGCGATCACCCACTTGATCAACGTCTCGTGCTCATCTGCAACGGAGAGGTCCTGTCGCTGCGCGATCCGCAGCCCGTGGTCCCAGCCCCAACGCTCGAGACAGAAGAGCGGGCCATGTGTGGTGACACCTGCGATGGCGACGGGGTCGGCTTTCCATCGCTGCGACAGGTCCCGGTACCAGAAGTCGGTAATGTCGCCGCGAAACCGTGTCACCGGCGTGCCGTGCCTCGACATCTCCTCGGCGAACGCCACGCTTTCGGCAAACCGCTCGTCGCACAACACGGTGTAGAGGGACCCGGCGTGCGCGTGCGCAAGGAAGTCGTCGGTGCGGCTGTCAGATGCGGGCAGACGCAGGGACGCCGGCAGGAGCGGCGCAGTCAATGCCATCTGCAGAAAGTCTCGACGCGTGGTCATTGCGGCTCTCCAGGACCGAGGACGGCGCGTGGGTGAACTAAGTTCATACGCGAAGACGCCGTTCACTGTCAACCGATTTTCCGTCCGGCACCGCCCCCGCGCCCTTGACTCGGAGACAGCGCAGGAGGCGACGTGATATAACGGCTCGGGGTGTAGCCATCAAGAAACCAACGCAAGATCGCAAAGACCGCAAAGAGGGCGTGCGCCAGGCGATTCTCGACGCCGCACGTCATCTGTTCATCAAAGGCGGGTACGGGAACGTGCCGATACGGCGCATCTCGTCCCACATCGGGTACTCAGCGGCGGCGCTGTACCGCTACTTTCCCACCAAGGACGACATCTTCAACGCCCTCGCCGAAGAGGGGCTTCAATTGCTGAAGAGCAGCGAGACAAAGACAAGTTGTCCGCTCGGAACTCCTCCGCTCGAGCGTCTGCGATATGTCATTCTGGGGCGTCTACGACTTCGCGAAGAAGTACCCGGAGTATTTCTATTTGCTGTTTCTCGATCGTTCGACGCCGCGGCTGAAGCTTGAATCCCTGCGCGCCTACAGCGGCCCCATGCGACCGCACGTGACGCGAGATCCTGGACGAGTGCGTCGAGGCCGGCGAACTGGAACGCGGACTCGACGCGTGGACCGTGTACAACGTGATCTGGACGTCGATGCAGGGTATCGCCGCGCAATATGTGTGTGATCGGCTTCCGCCCTTCGATCCTGACAACTACGCGCGAGTCATCGCCGATCTCGTCATCGCCGGGTTGAAGGGCGGCGCACTCAACGGGGTGCGGCTGTTCGAGGAGGGGAGCATCCTGCCCGTGACCACCCGGAGGAGACGGTCCACCCCCCGCAAGAGGTGCTGACAGTCGCCGCGAGGGCCGCGAAACGGGCACTGGCGTGCTGTCGCACGCCCTAATTCAGCGCGAGCGCCACGAATTCGCCGGGATGCCCCTGCCAACCGATCGGGACGACGATGTACTGTTTTCCCTGCCAGAAGTACGTCATCGGTACGCCCGTCGACGCGCCGTCGAGTTCAGTTTCCCAAACCACTGTCGCCGGTCGCCTTGTCGAACGCGCGAAATTTCTTGCCGCCGGAACCTGGCGGCGCCTGCCGCATTCCCTCGCCCATGAACACAAGACCCTTGGTGACGAGCGGACCCACGCGGCCCGGTTGACCGAGCGGCGGCAAATTCAGATGCTTCAGGGCGGGATGGTCGCGGGGACCATCACCGTTGGCGACGGTCCACTTCACCTCGCCTTTATTGAGATCAATCGCGACAAGCCGGCCGTACGGCGGCTTGAACAGCGGCAATCCCTGTGGTCCTGCCGGCCACTGATACCGGTCACGGACCAGGATGGTGTCGGAACCTGGTGGCGGCGGAACGAGTGTGGCGGCAACCGGCGTGTGCGCAGACGGCACGTACAGGATGTTCGTCTCCGGATCGAGGGCCGCCCCCGGCCAGTTCGTCCCACCGTATGTGCCGGGCATGTGGAGCGACGCCTTCTTACCGGCGCCGTGCCCCTGGCCGGCGATCACGACCGGGAAGAACATCGGGCCGTACGCGTAATCCTCGAGAATCTTGAGCGCCTCGGCGCGGAGCTCCGGCGTGAAGTCGATTAAATCGTCGACGTTCACACCCTGCGTGTCGTAAGCGAATGGCTTGCCATGCGAATCCAGTGGCATGGGCTGAGTCGGCGAGTACCACTCGCCGGGCACATCGCCTTGCGGCACCGGCCGCTCTTCAATCGGCCAGACAGGCTTTCCATTTGTGCGATCGAGCACGTAGAGCAACGCCTGTTTTGATGGCTGTGCGATCGCTTTGATTCGCCGTCCCTGGACAGTGATGTCGGCGAGGATCGGCGCGCACGGGAAATCGTAGTCCCAGAGACCGTGGTGAACCGCCTGGAAGTGCCACACTCGCTTTCCCGTGCGCGCATCCAGCGCCACGAGGCTCTCGGCAAACAGATTGGCTCCTTTGCGCAGCCCGCCGTACCAGTCGTTGGTCGGCGTCGTCTCCGGCAGATAGACATATCCAAGCTCTTCGTCGCCGCTCATCGGGCCCCAGACGTTCGTGTTGCCGCTATATGACCAGGAACCGTCGAGCCACGTCTCGTTGCCGACCTCTCCCGGACCTGGGATCGAGTGCCAGAGCCACAGCTGTTTGCCGGTTCGGACATCAATCCCGCGGACGTCGCCCGGCGGCATCGTCTTGTGCGATACCGACCCCGCGCTATTGATATCGGTGACGTTCGAGCCAACGATGATGACACCGCGAACGATCACCGTCGGCCCGGTGCGCCAGGAGAATGTGGTCGCCCCTCGCTCCTGGCCTTTGCGTAGATCGACCTCGCCGCCTTCGCCGAAATCCGGATAGCGCTTCCCGGTCTTGGCGTTCAGCGCGGTGAGATACCTGCCTCCGATCAGCGCGATGATGCGTTCGTCACGGCCGTCGGTCCAGTACGCGATGCCGCGGGTCGCGCTTCCAGCAAGAGGCCGCCCATTGTCGGGATCAGGGACGTCAGCAGCCGGCGCATTGGACACCGACGAATCAACATGCCACACCACCTTGCCGGTGGCGGCGTCAACAGCGGCGACACCACCGATGCCGGTACTGAAGTACACCAGTCCACCGACCATCAGGGGCGTGGTTTCGTTATTGGCCGGCGGCGGCGGTACGCCCTCGCGGCCTTCCTTGACAGCATCCGGTGTCAGTGACTGCCGCCAGACGACCTTCAAGTTCTTGACCGTATCCTTGTTGATTTGGTCAAGAGGCGAATAACGCGTGCTCGCGTAACTACCGTTGTAGGCGCGCCACTCTCCGACAACCGGCGCTGATCGCAACCGTACGCTCGTCAGCGCAACGAAGGCGGCGACTGAAACGAGAGCGAGCGCCGACCATTTCATTCGAACGGGCGACATAAAGATGCCTCCACTCAGCCGACACACTACTTCTCGTCCGCGAGCCTCGATGTCTGCAGCATGTTCATCAGCGCGTAGTTGCCCTCCTGGCAGGCGTACTCGAACATCCCACCGGGCTGGCGGCGCATGTCGAGCCCCGCGGTCCAGGGCTTCGGCCACGTGGCTGGGTCGTCCACCGTGACTTCGTAACGGACGACGTCCTTTTCGATGCGGCGGAAGCGTTCAATGAGATGCAGCGCCTGGCTCGATCCTCGGAACGTGACCTTGCCGTTGAAGTTCGTGACGTCCACGACGAGGGTGTCGCCGTCCCAGCGGCCGGTCGACTCGCCGAAGTACTTGGCGCACCGCCGCGCCGGCGTGGCGACGTCCGTCGGTCGGGATGACGCGCGTGTCGTGGATCATCTCGTAGGTGATCGCCACGTACCCGGGTCCCTGCAGGATGCGCGCGTTGGCGTTGTACACGGTGGGGAACATCACGCCCGGCAGGCCGCCGCGCGTGATGCAGCGCACCCACTGCGACGCATCTTCGGGCCCATCGAACGGCCCGTTGCCGAATGGCGCGGGGCCCGCGGAAGCACGCTGCCGTCCCTCGGCTGATATCGGCGGCAGGCGGCCGTCAGGCGGGTCGATGACGACCGACGTGTTCCGCGTGGCATCGTTGCGCTCGATCCAATGCGACGGCGGGTCCGTCGCCGCGCCGGCGAATATCCCGCCGGGGGTGCTGACCTGCTTCAATCGCTGTTCGAACTCCTCATCCGTCAGCCGCTGTCGAGTGCCGAAGCTCGTCGGCCGCTCGAACGGGGTGCTCATCTCGGCGGCGGTCGACCACACGCCCTGCAGGTCGGGATCGCCCCACGGCGTTCGCGGCGCCTTCCAATCGGCTGCCGACATCGTCAGCGGCACGACGCTGGCAGCCGCGATCGCTGCGGCGAAGAGAAGGAGACGCTGTCGCTGCATGGCCGTTACCTCCTGGGCCACGGCCGCGCAGTGGTGCCGACCGTGCACGTGGAATGTGTGATCAATGTTCACGATGGCGGCAGTATACCCTGCCAGCAGCCATGCGTCTCACGGCCGACTCGCTCACCGAATGTCGGAGTTCGTCGTCTTTTCTGTCGCGCGAGCCCCGCTGAGAATGATGCTGACCCCCCGATTGCCTTCGTGGCACTCGTACTGCTCGATCGCCTCGGCGTTGTTCATCGTCAGCGGGATGGCGAACGTCCACGGCCGTGTCCATGTTGACGGATCATCCACCGTGACCGACCACTCGAGCGTGCCCGGCGCCTTCGGCGTAAAGCGCTCGACGATGCGCAGCGTCGCGGCGTTCGCGTTGCGAAACGCGCTTCGCTGATTGAAGTTCGTCGTTTCGACCACCAGCGTGTTGCCTTCCCAGTGGCCTCTCGCATCGCCCATGTCGAGGTGGATGTGCGGGCCTGGATGCGGAGCGCCGTCGAGACGGATGATCCGCGTGTCGTGAACCATCTCGTACCGGATCGCGACGAGTCCCGGTGCCTGCATGATCTGATAGGAGTTGCCGTACACGCCGGGAATCATCGATCCCGGAAATCCGCGCGTGATGCAGCGTGTCCAGAGACTGAAATCTTCGGGTCCGTTCAACCGTCCGCCGGCGCCGGGCTGCCGCGCGAATCGCGCGCGGGCGTCGGGCTTCATCGGCGGAATCTTGCCATCCGGCGGATCGACAACAAGCCACGCCCGGCTGCCCCGGCTCACTTCGTAGATGTCGCGGAACTCGGCGGAGTTTCCGATCCTGCCCTTCCGGATCGCCGCCGAAGAACTTCGCGTTCTCGAGTGTGTTCTCCTGACGCTTCTTCACGAGCGTCGGCGAGCTCCTGGCGCGTGACGTCTTCGAGACGCCGGCCTTCGAACTCCTGCGGACGCTCGAACGGCGTGCCGTACTCGTACTTGTTCGTGTAGTTGCCTTGCAAATCCGGATCGCCCCACGGCGTTTTCGCGGGCGTGAACGCGCGCGCCTGGGCGCGTGGCGCCGCCGCCGCCGCTTGTTGCGCGGCCTGCGGCCTCGCGTTGCCCGCGTCGCTCGCGAGCACTGCAGCGAGCAGGAGAATCAGGCTCAGTCTCTTCATGGCGTCACCTTCCGAGCGACTGCAAGTCCAGGAATCAGTTGCCTTGCAAATCCGAATCGATCCACGGCGTTCTTGCCGTCGCCGCCTATTGCGTGGCCTCAGGTGCGGCGCACCGGAAGTTCTCCGCCTGATCGACGCTGCCGCGCCCACGGTACTTCGCGACTTGCGGATACGGACAGAGCGGCCTCGTGCGATCCACGATCGCATTCGAGGTGTGTGAGGCGATGACGCGCGACGGCGCCGCGCCGTGTTCGACCCATTCGTCGAGCGCGCTCAGCATGTCGAACCTGTTCGGTCCCGGCCCAGTGCCTTGGCAATGGTGCATCCCGGGCACCATGAAGAGCTCGACAAAGCGATCGCCTTGGCCGCTGACCTCCGGCTCTCTTCACGACGTCTTCGTAGTACGCGATCGTCTCAAGCGCGCTCAGCGCCGGGTCGGCCCAGCCGTGGTACAGAATCAGCTTGCCGCCGCGCGCGCGCAGCTTCGACAGGTCCGGACTAGTCGGGCTGAACTCGTCCATGAACGGCTGGAGCTTCGAACTGTCGCGATCGAAACGTTGAAGGTCCGCCAGTCGAACGTGCCGTCCGCGCCGTCAAACGCGAGATATCTGAGATACCCGTCCTGGAAGCTGTAGCCGGCCGGCATTCTGCCGGTGAGCGCGAGCGTGCCGTCGGCGCGCCGCTCGGGCGTCGACGCGCCCGTCACCCATGCCTGCCATCCCGTTGCGCCATCCTCGTGCCCGACCGGAAATCGCACGAGCGTGCGCCCGAACGGGCCTTTGAGATCGCCGTGAATCGCGTTGACGGTCTCGAGCTCCGCGCTCGTCAGGCAACCCGGACCGTCCGGACCCGTGCATTTGAGCGACTCAGGTGTGAACGTGCAATTGCGCGGATCGGTGATGAGGCCGTCGGCCAGGCCGTCCTGCGCATCGCAGCTGTTCATCACCGCGTTCGCGAGCAGCGCGATCTTCGCGGACGAGAGGAAATGCTCCGGCGACGACAACAGCGTTTGATAGACGAGCGTGCGTCTCAGCTGTCCCAACGTGCCGAACGACGGATCGCCGGCAATGATCCCGTCGAAGTCCTCCGGATAGCGCTGCGCCTCCATCAACGCCTGCCGTCCGCCGTTCGAGCAGCCGTCGAAGTACGGCGTGCCGAGCGGCCGTGCCATAGTACGCGTGGCTCAGCGCTTTACCCGCGACGGCCGCCACGTGCGTGCCGCGATACGCGTAGTCGATCCGCTTCGCCGGGTTGTTGATCGCCCAGCTCGCGTCGATCACTGAGCCCTGATGCCCCGTGTCGGTCGACGCCGACGCGTAGCCTTTCTCAAGGCCGTCGTTCAGCGAGCCGATCGTGCCGGCGAAGCCGCCCACGCCTTCGAAAAGGAATTTGCCGTTCCACGCCGCGGGCAATCCGAGCCTGAAGTTCACGGTGTTCCCGGGCGTCGCAACGTGGCCGTCTACCCGGCAGTACTCGGGCGTTGCGCCCGCGGCGGCAACAACGGCTGCCGCCGTGATCGTGGTTCCTGGCGGTGCCTTCTGCTGCAGCGACGGCACGGCACATTCCGTCGGCGCCGCCGCCATGCCTGCGTCGCTCCCGATTGCGATAGCCAACAGGAGTAGCAGCCTCAGCCTTCTCATCGCGTCACCTTCCAACAACTGTGCACTCGGGGCGTCGCATCAGCGTCCGCCCATTGCGCGCCTGGCGCTATTGGGCGGCGCAGGACGTGGGTCGCCACTTCGATCCGTCCGGTTCCTTCTTGAAGTGCGAGCTCGTGATGAACGGCTGGTTCAAGTACTTGGGATCCTCCACGAGCGTGGTGACGGTCAGCCACTGATCGCCGTTCGATTCTTTGTGACGGTCGAAGTATTCGGTGACCGTCGCGTTTTCGCTGTAGGGCACGCCGTTCTTCCGAAGGTACCCCGGCTTCATCTTCGTCGTGACGACTTTGAGCGACCCGTAGCGCCGTCACGGGCGGCGCATTGCCGGCGCGACCGCGACCAGCACCGCCGGCCCCGTCAGCACCTCCGCCGGCCGCAGCTCCGGTGCTCCGTGCTGCGCGGTTCCAGCTCCTCCAAAAGGGGATTCCCGCGAGCGGGGGGATTGAGTATTTCCCACGTAGCGACCGAGTAGCCTTGCCAACCCTGTTCACCTGCGGCAGGAGGAGCCGCGGCTGCGCGCAGGCCGAGAGCGACGTCGGCTGTGGACTCACCTGACGGCGCAAAGTGCAGCAGACGCGTCTGCGTTCCCGCATCCGTCTCGATCTTCAGCGTGTTCTCGTCTTGCCACGTGATGTGCAGGCGGCCGGGGACGCGCATGATGCCGCCAACGCCATACGCCTTGCACGCGTTGCCGTCGCGCTCGTCCTTGGCCGGATCCCACGTATCAGCGACCCGGCGAGCTTCGTCGTTGATCGGCACGCTCGCGTAGTCGCCCTTCGCCGGCGTCACCATCCGCCACCGCCAGTCTTCGGTGACGACCGACACCCACCAGCCGGTCAGATCGATCGGCGCCTGCGCCTGCGGAGTCGGCGCCGCCTGAGGGGTTGGAGGCGCCTGGCCACGTCCGCCGCGGCCTGGCGCGGGTTGGGCTGGCGCGGCCGGCGCCTGGCCGGCAGGGGCTTGACCACGCACCGGCAATGACGAAAGAAAAGTCGCGATCGAGCACGCGACCAGTGCGATGCGGATTGCCAAGACGTTCGTTCGGATCATTTCAGGATCTCGCCGCCGGCTCCGAGAAGCCGGCCCACCGCAGACGCCTACTGCGGCATCCAAGAGCGTCGCTGACATCGGCGCTATAGAATGCCAGACCGAATGGCCACGAGGACCCGGACGAGAACTAACGAGGACGCACCGGAGGTGGCGCGATGGAATCCCGCGAAGCGGGCGGTCTTCCGTTTCTGCTTCGTGTATTTCGCGCTGTATTCCTTCGCCACGCAAATCGCCGGCGGGCTGGTGCTCTTTCCAGGTGTTTCGCTCCCAAGTCTTGGGACGCGCTGGCCGATGCGCGAGACCACGCTCTGGCTTGCGACGCATCTGTTCCATGTCACCGCTCCGCTCACATACTCGGGCAATAGCGGAGACACAGCGTTCCATTGGATCCAGCTCTGCTGGTTGCTGGTCGTCGCAATTGTCTCTTCGACGATCTGGACGGTCATCGACAGTGGTCGACTTCACTACGCCGGCCTCGCAAAATGGATGCGTTTGTACGTGCGTTTTGCGCTTGCCGCGCAGATGTTCTACTTCGGAATGGCCAAGGTCATTCCCACACAGTTTCCCGCTCCGTCGCTCGTCACGCTGGTGGAACCGGTCGGCAACCTCTCGCGAACCGACATGCTCTGGACCGCGATCGGGTCGTCTGTCGGCTATCAAATGTTCACCGGATGGGCGGAGGTTGTGGCCGGAGGTCTTCTCATCGTCCCCCAGACGGCGCTGCTCGGTGCCGCGATCGCCCTGGCCGACATGGTTCATGTGTTCGTGCTGAACATGACCTACGACATTGGCCTCAAGCTCATCTCGTGTCACTTGATCGCGTTCGCCGTGTTCCTTTTGGCGCCGGATCTCCGTCGGCTCGCACGGATGTTCGTCATGAACGGCCCAGTCGCTGAATCGCAGCACGCGCCCTTGTTCCGCACGGCCCGCGCGAACCGCCGCGCGTTTATCGCGCAGGCCGTTTTCGGAATCTATTTGGCCTCTGTTTTCACGCGGCTCGCTGTCGTCTCTTGGAGCTCGTTGGGTGGCGGTGGCAGCCCGAAATCGGCGCTCTACGGCATCTGGGACGTTGATCGACTCGTGGTCGATGGCGAGCTGCGCCCACCGATACTGAACGATTACGATCTTCGCTGGCGGCGTGTGATCTTCGACGCGCCGGACCGAGTGGTGTTTCAGCGCACCGACGACTCGTTCGCCCACTACGGCGCAGCGCTCGACGTCGGCCGACACACAATCGCGCTGACGAAGGGGAACAGCAGGACGTGGAACGCGAGCTTCACGTTCCGTCAAGCGAAGCCCGAGCAGCTGATCCTCGACGGCGAGATGGACGGCCGTGCCATACACCTCGAGCTCCAAGTTGTGCCGCTTGATACGTTCCGGCTCCTCAGCAGCGGTTTTCGGTGGATTCGACCGCCGGATCCGTACGGAGGCTGACGACGGCTGCTTTTCGTACACGGTTGTGAAGTTCGCCGACTGGCCGGCGTCAACGGTCGTCAACACCTTGTCGTCGGACGAAATCGTCAGCCGCGCGGTTAGCACAACCTCTCCGTCGAGTTTCTGAACGAGCTCGCAGGTGCGATCGTCCTGGCAGCGATACGCATTCGTGACGACCACCTCGGCGCCTTGAACAGGGTAGTCGAGCCCGTCAAACCTCCCGATCCACTCGAGGTGCACAATGCCGCCGCGGGGTCGCACGAGATCGTCGACGATCCTGATGCCGCGCTCCGTCGGTTCGATTCTCCGCATTGCCCGCTTGTACGGAGGCGGTCCTGAAAAGGACGACCTGGCAACGTTCAGCTTCCAGACGCCGAGCCAGGGCCGAACCGGTTGCGCGTCCACGAACGCGGGAGCGAGTAGCGTGACGAGAGTAAACACGACGCTGCGGACCACACGACCGCTCCTGCCTTTACCGAGCAGGTTTCGCGGTCACTTCTTTGTAGACCTCTTCGATGAACATATCCGTGGTCCACGGGCCCGTCGTCGATCCGTAAATGCCATCGTAGTCGAGCGTCGGGTGCATGGCCTTGACCTGCGCGAGCGTCTTCCCGTCTTTCGCCAGTTGCGCGATACGGTCGCGGATGATCGTGGCCATGTCGCGGTACTCGACCACGTCGCTCTGGTTCAGCACGCGCCCGTGGCCAGGAATGATGCGCGTGCCGCCCTGCTGGTTGTACTCCGGTATGGCCGTCGCCACGATCTGGTTCAGTCCATCGATAATCCCTTGAATCGAGCCGCCGTTCTTCGCGTCGATGTACGGATAGCGATCGGCGGCGATGACATCCCCGGCCACGATCACGTCCGATTTGCGGAAGAACACCATGACGTCGCCGTCGCTGTGCGCGGCCGGCACGTGCCACATCTCGATCGGCTCGCCGCCGAACCAGAAGTTCTTCCGCGCGGTGAAAAAGGTGTCGGTCGGCCAGTCGGCGACGTCGCGCGGCGAGCGTTGACCCGTCGGAGCGCTCATCCGGTTCATCACCTTCTCAAAGGCGATCAGGCGTGCCCCGTTGCCGAAGAACGCGCCACCACCGCCTCCTGGTGCGGCGACACCTCCCGCGCGATCGAGGCGACGCCGGTCTTCGCGATCGTTCCATTTCCTCCCGTGTGATCCAGATCGGCATCGGTGTTGATGATCCAGCGCACCGGGCGGATCTGGAGCTTCTTGATTTCGGCGATCACCTTGTCGGCGGCCGCTGCATCGCCGGTATCGACGAGAAGAGTGCCCTCGTCGCTCACCTGCACAGCGATGTTCGATCCGGCGCCGCCAATCAGGTGAATCCGGCCCTGCACCGGAATGACGACCAGCCGGTCGCGAAGCTTCGTGTAGTCTGGACGGACACCGGCTTTGATGTCGTCCGGCTTGACGCCGGTCTTCCGTGTGTCCTCTGGCGCTCGAAAGATCGGCTGTGGAATCTGTGGAGCAGGCGGCGCCTGCTGCGCGCCGAGACGAGAGATCAGCGCCGCGCCCGCGATCGTCGTGAGCCACCAGGTTCGCTTCGTCATGCGCTACTTCTTCGGAGCGGCGTTGTCCGGGGAGGGCTTCGCGGTGTCGGCCGCCTTGCGAGCCGCGTCCTCCTTCATCATTTCCTGGAGCTTCAACTGATATTCGGGATAGAGCGATTCCTTGCCGCCGCGCGTCGCGGCGAATGGGAGCCCCACCTTTTGTGCGAATTCGGAAGGGGTGACGCCAAGCGGATAGAACGGCACCCACCCGAGCGGCTTGTCGCCGAGCTCGTCGACCGATTCGAACGCGTTGCCGAGCGCCGTGTTGCCATTCGGGTTCCATCGCCAGGTCTGCGTGCGCGCCATCGGTTCCTCGAAGTAAATCGGGTCGTCGATGCTCGAGAACATCGCCAGCAGGTCGCCGTGTCGAAAGTAGTGTTCGACCATCTTGCCGTACGGACTGGCCGCTGACCCGTTCCGCTGGACCACTCCCATTTTCATGTGCGTCGTGGTCACCACGAGCTGGCCGTTTTCCCATACGCCCGTGGAGAAGCCGTCCCACGTGTGCTCCGAAAAATCAGACGGGTGCGGGCGGCCGTCCATCCAGATGACGCGATCGGCGCGTCCAAAGCCGCCGGCCATCGCGTAGGCCACGAGCTCTTGCGTGATCGGATCGAGAATCTTCACGATCCGTAGCGCCGGTCCCGGTCCCCGCATCAAGTACTGGACCGGATGCGGTTGGGCCTGACGCTCGGGCTGCGAGAGGATCGTGGCGTCCCACGCGTCGGCTTTCTGTCGATCGGCATTGTTCAACGGCAGGCCGGTGTAGTCGCCAAGGTCCGGCCCCGGCACGCGATGCGGCTGGTCCTCGTTGTTCGTGTAGGTCCAGTCGCCGGAGATATCGGTGCGCACGACCGGCGGCGGTGGCGGGGCCGCGCCGTCGCCCGCGGGTTGCCCCGGCTGTTGCGCAACGAGTCGCACGCCGATCACCCCCGCTGCAACGATCAACGTCCAAGCGGTTGATGTGCGGCTCAGGAGACGCCGTGGCTGCATGTCCTTGACCTCTACCTCCTCCGCGGCGGCCGCGCAGGGGCGCTGACCGTACAGATGAAAATTGTGATCAATGTTCACTTCCGGCGGGAGTATACCCTGCTATAGCAGTACTGAGCAATGTCGGTTTCTAAACAGCCTTTGCGGCGCGGAGACGGTTGCCGAGCACGGAAACACGATCACCGCGGTGCACGCAGTGACCGCCGATGATTTCGTTCCTCCGGGTCCCGCCTGCGATCCGCCGCCTCGATTCGGCAAACACGAACGTCGGCGCGGCAAAACGCGACGCCGGCAATATCGATCATGTTTGGCGCGCAAGGTCAGGATTGGCCTTGCGCGGAGTTGAAAACAGCGCTCGCGCCTCGCTCGGCTGGCGAGGCGATCAGTTGGGACAGGTCGAGGCGAGGGTCCGGAGCGATGTCAGGTTGATGTCGATGGAGGAGTCGTCGCGATACAGAAGGCCGCGCGCCTCGACCTTCTGACCGTTCATCCGGCCCGATTTCGCCGACGCGTCGAGGCTCACGAGGCCGACGGTCTGTTTCCCCAGCGCTTTGGCTTCGGCGCTCTTGAGCGCGGCCGCGCTGGGGAGGTTGTCGCGCGTGGCCGTGGGTTCCGTCGCATTCGTGAGCTTCCAGCCGCTCGCGCCGTCCTGCGTCAGGCAGCCGACGATCTGCACCAGCGAGAAATTCGGCACCCCGCCGTCCGCGCCCTGCTTCACGATCTGCAGTCCCTCGAGCGCATCGGCATTCGTGCTCAGCTCGGTCGTCCCTGACGGAAATCCGTTTTCGCGCAGCAGGAAGGCGACGATGTCGAGCTTGGTGTCGGGCGCGATTGAATCCGTGTTGCCGGGCGGCATCGTATCGCGCACCTTCACGAACAGGCGGTTGATGCTGCCGTTTTCCCAGTTCGCGAGAAAGCCCGGGCCCTTGAGCGCCGGCGCGCGATCGGTGCCCGCGAGTTGCGGACCGTGGCAGCCCTGACACCGCGCCGCGGGCTGCCGGCCGCGGTCGGCCTGAGCCGTCGTGAAGACGCCGTCCCAGACGCCGCGCTGCTGGATGCCGACCTCTTCGAGCGCGTTCACGTCTCCGGGGAGATCGGTCTTGCCGGCGGGAAAGCCGTTCTGCTCGAGCAGGTACGCGAGGATCTGCAGCTTCACCTCGTCGGTGAGCGTTCCGGCGTCATTGAGCGGCATCGTGTCGCGGATTTTCGTGTAGAGGCTGCCGAGCGTGTCCTTGTCCCAGTGCGCGAGAAACGCCGGGCCCTTGAGCGCCGGTCCGTTGCCCTGGCTGCCTGTCAGAGGCACGCCGTGACATCTCGCGCACACGCCGTCGTAGCCTGATTTACCGCGCAGCGCCTGGTCGGAGCTGAACACGCCGTCGCGGACGTTCTTGACGCCCGCCTGGGCCGTCAGCGATGCGACGGCCGGCGCGACCAGCAGGCCGGTAATGACCAGCAGGCCTGTCATGACCAGCAGGCCTGTCATGAATGTCACGAACGTGGCGAGCGCCGCCTGTCCGAACCCTCGAAGGCCGCGTGGACTCATTTCTTCGCCATCAGCTCGCGGAGCAGCGCCGCCGTCTTCTCGTTGACCACTGGAGCGGTGGCGGCCCGGCCCTGCCTGCGCCCGGGGCCGGCGGCGCCGAGCGCGATGTCGAGCGCGGTGCGGCCCTGCTTGTCACGCCGATCGAGCTTGGCGCCCTTCCGGGCCACGTACTCGATGACCGAGTTCTGCCCGCGCTGGGCGGCATTGTGGAGGACCGTCTGGCCGTTGGCGTTGAACGCGTTGACGTCCACGCCGCGTTCGACGAGCAGCGTCACCGCTTCGAGCACTTTCGGCTCAGGCGAGTTGCTGCCGGCGGCAATCATCGCCGTCGTCGTGCGGTTGGCGAGCGTGAGCGTCGCGTCCGCGCCGCCGTCGAGCAGTGCTTTCATGATCGGCAGGTCGCACGTCTTCGAGGCGCGCGCCAGGGCCGTCGCGCCTTCCGTGAGCGCCGCGTCGCCCACCAGATTCTGGTGACGGCCGATGATCGGCTTTTTGAGCTGGACGTTGGGATTCGCGCCATGCGCGAGCAGCGACCGCACCAGCCCGAGCGCATCGAGCCTGTCGCGCAGCTTGGGCTCGGGCCGGGTGAGCATGTTGGCGGGCGCGCGCATGTCCACCGTCGCGTAGAGCGCGGTCATGCCGGTGGAGTCGGTGACGTTCGCGTCGGCGCCTTTCTCGAGCAGCAGATTGGCGAGGTCGTAGTGGATGTTCATGATCGCAATCTGCAGCGCCGTCGTGCCTTCCTGCTTCGTGGTCGCGTTGAGATCGACGTGCAGGTCGGCCAGCGCGGCAACCGATTCCATCGCGTTCTGACGCGCGGCGTACATCAGCGCCGTCCAGCCGCCCTTGGGCAACTGGAACACGGCCATGCCGTTGGTCTCGTAGCGATACTCTGGGAACGCCAGCTCCTTCGAGCGTGCGTTCATGTCGGCGCCGCGCGCGACGAGCGCCTTGATCGCCCCGCCGTGATTCTCGGCCGCCGCCCACATCAGCGCCGTCTGCCCCTGCCAGGCTTCCGAGGCGTTGACGTTGGCGCCGCGATCGAGGAGCGCCTTGACGACGTCGGCGATTGCCGGCGCGGGCGGCGGTCATCAGGATGGTTTCGCCGTCCGGTCCGATCGCGTTCGCGTTGGCGCCGGCCTTGAGCAGCGCGCGGGCGATCGCCGCGTTGCCGTTGGTCGCCGCGAGCGAGAGCGGCGTGATGCCGTAGCGATTCGCGGCGCTCACGTTCGCGCCGGCGCGAATCAACATCTGCGTCGTGTCCGCGTCGTCGTGCGCGAACGGCCCAGTGGAGCGCCGTCATGCCGTCCGCTTCGGTGGCGTTCACGGAGGCGTGGTTCAAGAGCGTGCGGACGGCGGCGCGGTCGCCCGCCTTGACCGCGTCGATCAGCGTCGTGCCGGCGCCGGCCGCGTGCAGGCCGACGGCCGATGCCAGCAGCACGATGAGCAGAAGGACGCGAGGGAAGGGGGTGGAGTGCATGGTTAAGGGCCAAAAGAGCTAAGTGAGCATCGCAAAACTGATTCGATGAACCACGAAGCTCACAAAGAACACAAAGAATCTCCAGCTCTTGGTGACCTTCGTGGACTTTGTGGTTCGTTGAAAGTCAGTTTCGCAACGTGCGCATGACTAGATCGCAACCTTCCCCGTGCTGATCCCGAACTTGTCCATCTCGCAGTCGAACTTGTTGGCGAGCGACACCATCAGGTTCGCGAACGGCGTTTCCTTCGCGGTCTGGATGTGACGATTGCCCTTCGATCGTGCCGCAGAGCCCGCCCACCAGCAGCGTCGGCATGTTGATGCGCGAGTGCTGATCGCTTTCGCTCATGCCGCTGCCGTAGAGAATCAGCGAGTGATCGAGCAGCGACCCGTCGCCGTCCGGCGTCGACTTGAGCTTCTCCAGGAACTTCGCGAACAGGCTCATGTGATACGTGTTGAGCTTGACCAGGCCGGCGATCTTGTCCGGGTTGTTCCCGTGATGCGACATCGCGTGATGCGGCTCGTTGACGCCGATATTCGGGTAGACGCGCTGGCTGGCGTCGCGCGACTTCATGAAGGTGAAGACGCGCGTGATGTTGGCTTCGTACGCCACGGCCATCAGGTCGTACATCAGCAGGGCGTGCTCGTCGAACGATTCGGGGATGCCGATCGGCGCATCGGGCACCGTCTTCTGGGTGGTCGCCTTTTTCTCGGCCTTCTGGATGCGCTGTTCGATCTCGCGAACGTTGTCGAGATAGTCGTTCAGCCGCGCGTGGTCCTTGGCGCCGAGCTTCTTCTCCAGGTCGCGCGCATCCTCGCGGACCGAATCGAGAATGCTCTTGTTGTCCTGCATGCGCGACAGGCGCTGCGCGCCGTGCCGGGCCGTCCGAACATCCGTTCGAACACGACGCGCGGATTGATTTCCATCGGCAGCGGCGTCGTCGCGTTCTTCCACGAGATCGTGTTCATGTAGGCGCAGCTGTACGCCGTGTCGCAGCCGCCGATCCAGCCGGTGAAGTCTTCGGTCGCCAGCTCGAGCGAGGGGAGCGGCGTGTCCTGGCCGATCTTGTTCGCGATCACCTGATCGATGGTGATGCCCGCCTTCACGTTCTCCGCGATCGTCCGGAACGGAATCGGGCCGCTGAGCCACGCCGACACACGTCGTCGCATGACCGTCGAGCGGATCGCACAGCTCGGAGACCACCGTCAGGTGATCGCGGAACGGCTCGAGCGGGCTTCAGGATCGGCGTGAACTCGAAATTCGTGCCGACCGTCTTCGGTGTCCAGTAGCCGGGCCGCTCGCCGAGCGGCACGAAGATCGCGCCGAAGCGCGTGACGGCTGCGGCTGTCGGCGCCGCCGTACAGCGCCGGGACCATCGCTTCGAGAAACGGCAGGCGCAGCGTCGCGCCCATGCCGCGCAGAATTGTGCGGCGGGACAGTGTTCTCTTCGTGATGAACATCAGCGGCTCTCCTTTCAGTTCGACATCTGGAGAGGGCGCGGGCTCACGTCCAGATGTGACGTTCGCTTCTGAAACGGCGTGCTTTTCACAATTCCCATAATCATGGACGAAAAGCGGTAGTTCGTCTGCGCGGAATCCCGCACGATCGAGCGGACCGCCGGCATGTCGTAGCGGCTGCAGACCGCGGCCGAGCGCGTAGATCATCAACTTCTCGGTCAGGGTGCTGACGAAAATGTCCGGCTGCCGCACGAGCGCCTTGCGCAGCGTGACGACGCCGTCGACCTTCGTGCCGTCCAGGAGCTGCCCCTGAGCATCGATCGGCGTGCCCAGATTGGTGACGCTGTCGCCGTCGCGCGTGCGCCAGGCGCCGACCGCGTCGAAGTTCTCCAGCGACAGACCGATGGGATCCATGAGCTTGTGGCAGCTCGCGCACACCGGATTCGCCCGATGCTCTTCCATCCGCTCGCGCATCGTCAGAATGCTGCCGCCCGCGTTGCGGATTTTCGTTGAGCGGCGGCACGTTGGTCGGCGGCGGCGGCGGCGGGCGCGCCCAGCAGATTGTCCAGAATCCACTTGCCGCGAACGACCGGCGACGTCCGGTCCGTGTGCGACGTGACCATCAGCACGGCGCCCTTGCCGAGCAGGCCTTTTCGCGTGTCGTCGGTCAGCGTGACGCGGCGGAACTGGCTGCCGTAGATGTTCGGAATGCCGTAGTGCCGCGCGAGCCGCTCGTTCAGGAACGTGTAGTCGGCCGTCATCAGATCCAGGACGTTGCGGTCTTCGCGAACGATGCTCTCGAAGAACAGCGACGCTTCCTGCTCGAAGGCCTGGCGCAGGTTGTCGTCGAAATCCGGAAACTCCTCCGAGTTCGGCTGCATGTTCTTCAGGTTGCGCAGGTACAGCCACTGCCCGGCGAAGTTCGTCGTCAGCGCGCTCGGCCTTCGGATCGGCCAGCATGCGCCGCACCTGCTGTTCGAGGACGGCGGGCGTGTGGAGCCGGTTCCCTTGCGCGGCGAGATCGCAGGAGCTGGTCGTCCGGAATGCTGCTCCACAGGAAGAACGACAGGCGCGAGGCCAGTTCGAGATCGCTGATCCGGTAGACGGTCGACGGCGGCACGCCGGCCGGATCCGGCTCGATGTGGAAGCACGAACTTGGGGCTCGCGAGAATGCGCTGCAGCGCCGTCTGGATTCCCTTCTCGAACGTTCCACCCTGGCTCGAGCCGGCCGCCGGCGGCGGGCCGCTTCGATAGAAGCCGAACAGCCGCTCGAGATCGACGCCGGTCGATTCGCCGCGGTAGGCGCGCCGCGCCAGCGTCGTGATGATCTTCCGCGCGCACGGCTCTTCTTCCGCCCTGGTCGCGGGACGGCAGGTGAACACCGCACGGCGGCTCGGCGTGTCGCCGGGGCCGGTCGGGTTGAACGGACCGGTCACCGTGAACATTTCGAAATGCGGATGGCCTGACGTGTCGCGCGTGTCCGTCGAACTGCGGATGAACGGCTGCAGGCGCGTCGGGTTCAGCGGCGGCGCTGCGCTCGATGAAGGCGGCGGCGATGACGTGTGGGCCGGCCGTGAGTTTCAGACGCGGACGCGGCCGCGCTCGTCGATGTCGTCGCCGAGTCTTCGTCATGTTGACGAGATTGGCCTTGAAGTCGGCCTCGCCGCCCATCTGGAACGTGTGAACGCGCGCGCCGTCCACCGTGTATTCGATCTCGTGTTCGTACTCGAGGCCGCGCATGACGCCGAGATTCGTCCGGAACATCTTGACGGTGAGCTGATATTCGCCGTCGAGCGGCAGCGTCACCCTGGCGAGAATCCCGCCGACGGTGCCGATGGGGCATGCCTTCGAGGTGAATGTCCTGCGAAGCGTCCTGACGGATGCGGAACGTCTCGCTCGCCGGCCCGAATCCGGATCGCCGATCGCCAGCGCGCTGACCTTGCCCGCGGCGTCCATGTAGCGCTCGAGCAGCACGGGCGAAACGCCGAGCACGTCGCCGACGTTGTCGAAGCCGTAGGCGGCGTCGTCCGGCGGCAGCAGCGTCGAGGGATCGACATCGAGCGCCAGCAGATCGCGAATGGCGTTCGCGTACTCGGCGCGGTTCAGGCGGTGCAGCACGGGCCGTCCGGGATTGGGCTTGATCGCGGCCGCCCGATCGAGCGAATCCGCAAGCCAGGAGACGAGCTGGCCGCGTGTCGCGGCGTCAGGCTGCGGCGCGCCCTGCGGCGGCATCATCCCGACGCGCATTTTCCTGATGGCCTTTTCCCAGACGCCGGCCTGCGCGGCGACGTCCGAATAGTCCATGTGGTCGAGCGCCAGCCCGCCGCTCTTCGTGCGCTCGTTGTGGCAGCCGGCGCAGTACCTATCCACGGTCGCGCGGGGGTCTACCGGCGGTGACGGGGCAGACGTCTGCTGAGCGGAAAGCCACGGCGATGTGGCGAGAATCAGCGCCAGGGCACACGTCGTCAACCACCGTGTCAACACCCGGCGAACATAGCATGCTCCGGGGCCGACGTCCATGGACACTTAACACCCGGTGGGATGAACCCGCGACCGATACGTACGTGTCTTTTTGGCACTTGTGTGCATTGACACTAAACGGATCGCGGTGTACGCTGCGAGCCCGTTTTTGGGCGCCGACTGACCTGGCTGCCAGCGGGGCACGGGCAGCGCGTTCGCGCGATTCCTGCCGTCATTGCGGAAGACACGAACTAAGATACGAAGGCACGAAGAGAGAACACGAAGGAAGTGGCTGATCCGATGAGCACACCGATGCCGTTCAACCGTCGCTCGGCCGCGATTGTGGCCGCACTTGTCGCGTCCGCGATCGTCCTTGTTTCGGCGCAGACGCCCCAGGTGTTTCAGTTTGTCGTCAGCGCCACCGACGCGGCGGGTGCACCCGTCACCGACGTGGGTCGCGAGGACGTCCTCATGTCGGAAAACGGCGTGCGCCAGCAGGTGGTCAAGGTGGAGCCGCTGGCGATCCCGATAAAGCTGACGATTGCCGTCGACAACGGTCTCGACAGCGGTGAAGCGTTCGCCCACTACCGAACCGGATTGACCGGACTGATCGAGGCGCTGCCACCCGACGTCGAGGTCACGCTGATCACGACGTCGCCGCAGCCGCGCACGGTCGTCAAGCCGACGACCGACCGCACGCAGCTTCTGAAGGGCGTCAACGCCTTCGCCCCGGAGTCGTCGCGGCCCTCGCTTTTCCGATGCGCTGGTCGAGTACAGCAAGCGGCTGCAGGAGGAAGCCAAGGATCGCAGGATGTCGCCGTACTTGCCGGTGTTGCTGATGTTGTCCACACCCGGCGTCGAGACGAGGAGTTATGAGGCGAAGGACATCGAAAAGGCTGTCGCGTTCCTGGTGGCGCGACACGCGAGAGTGAACGCCATCATCGTGTCCGCGCGCCCTGGCGACTCCACCAGGGCGGCCGCTCAGGAGATGACGCAGCCGATCGTCGCGCTGCCGACGACGAAAGCCACCGGCGGACGCTACGAATCGCTGGCCGCCTCGAGCCGCCTGACGACGTTGATGCCGGAGTGGGGGCGCGATCTGGCTGTGCTGCACGCGCGGCAGATCAAGCAGTTCCGCGTGACGGTCGAACGGGCGCGCGGCGGCGATCTGCAGAGCCCGCGCATCGAGCTCGCGCGTCCCGGGCTGACCGGCGAGGTCACCCTCGACGGATACCTGCCGTAGAACTATTTCCCGTTTGGCGTGGCGGCTGTCCTCGGCGCGCGTGCCAAGCGATCACGGCCGACCTCCCGGAGACACGATCACCGCGGCGCACGCGGTGACCGCCGAGAATTCCGTTTGAACCCCTAAACGCTGCGAGCGTTGCGAGCGCTGCCGGTTACCGTGGGGAATAGATTGCGCATGCTTGGTCCCCCAACAAGATTCCCGTATGATGTTTTTGCGATCGCGCTCGTTGCTGTCTGTCAACTCCCATCCCTGCCGATGAGGTGAGATGATCGCATCGTGTTCATTGACACTGTACATGTCAAGTGGAACAATCGGCCGGCGGAAGGCCATATGCACAAGCTGTCGACTCTTGCCTCTGTTCTCGCCGCCGCGGTGATCGTCTGTGCGCCGTCGGCAGCATCCGCCCAGGCGCCAGCTCCCGCTCCCGCTCCCGGAACACCACCGGCGCCGGCGCCGCGCCTCGCCGACGGCACGCCCAATCTTGGACGGCTCCCGGGCGAAAAGGGCGTGTGGAACATCGGGTGGGTCCCCGACTTTGGCGATCGCGTCGTCGGCCACGAGGTGCCCCAGGCGCAGCGCAAAACCGGCTACAACCCGAATCATCCCGGCGCGGCGTCGCAGCCCTGGGTGCCGACGATGCCGTGGTCGGCGGCGGTGTACCAGTACAACCTGAAGAACCAGGGCAAGTACGATCCGGAAGGGTACTGTCTGCCGCCGGGCGGGCCGCGCATGATGGTCACGCCCTACCCGATGGAAATCCTGCAACTGCCCGAGCAGAAGCGCATCGTGATGATCTTCGAGGGCGCGACGCACATCTGGCGCGAGATCTATATGGACGGCCGCGCGCATCCGACCGGCGACGCGTTGAACCCGACCTACCTCGGCCACTCGGTGGGCCGATGGGAAGGCGATACGCTGGTCATCGACGTCGTCGGCTTCAACGAGGCGAGCTGGCTCGATCCGCTCGGCCATCCTCACAGCGACCAGCTGCACTTGATCGAGAAGCTCACGCGCGTGAACAAGAACGTCCTGCACTACGAGGTGACCATCGACGATCCGGGCGCGTACACGAAGCCGTGGACCGTCTCGTGGGACATCAACTGGCGCGCCAACGGCGAGCTCAGCGAGTACATCTGCCAGGAGAACAACAAGTACCTGCACCGGCTGACCGACGACTTCGACAGGCCGCTGTTCAAATAGGGTTTCGATCGAACGTAGGGCGGCCCGCGCTACTAGAGGAGGTTTTGATGCGTAGTCTAACCGCGGCGATCGCGCTCGCGTGTCTGTGGTCGGCGGGTGTCGCGGCGCAGCAGCCGTCAAAGGGCTCGTGGACGCCGCCGAAGACAGCGTGGGGCGATCCCGATCTGCAGGGCACGTACACGAACAGCAACGAGAGCGGCATTCCCATGCAGCGACCGGCGGAGTTTGCCGGCAAGTCGCTCGCGGAGATCACGCCGGCCGAGCTCGCTCGGGTGATGCAGCAGCGGCAGGCGCAGACGGAGCGAACCGCCGCCGTCATCGGCGGCACGGCCGAAAACGACACCGGCGCCGGGCCCTCGCACTGGTACGAGAACTACAACGCGAAGAACAGCCGCGCCTGGATGATTTCGGATCCGCCGGACGGTCAGATGCCCGCGCTCACGCCCGACGCGGTGCAGCGCGCGGCGGCGGTACGCGCCGCCCGCCGCGGAGGCGACGGCTACTACACCGGTCCGTTCGACGGCCCCGAGGACTTGACCCTGTACGTGCGGTGCATCACGCGCGGCCTGCCCGGATCGATGATGCCGGCCATCTACGGCAACTCATATCAGATTGTGCAGGGGCCGGGTTGGGTCGCCATCCGGTACGAGATGGTGCACGAGACGCGCCTCATCCCGCTCGACGGCCGGCCGCATGCCTCCGACAAGCTGCATTCGCACATGGGCGACGCGCGCGGTCACTGGGAAGGCGACACACTGGTCGTCGAGACGACGAACTTCCTGGAGAAGTCGGCCTTCGGCGGCGCGTCCGACCGGCTCAAGACCGTGGAGCGCTTCAGGCCCGTGCGGAAGGGCGTGATCGACTGGTCGATCACGTTCGACGATGCGAGGACGTGGGCGCGGCCGTGGACGTTCGGGATGGAGCTGACCCGCGACGAGACGCAGCAGATCTTCGAGTACGCGTGCCACGAAGGCAACGAAGGGCTGCAAGGCATTCTGATCGCGGAACGGCTCAAGGACAAAGAGGCGGAGCAGCACAGCCACGCCAACTAGCGAGGTCTTTCATGCTGAAGCGAAGCGCGGCGATCGCGTTCTTGTGTCTGTGGTCGGCGGGCATCGCGGCGCAGCAGCAGTCGAAAGGCCCGTGGACGCCGCCGAAGACGGCCTGGGGCGATCCCGACCTGTCGGGGACATGGCCGAGCACCGACATGGTCGGCGTGCCGTTCGAGCGCCCCGCGGATCTGGGCACTCGCACGGAGTTGACCGCCGAGGAGTTCGCGGCGCGGCAAAAGCAGGACGCGCAGCGCTCGGAGGCCGACGCCGAGCAGGTTGTGTCCACTGCTGCGCGCCAGGGCGATGGAACCGGACCGCCGTCGCACTGGCTCGAGTGGGGAAAAGCCTCGAAGCAGGCGTCGCTCGTCGTGGAGCCGGCCGACGGCCGTCTGCCGCCGATGACGCCAGAAGGCCAGCGCCGCAACACCACACTCAAGAACACGTACGTTGTGTTCACCGGCTTCAACGATCCGAGCGAGCTCGGCCCCTACGACCGGTGCATCTCGCGCGGCGTGATCGGATCGACCTTTCCTGTCATCTACAACAACGGCAACCAGATTCTGCAGTTTCCCGGCTATGTCGCCATCCGCTACGAGATGATTCACGAAACGCGCATCATCCCGCTCGATGGACGGCCGCGCCTGTCGCCCTCGCTCCGCTCGTACATGGGCGATGCCCGAGGCCACTGGGAAGGCAGCACGCTGGTCGTCGAGACGACGAACCTCAACGGCAGGACCGGGGCCCAGGGGAACGGGAACATGCTCATGATGAGCGACGCCCTGAAGCTCGTCGAAAGGTTTACGCGGACCGGGCCCGACACCATGCAGTACGAAGTGACGGTTGACGATCCGAAGACCTGGACGGGGCCGTGGAAGGCGGCGTTTCCGCTCCGACGCGATCCGTCGTACGGGATGTTCGAGTACGCGTGCCACGAAGGCAACCACGCGATGAGCAACATCCTCTCAGGTTCGCGCGCGGACGAGGCCGCGGCTGCAAACGCGGGCCGAGAACAACGAGTCGGGAAGTGACTGAAGGCGAAAGCTTTAGATCGCGCGTGAACAATTCTCGTGCGTGAGCGGCGCTCGACGGCGAATCGGTATAGAGTGTCACACAAGATTTTGCGTCCGTGTCGAGCCGCAAAGATTGAAAGAGAAGACAAGGAGCGAACATGTGCGACCAGGACCATTTTGAGGAAGACCGACAGGAGTTCGAAGCGCGCGGGTTGGTGACACGGCGTCAGTTCGGCGTCCTGCTGGGAGCGGGCGTCGCGATGATGCTGCCGAAGGTCGTCAACGCGGTCACGGTGACCGAATCGGATGTGACGATCAAGACGCCGGACGGGACATGCGACGCCTACTTCGTGCACCCCGCGAGCGGAACAGCGGCGGCTGTTCTCGTGTGGCCCGACATCTTCGGGCTGCGGCCGGCGTTTCGCACGATGGGCAAACGGCTCGCCGAAACCGGCTATTCGGTGCTCGTGGTGAACCCGTTCTATCGCGTCCAGAAAGCGCCGACCGCGGGGAGAGGCGCGGCGACACCCATCCCGGAGTTGATCCCGCTGGCGCGAGCGCTGACCGAGACCACGCACATGACCGATGCGAAGGCGTTCGTCGCGTGGCTGGATCAGCAGTCGTCGGTTGCGAAGAACAGGAAGGTCGGCACCCAGGGCTACTGCATGGGCGGGCCGATGGCATTCCGCACCGCGGCCGCGGTCCCCGATCGCGTCGGCGCCGTTGCGTCATTCCATGGCGGTGGACTGGTGACCCCAGACGCGAACAGTCCGCACCTGCAGGCCAGCAAGACCAAGGCGCAACTCCTCGTCGCGATCGCCGCAAACGACGACATGCAAAGGCCCGACGAGAAGAACGTGTTGAAGGACACGTTCGCCAAGTCGAACCAGCCCGCGGAAATCGAGGTGTACACGGGCGCCGCGCACGGCTGGTGTCCTCCGGACTCGGGCGTCTACAACGAGCCACAGGCCGAGAAGGCCTGGACCCGTTTGCTGGCGCTGTACGGAAAAGCCCTGGCCTGAAGAACGTCGGCCTTGGCGAGCATTGCAAGATGACAGGCGTAGGGCTGAGGGCTCAGGGCTAAGGGCAGATGTCGGCGGGAAAGCCCTCAGCTCTTAGCCCTCGGCCCTGACAGGAGCCAATTTCGCAACGCGCTCTCAACTAAGGCGCCATCCCTCAAAACACCTGCCTTGGGAGGTCTGATGCGGGGACTGAAGGCAGCTCTCGTCGCGTGCATTGCCGGGGCGAGTCTCTACGCCCAGAGCCGCATCCCGATCGCCTGCGTGGGACACGTACAGCGGTGGCGCTGAGGGCCGGCGGTACTCGCCGCTCAACCAGATCAACACGACGAACGTTTCGAAGCTGAAGCTCGCCTGGCAGTACGGAGCGGCAGACGCCGGTGCGGCGTTGAGCTCGGTTGGCCGGAGCCAGGCCGTCCCCATCTTTGTGCGCGGCGTTCTCTACACGTCCACCGCACGGCGGACGATCGTCGCGCTCGATCCCGAGACCGGGAAGGAGATCTGGAAATACGAGCTCGACAAGGGCGGCGCCCCGAACCGCGGTGTGTCGTATTGGCCCGGCGAGGGCCGGTTGTCCCCGCGAATCCTCGCGGGCACAACGGACGGGCGCCTGCTCGCGCTCGACGCCGCAACCGGAAAACCGGTTCCCACCTTCGGGGATCAGGGAGCGATCGACCTGCGTGTCGGCGTGGCCGAGAAATTCCCGAAGATGCCGTACTTGATGGCCTCTCCCGGGACCATCTACCGGAACCTGATCATCACGGGCGCACAGGGACAGGAGGACAACCCTGAGGGACCTGCGATGGACGTCCGCGCGTGGGATGTCAGAACCGGCAAACTGGTCTGGACCTTTCACACGATCCCGCACCCCGGTGAGCCTGGCTACGAAACCTGGCCGGCGGATTACTTCAAGACCGCGGGTTCGCCCGCGAACTGGGGCTTCGGCTCGGTCGATGCCGAACGCGGCCTGGTATTCCTGCCAATTGGTCAGCCGGCGTCGCAGTACTACGGCGGCCATCGCGTGCAGCAGAATTTGTATTCCTCGTCGGTCGTCGCGCTCGATGCCAACACCGGCAAGGTCCGTTGGCACTTTCAGCTGACGCACCACGACGTGTGGGACTACGACAACGCGGCCACTCCCGCGCTGATGGACGTCGTCCGCAACGGGAGGAGAATTCCCGCCGTCGTCACGGTGGCGAAGTCGGGCCTCATGTTCTTCCTCGAGCGCGAAACCGGGAAGCCCATCTATCCCGTCGAAGAGCGGCCCGTACCTCAGAGCGATATCCCCGGCGAACAGAATTGGCCGACGCAGCCGTTTCCCGTGAAGCCGCCGCCGTTGTCACGTCTCAGCATCAAGCCGGACGAGATCTTCACCGGCGAACCCACGCACGAGAAGTTCTGCCGCGATCTCGTGGAGAAGATTGGCGGCATCCACAATCTCGGTCCGTACACGCCGTACAGCAGCCGCGAGTTCCGGATCCTGTTTCCGGGGCAACAAGGCGGGCCGAATTTTGGCGGCGTGGCGATCGATCAGTCGTTGGGTTACGTCTTCGTGAACTCGCGCGACGTCGGCGGCATGGGCCGTCTGGACAAGACGCCCGAAGGGGATCAGGTGGCCTATCGCCGTTTCAGTCCCCTCGGTCGAGGCACGGTGAACGCCCGCTTCTGGAATCCCGAAACCAGCCTGCCCTGTCAGCCACCGCCGTGGGCTCACTTGATGGCTGTCAACGCCAACACAGGCGACATCGTCTGGAAGGTGCCGCTCGGCACGAGTGACGAGCTCGAATCGAAGGGCCTCAAGAACACCGGCGCCTTTGGACAGGGCGGCCCCATCGTCACCGCGGGCGGACTCGTTTTCATCGCCGGCACGATCGACAAACGCTTTCAGAGCCTTCGACTCCCGCACCGGCCAGATGCTCTGGGAGGGAAAACTCGAGGCCGAAGGCCACACGACGCCGATGACCTACATCGCGCCGAACGGCAAACAGTACGTCGTCGTGGTGACGACGACGACGGGCGTCAATGCGTTTGCACTCGAGGAAAGCCAATCAGTGTCGGCCGCCGCCTGCGAAGGCCTGGCGAGATCGCTCTCCTTCCCGAACGCCACAGTGAGCCGGGCTGAAGCCGTCGCGGCCGGGAAGTTTGTCCCGCCCGGCGGCGGTGCCGCGGCGGCCCAGCGTGCACTGAATCTGCCGGCTTTCTGCCGTGTGGCGCTGACGCTCGCGCCCTCGCCAGACTCAGACATCAAGTCTGAGGTCTGGTTGCCGATGTCGGGGTGGAACGGCAAGTTTCTTCAGGTCGGCAACGGCGCGTGGGGTGGATCGATTCAGTACGGCCCGCTCGGTGACGCGCTGCGCCGTGGATATGCCGCGGCCTCGACCGACACCGGCCACACCGGGACGGATGCCAGCTTTGCGATGGGCCATCCGGAGAAGCTCATTGATTTCGGCTATCGCTCGGTGCATGAAACGGCGAGGGTGGGCAAGGCGACGGTTGCGGCGCTCTATGGCGACAGACCGCGTTTGTCGTACTTCAACGGCTGCTCCGGAGGCGGCCGGATGTCCTTCATGGAGGCCCAGCGCTTCCCCGAGGATTTTGACGGCATCATCGCGGGCGCGCCTGGATACAACCGTACCGACGTGGCCTTTCAGACGCTCGGCATGGCGCAGGCGACGCATGTCAGCCCGGCGAGCTTCATTCCTGCCGGCATGTATCCCGCGCTTCGCCAGGCGGCGCTCGACAAATGCGACGCCCTCGACGGCTTGAAGGACGGCCTGATCGCGGATCCGACGACGTGCCAGTTCGATCCGGCGGTGCTCGAATGCCGGGGCGCCGGCCAGTCCGGATGCCTCACAAAGGCGCAGGTCGTCGCGGCGCGCAAGATCTACGCGCCGGTGATCGATCCGAAGACGGGCGCGCAAATTTCCAGCGGTCTCGAACCCGGGAGCGAGTTGCAGTGGGGCGGCGTCGCCGGCAACCAGCCTCATTCGATGTACAACGATCTGCTGCGATTCGTCGTCATGAAGGACCCGAACTGGGACTACCGAACGCTCGATGTCAGCCAGCAGCTGGCGCTGGCGCGGAAGTCCGACAACGGCGTGCTGTCCGCGACGTCGACGGAACTGACGCCGTTCGTGAGCCGCGGAGGCAAGTTGCTCATCTACCACGGCTGGGGCGATCAGAACATTCCGCCGCGCGAGTCGGTCAACTACTACAACGGAGTCGTGAAGACCATGGGCATGGCGAAGGTGGCTGACGCCGTCCGGCTGTTCATGGTGCCGGGGATGGGACACTGCGGCGGCGGCGACGGTCCCAACGAGTTCGACATGGTGACCGTCCTCGAGCAGTGGCGCGAGCACGGAAAACCACCGACTGAAGTCCTCGCCTCGCAGGTCAACGAGGGACGCGTGGTCCGAACGCGTCCGCTCTGTCCCTATCCGCAGATTGCCATGTACAAGGGTTCAGGGAGCATCGATCGCGCTGAAAGCTTCGTGTGTCGCACAAACGGCGTTGGCCTTCTCCCGGCGACCGCCCAGGTGACCGGCGCCCAACCGAATCCGTACCAGGTCGTCGCGAATCACTTCAAGCTTCCCGAGGGCCGGACGATGGGTTCGACTGCCGCCATCGATATCGACCGCGATGGCCGCAGCGTGTGGGTGTTTGAGCGATGCGGCGGCGCCAGCCAGGCATTGGCGTGTGCGGCGTCAAATCTGGCGCCCGTTCTCAAGTTCCATTCCTCGGGCCAGCTCGTGTCGAGCTTTGGCGCCGGGATGTTCGTCAGCCCGCACGGCATTCATGTGGACAGGCAAGGAAACATCTGGCTGGTTGACGGCGCGGCAAAGGATGGCAAAGGCGATCAGGTGTTCAAGTTCAGCCCCGAGGGAAAAGTCCTGATGACGCTCGGCAAGGCCGGAGTCGCCGGCGACGGTCCCGATGCGTTCAATCCACCGTCGGACGTCCTCGTCGCCCCGAATGGCGATGTGTTCGTCGCCGACGGCCACGGCGGGAATACGAACGCCAGAATCGTGAAGTTTTCAAAGGACGGCACGTTGGTGAAGACATGGGGCAAGAAGGGTTCGGGCCCTGGCGAGTTCGACACGCCGCACTCGCTCGCGATGGACTCGAGCGGTCGTCTCTTCGTCGCCGATCGCGGGAACAGCCGGATTCAGGTCTTCGATCAGGACGGAAAGTTTGTCGCGGAGTGGAAGCAATTCGGCCGGCCGAGCGGGATCTACATCGACAAGAACGACGTCCTTTACGCCGCTGACACACAGTCGGATGAGAAAACCAATCCCGGCTACACAAGAGGCATCAGAATCGGAAGCGCGAAGGACGGCAGCGTGACGGCGTTGATTCCAGATGCCGACCCTGACGGGACGGGAGAAGGCGTCGCGGCCGACGCCGACGGCAACATCTACGGAGCGCTCACGGGCAAACAGGCGTTGAAGCGATACGTCAAGTCAGCCAAAGGATCAACCCGATAGTCATGGCTCCCGACCTGGTGGTGCTGCACGAACATCCAGAGTGGCAGAAGCCGTTGTTCGCGGCGCTCACGCGCCGAGGCGTTGCCTTCGAGCCTGTTGACGTTTCGCGTGCGGCGTTCGCCAACGTCGAGCCCCCGGCCGCGGCTCTGTACTTCAACCAGGCCAGCCCAAGCGCGTATCTGCGCGGCAACACACGGGCCGTCCCGCTGGCCCTGGCTTTCATGCGATCGCTTGAGATGATGGGCGCGCGCGTGCTGAACGGCGCGGAGGTTTTCGCCCTCGAGCTGAGCAAGAGCGCTCAGGCCACGTTGCTTCATACGCTCGGCATCGACACGCCGCGCTCGATCACGTTCAACGACGTCGGCGCGCTGCGCGCCAGGGCGAACGAGATGACGTGGCCCGCGTTGCTCAAGCCCGACCAGGGCGGTAGCGGCGCGCGGATCCAGGTGGTCGAGTCGCTCGCACAGATCGAGGAGATCTTCGCGCGCGATCCGTCGATCTGGCTGCCGGACAACCTGTTCCTGCTCCAGGAATACGTACCGCACGACCCCGACCAGGGAATCGTCCGCCTCGAGTTTCTCGGCGGCGAGCTCCTGTACGCGATGCGGGTCAAGACGCACGGGCGCTTCAACCTCTGTCCCTCGCCCGTGTGCAACCCCGATGAGGGCGACGGCGCCTGCGAGGTGCCCGGACTGGCCGCCGCCCCGCCGGTGGAGTTCTCGGCATATCCAGAAGTGCCGCGCGATGCTGTCGAGACCGCCACTCGCATCGTACGGGCGGCGCGGCTCGATGTCGGGGGGATCGAATATCTGGAGAACGGCGAGGGTCGCCGGGTGTTCTACGACATCAATGCCAATTCGAACCTGCGCCCGTCGGTGGCCGCGGCCTTCGGCTTCGATCCCTTCGAGAGAGTCGTCGATTTCCTCGAACAGCAGTTGCAGCAACACCGGGCGACCGATACGGTGGCGCGTGGCGTCAGAACCACGCCCGCCGCGATTATATGAAGCGTGCCGCACGCCATCTCGGCTTGCGTTGCAGGCCGCCCCGCGTCGGGCCGATCGTTCATAGGCTTCTGAATCAGTCAGTTCTCTCCGCGTGCTCTGCGTGCTCTGCGTTTCCTGTCTTTTCGTCGTCAGTGGTACCGATTCAGCCAAGACAGACCACTAGGCCCTGATCAAATGACATCCCGCCAGCTCGGCGTGGCGTCGGTCGCAGTCGTCCTTGCGGCATCTTTCTTACACGCCGGGCAGGTGCGAGCGGTTACGGCGGGCGTGTTCTCCGCCGAGCAGGCCGCGCGCGGCGGGCCGCTCTACCGCGCCCAATGCGGCGACTGTCACGGCCAGGCGATGGAAGGCGCCATCGGGCCTCCGCTGGTTGGCGAAAGCTTCCTGGCGAACTGGAGCGCGCGTCCGCTCGCCGAGGCCGTCGACAAGATTCAGAAGACGATGCCGTTCGAGCAGCCGGGCAGTCTCTCCCGGCAGCAGTCGGCCGATCTCCTGGCCTACATACTTCAGACTGGCAAGTTTCCCGCCGGACCAGCGGAGCTCGGCGAGGGCGTGCTCGCGCAGATTGTCTTTCCGACGGTGAGAACGCCGCCAGCGCCGCTCGCCACCACGTCGGCTGGAGCGGCTCTTCCCCCGCCGGAAGGCAATCTCGCCGAGCTGATGCGGGCCATCGCGTTTCCGAACGCGAACATCATCTTCAATCTGCAGCTCAAGGATCCGGCGGCCAGGCGCACCAAGCCGCTGGCGGCCTCGCCGTTTGATTATGTCGAGTGGGGGTCCACCGTGTATCCGGGATGGCTCGCGGTCGATCAGGCGACGGTGGCGCTCACCGAGACGGCGGCGCTGCTCCTGACACCCGGGCGCCGGTGCCAGAACGGAAAGGCCGTCCCCGTCGATCGCGCCGACTGGAAACAGTTTGTGGCGGCGCTCTCCGACGTCGGCAAGCTCGCCCATCGGGAATCGCGCGCGAGAAACTACGAAGCGTTCGGCGGCATCAGCGAGAAGCTGAACGACGCATGCGCGAACTGCCACAAGGTGTATCGCGATAAGGGCGGCGCCGAGGGAAGTGGCGCCGCCAGGTGTCAGTGAAGGGCTGGAGGAGGTCACATCATGCGCCGGATTTCAGCGACGATGGCGGCGTTCGGTTTGTTGTTCTGCCCGCCATGCTATGCGCAGGAATGGGTCCAGTATGCGAGCAAGGCGGATCTGTTCGGTGTCAACTTCCCGAGCGAACCCAAAGTGCAGGACATAGCCTATGCCACGGAATTTGGCATCACCCTGCCCGGACATGTGTATAGCGCGGACCAGGGTCAGAGCCGCTATTCGGTCACCGTCGTCGATTTGAAGGACGCCGAGAAAATCCACACGGAGCGGGTCGCGCAGTGCAAGGCGAAAGGCGGAGAGGGCGACGCCTGCACGAACAACTGGCGTGCCGACGTGCAGGGATCGATGATTTTCGAGTCGTCGAAGTTCCTGCAGCGAAACGCAAAGGTGACGCATTTCGGGTGGGCCGTGGTCGATCAGGTCGAGGGCCTGCGCCTGCAGCTCGCCAATGCCGACGGTTCCCGAACGTTCGCCGAAATTCACCGGCACGGCACACGTCTTTACGTCCTCGAGGCCACCGCGCCGGCACGGGCGCCGGCGCCTGGACTGTTTCAGCAGTCGCTGATGTTCATCGACGAGCAAGGCAGGTCGATTCGCTATCGGTCGATCTACACCACTGGATATTCAGAAGCATGGCAATTCCCGGCGCCCGGGCCGCCGCGGGCGGGCGGGCCGCCGGCGCCGTCGATCGAGCGCCCCAAGTGAAGCGAAGGAGACGGATCATGATGGCCAGATACCTGACGCTCGCGGCTGTCTGTGCGATGTGCGCCGTCGTGCCGGTTCGCGCGCATCACTCGCACGGCAACTACGACACCACGACCTGGACGACGATGATTGGCGAAGTGAAGGAGGTCCACTTGCTCGTCCCGCATTCCTGGGTCTACCTGGACGTCAAGGACGAGAAAAACGGTGGCCAGTTGACCACGTGGGCGCTCGAGGCCACGGGTCCGGCCGGCCTCACCAAGGTGGGCGTCAAACGCGAAGACGTGAAGCCGGGCGACGCCATTCGGGTCCGGTGCCACCTGCTCCGAGACGGTTCGAACGGGTGCCTCCTTGGATATGTCACGCCCATGCACGGCGATGTGGCGCGAGGGCACGGGGTCGAAAGGGATTGGGACGGCGACGGTGGCGCGGGATTCAACACGGCGGCCCCCGTGACGACGCCGCGGTGACGGACCCCGCCGGCGCGCCATTCCACGCGACACGATACACTTCTGGAGTCGCGGGCGATTCCCTGCGGCCACCACCAGGGAGAGCGTGCCGTGAGCGAGCCCGACGAGTCAGACGGGGATTTTGCCGCGATGTTCGAGGCCTCGCTCAAGGCGAAGCGCGTCGAGAAGGGTCAGACGATCGAGGGCAGGATCGTGGCGATTGGCCGCGAGGTCGCGTTCGTCGACGTCGGCGGCAAGGGCGAAGCCGCGATTGAAATCGCCGAACTGAAGGACGCTGACGGCAATCTCGAGGTCGCCGTGGGCGACCTCATTCAGGCGACGGTGGTGTCCACCGCAGGAGGGCTGACACTCTCGCGGAAGCTGGTGCGAGGGGCCGCGACCGCGCGGCAGCTCGAAGACGCGTTTCGCACCCGTCTTCCGGTGGAAGGAAAAGTCGAAAAGGCGGTGAAGGGCGGGTACGAGGTGCGCATTGCCGGCCAGCGTGGCTTCTGCCCGTTCTCTCAGATTGACACCGTCCGGACCGAGCCGTCGGCGCACGAAGGGCAGGTGTACACCTTCCGGATCATCGAGTACAAGGAGGGCGGCAGGAACCTCGTCGTCTCGCGGCGCGTGCTTCTCGAGGAGGAGCAGCAGGCGAGCGCAGCCGAAGTCCGGAAAGGGATCATCGTCGGCGCGGTGATGACCGGGCGCGTCACCTCCGTCCGCGAGTTCGGCGCGTTCGTCGACCTGGGAGGCGGCGTGCAAGGCCTGCTGCACGTGTCGGAGATGGGGTGGTCGCGCGTGTCGGACACGTCGCAGGTGGTCAAGCCTGGCGAGGAGATCACCGTCAAGGTCCTGCGCGTCGACGAGGACCAGCAGAAGATCTCCCTCGGGTTGAAGCAGCTCACAGCCGATCCGTGGTCGAGAGTCCAAGCCACCTACCAGATCGGCCAGATCGTCACCGGCCGCGTGACGCGCCTCGCGGAGTTCGGGGCCTTTGTCGAGCTCGAGCCGGGAGTGGAGGGGCTCGCGCACGCTTCGACGTTCGCGCCGACAGGGCGATCGGAGGAGTGGTCCACCATGGTCACGGTGGGGACGAAGGGGACGTTCGAGATCCTGAGCATCGACCTCGAGAAGAAGCGGATTGGCGTCAAGGCGGTCCTCGACGCGCACGAGGCCGCGGACGTGCGCGATTACGCCGAGCGCGAGGACGTGGCCCCTGCGGAGGGGTTCGGATCGCTCGCCGACCAGCTCCGCGGCGCACTCAGGCCGCGTGAGAAGTGAGGGCGCCGGTCGGAAAATGGTTCTGGGTGGCGGTCGTGGTCTCGCTGGTTGTCAGCCTCACGCCGTGGGCGCCGTTCCTCCTCTATCCCTTCCGGCTTTTCACCACGTGGGTCCATGAGTGCGGTCATGCACTGATGACCGTGCTCGTCGGCGGCCGGGTGATGTCGATCACCATCGAGCCGGACGCGAGCGGCCTCACGAAGAGCCTCGCTCCGGCCGGCCGCGTGGCCCGCGGCCTCGTGGCCTCCTCCGGCTATCTCGGTGCGGCCGTCGTCGGCAGCCTGCTCATGGCCGCCACGCGCGTCGAGAAATGGGCGCATGTCATTCTCCTGGGCCTCGGCACATTCATGCTCGTCACGCTCGTTCTCTGGATGCGCAACCTCTTTGGCTTCGGGGTCGTGCTCGCGTGGGGTGTGGCGCTCGTCGCTCTCGCCCGTGGGCGCATGGCCAACGCGCTGCGATTTCTGCTGAGCCTGCTGGCCGTTCAGGTGGCGCTCAACTCGGTGTATGACATCCGCGTCCTGTTTCTGATCGACGGTCGCCAGACCGACGCTGCAACGATGGCGCGGCTCTTTCTGCTGCCATCCTGGGTGTGGGCCACCGCGTGGATGCTCATGAGCATCGCGATGCTGGGCGCGACGCTGTGGATGACGCGCGGGCAAACCGCGGCCCGCCGCTAGAGCCCCCTGAACGCTGCGAGCGTTGCGAGCGCTGCGGTGACCGTGGGGGTACGTGGCCGGCTATCTGCTGCAGCCCTTCTTGGTTTCTTCGAATCCATCGAACAAGCGGGTTGCGTTGACGCCGGCGAGCGTCTCCAGCCGATGCGGCTGGCCCTTCTCGACCGTGTAGCGCGCGACGGTGCCCCTCGCTCGAAGAAACTCCTCCTCTCGCTTCATCTCGCCGTGCCACATGTACTCGTCGTGTTCGCCGACGTACATGAACACGCACATCTTCGAGATGGCGACGAGCTTGGCGGGCGTCGGCTCCCACATGTATCCCGGGAAGGCCGTGACCGAGATGAAGTACTGTGGATTGGCCGCCGCCACGTGAAACGCCGCGATGCCACCGTTTGACGGTCCCGCGATGTGAAACTTGCCGTCCTGGATCTTGTAGTCGGCCAGAATCATCTTCAGGAATTCCGGAAAGATCCGCGCGCCGCTCTCGAAGAACAACTGACCGTCCGGCGCCGCGGGCGCGACGACGATATAGCCCCGCTTCTCGGCTTCGGCTCGAAAATTCCGATTCAACGTGCCATCGACGGTGTTCATGGTCTGCGGACCACCGCCGAGCACGATGATTCCGGGATATGCCTTCGTCGAATCGTAGCCGCTCGGCAGCACCAATTTGTAATGGACGGTGACACCGCCGACCTTCTTGGTTTGCTCGAGGACGTCGGCGCACGCCGGCCGGGCGGCGAACGCGACCATCGAAACCGCGGCAGCCGCCGACAGCGTCCGCATGGTGATTGAGGATTTCATCATGGAGCTCCCGACGTATTCTTCGGCGGCCATTCGGGCCAGACGTTTCCCGCCGTGGCCTCGATCGCGATTGGCCCCTCCAGTGAAAAACCAGGGACAAACCCCTCCGGCCTGGGCCGTGGCGGCGGTGGCGGCTGATGGTCCGCCGCGGTCGTGCACCGCATCTCGTTCCATCCGACACGAGCCGTGACGTGCTTGTCGAACGTCGGCAGCTCGCCGTCGGCCCAGTCTTCGTGGAGGATGTTGAATTTCAGCGTGTCGCCCTGGATTTCGAAATCGTCGAGTGCCGCCATCGTGTACGGGTTGTCGCACGTCCCGCAGACCATTCCGCGCAGCCTGTTGCCGACCTTGCGAATGATGAAGTACTGCTTGGGCGCGCCGACGCCAAAGCCCAGCCACACGCCGATGACGTCTTTCTCGGTCAGGCGTGATTTCCATGGGCCAGGCTGAATGTAGCGCGGTCCCGGCCCGGCGGTGAGGCCCTGCTGGTTGATTCGCACAGCCGCGACCGGAGGACGGCTCCTCGGGAGCTGCGACACCAGGATCGGCAGCGGATCCGGTCCGCGCGGATCCTTGATGAGCGTGCGCTCGAACTTGCCGCCACCGGGCGCGCCGCTCGTGCCGGTCACGATCAGATTGCCGCGATCGAACCTGGCGGACGCCCTGTCCTTATATGCCGTGCTGCCGTCCGCCTTCACATGCGTGACTTCGAATGTGATGCCGCTCGGTCCGAAAGAGCCATCGACAAACGCCAGCGTCGTCGCATCGGCGCAATAGGTGCAATACACCCCTCGAACCTTGTCTCCGCGGATGGAGAACTCGTAGGTGTGGGCCTCACCCTGGTCCGTTCTCCAGCCGCCGCGGTAATCGTCCGCATCCTGCCCCGCGGCAACCCCCGCGAGTCCGAGCGCGGCGACCAGCATCACGACTGTTCTTCATCAGCGCCTCCCAATCTGCAAGCGATTCCTCAGGGCAAGTCAGTGTATCTGTGTTATTAAGAAGCCGTCCAGCTGGGGCCGGTGCACGCAAAGGGGAGGCATCTGTGGAACGTCGTGATTTCTTCAAGGGAGCGGCCGCCGGCGCGGCAGGTTTCGTCGCCAACACCATCGCGTCGCCTGCCGAAGCCGCTGAAGTAAAGCCCTCCGAGACACGTCCTCGCATCCTACGGCCGACCGAGGGAGACGAGTTCGGGTACGCGCCGGCTCAGGGTGGATCGGCAAGTCCCGTTGCCGCTCGCGCGCCGGGCACGCGTTACGGGTCGGATGTCATGGTAGACGTCCTGAAGAAGCTGGGATTCGAGTACGTGGCGATAAATCCTGGGTCCGCGTTTCAAGGGCTGCACGAATCGCTTCTCAATCACGGCAACAACAAGAATCCGGAAATCCTCACGTGCCTCCATGAGGAAGCGGCCGCCGCGATGGCCCATGGCTATGCGAAAGCGTCCGGCAAGCCGATGGCCATGATGGTCCACGGCACGGTCGGCATGCTCCACTCGACGATGGCCTTGTTTCAGGCGTGGGCCGACCGGGTGCCGGTATTCCTGATCATCGGCGAGCACAGGAATCCGACCGGTGTCATCAACGCCCCGCACAGCGCCCAGGACATGGGCGCGATCATCCGCGACTTCGTGAAGTTCGACGATGAGGCGACGACCATGGAGCGGTTCGTCGAATCGGCCATGCATGCGTACCGCGTCGCCATGACGCCGCCGATGGGGCCCGTCGCGCTCGTCGTGCCCGAGGAGCTGCAGGAAGCCATCATCGATCGCGATATCCGGATTCCCGAGCTCGTGCTGCCGTCCCCGCCTCAAGGCGAGATCGGCGCGCTTGCGCGAAGCCGCGCGTCTGCTCGTGAACGCGCAGAGTCCGCTGATCCAGATCGCGAAGTTCGGACGGACGCAGAGAGCCTGGGACCTGCTGGTTCAGCTCGCGGAAACGCTGCAGGCGCCGGTTCAAGTGGGCACGTACGGCTCGTGGCAGAAGTTCCCGTCGTGGCACCCGTTGTACGGCAACGGCGGGCGGGGCTACACGCCCGACGTGACCCTCGCCCTCGAGGTGGCCGACGTGGCGAATCTGGCTCGCGCCGCCCGCGAGAACGGACGCAAGACGATCAGCATCACGTGCGAACTGCTGTTCCAGCACAGCAACATCCACGACTACGGCCGCTACGCCGACGTGGACCTCGCGATTGCCGCCGACGCGGAAGCGACGCTCCCGTCCCTCATCGAGGAAATCAACCGGCTGATCACCCCGGAGCGCAAGAGCGCCCTCCAGGTACGCGGCACTCGCATCGCCGCCGCCCACAAGGACGCGCAGGTGCACGCGATCGAGGAAGCCCGCTACGGCTGGGATGCCAGTCCGGTCAGCGTGCCGCGGATGATCTCGGAGCTCGCCGAGCAGATCAAGAACGACGACTGGGCGATCGTTTCAGGTCACCAGTTCACGGGCGACTGGCAGCGACGTCTGCTGAACCACGACAAGCCGTGGCGGTACAACGGCGACTCCGGCGGGTTCGGCATCGGGTACGACGCTCCGGCGTCGGTGGGCGGCGCGCTTGGACACAAGAAAGCCGGGCGTCTGCCGATCGGCATTTTCGGCGACGGCGACTTGAATTTCAGTCCGGGCGTGCTGTGGACCGCGGCGCATCACCGAATCCCGGTGCTGCTCGTGGTTCACAACAACCGCGCGTACCACGCGGAAGTCATGATCCTGCAGCGCATGGCGGGCGAGCGCGGGCGCGACATCAGCAAGACGTCGATCGGCACCACCATCGCGGATCCCAACATCAACTACGCGCAGATGGCGAAGGCGTACGGCATGTACAGCGAAGGGCCGATCGAACACCCCAGGGAACTGGCCGGCGCATACCAGCGGGCGCTCGCGAAGGTGCGCGCCGGCGAACCTGCACTGATCGACGTGGTGTCGCAGCCGCGCTGACGCGCACGAAGGACGAAACCGCGAAGGACTGAACCACGAAGGGCTAAATCACGAAGGGTTAAATCACGAAGGGTTAAATAATGACGCGATATCTCGGACTGGCCGCTCTCGTGTTCTGCTCGGCGGCCGCTGCCGCTCAAACACCGGCGCCGGCGTCACCGGCTGGAGACCCGAAACAGGGAAAGCAGCTGTTCGACGATTCGCTTCGCTGCTATGCCTGTCACGGGTACGACGCGCAAACAGGATCGCCGCGTCTGGTGCCGATGGCGCGGGCTCAGGACGCGTTCGTCGCCTACGTGCGGAAGCCATCCGGGCGCGGGATGCCGTCGTTTGCGGCGACGCCGGATCGCGATCTCATCGACGTGTACGCCTACATCCGTTCGATCCCGCAGGCGGCGCCGCCGGTCGAGAGCCTCCCGGTGCTGAAAGCGATTGTCGAGCGAAGGACGAGGGCGAACTAGTAGACGACGATCAACGCAGAGATCGCTGAGACCGCAGAGGTTTTCTTGCATACGATGAATTCTCTGCGAACTCTGCGGGCTCTGCGTTTCACGTCGTGAAAGAGGAGCGAAGAATGAATTTGAGGTCGCTTGCGATTCTGGGTGCGCTGCTCGCGGCTATCGCGGCGCCCGGCTCGGCGCAGGCGCCGAAGCCCGATCCGAAGACGCTGGCGGCGAGCGGCATTCTCGAGCGGCTCGCCGAGCGGTCCGGTGTGTACGCCGTGCCGCCGGGCGCGAAGGTGCCGGGCTTTGTCGCCGACGCCGGCTGGCCGCAAAAGCTCCCCAACAACTGGATCCTCGGCCAGGTCGGCGGCCTGTACGTCGCGCCGGACGATCACGTCTGGATCTATCAGCGGCCGCGCTCGCTCACCGACGACGAAGCGGCGCTGACGACGGCCACGAACACCTCGAAAGACGGAAAACCCGTCGACGTGATGGGCTTCGCGCGTCCGTACGGCGCGCTCGGAAACTGCTGCGTGCCGGCGCCGTCGGTTATTGAGTTCGATTCAACCGGAAAGATGCTGCGCGCCTGGGGCGGCCCGGCCGACCCCGGCAAGTGCAGGATGGAAGACGGCTGCGTCTGGCCGGCGACCGAGCACGGCATCTTCGTCGACCACAACGGGTTCGTCTATCTCGGCGGCAACAGCGCGAACGCGACGCCGAACGGCTCCGCGTGGGCCTCGAACAACGGCGCCGACGGCATGATCCTGAAGTTCACGAAGGACGGCAAGTTCGTGATGATGATCGGCGGGCCGGGGGGCAAGGGGCCCGACAGTAACAACAAGGATGGCGGCCGCAACGGCACGCCGCTCTTCTATCTGCCGGCCGACATTACGGTCGATCCCGGCACCAACCGCATGTATGTATCGGACGGCTACGGCAACCGCCGCGTGGTCATCGTCGACGCGGCGACGGGCAAGTACGTCGGCCACTTCGGCGCCTACGGCAACAACCCGATCGACGACAAGGCCGCCGCGGCCGCCGGGAACTGGATGAACGACTTCACGAAGGGCAACATCAAGCCGGCGTTCTTCCGCAATCCGGTCCACTGCGTGAAGGTCAGCAAGGACGGCCTGATTTACGTCTGCGATCGCGGCAACAACCGCGTGCAGGTCTTCAACGGCCGCGATGCAAGTCTCGGCAAGGCGTGTTCGAACCCGTCGGGCGAAGCGGAGAAGTGCGGCTTCGTCATGGAGAAGTTCGTCGCCGTGAAGACCAACGGCCTGCCCGGGTCGGCGGTGTCGATGAATTTCTCGACCGACGCGAGCCAATCGTGCCTGTACGTGGGCGACAACTCCAACATGACGATCTACGTGCTGAAGCGCGACACGCTCGATGAGTTGGGGCGGCTCGGACGCAACGGACGTGACGCCGGCGACTTCCACTGGCTGCACCAGGTGAGCGTCGATTCCCGCGGCAACATCTACACGGCGGAGGTGGACACGGGCAAGCGCGTTCAGAAGTTCATTCGCTACGGCGCGGATGGCTGCAGCGGCAGCGGCCGCACCACCGTGGGTGGTGTACTCCCTTAGCTTTTTTGCTCGCGCTTCTTTTTCCGCTCCGCGGTTGTGGAATATCCTCGATCCCGATCGATGTCCTGAACGTGAACGGTCACCGAGGCAAGTTCGGGGAGATGGCTCACAAGGCTGTCGATCTCGTTCCCAAGGTGCTCCGCGACGCGCCTGCGAACCTCCGCGGTTCGTCCGGGCGTGTCGTTGCCGGCCGCGAGCGTGACATGGAGAAAGCGCTTCGCCACGTCTCCGCCCACATGGGCGTGCACAAGCGGCACCACGGCGTGCTTGAGGTTGTTCAGGTTGATCATCGGCACGGTGTCTTGTGGCGACGCCGGATTCTCCATCCGGAAGTCCGCGACGACGTGCACGAGATGATCGAGGAGCTGCTGCGCGTCGAAGCCGGTGGTGCGCCGGAAGTCGTCACGGAGCCACTCTTCCGGCACGAACAACCTGAGATGCGGCATCGGTCGCGGTCCGTCGCTACTTCCTGATCGTCCCGGTCACGCCCTCGCGCGAGCAATTGAACGGCTCGATCTTCAAATCCGACGGCGCGTACTCCGATCGTCGAGCGCGGAAACGGCTGCTTGAAGAACTCGGGGTCCACGAGATCGATCTCGACGACGAGCCGCTGACGCGCGCGCGTCGAGGTGCAGGCGCTCGACCGAGGTCAGCGCCGCGGAGTGCAGCAGGCCCTTCGTCGGCTGGCCCGGCTGTTCGACGTATTGATTCAGCACGCCCGCGGAGTAGTTGGCCGTTTCGATCACGAGCGTGTCGCCCTCCCAAGCGGCCGATCGAGTGACCGAGCGAGCTGCGCGGACCGCCCTTCGGATGGTCCTTCATGTTCATGTGGACGACGCGCCGCACGTCCATCCACTCGTGATGCAGCACGACGTCGTTGCCGTCGCGCACGATCTCGAGCGGCGTGCCGGGTGCGCCCCACACGCGGCGGATCGCGACCGGATCGCAGCGGAACGTCGGGTCGTCCTTGAACGGATCGTAGGCGGCGACCGCCTTCTCGCCGGCCGGCGTCAGGAACTGCATCATCGGCTGCGGGCCGCTCGTGCTCCGGTTCCGGATCGGCGCGAGCAGCCAGGTGCCGAAGATGTCCTTGCGCGGCGCCAGCGTCGCTGGCACCGGCCGCGGTCCTGCCGGGCCGTTGACGCTCATCTTGCGGCCGTCCGCGAACTCGACGCTGTCGAAGAAGCACATGTAGGGGCTGTGCCGCGACAGCGATCCGGTCACGTCGAACGCTGGTCCCGGCCTTGAGCATGCGCCGGCGTGAGCCCGTTGCGCGTGAGCTGCGTGACGCCGTGCGATTCGCAGACGTATTCCCGCGTCTTGCCGTTCTCGTCGACCGCGGCGACGTGGAGGTAGCTGTGCGGATTGCGCGCCTCGAACTCGGTGACCGTGCCCGAGATGCTGACCGGCTTGCTCGCATCGAAGTGCGGCGCGAAGCTGTGATGCGCGAGCGCCGTCGGCGCGCCGAGCGCCACGCCGACCGCGACCACCATTCGCTGGAAACACGCTTCTCAGACGCATGCCCGTTCCCCCTCGACGGGTATTCTAGCGCCTGCAGGCTGAACAGCGCGAACGCAAGCCGTCGGCCCCACGGTCACCGCAGCGCTCGCAACGCTCGCGGTGTTAGAGGCATTCAAACGGAATTCTCGGCGGTCCCTGCGTGCACCGCGGTTATCGTGTTTCCGGGCTGTCGAACGCCGACGCTCCCCAATGAAGTGACGAGACACGGATCGCGTTGACATCAGCGCGTCACGAGGGGGACGATGGCTTGATGCTCCGAGCGGTGTTCCTTTCTGCGCTCCTGGCGACGCTCGTCTTCGGCAATGCGCGCGCGGCCTCGGGCCAGGCGATCAGCGTCCTTCATATAAAGGTCGTCCTGCTGGACGCCGACCGGAAGGCCACGCCGGTGCCGCGCCATGCGCTGCTCATCAGCGACAATCCGGCAACCTCGGCGCCGCGACGGATCGTCACGACGCTCGATGGCACCGCCGACGTGAGGCTCCGTCCGGGGAACTACACCGTGGAATCAGACGTCGCCGTCGCGTTCATGGGCAAGGCCTACCAATGGACGCAGACGTTGGACATCGTCGCCGGCCGCGACGCGGTGCTCGAGCTGACGGCGGCGAACGCGGAAGTCGGGGCCGTCACGGCGGCGACGCCGGCCTCGACCTCGACCTCGACTTCTTCAGTCACGCTCGAGGACGATCCTTCGTTCCTCCTGCCTCAATGGCGAGACAACGTCGTCGCTCTGTGGACGCCGGTGACTCGCGTGTCGGGGTTCATCATCGACGCGAGGGGTCTCATTGCGACGAGCCAGCGGGCGATCGGTACCGTGACGTCGGTCGAAGTGCAGATTGCGCCGGAGCTCAAGGTGGCGGCGCGCGTCCTCTCGGCCGATTCTGCGCGAGACGTCGCCGTCCTTTGGATCGATCCGAAGGCGATCGCGTCGCTCCGGCCCGTGCCTCTCATATGCGCGCAAGCGGCGAAGCCGCCCGATGTCGGAACCGAAGTCGTCCCCGATATCGTCAAAGCCGGGCAGGAGCTCTTCACCATCGGCGCTCCGCTCCGTGAGCCGAAGGAGATGACATCAGGAACCGTGACCGGTGTGGAGCCCCACGCGATCACTGCCGACTTGCGGCTCGCCTCCGGCAGCGTAGGCGGACCGGTGTTCACAGCGGGCGGCGGCTTCGTCGGGATCACGTCGGTCGTGAGCGACAAAGCGGAGACCAGACGCGGAACCTCGCGAGTCGTCCGCGTCGGCGATGTGTGCGACGCGGTCGCGTCCGCGGCGAAACTGATGAAGGACGCCGTGGCCGCCAGACGGAGCGCATCTTCCCGTCGAGCCGGTCCGGCCGTTTCCCGTCAGCGCTCTCAAGGACGCGGTGCAAGGCCGCGCGGGCAGCTTGAGCCCGTACCAGATCGCCTCGCCGGACTTCGACGTCGCCTTCATCACGCCCGTGCTCACCTACGGCGCGCAGTACTATGCGGAGCAGGCGAGAGGACGCGAGCGCGGCGGAAGCGCGCGCACGCCTGACACGTCGCCCGGGGTCATGCTCCCGCTCATGGACTTCAGCAACTGGTCCGAGTACGCGGCGGACTTTCCGCCGGTGCTGCTGGTCCGCGTGACGCCGAAGATGGTGGAGAGCTTCTGGACGACAGTCGCGCGCGGCGCCGCGATGACACAGGGTGTCGCCGTGCCCGCGATCAAGCGCTTCAAGTCCGGCTTCTTGCGGATGCGCGCCTTCTGCGGCGCCGCCGAGGTGACGCCCATCCACCCGTTCAAGCTCGAACGGCGCATCTCCGAGACCGACGCGATCTACGAAGGCCTCTACGTCTTCGACCCCGGCGCGCTCGGGCCGCATTGCATGACGGTCAAGCTCGAGATGTATTCAGAGAAGGAGCCGCAGAAAAGCGACACCCGGGTGGTCGATGCGAAGGTGATCCAGCAGATCTGGCAGGACTTCGCGCTGTATCGAGCGGTGGCAGTCCAGTCAACCAGCCGCCCCTGAACCCTGCACGTCGCAGACCCGTCGCGACATGTGGGCAGCTCCGCATCAGCCGCCAGATCAATCCTGAGCGATAGTTTTCAATCATCCACTATTTGTTGACGCCCTGCTTCTCGATCAGTCTTTGAATGTCGTCCGCGCGCTGGCTGGCGCGGAACTCGATGATGCGAAAGTCGGCGAGCCCGCGTTCGAAAAACGGATCTTCCTTTTGATGGGTTGCCCTATACTTCATCTACTACAACTTCGGTCGGGTGCATCAGACGCTCCGCGTGACGCCAGCAATGGAAGCGGGAATCGTCGATCATGTCTGGGCCATCGAAGAGATCGTCGCCCTCATCGGGTGAGCCCGAGAACCTACTGATGTGCGTCGAGCGGCTCCGCGGGCAGGCGGCAGAATTCAAAAGAACGGTCGAGGAAGAACTCCGTGCGACCCGCGCGGCCATCGAAGAATTACAGGTCCGTCGAGCCAAAAGGCGTGGTCACGGGAGACGAGTGGAGTAAGTGATTTCCTGATCTGTCAGTACACAGACAGACGCCCTCACGCCTGATTGTCTATGCTCGGGAAGCGGTGCCCCGATCATCAAAACGCTCTGTGGTGGGCCGCCTCAAGCGTATTGAGGCCCTTGCCAGCGACCTCGCCCGTGAAGTCGGCCGCTCCCACGGCCAGACGGCCACCGCGCGCGCGATGGCAGAAACCATCAGGCAAGACATCGCTGTCGTCCTTGAGACATTCGGACTTCAGAAGCCCTCGCGGAGAAGCTAGTCCAGAAACGACCGCCCCAGCGGTGACTACGCGCCGCCGAAGGGTTGGTAGATCGACCGCCCGTCGTGCTATATAGGGAGAGGTGCGTCGTCTCCTCTTCCTGCTCGTGCTTGGTTTCCTCGTCACGGATGCGACAGGTCTCGAAGCGCTCGTGCGCCCGGAGCCGTGCACCAGCGTGCAAGACACGCAGCCGGACGGAACGCTGTCCGCCGACGTGCGTCCGGTGCGCATGCGGCGTGCAAGTGATTGTGCCTGCGCTCGAGGTATCCGTCGTGTCGGTACCCGCTGCGCGCAGACGTTCATCGACCTGTACTCGCGCCGAGTTCCCCGAGACCATTCCCTCCAAGATCTTCCACGTTCCGAAATTCGCCTCCTCGACCATCTGAACTCTTGATTCGTTAAGCCGGTCGCGTCCTGACGCGGCTGGCTTGTCAGCGAGGCACCATGAAATTGCGGCCGTGTGCTGCGGTGCCGGTGTTCGTCTGCGTGTTGCAGTCGAATGCCGTGGCGCAGTCTATATCGTTGTCACTCGAAGAAGCGCTCGCCCGCGCGCGCGAGCAGGCGCCGGCGGTGTTGATCGCTCGGGCGCGGATCGAGGAGGCGCGCGGACGGCTCACCGGCGCGCAGGTGCGGTTCCGTGACAATCCCATCGTCGACGTCGGGATCGGACCACGGCGCATGGAAGTCGGAACGCTGACTGACTTCGACATCGGGTTCGCGCAGATGTTCGAGGCCGGCGGACAGCGCGCGGCGAGGATCGCCGGGGCCGAGGCGGGGATCGCGCGTGAGACGGCCGCGGCCGACGAAGCCAGACGACTGGCGCTCCGAGCCGTCGCGCTGGCCCATCTCCGCACGCTGTACGCGCAGGAGCGGATCGAGTTGCTGCGTGGCTCCGAAACCATTGCCGCGGATGTCCTGGCGGTCGCCGAGCGCCGAAACGCAGCCGGCGATATCGCCATTCTCGACGTGAACATCGCGAAGATCGCCCTGGCGCGCGCTCGCGCCGCTCGCCTGGCGGCCGAAGGCGAGCGAACGATGTTCGCGGGCGAATTGCAGCGTCTGCTCGGCATCTCCTCGCCGAACAACGTTGTCGCGACAGGCTCCCTGCGCCTGCAGCGGCGGCCAGACCTCGCGAGCCTCCTCGCCGCCGTCGCGAGCCGTCCTGACTTGCGCGCCATGGAGGCTGACATCCGGGACGCGGAGGCCGATGTTCGTCTCGGACAGCGCGGCGACGCGGCCGGACGTCGGACTGGGCGCGCGCTTCAAGCAGGAGGAAGGCCATCAAGCCGTTATCGGACAGTTGACCTTCACGCTGCCCGTGTCCAATCAGGGCCAGGAACTGCGTACCACCGGAACCGCGCGAGCGTCACGTGTGCGTCTCGAGCTGGAAACGACCCGCGCGTCGATTGAATCCGAGGTGCGGTCGCTCTACGCGGCGTTCGTGGCTCGCGAAGCGGCGCTCACCGCCTTCGAGCAAGACGCGATGCCAGGCATGGACGAGAACGACGCGCTCGCGCGCCGGAGCTTCGAAGTCGGGCAGATCAGCCTGCCGGAATTGCTGTTGGTCCGGCGAGAGCTCGTCGATGACGCGACTCGAATACCTGAATCGCCTGTTGGAGGTCGCTGAAGCCGCCATCGAGCAGGACGCTGCTGCCGGAGTCCTTCAATGACAGCACATCGACGCACAACCGTGATCGCCATCGTCCTGGCTCTTGGCGTCGCCGGATGCGGACGCAAGGAAGCGCCGAAGGACGCCGAGGCTCAGACTGGCGCCTCACCCGCCACCGAGCAGAAGCGCGCGGACAACGTCGTCCAGGTCAGCGAGGAGATGCTCCGCGACCTGCGCATCACCACGTCGACCGTCGAGCTGCACCGCGGTGGAGAAGCATCAAGCCTGCTGGGCGAGCTCGGCGTCAACCTGAACGCCTACGCGGAGGTCAGCGCTCCTTTGGCGGCGCGGGTCGTTTCCCTGCAGGCCGTTGAAGGACAGGCGGTGCGAGTCGGCGAACCACTGGCGACCCTCGAAAGCGGCGAGCTGGCCAAAGCGAGAGGAGACCTTGCGACCGCGGAAGCGAGGCGCGATCTGGCTCAGCGGGCGCTCGACCGGAAGCGTGGGCTGAACGCCGAAAAGATCGTCCCGACGCGCGAGGTGCAGGAGGCCGAAAACGAGACGATCGCCGCCGAGGCGCAGGTGCGCGCCGCGCGCGCCGCGCTCCAGACGCTTGGCGCGTCGGATCAGGCCAGCGACGGGCACGAGCCCTTCGACGTTGGTGCTTCGTTCGCCGGTGACGGGAGTCGTCCTCGAACGGACGCTCGCCCTCGGCCAGACCGCCGACCCGTCCAAACCGCTGTTTCGTATTGGCGATCTCTCGACCTTGTGGCTCACGGTGCACGCGTTCGAGCGCGATGCCGTCCGCTTGACCACGGGCGCACCAGCGCGGATCACGTTCGCGGCCCTTCCTGACCGCATGTTCCAGGGAAAGATCGCGTTGATCGGACAGAGCGTCGACGCCGATTCGCGGACCGTCGCCGTTCGCATCGACCTGCCGAATCGGGACCGGCTCCTTCGTCCGGGCATGTCCGGGACCGCCTGGCTGCCGGTGGGAGACCAGGGCACGCTGCTCGCCGTGCCCGCCGCGGCCGTGCAGCGCGTGCGCGATCGCTGGTGCGTGTTCATCCCGAAAGACAATCGCACGTTCGAGATCCGGCCCGTGGGGCGAGGTCGGGACATCGCCGGCGAAGTCGAGATTCTGTCCGGTGTGCGCGCCGGCGAACCCATCGTCGTGGACGGCGCCTTTCTCCTGAAGGCGGAAACCGAACGATCGGCGGCCGAGGGCGAGCACGGAGAGAAACACGAATGATTGAACGCATCATTCGTGCATCCGCCGTCCAGGCCGGCGCTCGCGATCATCCTCGCGCTCGCCGGCACGATCTTCGGCACGATGTCGCTGCAGAACCTGCGGCGCGACGTCTTTCCGGATCTGTCCGCGCCGGTCTTCAACGTGATCGTCCAGAACGCGGCGATGGGCGCCGAGGAGCTGGAAACCGGCATCGCCATTCCGCTCGAAGCGGCGCTTGCCGGACTGCCGGATATCCGTCGAATCCGGTCGGTGTCTCAGCTCGGCGTCTGTCAGGTGACGGTCGAATTCGAGCCCGACGCCGACTATTACCGCGCGCGCCAGTTCGTCGCCGAGCGGGTCAATCAGATCGGGCCGCAGCTGCCGCCGGGTACGGAACCTCCGCTCCTGTCCGGCGTCACCGGACGACTCAACGAGATCTTCGAGTTCACGCTCGAAGCGGATCCGGGCGCCGCGGATCTGATGACGCTGCGCGATCTCGCCGAATTCGACGTGAAGAATCGGCTGCTCGCCGTCCCTGGCGTCGCGGCCGTCGAACGGCTCGGCGGATACCTGCGCCAATTCCAGGTGCAGCTCGATCCGGAGCGCATGGCCGCGCGCCGGGTCAGTCTCGACGAAGTGATGCACGCCGTGGAGACGTCGAACGTCAATGCCTCCGGTGGCTTCGTTCGTCAGGGTCCGATGGAATGGTCGGTCCGAGCCCTCGGCCGCGCCGCCGGCGTCGACGAGCTGCGTCAGACCGTGGTCGTTGTGCGCGGCACGACGCCCGTGCTGATCGGCGACATCGCCGACGTGCGTGAGGCGCCAGCGACGCGACGGGGCATGGCCCACCGGCTGAAAGGCGAGGTCGTCAGCGCGCGCATCATCAAACAGTTCGGATCGGACACGGTCAAGGTCGCCGAGGGCATTCGGCAAGCCGTCGTCGAGATCCAGCGCGGACTGCCGAAAGGCGTGGTGCTGCGCATCGTCTACGACCAGTCGGCGCTGGTGCAATCGGCGCTCGGCGGCGTCGGACGAGCGGTCCTGCTCGGTGCGGCGTTCGTCGTCCTTGGTGCTGTTCGCGCTGCTCGGCGACGTTCGGGCCGCGATCATCGTCACGCTGACGATCCCGATGTCCATCGCGCTGGCGGGCATTCTGCTCGATCGCCTGAACGTCGGGCTGAACACCATGACGCTCGGCGGGCTGGCCATCGCCGTGGGACTGCTGGTGGACGCGGCGATCATCGTGACCGAGAACATCGTTCACCGGCTCACGGGAACGGCACGCGAGCACCACAAGGAAATCGCGGTTCGCGCGGCGACCGAGGTGGGACGTCCGATCGCCTTTGCCACCGTCATCGTGATCGCGGTCTTCCTGCCGCTCTTCGGCATGTCCGGAATCGAGGGCCGCATGTACCAGCCGCTGGCGGCGGCGGTGATGGCGGCCGTCGCCGCCTCGCTGCTGCTCGCACTCAGCGTGGTCCCGGTGGTCGGCGAACTCGTGTTGCGGCCGAAGAAGAGCGGAGCACACGAGGACGTCTGGCTCATTCGCCAGGTCAAGGCGCGTGTACGCGCCGATCCTCGACTACTGCCTGAGACGTCGCCTTGTGGTGCTCGGCATCGCCGCAGTCGTCACCGTGCCGGCCTTGTTCGTCGCGACTCGGATCGGCTCGGACTTCATGCCGCAGCTCGACGAAGGCGCGCTGCTGCTGCAGACCGTCTTACCGCCGGAGGCCTCGCTCGAAGAGGTCGATCGGCTCAATCACCGCGTCGAAGACCTCCTGCGTGAGATTCCGGAAGTCGACGACGTGGTGCGGCGGACCGGGCGCGCGGAGGCGACCGAAGATCCGATGCCGCACACCACCTCGGACGTGCTCGTGGTCCTGAAAGACGCAACGAAGCCGCGGCATGGACGAAATCGAGGACGCCATGCGAGATCGTCTGAAGGACGTCCCAGGTGTCACCGTCCTCTTCACGACGCCGCTCGGGATGCGAATCGACGAGGGGCTAGGCGGAACCCCAGCGGACATCTCTGTTCGCATCTTCGGCCCTGATCTGAACGAGCTCACGCGGCTTGCGGAGCGCACGCGACAGCTCATGAGCGGCGTGCGTGGCGTGTCAGACCTGCGCGCCGAGCAGATCAACGGATTGCCGCAACTGCGTATCACGGTCGACCGGGCGGCGACGGCACGAGTCGGCCTTTCTCCAGGAGACGTGATCCGCGCGGTCCGGATTGCCCTGGTTGGAGAGAAGGAGTCCGAGATCTGGGTCGGCCAGCGGCGCTTCGATCTCGTCGTGCGTCTGCCCGACGAGAGGCGGAACGACATCAACGCCATTCGCTCGCTGTTCATCGACAGCCACGAGGGCACGCGCATTCCGCTCGGACAGCTCGCCTCGATCGAACAGGCGTTCGGTCCGGGCGCCATCCGTCGCGAGGCCGGCAGCCGGCGCGTTGCCGTCGAAGCGTCCGCGACCGGTCGGGACCTGGGCAGTGTCGCGGCGGACATTCAGCAGACGCTGCAGCGGGACCTCCAGCTTCCGCAGGGCTACTTCTTCAACGTGGGTGGTCGCGTCGAGAGCCAGGCGCGCGCATCGCGGTCCCTGATGACGGCGATTGCGCTCGCGCTCTTCGCGGTGGTGCTGCTGCTGTATTTCGCGCTCGATTCGTTCACGGAGGCGGCCGTCATCCTGGTCACGATTCCGGTCGCGTTCGTCGGCGGCATCGCCGGACTGCTGCTGGCGGGCGAGACGTGGAATGTCTCGTCGCTCGTCGGCCTGATCGGACTTGTTCGGGATCGCCGTTCAAAACAGCCTCGTGCTGGTCACACAGACGCGAGGGTTGTGCGCGGAGGGCCGCGACCTGCGCGACGCGGTCCGAGAAGCCAGCCTTGGACGCGTCCGGCCGAAGCTGATGACCGCCGCGACGGCCATCCTCGGCTTGCTGCCGCTGCTGGTGCTTCGCCTGCACGGCACCGAAATCGAGCGGCCGCTCGCGATCGTGATGATTGGCGGCCTCGTCACGTCGACGCTCTTCACGCTGCTCGTGCTGCCGGCTTTGTACTTGATGGCCAAAGGGGCCACGTCCCGGCCATTGCCGGAGGGCTCCGCATGACGCAGACGGGCATCGACACCCCGAGCGAACCGATCCGGACGGCCGAGCGCCGGGTGTTCACGGTGCGAGGGATGGACTGCGCCGAAGAGGTGGCCGTCCTCAAAGACGTCGTCGGTCCGATTGTCGGCGGCGCCCGGCATCTGAGCTTTGACATCTTGAACGGCAGGATGACCGTTGCAGCGGAGGCAGCGGCGGACGACCGCGAGGTGCAAGAGCGCGGTCGCGAAGACCGGCATGCGGGCGGAGCGGTGGAACGACCACGGCGGCGATGAGCGCGCCGACGACGGGCGACGGCTACGTACGATCCTCACCGTCATGAGCGGAGCGCTCACGCTCTGCGCTTTTGTCACACACGCCGCGATCGCAGGCAATGTCGGCGCGGCAGTCGGTTCGGAAGGCGCCGGCCTCGCTCTCGATGTGCCGTGGTTGCCGAGAGTGATGTATGCGACCGCGATCGTCTGCGGCGCCTGGTTCGTTGCGCCGAAAGCCTGGTTCGCGGTTCGACGGCTGCGGCCCGACATGAACCTGCTGATGACGCTTGCCGTCGTTGGGGCGGTGCTCGTCGGTGAATGGTTCGAAGCCGCGACCGTGTCCTTCCTGTTTGCGTTGTCGCTGGCCCTCGAAGCCTGGAGCATCTCGCGCGCCCGGCACGCCGTGGCGGCGCTGGTGGCGCTCAGTCCCTCCGTGGTACGCGTGCTCGAAGACGGACGCGTGGTTGAGCGCTCGCCGGCGGACGTTGTTGTGGGGGCGATATTCGGCGTTCGCCCCGGCGACAAGGTTCCACTCGATGGGCGGGTCATCCGTGGAACGAGCGAGGTCAACCAGGCGCCAATCACCGGTGAAAGCGTGCCGGTCTCGAAACAGCCGGGCGACGCCATGTTCGCCGGCACCATCAACGGCGACGGCGCGCTCGAGGTCGAGTCGACGAAGCCGGCCGGCGACACGACGCTTGCCCATATCATCCGGCTCGTCGGGGAGGCGCAACGCCAGCGCGCGCCGTCCGAGATGTGGGTTGAGCGGTTCGCGCGCGTCTACACACCGACCGTGTTTGTCGCGGCGATTGTCGTCGCGATCCTTCCGCCGCTGCTGCTGGCAGGGTCCTGGTCCGATTGGACCTATCGCGCGCTCGTGTTGCTCGTCATTGGCTGTCCCTGTGCGCTCGTCATCTCCACTCCCGTGACGATTGTCGCGGCCCTCGCGTCCGCGGCTCGCAACGGCATCCTGATCAAAGGCGGCGTCTTCGTCGAAGCGCCGGCCAGACTTCGAGCGATCGCGCTCGACAAGACGGGGACCCTGACCGCGGGACGGCCCACGGTGATTGAGGTCCTGCCGCTGGCCGACCATACCGAGGCTGAGTTGCTGTCGCGCGCGGCGAGCCTGGAGACACAGGCCGATCATCCGTTGGCGAGAGCGATCGTCGAACACGCCCACAGCCGCAACGTTCCTCTCACCGTCGTGTCGAACCTGCGCGTCCTGCCTGGCAGGGGCGCTCAGGGCCAAATCGACGGGCGCGACTATTGGCTCGGTTCACACCGCTACCTCGAGGAACGAGCTCGGGAAACTCCGGAGCTTCATGACGCCCTCGAACAGCGGAGTCGCGCGGGCCAGACGGTTGTCGTGGTCGGGAGTGACCACCACGTGTGCGGGTTGATCGCGCTCTCCGACATCCTTCGGCCGGAATCCGCCGACGCCATTCGACAACTCAAAGCGCTTGGCATCAAGCCGGTGGTCATGCTGACGGGTGACAACCGGCCGGCCGCCGAAGTCCTCGCCGCGCGGGCAGGCATCGATGAGGTGCGTGCCGATCTCCTTCCAGAGGACAAAGTCTCGGTGATCGCGGACCTCGTCTCGCGACAGGGGATGACAGCGATGGTCGGCGACGGCATCAACGATGCTCCAGCGCTGGCCCGAGCCACGCATTGGTATCGCGATGGGTGTGGCCGGCAGCGATGCCGCCATCGAAACGGCCGACATCGCGCTGCTGTCGGACGACCTGCGCAAGATTCCGTGGCTCATCCGCCACTCCCGCCGCGCGTCCGCGATTGTCCGCCAGAACATTTCACTGTCACTCGCGGTCAAGGGCGTGTTTGTCGTGCTCACGTCCGTCGGTCACGCGTCGCTGTGGGCGGCGATCGCTGCGGATATGGGTGTGACCCTCGTGGTGGTGGCCAACGCTTTGCGACTACTGCGTGATGTGGAGGCGCGATGAGTCAATCAAGAGAATCATGAGCGGCTACGTCACCCGGAAATTCCTCATCATCCCCATGTCTTCGTGTTCGAGGATATGGCAGTGGTAGAGGTAGAGCCCGGGATGACGTGTAAATGTCACTTGTACGCGAACGGTCTCTCCGGGTAACACCAGCACTGTGTCTTTCCAACCCGCATCAACGAGGCCTGCGCGCAGGGTGTTCGTGGAGCGTCCGCCCGTTCGAGCGACCACCCGAAACTGGCGGCCGTGTAGGTGAATGGGATGGGCGGCCTGCATGCCCATCATCTGGTTCGTCAGATTGATGAACTCCCAGAGATGGGTCGAGCCGGCCGCAACGGTCTCTTCCGGCGCGACCTCGCCCATGACAAACGTTCGACCCCCGAGCGACCACACCATCGGCTGAAACGACAGCGGGACGCGCCGGATCGGTGCGTCGGCGCGCGCGGACCACGCCGCGTCAAATGAGGACAGGCGTTCGGGCACGCGGAAGTCTGGGCCTTTCCTGGCGCGGGTGCGAAGTGTCATCACGCGCAGCGGGGTTCCGTTCGGCACGTTCGAGCGGCCGCCCCTCATGCCCATCATCCGGCCGCCCATCATGCCCATCATCCCGACCGAGCCCGCGTCGGCCTCGGCAAACGCCTGGCTGTCGAGATGTACCTCCGTGCCGGCGGCAAGGCCGCTGAGATCCACCAAGACATCCGCGCGTTGGCCAGGCGCCAGCGTGAGTACCTGCTGGCGCATCGGGCGTTCCAGGAGCCCACCGTCTCCGCCAATCACGGCCATCTGGACGTCGCGGGTCCACGCGAGCTTGTAGATGCGAGCGTTCGATCCGTTCAACACGCGAACTCGGTGCCACGCGGCATCCACTTCCTTCGTCGGCTGCGGCTGGCCGTTCAGCAGCACTCGGTCGCCGAGGAACCCGTTCATCATCTCCATCATGGTGCCGCCGTGAAAGACAAGCTGGTTGCGCGCATCGAAGCGGCGATCCTGGAGCACGCACAGGAGCTCCGCTTCGCCCGACGGCAGCGCCAACGCATCCTCTTCAGCATCGCGCACCAGGAGCAGACCAGCCAGGCCTTGATACACCTGCGCGCCCGTACGCATGTGTGGGTGCGGGTGGTACCAGTACGTGCCCGCCCGATTGGTGACCTCGAAGTCGTACACGTACTCGCGACCGTGACGGATGACGCGCCGCGGGTGGCCGTCGGCGGCCTCGGGCACGTCCAGGCCGTGCCAGTGAACGATTGAGTCTTCTCCGAGCTGGTTCGCGAAGTGGACGCGCACCTTCTGACCGTGGCGCAGTCGGATGACTGGCCCGAGGTACGAACCGGGGAGCGTCTGCAGCGTGTCTGCCGGCCCCTTGACCATCTGACCAGTAAAGCGCCACACCTGCGTGGGGGCACCCGTGAGCACCGAGACTTCGTCAGGCGCAGCCGTCAGCCGCAATTCGACATCTGGCACGAACCCTCGGGACGGTATGGTCTGCTTTGTCGATGCAACGGTGAGTCGCTCCGCGAGCGCGTCGGCGCGCGCCGTCGCTCCCGCGATGGCGGAAAGGCTCAAGAAGCGAAGCAGGTCGCGACGATGCATGCTGGTTGACCCCATATCGTGCCATAGGTCTCCAGTGCTCAACGTGTTGTCGATTGCCACCTTCCTCCACGCGAGCTGAAATGGTGAGTGTTCTGTCGAGTTGCCAGAACGATCACGGCTGCGCGCCGATGGCAAGCAGCCGTTTGACAGGCCGACCGCAACGACGCATCCTAGGGTGTGCGGTTGGTCCTGAGACGGGTGGCGTCGGTCGTCTGCGTGCTCGCGTTTGTGCAGAGCGCCGTGGCGCTGCTAGTGTGCCGGCTGGCAGGCGACGCCTGACGCGCGTCAGCAGTGCTGCAAGGACGGCGCCTGTCCGCTTCATCATCACGCCGCTGCCACTTCTCGAACGCAGATCACACAGGCTGTGGCCGACGATTGCTGCGCGCAATCGCCGCGGCACGAATCGAGTCCGTCCAAGTCCGCATTCGCCAGCTACGATCACGCTCGCGGTGCTCCAGTCGCTCCCGCCTGTTGTCCTGAGTCTGGCACCTGCTACGCCACTCTCGGCACCGTGGGAGACACCGTCGCCGCCCACGCACGTCCCGAAACACCTCCTGCTCTCCGTCCTGCTCGTCTAGCCACTCACAGTCGTCGTGTGTCGACCCAGGTCGCATGCCTGGGCGATATCGCCGTGCCCGAGCACGGCATTGACGAATGTTGTGGCCCGCCTCCGCAGATGGAGCGGCCCGCGACGCGTGGCAAGCTGATGATCAATCGACTCATTGAACTCTCGCTGAAGAACCGCTTCATCGTGCTGGCCATGTACGTCGGCCTTGCCGGCTGGGGCTGGTGGGCCCTGGGTGCGACGCCCATCGATGCGATTCCGGACCTCTCGGACAACCAGGTCATCGTCTTCACCGACTGGCCGGGTCACAGCCCGCAGGAAGTGGAAGACCAGGTCAGCTATCCGCTGACGGTGAACCTGCAGGGTCTGGCCGGCGTTCGCGTCGTCCGCTCACAGTCGGCGTTCGGCTTTTCGATGATCTACGTCGTCTTCGACGACAACATCGATTTGTACTTCGCGCGCGCCCGCGTCCTCGAGCGCATGAGTCTCGTCACCAAGAGCCTGCCGGCCGGCGTCGCTCCAACGCTGGGCCCGGACGCGACCGGCGTCGGGCACGTCTTCTGGTACACGGTCGAGAGTCCCACGTTGTCGCTGCGCGACTTGCGCAGCCTCCAGGACTGGTTCATTCGCTATCAGCTCAACGCCGTCCCGGGCGTCGCCGAAGTCGCGTCGGTCGGCGGCTTCGTCCAGCAATACCAAATCGACGTCGATCCGAATCGACTGCGCACGTACAACCTGCCGCTCGGCACCGTGGTGGCCGCGGTTCGCGAGAGCAACCTGAATGTCGGCGGCAACGTGCTCGATTCGAACGGCGCCTGGCTGATCGTGCGCGGCGTCGGGCTGATTCAATCGGTCGACGATGTCAAGCAGATCGTGATCGGCGCGTCGGGCGGTGTGCCGATCTACGTCGAGCAGGTGGCGGACGTGCATCTGGGCGACGCGTTTCGCGTGGCCTCGCTCGTCAACGGCACGAAGGAAGCGGTCGGCGGCGTGGTGGTGGCCCGCAGCGGCGTGAATACGAAGCAGGTGATCGACGCGGTCAAGGCTCGCATCGCGCAGATCCAGCCGGGCCTCCCGCCGGACGTCCGGATCGTCCCGTTCTACGACCGGTCCGAGCTGATCGAGCAGGCCTCAGACACGCTGCGGCGCGCGTTGATTGAAGAAATCCTCCTGGTCACGCTGGCGCACGTCGTCTTCCTGATGCATTTCCGATCGATTCTGATCGTCACCATTCCGCTGCCGCTGGCGGTGCTCAGCGCCTTCCTGGGGATGTACTACGCCGGCATTTCGTCGAACATCATGAGCCTCGCCGGCATCGCCATCGCCATCGGCGTCCTCGTCGACGCGGGCATCGTCGTCACCGAGAACGCGTTCCGCTTCCTCGAGCAGCGGCAGGTCGATCCTCGCGATCGCCGGCGCGTGTGGGACACCGTCCTCGAGTCGACGCGGCTGGTCGGTCGCCCGGTGTTCTTTTCCATGGCGATCATCCTGCTGGCGTTCGTTCCGGTCTTTGCCCTGACGGGACAAGAGGGCAAGCTCTTCCATCCGCTGGCGTTCACCAAGACCTTCGCCGTGCTCGCGGCGACGGTCATCGCCGTCACCCTGGTCCCGGTGCTCTGCACGTTGCTGCTTGGGGGCACGTTCCACGCCGAGGAAGACAACCCCGTCATGCGAGTGCTGCGCCGGCTCTACCGTCCGGCGCTCGAGACCGCCTTGTCGCATCGCGGCCTGACCGTGTTCGCCGCCGCGCTGCTGTTTGCGGGCGCCCTCGTTCGTGGCACGAGGGATCGGCAGCGAATTCATGCCGCCGCTCAACGAAGGCGATCTGATGTTCATGCCGATCGCCGATCCGAGCATCTCGCTGGAGGAGAACACGCAAATCGCGAAACGCCAGAACGAGATCCTCATGTCGTTTCCGGAGGTCGCGTACGCGGTGGCCAAGGTCGCGCGCGCGGACACGTCCACGGATCCCGCGCCGCTGAACATGACCGAAACCATCGTGCACCTGAAGCCCAAGGATCAGTGGCGGGTGGGCATGACCGTCGATCGTTTGCGCGCAGACATGAGTCAGGCCGTTCAGCTGCCTGGCGTCTCGAATATCTGGACGATGCCCATCATCAACCGGATCGACATGTTGACGACGGGCATTCGGTCCGAGGTCGGCGTGAAGGTGTACGGCAACGATCTGACGGTGCTGGAAGCAGTCCGCGCGACGTATCGCCGATGTGGTGCGACGCGTGCCGGGCGCGAGCAACGTCTATCCCGAGCAGGTCACGAGCGGCCAGTACCTCAACATCGTCGTCGATCGTGCCGCGGCGGCGCGGTACGGCATCCGTGTCGGCGACATTCAGCAAGTCATCGAAACCGCCGTCGGGGAGACCGTGCTGACCACGACGATCGAGGGCCGGCGACGGTTCCCGGTGCGCGTGCGGTACGCGCCGCAGTACCGCGCCGATCCGGAGGCGCTCGGCCGGGTGCTGGTCGCGGCGTCGAACGGCGCGCAAATCCCCTTGAGCCAGGTGGCGCGCATCGAGCACGCGCGAGGGCCCGCGATGATTTCGTCGGAAAACGGCCTGCTGATCGCCACCGTGCTCATGAACGTCCAGGGTCGCGATGTCGGCAGCTTCGTGGAGGAGGCGCGACAGACGGTCGCGCGCGAGGTGTCGCTGCCGGCGGCTACTACGTCGGCTGGAGCGGGCGCTGGGAGAACCAGGAACACGCGCGGCAGCGGCTGCAGGTGGTGCTGCCAATCGTCCTCGTCATCATCTTCGTGCTGCTGTATTTCACGTACCACTCCGTCCTCGAAGCCGCGCACGTCCTGCTCGCCGTGCCGTTTGCGCTCACCGGAGGCGTGTATCTCCTCTGGCTGCTCGGCTACAACTTCTCGGTCGCCGTGTGGGTCGGGTTCATCGCGCTGTTCGGGACCGCGGTCCAGACCGGCGTGGTCATGGTCATCTACCTGGAGGAAGCGGTCGCCCGAAAGCGCGAAGCGATGGGCGGCGCGCTGACGCGGAGCGCGCTCCGCGAGGCGGTCATCGACGGCGCCCTGCTCCGGTTGCGGCCGAAGGTGATGACCGTCTCCACGGTGATCGCCGGCTTGCTGCCGATCATGTGGAGCACGCGCGTCGGCGCCGAGGTGATGAAGCCGCTCGCCACGCCCGTGCTCGGCGGGATGGTGTCGTCGCTCCTCCACGTGCTGATCGTCACGCCGGTCCTGTTCTACTGGCTGCAGGAGCGCCGGCTGGGACTGCAGCAGGAACCGCTCGAGCTGGAGGCGCGTCCGGTGCTGACGAAGCGGCGCGTCCTCGCCGTCATCGGCGCGATCGCGATGATCGTGGCGGCGGTCGCTCTGGCGCAGACGTGGCGCGCCCACCGCGCAGTCGAGCGTCCGGCCGGCGCACCAGTCCAGCAGATTCGCTCGGGTGAGCTGACGATCGTGCTGTTGTCGCCGACCGGCACGCTGCATCAGGGACGGAACACCTACACGATCGAATTCCGAGGTGCAGACGGCTCACTGGTGGACGTCGGCGTCGGTGCCACTCGAGCGCCAACATGACCATGCCGGGCATGGCCATGTCAGGGGGCGTGGAGGTGAGCCGGACGACGGTGCCAGGGCGGTATCAAGCGACCGCCGAATTCGGCATGGCCGGCGCGTGGAAGATGGCGATCGACTGGGACGGCCCGGCGGGCCGCGGATCGGTGGACTTTGAAGGACCAGTGCGATGACAAAGCGACTCTGGATCGTGACGGCGTGCGGAATCCTGGCATGGAGCGTGACCGTCCGTGCGCAATCGGGCGCGCCGAATCCGCGCGAGGCCCTGGCGTCGCAGTACGTCAACACCGAAACCGGCATCACGCTCGCCGAGGCGATCACGCGCGCGCTGGAGCAGGAGCCGACGCTTCGCGCGACACGAACGGAAGTGGACGTGGCCAAGGGCGGGCGGCTTCAGGCCGGGTTGCATCCCAATCCCACCGTGTCGTTCATGCAGCAGATCGAGCCGGGCGGGACCGACAGCCAGAGCCGGATCGAGCTGCAATGGCCGCTCGACCTGTTTCGCAAGACCGGACGCGTCGCCGTGGCCGAGCAGGAACTGCAGGCGACGGAGCAGGGCGTCTCCGACCGCGAGCGTCTGCTCGCCGCCGACGTCCGCATGAAATACGGAGAGGTGGTCGCGGCCGTCCGCGACCTCTCGGTCAGCGACGACCTGGTCGCGACGACGACGCGCCAGTCCGAGCTGTTGCGCGCGCGAGTCGAGCAGGGTGGTACCCCACCGCTCGAACGCAACATGGTGGAAGTCGAGCTGCGCAGGCTCGAGGCCGAGCGACTCCTGCAGGCCGGGCAGGTGGATCGCAGCCGTGATCGAGCTGAAACGCCTCCTCGGGCATGAGGGCGAACGCTCCGCTCCAGCTGCGCGACTCGCTCGAACAGCTCGTGATGCGAGAAGCGAGCTCTGCCGCTGAAGTCAGACGCGATCGCGGTGGCGGTTCGGGCCGACGTGCAGGAGGCCGAAGCTCGAATCCGTGTGGCCGATGCGCAGATCGATCGCGCTCGACGGGATGGGCGCTTCGATCTGAGCCTGTTGGCTCGTACATGCGGACGGACGCCGGCTTTCCGCAACTCGGGCTGAATGCCCAGGGGGAGTTGACGCGCGTGCGAGGTCTCTTTCACTACGTCAGCGTCGGGGCCGCTCTGACGCTGCCCTTGCGCAATCAAGAACCAGGGACGAGGTCGCCTCGGCGCAGGCGGAGCGAGCGGGGGCGACCGCGCGACTCAACGCGGCACAGTTGACCGCGGAGTCCGAGATTGCCGCCGCCACCGCTCGCGATGAACGGGCGCGCAGCGCGATCGCCGTCTACCGAGGCGGGGCTCGCGATCTGGCCCGGCAGAATCTGGACGTGGTGACGCCAGACGTACGAGCTCGGACGCGCCACCGTCTTCGACGTCCTGGCCGAGCAGCGCCGCTATCTGGATTTCGAACGCGGCTACAGCAATGCGCTTCGAGAAGCCTACGACGCACGCACCGCCCTGAGGCGGGCACTGGGAGACGTCCGATGAACAGCGAATTCTCGAGTCACGCTCCGTTGGCCGGCCGTCGTCGCGGCGGCGATCGCACTGCTGGCCGTTGGCGCTGGCACCACGTATCTCGTGATGCAGAGGTCCTCACGCGCTGGTCAAGGCGGGCAGGACATGGCCCGTCCGGCAAACGGATCGCCGTCGAATGCGCCGCCGTCGAGTGCCGCGGCCGACAGCTCGTCCCACGAGGGCCATCTCCCGCTGCCGGATGTCGTCGTGACGCTGTCGCCAGAGGCGATGAAACGAGCGGGCATCGAACTGGTTGCCGTGACGCGGGCGCCGCCGGGCTCGTCGGCGGTGCGCATTCCAGGCACGGTCGAACCGAATGCCTACAAACAGGTCGTCGTGACGCCGCTCGTCGTCGGGACGTGTCACGCGGGTGCTCGTCGAACTGGGCGACCAGGTGCGGCGCGGTCAGACGTTGCTGCAGATCTTCAGCCCGGAGCTGGCTGACGCTCAGACGAAGTACCTGTCCGCAAAGGCCGAGCTCGAGGCGCACGAGCAGGAGCTCGCTCGAACCACGAAGACTCGTCGCGATTGGTGCGGCCAGTCAGCAGGAGATGGAGCGTTGCATGCGGAGCATGCCGCGAAGCTGGCCGGAGTGCAGAGCCTCCGATCGCGCCTCATGCTGCTCGGGATGCCGGCATCGGCGATCGACGCGTTGTCGCCGGGCAAGGAGATCGAGGCGACGACGGATATCCCGGCGCCAATCGCAGGCGTCATCACCGAGCGTGCCGCCAACGTCGGTCTGAACGTCGACACCGCGACGAAGGTGTTCACGGTCGTCGATCTCTCGTCAGTCTGGGTCGTCGGTGCGCTCTACGAACGTGATTTTTCGCGGGTGCGTGTCGGCAGCACGGCCTCCGTCACGACAACCGCCGATCCCGGCCTCGCCCGGCAGGGGCGGGTCAGCTACATCGATCCGCAGGTGAGTGCGGACACGCGCACGGCGCGCGTGCGGGTGGAAGTGCCAAACCCGCGCCAGGAGCTCCGACTCGGGATGTACGCGGATATCGAGGTCGCGGCAGCCGCGAACAGACAGGCCGTGACGGTCCCACGCATCGCGGTGCAGACCGTCGGCGATCGTCAGGTGGTGTACGTCGCGAATCCAGCCGAGCCCGGCAAGTTCACCGAGCGTGAGGTTCATCTTGGCGACGACGTCCGGCGAGCAGGTCGAGGTCGTGTCGGGAGTGCAGCCGGGCGATCAGATCGTGTCCAAAGGCAGCTTTCTTGTTCGGGCGGAACGCGAACGCCTGGGGCTGCGGCCTGCCACCAGCACGCCGCCTACGCCGCCGACACCATGACCCGGCGTGAGCAGCGGGGTGTCCGCGGCATGTTTGACGCCGGATTCCTCCGGTGACCATAATCAAGTTCGTGTCGCCGTCCTTCGGCCGGGCCGTTGTCGGACTGATCCTCGCGCCCTATATCGCCCTCTCGGCGATGGTGGCGCCGGAGCACGCGCACGAGGCCGACGCGGACCATCCGCACTCGACCGTCCACCGGCATCTGCAGCCACACAACGCCGGCTCGCACGATCACGATCACGCCCAGCTTGCCGACGACGATGACCACATCGTCTGGCTGGACAGCGCGGCGCTGCACCAGCCTGGATACCAGTTTGCGGCGCCGGCTCTGCCGCCCGCTGAGTGGTTCGAATTGGTGCCGGCGCTCGCCGAGTGGGCGTCGCCGCCAGACTACGATACGGCGCCGCCTCATGGACCGCCGCGAGCCTGTCTCTCCCTCCGCGCCCCTCCCTGCCTTTCCGCCTGATCTGATCTGACGGGCTCTCCCGTCGTCTGTCTCGTTCTCTGTTCAATTCGAGGTCTTATGCGCACTGTGGTGCTCTGCGCCACGCTGCTGACGGTTGCCGTGCCGTCGAACGCCGGCGCTCAATCGTTGCCGCTGACCGAATCCGAGGCGCTCGCGCGGCTGTCGCCGGACAGTCCGCGTGTTCGCGCGATTCGCGCCGGCGACCGAGGTCGCCCGGGCCGACGTGCTGGCGGCCGGCCGCTGGCCGAACCCGCGGCTCACGTTCGATCGCGAGTCGGTCGCCGGCATCACCGAGAACATGACGATGGTCGTCGCAAGCCGCTGCCCATCACCGGACGGCGCGGGTTCGACGTGCAGGCCGCGTCGGCGCTGGTCGATGCCAGCTCGAGTCCGCGCGGACGACGAGCTTCGCCGGGCGCGCGCCGATCTGCGGCTCGCGTTCGCGCAGCTCGTCGCGGCGCAGGTGCGCGAGCGCGAGCTGACCGCCGCGCGCGACCGTCTTCGCGGGCTGGCCGATGTGCTGGCGAAACGCGAGGCCGCCGGCGACGCCGCCGGATTCGATCGGCTGCGCGCCGAGCGCGAGGTGCTCGACATCGACGCCGACCGCGCCGCCGCCGCGACGGATCGCGCGCGAGCCAGGCGGCCCTCGCGGGCTTCTTCGCCGTGGATCCGGTCGACCCCTCGCGTGTCGTCGCGGCGGCAGGCGTCGCGCACGAGCGCCCGCTGCCCGCCGGTCGACGCGCTCGTCGAGCGGGCCGAATCGACTCGCGGCGAGCTGCTGGCGCTGCGCAAGGAGAAGCGATGCGGCGCGCTTGGCGGCACGCGCGGCCGATCGGCGGTGGATTCCCGAGCCGGAGATCGTGGCCGGCACGAAGTCGTCGACGGCGGGCGGCGGCGATCTCGGCAGCGTCGTCACGGTGCACGCGTCATCCCGCTGTTCGATCGGGGCCACGCGGAACGGGCGCTGGCGCGAGGCCAGAGCCGCCCAGGCGGCAGCCGGGCCGACGTCTTCCGCGCTCCGTCCGCGCGGAGATCGCGGCGCTTCGCGCGGCCGTTGTCGAACGGCGCGCGACGGCCGAACGCTATCGGACCGCGGCCGTGAACGGCGCGGATCAGATCGAGCGCATCGCGCAGGTCAGCTACGACGCCGGCGAGCGCGGCATTCTCGAGCTGCTCGATGCGTACCGGACGGGCGCCGCGGCGCGCGTGCGGCAGGCCGCGCTCGACGCCGCCGTGCGGCAGGCCGAGATCGAACTGGAATTCGTCAGCGGGTGGGAGATTCCGTGATGACCGCGACGACGCCTCGTCGCTGATCGGCTCCATCGTTGCGGTTGCCGCGACCGTTTCGTGCCGTCGGAGCCGCCGACGCGCCCAAAGCCGAAACGCCGTCGCTGAACGTGACCGACTGGACGGAGAAGACCGAGCTGTACATGGAGTACCCGCCGCTCGTCGCCGGGCAGACGGCGCTCTTTGCCGTGCATCTGACGAGGCTCGACGACTTCAAGGCGCTGAACGCCGGGCGCCCGCGCAGTCGAGTTCACGCCGGAAGCCGGCGGCGCGACCGACGTGCTGGCCGGTTCCGAACCGTCGCGGCCGGGCGCGTTCCGTGTCGAAGGCGCGCCCCCGCCGCCGGGCGCTATCGCTGGGCGCTCGTCGTCGAGGCGCCCGGACTCTCGGATCGCCACGATCTCGGCGCGGTCACCGTGTTCGCGCGACGAAGCGGCCGCGAACGCCGACGCGGCCAGGAGACCGGCCGACGATCCGGCCGCCATCGCCTATCTGAAGGAGCAGCAGTGGACCAACGAGTTCGCGACCGCACCGGTGCGCGAGGTCGACGTGCGGCCGTCGATCCGCGTCCCGGCGGCGATCGAAGCCCTGCCGGGCGGCGAGGCGATCGTCGCGGCGCCGGCCGCCGGCCGATTCATGGCCGAGTCGCTCGTGTCCATCGGGGCGACCGTTCGTGCCGGCGCAGGCGCTGGGCCGGCTCGAGCCGCGACTGTCGAGCGGCGACGATCGCGCGACGCTCGTGGCCGAGGTCGCCGAGGCCCAGGCCGCGGTCGAAGCCGCCCGCGCCGAGCAGACCCGCGCGGAACGGCTGCTGGCCGATCGCGCCGTCCCGGCGCGGCGCGTGGAAGACGCGCAGCGGCGCTGCACGGTGGCGGAGGCCCGGCTCCGCGCGGCGCGAGGCGCGGCTCGCGCAGCGTGACGAGACGCTCGGCGCCGGGGGCGGCGCCGCGGCCGGCAACGCGTTCGTCCTGCGGCGCCGATTGCGGGCCGCGTCGCCGAGGTGATCGCGACGCTCGGCGCGTCGTACGACGAGGGCGCGCCGCTCTTCAAGATCGTCCGCACCGATCGCGTCGAGCTGCGCGCGCAGGTGCCGGCCGCCGATGCCGCGTCGGCTCGCGGCGTCGCGGCGCTCGCGCTCGAGGTGCCGGGCGTCCCGATCCGATTCCGCTGCGATTCGAGCACATGCACGACGCCGGCGTGATCGATGCCGCCACCCACGCGCTGCCGGTGCAGTTCGAGGTCGCGAATCCCGGCGGCCAGCTGCTGGTCGGTCAGACCGGCACGGCCATCCTCTATCAGCGAACGCTCGAGCGGGTGCCGGCCGTGCCGAAAGCCGCCGTCCTGATGGAAGCCGGCCGGCCGTACGTCTTCGTCCAGGTCGGCGGCGAACGGTTCGCGCGGCGATACGTCGAGATCGCCGCGCGCGACGGCGACTGGATCGGCGTGAAGAGCCGGGCTCAAGCCCGGCGATCGCGTCGTCACGCGCGGCGCCTACGAAGTGCAGCTCGCCTCGGCGGCGAAAGGGCTGCCGGCGAAGGTCACGTGCACTGAGGAGACCGACATGAAACGACTGATTCAATGGTCGATCGACCACCACTGGATGGTGATCGCGCTGTCGGTGCTGCTGTTCGCCGCCGGTCTGTGGACGGCGCGGGACATGCCGGTCGACGTCTTCCCGGATCTGACCGCGCCGACCGTCACGATTCTGACCGAAGGCCACGGCATGGCGCCGGACGAGATGGAGTCGCTGGTGACGTTTCCGATCGAGAGCGCCATCAACGGCGCCTCCGGGCGTCCGCCGCGTGCGCTCGGCGACGGCCGTCGGCATCGCCGTCGTCTGGGTGGAATTCGACTGGGGCACCGACATCTTCATGGCCCGGCAGATCGTGGCGGAGAAGCTGTCGCTCGTCAGCGGGACGCTGCCGCCGCAGGTGGAGCGGCCGATTCTCGCGCCGATCTCGTCGATCATGGGCGAGATCCTGTTCTTCGCGATCTCGTCGGACACCGACGATCCGCTGACCCTGCGGACGCGTCGCCGACACGATCGTCCGGCGCCGGCTGCTCGCGGTCGCCGGCGTCTCGCAGGTCACGCCGATCGGCGGCGCCGAGCGGCAGTTTCAGGTCATCGCGCATCCGGACGAGCTGCGCGCGAACAGCGTCTCGCTGACCGAGCTGCTCGCCGCCGTCCGCGGCGCCAGCCAGAACACGTCGGCGGGCATCTACACCGAGGGTCCGCAGGAGTACGTGCTCGCAGGCGATCGGCCGCGTGCGGACGCCCGAGGAGATCGGCGACAGCGTCGTCGCGCTGCGCGGCGCGCGCGCCGGTCCTCGTCCGCGACGTGGCCGATGTGCGCGAAGGCGCCGCGCTGAAGCGCGGCGAAGGGTCGCGCAGCGGCAAGCCGGCCGTGATCGTCGGCGTCCAGAAGCAGCCCGGCGCCAACACGATCGAGCTGACGGCCCGGCTCGATCGCGAGCTCGACGCGCTCCAGCGCGAGCTGCCGCGCGGGCATGACGATCGATCGCCGGATCTTCCGGCAGGCCGACTTCATCGAGGTCGCCGTCGACAACGTCGTCAAGGCGCTGCGCGACGGCGGCCTGCTCGTCGTCGTCATCGTGCTCCTGTTCCTCGCGAACCTGCGCGCGGCGGCCATCACGCTTGACCGCGATGCCGCTGTCGCTGGCGGCCGCGGTGCTGGTGCTGCGGGCGTTCGGCGCCACGCATCAACACGATGACGCTCGGCGGCATGGCCATCGCCATCGGCGCGCTCGTCGACGACGCGATCATCGACGTCGAGAACGTCGTGCGGCGGCTGCGGGAGAATCGGCGCGAGCCGCCGCGGAGCAGCGGCCGGCGCGCCGAGGTCGTCCGCGACGCCACGCTCGAAATCCGCACCTCGATCGTCTTCGCCACCGTCATCATCGTGCTGGTCTTCCTGCCGATCTTCGGCCTGTCCGGCGTCGAAGGACGGCTGCTGACGCCGCTCGCGTTCGCGTACATCGTCGTCGCTGACGGCGTCGCTCGCTGGTCGCGATCATCGTCACGCCGGCGCTGTGCTTCGCCTTCCTGCCGAACGCGCGATCGATCGCGCGGGGCCACGACGGCTGGCTGGCGCGGACGCTGAAGGCGCGCTTTGCGCGCGGTCTGCCGCACGCGCTCGATCATCCGTTCGCGGTGATGGCCGGTCTCGCTGGCGCTCCTGGTGGTCGCGGTCGGCGGCGATCACCCGGATGGGCTCGGCGTTCCTGCCGGAGTTCCACGAAGGCAGCCTGACCGTTCAGGCGAACACGCTGCCCGGCACCTCGCTCGCGAAGTCGGACGAAATCGGCCGGCGCGTCGAGCAGATCCTGCTGCGCGCAGCCGGAGGTCGTCGCGACCGCGCGGCGAACCGGGCGCGCGGAGCTCGACGAGCACGTGCAGGGTGTCGAGGCGGCGGAAATCGACGTCGGCCTGCGAGAAACGGGCCGGCCGCGCGCGGAGCTGCTCGCCGACCTGCGCCGCGGCTTCTCGACGCTGCCCGGCACGAACGTGACGATCGGTCAGCCGATCTCGCACCGCATCGATCACATGCTGTCGGGCACGCGCGCCAACATCGCCGTCAAGGTGTTCGGCGACGATCTCGGCACGCTGCGGCGGCTCGGCGAGCGCGTGCGCGAGGTCATGAGCGGCGTGCCGGGCGTCGTCGACCTGTCGCTCGAGCAGCAGATGGACATTCCGTTCGTGCGCTTCGTGCTGAATCGGCCGGCGATCGCCCGCTACGGGCTGCGCGCCGACGATGTCGCCGAGGCGGTCGAGACGAGCTTCGCCGGCGCGACGGTCGGCCGCATCTTCGATCGGGGCGACGGCGTTCGATCTCGTCGTCAAGTTCGACCCGGGCGCGCAGGCCGACTTCGACCGGATCGCCGATCTGCCGGTCGACACGCCGGGCGGGGCCGCCGTGCCGATCCGGCTGCTCGCCGACGTCCGGCGCGAGGAGGGGCCGAACATGATTCTGCGCGAGAACGTGCAGCGCCGGATCGTCATCTCCGCCAACGTCGCCGGCCGCGATCTGGGCAGCGTCGTCGACGACATCCGGTCGGCCGTGGCGCAGTCGGTCGCCATGCCGGCGGGCTACCGCGTCGAGTACGGCGGGCAGTTCGAAAGCCAGCAGAGCGCGTCCGCAGCGGCTGCTGGTGCTCGGCGTCGGCGTCGTCGCCGGGCTGTTCATGCTGCTGGTGCTGGCGTTCGGCCGGGCGCGCGACGCGCTGCTGGTCATGGTGAACCTGCCGCTGGCGCTGATCGGCGGCGTGGCCGGCGTGTTCCTCGCGGGCGGCGTGCTGAGCGTCGCGTCGATGATCGGGTTCATCACGCTGTTCGGCATCGCGACGCGCAACGGCATCATGCTCGTGTCGCACATCCAGCACCTGATCGAGCAGGAAGGGCGTGACCGACTTCCGCGAGGCGGTCGAGCGGGGCGCGCACGAGCGGCTGGTCCCGATTCTGATGACGGCGATGGCCGCCGGGCTCGCGCTCATTCCGCTGGCGCTCGGCGGCGGCAAGAGCGGGCAGCGAGATTCAGACGCCGATGGCGATCGTCATCCTCTGCGGCCTGATCACGTCGACGCTGCTGAACATGATCGTCGTGCCGACGCTCTATCTGAAGTACGGTCAAGCTGTGATGAAGCCCGCGCAACGGAGGTTTCCATGAGGCGTGTTCCATCTGCTGCTAGCGGCTCTTACGGTGCTGTTGCTGGCGCGACCAGCACTAGCGCAAACGTTGTCCGGCGAGGCGCTGGTCAAGGCGCTGCGACAAGGCGGCTACGTCCTCGTCATGCGTCACGCGAGCTCGCCGCGGGAGGCGCCCGCCAGGGAGTCGGCGAATCCAGACAACGTCAAGGTCGAGCGTCAACTCGACGACACCGGGCGTGCCACGGCAACGGCGATGGGCCAGGCGCTGCGCGATCTCAGGATTCCCATCGGGACCGTCTGACCAGCCCGACATATCGGGCGTTGGAGACGGTTCGCTTTGCTCAGCTGCAGAGTCCCCGAACGCAGGCCGAGCTCGGTGACGGCGGCCAAAGTGTGGCGGCGGAACCGCAGCTCAAGCGGCGTGGTTGAAGAGTCAGGTGCTGGAGCGTCCGAGCGGCGCCAACACCATCCTCGTAACGCATCTGCCGAACATGGCGGCGGCGTTTCCGCAGGAGACGTCCGGGCTCTCCGACGGTGAAACGCTGATGTTCAGCCCCGACGGCAAGGGCGGCGCGACGCTGGTCGCTCGAATCAAGATCGAGCAATGGTCAACGATGCGGCCCTGACGCGCCTGATGTGTCACCTGGCGGCGCGCTCCAACTCCGGGCGCCCGGCCGGCGAGTGCTCGTCGACGGCGATGGCGAAGAATCCGCTGACCGCGTATGTGCTCATCACCGCCACCATGTCCATCGCGCCGCGCCGGCCGAACAGCTCCACGGCCTTTGCGAAGGTGGCCGAATCCATCTTCCCGTCGTGCAGCATCTGGCGGCCAAAGCGGATCACGGTCGCATCCTTTTCGTCAATGCCGGTGAGCGGGCGGTTGCGGCGCACGACGTCGATGACCTTGGGATCCACGCCGGCCTTCAACGCGCTCGCCTCATGGGCGTTCCATTCCAGGTTGTAGTTGGTTTCGCGGCAGGCGACGATGATGGCCAGTTCGCGCGCGTGCGCGTCGAGCGTCCCTTCCCCCACGGCCGCGTTGTGGAGATCGAACAAGCGCCTTGGCGACAGCCGGGTTGTAGGCGGCGAAGGCGAGCGGTCCGCGCAGAACGCCCTCGGGGCTGCGGCCGGGCAGCGTGTCGTAAATCTTCTGGCCGCGTTCATCCAGATCCTTGCGCTGCAGGTAAGGAAGGCGAGCCCGCGAACCGGGATCGAGATCGGCCGGAAGTGTGGCAGGCGACTGCGCGGAGGTCGAAAGAGTCCCCGAGGTCAGCAGCAGGAACGCGGCGCCCCAACGTAGTTGCCGGTGAATGGTCATGTGCGTCTTCTCCAAGTGGCCATGAAAGGTTGTCCCCGACATTATCCGCCACACGCCGGCGGAACATGGAAAGAGAGGCGTCGGTGGTCCAGTTGACGCCAAAACCGATTAAGAAGTACTTTGTTACACAGAGTATGCGTCGTCTTAGAGTGAAACTCATTCTTCCCGCGCTCACGGAAGCGACCAGCCCCTACTGGCGTCCGATCAAATACTCGCTGTTTCCTCCGCTCGGCCTCGCAACCCTGGCCGCGTTTCTCAGCGCCGGACGATGAGGCCGTCCTCGTGGACGAGCACGTGCAGGCGCTCGACCTCGACGACATGCCGGATCTCGTGCTGGTTCAGGCCTACATCACAAACGCGTATCGCGCGTATCGCATTGCCGACCACTACAGGGCCAGGGGCGCATTCGTGGCGATGGGCGGACTGCACGTGACCTCGCTCCCCGACGAAGCGGCGGCGCACGCCGACGCGGTGTTTCTCGGCCCCGCGGAGCAGACGTTTCCCCAGTTCCTCGCGGACTTTCACGCCGGCCACCCGCAGGCGGTGTACCGGTCGGCATCGGGGCGGACGCTCGACCGTCTGCCTCCGGTTCGCCGCGATCTGATCGAGCGCCGCCGGTATCTCGTGCCGAACTCCATCGTCGTGACGCGCGGGTGCCCGGAGCACTGCGACTTCTGCTACAAGGACGCCTTCTTCGGGGGCGGCCGCTCGTTCTACACGCAGCGCGTGGACGACGCGCTCGCCGAAATCTCGCGTTTGCCGGGACGCCATCTCTATTTCCTGGACGATCACCTTCTCGGCGACCGGCGCTTCGCCAGGGCGCTGTTCGACGGCATGCGCGGGACACGCCGCCTTTTTCAGGCAGCGGCGACCGTCGACTCCGTCCTGCGCGGCGATCTCATCGAGCGGGCCGCCGAGGCCGGGCTTCGCAGCCTCTTCGTCGGGTTCGAGAGCCTGACGCCGGGCAACCTTGTCAGCAGCAACAAGCGGCAGAACCTCGGCCGCGACTACAAGGCCGTCACCGATCGACTGCACAGCCTGGGAATCATGATCAACGGCAGCTTCGTCTTCGGCATGGACGATGACCAGGAGGACGTGTTCCGGCGAACCGTCGATTGGGCGGTCGAGCACGGCATCACGACGGCGACCTTCCACATCCAGACGCCGTACCCGGGGACGCGATTGTTCGCGCGCATGCAGGAGCAGGGTCGCATTGTGACGCGCAACTGGGACCTGTACGACACACGCCACGTCGTCTTCCAGCCCGCTCGCCTGACGCCGGAGGCGCTCAAGGAGGGGTACGACCGGGCCTATCGAGAGTTCTATCGATGGTCGTCCATTGCCCGGGCCTCGATGTCGCACGGCTCGGTCAAACACCAGGCCAAGCACTTCTTCTACGCCTCGGGCTGGAAGAAATTCGAGCCGCTCTGGAACTTCATGATTCGAGCGAGGCAGCTGGGTTGTATGACGCCGCTGCTCGAGGCAGTGCTGTCGAAGGTGTCGCAGTCTGAATCGGAGACGGCGCCATGGACGTCAGACACCGTGCTCGAGGGCGATCACGCAGGGTGCTCTAGTGGGATCACGCAGGGTGCTCGCGTGCGATCGCGCAGGGACCTGTTGTCGATATATTAGAGTTGGACCGTATCGACACCAGGAGGATGCCATGCCCATCACCACCAAAGACGGCACTCAGATCTATTTCAAGGACTGGGGCGCGGGACAGCCGGTGGTCTTCAGCCACGGGTGGCCGCTGAGCGCGGACGCCTGGGAAGACCAGATGGTGTTTCTCGCCTCACACGGATACCGCTGCATCGCTCACGATCGCCGCGGCCACGGGCGTTCGAGCCAACCCTGGAACGGCAACGACATGGACACGTACGCCGACGACCTTGGCGAGATGGCCGAAGCGCTCGACCTGCGGAATGCGATTCACGTCGGCCACTCGACCGGAGGCGGGGAAGTCGCCCGCTACATCGGCCGCCACGGCACGAAACGCGTGGCCAAGGCCGTGCTGATCGGCGCCGTCACGCCCCTGATGTTGAAGACAGCCGGCAACCCTGGCGGCTTGCCGATGGACGTGTTTGACGGAATCCGCGCCGGCGTGATCGGCGACCGCTCACAGTTTTTCAAGGATCTCAGCGGTCCGTTCTACGGTGCGAACAGGCCAGGCGCCAGGGTGTCGCAAGGTCTGCGCGATTCGTTCTGGCTGCAGGGGATGCTGGCCGGGCACAAGGCCGTCATCGATTGCATCAAGGCGTTCTCGGAAACGGACTTCACCGACGATTTGAAGAAGATAAACGTGCCGACGTTGATTCTGCACGGCGACGACGATCAGATCGTGCCGATCGGCGCCTCGGCGATGCTGTCGTCCAAGCTCGTGAAAGGATCGACGCTGAAGATCTACCCGGGCCTGTCCCACGGCATGTGTTCGACCAACAAGGACGAGATCAACGCCGATCTGCTGGCGTTCATCAAGTCATAACCGGTGCGATCAGATAGGGTGCTCGCGTGGGATCACGCAGAGTGCTCGAGTGCGAACACGCAGGGTGCTCGCTTGGGATCGCGCAGAGTGCTCAGCCGCGGCCCGCGGGCGCCGGCCCTGGTGTGACCAGGGTTGCGCCCTTCTTCGCGAAGATCATCGCGAGGAGCCTGGCTGGCTGCGTCTGGCTCGCGTTCTTCGACACCTCGTGCGTCGCGCCGGGCTGTTCGTAAAACATCTGCCCGGTTGTGTACGTTCGTTCCTCGCCCTGCCCGGAGATCTTGGTGACGACGGCGCCCTCGAGGACGTAGGCCAGCACGAAGCCTGGGTGGTGATGCGCCGCACCGACGCGACCCGGTGCGTAGTCCACGTAGGTGACCGTCACTTCCCAGTCTTCCATCGTCAAGTTCGGCAGGTCGTGTTTGAAGACCGGGGGAGGCGGGGTGGTGGGCGCGGCCGGCGTCTGCGCTTCAGCGAGACGGCCTGACGCGACGAGTTCGGCAAGCAGCGCGAATGAAGCCACAGCGTCTCGACGGTTGATCATCATGGCCAGGGATTATAGTCCGATGGCCGGCAGCTCGCTCTTTGTCTACGCGCTGCGTCAGTAGCGACCTGGCTTACCCCTGCACGAAGCGCGCCTTGAGCGCGGCGAGCGTCCTCGCCATCGACTCTCTCGCCGTGCGCTCGATGATCGGGTTCACGAAGTAGCGCACCACGGGCGGCACGTCGCGGCTGAGGCTGATCGACTCGCACTCCGCAATCACGCCGCCTGCGACTTCTTCATAGCGCCAATAGGCGTTCAGCCGCCATAGAAACCCGCGGTCGTCTCCGATCGGCAGCTCGCGCTCCTCCGGCGTGTTCGGGTCGGACACTTCGGCGATCTTCGTGGCCGTGCTCGCGCTGGTCGCGCGTGTGGCGCCGTAGCGCGCGAAGGTGACGATGTGCTCGGTGTTGTAGACGACGGTGACGAACTTGTGGCGCTGTAGCTTGAGGTAAACCCTCATCCGGTCGGGCTGGCGTTCGAGCACTTTCGACTGCAGCACGTCTTCCTGCCGCGTGGGGGGCGCGCCGTTTTGCAACTGTGCGACGAGCTGGGTCACGGTCATGCCGGGAATCAGCACGTCGCCGCGCCAGTGATGCACGAGCGCCGACGGCACATCGACGTCTCGTCCGGCCGAATCGATTGTCTCCATCTTTCGCACGACGACCGCGCCGCCGAGCACCTCGCGCCGCTCGGCCGCCGCCTCGCTGCCAAAGTCCATGGCCAGAAACCCGCGCGGCGATTGCAGCTCGCGCGCAATCCGGCGTTCCGTCGTGATCACGTAGACCTTCCACGCGGCTATCGTTTCCGAACCAAGGTGGGCGGCGGCCAACGCGGCCGCTGAGGTAAGCAGCATCACGGCCAATAGGGGCGCGGTGTGAATGGGAGACGAAGACGGACGCATCGGTCACCTCCTTGGTGGCTCACTCACCAATGCGCCAAGGGCGAACCCGCAGGCTCACGAGCGATCAAACGAGCCCTCTTGAGCCGGTTTGGGGTCCGTTTGTCGCACTACGCGACAGGAGGGCGTGTCAATGAACCCCAATACCCTGTCATCTGCCGTCAGTTCCAACGTCCGCAGTCACGAGTTCCGGGATGCCACACGACTGCTGACGAGTGTGCTGGCTCCGATTGAGAAACGCACGCTCGTCTGGCTGGCTCATCGCATACCGCGCTCAGTCAACTCCGATCACCTGACGGGGCTGGCGCTCGCCGCCATGCTCCTGGCCGGCCTCTCCTATTGGCTGGCAAGCGTCACGCCGGTGGGACTGCTCCTCGCCGTCGCGTGTCTGGCGGTCAACTGGTTCGGCGACAGCCTCGATGGCACGCTCGCCCGCGTGCGCCAGCAACAGCGTCCGCGCTACGGCTTCTACATCGACCATGTCGTCGACGTGGTCGGGGCGTCGTTTCTGCTGGGCGGGCTGGGGCTGTCGGGCTACATGAGCCCGCTGGTCGCGCTGGGGCTGCTCGCCGCCTACCTGATGCTGTGCGCCGAAACCTTTCTGGCGACGCACGCGCTGGGCACGTTCAGGATGAGCTACTTCAAGATCGGCCCGACCGAGCTGCGGATTCTGCTGGCGATCGGCAATCTCGTGCTGCTCGTTCATCCCATGGCCGAGCTGTTTGGCCGCGAGTATCGTCTGTTCGATGTCGGCGGCGTGGTCGCGATCGGCGGCATGCTGGGGACGATGGGCGTCGCGGTGGCCGCCAACACGCGCGCGCTCCATAGGGCCGAGCCAATTCCTGGTAGGACTGCTAGAAATGACGCGCTTCGTCCGTTTTAACGTGGTGGGTGCGTTCGGCATCGGCGTCCAGCTCGTGGCCGTCTGGATCCTGGCCGATGTCGCACACTTGAACTACATGTTCGCGACGTCTGCCGCGGTGGCATTGGCCGTCGCGCACAACTTCTTCTGGCACTGGCGGTGGACGTGGGGCGACCGTGCCGAGGCCGGGGGCGCCAGGGGCGCGTTTGTACGCTTTGCGATCACCAACGGCGCGTTGTCGCTCGCCGGAAATCTGGCGGTGATGGCCGTGCTGGTCCCCGTGGCGCACCTGCGCCCGGTTGTGGCCAACGCCGTCGCGATCGGCGTGTGCAGCCTGCTGAACTTCTGGATGGGGGATACGGTCGTGTTTCGGCGGACACGGGCGACGTGATATCCATATACGTTGGAGTGGTTGGAAGAAAGGGCCTTTAGAGGTTCACAGTTCACGGTTCACGGTTCGCAGTGCTCGCACTTGGAGCCTTGAACCCTGAACCTTGAACCGTGAACCTTGAACCGTGAGCCATGAAGATCTCGCGCGCCTGGTTTCGGACGCCTCTCGGCGACATGCTCGCGCTCGATTCGGGCGAGGGCTTGTGCGCGCTCGAGTTCGCCGGCCCGGAGCAGCGCCTCACGCGTCTCGACGCCCGCCTCGAGCGATGGTTCCCGCCGCACAAGATCGTTGACGGCGAGACGCCGACGATTGTCCGCACGCGAACGTGGCTCGACGCATATTTTGCCGGCTCGAGCGCGGACGCCAGCGGTCTGCCGCTCGACATGCGGGGCGCGGCCTTCGAGAAACGCGTGTGGGTGGCGCTGCGCGCGATCGCGCCCGGCGAGACGACGAGCTACGGCGCGATCGCGAAAACACTGGGGTCGGCCGACGCCTCGCGGGCCGTCGGCGCCGCCAACGGCGCCAACCCCATCGCCATCATCGTCCCCTGCCACAGGGTCATCGGCGCGTCCGGGTCGCTCGTCGGCTACGGCGGCGGGCTCGACCGGAAGACCTGGTTGCTCGACCACGAGCGACGCTCCTGGCACCAGGGGCAGCCGTCCTTGTTCTGACGCTCGCCTTTCCCCCGCGTTCCGGGCTACTCTGCTTATCTTGGAGAAGATGGCCATTCCGAACAGCTTCGACATCCTGCAAGCGGTGATCGAAGCGACGCCAGACGCGATATTCGTCAAGGATCTCGACGGCCGCTACGTCCTCGTCAACGAGGCCGCCGCGCGCTTCATCGGCAAGTCTCCAGCCGACATCGTCGGCAAACACGACCTCGAGCTCTATCCCGAGGAGGACGCCCGCCGGTTCATCGAAGCCGACAGGCAAGTGATCGCCACCGGCAAGCCGCAGGCCTTCGAAGGCGTGGCGACCGGCGAGGCGGGCGCGCAGGCCTACCTGGTCACCAAGGGCGTGTACCGCGACAAGGACGGGCAGCATTCTCGGCCTGTTCGGCATCTCGCACGACATCACGGAGCTGCGACTGGCCCACGAAACGCTGGCCCGCACGCAGGAAGCGTTGTTCCGGTCGCAGAAGATGGAAGCCGTCGGGCAGCTGACCGGAGGCATCGCTCACGACTTCAACAACATCCTTGCGATCATTCTCGGCAACATCGAGCTGCTGAAGTTGAAGTTGCCCTCGGAACCGTTCACCGACGAGATCATCGAGACGGTTCTCCGCGCGACGCTGCACGGCAAGGAGCTGACCAGTCACCTGCTGGCGTTTTCACGGAGCCGGCTGCTGAACCCGCAACCCGTCAGCCTCAACGTGCTCGTGGCGGATATCGTCCGGCTGCTGGGCCGGACGCTGGGCGCGACGATTCGCATTACCACGGCCATGGGCCGGGATGCGGGCGTGGCGTTTGTCGATCCTTCAGCGCTCGAAGCGGCCGTGCTGAACGTGGCGCTGAACGCGCGCGACGCCATGCCCGACGGCGGCACGCTGACGATCCGCACGTCGAAGGTCACCATCACGGACATGCAGGCGACCGAAGACGACCTGAAGCCCGGAGTCGTACGCGACGCTCGAGATCGAGGATACGGGCTCCGGCATGTCGCCCGAGGTTGCGGCACGCGTGTTCGAGCCGTTCTTCACCACGAAGGCCGGCGGCCGCGGCACCGGGCTGGGTTTGAGCATGGTCTACGGTTTCACGAAGCAGTCGGGAGGCGCCGTGACGATTGTCTCGACGCCTGGTCGCGGCACTACCGTGAGGATCTTCCTTCCGGTTGCCGGGAGCGAGCCGCCGATGGCCCGGAGCGCGGTTCCGCCCGATGCGCCGGCCGTCGCTCGCACCATCCTCGTCGTCGAGGACGAAGTGGACGTCCGGAACATCGTGCGCCGGCAGCTCGAGAGCCTTGGGCACCGCGTTCTCGTCGCCGAGAACGCCGCCGAAGCGCTGCAGATCGTCATCGGGCTCGGCCGCCCTCGATTTGCTGGTGACGGACGTCGTGCTGGCGATCGGGCTGGACGGCATCGATCTCGTCAACGGCGCCCGCGCCGCTCGACCCGGCCTGCCCGTCATCTTCATGTCCGGGCACACGGCGGTGCCGGCCGCGCAGCAGCGCATTCGCGAAACCGGCGCGCCGTTTCTGGCCAAGCCGTTCACCATTCAGCAATTGGCACACGCGGTGAACGCGGTGTCTGCGCTGGGTGACCTCCGCCTGTAGCATGACGAGTGTGGCGCGCGGCCGGTGTCGTCGGGCCGAGCGACGGAAGGAGATGCGATGACTGGGCTCGAGCGTCGAACATTTCTCGCGAACGCCGGCGCCGCCGGGTTCGCCTCGTTGTTCCCCGTCGTGTTGGGGGCCGAGACCACCCAGGCCGAGCAGGCGAACGTTCGCCTCGTCGCGGATTTTTGCGCCGCGTGGTCGACGCGCGATCTGCGGCGGATTCTGCCGCTCCTTGCCGAAGACTGCGTGTATCGGATGACCGAAACCACGCCGGCCGCGACCGGGCATGCCGGCGTGACCGAGCGCCTGGGGTCGTGGCTGCAGACTTCCACTGAGGTGGAGTTTCGGATCCTCGAGACTCTTGCGATGGGACCCATGGTCATGAATCACCGGATCGATCGATTCGTGGCCTCGCCGCGTCCGCTGACCTGGGAGGGCGTTGGCGTGTTCTTTGTGAAGGACGCCAGGATCAAGGAGTGGTCCGACTACACGATCAGGGTGGACCGCTAGCCTCCCGCAGCGCGTTGACCGGTTCCGCCCGGTCGCGGAGCTCGACCGCCTGGATCACGTCGCCGACAAATCGATCGATGGCTGGCCAGTCGGTGAACTCGTGATCGCGTGAGGTGTCGGTCGAGGCCCCCGCCGCGCGCGCGATCCGTTTCATCACGAACCGGATGATCACGTTGTACCGGCTGTAGGCGAGCGCGCCGGCCACCGGCAGGACGAGATCGGGCCGCCAGCCGGTTTCCTGGAGGAACACGTCGATCATCCGTTGGACATCGGCCGACGCCTGCTGTCGCCGCGCCGGTGTCGCCCGCAGGTCTTCGGCGCCGGCTTCCGACAACGTGACGGACACAAACGCGGCGGAGCGCCGCTCGAGCTCTTCGCGATGGCGTCTGACGAAGGCAACCATCTCTTTCTCATGGTGTCCGCCATGGACGGATGCCGCGACGCAGGCCGTCGCGTACTGCGACCAGTCGATTGGCGAGTGCAACGTTTTCACGTCGTACACGTCTACATCGACATGGCGCCGGCGCAGGTCCACGGCAATCCGTTCGGCGACGCGGCGAGTCTGGCCTTCCCGGGTTGCAAAGAAGACAGCTACTCTCATAGGACCTCCCGCCTCGGCATGCACGCATGTGGCATGCCAGGCGAGAGGGCGCGCTGTCTGGCTGCGTGTTTGCGGCGTCCCCGGCAGTGTCGTGGGATACTTGCCGGAATTCCGGCGGGTCGCTCAGGAGATGAACATGGCTGAACAGACGTTTCAGGAGTCCTTCAAGGCCGGCAGCGAAGCCGTCATGGAGAAGGTCAAGAACATCATCCACGAGGGTAATGTCCGTCGCGTGGTGATTGAGCACGGTGGACGAACCGTCGCCGAATTTCCGCTCACGGCCGGCGTCGTCGGCGCCGTGCTGGCGCCCGTGGTGGCGGCGATCGGCGCGCTGGTCGCCGTGCTCAAGGATTGCACCATCCACATCGAGCGAGTGGATTCGGCAGGCTGGTCGCGACGACAAGTCGCGGACCGCGTAAGATCTCGCACTGCCTCGCGGCGTTCGCACGGTTGTGCTCAACTGGGCGGCCGCACTGAAGCAGTAGTGTGGAGGGTATCGATGTCCGGTTACATCGCCCTGCTCTGGGCGGCGGCTCTCGCGGCCGGCCCGCCGTCAGCCCGGCTGCAATCGCCAACGCCTCAACCGGGCGTCGAGCACCTCAGTTGGATGGCAGGCAACTGGGAGACGACGAGCCGCGGCGCGTGCATCGAGGAACGCTGGACGCGACCGGCCAACGACACGCTGATCGGGATGAGCCGCACGGTTGCCAACGGCCGGACGAAGAGCTTCGAATTCATGCGCATCGAGTCGAGAAGCGACGGGGTCTATTTCGTCGCTCAACCCGGCGGGAAGCCCCCGGTGGATTTCAAACTCGCCACGGCCTCCGGATCCGAGATCGTCTTCGTCAACCCCGGCCACGCCGATCACCTGAAGCGCATCATCTACCGCCGCGCCGGGCCCGGCCGGATCACGGCCCGGATTGAAGGCGAAGACGGGGGGAAGCCGTTCGCGGTCGATTACGAGTATCACGCCTCGCCGAGCGGGGCGGCTGGTGGCTGTGGCTAGAGCAGCGTCCCCTTGAGGACCACGATTCCAACCGAGAAGTAGATCACCAGCCCGGTGACGTCGACCAACGTCGCCACAAAGGGCGCCGACGAAGTCGCCGGATCGAATCCAAGACGGCGCAAGATGAGGGGCAGCATCGAACCCACGAGCGTCCCCCACAGCACGATGGCGACGAGCGCCAGCCCGACCGTGGTGGCCACAAGCAGCCAGTGTGGTCCGTAAATGGTCGAGAACATCGACCACGCGCTGATCCGCAAGAACCCAATCGATCCGAGAATCGCACCGAGCATCACACCCGACAACGTCTCGCGACGGACGACCCGCCACCAGTCCTTGAGGCGCAGTTCGCCGACGGCCATCGCCCGGATGACGAGCGTCGAGGCCTGCGATCCGGAATTGCCGCCGCTCGAGATGATGAGCGGAACGAACAGCGCGAGAACCACCGCGCGTTCAATCTCTTTTTCGAAGAACCCCATCGCCGTGGCTGTCAGCATTTCGCCGAGGAACAGCACGACGAGCCATCCCGCTCGCTTTCTCACCATCCGTCCGAGTGCGATGTCCATGTAGGGCTCGTCGAGCGCTTCCGATCCGCCCACGCGCTGCATATCGCGCGTCGCCGCCCGCTCGGCGACATCCAGCGCATCGTCCACGGTGACGATGCCGATCAGGATGCCCGTCGTATCGGTGACCGGAAGCGCCGTGCGGTCTTCTCTCTTGAAGACCTCGACCGCCGTTTCCTGGGCGTCTGTGGCCTTGAGCGACACAAACCGGCGATCCATCAAATCCGACACCCGCTTTGTCAGCGGCACCACGAGGAACTCGCGTATGCGGATGTCGTCGATCAGGCGGCCGTGGCCGTCAACCACGTAGATGACATTCAAGGTTTCGCGGTCCTGTCCGTGTTCACGCACGAAGTCCATGACCTGCTGCACCGACCACTCTTCGCGCACGGCGATGTAGTGGGGCGTCATCAGGCGGCCGATGGTGCCTCGCTCGTATCCGAGCAGCGTGACCGCCTCGGTCCGTTCCTCCGGGGTCAGCAGCGAGAGCAGCTGCTTCGTGACGTTCGCCGGCAGTTCACCGAAGAGCAGCGTCCGATCGTCGGGCGCCATATGGTTGAGCAGCGAGGCGACGTCCTCATTGCCCATGGTCTTCACGAGCGCTTCCTGCGCCGGTGGCGGCAGGTACTCGAATACGACTGAGGCGAACTCCCGAGGTAACACTCTGAAGGCGATGACCTGCTCGTCGGCGTCGAGTTCCTGCATCGCCGCCGCGATCTCGACCGGCGTGAAGCCGATGAGCCGGTCGCGCAGCCGCGCGAAATCTTTCGATCCGATCGAATCCCGAATTTCTGCCGCGTGGATCGCGTTCATTCAAGCTCCTGTGGGGGCGCGTGCTCCCGCGAACCCCGCGCCGTTTGCGTCAGGCCCCGGGGGGCGGGTTGCGATCGGGCGCGGCCTGCCGCTGGTGCCAATAGGGGTAGGGAATCGTCGTCGCGCTCGCGGCATCGAGCGTGGCCATCTGTTCCGGCGTGAGCGACCAGCCCACCGCACCGAGGTTCTCACCCAGCTGGTCTTCGTTGCGTGCGCCGACGATCACCGAGGCGATCGTCGGCTTCGAGGTCAGCCAGTTCAACGCCACCTGCGGCACCGTCTTCCCGGTCTCCTTCGCCACCGCGTCCAGGGCATCGACCACGCGGTAGAGGTGGTCGTCGGCGACCTGCGGGCCGTAGGCTGCGGTCTTTGGCAGCCGGCTGACGGCCGGCAGGGGTTGATTGCGCCGGATCTTCCCGGTGAGCCGTCCCCAGCCGAGCGGACTCCAGACCAGCGTGCCGACGCGCTGATCCTCGCCGAGGGGCATCAGCTCGCACTCGAAGTCGCGCCCGACGAGCGAATAGTACGCCTGATGCGCGATGTAGCGCGGCCACCCGTACCGCTCTGAAATCGACAGCGACTTCATCAGGTGCCAGCCGGAAAAATTCGAGCAGCCGATGTAGCGCACCTTGCCGCTGCGAACGAGCGTATCGAGCGTGCTCAGCGTTTCTTCGGGAGGCGAGAGCGCGTCGAAGCCGTGCATCTGGTACAGATCGATGTAATCGGTGCCCAACCGGCGGAGGCTCGCTTCGCATGCCCGGATGATGTGATATCGGGAATTCCCGACGTCGTTGGCGCCCGGACCCATGCGGAACGACGCTTTCGTCGCGACGATCGCCTGGGGCCGACGGCCGGCGAGCGCTTTACCCAGGACTTCTTCCGACAGTCCGTTCGAATACACGTCGGCCGTGTCGAACATGGTGACGCCGGCATCGAGGCAGATGTCGACCAGGCGCGTCGCCTCGGCCACATCGGTGGCGCCCCAGGCATTGAAGAACTCGCTGTTGCCGCCGAACGTCCCGGTGCCGAAGCTGAGCACGGGCACTTTGAAGCCAGAGTCGCCGAGTCGCCGAGATTCCATCGCGTCCTCTCGTGGTGATTATGTCCCAACGCCCGTGTAGAATGCCGCGTCATGCCCAACAGGAAGCGGCAAACACCGCAAGTGCAGATGAGAAGTCTCATCGCCGGCTACTGGGTGTCGCGTCTCATCTACGTTGCCGCGAAACTCGGGCTTGCCGATCTTCTCAAGGGTGGCCCGCGCTCCGCCGACGATCTTGCCGCCGCCGCGGGCGTTCATCCGCCGGCGCTCTATCGCGTGCTGCGGACGTTGGCGGCTTACGGCCTCTTTACGGAAATCAAAGGCAGGCGCTTCACGCTGACGCCGCTCGGCGCGACGCTCCGCACTGATGTGCCCGCGTCGATGCGCGACTTCGCGCTCATGCTGGTCGAGAAGCACGTGTGGGACGCCTGGGAGCAGTTGTCCTACGCCGTCCAGACCGGCCGTCTCCCCTTCGACAAGATCTTCGGGATGCCGTTCTACAAGTACCTCGAGCAGCATCCCGACGACCTCAGAGTCTTTGGCGAGGCGATGACGAGCCTGTCGGGCACGGAGAATCCGGAGATCGCCGCCGCGTACCAGAAGGTCCACCAGCGCGCGAGTATCCGCACGCTCGTGGACGTCGGTGGTGGGCTGGGAAGCCTGCTGGCGCTGATTCTCAAGAAGAACCCGAAGCTCAACGGCGTGCTGTTCGACGTGCCGCCCGTCATCGCGCGCGCCCACACGGATCGGCACGTCACCGCGAAAGGCATCGCCGAACGCTGCAGGCTCGTCGGAGGCGACATGTTCGCCTCGGCGCCGCAGGGCGGCGACGCCTACATCATGAAGTACGTCCTCCATAACTGGGACGATGAGATGTGCGTGAAGATCCTGACGAACTGCCGGGACGCGATGAATGCGAAGGGCAGGATTCTCGTCGCCGATCCCGTCGTCTCGCCCGGGGACAAGCCCGATTGGGGGAAGCTCCTCGACATCCAGATGATGGTGGTGGTATCAGGGAAAGAACGCACCAAAGAGGAATTCGCGGCGCTGTTCAAGCGCTCCGGCTTGAAGCTGACCCGCGTCCTGCCGACCCGCAGTTCGCTGAGTCTCGTCGAAGCCGTTCGTGCCTAGTGCCCGTTCTTCTCAGGTACGCGGAAGTGCCTCTTGAGGTGGACGTCAAGTGCAGCGGCTCGAAGCAGGCCTTCTCCGGGAAAGGGTCGCACGGCTGAGTGCCCCGCGCCTTCGGCCAGCAACTGTTTGGCCGTGCCGACGATCGTCAGGCCGTCTTCCAGCGTGACGTCGCCGTCCTCGTACCTTTGCAGGAGGGCGCACCGATATTCCTGACAGGCTGGTGGGCGATGCTGATAAACGCTGCAGCTATCGTTCTGGTAGAGCGGACAGGGTTGGCGAAAATCCAACTCGTCGCCGGTCTTCTCGATCGGCAGCCCCAGACCTCGAACATGTCCAACATCCTCGGGCCGCACGGCGACGGTCGTATGGAGCGTGCCGTTGCAGCACAATCCACACGCCAGACACAGCTCCGAGCCGCCGGGTTTCAATGGAGTTGCCAGTATAGCCTGACGGAATTCATGCCCCGGACCGGCCCTCCAGCAGACCGCTGCCAACAATCCTGGCCACCCGTTCGTTCATGAGGGTGTGATTGGCGCGATGACCGCCGTGCTGCCTCAGGAGACCGTTGACACCGGCTCGGACCCGGCGGCCCGGATCGGCCGCCTCTTCGACGCCCATCACCAGCGGCTCTACCGGCTCGCTCGCCGTCTATCGGCGAACGCGGAGGAGGCGCACGACCTCGTCCAGGAGACGTTTCTGCGCGCGGCCCGCTCGCCGAAGTCGTTGCCGGCAGGAAACGAAGAGGCGTGGCTCGTCCGTGTGCTCGTCAACATCAAGCGCGACGAATGGCGGCGGCGGGCGGCGCGGAAGCGCCTCGAACCAGAACGCGAAGCGTACGCGATGCGCGCCGAGCCGCCCGACAACGAAATCGCGCTCATCGCAAGAACGACCGTGTGGCGGGCGCTCGATCGGCTGCCGCCTCGCCGGCGGGCGGTGCTGGTGATGCACGAGCTCGAAGGCGCGACGATTCCGGCGATTGCGCGGCTGCTCGGTGTCACGGCCGTCACGGTCCGCTGGCATCTGTCGATGGGACGACGTGAGTTGGCGGCGATTATCTCGGGGGGCTAGGGGTCTAGGGGGCTAGGGGCTAGGGGCTGGGGTCTAGGGGCTGGGGGCTAGGGGCTAGGGCAGAGGTGATCATGAAGGATCTGAAACAGTTGCTGACCGACGCCGATCCGGTGGCGCGCGAGCCGGGGCTCTCGCCGATTGACGCGCATGCGATGCGGCGGTCAATCGTGGCCGCGGCGGCGGCAGCGGGAAACGAGCCGGCGACGTCCCCGGCGTCGTGGCCTGGAGCGTTCGTGATGGGTGCCGTGGTTGCCGCGTGCCTCGTGGTTGGCGTCAGCATCGGCGTGCGTCTCGACCGCGGGCCGCAGGGCGTCGCTCAGAAACCGGCCGCCGTGGCAGGTCCACAGGGACTCGGCCGGCAGCTGCAGTTCGTCACGACGGGCGGCACGCGAATCATCTGGACGTTCCATGAAGACTTCGAACTTTAGAAACGCAAAACGCAAAACGAGAGGATCTCATGCGAACTATGCACACTGTCATCGCTATTGCCTGCCTCGCGCTGTTGGGCGCGGAGACGGCACACGCGCAGACGCGTCATCGGGGGTTCAGCGTCGTCCTGTTGCTCGGTGAGACACAAGGGACGTCGCCGTCTGAGGAAGTGCCGCCCGCTGTGCGGAAGGCGCTGGCGGACGTGAAAGATTTCCTGCCGTACAAGAGCTATCGCATGCTGGAGTCGCAGCTCGTGCTCGGCGCGAAGACCGCGACGGCTCGAATGAGAGGGCTGGGCGACCAGGAATACGACGTCGAGATCAACGCCGACGAGATCATGCCCAATCCGCTCCATTACAAAGAGGGCATGCTGAACGTCCTGTTCAAGCTTCAGGAAGTGGGTGCTGCCACATCGCCTGGGGAAGAGTTTTCGCGTTCCATGGCCCTGAATGGCTTGGAGCAGCAGCGCGCTGCCTTTCAGACAGAACTGAACAATGCCGCCGAAGGCGCGAAGAAGGGGATCCGGGACGCTCTCGCCAGTATCGACAAGAGCATTCGGATGGCGCGCGCGCGCAAACTGATTGACTCCCGTTTCGAAATGGCCGTCGCCGAAACGGTCGTCGTCGGCACGTCGAAGATCGCCGGTGACAAGGGGCTGGTCGTGCTGCTCACGGCCGTGCCGGCGAGCGGGAAGTAACATGACGCTCGTAGGCAGACCGGGAAGAGCCTGGGGCCGTCTACCCGACAGGAGGATTCGGCGATGCGTAAGACACTGATGTTTGTGATTGCGGCCATGACCGGCGGCCTCGCCGGTGCGGTGATGGTCGCTGCCTCCGGGCAGGATCGTCCGGGCCAGATCTCGCAAAGCCGGGTGTTTGTCGAGAACCGGAACAGGACCGACGCCATTCCGGTCGTCGTTCAAGAGAGCGTGCAGATTGCCGGCACGCCGACCGTCGCCCTCGCGCCGATGACGACGGTTTTCGTGCGGCCGGTGGCACAGGTGTGGACCTATCGGACCGTGACCGTCACGCCGGGGGTGGATCCCGCCGTCGCACTGGAGAACGCCGGCCGCGACGGGTGGGAGACAACCGGCCTTCAGTTTCCCGCCGCGGGCCAACCGGGGATCACACTGCTCTTGAAGCGCCCGAGGAACTGAACTACATTGCCCGCGGATCACGAATCCGCGAGGCATCATGAATCGACGCCGCTTTCTCGAGACGGCCGCCACCGGCGGCGGACTGCTGCTGTGCACCTGCGGTGTCTCCGCCGCCCGCGCGTTCGCGGCTCCGTTCCAATCGGCGGCGTCCACGCGGCGGCAGATCACGATCGGCGGCCGGCGCGTCCGGACGATCGACATGCACGCCCACGTGTTCGTCAACGAGGTGTGGCCGCTCGTCAAAGACCTGCCGCAGGTTGACCGCGCGATGGCCAATCTCGGCGCCAGCGCGATGGCGATCGACACCGCCAGCCTCGACCGCCGGTTTCGCGAAATGGATCGCGTCGGCATCGACGTACACGTCATCAGCGTCCACCCGAGCCAGTTTCTCTACTTCACGGACGCTTCGCTGACCGCTCGCATCGTCAAGATGCAGAACGAAACGATCGCGGAGCTGTGCGCGGCGCATCCGGATCGCTTCGTCGGATTCGGCAACGTGTCGCTCCAGCAGCCGGACCTTGCCGTCGAACAGGCGGATCACGCCGTCAAGACGCTCGGCCTCCGCGGCTTCATCGTCGGCGCCAACGTGAACGGCGGCGAGCTCTCGAGTCCGAAGCTTGACGTGTTCTGGAAGAAGATCGAGGAGTTGGGCACGGTCGTCATGATCCACCCGCAGGGGTTCGACGATGGCGGCAAGAGGCTGGAGGGGGCGGGCGCGCTCGGCAACAACATCGGCTTTCCGCTCGACACGACGATTGCGTTGGCGCATCTGATTTTCGAAGGCGTGCTCGATCGATTCGCGGGCGTGACGATCATCGGCGCGCACGGCGGCGGCTTCCTGGCGTCGTACATCGGGCGGTTCGACAACTGCAACGCGATTCAGGCGCCGTGCCAGAAGATGAAGAGGAAGCCCAGCGAGTACCTGCGCGGACCGCAGCTCTACTTCGACTCGCTCGTCTACAGCCCGCAGAACCTGCGCAACATCGTCACCGCCGCCGGCGCGAGCCAGATCGTCATCGGCACCGACTTCGGATTCCCCATTGCGAGCACGGCGCCAGTCGATACAGTCCTGCAGACGCCGGGACTGACAACTGACGAGCAGATCGCGATCCTTGGCGGTAACGCCGAGCGGCTGCTGAAACTGAAAACGTAAAACGGAAAACGGAAAAACGCCAGAACGAAAAAACGCGGAACGAAGGGCGACCCTCCGTTCCGCGTTTCTCGTTTTTCGTCTGGCGTTCTACGTTTTCCGTTTTCCGTTCAGTTATTCGGGCAGGTTCCGTAGACCGATCGCGCGGTGTTCGCTTTGAACTCGCGCGGCGTGCCCGGCGCGCCCATCGTGCCTTCCACCTGCGCGCGGTAGCCGCGCCACGGCGACATGTCGAGGCCGGTGATCCGCAGATCGATTGGCGGCGGCGGGGGCGGCGGGGGAGGAGGCGGCGGCGGGGGCGGCGGAGGCGGTCCACCGGCCGGCGCGCCACCAGCGGCAGCGCCCGGCGCACCGGCGCCGCGACCACCGCCTGGTCCACCTGGACCACCACGTCCACCGCCGCGTCCGGCCGGTGCGGCGGCCGGCGGTGGAATCACGACTCCCGCCAGCACCCATGGACTCTGAGTGGTCCCTTCCCCGCGAACGCAGCCGATCACGGTCTGCGTCTGGTTCGTTGGAGCCGCCGGGGCCTGCGCCACCACCAAGGCCGTGGTTGCACAGATGACGGCGACCCCGCCGAGCACTGCAAGCTTCATCGTTGTTCTCCTTCTCCCGTTGTTCACTGCACGATCACTTTGTCCGTGGCACTTTGTCCGTGGGCCCACGGGGTGCTCGTTGCAGGTGTCAGTATAGACCCTTGGACCGGACACGTTAGATCAAAGCCCCTCGAAAAACAATCGGCCGCGAGCACGTTGGAGCCGGGGCCGCCGAGCACTTCGAATCGTGACCGCCGAGCACCTTGAAAACCGTGACCGCCAAGCACCTTGAAAACCGTGACCGCCAAGCACCTTGAAAACCGTGGCCGCCAAGCACTTTGGAAACCGTGACCGCCGAGCACCTTGGAAACCGTGACCGCCAAGCACCTTGGAAACCGTGACCGCCAAGCACCTTGGAAACCGTGACCGCCAAGCACCTTGAAAACCGTGACCGCCGAGCACCCTGGAAACCGTGGCCGCCAAGCACCTTGAAACCCGTGACCTCCAAGCACTCTACGTCATCGTTCGAACCAGTTCCGCGATGTCCTTCAGGCGATCGATGTTGTCGATCTGCTCCAGCGCCCGGGCGATGCGGCTCTGGCTGAGCGTGAGCTGCGCGCAGTCGGTGAACTTCTCCCGCAGCTCGGCCGGCGTGAACGGCCGGTCGGGTCCGCCGCGATAGCGATCGTCTGCCGCCTGCACGAGCGCGCGGCCGTCGGTGAGGTCGATTTCAATCACGCTGCGAATCTTGTCGAAGCCCTGCGCTTCGATCTTCGGATCGAAGACGTTCGTCACGCGCGGCATCATCTGCTGCACGGGTGCGCTCGCCACGAACTCGTCGGTGAACTCGCGCACGCCGGCTTTGCGCCGCAGGATGAGGCTCGCCATCAGGAAGGGCAGGCAGAACTTGGCCTCGAGCTCGTTGGTCGCGATCGTGTACCGGAGGGGATTGAGCACGTTCGATCCGGCTCTCACCCGTACGGCTTTGACGTGCTCCGGCTTCAGGTCGTGTTCGGTCACGGCCTTGAGCATCGCGTCCATCGTGGGGTGACTGAGCGACCCGCAGGGGTACGGCTTGAACGACACGCCGGGATTGACCATCGTGTACGGCCGTCCGAGCACCGGAATCAGCCGATCGAGATCCACGCCGCCGCCAAACACCTGGAAGAATCCCCACTGGCCGTCGAGGCCGTCGTCGCCGCCCGTGAAGCCCCGCGAGGCCAGCTCCGCGGCGACAACCCCGTTCTCGGCCGCGCGCGCGGCGTGCAGCGGCTTGGTCATCGAGCCGAAGTTCACGCGAATGCCGCTCGACATGCTCGACGCAATCGTCAGCATGTGACGGACGTTGGCCGCGGGCATGTTCATCAGCCTGGCGGCCGCCGCCGCGGCGCCAAACGTACCGATCGTTCCCGTGGAGTGGAATCCGTGGTTGTAGTGATTGGGATCGATGGCCTCGGCGATCTTGCACTCCACCTCGAAGCCGACCAGGAACGCTTCGAGAAACGCGGCGCCCGAGGCGTGTTTCCGCTCGGCGACGGCGAGCGCGGCGGCCAGCGCCGGCACGGTGGGATGCGTGAGCAATCCGAACGTCCGATCCGGTGTCGTCGACAGCTGTGTATCGTCGTAGTCCATCGCGTGGCCGCTGGCGGCGTTGAGGAGCGCCGCGTGCGCGGCAGACGTCTCAAATCCGCCGGCGCCGACTGCCGTGGCTTCCTTGCGGTCGCCGACGGTCCGCACGTAGTCGCGCACGATGGCGCTACCTTTGACCGTCGATCCGGCGAGCACGACGCCGAAGCCATCCACGAGGCAGCGCTTCGCCTGCGCCACCACGTCGGCCGGCATGCTGCCCAAATCGGTCTTCGTGATGAACGCCGTCAGCGCGTCTGTCGTGCCCTTGATGGCCGCTTTCTCCATCTTCGGCGCCTTCGCCTGGCCTCCGCTCTGTGCACGCGCGTCAATCGTGCGAGTGAAAGACGCCCCGGCGGCGCCGGCTACAGCGAGTTTGAAAAAGCTCTTGCGTGTCATTCTCATGTGAACCTCGCCTGACCCACGAAAACCGCTGCGCACGCAGCGAGCGCCGCGGTTATCGTGGCGCCACTGACCTCGTTTGACCCCCGAAACCCACCGCCGCCGGGACCGCGGCGGCCAACGCCAGGCCCGGCGCCAACGCCGCGACGAATCTCAGGCGTGACATCGCGTCATTATGTATGATTGCGCGGCTCTCGAACCTCTCGAACCTCTGGAACCCCTGGAACCTCTTTTGGGAGAGACGCGACATGCAGCCGTGGGTTCAGGTCTATACGCCGGTTGCCGGCTCGCTCGGCCTCTCGGCGCTCGTCGCCGCCATCCCCATCCTGGTGCTGTTCGTCATGCTGGGGGTGCTCAGGAAACCGGCCTGGATGGCGGCCGCGTCGGCGCTCGTCTCGGCGCTCGTCGTCGCGCTCGCGGTTTACGGGATGCCGGCGCGGCTGGCCCTGGTCGCCACGATCTACGGCGCCGCCTACGGCGTATTCCCGATCGCGTGGATCGTGTTCACGTCGATCATGCTGTACCGGCTGGCGGTCGATACCGGTAAGTTCGAAATCATCAAAGACTCGATCGGCGGGCTCACGAGCGACCGCCGCCTGCAGGCGATGTTCATCGCCTTCTCGTTCGGCGCGTTCATCGAGGGCGCCGCGGGGTTCGGCGCGCCAGTTGCGATCTCCGGCGCGATGCTCGCCGGCCTCGGCTTCGACCCCTTTTTCGCGGCCGGCATCTGTCTGCTGGCGAACACGGCGCCGGTCGCGTTTGGATCCATCGGCATTCCGGTCACCACGCTGGCCAACGTCACCGGGCTGCCGGTGCTGGCGCTCAGCTCGATGGTGGGACGGCTGTGCGCCATGATCTCGGTAATCATTCCCGGCTACCTCATCGTCGTGATGACCGGGTGGAAGCGGGCAATCGAAGTGTTGCCGGCGATCCTCGCATGCGGTTTGTCCTTCGCGGGCATGCAGTTCTACGTGTCGAACTACGTGGGCCCCGAGCTGACCGATATCATGAGCTCGCTGACCTGCATTGCCGTCATGGTGCTGGTCCTGAAGTTCTGGAAGCCGAAGACCATTCTGCGGCTCGAGGGCGACAAGCCGGCGTCACTCGTGGTGACGCCGCACTCAGCCGGCGCCCTGATCCTGGCGTGGGTGCCGTACCTGTTTCTCGTCGTGTTCGTGCTGTTGTGGGGCGACGCGGACATCAAGCTGATGATCAACACGTTCACCCACAATCTCCTGCCGGAATGGGTGCCGACGATCCCGCGGCAGCTGAATCGCCTGGCGGTCCCGGGGCTGCACAACGTCATCACGCAGATGCCGCCGGTCACGAAGCAGGCTGCCCAGTATGCCGCGCCCTACGAGTTGAACTGGCTCAGCGCATCGGGGACGGCGTGTTTCTTCGCGGCGGTCGCGACCGCGCTCGTGCTGCGCGTGAAGCCCGCTCAGTTCCTCAAGACCTACGTCGACACGTTCAAGCAGCTGAAGCTGGCGATTCTGACCATCGCGTCGATGCTGGCGCTCGCGTACCTAATGAACTATTCGGGCATGACGTCCACGTTGGGACTCTCGCTGGCAACCAGCGGCCGCGCATTCCCGTTCTTCAGCGCCGTGGTCGGATGGCTCGGCGTGTTCCTGACCGGCAGCGACACGTCCGCGAACGCGCTCTTCGGCAACCTCCAGGTGATTACGGCGAACGCGCTGGGCCTCAATCCGATCCTGACGGCCTCGGTGAACTCCGCCGCGGGTGTGATGGGCAAGATGATCTCCGTCCAGAGCATCGCCGTGGCCGTCGCGGCCACGGGCATGGCGCGAAGCGATGAAAGCCGGCTCTTCAGGTTTACCATCAAGCACAGCATCCTGCTGATGGTCGTCATGGCCATCATTTCGACGCTGTACGCCTACGTCTTTCCGCAGATGGTTCCCGCGGCTCCGTAGGCGAGGTCGTCCATTTGATGATTGAATAATTGAATAATTGAATAACTGAGTAATTGAGTAATCACAAGGTGCGCCCTGCGAACGCGCGCCGACCTTTTCCGTCATCGCCTCTCGCCAGGGCTATCCGGTCGCTCTCAGAATCCAAAATACCGGAGATTCGACCAAGATTCGCTCGCTCACCGGTCATCTTGGCGTTGACACTCTGTAAGGCCGACGTTACCGTGAACTCCTGGTAAATCAACCCAGTCATCTGGGTTAGGAGGCTAGAAGTGCACAGAGTACTGAAGAGTTTGGGCGTCACGGCGTGCCTCGTCCTGCTCCCGACGCTCGCGTTCGCGCAGGCGTCGGTGACCGGCGTGGTCAAGGACTCGTCCGGCGCGGTGTTGCCGGGCGTGACGGTCGAAGTGGCCAGCCCCGTCCTCATCGAGAAAACGCGCTCGACGGTCACCGATGCCGCGGGACTGTATCGCATTCTCGACTTGCGGCCGGGCACGTATACCGTGACGTTCTCGCTGACCGGGTTCAGCTCGTTCAAGCGCGAGGACATCGAGTTGTCCGGGTCGTTCATCGCGACGATCAACGCGGACCTGAAGGTCGGCGGCGTGGCCGAAACGATTACGGTCAGCGGCGAAACGCCGATTGTGGACGTCCAAAGCGTCCGGCGGCAGACGACGATCAGCAATGAAACCCTGACGACGGTGCCCACCGCGCGGTCGTGGGCGGCCACCGCCGTGCTCATTCCCGGCATCATCATTCAGGCCGGCACCAGCGCCGACATTCAGATCACGCCGCAGATGACTGTGTTCGGCGGCGCGGGCGGCCGCGCCAACGAAGGCCGCATGCAGGTGGACGGCTTGAACACCGGCGCCGCGCTCAATGGCGGCGGTGTCTCGACCTACGTAGCCGACATCTCGAACGCGGCCGAAGTCGTGACGACGACGTCTGGCGGGCTGGGCGAAGCGGAAGTGGGCGGACCCTCGCTGAGCATCGTGCCGAAGAGCGGTGGCAATACCATCAAGGGCGCCGTGTATCTCTCGGGCGTCAGCAGCGGCATGGTGGGCAGCAACTACACTCCCGAGCTCAAGGCCGCGGGCCTGAGCACGCCGGGCGTCCTGCTGCAGCAGTGGGACTACACGGCCGGCGTCGGCGGGCCGATCAAAAAGGATCGCCTCTGGTACTTCGGCACGCTGCGCGACGAGGGGCAGCACCGATCGATTCCCGGCGTCTATCCGAACCTGAACGCCGGCGACCCGACGAAGTTCACGTATGCGCCGGACCTCACGAAACAGGCACAGGGCGCCGAGAGCTTCCAGCTCGCCAGCATCCGGCTGACCTTCCAGGCGACGGCGCGCAACAAGTTCAACTTCCACCAGGATCTGCAGTGGCCGTGCAACGGCTCGTCGTTCACCACGAGCGGTGACGCCTGCCGCACGCAGCCCGAGTCGGCCGCCTTCGTGGGGTCGCTCGGACTGGGCGGGTTGACGGCCACCTCGTCGCCGGAAACCGCGGGTTACCTGCGCACGCTGGTGAAGAACACGCAGATCACGTGGTCGTCGCCGGTGACCAACCGGTTGCTCCTCGAAGCCGGCCTGGGAACGTACCGAGCGGCGTGGGGTCCGTTCGAAATGCCCGGCAACCCGACGCGGGGTCTGGCGCGCATCACGGAGCTCGCGGCCCAGAATTTCAGCGGGACCGCCATCGGCGCGAATTTCACGTACCGTTCCGCCAACTGGCCGATCAACTGGGACAACCCGAACACGTGGCGCGCGTCGGCGTCGTATGTCACCGGCGGCCACACCATCAAGGGCGGGTATGTCGGCGGCTATCTGGTCGAAGACATCGAGAACCACGGCAACGATCTCAACCTCGCGTACAACTACCTCAACGGCAAGCCCAGCTCTCTCACCGAGAGTCTCCGAGTCTTCAAGCAAATGGACCGCGTCCGGTACGACGCGTTGTATATGCAGGACCAGTGGACGAGGGGGAGAATGACGCTCCAGGGAGCGCTGCGCTACGACCACGCGTGGAGCTACTCGCCGCCGCAGACGATCGGTCCGGCGCTCATCATGGGGCAGACCTTCCTGGCAACGCCTCTGAGCTTTGGCAGAACCGATGGCGTCAACTACAGGGACATCTCGCCCCGATTCGGGTTCGCGTACGACGTCTTCGGCAACGGCAAGACGGCCGTCAAGGTGAACATGGGCCGGTACGAAGACCCGGCGAGCAACCTCAACAACAACTATTCGATCAGCAACCCGATCGCGCGCATCGCGACCACCGCGAGCCGTACGTGGACGGACGGCGGGATTGCGGGCGTTCCGGGAACGGCCGGGGACAACGTTCCCCAGTGCGATTTCACGAACAACGCGGCCAACGGCGAGTGTCTGGCCTCGGGCGCGCAGACGTTCGGGACGAGCACCCGCACGACGGCGGCCATCGATCCGGCGCTTCTCAACGGCTGGGGCATCCGTCCGAACGACTGGCAGATCGGCGCGTCGGTCCAGCAGCAGCTGATGCCGCGCGTGTCGATCGAAATCGGCTACTTCCGGCGGTGGCTTGGCAACTTCACCGCGACCGACAACCTGTCGGTTACCTCGGCCGACTTCACCAAGTTCAGCGTCGTGGCGCCAGCCGATGCCAAACTGCCGGGCGGCGGCGGGCAGACGATTTCGGATCTCTACAACGTCGTCCAATCGAAGTTCGGTCAGACCAGCAACAACGTGACCGACGCCGGTCCCATCGGGACTCAGTACCAGCGCTATAACGGCATGCTGATCAACATCAGCGCCAGGCCGCGCAACGGGCTGACGCTCCAGGGCGGCATCAACACCGGCAAGACCGTGCAGGACAACTGCGAAATCCGGGGCGTGTTGCCGGAGCTCACCACGGCAGGTGGTGTCAATCCGACCGTCAACCCGTTGAGCCCGTACTGCCACAACGATCCGGGCTTCGTCACGAAGATGAGCGCCATCGCGTCCTACATCGTCCCGAAGATCGACGTGCTCATCGCGGGCACGGTGAGAAGCGATCAGGGCGCCGTGCTCGCGGCGAACTGGAACGCGCCTGTCTCGACCCTGACGGCAGCGCTCGGCCGCCCGGCCAACATCGCCGGAACCACGGCGGTGATCAACATCGTGGCGCCTGGCCAGGTGTGGGGCGATCGCGTCAACGAGCTCGACTTCCGGTTCGGAAAGATCCTCACGTTCGGCCGGATGCGGACCAACGTCGGAATCGACATCTTCAACGTCCTGAACCAGGGGGCCGTGCTGAACTACAACCAGACGTTCACTCCGGCGACGGCGACGACGGCCAGCACCTGGCTGGCGCCGACCGCGGTGTTGACGCCGCGGTTCATGAAGGTCAGCGCGCAGATAGACTTCTAGGCTGCGACCGCGTAGGGGCTAGAGGTTAGGGGCTGGGGGCTGGGGCGGGGCTGAGAAAATCAGCCCTTCGCCCTCAGCCTTCAGCCCTTTTTATTGGTCTCGGCGGTCGCTGCGGGCGCTGCGGTTATCGTGACGTTCCTGCCTTCTGCGTCGTCGTCTCCCACGTTCCCACCACCTGCTGGACGATCGCATCAACACTCACGCCATTCTTCACTTGGGCGAATACCGTGGGGCCGTCGCCGCGCATCCGCTTCGCATCGCGCGCCATGACGTCGAGGTCGGCGCCGACGAGCGGTGCCAGGTCGGTCTTGTTGATCACGAGGAGGTCGGACTGCGTGATGCCCGGCCCGCCCTTTCTCGGAATCTTGTCGCCGCCGGACACGTCGATGACGTAGATCGTGTAATCGACGAGCTCGCGGCTGAACTGGGCCGCCAGGTTGTCGCCTCCGCTTTCGACCAGGAGCAGGTCGGGCCGGACTTGCTCCATGAGCTCTTCGAGCGCGACGAGGTTGTGGCTGATGTCCTCGCGAATCGCCGCGTGCGGGCAGCCGCCCGTTTCGACCGCCCGGATGCGGCGTGCGTCGAGGGCGTGATGCCGCACGAGGAACTCGGCGTCCTCGCGCGTGAAGATATCGTTGGTCACGACCGCCAGACTGTGCGTATCACGCAGGGCCTGGCAGATCGCCAGCACGAGCGCGGTCTTGCCGCTGCCCACTGGTCCACCGATGCCCACCGTGAAGCTTCGGCTGTGGTAGTCGCGCGCGATCGGCGCGTCGCGCTCGTGGAACAGACCCGCGTGATCGTGATGTTCGTGTGTGTGTGGATGCCCGATATCGTGCATGTGCGTTCCCCTCTAGCCACGAAGGCACGAAAACACGAAGCCAATCTATCAGGATTTTCGTGTCTTCGTGTCTTCGTGGTTGCCTTTGTCATTAATTCTGACCCACGAAAACCGCGGCGATCGCTGCGAGCGCTGCGGTTATCGTGAGTCCTAAGACTGAAACAAGCGCGAATACAGCCTGTCGTGCGCCGCTTGGCAGAGGTCGATGATCGGCGAGGTGTGCGCGGCCTCGTCGATGGTCAACGTTCCGGTCGCGGCCAGCGCGCAATCGAGGTCGTCGGCGCGCTCAGCGAGCACACGCTGGGCGTCGGTCGTGCCGACGATGCCGAGCCGGACGGCCGCCGAGAGGGTGCCGCGGCAGACGCCGAAGAGGAACAGCCGCAGGGAGGCCTGCCGATCGACGCCAAGCGTCCGCAGCGTGGCGCCGACGACCGGCGCGTAGTGCCGTGCCATTGACCGGGCGCGCACGTCTGCGCAAAACGAGATGACATCGGGCCGGGGAAACGCCCGTTCGATGGTTCCCAGCCACGCGCGCCCCTGTACTCGGCTGGCGCGATTGGCAATCGGATTGCGCAGAAACGCGTCGCACCGCTCGTCGATCGCCGGCAGCTCACCTGGTTCGTCGTGCGCGGCGCCGACAAACGGCACGCCACCACGTCCCGCCTGCACGACGGCGTCGCGCACGAAGGAGGGGAGCGACGCCGCAGTGACTTCGCCCTGCTGCCACGCGGCCTCGAGGCCGGAGGAATGCGCGAAGCCTCCCGCGGGAAAGCCGGAGTCCGCCAGTTGCCAGATCAACCAATCAGCCACGAGCCACCATTCACGCGCTACGAGCACCCTGCGCGATTCCGTACTTGAACCACAAAGGTCACGAAGATCACCAAGGAATGTATCCAGATTCTTTGTGTTCTTCGTGGCCTTGGTGGTTCCGAAGATCAATTTGCACTGTGCCCTCAGAACAGAAAGTATCGCTGGGCCAGCGGGAGCACTGACGCCGGCTCGGATCGCAGCGCCTCGCCGTCCGCCGTCACCGTGTAGGTTTCCGCATCGACGCGAATCACCGGCAGGGCGTCGTTCAGCTTCATGTCGCGCTTGCCGAGCGTCCGGCAGCCGCGGGCCGCGACCAGGCGCTTCCCCACGTGATACCTGTTGCCGATGCCGGCGTCGAGCGACGCCTGCGAGACGAACGCCAGCGAGATCGCTTCCGTGGCCCTTCCGAATGCGCCGAACATCGGCCGCATGAGCACGGGCTGCGGCGTGGGAATCGACGCGTTGGCGTCGCCCATCTGCGCCCACGCGATGAAGCCGCCCTTGAGGACGATTTCCGGCTTGACGCCGAAAAACTCCGGCCGCCAGAGCACCAGATCGGCGAGCTTGCCGACCTCGACCGACCCCACCTCGTGTGAGAGGCCGTGGGCGATGGCGGGGTTGATCGTGTACTTCGCGATGTAGCGCCGAATCCGCAAGTTGTCGTTGCTGCCCTGCTCGCCGGGGAGCCGCCCTCGCTGGCGCTTCATCGAGTGGGCGGTCTGCCACGTGCGGCACACGACTTCGCCCACCCGGCCCATCGCCTGACTGTCGCTCGACATCATGCTGATGGCGCCGAGGTCGTGCAGCACGTCTTCGGCGGCGATCGTCTCGCCGCGAATCCGGCTTTCCGCAAACGCCACGTCCTCGGGAATGTCCTTGTCGAGGTGGTGGCAGACCATCAACATGTCGAGGTGCTCGTCGAGCGTGTTCACGGTGTAGGGCCGTGTCGGGTTCGTCGAGCTCGGCAGCACGTTGGGCTCGCCGCAGACGCGAATGATGTCGGGGGCGTGACCGCCGCCGGCGCCTTCGGTGTGGTAGGTGTGAATCGTGCGGCCCTTGAAGGCCGCAATCGAATCGTCCACGAATCCTGATTCGTTCAGCGTGTCGGTGTGAATCGTCACCTGCACGTCGAACTGCTCGGCGACGGCCAGGCAGGCGTCGATGGCCGCGGGCGTCGTCCCCCAGTCTTCGTGCAGCTTCAACCCGATCGCGCCGCCGCGGATCTGCTCGACCAGGCCCTCGGGCGCCGACGAATTGCCCTTGCCGGTGAAGCCGAAGTTCATCGGGAACGCATCGGTCGATTCGAGCATGAGGCGAATGTGCCCGCTGCCCGGCGTGCACGTCGTCGCGTTGGTGCCGGTCGCCGGTCCCGTTCCTCCTCCGACGAACGTCGTGACGCCGCTGGCGAGCGCGGTGAAGATTTGCTGGGGCGAGATGAAGTGGATATGGGTGTCGATGCCGCCGGCCGTGAGGATGAGGCCTTCGCCGGCAATCGCTTCCGTCGTGACGCCGACCACCATGCCGGGCGAGACGCCGGCCATCATGTCGGGATTGCCGGCCTTGCCGATGCCGCTGATGCGGCCGCGTTTGATCCCGACGTCGGCTTTGTAGATGCCGGTCCAGTCCACGACAAGCGCGTTGGTGATCACGCAGTCGAGCGCGTCTTCCTCACTGACACCCGTTGACTGCCCCATGCCGTCGCGCAACACCTTGCCCCCGCCGAACTTGCACTCGTCGCCGTACACCGCGTGATCGCGTTCGACTTCGGCCGTGAGATCGGTGTCGCCGAGGCGAATCCGGTCGCCGGTCGTCGGGCCGAAAATCGCGGCGTAGTGGCTGCGGCTGATTGAATGGGTCATGGTGCGATCCAGTAGGGGCTAGGGACTAGGGACTAGGGACTAGGGATTAGGGACTAGGGACTAGGGACTAGGGCTGACGTTCGTACTCGCGTGCGAAGTTGTTGCCGCCGCGAATGATGCGGCGGCCGGCAATGGCGACCAGCGAGACGGTTCTCGTTTCGCCGGGTTCGAAGCGAACTGCGGTGCCGGCGGGAATGTCGAGCCGCATGCCGTGGGCCGCCGCGCGATCGAAGTCCAGCGAGCGATTGGTCTCGACGAAGTGGTAGTGACTGCCCACCTGGATCGGCCGGTCGCCTCTGTTCGTCACCGCAATTCGCGCGACGTCGCGGCCCTCGTTCGCGGAAATCTCGCCTGGCGCACATGTCACTTCGCCGGGAATGCCCGCCACCACCGCCCCCAGCCGTTCCACCCGCGACGTCCGGCTTCGGCATGGGCAGGAAGCTGCCGTACAGCGCCAGCTCGTGGTTCCCGTGTTCGGCCACGATCGGGTTGTGCACCGTCACCAGCTTGGTGCCATCCGGGAACGTGCCCTCGATCTGCACTTCGTGCACGAGCTCGGGCACGCCGTCCATGACGTCGGCCCGGCCGAGCAATTGCCGGCCGAGGTTCATGAGCTCGGCCACCGTTCGGCCGTCGCGGATGAATTCGAGAATCTGCGCGGCGATGAGCGCCACGGCTTCCGGGTGGTTCAACCGCACGCCCCGCGCCAGACGCTTCTGCGCGAGCACGCCAGCCTGATGCAGCGTGAGCTTGTCGAGTTCGTGCGGTGTTAGATGCATGTGGTCAACTCAGCCAAGAACCGTGAACCGCGAACCGTGAACCGTGAACCGTGAACCGTGAACCGTGAACCCTAGAACTTACAAGCCCACGGGTCGTCACCGAGCAATGAAGGTACGACGTTCAGGTGTTGCCTGAGCACGGCCCCAACCTGTTCGACCGACCCGCCCGCCATGCGCAAGACAACCCCGTCACTGCTGCCAGGGCCGAGCGGGGCGGCCGAGAGCAGCAGGTCTGCGCGTCGAGGCGCCGGCGCCGATCCGATCGATCCCGCCAGCCGCGCGGCCGTCGCGCGAAGCGCGGGCCCCATCACCACGGCCAGCGCCAGACAGTTGAAGCGACCCATGCGGCTCGCGACGTCGCCGTCTTCCGGCAACAGCACCAACGCGTCGTGGAGCACCAACCGGCCGTCTCGCCGGACGAACGTGCGGCTCCGATATTCGGTGAACTGCCAGCGCTCTCCCGAGCCGACGCGCCCAGCCGAGAGCCAATCGACCAGGACGAGATTGGCCGCTCGCTCCATGTCGATGTGCTGCTCCTGAAAGTAGCGCGACCCGGCAAAACACGTCACCGGATCCGGCAGCAGCACGAGCAGGCTATCGTCAGCGGCGCGCGCGTGCAACCGTTGCGTCGCGCCCAGCGACGATCGGTACACTTTTGTCGACGCTTGTGTTGAGACGAACGCCGTGGCGCCGCGCCCGATTTCGACGCAAACCGACAGCGAGTCGCCGCCGACGAGGCCGCCGCCGTACGTACTGAGGTAGGCCCAGGCCGACGTCCCGGCGTTTTTCGGATTGAGCAGCTTGAGAGGGCTGGACGCGACGGCGCGCGTCAGCACCGTCGCGCCGCGGACCTTCGCGAACTCTAACTCGCCGGCCCCGGCCCCGTGGCCGCTGGCGTCAGCGAGTTCCGGAAGGTGAACGACCGTCATGCGCTTGTGGGGCGAATTGGCACCGAAGCGCGCGATTGTAGCTGATGTGAGTGGTTCCGACCTACACCCGCGTCGGTGGTGGGAAATGCTCAGTGTGCGGAAGCCCGAGACTCGCCCAGCACGACATTGAGGGTGTCGTGAACCCTGAGGCCGTCGCCGCCATAGTCGATGAAACCGAGCTTCCTGAACTTGTTCATGAACATGTTCACGCGCGAGCGCGTCGTCCCCACCATTTCCGCGAGCACCGCCTGGGAGATCTTCGGCGGCCCGCGTCGTCCCTTCGGCTTCCCGTAGCGCCCCAGCAGGAGCAGCGCGCGGGCCAGCCGTTTCTCGCTGTCGTTGAACAGGTGATCGAGCAGGTCTGCTTCGAGTCGATGGTTCCGCGAGAGCATATGCGCGATGAAGCGACCTGACAGCGCGTGTTGCGCGCGCAGCGAGCGGATCATCTGCTGTTTGGGAACGACACGGATCGAGCTCGGGGTCATCGCGATCGCCGTCGCGAGGCGAACGCGTTGTCCGCCGAGGGCCGCTTCACCAAAGAAATCGCCGTCAGTCAGGATTCCGACGACGGCTTCTTTGCCGTTCCGCGCCAGTACGGTCAGCTTCACGCTCCCGTGCTCAATGTAGAGGACGGCATCGGACGGGTCGCCCTGCGAGTAGACCGTTTCGGCTGGCCGATAGTCGACGGCGGTTCCCGGCATCCCGGGCGAATTGAGGAAGGGTTGGTCCGTCTGGACTTCGTCGGTCAACATTTCGGGCTCCCGCGCCGGTAGTCCCGTTCATGTTTGGCCGGAAACAGCCGGTCGCTATCGGCCGCCCCCGGCCAGCACGTACCCATCTCTCCGAGTCATCGTGAGGAACTCGGCTGCGATCTGCTCGATAGTCATGCGATTCCTCAAAATGACGCTCAGAAACGTTCACCTGAAAGGCTAGCAATGGACGCGCCACGCGGAATGGTGCAAACGAGAGTCATGGTTCGACGATCTGAGCGACGGGCCGAGGCATTTTCCCGCGGACGCGAAAAAGTCCGCGGATCGCAGGTGGCGTCGTCGTTTCACGAAAGGCCACGGCTTCGATTTAGGTGGGATGAGCACGGTACGACCTTTGCCTCCTCTGGAGTGTGGCGAAACGTCGTCACATGGTCACATCGAAGTGACCTGATTCAAGAGGTCGACTGTGTAGCGATCTGAGAGAGGCGCGGATTCCAAGGTAGGGGACAACCATGAGTGCAGTCAGACTCGCGGCGATCGTGCTGATCGCGGCCGGTATCCTGGGGTTGGCGTACGGGGGCTTCAGCTACACCAAGGACACCCATGAGGCGAAAATCGGTTCGCTGGAACTCTCGTTGAAGGACAAGGAGAGGATCAACGTCCCGGTGTGGGCCGGCGTCGGGGCGATCGTGGTTGGCGGGCTCCTGCTGGTCGTGCCGAAGACGAACTAGAGCCGTCTTCCATGTCCGTGTCGTGCGCCTCGATCAGACGATTTGAACGCGGAGCACGCAGAGGACGAGATCGCAGAGCGATTCGATGCGGCGCCGCGAAGCGGCGGCGGTGGTTGAGAGAATCGGAATACAAGCCAGATGGAACCGCGCCTTTTTTGTATTCTGATTCTCTCAACCTGCGCCCGGGCCGGCCTTGCCGGCCGGCCGCGTCGAATCGATCGTCACACTGCGATCTCAGGTTGATCGTCTTTCGCAGCGTCCTCAGCGGTAGGGGGTCTCGTCGTGTGCTTCGTGTCTTCGTGCTAGCCAGCCGCAGGCTCGGAATCCCAGTTACATGCGAGCGTTGCGAGCGGGAGGATCTATTTCCTCTCGATGGTCACCGATTCAACGGTAATCGGTTTGAGCGGGCGGTCTCCGGGTTTGCTCGTCGCGACACGCCCGATCTTCGTGACCACGTCCATGCCTTTCACCACCTCGCCAAACACCGTGTGCTTGTTGTCGAGCCACGACGTCTCGGCCAGCGTGATGAAGAACTGGCCGCCGTTGGTATTCGGCCCGCGGTTCGCCATCGACAGGATGCCGGCCTTGGTGTGCCGCAGCGTCGGATGGAACTCGTCCTCGAAGTTGTAGCCAGGACCGCCCGTGCCCTGCCCGAGCGGGTCGCCGCCTTGAATCATGAAGCCGTCGATGATGCGATGGAAGACCGTGCCGTTGTAGTAGGGCGACTTCACCTTCTTGTTCGTGCGCGGATCGGTCCATTCCTTCGTGCCGTCGGCGAGCCCGGTGAAGTTCGCCACCGTTTTCGGCGCTTTGTCATCGAACAACTGAATGGTGAAGCTGCCTTCGCTGGTCGTAAAATGCGCGTACAACATTGGTATGCTCTCTCTCTGGGGCCGGGGCAGGCCCACGCGTAGGCTCAACGGCCGCTGTGCGGGCCTCAATGGCCACTGGCGGGCCTCAATGGCCCGCAGTAATTAATGCCGCGATCATACCGGTATCTGCATCTCGACGTCTTCACCGATCGCCTTTTCGGCGGCAATCAGCTCGCCGTCTTCCTCGACGGCCGCGGGCTGACGACCGCGACGATGCAGGACGTCGCCAAGGAGATGAATTTCGCGGAGACGACGTTCGTGCTCCCGGCGGAACGCACGGACACCGACGTGCGGATGCGAATCTTCACGCCAGGCTCCGAGATGCCGATTGCCGGGCATCCGACGATTGGCAGCACCTTCGCCCTGGCTCGGGCCGGTGTCATCGAGCCGGGGCGCGAGCGGTTCGTGTTCCACCTCGGTGTCGGACCGGTGCCGGTCACGCTGACCTGGCGGCAGAGCGACCTGGGCTTTGCGTGGATGACCCAGCCGGCGCCGACGTTTGGCGAGCCGCTTGGCCACCCTGCAGCCGCCGCCGCCGCGCTTGGCCTTCCGGAAGCCGCGGTGGCCGGCACGGGCCTGCCGGTGCAGGTGGTGTCGTGCGGCGTGTCGTTTCTGTTTGTCCCGATCACGAGCCGTCGCGCGGTTGACGGCGCGGTCATGAATCCCGGGGCCTACGACGAGTTGATGCGGCGGGCGCCGGTCGGCGTCAACGGCGTATTCTTCTTCTCGCCGGAGCGGGGTGGGGACAACGCCACGGTGTACAGCCGCATGTTTGCGCCGGATGTCGGTATTCCTGAAGATCCGGCAACGGGCATCGCGAGCGGTCCGCTTGGATGTTATCTGGTCCGGCACAAGGTGGTGGCCGCGGAGAAGGCCGGTGCGATGCTGAGTTTGCAGGGCGTGAAGATGGGTCGCCCGAGTCACGTGCACATGTCGATCGGCGTCGAGGGCGGAGAGATCAGCAGCGTACGAGTCGGCGGCGAGGCCGTTCTCGCCGGTGAAGGCACGCTTTACATTCCCTAAGGAGATGGCTATGCGTCGTGTATGTATGACTGCCGCAGCACTCGTGGCCGCCGGACTGACTGTCGTGTTGAGCGCGGGCCAGGCCGCACCGAAGGCGCCGGCCAAAGCGCCCGCCAACGCGCCGAACAAGCTCCTGAACCCCGCGTCGCTGACGGCGAAGGCGCCGGAAGTCTTCAAGGTGAAGTTTGACACCACCAAAGGCGTGATCCTGATGGAGGTGCACCGCGACTGGGCGCCGCTTGGCGCCGATCGCATCTACAACATGGCGAGAAACGGGTTCTTCAACGGCAACCGTTTCTTTCGCGTGATCCACACCTTCATGGTGCAGTTCGGCATCAACGGCAATCCCGCCGTGACGGCCGCGTGGGAGAAGCTGACGCTCAAGGACGACCCCGGCGGCAAGCAGAAAAACGTGCGCGGTTTTGTCACCTACGGCAACACGGGCCGGCCGAACAGCCGCGGCACGCAAATCTTCATCAACTACAAGGACAACTCGTTTCTCGACGCCCAGGGCTTCGTGCCCTTCGGACAGGTGACTGAAGGCATGGAAGTGGCCGACATGCTGAACGACGAATACGGCAGCAAGCCCCAGGACGCGCAGGGGCGGATTTCAGCCGAGGGCAACAAGTTCCTCATCGCGACGTTTCCGAAGCTCGACTACGTGAAGACCGCGACAATTGCCCAGTAGGCCCAGTCCACGCCCGGTAAGCCCGGTAAGCCAGGTAAGCCCGGTAAGCAAAATCGCGCGCTCGATCCGGCGCTGGCCGCCCTCGTCGGCGGGGTGAGCCGCGATCCCTTCGCGGTGCTCGGCCCGCATCCCGACGAGCGCGGGGCCGGCTGCGTGGTGCGGGCCTTCCATCCGGCCGCGCTCGGGATGGAGATTCGTCTCCTGCCGGATGGGGGGCTTCGCCCGATGACGCGGCAGCATTCGGCCGGACTGTTCGAGATCCATCTCGACGAGCCGAGCGACTACAGGCTGCGGATCGCCTACCCCGGCGATCACGTGATCGAAATCGACGATCCCTACCGCTACGGCCGCGTCCTGACCGAGTTCGATCTGCACCTGTTGTCCGAGGGGACGCATCATCGCGCGTTCGAGAAACTCGGCGCGCACCGGATCACCGTGGGGACGACGACGGGCGTGCATTTCGCGGTGTGGGCGCCCAACGCCGATCGCGTGAGCCTCATCGGCGATTTCAACGGCTGGGACGGCCGCGTGCACGCCATGCGGCTCCTCGCGCCGGCCGGGCTCTGGGAAATCTTCATCCCGGACCTGCCCGACGGTGAGCACTACAAGTTCGAAATCCGGACCAAGGCCGGCCACCTCCTGAAGAAGAGCGATCCGTTCGGCCTGTGTTTCGAAGTGCCCCCGCAGTCGGCGTCCATCGTGCGCGACATCTCGCGGTACGAGTGGCAGGACGAGCCGTGGATGCGCGGCCGGCGAGAGCAGGGCGGCTGGCTCGACAAGCCGATGGCGGTCTACGAAGTCCACCTGGGTTCGTGGGCGCGCGTCCCTGAGGAAGGGAACCGGTTTCTCACGTACACCGAGCTTGCGCAGCGGCTGGTGCCCTACGTCAAGGAGATGGGCTTCACGCACATCGAGCTGATGCCCGTGATGGAGCATCCGTTTTCGGGATCGTGGGGCTACCAGGTGCTCGGGTTTTTCGCGCCCACCAGCCGCTTCGGCCCCCCCGAGGATTTCAAGCTGTTCGTGGACGTCTGCCATCGCGCCGGCATCGGCGTGATTCTCGACTGGGTGCCCGGCCACTTCCCGAAGGACGAACACGGTCTGGCCCGCTTCGACGGCACCGCGCTCTACGAACATGCCGATCCGCGGCAAGGCGAGCATCAGGACTGGGGCACGCTGATCTTCAACTACGGCCGGAACGAGGTCCGCAACTTCCTGCTGTCGAATGCGCTCTTCTGGCTCGAGGAGTACCACGTGGACGGCCTGCGCGTTGACGCGGTGGCGTCGATGCTGTACCTCGACTACTCCCGCAGCGAGGGCGCGTGGATTCCCAACGCGTTCGGCGGCCGCGAAAACCTCGACGCCATCAACTTCCTGCAGCAGCTCAACCGGTTGACGCACGGCGAGCATCCGGGGTCGATCACGGCGGCCGAAGAGTCCACGGCCTTCGGCGGCGTGAGCCGTCCCGTGCACCTCGGAGGCCTGGGATTCACGTACAAGTGGAACCTGGGCTGGATGCACGACATGCTGCAGTACGCCCACGAAGATCCGGTGCACCGGCGCTGGCACCACAGCGACGTGACCTTCTCGATGCTGTACGCCTTCACGGAGAATTTCATCCTGCCGTTTTCACACGACGAGGTGGTCCACGGCAAGGGGTCGATGCTCGACAAGCTGCCCGGCGACGTGTGGCAGAAGCACGCGACCCTCCGCACGCTCTACGCCTACATGTACGCCCATCCAGGCAAGAAGCTCCTGTTCATGGGCTGCGAGTTCGGGCAGTGGCGCGAGTGGAACCACGATCTCAGCCTCGACTGGCACCTGTTGCAGGATCCGGCCCACGCGGCGTTGAAGCATTTCGTTCAGGATCTGAACTCGCAGTACGGCGTGGAGCCGGCCCTCCACGAGCGCGATTTCACGCCCGACGGGTTCCGCTGGATCGACTGCAACGACAACGAGAACAGTGTCGTCTCGGTTGTCCGCTACGCGAAAGACCGGCGCGATTTCCTCGTCGCGGTCTTCAACTTCACGCCAGTGCCGCGCGCGGCGTACCGGATCGGTGTGCCCGAGCCGGGCCGGTACGGCGAGACGCTCAACACCGACAGCGAGATCTACGGCGGCAGCAATGTCGGGAACCTCGGCAGCGTGGACACCGAGCCCGTGCCCGCGCACGGCTTCGACCAGTCGCTGCGTGTTGACGCTGCCTCCGCTCGGCGCGCTGTACTTGAAACGCCGAGACTAGAATCAACGCCCGCTTATCACGAAGCCACGAAGAGCACGAAATTCCAACAAAAGAAGATCCATTGACGTTGTTCGTGTGTTTCGTGATTCTCGTGCCTTCGTGATTAACCGTCGTTTCTAGTTGGCCATGTCGCTGCGAACTTCACGCTCCATCGCCGTCGCCCTCGTCACCTGCGCGACGTTCACCGACATCGTCGCCTATTCGATTGCCGTGCCCGTGCTGCCGGACCTGAGCCGAACGTCTCGGCGCGTCGCCGACGATGATCGGGTTGTTGTTCGGATCGTTCGGCGTGACGCTGCTTGGTCGTGTCCGTGCCGATGGGCGCGGTGTCCGATCGGGTTGGCCGCCGGCTGCCGCTCGTGGGCGGGATGATCGCGCTCGCGGCGGCGAGCGCGCTGTTCGGCGTCGCGCAATCGCTTCCGTGGCTGTTTGCCGCGCGCATGGTTCAGGGCGCCGCCGACGGCATGACCTGGGTCGTCGGCTTCGCGCTGATTGCGGATCTCTACCGCCCCGACGAGCGCGGTCGCGTCATGGGGTATGTGATGTCGGGCACCAGCGTCGCGCTGATGGTGGGGCCGTCCATCGGCGGCTGGCTGTACGCCCTGGGCGGCATCGCGTTGCCGTTCGCTTTCGTCGCGGTTGTATCGCTCGCTGTGCGCATTGCGGGTTCGCGGTGATTCGCCTTGAACCGGCCGCGGCGGCGGCGCGCCAGCGCGCCATGCCGCCCATCTGGTCGGTGCTGAAGCATCCCCTTGTCGCCGTGTGCGGGGCGTACGTGGTGGTCATCGGCGCGACGTTGGGGATGCTCGAACCGGTGCTGCCGCTGTTTTTCAACCGTCGTCTCGGCCTGTCGCCGCTGCAAATCGGGATGTTGTTCGGATCGGTCGCCGTGGTCCTGGCGGTGCATGCCGATGGTGTACGGACCGCTGGCCGACAAGTTGGGGCAGCCGGCGTTCGCTGCGCCTGGGTCTCTTTCTCATGGCCGCGTGGATGCCGATGCTGGCCATGGCCGTGGAGCCTCAAGTCGGCGCTCGGCTCTGATGCTCGTCGAATGGCTGTTCGTGCGCGCTCGTCGTCACGCCGTCGCTGCCGTACATGGCCGAGGTGACCTCGATGCGCGGGTACCGATGCGTATCGGCGTCGGGTACGGTGTTTACAATACTGGCGTGGGGCGATCGGCCTGCTCGTCGGACCGGCCGTGGGCGGTTTCGCTGTTCGAGCGGCATGGGGTTCGGCCCGTTGCTCGTGACCTGGTCGGCTGCGGTGGTCGTGTCGTCACGCTGCTGCTCGGAAGGGTACAGATCTCAGGCTCGCCCCTGAACGGAAGGAGACCGTATGAACCGCGCTCGTCTCGTGACCGCCCTGACCATCCTGGCCGTGGCGCTCTCGTCCTATTCGCTCACCGCCGACGTTCGCGCCGACCAGAAGACCCGCGTGGAGTTCGCCGGGCATGCTCGGCCAGATGATGAACATCTTCGGCGGCGAAGGCGCGCCCGCGAAGGCGTGACGTCCACGGTCGCCGTCAAGGGCGACCGCAAGGCGACGCTGAACGACACGACGCGGCCAAATCATCGACCTTGCGCGAAGAGAAGATCTACGACCTCGACATGAAGAAGAAGTCCTACAAGGTCGACGACGTTCGCCGAGCTCCGCCGCCGGATGGAAGAGGCCGCGGCAAGAAGGCGGCAGCAGAAGCGCGCAAGGAGCAGGCGCGCGAAGGCCGCCGAAGACACCGGCCGAGAGCGAGAACCAGATGGAAGTCGACTTCGACGTGAAGAACACCGGCCAGAAGAAGACCATCAACGGCTTCGACACGCACCAAGTGGTCATGACGATCACGGTCCGCGAAAAAGGCAAGACGCTCGAAGAGAGCGGCGGCCTCGTGCTGACCGCCGACATGTGGCTGGCGCCGAAGATTGCCGCGATGAAGGAAATCGCCGACTTCGACATGCGCTACGCGCAGAAGCTCTACGGATCGATGATCGAGGGCGTGTCGGCCGAGCAGATGGCCGCGGTCGATGGCGCTCTACCCGATGATGAAGCGACGCCGCGGTCGCAAGATGGCCGCCGAGGGCGTCAAGATGGACGGCACCGCCATCCTGACGACGACGACGCCGACGGCGGTGAAGTCGGCCGAGCAGATGGCGGAAGAGGCGAAGCAGAGCCAGAACCAGGGCGACGCCAAGTCGGACGCCGCGTCGGGCGGCAGTCGGAGGCCTGATTGGCGGGTTCGCCAAGCGCGACGGCCAAGAAGAAGGTCGAAGGCGACGAGTCAGCAAGCAGCGTGCGACGTTCATGACCAGCACGACACGAGGTGCTGAAGGTCACGCCCGATGTCGCCGCCGCGGACGTCGCCGTGCCCGCCGGGTTCAAGGAGAACGAAGTAGTCGCGAGCTTCTGGCGGATGGCCGCCATTGCGCCACTCGTGCGATCGCTGACCGGCATGACCGAGAGCCGCGAGATCCGCACGAGCGCGAAGTCCTTGAACGCGGGGTCGGCCTTGATCTCGCTTGAGCGTCACCGGGCGCGGCGAGCTTCTTCACCGGCCCGACGTCGACCACCGCCAGCTTGCCGCTCCGGTCTTTCGGATCGTCGTACGCGTCGCCGAGCGCCTTCGCGATGCCGACGACGGCCTTCTCGTTGCCGGTGTGGTAGTAGAAGATGCGTCGCCCTTCTTGACGGCGTGGAGATGCTTCTGCGCCAGCGGATTCTTCACGCCGCTCCAGACGGCTGTCTTGTCCTTGACCAGCGCGTCGAAGCTGTAGTTGCGCCGGTTCTTCCTTGAATAGCCAGTTCATGATTGCCAGATTGTAGAGAGATGCTGCGCGATCGGATCGAGCCTGGCGGTGCGGGTGCTGTTTGTCGGGATCAATCCGGGCATTCGATCCGAGGCGATCGGTCATCACTTCGCCGGCTACTCGAACCGGTTCTGGAAGCTCCTGCACGAATCACGGCTCGTGCCGGAACCGATCGGCCCGGAAGACGACGACCGGCTGCCCGAGTGGGGCTTCGGCATCACGAACCTCGTCTCGCGGGCGACGCCGGGCATCGACACGCTGCTGCCGGAAGAGTTCGTCGTCCGGCGCGCGCAGCGCTGCGCCGCAAGGTCGGCCGCTGCGCAGCCGCCGATCGTCGCGCTGGTCGGTGTGACGCGTGTTCCAGCGTCTTTGTTCGATCAGGCGCGGACTGCCGGTACGCCTCGGCCTTCAGCGCGAGCTGCCTCGAGGGCGCGCGCGTGTTCGTGCTGCCGAATCCGAGCGGACGCAACGCCAACTTCTCGTACGCGGAGATGCTGGGAGCGTTTCGCCGGCTTCGCCGGGCCCTGTCACGACTATCAAGGATGTAGCGGTCTCCCGGCACCACAATTGCGTCCTCCCTGGAGTCTCAACCGTTCGCGCACCCGATTGAGGTTCCGTGGTCGCCTTTGTAATTCTCAGACCAGTTTTGTCCTGCGAGTCGTCCCGGCGCCCTTCGTTCGCCGTTCGCTTCGGCGTGGCGATCGAGCCTTGGGCTGCATATGGCTGTGGCCATCGGAGCGGCCGGCGTGGTCCCGCGGAGCACGGTCGAGAGGCCGACGTCGCCAACCGGCTATGTCACCCATCTGACGTTCAGCCCCGACGTACCTGAGGCAGCCGTTGACGTCCTGTCCGAGCCCGCCGTTCCGGCGCCGCGGCACGCAACCTGCGCCGATACGCGCGGAAGCTCCCGAGCTCGAGCCCCCATCCCCTTTCGTCGTCGCCGAGTTGGACGTGTCGAATGTCGCGCAGGCGCTGCCATTGCCGCAGCCCGTTGCGGCATCGCTTGATACCGCTGCCAACACCCGCGTGAGCGAGGTCGTCGGCACTTTCGATGCGAGACGTGAGAGTCCGGTCAAGCGAGGGGCCGAGGCGCGGGCTCGACCCGTTGCGCTTGCGGGTTTCGGAAGCGCCGAACCGAGTCGAGTGGCACGCGATGATCGCGCCGGTGGTGTGCGTTCCGCCGGGTTTGACCCACCGGCCTCAACGAAGGTCCAGGCCGTCGCGCAACACAAGCGGATCGATACGCCTGTCGAGATCATCTTCAAGCCGGCGCCGAGTACACGGACGAAGCGAAGGCACTCAAGATCGAAGGCCAGGTCACGCTCGACGTTGAATTCTCCGCATCGGGTGAGGTACGCGTGCTGGGCGTTCTGGCCGGCCTCGGTCATGGTCTCGACGAGGCCGCCACCCGCGCCACCGAAAGAGTCCGATTCCGTCCGGCCAGAGCCGACGGCAGCCCCGTCGATTTCAGAGCCACCGTTCACGTCCAATTCCGACTGTCATAGAGGTGTGCATGCGTGCGTCTGTCCCTTTCAGCGATGTTCGTGATCCTTCTGACGCTGGCGCCCGCCGTCCGCGGGCAGTCCACACCTTCTCGCGGACGTCCAGGCGAGGATCAACGACATCGTCGATCGCATGAACCAGTCGGAGAGTGGGGTCGTGGTGCGGATGCGGATGTATCACCCGCTGATCGAGGTGTACATCCAGAACCTGGCGCTTGACGAGCAGCTCGGGTGGGTGCCGACCGAAGACGAGTACTTCCTCGGTCAGTTTCACCTCGGAGACGCGCCGCAGCTGCGGCAGCTCAGTCAGGCGAAGAAGGCGAGAAGCTTCGCGTCGCGGCTGCCGGCGGCGCCGGCACCCAGTACCTGCCTGACGGTTTTGCGGCGATGGCGGCCCCCGACTGGCATCTGATGGAGCGCAGCCGCTACGAGTTCACGTTCGTGCGACGGGAGTTTCTGGGCGAGGCCCGCTGCTTCGTGCTCGACGTCAAGCCGCTTCGAGATGGTCGGGACGGGTTCTCCGGGCGCATTTGGGTTGACGATCGCGACTACAACATCGTCCGATTCAACGGCATCAACCGCAGCACCGACCAGACGCTGTCCACGCTTCTTCCGCAGGACGCTGTCGTTCCACGTGGACGGCTGGCGCGCGAACGTGCTGCCGGGAGTGTGGCTTCCGTCGTACCTGTACCTCGAAGAGACAGACCTGAACGGCGCGCGGTCGTCAGGCAGCAGGCCGCGCTTCAAGAGCCAGGTGCGGATCTGGGGCTACGAAGCGCAGGGCGCCGAGCGAACCGAGCAGCTCGCGACGATCCTGATCGACGAGCCCAGCCGTCACCGACACGACCGAATTACCGCGCCAGCTGTCGCCGGTGCTCAGCCAGCGGCGCTGGGAGCAGGAAGCCGAATCGAACGTCATCGATCGGCTGGAGAAGATCGGGCCTGCTCGCGCCGGCCGGCGACGTGGACAGATTCTCGAGACCGTCCTGAACAACCTGGTCGTCTCCAACCATCTGGCGCTCGAACGTCCGCTGCAGTGCCGGATCCTGCTGACGTCGCCGCTCGAATCGTTCACGGTCGGCCACACGATTGTGCTCAGCCGGGGGCTGATTGACGTGCTGCCGGACGAGGCCAGCCTGGCCATGATGCTGGCGCACGAGCTCGGTCACGTCGTGCTCGGGCATCGCGCTGATCGACACGAAGTTCGCCTTTGCCGATCGGCTGATGGTGGGCGACGCGGAGCTGCTGCAGACGCTGCAGTTCCGTCACACGCCCGCGAGGAAGCCGCCGCGGACGACAAGGTGATCGAGCTGCTGAGGCAGTCGCCCTACAAGGACAAGCTGGCCAACGCCGGGCTGTTCCTTCGGGTCGTCGCCGAGCGCGCGAAGCCGCTCCGCATGCTCATTCTGTCCCACATCGGCGACCGCATCGCCGACGGCGGCCAGGTGCTCAGGATGGCGGAGCTGATGCGCCAGGCGCCGGCGCTGTCGCCGGAGAGCCTCGATCAGATCGCCGCCCTGCCGCTCGGCGCGCGGATCGTCGTCGATCCGTGGAGCGGCCGTCTGGTGCTCGACCGATCGCCGGCCGTGCCGCTCGCGTCGATTCGCGAGAAGGTGCCGCTGGCCGTCACGCCGCTGATGCCGTACATCAAGTACGCCGAGGCCCCGGCGCCGGCTCCGGATCCCCAAAGAGCGTCAGGTGAAGAGCCAGTAGGCCGCTCAGAATCCGCGATGGCACGCCGCGCACGTGCGGCCGACCAGAAAGCGCACGCCGTTCCCCGGCCGGCCGGGTAGTCCCGGTTTTCCGTCTTGTGGCAGTCCTTGCAGGCGTACTTCTCGTGGAAACCGCCGAAGAAGTCGTCCATCCCCTGGTGCACGAACGACGTCAACGCAAACGTCGCGGTCTGGTGGCACGTTTCGCATCGCGCGTCCACCTGCCCGAAATGCGGATCCTTGTGACACGTCTGGCACCTCGTGTCGACGGGATTGAGCAGCACGGCCGCGCCCGTTCCCGACGGAAACGCTCGCGTCTCGGTCCGATGGCACTTCGCGCACTCGATTCCCTGATGCTTTGCCCGTGAGCGGAAAACGGCTTTCGTCGTGGGAGAACTCTCACCGCGGAAAACTTGACGCCGTCGACCCGTGGCATCGCTCGCACGCCATGCCGACCTGACCCAGGTGCACGTCGATGTGGCACGAGGCGCACTCCATTGTCGGCGCGCTCGCACTGGCGGTCCGACGCGGCGGACGAGACGCAGGACGACAAGGGAACCGCGGACGCACCCGTTCGAACGGGCCGGAGAGCCTTGCCGGCAACGTGGCACTGCGCGCACGTGAGCTTTTCGTGCTGGCCGGCGAAGAAGCGCCGGTGCGCGCGGGTGCTTGAAGTCCTTGACGCTTGAACGTCGTCGGGCCGATGGCACGAGTCGCAGGTTCGGCCGAACTCGCCCTTGTGCGGATCCTTCTCGCCGTGACAGGCGATGCACTCACGTTGCGCGCCGCGATAGTCGACGACCTTGCGCACGAGCGGCACGTCTCGCGGCGGAGATGTCCGTATGGCATTTCCGGCACGCCAGGCCCTCGTGCTTGCCGTCCAGCGCGAACCCCGTCCTGGCGGCGTGATCGAACGAGGCACCTGTGAACGTCGTCTGCGTAGTGACACGCGCGGCAGTCGTCCTTGACGCTCTCCTCGTGCACGTTGACGTGGCAGGCCGCGCACCGGTCGAACTGGACGGGCGTCGTCATCGTGGGCGACTGGTGGCATTTCGCGCAGGCGACCTGCGTGTGCGCACCGACCAGCGGGAAATCGGTCTTCGCGTGATCCACGCTTCGCGTGTCCCACTTCTCGGTGGTGTGGCACGACGTGCACGTCGCGCCGAACTTCTTGCGGTGCGGATCCGTGTGGCACGAGCCGAGCAGGTCGCGAACTCGACGCCGCGGAACGCGCTGGTCTTGTGGCACGACGCGCACGCGACCTCGCGATGCGCGCCGGTCAGCTGGAAGCGGGCCGTCGTGTGATCGAACTGCGTGCGCGATTGCTTGAAGGCGACCTTCGTCGAGTGGCAGCGCGTGCAGTCGGTTCCGAGCGCTCCCTTGTGGACGTCGGCGTGGCACGTGCTGCACGCCGGCCGGGCGTCGAGAAACGATCGCGTCTTGTGGCACGCCGCGCAGTTGGTCGCGCGCCTTGCGCGTGCTGGCCGTCGAGCGCGAAACCCGGTCTCGGCGGCGTGATTGAACGTGCGCGACGTCGATGTGGCGCAGCTCGGCATCGACACCCGCGTGCTCGACGTGGCACGACGACGCAGTCCTTCGCGTTGCGATGGACGCCGGTGCTCCTGGCGATTCGATCGGCGATCGGCTTGTGACACGTCAGGCAGCGCGCCGCGGTGACTTTGCGGCCGGCCTCGTGGCACTGCTGGCACTTCGTGCCGCCCTCGAGGGCCGCGTGCGCTTTGGCGAGCGGGCCGGGCGACACGAGAGAGCCGAGCTGTCCGGCGCGCGCGGCCGTCGTCGCAGCCGACAGAACGACCGCCACGAGCGAGCAGCGCCCGGACGCATGACCAGTCAGCCACGCGCACGGATTCCGCGGGCGCCGTCAGTCCCTGAACGGCACATATCCCATGTACATCGTGACGGCCACGTGCACGACGACGATGGCGAACATGATGTAGACAAGGGGCATGTGGAAGACGTGCCACAGGTCGAACAGTCGCTTCGTCTTCGTCAGGTACGCGATGCGGCGCGCGAGCGTCGCCCGCTCGGCGGCGAGCCCGATCGCGTCGTGGCCCAGTTCGGCCGCGGCGCCGTGCCGCGCGATCGTCGCGCCGAAGCCGTCCGATCTCGCGACGCATGCGAATCTCGCCGAGGAACAGCGCGAGATACGACGGCCGGTCGTGCGCGGGAGTCACGCGGCTGCTCGAACGCCTCGATGTCCGCGAGCATCCGTGTCTGGCAGCTGTGCGGCGGCCAGCTCGCGGCTCAGCTCGAGCGCTCGCGCGTCGAGCTCGGCCTGCGTCAGCTCGTGCCCGCGGATGCTCCGCGGAATCCGCACGTAGAGATAACGGCCGACGAAGCCGGACAGGACGACCGCCACCATCGACCAGTAGGCGACCGACACGATGCCGTTGAACTTGAACGAGGTGTGGAACGTCACCAGCACCGGCCCGACGATGCCGCAGAACACGTGGACTTCGAGCCAGGTCTTCATGCGGCCGACGTCCCGGAAGCCGGCGCACCTTCTTGCGGACCGAGTACGCCACCGGGCACCAGCATCAGCACGAAGCCGCCGACGCCGAACAGGTGCCCGGCCCGTCCGGCGGGACGCAGCAGCTGGTGCGCCTTGGTGTAGCCGCGGACCGCGGCGGCGTGCGTGTAGTAGGTCCAGCCGTCGAGGCCGATGAGGACGAAGGCGGCGAAGGCCGCGGCCGCGAGCGCGGACGAGCACGAGGACGTGGCCGAGCGCCTTGGCCGGGCGCTGATGACGCCGCCGCGGCCGGCCGTTCGAGAGTGCGCGTCGCGTCCATGGTGTGCCCGGCTCAGGCGTCGACCGTGCAGTCGCTCTTGGCCTTCGTGCACGCAGGGCAGCACGAAGCCGTCCCGGCGATCCTGTTCGTCGAGCATTTGGGAGGCGCAGTCGCACGTCGCCGTTCACACGCGCGTGCGGCAGGTGCCGCAGACGCCGGCGCGGCACAGCGACGGAATGGCGGCGCCGCAGCTTTCGGCCGCCTCGAGCACGGTCTGTCTGGCGTCGATTCGCGCCGTGACGCCGCTTCTTGTCGAACTGCACCTCGTGGGATCCGTCGTCGGTCGGGCGCGGCCTCGGCCGGCTGCGAGCCGGCCCGCCGCTCGCCGCGACGGCCGCCTGGAAGATCTCGAAGCTGATCTGCTGCTTGTCGGAACGCCCATCGACGTGAGCAGCGCCGACATCGCGTCGAGCATCGGCTGGCGGTCCGCACACGCAGATTGATCGCGTGTGCGATGTCGGGCACCATGGCCGCTGAGCAGCGCTTCGTCGATGCGTCCCGGGAAGAAGCCGGGGCCGGCCGGGCCGTCGCTGATGGCGATGAACGCCCGGAAGTGGTCGTGGCGGCGATCGAGCAACCGGATCTCGTCGCGGAAGGCGATGTCCTCGACGGTTCGCACCGAGTAGAAGAGCGTGACGGGCCGCGTCGGCTCCGCGTCGATGGCGTGGCGCAGCATGGACATCAGCGGCGTGATCCCGACGCCGCCGGCGATGAGCACGAGCGGCCGGTCTTCGCCTGCCGGGTAGACGAACGCGCCGGCCGGGCGCTCGACCGACAGCATCGATCCCGGCCTGACGTCGCGTGCAGCGCGCCCGACACCAGGCCGAGCCGCTTCACGGTGATTTCGAGATGGCCGCGCGCCCCGGGCGGCGAGCTGATCGAGTAGCAGCGGACGTGCTCCTTGCCGTCGGCGCGAACGCGGACCGTGAGGAACTGTCCGGCCTTGAACTCGAATCCGTCCGGTCGCGCCATGCGGAAGGTCCGGATGTCGGGCGTCTCGTCGAAGATCGCCATCACCGGCGTCTGCACGAATTGGCGCGGCTTGCGAGCCATCTGTGCGATTCCGGCCGGCCGCGCGACGGGCGCGGCGCGGAGCGGCCGGCGCGCTTCTGCGGTTGGCGCCGCCGGCGTCACGAGCAGGCGCTCGCACGCGGCGAACCACCCGGCGTGCACGGCGAATCCGGCGATGAGTCCGAGCGGCGACGACATCAGCCACGGCGACGCGGCGAACAGAATTGAAACCAGCGTGACGAAACTGAAACGCCCGGCCTGCCGGAGTTCCGATGCGCGCGCAGCACGACGAGCGCGAGGTGAATCGTCGTGACGAAAGCGAGAACAGACGGCGGCGCCGAATGTGTAACGTACATCGGTCGAGTGTGTAGAGTACTTCGCGACCGGCCGGTCCAAGACTCCGGCCGTCCTCGCGCGATGCGCCGCATCTGGTGCAAAGGCGATACCGGTGGAGCAATCACCGAAGTGTTCGAGCACGTGCAGTCTTGTGGAGTGTCCATGCCAGATCGTTCGCAGCTGGACGAGGCGAATGATGTCGTGATCTTCTCAAGACACCATGATTTACGCGCGATCGCGCGCTGGCCAGCGAGAGCTGGATCGGTTGTTGCCTTCGTCTGGCGCGATGCGCGCAGCCAGCAACCACGCACGGGTATCGTTTGGGGCATGACGATCGCCGTGTACGTCCTGGCGGGCGCAGCCGGCGCTTATCGCCGAGGGAAACAAGAAAGCCGCGAAAGGCAAGAACGCCGGTCGCGGCGCCGCCGCAGCTCACGTGGCCGCTGCCGCCCGAACAGCCGCGCATCCGCTATCTCACGACGTATCGCGGTGTCGACGACTTCAAGCCGCGCGAAGAAGCCGTCGAGGTTCGCGGCGATGCTGCTCGGCGCGGCGGACTCGCGCCAATCAGTCATCCGACGTGATGATGAAGCCGTACGGAATCGCCGTGTCGCCGGACGGCCGGCTGTACGTCGCGGACACGGCGGCGCGACGCGTGTTCGCGTTCGACACGGACGCGAAGACCGTGAGCTTCGTCGGCGAGAGCGGCGCCGGCCGCCTCGTCAAGCCGATCGGCGTCGCCGTCGACGACCGAGGGCACGGTCTTCGTCGCCGACGGCACCATGAAGCGCGTGTTCGGCTACGCGCCCGACGGACGTCTTGCCGATGGCCATCGGCCACGACGGCGAGCTGGCGAGCCCATCCGGCCTCGCCGTCGATCGCGTGAACAAACGCCTCTACGTCGCCGACGCCGCCAGGCATCACATCCTCAGCTACTCGACCGTGGACGGAACGCCGGTCCGGACGATCGGGAAGCGCGGATCGGAGCCTGGCGAGTTCAACTTCCCGACGAACCTGGCCGTCGATGCCGGCGGACGGCTGTACGTCACCGACACGCTGAACTTCCGCATTCAGATCTTCGACGCGGACGGCGAGTTCGTGACGACGTTCGGCACGCTCGGCGACGCGCCGGGATGCCTCAACCGGCCGAAGGGCATCGGCGTCGACAGCGAGGGTCACATCTACGTCATCGACGCATCCTTCAACAACTTTCAGATCTTCGACGAGCGGGACAGCTGCTGCTGTTTGTCGGCGCGGGCGGACGCGAGCCCGGGAGAGTTCTTCCTGCCCGCCGGGCTCTACATCGACGAGCGCGATCGCATCTACGTCGCGGATCAGGGGAATTCCCGGGTTCAGGTCTTTCAATACGTGCGGGCTGGCGATCGAGGCCGTGACGCAGGAGGGAGCGAGCAAATGAGGAAGGCACTTGTCTTGGCGGGCATGGCGGTGCTGATGGCGGCCTCGACCGGGTACGCGCAGTTCACGGCCACGATCGCCGGCGGGCCGCACGATCTCAGCAACGGTTCGGCCGTGCGCAACAGCAACGCCACGATCAACGGGCAGACGTGCGTGTTCTGCCACGTGCCGCACAGCGGATCGACCAACATGCCGCTGTGGAACCGCAGCAGTCCGACCGGCGCGGCGTATCAGGTCTACACGAGCTCGACGAGCAAGTCGGTGGCGACGCCGGCCGGGCGTCGCGGCCGGTATTTCCGGCGCGTGCATGAGCTGCCATGACGGCACGATCGCCATGGACGTGGTCACCAACGTGAACGGCCTGCCGTTCGGCACCGCGCCGACCGGCGGGAGCGTCGCCTTCACCGCGGGTCCGAACAGGAAGGCGACGTACTCGAACGGCACGGGCGGCACCGCCAACGTGATGAGCGGCGGCCTGCCGTTCCTCGGCTCCGACCTTCGAAACGATCACCCGGTGGCCATCGTCTACCAGACGGCGCTGACCGCTGATCCGAGCCACTACACGCCGATCACCCAGGTCGGCGCGAGGATCTACGTCAACGGCGCCGGCGGCCAGCTGCCCCTCTACGGGACGTCCACGGCCAACGCCACCGTCGAGTGCGCGAGCTGTCACGACGCGCACAACAACTCGCTCAACGGAACCAACGGCGGCTTCCTGCGCCAGGCCAACACGGGAAGCCAGATGTGCAAGGCCTGCCACAACAAGTAGTCCGGATAGGCGGCCGGCTGCACCACGCCGGCCGCCCTTCGTCCGGCTCTCATGAAACGCTGGCGTCCTTCTTGCGCTCGATGGTGGCCGCGGCGCTGCCGCCGCGCAGCGGGCGGTCGCGTCGCATGCCGTCGCCGGATCGGCGCGGGCGGTCCCGCACGAGGTCGTGCGCGTCAACGGCGTACGGCTCATGAGCGATCGACTCGATGCCGCTGTCGGCGCGCTGATCCCGTCGGAATCGTTTCACCGCAACGTCAGCGCCGAGAAGATGGCCGCCATCCGCCAGAAGGCCGTCCAGACAGCTGGTCGACGACGAGCTGGCGTACCAGGACGGCGTGCGCCGCGGGATCACGGTTCCAGCCGCCGACGTCGACGCCCGGCTGACGCAGGCGGCAAGACGTACGGCGGCACGCGGAAGTTCGAAGAGGCGCTCGGCCGGTCCGGTTCGACGCGTGGCCGATGCGCGACGGGAGATTCGGCGGGCGCTGACGATCGCAAAAGCCCACGACGTGGTCGTCACGGCGAAGTGCGCGGTCAGCGAAGAGGAGGCCGCTGCGTTTCTTCAAGGCGAACCCCGATCGCTTCGTCGAACCGGAGCAGCTCCACATCTATGCGATCACGGTCGGCGTCGATCCGAGCAGCACCGCCGCGCAGTGGGCGGCTGCCAAGTCCCGCGCCGAACGAGGCTCTGCGGGAGCATCGCGGCGGGGGCGTCCTTCGAAGAGACGGCGCTGAAGTATTCGACCGATCCGAGCCGGATCCAAAGGCGGCGACATGGGATTCGTCCATCGCGGCAGCCTCACCGACGCCTTCGAGCAGGTCGCGAAGGATCTGCCGGCTTGGACGGCCGAGCGGCGTCGATCGAGACGCTGTACGGCTACCACATCATTCGCGTCTCCGAAGTTCGTCCCCCGCAGAAGAGGACGTTCGGCGAGGTCCGCGTCGAGCCTGCGAAGCGACCTCGCGGCGAAGCGCTGCACGGAACTGAACGATGCGTGGATGGCCGGACTGCGCGCCAGGGCCGAGGTCGTCTTTGCCGAGCCGATGCAATGATCCGACGCTCCGGCGCCCTGGCGTGCGCCGTCGCGCTGTTGCCGGCCCCGGTCGCTCGCGCAGACGATCGGACGGTAGCGCGGAGTGGACCGTGTCCAGAAACGCCGGCACGACCAACGGCCAGTCGAACGAGAACAGCTCGTTCTGGCAGAACTACTCGCTCGGGTACTCGTCCGCGCTGTTCGATCCGCGCATCGTCAAGTTCGACGGCCAGGGCCTTGTTTCGCACGAACAGCCTGGGCGCAGGAGGGACGCGCTCAGCCGGATCAGGAAGGACACCAGGGTGACATCGGCTACAAGGTGGGCGCTGTCGCTGTTTCCGGTCGAGTGTCTTTCCGTTTTCACTTCGAGACCACCCGCACAACGAGCGATTCCTCGGGCGACCTGGGGCCTTCGAATCCGATTCGCAGCGGCATGATCGCGCCGTCGGGGGCGCCGCCGCTCGACTTTCGATCGCGGAACAGGGCGCTCAGCCTCGGCTGGCGGCCTCGCGATGGAGAACCTGCCCGCAGGTCGAGCTCGAATACCGGCGCGGCACGTCGATCGTTGATGGCGGCGGCTACCGCTCGGAGCAGGACGACGGCGACCTCAACGCCAGAGTGACGAAAGACACGGCGCGCGTCAGGCAGTCGCTCCGATATCAGCGCACGCAGGTTCACGAACGTCCTGTCCCAGGTGTTCGACCAGCGCCTCAACAATCTCGACTACGACTTCAACATGAGCGCGACCGACCACAACAGGTTCACCGCGCACGGCGGCCAGCGCGACACGTTCGCGCGCTCGGAATTTGCACCCGATCATCGACAGCCCGACGGGTCCGTACACGCCGCCCCCGTCGATCAGCAATGCGTCCGCCCGATACGCGATGGGCAGTTACAGCTACGAGCCCAGCGGTCGTTTCTCGTTTCGCTTCAGCGGGAACGTCGACGAACAGGCCTCCGAGCTGGCGACGACGACCGCGGCGTTGGCGACGGCCTTCACCAGCGCCGAAGTCGTCCGCGGGCTGACGCTCACCGGCACCGGCGTCTGGGGCACGCGCGGGCAGATGCTGGGCATCACTCCGGTCACGGTGGTGACGCGCAGCGGCGTGGCCGGCATCGCCTATCAGGCCGGCGGACGGTGGCTGAACGGCACGGCCAGCCTCACTCGAGGCGTCGGCTCGAACACGACCCCGGAAGGCTTGAGAGGCGGCACCGAATCGTGGTCGAGGGAAGCGAGTCTCTCGTCGACGATGAGGTGGCTGGGTCTTGGCGCGGGCTACGAGCGGGTGATGAACCGTGACGCGATTCTCGACTACGGGAACTACGACAGCGAGCGGGTCCGGGCGTCGATCGACACGCTCGGCAGCAGAGCGTCGCTCTCCACCAACGCCGAGCAGCTGCGCATTACGCGGGGCGCGGGCCTCACGTTCGCCGCGAACCTGCAGAAGACCTTCTCATCGTCGGTGTCGTTTCGCGTGTGGCGCCAGAGCCAGATCACGGCGTCGGCCGGCGGCCTGGTCAACGACTACGCGAACGCCATCGGCATCGGGCGCGACCGTGCGCTGTTCTGGAGCGTGGGCAGCCAGCTCGCGGTGATGGCGCGGCTCCAGGCGTCCGCGTGGATTCGCAGCGAGTTCGCGTCCGCCTCGAAGACCGGCTACACGCAGGAAGGCTTGAGCGCCCTCGGCCGGCTGGAGTATCGCCTGAGAGCCTTTCGCGTCGCCGCCGAGTATCGCCACGTCGACGAGCCTGCTGCAATACGCGCTGATGCCCAACCCCGACAACTTCCGCGGCCATCAGATCCGGATCAGCCTCATCAGACAGTTTGGCGTGAGGCTGCGATGACACGCAGGCGTGCTTTCACCGACCTGACGCCGGCCGTGGTGGCGTTCGTCGCCGTCGCGGTGCTGCTGTCGGTCGCGACGCCGCGGGCGCAGGGCGCGGCCGGTTCATCGCGGCGGGCGAATGCCGTCGGTAGCCGCCCGACATGGCCGCCGCCGCCCGAGCCGGCGCGGATCAGGTTCCTCAGGACGCTCAACCCGGCCGCCGTTCGTGGGCGCCCCTCGCTCTTCTCCCGGTTCGTCAGCGCGCTGACCGGCGGCGATGCCCCGCCGTCGATGTCGCAGCCATACGGTATCGCTGTCGGTCCGGACCGGCGGATCTACGTCGCCGATACGCGTCGGCGGACTCATTCACGTCTACAACCTCGAGAAGTCCGGCTACTCCTCGATCAAAGTCGACGCGGCCTCGCTCGTCGGCATCGCGTTCGCCGGCGAACCGGATGTTCGTCACCGACTCGGCCTCGGGCCGTCTGCTGTGCCTGGACCCGAAGGGTCGAACGCAGTGGGCGCTCGGGCCGAAGGACGGGTTCGCGCGTCCGACCGGCATCGCCGCGGCGGCGCGACCGTCTGTTCGTCGTCGGACACGCTGAAGCACCGCGTGGTCGTCGTCAGCCTCGACGGGCGCCGTGATGGAGACCTTCGGGTCCCGTGGAGACGCGCCGGGCCAGTTCAATTTCCCGACCAACATCGCCCGCGCCCCGGACGGTCGCCTGTTCGTCACCGACGCGATGAACTTCCGCGTGCAGGTCTTCGACGCGACCGGTCGGCCCCTGCGGACGTTCGGCCGTCTGGGCGACGGCTCCGGCGACTTCGACAAACCGAAAGGCGTCGCCGTCGACAGCGCCGGCCACGTCTACGTCGTCGAAGGGCTCAACGACATCGTGCAGATCTTCGACGACGACGGGCAGGCTGCTGCTGGCGTTCGGCGGCTCGGGCTTCGGTGACGGTCAGTTCTGGCTGCCGTCCGGCATTTCGATCGTCAACGACATCGTGTATGTCGCCGACGCGGCGAACCGGCGAGTCCAGATGTTCGAGTATCTCGGGGAGCGCCCGTGAGAACGGCCGCCTGGCGCGCTTGCGCTTGTCTGCGCGTGGCGCTGCTGCCCTCGTTCGGCGCCGGCCCAGGTGATGGTCACCTCGCCGACCAACAAGCACAACCTGTCGAGCGGCGGCCCGGGGCCCGTCAAGTCCGTCGACGGTGACCGAGATCTGCATCTTCTGTCACACGCCGCACAACGCGAATCCGGCCACGCCGCTGTGGAATCAGACGCTGTCCGGCGTCAGCTACACGCCCTACACGAGCAGCACGATGGCGGCCGCGGCTGGTGTGCCGACCGGTTCGTCGAAGCTCTGCATGAGCTGTCACGACGGCACCGTGGCGATCGGCAGCACGATGAGCGCGGGCCAGATCACGATGCAGGGCCTGTCGGGCGGCAAGCTGACCGGGCCCTCATCGCTCGGCACGAACCTGGGCGACGATCATCCGATCTCGTTCGTGCCCGTCGACCGGACCGCAGATCGTCAACCCGCCGGCGTCGAGTCCGGTCAAGCTCGACCAGAACGGGCAGATTCAGTGCCGGACGTGCCACGACCCGCACCAGATGGACATCGATCCGACCACGAAGAAGTTCCTGGTGGCCAGCAACTCGGCGTCCGGCCTGTGCGTGGCGTGCCACAACAAGCAGTACTGGACGTCGAACCCGAGCACGCACATGACGTCGACCAAGGCGTACGCGGCGGCGCAGGGCGCGCACACCGGGTACACGACCGTGGCCACCAACGGCTGCGAGAGCTGCCACAAGCCGCACACCGCGACCGTGGCGCCAGCGCGGGCTCAAGGCGCTGGAGGAGTTGACGTGTCAGCAGTGCCACGGCACGACGGCCATCGGCCGGAACATCCAGACCGAGTTCACGAAGGCCTACGTCCATCCGACCTACAGCCGTCACGCCGTCGGTGCACGACGCGTCGGAGTCGCCGACCAGCGCGTCGCATCCGCTGCCGGAAGTCTCGGCGGCGACCGCCGCGGCACGCCGAGTGCGAAGACTGCCACAACTCGCACGCCAGCTATGCGCTGACCGCGACGGCGCCGAAGGGTTCCGGGCAAGGTGGCCGGCGTGTGGGGCGTCAACCGGAACAACGCGCTGGTGCTGCCGACCGGGCTCGCCGCCGTCGGTGAACGAGTACGAGATCTGCTTCAAGTGCCACGCCGACTCGGCGAACATGCCGCAGGGCGGCGGGGCGCCGTACCCGCCGTACCCCTCGCGTCAGGCGCCGCAGTGGAACAAGCGGCTGCAGTTCGACTCGACGGCCGTCTCGTTTCACCCGGTCGAGGCGGCGGCGCGGGCGACGGCGGCGCCGAGCCTCAAGGCGCCGTGGACGCTTGACGCAGCATCATCACCTGCACGGATTGTCACGACAACGACACCGGCCCCAAGGCGCCGACGCCCGGGCACCGGACCGTCCGGGCCGCACGGCTCGAGCTTCAAGCACCTGCTGGCGGGCCGCTACGACATGGACAACTCGAACACGACCGAGAGCGCCGCGACCTACGCGCTCTGCTACAAGTGCCACGACCGGACGATCGTGCTTGAGCAACGCCTCGTGCCGCGAGCACGACCGGCACATTCGGAATGAGAATGCGTCGTGCTCGATTTGCCACGACCCGCACGGCATCAGCAGCGCGCAGGGCACCACCACGAACAACGCGCATCTGATCAATTTCGACAAGCGGTTCGTCACGCCGAGCAGCGGCGGCATTCTGCGATGGGATCAGACGGGTACGGGAAGAGGCCGATGCTATCTGACCTGCCACGGCAGGAACCACAATCCCGAGACCTATTGACTCGAACCGCCCTGGCGAGCGTCCGCCGGGCCTATATTAGAGTCGAGCAACATGATCGCCAGGCGCCGCGCGGGCCGTCACTCCGAAGAAGAGCTGCTCGCGATTTACGATCAGAGCTACGTCGACCAGTACGACCCCCACGCGTCCAGCGGATACGGCGCATGCTGCCGTTCTTCGAGTTGTCCGGTCATGAGATCGTGGCCGACTTCGGGTGCGGCAACGGCGTGCTGCTCGAGGTCATCAGCCCGCGGGTGCGCGAGTACGTCGGCGTGGATTTCTCCGACGCGTTCGTGCGCGCCGCCGAGCGACGGCGTGACGAACGCGGCATCAGAAACGGCACGTTCCAGTGCGCCGACATCGTCGCCTTTTGCGCGCAGCATCCGAACGAGTTCGACGCGGGGTTCGCGCTGGATTTTTCGGAGCATATCTACGACGACCAGTTCGTGACGATCTTCAGCGCCATCCACGGATCGCTCAAGCCGGGAGCCCCCCTGTATCTGCACACGCCGAACGCGGAGTACTTCATGGAGCGCTTCAAGGCGCGGGGGATTCTCACGCAGGTCGAAGGCCATGTCGGCGTGCGGGATGCCCGGCGTCATCAGGAGCTCCTCGCGCAATGCGGCTTCGCGGACGTGTCCGTGCGCTATCTCGCTCACTATCTGTATCTGGCGTCCAGGCTCCACGGCCTCGGCGCCCTGCCGCTCGTCGGTCGATTCTTCCGGGCACGACTGCTCCTGACCTGCCGCAAGGAGGCACAAAGAGCCCCCTTCCAGGAGCCGATTTCGCAACGCGCTCTCATCTAAGGGGTATATCGTGGTGCGTGCACACGATGTCGCCACGCGTGCTCGTCGTCGACGACGAGGAATCCGTTCGCATCTTTTCCGTGCGCGCGCTGAAAGGCGCGGGTTACGACGTGCTGTCGGCGTCGGACGGTCGTGAGGCGCTGGCCGTCGCGGACGCGAAGGGTCCGTTTGCTCTCTTCGTCGTCGACGTCTCGATGCCGGAGATGGCTGGCGACGAACTGGGCCGGCAGCTGCGCCAGCGTAACGCGGACGCGAAGGTCTTGTATTTCACGGGCTACGCCGACCGGCTCTTCAAGGAACGAGCGACGCTGTGGGAAAACGAGGCGTTTATCGACAAGCCTGTCAGCAAGCAAGGACTGCTTGAAGCCGTGTCGATGAGTATTTTCGGACATACGCGCGGTCCTCTCACTGGCCCCTGACCCCGGTGCTGCCCCACCGAAGGCCTCGCTCTCGACCACTCGCGAATGGGCAATAAGTTAGCTTGATCGGCCAATAGTTTGGCCTGCATTTCGTGTTAGAGTCCCACCGAATACGGTTCTATCCCTGCATCCTTGCACCCACTCACCAATCGTTGACGACAGTTGTCTCGACGCACCCAGGAGCAGAATGGCTAATCGGTCCCATTCGAGCGTCATCACCGTCCAGGAACTGCTCGAAGTCACGCCCGACGCGTTCGTGGTCTCGAATGAGGCAGGCGAAATCGTTCTGCTCAATGGGGTGGCCGCGCAGCTGTTCGGGTACCGGCGCGCGGAGCTGCTCGGACAGCAGTTCGAGCTCCTGATGCCCGCGCGCTATCGCGCGGTCTTTCATTCTCGAGGGGACTGCTTCGGCCAGCTCCAACCCCGTCCCATGGGCGCAGGTCCAGAGTTCTACTGCGTCCGGAAGGACGGGACCGAGATTGCTGTCGAGATTCAACTGTCGCTGCTCACGACGAGGCAGGGGAAGTTCGCCGTCAGTGCGATCCGCGACCTGTCCGAACGCAAACGCGCGGAAGGCAAGCGCGCCAGTGTCATTCGTCACGAAGCGCAGATCGCCGAAACGACGCGTGCGCGAGCGCGGCGCGCGGAAAGCGACCAGGTCGTGCGCGTCGCGCGCGCGAGGGCGCGGCAGATGTCGCGCAGGGCACAGCACGACGCGCTGACGGCATTGCCGAACCGTCTGCTCTTGAACGACCGGCTTGGCCGAACGATTGCCCTGGCCCACCGTTACGAGAAACGATTCGCGCTCCTGTTCCTGGACGTGGATCGCTTCAAGTTGGTCAACGACTCGCTGGGACACTCAGTCGGCGACCAACTACTCAAGGAGATTGCGGAACGTCTGCAGACATGTGTTCGCAGCTCGGACACGGTGAGCCGGCACGGCGGCGATGAGTTCCTTGTCCTGCTGCCGGACGTGAACGATGCCGGCGGTGCGGCTGTCGCGGCGGGAAAGATCACCGCCGTGGTCACGGAGCCGTATCACATCGCGCAGCACGATCTCCAGATCACGGTGAGCATTGGCATCAGTATCTATCCTGAGGACGGTCAGGATGGGGCGGCCCTGATCGAACACGCGGACATGTTCATGTACCAGGTGAAAGAACAACTGCGCGACAGTCACGGTCCCACGGCAGGCTAGAACGCTGTCGGGGGAGCGCGGCAGGAAGAGAAAAACGCAAACGTAAAACGCAAAACGCAAAACGTAGAACGGACGCGACAGCGAGGCCGCCGGCTATGTCATGACCCCGCGTCCGCCGCCACTTTCGCCGCGTGCGCCGTCTGTTTGTCCTTGCGTGCCGCGTTTCGAGTCTGCCACGACTTCTGGTCGGTCTTCGGCTTCGGCTTCAGCTTCTTTTTCGACTCGCGACTCGGTGGCGTCGTGGTGGTTGTGGATGCCATGTGATCCTCTTTCAGTGCGATTTACCCGGGCGGCTTCCTAAGACTACTACGGTCCTGCCATCACGCCGGCTCTCAGTGAATCCGCCGCCGATTGACGCCACTGTGCAGAATTGAACATTTCGACCGCCGGCTACGGTGCCACACTCGGGTGACGGTTCGAGAACGGAGCCACACCCATGAGTGACTCACACCACTTGGGATTCACTCGCCGGTTCCTTGAAGCCTGCACGGACTTGAAGCTCCTCGAGTTGCGGGACCTGGTGCTTCGGGAGCGGCCGGAAGACCGCGATGATCTGGATGCCGTGTCGGAGGAGATGGAGAAACGCCGGAACGCCCTGGCTGGCCGCTGAGGTCATCATTCCTGCGCCTGTCACGGTAACCGCGGCGCTCGCTGCGTGCGCGGCGGTTTTCGTGGGTCAAGCTGAGGTTGAGATGAGACCTGCATGAGGCAGGGCAGTACACGAAGGTACACACGAACGACAACGTGGACAACAAGTTGGCCTGACAGGACAACCTGACGTTTTTCTGTTGTGCGAGCGACGGAGTCAGCGACAATTCCACCGATGGCTGCAGCCAGCGAACGACCGGCGCCGCGTGTTCTCGTCGTCGACGACGAGGAATCGATTCGCACGTTTTCCGAACGCGCGCTGACGGGCGCCGGCTACGAGGTCTTGTCGGCGTCGGACGGTCCTGACGCGCTGGCGGTCGTGGACGCGAAGGGCCCGTTTGACCTGTTCCTCGTCGACATCATGATGCCCGAGATGCCTGGTGATGAGCTCGGCCGCCGGCTGCGTCAGCGTGATGCCGACGTCAAGGTTCTTGTACTTCACGGGCTTCGCTGACCAGCTGTTCAAGGAAAGAATCACGTTGTGGGCGAACGAGGCGTTCATCGACAAGCCTGTCGGTGTCCAGGGGCTGCTCGAAGCGGTGTCGATGAGTCTCTTTGGCCACACGCGCGGCCTTCGCGCCGACCGTTGATCTCCGCATCTGACCTTCACCAAGACAGCGGCTGTTCAAGACAATTCCCGGTTTTAGGTTAACCTTCCTTCCGTTTACGACGCCCGTTCCGGCAGTGGGCGCCACGGTACGCCACGGTAACCGCAGCGCTCGCTGGGTGCGCAGCGGTTTTCGTGGGTCAAGATGGGGAATGGATGTGACAGACATGGGGGCGACTCTCGGCATCAGGCTGAGTGACATGCTCGTTGACGCGGCGACGTTGGGACAGGGCATGTGGGGGCGCGGTGTTCTCTGCGTACGGTGCGATATGGGAAGCCTCGCGTGGACCTACAAGCCGCTGGCCGAGTGCGCCGAGGAAATCGACGAATGGGCGGAACTGCAGGGGCTCGTCTCGAGCTACGACCCCGATCGGGAAGTCGTCGTCGCATTGTTTGACGACGGAGCGGAGTTTTTTCAACTGCCCGTGACTGCCGGCGGTGATGCGCCCGGGGCAGCGGAATGAGATCACAGGGTCCGCTGTCTCACGATGCCCGTCTGGCGCCCCTCTTGGGTCCGAAGTCTGCGTTCGCGGACTGCGGGCGTGGCAGGTCGGCGCCGTCGGTGAGCCGCGCATAGATCCCGCCCGGTTTGACCGACAGGAACTTGCTGTCAACGAGCGCGTCAAGCGCCATCTGACACATCGTCCGCTCGATGCCACAGAGACGTTGCGCTTGTTCGCGGGTCAGGCGCAGACCCGGCATTTCCAGAAACTCCGCGCGGAGACGGCTCGATCGCTCGGTTGTCTCGCATGTCGACCTCGATCTCTTCAACTTCTTCAACGCGAAACGGAAGCCGTCCGCCGCGACACGCGGACCGCTTCCCTCAGTGCCCTGGGGTTGAGAAGAGGAGCGTTCTAGAGGCGAAGGACCGTCGGCGGACGTGCATGGCCCCGCCTGATATCGCTCGGCTGGACGACGAGTCGTCCGGAGAAAACGACGACAAATCCCTCGCCGACCGATGGTGGCTGTCCCTCGACTCTCAATCGTCGCGTCTTGTTGACACCAGGTCTGATCAGAGATTCCGGAGCGTCCGCTACGGGGGCGTGCGCCGGATCGGACACGACCAACGCGGGTTGCTGGTCTGTGATTCCCTGCGGCGAGTCAATGACGTCGGGCGCCTGGAACCGTGGGGCGGACGGCAACAGCGTGAGAACGAGAATCGACGCGGCGTACAGCTTCGTCAACATGGACAGGAGAAACTAGTCAACGAGCATACTCCAATCACGGCCGCTGCGGATTCCGGCAGTTCAGAAACGCCAACGGCAGAGCTATGGCGTCAGGCACCCATTACTTCCCACGGTAACCGCAGCGCTCGCAACGCTCGCAGCGTTTAGGCGCATTCAAACGGAATTCTCGGCGGTCACTGCGTGCACTGCGGTGATCGTGTTTCCGCGCTGTCGACCCTGATCGCGCGGCACGCACGCCGAGGGCAGCCGCTACGCCAAATCGAACTAGGAGATTGCCGGCCGATGTTCATTCCGAGACAGCACGTCCGCGGCGCGCTTCGCTACGATACGAACGCGGCGGTTTCTCGATGGCACACCTGACCGCGTGATTGTCTTCAGAGACCTGCTCGATTTCTCAAGGAAGAGGCACATTCGATGAAACGTTCCGCAATCGCCGACCAGAATGCCGCTCTGAGAGTCCTCAAGGGAACACCGGGAACGTGGTTTGGAGCCGCGAAGATTGGGCCGGCATCCGGCGTGCCGAGAAAGTTCGTGCGCCGGAGCCTCACGGTCAATAGAGACAGCGTCACGCCAATCGCGGGCGTGTCAATGATGAAGAGGGGCGGCAAGTACTTCGAGTATTCGTGGAGCGGAGTCTCAAAGCAGCCTTAGATCGCCATTGGCGGCACGCCATACGCGCGCGCCAGATCGTTGACCCCCGTTCGGAGGACGGCCCACAGCCGCGCGGCTTCCGGACCGTAGCTGCCTCGCGCGACCACCTGGTTGATCTTTCGCGCATCGTCCACGACTTTCTCCACCTGACCTTTCGTCTCCATCCACTTGTCGGTCGGGTCGAACTTGCGCCGCAAGCGGTTGGTCGATCGGTTCAAGTCGCCCAGCGCATCGTCGAGGGCGTCCTTCTTGTCGCTGGCGTTGGCCTTCTGACTCTCGGTGGCCCCTTGCCGCTTGCGCCGGCCTGACGACTGGGCCGTCGACGCGGTGTCGCGCGCGTTGTCGCCCCGCTTCTCCAGATAGTCCCTGAACTCGTCCACGCCGTTTTCCACCTTCGCGATGAGGTTCGCCACCTGAGCCTTCGCCATCAACTGGGCGGACGCCGGCCTTTCCGCCAGTCCGATCAACGAGAGCGCGAGCACGATTGTGGTGAGAATGGTTCGGTGCATGTGTCTCTCCCTTCCAGCTCTTCTTGAAGTTGTACATCACGGACTGCACGACCTCAAGGCAGCTACAGGCCTTGGCGCTATTGAGGTTGTGGTTGGCTGCGTCGAGTTCCGTGATCAAGGATATCCGGGACAGCGATTCACGAGGCTGGAGAGAGGGGCAGGTCACATGAAGAAGAAGAGCCCGTCGAAGAAAGCCGAAGGCGATTGGAGGGGCGAGATGCTCGCCCGGCTCCGCGCCCTGATCAAGGAAGCCGACCCCGAGATGATCGAGGAGCGGAAATGGAGGAAGCCGTCGAATGGGATGGTGGGCGTCCCGGTCTGGTCGCACAACGGGATTGTCTGCACCGGGGAGACGTACAAGAATGCCGTGAAGATGACCTTCGCCAAGGGCGCCGAGCTGAAAGACCCTTCAGGCCTCTTCAATTCCAGTCTCGAAGGCCACGTCAGGCGCGCCATCGACGTCCACGAAGGCGACAAGCTGAACGAGAAAGCTCTGAAGGCGCTCATTCGAGCCGCCGTGGCCTTGAACAAATCTTCAGCCCGCGACTAGGACGATCGGCTACGGGACCCAGCCGGGCAACGCGGCCGCCTGCTTCACCCACGTCGCCATCTGCGCCTCGTCGAGCGTGTCGTCTTCGCGGATGTCGACGTAGCGCGTGTCCTTGCTCTTGCTGGCACCGGGCGGGACCGGTCGCAGCGACGTGCCGCGGAAGAAGGCCACCTTGACGTAGTGCGTGAAGGTGTGGACCGACAGGAACCAGCCCTGGCCTTCGATGCCGTAGAACGGCGAGTTCCACTTCACGGCCTTGCGCACGTTGGGCACGTTCCGCACGATGAGCGCGTCGAGCCGGCGCCCGACGTCGCGCTTCCAGCCCGGCATCGCGGCGATGTACGCCTGCACGGGCGCGTCGCCGTCGGCCTTCGCGATTTGCGGATTGCCGCCTGTCAGGAGTTTCACCGGCCTCGACTTGCGCGGCTTCGTCATTCTGCCTCCAGAACTGAACTCCTATGCAGTGACTATCCTCCTAGCGCCATGGTCATGCCTACGAGCATTGTCCCGAGAACCACCATCGCGATACCCACCAGCCACGGGTGACGCCCGGTCATCCTTCCGTAGGCGTAGCCCGTCAGAAACAACATCACGATGGCGATGCCATTGGATACACGCAGGGCCGGTCCGACGTTCTGCATGAAAACGAACGGGATGACCACCGGAAGAGTCGAGACGAACACGATAAGAGAAACGGCGAGGGCACCCAGCCAATCGTCCGCGCTCAGGCGCCCGAGTGCCGGCGGCTGGGGCAGTTGCATCAGCCGCCGGCGCATCGTTTCGAGTTCCGCCGGCTCCAGGATCGACGCAACCATCGGCGGCAACGCGTCCGCGATGAGGCGCTGGGCCTGCTGCGGGTCGGCGGCCTTGCGCACGGCCAGATAGGTCGAGAGGCCCCGGCCCTTGTCGGCGAGGCGGCCCATCAGATACAACATCGCATCGATGATGCCCCAGGCCGCGTTGCAGCCGAGCGCGCCGAGGAGCATCGTGCGAACGTCCTCCCGGCCGGCCTCGGCGACGCTGAGTGAACCGGTGAACGTGAGGACCATGATCACCCCGAAGAGGACTTCGGAGACGCGATCACTCGAGTCCAGGACCCGCCCGAAGGGATTGAACGGTTTCATGCGCCTTCAGGCCACGCGGGGTGGCAACAAGTACAGCGTCATGGCGAAGATCGCATAGACCATCAGCAGCAGGACACCCACGAACCACGACGAGCGCCCGCTGTTGGTCACAAGCGCGGCGGTCATCGTGGCAATGAACATCATCACCACGGCGCCAGGCCAGAACTGCAGGTTCATCGGCGTGGGGCCAATCAGATAGCTCACGAGCACCAGCACCGGCGCGACGAAGAGCGCGATTTGGGAGGCGCTGCCCATCGCGATGCCCACGCTCAAGTCCAGCCGGTTCTTGCGTGCTCCCGCAAACGCCGAGGCCATTTCCGCCGCTGCGCCGACCAGCGCCACGACGATGAAACCCACGAACGCCGGGGTCATCCCCAACGTCTCGGCCGCCTTCTGCACCGACTCGACAAAAATCTCGCTCACGAGCGCCACCAGCACCGTGACGCCGGCGAGTGTCGCGAGAGCCAGACCCATCGGCCACGGCGCGTGGCCGGCCTCGCCGGATTCCGCGCTGGCGAAGAGTTCCGGGTGCGTTTTCAGGGAAAAGAACATGCCCAACGCGTAGGAAACGATCAGCAAGACGGACAGCCCCACGCTCAACTTCTGGGTGAACGCGGCCCCGGCAACGGAGTCGGCTTGGGACACCGCCGAGGGAATCAACAAGGCGACAATTGCCAGGAAGAGCAGGCCCGCTTGCATGCGGGCGCTGACGCGGTTGTATTCCTGGACGTGATATTTGAGCCCGCCGAGGAGAAGGGACGCGCCCAGCATGAACAACGTGTTGGTGACGATCGCGCCGGCAAGGGACGCCTTCACCAGCACATATTGCCCGGCGCGCAAGGCGGTGAGGGCAATGACCAGTTCCGTCAGATTCCCCAGCGTCGCATTGAGCAGGCCGCCGACCGCATCCCCGGTCTTGGCCGCCACCGATTCGGTGGCGTGACTGAGCAAGGCAGCCAGCGGCACGATGGCCAGGACGGACAGGACGAAGAGACGCGTGTACGCGTCGTGCTCGAGTGTTTCGGCGGCGAACACCACGGGCACGAAGACCAGCAGCCAGAGTAGCTTGTTGTGCTGAATTTCCTTGAGCAGTGGCTTCATGGGCAGTCAGGCCTCCGTCGAGGAGATAACACTAGCACTGGGCACGTCATGGAGATCATGAAGGATGGCAAAGTCTATAGAATGAGCCATCCTCGCGAGGTGAGCGGGACAGACGGCCGTAGCAGAAGGCAGAAGCCCATGAACACAGCTGAACAGACCAGGCTTGACGAGGCGCGCGAGGGCAAGATCGACTGGAAGAAATGGGGTCCGTACCTCAGCGAGCGCCAGTGGGGAACGGTCCGCGAGGACTACAGCGAGAACGGAGACGCCTGGAACTTCTTCACTCACGACCAGGCCCGCTCACGCGCCTATCGCTGGGGCGAAGACGGCCTGGCCGGCATCTCCGACGACAAACAACACCTGTGCTTCGCGTTGGCCCTGTGGAACGGGCACGATCCGATCCTCAAGGAACGCCTCTTCGGATTGACCAACAGCGAAGGCAACCACGGCGAGGACGTCAAGGAGTACTACTTCTACCTCGATAGCACCCCGACCCACTCGTACATGAAGTTTCTGTACAAGTACCCCCACGCGGCGTATCCCTACGCCGACCTGCTGCGGACCAACGGCCGGCGCACCCGCGACGAGATGGAGTACGAGCTCCTCGACACCGGCGTCTTCAAGGACGATCGGTACTTCGACGTGTTCGTGGAGTACGCCAAGGGCGGTGCGGATGACATCCTTGTCAAGATCACGGCCGTCAATCGGGGACCGGACCCGGCAGACCTGCATCTGCTGCCGACGCTGTGGTTCCGCAACGACTGGTCGGCCTGGATTGCCGAATCCAACAGGGCCGCCAGCAAGCCCAGCCTCCGTCAGAAGGCGGCGCCGGCCGGCGTGAGCGCGGCGTCCGCGGCGCATCCGGTGCTTGGTGAGTTCGTCCTGTCGTGCGAAGGCGACGTGCCGCTGCTCTTCACCGAGAACGAAACGAACCACGAGCGGCTCTTTCCGGGACAGAAGAACGAGAGCGCGCACGTCAAGGACGGCATCAACGACTGCGTCGTCCACGGCAACCAGGATGCCGTGAACCCTGACAGGCAGGGCACGAAGGTCGCGGCACACTACAAGGTTGCCGTTGGCGCCGGTCAGACCGCGGTGGTTCGCGTGCGGCTCTCGCGCACCTCTTCGAAGCCAGAGGGACCTTTCGGGAAGGCGTTCGACGATGTCTTCGCCGCGAGGCTTCGTGAGGCCGACGAGTTCTACGCGTCGGTCACGCCGCCATCCGTGAGCGAAGACGCGGCCAACGTGATGCGTCAGGCCCTCGCGGGCATGCTCTGGAGCAAGCAGTTCTTCTTCTTCGACGGGGACAACTGGCTCGACGAGCACAACTCCAACCCGCTCCATCACGGTTACCGCCCCGCGCGGAACTCGGAGTGGTACCACATGTTGAACGAGGACATCATCTCGATGCCCGACAAGTGGGAGTACCCCTGGTACGCGGCCTGGGATCTGGCGTTTCACACGCTGCCGCTGGCGATCGTGGACCCCGACTTTGCCAAGCACCAGATGGAGCTGATGCTTCGCGGCGCGTACCTCCACCCCAACGGCCAGATGCCCGCCTACGAGTGGAACTTCAGCGACGTGAACCCGCCCGTCCATGCCTTTGCCACGTTGTTCCTCTATCGCACCGAGCACGCCCAGCGCGGCAAGCCGGACCTGGACTTCCTCCGATCGACCTTCAACAAGCTCCTGCTGAACTTCACCTGGTGGGTCAACCGCAAGGACCGCTTCGGCAAGAACGTGTTCGAGGGCGGCTTTCTCGGCCTGGACAACATCGGTGTCTTCGACCGCAGCGCGCCGCTGCCCACCGGCGGTCACCTCGAGCAGGCGGACGGCACGGCGTGGATGGCCCTCTTCAGCGAGAACATGCTGGAACTCGCGATCGAGCTCGCCGCCCAGGATCCGGTGTACGAGAGCATGGTCTTCAAATTCGTGGAGCACTTCTACTACATCGCCGCCGCGATGAACCGGTCCGGCCCCGGCGGCATGTGGGACGAGAAGGACGGTTTCTACTACGACATCCTGCGGCGTCCCGACGGCAGCGCGACGCGACTCAAAGTGCGTTCCCTGGTGGGACTCCTTCCATTGTGCGCAACCACGGTGATCGAGAAGTCGCAGCGGGAGCAGATCCCGAGTGCGATGGCCTATGTGATGGAGCGCATGCGCCGGATCCCCGAACTGTCGGCGACGATCCACCCGACCGGCCCGGGTCACTACGGCGTGGCCGAGCGGGGGATTCTCGCCCTCGTCAACCCGGAGCGGCTCCGCCGGATTCTCGGCAGGATGCTCGACGAGAATGAGTTCCTGGGGCCTCACGGCATCCGCTCGATCTCGAAGTTCCACGAGCGGAACCCGTATGTCTTCCATGTGGACGGCCAGGAGTACCGGGTCGATTACCTGCCGGCGGAGTCGAACACGGGCATGTTCGGCGGCAACTCCAACTGGCGGGGCCCGGTCTGGATGCCGGTGAACGTGCTCATCATCCGGGCGCTGCAGAACTTCTATCTGTACTACGGCAACAACTTCACAATCGAATGCCCCACCGGCTCAGGCCGGCTGATGAACCTGTTCGAGGTGAGCAAGGAGATCTCCGACCGGCTCGTCAGCACGTTCACCCGCGACGATCGGGGCCGTCGCCCGGTGTACGGCGGCAGCGAGAAGTTCCAGACGGATCCGCACTGGCGCGACTACATCCTCTTCTACGAGTACTTTCACGCCGACAACGGCGCGGGCTTGGGCGCCAGTCACCAAACGGGGTGGACTGGGCTCGTCGCCAAGCTCATCGAACTCTACGGCGTCCTGGAACCCGAGCGCGCGCTGGAAATGGGCAAGAAGGCCACGTTCGAGAAAGTCGCCAGGAACCAGCGTCGGTAAGAGGATGGAAACCTGGCCCAGGCATCCGGTCATCTACCAGGTGAACACCCGGGTGTGGCTGAATGATCTGGGCCGCACGCACAACAGGGTCGTCGATCAGAAGAGACTCGGATGAAGGCGATCACCGTTGAACCGCATAAGCCCGAGACCGCACGCCTCGAAGACATCGCCTACCGTGGCGAGTAGCTCGAGGTCCGCGAACATTCCCTGGCTGGTCCTTCGGGCCGAACTGGTCGGGACGGCGGTGCTGGTGCTGGTTGGCCTTTCGCTCGTGATTCTGATGTTCGGGGACGGCAGTCCCATTCCGCGCGTCCTGCCGAGCGAAGGATGGCGCCGGTTGATCACGGGCTTCCTGTTCGGCGCCACCGGTGCGTCGATCGCGCTTTCCCCGCTCGGGAAACGGAGCGGCGCGCACATCAACCCCATCGTGACGCTGGCATTCCGCCTGATGGGCAAGCTCGATCTGGCGACGTCGCTCGGCTATGTCGTGGCGCAGCTTGCCGGGGCCATTCTGGGATGCCTGCCACTCCTGGCCTGGGGCGTGATGGGGCGAAGCGTGGCGTTCGGCGCCACCGTCCCGGGAGAAGGCTACGGCGTCGAGGCTGTCCTGCTCGGGGAAGTGATCACGACGTTCGCGATGGTGACGCTGCTGTGCTTGTTCCTCGCCTTCCGCCGGATTCGTCCGTTCACCCCGGCGCTCTTTCCCATCCTATACGCCGTGATGTTGTACGCCGAGTCGCCCATCTCGGGCACGAGCACCAATCCGGCGCGCAGCCTGGGACCCGCGGTCATCTCAGGACAATGGGACGGTTGGTGGATCTATTGGGTCGGGCCGGTGATCGGAAGCGTCGCGGCCTGCGCCGTGTGCAGTGCGCTCGCGAAACGGATCACGGTCGCGAAGCTCTATCACTTCGACAGCGACCGCGACAGGCTGTTTCGCAGGGCGAGCCGCTCAAGCGCCTGACACGGTCCGTGTCGGGATCCGAACCAGCACTTTCGTGCCCTCGCCGGGCCGCGAATCGACGCTGACGCTCCCTCGCATGAACCGCACGCGTTCGTGAATGCTGCGTAGCCCTAGTCCGCTCTTGGTGCGCTCGCTGGCGACGAATCCGACACCGTCGTCGACGACGTTCAACTCGACCCTGTTCGGCAGTCGTCGTGAGGCTGACGCGAATCGTGCGCGCGTTGCCGTGGCGGACGGCGTTGGTCAGCGTCTCCTGTGCGACGCGGAACAGGCAGAGCGCAAGGTCGGGCTGGAGCCGGAGGTTGTCCCCGGCACTGAACGTCACGCTCAGATGATGGAGGCGTTCGATGTCGGAGCAGTGACGACGTAGTGCCGCAACCAATCCCAGGTGCTCCAGCACCGCTGGATGTAGTTTGTGCGAGAGATTCCTGACGGAGTCGAAGAGCGCCGAAGTACAGTCCTGCAGGGTTTCCAACGTTTGGTCGACCTCCGGCTCCGAGCCGGGCTTGCCGACTTTGTTGTTGAGACCACTCAACATGACGCCGACAACAGCGAGCTGCTGGCCCAGGTCGTCGTGCAGGTCCCGGGCGATACGTGCGCGCTCCTCTTCCTGGGCGTGGATCAAACGGCCCGCGAGGTCCTGATTCTCCTGGTAGGACTCGCGCAACGCCTCCTTCGAGCGTCTTTCCTCTTCCATGACAACCGCGAGCAGCATCAGCGGAGTGGCTGTCACCAGGAGGAAGAGCTGCAGTGCCGTCGCATTCTCGGCGGGGGTTTGGGCCAGGAACGGGCCGTGCCCGCGCATGGTTCCCCAGATCGCCTGGAAGGCAATGATCAACATCGAGACGCTGATTCCACCAAGGCCGAAGCGGAGCGCCGCCCAGATGAGCAGAGGAATGGGCGTATATAAGAGAGCGGGCGACGTGTTGGGACCCGCGGGCGTTCTATCGAATACGAAGATTCCGAGCGCCAGCATACACGCACCGACGAGAGCCGCTTCCAGCACGTGTCGGGGGGATAGGGCTCTCGGGCGTCTGACGAACAGATGGTGCGCACCCAGCAGAAATGCCGGCACCAGGACGACGGTCGTCACCGCATTCGAGATGCCCAGGTTGCGCCATTCGACCCAATAGTGAGTGCCGAAACCGTAGGAGAGCGTAAAGGAAGCACCCCAGAAGGCGGTCCCAAAAGGAACGAGCACCACTGCGATAAGGACGAAGAGAATCGCGTCACGAAGCGTGATCGCCTTGAGGGGGGACTTGATCAGGATGCGAATCCCCGCCGCTGCCGAGACGCACTTCACAGCGTCGAAAGCCTCGCAGGTTAATGCGTACAACGGAGGCCAGTGCGCCTGCTGGGTCGCCAGAAAATGCGCGCTGGCGGCGGCGAGAACGTAGGCCCACCAGTCCCGAGTGGGGACGAGCAGCAGGATGCAAAGCAGAACCGCCTGCGGGGGAAAAAAGAGTGAGACTTTGCTGTCGGGGAACGTCAGCGCCCAGGCGATCTGCGTGGCGACGTAATAGCTGATGGCGGTCGCCAGAACGCAGCCCACCGTGCGGAGCAATGTCCCGGCGGAGCGTCCCTCTCGTCCGGCGCTTGTCCGAGCCGCGAGTCCGCGATTCAGCAGCTGTTCACGCTGAACATCGATCAGTTCCGTGGCCGTTTTCAAGTGTGGGAGGAAACTTATCACATCTATTTGAACGCACGAGACCTCTGTCTCATCGCCCCATTTTCGAGATACACAACCCCGTGTGGAGCCGAGCTGCTGATGAATTCAGCGACAAAGGCGCGCCCGATATCGTCCTGATCAATCGTCCCGAATGGACCAGGAATCAGACGCCCCAACCAGGCAACATAGCTCGGCGTATGGGCATTGCCTGCGATGATGCCCGGGCGGAAAATCGCGAGGCTCTTGAAGCCTATCCCTCGAACCGTTTCTTCTTTCAACCCCATGACCCGCACATAGCGAATCCTGCTTTTTGCGGTGCTTCCCACTGCCGAGAGCAATGCAAACTGCGTGATACCTCCGGCGTGACAACCACGGGCAAAACCACCGACAACTCCAATTTCGAGAGCCTTCAATTCCTCCTCGCTCCACTTCATGCTGCCTTGACCGACGCCAACGCAGGATGCCCCATAGACAGGATCGCCTTCCGCAACCATGCTCTGCGCAAGCGTGGTCACTTCCGCCGGAAACTGAGCAGCAGCCGTATCTAAAATCACCTGTCGTACGCGAGGATATGCGGTCAGAGAAACGTTTTGGCGATTGACCATCACGACTTCAGCGCAGGACGGCTCTGCAGCCAGCGCACGCACCACCGCGGCTCCGACCTGCCCCGTGCCACCGATGATCAAGACGCGAAAGGCCATTTCAGGATTCAGTGCTTGCCGTCGCAGGCGTCAGCCCGTGCGAGGAGAAATGCCCTTTCCCGCGCGTTGCGGGTCAGCGTGGCCGCAGCCCTGAATTCTGAACGCGCCTCGGCCAGTCGACCGGCCCGGAACAGAAAGTCGCCCCTCGCCGCCGGCAATGGCGCGTAGTCGCGCAGGGCGGCGGCGTCGGCGATTTCGTCCACCAGTCTGAGGCCCGCTTCGGGCCCGAAGGCCATGCTGTGGGCGATCGCGCGATTGAGATCGACCACGGGCGAGGGCGCCACGACGCGCAGCCGGTCATAGAGCGCGGCAATGCGCGGCCAGTCAGTATCGGCGGCCCGGCGCGCGCGGGCGTGGCAGGCGGCGAGCGCGGCTTGCAGCACATAGGGGCCTGCATCTCCTACCTTGGGGCCAAGCGCTTCGGCGCGGGCCAGCGCATCGAGGCCCCGGCGGATCAGCAAATGGTCCCAGCGCGCGCGATCCTGCTCGGTGAGCGGTATGAAGGCGCCGTCCGGCCCGGTGCGCGCCTTATGGCGCGACGCCTGGATCTCCATCAGGGCCAGGAGGCCGAGCACTTCGGCATCCTCCGGCATCAGCCCGGCCAGCATGCGGCCGAGCCGTTGCGCCTCCAGGCACAGGCCCGGCCGGACAAGGTCGTCGCCCGCCGTGGCCGCATAGCCTTCATTGAAAATGAGGTAGATGACCTCGAGCACCGAGGGCAGCCGCGCCGCCCGTTCGGCGCCCCGCGGCACCTCGAAGGTCAATCCGGCCTTTGCGATCGCCTTCTTCGCGCGGACGATACGCTGCGCGATCGCGGCCTCGCTCAAGAGGTACGCGCGGGCGATCTCGTCCGTCGTCAGGCCGCCGACCACCTTGAGGGTGAGCGCCGCGCGGGCGTCGGGCGACAGTATGGGGTGGCAGGCCGTGAAGATGAGGCCCAGCAGCTCGTCGCCGAGATCATCGTCCAGTGGCCGCTTCGATCGCGTTGATCGCTTTGATCGCGCCGTCGCGCGTGACGTTGATGTACCCGGGCAGCGTCTCGTTTAGTGTCTGGGCGATCTCCTGGTGCTTGCGCTCGCGCATCTTGTCGCGCCGGAGGGCGTCGATGGCGCGCCGTTTGGCGACGGCCATCAGCCAGGCTCCCGGATTGGCAGGAACGCCGGTCCTCGGCCACTCGGACAGGGCGACGACCAGCGCGTCCTGCGCCAGCTCCTCGGCAAGATCGACATTCCGCACGATGCGGGCCAGGCCCGCGATGAGCCTGGCCCGTTCAATGCGAAAGGTCGCTTCTATTGCTTGATGCGTTTCCGCCTGGTGCGTCTCGCCTGCGGTCACACCGCATTCTCGGCCAAGGCCGCAGGGGAGACAAGCCGGCCTGCTGCGCCGAAGCTCGGTCACGAATCAGCCGAGCGAAGGCGGATCTCCAGCCGACGGTATCAGGCGACGCCGAGCTTCCCGCGTTCCCCTTCACGGGGCGCCGAGAGCTCCTCGGGCGTCATGAACTCGGCCAGATCCGCCGCCTCGTAGAACGGCCGGATTTCCATCTCGCTCTTCTTGCCCGGCATGGGATTGGGAGCGCGCTTCGCCCAGGCCATGGCCTCGTCCATGTCCTTGACTTCCCAGATCGAGAAGCCCGCGACCAGCTCGCGGGTCTCAGCGAACGGCCCGTCGATGACCGTGCGGCCGGGGCCATCGAAGACGATGCGCTTGGCCTGGGCGCCGTTCTTGAGGCCGGCGGCGGCAACGAAGACGCCGGCCTTGACCAGTTCCTCGGTGAACCTGTCCATCGCCGCGAACGCCTCGAGCTGCTCGGGCGTGGGGGACCCGTCCATTTTGCTGTCCTCAGTGGCTTTCGCGAACACCATAACCCGCATCGTCTGTCTCCTTTGTTTGAGCCGGCCCCATTTGGCGTCTCATTGGGACGACGAACGAGCTTGCTGGAAATCGACACCGTTCTGCAAATTTTGCTCGACGTTCGAAGCGCGCGGGAGGAACGGCCGCTTTTCGGGTCAGGGATCCCGATGGCACTTGGACGTTTCTCGAGGCCAGGCGCGCCAGTTGACGCTGCCGGTGCCGGCCGCTGCCCAAACGCTTCTGTCATGACAATGTCTGGCAACCCTGCTATCATAGGGTCGAGGAACAGATGCCCACTGTTACGCGTACCGAGAAACTCGATCTGCGACTCACGCCATCGGCGAAGCGCGTCCTCCAATCGGCGGCGACCGCCGCACAACGGTCCGTCAGCGAGTTCGTCCTAGAGAGCGCCCTGGCGCGCGCCGAGGAGACTCTGCCGGACCGCCAGCGCTTCGGCCTGGATGCCGAGCGTTGGGCAGCATTCCAGGCTGCGCTCGATGCACCGGCGCGTCCAAACCCTCGCCTGAAGACGCTTCTGCAGAAGCCGAGTGTGTTCGAGCGTCGGCGTAGATGAACGACCGGCCGCGGATCGAAAAGCTGCGGCGCGATCATCCAGTCGATCTGTTTGATTGCGGGCAGGAGGCGCTGAATCGCTTCCTCGTCCGCTACGCGTTCCAGAACCAGCAGGCCGAGGCGTCACAGACGTACGTGGCGCTGATGGGCGACGAGGTTGTCGGGTTCTACACGCTTGTCGTGGCTCAGGTCGAGTACGACGACGCGCCACAACGCCTCGGAAAAGGACTCGCCAAGCATCCGATTCCGTTGATGCTGCTCGCGCGTCTGGCCGTCGCCGCGAGCTGGCAGGGCAAGGGGCTCGGTTCGGGGCTGCTCAAAGACGCCATGCTGCGAACGCTCCAGGCTGCCGACATCGCTGGCATACGAGCGATGGCGGTGCACGCCAAAGATGACGACGCGCGAGCCTTCTACGAGCGGTTTGGGTTTGTGCCGGCTCCCACCGACCCGTACCACCTGTTCGTCTTGATCAAGGACGTTCGCGCGATCCTCAAGTAGGGTTGGTGAGTTCGCGGGGGACATAGGAGCCGGGAATCCGACGGAGCACTGGCGGCACATGTCGCGGGGCGGCCGGCGGTATACTGGTCCGGTTCGCACGGTCGTGGCCGAGCACGTGCCCGTAAGTGATCGCAGACTCTTAGGGGGTGTATCACAATTCCTATCACAATTTGGGTTTTGGGCTGAGCCACTCGCCCGTAAACCATTGATTCCAGATATACGGAGAGATGTCCGAGTGGTTGAAGGAGCACGCTTGGAAAGCGTGTGTAGGGGAAACTCTACCGAGGGTTCGAATCCCTCTCTCTCCGCCAACTTCCTCGCCTGCGGCTCGGTCGTTGGCGGGTCGAGAGATCATCAGGCTTCGAGCGACTCGCTCTCGCTCGCCGCTCTCGGCGCGAATCCCTCTCCGCGAATCAGTTTTCTCAACACAGATAACCATCCCTGCTGACAACTCCATTCGTGCCTGATTCGATCCGGTAGCCAGTTCGTTTTCGGGCGACGCCAAGGCTGGCTCCGAGCCTCCGGCGAAGCCCCCGAACCGTCGGAGTTCGTGGCTCCGGCAGTTCCTCGCGCGGCGGGAAGCTCCTGCTGTTCGCTCCTGGCGTGACCCGAGATGCAGGACGTCTTTCAAGCAAATCGCCGGAAATGCGGCCTGACTGTTATCGAACGTGCCGTGGACGAACGGTCGCCTGAGGGAACCCGCTCAGATTGGCACGCCGTCTGCTTCGCGGTCGATCGCCCCGGCTCTAGGAGGCGCCATCAACAGCGGCATCGCGAAGGAGAAGACCAATGCGATTTTCCATCAGCGCCTGCCGCGACGATCTTCACGACCACTCAATCGGTCACCGTGCGCACGACGTCCATGCTCAACGGGACGGTCTGGTGCGTGTCGGGCAACTACGTGATTCTGACGCTCGAAAACGGCGAAAACCACGAGTACACCGTTCCGCCGTCCTTCAAGTTCATGGTCGAAGGCAAGCCCGCATCGGTCACCGAGCTGCGGAAGGGGATGAAGGTCTCGGCGACGAAGATCGTCGAAGAGCCGCATACCGAAATCTCAACACAGGGGTATATCACGGGCAAGGCCCCCAAGTAGGCAGAGTCAAGGTGATCGAACATGTCACGGACAACGCGGCAAGGCGGTCGCGTACTACAGCACGTCGGGCGCGTCATTCGGCCTCCAGGCCGGCGGGCAGACCTATGGCTACGCCATGTTCTTCATGAACGACAAGGCCCTCCAGCAGCTCGACGTGGCGAAGGGGTTCGAGGTCGGCGCCGGCCCGACCGTCGTCGTGATGGACGAGGGGAAGGCCAAATCGTCGACGACCACGACCATGAACGAGGACATCTATGCATTCATCTTCAGCCAGAAGGGGTTGATGGGCGGGCTCGGGATCCAGGGCAACAACATCAGAAAGATCGATCCCGAGTAGCTGAGAGCGATCTCGTCGCGATGGAGCTGAACGATGTTGCGAGGCATGACGTCCGCGTGGGTTCTTCTGATCCTCATCATCGCCGCCAGGGCTTCGGCCGCGACGGACGTGGTGACGACGCTCAGTGGCGAGAAGATCGTCGGCGAGATCAAGAAAGTAGAAAAGGACGTTCTGACGATCGAAACCACCTATTCGGACTCGGATTTCAAGATCGAGTGGGATCAGATCGCATCTATCGAGAGCGACCGGCAGTTCCTGGTCGAAACGTTCAACGGCAAGCGGCTGTCCGGCACACTAAAGGTCGATCCGGCAAAGAAGGCGACCGTACTCGTCGGGAGCGACAGCGTTCCACTGGCCGACCTGGCCGCGATGGTGCCCTTCGAGCGATCGTTCTGGTCCCGGTTCGACGCGGGCTTCGATTTCGGCTACAGCATGACGCAGGCGAACTCCGCCACGCAGCTCACGCTCGGCGGGACGCTCCTCTATCGGGACAGGCAGATCGTGGATACGGCGCTGGCCAATGCGTTCAAGAGCACGCAGTCGAACGCGCCGGACACACAGCGCTGGGATTTCGGGAACGACTTCCGGTATCTCCTCGGCGACCTCTGGTACGCCAATACCACCCAGGACTTCATGAACAGCGACGAACAGGGGCTCGATCTCCGTACCACGATCGGCGGTGGCGGAGGCCGATACTTGTTTCGCTCGGCCTTGCAACATCTGGCGGTCGGGGGCGGGCTCGCCTGGACCAATGAGAACTACACGGACCCCACGATCGTGACGAAGGACTCGGCCGAGGCGTACTTCGGCTCGGAATTCATGACCGAGAAACTGAAGTTCGCCGACCTCGTCACGCGGTTCACGTACTACCCCAGCCTGACAATCGAGCACCGGTACCGGATCAACTACAAATTCGACCTCGACTTCAATCTGCCCGGCGATTGGTACTTCCGGGTTGGGATCTTCGAAAATTTCGACAGCCAGCCGCCACCTGGGTTGTCGAGAAACGACTACGGCTGGTCGAACTCCTTCGGCCTAAAATTCTGACCGTCTCTGGCAACGTTATGGCACGAGCGGCTGATACGACACAATCTTCCAGCGCCCGCCTTCACGGTTCCAGAGCAACCCAAGCGTGCCACCACCGTCTATCCGAAACGTGAAGACGGCGGCGTAGTAGTCGGGTTGCGCGCCGGCAGTCGGTGTTGCGGCCTGCTTGCACAGGTACTGTTTCGCCTCTTCTTCCGGCACGGGTCCGAGGAGAAATTCCTTCTTGAACGCGTGGTCCGTGACCGGGCGGTTCGGATTGCGCGGCGTGAATGCGACGATGGTGCTCGTCAGGTCCGGGCGAGGACCAAGCCGCGCACCCGCGTATTCCATCAGCTTGCGAGCCTCGCGGCGCACACCGGCCGCGTCAAGGGCCTGGCTCCTCGCATCGTCGCTCAGGTTGAGACAGGCATAGGCCTGCGGTGAGAAGAACTCGAGCGCCTGATCGTACTGGCGCCGGACCAGCCAGTCGGTGAGGAACTCTTGAGCAGCATCTTCGATCTTCTCCGGTGCGGCGCCAGACGGCCGATCGGGAGGAAGCGGGGTCGCCGGGCCCGTGGCGCGGTCGATGTTGGCGAGGTCTACCGCCTTGGGCAGGGAAACCTGCAACTTGCCCAACGTGTCCTGCCACCACAGGATGAGTCCCGTCCATCGCGCGTTGTGGAGCTTTGGGTTTTCCCCGGCCCGCACGTCTGAGTTGGCCGCCGTGAGGTGTCCGTTGAAGAGCGCCTGTGGGCTGCGGCTCGACCGGTAGTCCACGTCGATATCCGCCCGCAGCCCGTCGCCCGACAGAGACATTTGCATGTTTGGTTCTTTGCCGGCCTGGCGGTAGGAGTGCGGGAACCCGATGTGGTAGACGGTGTTCTCGTGGTCAACGAAAAACTCGCGGCTCTTGTCGAGCAGCTCGCGGGTGCCCGCCTTCAAGGTGACGTAGATTCGGAACTGCTGGTCTCCGCCCAGGCCCTCGTATTGGCCCGCGATTCGGTTGACGGTCTCGACCCGTTCGATGGCCAGCCCGAGAGAGGCGCCGCTGGCGTCGGTCAACGACGTGCGTTGCAGCGCGTGCGTGATGCCGTAGAACGTGGTCTGTTCCGAGACGGTCAGGCGCTCGAATCGCTCTTCGGCCGTCAACTGGCTGCCGCGCGTGGCGTTGTAGTTGTCCACGTATGTCTGGAACAGCTCCTGCTGCCGAGGCGTCAGATCGGCGTAGGCGCGGCGGTCGGCGCGCGGCGGCGGTGGCAGCGTGACGACGTTCCTGCCTGGCCACGACCGGTCGATCCCGACGACGCTGAAAACCGTCCGCCTGCCTGCGCAGATACACGGTGACATTCATGGCCTGAACGCCGGCATGAATGCGCGTGGCGACGTAGGAGCCGGCAGGGAGCGCGCGTGCCTCGGCCGGGATCTCCGCCCCCGTCCCGATCGTCTCCAGCAATGCGTCCTTCGCGTTGTCGAACTTGTGCCACGTGATCGTGTAGGTACGTGGCTTGGCAAAGCCGCTCGTCACGCCCAAATCATCGAAGGCCAGGGTGTTTCCCTCGACACGGATGTGATCGAGCGGAAGCAGGCGTGCGAAGTACGTTTGCCCGATCCGGTTGCGGCGCTCGATGAGCGTCCCCGTGATCCAGTCCTCTGCCGGCTTGCTGTATTGCCCCGTCTGCACGATCGCGCGGATTTCGTCGTCGGTGAACGCCATGACCTGGCGGGCGGCCCAGAACGTGTCGTCCGGCAGGCGATTCACGAACGGCGGCAGGGGATCGGCCGGCGTCCACATCTCCGGGTCGAACGTGCTGCTGCCGAACAGGCCGACTTCAGGCAGATCGGAGCCCTTCTCACGCAGCCATGCGGGCGTCGCCAGGCCAAGAGTCACGATGCTCTTGCCGACCGCGCCCCGCCGCGGCAGCGCCGTCTCGTTGCCTTCCCACGCCTGCTTCGAGCCGTCGAACATGCTGCTGCCAAGCGACTTGGTGAGGTCCACCACGTAATGGCGGATCCTTTGGACGCCGTCGACCGTCGCGAGGATGTCCTGCGTGGTGACCGCGCGCACGCTGCTGAAGTTCAGCCATGCCGCAAACACGAACATGCCGCGGAGGTCGCGGCGGTGCTCGTGCGGCACCGTGTCGTTCGGGTCGTCGCTGCGTGTGCCCCACATCTGGTACGGGCCGAGCAGCGCCCCGCGGCCCTCCGGGATGCGCGTCGCCACGGCCCGATACGTGCGGCCGGGGCCTTCCGGCACTGCCTTGAGAAACCGGTCGATGTCGTCGGCGATGAGGGGCCGCGCCTCGCCCGCGCTCGACACAGCCTGGCCGGTCTCGTCGACCATCAGCCGGGGCCGGTCGAATCGCACGATGTAGTTCTCGGCCACGTGGTAGCCGAGGGCGAAGAAGAATTGCGACGCGACCATTTGCGCGCCCGTGGCCAGGCCCTCCGAGCCGATCGGATCGAAGCGGAGGATATAGAGATCCCGTCTGCCGTCGGCCACCAGCAAGCCCGGGTTGACGCCGAACGGCTTGACGACGAGCACTCGCCAGGTCGAGGTCATGTCCGGCGGCCGCTCGTGGCCCGGACCTCGCTGCAACTCGGCCAGCGTCATGCGGCGCGTCGCGTGGCGGTTCACGTACCAGTCGCCGTCCATCACTTCGCCGAGCGTGTTCACGCCCTGCGACTCCAGCACGCCGTTGGCCGGATGACGCTGCCCCCTCGTTCTGAGGTTGCTGCTCACCGTTTCGAGCAGGGCACTGAGCGTGCGCCGCTGCGGCTCGGTGACCGCCAGGGGCCGAGGTTCGGCGGTCAGCGGGTCGTCTGGATAAAACCGCGTCGCCTGGCCCGCCAGAATCGTTCCGGCGAAGACCACGATGGCGATGCAGAGTATCGAGGTGCGTGACATGGCCTTAGAACTTCGGATCGAGGATGTCGCTGAAGGTCCAGCTCATTCGGAAACCTTCCGACGAACCCGCGAAGTCGATCCGGCTGACAATGGCCGAACGCAGCCGCACACGAAAGCCGATGCCGCCGCTGTAGTGAAGGCGCGACACGTCGATGTCGCGCTTGAGCGGGACGACCTTGGCCGCGTCAGCAAACAATGCCATGTCCAACATGCTGAAGGCGTGCCAGCGGTGCTCGACGATCAGATTCACCGAGTGGTAGTCCTTGAAACGGAACGGAACAAAACCGCGCAACGTGTCGCTGCCACCGAGCATCGGCTGAAGATAGAGCGGCACCGCATTGTCCTGCTTGGGGAAGGACAGCACCACGGATCCGCCTACCGCGAGGACGCGGCTCCTGTTGAAGTACGGCACGTACTTCTGCACCTCGAACTCGGTCTGCCGGAAGGCGAACTGCTTCAGCTCGAGGTCCCAGTACTCGACGATACCGTGCGACGAACAATCCGCCGCTTCGCGGACCGGTCTGTGAATCGCGCGAGTCGTAGTACGCAAACACGCCGACGCGCGTGTACTTCGTGTCCTCGCCAAGACCGGGCAGGCTTTCCGGGGGGAAGGCCTCGTCGATGGGAATAATGCCGTCTTCGTCGCTCCGGGCCGTGTGCGCGTGGAAGTAGCCGCCGGTGGCGCCAACGTGGAAGCGGCGCACCAGTTCGAACGACGCGTTGAAGTCACTGGAAAAGTCGTCGTAGAGATAGCTGGTCCGATTCGCCTCGGCCGAATTGTTCCCCTGACCGAAGTAATCGAGTCGTGGCGAGTGTTCGTACCGGGTATACCAGCGCAGGTACGTGCGATCCGTCCGGAGCCCCTGGAAGTCGACGTCGGCGTCGAGCATGTAGGCGCCGCTCGGGGTGCCGCGCGCCGTACCACGGATCCCCAGCTGCTCGTGAAACAGGTCCGACCGGCGGTAGCCGAGGCCCGCGCTCAGTGCCTTGTGCTTCCCGCATGCCGCCCAGCGTGAGCTGGATGCCGTTCGCGCCCTTGCCGGATTCGAGGCCTTCCTTGAGCCCGCGCTCGCTCAGGCCGTTGGCCATGTCGACCATCGCGTTCTGGCGTTCGGGCCAGAGCTCGGCCACTTTGTCGGCGCGCTCACCGGCGATGACCTCTTCGCGTGTCTGCGGAGCCGCGCCAGACTGGCCTTGCGCCAGCGCCGGCGTTGTGGCGGCCAGTAGCAGAAACGCGAATCGCCAAACGACCCGAACAAGCCGGGCGATAACGATCAGATCCCTCAGCATCTGCAGTGAAGCGCCGGTCGGTTCAAAGTCCGCGCCTCCACGCGCGCTACTTGGGTGACGTGCCCGTGATGACCGTATTTGACGCGGGCTCAGTATAGGGCTCTTCGACGATCTTGGTGGCCGACACCTTCATGCCAATGTGGGCGCGCCTCCGAATTTTGCGCGAGACCTCCGAATGGCCGGAGTCTCGCCTCGAGGGCAGATATGGCGCATCCCTGAGTTCTGGTCCCGTTTCCCGAGCGCACAACCCATTTGTGGCAGTTTGGGCCGTTATTCGCTGAGACTTCGCCGTCCCGAGCCCATTGACCAGGGTCCACGGCGGCGTCCGGGAAGCGGCACGGAGCCTGCTGCACGATGGGGAACATAGAGCGCTCGGTGCCTGTTGGGGAGAACCGCGCAGAGCACCGATCCGCAAACCGTTGTCAACAAGGCGTACAACCAGTTAACTGGCTGTACCATACGCATACGGGCCTGCCCGCGAAGAGCGGCGTGGGCGGCGGGCTGATCGCCGTGTCGCCGGGTAAGTTCGGCATCGCCGTCGTCTCTCCGCCGCTCGACGATGCCGGTAACAGCGTGCGTGGGCAGCGCGCGATAACGGCCGTTTCGAATGCGCTCGGCGGCAACCCGTTCAATCCGAAGCGGTAAGACGAAGGTGTCAGATGGAGATGCAAAGTCCAACGTTCCGCGGGTTCGTGACGCTGCTCACGGCAGCCAGCGTGTGCCTGTCGCCGATGGTTCCACTCTTTGCGGCGCAGACCGCGGCGCCGGCGGCCAAACCCAAAGCCGCTGGTGCCACGGCCGCCGCACGTCCTGGCGAGGTTGACGGCGGCTGGCCGCGTGATTCCGCGACCGCAGACGGCGGCGCGCTTCGGATCTTCCAGCCGCAGATCGCAAGCTGGGACGGACAGAAGAAGATCGTCGCCTACTATGCGGTGTCGTACACGGCGAAGGGCGCGTCCAAGCCGGCGCTGGGCAGCATCAAGCTGGAAGCCAACACGTCGGTCGCGAAAGACGAGCGGCTGGTGAACTTCACCGACGCGAAGATTACCGAGTCCAATTTTCCGAGTCTGTCCCCTGATCAGCAGAAGGCCGTTGTCGCCGAACTGATCAAGCTGGTGCCTGACGGCAAGCTGGTCATCGGGCTCGATCGCGTGCTGGCGCGCCTCGACAAGAGCCAGATCATCCCGAAGAACGCCGCGGACGTGAAGGCCGAGCCGCCGCCGATCTTCTACAGCACGACGACGGCTGTTCTCGTGAACATCGACGGCGAGCCGATCTGGAGCCCGATCATGGGCAACGACCTCAAGTTCGCCGTCAACACCAACTGGGATCTGTTCCAGGACTCGCAGGGCAAGGCGTACTTCATGCGCGTCGAGGGGAGTTGGCTCACAGCGACCGACGTCAACGGTCCGTGGAAAGCCGCTGGCAAGCTGCCGGACAGCTTCAAGAAGCTGCCCGACGACGCCAACTGGAAAGACGTGAAGGCCGCGCTGCCGGGCAAGTCGCTGAACTCCTCACAGGTGCCGAAGGTCTTCGTCAGCCTCAAGCCCGCCGAGATGATTTTGCTGCGGGGCGCCCCGAGCTACATCACCGTCGGCAACACGAAGCTGCTGTGGGTGAACAACACCGAGAGCGACGTGTTCAGGCTCGGCAAGGGCGGCCCGGTGTACTTCCTGATATCGGGCCGCTGGTTCAGTGCGCCCGATTTCACCGGACCCTGGACGTTCGCCACGCTGTCCCTGCCTGACGAATTCAAGAAGATTCCGCTCTCGCACGATCGCTCGCGCGTCCTGGCGTCGGTCCCCGGCACCGATCAGGCCGCCGAGGCCGTGCTGCTGGCGCAGGTCCCGCAGACGGCGACCGTGAAGAAGAAAGAGATCAAGGCGCCCGACGTGGCGTACGACGGTGGCATGCCGACGTTCCAGCCGATCGAGCAGACGAACCTGCAGCGCGCGGCGAACACCGACAAGGACATCATCAAGGTCGGCGACATCTATTACATGTGCTTCCAGGGCGTCTGGTTCATGGGCAAGAGTCCGACGGGTCCGTGGGAGGCAACCGGTTCTGTGCCGGGCGAGATTTACACGATTCCGGCCAGCTCGCCTTCGCACAACGTCACCTACGTCACCGTGCAGGAAGACACGGATGACACCGCCGTGTACGTCGCCGCGGCTGCCTACACGGGCATGATGATCGCGTTTGGCTGCGTGGTGTGGGGCAGTGGCTATTACTACCCGCCGTACTACTACCCCTACGGCGGCTTCTATCCCGTCTATCGCCCCTACTACCCGACCTACGGGTATCACGCCTCGTACAACCCGTGGACCGGCGCCTACAGCCGCGGCGTGTCGGCCTACGGTCCGTACGGCGGGGCCGGCGTCGGCGCGAGCTACAACCCGAGGACGGGGACGTACGCGCGAGGCGCCGCGGCCTACGGTCCATACGGCTCACGAGCCGCGGCCACAGCCTACAACCCCCGCACCGGGACCGGCGCCGCGACGAGGCAGGGGTCGAATGTCTACGGCAGTTGGGGATCGACGGCCGTTGCGCGCGGCGACCAGTGGGCACAGACGTCTCGCGTCACGAACAATCGCACCGGCACGACGACGAGGGCGACGCAGGGGAGCGGCGGCGGCGAGGCGATTACGCGCAACACGCCCGGACCGGGCGGCGGCGGCGTCGCGCGGACCGGAAGCGGCGACGTCTACGCCGGCCGCGACGGGAACGTCTACAAGAAAGAGGCCGGCGGGGGCTGGTCGGAAGTGAACGGCGGCGCCCGTCCCAACCCAAACACGACCGGGCAGCTCAATCGTGATTCAGCCGCGCGCGCCGAGGGTGCCCAGCGCACGAACGACTATAACCGCGCGACCAGCAGCAGCAGCGGCCGCACCAGCGGTGGGTACAGCGGCAGCTACCGTCCGAGCGGCGGCGGCGGCGGCGGGATGTCGCGAGGTGGCGGCGGCGGACGACGGCGGTAGCAGTAAACGCAGAGGAGAGGGAAAGGTGTTTCCATGAAGACGCTCAGTATGTTCGCGGTCACCGGAATCCTGGCCCTGGCGGCGGTCCCGGCCGCGGCGCAAACCAAGACGCTCACCGGCGAAACAAAAACGGTCACAGCCAGCGTCGAGGCCATCGAGAAATCGACGCGCGAAGTCACCGTGAAGAGGCCGGACGGGACGTACGACATCTTCTACTTTCCGGAGAGCATCAAGCGGTTCGACACGTTGAAGGTCGGCGACAAGATCACCGCCAAGTACTACGAGAACATCGTGATGCGCCTGAAGGCGCCGAGCGAGAAGAACGTCGACAGCGCGTCGGGAGCGCTCGTCAGGTCTGAAAGCAGACCCGCCGGCACCTTGTCGCGGCAGCGGACGATTACGGCATTGATCACGGCGATCGATCAGGCGGTGCCGTCGATCACGTTCGCCGGTCCGAACGGCTGGAAGTACAGCGGCCGCGTCGAGGACAAGACGGCGCTGGCGAAGGTCAAGGTGGGCGACAGGCTCGACATCACCTGGACCGAAGCCTTGATTCTCTCGGTTGAATAGCGGGAAGTGGATGATTCGTAGGCGCTGAAGCGTGCAATTCGGAATCGGCGCGCCGCCTGTTGTTGTTGCGCCGGGCCCGTACGGCTATGACGGGTACTATCGCCAGGCTCCGTACCCCGGCTACGTCTGGCAGCCCGGCTACTACCACGGCCACCGATGGGTGGCTGGTGGCTGGGTCCCGCGCGCGAGGTTCGTGGAGCGGCGCTGGGATCGGCGCGACTGGCGCAGCTACGAGCGCGATCGCCGCGAATGGGACCGCGATCGCCGCAACTGGGAGCGCGATCGACGCCGCTGATGGCACGAGTCTACGGCGTGCTCTGAGCGAAACATGACGCGTCCGTGCTGCCGGTTCACTCGCAGGCCATAGCTGCGGTACCGGCAGTGCGGGCGCGTGCGGTCGACTCTAGGTCTGCTGCTTGCGCGCCAGCCAGTACAGCGTCGCCGGCCCGGTTCCCTCCTCAATCACCTCGAAGCCGGCGGCCTTCAGCATCGCGCGCCAGCGGGCCGGGTCGGGCTTGAAGTGTGCATTCAGGCCGAAGTGCGGGATCGGCATCATCACCTTGACCCAGATGTCCGGGTTCACAATCTCCAGCAGGAACTCGCCGTTCGGCTTGAGCACCCGGGCCACTTCCCGGATGGCCTTCGGCGTGCCTTCCCGGCCCATGTGGTCGATGGCGTAGGAGCTGATCGCCGCGTCGTAGCTGGCGTCGGGCAGCGGCATCTTCGTGGCATCCGCCGTCACGGTGTCGGCGCGGTTGGCGACCCCGGCAATCCTCGCGTTGCGCATCATGCGCTCGGGCGTGTTGTCGGTGATGCCGAAGAAGCCGGTGTAGATGTCGAGAGCGGTGCCGGTCGCCTGCGGACGTGCCAGCAGCAGTCCGATGAGCGCACGGCCCGAGCCGGCGCCGACGTCGAGCACGCGTCCCCGGCCGGAGGCCATGAACTGATCCGACGGCAGCCGCTGCGGCGCGTTCAGGCCTCCCATCATCGTGTGGGTCAGGATCAGCCCGACGATCCCCCAGATTCCGATGACGCCCCAGAGTCCCACCACCCAGCGTCGCCATCCGAGTCTGACCCCCAACGCTGCCGCGGCCAGTCCAAGCGCAAGCGGAATGAGGTGAATCCAGGTGATCGGCCAGGGGTACCCGAAGTCGTACACAAATGGTGATGTCATGCGCGAGAGGGTAGTGAACCGCAGGTGAACCAGGCCTGAACACTTCGTTCAGCCGCCGTTCAGCGAGTTAGGCTAGCCTTCGACTGTGCGGATTCTGGTCGTGGAAGACGAAGCGGCCCTGTCGCGCCAGCTGGCACAGGCCGTTGGCGAGGCCGGATACGCGGTGGATTGCGCCGCCGACGGCGAGCAGGCCGACTTTCTCGTCCGCACCGAAACCTACGACGCCGTCATCCTCGACCTCGGCCTGCCCCGCGTGGACGGCCTGACGCTCCTCCGCGGCTGGCGTGACGCCGCGCTGATGGTCCCGGTGCTCGTGCTGACAGCCCGCGGCAGCTGGCACGAGCGGGTCAAAGGCATCGACGACGGCGCGGACGACTATGTGACGAAGCCGTTTCAGATGGAGGAGGTGCTGGCCAGGTTGCGCGGCCTGATTCGCCGTGCCAACGGCCAGCCGAGACCGGCGCTCGCCTGCGGGGCCGTGACGCTCGATCCGCGCCTGGCGCGCGTGACGCGCGACGGCCAGCCAGTCAGGCTGACCAGCCACGAATTCCGTGTCCTGTCCTACCTGATGCACAACCGCGATCGGGTGGTGCCGCAGAGCGAGCTGACCGAACACATCTACGCGCAGGATGCCGACCGCGACTCGAACACGGTGGAAGTGTTCGTCGCCCGGCTGCGTCGCAAGCTCGGCGCCGGCATCATCGAAACCGCGCGTGGCCTTGGCTACCGGATCGGATCGTGAGAGTGGCGATCGCTGCGCGGCCGGCTGCTGGTCTCGAGCGTCCTCTGGACGGTCGGCCTGCTGTTTGTCAGCGCGGTTCCCTTTACCTTCCTCATGGAGCAGCAGTCGCGGCTCCATGTCGCCATGCACCTGCACCGGTTCCTGCAGAGTCCCGTCGTCATCCTCACGGCCGTGTTCTGCATGATCGCGGGACTGGTCGTGGCGAGGGGCGGCCTGGCATCGGTGGACAACCTGCGCAGCCGGTTGAACGGGCTGCGAGCCGGTCGCGAGCGGCGGATGGACGGTGCCTATCCTGCCGAGGTCCAGCCGCTCGTGGACGACCTGAACGCCCTGCTCGATCATCGCGAGCAGGCGATTCAGCGCGCCATCGCCAAGTCCGGCGATCTCGCCCACGGTTTGAAGACGCCGCTGGCCATCCTCGCGCAGGAGGCCGAGCGCGCCCGCGGCGCGGGCCAGCACGAGATCGCGGCTGCCATCGACCAGCAGGTCGAGCGCATGCGACGACAGGTGGACTACCACCTCGCGCACGCGCGTGCCGTGGCGTCCGGAGCGATGTCCGGTGCGCGGTCGAGCGTGAGGAGCTCGGCCGACGGCCTCGCGCGGGCGTTGCTCCGCGTGCACGCCGAGCGCAGCATCGCCGTCGACGTGCAGGTGGCCGAGGACGTGACCGTTCGCGCTCAGCGGGAGGATCTCGACGAGATGCTGGGCAACCTCATGGACAACGCCTGCAAATGGGCGCGCTCGACAGTCGTCGTGAGTGTCGAGGGTATCGTTGCCACCGATGCAGCGTCGAGGCGGACCTTCGGAGGCGCCGGACCGCGTGACGATCATCGTGGACGATGATGGAGACGGCATCGCTGCCGAACTTGCGGGAAGCGGTTCTCCAGAGGGGCGTACGAGCCGACGAAGCCGCGCCTGGCTCAGGCCTTGGCCTTGCCATCGTGAGCGACCTTGCCGAACTCTATGGCGGGTCGATCAATCTCGAGGCGTCACCCCAAGGCGGAGTGCGCGCGAAGCTCAGCCTCCCTGGCTCGAGCGGAAATAGCTGAATTGGGTCACGGCTTTGCGCGCTCGCGGTCCAACTGTCGAAGCGTCAACGTCCATGTAAGGGGCACCGACTGGGGCGTGAAGCACACCTTGTCGTCGCACGCCTGGTAGTTGAGCACGCCTTTGATCGTCAACACAGACACATCCTTCAACGCCGAGAGCCCCTGGGGCGATGGGTCGACCAACACGTCCTGCACGATCCGAAACGGCCGCTGATAGACCTGCACGTGTTCGTTCAAGGGCTTGAAATGGTAGTCCTCAGACGGGGGATACTGCGCACGACGCGTCACGAGACCGGGCTGTGCCTCGACCGACAACGCGATCGGCTTGTACCCGTCGACGCCGGGCGCGTACACGTGAACCCCTCGCCCTGGCCGGACATCGAGGACCAGAGAGAATTGCGTCCCGGGGGCAACCGTGCTGTCGGTTGCAAACGAGGTCATCTCGAGCTGCGGAGATGTGATGGTGGCGGCCTGCACGTCAACCGTGTTGCCGAGTCTGGCCATGATGCTGCCGACCGTGCTTCGCTCCTGATACGCCTGCTCGAAGAAACGCGTTGTGACCACGCCTTGCGTGTTCACCATGAACGTACCGGGAAATGGAATGCCGTAGCTCTGTTGATTCGTCTCGGGTACCGTCGTGTTGAGAATCCCGTACCGTTTGATGGTGGCCGATCCCGGATCCGACAACAGCGGGAACGAAATGCCACGGCGCTTCGAAAAGTCGGCCAGGACGGCCACAGGATCGTAGCTAATGGCGGACAGGGAGAGACCCTGACGCTTCAGTTCCGCCACACGGCCTTGCAGCTCCACGAGCTGCGTCTTGCAATAGGGTCACCAGTCCGCCGATCGGAAGAACACCAGCATGAGCCCCTTGGGCCCCATCAGGGATGCCAGCGTCCGCGACTGTCCTTTCTGATCGAGCAGCCTGAAATCAGGCACCCGCGTTCCGATTTGGGGCCCGAGCTTCTGGACGTCATAGAGCGTCGGCTGGAGCGCCGACTGCTGAGCCGTTGGTTGAGCGACCAGGCTGACGAGCGCGCAGGCGACTGCACAGGCGACCATGCCAGTCATTCGGTTTGACGTAGGGCCCATGTGCACACCTTACCTCCTACTTCTCTTTGTCAGCAAGCGAACGCGGTACGTCCAAAACGGGCCTCGTTCTCACTGCGTCGTCGCCATATCAGGCCAGCGCAACCAGCGACGGCCTGTCAGCGCGCACAGCGCTGCGACCGCGGCGACTGTGCCTCCATGCCACAGGAGGACAGTCAAGGCGAACGCGTGTGGACGCGTCAGGCACGCTTCGATATTGGCGAAGCTCAACGCGGCCAACGCGGCCAGGAAGGCCGTTCGGCCAGGCGTCAGCGGAGCGCCACGCCGCAACATCCACACGAGAGGGGCTCCGACGACGAGACCGCCCAGTGTCATTGAGGCGACGCAGGGCCAGTCGCTCTGACTGGTCACCCCGAGTGTCCCCACCGCTTGCAGATCGAGCACGCCCGCCCATAACAGCAACAGGCTCCATACTCCCGCGCCGATGGCGGGCATCATCCAGACGCGGTTGTTCACGCCAGGAATCACCGACGCAAACGCGGCGCGCGCGGCCATGATCCCGGTCACCAACGCCGCACCTTGCTGCGCGAGATAGAGCGGGGTGAGCGTGACTCCGGCCGATGACATGACCGCGAACATCATCATGGCCACCACGACGAGGTAGCTCAGGGCCCAGACCATCCACACAGCGGTTCGCATCCCGGGCGCCGGCAAGGGCTTCGCCACAGTCACGTCGCGACCGAGACGGTCAATCAGATCGTCGGTGTTCATCCTTCGTCAATCCCTCGAAGCGCCCGTCGCAGCGATGCCATGGCGCGATGGGTCGCAAGTTTCAACGCACCAACGCTCAATCCTGTCAGCGCCGATGCCTCCTTCAGCGAGAGTTCGCGCAACTTGAGCAACTCCACCGCCTGGCGCTGGCCCGGCGGCAACGCCTGAATGGCCTCGTGCCAAGGCGTCCGGATCGCCGAACGTCTCCTCACGGCTATTCGCTACGGGAGCCTGAAAGGTTACGTCGAGGTCGTCGACACCAATCTCGTGCGCTCCTTGACGAACGTACCGCCGACCTGCATCCGCCAGCCGATGCCGTACGATGGCCGACAGCCACGGCATGAGGGGGCGCGCCGGATCGTAGGTCGCTCGCACGGTGTGGACCGACAGGAGGACCTCCTGCACGACGTCTTCAACAACGCTTTCGCCGAGGAACCCTCGCCTTGCCCGCACGAGCTGCCGGATCCGCGGCGTAATCGCCCGTAGCAGGGTGAGGTAGGCGTTGCTGTCGCCCTGCTGGGCACGCGCCATGAGACGGCTCAGGTGCTCGTCCGGCTCTGGGGACTCATCCATCGAACCGTCATCGTAACCTTTCCCGCGCTGGCTCCGAATACACCACTGGCCGCCGATATCCGGCCGCCCGGTCGTCGATTTGGCGACGCGCAACTCATTGGAGAGGTACGCATGAACACTCGTTATCTGATCGCATCCGCTCTGGCCGTGGCCGTTGTCGCACCCGTCGTGCTCTCGGCGCAGAAACCGGTCCCGCCGCCCACCGCGTTCAAGACGGAGAAGTGCTACGGCATCGCGAAGGCCGGCAAGAACGACTGCGCCTCGACCGGCAACAACTCGTGTGGGGGATCGTCGAAGCTCAGCCAGCGACCCGAAAGCCTGGATCTACGTGCCGGCGGGCTACTGCGACCGCATCGTCGGCGGCAGCCTTCAACCGAAGTAACGAGGAGAGGGAACGTGGCCATCACCAGTGACGCCAGACACGCGGCTGAACGGACCGGCATCGGCCTTCGGCTTCCGCACATTGCCGAGGTGGTGGCCACTCGCCCATCCGTCGGATGGCTCGAGATTCATCCGGAGAACTTCCTCGCGAATCCGCACGGACTCGAGTTACTGACGGATCTCGCTCGCGATTATCCGATCTCGGTGCACACCGTCGGCATCTCCATCGGCAGCGCCGACGGCATCGACCGTGGGCACCTGACGCGACTTCGGGCGTTGGTGGATCGGCTGAATCCGGTGCTCGTCTCTGGGCACCTGGCCTGGTCCACAGTGGGTGGCGCGTATCTCAACGATCTCTTGCCGTTGCCCTACACGGCAGAGACGCTCCGCGTGGTCGCGGCGCATCTTGCGGAGGTTCAGGACGTCCTGGGGCGCGCGTACGTCATCGAGAATCCCTCAACCTACGTCTCGTTGGCGACGTCGACCATGACCGAGCTCGAGTTTCTGCACGCACTGGTGAACGCGACCGGTTGTCGGCTCCTCTGTGATGTCAGCAACGTCCTATCTCAGCGGCCACAACATGGGGTACGACGCGTATCGCTTCATCGACGAGTTCCCGGCTGAGGCGGTCGCGGAACTCCACCTTGGGGGCTTCACGCCCGAAGCGGATGAGGCGACGCCAGGTGGAACATTGCTGGTCGATACCCACGCGCACGCCGTGGCGGAACCGGCATGGGACCTGTATGCCCATGCCATCCGCCGCTTCGGCCCGCAGCCCACGATCGTGGAATGGGACAACGATCTGCCGGCCTTGGCGGTCCTGACGGGAGAGGCCGCCGCAGCCGATCGCATTCGAGAAGCCGCGAGAGAGGATCGCCGTGCTTACGCTGGCTGACATTCAAGCCGGCATTCGTGACGCGCTGGTCGACGGCAACAGCGCGGCCGTGGCGCCGGTACTGTTAGGGGGGACTCGTCCCGAACACCGGCTTGCGATTCATCAGCGCCACTATGTGGCGAGCCTGACCCGCGCGCTCGTCGAACGGTTCCCGGCTACCGTGTGGCTGGTCGGTTCCGATCTCGTGACTCACGTCGCGACGTCCTTCATTCGCGAGCATCCTCCGTGCAGACCGTGCGTCGCCGAGTATGGCGACGGTTTCCCGCGGTACCTTGGCGCGCATCCCGCTGCCGGGTCTCTGCCGTACCTGGCGCAGTTCGCCGAACTTGAATGGCACCTCGGCCGCCTGGCACTGGCGACCGAGGAGTCGCCGAACGTGCAGTACATCCACCTGGACTGGGCACTCGACGAGCTGATCGGCTTGTTCCTGACTGACACTGCGCCCGACGCCTATGCGCTCCGGCAAGAGGAGGTCTGGCTGGAGATTCGGGGCCTTCGAGGAGAGCTGCAGATGAATCGCCTCAGTGAGCGAAGAGTTCGTCCGTCGAGTGGCGGCACAATCGACGGGAGCTGACCTGTGAGCCCCGAGCCGGCCACGCCCGCGATTGACTCGACCGGTATCGCGTGGCTCGATGCGATGCGCGTCAGGCTCGGCGCGTTTCCCGCTGTCGATCATTCAACTCGCCGGACGCATTGGTGTCGGGGCAACCTTCTTCAAGGCGGGGCTCCTGAAGTACCAGTCCTGGGAATTCGCGGTCAGACTGTTTCAGGAGGAATATCGCGTGCCGTTGCTCGATCCGGCTGTGGCGGCACGCATCGCCATGGTCCAGGAGCTGACGATCCCGATTCTTCTTTTTCTCGGACTCGCAACCCGCATCGCGACGCTTCCGCTCCTGGGAATGATCGCTGTTATTCAAACCTTCGTGTACCCCAACGCGTACAATGAGCATCTGGTCTGGGGCGCGATCCTCGTGCTGCTCCTCACGCGCGGACCAGGAGTCTTCTCTGTCGACTACCTCATCGGTCGATACGTCCATAACAGGCGCGGTCGCCCTCCGACCGTGTAAGTGGCGTGCGTCCCGGTCTATTGATCCGATCATGAAGGCATCATGACCCGACCCCTGGCAAAAGCGGCTCGCGTCTGGTCAGGCCCGCCGAGCGTGGACGTCTCGAGCAGCATTCTCATCAACTGCTCGCGTGCGACGGTGTCCGGCTATGCGGCGAACCCGGACCATGTCCCCGAGTGGTACGTCAACATCAAGGCTGTCGAGTGGAAAACGCCGCCGCCCGTCACGATAGGGTCGCAAATCACATTCGTGGCCCATTTTCTCGGGCGGCGAATGGCGTACACGTACGAAGTGGTTGAGCTGGCGCCGGGTGAACGACTGGTGATGCGAACGGCTGAGGGTCCGTTTCCCATGGAGACGACTTACACCTGGGAGACCACTCCAGAGGGAGCCACGCGGATGACCCTGCGAAACCGAGGAACGCCCACCGGGTTTTCCAAGTGGCTCGCTCCCTTCATCGCGGGCGCGATGCGCCGCGCAAATCGAAAAGACCTCGCCGCGCTCAAGAAGCGACTGGAATCGCCGTAGACGGGTGATCGGGCTTGGTGAACGGTGTTCGGCACGTCAGCGGCTACGCGCCGGCTGACCCGCCCAAGCTCAGCGCTGGAACGTGCAATGTGGTTGAGCCATGAGTTTGTCGTTCGCAGAGGACAGCCCATCAGGAGATCGAGGAAACCAGGCCTGAAATCGCATAAGGAAACTGGCATCGCACTCGCACTCCCTCCCCGCAGATGGAGGCGGTCATGAAACGCATGATGCTGCGAACGGCTGGTCTGACGGTTCTGTTCGGCGCGCTGAGCGTGGCGACTGCGAGCGCGGACTCGCGCTTCTCGATCCATGTCGGAATCGGCGCGCCGCCTGTTGTTGTCGCGCCGGGCCCGTACGGCTATGACGGGTACTATCGCCAGGCTCCGTACCCCGGCTACGTCTGGCAGCCCGGCTACTACCACGGCCACCGATGGGTGGCTGGTGGCTGGGTCCCGCGCGCGAGGTTCGTGGAGCGGCGCTGGGATCGGCACGACTGGCGTAGCTACGAGCGCGATCGCCGCGAATGGGACCGCGATCGCCACAACTGGGAGCGCGATCGACGCCGCTGATGGCGCGAGTCTACGGCGTGCTCTGAGCAAAACGTGACGCGTCCGTGCTGCCGGTTCACTCGCAGGCCATAACTGCGGTACCGGCAGTGCGGGCGCGTGCGGTCGATCTTCCTGTCACGAATCCGTCCTTCCTCAGCGGCGGCTTCCCGGTCATTCATGTAAGCTATCCGCATGCGCATCTTCCACATTCTGATGGGTTCACTGTTGCTCGTGGCGCCAGCCGCCCAGGGCCAGGACGCGTCCTCGAAGTGCTCGGCGATGACAACGTTTCAGGCGCCGGGTGTGGCGCTCGACATCACGAAAGCGCAGGCGGTTCCAGCCGGCCCGGCGCCTCAGGGTCGGGGCGGCCGCGGCGGCGCCGCGATCAGTCTCCCGGCGTATTGCCGTGTGGACGGCACCATCGATCGACGCGTCGGCGTCGATGGTAAGCCGTACGGGATTGGCTTTGCAGTCGCGTTGCCGGACAACTGGAACGGACGCTTTCTGTTTCAGGGCGGCGGCGGATTGAACGGCACGGTCGCTCTGCCGCTTGGCGCGCAGGCTGCCGGCAGCACGCCCGGACTCGCCCGCGGATTCGCCGTCGTCACCACCGACACCGGCCACCAGAGCAGCGGCGGCGCGTTCGACGGCAGCTTCATGCGCGATCAGCAGGCCAGCCTCGACTTCGCGTACGTGGCCGTTGGCCGGGTTGCCGTGCTCGCCAAGCAGATCGTCGCGCAGTACTACGGCCGGCCCGCCGATCATTCGTATTTCGCCGGCTGCTCGACGGGCGGACGCGAGGCGATGCTGATGACCGAGCGCTATCCGACCTACTTCGACGGCGTCGTCGCCGGAGCGCCGGCGATGCGCACCGGGTATTCGGGCCTGGGCGATCGATGGGTCGCGATCGCGTTGAACCAGATTGCGCCGAAGGATGCCGCCGGCAAGCCGATTCCGGACCAGGTGTTTTCGGACGGCGACAAGAACGTTGATCGTCGACACGCTCCTCAACGTCTGCGACGCGAAGGACGGCGTGAAGGACGGCATGATCTTCGACATCCGCGCCTGCGATTTCGATCCCGTGGCCGCGCTGACCTGCAAGGGCGCGAAGACCGACGCGTGCCTGACGCCGCAGCAGACCGCGGCCATCAAGAAGGCCTTCGCGGGTCCCAGAGACTCACGCGGAAATCAGATCTACCCGGGATTCCTGTACGACACCGGCATCACCGCGCAGCGGTGGCGGCATTCCGGGTCTGCTGAGCCCCGGGTCAGGTCCGCTGGGTCCGGCGAACCTGTCGACCGACGTGGACGTGGACAAAGAAGCGCTGACGCTGGCGCGAGATCCGCGGGCCGTCGGCGACACGAAATGGTGGACGAACCTCAGCACCTTCTCGTCTCGCGGCGGCAAGCTGCTCTTCTATCACGGCGCCAGCGATCCGTGGTTCTCCGCGCTCGACACCATCGACTACTACGAGAAGATGAGCGCGGACAACGGCGGCATGGACAAGGTGTCCTCGTGGAGCCGCTTCTTTCTGGTGCCCGGCATGGGCCACTGCGCCGGCGGTCGGGCGACAGACAGCTTCGACATGCTGGGCGCCGTCGTCGACTGGGTCGAGAAGGGCACGCCGCCGGATTCAGTGATCGCGACGGGCGCGGCGTTTCCAGGCCGTACGCGTCCGCTGTGCGCGTATCCGAATCACCCGCAGTACTCAGGCTCTGGCGACGCCGAGGACGCGAAGAATTTCGTGTGCCGCCCGTGAACCGTTATCGCCCCAAGGCACTTGGGGACGATCGCTGCGGCTGGAACAACTGCGGCGCGAACACCGACAGATAGTCGCGCCAGTTGAGCCAGGTGTGCGCGCCTTCGCTCTCGATGAACACGGGCTTGAAGCCGTGCTTCTTCAACAGCTCCACCGTGCTCCTCGTCGTCGTCGATCAGGCCAGTCGTCTTTGCCGGTGCTGAACCACAGGAGGTTGAGGCCTCGCTTGTTGGCGGCGTTGTCGAGCGCGGCCAGGTTCTGCTTCTCCCACGCTTCTCCGAACGGTGTGTTCGTCCGCCGGCGCGGCGCCGCCGCGCCCGCCGCTGATGATGCCGGAGCTGAAGACGCCGATGTACGCGAACTTCTCCAGATGCGGAATCGCGATGTTCAGCGTCTGGTTGCCGCCCATCGAGAGGCCCGCGATCGCGCGGCTCTGACGATCGGTCAGCACGCGGTAGTTCTTCTCGACGTACGGCATCAGGTCGGTCATGAAGTCGCTGGCGAACGGATCCGGTCCTGCCGCCGATGCCCGGCATCCCCTGCGCGGCGGCGGCCGGGACCACGCCGCCAAGCGCCGCGCCGGCGCCGTTGACGTGACCGGCCGGCATCACGACGATCATCGGCTTCGCCTTGTTCGCCGCGATCAGGTTGTCGAGGATGAAGCCCGCGCGGCCGACCGAGGTCCACGAATCGTCGACGTCGCCGGCGCCGTGCAGCAGATAGAACACGGGATAACGCTCGCGGTTCGTCTCGTATCCGGGCGGCGTGTACACGTGCACGCGCCGGATGCCGCCGAGCGCGGTCGAGTAGTAGTGGACCGAGGCGACCGCGCCGTGCGGCACGTTCTTCGTGTCGAACACGTCCGAGCCGGGCACGACGGCAAGGCTGTAGACCGTGGTGTTGGTCTGGCTCGTCATCGGATTGCGCGAATCGACGACCGGAACGCCGTTGACGACGAAGACGTAGCGATAGGCGCCGGCGGGCAACGGGCCGACCGTCGCGTTCCCACACGCCGTCGGCGTCCTTGGTCAGCTGCGGCGGCGCGACGCCGCGGCCGCCGATGCCAGGGATGTCGCCGGGACTCCGCAGCTCCACGGTCTGCGCGGTTGGCGCGAGAATCGCGGAACGTCACGCGCCGGTCGGCGCCGATCTCGGGTGACGTCACCGTCGGACCCTGTGGACCGCCGCGCCCCGGCGCCGGCGCTTGGGCAGCCACCGGTGCCATCAAGGCGCCGACGACCATGACGATCGATGCCAGACGTCTCAGCGCAAAGCGCTTCTGCTTCATGAGTCTCTCCGCTCAGATGATATCCCTGACGGGATGTAGACTACGCACGTGCACCTCCGGCGCCACCGGAAAGCGCTGACCGGCTTCCTGCTCGCCGCGCTGCTCGCGACGTTGGCCGGCGCGCAGGGCCGCCGCCGCGGCTTTGGCGGGTTCCGCGGACCGGCCCCGAAGATGGCCACGCCGGAAGACTTCAACGGCAACTTTCTGTTCTGCCGCATTGTCTTTCGCAACGCCCCCGACGGCGACGGCGACGGCTGGGGCGTCGATTACCCGCGCGCCGACATCAACCTGACCTTCCGGCTTTCCGAGCTCACGACGACCACCGTCACGCGCCATCCGCACGAGGACTACAACCATGTCGTCGTCCGGCTGACCGATCCCCTGCTTTACCATTGCCCGTTCGTGATGATGACGGAGCCGGGCGGCGCGTACTTCGACGAGGCCGAAGCCGAGCGGCTGCACGACTACGTGCTGAAGGGCGGGTTCCTCTGGGTGGACGATTTCTGGGGCGAGCTCGCCTTCAGCGCCTGGGCTCGGCAGATTGCCAAGGCGCTGCCGCCGGAGCGTTACCCGATTGTGGACGTTCCGCTCGAGCACACGCTCTTTCACACGCTCTACAACATCAAGCGCATTCCTCAGGTTCCGTCGATCAACTTCTGGGGCGGTTCGGGCGGCCGGACGTCAGAGCGCGGCGCCGACAGCGCGGTGCCGCACGTGCGCGCCATCATGGACGAGGACGGCCGCATCATGGTGCTGATGACCCACAACACCGACGTCGGCGACGCGTTCGAGCGCGAAGGCGACGACCACCAATACTTCCTGCAGTTTGCCCCCGAGGGCTACGCCTTCGGCGTCAACGCCATCGTCTACTCGATGACGCACTGATTCCTCGTGCCGGACTGTGCAGTCACGGGACAGGCGGCCAGCCGCACGGTCGTCAATCGCATATTGTTGAGTTGACGCTCGCCCGCGACTATCGGTGTCCAACTCATTACCGACACTCAGGTACTGAGCGGCGCGGTAAACCCTCCCTGAGCTCGAGCCAAAGGCACGACCATGCGCTACAGACACCTGCTGCTGACCTTCCTGGTTGCGTTGGCGGCGCCGGGGCTGCGCGCACAGAGTTCCCTGACGGTTGTCAGCGCCCAGCCGGCCGGCGAGATTGCTTCGCTCGCCGAAGCCAACGAGATCCGCATCCGGTTCTCGGAACCGATGGTCGCGCTCGGACGGATTCCGGATGAGGTGACGGCGCCGTTTTTCAGCGTTCGCCCCGCCATCAGGGGCAGCTTTCGCTGGGCCGGTCCGACCATCCTGGTCTTTACGCCGGACCCCCGTACGCCGTTGCCGTTCGCCACCCGGTACGATGTGACCATCGCGTCGAGCACGACCGCCCAGGGTGGCCGGCGGCTCGATCGCCCCTACACCTTCAACTTCACGACGCCAACCGCCCGGCTTCTCGAGACCAACTGGTACCGCGTCGGCGGGCGGTACGACCAGAAAGTCGTGGTCACTCTACGATTCAATCAGCCGGTCCGTCCCGCTGATGTGCTCGCGCACACGACCGCCCGCTACGAACCGCACGACTGGACTTTGCCCGACCTGACGCCCGAGGAGTTGCAGCGCATCGGTCCGGCCGAGGCGGGGCGGTTCAACGCCAAGGTGGCCGCGACACGGGCGACGACCCGTTCGCGCGCGCCCGTCGCGCTGGCGCTCGCCACGAACTGGGATCGGCAGCGATTTCCACCGGCCCCCGATCTCGTCGTGCTCGAGACCGCGTCGGCGCCGGCGCTCGATGGCTGGATGCGCCTGGCGATCGACAATCGTGTCCCGGCCATTCAGGGCCCGTCCACACCCGCCGCCGAACAGAGCCACGTGATCCAGCTCGAACACACGTTGTTCGTGGACGCCTTCTACTGCCGCCGTCAATGCGATGCCGACGCGTACAACTTCGCCCAGCTGCGGTCGCCGGTGCGGCTCGACGCGCTGAAGCGCCTGACGACCGTGCGCGACGTCTCCGGTGGGGGAGCCGGCACTGCCGTTCGTCCGCTGGCGTCGCCTCGTGAAACCTATCGAAGCCGCCAGGAAAGCGTGGCCAGTTTCACCCCGGAAGACCTTGGCTACGACCGTCAGACGCCGGACCGCGCCTGGGCCTACACCGTCGACGGCTCACTCACGGCGGTTGACGGTCAGGCGCTCGGTTATACCTGGACGGGTATCGTGGACAACTGGCACGCCCGCGCATTCGTGAGCTTCGGCGACGGCCACGGCGTGTGGGAGAAGGACAGTGGGCCGCTTCCGTTCTCCGGACGCAACTTCCTGGCGGCACGGCAGTGGGTGCAGCCGTTGACGCCGCAGCAGCTGATGCCGGCCATCGTCAATCTTCGGAATACCGACTTCAGGACGGCGCCCCCTGGAAACGGATCGGCCCGTACGCTTGCCGCGACGCCAGACCGCATCCTGTCGCACGGCTTGAATCTCGCAGGGGCGCTCGGCTCGTCGGGCACTGGTCTCGTGTGGGCCGCAATCCAGCCCGGCGCGACGATTCCGCGCGCGCGGCCTTACGGCGACGGCGACACGCATCCGATTGCGACCATTGTCCAGGTCACCAACCTCGGCATCACCGTCAAGGACAGTCCGCAGAACACGCTGGTATTCGTCACCCGGCTTGACACGGGCGCGCCGGTGGGCGCCGCGGACGTGTCGATTGTCCGCCTCGACAACAGCGTGGCCTGGAGCGGACGGACGAGCGCCGACGGCGTCGCCCTCGGCCCGGCGATGCCGCTGCGCACTCCGCGGCGTTCGTGGGAGTTCAAGTTCATCGTGACCGCCGCAAAGGACGGCGACATCAGTTATGTCGGCAGCGACTGGAACGAGGGGATCCAGCCCTACGAGTTTGGCAACCGCTACGATCTCAATGAGGCGCAGCCGCTGTTACGCGGCACGGTCTTCAGCGATCGCGGGGTCTACAAGCTTGGCGAGGAGGTGCACCTCAAAGCGATCCTCCGCCGCGATACGCCGAACGGCATCCAACTGATTGGTTCCGGCACGCCGCTGCACGTCCTGCTGAAGGACGGTCGCGACAAGGTCGTCGATCGGCGAACCGTCACAACGAATGCCTGGAGTGCCGCCGAGTGGATCACGAAGCTGCCAGGTGACAGCGCGCTCGGCAACTACCAGTTGCTCGTCAGCCTCGACAAAGAAGCGCTCGAGCCGGGTCGTCCGAAACCGGAGGAGGAAGACGAGCCGGACTGGCAGGCGCCGTATCGCAAGGTCGTGCGCGGTGCGTTCCTGGTGGCGGCGTACCGCCGTCCGGAGTTCCGCGTGGATGCGAACCTGGCCGGCGATTCCGCGTTGGCCGGCTCACCGCTCAAAGGCGTCGTGACCGCGCGGTACCTGTTCGGCGCGCCGATGCAGAAGCGGCCGGTCGCGTGGACCTACTCGCGAACACCCGTCTACGGAGCGCCGGCGGCGGTGCTCAACAAGTATCCGGAATCGCGGTTCACGTTCGTCGGCTGCTGCGAACGCGGCGCCGTTCAGCCGCAACGGCCAGCTCGAGGCCAAGAGCGGAGCGCTCGACGCGAAGGGACAGCTCCTTCTCGACCTCGAGACGCCGGTGAGCGACGGATATCCTTATCAGTACACGTTGGAAGGCGACGTGGAAGATGTGTCACGCCAGCACATTGCCGGCCGCGCCAGCGCGGTCGTCCACCCGGCGCCCTGGTACATCGGGCTTGCGCGGCCGTCCTTGTTTGTGTCGCAGAAGGACGGGTTGAACACCACCGTTGTCGCGGTGTCTCCCGGCGGCACGCCGGTGCCGGGCGTTCACGTCGAGCTCTCGCTCGTCGAAATCCAATACCACAGCGTGCGCCGTGCCGAAGGAAACGGCTTCTACACGTGGGACACGACGCGGAATGAATCCGAGGTCGGCCGGTTCACGATCACGAGCGCTGTCGAGCCGGTCGCGCTGGCGGTGCCCCTCAAGAACGGCGGTTCGTACGTGCTGAGGGCGACGGCAGCAGACGGCACGCACAAAGCGGTCACGCAGCTGCCGTTCTACGCGATCGGCGCCGGCTACACCGCGTGGGAGCGGTACGATCACAACCGCATCGATCTCGTGCCCGAGCAGGAAACCTACAAGCCGGGTGACACGGCGCATCTCATGATCAAGTCGCCATGGGAGCAGGCGACGGCGCTCATGACGGTGGAACGCGAGGGCATCCGTTCGCACTCGACCTTCCGGCTGACGTCCACGCAGCAGACGGTCACCGTCCCGATCTCGGCCGGTGACATCCCGAACATCTTTGTCTCGGTGCTCCTGGTCAAGGGGAGGACCGCGGCCGACGCCGCGGACGACGCGAGCGATCCCGGCAAGCCGTCGTTTCGGCTCGGGTACGCGAGTCTGAACGTCGAGGACGCGTCGAAGAGGCTGTCGGTCGTCGTCAAGGCCAACAAAGACGAGTTCCGGCCGGCCGGATCGGCCAAAGTCGACGTGCTGGTCAAAGACGCCCAGGGCGCCGCGGCCGCGAGTGAAGTGACGCTGTGGGCCGTCGACTACGGCGTCCTCTCGCTGACCGGATTCACGACGCCCGACGTGTTGAAGTCGGTCTATGTGGAGAAGGCCCTTCAGGTGATGAACACGGACAGCCGGCAGCGAATCGTCAGCCGGCGCGTCCTGACGCCGAAGGGTGAGACGGATGGCGGCGGAGGCGGCGCCGAAAGCGGCGTGAGCCAGCTGCGGAAGGATTTTCGGGTCCTCGCGTTCTGGCTCGGATCGGTGGCGACCGATTCACGTGGGCATGCGAGCGCCGACATCAAGCTTCCCGAGTCGCTGACGACCTACCGCATCATGGCGGTGGCGGCCGACAAGGCGTCGCGATTCGGATCGGCTGACAGCGAAATCCGGATCAACAAGCCGGTCGTGCTGAAGGCCGCCTTCCCGCGGTTCATGGCGAGGGGCGACAAGGCCTATTTCGGATCGGTCGTGACCAGCCAGCTCAAACAGCCGGGCTCGGCCATCGTCACCATGCGCAGTCTGGATCCGGAGGTGCTGCAGGTGACCGGTGAGACCCGCCGCGTCGTCCAGGTCGGCGCCGGTGGAAGCGCGGAAGTCCGCTTCGACGTCGTGGCCACAGGCGTCGGGCGCGCGCGGGTCCAGACGACGGTGCGGCTCGGCAACGAGGGCGACGCGTTCGAAGAGAGCATTCCGGTCGAAGTGATGGTTTCGCCGGAGAGCGTCGCCGTGTACGGCGAGGCCGCGCCGGACGCGAAGCAGCCGTTCGAAATGCCGAAAGGGATCGTGCCCGGCGTGGGCGGACTTCGGGTCGAGGTGTCGTCAACCGCCCTGGTCGGTCTCCACGAAGGCGCGCGTTATGTTGTCGAATACCCCTACGGGTGCGCGGAGCAGCGGGCGTCGCGTGCGTTCGTCATGGCCGTCGCCTCCGATTTGGGTGAGGCGTTCAAGATTCCGGGGATTGACGCAAGAGACCTTCGCCTACGGACGCAGAAGGAGCTGAAGGGGCTCGACGCCTACCAATGCTCGTCCGGCGGATTCGCGTACTGGCCCGGCGAGTGCCTCACGGTATCGCCGTACCTGACCAGTTACGTGCTGGACGTCTATCAAACAGCCGCGTCGCTGAAGTATCAGGTCGACCCCGCGGTGATGGAACGGGCGTACGACTATCTCCAGCGTGAGCTCGCCGAGGCACAGCCGGTGAACGAAGGCTGGTGGCCGGCCTACACGGCCTGGGAATCATTTGCCGTGAAGGTATTGGTCAGGGGCGGCCGGAACCAGGACTCACATATCACGCGCCTGTATGGCTACCTCGATCGGATGCCGGTATTCGCGCTGTCCTATCTGCTCGACGCGATGACGGCGAAGGGCGAGACCGGCGCGCGCCTGGCCGAGTTGCGACGGAGAATCGACAACGCCATTCTTCCGGAGGCCGGCACGTCCCACGTCGAAGAACTGGCCGATCCGTATCTGCTGTATTTCTGGAACTCCAACGTTCGCACCACCGCGCTCGTGCTGAGCACGAAGATTCGAACGTCCGCATCGTCCACCGACGTTGTCGGGATGGTGCGGTGGCTGGTCGGCGCGCGGAAGAACGGCCGATGGGGCAACACCCAGGAAAACGCGATTGCCATGAAGGCGCTCGTTGACTACTACCGCAAGTACGAAGCCGTCACGCCGGATTTCACGGCGACGATCGCGCTCGGCGCGAAAGAACTCCTCCGCGAAACGTTCAAAGGTCGGACGACAACCTCGGTAACCAAAGACGTGCCGATGGCCCAGCTGTCGCAAATTGCCGCGAGTGCAATCGCCGTGCATCGCGAGGGCGCCGGGACGGCGTTTTACAACGCGCGCCTCACCTACGCGCCGGATGCGGCCACGCTGACCTCCCGCGACAACGGATTCCACCTCGAGCGGCGCTATGCCGTCATGCGGGACGGCCAGGACGGTGCACCGGCGGAATCGTTCGCAGCCGGCGATTTGATCCGTGTGAAGCTGGTGCTCGATCTTCCGAAGGAGCGCCGCTACGTGGCCGTCACCGATCCGATCCCGGCCGGGTTCGAGCCGGTCGAATCGTGGTTCGCGACGACGGCGACTGACGTGGCGAGGGGCAACGACCAGCAGGACGGGACGAGTCAATCGAGCTGGGATCAGATCTGGCGTCGCGGCACGTTCGATCACGTCGAGCGCCACGACGATCGCGTCGAGTTGTTTGCGACGCGGCTGGCCGAGGGACACCACGAGTTCTCGTATGTCGTTCGCGCCACGACGGCAGGCACGTTCACCGTGGCGCCGTCGCGGGCCGAAGAGATGTACTCGCCGGAGGTGTCCGGCCGGGCCGCCACGCAGACCATCGAGGTCACGCGATGACCCTCCGCCGCCGTCTCTCGATGGCCGCCTTGGCTGTGGCATTGGCTGGCCTCTGCTATGTGCGGCTCGGTCCGCTGCCGCCGGGCCTGCTCGATTTCGAGCATGCGGAGTCGATGGCGATCGTGGACCGGAACGGCGAACTGCTGTACGAGTCGCGGAGCGCCGATGGCGGCCGGACGTCCTGGATGACGGCGGACCAGCTGCCACCGACGCTTGTCGATGCCACGATAGCCGCCGAGGACCGTCGCTTCTTCAAGCATCCAGGCCTCGACGCCATCGCTGTCGTCCGCGCCGCCGCACGAAATGTGCGAAGTCGCAAACGGCTGGAGGGCGGGTCAACGATCACTCAACAGGTTGCGAAGCTCCTGCTGGCGCGAGGCGGCTCACGCGGACGGCGCAGTGTCGGCGCCAAGGCGCGCGAGGCGGTTCTCGCCGTGCGCCTCGAGCATCGGCTGTCGAAGCGTCAGATCCTGGCGCTCTACTTGAACCTGGCGCCGTACGGCAACCAGCTCACGGGCGCCGATCGCGCGAGCCGGCGCGTACTTCGGACACGGGGCGTCATTGCTGACGCCGGCTCAAGCCGCGTTCCTCGCGTCGCTCCCGCAGCGGCCTTCGTCGTTCAACCCCTATCGCGATCCCAGGCGCGCGCGGCTGCGTCAGGAGCGCGTCATCGCCCAGATGGCGAAGAGTGGGGCACTCGATCCGGTTGGTGTGCGGGCCGCGATGAACGAGCGGCTGACGCTCGCGCCCGAGGCCGCGGCCTTTCTCGCCCCGCACTTCGTCGCCCGCGTTCTCGATGTTCTGGATGTCTCCCACAAGGACGGTACTTCGCGTCCGCGGCGGGTCGTCACCACGCTCGATGCCTCGCTGCAGCGGGACGTCAGTGGCATTATTCGCGCCGTTCGCCCGTCGCTCGAGCGGCACGGCGCCCATAACGTGGCGGCGGTCGTGCTGGACAATGCCACAGGGGAATGGCTGGCGTGGGAGGGAAGCGGCGACTATGACGATGTGGAACATGGTGGTCGCATCGACGGTGTGGTGACGCCGCGGCAGCCGGGGTCGGCGCTGAAGCCGTTCACGTACGCGCTGGCATTCGAAGAAGGCGGGTCGCCGGCAACCGTACTGCCCGACGTGCCGTCGTACTTCCCGACCGGCCAGGACGGCGTGGTCTATAGCCCGCGGAACTACGACGGTCACTTTCACGGTCCGCTGCTGGCGAGGCAGGCGCTCGCCGGATCGCAAAACGTGCCGGCCGTGACGCTGGCGTCGCGAATCGGCGTCGCGAACCTGCTGCGCTTTCTGCGAACGGCCGGTCTGACGACGTTCGACAGGACCGGCCTCTACTATGGTCTCGGCGTGACGCTGGGCGACGCCGAGGTCAGGCTCGACCAACTCGTGGCCGCCTACGCCGCGTTTGCACGCGGCGGAAGCGTCATCACGCCGACGCTGCTTCGAACGCACGAGCCCGCCCGAGTCGCGGCCGCTGGTGTCGTCGCGCACGGCGTTCTGGATCACCGATATCCTGTCGGATGATGAAGCACGGGCCTTTGCATTCGGGCGCGGCGGCAGCCTGGAGTTTCCTTTTGCCGTGGCGGCGAAGACCGGCACCTCGCAGGCGTATCACGACAACTGGACCATCGGCTACACCCGCGACGTGACCGTCGGCGTCTGGGTGGGAAATTTCGACCGGCGGCCGCTCATGGGATCGTCGGGGGTGACCGGCGCGGGCCCGATCTTCCACGCCATCATGCTCGCAGCGGCGCGCCGCGCGCACGGTGTGCTTCCCGATCCGCAGCCGAGCGCCACCGTCGCAACGCCGGAGCGCACGACGCGCCGGGTGGTCTGCGCGTTGTCCGGCCTGGCGGCGACTCCCGAGTGTCCGCGGCAGCTGGAGGAATGGGTGGCGGATGAGGGCTTCGCGGAGCCGTGCGACTGGCATCGGCGGACGCCGCGAGGCGTCGTCGTGCAATGGCCGGCGGCGTATCAGGCGTGGGCCGCGAGCCAGCGGCTGCTGAATGTCGCGGTCGCCGCGCCGCCGCCGGCTGCTGCCAGTGCGATCCGGATGTCGTCTCCATCCTCCCGTCGGACGCGCGTGTCAGGCGAGGCCGTCCGCGTGCTCAATCCGCCGGACGGAGCCGTCTACCTCATCGATCCCACCTTGCGCCGCGAATTTCAAACGGTCGGTCTCCGCGGCGCGACCGATGGGATGGCGTCGCTCGAATGGCGTGTGGACGACGCGCTGATCGGCACGACCGGACCGGACGCCGCGCTCAACTGGGCGTTGACGCCCGGCCGCCACGTCATCAGCGCCCGTGACGCGCAGGGTCGTTATGCGTCGGCGTCAATCGTGGTGAAGTGAACCAACAGCCTGTTCACGGGATGTTTACGCCGCGTTGACGGTCCGGTCACACCTCTACGACAGACTCCCACCTGAGGCTGGGTCTTCGCCCGGCTCGATTTCCTCTCAACCGACTACTAACTGATTCCTTCTCTTTCTGAGAGCAGCGCGCCGAGAGGGAAGAGGTCTGTGAACCCACAACAGGAGAGCTCATGAGAGCCAGATACTTCGCCTTCGGCGTCGTCACCGTGCTGATGGCATTCGTGGATTCGGCGCCTGCCGCGTCTCCGCGGCGGCGACGCCGAGCGTCGTCATCTCCGAGGTGCATCCCGCCGGCAGCGGCAATGGCACCTACGCCGCCGACTGGTTCGAGGTGACGAACACCGGCACCAGCGCCGTGGACATCACCGGCTGGAAGATGGACGACAACTCGAACGCGTTCGCCACCGCGGTCGCGCTCCGCGGCGTGACGAGCATCCCCGCCGGGAAGTCGGCCGTCTTCTTCGAGAACGCCACGGTTGGCCTCGCCGACGCGACCGTCATCGCCAACTTCTCGACGGCCTGGTTTGGGAGCTGCGACGCCGCCCGCCGGTTTCCTCATCGGGGCCTACGGCGGTTCCGGCGTGGGCCTGAGCACCGGCGGCGACGCGGTGAATCTCTTCGACGCGAGCGGAAACCGGGTCACCGGCGTCAGCTTCGGCGCAGCCACCGCCAACCGCCACGTTCGACAACACGGCCGGTCTCGGCAGCACGACGCTCCCGCTTCCGGCGGTCTCGACCGTTGAGTGTCGCCGGGGTCAACGGCGCGTTCCTCTCGTTCAATGGCGCAGAAACCGGCTCGCCAGGCCGTCGAATCAATGCGTCTCCGCTGACCGGGCTGGATCTCTCCACCTATGTCCGGGTCGGCCGATTCGACCTGCCCGAACCGACGAGGACCACTCCGCCTGCCAACAGCCTGCTGGCCCAGGAAGTCTCGGCGGTGACCTACAACTGGGACACCGACACGCTGTTCGTCGTCGGCGACGGCGGCACGTCGATCGTTCAGGTCACGAAGACCGGGCAATTGATCGACTCGATGACGCTGGCCCCGGGCGGCAGTCCGCAAGGCACGGAGTTCTACGATCCGGAAGGCCTCACCTACGTCGGCGGCGGCAAGTTCGTCATGACCGAGGAGCGCGATCGGCAGGTCGTCCTGTTCACCTACGCCGCCGGCACCACGCTGACGAGAGGCGGCGCGCAAACCGTCAAGCTCGGCACGTTCGTGGACAACATCGGGATCGAAGGCATCTCCTACGACCCGCTGACCGGCGGATTCATCGTCGTCAAGGAGACGCAGCCCGAAGGGATCTTTCAAACCGGCATCGATTTCGCGGCGGGCACCGCGACCAACGGTTCGCCGACCACCGTGAACTCGATCAACCTGTTCGATCCGGCGCTGGCCAACCTCCTGGACTTCGCCGACGTGTTCGCGCTGTCGAATCTGCCGTCGCTGAGCGGGCCCGATTCCAGCCACCTGCTGGTGCTGAGCCAGGAATCGGGCAAGATCGTCAACATCGACCGATCCGGCGTCGTCTCCAACTCGCTGACGATTCGTCTCCGATCCCGGCAATCCGTTGTCCGTTGCCGGCCCAGCAGCATGAAGGGCTCACGATGGACGGCAACGGCTTTCTGTATGTCGTCAGCGAGAACGGCGGCGGCGATTTCGATCACCCGCAGCTGTGGGTCTACGCGCCGTCCCCGGTTCCGAATCAGGCGCCGACCGCCCTCGCGCTGAACAATCAGGTCAACACGATCGCGGAGAACACCAGCACCGCCGCGCGGATCAAAGTGGCGGACGTCGTCATCACCGACGATGGACTCGGAACGAACAACCTGACGGTGACGGGGCCGGATGCCGAGCTTCTTCGAAGTTGACGAGCACGGGGTTGTACATCAAGGCCGGCACCAGTCCTCGATTTCGAAACCAAGACCAGCTACAGCGTCACCGTCGCGGTCGACGACCCGACGGTTGGCGCGACTCCGGATGCGACCGCCGCCTTTGCGCTTGACGGTCACCGATGTGGTCGAAGGCGCCGCCCTCCGCTCCGTCGCTCGTCATCTCCGAGGTGGCGCCGTGGTCCAGCGGCAACAGCCCCGTCGGCGCCGACTGGTTCGAGGTGACGAATACCGGCGCCAGCGCCGTGAACATCACCGGCTGGAAGATGGACGACAACTCGAACGCGTTCGCCAATGCGGTCGCGCTGAACGGCATCACCAGCATCGCCCCCGGCGAGTCGGTGATCTTCATCGAAACCGGCGACCTCGCCGGCGCGGCGGCCGCATTCCGGACCACCTGGTTCGGCGCGAATCCGCCGGCGGGTCTTCAGATCGGCAGCTACTCCGGCGGCGGCGTCGGCCTGAGCACCGGCGGCGATGCCGTCAACCTCTACGACGGCGGCGGCGCGCTGCAGGCCAGCGTGACCTTCGGCGCTTCGCCCGCGAGCGCGCCGTTCGCGACCTTCGACAATGCCGCCGGGCTCAACAACGCCGCGATCTCGCTGCTGAGCGCCGTCGGCGTTCATGGCGCCTTCGTCGGCGGCGAACGACGCGACCGAGATCGGCTCGCCTGGAACGGTCGGGCCGGTAGGCAAGCTGATCATCTCCGAGGTGGCGCCGTGGTCCAGCGGCAACAGCCCGTGGCCGCCGACTGGTTCGAGGTGACGAATATCGGCGGCGCCGCCGTGGACATCACCGGCTGGAAGATGGACGACAGCTCGGAATCCTTCGCGGCCGCGGTGCCGTTGAACGGCATCACCAGCATCGCTGCCCGGCGAGTCGGTGATCTTCATCGAAACCGGCAACCTCGCCGGTGCCGCGGCGGCCTTCCTGAACACCTGGTTCGGCGCGAACCCGCCGGCGGGCCTTCAGATCGGCAGCTACTCCGGAGGCGGCGTCGGCCTGAGCACGGGCGGCGATGCCGTCGTCCTCTACAACGGCAGCGGCGTGTTGCAGGCCAAGGTGTCCTTCGGTGTTTCTCCCGGCAGGCCCGTCGTTCCCGACCTTCGACAACGCGGCCGGCCTGAACAGCGCCGCCATCTCGCAGCTGAGCGCTCGCGGCGTCAATGGCGCCTTCGTCGCCGCGAACGACGCGAATGAGATCGGCTCGCCGGGAACGATTGCGTCCCGAGTCAGCATCTCCGAGGTCTCGCCCTGGAGCAGCAGGCACAGCCTTTACGCCGCCGACTGGTTCGAGGTGACGAACACCGGCAACACGCCGGTGGACCTCACCGGCTGGAAGATGGACGACAACTCGAACACCTTCGGCCTTTCCGGTCGCGCTTCGGGGCGTGACGACGATTCCTGCCGGGAAAGTCAGCCGTCTTCATCGAGGGCCTCGCGGATGGGTCCACCGACGCGACGCTTCTGGCCAACTTCGCGACGGCGTGGACTGGATCGCCGACGTTGCCGGCCGGCTTCCTCGTCGGCTTCTACGGTGGCGTCGGTGTCGGCTTGAGCAGCAGCGGCGACGCGGTGAATCTCTTCGACGCGCTCGGCAACCGGATCACTGGCGTCAGCTTCGGCGCATCGGTCACCGGCTTCACGTTCGACAACAGCGCTGGCCTCGGCAGCACGACGCTGCCGCTTCCAGTCATCTCGACCTTGAGCGCCGCCGGAGTCAATGGCGCGTTCCTCGCGGCCGACGGCGTCGAAACGGGTTCGCCGGGAACGATTGGGACGGACGCGAACGAGGACGGCGACGGCGACGGCATCACCAACATCCAGGAGGTGGGCTCAGCGGGCGTTCCTCCGGGAAACTTCTTCGGCTCCAACCCGCTCAACCCCACGTCGAAGCCCGAGATGTGTGACGGCGTCGACAACGACGGCAACGAAGGGATCGACGAGGGCTTCCCGGATGCAGACGGCGACGGCATCAGGAACTGCGTCGATACCGACAACGACAACGACGGCATTGCCGACGATGTCGATCCGTTGCCGTTCGATGCAACGAACGAGACGTTCTCTGACGCGATCCCAGCACTTGGCGGGAGCAGTGTCGGCACAATCCTGGCGCGCAATGGCAAGGCCGTGACGATCGTGGATGCCACGCCGAACCCGGGCGCTGGCGTGGAGGTCGCGGTCAGCGGAGCAGGGAGTGGTCCAGTCCAGATTCAACTTGACGGCAAGGTCGCGACGATCTCGCTCCCCGACGGCGCTTACGTCCTCACCGATCCGGTCGCCACGTCGACCGTCGAGGTAGGCGCTGGAGGCCCGGCGCAAATTACGACGGTGCTCAACGGTTTCCCGGTCGTCGTTATGGTCGGGAGTGGGTCCAGCGTTACTTACACGGAGACGTCTAGTGCCGCCGGGATACTGACGGGCTTCGCCGTCGATGCGGTGGCGGGAAACGTCACGCTCAACGGTGCCGCGCTTTCGGCTCCGGTCACGCTGATCGGTCCGCCGCAGAGCGCCGACGAGTGTAAGAGGGGCGGCTGGCAGACGTTCAACTTCCCGGTGACGTTCACGAATCAGGGCGATTGCGTGAGCTATGCGAAGGCAGTGAACAAGCCGCCGAAGGTGACGGTGCCAGGACACCAGAGGGTCGAAGCGGAGGGTCCGACCGGCAGGGTGGTGACATTCACGGCGACGGCGACGGATCCAATCGAAGGGGCTCTTGAGGTGACGTGCGCTCCAGCGTCCGGATCGACCTTCCCTCTCGGGGAGACCACGGTCACGTGCTCGGCGATGAACCATCGGGGGAAGGGCGACGCCGACACGTTCAGGGTCGTGGTCCGCGACACGACGGCGCCCGACATCATCAGCGTGACGCCGAGCGTGACGCTGCTGCCCGATAGCGATCAGACCGTGCCGATCTCAATCGCCGTCGCGGTGACCGATCTCGCGGATTCGTCGCCGGCGTGCAAGATCATCAGAGTCGGCGGCCAGGGCAAAGACATCGACCACGACGCCGTCATCGACTGGGCCATTACCAGCGACCTGACGCTGAACATCTCGGCGAACGCGCGGAAGCATCGCGACCGCACCTATACGATTACCGTGAAGTGTACGGACGCTTCCGGCAATGCATCAAAGGAGAAGGCGGCGATCATCGTCTCGCACGCGCCCTAGCCCGTAAGAACGATCACCGCGGCGGACGCAGTGACCGCCGAGAATTCCGCTTAAATGCCCCTAAACGCTGCGATCGTTGCGAGCGCTGCGAGCGGCCGTGTGGGCATTCGACGCCGTGAGAAGGACGCTCTAGCCGGCCCGCACGAAATCTCGCGGAATCCTTACGATTCCGATGCACACCTCAGGAAGGATTGGGCGTCGGGGCTGTTCATTGACACTGAACGAATCATTGAGATACGGTCCATGCGGCGGCTCTTTCACGCAAAAAACGGCGCGTACCGAGGCTATCCGATGCGCAAGACAAGACGTCTGATCGTCGTCGCTCTCACGGCAGCACTGTGGGCGGCCTTCGCCGCGGGAAACGGCGTCGCGCAGAACGCCCCCCCTGGCGTGACCACGGATTTCTCCGGCGAGTGGACCGTGGTCCGTTCGCAGGACAACAGCGAGAACCCGTGGGTCGGCGACTTCTATGGCTTGCCGCTCAATGCGGACGGCCTCGCCAGGGCTGAAACCTGGGACGCATCGATCCTGTCGCTGCCTGAATATCAGTGCCGGCCGCACGGATGGGCGTACATCTATCGGGGGCCGACCCAGTTGCGCATCAGCAAGGAAGTCGATCCGTACTCGCGCGAAATCGTGGCGTTTCAGCCGGAGTGGCATCAATCCACGAACATGCCCGTGTACCTCGATGGCCGCGATCCTCCTCCGGCCGAGGCCCCGCACTCGTGGGGCGGATTCTCGACGGCGAAGTGGGAAGGCGACATGCTCAGGATCGAGACGTCGCACTTGAAGGAAGACTACATCCGCCGGAATGGCGCGATGGCCACCGACGAAGCGACCGTCACGTCGTGGTGGATCCGCCGCGGCGACATCCTGACCTGGGTCAACATCATTCACGATCCGATCTATCTGGCGGAGCCGCTCATTCGGAGCGCCGAGTATCGCTTGACGGTCAACTCGCTCGTGCCGCCGCATCCCTGCACCTCCGTGTATGAAGGCCTCGAGAAGGGCAAGGTGCCGCACTTCCAGTTGGGCGAGAATCCGTTCCTCAAGGACATCCGCACCCGGTACGGCGGCGCGGCGAACGCCGCGACCGGCGGTGTCGAGACGATCTATCCCGAGTACGGGCAGAAACTCCGGGATAGCGCGTGGACCAACGGCGATCGCGGCGCAAACATTGGCCGCTGAGAGGCCCGAGATGACTGCCGCAGTGACAACGCTCCGCGCATCTGTTCTGGCGATCGCGGCCGTGGTGATCCTGGCGCAGCCGTGGTACGCCGACCTTGGCGCACAACAGCCCGCCCCGAGCAGTGATGTGCGCGTGATTCCGGTCAAAGGCAACATCTGGCTGATTACCGCCGGCGGCAGCAATGTCGTCGCGTCCATCGGCAAAGACGGCGTACTCCTCGTCGACACGGGGGCCGCGGCCATGAGCGACAAACTGCTCGCGGCCGTCAGGACGCTCGATCGTCAAGTGACCTCGATGCGGATGCCGCAGAAATCCTGCGTGGGGCTCGTGCAGGGCTGCTCGTGGTGGAACAGCTCGACGTTCCTTCAGATGACCTCGGCGCCGCCCGCGCCCAAGCCCATCGTCGGCATCATCAACACGAGTTTCGATGCCGACCACATGGGCGGGAACGCCGTGTTTTCGGCCGCCGGCCGCAGTCACATCGGTCTTGCCCCGCAGGACGCCTGGATCATGGCGCATGAGAAAGCGCCGTCGCACCAGCCAAAGGGATCGCCCTTGCCGTCGGCCGCGTTGCCGAGCGAAGCCTACGAAGGCGCGAGCTTCAAGCTGAACTTCTTCAACGGAGAAGGCGTCGTCCTGTGGCACATGCCGGCGGCGCACACCGACGGCGACACCATCGTACAGTTCCGCGAATCCGAAGTGCTCGCGGCCGGCGACGTCCTGAATATGACGAGCTATCCGGTCATCGACGTCGACAAAGGCGGCAGCATTCAAGGCGTCGTCGATGCGCTGAACTGGATCCTCGAGATGGCGGTCGTCGAGCACATGATGGAGGGAGGCACGATGATCGTGCCGGGGCATGGCCGCCTCACCGACTCGGCGGATGTCGCCTATTACCGCGACATGGTGACCATCATGCGCGATCGCGTGCGCGCGGCCGTCAAGAAGGGCATGACGCTGCCGCAGATCAAGGCCGCGAAACTGACGAGGGACTACGACGGGCGGTTCGGACGAAGCGCTTCGAACACGCCTGACATGTTTGTCGAGGCGGTGTATCGCAGCCTCAATCCGAAATCGTAGAGAGGCATTGTGCGCAGACTCCTCATCGTGTCCACGCTCGCCGTCGCTGCGCTCGGTCTGCACCTGCACGCCCAGGGGCGAGGACAGGGAGCGCCGCCGAACCCGCCGGCAGCCGGGCGCACGGCCGCGCCGTTTGACATCGCGGGATATTGGGTGTCGCTCGTCACGGACGATTGGCGCTACCGCATGCTGACGCCCCCCAAGGGGAATGTGGACTACCTGCCGGTGACGGCGGAGGCGCGCCGGGTCACCAACGAGTGGGATCCGGCGAAGGATGCCGCGGCGGGCGAGCAATGCAAGGCGTACGGCGCCGGCGGCATCATGCGGCTGCCGGCCCGGCTGCACGTCACCTGGGACGACGACCACACGATCAAGATGGACATCGACGCCGGCACGCAGACGCGCCGGTTCTTCTTCGAGAACACACCGCAGCTCGCGACCGCGCATCCGCCGCCGGCCGAAGCCTCATGGCAGGGATACTCGCTCGCCCGCTGGGAGTTCCCGGCGGCTGGAAGAGGAGGGCCGGCTCCGGCTCGGGGAGGCGCCGCCCGGGTCGGCCAGCTGAAGGTGGTCACCAATCATCTGCGTCCCGGATACGTCCGCAAGAACGGCGTTCCCTACGGTCCGAATACGACCATCACGGAGTACTTCGTCCGCCTCATCGACGGCACCGGCCAGGAATATCTCGTCGTGACGACGATGGTCGATGACCCTGCCTATTTTCAGCCGGCGTACATCAAGACGTACCAATTCAAGAAGCAGCGAGATGCGGCCGGCTGGAATCCGCGGCCGTGCGGCGCCGCGAAGTAACTCTATTTGATTTCCTTGCGGACGATGGCGGCCGCGTCGGCGAGCGCGCGCAGCTTCATTTTGGCGACCATGCGCGCGAGCGGCTTCATGCCGCAGTCGGTGCTGAGGGTGACCTTCTCCGCCGGCACGTGCGCAAGCACCTTGCGAATACGCTTGGCGATCTGCTCCGGCGTCTCGATCGCGTTGGTGCGGATGTCGAGGACGCCAACCTGGACGCCGGTGTCCTTGGGCAGCTTCTTCAGGAATTCGATACCAGCCATGTCCCGGTTCGCGTAGTCGAGCACGAACTCGTTGATGCCGGGGGTATCGAACAGGTTCGGGAGCACCGTCTGGTAGCCTTCCGGGAATGAGCCGCTGAGCAGGTCGTTGCCCCACGCGTTGCCAAAGCAGAAGTGCCAGCCAATCCTGGCCTTCACTCCGTCGCAGCACTGGGCGATCGCGTCCTTGATCCACACGTAGTCGTTCTTGTCGTTCGTGAAGAGCGGCATCCAGGCGCCGAGATCCTCAATCTGCAAGTACGTGGCGCCCGCCGCGACGAGCTCCTTCATTTCCGCGTTGAACACCGGCGCCAGTGCCAGACTGAGCTCCTTGGCGTTCTTGTAGTGTTTGAAGTACGCGTGCCACGCGAGGTTCACCGGACCGGCCCCCACTGACACTTTTACCGGCACCTTCGCGTGTCTCCGGGCCACCTTATAGAGGTCCGCCCACCGGATCGGGCCGCGGGACACCGGGCCGCTGTTGATGACGCCGCCCCAGTCGTCAAACATGGCCTTGCTGAAGCTGGCTTCGGCGTTGACAAACGAGGGATGCGGCTCGCGGGCCGGCTCGAATCCCGGGATGCGCTCGTATAGGTACCAGCAGAACGCGCCGATGGAGCCGACGTAGTCGTCGTACCACATGTTGCCATCGGTGACGATGTCGAGACCCGCTTCTTCCTGGTCGCGGATGACGGTGGCGACCGCGTCGTCGTAGGCCTCTTCGTGCTGGACTTCCTTGAACGCGACGCGAACGTCGCGGCCGAGCAGCTGATGTCTGAACCAATGCGGTCGCGGATACGAGCCGACCATGGTGGTGGGGAGAAGGGTGTCAACGATTCTGGTGGTCATCGGGCCTGCTTGTAAGGTGTTGGAGAACCGGGCCAGATGTTAATGGCGGCTGAACGTGCCGTCAAGCGGGCTGTCTAAGGCGGCGAAATCCAAATCCTTGTTCTGCGATTTCAAGACCCGAAATTAGGCCCTGAACCGTATTGACGCTGAACACCTGATGCGCTAGTGTTTCGTGAAACTACACATTGTCGTGTTTTCCGTCCCACAAACAGGGGGAAGAAGCCCATGCGCCTGAAGACTAGAGTCGGGTTGGCCATCTTGATGTTGCTGGCGTTCGCCGTGACGAGCCCGGCACAAACCCTCGGCACGATTGCCGGCGTCGCAAAGGATCCATCCGGCGCGGTGCTGCCCGGCGTGAGCGTCGAGGTTGCAAGTCCGGCGCTCATCGAAAAGCTGCGCACCGCCGTCACTGACGGCGCGGGGCAGTATCGAATCGTGAACCTCCCGCCCGGCATCTACTCCGCCACGTTCACCCTGGCGGGCTTCAGCACGGTCCGGCAGGAAGGCGTGGAAGTGTCGGTCGCGGTCAACGCCCAGGTGAACGCCGAGCTGAAAGTGGGCGCCCTGGCCGAAACCATCACCATTACGGGCGAAACGCCGGTCGTCGATATTCAATCTGCCGCTCAGACTCGGACGATGACGGCTCAGGCGTTCAAGGAGCTCCCCTCCGGCGGGTCGTGGATCCAGATGGCGGCGCTCGTGCCTGCCGTCCGGGCATCGAACACCGACGTTGGCGGCGTCCTCGGCGACCAGACCGGCGCCCAGGTTTCCGCGCATGGCAACAACCCCGGAGATGGCGTGTCGCTCATCGACGGCATGCGGATCGGCAACATGTACATCAGCTCCAACCTGACCAACATGAGCCTGTCACCGCTGCTGTTCGACGAGGTGAACGTGCAGATGTCCGGTCAGATGGCGGAGACCGGCACCAACGGCGTGATCATGAACGCGATTCCGCGGTCGGGCGGCAACCGGTTCAGCGGCTCGTTCCTCGTGAACGGTTCGGGTCCGAAGCTCCAGGCCTCGAACGTGACGGACAACCTCAAGGCGCGGGGCGTCCAGACGGCGTCGTCGACGCTCAAGACGCTGTACGACCTCAACGGCGCCTTCGGCGGTCCCATCAAGCAGGACAAGCTGTGGTTCTACGCGACGTCGCGCTACTTCACGAACGAGTACTACCTCGCGTCGCGCTATTACCCGACCGACGTAACTGCGATCACTCGGACCAACGACCTCTCGAAGCAGGGGTACGCGGGCACCTACACGTACGATAACAACGGGCGGATCACGTGGGCGATCTCTGACAAGCAGAAGATCTCGAGCTGGTACGCCTATCAGTACAAGGTCGATCCGCACTGGCTCCTCCAGATCTTCGCCGCGTCGCCTGAAGCGGCACGTATCACGACGTGGCACACGCAGCTGTCCACGACGAAGTGGACCTATGCCGCGACCAACAAGGTGCTGTTCGAGGTGGGCGTGATGGCGGGCGAGAGCCCGGATACGATCGACTTGAATCGTGAACTGGTTGGCCAGTGCCCGTCGCAGGGTTCGCTGGCCCCCGCCTGCATCTCGATTACGGAGCAGACGGCCGGCAACTTCTTCTACCGCGCGCCGACGGGAGCGAATAACGACGACCGCCTGCCGTCGCAATCGTTCACTGGCTCGATGAGCTACGTCACCGGCTCTCACAACGCCAAGGTCGGCTTCGACTTGCAGCGCGGCCATTTCTGGCGCGGTGACAACAACGACTCCACCGGCGGCATCTGGTACACCACCACGGCGGGCGCGCCGGCATTCGTCACGGTCCAGGCGCCGGTCTATGGGTGGCAGATGAATCTCAACCACAACCTGGGCATCTACGCGCAGGATCGATGGACGATAAACCGGCTGACGCTGAGCGGCGGCATCCGACTCGATTTCCAGAACGAGTCCACCGAGCCGTTCACGGCGGCACCGCACAAGTGGGCGCCAAATCGAAACACCTCCTTTGCGGCGGTCGAGAACGTGCCGAACTGGAAGGACTTCGATCCGCGCGTCTCCGCGGCGTACGATCTGCTCGGCGACGGCAAGACGGCCATCAAGGCGAGCATCAGCCGTGGGGTCGAGCAGGACTCGATCCGCTACGCCCAAGCCAACAACCCGGCTTCGACGATCTCGACGCAGACCAACCGCTCCTGGAGCGACTCGCTCTTCGGTGCTGGAGATCCGCGTACGGGCAACTTCGTGCCGGACTGCAACCTGACGATCAGCACCGCGAACGGCGAGTGCGGGCAGTGGCTCGTTCCGACGTTCGGCACGGCGGTGCCGGGCACGGTGTACTCCCCGGCCATCATGCAGGGGTGGGGTGTGCGGCCCTACAACTGGGAGTTCTCGGTCGGCGTCCAGCAGCAGATTGCGCCGCGTATCTCCGCCAACATCGGATACTTCAGGCGGATCGGCGGCAACTTCAACGTGCTGGACAACGAGGCGCTCGCCGCGAGCGACTTCACGCAGTTCTCGGTGACGGTGCCCAGCAACACCGGCAATGGCTTCACGCTCCCGAACGCCGGACAGAAGATCGGTGGCCTCTACGATCCCAACTTCGTCGTCGCGCCCAAGAACGTCATGAAGAGCGCCGACACCTTCGGCGCTGTGTTCCAGCACTGGGACGGCTTCGATGTGAGCGTGGACGCGCGGCTGCGGAACGGTCTGCTCCTCCAGGGCGGCGTCAGCGCCGGCAAGGGGATGACGGACAACTGCGCGATCGTCGCTGCCGTGCCAGAGGTGCTGTCGATTCCGGCGGCGTTACCGGCCGGAGTCCAGGCGCCCATTGCGCCGCTCGGCTCGCTCAGTTCGCAATCCTTCTGTCACCAGGAGACGCCGGTTCAACCGCTCTACAAGGGCCTCGCCAGCTATCTCACGCCGTGGTGGGGCATCCGCGTGGCCGGTACGTTCCAGAGCCTGCCCGGCCCGCAGGTCCCGGCGACCAACATCTACAACAACGGGAACCGGCTGGCGACGACGGACCTGCCGCGGCAGTTCACCAACGCTCAGGCCAACGTGAACCTGATCCAGCCCGGCACGATGTGGGGCGACCGGCTCAACCAGATCGATCTGCGGTTCACGAAGGTCCTGAATGTCGGGAAGGGAAAGTTCGATCTGAACCTCGACCTCTATAACGCGTTCAACTCGGACGCGGTGATCGCGGAACTCGGATCGTTCGGCCCGGTCTGGCGGCTGCCGCTGACCGTCATCCAGCCGAGGTTCGTGAAGTTTGCGGTTCGATACGATTTCTAAATTGGAAAGACCGGCGTCAACGAGCCGGTAGCGTCAAACTTTTCGGTTCTTCTGAAGGCCCGCTCTCGCAAGAGGGCGGGCCTTTTTGTTGCACCCGAACGATGTCAGGACGGCTGAACGCGATTGTCGCCGTGACGATTGAGGACCACCCAGATGGCTTCGGCCGGTTCCTGGCCGATGGTCCAGAGGCGATGGGGCATCTGCGCGTCAAACGCGATGGAATCTCCAGGGCCGAGCTCGAATTCCTCGAAGCCGATCTTGATCCCGAGCCGGCCTCGAATCATGAACGTGTACTCCTTGCCGCCGTGGCGGATCAACGCGTCCTTCGCACACGATTCGGCGCCGATGTTATAGGACACCACCAGGAATTCGACGTCCTGGTCAGGCGTCGGCGTCAGACGTTCCCACTGCACGCCATCGGCGAGGCGGATTCGTTTGCGTTGCCCGATCTTCAGCACGGGATTCTGGATATCGGCGGCCGTCTCGACCCGCTCGCGGCCCTTGCTGCGTGGCTGCGTGCCGGTGAAGAGGTCGTCGACGACCAGGCCAAGCTCGTTCGCGATCGCATAGAGCGTTCCGACGGACGGCATGACACGGCCGCGCTCGATCTGCGACACTAGACTCGGCGAGACGCCGACATAGCGAGCCAATCCCCGGACCGACATCTTCTTTTGCTCGCGTGCCTGTCGCAACCTGGGACCGATGCCGCTCGCGGCCTTGGCCCGGCTGGCGGCGGACTTGTTGCTGTCCCGTTCGGGCTTGCGCCCTTTTGTCGCCATCAGGTCACGGATTATTACAGAAACTCTGAGGAAGTGCTCTCGGGACGCGGCGTGTGCATTGACACTGTACATTTCCGCGTGACATGATCGTATGTTGTCCATGCGACTACGATTCCAGAGGGGTGTTCAATCATGCTGAAAGCTACTGCCGGCACCGTGATGCCGACGACCGTGACGGGTTCGCTGCCGCGCCCGAGCTGGTACACCGAAAATCTCGGCCTCAAGTCGTTTCTCGACGCGATGGTCATCAGCCGGTTCCGCGAGCAATACGTGGACGCGCTCTCGGTCTACCTGCGCGAACAGGAGGTTGCGGGCCTCGACATCGTGACCGACGGCGACTGCCGGTTCGACCAGGACGTCGGCGGCCAGAGCTGGACGAGCTATCCGCCGCACCACATGTCCGGATTCGACGCGACGCATCCGAAACTGGCGCGGGTCGGCGCGGGCGGCATCGGGTTTCCGCGCGGGCACATTCTCCACGATTACCTCGAAGCGCGCGTGATGCCGAAGATCGTCGGGCCGATTGGCCCCGGCGAAATGCAATACGCGGAGATCTTCAAAGCGGCGCAGCGCCTCACCACGAAGCCCGTCAAGTTCGGCACCGTCACGCCCGAGCTCGTGGCGTTTGCGGTACAGGACGAGCACTACAAGGACCTCCCGTCGCGGATCATGGCGATGAGCGAAGCGTTCAACCAGGAACTGCACGACCTCGCCGATGCCGGCTGCCAGGTGATCCAGATGGAGGAGCCGCAGATTCATCTGCTCGCGGCGCGGGGCTACAAAGACCCGGTCATCAACCCCGAGTTCATGCTGAAGGTGTTCAACAACACCGTCAAAGGTCTCCGCGCGAAGACCGAAGTCTGGTGCCACACGTGCTGGGGCAACCCGTCGCAGCAGCGCATGTTCTCGGCGGTCCAGACGTACAAGCCGGCCTTGGAACTCCTCAACCAGGTGGACGCGGACGTCATCACGTTCGAGATGAAGAGCAGCAACTGCGCGGACTTGGCGGATGTCGGCAAGCACATCACCAAGATGAAGGTCGGCATCGGCGCGATCGACCATCACACACTGCAGGTGGAGTCGCCCGAGGAGGTCGCGACGCTCGTGCGCGACGCCCTCAAGGTGATCCCGGCAGAACGGCTGGTCCTCTCGTCCGACTGCGGCATGGGCCGCGAAGGCATGAGCCGCCGCCACGCCTTCTACAAGATGGTGGCGCTCGTGCAGGGCGTGAATGTCGTCAAGAAGGAACTCGGGATTCCCTACACCGAGAGCCTGGCGGCCGATCCGCGGATGTCGCTCATACGCACCACGTAGAGGTTAGGGGCTAGGGGTTAGGGATGATCAAAGCGGCGATTGTCGGGATGGGGTGGTGGGGCAAGACGCTGGTCGAGTCGGTGCAGGGCGTGAGCGGCGACCTTCGGTTCGTCGCCGGCACGTCGCGCACGATCTCGCCTGAGCTGAAGGCGTTCGCCGACGCCCAGAAGCTCACGCTGCACGGGAACTACGAGCAGGTGCTGGCCGATCCGTCGGTGCAGGCGGTCGTGCTCGCGACGCCCCACTCGCTCCACACGCAGGAAGTCATCGCGGCCGCGAAGGCCGGCAAGCATGTGTTCTGCGAGAAGCCGTTCGCGCTGACGAAGGCGGATGCCGAAACCTCCGTCGCGGCGGCCAGGCAGGCCGGTGTCACGCTCGGCCTCGGCTACAACCGGCGGTTCCATCCCGAGATGACGAAGCTCCGCCAGCAGGTCGAGACGGGCGAGCTCGGGACGATTCTTCACGTGGAGGCGACGATGACGTTTCCCAATGGGCTCGCGCTCAAGCCGGACGCCTGGCGCGCAGACAAGCACGAAACACCGTGCGGCGCGCTGACGCCGATGGGCGTCCACGCCATCGACGGCATGATCGATCTCTGCGGTCCCATCTCGCAGGTCTACTGCCAGAGCTTCCGCCGCGTGGTGCAGGTGGACAGCGACGACACGACCTCGATGCTCTTCCGGATGAAGGACGGGATGTCTGGGTATCTCGGCACGATGACGGCGACAGGCCCGGGCTTCAGCTTCCAGGTGTTCGGGTCGAAGGGCTCGGTGCGGCTCGAAGGCATGACGCACGTCGCGGGCGCGTCGTCCGAAGAACGCCGGACGCGGCTGTTCGGCACGTGCAAGTTTCAGCCGATCAAAGGCGACGCCCGGGTCTGGGAAGCGGACAGGCTCGACGTCACGCGCGCGTGTCTCGAGGCGTTCGGCCGGGCCGCGAGCGGCGGCCCCGCCTTCCCGATTCCGCTCGATGAAATGATTCACGGCGCCGCTGTCACTGAAGCCGTGGTGCGATCCGCGGCGACGGGGAAGATTGAACAGATAACTTGACGTTTCACTTTGGAGCTCCATCACATGGACCTCGGACACGGCCTCGGTCATCTCACGTACTCCACCCTCGTTCACCCCGCGGACGATTGGGATCAGCTATGGAACAGCCTGCAGACGTATCTGCCGCAGGTCAAGAAGCGCATCTCGCCGAATCAACCCTTCGGCGTGTGCATTCGGCTGTCCGCGCCCACCGTGGCCACCCTGGCCGGCAGCAAGGCGGAGCGCCAGAAGCTCAAGTCGTTCCTCAACGACAACGACATGTACGTCTACACGGCCAACGCGTTTGTCTACGGCGCGTTCAAGAACACGATCGTCAAGGAGAAGGTCTACGAGCCGGACTGGCGGTCCGAGGAGCGGACCGTGTACACGTGCAACGTCGCGGACATCCTCGCGGACATTTGTCCCCCGCACATCGCGCCGTCGATTCAGACCGCGCCGCTCGGCTTCAAGCCGAGGGTCACCGGACAGGACGTTGTCGACAAGTTCACCGAGAACGTGATCCGCGTCTGCGCCCATCTTGTGGAGCTTGAGCGGGAGACGGGGAAGCTCATTACACTCGGCCTCGAGCCGGAGCCGCGCTGCCACCTGGAGACGACCGACGAGACGATCGCCTATTTCCGCGAGCACCTCTACACCGGCAAAGCCGCGGCGCGCCTGAGCAAATTGGCCAACATTCCGATGGACACGGCGATTGCCGCACTACGCCGCCATCTGGGCGTCGTGTTCGACATCGGCCATCAGGCCGTCGGCTTCGAAGACATCCCGGTGTCGCTGCAGAAGCTGGTCGACGCGGGGATCCCGATCGTGAAGCTTCAGGAAGCCGCGTCGATGTTTATCGGCGAAGTCTCCGATGAAAAGATCGAAGCGCTGAAGCACTTTGCCAAAACGGTCTATCTGTCGCAGACGGTCGAGTGTCGCGGGGATCACCTCGAGCATTTCATGAATCTCGAAGACGCGTTCGAAGGCTGGGACAAGGACAAGACGCCGCGGCAGTGGAGGTCGCACTTCCACGTCCCGATCTTCCTGAAAGACCTCGGGCCGTTCAAGTCGACGCAGTTCGCGATCGAGCAGGCGCTCGCCATGCACAAGAAGACGCCGCTCTCGCGCCAGCTCGAAATCGAAACCTACACCTGGGACGTGCTCCCGGATCACCTGAAGACGGGCGACATCGTTGAATACGTCTGCCGCGAGCTCGAGTGGGTGAAAGAGCAGCTGGCGTGATGAGAGCTGTTCTTTCCGCGGTTCTTGTCGCCGCCGCGCTCGCGCAGGCGCCGACGCCGGCCGCGCCCGTGTGGACCGTCACCGAAGGCATGGACAGCCCCGAGAGCGTCTACTTCGACGCGCCGTCAGGATTTCTCTTCTCTTCGCAAATCGGCGGCGACGCAGCCGCGCGCGACGGCAACGGCCGGATCGCGAAGCTCACGCTCGACGGCAAGCTCGTCGACGCGAAATGGATCAGCGGCCTCAATGCGCCCAAGGGGATGCGCGCGCATCAGCGCACGCTGTATGTCGCCGATATCGACGAAGTCGTTGGTATCGATATCGCGGCCGTCCGCATCAGCTCACGCGTCACGATCGCGGACGCCAGGTTCCTGAACGACGTCGCGACCGGAACCGACGGCGCCATCTACGCCACGGACTCGTTTCAGAATCGCGTGTGGGTGGTCCGTCACGGAGCGGCCTCGGTCTTCGTGGAGTCGCCGCAGCTCGAGCTGCCGAACGGCGTGCTCGTCGACGGCAACAGGCTGATCGTCGCGACGGACGGCCGTCCGGGCCGCGGCGGCGGGGGCACGCCGGGGTCGCTATTTGCGATCGACTTGACCACGAAGGCGCTGACGCAGGTGACGACCGGGTCGATCGGCACGCCGGACGGCATCGAAGCGGACGGCCGCGGCGGGTACATCGTCAGCGACGTCGGCGGCGGACGGCTCTTTCACGTAAACTCGAAGGGAGAGGTGCGTCTCGTCAGGACGCTCGCCGCGCAGCCGGCGGACATCGCGTTCGTTGCGGACCGCAACCGTCTCGTTGTTCCTCACCTGGGTCTCAACAGAGTGTCGGCGTACGATCTGTCGGATATGAAACCGTAGTGTTCCGCCTGGAGTGGCCATGTTGAACCGATTTGTCGTGACCGCCGCACTGCTCACGCTCGTCGCCGTGGCTCTCACGTCCGCCCAGACGTTCAAGACGCCTCGCACGCCGTGGGGCGATCCGGATCTCAGCGGTGTCTACAGCAACGACGATGAGACGGGGACGCCGCTCGAACGGCCGTCTGAATTCGCCGGCCGCCGGATGGAAGACATCACGCCTGCCGAGCTGAAGAAGATCAACGAGCAGCGCACCGAGCAGTTCAATGCGGGCGTCGCGGGCACGGAATTCGCCGGCGGCCTCCGGCCTCCGACTCATCTGATTTTCGATTCATTCCAGCGCCGGAACAGCCGCGTCTGGCTCGTGACCGATCCGCCAGACGGGAGGATCCCCGCGCTGACGCCGGAAGGGCAGGAGCGTCTGCGGCGCCCGCAGCGCGGCATCAGCACGAACGCCAACCCGCTCGGCCCGTTCGACAGCTACGAGGACATGGGCCTCTACGATCGCTGCATCACGCGCGGCATTCCGAACTCGATGATGCCGGCCGGCTACGGCAGCAACTATGAGATCGAGCAGGGCCAGGGCTGGGCGGCCATCCGCTACGAGATGATTCACGAAACGCGCGTCATTCCGCTCGACGGCCGTCCGCACCTCGGCAAGGCCATCCGTCTCGATCTCGGCGACGCCCGCGGCCGTTGGGAAGGCGACACGCTGGTCGTCGAGACCACGAACTTCACGTCGCGCAGCGCCTATCGCGGCGCGAGCGACGACCTGAAGATGACCGAGCGTTTCAAGCCGCTGTCGGCGACGGCGGTGGACTGGAGCGTGACGCTCGAGGCCCCGCACACCTGGGTGCGGCCGTGGACGTTCACGATGAAGCTGACCAGGAAGGATCGCAGCCAGCAGGTCTTCGAGTACGCGTGCCACGAAGGCAACTACGCGATGCCGAACATCCTGAGCGCCCAGCGGTCGGCGGAGAAGCCGGCGGCATCGCCGACGGTTCGCTAGAGGGTGAATCGGCCCGCGTGGCGGGCGAGCCACTGGTCGAAGGTCTGTAGCGCCGGGTTGAGCTGTCTCGAACGCTCGACGTTGCGGGTCCCGCAGAAGACGTCCTGGAAATCGCGCTTGAACTGCAGCATGTTCGACAGTTCAGCAGCCCCCGTGAAATCCGACGTCCGGAAGGCGACCGGATCGACGTTCTCGTAGCGGACGCGTTGCCCAAGCACCCTCGTGAGCGACGCCGCCATCTGCTCGCAGGTCGGATGTTCGCCGGCGACGCCGATCGTCTGTCCGATGTTGCACGTCTGCCGGAACACACCGAGTGCGCACAGTCCGATGTCGTCGACCGCAATGCCCGGCAGTTTCCCGTCGGCCATCGGCATCGCGAAGACGAGCTCGCCGGCCGCGTTTCGTTTCGGTCCCATGCCGGGGAAGTTCAGCAGGTTTTCCCAATAGAAGGACGTCAGAAAGAACGTGGTCGGCACGTCAAGGCTGCGGAAGGCATCATCGGCTTCGCCCTTGCCGTCGTAGTGCGGCACCTTGTATCTGCCGAGCAGCGTCGGCAGCCGCGAGTCGGCCAGCGGGACGTAGCGGCGCGTGTCTTCGAGCGTCGACCAGATGACGTGCTGCACTCCCGTGCAGCGCGCCGCTTCGGCCATCGTCGCTCCTTGGACGCGCTCACGCTCGGGGTCGCCGTGCCCGCCCCAGAAATCGGTCATGCAGTAGGCGCCGTACGCGCCGGCGAACGCGCGCTTGAGCGCGCCGAGATCGTCAGCGTCGGCGTAGACCACTTCGGCGCCGAGGCGGGCGAGCGCCTGGGCGCGATCGCCTGAGGGTTTTCGCGTCAGCACGCGCAGCGCGAAGTCGCCCGCATGGTCGCCGAGGAGCGCCCGCGCAAGACTTCCGCCCTGTTTGCCGGTCGCCCCCACAACCGCGATGATTCGCTTCGTCCCCATGAGCCTGATAACGAGGCAGAGATTATAGATTGCTTACGCCAATTGGGCCAACCGGACCGATTACAGAGGTGTTCAGTGACTGTTCAGTGTCGCGATACGGCAGGAATGGCTGAAGAGAGACTGGCTGATCGCCGCGGTGTCGCGGCGATCAGCCCTGTGAGCGCGAATCCTGATACTAGAAGTCCAGCGTGAAGTTGATCCGCACGAACCGCGGCTGGAAGATGCCTGTCGGTGTACCCCACCCGGCGGCCCTTGGCGCGTTGTCCGTGTTGTAGGTGTAGGTCGTGTTGAACGCGGTCGCGTAGTTCGTGTTCAACAGGTTGTAGAGGTCGAGTCCGATGTCCGACCGCGTGCGGCCGAACCGCAGGACCTTTGCGAAGCGCATGTCGATCTGCGTTCGGCGCTGATCGACGTACAGCTTGTTCGAGTCGGCGAGCGCGAGCAACGCCAGCGTGGTGGTGCCCGTGGCCGTCGCGCCCGCCGGCAGATGGCCGAGCGAGGCGTCTGATCACCGAGTTCGGCACCACCCAGTTGGCGGTCAGCTGCAGCGGCGGCTGCGAGCGCACCGTGCCGCTGATGAGCACGTCGATCTTCGGAATCGTGTAGCTCGCCAGCCCGCGCACCGTCGTCTGCCACGGATCGACGTTGCGGCAGCTGCGCGGATCGGGCCCGGCCTCGACGCCCGCCGACGCCCACGTTGTTGAACGTCGTGACCGTCGCGCAGGTGTCGACGACGGCGCCGCCGGTGGAGGTGCCGACCTGCAGCGTGAGGCCCTGGCGCAGCCGCGCGTTCACCGTCACGTCGAATCCGTTCCAGTGGCTGTCCCGCTCGGGGCCGAAGAACGTCTCCGGCCGCAGAATCGTCTGCGCCGTCGCGTTGGCCGCCGCCTTGACCGTGTAGTACGTGATCGGCTGGTTTGCGTTCGGCAGCCGTGGATCGTTCGGTGCGGTGAGCGTATACGTTTCGTACGCGGTGCTCGCGTTGCGGGCCAGGTCGTCGGTGACGAAGAAGCCGTGGAACGTCCGGTGCGTGTAGCTGACGTCGGCCGACACGCGCGGCACGATCTGGTGCTGCAGCGTCAGCGTGGTCTGATAGTCGTTCGGACGCACGCCCCAGCCGTTCAGCACCGCCGGGTCGACGATGGTCGCGGCGCCGGCCTGACCGAAGGTCCGCGCCGTGCCGACTGCCGCGGCGCACTCGCCGTTGGCATTCGGGTTGAGCAGGTTGCAGTCGACGACCTTGTCGCCGTTGCCGCCGGCCGCAACTGAGGAGTTCCAGCCGCGGTTCTGCACGTTGCGCGTGATCGTGGCGCCGGGGTTGGTCGACGTATACGGCGAGTCGTTCGCCGCATACGCGAGGTAGCGGCCCCAGTTCAGCTTGATGGCCGTCTTGCCGCTCCCGAACAGGTCGTAGGCGACGCCCACCCGCGGCGTGATGTCGTTGAACGCCTGCACGCCCGGCGTCTCGACGATCGTGATCGGCTGCGGGTTCAGGAACGACGACTTCCCGAACGTGCCGTTCCCTTCGACGGGCGCGTAGCTCGTCACGCGATCGTAGCGGAGGGCCCCCTGCAGCGTCAGGCGGTTGTGCGTCCACGTATCCTGGACGTAGGCGCCGGTGTTGTACGTGATCGTCCGGCGGCCCATCTCCGGCAGGTAGTAACTGACCGCATTCGGGACGCCCTGGTTGAATCGATAGCCGAGCTGCGTCTGGCCCGCCAGATCGTCGTCCTGCAGGTCGAGCCGGCGGGACTGCAAGCCCACCTTCGCGCTGTGGGCCCCGGTGACGTACGAGCATCGACCCGGCGATGTCGTTGTTCTTGCCGCTCGCCGGACCCCATGATTCCACGCCGCGATAGCGGTAGGTCGCCACGGGCGCGTAGGGCAGGCCCGTCGCGGCGTTGATCGCGTTTGACTGCTCCGTCACCGGAATCAGGCCCGTGACGCCGTCAGGCGGCGGATGCCCGAAGATCGGCTGGTACCGGAACGCCTGAAAGCCGGCTTCGAACAGCAGCTTGTTGCTCGCCGCCATCGTCCACGTGCCCTGGTTGACGTAGAACGGCACGTCGAAATATCCGCGTGCGGCGGTGGACGTCGCTTCGGGCGACATCTGGGTGGGCGCCGCGTTGTTGCCGAGACCGATCCAGTCCGCGCCGCGGTCGTGGCAACCCTGCGTGTCGACCTTCAGCGGCGTGCCCTCGCAGCGGTGCTGGTACTCCGAGTTGAACGAGAAGCGGCTCTTGCTGAGCTGCGCCGTGATGCGGCCGATGATCATCTGGCGATCCTGCACGAGGCGCGTGGTCGTTGGATTGTCCGCCGCCCAGTCCCAGTGCAGCGGGTCGCCGGCGTACTTGTTCGCCACGATGCCGTCCTGCGCAGTCTGCGTGTCGAGCGCGCGGTAGGAGCCGAAGAACCAGAGGCGGTCCTTGACGATCGGTCCTCCGTAGGCTCCGCTCCAGTCGTACGCGCTCATGATGCCGGGCGTCTGCTTGCAGGTTCGGGTTGAGCGCCTTGAGGTCGGTGGTCAGGTTGTCGCCGCTCGACCACGTGCCGGCGCTGCTGAGGAAGGCCGAGCCCTTGAACGCGTTGCCGCCTGATTTCGGGATGATGTTCATCGACGGCCCGCCGATGTCGCTCTCGCCGATGCCGCCGCCAACGGTCACTCCGACTTCCTGCGCGTTCGCCGTGTCGTAGACATAGGACGACGGGCCGCCGCTGCGCGAGGCGCTCACCGGGAACCCGTTCACGGTGTAGCGCCCTTCGCCCGCGACGAAGTTCGAATTGATGGTGCTCGAGTGCGCGTTGAAGAACGTCATCGTCGGCGACAGCGCCGGGCCGTTGGTGTCGACCTGCAGTCCGGCCACGGCGTTGAGCAGCGCGCCCGCGGAGCGCGTGGCCGGGAGCGTCTGGATGACGTCATTGTTCAACACGACTTCGCGCTTCGCGCTCTGGACGTCGACCACCGGCGTCTCGCCCGTGACCGTGATCGTCTCGGCGAGAGCGCCGACCTTCAGGTCGGCGTTGATCGTCGCGACGAACGAGCCCGTGAGCTCGATGCCCTCGCGCTTGACGGTGCTGAAGCCGGTCAGCGTGAAGGTCACCTCGTAGGTGCCGGGACGCAGGTCGATGATGCGGTACTGTCCGGTGCCGTCGGTGACGGCGGTGCGGGTTTTTTCGATGAGCGCCGGGCTCGAGGCCTCGACGGTGACGCCGGGCAGCACGGCGCCCGATCCGTCACGTGCAGTGCCTGTCAACGAGGCTTGCGCCAACACGGTGGCGGGGAGGAACAGGACGACGAGGATCGCCAGACACTTCGTGACGGTTCGCATACCGCGGGTTCTCCTTCCAGATGAGCGGAAATCTCGATCGTTCCGTTAACTGTGAGCACACACTAGCGCACCGGTTGTGCATTGTAAATACACAATGTCAACCGCGTTTCAATTCAGAAGATTCAGGATTCAAGAATCTGGATTCTTGGAGGTCGGGCGAGCAGATCTGACATGCCACATGGCGGAGAATCGCGCGCTGGCGGGCAAGCTCGTGCCGAGCTGAGAACCGATGGAGCCTGCAATCGTGCAGGCTCCATCGGTGAGGCGAACTCTAGAAGGCGAACTCGCCCGCGATGCGGAAGACGCGCGGGTTCATGTACCCCAGCGACGTGAGCCAGGCGTTGTTGGCGGTTGGCACGTACGCCGTGTTGTAGAACAGCGTCGTATCGGCGTTCACCAGGTTGTAGATGTCGAGGCCCGCCGTGAGGCGCCGCGCTACCCAGGCGGATGATCTTCTTGATGCTGATATCGATGTTCCGGTTGCGCGTCGCCGTAGATCGACCCGCCGCCGTACATCGCGCCCGGAGTGATCAGGTTCACCGTGAACGGGCCGCCCGTCAGGTTGCCGGCCGATCTGCTGTGCGATCGCCTGCCCGAACGCATCCGTCGCGGTGAACGTCAGGTTCGCGGCCAGTCGAGCCGCCGAGCTGGTCGGTCGCTGGCGTTGTTCGGCGTCCCGTTGAGGATGGGACGATCGCGATAGACGCCGCTGATCAGCACGTCGACCTTCGGGACGATGTACGAGGCCTGACCGTTGAACGACGTCTGGAACGGCGACTCGACGTGGCAATACGGGTTGAGGATGAACTGTCCCACCTCGGGAATCGCCGACCGAACCGAGCACCAGTCGTTGACGACCTTGCCGGTGCTGGTGCCGCCCGAGAAGGTGAAGCCTCTCACGGTGCGCACGTTGAACGTCACGTCCACGCCGTTGAAGATGCGCGTGTCGTCGCCGACGTCCTTCGTCGACTTGATCAGCAGATCCTGCACCCGCATAAACGCCGCCGGCGTCTGGTTGTACAGCGGCCCGACCTGGTATCCGCCGCCGCCCGGCAGACGCGCGTCGGCTCGGCGCCGTCAGGAAGAACGGCGTCAAGTCGTTCGGTCCGACGTTGAGGTCGTCGGTCACCGTCGTCGGTCGTGTACTGACGAACGTGCGGCGGTAGTACCCGACTTCAACCGACGCCTTCGGGAAGAGCTGCTGCTGCACCGACACGCCGTACGACCAGTCCGACGGACGCACGCCCCACCCGCTGAGCACGCCCGGGTCGAAGTTCGCGCCGACGAACTGGTTCGAGCCGAACAGCCACGTTGCTGATCGCGCCGCAGGTGTCGATGCTGCCGGTCGTCGCCGGGCTCTGCGCGTCCGCATTCTGCAGGTTGCAGTCCGGGACGAAGTTGCCGTTGGTGTCCGTCCACTGTGCGGGTCACCGATCGGATTGCGCGAACGCCGCGGCGTCGCCGCCCGGAATGCGGAGCGACGGATTCGCGTTCGCCACGAGATTGCCCGACGCTCGCGCCCTGCAGGTACTTGCCGACGCTGAGCTTGAGCGCCGTCTTGCCGTTGCCGCAGGACGTCATACGCGGCGCCGAAGCGCGGCGTGATGTCGTTGTAGCCGGTCACGCCGTCCGCCCGGTCGAAGTCGACGCCGGGGAAGAACGTGCTCTTCGGCTGCGTCACCGCCGGGAACCAGCTCCACGGATGGTCGTAGCGGATCGCGCCCTGCAGCGTCAGCCGCTTCATCGTCCACTGATCCTGCGCGAAGAACGACGTCATCGCCGCGCGCCCGTTGTTGAAGTAGGGATTCGCGTACTCGGTGATCGTATTCGGACATGCCACGGGTGAAGGTGTACGCCAGGTTCTGCGTATTCGCGTGGATCTCCCGATCGTCGCGCCACCAGTTGCCCTGGTAGCCGAACTTCATGCTGTGCGACCCGGTGACATACGACGCGTTCAGGAACCAGTTCGCGCCGTCGGTCTGGTTGATCAGCCAGTTCTGCGAGCGGTAAGTCATCGACCCGACCGTCCCCTGCGGGTTGATGACCGCCTGGGTTTCCGTCACACGAATCAGATCGCGGGTCGGATTCGGATCGAGCTCGCGGTCGCCCCACTGATAGTACGTGTTGCCGAGGCCGGCTTCGAGGAGCAGCCGGCTCGTCATCGGATTCGTCCAGCGCATGGTCTGGACGCGCTGCGGGCTGAACTCGCCGTGGCCGTCCGCTTCCGGGGCCGTCGTCGGACGAGGGCGAGCCGCTGAACGACGCCGTGCCGCTGCACGTGCGGCACACGGGCTGTTCGTCCCACGAGAACGTGAACTTGTTCTTCGACGACGCCTGCCACGTGATGCGCGGCGTGTAGTTCTCGCACTGGCGGTCGTAGAAGGCCGGCCGGTTGAAATCCGGCGCGTAGGTCCACTTCGTCGGATCGCCCGCGTTGTTGTTGTAGTAGACGTTCAGGATGTTGCGGCGCGTCCCCTGCTGGCGGACGCTCATGAAGAACCAGAGCTTGTCCTTCAGGATCGGCCCGCCGACTGCCGCGTTGACGTCGTAGACGTGGTAGGTCGGGTTCGGCGCACCCGCGCCGCGCGCCTGCAGGTCGGACGAGTAGTTGTTCGACTGCATGCCTTTCGAGAAGCCGGAGGCCGCGACACAGGCCGCTCATGCTGTTGCCGCCCTGCTTCGGCACGATGTTCATCTGCACGCCCGCGGTCTCGAACTCGCCGAGGCCGCCCGCCGTCTGCACCGTGACTTCCGTCGCGTTGCCGATGTCGGCGGTGTAGTTCGGCGGCTGGTTGCCGCCCGGCGGGTTGCTGATGTTCAGGCCTTCCACCGTGAGGCGCGACTCGACGCCGCGGCCGCCGTGCACGGGAAAGATCGCGAACACCGGGCCGGTGTTGACGTCGGTGATGTTCGACTGCAGGCCCGGCACGGTCGTGAGCACATAGCTGTAGCTGCGAACGGCCGGCAGGTTCCGCATCGTCTCGTTGTCGAGCGTGACCGTGCGCGTCGTGCTCGCCACGTCGACGACCGGCGTCTCGCCGGTGACGGTGATCGTCTCCGCGACGCCGCCGACCTTCATGTCCGCGTCGATCGTGACGACGCCCGCTGCCCGACAGCTCGACGTCTTCGCGCTTCAGTGTCGAGAAGCCGGCGAGCGTGAACGTCACCGTGTAGGTGCCCGGCTGCAGGCTCTCGATGCGGTACTGCCCGGTGGCGTCGGTCGTCGCCGACCGGGTCTTTTCAATCAGTGCCGGGCTCGACGCTTCGACGGTGACGCCCGGGCAGCACGGCGCCCGACGCGTCCTTGACGGTGCCGGCGAGGGCCGCCTGGGCCCACGCGGCGCTGCGGAAGTATCGCGGCTATAGCCTGCCAGTACCAGTGTCCTGATGATCGTGCGCATTGTTCGCTGGACTCCTTGGCTCATTGGCTTCCGAAAAGGTTGTTTCAGACGGGCCGAGAGACGATAGACAGCTGCCTATCGCCTCGACCTGTGCAGCAACACTCTACACGAGGTATGACGTTCGTATGACAGCAAAAAAGCTCGGGATTTGGCCCTTGCGCGCTGATCTTCGGATTCTTGGATCAGTTGTTTGTGTGGCGTAAAGACGCCGGACTCGTCAGCCGAGCGCACCGGCAGCGTGGTCGAAGGCCCGGTATCCGTCACTGCGCCTGGCGGCGAACGACCACCCGCACGCCCTTGACGTCGGCATCTGTCACGACGATTTCAGATGGCTGCTCGATCCGGGTACCGCCGCCGCTGCTAAAGGTGGTGATGGTCCCGCCCGCGACACCACCGCCGATAGTCCCGCCGACGACACCACCGCTGATGCCTTGACTGCTGCTGAAGGTCATCGGAATCGTGGCCGTGATGCGGTAACTCCCAGCGGGAACGTCGCTGATGACAAATCGGCCATCCTCCTGGGTCTGCGTGTTGCCGGACGGGCCCATGAAGTTGCCGCTGCGTGGGTCGCTCATCAACATCACCATCGAGCGCGCGAGCGGCGCGCCGTCTTCGTCGACAACCAGGCCCGACACACGAAACACGGGTGCGGCCTGCATGGTGAACACGAGGTTGCCGACTTCCGCGCCGGCTGCTACCGCGACCGACTGCGCCCCGGCCGGGTCGATCGTGCCCGGATAGTACGTGGTGGTGAGGGCGGTTCGCGCGACTCCCGTTCGACGCGGGCGTCGGAGCTGATCCGCCGAATGGCGTGACAGCACTCCGGGTGACCGCCACGTAGTAATCGCCGGGCGCGAGACCGGAGATACGAAACTCACCGAGGTCGTTGGTCTGCTGCTGGCCCTGCGACGGCGCCGGCATGAATCGCGGCGCGGCAATCCCGGCGGGCGCGTTGGTACGGCGCATGGCCATGACACGTGCGTCGGTGAACGGCTCGCCCGACGGATCGAGGACCTTCCCGGTGATCACGCCGCCTTTCTGGAGCTGCACGCCTACGCCGTCCACGACCTGACCCGCGGCCACTTGAATCGTGCCGGAACGTCCACTCGGACCGAACGGCGCGAATCCGGTCTTCTGCACGTCGAGCCGGTACTCGCCCGGCGCGACCTGGTCGAAGACGAAGAGGCCATCCTGGTTGGTGATGGTGCGCTTGCGGCACGAACGGTGCCGATCGGTGCGTTCGGCCGTCCGGCGGGAAACAGCTGGACGCGGGCCCCGACGATGGGTGTGTTGGCGCCCTCGATCGTGACGCGGCCGGCGATGCGTCCGGTGGTCGCGGACGGCGCGGCCTGGCTGAGTAACATCGCGACGATTAGACCCAGAGGCGACATCGTACGACCTCCAATCCCAGAATCAGATTCTAGAATTAGACGCCGGTTTGCCTCAAATGGCCACGTCCGATTTACTCGATTGCGCTCGAGGCAGACATCACCAGCGCGGCACTGCCACGGTGGTGGTCTTTGTCGCCGCGTTGCCGGACGCGTCGGTGCACTGCACGGTCAGGGCGTAGGTTCGTCCGGAGCCGCTCCAGGCGCGTTCGGCACGCAGGTTGACCGTCAGGTTCCCGGTCACCCACCAATCTGGCGAGAGATCCCCGCTGCCTGTTCCGCTAATCGGCTCGTTGCTCGCCACCGACGCGATCTTGCAGACGGGGCTCGAATCGACCAGGTCCGAGGCGGTGACCGCCACGCTGATCGGGACCATCCGGTGATCGGGGTTCGACAGAACGGTCGAGCTGGGCCTGACCGTCGTGATGCTCGGCGCCGTCCTGTCCACGACCGTCACGTTGAAGTGTCCCGTGGCCACATTGAAGGACCGATCGGCGCTCGCGCACGTGACCCTGGTGACTCCGAGCCGGAACGTCATTCCGGGCAGCGGCCAGCACAGCACGAGCGTCGGGCCGTTGACCGCGTCTATCGCCGTCGCGGTGTAGGTCACCTGCGCGCCTCTTGGCCCGGTCGCTTCCTTCGTGATGCCGGCCGGCAGCGTCAGCACCGGCGGCGTGGTATCCCGTCCTCTGACCGTGATCGTGAAGGTCTGCGCGGCGCTGGTGTCGCTGCCGCCGTTGGCGGTGCCGCCGTTGTCGTGCAGCTGCACCGTGACCGTGGCCGTCCCGCCGCCGCTTGCGTTCGGGCGTGTAGGTCAGCGTCCCGTTCGAGGCGACGGCCGGTTGCACCGAGAACAGCGCGTTGTTGCTGTTGCTGACGATGAAGTTGAGCGCCTGGCCGGCTTCGTCGGCCGGGCCGGCGCTGCAGCGCGGTGGCCCAGCCGGCGACCGTCTGCGCCCCGGCGGACGTCCGCGATCCGTCTGATCGGCGCCCTTGGTGAAGCCGGGCGCGTCGTTCACGGCCGTCACGGTGATGGTGAACGTCTGCGCCGCGCTGGTGTCGACGCCGCCGTTGGCCGTGCCGCCGTTGTCGTGCAGTCTGCACGGTGACGGTGGCGGTGCCGTTGGCGTTCGCGGCCGGCGTGTAAGTCAGCGTGCCGTTCGCGCGCGATCGCCGGCTGCGCGGAGAACAGCGCGTTGTTGTTGTTGCTGACGATGAAGTTGAGCGCCTGGCCCGCTTCGTTCGCGGCGCCCGCGCTGATGGCGGTGGCCCAGCCGGTGACGGTGCGCGCGCCGGCATCCTCGAGCACGGTCTGGTTGGCGCCCTTGATGAAGCTCGGCGCGTCGTTGACCGCTGTCACGCTGATCGTGAAGGTCTGCGCCGCGCTGGTGTCGACGCCGCCGTTGGCCGTGCCGCCGTTGTCGTGCAGCTGCACGGTGACCGTGGCGATCCCGTTGGCGTTCGCGGCCGGCGTGTAGGTCAGCGTCCCGTTCGCCGAGACGGCCGGCTGCACCGAGAACAGCGCGTTGTTGTTGTTGCGTGACGATGAAGTTCAGCGCCTGCGCCGCTTCGTCGGCCGGGCCGGCGCTGATGCGCCGTCGCCCAGCCGGACACCGTCTGCGCGCCCGCGGTCGTCGCGATCGCCTGATTCGGCGCCCTTGGTGAAGCTCGGCGCGTCGTTCACGGCCGTCACGGTGATGGTGAAGGTCTGCGCCGCGCTCGTGTCGACGCCGCCGTTGGCCGTGCCGCCGTTGTCGTGCAGCTGCACGGTGACCGTCGCGCGCCCGTTGGCGTTGGCCGGCAGGCGTGTAGGTCAGCGTGCCGTTCGCGCGCGATCGCCGGCTGGACGGAGAACAGCGCGTTGTTGTTGTTGCTGACGATGAAGTTCAGCGCCTGGCCGGCTTCGCTGGCGGCGCCGGCGCTGATCGCCGTCGCCCAGGCCGTGACGGTCCGCGCGCCGGCATCCTCGAGCACGGTCTGGTTGGCGCCCTTGGTGAAGCTCGGCGCATGGTTGACGGCGACACGTGATCGTGAACGTCTGCGCCGCGCTGGTGTCGACGCCGCCGTTGGCCGTGCCGCCGTTGTCGTGCGCCTGCACGGTGACCGTGGCGAACCCGTTGGCGTTGGCCGCGGCGTGTAGGTCAGCGTGCCGTTCGCGGCGACGGCCGGCTGCACCGAGAACAGCGCGTTGTTGTTGTTGCTGACGATGAAGTTGAGCGTCTGGCCGGCTTCGTCGGCCGGGCCGGCGCTGCAGCGCGGTGGCCCAGCCGGACACCGTCTGCGCGCCGGCGTCGCTGAGGCGGTCTGATTGGCGCCCTTCGCGAAGCTGGGCGCGTCGTTCACGGCCGTCACCGTGATGGTGAAGGTCTGCGCCGCGCTGGTGTCGGCGCCGCCGTTGGCCGTGCCGCCGTTGTCGTGCAGTTGCACCGTCACCGTGGCGGCCCCGTTGGCGTTCGCGGCGGGCGTGTAGGTCAGGCGTCCCGTTCGCATCGACCGCCGGCTGCGCCGAGAACAGCGCGTTGTTGTTGTTGCTGACGATGAAGTTGAGCGCCTGGCCCGATTCGCTCGCGGCGCCCGCGCTGATGGCGGTCGCCCATCCCGTGACGCTGCGCGCGCCGGCATCCTCGAGCACGGTCTGGTTGGCGCCTCTCACGAAGCTCGGCGCACGGTTCACCGGTGTCACGTTGATCGAAGCCGTGGCGATGTTGCTGAGACTGTTCAGCGTGTCGGACGCTCGGTACGTGAAGCTGTCGGCGCCGGACCAGCCTGCCGATGGCGTATACGTGAACGAGCCATCGGCATTGCACGTCAGCGTCCCGTGGGCCGGCCACGTCACCATGATCGCGGTCATCGAACCGCCGTCAGGATCGGAGTCGTTCGCGAGCACGCCGGCGCCGGCCGGGACGGCCAGCACCGCTCCCTGGCTCACGACGAACGCGTCGTCAACCGCGACCGGCGGACGATTGGCGAGGCCGACTGACATCGTGACATCCGCCGAGGAGCCAAACAGCCCGTCGCTGACCGTGTAGCTGAACGTGTCGGTTCCGGTGAAGCCCGCGGACGGATTGTAGGTCACCGATCCATCCTCGTTGAGCGCGGCGGTGCCGTGTGCCGGCATCGTGATCGCGACCACGCGGAGCTCGTCGCCGGTGTCGGGATCGAGGTCGTTGAACACGAGCGCGCCCGGGCCGGAGGCCGGGAACGTGTAGGGCGTGTCCTGGGTGGTTGTCGCGGCGTCGTCGACGGCGTTCGGAGCGCTGTCGGTGCTGATCACGATGTCCTCGAGCTCCGGCGTCTTGCTCACATCGTTCGTCGCGAGATTCACGCGATATTGGATGTATCGCGAGCGGCCGCTGATCGCGCCAGGAGCGCGACCGGCACGAAGGCGGTCCAGGTGCCGTCGGGTGTGGGCGTATCGCCCATGCGCACGCTGATCGTCGACTCCGGGGTCGTCGAACTGGCGGTCCAGGCGATCGTGTGCCAATCGACCGGCGACTCGGCGTCGAAGACCCGCGAGAGAAACGTGCCCGCCGGCGCGAACGGATCCATCCGCATCCAGTCGATCACGATGTTGCCGCCGAAGACGTTGTAGTCGCTTGCGGCAATCGGCCGCATCGGTCCGGGAGAGCGATCGAGTGCGAGGCCACCTGGACGCCGTCCACGAGGTAGGCCACGCTGCGTCAGCGTTCCAGTCGATGCGGAAGCGATGCGGTGTGCCGAGGAAGCTGCTGCCGAGATCGCGTCTCCTGCGAGCCGAGACTCCGAGTTGGTCCGCGCCCAGAGTGTGCCGCCGATTTGGTGCTGAACATCGCCCACGGCGGCGCCGCCGAACGTCACGCCGAAGCCGGAGTGCTGGAACGCGTCGCCGGTGAACGTCGCCATGAACTCGAGCGAGTGGCCGGGCAGAAACGTCGGCGTCATCGACGCAGCTGCCTGCCACAGGATCGTGCACGACGCCGACGAGCGCGCCGTCTACGAAGAGGACGCCGCCGCCGACTGCGCTGGTCCCGCCCGCGCCCCAAGGCGACGCTGCTCCAGCCTGGTGGGAGCGCGGACCCTGAGAACTCCGATCCGACGGCCGGCGCGAGAATCAGCTTCGCCGTCGAGCGTTTCCGCCACGTACGTGCCGAGCGCGCGTTCCCGCGCTGAAATCGGACGGACGTGGTGTCACGGAAGGTCGCGCCGAGCGTCGTGAACGTGCTCGGCGGCGAAGTGGCCGCGTTGCCCGGTCCGATCGACCGAGGTGACCCGATAGTAGTACGTCGTGTTCGGCCTTCAGCCCGCTGATCGTGAGGCTGTGCGACGTGACGTAAGCGGCGTCGGTGGCGCTGAGAGTCGCGCCGCCGGAAACGCCGGGATCGTCGAGTAGTCGACGCGGGATGTGGCGCTCTTCGTCCGTCGTCCAGTCGCGACAGCCGTGGAGCTGTCGAGCGAGATGGCCTTGATCGACGAGATGACCGGTGGCGTCGTATCGACGGTCATTCTGGTCGAGCACGACGTCCACCCAGTAGTTGGTGGCGTTGTACGTGTCGGTCGGGAAGGCGCTCGCGCCGTAGCACGTAGACGCCGTTGCCGCCCGCTGCTGTAGCTCGACGGCGCATGGAGCGGCGGCGAGTCGACGCCGCGCGCGTCGAAGTAGCCGCTCGTGACCGAGTAGTGGCCGACGTTGGTGTGATACGAGGCGACGTAGGTCGTGCCGGCGGAGATGGCGACCGGCGCGCTGAAGAGAACCTGCTGCCAGCCGAAGGGCGTTTCGGCGGCGAACGTGGCGCTCGCCAGACTTGACGCCGGCGCTGGTCCACAGGTTCGCGACGTGCGTGCCCGTGTTGCCGGGACTCTTGTAGAAACGCACCCCGGTCACCTACGTGTCGACATCGCTGTGGAACTTGACGCCGAGCTCGACCGGGGTTCGTCTCCTGAATCCGAGGCTGCCGGAACGGCGCTCGACGTCCACAGGCTCGTGCACGGACAGTTGCCCGCGCCGACGGTGACCGTCATGTCCGGTCACGGCGTTTCGATGTTGCCGCTGTCGTCGATCGCGCGGCTTTGGATGGTGGCGTGCGCCGGGCGTCCCAGGCAACCACGTGTAGGTCCAGACTGGCACCGCCCTGCGCCGCGTGCCACGTCGCGCCGCCGTCGATCGAGACCTCAACCGCCGCCACCGCACCGCCGCCGGCGTCGACGGCCGTCCCTGAGACCGTCACCGGCGTGCCAGACCCGACCGGCGCGCCCGCGACTGGTGACGTGATCGTCGAAGTCGGCGCGCAGACGTCGGTCGAAGCGGTCGCGGTCGCGAGGCCCGGCTGCAGCGTGCTCGGCTGCGCCCGCATGTCGGCGAACAGATTGACGGTGGCCTGCTGCATCGCGACATCGGGAATGTGCGCTGCCGCCGCCGGTCGTGCGTGCCGTCGAGACCCCACGACCACTGGACGGTGCCGGCGCCGAAGACGAGCGCGCCGCTCGCATGGCGATACAGCGTGAGGCTGTGGGTCGCCGCGCCGGGGCCGAACGTCGACCCGTAGTCGAACACCTTCGGTTCACGCGACTGATGCTGTGTCAATGACAACTGGCACGAGGCCGGCCGGCCGGAAGCCGTTGTCGAGATTTTCGTCCCACTCGTAGCCCAGAGATTCGGGCGACAGCGTGGTCACGGTGCCCGGCGCGAGCGTTGCGACCGGCGTGTTCCGCCAGAAGCGCGCCTGGCCCATCGCCGCGGGCACCGTGATCGCGTACGAGCAGCAGTTGACCGTCCACAGGCGTGCCGGTCAGCGCATTTTCCGGACGGCCGCCGTCGCCGGGAGGGCTGAAGCGCGGATCGCGCCACGTGCCGGTCCATTCCGGATTGGGATCGATCTTCGCGTTGGCGAGCGTTTCCTTGTAGCTGACGAGTGTCCGATTCAGAGTGCCCGAACCGTCGATGCTCGGCTTCCCAGCGCGTCTTCCAGAACATCTCGTTGCCGCTGAAGAACGTCAGGTTGACGCCGGCGTCGCGCGCCGCTTCGACGTTCGCGCGCTGACCGCCCGACCAGTACTCGTCGTGCCCGACCGAGAGAGAAGGTCTTCGGGCTGGCGCGCCCCGATCAAATCGGTGCCGCGACGATCGGTGTCGACGCCGGCCCAGTACTTCACGTCGTAGCCGTTCGCTTCGAGCCAGCGCAGCATCGGGTACTCGGCACCGAACAGGAAGCTCTGAGGATTTCTCTCGCGCGTCACAGTCGGCCGGTTGTAGCTCACCTTGTACGCGCGGCGGCGATTGCGTACGACGCAGGATTGATTCCCGGCGCGTCCGCGCCGCCGACATAGAGGCTGTTGCCGCCGTAGTCGTTATAGGCCTGCCAGGTCGTGTCCGACGTCTGAACAATCACATCCGACTGGCGGGCGTCGTCGCGGACGACGAAGATGATGTGGCTGGCGCCGCCGGTGTCCGCAGCGTGTCAGCTTCGCGACGTAGATGCCGGAGACCGCGTCCGTGGGGACGAGCCACGACGCGGAGATCGCCCAGTTGCCGCAGTCGATGCAGCCCGGTCGCGGCCTCGGTCAGACAGCTCGGCTGGTTTTGCGGCAGCGCCGCCGACGGCTGAACCGTCGCGACCTTGCGAGCACCCATGCCGCCGTAGTAGCCGAGCCGATAGATGTCGATGCCGTAGTTGGCCGCGTCGGTGTTGATCTTGAAATAGACCGTGCGATTCGCCGGCAGGTCGGCGCTCTTGTCGACGCTGATGTCGGTCGCGAAGCCCTGGATGGTCGGGTCGCCCGCGCCGGCGATGTCCCATTCGCTCGCGGATTGCCGGGCCAGCTGGTTCTCGCACTGAATCGGGTTGATCGTCGCTCCGCATGACGAGCCCGCCGCCTGGAGAGTCGGCCGATCGGAGCCCCGCCCCGCCAGCACGAACGCAGCCGTAGCCACGATGAGCATCCGGATAGGTGTTTTTCGTACGATCGAGCGCGGTCCCGTCGTCGTCATCCTGCGAGCCATCCCCAACGCGTTTTTGTGGCATTCGAGAGGCCACAGAGGTCTTCTTGCGCTAAACGAAGAGCAACACCAGGACCAGGCAGGCAGGGGTGGCGCCCGGTTGCGGATCGGCGGAATGTCTAGGATTCTGCGACCTTAGGCAGCCAAACTCGGGAAGACCATCGGAAAACCCCGGAACTTAGTCACTCCAGAGGCAGACATCCGAGCGAGGGGAGGGGGGTAGGGTCGGCTATTTCTTGACGAACTTCTGGACGGCGCTGTTGACGCTGTCGGCGACCCACAACTCGCCCTGTGGGCTCACGGCGATGAAGTGTGCTTCCCCGAACTCGCCGACGCCTTTGCCGGGCTTTCCTGTCGCCGCGAGCACCGCGCCGTTCAGATCGAGCCTCAGCACCTGGCCGGCAAAACCGTTGACCATGTAGATGTACTGCTTCCCGATATCCAGCGCGCAGGGAAGGCCAGCGTATTTCAGTTCCTTGATGAATAATCCGTCGGCATCGAAGACCTGGATTCGTTGGTTTTCGCGGTCCGTGACCCATAGGAGGCCCTTGGCATCGATCGCGATCCCATGAGCCACCTCGAACTTTCCGGGCTCCTTGCCTTTCCCGCCCCACGACTTGATGAAGCGCCCGTTCTTGTCGAACTTGAGGACGCGGGGATCGCCGGCGGCCCCCGGGGTGTGCCCTTGCACGACGAAGACGTCTCCGTTGCCGCCGAATGCGACGTCGTTCGGTTGATTCAAGCGGCGCGATCCGGTGGACTCGTCCCAGTTGCCCGCCTCTCCCTTGATCCCCAGCGTCAGCAGCGTTCGTCCCTGCGGATCCAGTTTGACGACGATGTGGGCGCCGACGTCGGTGACCCACAAGTTGCCGTCGCGATCGAACCTCAGTCCGTGGGTCCGGTTGAAGAGACCTTCGCCAAAGGCGCGAATGAACGTGCCGTTCGCCTCGAACTCGGCCAGCGGTTGCGAACCACGATTGAGCACCCAAAGATGCCCTTTCGCGTCAAACGCGACGCTCGCGGCGGCTCCGATGCTCGTGCCCGCGGGAAACGTGAGAGGATTCGCCACGGCGACGTAGTCCAATTCCGGCGCGCTTTGTGGCACGAGCAGCGCGGGATCGGAAGGCCGCTGTGCGAGGGCAGGAACACACGCGAGCACGACGACGGCCACGGCGACGGCGGCGATTCTCATTGGAGTCCTCCCGGCAACACGGGAGTTTACTCCAGCTCTGGCGAGGACGCTCGCAGCGATTGCGCGTATCCTCTTGACACGCACACTTGGTTGGTGGCGAAGGGGCATCTATGCGTTCTGTCAAGGCACTCTGTTCTCTGCTCTGCTTTTCTCTTGTGGCGCCCTTCTGGCTTTCCGCGAGCCAGGCTCCTGCAGTGAGAGCCGTGCTCTTCGAGGGCGCGCGGCTCATCACCGGCGATGGCCGCGCCCCGATCGAGAACGCCGCGTTCCTCGTGGAGAACGACACCTTCACGAGGGTCGGCCGCAAGGGCGAGCTTTCGCCGCCGGCAGGCGCGGCCCGCGTCGATCTGACTGGCAAGACCGTCATGCCGGCGATCGTGGATCCCCACAATCACATCGGGTACACGAACCAGAAGACCGGCGTGTCGAGCAAGGAGAACTTCACGCGGGCCATGCTGATCGACCATCTGCAGCGGTACGCGTACTACGGGGCCGCAGCCACGATGAGCATGGGCCTCGACCGGTGGGATGTCGATCCGGAGCTTCCGTACCAGCTGCGGCGGGAAGTCATTCCGAACGCGGCGCTGTTTCTGACCGTTGGCCGAGGGATTGCGGCGACGCCCATGGCGGGACCAACGGCGGCCTATCGCCTGGGCGTGCCATTCGGCGCGATGACCGAAGCGGAAGGCAGAAAGGACGTCGAGGAGATGGTCGCCCGGCAAGTGCCGATGATCAAGATCTGGGTGGACGATCGGAACGGCACCGTGCCGAAGATTCAGCCGAACGTGTACCGCGCGATCATCGACGAAGCCCACAAACGCGGCACGCGCGTCGTCGCTCACATCTTCAATCTGGCGGACGGCAAAGACCTCCTCAGGGCCGGCGTCGATGGTTTTGCTCACGGCGTGCGCGACAGGGATGTGGACGAGGAATACCTGGCGCTCGTCAAACAGCATCCCAACGTCTGGGTACAGCCGAACCTGCCGGAGCGGGGAGTGGCGGACGACATCGACTGGCTGAGCGACACGCTTCCCGCCAGCCAGCTCAAGCGGATGCGCGACCAACTGGCGAGCCGGACGCCCGCCGAGCTGAAAACGCAGCAGGAGGCGTTCGGAATTCAGTGCCGCAATTTGAAGAAGATCCACGATGCGGGCGTGAAGATCGCCTTCGCTACCGACGCCGGTGTCGATGTCGGGTGGACCGCGCACACCGAGCTGGCCGACATGGTGAGGTGCGGCCTGACGCCGGCGGAGGCAATCGTGGCGGCGACACGAACGGCGGCCGAGATCCTGAAGCTCGACCGGCTCGGAACGGTGGCCGCCGGCAAGAGCGCCGACTTCATCGTGCTCGATGCCAGTCCGCTCGACGCCATCACCAACACGCGACGGATCGCGCGGGTGTACTTGCGAGGGAAGGAAATCGATCGCGCGGCGTTACGCGCGTCGTTGAGCGCGCCGTGAAGCTGAAGGATCTGCCGCGGGCGCTCGGGTTCAAGTCGGCGCCGCGCGAATATGGATTCGAAATCCTGACGTTTCCGCTGCCGACCGACGGCGACGTCCGCTTCGCGCGCTGGCTGCACCCCGGCGAAACGCCGAAGACGGTGACGCAGGCCAGCGTGGACGCGCTGCGATCCTTCCTGCGCGAGGGCGACGTCGCCATCGACATCGGCGCGCACACCGGCGACTCGACGCTGCCGATGGCGCTCGCGGTCGGACCGAGCGGCACGGTGTTCGCCCTCGAGCCGAATCCGTACGTCTTCAAGGTGCTGGCGCTCAACGCCACGCTCAACGCCCTGAACGCCCGTATCGTGCCACTGATGTTCGCGGCGATGCCCCAGGACGGCGAGTTCGAGTTCGAGTACTCGGACTCTGGGTATTGCAACGGGGGATTCCACACCGGCCTCAGTCGCTGGAAGCATGGACACTTTTCCGCGCTGCGCGTCGAGGGGAAGAATCTCGCGGAATACTTGCGACAGCACGCGGCGGCCGAGATGGCCCGGCTTCGCTACATCAAGATAGACACGGAAGGTTTCGATCGGGCCGTGGCCCGATCGCTCGTCGATCTCCTGAGGACGCGCCGGCCCTATATCAAGACGGAAATCTACAAGCACCTGCCCGACGCCGAGCGCGCCGGCTACTACGCCGATCTGCGCCAGCTCGGTTATCGCGTGTTCAAGTGCGAGGAGCTCGAGTACCGGGGTGAAGAGCTCGGGCCGGACGACCTCACCCGATGGAAGCACTTCGATGTGTTCGCCGTACCTGAAGAGCTCGCGTGAGCTCGCCTCATTCCGGATGAACCACTGCGGCGGCGGCGGCCGGCCGCTTTCCGTTCAACGTCGCGGTGGCCCGCGCCATGTTATTGCCGGCTGACGGATGCTTCGGATCGATCTGCAGCACCTGGCGAAACTCCGCGACGGCTTCCGCGAACTGGCCCTGCGATGCCAGTGCCACGCCCAGCAGGTTGTGCGAATCCGCGTCTCCGGGATCGATGCTCAGCGCTTCACGCGCCTGAACGGCCGCCTGCGTCGGATTGCCCTGCTCGAGCAGGCGCGCGGCTCGATTCCGGTTCGCCTTGACGAGACCCTGTCGCGCCGCACCGTTGTCTGGGTCGAGATCCAGCACCGCCTTGAACTGGCTCGCCCCTTCGTCGAGCCGGTTTTCCGACACCAGCGCCTCACCGAGCATGATCCGCGCGGGAATTCGATTGGGCAGTGTCGGCCTGGCGCGCACGAACGCGTCCAGCACGTCGATCGCCTCGAGCGTTTGGCGCTGAAAGAAGAGCTCCGTGCCCAGGCCCGCGCGCGCGTCGGGATAGTCGTCGACGGCTTCTCGCAGCTGCGCGATGGCCTCATCGTGCCGGCCGGCCGTGATGAGCTCGGTCGCGAGCGCAAACCGCGCCCGGCCCTGCGGCCGTCGTGCCACCACGCTTTCCCACAGCGAAATCGGCGTGGCGTATTCCGCGTTGCGGTACACCGTCCGGATGCCGAGCGCCGCCACCACGACGACGGCTGCGCACACGGCAGCGTTCGAAAACCCTGGAAACCACGCAGGCCACCTGGCGCGCATCCGGCCAAGGCCGACCCATGCCAACGTCACGACGAGCACGACGAGCGCCGCGAGCGGCAGAAACATCCGCCGCTCCGACCCCACCTCGGACGCGATGGGGACGATGCTCGACGTGGGAGCGAGCGTGAGAAAGAACATAGCGCCAAGGAACCCGAATGGAGGCCAGCGCACGAGCGCGATCGCCGTGCCCGCCAGCATGAGCAGCAGGAGCAGCGCCTGCGGCACCACGTCGCGCACCGTGAGCGCGCGGGGCAGACCGTAGTCGAGGACGAGCGATCGCGGCCAGACGGCGAGGCCCAGGTAGCGCGCAATCATCTCGGCCTGGTTCAGCAAATACGTCCACGGCCCGACGGTCGTCAGCCCTACCGTCGAACGCGGCCAGCGCCACATCACGGCGCCCAGCTCGACCCACGTGGCGGCCAGCCCGGCATAGAGCCATCCGCGCGCCGTCACGGCCTCGCGCATCGATCCGAATTCGAAGACGCGGTCGTACAGCAAGACGGCCAGCGGTGCCACGGCCATCGACTCTTTCGTCGCCATGCCGAGCGCGCACGACACCACGCAGACGATCTGCCAGGCCGTCGAGTGTCTCTGGCGCCGGGCGCGAATGGCCGCGTAGAGGGTCAGCAGAAAGAACAGCCCCATCATCGACTCGGTCCGCTGCGTCACGTAGTCGACCGTTTCGCTGAGCAGCGGGTGGACGAGCCAGGTGAGCGCCGCCACAAGCGCCACCGCGTCGGCGGCTCCGCCGCGAGCGTAGTGCTGCGCCGCGAGCGTCCTCGCCACAATGCCGAACAGCAGCGCCGCGCACGCCATGAGCACGGCGAGGTTCCACACGTGATAGCCCGTTTCGTTGAGACCGCCCATCGCGTAGTTGAATGCGAGCGAGAGGTTGACGATCGGTCGTCCCGCAACCGACGTTTCCACCGGAGGCGACAGGGAACCGGAAAGCGGCAGAACGGACCGAATCGTCTGGTTGGTCACGATCGCCGGGTCGTCGTCCCACACGAGCGGCCCGTTGAGGCCGTTCCAATACACGGCGACGCCAACCACGACGATGAGACTGAGTGGAAGGATCAGGCGGGCGATCGGTCGAACGGGGCCGCGCGGCTTGCGCGATTGTCGCGACGACATCAGGCGAAGCCTAGCATGGGTCGCGAGTGGACCAGAGTTGAAGGGATCCCTTCTTCCACGATAGTGTCAGGCCATGAACAACGTGACGTTTCTCGGGACGGGCCTGCTTGGCGGGGCGATGGTCGAGCGCATGCTCGCGCAAGGCGACTCGGTGACGGTGTGGAATCGCACCGCATCCAAACTTCAGCCCCTCCAGGCTGCCGGCGCTTTCGTCGCACAGACGGCGGCCGACGGTGTGGCGGCTGCCGATCATGTTCATCTCGCGCTTACCGACGATGCCGTGGTTGACGCGATTCTGGCGGAGGTGACGCCACGGCTGCGGCGCGATGCGATCGTGATGGACCACTCCACGACGTCGCCTGTCACCACGAGAAGCCGTGCGGCTCGGCTCGCCGAGGCCGGCGTTCGGTTTCTCCACACGCCGGTGTTCATGTCGCCGCAGATGTGCCGCGACGGCAAAGGCCTCATCATGGTGTCGGGGCCATCGGGTATTTTCGAGGCGGCCCAGCCGGCGCTGGCGCGCATGACGGGCGATGTCTGGTATCTGGGAGAGCGAAGCGACCTGGCCGCGGCCTACAAGCTCTTCGGCAATTCGATGCTGTTTGCGATCAACGCCGGCCTGACCGACGTGCTTGCGATGGCGAGCAATCTCGGCGTCGCGGGCGACGAGGCCATTGCCTTGTTCTCGAGGTTCAACACCAGCATGGCAATCCCCATGCGGGGCAAGAAAATGGCCGCCGGCGACTTTTCGGCGATGTTCGAGCTCTCAATGGCGCGCAAGGACCTCCGGCTGATGCTCGAGTCGGCCGGTAATCAGCCGGTCATCGTGCTCCCTGCACTCGCGGCTCGGATGGACGCGATGATCGCGGCCGGGCACGGGAAAGACGACCTGGCCGCGATTGCCGCTCCGGTTGTCCGCCCGTCCTCCTGAGTCGCGCGGCTGAGCTTGGTCCAACCCCGCGGCATCGCGTCCGGTCAGCGGTCGAGGCGGCGCCGAAGTCGCCCTCCAGGAAGCCTTTTGTCGTTGGTCACGACACCTTCTGTCGCGCAAACAGAGATTCTCAGGGATCTGGCCGATTCAAGGTGGCCCTCCGCTTGCGTTCTCCAGCGTGTCCGTCTGCCAGGAGCTCGTTGAAGGCCTGAGCAACAGGATCGAATTCCTGACTCAGAGGACCTGTTCAAGAGATGAAACTCGAACCTGAACACCAACAGCTGAGCGGCCTCCTGACGTCGTTAGCGAAGAGACAGCCGGATGCAATCGCCATCGAAGGGGCCGATCGAACGCCGCTCACCTACCGGGGTCTCGCGGAACAGCTGCAACGCAACCGCCGCGCTTTACGCAGCTTTGGCATAGGGCCCGCCGATCGCGTCGCGATCGTCCTGCCAGACGGTCCCGAAGCCGCCGTGGTGTTTCTGTCGGTGGCAGCGTGCGCCGTGGCGGCGCCGCTCAACCCGGCCTTTCGCGCCGGGAAGTTCGCGTTCTATTTCGAGGAACTATCGGCCCGCGCCGTCGTCGTACCGGCGGGATCGACCGGGGCGGCCGTCGATGCCGCCTGCGCGCGCGGCATCCCCATTATCGAAGTCCTTCCGAGAGGTGAGTCCGCGGGTGCGGTCGACTTGTTCTGCCAGCGACGTTCCGCAACGGCCCGGGAGTCCGACGATGCGACGCCGGACTCGGTCGCCCTGGTTCTGGCCACGTCTGGCACCACGGCGCGGCCGAACCTCGTGCCCCTGACGCACCGGAACCTGTGCGCTTCGGCGAACAACACGGCCACCGTGCTTGAACTTGGCCCTTCAGACCGGTCTCTCCACATCGTTCCCCATTTTCACATTCACGGTCTGGTCGGCGCGTTGCTGTCTCCTCTCGCCGCCGGTGGCACGGTGATCTGCACGCCTGGCTTCTCCAGCATTCGAGTCCTCGATTGGATCGACCGATTCGCGCCGACGTGGTTCACGGCGGTTCCCACAATCCACCAGGCAATCGCGGACCAGGCGGTGCAGCGGGGATCGATCCCCGTCTCATCGACCTTGCGATTCATCCGGTCCGTGTCGGCGCCGCTGCCGCGGGATCTGCTCTCTCGTCTTGAACGCCTCTTCGCCGTGCCGGTGATCGAGGGGTACGGGATGACGGAAGCCTCGCCCCAGATCTGTTGCAACCCGCTGCCGCCGCGTGTCCGCAAGCCGGGGTCGGTGGGCATCGCAGCCGGCCCTGAGGTCGCGGTGATCGACGAGCGCGGTCTGGAGCTCGGTCCGCACCAAGTGGGCCAGATCGTGGTGCGCGGCAAGAACGTGATGAACGGCTACGAAAGAAACCAGCAGGCCAACGCGTCGGCGTTCGTGGACGGATGGTTTCGAACCGGGGACCAGGGGTACCGCGACGAAGACGGCTACTTCTTCATCACGGGACGACTGAAGGAGATCATCAACCGCGGCGGTGAAAAGGTCTCACCGCACCTGGTCGACAGCGTCCTTCTTTCGCATCCGTCCGTTGCGCAGGCGGCGACCTTCCCCGTGCCTGACAAACAGTTGGGAGAAGCGGTTGCCGCTGCGGTCGTCCTGAGGACAGGTGCGAGCCTCACGCAAAGCCAGTTGCGTCAGTTTGTCGCCACCCGGCTCGCGCCCTTCAAGGTGCCCTACCGGATCGTCTTTCTGCAGGATCTTCCGAAAGGGCCCACGGGCAAGCTCCAACGATTCGATCTGGCCGAACGCCTGGGCCTCGTTCGCGCCGACGGCGCCGTGCAGGACGATGCGCCGCGCGGGCGGGACGCCCACCAGAGCGAGGATGACCGCCATCGGCCAACCCGGCCCCGCGCTGCCACCGAACGCGTGCTGGCGCAACTCTGGACGGCGGCGCTTGGCGTGACGAGCGTCGGCCTCCACGAGGATTTCTTCGAATTGGGCGGCAATTCGATTTCGGCCGTGCAGATGCTCTTTCAGGTTCATCGGCTTTTCGGCATCGCACTGCCCATGAACGCGCTGTACGAATCGCCGACGATTGACGCCCTGGCCGAGAAGCTCGCATGGCGGCTGGGGCCTGGCGCCACCGCGCCCGCGGTCGCGGTCAGACGGGATCGCGAGGAGGACATGACCCCGACAGAGCGCCGACTCGCGGCGATCTGGGAGGAGGAGCTAGGCGTCCACCCGGTTGGCATCGACGACAACTTTTTCGATCTGGGCGGCGAGTTGCGCCCCGTTGCCCGTCTGTTCGAGAGGATTCGAGCCGTGTTCGGCAAGAACCTTCCCGTGCATGCGCTGCTCAGATCGCCAACCGTCAAGGGACTCGCGCGGGTCATTGATGGCGCCGCCGAAGCGACGCACGGATTGGTCGTGCCCTTGCAGTCTGAAGGATCGGCTGCGCCCATCTTCGGCATTCACGATGGCGCCGGTTACTTTTTCTACTGGGGGCTCGCATCCCGTGTCGGCATCGACCGGCCGTTCTACGCCGTGCAGTCGGAGCGCCACATCAACGGCTGGAAACGTCCGTACGATCCGTATGGAAGCGTCGAAGAACTCGCCACGCAATATATCCGGGAGATTCGGGCGGTCCGGCCGCATGGACCTTATCACCTGCTGGGGGTTTCCTTCGGAGGCATCGTCGCATTCGAGATGGCTCGGCAGCTGCATGCCCAGGGTGAGAAGGTCGGCTCGTTGTTCCTGCTTAGTGCCTTCATCGAAAACGGTCCCCACGCCGCTTCCGTTCCTTCGGGAAACCACAGTCTGCGCCATCGCCTCCGGCGGCACCTCATTCAACTCTCCAGCATGGAGACGGGCGCGGCGGTGAAGTACATCGCCGGAAAAGTTTCCGGCGCGTGCCACGACGCTCGCAGGTCTCTTTGGCTGACGATCGAGAGACTCTGCGGTGACGTTGCCTGGCGGTGGCGCGCCGTTTGGCAACGACCGATTCCCCCCAAGCTGATCTACGACCGTTACTTGAGAGCGAGCCGTTCGCTCATCCGCCGCTACCGCCCGGGCGTGTACGACGGGCGGGCGATCCTGTTCAGAGGAATGACCGACAGGAACCCCGTCCCGGGTTGGAAGGGCCTCGCGCTCGGCGGCCTGGAAGTGCACAACATGCCGGGTGGGCACATCGAGATGACATTCGAGCCGACCGTGGAAGCGCTCGCGAGCCTGATCCGCGCGCACCTCGAAGACACGGATCCCAGCCACCAGAGCCATCAACCTCAGAGCGGCGTCACTCGCCGGCCTTCGTCGGCCAGAGACAAGCTCTCCAGACAGAGCCCCGAGCCGAAGCCAGCGGAGGTGTCCTGGTCGATCTAGTCTTTCCGGCTGGTCGTCAGACCGTCCCCGGAGGTGATAGCCTCACCCCATGCGTTCCGTGCTGGCCGTCATGGCGATGCTCATTCCCGGAGCCGCCACCGCGCAGACTGCGCCGCCGGCCACCGCCTGCGAGCGATTGGCGTCGCTGGCGCTGCCGAACACGGCGATCACACTTGCGCAGGGCGTGAGCGCGGGCGCGTTCACCGTGCCGGCGAACCCGGCGGGACGAGGTGGAGGCGGATCGTCGGCGCTGGCGGGCACGCTCGGTCCTGTTCCGGATGTGCCCGGGAGAGTGACCGCCAATACCGCGGGCCTGGGCCTCGGGTATAACGGCGGGCGGGGCATCCCGCCCTTCAGCACGCTTCCAGCGTTCTGCCGCGTCGTCGCGACGTTGAAGCCGTCGGCGGCTTCCGACATTCACATGGAAATGTGGATGCCGATCGCCGGCTGGAACGGCCATTTTCGCGGGACCAGCCCCAACGGTCTGGGCGGGGTCATCAACTACAACGCGATGAGCGTCGGCCTCGCCGATGGCTTCGCCGTCGCGAGCACCGACACCGGACATCAGGGCGGCGACACCGCGTGGATGCAGGTGGCCGACAAGGTCACCGACTTCGCGGGCCGCGCCATGCACGAGACGACGGTCGCCGGCAAAGCCTTTGCCGCTGCCTACTACGGCTCCGGTCCGACGTACTGGTACATGATCGAATGCGGCGGCGGCTCGGCGGCGGCCTTGCACGAAGTACAGCAGATACCCCGCCGACTACAACGGCGTGGTCGTTGGCGGTCACGCCGCTCATCTGACGCGCCAGATCTTCGGACAAGTATGGCTCTGGATGGCGGCGCATCCGAACGGCGTCTCGATTCTGCCGGCGGCGGCGCTCACCGTGCTTCACGATGCCGTTCTCGCCAAATGTGACCTGCTCGACGGCGTGAAGGACGGCCTGCTCGAGAATCCGACGCGCTGCACATTTGATCCGAAAGACATCGAGTGTCGATCGGGGTCGACAGGTGAGGGGCCGAGCTGTCTGACGCCGGCGCAGGTCGAGGCGGCCCGGAAGATCTACGCGGGACCAGCCAATCCCCGGACGAACGAGCGGATCTGGTCGCCGCTCTATCGCGGAAGCGAGCTCGATTGGAGTTTCTTCACCGAATCAGCGGCTCCCATCGGTATCGCCACGAGCACGCTCCGCGACGCGATTCTCAAGGATCCTGCCTGGGACTATCGGACGACCCCCGTCGATTTCGACGCCCACGTCGCGCTGGCCGACAGGTCGGACATCGCGCGCGTCAACGCCTCGAACCCGGACATCTCGGCGTACGTGCGGCGGGGCGGAAAACTGATTCTGTCGGGCGGCTGGAACAACGCGTTGGTGCCGGCTGGAGCGGTCCTGGACTACTTCAACAGCGTCGCGGCCCGGATCGGCCGTGACAACACGCGCCGCGCCGTTCGCCTCTACATGGTGCCCGGGATGATCGAATGTAACGGCGGACCAGGCACGGACACGTTCGACATGCTCGGCGTCATGCGACGCTGGGTCGAGCGCGGCCAGGCGCCGAACGACGTGATCGCGTCGCGCGTGGAGCACGGCAGGGTTGTGCGCACACGGCCACTCTGTCCGTATCCTCAGGTGGCGACGTACCGCGGCAAGGGGAACACGGACGCCGCGGAAAACTTCGTCTGCAGGTAACGTAACGCCGACGCCCGGTGCCTACCGTCGCGCGGGCGCGGCTGGTGTGGTGGTGTCCGACACCACTACGCCTCCCTTCACCGTCGTCACCACCTTGAGGACGTCGTAGATGTTGTTCAGCGGATCGCCGTCGATGATGACGATGTCCGCCAGCTTGCCGGGCTCGAGCGTGCCGAGTTGATCCTGCTTGAGCGCCGAGCGTGCGGCGTTCTTCGTCAGGATGGTGACGATGTCCCTGGGGGAGAAGACGAGGCTGAGGGCGCGCAACTCGTCCTTCAGCGACTCCTTCGGCGGCCACGACGTATCGGTGCCGAACCCGACCGAGACGCCGGCTTCCCACAACAGCCGGGCGTTCACCGGTCCCTGCCCGGCGCTCGAGACGGTGTTCCACGGGAATGGCAGGCCGTCGCGGAACAGCGGCTTGTTGTCCGGTGAGAAGTGCGGAATGAACACCGCCAGCGTTGACGTCATCGGAATGGCGGCCCTCGCGATCTTCTGGACCGCGGCGGCGTCTTCCTCGAGACGTCCGATATGCGGCGTGTGCACGAGCACCGCCGGGCCGGCGTCAACGGCCCCGAGCGTATCCACCACCGACACGGCGTGCGTGATGGTCGGCAGGTTGCGCTTTTTCCCCTCAGTGACGATCAGCCGGAGGGTTTCAATCTCGGGTCCACCCGGCGTCACCGTGATCACGGTCTTGATGTAGTCGAAGCCGGCCCTGGCGGCGGCCTCGACCGCCTTGATGGTGTCTTCGGCGGGAATTGCGCCTGCCGGCTCGGTCGGACGAAGCGGTGGCCGCGATGTGTCGAAGCGGGCCGGATCGCCGCGGCCCGCCGGCGGTCCAGTGGGTGCCGCGCCGCGGGCGCCTGGGGCGTCGCCGCGTCCGCCGGCGTTGCCGCGCCCGCCGCCACCGGCGCGCGCGAGCGGTAGAATCCGCGCCGCGAAAATCCTGGGGCCCTTGATGGCGCCCGACTCGGTCCGCTTCCGGAGCTCGAGTCCCTCATCTGGCGTGATTGCCGACAACACGGTCGTGAAGCCCGCCTCGAGAAACGCGCGCATTTGCGCCGCGGCCTCCTTCTCCAGCCACTCCGCCGCATTGCCGGGGACGGGGTGCCGGTGCGCGTCGATGAATCCGGGCATGACGGTCCTGCCGCGTGCGTTGATGACGCGCGCACCGGGCACCGCGGAGGGATTCCCCGCCGCGACCGACGCGATCTTGCCGTCGCGGACGATGATGGCCCCGCGCTCGATGACCTGACCCGCGCCGTCAAGAATTCGCGCGTTGGTAATTACGAGGTTCTGAGCCGCGGCCGGGCGGCCGACCGCTATGGATGCCAAACCAATCAGCGCGATCAAAGTCTTCATGCATCACCTCGATGGTTGGCCGTAGTGTGCCATAGCTTCGCCGAAGCGGCTTGGTTTGTGGTATCAGTTTCCTTCAACGCGTTGTCAGGAGGTGTCAGTTGAAACCTAAAGGCTTGCTGACGGTCGTGGGCACTCTCGACATCAACCAGTTCTGGCCGGCCTCGAAGGGCACGAGCTCCTCCGATGGCGACACGATTCACTTGAAGGTGAATCCCGCCACGTCGTTTGTGTATTCGAGCTCCCCGAGCGCCACTCCGAAATCGGCGGCGGTGTTCATCGGCACGACGGTGAACGATCACGGCAGGTCGAAGAAAGTGATTACGGCGAAAAACGAGATCAAGATTCGTCTGCAGGGCATCGACACAACGGAGCTCCATTTTCCGGTCATCGCGAAATGGCATGCGTCGAAGCGGGGCAAGTTTCCCAACGAATTCCGTCAGCCCTATGCCGCCGGCGCGGCGAAGGCGCTTCACGATCACCTGAAAGGATTTGTCGAGCCGGGCGGCGGCACCATCATCCGCGCGACGTTCGTCACCCGCATCAACAGTCCCGCCGAAGCCATTGACTCGCATGGCCGATTCGTCGGTGACATTCTCACGGGATCGGGCACCGGCGCGAACGCCAGCGTCAACACGTGGCTCGTCGAACACGGGTGGGCATTCCCTCTGTTTTATGACTCGATGACCGATACCGAGATCAAGACGCTTGTCAACGCCTGGAAGGTCGGCCGGACCCTTGCGTCGCGCCCAGGCAAGGCCTTCCAGAAGGCGTTGCAGCCGTTCGCGCCGAAAATGAATGTCGGCAACGCCAAGCTCCCCGACAAGGGGAAAGTGAATTACCCGAAGATCTTCAGACGTCAGGCGACGTTCTGGACAACGGTGGCGGGTCCGCTTCCACCAGCGCAGTTCGTCAAGCTGCTCAAGAAGGGACAGAAGGGAAAACCCGACACCGCGTACCCGACCGCGTATTTCCTCAACAACATCAACCACCTCAATCCCAAGAAGCGCGTCAAGCTCGTCGACAAGATCGGCGCCCAGGGTCAGACGCTTTTCAGTCCGGAGGGTCTCGTATTCCGCGAAGATTCCTCGACGTTGCTGGATCTCGCCGGCAACAAGGTGACAAGTTGGGGAATCTAGGGCGCGCCTCGTTGCTCTACCCATGACGCCGCCGCGGTTTGCGGTTGCTCCGCCGATCGAACCGATGCTCGCGAAGCTCTCGGCAACGCTTCCGGTCGGCGAAGCATTCTCGTACGAGCCAAAGTGGGACGGCTTTCGCGCGATCGTCTTCCGCGGCGGGGACGACGTGTTCATCCAGAGCCGCGACTTGCGGCCGCTGGACCGATATTTCCCAGAGCTCCATACCCCCTTGCTGAGCGGTTTGCCCGACGGGTGCGTCGTGGACGGCGAGATCGTCATCGCCACGTCGCATGGACTCGACTTCGACGCGCTTCAACTGCGGCTCCATCCGGCCGCATCGCGCGTCGCCAGGCTGGCGAACGAAACGCCGGCCGCGTTCGTCGCATTCGACGCGATCGCCGCCGGCGGTCAGGATCTGCGAGGCGTCGCGCACAGCGAGCGCCGCCTTCGGCTGGAACGGCTCCTCGCGCGCGTCGAACCGCCGCTGTATCTGACGCCGGCGACGCGCGATCCTCGTGTCGCGGCCGAGTGGTTGTCGCAGTTCGAGGGCGCGGGCCTCGACGGCGTCGTCGCCAAGCGGGCCGCCGGGATGTACGAGCCGGGCAAGCGGGCCATGATCAAAGTGAAGCACGCACGGACCGCCGACTGTGTCGTGGCCGGCTTTCGCTGGCACAAATCAGGGAAGAACGAGGCCGTGGGGTCGCTCTTGCTGGGTCTGTACGACGGGCAGCGGCGGCTCCATCATGTGGGCGTGACCTCGTCGTTCACGAATGCCATGCGACGGCAGCTTGCGGTGGAGTTGGCGCCGCTGCGTGAGCGCGCGCTCGAGGCGCACCCGTGGCGTGAGTGGGCCGAGGCCGGCGGCGGCGAGGGCGGACGCATGCCAGGGGGCCACAGCCGGTGGAGCGCAGGCAAGGATCTCTCCTGGGAGCCCCTTCGCATCGAGCGTGTGTGCGAGGTCAAGTACGACCACATGCAGGGACCGCGGTTTCGTCACGCGGCGGTCTTCGAACGCTGGCGTCCGGACAAGCGGCCGGGCGACTGCGGATACGATCAGCTCGAAGTCACGGTGCCTTACGAGCTCGCGAAGGTCTTCGGGGTGGGCCGCTGACGCCGCTCCAGTCGTCGAGGTCGTCGTTGGGATCGAGCGGCTCCTGCACGGGTCTCTGCGCCTCGGGCACGTGCTGGAGGTTCACGCGGACGCGCGTCCACGTGCGAAAGCGGCCGCGCATGGCGTCCACGAGCACGTCTGCCGCTTCAAGGCAGGCGGCCGCCTCGGGGTGACGCGCTTTCCAGCGTTCGACGCCGGCCAACGCGTCGGCTTTCGATCGAGCACGTCCGATTTCCACGAGCGGCCGCGTCGGCACCCGGCGGCGCGATGGCGCCACGCGCGGGCCCTCGCCGGCCTGCTTGCGGTAATGCGGAGGCCATGGCGCGTCGCCGAGCCCGTCGGCTTTCTGCCGTGCGGCGAGCTCCAGCAGCGCGTCGAGTGAACCAGGCGTGCTGATCCATCGCAGCATGGCGATGGCCGAGCTCGGCCACGCGCGCCGGCATCGTGGCGAGCGTGAAATCGCCGGGCTCGCACGCATCGATCTCGTCCCACGAGAGCGGCGCCGACACACGCGCATCGGTGGTGGGCCTCACGGAGTAGGCGCTCGCGACCGTCCGATCCCTGGCATTCTGGTTGTAATCGAGGAACACGCCGTGACGTTCTTCCTTCCACCACTTGCTCGTGGCCAGTCCTGGCGCGCGGCGCTCGACGTCGCGCGCCAGCGCGAGCGCGGCGCGCCGGACCTCGGTGAACGACCAGCGCCGTTCGATGCGCACGTAGACGTGCATGCCGCGCGACCCCGACGTCTTCGGCCAGCCGACGAGCCCGACGTCGTGCAGGGTGGCGCGCACCACGCGGGCCACCTCGCGGATCTGGGCCCACTCGACGCCAGGCACCGGATCGAGATCCACGCGCAACTCGTCCGGATGGTCGAGGTCGTCGGCGCGCACCGGGTGCGGGTGCAGCTCGAGACACGCGAGGTTGGCCATCCAGACGAGCGCCGCCGCCTCGCGCGGTACGACTTCTTCGGCGCTCCGGCCCGAGGGAAACTGCAGCGCCACCACCTCGATCCATGGCGGCCGCGACCGCGGCGCTCGCTTCTGAAAGAAGAATTCGCCGTCGATGCCGTTGGGGTAGCGCACCAGGACGTTCGGGCGTCCGCCGGCGCCCTGGAGCGCCCCTTCCGACACGGCCATGTAGTAGTGCGCCAGATCGAGTTTGGTGTAGCCCGCCTGCGGAAAGAGCACTTTACGCGGGTTCGTGATCGGCACGTCTCGACCGTCAACTGTGACGACTTCCTGTTCGCGGCTCGGCATGCGGCGACTCTGTTGACGACCGACCGGCCCCCCCCTTGCGCTCGCGCTATTCCGTGGCCGTCGCAGGCTGCATGGCGGACGCGGCGCCGCGGTTCTTCAGCCAGCTCTGCACCTGCGCCATGTAGGTGTAGACCACCGGCGTCAGATACAGCGTCACGAGCTGCGAGAACAGCAGTCCGCCAACCACCACGAGGCCGAGCGGCTGTCTGGCTTCGCCGCCGGCGCCGTAGCCGAGCGCGATCGGCACGGCTCCAAGCAGCGCCGCCATCGTCGTCATCATGATGGGCCGGAACCGGATGAGGCAGCCCTGATAAATCGCCTGCTCGGGCGTCATGCCTCCGCGTTCGGCTTCGAGCGCGAAGTCGATCTGCATGATCGCGTTCTTCTCGACGATGCCGATCAGCATGATCATGCCGACGAACGCGTAGATGTTCAGGTCCATGCCGAAGATGATCAGCGTGAGCAGCGCGCCGAAGCCCGCCGACGGCAGCCCGGAAAGGATCGTCAGCGGGTGAATGTAGCTCTCGTACAAGATGCCGAGGACGATGTACACCACCAGGATGGCGACCACGAGCAGCAGCGAGAGGTTGGACAGCGAGCTCTGGAAGGCTTTCGCCGCGCCCTGGAACTGGCCGCTCACGCCCTCGGGAAGGTTGGCGAGCGCCACTTTGCGGACGTCCGCGAGGACGTCGCCGAGCGAGGCGCCGGGCGCGAGGCCGAAGGAGATCGTCACGGCCGGCAGCTGACCGTAGTGGTTGACCGTTTGCGGGCCGATCACCTGCGTGGCCCGTGCGAGGGTGTCGAGCGGCACGACGACGCCGCCGGTGCCGGTCGGTCCGCCCGCGCCGGCCGCGCCCGCCGCCACGTTGATCGTGCCGGTCGGGGTCGCCTTGAAATACAGCAGCGAGAGCGAGGCCGGATCGGACTGGAACTCGGGCGCGAGCTCCAGCAGCACTTTGTACTCGTTGACCGGCGCGTAGATCGTCGAGACCCAGCGGGGGCCGTACGCGTCATAGAAGGCGTTCTCGATGGCGTTGGCGGTCACGCCGAGTGACGCGGCTTTGTCGCGGTCGATCTCCACGTTGATTTGCGGGCTCGTCACCTGGAGATCGCTCGTCAAGTCTTCAAGGCCATCCACCTCGCCGAGCGCCTTCACCATCGTGCGCGACGCCTCATACAGCGCTTCGCGATTGGGCGACTGCATCGAAAACTGATACAAGCTCTTGCTCACCTGTCCGCCGATTCGGATCGTGGGCGGATTCTGCAGGTAGACCTTCATGCCGGCGACGGCGGCCAGCTGCGGCCGCAGCGATTCGATGATGGCGTTGGCGAGCTCCTTGCGCTCGTCGCGGTGCTTCAGGTGCACGACGATCTGGCCCAGGTTCGGCCCGCCGAGCGTGTTGGCGGCGTTTCCGCCGATTGTTGAAACCAGCGCCTCGACGTTCGGGTTCTGCCGGATGATATCGGCGACCCGGCCCTGATATTCGACGAGCTTTTCGTACGACGTGCCCTGCGCCGCTTCGGTCGTCACGGCGATCTGGTCGGTGTCCTGGTCGGGGATGAACCCTTTCGGCACGACGACGAACAGCACGGCCGTCAACACGAGTACCACGGCGAACGCGGACATCGTGGCGCGGCGATGCTGGAGGACGATTCGCAGGGTGTGGTCGTAGCCCCGAAGCCATGCCTGGAAGTAGCGTTCGGTGACCTCGGCGAACTTCGAGGTCTGCGCGTGCGCGGCTGGCGGATGGCCGTGTGCGCCGGCGTCGCCCCCAGGCGCGGCGTGCTTCGATTTCTTGAGGAACCGGCTGCAGAGCATCGGCGTCAACGTCACCGACACGACGCCGGAAATAAGAATAGACACGCAGATCGTGACCGAGAACTCGCGGAACAGGCGTCCGAGGACGCCGCCCATGAAGAGCACCGGAATGAAGACGGCGGCAAGCGAGAGCGTCATCGAGACGATGGTGAACCCGATCTCGCGCGATCCGACGAGCGACGCCGTCAGGGGATCCTCGCCCATCTCGATGTGCCGGTAGATGTTCTCGAGCATCACGATCGCGTCGTCCACGACGAAGCCGACCGAGAGGATGAGCGCCATCATCGACAGGTTGTCGAGGCTGTAGCCCAGCATGTACATGACCGCGAACGTGCCGATGATCGAGAAGGGCAGCGCGAGGCTTGGGATGACCGTCGCCCAGACGTTCCGGAGGAACACGAAGATGACCATGATGACGAGCGCGAGCGTCAGGGCCATCGTGAACTGCACATCGCGGTACGACTCGCGAATGGTATCGGAGCGATCGTAGAGAACGTCCATGTGGACGCTGGTGGGCAGTTCGGCGGCGAACTGCGGCATCAGCGCCTTGACGGCGTCGGCCACGGCGATCGTGTTGGTGCCGGGCTGCCGCTGGATGCCCAGCGTGATGGCGCGGGTTTCGCTCTCCGCCGTGTAGAACCACGACGCGGTGCGCTGATCCTCGACGCCGTCGATGATGTTGCCCAGCTCCCGCAGACGCACGGGCGCGCCGTTGCGGTAGGTGACGATCATGTCCTTGTACTGCTCGGCGTTCATCAGCTGGCCGGTCGCCTGCAGCGTGAACGCCTTGTGCGGCCCGACGAGCGTGCCGGCCGGCACGTTGGTGTTCCAGGCGCGGAGCGAGGTTTCGACCTCGTTGATGCCGATCTGGCGCGCGGCGAGCTTGTGCGGATCGAGCTGCACGTGCACGGCGTACTTCTGGCTGCCGAGCACCTGCACCTGCGCGACGCCGCTGACCATGGAAATGCGCTGAGCGATGCGCGTCTCCGCGTACTCGTCGAGCGTCCACGGCGGCATCGTCGTCGACGAGATGACGAGGTAGAGAATCGGCTGATCGGCCGGGTTCACCTTCGTGAACGTCGGCGGCGTCGGCATGCCTTGCGGCAGCAGGCGGGAGGCCTGCGTGATGGCCGACTGCACGTCGATGGCCGCTCCGTCGAGGCTGCGGTTGAGATCGAACTCGAGCGTGACCAGCGTGGACCCGAGCGAGTTGACCGAGGTCATCGACTCGAGGCCCGCGATCATCGAGAACTGGTTCTCGAGCGGCGTCGCGACCGACGCGCCCATCGTCTCCGGACTGGCGCCCGGGAGCTGCGCCGTGACGAGGAGGGTGGGGAAGTCCACGTTCGGCAGGTCGCTCACCGGCAGCGACTGGTACGCGACCAGCCCGAACAGCGCGATGGCCGCCATGAGCAGGCTCGTCGCGATCGGACGTTTGATGAACCCTTCAGAAATATTCATTGAGTAATTGGGTAATTGGGTAATTGGGTAATTGGTCGGGTAATTGGTTGGGTAATTGGTCGGGTCGTTGTCGAGTCAATCTCCAAATGTCGTGTCACTCAATTACTCAATTACTCAATTACCCGGTTACCAGATTCTGAGCCGTCCCGTGGATCTTGCTCGTCCTGAAAACCTGGGCCATGTAGGTGTAGACGACCGGCGTGAGATAGAGCGTCAGCATCTGCGACACGATGAGGCCGCCGACGACGGCGAGGCCGAGCGGGCGCCGTGCCTCGCCGCCCGAGCCGAAGCCCAGCGCGATCGGCACCGATCCGAAGAGCGCGGCCATCGTCGTCATCATGATGGGCCGGAAGCGGACCAGGCAGCCTTCGCGAATCGCCTCGGTCGGCGTGAGGCCGAGCCGGCGCTCGGCGTCGAGGGCGAAGTCGATCTGCATGATCGCGTTCTTCTTCACGATCCCGATCAGCATGACGAGGCCGACGAAGGAGTAGATGTTCAGCTCGTTGCCGAACAGCCAGAGCGTGATGAGCGCGCCGAGGCCGGCCGACGGCAGTCCCGAGAGAATCGTCACCGGATGGATGTAGCTCTCGTACAGCGCGCCCAGCACGATGTAGACGACGCCGATGGCGACAAAGAGCAGCAGGCCGAGGTTCTTTGTCGATTCCTGAAACACTTTGGCCGAGCCCTCGAACGCGATGGTGACGGTCGCCGGCAGCACCCGCTGCGCCGTCTCGCGGATGCTCTCGACCGCGTCACCGAGCGCGACGCCAGGGCGCAGCCCGAAGGACACGGAGACGGATGGGAGCTGGCCCGAATGGTTCACGCTCTGCGGACCGACGGTTTCCTTCCTGGACACCACGGTCTGCAGCGGGACGAGCGCGCCGCGCGCCGTCTTGAACGAGAGCTTGTCGAGCGAGTCGGCATACTGCTGGTACTGCGGATCGAGCTCGATGAGCACGCGGTACTGCGCCTTGTCGCCGTAGATGGTGGACGCCCACTTCGGGCCGAAGCCGGTCGAGAGCACGTTCTGGATCTGCGTGGCGTTGAGGCCGACGGCCGCCGCCTTGTCGCGGTCGATGACGAGGTTGATTCTGGGGCTCCTGACCTCGAGGTCGTTCGAGACATCCTGGATTTCCTGGATGCCCTGCATCGCCGCGCTCAACCGGCCCGCCTCCTTGTAGAGCTGGTCCGTGTCCGCGCTTCGCACCGTGACGTTGTACGAGCTGTTGCCGACCCGCGCCCCGATGTTGAGGGACGAGGGCAGGTTCACGAAGACGTTGTAGTTGGGAAAACTGAGGAGCTGGCGCCGGAGCTGCTGGGAGATCTGTTGCGCGGACACCGGTCGCGTTGCGCGCGGCACGAGGTTCACCTGGAGCTGCGCCTGGTTCGACGATCCGTACCCGCTGTTCCCGCCGGTTCTGAGCATGAAGCTGTCGATGTACGGATTCAGACGGACGATTTCGGCCACCTTCCTGCCCGCCGCGCTCATGTCCGAAAACGACGTGCCCTGCGCGGCCCGGATGTTGATGTTCATCGAGTCGTTGTCCTGATCGGGGATGAACCCCTTCGGAACGACTCCGTACATGTAGACCGTCGACGCCAGGACGACGGCGAAGACGACGATCATCGCGGCGCGATGGCGCAGGACGACGCCGAGGCTCCATTGGTAGCCGCCAAACACCCGATCGAAGGCGCGATCGAGGAATCCCGCGAAGCCCCTCTTCGCGTGCACGACGCGGAGGAACCGGCTGCACAGCATCGGCGTCAGCGTGATCGACACCACGCCCGAGACGAGAATCGCGGCCGTGATGGTGACGGCGAACTCGCGGAACAGCCGGCCCAGGATGCCGCCCATGAAGAGGATGGGGATGAAGACGGCCGCGAGCGACGTGGTCATCGTGAGGATGGTGAAGCCGATCTCCCGCGATCCGTTCAGCGACGCCGTCAGCCGGTCTTCGCCGGCCTCGATATGGCGCACGATGTTCTCGAGCATCACGATGGCGTCGTCCACGACGAAGCCGATGCAGAGGATGAGCGCCATCATCGACAGGTTGTTGAGGCTGAAGCCCAGCACCTGCATGACGGCGAACGTCCCGAAAATCGAGAAGGGCAGCGCCAGGGCGGGGATGAGCGTCGCCGATCCGTTGTGAAGGAACAGGAAGATGACCGCCACCACGAGGACGAGCGTGATGAGCATGGTCCACTGGATGTCTTTGAAGGCGGCCCGGATCGTTCTCGACCTGTCGCCGCGCACCGTCATGTGGACCGACGGGGGAAGCTGCGCCTCGAGAGCCGGCAGCAACGCGCGGACGTCGTCAATGACCTCGATGGTATTGACGCCAGGTTGTCGCTTGAGCGCGAGATTGATGGCGAGTTGTCCGCCCTCGCGCGTGTAGAACCACGACGCGGACCGCGTGTCCTCGACGCTGTCGATGACGGTGGCCACCTGGTCGAGCCGCACCGGCTTGCCCTGGCGATACGTCACGATAATGGGCCTGAACTGCGCGGCGTTGTTCAGCTGGCCGCCCGCCTTGATGTTGAACGTCTGATGGGCGCCGAACAGCTGGCCCGTCGGCAGGTTGACGTTCCAGTTCTGGACCGCCTGATCGACCTCGTTGATGCCGATCTGCTGCGCGCGCAGCTTGTCGGGATCCACCTGCACGCGCACGGCGTACTTCGCCGAGCCCCAGACCTGGACCTGAGAGACGCCGTTCACCATCGCGAGGCGCGGCGCGATCACGGTTTCGGCGTAGTCGTCGAGGACCGACATCGGCATGGTGCTCGACATCAGGCCGAGCTGCATGATGTCCTGATCGGCGGGGTTCTGTTTGCGGAACGTGGGCGGCGCCGGCATGCCGGCCGGCAGCAGCGGCATCGCGGCGGAAATCGCGGTCTGGACGTCGACCGCGGCGCTGTCCATCGACCGTCCCAAGTCGAACTGCAGCGTCACCTGGCTGTTGCCGGTCGAGCTCTGCGAGATCATCGAGTCGACGCCGGCAATGGTCGTGAATTGCCGTTCGAGGGGGCTGGCGACGGCAGATGCCATCGTGCCGGGATCGCCGCCCGGCAAACCGGCCTGAATCTGAATCGTCGGGAAGTCCACGGTCGGCAGATCGCTGACCGGCAGCGCGTGATACGCGACGATGCCGAAGAGCGCAATGGCCGCCATCAGGAGGCTGGTGGCGATGGGACGCCGGATGAAGACCGCGGACACGTTCATTTGGTAATCGGGTAATTGAGTAATTTGGTAATTGATATTGATTGGTGGTGAATTGGCATCGAGTCAGTCTCCAAACTCCTTACCCGCGATTACTCAATTGCCCGATGACCAGATTCGGTTCCGTGACCGCAATCTTGCTCGTCCTGAAGATCTGTGCCATGTAGGTGTAGACGACGGGCGTGAGATAGAGCGTCAGCATCTGCGACACGATGAGGCCGCCGACGACCGCCAGGCCGAGCGGGCGCCGCGCCTCGCCGCCCGCGCCGAAGCCCAGCGCGATCGGCACCGCGCCAAAGAGGGCGGCCATCGTCGTCATCATGATGGGCCGGAAGCGGACCAGGCAGCCCTCGCGAATCGCCTCGGTCGGCGTCAGACCGAGCCGGCGCTCGGCGTCGAGAGCGAAGTCGATCTGCATGATCGCGTTCTTCTTCACGATGCCGATGAGCATCACGAGGCCGACGAAGGAGTAGATGTTGAGCTCGTTGCCGAAGGCCCACAGCGTGATCAACGCGCCGAGCCCGGCCGAGGGCAGCCCGGAGAGAATCGTGATCGGATGGATGTAGCTCTCGTAGAGGGCGCCCAGGACGATGTAGACGACGCCGATCGCGACAAACAGCAGCAGGCCGAGGTTCTTCGTCGACTCCTGGAACACCCTCGCCGAACCTTCGAACGCGATCGTGACGGTCGCCGGCAGCAGGCCCGACGCCAGACGCCGGATGCTGTCGACTGCGGCGCCAAGCGAAATGCCCGGCTTCAGCGCGAACGACACGTTGACCGACGGCAGCTGGCCCGAGTGATTGATGCTCTGAGGACCAACGGTTTCCTTCATGGTCATGACGGCCGGAAGGGGCACGAGCGCGCCGCGCGGCGTCTTGAACGAGAGCTTGTCGAGCGAATCGGCATACTGCTGGTACTTCGGATCGAGCTCGAGCAGCACGCGGTACTGCGTCGTGTCGCCGTAAATGGTGGACGCCCACTTGGGGCCAAAGCCCGCGGAGAGCACGTTCTGGATCTGTGTGGCATTGAGCCCGACGGCCGCCGCCTTGTCGCGATCGATGATCAGATTCACCTTCGGGCTTCTGATCTCGAGGTTGTTCGAGACGTCCTGGATCTCCGGAATCTCCGTCTCCATCGCCGTGCTCAGGCGCTGCGACCAGGTGTACAGCTGGTCCGTGTCGGCGCTCCGCACCGTCACGTTGTAGCTGCTGTTGCCCTGGCCGAAGCCGATCTGCAGCGCCGGCGGGATTCTGACGAACCCCCGGTAGTTTGGGAACCGCAGCAGCAGCGGCCGCAGTTGCTGCGCGATCTGCTGCGCCGAGACCGGGCGCTCCGCGCGTGGCAGGAGCTGCACCTGGATCTGCGCGTTCGAGCTCCCGCCGCCGCCGAAGCCGCCCCCGCCCCCGCCGCCGAGGTTGACGTTGAAGCTGTCGATGTACGGGTTCTGCCTGATGATCTCCGCGGCCCGTAACGCCCCGATGGACATGTCCGGGAACGACGTGCCCTGCGCCGCCTGCAGGTTGATGAAGAGGAAGTCCTGGTCCTGGTCGGGAATGAATCCCTTGGGGACGATGCCGTACATGCTGACCGTGCCCAGCAGCACGGCCGCGAAGACCACGACCATCGCGATGCGATGGCGGAGCACGACCCCGAGGCTCCATTTGTAGCCCTCGAACAGCGTGTCGAAGGCGCGATCGAGCAGGCCCGCCAGTCCGGTCTTGTTGTGCACGACGCGGAGGAAGCGGCTGCACAGCATCGGCGTCAGCGTGATCGAGACGAGGCCGGAAATCAGAATCGCGGCCGTGATGGTGACGGCGAACTCCCTGAACAGCCGGCCCAGGATGCCGCTCATGAACAGAATCGGGATGAACACCGCGGCGAGCGACGTGGTCATCGTCAGGATCGTGAAGCCGATTTCCTTCGACCCCTTGAGCGCCGCCGTGAACCGGTCTTCGCCGGCCTCGATGTGGCGCACGATGTTCTCGAGCATCACGATGGCGTCGTCCACGACGAAGCCCACCGAGAGGATGAGCGCCATCATCGACAGGTTGTTGAGGCTGAAGTTGAGCAGCTTCATCACGGCGAACGTGCCCAGGATGGAAAACGGCAGCGCCAGCGCCGGAATGAGCGTCGCCGATCCGTTGTGGAGGAACGCGTAGATCACGCCGACGACGAGCACCAGCGTGATGAGCATCGTCCACTGGATGTCGGCGAACGCTTTGCGAATGGTCCGCGAGCGATCCTGCCGCACCTGCAGGTGCGCCGACGGGGGCAGCTGCGCTTCGAGGGCGGGCAGGACGGCGCGGACCGCGTCGGTGACCTCGATGACGTTGATGCCGGGCTGACGCTGGACGCTCAGGTTGATGGCGCGGCGGCCGCCCTCGCGCGTGTAGAACCACGCGGCGGTCCGCGTGTTTTCGACGCTGTCGAGGACCGTCGCCACCTGCTCGAGCCGGACCGGACGGCCCTGGCGGTAGGCGACGCACGATCGATTTGAACTGCGCGGCGTTGTTCAACTGGCCGCCGGCCTTGAGGCTGATCGTCTGGTGGGGTCCGAACAGCTGGCCCGTCGGCAGGTTGACGTTCCAGTTCTGCAGCGCCTGATCGACTTCGTTGATCCCGATCTGCTGCGTGCGCAGCTTGTCGGGATCCACCTGCACGCGCACGGCGTACTTCTGCGCGCCGTTCACCTGCACCTGCGACACGCCGTTGACCATCGAGATGCGCGGGGCGAGCACGGTCTCGGCGAAGTCATCGAGCACCGCCATCGACAGGCTGCTCGACGTCAGGCTCAACTGCATGATGTCCTGATCGGCCGGGTTCTGCTTGCGGAACGTCGGCGGATTCGGCATGCCTGGCGGCAGCAGCGGCATCACGGCGGAGAGCGCGGTCTGGACGTCCACAACGGCGCTGTCCATCGAGCGCCCCAGATCGAACTGCAGGTTGATCTCGCTGTTGCCCGTGCTGCTCTGCGACGTCATCGAGTCGATGCCGGCAATCGTCGTCAGCTGGCGCTCGATCGGACTCGCGACCGACGCGGCCATCGATCCGGGATCGCCGCCCGGCAGCCCCGCCTGCACCCGAATCGAGGGCGAGTCGACCGCCGGGAGATCGCTGACGGGGAGGGCGCGGTACGCGACGATGCCGAACAGGGCGATGGCCGCCATCAGCAGGCTGGTGGCGATGGGGCGCTTGATGAAGACTTCTGAAATGTTCACGCGGCGCTCACTCCGATGACCGGCGCCCGCGCTGCGGCCCGCGCCCTCCGCGCGCGCCGCGGGCGCCCGCTCCGCCGGCGTCGCCGCCGGCCTGGATCCGGGTGCCGGCCTCCAGCCGAAGCTGACCTTCGGTGACGACGGTCTGCCCGGCCTGCAGGCCCTTCTCGATCACGATGTCTTCGCCGACGCGCTGACCGGCCGTGATCGGCTGCTGATCGACCGTGCCGTCGTTCTTCACGACGAACACGAACTGACCATCCTGTCCCGTCTGGACGGCCTGGTTCGGCAGCACGAGCGCGTGCGGGATTGTCCTGACGCGCAGGCTGACGCGCGCGAACTGGCCGGGCCAGAGGTTGTGATCGGTGTTGCTGAACCGGCCCTTGATCTTGATTGTGTCGGTTGACGCGTCCACCGCGTTGTCGATGAAGGCCAGTTCGCCCATGACCGGCGCGGCGCCGGCGTCCTGTGCCGTGGCCGTCACGGGAATCTTGTCTTTGCCGAGATGCTGCTTGATCGTATTGAGTTGAATGGCCGGCACGGAAAACGTGACGAAGATGGGCTCGACCTGCGCGATCGTCATCAGCTCAGTGGTGTTTGCCGTCACAAGATTGCCGGCTTTGACGGTCAAGTTGCCCGTGCGTCCGTCGATGGGTGAAAGGATGACGCAGTACGCGAGCTGGAGCTTCGCGTTGTCGATGAGCGCCTGCTGGGCCACGATCTGGGCCCTCGCGCTCTCGATAGCCGCGCGGTCGGCTTTGACTGTGGCGGCTGTTGCCTCGGCTCCGGCTCGCGCCTGCTCGGCGACGTCCTTGGACACGATGCCCCGAGCGACGAGCGACGCCTGTCGTTCGGCGCTCAGCTGCGCGTACTCGGCCTGCGCGCCGTCGCGCGCGAGCTGCGCTTCGGCCTGGTTGAGCAGCGCCTGATCGCGAACCATGGCGGCCTGCGCCTGCGCGAGCGCGGCCTCGAACGGCCGCCGATCGATGCTGAACAGCGGCTGGCCCTTCTTGACGAAGTCGCCTTCGCGAAACATCGCTTCCTGGAGCTGACCCGTGACCTGCGAGCGGACGGAAATTGTGGTGTACGCTTCGACGTTGCCGATGGCGGCGATGTCCACCGGGACATCGCGCTCGAGAACTTTGGCAGTGACGACGGGCACCGCGCCGCCGTCGCGGCCCCGGCCGCCCCGACCTCCGCCGCCCGTGCCGCCCGCCGAGCCCGAGCAGCCGGCCGCGGCTGCAAGCAGCACAAGACTAGAAATCAGGATGACAACGCGTGTGTGCACCAATAAGCTCCAGGCGGAAGTTGGGTCGGTCGGGTTGGCGTCGGGAAAAGCGGTCTCCTGTAGCGCCACTAAACAATACGCGCCTCAGGCACCGTCCATTTACCTGAAGATGACCCTCAAACGGGTCTTGATGTGCCCGATCTATTAGAGTCGCTTTCGCCATGACTTCGCAAGTTCGAGCGTTCGAGCAACCCATTGACGCCACGGCAGTTGTGGAGGGCGGCGACGTGCTGTGGCTGCGCGGGCACGGCTTCGAGATCCTCGCCGAAGAACGCCCGCTGTTGTCCCCGGCCGTGCTGACGAGCGGCAAGAACGTCAGCTTCGACCCAGCGACGCGCACCGTGGGGGGGAGCGCCGCCGGCGGGCCCGCCGCAGAGTCACTGCGTGAGATGTTGTCGAGGTTCAGCGACGAGGCGGAAGCGCTCGTGCGCCGCGTGCTTCCGGCCTACCAGGCGCGCGTCCGGCGCGGACGTGCGAGCTTCCGGCCGGTTGAGGTGGCTGGGCGCGAATCGTCATGGCGCCACGACGACACGCGTCTCCACATCGACAGCTTTCCAGCCTCGCCTGTGCGCGGACAGCGGATTCTCCGCGTGTTCGCCAACGTCAACCCGCAGGGGCGGCCGCGCTCGTGGCGAATCGGCGAGGACTTCGACAGCGTCGCGCGTCGGTTCGCCCCGCGTCTGCGCGTGCCGATGCCGGGAACGGCGCTGATGCTGCGTGCGTGTGGCGTGACGAAAACGCGCCGTTCCGCGTACGACGCGATGATGCTGCAGCTCCACGACGCGATGAAATCCGACGCGTCCTACCAGGTGGATGCGGGGCAGACGGCCTTCGACTTCCCGGCCGGGTCGACCTGGATCGCGTTCACCGACCAGGTGAGCCACGCCGCGATGGCCGGCCAGTTCCAGCTCGAACAAACGTTTCTCCTGCCCGTCGAGGCGATGCGCGAAGAGCAGCGCTCGCCGCTGCGCATCCTCGAGCGGATCAAGGGCCGCCCGCTCGTCTAATCACGAGCCCCAAGCCCCCTAGCCCCAAGCCCCTAGTCCCAAGCCCCTAGTGAGTCTCTCTTCGCTACTTGAGTATCGTCGCCGTGACTTCCACGGTGACGCGGCGATCGCTGATCGGGTCGGTCGCCTGTGAGACCACGAGCGACTTGCCGCTGTCGAGGATCAGCACGAGGCTCTGCTTGATGTCGGTTCCCGCGCCTGGACCGGCGTTGGCCGGCGCGGAAGCGCCGCCCGCGTTGTACTGGATGATGCACGTCAGGCGGATCTTTCCATTCGCGATGATCACGGGATACGCGTCCAGGTTCAAAGGCACAACCCTGTTGAACGCATTGGCAGCCGGATTTGGTGAGAACGCATTCTCGCGCACGTAGCCGTTGAAGCTGTCGCCCACGACCGCGCTGATCGACTTCTTGACCGTCGGACTTCCGCCGCCTTCCTCAGAGATATTCAACTCGACCCTGACGTTGATGGGCTGACCCTCTCGTCGCGGCGGCCCCGGGGGGGCCGGCGGAGGCGGCGGTGGCGGTGCAATGCTGGCGGCCGGAGCCTGCGGCGCAACGGGCGCGGCCGGGGCCGCCGGCTGCGGAGTGCGAGGCGTGCGCGGTGGGTCTTGAGCGAACACGTGGCCCGCGATGAACACGAACGCTGCGAGCAGAGTAAGTCTCTTTCTCATCGTCAACTCCTCAATGCTGTGACAAGTTTTGAAAGTCCAAAGGTCAAAGTTCAAAGGTCAAAGTAAGTCCCGAAAGTTCTAACGTTCCAAGTTGCCTCAGGGCATCGGAGAAATCTCGATCCGGTCGATGGCAATCTGAGCGATCTCAATCGGCATCACGCCCAGTTGCGGTGACAGGTCAATCGCCGCCACTTCGATCGGCGCCGTCGTTAGCGGCTGCAAGTCCGGATCAGCCGATGCGATCGGAGGTGACGCTGCCCGCGTGGCGATGACCGGTCTCAGTCCGGCTGCCGCTGGTACGGCCGCGCCCGTCGTGACCCCTGCCGACGCAACACTCGTGGTCGTCGTCGCGTCCCTTGTGACCGCGTCCGGCGCCTTGACGCCCGTGGCCCTGGCGGAGTCGGTCGGCCGGATCGGCAATGGCGAGCGCTCGTCACGAATCAGGAACACCGCCAGCAGCAGCACGCTTGCCGTGGCGGGCACCAGCAGCCAGCCGCGCGACCAGCGTCGGGTCGCGCGCACCTCGACAGTCTCGATGCGCACAGCCACGCGGCGGGCGAAGCTGTCGTCCACTTGCGCGCCGGTGATCTCGCGCGCGACTTCGTCTATCGCGCGGTCCAGGTCTCGGTCATCCAACATCGCTATATCCACGTGCCCGCAGTCGAGTTTTCACCACCCGTCGCGCCTCCGAGACCCGCCACTTGACGGTACCGACAGGGATGCGCAGCATCGCGCCGATCTCCTGATAGTCGTACTCACCGCTTTGCGCGAGCAGCAACGCGTCGCGGAGCTTGCGCGGCAGCAGAGCAATCGCCCGGCGGATTTCGCCCCTCAGCTGGCCGGCGGCGGCGAGCTGCTCTGGCGTATCCGAGGCCGCGACGAGTAAGACCATCTCCGCATCTCTCATGTCCATGTCTGCTGAACCGAGGTCCACGATGCGCCGCCACCAGCGCGTGTTGGCCCGCCGACGGTTGATGGCCTGGTTCCAGGTGATCGTCAACAGCCATGTCTTGAAACTGGCGGCGCCACGAAAGCTCCCGAGCCGTGTGTACGCCAGCAGGAACGCCTCCTGTGCCACATCGTTCGCGTCAGCCGGGGAGCCGACTGCCGCGAGAGCCGCCCGATAAACGGCGGCCTGATTCCGGAGGACCAGCTCGCCGAATGCGTCAGTGTCGCCTTCACGAGCGAGGGCGACCAATTCGTCGTCGGTCACTCGGGGTATAGACACTAAGTTGGTGCGACTGGTTGGGCAGGTAGGGCGTTGGGCGGGCGCGGCAGAAGGGCTGGACGGGCGGAACGGGCAGGGCGGGAAGGCGGGAAGAGCAGGAAGGGCAGGTTGGGCGGGATAGGCAGGACGCGCGAAGTTTCCTGCCTGACCTGCCTCTCCTGGCCCTCCTGCCCCTTCTTAGCGGATCAGTTCCCGCCGCGGCCGGGTGCGGGCGGCGCGTTCTTCGTCGCTGCGTCCCAGTGCTCTTGGATCATGCCGTTGTCGACTCGCACCATGTCGAACCAATAGGCCGGATAGGTCTTGTTCGGATCGTCCGGATCCTTCTCGGTTCGTTTGACGATGAGGAACACGTACGAGCCGCTCGCGAACATCAGCGTCGGCTTGTTCTTCCATTCGGCCTTGATCGGCTCAGGCTTCCGGATCTTGCTGAAGAACTCGACGAATGCCGCCCGGCCGGTCGGAACGTTCGGGTTGTGCTGGATGTAGCCGGGCGCCATGACCTTTTCGGCAAGCTCGGTGTGGCCGTACTGCAGGATGTCCTTGAATTCGACCGTCGCGATCTCGAGGTTCTTCTGCTCCTGCGGCGAGTAGTTGAACTTCACCGAGTTGTAGTCGATGCCGTCAGGCGCGCCGCCGGTCGGCGTGCCCTTGGTCTTCAGGGCGTAGTCCCAGTGCTCCTGAACCTTGCCGTTCTCGAGACGCAGCATGTCGTAGGTGTTGTACTTGTACGTTTTCGATGCGTCTGCCGGGTCTTTGCCCTCGCGTTCCCAGACGAGGACGACGAAGTCGCCCTTCGCGAACTGGACGGCGGGCGGGTTCGCGAGCTTCTCCGGGATCGGATTGATCGGCGCTCCCAGCCGGCCGAAGAACTCCATGAAGCCGGCGCGACCGGTCGGCACGTTGATGTTGTGCTGGATGTAGTTGTCCGCTTGATATTTCGCTGTGAGATCGAGGTGCCGCGCCTGGAGGACGTCGCGCCACCAGTCCAGCACGAACTTTAGGTTGGCCTGCTCCTTGGCGGTCATCGTGCTCGATTGCGCGGTCAGCGCAATGCCGCCCAACATCAGTAGGACAACGGCGCCAGCAACCTGTCTCATCGTGCGGCCTTTCATCTTCGCCTCCTTTATCACTTGTATCACTTGTATCACTCGTATCACTCGCCGATCACTCGCCGATCGCTCGATATCACGCGTGATCACTCGCAAATCGCCAGCTCAGCGCAACAACCTCGCTTCGGACCGGCGTCAGGTTCGCACATTCTTGATCAGGGCTTCCATGTGGGCGAGATACTTCTCGAGCGCGCGGCGGCCGGCGGCGGTCAGGCGGTATTCGGTGCGCGGCATGCGGCCCGTCGAACGTCTTGTCGCAGGCGATGTACTGCGCGTCCTCGAGCTTGCGCGCGTGCACGCTCAGGTTGCCGTCGGTCGTGTCCAGCAGGCGCTTCAGATCGTTGAACGTCAGCCGCTCGTTCACCGCCAGCGCGCTGACGATGCCGAGGCGCAGGCGCTCGTGAATCAGGCGATCGAGGTTCAGCGATCGGCGGCCGCGTGCTCGGAGCGCCGGTGACCGGTGGCTGGCGGCTGCGTGGCTTCGTGGCTCGCGGCTCGTGACTCGTGGCTTCGTGACTCGTCTGCTCGCTCTACCCACCATATCTCCTCGCAATCATCAGCCCGAAGCCGATGTGAAGGCCGCCGAAGCCGGCGGCCATGAAGCAGTTGTCCCCACGCGGCCGGCGCGGCGAACGCCGCGACGCCGAGCGCCATGAAGCACGAGGCCCATGACCGGCACGATGCGCACCGAGAACGCGCCGCCGGTCGCGACCGCGGTGCCGTAGAGCAGCAGCCAGCACCCCGGCAGCTGCGCCGATGAGCCCGTGCCGCGCGAACACCGGCGTGAGCACCACCCCGGCGACGAGCGGCGGCACGATAGGCGAGCGCGAAGCGGTGCGCCGGCGCCGACGGAGAGCGGCGACGCCGACGCCGCGCCTTGCGCGACGATCGCGACGAGCGCGATCGAGCACGGCGACAGCCGCGTCGGCGAGCCAGACGGCAGCCAGCGCGGCTGCGTTGCCGGGCGGACCGGCGATGACCGCGGCGGCGATCGCCGTGACGCCCATCAGCACGCCGCCCCAGCCCGGCACCGCCGTGAACTGCGCCCGCCCGCTCCATCGTGTCGCGGATGAAGCGCAGGTTGTCGGCGGCGTGCGCGTGGAGCGCGGGCGGTCGGCGTCCGGCATCAAGAACTTTATAGCACAGAGGAGGCGGACGCGGAGGTCTGAGAGCGTTCTGGAGGTTCGAGAGGTCTGGCTCGCGACCGGCGGCTACTGCGCGCGGAGGAGCAGGACCGGGACCTTCACCAGATGCCGGACGCGGTCGGCGGTGGCGCCGTGCAGGACGTCGGAGAGGAACCGGTGGCCGTGCGTCGACATCGCGATCAGATCGACCTGCTGCTCCTCGGCGGCCTGGATCAGCTCGGTCGCCGGGATCGCCCATCGCCAGCTGCGTCTCGACCGTGAAGCCCTGCGGCGGCCAGATCGCCGCGCAGGCTCTCGAGGTAGGCGCGATCCGATTTCATCTCCTCCGACTCGCGCAGCTTCAGCTGATCGAAGTTGCGCGCCGCCCAGCCGTCGGCGACGTGGACGAGCAGCAGCTCGGCGCCGGTCAGCCTGCGCCAGCTCGGTGACGTGCGTCAGGATCGTGCGATCGGCCGGCGAGTTCTCGACGGCGACGAGAATGCGTTGGTACACGGTTCGGGGTTCAGGGTTCACGGTTCAGGGTTCACGGTTCAGGGTTCAACCGGCGAAAGTCTGCTACAGAAGATAGACGTTGAGTGCCGCAATGATAATCGCGACCGGCCACGCCAGCGCCTTCACCCACAGCGGGTTGGCGAAGGGGCCCATCTTGTGGCGATCGCTCGTGAACATCACGAGCGGAAACACCGCGAACGAGCAGCTGCAGGCTGAGGATCACCTGGCTGAGGATGAGCAGCGGCCCCGTGCCGCGCTCGCCGTAGAGCGCGATGACGATGATGGCCGGGATGATGGCGATGAGCCGCGTGATCAGCCGGCGCAGCCACGGACGGAGGCGCAGGTTGATGAAGCCTTCCATCACGATCTGGCCGGCCAGCGTGCCCGGTGAGCGTCGCGTTCTGGCCCGAGCAGAGCAGCGCCACCGCGAACAGGATGCTGGCCATCGTCGTGCCGAGCAGCGGCGAGAGCAGCTGGTACGCGTCGTTGATGTCGGCGACGTCCTCGTGGCCGGTGCCGTGGAAGACGGCGGCCGCCATGACCAGGATCGCGGCGTTGATGAAGAGCGCGAACATCAGCGCGACCGACGAGTCGATGGTCGCGAAGCGGATCGCCTCGCGCTTGCTCTCGATGGTGTCGAGGTACTTGCGCGTCTGCACGATCGACGAGTGCAGGTAGAGGTTGTGCGGCATCACCGTCGCGCCGAGGATGCCGATGGCGATGTAGAGCATGTTCGGGTCGGTCAGGATCTCGGTGCGCGGGATGAACCCGGCGGCGACGGCGACGTAGTCGGGCCGCGCCAGCCACAGCTCGATCGCGAACGATCCGGCGATCAGCACGATCAGCGCGACGACGAGCGCTTCGACGTAGCGGAAGCCGTGGTGCTGGAGGAACAGCACGATGAGCACGTCGAGCGCCGTGAGGCAGACGCCCCAGATCAGCGGCAGGCCGAAGAGCAGGTTGAGCGCGATGGCGGCGCCGATGACTTCGGCGAGGTCGCAGGCGGCGATCGCGATCTCGCAGAGGATCCACAGGACGATCGTCGTCGGGCGCGAGTAGTGTCGCGGCAGGCCTGCGCGAGGTCGCGTCCGCTGGCGATGCCGAGGCGTGCGGCGAGCGCCTGCAGCAGGATCGCCATCAGGTTGGACCATGATGACGCTGAGCAGCGTGTAGCCGTAGCGCGCGCCGCCGGCGAGGTCGGTGGCCCAGTTGCCGGGGTCCATGTAGCCGACGGCGACGAGGTAGCCGGGGCCGGCGAAGGCGAACAGCTTGCGCCAGAAGCCGGCGTCGTGGGGGATGGCGATCGAGCCGTGGACCTCGGGCAGGCTGAGGTTGCTCGAAGGCAGCCGCCAGCCGGGAGCCGGGGTCGGGATTTCGGTAGCCATGACCTTTATCTTTGATGAGTCAAAAACGTCAAGGGAGTATAGCACGTCAGGTCTGTAACGCTGCACAACTGAATGTGGGGCAAACGGTTAGGGCAGCAGCCGTGTGCCGAATTGGTTGGGTGCGAACTACCCGTCGGGAAGCAACTTCCCGAGCAGAGCGTGCAAAGAATTCCAGAGATGGCAATAGTTTCACACTGTGCCCCATGGCACCTAACGTGCGCTAGCCGTCAGGAATGCCAGAAAGCGATCTGCCGCCCGCCGAGGCGTCGCCGCATCGCAGCGTGTTCATCGACGATGCGGCAGAGCTCTTGGGGGTGTCGCGGAGAACCGTGTACTACCGGATTCGACAGGGACGGCTTCGAACCGTCCGAACGAGATGCGGTTCACAACGTGTCCTCGTGGAGTCGGTGGCGGAACTGCTGATCGCGATGCGCGCCGCCGCCGCCCGGCGGCGTCACAGACCGAGCCGCTGACGTTTGAGGTAAAGGCCCTTGCGGGAAATGCCGAGGGCCTTGGCGGCCTCTTCCACTTTGCCGTGATGGTCGCGAAGCGCGACCGTAATCATCTCGCGCTCGACGCGTGCGAGCGTCGGGAGCAGCTTCCCGTGAACGGCCACGGCGATTTCGCCAGGGCGCGGGCCGGAGGTTTCGGGGCGGACGCTGGCGATCTCCTGCGACAAGGCGCTGAGCGTGAGGACCGCGTCGGGCTCGACGAGCGCGACCATGCGGCGGAGCTCGTTGTGAAGTTGGCGGACGTTGCCGGGCCAGGGAAAGAGCAGCAGCTGCTCCATGGTGTCTTCGGCGATTCGCACCTGGCCCTTGCGGTATTCCGCGGCGGCTTTCGCCACGAAGTGATGCACGAGCGCCGGGATCTCGTCGCGCCGCTCGCTGAGCGGCGGAATCTCCAGACGGATGACGTGGAGCCGGTAGAACAGATCTTCGCGGAACCGTCCGTCTTTGACGGCCTGTTCCAGGTTCGAGTTGGTGGCGGCGATGACCCGGACGTCGACCGTGAACGGCGCGGTTTCGCCGAGCGGAGAGATTTCGCCCGATTCGAGGAAGCGCAGCAGCTTGGGCTGCAGGTCGAGGCTGAGATCGCCGACTTCGTCGAGAAACAGGGTGCCGCCGCGCGCGGTCCGGATGATGCCCGGGTTGTCGCGGTCGGCGCCGGTGAACGCGCCGCGGCGATGGCCGAAGAGCTGGCTCTCAAGCATTTCGCGCGGTACGGCAGCGCAGTTGAAGGGGATGAAGGGCTTGTCGGCGCGGTCGGAGTAGTGATGGACCGCGCGGGCCAGGATCTCCTTGCCCGTGCCGCTTTCACCGGTGATGAGGACGCTGGCGTTCGTGGTGGCCACGCGTCTGGCGAACACCATCAGCTCGCGCATCCGCCCGCCGATAACCGCCTCTCCGTCGTCGAGCGGCGCCTCGTCGATTGGCCACAGCGTCAGGCGCTGTTCGCGCTCGGCCCGCTCGCGCTCGATTTCGTGGACGGTGGAGAGCAGGAGCACGACTGCGTTCACACAGGCGATCGATTCGATGTCGTCGTGCGGGTCCAGCCACACTTCCACCGACCGATCGCGGGCCGAGCCGATGGCCAGGCGCCGCGCCCAGGCGGACGGGTCCACTGTGTCGCCGGCGTCGCCGATTGAGGAGAGGACTTCTCGGTGACCGTCCTGATCGGTGAGAAGGGCGACGGCCCGGCGGGCGCAGCCAGCCTGAGCCAGCAGGTCAATCAGCTCGTGAGCCAGGAACTCCGGGCGATCGGCCTGGAGCATGAGAGCCGCCACGGCCTGGAGCACGGGGCCGCCGCGGAGCGGGCTGGCGCCTGGCGTGTCACCGGACGCGGGGGGTGGGGGAGCCTCGGTCGGCGCGCTCGAGGCCTGAACGGCCAGGTCCCAGCATCGCGACAGCTCCAGGAGTCCTGGCGCGTGCCGAAGGCTGGTGTAGAGACGCTCCGCGCGCCTGCGGTGGGCGCTGGCGACGTCGGACCGTCCCGCGGACACGAGGGCACAAGCCAGGATCGTTTCGTATTGGGCGTAGAGGTCGGGGGATTGGTTCAAAAGCGTGGGCAGGAGAGGTTCAAGCAAGGCCAACGACTCGGATACCCGGCCATCACGTTGAAGCAGTTGCGCTTTGGTGAGCTGTGCGAGGTTCCAAAGCAGGTGATCGCCTGCATCGCTTGCTAGGCTCAGCGCGTACTCAGTGTGATCGATTGCATCGCCCAAGTGGCCTCCCCTTGCCTCCACTTGCGCACGAGTGAGGACACCATGACGATACCCGTAAAGAATCCGATCTCGCGGCTCGCTGACACCGAGTTCCACTTGATCTAGTAGCGCCTCCGATTCTTCGGTTCGTCCCTGCGCGAGGCGGATGCGCGCGAGCGTATCAAGCATCGCCGCGCGACTTTCCCCCGACGACGGCAGTGCAGCAAGGGCCCGTTGGTAGTAGCTGACGGCCTGTTCGAACTGGCCGGTTGAATAGGAAAGGAACCCGAGGTTTGCCAGGCATGTCCGCTGACATGCTGCGCCCCCCGAGCGCTCAGCTAACTCAAGCGCCCGACGCCCAGATCGCATGGCCGATTCATAGTCGGAACGCATTACCGCAATGTTTGCGTCGGTGATCTCCAACATTGCGTCAATCCAGAGATTGGGCGCGCCGGAAAGTATTTGCTGGCCGAGCCGAACATGCCGACGTGCGCTCTTGAGAAGACCGCGCTTAGCCTCCGTCTGCCCTACGAAAAGATGAAGTGCAGCGAGTATATGAGGATCTCCGACCTTCACCGCGTCTAAACGAAGTTCTGCCAATAGGAGCGCAACGGAATCTGGCCCCGATCGATCCGCGAGCGAAACTAGCAACCACATCTGAGGCCAGCACTTTCGCCTAAGATCACCAGATTGGGCACCAAGAGACACTGCTCGCTGAAGGTGGGCAACTGCCGAGTCTAGGGCGCCCTCTTCCGCCGCAATCTTGCCGAGGACGAATTCAGACGAGCTTCGCTGGCCCAGGCTAGCGCTCTTGGACTTGACCAGTTCATTCAGAGAGCTGCGCGACTGACCAAATCGTCCAACCCGTTCAAGTAACTCAGCCCGCAGGAACAGTTTGGCGTTTCTCGAGTTGGCATCTGGTGTGGTTTTTTCCAGCGCCGTGAGGGCCTCGACAAAGCGGCCTTGCGTACTCAAGCCAGCTGCCACGTCCAGTTCATTCATCGAGCGTGTCCCCCACGTCCAAGCCTGCAAGTGATCCAACAGATCGGGATCGGTGAATTCTTGTCAATAGGCTGCTGGATGTGAAGAGATACGAGCGGAAGCCCAGAAAAGAGTGTGCAGATGTGGTTTCCTGAGTTGGCCTTGACGAGGCCCCAGTGTCGCGAAACTAGTGAATCCTGCCAGGGCTCGAAGGCGTCGCGTGAACGCGGCCGCGAGCTGTGGCGATCAGGTCATCCAGGGAGGCGCCGTCGGTCGGTGCGGCAACGCTCGTAATTGTCAGATCGATCATGATGCGATTGCCCCCCTTTAGCGTCAAAGGTTGACTTCTCACATGGTCGCGAATGCTCGAGGCGATAGTCGCGGCAGTTTGCGCGTCGCCCCCGTTTAGCAGGACCACGAAATCGTCGCTCCGATGCCGGAACAGGAGGTCGGCGATTCGAAGGATGGCTCTCGTGTGACGGACGACGTGGAGCAGAGCTTCGTCACCGGCGTCCCGGCCGTACAGGACATTGATGCGCTCCATGTCGATCACATCGAGGAGCAGGAGCGTGTTGAAGTGGTCCGTGGCATCCCTGCTGCCGCTTGAATTCAGCAGCCGTTCCAATTGGGCGGCGTTCGGTAGCCCCGTCAGCGCATCACGACGGTACAAGGTGTCGAAATCGGTGGCACGCTTGAACGTGTGACCGATCTGTTTGGCCACGGCCTCAATGATCCGTCGATGGTCTTCGCTGAACCCATTGACCACCGACGAGTACACCGTGAGCACGCCAACGAGCTGATCGCCTGTCAGCAGCGGCACGCTGAGGCAACTGCGCAACCGAGGCGTGACCGTCCGGGCAACGTCTCCAAGGTCGAGTGATGGATCGGAGTTCACGATGGTCTGCTGATTGGCGGCCACCCATCCACTCAACCGTTGCCCGAGCGCTATTCGAAGTCCTTTGACCATCGAGCTCGCTTCGCCGAACGCGTGCGCGGCAACCAGATCATCCTCTTGCGGGTCGTATAGAAAGAAGATGCACAGCGACGAAGGAATGAGCCGTCGAAGGTGCTTGGCGATGACGTCGCCGGTGTCGCTGAGGCTGGCTTGGCCGGCGAGTCCTCGAGCCAGCTCAAACAGCGTCAGCATTTCATCGGCGCTCGCGGCGATTTCATCCAACGCAGGTGCGCCAGGCAGCGCCAGAGGATCTTGAGCGCTGTTGCTGATTTCATTCAGCGCATCATGTTGGGCTTCGGCAGGAAGTGGCGTTGTCGTGATTTGGTCGTGCACTTGCACGAACGTATCAACGATCAACGGGTCGTACATCGACCCCCTGCGTTCAAGCAGAATCGCCACCGCTTCTTCGTCCGAGAGGTGGGGTCGATAGGGGCGATCCGATGTGAGCGCGTCATAGCAGTCAACGACGGCGAGGATACGCGCACCTATCGGAATATCAGTCCCGGCCAGCCCCGCGGGATAGCCTGTTCCGTTCCAGCTCTCGTGATGATGCCTGACGATCGGTACGACAGGATACGGGAAGGCGATGGCTGAGAGGATGTCCGCTCCAACGCTGGCATGCAGCTTCATCTTCTCGAACTCCGCCGGCGTCAGTTTTCCGGGTTTGTTGAGGATGTATTCCGGCACCGCGAGCTTGCCCATGTCGTGCAGGAGAGCCGCGGCCTCGATGGCCTGGATCTGCCCTTGGTCTGTGACGCCAACGAACCTGGCCAGGCCGACCGCGTAGTTCTGAACGCGCCTGATGTGGCCGTGTGTGACCTGATCCTTGGCGTCGATGGCCATGGCCAGCGTTTCAATTGTGGAGAGGTAGAGTTTGTTGAGTTGTGCCAGGTGGCGACTCGCGTCGTCAACCCGTCCCATCGCAGTTCGAAACGTTAGGTACGTAATGACCAGGATGGGAATAATGACCCAAAGCGTTCCGACGTCGAGCCGGTTGCTGTACGTGACAATCAGCGCTGCAACTGATGCGCCGCTGAAGTAATTCACAGACAGCCAGGTAAACTGGGGCCACCAGATTTCAAGAGGCGAACACTTCTTGTGTAGGGCAACCGCGAACGCAACCAGCCAAGTGTTGAGCAAGAAGTAGACGACTGTAAAAGTTGCGAGAGGCAGAAAGAGTAACGGTAGAGTAGTGGGGCTGCGGAAATACGGCGCCACTCCTGGGAACGAATAGAAAATAGTGCCAGAAACCCAGATGGCTATGGCAGTTGCAGAAGCATTGAACAATACCCGATGAGGAGCGCGGCTTTTAGGAAGCAGCCAGAAAGACATCACCAACGATTCGAGGACAACTGTGACCGTGCCTGCCGCGGTTCCAAAGAATAGAACGGACGCGAAGACAAACGTCTCGGAAACCGAGACGCGAGCAGGCAGCGAGGACATCGAAATAGTGAAGGAGCCGGTCAGGAGGGTCAAGCCCGCAAGTACAAACCATTGGTTGCCGACTGGCGCCACGTACAATAGTTGATTCGCCGAGTGCAGCAGTATCGCTGCCCCGGCGATAATCACCGCTCCCACGTAGAGTGTCGTCAGTCGTGAATCTTTGGTCGCACTCGTCATGACCGCCAATAGCCTTGGCGGTTCGGTCTATCGGCCTATTCGCCCCAAATAATTAGTGTCTTCATAAGACTGCACCTCCTTGCGCTTGTTTCGCCGCTACTCGCCCCCAGATGACCGAGTCGCTACTCGCCCCAGATGACCGAGTCGCTCTCGCCCCAGATGACCGAGTCGCTCTCGCCCCAGATGACCGAGTCGCTCTCGCCCCAGATGACCGAGTCGCTCTCGCCCCAGATGACCGAGTCGCTCTCGCCCCAGATGACCGAGTCGCTCTCGCCCCAGATGACCGAGTCGCCCAGACGCTCTCGCCCCAGATGACCGAGTCGCTCTCGCCCCAGATGACTGAGTCTGCAGCTGACTTCGTCGCACCGTGGGCCCTGTGGTTTCGCGCTCGGCGGGCAGATCGTTTTTGAATCGGGAACAGATGCCGCACGAGCGAACGGTTCGCGCCCTGCGCGCTCATCACCTGGTCGAGCGACGCAATCACGAGATGGCTCGCCGCCGCCGGCTCGCCCGCAATCGTCGTGTCGCTCAGATCGCCGTCCATCACGTATTCCGCCGCCGCCAGCAGATTCATGCTCCCCGCCCCGCCCTGCACCAAGCCCGCCTCGGCCAGGAACGTGCTCGTCATCTGCAGCGCCGCCTTCACCGTCAGCGGCTGCAGGCTCGGCCGCTCCTCGATCAGCACCGCCGCGGCCCCGCTGACGAACGCCGCCGCCATGCTGGTGCCGGATCCCCGGATGTACGAATTGGGCCCGCTGCCGGCGATGTGTTGATCCGGGAAATTCACCGAGAGCACGCTCCCGGCCGCCTCGGCTGACGTCACCCGCCGGCCGGGCGCCACCAGATCAGGCTTCATCAACCGGTCGAACTGCGTCGGACCACTCGAGCTGAACCCCGCCACCTCATCATCGTCGCGCGCGGCCGTGCCCTTGGTGTCGAGCGCGCCCACCGTCGCGGCGTAGGGCGAATTGCCTGGCGACGTGACGCCGCCCATGACGCGTCGTCCGTCCGGCGCCAGTCCGAAGTTCCCCGCGGCGGCGACGACGAATATTCCCGCGTTCACCGCGCGTTCGACGGCGGCGCACACCGGATCGTCGCGATACGACTGAACCGCTGCCGCGCCGAGCGACAGGTTGATGACGCGGATGTTGTATTGCTGCCGGTGCTCGATTGCCCAATCGATCGCCTCAATGACGTCGCCGGCCTCGCCCGTGCCGTCGTTGCCGAGCACGCGCAGGTTCACGATATACGCGCCGGGCGCGACGCCCTGGTAGAGGCTCGTATCCCGGGTGACGCCCCTCCGGCCTGCGATGATCGCCGCCACGTGCGTGCCGTGGCCGAACAGATCCACGCCATTGCCGCCCGTGAAGTCCACCGTCGTCAGCACCCGGCTCGCCATTCCGGATCCCTTGAACGCGTTGTGCTTGAGGTCGATGCCTGAATCGATGACCGCGACGGTGATGCCCTTGCCCGACAGCCTCGGCAGGTCGCCGACTCCGGCCCACACCTGGTCGGCGCCGATGCCTTCGTCGGTCGGGTCGATCGCATCGATGGCCAGCGTGCGATACCGGATGTTGCCCGAGAGATGATCGAGCTCGGCGTCATCCTGCAGCGCCGCCAGCTGACCGGCGTTGGCGACGAGGATGCCGCCCTTTCGCAGGTAGCGCTTCACGACCAGGTTGTGGTGCCGCGCCACTCGATCGACTGCGGCGCGGTCGCCCTCGACAATCACCTCGACCCCGCGCGATCCGGCACGGATGTGGTCAACCAGGTCCGTCCCGAACCGGACGCGGTGCGGCTCGGCCAACGCCGGCGCCACCGTTCCCACAAACGCCGACACAGCAAGTACCGCCGCTTGCACGGTTCTGCACAAGGTCGACGAGGGGCACGGGGTCACCATGGGTCGCTCCACGAGGGTCTGCGGTTTCAGAGAGCCGATGCACGAGCGGCCATCGGAGCCGGTCGCGCGTCACGAAATTCACCTTGCACGGAATCGATCAGCACGCGCTGCGATCCGCCGAGCGTTCGGACGGTTACAAGCCGGCCCTCGCGGATCCGGTTGTAGATGGTCCGGCGCGAGACGCCCAGCAGTTCCGCGGCGTGGTCCAATGACACGCTGCGGCCGATACGGGGCTCGAAGCCGTTTAAACCCTGTGAGTCATGTTCAGTAGTGAGTGCAGCCACAGTCAGTGCCTCCAGACGGGGTATGTAAGCGCAATGGCCGAGCCACAACCCGCTCCGCCGGACTGACAGGGCCGGTGAGTGACAAGTCTTTGTGGTACTGTGGGTTGCTGGTCTCTTCAGCCTGGGGTCGGGGGTGTGCTGTAGTGCACAGTCAGCCAACTTTCTAGCCGGGCTGTTATCGGTCAGGTAACGACGAGGCGAATTTTGCGTGCAAAATCACGCCGAGCGCCAAAGTTGCACACGATTGTGATCGGCCAGTTTTCTGGCCTGCGAGCCAGCTATTGACCAGACACGCGCGCCCGGTTCGATGGCTGATCGCTTTGGGCGTCGTCGCAGGTCTTGCCGCGTGCCGCTCCAACACGACATCCTCGACAGACGCCACGTCCTCCACTGGCTCGCCGGGCGCCGGCGTGCCCCGCGGCGGCGAGCTCGTCGTGTCGGTTCGCACCGAACCGCGCACGTTCACTCGGCTCACCACACGCGACACCTCCAGTGATCTCGTGGCGTCGCTCCTGCACGCCAAACTCGTCCGTATCAACCCCGTCACCGACGAGGTCGAGCCGTGGCTCGCCGAAAGTTGGACGCGTTCGAGCGACGGCCTGCGCTACACGCTGAAGCTGCGGCCGAACGTGAGCTTCTCGGACGGCCATCCCTTCTCGGCCGACGACGTAGTGTTTTCGATCGCGGCCTCGTACGCGGTGCCGTCCTCGGCCGACTTGCTGCAGATCGGAGGGAAGAACCTCCAGGTCGCGGCACCAGACCCGCTGACCGTCGTCCTGACGTTCCCGGTCCCGTTCGCTCCGGGATTGCGCATTCTCGACCACCTGCGCGTGCTGCCGCGGCACAAGCTCGAGCCGGCCCTCAGGAACGGCACGCTGGCAGGTGCGTGGAACCTGTCAACGCCCCCGTCCGAGCTCGCGGGCCTTGGGCCGTTCACGCTGACCGCCTACAGCCCGGGTCAGCGGCTGGTGTTCGCGCGCAACCCCCGGTACTGGCGCAAGGATGCCGCCGGCGCAGCGCTGCCATATCTCGATCGGTTGGTCATCGACATCGTTCCCGAGGAGAACACCGAACTGCTGCGGCTCGAGTCGGGCCAGAGCGACATGACCAACAGCGAGGTACCGTCGGAGGCGTACGCCGTCGTCAAGCGGGCGGCCGACGCCGGGAAACTGCGGCTGTTCGATCTGGGCGTGGGATACGATCCGAATGCCTTCTGGTTGAATCTCAAGCCGGGCGCTTTTGGAAAGGAGTCGCGCGCGGCGTGGCTGCAGCGCGACGAGCTGCGGCGGGCCATCTCGATGGCCGTCGATCGGCAGCTCTTTGCCGACACGGTGTTTCTCGGCGCCGGCGTGCCGGTGTTCGGTCCCATCACACCCGCCAACAAGAAGTGGTATTCGCCAGAAGCGCCGCGCACGCCCTACGATCCCGCGGGTGCGAAGGCGTTGCTCGCCTCGATTGGCCTCACCGACCGTAACCGCGACGGCATCCTCGAGGACGCCGCCAACCAGCCCGCGCGCTTCACCATCGTCACGCAGAAGGGGCGTCCGTCCCTCGAGCGAGGCGTCAGCGTCATCCGCGACGAGTTGAAGAAGGTCGGGGTCGTCATCGACATTGCGGCGCTCGATGCCGGGGCGGTGATTCAACAGATCATGACGGGCAAGTACGAAGCGGTGTACTTCAACCCGATCCTCGACACCGATCCGGCCAGCAACCCCGACTTCTGGCTCAGCTCGGGCACCCTCCACTTCTGGAATATCGGGCAGAAGACGCCGGCCACCGAGTGGGAGCGCCGGATTGACGAGCTGATGACCGAGCAGATGCAGATGGCCGACCAGCAAGATCGCAAGCGGCTGTTCGACGAGGTGCAGAAAATCTTCGCCGAGCACCTGCCTGCCATCTACTTCGTCGCCCCGCACATTTATGCCGCTGGTTCTACCAGGGTCACCAACGTGACGCCGGTGGCGCTGCGCCCGCAGCTGCTCTGGTCGCCCGACACCGTGGCGGTCTTGCGGTAATGTTGGCGCGGTAATGCTGTAATGCTGGCCTACGTGGCGCGGCGGCTCGCGTTCGCGGTCTTCCTGGTGTTCGCCGTGTCGTCCGCGTCGCTCGTGCTGGCGCGGCTCGCGCCGGGCGATTTCGTCTCGCAGTCGATGGGCCTCGATATCCGGCAGGAGCTCGCCGAGGAAGCCCGCGCTCGCTATGGGTTGAATCGACCGATTGGCGAACAGTACCGCCGCTGGATTGCCGGCGTCGCGCGTCTGGATTTCGGACGCTCGCTGCTGTTTGACCGGCCGGTCGCCGATCTCATTCCCGAACGTGCCGCCAACACGGCGATCCTGGCGGTGACGGCCCTGCTTGTCGCGACGCTGGTGGGGCTGCCGCTCGGCATCCTGACCGGCAGCCGCCGCGCGGGCATCATCACTGGCGCCATCCGGACGGCATCGCTGGTGCTGCTGTCGATGCCCCCGCTCCTGACGTCCTTGTTCCTCGTGTTCGCCGCGGCGCGCACGGGATGGTTTCCTGTCGGGGGCATGACGTCGAGCGGCGGCGAGGGCCTTCTGCGCCATCTGGTCGTGCCGGTCGCTGCGCTGGCGCTGCCGCTCATCGCGATGTTCGAGCGTCTGCAGTCGCAGGCGATGAGCGAGGTCGTCGGCCAGCCCTACGTGCTGGCCACGATCGGGCGCGGCGTCCCGTTCTCACGCGTCGTGTGGCGCGACGCGTTGAAGGGCGCGCTCCGCCCGGTGGCTGCCGTCTACGGACTCGTCGTCGGCACGCTGCTCAGCGGATCGTTTGCCGTCGAAACCATTACCGCCTGGCCGGGCCTTGGTCAGTTGATGCTGGCGGCGCTCCGCGCCCGGGATGTGTATCTCGTCGCCGGCTGCGCCGCCGCCGGATCGATCTTCCTCGCCGTCGGCACGCTGATGTCCGATGCGGCGCTGGCGTTGGTCGATCCGCGGACCCGGGAGGCTTGACGCAGGCCGGCAGGCCCGCCTCATCACCGACATGCGTTTGCTGGGGCTCACTCTCCTCGCCGCCATCGTGATCGCCGCGCTGGGCGCGCCTGTGCTCGCGCCGTACGCCATCGATCGCCAGTTTCGCGGCTGGCTGAACGCTCCGCCGACCCTGCCGCACGTGCGCGACGCGAGTGGAGCATGGCATGCGCCGTTCATCTATCCGTGGACGCTCACGAACCAGCTCGAACAACGCTACGAGCAGGACCGGTCGCGTCGCGTGCCGTTGACATGGTTCGACGGGGGCCGCCTGGCCGCCTCGTCGGACGACTCGCGCATGCCGCTCTTCCTGCTGGGCGCCGACAGCTACGGGCGCGACGTGCTCAGCCGTCTCGTCCACGGCGCCCGCATTTCGCTCGGGCTGTCGTTCATCGCCGCCGCGGGCGCGCTGCTGATGGGCGCGTTCGTGGGAGGGATTGCCGGCTACGCGGGCGGAACCGCCGACGATATCCTGATGCGCGCGTCGGATTTCGTGCTCGTGCTGCCGGCGATGTACGTCGTCCTCGCCCTTCGCTCGGTGATGCGGCTCGTGCTTCCGCCTGCCGCCGTATTCGGACTCCTGACGGCCATCTTTGCCGTCGTCGGCGCGCCGTTCATCGCGCGGGGCGTTCGCGCGATTGTCCGTTCGGAGAAGGAGCTCGACTACGGAGTCGCGGCGGTCTCGCTTGGCGCCAGTCACATGCGCGTGCTCGTGCGGCATCTCTTGCCCGCGGCCCGCGGGTTCATCTTCGTCGAGATCGTGATGCTCGTGCCGGCCTTCATCGTGTCCGAGGCGACGCTTTCTTACGTGGGCCTGGGTTTTCCCGAACCGGTGGCGAGCTGGGGCACGATGTTGCACGACGCGTCCTCCATCCGCGCGTTCGCCGACTTTCCATGGCTGCTCAGTCCGGCGGCCGCGATGTTCCTCGTGGTGCTCGGTCTGAACCTGGTGATGCAGCGCTCCGGTATCACGCCGGTCTACAATGACAACCATGGATCTCCACGGCGTCTTCGCGCCGATCCCGACTCCGTTCGATCGCGATGACCGGTTGGATGTCGGCCGGCTGACGGCCGCCTGCGCGCGCTGGGCGGCCAGTCCCCTGAACGGCATCGTCGTCCTGGGATCGACCGGAGAGGCCGTCCTCCTGGACGAAGACGAATCCGATCGCGCCGTGGCCGCAGCGCGCGAGCGGTGGCCGTTTGGCCGGCCGTTCATCGTGGGCGCCGGTCGCGAGTCCACGTCCGCAACGATCCGGGCAGTCCGGCGCGCGGCCGACCTGGGCGCCGATGCCGTGCTGGTGCGCACGCCCGGGTTCTACAAATCGCAGATGACCACCGAGGCATTCGTCCGCCACTACACGGCGGTCGCCGACGCCTCGCGCGTGCCGGTCCTTCTCTACAATTTCACCGCGGTGACCGGCGTGAATCTGCTGCCAGCCGCCGTGTCGCGGCTCGCGACGCATCCGAACATCGCGGGCGTCAAGGAGTCGGGCGGCGACATCGCGCAGATCGCGGATTTTGTCGTGGGCACGCCCGAGAGCTTCAACGTGCTCGCCGGATCGGCCACGACGTTTTACTCGGCGCTCGGCGTCGGAGCCGTCGGGGGCGTGCTGGCCCTTGCGTGCGTGCTGCCCGACGCGTGCGTGCGTCTTTACCAGTTGACCCGGGCCGGGCGCCACGCGGACGCCAGCGCGCTTCAACATCGGCTCGCGACGGTGGCCAGGCTGGTGGGTTCGATGCATGGCGTGCCAGGGCTGAAAGCGGCGCTGGAACTGGTGGGGTGCGACGTCGGCGTTCCCCGCTCGCCGCTCGTGCCCGTGTCCGCCGCGACGGTGGCCGTGCTTCGCGACGTGCTCGTGTCGTTTGAGGAGGTCGTGCTCGTATGAAGAGTCTGCTCCCCGAGTCAGATCGGATTCTGCTCGGTCCTGGTCCCTCGCTGACCTCGCCACGCGTGATGCGTGCCATGGCGGCGCCCACGGTCGGACATCTCGACCCCCTGATGATCGCGATGCTGGACGATGTGCGCGCGACGCTCACGCGCTTGTTTCGCGCGCCGGAGAACGCATTCGCGTTTGCCGTGTCCGGCACCGGCACGTCGGGCATGGAAACGGCCGTCGCCAACACGGTTCGCGAAGGCTCGCGCGTCACTGTTGTTGTCACCGGCTATTTCGGCGATCGCCTGGCGCAGATGTGCGAGCGCTACGGCGCCGTGGTGACCCGCGTGAACGGCGAGTGGGGAAGGGCCGCGGATCCGGCCGCGCTCGAGAAGTCGCTGGCATCGACGCCGGCCGACGTCGTGGCGATGGTGCAGGGTGAAACCTCAACCGGAGTGCTCAACCCGGTGCGCGAGATGGCCGCGATCGCCCGCAGGGTCGACGCGCTCACCATCGTCGATGCGGTCACCTCGTTTGGCGGCGTGGCGCTCGACGTCGGGGCGTGGGACGTCGACGTCTGCTACAGCTGCACGCAGAAATGCCTGGGCGCGCCCTCGGGTCTCTCGCCGATCGTCTTCGGGCCGCGCGCCCTGGAGCGGGCCGTGAAGAGCCGCAGCTTCTACTTCGATCTGCAGTTGCTGCGCGACTACTGGCTGAACCGCAAATATCACCACACGATGTCGTCGGCGCTCCTCTGCGCGCTGTACGAGGCGCTCACGATGATCGAAGAAGAGGGCCTCGAGGCGCGATGGGCGCGCCACGAGCGCAACCACCGCGCGTTCGTCGAAGGCCTGGCGGCGATGGGCCTGTCGCTTCTGCCGCCGGAAAGCGATCGCCTGTGGACGCTCAACACCGTGCGCGTGCCCGACGGCGTGGATGAGGCCGCCGTGCGACGCCGGCTGCTCGACGAGTTTGGCATCGAGATTGGCGCGGGCCTCGGTCCACTGGCCGGCAAGATCTGGCGCGTCGGCCTCATGGGCACAAGCTCCGCGTCGCGTCTGGTCGTCTTGCTGCTCGGTGCCCTTCAGACCGCGCTGGCGAAGCATGGAGTCCACGCGTAACGTTTTCGTCTCGCTGTTCGCGCTTTCGCTCGCGGCCGCCGTGGCGGGGTGTGCCACCAACCCGGCCACGGGCCAGCGCCAGTTCTCGCTGATGAGCGAGGCGCAGGAGATCCAGGCTGGCCGCGAGAACGACGCGCAGATCCGGGGCGAAATGGGCGTGTACTCGGATCGCGCCCTCGAGGAGTACGTCGCCGGCGTCGGCATGCGCCTGGCCGCCATCTCCGAGCGTCCCAGCCTGGCCTGGCATTTCACCGTCGTCGACTCGCCTGCCATCAACGCGTTTGCCCTGCCTGGCGGCTACGTCTACGTCACACGCGGCATCCTCGCGTTTCTTGACGACGAATCGCAGCTGGCCGGCGTGCTCGGCCACGAAATCGGACACGTCACCGCGCGCCACTCGGTCCAGCAGTATTCGAAATCCACAGGCGCGCAGGTCGGCCTGATTCTGGGCAGCATCTTCGCGCCTGGAGGCGCCCAGACGGCACAGCTTGGCGCAGCCGGCATCGGCGTGCTGCTCCTCAAGAACAGCCGAGACGATGAAGCGCAGGCCGATCAGCTGGGCGTGAGGTACGCGTCGCGCGCCGGCTGGGATCCGGCTGGCGTACCGCGAATGCTGACGACGCTCGCGCGCGTCGAAGAGGCGAGCGACACCAAGGGTGTTCCGAACTGGCTCGCGACGCATCCGGCGCCACAGGATCGCGTTCAGCGCGTGCAGGCCGCCGTGCAGCAGGCCGAGGCCGGCGCGCAGCGATTCGCGTCCGACCGCGACGGCTACCTCGCGCGCATCAACGGCATCACCTACGGAGACAACCCCGACCTGGGAGTTGTGCGAGGCCACGCGTTCCTGCACCGCCGTCTTCGCATCGCGTGTGACTTTCCGGATGGATGGAACATCGAGAATGGGCAGACGCAGGTCGTGGCCAAAGAGCCCGGCGGCCGCTCTCTGATGATCCTGCAGACGACGAGGTTGGCGGCGGGACGGACGATCGAAGATGTCGCCGTCGGCTCCATGCAGCGCGCGGGCTTTCGCGCCGTGGACGGATCGGCGACGACGATCAACGGGCTGTCCGCGTTCGTCGGCAGCTACGTCGGCAGTTTCTCCGATACGGGACGCGTCCAGATACGCGCCGCCCATGTGATCCACGAGCGCGAGGTGTACCTGCTCGCGGGGATTGCGCCGATCGACGTGTACTCGACCGTCGAGCCGTCGTTTGCCAAAAGCCTCCGGTCGTTCCGCGCGCTGTCAGCGGGCGAGGCGGAAAGCATCCGTCCCAACCGGATCGATCTCTATACGGCGCGTCAGGGCGACACCTGGCAGAGCATCGCCGAGCGGGAGGGCAAGGGCGTCGCGAAAGCGACGACCCTCGCGATCATGAACGGCCACCCGGTGAACGAGCCGCCGCGCCCAGGCGAACGGCTCAAGATTGTCGTCGGTGGGTAGACACATCGGCCGCGCACTGCTTGGCGCCGCGGCCGTCGCCTTTGGCTGCGTTGCCTACGGATACCTGACGCTGCCGGATGTCCGGCCGCTCGCAACGTCGAACCCGACCACCACCGCCTTCATGAGGATTCGCGCCGAGGAGGCGCGCGACAAGGGCCTTGTGCCGCGCCACGTTCAGCGGTGGGTCAGCTACCGCCATGTGTCGTCGGACTTGAAGCGCGCGGTGCTCGTGGCCGAGGACGATGCGTTCTTTCAACACGAGGGCGTGGACTTCGAGCAGCTGCAGGAATCGCTCGAGGTCGACTGGGCCAGGGGCCGCTTCGTGCGGGGCGCGAGCACGATTACGCAGCAGCTCGCGAAGAACCTGTACCTGTCGCCCTCGAAGAACCCGCTGCGCAAACTCAGGGAGCTCATCATCGCGCGCCGGCTCGAGGCCGAGCTCCGGAAGGCGCGCATTCTGGAGTTGTACCTGAACGTGATCGAATGGGGCGACGGCGTGTACGGCGTCGAAGCCGCGGCGCAAACGTATTTCCACCGGCCGGCCGCCGCGCTGGGACCTTCTGAGTCCGCCTTGCTGGCCGGGGCCATCATCAATCCCCGGCGGCTGAATCCGGCGAAGCCCTCGGCGAGGCTCCTGCGGCGGCAGCAACTGATCTTGAAGCGGATGGGAGCGGTCTCGCCCCCGCCCGATCAGCCCGTCACTGTCACTGATTGATGCGCTTGGCCGCGACGAACCGCTGCGACCAGTACGTGGCGCTCAGACGCTCGACGCGGACGACTCCGGTCGAGCTTGGCGCGTGGACGAACTGATCGCCGCCGATCGCGATGCCGACGTGCGAGGCTCCGGCCGCTACCGTGGTGAAGAAGACGAGATCGCCCATCGCGAGGTCGTCCGGATCGACCTTCTTCCCCAGTCGAGCTTGCTCCTGGACGTCGCGCGGCAGCGCGATGCCGTGCTGCGCGAAGACATACTGCGTGAAGCCGCTGCAGTCGAAACCACTCGGATCCGAGCCGCCGTTGCGGTAGGGAGCGCCCCTCAGGTTGAGTGCGGTGCCCACCAGGGCGTACGGGTCACTCTTGTCACTCCTTACAGGGGCCGACGCGGCGGGACTCGCCTTGGCGGCGCTGTCCTTCTCGCCTTTCTCGACTGCGGGCGGCGTCGCGCTCGCTGATCCGCGCGGCGACGGATACGGACGCGGCACGCCGCCCGTCGAGGCGCACGCCGCCGCCGTCATCGCCAGCACGCATGTCAGACCGCGAAGAACGCGCGAAATCGTCATCACCCTCCGTCAGTATCGGTCGAAGTTCCCGCAAGTTCTAGTGCCGCTAACCGTCACTTTCCAAGGCGTTTAAGCGCGTCAGAGGCTTGACACTCCGGCGGAGCGTCGGGCACAATTCAAACTGGATCGCCGTGGAACAGACGCTGCTCCTGAACGCGTCGTACGAGCCTCTCAAGATTGTCCACTGGCAGAAGGCCATCACCCTTTGGTGCCAGGGCAAGGTTGAGATCATCTCCGTGTACGACCGCGAGGTCCGTGCCGTTTCATTCAGCTTCAAGCTGCCGTCCGTCATCCGGCTGCTTCGCTACATCAGGATCAAACGCCGATTCGACTACGTGCCCTTTTCGCGGGCCAACATCTACGCGCGCGACGACCACCGCTGCCAGTACTGCGGCGACGGGTTCCCGACCTGCGAACTGACGTTCGATCATGTGGTGCCGGTCGCCCAGGGCGGCCGGAAAGACTGGGAGAACATCGTCACCTGCTGCGTGTCCTGCAATCGCCGGAAGGGCGGCCGGACGCCCGCCGAAGCCGGCATGCACCTGATGCGGATGCCCAAGCGTCCGGATTCGGCGCCAGCCGTCCGCATCACCATCGGGCTTCGCAATGCCCCCGAGAGCTGGCGCGACTACCTGTACTGGAACGTCGAGCTCGACGACACGTAATCAAGCATGTCCGCCCGCCTGACTGCTGTTCGCCCGGCCTGGGCGATCGAAGGCGGTCGCATCACCATCGAAGGCACCGGTTTCCGGTCGGGCGGTCGCAGCTGCCGGAGGTGCACGTCGGCGACGTGCGGCGCGCGCACGTGTCTACGCCTCGCCGACCGCCATCAGCGTCATCGTCCCGCCGGGTCTCGAAGGCGGTCCGACGCCGATGCAGTGTCGAGGGCGCGGACGGCGACACGCTTTCAGTCGGCGTGGCCGCGGCGTTCGCCACGGGGCTCCACCAGGTCGACAACCCGGTGTTCGATCGCGACGGCAACCTCTACGTCACCTACAGCGGCACCCGCGGACAAGAAGTGCCGGTGTCGATCTTCCGGGTGCGCCCGAACGGCACGCGCGAAACCTTTTCGTCGGGCATCGTCAACGCGACGTCGATGGCGATTGACGCCGCAGGGACGCCTGTACGTCTCGAGCCGGTTCGAAGGCACCGTGTACCGCGTGCACGCCGACGGCACGTTCGAGCCGTTCGCCAGCGATCTCGGCGTCGCCTGCGGGCTCGCGTTCGCCAAGGACGAGACGATGACGGGACGCTGTTTGTCGGCGACCGATCGGGCACCATCTTTCGCGTGGATCGGGAGGGCAAGGCGAAGGCGTTCGCGTCGGTGCCGGCGAGCGTGGCCGCGTTTCATCTGGCCATCGGACCGGATCGCGCCGTCTACGTCACCGCGCCGACGCTCTCGACGTACGACTCGGTGTTTCGAGTCGATCTCGACGGCGTGGTGACGGCGCTCGATACGCGCTTCGGCCGGCCGCAGGGCATCGCGTTCGATGCGAGCGGTACGGCGCTCGTGGTCGAAGCGCTGGCTGGCGCCAGCGGGCTGTATCGGCTGCAGCGGAACGGACCGCCGGAGCTCGTCGTCGCGGGTCCGGGTCTGGTGGGCGTCGCCGTCGATCCGACGGGCGGCGTGGTTGTGTGCTCGAACGAGACCGTGTTTCGCCTGAGATAACCGCCATGTCGCAGCTCTTTCAGCGAAAGCCGATCGCGGACCTCGTGCCGGACGGGGAGGGCGCGCACACGCTCAAGCGATCCCTGGGCGCCGGCGATCTGGTCATGCTGGCCATCGGCGCCGTGATTGGCGCCGGCATCTTCGGCGCCATCGGCACGGCCGCCGCCGGTCAGCTGGGGCCGAACGGCGAGGTGATTCGCGTGGGCGCGGGCCCGGCGCTTGTCTTTTCGTTCCTCCTGCTCGGCGCGGCGTGCGCGCTTGCCGGGCTCTGCTACGCCGAGCTGGCCGCGATGATTCCCCAGGCCGGCAGCGCCTACGCCTACTCGTACGCGACGCTCGGCGAGCTGGTCGCGTGGATCATCGGGTGGGATCTCATCCTCGAGTACGCGGTGGGCAACGTGGCCGTGGCCATTTCCTGGGGCGACTACTTCAACACGCTCATGCGCGGCGTGGGCCTGCAGCTGCCGGTGTGGCTGACGACCGGGTACCGAACGGCTCTGCTGAGCGCCGATCCGCAGATTCACGGGCTGCTCGACACGGCGCCGCGACTCGCGGGCATCCCGATTCTGGTCCACGTGCCGGCGTCCGGCATCGTGCTGCTGATCACGTGGCTGCTGCTGCGCGGCGCGCGCGAGAGCGTGACGGCCAACAACGTGATGGTGGTCGTCAAGCTCGCCGCGCTGGCCTTGTTCATCGGCGTCGGCGCCACGCATCTGAACGCCGCGAACTATCAGCCGTTTGCCCCCAACGGCTTCACCGGCATCCATCAGGGCGCCGCGATTGTGTTCTTTGCGTACATCGGCTTCGACGCCATTTCGACGGCTGCCGAGGAAACGAAGAACCCGCAGCGCAACCTGCCCATCGGCATCCTCGGCGGCCTGGCCATCTGTACGCTGATCTACGTGGTCGTGGGCGTCGTGCTGACGGGCATGGTGCCGTACCGGGAGCTGGCGGTGGCCGATCCGCTGGCGCGTGCGCTCGAGCTGGCCGGATTCAAGACCGTCGGCTGGATCGTCGCGCTGGGCGCCGCGGTGTCGATGTCGGCCGTGCTGCTGGTGTTTCAGTACGGCCAGCCGCGAATTTTCTTCGCGATGGCGCGCGACGGGCTGCTGCCGCAGTGGGCGGCGAAGGTGCACCCGCGCACGCGCGTGCCCTGGGCGACCACGCTGTTGACGGGGATCTTCGTCGCCGCGTGGGCGCTCGTCGGCGACGCCGCGGAAACCTACGACCTGACCAACATCGGGACGCTGTTTGCATTCATGCTCGTGAGCATCGGCGTGCTGGTGCTGCGGTACACCGATCCGTCGCGGCCGCGGCCGTTCAGGGTGCCGTTCGTGTGGGGCGTCACCGTGCTGTCGGCAGGCGGCTGCCTGTTCATCATGAGGGGGCTGCCGCGCACGGCGTGGGAGCGCTTCGGCATCTGGCTGGTGATCGGCCTTGTGATGTATTTCCTGTACGGCTACCGGAACAGTCGGCTCCGAAATCGAGCATCGGTAATTCGGTAATTCGGTAATTGGGTAATTGGGTAATCGGGTAATCGGGTAATTGGATGATCGCGCGTTATACTTCGTGAGATCCCTAGTCCCTAGTCCCTAGCCCCTGATCCCTAGACCAGAGGGAAGCCCCTTTCTTATGGCCCACGACTGGATTGCCGTACGCGGCGCGCGCGTCCACAACCTCAAGAACATCGACGTCGACATCCCGCGCCACAAGCTCGTGGTGATCACGGGCCTGTCGGGTTCGGGCAAGTCGTCGCTGGCCTTCGACACGATCTACGCCGAAGGGCAGCGCCGCTATGTCGAGAGTCTGTCGGCCTACGCCCGGCAGTTCCTCGAGCAGATGGAGAAGCCCGACGTCGATCTGATCGACGGGTTGTCGCCGGCGATTTCCATCGAGCAGAAAACGACCGGGTCCAACCCGCGATCGACCGTCGGCACGGTCACCGAGATCTACGACTACCTCCGGCTCCTGTTCGCCAACATCGGCGTGCCGCACTGCCCGAACTGCGGCAAGGAAATCACCTCGCAATCGCTCGAGCGCATCGCCGACATGGTGATGCTCTATCCGCAGGACGCCCGGATCAACGTGCTCGCGCCGACCGTGCGTGGCCGGAAGGGCGAGTTCAAGAAAGAGCTGGCGGCGCTGCGGGCGCGCGGGTTCACGAAGGCGCGGATCGACGGCCAGTTTCGATCGCTCGAAGAAGACATCAAGCTCGATCGCCGCCGCAACCACACGATCGAGGTGCTCGTCGACCGCGTGATCGTGCGCGGCGGCGTCGAGCGCCGGCTCATCGAATCGATTGACGTCGCCCTCAACCTCGCGGACGACATCGTCGTCATCAACTCGTTCGACGGCGGCGACCGGTTGTTCTCGCGGCGGCTGGCGTGCGTGGATTGCGGGCTGAGCATGCCGGAAATGACGCCGCGCGCGTTTTCGTTCAACTCGCCGCACGGCGCCTGCCCGCAATGCCAGGGCCTCGGCGCGAGCGTCGATTTCGATCCGCTGCGCATCATTCCGGACGATTCGAAGTCGCTCGCCGACGGCGCGATCGCGCCGTGGGCGCGAGGCGATCGGAAGCTCGTGCGCGAGGCGCTCCAGTCGCTCAGCCGCACGCACGGCATCGACCTGACCGTGCCCTTTGCGAAGCTGCCGCGGAAGGCGCGCGAAGCGCTGCTGTCGGGCGCGGGCACGACCGGAAAGAACGGGTTCGAAGGGCTCGCTGCCGAATCTTCGCCGGCGGTACGAAGACGGAAGCTGGGCCGATCAGGAGGAACTCGAGCCGTATCGCTCGCTGCGGCCCTGCCCGTCCTGCGACGGCCACCGGCTCAAGCGCGAGAGCCTGTCGGTGAAGGTCAAAGCGCGGACGATTGCCGACTACGTCAACCTCCCGATTGCCGAAGCGCTGCGCGTGTTCGACACGATGCCGTTGACCGATCGGGAAGCCATCATCGCCGAGCGCATTCTGCGCGAGATTCAGGAACGGCTGCGGTTCCTGAACGACGTGGGCGTCGGCTACCTGACGCTCGGCCGCGGCGCGGCCACGCTGTCGGGCGGAGAAGGCCAGCGCATCCGGCTCGCCACGCAGATCGGCGCGAATCTCACCGGCGTGCTGTACGTGCTCGACGAGCCGTCGATTGGGCTCCACCAGCGCGACAACCGCAAGCTGCTGGCGACGCTGGCGCGGCTGCGCGACCTCGGCAACACGGTGATCGTCGTCGAGCACGACGAAGAGACGATCCGGACGGCCGACTACGTGATCGATCTCGGCCCCGGCGCGGGCGAGCACGGCGGCCACGTCATCTTTCAGGGCACGCCGGCCGAGCTCATGGAGCGGGTGTCGAACGCGGTGTCCGGCGCTGAAATCCAGAACACGGCGGCCGACGCTCTTCCCCGCGACCTGTCGCTGACGGGCGCGTATCTCACCGGCGCGCGATCGATCGCCGTGCCGGCCGTCCGCCGTCCGGCGATCAAGGGCGAGATCGTCGTCCGCGGCGCGCGGGAGAACAACCTGAAGAACATCGACGTGCGCATCCCGCTCGGCGTGTTCACCACCGTCACCGGCGTGAGCGGCTCGGGAAAGTCGACGCTCGTCAACGACATCCTGTACCGGTCGCTCGCGAAAACGCTCTACAAGGCCGGCGACGACCCCGGCGCGCACGATCGCATCGACGGCATCGAGCTCATCGACAAGGTCATCGAGATCGATCAGTCGCCCATCGGGCGGACGCCGCGCTCGAACCCGGCCACCTACACCGGGTTGTTCACGTTCATCCGCGATTTGTTCGCCATGATGCCCGACGCCAGGGCCCGGGGATTTCGGCCGGGCCGCTTCTCGTTCAACGTGAAAGGCGGGCGGTGCGAAGCCTGCCAGGGCGACGGCGTCATCGCGATCGAGATGCACTTCCTGCCCGACGTCTACGTCACGTGCGAGCAGTGCAAGGGCCGCCGCTACAACCGCGAGACCCTCGACGTCAAGTACCGCGGGAAGTCGATCGCCGACGTGCTCGAGCTCACCGTCGATCAGGCGCTGCCGTTTCTCGAGAATTTCCCGGCCATCGCCAACAAGCTCCGCACGCTCCAGGACGTCGGCCTCGGCTACATCGAGCTGGGCCAGTCGGCGACGACGCTGAGCGGCGGGGAAGCGCAGCGCGTGAAGCTCTCCAAGGAACTGTCCAAGCGCGGCACGGGCAGGACGCTCTACATTCTCGACGAGCCGACGACCGGATTGCACTTCGAGGACACGCGAAAGCTGCTCGACGTCCTGAACAAGCTTGTCGATCAGGGCAACACAATTGTCGTCATCGAACACAATCTCGACGTCATCAAGGGCGCCGACTTCGTCATCGATCTCGGCCCCGAGGGCGGTGCGGGTGGTGGACGCATCATCGCCGCCGGCACCCCCGAGGAGGTGGCGCACCACGACATGTCGGCGACAGGACGGTTCCTCGCTGGGCTGCTGACTGAACGGAATGGTCAGCCCGTTCGATCGGAGGCGGTGTAACGATTCTGAGTTGTGGTAGCATCGCCACACTCTGCGCCGTTTTGGCTGTGGTTTTGCAGCCACAACACCATGCCGAGGCGTTCGGAGCTTGGTCCAGGAAGCCGTCCTAAGCTATTCTTGTTGAATGACTTTTTGCCGTCACACCGCAGTGCTTCAAGCTCGGCATTATCCTTGCTGAGTTGCGGTGGGCCCCCCGCTCGGCCGAGAGGCTAATGGACGCACAGCGCACGCTTCGTCGCCACATCTCGTGTGTCGGAATCGGACTTCACTCCGGCAACAAGGTCACGCTTTCGCTGAAGCCGGCGGCCGTGGACCACGGCATCCGTTTTCGCCGTATCGATCTGGGTGATTTCGAAGTGCCCGCGACGGTGCATCACCTCGCCGGCATTCAGCTGGCGACGGGCCTGGCGCGCGATCAGGTGTCGGTCGAGACGGTCGAGCACCTGCTGGCGGCGCTCGTGAGCATGGGCATCGACAACGTGATGGTCGAGCTCAACTCTCCGGAAGTTCCGATCATGGACGGCAGCGCGGCGCCGTTCATCTATCTGATTCAGGAAGCGGGCGTGAAGCGGCAGGCGGCGAGCCGGAAGTACTTGAAGATCGTCCGCCCGATTGCGCTCTCACGCGGCGACAAACGGATCGCCCTGTACCCGTCGGATCACTTCAAGGTCACCTACAGCATCAGCTACGATCACCCCCTGCTCCGGCATCAGACGCGCACGCTGCGCATCACCGAGGAATCGTTCATCGAGGACGTCGCCCCTGCGCGCACGTTCACGTTCCTCAAAGACGTCGAGATGCTGCGCCAGAACGGCCTGGCGCTCGGCGGCTCGCTCGAAAACGCCATCGTCCTCGGCGAAACAGGCGTCCTCAACAACCCGCTGCGCTTCGACGATGAGTTCGTGCGCCACAAGATTCTGGATGCCGTGGGCGATCTCGCGTTGGTCGGCTACCCGGTGATTGGCCACCTCGTGGCGCATCGGGCGGGGCACGCCCTCCACACGGAGTTCGCCGCGAAGATTCTCGAAGAAACGCACGCCTGGCGGTTCGTCGAGGCGCCGGCCGAAGGCGCACCGCTCCCGGCGGGCGTTCCCGTCAAGGGCATCAAGGGCGTCGCCGCTATCTGACGAGCAGCGTCTTGCTCGTCGTTTCCGACCCGCACCGCTCGAACCAGTCGATTCCTTCGCTGACCAGATCGAATTTCAACGTATAGCGGCCCGGCCGTTCCGGCGCGGGAATGGTGATGGCGATGTCGGTCTCCGCTCCCGGCAGGAGCGGCTGCGGGAGCCAGGCGCGCGCGAAATCGCGGTCGATGAGGGCGCCGCCGGAGTCGCACAACTGCGCGCCGAGCCGGACCAGCCGGCGTCCGTAGGTCGCCTGAGCCGGAAACGGGCGCGTCGAGAGATTCTGGACGCGCGTGCGGATTTCGGTCGGCCGGCCGGCATGCGCACGAAGCGGCAGATCGAAGAAGCCCGGCAGCGCCGCCACGCCGCCGACGAGCGTGCGCACGTCGATGCGCGCTCGCGGCGTGGCGCCGGGAATCGCGTTGCCGAGGTTGTTGTCGTCCCAGATCTCGTGGCGGATGGCCTCGAGCGCCGGCGCGCCCGGCACGAACCGGCGCGAGTACGCCTTTTCCGGATGGTCGGTCAGCTCCCAGCACAGGCGATCGACGCCGGCGTCGCGCGCGAGCTGGCGGGCGAGGTCCATTTCGGCGTCCGAGTCGTTCCACGTGAAGAGGATGTAGCGCCAGTTGATGAACGGCAGATCGCGTCCGGCGCGGCGCTTTTCGTCGGCCATGGCGCGGAGGTTGTCCAGCGCCAGGTCGAAGCGCCCGCGCTGGCGGTACTTCACGTAGCTGTCGGGCGTGGCGCCGTCGATCGAAAACGTCACCTCGTCGATGCCGGAGTGCGACGAGCCGTCGCGCCTGCGCCTCGGTGAACGCGAGCCCGTTCGTGCTGGTGTACAGATACACCTGCGGGAACCGGGTCTTGATGTACTCGCACATCTCGATGGCGCGCTTGTGGAGGAAGGCTTCGCCGTAGTTGAAGAAGTCGATCCGGACGAGCGACGGGCCGGCTTCGTCCACGACGCGGCGGAACAGATCGAAGTCGAGCATGCCGGCCTGGCGCGTTCGCGTGATGCCGGTTTCCGGCGCGCAGCACGCGTCTGTGCACGAGATATTGCAGGCCGCCGTGCACTCGATATAGAGACGTGACGGCAGCGGCCCGGCGTCGAGCGATCGCACCGGCGGGGCATCGTCTTTCTTGAGCGGCAGCTTCAAGGGACAATCGCCGCAGAACTTGGATCCGCCCTCGTTCAAGTCGTTTCGCAGGGCGCTGATGACCGGCCCCGTCCAGATATCGTGCAGCGGCGCCGCGCGGGCGTCGCCGAGCACGCGGTGGCCGTAGGGATCGGCGCAGCCGCAGACGACGCGGCCGTCGCAGAGCATGACGAGCGTGCTCCAGGGCCACGAACACTGAAAGCGGGTGGACAGGAAATTGAGGCTCACGGCTCCCGTCTATTTCCTGGTCAGCCGTTTCATGTACGCCTCGAGCTTGTCGTTCTCGTACTTCACCGTGTTGAGGAACAGGCTTTCGGCCAGGTAGGTGCGGCGCTCGCCGTCGTCCATCTGTTCGATCAGGTGCTGAATCTCCCTGACCATGTCTTCGAAGGAGCGCTCGAGCTCGCGTTTCGCGGTGACCTCCTGGTGCAGCGTTTCCATGATCGCCAGCAGGTCGCCGTCGAGGGCGATGGGTGCGCCGGTGGTCGTCTTGATCGTGTGCATGTTAGACCCCGAAGCTTCTGACGGCGCTCGGCTCGTCGGCGAAAATCTCGATGAAGTTCTGGGCGCCCGTCATCGTCAGCATCGTCTCGACGCGCTTCTGCACCCCGGAGAGCTTCAGATGCCCGCCGGCGCTGCTCACTTGACGGTACAGATCCATCAGGCAGCCGATGGTCGCGCTGTCCACGTAGGTGACCGGCGTCAGGTCGATGAGGATGCTGCGCGTGCCGGCGGCGACCAGCGTGGTGACGGCCGACGAGAAATCAGACAGGATGGGATACATCAATCGGGTTTCTCCGACGCGTACGATGGCGATGGCGCCGGTCTGTTCGGTTGTCAGGTTCATCAGTGCACTCCACTCATTCCGCTGGGACTGAAATCTTCGCCGCGCAGCTTCTTGATCTGGCGCGCGAGCTCGGTGCGGCCCCGGTTGATGCGCGACTTCACCGTGCCCTCGGGCAGGCGCAGGGCCTCCGCGATCTCGTGGTACGACAGTTCCTGGAGGTCGCGCATCAGCACGGCGGTCCGAAGGGTCTTCGGAAGCGACGCCAGGGCCTGGCGCAGCAGCTCGACCCTGTCGCGCTGCTCGAGCGCGGCCACCTGGCTTTGCCCGGCCGACACGGGCGACAGCTCGGCGGCGTCCACATCGCGATCGATCGTCTCACGCTCTTTCCGCACGCTGCGGTAGTGATCGATGCAGAGATTCCGGCTGACGCTGATCAGCCAGGTCTGGAAGTTCGCCCGCCGATCGAACGTGTCGAGCGACTTGAAGATCTTCAGGAACACATCCTGTGTCAGATCCTCGGCCTCGTCGTGCTTGCCGACGAACTTGTAGGCGACGTTGAACACCTTGCGCCGGTATTGCCGGACGATGGCTTCCCACGCGAGTTGATCGCCCTTCAGGCAGCGGCGAATCAGCGTGTCGACGCTGACCGGGCTGTCAGGGCTGTCAGGGGCGTCCGGCGACTGGGCCGGTGGGTCGGCAGACATGAAAGGCTGAGTGGGTTAGTATAACGGAACACACCGCCGTGATCGGCTTCTCACAGACATCTCAAGAGCTCGCGTGCGACGGCGTCTCGCTTTCGGCGATCGCCGCGGCGGAAGGGACGCCCGTCTACGTCTATAGCGCGGCCGTGCTCCGCCAGCGCTATGGCGACCTCGACGCGGGCTTCGGCGACTATCCCCATCGCGTGCACTACGCGCTCAAGGCCAACTCGACGCTCGCCATCGTGCGCCTGCTGCACGGCCTTGGCGCCGCGGCCGACGCCAATTCCATCTGGGAAATCGAGGTGGCGCGCAAGGCCGGATTCGAGCCCAAAGACATCGTGTTCACCGGCGTGGGCAAGTCGGACGCCGAGCTCGAATGCGCGGTGCCGCTCGGTCTGAAGGCCATCAACGTCGAGTCGGCCGGTGAGCTCGAGCGCGTCGAGGCGATTGCCGCACGCGCGGGGCTCGTGGCGCGCGTGGCGATTCGCGTCAACCCCGATATCGACGCCAAGAGCCACCCGCACATTTCCACCGGTCTCAAGATCAACAAGTTCGGCTTGCCGGTCGACGAGGCCCACCGGCTGTTTACCAGCCTCAACGGGCGTCCCGCCCTCAAGCTCGTCGCCGTGCACATCCACGTCGGGTCGCAGATCACGACGATCGATCCGGTGAAAAGCGTCGCGTCACGGCTCGCGGGCCTGGCGCTGCAGGCGAAGGATGCGGGCATCGCGCTCGAGTATCTCGACGCGGGCGGCGGCCTCGGCATCTCGTACGACGGCGGACCCGTGCCCGCGCCCGACCGCTACGCGTCGGCGCTCGTCGATGCCATCCGCGCGACGCGCCTGCCGATCGTCGTCGAGCCTGGTCGATCGATTGTCGGACCCGCGGGAGTGCTGCTCGCGCGGATCGTCGATCTCAAGCCGCGCACGGCGTCGAGCGAATTTGCCGTCATCGACGCCGGCATGAGCGAACTGATGCGCCCGGCCCTGTACGGCGGGTTTCACCACATCGAACCGGTTCGCCCGCGGCAGGGGAGCCTCCGGCAGTTCGAGATTGTCGGCCCCATCTGCGAGAGCACCGACGTGGTGGGACGCGATCGCACGCTGCCGCCGCTCGACGTCGGCGACCTGGTCGCCATTCGCGACACGGGCGCGTATGGTTCGGCCATGGCGTCGAACTACAACCGCCGGCCGCTGCCCGCCGAAGTGCTCGTCGACAACGGCGCGTGGCGCGTGATCCGCCGCCGCCAGAGCGTCGACGACATGCTGGCGCTGGAAACGTAAAAACGCAAACGTAAAACGGATAGCGCGAAGCCCGACAAGGTAGAACCAGACACTGTGAACTTGCGAACTTTGAACTTACTTTGAACTTTGAACTTTGAGCTTTGAACTTTCCGTGAGCCCGACCGGACGACTCATCGCTTTTGAGGGGCTGGACCAAAGCGGCAAGCAGACGCAGGCAGAGCTGCTGCGCGATCGGCTCAAACAGGACGGCCGAAAGGCGCGGCTGGTGTCGTTCCCCGACTACGCGACGTCGATCGGCGAGGAAATCGCGCGGGCGCTGCAGGGCGAACGCGAGTACGAGCCCGATGTCATGCAGCTGCTGTACATCGCCAACCGCTACGAACGCAAACCGGACCTGTTGCGATGGCTCGACGGCGGTCTGATTCTGGTCAGCGATCGCTACACCGCGTCGAGCGTCGCCTACGGCGAAGCGCAGGGGCTCGATGCCGGCTGGCTGCTCGAGTTGCAGAAGTTTCTGCCGCCGGCGTGGCTGACGATTCTGCTCGACATCGCGCCCGAGACGGCCGTACAGCGCAAGAGCCAGGATCGCGACCGATACGAGCGCGACCTCGCCATGCAGATCCGCGTGCGCGACAGCTACCGCCGTCAGGCCGCCGAGCACGGTTGGGTGGTGCTCGACGGCGAGCGCCCCAAAGCCGAAATTGCCGCCGACGTGTTCAGCGCGGTGGCATCACGACTCGCGCCGCCGTAACGGCCCGCACTTCCCGTACCCCGAGCTCCTTCAGCACGCGTGCGCATGCCTCGATCGTCGCGCCCGTCGTGCTCACATCGTCCACCAGCACGACGATCGCGCCGTGGATTGGCCGAGCGCGCCATGACGAAGCGAACGCGTGCCGCATGTTGCGGTGCCGTTGCGCCGCGGGCAGCCCCGTCTGCGTGGGCGTTGCGCGGGCGCGCCGGAGCGCCTGGCGCACCGGCAGACCGCACGCACCGAGATGCCGCGCCAAATCCAGCGCCTGGTTGAATCCGCGCGCGCGGCGCCGCGAGCGGTGAAGGGGAACAGGGACGAGGCAGTCGGCGCCATCGAGCATCGCGGCGCACCGCTCGCGCATCAGGTTCGCCAGCGGTTTGGCGAGGGAGCGCCGTCCTTCGTATTTGAGCGCGTGCACCACGGCCCGCAGCGCCCCGTCGTAGGCGCCGACGGCCCGGGCGCGATCGACGAACCGGCGGCCGCGCCGGCAGCGCGGACACATGGCCATCGGCACGCTGATGACCCGCCACGACGGCAGTGGATCGCCGCAGCACTCGCAGAGTGGAGGTGTGAGCGGCCGTATCGACTGCCAGCAGGCGCCGCACACCGGTCCGCGCGTGGGATGTTCGAGCAGGGTGCCGCACGCCGCGCAGGAAGGCGCGAGCACGACCGAAAGGACGGCGTCGAAACCGGCGGCGAATCGCCAGGCGTATCTCACGGACGCCTCACGCCGCTCGTCTCCCGGGACCGTGAGGGCGCGGCTACGGCGCGGGCGGGACGTCCACGCGCTCGGCGTTTCCCCACAGCCGCTCGAGGCCATAGAACAAACGCGTTTCCGGCGCGAAGACGTGGACGATGAAGTCGAAGTAGTCGACGAGTATCCACCCTGATCGGTCGTAGCCTTCGACGTGGGCCGGTTTGCCGTGGGCGGCCAGCGCTTCGACAATCCCGTCCGCAATCGCGCGCACTTGCCGCGAATTCGTTCCCGAACAGATGACGAAGTGATCCGTGAAGCCGGAGGCCTTCCGCAAATCGAGGACGACGATATCCTCGGCCTTCTTGCCTTCGGCCGCGCGAACCGCCAGCTCGATCGCTTTGGGCAGCCGATCGGCCTTGCCGCGGCGTTCAGTCTTCGCCATGCAACCTGCCTGCCGCGCCGCCGGCGTTCGCGTCGCTCTTGCGTCGTCCAGGCCCCATCGATACGTAAAGTCCGTGCTGTTCAATGTGTTGCCGGACCGGATCGGGCACCAGTCCGGCAATCGTTTCACCACGCGCGCACCTGTCGCGGATGGCAGTAGATGAGACGTCGGCGGTCTGCGCATCGATCAAAACGATCATCGGATCGCCAGAGGGCAGTGCGTGCTGATCCATGCGCGGCCGTTCCATCCGGCTGGCCAGCGTCGGCAGCCGGTTCGGCATGTCATCGACCGGGTGCCCCGGGCGGGAGATGACGACGAAGTGCGTGTACGACAGAATCGCGGGGTAGTCCATCCAGCTCTTGATCTCGGCAAAGGCGTCGGAGCCGATGATGAAGTACAGCTCCGTCGGCGCGTATCCGCGCTCGTGAAACTTCTGAAGCGTCGCGGCCGTGTAGGATCGCGCGTTGTCGCGGAGCTCGAGATCGGAAGCACGCCATCCGGCGCGCCCGCTGACCGCGAGCGACACCATGGCAAACCGGTGGTAGCTCGAGGCGAGGGGCTGCGGCCGATGCGGGGGCATGTTGGAGGTGACCACCTGCACACGCTGCAGGCCCAATGCGGATTCCGCGGCAAACGCCGCCTCGAGATGGCCCCAGTGAATCGGATCGAACGTGCCGCCGAGGACGCCGATTCGCCTGGATGTCGTCAAGAGACGCTGCCCGCCGCCGCATGCGTGGATTCGCGCTCGGAGGCCACATGCCGCCACATGGCTTCGAGCAGTTCGGGCAGGCCCGCGCCGGTGACCGCCGAGATTCGGAAAAACGGCAGGCCGTGCTCGGCCGCGCGCGCCGCCAGGGCGGCGACCGCCGCGCTCGCGTCTCCGCTACCCGGGTCGACCGCGTCCATCTTGTTGGCGGCGACCAGTTGCGGCTTGGCGGCGAGGGCTGGCTGAAACAGCCGCAGTTCCTTCCTCACCGTGTCGAGATCGTCCGCCGGATCGCGGCCGCTGGCGCCCGAGATATCCACGACGTGCACCAACACCTTGGTGCGCTCGAGGTGACGAAGAAACTGGTGGCCGAGCCCCTGTCCGCGGTGCGCGCCCTCGATCAGCCCCGGTACGTCGGCCACGGCGAAGCTGCGATCGCCGCTCAACTGCACGACGCCGAGGTTGGGCGTGAGCGTCGTGAACGGATAGTCGGCGATTTTCGGCCGCGCCGCGGACACGCGCGAAATCAGCGTCGATTTCCCGGCGTTGGGGAAGCCGACCAGGCCGACATCGGCCAGCAGCTTCAGCTCGAACCGCAGGTCTTTTTCCTCGCCCGGCTCGCCTGGCTGCACCTTTCGCGGGGCGCGGTTGGTCGAGGTGGCGAACCGCGCGTTACCCATACCGCCGCGTCCTCCCCGCGCCACCAGCACGCGGTCGCCTTCCTTGGCGAGGTCGGCCAGCAGACGATAAGGCTCGGACGGGTCGGTGGGTTTTTCGTAGACGAGCGTGCCGATGGGCACGGCCAGCTCGAGATCCGCGCCGGCGTGTCCCGTGCAGTTCGACCCCTGGCCGTGCTCGCCGCGCCCGGCGCTTGATTCCGGGTGGAACCGGTAGTTGATGAGCGTGTTCGTGTGCGGGCTGGCGACGACAAAGACCGAACCGCCGTGTCCGCCGTCGCCGCCGCTCGGGCCGCCGCGGGGGACAAACTTTTCGCGCCGGAACGCCAGGCATCCGCGCCCGCCGTTCCCCGCTGCTACATGGATGTCAACTTCGTCAACAAACATAGGGAATTGGGTAATCGGATAATCGCGTAATTGGGTAATTGCGCTGAGGCTGCGATTGCCCGATTACCCGATTACCAGCTTACCCAATTACCCAATCCCACGTTTCTATTCAGCTGGCCGGATGCTGATGACGCGGCCCTTGGCGCCGTGGTCTTCGAATTTCACCACGCCCGCGATCTTCGCGAAGATGGTGTCGTCTTTGCCGCGTCCGGCGTTCAAGCCCGGACGGAACCGGCGTCCGCGCTGGCGGACGATGATGGTGCCGCCGGTGACGAGGTTGCCGTCGTGCGCCTTGACGCCGAGCCGCTGCGAATTGGAATCGCGGCCGTTGCGCGAGCTGCCTTGACCTTTTTTGTGAGCCATAACACTGCGATCCTGTAGAGGCTAGGGGCTAGGGGCTAGGGCCCCGATCCCGGCCAGCCTCTAGACCAGTATGTCCCTGATGGTTACGCGCGTGAACACGGCGCGGTGGCCCTTTGTCCGGCGCATGCCCTTGCGGCGCTTCTTCTTGAAGACGCGGATTTTCGGTCCCCGTGTTTCGCCGTCGACGACGGCCACGACGCGTGCATTGGCCACAAAAGGCGAGCCCGCAAGCACCTCGCCGCCGTCTTTTTCGACGAGCAGCACCTCGCCGAGCGTCAACTCGGCGCCTGGTTCACCGGCGGTCCCGTCCAGTGTGGCGAACCCCCCTGGCGTGACCCGCATCTGCCGTCCGCTCGCCTGGATGATGGTGTACATGATCTGCCCCCGCGCAAAACGATAATTCTACCCCGAACCGGCCTAAATATGACAGTTCTCTGCCATCCTTAACGGTCGGCCCACTTTACAATCTTCAGGTCCAGGCGGCGCAGCTCGGCAACGGCACGATCCCGGTCGGATTCAAGCACCTGAAGGACTCCGGCAGGGATGCCGCCACGGTTCATCGAGAAACTGCCGAGCGTTTCGCTGGGAACGAACGCCGCAATCCCCGCCGCCTCGAGCGCCCCTTTCGCCAACGAGGCCTCAAAGTCGGTCGCAAACGATGCAATGGTCACGAGGGGTTCGTTGCGCATCGCTATCTTCGAAACGCGACCAAGGCGAGGAGGCCGACGACGACGATCAGAACCACGCCGCACATCAGCAGCGTCCTGGTGTCGATCGCGAAGCTGAAACTGGCCATGCTGTTCACCAGCGATGATCGTGCCGTCGAAATTGATGAGCGTTTAACATAACCGCGCGTTGCGAATCAAGGGAGGGTGTCTATCTTATAATTCGATCCCGTGCCTACGAGAGACCGCGACACATTCAACAAACTGATCCTCCAGGTCGAACGCGACCTGATCCAGCGGACGCATCTGAGAACGTTGTTGACGGCCGCCAATACTGCGGTCGTCACGCGGCGGCGGCAGCTGCAAACTGTCAAGGCTCGGCTGAAGCGCGCGCGGCGCCGTCGCGGTCGTCGAGGGCGCGGCTAGCTTTCCGCCTCGAGCTCCGCGATGCGCTTCAGCGCCTTGTCCCGAAGCGCGGCGGCGTCAAGAGCGATTGCGGCCTCGCCCTCGCGCTGAACCTGCGGGACGCGGTGATCGAGCGCTGCCACCAGTTCATGCAGGTGACGGAGCGCGCGCGCTCGACTGGCGGGAGTTTGTGTCGCGATCATGGATTTCGGGATCCGTCCCACGGGAGAGGGGCTACTTGAGCAGAACCCGCGTGCCCTTGATTTTCTGGTTGCTGAGCTCGCCGAGAAAATCGGGCACGATGCGGTCCATCAGCTCGAAGTACGAAGACAGGGCCGGTGTGTTCTGCTGCGCGTTGTAGAGCACTTCTTCGCTGCGTGTGAGCGAGTTGATCGTCGCGCCGGTGCGGCCGTCGATGAAGACGAACTTCGGCCGCAGCATGAAGCCCTTCCGCTCCAGGTACGTCCGTACGGGGACGACGCTGCGGCGGCCGAGACCGTCGTACACCTCGGTTTCGCGCGTGACGAAGCCGGCCGACGTGCGCGGCACGAAGAGGACCGACCCGGTCACGATCAGCGGATTCTGATATTCCTCGCCAATCCGTTTCCAGTACGCCGTGTTCGCGAACAGCCGATCGTACGATTCGAGGTCTTTCTGGTCCTTGATTTTCTGCGGAAGGGCCGCCGGCTGACTCGCGCGGTCTGCCGGCTCGGCGTCGGATGAACGGCTGGCCCCCGAGGCATCGTTGTCGTTCGCGGCCCGGTTCTGATCCTGTGCAACCTCGATGAGCGCCATCGGGTCGGCGTCGATCACGCGAAGCGACGACTTCGAGCGGAGCTGGCTGCGCAGCAGCCGGACCGTCTCCTGGTTCGTGTCGAGCTCGTCGTTGCCGCCGGCGATGAAACCGGCCACGAGCACCCGCTGAAACGCCGACACGTCGAGCTTGGCGTTGATCGGCGTTTCGATCGGGACTTCGTACACCGTGACGCCGCACGCCATCGCGAGCACGGCGCACCCGGCTGCGAGGGCGCAGAGCGCGAGGTTACGACTTGGGTTTCTGCTGCGTCGCGCGGTCATTGATTTCTTTGAAGAGCTCGAAGTTCTGACGTATTTGCGAGTTGTTTGGCTCGAGGGCCATCGCCTTCTCGTAGGCCCGACGCGCCTTGTCGAGCTGTCCCTCGTGTTCGTAGGCAATCGCGAGGTCGTTGAACGCCGCGGCGTAGGTCGGGTCGAGCTCCACCGCCTTCTCCCAGCGGTAGATGGCCTCGCGCCATAAGCCGCGCAGGGCCACATTGACGCCGAAGTCGACCTGCGACCTGGCGTCCTGCCGCGCGTCAGCGAAGGCCGGCGATGCCACGAGCGCCGCTCCCACAACGAGCAAGATGACGAGACGGCGTTTCATAGGTGATCCAAAGCCACTATAGCGCGAAGAGCAATCCATGTGCCACGACATTTCATGTGTTACAGGCCACTTTCACGACGTCAGCAGGTGTCGCATTTACGAAATGTGGTCGATCCGTCCTCCAAAGTCGGCCCGCTATAATAGATGTCGGAGGCCGGGTTTCTGCACCTGACGCGTGCGGAGCTTTTACGGCCTCGCTTTTCTGCCAGCCGGGGGCGGCCGCGCGACGCGTGGAGCGCGACCATGACACACCCTGCCGGACACGTCGATTTCGTTGCATTGTCGCTCCTGCCCCTCAACTGTTGGCGGCGAGTGGGCGAGCACCTGCACGCCGGCGACGAACCCGGCCGCATTCTGGAACTCGTGCTCGAAGCACGGCGAATCGACCCGCCGGCAAATTCCTCGGCGTTCAGATCCCGCGCGGTCGCGGCGCTCGACCGCGCGAAAGGCCGCGGCATCCGGGTCGTGCCATGGAGCGACCCGGCCTACCCGGTGGCCCTCTCCGCCATTGTGGATCCCCCGCCGGTCTTGTGGGTGCGTGGGAACCTCGCTGCGCTCTCGGGTCGGGCAGTGGCCATCGTCGGTTCGCGAGCGGGGTCAGCCTACGGATTGTCGGTGGCGGAGCGGCTGGCCGCCGATCTCGCCGCGCGCGGGGTTGTCGTGGTCAGCGGCCTGGCGCGGGGTGTCGATTCCGCGGCGCATCGCGGAGCGCTCGCGGTGAACGGATCGACGCTGGCGGTGCTCGGTTCGGGCGCCGACGTGATCTATCCCGCCGAGCACACAGGCCTGGCGCGTGACATCGAAACAGATGGCGCGGTGATGAGCGAGCTCGCGCCGGGCACGCCTCCGCAGAAGCGGTTCTTTCCCCTGCGCAATCGCCTCATCAGCGGCCTCTCGCGCGCCGTGCTCATCGTCGAAGCGGGGGAGAAGAGCGGGTCGCTCATTACCGCCCGATGCGCCCTCGAGCAGGGGCGCGAGGTGCTGGCCGTGCCAGGCAACGTGCTGAGCGGCAGAAACCGCGGCGGACATGGGCTTTTGCGCGACGGTGCAAAGATTGTGGAGTCGGCGGACGATATCTTAGAGGAGCTGGGCGTGCCTGCCCCTGGCCGGCCGGGCCCTGCGGGGCCGGAAGACCCTGTGCTGGCCAGCCTGCCGGCCGGCGAATCGTGCGATTTGGATGCGATTTCCGAGCGAACGGGCCTGACGACCGCACGCTTGCTGCCGCGGCTGTTCGAGCTCGAGATGCAGGGGCTGGTGAGGCGCGCGGGCAGCGGCCGGTTCGTCCGGGTTTGACAGATCGTGTTAGGGTGGAAAAGAGAAATGGCTAAATCCCTGGTCGTCGTCGAGTCGCCCGCGAAAGCGAAGACCATCAACAAATATCTCGGACGCGACTACAAAGTGGTCGCGTCGATGGGACACATCCGCGATCTGCCGAAGAGCAAGCTCGGCGTCGACGTGGACGACGACTTCGCCGAAGAGTACGTGTCGCTCGAGTCGCGCAAGAAGGTCATCAAAGAGCTGAAGGACGCCGCCAAGGACGCGACGGACATCTACGTCGCAACCGACCCCGATCGCGAGGGCGAGGCGATTGGCTGGCACATCACGCAGGAGCTCAAAGGCCACAAGCGGAAGTTTCACCGCCTCACCTTCAACGAGATCACCAAGAAGGCGGTGCAGGAGGCGCTCAACCATCCGCGCGCCATCGACGTGAAGATGGTGGCGGCGCAGCGGGCTCGGCGCGTCCTCGATCGGCTGGTGGGCTACAAAATCAGTCCGCTGCTGTGGGACAAGGTCCGGCGCGGCCTGAGCGCCGGCCGCGTGCAGTCGGTCGCGTTGAAGCTGATCTGCGACCGCGAGCACTTGATCGAGAAATTCGTCCCCGAGGAATACTGGCACGTGTTCGCGCGGCTCGCGGGGCCGCAGCCGCCGGAGTTCGAAGCCAAACTGTTCAAGAAGGACGGCGAGCCGATCAAGGTCGGCAACGAGGACGAGTCGAAGGCGGTCCTCGCCGGCCTCGAGCGAGCGGCGTGGATCGTCTCGTCGGTCAGCACCAAGGAGCGCAAGCGCAACGCCGCGCCGCCCTTCATCACGAGCAAGCTGCAGCAGACGGCGCGCTTCCCGGTCAAGAAGACGATGATGCTGGCGCAGCAGCTCTACGAGGGCGGCATCGAGATTCCGGGCCTGACCGGCGGTCTCATCACCTACATGCGCACCGACTCCGTGCGCGTCGCCGACGAAGCCGTGGTCGCGGTCCGCGAGTACATTGCGGGCGCGTTCGGCAACGAGTACCTCCCGGAGCAGCAGAACGTCTACAAGACGAAGGCCGACGCGCAGGACGCGCACGAAGCGATTCGACCGACCTCGCTCCAGCACGATCCCGAAACGGTGAAGGCCTATCTCACGCAGGATCAGGTACTCGCTGTACCGGCTCATCTGGAACCGCTTCGTCGGTTCGCAGATGCCGCCGGCAACCTTCGACGAGACGACGGTTGACATCGCGGCGGGCGACTACGTGTTCCGCGTGAAAGGCACGGTCCCGAAGTTCGCCGGCTGGATGGCCACCTACGGCCTGACGCCGGGCGAGCCCGAGGAGAACGCCACGCTTGCGCCGGCCGGGGGCCCCGGCGACGCCGGGGACGACGATGCGGTGACGGGCGTGCTGCCGGTGCTCGCCGAGGGCGATCGGCTCGACCTGAAGTCGCTCCGGCCCGAACAAAAGTTCACGCAGCCCCCGCCGCGTTTCTCGGAAGCGACGCTGGTCAAGGAGCTCGAGGAAAACGGCATCGGCCGGCCGAGCACCTACGCGTCCATCATCAGCGTGCTGCAGGATCGCGAGTACGTCGCCAAGGTCGAGGGGCGATTCAAGCCGTCGGCGCTCGGCCTCATGATCACGGACCTGCTCACCAAGAGCTTCGACGACATCATCGACGTCGAGTACACGCGCAGCCTCGAGGAAGATCTCGACAAGATCGAAGAAGGCAAGACCGACTACGTCAAGACGCTCACGGCGTTCTACAAGAAGTTCAAGAAGGATCTGGCGCGCGCCGGCAAGGAGATGATCGATCTCAAGAAGGGCATCGAGATCGGCGAGGCGTGCGACAAGTGCGGGATGCCGATGCTCAAACGCGTCGGCAAGTTCGGGCCGTTCATCGCGTGCAGCGGCTACCCCGAGTGCACGAACACGCGCGAAGTCGAAACGCAGGAGCCCGAGCCGGAAGGCGGCGAGGAAGAGATCGAGCCGTGTGAGAATTGCGGCAAGCCGATGGCGCTCAAGCGCGGCCGCTTCGGGCCGTTCCTCGCGTGCTCGGGCTATCCGGAGTGCAAGACCACGCGCAAGCTCATCGCGAACAAACGGGGCGGGCTCACGGCGGCCAAGCGCGACCAGGTGCTCGACGAGCCATGCCCGCGGTGCAGCGCGAACCTGGTCGTCAAGCAGGGCCGCTTCGGCGAATTCACCGCGTGTACCAAGTATCCGGAATGCAAGTACGTCAAGCACAAGACCACGGGCCTCGTCTGCCCGAAGGATGGCGACAAGGGCGGCGAGGTGGTCGAGCGCAAGTCGAAGCGAGGCAAGTCCTTCTTCGGTTGCTCCAACTACCCGGATTGCGACTTCGTGCTGTGGAACCGGCCGATCATCGAGAGGTGCCCGAAGTGCGCTGCGCCTTATCTGGTCGAGAAGATCACGAAGAAACTCGGGCGCCAGCTCCTCTGCAACAACGAAGAATGCGACTACGCGCGGTCCGAAGAACTGCCCGTGACCGCGGCGTAAGATGAACCACCACGCTCACGAAGACCACAAAGCCTTTGTGAACTTTGTGCCCTTTGTGGTTGATCGATGCCAGTAACGATCGTCGGCGGGGGCCTTGCTGGTTCCGAGGCGGCGTGGCAGGCGGCGTCGCACGACGTGCCCGTCACCCTCCACGAAATGCGGCCCGTGCGTCCGACGGCCGTCCACAAGACCGACCGCCTCGCAGAGCTCGTCTGCAGCAACTCATTTCGCGGCGACAAGCTGGACAACGCCGTCGGGCTCTTGAAGGAAGAGATGCGGCGTCTCGGCTCGCTCGTCATGCGTGCCGCCGAAGCGAGCCGTGTGCCGGCGGGCGCGGCGCTCGCGGTCGATCGCGAGCGCTTTTCACAGGCCATCACGGAATCGCTCGAACACCACCCGCTCATCACGATCGTTCGTGAAGAAGTGCGCACGATACCCGCGTCGACCGAGCGCCACCCCGTGATTCTCGCCACCGGTCCGCTCACGTCCGACGAGTTGTCCGCTGACCTGGTGCGCCTCATCGGCCAGGAGCAGCTGTACTTCTACGACGCCATCAGTCCCATCGTGCTCGCCGAGTCCATCGATCGCACGAAGGTGTTCCGCGCGTCGCGGTGGGACCGCAACATCCGCGTGAAGCCGGACGTGGCTTCGGGCGCCGCCGAGGACGCCACACCGGGCGTCGCGTGCGGCGTGGACGATGGTGAAGGCGACTACCTGAATTGTCCGTTGACGCGCGAGGATTACGAGCGCTTCTACCACGCGCTGGTGCACGCTGAATCGGCGACCGTTCACGACTTTGACAAAGCGATCTTCTTCGAAGGGTGTCTGCCGATCGAGGTGATGGCGCACCGCGGCGAGGACACGCTGCGGTTCGGACCCATGAAGCCGGTCGGTCTCGTGGATCCGCGCACCGGCCGCCAGCCGTATGCGGCCGTGCAGCTTCGCCAGGACAACCTGGCCGGCGATCACTACAGCCTGGTGGGCTTTCAGACGCAACTCAAATGGGGCGATCAGGAGCGCGTCCTGCGTCTGATTCCCGGGCTCGAGCGCGCGGAGTTCGTCCGGCTCGGCATGGTGCACCGGAACACGTATGTCAACGGGCCGACCGTGCTGGCCGACACCTGGCAGGTGCGGCTGCGGCCGACGCTGTTTCTCGCGGGCCAGATGTCCGGCGTCGAAGGCTATGTCGAGTCCGCGGCGTCGGGGCTCCTCGCGGGATTGAATGCGGCGGCGGTCGCCCTTGGGCGGCCCGCGATGGCCCTGCCCCGCACCACGGCGATTGGCGCGCTGGCGTACTATGTGTCGCACGCGAATCCGGCGCACTACGAACCGTCGAACATCACGTTCGGCATCATGCCGCCGCTCCTCGGCCCGCCAACGAGCAAGGTGGCGCGGAAGCTGGCGATCTCGGAGCGCGCGCTGGCCGATCTGCAGACCTGGATGCATGAACGCACATCTCACCGCCTTCCTGCAGTTTCTCAGGCTTAATCGCAACGCCTCGGTGCACACGGTGCGCGCGTACGAGAGCGATCTGTCGCAGTTTATCGAGGGCGCCGCCGTGTTGGCGGGCGTCGAGCGCGCCGCGCTTCAGCCGGCCCACCTCGACCGGCAGGCGCTCCGCAGTTTCCTCGCCGAGCTCCACAAGCGGGGGCTGTCGCGCGCCTCGGCGGCCCGCAAGCTGGCGGCCGCGCGAACGTTTTTGCGCTATCTTCGCCGCGAGGGCCTGATTGACGGCGACGCCGGCGCGCTGGTGCCGACCCCAAAGCGCGACGTGCGCATGCCGGTCCACCTGTCGGAGCAGGAGATGACGCGCTTCGTGACGTCGCCCGCTCTCGACGATCCACTCGGCCGCCGCGACCGGGCGATCCTCGAGCTGTTCTATGCTTCGGGACTGCGGCTCGGCGAGCTCGCCGGCCTCGACGTGGACGACCTGAATCTCAGCGCGCAGATGGTCAGGACGCTCGGCAAGGGAGGGAAACAGCGGATTGTGCCGTTCAACTCGAGCACGGCGTCGGCCATTCGCGCGTACCTCAAGGATCGCGCGCTCCTCGTCCGCGGGCAGCCCCGCGCCAGGACGAAGGCCGATCCCCTCTTCGTCAACTACCGCGGCGCGCGGCTGACGGCGCGGAGCATCGACCGGCTGGTCCGCCGATATGCCGCCCGGTCCGGCGTGCGGCTGGGCGTCAGCCCTCACGCGCTGCGGCATTCGTTCGCGACGCATCTGCTCCAGCGCGGCGCCGACCTCCGCGCGATTCAGGAGCTGCTCGGCCACGCGCGTCTGAGCACGACACAACGCTACACACACGTCAACGCCGCGCAGCTCGTCGAGGTCTACCGCAAGAGCCATCCAAAGGCCGGCCGGGCGGGGAAGGCCCGGGCGTGACGGAATCCCACGGTTCGATCACGGTGTACACGGGCCCGATGTTTTCGGGCAAGACCCAGGCATTGATGGCCCGCCTGCGGTCGAAAGAGCGGGCGCACAAGAAGGTCCTGGTGGTGAAGCCGGAGCTCGACGACCGCTTCCATTCGCTGGCTGAAATCGTCAGCAAGCAGCGGACGGCCCAGAAGTTCGAGAAACACGCGTCGATGGCGGCCTATCCAATCAAGAGCGGACTCGATCTCGGACCGCTCATTCGGGAATTCGATCCGGATGTCATTGGCGTGGACGAGGCGCAGTTTTTCGACGATTCGATCGGTTGGGCGCTCGATCTGATCGCGCATCAGCCCGGCGGCGTCATCGGCGACGTCGAGATTCCACGGAGTCTGGAAGTGTATGCGGCCGGCCTCGATCTGGATGCCTGGGCCAAGCCGTTCGGCCCGATGCCGAATCTCCTGGCGTTTGCGGACCGGGTCGAAAAATTCACGGCGAATTGTTTTCAGTGCGGGCAGGATGCGCGGTTCACTCAAAAAATCGGCGGGACGAGCGGCAGAATCGAAGTGGGCGCCGACGATCTGTACGAAGCGCGGTGCGGAGGGTGTTGGACGCCGCCGGCGTCGTAGCGAACGCGTGGCGGGAAAGGCAGGAAGGGCTGAGAGGGCAGGAAAGGCAGGAAGGGCTGGGAGGGCAGGAAGGGCAGGCCAGGTGGGAACTGAGCTTCCTCCTGCCTGTCCTGCCTCTCCAGCCTGTCCTGCCAATCCTGATTTCTCACTACCCTACTGCGGCGACTTCGAGGGGCGCGGCCCGCCGTCCGCGGGGGAACTCGATGCCGAGCGTCTTGATCTTGTAGTTCATGACGCGCGGGCTGATCGACAGCAGTTCGGCCGCGTCTTTCTGCACCCAGTTCGACATCTTCAACGCCTCGAGCAGCGCGTTGCGCTCGATCTCCTCGAGCGGAATGCCGGTCGGCGGAATCCTGACAACCGACCCGGGTTCGCGCCCGCCGCCCGGTGTCGGCAGCTCGCCGAGCCGCAGGTCGCCCCCGACGATGGCGCGTCCTTCCGACAGCAGCATCGCCCGCTCGATCGTGTTTTCGAGCTCGCGAATGTTGCCCGGCCAGTTGTAGCGCATCAACAGCTTCTGCGCGTCGGGTTCGAGCCCGTCGATCTTCTTCTTCAGCTCGGCGGAAAACTTCCGGATGAACGTGTTGGCGAGCGGCACGATGTCGTCTTTGCGCTCGCGGAGCGGCGGCATCTCGATCGAGACGACGTTGAGCCGGTAGTAGAGATCCTCGCGGAACTGTCCCGCCTGCACCATGGCCGCCAGCTCGCGGTTGGTGGCCGCAATCATCCGGACGTCCACCTTGAGGGTGCGCGTCCCGCCCAGCCGCTCGAACTCGTGTTCCTGCAGCACGCGCAGGATCTTGGCCTGCGTGCTCGCGCTCATGTCCCCGATCTCGTCGAGGAACAGCGTGCCGCCGTCGGCCTGCTCGAAGCGGCCGATCCGTTGCTTGTCCGCGCCGGTAAAGGCGCCCTTTTCGTGCCCGAAGAGCTCGGACTCGAGCAGGTTTTCCTGAAGCGCCGCGCAGTTCACCTTCACGAAGTTGCGCGACGTCCGGAGCGAATTGTGATGGATCGCGCCGGCGATCAGCTCCTTGCCGGTCCCCGTTTCGCCGCGGATGAGCACCGTCGTGTTGCTCTTGGCGACCTTCTTGACGATGTCGAGGACGCGCTGCAGCGGCGGGCTCGATCCGACGATGCGATCGAAGTCGTAGCGTTCCTGCTTCTCTTCGCGGAGGTACTCGATCTCGTTCTTGAGGCGCTTGACTTCGAGCGCCTTCTCGATCTTGACCTCCATCTCCTCGATTTCGAACGGCTTCTGCACGTAGTCGAAGGCGCCGATCTTCATCGCCTCGACCGCCGTGTTCACCGTGCCGAACGCCGTCATCAGAATCACGGCCGTCGTCGGGTGCAGGGCGCGCGTCGTCCGCAGGACGTCCATGCCGTCGCTGCCGCCCATTTTCAGATCGCTCAACACGACGTCGAAGTAATTGTCGTGCAGCCGCTCGATGGCGGCGTTGCCGTTGCTGGCTTCCTCGACCTCGTGGCCGGCTTCGGTCAGTCCCCGAACCAGCCCGCGGCGCAACGCGTCGTGATCGTCGGCGATCAATACTCTGCCCATAACAATCCTTCCAGGTGGTCTTACCTGAACACGCCTGTCGCGCTCGAGACCGGCAGCGTCACCCGGAACCGCGTGCCGGTCGTCGGGCTGCTGCTGAGATCGATTCGTCCGTCGTGTGCGTCCACGATCTTTCTCACGATGCCGAGGCCCAGCCCGGACCCCTTGGGCTTGGTCGTGAAGAACGGGTCGAAGATGCGATCGCTCAACTCTGCCGGCACGCCCGGGCCGTCGTCGGCCACGTCGACGATGACGATGGGCGTCGGCTCCTGTGGATCGCCCGCGAAGGCGGGATCCGTCTCGATGGAGCCCTGCGACGCGGCGATGGCAATCGTGCCCCTGCCGTCGAGCGCTTCAAACGCATTCGCGATGAGGTTCGTGAAGACCTGACAGAGCTGGTGATGATCGCACTCGATCGGCGGCAGGCCCGGCGGCACGTCGAGCTTCACCGACACGCTGCCCCGTGGCGTCTTCGATTCCGCCAGCGTCAGCGCCTGGTGCAGGACGTCGGTGATGTTCGCGTGCTCGACCTGGAGCCGAATCGGCCTCACGAACTCGAGCATTTCTCCGACGATGGCGTTGGCCAGCTTGGCTTCGCTCATGATGTCGGACAAGAGCGTCTGGGCGGCGTTCGAGTCGGGCACCTGCCGGCGGAGGAGTCCCGCCGACACTTCGATGCCGGCCAGGGGGTTCTTCAACTCGTGCGCGATGCCGGCCGCCATCTCTCCGAGCGACGCGAGGCGGTCGCGCAGGCGTTCGCGCTCCTCCCGCTGCTCGACTTCCGTCAGATCCTTGAAGAACATCACGACGCCCGCGGTGCCGTGCTCGTCATCTTTCACGTGCGAGAGCGTGTAGCCGATGACGCGGTCGAGCTCCTTCAATCGCAGCTCGGCGCGGTTCGGCAAATGGCTCAGTTCGAACGCCGCGGTCAACACCCGGACAATGTCGGTCCGGCTGCGGAGCACGTCGGTGAACGGCCGGCCGACGTCACCGGACCGGGGCGTCAGCGAAAAAATGCGATACGCCTCGCTGTTCATCAGCGCCACGGTCCCGTCGCGGCGCACGGCGATCACGCCGTTGCGCATGCTCGAGACGAGGTGCCGGAAGAAGCGATCGGTCAGGTCCACGGGCCGTCGGCGCGGTGCGGCCAGGCCGACACCCGGCGGACGGCGGCGGCCCGCACGGCTGGGTGGGCGCCTGGGGGTGTCCGGCATGTCAGTCGGCGCTCGAAGTGCGTGGAAGTTCGACAACTCGACCGGACATGGGGCAAACAATGTACCCGAGCTTACGGAATGGACAGTCGTCGAAAATGGCCTGAAATCAATCGGTTAGGGACATGACCCGAAACGGATCATAACAAAACCGTGTACAACTGACGGAATTGTTATCGGGACGGGAGAGACTGGAGCTCTTCCCACTGGTGCATCAAATCGCCCACTTTCCACATCAGGGCCTGGTGGCGATCGATGACCGGCTGGGCGGCGGCGCGGTCGCTGTAGAAGCCGGGCGCCGACATGGTTTGTTCGATCTCGCGGATGGCATTCTCGCATTCCGCGATTCGAGTCTCGAGATCGTCGATTCGCGCGCGGCGCGCCTGCGCGGCGCGCTGCTGACGGCGAGCCTCCGCATCCACCCGTTTCTGGTCTTCGCGCGACTCACGCGGCGGCTGCGCCGGCTTCTGGCCGCCGCCCTCGGTCCCTGCCCCGTGTCCCTTGCGGCCGCTCCCTCCAGCACTTTGAACGCTGTCCCTACTTTGTACTTTGTCCTTACTTTGACCTTTGTCCTTTGCACTTTGCACTTCTTCCACTGGATGTGCCTTGTGCCACAGGAATTCCTTGTACGTCCCGGGGTAGACGAGGGCCGTGCCGTGGCCCACCTCGATGATCTTGGTCGCGAGCCGCTCGACGAAGTACCGGTCGTGCGACACGAACATGAGCGTGCCGCCGTAGTCGGCGAGCGCATCGAGCAGCACCTCCTTGGAGTCGAGGTCGAGATGGTTGGTCGGCTCGTCGAGCAGCAGCGTGTTGGAGGGCCGGAGCAGCATCCGCGCCACGGCCAGCCGCGTGCGCTCGCCTCCCGACAGCACGCGCACGCGCTTGTACACGTCGTCTCCCGAGAACAGGAACCCGCCGAGGATGTTGCGGATGGCGGGCACCATGTCGTTCGGCGAGCCCGAGGCCAGCGTTTCGTACACCGTCGGCGCCGGGTCCATGCGCGTCGCTTCGTCCTGGGCGAAGTACTGCATCACGATGTGATGGCCTTCGATCCGCTCCCCGGAATCGGGCGCTTCTTCACCCGACAACAGCCGCATCAGCGTCGACTTGCCGACCCCGTTGGGGCCGACGAGCGCGATGCGGTCGCCGCGCTCGATGTGCAGGTTCACGCGATCGAAGACGACGAGATCGCCGTAGGCTTTGCGGACGTTCTTGATCTCGATGACCGTCCGGCCGCTCTTGGCGCACGCGGGAAAGTGGAAGTGGATCCGCTTGCGCTCGGGCGGCACTTCGATCGGGACGACCTTCTCGAGCATCTTGATCCGGCTCTGCACCTGCGCGGCTTTCGTCGCCTGGTACCGGAACCGGTCGATGAACATCTTGACGCGCGCCACCTCTTCGTCCTGCTCGTGCTTCGCCTTTCGGAGCGCCTCGAGGCGCGCGTGATGCTCGACGAGGTAGTCGCTGTAGTTGCCGACGTAGTCGGTGAGGGTGCGCAGCGTCAGATCCGCAATCCGCGTGACGACGGCGTCGAGGAAGAAGCGATCGTGCGACACGAGGATCACGGCGTGCGGGTAGCCGTTCAGGTACTCCTCGAGCCAGTTGCGCGCCTCGAGGTCGAGGTGGTTGGTCGGCTCGTCGAGCAGCAGCAGGTTCGGCTGGCCGAGCAGCAGCTTGGCCAGCGCCAGCCGCATCTGCCAGCCGCCCGAGAACGTGTCGGTCGGGCGCTCGAAGTCCGACGTCCTGAAACCGAGCCCCTGGAGCACCGTCGCCGTCTTGATCTCGATGCTGTAGCCGTCGCCGTGCCGGAAGCGCTCCTGCAGATCGGCGTAGCGCACGAGCATCGTTTCGTGCTCGGTTTCCGGAATGGCCGAATCGCCGAGCCGCTCTTCGAGCGCGTGCATCTCGGCCTTCATGGCCAGCAGATCGCCGAACGCGCTCGCGGCCTCGTCGAACACCGTGCGGCCGCTGTGGGTGAGACCGTCCTGGGGGAGGTAGCCGACGGTGAGCGCCGACGGTTTCAGAATCGCGCCGGAGTCGGGCTCGTCGAAGCCCGCCATCATCCTGAGCAGGGTCGTCTTGCCGGCGCCGTTGGGACCACAGAGGCCCGACCCGCTCGCGATCGGTAATCTGCCACGTGACGTGGTCGAACAGGACGCGATCGCCGAACGCCTTGGTCAGCTCCGAAAGCTGGATCAACGCTTTGTAGGCTACTCGCCGAGCGCCTTGGCGGCGGCCGCGAGCACTTGCGGGACGCGGAAGGGTTTGGTCAGGTAGCCGGCGACGCCGAGGTTCACGGCCTCGATGGCGCTCGATTCGGTGGAAAACCCGGTGATGATGATCACCGGCAGGTCGGCCTTGTAGCGCTTCGCCTCCCGGATGACCGTCAAGCCGTCCATGCCCGGCATTTTCAGGTCGGCAATCAGCAGGTCGTACGGATACAACCGCATGCGCTCGAGCGCCGATCGGCCGTCGGGCGCGACGTCGACGTCGTATTCGGCGAGCGCGAGCGTCTTCGACAGCAGATCGCGAATGCTCGCTTCGTCGTCCACGACGAGCACGCGCGGACGGGCGGCGCTGGTGGCCGGACGCGCCGGTGCGGCCGGCGTCGCGGCCGCCTGGCGCCGTTCGCCGCCGCGCGGCCGCTGGCTGTCGAGCCAGGCGTCGATGTCGCGCTTGCGAAACCGCCACTGCCGGCCGACGCGCACCGCGGGAATCTTGCCGGCCTTGATCAGCCGGTAGACCGTCCGGAGGTTGACCTGGAGGTACTCGAGCACTTCCTCGGTCGTCAGGAATGTTTCGTCCATCATGCCTTGGTTCGCGCCCTATCCGACCGCGTCGGCAACTCGACGGTGAACATGGCGCCGCCGTCGGGATGGTTGGACGCGAGAATCTGCCCGCCGTGCTCCTGGACGATGCCGTAGGCGATCGCCAGGCCGAGGCCCGTGCCCTTGCCCACTTCCTTCGTCGTGAAGAACGGCTCAAAAATCCGAGACAGGGCGTCCTCCGGAATGCCGTCGCCCGTGTCCCGCACCGTCGTGACAATCCGATCGTCTGATCGGGCCGTCGTCACTTCGATGCGCCCGGGGCGGCCCGTGGATGCGATCGCCTGCTCGGCGTTCATCATGATGTTGAGAAACACCTGGTGAAGCAGGAGCGGATCGCTCTGCACGCGCGGCAGCTTCTGCTCATAGTGTCGCACGACTTCGATATCCGCGGCACGGCAGGCCTCCGATCTGAGTGCAATGACCTTCTGCAGGATGGGAGCGAGCGAGACCGCCCGGCGCGCGAGACGATGCGAGCCGGCAAACACGAGGAGATTGCGCACGATCTTGGCGGCGCGGTCGGCTTCACGGTAGATCGTCTGCACTTCCTTCCGCAGCTGCTTCGGGAAGGCGCCGGTGACGCGCAACAGCTCGAGATGGCCGAGGACGCCCTGAAGCGGGTTGTTCAGCTCGTGGGCGATGCCCGCGACGAACTGGCCGAGCGCGACCAGCTTCTCCGACTGCGTCAGCCGTTTCCGCAGTTCCTCCTCCTCGGCCTCGAGCTTGGACTGCGGTTTCGCGTCGCGGGCGACGAGCACGCTGCCGATGCGCTGGCGCTCCTGGTCGAGCAGGGCCGTGAGCGTGACCATGAACGTCCCGTGCAGCACCGGATCGGCGATTTCCCGGGTGGAAGGCGCCTGGCTCTCCGGGCGAACGTCGGACGACTCGTGGGTGGCCAGCCACGAAGCCAGCTCGCTTCCCACATAGTCGGTGAGCGGCTGGTCGAGGAGGATGTCTCGCGATTTCCCCACCCGGTTGGCGAACGCCTCGTTGACCTGGACGATGCGGCCGCGGAGATCCGAGACGACGACCAGATGCCAGATCGAGTCGAACGTGTACTCCAGCTCCCGGCGCGACCGCATGACCTCGTCGAGGAGCTGCATGGTCTCGATGGCGTTCGAGAGCTGACGCCCCAGCTCGTCGGCACGGTCGAGCAGATCGAGCTCGCCGCCGGTGTCGACCCGAACGCCTTCGAAGACGATCGTGCCGAGCGCGCGGCGGCAGCCGCGCAGTGGAACGGTGACGGTCGAGGTGGCCTCGTCCGCGGGCGACACGACCTCCGCGCGTACGCGTCGCATCGCGGCGGCTGCCGGCGCGAGCACGTCCTGGGTGCTCACGCTGACGCCGCGCGCGACGTGCTCGGGGTCCGACGATCCCTGGAGGACCAGATGGCGGGCCCGCCGCTCGTGAATCCAGACCGAGGTGCGGTCGGCGCCGAACAGGCGGCAGGCGCCGACGCAGAAGATCTCGAGTCCCGCGGTCAGGCGCATCGTCGCCGAGATGCTCGACGAGAATTCGTCGATGAGCTCACGCAGATCCTGCTGCAGCGTGTCGCGGCGGCGCAGGCGGAACAATTCGAGCGCCGTGACGAACGCGTCGGAGGCCGCCGAGCAGTCGGCCCCGAGGGTCGTGACGTCTGGCGCCGCCGCGAAAGCCGATCGCCAGCAGTCCGATGCGATCGTCGCCGTAGACCAGGGGCAGCAGGCGCGCCGATGGCGTGCCGAGGCGTGCGGCCAGGTCCGGCATCTGGCGGTCGAGGTCGGTGACAAACGTCGCCTCGCGGCGCGCGAACGTCTGGGCGACGAGCGCCGCTTCGTCAGGACCCGGCAGCCAGGGGTCGATGCGTAGCTCCTCGAGCGCGTAGCCGGAGGTGGCCTGCAGGGCGCCGTTCCGCGGGTTGTGCTCGAAGAGCAGCGAGCAACAGCCGGCCGTGACGTCGAGGGCATGCTGGTGCAGGTGCGGCAGCAGATCGATCAGGCTCGAGGCGCTGGCCAGCAGCGACAGGAGCGACGGTGTGGCCGTGTCGGTGCCGCCCATGGCTGACGCTTTTGACAGGGTTGGGGCCGGCGTCGGTTGGGTCAGTCGCCCGGTGGTCGTTTCGCGGGACATCTGTGATCAGGTGTTTTGAGTCGAGGATGGGCGCAATCCGCCGTTTCTGCGCGAATTGTACGCGATCGATTGACGCGGCGCCACATGTCCGGCGGACCCAGCCGTCTTGTCACTAGTCTGTAAGTGGTGTGAAATAGGATGTTAGGTCAGACGCCGGCATAATCAATCGCGCCTGGCCCGACTACCGGACCGACACCGGCGTCTAACCAGGCATCGCGTCTGGGTCGAATCCGGACAGAAAAGGTCTGCCGCGCACCCGCAATGACGTGGTCCGACGAAGAGCTCGTCACCCGATCGATAGGCGGCGACGCCGACAGCTTCAACCAGCTGGTGTTGAGGTGGGAGCGCCCCATCTACGCCCTCGCGTACCGAGTGATCGGCCGCGAAGAGGATGCGCGCGACGTGTGCCAGGAAACGTTTCTGCGCGCGTTTCGCGCGCTGAACGGCTTCCGCGGCCAGGCGAAGTTTTCATCGTGGCTGTATCGGATTGCTCTGAACCTGTGCCGCGACTGGGTTCGCCGCGAACGGCGGACGCCGATCGTCTCTGCCCCCGACGACATCGACGTGATGGAGCTGGCGGTCGCGCACGAGCCTTCCGGGTCGATCGAGGATCTCGTGGCGCGCAAAGAGCTCACACGCATCGTCGAACGCGCGATGGCTCGGCTGCCCGAGGATCAGCGCACGGCGATCATTCTGAAGGAATACCATGGGCTGACGTTCCAGGAGATCGCCGACCTGGTGGGTTGTCCATTGAGCACGGTCAAGACGCGTCTGTATCAAGGCCTGGCGGTGCTTCGCCGCGAGCTGGTCAAGAGTGAATCATGACAGAGACTACGTGTACCTATCCGGATCGTGACGAGCTGCTGGTGTCGTATCTCTACGACGACATCGAACCGGCCGAACGGACGGCCTTCGACGCGCACGTGGCGGCGTGTGGACGCTGCCGCCGCGAGCTCGAGCAACTGCGCGGCGTGCGATCGACGCTGTCGACGTGGGCGCCTCCCGAGTTGCGAGCCACGAGCCGCCAACCGCGAGCGACGAGTCACGAGCCGCCAGCCACGGGGCAGTGGTGGCCCGACATTCCGGCCTGGGCGCAGGTGGCGGCGGCCGTGCTCGTGCTGGGCGTGTCGGCGGGCGTCGCCAACCTCGACGTGCGCTACGACCGTGCCGGGTTGACGGTGCGCACCGGGTGGTCGAAGACATCGGCGCCGGCAGTGCCAGTCGCCGCCCTGCCGGCCGGCAGCGCCGGCAGAATGTCGCGGCGCCGTGGCGCGCCGATCTCGCGGCGCTCGAGAGGCAGCTGCGGTCCGAGATTCGCGCGGTGCCGTCGTCGCGCGCCGTTCCGGCGGCGAGCGTGACGGGCTCGATGAGTGACGCCGAGCTGCGGCGCCGCGTGGGCGTCGATCCTCGAAGAGAGCGAGCGGCGGCAGAAGCGCGAGCTGGCGCTTCGCGTGGCGGAAGTCGATGAAAGACGTCAACGCGCAGCGCCAGGCCGATCTGGCGAAGATCGATCCAGCCTCGGATATATTCAAAGCAAATACGTACGGCGAGGCGTTAAAGAAGCGCGAGCTGATCAACTATCTCGTGAAGGTATCGCAGAAGAAGTAGGACAGGATCACATCATGAAGAGACATGGTTCGCTCACACCGGCCGGCCGGTAGCGCTCGTCGCGATTGTGGCGTCGTGCGCCGCGGCCCCGCGTCCGCGCAGGACGCGTCGCCGGCTCGAGCCGCCGCTGAACAGAAGCAGTTGCACTATCAGATCGGCACGATGGAGCGGGTGCTCGAAGGCGCCGTCGAGCACGGCGTGGCGCTGACACGCGATCGCCTCCAGGCGATTGCCGACCGGCTGCAGACGGTCGGGCTCGCGCCCATGCTCATCCTGGATAACCCGCGCGTGCGGGGCTTCCGCCTCGACGGCTACGGCATCTTCTTCGACGTCGAGGTGCCGTCGCTCGAACGGAGCTCGCGTGGAGCCTGCGCACCCTCGATCAGAACGATCTCGGTCTACAGAGCGCATTCAACGTGCTGAAGTCGCATGTGAGCGCGGACGGCGACGTCGATTTGCAGCAGGCGCTGAAGCGGATCGAGTTGCAGGTGGGCCCGGCGACGTTGGCCAGTCAGAGTGCTGTCCGCGCCGCCCGGGTCGCGCAACGCCGCCGGCGCGGCGGCTGGCGACGCTCAAGCGGCAGCCCATCGATCCCATTCTCGACGAATCCGAACGAGGCATACCGGGACGAAGTGGTGCAGGCGCTGATCGACGCGATGCTCGATCACAGCGTCCCCTTGCGCATCGGCGCCGACGAATGGCTGACGATTGCGGCGCGCGGCATCGAAGAGCGGCCGCGGCTGACCCCCGCCGACAACGACGCCCAAACCGTGGTCATTCGCGCCCGGGGCGCCGACCTCACCGCGTTCCACGCGGGCCAGATTTCGCGCGAAGAGGTCATCAAGCGCATCGACCGACGGGTGTTCTAGAATAGCCGGATGCGCGCTTGGCTCCGGGCCTGCCTGGCCGGCCTGCTGCTCGCGGCCGCGGCATGCGGACCGGCCGTCGATCTCAGGCAAGGCATGCAGATTGTGGACGTCTCGACCGGCTGGTTCGATGCCGGCCTCGTCAACGGCCAGAACAAGCTGGTGCCGTCCATCTCGTTCAAGCTGAAGAACATTTCCACGCAAACCCTGTCGGTTCTGCAGGTCAACGTGCTCTTTCGGCGCGTCAACGATCCCGCGGAATGGGGCAGCGGATTCCTCGCGGTTGTCGGTTCGGGCGGCCTGGCGCCCGGCGCGACGACCGACACGCTGACCGTCAAGTCGAACCTCGGGTACACGGGCTCCGACCAGACGCGGCAGGAGATGCTCCAGAACAAGCTTTTCGTCGACGCGAAGGCCGAGTTCTCCGCCAAGTACGGATCGACGCAGTGGGTCCGGCTCGCTGACTTTCCCGTGGACCGCCAGTTGATCACCAACTAGTGTCGCGTCTCAGACGTTCGTTGTGCACCGAGGGCGGCGAGGCGCCCGGCTGGCAAGGCGCGAAGAGTGAGCATATCGGGAATATTCGAACGATGAGCAACGCCGCCAGCCGGGATGCATCGCCGGCCGAATGCCAACAAACGTCTGAGACGCGACACTGAGCCCGGTGATCGCTCCGTCCGCCACGTCGCTCGACCGACGCCTCGGCCCGCTCGACGCGGCGGCCATCGTCATTTCCAACGTCATCGGCGTCGGGATCTTCATCACGCCCGGCTACATCGCGACGCTGTTGCCCAGCCGCCCGGCGATTCTCGGTGTGTGGATGCTCGGCGGCGCGCTGGCATTTGCGGGCGCGCTGGCCTACGCCGAGCTCGCGACCCGGCAGCCCGAAGCCGGCGGCGAGTACGTCTATCTGCGCGAAGCGTTCGGCGGCCTCGCGGCGTTTCTCACCGGCTGGACGTCGTTTGTGGCCGGCTTCAGCGGCGCGATTGCCGCCGGCGGCGTGGGCATCGCGGTCTACCTCGATCGGCTCGTGCCGGGTTCCGGCAATGACGCGGCCATTGCCTCGTGGCATCTTGGTCCGCTGGCGGTGACCGTTTCGATTCGCGCGCTCGTCGCGATCGCCGTGATTGCCGCGCTGGCGCTCGTCCAGATGCGCGGCGTCGGCCCTGGGCGCGTGTTGCAGAATCTGCTGACGGCCCTCAAGGTGGCGGCGCTCGTGGCGTTCGTCGCGGTCGGGTTCGTCGTCACCGGGTTGACCGGCGAGCGCGTCCTGACGAGCGACGCGCCGGTTCACGTGACCGGCTGGCTCTTGGCGCTCGTGCCGGTGATGTTCAGCTATTCGGGATGGAACGCCGCCGTGTACGTCGCCGAGGAGATCCGGCATCCGGTCCGCAACGTGCCGCGCGCGCTGGCGATCGGCACCGGGGCCACCGTGGCGCTGTACCTCGCGCTCAACGCGCTCTACCTTCGCGTCGTGCCGCTCGCGCAGTTCAGCGGAAGCGTGGCGGTGGGCGAAGTCGCGGCCGAGCGGCTGTTCGGATCGGCCGCGGGCGTGCTGTTCGCCCTGGTGGCGATTCTGATCATCCTGAGCAGCCTCAGCGCGATGACGACCGCGGGCCCGCGCGTGTACTTCGCCATGGCGCGCGACGGCGCGTTCGTTCCGGCGGCGGCGCGCGTGCACCCGCGCTATCGCACACCCGCCATTGCCATCGTTGCCCAGGCGGCCTGGAGCTCGCTCCTCGTTCTGTCAGGGACGTTCGAGCAGTTGCTGACCTACACCGGGTTCGGCGTCATCCTGTTCTCGGCGCTCGCCGTGCTCACGCTGTTTTTCGTCCGCCGCACGGCCACCGAGGCCGCGACGTTTCGCGCCTGGGGCTATCCGTGGGCGCCCGCGGTGTTCTGCCTCGTCAGTTTCGCGATCGTCATCAACACGATGGTGGAGCAACCCCGCGTCGCGTCGGCCGGTCTCGGCGTGATGGCGGCCGGCGTGCCGATGTACTGGTGGGTCAAGAGGAAACGGGGAACGTAGAACGGAAAACGTAAAACGCGCTCAGTCTTCCGTTCTGCGTTTTCCGTTTTCCGTTTAGCGTTTCTCGAGTTCGCCCCGATACGTGGTCGTGTGACCCGGATCGATCCGCACGTCGAAGGTCAGGGGTTCGTATCCGGGCTCGCGAATCTCGATCCGGTGGGGTCCCGGTTCGACGTGCAGACGCTGGAAGATGCCGTCGAAGTCATCGACGAGCCCGACGTAGTAGCCATCGACGTACACCGACGCTTCAGCGGGTTTCACTTTCAACCGCAGCGATCCCTCGACGTCGTACGAGGAGGCGGGCGGCGCATAGATGGGGTCTTCGCCGAACCACGGGTCGTAGACGCCGTAGTAGCCGCCGTACGCCAGGGCCCAGGGACCAAAGGCCTCCGCCGGAACCACAACCACCTTGCCGCCGTGGCCGCCGCCGTTTTGAGGCGGCTGTCTGCGCGCGACAGCCTCGCCTGTCTTGGGCAGACCGTCGCGCCGGCGCCCCGCGCTCGCATCCGGATTGTTCGACCCTCGTTGGCGATCGATTCGCTCATCGTCTCGCGGCACGGGGCGATCCTGGCCGCGTCCCGAGTCTCTCCCGGCAATGCGTCCGCTGTCTCCCCGTTCGGTGCTCGGCGCCTGCGTTCGAACAGGCGGTGACGGCGGTGGGGGGGGAGGCGGTGGTGGAGGAGGTGGCGTCGCGGAGCGCTGTGCGACCTCGTCGGCGGTGCGCTGAATATCCTGACCTCGCGCCCACGACGGCGCGACCAGGATTCCCGCAAGAACGACCGCGATCGCCCCGAGGCTCCGCGACTGAAGGTGGCGTTCCACAAGCAATCCCGAAGCAATGACACTGCCAGGCGGACGGCCGTAAACTATTGATAAACACCGTCACGGCCCGTGGCAGCTGTCACCCGAAGCATCCACGCGTCCCGATTTCTTGACACTCTTTCCGGCCCCTCGATAGACTCCGAAACGGGCCTCATGATTCATAGCACCACGATCCTCGCGGTCCGTCACCGCGAGCGTGCCGTGTTGGCGGGCGACGGACAGGTGACGTTGGGCTCGACAGTCGTCAAGCAAAGCGCGCGCAAGATCCGCCGGCTGTACAACGATCGCATTCTGGCCGGCTTCGCGGGCTCGGCGGCCGACTCGTTTGCGTTGTTCTCGCGGTTTGAGTCCAAGCTCGAGCAGTACCGGGGCAATCTCGAGCGCTCGGCCGTCGAGCTGGCCAAAGACTGGCGGACGGATCGCATCCTCCGGCGCCTCGAGGCGATGCTGATCGTGCTCGACAAAACGGCGATGTTTCTCCTGTCGGGCAACGGCGATCTCATCGAGCCCGACGACGGCATCGCGGCGATTGGCTCGGGCGGACCGTACGCGCTGGCGGCGGCGAAAGCGCTGGCGGCGAACACCGAGCTCGACGCTCGCGCGATTGCGGAAAAGGCCATGATGATAGCGAGCGAGATCTGCATCTACACGAACGGCCGGATCGTCGTGGAAGAGCTGTAAGTGGCCATCTACCTGCCCGAGACAACGCAGACCTCGACTGAGTCGCTGACGCCGCGGCAGATCGTCGCCGAGCTGGACAAATACGTGGTCGGCCAGGCGGCGGCCAAGCGCGCCGTGGCGATTGCCCTGCGCAACCGGATGCGGCGGCAGAAGCTCGCGCCGGAACTGGCCGAGGAAATCGCCCCGAAGAACATCCTGATGATCGGGCCGACCGGTGTCGGCAAGACGGAAATCGCGCGCCGGCTGGCGCGGCTCGCGCAGTCGCCGTTCGTCAAGGTCGAGGCCTCGAAGTTCACCGAAGTCGGCTACGTCGGCCGCGACGTCGAGTCGATGGTCCGCGATCTCGTCGAGCTCGGCATCGACATGGTCCGCGCCGAACGGATCGAGGAAGTCAGGACGAAGGCGGCCCAGAACGCCGAGGACCGTCTGCTCGACCTGCTGCTGCCGCCGACGCGGCCGGCCGCGCCCGACGAAGACCCGGCGGTCCGCGACCAGCAGGCCCGCACGCGCGAACGGTTCCGCGAACAGCTCCGCGCCGGCCAGCTCGACAGCCGCGTCGTCGACATCGACGTGCGCGAGAAGTCGTTCCCTTCGTTCGAAATCATCGCCGGTTCGTCGGTCGAGGAAATGGATATCAACCTCAAGGACATGCTGCCGGGGCTCTTTCAGGGCAAGACGAAGAAGCGGCGCATCAAGGTGCCCGAGGCCCTCGAGTACCTGACGCAGGAAGAGGAGCAGAAGCTCATCGACATGGACAGCGTCGCGCGCACGGCGGTCGAGCGCGTCGAGCAGGCCGGCATCATCTTCATCGACGAGATCGACAAGATCGCCGGCCGCGAAGGCAGCCACGGCCCCGACGTCAGCCGCGAAGGCGTGCAGCGCGACATCCTGCCGATCGTCGAAGGCACGACCGTCAACACCAAGTACGGGATGGTGCGCACCGATCACATCCTGTTCATCGCCGCGGGCGCGTTCCACGTGTCGAAGCCTTCGGATCTGATCCCCGAGCTGCAGGGACGCTTTCCCATTCGCGTCGAGCTTCACGCCCTCGGCAAAGACGAGTTCGTCCGCATCCTGACCGAGCCGCGCAGCGCGCTCGTCAAGCAGTACACGGCGCTGATGGACACCGAAGGCATCGAGCTGACCTTCACCGAAGACGCGATCGACCGCATCGCCGATTTCGCGACGATCGTCAACGATCGAACCGAGAACATCGGCGCGCGACGGCTGCACACCGTGATGGAGAAGCTGCTCGACGAGATCTCGTTCGAAGGCCCCGATCTCGTCAACAAGCGCGTCACCATCGACGATGCGTATGTCACGAAGATGCTGGAAGACATCGTCAAGAACGAAGACCTGTCACGATACATTCTGTGACGTCACGACGTACAACGCAGAGATCGCAGAGATCGCAGAGCAACAATCTCCCTGCGGGCCGTGCGGTCGCTGCGGCGACCGTGGTGATCATGTGCGCGTTCGCCAGCGTCGCGTGCGGGAAGAAGGGCCCTCCGCTGCCGCCGCTCGTCAGGCTCCCCGCGCCGCCCGACCTCAAAGCCAACCGGCGCGGATCGACGGTCGAGCTCACGGTCGTGGTGCCGGCGGCGAATGACGACGGCACCCGTCCGGCCAACATCGAGCGGGTCGACCTGTACGCGCTGACGGGGATGACCGGATCGAGAGTCATCGTGAGCGACGCCGACCTGCTCAAGCACGGCGCGCTCGTGGCCAGCCTCGCCGTGAAGTCGCCGCGCAATCCGAACGACACGGTCGATCCCGACGAGTCGCAAGACGATGTCGAGCCGCCGGTGGGCAACGGCCTCGATCAGGGCGCGACGGGCGCCGCGCGCGAGCAACTCGACGCGTCGATGCTCGTGCCCGCGGACGTCGGCGGCGTCCGATCGCGGCGTCCCGCCTCCGTCGAGCTGGACGGGCCACTGCTCGGACCGTCGCCGGCCGCCCCGGTGCGCACTTACGTCGGTCTGGGCATCAGCACGAGCGGACGCAAGGGACGGCTTTCGAGGCGCGTCGTCGTTCCACTCGCGCCCGCGCCGATGCCTCCGCCGCCGCCGACCATTTCGTACACCGAAACGACGATCACCGTGGCGTGGACGCCCGCGACGTCAGCCGCCGGCGCCGCGCAGAATCAGGACGAGAGCGTGCTGCCATCGCGGCCGCTCGGAGCGGAGCGGCCCGCGCTGGCGTACAACGTGTACGACAATGCCACGGGCGCGCTGCTGACGACCACGCCGGTGATTGAGACGAAATACAGCGACGCGCGTATCGTGTGGGGCGCCGAGCGCTGCTACGTCGTCCGCGCGCTGGACACGGTGGACGGGCTGTCGGTGGAAAGCGAAGCCCCGCCTCCAAGCTGCACCACGCTTGTTGACACGTTCCCGCCCGGGCCGCCCAAGGATCTGAAGGCCGTGTCGACCGACGGCGCCATCAGCCTGATTTGGGAGGCGAACGCGGAGAGCGACCTGGCCGGCTACATCATCCTGCGCGCCCCGGCGCCGGCCGAGCGGCTCGAGGTGGTCGTGCCGATGCCGATCACGGAAACCTCGTTCAACGACACCGTCAAGCCTGGCATCCGCTTCGTCTACGCGGTCCGGGCCGTCGACAAGGCCGGCAACGCCGGCGCGCCATCGAACCGCGTCGAAGAAACGGCCCGCTGAGCTATCATCTGCAGGTCAGGAGATCGCATGAAACTGTTCGTCGACACCGGCAGCATCAAGGACATCGAGGCCCTCGCGTCGCTCGGCATTCTCGACGGCGTGACGACGAATCCGTCGTTGCTCGCGAAGGAGCCGGGCGACTTTCGCGCGAACCTCAAGAAGATCTGCGACATCGTCAAGGGGCCGGTGAGCGGCGAGGTGACCGCCACCGATTTCGCCGGCATGATGCGCGAGGGGCACGACATCGCGAAGATCGACGAGCACATGATCGTGAAGGTGCCCCTCACGCGCGACGGCGTCAAGAGCTGCAAGGCGCTCTCGAGCGAGGGCATTCGCGTCAACGTGACGCTGGTGTTCTCGGCCGCGCAGGCGCTGCTCGCCGCCAAGGCGGGCGCCACCTTCGTGAGTCCGTTTGTGGGCCGCCTCGACGACATCGCGACGAGCGGGATGGATCTGATTCGCGACATCGTCGCCATCTACGACAACTACGACTTCACCACCGAAGTGCTCGTCGCCAGCTGCCGCCATCCGATCCACATTGTCGAGGCCGCGAAGATCGGCGCCGACATCTGTACGTGCCCGCCGTCGGTCATCGACATGCTGTATAACCATCCGCTGACCAGCATCGGCCTCGAGAAGTTCCTGAAGGACTGGGAGAAGTCCCAGGCGGTCAAAGCGTAGCGGCTGGTGGATCCCACAGACATGCTCGCCGATCTCGAACGTCGCGCCGAGCTCGGCGGCGGCGACGAGCGGCTGCGCCGCCAGCACGACGCGGGCAAGCTGACGGCGCGCGAGCGGATCGATCTGCTGTTCGATCCCGGCACGTTCGAGGAGCTCGACAAGCTCGTCACCCACCGCTGCCTCGACTTCGGCATGGCCGGCAGCCAGGTGCCCGGTGACGGCGTCGTCACCGGCCACGGTCTCATCGACGGCCGTCAGGTGTTTGCGTTCGCGCAGGACTTCACGGTGTTCGGCGGCTCGCTGTCCGAAACCAACGCGGCGAAGATCGTGAAGATCATGGACCTGGCGATGAAGCTCGGTGCGCCGATCGTCGGCCTCAACGACTCGGGCGGCGCGCGCATCCAGGAGGGCGTGATGTCGCTCGCCGGGTACGCCGACATCTTCCTCCGCAACACGATCGCCTCGGGTGTCGTCCCCCAGATTTCCGCGATCATGGGTCCCTGCGCCGGCGGCGCCGTCTACTCGCCGGCCATCACCGACTTCGTCGTCATGGTCAAGAACACCAGCTACATGTTCGTGACCGGTCCGGACGTCGTCAAGACGGTCACGCACGAGGACGTCACCAAGGAAGACCTCGGCGGCGCGATGACGCACAACGCGACGAGCGGCGTCGCGCACTTCGCGGCCGACGACGACCGCGAGTGCCTGGCGCTCGTGCGCGATCTGCTGTCGTTCCTGCCGTCGAACAATCTCGACGATCCGCCGCGTGCGACCACGTCCGACCCGCTCGACCGCGAGGACGAGGCGCTCGACAGCGCTCGTGCCGGCCGCGCCGAACGTCCCGTACGACATGCTCGACCTCATTCACACCGTCGCCGACGAAGGCTACTTCCTCGAGGTGCACCGGCACTTCGCGAGGAACATCATCGTCGGCTTCGCCCGGCTCGACGGGCGGCCGGTGGGTGTCGTGGCGAATCAACCGGCCGTGCTGGCCGGCACGCTCGACATCGACGCGTCGCTCAAGGGCGCGCGGTTCGTGCGGTTCTGCGATGCGTTCAACATCCCGCTGGTCACGTTCGAGGATGTTCCCGGTTTCCTGCCCGGCACCGTCCAGGAACTCGGCGGCATCATCAAGCACGGCGCGAAGCTGCTGTTCGCCTTCGCCGAGGCGACCGTGCCCAAGGTGACCGTCATCACGCGCAAGGCGTACGGCGGTGCGTACTGCGTCATGTCGAGCAAGCACCTGCGGACCGATTTCAACTACGCCTGGCCGACCGCGGAGCTGGCGGTCATGGGACCCGAAGGCGCGGTCAACATTCTGTACAAGCGCGAACTCGACGCCGCGGCCGATGCCGCCGCGGTCCGAGCGGAAAAAATTGCCGAGTTCCGGGAGAAGTTCGCCAACCCTTACATAGTCGCGGCCTCGCGTGGATTCGTGGACGAGGTGATTCGCCCCGAGGGACACCCGCCGAAAGCTGATCACGGCGCTCCGGAACCTCGAAAACAAGCGGGACAAGAACCCGCCCAAGAAACACGGGAACATCCCGCTCTAGGCCGATCGCTCCGCGCGGGCCGGTAAGACGCGAAGCCGGTAAGTAAAGCCTGTAAAATAATTAGCAGTCGTGCAGTACGAAGTCGAGATCAACGGCCGTGCGCGGCAGGTGGCCGTCCACGGTGCGGGCGGCCAGTTTGCCGTCTCCGTCGACGGGCGAGTCCGGCGTGTCGACGTCGCGCGCATCGATGCGCAAGAACATTGTCGCTCGTCGTCGACGATGGGCCGGTCGTACGACATGCGCCTGTGCCAGACCGCCGCGGCAACGGGCTTGCTGACACGTCCGTGTCGGCGGCATGACCGTCGTCGTTGCGGTCAACGGAGGCGCCGGCGTCGGCGAATCATCGCGCGGACGCAGGATCAGGTCCGCAGCGAATCGTCGCGCCGATGCCCGGCAAAATCGTTCGCGTCGGCGTCAAACCTGGAGACACCGTCCGCGCGCGCCAGACGGTCGTCGTCATCGAAGCGATGAAGATGGAAAACGAGCTGCGGGCCGGCCGCGACGGCACGGTCGGCGAGCTGCACGCGCGCGAGGGCGCGTCGGTCGAGGCCGGCGCGTTGCTGGTCGTCATCCAGTGAACCTGTTCGCACGCGTGCGTTCCGTTCGTGCGCACCGGGCCGTTCGCCTCAGCAGCCGCACGGTCAAGCTGGCGCATCGCGATCCTGGCGGCGGCCATTGTCGCGTCGCTGACGATCGATCTCGGGCCCGCCCGTCGCGAGCTCTGGCGAGCGCCGGTTCGTCCGGACAGATCAAGCGGCCGGTGCACATCGGGCCGTCTGTCGATTCACGTGCTGCGCGGCTCGGTCGTCGTCGAGGACTTCTCACGATCGACGGCCTGCAAACCGACCGATCGCCCGTTCTTCACCGCCAAGCGTCTCGAGCTCGGCCTCGACTGGTTCGGGCGTGTTCCAGCGGCGTCCGGACTTCACGATCACGTCGGTCGAGATGACCGACTGGCAGATGCTCGTCGAGAAGTGGGACGGCCGCAACAACTTCCCGAAGTTCGTCAACAAGGACGACGCCCCGCCGTCCGGCCCCGGCCGGTTCACGACGACGCTTAAGTACTCTGCGCGCGTCGCGGGGCCAGTTCGCGTACGAGGATCATGAGGCGCCGTGGAGCATCGTCGCCCCGAACATCGACCTGAACATCACGAACGCGCCGCACTATCACGGCACGGCGACGTTTCACGGCGGCACGATCCGGATCCAGAACCACCTGCCGATGTGGGCCAACTTCACCGCGCGGTTCGCGCTCGACGGTCCGCGCGTCCACCTCGACCGCATCGACATCGAGACCGACGGCGCCGAAACCAGGCCGCCGGCGACCTGAATTTTTCGCGACTGGCCCGAGATGACCTACCGCGTGAAGTCGCGCGTGCACTTTCCGCGCATGCGCGAGATCTTCTTCACCGACGACAAGTGGACGCTCGCGGGCGACGGCGACTTCACGGGCACGTTCCATCTGTTCGACGGCGGACACGACCTGAGCGGGACGTTTGCGAGCCCGATGGCCGGCGTCAACGACGTACCGGTTTCCGGCGCTCTACGGATCGCTGCGGTGGACGCAGAGTGCGTTCGACGTCTGGAACGCCGGGTCGAAGTTCTACGGCGGCGACGCCCAGTTCAGTACTCCATCAAGCCGCTCGGCGTGCCGGCGCCGCCCGTCCAGCGATTCGACTTCCGACGGTCGCAGGCCGATCTGGCGGCGTTGACGGACTTCGAAGAGCTTCCGAGCTCGGCGAAGGGCGTGCGTTTCGGCGGGTCGGCGGCTGGACATGTGTTTCTCGAGTGGCCGAGCGGCCGCTTCGCCGAGCGCCGCGGCAACGGCCATCTGGTCGTCACGCCGCCGGCGGGCGTGGCGCTGATGACCGCATCGCTCGATGGCGCGCGCGCGGCCGACGGCAGTCACAGCCGGCACGAGTGGGGACCGTTTGCGCCGGCGCCCCTGGCTGCCCATCTGCCGATCGGCGGCGCGCTGACGTTCACGCTCGATCCCACGGAATGGCGGGTTGCCGACGGCGAGTTCCGCACCGAGCGTACCCACGTGAACTTCGACGGCGCGGCCGACTGGGACGCGCGCGGCCGCTTCAACTTCCACGTCACGACCAGCGATTTTCAGGAAAGCGATCAGCTGCTCGCCGCCATCATGACCGACTTCGGCTCGCCCACGGGGGCCGTCCCGTTCGGCGGCCGCGGCCGGTTCGACGGCACGATGACCGGCCCGTTCAAGCGGCCGCGCGTCGAGGGTACGTTCCGCGGCGAGGATCTGTGGGCGTGGGACACGTTGTGGGGCGACGGTTCGGCCCGCATCGCGTTGGAGAACAGCTACCTCGACATCAAGGACGGCGTGATCCGGTTGAACGGACTCGGAGATCCACGCCGACGGCCTGTTCGCGCTCGGCTCGCGCGACGATGGCGGCCAGGAAATCGACGCCCGGTTTCGCGTGGTGCGACGCGATCTGATCGGTCTGCGGCATGCGTTCGAGATCGACGAGTATCCGGTCTCGGGCCTCCTCTCGGGCGAGTTCCACTTGACGGGCCAATACGGGCGGCCGATGGGTTTTGGCGGGATGACCATCGACGCGCGGCATCGCGTACGGCGAGCCGCTGGACAAAGTCACGGCGTCGCTGAGGTTCGACGGCGCGCGGCATCCGCCTCGACGGCCTCAGCATCGACAAGGAAGGCGGCGGCAGCATCACCGGCGCGGCGTTCATCGGATGGGACTCGACCTATTCGTTCAACGCCGACGGACGGCGGATCCCCGTCAATCGCATCGCCGCGTTCCGGTTTCCGCCGGACCCCGCTGTCGGGCGTCGCCGAGTTTACGGCGCAGGGCAACGGGACCTTCGACGCGCCGCGCAACGACTTCAAGATCCGCGTCAACGACCTGTTCGTCGGCGACGAAGCGGTCGGGCAGGTGAGCGGCTCGCTGGCGCTTCGAGGAAACGAACTGAGCGGCGACCTCGATGCGGCGTCTCCGCGGCTGGCGCTCACGGGCACCGGGCGCGTGGCGCTGACGCCGCAGGCCGACGCCGAGCTGACGTTTCGTTTCCACGACAGTTCGCTTGATCCCTACGTGCGGCTGTTCGAGCCGCGGATGTCGCCGTTCACGACGGCCGTGGCCAGCGGGTCGATTCGCGTGGTCGGCGAGCTGGCCGATCTCGATCACCTGCTCGTCGACGCCACGGTCGATACGCTCGACTTGCGGCTCTTCGACTACGCCCTGAAGAACGCCGCGCCGATCAAGATCGCGCTCGACCAGCGCGAAGTGAACGTGCAGGATCTCCAGCTGGTCGGCGAGGACACGCGGTTGCGCCTGTCGGGCCGGGTCGGCCTCCGCGACGAGCGCATTGCTCTACAAGCCGTTGGCGACGCGAACCTTGGCATCCTGCAGGGATTCTTCCGCGACGTGCGCGGGTCGGGCCGCGCGGAGTTGACCGCGTCGGTCGATGGCCCGCTGCGGCAGCCGGTGTTTTCCGGCAGCGCCACGATTACCGACGGCCGCGTTCGCCACCTGTCGCTGCCCAACGCGCTCGACGGCATCAACGGCACCATGCGGTTCGACGCCCGCGGCATCCGGCTCGATGATTTGTCCGCGAGGATGGGTGAGGGCCCGGTGCAATTCGGCGGCCGCATCGGTTTCGAAGGATACACGCCCGGGGAACTGAACGTCATCGTACGCGGGCAGGACATGCACCTGAGGTATCCGGAAGGCATCCGATCGACCGTCGATGCCGACCTGTCGGTCCGGGGGAACTTCAGGGCGCCGACGATCGGCGGCACGGTGACGGTCAAGAACGCCGTGTGGACCCGGCGAATCGACACGCCGGGGAACATCTTCGATCTGGTCGCGCAATCGTCATCAACCACGGGCGGTGCCGGCGCGACTGGTGCCGCCGCCGGCCGTGCCGCTGCGATTCGACGTGCAGATCGCCGTGCCGTCAACGCTTCGCATCGACACCAACCTGGTACGGCTGGTCGCCGAGCGCCGACCTGACGCTTCGCGGCACCTACGACAGGCCGGTGCTGTTCGGCCGTGCGGAGATTCAGCGCGGCGAGGTGAGCTTCGAGGGTCGGCGCTATCGGGTGACGCGGGGGGCGATCGACTTCACGAACCCCGACCGCATCGAGCCGTTCTTCGACGTTGAGGCGGAGACCAACGTGCGCGTGCAAGGGGGACAGACCTACCGGGTGACGGTCAGCGCCGCGGGCACGACCGAGCGGCTGAGCCCGAAGCTCGAATCGGATCCGCCGCTGCCGACCGCCGACGTGTTTGCGCTGCTCCTGAGCGACGTGCAGAGGACGGGCGTGGCGCCGGAACTGCGCGCGCTGCAGAACCCGAACCAGACCGAGAGCGACATCCTGAAGGCCCGCGCGACGCAGGCGCTGACCAATCCCGCTCTCCGCCGAAGTCGGCAAGGTCCTCCAGCAGACCATCGGCGTCGACACCTTCCAGCTCTCGCCGTCGTTCCTCGATTCGAACAGCACGTCGCGCCTCAACCCGACTGCGCGGCTGACCATCGGCAAGCGCATCTCGGAGCGCGCGTACCTGACGTTCACGCGCAGCCTCAACACGGGGTTCAACGACCAGATCATCCAGCTCGAGGTGGATGCCAGCGACCGGCTCTACTGGCTGCTCTCGCGCAACGAGGACCAGCAGACCTACGCGATCGAATTCCGTGTGAGGCACACGTTTTGACGGCGACGCGCTCATCGTGAAGGGTTGGGTCCGGGTGTGGGCGGCGGGTTGCGGCGTGTTGGCCGCGGCCGTGCCGGCGCGAGCCGCGGTCGCCGACTACGTGGGGAAGCCCATCGCGTCGGTGCGCTTCGTGGTCGAAGGACGCGACGCCGGGGATCCCTCGTTGTCCGATCGCGTGCAAACCGCCGTCGGCCGGCCGCTGTCGATGGCCGACGTGCGCGAAAGCGTCGCGCACCTGTACAGCCTGGGCCAGTTCGAGGACGTCCGCGTGGACGCGAGCCTGACCGCCAACGCGGTGGCCTTGCGGTACGAGCTCAGCCCGGTTCATCCGGTTTCCGGAATTGCGTTTGCGTGGAAGTCGAGCGCCGACGGTGTCGATGAAGACGCGCTGCGCCTCGCGGCCGTGACGCGGGGCGGCACGTCGCTTCGAGTGAGCCGGGCGGCCGAGGTGGCCGACGCCGTCAAAGGGGCGCTTGGCGAGCGCGGCTATCTCAACCCGACCGTGACGCCAAGCGCGCAGATCTCGCACTCGCCGCATGCGACGACGCTGCTGTTCACGATCGACTCTGGGCCGCGAACGGTCATCGGCGACCTGAGCGTCACCGGATCGGCGGGCATGCCGCCGGCCGAGGTCCTCAGCCGGCTCGGCCTGGCGAAGGGCGCGCCCTACCAGCACGAAGAGCTCGAAGCCAGGATAGATAAGTACCTGGCGAGCGTCCGCGGCCGCGGCTACTACGAAGCGAAGGTGACGCCGGTGCTCACGCTGACCGATGGCAATCGCGTGGCGAACCTCGCAGTGGCCGTCATTCGCGGGCCGCACGTGCGCGTCGTGTTCGCCGGCGATCCGCTGCCCGACAATCGGCGGGCTGATCTGGTGCCGTTCGAACGCGAAGGCTCGGTGAACGAAGACCTTCTGGAAGACTCGACCAATCGCATCGAAGAGCTGCTGCGCGCGCAGGGCTATCGTGACGCGGCGGCGCCGCACGCGCGTGCGGAGGCCGACGGCGAACTGGTCATCACCTTCAACGTCAAGAAGGGGCCGGTGTTTCGCGTCGAACGAATGGAAATCTCAGGCAATGCCTCCGTGCCGCTCGCGTCGTTTCAGCCGAACCTTCGCCTGCGGGAGACCCAGCCGTTTTCGGCCGCCAGGCTCGACGCCGACGTCGCCGCGATCGAGGACTTCTACCGCCGATCGGGTTTCGTCGGGGCGAAGGCCAATTCCGGCGTCGAACCGCAGGCGGCCATCGCGGGCGCCGTTGTTCCGGTGATCGTGCGGATCGTCATCCGCGAGGGTGTGCGGACGCTCGTCGGCTCGGTGACCTTCTCCGGGAACCAGTCGATCGCCGCCGCCACGTTGAACGGCCTCGTCGGCGTGCAGCCCGACCGTCCATTTGTGCCGGCTCAGCTCATCGTGGATCGCGACGCCGTCTTGCTTCACTATCTCAATCGCGGCTACGAGAACGCGATCGTCGACGTGACGCCGGCCGTCAGCCCCGACGGCACGCGGGCCGACCTGCTGTTTACGGTGCGAGAAGGCCCACAGATTCTGATCGATCACGTGATCGTCGTGGGCAACGTTCGCACGAGCACGGACACCATCGAGCGGGAGCTGCTCCTGCACGCGGGCGATCCGCTCGGCCGCGAAGCCAGGTTCGAGAGCCAGCGGCGCCTGTCGGCGCTCGGTCTGTTCAGGCGCGTGAGCATCACGGATCTCGGTCACGGCGACGAACGCCGCCGCGACCTGCTCGTGACGGTCGAGGAAGCCTCCATGACGACGATCGCGTACGGCGGCGGCCTTGAAGGGGGCCGGAAAGTCGTGCAGGAAGACAATGGCCTCGCGGGAGAACGCGTCGAGTTCGCCCCGCGTGCGTCCTTCGAGATCGGCCGGCGCAACCTGTTCGGCAAGAACCGATCGGCCACACTGTTTGCGAGCGGCAGCCTTCCATTGAGGCTTGGCGAGGACACCTCGACCAACAGCACCAGCATTCCCCAGTATCGCGTGGGTGGCACGTACCGCGAGCCGCACGTGTTCGACACGCAGGCTGACGCGTTTCTCGACGTCACCTTCGAACAGCAGATTCGATCGAGTTTTGACTTCCGGCGACGCGGCGCCAGCGCGGTCCTCGCCCGCCGGCTCTCGCGCACCGTCACCGTCACCGGCAGCTATCAGATTCAACACACCGAGGTGTTCAACAACCTCGTCACCGAAGACCAGCCGCTGATCGACAAGACGTTCCCCAAGGTGCGGCTGTCGTCGTTTCTGGCGTCGATTGCGTACGACACGCGGAACGACCCGGCCGATGCGACGTCGGGCCATCTGCTCAGCACCGACGGCCAGCTCGCCGCGCGAGCCATCGGCTCGGAAGTGGGGTTCGTGAAATCGCGTTTCACGGCGCAGATGTTTCGAACGATCCCGAAGGCACGCGGCACCGTCTTCGCCGGCAGCGCCCGGCTCGGCCTGGCTTCGGGGTTTCCGCGGGTGGCGGAGGACGACCAGGGCCAACCCGTGATCATCGACGACCTGGATGCGAGCTCGCGCTTCTACGCCGGCGGCGACACGACCATCCGCGGCTTCGCGCTCGATGCCGTCGGCGTCCGGTACGATCCGCCCCGGCTCGTGAACATCGATACCCTCGACGAAAACGGCTTTGCGCTCGGTGGCAACGCCGTCCTGCTCCTCAACGGCGAGCTGCGGGTTCCGATCCGCGGCGGCCTCCAGATCGCGGAGTTCATCGACACCGGCAACGTGTTCCAGCGCGTGGAGACCATGGATTTGACCCAGATGCGGACGGCGGTCGGGTTCGGCGTCCGCTACAAGTCGCCGATCGGTCCGATTCGCGTCGACATCGGCTTCAAGGTCAATCAACGGCCGGACGAGAAGCTGACGGCATGGTTCATCACGTTCGGCCAGGCGTTCTAGGGAGCGATCATGAAAGGGCAGAGGGCTGAGGGCAAAGGGCTCGTTGGCCGTGCGCGGCAAGTTGGCGCGGCTGTGCTGATGGCCGCGTGGATGGCGGGTGTGGCGCGGGCGGAGACCATCGACCGCGTGCTGGCCGCCGTCGCCGGCCAGGTGATCATGTTGAGCGACGTCGCGGCGGCGCGCGAGCTGGGACTGGTGTCGGACGTTCACGCGGCCGATCCTGTGGGCGACGCACTCGCCAAGCTCATCAGCCGCGAGCTGGTGCTCGTGGAAGTCCGCCGGTACGTCCCGCCCGAGCCGGCCGACGAGGCGATTGAGGGCGAACTGGCGGCCGTGCGCGCGCGGTTCCCGTCGCGCGAGGCTTTCGACGCGGTGCTGGCGCGTTCCGGCATCACCGAAGCCCACCTGAGGGAAACCGTCCGGGAGAACCTGCGAATTCGCGCGTACATCGCGCAGCGCTTTCCCGGGGCGGAAAGCGAGGCCCGACGCCTGATGCTGATCGACGAGTGGGTCGCCGGGCTGCGTCAGCGCGCGGACATCATCGATCTCTACACGCCGGCGCGCTGACAAGGCGGTCAGCGTTTGAACGCCACGTACTGGACCAGCTCGAGCACGTTGAAACCGGAGTGGCTGACCATCGACGCGACGACCGACCGTCGCCGCAAGTACACGATCCCCCAGAACACACCCAGCAGACCCGTGGCGATGGCCGCGTCGGCGCCCTGCACGAGATGTCCGGCGCCGAAACTGATGCTGCCCACGACGAGACCGACCGTGCCCCCGCCGAGCCAGACGTTGAAGCGATGGAGGATGAACGCGCGCTGGAGCTCCTCGCGCACGCCGCCGGCGACGATGACGACCAGCGCAAAGAGCGTGGCGGTGCCGGGCCCCCGAATCAGATCCTGGAGAGGATTGTGCGGCACGTTGTGGAGCGACGGGGCGAACACCTGGATGGCGCCGAGCGCCGCGACGGCGATGGCGATGGCGCCGAACGTGAGCAGGACGCCCAACCGCACTTCGCCCAGGACCGGGCGCGACCCGAGAAAGACGTCGCGAAGGCGTTCGCCGTGCGAGCGGAGAAAAAGCACGATGAGGCCGATGAGCAGCGCCGAGTCGGCCAGCGACAGCGTGACCACATAGCCAAGCGACAGCTGCCCGTTCGCCTGGACCGGCGAGAAACCGGCCGCGTTGAGCGAAGCGCCGAGCGCGAGCTGGGTGGGGTAATCGGAGCAGAGCACGACCTCGAACAGCGCCACGAGACGCGCGGCCAGGAGTGGTGGCTCGTGGCTTGTGACTCGCGGCTCGTCGCCGGGTGACTCATCTGTGGATTTGTCGCCGTTCATGGTGCTTCAGCGTAGCGTAGCCACTCTTTTCGAGCCACCTGCCGCGATCCACGGCCTTTTCCGCAGCCATGCACAGTTGTCCACATCTTGCGTTCGCCCTAAAAGAAGGCCACAATATGTGGTAGATCGCAGTTGACAAACTAGGAAACTGAGAGCATATTGGTCGGCCTGGCGCGACGGGCGATCAGTCAAGAAACCTCCCAGCTTTCTTGCTGAGCGCCGGGGTCGATGAGCCCTCGAGAGGCATCTCCCGCGCACGCATTCCACTTTGATTTTTGGCGTCGCTTCCGGGGGCGGGATGCGATAGTCGTCGGTCGCTGACGGAGGATTCATTCATGAAGGATCGCGCTGCCTACCTTGCCGCTGGCGCCGGCCAGCAGACGGTCGAAAGCGGTGGGACGTCCCACGTGCCGGTTTCCGTCGACGCGGAGAAGTCGCGGGTGAAGAAATCCGCCGCGGCGCCGGGTTTGACGTTCCCGCGCTTTTTCACCGAGGGGGGCCCGACGAGAGTTGACCCGTTCGACGAGATCGAATGGGAGCTCCGCTCGGCCGTGATTGGCAGCGAACGCGGCGAGGTGGTGTTCGAGCAGCGCGACGTCGAGATTCCCAAGTCGTGGTCGCAACAGGCCACCAACATCGTCGTCTCGAAGTATTTCCGCGGCCAGATGGGAGCGCCCGAACGGGAGCGCAGCGTCAAGCAGCTCATCGGCCGGGTCGTGGACACGATCACGATGTGGGCGCGCGAGCAGAAGTATTTCGCCACCGACGAAGACCTGCAGGCGTTCAGCGACGACCTCAAGCACATCCTCGTCTACCAGAAGGCGGCGTTCAACAGCCCCGTGTGGTTCAACTGCGGATTCGAGAAGGCGCCGCAGTGCTCGGCGTGCTTCATCAACTCGGTGCAGGACACGATGGATTCGATCCTGACGCTGGCCCGCACCGAGGGCATGCTGTTCAAGTTCGGATCCGGCACGGGCACGAACCTGTCGCCGATTCGTTCGTCGAGAGAGCTGCTCGCCGGCGGCGGCACGGCGTCTGGTCCCGTGAGCTTCATGAAGGGCTACGACGCGTTTGCCGGCGTCATCAAGTCGGGCGGCAAGACGCGCCGCGCGGCGAAGATGGTGATCCTCGACGCCGAGCACCCGGACATCGTCGAGTTCATCAATTGCAAGGTTGAAGAGGAAAAGAAGGCCTGGGCCCTCATCGACGCCGGCTACGACGGTTCGTTCACCGGCCCGGCGTACTCGTCGGTGTTCTTCCAGAACTCGAACAACAGCGTCCGTGTGACCGACGAGTTCATGCGCGCCGTGCTCGACGACGGCGTGTGGGAAACCAAGGCGGTCCGAAACGGCGAGGTGATGGATCGGTATCAGGCGCGCGATCTGATGCGCCTCATTGCCGAAGGCACGCACGTGTGCGGCGATCCGGGCATGCAGTTCGACACGACGATCAACGAATGGCACACCTGTCCGGAAACCGATCGCATCTTCGCCAGTAACCCCTGCTCCGAGTACATGTTCCTCAACGACTCGGCCTGCAACCTGGCGTCGATCAACCTGATGAAGTTCGTCAAGGCCGACGGCGAGTTCGACGTGGTGTCGTACAAAGCCGCGATCCGCACGCTCATCACGGCGCAGGAGATCCTCGTCGACAACGCGAGCTATCCCAGCGAGGCCATCGGGAAGAACAGCCACGCCTACCGTCCGCTCGGCCTGGGCTACGCGAATCTGGGCGCGTTGCTGATGTCGCGCGGCCTGCCGTACGACAGCGACGCCGGCCGCGACTACGCCGCCGGGCTGACGGCGCTGATGACCGGTGAGGCCTACGCCCAGTCGGCGAGAATCGCGCGCGACCACGGCGGTCCGTTCTCCGGGTATGAGAAGAACGCCGAGCCGTTCCTGCGCGTCATGAGGAAGCATCGCGACTCGATGCGCGATATCAACGCACGCAACGTCCCGTCGGATCTCTATCACACGGCCAAGTCGTCGTGGGACGATGCGGTGGAGCTGGGCGAGCAGCACGGGTACCGGAACGCGCAGGCGACCGTGCTGGCGCCGACCGGCACCATCGGCTTCATGATGGATTGCGACACGACGGGCGTCGAGCCGGACATCGCGCTGGTGAAGTACAAGAAGCTCGTCGGCGGCGGCATGATGAAGATTGTCAACCAGACCGTGCCGATGGCGCTCAGGAAGCTCGGCTACACGCCGGCGCAGGTCGACGCCATCATCGACTACATCGACAAGAACGAGACCATCGAAGGCGCCCCCGGCCTCAAGGAATCGCACCTCCCGGTCTTCGACTGCGCGTTCAAGGCCACGAAAGGGCAGCGGTCGATTCACTACATGGGGCACATCAAGATGATGGGCGCCACGCAGCCGTTCATCTCCGGCGCGATCAGCAAGACCGTCAACGTCCCGAAAGAGGCGACGGTCGAGGAGATTACGCAGGCCTACATCCAGTCGTGGAAGCTGGGCGCGAAGGCGATTTCGATTTACCGCGATGGCAGCAAGCGGACGCAGCCGCTCAACACGTCGAGAGACAAGACCGCGGCCGAACAACTCCAGGCCGCGGCGGCGGCCATGGTGACCCGTCCCATCCGCAGGAAGCTGCCCGACGAGCGTAAGGCCCTCACGCACAAGTTCGACATCCAGGGGCATGAGGGCTACATCACCGTCGGGTTGTTCGAGGACGGCCAGCCTGGCGAAATCTTCCTCGTGATGGCGAAGGAAGGCTCGACGATTTCGGGCTTCGCCGACGCGTTCGCGCAGGCGATTTCCTACGCGCTCCAGTTCGGCGTGCCCCTCCAGGCCCTGGTGGACAAGTTCAGCCACGTCCGCTTCGAGCCGTCGGGCATGACGCGCAACCCGGAGATTCGCTTCGCGAAGTCGATCGTCGATTACATCTTCCGCTGGATGGCCTCGAAGTTCCTCTCGAACGAAGCGCAGTTCCATGCCGGCGTCAACGGCCGGGAACTCGACGAGAGCGGCCACGCCGAACAGCTGCCGCTGCCTCCGACCGCGCCGGCTGTCGCTCCCGGCAAGGCGTCGTCGTACTCGACGATTCAGAACCAGGAAGACGCGCCGCCGTGCTCGACGTGCGGCGCGATCATGATCCGGAGCGGCGCCTGCTATAAGTGCAGCAACTGCGGGAACACGAGTGGGTGCGCATAGCGGTCACGCGAGAGGCTAGGGGCTAGGGGCTGGGGACTAGGGGCTAGGGGGTTAGGGATTTACCGAGGCCGGGCTCACGCCCGGCCTTTGGTTTTTCATGAGACCAACTGTCAAGACTGTGAGTGCTTCCGGCCGGTGTCGGCTGGCGACAACCGTCGCGGCGCGGCCGGACAGGATCCCACTAACCGCACGCGAAGGTTCTCATCGCGACGATCACGGTCTGCGTGATCCGTGGCTTTCAAGCCAGCGATGTTGGCGCTTGCCGCGACGTGGACCAAGTTGAAGCCAGCTGTTGATCGTCGCGGGTGCGAGCACGCCTGAGTTTGCGAGAGTACGAACCGGGAGTGTGCGGTTCCGGCGCGCCGCGCGGTTGTGGCCAGCCGACACCGGCTGGAAGCGCTCCCTACTGACCCGACTGGCTGAACGCGTCGAGCAGGATCGGCGTGAGCGCGTGCATGCGCGCCAGCGTCGGGCGCGTGGGTGCGAGCCCGCGCCGGAAACCGTGCGTTCGCAGCGAGTCGAGCACGCCGGGCCGGCTTGCGATGACGTGGACCGGTACGTCCCACGGTGCGCCGGTGCCGCTGATCATCGCCGGCGGCTGGTGGTCGCCGATGAGAATCATGACGAGATCGCGATCGGCGCGCCGATGGAGCAGGCCGCCGAGCCACGTGTAGGTCGAAGACAGCGCATGCACGTAGCTCGGCCCGAGATTCATCCAGTCAGGCTCCTGCGACCATGAGCTCACGACCTCGTCCTGCGTGTACGGGTGCGCCGTCAGCATGCGCGGCCAGTCGGGCTGGTACGGCGCCGTCGGCGCAAAAGGCGTGTGCGTGCCGGTCGTCGGGAAGAACACGAACACGGGGGCCGGGGACGGCCGGGCTGACGGATCGATTTCGGCGGCGTCCAGACGCGCGGCCGTGAACTGGTCGGGAATCGTCCACCATCCGAACGCCGGCCCTTTGTAGTCGAGCCGCTGGCCGTCGTAGATCTCGTTGAACCCGTAGAAGACGCCTTCCGGCCAGCTTTGTTGCAGCCCCGGCATCATGGCGACGGTGCGATAGCCGCCGCGCCCGAAGGTGGTGACGAGCGTGTCGCGTTTCTGCGCCATCAGCAGCACGTTCGCGTCCTCGTCGCGGATTTCGAAGCCAGACAGCAGGCTGATGTGGGCCAGCCAGGAGTTGCCGCCGAAGGTTGGCGACTCGACGTAGGCCGACACCACGTCGCGGCCGGTGGCGCGAATGTCGTTTTCGAACCGCGCGCGCTCCCTGGCCAGGGGTTCGGTGAAGGCCGGTCGATCCCAGCTCACCGCGCCGTACGACTCGATGAAGATGAGCAGGACATCCGCGCCGCTGACGCCGGCGAGGCTTGCGTCCATCGACGGGCCGGGCCCCAGAGTCGCCTGGCTGCGTCCCGTCAACTCGGTGGCGAGCAGTCGCGCCTGCCGTCCCCAGCTCTGTGTGACGGGCGTCGGAAAGGCCGACGCGAAAGCGCCCTCCTCGTCATAGAAGCGCTGGGGTTCGTACACGCGACTGGCGGCGAATAGCACGATCACCGACGCGGCCAGGAGTCCGAGCGCGCAGGCGTTCGCGCGGACGGGTCATCGCGTCATTCACCTGACCGAGCGCCCACCGCGCCAGCGTGTACAGGAGCAGGGGAATCAGCGACGGCTGCAGCCACGACGAGCAGGACGATCCGCCACGACGCGACGCGAACGAGCATGGCGGCCACGGCCGACACGTGTCGCAGGTCCCAGAACAAGTTGATCGGCCGGCCATAGAGGGCGGGTGCCGTGACGTCGGCATAGCGACCGATGACCAGCATCACCCACGCCGCGCCGAGCCACCGCAACGCCCTGCTCGAAAGCGATCCCGACAGGCGCTGGACGATGGCCATGCCCAGCACGCAGACAGCCAACTCGACCGAAAGCGCACCCTGCCAGCGGATCGCCGGCGTCGGCCACACGTTCTTGAACGCGAGCGAGGCGTCGAGCAGCGACGAGCGCGACACAGAGCATCGGCACGCGCCATCGGCCGCCGCCGTTTGACAGTTCAGCCATCACCTTCCTACGATAGAGACGCACGCCTGAGCCATCTGACCGCCTGGACTCTTCAATTATGTTGGATCACATCCGCACACGGCTGCGAGGAGCGGTCCACGCGCTCCGCGGACCCTCACGCGTCCGCCGCGTCGCGACGGCGAAGCTGCCGACCGACTACGGCGCGTTCGACGTCCACGTCTACGAGAGCCCGACCGATCGGCAAACCCACGTCGCGCTCGTGCGGGGCGACATCGGCAACGGCAATGCCGTGCTCGCGCGGATGCACTCGGCCTGCCTGACGGGCGACGTGTTTCATTCCGTGCGTTGCGACTGCGGCGCCCAGCTTCAGACCGCCATGCGACGCATCGCCGACGAAGGACGCGGCGTGCTCGTGTATCTGGACCAGGAGGGACGGGGCATCGGCCTCGCCAACAAGATTCGGGCCTACACGCTGCAGGACGAAGGATACGATACGGTTGAAGCCAACGAGCGGCTCGGCTTTCCCGCCGATCCGCGCGACTATCGTATCGGCGTGCAGATCTTCCGCGACCTCGGCGTCCGGTCGATTCGCCTGCTCAGCAACAACCCGCGTAAGTTCGCCGGCGTCGCCGGCGACGGCTTGTCGATCAGCGAGCGGGTGCCCATCGAGATTCCCGCGTCCGATTCGTCGCGGCGATACCTCACGACGAAGAAGGAAAAGCTCGGGCACGAATTGTCGTCGGTGTAGCGGGCCGCCGGAGCCACACGATGTCCATCAGGAACGAGCCGACGAGCGCCGCCAGCGCCGTGGCCGCCACGACGGCGCTCGGTGGCGCCTTGACGATCGGCGCCGTGGCCACGCACAAGCCGACGATCTGGACGACGCAGATCGTCTGGCGTCTGCGGCTCGGCGGCAGCGGACGCGCGAGCCAGGGCGCGAGCCACCCCGCCGCGACGAACGCGTAGCGCAGCAGGCCCGACAGCAGCACCCATCCTCCTGCCTTTCCATGCTGCCACGCCAGAACCGCCAGCACCATGATGAGCAGCGCGTCGATTTCCATGTCGAATCGCGCGCCGAACTGGCTGGCCATGAGGCTTCTGCGCGCCAGCCAGCCGTCCACGCCGTCGAGGGCCGTCACGATCAGTGCGACCGCGACCGCGGCGGCCGCGATCGCGGGAACCTTCGGCTCGCCAATCAGGCCCGCCACGAGCGCCACAAGCACCGCTCTGGCCGTCGTCAGCCGGTTGGCTGGGCCGAAAGTGGAGAAGGGGTGATGCGTACGCACGAGGCTGGCGGCGACGATCATCACAATCGCCAGCACAACAGTGGCTTTCAGCGTGTACAGTTCGCCCACTGGAAGGCCGGCGCGCGCGAGCGTCGCGAGGATGGCGACGCCAATCAGGCTGAATGCGCTTGTCAGGATCACGCTCGCACGCAGGGGCACGTTCGAGATTGTAACGCGCCCGAGAAAAGCTCCAGAATTGTGCGGCATGACTTCCAGGGCGGATGACGCACGGGCATTCTGGATTGCAGCCCCGGGCCGGGGTGAGATCCGCGCGGAGACGCTGCCCTCGCCATCGGCCGGCGACGTCGTCGTCCGCGCCTTGTACAGCGGCATCAGCCGCGGCACCGAGGCGCTCGTGTTCAACGGACGCGTGCCGGCGAGCGAGTACCAGCGCATGCGGGCGCCGTTTCAGGCCGGGGAGCTTCCCGGGGCCGATCAAGTACGGCTACTCGAGCGTCGGCGTGATCGAGCAGGGTCCGCGCGAGCTCATCGACCGCAAGGTGTTTACCCTTTACCCGCACCAGACGCGCTATGTCGTGCCTGCCGCGGCGGTGCATCTGCTACCGGAGGATGTGCCCCCCGCGCGCGCCGTGCTGGCCGCGAATCTCGAGACCGCGATCAACGGATTGTGGGACGCCCGGCCGCAGCTGGGCGATCGCATCACTGTCGTCGGCGCCGGAACGGTGGGGTGTCTCGTCGCATGGCTCGCCGGGCGCATTCATGGGTGTGACGTCGAGCTGGTCGACGTCAATCCGCGGCGAGCCGCCTCCGCCCGCGCGCTCGGCGTGCGCTTTGCTCCGCCGGAGACGGTTGTCGAGGGAGCAGATGTGGTCATTCACGCCAGTGGATCGCCCGCAGGCCTCGAGCTCGCGTTGCGCGTCGCGGGCTTCGAAGCGACGGTCGTCGAGATGAGCTGGTACGGCGATCACGTCGTGCCGATTCCGCTCGGGCAGGCGTTTCACGCGCGGCGCTTGACGCTCAAGTCGTCGCAGGTGGGGAGCGTCGCCTCCAGCCAGCGCGCGCGGTGGGACACCCGCCGTCGGATGCAATTCGCGCTCGCCTCGCTCGCCGACCCTGTGCTCGATGCGCTGGTCACCGGCGAAACCAGGTTTGAATCGTTGCCGCAGGTGATGGCGGAGCTTGCCGCCGGCTCGCGCGATGCCTTGTGCCATCGCGTGAGGTACGAATAACGCAAGGTTCACGGTTCACGGTTCACGGTTCAGGGTTCAGGGTTCAGGTTTCAGAGGAGTGCAAGATGTACAGCGTCTGCGTGCGGGATCACCTCATGATCGCGCACAGCTTTCACGGCGACGTGTTCGGCCCCGCGCAACGTCTGCACGGCGCCACCTACGTGGTTGACGTCGAATTCCGCCGGCCCGACCTCGACCCGGACGGCATCGTCGTGGACATCGGCCGCGCGACCGAGGCATTGCGTGCAGCGCTGGCCGACGTGAACTACCGGAACCTGGACGATGTGCCGGCGTTCAAGGGGCGCAACACGACCACCGAGTTTCTCGCGCGCGTGGTGTTCGACGCGCTCGTCGCGGCCATCCGGCGCGGCGACCTGGGGCGTGGCGCGCGCGCGATTGAAAGCATGCGCGTCACACTGCACGAATCGCACGTCGCCTGGGCGTCGTTTGACGGCGAGCTCAGCGCCGCGCCGTAGCGAGCCGCGCTCTCAATGAAATCGCTCGTCCTTGTCGTGCCCGGCCGTCTCGAGACCCTCACCGGCGGCTACGGTTACGACCGGCGGATCGTGGCTGGCCTGACCGCTCGAGGCTGGTCGGTGAGCATACGACAGCTGGACGACAGCTTCCCCCGCCCGACGGCGCTCGCCCGTGAGGAAGCCGCGCGCGTGCTCGCTTCAATTCCCGATGACGCCACCGTGCTCGTTGACGGCCTCGCGCTGGGCGCTCTCCCGGAGGAGGCCGCGCATGAGGCCGCGCGGCTGCGGCTCGTGGCGCTGGTGCATCATCCGCTGGCCGGCGAAACCGGCATCGACGCGTCCCTGGCCATCGAGCTTGAAGCGAGCGAGCGACGGGCGCTGGCCGCGGTCAGGCAGGTGATTGTGACCAGTCATGCCACGGCCGGCGCGCTGGCCGGCTACGGCGTCGATCGACACCGCATCGCCGTCGTCGAGCCGGGGACGGATCGCGCACCCCTGGCGCGCGGATCGCGCAACGAAGTCGTGAGCTTGTTGTGCGTCGCCGCCCTGATCCCGCGAAAAGGGCACGACGTCCTGTTCCGCGCGCTCGCGTCGATTCCGTCGCGCCGCTGGCGTTTGACGTGCGTCGGGAGTTTCGACCGCGATGCGGCGACTGCTGAGAGACTACGCGCGCTGCTCGGCGCCGAAGACCTCGAAGACCGCGTCGAACTCGTTGGCGAAATGGACGCCGTGAGGCTCGCTCCGTACTACGATGCCGCCGACGTCTTCGTCCTGCCGACGCACTATGAGGGCTACGGCATGGCGGTGGCCGAGGCGCTGGCGTGCGGCCTGCCGGTGGTCGGCACGGCGACGGGTGCGATTCCGGAACTAGTCGGCGACGAAGCGGGCATTGTCGTACCGCCGGGCGACGTGAACGCGCTCGCCCGTGCGCTGACCCAAGTGCTGGACGACATGCCGACCGGCACTCGCGAGAGACTCGCGGAAGGCGCTCGGCGCGTGCGCGAACGGCTGCCCACGTGGGAAGCCGCGGCGGAAAAGATGGCCGACGTGCTCACTCGCGTTTCCGGCTGAGCCCCCATGACGCCTCGCTTGAACGCGGGAAAACCGCCAGCGTCTGCTGGTCGGCGTTACCGGACGGGGGGCAGAGTGGAGCAGACCTGAATGGCTGCGCCGTAGTTGGGTTGGGCCGCGCAGTAGTCGGCGAGCGTGCGTTGCGCTTCGCGGCGGGCACTCGGAGCGAGCACGCTCTTTCGCAGAGCGCGCACACTGTCCGGCAGAGATCGTGCCGCGCCGAGCGTGTAGATACTGCCGGCCGGCGGCACGACTCTGTGCGGGACCCCCTCAATCGGTGCGAACGGGTCCGGGCGCGCCGAGACGCCGCCGAAGAAAGGCGTCAGCTCCGCCCACGGCGGCAAGTCAAACACGTTCTGCAACGGCTGCCGCTCCTCGATGTGCACGACGAAGTCAGGTGGACGCTCCGTGAGCGTGAGACGCGATGGCGGCTTCGCGAGCGCCGCGCGAATGCGCTCGACGGAAACGACGGCGGGTTGTTGTGCGCAGGGCGCCGCGATCGCAACGGCAATCACCAGACACACAAATCCTGGGGCCCAGAGGCGCACACGGTTAGGACGCTGCGGACGCGTCTTCGGCCTGTCGAGCTCGTGGAGCCTGAATGCGGACACTACGTACGCCCGGTCATTGGCCGTGACGGCGGCAAGGGCGCGACGAGCGCCGCGACGCAGACGACGGCGATGATCGCGGCAAGGATCCGGAACATCGCGGCGTAGCTGCCGGTCCACTCGACGCACCACGCCAGCAGCAACGGTCCGAGCGCTGACGCGACGACCGTAAGCGCCTGAGCCGCGCCCTGGATGCGCCCGAGATGCCGGCGGCCGAACAATCGAGGCCAGACGCTGAAGAACAGCACCATGACGAGGCCGCCGCCGAGCCCCATGGCGATCGCCCACGCCATCACCTGAACGCCCGTGGCCACGTGCGGCAGTACGACCAGACCCATCGTCAGCACGAATAGCGAGACCGCCATGAGCCGTCCGAGCGGGACGCGTCATCGCGAGCCAGCCTCCGAGGAAGTTGCCGGCAAGGGCGGTCATCGCCGTGACGACCAGCGTCTGATAGTAGACGTCCGCGCCGAAACCCCGCTCGGCGAGGATCGACTCGTTGAACAGCCCGATTCCCGACGCGACTAGACCGTAGAGGGCAGTCCCCGTCGCGAACACCCAGAAGGCAGGCGTCAACAGCGCCGCGGTCAACGAATAACCATCCGCCGCGCTCGCGGCGGTTTCGATGGCTTGCCGGTCCGCGACCGACCCGGCTGCCTCGCCGTCGGGGAGAAGGCCGCAGACCTCCGGACCTCGCCTCACGACCGCCCATCCCAACGGAGCGAGCCCCGCGATCAAACTGATGCCGATGGTCAGCCAGGCGGCGCGCCAGCCCCACTGCTGGACGAGCGATCCCACCACCGGGAACGCCATCATGAAGCCGATGCTCATCACGAGGCTGAACGTCGCCATCGCCGTATCGATTTTCCGCACAAACCATTGGCCAACCATCGTCAGGCTGACGACGGAGAGTGCGCTCTGACCCAGGGCGCGCGTCAGCGTGATCCAGACAGCGAGGCCGATGAACGACGAGGTTTGACTCATCGCGCACACGACCAGACCGAGCGACAGCGAGACGAGCGTGAGCACCAGGCGGCTACCCAGCCGGTCGACCACGTGTCCAATCCCTACGGCGCCCGCGGATCCGACGATAGTCGCCCAGAAATTCAGCGCTGCGTAGTCGACGCGACCCAGTCGCAGGTCGGCGAGCAGCGGCTCGGTGATCAAGCCGAGGCCTTGCGTGCGCCCCGGCAGCGTGCCCAGCATGGCCGCGGCAGCGACGAGCAGCACGGCCCACCCATAGTAGACGCGTGGCGCGGCCGCCGAGGTCGCCTGCAGCGTGGGTGAAGTCGTCGGCATGTCAGTCGCAGCTTGACGTACCGATTGCGCTAAGGCAACCTACCGCCCATGTCGATCATCAGACGGATGCTCTCGTTCGGCACGATCGTCGTCCTCCTGATCGTCATGTTTGGCGCCGGCTGGCTCGTCGCCACGATGGGCATCGGGGCGAAAGTCGATCCGGCAGCGCTGCCGGAACTGGAGCGACAGTTCAGCGAGCGCTTGCGCGGATCGACAATGGTCGGCTTCTTCACGGTCGCCGGCCGCGAGGATCGGGGGCTTCGTCCAGACCGCTACGACATTTCGAGCGTCGAAAAAGTCGGCGACGACCGGTGGCGCTTCAACGCGCGCATTCGCTACGGCGACACCGACGTCACCCTTCCCGTCACCGTCACGATGCGGTGGCTCGACGACACCCCGATGATCATGCTCACCGACTTCTCCATTCCCTCGATGGGCACCTTCAGCGTCCGGCTCCTCTTTTATGGCGATCGCTACGGCGGCACATGGCAGCACGGAAAAGTCGGCGGCCATATGTTCGGACGTATCGAGAAACAGTCGAGCGCTGCGCCGTCTTCGTCAGACTAAGAGGCGGGGCCGCGCTGATTGTGACCCGTGTGTCCGGCTGATGAGCGAATTCACTGCTGATTGGCTGGCGCTTCGGGAACCGGCGGATGCCCGGGCGCGGTCCGCGCGGCTCGCGCGGCTGGTCGCCGATCACCTGGCGGGTCTAGACCAGGTGCGGGTCGTGGATCTGGCGACCGGCACTGGCGCCAACGTCAGGTACCTCGCCGAGTATCTGCCCGGCCGCCCGCAATGGCTTCTCGTCGATCGCGATCGCGGCTTGCTGGCCGAAGCCGTCGCGCAGATCGACACACGGGGTCGAATCGAAGCGCGCTCCGTCGATCTCTCGCTCGCCTTCGGGGCCACGCCTGACAACACCGGTGCGGACGACATCTGCGCGGGCCGCGACCTCGTGACCGCATCGGCCCTGCTCGACCTTGTGTCGCAGAGCTGGCTCGAGTCGCTTGCTCGCCGGTGTCGCGACGCAGGTTCAGCCGTGCTCTTTGCGCTCACCTACAACGGCGACGTGCGGTGCGCGCCGGCAGAACCGGAAGACGAGGCGGTTCGCGAGCTGGTGAATCGACATCAGCGGACCGACAAGGGGTTTGGCCCGGCGCTCGGACCAGCCGCCTCGGAGTCGGCCGCGCACGTGTTTGCCGCTGCCGGCTACGACGTGCAGCGTGAGCGGAGCGACTGGGTGCTCGATACAGGCGAGAACGACCTGCAGCGGCAACTCATCGATGGCTGGGCGGATGCGGCGATGGCGATTGCGCCGGAGCAGACTGCGGCGCTCGACGGGTGGCGAGAGCGGCGGCTCGCCCATGTCGCCGCCGGCCGATCGCGAATCGTGGTGGGCCACGACGATCTCGCGGGCTGGCTGTAGGGGCCTGGAAACTGTCAGGGCTGAGGGCTGAAGGGCTCAGGGCTAGGGCGGTTGACTGCGCGAATCAGCCCTTTAGCCTTCAGCCCTGGGACGCGTTTCGCGCCCTAGATGACGCGCGCGACCGCCGATTGGTCAAGTGGCGCCTCGCCGTCCGGATTTCCGTTCGACCGCAGATCGCAGTCGAACAGCACGTCGCCGCCCATCCGAAACACGCGGTACTGCGGACGATGGCAGTCGCTGAGACTGGCGCGGGGCGGCAGGCGAATCGCGGGCCGGCCGTCGCCGATAATCAACGGAGCGATGGCCATGTGCAGGCGGTCGAGCAGGTTTGCCTCGAGGAACGCCGACACCGTGACGCCGCCGCCTTCCACGAAGATTCGCCGGCAGCCGCGCGCCCGCAGCACGCTCAGAAGCTCGACCACCTGGCCGCCGATGGCGTCCGCGTCGAGCCCGAGGACGGTGGCGCGGTCGATGTGCGTCTCTCCCGGCGCCGTGAGCGCACGGGCGCAGACGTACAGCGTCGGCGCTTCACCGTCGCTGAACATTCGATAGTCGCCGGCGAGCCGCCGGCTCGGATCGAAGACGACGCGCAGCGGACTGGGGCCGGACACGTGGCGGGTCGTGAGCTGCGGATTGTCCGCCGCCACCGTGCCTGCGCCCACGACGACCGCGTCGCACAAGGCGCGCATGCGGTGCAGGTGGAGAATGTTCTCGTGGCCGGTGACAAACTGCGATTCGCCGGTGTGCATGGCGATGAAGCCGTCGAGGCTCTGGCCCAGATGGCCGACCGTGATCGGCCGTGCGGTCGTCGCGCTGCAGATGGGAAGATAGAGATCGAGCAGCGCCTGGCGCGCGTCGTCGGCGGATAGAAGCGACCGCCATCCGGCGCCGGGTTGCCAAAGAATCAATGCGTCGGGATGGCCGGCCGGCAGTGGGTAGAGCCGACCATCGTCGCCCAACGAGAATGCGGTGGGCTCGAGGGTTTCGGCCAGACTCTCAGCGGCGCCGGCCGCGGCCAGTGTGAGGTTCCACGCGCGATCCGCGCGCCGCTCGTCGGCGGTGCTGGTGGGTGACTGCACGGTGGGTATCGATTATAGCGATCGCTCAGGGGATGAATCGAAGAGATGAGTCGCGTTGACCGCCTCGTGGGAATCGCGCGCTCGATTGCGATTTACCACGCGATTCCGCTGCGCCAGCGGCGCATCCGGCGGCTGTACGCGCAGTTCGTGGCGCCCGGCGACCTCGTCTTCGACATCGGCGCGCATGCCGGCAACCGCGTTCGCGCCTTTGCCGCGCTCGGCTGTCAGGTCGTCGCGCTCGAGCCGCAGCCGGACTTCGCGCGCCTCCTCCGTGCGCTCTTCGGGCGGTCGCCGCGAGTCGAGGTGGTGGAGGCGGCGGCGGGCGCCGTGGCGGGAAGGGCGTCGCTGTCGATCAGCGATCGCACGCCGACGGTGACGACGCTCGCGGCCGGCTGGCGCGAGGCTCGAGCGCGCGAACCGGGCTTTGGCGGCGTGCGCTGGAATCGCCGCATCGAAATCGAGACCACCACCCTCGATCTGTTGATCGCCCGGTGTGGTGTGCCCGCCTTCGTCAAGATCGACGTGGAGGGCGCCGAGCCTGCCGTTCTGGCCGGTCTGACGCAGCCCGTGCGCGCGGTGTCGTTTGAGTACGTGCCTGGCGCGGTCGATGAGGTGCGGGCGTGCGTTCGCCGCCTGGGCTTGCTGGGGTCGTACCGCTTCAACTGGTCGGCAGGTGAGTCGTACCGTCTAGCCTCGTCATCCTGGTTGAGCGGTGAGGATCTGGTCGCCCGCCTGGAACGCCCGGAAACGCCGCAGCAACCCGGCCAATCGGGCGACGTGTACGCGCGGCTCAACGCGTAACGGTTCGAGCGGCCGTGTCGTATGATCCGAGTGTCTGGCCCTTTGTGAAGGAGAGCTCAGCATGACGCGTGCCTTGTGTGTGTTTTCAGGAACCATTCTGGTCGCCTCGGTTGCCGCCGCTCAGGGGTTGACTCCTGCGCCAGTGGGAACAGCCGCCGGCCTGCAGCGCGCCTACGGCCAGCTGAAGACCAGTGTGACGATGTCGGCCGCAAAGATGCCTGAAGCCGACTACTTCTTCAAGCCGACGCCCGACATCCGCGGCTACGGCCAGCTCTGGGGTCACGTGGCCGACGCCCAGTTCGGCCAGTGCTCGGGCGCCAAGGGTGCGCCGAACCCGCGCCAGGGCCAGCCGAGCTTTGAGATGCTGACGATGAAAGCCGACGTGGTGAAGGCCGTCGCCGACTCGTTTGCTTACTGCGACGACGTGTTTTCGTCGCTGACCGACCAAACGGCGGCAGAGATGATTTCGAACGGCCGCGGCGGTCAGCAGTCGCGGGCCACCGCGCTTCTGGGCGTGCTGACGCACGGGAGCGAGATGTACGGCATCGGCACCGTCTACCTGCGTCTCAAGGGCCTCGTGCCTCCCACGACCGAGCTCTTCCAGCGTGGCCGCGGTGCGCCGGGCGGTCGCGGCAGGTAGCCGCCGCAGCCTGGAGTCCACGCCCGTGCCGAAAATCGGCCGACTTCGTTATCTTGACGTGCCCGCTGCCGGCTCTGGCCGGCCGGCGGGCACGCTCGTCCTCATTCACGGCTTTCCGCTCAACCCGACGATGTGGGAGCCCCAGTTCCCGCTCGCGGCGGGCGGCTGGCGCATCGTCGCCCCCGAGTTGCGGGGGTTCGGCGACGGCGCGGGCGATCCGCCGGCCACCTCCATCGACGATTACGCCGCCGACACCATCGACCTGCTCGACGCCTTGCACCTCGAGAACGTCGTGATCGCCGGGCTCTCGATGGGCGGCTACATCGCGCTCGCGCTGTTCCGCCACGTGCCGGGCTACTTTCGCGCGATCGTCCTGGCCGACACCAGGTCGCAAGGCGACGCGCCCGAGGCTGTCGCGGGACGCCAGGGCATGCAGCAGCTCGCGCGCGACAAAGGGGCGGCGGCGATTGCGGATGCGCTGCTGCCGAAGCTCGTCGGCGACACGACCCGTCGTTCGCGGCCGGAAGTCGTCGAGCTCGTCAGGAAGCAGATCACGGCCAACTCGGTCGACTCGATCACCGGCGCCCTGGCGGCGCTGATGACGCGGGCGGACTCCACGCCGACGCTGTCCACCATTCGATGTCCCGCGCTGGTCCTCGTCGGCGACGAAGACGCCATCACGCCCCCGCCGCTCAGCGAACAGTTGCACCGCGACATCGCCGGGTCGGAGCTGGTCGTGATCAAAGGCGCCGGACACATGTCAAACATGGAGCAGCCTGGGCTCTTCAATGACGCGCTCGCGCGGTTCCTCGAGCATCGGGTATAGTCGCCTTTGGACGAGAGTGAGTATGTTGCGCGCGCTCACGCGCTGCGTTTTGATCGTCTCGCTGGCCGCCATCGCGGTCCCCTCGGCGCAGGAAGCTGCCAGAGAGAGCGGGCAGCATGCCGTGCTCGACGAGCTGCTCGACGTGTACGTCCGCGGCGGTTTCGTGTACTACCGCGCGCTGAAGGCCGAACGCGGCAAGCTCGACGGTTACATCAACCAGCTTGGCGCCGCGAACGTCGGCAGCCTGTCGCGTGATGGGCAGGTCGCATTCTGGCTGAACGCCTACAACGCGCTCGTCCTGCGCACGGTCATCGATCACTATCCAATTCAGACGCGGTCCCCGAACTACCCGCAGCACAGCGTGCGACAGGTGCCCGGTGCGTTCGATCGGATTCCTCATCGCGTGGCCGGCCGGTCGCTGACCCTCGACGACATCGAGCAGAAAGTCCTGCCCGAGTTCCGCGATCCACGCGTGTACCTCGCCCTTGGCCGGGGCGCGGTGGGCAGCGGACGGCTGCGCAGCGAGGCATTCCTGCCAGGACGGCTCGAGACACAGCTGAGCGAGGTCGCCGCCGAGTGCGCCACTCGATTCGTCTGCGTCCACGTCGACCGCGCCAACAAGAGTCTGGCGGCCAGCCCGATCTTCTCGTGGCGGGAAAAGGAATTCTCGGCGGCCTACGCGGGCTCCGCCGCCGACGCGTTTGCCAGCCGCAGCCCCATCGAGCGGGCCGTGCTCGCGTTTGTCGAACCCAGGCTCCTCCCCAGCGAACGTGAGTTCCTGGCCATGAACGCGTTTCGCGTCCAATTTGCGCCGTTCGACTGGTCGCTCAACGACCTGACGGGTCGCGGAGGACGCTGAGTTTGGATCTGCAGCTCACGGACCGGACTGCCATTGTCACTGGTTCGACTCGCGGCCTCGGCTTCGCCACCGCCCGCGCCCTGCTGGCGGAAGGCTGCAACGTGACTATCTGCGCCCGGGGAGAAGCCGGCCTGGCTGAGGCGGTGGGCCAGCTTCGGACCCTGCCCGGGGGAAACGAGCGGATTCTGGCCATTCAGGCCGACCTGGCCACCGACAAGGGCGTCGCCGACATCGTCATGCGGACGGTGGAGACGTTCGGCGGGCTTGACATCCTCGTCAATAACGTCGGTCTGGCCAGGGGCGCGGGGATTACCGATACCACCGACGCCCAGTGGCAGGAAGCGTTCGATCAGACGCTCTTTCCCGCCATTCGCGCCTCGCGGATGGCCGTCCCCCATATGCGGCGTCGGGGCGGCGGCTCGATTGTGATGATCGCGTCGATCTATGGGAGGGAGTCGGGCGGACGGATGACGTACAACGCCGTCAAGGCGGCCGAGATCAGCCTCGCCAAGTCGATGGCGCAGCAGTTGGCCCGCGACAACATCAGGGTCAACAGCGTGGCGCCGGGGTCGATTCTGTTTCCGGGGGGATCGTGGGATCGCCGGCAGCGTGAAGATCCTGCCGGGATTACGGATTTCGTCTCGAGAGAACTGCCGTTTGGGCGGTTTGGCCGCCCCGAAGAGGTCGGGGCGGTCGTCGCGTTTCTCGTCTCTCCCTGCGCGAGCTGGATCAGCGGGGCAAGTGTGCCCGTTGACGGCTGCCAGTCACGCTCCCTGATCTAATCTCCGGGCGTGAGCTATCGCCCCGCGCTTCAGTGCGCGGTTGGCGGCCGCCTGTGAACCGTCGGGGGTTGGGGGAGGAACTCGTACGAACGCGGACCGTGAAACCTTCGGGGTTGTCGTGCTCACCGCTGTCCTGCTCGGGGGCGTCGGTTGCCGAGTGCAGGAAGAAACCTCTACGCCGCACTCGCGGCTCGTGTACATCCATCTTCAAAGCTCCTTAGAGTGCCTCATCGGCTTATGCTTTGAAGGGTAGCAGTCGTTTCGCGATGCGTCAACGAGATCCTGCACGTTTTGACGAAAAAAAGATCATAAACACCGGAAGACCCGCGAAGATGAGCGCAAAAGTTGCGGCGGTTGGGATCGGATCCGTAATGAGCGCGTTGATCACGAACCACACGACGGCCGCGATGAAGACGGCCGGGACGAGCGGATAACCGGCAGCGCGGAACGGACGCGCCAGATCCGGACGCCGCTTGCGGAGCCGGAAGAGAGCCGCGACGCTCAGCGCATAGAACGGCCAGATGGCGAGGACGAACGTATTGGTCAGCGCCTCGAAGCTCCGGCTCATCACCAGTGCCATTCCGAGCATCGCCGACAGCAGAATCGCAATGTACGGCGTGTTGAAGCGCGGGTGGACGCTCGCCAGCACCTTGAAGAACAGCCCGTCGTCCGCCATGGCAAAGAAGACGCGTGGAGCGGCAAGCATGCCGCCGTTCACGGAGCTGAACGATGAAATCATGACGAACATCGACACCAGGACCACGCCCAAGCGGCCGAACAACGCCTGCATCACGTCGGCGGCGACGAGCGGCGACCGGCCGATGGCGTCGAGCGGCAGGACGTACAGATAGGCGGCGTTGACGAGGACGTAGAGGCCGATGATGGCCAGCGTCCCGAAGACAATGGCTCGCGGGAGGTTGCGCTGCGGGTCTTTCACCTCTCCGCCGGCGAACGAGACGTCGCCAAACCCGTCGTAGGCCCACAGAATGCTGACGAGCGCCAGCCCGAGGCTGCCTGCGCCGATGGCGGCTCCGGCCGAGGGCGAGGCGTAGAAGTGGTCCATTGTGGCGCCATGGCCGCCGCCCAGCGCGAACGCGCTGCCGACGAGCAGCGCCAGCGCCGCACACTTTGCCGCCGTGGACCATCCGACAATGAAGGCGCCGATATTGGCGCCGAAGATGTTGGCTGCCGCGGCGCAGGCGATGGCTCCGGCCGCCAGGCACCGCGCGGCGACAGGATGGGCGGTGGCGTCCACGCCGAACGTCCTCAGCCCGTACTCTCCGAACACAATCGACATGCCGCCGAGCGCACTCGCTCGAATGAGGACGAGCTCGGACCAGCCGAAGAGGAAGGCGACCGGCCGTCCCCAGCCTTCGCGCAGGTAGGCGTAGAAGCCGCCCGTTTCCGGCAGCGTCGCGGCAAGCTCGGCCACCGAGAGGGCGCCGCAGAGCGTGATGAGCCCGCCAAGGACCCACGCCCCCAGCATCACGCCCGGGTCTGGCAGGAGCCGGGCGATGGCGGCCGGCGTCCGGAAGATTCCCGAGCCGATCGTGATGCCGACGACCAGTCCGATCGAGCTCCAGAGGCCGAGGGTTCTGCGCAGGCTTCCAGTGGTCGTCATGTGGAACGGTTCATACCACGATTGCCGGCCGCGGCGGAGTGGCACCCCGATGGCCAGGCAGGGCGGTGATAGCATACGCGTCGATTCATGAGCGACCTCCTCGAGGACAGCAGGGCTTACTGGGACCGACACGCACAGCGCGATCCGCTCTGGGCCATCCTCTCCGACACGACGAAGCGGGACGGCAAGTGGGACGTCGCCAGGTTCTTTGAGACCGGGGTTCGCGAAATCGAGGCTCTCCTGTATGAGCTGGACGCCCAGGAGTTTGTACGGCAACGTGGGGCGGCACTGGATTTCGGCTGCGGCGTGGGCCGTCTGACGCAGGCGCTCGCGCCACATTTCGCTCGAGTCGTCGGCGTCGACGTCTCATCGTGCATGGTGGATCTCGCGACACGGCTCAACCAGTGTCCGCAGACCGTGTCGTATGTCTGCAATCAAACAACCGACCTGCGCACCTTCGAAGACCACTCGTTCGACTTCATCGTGAGCAGCATCGTCCTGCAGCATGTCCGGCCGGAGATCGCCTGTTCGTACATTCGTGAATTCCTCCGCGTGCTGACGCCGGCGGGCATCGCCGTCTTTCAATTGCCCTCACATCACCGGCGGGCGGAGAATCGCCCGCTGGAATCGGTCGTCAAACCGATGCCGGACGATGCGTATCGAGCGTCGCTGCGCGTCGCCGGCATGCCGCGTGCCGTGAGACCTGGCGGCCAAATCACGCTGCAGGTGGAAGTCACCAACATCAGCCTGTTCGACTGGATTCAGCGCGATTACGGCGTTTCAAGCGTCGGCGATCACTGGCTCGATGGCGCCGGAAACCGGATGCTGGCCCGAGATGACGGCCGAACACGGCTACCCCCGACGCTGCGTGCGGGAGAAACCTGCCGTCTATCGCTGGTGATCAACGCGCCGCCGAATCCGGGGGAGTATCAGTGCGAAGTCGACGTGGCCCACGAGGGGGTGCTCTGGTTCCACGATCGGGGCTCCGAAGTCGTGAGGCTGGCCATTCGGGTCGGGGAAGACGACGCGGTTTCAGTGCCGGCGGCGGAACACGGGTCGCGAGAGAACGCGCCGGCCGGGCTTGTGACAGCGCCTCATGGTCGACCTGACGTAGCGCCGGGGGCGGCGGGCGCCAGGATGGACGTTGACGATCCGGGAGAGTTCCCGATGTACGGCGTGCCGGTCAACTCGGTTGCCGGGCTCATCGCCGGTGAGGGCGCCACGCTCCTCCATATCGAAAACGATCGAAGTTGCGGTGACGACTGGGTGAGCTATCGGTACTTCGTGCAGGCCGCCGGATTGCGCTAAGAGTGAAAAATCTCGGCAGGGCGGCCCTTTCAGGGCCGCCAGTGCGGGGCTGATCGCGGCGTATCGACAGCCGGGACCGTGGCATTACAAGCGGCGAAAAGGTGGAGGACAGGGGACTCGAACCCCTTACCGACTAGATTCCAGTGACCAGCGGCAGGACCATCCGCCCCCCTCGGTTGGGCCGAGGGGCGGATGTCAACAGAAGCTGCCGTTTGATGAAGTAGAGTAAGCGGTTCATTGCGAGACTTTCGAATCGATAGCGGGAACTGTCGATTCGTGGAGACGGGCTCACTCGAAGTCTATCATGAGGAGAGTCCGCATCAATGGCGAAGCCGAAGACGCAAAAAGCGAACGCGACGAATGGCAACGGCAAGAAGGGCGACACGTCGGACGTCGCGTACGTCACCCGTGCGCTCATCACGTGGGCGTTGAAGCGCAGTCGACTTGCGCCTGCAACGATTGCGGAAAAGCTCAAGGTCGATCTCTCGCTGCTTGAAGGATGGCAAAAGCTGAACGGCCCGTATCCCTCCTTCTCGACCGCGCAGAAGCTAGCGAAACTCGTCCACATTCCGTTTGGCTTCTTGTATCTGTCGCAACCGCCGAGTGTTGATCTTCCCCTTCCTGATTTTCGCGGGTTCGATCACGCCTACAAGCCGAGCGCGGATCTTCTAGAGCTCTTGAACGACATCCTGGTTAAGCAGGATTGGTTTATAGACCACCAGAAGGACTCCGGTTCGCCTCCCCTTAAGTTCATTGGCAGCTTTAAAACGAAGGATAGGGTCGAGGATGTAGCGGACGCGATTCGGACGCGGATAGGTATCAGCGTCGCCGTTCGAGAGTCGGCGTCCACGTGGAGCGATTACCTTTCCATCCTCAGCCGTCGCGCCGAGGCCAACGGCATCCTCGTCATGCGTAGCGGCGTTGTTGGCAACATTTCGACCCGCAGACTTCAGCCGACCGAACTGCTCGGTTTTGCGATTGCCAATCCGGTCGCGCCGGTGGTCTTTGTGAACTCCGCCGACTTCAAGGCCTCGCAGGTCTTCACGTTCGCTCACGAACTCGCCCATCTGTGGATTGGTGAATCGGCCATTGCCAATCCTGACGAACTTGACGAAGCCAAACGCAACAACGTCGAGGAGTTCTGTAATCACGTCGCGGCGGAAGTGCTTGTTCCGCAAAAGGAGTTCCTGAATGAATGGAAAGGCATCACGCAATCAGCCGAGATGAAGGTGCAGCGGCTGGCTAAGCGCTTCTGGGTAAGCACTTACGTCACGCTGCGGCGAGCGAGAGAGCTGAACGAGATCAACCTGCAACAGTACAACGACATCAAGAAGAACGAGTTCGCCCGCCGGAAGAAGGACAAGTCTGGTGGCGGTGATTACTACAAGAACATTCTGACGCGGATGGGGCCGCGCTTCACCGAGGCGGTTCTGGACGATGTCAATCACGGCAAGCTCGAACTGCGTGATGCGGCTGGCCTTCTGAACATGAAGGTACCAACGCTAAGGCGAATTTCAGCGCATGACCAAGAAGCGCGAGGACACCAAGACGACGCTCTCGCTCGCCCCTCTCACGGTGGATGAGGCGCTGTCGGCGCTGCTCAAACGCCCCCCGCCACCAGCGGGCGACAAGGCTAAGGATAAGAAGAGACGGAACAAGAACGCGACTCAGAGAAAGCGATAGAGGCATGCAGGTTGTGGCTGCTCGTCTCAGGTGTGGGTGTCAGGGAGACGAACGCCTTGACTGGCCCTTTGTCGGCGTCAGATTCATTGCTCGCGAGCGATGTCCGCAACACCAAGACCTTGATGTGGGTTGGCAGGAACTATCTTCGAGCGATCTGGTTTGGCGAGACGAAAAGCATGTAGCCCGATTTGTAAAGGACGACGCTCTGGTCGCTCAGTGGCAAGCACAGTGGGACTCAGCGGTTGCAGCCGGGCAGGAACCGGTGGGCTTCCGCGACTTCTTTGCTCAACATTTCGCTGAGAATCCGGATCCGGACGAAGACGGAGAGGACGAGTGAACTTAGCCTATGCCAGTGAAAAGCTCGGAGAAGCAATACGGGAGCTTGTCATCGGGGAAGGTGACGCGAAGAGCCGTTTGAATGCCTCTGCTCCCTCTCTCGCTTGTGTACCAGCTGGTGTCCTTCCCGGCGATCTTAAGGCAGAGTTCGAGAGCATCTGGGGCGATCTGATGCGCCACGAATCGCCATACAAAGGAAAATCATACGACATCGGAACCGTGGCCTATACGGTCAGCCGAATGCAAAACCGCACAGCCAGCAAGATCGCCGGCCGAATCTACTCTTTGAATGCCAAGGTCGAGCAGCTGTTGTACAAGCCACGGTAATCAGGCCGTAAGCGGTTATCCGACAGGGGATTAGCAAGTAGATGGCTGGTTTTGTGAAAGGGATAATTACCAAAGCCCCGCGCTACTGGTCTTGTGGCATGTCATCGACAGCTGGGCGGAATCGCGTTGAACCAGCGCCGGGCAAAGGCGCCGGCGGCCTCGTCGCAGCGCAGGCCATCGACAACCGCCGGGCCGAAGGCGCCCCCGCCGATCGCGTAGACGAAGCCCAGGGCCGCGCCGCCGATGGCGATCGATCCCACCGCGACTCCGCCCACCGAGACGCCAAGCCCCAGAGCGAGGCCGCCCACGGCGAGCAGCAGGCCGACCGAGGCGCCACCCACACTGACCAGGCCGCAGGCCAGTCCTCCGATCGCCAGTCCGCCGACGGCGATGTTGCCGATCGCCACCACGCCCATGGCGACGCGCGGGCGCATCGTGACCGGATCGACGCCACCGCACACATGGACGAGCGGCCACCCGCCGATGGTCGTCGTTGACTTGTACTCAAACGAGAACCCGTACCACCCGCTCCAGCCAAACCACGGGTATCCGGCCACGCCCCCGCGCGCGGCGCAGACGCTGCACATGAGACGCGGTGTGTCTCGTGACACGCACTCGTGACACACCGCTTTCTGGCAGAGCGCGCAGATCCCAACCGCCGCACTCCGGCCGTGCGTGAAGCAGTTCATGTGGCCCTCACCTCTCCTTGATGCTGGTCGATTGACCGGCCTCGGACCGGCGCAGCAACCGAAGCCCGTGCCAGGTGGCCGCGCCCCATGCCGCGGTGAGGACCGTTCCCGCGATGAACGGATGCTCGCCCAACCGAGCGCCCGCCGCCGTACCCGCCAGCAGCGTGGCGGCGAGGCCCAGCGTGAGGGGCAGGTGACAGGGGCAAATCAGGAACGCCCCGACCACCCATACCAGGCCCCTGGTCTCCGCCGGTCCTGGAGGGCGCGTCACATCGCAAGCCGCTCGCCGCCGAGCGCGTATCGCCGCACCGGCCCAAGTGGCCGCCGCTAGGGCTGTGCACACGACGAGAATGATCGGAATCATTTTGCGCCTCCTCTCCTCCCTGACGTGCCTACTTCGCCGCGCGCCGGAAGGTCAGGGGCAGGCCCGCCGGGCCCTGCGAAAACGTCCCGGTCAACTCCGTCCCTTCAGCGTTCAACGTCCCAGCGTAGGAGCCGGCGACGCCTCTCTGCTCATAGCTCACGCTCGTTCCCTTCTGCGTGACCACGATCGGCACGGTGAGTCCGCCCTCATCGACGCTGACGACGCGGCCGATGGCCTTGCCGCCAGGCTGATTCGTGATGGTGAGGACAACACGCATCGCGGTCCCGTTGACCTGCACCGCGCCATTCCAGACGCCTTCGAGCTCTTTGCCGACCGCGCCGCTCAGGGGCGGCGGGTCAAGCCTCGCGTCTCCCGTTCGGCTCATGGTGAAGGGAAGCGAGTAGCCGCTCAAGGTGGCGTTGCCGGACATTCGCTTGCCGTCCTCCGAGATCACGGCGTTGAACGGTTGATCCGAGCGGCCGGAGAAAGAGATCGCGCGGCCTTCCACGGCGGCCTTCGCGAGCGGAAGGCCCTTCGTGTCGGCGACGGTGATGGCGCCCGTCAGCTCTCCGGCGCTCGACTTGGCGAGATCGACTTCAAAGGGGAGCTCGGGTCTGCCGGGAATCTGGACAGATCCTTCCCAATGACCGGAGGGATCGACGGGGGCTTGCGCGCGCGCGAAAGGCGCGGAGGCCAGAAGCAGCGCGGCGACGAGCGACGTTCGACGGAGCAGATGCATGACCATTCTCCCTTCAAAAATCCCGGCGCGAGATGTTGATGACGGCGCCGTACAGCAGCCCTGCTGACACGGCGACGCGGGCGAGCAATCCGATCCACGGCACGCCGCTGCCGCGGAAATAGCTCTCCGCGCCAATGACGTGAAAAAGGCTGAGAGGCAGCGCGTCATGAAAGATCTGCTCGAAAGACCCGAGCGCGTAGGCCGCGCAAATGGTGATGAGTGCCGGACGCCACATGTCGCTGAAGACGGTGGACAGCAGAAACGCCAGGCTGAAGAACACGGAGCCCGCGATGAACAGACAAACGCTATGAACCAGTGCGTCTCCGATGCCGTAGGTCTGCCCGACAAGCGGCGAGAGCAGCGGGAACACGAGCGAAGGAACGACGGCCAGCACGAACAACTCCACCAGACCGGTTGCGGCCTGGACACCGAGCAACTGCGTGCGCGAGGCCGGCATCGACAACGTGTACAGCGCCCCGCCCCGAGACGCCTGCCTGAGCAAGCCGCCCGTACCGAGCAGCACGGCGAAGATGGTCCACATCTGTGCCAGGTTCTGGCGGAACCACTGGGCCCAGACATATCCGCGATAGGTGCGGAACAGATCCGCCGTCTCTCTGATCTGCCCGCCGATCACGCCGCCCACGTCCGCGCTCGGCACGAGCGGCAGCAGCTCGCGCACCACCCTGGGGTAGAACAACACGATACCGGCGGCAGAGCACACGAGCAGCGCCAGACCGATAAGAAACCGCCAGCGCGTTTCGAGCCACGCCTTGTACCACAGCATGTCAGTTCTCCGTCGCCACAGATTCGAGGAAGATCTCTTTCAACGTCACGGGGACGACGTCCACCGACACCGGATTGAGGGCGCGCGCCTCGTCGATGACTCGTTCGGCGCCGGCGCTCGACAGCACGGTGAGCACGCGGCCCTCGCGCCGCACCCGCACGACGCCGGGTGCGCGGAATGCGGCCTCCGGCGCGGCGCCGTCGAACACCAGCTGCACGCGGCGGTACTGCTCTCGAATGTCGTCGAGGGCGCCTGCCACCACCGTGCGGCCGTTGTCGATGATCGCGATGTGGTCGGCGATCTGGTCCACTTCGGCAATCTGATGCGAGGAGAAAAACACGGTCATCCCTTCTCCGGCCACGTGCTTCACGAGCGCCTGCAACACCGCTTCGGTCACGGCGGGGTCGAGTCCCGCCGTCGGTTCGTCGAGGATCAGCAGGTCCGCGCCCCGGCTGAGCGCCAGCAGCAGCGCGAGCTTGCTGCGCATGCCGCGCGAGAGCGCCTTGACCTTCCGATCGAGCGGGAGCTCGAACACGCGGAGGTAGCGCTGCTCCAGCTCGCCGCTCCAGCGGGGGTAAAAACCGCGCGGTGAACCGGATCATGGTGGCCACGGTCATGTAGCCGTAGAGATCCCGGTCTTCGCTGACGAATCCCGTGCGGCGGCGGATCTCGACGCTGGCCTCTGGCGCATCGGCTGCCAGGCCGAACACGCGCGCCCGCCCGCTCGTCGGGCGCGCCATACCCATCAGCAGCTTGATCGTGCTCGTCTTGCCGGCGCCGTTCTTTCCCAGGAATCCGAAGATGGAACCCGCGGGCACCTGGAGGTTCAAGCCGCGCACGGCCTCGACGCCGTCGTAGTCCTTCTTCAGCTCGACTGTTTCGATGGCGAACGCATCAGTCACGATGGCCTCCTGCCTTCGGTGGTTTTTCCGGCGTGGCGAGGCCCGCCAGCTCAGCCTCGAACAACCGCCGGATCTCCTCGTCGGTCACGCCGCGCGCCCGCAGCCGCTCCATCGCCGCCGCGACGATGGCCTGCCCGGCGCGAAGTCTGTCGGTCAGTTTCTTCGCCTGCGCGTTGGCGGAGACGAACGCGCCGGCGCCGTGCCGGAGCTCGATGATCCCTTCGTGCTCGAGCTCTCGGTACGCCTTGGCCACCGTGTTGGGGTTGATCACGAGTTCCTCCGCCAGCGGACGAATGCCGGGCAGCTGCTCGCCCGGACGAAGCGCGCCCGTTTCGATGCTGTGCTTCACCTGCTCCATCAGCTGCAGGTAGATGGGAACACCAGACGAGGGATTGGGCCGAAGAAGCGCCGTCATGTCACTCGGGCCGTGATGAGCGTCATGTCGTCGAACTGCGCGGCGCCGGCGACGAACTCGTCGGACGTGCGCATGATGCGATCGATGAGCTTACGTGCCGGCAGCGCGCGATTCGCGTCGACGACCTGCAGCAGGCGCTCGTCTCCCCATTCCTCGCCGGCCGCGTTCATCGCTTCGCTGATGCCGTCGGTGAAGAGCACGAGCACGTCGCCGGCTTCAAGCGTCACGCGCTGCTGGACAAAGGAACACGCCGGGGAACACTCCGGCATCAGGCCGATGACCGGTCCGCTGGGGTCGAGACGCAGGACGTCGCGCCGATCGCCGGCCGTCCGGACGACGAGCGGCGGCGGGTGGCCCGCGTTCACGTACTCGAGCGAGCGGGTGGAGGCGTCGTATTGGGCGTAGAAGAAGCTGGCATACCGATTCGCCGAGGAGCTTTCGTAGACGAGCCGATTCAGGCTCGTCATCAGGTCCGCCAGATCGCTCACACGGCGCATCGTCTGCACGCGCAGCGACGCGCGGAGGGTGGCCATGAGCAGCGCGGCGGCGATGCCCTTGCCGGAGACGTCGCCGATGGCGATGCCCAGCTCGGTATCGGAGAGCCGGATGAAATCGTAGTAGTCGCCGCCGACACCGAGGGCCGGCCGGCAGGCGCCGGCATAGTCGAGGCCCGCCACGGACGGATAGGTCTGTGGAAACAGCCGCTCCTGAACCTCGCGCGCGCTGTTCAGCTCTCGATCGCTCGCCAGGCGGTGCGCCGCGTCGGCGGCAGCCTGCGCCATGAGCCGGCTGTTCTCGATGGCCGCGTCGCGCGCCGACGTCCGTCGGACGGCCGGGCGAGATCGCTCGGCACACTCGTGCGCGAAGGCGTGCTCCGTGGCGGCGCCCTGGCGCACCGTGATGACGCGGTCCTGCTCGAGCTCGCGGTAGGCCTTGGCGACGGCGTTGGGGTTGATGACGAGCGCCTCCGCCAGGCGACGGATGCCGGGCAGCGGGTCGCCCGGCCGGAGCGCGCCCGATTCCAGGGCATTCTCCATCTGGTCCATCAACTGGCGGTAGATGGGAACTCCCGACGAGGGATTGGGGCGAAGGAACATGGTCATACAGGGCGTCATCCGGTGCTCAACTGTGCTACTGAACTAATACAGTGACACTCTAGGCACGCCGCAAGAAGTTGTCAAGCCGCGGTTGACAGCCGTCTATGTTGTCTGTATATTCTGTAATAACAGAAATGACTGACATACCGAACAGGCTCTCGCCGGTGCGACAGAAGTTCATCCTCCACTGGGGGGAAATGGGCACGCGCTGGGGCATCAACCGCACGGTGGCCCAGGTGCACGCGCTGCTGTACATCTCACCCAAACCCCTGAACGCCGACGACATCGTGGATACGCTCGGTGTGGCTCGCTCCAACGTCAGCACCAGCCTCAAAGAACTGCAGAGCTGGGGCATCGTGAAGCTCGTCCACGTTGTGGACGACAAGCGCGACCATTTCGAGAGCATGAAAGACGTGTGGGAAATGTTCCGCGTCGTCCTGGACGAGCGCAAGAAGCGCGAGTTCGATCCGACGATGCGGGTGTTGCACGAATGCATCCACGACGTCGAGGACAAAGCGACCGATGCGTACACGATGGAACGTTTGCGTGAGCTCTACAGGTTCTTCGAGACCACGACCGCGTGGTACCTGCAGGTCCGCCGCTGGCCGACTGCCGCGATGTTCAAGTTCGTCAAGCTTGGCGACAAGGTGCTGAAAGTCCTGGGCATTGGCGGCTGACGAAATTGGGGAGCGTGTGCTGAAGGATTAACATGAGCCACGATGATCGTTTGCGATAGCCACTGCCACTTCTTCTCGGCCGGCTTCTTCAGGACGCTGGCAAAGGATCTGCCGCCCGCGTCGACTGACGCCGCGGAGGCGCTCCCTGCAGTGCTGGGCTGGGAGGCACCAGGAACCGATGCGGTGCTCGCCGACCGGTGGGCCGGCGAGCTCGATCGGCACGGCGTCGCGCGCGCCATGCTGATCGCCAGCGTGCCGGGCGACGAGGCATCGGTCGCCGCGGTGGCCGCTCGTCACCCGAGCCGCTTCGTTGGCGCCTTCATGTTCAATCCCAGGGCGCCCGAGACGACCGCGAGAATCGATCGCGCCTTCGGCGAGCTAGGCTTGCGGACCGCGTGCCTCTTTCCCGCCATGCACGGTTACTCGTTGGATGATGAGGGCGTGGCGGAGGTGTGTCGAGCGGCGGAGCGGCACCGGCGCGCCGTGTTCGTCCACTGCGGCCTGCTGTCGGTGGGTGTGCGAAAGAAGTTGGGCCTCGCGAGTCGGTTCGATCTGCGCAAGGGCGATCCGCTGGCCGTGGCCGCCGTCGCCGTTCACTATCCCGCGGTGCCGTTTATCATTCCTCACTTCGGGGCCGGCCTGCTCCGCGAGGCGTTGATGGCCGCCGACGCGGCGCCGAACATCATGCTGGACACGTCGAGCTCGAATTCCTGGATCAAGTTCACGCCCGGGCTCACGTTGCGCGAGGTGTTCGCGCGTGCGCTCGATTGCGTCGGCCCGAATCGTCTGTTGTTCGGTACGGACTCGTCCTTCTTCCCGCGCGGCTGGCACGCAGCCGTTTTCGAAGGCCAGCAACAGATTCTTTCGGACCTCGGCGTCAGCGAGGCCGATCGACAACTCGTATTCGGTGGTAACTTCTTGCGGGTATTCGAATGAACAACCCTCTCCTCGCGTCCAGGCGTGCGGTTTTGGCCGTGATCGGCATCGCAGTGTTGGCGATGCACCCCGCTTCAAGCGAGGCGTTGCGCCAGAAGGCGACTGCCGCGAAAGAAACACCCTCGAAGGGCTGGACGCCACCGCGTACGCCTTGGGGTGACCCCGACCTTCGGGGGACATTCTCGAACGGCGACGAGTACACGACGCCTCTCGAGCGGCCCGATCAGTTCGCGGGGCGGCGACTCGAGGACATCAAGGGCGAAGAACTCGCCAACATCCGTCGCGCGCAACTGCGTCAGGTCATCGAGGCGCTGCCCGGAGGGCGCGTTCGTGGACCCGATACGTGGTGGGTGGAGAACCTGAATGTCGAGAAGGGCGGTCAGGCCTGGATGGTCATCGATCCGCCGGACGGAAAGATTCCCGCTCTGACCGCGGAAGCGCAGGCGCGGGCGCGCGAGGCTGGACGGGTTCGCAGCAGTTTTGCCGGTGGACCTTTCGATGGACCGCAGGATTTCAGCCTGCTCGATCGTTGTATCTCCCGTAGCGTGCCGGGCTCGATGATTCCGGTCATGTACGGCAACACATATCAGATTGTGCAGACTCCCGGCTACGTCGTCATCCTCTACGAGATCATCCACGAGGCGCGAATCATTCCCGTGAACGGGCGTCCGCACGTGGGCCCCGCGATTCGCCAGCACATGGGCGACCCGCGCGGCCACTGGGAAGGGGAGACGCTGGTCGTCGAGACCACCGGTTTCACGAGCGCCGCGGCCTATCGGGGTGCAAGCGCCGCGACCCTGCGCGTCATCGAACGCTTTACGCGCGTGGCTCAAAACACCATCAAATGGACCGCGACCATCAACGACCCGACGACGTGGATGAGGCCGTGGACGTTGGGACTGTCGCTCACCGCAGACCCTCAGGGACTTCTGGCGTACGACTGCCATGAAGGGAACTACGGAATGAAGAACATCCTCAGTGCGGCGAGGGCCGAAGATCAGGTCAAGTGAACAGCTACCGGCTCATCTGAACACTCATGGCCATGGCTCCCGGCGACCGACTCGGTTCGTACGAAATTCTTTCCGCTCTGGGAGCAGGCGGCATGGGCGAGGTTTATCGCGCGCGCGATACCAGGCTGAAGCGCGACGTGGCGATCAAAGTCCTGCCTGAGGCGTTCTCGCAGGACCCGGATCGACTGGCGCGTTTCCAGCGCGAAGCCGAGCTGCTCGCGACCCTCAACAATCCGAACATCGCGGCCGTCTATGGCCTCGAACAGTCCGGTGGCGTCACCGGCATCGTGCTCGAGCTGGTCGAAGGCGACACGCTGGCCGATCTCATCGCGCGCGGCCCGATCGCGGCCGGTGACGCCCTCCCGATCGCGCGACAGATCGCCGACGCGCTGGAAGCGGCGCACGAGACGGGCGTCATCCATCGCGATCTCAAGCCGGCCAACATCAAGGTCACCGCCGACGGCAAGGTCAAGGTCCTCGACTTCGGCCTGGCAAAGATGGCGGCACACGAGGCGACCGCCTCGTCGATGACGATGTCGCCGACGCTGAGCGTGCACGCGACGTATGCCGGCGTGATTCTGGGGACGGCGGCCTACATGAGCCCGGAGCAGGCGCGCGGCCGGGCCGTGGACAAACGGACCGACATCTGGGCGTTCGGTTGTGTGCTGTTCGAGATGCTCAGCGGCGCGCGGCCGTTCGACGGCGAGGATGTCGCCGAGACGATCGGCGCGGTCGATCCACAAGGAGCCGGCGTGGACACGGCTGCCGTCCGCGACGCCGGCGACGGTGCGAACGGTCTTGCAGCGGTGCCTGGAGAAAGATCCGAAGAAGCGGCTGCGCGACATCAGCAACGTGGGGCTGCTGCTCGAAGAAGCACCCGCGGCAGCGGGGCGCACGGCAGTGGGACGCACGCGTCTCCTGCCGTGGCTCGTGGCCGGCGCGGCTGCTGTCGTCGCCGCGGTGGCGCTCGTCGCGCCGTGGCGCTCGATGCCGCGGAATGTTGACCGCCCGCTCGTGCGCCTCGACGTCGATCTCGGATCCGACGTGTCGCTCGCCTCCCCGCAGGGCGCCGACGTGATTATCTCGCCCGACGGCAACCGGCTGGTGTTTGTGTCGCGAGGCCGGCTCTTCACTCGCCGGCTCGATCAGCCGAAAGCGGTTGAGTTGGCCGGCACGGCGGGAGCCAACTCACCGTTCTTCTCCCCGGACGGCCAGTGGGTGGCATTTTTTGCGACGGGACAGCTCAAGAAGATTTCCGTCGATGGCGGAGCGGCCGTCACGCTCTGCACCGTAATACAGGGCCGGGGCGGTAGTTGGAGCGAAGATGGAACCATCTTCGCTTCGCTGAACGGAACCACGCTGTCGCGAATCCCAGACGCGGGCGGGACGCCGACAACGCTGGCGGAACTGGCCCAGGGAGAGAACCAGCTTCGGTGGCCACAGGTGCTTCCGGGAGGCAAGGCCGTGCTGGTCTCGGTCCGCCACGCCGCCGGTAATTTCGACGAGGGCAGCATCGACGTAGTGTCCGTCCGGGACGGCCGCAGGAAGAGACTCCAACGAGGAGGCGTGTTCGGCCGCTACCTGGCGACGTCGAAGGAGAGCGGTTACCTGCTCTACGTCAATAGGGGCACGGTGTTCGCCGTGCCCCTCGACCTCGACCGGCTGGAAGTGCGCGGCACGCCTTCGCCGGTTCTGGACGATGTTGGATATGGCAACAACAACGGCTCTGCCCAGATTGACGCGTCGCGGGACGGAACGCTGGTATACCGGGCTGGCGCGGCGGGAGGGCTTGTCTCTCTGCAGTGGCTTGACGCCGCTGGGAAAACGGAACCGCTGCCGGCCAAGGCAGGAACGTATGGCCAACCGATGGTGTCGCCCGACGGGAAGCAGCTCGCGGTGTCCATCGCAAATGCGGGCGCGCGGGATATCTGGGTCTACGACTGGCAGCGCGACGCCATGTCGCGTCTGACGTTCGATGGCGCGACCTTCGCATTTCCTGTGTGGCATCCCGACGGCCGTTACATCGTCTTCAGCGTGGGATACGGTGACGGCGGCATGTCCTGGACGCGCGCCGACGGCGCGCGCAAACCGCAGCCGCTGACGCCGAGCAAGAGCGGACAGTTCCCATGGTCGTTCTCGCCCGACGGCAAGCGGCTCGCGTTCGCGGATTTCCCGGGTGGTCCAGGCCAGGGAGACATCTGGACCGTGCCGGTGGAGCCTGTGGAGGATGTACAGAACGGCGGCCCCGGCCTGAAAGCCGGCAAGCCCGAGGTGTTCCTGCAAACGCCGGCGAACGAGCTGTACCCGGCCTTCTCTCCCGACGGCCGGTGGATTGCCTACCGGTCGAACGAGTCGGGCACCGACGAAGTGTACGTAAGAGCGTTCCCGGACAAGGGCGGCAAGTGGCTCATCTCGAACAGCGGCGGCGTGATGGCGGTGTGGTCGCGAAACGGGCGCGAGCTCTTCTACCGGACCGTGGACCAGCACATCATGGTAGTAGCGTATGCCGTGAAGGGCGACGTCTTCGTCGCGGATAAACCGCGCTTGTGGACCGAGAAGCGGCTGGCCGACACCGACCTCTTCGGGCGGAACCTCGACATTGCCTTGGATGGAAAGCGTTTCGTGGCCATGATGTCCGCCGCTGCATCCGACGAACAGAAGTCGCAAAGCCACGTGACCTTCCTGCAGAACTTCGCCGACGAAGTCCGGCGCCGCGTCGGCGGACGCCAGTAGAGACCAATCTCACACGACCGGCAGCTGACAGCTGTTTTCGCCTCTTGATCGCCATGTGTTGGGCTGCTACGATTGCACGCCATGGCACTCGGCGAACCGACCGACAGGCCTGATCTTAGTGACAGGCTTGACCTTAGTGATGATCGCATCGGTGTTGGAGGCCGAGGGCTTTCAGTCCGTGGCCGGTCGGGCGGCCTGGCCGGTGCCGCCGGTTCCGACGGTGCGCTCGATCAGGCCCTTTCGGCCCTTTCGACCGTTTCGCGACTGGCGCCGGGCCTCCCTGCCGAACGGCCCGACACCCCCGATCTTCACGTCACCGCCGTCCGGCGGCTGCCAACCGTCGCCGCGCAGTACGCGCCGTTTCCCGCCGGCCTCGACTCGCGCCTGACCGCTGCGCTCGCGGCCCGCGGCATTTCCCAGCTCTATACGCACCAGGCCGAGGTCATCGAGCACGCGCTCGCCGGCCGGCACGCCGTCGTCATCACGCCGACGGCGTCGGGCAAGACGCTCTGTTACAACGCGCCGGTCCTGAACTCGATTCTTCAGGATCGATCGAGCCGCGCTCTGTATCTGTTCCCGACCAAGGCACTCGCTCAGGATCAGCTCGCCGAGCTTCAGCTGATGTGCGAAACGATCGCCGGCAGCTCGGGCGAAGAGGTGGGCGTGTTCACCTACGATGGCGACACGCCGCAGGACGCGCGGCGCACGATTCGCGCCCGCGCGCACATCGTCCTCAGCAACCCCGACATGGTGCACTCGGGAATCCTGCCGCACCATCCGCGCTGGGCGAAGCTGTTCGAGAACCTGCGCTACGTGATCATCGACGAGCTGCATGCCTACCGCGGCGTCTTTGGCAGCCATCTGTGCAACGTCCTGCGACGGCTGCAGCGCATCTGCCGGCACTACGGATCACACCCCACTTTTCTGTGCTCGTCGGCGACCATCGCCAATCCGCGCGAGCTTGCCGAGCGGCTGACGGAGCAGCCCTTCGAGCTCGTGGACAGAAGCGGCGCGCCGCGCGGCGAGAAGTTCTTCGTGTTCGTCAACCCGCCCGTCGTCAACCATCAGCTCGGCATCCGGCGATCGTATCTGAGCGAAACGCGGCGGGTGGCGTCGGAATTCCTGAAGCGCAATCTTCAACTGATCGTGTTCGCGCAGAGCCGCCTGTCCACCGAGATTCTGACGACGTACCTGAAGGACGATTTCGAGGGCGTGCCAGGCGGGCCCGAGCGCGTGCGCGGATATCGCGGCGGCTACCTGCCGAACCGGCGTCGCGAAATCGAGAAGGGCCTGCGCGAGGGCAGCGTCCGCGCCGTGGTGTCGACCAATGCCCTCGAGCTCGGCATCGACATCGGCGCGCTCGATGTGAGCGTGATGGCCGGCTATCCTGGCACGATTGCCGCCACCTGGCAGCGCGCCGGGCGCGCGGGCCGGCGCTCGAGCCGCTCCGCGGCGGTGATGGTCGCCAGCAGCGCTCCGCTCGATCAGTTCGTCGTCCGGCATCCGTCGTATTTTTTCGACGCCTCGCCGGAGCGCGCGCTCATCGATCCCGACAACCTGCACATTCTGGTGGATCACATCAAGTGCGCGGCGTTCGAGCTGCCGTTTACGGGCGCTGAGGCATTCGGCCGGCACGACGTGCAGGAGATTCTTGGCCTGCTGGCGGAGCAGGGGCTGGTGCACCGCGCGGGCGAGGCCGGCGACGAGCATGCCCACTGGACCTGGACGAACGAGTCGTATCCGGCGGACGCGGTCAGCCTGCGCTCGGTGTCGTCGGACAACTTCGTTGTCGTCGACATCACCGGCGAGAGCCGTGTCATCGGCGAAACGGATTTCACGAGCGGGCCCGCCACCCTGCACCCGAAGGCGATCTACATCGTCGAAGGCAAGCTGTATCAGGTGGAGCGGCTGGATTTTGTGGGGCGCAAGGCGTTCGTGCGCGAGATCGACTGCGACTACTACACCGACGCGATCACCTACACGCGCGTGACCGTCCTCGACACCTTCGGCGTGGAACAGACCGCGTCGCACGGCGAGGTCCACGTGGTGTCGCGCGTCGTCGGATTCAAGAAGATCAAGTTCTACACCAACGAAAATGTCGGCTCAGGCGAACTGGATCTGCCGGAGCAGCAGATGCACACGACGTCGTACTGGCTGACGATCCCCGAGTCGGTCATGGGCGCGCTGCCGTTCGCCTCCGACGATCGGCGCGACGGCGTTGTCGGCCTGTCGTTCGCGATGCGGCAGATCGCGCAGTTGCTCCTGATGTGCGATCGCCACGACATCGGGATTTCGATCGATGGCGGCGATCACGAGGCAGGAGGGGCAGGAGAGGCAGGTAGCGGAGAGGCCGGACGGCCGGAACGGCTCCCAGGATCTTCATCTACGACAACTATCCAGGCGGCATCGGCTTCAGCCAGCCGCTGTTCCGCATGCATCGAGAGCTGCTCGACGCGACTCGCCGCCTGATTGCCGAGTGCGAGTGCGAGAACGGGTGTCCGGGCTGTGTCGGTCCGGTCGGCAACACCGGACCTCTTGCGAAGGCGGCGGCCCTCAGAATCCTCGACCTCCTGCTCGTGGAGTCGGAGGCCCGGGAGCTCACAAGACCGCGTGATGGATCCTTCGACGCTCCGTGATCGCCTGCGTGAGATTCGTGTCGCCTCCCGGCTCACGCCGGACGCCGCCAGACGTCGCGTCCGGCGTGAGCCGCACGGACCCGAATCTCGAGCGAGTGCTCGGCGGAGAGTGGCGCGACGGCTGCTTCGTGGTTGAACGCTCGGTGAGCGGACCGGCGCGGTACGGGCGGGCGCTCGTGGGCGATTTCTGCGCCCGCGTCGAGGCCGCCGCCGACGGCGCGCCGCTCATCGCCGCGGGAGCGCCGGCGTGCCTGCCGCTTCTGTTTTTCGATCTCGAGACGACCGGGCTGAGCGGCGGCGCGGGCACGTGCGCGTTTCTCGTCGGATGCGGATGGTTCGACGCCGACGGTGGATTCGTGACGCGGCAGTATCTGTTGACTCGCGCTGCGGACGAGCGCGGCGTTGCTCGCGGCGGTCACGGTGGAGCTGGCGCGCGCCGGCGCCCTCGTCACCTTCAACGGGAAGTCGTTCGACGCGCCGGTGATCGAGACGCGCTACCTGTTTCACCGGCTCGAGTGGACCGGGGCCGGCCTGCCGCACGTCGACGTCCTTCATCCGGCCCGGCGATTCTGGGGTTCCGGCTCGAGCCCACGGCGGGCCGCGTCATCGTCAGAGGAGCCGGGCTGCTCGCTCGTTTCGCTCGAGCGGCAGATCCTCGGCGCGAAGCGCAACGGCGACGTGCCCGGCTTCGAGATTCCGGCGCGATACTTCCAGTTCGTGCGCTCGGGCGATGCCCGTCCGCTCGAGGCCGTGCTCGAACACAATCGGCTGGATCTGCTGTCGCTCGCCGGCCTCACGGCGCGCCTGCTCGAGGTCGTGCAGACCGGACCGGACGCCGCGCACGATGCGCGAGAGGCGTTGGCGCTCGGCGTCCTCTACGCGCGTGGCGGCCATGACGCGCGCGCGCTCGACGCGCTGCAGCGCGCGGTGGAAATGAGCGAGCCTGGTGACCTGCAGAGTCGAGAGCCTTCGTGCGCTGGCGCTCGCGCTGCGCCGGGCGCGGAAGTTCGAGGAGGCGGCGGCCTGTTGGCGCCGCCTTCTCGACGAGCCCGGCGTGTCCGCCGCCGTGCGCACGGGAAGCCGAACGAAGCGCTGGCCATTCACCACGAACATCGCCTCCGCGATCTCGTCGACGGCGAAAACGTTTGCGCTGCAGAGCCTGGAACCGGGAGCCCATCCGGCCTGGCACCAGGCCGTGCAGTATCGGCTTGCGAGAATTGAACGGCGGATGAAACGGCAGGTCGGCGCCGCCACGGGCGGCGCCACGTTGAATCTGGACTAGCGAGCGGCGGCGGCCGGTTTCTTCGCTTTCTCGGCAGCGGCCTTCTTGCGGCTCTCCGACGTCTGCGCGCCGAACTTCTTCGTGAACCGCTCGACGCGGCCTTCCGTGTCGATCAGCTTCTGCTGGCCGGTGAAGAACGGGTGGCAGTTCGAGCAGATTTCGAGGTGCAGCTCGGGCTTGGTCGAACGCGTCTTCCACGTTGCGCCGCACGCGCAGCGCGCGTCGACGTCGTGGTACTTCGGGTGGATGCCTTCTCTCACGGCGTACTCCTCGCTCCCAGGGGCGTCTTGCTAGAGAAACTCCGATTCTAGCATGAACCCCTCGAGCCTCTCGAACCCTGGAACCTCTCGAACCTATCCTTTCCCGTTGCTCATCGACGCCAGGAAGTCCTGGTTCGTCTTGGTCTTCGCCATCTTCGACAGCAGCAGCTCCATCGCTTCGACCGGCGACAGCGGCGTCAGCACCTTTCGGAGCACCCACACGCGGTTGAGATCTTCCTTCGGGAGCAGCAGCTCTTCCTTTCGCGTGCCGCTCTTCTGGATGTCGATCGACGGGAACACGCGGCGGTCGGTCAGCTTGCGATCGAGATGAATCTCGAGGTTGCCGGTGCCCTTGAACTCCTCGAAGATCACTTCGTCCATGCGCGAGCCGGTGTCGACGAGCGCCGTCGAGATGATCGTCAGCGATCCGCCTTCTTCGATGTTGCGCGCGGCGCCGAAGAAGCGCTTCGGCCGCTGCAGCGCGTTGCTGTCGACGCCGCCCGACAGCACCTTGCCCGACGGCGGCACGATCGTGTTGTAGGCGCGCGCCAGGCGCGTGATCGAGTCGAGCAGGATGACGACGTCCTTCTTGTGCTCGACGAGGCGCTTGGCCTTCTCGATCACCATCTCGGCGACCTGCACGTGCCGCTGCGCCGGTTCGTCGAAGGTCGACGAGATCACCTCGCCGCGCACCGACCGCTGCATGTCGGTGACTTCTTCGGGCCGCTCGTCGATGAGCAGCACGATCAGGTACACCTCGGGGTGGTTCTGCGTGATGCTGTTGGCGATGTTCTGCAGCAGCATCGTCTTGCCGGTGCGCGGCGGCGCGACGATGAGGCCGCGCTGGCCCTTGCCGATCGGCACCATCAGGTCGAGCACGCGCGCCGAGAGGTTCTCGCCGTCGGTTTCGAGCGAGATCCGGCTCTGCGGATAGAGCGGCGTCAGGTTCTCGAAGAAGACCTTCTCGCGCGCCCGTTCGGGCGGCTCGAAGTTGACCGCCTCGACCTTGATGAGCGCGAAGTAGCGCTCGCCGTCCTTGGGCGGCCGGATCTGGCCCGACACCGTGTCGCCGGTGTGCAGGTCGAACTTGCGGATCTGCGACGGCGAGACGTAGATGTCGTCGGGGCCGGGCAGGTAGTTGTAGTCGGGAGCGCGGAGGAACCCGAAGCCGTCCGGCAGCGTTTCGAGCACGCCTTCCGAGAAGATCAGGCCGCTCTTCTCGGCGCGCGCCTTCAGGATCTCGAAGATCAGCTCCTGCTTGCGCATGCCGGTCGCGCCGGGCACGTCGAGCTGCTTGGCGATCTTCGTGAGCGCGCCGACGCTCATGTCCTTGAGCGTCGCGAGGTCGATGCGCTCTATTTTTTCGGGGTGCCGCGCTCCGGCGCCTTTGCCGTCGGGGCCGCGCCGTTGCCTTTGGCGCTGCTGGCTGCGGCGGCTGGGCCGTTGCTGGGGCTGCTGGTGCGGGCTGTTCGCCAGTCTGTCGATCAGTTTCCACAGTTCGTCCAATCCTTCGCCCGTGACCGCCGAGACCGGCAGCACGGAATCTTCAAACACGGATTCGAGTTCCCTCATCGCGCGGATCCGTTCGCCGCGCGCGAGCTTGTCGATCTTGGTGGCGACGACCGCCGTCCGTCCGGCCGTCCCTGCAGCCAGTGCCAGGCCGCCCGGTCGCTCTCGAGGCCCGGGTGCCGCGCGTCCACCAGCAGCAGCGCGCCGATGCTGGCCGCACGGCCTCGGCGCCGCCCGAAATACGCGCCGCGTCGAGCTCGCTCGAACTCCCGGCGCCGACTGCCGACCGCCTCGGCGATAGCCGTATCCCGGCAGATCGACCAGATAGACGCCGCGGCCTGGCCGCGCGCGACGCGGTAGACGTTCGCCAGCCGCGTCTTGCCAGGTGCCGCGCTCGTGCGCGCGACGCGCTGTCGAACCAGCGCGTTGATCAGGCTCGACTTGCCGACGTTCGAGCGGCCGACCAGCGCGACCTCCGGCAGCCCGTCGCGCGGAAAGTCGGCCGCGCTCGCGGCGCTCGTGACGAACTCGGCGGTGATCTTCAAGAGGCTAGAGGCTGGAGGCTGGAGGCTAGGGCCGTGTTTCTGGCAGTCGTCTTCCGTGAACGCTTCCCTAGCCTCTCGCCTCCAACCTCAATCTCCAATCAGTGAGTAATGGTGTCGTCGATGATGGCGCTGTCGACCGGCTCCGCCTGCGCCTCGGCCGGGAGGCGGCCCGCCAGCGGTTCGGCCAGCGCGATCTTCAGGACCTCGTCCATCGTCTGGACCATGTAGACGTTCAGCGTGTCCAGCACGTTCTTCGGAATGTCCGCCAGATCCTTTTCGTTGTCCTTCGGCAGGATGATCTTCTTCATGCCCGCGCGGTGCGCGGCCAGCACTTTCTCCTTCACGCCGCCGATCGGCAGGACCTTGCCGCGCAGCGTGATTTCGCCCGTCATCGCGACGTCCTTCCGGATCGGCACGCGCGTCAGCGCCGAGACCAGCGCCGTCGCGAGCGTGATGCCGGCCGACGGTCCGTCCTTGGGGATCGCGCCTTCGGGCACGTGCACGTGGACGTCGGTCTTGCGGTTGAAGTCCTTCGGGATGCCGAACTCTTCGGCCTTCGAGCGCACGTAGCTCATCGCCGCCTGCGCCGACTCCTGCATGACGTCGCCGAGCTTGCCGGTGAGCGTCAGGTGGCCCTTGCCGGGCATCAGCGTCGCTTCGGTGACGAGAATCTCGCCGCCGACTTCGGTCCAGGCCAGGCCGGTCGCGATGCCGATTTCGTTCTTCTCCTCGGCCATCGTGTTGCGGAAGCGCGGGACGCCGAGATACTGCGTGACCTTCTCGGCGGTGATCTCCTCGCTGAACTTCTTGCCCTCGACGACGACCTTGCGCGCGACCTTGCGGCAGATGGACGAGATTTCGCGCTCGAGGTTGCGGACGCCGGCCTCGCGCGTGTAGCGCTGATGACGGTCTGGATCGCCTCGTCGGTGAAGGTGATGTTGTCCTTCGTGAGGCCGGCGCCTTCGACGGCCTTGGGCGCGAGGAACTTCTTCGCGATCTCGATCTTCTCGAGCTCGGTGTAGCCGGCGAGCTGCAGCACTTCCATGCGGTCGCGCAGCGCCTGCGGAATCGTGTGCAGGACGTTGGCCGTGCAGATGAACATCACGTGCGACAGGTCGTACTCGACGTCGAGGTAGTGATCCAGGAACGTGCTGGTTCTGCTCGGGATCGAGCACTTCGAGCAGCGCCGCCGACGGATCGCCGCGGAAGTCCATCGACATCTTGTCGACTTCGTCGAGCAGGAACACCGGGTTCATCGTGCCGGCCTTCTTCATCATCTGGATGATCTGGCCGGGGAACGCGCCGATGTAGGTGCGGCGATGGCCGCGGATTTCCGCCTCGTCGCGCACGCCGCCGAGCGACAGGCGGACGAACTTGCGGTTCATCGCGCGCGCGATCGACTTGGCGAGCGACGTCTTGCCGACGCCCGGGAGGTCCGGAGAAGGTGAGGATGGTGGCCTTCGGCTTCTTGACCAGGGCGCGCACGGCGAGGAACTCGAGGATGCGCTCCTTGATCTTCTCGAGCCCGTAGTGGTCTTCGTTGAGGATTTCTTCGGCGCGCTTGAGGTCGCGGCTCTCGCGCGTCTTCTTGTGCCACGGGCACCGCGATCAGCCAGTCGAGGTAGTTGCGCGAGACGGTGGCCTCGGCCGACATCGGCGGCATCGCTTCCAGGCGCTTCAGCTCCTGGATGGCCTTCTCCTCGACGTCCTTCGGCATCTTGGCCGTTTCGATCTTCTTCTTCAGCTCGTCGACCTCGTTGCCCTTTTCGTCCTTGCGGCCCAGTTCCTTCTGGATCGCCTTCATCTTCTCGTTGAGGTAGTACTCCTTCTGCGCCTTCTCCATCTGCTTCTTGACGCGAGACTGGATGCGGCGATCGACCTGGAGCTTGTCGACCTCGATTTCGAGAATGCCGGCGATGCGGTTCAGCCGCTCGATCGGCGAGATGATTTCGAGCAGGTTCTGCTTCTCGTCCACGCCCGACCAGCAGGTGCGCGGCAATCGTGTCGGCGAGCTTGCCCGGGTCGTCCACGCGGACGGCGGCGATCATCGCGTCGTAGTGCAGGTTGTTCGACAGCTTGACGTACTGCTCGAACAGCGACACCACGCGGCTCATCGTGCTTTCGGCCTCGCCGCTCGCCTCGCGCTGCTTCGGCAGCACCTTGACGACGACGCGGTAGAAGCCTTTGTCTTCCTTCCACTCCACGGCGCGGGCGCGATCGACGCCCTCGACCAGCACCTTGATGTTGCCGTCGGGCAGCTTCAGGCTCTGGACGACGTTGGCGACGCACCCCATCGTGTAGATGTCTTCCGGCCGCGGGTCGTCCACCGAGGCGTCGTGCTGGGCGGCGAGGAAGATCCGCTTGTCCTTGAGCAGCGCGTGTTCGAGCGCGCGCGTCGACGAGGGCCGCCCGATGACGAACGGCATCATCATGTGCGGGAAGACCACCACGTCCCGCAGCGGGACGATCGGCAGGGTTTCGTAGACTTCCAACGAGGGCTCCATAAGAGTGATTGGGTAATCGAGGAATTTGGTAATTGGGTAATTGAGCTGTTTGAGCCTCGAATTATCCAATTGCCAGATTACTCAATTACCCCATTTCGCTATCCGGCCTTTTCGATGAGCGTAATCGGTTTGTCTTTGGCCATCACGACTTCGCGCGTAATCGTGACCTCGCGCAGCTTCTTCTGGTTCGGCACCTGATACATCAGGTCGAGCATCAGGTCTTCGATGATCATCCGAAGGCCGCGCGCGCCGATCTTGCGCTCGAGCGCGGACTCGGCGATGGCCTCGAGCGCGTCGTCGGTGAAGCGGAGCTTCACGTTCTCGTACTCGAAGAGCTTCATGTACTGGCGCGTGATGGCGTTGCGCGGCTGCGTCAGGATCTGGACGAGCGCCGGCTTGTCGAGCTCGTGCAGCGTGCCGACGACCGGCAGCCGGCCGACGAACTCCGGAATCAGGCCGTACTTGATCAGATCCTGCGGCTCGAGCTGCTCGAGCGTCGCGCCGATGTCGCGGCTGCGGAGCGACTTCACGTCGGCCTTGAAGCCGAGCGTCTTCTTGCCGACGCGCCGCTCGATCTGCCTTGTCGAGGCCGACGAACGCGCCGCCGCAGATGAACAGGATATTCGTCGTGTCGACCTGGAAGAACTCCTGGTGCGGGTGCTTCCGGCCGCCCTGCGGCGGCACGTTGGCGACCGTGCCTTCGAGGATCTTCGAGCAGCGCCTGCTGGACGCCCTCGCCCGACACGTCGCGCGTGATCGAGGGGTTCTCGTCCTTGCGGCAGATCTTGTCGACCTCGTCGATGTAGATGATGCCCTGCTGGCACTTCTCGATGTCGCCGCCGGCCGCCTGCAGCAGCTTGAGGATGATGTTCTCGACGTCCTCGCCGACGTAGCCCGCCTCGGTGAGGGTCGTCGCGTCGACGATCGTGAAGGGGACCGAGAGCAGCTTGGCCAGCGTCTGGGCGAGCAGCGTCTTGCCCGTGCCGGTCGGACCGATGAGCAGGATGTTCGACTTGGTGAGCTCGATGTCGTTCCGGCTGCGCGGCTGCTTCTGGATTTCGATCCGCTTGTAGTGGTTGTAGACCGCGACCGCCAGCTTCTTCTTGGTCCGTTCCTGGCCGATCACGTACTCGTCGAGGAACTTCTTGATTTCCTGCGGCGTCGGCAGCGACGACCGGGTGCCGCGGTTCTCGAACCGGTTGTCGTCGGCGATGATGTCGTTGCAGACCTCGACGCACTCATCGCAAATGAATACGGTGGGCCCGGCAATGAGCTTTCGGACGTCGTTCTGGTCTTTGTTGCAGAACGAGCACCGCAGGACTTCCGCCTCGCCGGCCTTCTTTACCATGTGACTTTCACCTTGGCCCCTATGCCCGTTTGCGGATGACGTCATCAATAATACCGTATTCCTTCCCCTGGTCGGCCGACATGATGTAGTCGCGTTCCGTATCGTCCTGGATACGCTTGATGGACTGTCCGCGTATGGTGGACGAGGATCTCGTTGATCCGCTCCCTCATCCGCAGGATTTCGCGGGCTGCAATATCAATATCGGTCGCTTGGCCCGCGATTCCAGACCCCATGATCAGGGGCTGATGAATGACAATCCGTGAATTTGGCAGCGAAAAGCGCTTTCCCTTCGCCCCCGAGGCCAGCAGAACGGCCGCCATCGACGCCGCCTGACCGATGCAAATCGTCTGGACGTCCGGCTTGATGAACTGCATGGTGTCGTATATGGCCATCCCTGCCGTGATCGACGCCGCCGGGGCTGTTGATGTAGAGCTGGATGTCTTTGTCGGGATCCTCGGCCTCCAGAAACAGCATCTGGGCGATCACGAGGTTGGCAATCTGGTCGTCGATGGACGTGCCCAGCAGGATGATGCTGTCTTTGAGCAGACGGGAGAAGATATCGTAGGCGCGCTCGCCGCGGTTCGTCTGCTCGACGACCATCGGGACAAGCTGCATGCGTGAGTCGTTACCAGCAAACTGTTGACGCATAGTGAAATTGTGTGCTCGGTCGTTGGTCGACTTTTGATCGACGTTGCTCTACGTGTTCTACAGGGTTCTATGTGTTCTACAGGGGAAAGCGTGCGGAGCTGGCTAGCTGGCTATGTTTCGGTAATTCTAGCATGCCCCATGAGGAAGTCAATCGACTTCTCCCGGCGTAGCCCGGCTGATACACGCGAAATGCCGCCCTCCTTTTCGAGCGCGGCACGCACGGCGGCCGGCGTGCGGCCCGTACGCTCGGCGTAGCGGCCGACCTCCTGCTCGATCTCCTCCGGCGTGGCGTCGATGTGCTCACGCCGCGCGACTTCGTCGAGATAGATCGCCCCCGCCACCGCTTCCCGTCCCACTTCGCGCTGGCTCTCCCGAAACGCGTCCCAGTCGATGCCCGCCTGGCGCGGATCGATGTTCTGCTCCATGAGCCGACGCGCGAAATCCTCCAGACGGCGGTCGAGCTCGCGCTCGACGAGCGAGGGCGGCAGGTCGAAAGGCACGCGCGCGGCCAACTGCTTCATCAAGTCGGCGCGCGTCTCACGCTCCGCCGTGTGCCGGGCTTCATGTTCGAGATCCTCACGGACGCGAGCCCGCAGCGCATCGAGCGTCTCGAACTCGCCAAGGTCCTTCGCGAACTCATCGTCGAGTTCCGGAAGCACCTTCCGCTTCAGCGATTTCGCCGCGACCGTGTAGGCCACTTCGGTGTTCGCGAGCTCGGTGATGGCGTAGTCGGCCGGATAGCGGACGGCAAACGACTTGCTCGCCCCCGCCTCGAGACCGAGCAGATGCTCGTCGAAACCCGGCGGGTTGGCCTTGGCGCCAAGCTCGATGCTGACGTTCTCGTGTTTGTCCCCGCCCCTTTCAAGATCGACCACGATGGTGTCGCCGTGTTCGACGCCGCGGCCTTCGACGGGTTCGAATCGCGCGGCGCGTTCGCGAAGCCGTTGAAGCGCCAGATCGACCGCTTCGCCCTCGACGTGGCTCGCGCCACGCCGCACCGTCAGGCCGCCGTAGTCGCCGGTCTCGAACGCGGGCACCGTGTCGAATGACGCCGTGAAAGTCAGCGGCTGACCCTCGTCCACCGTCACGTCGCGGACGTCCGGTGTTTCCACGGCCTCCACACCCCGCTCCCTCAGCGCGTTGTCGATGGCGCGCGGAATGAGATCGTTCGCCACGTCGTGAAGAATCTGATCGCGGTACCGCTGCTTGATGACGCGGGCGGGCGCCTTGCCGGGGCGGAAACCGGGGATGCGTGCCTTGCGCGAGTAATCCCGCGCGATACGGTCGATCTCGGCGTTGACGATGTCGGTCGGGATCTCGACGCGCAGATTCTTGCGGGTTTCGTTGACGTCGACGAACTCTGTTTTCATCCGCCTCCGCGCCTTCGGCGCTACGGCGCGACACGCTGCAGCGGCAACGTGTCGCGAAAGTCTTGTGTGTGCCGCGCCTGTAAGGTCTTGTGCTTGCAGCGCCGAAGCTCGCCGCGGGAACGCGGCGAGCGAAGGCGTGCGAAAGGGGGGACTCGAACCCCCAGAGCCTTTCGGCTACCGGATCCTAAGTCCGGCGCGTCTGCCAATTCCGCCACTTTCGCATAAAACTCACTCGAGGTGGCGTCCGGGCGTCAGCCGGACAGGTCAGCGTAACACGTGGCATCGAGCGATGCGAACGGGTATGTCGCAGTTACGAGACACGACGCGCGAACCAATCCATTGCTGGGGCCAGGTCGCTATGCTACCATCCGCGACCGGTGACGACCTCCGCCGACCTCTATCACGGACTGTTTCGCTGGGACCGCGGCGGCGATGGCCAGCCGATGGTGGTGCGTGACCCGTCGCGACCGGCGACCATTCCCTGTCCCAACACGGGACGTCAGTTGCGCGTCGCGACGATCGAGGGGAACACCTCGGCCATCTGCCCGTCGTGCGCCAGCCACGGACAGGGCGGGTACGTCTCGTTTGACGGCAATCTCCGCATGGTCTACGCCTGCCCGCAATGCCGTCAACTCGTGTGGCTGCAGGGCGCCTGACGTCCGCTCTTCGTCTACGCAGCACTCTCCTCGCCGGCATGTTCTCGGTCCTGTGGGCCGCCAGTCTCGTCCCGCTCGTCAGCGTCGGATCCTCCAGCGTGCCTCTCGTCGAAGGCTTGTCGCGAGGATGACGTGTTCGGAGAGCGGCAACGCCTTGGAAAGTTGCTTGCAAGCCGCGCTTTATCCAGGTCTTGGCGTTGTGACCTCGCCTGTCACGGTTGGCTGATAGAAACGGTCAAAGAATGCCAGTCCCATGTTATAGTCGTGACGATTTTTCTTGTCCCACAGCTCACGCGTCAAGGCTGAAACACCATAGATTGACGATGCCGCAGTCCGCGCGACTTCGAAGCGCACCAACTGAAGCCTTAATCCTCCAAGAAGTACCTGTTCTGTCCCAATCATCGGCTCGTCCGCCTCTGAAGTGGGCGGGCGGCAAGCGGTGGCAGGTTCCAAGGCTGCTTCCCTTGTGGGAGAGGCACAAGCAGAGGCGGCTTGTCGAACCGTTTTGCGGCGGACTGGCGGTCACGCTCAGCCTAATGCCGTCGCGTGCGCTGCTCAATGACGTAAATGCCCACGTCATCAACTTCTATCGCTGGGTTCAGCGCGGCTTGAAGATCACGCTGCCGATGGCGAACAAGGCGAGGACCTACTACAGACTTCGTGCTCGCTTCAACGAACTACTGGCAACAGGGCGAGCCGATGTCGCAGAGGCGGCCGAGATATTTTACTATCTGAATCGGACGGGCTATAACGGCCTTTGTCGCTTTAATCAACAGGGCGGCTTCAACGTCCCCTTCGGTAGTTACAAGAAGCTCGAATATCGGACCGATTTCGCCGATTGTGCCGATGTCCTAGCCCGGTTTGAGTTCACGAATCACGATTTCGAGGCAACAGCTCTCGATCCGAACGACTTTGTCTATGCCGATCCGCCGTACGATGTGCCATTCCGCCAGTATTCGAAGGGCGGTTTCGACTGGAACGAACAGGTCCGCGCCGCGAAGTGGCTGGCGAGGCACCCGGGCCCCGTGGTTCTTTCGAATCAGGCCACCGACCGGATCGTGAGCCTATATCGCGACTTGGGCTACAAGCTGACCCTCCTAGCCGCACCGCGCCTTATTAGCTGTACAGGTGATCGAACCCCAGCCAGAGAGGTTCTTGCAACCCGCAACATGTAACTCCCGATGACGCGACGTGACACTCGGACCGGTGGCGTTCTGGAGCAGATGATCCTACCGGCGCTCGATTGTGGCGACTATCGGTATCAGACTCAAACGAACATCGGTCAACGGCTCGGTTGCGGCGCTCACAAAGTCGATGTCCTTGCCGAAAAGGATGGTCGCCGAATTCTGATTTCCCTAAAGTGGCAGCAGACATCCGGCACCATCGAGCAGAAGGTACCGTTTGAAACGATCTGCTTGGCAGAAGCCCTGGACCGCGGGTATGGCCAGGCGTATCTCGTGCTCGGTGGCGAAGGGATGCGCGCCAACCTGCGGCAGTTCTACGTCAACGGTGGCCTTAGGCCGTACCTCAGTGTTCCCTGGGATCGGATTGAAATCGTGACCCTGGAAGCGTTCGTTGCTAGGGCGAACCACGGCCGGCTCTGATGGCTAGGACCGCAAAGGCGAAGAAGAACCCGAACCAGCTATCCGAACGGGAGTCCAGGAACCAGCGGCCAGTGTTCGATTTTTTTGTCCAGCGGTTCGAATCGCAAGAACCCTTCACGAAGAATGACGTCGAAGCACTGACGTCGTGGACGGGTGACACATTCCGCACCTATTGGTCGAAGCAATTCAAGCAGTTCGTGGTTCGAACAGGCGCTAGGAACTCATTCAGAGTTGGCGACGCCTTCCGTCCGTACGCATCGTGGGACGCATTCAGGCAGCACGTAACCCAGGTTCGTCGCGTGTCATCTGACTACAGCCTGCTGCTCCATGACGCGGTCATGATCTTCGACTTCTTCATGCCGCTCAGGAATGAAGCTCATCTTCGGACTGCGCTCGACGCTCTGTTCTACAAGGACACGATTGTTACTCAGGATGAAGACTATAGACCGAGCGACGCTGTATCGGCGGTTCGGATCGGAGCCTGATGAGTCTGACGATTCATACTTCGAAAGGTTAGCCAAGTGGATCGCCGAACACTTCATCGGCTATTCGATTACACAGGTCAATGGGCGGTATCGGATGAAAGAAGATTTGAAGACAATGGTGGAAGCTGCGGGTGTTGAAAAGAAAGGTGGCCGGTATCTGTTCGATGAGACAACCGCCGTTGTGCGATTCATCTTCCCGTGTGGCACGCCCTTGAAGCGCTTGCCCCCAGAGTCGACGCAGGACTTTGACGACCCAGACGAAACGCTTCTTGGCGAAGCAATGCCCGACGAAGAGGCCCGTACCCTACGGTGGTTCTTCAAAGCACTGTTTGTGCGCAGTATTCTGCAAGTCGTCAACGGGGAGGATGAGATCTGGATGATCGAGACCGGTCTGCGAACTCGGTTACACATCTACAAAGTCGAATCGTCGAGCGAAAGAAGTATCTGATAATCCAAGTTCTGCCAACATGCCTTGGCGCTAGCTGCTCGACGCCTCTTGACCACACCATGTTCAATTTCAATTACCCAATTACCAGCTTACCCAGTTACCCGATCTAGCTCGCCGTATCTTTCTCGGCCCACCACCACACCGCGAGGGCCGTGCCGAGCAGGGCCGCGGCCGCAACGTAGAGTGGCAGGGACGGCGAGATGCGGCGCACCAGCGAGATCAGGCCGGTGCTGAACAGCCCGACGATGTCGTTGGTGGCCGCGCCGACGGGGCTCATCGTCGTGAGGCCGATTCGGTTCAGAACCACCCACACGCCGACGACCACGAGAAGGCCGGCGGCGATGAGCGAGGCGTTGAAGCCCCAGTCGAGCAGTTGTTCGCGGCGCCACCGCGCCCGCCGGATGCGCGTCATGACACGCGACGTGAAGTGCGCCGGCGCCGTCGGCGCAGGCCGGCCGCGAAGCAGCGCCTCAAGGCGCCGCGCCGACTCGAGCGTCGCCGTGCAGCCTCGGCATGCGGCGAGATGTTCGGAAACCCGGCCGCTCGCCGTCAGTTCGCCGGCGGCGATGGGCTCAACCGCCTCGAGGACTTCGTCACACGACATGCGAGGTTCAGGGTTCACGGTTCAGGGTTCACGGTTAGAGGAGCTTCCGCAGGTGCTGTTTCGCCCGATAGATCTGGGTTTTCACCGTGCCGAGCGGCAGCCGCAGCGCTTCGGCGAGATCCTCGTACTGAACGCCCTGCAGGTAGTGCGCGGCGACGAGCAATCGCTGCTGATCGGGCAGTTGCGCGATCGCCTTCTCGAGTCGGTCGCGCAACTCCAGATCGCTGAACTGGCGATCTCTGGCGGCCGGCGTCCTGACCCGCGCGTTCGCGTCGTCGAGCGAGACGACGGCGCCCGGAGCCGGGCCGTGCGTTCGATCCTGCACGCACACGTTCGCGACGATGCGGTAGATCCAGGTGGAGAGGCGCGCCTCGCCGCGAAAATACGGCAGCCCCCGATGGATGCGTAGAAACACCTCCTGCGCGAGATCCTCTGCGCGCGATCGATCCTGCATCGTGCGGGCGATCAAGGCGAACACCAGGTTCTTGTGACTGTCGACCAGCTCCTGAAAGGCGCCCTCGTCGCCGCGACGGCAGCGCTCGACGAGCTCGCGCTCGTTGACGGGCTCCATCAGCCGATGGTATTAGAGCACGCGGACGGCCCGAATGTTTCACGCCGGCGCTGAAACAAGGCTGAAACAAATAGGGGGGTGGTCCAGTCTAATCTTGCAGACGTACTGCTGGAGGTAGCATGGAGGATCTTCCGATCGGCGCGTGGCCGTTCCTAATTCCCATTGTCGCCATCATTGGCGGGATTACCGCCGGCATCATCGCGACGGTCACACGCGGAAGGGTGCGGGAACTGGAAATTCGCGAGCGAATCGCGCTGATCGAGCGTGGCATGGTGCCGCCCCCGGAGACCGATCCGGACGGATTCGACCGTCACCTCCACTCCATGGAGCGCTTTCAGCACGGACACGCGGGGCCGCGTTTTCGGAGCGCCGGCGTCATTCTGGTGGCCATTGGTCTGGGAATGATGGTCCTGTTGACGTTCGCGGGTGGCGTGCCTGAGGCTGGTATCGGTGTGGGCGGTTTCATCGTCATTCTGGGCCTCGGGTTCTTCATTAATAGTCTTTTTTCACCTCAGTCCATTCCGACTTCATCTGTCCCTCCCCGTTCAAACGAGCCGCCTGTCCCCCCTGCCGGATCCTGATTGATACACTCCGATCGACCGATAAAGTAATCAGCCGAAGCGGCAGTTAGATCTGACATTAAACGACTGATACAAAAGGGTTTGTTCCGTGCGCTGCGACGCAAAGCTTGCAGCCGGCGGGAGGCGATCACCTGTATCGTCTGAGGACGGCTGCCGTGTCTCAGTTGACACATTGTGTCTATTGAGTCATAATAAGTCGTCCTGTGTCATGTTCATAATTGGTCCGCGCTGCCGTCGGGAGTTGTTGTTTGCTGTGAGTGACGGGGCGGAGCTCCATTCACCTCCCTCGGCAATTCGGATACTGCCATGCCTGAACCAATGACGCTGGCTGACCCGCAGAGCGCCCGTCTGGTCAAGACCTCGATGCCTGCTCTCGAACTCGAGGGGCGTTCGATTGCGATCGCTCGCGTGCAGGAGCTCGTGCGCCGCGCGGCGCTCGCTAAAGGCGGCGTCCTGCTCGTCGGGGAGGTTGGCGCCGATGTGGCCTCGGTTGCGCGCGATCTGCACGAGCACACCAGCAGGCCCCGCGGTCTCTACGAGCACATTGACTGTGCGGCTGGCGACCCGGGCCGGCTCGATCGACTGCTATTTGGCGCCTCGCCGTCTGGCGCGGCGCCGCCGGACCTTGAATGGGTGTCGTCCGACAGCCGAATCGCCGCGGCATGTGGCGGGACTGTATTTCTCCAGGACGTCGCCGACGTCCCGGCCGCCGTGCAGGCGCGGATCGCCCGCGTGGCGCGCGACGGCGAAGTCAGGATCGAAGGCCATCCGACGGCAACGAACCTGCGGTGGATTGCCAGCGCCGCGCCGGGCATCGAGGCCGACATGCACACGAACCGGTTTCGCAGCGATCTGTATCGCCGGCTCGCGACAACCCGAATCGACCTCCCACCGCTTCGCGAGCGCGCCGAGGACGTGCCGGCGCTCGCGTCGCGGCTGCTCGACGACTGGTGTGCCGCGCGCGGATGCGCCCCGCGGACCTTCACGCCGCCCGCGCTCGCGCTGCTGTCCGCGCTCACGTGGCCGGGCAACGTGGCCGAGCTTCGAACGGTCGTCGAGCGCGCCGCGCAGGAGACGCCGCACGACGTGATTGAAATCGAAGACGTGTTGCCCGCGTTGAAGCTCGACCGTGCGCCGGCGCCGTTTCTGCCCGCGGGCAACCTGCGCGATGCGCGCCTCCGATTCGAGCGCGACTACATCGCGTCGGTCCTCCAGCACCACGGCTGGCGAATGGCGGAAGCCGCCCACACGCTGGGCATCCAGCGTCCAAATCTGTATCGGAAAGCCCGTCAACTGGGGATTCCCCTGGCACGGGCGGCCGAGTAGTGTCTCAACCTGCATTGAACGGACAAGAAGCATGAATCTCATTCTTTCGCTCATGTTGGCCACTCTCCTGACGCAGCAGGCGGCGCCCGCCCCCGCCGCGACTCCGCCGATCAGCCAGGAGTCGGCAGCCCAGGCGCCCGCCAAATACATGATCGGTCCGCAGGATCTGTTGAAGATCACGGTCTTCGACGAGACCGATCTGACCAACAGCTACCGCGTCGACTCCGACGGATTCATCACGTTCCCCTATATCAACCGCGTGTCCGCCGGCGGGCTGACGCTTGGGGAATTGCAGGATCGCCTCCGCACGCTGCTCTCGGCCGGGTTCATCAAGAACCCCCAGGTGCGTGTCGAGGTCGGCGAGTTCAAGAGCCAGAGCGTGCTCGTGAGCGGCGAAGTGCGCGCGCCCGGCAAGGTCACGATGACCGGCACGATGACGCTGCTCGAGGCCCTCGCGGCCTCCGGTTCGGCCACCTCGGCCGCGAGCAGCGAGCTGACGATTGCCCACCCCAAGCGGGGAGCCGAAGGCGACTCCGAGCTGGTCAGAATCAATTGGAAGGACCTGCAGCTCGGCAAGGGCACGGACGTCGTGCTGCAGGACGGCGACATCATCAACATCCCCAAGGCGCAGACGTTCTTCATCACCGGCCAGGTGCGCAACGGCGGCAGCTTCGTGCTCGAACCGGGCATGACCGTCCAACAGGCGATCGCGCTGGCTGGTGGCCTCACCGAACGCGGCTCCGACCGCGGCATCAAGGTGACTCGCGTCATCAAGGGCAAGAGCACCGAAGTGACCCTGGAGCTCGACGACAAAGTGCAGGCCAACGACACGATCAGTATTCGCCAGCGATTCTTCTGATGTGTGGGATCGCGGGCGTCGCGCAGCGTGACGGTCGTCTGCCGGGCGACGTGTCGGCGCTCTCGGCGAAGCTCGGCCGGTCGCTTGCGCACCGCGGTCCCGATGGATCTGGCACGTGGGAGTCCGCCGACGGCCGCGTGCTGTTCGTGCACCGGCGTCTCGCGATCATCGACCCCGGCCCCGGCGGCCTGCAGCCCATGGCGACGCCGGACGGCCGCTATCACATCGTGTTCAACGGCGAGGTCTACAACTATCGCGCGCTGCGCGCCGACCTCGAGTCTCGGGGCGAGCGGTTCGTCACCGGCAGCGACACGGAAGTGCTGCTTCGTCTTGTCGCGCGCGAGGGCGCGGCCAGCCTGTCGAGCGTGCGCGGCATGTTCGCCTTTGCGCTGTGGGACGTGCAGCAACATTCGCTGCTCGTGGCCCGCGACCAGTTCGGGATCAAACCCCTGTATGTCGCGGCCGGTCCTCGACACGTGGCGTTTGCCTCGGAACTCGGGGCGCTCCGCGCGTCGGGGCTCGGCGGGGGAGAAACCTCCGCGGCCGGCATCCTGGCGTTTCTCGAATGGGGCAGCGTGCCGTCGCCGCTCACCTGGCAGCGAGGCGTGGAAACGCTCGCCCCGGGCACGTGGAAGCGGTGGCGCTTCGACGGCTCCGGGAGAACCGACGAAACCGGCATGTTCGCCGACGCCCGCACCGCCTATGCCTCGAGCGCAGGCCCGCGCCGCCCGCTGGCCGAGTTTCGCATGGACGTCGGACTGGCCGTCCGCGAAAGCGTTCGCGCCCATCTGGTGGCGGATGTACCGGTGGGTGTCTTCCTGTCAGGCGGCATCGACTCCGGCGCGCTGGTCTCGTGCGCCACGTCGGTCGGCGCCGGAAACCTCCAGACTTTTACCGTCGGCTTCGACGATGCCTCTTCGGAGACCGAGCGAGCGCGCTCGGTCGCTACCAGATTCGGCACGACGCATCACGAATTATTCGTGGACCCCGCAGAGGTCGTTCGCGACCTGCCCGCGGTGCTCGCCCGTCTCGATCAGCCGACCATCGACGCGGTGAATTCGTTCTACGTCGCGCGCGCGGTGGCGGCCACGGGCATCAAGGCGGTCTTGTCGGGCGCCGGCGGCGATGAGCTGTTCGGCGGCTATCCGTCTTTCACACGCCTGCCGCGGGCGGTGGCGGCCAAGCAGCTCGCGGGTCCCCTCTGGCCGGCCATCGGACCGCTGGCGGGTTTGTGCATGCCCGAACGCCTCCGCGCCCGGTGGCGCCATTTTACGGCGACCAATGGCAGCCTTGTCGAGGCGTATCGCGTGCAGCGCGGCTTTTTTCTTCCCGAGGAAATCGCCGGTCTCGCGGGCCCCGTGCTGCGCGACCCTTCGATCTGGCGCGAGGCCGTCGACGAGGTGCAGGAGGCCGAGCGCGCGCTCCTCTTGCCGCTCGCGCCTGAACAACCGCAGGCGGCCGTGGCGCGGCTCGAAAGCCGCCTGTACCTGGGCTCGCAGCTGCTGCGCGACCTCGACGTGATGTCGATGGCGCACGGGCTCGAAGTCCGAGTGCCCTTTGTCGATGCCGGACTCGTCGAGCAGGTCTGGCCCGATCTCGCGCTTCACCCGGAGCTGATGCTGGGGAAGCGCCTGCTCGCGGACACGCTCGCGCGTCCCCTGCCCGAGGCAGTCGTCCGTCATCCGAAGCAGGGATTCACGTTGCCTTTCGGGCGTTGGATGGAAGGCGAGCTCGGGCCCTTTGTGCAGGACGGCATGCGTCGGTTGTCCGGTGCGGGCTGGATCGCCGCCGACGCGCCGGACAAGGTATGGGCGGCCTGGCGCCGCGGCGCCGCCCACTGGAGCCGTCCGTGGGGTCTGAGCGTGCTGGGACATTTTCTCAATCAGTGACACCGGTCGATCTCTCGGCGTTCGAACATCGCGCCTCGTACGACGAGGTGGCGGGGCGCGACCGCTGGGAAGTCCGCATCGTCAATGCCTGGATTCGCGCGACGCTTCCCCGGCTGCTGGCGACCGTCGCGCCGGGTCCGGTCATCGACGCGGGTTGCGGTGAACAGCCGTTCCGCGCGCTCATTGAATCCGGCGGGCGCACGTACGTCGGCATGGACGCGATCCAAAACAGCGACAACTCGGTGGCGGTGCTGAGCGACCTCGAAGGCGTGCCGGTGATGAGCCCGCGCTATCCCTTCGTGCTCTGCACCGAAGTGCTCGAGCACGTCGTAGACATCGATCGCTCGTTTGAAGGTCTACGCCGGCTGACCGCTCCCGGTGGCTGCGTCGTGCTGACCGTGCCGTTCCTGTTCCCGGTGCACATGGAACCGTTCGACTTTCGGCGGTTGACGGAATATGGAATTTCGAAGCTGGCCGCCGATCATGGCTTCGAGGTCGTGTCGTTCGATCGGCTCGGACGAGCCACCGACGGCCTGGCGACGTTGCTGGCCGACGCGTCGATCCTGCCGGCGACGCGCGCTCCCTACGATCGGCTGAAGGCGCGGCTCCTTCGCATGGCGAAGTCATGGCTGGTCGACCGCCTGGATTCTGAAGCGCTCTCACGTCACGTGACCATCAACGCCCACTACTACCTCAGCAACGCCGCGGTGCTCAAAGCCCTATGACTCCATGGCTTCGTCTTCCGCGGCGTGCGGCCGGCGCCGTCTACCGGCAGCTCTTTCCCTCGCCTGAGGTCGCCGCGTGGCGTCGCGCGGATGAACGCGCGCGCACCACGCCACGGTTTACGCCCGGCACGATTCGCATGTTGGACTACGAGCTGCGCTATTCCGACCTGCTCAGCTTCTGCCCGCAGTGGCACGATATCTTCATCGACGGCGCGCTCGAATTCCGCTCCTCCTCCGCCGTGCCGCGCATCCTCGATTGTGGGGGGAATATCGGGATGGCCAGCCTGTTCTTCAAGCGCCGCTTTCCTGCCGCACGCATCACGGCTTACGAAGCCGACCCGGCCGTCTTCGCGATGATGCAAGCCAATCTGGCGGCCAATAGTGCGGCCGACGTCGAGACTGTTCAGGCGGCGCTGTGGACCGCCACCGGGCGCGTGACGTTTCGGTCCGAGGGCAGCGATTCAGGAATGATCGACGGCCTGTCGGGCGCGGTTGCAGGCACGTCGGTCGACGTGCCGAGCCTCCGGCTGCGCGACGTCATTGCCGACGCGACCGACGTTGCCAGCGGGGCCAGCGCCCGCATCGATCTGCTCAAGCTCGATATCGAGGGTGCCGAGGGCGCGGTGCTCGCGGACTGCGAGCCCGTGCTCGATCGAGTCCACGCGATTGTCATGGATCTGCACGAGTTCACGCCGGCCGATCGGCAGTCGCCGCGCGTCCTGAACCTGCTCACCCGCGCGGGCTTCACCTATGCGGTGGACGAATTCGTGGCGCAGCCCTGGCGCCCTCCGGTGGCGTCTCCCGGGTCCCCGTTTCCGGGAAAAGCGCTCGTCTGGACGATGACCGTCAGGGCGTGGAGGGCATGACCGTCGTGCCGAGCGTGGTCTATTTCGTGCCCGACAAGATGGGCGGGATGATGAACATCATCGCGAACCTGCTGGCGTATCGGCAGCCGGACGGCTGGACCCATCACGTCGTGCTCATGCACAACACGTTCAAGAACACGGATGTCCGGTTCGCGCAGCCGCTCGAGTGCGACAGCCAGACGACCGTCGAGTACACGCTGCCGATCGAAAACCTTCACTCGGTGATGCGCCGCCTGGCGCATGCCGTCCCGAAAGGTCCGGGCATCGTCGTGGCCGGCGACCTGCTCGATCTGGCCATGCTCTCGGTGCACGATGTCGGCCGCGCCGTCGTGTTCATCCTGCACGGCGATTCCGACTACTACTACGAGCTGGCCGCGAAACACGATCGGGTCGTTCACGCGTACGTCGCGTACAGCCGGCGGATGTACGACGAGCTGCGCGCGCGTCTGCCGCATCGCGCCGACAGCATCCATTACATTCCGTACGGCATCCCGCTCCCGCGCCGCGTGCGCCGGCCCGTGGACGGCCCCCTGCGGTTGATCTTCGCCGGACGATTGGAGCACGGCCAGAAGGGCGTGCTCGAGCTGCCGACAATCGCGGCCATGCTGCGCGACCGATCGATCGACGCGACGTGGACGATTGCCGGCGACGGTCCGGACGGCGCCGGGCTGCGCGCCGCGTGGCCGGAGTCGGCGTCGGTTCGCTATCTCGGTTCGCTCACGAATGCCGACACGATCGATTGTCTGTCCGATCACGACGTGTTCGTGTTGCCGACGCGCGTCGAGGGTCTTCCGGTCGCGCTCGTCGAAGCGATGGGCTGCGGCGTCGTGCCAGTCGTCAGCAACATCGAGAGCGGTGTGCCGGATGTGGTGACGGCCGGGATGACTGGCCTGTTGCCCGAGGTCGGCGACGTGGTCGGCTTCGCGGACGCGATTGCGCGTCTCGATGGCGATCGCCCACTCCTCGAGCGCCTGAGCGCGGCGGGCCGCAGGACGATCGAGGAGCGTTTCGACGTGCGCGATCGAGTCGCCGATTACCAGGCGCTCTATGCGCGATACGCCGACCTGTATAAGCCGCTCGCGGCCGACGCGGTGCTGCAGTACGGCAGTCGCCTCGATCAGCCGTGGATCCCGAATCCTTTCGTGCGCATGGTGCGGTCAACGCTGCGGGCCAAGCCTCGATGAAGGTCATGATCCTCTGCGGCGGCTACGGGGCTCGTCTGGCGGGCGTCGGCGTCGACGTGCCGAAGCCGATGATTCCCCTCGGCGGGAAGCCCATGGTCTGGCACATCATGAAGGGCTTTGCGCACTGGGGCTTCCACCACTTCGTGCTGTGTCTGGGCTACCGGTCCGATCTCTTCCGCCAGTACTTCCTGAATCTTTCGGCGATGGTCGAGGACGTCACCCTCGATCTCGCCAGCGCCGCGCGTCCCGTCCTGCACGCGCCGGCCAATCACCTCGACTGGACGATCACCCTCGCCGACACCGGGCACGACAGCATGACCGCGCACCGCATCAAACTGGCCGGCAAGTACGTACCGCCCGAGGATGATCTCTTTGCGGTGACGTACGGCGACGGCGTGTGTAACGTCGACTTCCGTGAGGTCGTGAAGTTCCACCGGGCGCACGGCAAGCTGGCGACCGTGACGGCCGTGCGTCCGCCCGGTCGCTTCGGCGAGCTGTCGATCGGCCAGGGCGGCGCCGTGCGGGCGTTCAACGAGAAGCCGCAAACCGAATCCGGCTGGATCAGCGGGGGATTCTTCGTGTTCTCGCGCCGGTTCCTCGATCTGTTGCCGGAGGACCCGACGCTGATGCTGGAGCGCGCGCCGCTGCAGAGGCTTGCGGCCGCGGGAGAGCTTGTCGCGTACGAGCACGAGGGCTTCTGGTTTTGTGTCGACACGCCGCGCGACTACCAGCAGCTGTCCGAGATGTGGAGCGGCGGCCACGCGCCGTGGGCGGTCTGGGAGCCGAAGTCGTGAACGCGCCGTGGCGCGACGCCTACCGCGGCCGTCGTGTCCTCGTCACCGGGCACACCGGGTTCAAGGGCGGCTGGCTCACGCTGTGGCTCTCCGAGCTCGGCGCCGAGGTCACCGGCTACGCGCTGCGCCCCGATACCGAGCCCAACCTGTTTTCCGCGATCGCGGTGCCCACTCGCGTCCACCACGTCGAAGGCGACGTGCGCGACCTCGACGCCCTCCGGCGGACGTGGCGCGAATGCCGGCCCGATGTCGTGTTCCATCTGGCGGCGCAGCCCATCGTCCGCGAAAGCTACCGTCGTCCGGTCGATACGATCACGACCAACGTGGTCGGCACAACCCACGTGCTCGAGCTGGCCCGCGAAACCGGCTGGCCGAAGGCCCTCGTGTGCGTCACGAGCGACAAGTGTTACGAGAACGTGGAGTGGCCGTACGGATACCGCGAAGACGATCGCCTCGGCGGTGCCGACGTCTACAGCGGCAGCAAGGCCGCAGCGGAAATCCTGATCAGCAGCTATCGGCGCAGCTTCTTTGCCGCGGCCGACGCGACGGCGGTGGCCAGTGTTCGCGCCGGCAATGTGATCGGCGGCGGCGACTGGGCGGCCGACCGCCTCGTGCCCGATTGCATCCGCGCGCTCGTGGACGGGCGGCCTATCGAGGTCCGCAATCCGCACTCGGTGCGGCCGTGGCAGCATGTGCTCGAGCCGCTGTCCGGCTATCTGACGGTCGGGGCCCTGTTGCAGCAGCGCGGCGCCGAAGGGCTGGCGGCGCGGTCCGCCTGGAATTTCGGACCCACCATTCCCAATGCCCGATCGGTCGGCGCCATCGTCGAGGCCATGATTCGCGAGTGGGGAACGGGCACGTGGCGGCAGCCGCCGGCCGACCAGGGCGGGCACGAGGCGACGCTCCTGCGCCTGGCGATCGATCGCGCGCAGCTTCGGCTCGGGTGGCATCCGCGGTGGGACTTCGATGAGACGATCCGCAGGACCGTCGAATGGTATCGCACCTATTACGAGGGGCGCGACGTGCTCGCGTGCTCGGTCAACCAGATTGCCGGGTACACGGCCGGGCAAAGCGTGGCGGTTGCCAGCCTTGCCTGAGAGTCGCACGGTGGCAGGCGTCGAGATCAGGCCCTTGCCGATCATCGCGGACGATCGCGGCGCGGTCATGCACATGCTGCGAGCCGATGCGCCGCATTTCGAGCGATTCGGCGAAATCTATTTCAGCGTCGTGAATCCGGGCGCCGTCAAGGCCTGGCGGCGCCACCGATCGACGGTGCTGAACTATGCCGTACCGGTGGGTGCGATTCGCCTGGCGATCTACGACGATCGGCCCGGGTCGTCAACTCGCGGGGTGCTCACCGAGATCGAGACCGGGCAATCGCAGTACCATTTGATCACCGTGCCTGCCGGAACCTGGAGCGGATTCCTGGGTCTCGGATCGGCGCCGGCCCTGGTCGCCAACTGTGCGACGGCGCCTCACGATCCCGCCGAGGCCGACCGGTTGCCGCCGGACGACCCGACCATTCCGTACCGATGGAGGCTCGTTGCCGACTGACACGCTCGACGGTCGCCGCGTGTTGGTCGTCGGCGCGAGCGGCTTTCTCGGATCGCATCTGACCCGCGCGCTCGTCGACGCCGGCGCCGACGTGCACACGCTGACGCGCGTGCGCGGCCGCGTCGGCCAGCGCGTTCGCGAGCATCTCGGCGATGTGACCGACGCCGATTCCGTGCGTGTCGCGATGACTGACTCGCGTCCGGAAGTGGTTTTTCACCTGGCCGCCTATGGGACGACTCCGGTGCAGCGCGACGCCGCGCGCATGCGCGCCGTCAACGTCGGCGGCATCAAACGGCTCTGGAACGCGCTCGACAACACGACGGCCCGCCTCGTGCAAGCCGGCACGTGCGCCGAGTACGCGCCGAAAGACGGCGCCCTGTCCGAAGACGATCCCTGCCGGCCCGAGTCTGACTACGCGCGGACGATGCACGAGGCCGTGTCGTTTTCGCTCGAGCAGGGCCGCCGGACGGGACGCGACGTGGTCATCATGCGTCCGTTCGGGCCTTACGGCGCCGGCGACAGGCCGGAGCGCTTGATTCCACACGTGATCGACGGGCTGCTCGGCGGCGGCCGGGTGGCGGTGACGACCGGTGAGCAACGCCGCGACTTCTCGCACGTCGACGACCACGTGCGCGCGTTCATTGCCGCGGCTGTCGTGCCGGCCGGCGGCGCGCGCGTGTACAACATCGGCAGCGGTCATCCCATCCGCGTCCGGCAGCTGGTCGAGGCCATCGCCGACGCCGTGGACGCACGATCTCGGGATCGCATCGACTATGGCGCCGTGCCTTCCCGTGTCGAGGACCAGACCGACCGATTCGCGGATATCGCCGCGGCCCGTCGCGACCTCGGTTACGAGCCGACGGTGTCGCTGGCCGATGGGCTTGCGCGCACGGTCCAGGCGGCGCGTCGAGCGCGCCAAACGGTGGACAGGTGAGCGAACCGATCGTCAGCGTGCTGCTCACCGCGTTCAACCGCGAACGGCATATCGCGTCGTCCATTGAAAGCGTGCTCGCTCAAACGTTCGGCGACTTCGAGCTCCTCATCACCGACAACTGCTCCACGGATGGGACGCTCGAGATCGCCAGAGGCTACGAGCGGCTCGATCCGCGCATTCGAGTGGTGGTCAACGAGCGCAACCTCGGACAGTTCGGCAATCGCAACCGGGCCGCCGAGATCGCGCGCGGATCGCTCCTCAAGTACCACGACTCGGACGATCTCATGTATCCGCACTGCCTCTCGGTCATGGTGCCGATGCTGTTGTCGGAGCCGCGCGCCGGGTTCGGGTTGTCGTCGGGATTTTCATGGCCGGGTGGCCCCTGTCCGATGCTGCTGACGCCGCGCATGGCGTACCAGCGAGAGTTCTTTGGCGAGGGCTTGTTTTCGTGCGGGCCCGCAGGGGCCCTGTTCCGGGCCGACGTCTTTCGCTCGCTTGGGGGCTTCATCGACGAAGGGGCTCCCTCCGATCATCTGTTTTGGATGCGGGCCTGCACGACCGTCAGCATCCTGCTGATGCCGGCCGATCTCTTCTGGTACCGGCTGCACCCCACACAGGAGTTTCAGAGTCAGAAGGCCCAACGGGAATACGCGCGCGTGGCCGGACTGGCGTGGCGCGCGCTGCACGCGCCCGAGTGTCCGCTGACACCCGAGGAACGCGAACAGGCCAAACGGAACAGGGCCTATCACCTGGCCAGGCGCACACTCCAGGATGTTCGCCGCGGTCGATTCGGGATGGTCTGGAGGCGTCTACGGCAATCGCAGATGACGCCGGGCGACTGGCTGCGCTACCTGCGGCGGCCCGCCCGCAACACGTTTGCCGGAACGCCCCTCGAGGCCGACGGCGAGTTCATCATGCCGTCGTGGGTTCACTCCGCGGCCGGCGCCGCGAGCAAGATTGCAGAGTGACGAAGATGACGCACACGTCGCCTCAGGTCAGCGTCGTGATGACGGCGTACAACCGCGAGCCCTTTATCGGAGCGGCGATCGAAAGCGTGCTCCGTCAAACCTACCAGCACTTCGAGCTGCTCATTGTCGATGACTGCTCGACCGACCGTACGCTGGCAATCGCGCGCACCTACGAGCGCATCGACTCGCGCGTCCGCGTCGTCGTCAACGAGCGCAACCTCGGCGACTACGGCAACCGGAACCGGGCCGCGGAGCTCGTGCGGGCGCCCCTCTTCAAATACCACGACTCTGACGATCTCATGTATCCGCACTGCCTCTCCGTCATGGTGCCCATGCTGCAGGCGGAACCGCGCGCCGGGTTTGGCCTGTCGTGCGGACACGCGTGGCCGGGCGGTCCCTGCCCGATGCTGTTGACTCCGCGCATGGCGTATCAACGCGAGTGTTTCGGGCCGGGCCTCTTCATGTGCGGACCGCCGGGTGCGCTGTTTCGGACCGAGGTATTCCGCGGGCTCGGTGGATTTGCGGACGAGGGCGCGGCCTCTGACGGCGTGTTTTTTCTGCGCGCCTGCACGAGCGTCAACGTCCTGCTGTTTCCCGCCGACCTCTTCTGGTACCGGCTGCACCCCTCCCAGGAATTCCAGAGCGCCAGAGGGCAACGCTCCTACGCACGAATGGCCGGGCTGATTTGGCGCGCGCTGCACGCGCCGGACTGTCCATTGACGCCGGATGAGCGCGAACGGGCCAGACGCAACCGCACCTACCATCTCGTGAGGCGGACGCTGCGCGATCTGCGGCAGGGACGCGCCGCGCTTGCCTGGTCTCGCCTCAGACAGTCGGGCATGCGCGCCGGCGATTGGCTCCGGTACCTGCGACTGCCGGCGCGCGATCCGTCGGCGGGTACGCTGCTCGGACCCGACGGCGACTTCGTCGTTCCCCAGTGGGCGCGACCGGACCGTTCGGCGACACACATCGCATGACGGCACTGCCGCAGGCACTGGGGCACGCCGGGCGCAGGCGGATCAAGTCGCTGCTCGGACCGCGCCTCACGGTGTTGGGGCGGTGCCTGCTGCGGGGACGGCCGCTGCCGAGGTGGGGCAACCTGCGCCGCGTCGAGCCGTTTTCGACGGTGTTTGGCTCCGATCGCGGAACGCCGGTTGATCGCTACTACCTTCACAGGTTTCTGGACGCTAATCGAACCTTGATCACAGGCCGCGTGCTCGAGGTGCAGGTGCCGTCCTATACGCAGCGATTCGGCACAGGCGTGCGCGAGTCGCACACCGTTGACATCAATGAAGGCTTCAACGCGACGTACACGTGCGACCTGGCCGCCGCCGCGGAGATTCCGAGCGGCTACTACGATTGCTTTCTGGCGCCGAACACATTTCAGCATCTTGCCGACCTCGCGCCCGCGCTGCGCACGATGCTCCGCGTCGTCAAGCCGGGCGGCACGCTGCTGGCGTCGGCGGCAGCCCTGATACCCCTCATTCCCGATGGTGCCGACTACTGGCGCCTGTCGGCCGACGGATGGCGCCGCGTCCTCTCGCTGGAGTGGCCCGCCTGTGACGTCACCGTGGAAGCGCATGGCAACTGCCTGGTGGCGGTGGCAGCGATGTACGGATTGGCGCAGGAAGAGCTCAATCGGGACGAGCTCGATGCGCACGATCCGCGCTACCCGGTGCTCATCACGATTCGCGGACGCAAGGCCGCGGTGGCGTCGTAACGCACACTGATGAAGATCGTGCAAGCGGTGGGCTGGTATCATCCCGACAGCATCGGCGGGACCGAGATCTACGTCGCCGCCCTGGCGCGCCATCTTCGCGCCTGCGGTCATCATGTGCTTGTCGCTGCGCCTGAGGCGGGCGCGCCTGCGCCGCGGACGTACGAGTTCGAAGAGTGCGAGGTGTTCCGCTACCCCGTGCCGGCGACGCCGACGCGCGACGAGGCCCAAGGAGAGGTGGCGGTTCGCGGCGCCGAGCACTTCCACCGCTGGCTGCACGACGTGCATGCCGACGTCGTGCATTTCCACACGTTCGTCACCGGACTGGGGCTGCCGGAGATCGTCGCCGCGAAGCAGGCCGGCAGCCGCGTCCTCGCGACCACGCACTCGAGCAGTCTGGGGTTCCTGTGTCAGCGAGGCACGCTGATGTGGCAGGGCCGCACGATCTGCGACGGCATCGTGAACGTGGGTCGATGCGCCGAGTGCGAGCTGGATCATCGCGGTGCCGGCCGGCTCGTCGCGGGGGCCCTGGCGGCCATCCCTCCGCAACTGGGCGGCCTGGCGCGCCGACTGCCGGGGCGAGCGGGAACGGCGCTGGCGATGACGGATTTGATCGTCAGAAACGACCAGCGTCAACGCGCCATGCTCGACGCCGTGGACCGGTTTGTCGTGCTCACGCAGCGGGCGGCGGACATCGTGCTTGCGAACGGCGCGTCTGCGGCAAAGGTGTTCGTGAACCGGCTCGGCGTCAGCGAATTGGCCTCCTCCACATCGTCTGCAGCGGCCAAGCGCGATCGGTCGACGGTCCGCGTGGGATACCTCGGGCGGTTCGATCCCATCAAAGGCGTCCTGGATCTTGCGAAGGCGTTCCGGGCGGTCCCCGCCGACGTGCCGCTGCGCGTCGAGTTTCGCGGGCCGGCACAGACGCCCGGCGATCGCGCCACGCGCGCATCGGTCGCCGGTATCCTCGCCGGGGATCCGCGCGCCGCGATCGGCGATGCCGTTGTCCCCGCCGCCGTGCACGACGTGCTCCGAACCTACGACGTGCTGTGCTGTCCCTCGCGCTGCCTCGAGGGCGGCCCGACGGTGGCGCTCGAGGCGATCGCGGCGGGCATACCGGTTATTGCGGCGTCGGTCGGTGGCGTGGCCGAAGTGCTTGAAGACGGCTTCAACGCCAGGCTCATTCCGCCGGGCGACGTCGAGCGGCTGACGGCGGCGCTGGTCGAAGTGGCCCGTAATCCCGAGGGGACAATCAGACGCTGGCGCGAGCGCTTGCCGCTTCCTCGTACGATGCGCGACGTCGCTCACGATTATCTGGATCTCTATGTCAGCCGGCACTGACGACTGGACGTTCGAGTGGCGCCGGTCGTGGGACGAGGTCCGCGATCCCGAGTTTGTCGGCCGGTGGCAAAGGGTCCTCAATGCGTCGGCGTCGGCTCAGGTGTACCACTGTCCCGAGATCGTGGCCGCATGGGCCGACACGGTTGGCGCCGCGGCAGGCGCCGAGCCATGCTTCGGCGTCGCGACGTCCGCCGCCGGCCACTCGATCATCTTGCCGTGGGTGGTCGGGACCCATCAAGGCCGCTTGTGGTGGCGCAAGATGATCGAGCCCGTGGGCCAGGACATGTTTGGCTATCACGATCCACTGACCGACGCTGCGCCTGCGTCGATCGATTGGCGGGCCTTCTGGCAATTGGCGCGCGAGAGCGTTCCCGGCCATTGGGATCAGGCGCTTTTTCGATACGTGCACGCTGAGCTGTCGGATCCGGCGTGGTCGCAGGCGGCCGATGGTGGTCCAGTGTTGTCACTCGATGGCGTGGCCTCATTCGACGCGCTGTTGGCGTCGTGCTCTTCCAATCATCGTGGCGAGATCCGTCGACGCCGGCGGCGGCTCGAAGATCGGGGCTCCGTCGAGTTGAGGGTGGCGGGTCCCGCCGACGGCGCGTGTGCCGTCGAGGAATGGCGTGCCCGCATCGAGCCCGCGTATCGCGGCGTGTGGGACAAGCGGCCGCGGCGCAACACGCTGCTGCGTCCCGGCCTCGACGCCTTTCTGACTCGCGTCTTGAGCCAGGGCCTTTCGGAAGGATGGGGACATCTTTCGACCCTGCAGGTCGGCGGCGAGCCGATCGCGTGGCACGTCGGCTTCATCGATCGCCAACGTCTCTACTGGTGGATTCCAGCGCATCGCCAGGAGTGGGAACCGTTCGCTCCAGGCAAAGTGCTGCTCGCGTCCCTCGTTGAGCACGGGATGGCGGCCGGTTGGCGCGAGATTCACCTGCTCGCAGGTCTGCACGCGTACAAGCTGGCGTGGCATCCGCGGATGTCCGATTTGCGCGAAGTGAAGTGGCACGCTCCGAGCGTGCGTGGTCAGCTGTTGTCCCTGTACGACGCGATGAGGCACTCGGCATGAACGACCCGGGCATCGGTGAACGCAATCTGGCGAACTACGACACGGCCTGGAGTGTGGCCGAGTACACGCGCGAGCAGGACCTGCGTCCGATCGAGCGCGAACTCGTCAGCACGTTCATGCCGCCGAAGAGCCGCATTCTCGATCTGGGCTGCGGAGCCGGACGCACGACGGTGGGGTTGGCGCGAGACGGTTACGATCCGGTGGCGATCGACTTGTCCGAGACGCTCCTAGCGGAAGCGCGTCGGCGCCATCCCGCGCTCGACTTCCGGCACATGGACGTGACGCGGCTCGACTTCGAGTCCGGTTCGTTCGACGGCGCGCTCTTCAGCTACAACGGCCTCGACTGTCTGTATCCGCTCGAGGCGCGGCGGCGATGCCTCGCGGAGGTGTTTCGCGTTCTCAAACCTGGCGCCGCGTTCGTGTTCAGCAGCCACAACTTCGTTGGCTCGATGTTCAGCGGCGGCTACCTCTATCTTCGCGGATACCTCAACGCGATTGGCGCGCTCGCCGCTCAGGTCGGCAATCCCCATCTGGGCGCGTGGTACGTGCAGTACCACGATGGCGGTGGTCCGCAGCTCCTCTATTCGGCGCCGCCCGATCGAACCATGGTGCAGCTCCGCGTCGCCGGTTTCGACGTGCTCGATGTCCGTGGCGCCGGTGGCGAGCGCGACCGGCGCCGCATCCATTGGCGCCACCAGCACGTGCATTTCGTGGCGAGGAAACCGGGGCCGTAGCGTGGCGCTGACGCAAGCCGTCAAACGAGGGTTGCTCGGCGTTGGTCACTACGAGCTCGCCCTGCAGAAGACCACGTTCCCTGGCGTCGCGGTTCTCGGCTATCACGGCCTGCGTGCCGACACCCTGCCATCCGGCGCGATGGCGTTCGAGAACCTGCACCTCCGCGCCTCGACCTTCGATGCCCATTGCCGCGTGATTCGCCGATGCTGCGATCCCATTACGCTCGACGACTGGCGCGCGGCGGCGGCGGGCGGTCCGTCTCTTCCGCCGCGCCCCGTGCTCATCACGTTCGACGACGGCTACCGCAGCGTGTCTCGTATCGGCGCGCCGATTCTCGCCGCCCACAATCTGTCCGCGGTCGTGTTCGTGTGCACGGAGCCCATCGCCACACGGCGCCTGCTCTGGTTCGATGACGTGGCGGCTCGCGATGGGGAGGCGGAGGTCGAACGCTGGAAATTGCGCGACTATGACGGCTGGTTCGCCGCCTGCGCCGCCACCGCGCCCGTCGACGACGATGATCCGCGCGCGCTGATGACCGTGGACGAGCTCATCGCGATGGACCGCGCGGGGCGCATCGAGATCGGCGGACATACAGCGCGGCACCCGATTCTTTCGCGCGCGTCCTGCGAACGCCAGCGCGGGGAAATCGGCGGCGGCCTCGACTGCATTCGTCAGTGGACGGGGCGCCGGGTGCGGGCGTTTGCGTTCCCCAACGGACGTCCGGGCCTCGACTACACCGGCGAGACCGTCGATATTCTGCGAGATCTGGGCATCGACACGGCGTTCACCATGCGGCCGGGGTTCGCACGGCGCGACGAACCGGCGCTCGAGCGATCCAGGTTCCTGATCGTTGACGAAGTGAGCGGCGCCGAGCTGGCGCATCGTCTGGCGTACAGCTGGCCGCGATGAGTTCCCGTGTCTGTGTCGTCACGGCGGGGCATCTCTCAACGTGTCCCCGAATGCTGAAGGCCGCCGACGCGCTGGCGGGCGCCGGTTACGACGTGCGCGTGGTCAGCACGAACCACACGCCGTGGGCGACCGCCACCGATCAGCGTGTGGCCGCCACGCGGGGATGGGCGTGGACGGTCGTCGACTACGACCGCACAACGGCGCGCACGGTGCAGGCGATGACGGGCGCGAGGTTTCGCGCCGCGCAGGCGCTGGCGGCCGCCGCCGGACCGTTGCGTGTGCCGATCGCCATCGCGATTCGCGGCTTCAGCCGGGTGCACGACGAGATCGTGCGTGCCGTGACCGCCGAGCCCGCAGATTTCGTCTACGGAGGTACCACCGGCGCACTGGCGGCGGTTGCTGAGTCGGCCGCGAAGCTGCGGGTGCCGTACGGGATCGACTTTGAGGATTTTCATTCAGGCGAGCACACTGGCGCGGGCAGCGAGGTGACGAACGCGCTTGCGGGACGCGCCGAACGGCACGTGATCGGCGGCGCGTCGTTTGTGACGGCGGGCAGCCCGATGATTGCCGACGCCTACTTCCGAACGTACGGCGTGCGGCCGATCTCGATTCACAACACGTTCACGATCAGGTTCCCCGACGCCCCGCTCGAGCACGACAACGACGGTCCGCTGCGTCTCTATTGGTTCAGCCAGACGCTGGGGCCGGGACGCGGACTCGAAGACGTGATCGGCGCGATTGGCAAAGCGGGCGGGCCAGTCGAGCTGCATCTGCGCGCGCGGTCGAGCTCGCCATATCTCGAGGCGTTGCACGCGCTGCGGCGCGAGGTCGCGCCACGGGCGAACATCGTTCTTCACGATCCGGCGTCCCCAGACGACATGGTGCGTTTGGCGCAGCCCTACGACGTGGGCCTCGCGTGCGAGGAGCCGCACGCGCTCAATCGCCAGCTGTGCTTGACGAACAAGGTCTTCACGTATCTGGCCGCCGGGCTGCCGGTCATCCTCAGCCGGACGGCTGCGCAGGCGAGGCTCGAGCCGGAACTGGACGGCGCGGCGTTCGGCTACGACTGCGGTGACCTCGAAGGCCTGGCACGCGTGTTGACGCGCCTGTCGTCGGACGCCGGCGTTCGGCATCGGGCGCGATGCGCCGCGCGCGCGGCCGCCGAGCGGCGGTGGCACTGGGAACATCCCGACGATCGCGGGGCGCTGCTCTCGGCTGTCGCCGGAGCGATTCGCTGATGCGTGTGCTGCTCGTGATGGATCCGTTCATTACCGTTCCGCCGCGGTACTACGGCGGCATCGAGCGAGTTATTGCGGATCTCGCCGACGGCCTCAACGAGCGCGGGCACGACGTGACGCTCTGGGCGGCGCCCGGCTCGGGCACAACCGCGCGCCTCGAACCGTTCGGCCACGAAGCGGAGTGGACGCGCTGGAGCAACATTCGCAACACGGCGACGCTCAGCGCCCGCCTCATCCGCGACAAGGGCCGGTTCGACATCGTGCATAACTTCGGCCGCCTCGCGTACCTGACGGTCGTCTTCAGGTGGAACCTGCCGAAAGTGCAAACCTACATGCGCACGATCAATCCCGAGAACATTCGTAATGCCGCGCGGCTCGGGGCGAGACGGCTCCATTTCACGGCGGTCAGCGCGGCCATTCGAGACACCGGCGCGCCAGGCGGTGGGGACTGGAGCGTCATCTACAACTGCGCCGATCCCGATCGGTACACCTTTCGCGCCGATGTCGATGCCCGATCGGCGCCGCTCGTGTTTCTGGGCCGCCTGGACCGATGCAAAGGGCCGCACACGGCGATTGAAGTCGCCAGGCGTCTGAATCGGCGCCTCATCATCGCCGGCAACATCTCGCCCGTGCCCGTGGAGCGCGAGTTCTTTGAGCGGGAGGTTGCGCCGCGCATCGACGGCACGCTCGTGACCTATATCGGCGCGGTCGACGACGCGCAGAAGAACGCGTTGCTCGGCCGAGCGGCGGCCATGCTGATGCCGATCGAGTGGGAAGAGCCGTTTCCCGTCGTGCTGCCCGAGTCGCTCCTGTGCGGCACGCCAGTGGTGGCGTTCCGACGAGGCGGCGTGCCCGAAGGCATCGACGATGGTCGGACCGGATTCAACTGCGACACCATCGACGACATGTGCGCGGCGATTGGGCGTCTTGGCGAACTGCACCGGGCCACCTGTCGTGCGGAAGCCGAGCGGCGATTCAGCGATCGCGCGATCACGGACGATTACGAACATCTCTATCAGCGGCTGATCGACGAGCGAGGCGCCGCTGAACGACACTAGCACGGCGCCCGAGTCCCTGACGCTGAAGCAGCGGATCGGCCGGTGGCTGTTTCCGCGGCTGCCGATCACCAGGTTCCTGTTCGACATCCTTCGCGATGAGACGGCCGCGGTGGTCGTGCGCGCGCAGAACGCCTGGCTGCCGGGGCGCCGGCGCCGGCTGCGCCGTGTGCGGGCTCAGCGCGACCTTCGCGTCAACGTTGCGTGCGGTCCGCAGGTGCTGCCCGGCTTCGTCAACCTCGATTTGCGGCCGGCCAGCGACGAGGTCATCGCGTGGGACTCGCGCCGGTCGCTGCCCGTGTCGGACGGATCGGCGCGCGGCATCCGCGCGGAGCAGTTCGTCGAGCACCTCGAGACGCGCGAGGAGCTGCCCGCGTTCTTGTGCGACTGCCACCGTGCGCTCGCACCCGGCGGCGTCCTTCGCGTGATCGTGCCCGACACGGAGCGATACCTGCAGGCCTACTGCCGCGGCGATCTGACGGGGTTCCGAGAACTCGAAGTGCCCGATCCATTTCCCGCGGACCTGCCGACGCGGATGGACGTCATCAATCACGTGTTCCATCAGTGGCACGAACACCGCTGGGCGTACGACTTCGAAACGCTGGTGCACCGGCTGAAGGCCGCCGGCTTCGCGAGCGTCGAGCGCAGCGCGTACCAGCGCTCGCGCGATCCGCAATTGGCCACCGACCGCGACGTCCACGCGCCCTACTCGCTGTACGTCGAAGCCGTCAAGTGATGCGCCGCGTGCTCATGATCAGCCCGCACTTTCCACCCGACAGTACCGCCGCCACGCATCGCGTGCGCCTGCTCGCGCCTCATCTGGAAGATCGCGGATGGCAGCCGACGGTGTTGACGGTGGATCCCCGCGACTACGAAGGACGCCTCGACCCGGCCCTGGCCGCCAGCGTGCCGCCGGGTCTTCGCGTGGTGCGGACGCGAGCGTGGCCCGCGAAGGCGAGCCGCCGGCTCGGCGTCGGCGATCTGGGGATACGCGCGTGGCACGGTCTGTGGCGAGGCGCCTGCGACCTGCTCGCCCGCGAGCGCTTCGACGCCGTGTTCATCACGATCTATCCGGCGTATCCGGCGCTTCTCGGTCCGCTCGTCAAGCGGCGCTTCGGCGTGGCCTTCGTGCTCGACTACCAGGATCCGTGGGTGGGGGAATGGGGCCGATCGGCCGGGCCGGGCGCCGACGGGCGTCCCGACTTCAAGAGCCGCGCGAGTCGCTTTCTCGCGGCTCGTTTGGAGCCGCTCGCACTCACGGCGGCCGACGCAGTGACCGCGGTGTCGCGCGCGACGTACGAGCAGGCATTGGAACGGACCCCGGAAGCGAAGCCGCGTGTGTGTGAAGAGCTGCCTATCGGCTGGGACCGGCGCGATCTCCAGTTCGTCGGCCAGGCGCCCGCCAGCTTCCCGGATGACGGACTCGTGCATCTCTCGTACGTCGGGACGCTCCTGCCGACCGGATTCGATACGTTGCGCGCCGTCTTCGCCGCGGTCGCCTCGCTCCGCGCGAGCAGTCCCGCCGCCGCCCGGCTGCGCCTTCACTTCTTCGGCACGAGCAACCAGCGAACGTCCGAGGCGCCGGCCCGCGTGCTGCCGGTTGCGGCGGAGTACGGTCTCCTCGATGTCGTGACCGAGTGGGCGCCTCGTCTCGACTATTTCGACGCGCTCCGCGTCCTGCGCGACTCGACCGCCGTCCTGTTGATGGGCAGCCGCGAGCGCCACTACACGCCGAGCAAGGTATTTCCCGCGCTCGTCGCCGAACGCCCGGTGCTCGCCGTCCTGCACGCCAGCAGCAACGCGACCGATTTGCTGCGGCACATCGGCAGGCCGCCGACGGTACGGCTGATTACGTACGACGATACGACGGCGCACCAGCAAGTCGCCGCCATCGCCGCCGAGCTGGGCGCCTTGATCGCGAATCCGCGGTACGCGGCCGACGCGGTCAACCAACAGGTGCTCGACCCGACGTCGGCGTGTGCGCTGGCCGGGCGGCTCGCGCACGTCATGGACCAGTGCGTGCCATGAGCGCCTCGCCCGTGAGGCTGACGGTCGTACAGACGCATCCCGTGCAATACAACGCGCCCTGGTTCCAGTACCTCGAGGCGCATTGCCCGGAAATCGATCTGACGGTCGTCTACGCGTCGCGCCCGCGACCCGATCAACAAGGCGCCGGCTTTGACGTCGCGTTCGAGTGGGACACGCCGCTGCTCGACGGTTACGCCTGGCGTCTGGTCCGGGAAGGCCGTGACGGCGACCAGTTCAACACCGGTCGATTCCGAGGGCTCGACGTCCCCGAGATCGGCGAGGCGATTGCCGAGACGCGGCCCGACATCGTCCTGATGCCGGGATGGCATTCGGTGACGTACGTGCGCGCGATCCTGTGGGCCCGACGCCAGGGCCTGCCGGTCTTGTATCGCGGCGACACGCACAACCAGACGCGTGCCCCCGGATGGGGGCGCATGATCTGGCACGCCAAGACTCGCGCCCTCCTGAAGTTGTTTACAGGCTATCTCTCCGTTGGACGCCTGTCGCGCGAGTACCTCGTGGCCCACGGGGCCGCGCCCACGCGCATCTTCGCCTCGCCGCACGCCGTGGACAACGAATGGTTCGCCGCCAACGCCGCGCCGCACCTGACGAGCGTCGGGCGCGCCGCGGCGCGCACCTCGTTGGGCGCGGGTCCGAACGATTTCGTCGTCCTTTTCGCCGGCAAGGTCGATGCGCGCAAACGTCCAATCGACGTCGTTCGCGCGGTCAAGGCGCTCGGCCCCGACGTCGTCCTGGCGATCGCCGGTCGGGGCGGCCTCGAAGACGAGGTCCGCGCCGAAGCCGGGCGGCTGGGCGTTCGCCTGGCATGGCTCGGGTTCGTCAATCAGAGCCTGATGGGCCGCGTGTACGCCGCGGCAGACTGCCTCGCGCTGCCGAGCGACATCGAATCGTGGGGACTGGTCGTCAACGAGGCCATGGCGACCGGACTGCCAGCCGTGGTCAGCGAACAGGTCGGCTGCGGGCCCGACCTCGTCGTCCCTGGAGAGACCGGGGAGGTGTGCAGGACGGGCGACGCCGACGATCTCGCGCGTGCTCTGCAGCGCGTGCGGGATCGCGGGGCGCGCGACGGCATGTCGGACGCGTGCCGCGACAGAATCGCCCGCCACGATTTTAGATCGGCGACCACGGGACTTGTGGCTGCCTGTCAGTCGCTCGTGCGCCGTGACGTCAACGCGCCTCGCGTCGTCGCGTGCTGCGGCGGAATGGTCATCGTCTCGGGGCTCGAGCGGATGACGTTCGAAGTGCTCGGCGTCGTGCGCAAGCGCGGCGGGTCGGTGCACTGCATCGTCAACAGCTGGGAGAATCACAGGATTGTCGAGCTCGCCGAGCGCATCGGTGCGACCTGGTCGACCGGGTTCTACTGGTACTCGTTCTTCTCGCGCCATCCTCGAAACCCGTTGCAGGCGATCCAGATGCTGTGGGACGTCGTCCGCACCAGCACGGGATTGGCACGCGTCGCCGTACGCTTCGGGCCGACGCACGTGCTGGCGCCGGAGTACGCGGCCGTCCTGCGGAACGCGCCCGTCCTCGCCGCGTTGAGACTGCTCGGCGTCGTCGTGGTGTTGCGCAATGGCAATGCGCCTGAGCGCGGCCGGATCCAGGAGGTGCTGTGGCGCCACGTACTGCCGCCGTTTGTGACGACGTTCGTGGCCAACTCACGATTCTGCTACCGACGGCTGCAGGAAACGGGCGTGCCCGAAGGCAAGATCACATTGATTCGCAACACGCTCACCCGGCGGGAGGTATCGCCGCACACCGACGAGGACGTGGTGCGGCTGGCCTCGGCGCGTCCCACGATTCTCACGGTCGGCCAGATCGCGCCTTTCAAGGGAACTCACCTGACCATCGAAGCGACGCTCAGGCTGCTCGAAGAGCATGTCGACGTGCAGACGATCGTCGCCGGGATGGTGCCGACCTGGCCCCCTGAACTGGTGGAATACGTCGCTCGGCTTCGTGAGCGGATCTCGGCGGCGGGCGCTTCCGATCGCGTGCATTTCGTCGGCGCACGCGAGAACGTTCTCGAGATCATGAGGGCCAGTTACGTGATGGCCGCGCCGATTCTCCAGGAAGAAACCTTCGGCCTCGTCGCGCTCGAAGCGTGCAGCGTCGGACTGCCCGTCGTCACGTTTGCGCGCGGCGGCCTCACCGAGCTCGTCACGCACGGAGTGACGGGCTACGTGTGCGCCTCAGCGGACCTGAACGGATTGCTCGAAGGCCTCCGCCATTTCCTCGCGAACCCCGGCGCGCGCGCGGCGGCCAGCGCTCACAGCCTGTCGGTATCGGCTGCGCCTGGCAACGATTGCGCGACGGGCGAGTTCGAGCGCCGCTGGTGGGCGATGTTCGAGCAGGCAAGCTGAGCCAGGAGTCATGAGCAAACAATCGATTCCGATGCGGGTGATCCGATGCTGAAGCTGGTGGTTGTGGCCGGTCTCGCCGTGTGGCTCCTCTCCGGCGACTGGCTTCTGGGTCTGTGTACGTTCGTGCTTGCGCTGGGCTGGTTCGTGCTGCAGGCCGACGAAGGGCCGCCGGTGCTGGCGCTTGCGTTTACGCTGCAGTGGATCACGGTGTGTATCGGCCTGTACTACGTGACTCTCACTGGCCGGCCCCTCCAGGTAACCCTGGCCAGCGAGTATCAGCCGATGGTTCTCATAGGTCTCGGATGTCTGGCCGCGTTGCTCGCCGGTTTGTGGGCCGGCCAGTGGCTGGTCAGCCGATTGAAGCCGCTCGAGGGCATGCGTCCTGCATACGCTCTCACGTTCAAGAGTCTCGTGACGGCCTACATAGCCGGCACCGCCGTCGCCGGCGGCATCCATCAGCTCGCGTGGAGCTTTCCGACGATCACGCAGGCTATCATCGCGATCTCCTTTATTCGGCTGGGCCTCCTGTATCTCGTCTTGCGCCGGCTGGTGGCGGCGGACCGGTGGATGGTGATGGCGGGCGTGCTGGTCGTGGAGATTGCGCTTGGTGTCACAGGCTTCCATGCCGGCTTCCGCGAACCCATGATCATGGCGGTGCTCGCGTTTCTCGAGCGATTCGATCGCCGGAATGTTCGTCATTGGGCGAGTCTCGGTGTCCTGTTCGTCGCGATGGGCCTGCTGGGTGTGGCGTGGGTGAGCGTACGGGTCGACTACCGTGAGCGATACCTGGCCGACGAGGCGTTCTCGCAGAACCGGGGCGCGCGGCTCGACAGCCTCACGGCGGCGGCTCGCAAGTGGGCGAAGCAGGACAAGGGAGAGCTCTTTGGCAACATCGACGAGTTCATGGACCGGCTGTGGGCGATCTACTATCCGGCGCTCGCGATAAGCCGGGTGCCGAGCGTGGTCCCGCACACCGGCGGGAAGCTCATGCTCGACACGCTGGAGTTTACGTTCGAGCCCCGCATATTTTTCCCCGATAAGCCGGAGGTTGGATCGGACAGCGATCTCGTTCGCAAGTACTCAGGTGTGCACGTGGCCGGCGAGGAATCGGCGACGGATATCGCCTTCGGCTACGCCGCCGAGTCGTACGTCGATTTCGGCGTGCCAGTGATGTTCATTCCCGTGTTCATCTGGGGCACATTCATGGGTGTCGTCTATGCGTCCATCTACAAGTACTACCGGCATCGCGACATTGCCGTGTCGATCGGGACCGTGATCTGCTGGCTGACGCTTTACCTGTTCGAACGGTCCTGGGTGAAGACGATCGGCCTGGGTGGCACGCTCATTATCTATGTCGGCGGCCTCAGTTTTCTGATGGATCGGCTCTGGTTCGAAAAATTCCGCACGGCGTACGCCGATCAGATGGCGGACGCAGACGAGTCGATCGGGGCTGCAACGCCGCTTCAGTTTCAGCCGCACCGGAAATGACCATCGTGAACGGCGCCGCCGTACGCTGGGCCCGATATCGGCTCGGACTCGAGCCCGCGGACACGCAGACAACCTCCGCCGAACGGGCCTGTATCGCCCGTCATGCGTTCGGCCGCCGCAGCCTCGTCGAACTGGGCGTGATGCACGGCGTCACCACCGCGATCCTGCGACGAGCGATGGCGGACGATGGCGTGGTGACCGGCATCGATCGGCATCCGCCGGGTCGGCTGTTCGTCAGCTTCGAACGACTCGTGGCCAGCCATCAACTGGCGCAGCATCCGCGCGGCCGCGCCGTCCTGCTTCGCCAGTGGAGCCACGAAGCCGCGCGCGACTGGACGACGCCCATCGACTTCCTGTTCATCGATGGCGATCACAGTTGGAGCGGCCTGGAGCGCGACTGGCACGACTGGACGAAACACCTGGTGGCTGGAGGCATCGTCGCGCTGCACGACAGCCGCAGCATGCCCGGGCGCGCGGAATACGACACCGTGCGGTTTACCCGCGAAGTCGTCCTGCGCGACTCGCGTTTTGCCGTCGTTGACACCGTGGACAGCCTGACGGTGCTCGAGCGGAAGTCTGGGCCGACCACCGACCGCTGACCACCGTCCACCGTCCACCGAAACATTGCGCGTCCTGCACGTCTCCCCCTATTTCGCGCCCGCCTTTCGTTATGGCGGGCCGCCGCGCAGCATTCTGGGACTCTGCCGCTCGCTCGCGGATGCCGGGGTTGACGTGGAGGTGTTCACGACCACGGCGAACGGCCCGGAGCCGCTCCCGCCGGCCCCGGATGGCACGACGTACGAGGGCGTCCGCGTTCGCTACTTTCCGCTCGTGTGGCCCCGCCGCTACTGGCGCGGCTCCGGTCTTGGCGCCGCTCTCAAACGTGAGCTCGCGGGCGCCGATCTCGTGCACGTTCACGGCGTCTGGCACATGACCGGCTGGACGGCAATCGCGCACGCGCGCGCCGCCGGGCGGCCCTACGTCATCTCGCCCCGTGGCATGCTGCTGCCTGCGGCCATGAGGCGTCACCGCGTGATGAAGACGGCGGCGTACTGGGCGGTCGAGCGGCGGGATCTGCGGACGGCCGCATTCCTGCACGCGACCTCGCCCATCGAGGATCTTCAGCTCAGGGGCTACGGTCCGCCGGTGGTCTCCATCTCGAACGGCGTCACGCCCCATGTCGTGCCGGCGGGAGCCGTCGAGCGGCTTCGCGCACTGGCGGAGATCGACGCGGACGATGAGGTGGTGATGTTCCTGGGGAGGCTCCATCCGATCAAACGACTCGATCTGCTGGCGGAAGCATTTGCGATCGTGCATCGCGCGCGCCCGCGCGCGAGGCTCGTCATCGCCGGACCTGACGAGGGCGGCTACAGGCGAAAGATCGAACACCTGTTCGCGCCTGTGGCCGCCGCTACGCGGTGGCTTGGCGCCATCGACAGCGAGACGACATGGGCGCTCTTTGCGGCCAGCCGCACGCTCGTGCAGTGTTCAGACTCGGAGAGCTTCGGCCTGAGCGTCGCCGAAGCCTTGACGGCTGGGCTGCCGGCGGTGGTCACGGACCGCAGCCCCTGGTCGCAGATCGGCGGACTCGGATGCGGATATTCGGTCGCCCACGAGCCGGCGGCCATCAGTAGCGCCGTGCTCCGCATTCTCGAGCACCCCGCCGAGGGCTGCGCGATGGGTGCGCGCGGCAAGGCGTGGGCGCGCGCGACGTTCGGGTGGGACGCGGTCGGGCGCGCGATGCGCGAGGCGTATCAAGCGGTGCTCGACCGCTCCGCGTCTCCGTCCGCCGGAGCATGACGTGATGCCTGGCGCCGCGCTGCGATCGATTCTGTTGACGCCCAATGTGCTGGGCCCCGACGGTGTCTCCTCGCTGACGCGACAAATCGTCCGCGCGTTGCCGGAGCCGTCTCTCGTGCTGAGCCTGCACGATGGATCGGGCGGCCGCGGCGACCTGCCGGCGCGCGCGGAAATGCGCGGCGCCGATGGTGGGCGAGCGCGGTTTCTGACGTCCGTGGCGCGGGCGTCCCTGCGGAGCTCGTCCACGACCGACATCGTCTGCAGCCATTTGCACCTGGCGCCCGCCGCGGCGCTCACGGCGTGGCGCGGTGGACGAATCACGATCGTCCTGTGCGGCATTGAAGCGTGGGTCCCGCTGCGGACGATGGAGCGGAGGGCGCTCGAACGGAGCGCGCTCGTGGCCATTTCCCAACACACCGTCGATCGATTCAAGAAGGCGAACCCGGCGTTTGCGTCGGTCGAGGTGACGGTGTGCCACCCGGGCCTGCCGGCCGAGACCAACCGCCCCACCGCGGCTTCACACTCGGTGGAGCCGACGGCCTTGATTGTCGCGCGGATGTCGGTGGACGAGCGCTACAAGGGACACGACGCGCTGCTCGACGTCTGGCCCGGCGTGCTCGCCCGCCATCCCGACGCGCGGCTGGTGGTCGCTGGAGACGGCGACGATCGCCGGCGGCTCGAGGCGCGGGCCGTCTCGCTGGGCCTGGCCCATGCCGTCCGTTTCGTCGGCCGCGTCAGCGACGCGGCACTGCTCGAGCTGTACACGCAGTGCCGCGTCTTCGTCATGCCGAGCCGGGACGAGGGCTTCGGGCTGGTGTTTCTCGAGGCGATGCGCTCGGGCAAACCCTGCATCGGCGGCTACGGGGCGGCGGAAGAAATCATCCAGCACGGCGTGACCGGCCTCATCGTCGATCCGGGCAACCCTGGAAGACACGTCGAGCTCGCGGCCGCCGTCTTGCGGATGTTCGACGAGCCCGATACGGCGTGCCGATTTGGCGCCGCCGGACTCGAACGCTTTCTGTCCACGTTTACCGACGCGCATTTTCGTGCGCGCTTCGCGCGGGCGATGGAACGCCCCCGGGCGATTGAGGGCGTCCTGGCCTCATGAATATCCTCGGCCTGAACGCCTATCACGGCGACGTGTCCGCGGTCCTCGTGCGCGACGGACAACTGATTGCGGCTGTCGAGGAAGAGCGCTTCCGCCGCATCAAACATTTCGCCGGCTTTCCGGCGCAGGCGCTCGCCGAGTGTCTGCGCATCGGCGGCTTGCCCGCGAACGAAATCGACCTGTTCGCCGTCTCGCGCAATCCTCGCGCGCACCTCTGGCGCAAGGCGCTGTTTCTCCTTCGCCACCGGCCGAAGCGGACCATCGGCGACCGTGTCAGGAATCTGGCCAGCATCCGGCAATTGTCCGATACCATCGCCTTCGCCGCTGGCCTCGACGAATATGTCGTCAGGCCCCGCATGCGATACGTCGAGCACCACCCGGCGCATCTGGCCAGCGCGGCATTCGTGAGCCCGTTCGACGATGCCGCCGTGTGCGCGATCGACGGGTTTGGCGATTTCGTCAGCACATCGTGGGGCACGCTGGCGGGACCGAAGATGCAGGTGGACGGGCGCGTCTTTTTCCCCATTCGCTCGGCCTGCTCTATCTCGCGGTCACGCAGTACCTCGGGTTCCCGAACTACGGCGACGAGTTCAAGGTGATGGGCCTCGGGCCGTACGGCGAGCCCCGGTACGTGCGGGAGATCGAGTCCCTCGTGAATCTTCAGAGCGACGGCGCCTTCGAGCTCGACCTGTCGTACTTCAGCCACTGGTCCGACGGCGTGCAAATGACCTGGGGCGACGGCGCGCCGACCCTCGGACGCGTCTTCACTCCGAAGCTGGAGGCGTTGCTCGGGCCGGCGCGCCGTCCAGACGAGCCGCTGCAGCCCAAGCACGAGGCGATCGCGGCGTCGCTGCAGGTGGCGTTCGAGAACGCGGCGATGCACGTGCTCCGGCACGTCCACGCGGTGTCGAAGAATCCGCGGCTCTGCTTCGCCGGCGGCTGCGCGATGAACAGCGTGGCGAACGGAAAGATCCGCGAGCGAACCGGATTCCGCGACGTGTTCATTCAGCCGGCGTCCGGTGACAACGGCACCGCGCTCGGCGCCGCGTTTTACGCCTGGCACGCCGCGTCCCCGTCTCCACGCACGTTCGTCATGGAGCATGGCTACTGGGGCCCCGAATTCGGCGACGCCGCGATCGCGGCCACTCTTGAGCAGCAGGCCGACGCGATTCGCGCCAGCGGCTGCACCGAGCGGATCTGGAATGACGAAGCGGCCCTCGACGCGTGGACCGCGGCCCAGATTGCGGCCGGCCGCGTCGTCGGCTGGTTCCAGGGACGGATGGAGTGGGGCGCCCGCGCGCTCGGCAATCGCAGCATTCTTGCCGATCCGCGAAGGGCCGACATGCGCGACATCATCAACACGCGGATCAAGTTTCGCGAGCGATTCCGCCCGTTCGCGCCGTCGGTGGCCGAAGAAGCGGTCGATGACTTCTTCGTGGGCGCCGTGCCCGATCCGTTCATGCTGCAGGTCTACCCGATCCGGCCGGACAAACGGGCGGTCGTGCCGGCGGTGACGCACGTGGACGGCTCCGGCCGCCTGCAGACGGTCAGCCGCCGATCGAATCCCCGCTACTGGAACCTGATCAAGGCGTTCGAGCGCGTGAGCGGCGTGCCGATGCTGCTCAACACGTCGTTCAACGAAAACGAACCCATCGTGCTGCGCCCGCACGAGGCGCTCGACTGCTTTCTGCGCACGCACATGGACGTGCTGGTCATGGGGCGCCACGTCGTCGAGCGTCCGGGGGTGGCGTAATGGACCTATCGTCGAAGCGAGTGCTCGTGACCGGCGGCCGCGGTTTTCTTGGCCGCCACGTCGTCTCCGCGTTCGAGCGCCGCGGATGCCGCGACGTCGTCGTCGTGCGGAAGGCGCAGCACGATCTGACCCACGAGCCCGATGTCGCGCGGTTGTTCGCGGAGGTCCGGCCGGACGTCGTCGTGCATCTGGCGGCCGTTGTCGGCGGCATAGGCGCCAATCGCGAATCGCCGGGCCGCTTCTTCTACCAGAACGTCATGATGGGCGCGCTCACGATGGAGCGCGCGCGGATCGCCGGCGTCGGCAAGTTTGTCGGCGTCGGGACGATTTGCGCCTATCCCAAGCTGGCGCCGGTGCCGTTTCTCGAGACCGACCTGTGGAACGGGTATCCCGAAGAGACCAACGCGCCGTACGGCATCGCCAAGAAGATGCTGCTCGTGCAAGGACAGGCCTACCGGCAGGAGTACGGCTTCAATGCCATCCACCTCCTGCCGGTGAACCTCTACGGACCGCACGACAACTTCGATCTCTCCTCATCGCATGTCATTCCGGCGCTCATCCGCAAGTGTGTCGAAGCGATCGACGCCGGCGACGATGAGGTGATGTGCTGGGGAACCGGCAATGCGACGCGTGAGTTCCTGTATGTCGAGGACTGCGCCGAGGCGATCGTGCTGGCGACGGAAACCTACGATCGCCCGGAGCCCGTGAACCTTGGCGCAGGTTTTGAGATCAGCATCCGAGATCTGGCGAAGCTCGTCGCCGAGCTGACCGGCTTTTCGGGCCGGCTGGTGTTCGATCCCACGAAGCCCGACGGACAGCCGCGCCGCAGCCTCGACGTGACCCGCGCGCGCGACTCGTTCGGGTTTTCCGCCAGCACCGATTTTCGTACCGGACTGGCGCGTACGATCGCGTGGTACAACGCCGAGCGAGTCCGTCTTTCCACGTGAGGCTCTGCTTCTTCAATCGCTCGTACTGGCCGGATCAGGCCGCGACGGGCCAGCTGCTGACCGAGCTGGCCGAAGACCTGGTCGCCCACCACGGGTGCGCCGTCTCCGTCGTGGCCGGGCGGGCGCTGCACGGAAGCGGCAGCGGAGGAGGGACCGCACGCGTGTGGCCGGTCAGCGTCGAGGAGCGACGGGGCGTGCGGATTCTGCGCGCCAACGGGACGGCGTTCTCGCGCCGGCAATTCGCGGGACGGGCCAGCAACTATCTGACGTACTTCGCGTCGGCGCTTCTGGCCGGGTGGGGGATTGGCCCGCAGGACGTCGTGGTGTCGCTGACCGATCCACCGATTCTCGGCCTCGCCGCGCTTCGCGCGGCGCGACGCGCAGGAGCGCGCTTCGTGTTTCTGTGCGAGGATATCTTCCCTGAAGTGGCGGCGTTGCTGGAGGACTTTCACAACGCCACGGTCAACCGGACGCTCGATCGCATCAACCGATACCTCCTTCGCGAAGCCGACGCGGTGATCGCGCTCGGCGACCGCATGAAGCGGCGTCTGGTCGAAGAGAAGGGCGCCGACCCTCAGCGCGTGCACGTCATTCACAACTGGGCGGACTGCGAGGCCATCACGCCCGGATCCAAGGACAACGCGTTCGCCCGCGCCCACGGCCTGTGCGACCGGTTCGTCCTGATGCATTCGGGGAATATCGGCTTTTCGCAGAATCTCGACCTCCTGATCGACGCGGCCGCGCGGCTGCAGTCGCGGCCACACCTGGTCGTGGCGATCGTCGGCGATGGCGCCAGGCGGCAACCGCTGCAGGAGATGGCGGCGGCGCGCGGGCTGACGAACGTGCGGTTCTTTCCGTACCAGCCCAAAGAGCTGCTCGACGAATCGTTCGCGACGGCCGATGCGTTTCTCGTGTCGCTCAAGGCGGGGCTCGAAGGGTACATCGTGCCCAGCAAGGTGTACGGCATCCTGGCGTCAGGGCGACCGTTTGTCGCGGCCGCCGATTCGAGCTGTGAAGCGGCGGTCATCGCCCGCGAGCAGCAGTGCGGAACCGTTGCGGCTCCGGGCGATGCGGAGGCGCTGGCATCGGCGATCGCGGCGATCTGCGACGATCCCGCCGGGGCGCGAGTGATGGGCAGGAACGCCCGCCGCGCGGCATGGCATTACGATCGGCGCCTGGCCGTTCAGGCGTACTACGAGTTGTTCGCGGGCCTCGGTCGCGCCGGGAGCGCGGGATGATCAAACGCGCGTTCGACGCCTCGCTCGCCGGCGTCGGGCTGATCGTATCGGCGCCTCTCTGGTTCGTCATTCCACTGGCGATCAAGCTCGAAGACGGCGGTTCGGTGTTCTATCCCCAGGCGCGCGTGGGTCTGAACGGACGGGTGTTCGACGCGTTGAAGTTCCGCTCGATGCGCCCCGATGCCGAGAGCCTGACAGGGCCGGTCCAGGCCTCGGTCGACGATCCACGTGTCACCCGGGTTGGGCGCGTGCTGCGCGCGACGGCGATGGACGAGCTGCCGCAGCTCTGGAACATCCTGCGCGGCGACATGAGCTTCGTCGGGCCGAGGCCGCTTCGGCCTGGGGAAGTGGAGGTGCGGGGCGACGGCCAACTGATTGCCCTCGCGGAGATACCCGGCTACGACGAACGCCATTCCGTGCGGCCGGGGCTGACAGGACTCACCCAGGTGTACGCGCCCCGCGATATCTCGCGCACCAGCAAGTTCCGGCTGGATCGCCTCTACCTCAAACGGGCCGGCTTCTGGCTCGATCTCCGGCTCATCATGCTCTCGTTCTGGATTACCGGCCGAGGGGCATGGGAGGCTCGAGAGCGCAAAGTATGAGACGCCGGAAGGTCACCGTTCTCGTAAGGCAGCCCTTATAATGTCCGCGTTGCAAATCGATGTGCTCGTCGTCGGCGGCGGCCCGGCCGGTCTGTACGCCGCCGAGTGCCTGGCTCGCCGAGGCGTCTCGACGCTGGTGTGCGAAGAGCACGCGAGCATCGGCGATCCGGTTCATTGCACGGGCATTCTCGCGACGGACAGCTTCGACGGCCTGGACCTTCCACGCGACGCGACGCTCAATACGCTGACCAAGGCACAGTTTGTGTCGCCTTCGGGTGTGCGGATCCCGTACTCGACACCCACACCGTTGGCGGCGGTGATCGACCGCGTTGCGTTCGACCGCGCGCTCGCGCGCCGCGCCGAAGCGGCCGGCGCCGACGTCCGGACCGGTGCGCGCGTGACCGTGATCGAAACCGGAACGACGTCCGTGCGGGCTCTGGTGGGGGATTCGTGCGTGAGCGCGCGTCTGCTGGTCATGGCCTGCGGCGCCAATTATGCGTTCCAGCGGCGATTTGGCCTCGGGCTGCCGCGGGGCTATCTGCACACCGCGCAGCGCGAGCTCGTGGCCAGCCGCCCGGGCGACGTCGAGCTGCATTTTGGCCATGAGATGGCCCCTGGCGGGTTCGCCTGGGCCGTGCCGGTCGTGCGCGAGTCGGGAACCTACGTCCGCGTCGGCGTCATGACGTCGACTGATCCGCTCGGCGGTTACTCGCGGATGCTGGCGCGAGTGGCCGAACGGTGGGGCATCGAGGACGTCCATCAGCCGCCTCGGCAGAAGATCCTGCCGCTCGGGGCGATCGATCGCACGTATGCCGACCGGATGCTCGTCATCGGCGACGCCGCGGGGCTGGTCAAGCCCACGACCGGCGGCGGCATCCACTACAGCATCCTGAGCGCGGCGCTGGCCGCGCGGATCGCCGTCGGCGCGCTCAAGAGCGATCGACTCGACGCCGCGTCGCTGGCCTCGTACGAGCGTGCGTGGCGCGACCAGCTCGGCGAAGAGTTTGCCGAGCAGCGCTCCCTGCGCGACCTGGTCACCCGCCTGAGCGATCGGGAGATCGACAGTTTCTTCGAGCTGGCGCGGACCGACGGCGTCATGCCGATTGTCCGCAAGACGGCTCAATTCAACCACCATCGCCATTTGATTCGCGCGCTGCTCCGGCATCCTCCGGCGCGCAAGATCCTCTTCCGCTCGCTGATCGGATGATGGCACTCGCCCGCGCGTTCATGCGACGGCCGGCCGCCTGATCGGCGCCTGCTCGTTCACGCCGTGGCGCTGCACGGCGGCCTCGCGGCGCTCGTCCGCGTGGTTCGCTTCGGCCGCATCAACCGGTGGCTGAAGGCGCACCAGGATCGCGTGACGCCGACCGCGCCTGCTCCCGATCGCGCGTCGATCGAGCGCGTCGTCTGGGCGGTGCGGACCGCGACGACCGTCGTGCCGTGGGGCCGGACGTGCCTGACCGAGGCGTTGACGACGTCCGTGCTGTTGCGGCGGTTGGGGTGCGACGCGACGGTCGAGTACGGCGTCGCCGTCGATCACGCGCGCCCGCTGGCTGCCCACGCGTGGGTCGAGCACCGCGGCGAGGTCGTCATCGGCCGATCGGCCACGCCGTCGTACGAGACGTTGCGCCAGGCCGGGAGCGCCAGGTGACGAAGCTCGACGCACCGGTGCACATTCCCGACGAGGTGATCTTCCGCGAGCTCGACGGTGAAGCCGTCGTGCTGAACCTCGATACCGGCATCTATTTCGGGCTCGATGCCGTCGGCACGCGGATCTGGCAGCTCCTCGAAGCGCGCAAGCCGCTCCGCCTGGTGCTCGACACGCTCGTCGACGAATACGACGCCCCGCCGGATCGTCTGCAGCGCGACCTGCTGGCGTTCGTCGAGCGGCTGAACACCAAAGGGCTCCTCACTCTCGAATGAGCGCGACGTCATGAGCGCACTGGCGGGGATCGTCAGGTTCGACGGTGGTCCGGCCGACGTGGCGACCGTCGACCGCATGATCGACTGCGTCGAGCACCGGGGCGCCGACTGGCGCGACGTGTGGACCGACGGCGCCGCGGTGCTGGCGTATCGATGGCAACGGACTGGATCGGTTCAGCCCGTCGACGCGCAGCCGCTGGCCAGTCGCGCGACGCGCGCGGCGCTGGTGTTCGACGGCCGGCTCGACAACCGGTCGGACCTCACCGGCGAACTGGACCTCCGAGACGACGACTCGGTGTCGGACGCGGCGATGGTGTTGGCCGCGTACGGGCGATGGGGGCGCGACATGGTCCCGCATCTGCTCGGGGACTTTGCGTTCGCGCTCTGGGACGCTCGCACACGCCGATTGATCCTCGCGCGCGATCCACGTGGCGTCCGGTCGATCGCGTACGCGGTCGTTGGCGAATGTGTCGCGTTCGCGACCGAGCCGCGGCAGCTCCTGCGCGTGGCCGGCGTCGACGGCGGGCCCAACCTTGGGTTTCTCGGCGAGCGTCTGAGCGGCCTCGTCACGCATCAGTCGGACACGATCTTCCTGGGCATCCACCGTGTGCCCGCCGCGCACCTCTTGACGGCCACCTCGCCCGACGTCCGGCTCGTGCAGCACTGGGAGATCGATCCGCACCGCGAACTGCGATATGCCGACGACGCGCAGTACGCGGAGCACTTACGCGAGCTGTACGGCAGGGCGATCGGCGCCCGGCTCCGCGGTCTCGATCGGGCCTCCGTGCTCCTCAGCGGCGGCCTCGACTCGTCGTCGATCGTCGGGATGGCGTCGCGGCTGAACCCTGGGGGGCGGCCGGTTGAGGTGCGCGCCTACAACCACGCGCTTCGCGGATTCCCGGATTCTGACGAGGAACGCGATGCTGAGCGCGTCGCGCGGCATTGCGGCGTGCCCTTCGTGCCCATTCCGTTCCAGGGTGCGGATCTCGATCACCACCTCGACAACGCGCGCCGGCTCGAGGACACGATGCCGGGGGCGCTCGGCGCGAGCGACGACACGCTGGCGTCCCGCATGGCGAATGATGGTGGCCGGGTCGTGCTGGCGGGCGTCGGCGGCGACGAGTGGTTCGCCGGCGCCTATCAGCACTCGACCGATTTGTTCAGGAGCGGCCGCCTCGTGGCGGGCGCGCGGCAGCTCTGGGCCGATGGGCATCATCCAGATGCCTTCCACGGTGTCGGCGTGTTCGCCAGGACGTGCCTGTGGGCGCTGGCGCCGGGTCCGGTGCGCCGGGCGATCAAACAGGTGCTGCCCAAACGGAATCTGGTGCCGGCGGGCTTCAACCGCGCGTTTGCCGGCGAGGTGTCGCTGGTCGAGCGCATCACGCTTCCTCCGGCCGATCGCCGGTTCCCGACGCTGGCCGCCGCCGTCATCTACGCGGCGGCCATGCATCCCGATGCGGTGTACATGTGGGACGAAGGCGCGCGTCAGACGAGTCTGTTTGGCGGCGAGCTGTCGGCGCCGCTCCTCGATCGGCGCCTCGCCGAGTTCGCGATGGCCATACCGGAGGAGCAGCGGTGGTCGGGACGCGATACCAAGCGCGTGCTGCGCGCCGCCATGGCCGGCATTCTGCCCGAAGACATTCGCATGCGAAAGCGAAAGTCGGATCCGGGCGCGGTCCAGTTCGCCGAGCTCGAGCGGCTGCACCAGCAGGGTGCGTTCGCCCGGATGGAGCTGGCCGACGCCGGCGTGCTCGATGGGGCGGCCGTGGGCTCGATGTATCGGGAGATGGTCCGGTTGTTCGCGGATGGGCAAGTCCGCTATAAAGTACTGGCCTGCCGGTTGTGGACGTTCTTTGCCGGCGAGTGCGCGTGGCGGACGTTGTTCGGCCGGACGGCTCGCTTACCGAGGGGAGGTTTCAGTGGAAGAGAAGCGCCACACGCCAGAGTCGGATGACCGCCGGCCGGCTCGCAGCCCGAAGAAACCCTATGCCACGCCGGTCGTCACCGAATACGGCAACGTCGCGAAGCTGACGCAAGGCGCCAACGGTTCGATCAGTGACGCCCCCTCGTTTACGGGTTCTCGGAGAAAGAGCTGTTTGTAGCCGACGTGTCGATCGAGCTGGACGCGCATCGCCAGTTCATCGCCGATCGACCGCGCGTGGACGCCTTCGCCCGCGCGATCGGCGTCGTGGTCCGCCCCGGCGACGTCGTGATCGATCTGGCGTCAGGCACGGGCATTCTCGGGTTGCTCGCGTGCCGCGCCGGCGCCGCCCGCGTCTACTGCATCGAAGCCGGCTCCATCGTCGGCCTGGCCCGCGAGCTGGCGCGCGCGAATGGCGTCGACGATCGCATGCGGTTCGTGCACGCGCACTCCTCTCAGGCTGAATTGCCCGAACGCGCCGACGTTCTGGTGAGCGATCAGATTGGACAGTTTGGATTCGAAGCCGGTCTCGTCGAGACGGTCGCCGACGTCCGGACGCGACTGCTCAAGCCGGAGGGACGGATCATTCCGGGATGCGTCACGCTGTGCGTGGCGCCCGTCGAATCGCCTCAACTTCGTGACGAGCTGGCATTCTGGGCCAATCGGCCCGTGGGTTTCGATTTCACTCCCGCGCGCCAATCCGCCGTCAACAGCGGCCACCGTGTCCGCCTCGAGCCGGAGCACTTGCTCGGGCCCGCCGCGCGCGGCGCCTGCATCGACCTGCGGACCGTCGCCAATGCGACGTTTGGGCTGACGGCGACGCTCATCGCGGCGCGCGTCGGCGTGCTCGACGGGATCGGCGGCTGGTTCGAGGCCGACCTCGCCGACGGCGTGACCATGACGAACGCCCCGGGGAGCGCCGAGCGGATCAACCGGCGGAACGTGATCTTCCCCCTCGAGGAGCCGGTGCCCCTGTCGGCAGGCGATGCCGTGACGGTGTCGATGCGCATCCGTCCCAGCGAATTGCTCGTTCGCTGGACCGTTGAGGTACCTGGCGGCCGGCGTTTCTCGCACTCGACCCTTGCCGGCATGTTCATCCTTCGAGAGGATCTGGAGCGGACCAATCCAGCTGGTACGCCGCGCCTGACGAACCGCGGCGTGGCGCGCCGCACGGTGCTCGAGCTGTGCGATGGCCGGCCGCTGGCCGAGATCGAGCGCGAGGTGTACGAGCGCCATCGCGCCCTGTTCGACTCGGAGGCCGCCGCGCACGTGTTCGTGGCTGAAGTCGTGACCCGCTACTGTGTCTGAGACGCGACGGTATCGCTGGGCATCCCTGGTGATCGAATCCGACGTTCCGCTCCCCGAGTTGCCGCCCGCCAGTCACCGGCGGGCGCCGGACGTCGTCGTGAGCCGCGCGCCGGCACGCCGCCAGAAGACCATGCGCACGCGGTGCCACGAGTGGCGGCTTCCCGACGGCACGCGGTGGGCCTCGGTCGCGAAGGGCGACGGCGAGCACGTGCTGCGGTTCCGGCGCTTCGCCGAATTTGTCGTCGCGAACCATGGCCGATCGATCGGCTGGCGAGCGCCCGCCTCAACGAGGGCTGAAACGATCCGGCATCTGCTGCTCGACCAGGTGTTGCCGGCCGTGGCGTTCGAGCACTCGCTGATCGGACTGCACGCGTCGGCGGTGGTCGTCGGCGGCGAAGGCATTGCGTTTGCCGGGCCGGCCGGCCGCGGCAAGTCCACGCTGGCCGCGAGCTTTGCGCTCGACGGCTATCCGGTCGTGACCGACGACTGCCTCATGCTGCAGTGGCGCCGTCGCGCGCCGCGCGCCGTCCCCAGTTATCCTTCGCTTCGACTGTGGAAGGACGCGGCCGACCGCCTGCTCGGACCCATTCCGGGCCTGACGCCGGTGGCGGAGTACACGTCGAAGCTTCGCGTGGGGGTGCGCGTGTCCGCGATTGGTTTCCGCCGCCGTCCGGTGACGGTGCGGCGGATCTATGTGCTCGATCGACGCCGCGGCGTGGCTCGCGTCGAGCCGCTGTCGTGCCGCCAGGCCTACATCGAACTGCTCAAGATCATGTTTCGACTCGATCCGCTCGATCGCGTGACGGCGCATCGAGAGATGGCGGCCCTCGCGACGCTCGCGCAGTCGGTGTCGGTGGCGCGGCTGCGTCTGCCGTCGCGCCTCGACGCGCTCGGCGACGCGCGGCGCCTCGTCATCGCGGACCTCGACCGCGTCTGGAAGCGGCCGTGATCCAGCTCACGCGATCCGGGTTGCGCGTCACGTCCGCTGAGGAGGTCGACCAGATGGCCGAGACCTTTGCACGGTGTCACGCCGTCAGGCTGCCTCAGTTTCTCGAGCCCGCGCTGCTCGACACCGTGTCGCGTGTCGTGGGGGCGTCCCGGTTCGCCGAGCGGATTCACGATCATCTGGATCCGCCGGCGATCGATCTCGGCCTCGACGACCCGGCCACGCACGGCCGTCTGCTGGTACTCTTCAACGACGCGGGTCTCTTTCGCGTCATCGAGTCGGTGACCGGCTGCGGCCCGATAGGGGGGGTTCAAGGCACCGTGTATCGCATGGTGGCGGGCCTGCATCACCTCGACAGCTGGCACGACGATCTCGACGGCGCGAGGCTCGTCGCGCTGACCCTCAACCTCAGCCCCGAGGGATACGCCGGGGGGGTGCTGCAGATCAGAACAACCCACCCGCCGACTCTCGTGTACGAAGTGGCGAATACCGGCTTCGGCGACGCCGTCGTGTTTCGCATCGGCGACAATTTCGAACACCGTCTCACCGCGGTCGAGCCCGGACCCGCCAAGATCGCGTGGACCGGCTGGTTTCGACGTGAGCCGTCATTCCTCGACATCCTGCACCGGAACTCCTCTTAGCCCGCCTTCGGTTGCTCATTGAAGGAACACCTGACACGTTCGACCGTCCAGCGTGCGGCCAGAGGGCCGTGGCTCGTCGTGATGGCGCTCGCCGTCGGCGCGATTGTGCGGGCGGCAGCGTTGCCGCTCGACGGGACTGGCGACGTTGCCGCGTGGAAGACCTGGAGCTACAGCGCCGCGACGGAGGGTGCGAGCCGGCTGTACGGTGTGGGCGCGACGTCCGAGGAGCCCACCCAATACCACCTGATCAGGTTCCACAATGACCAGGCGATGGTCGACTACCCGCCCCTTGTGCTGTATGAACTTGGGATCGCCGGATCCCTGTACGCGCGCGCGACCGACAGCCGCTTTCCCGACACCACTGCGCTTACGGTCGTCATCAAAGCGGTGCCCGTCGTGTTTGAATGTGGACTCGTCACGCTCTTCGTCATCGTGTTGCGGCGGAAATTCGGCGACGCCGCCGCGGGCTGGGCGGTCGTGGCCTACTGGCTGAATCCCGCGGCCATCATCAACGCGAGCCTTGGCGGCTACCTCGATGCCCTGTTCGTGCTGCCCGCCGTGGGATCGCTGATGGCTGCGACGAGTGGCTCGCCGGCGTTGGCGGGCGGTCTGATCGCGGCGTCCGTCCTCACGAAGCACCAGGGCGTCTTCATCGTGCCCGCCGTGATGGTGGCGCTCTGGAATGCCGGCGATCCCGGGCGTCGGCCGTGGCGTCTGGCCACCGCAGCCGTGGGCGCCGCCGTCGTCTCGGCCGTCGTCGTCGGTCCCTTCATCGCCGCCGGCGCGTGGTGGAACATGGTGCACGGGATCACCGCGCAGGCCAAGGAGTTCGAAGTGTCGATGGAGGGCTACAACTTCTGGTGGATTGCCGGGCACTTCCTGTGGACGGCGTATGCGTGGCAGCGCGGCTTGAGTGTGTGGCCGGTGTTCACGGGGCCCGTCGCCCGTGTTGGGTTCGACAGAGCCGCGGCCCACGGGTTGCCCTATCTGCGCGTCATTGGCACGATGCTGGCCGCGGCCGGCATTTTGTGGGGAGCATGGGTCGGACGACGGGCGCGTGACCTGTCGCTCGTCGCGGCCGTCGGAGCGTTTTCAGTGCACGCGTTCGCGGTGCTCGGCGCACAGGTGCACGAGAACCATTTGTTCGCGGCGATGCCGCTCCTGGTTGTCGCGGCCGCGAAGCGAAAGCGCTTCGTGCCCATCCTCGTTGGCGTCAGCGCGTTTCTATCGCTCAGCATGTCCTTCTACATGTTTAGCGGCGAGGAAGGACGAATCGTGCTGTCGCGCACGCTGACGCTCGTCGACACGACGCTGCTGCTGGCCGTGTTCAACTGCGTCCTGTTTGTCTGGCACGCGAAGGTGCTTCAGGCTGAGGCCCGCGTGTGACGCGCGGTCGCACACCAGTCTTGTTCGCCTTTGCGGCTGGCGTTCTCATCCGAGCGGCGGCGTTGCCGCTGCCCGGAGCGGGCGACGTCGAAGCGTGGAAGGTCTGGAGTTATCACGCTGTGACGGACGGCGTCACCCGGCTTTACGGCACAGGATCGCCGCCGCAGTACACGGAGTTCGCGTTCCATGACCAAGTGGCGCCCGTGAACTATCCGCCGCTTGGGCTGTACGAGCTCGGCGCCGTCGGATGGCTGTACTCGCTTGCCACGCGGGGTCGGTTTCCGGACACGGTTGCGTTTACGGTGGTGCTGAAGGCGCTGCCGGTTCTATTCGAAGTCGGCATCGTCGCGACGCTGTTCGTGGCGCTTCGGCGGACGAGCGGTGCCGACCAGGCGCGTTGGGCCACCATGGCCTATTGGCTCAATCCCGCCGCCATCGCGTGCGCCAGTGTCGGCGGCTACATCGACACCTTGCCCGCGCTGCCGGCGGTCGGCGCGCTCGTGGCCGCAGTCGCTGGTGCACCGGCGGTCGCCGGAGGGCTGGCGGCCTGCGCCGTCCTCACGAAGCCGCAGGGCGTGTTCGTCCTGCCGGCCGTGTTTCTGGCCGTTTGGAACGCTGGCGATTCTCGACACGCTGTGAGATCAAAGGGCGCGATTGCCTGTGCCCTGGGCGGCCTCGTGGTCTCAGCCATCATCCTCGCGCCCATGGTGGCGGCAGGCGTCTGGCCGAACATGATCCGCATGTTGCGAACGCTGCTCGATGACGGGAGTGTGTCGATGAGCGCCTACAACTTCTGGTGGGTCGCGGGGCACGCCATGAATGCGGCCTATGCCACGATGCGCGGCGCGAGTCTCTGGACTGCGGTGACCGCGCCCGTCGTGTACGTCCCGTTCGATCGGGCCGCCGCCCATGGCCTCGGCCACCTGCGCGAGACCGGCACTTTGCTCACGGTTGCCGGCATTGGATGGGGCTTATGGATCGGACGGCGGGCCCGCGATCTGCCGCTCGTGGCGGCTGTCGCCGGTTTTTCGGTGTACGTATACTCGATGCTGGCGACCCGAGTGCACGAAAACCACGCGTTCCTCGCCATTCCGCTGCTGGTGGCGGCTGCCGCCGGACGAAGGCGATTCGTGCCGGTGCTCGCCGCTGTCAGCACTTGGTTCACGTTGAACCTGGTCTTTTACGGCGTCGCGAGCGACGACGGCCGCTTCGCAGTTCCGCACATGCTGACCGTGGTTGACACCACGCTGCTACTCGCCGTCTTCGGTTGCGCGTCGCTGTTCTGGTTCGCGTCGGTGCTGACATCGGAATGTCAATCGAGCGAGACGCCGACCCCCCGTTCCGCGAATGCCTCAGACGCCGTTCGTGGCATCGTCAGCGTATGACGACGTTCTCGACGCCCGGCCTTCATCATCTGGTCTACGCGGACGACTATTGCGAGCACGCGCTCGACATCCGCCGGGAGTTGCTCGACTCAACCGCGTGGGTCGAGATGCGGCAGGACACTCATCACGGCCATTCAGCCGTTCGCTTTGACCGCCAGAGCGGCATTACGACGGGACACCTGGACGACGAGCGGCGCACGACGTTCCCTCATTCGCTCGCGTTCAGCGACTTCCTCAAGGATCGGCTCGCCGATGTCTGCGCGGTGGTCTCGGGAGCCCCGCCGGCACAGGCCGAGATCGAGATGAACGCCATGGCTTACGGCCACGAGGGGTGGCTGTCGCCGCACACCGACTATGTCGTTCACGATCCGCAACCACGCCTGTTTGCGTGGATGCTGTACCTCAGCCACCCCGACGATGGAGAGTGGTTGCCCGACATGGGCGGAGCGGTCAGACTCTTCGACGCCACCGGCAGCGAAGTGCGCCTCCGGCCCAGATTCAACCGCTTCGCGCTGTTCAAGGTGTCCGACGCCAGCTTTCACGAGATCGAGCCGGTCACCTGGGCCTGCGAGTGGGATCGGTGTCGCCTGGCGCTATCCGGATGGATTCGCGGCGTCGAAAGCTCCGAGGAGCGCCGCGCGCCTCTCTACGTTCGCCGTTCGGACGCTGACGCGGCACGCGCCGAGCAGATCGCGCGGCTTCGAGGTGCGCTCGCCATGTACGGCCTCATGCGCCGGCAACAACTGCATTGCGGTCAGGATACCTCGGCCGTTGACCGGACGATCGCGCGGTGCGAACGCGAGCATCGAACACATCTCGACGCGCCCGCCGGAACGCTGTTTCTGAGGCACGCACCCGGTCCTGCGTGGTGCATGTTCGTCGTGGACGAAAAACAGCAGGTCGTCTATTTCGGCCCGCGCGAGGGTTACCGTGTGAACTAGAACGCGCAAGGTGTGAGCGTGCGAAGGCCGGCGGACGCCGGCCTTTTGTGTTTGTGCTGACCTGAGGTTCGGACGACTTATCGGCCAGTTGACGCGCGGCCCGAGGTGACCTCGCTGCGGATCAGCTTGTAGAGCCTCTCCGAGCAGATGGCGTCGGTCATGTGCTCCAGCACCCAGCCGCGGGGGCGAAAGCCGGGCAGCAGGGTCAGCGCACGACGGAGCGCCGGCGCGAGGTCATCAATCGTGCGGAAGGCCAGTCCAGTCGATGGTGTGAGGAACGGAGCAGACGATTTCGATGCGAACGTCCGGCCCCGCCATTCACCCTCACCCTGCGGATCCCACACCACGGTCGGCACGTCCATCGACCACGCTTCGGCGAGGGCGATGCCCTGCGTTTCGAAGCTGCTCAGGAAGACGCCGATCACCGCGCGGTCGAGGGCCTCGCGATACGCCGCCGGCTCGAAGATGCCATGCTCGCCGTGCCGCGATCGAAAGCGCAACGGTTCGAGTCCGCATGCCCTGACGATCGCCTCCACGGCTTCGCAGAAACGCTCGTCGCCGCTCTTCCAGTACACGACCGCGCGCTGTTCCTTCGCGCGCCCAGCCGGCTTCCAGATCTCCGCGTCCACGCCGCACGGACACACGCGGCTCTTGGCCACCAGTGCCGGAAAGTCCCGATAGAAATCGATTGTCCATTCGGACGGCACGATCACGAGATCGATCTCCGGCGCCTGCAGGATGCCGCCGCAGTCGTCGGCAAACAGGGCGTTCACGGGACCGGCCGCGATGTAGTCCACCGCCCCTCGCCGTTTCAGCTCGATGACCTGCCGCAGGGCCTCGTTGGCAGGCGCGTATACGACGCGGGCCAGCTCGCTGAAGCTGCGCGGGTTGAAGTTGAAGTCCGCGCGAATCGCCCGCAGTCCTTCGACGACGCTCCGGACGAGCGCGAAGTGCCCCGGATACTTCGAGGGTCGCGGCACCGGAATGCCGGGCTTGACGACCGCGCGGACTGCCCCACGCAGCGCCTGATAGAACCGGCGCGGCGCCGGAAGGATCGGCGCGGTGAGCACGGTGAGGTACGGGCGCGGCATGTTACGGGATGATCCGCCGCTTGACGGCGTGAAACACACGCCTGCCGAACCGCTGGGCGCGGGCGCTCCATGGCGGCAGATAGGAGCGGTCGGGACGCGGGGATCGTCCCAACCGCAGGCGGAACGCCTGACGCAGTGCCGGGACGTGCCAGATTTCAAGCGGTTCGAAGAACTCGACGCCGCGTTCGTCGAACCATCCGACGATCTCGGCCTTCTGCCACGGCGCTTCGGCATCGACGGCGGTGCTCGGCAGCGTGACGCCGTCGAGCCAGTCCGCGCCAACCGGTGCGGTGGGGACGTACGACTCCGGCAAGGTGAGGGCGTATGCCTGGTTGATCTCGACGGCCGTCCGCTCGCCCTGCATCCACTCGCGACAGCGGTACCAGGCCTGTCGCATCTGGCTGCGGTTGGGCAGCAGCCATTGCAGGTGCAGCACCGGCACGGCCTCCGCCCGCAGCCGCGGTGCGCCGGGCTCGATGGGGACGCGCTCTTCGTGGAGCGGCAGCAATCGCGATCGATCGTAGTTCACGCGCCTGTCGTCGACGATGGCCAGCGGTTTCCAGTAGGGCGAGTACCCGCCGAGACCCCTGCGGTACTGCGTCGGACTGTTCCAGAGGTGGTAGTACAGACAGTCGATTACCGTGCCGGCGGTGAGCCGCGTTTTCTGTTCCTGCAGAAAGCGTCCGGCCAGCCGCGGCGAGACCAGCTCGTCGGCGTCGGTGCACCACAGGAGGTTTGTGCCGTCATACTGCCGCGCGATGTCCCACAGCCGCCAACGTGCCTGCTCGCAGATCTGCGATTCGGGCGAATCGATCCAGACCGCCTTCGGAAACCGCCGGGCGATCTCCCGCGACTGGTCCTGCGATTGCTGATCGTTGACCAGCACGACATCGCAGAAGCTCGAGAGGCACGCGAGCGTGTGCTCGAGCACCCACGCCTCGTTTTTGACCGGCAGCAGCGCGATGACCTTCATCGGATCAGGACGTCTGATTCAGCAAGGCGCGCTGAATTTGGCGCAAGCCCAACCGGCCGCGCGCGCGCGGGTTGTACAGGCCTTCTCGCCAGGCACGAAGCAGGAACCGCCACACCGGCGGGCGATTCTCGGGAGGTGTCAGGCGGTACAGCTCGAAGAGCCAGTATCCGCTGTAAGAGAAGAACAACGTCTGGTCCTGCCTGGTCCATCGCGCGGGCAGCAACCGACGATATGCGCTCAAGAGCCGCAGGACGTGCTCGGTCGTCATGGCGAGATGACGCGTGTCGCCTTCGCCATGCTGACGGTACCAGACCATCGGCTCGCGAACGACGGCTGCCGACCATCCCTGGCTCATGATCGAGAGGAGAAATGGACGATCGACGAGCGTGGCGAACACGTCGTGATCGGCGTGTGCATGCTCCAGGGCCGCACGACGGTAGACGACCGACCCGAACATCGGCTCGATGCCCTGGAGAATGCCGCGCACCAGATCAACGCCGGAGGCGAACATGTCGTAAGCCGGATGCGGTACGGACTTGGCGAGGGCCGCGGAGGATGGCTCGTCGCCGAATTCGCGAAGCTCGGAGGCCACAAATGCGCATGCCGGGTGGCTTTCGAGGATGTTGACGGCCGTCTCGATGTAGCCCGCGCTCAGCAGGTCGTCTTCATGAAACGCCATCGCGTATTGGCCGCGGCCCATCTCGATCGCGGCGAACATGTTTCGCATGGCGCCCAGGCGCTCCGGATTGCGGAGATAGCGCACCCGAGGATCCCCGAGCGATTCGACGTACGCCCGATACTCATCCGATGCGCCATCATCGAGCAGCGTGATTTCGAGATTGGAGAACGACTGCGCCCGGATCGACTCGAGCGCAACGCGGCTCAAGTGGAGTTGTCGGTAGCAGGGAATATTGACCGAGACGAGAGGCTCACCGATTGTCATCGCGTGAGGCGGTGGCGGTCTCCACATCCGGATTATCGGCGGTTGCCTGCACGGACTTCATTCGCCTCGAGTCCCCGCGATCGGCCGGACACGCGGCCATCCCGGCAATGCTGCACAGTTTTTCATGAGCCAGGCGGCCTAGCGAAGGCCGAGTCGCGGAAAGGGCTGCGCCGACGTGAATGTCGCGCTCAAGTCGGCCAGCGTAACCGTGCTCAGCAACGTTCCCATTCTCGAAGCTCCTTCCAACCGGCGGCTCCGCGCGGCGCCGTCTAGTCGCCGGCCAGCCATTCCTGCTGGATCACGAAATCGCCGTCGTGCACGTTGCTCACGCCGTGCCCGGTCTTGAAGAGATCGCAACGGTGAATGTCGAAGCCGATCGCCCGTTCCCAGAAGTCCCACATGACCTGGTTCCAGACCCGCACCGTGAAGTTGAACGTGTAGGACCCTTCGGTGAGCGGCAGCGGGCCGAGCCGGCAGACGAAGTGCTGCTGGTCGGCGAGGTAGTACGTGTCGCGAACCGGATTGGCCGATCCGAAGCTGATCGGCGCGTCGTCGTCATTGAAGAGCCGGAATTCAGCGGTGAACGAGTTCTCGGGCGCCCGGCCGCTCGACCAGAGGTGGATCTCCATCACGTCGCCCGCATCGAACTCGCGGGTGACCACGCCGGCGGCGTTCCGAAGCTCCACGCGCCGCAGGTGGTAGTGCGGCGGCGGGCTGACGCGCTCGGCCATTCCGCCGGTCGCCGTCTCCGGGTCGCGGTTCATCTGTTCGTACCGGCGCGTGATCTCGTCGGGTGTGCCGATCCCCGCCACGCGGCCGCCGGTCAGCAGGACGGCCCGGTTGCACAGCTGGCGCACGCTCGTCAGATCGTGGCTGACGAAGAGCACCGTCCGTCCTTCGTCGCGCATGTCGCGCATCCGGCCGAGGCAGCGGTTCCTGAAATGCAGGTCGCCGACCGACAGCACCTCGTCGATGATCAGGATCTCCGGCTCGAGATGCGCCGCCACCGAGAAGGCGAGGCGCACGTACATCCCGCTCGAGTAGTGCTTGACCGGCGTGTCGATGAACTGATCGAGTTCGGCGAAGCTGACGATCGCATCGAACTTCCGGCGGATTTCCGAGCGCAGCATGCCGAGAATCGCGCCGTTCAGGAAGATGTTCTCGCGGCCCGTCAGCTCGGGGTGAAAGCCGGTGCCGACCTCGAGCAGGCTCGACACGCGTCCGTTGAGCTCGACGTAACCGAGCGTCGGCGGCGTAATCCTGGACAGGATCTTGAGCAGCGTGCTCTTGCCGGCGCCGTTCGCGCCGATGATCCCGACGACGTCGCCGACGCCGACGCTGAAGCTGACGTCGCGCAGCGACCAGAAATCGGTCGCCGTCGAGCCATGACCGGCCAGGCGCCGAAGCCGTGTCCACGGCGCCGTGGCGAGCGCGACGAGCGACTCGCGAAAATTTGTCTGACGCGCCGCCAGGCCGATCGTGTAGCGCTTGCTGAGGCCGGCGATCGTGATGGCGTCAGATGACATCGGCAAACCGCCGCTCGACGCCGGTGAAGTAGCGAAGGCCGACCGCGAGCAGCACCACAGAAGCCGCGGCGGAGACCAGCACGAGGTCGAGCGGGAACGGTCCCCCGAGCACGGCGACGCGGAAGCCGGCAATCATTCCCACCATCGGGTTGAGCGCGTACAGCACCCGCCACTCCGCCGGGATGATCTCGATTGTGTAGAGGACCGGCGTTGCAAACAGCCAGAGCTGGACGACGAATGTGATGACGTAGCGGAAGTCGCGGTAGCTGACAATAAGCGCCGAGAACAACACGCCGGCGCCGGCGGCGACGACCATGGTCCCGAGCACGAAGAACGGCAGCGTGAGAATCTGCAGCGAAGGCGGCACACGGTAGACGAGCATCAGCACCAGCAGAAACGCAAACGCGACCGCGAAGTCGACGAGCCCGGAGAAGATCGATGCGATCGGAATCAGCAGGCGCGGGAAGTACACCTTGGCGATGAGATGGCTGCTGCCGACGAGGCTGTTGGCGGCCAGCGTAACGGCGTTGGAATAGAACGTCCACAGCGACAAACCGATGTACACGAACAGCGAGTACGAGCCGTTCACCTGCTTCGAGAGGCCGCCGAGCTGCCCGAAGAACACGGTGAAGAGCGCCGTCGCCGCCACCGGCTGGATGATCGCCCACAGCGCGCCGAGGACCGTCTGCTTGTAGCGGACCTTGATGTCGCGCCAGACGAAGAAGTAGAGCAGCTCGCGGTAGCGCCACAGCTCCGCCACGTTCAAGCCCTGCCAGGATTGCGCGGGGTCGATCCTCAGCGTTCTCGGGGGCGGATGCACAGCCTCACCTGCTTTCATTGTAGTACAGCGGCGAGCGACGGCCCCTCAGATCGCCGGCAGCCACGCGAGCGTGTCGATCCGGATGCGCTGGTCGGCAAACCGCGCCAGAAACGCCAGGCAGTCTTCGCGCTGCCGCTCGATCGGCACGGAGGTGCGAGAGGCGTAGAACCCCATGGTGACCGGCAGCTCGTGATCGTCGCCGGGATACCCGTAGCAGAACATGACGAATGACTCAAAGCCGGCGTCCCTGAGGAGGACGGTCAGCTCCTCTTCGTCGAACAGGCTCTTGTGGAGCTGGCCGAGCCACCATGCGGGCTGGTGCTCCGGATCGCCGTGGGTGTACCGGTACACGTTATACAGATCGAAGACGGGGCCCAGAGTGCCGGGCGCCTTCTCCAGGTAGAACTTCGCGATGTTCCGGAAGTAGGGGATGCCGATGTAGCAGCAGACGCCGCCGTCCTCGAGCGATTCCCGGATGCGGCGCAGGTGCGGCAGGCGTTGCGGCCGGTACAGATGCTCGAAGAAGGCATTGCTGAAGGCGAGCGCGACGGAGGACGGCGCCAGCCGCGGCACATTGAGGTCCATCGTCACGTCCGTCGCGGGCGTTTGCCGGTAGTCGACGTTGATGCAGTCCGGCAGCCGGTCGCCGCCGCAACCCAAATGCACCCGGAGGGACCGACGTCTCTGCAAAGCGGAGACGCGACGAACGTTGAAGAGCTGTTTCGGGATCCGAAGCAGTTCCCCGATCGCTCGCCTGATCGTTTTCAGCATTTCGTCGAGCAGCGGGAGGCCACGGATGTTAACGTACAATTCCGAGCCGTTGACATCCGTTCAGACGAGTGAGACTTGGCTCTGTCAGACTCTGGCGAGCGGGCAGGCGGGCGCCGTTCCGCCGCGCGGCCCGGGCGTCAGCGCTGACTTCGACGTCGTGCTGGAGGCAGCCCGCAGCCACCGCGTCGACGTGCTGCTCGCCGACCTCTTGCTTCGCGCGCCTGGCGAGGGCGTATTTCCACGCGAGCCACTCGAAGACGTCGTTCGTCTGGCTGCGGCCCGCGAGCTCTCCGAGGCGCACGACCTGTCGCGTCTTGTTGACGCCGCCCACAACCGCGGCCTCGAGCTTCTCTTGCTCAAAGGCGCCGCGCTGGCCTACACGCACTATCGTCAGCCGTACCTGCGACCGCGCAACGACATCGATCTGTTTCTCCGGTCCGCCGATCTTGGCGGCGCCGAAGATCTCCTGGCGTCGCTCGGCTACGAGCGCGCGCCAGAGGCGGACGCCGAGATGTGGACGGGGCAGCGGCACTACGTGAAGGCCGCGCCGTCGGGCGCCGTGCACATCGACCTTCATTGGCGGGTCGCCAACCCGCTGGCCTTCGCCGGGGCGTTGACGTTCGAAGACGCCTGGCCACGGTCCGTCGCCGTGCCGGCGCTGGGACCGTTCGCGCGCGCCTTGTCGGCGCCCGACGCGTTGCTGCTGGCGTGCGTCCACCGGGTGGCCCATCACCAGGACCGGATCAACCTGCTCTGGCTCTGGGACATCCACCTCATCGCGTCGGGATTGTCGCCGGCCGAGTGGAATCTGCTCCTCGATCGCGCGACGCTGTCGCGGATGCGGCGTGTATGCGCGCGAGGCCTGACGCTGGCGCAGGAATGCTTTGGCACCGCGATCCCGGACGCCGCATCGGACGCGCTCGGGGCGGCGGCAGACGAGCCGGCGTCGGCGTTTCTGCGCGGCGGGTTCCGGCCGATCGACGTCGCGCGCGCCGATCTGGCGACGCTGACGACGTGGCGTCAGCGATTCGCGCTGGTTCGCGAACATCTGTTTCCGCAAGCGGTCTACATGCGAGCGAAATACCCGCGGTGGCCGGCGGTCCTGTTGCCCTTCGCGTATCTGCATCGCATCGTGTCTGGCGCGCCCAGGTGGTTCGAGCGGTGACCGATCGGCGAAGGCATGCACGGGCCTCACTTCTCGTTCTCGTGCAGCGCCACGGCGGCCAGGACGGCGAACAGCAGGCCGTTGGCCGGCACTCGTAGTCCCGTTTCCCAGATATTCTGAACGCCGATGGCCAGCAGGCCGCTCACCGCTCCCGCGCGAACCCAGTAGATCGACGAGCGATCCCCGAGCCGCTGCCGGATCTGCCACATTCCCGCGACCGCGATGATGACGGCTGGTATGGCCAGCAGCGCGCCGCCCTCTGACAGCATCTGCAGGTACTCGTTGTGCGCGTGGTTGAAGTACACGTCGCGCGGCGACTGCTGGTACACCACCATCCCGCGCTGGTATGCGCCAGGGCCCACGCCGGTGAGCCAGAAGTCCTGGATCATCGGCCACGTTTCACGCCAGATGGCGCTGCGCCCGCCCAGCCCAAGATGGAATGTTTCCGCCAGCCGGGCCGACACGGCTCTGGTGTTTGCGTACGTGGCCCCCATGACGATGACGGCCACGAGGCCGGCCAGCAGCCAGATCCGTTCGCGCCCGCGCATCCGGCCGCTCGACAGCAGCCAGAACGACAGCAGTCCGGCGACGGCCGCGACCAGCCCCGAACGCGACAGTCCCACAACCAGCGCCGCCGACATGAAGCCGATGGCGGTCGTCAGCCACATGGTCCTGTTGTCGAACGCGTCAACGAGTGTGAGCCGCCCGCCGCCTCGCGACTGCTGGGAGTGCAGCCGCGCGATCAGGTAGCCGGCCGTGATCGGCAGCGCCATCACGAGCCACGTCGCGAAGTCGCTGTGGTTCATGAACGGCCCGAACGGCGTGGCGTGCGGCGTGGGCCACGTCCAGTACAGCAGATGCGGCGCCGTCGCATGCTGGGCCATGCCCACCGCGGCGAGCGCCAGGCCCAACACCGCCACCGCGCGTGCGCCAATCCGGACGCCTCCACGCGCAAACACCGTCCGTGCGCACCAGAACAGCAGCACCAGAGCGACCGACAGGACGAGAGACGTGGTTGTGGACGCCGGGTCGATGGAGACCGGACGGGCGGCATCCACGGTTGCCTCTTCAGGCCGATCGAGCCGCAAGCTCAGATCGATCGTGCGCGTGGCGGGGGAGAGCGCCAGGCGAATCGCCGGCGGCGCCGGCACGAGCGAAGCGGCGGCGACGAGCAGGTACGCGACGAGCGCCAGGTCGAGCCACCGGTGCCCGGCGCCGGCGATGGAGGGCCGGACGACAAGCGCGAGGATCACGGCCGCGGCGGCCAGCGCGTACGCCATCCAGTCGTACCCGCCGCCGAACGCAAACAGGGTGATGCCCAGTACAAAGGCGAGAGCGAGCGGGTGCGACCCCGCGGATCGATCAGGACGCGGCTTCAGCGTAGTAGTTCTTGTACTGATGGCCGTAGTAGCGCGAATAGTAGTACTTGTTGCGCGCGAAGTCGACCTTGTTCAGGACGACGGCGGCGAACTTGGGATGCGCCGACATGATGGTTTCGAGCGCGCGCTCGGCGAGGCGCCGGCGCGTCATTTCGGCGCCGACGACGTACGTCACGCCCGAGACGAGCGGCGCGAGGATGACGGCGTCGGTGACGGCGAGCACCGGCGGCGTGTCGATGACAATCCAGTCGAACGGTCCGTGCGAGAGGTTGCTCAGCAGCGTTTTCATGCGCTCTGACGCCAGGAGCTCGGACGGGTTGGGCGGCGTCCGGCCGGCCGTGATGGCCAGCAGATTCGGGTCGACCGTCCGCTGAATGACGTCGCGCACGCGCGCCTGTCCGATCAGCACCTGCGAGAGGCCGCGCTCGTTGGTCAGCCGCAGCGGACGATGGAGTCCGGGCCGGCGCATGTCGGCGTCGATGAGCAATACCCGCGCGCCGCCGTACGCGAGCGCCATCGCAATGTTGCACGCCGTCGTCGTCTTGCCTTCGAGCGGCTGCGCACTGGTGACGACCAGCGTCTTGGTGCCTTCCGCCGGGAACCGGGACATGAGCGACGTGCGCAGCGAGCGAAACGCTTCACCGAAGTCGTGGGGCACATGCGACGATGCGAGCACCGGGTGCTTGTCGCCGCGAACCGACGGCACCAGCCCGAGAAACGGCAGCTTGAGCCGCCGCGTCACGTCCTCCGGCGTCTTGATCGTGTCGTTCATGTAGTCGAGGCCGAACGACACGCCAATCGCCATGAGCAGGCCGATGGCAATCGACATCAGCCACGTCCGTCGACCCGTCGGCGCCAGCGCCGACTTCGGCACGTCGGCGCGATCCACGACGCGGACGTTGTTCGACCGGCTGTTGCTCGACACGCGAAGCTCTTTTTCACGCTGCAGCAGCGACTCGTACACCAGGCGGTTGCTCTTCGCCTCGCGCTCCATGACGTTGTAGCCGACGCTCTTCCTGCTGAGATCCTGCGCGTCGGCCTTCGCCGCTTCAAGGTTTTGCGACAGCGTGCGTTCTTCGAGCACGGCCGTGTCGTAGTCGTTCTTGACCGACTGGAGCGCCTTGGCCGTCTCGAGATTGAGATTGCGCTGGGCGTCCTGCAGCTGCGTGTTCACGTCCATGATCGACGGATGCTTCTCGCCGTACCTGGACGACAGCTGGCCTTTCTTCTGCTGCAGATCCGTCAGCCTGGCCTTCGCCGTGGCGATTTGCTCGTTCTGGACGGAGATCGGGAGCGAGTCGACGGGGACCACGGCAATCACGCCGCCCGGCAGGAGCGGCTTGATCTGGCTGTAGAGCGTTTCTTTCTGCACCCGCACCATCTTGGCTCTCGTGACGGCGTCGTTGAGCTGGTTCAGCCGCGACACGACGATGTTCTGCTTGTCGTCGAGGGAGAGGGCGTTCTGCTTGTCGCGGTATTCCGCCAGCGCGCGTTCGCTCTCCTCCACTTTCTGCTGCTGATTGGACAGCTCTTTCGCGAGCCAGGCGAGCATGTTTTCGCTCGTCTGCAGCTTCACCTGGAGGTTCTGATCGACGTACTCTTCCATCAGCGTGTTGGCGGCCTGCGCGGCGAACTTCGCGTCGATGGAGTCGAATGAGACGTCCACCAGACGGCTGCCGCGCACCGGATCGACACTGACGCGTCCGACGAACGCGTTCACCAGCGCGGATTCGTCGAGCTCCGGAATCTCGACTTTCGGCGCCTCTTGCGCCACCGGCTGCGGCCGGCGCAAGACCAGCGCCACGAGGCGCCTTCGGAAGTCGAGCATCAACGACAGCGGCGTCGCCGGCGGCGCCAGCGTGCCGTTGAATTCAGGAACCTCGTTGAGCTTCACCTTCGCGATGACGCGGCCCGTCAGGTCACGTCCTTTGAGAATCTTGTACTGGGTCTGGTAGTAGGGCTCCGGATCCTCGTAAAACTGTTCGCCCGTGCCGAGGCCGGGGATCGCCGTGGTGCGCTCGTTCTCGATCAGGAGGCGGCCCTGCGCGCGGAAGTACTGGATGCTCGAGTAGCCCTGAATCATCATCGCGGCCGTCGTCAGCACGAAGACGGTGAGCGCGATGCGCCGATAGCGGTAGAGCACCGCGATCCGGTCGAGAATGTGAACGTCGGTGTCCGGGGAAAACGACTGCGGCCCCGGAGCGTTTCCGCCCCGCGCGCCGGCTGGCGGAGCGGTGTGTCGTGAGTCAGTCGAGCTCAACGCCGTCTCCTCATTGTCCCGGCAGCGCGCGATCGGTGGCGGGGGCGCCGGCGACGCTTTCGGCGAGCACCCCTGATGCCGTGGCGGCGGACGACACCGCCAACGCTGACGGCGTCGTGTGACCCAGGATCCCGGCAAACGGCGGAATTCTGAACGGCAGCTTCAGCACTGCCGATGCGACCTGACCCGAGCCCAGGTTGATGATCGGCGTCGCGGCGAGGACCAGCTCGTTGGCCGGGCTCATCAACTCCACCACGTAGCTGCCCGGATCGATGCTGCGAAATGTGAAGACGCCAGCTTTGTCCGTCGTCACCGTATCAACGATGCGTCCATATCGCGCGTCGCGCAGGCGCATCAGGGTGTTTGGCATCGAGCCGTTGGTGGAGTTGAGCGCGGTTCCCTGAATCGAAGAGAAGACGTTGGGCTTGGTTCCCGGTAGTAGCCTGGGAACGGTCGGCGACGGACTCGCGGTCGCGACAGGGCGCGGCGCCGGGATAGCCTTGGGCGCCGCCTGCTGCGCATCGACCTGCGCGCTGAGGCCGAGGGCGACCGCGGAGATGAGAAGGAGAGTTCGGGCCATGGCTTCCTCGTTCCTTATCGGGCGGTGCCGACTCAGTCTGCACAGGCTGCACACTTCGGTAGACGAACTTTAAATGACATTATAGTCCTTTAAAGTCTACATCGAGGATGGTAGCACGCCACCCCTCAGTCCACAAGCAACTTGTCAGCCGCGTCTGGCCCTCCGCGCTTTGACTGTCCTCGCGGAAACGTGTCAACCTATTGACTCAAAGGTGTTTATGGCAATTGTTGAGGCGTCGTCGTCCTGAAAGAGAAAGGAGAAACGGTGTGAAGGCCCGGGTTGTGGCGCTCGTGGTGGTGGTGACGGCGGCCGCAGTCGCTGTCGTGCCTCTCCCCCGCGCGGCCGTCGAACGTTTGTATTCGACCGCCGTGTATCCGGTCTTACAGCGGTTCATCACGGCGCTATCGAATCGGGCGCCGTTCGCGTTGATTGACGTGCTCCTGCTCTCGGTGATGGTGGTATGGCTGGCCGCCACGGCAATCGACGTCCATCGTGTGTTCCGCCTCGGCCCGGTCCGGGCCGCACGTCGACTCGCCGTCCGGACGCTTGTACCCGCGGCGACCCTGTACCTGATGTTTCTTGCGCTGTGGGGCTTCAACTATCGCCGGCTTCCCCTCCAGGAGAAGCTCCTGTTCGACCGCGGGGCGGTGACGCCTCAGGCTGCCCGTGCCCTCGCCTTGACGGCCGTCGCGCGCGTGAACGCGCTGCATGAGCGTGCGCACGCGATCGGCTGGTCTGACGACAGCGGGGTGGAGGCCTCGCTGGCGGATGCGTTGTCAACGGTCGAACGCGATCTTGGCGCCCCGGGCACGACTGTTCCCGGCCGGCCGAAGTTGACGCTGCTCGATTGGTATTTTCGTCCTGCCGCCGTCGCCGGAATGACCGATCCGTTTTTTCTCGAAACGCTGGTCGCGAGCGATCTGCTCCCATTCGAGCGCCCGTTCATCGTCGCGCACGAGTGGAGTCACCTGGCTGGATATGCCGACGAAGGCGAAGCCAACTTCGTCGGTTGGCTGACGTGCGTACGCGGGGCAGCGCCCGCGCAGTACAGCGGCTGGTTGTTTCTGTTCGGCGAGCTGACGAGCGCCCTGCCGGGCCGCGATCGAGCGGATGTGGCGGCCCGGCTGGCCGACGGCCCGCGCGAGGATTTGCGTCAGGCGGCCGCGCGTCTGGTTCGCAACGTCAACCCGAAAGTGTCGTCCGCGGGGTGGAGCGTCTACAACCAATACCTCAAGGCGAACCGTGTTGACGCCGGCGCCGCCAGCTACGCGCAGGTGGTCACCCTCGTGCTGGGCGCCCGGCTCGACGCGGCCTTCAAACCCACCGTCATTGCTCCACGCTAGCCCCTAGCCGCGCCCGAGCCGCGTGGCGGGTTGGAGCGGCGCCCCGCGCTCGTCGTTTGCATAGTAGACGCGCTCGAGGAACAGCCCAGAGGCGGGCGCAGTCAGCCGAGCCGGCTCGTCCGGCGGACCGTTCAGCAGACGGGCCGCGGCTTCCGGTTCGAGCGTGCCCCGCCCGATCTCCACGAGAACGCCAACGATCCGGCGGACCATCTTCCACAGGAAGTGCGAGCCTTCGACGCCGACGAGCACGAGGTCGCCTGCTTCGGCAATGTCCAGCCGATCGACGAGCACGCGCGTCGAACGGGCGCGCATCGGCGCCGCCGTCGGATTCGGCAAACGCGCCAAAATCCCTGAACCCGACGAACGCCGTGGCGGCCTGGCGCATGCGATCGACGGCGAGCGGGTCTTTCACCCACCAGACAAACGCTTTGGCAAACGCCGTCCGTCGCCGCGCGATCTGATACAGGTAGCGCCGCGCGACGGCGTCGTGTCGCGCATGGAACCTGTGCGGCACGATTTCAGCCCGCAGGATGTTGATGTCCGCGGGCAGTTCACCGTTCAGCCGCTCGGTGAGTGTGTCCGGCGGGAGGCTGGTGGCGACGTCGAGGTGGGCCACTTGCGCGAGCGCATGGACGCCGGCATCCGTGCGCCCCGATCCGTACAGCTCGAAATCCCTGCGCGTCGTGACGGTCCGGACGGCTCGGTCAATCTCGCCCTGGATGGTCTTCGCATTCTTCTGGATCTGCCAGCCGCTGTATCGGGTGCCGGCGTACTCGATCGTCAGTTTGAATCGGGGCATGGGGGTCTAGCGAAGCGCGGCGGGAAGGCGTCGGAGTTTTCTCGATCGCATGGGCCGTAGCCTATAACATCATTCTGATGTTGCTCAGGCCCGTTGCCCTCATCGGCGCCGACGTCGATCCGCGCCTGCCTGGCATGCGTCAGCGGCCGGCGTGGGACGCCTGGGATCCGCTCGAGCTGATTCCGCAGCTTCTGGCTGCGCTTGGCGCCGACGTGCCGAAGATCACGTGGCTCATCCGCGCCGACGACACCATCCGTCACGTCACGGGGGCCTTCGAGTCGGGCTACACGACGCGGCACGCGATGTGGGCCAGGCTCGAGGCGCAGGGCCACGAACTCGGATGGCACTTCCACCATTGGACGTTCGGTGAGCGCGCGAGCGGATTCGATCCCAATCCGCCATGGCTGCCCGACGCGCATGCCGCCTTGTCGAAGTTCTATCCGGTGCGCTCGACGCGTCTGGGCTGGGACTATGCCAATCATGAGACGATGGCACGGCTGGAGTCGCTCGGTATTCAGATCGATTTCTCGGCGATTCCCGGCCATGTCGTGTGGTGGTCGATCGACGGCGAGCGGATCGTGGTGGACTGGCGGCGGTGTCCACGCGTGCCGTATCATCCGAGCCGCACAGACTATCAGCGGCCGGGCGACGCGCCGCTGCGGTTGCTCGAGGTGCCGATCACGTCGTTCCGCACGAGCGCCATGGGGATGGCCAAGCGCGCCGGCTGGCGTGTGCTGCACGGCGAATGGTCATGGCGCGGTCTGGCGGCGAAAAACCGCATGATGACCGATGTGTGGCCCTCGCCGCCACCGCCCTCGGACGTGCTGGCGTTCTTCTTCCACCCGGAATCGCTCACCGCTGACGGTATCGCGAACTTCGGGCGAAACGTCGCGACGCTCCGCGAGCGCTTCGATCCCGAGTTCGTGACGGCTCGCGAATTGGCGTCGCGCCTTGCCAACGGCCGCGGCCTTTCGCTACCCTAAAGGCGCAGCCACGACACCACACGATGGATCGTACGGCCGTCACGGCCTTCATCGACCGCCGCATCCGCGAGTTCGCGGCGAGTAAGGGCGTCACGCTGCCGCCCATCGCGGCGGATACCGCGCTGTTTGAAGGTGCCCTGCCCATCGACTCGCTCGATCTGGCCGCGCTCGTCGTCGAGCTCGAGATCGCCACCGGCATCGAACCCTTCCGTGATGGTCTTGTCGACTTTCGGACCGTGGGTGATCTGGCCGCGTTGTTTGCTCCTCATGCCTGATTTGGCCGCGGCGCTCGGCCGCTACGGCGATGCGCCCGTCGTCGTGACGGATCGCGGGGAAGTGACTGCCGCCGATCTGCGGCGGCACGCCGACGCGCTGCTGCCGGTCGAGAGACCGGCGTCCATGCTGCGCGTGCCATCCGGAAAGGCCGCCGACGTGATCGCGGCGATCCTTGCGGCCGTCTCGGCCGACTGTCCCGTCCTGCTGTCGCCGACCGCCGTGGCACCTGCGGGTGGACGGGGATTCGAGGTGCTGCTCCTCACGTCGGGCACCTCCGGGCGGCCGAAAATCGCGGCACACGATCTTGCGTCGCTCGCGGGGCGAATCCGACCCGCCGAGAGCGGCGGCGTCTGGCTGCTCACCTACAGCGCAACGGCGTTCGCGGGCCTCCAGGTGATCCTCACGGCGCTCATCACCCGCGGACTGTTGGTGGCGCCCGCATCCCGAGCGGTCCCCGATCTGTTTCGCGCCGCTGTTGCGTACCACGTGACGCACGCCAGTGGCACGCCGACCTTCTGGCGTGCGTGGCTGCTCGCATCGGCGGGGGCCGGGCCAGTCCCGCCGCTTGAGCAGATCACGATCGGCGGGGAAGCCGTCGATCAGACGACACTCGATCGCCTGGCGAACCGGCATCCATCGGCGCGCATCACGCACATCTACGCGTCGACGGAAGCCGGCGCGCTGTTTGCCGTCAACGATCGCCTCGCAGGTTTTCCGGCGGCGTGGGTCGACACGGGCATCGACGGCACCGAGCTGCGTATTGTCGACGGGTTGCTCGAGGTGAGGAGTCCGCGCGCGATGCGGGGGTACCGGTCCGAAGACGCGGCGCCGGCGACCGCCGACGGCTGGTTGCGGAGCGGCGATCTGGTTGAGCGGCTGGGTGATCGGATCGTCTTCTGCGGACGCGGCGACCGCATGGTGAATGTCGGCGGCTACAAGGTGGCGCCCGAGCGGGTCGAGCGCGTACTGCTCGAAGTGGACGGCGTCGCCGACGTGCACGTCTATCCGCGCGCGAACGCCATCACGGGCAACATACTTGTCGCCGATGTTTTGTGCGAGCCCTGCCACGACGGACCGACCGTCGTGGCCGCGCTGGAGGCGCACGCCGGCCGTTCGCTGGCCAAGCACGAGCGTCCGGTGCGTATCACCGTCGTGGACGAACTGCAGATTGCCGATTCAGGAAAGAAGACGCGCGCATGAGACACGTCATCGTTACGGGCGGGAGCCGCGGGATCGGGTTCGGTCTGGTGCAGCACCTGCTCCGGGACGGGTACCGCGTGTCAACCTGCAGCCGCTCGCTGTCGGCCGATCTGGAGCGCCTGCAGCGCGATCACGCGGACCGGCTCCGTTGGTTCGCATGCCGAATCGGCGAGGACGACCCTGAAGCGTTCGTCGGCGCCGCCGTTGCCTGGGCCGGCGGGGACGGGCTATGGGGCCTCGTCAACAACGCCGCCATTGCCGGGGAGGGTGTGCTGGCCACGTTCCCGATGATCGAGGCCAATCGGATTATCTCGGTGAATCTGGTCGGCGTGCTGGCGCTCACGCGCGCGGTGCTCCGCGTCTTTCTCAGGAATCAGAGCGGCGGGCGGGTGCTGAGCGTCGGGTCGATCGTCGGCTTGCGGGGCTACAGCGGCCTCTCCGCCTACTCGGCGGCAAAAGCGGGTGTGGACGGCATGACGCGCGCGCTGGCGAGGGAGGTGGGGCGCCGGGGCATTACGGTGAACACCGTCGCGCCGGGATACCTGAAAACCGAGCTCTCCGACACGCTGACCGCCGAGCAGCTGGTTCAGATTGCACGCCGGACGCCCCTCCAGCGGCTCGCCACGATTGACGACGTGGCCGCTGCGGTGTTGTTTCTGCTTGGCGACGCGGCGGGATTCATCACGGGCCAAACGCTTGTCGTTGACGGCGGTCTGACCTGTTGACGGCGGCGATGGCGCCATTCTCGATTGACGCCACCGAACCGGACCTCCAGGAGCTGGCGCGGTTCTTTTCCTCTCAGGTCGGCGAGCCGGCCGAGTCGATTTACCCGCGACTCGCATGGCACGCCCGCAATCCTTCGCGCCGGCCAGACATCCCCCTCGTGTGGTGTGCGCGCCTGCCGTCCGGCGCGATTGCCGGCGCGATGCTGTGCATCCCCCATCGCCTGACCCTGCAATCGCGTCAGTACACGGCGCTGATGTCGAGCGGTTTTTATGTCGACCGCTCGATTCGCGGCGCCGGCATCCACATCTTCCTGCAGTACCGCGCGCTGAGCGCGCGGTTCGCCCTGTATGCGACCACGGCCAACGAGCAGACCGAGCGCCTATGGCGGTCCGCGGGAGGCACGCCGCTCGCGCGAACCGGGTACGAGCTGCTGCGGCCGGTTCGGTGGCCGCCGGTGCTCGAGGAGATGCTCGTCCGCCGCCTCGGTGGACGGCTGGCGCCGTTGGCCCGCGCCGTCGCGCCGCTTGGGCGCCTTCGTCCGGTCGGTGTCCGCCGTGGGTCGGGCGCTGCCCTCGAGACGATCGATCGCCCCGAGGATGCCGCCCTCGCTGGGCTGGCTGGTGGTCTGCAGCCGGTTCGAGACGCCGCGTTCATCCGCTGGCGATTTCTCGACGTGCCTCAGGTGGACGGCTGCGTCTATCGCTATCGCGACGCAGCGCTCGGAGCGGACGGGTTCGTCGCGGTGACGCACGCGCGGCGCGGGTACCGCTCCCAGCTTCGCACCGTCTACCTCGCCGACATGTGGGGAACGATTCCGCCGGAGGCGTTCCCCGCGCTGCTCGACGCCATCAGCGACCGGCACCGGCAAACCGCCGATCTGCTCGCGATCCGTTGCGTGCGCGAGCCGTACGAACAGCAGGCGCTCGCGGCTGGCTGCGTGCGCCGCGACTTCGATCGCCCCATCGGCTGGTTGGTTGACAGCGGCGGCGTGCTGGGACGCGAGCCGGTGCTGATCCCTCCGGCCGCCACAGAGCTGGTCTAGCGGCGGGGCGTTCAGGACCACGTCGGCGGCGCAGAGAGTCTCAGCTTATAATGCCGCCTCGCTCTAGCTCCACGTCGGCGAACCACCCTATGTCCGTGCCCGCTGAACCCCGCTTGATTGTGACCGACGCGCTCGGCCGGCGGATCGTTCCGCTCGACAAACCGACGTTCTCGATAGGCCGGCGCAGCGAAACCGACCTGCGGCTGCCCGGGGGCGACATCTCCCGCGTTCACGCGGAAATCCTGCTCGAAGGCGGCCAGTCGGTCCTGTACGACCGCGAGTCGAAATTCGGCACGTTCGTCAACGACGAGAAGATCGACCGGCGCGCCGCTGGCGCACGGCGATCAGATACGCCTGGGCAAGTCGAGCGACATCGAGATCGTGTTTGCCATCGGTGAAGACGCGCCGTCGGCCGAGCGGAGCGCCGCCTCCCACGCCACCGAACTTCGACAGATGGCGGCGCTCCTCGAGGGCTTGCGCGCGCTCGGGTCGGGCCGCGTCCTCGACGAGGTGCTGGCCCTCGTGCTCGATTCGGCGATCGAGGTGACCGGCGCCGAGCGCGGATTCATCATGCTGGCCAACCGCGAGGGCACGCTCGAGTTCACGCTCGCGCGCGCCCGGGGCAAAGTCACGCTCCCTGGCCGGACGTTCGACACCAGCCGCAAGATTCCCGAAGCACGTGTTCTCCACAGGCCAGCAGCAGGTCGTCGAGGATTTGATGGACGACAATCTGGCGGCGCTCCACAGCGGGACGGTGGCGCTCGGTATCAGGCACGTGCTCTGCACGCCGCTCCGCATCGTGCGCTACGTGGATCGTGCCGACGACAAGCCCGCCGATCAGGCGATCGGCGTGCTCTATCTCGACAGCCGCGAACGCGGCGCGCTGCGATCGGCGTCGTCGCGGTCGGCGCTCGAAACGCTCTCGGCCGAGGCGGCCCTCGCGATCGAAAACGCCCGCCTCTACCGCGAAGCGCTCGACAAAGCCAAGTTCGAGCAGGAGCTGAAGGTCGCGGCCGCGATCCAGCGGTCTCTCTTGCCCGCGGCAAGCATCAAGGGAGCCTTCTTCGCGGCCACGGGCTCGTCGTCGCCTTGTCTGGCCGTCGGCGGCGATTTCTTCGACTACGTCGATCTCCCCACCGGCCAGTTCGGATTCATCGTCGGCGACGTCGCGGGCAAGGGATCGCCCGCGGCACTCCTGGCGGCGGCCGTCCTCGGCATGTTCAGCGCGGAGTCCACCTATCAGATGAGTCCCGCCGCCGTCATGTCGCGGTTGAACCGGGGCCTCTTCAGGCGGGCGATCGAAAACCGGTTCCTGACGGCCTTCTACGGGCTCCTGGGCCCCGACGGCGCGTTCACCTTCTCGAACGCCGGCCACAACGCGCCGATGCTCGTCACGGCATCAGGCGTGAAGCGCCTCGAGACCGGTGGCCTCGTGCTTGGGCTGTTCGAGCATGCGACGTTTGAAGAGGAGACCGTCTCCCTCCGTCCGGGCGATTTCATCGTCGCGTTCAGCGACGGTGTCACGGAAGCACTCGACGTCGCGGGCGAGGAGTACATGGACGAACGCCTGCTGGCGTCGATCGAGCGGCATCGATCGCTGATCCAGAACCCGGAGGCGCTGCTCGAGGGCCTGCTCGCCGACGTCAAGATCTTCTGCGGCGCCGCGACGCCGAACGACGACCTGACGGTCGTCATGGTCCGGTTCGACGGCTAGACAGGGAGCGCGCGTGGCATCTGAAGTCGTCGAAGCGTCCGGACATCTCATCGACTCGGGCATTCTGCACGGGATTTTCGACACGGTCATCCGGCACAACGCCACCTTCGAGGTCGTCCGGTTCACGATCGGCCGCACCAACGCGGAGCCATCGCTCCTGTCGCTCCGCGTGACCGCCGACACAGAGGAGGTGCTCCGACGCCTCGTCGAAAACCTGGTGCCGCTTGGTTGTCTCATCGTGAGCGGCCAGGACGCGATGACGCGCGTCGCAGATCAGGACGGCTGCGCGCCGGTCGACTTCTATTCGACCACCAACCACGAAACGCACATCCGCCGAGGCGGGCAATGGATTCCCGTGGCCGATCAGCGCATGGATGCGACGATCGCGGTGGACGGCGGCCGCGCGTCGTGCCGCAAGCTCCGCGACATCAGGAAAGGCGACGTCATCGTGTGCGGCATCGAGGGCATCCGCGTCGTGCCCTCCTTTCAGGATCGCGATCGCCACGGTTTCGCGTTCATGAGCCACGAGGTGTCGTCGGAGCGGCGCGTCGAGGCGGCGGTCACCCGCATCGCGGAGATGATGCGCGCCGTGCGAGCCGAGGGCGGCCGGATTGCGGTCGTCGCCGGTCCCGTGGTCGTGCACACCGGAGGCGCGCCCTATCTGGCCAGCCTCATCCGCGACGGTTTCGTGCAGGTGCTGCTGTCGGGGAACGCGCTGGCCGTGCACGACGTCGAGCTCGCGATGTTCGGCACATCGCTCGGCGTCAATCTCGAAACCGGCCGCGTCGTCGAAGGCGGGCACCATCACCACATGCGTGCGATCAACGCGGTGCGGCGCGCCGGCGGGCTGCGACAGGCGGTCGATCAGGGGATCGTGACGGCCGGCATTCTCTACGAATGCCTGAAGCAGGACATCGAATGTGTCCTCGCCGGCAGCATCAGGGACGATGGCCCGCTGCCGGAGACGATCATGGATCTCGTGGAGGCGCAGGATCGCTACGCGACGTCGTTGAAAGGCGTGTCGCTCGTGCTGATGCTCGCCAGCATGCTCCACGGCATCGGCGTCGGCAACATGCTGCCCTCGTCGGTCCGCGTCGTCTGCATCGACATCAATCCCGCTGTTGTCACCAAGCTCGGCGATCGGGGTTCGTCGCAGACCGTCGGTGTCGTGACCGACACCGGCCTCTTTCTCCGTCAGCTCGCGGAGTGCCTCAGCACGTAACGACCTAGCACATGGCCCTTGCTGCCGGCGCGCGCCTCGGCCCGTACCAAATCCTCTCCGCGCTTGGCAGCGGCGGCATGGGCGAGGTGTATCGCGCGCGCGATATCAAGCTGAACCGTGACGTCGCGCTGAAGGTCCTGCCCGAAGCCTTCGCTCTCGATGCCGATCGGCTTGCGCGTTTCAGACGCGAAGCGCAGCTTCTCGCATCCCTCAATCATCCAAACATCGCCGGGATCTATGGGTTTGAAGAATCGGAGGGCATCGTCTCGGCGCTCGTCCTCGAGTTGGTCGAAGGCCCGACGCTGGCCGACCGCATCGCGCAGGGGCCGACGCCGCTCGACGACGCGTTGCCGATCGGGCGGCAGATCGCTGAGGCGCTCGAAGCGGCGCACGAACAGGGGATCATTCACCGCGATCTCAAGCCCGCGAACATCAAGCTGCGGCCCGATGGCACGGTCAAGGTCCTGGACTTCGGGCTCGCCAAGGCGCTGGAGCCGGCAGCGGGCGTTGCCTCGGACTTCACCGCGACTCCGACGATCACGAGTCCGCTGATGACGCGGATGGGTGCGATTCTTGGCACCGCGGCGTACATGAGCCCGGAACAGACAAAGGGACGCGCGGCCGACAAGCGGAGCGACATCTGGGCATTCGGCTGCGTGCTCTTCGAGATGCTGACCGGTCGGGCGCCGTTTGTCAGAGGCACCATGTCCGAAACGGTGGCCGCGATCTTGGAGCGCGAGCCGGATTGGGCGAAGTTGCCGAGCGCCACACCGGTGCCGGTGCGACGCCTCCTCGAACGCTGTCTCGTGAAAGATCCGAGGCGGCGGTTGCGCGACGCGGGCGATGCGCGCATCGAGATCGACGAGGCGCTCGCGTCACCGGCCGGCGGTGCGGCCGCTCCACAAGCGGAGCGCACCGGCCGACGGACGGCCGTGCGATGGGCCTTGGCGCTCGTTGGAGCCGTGGCGGCCGCGAGCGTCGTGGTGTGGAATGTGAAGCCCGACTCCCCGCCGGTGTCGTCCGCGTCCGTCACCCGACTCACGATCACACCGCCGCCAACCGATCCTCTGGCCGTCGACCTCGCAGCCGTCGCCATCTCGCCCGATGGCCTGCATGTGGCCTACGCGGCGGGTCGCGGGAGCCGGCAAAAGATCTATCTGCGGGACATCAACGCGTTCGAGGGCGCGCCGATTCCAGGAACGGAAAACGGGAGCACCCCGTTCTTCTCGCCAGATGGCTCATGGGTGGGTTTCTTCATCACGGGAAAGATGAAGAAGGTGCTGCGGACCGGTGGAATGCCGCTGACGATTTGTGACACACAAGGGACTGCGGGCGCCACTCCGAGTTGGGATGCCGATGGGACGATTGTGTTCACGCCATCCACCGGGTCTGGCATCTGGCGCGTCGCGGCGGCGGGTGGAACTCCGGTGCAGGTCACAACGCTCAAAGAGACAGAAAGCAGCCATCGATGGGCTCAACTCTTGTCGAACGGAAAGGCGCTGCTGTTTGGCGCCGTCACCGCTTCGGCCGAAGTGCAGGTTTACGTCCAGTCGCTCGAAACGGGCGAGCGACGCCTCGTGGCAAAGGGCGTTGGCGCTCGGTATCTCCCAACGGGCCACCTCGTCTACGTTCAAGGTGGGACGGTCATGGCACTGCCGTTCGATCCGCTCCACCCCGAGGTGCTCGGAACGCCGGTCGCGGTCCTCTCCGGTGTGATGCAGGTGAGGCGTCTGCGCAACAGTACCGACTCTGACGCTCCTGCCGCAGATCAGCTTTTCCAATACCGGGCCGATGGTCTATGTTCCGGGGAACGAACGGCCGCGCCATGATGCGCTCGTGTGGGTGGACCGTTCGGGGTTGGAGCAGCCCACGGGCGCTTCCGGCGGCACGTACTTCCAGCCGCGCCTCTCGCCGGACGGAAACCGGATAGCCGTGACCGTCGGAGGAGGAGACCACGACGACCTGTGGCTGTACAATCTCGCACGGAAGACCTGGAGTCGGTTCACGTCGGAAGGGAATAGCGGGTTTCCCGTCTGGACGCCGGACGGGCGCAGGCTTACGTATGTGTCCGACAAGGCCGGTCCGGACAACATGTACTTGAAGCCTCTCGACGGCAGTGGACAAGACGAACGAGTGCTGGCAAGCGACCGGCCGAATTACCCCTTTTCCTGGTCGCCCGACGGCGTCCTGGCGTTTGTGTCAGTGTCCCTCCGTTCGCTGCAGGATGTCTGGATCTTACGCCCCGACCAGCAAGGAAGGCCGACCGTGTTTCTCCAAACGCCGTTCGCCGAAGGCGCGCCCGTGTTCTCGCCGGACGGACGCTGGCTCGCCTACGTTTCCAATGAGTCCGGTCGCCCAGAGATCTACGTCCGACCCTTTCCCGGCCCCGGAGAAAGCCTGACGATCTCGACGGAGGGCGGCAACGAGCCGGTTTGGTCGCGGACCGGGCACGAACTCTTCTACCGCAGTGGCGATGTCATGATGGCCGTCGACACCGGGACAGGCCCTGGATTTACCGCGGGGAAGCCCCACCGGCTTTTTGAAAGACCGTTGGAATCGAGTCTCGTGTATTGGCCCGACTACGACGTCACGGCCGACGGCCAGCGTTTCGTGATGGTCAAACGAATCGATCAGGACGAGACGCTGGCCCAGATGAACGTCGTTCTCAACTGGCTCGATGAGCTCAAGCGGCGCGTACCGACAAAATAGCCGATGCCTCACCGCGCCGAGCACGGCGTGGGATTGAACTTGCCGCCGTCGGGTTCCTTCTTGAAGTTCGTGCTCGTGACAAACGGTTCCGTCAGATACTGCGGATCGTTGACGATGGTCGTCACGGCGAACCAGATGTCGCCGTTGCGCTCTTTCGAGAGATCGTAATACTCGGTCAGCTCGGCGTTCGCGCCGTACGGCACGCCGTTCTTGCGGAGGTAGCCGGGCCGCAATCCCGTCGTCACGACTTCGAGGGATCGTCCTTGCGCGCCCTGTCTGGCCGCGCCAAGCCCGGGGAGCGGGGTTCCGGTCCCTCGTACTGGCTGCTCCCACTGCGCGACCGAATAGCCTTGCCGCGAGGGCTGCGCGCGCGCATTCGGCTTTCCGCCGAAATGAAACAGGCGCGTCTGCGTGCCCGAATCCGTGTCGATCTTCAGCGTGCTGTCGTCCTGCCAGGTGATGTGCAGGCGCCCCGGCACGCGCATGAGCGCCGGTGCGCCGTACGCCTTGCAGGCGTCGCCTGCCGCCTGATCCTTCGCGGGATCCCACGTCAACCCCAGCCGGCGCCCTTCGGCGTTGAGCGGCACGCTCGCGAAGTCGCCCAAGGCCGGCGTGACCATGCGCCAGCGCCAGTCTTCGGTGACGACCGACACCCAGTAGCCGGTGAAATCGACGGGCGCCGCTTCTCTCGCGGACTTCGGCGGCGCGGGCGGACCGCCGCGTCCCTGTGGACCCTGTGGTGCTGCCGGAGTTTGTTGACCAGGCGGCGGGGACCCGGCCCCAACCTGCGCGAGCACGACCGCCGGCGAAAGGAGCGCCGTCAACAGCAGGACGCGCCGCATCATGATTTTCTTGCCGCGAGGCTCCGATAGACGGCTTCGACGAACGCGTCCGGTGCGGGCGAGCCCGGATTCTTGTACTCGGCGTCGTAATCGCTCGTGGGCCGGGCCGCCTTCACCTGCTCGAGCGTCCGTCCTTTTCTCACCAGATCCTGAACGCGGTCGCGCACGACCGTCACCATCTCACGAAACTCCACGACATCGGCCTCGTCGCACAGACGCCCATGTCCGGGAATCACGTACGTGCCCCCTTCCTGATACTTGCCGGGGATGGCCAGTCTGATGATCGTGTTCACTCCGTCGATGATGCCCTGCACGCTGCCGCCCGACTGCAGGTCGATCACCGGATAGCGTCCGGGCGTAAACACGTCGCCGGTGCTGATGACATCGGACCGGCGGAAGAAGACGATGCTGTCGCCGTCGGTATGCGCCGCCGGCATGTGCGAAACCACCACCGCTTCGCCGTTGAAGAAGAAGTCCTTTTCCGGCGTGAAGTAGTCGTCGTTGGGCCAGGCGTCTCGCGGCACGCCCGGCGACGCCACCATCCGGCGGACGACGCGCTCGTGAGCGACGATGCGAGGACGGCCGAGGGAGGCGGGGGTCGCGCCGAGGCGGGCCAGCGCGTCGTTGCCGCCGGCGTGATCGCTGTGGAAATTGGTGTTCACGATCCAGCGAATCGGCCCGGCGGAGAGCGTCCGTATCGCGGCCATGATTCTCGGAGCGAGGTCCGCAACCTGCGTATCGACCAGGAGAACGCCCTCGTTGCCGATCTGCACGGTCACGTTGGCCGTCAAGCGCCGGTCAGCATGTACACATTTCCCTGCACGCGCTGCACGCCGATGGCAGGGAGCGCGTCGGCGTTTGGTGCGGGCGGCCCTGGCCGTCCCTGCTGGGCCGCGACGGCGACCAGGCCGATCGACGCGCTGCCGATGAGCGCGAGAAGTGGGGTTCTCATGGCCGCCTCAACGAAGCATGCAACTCAGGAGGCCCACGCAATTGCAGTAGCGCTCGCACCGGGCGGGCGGCTTGTAGGTTCCCAGCTTCGCGCGGTATTCGGGATAGAGGGTTTCCGCGCCGCCTCGCGTGGCTTCGAACGGCAGGCCATACCAGTCCGCGAACTCTCTGAGATTCGGGTTTGTCCCAGGCAGGTGATGCGGGACTGTTCCCTCCGGCTTCGGCACTTCCGGGGCGTACTCGCAGCCGAAGATCGCGAGGCGCTGGCCGGGATCGAGAAACCAGTTGTCGCTGCGGACCAACGGCTCCGTGAGAAACGCCGGATCCTCGATGACGGTGACGATCGTGAGGTAATCGCGGTGCCGCGTCCAGTGTTCGGTCAGCGTCGCCTGTTCGCTGCGCGGCACGCCGTTGCGGCGGATGTAGTTGGCCTTCATGTGAGTCGTCGTGACCGTCAGCGTGTTGCCTTCCCAGACCCCGGTCGAGAATCCCTGCCATGTGTGCGCCGCGGTCGCCGCCGGGTGCGGGCGGCCGTCCATCCACACCGTCCGCTCGCTGTCCCAGGCCAGCCAGTGCATGCGAAAGGCCAGCAGCCGCTGCGTGTCGACGTCGATCTCCCGCGAGATCCGCAGATTCCCCAGTCCACGCAGCGCGTAGTCGGCGCCGTGGGGCCGGCACTGGTATTCGGTGACGACCGATATGCGGTCGGCGTCCCAGCTGTCGGCCCTCAGGCGGGCGGCGTCGTTGATGGGCAGCTCGAGATAGTCGCCCAGTTCCGGCCCGGGCCCGCGCTCGGGGCCGTCCTCGTGGTAGAGCGGCGCCCACTCGCCGGAGAAATCGATTTGCGCAAACGCGGGGACGGAGACGAGCGTCATCGTGAGCAGCGCCAGAAGAGTCAGCAGCCGATTGACGTGGTGCATTACGTGCTCCGCAGGGATCCGGGTCCCGTCAGCAGTCGGGGGCCCCTGCCGTCAGGCCGGCTGCAGCAGACGCCGAAGCGCGTCGACGAGCGCTTCCGGCGTCGACAGGGCGTCGGTGATCGCCAGCAGGGGGATGACGCGGCCTTCCCGGTCGGTCGGCAGCATGCCGCGAAGCGCGGCGACGGCATCTTCGCGGGCGACCACCACCTCGGGGCGAAGCGCGCGCATGGCCACGATGGCCTTGTCCACCGATTCGAACGGAGCGACCGCGAACCTGAGTTTCGCGAGGATGGCCTCGGCGATATCGCGCCGGTGCGCATCGCCGTCGATGACGACGATCATCGGCGAGTAGCCGCCGCGATCGGCGGGACGGCGGCCGCCGCGCGGCTGACGTCGGCGATCGGGGACGAGTCGAAGCTCCGCCACGCTGGTATTCTACGTCGGTCCGGCTGTAAACCGTTCGCCCGGATGCTATTCTTCGATAGTTTCCGCCTGATGGCACTTCGGCCCCGGTCCCGTCGCGTTCGGCTGGTGTTCGCGATTGGCGTCGCCCTTCTCGGTGTGTGCGCCGCCGCCGCGGCGCAGCGGGGGGGGCGGTTCCGCCAGCGTGAGCCCCAGATTCACAACGCCCCCTACACCGGCCAGTTCACGTTCGTCCGCGTGAACTACACGACGGCGCCTGGCGGCTACTGGTACCAGGGCCAGCCCGCGTGGTCGCATGGTTTTCCGCTGGCCGAGCAGAACCTCATGCGCATCATGAACGAGGTGAGCTACCTCGGCGCGCGCGTTGACGAGATCAACAGCCTGAAGCTCGACGACCCGGAGTTGAGCAAGTATCCGGTCGCCTACATCATCGAGGTCGGCTGGTGGGAGATGGAGGAGGCGGAGGCCGCCGCGCTGCGCGCGTACATGAAAAAAGGCGGGTTCGTCATCGTGGACGATTTCAAGGTCGCCGGATTCGGCGGGGGATTCGGCGGCGGCATGGGCGGCGGCGGCTGGGATGTCTTCGAAGAGAACATGAAGCGCGTCCTTCCGGAGGTGCGCTTTTTCGAGATGAACCTTTCGCACCCGATTTTTCATACGTTCTTCGAAGTCAGGTCGCTCGACGTTCCGCAGGCGTATAACGCCGGCCGCGCGGTCTTCCGTGGCGTGTACGAAGACAACGACCCGACCAAGCGGCTGCAGATGATCATCAACTACAACACCGACGTTTCGCAGTTCTGGGAGTGGTCGGGCCGGGGACTTCGGCCGGTGGACGATACGAACGAAGCCTACAAGCTGGGCGTGAACTACATCATGTACGGGCTGACGCACTGAAAGGACGTTGAGGTGACCAGACAACTGACGGCGCTCGCGGGCGCGATCGCAGGAGCGGCGCTGACTGCGGCCTGGGCACTCGGGCCTCAATCAGTGTCGGCTGCGGCTTCGTGCGAGAGTGTCGCGTCGCTCTCGCTGCCGAACGCGACGATCGTCGGCGCGCAACTGGTGGCTGCGGGCGCGTTCACGGCGCCCGGGCCGGCGCGCGGTGGGGAAGGGGCGGCGTCGCCGTTCAGGGATCTGCCGGCCTTTTGCCGGGTGACCGGCGCCGTGCGGCGGACCGGCGACACCGATGTGAAGATCGAAGTCTGGATGCCGGCCGCCTCCGCCGAGGGCTCCGGCGCGCCTCGACGTAGCTCGACAGAGCGAAGTCGGGCGGAGGGCTGGACCGGCGATTTTCAGCCCGCCGCGAGCGGTCGGCGGCTGGAACGATCACACGCGCTTGAGGATCGTCGCCATCCCGCTGCTCAGGTCGAACTTTCTGGACTGCAGCCATGACGTTCCACGTCGCCGAGCTGCGAGAACGAAGTGTTCTGAGCGCAACCGCCTGTTGGGCTGCCCATCTTCACGATTGTTCTTCTTTCAGTTCTCTAAGTCGCCAGGGCAGGGGCTGAATGAGGAATCGACCCTTGCCCGTGTCGAATCGAACCTCCAACCGAGATGCGACCGCCTCGCAGAGGCTCAATGTCAACTCATAGCCCGAAAACAGTTCGCTGGAACTGACGCGCCGTCCCGTGGCGTATCGATGATCGCTCATGCCTCTCTCGGTGGGCCAGCCAGCCAACCGACCGAGATCGAAGTCGAGACCGTGTTCTCGCGCGTCCTGGACGAGGTCATGAAGGGAATGGACCCTGCGGTAGCCACCCAACCTCCCCTTCTACAGGCAGAATGCTTTGAGAAAGCTTTCGTTTGCCATTTGGAGTTCCCACCACGCTTTCTGGCGCTCCTGCCGTTCGCCTAGGACAGCGAGGTGCGTAAAGCTCTGGAGATTCCTGACAGCGCCTGCCAACAAACCAGATAGTTCGTCCGATCCCCGCGATGCATTCCTCGCTCGAGACGCGATGAACCTAATCGAGTGTGCTATCCGCCGTGCTTGCTCCGCGAGAGCCGCCAGTTCACCTGGCTGAATCTTGCCCCGGTCAAGGCTGGGCTTAACCCAACTTAGAACATCCTCGTTATCCTCCACATGATCCGGAAGAGCGATCCACCGCTGGTGGGCCACTTCGGCCTCCTGAGTAGTCGATAGCGGGATTTGCAGCATCTGGATTGCGCCACGATGCAAGATAGCCCCGGACGCCATTGATTGGGGTGGTTGTATCGCAGCAGGGCCGACTGTCCTGCTGTACCCAAGCTTCAGCCATCCGTACCAGCTTGCCGAACCAAGGCTTCTCAATTAGGTCGGCGAGAGTCACCTGCTCCCCAACGACTTCATCGACGCCCTGGCAATGGACCCGCACAACGGCGTGCCTAGCGAACAGAATCGCTGCCCGCAACGGCCGTTCATGCAGAGGCACATCCTGTTGCGCCAAAAGCTCATCGTAGAGCTCCATCCATTCTCCGACTGTAGCGTCAACCTCGCCAGAGGTTGCCCTAGACATCACATCTCTCTACTTGCTAGTTGTGTATTCGCACAGCCTGTCGCTTGAGCTCTTCGACTCATCATGCTGTCAGCCCAACGCCTGCAGCTGAGCCGCGGCACGGATGCTCGCATGCACCGTCGGCTCCAGTTCATGTCAGCCCGCCTTTCGGCGATGAGCACGCGCTCTCGGCGGCGGCTTGGGATGCTTGCGACGGGAGAGGGCTGACCGTAGCTGCGCGTTCACTTTGGCGGACGAATCGAATACCGCCGCGACGTCCGATTCGAGAACGACGGCGACGACCGGCTGAGTCATCCGGGATGCAAACCGATTCGGTTTGGCTCGCGAGTAGTCGAGCTGGTACTCACTGCGGATGTCGCTCGAACTACGTGGTCCGTTTCTCGGTGTTTTGCTCATAGTTTCGTCGCTCATGCGCCGTCGCTTCCCTGGCGCCAATGATTCTCGTCCTCGGTCCCCGTTCCGTGAAGCTGACAATCAAGAGCCGCTGGTTGGCCGAGTGCCCGATGATCAATTCTCTCCGTTCGTCTCGCGAATGATCCGGGTCGTCGAAAATGTTGGCAAGCGGATCGGCAAATACCGGCAAGGCCTCTTCGAACGATAACTTCTTACTGAGTGGACCGCCGGCCTCGCTCGCGCCCAACGCGGGCGCTGCGGGAGAAGTGTCGCGCCAGAATGTTCGGAAATCAAGGCGCCACGCGCGCCAGCTAGACCTCTTCTGCCCATTACTCTTCACGCGCCGAGGCGAGTTCGAGGACGTCCCGCTCGCGTCAGGACCGCGTCGCGCGACGCCTCGACTCTCCGGCGAATCGTGGGCAGATCGACGCCGACGAGCTGGCCCCCGCGTTTCATCAGCTTTCCCGCGATGAAGACCGTATCGACGTTGCTCGTGTCCATCATGGTCACGACGGCGCCGGCCGCGTTGTTGACGGGTATCACGTTGATGGCGTCCATCCGCAGCATGATGATGTCGGCTTCCTTGCCCGGCGTGAGCGTACCGATCTTGCTGTCGAGATGGCTGTCGCGTGCGCCCTGGATGGTCGCCATCTCGAGAACCTGACGGCACGTGAGGAGCGGCGGCAGGTTCTGTTCGCCCGACAGCACGCGCTCGTTGAGCAGCGCGCGCTGCAGCGTGAACGTCGCCCGCATGACCGTGAACATGTCGGCGGCCATGTTCGTTTCGACGTCGACGCTCAGGCTCGGCATGATGCCGTGATCGATCGCCTGCTGAATCGGCGGCATGCCGTGCCTCATCTGCATCTCGATGGCCGTGGCGATCGAGACCCTTCCGCCGCTGTCGGCGATCAGTTTCCACGCCGTGTCTGTCAATTGCGTGCAGTGGATGTACTCGTTGTCCGGGCCCATCAGTTTGGCTTTGCCCAGCGCCTCGAGGACACCGGCATTCCCGACCACGTGGTTGACGATCGGCGCGCCGACCTCGCGGGCGAGCGCCCAGGTCCTCGCGTCGAGCCCTCCGCCCATCGCCAGCGTGAGGATCTGATCGTCGCTCGAGAAGAACTGGCTGCGCAGCCGGCGGATGTCCTGGGGATATTTCGCGCCGGCGCCGACGCCCTGCGAGTAGGCGAAGAGCGTCCGGCGCCCCGCGGCAGCAAGGCCGTTGATGCAGGCATCGGTGTGCTCGGGCGTGTGCGACACCTGCGACGTGTCCACGCCCGTCGTGACGCCCGCGTTGATCTGGCTCAACGAAGCGACGAGCTCGGAGATCTGGGCATCCTCGGGCCGATAGGCCGGCGTGAAGATGCCCTGAATGTCGGAGACGTAGCTTCTGGGGCCGGTCAGAATGCCGTCGGCGAGGATGCTCCGCAGAATCGTCTCGTACTGGTGATGGTGCGTATCGACGAAGCCCGGCATGACGATCATGTGTGACGCGTCGATCACCTGGGCGTCGGCCTTGAGATTCGGCTGAACCGCGGCGATCTTCTTCCCTTCGATCAGCACGTCGGCGGTTTCAAAGTCGCCGATCGCGCGGTCGAGGGTGAGCACCGTGCCGCCCTTCAGCAGGATCCGCTGGTTCCGGCCGGTGCGAATCGCGCCGGGGGCGCCCGTCTGGGCAGCCGCGGAGTCAGCCATGGCGGCGGGCGAGATGGCGGCCGTCACGAGTCCGGCGGCGCTCGATTTGAGGAAGTCGCGACGTTTGGGCATGGTCGTTCTCCAATTTCGGAGCGAGTCTACACCTCTTCGGAAGCCGGAAGTAAGATGGCGCGGGCAAGGAGAAGGCTGTGGATATGTGTGCCAACTGCGGGGCGACACTCGGCGGGCCCTTCTGCCAGGCGTGCGGCCAGAAAGCTTCTGGCCCCGATGTCAGCCTGCACGACTTCTTCCACGAGGCGTTCCACGAATTTCTGCACGTTGATGGGAAGATCGTCCAGACGCTGCGGATGCTGCTGACAAAGCCGGGGATGCTGACGAAAGAGTTCCTCGACGGCCGGCGCGTGCGCTATATCTCTCCGCTTCGCGTGTACCTGTCGTGCAGTGTGATCTTCTTCGCGCTCGCGGCCTTCGTGCCGGACTCCCGGCTCACCTTCGTCACGGTCACGTACAAGGCCTCCCCGGGAGAGGCGCCGCTCGACCCGGCCGAGGTCCCGCGATACGAAAGGGCGGCCTCGTTGCGGGCGGGCCGCGCAGTGGTCCACGGACTGCCGCGCGTGATGTTCGCGCTGATGCCGGTGTTTGCTCTCGGGACCTGGGTGCTCTATCGCAAGGCGCGGCCGTTCTACGCGGCGCATCTCTACTATTCCGTTCACTTCCATGCGTTCGTGTTTCTCGCCTTTACGCTGGAGGTGTCGCTGATTCTCCTGGTGGGGCGGTTCGTCTCGCTGGGACGGAATGCCGGAGGGCTCACCTGGCTCGGGCCGCTGATTATTTCCGTGTACCACTTCGTCGGTCTGCGACGGGTCTTCGGCGGATCGTTCCTGGCGACCCTGTGGAAGTCGATGCTTCTCTGGGCCGTGTACGTGTTCGTGATCTTGTTGTCGATCGTCGCCGTGGCATGGTTCAGCGGCGCCATCCGATCCTCTGGACCGCCACCGTCAGCTCCGCACGAGACGCGCTCCTCGGGCGCAACGCGCTCTTAGGGTTGGTGAGTCGTCAGCCGCTCGATGTCCCGGAAGTCGTCGATGTTGAGCGTCCAGAGCACGGCATTGTGCGCAATCGCGCAGGCCGCCACGGCGAGGTCGATCTCGCGTCCTCGCGGACGCTTCACCTGGCGATAGAGCTCGGCGGCGATCGAGGCTTCGCCAGCGCCGAATGGCACGGCCGTTTCGCGGGGGAACAATGCTTCCTGCGCGGCCAGTTCGACGGCCTGCCTCGGTCCGCGGAGCCATTCGTACAGCACGATCGTCGACAGCAGCACGCGTTCGCCGCGCTCGATGAGACGGCGCAGGGCGGGCGCCGAACGCCTGGGTCCAGTGAGGGCGTCAACCAGAACCGACGTGTCGAGGTGAATCAACGGGCCTCGGGATGTCGGCGGCCGCCGAGACGACGGGCAGCGCGAATCTCGCGCAGTTCGCGATCGACCTGCCGTGCCGCGCGTCGCGGGATGGCCCCCACGACGGCGTCAAACGTCTGGAGTAGACGCAACCGCTCGACCTCGCTCAGACGGCCGACTCTGGCCGCGTAGTCGTGCACCGCTTCACGTACGACCTGGCTCTGGGGCTTCGCGAGGCGCTCGGCGGTTCGGCGCAGGCTGCGTACGGTCTCGTCGTCGAGCGTAAAGGTGACCTTGGTCATACCCATACCATACTACCATACCCAGGCTGGCCGCACGACGACGGCGGGGCACGTTCGCGTTCAGCGGCACGCTACTTCGCGGTGTGCGTGGCCGCGTCAGCCGTCCGCGATCCCGTCAGGATGTTCTTCATCGCGTAGTTGCCTTCGTGGCACGCGTACTCGTAGAGCGGCTCATCGTCGTTCACGGTCAGCGGCATCGAGAACGTCCACGGCCGCGTCCACGTGGCCGGATCATCCACGGTCACCGACCACTCGAGCGACGTCTTGGATGTCGGCGTGAAGCGCTCGACGAGCTTGAACGTGGCGGGATTGCCGTTCCGATAAATGGTGCGGTCGCGGAAGTTCGTCGTTTCGACGACGAGCGTGTTGCCGTCCCAGTGGCCGCGGGGATCGCCCATGTCGAGCTCGATGCCCTTGCCGGGGTGCGGCTGACCCCCGAGCGGGATGATCCGCGTCTCGTGAATCATTTCGATGCGAATGCCGACAAACCCCGGGCCCTGGACGATTTGATACGAGTCGCCGTAGATGGCCGGCAGCATCGAGCCCGGATAGCCGCGCGTGATACAGCGGTCGTAGAGGCTCAGGCTCTCGTAGCTGTCGTAGACGCCGTTGCTGAAGCTGCTGCCGGTCGGCCGGCGCGCCGCGATGCGCTGCCGCGCTTCGGGGAGCACCGCCGGGATTTTTCCGTCCGGCGGATCGGTGACGAACCACGGACGGCTGGCTCTGGCCACTTCATAGATGTCGCGGAATTCCATCGGCCCGGCGATGCTGCCGGTCGGATCGCCCGAGAGGAACGGGGCGTTCTCGATGGCGCGCTGCTGCCGTCTCTGAATGATCTCCGCGAGCTCTTTGCCCTGGATGTCGGCAAGCGTTTTTCCTTCGAATTCGGCCGGACGCTCGAACGGCGTGCCCTGCTCGTACTTGTTGGTGTAGTTCCCCTGCAAGTCTGGGTCGCCCCACGGGGTCTTCGGGGGGACATAGGGCTTCGGTGAGGCGGTCGATGTCGCCGCGGCCGACTTGGCCGGCGCCTTTGGCGGGGCCTGTCCGGCCACCGCGATCGACGCCACCGATACGAGTGCCACCGTCAATAGTCGCTGCAACATTTCAGCTCTCCTGTCGTTTCCCGCCCGACCTGCCCGACCTGCCCGACCTGCCCGACCCGCCCGACCTGCCCTCGCGTTCGCGATTGCTGGATGCTAACACGCCGGAAAAAGGGCTGTCTCCCTATTCTGAGCCTCGGCTACAATGTCCGGTGCCAGCGCGATCGGAGGCCGTCTCATGGTGTCGCCTCGTGACCTCGGTCGCGGCGCTGTTGGTGTCATCCTTTTGTTGGTGGCCGGCCCCGCCCAGGCTCAGGACGCCGGCAACGGATTCCTGTTTCGAGCGCCCGCCGGGCAGGTTTCTCTTCGCATCGGGTTCGATTCAGCGATCGCAGGCAGCGACGTCTTCGCCCAGGTGGTCGAAGAACTCACGCTCAACCAGGGCGACTTCAGTTCGATGACGTTCGCCAGCGACGTCGATTACGGCCTCACGCCTCGTCTGGACTTGAGGTTCAGCTTCGCCTTCTCGCGCTCCACCACACCGTCGGACTATCGCCACTTCGTGGACAACAACCGTCAGGAGATCCAGCAGACGACGGGATTCGACCGCCTGCCGCTGACCGCAAGCCTCAAGGCCTATCTCGCCAATCCCGGCCGCTCGGTGGGCCACTTCGCGTGGATTCCCTCGCGCTATGCGCCGTACGTGGGCGCCGGCGGGGGTGCAATGTGGTATCGGTTCGAGCAGCGCGGCGACTTCGTTGATTTCACGGACTTCAAAGTATTTCCCGACCACTTCCTTTCGGAGGGCTGGACGCCAACACTGCAGACGTTCGTCGGCACCGACGTGTCGCTGAACCCGCGGTTTGCGGTCACCGTGGAGGGCAGATATCAGTGGGCCCGAGCGCAACTGAGTCGGGACTTCGTGGACTTCCAGCCCATCGATCTGTCGGGCTTCGCGTTGACGGCCGGTTTCTCGATCAGATACTGAAAGGAGCGCGCCTCATGTTGACCACATCCAACTCGTCGAATCCTTCAGCGCGCTTCGCGTTGGCAATCGCGGTCGCCGCGTGCATGGCGCTCTCCGCGCCCGCGTCGGCCGCCGGCCAGACTCCACAGGGTCCGCAGAGTCCGGAGGGCGACGCGCGCTGGCAGCCCTTCCTGGGATGCTGGACTCCGTACCTTGGGAGGTCCGGCGTCTTTTCTCAACCGGACGGGCGCCAGGTGTGCGTCGTGCCGGCCGACGGTGTCTCCGCCGTGGACGTCATCACCCTCAACACGCTCAACGCCAACCGGATCGTGTCGCGCGAGCACATCGACGCCAACGGCGAGCACCGGAAGAGCGAGCGCGACGGTTGCGCCGGATGGGAGAGCGCCGAGTGGTCGTCCGACGCGCGGCGTGTGTATCTCAAAGCCGAATACGAATGCCCCGGCGGCCTCAAGCGGGCCACGACCGGCATGATGGCGACCTCGGCCAACGGTGACTGGATCGATATCGTGGGTGTCGCGCTGCGCGACACGATGGGCGTCCGGGCCTTGCGTCACCACACGAGCGAGCCGCCGGAGACGCTCCCGGCCGACATCGCGTCGGCGGCCGAGCGCGGGTCGCGGGCCTCCGCGGCCACGAGGCTTGCGGGCGCCGCGCTGCCCATCGGCAACCGCGAGATCATCGACGCCTCCCGCCATGTTCATGCCGCCGTCGTCCAGGCGTGGCTCGCCGAGAGCCGACAGGCGTTCACCGTGGACGCCGCGCGTCTCGTCGCGCTCGCCGACGCCGGCGCGGACGCGCGAGTGATCGACATGGTCGTGGCGCTGTCGTATCCGCTGGCGTTTGCCATCAAGCCGTCGCCGTCCACCGTGGGAGCGCTCGCGCCCAGGGGCGGTGGCGGCGGGGGTTCGGACCTGATTGGCCTGGGGACCTTTCTGGACTGCGGTCCCTATACGGCCGGCCTGTCGTTGTACGGGTGGGACGGCTGCTCGCCGTATGGATTTGCGTACGGTTATCCCTACAACGATTTCTACGGGTACGGCGGCGGATGGTACGACGGAGGACCGCCCGTGATCATCGTTCGGCCTGAACCCACGTCGCACGGACGCGTAGTGAACGGCCACGGGTATACCGCGGGGAGGGGCGATTCAGGGGCGACCCCGGTCAGCGGCCCGAGTGCGAGTTCATCCTCAGCCTCGTCGGGCTCGTCCAGTTCGTCGGGATCGTCCGGCTCGTCTGGATCGTCGGGCGGCGGTTCGGGCGCGAGCTCCGGCGGCGGTGAGCGCACCGCCGTGCCGCGGTAAAGACCGGTGTTCGTGCCTTCGCGTTTTCGTGGTTGCCTTTGCCAATGATCGTTACACACACGGGACAATGAGGGCGGGCCAGATCACCGCTCGCGGCCGCATCGAGCTGGTTGACGTTGACCGGCGCCCCCCGGCAGACGGCGAAGTGATCGTCGCGATCGAAACCGGGTGCCTGTGCGGATCTGACATCCCGTACTTCAGCGAACCGCAGGAACGGTATCCGCTTCCGGCCGGCCTCTCGTTGCACGAGATCGTCGGCCGCGTGATCGACAGCAGGAGTCGAACCTTCCAGGTCGGCGACCGCGTGCTGGCGATGCCCCTCGGCCTGCTCGGACTCTTCGAGCACCTGACGATTGCCGACGACCGGCTGGTGCGGTTGGATCCACGATCTCAACAACGACGAAGCCGTTCTCGCGCAGCCGATGGCCACGGTCCTCTCCGCGCTCAGCACGCTTGCCGGGTCTCGTCGGGACCACGGTGGCGGTCGTCGGGCAGGGGCCGATTGGTCAGTTGTTCAATCTGTGCCTGTCACGGTCGGGTGCTGGACGAATCATCGGCATCGACGTCCTCGACGATCGCGTGGCGCGCAGCTGCGGCTTCGGGGCGACCGATGCGGTCTGCGCGCGAGGCGCTGACGCGGTCGAGGCCGTGCGGCGTCTGACCGGCGGCGCCATGGCCGACCTCGTCGTCGAGGCGGTCGGGCACCAGGAGCAGGCGTTCAACCTGTGCGTGGATCTGTGCCGAGGCGGGGGCCGGTTGCTCTACTTCGGCGTGCCGCCCGAACGGCTGCACGATGTGGCCTGGCACGCCGCGTTCAGAAAAAGCCTGACGATCCACATGAGCGTTCCAGACGACTTGCGGCCGTTCGTGGAGATTGCCCACCGCTCGATTCGTCATGGACGCCTCAATCTGACGAGCCTGGTGACGCATCGCTACCCGCTGGTCGACGTCCAGCAGGCGTTCGAAACGTATCGGGACAGGAGTGCGGCCGCGCTCAAAGTGATGATCGATTTCGCCTGACGCCGGAGTGCCGGAGTCATTTACAATTAGGGGCCGTTGGCTCACACATTGCTCTGTGGGAGGATCGGTTCATGAAGCGTCTTTACGCGACTGCCGCGGCTGCCTCGTCACTGGCCCTCATCAGTTCATACTCGCTGCACCTGACGGCCCAGACGTCCTCCGCCTCCTCGCCGACGTTCTACAAGGAGGTCCTGCCCATTCTGCAGAAGAACTGTCAGAGCTGCCATCGCCCCGGCCAGATCGCGCCGTTCTCGCTGTTGACGTACGAGAGCACGCGCCCCTGGGCGAGGAGCATCAAAGTCAAAGTAGAGTCGCGGCAGATGCCACCATGGTTTGCCGACGCGCAGCACGGCGCATTCTCGAACGACCCGTCGCTCACGCAGGGAGAGATCGACACGATCGTGAAGTGGACCGACGCCGGATCGCCCGCCGGCGATCCCGCGGACGCGCCGCCGGCCGTCGAGTGGGCGCAGAACGGCTGGACGGTCAAACCCGACTACATCATCAAAGGCATGGACTACCCCGTGCCGGCGCACACGCCGAAGAGCGTCATCGAGTGGTCGACCTACATCGTGTCGAGCGGTTTCACGAAGGACACGTGGATCACCTCGCTCGAGATCAAGCCGAGCGTGCTGCCGGTGACGCACCACATCTGCATTTCGTTCGTCGAGCACGATCCCAACGTCAAGTACAACGATCCGAAGTGGGTCGACAGGCAGCGCGATGCCGACGGAATCGATCTCGACGGCCAGGGCATCAACAATCTTCTGCCTCCGGGAACCAAGCCCGCGCGCCATGTCACGAACAACACCAGCGCGGACGGCTGCTACGTGCCGGGCAAGTCGTTCGAGGACTACCGCGTCTTCGGCGCCGCGAAGCTGATTCCCGCCGGGTCTGACGTCTCCATCCAGGTTCACTACACGCCGACCGGTCAGGATGTCGTCGACGCGCCGGAAATCGGCGTCACGATTGCCAGGGAGCCGCCCCAGCGGATCTACGTGTCGCTCGGCACCTCGGCGCCCGGCGACCGCAGGCGGTTTGCGATTCCGCCAAACGATCCCAACTGGGCGAGCCCCCCGGCTGAGGTCACCTTCGAGGCCGATGCGGAGCTCGTGTGGATGATGCCGCACATGCACGTGCGCGGGAAGGACATGACGTACACGCTCGAGTACCCGGATGGCCGGAAGGAAATCGTGCTGAACGTCCCCCGCTACGACTTCAATTGGCAGCTCGGCTACAACCCGGCGAAGCCCATCAAGGTGCCGAAGGGCACCAAGCTCGTCGTGTCCGCGCATTTCGACAACTCGGCGAGCAACAGGTTCAATCCCGATCCCAACCGCACCGTGTACATGGGCACGATGACATGGGAAGAGATGATGTTCCCGTTCTTCAGCCTTGTCGTGGACAAGAGCGTCGATCCGAAGAAGGTCATCAAGTCGCGGTTCGCCGTGCCCTCCGGCGCGTAACGCGTAAGACGTCACGCGAGGTTCAGATGACGCATCGAGTGTTTGTCGCGGTCGGTGTCGGCGTCGGAATCGGAGTGGCGTCGTTGGCAGCGCCCCTGTCGTCGGGGTCGCCCGGCCAGGCGCCCACGGCAGTCAATGCGGCGGCCGCGAAGGCCGGAGCTCCGAAGGCGTGGACGCTGCCCAGGACGGCGTGGGGCGATCCCGACCTCCAAGGCAATTTCACGAACAAGTACGAACAAGGGACGCCCTTTGAGCGACCACGGGAGTTCGAGGGACGGCAGCTTGCGGACGTGACCGCCCATGAACTGGCCGACGTCCTGAAGAAGCGTCAGCAGGACCAACTCGAGCGCGCGCCTTTTTTCGGCGGAGATCCCGAGGGCCAGATCGGCAACTCGGCGGAGTTCCGCGACATCTACGAAATCACCAAGGGGAGCCGGGCCTGGTTCGTGGTGGATCCGCCGGACGGGAAGATCCCTCCGATGACGCCGGCGGCCCAGGCGCGCATGGCGGCGCAGGGACCTGCCAGAAGCAGCTTCGGCAGCGGTCCCTTCAACGGTCACGACGACTTCAGCCTGACCGATCGGTGCATCACCCGGGGGTTCCCCGGATCGATGCTGCCGGGCATCTACGGCGACTCCTATCAGATCGTGCAGGGACCGGGGTGGGTGGGTATTCGCTACGAGATGATTCACGAGACGCGGCTGATTCCGCTCGACGGCCGGCCGCACGCCGGCAACGGAATCCGCCTGGACATGGGTGACGCGCGCGGACGCTGGGACGGCAACACGCTTGTCGTCGAAACAACCAATTTCCGCGAGCGCAGCGCCTACCGAAACGCGAACGCCGACGCGCTGCGCCTGGTCGAGCGCTTTTCCCGCACCGCGCCCGACAAGATTGAGTGGTCGATGACCGTCGAGGATCCGACGACCTGGACGCGTCCGTGGACGTTTGCGATTCCGCTGACGCTCAATGACAACGAGCGAATCATGCCGTACGAGTGCCACGAGGGAAATCACGCCGTGACCAACGTCCTGAGCGCCGCGCGCGCCGCCGAGAAAGACCGGATTCGGTAGCTCTGGATTCTGAGCCTGCGGCTGGCTACCACGAAGACACGAAGCACACGACGGGAACCCTCCACCGCTGAGGACGCTCCGAAAGACGATCAACCAAGAGATCGCCGAGATCGCAGAGTGACGATCGATTCGACGCGGCCGGCCGGCAAAGCCGGCCCGCCGCTTCGCGGCGCCGCGTCGAATCGCTCTGCGATCTCTGCGCGTCCTTTGCGTGCTCTGCGTTCGAATCGCCTTATCGAGGTGCACTACACGAAAATGGAAGACACTCTCACCGCTGCGAGCGTTGCGAGCGCTGCGGTGACCGTGGGGGTTCTAGGACTATCCGCGTTGTACGTTGTCTTCTTGATCGGTGCTCCGCTAGTCCACGCCAAACGCCAACAGGACATTCCCGCCCGAGGCGCCGGATCCGACCGCGTAGCCCGAGCCGATGTACACCATCCCGTTGACGATCACGGCGCCTGACGTGCTGATGGCGCCGCCGTGCGCCTGCACGCGGTTGATCGTTTCGAACTCTTTCGCGGTGTCGTACTCCCACAGCTGTTTACCGTCAGCGGTGGACACGGCGTACAGCTTGCCGTCCGACGCTCCCTGAAACACCACGCCGGGGATCGCTGTCGCCGCGGCGCCGAGGGATGGTCCGCGCCCACGGCCACCAGCCGCGGCTGCGGGCTGAGGAGGCGTGAAGAGCCACACGCGCTCACCCGTGGCCTGCTGCACGGCCGCGAGGCCGGCGCCGCCGATGCCGTAATAGGCGAGTCGGTCGTCCGCCGCGCCGCCCCACACAATCGACGCGCGTCCGCGCCCGTTGCCGTTGAGCGGCAGGCCCAGCGGATGGATCCGGTAGAGGAGCTTCCCGTTGTCGTCGGGATCGAGCGCGAAGATGTCGGCCGACTTCGTGCCGGCGATGAGCACGCGCTTGCCGTTCGGCAGCGTTGTCAGCATCGGCGAGTTGCCGATGTCCATATCGGGGCCCATCGGGTTCGGGCAGGCTTCGCTCTTGTTCGGGCCGTTGCAGCCGCCCATGAACACGTCGTTCTCGGTCGCCTGATACGACCAGAGAAGTTTTCCCGTGTCGAGATCCACCGCCATGATGGCGTCCGTCGTCTTCGCCGGCGGCGCCGTCGTCGCGTCGCCGGTGCCGAAGTACACGGCGCGCCTCACCGGATCGATCGTCGGCGAGTTCCACACGGCGCCGCCCGCCGGCGCGTAGAGCACCACGCCGTTCGCCATCGTCTTGTAGGGCTTCGGCTCGTCGGGCACGACCCACGCCTTCCAAATCTCCTTGCCGGTGTTCGCATTGAGCGCGACGACGCTCCCGCGCGAGCTGCAGCAGGGGTAGCCAGGATTGCCGCTGCTGAATTCCTCGGACGACGAAACGGGAACGATGAGCTTCCCGTCGAAATAGCGGACGCCGGCCGTGATGCGGGCGATGAAGTGCGGATCGGCTTTCGTCTTCCACAGGAGCGTGCCGTCCTGCGCGTTGAGCGCGAAGACGTTGGCGTGTCCGTCGCCGAAGAAGACGGCGTACTTCGCGTCGCCCTGGCCGGTCACCGGCGCTACGGTCAGCGCGTTGCGGATGATCGATCCGTTTTCGAACGACCAGTACACGCAGCCGGTCTTCGCGTCAATCGAATAGACGAAGCCGTTGTCGCTGCCGACGAACACGCGTCCCGACACGATGGTCGGCTGCGCGTTCGCCGACACGCCGGACGGATAGCCGAACGCCCACTTGAGCTTCAGCCGCGGAATCTGCGCGGCCGTCAGACCTGCCACGCGCGCCGGCTGAAACCGCGTGTTGGCGAGGTCGGGACTCCAGCCGTTCCACGCGGGGCCGTCGGCGGGATTCGCGAGCGGCGGATTCGTCCGGCACTGGAAGCCCATGTTCGCGGCATCGCCTTGTTTGGCGCTGCCGAGCGGCCGGCCGGCCATGAACTCGGCGACGCCTTTCTTCTGCTGATCGGTCAACGCCATGGCCTGCGTCTGCATCACACCGGTCGTGAGCGCGTCGTAGATCTTTTCCGGTGACATCTCCCGCAGCGCCGTCGGCGTCGGCGCGCGATCGACGTTGGGGTTGCCGTGGCACTGCGCGCACTGCGTCTGGAACGTCGCGAACCCGTTTTCGGTGCCGGCGACGAACCCGGGCGGCGCCTGCCCCGCGGCCCGAGGTGCAAACACGCCCGCCCAGGCCAGCACGCCAACCCCGGCGACGACGACCATCAATACGTGGATGTGTTTCTTCATAAGAGGATTCTGAAAGACGACCCGAAGTGTATTACAAACGCGCGCCGCGGATGCGCGCCCCGAACCTGTATTGGTTGGAACTCATGCATTTTACATGTGATAATGCGCCTCCAGCGAGCGTCTTGGTGAAAGCGTCCTAGTGAAGAAGACTGCAAGACAGAGTGCGCGGCGCAAGAGGACCGGACCGCGCTATCTCAAGGCCCTCAAATGGATCGCCGGGCTGGCGGTCGTGGCGGTGGTGGTCTATTTCGCGTCTCAAATGGACGGAGTGGCGTACGGCGAGCGCGAGCTGACCGCCGTGAATTTTTCGGACCTGACGTCGAACGGGAAGCGGAGCGCGCTCAAGGCGGCGAACCTTGCACGATGCACCTGCGGCTGCGGGATGACGTTGGCGCAGTGCGTGGCCACCGACAGCACGTGCCCTGTCCGCGACAGCAACGTCGAACGGATCAAGACGATGGTGCGAGACGCAGCGCACCTGTGATCGCGGTAGTCAAACAGGAGATCGGCTCATGAAGGTGCGCATGTCGTGGGTCGGGTCGCTCGCGGCTCTGACCGTTCTCGTCGTCGCGGCCGGCGCAGCTCAACAGCCTGCACAACCTCAACAACTTCCACAGGGTCAACCGGCCGCCGCGCCGGGCGGCGGCGGACGCGGTCAACAACCGCCAGGCGGTCCGGGGGGACGGGGCGCGGGACGCGCGCCGACGGCGCCTCCGCCGATCAACTGGCCTTCGCCCGCCCTCCCTGACGGCCCCATCGTCCTCGACACCGCCATCCAGCGTCAGATTCGACTGACGGTCACCAAAGGGCTCAACCAGCCCTGGAGCATGGCGTTTCTTCCCGACGGCTCGATGCTCGTGACGGAGCGTCCAGGCCGACTGCGTATCGTTCGCAACGGCGTGCTCGATCCGACGCCGGTCGCAGGCGTGCCCAAGGTGCAGGCCGCCGGTCTCGCGGGGCTCATGGATCTCGCGCTGCATCCGCGCTTCAGCGAGAACAAGCTGGTGTACTTCACCTATCACAAGCCGGCCGCGGGCGCTGCCCCGGCGCCCGGACCAGGAGGCCCTCCCGGCACGATCACGCTCGCGCGCGCGCGATGGGACGGGGCCGCGCTCGTCGAGGCGAGCGACATCTTTTCGGCGATCGGCCTCGGGCAACGCCTCGCGAATCGTGTTCGGCAAGGACGGCATGGTGTACATGACGGTGGGCTACGGCGACACGCCGATCGGCAACCCCGACCCGGCCGGCGCGCCACCTCAGGATCGGAACAGCCTCGCCGGCAAGGTGCTGCGGCTGAGGGACGACGGCACCGTGCCGCCGGACAATCCGTTCGTGGGTCGCAACGGCTACCGGCCCGAGATCTACACGCTCGGGCACCGAAACGCGCTGGGGCTGACGGTGCATCCCGACACCGGCGCCATCTGGGAATCGGAAAACGGTCCGAACGGCGGCGACGAAATCAACGTGCTCCTGCCCGGCAAGAACTACGGATGGCCCGTCGTCAGCTTCGGCCGTTTCTATCTGGGCCCTCGCGTGAACGACAAGCCATGGCAGGAAGGGATGGAGCCGCCGCTGGTGTTCTGGGTGCCGGCGATCGCCACGTCGGGATTGACCTTCTACACGGGCGACCGTTTCCCGCAATGGAAGGGGAATGTCTTCGCCGGCGGCATGCGTCAGGGCGAAGTGCCGCGATCCGGCCATCTCGATCGGATTGATTTCAACGACAAGTGGGAGGAGCTCCACCGCGAGTCGATGTTCTGGGAGCTGCGGCAGCGCATTCGCGACGTGCGCCAGGGTCCCGACGGTCTCCTCTATGTCCTGACTGGCGAGAACGACGGTGCGCTGATCCGGATCGAACCGGCGTCGGCTCCTGGGAAAACACAATAAGCGCCTGACGAAGCACGCAGTTTCTTCACGGCTCGAGCGACATCGCGGCTCCCCAGCCGAACCGCTGATCGTCGGTGACAGCCAGCACGATCTCATTCACGCCGGCACGCAGCAGCAGCCACACACGCTCGAAGCGCGGGTCGACGAAGCTGACGAATCCAGGCGTCCGGCTCTCCCATCCATTCGTCCCCGATACACGGGCTCGCCGTTCACGAACACGGTGACGTCGTCGCTGTACCCGATGCCGGCAAGCTGGCGGCGCGGCGAAGTGGCGTCGATCGTCGTACGGAGGAATGCCGTCTGCCGCCCCAGCTGAGGCCGTGCGGGAAAGAGGCGATTGAGGTTGACGAGACCGGCCTCCTCCGCACTCGCGGGCTTCCATTCCAGGTTTGCCGGCAGCGCCTCGACGACCGCCTGCCTGGCGACGACGGGACCGGCGGCCTCCCAGGCCGCGATTCGACCCGCTTCAACCGCAGGTGTGTCGATGCGGGACGTCGTGTTCGCAGCGGGCCGAATCAGAACGTTCGAGATCGCGGCCGCCCACTCTGTCGGCTGGTTGTTCACACGCGCCCAGAATCCGACGTCGCCGTTTGCCGACACATGCCGCAGGCGCGCGACTGACAACGTCGGTTTCTGCGCATTGCCGACGAACACTTCGAGCGCTGAGCCCTGGACCTCGACCCTGACGTGGGTCCACTGGTTGCGCGGCCACACCACCTCGGCCGTGAACTGTGGATAGAGCTGCCACGTCGAGCTGGCGTTGGTGCGCGGTGCGTACTGAATCGCCATGAACTCGCCGGACCGACTGGGCCTGATGTAGATATTTTCGTGGTTGGCGAGCGACTCGCGGCGGAACACGATGGCGACGAAATCGCCGTGGTCCATCGGCGCCACGTCGAGCTCGATCGTTCCGTCGGTCAACCGCACGCCGGATTTGATGGCGTGCGTCCCGTTACGCAGCCACAGCGCGTCGCGTCCGAGAAACGCGGCGGTCTTGACGTCGGCCTCGCGGCCGGCGCCTTCGACCACCCAGTCGCTCGACGCGCCGACAGCGACGCGCGCCGGCGGCTGTTGCGCACCCGGGCGAATCTGCCCGAGCGCGAGAACGACGATGGCAGCGGCCGATGCGAGAAAAAATCGGGTCATGGCTGTCTCCTCGCGGGCGCCGTGAGCGCTCGCAGCCGATGACAGCCCTCCAAATACAAAGAGCGGAGCCTTCGGCCACGAGTCGGCCAGGGGCTCCGCTCTTCACGCAACAGAAATGCACCTTCGACATGAAGGCCCCTATCCCCGCTGCGTTTGCGAATCTACTTGGTTGTCAGCTTAACACGATCGTCGCTCCCAGGTGGCGGCCGTCTCAGGCCGCGCGGGCCCAGCGGATCATCGTGGCGAAATTCGGCGGCTTGCCGTACATCAGCAGCCCAATCCGGAATACCTTCGCCGCAAACCACAGGACAGCGAAGACGGCCGCCACCCCGATCGCGATCGACACCCAGACCTGCCACCACGGCGGGGGCGCGTTCGACGTCATGCGAAGGAGCATCGTGAAGGTGTTCACGGGCGGGATGAAACTGACCACGGTGCTGAACGTGGAGTTCGGTTCGCGCGAGATCGGAAACCAGAAGATCCACGGCGCCATGATGAGCATCATGATCGGCATCATCATCGACTGCGCTTCGCGCATGTCGTTGACGACGGCCCCGACGGTCAACATCATCGACCCCAACACGAGATAGGAGATCACAAAGAAGATGAGGAGATAGACGAGGAGCCAGGGGTTGAGCAGACCCAGAATCGCGAACGATACGAGCATCGCGACTCCCATGGCGACGTAGAGCCCCAGCGCGAGGAGGCTGACGGCCATCTGTCCGAGGAGCTTGCCGGCCATCAGTTCCATCGGCGACACGGCCGACAGGATGATTTCGATGACGCGGCTCGATTTTTCCTCGACGGTTGACGTCAGCAGCGACTGCCCGCCCGTCATGACCCCGATGAACATCAGCATCCCGAACGCCATCGGCAGCATCACGTTGAACCCGGCGACCGTCTGACGCTCGTTGGTTTTCGTCACGGTGACGGACGCGACGCGGTTCACCCGGATGATCGAATCGATTTTCGCGCGATCGAGCGACTGGGCTTTCACCCGCGCGTTGACAATCGCCTCGCGCAGGCTCTGGTAGATCTCGTTCTCGATCCGGTCGTCCAGGTTTTGAGGAACGTAGAGGTCGTAGCTGCCGTACTCGGATTGTCCGGCAGACGGCACGACGGCGTCTGGATGAATCACCACGAGCGCCAGATGACGCGGCTTGGCCAGGTCGTCGGTCAGCCAGATTTTCTCCTGCTGCGGATCGGCGGCGGCCGGACGTTCGAGCAGAGAAATCTCAGGCACGGCGCCGAACGCGATCTCGGCCGCCCGGTTGGGAGGCGCCGGCGAGTCGGCACGTCCCGGGCCGCCCTGTTCGGCTTGTCCAGCGAACGTGCGCACGGTCTCCGGCGCCTGGGTGATCGCCTGGCGCGTCTGCTCCGCGCGCCGCGCCTTGATCCGCTGCGGGTCGAGCGCGGTCCGCAGCCCCTGGGTCAGTGCGCCCGACCGGTCGATGACGGCGACCTCGCCCTGCACCTGGACGCTCCGCGTCATGATGCGGGGAAAGACGATGGCGACGACCGCAATGATGGCCGGTGTCATCAGCAGGCCGAGGATGAACGCGCGCGTGCTGACGGTCGCCAGAAACTCACGCGTGGCGATAAGTGCGATCTTCTTCATACGGCCACTCCGTGCGCGGCAGCGCCCCGAAGATCGGCCCGGAGCTGCTGCTCGCTTTCGGGCGTCGCGGATCCGCCGGTGACGATGCGCACGAAGATATCCTCGAGCCGAGGCCTGGCGATTTCAATGCGCGCCGCCGGCACGGCTGTCGCCAGGCGGGGGATGGCCGCCGCCGGATTCGTGCCTTCGGCGAGCAGGATCTCGCAGCCGCCGTCCACGCGCGTCACACGCTGAACTTCGGGGAGGGCGCCGAGCGGCGACAGATCCGCGTCGTGCTCCAGGGGCTCGAAGCGGATGGCCCGCGGATCGTACTGGCGCCGGATGACGGCGAGCGGATCGTCGAGCACCTTGCGTCCCTGATAAATCATCACGACGTGATCGCACAGTTCCTCGGCGTGCGGCATCACGTGGGTGGAAAACAAAATGGTCGCGCCGCGCTTGTGCTCGTCGAGGATGAGCTCGCGCAGGCTGCGCGAGCTGACCGGGTCGAGCCCGCTGAACGGCTCGTCGAGGATCAGCAGATCCGGCTCGTGGATGATCGCGGCCAGGAACTGGATCTTCTGCTGCATGCCCTTCGACAGCTCCTCGCACCGCTTGCGTTCCCACTCGGCCAGGCCCACGCGCTCGAGGCCGCGCCGGACGCGGCGGGGCAGTTCGGCCTCGTTCACACCCTTGAGGCGGCCCAGGTAGGTGAGGAACGCGCCCACCCGCATCTTCCGGTAGACACCGCGCTCTTCCGGCAGATAGCCGATGCGGTCTTTCGCATCGAGCGCCGACGAGCGGCCGAGCACCGACAGTTCGCCGGAGTCGGGGAAGATGATCGACATCATCATCCGGATGGTGGTGGTCTTGCCGGCGCCGTTGGGGCCGATGAAGCCGTACAACGCGCCGCTCGGAACGACGAGGTCGAGATGATCGACCGCCGTCATCTGACCGAAGGTCTTGGTGACGCCCTTGAGGAGAACGGCTGTATTCATAGGCTGAAAGGATCGGTGGGCGCGAATGTTACCATGCGCGCATGGGACAGACACTCCAGGTGCGGGTCGAGCAGGACGGCGCGTCGGCGTCGGTCGGCCTCGTGCGAACTCACCGCGTGACGATCGACCGGCCCATCGCCGGCGGCGGCACCGACCGGGGGCCGCTCGGCGGTGAATACCTGCTCGTGTCGCTCGGCGGGTGCTTCATGAGCAACCTGCTGGCGGCGATCCGCGCCCGTGAGGCCGCTGCAGCCGATATCGCGGACGTCCGCATCACCGTGACGGCGACGGTCGAGGGTCCCCCGAGCCGCGTCACCGCCATGACGATGACCGTGGGCGCCACGTGCGACGATCGCGCGGCGCTCGAAAAACTTGTCGAAATCGCCGGCCGCGCGTGCGTCGTGACGAACACTCTGAAGCTGGCGGTTCCCATTACCGTGGCTGTCGAAGCCTGAACGTTCGACGCGCGAGGACGTGCGGCCGGCTGCGCTATGATGGGCCCGTCCAGGCCGCCGTCGGCTGGAGAGAGTGGTGATGACGTTGTTGGTCCGCCGAATCATCGTCGCTGGCGCCGTAATGTTGACTTTGACGTTGGCGCCCCATCCGTTGTTCGCGCAAGTCGGCCTGAGCGGCGACTGGGGCCCTCGCATGCACGAGGATCAGCCCGACCGGGGCCCTGGTCCGGAGCTCGGCGACTACACCGGGCTGCCCATCACCGACGGCGCCCGACTCGCGGCGGACAGCTGGGACGCGTCGCGGCTCACGCTTCGCGAGCATCAGTGCAAGGTCCACAACTCGCCGTACATCTTTCATGGGCCGCTGCAGGTCCGGATCTGGGAAGAGAAAGACCTTCGCACGCAGGAACTGACCGCGATCAAGATGTACATCAGCACCTACGAGCAGGAGCGGACGATCTGGATGGACGGCCGGGCGCATCCGCCTTCATTCGCGCCGCACACCTGGCAGGGGTTCTCGACCGGTCGGTATGACGGCGACATCCTCACCGTGTACACCACGCACATCAAGCAGGAGTGGATCCGGCGCAACGGCATTCCGAACAGCGAGAAGTCGTCGATGGTCGAGCACTTCATCCGTCACGGAAATATCATGACGCACCTCGTACAGTGGACCGACCCCGTGTATCTCACCGAGCCGCTGCTGCGGAGCGAGGAGTTCGTGCTGAACCCGCGCCCGGCGGGCAACTGGCTGTGGCCGTGCGAATACGTCGATGAAATCGTCGATCGGCCGCCTGGCGTCGTGCCGAGCTACCTGCCCGGCAAGAGCCCGTTCGCGGGCGAGTTCGCCAGGAGCCACGGCATACCAATCGAAGCGGCCAACGGCGGCGCCGAGACAACGTATCCCGAATACATGCAGAAGCTGCGGGCCCTGATGGCCGCCGGCAAGGCCGCATCCAAGCCCTAGCCCCAACCCCAAGCCCCAAGCCCCTAGTCCCAAGCCCCTAGTCCCAAGCCCCTAGTCCCAAGCCCCTAGTCCCTAGCCCCTAGTCCCCGTCCTCTGTCGTGTTCACAACAGTACAAGGGTCCCGCATGTGTTCCACCTACTCTGGAACAGGATCGCTTTCCCCAGCAGGCGGCCGCAGACCGTTCGCGTCTTCGCAACGACTGTTTCCCAACGATTATGGCAAGCAGCGCTCATCATCCTGTCCGCAGCCGACCCGTGGTCGCGAGGCTCCTGTGCGCCTGCCTGAGTCTCACTCCGGCGGTTGGCCTGGCGCAGGGGCGGAGCCGTGACGCGGTGAAGCTTTCAGAATTGTCGATCGAAGACCTGATGAAAGTGGAAGTGATCACGGCGTCCCGCGCCGAAGAGAACACTCACGCGCGCGACCTCGATCATGAGCGTGATCACGGCCCGGGACATCGAGCGGTCCGGGTTTCGCACGATCGACGACGTCCTCGCCAGGGTGCCCGGCTTCTTTCCCTCGAGCCAGGCCACGTGGAAGCTGGTGGGCACCCGCGGCCTGGTGTCGGACGGCAACGATCACATTCTGCTGCTCATCGATGGCCACCCGCAAAACAGCATCGTCTCCCACGGATTTCAGCAGCAGGATCAGATCCCCGCGCTCGAAAAGGTCGAGCGCATCGAAATCATTCGCGGGCCCGGGCTCGGTCCTGTGGGGCGGCAGCGCGGCCAACGCGATCATCAACGTGGTGACCAGGGACGAGCTGCCGGATCGAGAAAGCGGTGCGCGTCTCGAGCGGCTACGGCAGCGGAGATGCGCTGTGGACGCTCAACCTGATGAAAGACATTTCGGATGGGCGACGCGAAAGGCGTGATCTCCGCCAGCTACTGGACGGCCGACGGCTACAACACACCCAGCGGACCCAACGTCAAGTTTCCGTGGGGGGCGTTCACCAACGTGTGGCCTTCGCTCGACGCGCAGTATCCCGGCTTCGAGCTGTACCTGAAGCTCAAGAGCGCGAACGGCCAGCAGATTCTGGCACGCGTCGTTCAGACCAGCGTTCCCTATCCGTGGGACTCCTGGTCGTACGACCCGGCCGGCGGCACGCGACCCGGGTCGGAGCTGCGGATGCGCAAGGCCTACCTCGACTACCAGACGACACAGACCTATGGCGATCGCTTCAAGATTCACTACACCGTGTACGGCGACATGCTGCTGCAGAATCGATTTCCGCTGCAGCTGAGCCAGACGGACCCGGCGCTGGACACGCGTTTCATCGAGGACCAGAGTCGCGAGGAACTGGCCGCGCGCCGCGGAAGCCACGGCCACCTATCAGTTCAGCGCCGCACATTCGCTTCTGTTTCGGCGCCAAGTACGTGCACACGATCGCCGGGCCGAACCGCGGTTTCCGCTTCGACACCGAGACGAACCTGCCCACGACGCCGGCTCCGGGCGAGGAGCAGGTGCCGGTCGTCGACATTCCGTCGGGCAAAGACAACAACGTCGCCGCCTACGCCGAAGATCGGTTCAGCTTCAACGATCACAAGACCGACGTCTTCGCGGGCCTCCGCGCCGACCACAATGACTGGCGCGAGAATCGAACCGTGTTCCTGCCGCGAGCGGGCATCATCCACTCCATTTCTTCCAGCCTGACGGCCAAGTACGTCTTCAACACCGGCTATCTGCGGCCGAACGCGGCCTACTCGAAGTCGGGCGGCAAGTTCTATCGCTCGCCTTCGAAGACCATCGAGGACGTCAACGTCGTGGACAAGTCCGAGCAGGTGCGGTCGCACGACGTGCAGCTCACCTTCGCCGACAAGGGCAACTATCTGGTCGGCACGATGTTCTACATGGCGGTCGACAACTTCATCAGCTGGGAGACGAAGCTCGATCTCGGCTACCGCAACATGGGCCAGGCCTATTCGTACGGCGGCGAGCTCGAGGCTCGCTATTTCCTCGGTCCCGATGTCGCGCTGAACGGCAACTACTCGCTGGCGCGCGGGTACCTCCGGAGCATTCCGACCGGCGTCGACGTCAACGGGGTGACCCAGTTGCTGGATGGCGCGCTCACGAACGCCAACCGCGAATGGCTGAACTATCCGATGCACATGTGGAACGTCGGCGCCGACGTCGCCCTTCGCGACCACCATTCCGTCAATGCGAACGTGCGCGGGTGGAACAAGATGAAGATCGTCGAGCCGTTCAGCGCGCCGAACCCGGGCGGCTACGGCGAGCTGTCCGGAGACTGGTATCTGGACGGGAGCTACCTGGCCCGGGATGTCGATCGCCAACTTCGATTTCCGGCTGTCGGTGATGAATCTGTTCAACAACACGGAGCCGGTCGGCATGGTCGTCAACAACGGGGTGTTTCACCCGCGAGGCCGAAACCTCAGCATCCAACTGTCCAAGCGGTTCTGAGAGAGCATTGCCAAGCGACGCGCGTAAAGAGCCCTCAGCACTTGGCCCTCAGCCCTGACAGGAGCTAATTCGCAACGGCTGGTCCTCTCCAGACCGTCAAACGATTGCCCACGTCTGATGCGGTGAGGAGGGAAGACCCAATGTCGATGAGGAGCCGGTTGACGTTCGTGATCCTGTGGGTGGTTTCGCTTGGCGTCGTCGCGGGCCTGGTGTCCGCGCAGACGCGGCGCGAGCCCAGTCCGATTATTTCAGGCGCCGACATCGGGTTCCGGCCGGAGGGATGGAAGGGGAAGGCCCGCACCGGCACGTTCATGGTCCGAATCGACGGCGAGTGGGTCGAGGCGAAAGACGCGGTGAAAACCTTGCCGCTCGTCCAGTAGGGGCACTTTCAGTTACTTACAGTTATCGTCCTCGCGGGTGCATATTCGTGCGGCCCCCGCCGCCCCACACTTGAGTTCCCCAGGTTTTTGCCCTGGCACACTGGCTGCACTGGGGAGACTCCAATATGGCAGATCGTCCTCGAATCATCATCGCGCTGTCCGATCTCACCGAGTCTGCGACCGTTGCCGACTGGCTCACCGCAGACGGTTTCGAGCCTGTGGAGCGGCCCAGCCCCGGCGCGGCGCGCGAGGAAATGCAGTCGCGCGCGTTCGACCTCCTGATCGCAGACACCACGCTCGCCTTCCGGGGCGGACTCATCGCGACGGGCCGCGGCCGCAATCCGTTGACGCCCACGGTCGTGATTGGCGACACGGAGGAGTGCACGTCGGCGATTGGGCGGAACATGTATCTCTCGAGGCCCGTCGAACCCGCCATGCTGGCCTGCACGGTCTCCATGGCGATGGTGGAGGGACGGCCGGTGCGCCGTTCAGAGCGAAAGTCCGTGAACCGGTTCGATGCGATTGTGAATGGTGTGCCGTCAAACATCGTCGACCTGAGCAGGGAAGGTGTGTGCCTCGAGATGCCGCGCGACCGGCGGACCGTGCCGCCGCCGTACTTCAACGTGCGAATTCCCCTGATCGGCCTCACCGTCACGGTGCAGCGGATGTGGGCAAAACCGCGGCTGTCGAACGGGCGCACGGAAACGACCTTTTGTGGTGGTGCGTTGGCTCAGAATCAGGCCAAGGTCGAGCAGGCCTGGAAGGCGTTTGTCGACAACGTTCCCGGCGGCGCCCAGCCGTCGTCGGACTCAGTCGAGGTTCAGTAGCTCCGCCCCGCCGTTCTTGTCGCCTTCGACACCCTCGGGCCGATGGCTCGGCGGCGGCGAGGCGCGGGCATCACGTCGGCAGGACGATACAGGACGAGCAGCGCCTGCCACTCGGCGGTTTCAGCGGCCGAGGCGGAAAGGATGAGTCCGCGGCGGCGCGACAAATCAGCGAGGCCGTCCTGCCACCCTCTGGTCCACTCTCGAGCGTCGCGTCCCGTCGACGGGTTGGTCCAGAGCGGACGCCCGTGCCAAAACGATTCGCGTCCCCGCGCGCGCGCTTCCCAATACGTCGCGTCATCCATGAGCACGGCGATATTTGCATGCTCTTCGCCGTGATGCGAGCGCGGCGCACGTCTCGTATCGACGTGGCGCTGACCGTCGCCGGTTCGATACCACGGGCCATGACGCTAGCCCCTTTTTCCTGTCACGTCGACACGGCCGTTGATGATTCCACCCTCGGCCATGATTACGCGCGGCGCGATGATGTCGCCGTCCACCGAACCGGTGGCTCGCAGATCGACTTTGTCGCTGGCGGTCACGTTGCCCGTCACGGCGCCGCTGATGGTGATGGTTTTTGCCACCAGGTCGGCCTTGATTCCGGCACCCACGCCCACGGTGAGGGCATGGTCACCAAGCTCGATCGTCCCTTCGACCTGCCCCTCGATCATGAGGTCGTGAGAGCTGATGACTCGGCCTTGAATCGTGAGGGCTTTGCCGATCCACGCGGTGACGCGCCGTTCGTCGATCGATTTGGGCTCGGGTACGACGTTCGGCTGCGGTCGTTCGTACGACGTCACTCCATTTGCCACTGTTCCTCCATCCGGGCACCCTTGGGTCTTTCGCAGACCAGGGGCTTCCGCCAGAACCTGGTTCTGTCGATTCTAGACTGACGGCTGTGTTTTCGCCGCCTTCGATGGTGCGAGATGGTCGTTGCGGTGGACACCAGGGACATCCTCGTAGGGTGCCCGGACGGGCGACGTCAGGCCGGCGAGGGCGACGCCTAAGAGGACGCGTGCCAGCCACACGGGAATCAGCGCACTGACCGCCAGTATTACCCAACCCGCCATTTCAGTCACCCGCACGTCCAAAACGGCCTCAGGGGGTTGGCCGCGGTCCAGCCTCAAGAACGTCATAACACCCGGGTTCCGGGTGGCATGCGTATCCGTGGTGTCGGCTCTTGAGGGTGAGAACCTTAGCGCTGCGAAATGGCTCTGTCAGGGCTGAGGGCTAAGTGCTGAGGGCTTCCCGCTTACATCTGCCCTTAGCCCTGAGCCTTCAGCCCTACCCTCGTCATTTTGCAATGCACTCTGAGAGCCCGTGGAGACAGGCCCGTGGTAGGGCAAAGGGCCGAAGGCTGTCAGGGCAGGGCTACTGGCCATCTGCCAAAGTGGCCAGGGGCGGCCAGCTCAAGGCAGTGTGAGCGCGTTTGACGGAGAAGCGGCGCTGGCAGTAGTTGCAGTGAAACCATTGCTCGCCGGCTGGCGTTATCGGTTCCGGCGCCGGGCGCACGTCCGCCTGGGCGCACCGCGGACAACGCGGGTCCGGCGCGGAGGGCTGACTGGTGGCGCTGAGCGTCATCTAGACACACGACGTAAGAGTTGGTCAGGCATGTGACAGCGTTGGTGGCCCTCCGCAAAAGGGGCGTGCCGGCAGCTGCCAAGGCCCTCGCACCTCGTAAACCGCCGACACGCTGGGGGAAACGGCAGACCGAACGATAGCCATAGCGGAAGGAACCCTCAAGTTGTAAGAACGACATGTCTCGCCGCGAGGACGGCTGTGTCAGTGGGGCTACAGACACCGGGCAGGGCGCCGGGCGTGAAGTTGTCTGGTACGGTCAACTTTCTGGCCAGGACCGAGGTAGAATCGGCCCAGTCCCTGTTGTGCTTTGTTCAATGTTCGGTCGGCTATCGGTCCTCGTTGCGGTCGTCCTGCGGGTGACACGGGAGGGATCTGCGTCGCTTGCTCCACCGCTCTGCACGCTGTCATGACCGATCGCGACGACGACCTCACCACGTTCACCCCTCCCAAGGCCCCGGAACCCGAAACCGTGGTCACGACGGTCACGACGGTCACGCCTCCGCAAGGCCAGGCCGCGTTCGACGCCGCTCCCACGATGCTCCCGACTTCGTCGCTCCCGACTTCGTCCCTCCCGACTTCGTCGCTGCCGACGTCATTTGCAGCGTCTTCGTTCACCGGCGCGACTGGGGTTGCCCCTTCAGGCGCTGAGTCCGGTCCGCTGGCGATCGGTGAACGCTTTGGCCGCTACACGATCGTGCGTCTCCTCGGCATTGGCGGCATGGGCGCCGTCTACCAGGCCTGGGACGAGGAGCTCGAAGTCATCGTCGCGCTGAAGGTGATTCGACCGGAGGCGATGCGCGATCCGGTCGCCGAGCAGGAAATCGAACGCCGTTTCAAGCGCGAGCTTCTCCTGGCGCGCCAGGTAACGCACAAGAACGTCGTACGCATTCACGATCTGGGCGAGTTGAACGGCATCAAGTACATCACGATGTCGTACGTCGAAGGCACCGACCTGTCCACCCTCGTCAAGCAGGAGGGACGGCTGCCGGTACCGAAGACCCTGCGGATCATCAGCTCCGTCGTTTCCGGCCTGGTGGCCGCGCATGCCGCCGGAGTGGTCCACCGCGACCTGAAGCCGGCCAACATCATGATCGACGCCGACGGAGAGGCGTTGATCATGGACTTCGGGATCGCCCGCTCGACCGGTGGGCCGTCGGAAGCGTCCGCGCCGGCGCCGGCCGGAGTGCGCCTGGGGACCTGGCGCTCGATGTCGCGCCACGCTGAAACCACGATGGCCGGCACGATCGTGGGGACCGTCGAGTACATGGCGCCCGAGCAGGCGAGGGGAGAGGCGGCCGATCAGCGCGCCGACGTGTACGCGACCGGACTGATTCTGTACGACCTGCTCGTCGGGAAACGGCGGGCCGACCGGGCCGAGAGCGCGGTGGCGGAACTGCGGGCCAGGATGGAACGCCCGCTGCCGCACATCAAGTCGCTGGTACCGGAGGTGCCCGACGCGCTCGCCGCGATCGTCACGCGCGCGGTGGAACCCGACGTCACGAAGCGGCATCAGACCACGACCGAGTTCGCGGCCGACCTCGGCCGGCTCGACGTCAACGGCCGCCCGCTGCCGCTCGTGCGGCGCTTGACGCCGCGGATGATGGCGGCGACCGCGGTGCTCGTCTTGGCCCTGCTCGGCGGTACGTATTTCGTGACGCGGCGCGTGGTGGAGCCGACCAAGAAACCCGATCCGGTAACCATGGTGATCGCCGACTTTCAAAACGGCACCGGCGATCCGGCGTTCGATCACACGCTCGAGCCGATGCTCAGGCGCGCGTTGGAATCCGCCGGCTTCATCAGCGCGTACGACCGGAGCAGAGTCCGCGTGACATTCGGCGTCCCACCGCCGGCCCAACTGAACGACAAGGCTGCGCGCGAGCTCGCGCTGAAGCAGGGCGTGGGTTTTGTCCTCTCCGGTTCGATCAACAGTCGAGGAAGCGGCTACGAAATCTCGCTCACGGCAGCTCAGACCGTGACCGGGAATGTCATCGCCAGCGCCAAAGGTCGAGCCTCGGGTAAGGAGCAGGTTCTTCCGGCGGCGACGAAGCTGGTCACGACGATTCGCAAGTCACTCGGCGACCAGACCTCGGACTCGGCACAACTCTTGGCGATGAAGAGTCTGTCAACCACGTCCATGGAGGTGGCCAGTCACTACGCGGCAGCGGTCGAGGCCCAGTCCAGCAGCAAGTTCGAGGAGGCGCGGCAACACTTCCTGAAGGCCGTGGAGCGGGATCCGAACTTCGGTCTGGGCTACCAGGGTCTGGCGATCATGTCGCGGAATCTGGGGAAGCTCCAGGATGTTGAGAAGTACAACACCGAGGCCCTACGTCACCTCGAGGGGATGACGGACCGCGAGCGTTTTGCCGTCCGCGCCTCCTACTATATGAACACCGGCGACTTTCAGCAGTGCGTGAAGGAATACGGCGAGCTGATCGCCCAATACGAGGCCGACGCAGTTGCGCACAACAACCGCGCCCTGTGTATGTCGAAATTGCGAGACATGCGTGAGGCCGTCGAGGAAATGCGGTGGGCTGTGAAGATCCTGCCCAAGCGTGTGCCGTTCCGCGGCAATCTGGCGATCTATGCGACGTACGCCGGCGATTATCAGACTGCGGTGGATGAGGCCAACGCGTTAGAGGAGCCCACCGATTTGGCCACATTGGCGTTGGCCTTCGCCCAGTTGGGACAGGGCCTGCTGCCGGAGGCGACAGCCACCTACGAGAAGCTCGCAACGATCGGCGTGCGTGGCGCATCCTGGTCGGCGTCCGGTGTCGGCGACCTGGCGCTCTATCAGGGGCGTTTCTCGGACGCCGCGCACCATTTCGAGCAGGGCGCGGCGTCGGACCTGGCTGCCAAGAACGGCGACAAGGCCGCCAGGAAGCTCACGTCGCTGGCCTACGCACTCCTCATGCGGGGACAGAAGGGCCCCGCGGTTGCGGCTGCCGAAAAGGCCCTGCTCGGCAGCAACGCCGCGTCCATCCGATTTCTCGCCGCTCGCATTTTTGTCGAGGCGAACGCGGTGGCCAGAGCACGGACGTTGGCCGCCGGCCTCTCCGCCGAGCTTCCCGCCGAGCCTCAGGCGTACGGCAAGATCATCGAGGGTGGGATCGCTCTGAAGAATCGAGACGCGCGTCAGGCGATCAAGATTCTGACCGATGCCACGAGCGTCCTGGACACATGGTGGGGTCACTATGACCTGGGGCGCGCGTACCTGGAACAAGGCGCGTTTCTGCAAGCCGATTCGGAGTTCGACCGCTGCATCAAGCGCCGGGGCGAGGCGCTATCGCTGCTCGTGGACGAAGAGCCCACCTCCGGCTATTTCCCGACCGTGTACTACTATCAGGGCCTCGTCCGGGAAGGACTGAAGAACCCGGATGCGGTCGAATCGTATCGCGCCTATCTCGCCATCCGCGGCCAGTCGAAGGAAGACCCGCTCCTGCCAGACGTCCGTCGGCGCGCCGGCCGGTAGCCCCCGGATTAGCAGCCACGGACCTTCCCGGTATTCCTGGTCCGTGGCCGCCGCCCTGCGAGAGAACCTCACGGCCCGGTAATGCTCCAGGTCCCGAGGGGTATGTAAGCCGTCTTGGTCGCATTGTAATTCGACAACCCGTTCCGTCGCCAGTAACCGAACCGTTCTTCTGCAGTCCCAGCGTAGCCGTCGGCGTCTTGATCATGTAGTACTTGACGTCCGTCGCGCCGATCTTCGCGTGCAGATGGCTGTCGTTCCCTGGCGGGCTCGCAATGTTGTAGTACAGCTTGCCCGCGGCACTCGACGGAGCACCCGAGACATTCGAGAGCTTGATCGACACCTTGAGGCTTAGCATGTCCGACGCACTGAAAGACACGGCACTGCACGAGATGGGTATTCTGCTCAGTACGTGGCCTTGGCGCAACGTCGTGCCGTAGCCGAGATAGGTGTTGTTCAGAGTAGCCCGTCGCCACGACGGTCGTGCCGCTTCGTTCTTCGCACCTCAGCCTTCAAGTCAAACTTCGTGGTCGAGCTCTTGCTGGTTCGTGAACCACACGTCGGCCCGCTCGAGGCGTAATCGACGTGCTGACGTGGTGACCGTGATGAGGAAGGTCTGCACGGCGCTGGTGTCCACGCCGCCGCCACCATGGCCGTTGTCGGTGCCGCCGTTGTCCCGCACCGTGACCCCAATCGTCGCGCTGCCGTATTGGCCAGCCGCCGGCGTGAAGGTCAGCGTGCCGTTGGTCGCGATGGTGACTGACCCCGCCGGGAAGAGCGTCGGTGTTGGTGTTGCTCACCACGTTATACGAGAGGACCGTCTGAGAAGACTCGTCCGTCGCGGTCGCCGGCCCGGGCAGGAAGTTCGTCGCCCAGTTCGTCACGTACTTTCGTTCCGGAGTCCTTGTTCACCGTCTGGTCCGGTCCTTTGGTGAAGCTGGGCGCGTCGTTGACTGGGTAGACCGTCGATCGTCACCGTCGCCTCGTTCGAATCAGCCGCTCATCGCCACGGTGTGCGACACGAGGTCGCTCGTCGTATAGGTGAAGGTTCCGTCGTTCGCCTTGTATTTGAAGCCGAACCCGCCCGGCGTATTGTTGTCGTTGAGGTCGGTGACGGGCGTGAATCGCACTGTGCGGCCGTCTGGCTGCAGCACCGCCGTGCCGCCGTGGACCTCTGTGATCGCCGGGATGAGCGTGGTCAGATCGACCGCCACGCGCAAGATGCTGTTCGCCGAATCGAGGTCTTCGTCGTTGGCGACGACGTCGATGTCAATCGCCGTATCCTCGTTTGTCGTCGCCGTGTCGGGGTTCGCCACGGGCGGATCGTTGAGGGCACAGTGATCGTCGCGCTGGCCGACGCGCCGCCATCCGCGCCACCGTTCACTGCTTTGTTGTAGTACGTAAACGGGTACCCGTTCGGGAGCTCACCGTCAACGACCAGGCTCAAAATCGTACCGTCGAGGGTCGTTCCCACCTGGACGGGGAGACTGTCCGTGATCGTGGAGCCAAAGACACGAAATACCTTGAAACTGTCGGGGTAGCCGGCATTGGGCACGCTCCACGCCGTGCTGACCCAATGCCTCTTGTCTGGCGTCGGCGATGCTGCGCAAGAAGGCCCGTCCAGCACGCACGCCGTGAAGAGATTCGACGAAGAACCTCCACCTGCCGAAAACGCGGTGGTGCGGGTGATGCCCTCGGCCAGGGCGTCGCCCTCGGCCAACGCGTCGCCCTCGGCCAACGCGTCGCCCTCAGCCAACGCGTCGCCCTCAGCCAACGCGTCACCCTCAGCCAACGCGTCGCCCTCAGCCAGCGCGTCGCCCTCAGCCAACGCGTCGCCCTCAGCCAACGCATCGCCCTCGGCCAGCGCATCGCCTTGGGATAGTGTCGCGACATTTCGCCCGGCGCCGATCTGGTCGAGACGGAGATGGGCCCAGTCGTTGAAACCGCGAAGGAGCGTTCCGCCGCTCAACGCGCCGTCGAAGTTCACGTCGAGGGGGAAACCAGCATTGCCGGCTCCGTTCGCATTCCAGTCGACCAGTTCGGAGACGCTTTCGGCGTCGATGCGAACCGTCTGTTCGGGGATATGGCCCGGCACGAATTCCAAGCCATTGCAGAACCGTGAAGCCGGGCTTCCCAACGTGGATGCGCGGGGTCCGAGCGATGCCGTCGCGAAAGGCGCAAACCACGCAGCCTTGTAAGGCAGATCCGTGGCCAACGAACCGTCTGTCAGGTTTGTCTCGTCGAGGCTTCCTGCGATATTTCCAAGATTGTCGCGTGAGGAGTAATCAAACTGGGGATCAGGATTGAGGGGCTTGAACAGCCCGTGCGCCTGAAACGCGTAGCTCATGATGCTCAGATAGTTCGGTTTGCAGTTCGGCTCGATGTACGTGGGTGTGCCCGGCGTGCCCCACGTGGGCTCGTTTCCACCGTGATACAGCCCGAAGTTGTGCCCCCACTCGTGGAACGAGGTCGCGGTGATCATGTAGGGCTCGCCCACGAAGTTGACCGTGTCCCAGAGACCGAGCGTGATCATCGAACTGCCGCCCGGCAGCTGCGAGATGCCCGATGACGAGGAAGGCACGTGCAAGTCAGAGGCATGGAAGTTGGGATTGTCCACCAGCGGCGCGGTACAGGTAGTTTCGCCGCTGGCGTAACGCTTGATCGCACCGGTCGAATCCAGACACGGAAGGGACTTTGGCTTGGCGCGCGCGTGAGCGTACAGCACGTCGTGGACGAGACCCTCGCGATTCGGATCGAATCGCGCTCGGAAGTGGGTGGTGGCTCCCTCGCAGATTCCATCGTCGGGAGTGCCGTAAACGCCGTCGGCTCCCCTCACACACCGCAATCTCGCGTGCCCCGTGAGCTCTGTGCCGTCGTCGGCGACCGGTTGGTTTCGATAGCGTTCGAACCCGAACTTCCAGCCAACCGAGCCCGGATAATCGGGGAACTCACACTCCCACCTCGGATGTAGTGGATCCAGTGTGTCCGGCTCACACGCTGTTTCCCTGATAAGCTCCCCGCCCCGGGCCAACACTCTCCCCCAGGCGTCAGTCGATGGGACCAGGTACGAATCGGCAACGGTGGACGCATAGGCGCCGCCGAGGCTGTGATAGGTCGCGATGTTGCCGACGTCGAAAAGCGCGTGGATCTCTCTCTCGAGGTACTTGTCGCCCAGCGCCTTCACGATGGTGGGCGTCAGCAGGTGATTGTGTCCAATTGGGTCCGTCACCGAATTGTGCGTGGAATCGAATGGAGCCGCAGGTGATCCGTACGTCGTGCCAGCGGGAGCCCACATGGCATTGACTTCGATGATGAGATCTTTCCGCCCCGTTCTGGCGCCCATGGCGTACACGTTCGGCAGACGCTTGCCATCCGGATCCTTGAGGCCGTAGGCGGCGGCAGCATTTTCGAGTCCGTCCGGGATGCCGTCATGATCCTCATCTGCGACCGCGGTACTGAAGATGATCGCTGCCCACGTCTTGCAGTCGTACACGCTCCCGCCCCAATCGGCGACCGTCGTCAAGGCCGTTTCGCCGTACCCGTCATTGGAATCGTTTCCTGGGTGCATCAACGCGCTCACGTCGATCGTCGGACTGGCCCACGCTCGTTCCGATGACACCGGGGCGTTGGGAAACGGATCGACCGCGATCTGCGCGCCCCAGTAGGGCCAGTGCGAATCGTCGTCGAAGTACATTCGTTCGTGCGTGTTCGTCCGACGGCTCGCCACGATGTGCGTGATCTGCGCGGATTTGACCGCGGACGACCTGTAGAACCCCCGGAGGCTCTGCGTCACCGGCCAGTACAGCCAAGGCTGCTTGTAGATACCGTTGTAGACGACGATCTTTCTCAGCGGTTGCGATGCATCCCGATAGACCACGAACAAGCTGGCGCCCGCGCTGTGCGGAGTGCCCCCGATTGCGCCTTCGGGCAGCGTCACCGTGTTCAGCTCGAAACCGTTGTCGGTCAGGTCGCTGTCGTTGACCAGGCGCCTTTCAGTCTTGTTGACGTTCGGATTGATCGGCAACAGGTGGAGCACGTCGGCCGTGAACATGGTCAGCCTCAACCCTCCTCCGCCACCGTAGCAGGCCGGGCCGTAACCGCTCGCTGGCAGCGATCTCGCCTTGACGACCCTCACGTCGTTGGCATCAATGACGGATTGGCCTCGGAACAACACGGGCGTCTGTTGCGGATCCAGATTGAGCGATCCGGAATGATCGATCGTCTCCCATATCAGATAGGCCGCAACGATGTCTGCGTTGGCAGGCACACCCGTCATTGGGATCGTGCCAGTCGACATGCCATCTTCGTCGCCCGCACCCTGCATGTCGACACCGCCGACGACGTAGTTGCCGGTGAGGAGGAAGCTCATGTCGAACGGCAAGGCGTCCGGAACATCGTCGAAGTGGGCTTTCCCTGGCTGCTGCCAAAAGAGCAACACTAGTCCTAGAGCCAGGAGCGCAGACGGCCCCTTCAACAACCGGGTTGCCCTCGAGATGCCGCGCTTCGTGTATGACATGACTGATCCTCTTAGACGCTAAAATACGTGCTCACCGAACATCTCGGTGGCACCGCGAAAAGACACCGCACCCGGTAATAACGTTCAGATTCCTGTTCCCCTAACATGAGACCGAAGCACACCCGACCAAATCCGTGGAAGTCGCGCAGACTCTTTTAGGGGTTGTGACCAGGGAGAGTCTAAACGATCCAAACTGTCCTGGGCGGCCAATTATTTGGCCATTTTCGTTTACAGGAATGTCGCAGGTAGACTAAAGGTTACCTTTTGAAGCGTCAGAGGACGACTTTGAGAAAGCTGGACCCGAAATTCAGGAAGTCGAACGCGTGGAGGCCAAACCTCCCGGCCAGCTCGATGCAGACTTCGATTCCACGCGCGCTGTTGCCCCGGGCGTCGAGACGCGGTGAATAGGTGGCGATGCCCACCTGGCGGTTCACGACGGCCATCACCCCGCCGCTCACGCCGCTCTTGGCGGGCACGCCCACCCGGTAGGCGCATTCGCCCGAGTAGTCGTACATGCCGCACGTGAACATGATGGCGAGCATGTGCTTGACAGACGAGACGTCGAACACCTGAACGTTCGTGACCGGGTGGCGCCGCATGTTCGAGAGCGTCGCCCCCATCATGGCCAGGTCGCGGCAGGTCACGAGAATCGCGCACTGTCTGAAGTACACGTCGAGGGCGCGATCGGCCTCGTCGTTGACCAGTCCAAAGTTGAGGAGCAGGTGTGCAATCGCGCGGTTGCGGTGCCCTGTCCGTCGCTCGGACTCGAACACGTCCTCGTCGACTTCGAGAGAGTGACCGGCGGATTCACTCAGCCTGGTCAGGAGTGTTTCGAAGGTCTTCGCCCCGTGGCGGCTGTGGAGCAGGGCCGTGATGGTGATGGCCCCGGTATTGATCATCGGGTTGTAGGGTCGGTTCGTGCCGTGTTGCAGCTCGATGGCGTTGAACGCGTCGCCGCTCGGCTCGACGCCCACATGTTGGGCGACCCGTTCGTCTCCGAACTCTTCGAGAGCCATGCCAAATGCAAAGGGCTTCGAAATCGACTGGATGGTGAAGGGGCGACAACAGTCGCCGGCTTCGAAGACCTGCCCATCGGCGGTGACGATGCAGATGCCAAAGGCTTCGGGATCGGCCTTGCCCAGCTCGGGAATGTAGGTGGCGACGTTTCCGGCGGTGTACGACCGATAGCGATCATGCAGCGCTTCGATGGCGTCCTGCAGTTCGTGTTGTTCCATGCCCAATTTGAAACCGACCGTGGTCCTGCGAAAAGGGAGCTCGCCACAGGCGAACAGGAAGGCCGCGCGGAAATTGACTTTTCTCGCGCGCGTTGAGACGCGCACCGGGGGCACCGTCCAGGACACACGGACAACACGCCTTTTTTTCGACGACCGCTCCGGGCGGTGTCTTTGCAAGTGTCTTGGTATGCGGCGACTCAATCTCAACGACCACTCCCCAGGCGCGCCGCTCGAGACGCGAAAGGCCCCAGGGGGCTCGATCATCACGATCATGCGAATCCTCGGGGATCCCCAGATGCCCGCCAAGGTCGAGCTCGTGCTGCGCTTCAGGCCGGACGGCCAGATGTATGCCGCGATCAGCCGGGCGCCAGCCGACGACACGGAATCGTCGTAACCCGGGAGTGATGTTGGGCTATCGTTCGCGTGGCAGCGCCGCCTGATCGGCGTCCTCGGTTGGGCTCCGCCAAGTCTCGAGCAGCAGCACAGTGGCGGTGAGGGCCATGGGCCCCAGAATCAGGCCGGACGGACCGAACACGATCAGGCCGCCGACGATCGCCATGAACGCGGGGATCGTGTGGAGCTTCAACCGGTTGCCCACCAGGATGGGATAGATCACGTTATCGATCCCGCCGACGACCACCCCGCCCCAGACGGCAAGAATCAGCGCCTTCACCCAGCTGCCTTCGAGCGCCAGGAAGAGGGCGGCCGGAATCCACACGACAAACGCACCCATGACCGGGACCACGGCCAGCACGGCCATCACGAGTCCCCACAGCAGGGGCGCGGGCAGACCCAGCCACCAGAACATCAGTCCTCCCAACGAGCCCTGGGCGGCAGCGACCGTCAACGTGCCGTACATCGTGGCGTAGACGGTGTCGCCCAGGCGGCTGAGCAGCGTGTCCATTTCCTTCTTGGGGAGAGGCGACAGAAAGCGCAGCAACGAAAGCGCTGCGCGCTCGTCGCGTAGAAAGTAGAACAACAGATAGAACGTCAGCAGCAGATCGACCGCTTGCCTCACGGAGCCCGTGATGAAGGCGCCGGCGGCATTCGTCAGCGATGTCGCGATCGCGCTGATCGTGCCGGGCAGGTCGATCCGCCGCCCGATGCGCCGGGCAATGGGCGCGACGCGCGGGTGGTCGTCGAGAAAGCGCTGCCACTCGCCGGCCTCGACCCTGGCGCTGATGGCGTCGGCGCCCGCCGCGGCTTCCGAGACGACCCGTTGCCCCACGAACGTCGCGGGCACGATCACCACCAGGCCGATCGCCAGGACCAGAAGCGCAGCCGCCAGGCTGGCGCGTTTCACCTTGGACTTCAGCCACCGGTAGACCGGCATGAACAGGACCGCGAGCGTCATCGCCCACGTCAGAGCCGGCACGAATGGCAGCGCCATCCGGTAGCAGAAATACAGGCCGAGTGCGGTCGCGGCCATCATCACGAGCACGCGGACCTGGCTGCGGAAGCTCTGCTCGCTGAAATGCTCGGTGTTCATACAAGGCAGGATGACGTCGAAGGCGAGAACGAGTCAATCGCTCCAGATTGTCGTGAGCTCGAATGGCACCGATGCGAGAACGTGCAAGCCGGGACGCTTCATCGCGGCTATCGGTCGAGCACCTCGCGAACCTTGCGTCCGAGCGTGTCCGCCGTGAAGGGCTTGTTGAGGAATGCGATCCCGGGATTGAGGATGCCGTGGTGGGCGATGGTGTCTTCGGTGTAGCCGGACATGAAGATGACCTTGAGTCCGGGGCGGACGGCGGCCACTTGGCGTGTCAACTCCGGTCCACTGCCGCCCGGCATGACGACATCCGTCAGGAGCACGTCGATGCCCGGCGTCTCATGGCACAACTGCAGCCCCTCCGCCGCGTTCGCGGCGACCAGGACCGTATAGCCCAGCTTGCGGAGCAGTCTGCAGGTGAGTTCGCGCAGCCCTTTCTCATCCTCCACGACGAGCACCGTCTCCCCCCCGTCGGGGGTCGCACCAGCGTCGGGGACACGGCGACCGCCGCGTCCGCGGCTTCCACCAGTGGCATATAGACCTTCAATGACGTGCCCCGATCGACCTCGCTATAGACGCCCACGTGGCCGCCGCTTCGCGTGACGATGCCGTGGACGGTCGCGAGGCCAAGCCCGGTCCCTTTGCCGGCTCCCTTGGTCGTGAAAAAGGGCTCGAACAGCCGCGACTGAACCTGCGGCGTCATGCCCGTTCCCGTATCAGACACCGTCAGCAACACGTACGGCCCGGGTGTCGCGCCGACGTGAGTCTTGGCGTAGTGCTCATCGATCTCGACGGTGGCCGTCGCGATGGTCAACGTGCCGCCGGTCGGCATGGCATCCCGCGCGTTCAGCGTGAGGTTCAGGATCATCTGCTCCATCTGTCCACGGTCGGCTTGCACCGTCACCGGTTCGCTCCGCAGGCTCAGGACGATCTTCACATCCTCCCTGATGAGGCGCCCGAGCATCGGCTGCATCTCGGTGACGACGACGTTGAGATCGAACGTTGTCAGCTCGATGATCTCCTTGCGGCTGAAGGCCAGTAACTGACGCGTGAGTCCCTGAGCCCGTGTGCCCGCGTGGTTGATCTCGGTGAGGTCCCCCTGTTTACGCTCATCCTGCTCGTCGGCCAGCAGCAAGCCGCTGTACCCGAGAATCACGGTCACCAGATTGTTGAAATCGTGCGCCACTCCGCCGGCCAGATGACCGATGGCTTCCATCTTCTGGGCCTGTCGATACTGCGCTTCGAGCGTCCGGCGTTCGGTGATGTCCTCGAAGACCACCAGCAAGCCGATGATGTCGCCGAGCTCGTCTCGATAGGGCACCTTGACGGTGTGCAGCCAGCGTTCGTGCCCGCCGACGTGATACAGCGCCTCGAGGGTCGTGACCGTCCCCTTGGCCATGACGTCTTGATCGTCGGCCTCGTCGGTCTCGGCGACGGGGCGTGGATCACATGTCGACGCGTTCTTGCCCACGACGTCGGCGGGCGACAGGCCCATGTCGGCGGCGTAGTTCGCGTTGCAGAACAGCACCACCGATTGGCGATCTTTGACGACGATGCGTTGCGGCAGGTGCTCGACCAGATTGCGATTGAGCCGCTCGCTCAGTCGCAGCGCGGCTTCGGCCTGTGTGCGTTCGAGAATCTCCTGCTCGAGCGCGCGGGCTCGCTGCTGCGCGACCTCTGAGAGATGCGCGTTTTCATAGATCCGGCCGACGAGCCCCGAGAGCGCCATCGTCAGATGTTCATCGTTCTCGGTGAACGTCTTGTTCTCATTGCCCACGAGACACATCCACCCGTACACGTGCGTGGGCGACGCGATGGGCACCGCCAGATAGGCGTCCACGTCCGAGGAGGGACCCGGCAGTTGGAGACGTGGCGTGCCGTCGTTCCGGTTGTCCCCACGCATCGCGCGTCGCTCGGCGACCACCGTCCCCAGGATCCCCGAGACCGAATCCGCGGTCTTGATCCAGGCGGCGCCGTCCACGCCGTAGGTGACGAACCGTTGGACGGCGCCTTCGTGCCGATCGAGGATGCCGATCGTGACGGATGACGCGCGAAACAGATCGCACGCCGCGACGCACACGTTTTCGAGCAGTCGATCCGGCGCCCGCTCTGACGCGAGCTCGAGGCCGATATTGATCAACGCCCTCAACCGGGCGTTCGAGGTTCTCAAGTCGCCGGCTGTGTCAGAAAGCTGGTCGGCCAGCAATCGCAGGTGCTCGTCATCCGAGGCCGCCTGCGGCTGGACCGCGGCCGGCGGCGGCGTCAGCACCGATTCGCCGGCGAGCGCGCGGTCGACCACCGCCAAGACCTCCGCAGTGCTGGCGGGTTTGGTCAGGACGTACGACGCGCCGGTGGAGATGGCCAGCGCCCGGGCGTCGCGCTGGCCATGATGGGCCGTGTAGAACACCACCGGAATCTCGCGGGTCGTCGGATCGAACCGCAAAGCTCTCGCGAACTCATACCCGTCCATCAGCGGCATGAGCACGTCCGTAATCACGAGGTCGGGATGCTCGGCGTGCACGGCCGCCAGCCCTTCATGGCCGTTCGCGGCCTCGAGCAGGCGGTGGCCGTGCCCGCCCAGGCGTGCCTTCAGGATCTGCCGGCTCGTGGAGAGATCATCAACAATCAGGAGAGTTGCCACGCCACGCCTTCCTCAAGCCCCGCATGTCTGTCCCCGCGAGCGCCGACCGAGTGGCAGCCCCGCCGACACCGCAAGCGCGCCGCATCGCCTGAGCCTGGCTCCACTGTATTCGGCGGTCACGAGTTGGACTGTGCAATAGCGCACAGTGACCGTCGACGAGATCTTCGAGGTTGAAACGGAGACGCGGCGACTATTCGGCGCGCGAACTCGACAGGCGTGGCGGGTTGCCACGCCAGGAATGCGGAGTCTGGCACTCGATGCACGCGTAGTCCGGTGTTTCGGACTCGAGTGAGACGGGCACTCTCGTGCGAAGCAGGAACGGGGGGACGAGCGAGCCGCCGCAGATCTCGCAGCGTTGGCCTGGCATCAGCGACGTCATCGGTGGACTGAGCGTTTCATATGAGCCTTCACCGTGCGCAGGTCTTGCCGGTGATCGGCGAGGGTGGACGTGGCGACGGCCAACAGCGTCCTGAACTGGGCCTGCGTTGCCACAGCGCGCTCGACCTGGAGTGTCAATCGCCGGAGCGTTGCGGAACCGCGAGAGGCCATAGGTTCACGTTATCAGCACGGGCCCGAGTGGGCCGTTCAAAAGGGCACTTCGACGTGGACGGCGAAAGACCTAGTGCGGAATGCCGACCGGGCTGGTCAGGGAAAACCGAAGCAGGGTTGCGGCGGGCATGTCGACGTCCATCTTTCCCGTAGCCGCCGCGACGCCCGTGCCAGCAGCCGCCCCGACCCCCGCGCCGATGCCGGCGCCATTGCCACCGCCCGTTTCAATGGACCACCCTCTTTCTCACTGTCACCTTAGCGGTGGGACGGTGGTCGCGCTGTTCAGAAGCGAACAGCGCTAGAACGGTGTGCAAAGCGAGATGATCGTGGCCACCGCTACGGCTGATTGCGGCCGGGCTGCTTATACAAGACGTAGGTGAAGCGGCCGCGCAGCCACGTCTCGCCCGTCCTGTCGTCACGACGCGCATCGATGACTTCTTCGAGAACGTGCGCGTAATCTCCCTCGAGGCGCGCCACTTCTTGTTCCAGCCGGATGCGGGCCTGTGCCATGAGCTCTTGATAGCAGCGCTCCCACAATTCATCGCGATGAGCGATCGTGCCCTCCACCCGGCTGCTGGTGGCTTCGACGGTGTGTTCGCCCATGATTTCCGCGCTGCCGGGTGGCAGGTCTCGATGCCAGTAGACGATCGGTCGGGCCGAGCCGGCGGAAGTCTGGGTCGACGTGCTCACGGGTCTCTCCTGTCCATTCAGCGCACGCGGTCACCTGGCGATCCGCATGCCTTTGAGGCGCTTGTGGCATTGATAGCACGTCGTCACCAGCGTGCTGTAGCTGGCCGCCGCCGCATCCAGATCGCGCTCTTTCGACGCGGCCGCCAGGTCGGCCACTGCCTTGAGAAAACCGTCCGTGGACGGCCTCAGCTCGCGCGTCTTCAGCTCGGCCCATCGCGGCGATTCGGCGATGCGCGACAGTTCCGCGCTTTCGCGGGCGAGCAACTCGTAGTTGCTGGTGGTGAGCGCTTCGAGCAGCCGCTGCGTGTGCGCCAGTTTCTGGCGCATCATGGGCGCGGTTCGCGCCGTCTGCGCGCCCGCGGCGCCCGCAGCGAGCAGTAACATCACGATGGTGAGCGTGCCGAGTCGAGTCGTCATGCACTTCTCCGTTCCGTCTACTCTCGCTTCGCCCGCCGCCATCACTTGTCCTGAAGCGACTCGATGTAGCGGACGACGTTCTCGATTCTGATCTTCACCAGCTTGTCGGACGGTTCGAACGCCATGAACGTCGGTCCCCAGACCGGCATGTCGCTCGAGCCGTGCGCCGCGATGTTCGTGCCGCCGTTGGTCACGAACGCCGTGACACGCGCCGCCGGAAACGTTCCGCCGGCGCGCCGCGCGAGCCTGGTCAGATCCGCTGGCCTCGTCTTGAGCACGGCAGCCACCGGGCCGGTGCCGGTACCATCGCGTCCATGGCACGGCGAACAGTACGAGATGAAATTGTCGCGGCCGGCGAGCGACGGCGTCAGCAGCGGCGGCGGCTTGTCTGCCGTCGAATGCTGCCCCGCCGCCCCGGCCACGGCGGCCGCCACCAGACACAACGCCGAGATCCAGAACGTGCGAGTCATCATGGGCTCCATGGCCGCCGTCAGATTCTCGCGTGCACCGCGACCGGATCCGGCAGGATGAACTCGTGCTCGTTCGGCCGCACCACCAGCACCGGACATGGTGCGTTGCGCACCACTTCCTCGGCGACGCTGCCCATGAACAGGTGCGCAACCGGCCCGCGGCCGTGAGTGCCCACGACAATCAGGTCCACGTGCCGGCGCTTCGCGTAATCGATGATGGTGGCCGCGACGGAGCCCGAGACGAGCACGGCGGGTTCAGCGCCCAACGCGGCGCGATCCCCGGTCAGCAGCGCCTCGAGCCGTTTCGAAGCCGACTGCATCAGCTCGGTCTCCAGATCTGCCGAAGAGGTCGGGTAGAACTCCGCGGCGGTCGTCGCGACCACACGATCGACGACGTGCAGCACGTGAAGCTTGCCGCCGAACGCCCGCGCCAGATTCCGGCCGTAGGCCAGCGCCGCCTTCGACGTGTCTCCGAAATCCGTCGCCACCAGTACTGAGTTGAGCAGAATCATGACGACCTCCTCATGGCGTAGTGCCGCCGCCACTCGTACACTTCCTCCAGCAGGCGGCGGATTTCATACACCCTGCCGGCCAGGGCCCGTTGGACGGCGACTGAATCGCCCCCCGCGTCGATGCGCGCCTCGATGCGGCCGATGACGCCTTCGGCGATCCCTTGAAGGGTGCGAACTTCTGCATCGGAGATCTCGTGAGCCCCGCAATCCGGGACGCTGCCGAGCAGCCGTACGAACCGGCCGGCGGCGTGTTCGAACGGGCGCCGCCAGTGCGCGTCATTCAGGCGAGCGGCGGCATCGACGGTCTGAAGCATGATGTCGGCAGGCATGATCTGAGCCTCTAGGCGTGTGCGACGACAGCCGGCGTATCCGGGCGCACGAATTCGTGCTCCGGATGCCGGACGGTCAGCACCGGGCACGGCGCAAGACGCACGACCTTCTCGGCCACGCTGCCCATCAGCAGGTGCGCCAGCGCGCCGCGGCCGTGCGTGCCCATCACGATCAGGTCGATGCCGTGTTCTCCGGCGTAGTCGACGATCGCGAAGGCCGGCGATCTGGAGGTCAGCACGATCGGCTTGGTCACCGGTCCGCTCCCGTCGCTGTCGATCAGAAGCTCATCGAGTCGTGCTTTGGCCGTGTCCTCGAGTTCTTTCTGCAGGTTGGGAGCCACGGCGACATACGCTTCGACCCCGTACGTCGTGACGTAGATGTTGTCGGCGACGTGAAGCGCGTGCAGGGTGGCGCCGAATCGGCTCGCCAGTTCCCGTCCGTACGTCAGCGCCGTGTCCGAGGGCTCGCTGAAGTCAGTCGCAACCAGAATGTTCTTGAGCGTGACCATGACAACCTCCCTCAGCTCGACTGCGCGACGCTGAAGTTGAACGTGACCGTCAGGACGAACGGCGTCGGAATGCCGTTGAGCACCAGCGGCGTGTAGCGCCATTGTTTCAATGCCGTCACCGCCTCGCGATCGAGTAGCGGATGGGCCGACCTGAGCACCTTGACCGACTGGACGCAGCCAGTGGGATCAACCACGGCTTCGAGGATCACCAGTCCCGTCACATGAGCGTTGGCCGCGAGGTCCGGGTAGATGGGCTCGACGCGGTGGAGGAGCGCGGGCGTCTTGATTTGCCCGCCCGTCCGTACCGGCGTCTGCACCGGCGGTGGTGGCGGTGGGGGCGGCGGCACGACGTCGCCAACGATCCCGCCGACGATGCCGCCGACCACTCCGCCTTCAACGCCGCCTTCCACCCCGCCGACAACACCTTCGGAGACGCTCGCAAGACCCGGGAGCTCCGGCCTGATCTCGGACGGCGCTTCGAGCGGTGCGGCGAACGCATTGGCCGACGGTGTCGGCGGCGTTGTGGCGGTTTTCGCCGCCGCCTTGGGTGCGGGCGGTGGTGGTGGCGGCGGCGGTGGCGGCGGAGCCGATGAGTCGGCGGCAAACGCCAACATCATCGGCACGTCAGGCAGGGCCTGCGTCACGGTTATCAGCGGAATCGCCATCACCAGCGTCAACACAGCCACATGCACCAGCATCGACAGGATCCGTGGCACCAGCGCCGGTTCCTTGAATGGCCGCTCCGTCTTGTCAGTGACCAGGTCGAACATAGCCCCCTCCGGACGCCGCCTCCCTACGCCTTGCCGGCGGAATCTGAGGACTGAAACGGCAAAACACGTGCCGCGGCTCGAAGCGGTCCGAATCTTGGATAACCCTTCGAAAGGGTGGCCGTTATGATGCCGTTTGGGCCTGAAGTCCGGGGGAATTCCCCCATCCGTGCCGGAAAACCCGCAGCGACGGTTCTGGTCGTTGACGACGAGCCGCTGACCTGCTGGTCGATCGCCGAAGTGCTCGGCGAGCGCGGATACCGTGTAAAACAGGCCGCCGATGCCGCCTCCGCGCTTCAGGCGATCGCCTTGGCCGACCGCCACCCCGATGTGGTGCTGCTCGACATGCACCTGCCTGACTCAAGAGATCTCACAGCGCTGTCCGTCATCCACCGCTTTTTCCCGAAGCTGCCCATCGTGTTGATGACGGCGTACGGCACGCCGGAATTGTTCGACGAGGCGCGCCGGCGTGGTGCCGTTGCCGTCGTGGACAAGCCGTTCGAGATCGGCGATCTTGCGCCAATCGTCGAGCGCGCGATGTCAGGTCCTTCTGAGGTTTCTGGCCCGTAGACGAATCGCTATACTTAGCGCGATGCAGACGCCGACGGTTCTCGTTGTCGATGACGAAGCCCTCATTCGCTACGCGCTCACCGAGAGGCTGACGGCCGAGGGCTACCGCGTGCTCGAAGCCGACACCGCGGCTGGCGCCCTCGCGAAGAGCGAGGAAGGCATCGATCTCGTGCTGCTCGACTACCGGCTGCCGGACGGCGACGGCTTGACGGTACTCAAGCGCATCAAGGAGCGCGATCCCGACACGCTCGTCATCCTGCTGACCGCCCACTCGAGCATCGAGACCGCGGTCGAAGCCATCAAGCAGGGCGCCTATCACTACGCGAACAAGCCGTTCAACCTCGACGAAATCGTGTTGCTGGTCGAGAAAGCGCTGGAAACGACACAACTCCGGCGTGAGGTGCGGGCGCTGCGGGCCAGCCAGGCCCAGCCCTACAGCTTCGATCGCATCGTCGGCGACGCGCCGGCCCTCGCGGCGGTGAAGACGCTGCTCAGGAAGGTGGCGACGAGCCCCGCTTCGACCGTGCTGCTGATGGGGGAGAGCGGCACAGGCAAAGACCTCGCGGCCAAGGTCATTCACTACAACAGCAGCCGCGCGTCGAAGCCGTTCATGAACATCACGTGCTCCGCCCTGCCGGAAGCGCTCATGGAGAGCGAGCTGTTCGGGCACGAGCGGGGCGCGTTCACCGGCGCCGACCGGCAGAAGCGGGGACTGTTCGAAACGGCGGATGGCGGAACCGTGTTTCTCGACGAGATTGGCGAGATGGTGCCGGGCCTGCAGGCGAAGCTGCTGCGGTTTCTGGAGGAGAAGACGTTCAAGCGGGTGGGCGGATCGGTCGACATCCACGTGGACGTCCGGGTGGTGTCGGCGACCAACCGCAACCTTCGCGACGAAGTGAAGGCGGGACGGTTTCGCGAAGATTTGTTCTACCGCCTCAACGTGCTGCCCATCAACCTGCCGCCTTTGCGCGAGCGCGCCGAGGACATCCCGCAGCTCGTCGCCTTCTACGTTGACGCCTACAGCACCGAGTTCAAGAAGCGCGTGCGCGCTGTCGCACCCGAAGTGATGCGTCAGCTGCAGGCGTACGCGTGGCCTGGCAACATCCGCGAGCTTCGCAATGCGGTCGAGCGTGCGATGCTGCTGGTCGAAGGCGACACGCTCCGGACTGAGGATTTTGCCGTCACTGCGGGCGGTGCCGTGCGGCTCGGCGCAAAGGTCGAATTGCCGCCGGAGGGCATCAACCTCGACGAGCTGGAGCGATCGCTGGTGGTTCAGGCGCTCGATCGCACCGGCTGGAACCAGACCAAGGCGGCGGCCCTGCTCGGCCTCAATCGCGATCAAATTCGCTATCGCGTCGAGAAGTTTCAGCTCGAACGGGCCGCGAATACCTGACCCCTCGCCTTCACCGCTGCTCTCACGCCTCCGTGGGTATTCTTACTGTCTGAAGCGTGAGAAAATCCCCGCCCGCCCGACCCATTCATGCCTGATCGCCGGAAAACCGCCGCATTTGCGGCCAGCGCACTGGCATGCTCGTTGCCAGCTCATCGTACAAAAGCCTGACACGACGCCACATTTCCGAGGAGCGCGACATGATGGAGCACGAACGGATCGAGGCCGGTGGACCGGACGGAGCCGGGCCGATTTCGCTCGACGATCGCCTGCGCGAGGTCGAGGCCGGCCTGATCGCCTGGGCGCTTACCGTCAGCGGGGGCAACAAATCGAAGGCCGCGAAACTGCTTCAGATCAAACGCTCCACGCTGGGCGACCGCATCAATCGCTGCGGCCTGGGACGAGCGGACACGCACGTGACGGCGGCCGCGATGTCGCAGCAGCGGCAGGCCATCTGAAGGAGCTCACCATGATCGCTCTCAAGAACATCCTCGTGGCGACGGACTTCAGCGGGTGCTCGGACGCGGCCGTCGAGCAGGGCCGGGCGCTGGCCGCCGCATTCGACGCATCGCTGCATCTTTTGCACGTCGCGACTCCACCGCTACACGAGCCGTGGACCGGCTATGCGCCAGGCGAGGAGTTCGTCCATATGGTTCGACGTCTCGAGGCCCAGGGACTGCGGCATCTGGACCGGGTGGCCACGGCCACGGGACTTCCGAGGAACCGCCTCGTGCTGGCCACCGCCTGGGGCAACGCGGCCGACGAGATTCTCAAGTACGCCCGCGAACATTTCGTGGATCTCATTGTCTGCGGCACGCACGGACGACAGGGCTGGGACCACGTCTTCATGGGCAGCACTGCCGAACGCGTGCTGCGCCTGGCGCGGTGTCCGGTGCTGACGGCCCATGCCTCGCCGGCCGCCGCCAAGAATGCGCTTGCGCTGGCGAATCAGCATGGCCGAACACACGCCGGAGCACTACTGGGGCGCTGACGCCGGCGCCCTGCTGCACCGGCTCGCGTCGAGCCGTGACGGCCTGTCCGCTGCGGACGCGTCGCGGCGGTTCCGTCTGTACGGACCGAACCGGGTGCAAGAGCACCGGGGCCTGACGCGTACCGGCGTGCTGGTGAATCAGGTCCGGAACCCGTTGCTGCTGGTGCTGGTCTTTGCCGCGCTGGCCTCGGCGATGACCGGCGAATGGGTCGATGCCGTCATCGTCGTCTCGATCGTGCTCGCCACGGTCAGCATTGGATACACGCGCGAGTACCACGCGGAGACGGCGGCGGCGGCCCTTCAGGCGCGGATCCAGACGCGCGCCCGCATCCTTCGCGATGGACACGCCGTCGATGTTCCGGCGGACGAGGTTGTGCCGGGCGATGTGGTGCTGCTCTCGGCCGGCAGTCTGGTGCCGGCCGACGGCGTCGTTCTCGACGCGGCCGACTTCTTCGTCAGCGAATCGGTGCTGACCGGCGAGAGCTTTCCGGTCGAAAAGCGGCCTGGAACGGCCGCATCGACGGCCGGCCTGAGCGACCGCTTCAATTGTGTCTTTCTCGGTACCAACGTGCGAAGCGGCACCGCCCGCTGTGTGATCGTGGCGACCGGCCTGAGCACGCAGTTCGGCAGCATCGCACACCGGCTGACGTTGCGGCCGCCGGAAACGGAATTCGATCGGGGCCTCCGTCGATTCGGGCGTCTGTTGACGAGTGCCATGCTCGTGATGGTCTTTCTCGTGTTCATCGTCCATGTCCTGAACGGCCGGCCGCCGATCGAGACGTTGCTGTTTGCGATCGCGCTCGCCGTGGGCCTCAGCCCCGAGCTGCTCCCCGCGATCCTGAGCGTCAACCTGGCTCGCGGGTCGCAGATGATGGCGCGCCACGGCGTGCTGGTGCGGCACCTCACGGCCATCGAGAATCTCGGCAGCATGGACGTCCTCTGCACCGACAAGACCGGGACTCTCACCGAAGGTCTCGTGATACTGGAGGGTGCATATGATGCTTCCGGCGCGCCGGCGGCGGAGGTGCAGAAGCTGGGGGCCTGGAATGCGGCGCTCGAAACCGGACTGGCCAGCCCCCTGGACGACGCGATCCTTGCTGCCGCGGCGCCAGACCTCTCGGCGGTCCGTAAGCTGGCCGAAATACCCTTCGACTTCATCCGCAAGCGCGTCAGTGTGGTCGTGGCCACGGCAGGCCGAACGTCGCTCTTGACCAAGGGCGCGTTTCACCATGTGCTCGACATCTGCGTACGATCGGCCGACGGCGTTCAGCTCGACGCGGCGGCCAAGGCGCGTCTTGAAGATCGCTATCAATCGTGGAGCGCACAGGGGATTCGCGTGCTTGCCGTGGCGTCACGAACCGTGGAGCCCGAGCCCCCGTACGGCCGGGAGTTGGAACGGGATCTGACCTTTGCCGGCTTCCTCACGTTTTTCGACCGGCCGAAGGCAGACGCGGCCGACGCCATTCGGAGCCTGGCGGCGCTCGGCGTTTCGGTCAAGATCATCACCGGAGACTGCAAGCCGGTCACCCAACACGTCGCCGCCCTGGTCGGTTTGCGGGCCGACCGCGTGCTCACTGGCGCCGATCTTCAGCGTTTGTCAGACGAAGCGCTGTGGCGCGCGGCGGAATCCACGGATCTCTTCGTGGAGGTGGATCCGAACCAGAAAGAGCGAATCATCCTGGCGGTGAAGAAAATGGGGCATGTCGTCGGCTTTCTGGGCGACGGCGTGAACGATGCGCCCGCCATGCACGCGGCGGACACGAGCCTTTCTGTCGAGCACGCCGTCGACGTGGCCAAGGCCGCCGCGGATTTCGTGCTGCTCGATCAGGATCTTGATGTCATTCGCCGAGGAATCGAGGAGGGCCGGACGACCTTCGCCAACACGCTGAAGTACGTGCTCACGACGATGAGCGCGAACCTTGGCAACATGATCAGCATGGCGGCCGCCTCGCTGTTCCTGCCGTTCCTGCCGCTGCTGGCCGGCCAGATCCTCCTCAACAACTTGTTGTCCGACGTCCCGGCGGTCGGCATCGCCGCCGACGCCGTCGACCCGGAGCTCGTCGAGCGGCCCCAGCGCTGGAACATGCGCTTCATTGGCCGTTTCATGCTGGAGTTCGGGCTCGTCAGTTCGGTGTTCGACTTCGTGACCTTTGGCGTGCTCCTGTTGGTGTTTCGGTCGGGGCCGGTGCTGTTCAGAACTGGATGGTTCGTCGAATCGCTGCTCACCGAGCTGGTCATCGCGTTGGTGGTCCGCACGCGACGGCCCATCTTCCGAAGCCGGCCAGGCCGCCTGCTGCTGTGGTCAACCGTGGCGCTCGTTGCGCTGACCTTCGCCATTCCCTTTCTGCCGTTCATCGGTGTGTTTGGGTTCGTTCCGTTGCCGGGTGTCCTGCTTCTCACGATTTCGGCGATCACCGCGTTGTACGTGATCGCCGCGGAAATGACCAAGAGCCGCTTCTACCGGGGGATGGCCTGACCATCGGCGCGCCTACTCGCGTCTCGCAAGAGCTTCGGCGCGGTGTTTGCTTGGCAGTGAGGCAGAGTCCAGTAGACGGAGACAGTTATGGCGCACAGTTATGGCGCACGTTTTCTCGGGCCGTCGTGTGGCGCAAAGGGAGGCTGGGCGATTATCCGTTGTCCTGTCTGCGGCGCGGGAGGCTCGGCATTACAACACGACGTCCGCGCCTCCTTGCGGTATTCCTGCGAACGCTGCCGCCACGAATGGCAAATCGACCCCGGAGACGAACTACGGGCGGCATGGCCACCAGACCGGACGCCGCGGACGGTGACGGTCCGGCGCAAACCATCCGACAGACACTGATTCGGCCGCGGTCGCGTCGCCTGTCGTTTCAGCGGGGCGTGAAGTATTTCGCGTGTGCCGGGGAGAATCCCATTGCGCCGGCGTCACCCGGCGCCAACTCAATTGTCTTTGAGCTTGTGCCGCAAAACCGGCAGCCGCCGGTGATAGCCCTTCGCGTCCCCGTACTCGACGAGCTCGCGATAGCGTCTGGTATGGCGGTTGCTCTGCCTACTCGCGAACGTCGGCCGCGCCGTTAGCAATGGGGATGACACCCAGAGGAGAACACCATGACGAACAACGAACTCCAGGAGCACGTCCAACGAGCGCTCGATTGGGAGCCCAGCGTCAACGACAAAGACGTCGGCATCACCGTCGACGATGGCGTCGTCACGTTGAGAGGCAGTGTCCGCTCGTACGCGGAGAAATACGCCGCCGAACGGACGGCGCTGCGTGTCTACGGCGTGAAGGGCGTCGCGAATGACCTCGACGTCCGGCTGGCCAGCGGCTACGTGCGCACCGATACCGACATCGCACAGGGCGCTGTGGCGGCCCTCGCCTGGAACACATTGGTGCCGAAGGATTGCGTCACCGTCGCCGTCGCCGACGGTTGGGTGACGCTGAAAGGCGTGGTCGACTGGCGGTACGAGAGGGATGCCGCGGAACGTCTCCTGCGCGAGCTCACGGGCGTCAAAGGCGTCGCCAACGAAATCGTCGTGAAGCCCCGGGTGAGCACCTCGGACGTGCAGCACAAGATCGAAGCGGCGTTCAGGCGCAGCGCCGAAATCGACGCCCGGCGGGTGCACGTCGCCGGCGTGGACGGCAAGATCGTGCTGACCGGCAACGTGCGGTCGTGGGCCGAGCGGAGGGAAGCCGAGCGAGCTGCCTGGGCCGCGCCGGGCGTCATGCAAGTCGACGACCGTCTTACGGTTACGCCCTGAACCCACGTCCGCTGTGGTTGTCGCGCCCAGAGCGCCGGCCCCTCGAAGCCGGCGCTGGAAAGGCAGGAAGGTAGACGTCATCGCGGCGCCGTTCGGATGAGGCCGTTCCTCGTCAGGCGTGGAGAAGGGAGTAGAGCGCATCTCTGAGTGCCACGTCCCGCGCGTCGCCGGTCAATGCAGTCCCCATCTGACTTGTCACGTACGCGTAACCGATGCCGGCCTCCGGATCCGCAAAGCCAAGTGAGCCACCGGCGCCCGGGGATCCGAACGAGCGGGCGCTGCCGAACGGCCAGATCGCGGTGTGCTTCATGAAGCCCAGCGAGAACTGACCGCCGTCGCTCTTCATGCACTCATCAAAAAAGCCGCGCGTCGGCGGAATCGCGGGCGCGGCCAGCAGGTCCAACGTCTCCTGGCGGAGCCCCAGCTCTCGTCCTCCACTCGCAAAGACGCCGTAGCTGCGCGCGATGCCTCGTGCCGTACCGACGCCGCCGCCGGACGGCACTTCGAGGTTGCGCGCGTAGACGCGCCTCTCGTCCTGATACACCGCAGTACCCGGATTGATCGTCAGTGCCCGGTAGATGTTCGAATGATGATTCATGGTTTCGAGCATGAATCGAAGCGGGAAGCCGGTCAGCATGCGAAGCGGGCCGGGCGGCGTCAGCGTGGCCAGCCGGGAGTTCGGAATCGTCTCCGGCAGCCGGATGTACACGTCTTGACCGAGTGGAGTGGCGATCTCATCCTGAAAGAACTGGCCGAGCGTGCGATGTCGTGGATCCAACCGGCGCAGCAGTTCGCCTTCGTAGAATCCGAGGCTGAGCGCGTGATAGGCCTGTCGGGTTCCCGGTTCCCAGGCGGGCTTCTGACGAGCGAGCACGACGGCCAGACGGTCCGGATCGGCGACCACGCTCCGATCAACGGGTTCGTCGATAGCGAAGAGCCCGGCCTGGTGGGCGAGCAGTTGGCGGACGGTGATCCGTTCCTTCCCCTGTTGCGCGAACTCGGGCCAGTACGTCGCGACTGGCTCTTCGTAATCGAGCCAGCCTCTTGAGTGAGCGAGGGCGAGGGTCATCGCTGCCAGGCCCTTGGTGGCGGAGTGGACGAGCACCATGGTGCCCCGCTCCCACGACTCACCGGTCCCCTTGTTCCGCACGCCGCCCCACAAGTCGACGACTTTCTTGCCGTGGTGATAGACGCAGCAGGCGCCGCCGAGTTCGCGTCTCCGAGCGAAATTCTCGGCGAACGCCTCGCGCACCGGCTCGAAGCCACAGCTCACGTGCCCCTGAATATCCGGGCATCCCGCCGGGCGTTCGTTCATCGTCTGGGAGTCGGTTTGGGAACGACCCTGCCGCTCGGAAGCGGTCAATGCTTGGAGGAACGCCATGTTGAATCAATGTGCATTCGCTGTACCTGATTCTTCCCCGATGAAATCGCCGGGTTGTCGGCAGTATGCCCGTGTCCGTGCCTGATCGGTCACGACCGCCACCAGATTCGGACTGGCACTCATGTTGCGTCTCAGTAAAGCGGCCTACCCCATCCGGCGAATTGAAGGTGGCCGCCGGCGGTGCGCGGCGCCAGTCAGCTCAAGGAGCAGACACCATGAACACGAAGACATTCTGTGAATCGTTCGAGGCCAAAACCGGGAACGTCGTCGAACGGGTGAAGCGGATCGTTCACGAAGGCAACGTCCGCCGCGTCGTCGTGAAGCGCGACGGCGCCACGGTCGCGGAGTTCCCTCTCACGGCCGGCGTCGTCGGTGCCGTGCTCGCGCCGGTTCTGGCCGCGCTCGGCACTCTTGTCGCGGTGATGAAGGACTGCACGGTCGAGGTCGAGCGGGCCGACTACGACGCGTCGCGAAAGACCGAACCGCCGCCGGCGGCTGCGCAACTGATGGACGAACAGTGCTGACGGGCGCGGCACCGGAACCGGCGCACGGAAGAGACGCAACGAAGGGAGCGACGAGATGAGAGTCCGAGATCTCATGACGACCGACGTCAGGAGTTGCCGAGGCGAGACCAACCTGGCCGAAGCGGTCAAAGAGATGTGGGAGGGCGACTGTGGCGTGCTGCCGGTCGTGAACGACGAAGGCCGCGTCACAGGAGTGGTCACCGATCGGGACATCTGCATCGCCCTCGCGACCAGGGGCCAGCTCGCCGATCGGATCGCCGTCCGCGACGTGGCGCAGGGCCATGCGCATACCTGCCAGGCGGAGGACGATGTGGCGGCTGCGCTTCAGACGATGAAGCTGCACAAGGTTCGACGGCTGCCGGTGGTCGATGCGGACGGCCACCTGCGCGGCATGCTGTCGTTGAACGATGTCGTCACGCATGCCGGCGCCGCCTCCGCGAAAGCGATGCTGAGCACACTGGCGGGCATTTGCGAGCATCGCCGTGCGGTCGTCATCGCCGGTGCCGCGTAGTCGGCTGTGGTTTCAAACGGAGGCTGCCATGACACGCTCAATTCTCGAGACGGCGAAACAGGAGCCGGACACCACATTCGACAAGGCTGTCGATACCGTTCGCCACGCCGCGCATCTCGCGCACGAGGCGCGATTGCTGAAGACGGTGACGGCTGACGCCGTCGAGGACGGCGTCTACGCCGCAAGACGAGCGCTCAAAACGGCTCGACGCTGGACCGATCGCGCCTGGGATCTTCGCGATGAGGCCGGATACCGGATCAAACGCCAGCCGTTCAAGTTCGTGTGCCTCGCTCTCGGCGTCGGCGTTCAGCTCGGCCTCGTGCTCGCCTGGGCGGGAAGCCGCGCCGCACGACGCGGCCGGCGCCGGGAGGGTTGGCGCTGACGGCGGCCTGACACTACCAGGCGCCGCCGGCGCGATGCTGCTTCCGGTGTGGCACGCGATAGTGCAGAGAAGGCGGCGCGCCTTTATCATGGCGATGGCGCCGGGCTTCGCCGATCTGGTCGAGGAGGTCGGCGAGGGTCACGATACCGACGGCTTTCCCCTCGTCGACGACGACGAGGCATCCAATCGAACGACCCCGCATCAGGTTGGCGGCCTTATGCACCGATGTGTCGGGCCCAACCGTGACGACGTGCGGCGTCATGAAGTCGCCGACGACGAACCTTCTGTTCGACGTGCCGGTGCGCGCGCCTCGCTTGAGATCGCGCGCGGACACCACACCAACCAGGTCGGTTCCTTCTTTCACGAGCAGGTGGTGGAATTGTTTTGACTGCATGTGCTTGCGAGCGGTCGCAGCCGGCGCGCCCGGCCTCACCGTCTGGACCCCGGCTGACATGATCTCGGAGACTGTTGTCATGCTGGACTATTTCGCAACAACGATGCCACTGCGTTGCGGTGCTCGGGGCCAGTTCGTTGCGTCTGGAACGCCTCGTGGAGGCGCTTCGCTCGAACCCCGCTCGACGGGTAACGTCGAGGAATTTCGTTCGAGTGCGAAATATTCCGCAGTCCTGACGAGCACGCACCAGACGCAAACGTTGATTCAGGTGTTGCGCGTCGCGGCGGCGTAAGGGTTGCAGTGGTAGTTGACGGAGGGAGCGGCCGCAGCCGCATGGGCTCACAGAATGGCGCCTTCAACGCCCCGGTCGTTCGACGCGCGCAGATTCCTCGAGTCCGCAGGACTCGGGAAGCGGACCGTCATGTATGCGCGAGGGGACGTGATCTTCTCCCAGGACGATCCCTGCGACAGCGTCATGTACATCCAGAGCGGCTCGGTCAATCTGTCGGTGCTTTCGCAGACCGGGAGAGAGGCGATCGTCGGCACGCTCGGCCCGGGTGATTTTCTCGGCGAGGGGGCCTTGGCCGGTCATCCCGTCCGACTGGCGACGGCGCGAGCGTCGACGGCGAGCAGTGTGCGGATTGTGCCCAAACGGCAGATGATTCGTCTTCTGCACCGCCAGCACACGTTCTCAGATCGGTTCATCGCGCATCTGCTGGTCCGCAATACCCGACTCGAGGCTGACCTGGCCGATCAGCTGTTCAACTCGAGTGAGAAGCGCCTGGCCCGGACGTTGTTGCTGCTCGCACGGTATGGCATGAAGAACAAGCCCGGTTGGGTGCTGCCGAAAATATCGCAGGGGGCGCTCGCCGAAATGGTCGGGACGACCCGTTCCAGGGTGAACTTCTTCATGAACAAGTTCAAGAAGCTGGGCTTCGTCGAATACAACGGCAGCCTCAAGATCAATCCCTCTTTGGTGACGGTCGTCGTGCATCAGTAGGCGTCCAGTCGTTGGCTGGCGGGGCGGCGTGGCTGACCTGATGTTGGCAGCGCGCAGTTCGTCAGCGGCTGGCAACCGAATTGCTAGTCGGAAGCAGAGACGATTCAATCAGGAGGCGAGCCATGGTCCAGCAACTGTGCGAGGTGTTGTTCGTTGTCACTCTTGTCGCGCTCGTGGCGGCGCCCATCGTCGGTGTTCTGCTGCTTGCGTTGCCGCGGAAGAAGGTCGATCGGACCGTTCACACGAACCACGTTCACGCCCATGGGTGACGTGACGACCACGGATCATGTCGCCGGTCGAAGCGATCCTCGCGGCGCTCGTCAGCCGCTGACCCCGAGCGAACGCCTCTCGTTACGGTTCTAACGCGGTCTCTCGTTCTGCTGCCGTCTCATAACGGGCCCGAATCGACTGCGCAATGGCTTCAGCGATCTCACCCGCGCCGTCGGCGTCCACCCGCGCTTCGATTCCGCGAATGTGCGCCGCCAGCCGATGATCGCGGAACACGTCATTGATCCACCGTGAGAAGTCGTGGCGCCGGAGATGGCCTTCGACCCGAGGCCCCGGAATCGTGACCAGAAATCCGTTGAACGCTTTGAGCGTCCGTGCACGTGGTCCGGGCCGACCATCCGCCGCGAACACGAATGCCTGGCCCTCTGACACTGGCATGTCAAGGTACTTGGTCTGATGACGCACGTGAGCCGTCAAACGAGGGGCGAGTTGAAATCGGCGAATCTGGCCGTGCGCTTCCTCGGGGCCGGGCAGCAGGGCGGCTTCATTGGTGGCGAGCTCGCCAAGGACGTCTGCCGGGGAACCCGTCGTTGGTGGATGACACATCGCCCGTAGCGTCTCGGCTTCGAGGGGATCTGTCTCACGAGTCACGATGACGACGTTGTCGGCGGTGGTGCGGATGGAGGGCTCCAGCCCAGACAGGCGGTACGTGACGAGGATGTAGCCGCCCAACCCGGGGTCGATGAAGTCCAGGCATTCCGTTCCGGCGAGGAAATAGTGGGCCTCGTCCACAAGGATCTTGTGGGGGAGGCCGGTCCGCCGTCGGAATGTCGCGAGCGCACGAAGCAAGCCGTTCAGGTATTCGCGTTTGTCATGATGCGGGGTCTTCGAGAGGTCGACGATGACGCTCACGTCGGGATGACGAAGAGCTCGAACCAGGTCGCGCGCCTGCGGCGGCGGGTCGTCGCCGCCGAGCGTGATGACGCCTGGCAGACCCTCCAGGGAGCGATAGTCGCCCTCCGGATCGACGATGCACAGACAGTAGCCCTGAAGAATCAATTGCTCGCAGAGCAATCCGGCCAGCCATGACTTTCCCGTTCCAGGCTCGCCCGCAATCAGGATGGTCCGTCCGCGGACGGCCAGGTCCACCGCCTGGCCATCGTGCTGGTGACCGAGCAGCAGCCGGCGGCGACCCATCTGCGCGGCGACGAGGCGCGGTTGCTGAGCAATCCGGTGAATGTATCCCGCGACGGCCTCCGGCCCAGTACCTTCGATCACTTCGTCGGCGACCGCGCGCAGCGCGGCGCTGCCCCAACCGACTGCCACGCCCACCTCGCATGCATCGAGCAGGTCGTGGTCGTTCTCGGCGTCGCCGATGCCGACCGTGTTGTGGATCGAGAGCCGAAGGGCAAAAAGCGCCTGACGCAGGCCGGTCGATTTGGCCACGGCCTGCGGCAGGACCATCACTCGACCTCGATTGAACGCCAGGACCAGGGGTTGTTCCCGCGTCTGGATCACTTCCAGGATTGCCGGGGCAGACGTCGCGTCGGCTTCGAGCACGCATTCTCCCGGCTCGACGTCGATCCGACGCCGGCGCAGCTCCTGAAGGAAGTCAGGCCGTACCGGATGCCCGAGCAAAACGTGACGGCCACCCGGGAATTCGAGGACGGCGCCGTTCTCCGCGACGATCGCGTCGAAGCAGCCCAGGTCGCCCGCCACCTGGCGAAGATCGGCCAGCCGCCGTCCGGTCACGAGGATCACCGCAATGCCGCGCTGCCGGACGCTGCCGATCGCCTCGCGAACTGCAGGGTTGAAGAACCCTTCCGTGGCGATGGTTCCATCGTAATCGAGCGCGAGGGCCGCAAACTTCATGTTGACACCTCACCGCCTTCATACGAGCGAATGGTGTGCCAACCCGCGGACCGATCGGGCCGCGGCCTGACCCATCTGCCGGATTTCCGGCAGGATCAGGCCAGCGCGACCGGTGACGTAGGATAGAGGCTGATTATGGCCATGGCCAACTTCATCCATCGGCTCATTGGGGCTGCCGTACTCGACGTTGCCACGTACGAGGAAGTCGAAGCCGATCGCTCAGCGACCGGGCAGGCATTCATCGTCGTACTGGCGTCCAGCCTGGCGTCGGGAATCGGTGCGACTGGGTTCGGCGGACAGCCGGTCGGCGCCGTGTTCATCATGTCCATCGCCGCCCTCCTCGGCTGGGCCGCGTGGGCTCTGCTCATCTTCCAGATTGGCGGCCGCTTGTTGCCGGAGCCGACCACGCGAGTGGACGTCCCGGAGCTTCTCCGGACCATCGGCTTTGCCTCGACGCCCGGCCTGTTCCGGGTATTCGGTGTCCTTCCGGCGCTGACGATTCCAGTCTTCGCCCTCACCGCGGTGTGGATGCTCGTGGCCATGGTCGTGGCCGTTCGACAGGCGCTCGACTTCGCGAGCACCTTGCGGGCGGTCGCGGTCTGCCTGCTGGGCTGGCTGATCGCCGGCCTCATCGTGGTCGCGATGGGGTTGTGGCTGACGCCGGCGGTGTCCTGACGCGGACGGTCGTGGCCCGGCCAATCTAGTGTGGGGCCTCGTGCGTTTCCTTGTCCGCCCAGATCTTGGGCACGTCGAGCTTGTACTCGCGATGGCAGTTCAGGCACGACTGCAGGAGTTGATCGCTGGCCTTTGTCATCGCGCCGAGACTTCTGTTTTGCACGGCCAGCGCGGCGGCGAGGCCCGCGTCCGAAACCGCCTGCGAGAGCTGATTCCAGTCCTTCTGCTGCCGCCAGACCTGGTCCTTCGGCCCATTCCCACTCATCATCGTCAGGTTGCCGCCGGCCGCGAGCGTAATGGCAGCGTGCCGGAGGATTCTCCAGTCTTCGTCGGTCTTTGGCGCTTTGGCCGGGTCGCCCGCGGCGTCCCAAATCTCGTGACTGTGGGGATCGACGATGTTGACCATGATCTCATTCAGGCTGACTACAGGCTGGTACGCCGCGGCCGAGGCCGCGGGCTGCGGTTGGCTTCCGGTGCACGCTGAAACGATCGCGGTGGCCAGGACGAGACAAGCCGACATAAACAATTGGCGCATGTGTGTTCTCCTGCGATAAGAGGTCTTCAAGCGAAGCCGGAGCTCGGCTGACTTCGCACGCGAACGACTACGGTTGTACGACACCTCCCGGAGCTCGGACTGTCCATAAGTGAACTCCCCATCGGGTGCCGAGCAAGCGGGATGCCGCTCGCGTCCGATCACCGGGGCAGCAGGTCTGCCTTCCGAGGCGGGTGTTTTTGCGTGCCTTCCGCGGAATATTTCGTCGGTGAAGCCCCGGCCAGCGGCACACACGCCCAACCCGGCTCGAGAGCCAGGGCGGCGGGCTGCCTGGAAGGCGGTGGAGAATCAGCGGGGCCGCCAGTGCGGCGGACAGGCCAGCACAGGCGCGGCAGCGTGCGTGAGCACCTGATAGGAAATCGATCCTCGTCTTGCGCCGAACCACCCGCGCCGATTCTGCAGGGCGGTCACGAGAAGGCCCGTCCTTTCCGCCGCCGCCACCGCGGCGATCTCATCGGCGACGCGGCCGGACACGACGCGTGCTTCGGTCGCCACGTTTTGGCCGCTGCGCGCGATCAGCGCCTCGAGTTGTCGTTGCGCCTTGGCCGCGCGAGCACGGTCGTGCGCGGCGAAGTCCGTATCGAGCCACGCTGGCGCGGCGATGCCGCTGACGACGTGAATCAGCAGCAGCGACGAGCCGAACCACTCGGCGATGCGAGCGGCGACATCCAGGTCGTGGGTGGCACTGCTGTCCATCTCGATCGCGGCCGCGATTCGCGCGCCAGGCCACGATGACGATGGGCCTTCCCCCATGTTGTCGCCGGCCGCTGGTACCGCGAGGACGGGTACCCTGGTCTGCTGCAGAACGCTCAGCGTCGTCGACCCGAGGAGGAGCCGGTTTGCGCCCGTCAGGCCGTGCGTGCCGACGACGATGAGGTCCGAGCGGCCGCGGGCCGCGGCCTTCATGATTTCGTCGGCGGGGTCGCCGACCGAGACGTGCGACTTCAGGGCGGTCGGCGCTTTCGAGCTGGCCGGGAGCGTCGCTTCGATGAAATCGCGCAACTCCCGCGCACTCCTCTTGACGAACGTACGGTCGTGCAGCGCCGCGGCTGCCGCCGCGACGAGCAGCGGATCGTTCACATAGACGACCTTCAAAACCGCCTTGCCGCGAGCCGCGACCGCCGCCGCATAGCGCAACGCCATCCGGGAGCCGTCTGAGAAGTCGACCGGGCACAATACCGATCGAAAGCCCGTCCATCGTTTCGCCTGCGTCATGAACGGCCTCGTGCGTTTACCAACATTCGTCCTGTCACTTGCGCGCGCGCCGGATCACCGGTATCGGCGTGAGCGACGTAGGCCATTCTCTTGCACGTCGTGAGTCGCTGCAAGGGCAGCGGCCATGGCGGCGACACGTGCGCGGATGGCCCGCTAAGTCGAGCTCCGCAGCGTCAGCACGGGGCACGTCGCCTGCCGGACAACCTGGTATGTCGTCGACCCAAACACCCGCACGTCGAGCGCCTTCCGGGCGTGGACACCCATTACGATGAGGTCGGCGCCGATGTCGGCGGCCGTCCGCAGAATCTCGACTTGCGCCTTGCCGTGGCTGAGCCGCGGTTCGATCGCCACGCCGGCCCGCGCCGACTCATCGGCCAGCTCGGTCAGCCGCCGCATCGCGCCCGCTTCGACGTACCGGCGATAGTCGGTGAGAGCGGCCGCCTGCTCCGGCGGCAGATCCGAGAAGATTGGTGCCGGCGGCTCCGGCCACGGCCATTCGATGACACACACGGCCGTCAAGGCGGCTCGCGATTCCTGCGCCAGCGAGCGTGCGAGCTGGAGCGCGCGCAGCGACCACTCAGAGAAGTCCACGGCGCACAGCAACCGCTTGAACGGGAGCGTCGAAGTACCTTTCGCATGCGGCGGAACGGTGAGGACCGCACATTCCGCTTTTCGAAGCACCTTCTCGGCAACCGATCCCAGCACCAGGTGCTCGAATCCCCCGGCGCCGTGGGTCCCCATCACAATCAAGTCGGCGGGCAGCGTGGCGGCGCGGTCGAGGATGCAGGCCGCGGGCTGGCCCACCTCGACGAGGACGTTCACTTCGACGCGGGCCTGCGCGGCTGCCTCGCACAATGCGGACACCTCGCCCCGCACGCGCGCCAGCTCGTTCTCGGGCACGCGTTCGCGCGGCGTGGGCAACCCCGGGACGGGGACGAAGACCGGGTCGTAGACGTGCAGCGCCGTGAGCGACGCCTTGTACCAGCCCGCAATGGCGATGGCTTGATCGAGCGCGTGACTGGAGGTAGGAGAGAAATCGATGGTGCACAGGATTCGTTTGAACATGGCCGGCGCGTCCTTCCTCGGCCACAGCCTGATGCAAAGACCCTGCTCGACAGAGCCCGCAGCAAGCCGCCCACGGCACTGCCGACATTCCGGCAGCGCCAGCGGCGTGTAACTTGCACAGTGGCATAACGTCGGAATTCCTAGAAAGGATGCGTCGATGGCCGCATTTCGTCGAATTCTCTTCGCGTCGGATTTCTCCAAGGCGTCCTCGAAGGCCTTTGCCGCCGCGATCGCGCTGGCAAAAACCAACCGGGCGCCGCTGACCATCCTCCACGTCCTTGCGCCGATGACGCCCGTCACCCCCGATCAATACATCGGTCCAGAGACGTGGCAGCAGCTCGATGCCGAGGCCAGGCGCTGGACCGCGCGCAAACTTGCCGATCTGACGGCCAGAGCCAGGAAGGCGGGTGTTCGTGTGGCCGTGCTCCACGCCGACGGAAACCCCGCGAAGCACATCGTTCGAATCGCCAAGGCTGGACGATTCGACTTGCTGGTCATCGGCACGCATGGACGGACAGGCCTGGCAAAGTTTTTTCTCGGCAGCGTCGCCGGGCGAGTCGTGGCGACGGCGCCCTGCCCTGTGCTGACGGTCGGATCCCGGACGTGACTCGAGTCCTTCTCGCGTGGCACAGCTGTCGGCGCTTCGACACCCCGAGGTGAGGAGAATGGAGTTTCTGCGAGCGATCGAAAACAGCGGCATCGGTATCTGGGTGCGTGAATCCGGGTCGCTGTGGGCGTACCCCACGATCATCTTTCTCCACGCCGTCGGCCTGACGTTCGTCGCGGGCGTCAACGCCGCGCTCGATCTCCGGCTTCTGGGCTTTGCGCCGCGGCTGCCCGTGGCAGCCATGGAGGGTCTGTTTCCCGTCATGTGGACGGGCTTCTGGATCAACGCGCTCTCAGGCGTCGCCCTTTTGATCGCCGATGCTTCGACGATGATGGTGAGCGGTGTTTTCTGGATCAAGATGGCTGCGATCGCCCTCGCCGTCGTCAACCTGATCTTCATCCGGCGTCTGATGATCGCTGGCGCGCCAACCTGGATGCTGGAGCGAAACCCCGTTCCGCTGCGCGTCAAGCTGCTGGCCGCGACGTCACTTTTCTTCTGGACCACCGCCCTGACCGCCGGTCGCCTGACCGCGTATCTCGGTGCGGGCGCCGGTGCGAAAGGCGGGTGACGTCACGATGCCGCTGATTGAAACGTTCGCCCGCTACCTCCACGGCACCCGCCTCAGTTGGGCGGTCGCCGGCGGCTATCCGTGGATCTGGCCGGCCTGCGAGACGCTGCATTTCATCGGGATGGCGCTGCTCGTCGGCATTGTCGGCACCCTCGATCTACGAATGCTGGGTGTCGGCAAGCGGCTGTCACCCGGGCCCTTCGAGCGGCTCATTCCGTGGGCGATCGGCGGCTTCGCGATCAATCTCGTCACCGGCTTCCTGTTCTTCTCCGGCGATCCCTTTCAATACATCCACAACACGGTGTTCTGGCTGAAGCTGCTGTTCATCGTCCTCGCCGGGATGAACGCGCTCGCGTTCTACGCCACCGACATCGGGAGACAGGTCGATGCGCTTGGACCCGGCGACGATGCCCCGCGGGGCGCGAAGGTGATTGCGGCGACGTCGCTGGCGCTGTGGATTGGCGTGATCTACTGGGGCCGCATGCTGCCGTTTCTCGGGGGCGCGTTCTAGTTTGTAGGTGTCGCCAGGCGCTGGTATCGCGTTTGCCAGTCTGATGGGTGTGATCCACCTTCAAGGACTCGGACGCCCGTCTCCCCAACTGCCGGCGTATCGGTGGACGACGGCGATGGCCCAGATCGGCAGCTCGGTTGCTCTCCATCTGGCCGGGATCGTCGTCTTGGCCGCGATTGTCTCATCTTCCGCACCAACTCCCACGTCGCTCTTCCCCGCGCCCAGCGCGTTGCCTGCCGCGTCCACACATATGGTGTTTATCGCACGAAGCGTCGATTCGCCTGGCGGTGGCGGTGGTGGGGGCGGGAATCGCCAGGCCGGACCAATCCGGCGTGCTGAGGCCGTCGGTCACGACTCCCGCACGGTGCGCGTGAAGCGCCCCGCGTCCTCCTCGAGTGACGCGTTGGACGCCATCCAGCTACCCGCGCCTCTCCTCGATGCGACACCGCTGGCCGCCGGGTCTCGTGATCAAGTCGGGCTGTTGACTGGCGGCGTATCGGTGGGTACCTCCACCGGACCCGGATCGGGCGGCGGCGTCGGCGACGGCACCGGCACGGGTATCGGATCAGGGCGCGGACCGGGAATCGGTCCCGGGTCGGGAGGCGGAACAGGCGGCGGCGTCTATCGGCCTGGAGGCTCCGTGACGTCTCCGCGCGTCATCTTGGAGGTCGCACCCAAGTACACCGATGACGCGTTGTCTCGCAGGATACAAGGAACGGTCGAATTGGAGCTCGTGGTGACCGGAGACGGACGGCCGTCGGACATTCGCGTTATCCGCTCGCTCGACCCAGGGGGTCTCGACGAGCGAGCGGTTGCGGCGGTCGAAGGCTGGCGATTCGAACCGGGCCGCCTCGCCGGCGCCCCAGTGAAGGTCGTCGTGAGGGTGATGCTGGATTTCTCGATCCGGTAGACGATCCGGGGCGCCTGTCAATACCACCTGAAGTTTTTCGCGGCGCGGTGGGAAGTATTCCGCAGCGCCGGCGGATATGACGCCGGACAATCGGACAGGCGGCCGTAGGTGCCGTCCTGCCGCAAAAAGAGGAACTTGTCTGCGGCCAGCGCCCTCAGCAGGCCGGCGCAGGTCTGCGCATCGAGCCCCCACAAACGCTGGGCTTGCGCGTGCGTCAGGCACAACCCGGGCATCTCCAGGTACTCCCCGCGGATGCGTCGCAGAGTGTCTTCGCGCGAGACGACGGTGAGAGTGTCGGCCACGGTTCCTCTCTTTCTGTCTTTGCTGCCGAGATGCTAGCAATCCGCGTGCCGGTCTTCACTTCTCTTCCGTCGACGCTGGCTATTCTTCAATGGGCTGCAGGCTCCGAACATCAATCAGGTGGAGTGGACGGCTGTCGTAGTCGCGCAGTCCAATCAGGTTCCGGGTTTGGTCCACCGAGAGCCCCATCGCGTCCGAGAACTTGGCCGTGCCGAGTCCGTTCCGGCCGATTCGCAATTCGAGGAACGTAAGGGGTTCGCGTGTCGGGTGGTACCGAACCGCTGCCAGAGAAATCGGCTCGTAAAGGCCCAGGTAGATCCGCCGCGTGCCACCGTGGCCCCATGCCTGCCAGGCGTAGCGTACGGGGAATTCGCGGCCACCAATGACGATGATCGCGCCGGCGGGCGCAAACGTGCCCAGGCGGTCGAGGAATGCGGCGGGCCCATTCTCGAGCCACGCCTTGACGAGCATCTGGTGCTCCACCTCGCTCGACCAGCGGGTGACGACGATCTCCATTGGCCGGAGGTTGACGCGCATGCCGCTCGTCATCTCGACGGCCGTGGCGGTGAAGTGTTCGACGGCGGCGCTCGGCGGCGCCGCCGCTGCCGCAACACCCAGCATGCCGGTGGTCAGTGCCGTGCCGATCAGGGTTCGCGTAGTCATGATGCGCCTCGTATGCACACCTGAACGCAAGTGCTATTCCAAGCAAGCCGTGCGTTTGGTTTGTCGGCTGCCGGATTTCCGTCACCATCGGAAGGGCCGTGTTGTTGCAGTTCGAAGACGGCGGGCGAGTGGTTCCGATGATCCGCGAGTGGAGAATGGCTGCGGCGATGATGGTCGGACTGCTGGCTGGCTGCGGTGGATCGGCGCGCCCTTCTGAAACTGCCGCTGCTCAGCCACTGCCTCGCCACTCGCTCGGGGCGTTTGAGTCGCGATGGGTGGACGCGTCAGGGCGTCCGAGCCGCGATGCCCGCGAGGCATTGGCGCTGCTCGCCGCCGCGGCCGATGAGGGCCTCGATCCAGCGGACTACCAGACTGCGACGCTCGAAGGGCTGGCCAGAGGTCTCGACGACAATCAGGAGCCACTCGCGGCGGAGGTGGAGGCCTTCGGCGCCGCGCTCAATGACAGCCTGCTGCGGTATCTCCGGCACGTGCACCTCGGCCGCATCGAACCACGCACGATCGGCTTTCAGCTCACGCCTCACGCCCACGGCCACGACTTCGCGGCGATGCTCGACGAGGCTCTCGCCGCTCACCGCATCACCCAGCGCGCCGCGGAGTTGGCCCCTCCGTTGGCCCTCTATCGCGATTTGCGTCGTGTGCTGGCGCGGTACCGGTCGCTCTCCGCCGACACGTTCGGATTGCTGCCGCCGCCGGGCGCGGCGGTGCATCCGGGCGAGCCATACGCGGGGCTCCGCGAGCTGTACCGGCGGCTGGTGGCATTCGGAGACCTGCCGCCGGACGTGCCCCAGCCACCCCACGATTCCGCCTATGGCGGAGCGATGGTCGAAGGCGTGAAGCACTTCCAGATGCGGCACGGCCTCGAGTCCGATGGCGTGCTCGGCAGGGGGACTCACGCGGCGCTCAGGGTGCCGCCGTCCTGGCGGGTTCGACAGATCGAGCTTGCGCTCGAGCGGCTGCGGTGGCTGCCGGATTCGCAAGCCGAGCGGCTGATCGTCGTCAACATCGCGATGTTCCGCCTTTGGGCCTGGGATGCCGTCCCGCCCGGCACGGCGCCGTCAGTCAGCACGGGCGTGATCGTCGGGCGCGCCGTCAACACCCGGACACCGGTTTTCGACGAGGAGATGCGCTACATCATCTTCCGGCCGTACTGGAACATCCCCACGTCGATCCTGCGCGACGAGACACTGCCGGCGCTGCTGCGCGATCCGGGCTACCTCGACCGGAACGACATGGAGATTGTATCGGGCCAGGGCGACAACGCCACGCCGGTGGCGCTCACGGAAAGAAGTCTGGCCGGCCTTCGCAACGGCGCGCTCCGCGTGCGGCAGCGTCCGGGGCCGAAGAACTCGCTGGGGCTGATCAAGTTCGTGTTTCCGAGCGATGCCAACGTCTACCTGCACGGGACGCCGGCGCAGCAGTTGTTCAGCCGGCCGCGCCGCGATTTCAGCCATGGCTGCGTGCGGGTCGAGGATCCGGTGGCGCTGGCGGAGTGGGCGTTGAACGATCAGCCGGAGTGGACGCGCGACCGGATCCTGGCGGCCATGAACGGGAAGGAATCGCGGCGCGTCAGCCTGACAAGGCCGATCGAGGTGATCCTGTTTTACGTGACGGCCGCGGTGATGCCGGAGGATGGAACGGTTCGGTTTGCGGAGGACATCTACGGTCACGACGCCAGGCTGGACCAGGCCCTGACACGCGAGCGGCTGTCTGAGTGGCCGGACTAGAACCCATCTCGTAAATGGGGGCGCAGCACCGAGGGCCGCGAGGCGCCCGGCTGGCAAGGCGCGACGACCGAGAATATCGGGAATATTTGAGGGAGGAGCAACGCCGCCAGCCGGGATGCATCGCGGGCCGAATGCCGGCCCCATTTATGAGATGGGTTCTAGGCTCTACCAGACGCGCACGCGCCCGGTGTCCACGTGAACGAAGTCGGACGCGGGATAGTAGCCCACGCCACCGCCGCGCGTGGCGAGGGCGGCGCCGCGCAGCGTCGCGAGCGGTACGTCCGCCAGGCGGATGTCGATGGCCTGGCCTTTCATGTGAAGGCTGCCGGACGCGACGCCTTCGCTGCGATGCCGCAGCAGATCGTTGGTGGCCGGCGACCGGTATCCGGAGATCACTTGAAACGGCCGGGTACTGCCCGTGAGATCAGTGAGGTGATGGAGGAGGTCGAGAAGACGCGGATCGATCGGATGCTCGTCGCCGGTGCGGAAGTCGCGTAAAAAGTGGTTCACCGTCGTGAGCGCCTCAGGCACATACGCGCCAGAGCCGAAGTACTCGACGGAGAGCCGTTCGCCGGTGTGCGTATGGACGAACTTCAGCGCGCGGGCGCCCGTGGAACGCGCCCAGACCGAGCGCGGCACGGCCAGGATGGGAAGGGCGCCTGCCAGCGTGGCGACGAACCTCCGGCGCGAAGGATGTGTGACCCGCGGCCCTGTCGATGTCACTGTAACGATTATCGGCAGCTGAAGGCGTCAGGGTCAACGTCTACTTGTTTCCGCTTGTTGCGACACCGGCAGCCGTTCGCGGTGTGGGTGGCAACAAGCGAACCACCGGCGATCCTCATGTCGCGTTTCTTGCCCTCGATGATTCTACTTACCCTTGAGCTTGTTGCGCAGAACCGGCAACCGCCGGTGATAGCCCTCCGGGTCACCGTAATCCACGAACTCGCGATATTGAGCGTGCGGTGCTCTGACGCGTGTGGCGTGACGAATCGGACACCAGTACCGTTCGGTTCGCCCCGCAATCTCCCGTACGTACGCGAAGACGCCGTTGGCGTAGCCACAGTACATGCAATTGATCTTTTCAATCGCGTTGAGGTAGGCGAGATGCTGGCGGTCGACCACGACATACTCCGAGCGGCGGACCCGGGCGATGCCGTAAACCGGGAAGCATACCCACTGGTAAAAGCTGAACGCCGCATCGAGAACCGCGATCGGCATCACCATCGAGTAGATCAGGGGCGCCGTCAGCGCATTGAGCGGGCTGCTCTCCCGGATGAATCTGGGGACGCTCTGTCGTAAGCGCGTGTGCGCCAGTCGCACATCGCGTTCGAATCGGACCCGCCCGGCCTCGATTCGGTAGCGCCACTCGTCACGGGCTCGATTGAACTCGATCTCCAGGTCCCGCTCGAGCCGCGCGATCTGTGCGAGTAGATTGTCGATGTGCGGGGGCATGAGGACTCCTGTCGGAGGGACGGCTGTAGGGCGCGGCTAGTATGACTGTTATGCCGGGGTTTGCCGAATCCCCCGCGGGAGAGTTCCAAGAATCTCAGGATCCAGGATCTGAGCTGAGGAATTTCCGCTCTTCCCCGGTCAACGGCTCCTCGGTGGCGAGCTGCTGCTCGAGAACCGCCAACGTGCCTTCGGATGCGTCGTGGCCGCTGCGTGATCGCTCGGCGACCCGCTGCCGGAGAATGTCGGCTGGCGCCGAACAGTCCAGGATGGTGAACGGCACGTGGAGATCCGCTGCCACGCGCCGCAAGAGATCGCGCTGCTGGCGCTTCAGAAACGCCGCATCGACAACCACCACGTACCCGGCCGTGGCGATCGTGCGCGCCAGCGCCGCGAGGCGCGCGTAGGTCTGTTCTGTCCCGTCGGCCGTGTACAGTCCCTCGCCGACCGCCGAGCCGCTGCGCTCGCCTGCCGTCATTCCGTGCAGGCGCTTTCGTTCGACGTCGGAACGGACTCTGACGGCGCCCGTCGAGTCCACGAACGTCTGGGTCGAGGTGGTCTTGCCCGAGCCGGTCACGCCGTGCGTGATCGCGACCGCTGGATCATGGGGCCGTGTCTCGCTCTGCGCGAGGTCCAGATACGTGCGGAATTCGGCCAGCGACCGGGCGTGCTCCTCGTCGGACCCGGCCTGAGCACGCTTGAGGCACGCCACCTTGGCCCGGACGAGGGCCCGATAGACAACATAGAAGCGCAGGACGCTCAGGCCTTCGTAATCTCCGGTGATTTCCAGATACGCGTTCAGAAACCTGGCTGCCAGGTCCGCCCTGCCTCGGTCGCGCAGGTCCATGACGAGAAAGCCGACGTCGCTCATGACGTCGGTCCATCGCATCGACTCGTTGAATTCGATGCAGTCGAAGAGCGTCATCCGTCCCGTGATGAGAGCGATGTTGCCGAGATGGAGATCGCCGTGGCACTCGCGGACGAAACCGTCGCGCCGCCGCACCTGGAATCGTTCGGCGAGCCGCGAATACTCGAGCCGCGTCCACTCCAGCAGGGCTTCGAGGTTGGAGCGATCCCGAGGATCTGCGATGGCCGGGAACATCTGCTCGAAATTCTGCAGCGCCTGCTGCTCGATGTCGTCAGGCCTCCCAAACGGCGCGGTGTGTGCCGACACGGCCGCGCGCGTGTGGAATGCCGCGACTTCGGCGGCGAGCGCGTCGACGGCCGCCGGCGTCAACTCGCCGCGTGCGATCACACGTGAGAGCAGCCCGTCCTGGTCGAACTGGCGCATCCTGACGGCGTACTCGAGTGCGGGTCCGACGCCGTCGATGACCGGCGCCTCGGGGCTGCCGGTGATGGGCACGACGTCAAGGTAGATGTCGGGCGCGAACCGGCGGTTCAGGCGAAGCTCTTCATGGCAATAGAACTGACGCGCCGCAAGAGTCGTGAAATTGAGAAAACCGAAGTCGACCGCTTTCTTGATCTTGAACGCGTGTTCGCCGGTCAGCAGCACATAGGAAATGTGCGTCTCGACGAGCTCAACCTGCCCGCCGCCAGACAGAAATGCGTCCTGAAGAGCGGTGACGAGCCGGTGTTGCGTGGTGCCGTCGCTCGTCAGGGTCGTCATGGCGTCACGTTCGGGCAAACCCACCCGCCACTTTGACAGCTCTCATGTCGCTTTCCAGCTCTGAAGCGTGCGGATGTAGCTCGCGCGCTCGAAGGCGGCGGGATCGGCCGACTGCTGCAGGCTGGCGCGCCCGCGCATCTCATCCAGTCGGGTCATGTTGTGCGTTTCCATCCACCGGTGCAGGCCGTCGCGCAGGACGGAAAAGTACGCCGGCCCGTGGCGAAGGACGGCCGATACCACCTGCACCGCGTCGGCGCCCGCCAGCATCGCCTTGACGCCGTCGTCCGGCGTGGCGACGCCGCCGGTGAGCACCAGCGATGGCCGCACCCGGCCGTACAGAATCGCCAGCCACTGCAAGCGCAGCCGCAGCTCGGCGTTCGTCGACAGCTCGACCTGCGGCACCGGCGCCGTGGTCGATACGTCGATGTCGGGCTGATAGAAGCGGTTGAACAGCACGATGCCGTCCGCCCCCGCTTGGTCGAGCTGATGGGCGAGGTTTCCGAATGCCGAGAAGAACGGCGACACTTTCACGGCAATCGGAATCTTCAGATACCGCTTCAGGTCGCTGACCAGGTGCGTGAGCTGATATTCGACGGCGGCTCCCCCCATGCTCAGGTCCGTCACGACTTCGTACAGATTCAGTTCGAGCGCGTCGGCTCCCGCCTGTTCGATGAGGCGCGAAAACGTCAGCCACGATTCGGCGGTCGTGCCGTTGAGCGAACCGATCACCGGAACGCCCACGGCCTGCTTGACGCGGCTCACGTGCTCCGCGTATTGCGTCCGGCGAGAGCGCGTAATCCTCCAGGGGCGGGAAATGCTTCAGCGACTCCGACCACCGCGGATCGCTGGGGTCCATGTGGCGGATTCGCCCTTCCGCCGCGAACGTAATCTGCTCCTCGAAGAGCGACGGCAGGACGATCGCGGCGCAGCCGCCGTCCTCGAGGCGTTTCACCGTATCGAGACTCCAGCCGAGCGGTGACGCGCCGGCGACGAACGGATGAGAAAGCCCGAACCCCAGCATCGACGTCGCGGTGGTCATACAGGTACCTTCAACTCGAGTCTTACGTACGCATACGCCGTGCCCGATCAGGCTAGCTCACCTTGATCCGAGCGTCCACGATACGGCACCCCTTGCCGGGCGCCAGCGCCATCACGGGATTCAGATCGAGCTCCGCGATTTCAGGAACGGCGTCGGCCAACCGTGACAGGCGCAGGAGCAGATCGCGTACTGCGTCGAGATCCGCGGCGGGATGTCCGCGATAGCCCTGGAGGAGCGGAAACCCCTTGATGCCGTGGATGAGCTCGTCCGCGTCCCGATCCGTCAACGGTGCGATCCGGACGAGGACGTCCTTCAGGATTTCCACGTGGATGCCGCCGAGCCCGAACGCGATGAGCGGCCCGAACAGGCGATCCTGTACGACGCCCATCATGATCTCTACGCCACCCTCCACCATCGGCTGGATCAGCACGCCTCCGACAGTCGCCGCCGGTGCAGCCCGGCGTGCCGCGGCGATGATGTCGTCGAACGCTGCCCGGACCGCCGGCGCGTCGGGTAGCTTGAGGCGCACGGCGCCGATGTCGGTCTTGTGCTGGATGTCCGTCGAGCTGAGCTTGGCGGCGACCGGGAATCCCATGGCCGTCGCCAATCCGGCCGCGGCGTCCGCCGATCGGGCGACGCTGCCCATGGCCAGCGGCAGGCCGAACGCGCTCAACACGCGTTGCACGTCCTCGGCGGCCAACCAGCCCTCTCCCTGCCGGCCGATCGCCGCGCGGCACACGGCGCGCGCTTCGTCAATATGAAGGTCGTCGAACCCCCACAGAAGTCCCGGCGTCTGCCCGCGCCATTCCGCGTACGCCGCCGCCTTGCCGAGCGCGCGCGCAGCGTTTTCCGGAAAGGCGTACGCCGGCAGCCGCTCGCTGGCGGTTTCGAGAGGGACCGGGCGGCCGCGTTCGGCCATCAGGCAGGCCAGGACCGGCTTGCCCATGGCGCCGGCGCGCCGCCCGGCCGCGACACCGTCTCGAATCGCCTGCACGATCGCGGCGGTTGAATTCGGATCGACCGGCGTGAAGATCACGAGCAGCGAATCCACCTCCACCGCGGTGAGCATCGTTTCGATCGCCTGCCGATACTCGACGGCGCCAGACGAGGCCACCATGTCGATGGGGTTGCCGACGCTCGCCGTCGCCGGAAGAAACGCCGCAAGCCGGGCCCGCGTCTCGGCGGACAGCTCCGTGAGCGTCAGGCCCGCCGCATCGCACGCGTCCGCCGCCAGGATTCCCGGTCCCCCCGCGTTCGTCACGATGGCGACGCGTCGTCCCGGCGGAAGCGGCTGCGTGTCGAGGCATGCGGCGACGTCGAACATCTCGTCCAGCGTGTCGGCGCGGATGACGCCGGATTGGTGGAACAACGCGTCTACGGCGACGTCGCTCACTGCCAGCGCGGCCGTGTGACTGCTGGCAGCCCGAGAACCGGCGCGCGTCCTCCCTGATTTCACGACGACGATGGGTTTCTTGCGGCCGATTCTGCGTGCGAGCCGCGCGAAGCGGCGCGGGTTCCCGAAAGACTCGAGGTAGAGCAGGAGCACGTGCGTGTCGACATCGCCCTCCCAGTATTCGAGCAAGTCATTGCCTGACACGTCGGCTTTGTTGCCCACGCTCACGAACGTGGACAGGCCCAGGCCGCGTTCGGCGGCCAACTCGATAATCGCGATTCCCAGCGCGCCGCTCTGCGAGAGGAAACCCAGGTGCCCGCTGGGCGGGAAGACGGGCGAGAAGGTCGCATTCAGCCGAACTGACGGGTCGGCGTTCAACACGCCCATGCAGTTCGGGCCGACCATTCGCATCCCGTACCCGCGGACCTTGTTCGTGAGCTGGTGCTGCAACTCGCGGCCGGCGGCTCCGGTTTCGGCAAACCCTGCCGTGATGACCACGAGAGACGTGATGCCGGCGGCGGCGCAGTCGTCCACCACCTCCAGAACGGCCGGAGCGGGAACCGCAACGACCGCCAGGTCGACCCCTGGAGGGAGGTCGCGCGCCGACTTGTACGTCTTCAAGCCCGCGATTTCGGGTGCATGCGGGTTCACCGCGTAGATCGGCCCCGCGAAGCCGGTCGCGACGAGCGCATCGAGCACCCGCCGGCCGATATTCGATTCGTTGCGCGACGCGCCGATCACCGCGACCGCTCGAGGCGCGACCAGCGGACGAATCGAAGCCGCCGTCGCCACGCGGTTCCGCTCCTCTTCGGCGGCGACGCCGGCCGCCGGCGCGTCGAGCGACAGCTGGACGTCGACGCAGCCGCCGGCGGACTTCGCTCGAATCTCAAAGCCCGAATCGCGAAAGAGTTCGCGCATTCGCGTGTTGTCGTCAAGGGTGGTTGCCTGAAAGCGGCGAAATCCCTGGCCGGCGGCGGCGACGGCCAGCCGCTCGAGGAGCGCGGTGCCGAGGCCCTTGCCTTGAAAGTCGTCGGCGACGGCAAATGCCACTTCCGCCTCCTCGGCGTTCATCGCGAGGTACGAGGCGGTGGCGATGATGCGAAGAGCGTGATCGCCGCGGCCAGCCTGGCCTCGCGCGATGGCCGCCCGCTCGGCGACCAACGTCAGGCTGCGCGACGGATCCGCCGACGCGCTCAAACGTTCAATAACGGCGTCGGGGGGATCGCCGGCCGTCATGAACCGCTGGTAGCGCGACGCGGAAGACAGGTCGCCGAAGAATTTCCGCAGCGCCGGCACGTCGGCCGGTGTCGCGGGCCGCACACTCGCCACCGATCCATCCCTCAACACGAGGCGAGGCGTGGGCGTGCCGTCGGCGCCAGGTAGCGACGGGGCCATCGGTCGCATGGTCAAGTGTCGGGCACATCGAATGCCACTGCAAGAGGGTAGAATGCCTTTCCCTGATGGATTCCGCGGCTCATTCTCGACCCCAGGACGACACCCTCCGGATTCTGACGGCGTTGATCGAATCGTCAGACGATGCGATTCTCGCGAAGGATCTGCAGGGCACGATCCTGAGTTGGAATCGAGGGGCGGAGTTGATGTACGGATATCCGGCAGAGGCGATCGTCGGCCGCTCGGTGCAGGTCCTGATGCCGCCGGGGGCCGTCGACGAGACCACCAGGCTCCTGGATCGCATCAGACAGGGCGAGCGCGTCGAACGCCATGACACGGTTCGGCTCACGAAGGACGGCCGTCTCATCGATGTGTCGCTGACCGTGTCGCCTCTGAAGGACGCCTCCGGCGCCGTCATCGGCGGCCTCGCGGTGGCCCGCGACGTCACCGAGCGCAATCGCGACATCGAAAAGCTCAGGGAAAGCGAGGCGCGGCTGCGGTCGGTCGTCGATGCCGCCGTCGATGCCATCATCGTGATCGACGCGCGCGGCCGAATCGAGTCTTTCAATCCCGGCGCCGAACGTCTGTTCGGGTATGCCGCCGCGGAAGTCATGGGCAAGAACGTCAGCATGCTGATGCCCGCGCCCTACCGAGGCAGAACACGACAGCTACCTGAAGAACTACGCGAAGACGGGTGTGGCCAAGATCATCGGCATCGGGCGGGACGTGACCGCGCTCCACAAGGACGGCCGCACGCTGCCGGTTCGCCTGTCGGTCGGCGAGCTGACGATTCGCGGCGAGCGGAAATTCACCGGTATCCTCCACGACTTGAGCACGCGCGTGCAGATGGAGGAACAGCTGCGCGAGCAGGCGGCGCTCGTTCGCCTCGGCGAGATGGCGGCGGTGATCGCGCACGAGGTCAAGAATCCGCTCGCCGCGGTTCGCGGAGCGATTCAGGTGATCGGCACGCGCCTTCCGGCCGGGAGCCGCGAGGCCGCCGTGACCACCGACATCATCACGCGGCTCGACACACTCAACCAGCTCGTCAACGATCTGCTGCTGTTTGCCCGTCCCCCGAAGCCGCGCCCGATCGCCGTGGACGTGTCCGTCGTGCTTGCCGCCACCGCGTCGCTGCTGCGCGAGGACGCCTCGTACCGGAATGTCAGCGTGGAGATTTCCGGAGACGCTCCGCCGATCTTCGCCGACGCCGAGCTGCTGAAGATCGTCTTCATCAACGTGTTCATCAACAGCGCCCAGGCGATGCGGGGACAGGGCGCGATCAGGGTCGCGGTGACCTCGGCCGGGAGCATGAGCCGGATTGTCATCGCCGACGATGGGCCCGGCATTTCACCCGACGTCCGCGACAAGCTGTTCACGCCATTCGTGACGACGAAGTCGCGCGGGACCGGCCTCGGATTGTCCACGGTGAAGCGCCTCGTCGAGGCGCATCACGGAGACATTCACGTCGAGTGCCCGCCGGAGGGCGGGACCGCGATCACAATATTATTGCCCCTCGCCGTGCCCTAGGGTCCCGTCGTCGAGCCGGGTGTGGCGTCGCCTCGACCCTTGGTGAGCCGCTCCCCGTGCTGCCCGAATGCGGCGTTCCGCCTCCGCTTTCAGCGGTCTGAGCGACGCCCACCGAATCAGAATGATGCCAGGCGACGCGAACGCCCAATACCTCCGGAATTTCGCGCGCGCGACTGGATCCGTCGTGACGACCCGCGTCTCTGTCCGGAACATTGATTCGTCGTCGCCGATCGGGTCGGCGCGCAACGTCCACACGATTTTCACGAAGTCAGGTTCGTGAAAGGCGGCAAACTGCTCCGGTGGCAGCGGGCGGAACACGACATCGGCCATCCACGGCTGTGTCACGGCGCCCATCACGATCTCTCGCCCGGCGATTTCGGCCAGCACACCCCAACCGATCGCACGCATCCGGGCGAGAAACGCACGCGACTCCTGCTCGCGCGCCGGATGGCTGCGCATGATCCACTCGCGGGCCTTGAAGATGGCTCGCACAATCGGTGATTGTTCGAGGTACATCTCGGCCGCCGCTGCGAAGGTGATCGCCGCTGGTGCGGCGATGCGGACGTGGTGACGCTCTGCGACGTCGTACATCGGCATGAACTGATCGAGGAGCGCGTCCTGGTCCCCGGCGGCAACGTGAGGTGTGACACGCCCGTAGCGATACCACGCGATCGCCGCGTATGCGGCGTACGCCGCCGCGGCAAACCCAGCGCCCGCCATGAGCCGTGTCAGAATCCAGTAGATTCCATCGAGCCCAATCAGCACGGAGAGCGCGACGAGTCCGGCTGTCATGATGTCCCTTGCCGGCGGACCTGCAATTCTCCTGCTCATTGCGCCACCACGGAGCCAAGGCGATTGGCTCGTTTCTTGAGAGCCCGCGGTCAGTCGCGGGAGGTTAAGAGGTTTGACGCGAAAAATTGCCCAGGCTCTATGAACAATTCCCCAAACCTCCGAGTACTGGTCGTGGACGATGAGCCGCTGATTCGCTGGTCGCTGTCGGAGGTGCTTGCGGAATCCGGTCATTCCGTGACCGAAGCCGCCGACGGCGCGTCGGCGGTCCGTGCCTTGACCGGCGACGGCCCGTTTGACGTTGTGTTGCTCGACTACCGTCTTCCGGATTCGAACGACCTGAACCTGCTCTTGACGATTCGCCGCCAGGCGCCGCAGAGTGCCGTTATCATGATGACGGCCTATGGGACGGCGGAGATGATGAGCGACGCCCTTGCGCTCGGTGTGTACCGCGTCGTGGCGAAACCCTTCGAAGTGCACGACCTCGTCGCCCTCATATCCCAGGCGCACAACGCCCGTCCTGGCACCTGAGTTGCCTCTCACGCCAGCGATCGCACGTCAACTGGAGAGGTCATGGTTGAAGACATGTTCGTTGCGCTGTTCCTGGCGGCCCTTGCCGGCCCCGTGCTCGCGGTCGTGATCGGGGTGCTCAGGCTGGCGTGGCCGGTGAAGAAAGTCTCGCGGTCGTTCACGGCCGCCCATCACGCGTCGGCACGCCCCTGACGGTTCCACCGACGCTCACCGCGCTCGTGGCTCTGGCGGGCATCCTCGGCCACCTGATCCTTCGTTTTGGCATCGGTTTGTCCGGAATGGGCGCCAGCGCTCCGCTGGTGGTGGTGCTCGTCGCCGGAGGCATTCCGCTGGTGTTGCAGCTTGTCCGGCGCGGCCTGCACGGTGAGTTCGGCTCGGATCATCTGGCCGGCGTCTCGATCGTGACGTCGGTGTTCCTGGGTGAATACCTGGCCGGCACGGTCGTCGTGCTCATGCTCTCGGGCGGAAACACCCTCGAGCAGTATGCGATGGCGCATGCGGCCGAGGTGCTGAAGGCGCTGGCGAAGCGCCTCCCGACCATCGCGCATCGGCGGCGCGGCGCCGGTTTCAGCGACGTGCCGGTCAATGATGTCGCCGTCGGCGACGAGCTGTCGATCCTTCCGCACGAAATCTGCCCCGTGGACGGCGAAGTGATCCAGGGTCACGGCACGATGGACGAGTCGTACCTCACCGGCGAGCCGTTCAGGATCTCGAAAGGGCCGGGCGCCCAGGTGCTGTCCGGCGCGATCAACGGTGAATCGTCGCTGGCCATCCGCACCACCCGGGTCGCGGCCGACTCGCGGTACGCGCGCATCATGCGGGTGATGCAGGAGGCCGAACAGCGGCGCCCGAACCTCCGCCGAATCGGCGACCAGCTGGGCGCCTGGTATACGCCGCTCGCCCTCGCGGTGGCGGGGGGCGCGTGGTGGTGGTCGGGTGATCCAGTCAGATTCCTGAGCGTGGTGGTCGTCGCCACGCCGTGTCCCTTGATCATCGCCATCCCGGTGGCCATCATCGGCGTCATATCCGCGGCCGCCCGGCGCGGGATCGTGGTGAAAGATCCGGCCGCGCTCGAGCAGTTGACGGTGTGCAGAACGATGATTCTCGACAAGACCGGCACGCTGACCTACGGACGTCCGGCGCTCAGCGAGGAGGAGTACGCGCCGTCGTTTACGCGCGACGCGGTACTCCCTGTTGTCGCCGCACTCGAGCGCCACAGCCGTCATCCCCTCGCGGGCGCCATCGTGCGCGCCGCCGAAGTCGCCCGGTTTCCCCTGCCCGACGTGACATGGGTCCGCGAGGCGCCAGGCGCCGGCTTGCAGGGAAGCGTCGGCGGGGCCTCCGTGCTGATTACGAGCCGAACGCGCGCGGCGATGTTCGATCTCCCGCCCAGCCGTCCGACTGGTCTCGAGTGCGTGATCGTCATCGACGATCGCTATGCGGCGACGTATCGCTTCGACGATGTGCCGCGCCCGGAGAGCCGCGGCTTCGTCAGCCATCTCGGACCGAAGCACGGCTTCAATCGGATTCTGCTCGTGTCCGGGGATCGGGAAGCAGAGGTCAGGCGCCTGGCCCAGTCGGTGGCGATTACCGAAATCTACGCCGCGACCTCGCCCGAGGAGAAGGTCGCCATCGTGCGGCGGGAAACCGAGCGTGCGAAGACGCTCTTTGTCGGCGACGGCATCAACGACGCGCCGGCGCTGATGGCGGCGACCGTTGGGATTGCGTTCGGACAGCACAGCGACGTCACGTCTGAAGCGGCGCGCATCGTCGTCATCGACACGTCGCTGTCAGCGCTTGACGAGATCATCCACCTGAGCCGCCGGCTGCGGCGTGTGGCGCTGCAAAGCGCGGTCGGAGGCATGCTGCTCAGTGGCATTGGTATGGCCCTGGCCGCCGCCGGATTGCTGTCGCCCGTGGCGGGCGCGGTCGCTCAGGAGGTGATCGATCTGATCGCCGTGCTGAATGCGCTGCGAACGGCGCGCCTGCCATCCAGTCTGACGGACTTCAACTAGGTGGCGAGTAATGAGGCATGAAAACGGGGAGGTCCGCCTGGTGAGCCGGATTTTCACCAGTTGGAACCAGCTCGTCCCGTGGCTTCGCGAAATCGATGGGCTCCGTCGAGCACTGTGAACGCTCATGTGCCGGTCCGGATGCGTATCAGTGCTCTACGCAGCGGGCCTCAGACGACCATGCGACGAATCCCTTTACGTTTCTTGAAATCGGAACCTTCTGAACCCGCGCTGAAGATGCCCCAAAGCCGGACAGAGGTGGCGTGTAACCGTTACGAGATGAAAGAGATACAAAGCCGCGTATGTCCCATCGTTTGGCGCCGACTACCCCGGAGGTCTAGGCACATGTCTTGCGCACACTGATCGAACTGAGATGAGCCGCACGCCAGTCGATTTCACCGGCGCCACTTTGTGCGCGTCTATCAGCGGGAGGGTGCCAGTTGAATCCGATCGAGCGCGCGAGACTCCTCCGCATTTACCCGGTGCTCCGGGAGATGGCGGCTGCTCTTCTGAAGAAGGTCGAAGAGACGGCCATGCCGATCCATGCACCCGCGGGCCAGCGGCTGTTCGGTGACGGCAGTCCCTGCACTTACTATCCGCTCCTCATCGACGGGATCATCCGGGCCTCGAAGATCAGCCCCGAGGGCCACGAGATCCTCCTGTACCGTGTCAACCGCGGAGAAAGCTGCGTCATCACGGTCGTGACGCTACTGGGCGAGGCGTCCTATCCCGCGATCGGAACGGCGCAGACTGAGCTGTTTCTCCTGGCTGTCCCACAGAGCGTGTTCAGAGTCGATAGCGCTGCTCTCCTAACGGGAACCTCCGCCGAGGTTACTGTCGAGTATCCTCGGCGGGGCCGGCGCCGTGGAGATTAGCCGCCGCAGTGATGGGCCTGGACCGCTTCTGCGACGTCGATGAGGAAAGCCCGGAGCCGCGTCTCAGGCAGCGACTTCAGCCTTTCGATGTACGTCGCGAGCGCGTCGCAGAATCTGCCCACGCTCGTGGCCCTGGCCGAATCGGACCCGGCGGCGTATACCGTCGTGGTTGCGGCGCCGAAGGCGAGACCGACGCCAAGGAGACTGGAAACAGCCACGGCCGCCACGAAACGTCGCGCATTCTTCATACAGACCTCCCTCATCTCATGATTCATATGGACCTCCCTCTCCCATGAAAGGGCACGGCAGAATGCTACGGCGTCTGACCCGACGCCGTCTGTGACTCAACTCACATAGCCGATTCACGCGGACGCGTCGATGCGCGCGTCCGACGCGGACGCTCGCCCTCCGTGACAAGCGTTACAGACAGCGGGTGCTGGCCTCCGTTACGGTTTGAGTACGCCCGGTTTTGTCCGGGCGTGAGGCTGTTCGATGGACGCGGTCCCTATGTGCGTGGCTGAACGCGGTGTCGAGCGGTTTCGTGCTCGCGGCGCCGGCGGATTGGAGATGACTTATGCAGACTCAGCCTCAACTGGTGTGTCGAATCGTTCGTCACCTGATGTTGGCGGCGGCTCGGTCCGCCGTGATTCCGGCGCTCGTGGCCGGCATGAGCCTCCCGGCTGGTGCCGCCACTATCGTGCCCGAACTGTGGACCGCCGGGGGCCTTTCTGCGGGCCTTGAGAGCGCGGGCCAGGGGGCCCGGATCGCTTCCGATGCCTGGGGCAACGTGGCCGTGGTGTCGGGACCGTCCGGCGGACGTGATCTGGCCGTCACGTCGTATACGGCGGATGGATTCTTTCGCTGGCGGAGTACGGTCAGCCCCTCGACGGGAACATTCGAAGGCGCCTGGGTGGTGGCAGCGGCGAACGGCGATTTCCTGGCGGTCGGTTACACCGTCGACTCCCACGGCTATGCGAGGGGAAGCACCCTGGTCCGGTACACCTCCGACGGGACACTCCGTTGGCGCGTGGACCTCGTGGCCCTGGTGTCGCGGCTCATCGTCGATACGGGGGGCAACGCCTATCTCGTGATCAGCAGCCAGGACGTCCAGTTGCTCAAGTACAACGCCTCCGGCGTTCTGCTCTGGGCGACGGGAAACCCCATGGGCGACCCTTACTCGGGCATCGCCTTCATTGCCCAGTTGGTGGACCGTGGCCATCGACACCAACGGCGCCGTGCGGTGGCAGGCCCGGCGCGACCGCGCCGTCTCCGGGGACGAGATCCCAGCCGCCGTGTTCGTCCTTGCCGACGGCACCACCGTCGTGTCCGGGACCGGAGGCCCGGTGACTCGAGACATATTGGGGAACTCATACATGCAGGGCGTGACGGCGGGGTACAGCTCGAATGGAACGCTGCTGTGGGAAGGCTTCTCCAAGCTGCCGACGGTCTGGGCCACGGCGCTTCCGAACGGCGACGTGTGTGCGACTGGTGGCTACGACGCGTTCGTCACATGCTTCCGCGTCTCGGGCGTGGTGAGGGCGGTCATGTCCGCCGCTCCGTCGACCGGCGTCGCGCCTCTCCTCGTGTCGTTCGACGGTTCCCGATCGACGACTCCCAACGGAACGATCACCGCATGGGCATGGTCGTTTGGGGACGGGGCGTTCGGTACGGGGCCGCTGACTACCCACGTGTACACGAATCCGGGGACGTACACGGCGACGCTGACGGTGACCGATGGCACAGGAGCATCGAACGCGGCTACGGGTTCCATCGTGGCAAATCCTTCGCCTCCGGCCGCGCCATCCGGCCTGACCGCCTCGCAATCCGGGTTCCTGGTCCAGCTCACGTGGAAGGACAATTCGTCGAACGAGACTGCCTTTTCTATCGAGCGGTGCCAGGGCGTCGGCTGCACAAACTTCGCGAGCTTCGTCGCCACGCAGTGGCCCGACGTCCCAAGCTACACCGACTACTCGGCCGTGACCGGGCAAAGCTACCGCTACCGCGTCCGCGCCTACAACGGCGGCGGGTACTCACCGTATTCGAACATCGCGAGCATCCTGGTGGGCGGGGCCAATCAACCGCCGACAGCGGTGATATCGGTCGTTCCCACAAGCGGAGCTGCGCCTCTGAGCGTGGCGTTCAACGGCTCCGGGTCGTCGGATCCCGACGGAACCATCGCGACCTGGACCTGGTCCTTCGGCGATGGCGCCTCGGGGAATGGGCCGGTGATCACCCACGTCTACTCCGTCGCTGGATTCTACGTCGCGAACTTGACGGTGACCGACAACGGCGGCGCCTCGAGCACGACCTCGGCAACCATCAGCGTCACGCCGGGCGCCTCGAGCGTGCCGACCGCGCCGACAAACCTCGCCGCAAGCTCGAGCGCCCGCGCCAGGATCAACCTCACGTGGACCGACACCGCCACCAACGCGACGTCGATCACCGTGCAACGCTGCAGCGGGAGCACGTGCACGGGGTTTGTCGCTGTCGCCCAGCTCGCCGCGACGGCGCGGTCCTGGACCGACTCGGGCGTGAAGTCGCGCTCGACCTATCGCTATCGCGTGTCCGCGTCGAACGCCGCGGGGAGGTCGCCGTACTCGAACATCGCGAGCGCGACGGCGCGCTGAGTATTGAACTGAGGCCGGTCCGTAAGGACCGGCCTTGTTGATATCTCCGGATGGGTCGTTCAACGCCGTCAAGTCGGTGTCAGGGCGTAGACAATGCGCGCGATGAAGGTGACCTTGGTTCGCGCGCGGCGATCGCGACGCGATGACACGAAACCAGAAACGAGGCGCGTTGCTCTTCTCCGGCAAGGCGAACTGCGTGACCTGCCATCGCGTGGGCGGCCCGGCCAATGATCTACCACGTTCTCCGGGATGGTCCCGCGCACTTTGCTCAAGAAACACCAGGAGACTTGAACGACAATCAACAGAGTCGCTTTGCGCGCGAGGTTTGAGATGCCCATGCTTCAGCGAGTCGGCGGTCTGGTTGTCGGCGTTCTGATATCCGGCATTCTGGTGTCCGGCGCTCTGGCCGGCCTCGTGACGGCGCAGCAACCCGGAACGGCAGCCGCCGTTCCCGGCGACTGGGAGTCGGAACTCGGGCTGCCAACGGCGCCGGACTTGAGCCCGGATCCGAACGTCCTGGAGATCAACCTGACGGCGGAAGTCGTCCGTGTGGAGCTATCGCCCGGGCGCCAGCTCGAAGCGTGGACCTACAACGGAGCCATTCCGGGCCCGCTGATTCGCCTCAAGGTTGGCGATCGGCTCATCGTCCACTTCACCAACAAGCTTCCGGCTCCCACGACCGTGCATTGGCACGGGCTCAGGGTGCCCATCGAGATGGACGGCGTGCCCGGTGCCTCGCAGCCGCCTGTGGAGACCGGTGGCACCTTCACCTACGACTTCGTCGTTCCTGACGCCGGTTTGTACTGGTATCACCCGCACGTGATGTCGGCCGCGCAGGTCGGCTTCGGGATGTACGGGGCGTTCCTCGTGGACGATCCATCCGAGACGTTCACGATTCCCGACGAGCACGTGGTGGTTCTGAGCGACGTCGAGATCACCGAGAAGGGCACGCTCGCGGATCCGCAGACCGGCGGTTCGGCTGGCATGGCGTTCGGCCGCGAGGGCAACGTGCTGCTGGTCAACGGACGCCATCGCCCACGCGTCACGCTTCCTTCCGGCGTCACCCAGCGCTGGCGCGTGGTGAACACGGCCAAGAGCCGCTACTTCGCGCTCGACCCGGGTGAGGGGATGCGATTCACGAAGGTCGGCGACGACTCCGGCGCACAGGAGTATGCCGAGGAACTGGAATTCCTGGTGGTGGCGCCGGGAGAGCGGGCCGACGTCTTCTATACGCCAACGGCAGCGCCTGGACGCGCCTATGCCATCAAGGCGAGGCTGTTCAACCGCGGTTACGGCAGCGTGGAAGCGCGGGTGGACGAGGACCTCTTCGAGGTGGTGATGACGGGCACATCCGCCCCCCGGGCAGCGCCCCTGCCGAAGGTCACGCGCACGATCGAGCCGCTCAGCCAGGCCGGCGCCACGCGCGTCACAATGGAATTCGGCATCACCCAGACATCCCCGGAAAGGTTGTTCATCTACACGATCAACGGCAAGCCGCTCGACAAGATCCCGCCGCTCAAGGCCACGGTGGGCGAGACTCAGATCTGGACGATCAACAACACGACCCCCTGGTCGCACCCGCTGCACCTGCACGGCTTCTCCTTCCAGGTGCTCGAGAAGGACGGGAAGCCACGGCGGCCCCTACGGTGGAAGGACACGGTGAGCGTGCCGTTCAAGGACAGCCTCATGCTGATCGTGCGCTTCGAGGACCGGCCGGGGTCGTGGATGTATCACTGCCACATCCTCGATCACGCCGAGGGCGGACTGATGAGCGCGGTGCAGGTGTCGCGGCCGGGTGAGCCGCCCCCGCCGCTGCCGTCGGAACATGCGCACATGCCCACAGCCCGGTAACGATTGCTCTCTCGACGTGCTCGCGTGCCTTGAACGTTCGGCGGCTGGACCACCTCGAGCACGTTCCAGCTCTGAACCCCTCGTGATGCGATCCGGCACAGTCGCGGATGCCAGCCGGCCCGGGCACGCCAGGATTGCGCCCACATTCGTCACCGACCCTGGAACACCGCCATCTACGCGGTGGCGATCGATCCCAGCGATTCGCAGGTTCTGTTCCTTGACGGGTCGCCGACGTCAAGCGTTTGCCAGCCCGTGTGTCCGTCCCAGGCAAATGAATCAACGTGCGCAGCTTGGTTATCGACCGCCGTTGGGCGGTACGCTCGAAGCTCCTGGGACATCTGTCGTGATGTTTACGGCCATTGCTGCGCGCCGTGGAGGATTCGCAGCACTTGAACTTCCTCGTGCACTTCGTAGACAGCGACGAAGGGCAGAGGCGCGAATACGAACTCGCGAGTGTGTTCGATTCGACCTGGCCGTCCGCGGTTCGGAAACGTATTGAGTGAGGCGATGCCTTCGACGATCGTCTTCGCTACGCGGCGGGCCGAAGCGGGGCTGGTCTCGGCGATGAAGTTGCAGATGCGATCGAGGTCGTCCGCAGCGTCCGTAGTCCAGCGGACGCGCATCAGCCGCGATAGCGCTCGTCCATCCGGGCGGCGACTTCGTCGTGGTCGAGCAGCCGGCCTTCACGCGCAGAGATGCGGCCCTTCTCGACCTCGCGGCGGAACCATTCGTCGTGGTCGATCGAACTCGCCAGGAGCTCGATCGCAACCTGGTCGACGGTGCGTCCTGTCTCCGCAGCCAGGCGGGTCAACTTGGCTTCGAGTTCAGGTGGAACTTGAAGGTTCATGAAGCCAGCCTAGGGCGGATCGAAGGGTCTGTCAACTGACGGAGAGGCGAGGTGATTGAGAGGCGAGACGGGCGATGCGAGAGTCGCCTTTCTCCCCTTGGTTTCGCGAGCCGTTCAAGCGAACGGCTGACGCCGCGAGGGGGGCGCCACAAAGGGCGGTGGTTGGCGCGGTTCGGGAACGCTAAGCTGCAAGTCGAAAACGCTCGCGGATGAAGCGGTGTCCTGAGAGGTCCAACAATGAGCGCGGCGTAAGGAACTGCGTACGACGGAAATCGATATCGAACCGCCGCAACGGCACCATTTGTCAACTACTTGGCGCCGTCTGAGAGTGCTGATGAAAGCGTGGTGGGCCGGGTGGGAATCGTGCCCGAAAGGCGAGGCCGAAAGAAGCAGCTGCGTGGCCGAAGCCATCTCGGTCCACCTTCGCCAAGGCTACGGTGGACAACCTTCTTATGGCTTGCCAACCGTAGCTCACGCAGTTGGCAAGCATGAAGCGAAGGTTGGTGAGCCGGGTGGGAATCGTGCCCGAAAGGCGAGGCCGAAGGCCGAAGCCTGAGCGCCTGAGAATCACCGGGCGAAGCCACGTCGAGCAACGCGAGACGTGGTGAGCCGGGTGGGAATCGAACCCACAACCCGCAGATTAAGAGTCTGCTGCTCTGCCAATTGAGCTACCGGCCCGAGGGCGAATCAGGCTGCGCAAAGAACTTCAAATTCTAGCACATCGATTCTGGTCGAACGCGGGACTGCTCGTTCGTCGGTAGTAGTAGCGGAGATTGTGAATGAGGTCCGCCTGGCTTGCCAACCGTAGCTCACGCATTTGTTGGCAAGTGAGCGGAGGTTGGTGCGCCCGGCAGGAGTCGAACCTGCGACCTACGGCTTCGGAGACCGTCGCTCTATCCAGCTGAGCTACAGGCGCCTTGCCACTCACGAATTGGATAATCGAGTAATCGGATCATCGAGTAGCCAATTCTCGCCCGGAGGGCGCGCCACTCACGGTCAGTATACAGGGTAACGTGCCGGCGGCGTGATCGGGAGCCGGCCGCGCGATCGAGAAGGGGCTGGCGATTCGCCGAGCGCAATCGTCCTCTCGACTCGCCGTTGATGGTCAGGTCCTCGGCGCTGATGACCTCGCCCTTGATGCGGACCGACTTGCCGATTCACGCCGACATGCGTCGGTCCAGGGACAGCTTCGGATCGGCGGAAGATGAGGTGCTCGCGTCAGTCCAGCACCTGGAAGCGAGTCTGAGTTCCAGACGGCCCGCCCTAACCTCATCGCCTCTCGTCCGATGCCGGGCTGGCCGGAACCTATAGTGCAGCGGCACGTTATGGCTACTCGCTTCCCGAGTGTCCGGCGGGCGCGCACCTTGCTTGAAAGGCAGAACTCTTTTGTGCGTCTGTCGGCGCCGACGGCCGGCGCGACACTGTTGGACGGAGTGAGGACCGATGAAGAAGATGAAGAATTGGACAATCGGACGCCGGTTGTTTACCGGCGTCGGAGCGTTGCTGATGCTCATCTTTGCCATCGCCGCCCTGTCGCTGTCGGTTGGTCGATCGCTCGAGGAACGCCTCGTCAACACGGGCGACCATACAGCAAAGCGGCTGGGGCTGGTGCTCCAAATCGAAACCGAACTGGAACGCTTGTACGCGAGTCAGCCCGCGATGATCGTGGCGGGCTTCATGAACGATCCTGCGATGGTCGAGGCGCGTAAGGTTTCGGTCGCCGAAGCCAGCGCGCAGGTCACTGGCAGCATCGAACTATTCAAGGCCGAAGCGAGGTCCCAGGCGGACCGCAGCGCCGTGACCGATCTCGTGTCCGACCTTGACGGCTGGATGCGGGCGAACGAGGACGTCGCGAAGCTCATCGCTGCCGGTGCCCCCGCGGAAGCCGCGAAGGCGGCCATGAAGAGCGGTGACGCGTTCAAGGCGAAAAGTCGTGCGGCCACCGATGAGATCGTCGGCCGCGAGCAGGAGTCTCTCCAGGCCGATCTGGATGCCGGCAAGGCGCAGACCGAATCGGTCCGGCTGATGGTCTTTGGCAGTGTCTTCGTGGCGCTGGCCGTGGCGGGCCTCGTCGTACGAAGCGTCGTCAGCGTCAATCGGTCGCTGCGGAGCCAGTCGCAGGAGCTGCGCGAGGGGACCGAGCACGTCGTGGCGGCGGCCGGGCAAGTCGCGACCTCCGCGCAGGGGCTGTCACAGGGCGCCACCTATCAGGCCGCGTCGCTCCAGGAAACCTCCGCCTCGATGGAGGAGATGGCGTCGATGACGCGCAAAAACGAGGAGAATGCGGCTCAGGCCGCCGTCCTGACGACCGACGTGGCGCAGCAAGTGAACGACTCGAACACGGCGCTCGCCCATATGGTGACGTCGATGACCGCGATCAGGGAGTCGAGCAACAAAGTCGCCAAGATCATCAAGACGATCGACGAAATCGCGTTTCAGACGAACATCCTCGCCCTGAATGCCGCGGTCGAAGCGGCACGCGCAGGCGAGGCGGGCATGGGCTTCGCGGTGGTCGCCGGCGAAGTGCGGAACCTGGCGCAGCGGTCCGCGCAGGCCGCGAAGGACACGGCCGTCCTGCTCGAGGAGTCGATCGCGCGGTCGCAGGAAGGCACCGGCAAGGTCGAGCAGGTGGTGCAGTCCATCGCCGCGATTACCGGGAGCGTGGTTCGAGTCAAAGGCATGGTTGAAGAGGTGCGTCAGGCCAGCAAGCAGCAGACGCAGGGGATCGATCAGGTGACCCAGGCCATCGCGCAGATGGAGAGCGTCACGCAGACAACGGCAGCGACGGCGGAGGAGAGTGCCGCCGCGAGCGAAGAGCTCAACTCGCAGGCCGAGGCATCGATGGCCGTCGTTCGCCGACTCGAACAAATGGTCGGTGGAACCGTGGGCGGCGCTCGGAGAGTCGCCGACGCGGCATCGCCGAGGAAACCGACAGCATCTCCTCTCGGGGCCCCTCTCCGTTCCTTCGTCGGGGTAGTTCCCGGCTTGTTCACGAAACTGCACGGGACCGCGTCCGAGATCCGTCGCGACTAGCCGTTTCCGCCGGAGATCGCGGTCTGCGAAGCCGCCTGTAACGAAATGCTACATCCGATCCGATAAAGCGGATCTGACTTGATGAGCATGTGGACGGTTAGCGCTTCGTCTTGTCCAGAACGTGGACACCGGCTCGGCGGAGCTATTCCGGGCCCTGCAGCTGAGCAAGCGGTGTCGCTGACCGGCACGACCCTCACACGGGTGAGAGGCGGCGCCAGATGACCACGATCAGGGAAGCCCAGCTGACCGCGCTCAACGCGAAACTCGAACTGGCGGCGCGCCAATGGCGCACGACGGCCGATGCGATCGATGACGCACTCATTCTGATTGACGCGAGCGACAACATTCTCCGCATCAACCGCGCGGCGGCGGAGTCGCTCGGCGGATCATGGTTGGTCTGGGTCGGTCAACCGAGCGCTCGGCTGGCGAAGGTACCCGCCCTGGAACGACGCGCTCGAGTTGGGGCGCGACGCGCTCGCCCGCAACGCCATCGTGACCGGTCGCGCGCACAACCCCGCGAGCGCTCGCACGTGGGAGCTCTGGGCCCGGCCGCTGCCCGATCCCGCGCATTCGGCCGTGCTGCTGATCGCCAGGGACATTACGGCGTTTCTCGAACTGCAGGACTCGGTGCGGCGCGCCGAGACCATGGCGGCGCTCGGCGCGCTGACGGGGGGCTTTGCCCATGAGGTTCGCAATCCGCTGTTCGCCATCTCTTCTCTCGTGGAAGCCTGGGCGCAGCAGCCTCGCCGCGATCCGACGCCGTTTGCCGACGCACTGCGTCGCGAAGTGACGCGGCTGCAGACGCTGATGATCGACCTCCTCGAGTTCGGCAAGCCCTCGAGTGAGGTCTTCGAGCCGCGCCAGTTGAGCGGCACCGTGCACGCTGCCGTCCGCGCATGCCAGCCGGAGGCGAAGGCGCGGCGCGTGCACCTTGTGACGTCAATCCTCGCCGACGCCGAAGTGGGAATGATTCCGCCCCGCCTCGAGCGAGTGTTCGTCAACCTCATTCAGAATGCGATCCAGCATTCGCCTGCGGACGCCGAAGTGGAGATCGAAGTCGGCATGGCGCCCAGTTCCGCGAACCCGGCGCTTCAGGTAGTCGTCCGCGACCGTGGGCCCGGCATCTCGCCCGAAGATCTGCCGCAGCTGTTCAAGCCGTTCTTCAGTCGGCGGGCGGGAGGTTTCGGGCTCGGGCTTGCGATCAGCCAGCGGATCGTCGACGAGCATCATGGGCGGGTGACGGCGGCGAACGGTCCGACGGGAGGGGCCGTGATGACGGTCATTGTTCCTCTCAGCAACCGGGAGAAGGCTGCCGCTGCGGGAGAGTATCAACCAGCATGTTGAAGAGTCGACTGTTGATTGTCGAGGACGACTCCGGCACGCGGCTGGGCGTGCGCACCTATCTCGAGGCGTACGGCTACGACGTCGAGGAGGCCGACACGCTGGCGGCCGCGATGACGCTCCTCCAGACGCAGGTGCCCGACCTGGCGCTCGTCGACTACGCGCTTCCCGACGGTACGGCGCTCGATCTCCTGCGCGACATCAAGCTGCGGGGGATCGACGTGCCGGTCGTGGTGCTGACGGGCCACGGTTCGATCGAGCTCGCCGTCATGGCGGTCAAGGAAGGGGCCGAGCAGTTTCTCACCAAGCCGATCGAGTTGGCGTCGCTGGCGCTCGTCGTGGACCGTGTGATCGAGCACCAGCAGAACAGCCGTCGCGTCCTGGCCACCCAGTCGCGCCACGCGCCTGGCGAGGACGGACTGCTCGGCGGCCGCAGCCCCGCCGTCAGGGCGCTGGCGCGCGATGTGCGCACGGCGGCCGAGTGCGACGCGCCGATTCTCATCGAGGGCGAGACCGGCACCGGCAAGGGCATGTTGGCGAGCTGGATCCACAGCGCGAGCGCGCGCGCGAGCGAGTCGTTCATCGACCTCAACTGCGCGGGACTCCCGCGCGACCTGCTCGAATCGGAGTTGTTCGGCCACGAGAAAGGGGCGTTTACGGGGGCGACGGCCTCGAAGCCCGGACTGGTCGAGGCGGCGCACCGCGGCACGATGTTCCTGGACGAGATTGGCGACACCGACCTGACTGTGCAGCCCAAGCTGTTGAAGATCGTCGAGGAGAAGCGCTTCCGGCGACTCGGCGACATCGGCGAGCGTCGCGTCGACGTCCGGTTCGTCGCGGCGAGCAACAAGAGTCTTGCGGCGCTCGTCGACGAAGGGCGGTTCCGAGAGGACCTCTACTACCGGATCAACACGCTCGTCCTGCGGCTGCCGCCGTTGCGTCATCGCAAGGAGGACATTCCGGACCTCGTGCAGCAACTGGTGCAGCAACTGGCGCGGGAGATCCGGCGGCCGGCGCCGCGCGTCGAAGCCGACGCCCTGGAGGCGCTTGTCGCCCACTCGTGGCCTGGCAACATCCGCGAATTGCGCAACGTGCTCGAGCGCGCGATGCTCATGGCCACCTCGCCCGTGCTGCGGCCGCCGGACTTTCGGCTGAACGCCTCCGTCAGGCGGCCTTCGCCCTCATCGAACGCCGGAACGCTCAAGGAAGTGGAGTGGCTCCATATTCAGCGCGTGCTTGCGGAAGAAGAGGGAAGTGTCGGGCGGGCGGCCAAGCGCCTGGGGATTCCCAGGAGCTCTCTGTATCAGAAGCTCAAGCTTCGCGACCCGAGGACCCTGTCGCCGGCGTGAGCGAGTCCGTCGGACCGGAACTGCGACCGGCTCGCCTGTTGCTGAACGAGTCGGCGATGAGTCGCGGCATCGCGAGCAACGTCGCCACGTGCATCGCTCCGCCGCGGGCGATCGCTTCGGCCGGCATGCCGAACACCACGCACGACTGCTCGGCTTCGGCAATCGTGATCGCGCCGGCCTGGCGCAGCGTCACCATGCCGTCGGCGCCATCGGAACCCATTCCGGTCAACAACATCGCCACGACTTGCACGCCTCGCAGTGTGGCGGCTGAGTGGAACAGGACGTCGACCGACGGGCGCTGGTAGTGGACGGGCGGCCCGGCGTGCAGCACGGTCCGCAGCTCGACACCGCGCGCGCCGACGAGCAAGTGGAAATCACCGGGCGCGATGTACGCCACGCCGCGTTTCAGCGGCTGATCGTCCGCCGCCTCGACGACGCTCATCGGGCAGACGGAGTCGAGCCGTCCGGCGAACGCCTTCGTGAAGTGCGCCGGCATGTGCTGCACGATCAGGATCGGCGGACCATCGGCGGGCAGTCGTGTCAGCAGCGTCTCGATCGCCTGCGTCCCTCCGGTCGAGGCGCCGATCACGATGAGGCCGTTGGCGTGCGCGAGCTTCACCGGGGCCGGGAGCGGGCCGGTTGGGGGGCGCATCCGCGCGAAGCGCACGGCCCGTCCGGTGCGAAGCGCCCGGATGCGGTACTTCAGCTTGTCGGCGATGTCGCCGACCGAGTACGGCCCGCCCGGTTTGGCGATCACGTCGATCGCGCCGGCGGCCAGCGCCTCGAAGCTCGCCGCCGATCCGGTCTGCGTCAACGAGCTCACGATGATGACCGGCATCGGGTGATGCACCATCAGCTTGCGCAGGAACGTGAGACCGTCCATACGCGGCATTTCGAGATCGAGCGTCAGGACGTCAGGCTTGTGCTGCAGGATGAGGTCGCGCGCCACGAACGGATCCGAGGCGAGGCCGACGACTTCCATGTCGGGCTCGTGTTGCAGCGCGTTGGAGAGCATCCTCCGGACGATCGCGGAATCGTCGACAATGAGGACGCGGGTCTTGCGAACCGGCACACCCATGGCCCTAGGCCTGCGCGAACGTCGCGACGCCCTGCGGCACGGGCTGCAGACACAGATCGACGGCAACCGGCTGGTCGTCGATGGCGACGAGCAGTCGCAGGCCGCCTGATTCGGCGGGCGCAAGAGCCGATTCGACGACCGGATGGCTCAGCTCGAACGTCTGGTGGCTCGCCACGTGCGTCAGCCACGCACCGCACACCATGTTCGAGAACTCACCGACCAGATCGTTGACCTGATCGTCCGCCGGCGCCGGATCCGCCGGATCGCGGCCGGTGAAGGCGTCGAACAGCGCGTGCGCGAGATCCTCGGGCAGCGTGCATGACATCGACCCGGCCAACGGCCCCTCCGTGAATCGGACCGTCGCGACGAGCCACCGGCTCGTCTCGTCAGCGAGCGCACGGAACGTGCTGTCGTCGCGCTGCTCGGCGACGGCGAAGAAGCTCTGCTCGGCGACGCTTCGGACGGCCACCAAGATCGCGGCGAGGGTCTCAGGCTCGCTCAGTTTCGGCAAGATCGTTGTCGGCAACTTCGTTGAGGACATCTCTGAGCACCTCCGGGCTGAACGGCTTTTCAAGATAACACCGCACGTCGAGGTCGGCGGCCTCCTCGCGGCGCGCGGTCGAACCGTCGGTTGAAATGATCACGCGGCTCAGGCCGCGCCAGCGGTCGTTCAACGCGATTTCACGCAGCATCTCGGCGCCGCTCATCACCGGCATGTTGATGTCGGTCAGCAGCAGCTGGATGTCGTGTTTCTCGAGGAGCGCCAGCCCTTCGGCGCCGTTGCTGGCCTCGAAGATCGCGTCGACCGGCACGTCGGCGAGCTTGATCACCCGTTTGATCATGGCCCGCATCATCGCCGAGTCGTCCACAATCAGGATCCGCATGACTAGAGCTCCTTATACGTGTGGCCGTTGAAGAGTTGTAGCCGGCCGTTCGCGACCGACAGGTGCAGCGTCCGGGCGTCGGTGCCGCCAATCTCCTGGCCCGACACGAACACGCTCGTTCCTCCAGAGCAGGTTCTTCGCCGCGAGCGCGTTGCGGCGCCCGGTGTTGAACGCCGCGCCGGTCGTCTGCATTTCCGCGCCGCCGACGAGCTTCACGATCGCTCGCCGCTTGACGAGCCCGTACTGGTAGGCCGTCTGGAACAGCAGCGGGATGCCCGTGTCGGCGAAGACCGCCGGCTGTTGCCGCGCGCGCTCCGGGTTGATGCTCGCCTCGGGCAGCAGGAAGTGCAGCATGCCGGCGACCAACGCCACCGGATCGAACACGCAGACGGCAATGCAGCTTCCGAGCGCGTGGGTGACGATGACGTCGCCCGGGCTGTTCGACACCGCCAGCTCGCCGATGCCGATGACCAGCCGGCGGGGAGAGCAGAGCGTCTCGGCGATGGCGGAGTCGGCCATGCCCTTCACAGGTCTCCCCGTCGGTACACGGCAGGCGCGACCCAGGTCAGGCCGTGGCTCAGGCTGTTCAGGCTCTCGGAGTGTGACGTGAACAGGTACCCGCCCGGCGCCAGTCGCCCTTCCAGCCGCTCGATCACCCGCTGCTGCACCTGATGGTCGAAGTAGATCAGGGCGTTGCGGCAGAAGATGAAGTCGAGCGGCCGCCCTGGTGGAGGCGGATCGAGCAGGTTCAGCTGCCGGAACTCGACCACGCGCCGGATCGGCTCCCCAATCTGGATCGTCCCGCGCGGCAGCGTGGGCCGCCGATCGAAGTACTTCTGGACAAGGTGGCGGGGCAAACCCGCGACGCGCTCGGTCTTGTAGACGCCGGCCCGAGCGCGGACGAGCGCCTTGGTCGACAGATCGGACGCCAGCAGACAGATGCGCCGGCCGGCGTCCTCGCCGAACTGCTCGAACGCGGTCATCGCGATCGTGTACGGCTCTTCCCCGGACGAGCACGCGGCGCTCCAGCCGAGAATCGGCACGCTGTCGCTTCGTGCCCGCAGCGGCGGCAGTACGACGTTGGCGAGGAACTCGAAGTGCTGTGGCTCACGAAAAAATGACGTGTGATTGGTCGCGATCGCGTCGAGCATCGCCGTGAGTTCGCCGCCCGAGGTGTCGGTCTGCAGGTAGCGGACGTACTCCCTGAAACTGCCGAACCCGCCCAGCCTCAGGAGTTTCTGCAGGCGCGCGGTCACGAGCGCACGCTTGCCGCTGTGAAGCGTGATGCCGCTCTTCTCGTACACGAGGCGCGTGATGGTCCCCAGATCGCGATCTGAGAGCTCAAGGCCGGCGTTCAATGAAGGGGCAGCCATTCGCGTGCTTGTTTCAGAGCGCCCGCGTGCCAAACTGTCCGTCGTTCCCGAGGACACGATCGAGATCGAGCAGGATCTTCACCGTGCCCTTCACTTTGGCGAGCCCGAGCAGATAGTCCGTGGTGTTGCGCCCGCCGAAGTCAGGCGTCTCGTCAATTTCGGCCTCGGTGACGTTCAGCACCTCGGATACCGAATCGACGACAATGCCCATCATGACCGTCGTCACCGCCGCCAGATCGACGTCGACGACGATGATGCAGGTGCGTTCGGTGTACTCCGCGGGCGGAGAACCCGAACTTCCGGCGCAGGTCGATCACCGGAATCACCTTGCCGCGCAGGTTGATCACTCCCAGGACGTGGTCCGGCACCTGCGGCACTTGCGTGATGTCCATCACTTTGATGATCTCGCGCACTTTGAGCACCGGGCACCCCGTACTCCTCGTTGCCGAGAGTGAAGGTCAGATATTTGCCGGCCAGATCCAACAAACGGCGTGCAGTGTCAGTCGGCCCGCTCTCGATGGTCAGTGTGTTCAGCGTCGCTTCCATACGCGATCTCCTTTGACTCTTCCGTCCCAGCCCGCTGCGATCCCGGTCACGCCGCGACCTGCGACGTGGTCTCCCGGACGAGCGCGAGCAGGCCGCCCGTATCGAGAATCAGCCCGATGCGTCCGTCGCCGAGGATGGCGCCACCCGCGACACCACGCACGTCGCGAAACATCGCGCCCAGGCTTTTGATCACGACTTCCTGTTTCCCGAGCAACTCGTCCACGGCGAGCGCGACCGAGCGGCCGTTGTCCTCGCACACGACCACCGTGCCTTCAGAAATCCGCTGGCGCGCGCCGGGGATGCCGAAGACCTCGCCCAGATGCAACAGCGGAATCAGCCGGTCGCGCACCTGCACCATGCACACCCGGCCCTGCATCGTCTGTACGTGCTCTGGCAGCGGCCGGAGCGACTCCCGCACCGCGAAGGTCGGGATCACGAAGCGATCGGATCCCACGCCGAGCAGGATGCCGTCGACGATCGCCAGTGTCAGCGGCAGTTGGATCGAGAAGGTCGTCCCTTTGCCTCGCACGGTCTGGATCTCGATGCGCCCGCGAAGCGCCTCGATGTTGCGGCGGACCACATCCATGCCGACGCCTCGCCCCGACAACTCGGTGACCTGATCGGCGGTGGAGAAGCCGGGCTGAAAGATGAGCTGGTGGATCTCGGCGACGCTCAATTGCGAGTCTCTCGGCACCAGGCCCTGCTGCCAGTCCCCTGGCGAGAATCCGGTCGGTATCCAGCCCGGCCCCGTCATCGGCGATCTCAACGACGATGAAGCCCGCCCGGTGAAACGCGCTCAGCCGCAGCTCCGCCGTCGGTGGCTTGCCGGCCGCCTGCCGGACCGCCGCCGGCTCGACGCCATGGTCGATGGTGTTGCGCATCATGTGCATGAGCGGATCGGTGATGTGCTCCACCACTTTCCGATCGAGCTCGGTGTCCTCGCCCGAGAGCACGAGAGAGCACGGCTTGTCGAACTTGCGGGAGAGATCCCTCACCAGGCGCACCATCTTCTGGAACGTCTGTCGGATGGGCACCATGCGCATCGCCATCGTGTCACGCTGCAGATCGCTCGTGATCCGCTTCACGTGAGCGAGATGCCGATTGAGGCGGTCGTCGGCCGAGCGGAGCAGCGCCGGATCTTCGGCGAGGATCGCCTGCGCGATCACCAATTCGCCCACCATGTCGACGAGATTGTCGAGCTTCCTCGTGTCCACCTTGACGGTGCTCTGGTTGTCGTCGTGGCTCACCTTCGTCCGGTCGCCGCCATCGCCCGACGGCGGCGGCGGCGGCCCGGCGGCGTGGGTGCTTGGCGTCCCCCGCGTGGGGGGGTCTGTCGCTCCTGCAATCAGCTGATCGAACCTGGTCATCAGATCTTGCCGGCGGGCCGAGACGTCGGTCACCGGCTGGCCCGCGGCGCGCGCGGGCAGTTCCTCGATGATGAGCTTCAGCAGATCGACCGCCTTGCAGCACGAGGTCGATCTCGATCGGCCCCATGGCGTGCCCGCCCGCCCGCGCGAGATCCAGGAGGGTTTCGACCTTGTGAGCGAACTCCTCGATCGACGAAATCCCGAGGACGCCGGCGTTCCCCTTGACGGTGTGGAACGGACGGAAGACGTCGTTGACGAGCTTCAGATCCGTCGGCGAGGCCTCGAGTTTCAGGATGGTCGCTTCGATCGTGCCGAGGTGATCGACGGCGTCGGCGATGAACATCCGTGCGAGTTCGGGGTCGGCCACGAACGTCGCGAGCTCGGTGTCCGCCTCGGGCGCCGGCGCCGGTGGGACCTTTTCTAGAATCGGCCATGCGTGCCCGTCTCGCTAAGAGGGAACTCCAGTTCGGCCTTCGACGGCAGTGTCGGCGGCGCTTGTCGTACCAGCGGACGCTTCGTTGGCCGTCCTCCGCGCACCTCCCTCGTACGGTGCGCACGGGCGACGGTGGGGGTCGTGCTGGCGCCGACCAGATGTTCGAGGCGTCGCACGACGAGCATCGACGCCTCGGCCTGCGCGTTCAGCTCCTCGCTCGCCGCCGCGCTCTCCTCGGCCGTCGCCGCCGTCGTCTGCGTCACCTTCTCCATCTGCGCGATCGCCTGCGTCACCTGATCGATGCCCTGCGTCTGCTGCCGGCTCGCCTCGCGCACCTCCTCGACGATCCCCTTCACCTGTCGTCACGCTCGCGGTGATCGTCCCGATCGCCGCCGCCACCTGCTCGACCTTTCCGGCTGCCTTCCTGCGACCGCGCGATCGACTCCTCGATCAGCCCCGCCGTGTCCTTCGCCGCCTGCGCCGAGCGCTGCGCCAGGTTGCGCACCTCGTCGGCCACCACCGCGAAGCCCATCCCCGCCTCGCCGGCGCGCGCCGCTTCCACCGCCGCGTTCAGCGCCAGGATGTTGGTCTGGAACGCGATCTCGTCGATCGTCTTGATGATCTTCGCCACCTTGTCGCTCGACTCCTTGATCGCGGCCATCGACGCCACCATCTCGCCCAGCGCCGCGTTCGAGTCGCGTCACCTGCCGCGCCACGTCGGTCACCAGCGCCGCCGCCTGCGTCGCGTTCTCGGCGTTCTTGCGCGTCATCGACGCCATCTCTTCCATCGACGCCGACGTCTCCTCGAGCGACGCCGCCTGCTCGGTCGCGCCCTGCGACAGCGACTGCGCCGAGGTCGACACCTGGCCCGCCGCCGACACGACCTGTTCGGAGGTGTCCCGCAGCTCGCCCGACGCCCTGGTCAGCGTCTCGGTGATTGCGCGAACAAGGAAGAAGCCGACAAGGAGGCCAACTGTCGCCACGACCAGAACCCCCACGATGAGGTTTTGCGTCCCCGCGCGGGCGGTGGCATCGGCCGTTGCCGCAACCTCTTGTCCCGTCTTGACATTCCACTCCTGAAGCGTCTTGATCGCCGCGAGGTGCGCGTTGTAGGCAGGCTCGAAGCTGCGCGAAAACGCCGCCGCAGCTTCCGGGCGCCGGTCGGCCCGATGGAGCGCGAACACGTCCTCACGGGCTTTGAGATAGGCCTCGCGTACTGGCTGGATCGCCTCGAAGTTCTTCCGGTCGGCGGACTGCGTGATCGTCCTTTCGTAATCGGCGAGAAGCGTCGCGGTGTCCGCATTCGACCTGGCGGAGCCCTCATCGATGTTCGGCATCTCGGCCGCTGCCTGCGCCAGTACGCCCTTCAACGTCCAGAGGTATTCGTTCTTGACCGACGCGGCCAGGTTTCCGCTGAGGGCCGCACGGGGGATGCTGTCGGTGGCGATGCGGTTGATGTCGGACTGAATCGCCTGCAGTCGCGTGAAGGCAAAGACGCCGATCATGATCATGGCCGCGACGTTGCCCACGAGCCCCAGAGCCAATTGCGTGCGAATCGTCCAGTTCTTCATGCCTCTCCCTTGAGCCACGGCACGCACAGGCGAGGCAACATCGGCCCCCTGGGTGCGGCGACGTCCGTCGCGCCTCACGGCCGAGATGCGCCGCCGGAGATCGATGCCGACACCGCGCCCCGATCGTCGGCCGCCGCCCCGTGCTTGCGTGCGGTCCGGCGCCGCAGCTCGTTCGCGATCTCGCCAACCGGCAGCACGGCGTCTGCCAGGCCCGCGCCTGCCACCAGGCCGGGCATCTCCCACACCACGCTTGTCGTCTCGTCCTGCACCAGCACCCGGCCGCCTGCGCGCGTGATTTCCTCGCTGCCGAGCAGCCCGTCCCGGCCCATGCCGGTCAGCACCAGCCCCAGCCCACGCGGACCGTAGGCCTCGGCCACCGAACGAAACAACACGTCAGCCGCCGGACGATGCGAGTTCTGAGGCGACTCTTGATCGAGCGCAGTCACGACCGAGCCATTCCGCCGTTTGACCGTCAGGTGGAAATCGCCCGGTGCGACGTACACCACGCCCGGCTGCACCGTCTGTCCGTCCACCGCCTCCATGACGGCGAGCGGCGTCTGGGCGTTCAGGCGTTCGGCGAGGAACCGCGTGAACATCGGCGGCATGTGTTGCACGAGCATGATAGGAGCGGGAAAGTCAGTCGGCAGATGGGACAGGACTTCGGCCAGCGCGGCCGGCCCGCCGGTCGACACGGCGATGACGACGACATCGGCGCAGATGGCCGGTCCGACCGGACGCAGGGCGAACGGGCGTTGCGCCGCCGGCGCGACACTGCCTCGTTTCGCGGCGCTGGCCGGCGCAGGAGTGACCAGGCGGCACAGGGATTTGATCTTGGGGACGAGGTCCTCGCGAATCCGTTGCTGCGCTGTCGTGCGGCCCGCCGCGCTGGCCGGCTTCGTGACGTAGTCCGACGCGCCGTGATGGAGCGCCTCGAGCGTGTCGGACGCGCCGCGTTCGGTGAGCGCGCTGAACATGATGACCGGCAGACGCGGATAGGCTTTCCGAATCTCCTTCAGCGTCTGGAGGCCGTCCATTTCCGGCATCTCGATGTCGAGCGTCACGAGGTCTGGATTGAGCTGCGCGATTTTCTGCAGGGCGATACGGCCGTTCGCGGCCTCGCCCGCCACCTCGATCGACGGATCGGCGGCGAGGACGTCGGTGACCATGCGCCGAATGAGCATGGCGTCGTCTACGACGAGAACCCTTGCTTTTCTCATAGGTCTGATGGCGTCCCCAATCGACGCGGCCTTCGCGCACGTCCGGTGCGTAGACGAGATGGCTCGCAACGTTCGTACCCGGCGCCGGTCGCGCGGCGAGTACGGGCGGTAAATAGCCGCCACAACGCGTCTTCGCGCTGTACCCAACGAACGCGCCGTGCGGCCGGCGCCGCGTCATCGAGTCTGAGACGCGGAATTGTGTCCAGATGCTGAACGATTCGCGCCGGACTCGCCCGGTGGCCTGCGGTGGCGTCGCGGCTGGTCGCCCGTCCAGGGACCGGACGCCAGTCCGACGCTCAGACGGCAACGTGCGGGCGCCCGCCACACCCCTGGTGAGCGGAACGTGTGGCAGCAGTGGCACTTGTCGCCCCACGACGCCGGCCGGCGCACCGGGCACGAACGTTGCGATACCTACCCCCAATGCGACCAGTTTCCAATCTCGATCCGCCGGCATCGCGGGCCGGCGCTCTGAAACTACTGATCGTCGAGGACGAGGCCTCCACGGTGTTCGCCATGCGGGAGTTCTTTTCCTTCACTGGTTATGAGGTCGACTGCGCGGCGGGCGCGATCGAAGGCACGCTCCTCCTCGAACGGAGCCGTTACGACGTGGTCATCACCGACCTGCATCTCACGCCGAATCGGTGCGCCGAAGGAATGACGGTGCTCTCGTGCGCCCGGCGTGCCAATCCGCATGCGCTCATTGTCATGTTGACCGCGTATGCATCGGAGGGGTCGGAGCGCGAGGCCCATCGTTGCGGCGTCAACTTGTACGAGACCAAGCCCGTGGGACTCGCGGAGTTGGCCGCGCGCATTGAAGCCGCACGGAACAACGAGTCACCCGCAGTACGGCCGAGGGCCGGCGGGGAATGGGGTGGGGAATGTCCGCAGTGACCCAAGCGCTTCGTGACGGCATTGCCGCTGCGCAGGCGCAGCAATTTGAACGAGCGCGCCCCCTGCTGGAACAGGCAACGGCCGAATCGCCCGAGGATTCGGTCGGCTGGTTCTGGCTGGCGATTGCCTCGCCGTCAGCCGACGCGGCCATTCCCGCCTTGCGGCGTGTCTTGGAGATCGACGCCTCGCACAAGCAGGCGCGCACGGCGCTCACGAAGCTGCTGCTGACCGAGGGTGGCAGGGTCGCGTCAGCCGGCAACCGACCCGAGGCTCGGGCCCTTGTCATCGAAGCGTCGCAGATCTCGCCAGCTGCGCAGGCCGTGTGGCTCGCGCTCGCGGCTCTGACCGACGACCAGAGCGAGCGTCTCAACGCGCTGCGGCGGGCGGTTGCCATCACGCCGGACGAGCCGCAGATCCGCGCGCGGCTTCGTCAGGCACTGCTTCTCCGCGGGGTGATGCTCTCGACCGATCGCATCGAGGCACGGGCGTGCTTCCAGGAAGCGGCGGCGCTCGATCCGAGCGATCCGCGCGTGTGGCAGGCCCTCGCAAATCTGGCCGACACTCCAGCCGAGTCGGTCGAGGCGCTGCGTGAACTGCTCCGCGTCGCGCCGAACCACGCCAGCGGTCGCGTCTCGCTCAGAAATGCTCTCGCCGCCGACGCGCAGGCACTCGCAAGCGCCGAACTCGTCGACGCCGCGTGCGAGCGGTGGCGCGAAGCCATTGCGCTGACCGGCGGCGACGTCGAGTCGTGGCTGGGGCTCGCGGCGACCACATCGGATCAGGAAGAAGCGGTGCGCGCGGTTGAGACCGCGTACCAGCTGAATCCGACCGACGAGCGCGCCGTCAACGCGATGGATCGCGTGCGTGGTTCGCAGCTCGATCCGGCGGCGGTCGAGCCACCGGATGATGCGTTTACCCGCTTCGACTCGCGGGCCGACGCCTTTGCACCCCTCGATCCTCCCGACGAGCCGTCCGCGCAGCTCGACTCGGCGCTCGATGCCTTCGCGCTCGCCGCTCCCGCCCCGCGGCCGGAGAGGGTTGCCGAGCCGGCCGCGCAGCTGGAGTCGGTTGCCGAGCCGGCCGCGCAGCTGGAATGGGTTGCCGAGCCGGCCGCGCAGCTGGAGTCGGTTGCCGAGCCGGCCGCGCAGCAGGAATGGGTTGCCGATCCGGCCCCGCAGCTGGAGTCGGTTGCCGAGCCGGCCGCGCAGCTGGAATCGGATTGCCGATCCGGCCCCGCAGCAGGAGTGGATTGCCGATCCGGCCCCGCAGCCGGAATGGATTGCCGATCCGGCCCCGCAGCCGGAGTGGGTTGCCGAGCCGGCCGCGCAGCTGGAGAGCGTTGCCGAGCCGGTCCCGCAGAGAGAGCCGTGGGCCGAGGCGCAGCCGCCGGTCGCGGTGCCCGAGAGCGCACCGCTCGATGGAGCGCCGGCGTTGTCTGCCGCTGTTGCCGAGCCGCCGGCTCCGTTGGTGGCGGCGACACCCGCGGCGCCGTCGAATGGCTCGTCGCGCCGCACGGTCATGATCGTCGACGACAGCCCGACGATCCGCAAGATTCTTGGCCTGACGCTCGAACGCGCCGGCTACAAGGTCGTCGCGGAACCTGACGGTGAATCGGCGATCGAGCGCCTCATCCAGGTCGTGCCCGACCTCATCCTGCTCGACATCGCGATGCCAAAGCTCGACGGCTACGAAGTGTGCAAGCGGATCAAGCAGGATCCGCGCACCGAAAACGTTCCGGTCGTCATGCTCTCGGGCAAGGGTGCGTTCTTCGACAAGGTGAAAGGCCACATGGCCGGCGCGACGGAATATCTGACGAAGCCGTTTGAAACGCCGGACGTGCTGGCCGTCGTGACCACGTACTGCGAACGGTCCGCCGAGGTCGTCCATGGTTGAAGGCGACCTCATTGATCTCACGCTTCCGAGCCTGTTCCTGGCCCTCACGAGGGAGGGATCGACGGCCGTGGTGCGCCTTCAGCGAGAGGGCGCGCAAGGGGCGGTGTATTTCTGCGAGGGCTCCCTCGTCCACGCGATGGCCGGCGAGGCCGTCGGCGACGAGGCGGTGTACGAACTGCTCGGCTGGCCCGACGGCCGGTTCCGGCTCGCGCGCGATGGCGATCAGCAACCGCGCACCATCAGTCAGCGGCTGGCGAGCTTCGTCACGTCGCCGGACTCAGGTCGGCAGAGCGGCTCCTCGTCGGCGAAGGGCCCGGCGGCAACGGATGAAAGCGCCGATGAGAAGCTCCTTAACGATCTGCTCACGCGCCTCACGCGGCTCGAGCAGGACAAGGTGCGACTCGAAGAGCGCCAGATAGAGAGCGGCGCCGTACCGGCGTTGCTCCTGGTGGCCACTGTGGTGAATTCGATGGTCGCGATTGTCACCGCACGGTGCACCGATCCCGACGTGCTGCCATCGCGCGTGCTGCCACGCCTCGCGGAAGCGCAGCCCTACACACAGCTGTTCGGCGAGGACCAGGAGCGAATCTCGGTCTCCACGGCGGCGGGCGTGCTGAAGACCTGGAGCAGCGCCACGGAAGACCGCAAGCAGCTGTTTCTCGACCTCAGTCGCGCGCTGATCGACGTCCTGACGTTTTACGGCAACGCCGCCGGGACCTTTTTCCATGCATCCCGGGAACGCGAAGAGTGGCGGGCCACCTTCGGGCTGTTTGTCGACGGGCTGTGGACGGCCTTGCGCGAGGTCGAAGCCTGAGCATCAAGGGAGACTTCATGAAGAAACACGTACTGGTCGTCGATGACAGTCCTACGGATCGTCAACTGGTGACGACTCTCCTGCAGAGAGAGGGCTATTCCGTGACGACGGCCGTTGATGGCGAGGACGCGCTCGACAAGGTCGCCGCCGAGCGGCCGCCGCTCATCGTGCTCGACATCATCCTGCCGAAAATGAATGGCTATCAGGTTCTGCGGCAACTGAAGACCGCGCCGGAGACGCGCGACATCAAGGTGATCCTCGTGAGCAGCAAGAGCCAGGAGAGCGACCGGTTCTGGGGACTCAAGCAGGGCGCCGACGACTACATCGCCAAGCCCTATCCGGACGCGGACGCTGCTCGCGGCAGTCGCGAGGTATTTCTGATGGATGGTGTCGCGCTCGGTTCGACGGCGACGCTCGACGAAGCGGTCGCGGCGGCCGACAGGCAACTCGGGAGGCCCGCCGCGGTGATGGCCACCGTGGCCCGCGGCGCGGCGAAGGACGCCGTGCAGGGGAAGCGGTACGTGCTGCTCTCGATTGCGTCCGCCGACTATGCCGTGCTCGAGGCGTTCGTGACCGAGCTCGAGCGGGTGCCGAAGATCACGCCGGTGCCGCATGTCCCGGCGTGGATGCGCGGCGTCACGAACCTGCGGGGCGACATCCTGTCGGTGATCGACATGCGGACGTTCCTGGGGCTGGACGCCGCCTTGCCGAACACCGGGCGGATGCTCGTTGTCCGCTTGCTCGACGAAGAGTTCTCGGCCGGCCTGCTGGTCGACTCGGTCGACCGGATCGTGGCTGTGTCGCCCGATGAGATCAGGTCGCCGGCATCGCCGCTCGAAGGACCGCTGGCGGCGCATCTGAGCGGCGTGTGTGTGATCGGCGAACGCCTGGTCGCCGTGCTCGACCTCGAAGGGTTCCTGCGCTCGCCCGACATCCGGCAGTTCGACGAGCCCAAAGAAGAAGAACGCCAAGACGCACAGACGGGGGCCTGACGGCCATGACAACGGGAACGCGACACGCCGAAGGGTCGCTTCGGGGCAGACAAGGATTCATCATGCGAAGAACGCTGAAGATCAAAACGCGGTTGATTCTCACTGTCGGATTCGTGGTCGCCATGTCTGGCCGCCAGCTCCGGGGTCGCGCTCTGGAGACTGGGAGCGATCAGGCAGGGGGTCCAGCGGCTTGTGCTGGGAGACACCCGCCTGGCCGGCGAGATGGCGCAGTTTGTCGGGCACGTGGGCACGCTCGCGCAGTACGAGCGCACCTACTTCCTGAACGCCTCGCGGTCGCGCCCGACCGGCGACGACCTGCAGTCGTGGAAGGGGCGTACGCGCTTGCGGGCCAGCGGCTGGTCGAGATCGAGGAGGTTCCGGACGCGCGGCCGACCGCGGCTTCGCTTCGGATCGCGCTCGCCGCCTACGAACGTGAGTTCACGGCCGTGCTCACGCGGATCGACAGCGAAGGGATCGCCACGATCGACACGACGGGCGCCGAAGCCAGGCCCATGCGGGACGCGTTCGATCGCCTCGAGCGCCAGGCCGGCGAGCAGCTCGTGCGCTATCGAGCGCAGATGGACGCCGGCGGGGCCGCCGTCCAGGGCGACGTCAGTCTGGGCTACGTCGAGATCGGCGGCGTGCTGATCGTCGGGCTCCTGTTGGCGTTGGCATCGCTCCGGTTCTTTGTCTACGGTCCGATCGTCGCCGAGGCCGAGGCGATCACGCGCGTGTGCGACTCGGTGGCGGTCGGCGACCTGAACAGCCGCGTGCCGAATACGAGCGACACGGAGCTCGGCAACGTGGCGCGGTCGCTGAACTTGATGCTCGACAGCACCGTGACCCTCGTCCACTCGCGCACCGAGCGCGACCAGATGCAGGCCGCTGTGACGAAGCTGCTCGAGGAGGTCAGCGGCGTCGCGGAGGGCGACCTCACGGTGCACGCCGAGGTGACCGCCGACGTGACCGGCGCGGTCGCCGACTCCTTCAACTTCATGATCGGGCAGCTGCGACAGATCATCGGGCAGGTCCAGGCCGCCTCGCGCCAGGTGAGCACGGCGCTTGGCGAGCTGCGCGAGGTCACCGAAAAGCTGGCGACCGGCAGCGAGGACCAGGCGGCGCAGGCCGTCGAGGCGTCGGTGGCGATTGAGGAGATGGCGGCATCGATTCACTACGTGTCGGAGAACGCGTCTTCGTCGGCCAGTGTCGCCGAGGAGGCGCGAACCAACGCCGAGCACGGCACGCGCGCCGTGACGAGGACGATCGAAGGCATGAAGGCGGTGCGCGACCAGGTGCAGGAGACGGCCAAGCGCATCAAGCGGCTCGGCGAGAGCTCGCAGGAGATCGGCGAGATCGTCGAGCTCATCGGCGACATCGGCGACCGCACGAGCATCCTCGCGCTGAACGCGTCGATTCAGGCGGCGATGGCGGGCGAGGCCGGGCGCGGGTTCGCCATCGTCGCCGACGAAGTCGAGCGTCTGGCCGATCGCGCCACCGAGGCGACGAAGCGCGCCGGCATCCTGGTCAAGGCGACGCAGAGCGAGACGGCCGAAGTGATGACCGCCATGGAAGACACGACGCGCGAAGTCATCAACCGATCGAACATCGCGAACGAAGCCGGCGTCGCCCTCTCCGAAATTCAGACCGTGTCGAACCGGCTCGCCGAGCTGATCCAGGCGATCTCCGACGCCGCGCAGCAGCAGGCGCGAGGCTCGGAGCAGGTCGCCAAGTCGATGAACGAGATGTCGACGGTCACGAGAAACACCGCCGCCGGCACCAAGCAGACGGCCGCCGCGATCAACTCGCTCACGCTGCTGGTCGACAACCTGAACGCCACGTGTCGCGGTTCAAGCTGCCGGCGACGGGAGTCGACCTCGGCGAGTTCAACCAGCCTCGGCTGGTGGCCTCGCGATGACGTGCGGGACGGCGACGCGGTAGTCGGGTTGCACCATGGAGAAGTCCGCTCTCGACACGTCTTCCGGGACACACGCAGAGGTTGCTGCGAAGAGTGTCAGCGACGTCATCGCTCCGCAGACGTGGTGCGACCTGATTCTGCGCCGCTGTGGCATCGCGTTCAGGAACGCCCGGTTGCCGGACGTGATTGGCACCGTGCGCGACCAGATGAGAGCGCGCGGCGTGGTCAACGAGAACGCGTACTACCAATTGCTCGTCAAGCCCGAAAGCGGCGCGGAGTGGGATGCACTGGTCGAACGGCTGCTCAATCACGAGACGTCGTTCTTCCGCCACCCGCCGTCGTTCGACGCGCTCCGGACGCACATCCTGCCGGAGTTGCGCGAGACGCGTGCGCGCGTGCGCGGTGGCCGTCTGAACTTCTGGAGCGCGGGCTGTTCCACCGGCCAGGAGGCGTACTCGCTCGCCATGCTCGCCATGGATGACGAGGGCGCTGCAGGGCGAATTCACGGTCTGGGGCGGCGACATCAGCCGCCACGCGATCGAGATCGCACGGCGCGGCCGCTATGGCCCACGCGCCGTCGCGACCGTTCCCCAGGAATACCGGCAGCGATTCCTGCGCGCGGTCGGCGTGGGACCGGGGGCGGAGTACGAGATCACCGACGAACTGCGCCAGCGTGTCCGCTTCATGGCCACCAACCTCGTCGAGGCAGCGACGCCTTCAGCGCCGAACCACGACGTGATCTTCTGCCACAACGTGCTGATCTACTTCTCGCCCGCCGCCGTGACCCAGGCCGTCGCGCTCCTTGCGTCACGTCTCACCCTCGGCGGGTACCTGCTGCTCGGCCCGGGTGAAGCGCCCACTGAGCGTCCGCCCGGACTCGAGCCAGTCAGCGTCGGCGGCGTGCGCGCGTTTCAGCGCAGGGGCGCCAGGCCGGTCGAGGTACGGGAATGACGATATCTCTCGAGGCGACCGCCGTCGCCGCGTTCACCGACGAATTCCGGCAGAGCCTGCCGGCGATTCTCGACGCGCTCGACGCCGCCGAGCGCGATCCGTCCGATCGGTCCGCCACGCACGAGGCGTATCGACTGATCCACGCGCTCAAGGGCGCCGCATCGATGGTCGGCCTGGCCGCGTTCGGCTACCTGCTCAACGTCGCCGAAGAGCTGATCGAAGGGTCGATCGCCGGCCCAGTACCGATGACCGCCGAGATCGTCACGGTGCTGCGGGCCAGCATGCCGCGGTTCGCGCTCTACATGGACCACGCGTTGGCGGGACGGCCGGTCGAACCCGTGGCGCTCGATCTCGCACGCGCGCTGTGTCTGGGCGGCGGCGCCGCGGACACGGCCACGCTGCACGAATTGATCGAAATCGAGACGCGCGAGGTCGCCCTGCTCCCGTCCGAACACGCCGAGACGCCGAACGACGCGGCGGACGAGCTGCCCGGAGAGCCTGTGACGATCGAGCAGGCTGAAATACTCACGCCAACCGCGACGAGCGCGGTCCCCGCGGCGCCGTCCGCAGGGGCGACCGAGGTGCGCCACGACGCGCCGGCCTTGGCGCCGTCCGTAGGGCCGACCGAGGTGCGCCACGACGCGCCGGCCTCCGGAGGCGCCGGCGGCGGTCGCACTCGGGTTCGACGTGGTCATGAAAGACGAAGTCCCGCCGGAGCTCGCGGAGGTCTTCGGAGAAGAGGCACAGGAGCACCTCGAGACGATCGCGCGCCTGACGTCGCGGCTCTCGACGGTGCCGCAGGATCGCGAGTCGGTCCAGGAGCTGCGTCGCGCCGTCCACACGCTCAAGGGCGCCGCCGGCGTCGTCGGCTACACAGGGGCCTCGAAACTGGCGCACCGGATGGAGGATCTGCTGGACCGGCTGTACGAAGGCACGGCGACGGTGACGCCCCAGGAGGCGCGGATCCTCGCCTCGTCCTCCGATGCGCTCAACGATCTGATTGTCGGCACTGCGGATGCCGACGCGCTGCGGGGCTCGGTCGATTCGGCTCTTCGCGGAATTCGACGTGATGGTGGGCGTCGCGCCCGTCTCGGCATCGGCCGGCGCGATGGCCGCCTGGATCGCCCGGGAATCGGCTGGGCTGGCCCAGCCCGAGGTTGGCGCGCCTCCCGAAGAAGCGGTCGCGCCTCCCGAAGAAGCGGTCGCGCCGCCCGAAGAGGCCGTCGCGCCCCCGAAGAGGCCGTCGCGCCCGCCAGCCAGCCGGCTGTCGAGCGCCGACGCACCGCCGTCGATCGCCGCGGCGGCGGACAGGTGCTGCGCGTTCCGCTGCAGCGGCTCAACGAGCTCGTGCGCGTGGTCTCCGAACTGGTCATCAACCGCTCGACCTTCGAGCAGCACCACACAGCGCTCATCGACCAGGTCGATGAGCTCAAGCTCAGCACGGCGCGGCTGCGACGGGTCACCCATCGGCTGGAGTCAGACTACGAAGTCCGCGCGCTCGGCGGCAACATGGCGATGGTCGGCCCCGGCTCCGGACGCACGGCGGGATCGGCCGGCGGCCACGGCTTTGACGAACTGGAATTCGATCGCTATACCGAGTTTCACCTGCTGACGCGCGAGCTGACCGAAACGGCCAGCGACATCGCCACCATCAGCGCCCGTGTCGCCGCCACCATCGGCGACTTCGACGGCGACCTGACGCGGCTTGGGCGCCTCACGCGTGAGGTCCAGGACAAGACGATGGAGTTCCGCATGGTGCCGCTCGGCACGCTCACGACGCAGCTCGAGCGCGCCGTGCGCGCGACGGGCGAGAGCTGCGGAAAGCTCGTCGATTTCGCCATCGAGGGCGAGCACGTGTCGCTCGACAAGTCGTTGCTCGAGCAGATGGCCGATCCGCTGCTCCACCTGCTGCGCAACGCCGTCGATCACGGGATCGAGACAGCCGACCAGCGCCTGGCGGCCGGCAAGCCCGAGCGCGGGCAGATCACCGTCAGGGCGTTTCACGAGGGCACGGACGTCTTGATCGAAGTGCAGGACGACGGCGCGGGGCTCGACCTCGACCGCATCCGGCGGACCGCGATCGCCAGGGGCCTTGTCACCGAGGCCGCAGCCGCGTCCATGAGCACCGACGCGATGTACGGATTCATCTTCGAGCCAGGGTTCAGCACCGCCCAACAAGTGACCGAGGTGTCCGGGCGCGGCGTCGGCATGGACGTCGTCAAGTCGAAGGTCGGGCGGCTGAGCGGGCGAGTCTACGTGACATCGCAGGCAGGCGCCGGCGCGACGATCTCTGTGCGGGTCCCGATGACCCTCGCGATCACCCGCGTTCTCCTCGTGCGCTCCGGTGGCGAGACGTTCGGGTTGCCGCTCGGCGCCGTCGTGCAGATCGTGCGGCCCCATCCGACGGCGATCAGTCTCGTGGGCGCCGAACGGGTGTTCACGGTGGACGGCCGGACGTACCCGCTGCGGGATTTGGCCGAGACGCTCGGGCTCCCCCGGGCGGCGGCCGCGCCGGCCGTGCAGCCCGTGCTGATTGCGAACCTTTCCCGCCGGCGTGTCGCCCTGGCAGTAGACGAGATTGTGAACAGCCGCGACGCGGTCGTGAAAACGCTCGGCGCACACCTGCGTCGCGTACCGGGCATCTGGGGCGCGACGCTGCTCGGCGACGGCACCGTCGTGCTGATCCTCAACCCGGCCGATCTGGCCGGCGCCGTTGACGAGTCGGTCGTCATTCGCCACCCCGCGCGGCGCGCCGTCTCAACGGCCGAGCACGAGCCCCACACGGTGCTCATCGTGGACGACTCGCTTGAGCATGCGGCACGTGCTGTCGCTGGCGGTGAAGAAGGCCGGTTGGACCCCGGTGCCGGCGCGCGACGGCCTCGAGGCGCTCGAGATCATCCGGCGCGGTACGCAGCCGCCCGACATCGTCCTGCTCGACATCGAGATGCCACGGATGGACGGCTTCGAGTTCCTGTCGACGATCCGCGCGCAGAAGGCGCACGCCGATCTGCCGATCGTGATGCTGACCTCGCGCGGCGGCGACAAGCATCGCGACAAGGCGAGGGCGCTCGGCGTGACCGACTACATGGTCAAGCCGTTCCAGGAAGACACGCTCATCCACAACATCGACCGCCTCGTGAAGGCCTCGCGGGAGTTGGAGAGGAGAGCGGCGTCGTGATCCGCGTCGCGATTGCCGACGATTCGCCGTTCACCTGCAGGTTGCTCGCGTCCTATATCGAGGAAGGCGGCGATTGCAAGGTTGTCGGCGTTGCCCACGACGACGCGGTCCGCCCTCGACCTCATCCGCCTCGAGGCGCCCGACGTCCTCACGCTGGATCTGCAGATGGTCGGCGGAGACGGCCTCGATTTGCTGCGGCAGCTCTCCTCCGAGCTGCCGGTATCGGTCGTCGTCATCAGCGGCGTGACGAGGGCGGCCGCCGCTACCACGTTGCAAGCCCTGGAACTCGGCGCCGTCGATTTCATCCTGAAGTACACGCCAGGCGCCCCGGTGAGCCGCGCGTCACTGAGGCGCGAGATTGTCGCGAAGGTGAAGATGGCCGCGGCCACGCACGCGGCCCACAGGCCCGCGTTGGTGGCGGTGGCGCCGACGTTTTCGCCGACCATGGTCATGCCGCGCGTCGCCCAGCGCGCGCCCAGCCGCGCGCTTGCGCCGTCCGACGCGGCCGTCGTCGTCATCGGGGCATCGACGGGCGGCCTCCGGGCGATCAGCGACGTGCTCAAGCAGTTCTCGGCGGATTTCCCGGTGCCCTGCGTCATCGTGCAGCACCTCCCGGCGGCGTTTACGACGGCCTTCGCCGCCCAACTGCAACGCCACGCGCGCGTGAGCGTGAAGGTGGCCGAGACGGGCGATCGCCTCGATCCCGGTGTGGCGCTCGTGGCGCCGGGTTCGTTGCATCTTGTCATCCGCCCGGACGGCCGCATCCATCTCCAGCCGCCGGCGGCAAAGGATATCTACCGCCCGTCGATCGATTTGGCGATGACCTCGGCGGCCGAAGCGTACGGCGCAGCCGCCGTCGGAGTCGTGCTCACCGGAATCGGCGACGACGGGGCGGAGGGGCTGAAGCGCATCCGCGAGTCCGGCGGCGAGGGCTTCGTCCAGGACCTGGCCAGCTGCATCGTCTCGAGCATGCCCGAACGGGCGCGCCGGCGCGCAGGGGCCGACCACGTCGCCAGTCCCGCACGCATCGGCCAAATCCTCGCCTCACGGAGGAAGGCATGAAGGCGCTGCCTGTCGATTCCGGTCGATCCGTCCGCGACGACGGCCTCGTCTGCTGTACGGTCGGGGACGAACAGTACGCAATCCGAGGCGCTGACGTGCATCAAGTCGTCCGCGTCGAGAAGATGCACGCGTCGGCCGGCCGCGACGGAAGCGCAGGCACGCTCGAGGTCGCGGGCCAGACCGTTCCGGTGTTCAGGCTGGGCACCGTTCTGGGTCGCCCTGGCGCGGCGCAGCACGGCGCCGGCTACTACATTGCGGTGACCGGTGAACACGGCGAACTCGTCGGGTGGCTCGTCGACGGCATCGCGCGGACGCCGTCGTCACAGGGCACGCAGGTCGTGTCTCTTCCGTCAGTCGTCGGCATCGTCGCGACGACATGGTTTGAGGCGTTGGTGAAGCTGGGCGACAGCTCGATGTTGCTGCTCGCGCCGCAGTATCTGAATCCGCTGGCGCGGCGGCCCGCGCGCGCCGACGACACAAGGGCCTTCAGCGCATCGGCGCCGAGCATCGGCCGCTCGGCGGAGCGGATGGTCTTGCTCTTCTCGACGCCCGCCCTGCCGCGCTGCGAGGCGCCACGATACGCGCTCAGCTGCCAGCGGATCGCGGCGATCGTGCAATTCCTGTCGCCGATCGTCGTTCCCGGCAGCGCGCGCCACGTGAGGGGCCTGGCCTGGTGGCGCAACGCCGTCGTTCCGGTCATCGACTTTCGGGGTCCGGGCGATCACGACGACGCGGCGCAGCACCGCAGGTGCGTCATCGCGCAGTGCGGCGCGGCGCTGGGCGGCACCCTCGTCGCGTTTCCGGTTGATTCAGAGGTCGCGCTGCACCGGCCGGCGGCCGAGGATCGGCAGACAGCCGGTGTGCCGCGTCCGGCGTTTGCGGTCGGTATGTTTGACGTCGATGGAGAGGCGGTCGCGCTGCTCGATCTCGACGCGCTGCTCGCGCCAGAACAGCACGCCGCCGAACGGATTCCCGCGTGATGTCACGGTTGTGCAGCGCATCTCGCGCGGGGCCGAGCACGGTCGTGGCGGCACGCGGCGTGGCATCCCTCTCGTTGAGGGTAGGTTTGCAAGGAGGAGCTATGAGGTTCGTAGGTCGATACGTGATGCTGGCGGCGTTGATGATGTTGGCGGTGCCGACGATGTCGTCGGCGCATCTCACCGGACTGGGACGGATCACGGGAAGCGTCAGTGATGATGGCGGGATGCCGATCAAGGGCGTCGCCATTCGAGCGACCCGCACAGGCGAGAACGGCGTCATTGAGGGGACGACCGATGAGAAGGGGTCGTGGGCGGTGAACGGGGTGTCCAAAGGTGAGTGGTTCGTCACGTTTCAGATTGCCGGATACGTTCCGGCGGGCGCAAAGGTGACGCTCCTGGCCGAGCTGGCGCGCATCCCACCCATCTCCATCGTGCTGAAGAAGGTCTCGAAGTCCTAGTCGGGCTGAACAGAAGAGGCGATGAATATGAGCTTGAGCATAGACAAGAAGCTGTTTGGCGGGTTCGGCGCCTTCTTTGTGGCGTTCCTCTCGCTCGCCCTCGGCGCCTGGATCCTGTCCGGGCGGCTGAACGACCGTGTGTCGGAGCTGGCGAACGTCAGCGGCCGCTCGATGCAGCTGGCGGGTGAGGTGCAGTATCTCGCGGCGAACCTCAAGGCGGACCAGCGGCAGGTCATCATCCTCGCCGCAAAGGGTGAGATGAATTCGCTCAGGGATCAGGCGCGCGCACTCGACGTGGACGCGCAGGCCCTACTCGAGAGACTCGACGAGATCGGTCGCGTGTCGCGACGCGACGATGCTCGCGTCTCAGCCGAGCAGGCAAAGGCGGCGATGCAGACCTGGATCGCGAACGACTGGCGGAAGACGCGAGAGCTCGCCGAGAAGTCCCAGACGATCGAAGCGGTGGATGCCAGCGAGGCTGGCCGCGCACTCCTCGACCGTGCCGGCACGCTGGCGGCGACGATCGTGAAACTGGAGACCGTCAATTTCCAGGGGAACAATCAGCAAGCCAAAGACGCGTATCGCGCGCTCGAAACGCTGACGCTCGTGACGCTGCTCGCTGGCATCCTCATCGCCGGCGGTGTCGGCTACATCGTGCACAGCGTGCACATCACCTTGAGAAACGCCGCCACGAGGCTGTCCGCCGGCGCGGAAATGGTTGTGGCCGCGTCCGGGCAGGTGTCGAGCTCCTCCCAAAGCCTGTCGCAAAGCGCGACCGAACAAGCGGCGTCGCTCGAAGAGACGTCGGCGTCGGTGGAGGAGTTGGCGTTGATGACCCGAAAGAACGCCGACGCGGCGAACGAGGTCGTCGGCCACCTCGGCGAAGTGGACGCGCGCGCCAACGAATCGAACCAGGCCCTGGGCGACATGGTGGTCTCGATGGCCGGCATCCAGGATTCGAGTCGTCAGGTGTCGAAGATCATCAAGACGATTGACGAAATCGCGTTTCAGACGAATATCCTGGCGCTCAACGCCGCGGTCGAGGCCGCACGCGCCGGAACGGCCGGAATGGGATTCGCCGTTGTCGCAGACGAAGTCCGGAACCTGGCGCAGCGCTCGGCGCAGGCGGCGCAGGATACGACCGAGTTGATCTCGCAGTCGATCACCAGAGCCCAAAGCGGCACGGACTCGGTCGAGCGTCTGACCAAATCAATCTCGAGCATCACGCAGAGCGTGCTCAAGGTGAAGCGCCTGGCCGACGACGTGAGTGTCGCAAGCCGGCAGCAGGCCGCCGGAATCGAACAGGTGTCGAAGGCCGTCGTCGAGCTGGAGAAATCGACGCAAGCGATCGCAGGCACGGCCGAGGAGGGCGCTGCGGCGAGCGAAGAGTTGAACGCGCAGTCCGAGACGGTCATGAGCGTCGTCGGTCAGTTGGAGGACCTCGTTGGCGGCTTCTCGGCGGAAGCGGCGACGATGGCGCCGAGGGTGAACCCCGGACAGAACGCGTCACATCCGAACGTCGTGCGGTTACGGAGCCTTGGAAGAATGCAAGGCGCGACGTTTCCGTCGAATGAATTCGTCGGCCGGAACGACGGGACTGGCACGTTCGGGTCTGCCTGAGGCGGCCGCACGAGCGCACGGGGCGCGCTGACGCCCCGTGCACATCTTCTTGATCGCGTCACGTCAAGGCTGATTCTCCAGCCACCTCATGGCATCGATGGGGTCGGTGAACGTCTTGGCGGTGACCCCAAGCAAGGCATACTTCGCAGACAAACGATCCATGGCCCCTTGTGCAAGCACCTTGTCTGGTTGCACGATGGCCCAGTATTTCCAGCCGGCCTGGGCGGCCTGCGGAGCCCAGTTCTTCTCGGACCACTCCAGATCGTCTTTCGCCAACACCGAGTTGCCCCGATCGTCGGACAGCCACTTTCGTGCCTGGTTCTTCTTGAGGATGTCCAAGCCAGCGGTGAGAAACTCTCGGAACTTCTCGCCGGCGACGAACTTGTGGATCTGGTGGTGCACGATTTGCGATTCGGTGCGGTACCACAAGCTCACGAAGGGGTTGTCGATGACGGTGATCGTCGGCATTGCACGCGCTCCCTTGCCTGGGTCACAGCCTTTTGGGAACGGCTGAACCCGAGCTTGGGCCCATTATCGATCAGGACGCGCGTCGCGGGCGGCGAGGCGGGCAGTCGGTGCCTCGCCACACCGCCTCGCGCCTTCCCACCTAGGTGGGCAGCCTCATGGCGTCCATTTGCCGGACCATCAGGTGCAGAAGAACCGCCGCACCTGCGCCGCCCATCACGGCAGCCAACCACCCCGCAGGCATCCACACCGCCGCCCCGGCGCCGATCCACCAGCACGACAGCAAGATCTGGGAGGTGCGGCTGCGCGGCGCCGCGCGCTGACTGACCACCCCCACGGGGACCGCATACAACGTGGCCAGCGTCACCATCGCCACGAACGTGCCCAGCCGGTTGATCCAAGGGTGCATGGCCGAGATCCCTATGACCGGGCCGCTCATCACGGCCAGCGCGACGGCGGGCACGGTCACCAGCCACATCGGCAGATGGACGTCCTCCTGGCCCGGGTTCAACACGACATGGTTCAACACGACGGCGCGCCACCACCGACCGACGGTACCCGCTCGGCCCGAGATCAATGTAAGCATGTGACACCACCTCAAAGAGAAGGTCTCTATAGGACTCTTATGTCCTATATATTACTTTAAACGTCTTCTATTGTCAATCAAAATTGACCCCTGGGCGGAGGTCAAGATCCTCTGGGCCTCGTCGCGGCGTTGGCAGCGCTCGGGCTCGCCGCGTTCGGTGGATCGAGTTGGGCAAATGCGCAGAAAGGCGCGGGACGGCGTAGGCCGAGGACACTGTGGCGGCAGACTGCAGCCGCTTGGTGGAAAAGGCGATGACGCGAAAGGGGGGTGGGTGGTGCGCCCGGAGGGAGTCGAACCCCCGGCCTACAGGTTCGAAGCCTGCCGCTCTATCCAGCTGAGCTACGGGCGCGCAACCAGCCGAGTGTACTTGACGGGCACGTGCCGCGCAAGAATCGCCTTGCGGCTCGAGCCGGCCCCGAAGTCATGAGTCACTGGGATGTCTCGGGCCGTCGAGCACCAGCTGCAGAAACTTCAGATCGAGCCAACGGCCAAACTTGTAGCCGACCTCGCGAATGTTCGCGACCTCGGTGAACCCCAGCTTCTCATGGAGGCGAATACTCACCGTGTTGTCCGCCGTGATGCCGGCCATCACGACGTGGAGGTCGCGTTCGCGGGCCTGCGTGAGCAGGCCTTGCACCAGCGCCGTGCCGATGCCGCGTCCGCGCGCGGCCTCATCGACGTAAACCGAGTGCTCGATCGAGTACTTGTACGCCGGCCACGCCCGGAACGGACCGAAGGTGCCAAACCCCTGGATATTTCCGGCCTCGGCCGCCACGATCACGGGGAGCGAGGCGGCCTGCTTGCCGCGGAACCACTCGCGCCGCATCTCGATCGTATGCGGCCGATACTCGAAGATGGCCGTCGTCGTCTCGATGGCGTGGTTGTAGATGCGCAGGATCTCCCAGAGGTCGTCTTCTCCGGCCGGTCGAATCATCGTCATCGTCGTTTTCCATAGCGCGTCGCGCGCGCAAGATCCACGCCTTTCGATGTTCGAAGCGCCGCCCACAAATCGCCGACGCGGCGAAGCCGCTCCGGCATCGTCGCGATCGTAAACGCCTCGCGCTCTACGCCCGTGTCAACTTCGTCCCAGGTGAGCGGCGTCGAGACGCCGGCGTACTCGCTGGCCCGGGCACTGTAGGCGGTGGCCAGTGTCTTGCCAGGAATGTTCTGCAGGTAATCGACGTAGACGCGCCGTCCGCGGGCTTTGACCGCACGCTCCACGGTGGCGAGCTTCGGATGCTTCTGCGACACCACGGTGGCGATGATCTGACAGAAGAGCAGACCGGCTTCGTACGGGGTGCCTCGAGGCAGCGGCACGTAGACGTGCAGGCCGTCGGCGCCGGACGTCTTCGGCACGCCGGTGGCGCCGAGCAAGGCGAGCTCGTCGCGAATCCATTTCGCCACATCGAGGACGTGCGCGAACGGCACGTCGGGCATGGGGTCGAGATCGAGCGCCACGTAATCGGCCGCCTCCAGTGAAGCGACGCGCGAAAACCAGGGATCCTGCGAGATCGCCGCCAGCTGCGTCATGTACAGGAGCGTGGTCAGGTCTCCGCCGACCATTTGTGGGCGCTCGTCGTGATCGCTCACGTGCACGATTTCCACGCGGACACCCGCCGGCGCCTCCGCCGCACGATGTTGATAAAACGGCGCGCCGGTGATGCCGTTCGGGTAGCGCTTCATCACAAGCGGCCGATCGGCGATGGCCGGCAGAATGAACGGCGACGCGCTGACGTAGTAGCGCATCAGGTCGCCCTTCGTAAATTTCTGTTTCGGCCAGAACACCTTATGAAGATTGGTCACCTTGAGTGACGCGCCGCCAGGCAGCGCGACGACGCCGTCGCGGTGTGCCGCTTCGAGAGCACGCAACTCTTCAACAAGGTTCACGGTTCGCTGTTCACGGTTCACGCTTCGCGGTTCCTGGTTCCCGGTTCGCGGCTCGCGGTTTCCGGTTCGTGAACCCTGAACCGTGAACCCTGACCCTTGAACCTTGGGTCCTGAACCGTGAACCCGGCTCGTCTGTTCGCGCGTGACGTCCCTGGGCGCTTTGTCGTCGCGCAGACCGAGATACACCGGGTGGCGCAGGTTGCCGTCAGCCGTCCATTCGGTGAACTTCACTTCCGCCACCAGCGTCGGCCGTACCCAGTGGGGCTTCTCGTTCGAAGGTGGGAGCGTCCGGAACGGGCTTTTCTTGACTTCGATCGGCCTGAGCAGGGCGCCAAGCCGCGCGAGCTCTCGTTCGTCGAAACCGGTGCCGACGTGTCCGGCGTAGATGAGATCGTCGTGGTCGTACACGCCGAGGATCAGCGCGCCGAAGTGCGAGCGCGTCTGGCGCGGCTCCGTCCAGCCGCCGACCACGAACTCCTGCACGTGCAGGATCTTGACCTTCCGCCAGTCGGGCGTGCGCTTGCCCGACAAATAGAGCGAGGTGGCCCGCTTCGCGATCAGGCCCTCCCAGCCGCTCGCGAGCGCGCGAGCATACAGCGCCCGTCCGTCGCGGTGCACCACCTCGCTGATGCGGAGAATCGGCGATCCCGTCTGGCCGAAAATGCGCTCGAGGACCTTGCGGCGCTCGACGAGTGGCCGGCCGCGCAGATCGGTGGCGCCGTCGCGCAAGACGTCGAAACCAATCAACGCGCAATCGTCGGTCCGCCGCTGCAGGTGCTGAAAACCCGCCGGCTGGCCTTTGGCGTCGAGCGCGACGATCTCACCGTCGAGGACGAGCGGAGCCTTACGGCGCTTCGCCCATGCCCGCAGGGCCGCGACGATCGCCGGAAACTCGCGGGCCTTGTCGTTGCCGAGGCGCGACCAGAGCTTGACGGGGCCGCCGAGCGCCGCGATCTCCGCGACCGCGCGGATGCCGTCGTATTTTGGCTCGTAGACGAAACCCGGATCGTCAAGGGGCGCGTCGGCGAGCGACGCGAGCATCGGACGCGCAATTGCGGGCGCTGCCATTGAACCCTTTGAACCTCTCGAACCCCTCGAACCTCTTGAACCCTCGAACCCCTATTCCGTCGCGAAGCGGTCGTCGAACCAGGGCTCGGCGCTGTTCGAGTAGCCGCGCACTTCCCAGAAGCCCCTGCGATCCTCGCTCAGGAATTCAATCCGGCGGATCCACTTCGCGCCCTTCCACGCATACAGCTTTGGCGTGATCATGCGGCACGGGCCGCCGTGCTCGCGCGGCAGGGGTTTCCCCTCCCACGTGTGGACCAGCAGCACGTCGTCTTCGACCGCGCGCGCGAGGGGCAGGTTCGTCGTGTAGGGAATCGACGAGCCCGGCATGACGTCGTACCCGGTGCACAGCACGTGCGCCGCACCGTCGTTCGGCACGGCGCGTTCCGCCAGCGTGGCGAAGCGCACGCCCCTCCAGCGGTTTTCGTGCCGGCTCCAGGTCGTGACGCAGTGAAAGTCGCTGACGTCGTCCACCTGCGGGAGGGCCAGGAAGTCGTTCCAGGTGAGCGTAAACGGATGCTCGACGTGGCCCGTCACCTCGAGCCGCCACTCGGCGAGCGCGACGTCCGGTTGTTCGCCCAGATCGAGGACGGGCCAGTTCCTTACCTCGTGCTGACCGACGGGGAGCCGCGGCATGCCATGGCGGTTCGCCGGCCCGGTCCCGTCGGGCCGCTGTCCGCGGAACTTCACGTTCACGCCCTTGTCGAGGGCGATCTGGCGCCTGATGTACTCCTGACGCCGGGCGACGAGGTCCGGTGCATCCATGCGAGCACCATTCTAGATGCGATCACGTAGGGCTGAGGGCTCACAGGCGATGACGTAAGGGCTACAGGCTGAGGGCAGAGAGCTAAACGGTCAGGGCTGCTGAGCGCGAAGAATCAGCCCTTTGCCCTTGGCGCTCAGCCCTACGGAGTCGCGTCTAACTCGCGATGGTGTTTGGGATCGGTAGCGAGACCGGTGAGGCCGCGGGTGACGGACTGTGGGCGTCGATCATGAACTCCGGGCCCGCCGCATGGGACACCGACAACTGGCCGCGGCGGCCCGCCTTGTCTCGGTACATGCGGTGATCGGCTTCCGCCAGAAGCGCTTCATAGGTGGCGCCGTCGTGCGGAAACACCGCGGCGCCGGCGCTCACGGCCAGGTGGAGCCGTTTGCCCGCGCGCACGTCCAGCTCGATCTCGCCGACGCGCTGCTGCAGTTCGCGCCGCTTGGCCTCGGCGACTTCGCGCGAGCAGTCCGTGAGCACGACGATGAACTCGTCGCCCGCGTAGCGCACGCACAGGTCGTACGGCCGCAGCGCGCCCTGAAGGGCCAGCGACACCTCGCGGAGCGCGTGGTCGCCGACGTGGTGCCCGTAGCTGTCGTTGATCGTCTTGAAGCCGTCGATGTCCATGACGATCAGCGCCACCTGGCTCTTGAGGCGCTCGGCGCGCGCCAGCTCGCGAGAAAGGTGCACGAACATCGAGCGGCGATTCGGCAGGCCGGTCAGCGGGTCGGTCAGCGAATCTTCCTGCGTTTGCTCGAAGACGATCGAGTTGTGGATGACGGGGCCCGCCTGTTCGGCAATCCGCTCGAGCAGGCGCCGGTGATCTTCCGTGTACCGGCTCGCATCGACGTGATAGAGCGCCAGGCACCCGATGAACGCGTCATTGAAGTACAGCGGGCAGACGACGGCCGATTGCAGCTTGGGCGCCGGCAGGCCCAGGGCCCTGAAGGTCACGCTCGGGTCGGCGTTGACGAGCGTGCGCCGGTTTCTCGCCACCCAGCCCGAGAGGCCCTCGCCGATCTTGAGCGTCTGGTTCAGCAGCAGGGGCGTGTCCACTCCGGCCGCGAAGCGGCACTTCAGCAGACTGCCGTCGCCCTGCACGAGGAACAGCGCGCTCCCCGACCAGGGGACAATCTTCATCAGCTTCGACGAAATCAGCGCCATCGTATCGGCCACGCCGAGGCTGGTGCCCATCGACTGCGCAATCTCGTAGAGCGCGTAGATCTCGCGGTGGGCCAGCGCGATGTTCTCGAACGCGTTCGGCATCGGCGCGGGCGCCGGACCGACCGACGCCGCGCCCGCGTTGTCCGGCATCAGCGTGATCGTGCTGTCCGGGTGCAACCGTGCGTCGGCCTCGGCTTCCGCCACCAGCGTCGGCAGCAGCTCGATGAAGATGTCGACGAGCGCCGGATCGAGCGCGCGGCTGGATTCGTGTTTGAGGAGGCCGACGGCACTCTCGTGCGTCAGCGCCTTGTGATACGGCCGCTCCGTCGTCACCGCGTCGAAGTAGTCGACGATGGTCAGAATGCGCGCGCCGATCGGAATCTCTTCGGCCTTGAGGCCTTGCGGGTAGCCCTTGCCGTCCCATCGTTCGTGATGGCTGAGAATGATCGGCGCCACCGGATACGGAAACGGCACCGCGGCGATGATCTCGGCGCCGACTTCCGGATGGATGCGGATCTTCTGGAACTCCTCCTGCGTCAGCGGACCCGGCTTCGACAGGATGTGCTCGGGCACGGCGAGCTTGCCGATGTCGTGGAGCAGGGCCGCCGTTTTCACGCCCTGAATCTCCGCCGGCGACAGGCCCACGGCCTTCGCCATGTGGGCGGCGTAGATCTGCACGCGCCGGATGTGCAGCTGCGTGTTCTGATCCTTGGCGTCGATCGCGCGCGCGAGCGCTTCAATGGTCGCCAGATGCAGATCGGAGGTTTGCAGAACGTGCCGCTGCTCGTCCTCGATCCGGCCCATGTAGACCTTGTATGTGCGGTAGGTCAGATAGATCGGCGCGAATCCGAGCGGCGCGAACCAGAACCCCGTCTTCGTCACGAACGCCGCCGCAATCGCCGCCGTGGCGGCGCCGATGAAGTAGCTGGGCGCGCTCCAGAGGAAGTTGGTCTGCCAGGTCGTCACCACCGATTCGCGCGTGGACACCGCGATGGCCGTGGCGACGAGCCCCGTGTTCAGCAGGAAATACACCGTCGCGGCGCCGACGAGCGGCCGCACGGTCGTCATCACGGTGGCGGTGGCGCCGGGTTCCGCCAGCGTCGCCAGGGCCAGGCCCGCGCCCTCCACGGTCAGCACGAGCGACGCCATGCTGAACAGCGTGCGGTACAGCGGGCTCGGTTCCTTGCTGTTCACGTGGCACTGCGCGACAGCGCTCGCCGCGGCGACGATCATCGTTTCATGCGGTCCGAGCAGGAGCAGCGACGCGAAGTCGATCGCGTGCGACACCGAGATCGTCGAACCGCCGGTCGTGAGCGGCAGCGTCACCTTGAGCGCGGCGGAGAGCGTGGCGAGAATCACCAGCCCGGCGAAGAGCACAGGCTGATGCATGAAATCCACGCGAGGCAGGCAGACAGCCAGCACCAGAGCCCCCGCGGCAATCACGGAGGCGACGTAGACGCGAGCGGCCAGCGGGAGCCGGTTCATGGTTTCGTCTGTGCTAGTGAACGCGCGGCGCTGTCGACACCCAGTGCTCGCCCCAGTCTTCCTTGAGCACCGACCAGAGCACCTGATCCAGATAGTCGTCCCCGCGCCGTATCGACTGGCGGAGCACGCCTTCCTGCACCGCGCCGAGCTTGCGGAGGGCGCCGTTGGCCCGCCCGTTCTGCAGGAGCGCGCGCGCCTCGAGGCGGTGCGTGCCGACCTTGCCGAACGCAAACGACCCGAGCAGCCGGGCGGCCTCCATGAACACCCCGGTCCCTCGCCACGACGGCGCCAGGGTGCACTCCCATTCCGCGCTTTCGAAGCTCAAGTCGAGTTGTCGCACCTGCGCGAGGCCGGCCACCGCTCGTGACGCACTGATGGTCACAACGTAGGTGATCGCGACGCCAGCGGAGCGTTCCTTGTGAGCGCGGTCGAGAAACTGTTGGACGGCGAACTCCGAGACGGGCTCGTCGAGGCCGAACGGCGACGCATCGCCGAGCGAGAGCAGGTCCATCAGCGGCCGGAGGTCGGACGGCGAGGGCTCACGGAGGGTGACCATGCGCGAGGTCAGCGTCGGCAAACCCGTGCGCCACTCCGAGGTCGTGATGCTGGCTGCTTCGGTACTCATTATCTATGCCTCCGGCCGGCGAGGAGCCACACGTTGGCCGTACAAAGTGTGTCAGTGAGCAACTCTAACGCCAAGATCGTCATTGGCAGTAACTGTCCATAAATAAACATCTTCCAAAGAAACGCCCTGATCAGGCGTGTCATTATTTTGTTCGTTTACATGACAATAGAGTCGTTCGTAGACGTTCATTGTCATGTAAAGCCTTTTGAGATGCAACAACTTACAAAGCTCGTGCCCCGATCCGGCACACGTGTCTCGAGGTGGAACAGACAGACAGGATCGGGCACTGGCGGGCAAGATGCGGAAAATGCGAGTATGAAGCCCAGCACGTGGACGATCAGGCCCCCAAGCGATCGTTGGCAGACGATCCGAATTTTGTTGCGAGCCTGGCAGATCTGGACCGCGGCGTGACGAGCGGTCCCTCCGAGCTGCAGGATGAGCTGTTTCTGCCATCCCGGCCAGTCACGGCCCGGCCATCGCCACCAGCGCCCCTGCAGCCTCCCGCACTCTCAGGCCCCGCGCCGTTGCCGCGCTTGTCACCGCAGGCGGCGGCGGCCGTGTCGGCGGCGGCCGCGGCCCTGGCAGCGGCTTTCGACAGGCCCTCGGCAAACAGCGGGCTAACGCCCCCAGTGACGTGCCTGCGGTCCCGGTGGCGCCCGCGACGTCCCAGGCGCCTGGGAGCCACGTCGTCGGGCCGCGTCCTCTGCTCGACTTGTTCCCACCAGCCGTCGTGCGCGAGGCGCCGTCTCCCCCGCGCTACTTCGCCCCGGCCCCACCCGATCACTCCGCCCACGTCGTGGCGGCCCGGTGGTTCCTCCGGCCATTGTCGCGACCTCGCTGCCTCGTGTCCCGCTGTCCGCCGTCCGGTCGCGCCTCGTCCGGCGCCGTCCGGATTCACGTACGAGTCGTTCTACGGGCTCAACGAAAATCCCTTCCGCCCCTCATCCGATCTGCGGTTTCTCTACCAGAGTGGATCGCACGATCGCGTCGTGCAGAAGCTCAGCACCGCGGTCGGCCGACGCGACGGTCTGATCGTCCTGACGGCCGAGCCCGGCATCGGCAAGACCATCCTCTGTCAAGCGCTCGTGGACCTGCTCGGCCGGCACGCGCTGGTGTCCTTCGTCACCGAACCGCCTTCAGGCGCCGACGATCTGCTTCGGACCGTGCTCGTCGATTTCGGTGACGTCTCTCGCGACGACCTGGCGAACGGCGGTCTCGCCCAAACATCCGTCGACGGCCTGGCCGAAAGGCTGGGCGGCTTTCTTGCGTCGCTGCCCGACGCCCATGCTGTCGCGCTTGTGATCATCGACAACGCGCACGAATTGCCGGTCGCCGTCTTGACTGACCTGCGCGTGCTGTTCGCGATGGCCGCAGAAGAGAAGCTTCTCCAGGTGGTGCTCGTCGGCGAGCCCGCGCTCACGACGCTCCTCGGAAGCACCGACCTCCGGCCGCTGGACGTGCTGGTCGCGCTTCGTACCGAACTCCATGCGCTCGCTCCGGAGGAAGTCGGCGGCTACGTGGCGCACCGGCTCGCCGTCGCCGGCAGCACCGGGCGAATCCAATTCGACGAAGACGCGCTCGACAGCGTGTACGCGTTGTCGCAAGGGGTGCCCCGCGCAGTGAACCTGATTTGCGATCGAGCGTTGACGATCGGGTACCGGACCTCGGCGGCCCTGATCGACAACGAGATCGTCCAGCGCGCGGCACGGGAACTGGCGCTCGTGCCCGCGGGCTCGTCCTGGCGCGATCGTCTGGTGGTGGCGGCGCTGATGGCGGCCTTGATGCTCGCCGGCGCCGCGGGAGCCGGTTGGGTATTTCGCGCGCCGCTTGCGCGTGTGCTGGCGCAATGGCAGGGCGCGCCGCGGTCTCTGCGGTGATCGTGGCAGTACGTGCCGCTAGGCGACCTCGCGATGGCGGTCCGTCCACCAGCTCCACACGGTGAGGAGCGCGCCGCCGACGATTCCCAACGCATACACCGCGGTCACGGAGGGCGGCGGCCCGCCGGCAAGATTGGCGAGGTAGATCACGCCGAGCATCAGGGCGAGGCCGACACACGACCAGTGTCCGATGCGATCTCTGGGACGGGTGGTACGCAGATAGACCCACACGCCCGCGGCGTAAAGCGGGAGCTCGACGGCGATCGTGGCAGGCACCGAATTCCACAGCCCCAGGCCGAAGGTCGGGCCGCCCGGGTAAAGCGGCATGTCTGCCCGGTGCGTGACGAAGTCGAGCACCCAGTGGCTCACGACCAACCCCGACACCACCAGAAACGTGCGTCTGTCGCCGGCGACGTACGAACAGATCGCGCCGAGTGCGATGCCCCAGAGGCACAACGCCGCCAGCGAATGTGAATAGGGATAGCTGACGAAATCGAGCGGCGTGGCGGCGGTGTTGCCCGGGTCGATGCGGACCTGTTCGAGTCCGACGGCGACGAACACCGGCCACACGAAGATCGGCGAGTTGAGCCGCCCCGAACAAGACGGCCAGCGACAGCTTCGGCGTCGCACGCTTTGCGGCGAAGCCGAGCGCGAAGTGACCGACGAACATCGCCTACGGGCTTTCCTTGTCGAGGTAGCTCAGCCACTGCTTGACGAGCGGCTCGTTCAGCCCACCGCCCTTCAGGTACTGCTCGGCGTACGCGTGGGCGAGCCGCAGATCTTCGGCCCGGTCGTACACGACGAACCCCGCCCGATGCACGTTGAACAGCCACTCGACCGCGAGAAACAGGGACGACTGATCGCCGGGCTGCTCGCGAATCGACTGGTCGAGCAACCGCACGGCGTCGAGCCCGTTGCCGAACGTGGCGTACAGCAGCGCCAGCGGGCGCGCGAACCGAGCGTCGGTCGGCCAGCGCCCGGCCGCTTCCTGAAGGACCGGCCGCGCCTCGCCCAGCGACTTCAGGCGCATGAGCGCCTCGGCGAGCCATGCGTACACCTCGGGCAGGTCGTCGCCGCCGGCCATCGTCGTTCGCCACACGTTCGCGGCTTGAGCGTCGCGGCCGGCGGCGGCGTACGTGACGCCGAGGTAGGCGAGCGGTCCGGTGCTGTCGAACTCGGGCTGGATGGCGCGCTTGAAGCTCGCCTCCGCGTCCTTGTAAGCGCGTTTCTGCAGATGCGAGACGCCCTCATCGAAGGCCGCCCGAACCGGCGGCGGCACGCGATCGTGGAAAACCTCGAGCAATGCGGGCTTCAACGCCTCTTCGCGATTGAAGGGCCGCGCCAGATCCCTTTGCTCGACGGGCAGGTAGAGCGGCGCCGCGGACGCCACCGCTCCGGCTTCCGTGTTTTTCGACGCCGTGATGGCCGCCGCCGGCGCGACGTCGAAGGCCCGTCCCAACGTGGTCAGCAGGGTGTTGCCACGACGGATGAGCGCGCGCAGCCGGTACGAACCCGGCGGCAACGCCTGGACGAGCATCGTCTCGGTGAACACCACCCGCTCGTCGCCGACGAGCCGCCCTTGGACGTCCGCGCTCAGAATCGCGGACCCGCGATCCTCCGCGACGATCTCGAACCGCACCCCAAGCGCGGCGGCGTCAGGCCCGTAGGCTTCGAGGTAGCCGTGCAGGTTTCCAAAGCTCACCCGCGTGCCGATACTGGGCCGCAGAAGATTGACCGGAGGCACCGGTCCGCCGGCGATGAGCTCGGTGAGCCTCACCGTGCCCAGATCGAGCAGGTTGGCATGAACAGGGAGCTCGACGCTGCCGAGGCGATCGCCGTCGGCGACGGCAATCCTCACGGTGTAGTCGCCCGGATCGACGCTCGCACCGCCCGAAAACGCCAACGACGAGGGGATGCCGCCGCCGACAGGCGCCAGCCGTACGTCGGACACCTGCCCGTCGAGCGTTTTTCCGTCCTTGTCGAAAACGTAGTACCCGACCGACAGCCGCTGCGGCGAGGTGTAGCTCGACCCGATGTCTGCATGAATCAGCAGACGGATCTTCCCGTTGTCGAGGCCCCGGAAGGCGAAGGCGATCGCGCGCAGCGGCAAGCTCGACGCCGGCAGCGGGGAACTGAGCGCCGCCGTGATCACTTCGCGTGGCGTGCGCGCAGGCGCGTCCGCACTGGCGCCGGCGAGCATCGTCCGGTGCGAGCGGACGGTCAGCCCGGGTCGCGCGACGTCCACGCGAACGGGATGCGGCTTACCGTCGCGATCGCGGGCCTCCGGCTCGACGGCCAGCAGGTAGTAGCCAGACAGCTCCGCGCTGACGCGCTCGAAAACGCTGACTCCGGTGCCGGCCACATTGAAGAGGGCGCCGCCCGCGGCAAACGTCAACGTCTCGAGCCCGTATCGGCGGTTTTGGTTGTCTTCGGCCGTCGCCACCGCGATGTTGGCTTTCGAGCGGGTGATGTCGCTGCTGTCTTCCAGCCGGATCGAGTAGATGCTCGTCCGGGCCGCCGCGGCGAGCCCCCCTATTTCCGAGATGCGGCCGGTATCGTCTCTCTCCCGGTCGGCGAAGAAGCCCTGCGACACGAACATCAGCGTCTTCGGCCCGTCAATCGGCTTGATGGTCGTGAGGACTTCGCGCAGGTTCAGCAGCGTCGAGCTGGTGTCGCGCCGCGCGTCTTCGGCGAGTGTGGCCGCCTCGTTTTGGATTTCCTGCTGGCACAACTCCTGCTGTTTGCGGTTCCCCTGGCAGTCGCGCAGGACGAACTGGTTGAGCAAGACCGTGTCGCCGCGATCGATGGCGAGCGCCGCGGCCATGCCGAGGTCATGGCTGGTGCCGATCGACGCCTGCCGCTGGCCGGGGATTTTCGCGATCGCCTGCTTGATCTGCACTTTGTCCGCGATGAACGGAGTGGAGACCGGCGGAGTGCCGAACCCGACAACAGCCACCCGGTCGGCGGGCGTCAGCCGATCGATGAAGCCCTCGATGGCCGTTCGCATGGGCCGCATCTCGCCAAAACCAATGTTCGGCTGATCGATCACCAGCACGATCAATCGTCCGCCTCCGGCGTGTTCATTCGACGCGTAGCCTTCGGGCACGGGAATGACGCCGGGAGTCTTGCGGTCATCGACCGACGCGATCCACTGCGCGCTGATGACGCGCCGGGGCCTGCCGTCGATGCGGACCGTGAAGTCCGACGCGATGAGATCACGAATCGGCTGGCCCTGACCGTTGATGACCGTGACATCGACGGGCAGCGCCTCGACGCCGGCACGGAAACTCGGCGTCTGTGGCGCGTCCTGCGCACGCCCGCCGGCGGTGAGGATGAGGAGAAGAAGCGCCGCGAGCATCGCGCATCGTTGGTGGATCATCTTGGCGCCATCGCGCGGTAGCCCTGCCGCGCACGCACGTGAGGTTGACCGTCGACATGGACCGTAATCTTGCGAAACCCGTCGTCGCGGCTGAGGTTGCTCGACTCGTAGCCGAGCAGGTACTGATTCGAGAGCTCCTCCAGCAGATCGGCAAACGCGCCGTGCAACTGGTCGATGCTGTCGGTGAACAGCGCGCGCCCGCCGGTGGGCTCGACCAGCCGGACCATGATGGCCTTGAGCGCCGCCACTTCCACGCCGCGGCCCTGTCCGATCATGTAGAGCGTCACGTCGCTCGCCTGCAGACGCCGCTCGACGTCGGCGATGGACGCGTGGCTGCCCTGGTCTTCGCCGTCGCTGAACACGACCATCGCCCGGCGTCCGGGCTGCTTGCCGAGCATGTCGACGCCTTTCAGGATGACGTCGTACAGCGCCGTGGCTCCCCATGGCGACATCCGGTCAACGGCCTTCACGCGCTCGGCCGGATCCGTCGTGCGCCTGGTCAGCGCGAAGATGCTGTCGTTGAAACCGAGCAGCGTCACCTGATCACGGCTCGGCACGGCGCCCAGGAACGCTTTCACCGCCGTCTTCACCCGCGGCATGGCTGGCCCCATGCTCCCGCTCACGTCAACGGCGACGACGAGCTCGAGCGGCACGTCCTCGGAGCCAAAGTGGGAGATCTTCTGCGGCTTGCCGTCTTCTTCGACGTGGAACGCGCTCCGCGGCAATCCGGTGAGGAAGTGTCCGTTGCCGTCGGTGACCGTGGCGATCACCTGGACGACGTCGACGTCGACTTTCTCCGCGTAGCCGAGCGACTTGGTTCGCCGCGTCTGCACCACGCGGCCGCCGCTCTCGAGCTCGGCGACCACACGGATCTGGTGCGCTTCGATGGAGTCGCCGGCCTCCCATGAGCATTCAAACGGCTCGGCGAGCGCTTCGCACACCTTACGGGTGCCGACATAGAACAGGACGCGCTTGGCCGCCGTTGCGGGTTTCAGGCTGGCACGAAGCGTCGTTGTGCCGCTGATATAGGCGTCGGCTGCCGGGGAGAGAATCTCGAGCACCGGCGCGTCGACCGCCGGGGCGGGAGTCCTGAGAGCCGGCGGTTCGGCCGGAGGGAGCGTCTTGAGCGCCGGCGCGTTTTGCGCGGGAGTTTGCGCGCGTGCCGGGTACTGACGCGGGTGAGGCTGCGCACAGCAGACAGGCAATCGACAAGACGGCGCTGGTCTTCATTGTTTGTCGAGTATGTCCGGCAGCAGCGGGCCATCGGCCGTCGCTGCGGCTATGTAATCCTCGAATCGCTCGCGACCGATGGTCTGCGCCGCCTGCGCCAGCGTCAGCCAGTCGTTGCCGTCTGTCGGGTTGACGCTATCGACGAAATCCTGCATCGCCGCTGCGAGCGCAGGTTTGGCCAGCACGGCCGGCAATTGAAGATTATGCAGCATGACCGCGACGCGAAGCGGCAAATCCGCGACGAGCGCTGCCGGCAGCCCGGCCTGGGACAAGCCCCACCAGGACTGCCACCGGCCGGGCGGTGCGAGCTCGGTGCAGAGGCAGCCCGCGGTTTTCATCGCATATGTGCCCCATGTGCTGAAGGCCGAGGGCGAGCCGCCGCCGAGGACGAGGAGCTCGGTCATCGAGAAGAGACGCGCCACGCGGCCGGGCTCGTGGCGCGCCGTCCATCGGAGCGCTCGGGCCCGCCAGCCGTCCAGCCCGGCGTCTCGCGCGAGGGCGTCGATCGTGTCGTTTGCTCCAGGGTTCGAGCCGAGCGCGTCCACACGGGCGCGCCCGCGCTCGATGCGGGCGGCGATTTCGTCGCGGTCCTTGTCGAGAAGCGCCCGGGGATCCATGACGCTCACCGTCGCCGCGAAGCTGTCCCGCTGCATGAGGTTCAACATCGGCGACTCAGGGACGCGGTCCGTGGTGATGCGCCGGAGGGCGAGCGGCGCCATCGCGACGTCGAGGGCCAACGCCGACCCGACGAGGTGAGAGGGTCCGCTTCGCGTCTCGGTGAGGGCGACGCCCCACATCGCCTTGACGCGCGCGTCGCGGCCCGGCAGCCCGTACCCGAAATCGTGGCGGCGCGACGGGTCGCCGGCGATGAGAATCGTGCCGTCCGGATCGCCCAGATTGATCGCGTAGGACAGCGACAGCAGCGCCTCGCCGAGCATGGCATCCGCCACGGTTTCCAGCTCCGCGCCGGCGCGCCGTGCGTCTGGAAGATCGCTGGGCCGCCTGATGGCCGTGAGCGCCTGCAGCGTTTCGCGAATCGCCGCGAGCGTGTCCTTGTCCCTGGCCGTTTCACGAGTGCGCGACCCCAACTCCGCGACAACAGCCGTCAACCTGTCCGCACCGTTGCGGGCGGTTTCCAACGTAGCGCCCGGCCGGGCGAGGTCACGCGCGAGGGCCGCGAGCCCGAGCACGGTCGCGAACGTCGCGCTTTCGAGCCGGTTGCGCACGCGATCGAGCCGCTGGCGCTCCGCGCCGCCCACGTCCACGTGGTAGCGCTGCCCCTCCCACTCGACGCTCGTGGCCGCGCCCGTCGCACGCGGGCCCGTCACCGCTCCAAGCAGCACGTCGTCGATTCCTTTGCCGGCCCCGAGTGTCGGAAGCAGACGATCGCTCATCCACGCCGCGATTCCGCCGCCGTAGCGGCCGGCGTCGTTCACACGCACGGCAAACAGATCGCGCGCCAGGGGCTCGGCGGTTGCCGCGGTGATTGTTCGCGCCCGGACCATCCGGTCGAGGAGCGCGAGCGCGCCCTGAAACTGCGAAAGGGCTGACGATCCCCGGCCGGCGTCGAGGGACGTGAGGTGTTCCGCTTGCCGCGCGCCGGCGGCATAGGTTGACGGCGTCGTCATGCCCATGCGCTCGAGCGTCAGCATCAGCACGGGACACGACGGGAAGGCGCGGACGGCTTCGAGGGCGTCGTCCATTCCCGCGGCCGGCACGGAACCGAAGACCCGCTGCGCGAAGCTGAACGTCTCGAGGCGCCGCTCGCGCTCGCGCGCGGATTGGCCCACGATGAGTTCCGCCAGCCAGGCGGCGTCAGCCGCCGGCGCGGTCGGTCCGGACGAGACAGACTCGTCGAACGCGCGTTGCCAGAACGCCGGTTGAGCGCCGCCCGCCAGCGCTCCGCTGGCCTCGACGCGCACGCGCGAGAACAACGCGCCGAACGCATTCGGCGGGCGGACGAAGGGTGCCGTCGTCACGTCCCATTCGACGAACGCACGCCTGGCGACGGCGGCCAGACGCTTGAAGCGGTTGACGCGCTCTTCCTGAGCGCCAGTCGACGACCCGAGCGCAAACGCGAGCCTGGGCGGGTCGACGTGGGACAGGACGTCGTACAAGTACGCCACGCGCCCCCGGTGGCTCTCGAACAAGAGCTGGACGAACCGCTCCGGACGATTCACTCTTTCTCCGACGACGGCTTCCCAGAGCGCCGCGGCGGCATCGCCGCCTGGCGGTACGACGCGGCCATCCTGAATGTGCAGGCTTTCACCGAATGCCGCAAAGGACGCCGCAGCCCGTTCACCCAGTCGGCTGAGGACAGAAGGGTGCCCGGCGAAAAACTGGAGCGTCTGGTCGTCCATGCCCGCGAGGCTGTAGCACAGGAGCGCCGCGGTCCGATCCGTCAGGATCGCGCCGACCAGATCGCCGCGATCGATCGAACGACCGAGGATCTGGCTCCAGAGTTTGGCGGAGAGCGGGATCGGCACCACCTCGGTTGGGGAGGCGGCACCCGTTGCGCCCGGCTGCTTGCGCGCGTCGGCAAGAGCCGCGGCGATTCGGCGTCTGGCGGGTTCGTTCGAGTAAGGACCGCTGCCCGGTGACGAGTAGATGATGCGCGCCAACTCGGCGACGAATCGCGCGCGGTCCGGAACGGGCGCCACCTCCGCCGCCGCGGCGAGCGCGGCCACGCCTCCCGCCACCGGCGCGTCCTCGGCAACCGGGTCGGGCTCGGCGCCGGCGAGAGTGACCGGCGAGGCCGAGAACGCCGGTGGCGTCCCTAACAGCATCGCGTCGCAGACGACGATCAGCGCCAGGGCTGCGGGCTTCACGAGCGGGTGTTGATTCTAATGCCTTTCCGAAACGTGATCGGCTTTCGCGTTGTTACGCGCAGGAACCCGCCGTTCGGGCTTATCGCTGGTCTGTACGCCAACCTGCCGCGTACGACTTGCGAGCGACTTCAGAGTAGGGGGCGGGGCTGACAATCGCCCGGATTTCGATTTGCTTGTGGCGCTCGACGGTCGTCTTCTGCGAACCGCCGCCCTCTTCGCCCCAGACGAGCGTCACCTCGTTGCCGATCTCGATGTCGGGGTCCACGACGCCCAGCGAGAGCATCGACCGCTCGTTGTAGCTGTAGCCGCTGAACATCGAGATGCCGACCATCTTTCCCGCGTTCAGCACCTTGTCGTAGGACGCCGACGCGTAGTTCGACAGCGGCAGATCGATGTACTTGTAGTGGTCCGCGCCCGGCTCGAACATGGATCGGAATACCTTGCTCACATCGTCGGCGTTCCACGTGAACGTCACCTTCCGCCGTTGCGGCTTGCCGGCGATCTTCTCCAGGGCTTCCCGGCCGATGAAATCGTGGTCGAACTTGACGAACGGTCCGTAGCCCAGTTCGTATGGCGTCAGGTAGTAGTCTTCGATGTTGCTGGAAGAGAAACTGCCGCCGAGAGAGCCCGTGCCTTCATAGCTCGTCGCCGGCAACCACTGCCGGTAGGCCTTCATGCTTCTCGCCGGTGTAGACCGCCGGCAGCGGCGACGGAATCCAGCCGGATTCCAGGGTGTTGGTCGCGTACGCGCGATTGCCGACCTGACGCATGCCGAAATCCTTGCCGGCGTCGACGATGGCCGCCCGAATTTCCTCGCCTTCCGCGTAGGGCCCCCACACCTCGAGCCCCGGCGCGCCGGCCATGCCGTGACGCAGCGCGCGAACTTTCCGTCCCGCGATGGTGATGACGTCCATGCTGAAGAACTTGATGTCCGGAACGGGCCCGCCGTTCAGCTTTTCGATCACCTGCTTCGCGTTCGGCCCTTGAATCTGGTAGCGGTAGAAGTTGCGAACGACGGGCTTCCCGCTCGGGCGAGACGGCGATCGGTCGTCTTTCTTCGTCGTCACGTTGTATCCGCCCGTCTGCGGCGTGAAACTGAATCCAGCTGGCCGACGGCGCGCGCCCGACGAAGACTGAGCTTGTTCTCTTCCAGATGAAAGAGAATCCCGTCGCCAATCACATAGCCGTCGTAGGTGCACGGAATGAATTGCTTGGCTCTGTTGACCGGAAACTTGGCAAAGCTGTTGATCGCCAGATGGGAGAAGCAGTTTCAGGGCATCGGGGCCCTCAACGTACTGCTCCACCATGTGGTGAGACTGGTCGAACAGAACGCAGGTGTCCCGCCAGGCGCGTTGTTCGTCGCGCCAGTTCGTGTATTCGGCCGGCACGACCGGATAGACATAGGCTCCGATCTGCGAATTGCGGAGCAGGTTGACAGGGTTTCCGGCGGCTTTCAGCAGATCTTCCAGGCTCTTTGGGTTCATGGTTTTTGGGTGGCGCGGACACGGCGGATTTGAGTCATGACATCTCGAATGAGTCGATCCAGAATAATCGGAGCGGGAAAGAGTATAACGGAACCCGCATTTGAGGTGTGACCATGTCTCAACGAGTCGCGCTTTCCCTCTGTGTTTTCGCGGCCGCCCTTGCCGTGGCGCCGCAGACGCTCGCCGGGCAGGTCAAGGGTTTCGTGCCCGGCCGCACGCCCGATGGACAGCCCGACCTGCGCGGCATGTGGGTCAATTTCGACAGCACACCGTTTGAACCGGCGGCCCCGGCTGCCCCGGCGACACCGCCGCCCGTCCCCGGCCCCGCCGTGAATCCGCCGTCGCACTGGACCGACCACGACAGCCCGATGAAGGCTCCCCGGCCGTCGATGGTCATCGACCCGCCCGATGGCAAGGTGCCCGTGATGAAGTGGGCGGAGGACGAAACGCGCGTACGACCTCGAGCACGTGGCCGATCACTGGGTGCACCAGACGCCGTGGGAGCGCTGTATCACGCGCGGGATTCCGGCGGGGATGTTTCCGGCGGGTTATAACAACGGGTACCGGTTCATCCAGACGCCGGGGTACGTTGTGATCGTCTACGAGATGATCCACAACACGCGCATCATCCCGCTCGACGGACGCCCGCCGCTCGGTGCGAAGATCCGCCAATGGGACGGCGACTCCCGCGGCCGCTGGGATGGCAACACGCTCGTCGTCGAGACGACCAACTACAACGACAAAGGAGCCATTGCGACCAGTGCGGCGACGGCACGGATCCGCGGAATTCCACAAAGCGAGGCGCTCCATGTCGTGGAACGCTTCACACCGGTGGACGCGAACACGATCGAGTACCAGGTCACCGTGAACGATCCGAATGTCTACACGAAGCCGTGGACCGTGCGGATGCCGCTCACGAGGGACTCGAAGTACCAGATGTTCGAATACGCGTGCGAGGAAGGCAACTACGCGACGCCGAACATCCTGGCGGGCGGGCGTGCGCAGGAGCGGTCGCAATAGCGACGAGCCGCGAGGGGACCAGAAGCAGAATGGGGTGGGCGACGGGGATTGAACCCGCGACTTCCGGTGCCACAGACCGGCGTTCTACCACTGAACTACGCCCACCATACCGACGCGAGACAGAGAAGTCAGTGTAGCACTCGCCGGACTATCGACCCGGCATGACGCGGCGACCCTGCCCGCTCCACGAGCCACTCGGCAAACAGCCAGTTTACCAAATTTTCCAGAATGCCTTGGTGTAGGCTGGGGCCGTGCTGAAACTCCGCGCCGGCACCTTGTCGTTCACGGCGCTGACAGCAGCCGCTGCCGCGCTCGTCGGCGCGTCGGCGGCCGCGGCGCCAGACATCCCGGTCGATCTGGCCGGCTTGCTCGCGCGCGTCGGCGAACGCGTCGAAGCCTACTACGCCCGTGCGCAAAGCATCATGTGTGTCGAGACCGTGCGCGTCCAGAGGATGGACCGCAACATGGTTCCCGAGCCGCACGTGCGCGTACTGGTCTACGAGTTGCGCGTGTCGCGGGACGGGGCGACAGACGCCGACCCGATGCCCGAAGTCAACGTCGTCCGGCAGCTCAAGACGGTGAATGGACGTGTGCCGAAACCGAAGGGGGACCCCGACTGTCTCGATCCGAACCCTATCGCGCTCGATCCGCTGTCGTTCCTGTTGCCGATACATCAGCCCGAGTACAGATTCTCGTACAAAGGCAACAGCCGCTCGAATGGCCGATCGGTCGCCTCGATCGGCTACGCACCGGTCGGCGCTGGGCCGGTAGAGGCCACGTGGCGCGACGGGTGCGTGTCGGTCAATGCCCCTGGTCGTACCACGGGGCGCGTCTGGATCGACAGCGCCTCCGGCGACGTACTGCGGATCGACGAGCAGATGAGTGGTCCGCTCGAGCTCGCGATCCCCAGCCCGCAGCGCCGCTCAGACACCCCCGCCTGGCTGACCTTCGAACGCGCCGACGAGTCGATTCGCTACAAGGCGGTGGCGTTTACCGACCCCGATGAAATCGTGATGCTGCCTGAATCGATCGTCACCGTGTCCGTCGCCCGCGGCGGGTTCGCTTCGATTCGAATGACGCACACGTTCACCGGCTACCAGCGGTTCGTCACCGGCGGGCGCGTCGTTCCGTAGCGCGGGCCTTTCAGGCCCGCGACCGGCGGGGCTGAAAGCCCCGCCCTACGACAGGTTGCCCCGCTACACCGCGCCGACGCCGGCCTTCGCGCACTCGCCGTCCTGCTGGCTGGTGCCGCCCGACACGCCAATCGCCCCGACAATCACGCCATCAATGACGATCGGCACGCCGCCTTCCACGGGAACCGCGCCCGCAAGACCGAGAATCCGCAGGCCATCGCCTGTGGCCGTCAGCGTGTCCTGAAAGGCCTTCGTCGGTCGCTTGAAGAGAGCAGCCGATCGCGCCTTCGCGACGGCCACCCTCACGCTGCCGTTTTGCGTGTCGTCCATTTTCTCGAAGTAGACGAGCTCGCCCGCGGTGTCGACGATGGCGACCGCCATCGTCCAGGTGTTCCGCCTGGCTTCGGCCAGGGCCGCGGCGGCCGCCAGTTTCGCGGAGTCGAGCCTGATGGGAGGACCGTAAGACTGTGCCATCCGGAGAGTATGGCCAAATCCGGCGACGTTTTCAGATTTCTCCGCGGCAGGACGTTTCTGTAAACGGTTCGTCGGGGGTCGTGAGGGAAAGCCGGGTGGCTGGCGCCGGGGCACCGAGCCAACGTGAACGGTTGAAACAGGTTGCGAACGCGCCGTCGCGGGGCTCCGACAGATTGGTAATCGGCACGGATTGCGCACGGCTCCTGAACACTCAGGACCAATCGGGGACCATATGGATCAGGCTTTTGCGCTCTCCATGACGAATTCGGCCGTCTTCAGTGACGGTCTTGGCGAGCGGCGACGCCTGGCCGATCCTGCCGGCAAGGAAGCCGTTGACGTGTGGTACGTCAACGACGAGTTGGCGGCCGCGCCATCGTTCGAATCGTCGCTGCGCACTCGCGTCACGCACCTCGCCGGTTTTCGTCATCCCTGCTTCAGCCATGTCCGCAGCGTAGACCGTGTGAGCAACGGAACGCTGCTGGCGGTGACCTCCGACGCCGCAGTCGGCACCAGGCTTTCGGAGCTGCTGCAGGGGGCCGAACAGCGCCACATGCCGTTCGACATTCACACATCGTTGTGGGTCACCCGGCAACTTCTGTCCGCCGTCGCGACGCTCCACGAGCAGGACCGCGAGATCGCCCACGGCGCGCTGGCCCCGGAACGTCTCGTCATCACGCCGCGCGGCCGGCTGGTCATCCTCGATCACGTGACGGGCTCGGCGCTCGAACAGCTTCGCTACTCGCATCAGCGCTACTGGAAGGATCTGCGAGTCGCGTTGCCACGGTCGGCCGGATTGCCGCGCTTCGATCATCGCGTCGACGTCACGCAGATCGGCGTTGTGGCGCTGTCGCTGATGCTCGGGCGCCTCCTCAAGGAGTACCGAGTACCCGGCAAGGTTGAACGAGCTGGTCGGATCGGTGCTGGCGATCTCAACCAGGGGCGACCTCGAGCCGCTGTCGCCGGATCTGCGCGCATGGCTGTCGCGAGCGCTCCAACTCGAGTTGCGTTCCGCGTTTGCGTCGGTGGCCGAAGCGGGCGCTGAGCTCGACCGCGTGGTTTCATTCGACAGCCCTGCCAGCGCGGAACCCGCGAGCCTCGAAGGGTTCCTCAGCCGGTATCACGATCGGGAGACAGAGTCCGCACCGCCGTCGGCCGCTCCGGCTCAGCCTCGCACGGAGAGTGCCGCCGAGCCGGCGCCGCTCGCCTCGCGCATGTTGCGACCGGTGCCGCGCGCGGACGTGCCTCGTCCGAACCCGCCACGTGTGGAGGTGCCTTTGACGAATGCGCCACGCCTTGAGACGCCCCGGGCGGCCGCGCCACGGCTGGAGGTGGCTCGGCCGGATGTGCATCGCCAGGACTTGCCTTCGCCGAACGCGGCGTCCGGCACCCCACGGCTCGCGCCGCCGCCGGCATCGCCGGCTGACGTGGAATCGCGCACCATCGGCCCGGCGCCAGACTCACCGTCCGCCGGGCGGGCGGGCGCCGTCGCGGCGGCCGTTGTGCTGATCGCGGTCACGGCTGGCGGCATGTTCGCCGCGCGCCGATACGTGTTTGCCAGCGGCACGGGCGTGGCGAGCGCCAGCACCGGCACCGTGACCGTGAATTCGAATCCGGTCGGCGCGCAGGTGGTGGTAGACGGCGAGTTGAGGGGTGTGACGCCGGCCACTCTGACCCTTCCGGCCGGAACGCACCAGCTCGAACTGCGCGGCGCGGGCGAGCCGCGGACGATGGCGGTAGCCGTGACGGCCGGCGCGCAGATTTCTCAGTACATCGAGCTCTCCAAGAGCAGCGCGACGACCGGGCGTCTGCAGGTCCGGACGGATCCGGCCGGCGCGCAGGTCACGGTGGACTCGGTATCGCGCGGCCCCTCGCCGGTTACCGTCGCCAATCTCGATCCGGGTGAGCACGAAGTGGTGGTCGCGGGCGACACCGGATCGGTCATCCAGTCGGTGACCGTCGAAGCCGGAATGACCTCGTCACTCGTCGTACCGCTCGGCGTGCCGGCCGGTGCGTCGCTCTCCGGATGGATCTCGGTGACGTCCGCCGCGGACGTGCAGCTCTTCGAGAAGGGTCGGCTGCTCGGCAGCAGCCAGACCGATCGCATCATGGTGGCCGCCGGCAACCATCAGATCGATCTCGTCAACGACGCCCTCGGCTATCGCGTGACGCGCAGCGTCCAGGTGTCGCCGGGCAAGGTGGCGCAGGTGGCTCTCAAGCTGCCGATGGGATCGATCGCGGTCAACGCCATCCCCTGGGCTGAAGTGTGGATTGACGGCGAGAAGGCAGGGGAGACGCCGATCGGCAACCTGCAGGCGACGATCGGCACGCACGAAATCGTGTTCCGCAATCCCGACCTCGGCGACGTGCGTCAGGCCGTCACCGTTACGCTGGCGACGCCGGCCAGGCTGAGCGTCGATATGAGGAAGAAATGAGCGGGCGCATTCGCCGTGCGTGGGCAGGCGGCGTTCTCGCCACCGCGATTGTCGCGTGGCCGGCGGCCGTCTTCACCCAGAACTCACTCGCGGCCGCGCGCGACCTCTATGCCGCGGCGGCCTACGAAGACGCGCTGGCGGCTCTCGATCGCCTCAGCATGGCGGGCGTTCGCGACGACGAACGCCGCGCCGTCGATCACTATCGTGCGTTTTGCCTGCTGGCGCTCGGCAAGGCGACGGAAGCGGAACACGCCATCGAAGCGGTGGTATCGGCCGACCCCTGGTACCATCCCTCGACCGGCGACGCATCACCTCGCGTCCGCGCGGCGTTCAGCGACGTCCGGCGTCGCGTGCTGCCCGCGCTCGTCCAACAGAAGTACGTCGAGGCCAAGAGCGCGTTCGACCGCAAAGACTATCGGGTGGCATCCGAGGCCTTCAGCCAGGTGCTCGATCTGTTTGCCGACCCCGACCTCGCGGCCGCAGCCAGCCGGTCCCCGCTGACCGATGTGCGCATGCTGACCGTCGGGTTCCGCGATCTCAGTCTGCAGGCGCTCGCGCCGCCGCCCGCGCCCGAACCGCCGCCCGCGCCGGCGGTGGTCGTCTCCGTCCCCGTGCCGCCAGAGCCCCCTCGCATCTACGCCTCAGTCGACGCGAACGTCGTGCCGCCCGGCACCGTGCGTCAGTCGCTGCCGCCGTTCCCGGGCGCCGTGATCAGACCGCTTCTTGGCATTGTGGAAGTCGTCATCGACGAAACAGGGGCCGTCTCGACGGCGATGATGCGGGGCTCGGTCAATGCGAACTACGACAAGCAGGTGCTTGCGGCCACGCAAGGATGGCGGTACAAGCCCGCGACGCTGAACGGCCTGCCTGTGAAATACCGCAAGCTGATTCAGATCGCCCTGACCCCACGGTAGTACCATGACGGCGCCGTGGCGCCGGATCTCCCTCGACTCCGTCTGCCGCATCCGCTCGTCTTGCTGGGCGGCGCGGTCCTCGTCTCCGCCGTGCTCACCTGGATTCTTCCCGCGGGACAGTACAATCGCCGGGATGACGCCGCGACAGGACGGCGCGTCGCCGTCGCCGGAACCTATCACCGGACCGACGCGGTCCATGTCGGGCCGTTTGCCGCCGTCGTGGCGATTCCTCGCGGGTTCATCGCGGCTGCCGATGTCATCGGCGTCATCTTCTTTGTGGGGGGCGCGTGGGTGGTTGTCGATCGGCTGGGTACGTTGCCGGCCGTGGTTGGCATGCTGGTCGGTCGGTTCGGCGGCCAGGGGCTCTGGGTGATTCCGCTCGTGTCGCTCTTTTTCGGCACGATGGGCGCGCTTGAAAACATGGAGGAGGAAATCATTCCGCTCGTGCCCGTGCTGCTGAAGCTCGGCGTGGGCATTGGCGTGGACCGCGTGTCGGTGGTGGCCATGAGCTTCGGCGCCGCGATGGTCGGGAGCGCTTTTGGTCCGACCAACCCTTTTCAGGCAGGTATTGCGCTCAAGCTCGCCCAACTGCCGCCGCTTGGCCGCGGCGGCCTGCGCCTGGCGATGTTCGTCGTCGGCATGGCGTTGTGGATTGGCCTGACGATGCGCCACGCGGCGCGGACGCGGACAGCAGTCGATGGCGGCACGCGGTCCGAGTCGGACACGACGGCGGCACAGGGACAGGTCGTGCCGGCGTTCAACGCGCGGCACGCTCTCATCCTGGCGATCGTGCTTGCGCCCATGGCCGCCTATGTCTACGGAGCGCTCCGGTTCGACTGGGGACTCAACGAGCTGTCTGGCGCGTTTCTGGTCGGAGGGATTGTGGCCGGCCTCGTTGGCCGCATAGGTCTGACCGACACCGTGACCACGTATCTCGACGGCATGCAGAGCGTGCTGCCCGCGGCGCTGATCGTGGGCGCGGCACGCAGCATCTCGATTGTGCTCGAGGACGGCCGGGTCGTGGACACGATTCTGAACAGCCTTGTGACGCCGCTCGCGCACATGCCGGCCGTCTCCGCGGCGCTGCTGATGATTCCCTTTCACGCGCTGGTACACGTCGCCGTGCCGAGCGTGAGCGGCCAGGCCGTGCTCACCATGCCTGTTTTCGTGCCGGTGGCGGACCTGCTCGGGTTTTCACGCGAGGCGACGGTGTTGGCTTACCAGACCGGCGCGGGTTTGACGGAGCTCGTCACGCCGACCAACGGCGCGCTGATGGCCGTGCTGCTGGCGGCTGGCGTGCCGCTTCACCGCTGGCTGCGGTTCGCGTCGTGGGGCATTGTCGCGCTCGTGCTCGTCGGCGTGCTCGCAATCGTGGCGGCTCTATAAGGGGCGTCGCCATCCGGCAGCGCCGCGGGCCACCACTCGCGGACCGAGTTGATGATCCAGACGCGCGAGGCGCCGCGCAGATCGTCGATGGTGATGACGCCCTCCTCGATGACGCCTTCCTCGAGCAGCTGCTCGCGGAACGTGCCGGCCAGCAGCCCGCACGCGACCGGCGGAGTGACCTTGCGGCCGCCGATTTCTGCGACGACATTGCCGAGCGTCGATTCCGTCACCTGACCGGCCGGATTCCACAGAATCACATCGTCGGCGACGATGGTCGCCTTCGCCTGCTCGTACTGGCTCCGATTCGTCGTCTTGTGGAACAAGAAGACGTCGCTCGGATCGATGGGCGCCGGTGCGACGCCGAGCCGGGCCGGCGACGTCGTCGGTTCGAGCGGTGCGCATTCGACACGGACCGTCCCGCCGCTCGCCAGCAGCACCCGGACTCGCCGCGGGCTCGCCGACCCGGCCACGGCGTCGTCGAGCCCGCGGCGTAAGTCGGACGTCGAGCACGCGTAGCGGAAATAGCGCGCCGAGCGTTCCAGGCGATGGAGGTGGCGGTCGAGGAGGAAGAACCCGCCGTCGGGCGTCCATTTCATCGTCTCGAGCAGGTCGAACGTCTTTGGGGGCAACACCTCGATCATCACGGGGCAGTGTACCCCGTACAATGTCGTTCATGGATGGCGCGACATATCGGGGCGCCCGTGCGGCGGCGCCGCGCGTGGCGGAACACTTTGCCCGGCACATCGAAGGGGCGCGGAAGCACACCCAGGATTTTATGGCTCTGGCCTTCGCGCCCGATGCGACGACGCTCGAAGCCATCATCGATGCGGCCTTCTGGGCGAGCCTGCGGCGAGAGGAAGGGTACGCGCCGAAGATTTCACTCGCGTTCCTTCCGCCCGAGCAGGCGGTCCGTCCGCTGATGTTCGAACGGCCGCTGGCGCTCGGCGCGACCGCGCTCGCCCGTGTTGCGCCGGCCGTGGAGCGTCCCGGTATTCATCTGGGCGTCTGGGTGCGCGACGGCCAGCTCTCCGTCTGGGGAACGACGCGGACGATTCCGATGTTCTGCTTCGTCCTCGAGGTGGCCTCGCCGGGTCTGCTGGTCGATCAAGCATCACCGCGGCGAGGAATCGGGCAAGTTCGTCAACGTCGCCGTGCTCGAGGGCGACCACCTCAAGATCATCGACGAGCAGGCGTCGAGCCTGCCGGACTGTCCGCCGCTCCTCACTTCCCTTCTTGGGATTCGACGCGCCGGCGTCCTGGTCGGAATCGGTGAACGTGCTCGTCCAGCTGGCGGTCTCGATGCGCGCGCATCGCCGCGGCGGGGCGCTGCTCGTCGTGCCCGGCGGCTCCCAGACGTGGCGCGAGTCGATCGTCCGTCCGATTTCCTACGCCGTCTCGCCCTCGTACGCCGAGCTCGTCGATTTGATGGCGGAAACGCCGGCGGATCGCCGCGTGTGGCAGGACGCGCTCGCCCGGGCGATTGAAACCATCGCGGGTCTGACCGCGGTCGATGGCGCGACGATCCTGACCGACCGGTACGAGCTGGTGGCCTTCGGCGCGAAGATCGCGCGGCGCGAAGGATCGGCGCGGGTCGAATAGGTCAGGGTGACCGAGCCGATCGAAGGAGCCGTGGCGGTGACGATGCATCCCTCTGAGCTCGGCGGGACGAGGCACCTGTCGGCGGCGCAGTTCGTCCACGATCAACGGGACGCCGTGGCGCTTGTCGCCTCGCAGGACGGCCACTTCACGATCTTCGCCTGGTCGCCGTGCGAGTCCACGGTCCACGCGCACCGCGTCGAGACGCTGTTGTTATAGGAGCGGCGCTAATCTAAGAGCGCGTTGCGAAATTGGCTGAGCCTTCAGCCCTACGCGCGTCATGTTGCAATGCACTCTAAAGGAGATGGGTTCTAGTGGACCAACGCGCTCGTGACCATCGGGAGCGCCGGCTCCAGCCACGACGACACGATGTCACAGAGTTCGTTGAGGTGGAATGGCTTGCGCAGGTACGCATCGTGAGGTCTCGCCGCAGCCCTTCCGATCACGGCCTGCAGCGATCCAACCAGATAGAGCACGCGCAGATGGGGCTGACTGGCGCGTAGCGAACGAATCAAGGCCCATCCGGCGGCGTCGGTCTGGCCGACGTCAACGACCACGACGTCCACGGAAGTCGGCGCCGCTTGCTCGATGGCTCCGTCCTCGGTCACGGCGTCGCACGTCGCACACCCAAGTTCGCCGAGGCTGGCGGCGATCACCTGCCGCACCTGACGATCGCCTCCGACGATGAGCGCAACGGGGCAGTTCTTCATGGCGTCCGAATGCGTAACAACCACATTTGGTGCCAACGACGATTAGTGGTTTTTCGGGCGATTCACAGAGACCAGACATTTCCTGTCAGAGTGGGCTGCCACTTCTCAGTTTTGGTGACATTTATTCGATGTCCAGGCGGATGTACTCGCGTCCCGGCGGATGACGGAACTGTAATCGGTCCCCCACTATTGCAATGTGCGAGGCCGTTCCTTCGAGTCTCTGATGGCTCGAGCGTATCGAGGACTCAGCAAAGAACTCAGCAATTCGGCCTGTTTCTCATGGTGTTGGCCCGGTTGGCCCGCTGGAGACCTTCTTGCTGTGCATTTCTGCGAAGGACCTCCCTGCGTCTGGGGGGCCTGTCTGAAGGAGAGCGTCATCCGCGAAATGGAACCGTCATGTCCGCGCTAGTCATCGTCGTCAACGCCGAGCCGCGATCCCTTCGCCACACAGAGGCCCTGCTCTCCGAGCAGGGGTATCTGGTCGCGGCCCTGTCGTCGTTTGTCCATGCCAAGCAGATGCTTGATTCGGTGACCCCGGATCTGCTGATTGCCGACCTCCATCTCGAACGCTTCAATGGCCTGCAACTGGCCATTCAGAGCCAGCAGGATCATCCGGACGTGCCGGTGATCATTACGTTCACACATGAAGACCCCGTCGCCGAGGCCGAAGCGACGCGCTTTGGCGCGACCTTTATCGCGGCGCCCTTGGAGAATCCCAACTTTCTGCGCTGCATCCAGTCGGCCGTCGAGAAGCGACGGAGTCTGCAGGCGCCGATCCGGCGTTGGTTTCGCAAACCCATTACCGGCGTGGTGGAGGTCGATGCCGCGCACGCGCGCGCTCAGATCGTCGATATGAGTTACGGGGGCGTGCGCCTGGCTTTCAGCGACGCCCGCCAGATTCCAACGACGTTCGACATCACGCTGCCGCCGATTGGCGTGACGGTCAAGGCCCGGCGCGTGTGGGCGCGTTCCGAGGCCGACGATCAGTTTTGCTGTGGCGCGGAGCTGGCGGAGCCGGCCGCGAACGACTGGCGCGAGTTCGTGGACTCTCTGCAGAGTCGCGCCTCGTAAGGCGCTTCGACAAGCGCGGGGCCGCGCGCGCCTAATCGAAGACGGCCGGCGGCGACGGCACGAGCAGCGGCGCGCCGGTCGCGGCTTTCACGGCATCGAGCGTGGTGTCCGACGCGATCTCGCGCAGGAGCAGGCCCTGCGGCGTCACCTCAATCACCGCCTTCTCCGTGACGATCAGGTTGACGACGTTCACACCCGTGAACGGCAGGGTGCAGCGTGTCAGAATCTTGTGGCCGCCGTCGCGCGTCGTGTGCTCCATGGCGACGATGACCTGCTTCGCGCCGGCGACCAGGTCCATCGCGCCGCCCATGCCCTTGACCATCTTGCCCGGGATCATCCAGTTCGCGAGGTTGCCTTCCTGATCCACCTGCAGCGCGCCGAGCACGGTCAGGTCGATGTGGCCGCCGCGCACCATGGCAAACGATTCGGCGCTGTCGAAGTAGGAGCAGCCCGGCAGCTCGGTGACGGTTTCCTTGCCGGCGTTGATGAGATCGGGATCGACGTCGCGTTCGTACGGATACGGGCCGACGCCGAGCATGCCGTTCTCCGAGTGCAGCGTGATGTCCACGCCGGGCGGCACGTAGTTGGCCACGAGCGTCGGCATCCCGATGCCGAGGTTGACGTAGTCGCCGTCCTTCAGCTCGCGGGCGATTCGCTTCGCGATGCGTTCGCGTATGTCGTTGATCACTGGGCTCACTCTGGGGTCCCCCCGGTGCTGCTCGCTCCGCTTGCGTGGCCCTGTTGCCCCGCGCCGCTACGCTCGCGGCGGACTGTCCGTTGTTCGATCCGCTTCTCGTAGTGATTGCCCTGCAGGATGTGCCTCACGAAAATGCCGGGCGTGACGACGGCATCGGGATCGAGCGCGCCCGGTTCGACGAGCTGTTCCACCTCGGCGATGGTGACGCGTGCCGCCGCGGCCATCACCGGATTGAAGTTGCGCGCCGTGCGCCGGTAGATCAGGTTGCCGAGGCGGTCGCCCTTCCACGCCTTGACGAAGGCAAAGTCCGCGCGGAGCGGGGACTCGAGCACGTATCCCTTGCCTTCGATGACCCGCGTCTCTTTGCCTTCCGCGACAATCGTCCCGTAGGCCGTCGGGGTGAAGAAACCCGCGATGCCGGCGCCGGCCGCCCGCATCCGTTCGGAAAACGTACCCTGCGGCACCAGCTCGACCTCGAGCTCGCCGCTCAGATACTGCCGCTCGAATTCGTTGTTGCCGCCGATGTAGGTGGACACCATCCGGCGGACCTGCCGCGCGCGCAGGAGGACGCCCGCGCCGAAGTCGTCCACGCCGGCGTTGTTGCTGATGACGGTGAGGCCCCTGGTGCCTCGCGCGTGCAGGGCCCGAATCAGGTTTTCGGGAATACCGCACAGGCCGAACCCGCCCATCATGATGCTGGCGCCTTCGGGCACGAGCGCCACGGCGGCCTCCGCACTGACGAGGACCTTGTTCACGGGGCAATTATACTGGCCACGGTTCCAGGGTGCTGGGCGGCCACGGCTTCAAAGTGCCTGGCGGCCACGGTTTCAAGGTGCTGGGCGGTCACGGCTCCTAAGGTGCTCGGCGGCCACAGCTGCAACGTGCTTGGCGGCCACGGTTCCAGGGTGCTGGGCGGTCACGGTTTCCAAGGTGCTTGGCGGTCGCGGTTTCAAGGTGCTGGACGGGGAAAGCCTGTAGAGTGCTCGCGTGAAGAAAGTCCTGATCGCCAATCGCGGTGAGATTGCCGTCCGCATCATCCGTGCGTGCCGCGAGATGGAGTTGTCTCCGGTGGCGGTCTACTCGGAATGCGACCGCACGGCCCTTCATGTGCGATACGCAGACGAGGCCTTCGCCATCGGGCCGAGCGCGCCGCGCGAGAGCTACCTGCGCATCGACCGCATCATCGATGCGGCTCGCCGATCGGGCGCCGACGCCGTGCATCCGGGCTACGGCTTTCTCGCGGAGAACGAAGACTTTGCCCGCGCCGTCCGCGACGCCGGCTTGACGTTCATCGGGCCGACGGCCGAGGTCATCGCCCTCATGGGCAGCAAGACCGCCGCCCGCGCCGCCGCGCGCCGCGCCGGTGTACCCGTGGTACCCGGTGCGCCCGCTGACGACAGCGCGATCCCCGCCGACGCGTCCGACGACCACCTCCGGCGGCTGGCAGACGGGATTGGCTTTCCCCTGCTCGTCAAGGCCGTGTCGGGCGGTGGTGGCAAGGGCATGCGAACCGTCGCGGAGCCGCAAGACCTGGCCGGCGCCGTCCAGGCCGCGCGATCCGAAGCCGGGTCCGCCTTTGGTGACACGAGTGTCTACTTCGAGCGGAGTCTTGTTCGGCCGCGCCACATCGAAGTGCAGGTGCTCGGTGACGAGCGCGGAACCGTCGTGCCGTTCGTCGAACGCGAGTGCTCGATTCAGCGGCGGCATCAAAAGGTGCTCGAAGAAACACCGTCGCCCGCGGTATCGCCGGCGCTGCGGCACGCCATCACATCGGCCGCCGCCTCGTTGGCAAGGAGTGTCGGCTACACGAACGCCGGCACGGTCGAGTTCCTGCTCGACGAGGACGGCCGGTTCTACTTTCTGGAGATGAACACGCGGCTGCAGGTCGAGCACCCCGTCACCGAGATGGTGACGGGTCTCGACCTCGTGCGCTGGCAGATCAGGATCGCGCGCGGCGAGCGGATCGACGCGCTCGAGAAAGACGCGCACACCTGGCTCGCACCGAACGGCCATGCGATTGAGTGCCGCATTTACGCTGAGGATCCGGACGGGAGTTTTCTGCCCTCGCCCGGGCGAGTGCTCGACCTGCGCGCGCCTTCGGGCCCGGGCATTCGGAACGACAACGGCATTGATGCCGGCCTGGACGTCCCGATTTTCTACGACCCGCTGCTCTCGAAGCTCATCAGTTGGGGCGAAGACCGCCGGGCGGCGACGGCCCGCATGCGTCGCGCGCTCGCCGAGTACATCGTCACCGGCATCAGGACGACCGTGCCGTTCTTCACGTGGCTGCTCGACCAGCCGGAGTTTCTGGAGGGCCGGTTCCACACCACCTATCTCGACGAGGTCTTGAAGGCGCGCAACGGCCGCCCGTTTGTCGCGCCGGCCGAGGATCTCGAAGTGGTGGCGGCCATCGCGGCCGCTCTCAATGCGGTGTTGTCGCCGTCATCGGCGTCGGCCGACGGCGATCGACGTGATATCGCTCGTCGCTGGAGGACGCAGGCCAGAGCCGAGAATTTGCGGGAGTAGCGCGGCCCTTTCAGGGCCGCGGCACGGCTCTGTCCTACGGTTTCGTCACCCAGGTACTCGAACCCGAGGCCGTCGGGTCCGTGGCTGTCATCAGGTTTGGCTTCGAGCAGGCGTCCACCCGCGCCGCGGATGATCCCTTCCACCTCTTCCCGCGCGATCCCGAACATCTCGATCTGCGCGCCGGACGACGTGGTGAGGAACGCGTATTTCAGCCGCCTCCAGGCGAGAACGAGGCCTTTCGGCAGGCTCCGCTTGAGGGCGTTGCCGACGACCGGCGCTTCCTCGAAGGTCCGTCGCGAATCCACCGACATCACTTCAGGCAACTGAAACATGAGCACGCCGCCAGGGGCGAGCACGCGGATGAGCTCGGGGATGTAGCGCTCGACGATGGCGGGCCGGATGTGCTGCAGGACGATCCGGCTGAACACGACGTTGAACGAGTCAGACTCGAAGCACTTGAGGTTGGGGGCGCGATTCAAGACGAACGTGCACCGGTCGCAGTCGGCGTGCAACGAACGCGCCCACGTGATCATCGAGGGCGCGACGTCGACGCCGACGACGGAATCGAAATGCTCCGCGAACACGCGCGTGACGCGGCCGACGCCGCAGCCGAAGTCGAGGAGGCGCGTGTGCGGAGTGGCAGGGGAGAGGCGCTCGAGGTCGGGCATGAAGCGGCCCACGTCGAACTTGCCCGTGGCGAGGAACTCGCCGACGTTCCAGTCGGCAACTTTCCCGTCCACGGTGAGAATGGCGCCGAGCGCGTTCTTGCGCCCCAGCTGATCCCACGTCCGCCCGAAGCGTTGCCAGTTGAGCACGAGAGAGAAAGCTTAACTCAACTTGTCGCGCGCGGCGTCGCGTCTGGACACGGCCCGAACTGGTGTGACAAACTGCGACGGCCGTTTTTCTTGGGATCATGCGCTGAAGGAGTTCAGGAGATGACTACAACGATGACGACAACCATCCGTCCGTCGCGCGCGCTGCTGGCCGCCGTTCTCTTGTCGGTCGTGTCCGTTCCGTCGTGGGCCCAGGGGCAGCAGGACTTCAGCAAGGTTGAAATCAAGACCACGAAGATCAGCGCGAACTTCTCGACGCTCGAGGGACAGGGCGGCATGATCGGCGTGCTCTCCGGGCCCGACGGTGTGCTGATGGTGGACGCGCAGTTCGCACCGCTGACGGACAAGATCGTCGCCGCGATCAAGCAGATTTCCGACGGCCGGATCCGGTTTCTCGTCAACACGCACCTCCACGGCGATCACACGGGCGGGAACGAGAACCTCGGCAAGATGGGCGTCACGATCCTGGCCCGCGAGAATCTCCGGATGCGGCTGGAGAAACCCAATCCCGGCGCGAACGGCGCGCCGGGCGTGCCAACGCCGTACGCCGGACTGCCGGTCGTCACCTACGATGCGCCGGTCACGATTCGCATGAACGGCGAAGAGGTGAAGCTCGTGCCCGCACCGGCGGCGCACACCGACGGCGACACGCTCGTGCGCTTCACGACCAACGACATCGTCATGACCGGCGACTTCTACCGGTCGGTTGGGTTTCCGAACATCGATCGCGCCAACGGCGGGTCGCTGCCGGGACTCATCAACGCGCTCAACGCCGTCATCCAGATGTCCGGACCCGGCACGAAGATCATCCCAGGCCACGGGCCGACCGTTGACAGAAGCGCGGTGACCGCGCATCGCGACATGGTCATCGGCGTTCGCGACAAGGTGGCGCCGCTCGTCAAGGAGGGGAAGACCCAGGAACAGGTGGTCGCCGCCAAGCCGTTGGCCGACTTCGAGGCGAAAGTGCAGCAGCCGGGCACGACGGGCGATCGGTTCGTCGGGCAGGTGTATGCGGAGCTGAAGGCGGCTCGATAGGCGGGAAGGGCTGGAAGGGGCAGGACGGCGAGGACGGGCAGGAAGGGCGGGACGGGCAGGATGAATCACGAGATCGCGTTCGAGATGGCGACGTCCAGCGTTCGCTATGGGATCGGTGTGACCCGCGAGGTCGGTCCTGAGCTGGCGGACCTTGGCCTCAAGAACATCCTGGTTGTCACCGACCCGGTGATGAACGGCCTGGCGCCCGGACGGATCGTGCGCGAGTCGCTCGAAGCGAGCGGCGTCACGTTCACCGTCTACGACCGCGTGCGAGTGGAGCCGACCGACGAGTCGTTTCTCGACGCGATCGCGTTCGCCAGGCAGGGGACCTACGACGGGATCGTGGCGCTCGGGGGCGGGTCGACGATCGATACGGCGAAGGCCGTGAACCTGTACACGACCTATCCACCGAACGACTTCCTCGACTACGTGAACCCGCCGATCGGCAAGGGCCTGCCCGTGCCTGGTCCCTTGAAGCCCCTCATCGCGATTCCCACGACGGCGGGGACCGGCAGCGAAACCACCGGCGTGACCATCTTCGATTTTCTGAGCATGCACGCCAAGACCGGCATCGCGAGCCGGCGGCTCAAGCCGACGCTCGGGTTGCTCGACCCGGAGAACACGCGCACGATGCCGCCGCAGGTCGCCGCTTCGTCGGGGCTCGACATCCTGAGCCACGCCGTGGAATCGTTTACGGCGCTGCCGTTCACCGAGCGGCCGCTCCCCGAGCGGCCGCTGTTGCGTCCGGCCTACCAAGGCAGCAATCCGATCAGCGACATCTGGTCGCTGGCGTCGCTGCGCATGGTGGCGCAGTACTTGATTCGCGCGGTCAGTGATCCGTCAGACGATGAAGCGCGTGGACAGATGATTCTTGCGGCGTCCTACGCGGGCGTGGGCTTTGGCAACGCGGGTGTTCATCTTCCACACGGCATGTCGTATCCAGTGTCGGGCCATGTGAGGAAATACGTCGCGCCCGGCTACTCGAACGATCATCCGCTCGTCCCGCACGGGTTCTCGGTGATTCTGAACGCGCCGGCCGTGTTCCGCTTCACGGCGCCGGCCAACCCGGCACGGCACCTTCAGGCCGCCGAAGCGCTCGGTGTTGACGTCTCGCGCGCAAAGGCCGCCGACGCCGGTCCCATTCTCGCGGACCGCATCACCTGGTTCATGCGGCAGCTCGACACGCCGAACGGCCTGAAGGCCATCGGCTACTCATCGTCGGACATCCCGGCGCTCGTGGAAGGGACGCTGCCGCAGCATCGCGTCACGAAGCTCTCGCCACGGCCGGCCGGGCCGGACGAGCTCGCCACGCTGTTCGAAAACGCGATGCTGGCCTGGTAGTAAGAAGGGGTACACAACATGCGAGCGATGTTCGTTGCCGCGTCGGCGGCAGTGATTCTGATAGCGGTCGCGTTCGGCAGCGTCCTTGTTCGGGGGCAGGGGCGGGGCGGCGCGGACGGCATGGCCGCTCGCGTGCAGGCGCTCGAGGGCCGCGAGTCGATTCGCACGCTCTGGGCCGAATATGGCAGGACGCTCGACGCGAGGGACTTTCGGGCGTTTTCGCAGCTCTTTGCCAAGGACGCTGAGTTCGTCGGTGGTCCGGGCTCGCCAGCCAGAGGACCGGACGCGATTGGGGCGTTCCTGGAGAAAGCCATCGGCACCAACTATCCGGATTCCAAGGGCAAGAACTTCCACCTGTACTTCAACGAGTCGATCGACCTGCAGGGCGATCACGCCACCGCCCTCAGCAAGGGCGGCTACGTGATGGCCACGAGCGACAACACGAAAGCGGACTTCCTCTTGCTCGCGACCTACCGCGACGAGTTCGTGCGTGAGGACGGCCGCTGGAAATTCAAGCGCCGCCAGGTTGTCGGCGAGATTCCCGTGCCCCGGCCTCCGGCCCGATAGGCGATCAGCGCCACGCGCCGAGAATCGCGCCCATGACCACGAACGACACGAGCCAGTAGCCGCCGTTGATCGCGGTATACGCGAACGGGCGCCGCTCGAAGAGGGCGACGGTTCCGATCCCGAGCGCCACCCAGATGGCCGACAGCGCACCCGCCGTCGCTCCCCAGGCGGTCGTCGTGTCCGGTGCGTTCAGGAACATCGCGAGGTTGAACGACATCACCAGGGCGAACACGAACGCCAGGCCGAAGACCTTCGCCTGTCCCCCCGCCGCGCCGGCAGCGACATCCGCGTCGGTGAAGCGATTGGCGCGCATCCAGGGGCGCTGAAACATCAGCGGCGAATACCAGAGTCCTCCAATGGCGAACGTCGAGATGGCTGCGACAAGCACGGCAAAGTAGTTGATCGACCCCACTCAGGCCTCCTTTCGTTGTGAACCGGCGTCATCCCACTGATTACGCGTTCGCGATCGGATGTGTACGGCTATGATTTCCTCCCGACATGCCCGTATTTCCGCAGACGCGCCATTCCGTCTTCGAGCGGTTGCGCAGCGCCGATTCGACGGAGCGCCGCGCCGCCTGCGGCGATCTGGTCGAGGGCTACTGGAAACCGGTCTACAAGTACTTGCGGATCCGTTGGCATCTGTCGGATGACGACGCCCAGGACCTGACGCAGGCGTTTTTCGTCGAGGCGATCGAGAAGGAGTGGCTGGCCCGCTATGAACCCGGCAAGGCGAAGTTTCGGACGTTCATTCGCCTCTGTGCCGACCGGTTCGTGATGAACGCCCGCCAATCCGCCGAGCGGCAAAAGCGCGGCGGTGAGGCGCAGACGCTCTCGCTCGACTTCGACGGCGCCGAAGGCGAGTTGGTGAAGAGCGGTGTCACGACGGCTCCTGACGCCGAGGAATTCTTCCGGCGCGAGTTCGTGCGCGCGCTGTTCGACCGCGCCGTGAGCGCGGTCCGCGCGGAATACGCGGCGGCCGGCAGGAGCCTGCACGTCACGCTGTTCGAACGCTACGACCTCGATCCGCCTCCGGATGTCAGCTATGGGGCGCTTGCGAAGGAATTCGGGATCACGCAGGCGCAGGTCACGAACTACCTCGCGCAGGTGCGCCGCAGCTTCCGCGAGCATGCGCTCGGCGCGCTGCGCGCGCTGTGCGGCAGCGATGAGGAAGTCCGTCGCGAAGCGCGAGAGCTCTTTGGTCTGGAAATCGAATGAGCTACCTCTCCGACCAGGCGATCGAGCGGTTGAGCGCCGTCGCCAACTGGCCCGAGTTTGTCTCCGAGCGATACTCGGTCATGCACGAGATCGGCCGCGGCGGCATGGGCACGGTGTACGCGGCGATGGACCACGCGCTCGGTCGCGAAGTCGCACTGAAGGTGTCGAACACCGTGGCGACCGCGGAATTCGAGCGCCGGCTCGCATCCGAAGCGCGGGCGCTCGCGCAGTTGGAGCATCCCGGGATTGTGCCCGTGCACGACGTCGGCCGGCTGGCCGACGGCCGCGTCTTCTACGTGATGAAGTGGGTCAAGGGCACCACGCTCCGGGAACACCTCGCGCGCGAAAGTGTCCCCGGCGAACGCCTCCGGATCTTCGAGCGGCTCTGCGAGGCCGTCGCGTTCGCCCATTCGCGGCACATCATTCATCGCGATCTCACGCCGGACAACGTGATGGTGGGGGAGTTCGGCGAAGTGATGGTCATGGACTGGGGGCTCGCGAAGGTGCTCGCGTCCGCGTCGCCGGAAGAAGGCGGCATCGTGATGGGGACCGAAGGGTTCATGGCGCCGGAACAGGCGCGCGGTGAGACCGGCGACGTCGACGAACGGGCCGACGTGTACGGCCTCGGCGCCATCCTCGCGATCCTGCTCGGCGACGAGCGGTCGGCCATTCCCCGGCCGCTTCAATCGATCCGGAACCGCGCGCTGGCCGCGCGTCCGGGCGATCGGTATCCGTCAGCGGCCGCGCTTGGCGACGATGTCGCGCGGTATCGCTCGGGACGGGCGGTCGTCGCGCACCGTGAGACGGCCGTGGAACGCGTCGCGCGCGTCGCGAAGGTGTATCGAACACCCATTCTTCTGGTGTTGGCCTACATGATCATGCGGGCGCTCTTCGCGCTCGTGATCCGGCGTTGAAAAAAGGAATCCAACCGCAATGCGTAATAGGTGAGGCATGAGTAAGCCAGTGCTCGGTGTTGTGCTCGGCGCGGTTCTCGGTATCTTCGATGGGCTGACGGCGCTCGTCTCAGCGCCAGAAATCGCGCCTCAGATCGTCTCCATCGTCCTCGGCTCGACGGTCAAAGGGTTGATCGTCGGCGTCCTGGCGGGATGGTTTGCCAAGAAGGTTCACTCCGTCGGCGCCGGACTCGTCTTCGGCGGCATCATCGGCGCGTTTTTCGCGTTTCTCGTCGCCGCGATACCACAGCCGTCAGGCGTGCACTACTACTGGGAAATCATCCTGCCCGGCAGCATTGTCGGCCTGCTCGTCGGGTATGCGACTCAGCAGTGGGGCGGCGCCGCGAGCCCCGTGCCGACGAAACGCTGACTAGTGGCCCGTCCACGCTGAACGAGGACCACCTCGCGAGCGCAGCGTCCCGGCTGGCTGCGTTGCTCCTCCCTCAAATGCTCCCGGTATTCTCGGTCGTCGCGCCTTGCCATCCGGGCGCCGCGCTCGCGATCTGGTCCTCGTTCAGCGTGGACGGGCCACTACTAGAGCCGTTGCAAGTACGCGATCAGCGCCACCAGTGTGAACGGGCTGAGGATGGTTGAAAGAAACACCGCGCTCGTGGCGAAGCTCGGATCGAGATCGAATTCGAGCGCCAGGACTGTCGTGATGACGGCCGCGGGCATCGAGGCGCCGACGATCGCCGCCTGGCGGGCGGCGCCGGTCATCCCCAGCATCATCGTGAGGGCCACGCCCACGGCGGGCGCGACGAGCAGCGACAGCCCGACCGCGACGCCGACAACGGCCGGCCGTTCGGGCTTGACCGCGCGCTCGAGCTGCATGCCCAGGATCAGCAGCATGACCGGAATAGCGGCGTCGCTCAGGAGGGCGATCGGCCGGATGACCGCCACCGGCACGCTGGCGCCCGTCGCGAGAATGAGTGCCGCCGCCGCCATGGCGTAGACGGCTGGCACGCGAAAGATGCCGACGATGGCGTGCCGAACGCTCCTGTGGCCGCTGGCCGCCACAAAGACTCCGAGCGTGTACAACACGATGGCGCTGACGACAAAGTAGACGCTCGCGTACGCCAGGGCGTCTCGGCCGAACGCGAACAGCACCACTGGGAGCGCGTAGTTGCCGCTGTTGGAAAACATCACGACGAGCAGAAAGCTGGTGCGCGTCTGGCGACCGAGCCGGAGCGGGATCACCGCCAGGCGAGCCAGCGCGCCCATCGCGATCGTCAGGAACACGCAGAACAGGGCCATGCGGCCGAACATGCCGCCGGTGATGCGCGCCTTCAGGAGCTGGTCGAAGACCAGGCACGGCGAGAGCGCGTTGAATGCGACGCTGGACAGTGTCTTGACGCTCGCGCCAACGCGCCGGGCCAACAGGTACCCGACGCCTGCGACCAGAAAGATGGGCAGGATGTCGGACGCGAAGATGGATGCGAACGTGTTCACTCAGCGAACCGGCTCGGCGAACGAGAAGATGGGATCGATGTCGATCGGCACATCGCTTGCGGCCGCGAGCACGCTCGCGAGGGCCGGTGGCATGCGATCGTATTTGGCGAACCACGCCTCGGCGCGCGCGCGATCGCCGGTGGCTTCCTGTTCGAGCAGCTCCCTGGCGAGCCGCTCGATGACGGCCGGCGCTTTCGCGACGTCCATTCGGTACCGGCCGGCCGCGAATGTCACCGCGCCCTGTTCGGCGAGGTAGTTGAACTCCATCATCTCGGCCCGGCCGTGGGCCTCGCCGGTGCCGAAACGGATCGTGCGGAAGATGCCCGCCATGTACGACGCGTAGTACTCGTCGAGGCGCGCCCTGGGCAGGACGCCGCGGTCGATCAGCCACTTCAACGCGAACATGCCGACCACGTCCGCCTTGGCTTCCTCGAGACCCGAGTAGGCCGGTCCGATGGCTTCGCGGATGTCCACCTGGCGGCCCGTGCGGCCGGAACCGGCGGAGGGTCGCGCGAAGGCGGGGCCCAGGCCGTGACAGATTTCGTGCATCAGCGTGGACGCCAGATACCCTTCGGCTGATGCGCGGCGCGCCTGCGCGGGATCCATGACGCGCGCGGCGAGCGGCAGGATGACTTCGTTGACGCGTGCGTCCATGAAGTTCTTGAAGAAGATCTTCTTGGTGCCCTTCAACTGGTGGATCCGCGGGTCGTTCGGCAGGTTGTCGGCCACGGCCTGGTAGCCGTGGCGCAAGTCGCCCGCGCGAAACGGCGCGTCCATCACTTCCATTGGCGTCGCGTGGCCGCGAACCGACGGCCGGTCCTCGGCCGCGAGCGGCAGGGCGTCCTGAATGTCGGGAATCCACTGTTGATAGACGGCGAGCTTCCGGCTTTCGGCGTCGTTGCGAATCAGGATCGAGGCGCCGTAGGACGTCTTCACGCCAAGGAGATCATCGAGATAGGTTTCGTAGGGCGCGTAGATGACGTCGAACTTCGGGTCTTTGAGATCCAGCCAGGCGATGTCGCTCGCGTAGTAGTCGTCGTTGAGGATGGCCGTCGCCCTGAGTCGCAGAAACCCCGCGAACGCCGGATCGTCGGACAGGTCCGCGGCCTGGCGCAGCGCGGCCGCGGCCGGGCGCAGGAACTCGGCGAACCTGCTGTGGTACCACTCGCCGGCCAGGACACTCTCTCCAGTGGCCTCAGCGCCCTGCGGACCTTGAGGCCCCGGTGAACGCTGTCGAGAAACCACCGTGTACGGGTTGTAGATGGCCTGACGCCGTCCTGGATTCTTCGCCACGTACCTTTCGATCTGCTCGCGCGTCAGACCGGCGGGGTACAGCGCGCGGCCGGGCGGCATCGGCATCGTGCCGACAAACGGCCGATTGCCGTCCACGAGATCGAAGCCGCTGCCGTTGATGAACAGGTAGCGCCGGAGATTCTGCGCCTGGGGTGTCTTGACCGTTTCGAGGGCGTTGTACAACGCCAGCGCGTCCGGATCGCTTTGGCGCCAGTAGATGTTTTCGAGCTCGCGGCAGGCGATGACCAGCTGATCGATCATCTGGCGCTCGCGCGGGCTGAGCGCCGCCTGGTTGTAAGGCATCCGCACTGGCTTGAACCTGGCGAGTCTCTTGTCGAGGTCGGGCACGACCGTCACGAGCGCCGCAATATCTGGCGCCGGCTGTGCAAATCCCGTTGCCGTGGCCAGCAGAATCACGACGACGGCTGCGCGTCTCATGCGGGCAATTCTGTCACGAAACGTTGCCACAGAGGCATAGAGGCACAGAGAACACAGCGGCCACGTTCGTCGCTTCGCGACGCCAGTCGAATCGCGTCCAATCTCTGCGCGCTCGGCGAGCTCTGCGTTGATCGTCTCTTTCTCTGTGCTCTCTGTGCTCTCTGTGCCTCTGTGGCCAACGTCCGTCACCAGGAATTGACACCCTTCGAGCCGTTCGGCAAGTATTAGCCCTCCACATGACGGCTTTTTCGGAAAGCTGGCTGAAGCGTTTCGAAGAGCGGCTGAACGCCGATCCGGAAATGCGCGTGATTGGCGACTGGCTGACGACCGCCTTCTCGCTGACCTGCGGCGACCGGCGATGCATCCTGCGGTTCGAGCGCGGGGCCATCGTCGAGGCTGTCGCGTCGCCGCGACTGGATGTGCGCTGCGCGTTCGGCTTTCGCGCCAGCCCGGACATCTGGGCGAAGTTTCTCAGCCCCGACCCTGAACCGCTGTACCACGATTTCTTCGCGATGCTGATGCGCGTACCGGGATTCGTGCTCGAAGGCGACACGCTCGTCGCCATGCAGCACGCGCGCGCCCTGCATCGAGCGATGAACGTCATGCGGACCCTCGGGCCCTAGCGTGGTACAAACCGAACCCATCATTGGCCGGTACATCAGCGTCGATGTGGCCGGCAGCAGCTATCGGGTCTATTTCGAGGAGGCGGGCGAAGGACTCCCCCTGCTGTGCCTGCACACGGCCGGCGCCGACAGCCGTCAATATCGGCATCTGCTCAACGACGCGTCGGTGACGAGCCGCTACCGCGTGATCGCCTTCGACATGCCCTATCACGGCCGATCGAATCCTCCCGACGGCTGGTGGCTGCGGAAGTACTTGCTGACGACGGACGGATACCTCGGCTTCGTCCGGGCCGTGTGGTCGGCGCTCGAGCTGACGCGTCCGGTGGTGCTGGGATGTTCGATGGGCGGCGCGATCGTGCTCAAGCTGGCCGCGGAGTACCAGAAGGAGCTGCGGGGCATTGTCGGGCTCGAAAGCTCGGCGTATGCGCCGGGACGGTTCAACCAGTACCTGCATCATCCCGCCATTCATGGCGGAGAGCTCGTGGCGAGCTACACGTACGGCCTGTGCGCGCCGATGAGTCCCGAGAGCAACGCGAGGGAAAACTGGTGGTACTACAGCCAGTCCGGCCCCGGCGTGTATGCCGGCGACGTGCATTACTACAGCCTCGACTGGGACGGACGCGAATATCTCGCGCGGATCGACACCACGATCTGCCGCGTGTCGCTGCTGACGGGCGCGTACGACTACTCCTGCACGCCGGACATGACGCGCGAGGTGGCGAAGTCGATCCCGGGATCGCGCCTCGTCATCATGGAAGACATGGGCCATTTCCCGATGATCGAAAACTATCCCGTGTTTCGCCGGTTTCTGCTTCCCGAACTCGAGTTCATGGCAAGCTGAGTCACGATGAACGCCTCCTCGAAGGCCGGCGTCGGAGCCGACGCGCTCGTCGGCGAAGGGCCCTGGTACCGCCAGGTCAGCTCTGAGCAGTGGCGCGCCTTCGTGGCCACGTTCCTCGGCTGGGTCGTCGACGCCTTCGACTTCAACATCCTGTCCTTCATCGTCATCGACATCTCCAGGAGCTTTACGGTCGATCGGGGGCTGGCGGGGCTGCTCGCCACGGTGACGCTCCTGATGCGCCTGGTTGGCGGAGTTGTCGCCGGCACCGCGGCAGACCGGTGGGGCCGCAAGCTCCCGATGATGCTGTCGATTCTGTGGTTCTCGCTGTTTGCGTTTCTGAGCGGCTTTTCGACGTCGTACGCGATGCTCTTCGGGTTCCGCGCGCTCTTCGGCATCGGCATGGGGGGCGAGTGGGCGGCGGGCATGACGCTCGTCCTCGAGCATTGGCCCGCGCGTTTGCGCGGGCTCGTCTCTGGAATGCTCCTGGGCGGGTGGTACTGGGGCTATCTCCTCGCGGCCGCGGCCTTTCAGTTCATCTATCCCCTCTTCAGCGAGAGGCCCGACATCGGCTGGCGCGTGATGTTCTGGATTGGCATCATTCCGGCGTTCTTCACGCTGTGGATTCGCTCCACGGTTTCCGAAAGCCCGATCTGGCTCGAGCGTCAGCGTCACCTGAAAACGGCCGCGGGCAAGCTCGAAGCGAAAATATCGCTGGTGCGAATCTTCGAGCCGGACCTGATCGTCACCACCATCCAGACGACCGCCGTGATCGGCGCGTTCATGTGCGCGTTCTACTCGATTGCCTTCTGGTATCCAACGTTCTTGCGTGAAAGCGGCCGAAGCACCCTGCCTTACCTCGTCGCGTTCAATCTGGGCGCGATTGGCGGCACCACCTTCTGGGGTCGCCTGTCCGAAGGAGCGCTTGGACGCCGCGGCGCGGTCACGATCACGGCGCTTCTCGGCGTGGCCTCGATTCCTCTGTACCTTCACGCGGGGGGGCCGGTTGCCCTCGCCTTTGGCGCGCTGACCATGGGCGCGTTCGGATCAGGCATTTGGGGCATGGCGCCGGCGTACGTGGCGGAACGATTTCCCACATCGGTGCGCGGCGTCGGACCCGGCTTTTGTTACCACGCGGCCGCGGGCATCGGTTCGGCGATGCCCTACCTCATCGGTTTCATGCAGGACCGTGGGATGGCTCTCGCGACGGCCATGACCATCGCCATCGCGGTGGCGTTGCTGTTCTCGGCCAGCCTGATGTGGCTTGGCCCGGAGACGCGAGGGCGACAGTTCACGGTCGACGCCCACTGACATTCGACAGAACGCGATGGCCAGCGACACGATCGCTCTTCCGTTGGAATCGCGGCCCCTCGGCTGGCTTCGCGCCGCGCCGGCGCCGGCGCGCCGCGCCCTGCTGGCGGCCTCGGTCGGGTGGATGTTCGACGGCTTCGACATCATGATCTATTCGATGGTGCTGACGGCCGTGCTGGGCGAGTTCGGCATCTCGAAGACCGCGGGCGGCATGCTCGGATCGCTGACGCTAGGGGCCTCGGCCGTCGGTGGCGTTCTGTTCGGCACGCTCGCCGATCGGCGAGGCCGTCGGGTGGGCATCATCGGCAGCGTGCTGACGTACTCGGTGTTCACGGCGGCGTGCGGGCTGGCCCAAACCGTCTGGCAACTGGCGATTTTCCGGTTCCTGCTGGGCCTCGGCATGGGGGGCGCGTGGACCACGGGGGCGGCGCTCGTGTCCGAGAGTTGGCCCGATCGCCATCGCGGCAAAGCCGTGGGCGTCATGCAGAGCGCATGGGCCGTCGGCTACGGCTCCGCCGCGGTCGTTTCGGCGATCATCCTGCCTCGATACGGATGGCGCCCGATGTTTCTGATCGGCGTGCTGCCGGCGCTCTGCACGATCTGGATGTACCGAAACGTTGACGAACCGCAGATCTGGAAGGACTCGCACGGGCGCGGAGTCGCGCATGCCGGTTCGCTCGCCGTGATCTTCACCGAACCGTACCGCCGTGTCACGGCCGCGATGATCGTGCTGAGTTTCTGCACGCTCTACGCGTACTGGGCGTTCAACTTCTGGGTGCCGGCGTATCTGTCATTGCCGATCGATCAGAAAGGCGTGGGTTTGAGCACCAATGTCGTCGCGGCCCTGCTCGTGACGATGAACGCCGGCGGATGGTGGGGGTACGTGCTGTACGGCTACGTCAGCGATCGGTTCGGCAGGCGCCGCAGTTTTGTTTCGTACCTGCTCGCGTCGGCGATCCTCGTGTTCGTTTACGGCCAGGCCCGCTCGACCTTCATGCTGCTCGCGCTGGGGCCGGTCGTGGCGTTCTTCAGCACCGGCTACTTCAGCGGCTTCGGCGCCATCATTGCCGAGCTCTACCCGACCTCAGTTCGCGCCGCGGCCACGGGCTTTACGTTCAACATCGGCCGCATCGGCAGCGCGCTGGCCCCGCTGCTCATCGCGTCGCTGGCGCAGCGGAATGGGTTTGGCGCCGCGTTCGCCACGACATCGGCCGCGCTCGTGCTCGGCGCCCTGACGTGGTTCTGGATCCCGGAAACGCGCGGACGAGCGCTGCACTAGGTCTCGTGAGAAGGTGATCGCTCTACACAGTCTGGTTTCAGAGGCGACGTTGCCAATGAGCGAAGACAGCAAACCACGGAGGCACGAAGGCACGAAAGAAGTCTTTGTACCAGGATTCTTCGTGCGTCCTTCGTGTTCTTCGTGTCTTCGTGGTTAAGGATATAGCGAAGTATTGACCCTACTCAGACAAGAGGCTCACAGGTGGCAATCAAAGAAGGTTGGACGGGACGGGTTTACGAGGACTTCGAGGTCGGCGACACTTATCCGCACGCGCTCGGGCGCACGGTGCTCTCGGCCGACAACGTCTGGTTCACCCTCCTGACGCAGAACACGAATCCGATTCATTTCGATGCGGCGTACGCGGCAAAGACCGAGTTTGGCCGCCCGCTGGTTGACTCGACCTTCACGCTGGCCCTGGTCACGGGACAGTCGGTGGCGGACATCTCGCAGAACGCGATGGCCAACCTCGGCTGGGACGAAGTCCGGCTGCCACACCCGGTTTTCGAGGGCGATACGATCTACTCGCAGAGTGAGGTGCTCGACAAACGCGAATCGAAGTCGCGGCAGAACGTCGGCATTGTCCGCTTCAAGACGACCGGCTTCAATCAGGACGGCACCGCGGTGATCGAATTCAAGCGAACGGTGATGGTGTACAAGCGCGGGCACGTACCGAAGTACCGATGAGTCCAGGGTTGAGCCTCTAGACTCTGCACTCTACTTTGCACTTACTTTGCACTTTCCACTTTGAGCTGTGAGCTTTCAGAGGGTCGCCATGGTTGACGACGTCCACGAGATTTACGCCGTGCGCTACGCGCACCATGCCAGGCAGTCGCCTGAAAACTTCCTGTTCGGCGACCCCCACGACATCCTCCAGCCGCTCGCCTACTTCGTGTGGGCCATCGTCGGTCCGCACGGGAGTTTCATCGTCGATACCGGGTTCGACGATGCGATGGCGCGCAAGCGTGGCCGGGTGATGATCAAGCCCATCGCGGAGGGCCTGAAGTCAATCGGCATCGAGGCCAATACCGTGGAGGACGTCATCGTGACGCACCTGCACTACGATCACTGCGGAAACCACGACGTGTTTCCGCGCGCGCGTTTCCATCTGCAGGATACCGAGATCGCGTACTCGACGGGACGCGACATGTGTCACCCGCTCATGCGCATTCCCTTCGAAGCCGACGACGTGGTGGCGATGGTGCGCAAGGTGTTTGCGGGGCGAGTCGTCTTTCACGACGGTACCGAGCAGATCGCGCCCGGCATCACCGTGCACAAGATCGGCGGCCATTCGAAGGGCCTGCAGTGCGTGCGCGTGCGGACGCGGCGCGGGCATGTCGTGCTCGCCTCCGATGCGACGCATCTCTACGCGCACATCAACGAAGGCCGCGTGTTCCCGGTCACGTACAACGTCGGGGACGTGCTCGAAGGGTACGCGACGCTCAAGAAGCTCGCCGATTCCACCGACCACATCATTCCCGGACACGATCCGGATGTGCTCGAGAGGTACCCGCCCGCGGCGCCGGGACTCGCGAACCTGGTGGTGCGCCTTGATCTCGATCCCAAGAAGTAGCCGGATGTGGCTGCAGCCCGCAGCCCGCAGCCCGCAGCCCTGAGCCCTGAGCCCTTAGCCCTTGATAGACCACCCGCCGTCGATTGGCAGGGCAGCGCCGGTGATGTTGCCGCTCGAAGGGCCGCACAGAAACACCATCAACGCGGCCACGTCGGCGGCGGCGATGAAGCGTCCAGTCGGTTGCTTGCCGGCCAGGAACTGCCGCTCGGCGTCGGCCCGGGCCAGCGCGCCGGCGGACATCATCTCGCTGATGGCGGCCTCGTGGACCGGCGTCTCGGCTGTGCCCGGACACACCGCGTTGCACGTGATGTTGTGCCCGAGCGTCTCGAGCGCGACCGCCCGGGTCATGCCCAGGAGAGCGGTTTTCGTGGTGACGTACGCCACCCTGTTGGGTGCTCCCTGCAGGCCGTAGATTGATGAGACGTTGATGATCCGGCCCCACCGCCGTTCCTTCATCTTCGGGAGCGCGAGCCTGATCGTGTGAAATGCCGCGGAGAGGTTGACGGCAATCCCTTCTTCCCAGCGCGCGACCGCAAACGCCTCGATGGGCGCCGTGTGGCGCACAACCGCGTTGTTGACGAGGATGTCCACGGCGCCGAACCGATCGACGGCCGCGGCGACCATCTGTTCGATGTCGCCGGGCACGCTGAGGTCGGCGCCGCAGTAGAGCGTTCCGACGTCATGTCGTTGTTCGATGTCGGCCCGGATCGACGCGACGGCCGCGCCATCCGCGAAGCCATTCAGCACGACGTGGCAGCCGGCCGCGGCGAATTGCCTGGCGGCGGCGAGACCGAGGCCCTGCACAGACCCGGTGATGAGCGCGCACTTCCCCTTGAGGTCATCGAGAGCATCGTGCACGGGAAGGGATTGTGAAGCAGCCGACGGCGGTTGGCAAATGAGTCGTACGAACAAAGGGCGGAAAGCCTCTCGGCCTTCCGCCCCCGATTACCCAATTACCCAATTACCCGATTACTCAATTACCCAATTCTAGAAGTCGACCTGCACGCTGAACTTCCAGAAGCGCGGCTGCAGCACGCCCGTCGGGGCCAGCCACGCGCTGGCGCCCGTCGTGAGCGCCGGGTTGAAGTTCTGGTTGTAGCTCAGAATGGCCGCCGAGTTCAGGATGTTGTAGAGATCGAATCCGATGTTGGTCCGCGTCCGTCCGAACTTCAGGATCTTCGCGAGGCGGATGTCGAACTCGTTGACGCGGTCGCCGTAGAGCGTCCCGGGCTCGACGACGTTCACGACGACGCTGGTGGCGCTGTTGGAGGGTGCGCGCCCCAGCTGCTGGATGATCGAGGCCCACTGCGGGTTCGTGTTGGTAATCGTCCAGTTCGCCGCGAGGGGCGCGCCCTGATCGCTCCGGAACGTGCCGGAGAAGAGGACGTCAATCTTGGGAAGCGTGTATGACGCGAGGCCCGTGTAGCGTGTGACCAAACCCGTGGACGAGTTGCACCACGGATTGGTCGGGCTCTGCGCCCCGAGCTGGGTGAACTCAGGTGAAGCCGCGCGCACCTCGCAGTAGTTGGTTCGCTGCGTTCCGGTGTTCATACCACCCTGGAACACGAGGCCGTTGCGCGGCCGCGCGCTGACGTTGAGAAGCACGCCGTTGTAGACCTGCGAATAGGTCCCGCCGGCGTCGCTGGCGAGCATCGTCACGTTGTTCGTCAGCGCCGACACGTTCGGGTTGGCGTTGTACAGCGTGCCGCTCGTCTTGCCTGCCGCGTCTCCGAGACGCGAGTCCGTCGGGGCGACGACGGTGTACTTGCCGAAGTCCGACGTCCCCTGCAGCACGTTGTTGTCCCACGTGAAGTTGTTCAACCACCGGCGGTTGTAGCCGACTTCGACCGAGACGCGCGGCAGGATTTCCTGCTGCACCGAGGCGCCAAAGCCCCAGTCGCCGGGCCGCACGCCGAATCCGCTGCGCAGGGACGGGTCGAGATCGCTCGTGAAGACGTTGGTCCCGAAGGCCGAGTTGGCGATCGCAGTGCAGGAGTCGATGCTCCCCGTCGTTGTCGGGCTCTGCGCACCGCCGTTCAGGAGGTTGCAATCGGGAATGTAGTTCTTGTTGTTGTCGGTCCAGGTCCGGGTCGTCGAGCCCTGGAGCCGGCTGCTGGGCCTGAGGGCGCCGTACGCCAAACCGTTCTGTGCCGCCTGCAAGTACCTGCCGATATTGAGTTTTACCGAAGTCTTGCCGGTTCCGAAGACGTCGATGGCGGCCCCGCCGCGCGGCGTGACGTCGTTATAGGAATGGACGCCGTCTGTATGTGGATACGTGACGGCATTCGGCAGGAACCGGACCGGACCGACGGTGACCTCCGGGAAGTAGCTCCAGGCGCGATCGTAGCGAACCGCACCCTGCAACGTGATGCGCCCGAATGTCTTCTGGTCCTGCGCATAGAAGGCGTCGTACCGAACGCGCTGGACGGCCGGGAAGGAATTGATGCTTTCAGTGATCTGGTTCGGATTGCCGCTATTGAAGCGGTAGGACACGAACTGGTCGTTGGTGTAGGTGAACTGGTCGTCGTAGAGATAGCCGCCCTGATAGCCGAATTTCATGCTCTGGGCGCCCGTCACGTACGAGGCCGACGCCCGCCACGTGACCGTGCCCTGCAGGTTGTGGCGGTACGTGCCCGAACGGTAGATGCAAGTTAGGGATACCGCCAAAATTCGCGCAGTCCGGGTTCGTGCACTGCTCGGTCACGCCTGGGAGCGACGTGAAGTTGCTGCCAGGGTGATTCACGCCGCCCCACTGACTCCAATACGTACCGAAACCGGCTTCGAGCAGCAGTTTGTTCGTCGCGGGTGAGCTCCAGGTGGCCTGCTGCACGCGCTGTCCGAATCCCGCGAGATACGTTCCGATTTCTGGCGCCGTGGTCGCCGAGCACGGGCGGATTGGACGCGCCGGGAGCGCCGCAGATGATCTCGCCTTCACCCGACTGCCGGCATCCTTCGGTGGACCCCAGGACGCCTGCGCCCTGGCAGGGAATCTGCTGATCCCAGAACACGTTGAACTTGTTGCGCGGAGTCGGCTGCACCGTGAGCCGTATCGACGCGTTTCGCCAGCTGCCCGCCGCCACCGCCGGCCGCGTCTTGTCCGCGACGTACGTCCACTTGCTCGCATCGCCCATGTTCGCGTTGGCGAACATGCCGGGGACTGTGCGGTGGCTGCCTTCGTCGCGGAACTGGAAGAAGAACCACACTTTGTCTTTCTTGATCGGCCCGCCGATGCCGAGGTTGTAGTCCCAGAGCTTGTAGAGCTTGCCGGGTGTCGACAAACCCTTGTCGATGAGCTCCTGCGTGTAGTTGTTGCCGACCATCCCCTTGGTGACGTTCGAGACGTACATCTGTCCCTTCACGGAGTTGCCACCGGTCTTGGGAACGATGCTGAACGACGGTCCGCCGACTTCCGCTTCGCCGAGACCACCGGACGTCGTCATCGAGATTTCCTGCGCGTTGCCGATGTCGACGACGTAGCTCGAAACGCCAGCGCCATTGAAGGCGGCGCCGGTATTCAGGCCGTCCACCTGAATGCGTGCCTCGTTGGTGCGTCCGCCCGCGCCGCCGAACACCAGCATGCCTGGCGTCACCTGGATGTCGAGATTGGCGCCGGCCTGAGTGGTGGTGGCCGGAATCAGCATCATGACGCCGGCGTACGACCGCGCAGCGGGCATCGAGCTGATGACATCGTTCGAGACGGTCACCTGGCGCCGGACACTCTGGGTGTCGACGATCGGGGTTTCGCCGCTGACCGTGATTGTTTCCTGGATGGTGCCAATTTTCATGTCCGCGTTGATCGACGCGGTGAAGGAGCCCGACAACTCAACGCCGTCGCGCTTGACGGTGCTGAAGCCGGTCAGGGTAAACGTCACGTCATATATCCCGGCGCGCAGATCGACGATGCGGTACTGGCCGGTGCCGTCGGTCACTGCCGAGCGAGTTTTCTCGATGAGTGCGGGGCTCGAGGCCTCAACCGTGACGCCGGGCAGAACGGCGCCCGACGCATCTTTCACGACGCCTGTGATGGAGGCCTGGGCGAATGCCGCGGCCGGGACGAGCACGAGCAACGCCAATAGAGCAAACCCTACTCGTAGCCTGCGCATGAACTGACTCCCTTCGTCTTCCGTCTATGGACCAAGAAGTATTACGCCTGCAGCTAGTGCCTTTACGCGATCGTGACGTTTTATACGATGCCTGCCGGGTGGGGTCAACGTACTTCGGCGTTCAAAATGTAAGATGGACCATGCCAATTCAAACAAATGGATGGCCTTTATATTTTTACACTTAGCTGCCTAGCGCTGGACGAATGGATTGGGTACGTCGGCGGCTGTGGAAATCCAGACGCTCTTGACCTGAAGGTATTCCTTAATCATCTCAGGGCCGCTCTCGCGCCCGATACCCGAGCGCTTGTACCCGCCGAATGGCGAGAGGTAGCTGACTGCGCGGTACGTGTTGATCCAGACGGTGCCCGCTTGAAGCCGCTCGGCCATCAGTAACGCCCTGCGCATGTTCTCCGTCCACACGCCGGCCGCCAGGCCATAGGCCACGTCGTTCCCCAGGGCAATGGCCTCGTCTTCGTCCTTGAACGGGATCACGGCCAGCACCGGACCGAACACCTCTTCCTGGGCGATCCGCATGCGGTTACGGACGCCCCCGAAAATCGTCGGTTCGACGAACCACCCGTCGCCGCACTCAGGACCCGAGGCGCGCTTGCCGCCCAGAAGCGGCGTCGCGCCCTCGGCCTTGGCAATCTCGATGTAATTCAGCACCTTGTCGAGCTGGGGCCTGTTCGTAATGGGTCCGACCTGCGTGTCGAGGTTCATGGGATTGCCCATCTTTGCAGTCCTGGCGAGGGCGACCAGCTTCTCGACGAACTGGTCGTGGATGCTCTGCTGGACGAGCAGCCGCGATCCGGCCACGCAGGTCTGTCCCGTCGCGGCGAAGATGCCCGACACGACGCCTTTCACGGCGTTGTCCAGATGCGCGTCGTCGAACACGATGTTGGGCGACTTGCCGCCGAGCTCCAGGCTGACCCGCTTCATGCCGCGCGCCGCCGCCTCGTACACCCGTTGTCCCGTGCTGTCCGACCCGGTGAACGCCACCTTGGCGACGAGCGGGTGCTCGACGAGCGGCATGCCCACTTCAGGACCGAAGCCCGTGACCACGTTCACGACCCCAGGCGGGATGCCCGCCTGTTCGACGAGCTTCATGAACTCGAGGAGCGATGCCGACGTGAACTCCGACGGTTTGATGACGATGGTGTTGCCGGCGGCGAGCGCCGGGGCCAGCTTCCAGGTTGTCAGAAACAGCGGCGAGTTCCACGGGACGATGGCCGCGACGACGCCGAGCGGTTCGTAGCGCGTGTAGTTGAACGTGTCGGGCTTGTCGGTCGGGATGACGGCGCCTTCGACCTTGTCCGCGAGACCGCCGTAGTAGTGGTACCACTGCGCCATGTACGCCGTGACGGTCTTCATCTCGGCGATGAGCTTGCCGTTGTCGCGCACTTCGATCTCGGCCAGGAACTGCGAGCGCTCGCTCACGAGATCGCCGAGTGTGCGGAGGAGCGCGCCGCGGCGCGACGGCGTCAGCGCCGGCCACTCACCGGAGGTGAAGGCCGTGTGAGCAGCCCGGACCGCCCGATCGACGTCGTCGGCCGAGCAGCGCGGAATGAGCGCCCAGGGTTTGCCGGTGAATGGGTCGTCGCTTTCGAAACGCTCGCCCGACGCCGCGTCCACCCAGCGTCCGGCGATATAGGTCTTGTACTCGGTCAGGCTCACTCCAAGGCCCTCGTGCTTAAGAGCACCCTCAAGTGCTTGTCACGCAAAACACTCCAAGGTGCTTGTTAGGTAAAGCACTCCAAAGTGCTTCTTCGCGATCGTTCAACGTGCTGCCGCGTCGTCCGCGCGAGCGCCGCTCAGGATGTTGAAGAGCGAGTGATTCCCCTCGTGGCAGGCGTACTCGAACATCCCGTAGTTCGAATCGCGCCGCCAGGGAAATTCGATCGTGAAGGGACGGGTGTAGGTTTTCGGGTCGTCGATCGTCGCCCTGTAGCTGATGGTGTCCGCATCGACGCGCGTGAAACGTTCGGTGAGCTTCAGCGCGTCGCTGAAGGCCTGACCGCCGCCGTTTCCGCCGATGCCGTTTCTGTCGAACATGTTGGTGGTCTCGACGACGAGCGTATCGCCTTGCCAATGGGCGCGCGAGTCGCCCATGTAGCTGCGGATCTTCGAGCTGACGTGCGGACGGCCGTCGAGGTAGAAGAAACGTGTCTCGTGGATCATCTCATTGCGCAGTGCGACCAGGCCCGGCGCCTGGATGATCTGGTTGCCGTTGTTGTAGATGACCGGCAGGATCGAGCCGAGCACGCCGCGTGTGATGCACTGGTCGTAGAGGCTCCGATCCTCGTAGGAATCGGCAGGACCGCGGCCGGCCCGGTCATCGCGCTGGGCGCGCGCGCGCTCGCCGGCTTCCGGGGTCTGCGGAGGCATGCGGCCGTCCGGCGGATCGACGATGAGCGAGGCCTGGTGGGTTGGCTTGCCGCGCTCGAGCCAGTGCGGCGGCGGCGACACCGGGCCGCCGACCGTGCCGCGCGCCTCCTGTTCGGTGGTGACGGCGTCGATGTCGAACTCGGCGTTGTCTTCGTCGGTTTGTCTGGCGGCGGCGGCCTGGCGGGCCTTGAACTCCTCGTCGGTCAGAAAATTTCGTTCGCCGAAGCTGGCGGGCCGCTGGAGGGGCACGCCGACGAAATCCGTGCCCGGCCACACGCCTTGCAAGTCGGGATCGCCCCACGCGGTGCGGGGCGTCTTGTAGGAGGCTTTGGTCGGCGCTTGAGGGGCGAGCGCGAGTGCGGTGAACGATGCGAGCGCCAGCCCCACGACTGAACGAACGGCTTTCATGGTCATCGGAGCTCCATCTCCAACATTTTATTACTACTTCTGTTTGTCGATCTCGGCGAAGACTTCACGCGCGGTGCGGAAGGCATCGACGCCCGCCGGGACGCCGCAGTAGATCGCGACGGCCATGAACACCTCGCGGATTTCGTCGCGCGTCACCCCGTTCTTGAGTGCGCCCCCGACGTGCATCTTGAGCTCGTGCGGACGGTTCAGGGCGCTGATCATCGCGAGGTTGAGCATGCTTCGAGTCTTTTTCGACAGCCCCTCCCGGCCCCAGACGGCGCCCCAGCAGTATTCGGTGACGAGCTCCTGAAACGGGCGATTGAAATCATCCGCGGATTTGATGGCGTTGTCGACGAACTCCGCGCCGAGCACCGACTTCCGAATTTCGAGTCCCTTTTCAAACGTCGCTTTGTCCATGATGAAAGCTCCAGGAAGAAAGTTGAAAGTGCAAAGGTCAAAGTTGGTAAGTCGTGCTTTCTGCGTCTTCCGTTCTACGTTTTCCGTTCTACGTTGCCTTCGACCGAATTTCCACTCCCGCCCATTCTTCGAGCACCTTCGCAATACAGGTGAAGTCGGACGCCGCGCCGAACTTGGCCTGCGTGACCGCGAGCATCTGTCGAACCGCGGCGCCGACCACCATCGGCACGCCCAGCGTTTCCGCCTCGTCGACGCATAACCGGACATCCTTGTACGAGAGGCCCGTGGCAAACCCGAAGTCGAACGTTCCCGTCAGAATCGATCGGGGGAACTTGTCCTCGGTCGCGCTATTGCGTCCGCTGCCCGCGTTGATGATATCGATCAGCACCTTTGCGTCGAGACCGGCCTTCACGCCCATCGCGAGGGCCTCGGAGGAGACGACGAGCGCGGCGGCCGCCAGCAGGTTGTTCGCGAGCTTGGCGGTCTGCGCGAGCCCGGGCTTTTCGCCGGTGTAGAACAGCCGTCCGAATGTTTTCAGGATCGGCTCGACTTCTTCGTAGGCGTGCTTCGGGCACGACACCATGACGGCCAGCGTTCCCGCTTTGGCTCCGGCGACGCCGCCGCTGACGGGCGAGTCGACACTGATAATCCCCCGCTCGTTCACGCCACGCGCCACGGTGGTCGCCATCCCTGGTCCTGATGTGGAGAGGTCGACGAGGACCTTCACGCTCGACCCGTGCGCGATGCCGTCAGACCCGAGCGCCACCGCATGCACGATCGCCGGCGTCGGCAGGCTCATGAATACGATCCGCGCGGCCGACGCCACCTCCGCGGGCGAGGCCGCGGCCTTCGCGCCGCGCGCGACGAGCGGCCGAACGGCGTCCGGATTGGTATCGAAGACGCAGAGCGAGTAGCCGGCATCGAGCAGACGCGATGACATGGGGCCGCCCATGTGACCGACACCGACAAACCCAAGCAGCTGCTTATCCATCAAGTTGTCCCTTCACTGTGGAGCGCACCTTCCGCTCAGGTCCGGTTCCTTCCGGACGGAGATCTCCGCCGCCGAAGGCGCCACGAGAACCGGCGACGTCCGCCTCAGCGCCACCGGGCGCAGCACGCGGTTCCACCACATCAGCGCGCCGGTGACGAAGAGTACTGGAGGGATGAGGCCCATGAACGCCCACAACGCCTTCGTCTTCACGCCCGCGAACCGGCCGAAGTGCAGCTTCGCGAGCCACTCCAGCGCGACGTCGCCGCGGCGCAGGGTCAGCGTTCCCGGGTCGATCGGCTCGAGATAATCGACCAGCACTCCAAACGGGTGCGGGAATACGAGGTAGATGCCGCTCACGGCCCACATGAAGGTGAGTGCAAAGGTCCAGAATCCGATCGGCGCTGTGCAGATCCCAATTCAGGCGCTTCCAGCCGCCGTTCCATTGAACACCGAGGCTCCGCCGCCAGGTCCTGGTGCCGGGCCACCAGATGATCGCCCCGGTCATGCACAGGAGGGTGAGAAACAGCGCGCCGACTCCGTTCACGGTCCGCCCGGTGAAGCCGCTGAGGAGGTCGTCGTGCAGGCTGACGAGCCAGTCGATGGTACGGACGGCCGGCGGAATGGTTTCGCCGAGATCGGCCCCCGTGTACGGATCGAACAGGCGCTTCTTGTCAGCCTTGCCGCGCTCCATCCAGATATCGACCGGCAGGTTGCCGTTTCGCCCGCGCCACACCTTCGTGACCCGGTAGTCCGGGTACGCGCGCTCGGCGGCCGCGCGGAGTTCGTCCTCGCTGAGGCGAGAGCTGGACGCGTCGTGCGCGCTGACTTGCGGCCGGTTCGCGAACGCCCGCATCAACTCGCGGCGGAACACGATCGCGCTTCCGGTGAGACACGCGACGACGATGTAGAGTCCGACGCCGATGCCGGTCCAGAGGTGAATCTGGAACACAGCCTTGCGGATCCACAGGCTTTGTGGCTGCCGGAGAACGCGTTCACGAATCGTCATGCCCGGGGTCGTATAGCATAAGCCCGAATGGAGTGGACCATGAACAGCAGGCACGCGTATCCGCGCACGTCCGTTTTCGTCATCTTCGCGGCCGTGGCCGCCGTCTCGGGTGTCGGGCTCGTGGCCGCGGACCTGAAGATCAGCAGCCCGGCGTTCGCCGACAAGGGCCAGATGCCCGCCAAGTATTCGTGCGACGGTGAGGGCGTCAACCCACCGTTGACGTTCAGCAATGTTCCGCCCAACACCCAGAGCCTGGCGCTCATCGTTGAAGACCCCGATATCCCGGCGCAATTCAAGGCGCAGATTCCGAGTGGCGTGTTCGACCATTGGATGATCTGGGACATCGCCGCCGACAGCAAGGGTTTTGCCGAGGGCGGCGAAACACGCGGCATCAACGCGGCGGGGCAGCCGGGGTTCTTTCCTGCATGCCCGCCGGACAAGGAGCATCGCTATTTTTTCAAGCTGTTCGCGCTCGACAGGAAGCTCGCCGGCATCGACATCAAGAACAAGGCGGCCCTGCAGGCGGCGATGGCCGGCCACATCATCCAGCAGGCGGAGATGATCGGCATGTACGGGCCGTCAAAGGGCGGGGGCCGGTAGAGGACTCTGTCAGGGCTAAGGGCTAAGGGCCCTCAGCCCTACGCGATCTTGCCTGCCCGCTCAGGGCCGCCCCCGAGCCAAACTGCCGTAAAATCTAATCGTGACCGGGCCGTTCGTGAGGGTCGTCCGTCGAAACGTCCTGGGGAACATCCTGGGGCTGGCGGCTGCGTCGATCTGGGGCGTGTCGGCCGCTTGGAGCGTGATGCACGCGGCGAGCCCCCAAATCGCCGGCGCTCCGTCCGCCACCGCAATCACCGACACCGTGTCGGCTCGCGACGCGATTGCGACCTACTGCGTGTCGTGCCACAACGATCGCCTGAAAACCTCGGGGCTGTCGCTCGAACACCTCGACGCGGCCCGGGCCGCCTCGGCTCCCGACGTGTGGGAAAAGGTCGTGCGCAAGCTGCAGGCGCGCGCGATGCCGCCGCAAGGCGCGAAGCGGCCCGACGAACTCATGTATCGCCGCTTGCAGGCGGCGCTCGAGACCGAGCTCGATGCCGGGGCGGCGGCGCATCCGAATCCCGGCGGGCCAATCCTGCACCGTCTGAACCGCACCGAGTACGCCAACGCCGTTCGCGACCTCCTCGACCTCGAGGTGGACGTCACGTCGCTCCTGCCTCCCGACGACGCCGCGTACGGTTTCGACAACATCAGCGATGTGCTGGGCGTGTCGCCGTCCTTGCAGGAGCACTACCTGGCGGCCGCGCAGAAGATTGCGGCGCTGGCGGTCGGCAATCCCGGCATGACCGCGGGCAGCGACACGTTCCGCATTCGCCAGGACCTTTCGCAGGACACGCACATCGACGGGCTTCCGCTCGGCACGGTGGGCGGCACGGCCGTGCGATACACGTTCCCGCTCGACGGCGACTACGTGTTCCAGGCGAAGCTGTACCGGACCAATCTGAACATCGTGCGGGGCCTCGAGTACCCGCATCAGGTGGAGGTCGCGATCGACGGCGCGCGCGTCTATCTGGCCACCATCGGCGGGCGCGACGATCTCGAATCGCTCTTCGACAAGCCCACCGACACCGGCGACGCCGTGGACGCGCGGCTGCGTGTCCGCGTGCCCGTGACGGCCGGTCCGCACGACGTGTCGGTCGCGTTCGTCGCAGATCCACCGGTGGCTGAACCGTCGCGACTGCAGCCGTTTCTGCGAAGCTCGATCGACAACTTCGACTGGGCAGGGCAGCCGCACATCCAGACGTTTACGATCACGGGTCCCTTCAACGCGACAGGTCCCGGCGACACGCCGAGCCGGCGCCGGATCTTCACGTGCCGGCCTTCGACGAGCTCAAGCCGCCTCGAGCCCGTCGAGGGGCGCCCGCAGAGTCTCCCGGGGGAGTCGGCGTGCGCCACGCGGATCTTGACGACGCTCGTGCGGCGCGCGTACCGCGCGCCCGTCGACGCCGTCGATCTGCGGCGCGTGATGAAGATCTACCGCGAAGGGCGCCGGGCCGGCACCTTCGAGAGCGGAATCGAACTGGCGCTCCAGCGGATTCTGGCGGCGCCCAAGTTCGTCTTCCGCGTGGAGCGGGATCCGGCCAACGTCGCTCCAGGCACGCCCTACCGGATCGCCGACGTCGAGCTGGCCTCGCGCTTGTCCTTCTTTCTCTGGAGCAGTCTCCCGGACGACGAATTGCTGAAGGTGGCGGAGCAGGGAACCCTGCACGACGCCGCCGTGCTCGAGGCTCAGGTGAGGCGGATGCTGGGCGACCCACGGTCGCAGGCGCTCGTCGACAATTTCGCCGGGCAATGGCTTCAGTTGCGCAACGTGCGCAACGTCCAGCCGAACTCCGATCTGTTTCCGGATTTCGACGACAACCTCCGCCAGGCGTTCGCGCGCGAAACCGAGATGCTCTTCGAAAGCATCATGCGCGAGGACAGAAGCGTCCTCGACCTCCTGCGAGCCGACTACACGTTTCTCAACGAACGGCTGGCGCGGCACTACGGAATCCCGAACGTGCGCGGCAGCCGCTTCCGTCGCGTGCAGATCAAGGACGAAGCGCGCCGGGGCCTCCTCGGGCAGGGGAGCATCCTGGCGGTGACGTCGCACGCGGAGCGGACGTCACCGGTCTTGCGCGGCAAGTGGATTCTCGACAATATCCTCGGCGCGCCGGTGCCGCCTCCGCCGCCCGACATTCCGCAGCTGAAAGAGAACGTCGAAGGCGAAAAGCCGCGCACCATCCGCGAGCAGATGGCGGAGCATCGGGCCAATCCCGTGTGCGCGTCGTGCCACAAGGTGATGGACCCGATCGGCTTCGCGCTCGAGAACTTCGACACGGTCGGGGCGTGGCGCGCTGAGGACGCGGGCGGCTTGATTGACGCGTCCGGCGAACTCGGCGACGGCACCAGGGTGGACGGCGTGGTCACGCTGCGCGAGGCGATGCTCCGGCACCCGGACGTGTTCGTCCGGACCATGACCGAAAAGCTGCTGATCTACGCGCTCGGCCGCGGCATCGACGAACACGACATGCCGGCCGTGCGCGCCATCATGCGCAGCGCCGCGAAACACGACAATCGCTTCTCGTCGCTCGTCCTCGGCCTTGTGAACAGCGTGCCGTTTCAGATGCGGATGACGCAACCGACGGCTGTAAACTAGACCTCAGAGACAACCATCATGTTTATTGCGAAAGTGTCGCTGCCGCGCCGCACGTTCCTGCGGGGTCTGGGCGCTGCTGTCGCGCTGCCGTTTCTTGATGCGATGGTGCCCGCGCTGACGAGGTCGGCCGACGCGGCGACCGGTGGGCGGCTCCGGTTTGGGGCGGTGTACATTCCGAACGGCGCGATCGTGGACGAGTTCTTCCCGACCTCATTCGGGACCGGCTTCGAGTTCACGCCGATTCTGAAGCCGCTCGAGCCCTTCAAGAACTCGCTCGTGGTGGTGAAGAACCTCACGCGGTCGCATCCGGGCAGCCAGGTCGGCGACCACGCGGTCAGCGTGGGCGGGTACCTGACGGGCGTCTGGCCGAAGCGGACGGAGGCCGAGGACGTCCTCGCGAACACCACCATCGATCAGATCGTCGCGAAGCAGATTGGCCAGGACACCCCGCTCCCGTCGCTCGAGGTTGCCACGGAAGACTTCACAGGCTATGTGGGCGCCTGCTCGCCGGGGTTCAGCTGCGCGTACATGAATACGATTTCGTGGAGCTCGCCGACCACCCCGCTGCCGATGGAGATCAACCCGCGCGCGGTGTTCGAGCGGCTGTTCGGCCAGGCCGGCACCGCCGCGCATCGCGCGGCGCGGGCCAAGATCAGCGGAGCATTCTCGATTCGATTTCCGAGGAAGCCAGCGACTTGAAGCGCGGGCTGGGCGCGCGCGACCGCGACCGCCTCGGCCAGTATCTCGACAACCTGCGCGAGATCGAGCGGCGCATCGAGCGCGCCGAGGCGCACAACGCCTCGCACGTGACCACCATCGGCGCGCCCGTCGGCGTCCCTGATTCGTTCGAAGAGCATGTGGGGCTGATGTACGACCTCATCGCCGCCGCATGGGAGGCCGACGTCACACGCGTGTTCAGCTTCATGCTGTCGCGCGAACTCAGTCAGCGGACGTACGCCAACCTCGGCGTCACCGAACAGCATCATACGGTGTCGCACCACGGCAACGATCCGGACAAGATTGCGAAGAACGTCAGAATCAACACGTATCACATGCAGCTCTTCGCCAGGTTCCTCGAGAAGCTCCGTTCGACCCCGGACGGCGACGGATCGCTGCTCGATCATTCCGTGATCGTCCACGGCAGCGGGATGGGGAACCCGAATGGCCACCTGACCGATCCGTTGCCGGTGATCGGCCTCGGCGGCGGCCTCGGCAAGGGCTATCGCCACATCGAGCTCCCGACGCGCACGCCGATCGGCGACCTGTGGCTGTCGGTGGCGAACAAGTTCGGCCACTCCATGGGCCAGTTCGGCGACGGCAACAAGGCCATTGAGTTGTTCACAACCTAGAACCTACTTTGCACTTACTTTGAACTTTGACCTTTGAACTTTTCACTTAGATCTGCATCGCGCGTTCTCGTGCTCCTGTCGGTGGCGACGCTCGGCATCGGCGGCAGCGAGCTGCGGCTGATTGACGCCGTCAAGGCCGGCAATCGCGAGGCGGTGCGCGCGCTGCTGTCTCTGCCGACGGCCGCCGCGATCGTGAACCTCCCCGAGGCCGATGGGACGACGGCGCTGCATTGGGCGGTGCGGGCGGACGAGGCGGACATCGCCCGGCGGCTCCTCGGCGCGGGCGCGAATGCGAACGCCGCCAATCGCTACGGCGTGACGCCGCTGTCGCTCGCGGCCGCGAACGCCAATGCCGAGATCGTCAGGCTGCTCGCTCGACGCGGGCGCCGACGCGAAAGCCACCCTCCGCGACGGCGAGACCATCCTGATGGCCGCGGCGCGGACCGGCAACCCCGAGGCCGTCGCCCTGATTCTCGGCCGCGGCGCCGACGTGCACGCGCGCGAGCGGACGCTCGGTGAAAACGCGCTGATGTGGGCGGCCGCGGGGAATCACGCCGCCGCCGCGAAGCTCCTGATCGACCGCGGCGCCGACGTCAACGCCCGATCGAGCGACATCGCGTGGGCCAAGGATCGGTTCGGCCTCGAAGGCGTCCTCACGATCCTGCCGCACGGGCGCTGGACGCCGCTGATGTACGCGGCCCGTCAAGGCTCGCTTGACGCGGCGCGAACGCTGGTCGAGGCCGGTGCGACCCTCAACCTGGTCGATCCCGACGGCACCGTCGCGATGGTGGTCGCCATCATCAACGGTCACTACGACGTGGCCGCGATGCTCGTGGAAAAAGGCGCGGATCCGAATATCGCGGACACCGCCGGCATGGCCGCGCTGTATGCCGCGGTGGACATGAACACGTTGGGCGAGGTGTACGGCAGGCCCGCACGCAAGTCCACGAGCCGGGTGTCGGCGCTGGAGCTGATGAAGATCCTGCTGGCCCACGGGGCCAATCCCAACGCGCAACTGCGGTCGAACGCCCTTCAGCGCGCGCACACGCCAGGCGAGCCGCTGCTCGGCGACCGCACGACGCCCCTGATGCGCGCCGCCAAGCATGGCGACTTTGCCGCCATCCGGCTGCTCCTCGACCACGGCGCGGACCCGGCGCTCGCCCAACGCAACCACACGACGGCCCTGATGTTCGCGGCCGGCCTTGGCCGCGGTCAGGGCGTCTTCACGAAGGACGTCGGCACAGACCGCGACATGCTCGAGGCCGTCAAAGTACTCGTCGAGCGCGGCGTGGACGTCAACGTGTTCAACGACAACGGGCAGACCGCGATGCACTTCGCGGCCCAGGCGTCCGATGACATCGTCCGTTACCTGGCCGCGCACGGCGCGAAGCTCGATGCAAGAGACAAGCAGGGGCACACGCCGACCGACCTCGCGCTCGGGATTGGCGCACGGGGCCGCGCCGGCGGGCCCGCGCCCGTGCGACAGGGCACCGCAGCGCTGTTGCGCCAGTTGATCGGCGAGTCGTCGAGCAGCAGCCCGACCGCGCGGCCTCAATGAGAGCCCTCGTCGCCGGGCTGGTGCTCGCGTTGTCTGCAGCAGTCGTTGTGGCGGCGCAGGACGAGACACCGCAAGCCGGCGCCGGGCGGGGAGCTGCTCCACGGAATCTCCAGGTCCTTCCGAAAGACATGTCTCCCCAGGATGTCGGGGCGCTGATGCAGCAGTTCACGCGCGCCCTCGGCGTCCAGTGCACGTATTGCCACGTGCAGGTGACGCCTCGCTTGCTGTCGGCTGAGGAATCGGCGGCGCAGGCCGCCGCCGCTCCGCCGGCGGCCGGACGCGGCAGAGGGCGCGGGCTGGGCGGTCCGCCGATGGACTACGCCGCTGACGACAAACGTCAAAAACAAACTGCGCGCGTAATGTTGACGCTCGTCGGCGACATCAACACGAAGCTGACGTCGACTCTCCGCAAGCCGGCCGCCGACATCGTCCGCGTCCAGTGCGCCACGTGTCATCGCGGTGTGACCAATCCACAACAGCTCTCGGACTTGTTGTCGCAAACCATGCTCGGAAAGGGTGAGGGCGCGGCCGTCGCCCTCTACCGTGAGCTTCGCCAGCAGTATTTCGGGACCGAGGCCTACGACTTTCGAGAACCGGTCCTGCTGGAGCTCGGGCGGCAGTCGCTGGCGAACCGGAAGCCCGACGATGCCCTGGCCTGGTTGCAACTGAATATCGAGTTCTATCCCAAGTCGGCCCAGAGCTACGTCGTCCTCGCGCGGGTGCATATGCGAAAGAACGATCAGGCGGCCGCTGTCAAAGATCTGCAGAAGGCGATCGAGCTCGATCCGTCGAACGCGGCCGCCGCGCGGGAGTTGGACAGGTTGAAATCGGGTAATCGGGTAATCGGGTAATCGGGTAATCGGGTAATTGAGTAATTGAGTAATTGAGTAATTGAACTTGGTTGAGGGGGGCGCGATGGCCAGGCGATCTCTTGCTTCGCTAGGTGCGCTCGCCGCGGCCGTGCTGGCGGTTACGGCGCTCCACGTGGTTTCGCTCTCGGGTCAGGCGCCCGTTGCGCCGAAACCCACGTAGAAACGTAGGACGTAAAACGAAAAACGGAAAGATCACGACGTACAACGCAGAGCACGCAGAGTCCGCTGAGACATCAGAACAAATATGATCTCTGCGTTCTCCGCGATCTCTGTGTTGTACGTACGTGACTATGTCTTGGACTTTCCGTAGATAAGTTGGGTTAAGGCGGGTACGCGTCCCATCAGGCGTGCGTTCAACGCGAGCTGACCCCTGTGGTATTCCTCGTGCGCGATCCCGTGGTTCATCCAGGCGAGGCGCGTGCCCTGCTCGCCGTCGAACCGCGTAATCAACTGGAGCATGTGCAGCTCGCCGGCCTTGCGGATCTTGCGTTCGCCGTCGGCGTGCGTGCGCGTCAGCATCTGGATGAGGGCTTTCTTGTTTGTCGTGGGACTGACACCGCGGGCGTATTCCTTCATGAACTGCGGGAACGACTTGCGCTGGAAGTTGCCGTCGGCCCGCGACAGCTCGCCGGCCATCATCAGTCCGGATTCCACGATGTGGAAGGCGATTTCGGCCGGCGCGCGGCTTTCCGCGTGTGGTTTGAATCGCAGATCCGCCTCCGACAGATTCTCGATCTCCGTGATGACGCCGGCGCGCGTGTAGCGCCAGGCTTCGAGAGTTTCTTCGAGGAGAGTCGCGAGTGCCATGGGGGGCATTGTAGTCCCCGTGAGCGCGGACACGAAAGGGCCGATTGGCTCATTCCTGGTCCGCCTTTTGGCCGGCAACAGGCAGCCGCGGAAGACTAACAGGCAGGGGCTGGAGTCTAGAGAGAGGGGCGAGACATGCGACACGCTGCGATAGCGCTCATGCTGATTCTCGGCCAACAGGCCGCGCCCAAGCCGGCGTTTGAAGTCGCCACTGTCAAACCGAACCTATCGAAAGACTCAAACGCGACAATGCGCGTCGACCCTGGCGGACGCTTTCGTGCCGTCAACGCGCCGGTGTTCTGGTTGATCGCGGGCGCCTATGCCACCTTCCAGGGTCCGCTCCGGCCATCGCAGATTGTCGGCGCGCCCGGCTGGCTCGAGTCCGAACGCTACGACATCAACGCGACAGCGGGGGACGGGGCGGCCCTGCCGATCGACGCCACGGTCGTGGCCACGAGGCCACTGCTGCAATCGCTCCTCGAGGATCGTTTCAAGCTTCGTACGCACGTCGAGATACGGCAACTACCAATCTATGCGCTCGTGCGGGCGAAGGCCGACGGCCCGCTCGGGCCAAAGTTTGCTCCCTCGTCAGTCGAGTGCGCGAAAGAGGCGGCGAGGTGCGGCTTCAAGGGCGGGCCGGGCCGCGTCACAGGCACGGCGATCACGAACGAGGTGCTGATGCAGTTGATGGCACTCGCCACCGACCGCGTCGTGGTCGATCGAACCGGGCTCACGGGCCGCTTCGACATCGAACTCGAATGGTCGCCGGATCAGACGGCCACCGACCAGCCGTCGATTTTCACGGCCGTGCAGGAGCAACTGGGGTTGAAGCTCGAATCAACACGCGGTCCCGTCGAGGTGCTCGTCATCGATCACGTCGAACGGCCGACGGAAGATTAGATGATGATCACCATGCTGGTGGCGAGCAGCAGTGCGATCGGAATCTATGAACGCGCGAACGCCAGCAGCGCGCCCACATCGTGGCTGTCGGCGGCCTGTAGGGCGGCGATGTAGCGCCGACGCACCTCACCGGCATCCTGCAAATTGGCGCTTCCCCACGAAAGCCGCTCTCCGCCGAGGCTCATGACGAGAAGATCCGCCATCAGGCGGGCGTGGTGAATTTCGGCGACCTTGCCGTACCGGCGCTCGTCCGTCGTGCGAGCAACGGGGATATCGACCACGCTGCAGGGAAGGTCCTCAAATCGATGGACGCCCTTGAACAAATGCTGGAGTCTCCGACGATCAGACAGACACTCTCGCCGCGTTCACACGCCGCCATCAAGCAGCTTGCCGCCGAGCGGATGAAGACGTTGAGGGGCGACAAGAACTGGCGATTGTTCGCGGGCGCTGCGTATCTGGCCGTGGCAACCCGTGATCCTCAACTCCGGAAGCAGGTCGAAGAGCTCAACAACAACCCCAGGGTATTCGCCCAACAGGGGATGGGCTATGAGGCGAAGGAGAAGGCTTCAGATCTGATCCAGCAGGCGCTCGACAAGTTCAATTGACGCGTGACCCCCGCCGTTCCACGCGCCTACGCGATCGCCAGACCGACCAGCGTGCTCGCGTCCGGCAGGCGCTCGATCTCCCGGATCTGCTCCGCGAGACGGTCACGGTTGGCCGGTGGGAGAAAGCTGCTCGCGTTCTCGTCGAACTTGTCGCGGATTTCGCGGTACGTCATCGGGTGTTCGGCGGAGCCGCGGTTGTATTCCTCAATCTCGGAGAACGAGCGGCCGTCCTTGAGCGTCACCTGGACGGCGCCCTTGAATCGGCCGGGACCTGGAAAATCCGGGTCCACGTGATAGCGCACGCGGCGCGCGAGGGCGAGAATCTCCGGGTTGTGCAGGCTGTCCGGCGCATAGGCGCTCTTGCCGAGGGCGCCTGCGAAGAGCGCTTCGGCCAGGCTGTACTGCAGGCTCACGCGGCCGTGCGAATCCGACGCCGGCGCGAACTTCTCCGCGGTCGGCTCGCAGACAATCGGCACGATGAACGCCGCCACCGGACAGTCGATGCGCTCGACGTCGGACGGGGCGATGGCGTGCTGCGAGCGGAGCCGCAACAGCGCGTCGATGTAGGGATGGATGACGTGCGCGGCGGGGAACGGCTTGAGCGATGAATTCCTGCTGTCCCACTTCGTGCCAAGGCCGCCGGCGACGCGATCGAAGTCGCGCGCGACGTCCTTGTCCTGAAGGTGCGACGCGAACAGACCGAAGCGTCCTTCGAGCACCTGCGCCGGTCCGGTCATCCCCTCGCGCGCCAGAAACGCCGCGACGATTCCGCTCTGCGCCGCCCACCCCGGGTGCAGGAATTTCGGCTGCGTCCCGTCCACCCAGCACTCCAGGATCCCGGCGGCGAAACTGCCGCAGATGCCGGCCGCGCGCGCCATCGCCTCCGCGTCGAGGCCGAGCAATCGGCCAGCCAGATACGCCACGCCGAACGGTGAGAAGAGTCCTGTCGGATGAAAACCCCGCCGGTGGAATTGCCCCGGCGCGACGCTGCCGACGCGGCAGGAAATCTCGCTGCCCACGGCAATGGCCGCGACGAGATCTCGCCCCGAGACCGGCACGATTTCGGAAATCGCCAGAGCGGACGCGACCGAGGGACTGCTCATGTGCACGATCGATTCGTTGTGCGTGTCGTCGTACTCGAGCGCCTGTGCGCACGCCCCGTTCGCGAACGCCGCCGTCGTCACCCCCACTTTTTCGCCCGCGCCGAATATGCGGCACGGACCCGGCGGCGACATCGCCACGGCCGCGGCACGCGTCGATCGGCCGAAGGGCGTGTCGGCGCCGGCCAGCGCCAGACCGATGACGTCGAGAATCCGCAGCTTCGTCGATTCGACGACGTCATCCGGCAGATCGTCGAACGTCACGCGGGAGGCCCACGCGCCCAGTTCAGTCGAGAGCGGTTCGGTCATTGGTTACCGGGGTCACCGGGGTCACCGGGTCACCTGATAGAATCGCGGGTCATGTCAGAGACAAAAGCCCTAGCATCGTACGTCACGACGAGCCGCCTCGAGGACATTCCCGACGATGTGCGTCATGAGGCGAGACGGGCGATCGTGAACTACGTCGGGTGCGCCGTCGGGGGGAGCTTCCATCCCGCCGTGGACATCGCCATTCGGACGCTTGGGCCCTATTCGGGCGCGCCTACCGCCAGCATTCTTGGGCGAGCCGACCGGCTCGATCCGCTGCACGCGTCGCTCATGAACGGCATCAGCTCGCACGTGAACGACTACGACGACACGACGCCGAAAAACTACAGCCATCCCACCTCGCCCGTGGCATCGGCGTTGATGGCGTACGCGAGCGCCAATCCGGTGCGCGGCCGCGACTTCATGCTGGCCTTCATCCTGGGCTTCGAGGCCGAATCGCGCGTGGCGAATGCCGTCTACCCGGCGCACTACGACGTGGGATGGCACATCACCGGAACGGCCGGCGTGTTTGGCGCGGCGACGGCGATTGGGCGCCTCCTCGGTCTGTCGGTCCAGGAGATGGTGTGGGCGATCGGCCTGGCGGCGACTCAGGCCGCCGGCCTGCGCGAGATGTTCGGGTCGATGGGCAAGGCATTCCACCCCGGTCGATCCGCGCAGAACGGCTACGTTGCGGCGTTGCTCGCGAAGCAGGGGTTCACGGCCGGGGAGCACGGCATCGAGGGAGCGCGCGGGTTCGCCGCGGTGCAGGCGGCCACGTTCGATTTGTCGAAGATCACGGCGCGGCTCGGCGTCGATTTCGATCTGCGCGCGAACACGTACAAGCCGTTCCCGTGCGGCATCGTCAATCATCCGACGATCGACGGCGCCATTCAGCTTCACGACGAGCACCGGCCGGCGCCAGACAGTATCAAGGCCGTGCGGCTGCGTGTGGCGCCGCTCGTGATGGACCTCTGCAATCAGCAGAACATCACGCGAGGCCTGCAGGGAAAGTTCTCGGTCTATCACGGCGCCGCGGTCGGTCTGGTGCGCGGGAAGGCCGGCATTCAGGAATACACCGACGAGGCGGTCAACGATCCGCACAGTCAAGCGCGTCCGCGAACGCACGACCGCGGTCGGCGACGAGTCGATCACCGAAGACCAGGCCCGCATCGAGGTCGAGCTCGCCGACGGGCGGATCCTGAGCCGGTTTGTCGAACAATCGCTCGGCAATCTCGGACGGCCGCTCTCGGACCGGCAACTGGACGACAAGTTCCGCGACCAGGCCACGCTCGCGTTGCCGGCCGCCGACGTCGAATCGCTCCTCAGCCTCTGCTGGCGAATCGACGAGCTCGACGATGTCCGCGAGCTCGTGGATGCCGCGGTGCCGGCGGCGGCGCGTGTCATTCCTCAGTCACGAAGAACTTGAGCGAGGCCGCCAGCGCGGCCGCCGCGATCAGAAACACCGACATCGCGGCCAGCCCGGCCGTGAACGAACCCGTCTCGTCGGTCAGCCAGCCGAAGATGTACGGCCCCACGAACCCGCCGGACGTGCCAATCGAGTTGATGAACGCCAGGCCGCCGGCCAGGGCCAGGCCCGTCAGGAACCGCATCGGAATGGTGAAGAAGATGCCGCGCGCGGCGTTGATCCCGACGAGCGAGAGCGTCAGCCATCCAAACGACACCCAGAAGTTCGTCGCGAAGACGGCGCCCACGAGTCCGATCGCCGATAGCAGACATGCCAGCATGAGATTCGTCACCTTGTTGCCGCCCCGATCGACGTGGCCGGCCCATGTCACCATCCCGATCGATGCCAGCACGTACGACCCGCTGCTCAGGAATCCCACCTCCAGATCCGACAGGTTGCCTGCCTTGAAGATCTGCGGCAGAAAGATGCCGACGCCGTACGAGCCCACGAGAAACCCGAACTGAACCCCGCCGAGGATGAGCACGCGCGGGTCTCTGAGCGCCGGCCCGAGGCGGCGAACTTCCCGCTGGCGCTTCTCACTCGCGACGCGGTCGCGCACGAACTGGCGCTCGCGCTCGGTGAGCCACGTCGCATCCTCCGGCCGCTCGGTCATGGTCTTCAGCACCACGAACCCCAGGAATACCACCGGCAGCCCTTCCAGGATGAACAGCCATTTCCACCCGGCCAGGCCCCAGATGCCGTCCATCTGCAGCAGGGCGCCGGAGAGCGCGCCGCCGACCACCGACGAGATCGGGATCGCGACCATGAACCACGCGATCACGCGCGTACGGTATTCAGCCGGAAACCAGTGTCCGAGGTAGAACGCCACGCCGGGAAAGAATCCCGCTTCGGCGGCGCCGAGCAGGAAGCGGAGCAGGTAGAAGCTGAGCGGGCCGGTGACAAAGACCGTGGCGGCCGAGACGAGCCCCCAACTGATCATGATCCGCGCGATCCATTTTCGCGCGCCGACGCGGTACAGAATCATGTTGCTCGGCACTTCGAGGAGGCAGTAGCCGAGAAACAGGATGCCCGCGCCGCGCCCGAACTGGGTGGCCGTCAACCCGATCTCCCGGTTCATCGTCAGCGCGGCGAAGCCGATGTTGTTGCGATCGAGGTAGTTGAAGACGTAGGCGAGAATCAGGACCGGCAGCAGACGCCAGGCGATCTTCGCGAAGAGACGGCGCTCTTCCGCCTCGTTCATTTCGATGGCCGATGGAGCATGTCGTGCGTGAGTATATCGCCTACACCGAAAACGCCGGCGAGAGTCCGGATCGGATCGCCAGCGTGTCCGCCTTGTCGATTCTCCTGAGGACGTAGCCCGCCTGCTCGAGACGCTGTGCCGCGAGCAGGACCGCGCGGGGGTGCGGGTAGATCTGGATCAGGTCGTGGTCTGGGTCGTGGTCGTCCTTGGCGTCATCGCGATGCAATGGAAATCGCCCAAGTTCAGCGTCTCCATCGACGCCGAAGGCCATGAGGGGGAGCAAAGCCGATACGCTGGCCACAAGGGCGCCGTCGAGAGACTCGCCATCAGCGACTTCACGGTAGCCGCGCCCGCCTCCTACTTCCGCTGCAGGCTGTTTCGATAGTCCACGGCCTGCCCGGGCTGGATGTCCACGTCGAATTCCAGCGTCCCGTAGCCTTCGGCACGCAGCTCGATATGATGCGGCCCCGGCGTGAGGATCAGATGCTGCGCGTTCCCGCGGAAGTCGTCGGCGATACCCGCGTAGTACCCGTCGGCGTAAACCTCGGCGTTCTTCGGTGTCACGTCGAAGCGCACAGTTCCAGGAGTCTGGAGGAACGCTTCCGGATCGCCGGCAAGGCCCTCGGACACGACGGGAGGTTCCTCTGGCGTGACATCAGTCGGACGGACCGGCTCCATTGTCCGCTTGTATGTGATCGTCTGGCCCGGCTGCAGATTCACATCGAGAACGAGCGTGTAGTATCCGTCCTTCCGAATCTCCACGTGATGTGGTCCCACCGGAAGCGTGAGCTGGCGGAAGAATCCGCCGAAGTCGCCGACGATGCCGGCGTAGTAGCCGTCCACATAGAGCCCCGCATCCTTCGGTGACACGTCGAGCTTGATGTTCGACGTCATCCAATCCGCGGCAATGAACTCCGGCGGCAGCGGATAGCCCCAAGGCGGATATGGGTACGGATACCAAGGGTAGCCGTACCAGCCGCCCCAGCCGTACACCGGATGGCGAACAACGACGCCGTGGTCCGGATGACCACCGTGTTCCGGTCCCGATGAGGGGGGGCGCCGTTCGGCCTGGCCGGAGGGCGGAGTACCTGGCGGCCGCTTCCGGCCTTCGCTCGGCTGCTGCGGTGGCGCCGTTCGCGGCGGTGCCGCCTCCTGTGGGTTGCCTGCCTGAGCCGGCGGCGTCGATTGCCGCGGCTGCGCGGTCTGCGGCGGGGGTGCTGGTTGGCGTGGTTGAGCTGTCTGCGGTGGGGGGCTATTCGGAGGACGGCTGCGCTGCGAGGCGCCGGCCTCGTAGAGCCCGTAGCCGCTCGCGCCGGCGAGCAGGGCGATGAGCACCGCGGTCAGTCGTGGTTGTTTCATGGCAGTGACCTCGTTCGATCGATCACGCCGCAAGCCCGATGCCACGGATCTCATCGCACGCGACGGCCTTGAAACGACTGTGGCGCGCGAGATTCTGCGGCGCGTGGGGAAGTTATCCGCTTCCGGTGAGAAGGCCGCCAGACCTGCCGAAAGCCCGTCGCTCGCGCCCAGTGTCAGACAGACGCTCGGCCGGCGCCTGGGCGGGCGCCGGCATCGACCGCAGCAACAGCGTACGATGAGGAGCGTGATGTCTCATGCACGGCCCAACTTGCGAAGGGGAGATTCTCGCGCTGTCGTGGGGAAATCCCCGCGCGAAAAGGTTCGCTGGTGCCGGAAAAGCGGCAGGTACACATCCGTGATGAGACGCCAGCGGATCGGCACGCCGCTTGATGCGAGTTTTCGGGACGGCTGGCGATCGCCTACTCCGAAAACGCTGGCGAGAGTCGGGATCGGATCGCCAGCGTGTCCGCCTTGTCAATCCTCCTGAGGACGTAGCCCGCCCGCTCGAGACGCTGTGCCGCGCGTTGCTGCGCGTCGGCGGTCAGGTGGCGGTACTCGTAACGGATGATTTCTGGCGGGGTCTTCGTGAAATCCATCTGTCGGAGCACTTCGCCGTCGTAGCCCTCGACGTCGATCGTCACGTAATCGAACGGGCCGTGCTGCTCGACGAGCGTAGGCCAGTCGATCGTGGGAACGGCGATCGATGTGATCACGTCGCGGGACGGCCGCCAGATGTATCGGGCGCACTCGAATTCGACGTGTGCCCGCGAGAACGACGCAATCTGTCCAGCGAACGGATGCAAGTGCCGGTCTGATTCTCTGAGCACGTACAGAGAGCGCTCTCCGCACGCGTCGGCGAGCGCTTTCTGAAGGGGCACGACGCGGGCACAACCCTCCCACCGCGCCTGAAGGGCCGCGTACGGTTCGGCCTGCGGCTCCAGTAGAACCGCGTGGAGGTGCGGGTAGGCCTGAATCAGATCGTGAAGCGGATCATTCGAGATGCCGTCGTAAGCGCCCACCTGCAGCACCGAGAAACGCTCGCGTGCCTCGATGGTTCGGCGGAGAAACCGGTCGACCGCCAGGCTGATGTCGGGGACGGGGCGCTTGAGGCGCGGCCACACACGCGCCACCGTCCGGGCGTGAATGTAGCGCCACATCGCGCCTGCCGCGATCCCCCTACTTTGCGTCCGCCACCTTCTTGAAGTCGCCCGCCTTCACGATCGACATCGCCGGCACCATCCAGGTGGCGCCGCAGCGCGTCCTGGATCTGCGCGGCGTCAGCGCCGCGACCTTCTTCTCCAGGTCCGCGTCCCACGTCATCGTCAGCTCGTCGAAATCGCGCGTCGCCAGCGTGGCGGCCAGCGGGCCGTCCGCCGACCGCCCGACGTTCCGCGACTGCAGCCATCCGGATTTCGCCGCGGCCACTTCTTCCGCGGTGAATCCGTCGCTTCACGGCCTTGTCCAGTTCCTCCTTCACCGCGGCCTCGACCTTGGCGACGTTCTGCGGCGCGGCGATGGCGTTCACCATGAACGAGCCGTCCTTCTCCTTCGATGCGGCGGTCAGATTCGAGGAGATGCCGTAGCTCAAACCCTCCTTCTGCCGGATGCGCGTCGCCAGCCGGGAATTGAGAAATCCTCCGCCCAGCATGTAGTTGGCCGAGCACCAGCGCCGGATAGTCCGCGTCCGCGTTGCTGAGGTTCAGCCGGAGTCCCGCCACGAACACGGCATTCTGCTTGTCCGGCGTCTCGATGCGTGCGGTTGACCGGCGCGATCTTCTGGTACGGATCGGTGACCCGCGCGAAGGCCCCGGGGCTCTTCCACGCGCCGAACAGCTCGCCGGCCAGCCGTTCGATTTCCTGTGCGTCGAAATCGCCCACGACCGACAACTCCGCGTTCGACGCGCCGACGAACTCCCGGTAGAACTTCCGGGCGTCGTCGAGCGTCGACCTTCTGCACGTCTTCGATCTCTTCCTCCGGCGTGTCGGTGGACGCCCGCACGTCCCCTCGCGGATGCGGACGCAGCGTGCGGTTCAGCTCGATCGACGCCAGCACCTGCGGTTCCGACTTCGCGTTGTCGATGCTGGTCAACAGCAACTTCTTGATCTGCTCGAACTCCGATTCCGGAAACGCCGGCTCGCGCAGAATCTCGGCCACCAGCCGCAGCACCGCCGGCAGATTCTCCCGCACGGTTTCGATCGTCGCGGTGGCGCGTCGTGGCGCCGCCGCCGACGTTGACGCGCGCCTTCAGGCGGTCGAACTCGTCCTGGATCTGCTGGCGGTTCTTCTTCTGCGTGCCGCGCATCAGCGTCTGCATGGCCAGCGCCGCCCACCGCGTCCTGGCCGTTCAGGCGGTCCAGCGTGCCGAAGTGCAGCCGGATCGTCGCGCTCACGATGTTGCCGCGGGTCTGCTTCGGCAGCAGCGAGACCTTCATGCCCGACGGCGAGCGTGCGTGCGCTGGACGCGCGACTCGATGTTCGCCGGCGACGGATCGAACGCCTCGCCCGCGGCCATCGCCGCATCGCCCTTGTAGTCCTTCAGCATGGCCGCGACATCGGGCCTTGGGCGGTATCGTCGCGCGGTCGGGGTTGGCGTCGGGAATGAATTCCGCCACCGTCAGTTCGACGTCTTCAGATACGCCTTGGCGACGCGCTGCACGTCGTCCGGCGTGACTTGCCCGCAGACGATCGCGGTTCAGGAACAGCAGGCGCCAATCGCCCTTGCTGACCCATTCGCTCATCGTCAGGCCGATCTGACTCGGAATTGCGAAGCTGCAGATCGATGTTGGTGAGCAGCCGCGTGCGCGCGCGGTCGACGTCTTCCTTGCGTCGGCGGCTCCTTGGCCAGGTTGTCGATGGTCTCCAGCAGAATCTTGCGGGCCTGCTCCATGGAGTCCTGCGCTGTTCAGGATGGCGCCGAACACGATGGTTCCCGGATCGTTCAGCTGCATGGCTGAGCGCGACGACCTGCGCGGCCTTCTTGCTGTCGACCAGCGCCTTGTAGAGGCGTCCCGACGGATTGTCCGCCGCGAGACCCGCGAGCACGCTCGATGGCCGCGAAGTCCGGATCGGATCCGGCGGGCACGTGATACACCGCCAGCACCGCCTGAATGTCGCCGACGCGCCGCAGCGTGACCGCTCGTTCGCCGTCCTGCACCGGCTCGACGGTGTAGGTCGTATCGAGCGTGCGGGCCGGCGCCGGGATCGGGCCGAAGGAGTCGCTGATGAGCGGAAGCAGCGTCGCTTCGTCGATCTTTCCCGAAACGTCAGCACGGCGTTGTCCGGCTGGTAGAACTTCTTGTAGAACGCCTGGAGCTTGTCGATCGGCACGTTCTCGATGTCGGCCCGGTTGCCGATGACCGAGCGCCCGTACGGATGCCAGAGATAGGCCGCGGACCACGCCCGCTGAAGCAGGACGTTGATCGGATTGTTCTCGCTCGCTTCGAACTCGTTGCGGACGACGGTGAATTCGCTGTCGAGATCGGCCTTGCGGATGAAGGAATTCACCATCCGGTCGGCTTCGAGGTCGAGCGCCCACTTCAGGTTCTCGTCCGTCGCCTGAAACGTCTCGAAGTAGTTGGTGCGGTCGCAGGACGGTGGTGCCGTTGGGCCGGGCGCCGTGCTCGGTCAGCTCCTGCGGGATGTTCGGGTGCTTCGTGCTGCCCTTGAACACCATGTGTTCGAGCAGGTGCGCCATCCCGCGCTCGCCGGACCCCTTCGTGCCGCGAGCCCACCAGATAGGTCATGTTGACCGTGATGGTCGATTTCGACGGATCGGGGAACACCAGCACGTGCAGGCCGTTGGCGAGCTTGTATTCGGTGATGCCTTCGACCGACGTCACCTTCGTGACGCCAGGGGGAAGGGTTTGCCCCGATCCGGCAGCTGCCCGGAAGAAGAAGAAGAGGACGGACAGGATGACGAGCCCGACAGTGCGTTTCATCTTCAACACTCCTTGTGACGTGCGAGTCTCGGAGATTCTACAAGGAGACGCCCGATCGGCAATCGAAATGAAGGAGGCTGAAGATCTTCGCGAAGGGACGCCGATTCATTCCGCTGATCGGTCGGGAGGGGAAAGCGATAAAGTGGCGCGGTGCCTGCGGATGCATTGCCCGAAGCCGGGCAGATCGACGGATTGCTCAGGCCGCTGCTCCAACCGCCGCCGGCGAGTCAGGAGTTCCTGGGGGCGCTGCTCGAGGATGAGGCGCGACCGATCATTCGCGCCGTCGTCCGGCGCGAGCTGACGGGCCGGGGCCGGACCGATCTGCCCCGCGAGGACGCCGAGGATGTCGAGGGGGCCGTTCTCGCGCAGGTCCTGACCCGCCTCCGGGATCTCGCGAGCGGATTCGACTCCAGTCCCATTCGCGACTTTCGCGCGTATGTCGCGGTCGCGGCGTTCCACGGATGCCATGCCCTCCTTCGCCAGCGCCACCCCGAGCGCACACGGCTCACGAATCGCCTGCGGTATCTCATGTCCCACGATCGGCGGTTCGCGATGTGGGAATCGACATCGGCCCAACGACTGTGTGGACTGAAAGCCTGGGACGGACGCGACGCGGCGCCCAGCGTCTCCACGCGCGTGGCAGACGCGGTTTCGTCATTCTCCGGTTCCCGGCTCGGAGAGGCCGTCCCCGAGGTGGCCGCGGCTCTGGCCGTCTTCAAGACAGCCGGAGGACCGGTCGAGCTCGGCGATCTCACCAGTGCCGTCGCCGAAATGCTGAACATCCGCGACGTCCCATCCGGAGGGGCCGGAGTCGAAGCCAAGGCCAGCCGTATTGAGTGGCTCGCCGATCCTGCGCCGTCCGCGGAAACCGAGCTGGTGGACAGAGAGTCCGTGCGCCGTTTGTGGGAAGAAGTCTGTCAGCTTCCGGTCCGCCAGCGCGTCGCGCTGCTGCTGAATCTGCGCGATCCTCAGGGGGGTGGGGCGCTCACGCTATTGCCCTCGACCGGCGTGGCTGGCATTCGCGCCATCGCGGCGACCCTCGAGATGCCGGCACCCGAGCTGGCGGCGATCTGGCCCACGCTCCCGCTCGATGATGTCCGGATTGCCGAACGTCTTGGCGTGACCCGTCAGCAGGTGATCAACCTGCGGAAGGCCGCGCGCGATCGGCTGGCGCGACGGATGCGGGGACGCGAGGGGAGTGCCGTGGGTGCCGGTAATATGGCGCGAGGTTGACGCTCTTCACATGATGCCAGCGATCCCGATGAAACCGGACGCGACTTGCTATGTCTAACCATGTCACAGCGGACGTCGTCGAGCGCTACCGGCGCGGCACCTTGCCGCCGGACGTCCTGCTGGTCGTCGACGATCATCTCCAGGAGTGCGCGGCGTGCCGCGCGAGCCTGGCTGCCGATCCCCAGGCGACCGGTGGCGTGGCGAGCGCTGCTACGTGAGACTGGCGACCATCTGTCCCACGAACAGATGACGATGTACGTCGATGGGGCAGCGGATGCTGTCGATCGCGAGTGGTTCGATGCGCACCTGCGCGACTGTCCGACGTGTGCGGGTGAAGTCGGCGATCTGCGGCAGTTCAAGGCCTTGCTGGCATCCGGCCAGCACGCATCGGAGGGCTCCGGGGCCGTCGCGGCATTCTTCCACGGCGTCTGGGGAAACCGCGTCGCGTGGCTGGCCGTCCCGGCCGTCGCCGTCGCCGCATGGTTCCTGATTCCACGAACGAATCCTGCGCCCAGGCCTGAGACGTCTCAGGCCGCCGTCCCGTCCACTGAAGGGATCGTAACGCTTCGCGACGGCGGTCAGACAATCGCGATCGACAGGGCGGGCAACCTGGAGGGACTCGCGACGTTGCCAGCCGGCGACCGCACGCTCGTCGCGCGCGCTCTCTCACGCGGCCGCGTGGACACTCGAGACATGACAGGCATTCGCCTGGAAGCCGGGGCTCTGATGGGCACCGCGCCCGAAGCGGCGGCGTTCGGCGTCTTGGCTCCCGTCGGCACCGCCGTCGAATCCGATCGACCGGAGTTCAGCTGGCGGCGACTCGAAGGGGCCACCGGCTACGTCGTCTCTGTCTACGACCAGCAATTCAACAAAGTGCTCGAGAGCCCCACGGTCACCGAACCGCGTTGGGTGAGTCCCCGGGCGGTCGACCGTGGACGTGTCTACAGCTGGCAAGTGCGGGGGCTCGCTCCTGGCAAGGCCGTCACCGCGCCGCTGCCACCGTCTCCGGAAGCGCGATTCGCGGTCATCACGGCGGCCCAGTCCGAGGGCCTTTCACGCGCTCGCGCGTTGTCCCCCCCATCGCGACTGTTGCTCGCGACCCTCTACGCGGGCGCAGGATTGATCGACGAAGCCGAAGCGGAGCTGCGCGCGCTGCGGACCGAGAATCCGTCGGCTCCGATTGTCGCCTCGCTCATCGACAGCCTTCGCTCGCCGAAATAGTTTCCGACTCCGGTAATACCGGCCACCGCTCCACCTCTTGACACTGCGAAAGAGGGACGCACGAGTCGCGTCCCTTCAATGCCGGTCAATGCCGGAAGAGGAGAGCAAGTCGTGAAAAACAAACCCATGTCAAACGTCTCGTTCCTGGGATTTCTGAAGTCGGTGACGGCAGTCACCTTGACTTCACTGTTCCTGGTCGGCTGTGGCAGCAGTCCGAGCAGCCCGTCGACTCCCACGCCAGTGCCTTCACCCGCGCCCGCACCCGTGCCGACGCCCACGCCGGCTCCTGCTCCTGCTCCGGCGCCCACTCCGGCTCCCGCGCCCACACCAGCACCCGCGCCGCCGGCTCAGCCGTTCACGCAAACGCTGACCGGGACCGTCAACAGCACCCTGGCGCCCGATTGGTGGAGACAGTACGACTTCGTGGCGCCGCGCGACGGCCAGGCCACCGTCACCCTCACCTGGCCGAACGGACTGATCGACCTCGATCTCTCGCTGAGCGACATCAATTGCACGATCAATACGATCCAGTGCGCGATCTCCGTGGACTCCACGGCGTTCAACGGAACGATGGAACAGGTCACCTATCCCATGAAGGCGGGGGAAGCCTTCCGGATCTTCGTCCTCAACTTCAGCCCTTCGGGCCAGTCCTTTACGGTGCAGATAGAGATCCGTTAATCGGGTGGAGGGCTAAGGGCTAAGGGCTGGCGTTCAGGGCTAGCCCTCAGCCCTTCGCCCTCGCATTCTCGTGCTATCTAGAGGCCGTCGCCGACGACGACGAAGGCGGCCCAGTAAAACGGGTGGCGATACTGCGAACTGCGAAGCGACGGTATCGCTGCCTGTTGGAGGGCTCGGGCGGCCGACATGGTTCGGCCGCTCTTCGTCCGCGCGAGCATGTGGCGATGAAACGCCAGCATGAGGTCGGACGTGCTCGCCGAATCCACCGACCACTGGCTGACGACCGCAGTCGAGGCGCCGGCGACGAACAACGACCAGGTCAGTCCGATGACGCCTTCACCCGGTGCGACGCGGCCGCGAGCTGTTTCGCAACCCGAGAGCACGACGAGTCTGGCGTTGAGCTGCAATCGCGCCAGTTCCCATGCCTGGAGCTGGCCGTCGTCACCCGCTGCTCCCGGCGAAGGGGCCAGGAGCACCTGCGAGTACATCGGGCTGGCATCGTCCAGCACGCCGTGAGTCGCGAGGTGCAGGATGGAGAAACGTGACGCCTCCGACTTCATGCGATCTTCACGCGCGTCACGGCCCACGTAGACGCGGCTCGTCGAGGCGCCGTACAGCCGTCCAAGCGCTCTCACCTCGGCGGCGGCCGAGGGCAGTGGTGCGAGAGGGCTCAACCGCAGCCCTGCGCCGGCGCGAGCGGACTCGGACTGCGAGGGATCGCCAAAGGCCAGTAGCGTGTTCGCCGTGTTCGCCGCCGTCCGGTCCTGCCTGTTCGCCCGGCGCATCTCCACCAGGACGGACAACGACGGGCTATACGTCACGGCCTGGCTCTCGACGACGTACTGCCCGAGCCGGCGGTTCCAGAGCGCCTGAAACGGCACGCGCCAGAGGATCGCGTCGGGAACGATGACCAGTGTCGACACGCCGGCCAGTTGCACGGCCGCTGGCCGGAGCAGGATGTCGTACGCCTGCGCCGCGGTCGGCCGGAATCCCAGGTCGCGTTGCGCGAGCTGAGTCGTCAAGCGTTCGGTCAGTTGCGTCAGCTCGGCGGGCTTGATCGACAGGCGATGCACGTCGAGACGTGGAGTGGCATGTCCGTCCCGGATCGACTTGGTGATGACGAACAGCCACGCGTCATCCTCGGTGACGACATACTGCAGGGCGGCGGTCGCGGTGTCAGGAAGAGCGGACGCGATCTCGTCGATCCCGGCCGGCGGGGTTTCGCTGCGTTGCCGCCGCAACTCGGGGTGTGCCGCAAAGAGACGGGTTTCGAGCGCTTCTCGCGCAAACCTGGCGCGAGACAGCTGTTGTTCGAGGTCGGCGAGCAGGGCCGGGTCGCCTTGTGTTCGACGCCGCTCCAGCACCACGCGCGCATTGAGCGCCGCGAGGTCGTTCAGGATCGCGCGCTCTTCGGTGCGTTCCGCTTCGGTCATGGCGCTCGTGATGTTCACGCGTCCGCTCTGCAGGATGTCGAGGACGACGCGCGCCTTCGCGCGCTCGGCCATCCGAAGCGCATCGGTGTTGGCGCCTTCGGCGATCGAGAGCGACAGGAGCCGATGATAGGGCGCCACCTTTCGTTCGAACGCGCGCTGCCGGTCGGCCTCGCCACCCGCCACGTCGTCCCGGAGCGCCTCGATGGTGCGAATCGCCGCCGTCAGGCTCTCGCGCGCCTGCGCGGTGTTGCCGAGCGCCGACTGGGCGCGTCCGGTCAGGGTCAGCGTTTGCCAGAGCCGCTCGCGGTCGCCCATGCGCTGTGCGAGATCCGCCGCGCGTTGACCGAGCGAAACTGCCACAGCGTGACGTCCCTGCTGGATCGCAATCAACTGGAGGCCGTTGAGGGCAAGACATGTTCCGCGGCGATCGCCGATCGCCTCGTAGATGGCGAGGGCTCTGTTCGACTCATGTTCCGCCGTATCGAGGTCGCCCAGGCCGCGCGAAAGGCCGCCAAGGGCCAGTCTCGATTCGGCAATCCCCACCTGATCGCCAATCGCCTCGCGAATCCGGAGCGCCTCGAGGTGCGACGCTCGCGCCAGCGCCGGCTCGTTGGCGCGTTGTTGCAGGACTCCCACGTTGTACTGGATGAGCGCGATCTGCCGTTGATCGCCGAGCTCCGTGTAGAGCGCGCGGGCCTTGGCATAGAAGTCCATGGCGACCGGCTCGTTCCCCTGCGAGCTGTGGACCACGCCGATCGCCTTGAGCGCCTCGGCTGTCGTCGCGCGATCGCCGATCCCCCGCGCCAGCACGAGTCCCCGCTCGTACGACTGAAGCGCCGCGGCGTTGTCCCCGCGCTGGCGATGGACGATCCCGATGTTTATGAGAGTGCTCGACACTCCGGCGACGTTGTTCAGCGCCTCGTTGATGGGCAGGCTCTCGGCGTAATAGCGAAGCGCGGCGTCGTATTCGCCCTGCGCCACCTGCGCGACGCCGATGTTGTTCAGGATGCGCGCCGTCATGAGCCGATCGTCAGGGCCCAGAAGGCTGAGCGCCCGCGTGTAGAAGACGATCGCGTCGCCGACGCGACCCTGCTGCCGGTGGATGATTCCCACACCCGACAGTGACGCGGCAAGCGCGGCCGTCTCGCCGAGCTGCTCGCGCATCGCCACCGCTTTCTCGAGGCACTCCAGTGCGCGGCGGTATTCACTCTGAAATGTGTAGCTCGTCCCCAGGCCGTGCCACGCCGCGGCGATCCTCGACAGGTCGTTCGTTTGTTCCGCGGCTTCGCGCGCCCGCTCGTACGAGCTGAGGGCCTCGGCGTATTTGCCGGCCTGGCGCTCCTGGTCGCCGCGCGCGAGCCAGGAGGCGGCCGAGTCGGCCTGAGTCGTGGCGCGAGCAGTCAGCCCGACCAGGCACACGAGCAGCAGCGCGGTGGTGCGCATCGGAGGATCATACGCCTACGGAAGTGAGAACCACTGAGGTCAACTCGAGCCTGCTCAAAGGCAAGAATCTGAGGCGGGGGTAGTGGGTCAGTTTGAAAATCGCTGACTCGTTCGGCCGGGTCCGTTCGTGCCAGAATGACGTATGCCTAACCGTTCAAGCACGAAGAAATCTAAACCGAAGCGAGAAGGCACGCCGCACGATTTTACGACCATTGCCCGCAGGGTCGTTGAACAGGCCATCGGGGAGAAGCTAGACGGCTCTCCATTGGATGATCCGGATAAGGGCAAGAACCCGGCCGCTGTAGCCCTCGGGAAGCTCGGCGGGGTCAAGGGCGGCCATGCGCGGGCTAAGGCACTCACGCCAGCTCGCCGCAAGGCCATCGCCAAGAAAGCCGCTAAGACTCGCTGGGGCTAATCCCTGTCCAAGTCGAAGAATCCTGGCTGCTCTCCAAACAGACGCTGCACGTATCCCTCATATTCTGATTTGTCCTTGGCGATTCGTGCGATTCCCAGCAATTGGCCGTTGTGTTGTCGCAGGGCCTTCACGCCGATCTCGGAAAGAAACTGATGCAGTTTGCTCCACCGCTTTCCGCTCTTCATCCTCTGCATCTGCGTCAACTCCAACACCTTGCCGTTGCTGCGTGCCAGTGGGCGATAGACGTGATTGAGCGTCAGATGCTTGAACTTCCACGGCTTGTTGCGTTCCGGTTTCGGTAACTCATACAGGCGATACCACTCTGCGTAGAGTTGGTCTGGAAACTCTTTTTCGTATTCTCTGGCTTCTTCACGAACGTAGAACTTGAACGCCGTAATGATTTCTTCGCGCGTTGCGTCATATCCGGCAAGTGCGTAAACAAGCCCGGTGATGCCTGCCTTGGCCGAAGCGTTGATGATGACGTGCGCCTGCTTGATTAGATTCTGATACCTTGCGCTGGCTAGGGCGCCTGCGTCGGCCGCCTTGGTGATCGCCTTACAGACGTCTATTAGTAGCGTGACGTCGTAGCCGTGGATTCCGGCGCCACTAGTTCCCCAAGTAAAAACAAGGGGATTTGCCACTTTTTCACCAATATCGGCGCCGCCGTATTTGGCGACGGCTCTTCCGTTGGCGAACCTGATAAACGCATTGCCGCGCTCGACCAAACCGAGAGCAGCGGCCATGCCACGCTGGCTAACGACGGCAGTCTTGCGATCATCGTCCAGCACGTAGCAATCAACGTCGAATCCGAAGTGTTCCTTGAAGTTGCCGTGATGCGTGGCCTTTGGCACCTTACCCCATCGAGCCGCCGCAGCTCTTGCCGCTATCTGGCTCTTGCGCTCTGGCGTCAGGGCCTTGGCGCGGGCAAGCCCGCCAGCCACCTTGGTTTCGTCCTTCTTGTCGTCTTTGTCATCCGCCATGCAAGCACGGTCCTTTGGCCGTGCTTGCATTCTAGTCCGGACTCCCCAGATAATGCAAGCATCGCTTGTAACGGCCATGCTTGCATTGGCATAGGCGGTCATGTAACGGTCAGTATGAACAGGCTTGAGCACAAGGGACCGGGCGCGAGTGGTAGCGGCCCTAGTCGAGGGCAACAGCGTCCGAGCGACCGTCCGTATGACCGGCGCTGCCAAGAACACCGTAGCCAAGTTGCTGGTGGACCTTGGCGCGGCGTGCTCGAAGTTTCAGGACGAGACGATCCGCAACATCCGCTCGAAGCGCGTGCAGTGCGATGAAATCTGGTCCTTCGTCGGCTCGAAGGAAATGAACACGCCAGATGAAAAGAAGGCTAAAGGCTGCGGCCATTGCTGGACGTGGACAGCACTCGACGCCGATTCTAAGCTGATGCTCTCGTGGCGACTCGGACCGCGCGACGTAGCCACCGCGTGCGACTTCATGAACGACGTAGCCGCACGACTCGCGAATCGCGTGCAGCTCACCACGGACGGCCACAGGCCCTATCTGGCAGCCGTCGAGGACGCGTTCGGCGGCGACGTGGACTATTCGATGCTCGTGAAGCTCTACGGCGCATCCGGCGAGAACGAGACGCGTTACAGCCCGGCCAAGTGCCTCGGTTGCATTCCGACACCAATCACTGGTGACCCGGATCCAAAGCACATCTCGACCAGCTACGTGGAGCGTCAGAACCTGACGATGCGGATGTCGATGCGGCGGACGTGATGACGCCGGCGACGTAGCCATGACCGACGTGCGGTAGCACCAGGTCGTCAGCGCGCCAACCAGTCTTCAACCACACTGACGAGCAGCACGATCGCCGTGCCCCCCAGCACAGATAAAACGATGGCTACCAGCTTCCGACCGCGCTTCACCTCGGGAGGCCACTCCGAGTAGCTGAGACCAACCGTCATTAATGTGGCGAAGCCAAGCAGCGATCCAAAGAGGGCCGGGTCTAGCGCAAACGCGGACAAACTGGCCCGACTGGCAGCGAAGCGTAGAATCCCCCCGACAACGCCACCGATGATCCACGGAGCCACGCGCCAGCGCACCACGGAACTCCCTCCAGGAAGGGCAGTGTACATCGCTACATGACCGCCGAATACACACCCAGATACAAATACAGCAGCAGCGCCGCCCCGAGGACGACGTTCGCGATCGGTCCGTTTCGGCTGTCGCGGGGGATTCGCGCGGAGTTGTTCAGCCACAGCAGCGTCGAGATTACGAACGGAAAGAACATCGAGCCGACGACGGTATACGCGAAGACCAGCCAGACGGGCCGCCGAATGAGCAGCGCCGAGATGGCGCCGATGGTGAGGTAGGCCGCCCAGCCGCGATACGCACCGCCTTGCTGGCCGGTCGGCTGCTGTCCGCGCCAGAGATGGATCCAGTCGTCGAAGAGGAACGGCACGCCGTGCCACACGCCCAGCACCGACGAGAACGCGGTGCCCCAGAAGCCCACGAGGAAGATCGTGCGACCGATCGGGCCGATCTCGGCGCCAATGCGATCGGCGAGCACCAGGCAGAGCCGCGGGCCCTCATCGAGAATCCGGCCTTCCCACTGAATCTGCGATGACAGGAAGATCATGGCCAGCGAGAACAGGAACACCAGCCCGAACGACACCGTGAGATCCGCACGGGCCGACGCGACACGCGAGGATCCGGCCCAGCCTTGCTCCCGCATCCAGTAGCCGTATGACAGCAAGGTGACGGTCCCTCCGACGCCTCCCACCAGCGACAGCGTGTACGGGACCGAGAACGCCGACCGGCTTCCCGTGGCGGACCAGTCGGCGCCCGACCACAACACGATGAGGAGCGCCGAGCCGATGACCGCGACGAACTTGAGGCCGACGAACCACTTGATCATGCCGAGAAACCGCTCATATCGCCCGAAGTACACCAGCACGAACGCCGCGACCGCATGAATCAAGCCCCAGATCGGCAGCGCCACGCTCGGGAACACCGCGGCCGGCACCATCGCGCTGGCGGCGACCAGCGCGCTGGCGACCATGTAGCTCCAGACCGTGAAGTACGCGAAGAAACCGAGGACGACGGCCCTGGGCAGATGATCGCGCCAGCCCTGAACGAGCGTGGTCGTCGTCGCAAGCTGCCAGCGGGCCGCGCCTTCCGTAATCGCGAACTTCAGCAGCACGCCCGCGGCCAGCGCCCATACGAGCGTCAAGCCGTACTCGGCGCCCGCGATCGTCGCCGACACCATGTCGCCCACGCCGATGCCGGTCGCGGCCAACAGCAGACCGGGGCCGAGCTCCGCGAAATCGATCTTCAGCACGCGTCGCATGGATGGGATGGCCTCGGGCGGAACGGTCAGCGCTCGCGCGGGAACAAATCGTCAACCGGCATGGACCAGCCGGAGAGCGCCGGTTCCGCCGACCAGCTCGGCCTTTCCCGGTACGTTCCACAAGTCGTCGATGGTGGCGCTACCTCTCGCCTGCATATGGAAAACCCTACCACGTCGCTGTCTCGTGAAGCGCAGCTTCTGCGCTCCCGCCCATGCTTTCGTCGACCACGAGTGTGGCTCAGGCAAGGTGTGTACCTGCTGGGCGTTTCGTCCCTGCGCAGCTATTCAGGCTGAATGGCGCGATGGAGAGGTATAAACTAGCCGGCGGGTCGCCTCTCATGCGCGTGCTCCCGGCTACCGCGGTGTGTCTTGCGTTGTGGGTCGCGTGCCCAGCTTCGCAGTCCGCAAAACCCGACGTCGTCACCCGAGCCATCCAGTACGTCGGTGACTTCATCGGCCGTTTTTCGAGCGTCGTCGCCGAGGAGCATTACGTCCAGCAGACGAAGAACCCCCGTCGCCGCCGCGAGCTGCGATCGGACTTTCTCCTCGCGATGCCCCCGGGATCCCAGGACTGGTTTCAGTTCCGCGATGCGTTCGAGATCGACGGTCAGCCGGTGCGCGACCGCGACGAACGCCTGTCGAAGCTCTTTCTCGAGGCGCCGGCGCGCGCGCTCGAGCGCGCGGCCCAGGTCAACAGCGAGAGCTCGCGTCACAATCTGGCCGATGTGGGCACGCTCAACAAACCGCTGATCGCCATTTCGTTTCTGCAGCCGCGCTACGCGGACCGGCTCAGGTTTACGGTCGGCCGGATCGACAAAGACGTGGGCCCCGGCGTCCGGCTGGTGCTGTATCAGGAATGGGTGATGCCCACCATCCTCAGAAGCGGCCGGGCGAACGGCAACTTTCCCGCGCATGGCCGCTTCTGGATCGACGAGGCGACCGGCCGCGTCCTCAAGACCGAACTGCTCCTGGGGGGGTCGGCGAACTCGACGCTGCCGTCGGCCGCGGCCATCGAGGTCGTCACCGTGTTCAGGTTCGATGTCGACCTTGGGGTGATTGTCCCAATCGAGATGCGCGAGCGGCATACGTTCCGCGACGACGAGATGACTGGCATCGCGACGTACGGCCGGTTCCGCCGGTTCGGCGTACAGACCGACGAAAAGATCACCCCACCGTAAAGATCAAGCCATGAACATTCGTGACGTTCATCGATGTGTGACGCTTTTCTCCGGTCTTGCCGCCGTCTGGCTGGCTGCCGTGGTTGCGGCCCAGGCGCCGGCTGGCAGGAAACCCGCGAAGGTCTACACGCCGCCGAAAACCGTCTGGGGCGATCCGCAGATTGCGGGCGTCTATACGAACAACGACGAGAGCCTCATCCCCTTCGAGCGTCCTGCGCAGTTCGACGGACGCCGGCTCGAGGACATCACCGAGGCCGAGCTCGAGAAGCTGCGCGACGATCGGAGCGAGCAGCGCATCGAGGCCGACCGCAACCGCGCCGAGTTCAGAAGTCCGATTCACTGGTTCGAGAACATGTTCCCGAACAACAGCCGCGCGTGGCTGGTCACCGATCCGCCTGATGGCCACGTACCGCCGGTGACCGACGAAGCGAGGCAGCGTGCCGCGGCGCGGGCGGCGGCTCAAGCCGGGAGGGGCCCGGCCGATTCCGCCGGCGACCGGAGCCTCTACGATCGCTGCATCACGCGCGGTCTGCCTGGCTCGATGATGCCGGCGATCTACGGCAACGCGTACGAAATCGTGCAGGGGCCGGGCGCGGTGTCGATCCTGTACGAGATGGTGCACGAAGCGCGCGTCATCCCGCTCGACGGACGTCCGCATCCCAGTCCGAATATCAGGATGTACATGGGTGACGCCCGCGGCCGATGGGAAGGCAGCACGCTCATCGTCGAGACGACGAACTTCACCGACAAGACGCCGTACCGCGGATCGAGCGAGCACCTGACCATGACGGAGCGCTTCACACCCGTTGCTCCGGACACGGTCGAGTGGTCGGTCACCTTCGACGATCCCCACACATGGACGCGGCCATGGACGTTTGCGATGAACCTGACGAAGAAAGACGACAGCCAGCGGCCGTTCGAATACGCGTGCAACGAAGGCAACTACGGCATGGTGGGTATTCTCAACGCGGCTCGAGCGGAGGAGAAGGCCGGCGTGGCGGTGGTGAGCCCGCGAGACGCTGAAGGAGAGCGGTGATGAAGGCACCTGCCGTGGCGGTGGCGGCCGTCGCGTGGCTCGGCGCTCTAGCCGGCCTTGCGCGGGCCGAAGAGAAAACGCTGACCGGCAAGATCAGCGACAGCCTCTGCGGCACGTCGCACAAGGCCATGGCCGAGAAGCAGGGCTCGACGATCACTGAGCGCGACTGCGTCATCGCCTGCCTCAACTATTCGACGGAGAGCAGCCCGAAGCTCGTTTTCGCGGCCGAGGGCGGACAGCTGTACCAGATTGCCAATCAGAAGTTCGCGGGGCTCATTCGGCGAGCAGGCGAGAGGGTTGCCGTCACCGGCGACGTGAACGGCACGACGCTGACGATCTCGAAGGTCGAAATCAAGAAGTAGGGCCGGGCCTTCAGGTCCGGCCGGCGCTCGGCGCCGCTACGGCTTCGGCTTCCAGTTCAGGATTACCGTGATGGGCGAGGTGGCTTGTTCCTGGACGGTGGCTGCCAGAAAACGCCGGCCGTCCGAAGAGACCATGTATTGGTGGCGGTAATCGGCCTGCTGCACCGCGCCGCCGAGCGGGGGCGTGAACAGTGCGACCGGCGCGCCGACTTCTGGGGCTTGGGCGTTCGACGCGACGCGGATGGGAACGGCCATGAGCCGGCCATCCAGCGCGACGTAGAACAATTCCCTACCATCACGTCGCCAGCGTACCTGACTGCCGCCGTTGGTTGAAACCGGCCACTTGTTTCCAGGGCCCGGGAACGGCTGAACGTAAATCTCCACCCGTCCCGACTCATCCGACTGATAGGCGATCCACGTTCCGTCAGGAGAGAATTGCCCTCCCTGTTCGTCCGAACTTGTCTCGACGACCGTGAAGGGCATTCCGGGCCTTCCGTTCGCATCGATCGGCAATGCCCGGATGTCAACGCCTCCCTTCGCGTCCTGATTGTTGAAGAGCACGAATCGGCCGTCTGGCGACCAGTCCGTTGCAATTTTGTTCTGTGCTGTCGACAGCAGCAGTTCCTCGCTTCCGCCCGCGACAGCCGATTTCTGGTAGAGATCAGGTGTCCCTTTCCGGTTCGAGCTGAACACGATACGGCCGCCTTCGGGAGACCAGACCGGATACACATCATCCGCCACGTCAGTGGTGAAGCGGGTCAGCGAACCCCGTGTCGTTTCGAGTAACCAGATGTCGGTATTCCTGCTCACATTTCGGTACAGCACCACACGCCGGCCATCGGGTGATAGCGACGGCTGTGACAGAGTTGTCCTGACAGGGTCGCCCAGTCTACCGGTTTCATTGCCGGACCGATCGAGCCATACGAACTGTCGCTCGGCGCCTCCTGTACCTGCACGATAGGCGATGGAGCCTGCGCCGGATACGGATACTCCTGCACCTGAGCCCTGCTGAGCATTCGCCACCTGTTCAGCCACGGGAAAGGGATTCCCGGTCAGCTCCAGCCGGACGGGATCGAAGGCTTGCGCGAGCAGCGTCCCCTGACGAACGAACAGCAGGTGCCCCGAGGAGGCGTACATGGCACCCGGATCCGCTTCGAGCAAACGCCGGGATTGTGTGCTCCCAAGCTGACCGACATGGATGCCCTGCACGTCGGAACTGCCTCGCACCCAATAGAGGAAGTGACGGCCATCGGGCAGGAATTGCGGAGAGAAGTGACTGCCCTGCTCGTTCTCGACGTGCGTGACCGCGACAGGTTCACCACCCGTGTCGGCGACACGGAAGATCGACATGCCGAGCCTCGCAAACAGGATCACGCCGTCGCGGCTCCAAGTACCCGTGCCTCTGGGGGCGGTCGCGAGGATCTGAACCGATCCGCCGTCGATCTCCATCCGCTTGAGCTTGCCGTCCGCAAAGAAACCGACAGATTGGCTGTCCGGCGACCAGAAGGGGTTTTGTGCGCCATCGGTCCCGGTCAACGGACGTGCCGCCACGGAATCGAGGAATCGGAGCCACAACCGAAGCCGACCTTCCGAGGCGGCCACGAACACAATCGTGCGGCCGTCAGGCGAGATCGCCAGCGACGTGGGATCCGTCGTCGGCGGCGTGTTGATTTCGAGACGCACTTCGGCAGGCGTCGGCGCGGTGCGGAAAGCCCGCTGCAGCGCGATGCCCGCAATGATCGTCATCACCGCCAGGGCCGCAATCAAGAGGAGCCGCTGCCGACGTTGAGTTGTGCTCGGCGCTGGATGGCCGGTGACGGGTGGCTCGTCCCGCGCCTCGTCCATTTCGAGCCGCACTTCGCGGATGTCGCGCAGCCGGCGCTTCTGGTCTTTCTGGAGACAGCGCCGCAGCACCCGCCGGAGGCCGTCGGGCACGTCGGCGGGCAGCCGCGCCCAGTCGGGCTCGGTTTTCAGGACGTTCGCGAGCACCTCGCTCACCGAGTCGCCTTGAAACGCGCGGCGGCCGGTGAGCATCTCGTAGAGCACGCACCCGAATGCCCACACGTCCGACGCTCGATCCGCTTCCTTTCCCGTCGCCTGTTCCGGCGACATGTAGGCGGCCGTTCCCAGGATCGTTCCCGGCATCGACGCCATCATCGTCGGCGAGTTCGACATGTCCGAGGCGCGGTCAGCCGAAGCCGTCAGCTTCGCCAGGCCGAAGTCGAGTACCTTCACCGTGCCATCAGGACGTACTTTCACGTTCGCGGGCTTCAGATCGCGATGGATGATGCCCTGCTCGTGCGCGGCCTCGAGGGCCTCGCAGATTTGCCGCGCGATAGGCAAGGCCTCAGCGATCGCCAGCCCTTTGCCCTCAGCTCCTAGCCCTTCGAGCCGTTCCGCCAGCGTCGGCCCTTCGACCAGTTCCAGCACGAGCGCCTGGATGTCGCCTGAATCTTCAAAGCCGTAGATGGCCGCGATGTTCGGGTGGTTCAGGGACGCCAGCATCTGCGCTTCACGTTTGAAGCGGGCGAGCCGCTCAGGATCCCGGGCAAACAGTTCAGGGAGGATCTTCAGCGCGAGGTCGCGATTGAGCTTGGGGTCGCGTGCGCGATACACCTCGCCCATGCCGCCGGCGCCGAGGGCGCCGACGATCTGATAGGGACCAAGCGTCGTTCCACTGGACAGGATCATGAGTCGCGTGGGCTGACCAAGAGGCGTTCATTGTAGTGTGTCTGGGGGATAATCCCCTGGCGGGGGAGCTCACATGATCCGAAGGGCCCTATCGAGAACACCGGGAACATCGGGAGCATCGGGCGTCTCGAGGGTCGCCCTCGTCGCGTTGCTCTTGCTGATCGCTTCCCGCGCGCAGGCGCAGACGGCGACTACCGCGGGCGAGTTCTCGATCGAGCCGCCGACGCTCCTGTCGATTGGCTTCGACTGGAAAATCACCGGCGACGACAACCGCAATGCGCAGGTGGAGGTCTCGTACAGAAAGAAGGGCGAGACGGCCTGGCGCAGGGCGCTGCCGTTGTTGCGCCTTCAGCGCGAGTGGGTCAACGGCGGTCCGCCGGCCGCGACCGACAACCCGCTGCTGCCGCGGTTCCCGTTCGACTACGTGGTCCCCAACATGTTCTCGGGCAGCGTGCTCAATCTCGAGCCCGACACCGAATACGAGTGCCGCTTCGTGCTGACTGATCCCGACGGCGTGCGAGGCGAGACGACGAAGACCGTGACCGTGCGCACGCGAAAGGAACCGCAGCCGGCCGCGGGCGGGAAGACCTATCACGTGTATCCGGTTGACTGGAAGGGCGAGAAGCAGGAACCGGCGTTCACCGGGCTGATGAGCGCGTACTACATGGGCACGTCGCACTACGACTACCAGAACGCCTGGCCCGCCCGCGTCAAGCCTGGCGACGTCATCCTTGTCCACGCCGGCACTGTACATCAGCGATCGCTTTCACTACATGAACCAGCGCCGCGCGTCCAGGGTATCTCTCGCTCGGCACGGTGTTCGACGGCACGTACTACCTGACGGCGAGCGGGACACCCGACCGGCCGATCGTCATCAAGGGCGCGGGCGACGGCGAGGCGATCTTCGACGGCGACGGCGCGCAGAACCTGTTCAACGTGATGGCCGCGAACTACAACTACTTCGAAGGCCTCACGATTCGCAACACCAACGTCGCGTTCCTCGCCGGCATCAAGGACATCGCCGGCGCGAGCGGCTTCACGCTGAAGCGCTCGCGCCTTTACAACATCGGCCGCGCCGTGCACGACGACTGGTCCGGCTCGAAGAACTACTACATTGCCGACAACACGTTCGTCGGCCGCCACGACCCCGACAAGATGATGGGCTGGATCGGCGCCATCTGGGAGAAGTTCCCCGGCTTCCCGGAGCTCCTCACGTCGGAAACCGCCGTCAAGGTCTACGGCCAGGGCCACGTCGTCGCCCACAACTACGTCGCGCACTGGCACGACGGCATTGACGTGGCGACGTACGGCAATCCCGACGGCGCCCCCGATCCGATCGCCGACCGTCTGCCCGTCTCGATCGACATCTACGGCAACGACATCTTCAACATGGGCGACAACTGCGTCGAATCTGACGGCGGCGCGCACAACATCCGCGTGTTCCGCAACCGCTGCTTCAACGTCGCGGCGCAGGGGCTGTCGGCGCAGCCGATGTACGGCGGGCCGGTCTACTTCTATCAGAACCTCGTCTACAACGCGCCGTCGACCGGGTCGCTGAAGTTCGTCGCCACGCCGGCGGGCGTGCTCGTCTACCAGAACACATTCGTCGGCGAAACGGTTGCGCGGGGACCGGCCAGCAACGTCCATTTCCGCAACAACCTGATCGTCGCTCAGGACGCGATGGACCCGGTGTTTGCCGTCGGCACGTACACGAACTACTCGACGTCGGACTACAACGCGTTCCGTCCCAACCCGGGCAAGGACGTGGCGTTCGAGTGGAATTCGCCGGCGACGGGTGTGACGGCGGATTACAAGACGGCGCCCGTGGTGCATCGCTTCAAGACGCTGCGCGAATACAGCAACGCGACGCGGGCAGGACACGCACAGCGTCCTCGTGGATTACGACGTGTTCGCCAACGTGACGATGCCCGACAAATCGGATCCGCAGCGCGTCTACAAGCCGGACGGTCTCGACTTCCGGCTCAAGCCCGGCTCGGCGGCCGTCGACGCGGGCATCGAGCTCCCGTCCATCACAGACGGCTTCACCGGCAGGGCGCCGGACATCGGCGCCTACGAGCTGGTCGGCCGGTACCGCAGTACGGGCCGCGCTGGCGACGGGCCAGGACGGCCAGATCTTCAAGATCGACTGGAACGGCAACGTGCTCGGCGCGACAGGCAACGGTCCGGGCCGCGGAGAAGGCCAGTTCACCGAAGCGAGCTACATGGCGATGGATGCGCAGGGCAACCTGTACACGGGCGATACCGGCTTCGACCGCATCACGAAGATGACCGCACGGCGGTGATGAAACGACGACCGCAGATACCAGAGGAGTTCGAAGAGCATCGTGGGATGGTGACCGGGCTGAAGATCAGCTGAGGGACGAGAAAGCTTGAGCTAGTTCCGCAAATCGAGCGAGGAAGCACTCTTGCGCGAGTCGTAAGAGGCTCGCAGGCGGAAGGCGATGTAAATGCTCGTCGCGAGAAGCCCCGCCACCAAGAACGACCACGCGAAGGGAGGACTCAGGCGATTCTGGGCGAACGGAGCTAGAAATATGAAAGCGTACATAACGAGCTCGCTCGCGATCCTCACCGCACGAACCAATAGCATCTTCGATTCCGGTCCAATCGCATTGTACTCCCGAGAGGCGTCTATGCGAGAGTTGCTGTGAAAAGAGGCGAGCGGCTGTGGAAAGAGCGAGCGGCGGGCCCAATCAGCGCCCTTCCGTCAACCCTGCCGCTAAGTCGACGCGGAACCCGGTCCGGTCGTCTCTGGCCGATGGGATGCGACGGGCATCGAGAACCCCCGCCGCTGACGTAGACTATCCTCCGATTGGCGGTGACCGCGTTCCCTCAGCGAATGTTTCCACGTCCCGACGTGCGGCAACCCCGGCGGCGCGCCCGATCGGCTACCGGTGTCAACGACATCGCCGGCACCACCTCAATACGGGCCGCGCCCCCAGCCTGCGCCTCGACGCGATGAAGCTCACGGTTCCGGCGGACGCACCGAATTACCCCACGATTCTTCATGCGCTCGAGGACGTCGCGCGAAGGACGCCCGATCGAACGGCGCTCATCTGCGAAGACCGCAGCGTGACCTTCGCCGAGCACCGGCGTGCCGCGGCCGGCGTCGCCAGGCGCCTTCAGCAGATTGGCGTCGAGGGCGAGCGCGTGGCGATCCTCATGACCAACTGCCTGGAATTCCCGATGTGCGTTCTGGGCGCGATGGCGGCGCGCGCGTACGTGGCGCCGATGAATCCCAATTACACGGACTCGGAGCTCATCCCCCTCCTGCAGGATGCCGATCCGAAGGTCATCGTGACGCTGCCGGAGTTCTTCACGCGAGTGTCCAAAGTCGCGGAGCAGACGGGCGTGCGGCATGTGCTCGTGGTCGGCGAGGGGGCGGACACGGTCGCGTCGTGGATCCGCGAAGGCGAGGCCGGCCTGCCGCACCCGCTGCCGGATGCCGACGACTTCGCGATGATGTTCTTCACCGGCGGGACGACGGGCCTCCCGAAAGGAGCCGAGCACCGCCATCGGCAGATCATGGCGTTCTGCCGGCTCGAGGTCGCGATCTACTCGACGCTGCGGTACGACAGGGAAGTGTCGCTCTCCGTGGCGCCGATGTTTCACATCTTCGGCCACCATCACGCCGTCATCCATCCCCTTTACATCGGATCGACGCACGTGATCGTCCGCCAATACAAGCCGGAGATCGTCCTCCGGCAGTTGTCGAAACACAAGGTGACCCTGTTTGCCGGCGGGCCCTCGACCGTCTATGTCGGCATTCTTGCCCTCCCGGCCGTCGCGTCCGCGGATCTGTCCCACCTCAGGATCTGCTCGGCCGGCGCGTCGCCGTTCTCGGAAGATCTGCTGACCAACTGGGAGAAGACCGTGGGCTGCCCGATCTACGAAGGCGTCGGCATGTCGGAAGGCGCGCCGTACGCGAACAATCCGGCGGTGGGAACGCGCAAGGTCCTGTCGGTCGGCCTCCCGCCCCCGGAAACGGACGTGGAGATCGTCGATCTCGACACCGGCACGCGTATGATGCCGCCATACGAACGCGGCGAGATCAGGGTGCGCGGTCCCCAGATGATCGAAAGCTATCGCAACCGCCCGGAGGAGACGGCGCGTACCATTCGCGACGGCTGGGTCTACACGGGCGACGTCGGCTACTTCGATGACGAGGGGTACCTGTTCGTCGTCGATCGCAAGAAAGAGCTGATCATCTCCGGCGGCTATAACATCTACCCGCGGGAGGTGGACGAAGTGCTCTATGCGCATCCGGATACGCACGAAGTCGCCACGGTCGGCATCAGGGACGCGTTCCGCGGTGAAGTCCCCGTGGCGTTCGTGTCCTTGAAGCCGGGCCGCGAGGTGTCCGCCGACGATTTGCTCGACTACTGCAAACACCGGCTCGTCGACTACAAGGTGCCGCGCCGGATCGAGTTTCTCGACGCGCTGCCCAAAACCGGCGCCGGCAAGATCGACAAACTGAAGCTTCGCGGCTTGAGGGACTAACGCATGGGCAGTGACACGAACGACCCTCGCGAACTGATTGCCCGATCGCCGTTGAGCGCGCGGCAGATGCTGGTCATCGGCATCACCGTCGCGCTCAATGCGCTCGATGGCTTCGACGTGGCCTCTATCAGCTTTGCCGGGCCCGGCATCGCCAGAGAATGGGGCATCGAGCGCGGCGCGCTCGGCATCGTGCTCTCGATGGAAGTCATCGGCATGGCGCTCGGGTCGCTGTGCCTGGGCGGCGTGGCCGACAAGATCGGCCGCCGGCGCACGATTCTCGGATGTCTGCTGGTGATGGCCCTCGGCATGTTCATGGTCCCGACCACGAGCGGGCTCGTCGCGCTCTCGATCTGGCGCGTCATCACCGGCCTGGGCATCGGCGGCATGCTCGCGACCATCAACGCGGTGGCGGCGGAGTTTTCGAACACCAGGCGCCGCGACCTGAGCGTCTCGTTGATGACGACCGGCTATCCGTTTGGCGCCGTGACCGGCGGGCTGATCGTGCAGCAACTGCTCGCCGTGTACGGCTGGCGGTCGGTCTTCTATCTTGGCGCCATCTCCACGTGCGTCATGATTCCGGTCGTGTTCGTGTTCGTTCCCGAGTCGGTGCACTGGCTGACGCAGAAGCGGCCGGCGGGAGCGCTCGAGAGCATCAACCGGACGCTTCGCCGCTTCGGACATGACGCGGTGGCGAGCCTGCCCACCGTGGCTCCAGCGGCCAGCCGGCCTTCGATTGCGGACATCTTCAAGCCGGGTCTCGTGCAGATCACGATGCTCGTGACGCTGGCGTACTTCTTTCACATCACGACGTTCTACTTCATCATCAAGTGGGTGCCGAACATCGTCGCGGATTTCGGCTTCGCGCCGGCCTTGGCCGCGGGGGTGCTGGTCTGGGCGAATGTCGGCGGCCTGATTGGCGCGCTCGTCTTCGGTGCGTTCACGCAGAAGTTCACGGTGAGGCCCCTCACGATCGCCTTCATGCTGATCGCGACGGCGATGGTGTCGCTCTTCGGGTTCACGCCGCACGATCTCACGATGCTGTCGATCGTCTGCGCCGTCGCGGAATTCTTCATCAACGGCGCCATCGTCGGCATGTACGCGCTGTTCGCGCAGTCGTTTCCCACGCACGTCCGCGCGTTCGGTTCGGGCTTCGCCATCGGACTGGGACGTGGCGGGTCGTTTCTGGCTCCGATCATCGCCGGATACCTGTTCCAGGCCGGCTACGGCCTGTCCGTCGTCGCCGTCATCATGGCCCTGGGCTCGACGCTGGGCGCGGGCACCCTGTTGCTGCTGAAGAAGAGTTCCGAAACCTCCGCGTTGCAGCAGGGTTGATGATGACCACGACATTGCCGGCGCGGCGCCCCCGCGCCCGGACTGCTGCCGTGGTGGCTGTTTGCGCGCTGCTCGTCCTGCGACCTGGACGTGGCCTCGAACCTCTGAAGGCCGCGGCGGCCCAGGCCGCCACGGCGCCGTCAGGCGGTCTGGAGATCCTCGAGGTCCGCCCGTCGTTTTTCGTAATCGCTGGAGGCGGCGCGAACATCAGCGTGCAGGTGGGCGACGACGGCCTCGTCGTCGTGGACGCCGGGTCGGCCGCCAGCGCACCGGCAGTTCTCTCCGCGATCAAGCGCCTCTCACCGAAATCCATTCGCTACGTCATCGACACGGGGCCCGACGCTGATCATGTCGGCGGCAACGAGACGCTTGCCAACGCCGGAGAAAAGATCCTGGCCGGCGCTCTGGGGGGTGGTGCGCAAGCCGCCGACAGCGTGGCTCCGATCCTGTCGGCGGAGGGCGTGCTGCGCCACATGGCCAAGTCGCCGGCCGGCGGGTGGCCGACCGAGGTGTTTCACTACTCGCGCAAAGCCATGTACCTGAACGGCGAGGCGATCGAAGTGCTGCACCAGCCCGCGGCGCACACCGACAGCGACGTCTTCGCGTTCTTCCGGGCGTCCGATGTCGTCGTCGCCGGCGACGTGCTCGACACGCGGCAGTTTCCCGTCATCGACATCGAGCGCGGCGGGAGCATCCAGGGCGAGATCGCGGCGCTCAACCGGCTCGCCGAGCTGGCTGTCGTCTCGACGCCCGTCGTGACGCGCGAGGCGGGCACGATCGTTGTCCCCGGGCACGGACGCCTGTGCGACCAGTACGACGTCGTCGAGTATCGCGACATGGTGACGATCATTGCTGACCGGGTCCGCGATCTGATCAAGGCGGGACGATCGCTCGCCGAGGTGAAGGCGGCACAGCCGGCGAAGGGGTACATGGGACGCTACGGCAACCCGGGCGGCGTGTGGACCACGGATCACTTCATCGAGGCGGTCTACCGGAGCCTGCAGAAAGTGCAGAGTGGAAAGTAGAAAGTGCAAAAGGTCAAGACATTGATGCGGGTACTGCTGACGTCGACTCTGGTCGTGATGCTGGCGCACGCTGCCGTCGCGCAGGGGCCGCCGGGACGCGGAGGTCCACCCGCGCCTCCGAAGTCGCCGAAAGACGGCGCGCCGATCGACCTCACCGGCTACTGGGTGTCGTACGTGACCGAGAACTGGCGATACCGGATGGTGACGCCGCCGAAGGGCGAGTACCGCCGCATTCCGGCCTCACGCGCTGCGCTGCCGCTCATCAATGCCTGGGACCCGGCCGCCGACGAGCGCGCGGGGAACCAGTGCAAGTCGTACGGCGCGGGCAACATCATGAGCGTGCCCGGCCGGCTGCACATCACCTGGCAGGATGCCGACACGCTGCGCATCGACACGGACGCGGGCACGCAGACACGGCTCTTCCGCTTCTCGGCGGACGCTGCGGCAACAGCGTTGACGTCCTCCCAGGGGCCCCGCACCTGGCAGGGGCAATCCGCGGCGACGTGGGAACCTGCGACCGGCGGCGGCAGCCTGCGCGTCGTCACGTCGAACCTGCGCGCCGGCTACCTGCGGAAGAACGGCGTGCCGTACAGCGAACGCGCGACGGTGACCGAGCACTTCGACGTCGCGCCGCTCGCAGGCGCCGGCAGGCTCCTGCTCGTCACGACCATCGTCGACGACCCTGTGTACCTGACCGGGCCGTACGTCGTCAGCCCGCACTTCAAGAAGGAGCCGGACGGCTCGAAATGGGATCCGACGCCATGCTCATCCACGTGGTAGCGCGCCGCGGACTGCTTGCGCTCCTGCTTGTCGCGCTCGCGGCCGGCCGGGCGTCGGCACAGTTCGAATTCGTCGGATCGTGGGCGCCCATAGGGACCGAGGACGTCCAGAACGACTCGGTGCCGGTGGACTACCTCGGGCTCGCGCTCACCGACGAGGCCCGCACCCGGGCGCTCTCCTACGACGAATCGCAGAAGTCGATGATCGAGCGGCAATGCGCCGGCTGGGGCGCGGCCTACGTGGTGCTCGGTCCCTTCGGCCTTCGCGTGAGCAGCCAGACCGATTCCATGACGAACCGCGTCGTGTCGTACACGATCGGTGCGTGGGAAGACTGGAACGAGATGGTCATCTGGATGGACGACCGCCCGCGGCCGTCCGAGCACGCGCTCCACACGCAGGCGGGCTTCACGCTCGGCCGATGGGAAGGCGGCGCCCTCGCCGCGCGGACCACGCACGTGAAGGCGGGCTTCATTCGCAAGACGGGCGTGCCGCTGACCGACGAGGCCTCCATCGACTGGCGCTTCTTCCGCCACGGTGACGTCGTGACCGTCCTCATGGTGGCGACCGATCCGGTGTACCTCGTCGAGCCGGAAATCATCTCGAAGAGCTTCCGGCTGTCGCCGAGGCCGCTCGACTATCGCGCGGGGTGCGTGACCGGCTACGAAGGGCGGGAGCCGGGCGACACCGTGCCGCATTTTCCGCCCGATCGAAATCCGTTCGCCGACGAATTCGTGAAGCTCTACCACCTTCCGCGTGAGGCCGTGCTCGGATACCCGGAGACGCTGTATCCGGAGTACCGCAAGAAGATCAAGGACACCTACGTCCCTCCGCCGCCCTGCGCCGAGTCCTGCGGGGCTGCCGGCAACTTCGTTCTCAGGCGGTGAGTCATCCGGAATGCGCTACCATTTCAGCGCATGAAGGCATTTCTCGTCGGGCTGGCTGTGGCAGCCGCAACGGCCGTCGCCGCCGCGCAGACCCGACCCGCCGCAAAGCCCTATTCGCCGCCGAAGACGGCGTGGGGCGATCCCGACCTTCGGGGCACCTACACGACCGACAACTCGATCGGCGTCCCGTTCGAGCGTCCTGCCCAGTACGGCGATCGGCCGATGCTGACCGACGCCGAGTTCGAGCCCGCGAGAAAGCCAACCTCGAGCAAATCGCGAAAGACAACAGCGAGCGTCCGGAAACCGCATTCGAAAAGGACGAAGCCGCCAACAACGCGCCGCGGCACTGGCTCGAGCGCGGAACGAAGCTCTCCCACGCATCCTCGCTCGTCATCGATCCGCCGAACGGACGCATTCCGCCGATGACGCCCGAAGGCCAGCGGCGCGTGGCCGAGCGGCAGGCGGCGCGATCGGCTCGCGGACCCGCCGACAGTCCCGAGGATCGCAGCAACTACGACCGTTGCATCTCCCGCGGGATCACCAGTTCGATCCTGCCGGCCATCTACGGCAACGGCACGCGCATCCTGCAGGGGCCCGGCTTCGTGGTCATCCAGAACGAGATGATCCACGAAAATCGCCTCGTGCCGCTCGACGGCCGGCCGCATGTCGGCGACGCGATCCGTATGTACATGGGCGATTCGCGCGGCCGCTTCGAGGGCGGCACGCTCGTGGTCGAAACGACGAACTTCTCGAGCCGGACCGCGGTGGGCGGCTTCGGCGCGATTCCAAGCCCTCGCATGAAGCTGACCGAGCGATTCACCAGGACGGCGGCCGATACGATTCGGTACGAGTTCACCGTGGACGATCCGGGCACCTACGCCGCAGTGTGGACCGCTGGGCTCGACCTCAACACGAAGCCCGGCTACGAGATCTACGAGTACGCCTGCCACGAGGGCAACTACGGCATGAGAAACATGCTGAGCGCGGCCCGCGCCGACGACAAGGCGGCGGCTGAAGCGGCAGCCAGGAAATAGCCGTTCAGGACAAAGAAGAATCTTCTTCGTGTTTTCGTGACTTCGTGGTTTGCAGTCGATTGTCGACAACGTGCCTCTGTGGCATCGTCCGCTACCCCGCGGTCATCCCGCCGTCGACCGCGAGCACCTGTCCGGTCACGTACGACGAGGCGGCTGACGCCAGAAAAACCGCGACGCCCTGCAGCTCGCCGAGCTGGCCGATGCGGCCCATCGGCGTCGTCTTTTCGATCTTCGCCTGGGTTTTCTCGAGCAGCGCGTGCGACAGGCGCGTGTCGAAAAACCCCGGCGCGATGGCATTGACTCGAATGCCGCTCGGCGCCCACTTCACCGCGAGATCGCGCGTCAGCGCGATGATCGCCCCTTTGCTGGCCGAGTAGCCGACGGCGTCGAGGATGTCGGGCGGCGTGCCGACCAGGCCCACCACCGACGCGATGTTGATGATCGATCCGCCGCGGCCCGCGCGCAGCATCTCGCGGCCGACCGCCTGCGACATCAGAAAGGATCCTGTCGCGTTGGTGTCGATCACCTGACGCCACTTCTCGACCGGCATCGTGTCGATCGATTCGCCCCAGCTGATGCCGGCGTTGTTGACCAGCGCGTCGACGCGCCCGAATCGGTCGAGCGTCGCTTTGACCGTGACGTCGACCTGAAAGGGATCCGAGACGTCGCACGCGACGGCCGCGCAGCTGATGCCTTTCTCGCGCAGCGCGGCTTCGGCCGTCGTCAGCCATTGTTCGCGCCGCGCGGTGATCATTACCGCCGCGCCGGCCTCCCCGAGACCGATGGCCATATCGAGTCCCAGGCCCCGCGACCCACCCGTGACAAGGGCGACTTTTCCTGTGAGATTGAAGAGGTCTTTTACTCCCATTTGGGCACGCTCATGGGTGGCTATCGTAACCGAGAAAAATCGGCCACGGAGTCACAGAGGACACAGAGGATTCGACGCGGCCGGCCTGCGGAGCAGGCCGAGTTGCAGGCCGTGAACCGAAAGAGACGAGCCAGTCCGCGATCGTTCGCTGGCTCGTCTCTTCCGGTTCGCGGCCTGAAAACCGCCGCTTCGCGGCGCCGCGTCGAATCTCCGTGTCTCGTGCCTCAGTGCCTCTGTGGCAACGTGCATTTGCTCTCGTCTTTGCCGGTTGCCACAAGCCCCCCGGTGCGCTACATTTTCAAGGTTCTTTCTTTATGTAGCGTCCGCTTTCGCGGACGGAGGCATCCCAATGATTTCCCTGACTGTAAACGGCAAACGCCACGACGTTGACGTCCCGTCGGACATGCCCCTGCTCTGGGTCATCCGCGACACGATCGGCCTGACCGGGACCAAATTCGGTTGCGGCCTGTCGCAGTGCGGCGCCTGCACGGTGCACCTCGAAGGCAACGCCATCCGGTCGTGCACGACGCCCGTGTCGCTGGCCGCCGGAAAGAGGGTGACGACGATCGAGGGGCTGTCGCCGACGTCCAGCCACGCGCTGCAAGTCGCGTGGGTGGCCGAGCAGGTGCCGCAATGCGGCTACTGCCAATCCGGTCAGCTGATGTCGGCCTCCGCGCTTCTGGCCAAGACGCCGAAGCCGACCGACGCGCAGATTGACGCCGCCATGACGGGCAACATCTGCCGCTGCGGCACGTATCAACGCATCCGTCGCGCGATCCACCGCGCGGCCGAAGCCAGAGCTTAAGGGAGCGGAGGCACACCATGAAACAGTCACACGCTCTCAACACGCCCAACGCAACCGGCAGGCGGGCTTTTCTCAAGACCACCGTCGCCGCCGGCGGCGGCCTGATGATCGGCGCCTATCTGCCGAGCGTCCTCGACCAGGCCGGCAGTCAGCTCTTCGCGGCTGGCTCCCTCGAACCGAACATCTGGCTCAAGGTCAACGCCGACGACACCGTCCGCGTCATGCTGACCATGCTCGAGATGGGTCAGGGCGTGATGACGTCCATGCCGATGCTCGTGGCCGAAGAGCTCGATATGGACTGGAAGAACATCAAGACCGAATGGGTTCCAGCCGACGCCAAGTACGGCAACCCGAACTTCGGCGGCCAACAACTCACGGCCGGCAGCAACAGCGTCCGCGGCATGTGGAAGGTCCTGCGCGAAGCCGGCGCCGGCGCGCGCGCGATGCTCGTCACCGCCGCCGCGCAGACCTGGAACGTCCCTGAGAATTCGCTGACGACCTCGAAGGGGGAAGTGATCCACGCGGCGAGCAACCGCAAGATCAAGTACGGCGCGCTCGTGGACAAGGCCGCAACGCTGCCGGTGCCGAAGCAAGTCACCTTGAAAGACCCGAAGAACTTCGCCCTGATGGGCACGTCAGTGCCTCGGCTCGACATTCCCGAAAAGGTCAACGGTTCGGCCATCTTCGGTATGGACGTCAAGCTGCCGGGCCTGCTCACCGCGCGCGTTGTCCGGTGCCCGGTGTTCGGCGGCAAGGTCGCCAGCTTTAACAGTGACAAGGCCAAGGCCATTCCCGGCGTGAAGCACGTCGTCCAGATCAGCAGCGGCGTCGCCGTGGTCGCCGACAACTACTGGACCGCGAACAAGGGCGCCCAGGCGCTCGAGATCAAGTGGGACGAGGGGAGCCTCGCCACGCTCAGCAGCGCCGACATCATGAAAAAGTACGCCGAGCTCGCGAAGCTGCCCGGCAAGGTCGCGCGCAACCAGGGCAACGTCGACACGGCGCTCGCCGGCGCCCCGAAGAAGTTCGAGCGCGTCTTCGAAGCGCCGTTCCTCGCGCACGCGACGATGGAGCCGATGAACTGCACGGCTGACGTGAAGGCGGACCGCTGCGACGTGTACGTGCCGACGCAGGGGCAGACCGCCTCGCACGACGCGGCGATTGCGGCCTCGAAGCTTCCGAAGGACAGGGTGAAGATCCACACGACGTACCTCGGCGGCGGGTTCGGACGCCGCGGCGAGGGCGACTTCGTCACCGAAGCCGTCGAAACGTCGAAAGCCGTCGGCGCGCCGGTGAAAGTGGTGTGGTCGCGCGAAGACGACATGCAGCACGACTTCTACCGTCCCATCAGCTACGCCCGCATGTCAGGCGCGGTTGACGCGGCGGGGAAGCCGACCGTGTTTGCGCAGCACACCGTGCAGCAGTCGCTGATGAAGCGGATTGGCGCCCTGCCGCCAAACGGCGTGGACTTCATCTCGCTCGACGGCGCGGTCTCGCTGCCGTACGACATCCCGAACATCAAGATCGAGTACACCGAGCAGGATCCGGGAATCCCGTTCGGGTTCTGGCGTTCGGTCGGCGCGTCGTTCCAGGGCTTCGCGGTCGAAGGCTTCATCGACGAGCTGGCGACGACGGCGGGGAAGGATCCCTACCAGTTCCGGCACGACCTTTTGAGCAAAGCCCCGCGGCACCGCGCCGTGCTCGATCTGGCCGCCGAGAAGGCCGGCTGGGGGAAACCGTTGCCGCAGGGGCGGGCGCGCGGCATCGCCGTGATGGAAGCGTTCGGCAGCATCCTCGCGCAGGTCACCGAGGTGTCGGTGGATGCGAAGGGCGCGGTGAAAATCCACCGCATCGTGTGCACGGTGGACACCGGCTGGGTCATCCATCCCGACACGATCAAGCAGCAAATGGAAGGCGGCATCGTCTACGGGTTGACGGCCGCGCTCAAGGGCGACATCACGATTCTGAACGGCCGCGTGGTGCAGAAGCACTTCAACGACTATCAGATGATGCGGATTCCCGAGATGCCCGTCATCGAAGTGCACATCGTGCCGAGCCTGGAGATGCCCGGCGGCATCGGCGAACCGAGCACGGCGCTCGCGGCCGGGTCGCTGGTCAACGCCATCTACGCGGCAACCGGCAAGCGTATCTACCGGCTGCCCGTCAAGCCGGAGATGCTGACGCCAAAGGCGACGGCATAGGCAAAGGTTCACGGTTCACGGGTTCACGGTTCAGGGTTCACGGTTCGGGTCTTGGAGAGACCAATAATGCGCCGTATGTTCGTTGCCGTGGTTTCCACGCTGCTCCTTGGCGGCGTTGTCGGCGCTCAGGCGCCGCCGTCGTCGGCGCTCGTCGGCTTCATGCACGCCATCCATGCCACAAGCGACGTGGAGAAGACGCTCGCGTTCTACACGGACGTGTTCGGACTCACGGGGCAGGTGCGGCCATTTGCGAACGAGCGCGGTGCCCATTCTGACGAACTCGCCTGGCGTCACTCTTCGCGTCGCGATGACGCAAATCCCGGGGAACGGCTACGGGATGAACTTCGAGCTGACGCAGTTCACGAACGTCGAGCGCCATCCGGCCGAGCCGGAGATCTGGGATCCGGGCGCGCCGCACATGAAGTTCCTGGTGCGCGACATCGAGCCCGTGGCCGCCGCGTTGAAGAAGGTTGGCGCGCGGATCCTCACAAAGTCTGGCGCTCCGGTCAGCGTCAAGACCCCACTCGGCGACGTGAAAGCGATCTTCTTCAAGGACCCCGACGGCTATATCGTCGAAGCCGTTCAGGCGCCGGCGCCGGCCGACGCACCGGCGGGCAATCTCATCGGCTCGATCATGGGCCTGACGGTTGGCGACCTCGACACGTCGATGAAGTTCTGGCACGGCACGCTCGGCGTGGACGTGACCGGCGATCAGAAGTTCTCGACCGACGCCGCGATGCTCGACCTGATGGGCCTTCCGAAAGGCTCGTCGTTCCGCTCCGTTGCCGGCGTGATGCCAGGCAGCAAGGTGCGGATCGAGTTCACCGAATTCAAGGGGATGCCGCGCAAGGAGTTCTCGCTGCGCGTGCCCGACCCGGGCTCCTCCGGCATGGCGATTCGCGTGGCGCACATCGCGACGCTGCTCGCGAAAATGAAGGCGGACGGCATCCGCGTCATCTCCCGCGACGGCGAGCTCGTGGTGTGGAGCGAAACCGTGCGCAACGTGTTCGTGAAGGACCCGAACGGCCTGAATCTCGAGCTGGTCGGCGACTTCGCGACCGCAACGGCGCAGTAGGAAACAGAGGAGGACCGGAGCATGCTGGGCTTTGTGGTCTGGTTGGGTCTGCTGGCGGCGGCCGGCTTGTGCTTTCCGCGGCGCCCGCAGGTGTCCGGTCTCCTGTTTATTGCGCTCGGCGTGTGGTCGGTCATCCTGAGATACACGACGTTCGGCAGCCCGCATCCCGTCTCGCTGGGCATCGCGCTCGGGAGCGCGGGGGTGTGGTTTTCGCTTGGCATCATGCACCTCGTGAGATTTCGCGATCCGGAGGCTCGTTCAGCGCATGTGAGGCGTTGGACCACTTAGCACCGAGGAAGAAGGCGAGCATGACGAAGCCCGTTGCGTTCGGGATCGCCCTCGGCACCCTCCTCGGCGGCTGGATCCTGGTTTCTACCGTGATCGCTCCGCTCGCCGAAGACACCGCCCTCGGTGTCGGCCTGATGTTCGGCGGCGTGTTCCTGCTGCTGGGCGTCCCGGGATTTCTGGCTCGCCGGCGCGGTGGAGATGTCACCGACGCGATCAAGGCCGGGGCAACCGCGGGGGCGATCACGTTCGTCCTGTTCCTGCTGCTCGGCATCCTCCGCGTCAACCTGTTCCTCGACACGATCCGCTATCGATCCGACTGGCAGAATCTGGTGTCTGATTTTCGACAGAGCGGTTTTGAAAGCCTGCGGGCGTACGCGAACTACGTCTACGCGCGGCAGATTTTCATCTTTCCCGTGGTTGGGACCGTCGCGGGAGTGATGAGTGGCGCCATAGGGGGCCTCCTCGGCGGCCTCGGCCGGCGACAAGCTTCGTAGAGACGCGTAGTCGTCGCTCAGGTCAGCGCGAGGTGCGTTGTGGACGACGGTGAGCGGGCGATTGAAATTGAGCGCTTGTTGACGAGACTCTCAGAGGCCACGACACGAAAGACCGCCCTCCTTTCAGAAGCGCACGAGTTTGCGGGCAGGATCGACGAGATCAGGGCAGCCTTCGGCAATCCGTATTTCTATAGCGATGCGAAACACTCGACAGCCGGTGAACACCGACAAGTCAGTGGCCAACTACAGCGGCTTCAGCAGCCACGATGTCGTCCTGCCCACGGTTCGTGGCCTCATCAGAGTTGACCGTGAGCTGCGCAGGATCAAGGCGCAACTTCGCGAACTGGGCGCCAAGGCCGAATAGCTGCAGAGCAGCCGCTCCTGGCCGGCATCGCTCGCTGCCAACCGGGCAAGCAACGCCGGAACTGCGGTCCTGCGGTTCGTACCCTCACGCTGCCGCGGCGATCAAGGGGTTATCCCGTCGACATCTGTACAGCGGGATCTGCATTCGGGTTATCAGACGGCCAGTGATCGCTCGACCGTGATCGCCGCGATGAGAACCTGCGGCCCGCAGTTAATGCGATCGAGACCGGCCTTGCTTGACGGTTGGCCGCGAGCGACGCCGGTCAGGAGCGGCTGGCGCTCGCGTTTCAGCCGCGTCTGGTCAGCCGTCAGATTCCTCGAACCACTTCTCATCCCGTCACCGTGCGCGTCAGCCGCGCCGCTCCGTGACATCGACGCGCCGACGGCTGCTTCGGAGTTAGACGGCTCGCCGCAACAGAACAAAGACGAGTCGCAGCGACCCCGCAAACGGTGCCGGCAACTCGTTCTTGTGCTCGATCCGCATTGCCAGCGGCTACCTCTTCACCTCGGGCAGGCTCGCATCAATGGCCGCGCGATACTCATCGAAGCCTCGGATTCCGTGGATCGAGGCTGCCTCTTCCTTGGTGCGGCCATCGAGAACGGCAATCGTGCCTGTCGCGCCGGCATTGTCATCGAAGAACTTCTCAAGTCCGAGTCTCTTGGCTTCGGCTCTGCTCCGGTCCGTAGTCGCCTGATTCGTGAAATCAAGAACCACAACATTCGCACGTCCTGAGTACGCCGCTTCGATTTGCGACCAGACCGTCTTGGTCAGCATGCAGATCGGGCACCATTGGGCGTGGAGTTTAACGACATACGGTCTGCTGGTGTCGGCGGCTTCCACAGCAGAGATCGTTGGCACGATCGGGCTGGTATTCCGGACGTACATCACCGAGGCGACGGTGACCAGCGCGACCGCCACGAAAAGTACGACGAGAAGCACCTTCTTGATCATGTGGTTCGCAAATCTGGCAACGTCCTGTCTGGCTAACGTGGTTAGGCGCCACTGCGGCGAGATAGTAGCACGTAGGTAGTCCGCTCTTGATCAACGTCGGTCGCTCTTCGACGGGCTCAGGGCGGCCAGCCAACCGTCAAGCGCGGCCGGACGCGATGGCGCTAACTGCGGGCCGCAGGTTCTCATTGCGGCGATCACAGTCGAGCGATCACATGGCCCGGTGATAACCCGAATGCAGATCCCGCTGTACGGATGTCGATGGGATAACCCGTTGATCGCCGCGGCCAACGAGCGCTCGATTCTCGAGCGAAGGGAATGAACCGAAGGACCGCAGTTCCGGCAAGCTTGCTCGGTTGGCGGGGCACCCAACGCGGCAGCCGCGTTGGGGTGCCTTGGCTGGCTGCCCTGAGCCTGTCGAAGGGCTACTGCGAGAACCGCCACGCCGCAATCCGTGTCATCTGGCGACCCTCGTCTCGTCGTGCACGACCTTGCCGTCGACAATAGTCAGCACGGCCCTGAGCTTCTTGATTCCCTCGTCCGGCACTTTCACCGGATCGAAGTAGTCGTCGCTCAGGACGACGATGTCGGCGAGCTTGCCGGGTTCGATGGTCCCGAGCTTGTCCTCGTGGAGGAACCAGCCGTTCTCCGCGGTGTACAGCCGCAGGGCTTCCATCCGCGTGAGGAGCTGCCCGGGGTTGATCAGCACGCCGGACGAGTTCTTGCCGGTCACCATGTAGTAGATCATCAGCCACGGATTGAGCGTCGAGATCTGCGCGGAATCCGAGCCGGCGCCCACGTGTATACCGCTGTCCACGATGGTCCGCAGCGGGGGACCGGCCCCCGGCGCGCCGGCGAGATACCCGAACGGATGCACGGCCACGCCCGCGCCGATCGCCTTGAGACGGGCAATCGTCGGCGCGTCGATGCGCGGCGCGTGTGCGATCGACCAGTGCAGGCCGGCAATCGGCATGGTCTTGTTGACTGCTTCAAATGTCTCGATGGCGAGCTTGTCTTCGGCGGGCGACAGGCTGTGCTGCTGAAACGCCCATCCCTGCGAGGCCACGAGCTGCAGCGCGGCGACGTAGTTGGTTGGCGGCGCCTGTCCAAAGAGCGGCCAGCTCGTCGCAAACTCACCGACGCCGGACAGGCGCAGCATGTCGTCGCCGAACCCGCGAAAGTTGTTCAGCAGACGCTGCTTCAGCATCGGGACGTCCGGCCTGGTGTCCATGCTGAGAAAAAACATCCGGACGCGGACCGGCATCTTGCTCTCGAGGTGAAGCGCGGCCATCGCGTCGTACATCCGGAACGGATCGGCGCTGGCGAGGTTGTCGGAGGCGAACGAGTCCTGAATGTCCGGCAGCCCGGGAATGACAAACGCGCCCATATCGACATTCGTCGTCACGCCGACACGCGCCGAATACGCCATGGCGTCGAGCGTTCCACGCTTCTGGTCGGCGAGCGTCTGCCCCGCGCGCAGGGCGTTGAGCGCCGCCACCGACGGCGCGTTGATGGCAATGGCGCCCGCCTCGCTGACCGCGATTCCCTTGCCGGCGAAGAACGCCTTGCCGCGGGCGTTGACGGCCGCCGGGCCGGTGAACGACTGATACACGATGACGGGATGTGCGGAATCGGCGGCCTCCAACTCCTGCAGGGTCGGCAGCCGCTTCTCGGTGAACTGTGCCGAGTTCCAGCCCCCCATTGCCGTGATGAATTCACCCGCCGGCACGTCTTTCGCCCGGGCTTTAATCGCCGCCTGCACGTCGGCGATCGACGCGGCGGTTTCAAGCCGCGTGTCGTACCCCGGCCGCAGACCGAGCAGGACGATGTGGTTGTGGTTGTCGATGAGGCCCGGAACGGCCGTGCGGCCGCGCAGGTCGGCGACCTTCGTGCACGGGCTGAGCCGGCCGCCGCTGCCGCGCCCGACCGCGGTAATGACGCCGTCCTGGATCGTCACCTCGGAGACGACGGAGTTTTTCGCGTCCATGGTGGCGATCTTGCCGTTGATCAGCCTGAGGTCGCGGGCACCCGCGCACTCCGGGCTCGCTGGCGTTTGAGCGGACGCGGTGGCGGCGACAAGCGTGGCGGCGACGGCGAGGGTGAATGGTTTCATGTGTGAAGGTCCGCACTATCTTCGAAGAAGCGCAAGGTTGACAGCGTTGGCCATGGCCTGGTAGCCCGCGTCGTTCAGGTGCAGGTTGTCGTCCGCTTTGAAGTGCGGCAGGAGCTGTGTCGGCCGGGCCGGATCGCGCAGCGCCATGTCGAAGTCTATGACACCGTCGTACGCCTTGCCGGTGCGAATCCAGTCGTTCACCGCCTGACGGCGCGCGTCTTTCTCCGGGGAGTAGTAGCCGGGGAACGTGGTGCCCTCAAACGGCAGGAGCGTCGCGCCGATCACCTTGAGCCCGTGCGCACGCGCCCGCTCGACGAGCTGCCGATGGCCCGCGATGATGTCGGCGGCGCTCGGAGGATTCTGGCCGCCGAGGCCGAGGTCGTTGATCCCTTCGAGCACGATGACGTGCGTGACACCGCTCTGCACGAGCACGTCGCGATCGAACCGCGCCAGCGCGCTCACGCCGGCGCCGTCGCTCAACACGCGGTTGCCCGCGATGCCCTGGTTCAAGACGCCCATCATGCTCGTCCGGTTGCTCGTCGCCTGCGCCATCAGCCGCTTCGCGAGGTAGTCGGGCCACCGGTTGTTGGCGTCTGGCGTCGAGCGCGTGCCGTCGGTGATGGAGTCGCCGAACACCACGACCGCGCCCGCTTGCTCGGGCGCCGTCACCTCTACCCGCGACAGAAAGAACCACGCCTGTGTCGTGGTCATCACCGGCAACTCCGTCGAGCCGGCGTAGTTGCCGGTCGTGGACACGTAGCTCGTCTGGAGCGCGCCGTTGTGAATGGTCAGAGGGGAGGCCGACGCCGCCGTGTCGCCGGGGAGGAAAATGTCGATCGAGAGATCGGCGAACGCCGGCACGGCGACGCCGACCGGGTCGCTGATCGCAATCGCCCCGGCCGCGATCGTCGTGGCGGGGCTGCCAGCGAAAGTGAGCGCGCGAGCCGACGAAGGCACGATGGCGGCATCTCTCTGACGCAGCGCGACGTTGGCGGCGCCGACGCCGAGCGGTGCGGTCCCGAACGCGTTGCTCAACACGACTCGCACCCGGTCGCCCCCGATGCTCGTGTGCACGATCTGCCGTAGGGTCTGGTTGTTGAAGTTGAGCGGCGGCGCCTGGCCGCGGCCCTGTTGAAGTTGTTGAGATTGTGGCGGCGCTTGCGGCTGCGGACCTGGTGAGATCTGGGGCGGCTGTCCGCTGCCCGGGCTGGCCTGCGGACGCGCAACGACCGCCGTGGCCCAGGTGCCGACCCAGTGGTCACCGCTTCTCCCGCTTTGTGCCAGCGCCGAGGACGTTCCGGCGAGCACGTACAGCGCAAGCGCCGCCCGCACCACCCTCAAGGCTCTCATCGACAGGCCGCTCCTTCGGCAGAGGAGATTCTAACGCTCTCGCGCGACGATGGTGAAGGTGAGGTTCAGGGCGTCCTTGACGTTGACGACGCCGGCGACCGAGATGGGTTTGATGCCGAAATCGGTCTGCTTGATGGAAAACTTGCCCGTGGCCGTCAACGTTGCGCCGTCGAGGACGACCCTGACCGGCGCGTTGAACGGCTTCGTGACGCCGTGGAGCGACAACTTGCCGGTCATCGTCAGGTCGAACATCGTCGCGCCCGCGGACCTGCCAGACGCCACGGCGACGCTGGTGCTCTCGAGCGTGATCTTCGGATAACGGGCCGCGTCGAGCACCTGCTCGCTGAGCATCACCTGCTGCACCTTCGGCACGTCACCGGGCGGTTCGCCCTTGCCCGTAATGCGGATCGCCGCGGCGTCGAACTCCAGCCGAACGTCGCCGTGAGACGGATCCGCCGGGTCGAAGTGCACGACGCCGCTGGCTATCGGCGCCTCGGCCTCGTGCGCGTGGCCGGCGACGAAGCTGAACGCGCCGCCCTTCCCGATTTCAATCAGCGAGCGGCTGCTCCCGGGATCGACGGTGAACGTCCGAGGGCCCGCCGCGTGGACGAGAAGCCCTCCGGCCAGAACGATCGCGGCCGCGGCAAGGCCTGTGTGCATCCGCATCGCGTGGCTATTGTAGAGGAACCGTGTGCACAGCGGCCACGGAATTCAGTCGATCGCCTGTCTATCACGAAGACACGAAGACCACGAAGAACTCTTTGTACAAGATATCCTTCGTGCCCTTCGTGACTTTGTGATGAGCAGGCGTTGATGGTTGGCAACGTCGCCGTCAAAGTGAGCGGCGTGGCGCTACGGCTCCGAGGGCCTGCTGCCACGAGCTCGTACGAGCGGCGTCTGGCGGCGTGGTCGTAGGTGATGGTGACGATCATCACTTCGTCCGCCTCGTACTCCGCCGCGAGCGCTTCGACTCCGGCACGAACGGTCGAGGGCGATCCGACGATCCAGCGTCGGCGCCTGCCGAGCGCCTCCGCGCTTTCCGGATGAGCCGCGAGAAACGCGAGACCTTTCTCGACCGGCGGCACCGGGATGAGCGTGCCCTGCAGAAACAGCGTGAACGCCATACGGCTGCTTGCGGCGAGCTGCCACGCGGCTTCGTCGGTTTCCGCGCAGAGTACCCAGATGGCGGCGATCACGTACGGCTTCGCGTTGACCTCCGAGGGCGTGAAATTCTGTCGGTAGTGTGCCGCGATGCCCGCGCCGGCCGGGTTGATGAAGTCCGCGAACGCGTAGGGAAGTCCGAGCTCGGCCGCCCACACGGCGCTTTGCGGCGACGAACCGAGGAGCCACACGTCGGGCCCCGGGGTCCCGCCCGGCAGTCGCGCCAGCCGCGCGAAGCGGTGTTCGGCCGGCATGCGGTTCCACTCGTACGCCAGGAGCTCGGAGAGCTGGTCGGGAAAATCGTCAGGCGCGGCGTGTCGCCGGTCGCGCTGCAGCGCGTACGCCGTGAGGGGATCGCTACCCGGCGCGCGGCCGACCGCGAGATCGATGCGATCGCCGTACAGGGCGCCCAGCATGCTGAACGTTTCGGCCACTTTCAGCGGGCTGTAATGGGGCAGCATGATGCCGCCGCTGCCGACGCGGATGCGCGAGGTCGCCGACCCAATCGCGGCAATCAATACTTCCGGGCTCGCGCACGCCAGCATCGGCGTGCCGTGGTGTTCCGCCACCCAGTACCGTCGATAGCCCGCCGCTTCCGCGAACCTGGCCAGGTCGATCGAGTTCTTCAGCGCATCGGCGCCGGTCGATCCTTCGGAAATGGGAGATTGGTCGAGAACGCTCAGGGGAAGGTGCATACGGTTCTCTGGATTGCACATCTGTGGGGGCGTGCACCGTCTTGGGACAGATCAGGGGTCAAAACGTCCCATTTTGCTAGCGTTTGCACCGGGAACGCCGTTTGCGACGCCAGTTCTCGTGCGTTTGAACACCCTCTCCACACCGCCGGCTGTTTGCCCGAAGTGCGGCAGCCATCGCACGCGGGTCATCGGCCGGTCCGCCGACCCCGTGCTCGTGTACGTGCGCTGCGAAGCGTGCGCATACGTGTTCGTCCCCGCGCCGCCCAGACCGTAGCGCGCCAACTGCGCGCGGCCTGAGCTACCTGGAGTGTACGCGGCCTCCAGACCTGGAAACCCCATGACGCGCGACCATGTTCGCGCACGCTGTCGTTGACGTCGCTACTCGGCGCCTCGTCCCTTGCATCGGGAACCGCGGACCGTCGGGAAGACCCGATTATATGGGGTCCGCCGGCCCCAGTCGCGTTACGGCCGCGGCGACCGCGCGTTCTCGGCGGCGACCAGGCGCACGAAATCGGGCAGTTCGTGGAGCGACACGATGCCGCCTGCGGGATTGAGTGCGGTCAGCCTCATTGCTTCGTCCGGGTCGTTCATCATGAGCACGGGCTGAAGGCCCGCATCCCTCGCCGCGCGAAGACCCTGTTCGGTGTCTATGAGACAGATCACGCGGTCGGCGGAAAGCGAGGCAGCTGTCACCGCTTCCCTCAACACGGCCTCAGAGAGCGACGTCACCGCGATCAGCTTGACGCCGAGCGCGTCGAGCTCGGCCAGCGCCGGAGCGGCATCCTCAAAGGCCTCGCCCTGCTCGTCGATGGTGATGCCGACGGGGTTGAACAGAATGGCGTCGATGTCGCGCATGCGGGCGGTGCGTCAAGCCGGCGCGCTCAGCTTGTCCAGCCCGGACGCCAGCAGGCCCTTGGCCATCTCGATCTTCATCGCGTTGTACTTGAGCGGCGCGGCATTGGCGAGCGCGTGCGGCACCACCTCGGTCGATCAGACCGGCGCCGAGCGTCTTGCCCTTGAGGACGCCTTCGACCGCGCGTTTCGCGCAGCGGCCGTCCCGCGATGCCGCCGAACACCACGCGCGCGTCGTCGATGACGTTGCCCCGCATCTGGAGGCTCAACGCCGAGCGACGCCATCGCGAAGTCCCACACGCCGCGCGGCCGCAGCTTCTCGAACGACGTCCTCGCGTTCGGGCGTGGGCGGCGGGATCACGACCTCGGTGAGAATCTCGTTGTACGCGCACGACGTGCGACTGGATGCGGCCGTCGACCATCATGTCGCCGGGCACCAGCTGCTCGACGGTCAGCGTCTTCGGTCCCGACGGGCGTCGCCAGCTTGACCGCTGGCGTCGAACGGGATCAGCGCCGTCGCGGCGTCGCCGGGATAGACGGCGTAGCACAGGCGGCCGCCCATCGCCGAGTGGTAGTAGCTGTTGTCGCCGATGGCGCCGTAGCAGAGGTAGCCGCCGTTGCGCCAGCAGGAGTAGCCGCCGCGCAGGTACTGGCACCAGACTTCCTGCAGCAGGTCGCCGCCGATCGTCGAGGCGTTGCGCAGCTCGGGCGAGGAAATCATCCCGATGGCCTTCACGAGCATCGGGTACTTCCTCGCCAGCACCGTCCGAGTCGGCCATCTCGGCGAGCTTGGTCAGCGCGCCGATCCGCACGCCGCCTTGCGCGTCTTCCCTGATGTAGCGCAGGTTGTCGATCTTCTTGATGTCGACGAGGTAGCTCGGCGCCTGCGTCAGCCCGTTCTTGAGCCGGATCAGCAGGTCGGTGCCGCCGGCGTACACCGCGGCCTCGTCGCCGTGCCGCGACAGGATGCGCGGTCGCCTCTTCGATCGTCGTCGGCCGGTAGACGGAGACCTTCTTCATGCGACTTCGTTCTGCCCGCTGCCTCTGACGCTTTCAACCCGGCCATGATCTTCTCGCGCGTGATCGGATGCTCGCGGATCCGGACGCCGCACGCGTTGTAGATCGCGTTGGCCAGCGCGCCCGGCACCGAGCCGATGCTGGTCTCGCTGAAGCTCTTGATGCCGTAGAACCAGCGCGGCTCGAGGCTGTCGATGTACACCTGCGTCTGCTTCGGCACGTCCATGATCGTCGGCAGCCGGTACGAGAGATAGCCGACGCTGTAGTGCCGGGTGCCGGGGAACTCGCGATCCCACGGAATCGGATCGGTCGCGATCTGCGTGCTCTCGACGAGCGAGCCGATCATGTCGGCCTCGGCGACGAGCGGGTTGATGACGATGCCCGTGTCGTGGACGTAGGTGGCGCGCAGGAAGCGCCAGTCGCCGGTCCACGTGTCCACCTCCACTTCGGCGAAGCAGGCGCCGACGCCCTTGTTCTGGCGCCGGTGCGCTCGCCGCCCGCCACGCCGCGGCCCTGCATCCGGATGACGCCGCCGTTGGCCCTGCGCCAGCGCCGCGAACGTCGTGCCCTGCCGCTGGATTGCCGGCCGGAGAGATCCGGCCGTCCTGCATCCGAAGCGTCGCGGCGTCGACCTTCAGCGCGCGCGACGCGCGATCGAGCAGATCCTTTCTGCAGCTTGTCCGCGGCGCTGCAGATCGCCGCGCCCTGCAGCGTGATCGTCCGGCCGCCGAACCACTCGTCGCTCGACGGCGCGATGTTCGTGTCGCCCCACTGGATGCGAATGCGGTCGCGGCTCGTGAAGCCGAGCATCTCGGCCACGACGTGCGCGAGCGCGGTGCCGGCATTCGATCCGCTGTCGGGCAGCGCGATCTTCATCGTCACGTCGCCGTCGAGCGCGCCGACTTCGAGCTCCGCGCCGAAGACCGACGCGTCGGGCGCCGCCGCCAGCGCGGCGAAGGCGTCCTCGCCCTCGTGGTAGCCCATGAGGCCGCCGTGGTGCTGGGACATGCCCAGGCCGACGCCGCGCTTGAAGCGGCCGGGCGTCGGCCGCGGGCTTGGAGTTTCGCTTGTCCCACCCGAACGCCTTCGCGCCTTCGGTCGAGCACCTCGACCGACGCGAACGAGTCGTACGGGTAGCGATCGTCGCCCGGCGCGGGCCGCGTGATGTGCTTCAACCGGAACTCGAGCGGATCGAGGCCGAGCGTCTCGGCCATCTCGTCCATCATCGCTTCCCACGACCACTTCGTTTCCTGCTGGATGTAGCTGCGCGACGGTCCGGGCCGCGGCGCGTTGGTCTTGTACGCGGACCACAGCGACCGCCAGTGCGGCACGCGCGACGTATAGAGCTCGAGCTGGTTCGTCGCGTTGCCCGGGCCCGACGCGTGATAGCCGGTCTCGACGTCGCCCACGCTCAAGCGAGATCTCGTGGTGCAGCGCGACGATCCGTCCGTCCTTCTTCGCGCCGACCTTGAACCGCGTCAGCGTCTCCGGCTTGATCAGCAGCTGCGCGAGCTCCTGATCCTTCGGCAGCATGATCTTCACGGGCCGGCCGGTCACCTTGGCGAGGTGCGCGATCAGCGGATAGAAGCGCTCGGCGGCGAGCCGTCCCGATCCGAACGTCGAGCCGTTCCACTTGTTGATGAAGCGGATCTTCGACGGGTCCATGCCGAGCGACGTCGGCCAGCGCGTTCGCGCACGGGATAGATGCCCTGGCCCATCCCCCAGAGCGTCAGCCTGTCGCCGTCCCACTTCGCCACGCTGCCGCTCGGCTGCATCGGCACCGACACCGCGCCGGCGAAGTGATACTCGAACTCCTTCACGACGTCCGCTTCGGCGAAGCCGCGCTCGACGTCGCCGGACTTCGACTCCCACGTGCGAATCAGGTTGCCTTTGCCGCCGCGCAGATCCGGCGCGCCCGGCGCCATGACGTCCTTGAGCGTCGACACGAACGGCAGGACCTCGTACTCCACCTTGATCGTCGCGATCGCATCGTCGGCCAGATCCTCGGTCTCGGCGGCGACGATGGCGACGACTTCGCCCTGGAGGTTGATGTCGCGAGGCAGCGCAGGGGGGACGAGGCGGTTGCCGTTGGGACTCGTGCCGGTGGCCGTCGCCGGCGCGTCCTGTTCACGACGGCCGGCGCCGGGGCGTTCTTGTAAGTCAGGATGTGCGCCACGCCTGGCATCTGTCTCGGCGGTCGACGTGTCGATGCTCGTGATGCGCGCGCGCGGATGCGGACAGGTGAGAAACCGCGCGTGCAGCATGTCCGGGAAGCGCACGCGGCTCGCGTACTCGGCCTTGCCGGTGAAGCGCGGGATGGACACTTCGGCCAGCGCCGGCATCGAGCTGGCCGATGACGTTCAGATTCTCCGGCGCATAGCCCTGCCACTTCTTCGTGACGGTCTTGCGGGCGCCTTCGATCAGCTCGATCGCCAGGCGCGTGTCCGCCGTGCGTCGCGTAGTCGCGCACCATCGGCTGCTTGACGTGGACGATCGAATGCGGCTCGACGGCGCGGTTCCTTCTCGCCGCGCAGCACGGCGGCCGTGTCGAGCACCGTCCGGACGATCGACGGATACGCCGCGCACCGGCAGATGTGTCCGGCGAGCGCCGCCTTCACATCGTCTTCCGACGGATTGCGGTTCTTGTCGAGCAGCGCCTTGGCCGTCACGACCCAGCCCGCCGTGCAGAAGCCGCAGTCGGCGGCGACGTGCGTGTGGCCGATGCGCTGGAGCGGATGCAGGTGATCCGGCGTGCCCACGCCCTCGATGGTGAGGATCTTCCTGCCGGCGGCTTCCATCGCCAGCGTGTGGCAGGAATAGAGCGGCAGGCCGTCGACGAGCACGCTGCACGCGCCGCAGCTGGCCTTGTTGCAGCTCCGGTTGGTGCCGGTCAGCCCCAGCTTCACCGCCAGCACTTCCCACAGCGTCGTCCTCGCTTCGTACTGCGCGGCGAAGGACTTGCCGTTGACGAGGAACGTGCCCGATTCGCGCGCGATGGGCGGTCGCGGCAGGCGAGCGGCGGGGCGCCTGGAGCGCGGCGGCGGCCGACGCCGACCGTTCCGCGGCGATCGCCGTCAACGCCAGGCCCTGGCCGGCCGCCTTCAGAAAGTGTCTGTCGCGAAAAGCTGCATGGTGCGAGCCCCCGCGCGCGAGCCGCAGCGAGGCCATGCTGGCACAACGGGTGTGGTGTTTTCCAGTGCGTTGACAATCCGCGGCCGCGAGGGACGCGATGTGGAGCAAGGCATGAGAGGCCATGGGTCGCTGACTGGTCGGCGTGTTCGTCTTGTCGTGCGCGCTCGCCGCGCAGGCCCCTCCAGACCTTCAGCCGGTGGCGACGATGAAGCAGCTCATGGTGGACGTCATCCACCCGGCCTCGAACGAGCATTCTGCTTGCTCGTGAACCGCGGCGGCCCGGGCGACGAGCGGGAGTGGGCCGAGGCGCGGCGCAGCGCGATGACGCTCGCCGAGTCGGGCAACCTGCTGATCATGCGCAACCGCGCGACGGCGTGGGTCGCCGATGCCAGGCTGCTCACCGATGTCGGCACGGCCGCCTACAAAGCGGCGGAGGCCAAGGACGCGAAGGCGCTCGCCGCGCTGACCGCTCGCATCGACGCGTCGTGCACGAGTGCCACCGGCAGTTCCGGCCGGCGGTGTTCCCGCCGGCCCGCTAGTTCCGGTGTCGTGGCGCCGAATACCCAAGCCGCGGTTGAAAGACACACGCCATGAATCAAAGGAAGCTGACATGCGCACCACCATCACCGTAACCCTGGCGGCGCTGTTTGTCGCGGCCTCGCCGGTGCCCGACGTTTCTGCCGGGGCGCAATGGTTGAAATACCCGACCGCCGGTGTGCCGAAAACCGCCGACGGACGGCCGAACCTCAACGCGCCGGCGCCGCGAGCCGCCGACGGCAAGCCGGATCTTCCGGGATCTGGATGCCGGAAGACAATCGGCCTTGCCCGGCGGAAGGCTGCGCCGACATGAAAGTCGGTCAGCAGTTCGTGGACATGGGTTGGGGACTCAAAGGCGGACTGCCGTATCAGCCGTGGGCGATGGCCCTGGCCAGGCAGCGCACGGCGGAACTTCGTTTGAACGATCCCAACTCGCGGTGTCTGCCCATCGGCATCGTGCGGATGCACACGACCCCGCTGTACCGGAAACTCGTCCAGACGCCGGGCCTGGTCATCATCCTGAACGAACGGAACGTCTGGTTTCGGCAGATCTTCACCGACGGCCGGCCGTTGCCGGCCGATCCGCAGCCCACGTGGAACGGCTACTCGGTGGGCAGGTGGGACGGCGACACCCTGGTCGTGCAATCGAACGGATTTCGCGACGGCCTGTGGCTCGACGCCAACGGCAGCCCGATGACGGAAGCGGCCAGAGTGACCGAACGTTTCCGCCGCGGCGCCTACGGCGCGCTCGACATCACAATCACGGTCGATGATCCCAAGGCCTACACGGCGCCGTGGACCACCACCATCAGGCACGTCATTGCGCTTGACACGGATCTCCTCGATTATGTGTGTCAGGAGAACGAGAAGTCCGTGCCGCACCTGGTCGGCAAGTGAACGGAAAACGTAGAACGGAAAACGTAAAACGCGGAACGTAGAACCTCAAGGCAGTCGTCTTGCGTTTTGCGTCTTGCGTTTTCCGTTTTCGTCGTTTTCCGTTTTGCGTTTCTCGCGTCAGCGGGGGCAGTAGGTGTCGAAGAACGCGTGCGTCAGGCTCCACGCCTGCGCGGCAGCCTGCGGCTGGTGGGTGGCGCGCGCGTCGTTGAAGAATCCGTGATCGGCGTTGGAGAACACGACGTCCACGAACACCTTGTTCGCGTCGCGCAGGCCTTTGACCACGGCCTGCCGCTGCTCGTCCGGGACGTGATGATCGAGGCCGCCCCAGAAAAACAGCATCGGTCCCGAAAGGCGCGGCGTTCGTCCGACGAGCGGAGGGATGTTTCCGCCGTAGTAGGACGCCGCGGCCTTGAGCGGGACCGCCGAATTCGCGACAAACGCCACGCGTCCGCCCAGACAGTACCCGACCGCGGCGGTGTTCCCCGCCACGCCTTCGCGCGACAGCCATTCGAATGCGGCGCGGACGTCGGCGTCGAGTCCCCGTTCGGTCATCGCCTGCAAGTGCGGCATGGCCGAAGGAAACTCGTCATACCGGATCTCGATGCCTGGCGCCGTCCGGTGAAACAATTCGGGTGAAATGGCGACGTAGCCGCTCGCGGCGAAGCGTTCGGTGACGTCGCGGATGTGCGCGTTCACGCCAAAGGCTTCCTGAAACACCAGCAGTCCGCGTGTCGGCGGCGCGTCGTCGGGCCGCGAGGTCCACGCACGCAGTGTGGTCCCGTCGCCGGCTTCGAGCTCCACCCACTCGGAGAAAACGCCCACCTTCGTCTCTCCTCAGTTGTGCACGATGCGGATCGTGAAGTTCACCGGGGCCGTGAGGTTTCCCAGATCGTAGATGCGGGTGCAGTAGGTTGCGGGCGTGAGTGAGTTGACGAGTTGAGCTGTGAGCGCCGGCGCCGCGGGGACGGAGTTGGTCACGTTGCAATCGGTTTCGAGCGGCGTGCCCACGCCGAGGCCCATGACGGTGTTCAGGGCTGGACCCGGCTTGATCGCCGTCAGGCTGGCGAGCGTGATGCTGACCGAACTGCTCGTCCCGACTGTAAACGAGTAGAAGCTCGAGCCCTGAACCTGCAGCGTGCCGCCGAAGATTTCGGTCGACGGCCCGATCGGCGTGGGGTCCGGGATGATGTTGTCGTCGCCGGTGCCGCAGGCCGCGGTCAAGAGTCCGACGACAACCAGGAGCGCGGTGATCGAGGTTTTCATGTTGCGTTCAGGGATGTATGAGGCTGAGCGAAACCGTGATGCCGTTGGGCCCGACGTTGCCGATGTCGTACACGCCCGCGCAGTAGGTACCCGCGTCTACGGAGAGGCTGATCTGAGGAGTACTTCCCGACGGCGTATTCACCGTTTGAGCGAAGTTGCAGTCCGCGCCGGAGGCCCCATGGATGCCGACGCCCAGGCCGAGGACGGTACCCGACGCGGGAGAGGTGCTGACGAACGTGACGCTGACGGTGCCGGCCGTCGGGGCCGTGAATGTCCGTGTCACCGTGCCGTTGCGCGCCATCGCGACTGTCAACGTTTCCGTGACGGGGCTCGGGGGCCTCGTGGGCTCGACCGTGACGGGCGTCGTGGTGTCGCTGCTGCACGACAGGCTCAACACGAAGGCGACCCAGAGCAGGACGAGAGCCGGCCACTTCATGCGTGTGCGCGAGCGATGAAATTCAACAGCGAGCATGTAATTCGTAGACGATCCGCGATTGTGAAAAGTTTGTGACGTTGCGCCGCGCGCCGAGAAGCGCGCTTTCATCACTGTACAATGAAACACATGACGGCTGCTCGGATCGCAATATTTGGAATGTTTGGATTGCTGTTTCTCGGTACCGCGTGCAACAAGGACACGGCGGCTTCTCCCACCACAACGACGACAACCACCACGACGACCACCAACACCTCGCCGACGATCAGCGAGCCGTTCGCGGGCACGGTGCCGGTGGCCGGCGCCGCGTTCTACTCATTCAACATCGCCGAGAACGGTACCGTCAACGTCACCTTGAACAGCGTCGGCGGCGTGGGTGTCCCATCCACTGTTCAGCTTGGCATGGGCATCGGGACTCCAGCCGGCACCGACTGCGCCACGACCACTGTGGTAACCACCGCGGCAGGCACGGCGCCGCAGCTCACCGGTACCTTCGGCCCCGGACTCTTCTGCGCTCGGGTGTACGACGTAGGCAATCTATTCGGACCGGCCACCTTCAAGACGACGATCGCGCATTACTGATTGGACGTTCGGGCCTCACGTATGGGCGACGGTCAGCGTGTAGGTGATCGGGCCGACACCCTGAAAGTCCTGCACGGAGACGCAGTAGCTGCCTGCCGCGGCCGTTCCTTGGATCTGGGCTGTGTTGCTGCCTTGCGCCAACGTGGGGGCCTGAAGCAGCGAACACGTGCCTCCCGAACCGGGGTTGCCGATACCCACGTAAACGACGACGCTGGGCAGCGGCGCCACTGAGAGCAGCGTGACCGTGACTGCACCAGCTGTCGTCACGGTGAAGGTGTGCGAGCCGTCAGTGCCACCCGCTGCAACTGTACCCGTGAACGTTTCCGTGTTCACGGTCGCCGTGGGCGCGACGACGGAGGCCGTATCACTGCTGCCGCCGCCGCAGGCCGCCGCCGTCGCCGCCAGCACGAGCGCCGTTGTGAACCAAGTCAAACGCGTCATGTCAGGCCTCACATGAGTCACCAAGTTTATAACCCACGCCTCGGACGGTGAGCACATATCGCGGGTGGTCACCACTGTCGGGTTCGATTCGGCGCCGAAGCCGGCTGACCAGCGTATCCACGCTTCGCACGGTGACGAAGCGACCGCTGCCCCAGACCTGCGATAGCAACCCGTCACGGCTGAATACGACGCCAGCGTGCGTGGCGAGGACATATAGCAGGTGAAATTCCTGTTCCGTCAGCGTGACCCGCCGGTCCTTGATGCGCACATGGCGCCGCGCCGGATCGACCTGGATGTCTCCATGCTTGACGGCCGGCGCCGCGGGGGCCGACCCGGTCGTTCCGTTTTCGCGCGTACGCGACGAGCGCGCTCGGTGAATCAACGCTCTAGCGCGCGCCGCCAGTTCGCCGGGCAGAAACGGCTTAACGACAAAATCGTCGGCACCGTTGTCCATCTCGGTCAGCGCCTCGGCCAGGGTGTCACTCGACGCGATGATGATCATCGGCGCGTGCCGGTTCAAGGGCTGTTGGCGAAGGGCTCGGCACAACTGCAGCCGGCCAACGTCCGGTGCGCTCAGGTCCACGACAATCAAGTCAAAGGCGCTTGCTTCGGCGCGCCGCAGGGCAGCCACGCCGTCGGCGGCCGTGTCGCACGTGTCGCGGTGGAGTCCCAAACCGGCACGAATAGACTCGCGGAGTCGAGCGTCATGCTCGACCAGCAGGACGCGCTCACTCGAGGTGTGGGAGGCTTCGTTCAAGGTGTGGGTTGATCCTGACGGTATCGTCGTCGGGTACGCAAAGGGCAGGCCATGGATGAGCGGGGAGTTGTCGCGGCCCGGCGACCTGCCGAGGGGACAGCGCGGAGAGTGGAAAGTGCAAAGTGAGAAGTAGAAAGTGGACAGTAGGAGGGGGGAGCTAAGGAAAGTACAAAGGGACTAGGGACTAGGGACTAGGGACTAGGGCGCGGCGCAGCTCTTCGTCTCGGCGGCCATCGCGCCCAGGCTCGACACGAATCCGCCGCCGAACCCGACGCCGCGTCCGGATGTCGAACGGATGAACGTGCTCGATGCGTCAATCGGCAGGGTCGCGACGTTCCGGCAGAACGCGCCCCACTTGCCGTCCTGATACAGGTACTGCTCGACATTCGAGAGATAGAACGTCGCCACGGTTGAGCCGTGCGCCTTGAGGTACGCGCCCACGGTGCGAATGGCCTTCGGCCCCGCGAAGTCGCCCACGACCGGGACGACGAGGTTCAGGGTTTCGAGCTCGCGGAGAAACGCATAGCTCGACTCCGAGGCCAGGTAGCTCCGGAAATGGCCCGCGCCGTCGGTCTGCGTCATCAAGTCCGCGTAGGTCGGCGAAAAACGGATGGCGAAGCCGCGGTCGAAGAACACGTGGTACACGCGCGCAAGACCGTCACGGTCTTCCATCGAGAGCGGCAGCGCGTGGTGTTTCGTCAACTGTTCCTCGATCGCTTTCAAGTTCCGCTGGTACAGCATCTCGTCCGAATCGGACTTGCCAAAGGCAGAGAACAGATCGACGACCGACGTCTCGGGGCCGAGGCCCGCTGGACGGCGCTTCGAGAACAGCATCGAGACGAAATCGGCGCGATCCCTGGCCAGCTCGAACAGCGCCTTGTACATGAGCTCCACCTGGAGATTCCCTCGGCGGATGTCGAAGATGATCGCGATGGCCGGCCGCGTCGCGGCCATGTACGTGAAGTTCTGTTCGGGTCCCACCCCGAGATACGCGGCTCCGCGCGGTGTCCGCGTCAGCAGCTCGGGAATCACGTGCTCGAACCCCAGCTCGTTCGACGTCAGGTTGTCCGATCGAAAATACCCGTTCGGTTCGGACGCGTCGAGACTGAGCTGCCAGAACTCGCGGTCGGTGAGCCTGGACGGCAGCTGCGCGCCCGCCGCCTGCGGCAGCGCCATCAGCAAGCCGGCGCCGATGGCGAGCGCCAGGCCGCACGAGGCAACCAGTCGCCCAGGCAATGTCGTCATGCGCCTCATGGTAGCAGCCCCAGGGTCCCCGGCCCTGATGCAGGTATGATGCTCCCTCGACGGAGGAGTGACGTGCGCATCGCTGTGCCCTGGGAGACCGCGCCGGGCGAACGAAGAGTGGCCCTCGTGCCGGAATCCTGCAAGAAGTTGATGCAGGCCGGCTACGAGATCGCGATTGAGGAGGGAGCCGGCGACGCCGCCGGGTTCACCGACGACAAGTACCGTGAGCTCGGAGTGGACATCGTGTCCGACCCCGTGGCCCTGCTCGGCTCGGCCGATCTCGTTCTCAAGATCACGGCTCCGTCCCGCTCCGCCAGCCGGGACGAAATCTCGTGGATGCGGCCGCGCGCGATCTACGTCGGCTCGCTGATGCCGCTTCGCCATCTGGACGCCGTGCGCGCCCTGGCCGCGCGAACAATCACCGCCTTCGCAACCGACGCCATCCCCCGGACGACGCGCGCGCAGTCGATGGACACGCTGTCGTCGATGGCGAACCTCGGCGGCTACAAGGGCGTGCTGCTCGCGGCCGTGGAGCTGAACCGCTACTTTCCGATGCTGACCACCGCCGCGGGCATGGTCTTTCCCGCGAAGGTCTTCGTCATCGGCGCCGGCGTCGCGGGTCTTCAGGCCATCGCCACCGCCAAGCGTCTCGGCGCCAACGTGGTGGCCACCGACGTGCGGCCCGAAGTGAAAGAGCAGATCGAGAGCGTCGGCGCGAAGTACGTCGGCATCGAGCTCAGCGAAAGCGCGGCCGCCGGCGGCGGCTACGCCAAGGAGCTCTCCGACGAAGACCGCCGGCGCCAGGGCGAGCTGCTCGCCGCGGAATGCGCCCAGTCCGACGTCGTCATCACGACCGCACTCATCGGCGGCGTGTTCGCGCCGCGCCTCATCTCGGCCGACACCGTGAGGACGATGAAGACCGGGTCGGTCATCGTCGATCTGGGGGCCGACGGCGGCGGCAACTGCGAGCTGTCGCAGCCGGGGCAGACCGTGCACGTCGGCGGCGTGACGATTCTCGCGCCGCTCAACCTGCCCGCCACCGTGCCGTACCACGCCAGCCTGCTGTTCTCGCGGAACCTCACGGCGTTTGTCCAGGCCTTCACCAAAGACAAGACTGTTCGTGCTCGACTTCACCGACGACATTCAGCAGGGCGCCGTCATCACGCACGACGGTGAGGTGAAGCACGCGCGCACGCGCGAAGCATTGGAGAAGCACATCACGTGACTGGCGATTTCTGGTCGACCCTGTACGTCTTCGTGCTGGCGTCCTTCATCGGGCTGGGCGTCATCCGCCGTGTGTCGCGGCTGCTGCACACGCCGCTCATGTCGCTCACCAACGCCATCTCCGCCATCGCCGTCGTCGGCGCCATCCTCATGACCGGCGGCGACTACCCGCTGCGGATCCGCATCCTCGGCGCGATTGCGCTGTTCGCGTCGATGACCAACATCGTCAGCGGGTTTCTCATCACCGACCGCATGCTGAAGATGTTCAAGACTCCGGGTAAAGACCCCGGCATAAGCCCGGCATCCGAAGGACGCGCGCCGGCCATGATGTACGGCCTCAGCCAGATTGCCTACATCGTCGCCTCGTCGCTGTTCATCCTCGCGCTCCACTGGATGAACACGCCGGCGACGGCGCGCAAGGGCGTGTACGCCGGCGTCGCCGCCACGGCGCTGGCGATCATCGTCACGTGGGCGGATCCGTCGGTGATTCACCACCTGTGGATCATCGGAGCGATCGCCGCCGGTGTCGCTCGTCGGCGTTCCGCTGTCGCGTGTGCCGCTGACTGCGGTGCCGCAGCGGACCGCGCTGTCGCACGCCTTCGGCGGCATCGCCGCGGGCCTCGTCGGCACGGCGGAGTACTACCTCCGGTTGGCAGAGGGCCCCGAGTGGCTCACGCCGTTTCGGATGGTCGCGCTGATCGTGGAGATCATCCTCGGATATCTGACCTTCACCGGCAGCATCATGGCGGCCGGAAAGCTCCAGGAAGTGAAGTGGGTGCCGCAGCGGCCGGTCACCTACCCGCTGCAGAACGTCATCAACCTGGTGCTGTTTCTCGGCACGTTGGTGCTGGCCGGCGCGATGACGCTCAATCCGACGGCCGCGTGGGCGCCGTTCGTGTTTCCGGTGATCATCGTGCTGGCGCTCGCGTTCGGCGTGCTGCTGATCATTCCCATTGGCGGCGCCGACATGCCGACCGTCATCGCGATTCTGAATTCGTACGCGGGGCTGTCGGCCGTCGCGATGGGGTTCGTCCTCGACAGCAAGCTGCTGATTACGGCGGGCGCGCTCGACGGATCGTCGCGGCCTGATCCTCGCCATCATCATGTGCAAGGCGATGAACCGTTCGTTCACCAACGTGCTGTTCGGCGCCTTTGGACAGGTGCAGCAAGTCGAAGGCAGGCGGCGAGCAGAAGGTCTACAAGTCGGAAACCGCCGAAGGCGCCGCGCAGGTGCTCGAGCAGGCGAGCCTCGTCGTGATCATTCCCGGCTACGGCATGGCCGTGGCCCAGGCGCAGCACAAGGTGCGCGAGCTGTACGATCAGCTGAAGAAGCGCGGCATCACCGTGAAGTTCGCGATTCACCCGGTGGCGGGCCGCATGCCCGGCCACATGAACGTGCTGCTGGCCGAGGCCGACATTCCCTACACGGATCTCGTCGAGATGGACGACATCAACCACGACATGCCGCAGGCCGACGTCGCGCTCGTCGTCGGCGCCAACGACGTCGTCAATCCCGCGGCGCGCACCGACAAGTCGAGTCCCATCTACGGCATGCCGATCATCGATGCCGACAAGGCGCGGACGATCTTCGCGATCAAACGCAGCAAGAATCCGGGATTCGCCGGCATCGACAACGAGCTCTATTTCTCCGATCGCACGTGGATGCTCTTCGGCGATGCGAAGGCGGTGATCGGCGATCTCGTCAAGGAGCTCTCGGGCGGCTCGGGCATGCACTGAGCGGGGACGCGCCTGACTTTGAACTTACTTTGACCTTTGCACTTTGAGCTTTGAACTTTCTATCGTCCCGACCCTGGCGTCCATCCGTTACCGAGGCCATAAGGGATCGTGACAAAGGGCGCCGCCTCGACATGATGGATCATCCCGCCGCGCACCGAGAACGTCTCCATCGTCACCAGGTTCTGCAGCATGCCGGGAGGTGCGTCGGCCGGGGCGCCTCGCCGCGTGCCGTCGTGCACGAAGAGCGGGAACGAGCCGACGATTTGTTTCTGCTCGTCGATGATGTCCGCTCGGCGCGGGCGGATGTGTTTCATGTAGGCGAAGACCTTCGAGTCGATCTGCTGCGAGCACGTCAGCATGCTGAAGGCGAGCTGCGACTTGCCCTGCTCGGTCTTGGGATCCGGCAGGCCCGGGCCCGGCATCATACGGCCGCCCGGCGGTGGGTTGTTGACCGTCTGGTAGCCGTTCTCGTGGCGCACGCAGTCGTCGGCGAAGGCGCCGATCTTGCCGCTGTCGCCTTCGAGCGCGTCGAAGTAGGAGTTGGCGGCGCGGAACATCACCTCGCGTGACACGCGCTGATTGACCGGAACGTCATCGGTCAGCACGTGGCTCGGCGTCGTCAGCAACTCGATCGCCTGCGGTGCGATACCGCCGGCCCAGAGCTGTTCGATTTCCGAAATCCTTCCGCGATCGACTTTCAAGCGCACGGCGATGAGATTGTCGCGGCCCTGCACCTTGACGCGTCCCTGCAGCGCGACCTGACCGCTCACCGGGTCGGCGATGTAGATCTTGAACGGCGTCAGCTCGACCTTCGAGCGCCACAGCACGCCCTCGCCGACGTCCATCTGTCCGGTGTTCTCCGTCATCCGGACGTCGAGCGCCAGCGGCGGCACGGCTTTCGGGTTGTGCGCGAAGAGCGCGTTCATGTAACCGTCCATGATGCCGACGAGGCAGGCGCGATCGCATTCCTTGATCGCGGCCGGATTCCACGGGGGCTCCTGCGCGACCATCTCGGCAGAGCGCGTCGCCGCCAGGCACAGCAGGACTCCCGTCGTCAGCTTCAGCGTTCTCATGAGCCTCTCCTCAAATCCAGCCACGTGCAGCTGTTTGCCGCAGGAGCTTACTCCAGGCGGGTGTCAGCTCATACGAAACACTGGATCTCGGGTCACATTGGGCGGGACGTCACACGAAAAGCCCGTCACCGGGCGGCGATTCCGGTGTATAAGGACTTCATTAATTGACAGGTTTCAGGTTGTAAGTGGAGCACGTGCCTGATTGAGCACGTGCTCAAGACTGGCCCCGCCCGGCCAGGATCAGGAGGCTAAATGCGCAGAATCAGGCAACGAGTACTCGTGGCGTTCGTTTGGTTAATTGTCGCCCCGGCGATGGCCTACGCGCAGGCGTCAATCACCGGCGTGGTTCGCGACTCGTCAGGGGCAGTACTGCCCGGCGTGGTCGTCGAAGCGTCGAGCCCGGCGTTGATCGAGCAGACGAAATCCGTGGTGACTGACGCCGCCGGTCAGTACCGCATCGTCGATCTCCGGCCAGGCGTTTACGCGGTCACGTTTTCGCTGTCCGGCTTCAGCACGTTCAAGCGCGACGGCATCGAGCTGACCGCGACATTCGTCGCGACGGTGAACGTGGACCTGAAAGTCGGGGCCGCTGGCGGAGACCATCACGGTGTCCGGTGAGACTCCGATCGTCGACGTGCAGAGCTCGCAGACCGTGCGGACGATCGACAAGCGAGGTCCTCGCCGGCATTCCGAGCAGCCGGGGGTACGCGGCCGTCACCGTGCTGATGCCGGGCATCAACGCGCAGGGAGCGGATGTCGGCGGCGTGTCGGGCAACGCGTTCAGCGTCTTTCAGGCGCACGGCGGCCGGCGCAACGAGGGCCAGGTCCAGGTCAACGGGTTGAGCGCCGGCTGGCAGGGCATGGGAGTGTCAGGGTACGTGCCCGAGGTGAACAGCGCGCAGGAAGTCTCGTTCCAGGTCACCGGCGGCCTCGGCGAGGCCGGCAACTGGTGGGCCACAGATGAATCTGATCCCGCGGGAGGGTGGCAACAGCTTCCGCGGGACGCTCTTCGTGAACTTTGCGGGTGATGGATGGCAGGGCAGCAACCTCGAGCGACCGAACAACAGGCCTCTGGGCCTGCGCGAGATCAACAAGCTCGTCAAGACGTGGGACGTCAACCCGATGTTCGGCGGCCCGATCAAGCGCGAGCGGCTCTGGTTTTTCGCGACGGTCCGCTACTTCATCACGGAAAACACGGTGGCCGGGATTTTCGCCAACAAGAACGCGGGCGACGCCACCAAGTGGACCTACGACCCCGATTGCAACCAGCAGGCGGTGGCCGACAACATGACGAAGAACGCCAGCCTCCGTCTGACGTGGCAGGCCTCGCCCCGGAACAAGGTGTCCTTCTGGTGGGACGAGCAGCTGACCTGTCAACGATGCGAAGGCAGGAGCGGTGTGTCGTTTGCGTCGCCGCTGACGGGGGGATCGTTGTCCCCGGAAGCCGATGGCGGCAACGACAACCCCATCCGGATGGCGCAGGCGGCGTGGACCTCCCCCGTGCACAACCGCCTCCTGCTCGAGGCGTCGTTCGGTCTCGGCCCGTGGGCGACGTTCGGCGGCCAGGAGCTCCCGAACAACAATCGGAATCTCATCCCTGTCATCGAGGCGGCGGGCGCTGTGCCGGGTATCGAATACCGGGGACAGGGCGAGGGGCGCGATGGGCGCGGAACTGGGGGAAGATGTACACGTTACAGCGGGTCGCTGTCGTACGTCACGGGCGCGCATCGCTTCAAGGTCGGCGGCCGGCTGCAGCAGACTGAGGCGGCGTTCGTCAGCTTCTACAACAACGCCGGCTCGCCTACAACTTCGCGAACGGACTCCCGACGTCAGCTGACGATGTACGGGAACCACGGAGCCGACAACCCGTTCGAGATGGACACGACGGCGTTCTATGCGCAGGACCAGTGGACCTCCGGACGCCTGACAGCTGCAGGGTGGGATTGCGCTTCGAACGCATCAGCAGCTACTACCCGGAGGGCATTTTCGTCGCGGATCGTTTCATCCCGATCGCGCTGACGTTCGCGGCGCAGGACGCCGGTGTGAGCCCGAAGGACATCAACCCGCGGTTCGGCGCGGCGTACGACCTGTTCGGCAACGGCAAGACGTCGCTCAAGTTCAGCATCGGACGGTATCCGACCGCTGACAACTCGTACGGCACGTACGGCTGGCTGCAGCAGCCGGCAGTCCGTGTCGCCACGATCACCGCCCGCAATCTGGAACGACTCTGACCTTCCCCGTTGGCGACCCGCGGCGTGGCAACTTCTCACCCGACTGCGATTTGATGAACCCGGCGCTCAACGGCGGAATGCGGAGCCTGGGCCAACCAGAACTTCGGCAAGTACATCGTCTCCACGACGTACGACCCCAACGTGCTCAGCGGCTGGAACGTTCGCGAGTACAGCTGGGATCTCAGTGCGGGCATCCAGCAGGAGATCGCGCCGCGCACGTCGCTGGAGATCACCTACGTCCGGCGGAGCTGGGGCAACCAGACGGTCACGGACAACCGCGCCGTCGGCGCGGCGGACTTCGATAAGTTCAACCTCACGGCGCCGGTCGATTCGCGCCTGCCGAACGGTGGAGGCTATCCCGTCGAGGGATTCTACGAAGTCAAAGCCAACAAGTTCGGGCTGGTCGACAACTACGTCACCTTCGCCAGGAACTTCGGACAAGGGCGCATCGAGACGTACAACGGCGTGGACTTCAACGTGAGCGCGCGGCTGCGAGGCGGCCTCACAGCGCAGGGAGGCCTCAACATCGGGCAGAGCACGCTGAACGACTGCGACGTCTGGGCGGCGCTTCCAGAAATCGTGGCCGTCGGCTTTCCAGCCAAGACGCCACAGGCGTTCTGCGATCAGTCCTCGGGCTGGCTGACGAGCTTCGGCGGCCTGGCGACGTACATCGTGCCCAAGGCCGACGTGCAGATCGCCGCGACGATCCAGAGCCGTCCGTTCGCCGGCGCGAACTTCCCTGGCATCGCGTCCCAGAGCCTCGCGGCCAACTGGCTGGTGTCCAACGTCGCAGGTGGCACCCCGCGCTCGGACGTCCGATGTCGGGCAACGCCCAGGTGACGTTCGTGAACGTCGTCCAACCGGGAACGATGTACGGGGATCGGCTCAACCAGGTGGACTTCCGGGTCTCGAAGATCCTGCGGTTCGGGAGTCGGCGGGCGAACGTCGGCGTCGATCTGTTCAATCTGTTCAACACCAACGCCGTCTACGCGTATTTCCAGACGCTCAACACGGCGACTCCGGCGACGTACCTGCAGCCGGCGTCGCTCGTTTCGGCGCGGTTCGTCAAAGTGGGCGTTCAGTTCGACTTCTGAAGCCCACGTCAAGCATCGGTTGTCAGCTGCAGGCTTCCCGCAAGGGAACTCTGCAGCTGACGGCTGACGGCTGGCGCCGTCTCCCTCCGCCGCTGAACGGCGGCCTTGCGAGCGGGGGACGGCCTTGTTCTCCTGCCGCACCGTGGCCTTCCTTTCCACGGCCAGATGATGCAGTAATGCGTGGTCGGCGGCTCGCCGCCAAGCTCGCGCAGTCGCGTCGCTTTCTGGCCACGATTCATGCGATCGACTGGCCCGAGGCCTCCACAGTCTCGAATGGACTCCAGCACGCCGTCGAGATCCTGAGGGGGCCTGATCCTGTGATCTGGCCAGGATCTTCTGCATCGACCGTGAGAGCCTCGACAACGGGGGATTGTTCGGAAGACGACGGGCCGAGCCGTCCGTGCGAGAGCACAGTGCTAGAATTTGCCCGCGTTCGATCTGGAGAGGAGGTCACGCACATGAGGAAGCGGTTGACCATCGGTCTCCTCGTCGTGGGGCTCCCGTCCCTAGTGCGCGGTATCGCGGGTGGGCAATCTGCTCAGACCCCGCCGAGCCCTGCCTTCGAGGTCGCGTCCGTCAAGCAAAACACGTCACGCACCGGGATTCGGGGACACAGTTTTCCGGCCGACCGGTTCGAGGCCCGGAATGTTCCGCTCAGGGACTTGATCGTCGTTGCGTACGGCGACGCAGGACAGCCTCTACCAGATGTCCAGATGTCAGGCGGCCCCAAATGGATCGACGTGGATCGCTTCGACGTCAGCGCGAAGGTTGGAGCCGGGAGGCCCAACAGCGTCCCACAAAAACAACTGATGCTCCGAACAGTCTTGGCGCAGCGATTCAAGCTCGTCGCTCATCACGAGACGAGAGATCTGCAGATCTACGCGCTGGTCCTTGCGAGAAAAGACAAGGCCTTGGGGCGGCAGCTTCGTCACGCGGACGTCGATTGCGAGGCGCTGCTGGCTTCACAACCCGGCCAGCGGGACCGCTGCATTCTGTATGCTCTGCCGTCGGGCAAGCTGATGCTTCGCGGCCAGACGATGAGCGCATTCGCAAACGCGCTCACCATGTTGCTCAATCGAACGGTTACGGATCGCACTGGGCTCTCAGGCGGATTCGACGCGGACGCTCAGTTCGATCCCAATGGGCTTCCTGGCATGCTGCAGTTGCGGCCGGAAGAGCAGCCGGCGAACGACGCCCCGTCGCTCATCACCACAATCCAAGGGCAACTCGGACTCAAGCTGGAATCGACCAAAGGCCCGGTCGATGTCCTCGTCATCGATCACGTGGAACATCCTACGGAGGATTGAGCGCGAGACGAACAGGCAGTACTTTCCCAGAACAAGCTATAGCGCTTCATGTCGCGGCGATGATCTTCACGTCGTAGGCGCCCAGGATTGGGTCCGCCGTCAGGATCGGCAAGTCTTCGATTTGCGCTTGGGCGATGAGCAGGCGATCGAACGGGTCGCGGTGATGATGAGGAAGCGTCGCAACGTGGAGGGCATGATCCTGATTGATTGGAAGCGCGATCATCCGCAGATGTTCAACACGGCTGGGCACGTACTTGGCCGGTGGTTCGGGAAGACGCAACTTGCCGAGCGCATACTTGATGGCGATTTCCCAGGCGCTCGCGGCTGAGAGGAACAGTTCGGCGTCGGTGGCTTCGACGAGCGAGCGCGCGCGCGACGACAACCGTTCGGGCGCACTGGCGACCCAGAGCCACGCTTGGGTATCGAGAAGAATCCTCACCCTTCAAAATCGGCGAGGATATCGTCTGGTAACGGCGCGTCGAAGTCGTCGGCGATGAAGACCCGGCCCTTGTCTTCGCCAAGCACCCGCTTGGCGCCGCGTGCAACGGGCACGAGCCGCGCGACGGCCCGCCCCGCCCGGGCGATGACGACTTCTTCGCCGCCTTCCACACGCTTGAGTAGTCGGGACAAGTGGGTCTTGGCTTCGTGGATATTCACTGTTTTGCTGGACTTCACAGCCAAATATTAGACTAAGTTGAATGACTAAGTCCATAAGATCGTCTGGGCCCGGTGCGTGAGCCCTCAGCCCTTAGCCCTAGGCCCTAAACGTCCTCCGTTCATCCGCAACCTGTTCTAAGCTGTCGCCCATGCGCAAGACATCGCTCGGACGCCGGCGGTTTCTGAAGAGCGCGGCGGTGACTGGCGCCGCCATGGTGGGCGGCGCGGCGGCTCCCGGTGCCGCCGCGCCGCAGTCCGCTCCCGTGCCCGCGCGTTCCGGCCCCGCGAGTGCGCCCGCGCTCGCACGCGAGACCGACCCGGCTGGTGCAGTCGAAGTGCTCACGACCGAGCGTCCCGGCGGCGACTTCATGGTCGACGTCATGAAGACGCTCGACTTCGAATACGTCGCGGCGAATCCCGGCTCGAGCTTTCGCGGCCTCCACGAATCGCTCGTCAACTACGGCGGCAACCGGGCGCCCGAATTCATCACCTGCTGCCACGAAGAATCGTCGGTGGCCATGGCGCATGGCTACTTCAAGGTCGAGGGGAAGCCGATGGCCGTGCTGGCGCACGGCACTGTCGGTTTGCAGCACGCGGCGATGGCCATCTACAACGCGTATTGCGATCGCGTGCCCGTCTACATCATTGCCGGCAACTGCCATCGATGCCGTCGAGCGGCGTCCCGGCGTCGAGTGGACTCACAGCGTGCAGGACGCGGCGGCGATGGTCCGCGACTTCATCAAGTGGGACGACCTGCCGGTTTCGCTCCAGCACTTTGCCGAGTCTGCCGTGCGCGCGTACAAGATCGCGATGACGCCGCCGATGATGCCGGTCCTGCTCGTCGCCGACGGCGGGCTTCAGGAAGATCCCATTTCAGCCGAGGCCGTGCTGCGCATTCCGAAGCTCACGCTCGCGACGCCGCCGCAGGGCGACTCGGCCGCCGTGGCCGAGGCGGCGCGGCTGCTGGTCGGCGCGGAAAGTCCGGTGATTGTGGCGGACCGGGCCGCGCGCACGCAGGCCGGCATGGCGCGCCTCGTGGAACTGGCCGAAGCGCTGCAGGCGCCCGTCGTGGATCAGGGCGGCCGCCTGAATTTTCCGACGCGCCACCCGCTCAATCAGACCGATCGCGCCCGCGAGCTTGTCGCCGGCGCCGACGTGATCCTCGGCCTCGAGCTGACGGATTTCTGGGGCACGGTTGACGCCTACCGTGATCAGCTCCGCCGCACGTCGAGGCCAATCACGCGGCCTGGCGCGAAGCTCGTCAGCATCACCACCGGCGATCTGTTCATGAAGGCGAAACTACCAGGACATTCAGCGCTATCCGGAAGTCGATCTCGCGATGGCCGCCGACGCCGAAGCGACGCTGCCATCACTCATCGAGTCGGTCAAACGCGTGATGACGGCCGACCGCAAGCGCGCCCTGCAGGAGCGCGGCAGCAAGCTGGCCGGCGATCGGCGGAAGGCGCTCGACCGCGCGCGCACCGAGGCCACCTACGCGTGGGACGCCAGTCCGATCAGCACGGCGCGGTTGTCGGCCGAGCTCTGGGCGCAGATCAAGGACGCCGACTGGTCGCTCGTCTCGCCGGTCGATTTCGTCAGCCGCTGGCCGCTGCGTCTCTGGGCGTTCGACAAACCGTACCAGTTTCTCGGTTCGTCAGGCGGCGCGGGCGTGGGCTACGGTGCGCCGGCGTCGGTTGGCGCGGCGCTCGCCAACAAGAAACGCGGGCGCCTGTCGGTCAGCATCCAGGCCGACGGCGATCTGATGTACGCGCCCGGCGTGCTCTGGACCGCCGCGCACCACCAGATTCCGTTGCTGTCGGTGATGCACAACAACCGCGCGTATCATCAGGAAGTGATGCACCTCCAGCGCATGGCGAACCGGCACAACCGCGGCGTCACGCGCGCCTCCATCGGCACGACGATCGACAACCCGAACATCGACTTCGCCGCGCTTGCCAGGAGCCTCGGCGTGCACGCGGAAGGTCCGATCAGCGACCCGCGAGAGCTGGGTGGAGCGCTTAAGCGCGCGCTGGACGTCGTAAAACGTGGCGAACCCGCGCTCGTCGACGTGGTGACACAGCCCCGGTGAAAGTCGAAAAGCTCAAAGCTCAAAGTTGAAAGTAAGTAGAAAAAGCGATGCGAACACTTGTCACGCTGGGACTGACCGCGATCGTCACGGCCGCGATCCTTGCACAGGCGCCTGCGCCGGGTGGCGACGCGAAGAACGGCAAGAAGTTGTTCGCCGCCGACGGATGTTATCAATGCCACGGCTATGAGGCACAGGGCGCGACGCCAACGGGCCCGCGGCTCGGGCCGCGCCCCATGGCCTTTGCCGCCTTCACGAAGTACGTCCGCCAGCCCACCGGCCAGATGCCCCCGTATACGAGCAGGGTTGTCACCGACGCCGCGCTGGCAGACATCTATGCGTTTCTCCAGTCGCTCCCAACGCCTCCGGCCGCCGATACCATTCCGTTGCTGAGTCAACCCTAGTCCCTGGTCCCTAGGCCCTAGTCCCTAGGCCCTAACCCCTAACCTCTAACCTCTTATATGGTCACACTGAAGGTCAATGGTCAGACGCACTCAGTCGATGTAGACCCGGCCACGCCGCTCCTTTACGTGCTGAGCGACGACCTCGCGCTGCGCGGACCGAAGTTCGGCTGCGGCCTGGGGCAGTGCGGCTGCTGCACTGTGCTCGTACGCAGGGCGACCCCTTCAGGGTCGCCGGCAACCGCCGTCCGCTCGTGCATCACGCCGGTCTCCGGCATGGCGGGCGCCGACATCACGACCCTCGAAGGCCTCGGGACCATCGAGAAGCCTCACCCCATTCAGAGAGCCTTCATCGACGAGCAGGCGATCCAGTGCGGCTTCTGCCTGAGCGGCGTGATGCTGACGGCGAAGGTCGCGCTCGACAGAAATCCGCGCGCGACCGACGCGCAGCTGCGGCAGGCGCTGTCGAACGTCCTGTGCCGCTGCGGCGCGCACACGCGGATGATGAAAGCAATCAAGAAGTATCAGCAGGGGGTGCGGGCATGAAACGCCGCGACTTTCTCAAGTCAACTGGCGCGCTCGTGGTGTCGTTTTCGATGCGCGACCTCGTGTTCGCGCAGGGCCCGCCGCAGCCTGGCCGCTTCGACGGCCCAGGCACGCCGCGGCTCGACTCCTGGATCGCCATCGGCGCCGACGGCAACGTCACCGCGTACACCGGCAAGGTCGAGCTCGGCCACGGCCTCTACACGTCGCAGACGCAGCTGGTCGCCGAAGAACTGTGCGTTCCGCTATCGCGGGTGAAGCTGATTCAGGGCGACACCGACGTGGCGCCAGACCAGGGGACGACGTCGGGCAGTCAGTCGCATCCGGTGAACTTCAACAACGGCGCGCTCGCGCTGGCGGCAGCGACGGCGCGCGAAGCGCTCGTGCAGATGGCGGCGCAGCGCATGGGCGTCGCCGCGGCGCTCCTTCGCGTGGACGAGGGCGTCATCAGCGGCGCCGGCCGTGCCGGCCTCAGCTACGCGCGAACTCATCGGCGGCAAGAAATTCAACCTCACGCTCAATCCGAACGCGAAGCGCAAGCCCGCCAGCGAGTGGACGATCCTCGGCACGTCGGTCGCCGCGTCTCGACATCCCGGCGCTCGCGACCGGGCAGTTCGAGTTCGTCCACAACGTCCGCGTCCCCGGCATGCTGCACGGCCGCGTCGTCCGTCCGCCGGAAGTCGGCGCGACGCTCGTGCGCGTGGACGAGTCGTCGGTCAACACGATGCCGGGCTTCGTGAAGGTCGTCGTGAAGAAGAACTTCGTCGGCGTCGTCGCCGAGAAGCCGTGGCAGGCGATGCAGATTGCGGACAAGCTCAAGGTCGAGTGGACGAAGGGCGCCGGCCTGCCAGGCCAGCGCGACCTTCTATCAGTACCTGCGCGATCAGAAACCGTCGCGCGACAGCTTCGTCGTCAACTCGAAGGACGTCGACGAGAAGCTGGCGAAGGCGTCGAAGGTCGATCAAGGCCACGTACCAGCACGCGTATCAGATGCACGGATCGATCGGGACGTCGTGCGCGGTCGCCGATGTCAAGAACGGCAAGGCGACGATCTGGTCGGCGACGCAGTCGGTGTACCCGACGCGCAACACGGCGGCGACGCTTCTCGGGCTGAAGCCGGAAGATGTCCACGTCGTCTTCGTGATGGGCTCCGGCTGCTACGGGTTGAACGGCGCGGACACGGTCTCGTACGACGCGGCGCTGATGTCGCAGGCGGTCGGACGCCCGGTGCGCGTGCAGCTCTCGCGCAAAGACGAGATGGCGTGGGAGAACTACGGGACGTCTACGTGATCGACCAGCGCATCGGCGTCGACGCCGGCGGCGACGATCGTCGCGTGGGACTACGAAGCGTGGACGCCGGGCCTCGGTGGGCGGCCGGGCTACAACAATCCCGGCAACGTCATCACCGGATTCCTCGCCGGGGCGGAGCCGCAGCCGTTCACGCCGCGGACGCCCGCGCCCGATCCGGCGAACTACGCGCAACAACCTCAACATCGCGCCGTCGTATGTCGCGGGCAATGCGGGCGGCAGGCGAGGGCGGCACCGGGACGGTCGCGAGCGAGCGCGTGCTCACGCACAACCTGCGGTCGCACTTCTGGACCGGGCCGCTGCGCTCGCCCGAGCGGCTGCAGAACTCGTTCGCGCACGAGTCGATCATGGACGAAGTGGCGTCGGCCGTCGGCGCCGATCCGGTCGCGTATCCGGCTGAAGCACCTGAGCGACGCGCGTCTGATCGAGGTCGTCAAGGCGGCGGCGAACGCGGCGAATTGGGACGCGCGGCCGTCGCCGAAGGCCGGCATCAGAAAGACCGGCGTCGCGCGCGGCCGTGGGTTCTCGTGCGTGCTGTACGAAGGCAACAACGGCTACTGCGCGCTCGTGGCCGAGATCGAGGTGAATCAGGACACGGGGGCCGTGACGGTCAGGCGCTTCGTGGCCTCGCAGGACTGCGGGCCGATTTCGAACCCCGACGGTCTGAAGAATCAGCTCGAGGGCGGGATCCTGCAGGGCATGAGCCGCGCGCTGAGCGAAGAAGTCACGTGGGACGCGGCGAAGATCACGTCAGTTGACTGGCGCACGTATAAGCCGCTGTATCTCGGGGCTGAGCTGCCGGCGATCGAAAGCGTGCTGATCAACAACACCGGCGCACGCGCGGACGGCGCGGGCGAAACGGCCATCACTGTCGTCGCCGGCGCCATCGGCAACGCGATCTTCGACGCCACGGGCGCTCGCATCCGCGAGGCCCCGTTCACGCCGGCGCGCGTCAAGGCCGCCCTCGCGGCTCGCGCGTAGCGCCCTCTACCGCACCGTTCGGAACGTCATCGAGACGCGCCGTCGTTCGGTTGAGCGTGCGGCCCATCCACTCGTCGCTCATGCGAGGAGGGATGGCGTGCTGCCACCGATGCCGCGCCTCTCCCGAGAGCACCAGCGCGCTCAGCGGCTCGAGCAGCAGTGCTGCCTTGTCGTCCGACTGCGTGTCGGTGAATTCCATGATGCACGTCGAGCCCAGGCTGATCGAGACAATCGTCGTCGCCGACCAGATCCGCATCGACGTGAGAAGCGGATGCCGTGACCCGGTCTCGTAATCGTTGATCAGTAGGTAGTCGAGCAGATCCGACGTCAGGCCCTCGTCCTTGAAACGCGTGGCCAGGCCGTGGGCCCAGTCGGGCAAGATCGCCGGTCCGACGCAGCGTGCGACCCAGGTAGTCGTAGGTGTATCCGTACATCTGAAAGCGACGCTGACTGCCCGCCGCCTGCCAGGGTTGTGAATCGGCCGCCCGAAGAAGGTTGTCGTGCGTCGGCCAGTCAAGATAGCCGGCAACGTAGCGAAGGCCGGGGATGTGCGGAAGGGCCGCAGACTCCATTGCGGTCCTACATATTGCACTACAATTCGGGAAAATAGGTCCGACATGGAAATCCACGCGCCTGACGAGCCGGTTCACTCCTGGAAAGAGGTGATCCGGCACCTGACCATCATCACCGGCGGCGTGCTGATCGCCCTCGCATTTGAAGGCGTCGTCTCCTGGGCCGATCATCGGTTACTGGTGCGCGAGGCCGAGGCCAATCTCCGTCGAGAGATCGCCGACAACGCGAAGGAGCTCGATGGGCTGTTCGCCAACCTGGCGCAGGAAAGCAAGAATCTCGAGCATGCGGACGAGATCGCGCAGATGCTGCTTGACCACAAGAAACTCGAACACCAGTCGCTGACCCTGGAGTTTCACGGCGCCGACCTGAAGAACGCGAGCCGAACCACGGCCGAAATCACCGGTGCGTTTGGGCATATGGACTACGCCGACGTGAAGAAGTACGCCTCTGTCTACAGCCTGCAGGACCGATTCAACCGCGCGCAGGAGCGCGAGAACGAAAGCTTCGTGAGCACGCTGTCCGGCGTCAGGTTTCTGCAGGAAGGCTCCGAGAAAGCCGACGCGCAGGCGATCAAACAGTGGCGGACGCAAATCGACGCGGCGCGTGCAGCGCTGTTCGTCGAGGAACAGATTGGGCGTCAGCTCCAGAAGCGGTACAAGGAAGTGCTTGAGGGACGATGAGGTAGGGGCTAGGGGCTAGGGGCTAGGGGCTAGGGGCTAGGGGCTAGGGGCTAGGGGAATATGAAGAACGTTTCCAGGCGCACGTTCGTGAAAGGCGTGGCGGCCGTGGCTTCCACGACGGGCGCGGTCGCTCGCATGGGAGGTCGCGTGCAGGCTCAGCAGCCCAACAGGGTGCGCGGGTTCGATCACGTCGCGATGCCGATGCAGAACACCGACGCGATGGTGGCGTTCTACCGCCGGCTCGGCTTCGACATGCGCGAGTCGGCCGCCGCCGTCTCGGTGTACATCGGCAGCCAGATGATCAACTTTCATCGGCCCACGCGCTGGCAGGATGCGACCTTTACGCTGCGCGCGCCCGCGGCGAAGCCGCCGTGCGGCGATCTCTGCTTCGTCTGGGACGGAACGCCGGCGGCTCTGAAGTCGTGGCTCGACGATGCCGGCGCGAAAGTCGAAGAGGGGCCCGTGCCCAGGCCGGGCGGCCGCAGAGCCGAGGCGTCGAGCGTCTACATCCGCGACCCCGACGGCAACCTGCTCGAGTTCATGATCTATCCGGGGGCGTGACCGGGTTCGGCACCAGAATGGGTTTCGCGTTGGAGTCGTCCTTGGCGGCGTCCTCCTTGGGCGTGCCGCCATCGGCGGTACCGCCGCCCCTGCGACCTACGCCGCTGCTTCGAGGAACACGCGCACGTCGAAATTCTCCGGCGGGGTGATCGTTTCGACGATGTGGCGAGTGTAGCCGCCGGCGTCATCGCGCGCGTTTGTATCGACCCGCGCCGTGGGGCCCCCGAAGCTGCTGTCAGCAAGCGCCAGGATTGGGTGCAGCGGGCTCGCGGCGTTTGTCTGGACGACGACGCCAATCTCTTCGCGGCTGGTCCGCACCACCGACCCGATGGGGAAGAACGTGATCGCGTTCACGAACGCCTTCACCAGGACCGTGTTCAGTTTTTCGCCGGCGAGCCGCGCGAGCACCAGGCACGCGTGCTCGGGCAACGTGGGGTTCTGGTACGACCGGGCGCCCGTGATCGCTTCATAGATGTCAGCGACCGATACAATCTGGCTCATCAGATGCGGCACGGCGTCGCCCAGCGCCGGGTAGCCGGTCCCTTTGATGCCGCGGTGGTGCTCGAGCGCCACGGTTGGCGTCAGGGGGCGGAGTCCGTCGGTCTGCACGAGGAGCTCGGCGCCGAGCGTCGTGTGCGCCTCGATGATCCGCCGCTCTCGTTTGTCGAGCGCCCCCGGCTTCTTCACGATGTCGAGCGGCACCTTCGTCTTCCCGATGTCGTGCAGCAGCGCGGCCTCAACCAGCGCGGAGATTGCGGACTCGTCGAGCCCCAATTGCCGCCCGATGAGCAGGCTGAGCATCGCCACGTTCACCGAATGGCAGTACGTCAGATTCTCGTACTGCTTGACCGCGAGAATCTGTCCGAGCGCGGCGTTGCTCCGCGCCACCCGATGGATCAGGAGCTTGACGAGATCGCGGACGGTGACCTGGTCGAGCCGCTTGCCCGCGGCCACATGTTCGAAGGCGCCCTGCGTCCGGGCGAGCGACTCCGCATAGTCCGGGTCGAGCGGTCCCGTGGGCGCATCGGGCCACTTCTGCGCGCGCCACTTGGTATCGAGTGGAATCAGCCGGCCCAGGCTCACCGAGCGCACGCCGTGCGCGGCGAGCTGCGACTCGAACGACTCCGTACTCGACGGATCGCGCCGCCACAGGAGCTCGGCGACCGCGAGCAGTTCCTCCCGCCGGACTCCTTCGCGGATGTAGATGCTGTCGATGCCCAGCTCCGACAGCTCCTTGACGATGGGCGTGTGCGCCTGGGTGTCGCGGCTGAACGACACCCCGTCAACGTAGACGTTGCCGTGAATGATATCGATGCGCAGCTCCGGGTTCGCTCGCAGGTGGCCTGCGATCGCGTCCTCGATTTCCTTCAGCTTCTGCCCGATCGACGGATGGCCAGCCGGATAGCTGCCCGCCAGACGACGCAGGCTGGCGAAGCCCTTGAGGACGGCAAGCGGATCGATCGACGGCGTCGGGGCGTGTGGCGTGGTCATCGGGAACGCAGCCCCCGCGCCTTCGACGCGACGCGCATCAGATCAGGACTCCAGAAGCGGAATCGAAGCCCTTCCAGCTCCGCGAGCACATCGCTCAGATCACCCGTGCCGCCCTGCGACACTCTGTCGAGAAGCCGCGTCGCCACCTCGGGATTGGCGATGACGAAATCGCGGCGGCTCAGCAAATCGCGGATCTGCAGCGTCGTCTGAGCCGGAGGGAAGTGCCACAGCGCTTCTTCGGCCGCTCGCGCCGCCGGGCTGGCGCGTTGAATCTGTGACGCGACGAGCGCCGCACCATGGGCCGAGCCGATCCGAGCCAGCGCCTGAAGCGCCGTTCTCACCGTCTGCTCGTCGCCGCTCGTCAGCTGCTCGGAGATGGCCACCTCGTATCCGGCGCCGGCGAATCCCAGGACGCGGAGAATGGCGCGATCGGCCAGCGGTCCGCGGCCCAGTTGCAGGACGAGCCCTGGCGCCAACAGCGCGGCGAAGTCGCACAGAAGGGGCAACAGCGATCGCGTGGGCGACTGCAACGACGCGTCACCGAGCACGTCGGCCAGGCCAGGCGCGAGCGAGGGCCCGAACGCACCGACGATCCCCCGGACAACCGCACGGCCTTCGTCATCCCGGTGGTGCAGTTCGAGCAGCGCGCGCATGCGGCTCGGAGTCCAGTGTTCGCCGAGGGCGACGTCGATGGCGTCCACGACATCCGGACGCGCGTCTTTCAGTTCCGTCGTGAGATGGCGGTAGTGTTCCGCCGCGGCGGCAAGGTCGCGCCACCGCGCGGAGCGGTCCAGTTCGCCGAGCAAGTCGAGGACGCGGCGCATGAACGTCGCGACGAGGATCGGGTTCGGCTCGAGCCGGACAAGCTTCCGGAGGCATTCGAGTTGGGCCAGTGTCGTGTCGATGGCGGCAATCGCCTGCCGCATGTCGGCGATCGTCGCCGCCGTCTGCTCGTCGATGGACAGATCGAATGCCGCGAACTCCGCGAAGTTCTTCCCTGGTGTCGCGTCAACCCGGATGAGACGACGCGCGTAGCGGTCGACGCTCTGATCAGAGAGGCCGGACGCGCCCGGCATGATCGCGTTGCCCGTGCGCAGCCGTTCGTTGACGAGCGCCGCCACCGCCCGGCGACGGTCGTCGGGCAGATCCAGCTTGTTCAGCGCCGCGGCGACGACTTCCGGCGCCGCCGTCTCCAGCTCGAGCAGCAGGCAGAGCGACTCGGCGAGATCGGGATCCGGGAAATCGCGCAGCACGGCGCCGTCCGAGCGGCCGTCGAGCAGCCCCGGCAGAATCGTGCGACGCAGCAGCTCCGTGCGGCGGTCCACATCGATCGCGAGCACCGCACGCGCCAGCTTGCCAAACATCACGCGCGCGAGGTGCCCATCGAGCGCGGAGAAGAGCATCGCGACGTCGGCGAATTTCTGTTCGAGCGCCTGGTCTCCCGTGACCGCTCCGACCGGATCGTCGCCGGTCAGGCGCAGGAGCATGGTGGCCATGTCGCCGGGGTCGTTCACGAGAACGGCCAGATCGACCAGCGAGATCGTGTCGAGGCTGGCCCCGGGGTCGAGGCGAACCCACCCTTTGTCCGGTGGATAGAGGTAGTCCACGGGGCCGGCAACCGGCGCGGCCTTTCTGCGCTGCTGGTCGCGGTCCACAAGATCGCACAGCGTCGCATCGGGGAGACCGAGGTCGAGCACCTCCGGCCGGCGTGCCATGCGCGCCACAATCGTGTCCACGCCGTGTTCGACGAGCAACTCCGCGAACGTCGGGTCGTCCTTGTGGTCGTCGCACCGGATCACGTCGGTGCAGAGCCGCGTCAGATCGCGCGCTGAGGCGCCACGGTCGATCTCGATGCCGGAGACGCGAGCCTTGTGCAGCCGGCGAACGAGCTCGTGCTCGATGATGGTTCCGGCGCCCAGCCCGGTCTCGTCCACGACAAGCTCTCGGGGGGTCACGCGAAGCGCCAGTCGATCGCCGCGGTCGAGCGCCGCGAGTGCTTTGTGACATGCCGCCACGGCGTCCCTGCACAGCGGACTCGTTGGCGGGTACGTGTGGAACTGCCGGACCGCCCGGCCCAGCAGCTGCAGGAATTCCTCGACAGCGACGAGCGCCCGGTCTGGCGTGCCTGCAGCCTCTTCAGGGCCAGCGGCCGCCTGTGGCAGAGCTTCGGTACCTCGGGGTGCACTCTTGTGCCCCGCCATACCAGTTTTGTAATCGGCCGTCGTAGTTTGCGGCGACATTTGCTGGTTTACCGTTGTCGGGGTGTGCAAGGGCAAGAGCCGCGCCGGAACGGCGGCGCGGCCCTTCGGCCCTGCTATCCGCGGTTTCGGGCCTTCGTAATAGCCCTCATAGCCTGCGCGCCCTGCTTCCCCCGTCGCTTGTCTTCAGCCGCGGCCGCCTTGTCGCGCTTCCGGGCTTCGAACGCCGCCTCGCGCAGGAGCCGCCGGTAGTTCGACAGTCAATCTTCGTCCAGCCGGCCCTGCGCGATGGCCTCGGCGACCGCGCATCCGGGTTCGGTCTCGTGCGCGCAGTCGTCGAATCGGCATGCTTCCGCCAGGGCCGTGATGTCGTCGAACGCCTGGCCGACCGCCGATTCGTCCGACCAGAGCTGCAGCTCGCGCATCCCCGGCGTGTCGATGAGCAGCGCGCCGCCGGCAAGCTCGACGAGCTGCCGCGACGTCGTCGTGTGTCGCCCACGGCCGTCAGACGCTCGCACGGCGCCAACGTCGAGCCGGTCGCCGCCGAGGAGACGATTGACGATCGTCGATTTGCCGACGCCCGACATGCCGACGAGCGCCACCGTCTTCGCAGGCAGCAGGTAGGCCGACAGCGCGGCGAGCCCGTCGTCGTTGAGAGCGCTCACACACACCACGTCAACGTGTGGCAGGCGCGTTCGAATCGATACGGCCTCGCCCTCCGGGTCGTCGCTCAGGTCGGCCTTGTTGAGGACGACCACCGGCGTGGCCCCCGCATCCCACACCATCGTCAGATACCGTTCGAGGCGACGTGCGTTCAGATCCTGTGTCAGCGCGGTGACGAGGAAGATGGTGTCGACGTTGGCCGCCACGATCTGCTGGTCCACGGCGCGGCCGGCGGCCGCGCGAGAGACCGTGCTCCGCCGCTCCAGGCGATGGTGGATGATCGCGCGCGACCCGGGAGCCGTGACGCCAACCCAGTCTCCGACCGCGGGAAAGTCGGCTGCGGATTTCGCGTCGTGCCGGAAGCGCCCGCTCACCTCGGCCCAGCTTTCGGCATCGCCTGATGAGATGCGATACAGCCCGCGCTGCTCTTCGACGACACGCGCCCACAAGAGACGCGGGTCATTGTCGGTCGTCTGCCGCTCGAAGAATTCGTTCCAACCCAAACGTTCAAGTGAAGACACTTCGGGCCTCTCTTTTCGTGTTGCCGATAAATTGTTGGGAAGAGAGAGGGGACGGATCCGGCTGGATCTTTGATCGAGAAGGCGGACCTGTCCCCGGGAAGTTCTTCGGCAGCACGCATACGGACAGGCCCTCCTTTCAGCGGGCTATGTTACCTGATTTCGCTGGCATTTCACACGGCTCACTTCCGCATCCCCTTGGTGTCGCGGCCTCCCTGGTGCAGCACGAGGTGCGTCACCGCGCCCTTGTCGTCCTTGAGGAATTCGAGCTGTGGGTCGACCACCTTCAGAAAGAAGCGCGTCTCGGACTCGGCGAAGATCGGGAATTTCGGCTGCCCCGAGAGCCGCGTCATCAATTGATCGCCGTCGAGCGTCATCATGATGTGGACGCCCGGCGCCAGCTGGTACGTGCCGACGTATCGCGCCAGAATCTGACGCGATACCACAGTTTCATTGCGGGCTGGTCGGAAGCAGAGAACGGTCCTCCAGCGTAGCCCCAAGTCCGGCGGTTCGATCGTCTTCAGGTCCGTTTGATGACGACGATGCTGATGTCGTCGGTGGGCGCGCTGAAAGCCAGAAGATCGTCCGTGATGGCCGTGAAGATCTCTTCAGCCGTGTGATCCTTCACGCGGCGGAGGGTCGCTTCGAGGCGACCCGGGTAGTAGGTCTCGCCTCCGTGGCTGTGCTCGACGAGGCCATCCGTGTGCAGGAGCAGGATGTCGCCTTCGCCCATGAGCGACCATTCGTTCAGCTCGTACTGTTCCTTGAATCCGAGACTGCTGTGCACGGCGATGTTCCGGTCGATGCCGTCGAGGGACGGCATCATCCCGAGGGGCGGAAACGAAACGCAGACGCTGGGATCGACGTCCATGAAGCCGGTCGTGCTGCCTGGAGAAGACGATCGGAAAGGGCTGCGCGGCGGAAAGGAACCGGAAGCGGGAATCCTCGGAAATCTCGCCGTAGATCATCGACACGAACTTGTGCGAGCCCGACGATCTGTAGAACCGCGTGTTCAGGTTCTCGAACAGCCGCTTGGTGATCTGTCCGAACATGTCGAGCTCGTAGATCGACCCGAGCAGAAACGCCTGGTGGAGCATCGCGGCCAGCAGCGCATCGGTGACGCGGTGTCCCGACACGTCGAGGAGGGCGACGCCGGCCGTCCGCTGGCAACGCTTGAGATTCTCGGCAACTTCCGGCTTGCCTTCGTCGAGGGCGCGCTCGATGCGGGCCGTCGAGATCGAACCGTTGCTTGAAGTCGACGTAGATGATGTGATCGCCGCCCACCGAACCGTTGAGCGCGCGAGTCCCGCCGTACACGTCGATCCACTTGAGCCGGGGCAATTCACCCGGCTGCGGAAGGAGGTATCTGGCGATGTCCTCGAAGTTCTCCAGTTCGTCTGTCAGCTGTCGGAGCAGCTCGTTGGCATCAGAGGCGGGCAACATGACTATCTTAACAGCAATCCATATGCCTCTGGGCAGTACGCCAGTCCATCGCTCTATCTCCCTGAGATCACGCAGGTTGTCGGTGGACGCCGGCGATACGGACTGCACACGTCATGTGACATTTATGTCTAACAGCTCGCGTCGAACGACATTGTTGCATGGCACGACTGGCGGATTCACCGGTGAATCGTTGCATCGGCGAGGGGGAGTTCGCGATCGTCGACTCGAGAGCAACGCGCTCGAACGACCGATCGCGTTCGCGAGCCGCGAGTGTGTGCAATAGCGCACTCTCGCATTCCCGACAACGTCGTAGGGTTGTGGACAATGCAGGCGGTATCGATCCGTTTGAGACCATGGCCGTTGCGCGTGGCGGAAGCGTCGGCGCTGTTCATCATCGCCCTGGGTTCGGCCGTGTTGGCCGGTTGGCTCTTGCACAGTCCCAGGGTGGTTCAGGTTCTCCCACAACTGCCCCCCATGACGCGGAATGCCGCCGCGTGCTTCGTGCTGTGTGGCCTGATGTTGTTCCTGGTTGCTCTCGGCGGACCACGTTGGCTGGTCGCCGTGTTCGGGACGATGGCCGGCGGTATCGGTTTTCTGACCCTCATTCAATTCGTCTTCCGCGTGGACCTCGGGATCGACCAGATCCTGGGGTCGTCCTACATCACCGTCCAGTTGTCGAGCCCCGGACGGATGGCGCCGGTCTCCGCGATGTGCTTCACGCTGGCCTCCGTCGGGCTGATGCTGGCGCCCGCAAGCCGATTGAAACGGTCCGCGTTCGTGTTGGGCCTGAACGGATCGATCATCGCGGCGGTTGGGGTTGCCAGCACGATGAGTTTTGCGCTCGGCTCGAGCGACGCCTTCGGCTGGGGCGACTTCACGCGGATCGCACTCCACACCGCGGTCGGCCTCGGTTTCCTGGGGTGCGGGATTGTGGCGCTCGCGTGGCCGCTCGAAGCAGAGTCGGCCGGCTCTCCGAGGTGGTTGCCGATCAGCATGGCGATCGGCGTCGCCACGGGCGCGGCCGGCTTATGGCAAGCGCTCCTGGCGGCGGGACAGGCCCCGTTTGCCCCGCTGTCCATCGTCGCCCTCGGCGGCGGGTGCGCGCTGGCGACGATCGTCGGGTGGACCATTCACCTGGCGCAACGCGCACACTCACAAACCGTGCAGCTTCAGCACACGAACCAGGAGCTGCGAATGGCCAAAGACGCCGCCGAAGCCGCGAACCGCGCCAAGAGCGAGTTCCTGGCCAACATGAGTCACGAGATTCGGACGCCGATGAACGGCGTCATCGGCATGACCGATCTCGTGCTGGACACCGAACTCACGCCCGAACAGCGGGAATACCTGCGGATCGTCAAGTCGTCGGCCGACGCGCTGCTGACCGTCATCAACGACATCCTGGACTTCTCGAAGATGGAGGCGGGCAAGCTCGAGCTCGACCCGATCGAGTTCAAGCCTCGCGACGCCATCGGCGACACGGCCAACACCGTGGCGTTCGAGGGCTCACCAGAAGGGCCTCGAGCTGATCGTGGATGTCAGCGCGGACGGTGCCGCGGACGCTCCGAGGCGACCCCGGACGCCTGCGCCAGATTCTCGTCAACCTGCTCGGCAACGCCATCAAGTTCACGCACCACGGCGAGGTCGTGCTTCGCGTCACCATGGAAGCGGCGACGTCCCCGGACGTGGTGCTGCACTTCGCGGTCGAGCGACACGGGCGTCGGTATCCCGCTCGACCGTCAGGAAAGTGTCTTCGAAGCGTTCACGCAGGCCGACGGCTCGACGACGCGCACGTACGGCGGCACCGGACTCGGCCTGACCATCTCATCGCAGCTTGTGAAGTTGATGGGCGGGCGCCTCTCCGTGGAGAGCGAGTCCGGCCGTGGAAGCACCTTTCACTTCACCGCGCATTTCGCGCTCGTGAACGCCCCCGCCGTCGTGGCGGCGGTTCCTGGCGCGGTCGATCTGCAAGGTCTGCCCGTGCTCGTCGTTGACGACAACGCAACCAACCGGCGCGTGCTGGAAGGCATGCTCATCGGATGGCGCATGATTCCCACGCTGGTGGCCAATTCGTCCGAAGCGCTCGCCGCGGTGCGATTTGCACAGCAATCGGGAAGACCTTTCGGTCTCGTGCTGACCGACGCGCAGATGCCGGAGACGGATGGCTTTACCCTCTGCGAGCGCATCAGGAAGGATCCGGCCATTGCCGGCGCCACCATCCTCATGCTCACGTCGGCGGGCCAGCCGGGTGACGCCGCCCGGTGCCGGGACCTGGGCATCGCCGCCTATCTCACCAAACCGATCAAGCGCTCGGAACTGCGCGGCGCCATCCTGCTGGCATTGGGTATCCAGTCTGCCGACGCCACCCGGCCAGCGGTGGTCACGCGCCACTCTCTCCGTGAGACGCGCCCGACCGGCCGCGTTCTTCTGATCGAGGACAATCTCGTCAACCAGTTCCTGGCAAGACGCCTGCTCGAGAAGCGCGGGCACACCGTGACGGTGGCGAACAACGGGCGGGAAGCGCTTGCGATATTGGAGAAGGAGGCGTTCACGGGCTTCGGCTGTGTGCTCATGGACGTCCAGATGCCGGAGATGGACGGTTTCGAATGCACCGCCATCATTCGCAGACGGGAGCAAGGCACTCGGTCTCATCTCCCGATCGTCGCGATGACCGCCCATGCGATGAAGGGCGACGAGCAACGCTGCCTGACGGCAGGGATGGACGGGTACCTGTCGAAGCCAATTCAGGCGGATGAGCTCTTCGACATCGTCGAGTGTCACCTCGGCGCGTCGAGCGTCCCCGTTTCTTCATAGGCCGTCCACCGACGTCCAACGACCTGCTGCTCGATCGCGCGGCTGCATGTGCACGCCAAGCCGATATATCATTCGGTTCCTGATCGACGCTCGAAGAGGGAACTGCCCATGAAGCCACAAGTCGTTGCCGTTCTCGGCATCGCGACGCTCGTGCTCGTGCACGCATCCTCGGCGCCCGCGCAGCGCCGGGCCGTGACCACGGTGAACTGGCCGCTCCACAACCTCGATCTGGCCGGCAGTCGGTTCTCGGCGATGGACCAGATCAACACGTCGAACGTCAAGTCGCTCAGCCCGCGATGGCTCTTTCAGCACGGTGTCATCGACGGCGTCAGCAACCAGACGACGCCGGTCGTCGTCGACGGCATGATGTACGTGACCGATGCCCGCGGGAGCGTCTACGCGCTCGATGCGGCGGACGGCCATCTGCTGTGGACCTACGACGTGACGAGTCTCATTGGAACCGGCTACATCTTCCGCAACCGGGGCGTCTGCTATGCGGAGGGCGTCATCTATGCGGCGGCGGGCTCCTTCCTGTTCGCGCTCGACGCGAAGACCGGAAAACCCGTTCAAACTTTCGGCAAGGACGGCCAGGCGAGCGTCATTCTTGACGTGCTCCATTCGCGATACCCGGATCGTGAAGACCGCCATCAGCATCGGGTATTGGTTCACGACCGCGCCCCAGGTGTACAACGGCGTTCTCTACATCGGCAGCACGCGCAGCGAAAGCCACATTCCCGGCGGTCATGTGCTGGCCGTCGATGCGAAAACCGGCAAGGTCCTCTGGCATTTCAACACTGTCCCGCAGGACGAAAAGGATCAGGGCTGGGCGATTGCCGGTCCCACCTGGGTGGGCGGCGAACGCAATGGCGGCGGAATCTGGGAAACGCCGTCGATCGATCCCGAGTTGGGCCTGCTGTATGTCGCGGTGGGTAATCCCTTCGGCGACAGCACCAAGAGAGCGGGGACCAACCTCTTCTCCGATTCCATCATCGCGCTCACTCTGCGCACGGGCGAGCTCAAGTGGCACTTTCAGCAGACCCACCACGACGTCTGGGACTACGACTCCGGCGGTCCACCGACGCTGTTTGACATGCAGGTTCGCGGACAGCGAGTCAGGCGCTCGCCGAGGCGAGCAAGAACGGCTACCTGTACATCCTGAACCGCGAGACCGGACAGCCGGTCCACGGCGTCAAGGAAACGCCGGTGCCGACGGAAACGACGCGTCCCGGAGAGCAACCGTGGCCGACGCAGCCCATTCCGCTCAAGGCCAATGGACAGCCGATGAGTCCCGTGTGTCCGGTGTTCCCGCTGGATATCCCGCCGTCCCAGCTCGAGGCGCGGAAGCTGGTGCCGCACTTCACGCCTCCGGGTCCGAACCAGATCAGCGCACCCGGAACCGGCGGCGGCGCGAACTACAGTCCGATTGCCTACAGCCCGCGGACAGGACTGCTCTACGTGGCGGCCATCGACAGTCCCTTGAATTCCGGCCGTCCCGCGCGAGGGTACTTTTCGGCCTTCGATCCGACGACGGGAGAACTGGTGTGGCAGCGCAACTTCGAAGGCTACGGCCAGGCCGGATCGGTCGTCACCGCCGGTGGCGTGGTGTTTGTCGGGACCGGCAGCAATATCGCCGGGTACTTTTTTGCCTACGATGCCAAGACCGGCGACCTGCTCTGGAAGTTCAACACCGGTTCCGGAATTTTTTCGTCGCCCGCGGTGTACATGGTGAACGGCGAGGAATTCGTCACGGTGGCCTCGGGTGGAGGCGACCGAGGTCGAAGGGGAGGAGATCTGATCCTCAGTTTCGCCCTCCCGAAACAGTAGGCGTCGCGAGCTAGGGGCGAGCCTCGACGCGGCGCTGGCCGATGGCGTAGAGAAACTTGCTCGTGCGGATGAAGATTTGGCCGTCAGAAATCGCGGGCGAGCTGAGGCTGTAGTCGTCGAGGTCGTTTTCCGCCAGCAGCTCGAACGTCGGTCCGGCCTTGAAGACAACCGTCACGCCGTCTTCGTTGGTGACATACAGCTTTCCATCGGCAAGCACCGGCGAGCCGCTATATGTTCCCGTCTTGATGCGTGTCCGGCCGTAAACCTCCTTGCCGGTTTTCGCATCGAGACACCAGACAATTCCGCGATCGTTGACGACGTAGAGGTATGTCCCGTCGGTGACGGGGGTCGGGACATCGGGTCCGTTGGGGAACGACCACACCAGATGCGACTTCGTGACGTCGCCGCGCCCGCCGGCTTTGAGCGCCAGCATCGGGCGCTCGCGCGAAGACGCATAAATCACGTCGCCGTAGACGACCGAGGAGGCCACGATCCGGTAGTTGCCCTCGTCGTACGGGTTGAGGCCGCCGGCGCGCCACAGTTCCTTGCCGGTTGCCGGATCGTGACCGGTGACGACGTCGCCGCCGGTGATGACGATCTCGGTGGCGCCGCCGGCGCGCACCAGCGCCGGCGTGGTGTAGGCATCGGGCGACTCGAAGCGCGCCCGCGTCGGCCGCTCCACCCGCCAGACGGTCTTTCCGGTGGCCTTGTCAATCCTCAACACATAGGAGGGCGCGTCGGTGGTCATCCCGTGCAGCACCTGCACGTACAGCGCTTCGTCGTGGAGCAGGGGCGAGGAGCCGTATCCCCACTGCAGGCCGAAGCGTCCGTACTCCTGCTGGATGTCGCGCGTCCAAATCTCTCTGCCGGCGAAATCGAATGCCTTGAGGATGCCGGTGCCCGTCATCACCCAGACGTGCCGTCCGTCTGTGACCGGCGACGGGGATGACATGTTCTGCTTCATCATCCGCGCGTCGCCGCCGCCGAGAAGCCGCTTCCAGAGCGCGGCGCCGCGCTGGCGATCGATGGCCCAGAGATGCATCTCGCGGCCGTCCGCGACGTTCAGAAAAACGTGGTCACCCCAGACGATGGGACTCGATCCCGACCAGGCGGGCATCGGCAGTTTCCAGGTGACGTTTTCGGTCGGCGACCACCGCACCGGGAGGTTCTTCTCGCCGCTCAGGCCATTGAGCGAGGGGCCACGCCACTGCGGCCAGTTTTCGGCCGACAACCCGGCCGTCGCGCCACAGAGCAGAAACAGGGTCAATGCGGTTGGCTTGATCATGAATTCTTCACTCCGCCCGAAGCGCGCCCAGGAGCGGCGTCCGAAGGGCCGCGTGCGTCGCCGCCATTGACGATAGCAAACCGGCGATGAACACGCCACCGAGCAGCAGCCATCCGCCGGCGCGCATCGGCATCCAGCCGCCGCGATCGAGGACGGCGGGCGCCACGGCGACAAGCGCGCACAGCGTGCCGATGGCCAGCCCACACACGAGCAGCAGGACGTTCTCGGCGAGCACGATCGCGAACAGGTGCGACCGGCGGTAACCGACGGCTCCGAGCAGCGCGAGCTCGCGGCGTCGTTCGAGGACATTACGCAGCAGCACGGCCGCCAGACCGATCGTGCCGACGAGCAAACCCAGGCCGCCGAGCGTCTGAAACGTCGAGATGTACGTGTTCTCGACGCGATGATACTCGGCCAGCCGGTCTGATGTGGAAACGGCGTCCGCGCCAAGATCGCGCGCGCCGTCTTCGATCGCCGCGGCGATTCGGGAAGCCTCGCTCGAGACTGATTCGACGAGCAGGAACTGATAGCCCTCCTGGTCCGGAAAAAGCGTCAGGAAACTCGCCTCCGACATCACCACCTGGCTCTGAAGCACGCTGTCGGCGAGCGCGGCGACGAGACGCAGCCGGACAGGCTGTCCGCCGCGATCGATCACGAGATCCTCGCCCAGCCGCTTGTGCAGCACGTAGGTCATGGAGTTGGCATCGGCGATGACAGGAATCACGAGTCCCGGGTCCGGAAAGCGTCGATTGAGCAGCAGCCATGGGTTCGCGCGCTCGGCATCGCCCGCGGCCAGCGTGCTCTGAAAGGCGAAACGCCCCGAGTCGATGAACGCGGGCCTGGCCCCCAGAATCGTGGGCGTGGCCGGTTCGTACAGGTTCAGACAGCTCGCGTCATCGCCCGGCCGCATGCGGAAGGGCTCGACGCGCGTGTTCTGAAACTGCGTGAGGCCGAGTGCCTCGCGCCCGTCGCGCCCGTTGGGATCATGAGCCAGCGGCACGAGCAGCTCGACCAGCGTCGCGTACCCTCCGACGCCGGAGCGGCGATCGGCCGGCGGCGGCGCGTCTCGCCGAAACGCATCGACCGAGATCAGGATGAAGGTGGCCGCTGCGATCACGGCGGCCACGAGGACGCTGCGGCCCGGGCGATCGGCGGCGTGCCGCCATCCCAGGCTGCAGACCGACCACCACCCGCGTCCCTGGAGGGGCCGGCGGGCGGGCCGGCGCAGCGTGAACGCGAGCAGGCACAGGCACGCCACGAGCAGCGAGGTGCCCGCGCCGAAGAATGCCCCTGACTGGTCAATCGCATTCGCGGCGCTTGCCGCGAGCAGCGCCATCCCGACGGCGCCGAAGCCGGCCGCGCCGACGATCGACGATCGCGATCGCCGTGCCTCCGGCGCCACCGGCACATCCGCGGCCAGCATGCCCGCGAGGAGCCGGCGTTCCGAGACGCGCGACAGCCCGCGCAATGTCCACCAGACGCACGCCAGCGCGGTGACCGTCACCCCGGCGGCGCCGGCCGCGAGCGATGACGAGGAAACGTGAAGCTGGAGCGCGTTGGTACCGACCGCGCCGCTCCACCACGAGCCCAGGCCCGCAATCATGATGGACGCGTAGCCGACGGCCCCGGCAATCCCGATCGCGCTGCCGATCGCCGTCAGAACGAGGCCTTCCACGGCGAAGAGGCGGCGGATACGTCCGGTCGTATAGCCGACCGCGCGCAGGAGCCCTATCTCGCGCGCGCGTTGCTCGACGCCGAGCCTGAAGAACAGCGACGCGAGGAGCAGCGCCGAGACCACGAGAAAGAAACTGAAGTAGGTGAAGTACTCCCCGAAGTCGGTCGCCCCGCGCGACGCGGCCAGGCCGTCGGCGCGCGCGTCTCTCACCGACAGGCCGGCCGACAGGGGATCCATGGCGTCGCGCAGCCGTGCCGCGTAGCGATCGCGCTCTTCCATCAGCGGTTGGCCGGGCGGCGGCGCGACGCGGACCGACGTGCGGTCGCCGTAGCGCGAGCGCCACAGGCGCTGCCCGACGTCGAGCGGCACGAACGCCTTTGGCGTCGTGCGGTACTGCTTCCAGTAGTCCTCGTCGATTCGGCGGACGCGCCGCAGGTCGATTGGAAACGGCGGATCCCAGTCCGCCAGCGTGTCCGAGTCGCTGATCCCTGGATAGACCGGCGCGAGCGTCCGATCGGCCGCGCCCCCCTGAATCGGCACGACCGCGGCAATCCGGAAGTCGGCCGACCGGGTGACCAGCCGGCCCGGCTCTTCCCAGAGCGGTGTACTCCAGCGTCAGCGGGTCGCCGACACGTGCGCCGAGATCGCGAGCCGTCCAGTCGTTGATGACGATTGGCGATCGCGGGTCGGCTGACGGCGCGAGGCCAGGCATGCTGTCCGAATCAACCGCGGTCACGAGTGAGTAGGGAACCTCGCGATGGTTGCTGCGAAGGGTGTTGGCGAGATAGGTGAAGACGCTGCGGGGCTGGCTCCCGGTCTCCCTCGCGGCGCGTTCCGCCGCGGCCGCCTGCGCGGCATCGAGCAGGCCGGCGGCGCTCTCGACGGCGATGGTGTGGGTGGCCTCGATGGGCCGCACCGTCAGGCCCAGATCGTCGAGCGTCGCCCTCCGCCTGACGATCGCCTCGAGCGTCGGCCGCCGGGCGGGATCTGATCGAGGCCCGGTGAGCGACGCCCTCTCCGGCGTCGAGACCAGCAGCGTGTTGACGCGGCCGGCGAGGTCGAGGTCGAGCTGCAGTCGTCGCAAAGGGACGAAGACGGCGCGCACACGCCCCTGCTGCGGCCTCAGCGAGAACTCTCCGAGCTCGGCCGGTCCCACCACCGCCTGCACGCCGAACCGCAGCGTGCGGCCAAGATCATCCTTTCGTCCGTGCAGCGATTCGACCGGCACGGCCGAGGGCCGGGCCATGCGCAGCAGCACAGCGCCGCCGGCCGCCGAGCCGATCTCGTCGGCGAGCGCGGCGCTGAGGAGCGCCTCGCGCCGGGCTTCCCACCCCGGGCGCGGCATCCCGTGGAAGCGCCAGAAGCGCTCATCCACGCCGTACACCGGCACCCGCGACACGCGCCGCCCGGTCGTCTGATCGCCCACCACCGCCTCGACGATGATCAGCGGAGCGATCGACCCGAACGACGGCATGAACGCATCGTCTGCCGCGATGTCGGCAGCCAGCGCCTCGCGGAAGAACCCGGACGAGACGACGACCTGATCGGTGCGGCCGAGGCGATTCAACACGAGATCCCGGAGACTGTCCCGGACAGAGTCGCCGACGAGCAACGCTCCGCCCAGCACCGCCACGGCGGTCGCGACGCCCAGCACCACGGCCGCATTGGTGCGGCGGTAGAACAGGAGGGCCCGGATCGCGAGGTGTCTGGCCGTCACGCCCGTGTCAGCTGGTGGTCGGTGAACTCGAATCGCGTCGAAAACCTCGAGGCGAGCGGCTGGCTGTGCGTCACGACAATCAGGATCGCGTTCTGGGCGTGATGGAGATCGAGCAGGAGCTCCGCCACGTTGTCGGCCGATGCGCGATCGAGGTTGCCCGTGGGCTCGTCGCACAGCAGGAGACGCGGCTTTCGGATCAACGCCCGCGCGATCGCGACCCGCTGCCGCTCGCCGCCCGACAGCTCGCCCGGTCGGTGGTCGATGCGGTCGCCGAGCCCCACGCGATCGACGAGCTCGCGGGCCCGCTCGGTGTCGCGGTCGGCTTGGGGCGCGACAAACGTCGGGATCAGGACGTTCTCGAGCACCGAGCACTGCGGCAGCAGGCAGTGGTCCTGGAAGACGAAGCCAATCGACGTGTTTCTGAACGCCGCCAGGTCGTCGGCGCCCAGCAGGAACGGATTGACGCCGTCGAGCAGGATCGTCCCGGCCGACGGCGGCTCGAGCGCGCCGAGCAGATAGAGCAACGAGCTCTTGCCGGCGCCCGACGGTCCCATCACGGCGGCGGCTTCGCCAGGCGAGAGCGAGAAGGACACGTCCGACAGCACCGTCAGCGGACCTCGCGGCGTCGGGTAGTGCTTGGTGAGGTTGGAGACGTGAAGGCTCACGACGTGACGCTCTCGTAAACCGCGAGCATTCGATCGGCGGAATGGGCGATGCCGTAATGAGCCCGCACGCCCTCGAACGCCCGTTCCCCGAGCGTCTTCTTCAGATCCCGATCGTGCCAGAGGCGGTACAACCCGTCGGCCAGGGCGGCGGGATCGTCCGGGGCCACGAGCAGCCCGCCGCCGGTCTTCTCGACGACCTCGGTGAACGCCCCGCGCCGCGGCTGCACCACCGGCACGCCGCTCGCCATCGCCTCGAGCATGAACACGCCTTTCGGCTCGTCGTACGGCGCCGGCACCGACAGGAGGTCCAGCGAGCCCAGGAACGCGAGCTTTCCGGTGCGATCGACGGCGCCGTGGTACGTGAACTCGGCGGCGAGTCCCGCACGATCGAGCATCTGCCGCACCTCTTCGAGGTACGGCTCCTGTGCGCGTGACAGGTATCCGGCCGCCTCGAGACGTACGCGCGCCCCGGGCGTACGTCCGCCTGAACAACACGTAGGCCTCGGCGAGCTCGTGCAGACCCTTCTCCGGCGCAATCCGCGCGAAATAGCCGACGCGAAACACGTCGTCGTCTGCCTTGTGGCGCTCGTAGCCGTCGAGCTTGATGCCGAGCGGCACGACGGCCATGCGGTCCGCCGGAATGTGCAGCAGCTGGGACATCACCGGGACGTAGTACTCGCTCACGGCGACGAAGCGATCCACGTCTGGCACCTGACGGCGGATCAGCTCGAGCGCTCGCTGGCGATACGGTTCGATCAGGCCGTCGAGAAAAAGATCCTCTCCCTGGAGCGTGCAGCAGATCGGCCGCTTGAGCGCCTCGCGCAGCGGCCCCGCCAGGCTGATGAGCAGCGAATTCGGCAGGTTGATGACGTCGGGCATCGGCTCGCCGGCGAGCCAGTCCAGGAGCTTCTCGAACTCCTTCCGCAGGACGCCACTGCGTCCTTCGAGCATCGAGATCATCAGATCGCCGAGCAGCTTCGGATCGGTGGAAATCGAGCGGCTGGCCAGCGTTCTGATCACGCCCGGCGAATCCCACCACTTGTCGAGAAATCGCGGCGTGTGCCGGAACAGCGCGACGTTTTGCTGCAGGTAGATGCTGATCCCGCCAAACAGCACCCGATCGCGGCTGACGTTGGTTTCGTCGGTGGTGGTAGGCGTGTAAAGCGGCAGGAGCGTGACCTCGTGCCCGCGGGCGATGAGCTCGACGGCGAGCCCGTTGTCCCGCAGACAGCTCCCGCAGTACATCCCCGCGGCGCCGGCGGTGATGGACAGGATCCTCAACGCAGAACCCTTCTAGCGGCGCTTCTCGCTGGTCTGTAAAGCCAGGATCTGCCACGAAGACACGAAAACACGAAGAAGAATCGTGGTTGCATTTGAAAAATGACAAAAACCCACTACGGCTAGAGTTCGGCCGTTTGAAACGCGCGTGCCCGGAACAGGAAGTCGATGAGGTTGCCTTCGTGCGGCTGCCGCCAGTTCAGCTGAATCGTCGGCACCGGACCGAAGTTCAGCCGGTCGATGTGGGTGGCGTCCATGAACCCGAGCGCGCAGCTCCGGCTTCTCGGTGACGGCCGTGCACACGAGCGTCGGCCCGATCTTCTGCAGCATCTGGTCTTCCGGGCACTAGACGACGGTGACGAACGGAAACATGTACTCCTTCTGCGCCGCCGGAGCGTCGGGCGAGTCGCAGTGCAGGACGGTCGGGAGCAGGTAGTCGGCGCGCCCTGCTTGACCACGCGCGGCACGTCGCGATGCCGCGCCGTGACGTCGGTCACGCCGGGTGTCTGCAGGTCGGCGTCGATCGCCTGCGAGATGGCGTCGGCGACGCCGGGCACCGTGAACGCCGCGAGGCTGGCGTCCGGATCGTCGGGCGGCAGCGGCCGGATCGCCGCCAGCCGCTCGGCGACGGCGCTCGGCGATCTCGCGCGTATGGCGGCTGGCCCAGATGCCGGAGCAATTGATGCAGCCGCGCCCGCTGTTGAGGAACACGCTGTCGACCATCACGTCGAGGAACGTCTCCCAGTGGTCGACCTGGTCGTCGCCGATCACGATCTTCGAGAAGCCGGGGCCGTGCGCCTGGACGCCGGCATTGCCGCGATAGCGATCGACCGTCGCGGTGCCCGCCGAAGATCAGGCTGCGGCCGCAGCTGTCGAGCACCGCCGCGCCGACGTCGCCCAGTCCCGGATAGACGGAGATCGCCTCGCGCGGAATGCCGGCCTGAAAGAAGGCTTCGGCCATCCGGTACGGCGTCCACGGCTCCTGCGGTCCGGGCTTGAGCACGAGGCCGATCTGCAGCGGGATGACCGGCAGCCAGAGCGTGTGCACGCCCGGCGAGTTGGACGGCAGCACCAGGCCGACGACCGGGCTCTGCGCCTGGTAGCTGATCGGCACGCCGCGTTCTTCGCCGTAGCCGCGCGCACAGCACGTCGAAGTCGAGGCCGCGCGTCAGCGACGTCAGGATGCTGCGCATCTCGGCGAGCACGAACGCGTTCTTCTTCATGTTCGCGCGGCACATGTGCTCGGGCAGCCCGGTGGTGGCCGACTGCGCCCGCGCGAACTCGTCGGGCGTCTGCGTGCCGTCGCCCATCGGCAGCGTCGCGTTCGATGTAGAGCTCGCCGGCGGCGCCCACGCGCGCCATCAGCTCGTCCATGGGGATCTCGCGCAGCACGTCGCGCGCGCGCTGCGCCTTGCGCATGTCGCGCTGGATCATGCCGCCGTTGGCGCGGCTGACGCGGGCAATCGGCTCGCCGGTCGGCAAAGTGGACGACCTCGTCCACGTCCATGCTCGTGTACGGCTGGCCCCAGCGCAGAATGGGAAGATTGATCATCGAGTCCGATCAGAACGCAACCACGAAGTCTTGTTCTGATTCTTCGTGACTTCGTGACTTCGTGGTTGCATTTTCAGTAGTTGCATCGTCAGTACACGCCGACGGTCGTCGTGGACGCGAAGCCGCGGTACGGCCGGACGCCGCTGATGCCGTCCCACGGGTACTTCTCGAACGGCGGCTCGCGCTCGCCTTCGTCGCGCTCGAGAAAGCCCGGCACGAAGAACTCCTTCGTCAACGTCGTCAGCTTGACGCGGCCGGTCTCGCCCGTACCCGACCACCTTGTCGGCATCGTCGAAATCGACGACCTCGATGGCCGCGCGCGGCTGCGGCGCGTAGTAGGCGATCTTGTAGTGGTTGTGCGGACCGCTGGGCGCGCTCGCCGCCAGACCCATCAGCGTGTTGCCGTAGGTCGGCGTCATGTAGGCGCCGTCGAGCAGCTCCTCGTGCGCGAAGCGGTTCCACTGCGGCGTGAACTCCGTGCCGCCCGAGAAAATTCCCGTGATGCCCATCTTGCCGATGCTCGTGCCCATCGACTCGAGGCGGAGCGCCAGCGACTCGAGCAGCTTGGGCGTCGCGAACATGCAGCGGATGTCGTGGCCCGCCTGGAGGATCGTGACCGCCTGATCGATGACGTGATCCTTGTAGGCCTGCAGGTGCTCGGTCCACCCCTTCTTGATCAGCTTGATGACCCAGCGGGGATCGAGATCGACGCAGAAGCAGATGCCGCCGCCGCGATACTGCGCCAGATGCTCGACCGACAGACGGAGCCGCCGCGGCCCCGACGGCCCGAGCATCAGCCAGTTGGAGCCCCGCGGAAAATGCTCGTCGGGCAGCGTCTCGCTGAAGATCTCGTAGTCGGTCCGGAAATCCTCGAGGCCGACGCGGGTCTTGGGCGTGCCGGTCGTGCCGCCGGTCTCGAACACGAAGACGGGCTTTCCGGCCAACCCCTTCGGAATCCAGCGCTGGACCGGGCCGCCGCGCAGCCATTCGTCCTGGAACTCCGGGAAGCGCTTCGAGATCGTCGAAGCCGTGGATCTCGCGGCGCGGATCCCAGCCGAGCTTCGTCGCGTACTCCAGCCAGAACGGGCAGCCCGTGGCCGGATCGAAATGCCAGTTGACGACTTCGCGCACCCACGCGTCGAGTGTCGCGCGGGCCGAGCGTCGGTCCGACCGGCGATGTCGGTCGACGTGTAAAGACTCCTGCATGGGTTCGTAGTATAGCCAATGGGAAACACGGCTATCATCACCCTGCGCTAACGGACGGCTGCGACTCAACCACGAGGTCTCATGGCTACTGCCCACTCCGAAGCCGCGCCGCGTCTCAGCCTGGTCCAGTGGCTGATCGCGATCATCGCGGCCATCGGCTTCTTCTTCGACGCCTACGAGCTGCTGATGCTGCCGCTGATCGTCCGGCCGGCGCTCAGCGAACTGCTGGCCGTGCCGCGGAACAGCCCGCTCGTCAACGAATGGGTCGGCTTCGTGCAGTTCATCCCGGCGGTCGCGGGCGGCATCTTCGGGCTGCTCGGCGGCTATTTCACCGATCTCTTCGGCCGGCGGCGCGTGCTCACCTGGAGCATCCTGCTCTACGCGTTCTCGGCGCTTGCTGGCCGGGTTTTCGACGTCCGTCGGCTGGCTGCTCTTCTGGCGCTGCTGCACGTTCGTCGGCGTCTGCGTGGAGTTCGTGGCCGCCGTGGCCTGGCTGGCGGAGCTGTTCCCGGACGCGAAGCAGCGCGAAGCCCTCATCGGCTACACACAGGCGTTCGGTTCGCTCGGCGGCGTCGCGGCGACCGGCGCCTACTACCTGATCGTGACCTACAGCCACAACCTGCCCGAGATCGCGGGCGGGCACGAGGCGTGGCGCTACACGCTGATGTCCGGCGTCATCCCGGCGCTTCCCTTGATCCTCATCCGGCCGTTCCTTCCGGAGTCGCCGGTCTGGCAACAGAAGAAGAAGGCCGGCACGCTCAAACGTCCGAGCATCGGCGAGCTGTTCCACCCGCAGTTCCGCACGACGACCATCGTGACGACGGTGATGATGGCGTGCGCCTACGCCGCCGCGTTCGGCGCCATTCAGCAGATGCCGCGCATCGTGCCTGGCCTCGCGGAAGTGCGGTCGCTGCTGCCGGTGGCGCAGGAGCAGATCATCGGCACCGTCCAGTCGTTTCAGGAGATGGGAGGCCTCACCGGCCGGCTGCTCCTGGCGTTTCTGGCCGTCCGCATCGTGGGCCGGCGCCGGCTCCTGCGAATCTTCCAGCTGCCCGGTCTCATCCTGCTGCCGGTCGTCTTCGTCCTGTCCGCAACGGGCAGCGTCTCTCTGGCGCGTTGGGGAATTTTCGTCGTCGGGCTGACGACCATCGCGCAGTTCAGCTACTGGGGAAACTATCTGCCGCGCGTCTACCCGACCTACCTGCGCGGCACCGGAGAAAGTTTTGCCGCGAACGTCGGTGGACGCATGATCGGCACATCCGCCGCGCTGCTCACGACGCAGCTCGTCAGCGCGATGCCTGGCGCCGCGCTGCCGATACGGCTGGCGTACGCGGCGGCGCTGGTGGGAACCGCCGCATACATCATCGGCGTGGTGGCCTGCATGTGGCTGCCGGAACCGAAACGCGAAGCATTGCCGGATTGACGACGACGGATTGACGACGATCAACGCAGAGATCGCAGAGCACGCGGAGACAGGTCAAAAGGCAACCACGAAGACACGAAGGCACGAACCTATTAGATCGGCTTCGTGCTTTTGTGACTTCGTGGCTAGTGTCGCCTGAATAGACGGAGAGCCACTTTATGAGCAAGCGAAGCCTAGTGCCGGTTGCATCGGTCGCGGTTGTGATGTTCCTCTCTCTGGTCGGCAGCGCGGCCGACTGGCCGCAGTGGCGCGGGCCGCAGCGCACCGGTATTTCCACCGAGACCGGCCTGCTTCAGCAGTGGCCCGCGGCGGGTCCGAAGCTGCTATGGCGGATTGACAACGCAGGCGGCGGCTATTCGACGCCCGCGGTTGTCGGCGATCGCCTGTATCTGGTCACCAACGAGGGCTTGCCGAACGAGTACGTGCGGGCCCTGAACGCCGGCGACGGCAAGGTCGTGTGGTCCACCCGCATCGGCAAGGTCGGGAACCCCCAGCAGTCGCCGTCGTATCCCGGCGCGCGATCCACGCCGACGATCGAGGCCGGCGTGTTGTACGCGCTCGGGTCGGACGGCGATCTCGTCGCGCTCGACCTGGCGTCGGGCCAGGTGCGGTGGAAGAAGAATCTCCGCGCCGACTTCGGCGGCGAGCCCGGCGAGTGGGCGTATTCCGAGTCGCCGCTCGTGGATGGCGACACGCTCGTCGTCACGCCGGGCGGCCGCACGTCCCTGGTCGCGCTCAACAAGCGGACCGGCGCTGAGATCTGGCGGTCGGTCGTCCCGGGCAACGAGACCGCGGGGTACGCCTCGATCGCGATTGCGAACACAGGTGGGGTGAAGCAGTACGTGACGTTCCTGCAGAAGGGCCTGGTCGGTGTGGATGCGCGGACCGGCGCCTTCCTCTGGCGCGACAACCGGACCGCCGAAGGCAGCGCCGCCAACATTCCGACGGCGGTCGTGAGCGGCGGCGACGTCTACAACGCCACGGCCCAGGGAGGGGGCGCGCTCGTCAAGCTTGCCGCGGCGGCAGGCAAGGTGACGGCGCAGCCTGTCTATCACGAGAAGCGATTGCCCGGCGCGAACGGCGGGTCGATCGTCCTCGATGGGCACTTGTACGGCACCAACACCGCGGGCCTGCTGTGCGTCGAGTTCGCGACGGGCGCAGTGAAATGGCAGGAGCGCGGCATCGGGACGGCCGCGCTGGCGTACGCCGACGGCCGGTTCTATCTGCACGGTGAAAATGGAGACGTCGCGCTCGTCGAGCCGTCAGCCGCCGGCTATCGCGAGAAGGGACGCTTTACGCCGCCCGGTGCGCCGGACCGCGGGCCGTCGAAAGCCTGGCCGCATCCGGTCGTGGCGAACGGCCGCCTCTACATCCGCGACCTGAACGTCCTGTGGGCCTACGACGTGAAACGCCCGTCCTAGCAGCCCATGGTGAAAGTCTGGCTGCATTCGACGGGCGATGCATCCCCGCTGGCGGCGTTGCTCCTCCGTCAAATACTCCCGGTATTCTCCGTCGTCGCGCCTTGCCATCGGGGCGCCTCGCCCGTCTCGGTGCGACGCCAGACTTTCACCATGGGCTGCTAGCGTCTGATGGGGCCGTTCGACTTTCAGCTCAGAACCCGCGTCGTCTTCGGTGAAGGATCGCTCGATCGGCTCGGAGCGCTCGCGCGTGAGCTGGGCTTCACCCGGACGCTGATCGTCGCCGACCGCGGCATCGCGGAATCCGGCATGGTGGACCGGGCCGCGGCGCTGCTCGACGCCGCCGGCATCGTCTCGTTCCGATTTCATGATTTCGGCGCCAATCCGGATACGCGGATGGTCGAGGCGGGACGCGCGTACGCGGCATCACGCGCGATCGATTCATTGCTGGCGCTCGGCGGCGGCAGCTCCCTCGACTGCGCCAAAGGCATCAACTTCGTGCTGACCAACGGCGGCACGATGCGCGACTACCAGGGCTTCGGTAAGGCGACGCAACTGATGCTGCCGTCGATCGGCGTGCCGACGACCGCCGGCACCGGCAGCGAAGCGCAGTCCTACGCGATCATCTCGGACGCCGAGACGCACGTGAAGATGGCGTGCGGCGATCCGAAGGCCGCGTTCCGCGTCGCGATTCTCGACCCCGCGCTCACCGTGTCACAGCCGCGCCCCGTGACCGCGATCGCCGGGTACGACGCCCTCTCGCACGCGGTCGAGTCGTTCGTGACCACGCGGCGGACGGAGGTTTCCGACCTGTTCGCACGCCACGCCTGGCGCCTGCTCGACGGGAACTATGCCCGGGTGCTGGCCGACCCCGGGGATCTCGACGCTCGCGGTGCGATGCTGCTCGGCGCCCACCAGGCGGGCATTGCGATCGAGCAGTCGATGCTCGGCGCGACACACGCGTGCGCCAACCCCCTGACGGCACACTACGGGACGCCTCATGGGATCGCCATCGCCGTGATGCTGCCGCATGTTGTCGGGTGGAACAGCGGCCACGTGGACGGGCGGTACGGCGAACTGCTGGATCTTGCGAGCGGTGGAGACGTCCGGAGCCCGGTCAGCCCGGTGAGCCAGGCCCAGCCAGGTCCGCTCCTGGCCGGCCGGCTCGATACGCTGGCGCGCGAGGGTGGGCTTCCGGCCACGCTCCGCGAAATCGGCGTGCCACGTCAGGACTTGGGGACGCTTGCCTCCGAAGCAGCGTCTCAATGGACTGGCACGTTCAACCCACGGCCTTTCGACTCGACCGGGGCCCGGGAGCTGTACGAGCGCGCGTATTAACGGGACTCGTGTGCCCTTATACTTTTCTAACGTGAATCTGCTTCTTGGAAAGGACTGCCGATGATGCGCGCCCCTGGATTTGGATATGGTCTGGCCCTGGCGCTGGTAGTGGGCGCGACGGTGTCTGCCGCGGACTGGCCGCAATGGCGCGGCCCTCACGGGTCGGGGATCGCGGACGACAAGGACCTTCCCGCAGCGCTGGAGCGCCACGGAGAACGTCGCGTGGAAAGCCACTCTTGGCGGCGTCGGCGTTTCCTCCCCCATCGTCTCGGGCAACACCGTGTTCGTGACGTCGCAGATCGGGACCGGCGTGAGCCGTCAGGGCCCGCGGCTCGCACAGGGCGCGGCTGCGGCCGGCGCGGGCGAACGGGGCGAGCGCTCGATTGCCGCCAGCGGATCGGCGTCGGACAAGGTGGTCTTCCTGGTCGAGGCCTTCGATCGGGTCACGGGACAACGGCGTTGGCAGCACCGGATGGAGGCCGTGGGCCCGCTCGAGTCGGTCCACGACAAGCACAATCTCGCCTCGCCGAGCCCGGTCAGCGACGGACAGCTCGTGTACGCGTGGTTCGGCACCGGCCAGATCGTCGCGCTCGACATGAGCGGCAAGGTCGTCTGGCAGCGCCACCTCGGGCAGGAGATTTCCCCGTTCAACATCAACTGGGGGCATTCGAGCTCGCCGACGCTGCACGAGGACGCGCTCATCCTGCTGTGCGACCACGCGCCGGCGTCGTATCTGCTGGCCGTGGACAAGAAAACGGGCAAGGACAAATGGAAGGCCGATCGCGGCAAGGGACGCCAGTCGTACACCACGCCGTTTGTCGTGCAGACGCCGCAGCGGTCCGGAGCTCGTCGTGAACTCGAGCGAGCGGGTTGACGCGTACGATCCGCGGACCGGCACGTTCCTCTGGCACGTCGGCGGGTCGAATCAGTTTCCGATCCCGGCGCCGACCTTCAGCAACGGCGTCATCTACATGACGCGAGGCTATCGGAGCGGCCCATACATGGCGGTGAAGCCCGGCGGCCGCGGCGACGTGTCGGCATCGCACGTGGTGTGGCAGGTGCCGACCGGCGCGCCCTACATTTCATCGCTCGTGTACGACGCGGGCCTGCTCTACATGGCGAGCGACGTCGGCGCGATCTCGGTCATCGAAGCGGAGACGGGCAAGCGCCTGTGGCAGGAACGCGTCAACGGCCTGTTTTCGGCGTCGCCGGTGGCCGGGGACGGCAAGGTCTATTTCGTCAGCGAGACGGGCGAAGTCATCGTGCTGCGCGCGGGGCGCGAGCCGCAGGTCATCGCGCGCAACGACATCGGCGAGCGGCTGATGGCGTCGCCGGCGATTTCGAACGGGCAGATCTTCCTCCGCGGCGACGGCTCGTTGTTCGCGATCGGCAAGCCAAAGAGCTAGAAAAGACGACGGACAACGCAGAGATCGCAGAGCTCGCAGAGAAGATCAACACTGTGACAGCCCAAAGAAAAGGTTCCCAGAGGATAAGGAATCTCTGCGTGCTCAGCGTGCTCTGCGTTCATCGTCGTGCGGTGCTGCACCATCGAATAGCGGTTGGGGAAACATGAAACGATTGGCTTTCACTCTGGCGATCGTCATCGCCACGCTCACGTCAGTGCGGGCGGCCATTGATCCAGCTGCGGAACAGTTCTGGGCGCAGTGGCGCGGCCCGTACGCGACCGGGATCTCCAGGCATGCGACTCCCCCCGTCGAATGGAGCGAGACGAAGAACGTCCGCTGGAAGGTGGAGATCCCCGGCCGCGGGTCGTCTTCCCCCGTCGTGTGGGGCGAACGCGTCTTCGTCCTGACCGCGATCCCGGCCGGTGTCACCGGCGCCGGTCAGCACGCGCCGCGCGGCGCCGTCAACCCGCGCGACGTGCACCGGTTTGTCGTGCTCGCCATCGATCGGCGCACGGGCAAGGTCGTCTGGGAGCGCACGGCCGGCGACGTGCGGCCGCACGAAGGGTCGCACCAGGACAATGGCACGTGGGCGTCGAGCTCCGCAATCACCGACGGCCGGCGTGTCTTCGCGTGGTTCGAATCTCAGGGCATGTTCGCGTACGACATGGACGGCGCGCTGCTCTGGCAGAAAGATCTCGGCGACAAGCAGATGCGGAATCAGTTCGGCGAAGGCAGCACTCCGGTGCTGCACGGCAACCGCATCGTCATCGTCTGGGACCATCAGGGTCAGTCGTTCATCGTGGCGCTCGACGCCACGACGGGCAACGAAGTCTGGCGCGCCATGCGCGACGAGATCGACAGCTGGGCCACGCCGCTCGTCGTCGAACACGAGGGGCGCGCGCAGGTCGTGACCAACGGGATGAACCGGCTGCGCAGCTACGACCTGGAGACCGGCCGGATCGTCTGGGAGAGCGCGGGCACGACGATGAATCCGATTCCGTCGCCGGTGGCGGCCGACGGCCTCGTGATCGTGGCCAGCGGCTTCCGCGGCAGCAACCTGAAAGCCATCCGTCTGGCCGACGCGCGCGGCGACATCACCGGCTCGAGCGCGATCGCGTGGACGCTGGACCGCGACACCCCGTACGTGCCGTCTCCGCTCCTGTACGACGGCGTGCTGTATCTGCTCAAGAGCAACTCGGGCATCCTGTCGGCGCTCGACGCGAAGACCGGCAAGCCGCACTATCAGCTGCAGCGGCTCGACGGCCTGGCCGAGGTGTTCTCGTCGCCGGTCGGCGCCGACGGGCGCGTCTACCTCACCGGCCGCGAGGGCACGACGCTCGTGATCAAGCACGGGCCGGCGTTCGAGGTGATCGCGAAGAACACGCTGGACGACGGGTTCGACGCGTCGCCGGCGCTGGTCGGCGACGACATGTTCCTGCGCGGTTTCAGGTACCTCTACAACATCGCCGCGAACTGACACCACGAGCGTACAACGCAGAGCACGCGAGCACGCAGAGCACGCAGAGAAAACGATCGCAGCGTGACTGCCCAGAGAAGGATCTCAGCGGGCTCTGCGATCTCTGCGTTGATCGTCGTGTGTCAGCTGAGTTTGAGCAGCGCGGCGGCGTTGCGCCAGTAGATGCGCTCGCGTTCCTCGGCCGAGATGGGCAGGCGATCGATGATGTCGATCGTCTCGCGGATGTACCTCGGGCCCCTTCTCGGGATCGAACGGTGCGTCCGACGCGAACAGCACGTGGTCGACGCCGAAGAAGCTCAGGCCGCACACGGTCGCGTCGAACGCGCCGAACAGCGCCGTGTCGGCGTAGAACATCTTGAAGTAGTCGATCGGGCGCTTCTTGAGCTGCTTCAGCACCAGCGACAGATCCTGATCGGACGTGCGCACGCCGAGCTGGTCCCAGCCCGGGCCCGACGCGCCCCGCGAAGTACGGCGCCATCGCCCCCATGTGATGGCTGATGATCTTGAGCGTCGGAAAGCGATCGAACAAGCCGGCGAACACGACGCGCGCCATGGCCACGCTCGTGTCGTAGGGCCAGCCGAACGTCCACCAGATCTCGAACTGGGATGCGTCTTCGGTGGGGTAGTCGCTCCAGGCCGCCCCGCGGTACGGGTGCAGCCAGATCGGCAGATCGTAGGCGGCCATCGTCTCGAAGATCGGCAGGAACTCCGGCGCGGAGACCGGCTTGCCCTGCACGTTGGAGAAGATCTGGATGCCGCGAGCGCCGAGATCGTCCACGGCGCGGCGCGTCTCGCGCACCGCGGCCTCCGGATCGTTGAACGGCAGCGACGCGACGAAGCCCGCGAAGCGATCGGGGTGGCGCGCGACCAGTTCCGCCATGCCGTCGTTGGCGAGCCGCGCAAGGTCGGTCGCCTGAGCGGGGCTTCCCATGACTTCGAGCGGCGGCGTCGGCAGCGACAGGATCTGCTGGTAGTCCTCGAACCGGTCCATCACGCGAAACCGCTCGTCGAGGTCGTAGAGCATCGGGACGCCGCGGCTGCGCTTGCCGACGTCCTTGAAATCGCCGGCGACCTGCATCAGCTTGTCGTAGAAGCCGCGCGGGTAGATGTGCGTGAAGATGTCGATTTTTCGCATGGCCGTCACGGTCTGAGATCGAAACAGACGAGCATCGGCTCCGGCGTGTCGGTGTTGCGCACGTAGAGGAACCCGTCGGAGAGCGCCGGCGTGGCGCGAATCGTCGGCGGCAGAATCTGCGCCTGCGCGAGCGGCTTGAACGCCTGCGGCGTCGCGTTCGCGAGCATCAGCTCGCCGGTCTCGCGGAGGATGAGCAGCTTGTCGCCCGCGAGCGTCACGGTGCCGGCCTTGAACCGGTCGACGCTCCACTGCACCTTGCCCGTGTTCGAACTCCACCGCGCGGAAGCTGGGACCGTACTCCTGGCGTCCGTGAAACCCGTACGAGGATGCCGTTGTCATAGACGCTCGTCGCGTAGTGATTCGACAGCACCTCGTCGGACGCCCAGAGCGGCTTCAGCTCGTTGCCCTGCACTGCACGACCGTCGCGCCCGTCTCGTAGGTCGCCGAGACGAAAATCTGATCGCCGACGACGAGCGGCGTCGCCGCGTTGACCGACGAGGCGCTGCGCGATCGCCACATGCGCTCGAAGATGACGCTGCCGGTCGCCGGGATCGAGCCCGACGAGACCGCGGCGCGTCAGGAACACGGCCACCCGCTTGCCGCCGATCGTCGCGCCGACCGGCGACGAATAGCTCGCCTCGTGATTGGTCGCGGTCCACAGCACCGCGCCGGTGTCGGCGTTGAAGGCGACGATGCCCGCGCCCTTGTCGCCGTCGGTGCCGCCGATGTTCGCGATGACGCGGCCGTCTTCGACGAGCGGCGATCCGGCGGCGCCGAAGAATCCCTTGCGGACGTTGAACCGTCGCGCCGCGTCGACGCTCCAGACGCGCTTTCCCGTCGCGAGATCGATCGCGTGCAGCTGCCCTTCCGCGCCGAACGTGTAGACGCGGTTGCCGGCGACGACCGGCACGGCGCGCGGCCCCTCGTCGAAGCCGAAGTCGTCGCGGTAGCTGGTGGGGTAGGCGAAGTGCCAGCGCGGCTCGCCGGTGCGCGCGTCGAACGCGTCGACGACTTCCTCGCGCCCGACGCGATGGAACAGGATCAGCCGATCGCCGGCGACGACCGGGCCGGCGAAGCCCTGGCCGATCCGCTTCTCCCAGACTCTTTCGCGGTCCGCCCGCGGGCCACGTACGCCAGGCAGCGGCGGACCGGTGTAGACGCCGTTTCGCTGCGGACCGAGAAACTGCGGCCAGTCGGCGGCCGCCAATGCCGCGCCCGCCATCAGCAGACAGACGAGCTGAATACTCCAGCGCGTGCGCATGTCCGGAAACGATATCACGCCGGCAGGCGTCCTAGATCCGGTCACGGGTGGGCTGATCCCAACGATCAACGCAGAGCCCGCAGAGCACGCAGAGACGCTCGACGCGGCGCCGCGAAGCGGCGGTGCCTGCACGCCAATCGCGAACAAGAACGCGGCGGTTCGTGTGGTCGTTCTTGTTCGCGTTGGCGTGCCGGACACCCGGCCTGCCTTGGCAGGCCGGCCGCGTCGAGCGTTCCGGACTGTCACGCTGTGCCGGTCGTCTCTGCGAACTCTGCGGGCTCTGCGTTGTACGTCGTGAACGTGCTCGCACCGTTTCTGGAGGACACGCTGCTGCTATGCTGAAACCCATGATGCCCGGACGCCTCTCGGCCTTATCTGCGTTGATGGTCGGCGCCGTTCTACTAACGACTCGCTTCCTCACGGCCGCGCCAGCCGACTGGCCACAGTGGGGCGGTCCCACCCGCAACTTCATCACCGACGCGACCGGCCTCGCCTCAGCCTGGCCGGCCGGCGGACCGAAGAAACTCTGGACGCGGCCGCTCGGCGAAGGACACGCGACGATTCTCGCGGAGGGCGCACGCCTGTTCACCCAGTACCGTCCGGTCGGTCTGCTGTCGGCCGTCCGCCGCAGTCAGGAAGAGGCGGTCGTCGCGCTCGACGCACAGAGCGGCAAGACCGTCTGGGAGTTCAAGTACGGCGCCGCGACGAGCGGCCTCGATTTCTCGCAGGGCGCCGGTCCGCATTCGACTCCACTCATCGTGGGAAACCGCCTCTTCGCGACCGGCAGCCGGAAGGAGCTCTACGCGCTCGACAAGGCCGACGGCCGTCTCCTCTGGTCGCACGACTTGATGAAGACGTTCGGCGGCCCGCAGCCCGATCGCGGGTACAGCTGCAGCCCCCTCAGTTATCGCGACACGATTATCGTGCCCGTTGGAGGGCCCGGACAGGCGGTGGCGGCGTTCAACGCGCAGAGCGGCGCGCTCGTGTGGAAGAGCGGCACGTTCGAGATGTCGCCCGCCTCGCCGATCCTGATCGATGTGGACGGCCAGGCGCAGCTCGTCGTGTTTGGCGGGGATCAGATCGTGGGGATGAATCCGGAGAACGGACAGACACTGTGGTCGTATCCGCACCGGACGAGCTACGGCCTGAACATCAGCACGCCGTCGTGGTCGCCCGCCGATCGCCTGCTGTTCATCTCGTCCGCCTACGGCACCGGCAGCCGTGCGCTCGAACTGCGGCAGGCCGGGGGCAAGACCAGCGTGGCGGAGAAGTGGGCGTCGCCGCGGGTCCGCATCCATTTTGGATCGGTGATTCGTCTCGGCGACTTCGTGTATGGGTCGAGCGGCGACTTCGGTCCGGCGTTCCTGACGGCGCTCGAAATGAAGACAGGGAAGATCGCCTGGCAGGACCGGAGCTTTGCCCGCGCGCAACTGCTCTACGCGGACGGCAAGCTGATCCTGCTCGATGAGGACGGCTCGCTCGGGCTCGCGACGATCTCGCCGCAGGGCCTGAAGGTGCTCGCGCGCGCGCCCGTCCTCGAGAACGTCGCGTGGACGGCGCCCACGCTGGCCGGGACACGGCTGTACGTCCGCGACAGGAAAAACATCGCCGCGTTCGACCTCGGTTCATAATGACCTGCCATGGTCAGACGCCTCGCATTGACGCTGCTCGGTGCCGTGATTGCCGCGGCGCCCAATCTCCAGGCGCAGGCGCCGGGCTCTCAGGCGGTGTTCGAGCGCGCGGTCGGCGATTTTCTCGCCGGTCGCGTGGCCGAGTCCGTGGCTGGCTTCGATACGCTCGCCCGAATGGATCCCGCTCGCGCGCCGCAACTTTGGCAACGCGGGATCGCGCTCTACTACGTCGGCCGCTACCAGGATTGCCGCGCGCAGTTTGAGTCGCATCGCACGGTGAATCCCAACGACGTCGAGAATGCCGCCTGGCATTTCCTCTGCGTCGCCCGCGCCGAATCGCCGCAGCGCGCGAAGGCGGCCCTGCTGCCCGTCGGCCCCGACGCGCGGACGCCCATGCGTCAGATCTACGAGATGTTCCGCGGTGAGCTCACGCCGGACGCGGTGATGACGTCCGCCGGCACGCGACCCGACGGGCAGTTCTACGCTCACCTCTACATCGGCTTGTACGCCGAAGCGCTCGGCAACGCGAGCCTTGCGCTCGAGCACATCAAGGCTGCCGCCGACGATCGGTACGCCCTGGGCGGCTACATGCACGCCGTCGCGAAGATTCACCTCGCGCGCCTCCAGTCTGGCCGCTAGATGTTCGGCTGCCCGCCCCGGCGTCGCGGCATCGCAGTCCTCACGGTGCTTCCCGTGCTGTGCGTCCTGGTGTGGACGTCCGCCCGGGCCGAGGAATGGCCGCAGTTCCGTGGCCCCACCGGGCAAGGTCATTCGTCCGAACGCGGCCTTCCGATCGTGTGGAGTGAATCGCAGAACGTGGCGTGGAAAGTACCGGTCCCCGGTTCGGGCTGGTCTTCTCCAGTGGTCGCCGGCGGGCGCATCTGGTTGACGACGGCCGCGAAGGAACGCGGGACATCGCTCCGTGTGCTGGCGTTCGACGTCGAGAGCGGACGCGAGGTCGTGAACACGCAGGTGTTCCGGGCACGGCACGCCGACCCGCTGAACGCCAAGAACACGCTGGCATCGCCGACGCCCATCGTCGAGGGCGACCGTGTGTACGTTCACTTCGGCGCCGACGGCACGGCGGCGCTCAACACCTCCGGCGAGATCCTGTGGACGATCCGTCTCTCGTACGACTCCCAGCACGGCAACGGCGGATCGCCGGCGCTCTATCGCGGGCTGCTCATCGTCAGCTGCGACGGGAGCGACGCGGCGTACGTCGTGGCCATCGACACGCAGACCGGCAAGATCCGCTGGAAGACGTCGCGCCGCCAGCCCTGGGACCAGGCATACACGACGCCGCTCGTGATTCGCGTCGGCGAGAAGGATCAGGTTGTGAGCGTCGGCGCGTACCGCGCGGCCGCGTACGATCTCGATTCGGGCAGGGAAGTCTGGCGCGTCAGCTACGCCGATGGCTTCTCCAACGTCCCCCGCCCGGTGTTCGGCCACGGCCTCGTCTACATTGCGACGGGCTTTCAGCAACCGACGCTTCTGGCGGTTCGTGCGGACGGGACGGGCGACGTCACCCGGACGCACGTGGCGTGGACGCTGCGGCGCAGCGCCCCGCTCACGCCCTCACCCCTCATCGTCGGCGACGAGTTGTATCTGGTGAACGACGGCGGCATCGCGACCTGTCTCGACGCCGCGACGGGGGCTATCCACTGGCAGCAGCGGCTTGGCGGCAACTTCTCGGCGTCGCCGGTGTTTGCCGACGGACGGATCTATTTTCTGAGCGAGGAAGGCGTGGCCACGGTCATCGCACCCGGGAAGGAATTCCGGCGCCTGGCGACGAATTCACTCGACGGCGCCACCCTCGCCTCGATCGCCGTCTCGGGCGGTTCGCTCTTCATTCGCAGCCACTCGCACCTGTACCGAATCGCGCAGAAGTAGAGTAAGGAGATATCGAATGCGCTTCCACACGGTGGGTGAAGCGCGGACTGCGGCGCGTGTGGCCCGAGCAGCGGGTGCGCACGCTCGCGGAACTGTCGCGTGATCTGGATATCGCGCTCCGCATGCCCGGGTACCAGATGGCGATCGCGCCGCCGATCCGCACGCACATCGACATGTTGACGACCGGCGTCCGCACGCCCGTCGGACGATAGGAAATATTAGAGGCCTCTCGGCGGCGGCGTCCTCGGCCGAGGTGAACAGGAGACCCGCTATCGGACTCGCCTCGCCCCCCGGCCACAGCAACCGTGGCGTGATGGGACGACGGACGTCGTGTTCGACCCGTCGAGTTTCTGGGACGGCTGGCCGTGCTCGCGCCCCGGCCGCGCGTCAATCTGATTCTCTACCACGGCGTGCTGGGGCCCAGGGCGGCCTTGCGGGCTGACGTGGTCCGAGGCCGGCGTCAGAGGAGGGTCGCGATGCAAGTGTGAAGGAGCCCGCTACCTTGCCGGCTTGTGAGGGCGACTTCGCGGATACGGCGCGGCGTCGAGCGCGCGGCCTATGTTGGGCGTCACTGATGGCACGCACTTTCGGGTTTGACGTGCTGGCGTGCCCCCAGTGTGGCGGCCGCCTGCGCTTGATCGCGCTCATCGAGGAGGCGACCGTCATCGGCCGGATCCTCCGACATCTCGGCGTGCCGACCGAGATTCCTCCGCCGCGTGCCGCCCGCGCGCCGCCGCTCCCCGCGGGAGCTCCCAACCAGGCTGGTTGGGACAACGAGACCTCAATGTTCAACTCCTGTTCCTGACGTTTCTGTCTGACGGCCCGCACGTGGGTGCGCCGGACGTGTGCCTCGTCGCGCGCCAACACGTGCCGAACGAGACCCTTCGCGTTTGACAAGCCGTCGCGGGGAGTCATAGTCGGCGCGTGATGGGGGAGCTAATCTGCGCTGTGGCTGTGGGGGGGCGGGCGGCGGGAGGCCTGTAGCTGTGGGCGGGTCTGAGAAGGCTTCCTATCGTCTTATGGTGGAGTCGCGCTCCTCGGAGAGAGCGCCCGTGTCTCATGTCCTCGTCGTCGATGACGATGCCGGTACGCTGCAGACGTTCGGAACCATCCTGCGACTCGCCGGGCACGATGTCGCCCTCGCACTCACGGGCCGCGAGGGAATCTGGCTCGCACGCCGTCTCGGACTCGACCTCATCGTCGCCGACCACCGTCTCCCCGACATCGAGGGCCTTGATATCCTCCGTCGGCTCCGGCAGTTGAGCGACGATGTGTCATTCGTCCTCGTCACGGCGTTCGGGACCAGGGAGTTGGAGCTGGAAGCCGCGAGCCTGGGCGCCGCGTATCTGGAGAAGCCTGTTTTCGACGCTCACCTGCTGGAAGTCGTCCGCTCTTGCAGTCGCCCACGGGCGAGCGTGCGAGCCTTCGACCGCTCCTCCACCGATGATCGGATGCGTTCGCGAGAGCGCCCCTCCGGCCCCGATGAAGACCTGCGGCTGGCCGGGCACGCGGCCACGCGGTGGGCGAACCTGGTGATGATCGTCGTGCGTAGCCACACGGATGTCCCGACCCTCGTTCAGTGGGGACGGATGAGCGGCCATGGGCAGACGACGCTCAAGACGCGGTGCGTGGCGGCGGGTCCGTCGGCCGGCGACTCGCTCGATTTCGCGCGGGCACTCCGGGTCGTTACGCGGTACAACGGCCACGTATGCGAGTGGTACAACGCTCTTGACATCCTCGATCGTCGAACCCTGAAACCGTTTCTCGTCCGAGTGGGTCTACCCATGGACGCGCCAGTTCCAGACCTCCCCACATACCTGCGCATGCAACATCTCGTCACGTCGCAGGCGCTGTTGTCGGCCGTCTGCGCTCAACTGGGTCTCTCCGCCTGACGAACGCTCGAGTCGGCTGTTCTTGCGACCGACAATGCGTCCACAATTGTGACTCTTATTGTCTATCGCCTTGAGAATGGCCGCTATACATTAGGACGCACGATTCCGTCGCATAAGTTTGCGATCTTTGCCTTGGTTGAGGATCTAATCTTGGCTTGATGAAGTGATGCGTGCACCAGTCGGATGTGCCCGCGGACGTGAACGCAGTCGGCGACACCACAGGACTTGGTTGCGTTTGCCCACTTCGCTGGATGGGAGGTCCGGGTATGCAAACTCCCGAGAGGATACGGCTAGTATTCGACGGAATTACCACCGCGGCAATCGTTCTCGCCGCCGTAACCGTGGCGCGACTTGCAGTCTCAAACCAGCCTAATGGTCAGGGCGTCGCTGTCAACGTAGCCGCGCAACAAGTCGAGGAGGTATCGGGATTAGAGACCGACCAGCATCCATTTGCGAGACGACAGGGATCACCGAACGTGGCCATCGTCGAGTTTGCTGATTTCCAATGTCCATTCTGCGGTCAGTACGCGCGCGACACGTATCCACAACTTCAGCGGGAATTTGTGGAAACGGGTGCGGTCGAATACGTCTTTCGCAATTTCCCGCTTGAAGCGATCCATTCGTTTGCATTCAAGGCGAGCGAAGCCGCCGAATGCGCTGGGCTGAAAGGCAAGTATTGGGAAATGCATGCTCGCCTCTTCGAGAATCAACAGGCACTCGCCGGGACAGATTTGCGCGAGCACGCGCGCGCGATCGGCCTGAGCCTTCAGGCGTTTGACCGATGCCTTGAGGGTGCCGGCAGAACGAGAGTCGAAGCCGATCAAGCAGAGGCGAGGCGCCTGGGAGTCCAGTCGACGCCTACGTTCTTCATCGGTGAAGTGCTCCGAAACGGGCGGATCAGGCTGGTCAAGAAGATTGCCGGTGCCGTGCCGTACTTGACGTTCAAGACTGAGCTGGACAAGCTCCTTGTGGCGAAGACAGCACTCCGATAAGAGGTCGTCCTGAACCGGCCTTCAGAGCCGACAGGGAGGATGCAATGCGCGGATTGAGATACCTCATATTCTTGCTCCTCGTCGGAACGACGTTCTCACTGTCGTCTGGGACGGTCGTTGGACAGTTTAGTGGGTGCACGGCGGGATGGAGTGGGTGTAGCAACGGCACTTGTGCCAATCCCAGCGTCACTCCTCCATCGTGTGAGAGCCTGTGCCGTGGCCCTGCCCCTGGTTGCTGCAGTGGTTCTAGCGAACCTCTTGAACCTCTCGGGTGCGGAAATCCCGGAGCAGGCAATTGCACATATAACCAGGTGTACATATTCAAATCATGCCGCTGCGCTGGGAACTGCTCGCCACCGCCGGCTCCCACATGTGAGGCATCGTGCGGCTACGGCGCGGCGTGCGTGTGTCAGGCCTGCAACGGAGGCGCGTGGTCCGAATGGGATCAAACTTGTTACAACTCGTCGCCGATTCTCATCGATCTACAGGACAACCGCTACGGGGACGAGTTGACCTCGGCTTCCCAAGGTGTCTGGTTCGATATCAACGCTACCGGCAACCTGATTCGCACCGCCTGGACGAAACCCGAGTCCAGAGTCGGGTTCCTGGTATTGGACCGAAACAGCAACGGCGTGATCGACGATGGGTCAGAGCTGTTCGGAAACTCCACTCGGAAGAGCGACGGTTCGCTCGCGGCGAATGGCTTTGACGCCTTGCAAGACTTGGATCGCAACGGCGATCAGAAGATCGACAGTGATGACGCCGTGTATTCCAGACTACGCATGTGGGTGGATTCAAACCACAATGGTTATTCAGAGGTGCAAGAGCTGTTCACGCTTTAGGATGCCGGCGTAATAGCGATTTTCACCGACTATTTCGAGAACCGCCATAAAGATCGCAACGGCAACTGGTATCGATTGGAGGGCACGGCTTTGGTTGCTGGTGGCCGAGGAGACAGGTTGAGGAGAATCTTCGATGTGTACTTTGCCCCAGATGGGGCATCGGGTCGCGTTCGCAACTCCTTGGCGCCGGACAAGAAGAGCGCCCCGCAATTCCTGCAGGGCTGGCTCCGACATATTGGGATCGGTTAAGATCTTCATTTATCAAGGCGTTCCGCTCTATGAAGTGGCTGGTGTTTTTCAGCACGATATTTGCGCTGTCCCAGGCGCCACCTCAGTTGCGTAGCGAGGTGGCAATCAAGTTGCCTGAATTCGTCTCAGGCGCACGATGCGCCGTCCGCAACGGCGTAGACAGTCAGGCAGCGATCGCTCCGCGACGTGGCGACACCTTGTTGTTGGATTGCGCAGCTGAAGACGGAACGCTCAGCTGCGACTTCCAAGGGGCCGAACCGCTCGATGTCCCGCTTCGAACTGCCTGCACGACGCAAAGACTGGAGTTCTATCCAGCCCAAACAGCCAACGTCGACACCAAGGGATCATCTGACCTCGTCGTCGAATGGCTCGATTTTCCAATTGAGGGTTCTCTCAAGGTTCTTGCGACGCGTCATTTGACGGCCGACCGCACATTCCAGCTTCCGGTAACGCTCGCGGATTCGCGTTTCATCCAATTCTCAAGGCGCGGGTCGTCACCCGTCACAGTCCCGGTGGCGGAGCTCGTTCACAGCGTCCGGTGGGCGCTTCCCGACCCTGTGGCTGGCGGCGAATTGATTGCGCGGATACGACCGGCTCTGGTCCTCCCGGACTCGTTTTCACTCAGCGGCGGAGTCATCGTCAAGGCGACAGCAGGCGTGTTGGCCGTGCGCGGTATTCCTGCTGGCGACCATCAGCTGGTTCCCATGTACGGCGCGAGCGTACGAAGTCGCCCTCGACTGGTGTCCATTCACGCCGAACAGTCAACGGTGATGGTCATTCCGCCGGAAGACGTCGGGGCTGTGGAGGTCTACAGCGACTATCCTGCATGTGCCAATAGCGATGTGTTGAGCATCACGAGGATCGGGGAAGTCAAGAAAACAGATGGCTCAAGCGTCACAAACCGACAACATGTCGCAGCTGTAACAATTTCGCCACCGTGCCACCCCGAACTGATCAGCGGACTTGAAGCCGGTAATTACGAGGCTTCGTTTCAATCCAATCAAGTCGTCCGCGCCGCACAGCTTTTCACCGTCACTCCGCAGGCGCTCGCATCGGTGACCGTGACTGCCGCGGGCGCACGCGTGACTGGACGCATCTTCTTGAACAATGAGCCGATAGAAGGGTTGACCATCGCCTTTACCCCAGAACGCGAGCCGTTGGCACGCAGTGTAAGCGCGGTCACCGACGCCGCCGGCTGGTACGAGGTCTTCGTGCCATCCAGGGGATCGTTCAACGTGTCGTTCCAGAGCGGTCGCTCTTCGTTGCTTGGCAACGAACAGCACATCAACATTGCCGATTTCGACAATTTTGCCGAGTGGTTGCTGGAAGGTGCAATCCTAAGAATAGGAATTGCGAGCTGGGATCGCGCGGCACCCGTTGACATCACTGTGACTCATTTGAACATGACGAAGCCAGGGCAGGTGGGCGACGGCGTCAAGGTGATGCCTCAGGATGTGCTGCCCGTCGTATTCAACGGAATCGGATTCGGTGAATATGCTATTCAGGCGAGAGAAAGAGTATCTCCTACGCGATCACAGCGGCTCGCCGGTACGACAGTTGTGCTGGACCGGCAACATCCACAAGTCAGTGTCGAATTGCGGTTGAGCGATCGGAACCGACTCGTCAGGCTGACCGATCCGACTGGCAGCCCGATTGCCGACGCCATGGTCATGGCAGGCGGGCGCATGCTGAAGGCGACAGAGCCCGGCGTGTTCGTTGCGGAGGGTCTCGCTCCCGGAACCTTCATGAATGTGACGGCCGCGGGGTTCACGCCGGTGTGCCGTCTCTTGCCCGACAATCAGCTCACTGACATTGCATTGGATCCCGGTATTCCCGTGCAGGTGGAGTTCGTTGGCGCATCAGATGTCGCCGTCCCAGCCGGCTTGTTGTCATGGCCCGGTTCCGACTGTCCTGTGGATCTCGGAGAATTTCAAGCCACGCGCCTCTCGAAGACGCTCTTCCTGATTCCCAGTTTTCCTCGAGGCAATGTGATTTTCGTGGGCGGCGCGTTCGTCCCTCTTGAAGAGCGTCAGCGTTTGGTGCCGCGCAACGGGTACGTCCAAATTCGACCTCCGGCTCAGTAACGATGGCCCCACTCGTCTATCCCTATCCAGCCACCATCCCTCGTACACGCAAGGAGCGATGACGTTTCTCAGGGTCGCCTTCTTCGTCATCTCGACCGGCGTGCTTCTGCATGTCATAGGCAATCCCAATATCCCAAAGTTCGTGATGGTCGTGACATATCTCACCGCCAAATGGAGTTCGTGTCGGGTCTGAAGCGACGGCACACTACTTCCAGCCCGTCGACTTCCGCGTGAACCGCGCGGGCAGCGCGGGCCTGCGCGGCGTCTCCGTTTCAGACTCGCCTCCTGTACCGCATCTCGCAGAAGTAGAGAAGGAGATATCGAATGCTGACGGCGCTTGCGGCCGCGGCGTCAGTGCCGCGCCGGCGTGAGCCGGAACGCGGCCATCTCGTGATCGTTTCGAACCAGTAGCACGTCGCCTGCCAACACCGGGTGGTTCCACGTCTTCCCCTCGAGGGCCGGGAACCGTGCGATCTCCGTGAACTGCTCCGGCTTTGCCCGGACCAGCGCTAGCTCGCCTTCCTCGGACAACACGAGCAGCAGGTCCTGATCGGCCAGCAGCACGAGCTGCCCGTTGCCGTATCGTCCGCCCTTCCACTTGCGGGCGCCGTCCGCGAGATCGATGCACGCGAGGATGCGGCCGTCGAACCCGAAGGCATGACCCTTGTGCACGACGAAGTCGTTGAAGTACGGCTTGAGCCCCGTGGAGGTCCAGCGCTCGTGCACTGTCCACCCCCCGGCCGCGTGCGTCACCGAGATCCGGCGCGTACCAACGGCCAGATCGGTGATCAGGATGTCGCCGTCAGCCGTCACCGCCGGTTGCACCATGGCCGAGCCGGGCCACTTGTGCTCCCACAGCGCGGTGCCGTCCGCCGGCGCGACGCTCCGCACGCCGCGATCGTTGACGAGCAGCACCTGCGCGCCGCCGTCCATCGTCAGCAGGTACGGCGAGCTGTAGCCGCCCCCGCCCGCCGGGCCATGCCAGCGCCGCTCGCCGCTCGCGCGGTCGTATGCTGCCAGTTGCCCCGCGGCGGCGACGATCACGATGTCGTCGACGACCAGCGGCGAGCTCGCGAAGCCCCAGATGGGGATGCCCATATCGGTGTCGTCGGCCACGTTTCGCGACCAGCGGATGGCGCCGCTCGCGGCGTCGAGCACGTTCAGAATGCCGGTCGCGCCGAACGCATAGAGGCGGCCGTTGTGAAGAGTCGGCGTCGCGCGCGGCCCGGGGCCGGCGTTCGATTCGAAGAAGCGCGCGGCGTTGCGGTGCGTCCACAGCGGCTGACCCGTCGTCGCGCTGTACGCCGTCACGAGCTCTTCCTCGCCGCGCTGTTCCTGCGTGTACAAGACGTCACCTCCGACCGCGAACGACGACCATCCAGGGCCGACGGCGCGGCGCCACAGCTACACGGGCGGCGACTGCGACCAGTCGGTCTCGATCCGCACCAGTCGAATGACGCCGTCGCGCGCCGGCCCCCGGAAGCTCGGCCAGTCAGGTCGTGGCGTCGGGACGATCGGAAGCGATGTCGCAGTGGCCGGCGGAGCGGGCGCAGCGGTCACGATCGTTCGCTTCGCTGAGTCGGCCGGAGCGACATCCGCGGGCGCGGCCGGTCGCTCCGGCGCCGGTGGTTTGGCCGAAGAGGCGGCATCGGCCGAGGCGGCGAGGAGCTGTTCCTCATGGCTCGCCGTCCATCGCCATTCGAACTGCGCCACGTGGTCGCCGTTGATGCCCGTCATGCGTGCGAGGGTCCACACTCCACACGAGAGCAGGATCGTCGCCGTCATCGTCATCCATCGCGTCCGGTCGGGCAGGCGCCGCGCCGCGACCCCCCACGCGACGAACGCGAGGCTGAGGAGCGGGATGGCGTAGCCGATGAACCACACAGGCCCCATCGAGACGTCCCTGGCGAACCACGCGGCGCCGAGTCCGAGCGCCATGAGCGCCAGCGCGCCGAACCGCTCGCCGAGCGGCGCCCGGCTGAACAAGGTCCACCACGCCAGGACGACGAGCGTGCTGACGATGGCGCCCATCATGCCGCGCGCAAAACCCGTGAAGCCGGGCACGACGGCTTTCACGCCGAAGCGCGCGATCCACAGCGCCGCCACGGCGACGACGCCGGGCCAGACGCGCAGCGATTTCCGGGCAGGAGCGGAGGAATTCGACATGTCAGGCTCCAAGCGGCGAGCGTCTGCGGTGGGCGGGAGTCGGTCAGTCATAAGCCGTAGACAGTCTACGACTCTTGGACGTAGAACGTCTACGGCTTGTTCCAGCCGACGGCGCCACCCTCGCCTCGATCGCCGTCTCGGGCGGCTCGCCCTTTATTCGCAGCCACTCGCATTTGTCCCGAATTGCGCAGAAGTAGAGAGGATCACAAGAGCCACGTACACCGCAGTGACCGCTGCGCCCGCAGAGACGGACGGTCATACTGGGAAGACAAAGAAAAAGCGCCGCGTCCGCTGCGGGCTCTGCGGTTATCGTGGTGCCGTTGTTAGACTCTTTGAAAAGAAAGCACATCTATGCATGTCAATACGCTCAGGTTTCTCTTGGCGTCAGTGCTCGCGGCCGCGCCGCTCGCTGCTCAAACGGCGCCTGCGGAAACCGCCGCCATCACCGCGGTGGTTCAGAGCTTTCACGGCGCGCTGCGAACCGGCGACACGGCGCTGGCGTCGCGGCTCATCGCCGACGATGCGTTGATGCTTGAATCGGGGGGTGTGGAAACGCGATCGGAGTACCTCGCGAATCATCTGCCGCTCGACATTCAGTTCGAGAAAACGGCGACCACCGTGCGGTCACCCATCCGGGTCGTCGTGGCCGGTGACACGGCCTGGGCGACGTCCACCAGCGAAATGACGGGCACGTTTCAAAACCGGGCGGTCAACTCGCTGGGTGCGGAGCTGATGGTGCTCACCCGCGGCTCCACCGGGTGGCTGATCAGGGCCATCCACTGGTCGGGGCGGGCAAAACCGCCGGCCCGGTAGTCCGTGCTCCCGAAGAAGCGTCGCGTCCAAGCGCGGACTTTGGCCGGAGCTATAATCGGCGCGTCATACATCGGGGCCCCGCCTGGACGGCCCGTATCGTTTTTGGAGGTTGCGGCAATGAAGCGATGTCTTACATTCTCGCTGACGCTCGCGGCGATGGTCGGCGGGCTGTCGCTGATGCTCGCGCCGCTCTCGCGGCCGGTATCGGCGCAGAGCAAGGCCACGGCCACGAACGTCCCGGTGATCCCCCACGAAGCGGTGCCCAACTTTTTCAAGAACCCTCCCGGAATCTATACCGGCGAGAACATGGGGATCGCCACCAACTCGAGGGGCAACATCTACATCTACCATCGTGCCTACGAGACGCGCCTCTTCGAGTACTCGCCGCAGGGAACCTTTACGCGTGAGATCGGGCGCAACAACTACGGGTTCGCCTTCGCGCACTCGGTGCGCGTGGACGCCGACGACAACATCTGGGCGGTTGACGAAGGCACCGACATGCTCGTCAAGTTCAGCCCGGAGGGCCGGGTGCTGATGACGATCGGCCGGCGCGAAGATCCCGTGGCGATGCTCTCGAACATGCCGGGCGGCGGCGTGTTCCACGGCCGGAACGAGAAGTACCGCTTCGGCCGGCAGACCGACGTGGCGTTCGATCAGCAAGGCAACATCTTCGTGTCCGACGGGTACTTCGATGCGCGCGTGGTCAAGTTCGACAAGAGCGGCCGGTTCGTCAAGGCGGTCGGCACGCGAGGAAGCGGCAACCTCCAGTTCAATACGCCGCACTCCATCGCCACCGACTTCCAGGGGAACGTCTACGTCGGCGATCGCGGCAACGCCCGCGTCCAGGTGCTCGACAACGACCTGAACTGGAAGGCGAACTACACGAACGTGGGCAATCCGTGGGGCGTCTGCGTCTCCGGCGGCCCGGGGCCGAAGAACCCCGGCAAGCAGTACCTCTACTCGACCAACTCCTGGCCGGATAGCGCGCCGGCAGCCGCCGCGGAGTTCACCGGCGAGATTTACAAGATGGAGCTCGACGGCACCATCATCGGTAAGTTCGGACGGGGCGGGAAGGCTCCCGGAGAGTTCTCGACGACTCATCAAATGGACTGCCGCGATCCGAACGTCATCTACACCGCCGAGATCAACAACTGGCGCTCGCAGAAGATTCTGCTCAAACCGCAGCCGGCGAAGTCGAGCACGAACTAGGAGACGCCATGACAAGAACATTACGAACGTTGCGAACACTCATGGCGTGTGTGACGGCGGCGGTCCTGGCGTTCGGTGCGTCGCTCGCGGCGCAATCGGTGCGCGACATTCCCTTCGACGCCGCCGACCTGCTGAAGACGCCGCTCGACGTGTTCGTCGGCGAAGTCAGTGGCGTGGGGCAGAATTCGAAGGGGCAGATCTTCGTCTACACGCGGACGGGTCACCCCTACGCGACCATCGGCGACAACCGGACATTTGCGCGCGGCGGCTCGCGGCTCTTCCAGTTCGACAGGACGGGAAAGTTCGAGCGTGAGCTGGGCCAAATGGTCTATGGCTTCAACGCCGCTATCGGTCTGCGGGTCGATCCCCAGGACAACGTCTGGACGATCGACGAGGCGGCCAGCCAGGTCGTCAAGTTCGACACGGAAGGGCGCGTCGCCCTCGTCCTCGGACGAAAGCCCGAGACGATTAACGTGCGGCCCGCCGCGGGCCGAGGTGGGCCCGGTGGAGGTGAAGGCGGCGGCGGTGAAGGCGGTGGCCGCGCCGGGGCTGCCGGTGGCGGTCGCGGAGGGCCGGCCGGCCCTCCCGGATCGGGAATTCCGGGCTCCACGTTCAACCGTCCGACGGATGTCGCCTGGGATCGGGCCGGCAACATCTACATCGCCGACGGCATCGGCAACACCAACCGCGTCGCCAAGTTCGACAAGAACGGCAACTTCATCAGGCAGTGGGGATCGACAGGCTCGGGGAACGGCCAGTTCGCCGGCGTCAAGAGCCTGGCGGTCGACGCGCAAGGCAACGTGTACGTCGCCGACGTCGGCAACAAGCGCATCCAGGTGTTCGATGCCGACGGGAATTTCAAGTCGCAGTTCGGCAACATCGGCACGCCGCTCACGATGTGCATGACGACGGGCGCGACGCAATACCTCTACATCTCGCATTCGGGCGATCCCGACGGCATGGAAGACGCCGCCATCTACAAGGTCCAGCTCGACGGACAGGTGGTGGGCAAATTCGGCTCCGCCGGGAAGCTCCCGAAACAGTTCGGTCTGGCCAACTCGATCGATTGCCGCAACGAGAACGATCTGCTCATCGGCGAGGTGACCAACTGGCGCGTGCAGAAAGTCACCCTGCGGGCCGGCCGATAGACATCCACATCTGGTCCGACGTCGTCTGCCCCTGGTGCTACGTGGGGAAGCGCCGCTTCGAGCGCGCCCTCGAAGACTTTGCACACCGCGACCGGGTGCAGGTGACCCATCGTGCATTTCAGCTCGATCCCGCGAGGCCCCGAGGTGAAACCTCCAGTCGCCGGAGCATGCTGAAATCCAAGTTCCGCCGCTCCGACGCCGAGGTTCTGGAGATGGATCGGACGATGGAAGCGCTGGCGGCCGCCGAAGGGCTCGAGTATCACCTCACCGATGCGAACCTGACCGGCAATACACTCGACGCGCATCAACTGGTGCAGCTGGCCCGGACTCATGGCGTTCAGGATGCGGTGCTCGAACGGCTCTACCGGGCGTACTTCACCGAACAGCGGTCGGTCTTCGACCCTGAATCCCTCGTGGCTCTCGGAGGCGAGGCTGGTCTCGACGTCAGCGAGGCTCGCCAGGCGCTCTTGAGCGGCGCCTTCATCGACGCCGTCGCCGGCGATCTGAACGAGGCGAGGTCGCTCGGCATCACCGGTGTCCCCTTCTTCGTCGTCGACGGCAAGTACGGCGTCTCAGGCGCACAGCCGGCAGAGACGTTCAGTCAACTCCTCGCCCGCGTCTGGGAAGAACGCGACTAGAAGACTGGGCGGACGAACTCTACGCCGGCACGAAGACCATGCCACAGAGGCACAGAGGACACAGAGAAAAGAGAATCTCGCATCTGAGGTACGTGCCAGACGACGACCAACGCAGAGCCCGCAGAGCCCGCAGAGTCCGCAAAGTCTGGAATCGCCTCTGTGTCCTCTGTGCCTCTGTGGCATCGTGATTCGTTTGCGGGTTCCGCTACAGCGTTCTGACGCGGACGTTCCTGAACTTCACCGTGCCTGTGCCGTACTGCAACGCAATCGGTCCGCGCGTGTGCTTGGTGTCGTCCACATCCACCATCTTCATGCCGTTGAGCACGACGATCATCTTCGTGCCGCGGGCGGTGATGTCGAAGCTGTTCCACTTGCCGCCGGTCATGATGACGCTGGCCGGCTTGGCCACGTCGACGATGCCGCCGGTGCGGAACGACTGATCCGGGCGCTTGTCGTAGATGTTCACCTCGTAGGCGTTGGTTGCGGTGATGGTCTTCGGATCCTCGCACCGGATGAACACGCCGCTGTTGGCATCGTCGCTCACCCAGAAGTCGAGCGTGATTTGAAAATCCCCATAAGGGACGGGAGTCACGAGGAACCCCGTGCCCTTGTCGGCCTGGATCAGCCCGTCGGCGACGGACCAGTTGGCGTCGCCAACCATGTTCCAGCCTTTGAGGCTGGATCCGTCAAAGAGCGTGGTCCACGCGCCGCCCTGAGCGTTGGCCGTGGGCGTTAACGCCGTGAAGCCGACTAGGAGCGTCGCCAGGAACCGAGCGATCATGCGTGTCATAAGTCCTCCATCATGTCAGCGGGAGATAGACTGATTCGTTGCCCAATTGCGTCTCGGTCGTCAGCCACCCGAGCTGCCAGTTCGAAATGTGCACCAACGGTACGAGGTGGGTCGGCCGGCCGCGTTTTGGAGTCACTCCGAACAGGATCAACGAGGTCGGCAGCCACGCATCCTTCCCCTTGATGCTCAGCATGACTGCGTCCTGCTCCAGGCTCCCACGCGTGAACGGCGACGGGGCCGGGAAGAGATACAGGTTAGCCTGGTTCTTTTCCTGATCGCGCTGCGGTGTGTCCGGCACATCGTACTGAAGAATGAGGCTGCCCTGGCGGACGATCTGAAGCTGGATGGTGCTGTCGGTTCCAGGGCCGGGTCGCAAATCGAGGAACGTGTCGGATTGCGTCGTCGTCATGGATGGAACCCCGGCCCGGCCCGTGGTCATCATCAACAGCAGACGCTCGATGGGTGTGGCCGGCGTACCCGTGGCAACCTGACGGACTGGCGTCGACGGCACGCCTTCGCCGGAGTCGGTGCTCAGCCCCACCTGCGTGTCCAACTCCGCGGCAAGGGGCACGATAGGACCCGACAGCGGCTCGTACCACACCACGACGTGCTCTGGCTGCCACAGATCGTGGCCGCTGATTCCCAACCGAATCGACGCGGGGCCCAGCTGGGTCGGGTCGAATGTGGGTGCGCTGAATTCATGGACGTAGAGGTTGGCCTGACCGGCCTCCTGGTCGGCCTGTTTCGTGGGTGGGAAGGTCGCGTTCACGACATCCAGCCCGTTCTGATTGATGACGAGCGCAATCGGACTGTTGCTGCCTGCGTGAGGCGCGTCAGGGTAGCCGTGGCGGGTACGCATACCCAGCCAGATTCGTTGCAGATGTGGCATCGGACGCTCCCTTGCCGTGTTTCGTTCGAGCGTGATCGCAGGTCGACATCATATCCATAGTTCTCCATGGTCCTGAAGCGCCAAAACACGGCACGGACTGCGTAGAATTGACCGATGCAATTGAACCGGAAGGAATTTCTGGGTCTCGCGGCCCGCGGCGCCGTGGCGTTCGGCGCGACGGCGCTTCCATGGGCGCGGCTTCGTGCGGAGCCCGGGGCCGTCATGGCGACGCTCAGCGCGTACATGGCGGCGGCCGCGGGGCGGGCGCTCCCGCCGGAAGTCGTCGAGGCGGGCAAGCAGCACATCCTCGATACGTTCGCCGCCATGATCTCCGGATCCGAATTGCCGCCGGGCCGGGCCGCCATCGCGCTTGCGCGTGCGGTCGCGGGCGACACCACCGCGACCGTGGCGGGCTCCCGCGTCCTCTGCGGTCCCCTGGAAGCGGCGCTCGCCAACGGCGTGCTGGCTCATGCCGACGAAACGGATGACTCGCACGGCCTCTCGCAATCGCATCCGGGCGCGGCGGTCGTGCCGGCGGCGTTGGCGGCCGCCGAGAAGTTCGGCGTCGATGGCGCCGGTTTCATCCGCGCCGTCGTGCTCGGCTACGACATCGGCCCAAGGGTGACGATGGCCCTTGGCGGCGTGAAGTTCCGGAACGAGAGCCACCGCAGCACGCACAGCATTGCCGGCACCTTCGGCGCCTCGGCGGCGGCCGGCTGTGTCGCCCGCCTCAACGCGCAGCAGATGCGCTGGCTGCTCGACTACGCCGCGCAGCAGGCATCCGGCTTTGCGGCTTGGGAGCGCGACACGGATCACATCGAAAAAGGGTTCGTGTTCGGCGGGATGCCGGCCCGCAACGGGGTCACCGCGGCACTGGTCGTCAGCTTGAAGTGGAGCGGCGTCGACGACGTGTTCTCCGGCGACGACAACTTCTTCGAGGCCATGTCGCCGGCAGGGAATCCGGCGGTGCTCGTCGATCGTCTGGGCGAGCGGTACGAGGTGACGCGGACCGACATCAAGAAGTGGACCGTGGGTTCTCCCATCCAGGCGCCGCTCGATGCGCTGGACAACCTTCGGCGCCGCCGTCCCTTCGAAGCCGACGAGGTGCAGCGCGTCGTGGTTCGTCTTGCCAAAAGCGCCGGCGAGGTCGTGAACAACCGCGAGATGCCGGACATCTGCCTTCAGCACATGGTCGCGGTGATGCTCCTCGACAAGACCGCGTCGTTTCTGGCCGCGCACGACAAGCCGCGGATGCAGGAGCCCGCCGTCTTGAAGCAGCGCGCGAAGGTCGAGCTCGTGCTGGACGAGGCGCTCGAGCGTCTGATGCCGCAGCGGCAGGCGATCGTCGAGGTCACCTTGAGCGACGGCTCCCGGCTCACCGAACGCGTCGAGGCCGTGCGCGGCACGGTCGCGAACCCGATGAATCAGGACGAGGTCGTCCGCAAGTGCCGCGACTTGACGGCGCCCGTTCTGGGCGCCGTCGTGGCCGATCGGCTGATCCAGACGGTGCTGACCCTCGAGAACACCCCCGACGTCCGGTTGCTCCGGCCGCTGCTTCAGGGGAAGCCAGATTGATGTCGGGCCAAGGAGTCCTCTGGCGGCACGAGCGGTGTCGCGGCGCGTAGCGGGATTGTGTTCGCCATGTGCGTCTAGCGATCGACGAGATCGCCCACGCAGAAATGCGCCATGTGTTTGACGGCCAGCTTGCTGTGGAAGTCCCCGAACTCCGCGGTTGCATCCTTGCCGGCGTACAGTCTGGCCACGAAAGGGCCGCCGGGATGGTGGTCCTTCCATTCGGTGAAGTCGTAGACCTTGTTGCGGATGATGATCCAGCAATCGTCGAACGTCGCGTGCTGCGCCACCTCGGCGCGCGTGACCTTCCGGTCGCCGTTCAGCGACCTGGCGGGGATCCAGAGGTTCCTCGCGATTTGCTTGCGTGCGTCCACCGCCGCGCTGCGCGCGCGGAAGTCCCAGGGCCCGAGTTTCCTGGGCGGGAGGACGTCGCCGACGTTCCTGGCATCGAACGCGTAGATCCACGAGTCGTCATCACCCGCCCGCTGCTCGTGATCGAAGATCGGGTAGTCGCGCTCGTTGAGCGCTGTGAGGAGCATCCGGCGTTCCGGGGAATCCTCAGGCTCGAGGTGCTTGAACAGGAACTTGGATGCGAACTGAAAACGCGTGGCACGATAGTGACGGACGCGTTCGTAGTGGAGCAGCGCGCTATAGACATCCCTGCCGTGCAGCTTGAAGCAACTGCCAAGCGCGGCGCCATCTTCAAAGGCCTGCGCGGCGCCCTGCCCCATCGTCGGCAACATGGGATGCGCGGCGTCGCCCAGCAGACACACGCGACCGTCCTGCCAGTGCTCGAAGGCGTCACGATCGTAGAGCCCCCACTTGGTGGGATTCACCATGGCTCCGGCCAGTGCCAGCACGTCGTGCTTGCGTGGATCGTCACCGAAGGCCTTGCTCATCGTGCGCTGCATTTCCGCGTGGTCGACCGGGAACCAATCGCCCCAGTCGTCGCGCTCGAACTCGGCGGCATCGGGCTCGAAGTAGATCAGGGCCGTGTTCAGTAACTCGCCGCCACGTACCCAGTACGTCATGCACCAGGCGAAGGCGCTTCTGCGCACGTCCATGCTGTAGGAATCGATCGGGTTGTAATCGAGCGGGCTCCCGTCTGCTTTTCTCAGGGCTGCGACGGCGTCACGCGGGGTCAACCCACGATAAACGACCACCTGCGTCCAGCGCTTCGGCGGAGTGTCGGGCCACTGCAGCCGCAGGACTTTGGAGTTGATGCCGTCTGCGCCGATCAACACGTCGCCGGTCGCACTGCTGCCGTCCTCGAAGCTCGCCGTGGCTGAATCGCTCGTCTGTGTGAGCGCACGCAGACGTTTGCCCATGTGCACACGGATCGGACACGTCACGCCCGAGTCTGGACCGAGCTCGCCGACTCTCTTGTACAGACACATCAGGAGATCGAGCCGGTGCATGTGGTGGAACCCGGCGCCGTCTCCGGCGGCCGTGTTGTGATCGATCGGCTTGCGCGAAATCGTGTTGTCGGGCATGACCTGGCGCGTCGCTTCCAGTATGGCGGCCCGTCCGCCGTCAATCGCGCCGTGCGGCCCTTTCGGATCGCCGCCGTCAAGATCAACGCCGAGCCACTTGCAGAGCCGGGCGCCATTGGGCGAGATGTTGAGACCGGCGCCCGCCGTGCTCGGGGTCCTTGTCTGTTCGTAGACGTCGATCGCCGTGAATACGCCGGCCTCCCGCAGCGACAAGGCGGAAAATAGTCCTCCCATTCCTGCCCCGGCGATGATGGCGCGCATATCCGTCAGACCTCAACGGGTGGGGACGCGTTGCCGAAGCTCCGCGAACCAGTTCTCGACCTGCTATTGCGTCGCCGCGGCGGCGTCGGCGGGCTCGATGCGAAGGATTCCGCCCTGCGGTGCGTCGATCGCAAGATACAGCAAGCCGTCAGGGCCCTGGCGCACGTCTCGAATTCGCAGTCGCAACGTTGGAATGATTGGCTCGCGTCCGGCGATGCCGCCGCTGGGAGTCAACGCCACGCGCTGCAGATACAGTCCGGACAAACCGCCGAGGAAGACGCTGCCCTTCCACCCGGGGAGCCGTTCGCCGGTGTAGAACGCCATCCCTGAGAGCCCGATCGACGGCGCCCAGAAAATCACCGGCTGCTCCATACCCTCGCGCGCCGGCTGAGCCGCGATCACTTCACCCGAGTACTCTCGCCCCAGGGTGATGACCGGCCAACCATAGTTGCGCCCCGCCTGAATCGTGTTCAATTCGTCGCCGCCTTGAGGGCCGTGCTCGGTTTCGTACAAGACGCCGCTCTCGGGATGAAACGCAAGCCCCTGCAGGTTCCGATGGCCGTACGAGAAGATTTCGGGCTTCGCATCGGCTCGGCCGGCAAAGGGATTTCCAGGCGCCACCGCGCCGTCTTCGGTGAGGCGCAACACCTTGCCCGCGTGGTCGGTCAACGTTTGCGCGCGGTTCCGCTCGTTGCGCTCACCGACGGTCATGTACAGCAAGCCGTCGCGGCCCCACGCCAGCTTCGACCCGAAATGAATCGGGCCCTGGCTCCAGGCGTCGGCCACGAAGATGTCCTTGCCATCGACCAGAGCGTTGCCCTCGAGCCTCCCGCGGAAGAGGGCCGTGGTATTTCCGCGATCGCCCGCCTTCGAGTAGGTGAGATAGAGCAGCCGGTTCTGTGCGAACTGCGGATGCGGCAGCACCTCCAGGAGCCCACCTTGTCCGGCCGCCAGGACTTGCGGCGTACCCGAAATCGGCTGCGCGTCGAGCACACCGTTCCGCACGACGCGCAAGCGTCCAGGCTTTTCCGTCACCAGCATGTCGCCGTTCGGCAGAAACGCGATGCTCCACGGCGCGGCGAGACCGCGGACGTACGGCACCACGCGAATCCGCTGATGAAGCGTGTCAAACGTCTGCGGCGCGGTGGGGAAATCGAGCGCCGGCACCCGCGGGAAGGGGCCCGCACCGCGTCCGGCCGGTGGAGCGCCCTGGCGCGCGCCGGCCGGCGCCTGCGCATGGCCAATCGCCGTCGCGGCAACCGCGAGTCCGGCGATCACGAGCGTGTTCAGCTTCCGCATGCATGCTCCTTCTAGTTTGTTTTGCCAGGCCCGAACGCCTGCACCACTACTACCGAGAATCCGTTCTCCGCGGGCTCTGCGAGCTCTGCGGTGTACGTGTCGTGGTTTTCGTCAGCGTCGCGCTACTTGGTAACCGCCAGACCCTCGACTTGAACCTCGAGCTGGTGGTTGACGCGGAATCCATAGATGCCGTCGGTCTTCGGCCCTCCGGTCTTCGGCGTCGAGTGGACGGTCGTGCCGTTGACGACGTAAGCGATCGTGTCGCCCGTCACACGGACCTCGAGGACGTTGATCGACTTTCCGCTCGCGTCAGGCCTTTTCACGGCCGCATTCGAGCCGCGGGGCGCGAGGTTCGTGGCGGCTTCACCCTCGCGATGCTTGATGAGCCACGAGCCGTCCTGCGCGACGGTGAAGTACGTGTAGCTCTGCTGTGCGCCTTCGAGCGCGGTCCCGCCGAACACGAGCCCGTAGTAGTTCGTGTGATTGCTCGGCGTCACCAGCGTGAACGATCCCTTGAGCGTGTAGTTGCCGGCGGCTGTATTCGCCGGGTTCCAGTAGACGGCCGCCTGCGGGTTGACCGCGTGGAAGCCGGCCGACGTGGCGGTGAACTTGATGGAGCCGGCCGCGTCCGGATCGGCCGCGCTCGTGCTCCGATCGACGCGCAACTTCCACCCTTTCGGAGCTTGCGCGAGAAGGTGGACTGCGCTGACGGCGAACATCGACGCGAGTAGGACGGACGCGGCAAGGAAGCTTCGGCGAATCATGGCGACTCCTCAGAAAATGGAAACATTGATAATGCTCCGCGCGTCAGCGCGCGCGGACGTCGTAGGCCGAAAGCGTGTCCTGGTTCCGGATGTAGAGCCGGCCGCCGCTCACGACCGGGTGCGCCCAGCTCGGCAGCCCTTTGTCGGCGATCTTGAACCGGCCCGTTTCCTTGTAGGCGCTCGGAATCGCTTCGGCCAGGCCGACGACGTTGTCTTCACCCAGCAGGTACAGGTGACCGTCCGCGTACGTGAGCGAGCCCTTGCCGACGCTGCGATTGCGCCACATCGTTTCGCCGGTCGCAAAGTTCAGGCAGCTCAGAATCGAATTGTTGAAGCCGTACAGATAGCCGTTCACGAGCACGACGCCGCCGTGATGGTTCTGCATCTCCCGCGTGAAATAGATCTCCTGCGCCTTGATCTCGCCGCCCTGCGCCGTCAGCCCCGAGAGCGCCGCGCCGGTGCCGTAGGCCGACGTGTAGAACACCTTGTTGTCGGAAAACACGGGCGTGGTGATGTTGGCGGTGCGGTTGGCGACGGACTTATGGTGCCACATCAGCTTGCCGTCCGCCGCGCGCACGCCGATGCCCGCCTCGCCCGTCAGCGTCATGATCGTGCGGACGCCGTGTACGTCGGCGACGATGGCCGAGGCATATCCCGCCTCGTCGCTCAGTTCCTTGGCCACCCAAACGGTTTGCCCGGTCATCTTGTCCAAGGCAACCATTCCGGCGCTCGAGCCGCCCGGCGTCACGATGACGTTGTTGCCGTCCACGAGCGGCGATTCGCTGAGCAGCCAGTTGATATTCCGGCCCCCGAAATCCTTCAGGATGTTGCGCTGCCACACGGCGGCGCCGTCCTGCGCTTTCAGGCACGCGAGGTCGCCGTTCTCGGTCAGGACGTACACCCGGTCGCCGTCCACGGTCGGCGTGCCTCTCGGCCCGGAGCCGCGGTCGTTGCTCCCTGCCGGCCCGATCGCCTTTGACCAGAGCCCCTTTCCGTCGGCGCGGCTCAGCGTGTAGACGACGCTCCGTCCGCCTGCTGAGCCCTGCAAGAAGATGCGGTCGCCCTTGATCGCGACGGTCCCGTAGCCGGCGCCCACACCCCCGACCGACCACGCGATCGGCGGCCCCGAGGCCGGCCATTGCCCGGCCAGCCCGGCTTCGCGCGAGACGTTGGTGCGGTCGGGTCCGTGCCACTGCGGCCAGTCTCCGGGCGGGCCCGTTTGGCCGGCAGCGCTCGTCGAGAGTCCGGCAACGAGGGTGAGCTGAAGGAGGTGGCGGTGCTTCATCTATATATGTCCCCGGAATGCAAAACCGATCTCTACTTGGACGCTGAGGCGCCACGCAAGGATTCACAAGCGCGATCCCTGTGGAACGTGGCACAATTTCTCCCCGATGCCTTCAACCTTACACCCACAGCGGCTGCCGGTTTTCGTTCTGGCAGCCTTATTGTTTTCGGCCCTCCCCGCGCCCGGCCAGGAGCCACCGACTGACGCGACCCAGGAAGACGACGGGACCGTTCGCCTGCGCCTGCCCACGGTGACGGTCCGCGCGCTGAAGGAACCGGACAACATTCAGGACGCGCCGGTCAGCGTCACGGCCGTCACCGCCGACACGATACAGAATGCGGGTGTTGAGAGCGTGAGCGAGGCCGCCCAATACGCCCCGAACACGTTTTTCAACGAGTTCACCGCACGCAAGCTGAGCAACGCTCGCTTCCGCGGCATCGGCTCGAGCCCGAACAACCCCGCCGTGACGACGTTCATCGACGGCGTGCCGCAGTTGAACGCGAACTCGTCGAGCATCGAGATGCTGGCGGTCGAGCAGATCGAGTTCGTGCGCGGGCCGCAGAGTTCGCTGTTCGGCCGTAACACGCTGGGTGGCCTGGTGAACATCACCAGCACCCGGCCGTCGCGGAAGAAATGGATCGGCTCGGTCACCGCGCCCTTCGGCAACTACGGCAGCGCTGAACTGCAGGGCATGGTGTCCGGCCCGGTCGGGGATCGCGTCGCGATCAGCCTGGGCGCCGGATACTCCGGGCGCAACGGCTACACCGTCAACTCGATCACGGGCAACGATCTGGACTCGCGCTCCTCAACCTACAGCAAGACGCAGATTCAGTGGGCGCCGTCTTCGGCGTGGGACGTCCGCGGCATCATGACGACCGAGCGCGCGCGGGACGGCGACTACGCCTTGAACGACCTGGGAGCGCTGCGGTCGGCTCCCCATACCGCGGCCCGCGACTTCGAGGGCTACACGCATCGCGATATCGTGGCCCCGACGCTGCTCGTGAACCGCACCGGCGGAAAGGTCGACTTCTCGTCCACCACGGGCTACGTCTGGTGGAAGACCGACGACCTCACCGACCTCGACTACACGCCGCTGCCGCTTCTCCGCCGTGCCAACGCCGAAGACAACCGTCAGTTCACCCAGGAGTTTCGTGTCGCGGCTTCGAGCAACGCGCTGTCGCCGAGCGTCTCGCTGCGGTGGCAGGCGGGATTGTTCCTCTTCTCGCAGGCCTACACGCAGGACGCGGTGAATTCGTTCTCGCCGTCCGTGCTGTCGCAGTTTCTGCCGTTTCCCATCGACCAGCATTCACCGGAGGCGGCGCTCGACGACAGCGGCGTCGGCGTCTACGGCCGCGCCACGTTCACGATCAACAGCCGGTTCGACGCGGCCATCGGACTGCGCGCCGATCACGAGAGCAAGTCCGCGAACCTGAAGACCTTCTACTCGCCGGCGATCGCGCCGGGGTCGGCCGTGGTCTCCGAGCGCAGCTTCAACGACGTGTCGCCGCAGTTCACGGCGTCGTTCCATTTGCGCCCGAACAACACGGTTTACGGCACCGCGTCGAGAGGCTTCAAGGCGGGCGGCTTCAATGCCGCGTCTCCCTCCGGCAGCGAGTCCTACGGCGAGGAGCACAGCTGGAACTACGAGGGGGGCGTGAAGACCTCGTGGCTGCAACAGCGGCTCTCGGTCAACGCCGCGCTCTTCTACATCGACTGGACCGATCTGCAGGTCAACGTGCCGAACCCGTTGGTGCCCACGCAGTTCTACGTGGCCAATGCCGGGACCGCGGCAAGCAAGGGCTTCGAGGTCGAACTGAACGCGCGGCCCCAGCCCGGCGTCGACGTGTTTGCGTCGGTCGGCCACACGAACGGCAGGTTCGGCAGCTCGAGCCAGTCGGGCGGCGTGAACGTCAGCGGGAACACGCTGGCCAACATGCCGGACTGGACCAGCAGTTTCGGCCTCGAGTACTCCCGGAGCGTCCGGACCAACGTCAGCGCCTATGGGCGCGCCGAGGTGGTCACCTACGGTCACTTCTTCTACGATGACCCGAACACCGCGGGCCAGAGCGCCTACTCGCTCGCGAATTTCCGTTTCGGCGTGCGTGCCTCGCGGCTGTTCGTCGAAGGGTGGCTCCGCAACGCCTTTGATACGTCCTACGTGCCGATCGCCTTCGCGTACCAGGGCCTCGCGCCCTCGGGGTTCATCGGCGAAAGCGGCGCGCCGCGAACCGCCGGCGTTCGCGTTGGAGTGAATTTCTAGTTCGAGACGACGGCTTATCACGAAGACACCAAGATCACGAAGCCACTAAACTCTTCTAAGATTGGTACTTCGTGCCCTTCGTGACTTCGTGATGAATAGGCGCAACGCATGAAACGCGACGCTGCTGGAAGGCGTAACCCATGAATATGAGGAAGTTGAGCATGGCGGCCGCCCTGGCCGCGACGGTCGGTGTGCTGGCATCTGCCCAGGCGCCCAAGCGCGTGGCGCTTGGCGACTGGCCGGAGGCTCGCGGCCCGCAGCGCGACGGCGTCTCGGCCGAAAAAGGGCTCCCCGAGAAGTGGGCGCTCAACGGCCAGAACTTCCTCTGGCGAGCTCCCTACGGGGGCCGTTCCGCGCCCATCGTGATGGGAAACCGGATCTACGTTCAGAATCCGGCCGGCCACGGGCCGTTGCTGCAGGAACGGGTCATGGCGCTCGACGTGGACAGCGGGAAACTGGTCTGGGAATACAAATTCAACATCTTTCAGAGCGACGTGCCGCCGCATCGCGTCGGCTGGGCTTCGCCCGCGGCCGATCCCGAAACCGGCAACATCTACGCGCTGAGCGTGCGGCGCGCAGGTGATCGCGCTGAACAAGGACGGGAAGCTCCTCTGGGATCGCTCCATCGGCGAAGAGTTCTCCGCCTTCACCACGCACGGCGGCCGGACGATGTCGCCCCTGGTTGACGGCGACCTCGTCATCGTCAGCGCCGCGATCTCGAGCTGGGGCACGGCGGGCAACCGCTCGCATCGATTCGTCGCGCTCGACAAGCGCACGGGCGACATCGTGTACGTCGCGAATCCCGGCGGCCGTCCGTACGACACGGCCTACGCGGCGCCGACGATCGCGACGATCAACGGCCTGCGGCTGCTCATCGCCGGACTCGGCGACGGGGCGATTCACGCGATCAAGCCGCAGACCGGCGAAAAGGTGTGGAGCTTCGTGGCGGCCAAGCGCGCCATCAACACCGGCGTCGTCGTGAAAGGGACGTCGGTCATCGTCTCGCACGGCGACGAGAACCTCGACACGAACGAGCTCGGGATGATCGGCGCCGTCGACGGCTCGCTGACTGGCGACATCAAGACGACGAAGTGGGCGGTGAAAGGCGATCAGTTCGGGTTCTCCTCGCCGGTCATCGACGGGACGCGCGTCTACGAAACCGACAACAGCTCGCGGCTGAAGGCCTACGACCTCGAGACCGGACGCGAGCTGTGGCGGCACCCGCTCGGCACCGGCCAGAAGGCGCCGCTCGTTCTCGCCGACGGCAAGCTGTATGTCGGCACCGAAGGCGGCAAGATCTTCATCGTGCGGCCGGGCGCCGATCGCGCCGAGACGCTCAGCGAGGTCGAGCTGCCCGTGAGCACCAACAGCGTGCAGCAGGCGGAGGGGACGCCCGAGCCCATCCTTGCCGGTGCAGCGGTCTCGCGGGGCCGCGTGTTCTTCGTGTCGAGTGATGCGGTGTACGCGATCGGTCCCCGCGCCGCGAAAGCGTTGACCGGAAGCGCGGCCGAGGCAGTGGTCGAGAAGGGTGAAGGCGAGCCGGCGTTTCTGCAGGTGTCTCCAACCGAAATGGTCCTCAAGCCCGGCCAGATCGTGAAGCTCCGGGCGCGCCTGTTCGACGCGAAAGGACGATTCCTGCGCGACGAGCCCGCGGCCACCTTTACGCTGCAGGGGCTTCAGGGAAGCGTGACCGCCGGGGCGTTCACGGCGGCCGCGGCCCCTGTCGATCAGGCGGGCATCATCAAGGCCACCGTCGGCGCGATTTCCGGCGAGGCGCGCGCGCGCGTGGTGCGGCCGCTCCCGTGGAACGAGACCTTCGACGCGTACGCGGACGGCGCGGCGCCTGCCGGCTGGATCAACGCCGTGGCGGGCAAGTATTCGGTCACGACGCTCGACGGCCAGAAAGTGCTGCAGAAGGCGCCCGACAACACGATCTTCAAGCGCGTGCGCGCCTTCATCGGGCCGACCGACTGGTCCAACTACACGATCGAGGCGGACGTGCGATCCAACACGCGGCGGCGTCAGATGTCGGACATCGGCATCACGGCCCAGCGTTATTCACTCGTGCTCTACGGGAACTCGCAGGAGCTCAAGCTGGAGCCATGGGCGCCTGAGGTCGAACGCTCGGTCAAGGTGCCGTATGCTTGGAAGGCGGACGCGTGGTATCACCTCAAGCTCCGGGTGGACACCCAGCCCAATGGACAGACCCGCGCCCGTGGCAAGGTGTGGGCGGCGGGCGAAGCCGAGCCGGCACAGTGGGCCATCGACAAAGTGGATCCGATCGGCAACCGGCAGGGGGCGCCCGGGTTCATCACCGACGCGGAATTTGGCGCCTACTACGACAACCTCAAACTGACGGCCAACCAACCATGAGAAATGCTTTGCTCGCGCTGTCGCTCGTCCTGGCCGCCGCCACATCCGCGGCGCGCCTTGCCGCCGCCGACCCGGGCGGCGGCGACTGGCCGATGTGGGGCGGCACGCCCGATCGCAACATGGTGTCGAACATGAAGGGCCTGCCGATCGACTGGGACGTCAAGACCAAGAAGAACGTGAAGTGGGTTGCCGAGCTCGGGTCGCAAACCTACGGCAACATGGTCGTCGCGAACGGCGTCGTGCTGGTCGGCACCAACAATGAAAGCCCGCGCGATCCGAAACAGGCGGGCGATCGCGGCGTGCTGATGGCGTTCAGCGAGGCGACCGGCGAGTTCCTGTGGCAGCAGACGCACGAGAAGCTGTCGTCGGGCCGGGCCAACGACTGGCCGTACCAGGGCGTGGCTTCGTCTCCGCTCGTGGAGAACGGCCGCGTCTACTACGTCAGCAACCGCGGCGTGCTGTGGTGCCTGGATATCAAGGGCTTCAGCGACGGAAATGCCGGACCGGTCACCGACGAGAAGCTGACCGGGCCGAAGGACGCCGACGTGATCTGGTCGTTCGACATGATGGAGGAGGTCGGCAGCTACCCGCACAACATGTCGAACTCGTCGCCCGTCGTCTGGGGCGATCTGGTCTACGTCAGCACGTCGAATGGCCAGGACGAAAGCCACGTCCACATTCCGTCGCCCAAGGCGCCGACGATTATCGGTGTCAACAAGAACACCGGCAAGCTCGTCTGGGAAGACAACTCCGTCGGCGACAAGATCCTGCACGGCCAGTGGTCCACGCCCTCGGTCGGCAAGATTGGCGGCGTGGATCAGGTCGTCAGCGCGCAAGGCGACGGCTGGGTGCGCGGCTACGAGACCGCTCACCGGCAAGAAGCTCTGGGAGTTCGACACGAACCCGAAGGATTCGGTGTGGCCGAAAACGCGGAACGAGACGATTGGGACGCCGGTCGTCTACGAGGACCGGGTCTACATCGCCAACGGCCAGGATCCCGAGCACGGCGAGGGCGTCGGGCACCTGTACGCGATCGACGCGACCAAGCGCGGCGACATCACGCAGACCGGCCGCGTGTGGCACTACGACAAGATCCGCCGCTCGATCTCGACCGCATCGATTGCCGACGGGCTGCTCTACATCGCGGACTTCAGCGGCTTTCTCCACTGCCTCGATGCGAAGACCGGCCAGGTGTACTGGACGCACGACATCTTCGCGGCCGTGTGGGCATCGACGCTGGTCGTCGACGGCCACGTGTACCTGGGCGACGAAGACGGCGACGTGGTCGTCCTGCAGGCGGGCAAGGAAAAGAAGGTGCTCGCCGAGATGAACATGGGCAGCGCCGTATACGCGACGCCCGTGCCCGCCAACGGCGCGCTCTTCATCAACAACCGCAATCAGCTCTTCAAGCTGGCCGTGACGGCGGCGGCAAGTGACGGTCTGAGAGTCGTTCCGGTTCTGCGTCGGTCTCTCGTTTCTCGTTCTCAGTTCGTCTGGCGCTGGCTCAAGGCGCCGGCCGATGCCTGGTCTCAGTTCAGGGGCAACGCGCGGCTGACGGGCGTCGCGGCCACGGCGCTCGCCGGCCGCGCCCGCGTTGCGCTGGACCTACGAGGCGGGCGAGGCGATCGACGCGTCCCCCGCCATCGCCGACGGGACCGTGTACGTGGCGACGTCGAACGGCGATCTTGTGGCGATCGATCTGGCGTCGGGCAAGCCGCGATGGAAGTACGCGACCGGCGGCATCATCGGCGAGTCGTCGCCGGCCGTCGGCGGGGGACAGGTCTTCTTCGGGGATCTCGGCGGCACCGTGCACGCGGTGAGCGCGGCGGACGGCACAGGGCGATGGACGTTCAAGACCGGCGGCGAGGTGAAATCGTCGCCGACGCTCGCCGGCGATCTGGTGCTCATCGGCTCGTACGACACGCACCTGTACGCGCTCGACAGCCGCACCGGCAAGGTGCGCTGGAAGCTGCAGACCGACGGCCCGGTGCACGCGACGCCGGCCGTGCACGGCGACGTGGTGTACATCACCGGCTGCGATGAAAAGCTGCGCGGCCTGCGGCTCTCGACCGGCGCCGTGATCTTCACCATGGCCACCGGCGCCTACACCGGCGCGTCGCCGCTCGTGGATGTTGGCGGGCAGCGGGCGTACTTCGGCACGTTCAACTACGAAGTGCTCGGCGTGGATCTGCGCACGAAGAAGATCCTGTGGCGGTATCGCAACCCGGACCGCGAGTTCCCGTTCTATTCGTCGGCGTCGCTCGCCGACGGGCGGGTCATCGTCGGCGGCCGCGACAAGAACGTGCACGCCATCGACGCGGCGACCGGGAAGGCCGCGTGGACGTTTGCGACGAAGGCGCGCGTCGACTCGTCGCCGGCGATTTCGGGTGGGCGCGTGTACATCGGCTCGTCCGACGGCCGCCTGTACGGCCTCGACGCGAAGAGCGGCCAGAAACAGTGGGAGTTCGACGCCGGGGCGGGCATCACGACCTCGCCCGCCATCGCGTCGGGCCGCATGGTCGTCGGCACGCAGGACGGCCGCGTGTATTGTTTCGGGTAGTGACTAGCGTCGCCACCCACTCACCCTTCACGATGGCATCTGGCGCGTCGGCTGCAAGCGGATGTTAGCCAGCTGCCGGCCCAGTGGCCGGCATGAACGGGCGAGGGCCTTGAAGCCGTTTCCAGAGGAACGCGACAAAAGCCGCACGACGGCGCCGCGTCGCCTCCCGGCCATCCTCGGCCAAGAAACCATCGGGGACGGCGTCCAACGCTGACTCCAGCTCGGCGCGATGCAGTCGTGAGGCCAGCGCCGCGTCCACCATCTGGAGTTGAGTGGCGCGGGACTGCAGCACATGGCTGCCGGACTGCCATGCGTTCGATCGCGGGGACTGCTCGGTCACACGCGGCCAGTCATGCTGGAATCCGAGACTCGCCCCATGGTCGATCAGCAACAACGCTCCGTGCGACCACAACAGATTCGGGTTCTTCACGGTGCGGTCCGTGTTCTGCACCAGGCCGTCGAGCCAGACGATCTTTGACGCCAGCTCCCGATCAACACGCGGAGGATCTGTCGGGTGGAAGCTCCGCACGGCCGGCATGTACTGGAACCCCAGATTCCGACCGACGCTGCGGTGAAGCAGATCCGCCAGCTCCTGGTGTGGATCGTCAACCGGGACGTCAGGCGGAATGTCGATGAGCACGCGAGCCGGCACGCTGAGCCCCAGCGCGTCGGCCAGTGCGCCCACGATGATCTCGGCCACAAGACTCGCCGGTGCTTGAGCGGCACCACGGAGCTTGGTGTGGAAGACACCCGCGTCGGTCTCGACCAACACCGGCCACGAACTGCCCCCGCGGTCGGCACGAAGTACCCGGAGGGCGCGATGTGTCTCCATTAAGGTGCGACGAGGGTTGGACTGGCTAACGGCTCGGCTTCAGCCGCGGCGCTTCATTGTCAAGAGCGACCGCCGTCGGCTGCAAGCCGATGTTAGCCAGCTCACGGGTTCGGTCCGCAGCAAGCAAACATTATTTTGCTTTGAACGCCACAACCTCAAGCCCACGTCCGCATCTTTCATGGCGCGCCAAACATGGGCGGCAAGTGAGCTTCGATTAGGTCAACGCGCTTCTGGTAAGCATCCGCCGGATCCCCAGGCGGACGCCTTGCTTCTTTGAGTTCCTCAGGGTGCCAGCATCCTTCTCGTGTAGGAGTGTACCCCAGGTCATTCAGCAGTTTGAGGAACGAGTCTCGAATGTCGCGGAACGAAACGGGCTCACGATCAGACATGTCCGGTCCGTGGCGGAGAACGTTCTTGACGGATCGCCGAGCAAACGAAACACAGATTCGTTGATACAGCGCGTCCATCCTGCCGATTGCCGTTCGATAGTCGGAGTACGACTGGGCAATCTTTGAATTCACTGAAAAGCCGAATTGCTCTACGCAGCGGTCGAACTCCTGAAAAATGTCCGGACTTGTGACCTGACCGTCGTACGAGGAGGGATCAAGCCCTCGTTGCTCGAAAGCGTTCCACCAAAGCATGAGGCGCTCGTTTAGCCCAAAGAGGTGCGCCGCAAATCGCTGGTGCGTACTCTTCCACCGACGCTCCTCGCGCCAGGTCGAGCACGAGAGGCAGCAGAATAGTTATCAGCAGGACATCAACAACGAAGGAGACTGCTCCAGATGCAAGGTTGACGACGAAGTCCTGTCGCAAGCCGAGAAGACCATTTGGATCAAAGAGGATGGAGGTAAGGGATGTAGCCATAGCGTGTCGCTCCAGTTGATTTCGAGACAGACCGGCTCCCTGACTTGAACGCTTGCGGAATCTCAGGAAGGCCGTACGGGGTGCGGTGGTTCGTTACTTCGTCACACCTCGCTAGAAATAGAGACTGGCTAACGGCTAGCGTTCACCAGCGGCCGCGCCAGGATCCCACAGCGGCCGTCTGTGCAACGCTTGTTAGGCTTCGTGCCAAGATGTTCACTCAGCGGAACTGATAGCCCTGCCCGATCCAGTAATGCCAGTCGGCAACCGCGGTGTTCGTCGCCAGCCCAGCCCCGGTCGGCGTGAGCTGAGAAAGCGGCACACCCAAGCCGCCATGTTCCCACCGGATCATGACGAACATGTCGTACGCGCACTCATCGCTCGGTGCCATTGAAATGACCTCGACCTCGTCACCGACCAACAACGGCGAGACTGCCCGCTGTGCGATGCACTTCGCCGTGAATGGAAACTCAAGCCGGTCTTCCAAGTAACCGAACCATGCGATTGCCCGTTCAGCACCGTCGTAGGCATCGACGACCACCTCGGTGCTGATTCGATGCTCACGAACGGAATCCTGCCGGGGTCTCCGCGGACGCTGGAAAACCGCGAGTCCAGCACCCTTGCGCCCGGATTTGCGGACAACGATCGCTCGAGAACGTTGCGTTTTCATTTCGTCACAAGCAGTTGCCAAGGTGGTTCAGAAGCCTAACGTGCGCGAATGAGCCGCGCGGGGCAGCGTGCGACAAGGCCGCGTCGGCTCCATTCGCCTGTTGGGCGGCATGTGTGCCTGCGAAATTGCATGTCTTCGCCCTTGGCTCAGGTACCGGACGTATACCGAGGCGCCGATTGCATGCCAACCGATCGTGGGGATCAAGGCCACCCGGGGCGTGTGAGGCCGCGGTTCGTAGATAGGACTGTTGTGCAGCCAGTCGACGAGGCTTCCCAGGCCCATGCTGGGGAGGAAGGCCAAGATGCCCAAGAAGGCATAGCCAACTCCCTTCAAATCTCCCTGCGTCCATTCGTCGTTCTTGGTTGCTTGGACCAATCCGAACATGATCCCTGCCCCTACCGCCGCCCCGACGAGCGTTCCCTGCGTTGTGGGATCCACGATATCAATGCGCCTGATGGACTCTTTCGGAAGGATGTGTTCCTCTGGCCGCCGAACGTACTTCAAAAAGAACGGCTCTTCGAACACGAGAAGTCGGTCCGATGAAATAGCGGACACTCGTCCACGGGTCTTGTGCCCACTCGCGTCCCAGACCACCACCTCGTAGCCGGGCAGAAGGAACGTTTGCAACTCGCCGAAGGACGCCGCCGCCGGTCGCCCCCCAAGCAATCGCTCGGCCGTCACACGTGAGCGAGGAGGAGGAGGAGGAGGAGGAGAAATGGGATTCAACGGAGCCCGTGCCTCTTCTGCCTCGTCTACATGCGCACCTTCTTCCCTGGTGTCACCTGTAGGCCGGTCCGTCGCGCCGCGGGCGTGGGCCTCGACGGCTTGCGCAAGTGCCCCCGGCATCGAAACCGGAACCAACATCCACAACGTTAGAGCCAACGGGACGTTCATGTTGCGCCCTCCGGACAACCAGCACGGCCGCTTGTGAGTGCCGAGCAGTTCTGTAGTCACATCTCAACACGTTTCCGTGAATGTCCGCCCAACGCTCTATGGAGTAGACCGACACGCGCTCCTTGCGGCGTACAACAACCTTTCGCATTCCACGAGCCAGCGCTATGTGCTAGGACGGCCGGATGATAGCACGCGGACACGTTCTGGACCGGGGATGGGTTGACCCGCGAGCCGTAGGATAGGCCGCCGTCCTCGCGGGCTAATCGAGTCGCCAACCGCGAGGGGCACACGCAGACAACTGCTGGACGGCAACTGAGTTCTCAAGACATCGTCGGCGTTGCCGAGCACCAAATAGCCTGCGAGCGACGCGGGCTATTTCCTGGGCACGAGCGAGCGGCCGTCGGTCAGAGCCGGTCCACCGGGCTCCGGACGCCCAATGCTCCCCGATTGAGTACGTGCAAATAAATCATCGTCGTGCTCACGTCCGCGTGTCCGAGCAGTTCCTGCACGGTCCGGATGTCGTACCCGTCTTCCAGAAGGTGCGTGGCGAACGTGTGACGAAAAACGTGCGGGCCGCAGCGCTTGGGGATCCCCGCCCGGCGGGCGGCGGCACCGACCTCCTTCTGGACCACTGACTCGTGCAGATGGAATCGAGACGGTGGACCCCTGCGCGGATCCCGGCAGATCCGCGCGGCTGGAAAGACGTACTGGTCAGGCCCGGTCCGTTGACGCCTTCGGATACCGTGCGTTTCAGCCGGCGGCGACATTCTGGAGTCATTCGGCAGACGAGGGTCGCGTCGCGGGATGAACATACGGCCGCCAAAATGTCATAGGATCGCGGCGCGATGCTCCGCCTCTCGAGACGCTCCCTTCTCAAGGCCCTGGCCGTCCAGGGGCTCATCGCCGGTTCCGCGTCGGCCCAATCCGAGCTTCACCGGACGCCGAAGTCTCTCGCGCCAGGAGCGACAACTGGTGATTGGCCGGCATTCCTCGGCCCCTCGCACAATGCCACGTCGCCCGAAACGAAGCTGACCCGGACGCTGCCGCCCCCGGTTGTGTGGGAGCGTCCCAAGGGCACTGGGTACGCGACGCCCGCCATCGCCTCCGGCCGGCTCGTCTTCCTGCATCGACTGGGCGATGAAGAGATCGTGGAATGCCTGCATCCGGAGACCGGGATGGGCCGTTGGGCGTTTCGCTACGCGACGAAGTTCGAGGATCGGTATGGCTACAACAACGGACCCCGGTCGAGCCCGGTCATCGACGGCGAGCGAGTCTACACGCTCGGCGCCGAGGGGAAGCTTCACTGTCTCGATCTTCTGACCGGTCGGCTCGCCTGGGCGCGCGATCTCCGGACGGAGTACAAGGTCCCTCAGGACTTCTTCGGAACCGCCTCGACGCCGCTCGTGCAGGGGCGATTGCTCATCGTGAATGTCGGCGCGCCCGGCGGACCGACGGTGGTGGGGTTCGACAAATCCAGTGGCCAGGAAGTCTGGCGCGCGGGCCGGACGTGGGGACCGAGCTACGCGTCACCGGTTCCGGCCATCGTGCGCGGAAGGCCGCGCGTCTTCGTCTTTGGGGGCGGAGAATCCGATCCACCGACGGGCGGACTCATGTCGATCGATCCGCTGTCGGGCAAGGTCGATTTCGAGTTCCCCTGGCGAAGCCGCACTCGGGAGTCGGTCAACGCGTCCTGTCCTGTCGTGTTCGACAACAAGGTGTTCATCTCGGCGAGCTATCGCACCGGAAGCGCGCTGGTGGACGTGCGGCCGGATTTCTCGTACACGGTGCCGTGGACCACGCAGCAGTTCGGGCTGCACTTCAATACCGCCATCCATCAGGACGGTTACCTGTACGGATTCGACGGTCGAAACGAGCCGGACGCGTCGCTGGCATGCGTGGATGCGTCGAATGGAAAAGTCGTCTGGAGAGAGACTCCCGAATGGACGGAGACGCTCGACACGCCGACCGGACCGCGTCAGCAGACGATAGGCACCTATCGTGGATCGTTGCTCGCCGTGGATGGCCAGTTCCTGTGCCTCGGGGAGATGGGGCACTTGCTGTGGATGGATCTGTCACCGAAGGGATACCGCGAAGTGTCGCGGGCGCGGCTTTTTCTGGCGCGAGAATCGTGGGGTCTCCCCGTGCTCAGTCGCGGCCTGCTCTATGTGGTCCAGAACACGCGCGGCATGGTGGGTGCTTCACGCCCGCGGTTGCTCTGCTACGATCTCCGGGCATGATCGCGCGGGGTTTTTCGGCCGCGTCGAGTGTGCTCGCGGCGCTGCTTGTTGGCGCCGCACCCCACGTCGCTCTCGCGCAACCCCAGTATCGGCACCTGCGGATCATCGCCCCTGCCGCGCCTGGCGGCGGCTGGGATCAAACCGCCCGCGCCATGCAGCAGGTGCTGCAACGCGCCGGGCTCGTGCACACAGCCTCGGTTGAAAACATCCCGGGCGCGGCCGGGACGATTGGCCTCGCGCGGTTCATCGGCGCCGAGCGCGGCCAGGGTGACGTCGTGATGGTCTCGGGGCTCATCATGGTCAGCGCGATCGTCACGAATGGATCGCCGGTGACGTTGCGCGAGGTCACGCCAATCGCCCGGCTGACGGGCGAGTACGAGGTGATCGTGGTTCCCGCGGCGTCGCCGTTCCGGTCGCTGCAGGACCTCCTCCGAACGTTTACGGAGCGGCCCGAGTCCATCTCGTGGGGAGGCGGATCCGCGGGCGGCAGCGATCAAATCCTGGCCGGGCTTGTCGCAAACGCCGTCGGCGTGTCGCCACGGCGCGTCAACTACATCGCCTTCTCGGGCGGAGGCGAAGCGATGTCGGCGATTCTCGGTGGTCAGGTGTCGGTGGGCGTCAACGGCCTCGCGGAATTCCTGCCCCAGATCGAAGCGGGCACGGTGCGCGTGCTCGCGCTGTCGAGCGCCGAGCGCATGCCGAATCTGACGGCGCCGACGCTTCGGGAGCAGGGCGTGGACGTCGAGTTCGAGAACTGGCGCTCGCTCGTCGCGCCACCCGGGACGAGTCGCGGCGACCTCGCTCGTATCAAGAACACCGTCGAAGCCATGGTGCGGTCGGCGGAATGGCGCGAAGCGCTGGAGCGCTATCGCTGGATCGATCGCTACCTCGCCGGCGAAGAGTTCGACCTCTTCCTGAAGACCGAGGACACGCGGGTCCGTGCCATCCTGAACCAGCTCGGGTTGGGACCAGAGTGCCACCGCGCCACGTGCACTGTCCACATCTATCCGCTGTTGGTGCTCGGCGGCCTCATGTTCTTCGGCGGCGCTGCGCTGCTTGCGGCCTTCCGAACCGGGCGTCGGTCGAGCCGGCGGAACCGAGGCGCAGGATGGCGTCCTGCCGCGCTGCTCCTGGCCGGCGTCGTTCTCGATCTGGTATTGATGGAGCGCGCGGGATTCGTGATCACCTCCGCGGTCCTCTTCTGGTTGACGGCCCGGGCATTCGACCAGGGACACCCGTCGCGCGATGCGCTGTTCGCGGTGGGCGTCGCAACCGGCTCGTACCTGCTCTTCGTTCGCGTGCTGAACGTGACGTTGCCCGCGGGCGTGCTCGCGCGCTGGTTGTAGACGCGAACGGTTGCCGTCTCCCGCGCGATCAACATGGACATCCTCAAGGCGCTCGGCCAAGGCTTTGCGAGCGCCGTCACGCTGGCGCATCTCGCGGCGGCGCTCGCCGGCGTCACCCTCGGCACCGCGGTGGGGGTCCTCCCCGGCATCGGACCGGCGCTGACCGTTGCGCTGCTGCTCCCGGTGACGTTCAATCTCGATCCCACCAGCGCGTTCATCATGTTCGCCGGCATCTACTCCGGGGCGATGTACGGCGGCTCGACGACCAGCATCCTTCTGAACACACCCGGCGAGACGGCGTCCATTGTCACGGCCATCGACGGACACATGATGGCGCGTCAGGGGCGAGGGGCGGCGGCCCTGACGACGGCGGCGATCGGGTCGTTCGTGGCGGGCACGCTCGCCACGATCGCGCTGACCTTTTTCGCCCCGGCGCTGGCGTCGTTTGCGCTGCGCTTCGGGCCCGCCGAGTACTTCGCGCTGACCGTGCTGGCGTTCACCACCGTGTCGGTGCTGCTCGGCGCGTCCGTGCTTCGGGGGCTGTTCAGTCTCTTTCTGGGCCTGGCGCTCGGGTTGATTGGCATCGACCCGCTGACCGGGGACGCGCGGCTGTCATTCGGCATCCCCCAACTGCTCGATGGCATCGACATCGTCATCCTCGTCATCGGACTCTTCGCCGTGGGAGAAACCCTGTATCAGGCGTGGCGTCACGGCCGCGATGAGATGGAGGTCGTGACCCTGCACGACTTCACGGGGATGAGCCGCGAGGATTGGAAGCGGTCGTGGAAGCCGTGGCTGCGCGGGACGGCCATCGGCTTCCCGCTCGGCGTGCTGCCCTGCGGAGGCGCGGTGATACCGACCTTCCTGTCCTATCTGGTCGAGAAGCGGCTGAGCGACCGCCCCGAACAGTTCGGACACGGCGCCATCGAAGGCGTCGCCGGCCCGGAAGCCGCAAACAACGCGGCCGCCGCCGGCGTGCTCGTTCCGCTGCTGACGCTCGGCATCCCTTCGTCCGCCACGGCCGCGATCATGCTCGCGGCTTTCCAGCAATACGGACTTCAACCAGGGCCCCTTCTGTTTTCATCGCGTCCCGATCTCGTCTGGACCTTGATTGCGAGCCTCTACATCGGCAACGTGATGCTGCTGGTCCTGAACCTGCCCCTGGCAAGCGTGTGGGCGCGGATCATGCTGATACCGCGACGGCTCCTGTTTGGCGTGATCATGGTCCTGGCGTCGCTCGGCGCGTACAGTCTCAACCGCTCCGTGGTCGATCTCGTCGTGCTGTACATCGTTGGTGCGGTCGGATGCGCGATGCGCGTGCGCGATATTCCGCTCGCGCCGGCGGTAATCGGCCTCATGCTCGGCCCGCTGTCGGAACAGCAGTTCCGCCGTGCCGTGGCCATCAGCGAAGGAGACGTCGCGGTGTTCGTGACGCGACCGGTCAGCGCGGCCTTGCTGCTCGTCGCGCTGATGGTCCTGGTGGCGCCGCCCCTGCTCGCACGATGGCTCCCGCAACGTCCCCAAACCGGGTGACGGTACCATCGACCCGAGGGCGGGCGGGGCTGAAAACACGACCCGCCGATGCTTGATACAATCGTGGCATCCATGAGTGAATCCTCGGGCGCGCCGGTCGCCGAGCCAACGGAAGTCGGCAGCTACTTCGTCGCCACCTACCCGCCCTTCTCCGTCTGGTCTCAGGACGCGGTCGGCCGCGACGCGCGACCCGCGCTGGCAACGCCGCCGAATCCGGATGTGCCGCTGGGCCTCTACCTCCACATTCCGTTCTGCCGGAAGCGGTGCCACTTCTGCTACTTCCGCGTGTACACCGACAAGAACGCGAGCGAGGTGAACCAGTACCTCGACGTCCTGGCGCGCGAGTTCGAGTTGTACGGCGAGCTTCCGGCGATCGCCGGACGGCCGCTGAACTTCGTGTACTTCGGCGGCGGTACGCCGTCGTTCCTCTCGACGCAGCAGCTGAAGCGGCTTGTGGATCGCCTGAGCGCGGTGGCGCCGTGGAACAAAGCGGAGGAGATCACGTTCGAGTGCGAGCCGGGCACGCTGACGGAGAGCAAGCTCGAGGTGATCCGTCGAATCGGCGTCACGCGCCTGAGCCTCGGCGTCGAAAACTTCGACGATGCGATCCTCGAGATGAACGGCCGGGCGCACCGGTCACCGGAAATCGGGCAATCCTACCGATGGGCGCGCGCGCTGGAGTTCCCGCAGATCAACATCGACCTGATCGCCGGCATGATGGGCGAAACCGAAGACAACTGGCGCGCCTGCATCGAGAAGACCCTCGAGCTCGACCCGGACAGCATCACCATCTACCAGATGGAGCTGCCGTTCAACACGACGATCAGCAAGAACCTGCTGAAGCAGACCGGCCAGTTCTCCGAGCCGATTGCGAACTGGGAGACCAAGCGCCGGTGGGTGAGCGAGGCGTTCGCGGAGCTCGAGCGGGCCGGCTATCATCTGCGCAGCGCCTACACCGCGGTGAAGAACCCGGACAAGACGCGGTTCGTCTACACCGACCGCCTCTGGCAGGGCGCCGACATGGCGGGCCTTGGCGTTGCCTCTTTCGGGCACGTCAACGGCGTCCACATGCAGAACATGGATACGTGGGAGACCTACAGCGCCGCCATCGAGCGCGGCGAGATCCCGCTCAGCCGGGCGTACCGGCCCACCGACGAGGAGCGGCTCATCCGCGAGCTCGTGCTGCAGCTCAAGGTCGGCTCGGTGCGCCCGGGTTACTTCCACGACAAGTACCACGTGAACATCCTGGAGCGGTTCAAGGCGCAGTTCGCGTCGCTCGCCGAAGAAGGCGAGCTCACGCAGGCAGACGACCAGGTCGTGGCGCTGTCGCGGCACGGGCTGCTGCGGATCGATTCGCTGCTCCCGCGGTTTTTCCTGCCGCGGCATACCGGCATCCGGTACACGTAGCGGATCGTCAGCGTCAACGTCATCACCACAGTCATGGCCAGCGAATACCGGCTCAGACGGCGCGTGCAGTTCTACGAAACCGATGCGGCCGGGATCGTGCATTTCAGCTGGTTCTTCCGGTACATGGAGGAGGCCGAGCACGCGCTCTGGCGCGAGGCCGGGCTGAGCATTCACCCGCCCGGCAGCGAGCTACGGCTTCCCGCGCGTGTCCACGTCGTTCGAGTTCCACCGCGCCCTGCGCTTCGAGCAGGAGTTCGACATCCATATCCGCGTGACCGCCATCACGAGGAAATCGATCCAGTACAGGTGTGAGTTGACGGACGCCGACACCAGGATTGCCACCGGCACGCTGACCATCGTGTGCGTGCGGCACAAGCCGAACGAGCCGATGGTCTCCGCCGAGATCCCGGACGACATCCGGTCGCGCTTTCAAGTGTCGCCGGGCACGCAGGCGTGAGCGTGCCGACCTCGCCGATGCCGGTGCCCGCCGCCGAGTGCGACGACAGGGACGTGATCGCCGCGCGCCAGGGACGTCGGCTCGAGCAGCTGCTGGCGGCGAACCTCGGTCGGAACGCGTTCTATACGAAGAAGCTCGGCGCGTCGGCCGCCCGGCTTGCGGTATCCGGACGATCTCGCCAGGCTGCCCGTCACGACGAAGACCGAGCTCGTCGCCGATCAGGAAGCGCACGCGCCGTGGGGAAGCGCGCTCAGCGAGCCGCTCGAGCGGTACACGCGGTACACGCAGACATCCTCCACCACGAACAGCCCGCTGCGATGGCTCGACACCAACGAGAGCTGGCAGTGGATGCTCGACTGCTGGAAGGCCGTGTACCGTGCGGCGCACGTCGGGGCGGGCGATCGGATCTTCTTCGCGTTCTCCTTCGGGCCGTTCCTCGGTTTCTGGACCGCGTTCGACGCCGCCTATCAGATCGGCGCGCACGCCATTCCCGGCGGGGGCATGTCGAGCCAGCAGCGTCTCGCGATGATCGACGCCGTCTCGCCGACGGTCGTCTGCTGCACGCCGACCTACGCGCTTCGCCTGGCGGAGGTCGACACCGACAACGGCCGGCCGCCGGCCCCTCTCGGAGAGCAGCGTCCGCGCGGTCATCGTCGCGGGCGAGCCGGGCGGCAGCATTCCGGCCACGCGCGACCGGATCGAACGAGCGTGCGGCGCACGCGTCTTCGACCAGCACGGGCTCACCGAGGTCGGCCCCGCCAGCTTTGAATGCATTGAATGCCGGGCGCTGCACCTGAACGAGAACGAGTTCATCGGCGAAGTGGTCGACCAGGCGACGCTCGCGCCCGTGGACGATGGACAGCCCGGAGAGCTGCTGCTGACCAATCTCGGGCGCACGGGGAGCCCGGTCATTCGCTATCGCACGGGCGATGTCGTGGTCCGGCGAAGCGAACCGTGCGGCTGCGGCCGGACGTTCGCCAGGCTCGAGGGCGGCATCCTGGCGCGCACCGACGACATGGTGAACATCCGCGGCGTGAACGTCTACCCGGCGGCGATCGAGTCGGTCCTGCGTCACTTCGAGGAAGTCGTGGAGTTCCGCTCGACCGTCTCCCTGTCAGGAATGTCAGGCGCGTTGCGATCGCTCGCCGTGGAGGTGGAGCTGACGCCCTCGGCGGCCGATCCGCGGACGACCTCCACGAGAATTGCTCAGCGGCTCCGAGAAGCGTTGGGGCTGACGGTGCCAATCCAGATCGTCGCGCACGGAGCGCTGCCCCGCTTCGAGATGAAGGCCAAGCGTTTCATAATTGGGTAATTGGGTAATTGGGTAATTGAGTAATTGAGTAATTGAGTGAACCCAGACGTCGTTGTCATCGGCGGCGGTCCCGCGGGATCGACGGCCTCGACGCTGCTGGCCCAGCAGGGGTTGAAGGTCGAGCTGTTCGAGCGCGATCGCTTTCCGCGTTTTCACATCGGCGAATCGCTGATCCCGGAAACCTACTGGGTGCTGAAGCGGCTCAACATGCTGCCGAAGATGCAGCAGAGCCACTTCGTCAAGAAGTACAGCGTGCAGTTCGTCAACGCGAGCGGCAAGCTGTCGGCGCCGTTCTACTTCTGGGACAACAAGCCGCACGAGTGCTCGCAGACGTGGCAGGTGGTCCGCAGCGAGTTCGATCAGATGATGCTCGAGAACGCGCGCGAGCACGGCGTCGTCGCGCACGAAGGCGTACGCGTGTTCGACGTGCTCTGGGAGGACGACCGCGCCGTCGGCGTGACGATCAAACAGGAAGACGGCACGATGCGCGACGTGCGGGCGAAGGTCGTCGTGGACGCCAGCGGGCAGGCGGGCCTGATTCAGAACCGTCTGCGGCTGCGCGTCTGGGATCCGACGCTGAACAAGGGCGCGATCTGGACGTACTGGGAAGGCGCGTATCGCGACACCGGGCGCGACGAAGGCGCCACGATGGTGCTGCAGACGGCGTCGAAGAACGGCTGGTTCTGGTACATTCCGCAGCACAACGACATCGTCAGCGTCGGCGTGGTGGCGCCGTTCGACTACCTGTTCAAGAACCGCGGGAGCTACGAGCAGATCTACCGCGAGGAAGTGGACGCGTGCGCGGCGGTCAAGACGCGGGTCGCGTCCGGCACGTCAGCGCGGCCGGCTACTTCGCGACCAAGGACTACTCGTACCGCGCCACCAGGGTCGCCGGCGACGGCTGGGTGATGATCGGCGACGCGTGGGGTTTCCTCGATCCGCTTGTATTCGTCGGGCGTGCTGCTGGCGCTGCCGTCCGGGCGAGATGGCCGCCGACGCGATTGTCGAGGGCCTCGCCAAGGGCGACACGTCGGCCGCGCAACTCGGCAAGTGGGGGCCGGAGTTCAACGCCGGCGTCGATCGCATGCGGCGGCTGGTGTGCGAGTACTACGACGGCTTCAGCTTCGGCAATTTCATGAAGCACTATCCGGAACTGCGCGGCACCGTCACCGACCTGCTGATCGGCGATCTGTTCAACGATCGCGTGGACAAGGTGTGGAAGCCGATGGAGTCGCTCTATCCGCCGGGCAAGGCGCCGCTGCACGCTGGGACGGAGGGACGCCGGCCGACGGCATCCCCGAGAAGGCGAATGAGCTGAACCTGCCGCAAGGATGGAAGCCCTAGAGAATAGGGAATAGAGAATAGCGAGGTAACGCTGATGACCCGCGCACGACGAATCCTGCTGGGGGTCGTTCTTACACTTGTCGGAGCCGCTGTCAGTGGTCGCGCGTTCGGACAATCGTCCGGCGCCACCGACCGGGCCGAGGCGCTGGCGGAGGCCGCCCGGAAGGGCGACGCCGCGGCAGTCAGGCAAACTCCTCGACGAAGGCGTCGACGTGAATACGAAGTTCCGCTACGGAGCAACGGCCCTGTCGTACGCAGCCGACCGCGGACACCTCGACGTCGCGAAGCTGCTGGTGGATCGCGGGGCCGACGTCAACGCCAGAGACACCTTCTACAATGCGACGCCGCTCACCTGGGCAGTCAGTCCGGCGATGGGCCGCAAGCCGCAGCATCCGGACATCGTCCGGTTGCTTCTCGAGCACGGCGCCCAGCCGAAGGGACAGGCCCTGATGGCGGCCGTGGCCGCACCGGACCTGGCGACGGTGAAGGTAGTCCTCGACTCGGGTGGCCTTCAGCCGGCCCAACTCTCGGACGCCCTCGAAGCCGCAAAGAACGGCAAGCGTGACGAGATCGCGGCGCTGCTCGAAAAGCCGGCGCGAAGCCGCGCGTCGAATTCAAGATGGACGACGCGCAGCTCGCGCGTTACGCCGGCACCTATCGCGGTCCCGGCGACGCCGAAATGGTCCTCAGCGTCGCAGACGGCCGACTCACTGGTGCGGTGCAAGGACAGCGACTCACCTTCGCCGCCCGGGACGCGACGACGTTTGGCGCCACTGGAGCGCCTGGCGCCGTGCTGACCATCCGCCTCGAAGGCGAGAAGGTGGTCTCGATCGGCTTTCCCAGTAACGCGGTCATCTGGACGCGAGTGGAGGGTAAGTAGATGATGCGACGAACGCTGCCGATCGTCCTGTCGTTTCTCGCCTGCGTCTCGGTCTCGGCGCAGAACTGGCCGTCGTTTCGTGGTCCCCAGGCCTCCGGCGTTGCCGACGGCGCTCCGACACCGGTGACGTGGAACGTCTCGACCAGCCAGAACGTGGTGTGGAAGACGCCGATCGCAGGTCTTGCCGTCTCGAGCCCGATCGTGTGGGGCAATCGTATCTTCGTGTCGACCGCCGTCAGCAGCGATCCGGCGGCGGGGATACGCACGGGTCTCTACGGCGACGTCCAGCCGGCCGCCGATGTCTCGAAGCATTCGTGGCGGCTCATCGCGCTGGACAAGGGCACGGGCAAGGTCGTCTGGGATCGCGTGGCGACGAGGGCAACCCCAAGACGAAGCGTCATCCGAAATCGAGCCAGGCGACGTCGACGCCGGTCACCGACGGCACGCGCGTGATTGTGTCGTTCGGGTCGGAAGGGTTGTACGCGTACGACTTCGACGGGAAGCTGCTCTGGAAGCGCGACCTCGGCGTGCTCAACGCCGGCTGGTTCTACGATCCCGATTACGAGTGGGGATTCGGCAGCTCGCCGATCATCTGGAAGAACCTGGTGATCGTGCAATGCGACATCCAGAAGAATTCGTTCGTCGCCGCGTTCGACGTCGCGACCGGCCAGCCCGTGTGGCGCACGACTCGCGAAGAGATCCCGTCGTGGTCGACGCCGGCGATCTTCGAAGCGAACGGGCGCGCCGAGCTCGTGACGCAAGCCACCAAGTTCACGCGCGGCTACGACCCGGCCACGGGGAAGGAGTTATGGCGGCTGTCCGGAAACTCGGAGATCGCCATTCCGACGCCGATCATCGGACCCAACCTCGTCATCGTCGCCAACGGGTACACGCCGGTCCAGCCGATTTTCGCGATCAAGCCCGGCGCCACCGGCGACATCACGCCAAAGGCCGGTCAGACGCAGAACGAGTTCATCGCCTGGAGCATCAATCGCGGCGGTCCCTATATCCCGACGCCGGTCATCTACCGGGATCAGCTCTACGTGCTTGGCATCAACGGCGTCTTGACGGCCTATGATGTCCGGACCGGGCAGCGCGTCTACCAGCAGCGCGTGGGCGGCGGCGGATCCTTCAGCGCATCGCCGGTCGCCGCGGATGGCAGGATCTATATCTCGAGCGAGGACGGCGACGTCTTCGTGGTGAAGGCCGGGCCGACGTACGAGCTGCTGGCGACCAACCCGGTCGGCGAAGTCGTCATGGCGACGCCCGCGATTTCGGACGGCTTGATCATCATTCGGGGCGTGAAGCACGTCATTGCCATCGGGGCCGGCAAGGCCGCCGGACAAAAACCGTAAACGAAGTCAGATGAGGCGACTGATATGAATCGCATGCGCACGGGAGCAGCCGGTTTGGTTGTGTTCGTCGGGCTCTCCATCGCCGTCGCCGGGCAGAACCGCGCGGCGGACTACACGCAGTGGCGCGGGCCGAACCGCGACGGCGGCGTCGCGTCGTTCACGCCGCCGGCCTCGTGGCCCGAGACGCTGACGCAGAAGTGGAAGGTCGAAGTCGGCACTCGGCTACGCCACGCCGCTGGTCGTCGGCAACCGCATCTATCTGTTCTCGCGCGAGGGCGACAACGAGGTGATGAGCGCGCTCGATCCCGAGAACGGGCAAGGTCGTCTGGCGCGACGGGCTATCCGGCCGCGTTCACGATGCATCCGGCCGCGACGCGCCACGGCCTGGGGCCGAAGTCGACGCCGGTCTTCGCCGACGGCAAGCTGTTCTCGATCGGCATGACCGGCGTCGTCACGGCGTTTGACGCCGCGACCGGCAAGCAGCTCTGGCAGAAGCCGGGCTCGATGCCTCTGCCGATGTTCAACAGCCACTCGTTTTCGCCGATCGTCGATCGCGGTCTGGTCATCTTTCACACCGGCGGCCACATGGCAGGGCGCGCTCACCGCCTTCGACGTCAACACCGGCGCCGTGAAATGGAGCTGGGCGGGTGATGGTCCCGGCTACGGGTCGCCCGTCATCGCCGACCTCGGCGGCACGCGGCAGCTGCGTGACGATCACGCAGGGCAAGCTCGTCAGCGTCGATCCGGCCACCGGAACGCTGCTCTGGGAACGTCCCTAGTGAGCTCGAACTTCACGAACGCCGTCACGCCGGTCGTCTACGGCCAGACGATCATCGTGTCGGGCAACGGCGGTCCCACGGTCGCGTTCACGGTGGCGAAGCAGAACAACCAGTGGAACATCACCACCGCCTGGGAGAACGCGGACATCCCCTACCGCTTGAGCAACAGCGTGCTGCTCGGCGACGCGCTCTTCGGCCTGACGAGCCGCAACATGGGCCAGTACTTCAGCGTCGACGCCAAGACCGGCAAGACGCTGTGGTCGTCCGATCCGCGTCAGGCAGGCAATGCCGCCATCGTCAAGGCCGGCAACCTCGCGTTCAGCCTCGAAGACGATGGCGAGCTGGTGGTCTTCCGAAGCGGGCCGACGGGGTTCGAGATCGTGAAGAAGCTACACCGTGGCCGAGTCCGAAACCTGGACGCAGCCGACGATCGTCGGGGAATCGGATCTTCGTGAAGGACGTGTCGAACCTGACCCTGTGGACGGTGAACTGAACCAGCACGCCGTCACGCCTGGAACAGAGCGGAGTCAGCAGCCTTGATGTCACCGATCCTCCGATGAGGCTGTCGGCCGTCGCCGCGTATGTGGCGATGCTCGTCGCCGGCGCAGTCGTCGTTCTGCTGGTGGCCCGGTATGGCGAGACGCTGATCGCGCCGCCGCCGGCCACGTCCGCGGCGGTCGCGGGAGCGGCCGCGCCTGCGCCTGCCGCGGCGAACGTGCTGCTGCACGTCCTGCTGACGCTGACGGCCGTCGTCATCGCCGGCCGCCTCCTTGGTTCACTCCTCAGAGGCGTCGGTCAACCGCCCGTGATCGGGGAAGTGCTCGCCGGAATTCTCCTCGGACCCTCACTTCTCGGCCGTGTGGCTCCCGGGCTGTCGGCGTACATCCTGCCGCCAGACGTGGCGCCCTTCCTCAACGTCGTCGCGCAGCTGGGCGTCGTGCTCTACATGTTTCTGGTGGGCCTCGAGCTGAACGGCGAGCTGCTGCGGGGCCGCGCGCACGCCACGGTCGCGATCTCCCATGCCAGCATCCTCCTGCCGTTTGTCCTGGGGTGTCTGCTGGCGCTCCAGCTCTATCCGCGCTTTTCAACGAGCGACGTTTCCTTCACCAGCTTTGCGCTGTTCATGGGCGTCGCGATGTCGATCACGGCGTTTCCCGTGCTGGCGCGCATCCTGAGCGATCAGGGCATGACGAGGACGCCGCTTGGCGCGGTGGCGCTCACCTGCGCGGCGGCCGACGATGTGACCGCGTGGTGCCTGCTGGCGCTGGTGGTGGGCATCGCGCAGGCGAAGGTGCAGGACGCGATGATCGTCGTGGCGCTGACGCTGGGGTTCATCGCCATGATGTGGCTGGCGGTCCGGCCCGGCGTCTCGCGGCTCGTGGCCCGATGGGGCGGCGCGCCAACGCAGCATCACATCGCTCTGACGCTCGCCGGATTGCTGCTGGCGGCGCTTGCGACCGAATGCATCGGCATTCACGCGGTGTTCGGCGCGTTCCTGTTCGGCGCGGTCATCCCGCACGACAGCCGCCTGGCGGGCGCGCTGACAGGAAAAGCTCGAGGATCTCGTCACCATTCTTCTTCTGCCCGCGTTCTTCGCGTTCACCGGCATGCGGACGCAGATTGGACTGCTGTCGCAGCCGTCGGAGTGGTTGTTCTGCGGCGTCATCATCCTGGTCGCGACCGCCGGCAAGTTCGGCGGCACGCTGGCCGCCGCCCGCTTCTCCGGCATGGACTGGCGTCACGCGACGGGACTGGGGATCCTGATGAACACGCGCGGCCTCATGCAGCTCATCGTGTTGGGCGTCGGCCTGGACCTTGGCGTGATCTCGCCCAAGCTGTTCACCATGATGGTGCTCATGGCCCTGGTCACCACGATCGCGACGACGCCGGTGCTGCGGGTGCTCGGGTCGTTTGCGGAGCCTGTTCAACACCCGACGCGTGTCCGTGAGGCCCACATGTGAGGGGAGCCTTGTTGTGATAGCGTTTCGCTTGATGAACACACCTCACGGCTCGGCTGCCGAGATCGTTCGCGGTCATCGGTCTCGCGATTCTTTGCGCCATGACGGCATCGGTCTCCGCTGACGAATGGCCGCGGTTCCGCGGCCTCTCGGCCGGCGTGGCCGCCGACAATCCGGCGTTGCCGGATACCTGGAGCTCGACGCAGAACGTGGTCTGGAAGACGGACATTCCGGGCATCGGCTGGAGCTCGCCCGTCGTGTGGGGCGATCACGTCTTCCTGACGACGGTCGTCAATACGGCACAGCAGGAGCCGCCCAAGCCCGGTTTCTATCTGGGCGACTGGCCGCCTTCGACGGCGCCGCATCGTTGGATGGTGTACGACATCGATTTCCGCACCGGGAAGACCCGCTGGGAGCGCGAGGTCAGCAGCGCGCCGCCGGCTCGCGCGAAGCACCTCAAGAACAGCTACGCCTCTGAAACTCCCGTCACCGACGGCGAGCGCGTGTATTTCTACTTCGGCAACGCCGGCCTTTTCGTGTTCGATCTGAATGGCCGACCTGTGTGGTCGAAGCCGATGGGCCCGTTCAAGACACGAAACAACTGGGGGACCGGCGCATCGCCGGTGCTCCACGGCGACCGTGTCTACGTGGTGAACGACAACGACGAGCAGTCGTTTCTCGCGGCCTACGACAAGCGCACAGGCGCGGAGATCTGGAAGACGAACCGCGACGGAAGGCACGAACTGGGCCACGCCGTTCGTGTGGGAGAACGAGCCTGCGGACGGAGATCGTGACATCGGGCTCCGACCGCGTGCGGTCATACGATCTGTCCGGCAGGCTTCTGTGGGAGCTCTCCGGGATGTCGACGATCAGCATCCCAACGCCGTTCGACCGTCACGGGTTGCTCTACATCGCGTCCGGGTACATCGGCGACGCGCTTCGTCCGGTGTACGCGATTCGTCCCGGCGCCTCCGGCGACATCTCGCTGAAGCCCGAAGAGACCGCCAACACGCACATCGTCTGGTCGGCAAAGACCGGAGCCTCGTACAACCCGACACCGCTTGTGTACGGCGACTACTACTACACGCTGTTCGACAGAGGCTTCTTCACGAGCCACGATGCGAAGACGTGGCAAGGAGATCTACGGCCGGCAGCGCATCACGGCAGATGCCAGCGGCTTCACGGCGTCGCCCTGGGCGTACAACGGCAAGATCTTCGCGATGAGCGAGGACGGCGACACCTACGTGATCCGCGCCGGGGCCGCAGTTCGAGCTGCTCGGGAAAAACTCCCTGAGCGAAATGACGCTGGCCACGCCGGCCGTGGCGCATGGCAGTCTGCTCATCCGGACGGCCTCCAAGCTCTATCGGATCTCGAAGAGCGCTCCCTGAGATTGGTCGTGGCGCGGCGCCCTTGCGCTACAATCCACGGGTCCTGATGGCGACAACTGCAACGACACCAATGACACCAACGAGGAAACGCATGGGCTGGGTAATCTTCGTGGCCGGAGCTGTGCTGTCCTGGGGCGCCTACGGCGCGCTTCTGCATATGGGGCAGACCCAACTGGGCAATCCGCTGAAGGCACTCCTCTGCGTGGGGGTCGCCTACTTCCTGATTGGGGTCCTCGTGCCTGTTGCCGCGCTGAGCTCGCAGGGCGCCCTCGGTGGCTTCAGCGCCAACGGCACGATCGTCGCCACCGTGGCAGGCGCGCTGGGCGCGATCGGCGCGGCCTGCATCATCTACGCGTTCAAGACGGGCGGCCTCCCCATCTACGTGATGCCGCTCGTGTTCGGCGGCGCGCCGATCGTCAACGTCATCGTGACGGCGCTTCTGCACCCGCCCAAGCAGGCCATCAATCCGATGCTGTACGCGGGATTCCTCCTGGCCTCGATCGGCGCGGCGATGGTGCTGTACTACCGTCCGCAGGCATAGACTCTCGATCAGGGTTTTTCGGCGGCTTTCTCTTCGTCGCGAGCGATTTCGAGGATGTTCTCCATCGAGTAGTTTCCCTCGTGGCAGGCGTACTCGAATAGCGGCCCCTTCGTTTTCTTCATCGGGATTTCCCCGGACCAGGGTCTCGCAAACGATTGCGGATCGTCGACCGTGAACTGGTAGAGGAGTGTGTCCTCGTCGACGCGCGTGAAGCGTTCGACCACGCGCAGGTTCTCGCCGGATCCCCTGAAGTTGGTCTTGTCGGTGAAATTCGTGGTTTCGACGACCAGCGTATTGCCTTCCCACCGGCCGCGCGAGTCGCCCAGCCACTGGCGGATCTTCTGTGCCCAGATGCGGGCGTCCATCCAGAGGAATGATGCGAGCGTCGTGGATCATCTCGACGAGAATCACGACGTGATCCGGCGTCTGCAGAATCTGATAGTTGTTGTTGTAGCCGGCTGGAAGCATCGGCGGCCCCGCGGTTCCTCGCACGATGCAGCGGTCGGCCAATGACGCGGTCCTCCGGGCCGTCGGCGGGATGCAGCCTCCTCGCTTCGGCACGGGCGGCCGCCTTCTCCTGCGCCTCGGGCGTCAACGGAGGAATTCTCCCGTCCGCGCGGATCGACGACGAGCGAGGTTCGCCTGGTCGAGACAACGTTGCGTCCCCGTTCCCACCAGACGGCGTTGTAGCCGACGGCAAGGTCGGCCTCGGCATTGCTGTCGCGGCGATCCGCATCGTTTCGTTCCCGCCCCTGCTTTTCGTATTCAGCCGCTTCCGCCGGCGTCAAGAACTCCTTCCCCGCGAGGTCGCGCGGGGCGTTCGAGCGGCGTCAACGTGGCGTTCGTCCAGATGCCCTGCAGGTCCCGCTGGCTGGCCTGGTCGCAGCGTCCGGCGTGGCGGCGCCGACCGCGATCGCGGCCGCGACGGCACCATGAGGGCCATGAATCGGTGGCCAGCTCATGACCAGCCTCCCGCTCCGGCATGCAGACTCAGTCGTGAACACCGACGCCTCGTGAACGTTCCCGGCAGTTCGTGGACCCTGGTCAGTGACGGCCGCAGCGAGGCGCGGTCGACCTCGGCGCCCTTGATGTAGATCTTTCGAAATCCGCTGCGTGTTCGTGATGTCGTCGAGGGGATTCGCGTCGAGCACCAGGAAATCGGCGTCCTTCCCGGCGGCGAGCGTGCCCATCTTGGCGAGCTTGAGGTACTCGGCCGGCCGGCTCGTGGCCGCGACGATGACCTGCATCGGCGTCATGCCGGCCTTGACCATGCTTTCCAGTTCATGCTGCTCGGACATGCCGAACAGATGATCCTCGAGGCCGGTGTCGGAGCCGAGCGTGATCTTCGCGTTGGCGCTGGCGAGTTTCGCGAGGCTGCGCTGGAGGATCGCGTATTGCGTGCGCGTCCGTTCGACCGCAGCGGGATCCCGGTTCCCGAACGTCTTCTTCATCCGCGCGATCACCGGCGGCGGGGCCGACTCCTGCAGCAGCTTCATCAGCGGATCGCCGTCCTTCAACCAATGCGGAAGCTCCGTGTAGGTGTTCCACTCGGGGCTGAGATTGGGCTGGACGTAGACGTTGTGCCGCACGACCGACGCCACGAGCGCATCGTCCATCTCCTTGTCGCGAACGAGATGCACGAGGGCGTCGATGCCCGCGTTCACGAGATCGACGGCGTCGGTGTGATAGAACACGTGGGCGTTGACCTGCAGCCCGTGCTTGTGGCCCTCGTCGATGATCGCCCTGAAGAGATTGGGCGCCAGCCGCGGCGCGCGGCCGTTCCGGTCGTCCACCCAGATCTTGACCAGGTTCACCTTTCTGGCGGCGAGCTCCTGAACCGCCTGTCCTCGCCTGGTCTTCGGTCGTCACTTCATACGCGATCCCGGCGTAGGCCGCGCCGCCCGGTCCGGCATTCGGCGCGCCGATGCCGCGGCCCGCGATGTGCAGGCGCGCGCCGCCCAGCTTTCCGGCTTCCTGGTCGGCGCGAATCTGGTACATGACGTCGCCTTTTTCAATGCCCTGCGATTGGACGACCGCCACGCCGAAATACAGCGCGCGATTGAGATCGTCGATGATGTTTTCGCGCGTGAAATTGTCCGCGCTGTAGGTGAGGCCGCGCTGGAAGCCGGGGTGTCCGTGCGCATTGATCAAGGTGGGCATGACCGTCTTTCCCGTGAGGTTGACGCGGCCAGCCCCGCGCGGCGCGGTCAGGTCGCCCTTCCTGCCAACCCTTGTGATCGTGCCGTTCTCGACGAGAAACGCCGAGTCGGCGATCGGCGCGCTGCCGTCGCCGGCGATCAGCCGCGCGCCCTCATACAGAACGATCCGGTTGGCTTGCGCCATCAAGATGCCATGGTCGAAAGTGAAAAGTACAAAGGTCAAAGTACAAAGTAAGTATGCAAGTGCGGTTCGACCAACTTGCACTTTGAACTTACTTTGCACTTTGTCCTTTGTACTTTGAACTTCTACTAGGTGAACGAAAATGGCGGGTACTCATCCACCAACAGCAGCATGTACGCCTCGACGCGGAGCAGCCACCTGAGCGCGCCCACGCCGAACTCGTAGAGACCCTGCGGATAATTGCCGGTGAACAGAATAATGAACCACGCGGCGATTGTCGTGAAACACCAGGCCAGCAGCACGAAGCACAACACGATGAAGTGAGGGATCGCGAGCAGAATCCGCAGAGCGACGGTCAGCCGATCGCGGGGAACCTGTGGATCGACAATGTCCAGCGAGGCCGGATACGGTCCGTCGCCGAACGGCGGGTACGGGTCCTCGAGCAGCATGAAGTACGCGAGGGCGCGCACGCGCCACCGCATGTAGAAAGACGAAAACTGTCTGATGCCGATGATGTGCGTGCCGGTGATGACGATCGTGAACCAGCTCACGATCGCCAGGAACCAGGCGACCGCGCCGAGGAGGCCCCCTTGGCTGCCCGCGCTTGACGACGTCCCGCCTTGAGACCCGATTCCGACTCCGAAGGCCGCGCCGCCGCCGCCGCCGACCAGAATGATATGGGGGATGGCCAGAATCAGCCGGAACGCCGTTGTCAGGCGATTCCGATTTGTCAGCGCCGGCTCGAGGGCAACGGAAACCGGGTAAGGCATGGGGAGACTATACAGAAAACGGGCCGGATGTCGACGCTACTTTAGAACGACGCCGTAGAGTGCCCGTTCGTCATCTTCCGCGATCAACCTCAGTGGCAATACGTGTTCCACGTGCTCGCGCATCTGAGCGGACGCTCGCTGGCGATTGAGCATGACAAAGGCGATACCGTCGGCCTTCATACGCTGTGCAGCAAGCGTCGAATCCGGCACGGCTCCGTCGGGCGCCACATCGGCGGCCGCGCCGGATAATCGGAGCCAGGCGGCAAAGAGCGGATCTGCCCTGTAGGTTGCGAGAACGTTCGTCGGCAGACGCGCGAGAACGCCGCCGACGAGCGGCCTGCCGTGAATCGTCTGGCACACCAACGTGAGATGGTCCACCGGCGTGAGCTCGCCGAAACCGTCGCCCATGCTGAGCGGCAGCTCCGCGAGTGCGCCGCGCTCCGGTCGGTCTTTCAGCACTTGATACACCGCCGGACACCGCGCCGACGCGATTGGAAAGGGCGCGACGGAAAAGTCGGCGAGCACCAGCACCGTCATGACCAACAGCGCTACTGTGGGCCGGCGCCATCTGAGCCGGGTGACGCCAGTCGCCGCCAACACGGCGAGGGCCAGGTACACGATCAGCATCGCGCGGCCAGGCATCCGTGCGTTTGCCGCGATTGGCACATACCGCAGCAACACCTCTGGCATGATGAAGCCGGTATTCTGTCCGGCCGCGTGAATGTGAGAGCCGAGGGCCCACACGAAGAAGACAGCTCCCAACGCGGCCCACTGGCGAATGATGGGATCCACACACCGCCGCCAGGCGAACACCGCGAGCACAAGCGGTGCGACGCCCAGCCACGCGCCAGACTCGATGAGGTCGATGCCGATTCGTGCGTAGAGCTGTTGCAGCGCGCCGCCCCACAGGCTGTGAAATGGATTGCCCAGGACGAGCGTCAGGATGTCGATGCCAATCGGCGCATTGCGCCAGTCGTACTGCTGCGTGACGTACTGCCCGTGCACGAGCAGTTGAATCCCGTTCCGCAGAAGGGGCGCGGACAGAAGCAGAAAGATGGCCGTCATGACGGCAAGCGCTGGTACCGCACGGCCCCAAGACCAATCGTCGCGCGGCCGCGCGCCAACCTTCGGCCTGAAGCGAACCCACAGCGCGATGGCCATCAGCAGCCACAGCACCTGCAACAGGTTGAAGGTGTCGTGCGCCGAGACCCTCAGACTCCCGACCTGGACGTCAAACCCACCGGTCACGCCGATCCCGGCAACGAGGACGAGGTCGAGCGCAATCGCGCTGATGAGCACGAGCAGCCATCGCGTCGACGGCGGCTTCGCGCCCGTTTCCACCGACCACTGTCGCGCCGTCAACAGGAGGACGCAACAGGCGAAGGCCATCTCGTAGACCACGTAGTAGTAGTCGATGTACGCGGTGGCGCCCAGCACCACACCGGCAAATACCGCCCACTTCAGCGATCCACGAACGGCGTCGGCCGCGCCGAGCGCGAATAGCGGAATGGTCCAGGCCGTGGTCAGATTGAAGTGGCCGTTCAGATGAGCGGCGATGTACGGCGATGTTGCGTAGATAGTCCCGGCGAGGATGGCGGCGCCGCGCTGGCGGACGACCCGCCACGCCAACAGGTACGCGCAGAAACCGTTCAGGGCGAGCGACGCGAGTGTCGTGACATTGAGAGCCGTCGTGACGGAGGTGTCCCGGAGCAGCGTCGCGCCGACAAATGCCGGCAGCGCCACATGCGTGTGCAGCGTGAGGTCCGCTCCGGCCGGCGCGAAGAGATACGTTGTATGAAAGAAGTCCGTGCCCGACGCGAGTGCCGTGCGCATCCACCAGAAGTTCCACAGGAAGATGGCGTTGTCGCCGATCCCGCCACCGGGGAGGTGGCTCGAGAGGTGAAGAACGAGCGGAAAGCTCCAGACAACCGCTAACGCTGCAAATCCGATGGCGACGGCGACGTGCAGAACGATGCCCTTCGCCGGCGCGCGATTCACCGCCACTGCCTCCTTGAGCCGGCCAACCCCACGTTGGACGTTTCTACTATCGTGATCCCACCATCTCCCGTTCGCCGCTGATCCGTTTCAGGATCACGTTCGTGCGGCCGTCCGGGCCCAGCGGGCTGGCGCCCCCGGGCGGGAACTTCAGCGTCAGTTGATCGCCCGTAATGTCGTAGAAGCGCCGCAACGAATCGGCCTGCGTGTTGCCGAGGATCATGAGGCGATGGTGAAACACCAGGCCGGGGTAGAGCGCGTAGGAGCCGTAATAGCTGACGAATCCCGCGATGGCCGCGCGCGCTTCCTCGTCAGTCGGGAGTGTGGCGGCGAATTTCGCGCGGTTGAGCGGCGGAAAATGGACGCCGACGTATCCAGACGGCGTGTACACGATGACGCTCGGCGCGCGCGTCGCTTCCGTCAACACCGCGCCCGTCTTGTCGTCGACTCGACGTTCGACGACATGCCGCCAGAAGCCCAGAAGGGTGCGGTTTGTCGCCGTCAGGTTTTCGAGCTGCGGCACGCGGTCCCAGGTCCAGCGCATGCCGGCCTGGCCGTCGGGCTCTCCCGCGGTTCCGGTGACGACGAGCCGGTCGCCGCTCGTCTCGAAGGCGCGGACGACGTCCTGGCCCATCGCGTTCGGGCTGACAGCGCCTTCGGGGCGATACGTGATCCGCTTCTGTGGCAAATCGACCGCGTAGTTGCCCCAGAAGCCCGAGTAGTTGTTGTAGACCGCCAACGCTTCCGCCGGCGTCGCCCCGCGTCCGGCGTAGGTGATGCGCGGACCCGCCGACGCCAGCTCGAAGGCGTGGCCTGCGTTGTCGAAGACCAGCAGTCCTCTCGGCAGAATGAGCGACGTGGCCTTCCCGTCCGCCGCCACGCGCTCGACCACCGACAGCGTCCATGTGCCGACAAAACTCCGCGGCGCGCTTTGAGCCGTGATCGCATCGTGCGCCAGAACCGCCAGCACGAGAAGCGCGAGAACCCCTCGAACCACACGAACCCCTTGAACCACTGGAACCTCTAGAACCTCTGGAACCTGGAACCTACTCGATCACGACGTATCGCCAGAGCCGCGCGGTCTCCTTCTCGCCGACGTACTTGCCAATCTCCTTGTCGAACTGTTCCTTCGTCTTCCACGGCCGGTATTCCTTGAATTCGCGCACCATCCTCCGGCCCGCGCCAGGAATGCTGAGGATGTCGTCGTCAGTGGCGGTATTCAGGTTCACCGGGATGAAGACGTACTGCTTGAGCCGATCGGTTTCGGCCTGGCCGACGTACTTGCTGATTTCCTTGTCGAACTGCGCCCAGCTTTTCCACGGACGGTACTCGGCGAACTCGCGCGCCATGCGGGCGCCCGCGCCGGGAATCAGCAGAATCTCTTCGCGAGTGCCGGTGTTCAGGTTCACGTGGATGAACGCCTTCGCGTAGACGGCGTTGATCTGATCCTGCGAGAGCTTCTGGGTGATCAGGTACGCGTTGGCCTCGGTGACGCTGGCGAACGGCCGGCGCTCGATGACGCTCTTGACGATTGCCGGCGTCATGTTCGGCAGCGCCGCGAGCTCCGCTTCGGTGGCGACGTTGAGATCGAGCAGGCCCTTGCCGACCTGCGTGCGCGCCGGCAGCGCGGTGACGGCCAGCAGCGCAACGGTGGCGGCCATGCGAACGATGTGGCGTGAGGTCATGTCAGCGGCTCCATCGATGGGCATATGCGAGTCCGAGCAAGCCCAGTTGCACCATCAGGCCTGGGGCGAGCACGGGCGGGGCTTTCGCCCGCATGACTTTCCGGACGAGCGGCATCGTGGCGATCGACGGGTCGATTTCCCGTTGAAACTCGGCGGAGCCGCGGAAATGCAGCGCGACGCCGAGTGCGCCCCCGGCCAGGCACAGCGCCATCGCGGCACGAAGACCGCTGATGCTCGCCGGACCGGGGCGAAGGACGTGCCACGCTATCACGACGAGCGACAGGGCAACGAGGGCCAGCGGGGCAAGCTGCCAGGCGTCCTCGTAGTGCTCGATGAGCACGAGCTCGACGCCCGTGCCCACGAGGCCGAAGACCAGAATCGCCAGAATCATCGCGACGTCTCGTCCGGCTTCTTCCCGTCCGACAGTTGCGGCAGCGTTCCGCTGGCCGGCGCGAGCAGTCCGGCCTTCGCGTACGCCGTCAGCTTCTCGCGCGTGTCGGTAATGTCCAGGTTTCTCATCGTCAGCTGACCGACGCGGTCCTGCGGCGTGAAGAACGCCTCACCCTTCTCCATCGTCAGCCGCTCGGGCTTGTACGTGAGGTTCGGGCTCGCCGTGTCGAGAATGGAGTAGTCGTTCCCGCGACGCAGCTCAACCGTCACGTCGCCCGTCACCACCCTGGCGACCCAGCGCTGCGCCGATTCGCGCAGCATCAGCGACTGCGAGTCGAACCAGCGTCCCTGATAGAGCAAGCGGCCGAGCTTGCGGCCGTTTTCCCGGTACTGCTCGATCGTATCCTCGTTGTGGATGCCGGTAACGAGCCGCTCGTAGCCGATGAACAGCAGCGCCATCCCTGGCGCCTCGTAGATGCCGCGGCTCTTCGCTTCGATGATCCGATTCTCGATCTGGTCGCTGATGCCGAGCCCGTGACGTCCGCCGATCCGGTTGGCTTCGAGCAGCATGTCCACATCGGTCTCGAATGCCTTCCCGTTGAGTGCAACTGGCCGGCCTTCGTCGAACCGAATCGTCACCGTCTCGGCCTTCACCTTCACTTCGTCTCGCCAAGATGCCACGCCCATGATCGGCTCGACGATCGTGACGCCCTTGTTCAGGAACTCCAGATCCTTGGCTTCGTGGGTGGCGCCGAGGATGTTCGAGTCGGTCGAGTATGCCTTCTCGGTACTCATCTTGTACGCGAGGCCGGCCTTCTGCATGTACTCCGACATCTCCTTGCGTCCGCCCAGTTCGTCGATGAACTGCTGGTCGAGCCACGGCTTGTAGATCTTCAGGCTCGGGTTGGCGAGCAGCCCATAGCGATAGAAGCGCTCGATGTCGTTGCCTTTGAAGGTGCTGCCGTCTCCCCAGATGTTGACGTCGTCTTCCTTCATCGCGACGACGAGCATCGTGCCGGTGACGGCGCGGCCGATGGGCGTGGTGTTGAAGTACGGTACGCCGGCGGTGGAGATGTGAAACGCCCCGCATTGGAGCGCCGCCAGGCCTTCGGCGACGAGCTGCGGACGGCAGTCCACGAGGCGCGCTTGTTCGGCGCCGTACTGCAGCGCGCGCCGCGGAATCTCGTCGTAGTCAGGTTCGTCGGGCTGGCCCAGGTTTGCGGTGTATGCGTACGGTATGGCGCCCTTGCTTCGCATCCAGTGCAGCGCCGCGCTTGTGTCGAGGCCGCCCGAAAACGCGATGCCGACTTTCTGTCCCTTCGGAATGCTCTGAAGAATCGTCGCCATGAATGCCTACAGTAAACCACGAAGACGCAGAGAACGCGAAGATGCACGTGGATCGAAGCGCAGGTGCGCATGCATCAGATGGAGCGGGCCTCGGTGTGAGAACGCTGAAGCCGTGGCGGGCGCCTGCCCGCCAGGTGCGCTGCGGAGTCTAGAACGTGAACGCCGTGCCGAAGTGGACGCGCGTGCCGCCGCCGACGCCGTTCGGGCCGTTGTCCCCGTACGCCACGACGAGGTTGAGGCGGACAAACGCAGCGGTGAACCAGACGCCGCCGCCGACCCCGGTCGAGAACGCCTGGTCGCTCAGCCGTTGGCCTTTGTTATAGATCGTGCCGACGTCAACGAACGCGTTCACCCCGGCTTTGCCGATGCTGAGCGGCGAGGTCAGGGGGACGCGGACTTCGACCGTCCCTGAAACGAGAGTATCCCCGACGGCCGTGCCCGTCTCGAACCCCCGCAGGTTCGACATGCCTCCAAAGAGCGGCTGCAAGTAAGGAGGCAGCGGAACATTCGAATCCTGACGCAGCGCGCGGAGAACGAGGATGTTCTGGCGCGGCAGTCCGATGTATCCGCTGCCGTCGAGCGTTGTCCGGGTGGCGGCGGCCGCGCTTTGAAAATCGAAGTGCTCGATGGACGCGCGCGCGTAGACGGCGTTGCGCGCCAGCATCGGATCGAGACGCGTGTCGAACGTGACGTCGGCGCCGAACTCGGTGAACTGATCGGGCGTATCTGCGAACGACACGTGTTGCCAGCCGGCGGTCGCGCCCGCGCGAAGCGACGGCGTGATCGCACGCTCGGCTCGCACCCAGACCCGGTCGCGCGTGTCATCCTGGTCGAAAAATGGATTCGTCCTCTGCGAGATGGCCGCGCCTGTTTCAAGGCGGGTGAGCACACGGCCGTCGAAGTTGTTCTCGAGCTGGACAGCCGCGCGCCTGTTGCCGCCCCACGTGAGCGGGAACGACAGGCGGCTCTTCGGGCCGACGACATCGGGCCGGGCGAGCTGGACGCCGTAGGTGAACCCATAGCCGTCTTCGAAGCTGAGGAGCGGCAGCCACATCAATCCCAGGCCCCGGCGGCGGACGACCCGCGCCGGATCGGCGGGATTGTCGAAGGCTTCGATTTTCACCGCGCCTTCGTCCACGACGACAACCAGGACAATCTGCGACGGATCGGCGATCGACGCAAATCGCTTCATCACCTCGACGCGCTCGAAGCGATGCGTGGCCTTCAGCCGCGCGGTGACGAGCGCGGGAGTGTCCGGCGTGAAGGCCGAACCGATCTCGATGCCGGTGAGCCTGCGGATTTCGTCGTCCGGCGTCAGCACGTTGCCGTGCGCGCGGATTTCCGTCACGACTTCAGGCGATGCCTGGGCTTGCGAGAGGGCGAGCGCGAGAACGAGCGTCGCGAACACGGTCAACGCTTTGCGGGAGAATTCGTGGCGCCCGGCACCGTGACCTTCGACGTGACGGTTGCTTCACGGTAGTCGTTGTAGCTGACAGCCGCGCGAAAATCGAATTGGCCGATCGCGAGGACCAGCCCGATGTTCACGTCGAGGCCGCGCGGCAGCCACACATCCGGAAAAGGCTGGCCCATCGTCATCGACGCCTTCACCGTGTTGATCCTCAACAGCCATGGCACGGGCAGGAAGTCGAAGTCCACGTTGTCGAAGGTGTACTTGACGATCTGATGCGAGGCCGGCTCTATCCAGAGCGTGATGAGCGCAACCTTGTTCATCAGCCGTCGCAGTTCGGCCGTCTGGCGCTCGTCTTTGGCCTGTTCCTCGGGAGTCCGACTGTCGCCACGGCGTCCCCGGCCCCGGCCCTCGCCGGAATACAACTTCGTCGGGTAGTACTCGACGCGCAACACGTCTCGTCCTTCGAACTTCTCGCGGCCGACGAGCGCGTAGGTGCCCTCGTCGAATTTGAACCTCAGAAAATATGACGACGAGATGAACTGCGGCTGGCGGGTCTGTTTGATCAGGCCGTCGACGCTCGACAAGGTGTCGCCGTCGCCTGCGTCGCCCGCGTCGCCCGCATCGATTGTGACCTTGGCCCCGCCGTTGTTGGCCTCGACGCTGACTCGACCATCGGCGTTGGCGCGCTGGTCGCGGCGCTGCGATCGGCGCAGATACTCATCCTCGGCCTTGCGCCGGTCGGCGTCGCCAATCGTCGCGCCGTTGAACTTGACCGGGCTGCGGATGAAGAACCCGTCGCGGATGAACCACGTGTAGTCGCGCTCCTCGCCCCAGACGCGCAGGCCGCCGGGTCCGGCGATGGAAATCTCCTCGCGCTCGTCGAGGATGTACTGCTGCAGCTTCTTCCAGTTGTCGTCGCGGCGCACCACGACCGCTTTCATGAAGGCGTCGAGGTCGCTTTGGGCCGAGACCGGGGTCGACAGGGGAGCGCCGGCCGTCATCATCAGGACGAGGACGATGAGGCCGGCCCAGACCGACAAACCGCGAAGTGTAACGGAACGTGCCACAGGGCGGTCCTCCAGTACCGGGCCAAGCGTGTCGCGACGTTAGACGTTCGCGGGCGTCGCGGAGTTTCCTCCCGGAACCCTGACCCGGGACCTGGTCCCCGGACGCGGAACCCTGAACGCTGAACCGTGAACCGTGAACCCTGAACCTTGAACCCTGAACCCTGAACCCTGAACCCTGAACCCTGAATCTACCTGTGAAACCTCGCCACGAGGACGGCTTTTCCGAGCACGTGTCCGTCCATCGCGTTGACGACGGCGTTGCGCGTGTCGGAGGCCTGTTGGGGGGTGCCTTGCGGAACCTCGAGCTTCGTGTCGAGCGCATACAGCTCGAACGTGTAGTGGTGATACGGACCCGCCGGCGCGCCCGGGCCCATGTAGCCGTTGCCGCGGAGACTGACCTGACGGCTGCCGTCCGGCAACTCGCCCTGCGGAACACCTTCGGGGAGACCCGTCGAAGTGCCGGGGATGTTCCAGATCAACCAGTGCGTGATGTCCATCTTCGATCCCTTGTTGAGCACGGGTTCGGGATCGTGCATGAGCAGCACGAAGCTCTGCGTGCCCATCGGCACCTGCGACCACTTGAGCTCCGGCGACGGAGAGGTCGGGCCGCCGGCCGCGGTGTACTTGTCGGGGATGACGCCGCCGTCCTCCCATGCGGTCGACATCATGAGCAGCGGCGGCGTCTGAGGTCCACGTCCGCGTCCGCCTCCCGGGCCTCCGCCCGGCGCAGCGCCCCTGTCCTGCGCTCCCAGCGCCAACCCCGTCGCCGCAACCATCGCCGCCAGCACGAACACCTTCGCCGTCATGTCGTTGTCCTTTCGTCCCAGTTCTTCAACTTTGAACTTTCGACTTTGAACTTACTTTGAACTTACTTTGCACTTTGCACTTTGAACTTTCCACTTTCTTCTAGGGAGCTGCGTTGCACGCCGCGAGTTGCGCCTCCATCGGTCCCAGCTCGGAGCTCAGTTCGAAACCAAAATCGGGCGTCCCGCTGCGGGCGGAACGGACGAACACGCTCGCCTCGTCCATCGGAAGTGTGGCGGCGTTGGCGCAGAAGCTCTTCAGGCGGCCGTCCTGCCGAAGGTACTCCTCGACGTTCGAGAGATAGAAGGCCGACACGGTGGCGCCGTTGCTCGTGAGGTATCGGCCGACCGACCGCAGGGCCTTGGGCCCCGCGAAATCGCCCATGAGCGGAATCAGCAGGTTGTCGCTTTCAAACTGCTTCATGTACAGGAACGCGCGTTCGCTCGCCAGGTAACTGTGCTGAAAGCCGCCGAGGTCGGACGCGGCCATCAGCGAGGCATACGTCGGTTCCCGCGTGAGCCGGCGGCCGGCGCTTTGCGTGGTCGAGTATTGAATACCGGGCCCGTACACGTAAATCGCGTTGAAGATGTGCTGGAGCCTGAGGATGTCGGCCGACGAGAGCAGAAACTTGTGCGTCTTGGTCAGGTGGTTCACGATGGCCCGCATGTTCCGGCTGTAGAGCGTGTCGCTCGATTCCACTTTCTCGAACGCCGCGAAGATCTCCTCCACCGACGAACTGGCGGTCAGACCACCGGGCCTCGGTCGGCAGAAGAGGCGCGAGACGAATTCGGCGCGGTCGGCCGACAGCTCGAAGAGCGCCTTGTACATGAGGTGCAGATCGAGGTTGCCCCGCCGGATGTCCACGATGAACGCCATCGCCGGCTTCAGCGCCGCGATGTAGGTGAAGTTCTGTTCCGGGCCGACGCCGACATAAACACGATTCGGCCTGGCTCTCGCCACCAGATCCGGGATGACGTGTTGAAGCCACCGCTCGTTCGACAGGAGATTGTCCGACTGGAACGTGCCGGCGCGTTCGGAGAAGTCCGTGACGATCTGCCAGTACTCTTCATCGCCCAGCCTGGTGGGCAGCGTCCAATCGGCGGCGCCGAGCGGAAGAGATATCGCGACGCCAATCGCGAGAAGTGCGCTCGCAACGATCAGGGAGCGGCGGATTGCCGGCGTCGCGACCAAGCCCGAAAGCATATCACTTTGGTGTACGCTAGGCGGCGCTCATGACATCGACATCGCCGACGCCAAATCCCGCTCAACAGGTACTGCAGCTCGCCGTCGGATACGTCGCGTCGGCGGCCTTGTATGTCGCGACCACGCTGGAGGTCGCCGACCACCTCGCTTCCGGCCCGAAGGCAATCGCCGAACTGGCGCGGACGACCGGCGCCAACGAGGACGCGCTCTACCGCGTGCTGAGGCTGCTCGCGAGCCTGGGTGTGTTCGAGGAAAGCGGCCCCCGGCAGTTTGCGCTGACGCCAGCGGCCGCGCTGCTCCGGAAGGACGTGCCCGGCTCGCTGCGTGGCATTGCGGCGTTTCTCCCCGATCCGTTTCACTTCACGATCTATACCCACACGATGGATGCGGTGATGACCGGCAAGCCGGGGGCTGAAACCATGCTTGGCATGCCCGTGTTCGAGTACCTGCAGAAGACGCCGGACTATGCGAGGGTCTTCAACGACGCGATGACAACCCTCAGCGCGTCCGTGATACCGGCGGCCCTCGAGGCCTACGACTTCAGCCAGCTTGGCCTCATCGTGGACGTGGCGGGCGGCCACGGCGAAGTGCTGATGTCGATTCTCCAGAAGTATCCCGAGGCGCGCGGCGTCCTGACCGACGTCGGCCACGTGATCGAAGGGGCGAAACCGCGGATTGCGGCCGCCGGACTGGCCGATCGCTGTCAGGCTGTGCCGTGCGATTTTTTCCAGTCCGTGCCGGAAGGCGGCGACGCCTACGTCATGAAGCACATCATCCACGACTGGGACGACGCCCGCGCCATGAAGATCTTGCAGAACATCGGCAAGGCGATGGGTGCCAGGCGCAGCAAGGTGATTCTCCTCGAATCGGTGATCGCCGCGGGCGCCGCGCCCGATTTGGGCAAGTTCATCGACATCGAGATGCTGATGTTCCCTGGCGGACGCGAGCGGAGCGCCGAGGAGTTCGGCGCGTTGTTCGCCCGCGCGGGTTTTGACATGACGAAGATCGTGCCCACGAAGTCGCCCCTGTCAGTGATCGAGGCGGTGCGCAGATAGGACGGCCAGGAGACGTAACGATGCGAAGACTATCGACCGTTGTGTGTCTTGGACTGGCGGTGGTGGCCGTTCCTGGGACGGGAGTTGCCCAGTTGCCGCCCGCGGCGACTTCTTCATCGCTGTCGCCTGCGGCGACCTGGGCCGCGCACGCCGCAAACCAGTATCAAGTGTTCCCCAACCTCACTTATCTTACGGCGAGCAATTTCGAGGCAAAGCTCGACATCTACGCACGGCGGGGCGTGACGACGCCGCAGCCGACGGTGATCTACATGCACGGCGGATTCTGGGCGGCCGGCAGCAAAGAAGGCTCGTTGATGTCGCTGCTGCCGTGGATGGAAATGGGCTGGACCGTCGTCAACGTCGAATATCGGCTCGCGCGCGTGGCGCTCGCGCCCGCGGCGGTCGAGGATTGTCTGTGCGCGCTGCGGTACGTGGCCGCGCAGGCGAAGACGTACAACATCGACACGGCGCGCATCGTGCTGACGGGCGAATCAGCCGGCGGGCATCTGACGCTGACCACCGGCATGATTCCGGAGAGCGCCGGCCTCGACCGTCAGTGTGCCGGCGCCACGCCGATTCCGAGAGTGGCGGCGATGGTCAACTGGTTCGGCATCACCGACGTCGCCGACGTGATCGACGGTCCGCACAAGGCGAACGCGGCCGTGACGTGGTTTGGAAGCCTGCCGAACAAGGACGAAATCGCCCGCCGCGTCTCGCCGCTCACGTACGTCCGGCCAGGGCTGCCGCCCATCCTGACGATTCACGGCGACATGGACCAGCTCGTGCCGTACGACGAGGCCGTGCGGCTGCACGCGGCGCTGACCAAGGCGGGCGTGACGAATCAACTGCTGACGATTCCGGGCGGCCGGCACGGCAACTTCACGCCGGAAGAACGGACGAAGATCTTTGCGACCATCCGCGAGTTCCTCGCGAAAAACGGACTGGGCGCGACGCAGTAGCCTGAGCTGGAAGCGCTCGGACGTTTGCCACGATAATGGCTGTGCGGGCCGACGTGATCAATAATGACCGCCGGCTCTGAGGACGCACCATGACGATCGCGCGCCGCGCCAATCGGCTCACACTCCTTGCGTTCGCCACCCTGGCGGCGTGGGTGGTGGTCTGCCGGCCGGCGTCGGCGCAGATCAGCCTCGAAGGCGAGTGGACGGGCCGGTACCAGGAAGACCAGATGGACCGCGTGCCCGGCGGCAGACTGGGGCGACTACACCGGCCTGCCGATCAACGAGGCCGCCCGCTTCTACGCCGACAGCTGGGACATCTCGCGTGGCTCGGTGCCCGAGCACCAGTGCCAGGTCTACAACGTCGCGCACATCTATCCGGGGCCCGCTTGCAGTTCCGCGTCTGGAACGAAAGGATCCCGATTCGCAGGAAATCGATCGCCATCAACCAGTATCTCGGCACGTACGAGCAGTCGCGGACGATCTGGATGGACGGCCGGCCGCATCCGCCGGACTACATGCCGCACTCGTGGATGGGATTTTCGACCGGCGAATGGCGCGGCGACGACCTCGTGGTCACGACCTCGCACATCAAGGCCGAGTATCTCCGGCGCGAAGGCATCCCCTTCAGCGACCGGGTCACCGTGGTCGAACACTACATCCGGCACGGCAACGTGCTGACGCACGTGATGATTGCGACCGATCCGGTCTATCCTGACCGAGCCGATGATCAACACTCAAGAGTTCGTGGTGATGGAACGCGGCAACACGAACTGGCTGTACAACTGCGAAACCGCCGAGGAAATCCCGCGGCTCAAGCACGACGTCCCGCACTTCCTGCCCGGCGCAAATCCGCACCTGACGTACTTTGCCGACGAGGTCGGTCTGCCGCTCGAAGCCGTGCGCGGCGGGGCCGAGACGATGTATCCGGAATACAGGGCGAAGCTGCGGGCAGCTGATGTCGGAGGGCGGCCGCGGCGGCTGCGTCGCGGGACGGCTCCCGTCAGTGCAATCCCGTGGGCGGCCGCTTCAGCCGCGCGCGACAACCGTCTCGCGCAGGAGCAGTTCGTCGACGTCAACCGCGGCATCACAGGCAGTCACGCGCAGCAGCCGAGCGACATCACGACCGTCCACGTCGCAGGCGGCGTCTACATGCTCGTCGGCGCCGGCGCCAACATCGTCGTGCAGGTGGGCGACGACGGCGTGCTCGTCGTGGACACCGGCGTCGGCGGGCACGACCGACAAATGCTCGCCGCGATCCGGCAGTTGTCGAAGAAGTGACATCCGGTGGATCGTGAACACCACGCTCGATCCCGATCACGTCGGCGGCAACGAGACGATGTCGATCGCCGGCCGCACCGTCAACGGCAACCCCGCCGCGATCATCTCGCACGAGAAGCTGCCGCTCGCGCATGCTCAAGCTGCCGACGCCGGTCCCGGATCGCGCGAGGCCGTTGAACACGTTCTTCAGCGACTCGCAGGATTTCTTCTTCAACGACGACCCGGTCTTCATCTATCGCGCGCCCGTCCACACCGACGGCGACATCGATCGTGTACTTCCGCCACTCCGACGTCATCGCCGCCGGCGACACGTTTCAGACGACCACCTATCCGTCGATCGACGTGGCGAACGGCGGCAGCGTCGCAGGGGTTCATCGACGGGCTGAACCGGATGCTCGACCTCGCCGTGCCGAAGCATCTCGAGGAAGGCGGCACCCTACATCGTCCCCGGCCACGGCCGCATCTAGCGACGAGGCCGACGTGCTCGAGTACCACGACATGATCGTGATCGTCCGCGATCGGATTCGCGACGCGGTCAAGAAGGGGCATGACGCTCGATCAGGTGAAGGCCGCGCGGCTGACGCGCGATTACGATCCGCGCTACGCGGCCCCGTCGGGCCCGTCGACCGACCGCCAATTTCGTCGAGGCGGTGTATCGCGATCTGAGCCGGAAGAAGTAGCCATGAAGACACGACTGTTCAGCGTCGGACCTGTCGATTGCGGTCGCGGCGCTGGCCTTGACCGGCGCGTCGGGCCAGGAGCGGGGCGGTGGCGGTCGCGCCGGCCGCGGCGGTCCTCCCGTCTCGCCGCGCGCGGGCGCGCCGATCGATCTCACCGGCTACTGGGTGTCGGTCGTCACCGAAGACTGGCGCTGGCGGATGACCACCCCGCAGAAGAGGCGACTACCAGAGCCTGCCGCTCAACGCCGAGGCGCGCAAGATCGCCGACGCGTGGGATCTCGCAAAGGACGAAGCGAGCGGGACTCAGTGCAAGCCGTTTGGCGTCGGCAACATCATGCGCCAGCCCGGACGGCTGCACATCACGTGGGACGACGACAACGACGCTGAAGATCGAGTTCGACGCGGGAACGCAAACGCGGCTGCTGCACTTCGACCAGTCGAAGCCGCCGGCCGGTCCCCGCACGTGGCAGGGACATTCCACGGCCGAGTGGGTGCGGCCAGGGCGCAACAGCGTGGCCGACCCGCGCGTGTCCGACTCCGCGGGCACGGTGCCTGGCGGCGGCGGCGCGGGCCTGCGCGGCGCGCCGCCCCGGAGCACGACGATGTTCGAAGGCGGCTCGATGAAGGTGGTGACGTCCGGTTTCCGCGACGGGTACCTCCGCTCGAACGGCGTGCCGTACAGCGAGAACGCCTCGCTCACCGAGCACTTCGACCGGCTGCCGATGCCGCGGAACAGCCCGGGGAACGATATCTGGCTCGTCGTGTCGTCGATCTTCGAGGATCCGCAGTACCTGAACGGGCCGTACTACGTGAGCACGCACTTCAAGAAGGAGCCCGACGGCTCGAAGTGGAATCCGACGCCCTGCAAGACCGATCCGCCTGGAGTTGTCAGGAAGAAGTAGCATCTCCTCAGATGTTCGGCACACAGAACCTCGCGTTGTTTGTGGTCAGTGGCATCCTGCTGAACCTGACGCCGGGCCAGGACACGCTCTACATTGTCGGGAGGAGCGTGTCGCAGGGAAGGCGCGCTGGACTTCTCTCAGTTCTGGGCATCGTGTCGGGAAGCGTCATTCATACACTGGCCGCCGCGTTCGGCCTCTCTGCCATTCTGGCGACGTCTGCACAGGCGTTCGTGCTGGTGAAGCTGGCAGGGGCCGCGTATCTGGGTTACCTGGGCATCAGGATGATCGTCGAGCGTCCGGCGAGCGTCGGCACGGCGGCCGAATTCGCGCCGGAACAGCCGTGGGCCGTCTACAGAGCCGGGCTCTTCACGAACGTGCTGAACCCGAAGGTGGCGTTGTTCTTCTTGGCCTTTCTGCCGCAGTTTGTTTCCCCGATGGCTGAGTCGCGGATTCTGTCTTTCCTGTTTCTCGGCGGCGTGTTCATCTTCAACGGCACGTTGTGGTGCCTGGTGCTGGTGTGGGGCGCATCTGCGATGAGTCGTCGCCTTCGGCGGCGCTCGTCGTACGGCGCGCTCCTGAAACGCGCGACCGGGGCCGTCTTCGTGGGCCTGGGCGTCCGGCTCGCGGTCAGCAAGTGAGCTGATGTCCTTCTCCGTGCAAGAGAAGGCGCGATTCATGACCGAGGCGCTCGCCGAAAGCCTCAGAGCGTTGCCGGCGTGCCGTCCCAATCCTCCCGTCGGCTGCGTCATCGTCAAAGACGGGAAGATTATCGCCCGCGGCTTCACGGGCGCTCCTGGTGAGCCTCATGCCGAAGCGGCGGCAATGGCGTCGGTTCCGCCCGGCACCGATGCGCGCGACCTCGCGGCGTTTGTCACGCTCGAGCCGTGCGCCTTTTCCGGGCGAACGCCGTCCTGTGCGAAGGCGATCGCCGGCTGCGGCATCGGCGCCGTGTTTGTCGGCGTCATCGATCCGGATCCCAGAAACAACGGGAACGGTGTGCGCCTTCTCCGCGAGGCAGGCGTCAGCGTTGAGCTGGGCGTTCTGGAAGACGAGGTCCGTTCTTTCCTTGATCCGTACCTCGATCCGCACCTCGCCGGCCGGTGACGTGGCGAAGAAGGCGATGACGCAGGTCTGCAGGATCATCCTGATTTCGTTCCCTCACGTTGAAGGTCCGACGTCGGTGGAGCATCCGGCGACGGGCCGTCTCGATCGGAACGCCGATCTCGGTTCATGCGCGAACGCGGCTCGAAGAGGAGCGACTGCTCGTTGCGCGTACGCAGGGCACGGGGACCACTCCGGTGGTGCTGCGGCTCGGCCTGGTCTACGGACGGGGGATCCTGATGATTGAAGCCGCGCGCTGGCTTGCCCGGCGCCGGCTGCTTGCCGTGTGGCGGGAACCGACCGTGTATCAGTTCATCGCGACCGCGGACTATCTGCGCGCGGTTGAGGCGGCCATCGTCAAGCCAGGCGTTCGCGGGATTTATCACATCGGGGACGAACAACCGGTCACGCTGCAGGAGTTCCTCGACAAGGCCTGCCGGGTGTGGGGCTATCATCGGCCCATGAGAATCCCGTTCGCGGCGATTGACCTGGCGGCGTGGCTCTGCGAGCACGTGGCGAGCATCGCCGGAACCGCGTCACCCCTCACCCGCGATTTCGTCCAGCTGGGACGCGTTCCCCACTGGGGTGATACTCGCCGAGCCCGAGAGGAACTGATTCCTCAGCTCCTGTACCCAACGCTCGAAACGGGGCTGTCCACTCTTTAACCTGCCGGCGGCGCGACATTGTCACGCAGGAGGACGCTCGACGACCCCAACGGGCGCGGTGATCATGGGCGTGTTTGGCGCCGTCTGGTGGGTGCTTCGACAAGCTCAGGGCAAGCCGCCAACCGGCAAGGCGCGCCGGAACTGCGGTCCTCCGGTTCAAACCCCTTCGGCTCCCGCGGCGATCAAGGGGTTCTTCCGCCGACATCCATCACGTGTGATCAGCGTTCCGGGCTTTCCGAGCGTCACGGATCACGTAGACCGTGATCGCCGCGATGAGAACCTGCGGCCCGCAGTTGGTGGAAGTGAGTCCGGCCGCGCTTGACGGTTGGCCGGCCTGCCCTGAGCTTGTCGAAGGGCGGCGATCCTGACCGGCCTGAAGGGCTCGGCGTCATGACGGTCTCGGCCTGAAGCGCGTCGGCGGTGCCAGACGCAGACGCCGTTGGCGCGCGCCGATGACAGTCCCGCGGAAGTCGGGCGAAGCGAGAGCAGCACGTTGGGCCCGTGAGCATGAAGCACCCTGGAGCTGTGGCCGTTGAGCACCTTGGAGCCGTGGCCGTCGAGCACTCTGGAGCCGTGACCGTCGAGCACCTTGAAGCCGTGGCCGTCAAGCACTCGGCGGGTTTTCGCGGCGAGCACTTCTTAGTTCTTCCCCCAGACCTTGCGGGCCGTCGAGACGACCAGCTCGAGCTTGCGCCACTGGTCGTCCATCGAAAGAAGGTTGCCGGCGGCCACCGAGGCGAAGCCGCACTGCGGGCTGAGGGCAAGGCGGTCGAGCGGGACGTAGCGCGCGGCCTCGTCGATGCGCCGGCGAAGGTCGTCTTCGTGCTCGAGGCGCGGCTCCTTCGTGGTGATGAGGCCGAGCACCACATCCTTGCCCCTCGGCACCAGGCGCAGCGGCTCGAAGCTCCCCGCGCGCTCGGTGTCGTACTCGAGCAGGAACCGATCGACGTCCAGCCGGGCAAACAGCTTCTCGGCGATCGCGTCGTAGCCGCCTTCGGTATACCAACGGCTCCGGCTGTTGCCCCGGCACACATGGAGCGCCAGGGTGATGCCCGGACGCGCCAGGCCCGCCAACGCCGCGTTGTCGCCGGCGACGGCGGTTTCGAACTCCGCGTCCGGGTCGCCGCCGCGTTTGCTTCATGGCCTCGCGGTGCTGGGGATCGAGATAGTGCGAGTAGAACGGCGCGTCGAACTGGATATAGGTGACGCCCTGGCCGAGCAGCCACCGCAGCTCGTCGCGGACGATCGCCACCAGATCCGAGAGGAGCGCGCCACGATCTTTGTAGTGCTGGTCGGTCACGCCCGGCTTGAAGCCCATGGCCACGAAATTCGACGGCGCGGGGATGGTGATCTTGAACGGGGTCGGCGCCGATCGTGGACAGGAGCCGCACTTCGTGTTCGGTCAGCATGTGCCGGCGGCGAAGGGTGCCGCCGACGACCTTCGCCGTCGTTTGCTCGGTGCCGCCGCCCGGACCGTGCCATTCGAGCAAGGCGCTGTCGGCGACGAAGCCGTCCACCGCGTCGGCCATGCCGGTGAGCCACGAGCCGCGCCGCATTTCGCCGTCGGTGTACACGTCGAGGCCGATCTGCCGCTGCAGATCGACGGCCTGCCGGATGGCGGTGTCCTCGCGCGACCGCAGTTCGCGCAGGTCGATGCGGCCGTCGGCGTAGGCCGCGCGCGATCGCAAGAGTTCCGGCGGACGCAGCAGGCTCCCGACCTGTTCGGCGCGAAGGGGCATCGATACCTATAGGGTGAGCGCGGGCGTCCGGACGAGGGACTTGCGGGCAGGAAGCCTGTGTTGCCCCAGCCAGTCGGCCGGGATTTCATCTGCGGCTCGCATGGCGGCTATTCTACCGTTCCCGAGCACCAGTGCAAAGACGCCGCATGCAGTACGATACGCGCGCGACTAATGAAGAGACACCCGATCTGGATCGTGTTGTTTACCGTGCTGCTCGATACCCTGGGCATCGGGATTCTGGTACCGATTCTGCCGCAGCTTCTGGGAAATCCTGAGTCGCCGCACTACTTGCTCGGCCCGGGCGCCACGCCCGGCACGGGCTACATCCTGTTTGGCTTTCTGCTCGCCGTGTATCCCATCATGCAGTTCTTCGCGACGCCGATTCTCGGACAGCTTTCCGATCGGTACGGCCGGCGGCCGGTGCTGGCCGTCTCGCTGGCCGGCACGGCCATCGGCTACGCGCTGTTTGCGGTCGGCATCATCCTGCACAGCATCCCGATCCTGTTCGTGGCCCGCGCGATGGACGGCATCACGGGCGGCAACTTGTCGGTGGCGCAGGCGGCCATCGCCGACGTCACGGCGCCGCGGGAACGCACGAAGAATTTCGGTCTGATTGGCGCGGCCTTCGGCGTGGGCTTCATTCTCGGGCCGTTCCTGGGCGGCGTGCTGGCCGACCCGTCGATCGTCTCGTGGTTCAACGCGGCGACGCCGTTCTGGTTTGCCGCCATCCTTGCCGCGCTGAACACGGTGTCGGTGCTCGTCCAATTCGACGAAACGAATCAGCACATGCGCCACGTTCCGCTCGATGCGGTGCGCAGTCTCAAGAACATCGCCCGCGCCTACGCGATGCCCGCGCTGCGCCCGATCTTCCTGACGTCGTTCTTTTTCAACGCGGGCTTCGGGTTCTTCATCTCGTTCTTCGGCCTGTTTCTCATCCACCGCTTTCGCTTCAACGAGGCGCGGATCGGCAGCTTCTTCGCCTGGGTCGGCCTTTGCGCCATCTTCACGCAGGTCGTGACGACGCGCCGGCTTGCGGCGCGGTTTTCGGAGCACCAGGTGCTGCGTGTGTCGCTGCTGGGCGTGTCGGTGGTGATGGGCTGCTATCTGCTGGCGCCGTCGCCGGCGTGGCTCTTTCTCATCGCGCCCGTGAGCTCGACGTTCAACGGCCTGTCGCTGGCGAACATGGGCGGGCTGCTGAGTCGTTCGGTGGCGCCGCAGGTGCAGGGGAAGATCCTGGGGATCGGTTCGAGCATCCAGGCGCTGGCGAATTCGCTGCCGCCGCTCTGCGGCGGGTTTGTGGCCGCGTCACTGACGCCGGAAACGCCCGTGCTGGTGGCGTCGCTTACGATGTTGACGGCGTGGGCGCTCTTCGTGATGCTTTACCGGCCCGCCCCTAGGGCGATCATGACAGGGCTAAGGGCTCAGGGCTAAAGGCTCAGGGCTGTGACCGTGCGCGTCGAGCCCTTGGCGCTTAGCCCTTAGCCCTACGCGATCGCTCAGGCGTTCGCCGTTTGTGGTTTCGCCTTCGTTTCGAAGCCGGCGCGCTTGAGGAGCACGTCGAACCCGTTCTTGTCGACCGCCTTCGAGTGCGCCTCATCCGGCGCGACCAGCTTCTTGGTGACGAGCTCCATCAGGGCGTCGTTGAGGCTGACCATCCCGATGGCCTTCCCCACCTGCATGATCGAGGGAATCTGAAACGTCTTGCCTTCGCGAATCAGGTTGCTGACGGCCTGCGTCGCAATGAGCACTTCCAGCGCGGCGATTCGGCCTCCGCCGATCTTGCGGCACAGGTTCTGCGCAATCACGCCACGAAGCGATTCCGAGAGCATGATGCGGATCTGTTCCTGCCGATCGGCGGGGAACTGATCGACGATGCGATCGACGGTCGAGGCGGCGGTGGTCGTGTGGAGCGTGCCGAACACGAGATGTCCGGTCTCGGCGGTTTCGATGGCGATGGCCACGGTTTCCAGATCGCGTAATTCGCCGACCAGCACGATGTCCGGATCTTCACGCAGCGCCGCGCGGAGCGCCGCCTTGAACGACTCGGTGTGCGTGCCGACCTCGCGCTGGTTGATCAGGCACTGCTGACTCGGGTGAACGAACTCGATAGGGTCTTCGATCGTGATGATGTGGTCCTGGCGCGTGCGATTGATGTAGTCGATCATCGCGCACAACGTCGTCGACTTGCCCGATCCGGTGGGGCCGGTGACGAGCACGAGGCCCTTGTTCAAATGGCAGAGCTGAAGAATGTGCTGAGAAAGCCCGAGCTGTTCGGCGGTGAGAATCTTCGACGGGATGACGCGGAACACGGCCCCGGGCCCCTTGCGGTCGGCGAACACGTTCGAGCGAAAGCGGGCGAGGCCCTCAATCTCGTACGCGAAATCGGTGTCGTGCTGTCTCCGTGAATTCCTTGCGGTTCTTCTCCGGCATGATCGGCCCGAGAAGGTGGACAAGGTCCTGCGGCGTCAGCGGCGCCGCAGCGGGGTCGAGCTTTTCCATATGGCCGTCTTTGCGCACGAGCGGCGGCGACCCCACGCTCAGGTGGAGATCCGACGCCTTGACGCCGACCATCGCGTGAAACAGGTCGTCGATGGGATGATGTTCGCTCATAGCTCGGGAACCTCGCTGACTTCGACGATGTGCGCCACATTGACGATGATCGTCATGCCGCGGGTTTCTATGTAGCGGAACGTTTCCGGCTGGTGGGCCCAGTCGCTCAGACGATCGCGCCCGGTGGGCCGATAGACGCGCACGCTGCCGACCACCCGCTGGCCGTTCGACAGCAGCGCCGACACGATGCGCCGAGTCGCGAGGTCGTAACCGGAATCGCGGCTGGCTTCGTCGTTGTCGTCGGAGAGCGCCACCATCACGAGGTTGGCCCGGTTGTAGAGCACCGTGCGCACGCCATCCGGGCCGTGAATCTCGAACGGGAAAAACCCGTCCTCGGCGTTCAGCAGGTCGCTGATGCGCTCGGGACCGCCGTGCAGGGGGCTGCCGCCGGCGACGAAGAAGCAGCCGCGTTCCCTCGGCCCGGTCGAAAGCGTGACGGTCGCGGGCGTGCGCCGCTTTTCGACGCGGAATTCAGACGGGGCAGGGTTGCTGGACATGCCTGGCATGTTATCGGCGCGGCGCGCGCCTGGCCGGTTCATGCTTTTTCACACCAATACACTGCCTGTGACACACTGTGGCGATGTCCGGGGATTTCGACGATCGCCTTCGCGTCTACGGTGAGCTTGCCGTCAAAGTGGGCCTCAACCTGAGGGCCGGCCAGCGCCTGCTCGTCATCGGGCCGATCGCGAACGGCGGCGCGTCGCTTGAAGCGGCGCCCTTCGTCCGCCACATCGTCGCGAGCGCCTATCGGGCCGGGGCGGCTCTCGTCGAAGTGCTGTGGGGCGACGAAGCGCTCCAGTTGCTCCGATTCAAGCACGCGCCGCGCGACTCGTTCGGCGAGTTCTCCACCTGGCTTCCGAAGGCGCTCTTCGAACACGCCGAAGCGGGACACGCCATCCTGTCCGTGTACGCCAACGATCCCGATCAACTGAAAGACGAACCCCCGGATCTCGTCAGCGCGGTGCAACAGGCGGTTGCGCGCAGCGTGCGGCCGTTTCGCGAGCTCATTTCGCGCAATCAGACCAACTGGACCGTGGTGGCGGCCGCCAGCGAGGGCTGGGCGGCGCGAGTGTTTCCGCAGCTGCCTCGAGAACAGCAGGTGCCGCGCCTGTGGGACGCGATCGGCCGCCTGGTTCGCCTCGATCGCCCCGATCCGGTCGCCGCCTGGGAATTGCACCTCACCTCGCTCGCGCTGCGGCGCGAGTTTCTCAACAACAAGCGGTACTCGGCGTTGAAGTACGCGGGGCCGGGCACCGATCTCACGATCCGGCTTCCCGCCGGCCATCTGTGGATGAGCGGCCGATCGGAAAGCCGATCGGGCATCGCGTTCGCGCCGAACCTGCCGACCGAGGAAGTATTCACGATGCCTCGCGCGGACGGCGTCGACGGCCTCGTCCGATCGTCGAAGCCGCTCAGCTATGGCGGCACCGTGATCGAACACTTCACCCTTCGGTTTGCGGAGGGCCGCGTGGTGGAGGTGACCGCCGAGCGCGGCGAAGCCGTGCTGCGGCAGCTCGTCGCGAACGATCCCGGCGCCGCGCGCCTGGGCGAGGTGGCGCTGGTGCCGCACAGCTCGCCGGTGTCGCAGTCGGGACTGCTCTTCTACAACACGCTGTTCGACGAAAACGCGGCGAGCCACGTCGCGCTCGGCTCGGCGTACAAGTTCACGATGACCGGCGGCGAGTCGATGGACGACGAGACGTTCGAGCGCGCCGGCGGAAACCGGAGCGCCGTGCACGTCGATTTCATGATTGGCTCGAAAGCGCTCGACGTGGACGGCGTCCTGCCGAATGGCGTCAGCGAACCGCTGATGCGCCGCGGCGAATGGGCGGTCGAGGTCTAGCCGCTACCTGGCGGCGCACTTCTCGGCGATGTGCTTGAACGAGTGCACGAAGATCCGCGGCGGCGCCGGTGGCGGCGACGCCACGGATCCAGTTTCCCTGGAGTCGCCGATTGTGATGCGCGTCTTCGGTCCAAGGTCTTTCGTCCGGACGTGAACGTCCGGCTGACCGACGACCGACGGCTGGAGTTTCAGGAGCCCCGTAATCTCTTCGAAGTGGCCGTCGTGGTCCTTCCTGAGCCGCTTCAGGATCTCCTTCTGGCCGTCGAGCACGTACTCCGATGCGTGCAGAATCCGAGTCACGGAATCGGGTACGCCGTCGCGCGACGCCTTCAGCCGCGAGCCCTGCACGCATCCCGCGATCGTCACGAGCTCTTCTTTGGCCGCCGCCACGTCGCTTTGAGGCGCGCTGGCGCGAGCAGTCGCGCCGGCGGTCACCAGGCAGAGCAAGGCCGCGATGTGGATCTTCATACGGCGAGTGTCGCACGGGCGGCGAGCAGTGCCAACTCCTCCGCGTACGCGTTCCGCAGCACGCGCGTCGAGAGGTATCGCTCGAGCGACCCGAGCAGGCCGCCTTTCGGCTGGCATGGCTACATCGCGAGGGGCGCGAGCGGGAGAGGACCGCTGCTGGTGGCGTCACCCGTCATGATGCGACGCAGATAGCCGGCCTGGCCGAGATGAAATCCCGCGTGCGCGCATAAATGGATCAGGAAGATACCCGTACGGAACCTTGCGCCGAGCACGGCCTCGGGCAGGTCCGCGGCGAGTTGATCCGATGTCAGCCGCGGCAGCACGTCGCGCACGACCACGATCGCGCGGTCGAGCTCGGCGATAATCTCCGATCGGGTGCCCGACCGGCGGCTGAACTCGGCCTCGCGGTTTCGAACGTAGCCGGTGCCACCGAGAAGGGCGCCCACCAGATACTGCATTCCGCCGGCGACGTGGATGGCGAGGTTGCCCGCGGAGTTGGTCACGCCCGGCACGGTGCGCCAGACGCTGTCATCGTCGGGAAAGAGCTGGATTTCACGCTTGAATCCTTCGAGCTCGCGCGTCAGCAGCTGGAGGATGTCGTGTGCGGTCTGGGTCACTTGCCGTGCTTGATGAAGGTCCCTGCCCGCATTTCGGCGACGGCCTGTCGCAGCTCGTCTTCGGTGTTCATGACGATCGGTCCGTACCAGGCGACGGGCTCTTCGATGGGCTTTCCCGACACCAGGAGAAACCGCATGCCCTGTTCTCCCGCCTGAACCGTGACCTCGTCGCCCCGGTCGAACAGCACCAGCGAGCGGTTGCCCAGATCGTCGGCGGCCGCGCCGTTCGGGCCGATACCGTCGGTTTTCACCGCTCGTGGATCTGACGCGTTTCGAAACGAGCCCGAGCCGGCAAAGACGTACGCAAAGGCGTGGCGCGACGTTTCGACGGGCAGGGTCTTGCGCTTCCCGGGCGGGACCGACACGTCGAGGTAGATGGGATCGGCGGCGATACCGTCCACGGGGCCGCTCGTGCCCCAGAAATTTCCGCAGACGACGCGCACGCGTGTGCCGTCGTCGTCAACCACGTCGGGGATGTCGCGTCCCGTAATGTCCTGGTATCGAGGCGTGGTCATCTTGAGCGAGGAAGGCAGATTGGCCCAGAGCTGGAATCCGTGCATCCGGCCCTGGTCGTCGCCCTTCGGCATTTCCTGATGAATGATGCCGCTGCCGGCCGTCATCCACTGCACGTCGCCGCCAGACAGCGTGCCGCTGTTGCCGAGGCTGTCGCCGTGGTCCACATGGCCGGCGAGCACGTACGTGATGGTTTCGATCCCGCGATGCGGATGCCACGGAAAGCCCGCCAGATACTCGTCGGGGTTGTCGTTGCGAAAATCGTCGAACAGCAGAAACGGGTCGAACTCTTTCGGATCTCCGAATCCGAATCCGCGCTGGAGTCTCACGCCGGCGCCTTCGAGTGTCGGCTTGGGCTGCGTGACTTTCTTGACGGCTCGTATGGACAAGGGCGGCTCCTCGTGATGGCGGCTGATCTGAGTATATACTTTCGCCCATGAAAAAGAGCTTGATGGCCCGCTCGTCGCTCGCGGCACTCATGGTTGGCGGCCTCTGGGTGGCTTATGCCTATGGCCAGGCGTTCGGCACGACGGCGGCCAAGCTGGACACGGTGAAGCTGAAGGACGACTTGTACGTCATTCACAACGACTTTGTCCCCGGCAACGTCACGGCGCTCATCACCAACGAAGGCGTGGTGCTCGTGGACGACAAGTTCGAAGTGGACTTCGCGAACATCGTGGCCGAGGTCAGGAAGATCACGAACCAGCCCATCAAGTACGTCATCAACACCCATCACCACGGCGACCACAGCGGCAGCAACGCGAAGATGCAGCAGATGAACGTGCAGGTCGTCGCGTCCGAGCAGGCGCGCGAAAACATGGTGGACGGGAAGCTCCCCGGCCTGCCGACGATGGTGTTCGAGCATCACGCGCACATTTACCTGGGCGGCAAGAACGTCGAGCTCTACCATTTCGGCCGCGCCCACACCAACGGCGATATCGTCGTACTGTTTCCGGCGCAGCGGACGCTCGCGGCGGGCGACATGTTCACGTTCGGCGACGCCACGCCGGAACTGATCGACTACTCCGGCGGCGGCAGCGCCAAGGAGTGGACGTCCACGCTCGACGGCGCGCTGCAGCTCGACTTCGACACGGTCGTGCCCGGCCACGGCGTGGTGACGACCAAGCAGGAGATGCGGAAGTTCCGCGACAGCACGCTGGCGCTGCGCAACCGCGTTCACGACCTCGTCGTCCAGAAGAAGACGCGCGACGACATCGCGAAGGCCATGCGGACCGAATTCCATTGGGCGGATCTGCACGTGATGCGCAGCCTCGACGGCGCGATCGCCGAAATGCAGTAAGCAAAGGGGCTAGGGACTAGGGGCTAGGGACTAGGGACTAGGGACTGGGGACTGGGGACTGGGGCGGGGATTAGAGTGAAGCCACGAGCCCGAGACGGCGCGCTCGTTGGCGCGCTGCTCACCGCGCCGTTGATTGCGGTGTCCTATCTCGGGTGGATGTTCGCCGGCTTGCCATTCGCGCCGTTCGACCTGTTCGATTGGGTCGCGCGCATACTCCCCGGACCCATCGTCACCGCCGGCATCGATGCCACCGTGGCTGTCAGCCGCGCGCTTCATGTCGGCAGCCTGAGCGCGACGGCCAAGACGGCCGAGCAGGCGGTTGCCATCGGCGGCCTGCTGTTGACGGGCGTGGCTGGCGGCGCGGCGCTCTTCGGCGTGCTGCGCCTCTCGGGCGAGCCGGCGCTGCTCCTGGGTGCGATTCTCGGCGCGATGCTGGGCGGATTCGCGCTGGTCATCGAGCACGCGCTCAATCGGATTGCGTCGGCGCCGTTTCTGAGCGGTGTCTGGGTGTTCGCGACGTTTCTGGCCTGGGGGCTGGCCTTCGGTTGGGTGTCCGACCGCCTGCGCGAAGGCGGCAGCCCGAACGGCAGCTCTGGCCCGCCACGGGCAAGCGGCCGGCGGCGCTTTCTGATTCAACTCGGCGGCACCACCATCACGACCACGTTCACGGCGACGCTGCTGGGAATGCTGTCCGCCAGAGGCGGCGCCGGCTTCGCCGGTGGACGATGGTCCGACACGAATTCCCTGCCGAACGCGGACGCGCCGGTGGTGCCCGTGCCCGGTACACGTCCGGAGCTCACAGCGCTCGAGAACCACTACCGAATCGACGCCAACACACGCGCGCCAAGAATTGACGGCGGCCGGTGGCGGCTGAAGGTCGAGGGTCTGGTCGAGCGGCCGGTCGCGCTGACGCTCGACGACGTCCGCCAGTACGAGCCGATGCACCAGTTCGTCACCTTGTCGTGCATCTCCAACCCGCCTGGCGGCGATCTGATCGGCACGATCAGGTGGACCGGCGTCAGCATGAAGCGTCTGCTGGCGGATCTTGTCTTGAGCAAGGACGCAACGCACCTGAGGATCACGTCGGCCGACGGCTTTTCGGAGTCGCTGTCAATCGAGACGGTCAGGCACGACGAGCGCATCATGCTGGCCTACGCCTGGGACGGCGTGCCGCTGCCCGCCGACCACGGTTTTCCGCTGCGCATCTACATCCCCGATCTGTACGGCATGAAGCAGCCGAAGTGGATCGACACGATCGCGGCCATCGATCGGTGGGAGCCGGGCTATTGGGTGGCTCGCGGCTGGGATCGCGAGGGCCACGTGGCGATCACGTCCGTTGTCGATGTCGTTGACGCTGGCGGTGGGCGGCCGACGGCCGAGGTTGGCGGCATCGCGTACGCGGGCAGCCGGGGCGTGTCGAAGGTCGAGGTGCGCGTGGATGAGGGCGAATGGCGCGAGGCGAAGCTCCGCGATCCGCTGTCGGAGACGACGTGGGTGGTCTGGCGCGCGCAACTGCCAGTGTCCCAGGGAGATCACGCATTTGCCGTGCGCGCCTTCGACGGTCAGGGCCGGCCCCAGACAACGGCCTTCCACGCAAAACGGCGCCGGACATAGGGTATGATTCGCGCCATGAAAAGAATCATTTTTCTTGCCACGCTCGTGGCCGTCGGCGCCCTGTCGCTCGGCGTGGCCGCGTTCCAGCAGCCCCCGGCAAACGCGCCGAAGGTGGTCGAAGTCGAGAAACTCCGCGACAACCTGTTCATGCTGAAGGGTGCCGGAGGCGGCGGCAACACGGCCGTCTTCATTCGCACCGACGGCATCACCGTCGTCGACACCAAGAACCCGGGATGGGGCCAGCCGATTCTCGACAAGATCAAGGAGCTGAGCACCAAGCCCATCACGACGATCATCAACACGCACACGCACGGCGATCACGTGAGCGGCAACGTCGAGTTCCCGACGACGGTCGAAGTCATCGTCCAGGAGAACACGAAGGCCAACATGCAGGAGATGCGGGGCGCCACGGGCATCGCCCAGACCGGACCGCCCACGAACATCTTCAAGGTGAACAACGGCAGAGGCATGCCGACCAAGACGTTCAAGGACAAGATGACGGTGGGGAAGGGCGCCGATGCCGTTGATCTCTTCTACTTCGGACGCGGCCACACGAACGGCGACGCATGGGTGGTCTTCCCGGCGCTGCGCGTCGCCCATGCCGGCGACATCTTTTCGGGCAAGAACATTCCGCTGCTCGACGCCAACAACGGCGGCAGCGGCATCCTGATTGGCGACACCCTCGCCAAGGCCGCCAAGGGTCTGAAAAACGTCGACACGGTCATCACCGGCCACAGCACGACGATGACGGTGGCCGACGTCGCCGAGTACGCCGAGTTCAACAAAGACTTCATGAAGGAAGTGCAGGCCGGGAAAAAGGCCGGCAAGACGGTGGACGAGGTGGCCGCTGGCTGGAAGATTCCGGAGAAATACAAGGGCTATACCGTGCCGACCGGCGCGGCCTTGAATCGAGTGAAGGCCAACGTGCAGATCGTCTTCGACGAAACGCACTAGGCGTCAACGCGGCTTCACGCGTCCGTCGAATGGCTGGCCGCCGTGATCGGTGTCATGGCGGTCGGCGTCTCGATGACCGGTCGAGCCATCGCGCAGAGCGCCGCCGAGCGTCGCGGACCGGCAACTGACTAGAAAAACAGCCTGATGCCTCCGCCCGCCTGAATACCTCCCGCGTCCGACTTGGCGTTTGTCGCGGCCCCCGGCACCGGGAACTCAATCGACGCGCGCGAGAAACGCACGAGTCCTCCAATCCCCACATTCTTCGAGAGCCGCACGCCGACGTCCACGCCGGCGTTGTAGCCGAGCTTGCTTTCGCTCACGGCTGTCGACGACGCAGCGACAAACGTGGCGGTGTCGAACGGGTAGCTCTCGGTATAGGTGACGCCCGTTACCATATCTTGTTTGACCATGAACCACGATGGCCCAGCCGATAGGGCAATATCGAGTTTGTTTCCGGGCCTGATGACGTAGGCGGCCTGCAGGTGCGTCACGAGTTCGTTTCGTTCAAGGTTTGAGGCCGTGCCGGTGACCGGTCGCGGCGTGTTGAAGAAGAACGGGTGGGGAATTGTCGCCGTGACCGCGGCGTCGTGCTTCTTGGTAAATGAGGAAACCGCCGCGCCGACATGGAAACCGCCCGCGATCCTGAAAAGTACTCCGCCGTCGAATGCGAGACCGCTCCCGACTTCGTAGGCGGTCTCGGTGACGGCGTTCTCCAGGAGGACCACTTTCGCCGTTGAGCCCGTGAACGCAATTGAAGACGGCTGCCAGAGAGCGTTGACACTGATGCGGACGCGTTGTGTGCGCGCGGGCGCCCGACGGGCCGCCGGTGCGGCGGCGCCCTGGGCACTCGCGGACTCTACGCCGACGCCTGCCGACAGGACCAGCAACACGATGATGCAGGTGAACGGGCGCATTAGTTGACCCCCACGGCCGTCCAGGCGTCACGAACGGCGTTGTATGGCGCGCTGTTCAGCCCGTAGAGGTCCTGAGCGGCACGCAGCGTGACGGACCGCGCCATCGAGAAATTGGCATTGGACGGCATCAACTGCGCGAACGCCCGGTAGTACACTTTTTCGATCTGTTCGCGATTCGACGATCCGACCCCCTGCACGCGAATCCCGGACGTGCGGTTCGGTGCCTCCTTCGATCGCGAGATAGAAGGCATGATTCGGGATTCCGGAATTGGTATGCACGCCGCCGTTGTCGTGCTCATCGTCGGGGGGCAGCCGCACGAGCTTGCTGTAGTGGTCGGGCTGGTCATAGAGCGCAGGGTTCGCCATGGACCTGACCCCCTCGAGCGCTCCGCCGCGGACGATGTCTTCGCCGATCAGGTAGTCCGCTTTCATCAGGCCGGCTCCAATCGGCTGAAAGAAGAACTCGACGCTCGTGCCCATCATGTCGGAGAACGCCTCGTTGAGCGCCCCGGACTCGTTGACGTACTCGAGGCGCGAGGTGAAGTTCGTGACGCCGTGCGTGAGCTCATGCGCGACGATGTCCAGCGCTCCTGAGAAGTAGTCCACGAATTGACCTGATATGGTCACGCCGCCGGGCAAACCCTCGCCGTACACCATGACGCCCCCGGCGCACTCGCCGCAGTAGAACGCATTCAGATAGAGGCCAAGGATGTCGGCAGGAGCGGTGAACACGTCGGAGCGCTTCACCAGATGGACCATGTTGAGCACGCGTCCATTGTTGTTGTCGAGCCCCCGGCGTCCAAAGCGCTTGTAGTAGTAGTCGTACGTGTATGCCGAGTAGGCGTGCGCATCGACGACCGCGGCGTCTGTCCAGTTGTTCGTGGCGTTCGAGGCGACGTCCGACGCCGCGAACGGTGTGACGCCATCGAGAATGTCCAAAGCCCGATCGGTGTTGCCTCTCATGTCATACGTGAGGAGCACTGGAGGCCTGAGCGGATCCGAGGCGATGAACGCCCCGGCGAAGCTCGTGGCGCTCACTTTCTTGTCGTCGCCCAACACGCCCGTTCCGCGGCCGACCGCCGCATTGGCGACCTGGCGCTGCAGCATTCCGTAGCGTCTCACCACCTGTCCGCTCCTGGCATCGACAAAGAACCGGACCAGGTCGCGGGGCGTCAGCACCTCGCCCACCCACACAAGTCTGAACACCCCGTCGTCGGCTGGAAGAATCACCAGCTCGGGACGACGGTCGGGCCCGAATCGAGCTCCGGCGATCTGTTCAATCGCGGCCACGGCATCCGCCTGTGTGAGCGTTGGTGTGACATCGATCGCGATCTCTGAATACAAGACGCCGAAGACGGAGACCGCAGTCCTGCCATCAACCTGCCGGCTGATGTTTCCGCCCCACACGCGAACGCCGCGATAGTACTGGTCGAGTTGTTCGATCGTGCGCGCCGGGATCAAGGTGTCCGCCCGTTGGAGCCGCACTTGCAGATCGCTTGTCCGCAACATGCGATTGACGGTGTCGTCCCAATCGCGCACACCGTTCGGTGTGCTCGGCGCGACCGTCGTCACGCGGACCTGACCGTGCACCGAGTGTTCCGCGAAGAATGTGTGCCACGCGACGAGCACGAGCGTCGCACCTATGGCCAAAGTCAGACGTCGCATGTATGTCTCCGGATGAATCGGCGATTGGCTGGAGCGGCTGGTGCCTGCGAGGCGCACGGAGTCCCTTTCGGTCTGGGGGGACCGGACTCCCGGTAATATCGGGCCGAGTGGTGCTCAGCGTTAGTCGTTACCGCTTCGGCAGCGCGAACACCATGTACTGACCGGCGCCGGGCGGCGTCGGGAGGCCCACCCCGCCTCGCGGCGCAAAGAGCCCGGCTCCTCCGGCCACGCAGACGACCACGTACTGTCGCCCGCCGACTTCGTACACCGCCGGCACGCCCTCGACCGCCGACGGCACATCGGTCGACCACAACACCTTGCCGGTGTCCTGGTCGTACGCGCGCAGCTTTCGATCCGACGAAGTGCCGACAAAGAGCAGTCCCCCCGCGGTGGCGGTGACGCCGCCGCGTGGGGAGTAGCTGCCGGTCTTGGCCGGATCGATTCCCGGCAGGCCGGGCGTCTCGCCGTCGGGAACCTGCCAGAGGATCTTGCCGGTGTTGAGGTCGTACGCCGTGATCTGCGACCACGGCGGGCCTATCGCCGACATGCCGTTGGCGAACTGGTTCATGAAGTCGTACGGCGCGTTATACGCGACAAATCCCGGAAATGCGTTCGGCGGTGGCGGCGGGGGGGCGGCAGGCCCGCGCGCTCCCTCCGGTCCGCCGACAGCCGGTGCCCCCGCGGCGCCACCCGGTGCGCCGTCCGGGGCACCACCCGGCGCGCCGCCCGGGGCACCGCCGGCTCGACCGCCGCGGCCTCCACGTCCAGTACCAGGCAACTGGAGCTGAATAAATGTCGGCAGTTCCTTCGACACGATGTACATCGTGCCCTTCGCGGGATCGACGGCCGAACTGCCCCAGTTGGCGCCGCCGTTGTGACCGGGCATCTGGATGGTGCCGCGCAGGCTCGGCGGCGTGAACACGCCTTCGTTGCGCCAGGTCTTCAGCTTCTCCCGCAGCGACGCCTGTTCCTCGGCCGTCAGAAACGGGTTGATATCCTTTTCGGTAAACGACTGTCGCGCAAACGGCGGCGGCAGCGTCGGAATCGGCTGCGTGGGCGAGGTCTGCTCGCCGGGCGCGTCGGTCTGCGGGACCGGACGCTCCTCGATCGGCCAGAGCGGTTTACCGGATACGCGATCGAACACGTAGACGAATCCCTGTTTGCTGGCCTGCGCCAGGACGTCCACGTTTCTGCCGTCGTGACGAACCGTCAGGAGCTTGGGCGCCTGCGGGAGGTCGTAGTCCCACAGATCGTGGTGCACGGTCTGGAAGTGCCACAGCCGCTTGCCGGTGCGCGCGTCGAGCGCGAGCACGGTGTTGCCAAACAGGTTGTCGCCGTGCCGGTTGCCGCCGTAGAAATCGAATCGCGCCGTGCCGAGCGGGATGTAGACGATGCCGCGCGGCTCGTCCACGGTGAGCTCACTCCAGTTGTGTACGCCGCCGCCGTTCTCGAGCGCCGCCTCGGGCCAGGTATCGGCGCCGAACTCACCCTTTTCCGGAACCGTGTGAAACACCCATACGAGCTGCCCCGTGCGCACGTCATAGGCGTGCGTGTCGCCGGGGTTGGATACATAGTTGGCGCCGCCGGCCGGCAGCGAGATGATGATCAGGTTCTCGAAAATGCGGCCGGGGTTGCCCGTCTGCAGCGGGCGGACGTTCGCCACCTCCCGGTGCAGCCCGAGCCGAACGTCCACGCGCCCCTTCTCGCCGAACGACTCGATCGTCAGGCCCGTGCGCGCGTCAATCGCCGTCAGGAACCCGCCGTTCATGTACACGAGCCGCCGGTCCGAGCGATCGGCGCTCTCCCAGTAGTTGATGCCGCGGTCGCCGACGGCGCCCTGGTTGGGGTGCGTCCACAGCTCCTTCCCGGTCGCCGCGTCGAGCGCGACGATCGACACATTCTTGGCGAGGACGTACATCACCCCGTCCACGACGACCGGGTTGAAGCGATACGTGCGCATGTCGCCGGTCGGGTAGGTCCACGCCACCTCGAGCTTCGCGACGTTCGACTTGTTGATCTGCTTGAGCGACGAATACTGCGAGGAATCGGCGCCGCCCAGGTACTGGTGCCACGTGTTGAACGGCCGTTGTTTGGCACGCTGCTGGGCGCCGACGAGCGCCGCGCCCGCGAGCAGCAGACAGCCGACTGCGATGACATGTTTCTTCTGCATAGTTGTATGTTCGTGCCTTCGTGCTTTCGTGGTTGCCTTTGTCAATCAATCAGCGATTTCACTGCGTTACGGCGTCCCCAACGTCTGGCTGCTCCGAGTCAGCTGGGCGAAGTAGTTCACGATGCCGTCCGGATCGCCGAGCCAGATGGTACGGAGCCCTGCGCTGAAGTTGCCCAGCGGCTGCGTAATCATGACGCCCTTGGCTTTCGCGCGCGCGTCCACGGCCTGGACGTCCGAGATCACGTACTGGATCCCAGCCGTGTACGTATTCGCGGGAAGGCCGTTGCCGAACGTCCAGAGGTTGACGGTCATGGTGCCGTGGCGAAAGCGGAATTTTGTCCGGCCGAACGCCGCGGTCTCGATCGGCTTCAGTTCTTCGAGGCCGATGAATTCGCCGTAGAACACGCGGCTCTTCTCGATGTCTGAAACCGTGAGCCCGACTTCGATGCGGTTGAAGCTATCCGCCGGAGCGCCGGGTGTCACAACAAGCTCAACCCACTGGCCGTCCGGATCGGACACCATGGCCATTCGGGCGCCGCCCTCGGCACTCTTGAAGCTGGGCGCGGGGTATCCGTGCGCGGTGAACCGGGCGGTGAGCGCCGATTCATCCGGAAAAAAGAACGTGAAGACTCGCAGACCGGTGACGTCTTGCACGGCGCCGGACTTGTCCTGCCGTCCGGGCGCGGCCGCGGTCAGCTTGATTTCCGACGTGCCGACCTGGAAGCGGGTCATCTGACCGCCGCCAGGCATGCCGATGGGCGGCAGCGGCTTGAGCCCGAGCACGTCTCCGTAGAATTCGACCATCTTCGCCCGGTCAACGGTGAACCTGCGAAACACGTTCATCGATGGCTGCGTCAAGAGCGGCGCCAGCGACTCCCGCGGCGCCTGCGCGCGAGCGCTGGCCGCGATGCCGACGAAGAACCCGCAGGATAGCCACAGCGCAGTGATTCCTGATGATTTCATTGCTGAGACGATACGCCGTCGAGCCTCTGCGTGACAAGGACTGACAGGGACCGATGCGGAGATGACGCCTGGCCGCGACACCTTGAGGTATCGTTCCCCGGTGCGCTCGTCGGAGTGGGTGGCGTTTCTCTACTTCGTGTACCTGGCCGGCATCTGCTGGCTTCGGCCGCTGTCCTCGTCGCGCCGATTGCTCGTCACCTGCGCGTCGATGGCCCTGGCGGCGGCGATCTACTACGTCGCAACCACTGCGCCGCCTGTCGTTCGTGACTGGGCGCCGCTCGTGTATGTGGGCGTCGGCTACTACGCGACTGGATGGCTGTTTGTCGCGCCATCCGCGGCGCTCGAGGGGTGGTTGCTCGCCTGGGATCGCAAATGCCTCGGTGATCCGACGACGCGGTTTGCCGCGTGGCCCGCGTGGGTGGTGACCTACCTCGACATCGTCTACACGATGACCTTCCTGTTGCTGCCGGGTGGCTTCCTCGCGCTCGTCCTGGGCGGACATTCGACGCTCGCCAACCGCTATTGGACGATGGTGCTCGCCGCCGATCTTGGCGCGTTTGCGCCGCTCAGCATATTCCAGACGCGACCGCCGTGGATGATCGAAAAGACGCCTGCGCTCGCCAACACGTCGACGCACCGCCTGGCGTCTTTCCTGGTGCAGCACGCCACCATCCGCGTGAATACCTTCCCGAGCGGGCATGTCGCCGTCTCTCTTGCCGTCGCGTTGGCGGTCATCGGGCCGATGCCACTCGCCGGCGCCGGGCTCCTGGTACTGGCCGTCAGCATCAGCGTGGCGTGTGTCGTCGGACGCTACCACTACGTCGCCGACGTGCTGACCGGCGCGCTGCTGGGCGCTGTCGTCTATGGTGTCGTGCTCGTCTGCGGAGTGTAACGACGCCACGGGTTGATCGCCGATTCACTGGACAGACACGCCCAAAGGACGCGACAATAAAACGACTGCCATCTGAGCCCTGACGTCCTACGATCCGTGCGTTCTCTTGTTCCTGCGCTGCTGTTTCTCGCGCTGTCCCCCACGTTCGCTCGCGCGCAAGAACCCAAAACCGGTGTGATTCAGGGCACGATCACCACGCAGGGCACCGTGCGCCTGCCCGGCGCCAACGTCGTCGTGAAGGACGGGGCGGACAAGCACGTGACGGAAATGCTGTCCGGCGAGGACGGTCACTTCAGCGTCGTCGGCCTTCAACCGGGCAGATACAGCGTGCTCGCGTCGCTCGAATCGTTCATCGCGACGACGGTGGCCGCCGAGGTGGTGGCCGGCCGATCGACCGACATCACGATCGATCTGCCGATCGCCGGCATTGCCGCGAGCGTGGAAGTCGTCGCGAGCAATCCCATCCTGTCGAGCGAAGGCACGGTGTCGCAGACCGAGACCATCGGCGGCAAGGAAATCGATCAGTTTTCCTCCGGCGGCGGCGTCGAGGCGTCGCTCAAGCTGCTCGCGGGCGTCATCCAAACGCCCAACGGCGTGAGCATTCGCGGCGGCCGTCCGAGCCAGGCCGGCATGCAACTCGGCGTGACCACGCTCGCCGATCCGTCGACGGGCCTCTCCAAGGTGTTCCTGCCCGCCGATGCGATCGAGTCGGTGTCGGTGCTCCCGAACCCGTATGCGGTCGAGTTCGGGCGATTCTCGTCCGGCGTGGTGGTCATCCAGACGAGGCGCGCCGGCGACGCATGGAGAATGACCCTCAACGACATCGAGCCGACGTTCCGCACGCATCGCGGCTCGCCGGTGCAGGTGATCGGTCTCGGCTGGTACGCGCCGCGCGTGGAGTTCGGCGGCCCGATCGTCAAGGATCGGCTCTTCATCCAGCAGGCGGCGCAGTTCCGCTACCAGGCGAGCGACGTCCCGAGTCTTCCCGAGACGCTGCTCCATACATCGACGTCGTTCAGCTCGTTCACGCGCGTCGACGCGAACCTGACGCCGCGTCACACGCTCGTCGCGACGCTGGGCCTGTTTCCCGGCAAGACGCACATGGACCTGCTCGGCACGTTCATGCCGCCCAACGCGACGGTGGACACGCACCTCAACGCGCACGAGATTGCCGTCACCGAGCGCGCGCTCTGGACCGACACGCTCTTCGGCGAGACGACGTTTCACGTTCACAGATACCAGACGGACGTGTATCCGCAAGGGGCGGCGCCGATGCGGCTCCTGCCCGGCACGACGCTCGGGAATTTCTACAACGAACAACACCGCGACACCGATAGCTACCAGCTCATCGAGACGGTGTCGGGCTCATACACGGGCATGGGCGGAACGCACTTGTTCAAGGTCGGCCTCGATCTGCTGCGCAACGAGTACGACGGCTCGAGCCTGAGTCGTTCCGTCTTGGTCGAGCGCACCGACGGCACACTGGCCCGAAGCCTGACCTATGCGGCGGCGCCGGCGACGCAGCGCGTGCACACGACCGATGTGGCGCTGTTCGCGCAGGATCGGTTCCAGCCGAACGCGCGCTGGTACGTGGAATTTGGCGGGCGCATCGACCGCGACGGCGTCACGAAGCAGTTCAACGTGACCCCGCGAATCGGCACGGCGGTGCTGCTGAACAAGTCGGGCAGCTCGGTGCTGCGCGGTGGGTTCGGGTTGTTCTACGAGCGCACGCCGTCCACGGCGGGCGCCTTCACGGAGTTTGGCGGCGTGCTCGACCAGCGATACGCGGCGGACGGCCTGACGCCACTCGGTCCGGCCATCGACTTCGTCGACACGTCGGCGCCGCTCGAGACGCCGCGCAGCCGGACCTGGGACGTGGGCCTCGACCACCGCGTGAACAAGTACTGGACGATTCACCTGGGCCTGCTCGACCGCCAGAGCAGCCACGAGCTGATCGTCGAGCCCGGTGCAAACGGGCGACGCCGGCCGGTTGCTGTTGTCGAGCGGCGGCCGGTCGAGCTACCGCGGAGCCGAAGCGGGCGTGCACTTCACGTGGGGCACGCGTGCGGACGTGAACGTGTCGTACATCCGGTCGGCGGCCCGCGCCGATTTGAGCTCGCTGTCGAACTACTACGACACCATCATGTGGCCCGTCTTCGGCGCCAATGCGTACGCGGCGACGCCGGCCGACGCACCGAACCGCCTGCTCTCGCGCGGCCGCTTCTTTCCCACGCCGCGCTGGCTGGTGATTGGCCTCCTCGACTGGCGCGACGGCTTTCCGTACTCCGTGACCAACGAGTACCTCGACTACGTCGGGCCCCGGAACGTGCTGCGTTTTCCCACCTACTTTCGACTCGAAGCCGGCCTCGAACACCGCTTCAAGATTCTCAAATTCCAGCCGTGGATCGGCGTCCGCGTGTGGAATGCCCTGCAATCGTTCCTGCCGACCGACGTGCAGTCGAACCTCAATTCGCCCGCGTTCGGCACGTTCTACAACTCCGAGTATCGGCAGATCCGCATCATTCTGCGCTTCGAACGATGATCGCGATACATGCGATTGTACAGAGTGTTCTTCGTGTTTTCGTGCTTTCGTGGTTTGCAGTCGTTGACAATCGGTACCGTCGCCACTGAAAGTAGACTGGACGAAACCAATGTGGGGTGGTTCCAGTGACGCTCGAGTGCGCAAGACCGTGACCGCAACTCCCATCGTCGTGACGGCGGCGTCGTCGAATCACGCGGGCGCGCTTGGTCAGATGCTGGAATCGCTGCGGCGTCTCGACGCCCGTGTCGAGTGTTACGACCTCGGACTGACAGCCGGCGAAGTGCGCGCGTTGCCCCGATGGGACGGCCTCGCGTATCACGTGTTTGACTACCGCGCGTACCCGCCGTTCATGAACGTCGCCCGCAACGCCGGCGAGTACGCATGGAAACCCGTGATTGTCGCGGAAGTCGTCGAGCGGGCTCGCGCGGTCGAGCCTCAGGTGGATGTCCTCTGGGCCGATGCGGGGTGTTACTTTCATGCGCTGCCGCCGATCGCGAGTCGAATCGCGGAGAGCGGCGGATTGTGGGTGCGAACGTCGGCCGGCACGATGGGGGAGTGGACACACCCGGGGATGTTCGCGTGTCTCAACGCCGATCCGGCCGAATTCGGCGACAAGCGTAACGCCGACGCGACACTCGTCGGCTTCGCGATTGGCAGCGGGCCGTCGCCGCAACGCGAGGCCGTCTATCGCGACATCGTCCTGCCGTGGAGGGCGTGTGCGATGGTCAAGGACTGCATCGCGCCTGCCGGGTCGTCGCGTGAGAATCACCGGCAGGATCAGGCCGTGCTGTCGTATCTCGTCCACCGCGCGGGTTACTCTTTTGCCGACGACGCGGCGAGCGAACTGGGCGTGCGGTGCAAGTGCGACCGGTGGTTCTACCGCTATGTCGGGTACGGTGTGCCGCCGTCTCTGTATGCTCGAACCTGTCTTGCCTGACCTCGTCGCGATCTCCCCGGAGACTCACGTCGAGCTCTACCACGACTGGCGCAAGGCCCTGACCTTCTGCCGGATGCTGCCCGACGCGCCTCCGGATCGGCCCGTGACGTTCCACATGTTCTGGCGTCAGCGGCGTAAGGGGCTGTTTCGGCGCACGCGTGCATTTGGCCGGAAGCAGGCGTTGCCGCTGAAAGCGTTCTTTGCCACGCAGGATCTGTCGAGCTGCTCGCTCGTGCTGTGGTCGGACGAGGACCTGTCGAACAATGAATGGGTACGCCCGTTCGGGCGGTCCCTGGTGTGTCGCTGCTACGATCCCGAGATGGAAGTCCGCGGCACGAGGCTCGAAGGCCGGCCCGCGCTCTATACGCAGCAGGACCGCAGGGTCTGGAGCGATGGCGACCTGTTCCGCATCTTGGTGTTGCACAACTTCGGCGGCGTCTACGTCGACATGGACATGGTGCTGCTGCGCAGCCTCGGCGCTCTGCTGAACCAGGAGTTCATCTATCAGTGGCAGGACTTCGACGGGGAGTACAACGGTGCGATCATGCACCTCCGCCAAGGGAGCGATTTCGCGCGCGAGTTGATCGACGGCGTCGTGGAAATCCCGCCGGGCGAATTCAACTGGGGCAAAGAGAACCTCCGGCGCGCGATCCGTCGTGGACGGGCCATCACGGTATTTCCGTCGCCGTTCTTCAACACGGAATGGCAGGCCGATCCCACATTCAAGCCGTTCAGAAAGACGCCGAACAGCGGCAATCTCTACGAAGGGGCGTTCGCCTGGCATTGGCACAACCGGTGGGACGACCGAATCGAAGAGGGCAGCAAGTTCCAGCGCCTCGAGGCGCGCATTGACGAGAAGCTGAGCCGGATGGGATTTCCGATTGGACCGTCGCCGGAGGCAGCCGGACCATGACCGCCCCGGATCAGCGGTCGATTGGCCTGATGGCGCAGCTCCGTCGCGTTGGCCGCCTGGTCTGGGCCGAGCGTCAGCCGTACCTCGTCGGCAGCATCTTCGTGGCGCTGAGCTCGGTGACGGCCCTGGCCTATCCGTACGTGATCCGCAAGATCATCGACGATGCGCTCGGGGGTGGCGAGCTGCAGCGGCTCAATCAACTGACGCTCGCGATGGTCGCCATCCTGATCGTCGAAGCCGCGTCAACCTGCGGGCGCGACTACTGCTTTGGCTGGGGCGCCGAGCGCGTCGGCGCCCGTCTGCGCCGCATGGTGTTCCACACGCTGCTGCGGCAGGACATCCAGTTCTTCGACAGCCGCGATACCGGCGAGATCACGACGCGGCTCTGGACCGACGTGCCGCCGCTCGAGCACGCGGTCGGAGAGGAATTGGCCGACACACTGAAGAACGCCGTCTTCGGTGTCGTCGGAACCGGGCTCCTCTTCTACACGTCCCCGCGGCTGACCCTGTTGACACTGCTCGCCGTGCCGCCGATCGTCCTGGCCACCTCAGTCCTCGGCCGCCGCGTGAAAGTGCAGGCCGCCAACGTTCAACAGGCGCATGCGGATGCCGGCGCGGCCGCGAGTGAGGTGCTGGCGGGTGTTCGCACGGTGCGGGCATTCTCGCAGGAGCCGGCCGAGCGCGCGCGGTTCGATGGGTTGCTGAAGCGCGCGCTCGAGTTTGCGAGGCGGAAGGTGCAGGCTCGTGCGGCCCTCGGCGGTGTGTCCGTGCTCGCCGGCGAGTGCGCGGCGCTTCTGGCGATCTGGGTCGGGGGAAACCTGATCGTCTCCGGCCGCATGACGACCGGCGCGCTGATCTCGTTCATCCTGTACGCGTTGCTCGTCGCGCGAGGGTTGCGCAACGCGTCCCGGTTCTCGGCGGAAGCGCTGCGGGCGATCGGTTCCACCCAGTGGGCATTCGACCTGCTTGCCCGGCAGCCCCTGATCCAGCTCGAAGGCGGCGATCGGCCGGCCGATCTGACCGGGTCGGTCACCTTTGACCATGTCCGCTTCCGGTATCCGACGCGCGCGGACGTCGAGGCGCTCAAGGGCATCGATCTGCACATCGAGCCGGGCGAGGTCGTCGCCCTTGTCGGCAGGTCTGGCTCCGGCAAGTCCACCCTGCTCAATCTCGTGCTTCGGTTCTACGATCCGACAGAGGGCCGCGTGCTCGTGGGCGGCCGGGACGTGCGCGAACTCGATCCGACCTGGCTCCGCGGCCACATCAGTACCGTCATGCAGGAGCCGACGCTGTTTTCGCGCACCGTCGGCGAGAACATCGGCTACGGCATGCCGGCAGCCGACGATCGCGCGATCGTCACCGCCGCGGCGTGGGCCTCCGCCGAAGAGTTCATCGATCGGCTGCCGGGCGGGCTCGATGCGCGGGTTGGCGAACGCGGCGTCCAGCTCTCCGGCGGGCAGCGCCAGCGTCTGGCCATTGCGCGGGCGCTGCTGCGACGTCCGGCGATTCTCATCCTCGACGAAGCCACGAGCGCCCTGGACGCCGAGCTCGAATCGGTCGTGCAGAAGGCGCTCGGCGCAATCGAATTCCATCCCACGACTCTCATCATCGCCCATCGCCTGTCGACCGTCGCTCACGTGTCCCGCGTCGTCGTGCTCGACCAGGGCCGGATCGTCGACAGCGGCACCCACGATCAGCTGATTCAGGAATCCGCGTTCTATCGGCAGCTCGTGCAGACTCAACTCGTCGCGCAATGATCCCGTCAGCCGCGTGGTACCGTTCGAGCGGGCCCGCGCCGGCTGTGCAGCGCTCGGCACAGCGAGCCGTGCGGGATTGGGCCCGCGGGTGTCTCCCCGAACCGGTTGTGCGTGGCAAGACGGTCGTGCTGCACTCGCGGCAGACGTTTCCGAAAATAACGCGGCGCGGTCTGCGTTCCGAGTTTCACGGCGTGTTCTCGGAGTTTCATTCCGTCCTCGGCGCGTTGTTGTATGCGGATGCGCATGGATCCACCGGCGTGCGCGTCGACTTTCGGAGCCCGCTGTACGTCGAGCCCGAGCGCGGGCCGAACTGGTGGACGTATTTCTTTCAGGAGACCCTCATGCGCTTCGCTCATTCCGCTCAGGCGGACGGTGACGAGGTGCACGTCAATGGGATCGTCACCAAGTACGGCCGATACGGCGGTTTTTCCGATCTCGTGCAGGGCTCGACGCCGTACTTCTATCCCATGACGCACGGCATCAGCCGCCAGGCGCTCAATCGCCTGATCCGCGACCACGTGCAGGTGCGGCAGGAGATTCACGACGATGTCGCCCGGTTCGTGGCCGAGCGTTTCGAGCCAGGGGCGTACGTCGTGGGCGTGCACTATCGCGGCACCGATGCGACGCACAACTGGACGGGGAAGTTCTCGCACTATCGAACGGATCGTGTCCCGTACCGAGCGTATGCCGATGAAATCCGGTGGGCGCTCGAAGCGGCGTCGCCGCGCGCGTATCAGGTGTTTGTCGCGACCGACGAAATCGACTGCCTCGACTACATGCGGCGGGAGTTCGGCGATCGCACGGTCTGTGTCGAACAATCGCCGAGGGTGCGCGCCGACAGTCAGGCGATTCACCTCGACCGCACGCTGCCCGTCTCAAATTATCAGAAGGGGAGATCGGCGCTCATCGACGCTCTGGTACTCGCGGCGACCAGCTATCTGGTGAAGGGTCGATCGAACTTGTCGGACGCCTCGCTGGCGTTCAATCCGGAGTTGCCCTATTCGTTTCTGCCTGACATCGCCATCCCGCACGTGGACACCATCCCGCACGTGGACTGGACGCCCGGGACGAAGCCATCGTAGAATGGCTCCCGAGCGATCCATGAAGCGGCACATTCCCACCTTCACGCCGTTCGTCCCGGTCATTGCCACCGGGATGTCGATCGCGTTCATCCACTAGATTCTTCGCCGCTCCACAACCGTCACGGGCCCGGTCGTGAGCCGGCCGTTTTGGTTGTCTGGCCCGTAGTGGGTCTGTCTGTCATGAAGCGTTGGTGGAGTCTCTTACTCGAGGCGGTTCGCGGGTCTGATCGTGACTACACGATCGGGCCGGTCGGTCCCGCCCTCGTCATGCTGTCGGTGCCCATGGTCCTCGAGATGGTCATGGAGTCGCTGTTCGCGGTGGTCGACGTGTTCTTCGTCTCCCGCGTCAGCGCCGACGCCGTTGCCACGGTCGGCGTCACCGAATCGATGCTGACGATTGTCTATACCGTCGCCCTCGGCCTCAGCATCGGCGCCATGGCGGTGGTGGCGCGCCGCATCGGCGAAAAAGACGATGACGGCGCGGCGCAGGCGGCCTCGCAGTCGATCGCGCTGGGTCTCGTCGTCGCGGTGGCGTTCGGCATCATCGGCTTCTTCAACGCCGGGCGCCTGCTGCGCGCGATGGGCGCGACACAGTCGATGATCGAGACGTCGCTCGGCTACACGCGGGTGATGTTTGCCGGCAACGCCACGGTGACGCTGCTGTTCCTCAACAACGCGATCTTCCGCGGCGCCGGCGATCCCGCGATCGCGATGCGGATGTTGTGGCTCGGCAATGCCATCAACATGATCGTCTGCCCGTTGCTGATCTTCGGCATCGGGCCGTTTCCCGAGATGGGCGTGACCGGCGCGGCGCTCGGCACCAACATCGGCCGCGGCACCGCCGTGCTCACGCAACTGTGGATGCTGGGGTCGGGGCGCAGCCGCGTCCACATCAGCCGACGCCACCTCCGGCTCATCCCGTCGGTGATGTGGAACGTGTGCCGCTTGAGTGGATCCGGGTTCCTGCAAATCCTGATCGACACGTCGAGCTACATCGGCCTGGTCCGCATCATCTCGACGTCCGGCAGCGATGCGCTCGCCGGTTACACGATTGGCATGCGCACGGTGATTTTCGCGATCTTGCCGGCGTGGGGATTGAGCAACGCCGCGGCCACCATGGTCGGGCAGGCGCTCGGCGCCAGGAAACCGGATCGGGCGGAAGACGCGGTATGGACGGCCGGCAAGTACAACGCGATCGTGCTCGGCGCGGTGAGCGTCGTCTTCGTCGCGTTCGCGCCGTGGATCGTGTCGATCTACACGACCGATCCCGGAGTGGCGGCGTATGCGACGAGTTGCCTCCGCATTGTCAGCACCGGGTTCGTCTTCTTCGCCTACGGCCTGGTCTTCACGCAGTCGTTCAACGGCGCCGGCGACACCTGGACGCCGACGTGGATCAACCTGGGCTGCTTCTGGATCTGGCAGATTCCGCTGGCGTGGCTGCTGGCGATCCACTTCCAGATGGGACCGCGGGGCGTGTTCGTCGCCATGACCGTCGCCTTTTCCACGCTCGCCGTCGTCAGCGGGGTGATCTTTAGACGAGGTTGGTGGAAGACACGAACCGTATGATCGACATCATCGAGCCGTCACCGACGACTGGCACTCACCGAAGCCCGGCAGGCGTACCGGGCTGCCCTGACGGACGCATTCGGGTGTCGCGGCGGCGCGACATCATCTCGCGGCGAGATGCGGCGCGCTCCTGGCTCGCCGCCAAGCCAGGTTCAGGGGCGCCCGTTGGGGACGACAGGTGTGCGGCGAAGCTCCGGACGGTCGGGAACCGGAACATGTCGGTGATGGGCATCCCCTTGCCGGTGAGATCGCGTAGCCGGGCCAGCACCTGGAGCGTCAGAAGCGAGTTGCCGCCGAGATGGAAGAAGTTCTGATCGAGGCCGACGCTCGGAATCAGAAGAACGCCCTGCCAGACGCCGGCAACGACCGCCTCCAGATCGCTGCGCGACTGGCTGATCGCGCTCGGCGCTTCATGCGTCACCTCCGGCGAGGGCAGCGCCTTCCGGTCGATCTTGCCATTCGGCGTGAGCGGCAGCTTGTCGCGAACGACAAAATGCGAGGGGATCATGTATTCGGGCAGGCGCTCGGACACGTAAGCGCGGAGAACGGTCGTTTCGATGGTCAACCCCGAACGCGGGGTCGTGTACGCCGCGAGCCGTTTGCTCCCGTCTGGCGCGGCGATCGCGACGACCACGGCGTCCTGCACCGAGGGATGGCCCAGGAGCGTGGATTCGATTTCGCCGAGCTCGATGCGATGCCCGAGGATCTTGATCTGATGGTCGATCCTCCCGAGGAATTCGAGCTGTCCGTCGGGGACATGTCGGCCGAGGTCGCCCGTGCGGTACAGGCGTGCGCCCACTCTGCTGGTGAACGGATCGTCCACGAACCACTCGGACGTGAGCTCTGGCCTCCGCAAGTACCCGCGGGCAACGCCATCGCCGCCGATGTAGATTTCGCCGGCACTTCCCGGCGGCGCCGGCTGCATGGCGGCGTCGAGGACGTAGATTTGCGTGTTCGCGATCGGACGGCCGATCGTCACCGTTCCGGGGGCCGCGATCGCGGCTGTCGCCGACCACACGGTCGTTTCAGTGGGCCCGTACATGTTGGTGACCGTCCCGCGCACAACGCTCCTGAGTCCTCGAGCAAGGATCGGCGACAGCGCTTCGCCGCCTACGAGCATGTGGTCGAGCGATCCGAGCGCCAGCCGCGTCCCCGCGTCGTGCAGCAGCGCGCTCGCAAGAGACGGCGTGCATTGGAAGTGTGTGACGCCGTGGCGCTCGATCTCGGCGGCGACCGAGTAATCGTCGTCGGCGGGCGCTTCGGCGGCCGACACCAGCTGGCGCAGCCGGTCGAGGTGCTCGAGGTGGCGCAGGACCGTGTCCTCGTCCACGCCGAAATCGATCAGGCAAGCGACTTCCCCGATTCCGAGCGCCTTGAGACGATCGATCGTCGCGACGCACGTGTCCGGGGTTCCAAACAGTCCGCCGGACTGGAAGTAGCGATCGAACGCGTGCTCGAGCAGCGCGTCCATGTCTTCCGCCGACAACTGGCCGAAGAGGTCGCCGGTCCCCGTCCCTTGCGCCGACGTCACCTTCTTGAATGCCGGAAACGACCAGCCGTACTGCTTGATCAGATTGACCGAGCTGCGCAGGTACTCCTTCATCGGTCCACGGACCATGTCGCGGACGCTGCTGTCGGAATCCCCGACGAAGGTGTGGAGCATGAGCGTGACGTGACCGTTCCCAGGACCGTGGCCTGCGTCGTGCCACGCCGTCCGGTAGACCTCGATCTTTTCCGCCAGTTCTTCCGTAGTCTGTCCGAGCAGGTGCGTCAGGACGAAGGCGCCGGCTTCGCCGGCCGCGCGGAATGTCTCCGGGTTTCCTGCGGTGGTAATCCAGACGGGCAACGCAGGCTGAATGGGGCGCGGCAGCGTCGCGGTCTCGACCGGCTTCCCGAGCGGGCCGGGGAACGCGACGCGCTCCCCTCGCCAGAGACGCCGGACGACGTCGACGTCCTTGAACATGCGTTCTTTGGCGTCTGCGAACGCCTCCGGCCTCAGCACGAAATCGTCGGGATGCCAGCCAGATGCGAACGAGACGCCGATCCGTCCGCCAGAGAGATTGTCGACCAGCGACCATTCTTCGGCGACCCGAATGGGATGGTGCAGCGGCAGCACGACGCTGCCCGCGCGGATGCCGACGCGCGATGTCACGGCCGCGATGGCGGCGCTGATCACGGACGGATTCGGGTACAAGCCTCCGAACGCGTGAAAGTGTCGCTCGGGCGTCCACACCGCCGTGAATCCATGACGGTCGGCGAACTTCGCGCCCTCCAGCAGCAATCGATACTTGTTCCCGCCGCTCTGCCGTTCGTCGCTGGCAAAGTACGAGAGGCTCATCTGAATAGGCCGGCGCGAGACGGCCGATCGCGAGGCCGTCGTGATCGCCTGCCGCTGATCTCCCTGGATGACGACCTTGAACCCGTGCGCGAGCGTCCAGAAGATTTCCAGCACCGAGATGTCGAACGACAAGCTGGTGACCGCCAGCCACACGCCAGGCGGATCGTAGCGGACGCACTCGTCCATCCCGGCGAGGAAATTCGCGACGTTGCGGTGCTCGATCATCACGCCCTTGGGCGTTCCCGTCGACCCGGAGGTGTAGATCAGGTAGGCGAGACTCGCGCCGGTCGCGGTCCCGGGCGGGTTGGATTCGGAAAGCGATGACAGCTTGCGCCGTTCCTCGTCGCTATCCATCGCGAGCACGTGGGCGCTCGTGCCCGGCAGCGTCGCGACGATGCGTTCGTGGGTCAGGACGACCGGCACTTGTGCGTCTTCCATCATCAGTTGCAGGCGACTGCGCGGGTAGGTCGGATCCAGCGGGAGATACGCACCGCCCGCCTTCAGGATCCCGAGCACCCCGACAACCATGTCCAGCGACCGCTCAGTGGCGAGTCCCACGACCACGTCGGGCCCGACCCCGAGCATCCGCAGACGCCACGCCACACGGTTGGCGCGAGCGTTGAGCGTCGCGTAGTCGAGCGCCTCGCCCTCGAACACGACGGCTGTTGCGAACGGGGTCCGCGCCGCCTGGACCTCGAACCGCTGATGGATGCACACGTCCCGGTCGTACGGGCGCTCGGTATCGTTCCACGTCACGAGCACGCGCTGCCGCTCTTCGTCCGTCAAGAGCGGGATAGACCCAAGTGCCTGTTCTCCGTCGTTGGCGACCTCCTCCATGAAGACGTGGAACTGTCGCACCAGGGCCGCGGCGCCCCCGCCCTCACGATGCCAGGTCACGACGCTGCCGTCCGGGGCAATGGCGATGCTCAACCCGACTGAGTCGTCTGCGGAGCCGATCGCGATTCGGACCGGCCACAAGCGTGGCAGCGCCCGGTCTGGAGCCTGTCGCAGCGCCGGATACCGGCCAACCACGTCGCGCGCATAGGTGCGCCGCCGGCGCATCGTCTTCAGTTCGTCGAGAATTCGAGATGCCGCGGTATCGAAACTGTTCGCGTTCTCGATCGACACGACCAGTGGGAGGATGGAAGAAAAGAGCTCGCCGGCGCCCGCAATCTGCGCAGTTTCATCAGCGCGCGCGGGCTCGGTGAACGCGAGTGCCAGGTCGCCGGTGTGCGTCGCCCTCGCAAGGAACGTCGTGACCACCGCGGTCATGACGTCGCCCGGAGAGGCCGACGCGAAGCGCGCTTGGAGTCGCGCCAGGAGGCCGGCACCCGACTGGAGCCGCCATCGACAGCGCCTTCGCTTCCGCGCCAGCGTTGACGTCGCCGCCTGGCGCGTCGATCGGTTTTGCGCGGGACAGACGTCCAACCCAAAACGGCTCATGCTCAGCGATCTCCTGGTGCAGCGCAGTCAAACGGGCCAGGTCTGCGCACGGGGGAGGGACCAGGCGAACGCCCGCTCCGGAAACGACAGCGTCAAAGTGGAGCCCGTCCGCGTCGCACACCGTGCCGAAGGCGACATGAGCCGTGCCGGTCGCGACAACCAGGCGGCCGGGCCGTGCTTCGACGATCGTGCCGGGCTGGGCACCATTGGCGCCGGCGAGGAGATCGCCGCGTCCAAGCGTGAGCACCTTGCCAGCGAGCCAGGCTTTGGGGAGCGTCAGCGGATTCGGAGTGTGGCCGAAATCAAGGGCGCGGGTGAGCCCCGCGATGGAAGCCGCCGACGCATCCCAGTCGATGGACCCCGCGCCGTGAGGCCGCCGGGTCCTTTCGAAAAAGCGGCGCCGCGAGGAATCCTGCTGTCGAGCCACAAGGCGATCGGATTGGAGATCGTCGAGCAGCCGTCCGAACGATCGCATCCCGGCTTCGTAACATTTCGCGTTCAGCGTGAGCGCGGTATCGCCCGGAGAGATCTCCACCGGCTCCTCGATCAGGACGTCCCCCTCGTCCACGCGGGCAGCCATCCGGTGCCACGTGATCGCATACTCACGCTCGTCCGCCATCAACGCCCACGTCGTCGCATGAAGACCCGCGTAGCCGGGCAAGGGCCCGTCATGAAAGTTGATCGCCATCCGGCCAGGGGTGCCAACGACTTCAGGCGAGAGGACCTTCAGGTTCGTGATGCTGAAGAGGTAATCGAACGGCTGCTCGCGAAGGATGGTGAGGAGCTCGGCGTTCAGATTCAGATAACGCAGCCCGCGGCTCTGGGCCCACTCGGCGATGGCCGGGTCGGAGGAGATGACGCCGAGGATTTCGTGCCGCCGCGCCAACAGGATCTCGGCGCACTGGATCAGCAGCGACTCGCTTCCGACGAGGTAGCAGGCAGACGTCGCCGCTTGTGGAACGTTCCGCGAAGACTCGAACAGCGTTGTCATAATCTGTAATACGCCTGCATGTGCGTTGGCACCAAACCGTTCGTCAGGACAGCGTGCCGGGCGCAAGAGCGCCGTACGCCGCGTCACTCCGGTGAAACGACGGGCCACCCGACGGCCGTCGAAGCGCTTCGTCCTTCAGCCCCTGCGGGCCTCCGCCCGGCATCCCCGTGTCTCCGCGTTGCCGGCGTTCGACCGTGTCCGAAGCGTCGTCGAGCGCGGCCAGCATCTCCGCGGCCAGCTGTCGCACCAGCGGCTCCTCGACGATGCTGAAGTGGTTACCGACGATGTGTCGAACCTGCACCGGCCCTCGACTGACCTCGCCCCATCCGAGGTCCGGTTGGTGCGGCCCGAAGATCGGCTGGGCGCGTGAGCGAAACAGAGTGACCGCCCCACATCTGCCCCGAGCGCGATACTTGCGAAAGGCTTCGAAGTTGAACTGGTAGACGCGGCGAATGCTCTCGGGCAGGCCTTCGACGTTGACGTCGTCGCCGACATCGGGCACCTCGACCGACGCGTCTCTGCGCAACCAGAGACGGGCGATGTGCTTCGTGAGTATGCGTTGCCCGCGACGCAACCGCGCGAGGTTGTCTCGCATCGTCGTCTGTCGCGCGTCGTAATACCCCCACAAGACGAGGTTTCGCATCCATCGCGCGGCGTAGCGCCATGTGCGATCGGTGGCGTCGTGCGGCCAGGTGTCGATGATGCCGACGAACGCGACCTCCTTGCCCCTGGCCTCGAGCTGGAGGGCCATCTCGAGCGCCACGCGCCCCCCGTGCGAGTAGCCGCCAATGTAGTAAGGTCCCTCCGGCTGATAGGCGACCATCTCGCGGATGTAGAGAGCGGCCTGCTCTTCAATGGTGCGCAGAGGCTCGGCCAGCCCGTCATGACCCGGTGCGCAAAAGGCAATGAACGGCCTGGCCTCCGCGAAGCAGGAGGCCAGCGCCGCGTACGTCAGCGATTCGCCACCGACGGCGTGGACGCAGAAAAATGGCGCCTTGTTGCCTTTCGTCTGGATGGGCACGAGAGCCGCCCACTGAGGCTTCGTGTTGCGCTCGCCCACGAGCTCGGCGAGTTGACGGACCGTTCGCGCCTCGAACAACGTGGCGAGGCGCAGTTTCTTCTTGAACGTCTTCTCGATGCGGGAGACCAGACGCACGGCGATCAGCGAGTGGCCGCCCAGCTCGAAGAAGTCGTCATCGAGATCGACGTGCTCGACCCCAAGCAATTCCTGCCACATCGACGCGATCGCCGCGGCGGTGGTCCCGCCGGCGACGTCTCGCCCGCCCGGCGGTACGGCCGTGCGCGCGACGCTGGGGAGAGATCTGGCACCCTCGACCAGCTGCTTGAGGACGCTCACATCGACCGACGAAACGACGACTTCTGGGAGGCGCGGCCCGTTCAGCACGCGACAGAGCGCGCGCCACCCCTCGTCGGGAGCAATCCCGGCGGCGACCATCGCGGCGAGCCGCCGGTTCGTTCCAGAGGCTCCCGCCGCGGCCTTTTCGACATGAGGCACCGCCGCAATCGCGGCCCGCTTGGTGCGGCGCATGGTGAAGCCGTCAACCTCCATCAGCACCGAGCCGGTCCGATTTGCCAGAATCACGTTGAACTCGGTGAACTCTGCGCTCGCTTTCGTCTCTCGGACGGGCGTCACCAGGCTGACAATTGAAGCGCCGACCGGCGCGTAGACACGGATCGACTCGTAGGAGAAGGGCACGAACAGGTCGTCGCAGGTCTCGTAGCCTTCGAGCAACGGCAGTCCCGCCGACGTCGCCATGTCCAGCATCGCGGGATGCGCCGAGAAGTCTGTCAGATCAGCGTGGAATGAAGGCGGAAGGACGCAGGAGGCGACTGCCCGGCCGTCGTCACAACGCACAGCTTCGATGTTCTTCCATCGAGGCCCGAATGCGAGGTGCGATTCCTGCCGTGATGGCCGGCCCGATCGGTGCTCATGCGCCATCGGGACAACGGCGAATGCCGCTCCGTCGAGGGGGCGCGGATCCTGGACCAGATCCGTCAGCGTGGCGCGCGCATGTTCGATCCACGAGGAGCCGGCCGCGCCTTGGACGCTGAATGTCCAGGCATCTCCCTCGCGCCGAAGGATCGTGCGGACGCGCCGGGATTCCTCATCACGAACGTGCAGCGGTTCCAGCAAGAACAGATCGCGAATCTCGACGGCTTTCGAAGCCGAGACCTCGCGAAACGCCGCCCGTGCAAGCTCGATGTACGCGGTTCCAGGCACGATGGCCTCTCCGGTGACGAGGCGGTGTTCCGAGAGGATCCAATGCGTCCCGACCGCGTACTCGGCCTCGAAGATCAGCTCTGACGAATCACGGTGGATGACACGCCCGAGCAGAGGATGGCGCTCCCTGGTTTCAGCCGGGTGCTGGGAGAGCGCCGGCGCGCGATCGGCCCCAACGGCGCGTGCTGCGATGCCCACTTCCTGCCACACACCCCATTGGAGCGCGACCACACGCGTGCCGGAGGAGTGGTTCCTGGCGCGCGCATAGGCGTTCAGAAAAGCGTTGGCGCCGGTGTAGTCGACTTGACCGGTCAAGCCGAGAAACGCGCTGGTCGAGGAGAACAGCACGAGGAGGTCCGGTGGTGTATCGCCGAGCGCCGCCTCCAAGGCGAGCAGGCCCTGCACCTTTGGCGCGAGCACTCGCCTGAGCGCATCCCCGGTCTTGGTTTGCAGCGGACCATCGTCGACGATGCCGGCCGCGTGGAGCACGCCGTCGATGCGGCCGAACCGGAGTCGCGCGGTCGCGAGGCCGGCGCGGAGAGCAGACGGATCGACGACGTCGGCGGCCAGCACGAGCACCTCGGCGCCGGCGGCCTCCATCGAACGAATCTTTCGAATCGCGATCGCTTCGGCGGAGCTCATAGATTCGCGGACGACATCGTCCCAGGCTTCTCGCGCCGGCAGGCCGCGACGGCTCATCAGGACGAGCCGGACCGGCGCGGCGAGGGCCATCCGTCCTGCGATCTCGAGCCCGATTCCGCTGAGGCCGCCCGTCACCAGATAGGTGGCCCCAGGCCGTGGGAAGTTTCCGCCCGGAGCCTCTCCAAGAGTGACGGGCTCGTGATCGATGACCCAGCGCTGGCCGTTCCTGAGCGCGACGCGAGGATCGCTGACCTCGGAAAGGAGCTCGCGGAGCAACTCGGCCGCCACGGCTTCCTCGTCCGACGCCGTGCTCGTCAGACCCGCTGGCACGTCGACGAGGCTGCACGTAATTTCCGGAAGCTCGCGTGGGATGACGAGCGCCGGGCCCAACACCACCGCGCGCCGCGGGTCAGCGATGGGCTCGTCCGCGACCTGTTCGAGACCGTCGGTCACGATCCGAAGTTCGATCGATCCCTGAAGGTCGGCGTCCGCAAGTGCCTGCGCGAGACAGCACGGACTGTCGAACGCGAGGCGCTGCACCACTTCGTCGGCCATCGGCCGGCTTGCGGTCCAGCCCGTCAGCCACAAGTGCACGATCCGCGGCGGCATGCCGCCCGAGGCCGTCAGATCTTCTATCAGCGCGTCGTAGTCCTCGCGGTGGCCCGGACGCAGTCTGTACGCACGCGCGTCGAGCCGGGCGTACCGCTGGCCGGGAGAGGCGGAGATGATCTCCTGACCGGACTTCTGCAGCAGTCGGGCGAGCCGCCGCGCTATCGGAGAACCGTCGTCGAGCAGGAGCCAGCGTTCGCCGGCCGCGATCGGCCTGGTGGCCGGCTTATCGCTCGTTCGCCAGATCGGTTTCCAGAACCAGCGCGCCGGATCGTCGAGCTTGGCTGGTGCCGATTCCGAGACTCGAGCGGCGTCAGCCTCGCGTTTCAAAGGCGCCAGCGCGACGGACTGACCTGGCTCGATCCAGTGCCGCTGATGTTCGAACGGGTAAGTCGGCAGCGACACGCGACGCCGCGTGGAGCCATGAAGAGCGCGCCAGTCGACAGTCTGTCCGGTGAGCCACAACCGTCCGGCGGCGCCGTACAGAGCGGCGAGATCGGAGGTGGGTTCCTGCGAATGCCGCATCGAGGGTATGGCGCCGCCGCCTGATGACGAACATGACAGCGCGGCGAGCGTGGTCAATGCGTGCCCCGGACCAACCTCGAGGAAGACGGTCGGACGATTGCCGGCCGTCCGCAATCCGTCGGAGAATCTGACCGTGCCGCGCAGATGACGTACCCAATGCTGCGGGTCGGTCATCTCGGCTGCGCTGGCCCAGGTGCCGGTCTCGTTCGAGATCAGCGGCACGCTCGGCGGATTCATCTGAATGGTTGCGAGTCGTTCTGCGAACTCGCCGAGATACGGCTCGAGCATGGCCGAGTGCGCTGCCACGCCAATACGGAGACGATGCGCCTCGTGCCCTCGCGACGCCAGTTCCCGCCCGAACGAGTCGATGTCTCCAACCGGACCCGAAACAACACAGAGTTCTGGGGCGTTCACGGCGGCGATTGAAAGACGGCTGCCGAGCAGCGGTTGAATCTCCGTTTCGGCGAGCGAAACGCTGAGCATCGCGCCCGGCGGGAGACGATTGAAGATCGCGCCGCGCATCGCCACGAGCGTGAGCGCGTCCTCGAGAGAGAGCACGCCGGCCAGGCAAGCCGCGGTGTATTCACCGAGGCTGTGACCGATCATGGCGGCGGGCCGGATGCCCCACGCCATCCATTGGCGGGCCAGCGCGAGCTCGGTCATGAAGACCGACAGGACGGAGTTCAGGGGTCGCTCGAGTTCGCAGGCGGCCCACTCCACGTCCGTCGCCGCCGGAAACAGCAAGGGGACCATGTCGACGCCGGTGTGGCGCCGCACCCATGCCAGACACCGGTCCAATTCCTCGCGATACACGGGCAAGTCGCGGTAGAGCTCCGCGCCCATGCCGGGAAATTGCGCGCCGCCGCCGGGGAACATGAAGATGACGCCGGGTGACGATTCCGAAGCCGTCGCCGTCAGCATCCGCCTCGGATCACGCGACCGCAGAACGGCGATCGCATCAGCGCGATCGCTGCAGACAACGGCGCGGCGGTGCTGAAACCGATGCCGGCCTACCTGAAGCGTGAACGCGACATCGGACAAGTCGAGGTCGGATGCGAGCTCGAGATGGTCGGCCAGGCGAGTGGTCGCCTGATCCAGGGCGCTCGCGCTCCGCGCCGAGAGCACGAGAAGATGGCGACCGGCGGAGGCCTGCGGCTCCGGCTTGACTGGCGGCTCCTCGACGATGACGTGGACGTTGGTACCGCCCACGCCCAGTGCGCTGATGCCTGCTCGCCGCGGAGTGTCGGCAGCCGGCCAGTCTTTCAGCCGCGCGTTGACGACAAAGGGCGTGGAGTCGAAGTCAATCGCCGGATTGGGGCGCTCGAAGTTCAGCGACGGCGGGATCTGCCGGTGCTTCAACGCGAGCGCAACCTTGATGAGGCCCGCCACGCCTGCCGCCGTGTCGAGATGGCCGATGTTCGTCTTCAGCGATCCGATCGCGCAGAAGCCGCGTCTGTCGGTCTGCCTGCGAAACGCCTGGGTCAGGGCCGCGATCTCAACCGGATCGCCGAGCGGCGTCCCGGTGCCGTGCGCTTCGACATAGCCGATCGACTCGGCGTTGACGCCGGCCACCGACAACGCTTCGGCAATCGCCTTCGCCTGGCCGTCGACGCTCGGTGCGAGGTAGCCGACTTTACTCGAGCCATCGTTGTTGGTGGCGGACCCCTTGATGACCGAATAAATCTGATCTCCATCCGCCAGTGCATCGTCGAGCCGCCGAAGGACGACGACGCCGACGCCGCTGCCAAACACGGTGCCTTTCGCGCCAGCGTCGAACGCGCGGCAATGTCCGTCGGGCGACAGGATCTCGCCCTCCTGGTACAGGTATCCGCGGCCGTGTGGAATCTCGATGGTCACACCGCCCGCCAGGGCCATGTCGCACTCGCCGGAGAGCAGCGATTGACAGGCTGCGTGCACGGCGACGAGCGAGGTGGAGCAGGCCGTCTGGATACTGACGCTCGGCCCGGTCAAATTGAAGCAGTACGAAGCGCGAGTGCTCAGGAAGTCTTTGTCGTTGCCGGTGTGGCGGAGGAGAAAGAGCCCGACTGAATCCACCAGTTTCGGGTTCGTCAGCAGGTTGAACATGAAATACGCGTTCATCCCGCAGCCGGCAAAGACTCCGATCGATCCGCCGAACCCTTCGGGGGGATGTCCCGCATCCTCTAACGCTTCCCAGGCGCATTCCAGGAAATGCCGATGCTGCGGGTCGAGGATGGACGCTTCCTTCGGACTGAAGCCGAAGAACCCGGCGTCGAATTGATCGACCTTGTCGAGGACGGCCGCCGCACGCACGTAGTTCGGGTCCGCCAGCACGTCGGCGCTGACACCGGCTGCCAGCAACTCCGACTCCTGGAGCGGGCGCACCGATTCGACGCCGTCTCGCAGGTTCCGCCAGAACGCTGGAATGTCGACCGCACCGGGAAATCGCCCGGCGAGACCGACGATGGCAACGTCTGGGGTATAGCTTCCCTTGGAAGCGCGTTCTGACACGGTGTTTGTGGGTGCCTGCCGGTCCACAAGCGAGGGCGTGTACCCGTCCCGTTCGTGGGATGGGCATCACTCTGGAAGTGGTCGGACGGCAGGAGGTGGAAACGCAAGGATGGTTCCCACTGTGCGGCCCGTGGGCCGGCGACTAAAGGTCTTGGAAAAGCTGTCTATTCGACACCGGCGACGACGACCCCGACCGGGACCCGCCAATTAGTCCGCGTCTGGCCGCACATTAGTCACCTGAGCGCGCGCCTTTCCTGTGCCTTTTCGGGCGAGGCTTGTGCCTTTCGGGCGCGGCCTTGTGACGACAACTCGTCGCGTTCGGGTCCCACCGCAGCGTCGGCCGCGGCGGCCGGAATCTTCTTGCCGCACCTGATTCGCGCGTGATCGCCACGGAGTCGTGTGCAGGTCATAAGACGCGCTGGCTTGCGACGCGGCTTGAGACATACCAGCCCCCCGGCCGCCTCACGATATCATTTCGAGGTGACGACTCTCGTCCGCTCCGACCAGCGGACCGACGACGACCCGCTGCTGAGGCGCCTGGCCGAGCTCGACGCCCTGCTCGTCGAACGCAGCACCGAAGTGGCACGGGTGAAGTCCGAGCTCGACGCGTTCGAGATTGACTACCGCAAGCGGGTCGGCATCCTGCACGAGCGGCTCGACGAGCTCGAGCTCGAGATTGCCGCCGCCGAGCTGGGCGAGATATCGAAGCACCTGGAAGAAGCCGGCGCCGGCGGCCCGCGTCGGTCCGCCGCGGCCGAGCGGCCCGCGCCGCTGCCGCGGTTCACGTCCGACGCCGTCCGGAAGCTCTTTCGCGACGTCGCGAAGGCGGTTCATCCCGACCTGGCGCACAACGAGGACACGCGCGATCGACGTCATGCGTTGATGGTCGAAGCGAACCGGGCGTACGCGATGGGCGACGAAGAGCAGCTCCGCTCGATTCTTCAGGCGTGGGAGCGCAGCCCGGAGGCGGTCCAGGGCAGCGATCCCGAAGCGATCCGATTGCGACTGGTTCGCCGCATCGCGCAGATCGAAGAAGAGTTGGACATGCTCGGACAGGATCTGGCGGCGCTCTTGGACTCGCCGTTGGGGAAGCTGAAACTGATGGTGGACGACGCCGCGGCCACCGGCAAGGACCTGGTGCGCGACATGATCGGCCGGCTGAAGCGCGACATCCTCGTCGCCACCAATCGCCTGGACGCGATGCGGCCGCCCCCATGATTGCGGATGGTGGATTGCGGACGTCTGGGCCTGCTCGACCGGCAGCACGAACCGCTGTGTTAGCGTTCCCGGCGTTGCTCCTGAAGGAGCCGCTGATACGTCTGTCGTGCCGTCGCACTCTCGCTGCGGCGCCCAAGGGTGGCATAGAGCTCGGCGAGCTGACGGTAGACGTCCTTGTCAACGTTGTCGAGGCTCGCCGCCGTCTCGAGATGTCCCACAGCCAGTTCCGCGCGACCAGCCCGGCTCAGCGCGCCGGCCAGGGCGATGCGGTGCTCGGGACGCGTCGGCTCCCGCTCCACAACCTTCTGCCAGGCGGCGACGGCATCTTGATGGCGGCCGGCATCTGTCGCGCGCGCGGCCTCCTGGCGAAGGAGGTCGATTTCGAACGCGCGCCGCGCGTCTTCGTTCACGTCCGCTCGAAGCCTGCCGAACTCGGCGAGCTGGTCGTGACTTTCCGTTGACCGCCCGAGGCGAGCGAGCGTGTGGCCGAGCAGATACCGCGCCTGGATCAGTGTGGGCGCGATCGCGATCGCGCGCCGCAGGACTGTTTCCGCCTCGACGTAATGGCCGGCGTCGAAGTGAATCTGGCCGATTGCCGTCAACGTCTCGGGGTCGTCGGGACCGATGAGCGACGCGGCGACCAGCTCGACCAGCGCATTGTTGGTCCGGCCGACTCTCGTGTAGGCGAGCCCGAGATCGGTGTGCCCGCGCGCGTCGTTCGGGTTCAGCCTGACACGGCGCGCCAAAGGCTCGATGACGCGCTCGTAGTCCAAGTGTCGATGCTGGAGATCCGCCAGTCGAAAGTACAGCGCGCCCTTCCCCGCCGGGACTGTGAAGGATGCCGCCACCTCGAGCTCGTGCTGCGCATCTCGGCCGCGGCCGCTGCTCTCATACAGGTCGGCCAGCGCGGAATGCGCGTCCGCCGACTGCGGCAACCTCCCGACCGTGTTCAGGAGCACTCGCTCGGCCCGTTCGACCTGGCCGGCGTGCGCGAGCGCTCGACCGAGCGCAACACTGACGCGCTCCTCGTCTGGGGCCAAGGTGGCCGCTGTCTCGAGATGCTCGATGCTCTTGCGATCGTTCCCCGCGTCGGCGTACGCGGCCGCGAGGATCCTGTGAATCTCGGACGAACGCGGCGCCGCCGCGGCCGCCGCTTCGAGAAGCGGGATGGCGTTTTCGACGTCTCCATCCCGGAGTCTCGAGATCCCCGGTTGCAGAGTTTCGAGCCGGCCGCGCGCGCCCGTCACGAGTGGATCGCGTACGACCGCGCGTCGAAAGCTGGGAATCGCGTCCTGATATTGGCCTTTGGCCACGAGCGTGAAGCCCTCCGCATACAGAGCGGGTGAGAACACCGGCGTCACGGCGGCTCTGTCTGGCACGAGCGTCAGCTCCGTGAAGAGAGGTATGTGTCGATCGGACGGCACGGAGGCCAGGCGGCGCTCGTGAGCCTTCAGAAGTTGCACGGTCTGCGGGATCGTTTCGTCCGGGCTCGCCTGAGCCGCGCCCCTGGATGCCACGAGATACGCGCCGATCGGATCATCGCGGTCGATCTCCCACGCGCGTCTGAGCGCAGCGAGAGCGTCCTGCTGGCGCCCCACGGCTTCCAGCACGAGGCCGCGAAAGACATGAAGAGCGGCGCGGTTGCCGTCGGCCTGAATCGCGGCGTCGATCTCCCGGATCGCATCGGCGTACCGTCCACGCTCGACGTACAGCTCCCCCAATGCCGTGTGGATCCGAACGCGCTCGCCGGTCGCCGCGGCTGTCAGCCGCGGCCGCAGGTCCTGCTCGACGTTGCGGATCGTCTCGTCCCACGCCGCAAGCGCAGACGCCATGCGTTCCAGGTTCCCGGCGACGAGTGGTCCTTCGTCCCCGTAGTCGCCTGCGAGCTTCGCGTGGAATCCGATCAGCGCCTCGCGAAAGGCGTCTTTCTGCGCCGCGGGCGAGGCCGAGAGGGCGCCGAGGGCCGCGACGAGGCACACGGCCATGCGCGCGCGACGTGATTCATGTGGCGCTGACAATCGAGGGGCAGTTTACACTCTATGCAGGTGAAATCGCGCGCGCGCGTGGCCGTGGCGGCGTTGGTGGCAGGGACGAACCTGGTCGTCTCGCGCGCCGCCGATCCGCCGTTCCGCTTCGTGGACGTCGCCAGGGAGAGCGGCGTCGTGCTGCTCAACATCGCCGGGACGACATCGAAAAGCTATCTGATCGACTCGACCGGCAACGGCGCGGCGTTCCTCGATTACGACCGCGATGGCGACATGGATGTCCTCATCGTGAACGGCTCGTCGCTGTCGCGCTTCAGGAGTGGAGGCGATCAGATGGTCGCGCTGTACCGGAACGACGGTGGCGGCCATTTCACGGACGTGACCGCTCGCAGCGGCCTGACGCACCGCGGCTGGGGAATGGGCACGTGCATCGCGGACTCCGACAACGACGGGTTCCCCGACATCTACGTGACCGCACTTGGTCCGAACGTCTTGTGGCACAACACCGGTCACGGAACGTTCACCGAGACCGGGCAGGCGGCCCATCCCGGATGGAGCACCGGGTGCGCGTTCGGCGACTACGATCACGATGGATACGTGGACCTGTACGTCGCGAACTACCTCAGCAACGAATGGGAGGTGATCGCGCCCGAGGGTGAGCGCACGTGCAAGTTCATGAACATCGCCGTCCCGTGCGGACCGAAGCCGCTGAAGGGCGAACCGGATGTCCTGTATCGGAATACCGGCAAGGGCACATTCGTCGACGCCACCAAAGCCGCCGGCGTGTCGGCGCCTGGGCACTACGGCTTCGGTGTGCTCTTCACGGATCTGGACGACGACGGGTGGCCGGATATCTATGTGGCCAGCGATTCAGTGTCCAGTCTGTTTTTTCGCAACCGCCGGCAACGGGACGTTCTCGGAAGACGCGCTGCCCGCCGGAATTGCGGTGAGCGGCGACGGGCGCGAACAGGCGGGAATGGGAGTCGACGCGGGAGACTTCGACGGCGACGGCCATCTTGATCTGATCAAGACGCATTTTTCACAAGACCACACCACGCTGTACCGGAACCTCGGTGGCGGGCTCTTCGCCGACGTCAGCACTCGCGCCGGCATGATGCTCGGGCCGCAGTTGGGCTGGGGCGTCGGCTTCGTTGACTTGGACAACGATGGACGTCTCGACGTGTTCGTGTCCAACGGCCACATCTATCCCGATATCGATCGGACCGGCACGAGCACCTACCTGCAGAAGAAACAGCTGTACCGGAACCTCGGAGGCGGACGGTTCCGGGAGGTGTCGCGCGAAGTCGGAGGCAGCCTGCTCGACGCGAAGTCCAGCCGCGGAACGGCGTTCGGCGACTACGACAACGACGGCGACATCGACGTGCTGGTTGTCAACATGGACGACCGGCCGACGTTGCTGCGCAACGACACCCTTGGTGGCCGATGGATCACCGTACGGCTTGAAGGCGTGGCGAGCAATCGCGACGGGATCGGCGCGCGATTGACACTGGAAGCGGCGGGGGGGCGACAGACCGCCGAAGTCCGAAGCGGGGGCAGCTATCTCTCGCACAATGATGTCCGCGCGCATTTCGGCCTTGGAGTCGCGCAGCAGGTGGATCGGCTCGTGATTCGCTGGCCGAGCGGGCGTGTGGAAACGGCGGCCGGACTGATGTCAAACCGGTTCTATCTCGCCCGCGAAGGCTCCGGAGTTGTCATCGATCCAGGGCGCTAGGGTCGAGGCCGGTTCAACGGCTTCCGCGCGACGATGCCGTCGCCTTCACGGATGGTGAGAATCTGGTTGGCCGCCACGTTCCGTGAAGACCTCGGTCGATCCCGCGGGCCAGTGCACCTCCAGCCGCTCGACGGCGGCGGCCCGGTCGAGGCCGATGTGCACGCGCGTGTCGCTCTGCGACAGATAGCTCGAGCCGGCCTTGACCTCGCGCACCAGCGTTCGCGATCCGACCGTGGCGATGACACGGGCGCCGATGCCGTTCGGGGCGCTGGTCCGCGCGACGAGCTGGATCGAGCAGCGCGTTTCGCGCGTTGCCGCCGTCATTGCGCAGCAGATCGACGCGATCGCCGTTGTTCGTCACGAGCAGGTCGAGGTCGCCGTCGTTGTCGAAGTCCGCGGCCGCGAGGCCCCGGCTGACCTTGTCCGGCGTATTCCACTCGTCGGAAGCTTCCCGGCCGCACGAAAGCGGCGCCCGTCCTCGTTGTGCATCAGGAGATTCGGCTGCGCGTGCGTCGAGCCCTGGCGGAACAGCGCCGTGTTGTCGATGACGTGGCCGTTCACGATGGCGATGTCGAGCCTCGTGTCGTTGTCGTAGTCCAGCAGCAGCACGCCGAAGCCGACATAGGGTCGAGTCGGAGGGCCGATGCCGCTCTCCCGCGTGGCGTAGGCGAACAGACGCTTGCCGAGATTGCGGTACAAGCTCGTCATCTCGAAATCGAGATTCGTGACGATCAGGTCGAGGAGGCCGTCGCCATCGTAGTCGCCGGTATCGACGCCCATGCCCGCGCGCGCCTTCCCATCGTCGGCCACGGAGACGCCCGCCTGGAGCGCGGCCTCGGTGAACCGCCACCCGCCCTCGTTGACGAACAGAAAGTTCGGCAGCGAGTCGTTGGCCACGAACACGTCCGGGAACCCGTTGCCGTCGAGATCGGAGATGACGACGCCGAGTCCGTTGCTGCGGTACTTGGCGATGCCGGTGGACTCGCTCACATCCGTGAAGACGCCGCCGCCGTCGTTCCTGAACACCAGGTTCGACATCGGCGGCAGGGCGAGGGGATGGCAATACGCGCGGCGCTTGGCGCGTTCGTCGCCGCAGAACGGCTCGGGGCGTGAGAGATCCACGTAGCGGGTGACGAACAGATCGAGGTCGCCATCGCCGTCGAGATCGGCAAACGCGCAGCTCGTGCTCCAGCCGCAGCCGGCCACTCCGCGCGGAGGCGGTCGACGTCGGTCAAAGGTGAAGTCGCCGCGATTCCTGTACAGCACATTGCCCCCGACGCCGGTGACGTAGAGATCGATGTGACCGTCGTTGTCGATGTCGCCGGCGCAGACGCCCATGCCGTAGCCGTGCTGACGAATGCCGGACCGTGCGGTGACATCCTCGAACGTGCCGTCGCGCTTGTTCCGCAACACGCGCGGTTGCGCGCGACGGGCGACCTGCGGGTCGGCGATCGAGCCGCCGTCCACGAGGACGACATCGACCCAGCCGTCCCCGTCGAGATCCACGAACGCGCCGCCCGATCCCATCGTCTCGGGAAGATGCTTGTCGGGGCTGGCGCCGTTGACGTGGGTGAACGCGACATTGGCCGCGGCCGTGACGTCGGTGAACTGGACAGCGTCAGACAGATGGAGCGCCGCACGCCGCACATGACCGCGCAGGCGGACCGCCGAGCGATAGTCGCGATCAGCGCGAGCGCGTCATCGCGGGTCGGGCTGCGCGTCTGCGCCAAACGCGCGCTGCTGGGCCTGCACGAGCTTTGCACGTGTCGCCGCGGCCGCGTCCGGACGCCCCATCCTGTCGTAGAGCGCGGCAAGCTGGCGATACACGCTGGCGCCGGCATCGAGCGTCAGTGCTCGCTCGTAGTGCGCGACCGCCGCGTCCAGCTGCCCGAGCCCGGCGAGCGCGGCCGCCAGGCCGGCGTCATTGGCGGCGATGTCCGGCCAGTCGGCCACGATCCGCGTCCATGCCGCCACGGCCCGATCGAGCTCTCCCTTGTCGGTCAGGGCGCCGGCGTCGAGCCGCGCCGTGCTCAACTCGATGCCGCGCCGTCTCTTGTCAAGCGCCAGCGCCTGCAGCCGCGCAAACGTCACAAGATGCGGCGCCGCCTCCTCAGTCTCGTCCGGAGCGAACGAGGGCCGTCGCGAGCACGTAATACGCCGCCGGCTCGTCAGGTTCGATCGCGATGGCGTGCGTCAGCAGACGGGCCGCCTGCGCATATCGTCCGGCGTCGAGATGGATTTGGCCGAGCGTGACGTAGCTTTCGTAGTCCTTGGGGTCGACGAGCAACGCCGCTGCCAGCTCCACGAGTGCCGCCTCGGGGCGCTCCAGATCCAGCAGCGCCCGGCCCCGCTCCCGGTGCGCGACCGCATCGTTCGGCCTCAGCGCGACCGCTCTGGCGAACGCCGTCTCCGCGCGCTTGGCGTCGAGCTCCCGATGGTAAAGGGCCCCGATATCCAGAAGCAGCGGCGCTTCGCCCGTGAACACGCCGATACCGATCGCCGCCTCGTACTCGCGCACCGCATCGTCCGTGCGGTTGGCCGCCGCATAGAGTCGTCCGAGACGGAAACGGGCTCTCGCAGACGAAGGAATCGCCGCCGCGGTCTCCACCAGCATCCGTTCCGCCCGTCCGGTGTCGCCGTTCTCTTCCAGCACGCGGGCGAGCATGAGACGCGCGCGCTCGTCCTTCGGGCTCAGGCGAACGGCCTGTTCCAGGTGTTCGATGCTGCGCTCGAGTTCCCCGGAGAGCCAGTACGCCACGCCGAGCATGCGGTGCGCTTCCGAGCCTCCCGCGTCGCGAACGGCCGCGGTGAAGTCGTCGATGGCACGCGCCACCTGCCCGGCGCGCAGCGCGTCGGCGCCTCGAAGGAGCGCCGGATGGGCAGGCGTGGCGAGGAGCGGATCCTCGGCCGCCGCCGCTCGCATCGTTCGATGGCTCTGGCGCACTCCGCGCGCTTGAGGTGCGCGTACGCATCTGCGTACCACCACGGCACGAACGTCGGCGTCCTGGTCAGGTCGTCCGGCACGAACGCGGCGGCGATGAACGGTTCGTGTTCAGCCGGGTACGCTCCGGCGGCGATGCGATCGACGACGTCGGACAACGTGGCGAGCGCCGCCGGCGGCGGTGAGGCTCCGGATCGGAAACTGGCGTCGGCCAGCATGTACGCCGCGATCGGCTCGGTCCGATCGAGCGTCCACGCCGTGGTGTACGCCTTCAACGCGTCGGCCGGCCTTCCGGCGGCGTCATTCGCGACGCCGCGGAACAGATGGACCTGCGGTTCCGGCGAAAGGGCGGCGGCCGCGTTGAACTCCCGTCCTGCGTCGTCGAACCGTCCGCGGGCGAGGTAGAACATCGCCATCGCCCGGTGCATCTCGAGCGCGCGGCCGGCGGACGCGGTGGGACCAATCGTCGAGAATGTTGGATTCATACTCCCGCAGCGTCCGGTCCCACTCGGCCAGTCCGCGCTCCATGCGATCGAGGCTGGCCCGCGTCTCGACGCGTTCGTCGCCGTATGTTCCTGGCAGCGCCGCCGTGAACCCGGCGAGAGCTTCGACGAACGCGTCGTGCTGCGCGATGGCGAGCGATGGCAGGAGGAGCAGGATGAAGCCGACGCACGCCGCCACGATTGCAGGAACCGGCGCACGGGACATGGGCGGAGTATAGCGAAAACGCCAGAACTTCAGAATTCCGTATCGAGGGAGGAATCCGACCAAAATGCAGGGTGGGAAGCGTGAATGTGTATTGACACTGAACACGCAAATGTGTAGGGTTCACTTCGGCTTACGTCCCTAATGGTTTTAGGGGATGCGGCGGTGTAATGGTTGTGGTGGAGAAGCGAGGAGCAGCAATGAGACGTGGAGTCGTTCGTGTGTTCCTGACTGTTGCCGCATTGCTGGTGCTTCTGCCAGCGATGGCCAGCGCGCAAGTCGGCCAAATTGCCGGCACCGTGCGCGACTCATCCGACGCGTTGATCCCGGGCGTCACCGTCGAGGTGGCCAGCCCGGCGCTCATCGAGAAAACTCGTACCGCCATCACAGACAACAACGGCCAATACCGCCTGACCAACTTGCCGGTCGGCACGTACACGGTGACGTTCTCCCTTTCGGGATTTGCAAAACAGGAACGTGACGGCATTGAGGTGACGCAGTAACAACACCTCGCCGGTGAACAGCATCCTGAAAGTCGGGCAGCTCACGGAAACGGTCGTCGTCTCCGGCGCCACGCCGGTGGTCGACGTGCAGAACGCGCGCGAAGTGATCAACCTCCCGGGTGACGTGATCAAGGAACTGCCGACGAGCCGAAACGTCACCAGCCTCCTCAATTTGACGGCCGGCATCCAGAGCCCTTACCGGCCGGGCAGCGGCGCGTTCTCGCCTGGCGTCTGCGTCGGCGGCATCGGCGTCTTCTGTAATCCTGGCGTCGCGGGCTTCAACGTGGGCGACGCGGGCACCGCCACCGACGCCACCAACATGGCGCAGGGCCGGGTGCTGGTCGACGGCCAGGTGATCAACGTGGGCGCGAACGTGCCCATCGTCGGACAGACGGGCGGGTACACCGCGGACATCGCCAACGCCGCGGAAGTCAACATCGTGGTGTCGGGTGCGCTCGGCGAGTCAGAAACCGGCGGCTCCTCGATCAACATCGTGCCGCGCACCGGCGGCAACCGCTACGCCGGCGACTTCAACACGACGTACACCACGGCCAAGTGGTTCTTCGCCAACAACGACGAATATCCCACGCTCAACATCCTGCAGCCGATCAAGAGCGATCACGACGTGTCGATCGCCTTCGGCGGCCCCATCAAGAAAGACAAGCTGTGGTTCTATTCGGTCGGCCGCGATCAGGGCATCGACAAGGTTCCCGGGCCGAGCGGCTTCTACTGGCCGAACCTGAGTGAAGGCAAAGCGGGCTTCAACTACATTCCCGATCGCAGCAAGCCGACGGTGGAGTACATCAACCAGTGGCGCAACGTGAACGCCCGGATCACGTACCAGGCGTCGGCGAAGAACAAGTTCAATTTCTTCTGGGACGAACAGGACTTCTGTCAGGACCCCTGCCACGGCGTGGTCTCGGTGTTCACGTCGCCCGAATCATGGTTCTCGCCGGCGGCGCGTCCGAACCGCCTCCAGCAGGCGTCGTGGACGAACCCGCTGACGTCGAAAATCCTGCTCGAAGCCGGGATCAGTGTCACCACGCAGTTCTACAGCACGGCGTCCTCCCGTGATTTCATCAATCCCATCAGCATTCCGCGCATCCGGAGACCGGCACGACGGTCGGCAAGGACGACACGGCCAGCCAGGTCAATATCTGGGCAGGCGGCGCGCCAAGCCCCTTCGCAGGCGTGCCAGGCGGTTTCGCGAACACGTCCGGGTCGCTGAATACGAAGATCGGCGAGGCAGCCGCGGAAACCCGCGACACCGCCAACTGGCGCTCGCGCGCGTCCATTTCGTACATCAGCGGCGGCCATCACGCAAAGTTCGGATACGACGGCGGCTACTACACGCAGCTCGAAACCAACCAGGCGAACAGCTCGGGGCTCACCTACAACTATTTCGAGCCCGCGGCGACGGCAAACTGCAACGTTCCCGGCACGTGCGGCAACATGAGCCTGCAGTTTCCAACCGATCCCAACAACCTGGCGCGCCGGCCCTTCCCGCAAGACGTCACACTCAACACCGGAACAGCGACGCTCGACGACCGGGTGAAGTACGTCGCGCTTTACGCCCAGGATCAGTGGACGTTGAAGCGCATCACGGCAAGCTTCGCGCTTCGGTACGACCACGCGACGAGCGGCTACGGGCAGACGGTCTTTCCTGCGTCGCTGCCCACCATGCAGTATTCGCTCCCTGGGTTCACCGTGCCGGCCAGCGACGGCGTCAACTACCACGACATCACGCCTCGCCTTGGCGTCGCGTGGGACGTGCGCGGCAACGGCAAGACGTCGGTGAAAGTGAACTGGGGCAAGTATCTCAACGCCGCCGGCATCAGCGGCGTCTACTCCGGCGCCAACCCGGCGCGGCGCACGGTGAACCAGACTGTCCCGTAATCTGGAACGACACCAACGGCAACCGCAAGGTCGACTGCGACCTCCTGAACCCCGCCGCGAACGGCGAATGCGTCGGGTTCGACTCTTCACGCCGACTTCTTACACCTGGCAACGACACCACGCGATTCGGAAAGGATCCGCTCGGCCTCGACGCCAGCGGCACGCCAATCGGTCTCGCGACGACGCAGTGCGGCCGGACGGAACAGGGCATTCCGGCGAACGTTCAGGCGTACTGCAACGCCTACGGCGAGTCGGTGCTCAACGGATGGGGCCAACCGCCGGCAGGAAACGCAGTTTGGTATCGCCCTCCAGCACGAGCTGCTGCCGCGGCTGTCTGCTGAAGTCACCTACAACCACCGGTGGTACAGCAACATCCTGGTGTCTGACCAGCTCGGCTTGGGTTGCGACCAGTTCAATGGGGCCACCTCACTGCAGGCGTGCGACCAGGCCCTGCTGAATTACTCGAGCCCGTCGTACGATTTCTACACGGTGACTGCGCCGACAGATCCGAATCTGCCGGGCGGTGGCGGCTACAAGATCCTGGGTCTGAACGACGTCAAGACGGCAGTACCGGTCGGTCTCAATACCGCCCAGACGTACCTTGACGCGCTCTCGTATACCTTCAAGGGCGTGGACACGAACTTCAACTGGCGCGGACCGAAAGGCATCCGCGTCCAGGGCGGCACGAGCACCGGCGCCACACAGCGTGACACCTGCTTCGCCACGGTCGACGCGCCCAACGTTCGCGGGCGAACAGGCGCCGAGTACCTGGCAGGCTGCAAAACGCAGCAGCCGTACCTGACGACGATCAAAGGTTCGGCGTCGTATACGGTCCCGAAGATCGACATCCTCGTCAGCACGGTGTTCCAGTCGCTGCCCGGCCCCGAGATTACGGCGACGATGACGTACAGCAAGAATGACATCACCTGGAATGCCGGACAGCGCCGCGCGCGCCACCAAGCCGTGCGCGACGCCGAGCAACGGCGTCGGGTGCCTCGGCGGCTCGGGCAACAACACGACCACGACTGGCGTCCCGCTCCTCCTGAACAACGAGTTGTACGGCAAGCGTGTGAACGAGTGGGACGTGAAGCTCGCGAAGAACATCCGGTTCGCGGGCAAGCGTCTTCAGATCGGCATTGACATCTACAACTTCTTCAACTCCGATGTGCCGACAGCGTACAACGCCACGTATACGCCGGGAGCGGCAAACACCTGGATGCAGCCGACGGGCCTTCTCGCTCCGCGGTTCATCCGTGCGCAGGTGCAGTTCAGCTTCTAAACACGAAGCGAGCGCACGAAGAACACGGCGTCACACAACGCCCGCGCAGTCCTCACGGATTGCGCGGGCGTTTTCTTTTCCGCGTGCTACTGTGTGATGCGATGACGGCGGCGCGCCTCCTTCTCGTGCTTGGCATCACAGCCACGCTCACGCTGCGGCCCTCGCTCGCGTACGCGCAACTCGAGGCGTTCGTGCAGGCAGTTCGCGGGCTCGTAGACGCAGCCGGACAGACGGAACCCGCGCGGTCGACGGACATCCGCAGTGCCGCCGATCGCATGGCCGCGGCGCTCGCGGAATGGGACCGCAACATCAGCGCCCTCGGAGGCCCGCGTCAGCCGCGAGAGCGCCGGCGCGCCGAATGACGGGACATACCGGCTGCACGTGGAGCTCGGCGTGGCCTATCGCGTCCGTGGCCGCGTGAGTGACGCGTTGCGCGAATTCGATGCGGCCGCCGCGCTCCGGCCGTCCTCGTCCGACGTGCAGATGCTCAGAGCGCTGACGCTCGAGGCCGCCGGCCGGCCGGCGGAGGCCGGCAAGGCGTTTCTGGACGCCTGGCATCTGGACACCGGCAATCCCGTCAAGGCGTACTACGTGACGCAGCGGCTGAATGCAGGCAGCGTGGCGGAGCGCGCGCGTGCCCGCGCGCTGCTGACGGACGCGTATCAGCGCCTCGGGCTCGACGCCGCGCGACCCGGGGCCGCGCCGTTTGCCGCGCTCAACGCGATCCCGGACGGCCTGTTGCGCACGCCGGCCGTCGCCGGCAGCGCGGTCTCCGCCGGTTTCGCGCTGCTCGCCGCGAACAAGTACGACGACGCCGTGGCGGCGTTCAGACGGCCAGGCGAGGCGCCGGGAGACCACGCCGCCGAAAGAAACGAAGTCGCGCGGCGTGAAGAAGAGCGGGCCGCGCTCGCGAGGACGCTCGCCGGACGGAACGTGCCCGTCATCGGCATTGCGCGGCTTGCGCAAATCGAGGGCGATCCGGCAGGCGCCATCGAGGCGCTGACTCAGGCCCTCCGGTTCAGTCCGAACGATCCGAACATTCACAAAGAGCTCGCCAGCGTCTACGCGGCGCAGGGCCGCGCGGATGATGCGTTCTGCGAGCTGATGGCTGCGCTCGCTCATCGACCGGCGCGACGCGGGGGCCCACTCCGCCATCGGCCAGCTGTACCTGGACTCCGGCCGCGACGGCGAGGCCGTCGCGGCGTTCAACCGCGCGCTGGAACTGATGCCGGGCTACTACGAAACCAGGTACGCCCTGGCGACCGCGCACACGCGGCTCGGCCACACCGCGGAGGCCGCACGGCAGCTCGACCTCTTCGAGCGCGCGCGCCGCGAGGCGCTCGAACGAAGCCGGCGCGACTTTGCGAGCGAGGCAGAGCGGGAAGAAGCCGTCCGGCGCGGCCTGGCGAATCAGGGCGGCAGCGCACGGTGAGACCCCGCCTTCGCGCCTTCGCGCTTCGGCGCGGCAGGCTGCGGCGGCGTTCGCCGTCCTGGCAGCTGCGACGGCGATCGTGTCTGGCGCAGACGCTCCCCTTCCGCAGTTCAGCGACATCGCGCGCCAGGCGGGCGTCGCGTTTCACCATACCAACGGCGCAAGCGCCGAGAAACATCTCGTCGAGACCATGGGGTCGGGCGCGGTGTTCTTCGACTACGACGGTGACGGGTGGGTGGACATGCTTCCTGGTCGACAGCGGGTCGATCGCCGACCCGGCCGTTGACCGGCGCGCGCGTCATCGGCTGTACCACAACCGCGGCCCTTCGACAGGCTCAGGGCAGGCCGTTCGAAGACGTCACGGAGCGCTCCGGGATTCAGCATCGCGGGTACGGCATGGGCGCGTGCGCGGGCGATTACGACGGCGACGGCCGGCCGGACCTGTACATCACCAACTACGGACCGAACGTGCTCTACCACAACAACGGCGACGGCACCTTCACCGACGTCACCGCGGCGGCGCGCGTCGGCGATCCGCGATGGAGCACGGGCTGCGCGTTCGCCGATCTGGATCGCGATGGAAAACTCGATCTGTGGGTCGTGAACTACGTCGACGCCGATCGGACGCACAGCCCGTTCTGCGGGAACGCCCGCCTCGGCGTGCGGTTCTACTGCCATCCGCTGAACTACAACCCGCTGCCGAGCACCGTCTACCGCAACGACGGCGGCGGCGTCTTCACGGACGTGAGCGCCTCGTCCGGGGTCGGCGCGCTGCGCGCCAACGGCCTCGGCGTCGTCATCGCCGACTACGACAACGACGGATGGCCGGACGTGTTCGTCGCGAACGACGAGATGCCGAACTTTCTGTTCCACAACTCGGGGCAGCATGCGGTTCACGGAAACCGGGCTCGCCTCCGGCATCGCCGTCGGCGCCGACGGCAAGGCGCGGGCCGGCATGGGCATCGACGCGGGCGACTACGACGGCGACGGCCGGCTGGATCTGGTGATCACCAACCTCGACTTCGAAATGCACTCGCTGCACCGCGGCCTCGAGCGCGGCCTCTTCGGATACACCACGATGGAGAGCGGCATCGGCTTTCCCACGCTGCCCTTTGTCGGCTTCGGCGTCGCGTTCCTGGACTTCGACAACGACACGCAGCTCGACATCGCCATCGTCAACGGGAACATCCTCGACAACGCCGCTCAACTCCGCACCGGGGCGACGTACATGCAGAGGAAACTTCTATTTCGGAATCTGGGGAATCGGCGATTTGGTGAAGTCGGCAGGATGGCGGGGCCGGCATTTTCCACCGAGCGCGTCAGCCGCGGCCTCGCCGTCGGCGACATCGACAACGACGGCGACCTCGACCTGCTCGTCACCAACAACGGGCAGGACGCCGAGCTGCTGCGGAACGATTTCCGGGCGGCAATCGTGCGAATGCGCTGCTCGTCCGTCTGCGCGGCGCAGACGCCAACACGGACGCGATCGGCGCGCGGATTCGGCTCAGCGTGGGATCGCGGACGCAGATTCGCGACGTGAAGGCGGGCTCCAGCTACCTGAGTCAGAACGATCTGCGCGCGCATTTCGGGCTCGGCACGGCCGCGCGCGCCGATCGGGTCGAGGTGGTGTGGCCGTCGGGCCGGATGGAGTCGGTCGCCAACGTCGCCGCGAATCAGATCGTCACGATCGCGGAAGGCAAAGGCATCGTCGCACGGCAGCCCTTTTCGCGCTGAGCGGCGCGGAACGCTCAGAGCCCGGCTTTCACCCCCGCACCCTCCCGCGCGACGTAAAAGCGATCGGCGGCCAGCCCGCTCAGCGTGTCGACTTGCCCGCTCGGCCAGCGGATCGTGATTTGGTCGACGGTGGCCGTGGCGCCGAGGCCGAAGTGCACCCGCATGTCGTTGTGCGAGAGATAGCTGCCGCCGCTGTGCACGATCGCCACCTGCCGACGCCCGCCGGCCTGCGCGGTGACTTTCGCGCCGATGCCATCGCGGTTGCTCCGCACGCCCACCAGCCGGAGCGTGATCCAGTGCCCTCCGTCGCTGTCGTTGCGCAGCAGTGTTGGCCGGTCGTCCATGTTGACGACCAGCACGTCGACGTCGCCGTCGTTGTCGTAGTCGCCGAACGCGGCGCCGCGGCTCGACTTCTCGATGGCCAGCCCGCCGCCGGCGGCGCCGGTCACGAGCCGCAACCGGCCCTGGCCGGTGTTCATGAACAGGTCGCTCTTCTGCGCGTAGGTGCTCGTCCCGGTCTTGATCACGTCCGGATAGACGTGCCCGTTGGCCACGAACAGATCGAGCAGCCCGTCGTTGTCGATATCGACCAGTCCGACGCCCCATCCCATGTGCGGCCCGAGCGTGGCGAGCACGCCGGTCCGGCTGCTGACGTCCCGAAAGAGGCCATTCCCCTCGTTGTTGAAGATCGTCGTGTAGTCCTGCGCGAAGTTGGTTTTCACCAGGTCGATCCGGCCGTCGCCGTCGAGATCGCCGGCATCGACGCCCATGCCCGCCTGCTCCCGGCCGTTGCCCGACACGGCGAGCCCGGAGAGCACGCCCTGTTCCGCGAACGTGCCATTGCCGAGGTTCCTGAAGAACAGGTTCGGAACCGAGTCGTTCGCCACGAAGATGTCGGGCCAGCCGTCATCGTCGAGATCCGTGAACAGCACGCCGAAGCCGTAGTAGCCCGGGTCGACGATGCCCGCCGCGCGCGACACGTCGGTGAAGTGGCCGTTCCCGGTGTTGCGATACAGCACGTCGGCCTCGCCCGCCAGCGGCCGCGGGCCGCAGAACGTGGTGATGGTCAGGTAGTGGCAGGCGCCCGACGCGCGCGACGGCGGACCCGTGCGCGCATCGAACTGGACATAGTTCGCGACGTACAGGTCGAGCAGCCCGTCCCGGTCGTAGTCGCCGAAGGCGCAGCCGGTGCTCCATCGCGGTCCGCCGCTTCGCCCGTGCCGTGGTGAACGTGCCGCGGCCCGTGTTGTGCCAGAGCACGTTGGGCCCGATCGCCGTGATGTAGACGTCCTCGAACCCATCGTTGTCGTAGTCGCCGACGCACACACCGGTCCCCCAACCCCGCCGGTCGAGGCCGGCCGCGTGCGTCACGTTCGTGAATTTTCCGCCGCCGTCGTTGCGGTACAGCGCCACCATCTGATCGCCGCCGCGCTTCCACTGCTCGAAGCGCGATCCATTGACGATGAGCAGGTCGAGATCGCCGTCCCGGTCGTAAGTCGAACCACGCCGCGCCGTTGCCGTTGGCGTCCATGACGAGGTCCTTCGCCGGCGATCCGGCGATGTTGAGGAGGTCGATGCCGGCGGCCGCGGCGACATCCGTCAGACGGATCACGCGGTCCGCGCCGCGCGGCGCTGCAGTCAGCAGGAGGATCGCGAGGCAGAGGCCGATGGTGCGGATGCCCATCCAGGCGGCATACTAACAGAGTGCGGATGCCACTAGCCGCCACGTCCATCGCGCTCGCCGCTCTGATCGTCCTGATGCCGTCCTCGGCCAATGCGCAGCGCCAGCCATTCGTCGATCACCTGATCGCATTCCGGTCGTTGCTGTTCGGCCCATACGGCGACGAGGGTCCGCGCGCGTCCGAGGAGATCGATCGGCTGTCAGCGGCCCTGTCCGCGTGGGACAGCTCGGTTCGCGCCGAAGAAGGCACGCTCAGGACGCGGCGTGATGGGGCCGCCCTCGCCTCTCTCTTCGCCAGCCGTGGCCGGCTCGTCGACGCGCTGTCTGAAGTCGACGCCGCACTGAAGATCGATCCCCGAGCGGCGCGCGCTCCACACCTTCCGCGGGCGCCTGCTCGACGCGCTCGGACGCGAGACGGAAGCGACTGCCGCGTACCAGCGCGCGTGGGATCTCGACCGGACCGACGCCGTGAACGCCTACCTCGCGTTCTCGCCCACGCCGTCGCCGGACACGTCTGAGTCCATTCCGCCGCCGGTCGTCGCCCTGCTTGACGCGCAGCGCGCGGTCCGGGCCGCCGCTGACCGATCCCGCTCCAAGCCGATCCTCGAGTTGTCGCTGATTCCCGACGGCGCCTCGACGAGTCCGCTGTTCGCCCCGGCTGCGTACGCGGGCGGGTTCGACGCGATCGCCGCCGGGAACTACGCGGAGGCGCTCGCGCGCTTCCGTGCCGCCGCGGCGCGCGATCCGCTGATCGTCGATCCGGTGTCGCGATCCGAGCCGATGTCGATCGGCATCGCCAGGCTGCGGGCGGGGACGGATGCAGGAGGCGATCGCGCCGCTGGAATCAGCGGCCGCGATGTACCGGGACTCGTCTGAGGTCCACCGTATTCTCGGGACGGCTTACGGCGCGATCGGCAGCGACGCGAAGGCCATCGAGCACTTGCAGCTCGCGGTGCGGCTCGCGCCCGGTGACGAACGCGGCCGTCTCGCGCTCGCCCGCGCGCAGCGCGACGCTGGCCGGCTCGACGAAGCCGAGCAGTCGATGCGCGAGACCCTCACCGTGCTGCCCGGCTCCGCGGAGGCACGATGGACGCTTGCCGGCGTTCTCGAGAAGGCTGGTCGCGGAATCGAAGCCGCGCGTGAGCTCCAGGCCGCAGCCTCGTTGACCGTCGTCGCCGGCAAAGCCGCGCTCGACTGGCGGGCCGCCGAGATCTACGACCTGCACCAGGACTTCGACCGTGTGGTCGCCCTGCTGCGGCAGCGTGTGCGGCTCGACTCCGAACAATCCGATGGTTCACAAGCAACTGGGCCTGGTGCAGAGCCGTCTTGGTCGCAGCGGCGAGGCGTTCGCGGAGCTCGCGATGGTCGACGTGCTCGGAGGAGCGGACGCCGAAAGCCTGACCGCCCTCGGCCAGCTGCATCTTGATGCCGACCGCCTCGAGGATGCCGAGTCGGCGCTGCGCCGCGCCGTCGCGATGGAGCCGGATCGACAGGAGGCGCGCTATGCGCTCGGTCGCACGCTGGTGCGGCGGGGACGCGCCAGCGAAGCCCGGGAGCAGCTCGACGCCTTCGAGCGCATCCGCGATCGGGCGATGGACGACCAGCGCCGCACCTTCGAGATCGACAAGCTCCGCGCCGAAGCGGCGGCGCAGTCCGCGGCAGGACACGTGAGTGAAGTCGCGGCGCTCTGGGGACAGATTGTCGAACGGACTGCCCGGCGTGGCTGAGTTCCAGGCCGCCGCGGCCGACGCGCTGGCTGCGATCGGCGAGTTTCAGAAAGCCGCCCTGCATCTGGAGAAAGCCGCGACCCTCGGAGCCGGGCCCGCGGTGCAGCTACGTCTCGCCGAGATTTACGCAAAGCTGGGGCGGCGGGAGGAGAGCGAGCAGGCGCGCCAGGCCTACGAGCGGCGAATGAAGGACCTGCTGAAAGCCCCGCCCTCGGCCCGTCCATAGTGCGCTGAGTGATAGACCGCGCGCCTCAGTCGAGGTGAATGATTCCCCGACGGATGGCGACGCCCATCGCCTCGGTGCGGTCGCTGACACCGAGTTTGGCGAAGATGTTTTTCATGTGCACGCGAGCGGTCTGATTGCTGATCGACAGCGCAAGGGCGATCTCCTTGTCACGTCGGCCAGCCGCGACGAGCTCCATCACCTCGATCTCGCGCGTCGTCAGCGTCGGATGGGCGGCCCTTTCCTCGAGCTTGGCCTGCACGTCGGGTGGCAGGGTGCGCCGGCCGGTGTGCACATCGCGCACGATGCGTGGGAGGTCGTCCGCGAGTGTGTCCTTGAGCAGATAGGTGCTCGCGCCGGCGTCGATCGCCCGATGGATGTCCTCGTCCCCGTGTACATGGTCAGCACGATGATTCGCGCCTCCGCATCGAAGTGGCGGATGGCCAGGATGGCCTCGACGCCGGGGATGTCGGGCAGCCGCAGATCCATCAGCGTGATGTCGGGGGAATGCCGTCGATATCGCTCGACGGCTTCGCGCCCAGTCGCCGCCGTTTCGATGACCGTCATGTCCGGTTCGGCATTGATGATCATGCGCAGGCCTTCACGCACGATGCGATGATCGTCGACGCACAGCACGGTAATGGGAGGCGTCATTGGTGCTGACGAGCGCACGGAACGGTCGCCTCCACGACTGTACCGCTGATCGAACTCGTGACGGTCAGGCGGCCGCCTATCCGCGTGGCTCGTTCCAGCATGCCCGTCAATCCGTAGTGATCGCTGTCGTCGGCCAGCATCCCGTCAACATCGAATCCCTGGCCATCGTCGGTGACGCGCAGGCGAACGGTGCCGGCGACTTGTCGCAAGTCGACATGGATGTGCGCCGCGGAGGCATGATGCGCGGCGTTGACAATCGCCTCCTGCCCGATGCGCAGCAGCTCGCCTTCGATGGCGATCGTCGCGGCCGAAATCGGGTCCGCGGACATCTCGAAGCGTGTCGGCGGGTCGACGACGCGCCGGCCGACTTCGGCGAGCGCGCCGGCCAGGCCGCACGCCTCGAGCATCGGCGAACGGAGATCCATGATCGCCTGGCGGGCTTCGCGCACGTGCTCCTCGACCTCGCGCCTGAGGCCCAGGAGCCGGGCCTGCTGCTCCGAGGCGTGCGGGGCGCACCGGCGCGCGATCGCCTGGATCTGCAGCGCGATGCCGACGAGACTCTGCAGCATCGTGTCGTGAATTTCGCGGCTGAGGCGCGTGCGCTCGGCGTGCGTCGCCGCAAACTGCTTGTTCAGAATCCACGCCCGTGTGTGCGCGGCGCCCCACGTCAGGAGCAGAAGCGCCGTGCCGCAGAGCGCATAGAACCAGGCGGTCTGCTGAAACGACGGCTGGACGCTGAACGGCAACTGGGCCTCTGGGCTCACCCAGGTGCCGTCGGTGCCATTGGCCCGGACGCGAAACAGATACCTCCCGGGCGCGAGATTGGTGTAATACGCCTGACGCCGCGCACCCGCGTCGACCCAGTCCCGATCGAATCCATCGAGACGGTAGCGAAAGCGGACCTGCCTCGCCGCCGTCAGCCGAAGTGCGGTGTAATCGATCTGGAGCTTGCGTGTCCCTGGCCGGAGCACGCCGGCGTGGGCCATGGTTACCGGGCGATCGTCGACGGTGACGCCCGCGATGCGTGCCGGCGCGACGCGGTCGCGCTCGTGTAAGACCTGAGCGGGGTCCACCACGGTGAGCACGCCGCCGAAGGCGAACCACAACGTGCCGTCGCTCGATCGCGCTGCCGCGGCGCCCAGTGGAACGCCGCCGAGGCCGTCAAGGGCGTCGTAGATCCTGTGGCCCGAGATGGGGGTGTCGCCAGTTGTGGCGCGATCGAATTCCGACGAGTTCAGCCGGATGAGCGCGGCCCGCCGGCCAGGGTGGGCGGGGCCGCGATCCACGGCAAGCCACAGGTCGCCGTCGAGGCTCTGGGTGATGGCCAGCACGCGTTGTGCGGGCAGCCCCTCGCGCTCGCTGAGTTGCTCCACGCGTCCCTCACGAACCCGCCACAGCCCCGCTGTTCCTCCCGCCCAGATCGTGCCGAGGGCGTCTTCGAAGATCGCGTCGACAGTGTGCGCGCCGATGGCTGTCGATGACGGTCGGATGGTGGTGGCCGTGTGTTCGCCCCGGCGTACCGTCAACGCGCCGCTGGCGTCGGCGGCCCACGTCCGGTTGTGTGCGACGCAGAGCGGCCGGGGCAGGGCAGCCGGATCAGGTGCCGTGGCGACGGTCATGCCGCCCCCCGAACAGGGGGGATCGACCGCACTCGGTGGCGGCGCCTCGACCAGCTCTCCGTGAGCCAGCAACCGGAGGCCGTGATCGGTGACTGCCCACGCCTGCCCGCGCGCGTCGCGAAACAGCGATCGGATGTCCCACCTGTTGCCAACGGTGCGTCCGCGCCACACGCCGCCGTCGTGGCGAAACTGCATCAGGCCGCTGGCAGTTCCCACCCACACGGAATCGTCAGGCCCCGGAAGAATAGCGCGCACGAGTGCGCCGGAGGCGAGCGGCATGAGCTCCTGCGGCGTGAGGCTGTGCAGTCCGAGCATCGTGCCGACCCAGATGTTGCCCTCCCGATCCTCGAGCAGCGACTGGACCGTGTCGCTCGAGAGTCCCGTCTGTGTCGTCGCGCGCTCGATGAGCGGCGGACTGGCTGTCGTGGTGTCGCGGGCGCGCCAGAGTCCCTGACCCGTCGTGCCCACCCACAGGTTGCCGCGCCTGTCGTGCAGCAGACGCGTGCCCCAGCCGTCGAGGCCCATCACTGGTGCCTGCGCTCCCTGACGCCGGGCGCCGTGCGCGGGGTCGGTCATCCACAGCGTGCCGTCGGCGCTCTGGCTCGTCTCGCGCGCGATTCCCGCCTCCACGAGCTCGAACGCCTCGCCGTTGCGCGTACGGAAGACGCCCTGACGCGTGCCGATCCAGACCGTGCCGCCGGGATTCTCGCGTACGCTGATGACCGTGGCGCGGCCAATCGCGCCGCCGTGTACGACGTCCCAGCGGCCCTGCCGCCATCGATAGAGCGCGCCATTGCTCACGGCCCACACGCACCCGGTTTGATCGGCGAGGATCGAACTGGCTGCGGCATGTGGCGCGGTGCCCGCCGTCGGGAAGGTGAGCACGCCGTTCCGCCACGCGCCCACCGAGGCGCCGTTGGCGATCCGATCGAACCCGATCCAGAACGTGCCGTCTCGCGCCAGCGCGAGCGCCCGCACATCCCGGTGCGGCAGGGGCGTCGAGTAGAGCGCGTCCCACAGCGTGAAGCGAGCGCCATCGAAGCGCACGACGCCGTTCGTGGTCCCAAGCCAGAGATATCCTTCGGCGTCCTGGACCATCGCCCAGACGGGGCCGATTGGCACGCCATCGGCGAGCGTCCAGGAGGTCATCGTGTACCCGCTCAGCAGCGCGCCGCGCCCGTCGTCGGCGCTCGCCGGCGGCGGAGAAGCGAAGGCGACAGCGGCTGCGATCAGGAAGAATGCGGCGGCTTTCGTCATTGGGATTCGACATCGCTCACGCGCCGAGCGCCATCGAAGGGTGCAGTCTAGCGCCGATCCGGCGCCGGGACCAGCAGATCGCTCGCCTTTGCCTCGGCGTCGACGTCGGCTTCCCAGCGGGCGATCAGCGGCCGCAGCATCCTCGCGATGTCCTGACGCTCTTTCGCCACGTCGTGGCGCTCTCCCACATCCTGGCGAAGATTGAAGAGCAGCTCCGGACCGTTCGGGCCGCCGTCGACGAGCAGCTTCCAGTCGCCGCGGCGGACAGCTCGCTGCGTGTGTGGAGCGATGTTGCGCCAGAAGAGCGTGCGCTCCACTTCTGGCGTCTTTCCTTCGAGGATCGGCAGCAGGTTTATTCCCTCGAGCCCCGTGCCGTCCGGAGCGGGTGTGCCGGTGGCGGCCAGAATCGACGCCGTGAGATCCATCGTGATGCCGACCTGGTCGGACACACGGCCAGCGGGGATCCGCCCCGGCCATCGCAGCAGCGCCGGCACCCGGATGCCCCCCTCCCAGATCGTCTGCTTCCGGTGGAACAGCGGTTCGTTCCGCGCCAGCCATTCGCCGCCGTTGTCGTTGGTGAAGATCACGAGCGTGTTCTGCGCCAGGCCGAGCCGATCGAGTGCGCGGAGGATCTCGCCGACCCCTTGATCGGCGCGCTCGAGCATCGCGACGTATTGTGACCGCGTGCCGGTGTTCTCATCGTGCGGCTGGACGTGTCTGGCGTTGCCCGGCGCCCGCGACGGCATGTCTGGCGGCTGGTAGGGCCAGTGCGCCGCGTTATATGCGACGTCGATGAAGAATGGACGGCCGGCGTTCCGTTCGATGAACGAGACGGTCCCCGCGGTGATGAGATCGGTCATGTAGCCATCGCGGGTGACGGGCGCTTCGTTCTCGAACAGGTCCGGCTCGCCGTTTCCTCCGGTGTGCATGTAGTAGTCGATGAATCCGCTCTTGAATCCGAAGAAGTAGTCGAAGCCGTGCGCGTTCGGGCTTTGTGCCGGCGTGTATCCAAGATGCCACTTGCCGATGAGCGCGGTGGCGTAGCCGTTGTTCTTCAGCAGTTGCGGCAGCGAGCGTCCGGTGGCCGCGAGCCCGCGTTCGCCCACGGGCCGCGGGGCCCGGCAGCGGCGTCTCGATCGCATAGCGCTGCTGGTATCGGCCGGAGATGAGGCCGGCGCGCGTCGGCGAGCAGCTGGAGCCGTTCGCGTAGAAGTCGGTCAGCCGGACGCCGTCGCGCGCAAGGCTGTCGATGTGCGGTGTCCTGACGTCCGGCGCGCCGTAGCTGCCGAAGTCGCCGTAGCCCACGTCGTCGGTGACGATCACGATGACGTTCGGCCTGTCCGCGCGGGCCGGCCCCTGCCCGCCGGCCGTCACCAAGGAGGCAATCACCATCAAGACGGCCAGGGCGGCCAGGTTCCGCCGGCTTTGGTGAGACATGTTCCTCCAACGTAATGTGTCGGCGCGCTGCTGCATCGATGTCCGGCTCCCATAGGTTGCGTCTGATCCGAATCTGTCCGCTTACCGCATTTGAGGTATTGCCCGCTGTCGTCACGTGCCGGATAAACGCCGTGCCATGACAACACTCACAAAGTCGCTGTTCCTCGCGGTCGCCGTTTGCCTTCTCACGTCCAGCCTGGCGTCGGCCCAAACCCTGGCCGGCACCGTGCGCGACACGTCCGGTGCGGTCCTGCCCGGCGTGACTGTTGAAGCGTCGAGTCCGGCGCTCATCGAAAAGACCAGGAATCGGCCGTCACCGACGGCGCGGGCCAGTATCAGATTACCGAATCTTCCGCCAGGGGCCTACAAGCTCACGTTCTCGCTCGCGGGGTTTGCGCACCCTCGTGCGTGACGGCGTGGAGCTCACCGGTAGCGGCGTCACGAGCATCAACGCCGACCTGCGCGTGGGCGCGGTGGCCGAGAGCGTGACGGTCACAGGCGAAACGCCCGTCGTCGACGTGCAGTCGTCGCGCCAGCAGACCGTGCTCAGCGGAGACGCGGTACGGGCGTTGCCCGCAGCGCGAGGCTACGGCAACTATCTCGCCGCGTTGCCGTCCATCCAGGCCACCGGCTTCAACAACGGTCTCGCGACGAACACCAACTTCTTCACGGCCCGCGGCGGCCGCTCCAACGAAGGCATCATCCAGATCGACGGGCTGACGGTCGGCTCGCCGTTCAACGGCGGCGGCGTCTCGAACTATGCCTACGACATGAACAACGCGATCGAAGTCCAGGTTTCGATCTCCGGCGGTCTGGGCGAGGCCGATCGCGGCGCGCCCTCGTTCAACATCATTCCGAAGACGGGCGGCAACACCTTCAGCGGGAACGCCTTCGGCAGCTGGGCCGGCAAGTTCGGCCAGGCGAACAACATCGACGACAAGCTGCGCGCGCTCGGCTTCGCCGACGCGACGGCGACGCTGAAGAACTGGGACGCCAACTTCTCGCTCGGCGGCCCGATCAAGCGAGACCGCCTGTGGTTCTTCGTCAACACGCGCACCACGGGCAACTTCGCGGAAACGCAGAACCAGTTCGCGAACAAGAACGTCGGCAACGCCGCGATCTGGACGTGGGCGAAAGACGAGAACGTGCGCGTGCAGAACGACACGAGCCGGATGGTCAATGCCGTTCGCCTGACGAGCCAAATCAGCCAGCGCAACAAAGTCGGTTTCTACGCTGACTACACGATCAACTGCAGCGGCTCGGCCATCACGAAGAACAGCTCACAGTGCCGCAGCCCGGGCGACGACTGGACGGCCGCCGGCCCCGGCATCGGTCCCGGCGTCGCGACGACGTCGCCGGAGTCGGGCACGATTTGGAACGCGCCGTTGAGCATCATGCAGGCCACGTGGTCGTCTCCCATCTCGAACAAGTTTCTGTTCGAGAGCGGCTACTCGGACTTCCGCGCCCGGTGGGGCGACGTGATGCCGGAGGGCGCCAGCGCAACGCTGATTCCCGTCACGGAGCAGTCGACCAACGCCGGCGTGCCGTTTGCCAACTATCTCTATCGCGGCTGGCTGGCGCAGCCGTCGCAGGATCAGAAGAACGTCACGTGGCGCGCGTCGCTCTCGTACGTGTCGGGAAGCAACAACCTGAAGTTCGGCATGCAGGGCGCGTTCATGGTGGCGAAGACCACCACGCAGGTGGCGCAGCAGCTGAGCTACACGTTCAACAACGGCTCGCCGATTCAGCTGGCCACGCGCGTCGGCCCGACACGCGTCAGCGACCGCCTCCGCTACAACGCGTTCTATCGTTCAGGATGCCTGGACCCGCGGGCGTCTGACGCTGCAGGGGGCGCTGCGCTTCGAGACGGCGTCGAGCTGGGCGCCGGAAGACGAGAACGGCGTGCTCGAGGCGCACCGGTTCGGCCCGGCGAACATCTTTCCCCGCACCGACGGCGTGACGGGCTACCGCGATCTCACGCCGCGCGGCGGCATCGTCTACGACCTGTTCGGCAACGGCAAGACCGCCGTCAAAGCGAGCTTCGGCAAGTATCTGCAGGGCGTCTTCTCGGGCGAGGCCTATACGATCAAGAACCCAGCCACGACGCTCGTCTCGAGCATCACGCGCCAGTGGACCGATCCGAATCGCGATCGGATCGCGCAGTGCGACTTCCTGAATCCAGTGGCCAACCAGGAGTGCGGGCCCTGGTCGAACTTGAACTGGGGCGCGTCGGTCGCCACCACGCGTGTGAATCCGGCCGTGCTCGAAGGCTGGGGCGTGCGCAACGCCGACTGGCAGTTCGGCCTGGGCATCCAGCACGAGATTCTTCCGAGGATGTCCGTCGACGTCAGCTACAACCGGCGGTCGTGGAGCAACTTCTTCACGACGCACAACGCCGCGCTGACGGCCGCCGACTTCGACGAGGTGACGCTCACTGCGCCCAGTAATCCACTGCTGCCCGGCGGCGGCGGCTATCCGGTGACGTTCCTCGTGCGCAACGCCCGTCAGGCGGTCGGCGTGTCGGATCCGTACTACACGACCGACGCCGACTTCGGCGACGAGACGCACTACTGGCACGGCGTGGACGTGACGTTCAACGCGCGCCTGCGCAACTCGGTGTTCGTGCAGGGGGGCACCAGCACGGGGCGCGGCGTCAACGACACGTGTGATGTGCTGAAGGCGCGGTTCGGGCGGACGATGACACCGTCCGCCGGGGCCGTCATCGCGTCGGGCATCATCGACGGTCAGGCGGCCTGCAACGCGCCGGAGCCATGGTTGACCCAGGTGCGCGCGCTCGGCAGCTACACCGTGCCGAAGGTAGACGTGCTCTTCAGCGCGATCTTCCGGTCGCAGCCCAACGCGCAGCCGGCCGCCACGGCCGTCGCGACCAACGGCGCGTCGCGAATCGCGAACTTCCAGATGACGCCCGCGCAGTACCAGACGGCGACGGGCGTGCCGCTGCGCGCCGGCCTGGCACAGCAGAGCGTCGACCTGCTGGCTCCGGGCGCCGTCTACGGCGATCGCATCACGGTGATGGATCTTCGGCTGCAGAAGGTGCTGCGGTTCGGCGGCAGGCGCCTGAACGTCGGGCTGGACCTATACAACCTCTTCAACTCCAACCAGGCGACCGCCTATGAAACGGTCTACGACGTCGCGACGAACGGCGCCCGCTGGCTCCAGCCGACGGCGGTGCTGACAGGAAGGGCGACGCGCTTCAACGCGCAGTTCGATTTCTGACACGGGTCATGACGCGCTGGACTGCTGCCGCGGTTGTCGTCTGTGCCGGTGCCGTCACCGTGGCGGCACAGTCGGTCTATCCAACCGGCACGACCATCTACGACCCGGGCCGGGCCTGGAGCGGGTATACGGTGCTGTCACCGCTGAACACTCCGGCGGTGATCGTCATCGACATGAACGGCAACGTCGTCAAGCGCTGGGATGGCTTCGTCAACTCCGCGGGCGGGCCGGCGCGCGTCTTTCCCGGCGGCGTGGTGATGGCCGCGAACGGCGCCAACCCGCCGCACCAGGAATCGCTCGAGCTGATCGAGCGCGACTTCGACGGGCATGTGTTGTGGCGATTCGAGCACAATCAGCAAATCCAGACCGGCGACGGCCGCACGATCTGGGCGGCGCGGCAGCACCACGACTGGCAGCGCGAAGACTTTCCGGCCGGCTACTACTCGCCGCAGGCCACGCCGGCCATCCAGGGGGGCCAGGGGGTAACGACGCTCGTCCTCACGCACATCAACCACAGCCGGCCGGACGTCTCGGACATGTCACTCGAAGACGATCGGCTCATCGAAGTCGACGCCAACGGCGACATCGTCTGGGAGTGGGTGGCGAGCGATCACGTGGAGGAACTCGGTTTTTCCGCCGCCGCTCGACGCGCGATCAAGGCCGCGGCGGGCGCCGGCGCGGGACGAGGGGCCGGCGACGGACGGGGCGCCGCACAGGGGCGGGGCAGCTTCGATTGGCTGCACGTCAACTCGGCGACCTACGTCGGACCGAATCGCTGGTTCGATGCCGGCGATCGGCGGTTCGCGCCGGACAACGTCATCATCAGCAGCCGGCAGGCAAGCGTGGTCGCCATCATCGCGCGCGACGGGAAGATCGCCTGGCGCCTCGGGCCGGACTTCAGCGAATCGAAAGAGCTCCGCGCGATTCGTCAGATGATCGGCCAGCATCATCCGCACCTGATCCCGAAGGGCCTGCCCGGCGCCGGCAACCTGCTGGTCTTCGACAACGGCGGGGCGAGCGGGTACGGCTTTGTGACGCCGGCTGCGCTCGACGGCGCCAACTCGTTTGCGCGGGCAAACTCGCGCGTCCTCGAGATCAACCCCGTCACGCTCGAGCTCGTCTGGTCGTATAACGGGCCGCGATTCTACAGCACGAACATCAGCGGCGCGCAGCGGCTGCCGAACGGCAACACGCTCATCACGGAAGGCGCTCATGGCCGGCTGTTCGAGGTCGCGAGCGATCGCAAGATCGTGTGGGAGTACATGTACCCGCTGTTTGGCGGCGCGCAGTCGTCGAACGCCGTCTACCGCGGCTATCGGATCCCGTACGACTGGATTCCGCAACTGGCGCGGCCCCGGGAGAGCGCAGTCGTGCCGCCGCCGCTCCAGAATTTTCGCGTGCCCTGACGCCAGCGAGCCCTTTTTGGCTCAGAACTAGCCCCTACCACATCTATGCCGAGGTCTCTGGCAAGCTGAAGAAAACCGGCGCCAGGGATCGCAAGAAAATCGTGCTGGCTCGGATTCGAAAATTCCTCAAGACGGGAAAGATTGATAATCCGACCATCTTTGCAAACAACCCTCAGAACTCAAAGAGCCAAGACTGTCTCAGAACCCTTGACAGCTTCAAGAATTAAGATCAAGTTTTCCTGGGCGGAGTGCACGCGCGACGCCATGGGTTACGCTATGCCAGCGGACGAGAGCTCCTTCGTGAGGAGGAGCGACGGCCATTCCCCCCTGAGTGGAGACACGCATATGAACGGATTCCTACGCCTTCTCGCCGCCGCTGTGCTCCTCGCTGCACCCCTGGCGGCGCAGCAGGATGTGCCCATGCGCGGCGGCATCCCCGTAGCGCCACAGGGCATCAAGATTCCCCCCCTACCCGACACTCCGGTGCGCTACGAGACCGCCGAGGGGCAGACCATTCGCGTGAGCGTCTACGCGCGCGGCTTCCAGAACCCCTGGAGCATGGCCTTCGTGTCGGACGACACGATCCTCGTGGCCGAACGCGGCGGCGCCATCAAGGCAGTGCGCAACGGCGTCGTCGATCCGAAGCCGGTGACCGGCGGTCCGATGGCCATCGGGGCGGGGCTGTCGGGCACGGACCTGGCGCTGCACCCCGACTTCGAGCGCAACCACGTCGTCTACATCAGCTACACCAAGCCGCTCGATCCGCCGCCCGGCGCCGCGCCGGCCAGCGCTGCGCCGCCAGCCGCCCCCGCCGCGGGACGAGGTGGTCGTGGCGCTGGGCCGCGGACGACGGTGGCCGTCGCGCGGGCGACGTGGGACGGCAAAGGCTTCACCGGCACGCGGGATATCTACGTGGGTGAGGGCGGCAGCGGCGGCCCGATCGCGTTCGGCGGCGACGGCATGCTCTACATCGCCCACGGCGGCGCGTCCACGCAGGACCCGAAGTCGGTCGGCGGCAAGATCCTGCGCCTCACAGACGAGGGCAAGATCCCACCCGACAACCCGTTCGTCGGCCGTGCCGACGGAAGGCCCGAAGTGTTCACGATGGGCCACCGCACGTTCCTGCGGATGGCGAAGCACCCGCTCACCGGCGCGATCTGGCAGATCGAGAACGGGCCGAACGGGGGCGACGAGGTGAACATCCTGTCGCCCGGCGCCAACTACGGGTGGCCGATCGTCAGCCTCGGGCGCTCCTACGAGGGACCGTGGCAGGGGCCGTTCACCAAGGAAGGGTTCCGCGACCCGATCATCTACTGGACGCCTGCGATTGCCGTGTCGAGCATCAGTTTCTACACGGGCGACCGCCTGCCGAAATGGAAGGGCGATGTGTTCGTCACGGGCATGCGCTATGGCGAGATTCCGGGCACGGGGCAGCTCCACCGGATTCTGATCAACAAGAACCTCGAGGAGCTGCGGCGGGAGCCGCTTCTGCTGGATCTGCGGCGCCGGTATCGCGACGTGAAACAGGGCCGCGACGGTCTGTTGTATCTGCTCACCGACGAGGCCGACGCGGTGATGCTGCGGATCGAACCGGCGGAGTGAGCGGCCCTCGCCGCGAATGCGGCAGTGTGCGCCGAGGGTGCAACAGAGCTCGGAAGCCTCGAGCAGCCGTATGATCTCGCGCGCGATCGCCACGGGGCCGTGTGCAGTCATAAGACGCGCTGGCTTGCGACGCTGCTTGAGACAGACCTATGGGATTGCAATGAGGGCGACGGCTACTGCTGTTTCAGTGCGGCGACGGGATCGATGCGCGTGGCATGCAGGGCCGGCAGCCAGCTGGCGGCGGCGCCGCCCGCGAGGAGGAGCAGGGCGGTTGCCGCGACGGCCGCGGGATCGACCGGGCTCACGCCTGCGAGCAGGGATCTGAACGAGACGGTCAGCGGCAGAGAGATCAAGACACCGGCGCAGAGCCCGACCGCGGTGACCCTGACCCCGCGGCCGACAATCAACCAGAGCACGGCGCTCGCTGGTGCCCCCAACGCCATCCGCACACCGATCTCGGCGCGTTGCGCGACGACGGTGTACGCCATCACGCCATAGAGTCCAACCAGCGCGAGTATCAGCCCGATGCCGCCCAGTGCCGCCAGGAGCAGGCCGGCGTTCTTGCGGAACGCGATCTCGAACCCCGCCGTTTCGCGCAGGGCCTCGACGCTGACGAGCGCGCGTGCGTCAACGGCTTCCACGGCCGTCCGAAGCGTTCGCAGGCTGATCTCGCGCATCGGGAGTGGGCGCACGTGGACGACGAGATTGCCTGGCCGCTGCGCGTACGAGTAATACACGAGCGGCTCGGGTGTCTCTGTGAGCGAGGCGAATTTCGTATCCGCCGCCACGCCCACGATCTCCGCATACGCGTCGTCGTTCGTGCGAATGGAGCGCCCCAGCGCGGGCGCGTTGCCGAAATACCGTCTGGCGAACGTCTGATTGACAATCGCGACGAGCGGCGCGCCGATCGAATCGGACCACTGAAACTCCCGGCCTCCGCGCAGCGCAATACCCATCGTTTCGAAATATTGCGGGCCGACGTTGTTCACAAGCGTGGTCGATTGCCCATCGGGCGCCCGTCCTCGAATATCGACGCCGCGCCTCGCCACATCGCCAGCTAGGGGGACGATGTTCGCCACGCTGACCGACTGCACGTCAGGAAGCGATTGCAGACGGACCGTGAGCGCTCTGGCGAGCGCGATCCGATCCGCCGGACTGCCGTTGTCGAGCGCCACTCGCGCGACGACGCCTGTCGCGACATCGAAGCCGGGATCGAGCGCGGCGGCCCGCGTCGCAGTCCGCAGCAGCAGGGCCGACACGATGAGCAGCAGCGCGGACAGTGTCGCCTGGCCCGCCACAAACAGATTCCGGAGGCGCATCGACCCGGTCGCGCTAACGGCGGACTCGTGCAGGGCGCTCGAGACGCTCGTTCTCGTCGCCCGCAACGCCGGCACGAGGCCACACGCGATCGTCGTCGCCGCCGCCGCGACGACGGCGTACACGAAAAGCCAGCCGTCGATGCTTGCGGCAACCTGAAGGGGTGCCGTGCCTGGCGACAGCCTGTCGAGCAGGGGCAGCACGGCAAGAGTCAGCAGGACGCCGCCGACAGCGCTCGCCGACCCGAGCACGAACGCCTCGGCGAGCAGCGTCTGCATGAGGCGCATGCGCGACGCGCCGAGCGCGAGACGGACGGTGATCTCGTGGTGGCGGCTTGTCGCGCGTGCCAGCAGGAGGCCGGCCATGTTGCCGCAGGCGATCAGGAGCGGCATTCCGAACAGCGCGAGCAGGACGGCGGGCAGCCACAGCACCTCGGGCGGTGCTCCTCGAAGGGCGAGTTGCGAAAAGGGGAAGACCGTTGCGCGTTGCTCGACTCGGTTCCACGAGCCGGTGACCGCCAGTTGCGCGCGCGCCGGCGTGTCGTCGTCTCGCAGCCTTGCGACGATCGTGAGCGCGTTGACGTTTTCGGGACGCCGGAGACCCGGCAGGAGCAGTTCGTTGATGGGGACATAGACATCCGGCGGCCGGATGGGCACGACCGCGCGGTAGCCGGCCGGCAGAATGCCGACGATGCTCACTGCCGCGCCGTTGACATACACCGTCCGGCCGATTACGGACGCGTCGCCGGAGAAGCGGCGACGCCACAGTGCGTGGCTGATGACTGCCACCCGCGGCTCGCGCTCCGGCGCGCTTTCCTCGACGGTAAAGGTGCGGCCGGCTTGAGGATGTATTCCCAGCGTCTCGAAGAAGTTGCCAGAAACGACCGCGGCGGTCGTGGGTTCGCCGGCAGCGTCGACGCGAAGATTGGCACGCACGATCCGATAGGCGGCGACGCGGTTGAAGATGGCGCCGTCCTGAAGTTCGCGATAGTGGGGATACGAAAGCTGCCGGCTGTCGCCGGGCTCGACGCCGACGAGACGCTCCGGCGCTGACGCGGTCGGCTGGTAGAAGATGATCGATCGGAGAACAGCAAACACAGCCGCGTTCACGCCGATCCCGATGCCGAGCGAGAGCGTCCCCGTCAGCACGAGCCCCGGACTGTTTCGCAACGTGCGCCACGCGTACCCGACGTCGCGCGCCAGGTCATCGAGGCGCTGCAGGCGCCGCGTGTCCCTCGCCAGTTCTTTTGTGACCTCAAGGCCGCCGAGGTCGAGCATCGCGCGGCGGCGCGCGTCGTCGGGGCTCACTCCCTGCGTCAGAAGGTCGTCGACCCGGCTCTCGATATGGAAGGCGAACTCGTCGCGCATTCGCTGCTCGAACGTCGAGCGCCGGAAGGGCTGGAGCAACTGTGAGAGGAGCGAGTGCCAGCGCATCTTGGGGGAGACGATACCAGATATGTTGACGGACAACACGAGCGATGTTGTCGCGGAGATTCCGGGCACGGGGCAGCTCCACCGGGTTCTGATCAACAAGAACCTCGAGGAGCTGCGGCGAGAGCCACTTCTGGTGGATGTGCGGCGCCGGTATCGCAACGTGAAACAGGGCCGCGACGGTCTGTTGTATCTGCTCACCGGCGAGGCCGACGCGGTGATGCTGCGGATCAAACCGGCGGAGTGAGTGGCCCTCGGCTCATCTGGTATCCGATGACGTAATTGCGAGTCATGCGCGCGACGTTCGAATGTGATAATCAAATCGTGCCAGCCTATAATCGCGTGTCTGCAAGGCCGTCGGACCGGGTAGCCGTATCGGTGTCTATGAGGTCACAGCGCAGATCGGCACGCGGGATATCTACGTGGGTGAGGGCGGCAGCGGCGGCCCGATCGCGTTCGGCGGCGACGGCATGCTTTACATCGCCCACGGCGGCGCGTCCACGCAGGACCCGAAGTCGGTCGGCGGCCGACCGCCTGCCGAAGTGGAAGGGCGATGTGTTCGTCACGGGCATGCGCTACGGCGAGATACCGGGCACGGGGCAGCTCCACCGGATTCTGATCAACAAGAACCTCGAGGAGCTGCGGCGGGAGCCGCTTCTGCTGGATCTGCGGCGCCGGTATCGCGACGTGAAACAGGGCCGCGACGGTCTGTTGTATCTGCTCACCGACGAGGCCGACGCGGTGATGCTGCGGATCGAACCGGCGGAATGAGCGGCCCTCGGCACGTGGCTTCTCTCACGCGCCGTTTCGTGTCTGTTCGTGTCCCCAGCCTGATCGCGCTCGCCGCGCTCACCCTGCTGTTGATCGCGGCCGTCGGCGCTGAGCCGCTGACCAGCATCCCCAACCCGCGCACGCGCGACGGCACGTGGGTGACCGACGTGCCCGGGGTGCTGCGCGCGGACACGATCGCCCGGCTCAACTCCACGATCGGAGAATTCGAACGGACGAACGGCGCCGAGATGGCGATCGTCGTCATCCGATCGCTCGATGGCCTGTCGATCGAGGAAACAGCGGTCAAGCTTTTCGAACTCTGGGGCATCGGCAAGAAGAGCAAAGACAACGGACTGCTGCTGCTCTGGTCCACGGGCGATCGCCGCGTCCGTGTCGAAGTCGGCTATGGGCTCGAGGGCGTGCTGCCCGACGGCAAGGTCGGGAGGATTCTCGACGCGTACGTGATGCCGAAGTTCAGGGCGGGCCAATTTGATGAGGGCCTGCTAGCCGGCGTCGACGCGCTCCTGAGTGCGGCGCGTGACGAGCCGGTGGAGCTCCCCTCACCTCGGAGCGAGTCCTACGAGAACGGCTCGTCCGGCATCATCGCCGCCGTCATCGGCTTGCTGGCGGGAATCCCGATCAGCGTGGGCTCGATCGTCGGCTTCCGGAAGTGGCGCCGCCGCCATCGGCGCCGCTGCCCGGCGTGTCAGACGCTGATGATCTGCCTCGACGAGGCGGACGACGACGCGCTGCTCGAGAAGGGGCAGCAGGCGGAAGAGCGGATCGGGAGCGTTGACTACGACGTGTGGAAGTGCGGGGCCTGTGGGCATCATTTCACGCTGCGGTACCCCAAGTGGTTCAGCAGCTACGCGCAGTGCCCGCAATGCCACAAGCCGAACGAAGTCGTCCACCGAGGAGGTCGTCAACCCGGCGAGCACGATCAGCAGCGGCAGCGCGCGCGTCGTCGAGACGTGCGCGTTCTGCGCCTTCCGTCGGGAGTACACGAAGGTTCTTCCGATCATCGTTCACTCCAGCGGGTCGTCGTCAAGCGGCTCGTCGAGCGGCGGGTCCAGCAGTTTTGGCGGCGGCGGATCGGGTGGTGGCGGAGCCAGCAGGGGCTACTAGCGCGGTCCTAGCCGTCGGTGCCTCGGCGTGCAGTTTCCATTCAGGTAGAGGCGGGCCTTCAGACCCGCCTCTCCAACGCCCGCCCGCGCGGGACCGACGGCGCCCTGCCTCGAACGCCTCGAACCACGATTCGCCCCGACAGCCCGCGCATTCGCGCGAATCCGTGCGCAGCTCGTCTCGAGTGATTGCAGCCGATAGAGAGGCCAGAGCGGGCGGCGCCGCGATCGACCGGCACGCCGCGCGAGGAGGCACCGTGCTGAAAAAGCTCGCCGTTTTCGGTCTCGCCGTCATCGTCGTGGCCATGATCGGACTGCCTGTGTGGGCGAATGCCGTGCTCGGGGGCGACACGGTACGTGCCGCGATCGCAGCGCAGATCTCGAAGGCGCTGGGACAACCGGTGACCATCGGCAGCCTGAGCGCCGGCGTCTACCCGCGCGTGACGCTGACGCTCGGGGACGTGCAGATCGGCGAGGCGGGCCGGCTGCGCGTGAGCTCGCTCGCCCTCGGCACCGACGTCCGCGCGCTGCTCTCGCGGCGCGTCGAGCACGCGAGCGTGCGCCTGTCGGGCGCCCGCATCGAGCTGCCGCTCCCGGCGTTCACCACCGGCGGCGGATCGAGCGCGCCGGCGTCGGGCCCTTCGCCCGTCGAGCTCGTGTCGATCGACGAGATCGTCCTGAGCGACGTCGAGATCGTCAGCGGCGGGCGAACGGTGCGGGGCGATCTCGAGCTCATACCCGAGGGGAACGGCCTCGCCATTCGCCGGATGACGATTGGAGCGGGCGACACGACGGTTCACGCAAGCGGCCGGATCACCGACCTCGCCGGCCCCAAAGGTGAGATCGCGCTGAAAGCCGGCCTGCTGAACTTCGATCAGCTGATCGCCTTCGCGACCGACTTCTCGGGAGGCGCCAGCCCGACCGCCGGCGGCGAGGCCCGGCCGCGCCAGGCGGCAGCGCCCGTGGCATCCGATCCCGCGGGCAAAAGCGGACTCGACCTGATCGTCTCGCTCGAGGCGGATCGCGCGATGATGGGCACGCTGGCGCTCGACAAGCTGTCGGGCAGGGCGCACCTGACGGCCGCGTCGATCGCCCTCGATCCGATTGCGTTCGGCGTGTTCGGCGGCAGGTTCGAAGGCAGCCTCACGCTGGCGGCCGATCAGGAAACGCCCGGCTTCCGGACGAAAGCGATGCTCACGGGCATCGACGTCGCGGCCGCCATGCGCTTCGCCGGCAGCCCCGACACCATCAGCGGCCGCCTGACCGGCCGGCTCGACCTCGCCGGACGGGGATCGGATCCGGCGGCGATCGCGAGAAGCGCCAAGGGCACCGCGCGCCTCGAGATCTCCGACGGCGTGGTGAAGAACCTCGGCCTCGTGCGCGCGGTCGTCGTCGCCACGTCCATGCGATCGGGATCGACCGGCGCGCTCACCAGTGATTCGAAGGATGAGCCGTTCTCGAAGCTTGGCGCGACGCTGAACATCGCGGGCGGTACCGCGACGACGGGCGACCTCAGCTTCGAGGCCAAGCATCTCAGCCTGTCGGCTCAGGGGGTCGTGCAGATGAACGCGTCGACCATGAATCTGAAGGGCAACATCCAGTTGTCCGACGCGCTCTCCCAGCAGGCCGGCCGCGATCTCGTGCGCTACACGCAGGATCAGGGACGCGTCACGCTGCCTGCCACCGTCGACGGCTCGCTCGACTCGCCGCACGTGGGGATCGACGTCGGCAACATGGCCAAGCGCGCCGCCGTCAACGCCGCCACCGAGCAGATTCAGAAGCGGCTGAAGACGGACGCGCTCGGCAAGACGCTGTCGGGGCTGTTCAAGAAGTGAGTGGCAGGGAGCAGCTCGCGTATCGAGTGCCTGTGGGGGGTGGCGGCGGGGGGCGGATTGAGATGGGTATTCCGTCGACCTACGACACGCCTCTAGTGTTTCCTATCGTCTCATGTTGTCAGGGGCATCTTGTAACATACACGTATCCAGAAACCCCAAGTGATCAACGTGCCGTCGATCGACGAGCGGACGCTTCGCCATTTCATCTTCGAGTGGTGTCTGGCGAAGGAACGTCCGCCGGTCATCGAAGAATTGATGGTCGAGTTTTCAGCGAGCCGGGATCAGTGCCGCCAGGCGCTCCTCGGTCTCGAGTCCAGGCGCCTTCTGACCCTATTGCCCGGCACCGAGCGCATCCTGATGGCGCACCCGTTTTCCGCCATCGCCACGCCGTTTCGCGTCGGCGACAGTCAACGGCAAACGGTACTTTGCAGAACTGCGCGTGGGATGCGATCGCGTTTCATGTGATGCTGCAGGAAGACATCTCGATCACGTCCTTCTTCCTGCCATCGGTGCGGCACACCGATCGACGTCGCGCTCTCAGGTGAACGCGTCGGACATGCCCGCCCAGAGACAACGATCGTCTATCTCGCCCTGCCGGCCGCCCAATGGTGGAAAGACATCATCCGTCTCGTGCTCCAACACGATGGTGTTCTTCTGTTCGAGCGAACATCAGTCGGCGTGGTCACGAGCGACGGGAGCGCCCGAGGCCGGCGCAGTCCTGACCATTCAGCAAACCATCACGCTCGAGCTTGCCGATCTACCGGACGAAGATGGCGTTCGATTACGAGCGACCTTCAGTGGCCGTGCTCAAGGCACACTTTGCTGAGATGGGTCTTACCGGGGAGTTCTGGAAGCTTGACGACCTCCGCCGCGCGCGCGGCCGTCTCGAGATGCGCGCGGTCCGGACCGTCGCCCACCACGACCAGAAGAACGTGGCGCCTCGAATGTTGTAACGTGTGGCGCGCATGCTGTGGGCGCTCGAGGGGGTCGGCGTACTGTTACTGCTGTCCGTGTTCTTCGCATACCTCCTGGCGCCTGCCGCCGCGGAGCTGCGGCGGCGCGTTCGCATCGGACGACGCAAGCGCCCCTTGTCGATGCCGGCGGCGCTTGCGCTTCTTTACGTCGTTCTGCTCGTCCTCGGCGCGACAACCTGGCTGCTCTCAGGCGATCGGATAACACGATGGGTGGCGGTCACCGCCCCGGCGGCCGTCGATCGACTTTTCACTGGCGCCAACTTCACCGCGCTTGAACGCGGGATCACGCGCACGCCGCTCCCCTCGCGCGGGCGACTGTGGCTCCGGCAATCGTTCGAAGGCGGGATGGCCTACATCGAGCGGGAAGCACGCAGCACGCTCACCGATCTGATTGGCGCAGCCCGTTACGCGGCGTGGCTGGCCGTTGCACCGGTGCTCGCCTTTTTGCTCCTGACGTGCGCGCCCGGCTTTCATCGTTCGGCGCTTCGCGTGCTGCCTCGCGGCCATCTGCAGTGGCGCGGCGAGGAGTACCTGCGCGACGTCAACAGCCTGCTGGCCGGCTACGTCCGCGCGCAGGTGGCCGCCGGTTTCATCGTCGGCGTTCTGTGCCTGGCCGGTTTCGAGGTGCTTCGGCTTGCCGGAGCCGGATCGATGGGTGTCGCCGCTGGCGTGCTGGAACTCGTTCCCGCGATCGGTCCTCTCACGGCGCTGATCATGGCGGTCGGCCAGGCAGGCGACCGCGTGCTCGGCGTGGTGGTGTTTCTCGGCGCGCTGAGGCTGGTTCAGGACTACGTCATCTATCCGCGTCTGATCCGACACGGCATGCACATGTCGACGCCCACGGTCATCCTGACCGTGTGGGGCGGCGCGGCCCTGGGGGGCGCCGCCGGCGTGATCCTGGCGATTCCGGTCGCCGGTTTTCTGTCCGTCAGCCTCCGGCACTGGCGCGAGTACCGCGACATCGAGCGTCTGGTTCGGGCGACCGCGGAAGAAGACACGAGGGATGAACCACAAGGGGACAAAGGGCGATCCGACCGCGCGCTGCCGGTCGCAAGTTATCAGAAGGGGAGGTCGGCGCTTATCGACTGTCTGGTGCTGGCGGCGACCAGCTATGGTGAAGGGTCGAATCGAACTTGTCGCCATCCCGCACGTGGACGCGTAGATGGACTCCAGACGCCGTGCGACTTCGCTCCAGTCGTAGGCGCGCGCGAATGCGGCGCCGCGTGCACCCAGGGTGCAACCGAGCTCGGGCGCCTCGAGCAGCCGTACGATCTCGCGCGCGCGCGCCGCCGGGTCGTCGACCTCGACCAGTCGAGCGCTGCCGGCCCCGGTGAGCAGCTCCGCATAGCCCTCGATCTTCGTCGCGACGATGGGCCGTCCGGCCGCCATCGCCTCGAGCAGCACGATCCCGAAGCTTTCGTCGCCGAGCGCAGGTGGAGCAGACGACGTCGGCCGCGAGGTAGTAGGCCGGCAGCGCCTCGTCGGAAACGCGGCCCGTGAACAGGACGTCAACCGCCGCCGCGCGCGCGGCCGCCTCGAGATGCGCCCGGTCCGGGCCGTCGCCCACCACGACCAGCCGCACGTCCGGCACCGCGCGACGGACCGTCGCCATCGCCTCGATCAGGCGACCGACGCCCTTTCTCGGCTCGAGCCGCCCCACGCAGACTACGTGGCGCCGGTCGGCGGAGAGGTCGGACGGCCGCGTGGACGGCTGACGGAAGCGAGCCACGTCGATGCCGTTCGGCACGATCTCGTACTGCCCGGGGAAGTGCCGCGCAACGGTGCGGCGCGCGGCGTCTGACACCGCGAGACGCGTGCGAACGCGTCGCATCAGGGGAGCGAGCAGGCCGCGATACCGTCCGTACCAGCGATGCCCGTGCTCGCGATGCGTATGGAACGTCGCGACAATCGGCGCCGTCGCCTGCCGCAGCACGAACCACGGCACGAGCGGCATCAACGGCTCGTGCACGTGCAGCACGTCGAACGGATGCGTCCGAAACAAGGCGGCCACGCGCCCCCAGGCTCGTGGGTTGACGGCAACAGAGGTCAACCTCCGTTACACTCGGGCGATAGGGGACGCTGGATTCTTCAGATCCCGCACGAGCTGCTGGAACGCCTCTTGGTACGTGTCGCGTTCCTTCCACCGGCTGAAGTTGGGGATGTGGTATCCCTGTACCTCGCGTGCCGTGTCTTCTCCGATGTCCGCGTCAAACTGTTTCCATGTGCGAACGGCGTCGAAGGGTATCTAAGGCGATCGGGAACAGCACCTTCTTGCCAGTCGCCACCTCCTTCTGGGGGGGCGTTGGCGATCTCTGTCTTGACCCATCGACTGGCCATGCTCGATGCCGACAAGATCAACAGCAGACGGTCGTACACGCGGCCCGCTATGTCGACAGGTGTCGAGCCCGATGACTGTGTGGAGGTCCAGATTTATAAGAGACCGTTTCGGACAGAAGCGCCTTGCTCAGGTTGGCCTTGCGCAGATCGGCCTTGCGCAGATCGGCACTGCGCAGTCGGCGCCGGTCAGATCGGCCCCGCATAGGTCGGCCTTGCTCAGATCGGCCCTGCGCAGGTCGGCGGCCCCTAGACTCTTCTCGCTCCAAGCGTTCCAGAGTGTGGCGCCCTGTCTGAGGATCGTGACTAGCTGTGAATCGGCCATGTGGCAGCTCTCTCTGCGGTTGAACGGCACACGGGCCGCACGGGCACTGGGTAACCCGCGTGAGGTTCGGAAGGAATCGGTAAACTGTCGCAGCGCGTGGCCCTGGCGTAGGGATCGGGCCCCCCGCGTACTTCTGGTTTGAGTACTTCACGGTGTGGAAGGGCGCGCTGCCCGCCGAGCGCCCGCGCTTGAGGAGTATAAGTACGACAGCAAGCCAGCCTAAATCTCTGGCTTGCCTTCGTAGGTCTGACGATCGCGCTGTTCTTTAAGTGACGATTGCGCCGGTTCGGACGTCAGAAGACGTGAGTCTGTCAGCGAGACCTCGTGGTCTTTCTGTACATTGCGCGGCATCACGCCTGACGCGTCCCTTCGCGGTGCCAGCGTTCATCGCGGTTGTCTTCAATCTCTGCTGGAATCTCGGTCTTGGGTCTCACGCGTCCGGACGACGAGTACTATCTGCAGGAGGTGTTGGTGCTCCGCAGCGAAGTCGTGTCGGCGACTATTCGTGAGATTGGGATAAAAGCTGAGTCGGCGGCGCGAGGGAGGCTGTCCCGCCGGAGGCCGGCGAAGACTGGTGGACCAGAACAGCGCCGGTTGGAACCGACTGACGAGCTGGCTGCGGCACCTCGACCAGTTGCGAGTGGGTTTGACCGCACAAGTCCGGAGATGATGCCGGAATGAGGTCGTGTGGAAATCCACATAACGCCTGCTCTCAGGCCCCTTCGCCCTCCCTCGCTCTTCGACAGGACACATAGAGGCTAGAGCTAGAAGTAGGCTAGAGAGAGAGCGGTAGCGGAGACAGCGGAGCGTCAGCGGGGCGGATCAACGGGTGTCGAAGGTCCAGGGCGGTCCAAACCGAGGCAGTTGTCTCGGAATTGCTCGATTTGCAGCGGCTCGCGGCACGGCCAGCAACGGCCCAACGGTGCGGTCCGCAAGAGACGTCCAGGTGCTGATGGCCTGGTTATTCGCGCGGTCTGACATGCGCTGCGATGAACAATCGAGCTGGTCGAGTTGCTGCGGCGCGCCGGGCTCGGCGCAGCAATAGTGGATTCCGACAACCTCGCCCGTGACGCGGTCGATGACCGGAGAGCCCGACTGGCCTGAGATCGTCGATGCGATGTGCTCGAGAAATTCGATGCTGACGTAACTATCAACGCCAACGACGAGACCAGGCGAAAACAGCTTCACGTTGTCGGGACCGCTTTCTCTGACGGTCCGGAACATCGTCTGCGTCATTTCGTCGCCGGTGAGGTTCGTCAGGTCGGGGTAGCCGACGACGCCCACGCGGAGCGGATTGTTCGTCCAGTCTCGATCCAGCTTCATCGCATGAAGAGGCAGTCCCGCCGGCAAGTCCCGATCGCCTTCACGGCTTTTGGGAGCGACCCGGAGAACGGCCACGTCAAAAAACCGGGTCGAGGAAAAACCCGCAATGCCCTGAATCATATATTCCTCGGAGCGGCTGTGGGTTCTTGTGTCGCCGAAATCGATGACGGCTGATCCGGGCGTCGCCAGCGCCCACTGACCGCCTGCGGCCGGCACCACGATCTTCCGCAGCACATGGCAGTTCGTGGCAACGAGACCGTTACCCACCACGAACGCGGTGCCGGCGTGAGCTGACTGACCGTCCGTCTCGATCCGGCCGACTGAACGTGTCACACGCAGGGCGATCGCAGCCTCGGCGCCCGTGGGGATCGCGGCGGCCGGAAGTTGCCGGTTCGGAAAGGCTTCAACAAAGTTGCCCTGCCGAACCACGATGGGCTTCATCTCGTCCTTCACGGTCCGGAAGATCCGCTCGTCCTGGAAACGGGGGACGCTCTGTCCGCTCAGCAAAGAACGCAGGTTCTCCGGGAGAGAAACTCCTTCCTTAAGCATGTTCCGTTCGAGTTGAAGCCGTAGGTTCGGTGGAAGCTGCTGCAGCTGTTGGGCAACTGACAATTGCTCTTTGACCAGTTCGGTGTGTGTGACGGCTGGCGCTTGTGCCGCCGGCCGGCCTTGCGCCTGCGCAGCCTCGTCAGCTCTCATGCCCGGCGCGCGGAGAATCAACGCCGCAACCGTTGTGCAGAGAAGGACTCGCGTTGCGAACGTCATGGTGAGCCTAGTGAAAGATCTTGGTAATGACGTTGACGTTGAAGGTCAGCCCGAAGGCGAATGCCTTGTCGCGCTTGTCTCGCGTCACGGGAGCGGTCGCATCATGGTCCTCGCTGACGACGTTTCTCGTTACCGCTTGCGACACCACACCGAAATGGAGACCCCACACAAATTGCAGGTTGCGAACGACTTCATGGCTGAATCCGACGAAGACATCGTTCGCCGGGTTTGTGAAGGCAAAGCCGATGGTCGGAGCGGGCACCAGCCGTTCGCGCCAGGTCACCTGATTCTGAATGTCAACCGGGACGAGGTACACACTGAATGCGAAGATAGGCATGACACGTGGATCGCCCTGGAGATCGTCCACGCGATAACGCGCCTCGTTGACCTTTTCGGTGGCCGGGTCATCGTCGACGATTTTCACCTTCTGAAAAGTGTGGCTTCTCAGGTTGGTGCGCATGACGCCCGAGCTGAAGTTGAAACGATAGAGAGCGCGGAAGGGCGGATACTTGGCCTTGTCTACAAGCTTCACCTCGGCAGGCTTTCCATCATCGCCTTGACCTTGCGTGACGATGGTCACTTCCGCGAAGGTATTTGGCGCGAAGTTTCCAACCACAGGCAGGAACACGTCGCGGTAGACACGATCACCAAGCGTGACGCGGGAGGGCCGTTCAGCGGACGCCTCGGCGCTGGTTTTGCCGGGCTCGAATACGGGCCTGGCGGGCGCGACATTTATGACAGTGGCGGCCTGTGCCGTTGCCGACAGCGTGAACGGCCGCGGATAGTTGGTGTCGAGGACGTTGAGGAGTCCCGCGAACAACTCGTCGCCGTAGAGAACGACAGGGTACGAACCCATGGGAGAGACAGCCGTGACCTTGGAAATCGCTGACCTGTCGCTGAGGTCGTAGTAGACGCCCTTCACGTTGCGTCCTACCAGCATTCCCCCAAGCTTTAATACGGCGGCTTCGAAGTATGGCTTTTGCTGTGTTTCCGACCCCTTCGCCGCTATGAAGTCAGACAAACGGTCCGCCCGTGACTTCAATTGTTCCGGTGTACCGTTGTTTCTTTCGGCAGCCTTGCGAAGATCCGCTGTGGCCGCCGCCAGTCTTGTGTCGGCGCGTTTTGATGCGGCTTCTTCGGTAGTAAGACGCGCGCGCACTTCCTGCAATGTAGCTTGGATCGCAGTGACGCGCTGGACGGCGGCTTCAGACGCCATCCCGGCAAACGCCTTGATGTTCTCGGTCAGGCTTGAAATCTGCTGCTGAGTGGTCGTGACAGTTTGTTTTGCCTGGTCGGATTCCGCCTGGGCATCGGCGACGGCCTTCTGAAGGGGGGCCATGGAGTCGATGTTTCCTCGAAGTTGCGTGACGCACTTTCGGAGCGCATCGAGCTCCTTCGCGTCGGCTGAACCCTCCCAAACGTTAAAGACGAGAAATCTTGACGTCCTTGAGGCTGGAATCTGAAAGCCGCGGTCCACAACCACTGTCGTCTCGCTCGCGTTGGCTGGATTTCCGGCGTTAGCCAGTGTGTTCACTGCAACGGGATTATCCGGTATGGCGGTGCGGTCGTCGACCGAGAGCACAACGGGTTGCTCCAGCGCCGGCGTGAAGCGGTATTTCACAATCAAATCGCCGGCCTCCGGCCGTTCAGAGTCACACCGGTCTTTCTGTGACAGTGACGGGCGAATGGTTATATGGATCGCATCGCCCGAAGATACGACCGGTGGCTGGACGAGCGTGCGGCCGTCCGCGGCGAGAGACAGTGCCTGCTGCGCAAATACCGGCTTGGTCGCCGGGAGCAAGAGGATGACCAGCGCCAGAAACGATTGGCGCAAACGCAGGTCCATTGTCGGTCTCCTTGTGCGAGCGCGCTCATAGCAGAGTTGCCGCATTATCCAACGTGTTAGACGGACGCGAACAGGAAATTTCCTGGAACACGTAATAAGTTGGTAGCGGCCAACTTATTGGCCGCTCAGGCCAAGTCGATCGTCTTATGACCCTCCCTCCCTGAATCGCCAGGAGAAAGACGATGTCCTCCGATTCGGTCGACTCACCCTGCGAAATTCATTAGCCGCCTCTGGCGCCCCAAATGTGCGTCACAACCGTGAACGTTCCACCGTCGGCCCGTAATCAGCTCCGACAAGAGTGTGGCGTTGGAGACCGTTCACGACGATGTCGTCCGGTTCATGCTGAGCGGCTCGAGTCAGGGACGTACGTCGTGGGAGTGCTATCGCGGCACCCGATGCGACGCACAACTGGACGGGGAAGTTCGCGCACTAAGGGTCGATCGAACTTGTCGCCATCCCGCACGTGGACGCGTAGATGGACTCCAGACGCCGTGCGACTTCGCTCCAGTCGTAGGCGCGCGCGAATGCGGCGCCGCGGGCACCCAGAGTGCAACCGAGCTCGGGAGCCTCGAGCAGCCGTACGATCTCGCGCGCGAGCGCCGCCGGGTCGTCGACCTCGACCAGTCGGGCGCTTTCGGCTCCGGCGAGCAGCTCCGCATAGCCCTCGATGTTCGTCGCGACGATGGGCCGTCCGGCCGCCATTGCCTCGAGCAGCACGATCCCGAAGCTTTCGTCGCCGAGCGCGGGTGAGCACACGACGTCGGCGGCCAGGTAGTAGGCCGGCAGCGCCTCGTCGGAAACGCGGCCCGTGAACAGGACGTCAACCGCCGCCGCGCGCGCGGCCGCCTCGAGATGCGCCCGGTCCGGGCCGTCGCCCACCACGACCAGCCGCGCGTCCGGCGCCTCGCGCCGGACGATAGCCATCGCCTCGATCAGGCGACCGACGCCCTTTCTCGGCTCGAGTCGGCCCACGCAGAGTACGTGACGCCGGTCGGCGGGCAGATCGGACGGCCGCGTGGACGGCTGACGAAAACGACCCACGTCGATGCCGTTCGGCACGATCTCGTACTGCCCGGGGAAGTGCCGCGCAACGGTGCGGCGCGCGGCGTCTGACACCGCGAGACGCGTGCGAACGCGTCGCATCAGGGGAGCGAGCAGGCCGCGATACCGTCCGTACCAGCGATGCCCGTGCTCGCGATGCGTATGGAACGTCGCGACAATCGGCGCCGTCGCCTGCCGCAGCACGAACCACGGCACGAGCGGCATCAACGGCTCGTGCACGTGCAGCACGTCGAACGGATGCGTCCGAAACAAGGCGGCCACGCGCCCCCAGGATCGTGGGTCGACGCCGATGCCCGTTTCCGTGCCGCCGACGACCAGCGACACGCACGTGCCGAGCGGCACTTCGCCCTCCGGGAGCGGCGCCGACGAGGCGCCGAACACGCAGACGTCGTGGCCAAGCCGCCGGAGCGCGTGCGCCTGCGAGCGGATGTGCGAGTTGACGCCGCCGTCCCGGCCGAGGTCGTACGGTGCGCAGATTCCGATGCGCATCGAACGCACGGTCACGGCGCCGCTCATGAGCGCGGACGCGTGCGTGAGCGGCGGAGCAGGTCGAGCAGCACGGGAACGAATCCCTTCGCAACGGTCGCGCCGTAGGGAGCATCCGGCGCCAGTGTGGCGACGAGGAGCCGGTGCGCCCGTCCGAGATTGTGGTACGGCAGCGAAGGAATCCAGTGGTGAAGCGCGTGATAGCGCAGACCGACCGGCGCCACGAGCGCGCGACACGCGCCCGCCACCCGGGCGCGGAGCCGATGCGACAGGCGTTCGGCCGGCGCGATGGTGCACGAGTCGAGCAACTGCCCGGTCATCGACAGCTCACCCTCGTCGTGATCGTACCGGTGCGCGGCGAGCGTGCGCGCGGCGTTGACGCCCGACACGACCGCGCCCACGATGGCCCAGCAGACGAATGTCGCCGCTGGCATCCATCCGAGCCACCAGAGGCCCACCGACCCCCAGCACACGGCACACGCCGCGACTTCCTGCACGCGGCCGGACGTGTCGATAGCCGTGCGACGAATGTAGAGATGGTTGATGACGAGCGCCGAGTATCGTTCGGCGACCAGCCGCCGCAGCGGGGGAATCGCCCACGACAGGGGAGCGAGCAGACCAAAGCGCACGGCGAAGAGCGCCGGGGCAAAGAGCGACGCCACCACGTATCCCGCCATGAGCAGCGCCGGGCGGCGCCCGAACGGCACGTATTCCGGGTCCATGACGGTGCCGTACGATCGCGGCCGGTGGTGGTCCGTGTGCACGCCCTCGTACAGGAAGGACGGAACGAGCAGCGGCACGCCGACGAGCGCGTTCCACGCCAGAGTGAAGGCCGGGAGGTCGCGCCGGGCGAGGTGCGTGATTTCGTGGATGAACAGCACCGCGCGGTAGAGCGCGAAGACCGCAACCGCGAGAAGCGCGGCCCGTTGCCAACCGGTCGCACGAACGGCCAGGACAAACCCCGCCCAGCCGGCCGCCGCACTTCCGACGAGATCCATCCAGTAGATCGCGGGCGAGGGCTGAAACCACGCGCTCGGAATCGCATGGATGGCGTCGTCAATCGCCCGGTTCGTCCGGGGCGCTTCGCTGGCAGCTGGCACTGGCACGCCGATCCTTGCGTCCGACTTACGGCCGGCCCGGCCGCACGTCAGGTTCGCCGCGTCCAGACCTGACGATGGCGTTGAACAGCGTGATGTTGCGATCGCGGACAAACCGGACGAGCAACGACGTCCACGAAGTATACGAATGGAGGCCGTCGTAGAACTCCGGCGCGATCCGGCGGATCTGCGGAAGACGCGACCACGGAATGGTCACGATGTCGTGGTGCTCGTTGTGATAGCCCACGTTGAACGAAACTTTGTTGAGCGGGCCGTAGTACGAATACGTCTCCTGGCCGGGCACGAGCGCGAAGTGCTCCTGAATCCATCGCGCGCCGAGCGGATGAAGGCCGATGGCGAATATCGTCGACGCGACGAGGTACTTGAACGGCCCGGCGCCCGCCCAGACCGCGAGCAGCGACATCGCCGCCACTTGCACGATGAGGTTGACGATCGTCCAGCCATCGAGCAGCCGGACGCGCGTGAGGCGCCGTGGACGGACCACGCCCTGCACGAGAATCGTGCCCGCCACCCACGCGGCCTTCGCCATTCCCGACCGTCCGATCACGCGCGCCTCGGTCGGGCCGGGAATGCCGGCGTCGAAGTCGAGGTCGCCCATGTGGCGGTGGTGCAGAAGGTGGTACTTGCCGAACGAAATAGCCCCTGGAACCACGAGCGGCAGGTTCGCGACGATCGCGACGAGCCGGTTCGCCGTGCGCGAGCGGAACACCAGGTTGTGGCACGTGTCGTGGATGAGTGCCCACAACGCGTGATCGATCGTGGCGCCGATGACATAAGCCGCCGGCAGCCACACAATCCAGCCGCGATTCCCGACAAGCAGCGCCAGGCCGCACTGTGCGGCGACCAGGACGATCGTCCAGACCGCGCTCGTCGGCGTCGGCCCGGCGAGCGCGCGGAGCTCGGGATGCGCGGCGAGCATGAGCCGGCCGCGCATGGCGTGCGGTTCGCCGTACGTGACGCGGGTGTAGTCGGGTGAAGTCACCAGGGAGTAAGGTAGTCTGGCGGGGAGGGCGCGCGCAAGCGCGAGAGGAGTCCCGATGACGCAGAAGAAGGCGCGGATGTGAGCCGAACCGTGGCCGTGACCGGCGCCACCGGGTTCATCGGCCGGCATGTGACAGCGGATCTCCTCGCGCGCGGCTTCGACGTCCGCGCCATCGTCCGTCGCGAGTCGCCCCACGACCCTCCCACCGGCGCGGCCGTCGTCCGCGCGCCGCTCGAGCTCGCGGCCTTGCTCGACGCGTTCGCCGGCGCCCACACGGTTGTCCACCTTGCGGGAGTCGTCACCGCACTCGACGCGAGGAGGCTACGCCTCAGTCAACGTCGAGGGCACCCGGGCCGTTGCCGCGGCTGCCGCCGCCGTGGGCGCCCGCCTGGTGCACATCTCGAGTCTCGCGGCCGCGGGTCCGGCCACCGCTGCCTCGCCCCGCGCGGAGGACGATGCGCCGAGTCCGCGGACGCCGTACGGTCGCAGCAAGCTCGAAGGCGAGCGAGTTGTGCAGGCGACTCCGGGACTGCGCTGGACAATCCTGAGACCGGGCGTCGTGTACGGTCCCGGCGACCGCGCGATGCTGCCGCTGTTCAAGCTCGCCCGGCGCGGCGTGCTGCCGCTCGTCGGACGGCCCGACGCCGCGTACACCTTCGTCCACGTCAGCGATGTGGTCCGTGTCATCGCGGCGGCAATCGACCGGCCGGCCGACGGCGACACGCTCTTTGTCGGCCATCCCCGGGCCGTCACCCCACGGGAAATCCTCGAGGCGCTTCAGCTGGCGGTCGGACGGCCGTCGGCCGTCATTCACGTGCCGCAGGCGGTGACACGTCTGGCGGCGATGGCCGGCGACCTCGCCGGGCAGGTGATCGGCCGGCCGTTGCCCCTCAACCGCTGGCGGTACGTCGAGCTGTCGGCCGAGGGATTCGTCTGCAGCGTCGAACGGTTGCGCGAACGCCTCGGCATCGTGGCCGCATTCGAGCTGCGCGACGGACTCGCGCACACGGCGGAGTGGTACCGTCGAGAAGGTTGGGTCAGGCCGTGACAGGAGCGCCGACTCTGGCCCGCGCGAAGATGTCGAGCGCGCGCGTGATCTGTTCGCGCGTGTGCGCCGCCGAGCAGCTCGCGCGCAACACGCACTCGTCGCGCGGGCAGCCGGGCGGCACGATCAGGTTCACGTACAGGCCTTCGGCGAGCAGTTCCTGCCAGAGCGCGATCGTGCGCTCTTCGTCGCCGGTGAGAATCGGCACGATCGGCGACTCGGTCGATGCCGATCGCGTAACCGCAGCTCGCTGCAGGCCCTCGCGCAGCCGCCGGATGTTCGCCCACAGCTGATCGCGCAGCTCGGGATGCTCGCGGACGACGCGCACCGCCGCGCAGCACGCTGGCGATGTTCGACGGCGAGCCCGACGCCGTGAACACGTAGGCGCGCGCCAGGAAATGCAGCGCGCGCAGCTCGGGGTGATCCGACACGCACACGCCGCCGATGCCCGCCAGCGACTTCGAAAACGTGCCGACGACGAAGTCGACCTCGTCGAGCACGCCCTGCGCCTCGGCGCAGCCCAGGCCGGTCGGCGCCGATAGGTGCCGAGCGAATGCGCCTCGTCGACGAGCAGATACGCGCCGTGCGCGCGGCACGACGTCGACGATCTCGCGCAGCGGCGCGACGTCGCCGCGAATCGAGTACAGCCCCTCGACGACGACGAGCCGGTTGCGCTGGCCGCGCCGGCAGCCGCTCGAGCTTCTTGCGCAGGCTCTCGGGCGAGTTGTGGCGGAAGCCGATCGACCTGCGACGCGGTCTGGCGCGTCGCGTCGTAGATGCTGGCGTGGCTGTCGCTGTCGATCAGGATGACGTCGTCCGGCGCCGCACAGGCCGCCGATGAGCGACAGGTTCGCCTGGTAGCCGGTGCTGAAGATGATCGCGTGGCGCTTGCCGAACCAGTCGGCGAACTCGCGCTCGAGCTCCTCGTGGAGCGCCAGCGTGCCGTTGGCGGTCCGCGAGCCGGTCGTGCCGGTGCCGTACTCCAGCGATCGCGCTCGCGCGCCGCCGCGACGACCGTCGGGATGCGAGCGTGAGGCCGAGGTAGTTGTTCGAGCCGAACATCAGCGTCGGCCGGCCGTCGATGACGACCTCGCAGGGGCCGAGCACGCGGTCGATGACGGTCGCGCCGGGACTGGCGACGCCCGGCGCGAACTCGCGCGCCGCTGTTCGACCGCGCGGAGTTTGTCGAGCAGATCCATCCGGTTGTTCGGTCACGCCTGCGCTCGCCAGTCGGCCGCTCGCCGACGTTCACGAGCTCGCCGCGCTCGTAGCGCGCCTTCGTCGCCGCGCGCTGCACCTTGCCGCTCGTCGTCCGCGCCGACCGTGCCGCTCGGCACCAGCACCACGTCGTCGACGTAGCAGCCCGAAGAGGTCGCCGATGCGGCGCCGAATCGCGTCGGTCAGCGCGTCGGCCGGCACCGTGCCGCTCGGCTCGACGACGATGACGACGCGATCGGGCTGCCCGCGCTCCGTCGTGCCGAACGCGACGACGCGGCCGCGCCGGACGCCGGCCAGATCGTCGACGGCCCACTCGAGATCCTGCGGGTGGTACTTCCGGCCGTTGACGATGATGATGTCCTTGGCGCGGCCGCAGACGAACAGCTCGCCGTCCGACAGGTAGCCGAGATCGCCGGTGTGCAGCCAGCCGTCGCGAATGGTCTCGGGCCGTGAGCGCCTCGTCCTTATAGTAGCCCAGCATGACCGACGGACCGGCCAGCACGATCTCGCCGACTGCGCCGCTCGGGCAGGGCCCGGCCGTCCTCGCCGACGATCCGGATCTGGTGGCCCGGGCAAGCGGCAGGCCGCAGCTGACCAGCGCGAACGGCTCGCGTCGTCGCTGTCGCCGCATCGCGCGATCGTGGCCATCCGCCGCTGCGGTCACGTCGTCGGCCGACAGGCGTTCGACGCGCAGGCGCCGCTCGCGCGGCGGGAACGTCGCGGCGAGCACGTGCTCGGCGAGGCCGTAGCTCGGGAAGAAAGCTCGTCGCGCGGAAACCCGACGGCCGCGAACCTCTCGGCGAAGGCCGCGAGCGTCGGCGGCATGAATCGGTTCGGCGCCGCAGCCGGCGACGCGCCAGCGACGACAGATCGAGCCCGTCGAGATCGCTGTCCTTGACGCGGCGCACGCACAGGTCGTACGCGAAGTTCGGCGCGAAGCTGATCGTGCCGCCGATGCCGCGAGATCGCCCGCAGCCACTCGGCCGGCCGCTTGACGAACGTCTGCGGCGTCAGCAGCACGCCGGCAGGCGGCTGTAGAGGGCGCCGAGCGCCATGCCCGACGAGCCCCATGTCGTGGTTCAGCGGCAGCCAGCTGACGCCGACGTCCGACTCGGTCGGCGCCCACGCCCGCGGGTCCGCTGATCGCGTCGATGTTCGCCGACAGGTTGCGATGCGTGAGCACGACGCCCTTCGGCGCCGACGTCGACCCCGAGGTGAACTGCACGAACGCGATGTCGTCGAGCGACGGCAGCCATCGTCCGGGTCAGCGCCGAGGCCGGCGCGTCGAGCGTTTCGGCTGCGACGCACGACGCGAGAGCTCCGGACAGGTCGCGCGCAGTCCGTCGAAGTGCGGGAGCGAGCGCCGGCGGTCGTGACGACGGCGCGGGCGCCGGCGGGCGCAGAATGCCGGCGGTCAGCTCGAGGTAGCGCGGCAGGTCGCTGGTCGGCGCCGGCGGATAGAGCGATGCGGGAATGACGCCCGCGATCGACGCGCCGAAGAGCGTCGTCAGGAACTGCTCGGCGTCGGCGATGACGAGCGCGACGAGATCGCCGCGGCGCAGGCCCGCCTCGCGCAGCGCGCGGGCGACCCGCAGCGACGCGTCGTGCATGGTCGGCGTACGACCGCGGCGTTTCCGCGTCCGGTCGACGAAGATGTAGCCTGTGTCGCTCCGTGCGGCCTCGGCGAGCGCCTCGGGCAGCGTCCGCAGTCGGCCATCAGGCTGTCGGCCCGGCCGCTCGACGAGCGCGGTCACCTGCGCCACGACCTGCGCGACGGTGCGCGTCGACGGGCACGTCGTTGAGCGGAATCGAGATGTCGAAGCGATCCTCGAGCTCCGCGATCACCTCGAGCACCTGCAGCGAATCGAACCCGAGGTCGGTGACCAGATCGCTCGCGAGCGTCGGCTCGATGGGTCGTGGACTCACGGCTTTCAAGACGCTGATGACCCCTGATTCAATCGAAGCGTGAGCAGACTGCGTCATACACTGGACGCGCTAAGAATAGCACCGGCACGCAAGGAAACTGCATAGTCTCGATGACGACGGCTTTCACGCGTCTTACAGGTCGCATGGCCGTCGTGAGATGGCGCTTTAGAGGGGTTCACTTGGGACCCGGACGCGTGAGTCGATATGCCGCGAGTTCATGACCCTCTTCAAAATCCGTCAAGAGCAGATCGACGCCTGCAGTGGTGGCCAGTCGGGACCGCCACGTCCGATACGTTGTTGTCGACATATAGCGTTCATGGATGAGAACGTACCTGACGTTCCGCTTGAACAGGTACTCGAGCGCGTCCCGATCCGGGAACGTGCGCGTGAGCTCGAGGAGTTCTGCGTACGATTCTGGGAAGAAGCCGCTGGTTCCATTGAGCAGGGGATGCCAGTGGGCAGTCGAATTCACCATGTAGGCCAGGTCGTTCGACAGGTCCAATCGTTTGAGGTCTGGAACCGGCAGTTCCAACACCGGAGCCGGTTGCTGTCGCCGGAGCCACGCGTAGATCTTCGACGGTGGCGCGATCGACAGAAGGGGAGGACGGGCTCGGCATTCGATCACGACTCCAATCAATAGAACGGCAAGGAGCACACCGCGCAGCCTCACCTTGGTCATGGCCGCGGATAGCCGGTCGATACCGAAGCCGGCAAGGATCGCAAGCGACATCTGGGCAAGCACTCCGAAGCGAGCCGGCGCGCGGAGCCCTCGGAATACGAATACGTGGTCGTGCAGCCAGGAATAGATGGGCGAATTGAGTCCTCGAGACATCTCCACCGAGAAAACCAAACCGATGAGGTAGGCGACGCTCATCGGCCGGGCCCGAAATCTGATACCGAAAGCCGCCAACACCACGATCAGGATGCCGGGAAAAAGGTACCGTTCCAGGTGTCCGAGCGCCGCGAATCGGCCGCCGTACAGAATGTTGTTGGGGTGAGCCGACAGATAGTCGGCGTAGGTGGCGCTGTACAGCCGTATTTCATCAAGCGATCGGTCGCCGAGCGCGACTCGATTCTGCAGGTATGGAAGCAGATACGGGAGTGTCACGCCGATCGTGAGGATCGCGCCGAGGCACACGGCCACGATCGTTGAGCGCGGTCGCTGACTCTGGATGAGGACGACGCACGGCGCCACGACGCACAGGTAGGTCAGCAGGAAGATTCCGTTGTAGATGCCGGAATAGACCTGTGCGGCGACCAGGCCCCCGACGATCAGACCATCCCTCACGCGGCCGGACATTGCCGTGCGGTGGAGCGCCCAAAGCGCCAGCGGCATCCAGAACGCGAGCTGGATTTCCAGCCGTTCGTAGTGTTCGAGCTGATGGGAGGAAAACGCGAACGCGATACCCACGATGACGCCGTTGAACCAACTGCTCGTCAGCGAACGGACGAGGCCGCAAACGGCGAACGCAGAAAGGAAGAACGCGCCAAGGAGGACGATGTTGTAAACCACGACGGGAGCGACGTGAGCCCACTGTAACGGCGCTGCAACGACGGCCGGCAGCAGAATGGCGTCGGAATAGGCGAGCGTCCTGACTTCCGGGTAGAAGATGTTGGCATCAAAGAGGCGCGCCGGAGCCGCGGCCAGCGCGTGCGCAACCCACGCCAATCGCCAGACGCTGAACAGCGCATCGCCGTGCTGACCGATCAAATTGGATAGATGAAACGCTTGCGGGTACGTGACCAGCACGGTGACGACGGCGAGCGTCGCAACCGCTGCGGTCGCTTGAATCAGCCTCGACGAACGCTCAGCAGGGCGCCGGAGTGATTTCACAAAGGGGAAGCCAATCTTCTTCCAACCCCGACGACAACATGTTCACGTCACGAGCGCTTCCGATGGGCAAGGGCGTTTTCGCGTGGGCATGCTTCACAGAAGAGTACCTGAAATCCCGAGCCGGCACCCGGCTACGGCTACAATTGGCGAATGCCGATGCGGACGCTTGTTGCGGACGACGACCGGATTGCCGCGGCGGTGCTCGCGCAGACCTTGAAACGATGGGAATTCGACGTCACCGTCGTCGCCGACGGCACGGAAGCCTGGAGCTATCTCCAGAGCGCGAAGGAGCCCACACTCGCGGTGCTCGACTGGATGATGCCGGGGCTCGACGGCGCCGAAGTGTGCCGCCGTGTCAGACAGGAGATGCCGCTCGCGAACATGTACCTCGTGCTGCTGACCTCGCTCGAGAGCCGCAGCCACGTGGTCGCCGGCCTTGATGCGGGCGCCGATGACTACCTGACGAAGCCGTTCGACCCCGAGGAGCTGCGCGCGCGCGTCCACGTCGGCGTGCGCGTCATCACGCTCCAGGAGAAGCTGGCCGAGCGCGTCACCGAGCTGCAGGCGGCGCTCGCCAACGTGAAGCAGCTGCACGGGCTGCTGCCGATTTGCAGCTACTGCAAGCGCATTCGCGGCGACGATCAGTACCGGCAGCAGGTGGAGTCGTACATCGCCGATCGGTCCGACGCGCAGTTCAGCCACGGCATTTGCCCCCCCTGCTATGCCAAGCTCGAGGCAGAGATTGAGGCGCACAGCCAGAAGACGCCTCCGCGGAACCCGTGATGACCGAGCCGGTGCGGATCGTGTTCGACCTGGCCGCGCTTGATCGCCAAACCGGCGGCGACCGGAGGCTCGGCCTCGAAATCGTGCAGATGTTCCTGGACGACTACGAGACGCGGCTGGCCGCGATCCGCGTAGCCGTCGAGGCGGGCGATGCGCAGGGCATCATGTCAGCGGCGCACACCTTGAAGGGCGCAGTGGCCTATCTGTCCGCCGCAATCGTCGTGGAGGCGGCGTCGCGCCTCGAGAAAATCGGACGCGAGGGACGAGTGCCGGAGGCCGCTGCCGCGCTCCAACAGCTCGACACTGCTGTCGCGCAGCTCATTCCCGAACTGCGAAAGGCGACGCTGACATCGTGAGCCCGAGCGCGGACGGTTATCACGCTGGCCGCCTGTGGGCCCTGCTCGTCCCCATCGCGGTGTACCTCGTCTGGACGGCCTCCGCGGCGACGATCACCGGCATCTCGCGCCTTGACGGCGCCGCCGGCGTGCTCCTCGGCTTGTATGCGTGCGCGCATCCGGCCGCGAACGGCATCGACCTGATTTTCAAGGATCGGCGCGCCACGCGTCGCGTGATCGGGGGCTGGGACGGGATCGGGTGGGTGCTGCTGAACATGTTGGTGATGCTCAGCGGGTGGATGGCGATTGTCGTCGGCGCCGCGTATTTTTCGACGCCGGCCGCGGCAGCGCAGCAGCCGAATGCCCAGACGGTGCGATCGGTACGGCTGTACGTCTTCGATTGCGGCGTGCTCAGGCGGGGTGAACCGACCGCTTACGGGCTGACGCGCAGCCAGGTTGGTTCGACCGACTTCTCCGACGCGTGTTATCTCGTGGTCCACCCGCGGGGGACGATGCTCTGGGACGTGGGCATTATTCCCGACGACCAGATTGCCCCCGGCGGCGTTGAGGTTGCCGCCGCGAACGGCACCAATGTCGCCGTCAAGACGCTGCGCGGCCAGCTCGCCGGTCTCGGCTACACGCCGCGCGACATCACCTATCTGGCCATTTCGCACGGGCACGCCGATCACGTGGCGAACGCGAACGCGTATGCCACCGCGACCGTGCTGATCCAGCGAGCCGAGTGGGACTCGATGTTCAGCGAAGAGGCTCGCAAGCTCCCGTTGTTTACCACCTACAGCGCGCTGAGGACCAGCAGGACGTTGAAGCTCGAGGGGGACCACGACGTCTTTGGCGATGGCACGGTCGTGCTGAAATCGACGCCGGGCCACACACCCGGTCACCAATCCCTGTTTCTCGAACTGAGCAAGACCGGCCCGGTGCTCCTGACGGGCGACCTCTATCACTATGCCGCGGAGCGCGAGCTCAAGAAAGTTCCCGTGCGGGACAACCAGGCACAAACCGTCGCGTCGCGGGCCGCGATTGACGACCTTCTTCGCCAGACCGGCGCTCAGTTGTGGATCCAGCACGACATTCTGACGAACGCCACCTTGAAACACGCGCCGCAGTACGACGATTGATCGCACAGGAGAGCATCATGACTCGCCGCTCGACCACCGTTGGAACCCTGGGGATCCGGGGAACAACATTGCTGCTGGCCAGTCTTGTCGCCGGCGCGACGCTCGGCGCGCAGGAGCGGATGGCGCCGATCGCCGCCGACAAGATGACCGCGGCCCAGAAGAAAGCCGTCGCTGACTACAAAGCCCTGCGCGGCGTCGACATGACGGGGCCGCCGTGGACGGTCTTGCTGCGCGTGCCGGATCAGGTGATGCCCGCGCTGCAAATCCGGCTGCACTATCTCAACAACAGCGTGCTCGGTCCGCGGCTCACCGAGTTCGCGATTCTGATCGCCGCCAGGCGCTGGACGAACAACTGGGAGTGGAACGCGCACTCGACGGCCGCGGCGACCGCCGGTCTCAAGGCCGATCTCACGGCTGCCGTCGCCGAAGGACGGCGCCCGGATGGCATGGCCGACGAAGAGGCTCTCGTGTACGACTTCTGCCTGGAGCTGCAGGACAACCAGAGCGTCAGCGACGCCACGTACGCCCGAGTGGTCGCCAGGTTCGGCGAGCCAGGCGTCGTGGAACTGGCCAGCATCCAGGGTTACTACACGTACCTGGCGATGGTCATGAACGCCGCGCGGGTGTCGGTGCAGCCGGGCGCGACGCCAACCCTCGAGCGGTTCCCGCGCCTCGGGCGATAGGGATTAGAGGTTCACGGTTCACGGTTCAGGTTCACGGTTCAGCGCTCGAAGTGCGAACATCGCGAACCGTGAACCGTGAACCGTGAACTGTGAACCGTGAACCTCTTATCTTGTTTGACCCGGCCCCGCTGCCGGGATGTCGTTTGACGCCGTGCGGCGCTGAAACTTCCAGCGGCCGTTTTCACGGACGAGCGTGTCGTCGTACCGGCCGCTCTGGGCGATGGCGGGCTTCCCGTCGGGACCGGCAACGACGAACTGCCAGCGCGACCAGGCCGTCGCCTTGTCTCCCTGCACGTCGATGACGAAGTTCGACAGCAGGTGGTAGTTGTGGCTCGGGTTCGCGGCGCCGATGTTCTTTTCCATGAACGCCTGAATGGCGGCCGGACCCCGAACCGTACCCATCCCGCCCGCCCATTCGCCGTCTGTGGCGAACAGACGCGAGTACGTGGCGAAGTCGCGGGCGTCGAGTGAGCGGCCGTATTCGAGCAGCAGCGTCCGGATTTCCTCGGTGTCGTCAATCCGCTGGACGCGTGCCGCAAGCGACCGATCCGCGTTCGTTTGAGGACCGCCAGCGCCCCCTTGCGCGTCAACGGCGATGGCTGCAAAGGCCACGACGAGCAATCCCGCCGAGAATCATCATCAGCCGTTGCGGGAGTCGGTGGAGAAGTCGTGATGAGCTCATGTGTGTGTGCTCCATGCTGACTGACAGGAGATGCTGAATGGGGCCTAGTAAGCCCGTACACGATCGTTCACTACTAGTCACGACGATCAACGCAGAGTCCGCAGAGTTCGCAGAGATGACGCCCGACGCGGCGCCGCGAAGCGGCGGAAGACGGAGCGATCGGGCGCGGACGAACGACAGGTCACGGATTTGTCGTCGTTCGTCCGCGCCTGATCGCTCCGCCATCTCGGCCTGCCTTGCAGGCCGCTCGCGTCGGGCCCATGGTTCACAGGCTTCAAATAGGTCAGTTCTCTCAGCGGGCTCAGCGTGCTCTGCGTGCTCTGCGTTTTCCCGTCGTCGTCAGTGGTACCGATGAGCTAATGAGGCGCGGCGGGCAGCGCGAAAGCGGTAAAGGTCAGCCCGGCCGTCGTGAGCACCCACTGCCGGCCGTCGAGCATGTAGGTGATGGCCGCCGAGCCCCACACCGGGCCTCCTGTCTGGAAGCGCCACAGCTCGTGGCCGGTCGTCGCCTCGAAGGCGTGAAAGTACCCGTCGTTGTCGCCGGTGAACACCAACCCGGACGCGGTGGACATGAGGCCGCCGGTCAGGTCGAGGGACACCGTTGACGGGTACGACCGGTAACGATGCTCCCAGCGTCGCCGGCCGGTCGTCGGGTCGATGGCGCGCAGCGCGCCGAATTGCTCGCGTCCTTCGACGAGCCGCCGGCCGCCGCTCGGAACCCGAACACCAAGGGCGATCGGCGGTGTCGGCTTTCTCGCTTCCCAGACCGCACACGTTTCGTGCGCGGTGACAAAGAACAGCCGCCGGTCGGGATCAAATGACGGGGGCTGGAAATTCGTGCCGCCGTGATTGTCGGGCAGACACTTCTCCGGAGTCCCGATGTTGTCGAGCACGATCGGGCGGCCATCCTTGCCGATTTCCTTGGACCAATTCGAGCCGTCGAGAAACGGCGTGGCGACCAGGAGCTGACCGGTCTCGCGGTCGAGCGTATAGAAGAAGCCGTTCCTGTTGGCGACCATGACGGCTTTTCGAATTCGCCCGCCCATCATCAAGTCAGCCTGCACCGGCACGTGCGCCGAGTCCCAATCGTGCACGTCGTGCGGCGTGAATTGATAGTGCCAGCGAAGCTTCCCGGTGTCGGCGTCGAGCGCGACCAGCGAGCACGTATAGAGGTTGTCGCCGTTCCGGTCATCGCCGTAGTAGTCGGGATTCGGATTGCCGGTGCCGTAGTACACAAGGTTGAGCGTCGGATCGTAGCTGCCGGTCACCCACGCGGCTCCACCACCGCGCGCCGCCACCTCGGGATTCGGCCACGACTCGCTGCCCGGCTCGCCGGGGCCGGGAATCGTGTTGAAGCGCCAGGATCGTTCGCCGCTTTGCGCATCGTACGCGTCGATGAATCCGCGGCTCGAGAAGTCGCCGCCGGCGACGCCGATGATGACTTTGCCCTTCACGACCAGCGGCGCCGCCGTGATGGCATTCGCCTTCTTCAGGTCCCCGACCTCCACATCCCAGATCACGGCGCCGGTCTTTCTGTCGAGCGCGACGAGGTGTGCGTCGAGCGTGCCCATGTAGAGCCGATCGCCCAGCACCGCAAGGCCGCGATTCACCGGCCCGCAGCAGACCGACGCCGAGAAGTTGGCCGGCAAGGTGCGGCGATAGCTCCAGATCGGGCGGCCCGTGCGTCCATCGAGGGCCCACGCCTGATTGTTGTTGCCCGTGATGTACAGCACGCCATCGACGGCAAGCGGCGAGGTTTCGAGACCGCGGCCGGGGAAGCCCGGAACTTCAGTCTGGAACACCCACTGCGGCACCAGGCCGCTCACGTTCGCGGGCGTCAACTGCTTCAGGGGGCTGTGTCTCTGCCCGGTGTACTCGCCGGAAAACGTGAGCCACCGCGACGGGTTTTTCAGCCCGTCCAGCAAGTCCTGGCTCGTGATCGCCGCGGGCGTCGCCGGCGGCTGCGCGGCCAGCACGACCGCGCCGAGCGCAAGCCCGAGCGCGCATTTCACAATCACGTACCCGTATCCTCTCCTTCGACCACCGGCATTGTAAGTCCAACCGTTCGAGGCGGCCGGCGGATTTTCGTTGAGTGTTTCGCCGCGCGGGTGTACAACCAGCCGCAACTCGATTCATTCGGGAGGGGGACTATGCGACGTGTGCTCGGCAGCGTGATCCTGGCGCTCTTGTCGATCGTGACCGCCGGAGTATTGATAGCCGCCTCCGATGCGCCACCGCCATGGGCCTACGGCTTCGCGGCTCCCGCCACCGCAAATCCGCCGGCAGCTCCAGCCGCCGCTCCAGGCGCGGCGCCGCCGGCGGGCGCTCGCGCGGGAGGGCCTCCCCCGGACGACGGGACCTTGAAGCGCCTTCCCGGAAGCAGCGGGGCATTCACGGTGACACAGATTCGCGACGCCTTCGGTCCGGCCGACTGGTATCCCGGCGATCACCCGACCATGCCCGACGTGGTCGCGCACGGACGGCGGCCCGACGTGCGCGCCTGCAGCCTCTGTCACTATCCGAATGGCAAGGGCCGTCCCGAAAACGCCGGCGTCTCGGGATTACCGGTACTCCTATTTCATGCAGACGATGGCCGACTTCAGGACCGGCGCGCGCAAGAGCGCGGACACCAGGAAGGCCAACACGAACGTGATGATCGCGATCGCCAAAGGCATGACGGACGAGGAGCTGAAGGCGTCCGCCGAGTATTTTTCCGCGATGAAATGGACACCCTGGATCAAGGTGGTCGAAGCCGCGACGGTCCCGAAAACGCGCATCGCCGGCGGCATGTTTCTGCGGCTCGAAGGCAACGAGACCGAACCGATCGGCGACCGCATCATCGAGACGCCCGAGAACGTGGAGGCGACGGAGGTGCTGCGCGACGCCCGGTCGGGGTTCACCGCGTACGTGCCGCCCGGCAGCGTGAAGAAAGGCGAGGCGCTCGTGAACACCGGGGGCGGCGGCAAGACCACGCAGTGCAGCGTGTGCCACGGCCCCGACCTGAGGGGGCTTGGTCCAGTACCGGGCATCGCGGGCCGTTCGCCCAGCTACACGGCGCGCCAGCTGTACGACATGCAGCAGGACGCGCGCAAGGGCGAGTGGTCCGACCTGATGAAGCCGGTCGTTGCGAAGCTGAACAACGCGGACATCCTGGCCATCGCCGCGTACACCGCGTCGCGCTGAGAACCCGTAAAGGCAACCCCGCCAATGTCGCTGTGGGTACGGCCAGAGCGGTCTCTTAGTGCCGCGTGACTTCTGCCGGCGTGCAGAACGTGTCGAACGCCGTCTTGAGCTCCGCCGCGATGGCGAGCGCGTCGCGGTTCTCGATCTGGCTTCGCTCGAGCATGTACGCGAGCTTGCCGTTGCGGAACAACGCGATCGACGGAGACGAAGGCGCGTAACCGGTGAAGTAGCTCCGCGCGCGATCCGTCGCGTCGCTGTCGAAGCCGGCGAAGACCGAGGCCACTCGATCGGGCCTCACGCCGTTGCGCAGCGCCAGCGCCAGACCCGGCCTGGCTTTGCCGGCCGCGCAGCCGCACACCGAGTTGACGACGATCATCAGCGTGCCGGTCGTGTTCGCGATGGCCGCGTCCACCTCGCCCGGGGTGCGTAGTTCCTGGACGCCGAGGCTCGTCAATTCCTCGCGCATCGGCGCGACAAAAAACTCTGGATAGGGCATGTCTTGAACCTCAGTAGTTGATCGTGTTTAGGAAAGGTTGCGAGCAGTCGGTTGAACTCCTGAGAGTGCAGAGGAGGACGCGCATCCTTACTATCCTAGCCGAAGTGCGGCCATGTGAAGGGTGCCGACCGAGCGCGTCCCACTTGCTTCTCCGCTGAGCCATGACCAGCGCCGCGTGTTGGAGGGCCGCGCTCCGTTCGGTCTATCGACTATGACGCGACGGTGAAGCCCGAAAGCGCCAGAGTACACGCTCCGGTGCCAGGGCCAAAGCTCAGGCTCAGCTGGACGTACGAACCTGGGTCGGCGTAGATCCGGGTTGGCTGTGTCACGTCGAACAAAAAGAAAGGGCCATCCGGCGCGCTCGACTCCTGCACGGCATGAAAAGAATGATTGACGGGGGGAGTGCCGCCGGCCACCGTGAACAGGTGAATCTCGAAGCGGTTGTTGGCGAGCGGATTCGTCACGCAGGTTCCGGAGACGTATTCCACGATCAGTCGCCGATCGGATGGGACAAGAAAGCTGTCCGGCGACGCACACGCAGATCCGATCTCTGAGCAGAGGTCGATCTGGAATGGCACTTGAACGGGCTCGTTCACCATGTCGACGTTTCGGACGAGCACGGGATTCCCGGCGGGGTTGCCGACAAGGACGATGTTGCCGTTTGTCAGTCCCACGGTCCACGGACCCGACTGCTGCGCCGACACCGTGCCAGACACCGTGGGCCCACCACTGGCGGTGCGCGGTGAGATCACCGCCGCCGCAAGGCTCACGACCGAAACGAGCATAAGGGCCGCCGCGAATTTCTTTGCGAGACGCATGTGTCCTCCTCGAGACATGAACACGGATTGTCGTTGTCGCCGCTGAAGGTCGGTCGCATGCTACACCAGCAGACGCCAGCTGCGACGCCATTCTCCTCAGGAACCCCGGTCCGTGGACGTCGTGTGAAGCGTGAGGCCATCCACTGTGCCGGTTGACGCCGGTGGCACGAGGAACCGGCAGAGCGTAGACTGTAGAGAAGTGAGCGCTGCATGAAAACCGTCGTCGCTCTCCCGATGGCCGCCGCCCTTCCAATGGCCGCTCTGCTAATCGCCGCTTTTCTAATGATTGTCGCGGTCGAGAGTCCGTCAGCACAGTCGGCCCAGAAACCGCACGGAGCGCCGGCTCCGTCGGTCCGCACGCTTCCGACACACCGCCCGGGTCCAGCGGTTCGCCCGGCTCCGCATGCCGGACGACCGAGCGCGCCGCCACCTGCGGCGCCAAGGTCACCGTTCGATGCGCGCCCGTCCACGTACGCGCCGCGCTACACGTCGCCGTGGCCGGATCGGCCGCGCACATTTCCCGGTTTCTATCCGTTCTCGTCCGGGTTCGGGTACGGGTACGGGTACGCGGCTCCAGACTCCGCCGGCAGCGCTTCGCGGGACAGCGAACCGTACGAGGCATCGAGTGGTCAGCAGGACAGGAACGGGACGATCTACCTCGACGTCGAGCCGCGTGCGGCGCAGGTATTTGTTGACGGCTTCTACGTGGGGACCATTGACGATTTCAGCCGAATCGGCGCGACGCTTCCCGTGGGGCGGCACTGGATCGATCTGCGGGCATCTGGCTACGAGACGTTGACGATTCCGGCGAACATTGCCGCCGGTCAGCCGACCAGATATCGCGGCGTCTTGATTCCCGTGCGCACGCCTCCCGCGAGCGCAGTTCCACCGCGCGGCCCACAGACGATGTATGTGATCCCTGGATGCTACGCCGGCAACAAGCCGCCGCAGGAGTCGTCGCTCTCTCGAGGATGCGACCTCGCTCGCCTGCACGTCCTGACCGACCCGCGCTAACGCGTCTCCATGTCCGACCGCCCCACACCCGACGATTCGCCGGGTCGCGTCCCCTTCGCGCCTCGCCGCACCCCGTTCTTCATCGGCGTCTTCCTGATCACGTTCGCCGTCCTCGTGTTCCAGTTGGTGCAGACGCGCATCCTCTCGGTCATCGCCTGGTACCACCTGGCGTTCTTCGCGATCAGCGTGGCGATGCTCGGCATGACGGCCGGCGCGGTCTGGGTGTACCTCAAGCGCGCGCGAACTGAAGCCGGAGCAGCTGGCGACGCTGCTCTCCGATTCGTCGCTCCTCGCCGCCGTGGCGATGCCGGCGTCGGTGATGGTGCAGTTCTGCCTGATCACCGCGCTGACGCCGACGGTGACGTCGGTCTTCGCCTGGGCGCTGCTGATGGCGGCGATGACGGTGCCCTACGTCTTCGCCGGCATCACCGTGAGCCTGGCGCTGACCCGAAGCCCGTTCCCGGTGAGCCAGGTCTACGGCGTCGACCTGCTCGGCGCGGCCCTGGGCTGCGCGGCGGTGGTCGGCATCCTCAACGTGCTCGACGGACCGTCCGCGATTCTGTTCGCGGGCCTGGCGGCCGCCGCTGGCGGCGTACGCCTTCGCGCGCGCGGCGGCGGCGCCGGAACAAGCCCGTCTTGCGCGCCGCGGCCGCTGGCGCGCGTCCACTGCCGGTGGTGCTGGTCGCTGGCCGTGCTGATCCCGTTGAACATGTCGGTGCCGGTCGGCTTCAAGCCGCTGATGGTCAAGGACGCGTTCGAGTCCAGTTGGCGCGACGCGCACCGAGCGCTGGAATTCCTACTCCCGGATCGTCGCCTACCCGCCGGCCGTCTACGCAGCCGCATCTGTGGGGGCCTTCGCCGCTCGCTCGACAAGAGTCTGACGGTGCGGCAGGCGGGCCTGAACATCGACGGCGCGGCCGGCACGACGATGCTTCATTTCGACGGCACCAACGAGTCGATCGACTTTCTCCGCTACGACCTCGTCAACCTGGCCTACCACCTGCCGGGCATCGCCAAGTCCGCGGTCATCGGCGTCGGCGGCGGCCGCGACCTGCATGTCGGCGCATCTGTTCGGCGATCAAGGACATCACCGGCGTCGAGCTCAACCCGATCTTCGTCGATCTGCTCACGCAGCCACCCGTTCTACGCACCGTATTCGAATCTCACGGCGATTCCCGGACTGAAGCTGCACGTGGACGACGCGCGCAGCTGGTTTGCGGCGACGCAGGGAATCGTTCGACCTGATCCAGATGAGCATGATCGACACCTGGGCCGCGACGGGGGCGGGCGCCTTCTCGCTCAGCGAAAACGGTCTCTACACCCTTGAAGGCTGGCGCGCGTTCGTGGGCCGGCTGACCGACGAACGGCGTGTTCACGGTGAGCCGCTGGTACAGCCGAGGGCGACGTCAACGAGTCCGGCCGCATGGTCGCGCTCGCGCTGGCCGCGATGATGGACCGCGGGGTGGCCGATCCGCGCCAGCACGTGTTCGTCGCACGCGCCGAACGCATCGCCACCCTCGTGTTATCGAAGAGCGCGTTCACACCGGAGAAGCTCCGGCTGACTGCGCGACGAGACCCTGCGCCTCGGCTTCCACGTGCTGGTCGCGCCCGACATGGAACCGGAGTCGGATGTGCTGCGCCGGATGGTCGCCGCCCGGGATATCGCCGGCCTCAACGATGTCGCCCGCGGCGCGCTTCTCGACCTCAGCGTGCCGACGGACAACCGGCCGTTCTTCTTCAATCAACTGCGCTTCAGCGACATCCCTCGAGTCGCGGCCAGTTTCCTGCGCGGCGAGCTCCGCAACGGAGTGGTTCGCGGCAATCTCATGGCGTCGATGACGCTGGTGCTGATCCTCTGCATCGCCCTGGTCACCGTGATGTGCACCATCGTGCTGCCGCTGCGAGTGGCGGTGAAGTCGGCGCCGCGCACGCTGATTGTGGCCGGCACGCTCTACTTCTCGCTGATCGGCATCGGCTTCATGTTTGCGGAAATCTCCCTCCTGCAGTTCTTCAGCGTCTTTCTCGGCCATCCGATCTTCGCGCTGGGCGTGTGCCTGTTCAGCCTGATTCTGTCGAGCGGCGTGGGGAGCCTCGCGTCCGGCCGCTTTCCCCTCGATCGCGGGGGCCGCTTCGCCATCTGGGGCGCGACGGTCGGCGGCTACCTGCTGTTGACCGAGTGGGGCCTGACGCATCTGTTCGCGGCGACGACGGAGCAGGCTCTGCCGGTGCGCATCCTGATCACGCTGGCCGTGGTGATGCCCGTCGGCTTTCTGATGGGCTTTGCCTTCCCGACCGGCATGACGATGGTCGAGAAGGTCGACCGCGAACTGACGCCCTGGCTCTGGGGCATCAACGGCGCGACCGGCGTGCTCGCCTCGGTGCTGGCCGTGATGATCGGCATGGCCTTCGGCATCAACGTCACGATGTTCGTCGCCGGGCTGTGCTATCTGGCGCTGATTCCAACGGCGCGAACGCTGCTGAACGTGCCTAGACGCTGATCACCACTTTGCCGACGAAAGTGCCGGCGTCCTGATAGTGGTAGGCGGCGAGCGCATCGTCGAACGCGAAACACCTGGTCGATGATCGGCCTGATCCGCGTTCGCGTCGATCGCGCGGTTCATCTGCTCGAACATCCGCCGATCGCCAACCCTGATGCCGTGCAGGTGGCCTTCCTTCCACATCAAGCCGTACGGGCTGATCTCGGCGCTGCGTCCGGTGAGCACACCGATGAGCACGACCTTGCCGCCCGGCGGCGAGTGAATCGAACGATCGCTCGAGCGTGCCGCGCCGCCCACTTCGATCACGCAGTCGACGCCTCGTCCGCCGGTGAGCTGCAGGACTTCCTTGTGCCAGTCGGGCGTCCGCGCGTAGTTGACGCCGTCCGACGCGCCGAGCGCCTTGACGCGCTCGAGCTTCTCGTCGCTCGACGAGGTGGCGATGACGCGCGCGCCGGCGGCGTGCGCGAACTGCAGCGCGAACATCGACACGCCGCCGGTGCCGAGCACGAGCACCGTGTCGCCGGCGTTGACGGGCGTGCCGGTCGACCATGAGCGCATTCCAGGCCGTGACGCCCGCGCACGGCAGGCAGGCGGCTTCCTCGAAGGAGAGGCCGTCCGGAATCGGCAACGAGGCCGTCCTCGTACACCACGATCTGATCGGCGAGCGTGCCGTCGAGGGGGAACCGAGCGATGACTCGTCGGCGAACGGCGGACCGTCCGGAGGTGTCTGGAGGATACGCGGCCACGACCCGATCGCCGGGCGTGAAGCGCGTGACGCCGTCGCCGACCGCCACCACCTCGCCGGCGCCGTCCGAGAGCGGAATCGTGTCGTGTGCGACCGGCTTGCCGAAATAGGTCCCGGTGATCGATCGCCTGATCGCGGCGGTTGAACGACGCCGCCCGAACGCGGACGAGCACCTGGCCGGCTCGCGGCTGCGGATCCGGCCGGTCGACGCGGCGCAGCCCGTCAATCGTGCGGCAACCGCTCGGGACGACGTAGGCGCGCATGTCGTTATCCGTGATCAGCGTTCTACGTTTTACGTTCGCGGTTCACTGAGTTCACTGCGACTCCGGCTCTACGTTCCACGTCGTGCAGTGTTACTGATCAGGCACGTTCGCTAATCGCGTCCGGTGACGCAGAGCGCCGTCAACGTCCGCACGTTCGCCGTCGTGTCGATGGCGCGCAGGGCCGGGAGCGCCAGCCTGGCGGCCCGCCTCGACAGCGACCGCTCCGCGCAGGCCAGAAACTTCGTCGAGAGCTCGTCGTCGGTCAGGCGGCCCGGATAGCCGCGCGCGCCGTCGGCGCGCTCGGTGAGCGTGCGGCCGTCCCGCAGGCGGACCGTGACGTGCGCCTGCGACAGCGGCGCGGCGGCGTCGAACGCCGGGTTCGCGCGCAGCGTGACGCGCGGCATCAGCGCCTGCACGCGCGGATCGCTGAATGCGCGCCGACGTCGAACGTGTCGATCGTCGGATGGCCGAACACCAGCGCCGCCGCCGCGCAGAACGGCATGCTGAACTTGGCTTCGAGCTCGGTCGCGGGCCGCTCGTGAATCAGCAGGCGTGGCGTCATCGAGTCGACCTCGACGTCGATCGCCTCGACGTCGTCGGCCGTGAAGCGTGTGGCTGCGCTGCAAGCTGCAGCAGCGCGTCGAGCGGCGGATGCGTGGCGGCGCAGGACGGGTACAGCTTCACGCTGATCCCGGTGTCGAGGATCTCCCAGCGGGCGCCGAGGTCGGCGATGCGCTTGCGCGAGCGCGGAGGCCGGCCGCTCGCTGTCCATCGCGGCCAGATAGCCCTGCGGGCCGTCGATGGCGTGCTCGCTGGCCGTGAATCCCTGCTGCGCCAGTCGCGCCGCCATCACGCCGTTGCGCGCGGCCACGCCCGCGTGCAGCGGCTTCACCATCGTGCCGATGTTCTCCTTGAGGCCGCAGGCGAGCGACGCGGCGATGCCGAGCGCGTGAGCGGTCGCCGGCGGCGTCAGGTCGAGCACGCGCGCCGCGGCGGCCGCCGCGCCGAGCGTCCCGATCGACGAGGTGCAGTGCCATCCGCGGGCGTGATAGTGACGCGGGTTCATGATCATGCCCGAGCCGGCACTCGACCTCGAAGCCGACGATGTAGGCGTCGAGCACCGCGCGACCGGAGCGCCTCGGCCAGTTCCGCCGCGGCGAGGGCGGCCGGCACGAGCGCGCAGCTCGGGATGCGCCATCGACACGAAGCACATGTCGTCGTAGTCGAGCGCGTGGGCGGCGACGCCGTTGGCGAGCGCCGCGTCGGCGGCGCTGGCGCGGTCGCCCGTGCCGAGGATGCGGCAGGGGCCGCGGCTGTCCGACGGTCACCGTCGCGCGGACGATCTTCGCGGCCGGTTCGGACGCGCCCGCGAGCGCGACGCCGACCGTGTCGCACACGGCGACCGCCGCGCGCTCGCGCGCGCGCGCCGGCGGTGTGCCCCGCGCGACGAACACGGCGATCGCCTCGGTCAGATCTGTCGGTGGCCATGGTGTCAACTGATGGCATAACGCTCCAGCAATCCGCGCGCGATGATGAGGCGCTGCAGTTCGTTGCTGCCGCCGCCAATCAGCAGCAGCGGCGCATCGCGGTAGATACCGCTCGACCGGGAAATCCTTCGAGTAGCCGTTGCCGCCCAGGATGCGCATGGCTTCGAGCGACACCTCGGCGGCCGTCTCGGTGGCGAACAGCTTCGCCATGCCGGCTTCGAGATCGCAGCGCTCGCGGCGATCCTTCTTCGCCGCGGCGGAGTAGATCAGCAGGCGCGACGCCTCGATCCTGGTGGCCATGTCGGCCAGCTTGATCTGAATCGTCTGATGCTGCGCGATCGGTTTGCCGAAGGTGTGGCGCTGCTGCGCGTACTTGATGGCCTCTTCGAACGCGGCGCGCGCGACGCCCAGGCCGCGCGCGGCGACGTTGAGCCGCTCGGCTTCGAGCCCGGTCATCACCTGCTTGAATCCCTGGCCTTCGTCGCCGCCAATCAGGTTGGCGGCGGGAACCGCGAAATTCTCGAAGTGCAGCTCGCAGGTTTCGACCGTCTTGTAACCCATCTTGTCGATGTCGCGGCCGACGGTCAGGCCCGGCGCGCCCTTTTCGATCGACGAACGCGCTGATGCCGCGATGGGCGCGGCTCGGCGGCGGGGTCGGTCTTCGCCAGCAGCAGGAAGCAGCTGGCGCGCGGCGTCCGTTGGTGACCCACATCTTCGAGCCGTCGATGTAGTACGTGTCGCCGTCGCGGCGAGCCGTGGTCGTGATGGCCTGAAGGTCGGTTCCCGCATTCGGCTCCGACAGACAGATGCCGCCGCGCGGCTCGCCCTTCGCCAGCCGCGGCAGGAACCGCTGCTTCTGATCGTCGGTGCCGTACCGCACCAGCACGTCGCACAGGACGAGATGCGAGCCGAGGATTCCGGCCAGCCCCATCCAGCCGCGCGACAGCTCCTCGAAGACGATCGCGAACGTCGTGTAGTCGACCTCGCTGCCGCCGTACTCGCTCGGGAATGTTGAGACCGAACAGGCCGAGCGCCTTCATCGTCTCGACGAGCGCGTCGGGATACTCGTCGCGGTGTTCCATCTCCGAGGCGACCGGAATCACCTCGCGATCGACGAACTCGCGAACCGTCTGCGCGACCAGTCGCTGATCGTCGTCCAGGTCAATCACGGTGTCTCCTTGTCGATGAGAGAGTCCATGATAGCTGTTGTGCTATCGTCCGCAGCGCTTGACGCGTGAGCCGCCACTTGCCGGGGTCACGGTGATCGCCATGGAGCAGGCGGTGGCCGTGCCGTTCGCCACCAGGCAGCTGGCCGACCTGGGCGCGAGGGTGATCAAGATCGAGCGTCCGGTCGACGGCGATTTCGCGCGCGCCTACGACACCACGGTCAAGGGCCTGGCGAGCCATTTCGTCTGGTTGAACCGGTCGAAGGAATCGCTGACGCTCGACTTGAAGCGGCCTGAAGCCCGCGACGTGCTCGCGCGCCTGCTCGAGCGCGCCGACGTCTTCGTCCAGAACCTCGCGCCGGGCGCCGCCGATCGCCTCGGGCTGGCCGACCGAGGCGCTGCGCGCGACATACCCGCGCCTGATCGTGTGCAGTCTCAGCGGGTACGGCTCGACCGGCCCATACGCGACGAAAAAGGCGTACGACCTGCTCGTGCAGAGCGAGGTCGGGCTGGTGTCGATCACCGGCACGCCCGAAACCCCGTCAAAGGTCGGCCTGTCGATCGCGGACATCGCAGGCGGCATGTACGCGTACTCCGGCATCCTGACGGCGCTCCTTCAGCGCCATCGCACCGGGCAGGGCGCCGCGCTTGAAGTGTCGCTCTTCGAAGCGCTCGGCGAATGGATGGGGTACGCGATGTACTACACGATGGGCGGGACGTCTCCAGCCCGAACCGGAGCGAGTCACGCCACGATCGCGCCCTACGGACCCTATCAGACTCGCGACGGCCAGGTGATCTTCGGTCTTCACAACAACCGCGAGTGGGCGGCGTTCAGCACGAACGTCCTCCGCGTGCCGGCGCTCGCCGGCGATGAGAGATTTCAGAGCAATCACCTGCGGGTGCAGCATCGCGACGCCATGAATGCCGAGATCGATCGCGTGTTCAGCGAACTCTCGACAGCGGAAGTCGTGGCACGCCTCGACGCGACCCAGATCGCGAACGCGCGCATCAACACCGTCGAACAGTTCATCGATCACCCGCAGTTGGCCGGCCGTCACGCCTGGACGCGAGGTGGATTCGCCGGCCGGTCCGCTGCCCGCGTTGATTCCGCCGGTCCGCATGGAAGGCGTCGAGCCCGTGATGGGCGCTATTCCCGCGCTCGGCCAGCATTCCGACGCGATCCTTGCCGAGCTCGGGTTCGACGCGGCGACCATTGCGCGATGGAGACAGGAAGGCGTGATCTAGAGCTGTTTTCAATTTGGCGAAGCGGCTGTCCGCGACGCACGCCGAGGGCAGCCGCATGGCGACGACTCGATCCACCGGACCCGCCCGCGATCCGCCGCCTGCTGCTCTCCGAGGATTTGCAGGACGGCTTCACGTGGAGCGGCGTCACCGTGGCGAATCCGTTCAGGTCTACCCGGCACCCGCTGCTCGATGCCGTGCTGACCGAGGCGTGAAGCGTCGGGAAGGCGCCAACGTCAGACCTTCGCCGCGATCAAGAGAACCCCGGCGAGCACCAGGGCGGCGCCTGACACGCGCGCAACGATGGCGCCCGCGGGTCCGATCTTCTCGAGCAGAACGAAGCCGGTCAGCGCGGCGACCCAGACGAGGTTCATCACGCCGACCACGAAGAGCACGCACATCAGCGCCCAGCAGCAGCCGAGGCAATACGTCCCGTGACGGACGCCCATCCGGAGCGCCCCGAGCTGTCCGTCGCGCCAGTTCGTCATCAGAAACCCCAGCGGACTTCGGCACTGCGTCAGGCACGCGCCCTTCCACGGCGTCAATTGATACGCGCCGGCCGCGATGAGAATCGCCCCGGCCAGATGCGGGCTCGACGCCGCCATGGCCGGTGACAGCATCGCGGCCTGGTGCAGCGCCCACTGCGCGAGCGCGGCGCACGCGCTGAAGCCGACCCAGACCAGCGAGGTAACCGAGCCCGAACGTCAGCACCGCCAGCCGCGCGCCACGCCTCGCGTCGGAGGCCGGCGCGTCCGGCACGCGCGGCCGCGAACAGCAGCAGCACCGGGGCCGCCGATCCCGCCATCATGCCGACCATCATCACCGCCCACATGGCGAACGTGAAGAAGACGTCGGCCGCCGTCCACGGCGTGTCCATCGTCATGCCCATCGCCGCCATCATCGTGTCGTACTCCATGGACGACGACATCTGACGATCGAGATGAACGAGATACGCCCAGGCGAGGGCGGTGACGACAACGAGGCAGGTCGAGATGAGGACGCGGTCGCGGCGGGAGAGAGCCGCGACCGCTGATGGGCTATGCACTCCGCCAGGAAAACGGCGCGTACTGTCCGTTGTTCTTGCCGCTCACGTCGTCCCACGCCAGGCCGAGCGCGTGGACGTGGCTCTTCGACGCGCGAGCGAGCGCGAAGCGATTCGCGGCCGGATGGCCGGTGTTGTCGAGATAGAGCGGCTCCGTCGCGTTCGGGTTGATCCCCATCGCGCCCTCGGCGGCCATGTCGACGAGGCTCGCCGCCTTGACGGACCATTTGACGCCGCTGCGATCGAAGCGAATCGGCGCCGATTCCACGCCGAGAAACTTGCCGACCAGACCCGACAGCGCGGCCATCGGGCCGCCCGCGGCGCCGCTGGCGATCGCCGTGATGGCGTCACGCTGCTCGGCGCTGGCCCGCTCGTCGGCGATGACGCCGACCGACCAGTTCCCCTTGCCCATCGCCTCCGGCGTCAGTCCGAGGACGATGAACCCAAGGCCGTCGAGCGAAACCGCGCCGTAGCTCCCGCGGTCGATCTGGAACGCCATGGCGAACGTGCACGACCCTTTGCTCGGGCTGACCGCCATCTGTCCGGGCAGGCACGGACACACGAAGTCGCAACTGCAGGTTTCGTAGTACTGCCCGCTGACCTGCCACGACGGTGTCGCCATCACTCCACCTCCATCATTCGGCCGATTGTAATTCGAAAACGCCCCCCGTCCTCTTCGCAGGAAATCTATGATGCCCGCCAGGCGGGGTATCCCTGCCTGTGCATGCTGGCTTCACACAGTCTCGCCAACCGGCGTAGAATGCCGCGAGGTCATAGCACTCCCATTCCGAGATGTTGGCCAAGATGCCCGACCCGGCGCACTCGCTCATTCACCGGTACTACGACTTCTACAATAATCGTCGCTTTCAAGACGCCGCCAATCTGTTTTCGTCAAACGCGGTCATCGAGCATGCGCCCTATGGAAGCCCCCCGCGGCATGGCGGAAGCGGCTATGTCGAGTCGGCGGAGCTGTCGATGAGCGCCTTCCCCGACGCTCGCGTCGAGGTGCTGCGGATCGAACAACACGGCGAGACGACGTACGAAGTTGACCTGCTGGCCACAGGCACCCATTCCGGCACGCTGGACATGGGAACCTACGGGCGATTCGCCCCGACCGGGGCCACCGTCCACTTGCGCCATCGCGAACTGCTGGAGATCAGAGACGGCAAGATCCTTCACGCAAGCGTGACGTTCGACGTGCAGGAACTGCTGGCACAAGTGAAGCCCTTGCCGGGTCGCTGACCCGAGCCGCCCACGGGGCCCCTCTGAAAGCGCCGAACGCTTTCGCGAACGCTCTCAGAACGCCGCGATTTGTAACCTCTTTCGGTCGGCTGGAAGGCGAGTGCCTTCAGAGAGCCGACGAGGAGGACTTCATGAGAATCGTCACTGCGTTCGCGGTCAGCTCGGTTTCGCTCGCTCTCGTTTGTGCCGCTGTCCCCGCGGCGGCACAGGAGGCTCACGTGCTCGTGCCGGCAGAAAAGGTGCAGTGGCAAGCCGCCCCGCCCTTCCTGCCCGCCGGCGCCCAGATCAGCGTGCTCGAGGGCGACCCCGGCGCGAAGGGTCCCGTGACGCTCCGTCTGAAGTTCCCGGCCGACTACAAGATTCCCGCCCACTGGCACACCATGACCGAACGCCTCACGGTGCTGACGGGCACGTTCCACGTCGGCATGGGCGACGTGCTCGACCAGAAAGCCAGCCAGACCCTTCGTCCAGGCGGGTTCGTCTCGCTGCCCGCCAGGATGCATCACTACGCGTGGGTGAAAACGGAGACGGTGGTGCAGATCAATCTCGAAGGCCCGTTCGACATCACCTACATCAACCCCGCGGACGACCCGATGAAGAAGCCGACCGCGACCACCAGTCAGCGCTGACGCGCTCGATGCGCACTCTGCCGGCTCGCGCCAGCCGGCAGAGATCGCCGACGCCCACCTCAACTTGACGAGCACTTCCGAAGATCGGGTAGGCCCGCTACCTGACGCCCTTTATTCAACTTCGCAAAGGACGTGAAGTCTTGAAAGGGCGTCGCCCGGCAGAAAACTCCGCGCGATGGCGGGGCTTTGGCGCAAGTCGTCATGGCACAGGCGTTGCGGACGCGCACCTCGTCTGAACCGAACCGGACGAGAGTGGCCATGACATTCGAGCACGCGATCCTGGCGGCGTGGTTGGCGGCATCCGCCGCGGATGGGGCCACGACGCTCATCGGGATGCAACAGGGTGCGAGCGAAATGAACCCTCTGTTCGCGTCGCCATCCGCGGTCGTCGTCGGGAAAGCGGCGATCGGCACGGTTGGCGTGATGACAGTCCACCGTTGGGAGAAAGACCACCCCAAACTGGTCCGCGTGATTGGCATTGCAGCCACGGTGGGGTATAGCGCGCTGGCCGTTCACAACTGGCAGGCCTATCGCGACCTGCGCGACCGTCGCTGACTCAGAGTCAGTTCCACCGGAACCACTTGAGCCCCAGCGCGAACGTCACGGCGCCCCAGGCCAGGAGAATCGCGAGGTTGAGACCCTGCGAGCCGAGCGACGCCCCTTCGAGCATCACCGCGCGAAGGCCTTCGATGAGCGGCGTGAGCGGCAGCGCCTTGATGATCGGTTGGACGACTTGAGGGAAACGATCGGGTGAGAAGAAGATGCCCGACAGCAGCCACATCGGCAGCATCGTCAGGTTCATCAGGCCCGACGCCGTTTCGAGCGTCTTCGCCCGGCTGGCGACGATGAGCCCCATTCCGGAGAATGTGAAGGCGCCGACCAGAATGAGGACCAGCACCGCCGCAAAGCTGCCGGCGACGCGCACGCCGAAGAACAGCCGCGAGAAGAGCATCAGCACCAGCACCTCGGGGATCATGAATACGAGGCGGCTGATCATGATGCCGAGGAGGAAGTCGCTTCGGCGCATGGGAGTGGCCAGGAAGCGCTTGAGGAGCTTCCGAATCCGCATGTCGACGATCGCGAAGCCGACGCCCCACAACCCCCCGCCCATGAGGCTCATCCCCAAGAGGCCAGGCACGAGAAAATCGACGTACCGGCTGCCTGGCTCGAGCATTTCCTGGTCCGGCAGCGTACCCACCGTGTCCTTGCGGCCGGCCGCCTGCTGCAGGGCCTCGTGCACGACCGTCCGCGCGAGCCGGCTTTCAGGCCGGCTTCTGTCGAGCCGGTACTGATAGCTCCCGTCCGGCGACACGGACACGACCAGATCGGTCTTGCCGGTGCGCAAGCGCCGGCGGCCGGCCTCTTCCTCGCTGATCTGAACGTTGAATACCAGTCCCTTGCCATCTGAAGTCCGCTGCAGATCATCGCGAACCTTTGCGGCCCCCGGCGAGGCTTGCACGTCGACCGTCACCTTCTCCACGGGGGTTGAACGAAACGCGATGCCCAGCGCGACGACCATCAGTAGCGGGAAGCCGTAGACCCAGAACACCGCGCCAGGCTCCCGGTAGAACGTGCGGAGCCGGGAGAGGACGATCTCGGGGAGCGGCCAGTAGCGCCGCGGAAGGGGCGTCACGGCGTCGGTTCCTCGCGCAGATGGCGGCCCGTCAACGTGACGAACACGTCTTCGAGGCTCGCGTGCCGGGTCGTGAGGCTGGCCAGCTCGAACTGATGCCGGCCCAGCTGCTCGAGAATGGCAGGCAGGGCGACGTGCGGCTCGGTGACGGAGAGCGCGTAGTGCTCCGTCTCCCGTCGAACCGCCGTCACCGCCGGCAGCCCGCGCAGGAGGCCGACGAGATCGAACGACGGGTTGCGTCCCGTGCGGCTCGCCGTTCGTCAGCGTGAAATCGATCACATGTTCTCCGCCCAGGCTGGCGATCAAGTTGCGCGGCGAGCCAAGCGCGATGACCTTTCCGTGATCGACAATGGCCACGCGATCGCACAGCCGTTCGGCTTCGTCCATGTAGTGCGTGGTCAGGAGCACCGTACGCCCCTGCTCACCGAACGAGCGGATGATGTCCCAGAGTTGGCGGCGCGCCTGAGGGTCGAGGCCGGTCGTCGGCTCGTCGAGGAACAGCAGTTCGGGATCGCCGACCAGGCGCACGCGACGGCCAGGCGCTGCTGCTGCCCGCCTGAGAGCTTGCCGACCCAGGCTTTGGCCTTTTCCTCGAGCGAGACGCGGGCGATGGCCTCGTCGGGTTCGAGCCCCCTGCGATAGAAGCTGCGAAAGAGCGTCAGCGTCTCGCGGACCGAGAGCTTTTCCGAGAGCTTGGTTTCCTGCAGCGAAATGCCGATGCGCTGTCGGATTTCGGCATCGTGTCGTCCCCACTGCATGCCGAGCACTTCGACCTCGCCGCTGGTGGCGTCGAGCAAACCTTCGATGATCTCGATGGTGGTCGTCTTGCCGGCGCCGTTCGGACCGAGCAGTCCAAAGCACTCGCCCGGCTCGACCGCGAGGTCCAGGCCGCGCACGGCCTCCACCGGCGGCTTTGCCGCGTAGGTCTTCACGAGGTTGGCGCAGCGGATGGCCAGCACTGTCATCCCTTCCGGCGACTACACCGACGGATCACGACGCGAATAATAGATCGAACAGTGACGCGATCTAGAAATAGACGATCACGCCGACGCCGGCCCGTGTGCCAAATGCATTCACCGTCAAACCGGACGACGAGGACGACGGGAGCGACGAGGTGGTTGATGAACTCGAATGGCTGTATCCAAACCCCGCTTCACCGAAGACGCCGAACTTCCGGCCGAGCGAGTATTGAGCGCCGAAGGCACCCGAGAGGCCATAGGACGAACTGGTGCCCTCGGTCGAGAAACTCGAACCGTCGACGGTGCCGTTCAGAATGCTGCCATCGAGACCAGTGAACACGACACCGGAAATGGTTGTTGTCACGGTTGTGCTGGTTCTCGCATACGAGAACCTCGGGCTCACGTATGCACTCAGGTTTTCCCATCTGCGCACGTAAAACAGCCCGCTCAGGCCGACCCCGTACGAGGATCCGTCACCGCCCGATGTGAATACGGTAGGAGGCACAGGGGTGGTCGAAGGGTTCACGCTGGACGTCGACCAGGAAAAAGACACGTCAGGCCTCAACGCCACGGAATCGGAGACGTGCCAGATCACTCCTATTGCCGCGGGGAACGCCACCGTCAGACCGGTATGTCCCTTTTCCTGGGCGCCGGCCGGCGCGCTGGTCAGCAGAAGGCACGACACGGTCAGCAACGGTATCCAGTCACGTGCGCGCATGGCGGCCTCCTTCGGCGTGTCAGCTGGCTCGCTTGCCGTGCAGGAGCATGTCGAGGGCGTGCTCCATCGAGCCGGCGGGAGTGATGTCGCCGGCGTTGATGAAGAAGATCTCATCCGCGTTGGCGATCGTGTTCAGGCGATGCGCGATGATGACCTTGGTCGTCGACGCCGGCAGCTTGTCGAGGATCTGCTCGAGCAGCTGCTCGGTGACGGTGTCGATGTTGGCGGTCGCTTCGTCCAGGATCAGGATCTCCGGATCTCGCAGCACGGCGCGCATGAACGCGATGAGCTGCTTCTGGCCCAGGCTGATGCGCGTCGCCGCCGGCGGCCACCTTGCGTGTCGAGGCCCTGCTCGAACCGGGCCAGCAGGCCGTCGAGATTCCGCTCGGTCAGCAGCTCGACGAGCTGCTCGTTGGAGTAGCGACTGGATATCGCTCGTTGCCGTACAGGATGTTGTCGCGGATGGTGCCGGTGAACAGGAACGGCTCCTGCAGGATGAAGCCGATCTTTCGCGTGCGTTCCTCCGGCGGGTACGAGCGGATGTCCCTGCCGTCGAGCAGCACGCGCCCGCCGGTCGGATCGTAGAGCCGCGCCATCAGCGACGCGGTCGTCGTCTTGCCGCCGCCGGTCGGGCCCGACCAGCGCGTAGGTCTTGCCTCGCTCCAGCGTGAACGTGGCGTCCCTCAACACTTCCTGTCCGCCCGGATAGCTGAAGCGAGACGTGCTCGAATTCGAGGACCGCGTCCGGTCGCGGCCGGCTCCGCCGACGCCACGACCGGCATGTTCGACTCGAGCGCGAGCACCGCGGAAATGCGATCGAGCGCCGCCAGCGCCAGCTGGAACGACGACCACACCGCCGCGAGCTGGCGGAGCGGCATGTAGAAGCTGTTCACGTACAGCAGGAACGCCGATCAGCAGGCCGACGGTCAGGTTGCCCGCCGCGATCAGATAGATGCCGTAGCGACAGCACGATGAGCTGCGCCAGGTTGAACGACAGCCCGTAGATCGGCATGAAGATGTTGCTGGCCAGGCCCGCGCCGACCGACGCCGCGAAGTTCCGCTCGTTCGCCTCGTTGAACTTCTGCCGGAAGTAGTCGAGGCGATTGAAGGCGACGATGACCTTGAAGTTGCTCAGGCTTTCCTGGATCTCCGCGCTCATGCCGCCGAGCGACTGCAGGCTCTTCACGTTCTTGCGCTTGACCCACGCCGGAGGTCAGCTGCGTGACGATCAGCACGCCGAGCGCGGGCGCCAGCGCCGCGAGCGCCGAGGCGGAGATTGAGGCGTCAGCAGGAAGATCGCGGCGCCGGTCATCATGAACAGGTTGCCGGCGAGCTGCACCAGCGACTGGGAGAAGAACTGATTCAGCTTGTCGGTGTCGTTGTTGATTCGCGAGATGAGGTCGCCGGCCTTGTTCTGATTGAAGAAATCGAGCGGCAGCTCCTGCAGCTTCGTGAACAGCGCGTTGCGCAGCTTGAACAGCACCCTGCCGGCCGACGCGTGCCCATCGGCTGCGTCTGGAAGTAGCTCGCGACACAGGCCGACGACGATAGACGCCGAGCAGGATGCGCCGACCAGTGCAGGACGCCGGCGAAGTTCCGGTTCCGGATGTAGCGTGTCGACGGTGTGGCCGATGATGACCGGAGCCAGCAGCGACGTAGGCGGACGTGACGATGATCGGCGACGAACGCCAGGCCGACGCGTGCGCTTCTCGTCGGCCATCAGCGGCGCGAGCCGCTTGAGCGCCGTGCCGACGCGTCGCGTTGCGCTGCCAGGCGCGTCGGCGCTACTGAGCGCGTAGTAGTTCGTAGTGGCTGGTGCTTCGTTGCGAGTCATAAATCTGGACGTATTCCGGCGACGTCTCCATCAACTGCCGGTGGGTTCCCGACGCCAGAACCTCGCCCTCCATCAGCAGAATGATCTGGTCGTAGTCCTCGACCGGGCGCGATCTTCTGCGTCACCGACAGCAGCGTGATCCCGGGATAGTTCCGCTGCACGTTCTCGAGAATCTTGCGCTCGGTCGTCGAATCGACGCGCGCCGTGAAATCGTCGAGCAGCAGCACCCGCGGATTGAGCGCCAGCGCCCGGGCCAGCATGATCCGCTGCTTCTGGCCGCCGGACAGGCTGGTGCCGCGCTCGGAGACGACGGTGTCCAGCTTCTCGGGCAGCGCGTCGATGAAGTCCTTCAGCTCGGCGGTCGCGATCGCCTTCTCGAGGTCCGCGTCCGTCACGGTCTTGCTGAAGGCGATGTTCTCGCGCAGCGTCAGGTTGAAGATGATGCGAGTCCTGGAAGACGAAGCCGACCTGCGCGTGCAGCGCTGTCTTCGTCGTAGTCGTCGATGCTTCGGCCGTCGTATTCCACGCTGCCCGACGTCGGGCTTCAGCAAGCCCGTCAGCAGATAGAGCAGCTGCGTCTTGCCGGCGGCGGTCGGACCGATGACCGCGGTCCGCGTGCCGGCCTGCGCCGCGAAGCGAGACATCCTTCAGCACCGCCTTGTCGCCGAGCGTCACGACGACGTTCCGCACGGCGATGTCGCCGCGCAGGTCGGCGACGAGGTCGCCGCGTGTCTTTCGTGTCCGGCGCGTCCAGCACCGTCGAGATGCGCTGATACGACGCGCCGGCCTGCGCCATGACGTTGCTCATGAAGCCGATCATGATGACCGGGAAAATCAGAATCGACAGATAGCTGTTGAACGCGCGTGAAATCGCCGAGGCTCATCGAGCCCTGAATCACGAAACGGCCGCCGAGCGTCAGGATCATCAGCGTGGCGAGGTTGGTCGCAGAAGATGATCACCGGAATCAGGCTGGCGAACAGCCGCAGGATGCTCAGGCTGATGTCCCGCGCCTCGGTATTGGCGGCCAGGAACTTCTCGTACTCGTAGTGCTGCGAGTTCAGCAGCCGGATCAGCGCCGAGCCCAGGATGCTTTCGTTGATGACCTTGTTCAGCCAGTCGATCGCTTCCTGCGCCTTGATGAACAGCTTCCGCACCTTGCCGAGCACGACGGAGAACGTCACGCCGATGATCGGCAGGATGGCCAGGACGCGCGAGCCCGAGCTTCCAGTTGATCGACAGCAGCAGCACGCTGGCGCCGATGATCAGGAAGACCGACGAGATGATCGACGCGATCGCCTGCGAGACGAACATCTTGATGGCGTCGACGTCCGACGTCAGATTCGTCAGCAGCGTCGGCGGGCGTGACCTGCTGGATGATAGGCGTGATCCTGGGCGGAGATCTTCGCCACCAGCCGCGTCCGCAGGTCCCGCGCGACGCGCTCGGAGGCATAGGTCTGCGCCACGCTCTGGAGATACGAGAAGACGAAGATGCCGAGCGACGACGAAGAACAACTCGACGGCGACGGCTGCCGAGCACGAGCTGTTGCTGGGCGTAGCCGTCGATGGCGCGCGACAATGATCCGCGGGCACCAGCAGGTTCAGGCCGTTGCCGAGAATCGTCAGCGCCACGAGGATCGAGATGAGCTGCGTGTAGGGCTTGAGCAGCCCCAGCAGGTTGGGTCCTTGCGGCCGGGGCGGCCTGGCGGGTTCGTTTGTGTCAGGTCCGTCCGGCATGGGTCACTGGTCCGGCGCGTAAGATACCACAGTGATTGACAGAAGCTGACGTCGAACGTATTGTTAGCAGCACTAATCATTGGCAGGTCAAATGAAGAAAATGCACCTCTC
>CAVWIZ010000007.1:0-154940 GCA_963755195.1 uncultured Acidobacteriota bacterium | reverse complement strand
GACTCCCGGCATTGCCAGGCGCGGAGTCTCGGAGGAGCTTGCCGGCCTTGTCGTACCCACATCGGGCCGGCCTGCTCGTTTCTGTTGCGCCAGCCGCCGACGCCGTTCATTTCGTTGAACGCTTGCCAGTTCGGGAACGCATTGTCGGCCGCGTGGACGCTGACCAGGCCGCCGCCGTTCTGCATGTACTTTTCGAACGACGTTTTCAAGCGTGCAGGCCAGCGGTCGTCGGGCGCGTCGTAGTTGAAGACGACAGCGCGGTATTTGCTGAAGTCCGGGTTCGAAATTGGCGAAGTCGCCTCCGGCGGGCGGAGCCGTGACGACCTCGACCTCGAAGAGGCCTGTTTCGCTCAGCTCTGTCTGCAGCACGGATGTCACCACTTGCCAGCGATGGTAGGGCCCGCCGCTCTCGCCATCGAGAATCATCACGCGGATCGGCGCCGCCCCATGGAGCGACATGGCCCCGATGCCAACGATGATGATGCCGAGAACGCCCACATACCAGCCAACGCGCCGCATGGCCCTTCTCCTTCTACCGGATGCCGAGCAGTACCTCTATCGTGAGCTGATCCAGCCGTTCGTAGGCTAACCGTTCTTTCGCCAGCGCAATGCGATCGAGCGGCGCGGCGAGCAGGGCGTCGCGCCCCGCCGGCGAATACCGCGCGAGAGACGGGGCGCCGTGCGTGCTGTTCAGCTCGGCGAGAATCGCCCGCACGTCGGGGTCGGCGTTCCACCGCTCTCCCCGTTCGCGCAAGATCAAGTACGTGCGCATGCAACCGCGCGCGAAATCTCTGACACCTTCGTCATCCTCGGTGCGGTACGCGTGCGCGTCGAAATGGCGCGGGCCGTCGTAGCCGACGTCCTCGAGAAACTTCACCAGAAAAAACGCCGACTTGACGTTCGCCGATCCAAATCGAAAATCCTGGTCGTAGCGGCCTGAGACCTGATCGTTGAGATCGATGTGAAACAGCTTCCCAGCTTCCCACGCCTGGGCCACGGCGTGCAGGACATTCAGGCCGGCCATCTGTTCGTGTGCCACCTCGGGATTCACCCCGACCATCTCCGGATGATCCAGCGTTGCGATGAACCCGAGGTAGGCGCCGGTGGTCGGCATATAGATGTCGCCACGTGGTTCGTTTGGCTTGGCCTCGAGCGCGATCCTGAAGCCGGTACTGCTGATCGATCGAGGTACTCGCAGAGGTAGTTGACCGCCTCCCTCAGTCGTTTGACGGCTTCGTCCGGCCGACGGCACGCGTCGGTCTCGGTGCCTTCGCGCCCGCCCCACAACACGAAGATCTTCGCTCCGAGCTCGGCTCCGAGATCCATCGCCCGCATCGTTTTCTGAACGGCGTACGCGCGGACGCGATCGTCGTTGGCGGTGAACGCACCATCGCGGAACACCGGATCGAAAAAGAGATTCACGGTCGTCATCGGCACAACGATGCCGCTTTGCCGGCAGGCGCGGATGAAGTCCTTGACGATGCGATCGCGATCGGCCGGCGTTGCATCGATCGGCACCAGATCGTTGTCGTGGAGGTTCACTCCCCACGCGCCCGCCTCCGCCAGCATCGCCACCGAATCGGTGGGAGATAGCGGTGGGCGAACAACGTCGCCGAACGGGTCTCGGCCTCGATTTCCGACCGTCCAGAGGCCGAACGAAAACTTGTCTTCTGGTCGCGGTGCGAATGGATCAGGCATACTGAATCTGTCGAAGGGCAGGATAAACACGGCGATACGCGTCGTAGCGATCGGTCATCTGCGCAACAACGGCCGCATTGGTTTCCGTCGTCTGCGCCGTGTGGACCAGCGCTTCGCAGGCCGCATCCACACTGGGAAAGACACCACACCCAACGGCGGCGAGAATGGCGGCACCAAACGCCGCTCCTTCATCGGCCGCGACCGTTTCGACGGAGCGCCCGTAAATGTCGGCCTGAATCTGACGCCAGAGACGCGAGCGTGCGCCTCCACCGCCGAGTCGAACACGCTCGACCGGAACGTGCATCTCGTCGAAGATGGCGAACGAGTCGCGCAGACTGAACGCCACGCCTTCCATGACGGCGCGAACCAGATGACCGCGCCCATGATTGGCAGCGATTCCGATAAACGCCGCCCGAATCGACGGATCGCAATAGGGCGTGCGCTCGCCCATCAGGTACGGTGCCCAGAGGACACCATCCGCGCCGGCCGGGACCCGCCCGGCCTCCGCCGTGAGATCATCGTATGACGGCGGAGCCGTTCCAGTGCAGCCAGCTGATCGCGAAGCCAGCGCAGCGATAGGCCAGCGGCTTGCGTCACGCCCATGACATGCCACCGATCGGGGACCGCATGACAGAACGTGTGCACCCGTCCTTGGGGATCGACCGCCGGGCGATCGGTTGCGGCGAACACAACGCCGGAGGTGCCGATCGTTGCGCTGACCGCCCCCGGCCGCGTGATGCCCATACCGACTGCACCGGCGGCTTGATCACCCGCACCGGCGACGATCCGGGTACTCTTCCGCCAGTCCCGTCGCTGCCGACCCCGAGGCCGACACGCGCCCGCAGACCTCCGTCGACTCGAAGACGGCGGGCAGCACGTGTGCGTCGAGACCGACGGCCTCGATGAGCGCGCGAGACCACTGCCTCCGCGCCACGTCGAGCAGCAGTGTGCCGGATGCATCGGCGACGTCGGTCGCGAACTCGCCGCTCAAGCGGTAGCGCACGTAGTCTTTGGGGAGGAGCACGTGGCGGACCCGGTCCCAGAGTTTCGGCTCGCGCGCGCGGACCCAGAGTAGCTTCGTCAGCGTGAAATTCGTCAGCGCGGGATTCGCGGTGAGCTCAAGCAAGCGACGTGCGCCGATCGTGTCGTTCAGCCAGCGGCATTCATCTTCGGTGCGTTGATCACACCAGATGATTGATGGGCGAACGACGCCGCCGCGTTCGTCCAGCAACACCGCGCCATGCATCTGGCCGGAGAGCCCGATAGCCGTGACGCGACCGGCGGCCCCTCCCTCGCGCAGCACGGCGTGGGTGGCCTGCCGACACGCCGACCACCAGTCTTCCGGATCCTGCTCGGCCCATCCGGTCTGCGGCGATCTGAATGGCGCATGATCGGCCGTCGCCGCCGCGACAAGGCGACCGCCATCGTCGAGGAGCACGGCGCGCGAGCCGCTGGTGCCGATGTCGATGCCAAGAACGGAAATGGTCCTGTCTCCTCAGCGCGCTACGGGCAGCGTCCACGCATAGAGCGCGGTGCCGCCACCAACGATGACGTGCTGGCGGCCGTCGATTTCAGCGGTGATGGGTGAGTTGCCGACCCGCCCGATTCCCGAATGCCAGAGCGTCTTGCCGTCGCTCGTCCGGAGGGCCATCACGTTGTTACTGTTGTCGCCGGTGAAGGTCAGCCCGCTGTCGGTCGTCAAGACCCCGGCCGAACCGGAGCCCTGGCCGATGTCGTGACTCCAGCGGATCTTGCCGGTCTGGTAATCGATGGCTCGCAGCGACGAGCTGGCCCAGACGGTGGAATCGGCGCCCGCCCAGCCGTACGCTCCGTGCGCCTGCTTGAAGAAGTAGACGCCGTATGCGTCGACAGCGCTCACGATGAGCAGGCCGGTCCGCGCGTCGAAGCTCGGCGATCGGTAGTTCGTACCGCCCGCTTCATCGGGAGCGACGAGGCGACCGTCGCGATGGGGCTCCTTGTCGGGATTCGGGATCGGACGCCCCTCCTTGTCGATTCCCCTGGTCCAGTTGACAGCGGCAAAGGGCGTGGTCAGCAGGCTCCTACCGTTCGTTCGATCGAGCACAAAGAAATAGCCGTTGCGCGACGCCTGAAGCAGAAGCTTGCGAGGTGCTCCATTGAACGGCGCGTCGACGAGCACGGGAACTTCGGCGGCGTCCCAATCGTGGGTATCGTGGGGTGATGCCTGAAATCCCCACGCCAACGTCCCGGTGTCGGGATTCAGCGCCACGATGCTGCAGGTCCATTTGTTGTCGCCGGGGCGGGCCTCGCCGTTCAACACGGGAGTCGGATTGCCGGTTCCGACGAACATGAGGTTGAGCGCCGGATCGTAGGTGCCGGTCATCCACATCTGTCCGCCGGTGGCTCCGCCGCTAATGGAGTCGGGGGTCCCAAGCGGCGGCGTGCTGTAGAACGTCCACTGCGCTTTACCCGTGGCGGGATCGAACGACCTCAGCGTTCCGGGCAAATTGTCGAAGTCGCCGGACACGCCCACGATGAGGTGATTGCGGATCAGAAGAGGAGCGTTGGTCGACCAGAACCCTCGTTTCGAGTCGGCGATGACGACGTCCCATTTCACGGTTCCAGTGCGCGCGTCGAGCGCCACGAGATGTGCATCCGGGGTCGTCAGGAACACGGCATCCTGGTAAACGGCTGCACCCCGGTGTCCGATGTGGAAGGCATCGTTCGCCGGATAGGAGTACGTCCACATCTGACGACCCGTGCGCGCATCGATGGCCCAGATGGCGTCTGGCGCCGTGAGGTAGATCACACCGTTCACCAGGATCGGCGTCGATTTCACAGTTCGCGTTGAATTGGTCTGGAAGGCCCACGCCAGCGTCATCTGGTTCACGTTGTCCGGTGTGATGCGCGACAAGCGACTGTGATGCCGGCCGGAGTAGTCGCCGTGATAGGTGGGCCAGCTATCGGCCGGCGGGTTCAGCAGCAGCGCGGGGTCGACGTTTTGCGCCATAGCACCCGTCGCGAGGACAAGGGGAAGGGCGACAGAAAGAGCGATGATCGAGATCTTCATATCGGTTATCGGAGCGTCACCAAGTACCGCGACAAGGTTGTGAATGTCGTCATCGGTGTATTTCGGAAGCTGATCTGAGTGCGCGCGAAGGGGCTCGTCGCCGCTGACGGTCACCGACTCGAGCGGCCAGGTACGTTGCCAGCCAGCTGTGTCGGTCAGCGTAATCGTGAACTCGTCCCGATGGGCGAGCTTTCCTGTTGCCGTGTCGCCGGACGCCATCCTGACTGTCAGCGTTGGCGGATTGGGTGCCGGGCCCGCGTCGCGGCCCGAGCCGGGGTAGAGCATGCGGTGGAGCAGCGCCAATCCTTGATATCGCGATCCGATGGTGGCGAAATCCCCGGTCAGCGAATGACAGCGGGCGCATCCGCCAGCACCGTTGAAATACCGTCTCCCGGCGTCGGCGTTTCCCGTCGCCAGATCGGAGGGCTCGACGGACCGGCGGCCACCGGTCTCCGACTCGGCCTTCGTCTTCTCGTCGTGGACGAACGCCACAACCGCTGCCATGTCGTCGTCAGATAGCGAGAACGCTGGCATGCCCTTGTCCGGCTTTCCCGCGCGCAGGAACGGCGCCAGCTTGTCGCCACGCACGTCTTCGGCCACGAGCAACGATCGCGTGAGATCCGGGCCCGATTCACCACCCTGCGTATCGCGGCCGTGACAGAAACCGCATTGCGCTGCGAATCGCCCCCGGCCTGCTTGAGTGAGCTCTGGCGCGTAAGTCTGTGCCACTTTCGTCGCGGGCGGTTTCTGCGACGCGGGACTTTGAATCGATGGAGGCGTTGGGGCCGGCGGTGCCGGATTCTGCGCACCGAACGCGGCGCTCACGCAAAACACGACAAACGACGCAAGAAACCCCCTTCTCATGCCCATCATCATCGTCAGAGCTCCATCCATGTGCCGTTGGCGCGTGCCGACTCAATCCCTTTGTAGATGAAGCGCATGCCGCGAAGCCCGTCCTGCACGGTTGGGAATTCGTACTCCGATGACTTCATCGGAACGCCGTCGATGTGGCGACGGACAGCCTCGATCGCTCCCGCATAGATATTCGCGAACGCCTCGAAGTAGCCCTCGGGGTGTCCCCAGGGGATGCGCGTCGCCTTCGTCGCTGCCGGATCGAGGTACTCGGTCCGGCCGCGGCTCAGCGTTTCACGCGGCTTGCCGTGACGATACACCTCGAGATAGTTCGGATTTTCCTGCGCCCACACAATCGCGCCTTTGGATCCGTAGGCCCGAAGCCGCAGACCATTCTCTTCGCCGGTCGCGATCTGGCTGACGGTCAAGACGCCCTTGCCACCGCCTTGAAAGCGGATCAGTGCGTTGATGTCTTCGTCGAGTGTTCGATCCGGCAGAAACGTGCTCTTGTCGGCCGCGATCATGGTCACGCGATCGCAGGTGACGTATTCGGCGAGGTTGAACGCGTGCGTACCGATGTCGCCGATGGCGCCGCCGATTCCCGACTCGGCAGGGTTCACCCGCCACGACGCTTGTTTCGATCCCCGCTTCTCCTGCGGCTCGACGAGCCAGTCCTGCAGGTATTCGACGATGACTTTGCGGACGATCCCCATCTCGCCCGATTGAAAGAGGTGCCTGGCATGGCGGACGAGAGGGTAGCCGGTGTAGTTGTGGGTGAGCGCGAACACCAGTCCCGTCTTCTCGACTGTCTGTGCCAGCGACTCTGCTTCCTCGATCGTGAAGGCGAGCGGCTTGTCGCACACGACGTGAATGCCTGCCTCCAGGCACGCCTTCGCCGGACCGTAGTGCGCGTTGTTGGGCGTGACGATGACGACGAAATCGATGCGGCGATCGGCTGGAAGCCCGGCTTCGGCTGCCGCCATTTCTTGGTAGGTCTTGTATAGCCTCTGGGGATCCAGATAGAGCTGCGCTCCCGTCGCCTGCGTGTTCGCCCAGTCGCGCGAGAACACACCGGCGACGAGCTCGGCCTGGCCGTCGAGCGCGGCGGCTATGCGGTGGACGCTGCCGATGAACGCGCCTTGTCCGCCGCCGACCATGCCCATGCGCAGCTTGCGTGTCCAGGAATTCATGCTCAGCTCGGAACGGCTCGCGACCGACGCCCTAGGAATCCCTTGCGCCGCGAGCACGTCGTGCTGGAGCGAGTACATGCTGGCCGCGGCCCGATCGATGGATCGCACGAACGCCAGCGGGCCCTGGAGAATCGGTGTCAGCTTTCATGTAGCGGAGATTGAATGTTTTGACGGCCATGGATTGAGTCGCAACCCTAACGTGCAGTCCATGGCGTGTCAATCCGCCGTCGGCAAACTCGGTCCGGACCGAGTTCGAATCACAAGGAGCGCGCCGGTCGCATTGATATGCAAGTGGTTGATTTACAAATACTTGCGGTAGGCCAGCGCTTTTCTCCCCAGCCATCCAGAATAGTGGCGCTGCTGCTCAAGCAGCCACCACGTAGAGCGGTTTGGTATTGACGGCATCCCGCCCCCGCAACCAACATTAGCGACCGCTTGATGGCCGGGCACTTTCCGCCCGGCCGCCGCCGCCAACATCGCCCCCAAGTTTCCGGTCACCTGCAGTAAGTCGTCTCCCGGCGGGATGATGATCGATTGCAGGAACCAGCGGAGCGCCTGTCGCGCGGCGTCGCGCTCCTCACCGTGTTCCAAGCCTGCGGCCAACCGATGCGAACCGGCCCCTCAAGTGCCCTTGTAGTTGAGCACCGGACGAAGGGTCCGTCCGTGCAAACAACGGCCGATCACAGATTTGGGACTGGCCACCGGAGCATGACCCGTCAGATAACGCTTTCTAGTCGGCTTGCTCCAATATCCCAGAACTGGGATAATCTCATGGGTGCGACGTGTCCCGGCCGCCGACGAGAAACCTCTGGATTGGATCGGATCCTCCAAGCGCGATTTCATGAGCTTTCCTGCGGCGGCCAAGGAGGATATGGGCAATGCTCTCGGTATCGCGCAGTTCGGCGGTACCGCGCCGACGGCGAAGCATTGGAAGAGGCTTGGTTCTGGCGTCCTGGAGGTCGTCGAGTCGCACGACGGAAACGCCTATCGAGCCGTGTACACCGTTCGGTTCGAGAAGGCGGTGTACGTCCTCCACGCGTTCCAGAAGAAGTCTCCATCCGGCATCCGGGCGGCCAAACGGGATGTCGATCTTGTCGCAGAACGGTTGAAAACCGCTGAGAAGGACTACGAGGAACACCATGGCAAGGAAAAGCGCTGAAGGGAAAGAACCGGTCACCCGTGGGACCGGAAATGTGTTCGCGGATCTCGGACTTCCAGATGCTGCCGAGCGGCAGGCCAGGCTGCGCCTGGCGTGTGCGCTGAATCAGGAGCTTGAAGCGCGGAATATCTCGCAGGCCGATGCAGCCAAGGTGCTGGGAGTGACGCAGCCGAAGGTTTCTGCGCTTCGTCGCTACAAACTTGAGGGCTTTTCCGTCGAACGCCTGATGAACCTGTTGACGGCGCTCGACCAGGACATCGAGATCGTGATCCGGCGAAAGCCCCGCTCCCGAAAGGCCGGCCGGATCATCGTCGTCGCCGCCTGAGTGGTCGACGATGCCGAGCAATGCTTTCGCCAGGCAGTAAATGCGAATGGCTCCCATCCTGCCACGGCGTTGTACGAGCTGGGACGTATCCTTCGAGCGCGGTCAGCGTTATTTGAATCACGTCGCGTCTTGAAACAGGCCCTCGCCCTTGAATCCCACGACGACATTCGCGAGTGCTTGGCCGATGTGGAGCGCGTGATACGTCTGCAATCCCCAAGAGGCGGTAAGCCTAAGGCCTTAGCCCCCAAGTCCGATTGACGCGATCTCGAATGGACTTCTGCAGATCCCTACGCCGCCCCACTCACAGCTGCAGAGTACCGCTGGTTGCAGGCCCCACAACCCAACCCTTCTCCTGAGTTCCTCGTCGGGTCACGCGCAAGTCGTGTTGAGTGTGAGTGGCGGCTCAAGAGCGCGAGCACGCGGTGACTCGCTGCCGCGGCGGCGGGCTTCAGCCGGCGCGGTAGGATACAGTGCAGACGTGGGGACCTTCGTCTGATGCCGACGCCTTTCGCGCGCACCCTGCGATCGCTCGAGGCTGACGGGTTCCGCCGGACCGGCCTCGCATTTCTGATCGCGGCCGCCTTGCTGTTCGCATGGACCGGGTGGTTCGTGTGGGGACGCGTCTCGGTGTACGAGGTCACCGACCGGGCCCGTCTGGAAATCAACGAGGCGGCATATCCCGTTGACGCCCGGGTCGAAGGCCGCGTCGTCTCCACACACCTCGAGCTGGGCCGGACCGTGCAAGCGGGAGACGTGCTCGTCGAGCTCGATGCCGACGAACAACGCTTCCGCTTCGAGGAGGAGCAAACGCGGTACACCGCGCTCACGCCGCAGGTGGCGGCTGTCGAAACCGAGATCGCGGCCGAGGGGCTCGCGCTCGATGCGGCGCGACGCGCCGCCCGCGTCGCGCTCGATGAAGCGCGCTCGCAGCTCGCCGAAGCCGAGCCGCCGGCGCGTTTTGCCGAGGAAGATGCCGCGCGGCTGGCGCGTCTGCGCGCCGAGGGTCTCGTCACCGACGTCGACGAGTTGCGGGCTCGCGCGGAAGCGCAGAGGCGCCGGGCCGCCGCAGACAGCCTGCGGCTCGCCATTGAACGCCTCGAACGAAATCAGCAGACCGAAGAACAGGACCGGCGCGTGCGTCTGGAGCGGCTGCGGGGCGAGATCGCACGATTGCGCGGGCAAATGGTGACGACGACCGGCGCCGTCCGAAGACTGGAAAACGACATCGAGCGGCGGCGCATTCGCGCGCCGCTCACCGGCCAGCTCGGAGAGGTCGCCGAGCTGCGCCTCGGTTCGTTTGTCGCCGAAGGACAGAAGCTGGGCGCGATCATCCCGGCCGGCCGGCTGAGAGTCGTCGCCGAGTTCGAGCCGTCGGCGGCACTCGGCCGTATCCGGCAAGGGCAACCCGCGCGCCTGCGACTCGTCGGCTTCCCATGGACGGAATACGGCAGCGTGCCGGCAGTCGTCGACAACGTCGCCCGCGAGGTCCGATCGAACACGGTCCGCGTGGAGCTGGCGATCCGCCAGGACGCCGCGTCGGCCGTGCCGTTCCAGCATGGCCTTCCCGGCGTCATCGAGGTCGAGGTCGAGCGCGTCTCTCCGGCGATCCTCGTCCTCCGATCGGGCGGCCGGCTCGTGACTCGGCCCGTACCGCGGCAACCGCCTCATGAATGAGCGTCGCAAGCGACGGTTCTTCGTCCCGGAGGTGGTCCAGACCTCCGCGATGGACTGCGGTCCCGCCTCGCTCAAGTGCCTCCTCGAGGGCTTCGGCGTGCACGCGAGCTACGGCCGGCTGCGCGAGGCATGTCAGACGGACGTCGACGGCACCTCCATCGACACGATCGAGGACGTCGCGTCTCAGCTTGGGCTCGAGGCCCAGCAAGTCATGGTGCCGATCGATCATGTCCTCCTGCCGGAGGCCGCTCACCTTCCCGCGATCGCCGTCGTGCGTCTGCCCGGCGGCGTCACCCACTTCCTGGTCGTCTGGCGCCGGCACGGACCGTTCGTGCAACTCATGGATCCGGCCGGCGGGCGGCGGTGGACCACGTGTCGCCGGTTTCTCGGTGAGTTGTACGAGCATGAAGCCGCCGTGCCGGCGGCGACGTGGCGCGACTGGGCCGCGAGCGACGAAACGATCGCCGTCGTCGCGCGTCGGCTGGCGAATGATGGAATTCGTGGTCCTTCGGTCGACGGCATTCTTCAGCGAGCGCAAGCGGCGCCGGGCTGGCGTCTGCTCGCTGCAGCGGATGCCGCAGGGCGCCTCTCGAGCGCGCTCGTGCGATCCGGCGGCGTCAGACGGGGCGCGGAAGGAACCAGGCTCTTCGAGCGGATGTACGCCCGCGCGATCGAGCAGGAGGCCGGCGAGCAGCCGTTGGTCCCCCGACGTTACTGGCCCGTTCGACCGGCGTCAGCGGGCGACGAGGATGAGGAACAGGTGCTGGTACGCGGCGCCGTACTGGTGACGGTGAGCGGGCTTCGATCCAAGGCTGCGCGAGTGACATCGTCAGCCACACCCGCGCCGGGTCCTCTCTCACCCGAACTCGTCGCGGCATTGGAGGAGCCGCCAATCCGCCTGTGGCAGACACTCGTCGATCTCATGCGGGTCGACGGCCTGCTCGCGCCCGGCATTCTCCTGTTCGGGTTGCTCCTGGCGGCGATCGGCGTCGTCGGCGAGGCGCTGCTCTTTCGCGGCCTGTTCGACGTTGGCTCGCACCTCGCGATCAGTGGCCAGCGTGCCATGGCCGCCCTCGCGCTCGCCGCGCTCGTAGGGGCGCTGCTCCTCATCGAATTTCCGATCGCCGCTTCAGCGCTGAGGCTCGGGCGGCGGCTCGAGGCTCGGCTGCGCGTCGCCTTCCTGGAGAAAATCCCGAGGCTCGGCGATCGCTACTTTCAGAGTCGCCCAGCCTCCGACATGGCGGAACGCAGCCACAGCATCCATCAGATCCGTCTTTCCCCCGACCTCGGTGTTCAGCTCACCCGAGCCCTGTTCGAGCTGCTGCTCACAACGGCGGCCATCGTCTGGATCGATCCCAAGAGCGCGCTGATTGCGTCGTTGTCAGCGGCGGTCGCGCTGTCGGTGCCGCTGTTCGGACTGCCGGTTCTGAAGGAACGCGACCTCCGCGTGCGGACGCATGCCGGTGCGCTCGGGCGCTTCTATCTCGACGCGTTCCTCGGGCTCGTGGCCGCGCGCACGCATGGGGCCGAGCGAGCCATTCGGCGCGAGCACGAGGGGCTGCTCGTCGAGTGGGCGCGAGCCGGCCTCGGCTTGCAGCGAGCGGTCGTGACCGTTGAGGGTGTCCAGCTCCTCGCTGGGTTCGGCCTGGCCGGATGGCTGCTTCTTGACCGGCTCGGGCGCGGCGACGAGCCGGCGGGCATTCTCCTCCTGGCGTACTGGGCGCTGAGGCTGCCGAAACTCGGTCAGACCCTGGCGCACGCACTGCGGCAGTATCCGGCTCACCGCAACGTGCTCCTCCGGCTGCTGGAACCGCTGGGCGCGCTCGAAGACGCGTCGGGACCCCAGGCTCCGCATGTCGTCTCCCAGGCTCCAGTCCCGGCCGTTCGGTCGACGAAAGGACTCGCCATCGAATTCGACGGCGTGAGCGTGCGCGCGGCAGGGCACACAGATCCTTCACGACGTGCGCCTCGCGATTCCCGGCGGCGGGCACGTCGCCATCGTCGGCGCCTCGGGCGCGGGCAAGTCGAGTCTCGTGGGGCTGCTGCTCGGGTGGCACCGGCCGGCCTCCGGCCGACTGCTGGTCGACGACGGCCCCCTGGATGCGGCCAGGCTGGCCCGCGTGCGCAGAGAAACGGCGTGGCTGGATCCAGCCGTGCACCTCTGGAATCGATCGTTGTTCGAGAATCTGCAGTACGGCGCCGGCGACGATGCGGTCGGGTCGATCGCGGCGGCGATCGACGCCGCCGATCTTCGTGAAGTCCTCGAGCGGCTGCCAGACGGTCTACAAACCCGGCTCGGCGAGGGCGGCGGGTCCATCTCCGGCGGCGAGGGACAACGGGTGCGCCTGGCGCGAGCCGTGATGCGCGCGGACGCGCGACTCGTGATCCTCGATGAACCGTTCCGCGGGCTCGAGCGTGATCGCCGTCGCGTGCTGCTCGAACGGGCTCGCGGCTTGTGGAGCCACGCAACGCTGCTCTGTATCACTCACGACCTGAGCGAGACGCTCGCCTTCGATCGCGTCGTCGTCATCAGCGACGGACGCATCGTCGAGGACGGCCGGCCTGCCGTGCTCGCGCAGACGGGAACGCGCTACCGCGCGATGCTCGATGCCGAAGAAGTCGTTCGCGAGGGTCTCTGGAACGGCGCGGGGTGGCGTGCCTTGACGCTCGAACACGGCCGGCTGACTGGCGGCCGCCGCGAGGTGGTCCCGTGATGCGCGGGCTCGAAGCGTGCGCGTGGCCCATGGAACGGGCGGTGGAAGCGTTGGAGGCGCTTGCGCGCGAGCTCCGCCAGCCGGTCCCATCGATGGCGACGCGGGCGCTACCGAAGCTGTTCGCGACCGATCGGGTCGAGGCGCAAACGCGCTGCCTCGAAAATGCTGGAGCCGCGCTGGGTCTCGAGGTCGAGGCGACCGACGCCGCGTATGGAGACGTCGACCGGCTGATCGGCGGCGCCGCCCCCGCGCTGCTGCGGATTCAGGTTGGCGAGGTTCCGTGCTTGCTCGTGATGCGCGCCGCGCGGCGAGACGTCGTGTCGCTCATCGCTCCTGACCTGTCCACGCGGCGAGTCCCGCCCGGCGCAGTCCGCGCCGCATTGTGCGGTGCGCTCGACCGGCGGCTCGAGGGCGAGATTGAGAGGCTCCTGGAGGAGGTCGGCGTCAAGCCGTCGCGCCGGCGGCGAGTGCGTGCGGCGCTTCTTCGCGAGCGGCTGGCCACCTCCAGCGTCGCGATTGGCTGGATGGTGCGGCTGCCGCCCGGCGCCAGCGTCCGCGCGCAGAGCGCGCTCGCCCACCTGCCGTCGCGGGTCGCGGCTCTCGCCTGTGCGCACGCCTGCGCGTACCTCCTGTGGATCGCCTCGTGGTGGATCGTTGGACGCGCGGCGCTCCTGGGCCGGCTCGATCATGGGTGGCTGGCGGCATGGGCGCTGCTGCTCGTCACCCTCATCCCCTTTGAGCTGCTGGTGACGTGGCTGCAGGGCCGGATCGCGATCGACGGCGGTGCGCTGCTCAAGCGACGGCTCCTGCACGGCGCCTTGCGCCTCGAGCCCGAAGAGATCCGGCATCAAGGCGCGGGTCAGTTGCTCGGTCGCGTGATCGAAGCGCAGGCGATCGAGGCGCTGGCGCTCAGCGGCGGATTTTTCGCGCTCGTGGCGACCCTCGAGCTGACGGTCGCGGCGGCCATCCTTGCCACGGTCAAGGCATCGATGCCCGCGTTGCTCGGCGTCTCGGCGGCGGTCACCGGCTGGTTCGCGTGGCGGTTCTTCAGCGAGCGCCGATCGTGGACGCGCAGCCGTCTCGCCATGACGCACGACCTCGTCGAACGGATGGTGGGACACCGCACACGGATCGCGCAGGAAGCCGCGGAAACGTGGCACGACGGGGAGGATCACAGCCTCGACCGCTATCTCGACGCGTCGCGCGCGATGGATCGTTCGGCGGTCTGGCTCATGGCGGCCGCGCCGCGCGGATGGCTGCTCGTCGGAGTGCTGGGGTTGAGCCCGTTGTTCATTTCGGGGTCCGCCTCGCCTCAGACGCTCGCCATCGGCATCGGCGGCATCCTGCTCGCGTATCAGGCATTTCGGAGGTTCATCACCGGCGTCTCGCACCTTGCGGGCGCGGCAATCGCCTGGACCGAGGCCGCGCCCGTGTTCCACGCCGCGGCGCGGCCGCAGCCGATCGGATCGCCGGCCTTCGCGCCTGCGCCCCGGCCCAGGGCCGCCACCAACGGCGACGGATTCCTCGAGGGCCATGAGCTGACATACCGCTATCGCGACGGCGGCGAGCCGGTGCTGCGCGGATGCAGCCTGCGCGTCGGCTTCGGCGACCGTCTCCTCCTCCAGGGCCCTTCAGGCGGCGGCAAGTCGACCCTGGCGTCGCTTCTCACAGGACTTCGCGCGCCGGAGTCGGGCCTGCTGCTGCTCGACGGTGTCGATCGACAAACCCTTGGTCTCGACGGCTGGCGCCGCCGCATCGTCGCCGCGCCCCAGTTCCATGAGAATCACGTGTTCATGGGCACGTTCGCGTTCAACCTGCTGATGGGCGCCGAGTGGCCGCCGGGCGCCGGGGATGTCGAGCGGGCCGAGACGCTCTGCCGCGACCTTGGACTCGGCGATCTCCTGGCGAGAATGCCGGCTGGCTTATTGCAGCAGATCGGAGAGACGGGCTGGCAGCTCTCTCACGGGGAGCGCAGCCGGCTGTTCATCGCCAGGGCGCTGCTGCAGGATGCCGATTTCGTCATCCTCGATGAAAGCTTCGCGCAACTCGACCCCGAGAACCTCCAACGGGCGATGCGATGCGTCCTGGATCGTGCGCCGACCGTGATGCTCATCGCGCATCCTTGAAGGATGCGTTGTTGCGGCTGGATGCCACCAGTGCTATGGTACCTGCGTCAGGAGTCAGAACATGAAGACGAAAACGCGGGTCAGAGCTGGCGGCAGCGTCGTTTCCATCCTGGATTAGCGAAAGGCGGGACCATGAAGACAAAAACGCATGTTAAAGCCGGCGGTAGCGTCGTTGCCATCCTCGATTAGCGAAGGGCAGGCCATGAAAACAAGAACGCATGTTAGGGCCGGTGGTAGCCTGGTTGAAATCCTGGACTAGCAGACGAGATTATGAAGACAAAAACACATGTCAAGGCCGGCCACGCCACAGTTGAGATCCTCGATTAGCAAGAGGGCGAGACCATGAAGACAAAAACACATATCAAGGCCGGCCAGAGTCCACTTGAAATCCTCGATTAGCAAAAAGTGAGACCATGAAGACAAAAACACATGTCAAGGCTGGCGGTAGTCCGGTATCCATCCTGGACTAGCGAAACCCCGCAGAATTGAATCGGCACGAAGAGGTCGCCCGTTTCTGGCGACCTCTTCGTATTTTCGGCCTTCCTAACCCCCGACGGCGGTGGGCGTGCCCGGCTGCGGAACGATCCGGATGTACGGCTTCGGCGACTTCCAGCCGTTCGGATACGTCTTCTTGGCGTCCTCGTCGGACACCGAGCCCGCGATGATGACGTCGTCGCCCTGCTTCCAGTTCACGGGCGTCGCGACCTTGTGCTTGGCCGTCAACTGCAGCGAGTCGATGACGCGCAGCACTTCGTCGAAGTTCCGGCCCGTGGTCATCGGATAGACGATCAGGAGCTTGACCTTCTTGTCGGGGCCGATGACGAAGACGTTGCGGACGGTCTGGTTGTCGGCCGCCGTACGGCCCTCGGACGCCCCCGCGGTCGAGGCCGGCAGCATGCCGTAGAGTTTCGAAATCGCAAGATCGGTGTCGCCGATCATCGGGAAGTTCGGCGCGTGGCCTTGCGTCTCCCGGATGTCGTTCGCCCAGGTCTTGTGCTTGTCGACCGGATCGACGCTCAGGCCGATGATCTTCGTGTCGCGCTTGTCGAACTCGGGCTTGAGGCGGGCCATGTAGCCCAGCTCCGTGGTGCACACGGGCGTGAAGTCCTTGGGGTGCGAAAACAGCACGCCCCACGACCCGCCCAGCCATTCGTGGAAACGGATACGACCCTCGGTGGTCTCAGCTTCGAAATCGGGAGCGACGTCGCCAAGTTGCAATGCCATGGGATGCCTCGTTTCTGGATTCGCGCCATCCGAACTTGGGGCGCTGATCAAGACGGTTATAGTGCGCGGGGCGTCCGACCGTCAATCTACGTAGTTTGCAATGCGCTCTTCAGCGATTCGCGGGTTCTGATGCTCGGTCAAGCCTCTAGTTTCCACCGCGACCGCGGCCAGCCGGGGCAGCGCCGCGCCCGGGTCCGCCGCCGCGCGCCGGCTCGACGTACTCAGGAATCTTCTCGCCTCGAGCCAGCGCCGCGGCGCGCCGCTGGTCTTCGGCGCGCGAACCGCTGAGGAGGTTCCTCATCGCGTAGTTCCCCTCGAAGCACGCGTATTCGAAGAGGCCGTAGCTCTCTTCACGCGGAATCGGCAGCCGCACGGTCCACGGCGCGGCGTACACCTTCGGGTCGTTGATCGTCATCCGGTAGTCGAGCGTGTTCGCGTCCGCCAGCGTAAACCGCTCGATCAGCACGCCCTCGTCCGACACCGGCTGGCCGTTGACGACCGACTCGGGCTTGATGTTCCGCGTTTCGACGACGAGCACGTCGCCTTCCCAGTGCCCGACTGAATTACCCATCCACGTCTGGATCTTCGAACCCACGTTCTTGCGGCCGTCCGTCGGGATGACGCGCGTCTCGTGGATCATCTCGTTCGTGAACGCGACCCAGCCCGGCCCCTGCACGATGCGACTGCCGGAGTTATAAATCTTCGGCGTGATCGAATTCAGGACGCCGGTGCTGATGCAGCGGTCGTAGTTGCTGCGATCGGTGACCCAGTCGGCTTCGACGCCGTTCAGTTGGCGGCGGCGGTCGGCCTGCGCCTGCTGACGCTGCTCCGCCGCGGCCTGAGCCGCCGGCGTCAACGCCGGAATCCGTCCGTCAGGCGGATCGATGACGTACGACGACACGCGGCTGACGTTTCTCGAGCGTTCGAGCCAGTGCGGTGGCGGCGAGACGGCGCCGCCGACGGTGCCGAACCTCGCCTCGAACTCCTCGCCGCGTTCCAGCGTGAAGTCCATGGCGTTGTCGTTGGCCACGTTCGTGTCGCGTTGCGCGACGCGCTGCTTGAACTCCTCATCGTTCAGCCGGTACCGCGTGCCCACCGTCTGCGCGCGCTGCATCGGAATGCCCTGCAGGTCGTTGGCGTTGTAGGTGCCCTGGATGTTTGGCTCGCCCCACGGCATCTTCGGCACCTTGTAGCTGCCGAGCGCCGGCACGCCACCCTCGCGCGTCATGACACCGGGTGAGTCGACGCGGCCCTGGCCGGACACACCGCTGGTCGTGAGGATCCCGGCGCCGGCCAGCGCCGTCAGGGTTCCAGAACAAGACGTTTCATGTGCTCTCCCTCGGCGGGGTCATTCGGCACGGCCCGCCCTGCGTCCGTATAAGTCTACCTCTGACTGCCGAGCGACCCCGCCAGCGCTTTCTTGCCATTGACGTGGCTATTCTCTAGACTCCTCTGACTCTCGGGTTCGTCTTCATGACTGCGTCGCGCTCCCATCGACCCGCCGCTCGAGCCCGGTCGCATCGTGCGCGACGGTGGGCGCGCGAGCCGAACCGGCTGGATGCGCTGGCTTCCAGGGTTGGCCACGCTTGCGCGCGTACCAGCCGTCCTGGCTGCGACACGACCTCGCCGCCGGCCTCGTCATGACGACGATGCTCGTGCCGGTTGGCATCGCGTACGCCGAAGCCTCCGGGGTCCCGGGAATCAACGGCCTCTACGCGACAATCGTGCCGTTGCTCGCGTACGCGCTGTTCGGCCCGAGCCGGATCATCGTGCTCGGCCCGGACTCGGCGCTCGCGGCCGTCATCCTCGCCGTCGTGGCGCCGCTCTCGGCGGGCGATCCGCAACGGGCGGTGGCGCTGGCCGGAGCCATGGCCATCGTCTCCGGCGTCGTGTGTATTGCCGCCGGCCTGGCCCGCCTCGGCTTCATCACCGAGCTGCTCTCGAAGCCGATCCGCTACGGCTACATGAACGGCATCGCGCTGACGGTGATGCTGAGTCAGATCCCGAAGCTCCTCGGGTTTTCGGTCAAGGCGGACGGACCGGGGCGCCAGGCATGGGCCATCGTCGAGGGTGTGCTCGCGGGGAGCACCAACGTGGCGGCATTCGCGATCGGCGCCGGCACGCTGGCTGTCATTCTGTTGCTGAAGCGCTGGCCGCGCGTGCCGGGCCTCCTGATCGCCGTCGTCGTCGCCACCGTCGTGGTCGCGCTGTCTGATCTCGCGACAACTGCCGGCGTCGTGGTGCTCGGTCCCCTGCCCCACGGATTGCCCGCGTTGAGCGTTCCGATCATCAAGATCGACGACCTCGTGCCGGTTGTCATCGGGTGGTGTGGCGGTTGCCCTTGTTTCATTTGCCGATACGAGCGTGCTTTCACGAACCTATGCGGCTCGTCTGCGGACACCGGTCGATCCGAACCAAGAGATGATGGGCCTGGGCGTCGCCAACCTCGCGGCCGGCTTCTTTCAAGGCTTCCCGATCAGCAGCAGCTCATCGCGCACGCCGGTCGCCGAGGCGGCGGGGGCGAAGACCCAGTTGACGGGGGTCGTCGGGGCCGTCGCCGTCGCGTTGCTCTTGTTGCTGGCGCCCGCGCTGCTCAAGAATCTCCCGCAGGCCGCCCTGGGCGCCGTCGTCATCGCTTCTGCGATCGGCTTGATCGAGATCGCCGACCTTCGCCGCATCTATCGCATCCAACGCTGGGAGTTCTGGCTGTCGATCGTCTGCTTCGCGGGCGTGGCCACGTTCGGTGCGATTCCTGGTATTGCGATCGCGATCGTGATTGCCGTGATTGAATTCCTCTGGGACGGCTGGCGGCCCCACTCCGCCGTCCTCGGCCGCGTCCATCACGTGCAGGGGCTATCACGACATCACCCGATATCCGGACGCGCGAGTGATTCCCGGCCTGGTGCTGTTCCGCTGGGATGCGCCGCTCTTTTTCGCCAACGCCGAGCTGTTCCACGACCGCGTGCTGGACGCGGTTGCGAGCTCCCCGACGCCGGTCCGTTGGGTCGTGGTCGCCGCTGAACCGGTCACCAGCGTGGACGTCACCGCAGCCGACATCGTCGCCGAGCTCGACGACACCCTTCTCGCTGCGAGCATCGAGTTGTGCTTCGCTGAGATGAAGGACCCGGTTAAGGACAAGCTGAAGCGCTTCGGGCTGTTCACGCGCCTCGGCGAGCACACGTTCTATGCGACTGTTGGCGAGGCGGTCGAGCGCCTACCTGGCGACCCATCCCGTCGATGTGGTCGACCTGTAGGATTCAGCAGGATCGGTCCTTCATGGCTGGCGCGAGAGCACGAACCCCGGAGTCCCTACGGTATATCGGAGGCTGCCCCCGGCCTCGTGAATGGCGACCGCCACGGTTGCGCGAGGACGCGAATCCGAACTGACGGTCGAAGGTCGTACCGCGCTGGCAAGCCCGTTGCAAACTCGGAGCTGGCACCGCACTGAAGACGGAGCCACTGCCATGATTCGAACCGCGCTTTTGAAAGCCGGGACCGCGCTGACGCTCGCCCTGTGTCTCAGCCCTCGGTTCGTCCTGGCGCAGGGAACCAAAGTGGCGACTCCCGACGACACCCGCGAGGCGAATCTTCGCGCGTATGTCGAGCTCCTGCGGTCGGACCTTCGCTCGCAGAAGATTGCCATCATCACCGAGCTGATGGATTTCACCGAAGCCGAGGATGCGAAGTTCTGGCCTGTCTACCGCGAATACGAAACCGAGCTGGCGAAGGTCAACGACGATCGGCTCGCGCTCATCAAGGAATACGCCGCGAACTACGAGAAATTGACCGACGAGGTCGCCGACCGGCTCGCCCGCGGTGCCCTCGACGTCGAAGGCCGGAGGAACGCGCTCAAGGCGCGTTACTACGACCGGTTCAAATCGGTGCTGTCGCCGAAGGCGGCCGCTCGATTTCTTCAAGTCGAGAACCAGATTCTCTTGATTCTCGACCTCCAGATTGCGGCGTCTCTGCCCATCGTCCAATGACCTCGTTCGTGAGGTGGCAGCCATGCGAAGACGTGCTCTGACCTTCTCGACCATCGCCGTGCTGTTGACATGGGCGAGTGCCAGCCCGCTGGCCGACCGGGTGAGGCTCCGGTCGGGTCAGAGCGTCAACGGTTCACTTCATGAGCGCAGATGTCAAAATCGTGCGCATCCTGCTCGACAACGGGAAGATCGCGGAGTTTGCCGTTGAAGACATCACCGCCGTGGAATTCTCCCCGCGCAAGACGCCGCCCCCGGCGGCGCCGGACCCTGTCAAAAGCGCCACCACCGATCACCATACCCTCCGGCACCGTGCTGAACGTCCTGCTGACTCAGGCGATTGACGTCGACGCGACCCAGACCGGGATGACCTTCAAGGCGCTGGTCGACGATCCCGTGATGCTCGGAGGAAAGGTCGTCGTTCCACGCAATGCGGCCGTCGTGGTGCAGGTGGCGAAGGTGGAACAGGCCGGCAAGATGAAGGGCGCGGACAAGATCTCGCTGAAGGCGAACACGCTCAGCTTCGGCGGTCGAAAGTACGACATCGTCACGGCGTACGTCGAGCAAAAGGGCCAGGGCGAAGGCAAGAAGACCACGCGGAAAGTGGCCGGCGGGGCCGGCCTGGGCGCTGCCATCGGCGGCATCGCGGGCGGCGGCATCGGGCGCGGCCATCGGCGCGCTTGCCGGTGGAGGAGCCGGAGCGGTCGTTGCCGCGTCCGGCACCGAGCACCTGAAACTTCCCGCTGAAACGCGACTGCAGTTCACGTTGACCGCCGCGGTGACCGTGCAGCCATGACGAAGAAGATTGTGATCGTCGTCGGCGCGCTCCTCGCGCTGGTGCTGCTGGTCAGGCTGGCACTTCCGGAACGGCACGTGGCGAACGCCGGGGGTCGCCACAGACCGGGGCGGCCGCGACACCTGAGGAGCTCGATCGTCTGCTGGCTCCGGTCGCGCTCTATCCGGACCAGCTCCTCGGGCAAATTCTGATCTGCGCGCAGAACCCCGGCAACGTGGATGCGCTCAACCTCTGGCTGGGAAAGAATCAAACCCTCAAGGGCAGCGAGCTTCAAGATGCCGTGGCCAACCAGGGGTTCGAGCCGAGCTTCGTCACGCTGGCGCTGTTTCCGCAGGTCGTGAAGATGATGGCCGACCAGCTGGATTGGACCACGAATCTCGGCGTGGCGTTTACCTCAGATCGCTCGGCAGTGTTCGCGAGCATTCAGCGATTGAGGAAGAAAGCCAATGATGTCGGGACGCTGAAGACCACGCCGCAACAGGAGGTCGAAACCCGGACCACGTCGAGCGGTCAGGAAGTCATCGTGATCGAGCCGGCCAATCCGCAGGTCGTCTACGTCCCGCAGTACAACTCGACGACCATCTACACTCAGGCTCCAACAACGACCACGGTCGTTGTCGAATCCGATAACAGCGCCGAAGTGGCTGCGGCGGGCATGATCGGATTCACCGCGGGCATCGCCATGGGCGCCGCGTTCAGCAACCCCTACTACTACGGTCCGTACGGCTGGCACGGCGGCGGCGTACATGTACAACGATGCGTGGGACGACTACTACGACGCACGCGAGGACGCGCGCGAAGACTGGACGGACCACCGGGAAGACATCGCCGAGGAGCGCGGCGATCGCGCCGAGAGACGCTCAGGAACAGCGAACCGATCGTCAGGAAAACCGGCAGGACAACCGGTCCGACACGCAAGGACAGCGAACCGAGCGCCAGGAAAACCGGCAGGAGAACCGCCCGACGCAGGCGCAGCGGAGCACCGATGCGCAGGCGCAACGCCAGCAGCGGAGCACCGATACGCAGGCCGCGTCACAACGGAGCCGCAGCTCGGGCAGTCCCAGCGCCGAATCCCGCGGTTACAGCCAGGCGCCAGACTCAGCAGGTCAGAGAGCAGAGCGCCCGCAGTTCGGACGCATTCTCGGGGTACTCGAGCGGCCAATCGGAACGGTCGGCCAGTCAGCGTGGCGGAGCGAGCCGCGGCAGCAGCGCCCGCTCGCGAGGCGGCGGCGGCGGACGGCGTCGTTGAACGATCCCGAAGAACGACAAGGGACTGAAACAGTGATCACCATGCGTTCGAACAGCTCTCGCCGCAAGATGGCTTGCTGCCTCTTCGCCGCGGCGTTGACGATCGGAAATCTGACGCTCCCCTGCGCGACGGCAGCCGCCCAGGATTCGCCACGAACGTTCCAGACGCCCGACGATGCCGCGCGAGAACTGATACGCGTCGTCAAAGCAGGCAATCTCGAGGAATTGATCGCCATCTTCGGCCGCGACGGACAGGAGCTGGCCGCCGGATCGGATCCGGCCACCGCCCGGAAAAACCGTGAGGTGTTTACCGTGGCCGCTGCCGAAGGATGGCGCCTGGTCGATCAGGGGAGCAATCGCAAGACGCTCATTGTCGGGAACGAAGGATGGCCGTTTCCGGTCCCGCTCGTGAAGGACGGAACGGCATGGCGCTTCGACACCGCAGCGGGAATGGAAGAAGTGATTGCGCGCCGGATCGGACGCAACGAGCTCGCGGTGATCGAGACCTGTCGAACCTATGTCGCTGCGCAGCAGCGCTACGCTCAGCAGGGACACGATGGCAAACCTGCGGGCCTCTACGCGAAGAGCTTTCGTAGCGAGCCGGGCAAGGAAAACGGACTGTATTGGCCCGTGGCGCACGGTCGGAAGCGGAGTCCGCTCGGCGACCTCGTGGCGCAGGCGGCCGAGCAGGAGCGCCCGCTCGACACGAACGCCGGGCGACCCTCCACGTTTCACGGCTACTACTTCAAAATCCTGACCGAGCAGGGACCGGCCGCCTCCGGCGGAGCAAAGAGCTACGTCGTGAACGGTGACATGTCTGGCGGCTTTGCGCTCGTCGCATGGCCCGCGCAGTACGACGTCACCGGCGTGATGACGTTCATCGTCAATCGCGACGGCATCCTCTATCAGAAGGATCTGGGACCCGAGACCGAGAGCGTCGCCAAGTCGATGACGCGGTACAACCCCGATCCGTCGTGGCGGCGAGTCGCGCAACAGCCCGACTGAAGATCCGCACCAGCTCTACCGCGCCTTCCACTTCGCGTGCAGCTCGGCCACGACGGCAATGGCCTCGTCGGCCGTTTCCAGGCAGCGCGGAATCTGCAGGTCTTCGGGCTTGGCGAGCGCGAGCCGCGGATCGAGCATCGCCGTCTTCGCCCACTCGACAAGCCCCTTCCACATCTTGCCGACGAGGATCAGCGGCACCCCGTCCACGTGCCGCACCTGCAGAAGCTGCCAGATCATCAGCATCTCGAGGACGGTCCCGATACCGCCCGGCACGACGACGAACGCGTCGGAGGCGATCACGAAGTGATGGAGGCGCGTGAAGAACGTCTCGTGTGCGAAGGCCTGCTCGACAAACGGGTTCACGTCCTGTTCGAACGGCAGCTCGACACGGATGCCCACCGAGCCCGGCGCGCCGGCGGCCTTCGCGCCCTCGTTGGCCGCCTGCATCAAACCAGGGCCGCCGCCGGTGACGATGTCGCAGCCGAGCGAGGCGAAGGCGGTGGCCGCGCGTTTCACTTCGTCGTACACGAATGTGCCAGGCTGCGCTCGCGCCGATCCGAAGATCGCGACGCGATAGCGCTCGTGCCTCGACGGCCGGAGCCGCGTGAGATTGTTGACGACCTTCCACAGATCGAGAACCGTCGTGGCCAGGATGTCCTTGACGGCGTCCTCATCAGCGAGGCTCACGAGGCGTGCCGCGTTGGCCGTGTCCGGTGGATTCGGCATCATCTGCTCCTCTGGGAACCGAGCCTGGCGACTATCGCACCAACGAGGCCGGCCAGGAAGGACCCCGCAAGAATCCCGACCTTGGCCGAGTCGATCAACGGGGTTCCCTCGAACGCGAGCGTCGCGATGAAGAGCGACATGGTGAAGCCAATGCCCGCGAGCCACGCGCACCCGTGCAACGCCGTCCAGTTCACGCCCGTTGGAAGCGCGGCCAATCGTGTCCGGGTGGCCACAAACGCCGCCGCCATGATTCCGAGCGGTTTCCCAACCGCCAGGCCCAACACAACAGCCAGGGTCACGCGATCCACGGAGAAACCGTTCAACGCGACTCCCGCGTTCGACAAGGCGAAGAGCGGCATGATGATGAAGGCGGAAAGGCCGTGGAGCCCGTGTTCCAATCGCAGCAGAGGTGCGGTGGCCTGTTCGCTGGCGCGCTCGATCGCAAAGATGGCGTCCTGCTGGCCTTTACTCGTGAGGACGAGGCGATCGCCGGTCTCGGTTCGATCGAATTCATCCAGCAGTCCGCGCGTCCTGGTCGAGTATTCCGAGGCATTAATGTGTGTTCGTGCTGGAATCGCAAAAGCGAGCAGCACGCCGGCGATCGCCGCGTGTATCCCGGACTCATGTCACGAAGAACCAGAGCGCGAGGCCGAGCACCAGATAGACGGGCAGCCACCGGACGCGAAGGCGGTTCAACGCGATGAGAAAGAGCAGGCACAGGCCGGCCATTTCCACGGCATGCCAACTGATCCGGCCCGTGTAAAAGAGCGCGATCACCAGCACGCCGCCGATATCGTCAACGATGGCCAGCGCAGCCAGAAAGACCTTGAGGCCGGTCGGCGCACGGGGCGCGACCATTGCCAGAGCCCCGAGCGCAAAGGCGATGTCGGTGGCCATTGGAATGGCCCACCCGCGAGCCGCGACCCCCGCGCCGCTGGTCAGCAGGTAGATGGTCGCCGGGATGGCCATCCCGCCGATCGCGCCGGCAATCGGCAGTGCTGCCTGGCGCGGAGACGAGAGTTCTCCGACGAGCGACTCCCGCTTGATCTCGAGACCGACCATCAGAAAGAAGATGGCCATCAACCCGTCGTTGATCCATTGATGGAATGTCAGCGACAGGACGTGCCCGCCGGCGCCAAGCGTGATCGTCGTCGCCCACAGACCGTGGTACGAATCCGCCCATCCGGAGTTCGCCGCCACAAGTGCGGCGCACGCGCAGGCGACAAGCAGCGCCCCGCCGCCGGCTTGCGTCTTGACGAACTGCTGAAAGAAGGTCGGTGCGGCCATCGCAAGAGCGATGGGATTGATGCGGCGAAGCTCCTGCACGTGTACCGCCCCTGAGCTTCAGGGCTGGGTGTCGAGCTGTTTGTGGCAGTACTCGCAGTCGGCGCTGATTTTCGATCCGTCCTTGGACTCGTGTGAATCGTCGTGGCAGCGGAAGCAGCCGTTCGACGTGACGTGGCCCTTGTTGTCCGGATAGGTGCCCCAGGTCACCTTCATCGAGGGAAACACGTTCCGGCGATAGAGTTCCTGCACCGCGCCGACGGTCCTGGCCAGCGCCTGCTGGTCGATGGAGCCGCCCGGCGTCCGATAGAAGTTGCGCAATCCTTCTTCGATGGCGCGCACGCCCGCTTCCTGGCTGGGGTACGTCGCCTTCACGAGGCGGATGCTTTCGCGCCTCGCAAACGGAAGTTCGTGGCTCACCATCGCGGCGGCGATGGCCCGATCGACGGCCTGCTCCGGCGTCGGCGAGATCGGATGCCCGACGGTGTTGTGGCAATCGATGCAGTCCATCGTCCGTCGATCGGCCGCGCGAATCGCCTCGTCCTTCGCATCCGTCGCGACGTACTCCTTGACCTGGCCCTTCGCGTCGGTCACTCGCACGTACGGGATCGTCTGCCGCTCCGCATCCGTCGCCACGTACTCGACGCGAACGGCCGGATCCGCGTGCCAGTGAATCGCACGCGCCGACGACGTCGTGACGCTCAGGTGCATCTGCAGCACCGTCATCGTCTCGGTGTTGGCTTCGTCGTCGGCATACTCGCGGATGACGCGGATGCGATCGCCGACCACGCGTCCGGGCTGGTGGCAGCCCTTGCAGGTTTCCGCCTGGGCGCCGGGAGGCATCTTGGCGCCTGGCGGAATCGGCTTCGGATACGAATTGGTGGCGACCATCACCAGCTGTCGTACGCCGGAAAGCTTCGCGTGCACGAATGCCGCCGGCCCCGTCTCCGATGTGACATTGGACGCAGGCGACGCCGGAATGCACCGCGCCCTGCCAGGCCTGGAACTGCGGATGCATCGGCGTGTGGCACGCCTGTCCGCAGAAGCCTGGCGATTCCATCGCGTGCAGGCCGCCGTACCCGGCCAGCAGAACGATGACGATGTTGACGGCGGTGAGTGCCGTGATGAGGAGCGCTGTTCGTCGGACCTCCGCGCGACGAAAATCGACGACGGGCCATTCGGCGACCGCCGTCGGATCGCGAAGCAGTTTTCGTCGCTCGAGCCACATGCCCGCCGGGATGAGCAGCAGCCCCATCACGAACACGGCAGGGATGCCGATGAAGACGACCAGACCCGCGTACGGGTTGGTGAGCATCCCCGCCAGCATCGCGATCACCAGCGTGATGAACACCACGGCCGATGCCGTGGTGACGACCGCCCCGACGATCGCGAGCGGGTGGCGCGCGAGCGTGCTGATCCTCGTCACGAACGCTCGCTACTTCAGGCTCTGCATGTAGGCGACGAGCGCGTCGAGATCAGCGGCCGGCAGGCTGCCGTACTTGGTCGGCATCGGCGGCTTCTTGGTCGACTTGGCCTTCGCCGCGGCCTCGGCCGGATGGGTGATCCACTGCTTGATGTCGTCCGCCGACAGTTTTGCGCCGACGCCGTCCAGCGGATTCGTCTTGCTCCCTTTGCCGGCGATGGCGTGGCAGATCTGGCACTTCTGGGCGGTGTAGACCTCCTGACCTTTCTTGACCTGCGCGGCATCCTGGCCGCCGCCGCGGCCGTCGCGATACCCAGCGTCAAGCAGCGATCGTGAACAGACGCTTCGCATCATGAACCTCCTCTGCATCGGAACCTCCGCTGAAGCATGATCGCGCGACGTGTTCGAATCACCACAGGTATCTCAGACCGAACGTGAACGAATTCGCGGTGTACGGCCGGTAGACGTACCCCATGACCAGCGAGCTGGGCTGGACGATGCCGTTGACCACGCTGGGATCGAACGCGAAGTCATAGATGCTCAGCGGCTCGTAGAGATACGAGAACGTCGCCGCGAGGTTGTTCGTGATGCGGTGGCGCGCGTCGATGTGCAGCTGCTGCAGCTTGTTGAACACGTTCGGCAGCTGATTGGGCGTCGTAATCGGGCTGCCCGCCGGAATCGTGTAGAGGTAATTGCCTTCCGCGTGGCTGAAATCGTACGAGAACCGCACCTCGGTGTTGCGGCCGATGCGGGGCGGCGTCGCGTAGATGGAGAAGTAGTGGACCGTCTCGGTCGAGTCGGACGTCCAGTTGCGCAGCGGATCGTTGAACTGCGCGGCTGACGAATCCCCCTCGTGCGATTGCTGCAGTCCGGTATACCGCTCGAGGTTGTAGGTGGCACCCGCGCCCAGGCCGTTCGGCTGGTGGTAGTCGGCGGCGAGCGAGAACGTGCGCCCGTTCGACTCCTGCAGCCCGAAGACGGTGTCGCTGTAGTCGTCGTGCAGGATCCCGCCCGAGACGCTGAACATCCAGACGTCCGACGGGACGATGTCGACCTGCCCCGTGAAGCGGTTTCTCGTCCGGTCGGCCAGGTCGTAATGCCGCATCTCCGGATGCTCGCCGATGTCGATCAGGGCCTTCTCGTCCAGGCCGGATCCGGTGCGGCTGCCGACCTCGTATTGCACGCGGAAGGTGGCCCAGGAGGATCCCACCGCGTCGGCCGACACGCGGAACACGTCCTCGCCGCTCGACTGGAAGATCCGCGCGTCGTAGCCGTTGCCGTTGTGCGTGTAGCCGACGGTCAGCGCGAGCGGCTTCAGCTTGTCCCACGTCGCGTCGGCGTCGAACGTGGTCCGGTCGTGGGCGTAGAGATCGGGACCGCCGGTGGGCGTCGTCGACGACGCTCGAATCGTAGGTGACGTACTGCGTGATGCTCGTCGCCGGCATGTGATTGGCGTAGGTGTAATTGCGGAAGCGCGCGCCGAACCGCCAGTCGGTGGTGGGGTGCGACGTCAGGTTCAGGTTCGTCGAGAACACGTGCGCTTCGGCGTCGGCGTTGGCGCGCGGCAGCGCAATCGGCGCCAGCGCCGAATTGATCGTGAACGGCTGCAGCGGCTCGTCGTTGCTCCACAGGCCGTAGGAGAAGAAGCCGGTGACCTGCGTCTTGTGCGCCAGCTTGGTGTAGCCGCCGAAGCTGATCGTCTGCGCCGAGTTCGACGGCCACAGCGACATGCGGCCGCGTCCCGGCGCGCCCGACGCGTCGTCGAGGCGCAGCGGGCTGTCCCAGACGAGCGGGTCGGCGAGATTGTCGAACCACGATCCGCTGTAGGCGACGCGCAGCATGTTCTTCGTGTTCGTCCACTCGGTGCCGATCGTGAAGTCGTTGGCCCGCGAGTCGTAGGGCAGCGGCACCTCGACGTCGTTGCTGAAGCCGAAGCTGGCGCCCCACGGCAGCTCGCCGCCGTGCTTCTGCGTGGTGAAGCTGGCCGTGACGTCGAGCTTCGGCGTCGGCGTGGCGACGACGTCGACGCGCCCGATGTCGCGCCGCTCGCGCAGATCGAACTGCGGCGCGATCGGGACGTAGGCGTTGAGATTGGCCTGCCCGCTCTGGATCGCGCGCTGCGTCGCGTCGTCGAGGACGCAGCGTGCCGCCGCTGCCCGTATAGGGCGTCATCGTGTCGACGCTGTAGAACTGCGGGATCTGCTGGTAGCCCCCGGTGACCGACAGCTTCCCGGCGCGGTTGTAGTCGGCGAAGTACTCCTGATCGCGCCAGCCGACGTTGTTCGCGCGCGCCTTGAAGGTGTAGGTGCCGTCGGGCGGCGCGAACGAGTAGCGGAAGCCGGAGAAGAGCAGTCCGTCGCGGACGTCCTGGTAGCGCTGGAAGCGCGCCGGGTCGCCGTCGATGCTGGTCACGCGGCCGCCGATGAAGAGCTCCCGGTCGGTCAGCTCGAACAGGCTGCGCGACGTATCGTCGGCCGCGGTTGGAGACGCGGCGGCCGGTTGTGCCGGCGTCTGCGCCGGCGGCGGCGTTCCCGCCTGGGCCAGCGCCCGCTGCGGCGCGGCGGCGGCGCCAACGAGAAGGATCAGCGAAATGAACGAGAGGCGTCGCATGTTCGTGTCTCCCGTTACCGCATGAAGAACTGGCCCGACGGATGGTTCGAGCCGTGAATGTTCGAGTGGCAGTTCACGCACGATCGACCGAACATCCGGTTGCTCTTGTTGGTGGTGATCTGGTCCTTGTCGTAGAGCGTCGCCGGATGCCTGCTGGCGATGTGGCAGCGCTGGCAGAGCATCGGCATGCGGACGACCAGCATGCGATCGTTCGACGAGCCGTGCGGGTCGTGGCAGGTGGCGCAATTCTCGCGCACGGGCGCGTGCTCGAAGAGCATCGGTCCGCGCATCTCCGTATGACAGCTCGTGCACAGCTCGGCGACAGAGCTGCCCGTCTTCAGATTCTTGACGTTGCTGATCGAGCCGTGCGGGTTGTGGCAGGAGCTGCACGACATCTTGCCCTCGCGCACCGGCATATGCGCCACGGCGCGCTCGGTCTTGGTCACCTGCAGCCGGTGGCACGTGGCGCAGAGCTGCGGTCTGCGGTCGCCTTGACCAGCTGACGTTCCGGCGACTTCGGGCTGTGCACGCTGTGGCACGTGCTGCACGAGAGATTGCGGCGCTCGTGCCCGCTGCCCTCCCATCCCGCGTGATTGCCGCGGTTGTGACAGGCCAGGCACGTCTCGTTCATCTCGGCGGGCTTCGATCTGCCCGAACTTCGGATGTGCCCTTTCGCGTCGTCGTCGACGTGCGCCTGGCCGGGCCGTGACAGCTCTCGCAGCCGTGGGCCGCGGCCGGCGTGCGCGGGTTCTTCGCCTGCGCGTGCGGCGTGCCTTTGAGCGAGTCGCGCCTTGTCCGAGTGGCACACTTCGCACGTGTCGCTTCCCGCGTAGCCGGCGGGCGGCGCCGACTGCTGTGCCGCCGGCTGGCGACGTCCGGGCGACGGAGAGTCGAGGCCCGGCCGGGTCGCCGGCCTGCGTCACGCCCGCCGGCGTGCACGGCAACCGTGACAGCCACCAGCCACACGACATCGGCGCGAGCCACCACCATCGCAGGTTCATCGTGACGGCCTCCTTCGCCGCGTCATCGCAGCGCCATCCGGAAATTCGCGCGTTCGTACGCCGCGGGATCCGGGATCCGCTCGAGGCTCATGTTGCCGCGCATCTCGTTGAGCGACGTCCACTCGTGCTCCTGCATCCACGACTCGATCTCCCGGCGGACCGTGCGCAGATGGTCCGGGCCGTGGCGAAGCAGCGCCGACACCATCTGCGTGGCATGCGCGCCGGCCATCGTCGCCTTGATGACGTCGATCCCGGTGTGGATGCCGCCGGTGATCGCCAGCGACGCCTTGACGCGTCCGGCGAGCGCCGCCGTGCCGCGCAGGCGAAGCGACAGGTCCGAGGAATCCGACAGCGGCAGCGACCGGACGATCTCGAGCTCCTCGATGTCGATGTCGGCCCGGTGAAAGCGCGTGAAGAGCACGAGCCCGTCGGCGCCGGCCGTGTCGAGCTGCCTGGCGAAGTTCGCAAAGGCGGTGAGGAGCGGCGCCACCTTGACGGCCACCGGCATCTTCACGGCGCGCTTCACCTCGCGCAGGGTGTCGATGGCCTGCCGTTCGACATCCGCGGCGCTCATGGTCATGTCGCTGGCGGCGTGATACAGGTGCAGCTCGAGGCCGTCCGCGCCGGCGTCTTCGAGCAGCTTCGCGTAGGAGATCCAGCCGCCCGCCGTGACCCCGTTGAGCGATGCGATCACCGGAATACCGACCGCGCGTTTGACCTGGCGCAGATGCTCGAGGTACTCGTCGGGCCCCAGCGACATCTCGGATTCCGCCTCGAAAGAGCCGGCTTCGCTGAAGGCATCGCTGTGACCGTCGAGGTTGAAGAAGGCGTCCATCTGTTCGCCGATGATTTCCTCTTCGTACAGCGAGCGGAGCACCAGCATCGCCGCGCCGGCGTCTTCGAGCGCCTTGACGGTGTCGAGATCGTCGCCGAGCGGTCCGGCGCCGACGACCAGCGGATGGGGCAGGCGCTTCCCGAGACACGTGGTGCTGAGATCCATCACTTCTCCTTGGCGTCTGGAGACGCGGGCTGGGCTGCGGCCTCGAACGCCGGAACCTTGATGCCCGCCAGTTGCTGGTACACGGCATACCGGCGTTCGGCTGCCGCCTGCGACTCCTCGACGAACATCTTGTAGCGGGCGGGATCGGCGCGCTCGACCATCCGGAACCGCGATTCGTTGCGCAGGTAGTCGGCGACCTTCGCCTTCGGCGGACCGTAGTCCAGGTGCAGAGGCGCTTCGCCCTGGGGAATCCGGCGCGGATCGAACCGGTACAGCGGCCAGACGCCGGAATCCACGGCCAGCTTCTGTTGCGACGCACCCTGCGCCATGTCGTATCCGTGCGCGATGCAGTGGCTGTAGGCGATGATCAAGCGACGGGCCCGGGTACGACTCCGCCTCGACGAACGCCTGCGCCGTCTGCGCCATCTTGGCGCCGAACGCGACCTTCGCGACGTAGACGTGCCCGTACATGTTCGCGAGCAGACCGAGATCCTTCTTGCCGACCGGCTTGCCCGAGGCCGCGAACTTGGCGGACGCGCCGAGCGGTGTGGCCTTCGACGCCTGGCCTCCGGTGTTCGAGTACACCTCGGTGTCCATCACGAGGATGTTGACGTCGCGCCGGTTCGCGAGCACGTGATCGAGGCCACCGTATCCGATGTCGTACGCCCAGCCGTCGCCGCCGATCAGCCAGACGCTCTTCTTCACCAGATAGTCGGCGAACGTCTCCAGGCGGCGGGCTTCGTCGACCTTCACGCCGGCCAGCTTCTGCCGCAGGGCCACGACGCGCTCGCGCTGCGACGCGATGCCGGCCTCACTCGACTGATCCGCGTCCAGGAGCGCCGTGGCCAGTCCGTCGCCGATCTGTGACGCGAGTTGCTGGACGAGACGCCGCGCGCTGGCGCACGTGTGCATCGAGCGCCATCCTGAAGCCGAACCCGAACTCCGCGTTGTCCTCGAAGAGCGAGTTCGACCACGCGGGGCCCCGGCCGTCGCTGTTCGTCGTATACGGCGTCGTCGGCAGATTGCCGCCGTAAATCGACGAGCAGCCGGTCGCGTTGGCCATGAGCAGCCGGTCGCCGAAGAGCTGCGTGAGCAGCTTGAGATACGGCGTCTCGCCGCACCCCGCGCAGGCGCCCGAGTATTCGAACAGCGGCTCGAGAAACTGCGAGCTCTTGTGATCGAACTTCGTCATCGTCGTCCGATCCAGCTCGGGGACGGAGAGGAAGAAGTCGTAGTTCGCGCGCTCCGCCTCGCGCAGCGGCGCCTGCGGGTGCATGTCGATCGCCTTGTGCTTCGGATTGGTGCGATCCTTGGCCGGGCAGACGTTGACGCACAGGTTGCAGCCCGTGCAGTCCTCCGGCGCGACCTGAATCGTGAAGTGCTTGCCCTTGTGCTCGTTGCCCTTGAACAGCGTCGACTTGAACGTCGGCGGCGCACCCGACAGCTCGCTTTCGTCGTAGACCTTCGCGCGAATGGCCGCGTGGGGGCAGACGAGCGCGCACTGATTGCACTGGATGCAGATCTTCGAGTCCCAGACCGGGATCTCGAGCGCGAGGTTGCGCTTCTCCCATTTCGCCGTCGCCATCGGCCAGGTGCCGTCGATGGGGAACGCGCTGACCGGCAGCAGGTCGCCCTTTCCGGCCAGGATGACCGCGGTCACCTTCTGGACGAAATCCGGCGCCTTGTCCGACACGAGCGGCGGGCGCGCGCGCCGTGAGGTGGCCGAGGCCGGCACCGTGATCTCGTGCAGGTGCGCGAGCGCCTGGTCCACGACCTCGCAGTTGCGGCGCACGACCTCGGGCCCGCGCTTGCCGTAGCTCTTCTCGATCGACTTCTTGATGTGCTTGATCGCTTCGTCGCGCGGGGAGGATCCCCGAGATCGAGAAGAAGCACGTCTGCATGATGGTGTTGATGCGCGACCCCATGCCGGAGCGCTTGGCGAGCTCGTAGGCGTCGATCGCGAAAAAGCGGATCTTCTTCTCGACGATCTGTTCCTGCATCTCCGTCGGCAGGCTGATCCCACACCTCGTCGGCGGGGAACGGCGCATTCAACAGAAACGCGGCGCCCGGCGCGGCCTGTTCGAGGACGTCGATCTTGTCGACGAATTCGAACTGATGACAGGCGACGAAGCCGGCGCGGTTCACCAGGTACGCGGATCGGATCGGCTTCTTGCTCGTGCGCAGATGCGAGACGGTGATCGCGCCCGATTTCTTCGAGTCGTAGACGAAGTACCCCTGCGCGAAGAGCTCGGTTTCCTGGCCGACGATCTTGATCGAGTTCTTGTTGGCCCCGACCGTGCCGTCCGCGCCGAGCCCGTAGAACACGGACGCCGACACATCGTCGGACTCGGTTTGAAACGACGGATCCCACGGCAGCGACAGGTGCGTCACGTCGTCGACGATGCCGACGGTGAAGTGGTGCTTGGGTTTGTCCTTCGCGATGTTGTCGAAGATGCCCTTGATCATCGCGGGCGTGAACTCTTTCGACGACAGCCCGTACCGGCCGGCGACCAGGCGCGGCGGCACGGCGAACGGCGAGACGCCCTCCGCATGCGCTTCGGCGAGCGCCGTCGTGACGTCGAGATAGAGCGGGTCGCCCGGCGCCCCCGGCTCCTTCGTCCGATCCAGGATGGCGAGCGTGCGGACGGTCTTCGGCAGCGCGGCGAGGAACGCCTGCTGGTGCGAACGGGCGATAGAGCCGGACCTTCAGCACGCCCACCTTTTCGCCGCGAGCCGTCAGGTAGTCGACCGTTTCGTGCACGGTTTCGGCGCCCGATCCCATGATGCACGATCACGCGATCGGCGGCCGGATCCCCGACATACTCGAACAGGCCGTAGCGGCGGCCGGTCAGCGCGGCGAACGACTCCATCGTCCGCGCGACGACGTCGGGACACACGTCGTAGAACCCATTCTGCGCTTCGCGCGCCTGAAAGAAGACGTCGGGATTCTGCGCCGTGCCGCGCAGGACCGGCCGGTCCGGCGTCAGCCCGCGCTGGCGGTGCGCGAAGACCAGCGATTCCGAGATGAGCGAGCGGAGATCGTCGTCGCTGAGCTCTTCGATCTTCGCGACCTCGTGCGACGTGCGGAACCCGTCGAAGAAGTGCAGAAACGGGAGTCGCGTCTCGAGCGTCGCCGCGTGGGCCACGGCGGCCATGTCGTGCGCTTCCTGGACGGAGTTCGAGCAGAGCAGGGCGAAACCGGTCTGCCGGCAGGCCATGACGTCGGAGTGGTCGCCGAAGATCGACAGGGCATGCGTGGCGAGCGTGCGCGCCGCCACGTGCATCACGAACGGCGTCAGCTCGCCCGCGATCTTGTACATGTTGGGGATCATCAGCAGCAGTCCCTGCGACGCCGTGAACGTCGTCGAGAGCGCGCCGGCCTGCAGCGCGCCGTGGACGGCGCCGGCCGCCCCCGCCTCCGACTGCATCTCCGCCATCTCCGGAATGGCGTTCCAGAGGTTGGGCCGCTTGCGGCTCGCCCACTCGTCGCAGACCTCCGCCATCGGACTGCTCGGCGTGATCGGATAGATCGCAATCGTCTCGCTGGCGCGATACGCGACCGACGCGGCCGCTTCGTTTCCGTCTACGGTCATCCGCCGCCTGCTCGCCATGTCAGCTCCTCACCTTCGTCTCGATGGATGTCCTCAGGCCGCTGCCCGACACTTCAGTCCGCTCCTACAACCGCGCCGGCTGCCGGCCCTCGACGAGTCCCAGCATCGCGCCGGTGTGTCGCGCGATGATCAGTTCCTCGTTGGTCGGGATCACCCAGGCCGAGACGCGGCTTCCCGATCGAGAGATCCGCGGGCGCCCTTCGCGGTTCGCCTCCGGGTCCATGTCGATGCCGAGCCAGGCGGACGCGGCGCAAATCCGGCTCCGGATCTCGGGCGAGTTCTCGCCGATGCCGGCGGTGAACACCAGGGCGTCGATTCCGCCCAGCACAGCGGCGAGCGCGCCGATTTCCTTGGCCGCGCGGTAGACGAAATAGTCGACCGCCAGCCGCGCGGACGGTTCGCTGCTGGCCAGCAGGTCGCGCATGTCGTTGCTCGTTCCGGAGATGCCGAGCAGACCCGACTTCTTGTAGAGGATGGCCTCCACGTCCTTGGCCGTGAGCCCGAGGTTCTGGAAGAGGTAGAGGACCACTCCGGGATCGAGCGCTCCGGGTCGCGTGCCCATGCAGAGCCCATCGAGCGCCGTGAACCCCAGAGTGCTGTCCATGCTCTTTCGGTCCCGCATGGCGCAGAGACTGGCGCCGCTTCCCAGATGCGCGACGATGACGCGTCCGTGCGCGATGTCGGGAGCCACGTCGGGAAGCACCGACGCGATGTACTCGTACGAAAGGCCGTGGAAGCCATAACGCTGTACGCCCCCGGCGCAGATGTCGCGCGGCAGGGGAACGACTTCGGCGACGGCCGGCTGTCCGCGGTGAAAGCTCGTGTCGAAGCAGGCGACCTGCGGGACACGGGCAGCCGCTCGGCGACGGCTTCGATCGCCGCGAGGTTGTGCGGCTGATGAAGGGGCGCGAGCGGCACGAGCGTTCTGAGCTCGTCGAGCACCTGCGGTGTGATGATTGTGGGACCGGTAAAACGGGGTCCGCCGTGTACCACGCGGTGGCCGACGCCGAGCACGTTCGCGCCGCCGTACGTCGAGCGCAGCCAGCCGGCGAGCGCATCGAGCGCACCTCGACCGTCGCGCACCACCGCTTTGTCGAGCGCTTCGTCGTCCACGGCGGCCAGACGTTCGCCGGCGCCATTCTTCGCGGAGAACCGCGGTGACGTGCCAATGCCTTCGATCTGACCTCGTGCTTCGAGCCGCCACGCCTCGCTCGCCGGCCTCTGGTAGATGCAGAACTTGAGGCTCGATGAACCGGCGTTGAGCACGACCGCATAGTCGTTCATCCGTGTAAACTCCGCTTCACTACGTGGCGCTCTGAAACGATTGACGCCGGGCATGCGCCGCGAGCGCCGCCACGGCGCAGCTCGCGATCCTCGATCGCACGCTGTCCGCGCGGCTGGTCAGGATGATCGGCACCCGGGCGCCGAGCACCAGGCCCGCGCTGTCGGCGTTCGCGAGAAAGATCAGCTGCTTGGCCAGCATGTTTCCCGACTCGAGGTCGGGAACCAGCAGGATGTCGGGGTCTCCGGCGACTTCCGACTCGATGCCTTTGATTTTCGCGGCTTCTTTGCTGATCGCATTGTCGAAGGCCAGCGGACCGTCGAGAATGCCATCCGTGATCTGCCGGCGATCCGCCATCTTGCACAGGGCAGCGGCGTCGATCGTCGCGGGCATCTTCGAGTTGACGGTCTCGACCGCCGCCAGGATGGCGACCTTGGGCCTCTTCACGCCAAGAGAGACCGCGAAATCGATGGCGTTCTGGCAGATGTCGACCTTGTCTTCCAGCGTCGGCGCGATGTTGATCGCCGCGTCGGTGACGATGAGGACCTTGTGATACGTCGGCACGTCCATGACGAACACGTGACTGAGCCGGCGGCCGGTGCGCAGCCCCGTTTCCCTCGCGATCACCGCGCCCAGAAGCTCGTCCGTGTGCAGGCTGCCTTTCATCAGCAGCTCCGCTTCGCCGCTCGCGGACCATGGCGACGGCTGTCGCCGCGGCCGCGTGGCTATGCGGAGCATCGACGATCCTGGTGCTTCCCAGATCGAGGCCGCTCTTCTTCGCCACCTCGCGGATCTTCGCGGCGGGCCCGACGAGAATCGGCGTGATCAGTTTCTTCGCGCCGGCCTCGAGCGCGCCGGCCAGGGCCGTTTCCTCACAGGGATGCGCCACGGCCGTCGGCACGGGCTCGAGGCTGCGGCAGCGCTCGAGCAGCAGCTCGTACTTTCCGGTTCCGGTTGCGTGAGCCACAGTCCCTCGCGTTCGTCATGGGACCGCGCGGCGAACCGCGGGTCCTGTTTCCTTCAGAAAAAACACCAGCACGATCGCCAGGCCGACGCCGTACAACAGCGGTTCGAACGCCGTTTGATAATGCTCCGCGCTCATCCGTGAGGCTCCGCCGCTGACGCTCAGCAGGATCCAGGCAAACACCGGTCCCAGGACGGCGCTGAACGTGAAGTTCAGGAAGTTCACGACGCCCGTGGCCGTCCCGCTCGCTTCGGGCCGGTTGGCCTCCTTGATCACGGTGTAGGGGAGCATCGCGGCGCCCGACGCCAATCCGGCGACGAGACCGACGGAGTAAGGTGGGAACACGTCCGCGGCGCCGTACAGGATCCACGCGAGGCACGCAAGCAGGACGATGGCCCCGGCCGTGATCACCGGCTTGCGGCGACCGATCCGATCCGATAGCAGTCCGAGCAGCGGGCAGCCGATGATCCATCCGAGCGGGACCGCGGCCGAATGCATGACCGCCGACCCGTAGTCGAGTCCGCGAGCTTCCTGCAGATAGCGGACACCCCAAATCATGTCGAAGATTGTCGTCGGGATGAACAGCAGGCCCGAGATCATCCCGCAGAGGATCGACTGTGGATTCCGGAACACCACGACGAGCATGCGCCCCGCATGTTTCAGCCAGTCTGCGCGCGGACCCTGCGTCCGATCCTCGGGCAGCATCACGAAGAGAGCCGCACAGATCACCAGTCCCCCGATGCCCATGACGAGCCAGAACGTGCTCCAGCCGATCCCCGCGGCGATGATGGGTCCCACGACAAACTGGCCGGCCGACCCGCCGGCCATGCCGAACATCTGCGTGGCGCCGATGAGCGTGGCGGCACGCGAGGCGGGGAAGTTCGTCGTCGCGATGTAGGTGGCGCCCACCAGCGCGAAGACGCCTCCAGCGCCCTGGAGAAACCGCCCGATGCTCGCCAGCTGAGTGTTGCCGGTGGCGAACAGCATCGCGCCGACGCCGACCGCTGCGGCACCGATCGGGACGACCTTGCGCGGCCCGAGTCCGTCCATGGCCGCGCCCGCGACGAGGCTGAACGGGGAGTAGCCGTAGTAGAAAATGCCGACCATCGACGCCACGGCCGTCGTGCTCAGGCCGAACGCATCCGACAGCTGCGGCATCATGACGGCCGGGGCCGATCGCAGCGTGTACCTGATAGAAGTAGTACACAGCCGTGATCAGCCATGCCACTGCGGCCGCTCGCGTCGTGCCGTTCATGGGTTTTTCGCGCCCCGATTCCTGTTGTGCCCTCTAGTGGAGCACCAGATTCAGGTACTGCGTAAACAGCCGCTGGATGTCCGTCGCCGACCGCTGCTTGAGCAGCGCCAGACGCAGCAGCACCCGAGCCTTCTGTGGGTTGTGTTCGAGCGCCGCTACGAATCCCAGCTTGTCGTCGTCGAGCTCCACGTTGCGGCCGATGACGCCTGTCGTCACGCGCGAGGAACGCACGCACACGATGCCGTTCTTGGCGTGCTTCGCCAGCGTCTTGACCGCGGCCTCCGTCAGATTGCCGTTGCCGACGCCCGCAATGACGACGCCCTTGGCGCCCGCCGCAACGGCCGCGTCGATGAGCGCGCCGTCCATGTTCGCGTAGGCCATGACGATGTCGACCCGCGGGAGCTGCGTGACGCCTGTGAGCGAGAACTCCGAGTCAGCCGTGTGCCGGCCGACCGGGCCGCGATAGAACTCGGCAGTGCCATAGGCAACGGTACCGATGAGGCCGGACAGCGGCGACAAGAACGTCTGCACCGCCGTCGTGCTCGTCTTGGTCAGCGAGGCCGCTCCGTGAATCCAGTCGTTGGCGACGACGAGCACGCCTCGTCCGGCCGCGTCCTTGTTGGCCGCCACGGCGACGGCGTTGTAGAAGTTCAGCGGGCCGTCTGCCGACAGGGCCGTCGAGGGACGCATCGCGGCTGTCAGGACCACCGGCTTGCGCGATTTGACGACCAGGTTCAGGAAATATGCCGTTTCCTCGATGGTGTCGGTGCCGTGCGTGATCACCACGCCGGTCACGTCGTTTTGCGCGGTCAGTTCGTTGATGCGTTTGGCGAGCTTGAGCCAGACCTCGTCGTTCATGTCCTGCGAACCGATGTTCGAAATCTGCTCGCCGCGCAACGTCGCCAGCTTCTTGGCTTGCGGCACAGCAGCGAGAAGCTGCTCCACGCCGACCTGCCCGGACTTGTACGCCGCCTGCACGTCGCTGCCCGCGGCGCCTGCGATTGTTCCGCCGGTCGCCAGCACGACCACCGTGGGCGCCTTCGCGGGGGCGGCCGTTTGGGCGGAGGCTGCGCGGGCCGTGGACACCGTGAACGCCAACGCAACAATCCCCAGGAGTGAGATCGATCTCTGTCGTGGTTGCTTCAGCATGATGAACCTCGTCTTGATATTCGTCGATTGCGGGACGCCCGAGTCATCGTAGCACCAGTCGGAACCAAGGCGTTCCGATGATCAGGTAGATCAGCATGTTGCACGTCGTCATCAATGCGCCCAGCCGGTAGAGATCCCGTTGAGACAGGTATCCGCTTCCGGCAAACAGGAGGTTCGCGCTCGAACCCTGCGGCGTGATCGCCGAGAAGTAGTTCGTCGCACACAGCAATTGAAACGCGAGGGGCGCGGCCGGCACGCCGAGCTTGACGCCGACGTCGAGGAACACCCCGAAGAGCGCGAGGAGATGTGCTGTCTGGCTGACGAAGACGTAGTGCAGCAGCACGTACCCCACGACGAGCGTCAGGCCGGCGGCAGCCGGCGAGAATCCACCCATGGCGTCGGCGAGACGTTGTCCGAGGAACCCCATGAATCCGAGCTCGTTCAGCTGGCCGCTCAACGTGAAGAGCACCGCGAACCAGATGAACGTCGCCAGCACGTCGCCCTCGTGCCTGATGTCTTCAAGCGTCAGCACGCCGGATGCCAGAAGGCCTCCGAGTCCGAGAAACGCGACCGCCGTCGAATCGAGCTGCAGCGTCGCCGCGGACGCCCAGAGCGCGACCATCCCGACGAAGGCGACCAGCACCACCTTCTCGTCGCGCGCCAGCGGTCCGAGTGCGGAGAGCGCGGCGCGGGCGGCCGCGGGCGCCTCGGGCGTGGACGTCAGCTCCGGCTTCATCACCCGGTACAACAGCAGCGGCATCAGCACCATGCCAGCTAGTGTCGGAACGGATGCCGCGAGCAGCCACTGACCGAATCCGATTTCGACGCCGAACGTTCTGGCAATCTCGGTGCCCAGGGGATTGGCGGCCATCGCCGTCAGCCACAAAGCGGAGGAGAGGCTCAGGCTCACGATGCCGGAAAACATCAGGAAGGCCCCAAGACGCCGGCGGCTGTCGTCGCCGGGTTTCGCACCCGCCGCGTCGGCCAGCGAGAATGCCAGGGGGAAGATGACGCCCGAGCGAGCCGTGTTGCTCGGAAACGCCGGAGCGATGATCCCATCGACCAGGAAGATGCTGTAGGACAACCCCAGCGTGGACCGACCGAAACGGCTGACGAGCAGATGGCCAATCCGGGCGCCAAGGCCGCATTTCACGACCGATCGCGCCACCAGAAAAGCCAGCACGATGAGAAGGATTGTGGCGTTGGCAAAGCCGGCATAGGCCTTCGCCGGCGTCAGGAGTCCTGTGAGCACCGCGGCCGCGACAGCAAGGACCGAGGCCGTCAGAATGGGAAGGGCGCTCGTCACCACGCAGACGATGGCCCCCGCGAAGAGCACGAAGACCCGCCACGCCTGAACCGTCAGCCCTTGCGGCGGCGGCATGAACCACGTCGCGACGACCGCCAACGCAATCAGCGCGGGTGCGACGACGGCTCGTCTCGCGGCGGACGTCGTCATGGTGCGCCCTTCCGGATCCGTCCCCGCAGGTCGACCGCGCGTCCTTGGATAACATCAGCATCGTCGCCGTCTCGCGCGACGTACTGCCAGGTCAGCTCGTACTCGCCGATCGCGCCGTCGTAGCGTCCCGTGCCGCCGGTGATCGTTCCGCGGATCCGGCGGCCCGTGGCGATCGGTTCGCCCTTCAACTCGCTGAACAGGCGATCCCCGCGTGCGTCGGTCCAGACCGCCCGGCCGACGCCGAGGGTTCGACCATCGTCAAAGGCGATCGCTTCGGCGAGCATGCCGCTGCCGAGCTCGGTCCCCTTCGCGAGCACGATCGCGCCAGACAGGTGGACGATGGCCGCGACGCGGCCGCCTTCCGTGGGAATCGTCTGTCGCTGCCCGCGCGCCGACCAGGTGCCCGTGAACGTCCTCCAGCCTTCGGCCGCCGGCGTCTCCTGCACGGCCGGTCCCACGCCGACGCCGACAACCGGCGCCAGCGAGAGAGCGACGAGGACCACGGCGGCGGTTCGGATCACGAGGGACGGCTCTGCCCCGTCATCTTCATCGGATCAAGGACGTCGGCGATCTGCTGCTCGGTGAGAATCTTCCGTTCGCGGATGATTTCCAGGATGCCGCGACCGGTCTTCTGCGCTTCGGCGGCCAACTCGGTCGAGCGCTCGTAGCCGATGACCGGGTTCAGCGCGGTGACCGTGCCGATGCTGTATTCGACGTAGTGGCGGCAGACCTCGGGGTTTGCGGTAATGCCGTCGACGCAGTGCACGCGCAGCGTCCGCGCCGCGTTGATGAACATCGTCTGCGCCTCGAACAGGCAGGCCGCGATGACCGGCTCGAAGACGTTCAGCTGCAGCTGACCGGCTTCGGCCGCCATGGAGACCGTCTGGTCGCTGCCGATGACGCGGAAGCAGACCATGTTGACGACCTCCGGAATGACCGGATTCACTTTTCCCGGCATGATCGACGAGCCCGGCTGCTTCGGCGGGAGATTGATTTCGCGCAGTCCGCACCGCGGGCCCGATGACAGCAGCCGCAAGTCGTTGCAGACTTTCGAGAGCTTGATCGCCAGGCTCTTCATGCAGGACGAATAGAGCACGAACGCCTGTGTATCCTGCGTCGCTTCGATCAGGTCGGAGGCAAGATAGACGGGCAGCCCGGTGATGGCGGCGAGATGTGCCGTGCACTTCTGGGCGTATCCCTCAGGCGCATTGAGACCGGTGCCAATCGCCGTCGCGCCCATGTTGACTTCGCACACCACCCGCTGCATGGCCTCGAGCGCGCGGACCTCGCCGGCCAGCGTTTCGCCAAACGCCTTGAATTCCTGGCCGAGCGTCATGGGCACCGCGTCCTGGAGCTGGGTGCGGCCCATCTTCAGAATCTTGTCGAACTCCACCCCTTTTGCCCGGAACGACGCGATCAGCTCGTTGATGGCCGCGACCACGCGCTTGTTGCCGAGCGCGAGCCCGATATGGAGCGATGTCGGGTACGCGTCGTTCGTCGACTGCGACGCGTTCACGTGGTCGTGCGGATCGCAGTGCTGGTATTCGCCTTTCTTGTGTCCCATCAGCTCGAGCGCCCGGTTGGCAATCACCTCGTTGGCGTTCATGTTCGTCGAGGTGCCCGCGCCGCCCTGGAACATGTCGAGACGGAACTGGTCGTGGAGCTTCCCGTCGACGAGCTCCTGGCACGCGCCTTCGATGCCTTTGAGAATCTCTTTGCTGAACTGGCCGCAGTCGACGTTCGCGCGCGCGGCGGCCATCTTCACCATGGCGAAGGCAGCAATCAGATCGGGATAGAGCCGAAGCTCCACACCAGAAATGTGGAAGTTCTCGAGGCCGCGCGCCGTCTGGACGCCGTAGTAGGCGTCGGCAGGCACGGCTTTCTCACCCAGCAGATCCCGTTCGAGACGAGTGGACTGACCGGACATGGCAGAACTCCTGTTTCAGGACGAAATCCTAGGCTAAGCGAATTACCTCGTCCGTCTGCGGAATAATTCGCAGCGGCGAAGCGCTCGTAGTCCCCATTTGCGTGAACATGAATGCTGCCTGTGACGCGTAGCAAGTGCAGTACCACGTTCCGGCTGAATGCTCGAGCCGATTCAGGCCAACCGAGCGACCTACCTGCGGAAGACGAGGCGTGGGCACACGGTTGCTGAGGCGTCCTCCGAAGTGTCGGAAGGGCCTCCGGAATACCGGAGGTCGGGGCCGGCCGCCGAGTCGTCGATTCGGGTCGTGCGCCGCCGTCGTTTTTGCCGCACAATATGGACATCATGAACACTTCACGGCGTCCTCGTCGTCCACCGAATGGATACCGCTTCGCCTCTGCATTCGTGCTGGGGCTGGCAATGGTCGGTACCGGAGTGTCGAGCCCCGGAGGCAGTGACGGCACTGTTTCCGCCCAGGCGATGAACCCGTGCGTGCTGCTGACGGTCGCCGAGATTCAGCCGCTCGCGCCGAAGGCGAGCATCGACGCGGGCGTCTCGAGCTCGCTCCAGGCCTTCGGCTCCGCGACCTGTCGATACACATGGGGTGTCGGCGTCGACCGCTTCACACTCGACGTCATCGTCAACGAGGCGTCCCGGATTTTCCCCGGTATGAGCCCGGACCAGATCAAGCAGCGGCTCCAGGAGTCGGTCAAAGCCGGGACGGCCGATGCGGTCGTCTCGGACGTCGGCGAAGCCGCCGTGTTCAAGTCCGACTCGCCCCTCTATGCGAGTGCGACCGCATCGCTCAAAGGCCGCATCCTCGAGGTGCACCTCGACGGATTTGTCGCGCGCGAGAAGAAGGATCAGGTGATCGCGCTGCTGAAGTCGGCTGTGTCGCGGCTCTAGATCACGGCTTCGTGACGCGGGTGGCGCCAACCGCGTTGGTACTCGTCCAGCGGGGGGCGCCGGCATCCCCATAGCTGATGCTCAACACACTTGCGGTTTCGGGCTATCGGTCGCTGCGTGATCTCGTCATGCCGCTTGAACGGCTGAATCTCGTGACTGGTCCGAACGGAAGCGGCAAGTCGAATCTGTATCGCGCCCTTCGCCTGCTGGCCGAAACAGCGCAAGGTCGGGTGATTCCGTCGCTCGCCCGAGAAGGGGGATTGCAGTCAACGTTGTGGGCGGGTCCCGAGACGCTTTCACGCGCGGTCCTCCGGGGTGAACACCCGGTTCAAGGTGCCGTCCGCAAGAACCCGGTCAGCTTGCGGCTCGGGTTCGCAGGTGACGACTTCAGCTACGCGATCGATCTGGGCCTTCCACCGCCTCCGAGTGGAGCATTCGGACACGATCCTGAGATCAAGCGCGAATGCATCTGGAATGGACAAACGCTTCGACCGTCGGCAGTGCTTGTGGATCGCCGCGGATCGCTCGTCAAGACCCGCGAAGGCAAGGACTGGTCAATCCTCACGCATAGCCTGGCCACGTTCGACAGCATGATGACGCACTGCTCGGATCCGCGAGCGACGCCGGAGATGCTCATGTTGCGCGAGGAGATGCGCGCGTGGCGCTTCTACGATCATTTTCGGACAGACGCGACGGCTCCCGCGCGGCTTCCACAGATCGGCACGCACACTCCCATTTTGAGCGACGACGGTGCGGATCTAGCCGCGGCGCTTCAAACAATCCGGCAGATTGGGGATGGCGAGGCGCTCGACCGGGCGATCAACGATGCGTTTCCCGGTGGTCGCGTTGCCGTGAGCTTCGGCAATGGGTGGTTCGAAGTTGAAATGCAGCAGCACGGGCTGCTTCGGCCGTTGAAGGCGGCCGAACTTTCCGATGGCACCTTGCGATACTTGCTGTGGGTCGCTGCGCTTCTGACCCCGCGCCCGCCGGGCTTGCTCGTCCTCAACGAACCAGAAACGAGTCTCCACCCCGATCTGCTTCCAGCCCTGGGACGCCTCATTGCTCACGCGGCCGAGCGATCCCAGGTTCTGGTTGTCTCTCATGCGCCGGCACTCATCGATGCTCTCCTACCGGTTCCCGAGTGCCACGCGATCACACTCGAGAAGAAGTTCGGGGAAACAGCATTGTGCGGCGAGGACGAACGCGTCACGTCATGGCAATGGCCAACGCGATGAGTGAGAGTGCCAGCCTTTTCCTGACGAACAGAATCCCGGCGACCTACTTCTGCCGGCTCGTGATCTCGTTCGTAATGCGACTGAGCGTCGCGCGTTCGTCGGACGAGACGCGTCGAATCCCGAAGAGGCCGCCCGACGCTTCGGCGATCGCCTCGCAGTACTTGATGATGTCGTCCGGCGTGAGCTCGAAGCGGCCTCCCGACTCGAACAGGGCGCTGATCAGCCTCCCCGCGCGGCGGAAAACGTCGTCGTCGGGTCGCCGATCGAGCCAATCCGCGAGCTGACGGTCGGCCGTGCTTCCAGCTTCGATCCCGCGCCCGCGTGCGACGTCGACGACCATCTTCCGTTCGGCGTCGGTCACCCCGCCCTCCGCCCACGCCATTTCCAGGACCGGGACGAGCGGCAACAGCTTCACCGTTTCCACCGTGAATCCCAGCTCGGCGAGCTCTCGGCTCACCTCCGGATCGGTGACTCCGACCTTCTCGCCGAGCTCGCGCAGCTGCTGCTGGGCCTTCGCCCGCTGTCGTATCCGCTCGATGAGCTCGCGCTCCTTCGTCTGAAAGTAGTTCTCTTCGTTCGCGCGCTTCCGGCCAGACAGGGGATCGTCCACCATGAAACCTCCGGGCTAGACACCTGCCAGATCCTAGCAGGTGTCGACGCGGTGCGCATCAGCATGTGTTAGAGAAGAGGGCTGACTATCCGTTAGCGGCAGTCTGGCGCTCTCGCCTCCCGCCTCTTCTGACGAACAGAATTCCCGCGACCAGACCCAGAATTCCGCCGGCCGCGCCGCCGATCAGTTGACCGCGCATGAGCGTGGTCGTCGCGTATCGGATGATTTCAGGTATCTGGACGATCGCCTGCACCTGAGCGCCCTGGGAAAGGCCGCCTGGCGCCGCGTACCACGAGAGCGCCGGGGGAACGACGTACGACGCGACCACCACACCGAGCAGCGCACCGGCCAGCATGAAGATCAGCGCTGTTTTCACAGTGGCGCCGCCTACTTCTTCGGCGATATCTTGATGATGCGTCCCGTCGCGCTGTCGGTGAGCAGGTAGAGCAGGCCGTCCGGACCCTGCACCACGTCGCGGATGCGCTCCTTCTGTTCCTGCAGGAGTCGTTCCTCGCCGACGATCGAGTCTCCCTTCACCGTGAGACGGACGAGCGACGTGCCGGCCAGGCCGCCGATGAACAGGCTGTCTTTCCAGGCCGGGAACGCATCGCCGGTGTAGAACGTCATGCCGCTCGGCGCGATGTTCGGATCCCAGTAGTAGAGCGGCTGCTCCATGCCTTCCCTGGCCTGCTCGTCGCCGGTGATGCGCGGCGCCCTGATATTCGATCCCGTAGGCGATGGTCGGCCAGCCGTAGTCCTTGCCCTTGCGCGCGACGTTGACCTCGTCGCCGCCGCGCGTCCCGTGCTCGACTTCCCAGAGCTCGCCCGTCGTGGGGTGCAGCGTCGCCGCCTGCACGTTGCGGTGGCCGTACGACCAGATCTCCGGCCGCACGCCGTCGCGCCCGACGAACGGGTTGTCCTTCGGGATGGTGCCGTCGCTGTTGACGCGGATCGATCTTGCCGAGCAGGCCGTCGAGGCGCTGCGCCTGCATGCGCCCCTCCGTGATCGACCGATCGCCGACCGTGATGAAGAGCGTGCCGTCGCGGCCGAACACGAGCCGCCCGCCGAAGTGCAGCGTCGATTTGAGCGAGGGGCGCCTGATGGAAGATCACCTGCACGTTCTCCACCCGCGGCGCCGGGCATCGTCCACCAAGCGCCCGCGCGCCGTGGCGGTGTTGTTGGCGCCGTCGGGCTGCAGCTCCGAGTAGCTCCAGTAGATGAGCCGGTTCGTGGCGAACGCCGGATCGAGCGCCAGGCCGAGCAGACCGCCCTGGCCGCGGGGATCGACCGCCGGCAGTCCGGCGACCGGCGCCGACAACGTGCCGTCCGCGCTGACCACTCTGAGACGGCCCGGACGCTCGGTCACGAGCATCTTGCCGCCGGGGAGGAACGCGATGCCCCACGGGTTCTGCAAGACCGGACGCGACCGTCGCCGTGTCGAAGGCGACGTTGGCCTTCATTTCCGGTGCATGGTACTGCCCCGGGAACGCGGGCTTCTGATGCGGTGCGTTCGGCGGCCGCGGATCGAGATACGTACTCTGCGCGTGCAGCGTGGCGCAGAGGGCAAGTCCAAGTACAAGAGCAGCAACAGCTCGTCTCATGAAGACCATGTTATACGAGTTATACGAGACTGTTTCTCCCGTCGCGGCTATGGCTTCGTTTTCGCCGCCTCCAGCTCTTCCTTGCGTGCGCCGCTCAGAATATTCGACATGCTGTAGTTGCCCTCGTGGCACGCGGATTCGTAAATCCGGCTATCGACCTTGGCCATCGGCAGGGAGACCACGATCTTGTCCTGGAATGTCTTCGGGTCAACGATGGTCGCCTCATATGCGATGGCGTTCTTCGAATCGCGGGCGAAGCGCTCGGTGACGACCTTTTCGAGTGCGTTGCCCGCACCGGCAAAGCTTCGAAGGCGCCTGCTGAAGTTGCTGGTTTCGACGACGAGGGTGTCGCCCTCCCAGTGCCCCCGCGAATCTCCGGACCAGCTCCGCAGTTTTTCGGACAAGTGAGGCCTGCCGTCGAGCGGGACAATTCTGGTCTGGTGTTCAGTCCGCAGCACCACGTGGTCTTTCGCTTGAATGATCTGCAGGTAGTTGCCGTCGAAACCCGGTGTCAACGGAGTGGTGCTGAAAGTGAGACAGCGTTCGGAGAACGAGAGATCTTCCGGCCCGTCCTTCTTGCCGCCCGCTAGGATGGCTGAGAGGAGCTCCGTCGGAGGCGCGGCTTTGGCGTCGACGAGAGCCGCGAAGATCTCGTCAGGTCCGGGAACGCGCCGGACGCCTTCGACCAGCTTCGGCACCCTGCCGTTTTCCGGATAGGTAATGAGCGACGTGCGCAGATTCTCGATCTGGCCCTCGTAGTCGAGCCACGTCAGGGACACGGCTTCGACGGGAACCATCTTCGAGATCATGTCGAAGGCCTTGACCTTCGCGGCCTTCTGCGCCTCGAGGTCCTCGCGCGTCCACACGGTCTTCTCGGCAGCCGACGCCGGCCGTTCGAGCGGGACGTCCGAACTGAAGTTCCACACGCCCTGCAAATCCGGCTGCCCGTTTTCCGTGCGCGGCCCCTTGTATCGTGCGTCGGGTCCGGCGGCGGATGCCACAACCGTCAAGGCAAGGACGAAGAGCAGGGAATAGGTCTTCATCAAAGGTCTCCTTCCACCGTTACGACGACTTTTCCGCGAGCGCGTCCTGTTTCCAGATATCGAATGGCCTCGGCCGCCTCGCTCAACGTGTAACGCCTGTCGATGACCGGCGTGATCGTTCCGGCCTCCATGAGCTCGCAAATGGTGGTGAGGTCCTCTTTGCTCGGCCTCGCCATGAACGGCACCAGGTTCTGGCTCACAAAGGGTGACAACGCCCGCGCGTTGACCAAGCGAGCCAGAGGACCCATCCATCGTCCGTCCGGTCCCGTGGCGACGACGCAGATTCCCTTGGGATTCAAGGCGCGCCTGTATGCGAACAACGAACGATTCCCAGCGCAGTCGAAAACGAGGTCGTAGTGGCATCCACCTTTGGTGAAATCCTGCTGGGTGTAGTCAATGACCTGGTCCGCGCCGATGGATCGGACCATCTCCACATTCGTCGTGCTGCAGACGCCGGTCACATCCGCGCCGAACCACTTGGCGATTTGCACGGCGAGCGTGCCCACGCCGCCCGACGCGCCATTGATCAAGACGCGCTGGCCTGGCTGAACGTTTCCCTTGTCGCGAAGACCCTGGAGCGCCGTGAGTGCCGCAACAGGCACGCAAGCGCCCTGCTCAAACGTCACTCGACTTGGCTTCATGACCAGCCGTGCCTCAGAGGCGCACGCATACTGTGCAAGGGCCCCGCGGCACCTCCCGAACACGTGGTCGCCTGGTTTGAACTGCGTGACGTTCCCGCCAACCGCTTCAACCTGGCCGGCCACATCAACGCCTGGCCGTGTGGCCTTGGGTTTGCGCAGCCCGGCCTGCATGCGCATGAGGTACGGTGTACCTCTCATGAAGTGCCAGTCGTATGGATTGACGGAAGCCGCGCGAACTCTGATCAGCACTTCACTGTCGCCGGCGGTTGGCTTTTCAACGTCCTCATATCGAAGAACATCGGGTGAGCCGTAGTCGTGATACACGATGGCTTTCATCGTGGTCACGGCGTCTGCTCCGGCCGGAGCGCCTTCACCACATCGACGCGCGCCGTGGGCGTGGCTGGTACGCTTTGCCCACTCCGGGGGCCCCTTCCCCCGGAGCCACGAGGAGCCACACCGTCAGCGCGCCTTCGCCGATCATGCCGGGCGCGAAATTATAGGGGTTCAGAAACGCTGCCAGCGGCGCTGACAGAAAAGTCAGCCAGCCCAATCCGGCAAACACCATCAGCGCCGCCAAAACGTTTGGCGCGAAGGTCGACCTGAAAATGAGATACGCAACCAGGAGGCAATAGACTCCGAAAAATACGAGGGGATGCAGGCCCGTGAATTGATGAAGCGGCCTGACGAGTCCCACGAAGCTGACCAGGGCGGCGAGCAAGGAGAGAGGCCCGCTGACCGGCTTGAAGACGAAGTAGAGCAGCAACGTCACCACGACGTAGCACGCGCCCGCGATGAAGCCCGCCGTCGAACCCACCGGGCCGCGAACGAGAAGCGCGAGGGTGCCTGTGATGAAGGTGACCAGATAGAAGACGCCGGCTATCCTGACCGTGTTCATGTCATCACTCCAATCGCAGGGCTTGCACGACGTCCACGCGTGACGCGCGCGCGGCCGGCGTCAGCGACGCCGCAACCGCAGCGGCGATGAGGAGTGCCGCCGCGCCCAGCACGGGCAGCGCGCCGGGCATGCGCACCGTCTCGACATAGGCGCGCGCCACCCGTTCCAGCGCGACCCCGCCCAGAGCGCCGGCGAGGATGCCGAACGCCGCGATGGCGGCGCCCTCGGACAGGACGCGAGCGAGGAGGCGCCGCGGCGACGACCCGACGGCCAGCCGCACGCCGAACTCGCGCGTCCGCGCGCTCACCGAAAACGCCAGCACGCCGGCCACACCCACGACGGCAATGAGCAGCGCGATGCCCGCAAACCCCGAAAACACGAAGGCGTTCAGCCGTTCAGGAGACAGCACGGCCGCGCGCACGTCCTCGAGCGTGGCGGCACGCTCGACGGGCTGGTCCGGAGAGATCTCGCGGATCACGCGCGTGATCGCCGGCACGAGCGCGTACGGATCGCCTGACGCACGCACGAACAGCCGGCCGGCAATGCCCATCTGCGGAGCCGCCAGATAGACGGTCGGCGCGGGTTGCTGCACGACGTTCTCGTCGTCGGCGTCCGCGACCACGCCGACGATACGGCGCGGGGGGATCAACCCGAGGAGGACGGCAGTCGGATCGGACCACCACAACGTCCGGTTCACCGCGTCGCCATTCGGGAACAGCCGTTGTGCGAGGCTCTGGCTGACAATCGACACGAGCTCGTTTCCGCCGCGGTCATCGTCGGTGAAGTCGCGGCCGGCCAGGATCGGGATGCCGAGCACGTCGAAGAAGCCAGGTCCGACAATCCGAATCCGGGCCGGTGGATTCTCTTCGCCGTTGGCGGGCTTCCCAGCTTCGGCGTTGAACTTCATGCTGGCCAGGCCGGCGTCGCGCCAGGGCACGGTGCTGCCGATCGCGACGCCCACGACACCTGGCAGCGCGTGGATGCGCTCGCGTCGCTTCCTGATAGGTGGCGAGCACCTTCGCGCCGCCGAGGCCAGTCGCTGACGCCGGGATGTCGAACGCCAGCACCTGGCGCATGTTGTAGCCGGTGGCCGCCGTCTGCAGCGTCACGAGCGTCGCCAGGAGCATGGCCGCGCCGGCGAGCAACACAAACGAGAGCGCAATCTGGGTCGTCGCGAATATCCGCAGCCGGCGGGTGGTACCCGGCGTAATCCGGACGCCGCCGCTCGCCAGACCGAGGCCGGTCAGCCATGGCCCCGAAGGGGCGGAGGCCGAGTCGGTCGGCAGTCGCGGCACGTACGCGAGCAGCACGGACGCGGCCATCGCCAGGCCGGCGCCGACCCAGAGCACGCTCGAATCGACGGTGATCTCGAGCGCGCGGACGGAGAAGCGGGCGGCGTAGCGGGTGACCACAGCGACGAATGGCCACGCCAGGACCACGCCCAGCGCGGCGCCCGCGCCACAGAGCACCAGGCTTTCGGCCAGGAGCGTCCGCCGAAGTGCGCCGGCGCCGGCGCCGAGCGCGGCGCGTATGGCCAGCTCGCCCTCCCGGCGCACCGAGCGCGCGAGGATCAGGTTCGCGACATTCGAGCACGCGATGACGAACACCACGGCTGCCGCGCCGAGCAGCACGAGCAGGATCGTCCGCGCGGGCGCCGCGATCTGATCGCGGAGTTTCGCCACGCTGATCTGGACGTTGGCCCGCGCGGAATACGCCTCGGGGTGTTCGCGCATGATGCCGGCGTGCGCAGCGGTCAGTTCGGCTCGCGCATCGTCGAGGGAAGCCCCCTGCGCGAGCCGGCCGAAGAGCTGCGTCATCCGGTGTCCACGGCTCGTGACCATCGTGGCCCCGAGGTGATGCGGGCTCGTCACGACGTTCGCGATGATTTCGGTGTCGACCGGATAGGGGACCGACGGCTCGAGGACGCCGACCACGGTGGCGGTGCGCGGACCGAGGCGGATGGTCTTGCCGATCACGGTCGGGTCGCTGTTCAGCGAGGAGATCCAGAACCGGTGGGTGAGGACCGCCGCGCCCGCCGCCTTGGGACCATCGTCGTTCGCGTTCAGCAGGCGGCCGAGCACGGGCCGAAGGCCCATCACGCCGAAGAACGCCCCGTCGACGACTCCCGCTTTCACCGTGCGGGGTCCGCCGGCGAGACCAATCATCGTGAAGTCGGCCGTGGAGAACTCCCCAAAGGCCCCGATGGCGGTGACGCGTGACCTCAGTTCCTTGACTTCCGGCACTGAGAACTGCAAGTTCTCGGTGCCGATGCCAGGCGCGCTCTGGCGGATGTAGATCAGGCGATCCTCGTCGCGATTGACCAGAGGGCGAAGGAGCACGCCGCGGACGACGCTGAAGATGGCGGCGTTGGCGCCGATGCCGAGCGCGAGCGTCACGACGACGGTGGCGGCCAGGCCCTTGGCGCGCCTGAGGGAGCGCAGCGCAAACCGGATGTCGCGGCCCAGGGCCTCGACCGCGTCGAGCCAGCCCGGGCGCCAGACGCCGCGCATCGAGTCGCGCGTCAGCGTGACGTTGCCGAATTCCTTCAGCGCCGCCCGCCGGGCGGCAATCGGATCCTCACCGCGCTCGATCCGCTCCTTGATGCTGAGAGCCAGGTGACCGCGGATTTCCGCGTCGAGGTCGTCGTCAGGAGGGCGATCGGGGATGCGAGCCTGCATGGCGCCCTAGTCTTTACTCCCCGGGTTCGACGCCGCCGGGTTCATGACACGTCCGATCGCGCTCACGAGCTGCGACCACCGATCCTGCTCGCGCGACAGCTGAGCCTTGCCCGCCGCCGTCAACTGGTAGTACTTCGCCCGCTGATTGGCTTCGCTCGTGCCCCATGCCGATTTCAGCCATCCGCGTTTCTCGAGGCGGTGCAGCGCGGGGTAGAGCGAGCCGGTTTCGACCTTGAGCAGGTCGTCGGACTGGGCGCGGATGGCCTGGCCGATGCCGTGGCCGTGCTGGGCCCCCCACTGCAGCGTCCGGAGGACCAGCATGTCGAGGGTGCCCTGGAGGAGTTGGAGTTCGAGGCGGGGTTCGTTCGGCTGTTTTGCCATAGCTGTAGACAGTCTACGGCCTTAGACGTAGGATGTCTACAGCTTGTTCCGCCCCTTGAATCTCACTGGTTCACGTGCACGACCTGCGCGGGCGGAAAGCCGTTGAAGGACGTGCTGCTGGCCGCGGAGTAGGCGCCGATGTTCTGGGCGTAGACGAAGTCGCCCGAGCTCCATGTCCGGCAGCTGCTCGGCCAGGCTGATCGTGTCGAGCGCGTCGCACGTCGGGCCGAACACGGAACAGAGCTGCGTGGGACCGTTCTTGAAGCTCTTCAGCGGATACTGGCAGTGATCGAAAATCACGCCGCTGAAGGTGTGGTAGACGCCGTCGTTCACGTAGTAACAGAGCTTCCCGCCGCGAACCGTCTTGCCGATCATCTGCAGGCCACGGCGGTGGCGGCGGAGGCCACGAGGAACCGGCCGGGCTCCGCGAGAATCTCGATCGGCTGCGGAAAGAGGCGGTCCAGTTCCGGATTGATCGCCCGGGCCAGTTTGCTGAAGGCCGGGACGGTGTCGTCGTAGTGAGCGGGAAAGCCGCCGCCGATGTCGAGCAGCTTGAGCTCGAAGCCGCGCGTCTTGGCTTCGGCAAAGACGCTCGACGCCAGGTGCAGCGCCTGGATGTAGTTCTGGACGTTCGTGCACTGGCTGCCGACGTGGAAGCTCAAGCCCTCGACCTCGAGCTTGTTGTTGCGGGCAAACGCAATCAGGTCCACGGCCTCGCCGGGCGCCGCGCCGAACTTGCTCGACAGCTCCACCATCGATCCCGTGTTGGGCACGCCCAGCCGCAACACGAGGCCCGCGTGCGGCGCGTGCCGGGCGATCTTGATCACTTCCTCGTAGTTGTCGTAGGTCACGAGCGGCTTGTACGGATCGAGCTGCTCGAGCGTTTCGGTCGCCTTGATGGGATTGGCGTAGATGATGCGATCCCAGATGAAGTGTCTGCCGCTGCTCCTCCGGCAGGTCCTTCACGTTCTCGTGACACGGTCAGGAACTCGGCCATGCTGGCGACGTCGAAGCTCGCGCCCGCCTCGTAGAACGTCCGCACGATTTCCGGGGCGCTGTTGGCCTTGACGGCGTAGTAGACCTGCACGCGCGGCAGGTGCTTGCGGAACTGCGCGTAGTTCTCCCGCAACACCTTGTGGTCCACGACGACGAGCGGCGTGCCGTGCGCCTTCGCCAGGCGAAGCAGCGTTTTCTCGTCCACTAGTCTCCCTCCGTGATCAGGAAGTTCTTGAACTGCCACGGGTCGGACGGATCGAGCTGGGGCCGGTTGAAGCCGTGGAAGACGTTGGAGTAGTGCTTCAGCGGATTCCAGTCCGACGCCACCGAGACGAACGTGCCCAGGTAGGGCTTGCTGATCTCCAGGACGTAGTCGTGCGGCAGGTCGTCGGGCACGCACACGCCGCGGCGCGGGTTCTCGAGCATCCACATGCAGGCGGCGACCACGGAGATGGCCACCTGCATGGTGGTGGCGTTCTGATGCGGCACCAGACGCCGCGACTCCTCGATGTCGAGGTCCGAGCCGCACCACCACGACTGATACGGATGGCCCATCACGAGGCGCCCAGGATGTCGGCGCCGCTGGTGATCTCGTCGTCGGTCATGATGCGGATGCGGGGCTGCAGGTCGTAGTCGCGGCCGCGCAGCTCGTGGAGCGACGCGATGGCCGCGTCGCACGGGCAATACGCGTAGTGAACCGTCGGGCGGTAGACCGCCTTGCCGTCCTTCCAGACGGTGAGCTTCTCGGTGATGGTGAACGCCTCGCCGTGGCGGACGACCATGCCGACGATGTGGTGATCGGGCGGCACCCAGCTCACGACCAACGTGTTGATGCCCATGCGCGCCAGGCAGATCTGGCTCCTGCGGGCCGTCGGCGTGCTCGAAGGCGAGCGCCGGCAGTTCCTTTTCGTGCGTGCCCCAGCCCATTTCGGCCGTCGTCGTCCCTTCCTCGCGGAAGCCCTCGACGCTCCAGGTGTTGACGAACTCGTTCACCTCCTTGGGCCGATTGGTGATCTGCGTGTCGCGCTCGCTGCAATGAATGACCTTGACGCCCAGCTCGCGGGCCAGGTGGTTGAACTCGCAGCGCCACGGCGTGGTGCGCGATCTTTTCCGCCTGCGCGCCCGCGAACTTCTGGTCGGCCAGAGCGCCGCTCGGCGATGTCGAGCAGCGCCTGCTTGGTGAAGTGGCTGATCAGACCCGGGTTGGCGCCGTGCTCGAGCACGGCGGTCGGCCCCGGCTCCGCCCACGACGCGATCATGCGTCGCAGCTTCATGTGGCGCCAGTAGAGCGTCCGCTCGGTCGGATGCTTGTTCTCCGCCCCGGCGTACGGATCCCAGAGCTCCACCGACGTGTTGATGTACAGCACGCCGCGGTCGTGGCACCACTGCACGATCTCGCCGCAGTCGATGTTCCAGGCCAGGTCGATGAGCAGGTCGCCGGCCGAGAGATGCTCGCCGAGCAGCGCGCCCAGGTTGTCCTCGGTGACGCGGTTCTTGACGAACGTCATGCCCTGCTCGATCCAGGGCCTCAGCGCCGCCTCGTCCGGATCGAACTCCATGATGGTGATGCGCTTCGGATCGACGTTGATGTGGCGCAGCAGAATGGGCAGCGTGCAGCGCGCGACGCCGCCAAAACCGACGAACAGGATTCGATGAGAAAATGTCAACATCCGTTCACCCGAGCTTCTTCACGAGCACCTTGGAGTGCCGGCCGCTCTGTTCGTACTTCTCCCGGCGCGGCGGCGGCAAGTCGTCCGGGGTGCCTTCGACGAAGCCCCCCTTGGACTGAAAATACGTGAAGGCCTGCGTCGAGAGCGCCAGCAGCTCCCGCAGACCCAGTTCGCGCGCCTTGTCTTCCACGAACTGGATCAGCTTGCGCCCGATGCCCTGATTCTCGTGCGACGAGCTGACATACAGGCACGCCAGCTCGCCCTGGTTCTGTCTCGGGATACACGTGCAGGGCGACGCAGGCGACGGGATTCTTGTCGATCTCGAAGATGAAGTAGTCGCCGAGACTCTTTTCGATCACGGCCTTGCTGCGCTTCACCAGCTCGTCGGCCTCGACGGCCTGCTTGGTCAGCAACTGAATGGCCCGCACGTCCTTCTTCTTCGCGGGCCGAATGTGCTCGTACTCGTTCGCATAAATCAACGTCCCGAGGCCGTGGTTGGAGAACACCTCGCCCAGCAGGCCTTCGTCCAGCGTGCCGTTGATGACGTGCACGCGCGGAACGCCGGCGGTGCAGGCCGCGGCCGCGTGCTGCGCCTTGGAGAGCATCTCCGGCGCGAAGCCCGCGCTGTCCTGCTGGAGGAGCTGGCCCAGCTCCGCGACGAGCATCTGCGGAATCAGCTTCCCGCGGTAGATCAAGCCATCCTGAGTGGTGACGAAAATCAGCTTGATGGCCTTCAGCTGTTCGGCCACCGCCACCGCCACGCCGTCGGAGTTCACGCGGTAGGTCTTGCCGTCGCCGTCGAAGCCGAGCGGCGGGATGACCGGCACGACGCCTTGCGCGAGCAGCGACTGCAGCAGGTCGGCATCGACGCGCTCGACCTTGCCGGTGAAGAGATGGTCCACGCCCTGGAGGATGCCGACGGGATGGGCGATGATCACGTTCGCGTTGGCGGCGCGCAGGTCGTTGGCCGACAGACCCTCGAGAATCTCGTGGGTCAGCCGGTTGGCGGCGGTCAGCGCCAGATCGAGCGTGGCGGCATCCGTCACGCCGGCGCCGTCGAGATCCGAGGCCTTGACCTGATGCTCGTCGGCGAGCGACTTGATCTGCGCCGACGCGCCGTGGACGAGCACGACGCGGATGTTCAGCGACCAGAGGAGCGCCACGTCCAGCATCAGCGTCGCGAAGTTGTCGTCGGTGACGATGGCGCCGTCAATCGCCAGGATGAACGTCTTTTCGCGGAATTGCGGAATGTACTGCAGGATGCCCCGAAGATCGGTCAGTTTCACGTGTCAGCTACCTGCGGCGAATGAAGAGTATAGAGGGGCTTCACGGTTCGACCGCGAAACTGGCGAATTGCCAGAGGTCCGCTTCGTCGACGAGAGGAGTGCCCCACTTCCCGAACAGGCGCGACCGGCTCTCGAGCGGCGTCCAGTCTGTCCGGACCGACGGACAGGGACCCAGATAGGGACCGGCGACGTCGAGAATCTCCCTGTGGGGCAGCTCGTCGGGCACGAGGATGCCCTTGGATGGGTTGCCGATCATGAAGACCAACCCGCCGAGCACGGCTGCCGCGACCTGAAGCGTCGTCGCGTTCTGGCCCGGAACCAGCCGGCGCGTCTCGTGGATGTCCAGCTGCGAGCCGGTCCACCAGCCCGTGAGACCGTGGCCCATGAGCAGCACGCCGAGCTCGTCGATGCCGTCCGTGATCTCGTCCGACATGATTCTCAGCTTCGGCTGCAGCTGGAAGTTGCGCATCGTCAGCTCGTACAGACTGAGAATGGCGTTGTCGCAGGGCATGTAGGCGTAGTGCACCGTCGGACGATAGACGGCCCGCGTCCCTTCGATCGTGTCGTCCCAGACCGTGAGGTGGTCGCTGATGGTGAACGACTCGGCGTGGCGGACGACCATCCCGATAATCGGCCCGCCGTCGGGAACCCAGGAGTGCACGAACGTCCGAATGCCGGGCTGGGCGAGAAAGATCTGATTGCCCGGACCGCCAATCGGCGTGTGCGCGTGTCTTCGGGAGGCGGCGCTCGTGCGTTCCCCATCCGAGCTCGGCCGGCGCCGTGCCTTCCTCGTAGAAGCCTTCAATCGACCACGTGTTGACGAACTCGTTGATCGCCTTCGGTTGCGAGGACACCTGCGTGTCGCGCTCCGAGATGTGGATGACCTTGGTGCCGGTGGCCTGGCTGAGTCGAGCAAACGATCCCTCGACCTGGCTCTCGGCGTCGGCGATGAGCTTCTCGAACGCGGCGCTTCCGACGCCGGTGGCCGTCGGCAGCCGCTCTTCGAGCATCGTGGTGGCGATCTCGAGCAGCGCCCGCTTCGTGAAGTGGCTGACGAGGCCGGGGTTCGCGCCGTGGTCGATGATGGCGGTCGGCCGCTTGGTCTGCGAATTGAGCCGGTCTTTCAGCAGCCGGATCCGCATCTGACGGGAATACAGACTGCGTTCGTACGGCGACTTGTTCTCGATGTCGCCGTAGGGATCCCACTCCTCGAGCGAGGTGTTGAGGTAGCGGACATCGTGCTCGCCGCACCAGGCCAGCATGTCGAACGTCTCGACGTTCCAGGAGAGATCGACGATGATGTCGCCCGTGCCCACGAGCTCGCCGAGCATCGACGTGTAGTTGTCCTGCGTCAGCCGCGCCTGCTTGAACATCACGCCGGCCTTCAGCGAGTCTTCGATCTTCGGGCGCACGTCCTCGAAGTCCATGACGGTGATGCGGTCGGCCGGCATGTCGACGTGGCGGCGCACGAGCGGCAGAGTGCACTGGCCGACCGATCCGCAGCCGAGCATGAGAATGCGTCCGTCGAAAGGCGTCCGCTTCGTGTTCTGCATGTCCAAGACCATCCACCTGTCTGCCGGCGATCCGAGCCTCCGGTAGGCTCGAAGTTTATATCGAGACACCAACCGAGCACGACATCGGTACGACGTTGGTGTGTCGTTAGTGTAACTGCTGGCCGGCCGCCGCCAATCGGCGGAACTTTCACCGTTTTACTCAGTCCTTCCACGTCTGCAACTCTGCGAGTTTACTCACTCGAAACGCGTTTGACATAGCGCTATTACGCCCCCGGCCTACTCTCCAAGCTCATACGGGACGCGTTTGTCCCGAACGGATCGGATCATCACGAAGGAGTGAGCGATGAGGACGCAGAAGTGGTTGGCTCTCATGCTGCTGGTACTGCTGGTCGGGCTTCCCAGGCTTGCGACGGGCCAAACCGACTCCGGCCGGATCAGCGGGACGGTCCGCGACCAGTCGAACGCCTTTGTCGCCGGCGCGACGGTGACGGTGAAGAACGAAAAGACGGGCGACGTGCGTTCGGCGACGTCCAACCAGCAGGGCTTCTTCGTCGTCTCGGCGTTGAAGCCGACGACGTACACGGTGACGGTCGCCAAGGACGGCTTCGCGCCAATCGAATACACGCAGATGCCCGTGGCGGTGGGACAAGAGCTGACGCTCGACTTCGAGTTCAAGCCGGCCGGCGTCGCCGAAACGGTCAACGTGATCGGCACGTCGCCCGTGATTGATCTCAGCTCGCCCAAGATGGGCGTCAACGTCAGTGAACGCGAGGTTGACGGCCTGCCGGTCAACGGCCGGCAGATGTCGCAGTTGATGCTGCAGGCGCCCGGCTCGCAGAACTCGGGCACCGGCACATGGCAGGAGATCCGGTTCAGCGGCCGCGCCGTGGAACAGAACGCCATCCGCTACGACGGCATCGAAGGGTCGGCCGTCATCGACTCGGCGCCCGGCAACATCAACGGCGAGATTCCGTCGCCGTTCAGGCTTCAAGCCAGCCTCGAGAACGTCCAGGAATTCCGAGTCGAGTCGAGCAACTACCCCGCGGAATTCGGGACAGGTACCGGCGGACAGGTGAGCGTCATCACCAAGTCGGGCAGCAACAGCATCCGTGGGGCGCTTTTCGAGTACTACCGCAACGACAAGTTCGACTCGGCGAACTACTTCGACTCTCTCAGGAACAACGACGGGTCCGTCCAGCGAGAACTCGGCAAGTCCCCCCTCAGCCAGCATCAGTATGGCGGCTCGTTCGGCGGGCCCATCGCCAAAGACCGTGCGTTCTTCTTCGGAAGCTATGAAGGATACAGACTCAACGCGGGGATCAATTTCATCGAAGCGGTACCGAGCGCGGCAGCCTGGGGACGTGCCGTGCCGGTGATCGCGGCGCTGCGGCCAGGTTTCACGGCGCCGGGCGCCGTCTTCCTGCCGGGCGCACAGGCCAATCCCGACCTCGAGAACTGGCAGCTTCAGAGTGAGCAGCAGGTGCGGGAGAACGCGTTCAGCCTCCGCGCCGACGTTAAGTTGAGTCAAAATTGGTCGTCCTACTTCCGCTTCTCTCATGACCGGGGGGACAACGTGCAGCCTGAGGGGGTGACAGGCCGCACCTTCCACCTCACCGATAACCCCAGCAACGCCGTCTTCAACCTGCAGGGCGTGCTGTCGGATCGCACCATCAACGAATTCAAGTTCGGCTACAACTCGGCGCCCTCACAAGTCGTCGGCGAGGCGCCAGTGATCGGCGGCATCGATTTCAACACCTTCGCGCTCAACCTCACGTCGAGCATCGCCAATGCCGGCGTCGCAGGTCAGGGAGCGGCGTCGGGCGTGGCGGTTCCCGGCGGCCTGGTGCGAGCGAGCAGCGCCACGAATGGTCACGCCCAGCCATACGACCCGTACTCGCTGACGTTCGCCGACTCGCTGAACCGGCTCGTGGGCAACCACAACACGAAGTTCGGCGGTGAAGCTCGCCTGATTCGCATGTCGACGGACCGTATCGGCGGGACGACTTATAGTTTCGCGAGCGTGACAAGTTTTCTGGCCAACCAGCCCTCGACCATCCAGTATCTCGGCGACGTCAGCGAGCCGAGCGTGTTCAATGGGGGCGCCACGGGGCCACGAAACATCCGGCAGGAGTACTTCGTCGCGTACGCGCAGGACGAATGGCGAATGAACCCGAAGATCACCTTGAACTACGGTGTTCGCTACGATTACTACACTCCACTGCGAGAGGCCGACAACCTCATCGTGAAGTTCAATATCGACACCGGCGTCATCGATCCGAACACCACCCCGCTGTATCAGTCGAAGAAGAACAACTTCCAGCCGCGCGTCGGGCTCACCTATGCGGCGGGCAGGACGGTGTTCCGCGCCGGCGCCGGCATGTTCGTCGGACCGGGACAGACCGAGGATCAGATCCAACCTGTTGAAAGCGATCGGATCAGCTCGACGATCACAAGCGGGGCGGCTCTCGCGTATCCGATCGATCCGGTCGTGCTCCGCGCCAACTTCACCACCAACCCGAACAACCGCGCGTTCCAACCGCGCGCGTACGCCAACGAGTACTCGATCCCTGAGCGCGTCTACCAGTACACCGCCTCGGTCCAGCAGGAGCTCCCAGGTCGGATGGCGTTCACGGGCGCCTACGTCGGCAGCCAGGGTCGGAACCTCTTCCTGCGCAGCGTCGCGAATCAGATCACCGGCGTGGCCCCCAATCCTGCGAATCCAGCAGCCGCCTGGTTCACGATTCGCGAGTTCTCCATCGTCCAGCGCAACGCGAACGGCACCATCACCGGTGTGCAGAATCCGTACGCCGAGGTCGACTATAAAACCAGCGGCGGTCACGATGAGTACAACGCCATGATGCTCACCTTGACGCGTCGCGCCGCCGGTGGGCTGGCGATCAACGCGCAGTACACTCTGGGGAAGAGTTACGGCAACACCGGCGGGTCGAACGAAGCACAGACGGCGGCCAACAACGCCCGCGCGCTGGCTCAGTTCGACTACGACAACGGGTACAACCTCTTCGACGTTCGCCACACGTTCAACTTGAGCGCGCTCTACTCGATCCCGTACGGGCGCGGGCGTACGCACCAAGCCAGCGGCCTGGCCGACGCCATCCTCGGCGGCTGGGACATCGGCGGCATCGTCAACGCACGCAGTGGGTTGCCTGTGACTGTGGGCATCGTCAGGCCCGACGTTATCTATGTCGACGCCGCGGGCAGCTACTTCCAGAATCCAGCTGCCGGCCGGACGGCTGTGATCAACACTCCGGGCGGCGGCAACTCGCGCAACGTCCGGCGGCCTGATCTCATCCCGGGTGTCGATCCGTTCATCACCGACGGTGGGCTCATCTACCTCAATCCGGCGGCGTTTGCGGCGCCAAAGCCGGGCACGTTTGGCAACCTGGAGCGTAACTCGCTGCACGGAACGACCTTCAGGCAGATCGACCTAATCCTCGCCAAGCACTTTCCGTTCGGAGGAAGCCGAAACGTGGAGTTCCGGGCGGAGTTCTTCAACCTTTTCAACGTCGTCAATTTTTCCAACCCGAACCCGCTTCTTCCGTTGGCCCTTCCGACGACGGCAACGACCGAAGCGAATCGCCTCCAGCCGGGGCAGCCGTACACCGCAGCTGCGGCCGGGACGTTCGGCAAGCTCACCAGCACGGTGAACCGGACAGTCGGGCTGGGAACGCCCAGGCAGATCCAGTTCGCCGTTCGTGTGAACTTCTAGCGCGCCGCGACTCCGCGACGCGCCTTCCCAAAGGGCCGAGCCGACCGCTCGGCCCTTTCTTTTTCCGTTGGCTCGGTTCTATTTCCTACACCACCTGTCCTCTGGCATTTGGCGATACAATTTCTCTTCATGCTTGATTGGAGTCAGTGTCCGGTCGTCGAGCGAATCCCGGGAAAGGTCAGCGGTGCCTGGGTTTTCACGGGCACGCGAGTGCCGGTCAAGGCGCTGTTCGAAAACCTGGAAGACGGCGCCCGAATGGATGATTTCCTGGAATGGTTCCCCGGTGTGACCCGCGAACAGGTCGAGGCCGTTCTGCGACACGCCGAGCGGAGCTTGGCTACCGCCTGAGCGCAAGCAGGCCTGGCCGACTGCATGAGGATCTCTTTGACCAGGGAACGCCCGCGCCATTGCGCCAGACGCTGGCGGGCCACACGATTTCCACCGCCTACGAAATGGGCTGGGCCGCGCTCGAAAACGGCGCGCTTCTCATCGCAGCTGAAGCGTCCTTCGACGCTTTGATCACCACCGATCAAAACCTGCGGTACCAGCAGAACCTGGTTGGCCGACGCCTCGCGATTCTGGTGTTGCCGACGGCAAGCTGGCCGATGATTCAACGTCATCTGCCAAAGGTCGCCGCTGCAGTCGATGCGCTCCGCCCCGGCGACATCATGGAGCTGAGTATTTCGTAGCGGGTTGCTCAGCGGCTATCTCTGATTCCGACTACAGCCCACGGTGGAATGTCTTGGGGGGGGCGGCCGAAATTTGGGAGCGTATGCTGAAGGTGTGGCGCGCAAGAAATCCACCGATCACCACTCCGTGTACGTGGTCTACCTCCGCAACCCCAGAGGTGACGGCAAGGCCGGGTACTACGTCGGCATGACCGGCCTGACGCCGGCGCAGCGGCTTCAAAATCACAAGGACGGCATCAAGGCGGCGCGCGTGGTGACCAGGCATGGCGAGCGCCTCGTTCCGAAGCTCTACGCGCACCTCAACCCGATGTCGTTCAGGAGAGCCCAGGAGATGGAGGTGATGCTGGCCGACAGCCTGCGGAAGCGTGGGTACCTTGTCTTCGGCGGCCACTGACGCGATTGGCTCGACGCTGACAGGAGCGTAAATAGACGGAAGGCGGCGCGGCGGCGGTGCCCGCAGGCGGCCCGATCGGGGGCCGGGGGCCGGCCGCTACGTTTTAGCGAAGGTACCTGCGCGGACGCGCCGGCCGATCTTCGCGAATGGCGCTGAGAGCCCGGCTGGCGACCAGCCCAAGGGCCATCGAAGTGAACGTCCAGATCGTCAAGCCAAGCAGGATGGTTGTGAACATGCCGTTCCTCGCAGGCTCTCCTAGCAAGATCCGTACGATCCAAAACGGCCGCCAAACCGCTGGTCTTATGGCTGGGCTGTCAGTACTTCCCACCCTGGTAGGTAATTGCTACACGTCAGCTCGACTTGTTGGGGGCCAGGGGCCGGGTGAACTGTCTAACGCTCGACTGGCCCGTCCGGTTTCGCGGCCGGGCGAGTGGGCTGGCTGGAGGGAGGCACGATCCCGTTCATGCGGGCGTAGACAACCATCTGACCGTAGTGGTCGAAGCTGTGGTACGCCACGCCGGCCGCGACGGCGCTTCTCGCCATCGGCCCGAAGTAGGTCGGGATCGGGTCGAGGTGATTGGCTTCAGTGAGCGAGCCCATCGCCTTTCGCGCGTAGGCAAGCGACCCCTGCAAGTACTCGAGGATTTCTTCCTTCGACCGAACCGAATCCGGGCCATTGTCGTTGGCGCCAGGGCTGTACGGCGATTTCTCCTGCAGCACGATCGCCGCCGTCATGTAGATCATCGTGGCGAGATGCCTGACCTGTTCGCCGAAGGTGCGAACACCCGTGAACGCGCCCTGACTCTGATCACTACTGGGGGCAAACCCGTATTTTTCGGCCGGCATCGCTCGCGCCAGGCTCAGCACATCGTCTTCGACGAGCTTCACCTGGTGCAGATACATGCCGGCCACGCGGTCGGCGGCGTAGGCGGGATGGTGGCTCAATATCGCCCCAGGAACAGTCGCCGTGCGGCCGCAGACAGGATGGGCGCCACCCAGCCGTACCCCCGGAACTGGCCCAGGTAGGCAAGCATCTCCTTCAGCATGTAGGCGCGGTCTGACAGCGGAAATCTCATGATGGCCGCCTTCAGGTCGGCCTCGTGCGGCACGCTGAAGGCGATTTTCAGCGGATTCCACTGGTCCACGGTCCGCGCGCGCTCGCTCTGCACGAGGTGGTCGTAGACGGCGTTGGCGTCGCGGTTGCGCGTAAACGACTCGACGATCGACTCGCCGGCAATGGCGCCGCTGTGCAGCGCGCACGACATGCCTTCGGCCATCATGTTCAGGAACCCGGCGGCCTGGCCCGTGACGAGAACGCGCTCCTTGCCGAACACGAAGTGGTTCGTCAGCGACATCCCGAAGTTCTCCAGACAGCCTTCCTTCGACACTTCGCTCCGGATCTGCAGCCCGTGCCGCTTCTCCAGGTATTCGACCGCGGTCGCGTGACCCTTCGGCCACGGGTCGCCGTGCTCGCCGGTGTAACCGACGATGTGCGTCCCGTTCTCGGCATGGGTCCAGGTGTAATAGCCGAGCTGCGAGTTGATCGTGAAGTGGAACCACTGCGGATCGAGATCGAGCTCGGCGTCGTAGTATTTCTGCCCGACGACGAACCAGGGGATGCTGTCGCGGAACGCCGGATACAGCTTCGCGACGACGTCGGACCGCGGGCCGTCGGCGGCAATGACGTACTTCGCGCGGTAGACGATCTCGCCGCCGTCCCCGCCGGCGCGCCGCGCTTTGACGAGCACATCGCTCGGGCGCGTCTCGATATCGCGGAATTCGGTCCGCTCGTGCACCTCGGCCCGGCTCTCTTTCACCACGTGGTGGTCGGCGTGCTTACGGTAGATGTGCGGCGTGGGTCCGGGGATGAACGGCATGGGCAGCTGCAGGCCGTTCGGGAAGAGAAAGTTGACACCGGTGATCCACTTGGGCGCGTGAAAGGCGTTATCGGGCGGCTCGCCGAAATTCTGCTGGAGGAACGAATACCCGCGAGGCGAGAGGATGCCGGAACAGATTTTGTGGCGGGGGAGCACTTTCTTTTCCACGATGATCGTGCGAAACCCGGCATCGACGGTACGCTTCGCCGCCGCGGCGCCCGCGAGGCTGGCGCCGATGATCAGCACGTCGGTTTCGATCTCGCTCAACGCAGGCACTCCGTGACGAAGCGCGTGTCGCGGCCCGAGTGGGCCTTGAAGGCCAGATAGTCGGCGGGCGAGCACGTGACAATCCGCTCCGCCCGCGAGTGCTCCAGCAGGCGCGCGACGGCGGCGGGGATGTCGCGCGCGTCGCGCCCGGACAGTCCCTGGACCGATCCGGCGGACGTCGATCGGGCAAGACGGTTCAGATCGAAGTTCATGTCGCAGTCGAAGCGGCGCCGCAGCTCGTCGTAGAGCGGGTACATGCGCGCGTGGTCGCGATTCACGAGACGATGGGGCGCATAGTAGTAGAAGGGCGGCCCGAAATCGAACAGCTCGAGATGTTGCATGGCCAGGGCCCCGAGGAACTCGGCGTCGTACTGCTCCATGCACACCGGATCGGCGACCACGCCGGCCTTGACCTTGATCGTATCCCTCGTCGCACGCCCGGCCTCCACGTCGAGCGAGCCGCAGCACGCCTCGCTCGATTCAGTCGATTCATCAGCGGGCCGGTCGATCCTCTTCAGGAACTCCCGGATGGACGGGATGAGCTGCGGCGCCCGCTCGCGAATCGTGCACCCGAGCACGAGCGCGGCCCCCTCGACGCGACTGACCGCCTTGCTCGGGGCAAGCGGAGCCGGCCGGCTTGTCGGCACAAAGCCTGTCAGCTCTCGCCGGAGGCGCAGGACGATGTCCACGTTGTGCACGTGGCTCGGGCAGATCGCGTCGCAGTAGCCGCACAGCGTACAGGCCCAGATCGATTCGACCATCTCGGACGCCGAGAGCCCCGCCTGGAGCGCCTTGTTGCGCCCGCGCGCCGTCAGCACGTCGAACGCCGTCTCTTCGTACGCCGGGCACCCGAGGATGCACAGGCCGCAGCCGATGCAGTCGCCGAAGTTCAGCTCGCTCACGCCGCCGCCTCCGGCGCGTCGAAGACGACGTTGGGGTTGAGGATGAAGGCGGGATCGAGATGCAGCTTCATCGCGCGATGGCGGTCCACGACCGTATCGCCGAACATGCGCCGGATGTACGGCTTCATCACCCCGCCGAACCGGTAGTAGCTGCCGCCCAGATCGAGGCCCACGTCGTAGATCGCGTTCTTGAATCGCTGGAAGTGATCGGGCGAGTAGTCCGCTCCTTCGAGCAGCGGGGAAAACTCGATGCCGCACACGTGATCGTCACCCGTCGCCGGGATGGCGCTCATCTCGTAGCGGGGACGATTCCCGAACTTGCGGATCATCACGGCATACAGCGTGAAGTACGGGAAGTACCGCTTACAGACGTCGATGCCGCGTCTGGCGGCCGCCTCGAAGTTCGACATCGTGATGGCGAGATCCGGGATGACGACCCGCGGTCCACCCCAGTAGCGCCAGATCAGGCGGCTGAACACCACGGCGCGATCGTGAACGACGCCGTCGCGCACGAACAGCGGATCGTGCAGCGCGGGCAGCAGATCCCTCTTGCGGCGCAGCAGGAAGCCGGCGTCCTCGAGCCGCCACGGACGGAGCGCGTACCGCGCGGCCATCCTCGCGTACACGAGCGGCTCGGGCGTGTTCCCGAGCGCGAAGTCCTCCGGTTCCCCCTCGAAGCCCAGAATCAGCGCAATCACATCGTCTCGCAGTGTGAGAATCGCGCAGGCCTCGACGGCGTCCTGTTCGACGAGGCGCCTCATGTCGGCGATGGCCACGCCGATGTCGGTATACAGGAAGTGTCGCACGGTCATCGGGCGGTACGGGCGCACCTTGATCCGCGCCTTCGTGATGACCCCGAATTGCCCGTAGCCGAGCAGCACGCGTTCGAGGTAGTCGTCGCCTTCCTTCACGCGCACGATGTCGCCGGTTGGCGTGACGACCTCGAGCTCAACCGCCTGATCGGCGGCGCAGCCGTGGCGCGGCGAGTTCACGTCGATGCCGCCGACTCCGAGCGTGCCACCGACCGTGGAGAGCAGGTTGAGCGGCGCGCTGGTGTAGTCGAGACCGCGCGGGCGAAGCGCCGCCGCGACTTCGTACCACGTCATGCCGGCTTCCACCCACGCCGTGGCCGCGTCGCACTCGATCAAGCGATTCATGCCCTTGACATCGAGCAGGATGCCGGCGCGGCTGACCGATTCCCCCTCGGTCGTCAGCCCGCCCCCGCGGCACGTGACCGGAATGCGCCCGGCCTGGCCGTGCCGGAGCACGTCGGCGACGTCCTCGGGGCAGCGGGCATGGACGACGGCGTCCGGGAAGCCGTGCACGATCTGGCCGCCGTCGGTCCTGTAGCAGGCGCGCGCGGCCCGATCGGTTCTGAGAAGCACGACACGAGTGTAGCCCACGGCGGGCGGCGCGCCTTCTGTGCCGAACCGCACAGTGAGCGCGGGTCTATCGGCGGTAGCGTAGAATTCGAGTCATGGCCGACCAGGGTCCGCGGAGTGCCATAGAGATCGCGATGGAGCGCCTGCGCCAGAAGGACGCCCAGGACGGCGTCGAGGCGCCGGCCAGGACCGACGAGCAGAAAGCCGCCATCACCGAGGTCCGCAGCGTCTACGACGCCAAGCTCGCGCACGCCGAGGTGATGCACCGGTCGGCCACCGCCGGGGTTTTCGATCCGGAAGTGCGCGCCAAACTCGATGAAGAGTATCAACGCGACCGGGCGCGGTTTGTTTCCGAACGCGACGCCAAGATCGAGAAGATTCGCGGCGGGGCGAGCTGACGGGGCGGGCGCGCGTCAGCCGGTCAGAAAGTGGCGCCGCCACTCGTCGAGGGTCTCGAGGTGGAGGCGGATCTTGTAGATGGACTTCGCGAGGTCGCTCTGAATCGATTTGCGGTCGTCGTGCTCTTCCAGCCGGTTCTCGATCCGGTCGATCACCTGCTCGGCCAGTTCACCAAGCCTGTCGATGTCAGGCCCGGTGATGACGGACGGGCCATGGTCGGGGACTGTCGCCAGCAGGCGCCTGAACGCGACCACCGCCTGGTCGAACGATCGTCCGTCTTTGGCAGCAGCGATCGCTTCCACCAGCTTGTGCGCGGCCGCAACGGTTGCTTGCATATTGCCAAGCCCCTAGTCCCTAGTCCCTGGTCTCTGGTCCCTGGCCCCTCTCGAGTGTATCAGTGGTCTGGGGATCGACCGGCACGACGATTGCGGACGTCTTACATAGTTGAGGTGATGACATGAGGCTGCCACTGAGGATTGTCTTTCGCGGCATTTCCCCCAAAGACTGGATTGAAACCGACATCCGCAAACGGGTCGACAAACTGGATAAGTACTACCGCGCCATCTCGTCGTGCCGCGTCACGGTTGAGATTCCTCATCGGCACCACGAGAAGGGCAACAGATTCTCCCTGGGGATCGACCTGAAAGTTCCCGGCGACGAGATCGTCGTCCACCACGAATCGAATCTGCACGCGTCGATGCAGGATCTCGGCGAGCGCGAATGGGCGAAGGCGTTGGAAGTCGCGGGCACGAAAAAGAATCTGAAAATGGTCATTCGCGAAGCGTTCGAAGTGGCGCAACGTCAACTGAAGGACTACGCGCGCCGTCAGCGAGGGGCCGTGAAAACCCATCAGGCTGCGGTCTAATCCATCGGAGGCTTTGCAATGCACCCGGCGGCGTGCCGGTCGCGTCCGAAGTGGTCCGGGCGTTGTCGTGAGCCCTACCTGACCGCGCTCATGGCGCCAACCAGTGCAGGAACCATCTCCGAGCCAGGTCGGCTGCTTGTTCGAGTGTGCCAGGCTCCGCGAACAGATGAGTCGCGCCGGGAACGAGCACAAGCTGTGAGTCGCGCGTCAACCCCGCGAGCGCCCGGCGATTCAGCTCGATGACCTCTTCGTCAAGGCTGCCGACGATGAGCAGCGTGGGGGCCGCGACTCGTGGCAGCCAGCCCCAGGCGAGGTCTGGTCGGCCGCCGCGCGACACGACGGCCGACACGCGATCGGAAGATTCGGCGGCGGCAACGAGCGCGGCGCCGGCCCCGGTGCTGGCGCCGAACACGCCGATCTTCAGCGTCTTCATGACCGGCTGCGCGCCCACCCAGTCGATGGCGCATTCGAGGCGGCTCGCGAGAAACGGAATGTCGAACCGGAGGTGGCCATCGACGGCATCGGACTGAACCTCCTTCGGCGTCAGGAGGTCGAACAGCAACGTGGCGAGCCCGACGTCATTCAGGGCGGCGGCGACAAGCGCGTTGCGTGGACTGTGCCGCGTGCTGCCGCTGCCATGTGCAAACACCACCACTCCGAGCGCAGGGCTCGGAACTGCGAGCTCGCCGTCCAGGTGCACGCCCTGGGCGTTGATTCGCGCGGCCAACCGATCCGGGGAGCGGTGGCAGGTCGTCATCGGCTGGGCATTCCGTCCACGGTTTCGGGCAAAGCCGGCGTCTTGAACCGGACGATGGTCTTCGTCCCATCCGCCGACTCGATCTGGAGCGCGACGTCCGCGCCGTTGTCGGCTCGCTCGAGCCAGATTCTCGCGGGCGACTGAACCGTGTGTGTGATTTGAGCGACGCCCGATTTCGCGGTAATTGTCACGCGTCCGCCGTTCTGTGGCCCGGCGACGACGCCGACGAGCGGGAGTTCGTCGACTTCCAGTTGCGCCCCAAGCGCCGGCGACAGGACGTCAACCGACACGAGCCAGTCTTCATGCATGGCGCTCCATTCCGAGAGCGCCTGCGACCATCTGTCGCTCCGAACTTCGACCGTCTGCATCGCGGACCTCAGGGCAGAGCCCTCGAGTTACGTCCGAATCGGCGCCCCGGAGTGCGAGTTTTTCGGGCCGGAGTGGGGAGAATGCCGCAGCCCAGACGGAACCCTCGCGGTGTCTGGGAGCCGGCAGTACGTGCCGTCACTCCGTTGACAGAGGAACTTGTCCTCCGTCAGCGACTTGAGCACGCTCGCGCAGGTCTGCGGGTCGAGTCCCCACAAACGCTGGGCCTGCGCCTGCGTCAGACGCAGCCCAGGCATTTCCAGGAATTCGCCGCGAACGCGGGTCAGCAGTTCTTTTCTCGAAATGACGACAGGGTTGTCAGCCACGGTCATCCCCCTTACGCCTCGTGTTCGAGGTGTTCGAGCAGGCCCCCGACGAACATCAGGAATCCGAGCATCCCGACCACGATGCCCACCGGCAGCATAATCAGGGTGACGCCCAATGCCAGACCGACGACCATCATCACGAAACCGATGACAATCAAGGCGAGGTGACCGCAAAAACCGCCGACGAGTCCGATCATGTGGCGAGGCGACCAAGTACTTGCAGTCATGGTGTTTCTCCTGCTGACGAGGTCAGCACACGTTCCGCGTGTCCGCGGATGTGATGGCGCGCCGGCCCACCCAGGCGCCAACGACACCCAGAAGCAAACCTGCCCCGAACGCCAGCCCAACGGCTTTGAGAGGCTCGCGTTTCACGCGGTTGACCGCTGCGTCTCTCAGGTCGGCGCCATTCTGGAGACCGTGCTGGGCTGTCTTGAACGCCCGCTTGGCCGCGCGCACGCCATCCTCGACTGCGTCGGTGGCGGCCGTCCAACCCTCACGCGCTGCTCGGTCGATGGTGGCTGTGGTCATGGCGAGCGCTCCTTGGAATTCTTCTGGCGTTCTCTTTAGATCCCTGGAGCAATTCGCGTGCCTCAAACAGGGAAGGGGCACCGACGGATTGTCGGCAGGGTCTCGCGGGGTCTCGAGGGCGGGTCTGAACCGTCGGCACGTTGATTGCGAAGGTTTTTTCAGAGCCGAGGTGACCACATGAGACTGCCACTGAGCATTAGCTTTCGCGGCATTTCCCCCAAAGACTGGATTGAGGCCGACATCCGCAGGCACGCCGAAAAGCTGAACACGTACTACCGCGACATCATGTCGTGTCGCGTCACTGTCGAGATTCCTCATTGGCATCACGAGAAGGGCAACCGATTCGCTCTCCGGATCGACTTGACCGTCCCAGGCGATGAGATCGTCGTCAATCACGAATCGAGTCTGCACTCGTCCACGCAGGATTTCGGGGCGCTGGAATGGGCGAAGGCGCTGGAGGTCGAAGGCATGCGGAAAGACCTGCGACTGGTGATTCGCGAAGCGTTCGACGCGGCGCGGCGACAGTTGCAGGACTACGCGCGCCGCCAGCGCGGGGCCGTGAAGACACACGAAGCTGCTCTCTAAGGAGGCTGTTATGGCAGTCATCGCGTCGGTTCAGGAGTTTCTCCGCCGGGCGAATGTGCCCTATGCGGTGTTTCCGCATCCGCCGGCGTACACGGCCCAGGACGAGGCGGCCGTGACCCACATCCCGGATCGCGACTGGGCCAAAGCCGTCATCTGCTTTGCCGACGGCGAGCCGATTCAGGCGGTGGTACCGGCCGACCTCGTCGTGAACCTCGATCGACTGTTGCTGCTGACGGGCGCAGACTCAATCCGGCTCGCACACGAAGACGAGCTCGACTGGCTGTTCCCGGACTGCGAGCGGGGCGCCATGCCGCCGCTGGGTCCGCTCTACAAGCAGCGCGTGTTCGTCGATGCCGCGCTGGCAGTCGAGAATGCCATCGTGTTCAACGCAGGCACGCACGGCGATGCCGTGAGCATGCGCTTCGATGACTTCGCGGCGCTCACCAGGCCGACGGTCGGGAGCTTTGCCCAGTACCCGGTGATGTGAGAGGTTTGGAGGACAGGGAGGACGCGATGAGGTTCAAGAACCGCACGGACGCCGGGCGCCGGCTTGCGGCGCGGTTGGCCGAATACGCCGGCCGGTCAGACGTCACGGTGCTGGCCCTGCCGCGCGGCGGGGTGCCTGTCGCGTTCGAAGTGGCTTCATCGCTGTCCGCCCCCCTGGATGTCTTTCTCGTCCGCAAGCTCGGTGTGCCTGGTCACCCGGAACTGGCAATGGGGGCGATTGCTGCCGGTGGCATCGAAGTGCTGAGCGACACCTTGATCCGCGACTTGAACATTCCCCGGGCGTTGGTCCAGCAAGTGGCTGTGCGCGAACGACTGGAACTGGACCGCCGCGATCGCGCGTACCGCGGCGGCCGGCAGCCTCCGATCGTCCGCGATCGCACAGTGATCCTGATCGACGACGGCCTCGCGACGGGGTCGTCGATGCAGGCGGCCGCGGTCGCGTTGAGGCAGCAGTCGCCTGCCCATATCATCATCGCCGTGCCGGTTGGCGCGCGCGACACCTGCGAGCGGATGCGTCGGTTCGCGGACAAGGTCGTCTGCCTGGAAACCCCGGAGCCTTTTAGCGCGGTGGGACTGTGGTATGAGGAGTTCGGTCAGACGAGCGACGAGGAGGTCATGCGCCTGCTGGCGCAAGCGGCCGGCGCGGCGGGACGGCCAGCCTTCCGGAGAGGACCGGGATCGGATCACGCGGGCATTGTCGACGTGATCCGCCGGCGCGCCCGGAAGCTGGCCGGCGATCCGTCGCAGTACGACGAGCTCATCGAGGGCATTGGCGACGCGCGTGTGGTGCTCCTCGGCGAGGCCACGCACGGAACACACGAGTTCTATCGCGAGCGGGCATTCATCACGAGACGGCTGATCACCGAGAAGGGGTTTTCGGCGGTGGCCGTGGAGGCCGATTGGCCCGACGCCTATCGCGTCAATCGATACGTGCGTGGCGCGGATGACGATGTCGGAAGCGTCGAGGCCCTGGGCGACTTCGGCCGGTTCCCCACGTGGATGTGGCGGAACGCCGACGTCCTCGACTTCGTCGGCTGGCTGCGCGCGTACAACGACACGAAGCCGGCGGCAGAGCGCGCGGGCTTCTATGGCCTCGATCTCTACAGCCTCCGTGCGTCCATGCAGGCCGTATTGGCGTATCTGGACAAGATCGATCCGGCCGCCGCCAGACGTGCACGCACGCGTTACGCGTGCTTCGATCAGTTCGGCGACAACGCGCAGCAGTACGGGTATCTGGCTGGCCAGGGAATCGGGCCGTCCTGCGAGGGCGAGGTGGTCACCCAGTTGCTCGAGTTACACCGCCACAGGGCTGAGTACGCGAGTCGCGATGGGCGCGTCGCGGCAGACGAGTTCTTCTTCGCCGAGCAGAACGCTCGGCTCGTGCGGAACGCGGAAGAGTACTATCGGGCCATGTTCCGAGGGCGTGCCGAATCGTGGAACCTGCGCGATCAGCACATGGCTGAGACGCTTCTCGAACTGGTGCCGTTTCTCGATCGCACTCGCCCCGGGGCGCGCGTCGTCTTGTGGGCGCACAATTCGCATCTGGGCGATGCCCGCGCCACTGAAATGGGTGAAGGCGGCGAACTGAACGTCGGGCAGCTCATGCGTCAACACTTCGGCGCCGCCGCGGTGCTCGTCGGCTTCACGACGTCCACCGGCACCGTGACGGCTGCCACCGAATGGGACGGCCCGGCCCACCGCCGGCACGTGCGGCCAGCGCTTGCCGGTAGCTACGAGCGGCTCTTTCACGAAGCTGGCATCCCGCGGTTTCTGTTGCCCCTGCGGACCGACCCCGAACTGGCGTCGGCGCTCTCCGGCCCGCGTCTCGAGCGCGCCATCGGCGTCATCTACGTGCCCGAAACCGAGCGCCGCAGTCACTACTTCCACGCGCGGTTGGCCGATCAATTCGATTACGTTCTGCACTTCGACGAAACGCGGGCGCTCGAGCCGCTCGAGCGGACGTCGATGTGGGACGCGGGCGAAATGGCCGAAACGTTTCCGTCGGGGTTGTAGGGAAGCGATCAGCACATCGGGTGGTATCATCCGACATCCGCAACGGAAGGATGTGACTATGAGACACCTGATGCGAGGCCTGCTGGCCTCGGCCGCGCTGGCGCTGCTGCTGCCGGTGCTTGCGCACGCGCACTTCACGCTCATGGAGCCGGCATCGTGGCTCGTCGAGAACCGACTCGGCGATCCGCAAAAGCTGGGGCCCTGTGGCGGGACGTCGGCCGACCCCGGCATGCCCACCAACGCCATCGGACAGGTCCGAGGCAATTCGAAGCTGCACGTGAAGCTGATGGAAACCGTCTTTCATCCGGGCCACTACCGAATCGCGCTGGCGGTGAACTCGCGCGCCGAGCTCCCGGCCGATCCGGATGTCGTGACGAGAGACTCGGAGCGGGGACCGTGGTCCGTGTCGGCTGCGATCAGCAGCGCGCCGAAGGCCCCCGTGCTGGCCGATGGGCTGTTTGTCCACACCAGCAAACCAACCGAGGCGTTCGAAACCGACGTGCAGCTCCCGAATATTTCCTGCCGGAAGTGCACGCTGCAGATCGTGCAGTTCATGGCGGAGCACGGCTACAACCGCGACGGCGGTTACTACTATCATCACTGCGCGGACCTGCAGATCACGGCCGATCCCGGCGTGCCGCTCGACGCGCGCTGGCCGGCGGCTCGCTAGTGATCTGCCTGGCTGGTTCGTTACGGGAACTCCCACGCTGAACGCAGAGCACGCGGAGTTCGCAGAGAATTCAAAGTACAAAAATCTCCTCTGCGATCTCAGCGGCCTCTGCGTTGATCGTCGTGTCTTTGTCAGCTCACGTCCGCGGGTGCGCGCTCCAGAATCCCGTGACCGAATCGAACAGGCCTCCCGAGGCGATGATGAAGACGTTGGTGCCTCGGGCGCGTTCCTGGCCGTCGGCCGTGCGCGCCACCCAGTTGGCCATCACCGTCCCCTGACAGTGTCGGACTTCGCCGTCGCGCTGCAGCCGAAGGCCCGGCATGAATCGTTGTGCCGCGCCGAGGTGGATGACCAGCTCGGGCACGCCGTCGACCGCACTGAACTGATCTCGGAAACGCACGTCCGGCGTCGCGACGCGTGCCAGCGTCGCTCCGCGCAGGGCGGCGTCCGGCTCCGACCATGCCTGAAACCACGCGTCCACCGCGTCGGCCGCTCCCGCGTTCGCCTCGTCGGCGACGATGTTGCTGAACACCGAGAGCTGATACCGCCAGCCCTGAACGTGCTCGTCGCGCACGGCCGACTCCGCGAATTCGTGCGACAAGTGCACGCGCGTGCCCGACGCGATCGGTTCGAGCCGGATGGTGACCAGCGACGCGCCGGGCGGGATCGGGTTCCCGTTGACGAACCCGTACGTGAACACGATGCGCGTGGGCGCATCGATTTCGACGACCTCACCCGCCGACTCGATGCCGTTCGGATGCCGGACAAACAGGCGGCCGCCGGGCCGTGCTTCGATGGTCGACCCCTTGCCCCACCACTGGGCCCACCGTGCCGAGTCCGTGAAGTATCGAAAGACCGTTTCTTGTGCGGCCTGAATGACGAGCGTACGGTCGAGGCGATAGGGAAGTGTGTTCATGATGGTTTCGAGTGAGGACGGCGCCGCGCCCGCGGCCCGCGTCGGGTTTCGTCAAGTTCCGCGTTCAGCTTGAGACGCCACAGCGCGTCGGCCCACATGTGTTCGAGCATTCGTCCGGCTGGGCCCAGAGCGTCGCGCCGAGCCCGGTAGAAGCGGCGGCGTCCGTCCGGGCGAACGGCCACCAGGCCCGCCTCGGTCAGCGCGCGGAGCTGCAGCGAGATGGCGCCGAAGGTGACGTCTGGCAGCGCGGCATGGATGGCGCCGGCCCCGAGCTCTTCCTCCCAGACGAGCCGAAGAATCTCCCGGCGGCGGGGAGACGCGATGGCGGCGAACACGGAGGTTTCGGCGAGCACGGCTTAAATTTAGATTAAACTAAAATATTAGTCAACACCCTGTGCCAGTCCGGGGCCCTAGTCCCTAGTCCCTAGTCCCTAGTCCCTAGCCCCTTGACCCGTTAGCGCTTCAGTTGTCGTCTGCGTATCGAAGCGTCGGCATTCCGCGCGGCCCGATAGTCGGTGTCGCCCCGGACGGGCGATCGTCGTCTACAGTCGGCGGGGCGACGGCTGCGTACGTATGCAGCGGCCGATCCGTGTGGAAGTATTTCTTGTACGCCGCGATCCAGTCGGCCGCCAGATCGCGTTGAGCCGTGGCCAACGGCAGCGTGCCCGCGCAGACGAGGGCCGGCAGCAGCTGCTCCAGCTCGTCTTTGACGTGGGCGTTCCAGAGCACTGAGCCGTAGCGTTCCGGCCAGAGGTTCTGCCGATCGTCGGACCCGCCGAGCTCGGGCGTGATCAGATAATCGAGCTCGTAGTCGTGCGCCGGGAGGTGCTCCACGCTGTAATCCCGCGCGACGGCCCGGCGCACTCGCGGGTGGATCGGCGGCGGCATGCTGCTGCGCCGTCCGCACAGGTCCTCGACGGCCACGGGCCGCGTTGCGCCAGGCGTCAGGTACGCGATGGGGCGCACGCCGCCCTCCTGCTCGATGGGACGCGGCGCTCCGCTTCGATCGGCCAGAAACTCGAGCGCGAACAGGGCCGCGACCAGCATCGCGCAGGCAGACAGCCATGACGGTCCCCGGTGGCCGCCGTTCTTGAGCTCGACGAGCTGTGCCCTCAACGCGTCGCGCGAGCGCGTCGCCGACTCGGCGCGCCTGTGATCAATGTCGTCGTTGACGTCACGGGCGTCCTTGGCGTCGCGATCGTCGCGATAGGCGCGGCCGAATTCCCTGACCGAGGCCTCGAACTGATCGAAGCGTGCGCGGCACGCGGCGCATTCGCGCAGATGGGCGGCGGCTGCCCTGGCGAGGCGAGGCCGCAGCTCGTCGTCCACGAGGAGCAGCAACCGCTCGTCGGAGAGATGACGCGTCCGGTCAGCGCTCATCGGCGTTCACCATCCGTGTGATCGACCGGGTCAGCGATTTGGCCACCGCGCCGAGCGAGATACCGAGCGCGCCCGCAATGTCACGATAACGGAGTCCTTCCGCGCGCAACGACAGGCACCGCTGATCCCGTTCGGGCAGCGCACGAAAGACGGCGAGCAGCCGTTGCTGCCGCTGCCGGCCGGCCAGCTGTTCCTCGGGGTTGGCCGCCCGGTCCGCGCGACTGCCGGCGAGCGCGACGTCGAGGTGTTCGTTCGCCTGGCGCTTCCGTGTCCGGCTGCGTTGCTTCAACGCCAGATTGTGCGCGACCTTGTAAATCCAGCCGCGAAGATTGTCTCGGGGCTTTCCGAGCTGCACGTGGCGAAAGAGCGACAGAAACACGTCCTGCACGATGTCTTCGGTGTCGTAGGCGCTGACGCCGAACGACCCGACATAGCGAAGGAGCGGCGCGCCGCATTCGTCAAAGAGCGCCAGCACTTCCGCCTCGGCGTCCGCAGGCGGCCGCTCCTCGATGCCGATGACCGCGGGGAGGACGAGCGCAGACTCAGGTTTCGACATGAACGCCGGCGATTCTATACCGGGAGGCGCCGAAAAAATGGCGTGAACAAAAGCGCTCGACGGGGAATGTACCCTGTGGAGATAATCCACAAGCCATGAAACACCGGATCTCGTTGACCGCGCTGTTCGTACTCGCTTCGGCGTTTTCGGCCTGCGGCGGATCCGAACCGCCCGCGAGCACGCAGACGCCGCCGCCCGCTGCGGCCGAGCAGGCGCCGCCACGCCCGCCGGCCGTGGGCGTGTATGTCACCAATGAGGCGTCTGGCGAGCTGTCGATCATTGACGCAGCCACGCAGTCCGTCGTGGCGACGATTCCTCTCGGGAAGCGGCCGCGCGGCATCGCCGGCAGTGCCGATGGCGCTTTCTTGTACGTGGCGCTCAGCGGTTCGCCGGCAGCGCCGCCCGGCGTCGATGAGAAGACGCTGCCGCCGCCTGACCGTAAAGCCGACGGCATCGGCGTCGTCGATCTTCGGAAGCAGAAGCTTGTCAGGGTGCTCACGAGCGGTCCCGACCCCGAGCAGGTTGCGGTCAGCCGCGACGGCACGCGCCTGTATGTGGCGAACGAAGATGCCGAGCAGTTGAGCGTGATCGAGATTGTCAGCGGGACGATCGTGGACACAATCAAGGTCGGCGGTGAGCCGGAAGGCGTGTCGGTGCATCCCGACGGAAACCTGGTCTACGTCACGTCCGAGGAAGATGGGGCGGTCTACGTCATCGATGTGGCGTCGAAAAAGGTTGTGAAGTCGATCAAAGTCGGGCCGAGGCCGCGCTCGATCGCGTTTCTGCCGGACGGCTCGCGCGCGTATGTGCCCTCGGAGAACGGCGGCACCATCTCGATGATCGACACGAAGCGGCTCGCCACGGTCAAGACCATCAACCTCGGCGAAGGCGTACGGCCGATGGGCACCGTCATGGCTCGCGACGGCAAACATCTGTACGTCTCGACCGGGCGCAGCAAGATGGTGTTCATCGTGGACACCACCACGAACACGGTCGCGGGATCCGTGGAGGCGGGGCAGCGCCCCTGGGGCATCGCGCTCTCGCCCGACGGCACCACCATCTACACGGCGAACGGTCCGTCCAACGACGTGTCGGTCATCGACCTTGCGACAAGACAGCTGACCAGGAAGATTCCGGTGGGCAGAGGACCGTGGGGGCTGGCCGTGGTCGAGGTGGCCGGACGGTAGGGCTAAAGGCTAAGGGCTAAAGGCAAAAGGCGAAAGCTGATTTGTGTCGCCACAGCTCTTAGCCCTCAGCCCTCTTGGTAGCCCTCAGCCCTTGGTCGGCCCACCATCGCTGTGCCTGCGCCAGATCCTGACGCGTCAACTGGTGTCCGCCGGGCTGCCATTCCATCGTCAGGTTCGCGCCGGCTTGCCGAAAGAGTGACGCCAGCCGCTCGGCTTCGGCCGCCGGAATCATCGAGTCGGCGCGGCCGTTGGACATGAAGATCGCCACGCTCTCGAGCGAGGGGAGTGGATCGGGGACGATCGGCACCATCGCGCGGAAGAGGACGGCGCCGGCAAGCGCACCGGGCTCGATGAGGAGCGTGCTCGCCGCGATGTTTGCACCGTTCGAGAACCCCACCGCGACAACCCGCGCCCGATCGAACCCGTAGCGCCCAGACGCGGCGGCCACGAACGCCGCCAACTCATGCGTTCGAAACCGCAGATCGTCGAGGTCGAAAACGCCTTCGGCAAGACGCTTGAAGAAGCGCGGCATGCCCCTTTCGAGCACCTTGCCTCGCGGGCTCAGCAGGCCGGCGCCGGGCACCAGCGATTCGCCGATCGGCACCAAATCGTGCTCGGTTCCGCCCGTTCCATGTAACAGGAGCAGCGTCGGCGCACTCGGATCCGCGGGCGCCCGGAACACGTGCTCGAACCCGAGATCTCCCGCCATCAATCGCTGGTACCCGCGGCTCCGACCGGCAACGTCAGCGCCGGCAGCACCCCTTCGATCTGTCCGCGCTGAGGCTCGAGCCAGGGCGGCAGGACGAGGGCTTCGCCCAGGTGCGCGGGATCTTCGTCGGTCGCGAATCCCGGACCGTCGGTCGCGATCTCGAACAGGACGCCGCCCGGCTCCCTGAAGTACACCGACTTGAACCAGAACCGATCGATGACGCCGGTCGGGCGTCCGCCGGCCGCTTCCACACGCGACCGCACGGCCTGTTGGTGCGCCTCGTCGTCCACCCGCCAGGCGAGGTGGTGCACTGTGCCCGTACCCCATCCGCCTCGGCGCTCGTTGGGTGTCTCGAGCACGTCCACGTGTCCGGCCGCGCTGGCGAATCCGTAGCGCGTCCAGCCATTCTCGCGACCGACGCGCGCGAAACCGAGCGTGTCGGTCAGAAAAAGGCTGGTGGCGGCGGCGTCGCGCTCCCACAGCCGGGCGCCGTAGAGGCCGCGAATCTGGCGTTCGGGCGGCACCGAGCTCCCGTCCCACGGCGTGAAACGCCTCGGTGGCTGCGCTGCGCTTTCGACCAGCGTCAGTCGAAAACCGTGAGTGTCGGCCACTGGCAGATTCCGGTCGCCGAATCGTGTCTCAATCGCACCGACCTGGACGCCGTACTGCTCGAGCCGCGTTCCCCAGTAAGCAAGGCTGCCCACCGGGACTTCCAGGCTTGTCTCGACTGCCAGACCGTATCCGATGCGCGGGCGCGCCACTTCTGCCCAGGGGAAAAACGTGAGATCGGTTCCCGGACTGCCTTCGGCATCCGCGTAGAACAGATGGTACGTGCCAGGGTCGTCCTGGTTGACGCTTCGCTTGACGAGGTGCATGCCCAGAATGCCGGCGTAGAAATCGACGTTTTCCTGCGCGGGTCCGGAAATGGCGGTGATGTGGTGCAACCCCCTGACATAAACGTCATGAATGTCGTGACCCTCGCGATTCGTGGCTGGCATCTCGCGGCCTCTTCTCGGTCAAGTGTAGGCCGCGCCGGGGGCGGTAGGGTAGGGTCAGGGTTTCGGGGGACGGACGTCCTTGATGATGAAGACTTTTTCGCCGGGCTTCATGAGCCCCAGCTCTCGCCGCGCCACTTCTTCAATCGTCCCGGGGTCTTCTCGCAGCCTCCGCGCGTGCTCGGCCAGGCGCGCGTTTTCGGCTCGCTGCCGCGCGATTGTGGCCTGCAGTTCACTATGCTCGCGCCGGGCTCGCAGCGTTGCCAGCAGCCCGCGCTCGCCGACCATCGCGTCGAGCACGATGGCGCCGGCGAAGACCAGGAGCAGAATGCGCACGATCTGTCCGCTCCGGCCGCGGCCCTTCGGGAGGACGTTCCGTTTCTTCCTGGCCGGCGAGATTTCGGACTTCGTCACGGTGCCGGGAACGGTACACTAATTGGATTCAAAGTACAACGCGCATGACTGATGGGGTGACTGACGTGGTAATTGTCCTGTCCACGGTGCCCAACGACGAGTCGGCCGAAGCGCTCGCTCGCACGCTCGTCGACGAGAAACTCGCCGCGTGCGTCAACCTGCACGCGCCGATGGTGTCAATCTATCGCTGGAAAGGGCAGGTCGAACGCGCCGACGAACGGCAACTCGTCATCAAGACGACGCGCAGCCTCGTGCCCGCGGTCGAGGCGCGGCTCAAGCAACTGCACTCCTACGAGCTTCCTGAGTTTATCGTCCTGCCGGTCGACGGCGGCAGCGACGAATACTTGAGATGGGTCAGGGAATAGGTTCGAGGGGTTCGAACCTATCTTCTCCGCCGCATGACCAGCTCGACCACCATCGGCAACATCGAGACGATGACGATGCCGATCGCCACGAGCGAGAAATTCTCCTTGACGATGGGCACGTTGCCGAAGAGCACGCCCGCGCCGACGCAGATCCCCACCCAGGCCGCCGCGCCGACGAGATTCACGAGCGCGAACTTCTGAGGAGGCATCGCCGCCGCGCCGGCCACAAACGGCACGAACGTTCGCACGATAGGGACGAAGCGGCCGAGGATGACGGCCTTGCCGCCGTAGGTTTCGAAAAAGCTGTGGGCCCGCGCCAGGTGTTCGCGGTTCAGCAGCCGGTGGACAAGACCCGATCGATCGGTGGCGTTGAACACGCGCGGACCGATGAAGCGCCCCACTGTGTAGTTGACCGCGTTGCCGGTGAACGCGGCGACGACCAGCAGACCGATGGTCGCCGGCGTGCTCAAGGCGCCGGTGGCGCACAGCGCACCGGCGGCGAAAAGCAGCGAATCCCCCGGCAGGAACGGTGTGACGACGAAGCCGGTTTCGGCGAAGACGATCGCGAAGAGGATGGCGTACACCCACGAGCCGTAGGCCGCCACCAGCTCGAGGAGCTTCTTGTCGATGTGGAGGAAGAGGTCAATAAGGTTCAAGGTTCACGGTTCAAGGTTCACGGTTCAGCTGGGCGCAGGGTTCGGGGCTGGTTCACACGCGGGCGAGCGCCTGGGAGAGATCTTCCTCGAGATCTTCGACGTCTTCGATCCCGGCTGAGATGCGCACCAGGCCGTCGGTGATGCCCAGGGCGTCGCGTCTGTCGGACGGCACCGATGCGTGCGTCATCGTCGCCGGGTGCGAGATGAGGGTTTCGACGCCGCCGAGGCTCTCGGCGAGCGAGAGCAGACGGACGCCGTTCAGGAGGCGGCGGGCGGCCTCGAGCGAGCCCAGATCGAAGGCGAGCATGCCGCCGAAGCCGCGCATCTGGCGCACGGCCAACTCGTGCTGCGGATGCGACGTGAGGCCTGGGTAGTAGACGCGGCTGACCTTGGGGTGCGCCTCGAGAAACCGCGCGAGCGCGAGGCCGTTCGCGTTGTGCTGCATCATCCGGAGCGGCAGCGTCTTGGTGCCGCGCAGGACCAGCCACGAGTCGAACGGGCCGAGGATGGCGCCCTCCGCGTTCTGCACGAATCGCAGCCACTCGATGTCGTCGTCTCGAACGGCGATCACGATGCCGCCCACGCTGTCGCTGTGGCCGTTCAGATACTTCGTGGTGCTGTGGACCACCAGATCGGCGCCGGACTCGATCGGCCGCTGCACGTACGGGCTTGCGTACGTGTTGTCGACGACCAGGCGCACGTTGCGGCGGCGAGCCAGCGCGGCCGCTCCGGCGAGATCGGTGAGGCGCATGAGGGGATTGGTTGGCGTCTCGACGAACAGCATGCGCGTGGTCGGGGTGAACGCCCGTTCCACATCGTCCAGGCGCGACGTGTCGACGTACGAGAACGACAGCTGATACCGTGTCAGCACTTTGTCGAACAGGCGGAACGTTCCGCCATAGGTGTTGTCCGACACCACGACATGGTCGCCCGACTTGAGCATGGTGCCCAGAGCGCCGATGGCGGCCATCCCCGAGGCGAACGCGAAGCCCTCTTTGCCGCCCTCGATGGCCGCGATGTTCCGCTCCATCGCCGCCCGCGTCGGATTCTGCGTGCGCGCGTACTCGTACCCTTTGTGCCTGCCCAACTCGTCCTGCACGTACGTGGACGTCTGGTAGATCGGCGTGATGATGGCCCCGGTGGATGGATCAGGTTCCTGGCCGGCGTGCAGACAGAGCGTACTGAATCGCGCGTGCGCGGTGAGCTTCACGATCAACTTACGATACATGCTTTAATATCGCGAAGTCCACGTCCATGGCCGATCTTCGTCCGCTTCCGCCCGCCGCCGGCCGCTTCTACGGCGTGCGGCACGCACTGTTCAGCACGTTACCGGGGCGCGCGATCGTCATTGGCATCGCGGTCCGGCTGGCCGTGGATCTCGTCGGCGCCGTTCGCGGCGACATCCCGGGATTCCTGAGCGTCATCGACACCGTCGCCGGCCTCGCGCTGGCGATCGGCGTCGGCTACTTTGTGTTCCGGCTGATCGTGCTCGCGAAGCGGCATCTCTTGTGGCGCGTGCGCCGCAAGCTGATCCTGTCGTACGTGTTCGTCGCCTTTGTTCCCGCCCTGCTCATCGTGGCGTTCTTTCTGCTGTGCGGCTTCCTGCTCTTCTACAACTTCAGCTCGTACCTCGTGCAGAGTCATCTGCACGGGCTGGGCGACCAGGCGAAGGTGCTCGCGCAGAGCACGGCGCTCGAGATTCAGCGCGCCGGCGGACGCGATGTGGCGGGCATCATCGAACGGCGGCAGGCGAATGCGACCGGCGAGTTTGTCGGCGTGTCGATGGCTGTGGTGCCGGCCGGACGCGCGTGCCCCACCGGTCCGATGACCGATCCGCCGGCCGCGTCCATGCGCGCGTTCACCGCGGGGCCGTGGGCGCACGTCGATCCGCCGCCCAGCATTCCCGCCTGGATTGGCTGCAGCGGCGTGGCGGATGTCGAAGCCTACACCGACTCGGCCGCCGCCAGATCGGCCGGTCAACACGTCGCCATCCTGGTGCGCGCCGTGGCGTTTCCCGAAGTGCGGCGCCCCGGTTACGCCGTCGTCATCGACCTGCCGGTCAACGACCAGGTCACCCAGCAGGTGCGGCGCGACACCGGCGTCGAGATGAGAGGCGTGACCGTCGCCCCTGACACTCGCACGCCGACGGCGCCAGCCAGGCCGCTGACCGGCCGCGGCGTCGAGGCGATTCCGACGGCATCACCAATCCAGGCGACCGGAGGCGTTTTCGGCGACCTGCAGAGCTTTCTGGAGTACCGCGACTGGAATTCTGGCGAGTCGGGCACCCTCATCCTCTCAACGCAATTGAGCATCGGCGAGATCTACGAACGGATCTCGTCGGCGCAGGGGCAGTTCAGCCGCCGAACCAGCCAGGCGCTGCTGCTCGCGTTGTTCGTCATCGGCGGCTTGTTCGTCATCATTCAAGTGATGGCGCTCGGGACGGGGCTCGCGCTCGCCAGGTCGATCACCGGATCGGTGCACGAGCTGTTCACCGGGACCGAGCGCGTCCGCCACGGCGACTTCACGCACAAAATCGCGGTCACGGCCCAGGATCAGCTGGGCGAGCTGGCGCAATCGTTCAATTCGATGACCGCGAGCATCGAGGATCTGCTGCGGGAAGCCGCCGAGAAGAAGCGGCTCGAGGAGGAGCTGCGCATTGCGCGCGAGATCCAGATGTCGCTTCTGCCGCAGGGACCGCTCGCCATGCCCGGATTGTCGATTACGGCGTTGTGCGTGCCCGCGCGCGAGGTCGGCGGCGACTACTACGACTTCCTGCCGATCGACGATCACCGGCTCGGGCTGCTGATTGCCGACGTGTCCGGCAAGGGGACGTCGGCGGCGCTGTACATGGCCGAGCTGAAGGGATTGATGCTCTCGCTCAGCCAGATTCACACGTCGCCGCGCGCGTTGATGGTGGCCGTGGACCGGATTATCGCCAATAATCTGGACGCCCGCAGCTTCATCACGATGACATATGCGATTATCGACCTTCGGGCGCAGACGATGACGTACGCGCGCGCCGGGCACACGCCGCTCATGTATCTGCCCGGGCCCGGTACCGTCGCCCTCGAGCCGCGCCGCACGCACATCCTGGTTCCGGACGGGATGGTGCTCGGGTTGAAGCTCGACCAGGGCGAAATGTTCGACCGCAATCTCGAGGAGCAGACGATTCCCCTGCACGCGGGCGATCTGTATGTGTTGTTCACCGACGGCATCAGCGAGGCCATGAACGCCCAGGACGACTGCTTCGGCGAGCTGCGGCTCGCCCGGATCATCGAGGAGCACCCGCGACCTGCCGTCCGAGGAGCTCCGCGAGCGCGTCCTCCGGGAGATCGAAGCCTTCGTGGGCGACACCCCGCAACACGACGACATGACCATGATTCTGCTCAAGATCGATCATCCGGTGTGACTGAGCTCGTCGTCATCTTCCGGACGTCGTCGGACGTGGAAGCCAGCATCGTGCGCGGCCTGCTCGAGGCGAACGGCGTGCTCTCGGTCGTCGCCTCGGATGTCCCGCACAACATCTTCCCGCTCACGGTCAACGGCCTGGGCGAGGTGCGCATTTCGGTGCGCGATGCCGATGCCGACGAGGCGCGCCGCATCATCGACGGGCATCGCACCGAGCTCACCAACGGCCAGCTCGTGCGCCTCCGCGACGAGTTCGACACGCTGCAGCGCGGCCATCGGCTACCGTTTCCGCGATCGCGGCCTCCTCGAGCACGCGATGACGCACACCTCGCGCGCCAACGAGGACGTGAGCGGCGGCGTCGTCGACAACGAGTCGCTCGAGTTCCTCGGTGACGCGGTGCTGGGCTTCGTCGTGGCGGACCTGCTGTTCCGCGAGTTTCCCGATTGCGACGAGGGCGAGAAGTCCAAGATGAAGGCGACGCTGGTCTCGACCTCGACGCTCGCGCGTCAGGCCGAGCGGCTGCGGCTCGGCGACCACCTGCTGCTTGGCCGCGGCGAAGAAAAGACGGGCGGGCGCCGCAAGCAGGCGCTCCTGGCCGACGGCTACGAGGCGCTCATTGCGGCGATCTATCTGGACGGCGGCATCGAGCAGGTGCGCGCGTTCATCGTCCGCGAACTGAGCGGCCTCGTCGACGATCTGCGCCGCCACGGCGTCACGGGGCAGGATTACAAGTCGGCGCTCCAGGAGCTCGTTCAGGCTGACGGCCGGCCGCTCCCGAGTACCGGCTCGTGGGCGCTCTTGGCCCCGATCACCAGAAGATGTTCGACGTGGAGGTCGTGGTGGCCGGCGAATCGCTCGCTCGCGCCACCGGGCCGAGCAAGAAGGAAGCGGAACAGGAGGCGGCCCGGCTTGCGGTGCACCGGCTCACGCCGGAGAAGTGACGAGCCGCGAATGACGCGAGTGAACGGTCAGTCGATCTCGATGATGCCGGATCCGGATCCGGATCCGGAGCTGGCCGCCGCCATGGCGTAGGCGGCTTCGGCCTGCCGGGGACGCGGCTCCTGCTGCTGTGGCAGACGCGGCAGGGCGTAGTGGTGCACCTCGCGGGCGAGGTCGTCTTCGGTCGGCGCGCTCGTGCGGCAGTGGAGCCGCACCCACACGCGGAGCAGCGGGTCGGTGAAGCTGTAGCGCTTCTGCCGCGCGGTCACCAGATCCACGTCCTCGAGCCACGACAGATAGTCTTTGGTCGAACCCGGCGTCCGCTGCAGCCGCTGCGAGATCTCGGTGAGCGTGAGTCCCTCATCCTCCGCGAGGATTTCGAGAATCGCCTTGAGCGCGCCGTAGCCGCGGGCCCGGTGCAGCCGGAGCTCGTAACAGAACAGGCACTCCTTCGCCAGGCGGCCGTCGGCAGCGAGCAGGGCGGCGAGGGCCCCGATGGGGTCGCTGACGGCTGGACCGCCGCCTCCGTGCTCGCGCATGAGACTCAGCTCGTCGGCCATGGCCCGGACGTAGCCCGGCCGGCCGTCGGCCAGGGCCTGGACCGTGCGGGCCAGATAGTCGGCGTCGTGGTGGGCATCGCTGTCCGCATTCGCGAGGCTTGACACCGGGTCGGCGACCAGGCCGAGCATGTCGAGCGTGTCCTCGGCGGTCAACGCCGGCATGTGGATCACTTCGAATCGCGACGACCGATCGCGCAGCAACCGCAGCGTGCGGGCGACGTAGCGGCTGGTCAGCACGAAGCGGTTGGCGCTGGCCGCCAGCCCGTCCACCAGGTCGTGGAGCACCCGCCGCAGACCCGGAAAGCTTTCAAACGTCCGCATTTCAAGGAATTCGTCGAGCAGTATCGTGACGGGCTCGCCGCTGCCGGCGCGGCCCAGGCTGAAGAACCCGAGAGTGGCGTCGAACGCGGCGCGAGCCCCGGCCGGCGCCGGCTCGCTGGCCGGGAACGGCGACGAGCCGACGATGGCCCGCAGGAAGCGTTCGGGCGTGGTGGCCGTGCGCTCGACGTCGAGGTAGAACGCGGACGTGCGTCCCAGCCGCTCGCGCAGCTGCTGCAGCAACGTCGTCCGTCCGCTGCCGCATCCACCGACGAGCACCGGGATTCGCGACGGCGACGCGTCGAGCGCGGCCATCACGCGGCGAGTCAGGTTGGTGCGGGGTGTCAACATGCGAAAGAATAGACCTTAAGAAGCGGCGCGCGCGTTGTCAATTGAAAATGAATTTTTTTTTCTCTTGACTCGCGGCCGCGCGCGTTCTCAAACATATTTGTCCGCGATCAAGAACGTGATCGCGGGTTACGAAGTAGAATCGGAGTCCGATGATGAACCTCGCGATCCTCGGTGCGCAGTGGGGCGATGAAGGCAAAGGGAAGATCGTCGACCTGCTCACGCCGCACTTCTCCATCGTCGCTCGGTACCAGGGCGGACACAACGCGGGGCACACAGTCTACGTCAACGGCACGAAGTTCGTGCTGCGTTTGATTCCCTCCGGCATCCTGCACCCCGGCGTCACGTGTGTCATCGGGAACGGCGTCGTCGTGGATCCGCAGGCGCTCTTCGCGGAAGTGGAAGAATTGACGAAAAACGGCATCGACGTCGGCAGCCGCATCGTCATCAGCGACAAAGCGCACCTGATCCTGCCGTATCATCGCGATCTCGACCTCCTGTCGGAAGCCAGGCGCGGCGATCGCAAGATCGGCACGACGTCGCGCGGCATCGGGCCTGCCTACGAAGACAAGATCGCGCGCCGCGGCATCCGCGTCGGCGACCTGGCCGACCCGGTGGCCCTCGAGCAGGAGGTGCGCGACAACGTCAATGCGCGCAATCGTTTAGTCCAGGACACCACCATGGACGCGCGCGCCGTGCTCGACCAGTTGCGGCGGGACGGCGAGCGGCTGAAGCCGTGGGTCCGCGACGTGTCGCTACTGCTCAGCCAGGCGATGCGCGCCGGCCAGTCGATTCTGTTCGAGGGCGCGCAAGGGACGCTCCTCGACATCGACCACGGGACCTACCCGTACGTCACCTCGTCGAACGCGTCGATTGGCGGCGTCTGCACCGGGCTCGGCGTTCCGCCCCAGGCCATCGGCGGCGTGCTCGGCGTCGTCAAGGCGTACACGACTCGCGTGGGTGAGGGACCGCTGCCGACCGAGCTCTTCGGCGACATGGGAAATCGGCTTCGCGAGAGCGGCAACGAGTACGGCGCCGTCACCGGGCGCCCGCGCCGCTGCGGCTGGTACGACGCGGTGGCGGCCCGCTACGGCGTCCGGATCAACGGCCTCGACGCTCTCGCCCTCACCAAGCTTGACGTGCTCGATGGACTGGACCGCATCGACATCTGCACGGCCTACACGTGCGGCGGCCGCACGCTGACCGAGTTTCCGTCCGACTTCGCGCAGCTTGCCGCGTGCAAGCCGGTGTACGAATCGATGCCCGGATGGTCCGCGCCCGTGCGCAGCGCGCGCCGCTGGACCGATCTGCCGGAGGCGGCGCGCCGCTACATTGCCCGGCTCGAAGAAGTGTCGGGCGTGCGGGCGGCCATCGTCTCCACGGGTTCGGAACGCGACGACACGATTCTCAGGGAAGACGTGATGGCCGATGGCCGGATGGCCGACTTGGGATCGCGAGCGAAGGGCTGAGGCTAAACGTCAAACGTGAAACGCAAAACGGAAAACGCAAAACGGAAACGCGCCCTAGTCCCTAGCCCCTAGTCCCTAGCCCCTCGATTTACGTCACCTTGTGCCGCTGGCAGAAGCCGTCCACGGCGCCGCCGTCGGCATCCACGAACTCGACGCCGGCGCGATAACGCGGTCCGCTGTTGGGGGGAATTTCAAACGACGCCCACGCCACGGCGGCGTTGAATCGCAGGCTGCCGTGGTCGTCGTTGAGCGCCATTCGCACGCGCTGATTCGGCTTCAGCACCACCGACAGCACGACCTGCGCGCCGATCCTCGAAAGGTCGACGAGCGTCGCGGCATTCCCGTCGAGCATCGCACCCAGCGTGCCGGCGACCTTGAAACGCGCGGCGCGCCGCGTGCCGCGCTGATCGAGCGGCTGCGCCGGCTGCGTCTCCATGAAGACCGCCGCCGCGGGGGGATCCAGCGCCTCGATAGTGCGGGCGATTTCCGCGATCCGGCGAGGCGTGACCTGCGCGTCGTCGCTGTCGTGCGACACGACGCGAATCTCGGAGTGCCCCAGCGCGGGGTCGGCCTTGATGCGGTTGATGAGCGCCTCGCCGCGCGGCGTCGCCGCAAACAGGCGCTCGAGGGTGACGACGCGCGGCCGGCGTTTCACGATCACGTCGAGCGCGCTCAGCGCCTCGGTGTCCGCGAACGCAAGCACTTCGCCGCCGGGGTCAGGAGGGTTGCGCTGTTTGAGCGAGGGCAGCAGATCGGCTGCTGCAATGATGACGGTGCAGTCGGGAGCGCCCACCTAGAAGATCTTGGCGTCCTGGATGGGCCACCACCGCACCTTGACCTTGCCGACGATGTACTTCTTCGGCACCTGTCCCCAGTGGCGGCTGTCTGAACTGTTGTTGCGGTGATCGCCCATCACGAAGTAGTAGCCCTGCTGAACGACCTGCGGACCCCAGTCGTCGTGGCTGCGGAATTCGAGCGGGACGTAGTCGTCCTGAAGCGGGATGTCGTTGACGTACACATGGCCATCGACGATGCGGACCGAGTCGCCTTCTTTCGCGATGACCCGCTTGACGAACATCTTCTCCGGGTTCAGTGGGTAGTACAGCATCACGATGTCGCCCGGGCGCGGCTCGCCCAGCTCGTAGACGAGCTTGTTGACGATCAATCGGTCGTGATCTTCGAGCGTGGGCGCCATGCTCAGGCCGTCGACCCGCGCCACCTGGAAGCCGAACGTGACGATCAGCGTGGCATAGACGGCGGCGGACACGAGCGTCTTCAGCGCGGCGACCATTTCATGGCCGACGCGCACCCACGCGCTCGTCGCGTCCGTGGACATTTCGGCCGGCACCACGACCGGCGCGGACAGCTCGGCCGGGGCCGTCAGCTCCATTGACGCCGTCAGGTCCGAAGGGGCGGCGGCGATGGATGGATCCGCCTCCTGGGCCCAAGGTTCCGGCGCGTCGACGATGGGGGGAAACTCCTGCTCGGACATCTAGACAAACCAGAATACTACACCGCGCCTCAGAACGGGGCGTGTTCTTCCCAGATCCGGCACAAGGCGACGATGACGTCGACCGCCTTTTCCATGTCTTGCCTCGAGACCCACTCGAGGCGGGAGTGGAAGTTGTGCTCGCCCGCGAAGACGTTCGGCGTCGGCAGTCCCATGAATGACAGTTTTGATCCGTCCGTCCCGCCGCGGATTGGATGCGAGCGCACAATGATTCCGGCGCGCCTGACGGCCTCGTGCGCGTACTCGACCACTTCCGGATGCCGGTCGAGGATCGTCTTCATGTTCCGGTACGACTCCTCGATCGTGATCTCGACGCGGGCGCCGGGATGGCGCGCCACGGTCTCGCGCGCCAGCCCCGCGACCATCTCGGCCTTTTCGGCGAGACCGTCGGTGCGGAAATCACGAAGCAGCAGCTTGACCGACGTGCGGTCCACGCCGGACTGCTGCACGTAGGGGTGAACGAAACCCTCGTATCCGTCGGTTGTTTCCGGCGACAGCCGATCGGAAGGCAGACGGTGCACGAAGTCGGCGGCGACCTTGATGGCGTTCACCATGCGGCCCTTCGCGTAACCCGGGTGCGTGTTGAAGCCGTGGAAGACCAGCGTCATCGCGTCGGCCGAGAAGCTTTCGCTTTCCACCTCGCCGCGGCTGCCGCCGTCCATGGTGTAGGCGCAGCGGCAGCCGAAGCGCGCCACGTCGAAGTGCGTGGCGCCGCGTCCAATCTCTTCGTCGGGTGTGAAGGCCACACGGACGGTTCCGTGCGGGATGTCGGGGTGCGCGGCGAGAAACGCCGCGGCCGTGACGATTTCCGCCACGCCGGCTTTGTTGTCGGCGCCGAGCAGCGTCGTGCCGGAGGCGGTCACGATGTCGTGACCGATCTGTTCGGCCAACGCCGGGTTGTCGGCCAGGCGAAGCACGGCGGTCGGATCGTCGGGCAGCGTGATGTCGCCGCCGTCATAGTGCGGGTGGACGATCGGTGCGACGTTGGCGCCGCTGAGCTCCGGCGACGTGTCCACGTGGGCAATCAGTCCGATGGCCGGCACCGAGGTCTTGCCCGTCGTTGACGGCACGGTCGCCATGACGTAGCCGTGACCGTCGAGGGCGGCATCGCGGAGCCCAAGAGCCTTGAGCTCTTCGACCAGGTCGCGCTGGAACACCAGCTGCCGACTGGTGCTCGGCACGCTGGTCGAGCTTTCGTCTGACTGCGTGTCGTACCGCACGTAACGGAGGAAACGCTCGAGGACGTCACTCATGTGAACGTGGCCATGACCGGTGCATGGTCGCTCGTGCCGACGTCGGCCAGCACCGGGCAGCTCGCGGCGCGGGCGGCCAGCGACTCGCTGGCCAGAACGTAGTCGAGCCGCCAGCCGATGTTGCGCTGCCGCATGTTGCGCCAGGGCGCCCACCAACTGAACAGCCCGTCGTTGCCCGGATCGAGCGCGCGTCCGAGGTCGATGAGTCCGCGGGCGAGGATGCGCTCGATGAGCGCCCGTTCCTCGGGGAGCTGTCCGACGGCGTTCGCCTTGCGCTCCTTGGGATGCACGTCCTGTTCGGTGCGGGCGACGTTCAGGTCGCCGCACAGCACGAGACGCCGTCCCTGTGCCGCCATCGACGCGGCGTAGGCGTCGATCGCCTCGAGAAAGCGCAATTTGGCGGGGAAGTCCTTGCCGCCGTTCGGCACGTACACGGATGCGACGGTCAGATCGCCGATATCGACCGTCGCGATGCGCGTTTCGAAGTCGAACTCAGGATGTGAGCAGACGGGCCGTTCGGCGGCAAACGAGCGGCTCACGTGCAGTCCGACGCCCGAATACCCTTTCCCGCCATGCCAGTAGCACCAGTAGCCCTCCATTTCGAAGAGCCCCTCGGGCACCTGGTCGGGTGTGGCTTTGATTTCCTGCAGGCAGACGATATCCGGGCGGTCGCGCGCGATCCATTCCTGAACCTGCGCGTAACGCGCCCGGATGCCGTTGACGTTCCAGGTGGCGATCTTCAGGTACTAGAACCGCGCGTGCGCCGCCTGCCGCTCGGCCGCTGGAATCGCCATGATGTCCGCGTGCTCGGCGACGTGCTGTTTGGCAAGCGCTTCCGCCTGGGCGATCGTCGCGGGATCGCCGTTCCGGTAGATGGCGTTGGCCTCGATCAGGATTTTCTGGTGCGCCGGCGTCGCGTCGATGCTCTCGTAGATGGCCGCGACCGGGCAGGCCGGCACGCAGGCTCCGCAGTCGATGCACTCTTCGGGATGGATGTAGAGCATGATCGTCTGCGCGAATTCCGGCTCGTCCTTGCGGGGATGAATGCAGTCGACCGGGCACACGTCCACGCAGGCCGTGTCCTTCGTTTCAATACAGGGGTCGGTAATAATGAACGGCATTGTTGTGAGTCTCCAGCCTCCGGGAGCAAGATCCTATCGAAAACCGGTCTGTTTCGCCAGTCCCACGCGTTTCCCGCGCAGCCACTAAGACCGCGGAGGGGCGGCAGATTATACTGGCCGGCATGGCCGACTCGACCACCGCCCACGCCCAGACACGACGCGGTCCGGAGCCGCCCGACCTTGCCGAGAGGGGCGGGATGAAGGACGGCGCGCCGCAGCGGCTGGACCGGCGCCTGTTCATGCAATTTCTCGCGTTTGGCGGCTGTTCGGATTCGCGGTCGATCGGGGACGCGATGACCCGGGCCGGCGTGGCGGGCGTCGTCTACGAGGACGCCAACGATCCGCGCGGCGTGGGGATTGTCACCTTCAGCGACGATCCCGGCTTCTTTCTCGATCGCGTCCGGCCCCTCGTCAACAGCCGGCCGTTCGCGTCGCTCGTGCAAAAGCCTGAGTACACGATGCTCGGCCGCACGTACTCACTGGGCTACGAGCCCGACCTCGAGGACGTCCTGCTTCACCGGCCGCGCCGCACCGTCCTCAACCCCGATTGGAAGTGGGCGGTCTGGTATCCGCTGCGGCGAAGCGGGAAGTTCGCGCAGCTGCCGGCCGACGAGCAGCGCGTCATCCTGGCCGAGCACGGCGCCATCGGCATGTCGTACGGGGCGGGCGATTTCGCCCACGACGTCCGCCTGGCCTGCCACGGCCTCGACAAAGACGACAACGACTTCGTCGTCGGGCTCATCGGGAAAGACCTGTATCCGCTGTCGGCCATCGTGCAGTCGATGCGAAAGACGCAGCAGACCGCGCTCTACCTCGAGCGGCTGGGTCCGTTTTTCGTCGGCCGAGCCGTCTGGCAGAGTGAGTTATAACGACGACGATCAACGCAGAGCTCGCGGAGCACGCAGAGGATCTGTTTTCTTTTCTCTGTGATCTCTGCGATCTCTGCGTTTGACGTCGTGACTGCCGTCTTGACGCGTCGGCCGTGGCCAAGTGGGTCGTCGGGCGTATATGATCGATAGAGTGGCTCGCGGAACGCACCTGTTCACCGCCATTTTCTCGAGCGCAGCGATTACGCTTTGCGCGCAAGCCGACGTGACTCCGGCGCGCTACCTGAGTGGAGCGCTCCCGCCGATCCCCGTGCTCGCCGTGAGCGGCGGAGAGGTCCTGTTGTCGGTCAACGTGACCGCAGCGGGTGCGGTCGGCCGCATCGACGTGCTGCGCACCACGCCCCCGTTCACCGAGGCCGTGGTCAAAGTGGTGCGCGCCTGGCGGTTCGCGCCGGCCGCGGATCCCACGCACAAGCCGATCGACTCACGGGTGTTCGTCGCCGCCGTGTTCCGGCCGCCGACGCTGAACACGCCGACACTGGGGGAGCCGCCGAAGGACGCGCCGCCCGCCACCACCGGCCTGCCGCTGCCGCTGTCGACAACCGCGCCGCTCTATCCGCCGCGTGCCCGTTTTGACGGCGTGGTGCTGGTCGAAACGCAGGTCGGCCCGAACGGAAAGGTCGTCGGCGTCACGGCGGTTCGCTCGGCGCCGCCCTTCGACGCCGCTGCGATGGATGCGGCGCGTGCGTGGGTGTTCCGTCCAGCGCAGGGTCCTGGTCTTCCCCAGACCACCTTCGCCTACTTGCTGTTCGGGTTCCGCGAGCCTGTTACGGGCGCGAGATAGGGGAAGCGGCCGGGGGCCGCAGCGCAATCGCCAGCGCCCATGCGAGACAGGCCACCATCAGCAACCCGCCGGCCGTCTGGGCGATGTTCGCGATCCGGTGATCGAGGTGGAGCGCGTTGGTCATCGTCAGGATGCGTTCCCAGTCGTGGCCTTCGACTTCGGCGCCCGTCCGGCCGCCGATCAACGTGAGCTGCAGCGCTCGCGCGTCGTTGATGTAGATGGCCACGTCGAGGAGATTCTCGCCTGCCCACCAGCCCATGACGGCCGCGCCGAACGGATTCGGGCTCGTTGTCAGAAATGCGATGCCGCAGATGATTGGCACGAGCACCTGCATGAGGCTGCCGCCGAGCGTCGTCAGAAAGTCGCCGAACGGCGAGAACAGGATATGGCCGGCCTCGTGGAAGGGGAGGTTGATCGAGTGGAGAAACGACGCGCCGATGACGTCTTCGCGCATCGGACGCACGAGGAAGAGCCCGGTCCAATACAGCAGGAGGAGCAGGAAGGCCAGCCGTCCCGCGCGTACCACGAACGATGCCTCAGGCGCGCGGAGCGCCAAGCGCTCCGGCGACGAACGCTTCGATGTCGGCGGCGGGGCGAGCGCCGGAGGTGCGCGCGATTTCGCGACCGCCGCTGAAAACGGCCATGGTCGGAATCGACCTGATGCCCAGCCGATCGCCAAGCTCCTGGACCTCGTCGGTGTTCACCTTGACGACGAGGAGCTTGCCCGCCTGACGCGCGGCGACCTTGGCAATCTCCGGCGCGACCGTGCGGCACGGCCCGCACCACGGCGCCCAGAAGTCGACGACGACAGGAAGATTGGCCGAGGCGATCAGGCTGTCAAATTCGGCCGCCGTCGAAACTTCCAGGGGCGCCGAGACGCTTGCCAACGGCGTCTTGCACTTCGCGCAGCGCGTCGTGTCGCGCAGGCGTGAATACGCCAGCCGATTCCTCTGATGGCAGGACGGGCAGTCGACGATGACACCGCGTGGGTCGGCGAGGGGTGCCGTCACGAAGTCAATTGTACGGCTAGCGCCGCTTCGCAGACCCCTGGTTGGCGCGCACTGCAGACGGCGACTGCTCCGCACCGGGCGCGTCTGCCGGTTCGAGTCGGTCAGCGAGCAGGCCGACGGCAATCGCGTACGAATGCGCGCAGTTGTACTCGAGCAGGGCGTCGTAGTTGCGATAGACGAGAAAGGTTCGCGTCTGACCCGACACGAGCGCGGCGTCCGGCATGCTGGCCGGCAGCGGCTGGCCTTTCATGGTGTGGACGTCGAACGCGCGCCATCGCTCGACGGGTAGCGTGGCCGTCATATCCCGCCTCGCCTGGCAGGTCCCGTTGCCACGGTCCACTTCATTCGCGATCCGGCGGCGTGCGTCGTCGGAGATCTTCACTTCGCGGCCCCACGCGCCCTCGGTCCAGCCGTTGCCCGTCATGTAGTTGGCAATCGAGGCGAAGATGTCGGCGGGCGTCGACCAGATGTCGCGGCGGCCGTCGCCGTCGAAGTCTTCGGCAAACTTCAAGTAGCTCGACGGCATGAACTGAACCTGTCCCATGGCTCCCGCCCACGAGCCGCGGAGCCTCGCGAACTCGATGTCGCCGCGATTGAGGATGGCGAGCGCGTCGAACAACTCGCGTCGGAACAATCCCGACCGCCGGGGATCCCACGCCAGCGTCGCGAGGGCCGCAATGGTCGGCCGCACGCCGCTGAACCGGCCGTAGTTCGACTCGAAGCCCCAGATGCTGACGATGAGCGACGGGGGGATGCTGTACTGGTTGCCGATCTCTTCGAGCAGATCGTGGTGGCGAACGAGCATGTCGCGCCCGGTCGCCAGCACTTTCGGCGTGAGCCGCCGGGTGAGGTACGTCTCGAGCGGCAGCACGGTTTCCGCCTGGGTCCGGTCGCGCTCGATCACGATGGCGCTCGGCTCGTCGATGTTGGCGAGCGCCTCGTCGAGGATCTCTGCGCGAATGCCTCGCGACATGGCCTCGACCCGGATACCTGCCAGGAACTCAGAGAAGGAAGGACGGGACGCCGGCGCACCACCTGTCTGCGCCAGGAGGGCGGTGGACCACAGGCACGCCACAAGCCCGCTCGCTGCGATCCCGCGGAAATCCACAACAGCAGTCTACAACCTTTGGCACGCTCGTACCAGTCGAGGCGCATCATCGAGCAACATCTGATTGGGCGCCACGGGGCGGGTCTTGACATCAGTCTTACACGTATGTAAGAGTGTCGTCACCATGGCTGGTAAACGTCCTCGCATGCTGACACTGTCGGCGAAAGAATCGCTCATTCTGGAACTGCTCGTCGCGGAGCAGGAGCTGTACGGCCTGCAGCTCGTCGCCGCGTCGAAACGGAAGCTGAAGCGCGGAACCGTCTACGTCACGCTCGGGCGGATGGAGGACAAAGGCTACGTCTCGTCGCGGCTCGAGGATGCGCCGGCGGAGGCCGGCGGCCTGCCGCGCCGCATCTACCAACCGACCGCGCTCGGCCGTCGAGTGCTCGCGGCCTGGACGAGCGCCGCCACCCACCTCATGCCGGAGTTTGCGCGATGAGACGCCGCGGCGATCGCCTGCGCGCGTTCGCGGCTCGACGGTTCGATGCCGTTACGATGGCGCGTGTGATCGATCCAGCTATCGCGGATCTGCAAGCCGAGCCTGTGTCGGTCGCGGGTTATCTGGCAGTGCTCAAGGTGATCGCTCTCTGTGTTCCGGAGGCGTCAATGTCAGGACGTGGAAGGGCCTGGGCGTTTTCCGTTGTGGTCATGGCCGCCGTCGTAGCCGCGCTCGAATTGCCGGCCATGATAATCGCGTGGAATCAGCGGGCCATCGATCCCCGCATGGTGCTGTATCTGGTGCCGCAGGGTCTGTCCGTCGCGGCCGCGGTGGGAATGCTGCTTGGCGTCGTCTTCGGCTTCGGGGGGAGGACGCTTTCGACTCGAATGGTTCATTGGATTGTGGCGGTGGCGATTGTCGTCGCCGGCGCATCGTTTGTGAACGCCGGCTGGATCACGCCGCCGGCCAACCAGGCATTCCGCGCGGCTTTGAGCCAGCGCGCGGGGTGGCCCGGGCCGCCAAGCCGCGGCTACCCTGAAATGACATTCGGCGAACTGCGGCGGCAGCTTGACCTCGCCGCACTCAACCCGTCAACGGTCGTGGCGACCGACCTCCATTACATGGCCGTGTCGTATCAGGGACGCTGGGCGGTGTCGTCGGCGCCCTTGATGTTTACGCTGTTCGCGCTGTTGATCGTCGGACGAAGTCGTCTCGCTCGGTGGACCGCCGCGCTGGCCGTGTGTGCGGCTTACCTCGGCTATTGCCTGTACCTCACCGTGCCGAGACTCGTGGCGCTCGATGGACCGTGGCCGGGCGCGGCAGCGTGGTACCCGGACGTCGCGCTCGCCATCGTGATCGCGAAGATGCTCAGTCGATCATTGTGGCCGCGCGGGTCGGCGCCGGGTGTTTCCGCATGAAGTGTCGAGGCGATCGACTTCGCGCGGCGGCGAGTCGCTTGTTCGACGCCGCCACGATGGAGCGCGTCGTCGATCCCGCCATCGCGGATCTTCAAATCGAGCGGTGGTCGTGGGCCGGTTATCTCGCGGTGATCAAGGTCATGGTGCTCTGCGGACTTGGAGGCTCGATGCGCGCATTTCAATCGTGGCCGGATGAGGAGCGCCAGGTGCTTTGGCGGGCGGCAGGAATCTCGCTCGTGGCTCTCGTGTGTCTGACGGTGGCCCTTGAAGCCCCGCCGTACTTCCTCGGAGGGTTGTCGGAGCGTGCACCTGTGGTTTCCGCGGCGTTGATGCTGCTGCCCCAGGCGTTGGCAGTCAGCCTTCCCATGGCGCTGACGCTCGGCGTTGCGCTCGGGCTGGCGGGACACGTCTCCGCACGACTGGCCATTGCCGTCGCGGTGATCGGGCTCGTCTGCTCAATCGGCTCGGTTGCGAATCTCGGCTGGCTCGTGCCGGCTGCCAATCAGGCGTTTCGCACTGCTGCGTTCGAGCGGATGAGACAGCAGCAGGGCGACACAGGGTGGACTTCGCCGCCGAGGGGCGAGAGCGAATTGACGCTTGTCGATTTGGACCGTCTGATTCAGAGGCGGCAGGCGTTTCCTGTCGGCAGCCACTACGAGTTGGACGATCTCACGCGCCTGCGGACCGGCTATCACATGCGGTGGGCGCTCGCATTCGCGCCGTGTGCCCTCGTCTTGTTCGCCATGTCACTGGCGGCGTACGCCCGCAAGAAGTGGAAGATCAGGGTTGCGATCGGGATCGCGCTTCTCGGCTACTACGCGATTCTGTATTGGGGCCGCCTCTTCGCATTGAACCACGATCTTCCGCCGCCCGCCGGCGCGTGGCTGCCCAATGTCGTGTTCACCCTGCTCTCGGCCGCGACCGTCATGCTGGTTCGGCGGGATGCCGAGGCCGAGCCCTCAGCCCTCAGCGCTTAGCCGTTTGCGGCCCCTGTCAGTGCGCGCCGGCCGCGGGAGCGCGGCGGCCGGGCCGCTTCATGAGCAGCACCAGCGGAATCAGCACCAGAAACACGATGCCGAGCAGCTGGAACAACCCGACAAACGACACCATCGCGGCCTGGCGCTGCAGCATCCCGAACATCGCGGCGTAGGCGCGGTTGGTTGCGGTGGCCGCGTCGGCGCCGGCCGCCATGAACGCCGACTTCATTTGCAGAAACATCGTCTGCGACGCCGGGTCGTACGCGCTGACGTGCGCGCCGAGCGTCGCCGTCACGCGCTGCTGGTTGCGCGCGATCATCGTCCCCGTCGTCGCGATCCCGATGCTGCCGCCGATGTTCCGCATCAGGTTGAACAGGCTCGTGGCGTTGCCCATCTTCTCGCGCGGAATCCGATCCATCGACACGGTCGTCAGCGGCACGAACAGGAGCGACATGCCGGCGCCCTGAATAATCTGCGGCCAGAAAATGTCCCAGTAGCCGGACTGCAGGTTGAGCAGCGACAGCCAGATCAGCGTCCCGCCGCCGACGACGAGGCCGAAGGCCAAAAGTTTCCGCGGATCGAATTTACCGGTGAGGATGCCAGTCAGCGGCATCGTGAAAAACGATCCGACGCCGCGCGGCGCCATGGCAATGCCCGCCTGCAGCGACGGATAGCCGAGCAGCGTCTGCAGCATGATCGGCAGCAGCACCAGGCTGCCGTACAGCACGAAGCCGACCACCGTCATCAGAAACACGCCGACGGCGTAGCTGCGCTCCTTGAACACGCGCAAATCGACGACCGGATCGTCGGTCGTCAGCAGGTGCGCGATGAGTGCCGTGAGCGTGACCCCGCTGATGACCGCAAGCGTCGTGATCAGGTTCGACGAGAACCAGTCCGCTTCCTGTCCCTTGTCGAGCACGAACTGCAGCGTGCCGATACCCACGGCCAGCATGCCGATGCCCCAGTAGTCGATCTTCCTCTTCTCACGGCTCAAGTACGTCGGATCGAAGATGAACATCTTCGTCATGACGAGCGAGGCGATGCCGACCGGAATGTTGATGTAGAACACCCAGCGCCAGCTGTAGTTGTCGGTGAGCCAGCCGCCGACGACCGGTCCCAGAATCGGCGCGACGACGACGCCAAGACCCCAGAAGCCCATCGCTTTCCCCCGGTCCTGGGGAGAGAACGCCTCGAGCAGCACCGCCTGCGACAGCGGCTGCAGCGCGCCGCCCGTGGCGCCCTGGACGATGCGGAAGAAGATCAGCGATCCGAGCGTCGGCGCCAGGCCGCATAAGAAGGATGCCGCCGTGAAGCCGACAACCGACAGCATCAGCAGGCGCTTGCGGCCGAACACGCTCGCGAGCCATCCCGTCATCGGCAGGATGATGGCGTTGGCGACCAGGTAGGAGGTGAGCGCCCACGTGGCCTCGTCGATGGTCACCGACAGGCTGCCCGCGATGTGGGGCAGCGACACGTTGACGACCGTGGTGTCGAGCACCTCCATGAACGTGGCGAGCATCACCGAGACGGCGATGAGCCACGGGTTGATTTGACGCTGCTCGGTCATGCCAATCGCCAGCCCCCAGCCCTTAAGCCAGCCCTCGGCCCTCAGCCCTTCGTGAATTCACTTCGTATACACCGTCGGCGTGACCGACAGTCCCGGCCGGAGCAGATGCTCGGGATCCTGCCCGGGGTCGAGCACGATTTTCACGGGCACGCGCTGGACCACCTTGACGAAATTTCCGGTCGCGTTCTCCGGCGGCAGAAGGCTGAACCGCGCGCCGGTCGCGGCGGCGATGCTGTCCAGGTGGCCCCGGAACTCGCGCCCGCCGTAGGCGTCCACGGTGAACGTCACTCGTTGGCCCGGACGCATGTGCTGCAGCTGGGTTTCCTTGAAATTGGCCGTCACCCACACCTCGTCGAGCGGGATGATCGCCATCAACGGCTGTCCCGACCTGCACGCTCTGGCCGACCTCAACCGACTTGCGGCTGATGAGTCCTTTGATCGGCGCCTTGACGCGTGGCGTGCTGCAGGTTCAACTCGGCCTGCGCGAGCGCGGCGCGGGCCTGCTGCGCGTGCGCCTCGGCGGCCGCTGCCCGCGCTTCGATCGCCGACACCTGCTGGGGCGCCGTTTGCGCCGACCGCAGCGCGGCTTGCGCCGGCAGCTCGCCGGCCCGCGCCTGCACCAGACGGCTTTCGGCGACGCGCACGCCCGCCTGGGCCTCGATCACCTGACTCTTCGCCCCGTCGAGGGCGGCTCGCTGCGCATCGGCCGCCGCGACGGCGGCGTCGTACTGCTGCTGCGAAATCTCGTCCTTGGCGAGCAGCCCTTTGAGCCGTTCCACGTCCTTCGCTGTCCGGGAGGCATTCGCCTCAACTTCACGTACGCGCGACGAAGCGGCGGCCAGCCGTGCCTGCGCGGCCTCGACCCCCTTCTCGGCTTCCTCGGAGGCGGCCCGCGCCAGGTCGATCGATCCTTCCGCCGTGGTCAGCGTTCCCGCCGCGGCGAGCGACGTGATGGGGACGTTGCTTCGTGCCGACTGCGCCGCGGCCAGGGCATCGGCCAGCTCCGCCCGCGCTTTGTCCACCGCGATCTGATAGTCGCGCGGGTCGATCTCGACAAGCGTCGTGTCCGCCTCGACGGGCTGGTTGTCCTTCACGAGCACGCGCAGCACGGTGCCGCCGGCGCGCGCCGAGATCTGCGACACGTGCGCGTCCACCTGCGCATCGTCGGTCGTTTCCTGCCCCGCCGTCCGCCAGAGCCAGACGCCGACGGCCACAGTAATAAGGATGCCGACGCCGACGAGCGCCTGAAATCGTGGTTGCCCGGTCCACCCACCTGGTTGGTCGGCCATCAGCGAGCGCCTCCGAGGAATTGTCGAACAGCCTGCTCGGCGGCGCCGATGTCGCGCGCCAGCACCGCCTTTTCGACTCCGTTCAAGTAGAGCGCGGTGATGTACCGCTCGTTGGCCACGCTCACCGCTTCCTGCGCCTGCACGACTTCGATGTTGCTCGCGACGCCGGCCGCAAACCGATCGCGGGATTGAGTCAGGGCAGTGCCGGCCACCTGGCGCGCCCGCGTCGCCACGGACAGCTGCTCGCTGGTGGCCTGGAGGTCGAGGAACGCGGTTTTCAGATCGTAGTAGATGCCGGCGCGCAAGTCGTCGGCCTCCGCGCGGCGGCTGCGGAGGTCGGCGTCGGCCTCGAGGAGCTTTCCCTTCGTCCGGCCTCCCTGAAAGATGGGGACGCTGAGCATGCCGGTGACGGCGTACGTGGCTTCGGAACTCGACGGCGTCACGCCCAGGGCCCCATAGTCGGCGCTGACGCGCACCGACGGCCTCGCTTCGCCGACGATCGCCGCGCGCGCGGATTCGGCCGCCTTCACGCGCTCGAGCGCGGCCTGGTAGTCGGGGCGCGTCTTGTAGGCGCGATCGAGCGCCTCCTCGAACGTGATGTCGGGCGACGGCACGTCGGGCAGATCGCTGACCAGTGTGAAGGGCTGTCCGAGGGGCAGCCCGACGATGCGTGCGATCTGAAGCTTGGCTTTCTCGAACTCATTCTGTGCGGCCGTGATGCGCTGGCGTTCCGTGCTGAGCTGCACGTCGGCGCGCAGGACGTCGATGCCGGCGACGATGCCGCTTTGACGGAGGTTCGTGGCCTGTGTGTAAAGGGCCTGCGCGGTCGCGCCCTGCGCCCGCGCGGCGTCTGCCCGCGCCGACGCCGCCAGCGCCTGCAGATACGCATTCGCCGCGACGAGCACGACGAGATCACGCGCACTCTTGTAGGAGTGTTCAGCGGCCGCGACGTTGTGCTCCTCGGCGCGCATGTCGTTCGTCGCCTGCAGATCCAGGATGGACTGCGTCACGGAGACGCGGGCGTCGAACAGGTTGAACGGTCCGACGATGCTCGGGATGCCGGCCGGCAACGGGAAGCCGTACGCGGCCAGGTTCAACACCTGGCGTGTTTCGGCGATGTGTCCGCTGATGTTGGGCCGCATGCCGCTCTGCGCCCGCAAGCGGGCGCCTTGCGCGCGCCCGACGCCGTTTTCCGAGAGCAGCATGCCGAGGTTGTGCTCGAGCGCCCGGTTGATCGCGTCGAGAATCGACAGCGCGATCGGTTCGGAGGTCGCGGTGCCGGTCGGCACGCCGCCGAGATACGGAGACGAGCCCGACGGCTGACGCGCCCGTGCCGCCTCTCCGGATTGCGCCGCGGCGATCGAGGCGCCAAGGCTCGACGCAAGCAACCAGACCGAAATCAGCAGAACACGTCTCACGGAACAACCCTCCTCTGGCAGAGTCAGTGTGGTGTCCTCGGCGACGCGGCTGCAAGGCATGAAGGCTCGAACGTGGCGCGCACGGCCTGCGGATGTCGTGCGGCTGGCGTCGGCGATGAGCGCGCAGAGGGTCTGTCTCTCTGAGCGTAACACGCCCATGCTTTCGGGCGAGAATGTGGTGCTGCCACACGGGTTTGATCCGATGACGCCTTTCTGACGTCTAAGGCCTGCGATGTCCGAGCGCATCTCGATCGTCTGTGGCGCCCTGATCGCTGCTGCGGTCGGCGCGACGGCGGCGGCCGCGGGCCAGTCGGCCAATTCAGGCGAACCCATCGCCATGACCCGGGCGCAAGGGCCGATCGCGATCGACGGCGACCTCTCCGATGCGGGCTGGCGGAATGCGGCGCGCGTGGAGCGCTGGTACGAGATCAACCCGGGCGACAACACCGAGCCGAAGGTCCGGAACGTCGGCTACCTGACGTACGACGACAAGTTCTTCTACGCGGCGTTCGAGTTCGACGATCCAAACCCGATGGCGATTCGAGCGCCGCTCGGCGACCACGACGCCATGCCGGGCTACACCCACTACGCGGGCATCATCCTCGACACGCGCAATGACGGTCACACGGCCTCGATGTTTCTCGTGAGCCGTCGAGGCTTCGCGCCAACTACACGTTCACCGCGCGCAGCTTTGTTGCGCGTGATCGGCCAGTACGTGTCGACCGATCGCGATCCTTCGCTGTACCTCCAGCCCACGGCCGCGTACGACGGCCGGTTCAGCGGATCGGTGCTGTTCGCCTACAAGATCAACTGGCAGTCGGTGATGTTGTCGGCTACGGCGATGACCGTGAGCTCGACGGAGCCGCGCCGACTGGTGAAGTCGGGCCGCCAGGTGTTCGTCAAGATGTCCTACGCCTTCCAGCGATAGAACAGGGCTAAGGGCAAAGGGCTAGCACGAAGGGCCCTCAGCCCGACTAAGATCAGAGGGATGCGCGCTCTTCTTGTCGAAGACGACGGCACGATTGCGGAGTTTGTCGCGCGCGGACTGCGCGAGGCGGGCTTTGCCGTCGATCGTGCGGCGGACGGCGAGGCCGGTCTTGCCTCGGCGCTCGGGGCGTCTTACGACGTGGCCATCATCGACGTGATGCTGCCGAAGCGCGATGGGCTGGCGGTCATCGACGAGATGCGCCGGCGAGGCGTGACCACGCCGGTGCTGATCCTGAGCGCGCGCCGCTCGGTGGACGATCGCGTCCGCGGCCTGCAGGCCGGCGGCGACGACTACCTGACCAAGCCTTTCGCGTTCGCGGAGCTGCTCGCACGCGTGCAGGCGCTCGTCAGGCGCGCCTCGCGCTCGCCGGAGCCGACGACGTTGACGGTGGACGATCTGGTGCTCGACCTGCTGTCGCGGCGGGTGACGCGCGGTGAGGTGACCATCGACCTGCGTCCGCGGGAGTTCGCGCTCCTTGAGTACTTGTTGCGCAATGCCGGCAAAGTCGTGTCGAAGACGATGATCCTCTCGCACGTCTGGGACTACAGCTTCGACCCGCAAACCAACATCGTGGACGTCCTTGTGAGCCGTCTGAGAGAAAAGATAGACCGCCGCTTCGACAGAAAGCTCCTGCACACCGTGAGAGGCGTGGGGTATGTCATCCGCGGGTGAACGCGAGTCGCGTCCGCTCGTCTACGGCCTGCGGCTGGGCGTGTGGTACGCCACGCTGTTCGTGGCCGGCTCCCTGGCGATTGTCTACCTCACGTACACGCTGACGTCCACCTCGCTCGCGCAGCGGGATCGTCAGATCATCGACAGCAAGCTGGGCACCTACGCCGCCGCCTACGACAGCGGCGGCCTCGACGGCCTCGCCAACGTCGTCCGCGCAGAGCAGCAGACGGCGCCGGAGCGGTTGTTCGTCCGCGTCCTCGACCGCGGCGCCGAAGCCATCGTCCTGAGCCAGCCGGAAGGCTGGGACGTCGCGCAGGCTGGAAACCGGCGAGATCCGCTTGCCCGACGGCACGGAACTCCAGGTCGGCAAGAGCACCGAGGCGCGAGACGACGTGCTGGCGCGTTTCCGCGCGGTGCTCGGGCTGGTTACGCTGTCGATTGCGCTCATCGCGCTGACGGGCGGCGTGCTGGCCACCCAGTCGGCGCTCCGGCCCATTCGTCAGCTCATCGCCGCCGTCCAGCACATCGTGACCACGGGGCGGACCGACGAGCGGGTGCCGCTCGATGACACGCACGATGCCATCAGCGAGTTGACGGCGCTGTTCAACGCCATGCTCGACAAGATCGAGGGGCTCGTCACGGGCATGCGCGGGGCGCTCGACAACGTGTCGCACGATCTGCGGACGCCGATGACACGCCTGCGCGGCGCGGCCGAGATGGCGCTCGCCGGGCCATCCGATCTCGACCGTTACCGCGACGCGCTGGCCGACTGCGTGGAAGAAGCGGACCGCGTGCTCGTGATGCTCACGACGCTGATGGACATCTCGGAGGCCGAAAGCGGCGCGATCGAGCTGCACCGCGAAGTGGTGCCGCTCAAGGACATTGTCGCGCGCGCCGTGGACCTCTATCGAGAGACCGCGGAGGCGAAGGGCGTGGCGCTCACCGCGCGCATATCGAGCGACGTGCGGGTCAGCGTCGATCGCACGAGGCTCGAACAGGTCGCCGCCAACCTTCTCGACAACGCCATCAAGTACACGCCGTCGGGCGGACGCGTGGAGATTGCCGCCGGACACGACGGCGATCGAGCCATCCTGCGGGTGAGCGACAACGGCATGGGCGTTCCGGCAGATGAGCTGCCGCGCATCTGGGATCGACTCTTTCGCGGCGACCAGAGCCGCGCCGAGCGGGGCCTCGGCCTCGGACTCAGCCTCGTGAAAGCCGTCGTCTTTGCCCACGGTGGAACCGTGAGCGTGGAGAGCGAAGTGGGCCGCGGCTCGACGCTTCACGGTCCACTTGAACCCCTTGAACCCCTAGAACCCCTCTAGAACCTCTCGAACCTCTCGAACCTCCCGAACCGTCGAACCTTTCCGTTTTGTAATGTTCCTGAAACAGCCTGGAAAGGCGACGTGCCGTCTAATCGAGATAGGCGGACCTGTGGAAGGTCCCCACTTGAAAGGACGAATACCGTGATGAATAGCCGACGTTTCAGCCTTCGCGCCGGACTCGCCGTCGTCGCGACAGCTCTCCTTGTCAGCGGCGCGGCGTGGCGCGGCCTGGCGGCCAATCAGCCCTCAGGCGTCCGCTCTCAGCCCTCAGCCCTTAGCCCTCAGCCCTCAGCCCTTGGTCAGCCCTCTCAAGCGCCGGCGCGCCCGGCGCTCTCCGGCGGACGCGACTCGTACGCCGACATCGTCAAAATGGTCGCCCCGGCCGTCGTCACGATTCGCGTGGACGGGAAGGCGACCGCCTCTCCGACGCAGTTTGACGGCGACGAGTTCTTCCGTCGCTTCTTCGGCGATGGCCAGGGCAACGGATCCGGTCGCGGCCCCCGCATTCCGCGCAGCTTCCGGCAGCACGGCCTCGGCTCCGGCGTCGTCGTCAGCAGCGACGGGTACATTCTGACCGCCGAGCATGTTGTGAGCGACGCCGACGCCATCCACGTCGATCTGACCGATGGCCGGACGCTCGACGCAAAGGTGGTGGGCACCGACAAGCCGAGCGATCTCGCGCTCGTGAAGGTCGCTGCTTCAGACCTGCACGCGATTGCGTTCGGCAATTCCGACACGGTGCAGGTCGGCGACGTAGTGCTCGCCGTCGGCAATCCGCTCGGCGTCGGGCAAACGGTGACAATGGGGATCATCTCCGCGAAGGGCCGGTCCACCGGCGGTCGCGGCGACACCGGGTATGAAGACTTTCTGCAGACCGACGCGCCTATCAACCACGGCAACTCCGGCGGCGCGCTCGTCAGCCTCAAGGGCGAGCTCGTCGGCATCAACTCGCAAATGGTGTCGTCGGTCGACGCCAACATCGGGATCGGCTTCGCGATTCCCGCCAACATGGCGCGCCACGTCATCGACGATCTGCGGAAGGACGGCCGGGTGCGCCGCGCGCAGCTTGGCGTCAGCGTCCAGGCCGTGACGTCGGACATCGCGGCAAGCCTCGGGCTCAAGCAGGTCGGAGGCGCGCTCGTCGGCTCGGTGACGCCGGACAGCGCCGCGGACCGCGCCGGGCTCAAGCGCGGCGACGTGATCCAGTCGTTCAACGGGCAGCCGGTGAGCGACACCAACAGCCTGCGCAACCGCGTGGCGGACACGGCGCCAGGGTCGAACGCGACGCTGGTCATCGTCCGCGACGGCAGCCAGCGGACGGTGTCGGTGAAGCTCGACGAGGTTGACGGCAGCAAGCGCTCGGCGCGTGGCGATGAACCGGCCGCGGAAGCGGACCCCGCGGCGCTCGGCATCGCGGTCGAGCCCGTGACCGCCGACGTCGCGTCCCGCTTGTTTGGGACGGCGAAAGGCACCCGCGGTCTGGTCGTGGTGCAGGTCAATCCTGACGGCCGTGCGGCTGACGCCGGCCTGCGGGAAGGCGACATCATTCAGGAAGTAGACCGCCACCCGGTGCGAACGATCGAGGAACTGCGCACGGCCGTACGAATGACCACGGGCAAGCCGCTGCTGGTGCTCATCCAGCGGGACGGGAAGGATCTGTTCCTGACGGTGAAGCCGGCGAACGGTTAGTGGCTGGTCAGTAGACGGTGGTCGGTGGCCGGCGGTCTTCGAGTAGACTGCCGGCTGCCGACCAGTGACGAATCCCTCTTGTTGCATCGCGGGCTGCGGACCGGCGGGGGCGATGCTCGGCTACCTGCTCGCGCGGGCCGGAATCGACGTCGTCGTGCTCGAGAAGCACGGCGATTTCCTGCGCGATTTCCGCGGTGATACGATCCATCCCTCCACGCTCGAGATTCTCGACGAGCTCGGTCTGGCCGAGTCCTTTCTCGAACTTCCGCACAGCGAAGTGTCGAACATCGGGGGCCGCACGACGGCCGGACAGACGCTGGCCTTTACCTTTTCGCGGCTGTCGACCAAGTTCCGATTCATCGCGTTCGTTCCGCAATGGGATTTTCTCGAGTTCATCACGGCCCGGGCGGCGCGTTTCCCGTCGTTCACGCTCGTGAGAGACGCGGAGGTCGTGGGTTTGCTCGAACAGGGCGGCGTGGTCACCGGGGTTCGCTATCGCGACGCCGGCGGCGAGCACGACCTGCCGGCGCATCTAACCGTGGGCGCAGACGGCCGCTCGTCGCGGACCCGCGACGCCGCGGGATTGCCAGGCATCGAGACGTCGCCGCCAATGGATGTGTTGTGGTTCCGTCTGCCGCGAAAGGGCGACGAGGTTCGCGCGATCGCCGCGCGTCTCGGTGCGGGCCGCGTGCTCGTGATGCTCGACCGCGGCGACTACTGGCAGATCGCGTTCGTCATCTCAAAAGGCACGGCAGACGAAATTCGGGCGAGCGGCCTCGAGCGGTTTCGGCGCGACATCGTCGCGGTTGCGCCGGAACTCGCCGACCGCGTGGGCGCGATCACGGACTGGGACCAAGTGAAGCTGTTGACGGTGCGCGCCGATCGGCTGCGGCGTTGGCACAAGCCCGGCTACCTGGCGATCGGCGACGCGGCGCATGCGATGTCGCCGATCGGCGGCCTCGGCATCAACGTCGCGATTCATGACGCCGTTGCCGCGGCGAACGTCTTGTGGCGCCCGCTGTCGGAACGCCGGGTGACCGAGGCCGACCTGTCGGAGGTCCAGCGGCGGCGCGAACGGCCCGTGCGCATCCTGCAGGCGTTCCAGACGCTCGTCCAGAACCGCTTTCTCAAGCCGACGCTGGCGTCGGCGACGCCGCCGTCCATCCCGCTCATCGTGCGTCTCATCGCACGGGTGCCGATTCTCCGCGACATTCCGCCGCGCATGATTGCGCTTTGGCGTCGGGCGGCCGCACGTCGAAAGCCCGGCCCGCGATCGGGCATAATCACCAGCCATGAACCAGGCCGATCTGCAGATCCTTGCTCGACTATCACTACTGGGCGCGCGACGTGATGCTGGAGGCGGTCAGCACGCTGACGCCTGAGCAGTTTACGCATCAGGTCGAGAGCAGCTTCAAGTCGGTGCGGGACACCGTGGCGCATATCTACGCCGCGGACTTGATCTGGTACACGCGCTGGCAAGGACAATCGCCGACCTCGCTCCTGTCGTACGATCGTTTCCCCGACGTCGCGTCACTCCGGACGGCGTGGGTCGAGCTCGAGGGCAAGGTCCGCGCCTTCGTTCATGAGCTGGGCGAAGCCGGCGTTTCCCGCGTGTTCGAGTACAAGTTGATGAGTGGAGCCGCCGGATCCTCTCCCTTCGCGCAGATGCTGGCGCACGTCGTTAATCACGCCAGCTACCACCGCGGGCAGGTCACGACGCTGCTGCGCCAGCACGGCGTCGCGCCGCCGAAAAGCACGGACATGATCACGTTCCACAGACTGCGAGCCTGAGGACAAGAAGGGCAGGAGGGGCGGGACGCTCCTACTTGCGCGCCGAGGGCGTGAGCATCGTCTCCTTGCGCTGGCCGCTCCGCATGTAGACCACTTTGGCCGGCTGGCCGATCTTCAGGACGTCGAGCGCGTACGTGTAGTCGTAGATGTTCGCAATCGACTGACCCGCGATCTCGACGATGAGATCGCCTTTCTGGAGGCCGGCCTGCTCGGCGGGCCCGCCGCCGATCACGCCGCCGAGCAGCAGTCCCTTCGCATCCGAGGCGTAGTCTGGCACCGTGCCCGTATACACGCGCACGCCCGCGCGGCTGCGCGCCTTGCGCTTGCGGCGCGACCCTTGTGAACGCGGGCACGTCCACGAGATCGTCGAGCCGGCGCGCGATCGCCGCCGCGAAATCGACAATCCGATCCAGATCCTCATAGACGATCTTGTCGGCGGTGTCGCTCGGCTTGTGGTAGTCCACGTGCGCGCCGGTGAAGAAGTTGAGGCTCGGGATGCTGGCGCCGTTGAAGGTGGTGACGTCGGTCGGCAGATATGGATCCGGCTGAAGACGAAGATCGAAGCCGGCCCGCACGTTCGCCTGCTCGAGCATCTTGTCCCACACGGAACTCGTGCCGCTCGCCTGAACGGTGAGCTTGTTGTCCTGCATCCGGCCGACCATGTCGAAGTTGAGATAGGCCTCGATGTCTGCGAGCGGGATGGGCGGCCTGGCGGCGAACGCCGCCGATCCGAGGAGCCCGAGCTCCTCGCCCGACCAGAAACTGAGGACGACGTTGCGCCGCCGCGGCTGTTTCGCGAGCGCGTCTCCCACGGCCAGCACCGCCGCCGTGCCCGAGGCGTTGTCGTCGGCGCCGCCGTGGATGCGGCCGGCCTCTTCCTTCGGCGCGAGTGACGAGCCGCTCTCGCCATGTCCGAGGTGGTCGTAGTGCGCGCCGATCGCCAGCCATGGCTTCGGACCTGATGCCGCCGGCCTGGTGGCTGGAAGATACCCGACGACGTTGTGTCCCGTGCGCGTTTCCCTGGCCACCGCTGCGTGCACCTTCACCTCGACGCCGGGCAGCGCGAAGCCCGCCACGTGGGGGTTCCCGGAGTCGAGCGCCTTCTGCGCGGCGGCGAGCGTCTTGTCGGGTGAGGCTTCAAACAGCGTGTTCGCCACCGTGCCCGTGATGCTGACCGCGAGGATGCCGGATCCCGCGATCGCGGTGTCGAACGTCATCGGCGCCAGTTCTCCCGCGTTCGGCGACTGCGGGCCCGTGACGACGACTATCGCCTTCGCCCCGTGTTGACGGGCGGCCATCGCTTTGTAGCGCAGGTCGGCGTAGCGCGCCAGGATGTTTCGGGTTTTCTGATCGGCCTCTTCAGGAAAGTACCGCAGAACCAGAACGATCTTGTCCTTCACGTCGAGCGTCGCATAGCTGTCGTAGCCGAAATCCTGACTGTCCGGCACGACGATCCCGTAGCCGGCGAACACGACCGGGCCCTGCGCGTCGCCGTTGTCGGAAAACGACAGCGCGCGCACCTGATTCGTCCCGAAGTCCGAGCCGCCCGCGCTCGCGTTCCCGCGTTGGCGCACCACGCCGATTGTCGACCCCGCATCCTGCGTTCCGGCGGTGAACTCGAACGGCATCGCAAAGTCGCGCTGTCCGGGCAGCGGCCGGGCGCCGATTCGCCGCAGTTCCGAGACGATGAACTGCCGGGCGAGTGTTTCGCCTTCCGTGCCGGTGAGGCGCCCGCCGAGGCGCGGGGACGCGAGCGTCTGGACGTACGTCCTGAGTTTCGCGGCGTCGGCAGCCAGGTGGGCCGTCGTCGCGGCGGCGAGCGCGAATGCCAGAAGGAACGGTCGGCTTGTCATGGCTGGTTGCCCGGCTTTCTGATCGGCGCCCGCGCGATCGCGTCGAGCGCTTTTTCGTGGTTCCACTGGGCGAGGAAGAGCTGTCCTCCCGATCCGCCAGCGCGGGTGGACGTCCAGGCCAGCGTTTTCCCGTCCGGAGAAGGCACCGGGAGGCCATCGAAGCCGTCCGAATAGGTGACGCGCACCGGCTCCTTGGAGCCCTGCGCGTCGACCATGAACAGCTCGAAGTTATCAAACCCGAGCTTGTTCGACGCGAAGATGAAGTATCGACCTGAGGGATGCTCGTACGGCGCCCAGCTCATCGACCCGAAGTTGGTGATCCGCCGCTGGTCGCTGCCATCCGGCTTCATCGTCCACACGTCCGCGATGATGCCCATCTCGTCGAATCGGCGCCAGACGATGCGCGAGCCGTCGTGAGTGAAGAACGGACCGCCATCGTAGCCGGGGACGTTGGTGAGCCGCTTCTGGTCCGAGCCGTCGGCCCGCATGATGTAGATCTCGGCGAAGTAGCTCGGATCGACATCGATCTGCTTTCGCTCGGCGTCGCTGAGTGTCCGGTTGTAGGCGTCGCGCATCGACGTGAACACGAGCCACTGGCCGTCCGGCGAGTAGCTGCCCTCGGCGTCGTAGCCGCGGGCGGTGGTGAGGCGCTTGAGCGTGCGCGTGCGCTCGCTGTAGGCGTAGATGTCCATTTCAGGGTCGTAGTCCCACGAGTAGCGCCGTTCTTTTCCCGATGCTCGAAACGCATTCTCCTCGTCCTGCAGCTGTTTGGACCGCGGGTCGGCGTGCGTGGAGGCGAATTCGATTTCGTCGGTCCCGGGACGGAAGAACGCGCAGGTGGTTTTCCCAACCCCGGGTGAGATACGTGCGGCCTCGCCGCTCTCGAGGTCGAGCGCATAGATTTGGTAGAAGGGGTTGCCGGGCTCGCGCTCGCTTTGAAACACGATGCGTTTGCCGTCCGGTGACCAGTAGCCCTCGCCGGCGCGTCGGCCTTCGACGGTGAGCCGCCGGACCCTCGCGAGGAAGTCGGCCTCCTTGTACCCCGGAGACGCCGGCTGCAGCGTGAGAAAGAAGAGGAGAAGCGGCAGGGCGGTACGCAGTAACTGCATCAGTCGGCCTTCGATGCTAGTGCATTATCCACCAATCAAACGAGAGGGTATTGATTGTCCTTCCGATCACGGAATCGTAATGAAATACATGCGACTGTATATGACAATGTGTTCCTTACAGGTCCATTGCTACTCGAATGGAACACTTTGTAAGTAAGTCTAACTATATAAGTTGTATACAGCCATATTGTCCGCGCATTGTTCTGCACTAATGTTCGTCTATAGGACATTAGCGACGCGGGTCCAGAAAAACAGTCCAGCTCGTAAAGTGTTGTCGCATATGGAGATATCTGCCTTGGCGTGGCCCCTGGCTTGGCTGGCCGTGTCTTTGCTGTGGTTCTAGGCACATGAAACTCTCCCACCGTCCTGACGCAATTCGACCTGACGCAACTAGACGGAAAGCAGTTTGGGGCTCGCGAAGTGTCCTGGCCGGCTTTCTATCAATCGTATTCCTGATCGGGCTGACGACTGACGCCATGGCTGCCGGCCGTGGGCGCGGCGAGCGCCGGCATCGGGTCACCCCGCACCAGGTGCGCGCGGGGCGGCCCAACGCCTTCGTTCGGTCCTACCGCATGGACTCGCAGCTGACGTACTTCTCGAGGTACGGGGCCAGGAACGCGAAGACCAGCGTGATTGTGGAGCTGAAGTCCGCGGCGCAGGTGCCCGCGGAATTCACACGTTTCGTGCGGCGTAACGGCGCGCTCCGCCTCCTCAACGGCGTGGTGCTCGACCTGCCGAACGCCATGATCGACAATTTGTCGAAACACAAGGACGTTTTCCGCGTCCACTACAACCGGCCCTTCTCGACCGAAAACTATCGCACGGCGCTGACGACGGGCACGCGCGTCGTGCAGCAGACGCTGGGGCTGACGGGCGCGGGCATCGGCGTCGCGGTACTCGACTCCGGCATCACGAACTGGCACAACGACCTGACCAATCACGGGACGGGCACGTATCCCTACGGCAATCAGCGCGTCAGCGCGTTTGTGGACTTCGTCAACGGGCAGCTGAGCCCCTACGACGACCTGGGCCACGGCTCGCACGTGGCGGGGATCATCGCCGGCAACGGCGCCGATTCGAACGGCCAGAAAGCCGGCAGCGCGCCGGACGCGTCCCTGGTGGTCTTGAAAGTGCTGGACGCCCAGGGCGGCGGCACCATCGCCACCCTCATTCAGGCGCTCGACTGGGTGCTCCTCCACCACACGGAATACAACATCCGCGTCGTGAACATGTCGGTCGGCGCGCAGATTCATGAATGGTCCTGGACCGACCCGCTGACGCTGGCCACCAAGCGCGTGGTCGATGCGGGCGTGGTCGTCGTGGCCGCGGCCGGCAACTGGGGCAAACACCAGGACGGGACGCCCGTCTGGGGCGGCATCGCCGCGCCGGGCAACGCCCCGTGGGTCCTCACGGTCGGCGCCTCGAGCACCAACGGCACCCCGACCCGCAGCGACGACACGCACGCGAGCTTCAGCTCGCGCGGGCCGACCTACCTCGACTGGGCCGCCAAGCCCGACCTGCTGGCGCCGGGCGCCGGCTCGGTCTCGCTGTCGGTGCCGGGCAGCACCTTCTACACGACGCGCGCCTCGTCGCTTCTGCCGGGCGCGGACACGAGCACCGGCGCGCTGCCGTACCTCTCCTTGAGCGGCACGAGCATGGCGACGCCGGTCGTCGCGGGCGTGGTCGCGCAGATGCTGCAGGCGAATCCGTCGCTGACACCGAACGCGGTGAAAGCGCTGCTGCAGTACACGGCGCAGGAATACGTCGGCATCAAGCCGCTCGAACAGGGCGCGGGCTTCCTCAACGCGGTGGGCGCGGTGCGCCTGGCGCGCTTCTTCGCAACGGCGCAGCCGGGGCAGACGGTGCCCACGCAGCGGATGTGGAGCAAGCACCTCATCTGGGGCAACCACAAGCTGCACGGCGGCCTGATCAACCCGGCCGCGAACGCCTTCCAGGTGGGCACCACGTGGGGCGTGGCCAAGACGGACGCCAACGACAACATCGTCTGGGGCACGGACTGCGGCGTCGACGGCTGCGACAACATCGTCTGGGGCACCGACGATCCCAACGACAACATCGTCTGGGGCACCTCCGATGACAACGACAACATCGTCTGGGGCACCGACGATGGCCACGACAACATCGTGTGGGGCACGGACTGCGGCGGCGGGGACTGCGACAACATCGTGTGGGGCACCGACGATAGCGACAACATCGTCTGGGGCACGGCCGACGCCAACGACAACATCGTGTGGGGCACGGCGGGGCTGAATGCCGACAACATCGTGTGGGGCACCGACGACGCCAACGACAACATCGTGTGGGGCACCGACGACAGCGACAACATCGTCTGGGGCACCGACGATGCGAACGACAACATCGTGTGGGGCACCGACGATAACGACAACATCGTGTGGGGCACCGCCGATGACAGCGACAACATCGTGTGGGGCACCGACGACGGCAACGACAACATCGTGTGGGGCACCGACGACAACGACAACATCGTCTGGGGCACCGATGACAACGACAACATCGTCTGGGGCACGTCCGGCTCGCTCGCACACGTCTGGCAAGAGGCGCCCGACGGGACGATTACGCCGCTCAACGGGCCGGCCGTGTTCGACACGCTCTCGGATCGCAAGCTCCTGCGGCTGACTCAATCGGCGCCACCACCCGGTATCTAACGTCGAAACTCAGAAGATACCGGTGAAACCATGAACAAGATAACTTACCAACCGCCCCGGATGGCCCGCGTGCCTCCGGTTTCGCAGCGGGCGGTCACCAGCACGGACTGGCGCGACGGGCTGCCAGTGCTGACGGGACAAACGGTGGTGCTGCGTGAGATGCGCCTGTCGGATGCTCCGTCGCTCTTCGCGATGCTGACCACCGAGGAAGTGTCGCGCTTCATCTCGCCCCCGCCCTCGACGGTCGAGGGTTTCGAGAAGTTCATTGAGTGGGCGGGTCGGCAGCGTGCGGTCGGCGCCTACGCCTGCTTTGCGGTGACGATTGGCGGGTCAGACACGGCCGTGGGGATCTTCCAGATTCGCTCAGCCGAACCGGGATTCGGGACGGCGGAATGGGGTTTCGCGATTGGGTCGCCCTTCTGGGGCCGCGGAATCTTTCAGGAAGGAGCCGCGCTCGTCATGGAGTTTGCATTCGAGACCATCGGCGTTCACCGGCTCGAGGCCCGCGCGGCCGTCAAGAACGGACGCGGCAACGGCGCGCTGAGGAAGATTGGCGCCGTGCAGGAGGGTCTCCTTCGCAAGTCGTTCCTGCGCAACGGCGAGTACCTGGATCAGATGCTCTGGACCATTCTCGACGAAGACTGGCGGGCCAAGGTCATCTGGGGCGGCGGCCGGATGATTCTCCACTAAACGGCTACTGGGCGTCGGACGTCTGCCATCCCTGCGCGACACGAGCGAGGCGCTTGCGGTCAGCCCACGCAAGCGCTTCCTCACCGGTCTCAAACACCCGCGTCACGATCGCCTTTCCGTCATACACGATTTCGATCTCGATACCGTACGGCACGAGCCGCACACGGCACGCGACTTCGCGGCCCTCGCGCCCGAGCGTCCAGAGCGTCGTGGGCTGATCGTCCATCAGGCGTCGCTCTTACCGCTGAGCTGGCGGATGAGATCGTGCGGGTCGAAGACGACGCTTGAATACGTGATCTTGCCGCCGCGGATTTCGAGCACCTCGCGATACCTGAGCGTGGCCTTCACGCCAGTCGCCTTGAACGTCCCATAGCCGCCCATGTCGAGGTCGCCGCTATGGGTGCCGGTGCCGATCAGGTCGACTTCGCAGATCGTGTCGCCGTGCTGCTCGACGCGATGGATGCTCAGCACCCCGTCGGGAAACGCCTGGATCCACGACCGGGCGTGCTCGAGGTAGCCCTCGCGGCCGCGTTTCGTTTCGCTGAACTGTGGGTGCTCGAACACGCTGTCGTCGGCGAACAGGTCCGCGCCGTCTGCGAAGCGCCGTTCGTTGAAACAGCGGTAGTACTCGCGGATGAGAAGGTGCGGCAGCACGTGTCTCTCCGTGTGTCAGAACGTCAGGCGCAAGCCGAGATGGCCTGCGGGCGGGGGTTGCTGGTCGCGGTCACGCTTGCGCCAATCGCCCGGTCGCCGGCCGTCGCTTCCACAGCTTGAACGGGACAACCAGGCACACGACGGCGATGGCCGTGCGCTGCAACCAGGTCAACGGCTCGTTGACGGTGGCTGTGAGAATCACCGGGTCGGCGCTTTCACAGCGAATGATCGGATTCACGTACATCACCATGTTCGGAGTACGGATGACCGTGCGGATGTACGTATCGCTGGCGTCGAGTACGTACGTGGCGCGCATCACCTGGTCTTCGGTCTTGCGGACGACGCCGTTTTGCCCGATGAACAGAAACGTCGCCGGCACGCCTGATGACGAGACAGTGAGCACACCGTCGCGCACCGCGACGCCCGTCAGGGCCGCATCGGCCTTCTCGCCGACCATCGAAACGGCGTATGCACGTCCATTCCGCAATGCCGCCACGATATCCGATGTTTCGGACGAAGGTGCGTCAATCATGTTCCACGCAATCCCCACGCGGCGGACGTGAGTCAGGTCGTGGATGTCGTCGTTGGCCATCGCCCAGATCGGGTGTCCGCTCGACAGCGCCGCGTCCCACAGGTCTTCGAACCCGAACGGCCCGTTGACCACCTCGATCAGGTGATAGCCCGTGAGATCGCGAAGGTCCTCGTCGCTATATGCGGTGCCGGGATGGTTGATGCCCACGAGGTCGGTCGTCCGCGCGACCCGGTCGAGCATGAATTGCTTCTGGCTGCGCCACGTCCACAGCGGGAAATCGAGCCATTCGACACGGTGCGCCCCGACGGCGAGCTGGTGCTCCTTGGTGATGTTGTACCCGTGCTCGTAGAGCGGCATGGTGGGCACGCCGTGCTGCGCAGCGATCCACTGATAGTCGGAGACGCCCGGCACCGAGTAACCCCGCTTCCGATACGCCTCGACGACCTCGTCGTCGGACTGCGTGCCGTTGGTGAGACCGCTCCAGGCATGTCCGTGGGCGTGCAGGTTGGCGCGCTGCCACGTACCGGTGAGGTGCGCGTATGGATTCCAGAGCACCGGGCCCGAAAACGTGCGCCGCGGGGGAAACCGGTAAACTGGCGCGAGCAGATAGGGAATCGCGGCGGCGAGGAAGAGGATCGAAGCGACGCGTCTGAGAATGAGCACCCGCGCGGATATTCTAACAGATGGAATGGACTGTCACTACCGATGAGCATGGGCTGAGGCTCGACAAGTTTCTCGCCGACGCCGGGCGTCTCGGGTCGCGCCGGCGGGCATCGGTCGCGCTCGATCGCGGCAAGGTGTTCGTCAACGCCATTGAAGTAGGCGGAGCCGTGGGAAGAGCCGTAGGCGGAGCCGTCGGGGGAGCCGCCGGGGCCACACGGCTGGCCGCCGGCGACCTCGTCCGTGTGTGGATGGACCGTCCGGGCAGTGCGCGTGCACGCGCGCGTGGACGCTCGAGCGACCTCCAGATCGTATTCGAAGACGATGCGCTGCTGGTGATCGACAAGCCGGCCGGCTTGCTGGCCGTGCCGCTCGAGCGCCGGGCCGACGCGCCGTCGGTCTTCGATCAGGTGGCGGTATATCTCTATCCGCACGGCCGGCGGCGGCCCCTGGTGGTGCACCGAATCGACCGCGACACATCGGGTCTCGTGGTGTTTGCCAAGCAGATCGCGGCGCACGCGCACCTGAAGGAACAGTTCAAGCGGCACGCAGTCGAACGCGTCTACCTGGCCGTCGTGTACGGTCATCCCGATCCGCCCGCGGGCACGTGGCGCGACCGACTGGTCTGGGATCCGAAGGCGCTCATCCAGAAGGAGACGCACCCGCGCGACTCGCGAGGCAGGGAGGCGGTGAGCCACTACCAGCTGTCCGAGAAGTTTCGCGCCGCGTCGCTCGTCGAGGTCCGTCTGGAAACGGGGAAGCGCAACCAGATTCGCCTCCAGGCCCGGCTTCGCGGTCACACCCTCGTGGGAGAGCGGCGGTACGTCTACGGGCCCGACGAGCTCCGCTCCATTCCGTTCGAACGTCAGGCGCTGCACGCTTACCGGCTGGTGTTGGAACACCCCGTGAGCGGCGAGTCGCTTCGCTTCGAGGCCAGGATTCCGGCGGACCTGGCCGACTTGATAGCACGGTTGCGCAGGTCGGCGTAAAAGGCGGACACTACCTTACGTATGGCGACACAGACGTACGCGACGCATCGGAACCCTCCCACGCTGACGATGGTCGGTCTGTTCTTTTTCATCGCGGCGTGCGTCGGGTTTGCGCTCCGGGCCTTCGGCATCGGCGGTCGCCGCGAGATGATGGAGCTGGGCCTGGGCGGGCTTCTGGCCTGCACCTTCATCCTGCTGTGGATCAGCCGCTCCTATACGACGTCCCTGCAGGACCGCATCATCAAGCTCGAGATGCGCGTGCGCTGCGCGTCGCTCCTCACGCCGCCTCAACAGGCGATTCTCGCCAGGCTCGCCAAGCCGCAACAGATTGCGCTCAGGTTTGCCTCGGACGCGGAGCTGCCCGCGCTCGTCGAGCAAGCCGATCGGGAACGTCTATCAGCGGATCAGATTAAGCGCGCGATCAAGGACTGGGTACCAGACTTGGATCGCACTTAGTTTAGGAGACAAGGGAGACCATGGCCCAGTTACAAAGCCACACAGTCACAGAGGCACGGAGAATTCTGACGGCGTTCTTTGTGTCTCTGTGTCTCTGTGGCTTGATTCCTCTGTGTCTCCGCGTGATCGCGGGCGCACAGGGACCGGCGACGTCGCCAACTGTTGAGCCCATTGCCTCACCCGCCGGCGCGGATAGTTCGGCGCCGCAGCTGACCGTGGAAGGCGATCGGGCCGTCCTCAGTTGGATCGAGCGGTCGGGGAAGCAGTCGGCGCTCAAGTTCGCCGAGCGCACCGCCACCGGATGGTCCGAGGCCCGGGTCGTCGTGTCGAGCGATCACCTCATGGTCAACTCGGCGGATGTCCCGTCGGTGCGTGCGCTGCCGGACGGCACGCTCGCCGCGCACTGGATGGAAGAGAGCGGCCCCGATCCTGAGGCCTACAACCTGAAGCTGGCGTGGTCGGCCGACGGCCGTACCTGGTCGGCGCCCGTTGCGCCAAATCGCGACAAGACCATCACGCAGCACGGCTTCGCGTCGCTGTTTCCCGTCGCGGACGGGGGTTTCGGCCTCGTCTGGCTGGACGGCCGTGCCACGCATGGCGAAGAAGGCGACATGCAGCTCCGCGCGGCGATTTACGACAAGAGCCACAAGCAGTTGTCCGACACGGCCATCGATATGCGGGTGTGCGAGTGTTGCCCCACGAGCGTTGCCGTCTCCGCCGACGGTCCAATCGCCGCGTACCGGAACCGCAGCGCGGGCGAGATTCGCGACATCTATATCACGCGCCTGGCTGCCGGCCGCTGGACGACGCCCGTGGCCGTTCATCGGGACAATTTCAAGATCGAGGGCTGTCCGGTGAACGGTCCCGCAATTGCCGCGCGAGGCCGCGACGTGGCGGTGGCCTGGTTCACGGCGCCGAAAGACGTGAACCGATCGTTTGTCGCGTTTTCACACGACAGCGGCCGCACGTTTACCGCGCCGGTTCGTGCCGACGACGTGGAGTCGCTTGGGCGTGTGGGCGTGGCGCTGCGACAAGACGGATCCGCGATCGTCGGCTGGGTGGAGTCGGCCGGCCCGACGCCGCAATTCCAGATACGCCGGGTTCAGGCAGACGGCACGCGATCGCCGGCCGTGGTGGTTGCGAATTCGTCCGGCACGCGCTATCCGCGGATGGCCCTTGCAGGCAACGAGGTGGTGCTGGCGTGGACCGAAAGCGAGAAGGATTCCTCTCGCGTCAAAACGGCGCGGTCCAGGATGGGAGACTGAAGACGGAAAACGGAAAACGGAAAACGGAGAACGCGCAGCGCAGACGACGGCTCTACGCCTTGCGTTTTCCGTTTTGCATTTGACGTTTTACGTTCACTTCACTCCCGACATGCGGGCCAGCACGTTGAAGATCGTCGCGAAATCCTGCTCCACGAGACCCATCCCTCGAGCGGCGGTCAGGAACTCGTTCGTGACGGCCGTCGTCGGCAACGGGACGTCCAGCTGCCGGCCCAGCTCCATCGCCAGCAGCATGTCCTTCTGCATCATGTTCACGTTGAACCACGCTTCGTCGGGCATCTTCAGGACGAACGGACCCCGGTACTGAACCATCGGTGACGCAATCACGCTGTGCGTGAGCACGTCGACCGCCGTGTCACGCGGGATGCCGCTCTTTTCCGCCAGCAGCACGCCCTCTGAAAACGCCAGCATCTGGACCGCGAGGCTCAGGTTGGTCGCAATCTTCATCACGAGCGCCAGCCCGTTCTCACCCACGTGCGTCACCCGCGGCCCGACGTCGTCCAGGATCGGCTTGACGCGGTCGAAGGTGGAGCGGTTCCCGCCGACCATCACCGACAGCTTGCCCTGCTGCAGCGTGATCACGCTGCCCGACACCGGAGCGTCCACCATTTCGGCGCCTTTTTCGCGAACCCGCGCCGCCAACGCGCGGCTCACCGCCGGGCTCACCGTGCTCATGTCGATGACGACTTTGCCGGGACCGAGTCCGGCGAGCAGTCCATCCGGTCCGTTCGCCACCGATTCGAGCGACGCCGAGTTGGTCACCATGACGAAGACGAAATCCGCCGCCTGGCAGACCGCCCGCGGAGTTTCGCCGAGGGCCATGCCTTTCTTGACCAGCCATTCCGCCTTCGACCGTGTGCGGTTGTAGCCGGTCACCTTGTGCCCCTTTTCGAGCAGCCGGTCCGCCATCTGGCCGCCCATCACGCCAAGCCCCACGTATCCAAGATTTGCCATATGTGCGCGCTTTCCTCTACTAGTCGCGGGGGCCCCTCGCCCCGCTCCGCGCGCTCCACTGCGTGGGGCCCTGTTGCCCACTCCGCTCCGCGCGCTTTCCTTATCTCCCGAGGGGGTTACACTGTAGCCGACCTTCACCGCGGGCGGATCCTCGCCCGGCCATCAGCGTCTAAAGACGCGACCCAAGACGATGCCGAAGACGACCGACACGATGACCCTTCCGACGACGATCACGGGCTCGCTGCCTCGGCCCACGTGGTATACCGAAAATCTCTCGACGCGCCCGTTCCGCGACGCCATCGCCGACGCCAGGTTCCGCGAGCAATACACCGACGCGGTCGGCACGTTCGTCCGCGATCAGGAACGCGCCGGCCTCGACATCGTCACCGACGGCGACGCACGATTCGACAGCGACGTCGGCGGCATGAGCTGGTTCCAGTATCCCGCCCGCCGGCTCAAGGGACTGGCCGGCGGAGACTACCACCGGACGAAGAAGGGATATGGCGGCACGCGCAAGGGCGACATTATCTTCGAAGTGATGGAAAGCCGTGTGATGCCGCGCTGCGTAGGCAAGATCGAGCGCGGCACGCTGCAGTACACGTACCTGTGGAAGGTGGCGCAAGCCATGACGCCACGGCCCGTGAAATTCGGCACGATTGTGCCGGACCTCATCGGCACGTCGATTGGCAACGACTTCTACCCGAAGCAGGAAGACCTGCTCTTTGCCCTCGCCGACGCGATGCACGAAGAGCTTGACGACCTGGCGAACGCCGGCTGCGCGATCATTCAGATGGAAGAGCCGAACATTCATCTCGCCGGCATTCAACGCGGCGGCGGCCCGATGCTGCCCCCGGAGTTCTTCGTCGACACGTTCAATCGCGCCGTCAGGGGCCTGCGTGCGAAAACGGAAGTCTGGTGCCACACCTGCTGGGGTAACCCCGCGCAGCAGCGGTTGTATGCGACGAACCAGTCGTACACGAGCGCCCTGCCGCTGCTCGACAAGCTCGACGTCGACGTGATGACGTTCGAGACGTCCGCCAACGACGGGCTGGATCTCGAAGCCATCGGCAAGACGATCACCGGTAAGAAAATCGCGATTGGCGTCGTCGATCATCGAAATCTGCAGGTCGAGCGGCCGGAGCAGGTGGCGGCCCTCATTCGCAAGGCGCTCACGTTCATTCCGATCGAGCGGCTCGTCGTGACAAGCGACTGTGGCTTTGGGCGTGAGGGCATGTCACGCCGCATCGCCTTCTACAAGATGGTGTCGATAGTCCGCGGCACGAACATCGTCCGCCAGGAGCTGGGTCTGCCTGAGGCGCCGTGCCTGGCCGCGGACCCGCGTTTCGCGTTAGCCGACGAATACTAAGGAGTTGCGATCATGAAACCGCCACAATCACCGCAGCGCTCGCAGAGATCGCGGGGAAATCCATTCACGGCGTTCTCCGCGGTGATCGTCATCGTCGGCGTCGTCGGCGCCACACGTGTCGTCTCGGCCCAAAGTCCGCCAGCGTCGACGACGGCGACCATCGCGGGGAAGACCCTCAGCGTCAAGTATTCGGCGCCGTCGGTGCGGGGACGAAAGATTTTCGGAGCCGGTGGTCTGCTCTCGACGGATCCCACGTACCCCGCATGGCGCGCCGGCGCAAACTCCGCCACGACCTTCCACTCGGACGCCGATCTGGACGTGGGCGGTCTCTCCGTGCCCAAGGGAACCTACTCGCTCTACGTCTGGGTGCAGGATCCCGACGCCTGGCAGCTGATCATCAACAAGCAAACGGGGCAGTGGGGGCTGAGCTACAACGCCTCCCAGGATCTCGGCCGCGTCAAGATGACGATGGCGAAGCCGCCGGCGCTGGTGGAGACGCTGAAGTACACGCTGGCCAACCAGGGCTCCAGCAAGGCCGAGTTGCGTCTTGCGTGGGAGCACCACATCGGGACGGTGTCGATCTCGCTCAAGTGAACGCATGACGATCCGTCCGGCGGCATTCTTGCTGGCCTCGGCTGTGTCGGTGGTGGCGCTGGCGCAGGGCCCTCCCGCGCCAGATTGGAGCCGGCTCGAAGCCGAAACCATGCAGCACTTTCAGGCGCTGCTGCGGATGGACACGAGTAATCCTCCAGGAAACGAAAAGCTCGTCACCGACTATCTGAAGCGGACGCTCGAACGCGAAGGGATTGCGACGCAAGTCTTCCCGCTCGATCCGAATCGCCCGAACCTGGTCGCGCGGCTCAAAGGGAACGGGCGCAAGCGGCCGATCCTGCTGATGGGGCACACCGACGTCGTCACGGTGGATCCCGTGAAGTGGACGTTCCCGCCATTCAGTGCGACGCGCGACGGCGGCTATGTTTACGGCCGCGGATCCCTCGATGACAGGCCGCACGTCGTGGCCGGCCTCATGATTCTGCTGGAGCTGAAGCGGCTGAACGTACCGCTCGATCGCGACGTGATTCTTCTGGCCGAGGCCGGCGAAGAAGGTACAACGAACGTCGGCATCGATTTCGTGGTCAGCCAGCACCATGCCGATATCGACGCCGAGTACTGCCTGGCCGAGGAAGGAGGGGTCACGCGCGTCGGGGGGAAGGTGAAGTTTGCATCCGTTCAGACGCTTGAAAAGCACGGGCGGGCGATCGAGTTGACGGCGCGCGGGACCTCGGGACACGGGTCGATCCCGCTCGCCGACAACTCGTTGGTTCATCTGGCTGCGGCCGTCGCGGCGGTTGGCCGCTGGCGCGCGCCGATCCGCCTGAACGAAACGACGACGGAGTATTTCAAGCGGCTGGCTGCCGTCTCTTCGCCCGAAGACGCGGCGCGCTATCGCAGTGTGCTCGTCCCGGATTCCCCAGAGGGCCGAGCGGCCGATGATTACTTCGTTCTGCGCGAACCGCGCTACGCGTCGATGCTGCGGACGTCATTGACCCCGACGCTTGTCGCCGGCGGCTACCGCTTCAACGTCATCCCGTCAGAGGCGAAGGCGACGTTCGATGTCCGCATGTTGCCCGACGAGGATCCGGTCAGGTTCCTCGCGACCGTCAGGCAGGTCGTCAACGACCCCGCGGTCGAAGTGGCGTACGGCGCGCGGATTGTCCGGCCGATCGGCGCCAGCGCGCGTCTGAACACGGAAGGGTTCAACGTCATTGAAGCCGCGATCCAAAAACACTATCAGACCGTGACGCTGCCGATGATGGGCACGGGCGCGACGGACATGTCGCAGGTGAGGGCCAGAGGGACGCAGTGCTACGGGATCAGTCCCGCCACCGACGCCGAGGATGGGCCGAAAGGATTCGGCGCCCACAGCGATCAGGAGCGCATTCTGGAAAGCGAGCTTCACCGCTTCGTCAGGTTCGAATGGGACGTCGTTTCGAGCCTGGCGGCGGCGAAGTAGGGCTTCGGCTGTTGGAGAGTGTCATGACGCCACGATTACCGCAGTGCTCGCAGAGATCGCGGAGAAGGCCATTCTCGGCGTGCTCTGCGTTCTCGGCGGTTATCGTGACAATGGGGTAGCCAGCGGGGGGAACAATTTTCCGCTGTCCGGAGTCCAACACGCATGCGTTGGGGGTGATGCATGAGATTCCGCTGTCTTGTTGCCCTGTGGTCAGCCTTCTTCATGGCTGCCGACTCGCACGGTCAGGCTCCACCGCAGGATCCTTCCTTCGAGGTGGCCTCGATCAAAGCCAACAAATCCGGCATCCGGGGCGGATTTGGGATCATGCCGGGTGGTCAGTTCAGGGCCGAGAGCGTCACGCTGGGCGAGCTCATTGCGGCAGCGTACGGACGCACTCTTCCTCTTTACCGCTTTCAAATCGTGGGTGGGCCGGATTGGATCGATTCCGATCGATTCGACGTGATGGCGAAGGTGCAGGTTGGCGCTGCGCCGGGCACTCCGGGACCAACGCCCGAGCAGATGTTCCTGATGATCCGGAAGCTGCTCGCCGAGCGTTTCAAGCTGGCGGCGCACGAGGAAACCAAAGACGCGCCGATCTACGTGCTCGCCCTCGCCAGAAGCGATGCGAAACTGGGCCCGCGGCTGCGCCCCTCGACGCTCGTGTGTCCGCAGCCGGGCGTCGCCCCGCCGGCTGGCCCGCCGCCCAGTGAGTGTGTCTACAACGTCGGCTATGGCGTGCTGACCGGTCGCGGGACGACCATGTCACGATTGGCCCTGAGCCTGGCCAACTTTTACGGCATCGGGCGCCTGGTCGTCGATCGAACCGGCCTCACCGGCGCCTTCGACATGGACATGGAATGGGCGCCCCTTGTTCAATTTCGCCAACAGGGAACACTCGACCCGCCCGCTGACGCAGCCGACCGGCCCGTCAACGCCGGCTCGACGATCTTCGTGGCGCTTCAGGAGCAGCTCGGTCTCAAGCTCGATTCACAAAGGGGCCCGGTTCCCGTCGTCGTCATCGATCGCGCCGAGAAGCCGACCGTGGATTAGCTCCGTCACCTGCCCGTGGGCACGCGCCGGCGAAGTTCGTCGAAGAAGTTCTGCAGGAATAGTGGGCGAGCCAGCAGGCGACGACTGCGGCCGCGTGCCGCGTCCGGGCGAGAGTGAACCGACTTCATCCCGCCAGATAGCCCGGCCGCGCCTTGACTGTGGCCTTCCGCTTCACGCGGACGTCGAGCCGGTGCCAGCCCTCACGCGCCACACCCTGGGGCGTGTAGCTCACCAGATAGCGGCGCCGGAACTCGTCGAGGATGCCGACGAACGTCGACTCGAGGTCGTCCAGCTTTTCGATTTCGAACAGCCGCCCGCCGCTTTGCGACGTGAGGTCGCGCAGAAAGTCAGGTTTGACCCGCGATCGCACGGCCACGGCGTACGCCACCGCGTCCGATCGCTTCGCCGCGTCGAGGACCTTGTCGGCCGAAAGCCAGCTCGACGTATCGAGCCCGTCGCTGAACACGACGAGCAGCGCGCGGCCCGCGTCCGATTCGCCGATCGTCATTCCCGCGTACGTGCCGTCGATGAGCGCCGTGTTGCCCATTCCGGTCGCGCGGTCGAGCGCGGCGCGGACCGACGTGATGTCGCTCGTCAGCCCGGCGCCCAGCTGAACAACATGGCTGAAGGTGACGAGGGCGGCTTGATCTTCGCGCGCGAGGCGACCGAGCACCGTGCTTCCGGCCGCGCGCAGGCGCGTGAGCCGATCGCCGGCGACGCTGTCGCTCATGTCGAGCGCCAGGATGACGTTCAGCGGAATCTGATCGAAGCTGACGAAATCGATCTGCTGAGCGACGCCGTTGTCGCGTATTTCGAAGTCGCCGGGCCCGAGGCCCCGCACCGGCTGGCCGTTGTCGGTGACCAGCACGTCCACGCGCACGGCCTCAACCCGGCCGGAGAACGTCGCGTTTTGCGTCCGGACGACGACGGCCGTCGCGACGAGCATCGAAACGACGAGCCACGCGCGCGCCGGGATCATGGCTGGGCTTCGAGAAACGGCCGCCACAGTTCCTCGAGCAGCGCGTCGGCGTTCCGCGCTTGCGCGACGAGATACACCCACCATGGATCCGCGCGTTCTTCGGCGGCGCCCTTCAAGTCGAAGACGTGCTGGATCTCCGCGAGCGCTCCGGCGCGATCGCCGCGTCGCGTCGCGAGCGCGCTCAGGGCGAGGTAGGGCGACTGCGCGCGAGGATAGAGCGCGGCCGCTCGCGCGTACGAGTCGCGCGCGTCTGGGAAATGGCCGAGCGCCTCTTCGGCAGCGCCAAGAAACATCGAGCCGAAATACAGGAGCAGTGGATCGTCCGCCGCCGCGACGGCCGGGCGAAGCTCGTCCGACGCGTCCTGTGCTTTACCCCGGGCCAACAGCACGTGGCCGAGGCGCACGCGGCTTTCGACCAGACGCGGATTCAGGGCCAGCGCGCGCCGGAAGAACCCTTCGGCGTCTTTCAAATTCCGGCTCTCCGAGCCAATGTCGAGAGTGATCCCGGACGGCAGGACGGCGCTTCGCGCCGCGGATTGAAAGTTCGCCCCCGCGTAGATTTCGCGCTGGCAGCCGCTGAGGAATGCGATGTCCGCATCGTCGGGGAACATGTTTCTCGCGCGAACGAGGTGCTTGTCGTTGTACTGTTCGCTGTTCTGCATCCAGGCGGCGGTCGCCCGGTACCACAAGTTCACCATCGCGTCGCGCTCGGGCCTGACCCTGTCCAGCAGGACCCGAGCGATCTCCCAGTGGATCTCTCCCAGGCCGATGTCGGTTTGCTGTCCGTCGTCGATGCGCACTCTGATGGGTTGGTCCGCCGCCGGCCCCCCGGCATCGAGAGGCACCAGCGACGTGGCGCTCAGCATGGCTGCATCGGCGTGCAGCAGGGCGCCCCGCCGCAACACGTAGTTGTCGTCGCCGCGCTCTCTGGCCGCGGCCGCGCGGGCCGCCAGGCGGGTCAACTCGCCGTCGATCTCCTTCGGCGCGTTCAGCCGGAGACACACGGGTGCGGTCAGCATGCCGGCGGCGGCGCACGCCAGCACTTTGAGGCGATGAAGCTGCGGGTCGGTGTATCGAATCCTCTGTGGAGGTTTGATGATTCGTGGCTGGGACGCGTCGCGCCGGCCGAGGCAGTCCACGCAATCGGCTTCCTTCGTCGTGGTTTGAAACCACAACAACCGAGGGTTGCGCATCAGCTGGGCGAGGATGTCTGCGTCGATTCGGAGCGTCCCCAGGACGGTGTTGGACCACGATGTGATCTCGAGCACCGCGGCATCTGTGGAGCCGGGGGTGTGATGGAGGACGGCTTTCAGCCATTGCTCCACCTTGAGCGTGCGGGCCTCGGGATCGTCGGCAGCGGCGAGGCGCGGCGCAGCGCCGGTCCATGTCCACGCGAAAAAGGCGAAGAGCAGAAATGCTGTTCGTCGCATGATGGGGCCGGTCGGTCTTACATGTGCCGGGTGGAGATCCTCTTCAAGCGCCCATCAACTCGCGAAGGATCTTCGCGGTGCTCGGATGCGGGTTCGCGGAGCCGCCGCCGAAGCCGAAGCCGCCGGCTTTGCCCTCGGCCGCGTCGAGCGCGGTGAAGCCGCGGTTGTCCTTGATGTCGAGCTTCGCGCCGTGGGCGGCGAGGAACCTGACGACCTCGTCGTAGCCCTGCTGGGCCGCGCCGTAGAGCGCCGTCTGGCCGTCGGCCGTCCACGGCGTTGACGTCCACGCCGGCATCGAGACAGACCTGGATCGCCTCGATGGCCTCGGCTTCGGTTTTCTTGCGGCCGACCGCCGTCTTCTTCCTTCGAGCCGAGGCCCGCCGCGGCCATCAGCGGGTTGATGCCGCCCGGAGAACGCCGCACCGGCTGGCTCACGTCGACGGGGATATCGCTGCCCGTGGCGAGCTTCGGATCGGCGCCCCGCTTGAGCAGCAGGCGCATGGCGGCCGACGTCGCCGGCTCTGGCGGCGCGAAGAAACGGCGTCGTGCCGGCGCCGAGCATCGTGTCGTTGCCGCGATCGACCTTCGTGCGGTACGGCTGCTGCTTCTTCAGCCGCGCGTTGGGATTGGCGCCGTGGTCGAGCAGCGTCGTGATCAGATCGAGGCTCGTCATCTCGTTCTCGGTGACGCTCGGCGACGGCCGGTTCGACGCAGGCATCGTGTTGAAGTCGACGGCCGCGTAGAGCGGCGTCCGGCCGGTGGTGTCGGCGAGGTTGGGGTCCGCGCCCTTGTCGAGCAGCGCGCCGGCGACGTCGAAGTGTCCGTTGATGATCGGCCGACATCAGCGGGCTGATCCCGTCCGGGTCGGCGGCGTTGACGTCGGCGCCGAGCGATCGCCAGCATCTTCGACGCACTCGACGCAGCCCTCGCGGCGGCAAAGAGCAGCGGCGTCAGCCCGCCCGGCGGCAGCCACTTTTCGCGCGGCTCGGCCGTCATCTGCCGCTCCCACTTCTCGAGGTTCGATCGCGCGTTGACGTCGGCGCCGTGCGCGGCGAGCTCGCGGATCATCCCGGCGTGGCCCTGCGGCCGATGCCCACATCAGCGCGGTCTGGCCGTGCCAGCTCTCGCGCGCGTCCACCGTCGCGCCGTGCGCGAGCAGCACCTTCGCCGCGTCGACACGGCCGGACCGCGCCGCGGTCATCAGCGCGGTCTCGCCTTCGGTCACGGCGGCGTTCGCGTCGACGCCGGCCTTGAGCAGTTGCTCGATGATGCCGGCGTTGCCGTTGACGCAGACGCCAGATAGAGCGCCGTGACGCCGTACCGGTTCGCCGCCTTGACGTCCGCGCCCGCGCGCAGATCAGCCGATCCGTCAGATCTCCATCATCCTGGCGCACGGCCCAGTGCAGGGCGGTCGTGCCGTCGGGTTCGGGCGCGTTGACGTCCGCCTTCTGCTGGCAGCAGCGCGGCGGCAGCCGACTGTGTCGCCGGCCTTGACCGCCTCGACCAGACGAGTCGTCGGCCGCCTGCGCGCGACGGCCGGCGCAGCGCCAGGGCGACGGCGACGAGCAGGAGTCGTCGCGCGCATCTCAGGCGTTCTCGAGCGCGGGCCCGTGCTGTCGCCGAGCGTGTCCATCGGCACGCCGACCTTGTCGAGCATCGACAGCATCAGATTCGTCATCGGCGTGTGATCCGGGATACTTCAGATGCCGGCCGCCCTTGTGGCTGCCCGGCCGCCCCGCCGACGACGAGGTTCGGCAGCGGGAAGTGGTTGTGCGCGTTGCTGTTGCTCATGTTGCTGCCGTAGAGGATGAGCGAGTGATCGAGCAGCGTGCCGTCGCCGTCCTGAATCGAGTTCAGCTTCTGCAGGAACTCGGCGAACAGACCGATGTGGTACTGCTGAATCTTGACCAGCTTCTCGATCTTCTCCGGCCGGTTCTGGTGGTGCGACGTCGCGTGATGACCTTCGTGCACGTCGATCTGCGGATAGGTCTTGTTGCTCTCTTCGCGCGCGACCATGAACGTGAACACGCGCGTGATGTCGGCCTGATAGGCGAGCGCCAGCAGGTCGTACATCAGCTTGATGTGCTCTTCGAAGTCGAACGGGATGCCGACCGGCGCCGGCGGCAGGTCGAGGCTGACCTGCTGTTCCTTGCCCGCGATCTGAATGCGCCGCTCGATCTCGCGCACGCTCTCGAGGTAGTCGTTCACCGTGGTGCGATCTTTCCGGCCGAGGCTGCGCTGCAGGTCGCCGATCTGCTGCGTGATCGCGTCGAGGATGCTGCGATCCTCGTCGGTCCGCGCCTGGCGCTCGGCCGCCGTGCCGCCCTGGCCGAACATCCGCTCGAACACCTTGCGCGGGTTGATCTCCATCGGCATCGGGCGTCGTCGGCGTCCGCCACGACAGCGTGTTCATGTAGATGCAGCCGTAGTCGCGATCGCACGAGCCGATCAGCCCCGACTGATCTTCGGTCGCGAGCTCGATCGACGGCAGCAGCGTGTCCTGTCCGATCCGCTGCGCGGCGATCTGATCGGCCGTGATGCCGGCGTACGCGTCGACGCCCTGCGTCGGCTTCGGCCGCACGCCGCTCAGCCACGTCGTCGGGCTCAGCGAGTGCACGGCCGTGGTGTCGGCGGCGCGGTGGCCGAGACCGCTGACGACGTCGACGTGCTCGCGGAACGGCTCGAGCGGCTTCAGGATCGGCGAGAACTCGAAGCCGGCGCCTTCGGTGGTCGGCGTCCACCGGTCCATGATCGCGCCGTGCGGCAGATAGACGAACCCGAGGCGCGACGCCGGAGTCGCCGCCGTCTTGGCCAGCAGCGTTCGCGCCGGCACCATCGCGTCGAGCAGCGGCAGCGCGAGCGTCGCGCCGACGCCGCGAAGGAAGGTCCGCCGCGGCAGATGTTTCTTGGTGATGAACATGAACCCTACCTTGTGGCCACGATGTTGTCCGTCGCCTTCAGCTTCATCTGAAACGGCGCGCTCTTGACGATGCCGATGACGATCGACGAGAAGCGATAGTTCTGCGCGGCCGCGTCGCGCGCGATCGAGCGGACGACCGGCATGTCGTAGTACTCGAGGCCCCGGCCGAGCCCGTACGTCAGCATCTTCTCGGTCATCGTGCGCACGAACTGCTCGGGATGCTTGAGAATCGCCTGCGCAGCGCCACCGGGCCGTCCACCGGCGTGCCGTCGGCCAGCTGGCCCGACGCGTCGACGGACGCCGGCCGCTTCCTTCGTGCGCCACTCGCCGGTCGCGTCGAAATTCTCGAGCGAGAAGCCGAGCGGATCCATCACCCGGTGGCAGGTCGCGCACGCCGGGTTCGCGCGATGCTCTTCCATCCGCTCGCGACCGACAACACCTTGCCGCCCTCGCCGGTTTCCTTGAGCGTCGGCACGTTCGGCGGGCGGCGGCGGCGGCGGCGTGCCGAGGATGTTCTCGAGAATCCACTTGCCGCGAAGCACCGGCGACGTGCGGTTCGGGTACGAGGTCACCGCGAGCACCGTGCCCTGGCCGAGCAGTCCGCGGCGATTCTCGTCGGCGAGCGTCACGCGCCGGAACTGGCTGCCGTAGACGTTCGGGATGCCGTAATGGCGCGCCAGCCGCTCGTTGACGAACGTGTAGTCGGCCGTCAGCAGGTCGAGGACGCTTCGGTCCTCGCGCATGATGCTCTCGAAGAACAGCTCGTCTCCTGCCGGAACGCCTGCCGCAGGTTGTCGTCGAAGTTCGGAAACTGTCGCTGTCGGGGATGAAGCTCTGCAGGTTGCGCAGGAACAGCCACTGCGCGGCGAAGTTGTCGACGAGCGCTTTCGACCGCGGATCGGCGAGCATCCGCCGGACCTGCCGGTCGAGCACCGCCGGATCCTTGAGCTTGCCCTGCGCGGCGACAGTCAGCAGCTCGTCGTCGGGAATCGCTGCTCCAGAGGAAAAACGACAGCCGCGACGCCAGCTCGAGGTCGCGACACCGGATAGATCGCGCCGGCGGCCACCGTTGGCGGATCGGGCTCGGCGCGGAACAGAAACTTCGGGCTCGCGAGGACGAACCGTCAGCGACTCCTCGATCCCGCTGTCGAACGTGCCCGCTTGCGGCCGGCGTCGTAGAAGCTGAGCAGCTCGGCACCTCGGCGTCGGTGACCGGCCGCCGATACGCGCGGCGGGCGATGGTCGACAGCATTCGCTTCGCGCACCGCGTTCGTCCGCCTCGATCTCTCCTGAACTTCGGCGAGGCCGCGCCGAAGCCCTGGCGGCGGCGGTTCCGCCCGCGTTCGCCTCGGCGGCAGGCGTGCACACGAAGATCCGGCGGCGGCTCGGCGTATCGCCCGGCCCCGTGGCCGTCGAACGGCCCGGTGATCTGCACGAGTTCGATGATCGGGACGCCGTTCATGTTCTGCATGTCGAGATCGCGCGTGAACGGCTGCAGCGGCTCGACCGACGCCGCCGAGTTCTTCCTGAGGAACGTGACGCCGACCGCGTGCGGGCCGGCCTTGACGGGCACGCGCGTCCGCAGCCGCTTGTCGAGCGTCTCCTTGGTCAGCGCCAGGTTCGTATCCGACAGCTTGTTGTCGTCCTCGCCGCCGACCGGCGCCATGAACACGCGCTCGCCGTCGATGCTGATCTCGAGCTGATGCGGCCACTCGAGCCCGGGCACGTAGCCGACGATGTTCTGCAGCAGGATGACGTTGAATTCGTAGTTGGCGTCGAGCGGGAAGTTGTGGCGGACGAGGATGCCGCCGCGCGTGCCGAGCGGCAGGCCTTCGATGTGATCGCCCTGCGCCCGGTCCGGCGGCACGCGGTACACGGCGCCGACCGGCGTGATGGCCGGATCGCCGACCGCGAGCGCGCTGATCTGTGCGAGCCGCCGTCAGGTACTGCTCGAGCAGCGACGGCGACACCTTCAGCACGTCCGCGATGTTGTCGAACCCGTTCGCTTCATCGTCGGCCGGCAGGAGCGCGGTGGCGTCGATGTCGAGCGCGAGCAGGTCGCGGACGGCGGTGGCGTATTCCGAGCGGTTCAGACGATGAAGCGGCGAGCGGCCGGGGTTGGGTTTCGTGAGCGCGACGCGATCGATCGAGGTTTCAAGCGACGCGACGAACGCGTCGAGCGTCGCCTGGTCGGGCCGGGGCATGCCTTGCGGCGGCATCATGCGGCCGTGCAGCTTGCGAACGACTTTTTCCCAGACGTCCGCGCGATCGGCGACGCGCGCGAGATTGGCCGCGTCTTTGTCGAGAATCAGGCCGGCCGTCTTCGTGCGGGCGTTGTGGCACGTGACGCAGTACTTGTCGACGAGCGCGCGGTCGCTCTCAGCCGGCGTCTGCTGGCCGGCCCGAAGAGCGCCAGATCCGCTGGACATGAGTACCAGCCAGACCACGAGCCAGACCCCAAGCGAGGCGCTTCCGAGCGTCGATAGATAGCGCAGCTTGACTTTCACGCCTTGCTGGGCAAATTCTAACACGTCTGAATGAGTGTCAGCGTGCCCGCACCGCTCGTCCCTCGTACCCCTAACTGGCTGTTTCGCTTGGCGATAGCGTTGATTGGCGCTACCTCGTTGGCGTTGGTGACGTCGTCGATGTCGTTTGCGGCGCGGGCACAGCGCAACCCGACGGCCGGGGCCGCCCGGCATCCCCAGACTGACGGGACCTTCAAGGAGTTTCCCCTGCCAAACCCGGGCAGCGGGCCCACCACGATTGCCGTCGCGCCGGACGGCACGTTGTGGTTCACCGAAAGCGCAGGCAACCGCATCGGCCGGATGGCGCAGGACGGCACCGGTCTGGTGGAATTCGAGCTGCCGCATCCCGGGAGCGCGCCGCGGATCATCACGGCGGGCTCGGACGGCAACTTCTGGTTCTCCGAACACCTCGGCAACCGCATGGGCCGCATCACGCCGGCCGGCGTCATCACGGAGTTCGACATTCCGACGCCGGACAGCCAGCCGCGCGCCACGGCGCTCGGCCGCGACGGCAACGTGTGGTTCGGCGAATTCGCCGGCGGAAAGATCGGCCGCGTGACGCCGCAGGGCGTGATCACGGAGTTTCCGATTCCGACGCCGAACAGCGGACCGCGCGCCCTGGCGGCCGGTCCCGACGGCAACATCTGGTTCTCCGAGTTCAACGCGGGCAAGATCGGACGGATGACGCTCGACGGAAAGGTCACCGAATTCGCTCTGCCGCGTGCCGACACGGGCCCGGGCGACATCACGGCCGGCGCGGACGGCAACATGTGGTTCGTCGAACTGAACGGACGCATGGACGATCGCGTCGTGGACGGCAACCGCGTCGGGCGGATCACGCTCGACGGCAAGGTCACCGAGTTTCCCATTCCGAGCCCGAACGGCTCGCCGATCAACATCGCGGTCGGTCCCGATCGGAACATCTGGTTCACGAAGGCCGGCAAGCTCGGGCGCGTGACGCCCGACGGCGTCATCACCGAGTTCGACGTGCCCACACCGAACAGCGGGCCCACCGGTCTGACGGCCGGGAGCGATCGCCGTCCTCCCGATCGACTGATCGACAAGCTCTGGTTCACCGAGTCGGCCGGCAACAAGCTGGCGTATCTGCAGTTCAAGTGACAACGAAAATGCAACCACGAAGGCACGAAAGCACGAAGAAGACATCTTCAAGTTGTGTTTTCTTCGTGGCTTCGTGCCTTCGTGGTTGCATTTGTTCTTAACCGGAGGCTGAAGATGATTCTGGCGTTTGCGCTTTCTGCCACGCTTGCGGGAGGAACCTCCTGTGAAAGCCTGAAGACTGTCTCGCTGCCCAACACGACGATCACCGCCGCCGAGATGGTGGCGGCCGGGCCGTACACCGCGCCTGCGTTTGGCGGCGGGCCGCCTCCGGCTGGCGGACCCGGTGGACGTGGCGGGCCGGCGCCGGCGGACGCCGCGCCGGCCGGCAGAGGACGAGGTCCTGCGGCGACGCCGCTGATGCTGCCGGCGTACTGCCGCGTGAATGCGATCCTGAGGCCGTCGGCCGATTCAGAAATCGAGATGGAAGTGTGGATGCCCGCCTCCGCCGACGGCTTCGGCGGGCAGGCCTCCGGTTGGAACGGCAAGTTCCAATTCGTGGGCGGCGGCGGCTGGGCTGGCAACATCAGTTTCCCCGCGATGGCCTCGGCGCTCCAGGAAGGGTACGCCACCGCGTCCACCGACACCGGACACAAGGGCGGCAACGCGCTCTTCGCGATCGGACATCCGGAAAAGGTCGTGGACTTCGCGTACCGCGCCGTCCACGAGTCGACGGTGACGTCGAAGGCGCTGATTGCGAAGTTCTACGATCGTGCAGCGCGGCTGTCGTACTGGAACGGCTGCTCGACCGGCGGACGTCAGGGCCTGATGGAGGCGCAGAAGTATCCGGAAGACTTCGACGCGATCGTGGCCGGGGCACCGGCCAATTTCCAGACGCATCTGCACGCCTGGGATCTTTCTGTCTCGGTGCCGGTGTTGAAGGATCCCGCGGCGGCCGTGCCGGCGGCGAAGCTGAACGCGCTGCGCCAGGCGGCGATGGCCGCCTGCGACGCGAAAGACGGTGTGACGGACGGCCTCATCAACGATCCGCGCGCGTGCAGGTTCGATCCGTCGGTGCTGCTCTGCAAGGGCGCCGATGCCGAGAATTGCCTGACGCCGCCGCAGCTCGAGTCGGTCAAACGCATGTACGCGGCGGCGAAGACGAAAAGCGGCGAGACGGTGTTTCCGGGGAAAGAGCCGGGCAGCGAGACCGGGTGGGGAGGCGTCCTCGCCGGTCGGCAGGCGCCGGGCGTGTCGATCGGTTCGTTTCAGGTGGCCTACAACGACGCGAACTGGGATGCCAAGACCTTCGATCTCGATCGCGACCTGAAGATCGTGGACGAGAAGGTCGGGACGCATCATCAACGCCGTCAACCCGGACCTGTCGGCGTTCAAGGCGCGCGGCGGGAAGCTCCTGCTCTATCACGGCTGGGACGACACCGCGATCTCGCCCGGCAACGCGATCAACTACTACGAGAGCGTCCTCAAGAAAATGGGCAAGCAGGACAACTTCGTACGGCTGTTCATGGCGCCGGGGATGCAGCACTGCGGCAACGGTCCTGGTCCGAATCAGGTCAACTACATGGCCGCCATCGAGCGCTGGCGCGAGTCGAACGTGGCGCCCGACACGCTGACCGCCTACCACGTGACCAACAACCGCGTCGACATGACGCGGCCGCTGTGCCCGTACCCGCAGGTCGCGACCTACAAGGGCGCCGGCAGCACGAACGACGCGGCTAACTTCGTCTGCAAGGCGCAGTAGCCCAAAGGCAACCACGAAAGCACGAAGACACGAAGAAGCTCGATTTCTTTCTTCCGAGTGAGGCCGTCGCAACTCTTGTCTGCGAAGCACTCCGAACATGGCGTGGTGCTCGAGCGATTCCGGGAGGCTCAGGACGGGATTGGCTCGGGCTTCGAGTCCGCGCTGCGCGAGATACTCGACGGCTCCAAGCAGGGCCACTGGATCTGGTATGTTTTCCCGCAACTTTCGGGGCTCGGTGGCTCCACCCTGTCGCAGGCGTACGGGATTCGTGGCCTCGCGGAAGCCGAGGAGTACCTGCGAGACCCGGAGCTGCGCTCGCGGTTGTTGGCCATCACGACCGCGGTTGCCGGGCACGTGTCGAAAGGCGCGTCGCTCGAAACGCTCATGGGTTCGTCGATCGATGCGCGGAAGCTCGTGTCTTCGTTGACGCTCTTTGGACACGTCGCCAGGACGGTCCACTCCGGCGAAGGCAAGGCGGCGTGCGAGGCGCTTGCCCGCCTCAGTGAAGACGTGCTCGATGCCGCCGCCTTACAGGGTTACGCCCGTTGCCAGTACACGCTCGATCGCTTGACTCCGACGGCGTAAAATCACGTGTGGACGACGAAGGACCGATGCTCACCAAAAAGCTCCATCTCAAACCCGGCTCGCGCTTGGCGGCCGTGAACGCGCCGCCGGGCTTCGACAAGACGCTGGGGAAGTTGCCGGCGGGTGTCACGCTGGAGAAATCGCTCCGGGAGGCGCGCGATCCGGTCGACGTTGTCCTTCTGTTTGCCCTGAACAAGAAGGAGCTCAAGAGCCAGTGGCCGAAGGCGCTGGCCTCCGTGAAGCCGGGCGGCGCACTCTGGGTTGCGTACCCGAAGAAGAGCTCGGGCATCGACTCCGACCTGGCCATGGGCGGCGATTGGGAAGTCTCCAAGAACTCCGAGTGGCAGCCCGTGTCGTCGATTGCGATCGACGACACGTGGACGAGCGTGCGCTTCAGGCAGAGGCCGGGCCTGGACGAGGCGCGCGCGCAGCGTCAGGAGGAAGTCACGCGCGACGCTGACGGCACCGCTTGCATCGATCGAAAGAACCGCGTCATCACGCCACCGAGGGATCTGCAGCAACTGCTGAACAAGAACGCGAAGGCTCGATCGGCGTTTGACGGACTGTCGTTCACCAACCAGAAGGAATACGTCGGCTGGATTATCGAAGCGAAGCGGCCCGAAACACGCACGGCACGCCTGGCGAAAGCCATCGAGATGTTGTCGAAGGGCAAGAAGAATCCCTCCGATAAGTAACTGTTGCCACGTTGACCGCTGCGCTCGCTGAGCGCGCAGAGCACTCAGGAAACGATTTCTCCTCGGCGTGCACCGCGTGCTCGGCGGTGTACGTGATTCCTGATTCCTATCCCTCGTACTGAAGCACGTTGAGCCCCGCGTTCCAGTCGCTGACGTAGATCAGGCCGTCCCTCGTGACGAAGACGTCGGCGGCTTTCGCGGCGAGCGAGACATTCGGCCGCGGATCGATCAGCTTTTTCGGGGTGGGCGGAACCCACGAGGCGATCTCTCGCGGAGCGAACGCGTCCCTGATGTCGAAGACGCGTACGCCGGCGACGTTGTAGGTCGCAAAGAGCGTCTCCTCGCTCTGAAACGAACCCGGCCGGTTCTCGTGCAGGTTGTGCGGGCCGAACGTCCCCAGCCCGCAGAAGTCGCGGCCGGCCGGCGTCGGCAGCGTCGAAATCGGCACGGGGTTCTCCGGCGCACGCACGTCCACGACAAATGTCCGGAACAGGCCCTTCGCGCACTTTTCCGCATTCGCCTCGTCGGCGACGACGGCCAGGTTGCGGCCCGGCAGCGGCAGCGGCGTGTGCGTGCCGCCCGGAAACGGCGGCGACCAGTTGATGCGCGAGAGCAGCGTTGGCTTCGCGCGGTCGCTGACGTCGTGGATGGTGAACCCGCCGTCACGCCAGGCGCCGTAGCCCCGATCGCCGGCGACGATCATGTGATGGAGCGCGACGCGTTTGCCTTGCGCGAGCGTGGACGCCTCGCCGCCCGCCCGGTGCATCCCGGGCAGCCACCACCGCGACACGATTTCCGGCTTCGTGATGTTCTGCAGGTCGACGATGCAGAGGATGTGATCGGTGTAGCCGTCGAAGTGCGCGGAGACGTATGCGTAGCGCCCGCCCGTCCACCACAATCGGTTGATGCCGAAGCCGGGCATCTCGAGAAACGCGATCTCGCGCATCTCCCCTGGCCGCGAGATGTCGTGGATGCTCAAGCCCGAGCGGAACTTCTTCTTGTTCGTAATGCTGTCGACGAGCGCGTTCTCGAAGTAGCCGCGCAGGCCGTCGTACGACTGCATGGCGACGATGTTGGCGCCGTTGGCCAGCAGCAGCAGGTCGTCGGCGACCTGCAGGTGATGCGTGCGGGTATTCACGCCGGCCGTGAAGAAACCGACCGGCTTCAGCTTCCGCGGGTCGGCCGCGTCGAGAATCGTCACGCCGTCGCTGAACATGTGGCCGACGTAGACGTGCCCGCGGTTGACCATCACCTGCACGCCGTCGGGACGGCCGCCCTGGTCGCTGTACGACAGATGCCGGATCCGGTGTCCGATGCCAGCGGGCGGAATGGGGGCGTCGATACTCACAGGGCCGACAGGCGCCGCGCGCACGCCGAGCGGCGCGCAGGCCGTTGCTGCCAGCGTCAAGAGGCCCTTCATATGTTCGCGCCGAGTCATCGTGGCGCCAGTATAGCTGGACTCTTTGAGGGCGTCCCCGCTTGAGCCAGGCAGGTGTGTCACCGGCGACACTGTGTGCCAGGGATAGCGAGATTCCTCACCCATGTATCGAATGAATCCACGGAACGAGGGTCCGAAGGGCCCGGTTGAGCTTGATTCGCAGAGGAATTTGACTTGGTTAACCTGGCACAAGCCTTGCTCTACGGCTAACGAGGGACGAGTGGTGCAGAAGGAGAGTTTCTGATGTCTGAAGCCCACGTGAATCTGAACGGCGCGGATTCCATCGCTGACGACGATCGTGCCGAACGCGCTCCGCAGAGCCCCACGTTGTCTGGCTTTGTTCACGAAGCGGGTTGCCGGAACGGGATCAAGATCGGTTCGCTTGCGAAAGGCACCGTGTTGAACGTGCGGACGCGCAACTCGCAATATCGTCTGATCGTGTTGGAAAACGACGAGGTCGTCGTGCAGGGCGGTGCGATGTTTCCCGAGGCAGTCTCTGCGCGTCTGCAGGGTGCGAGCACAGGCGGCAGCCTGGTGAGGATCGGCTGGATCGAAGTCGGCCTCCGGATGGAGCTGACCGTTGGTCCTCAGCGGATTGTGACGTCGTCGGTCGGTTCGATCGCGATTGAAAGCCTGCCGCCCCAGCTTCCCTCTACTCAGTACCGCGCCTGAGCGCGTCCGCGCTGGCGTTCGACGCGACCCAAACCACCTCATTTGTACGCGAAACCTGGGAGCGGTTGTAGAATTGGCCCCGCCAATTCAAGCCGTCCCGGCGCTACGCCAGAGGAGTCCAATGAGGACTGTCGCCGCAACCACTTTCCTTGCGCTGCTTTTGCCTGCCGTGCTCGCGGCACAGCCGCAGGTCCGGAACGGCGAGGCCGTCTATCGGCAGCACTGCGCCGGATGTCATGAGGGTGCGCTCCCGCGCATGCCGAGCCGCGACGCGCTCCGCACCCACACGCCCGAGAGCGTCGAGACGGCGCTCGCCTCGTTCAGCATGCGGAGGCAGGGCGCGGCGCTCAGCCCGGCCGAGCGGCGCGCCGTTGCCGAATTCCTGACGGACCGTCCGGCCGGAACGTATCGAGCGCCGCTCGACGTGATCCCGAAGAGCGCCTACTGTAGCGACAATCGAACGGGTCAATCTTCCCAGGCCGATCCGCTCGCCGGTCCGGCGTGGAACGGGTGGGGCGCCGACGTTCGCAACACGAGATTCCAGCCGATGGCGGCGGCCGGATTGGCGCCCACGCAGGTTCCGCGGCTCAAGCTCAAGTGGGCCTTCGGATTTCCAGGAGTGTCAGCCTCGGGCTCTCAGGTCACCGTCGTCGGCAGCCGCGCGTTCGTCGGCAGCCGCAACGGCGTGGTGTATGCCCTGGACGCGCGCACCGGCTGCATCGCCTGGGTATTCGAAGCGGATGCCGGAGTCCGGTCGAGCCCTGTCGTCAGTACGGGCAGTGTCGCGGGCCGAGCCCAGGCCGGAACGAGCGGCGCTGTTTACTTTGCCGACGCCCACGCGCAGGTATATGCCCTCGCTGCCGCGACCGGCGCGCTGCGATGGAAGGTGAAGGTCGAGAACCATCCCGACGCGATGATCACCGGGGCGCTGGCTTTCCACGACGGGCGCCTCTACGCCGGCGTGTCATCGCTCGAGGAAGGCACTGCCGTCATCCCCACGTACGAATGCTGCACGTTCCGCGGCAGCGTCGTCGCGCTCGATGCCGCAACGGGACGGCAGATCTGGAAAACCTTCACACTTGCGGACCCGCCACAACGCACGACGAAGAACAGCGCCGGCACACAACTGTGGGGTCCGTCCGGCGTGGGCGTCTGGTCTACACCGGCGCTCGATCCCGATCGCAACCGCATGTACGTGACAACGGGCGACAACTATTCGAATCCTCCCACGAAAGACAGCGACGCGATTGTGGCCCTCGCCCTCGACACCGGGCGCATTCTCTGGACGAGGCAGGCCCTTGCGGGTGACGCGTGGAACGTGGGGTGTCTCGAGACGACGGGCCCGGGCAAGGCTCAGTGTCCCGAATCGGCTGGACCCGATCACGACTTCGGAAGCTCGCCGGTGCTGACGACGCTCACGAACGGACGGCGTGTGCTGCTCGCGGGACAGAAGTCTGGCATGTTGCACGCGCTCAATCCGGACACGGGTGAATTCATCTGGCAAACACGCGCCGGCGACGGAGGCGTGCTCGGCGGCATCGAGTGGGGGTTTGCGACCGACGGTCCGGTGGCCTACGTGTCGCTGTCGAGCGCCTTCGAGAAGAAGTCGGGTCAGGCGGGAGGCGTCATCGCGGTGAACGTCGCTGACGGAAAACTGCGCTGGTCGGCCGCGCCGGCGGCCGACATATGCGGCGGCCGTGCCGGATGCAATACCGCTCAGCCCGCCGCGGTCACGGCGATCCCCGGCGTGATCTTCTCGGCGAGCCTGGACGGCCATCTCCGTGCGTACGAAGCGGAGACCGGCCAGGTCATTCTGGACCTGAACACGGCTCGCGACTTCGAGACGGTCAACGGCGTCGCGGCTCGCGGCGGGTCGATCAACGGGCCCGGAGCCACCGTCGCGGGCGGGATGCTGTTCGTGAACTCAGGCTACGGCTCGCTCGGCTTCATGCCCGGGAACGTGTTGCTCGCCTATTCCGTTGACGACCGGTAACGATGTCCCCAAGCACGTAGAAGATGCCTGCGCTCGTTCGTCACCTCGTCGCCGTTGCGGTGCTGCCTGTCACGGTGACGATCCTGGTGCCGCTCTGGATCGCGCGTCGCAACGACACCGCGGTCGGTCTGGGGGCGAACGCTGTTCAGATCGGCGCGCAGATGGCCGGCATCGTCGCCCTGATTGTGGGCCTCGTGCTGTTCAGCGCGTCGCTTCGGCGATTTGCCGTTGACGGCCGGGGCACGCTCGCGCCCTGGGATCCACCTGAGAAGCTTGTCGTGAGCGGCCCGTACCGTTATGTGCGGAATCCGATGATCTCGGGAGTGCTGTTCATCCTGTTCGCCGAGGCGCTCGTGCTCCTCTCGTGGCCGCACGCGGTGTGGGCCGCGAGTTTTCTGGTCCTGAACATGGTTCAATTCCCTCTCATCGAAGAGCCGCAGCTCGAAAGGCGATTCGGCGATTCGTATCGGGAGTACTGCAAACACGTGCGCCGTTTTGTTCCGCGGCTACGGCCCTGGCCGGGTGATCGGTAGGCGGTCATGCAAGGTGGACCTTACGGCGCGATTCTTTGGGTGGTGGCGATTATCGTCGTTGCCGTTCTGTTCGTGCGGCAGCGTCGCCGTCGTGGACGCATAGGAGCCGGTGGCGCCGGCACTGTGTACGACTGGTTGAACGAGGACAAGCGGAAGGCCGTGGAGATTGTCGTCGAGGGCCGGGCCGAAGCGCGCGATCCGGAAGATCGCGACGGCAATCTGCCCGAGCTCGAAGACCCGAAGCGTCGCTGAGCCCTCAGCCCTGAGCCCTTAGCCCTGAGCCCTTGAAGGAGAAGTCCATGCCCAATCGACGGGAGTTCCTGAAAGATGTCGCCGGCGCGGCCGGGCTTGTGTTCGTCGGTTGCGGGCTCCTGGATGAGGCCGAGGCCGAGGCCGCAGCCCAGTCGCCGCGTGCCGGCGGCGCGGCGCGACGCCAGGTCGTGGTGAAGGGTCGCCGGATCAAGACCGTGGACATCCACGCCCACTGCGCCGTGCCCAGGGCGACCGAGCTGCTGAGGCGCCCGGCCGCCAACCCGGCCGCCGATGATGGATTGCTCCTCGACGGTCAGGCGCTCTCTCGCCGAATCGCCGCCATGGACGCGCAGGGGATCGATGTCTCGGTGCTCAGCGTCAATCCCAACTGGTACGACGTCGAACGCGACCTGGTCACGCAGGTGATCAGCGTGCAGAACGAAAGCCTGGCCGCGTTCTGCGCCGCGCACTCCGATCGCTTCGCGGCGTTCGCGTCCGTCGCGCTTCAGTTCCCGGAGCTCGCCGCGCAGCAGCTTGAACAGGGTATGAAGAAGCTGGGCTTCCGCGGAGCGGCGATCGGCGGAAGTGTGGCCGGGAAAGAGCTGGCCGACCCGCTGTTCCACCCATTCTGGGCGAAGGCCGAGGAGCTTGGCGCCGTCGTGTTCATCCACCCGCAGGCGGCGGCGACGCCCGATCTCAACAATCGGCTGAAAGGCAACGGATTGCTGGGGAACGTCATCGGGAACCCGCTCGAAACCACGATTGCGCTCTCGCATCTCATCTTCGAGGGGACGCTCGATCGATTCCCAGGGCTGAAGATCTGCGCCGCGCACGGCGGCGGCTACCTGCCGTCCTACATGAACCGCTCCGATCACGGCTGCCTCACCTTTCCCACGCAGTGCAAACCCGGTGTCCCGAAGGATCACCCGACGACGTACCTGAAGCGGATGTACTACGATTCGCTCGTGTTCACTCCCGAAGCGCTCCGTCATCTCGTTGCGGAGGTCGGCGTGGGCCGCATCGTGATGGGCACCGACTATCCATATCCTTGGGTCGACGCGCCGGCAGATCACGTGCTCAACACACCAGGGTTGAGCGACGCCGACCGCGAAGCAATCCTGGGTGGGAACGCCCTGAAGCTGCTCGGTCTCACCGGGTGAGAGGTCGTTCCTCACCCTCAAGCAGCGTTTCAGTCCGGCCATATACTAGCGCCATGCCGCGGGCAGATTCGGCCGTCTCGTCGAGCGCGAAACGCCGGCGCCACCGATGGCAATTGGGCTCGCACTACCTGGCGGGCGCCATCGTCCTTCTGAAGGCCAGTGAGCTCCGAGAACATGCGCCCTACGCCTTGTTCTTTGCGGCGGGCGGCATCTCGATCCTGATCGCGACTGCCGTGCATCAGCGCTTGGAGCATCGCTTTCGTTTCGCTCATTCGATCATCCACCTCGCGGAAGGCCTGATCGTGGGGGCAGAGGCGTATCTTCTTGCCGAGGAAGGAAAGCACGGAGTGCAGTATCCCTTTGCGTTCGCCGCTGTGTTACTCCTTGGCGCCGCCATTTTCACGTTCAGCCGCGAGCGCCGGTTGAAGGCGACCTGAGCGATGCGCGACTACCGGCACACGCAGGTCGGGTGGGTGACCCTCGGCACCTTCGTCATCGCCGCCGTGATCGGGATAGCCGCCTTCATCCTGGCTGACCTCGGCGTCGGCCCCGTCGTGCTGTTTGCCGGCATCATGCTGCTCAGTACGCTCCTGTTCGGCTCGTTGACCGTGTCGCTCGACCAGACGCACATCGCGCTGAGGTTTGGCATCGGCGTGATTCGAAAACGCATCGCGCTCGGTGAGATCCGGTCGTACCGGCAAGTGCGCAACCCCTGGTACTACGGCTGGGGCATTCACCTCATGCCGGGCGGCTGGGTTTACAACATCTCGGGACTCTCAGCCGTGGAGCTCATTCTCGAGGGCGGGAAGTACGTGCGCATCGGGACCGATCAACCGGAGGTTCTGGAACACGCGCTCCGTCAGGCGGTCGGCGAGTCGTCTCGCCTGGCGGACGGCGAGCCGGCGCCGCCCCGGCGGGTGAGCCGAGCGGCGGCGTTTCTCGCGGGCATGGTCGCGTTGAGCTCGCTGGGCGTGGTTGCGATGATGTACGTGGAAGCGCAGCCGCCGACGGTGACCGCGTCGCGCGAGACGTTTTCGGTTCGCAGCGCGATTTACGGCGCGGAGATCCCGATGCGGGAGGTGGACGGCGTCTCGCTCGAGCAGACCCTGCCACGGGTCCTTCGCCGCACGAACGGCTTCGCCATGGGCGGCACCCTGCGCGGACACTTCAGGCTCGATCGACTTGGCAGTGGCCAGCTCTTCGTCACGATGGGCGCGCCCCCGTATATCGTCGTCCGGACGCGACGCGATTTTGTGGTCGTCAATTTCAACGAGCCGGAGCGCACGCGAACGCTCTACGCGGATCTGGCTCGGTACCAGGGAGAGAAGTAACTTTCGCCGGAAGGCGATGCGAAGAGCGTGAGAAAGATAAAGATCAAGATAAAGATGACGATTGGGCTCCGGCAACACGAAGCGTGTCAGGTGGTATGGCGGAGTTGACGTCCGGCGCGCGGCTCGGCGCCTATGAAATCGCCGGCCTCCTCGGTTCTGGAGGGATGGGTCGAGTGTACCGCGCACGCGATACACGGCTGGGGCGCGACGTCGCGATCAAGGTACTGCCGTCGGCCTTCACCGCCGACCCCGAGCGGCGCGCGCGGTTCGATCGCGAAGCGCGTCTCCTCGCCGCCTTCAATCACCCTCACATCTGCACGCTCTATGACGTCGGCGAGCACGAGGGCGCGGCGTACCTGGTGATGGAGCATCTGGAAGGCGAAACGCTGGCCGACCGGCTGCAGACAGGCCCGTTGCCGCAGGACCAGGCCATTCAGTACGCGATGCAGATCGTGGATGCGCTCGACAAGGCGCACCGCGCGGGCATCACCCATCGCGATCTCAAACCGGCCAACGTGATGCTCACGAAATCTGGCGCGAAACTCCTCGACTTCGGCCTGGCGAAGGTGCGTGACGTCGGCCCTGCCTCGACGATCGGTGGCGTCTCGATGTTTCCCACCGAAGAAGGCATCACCGCGCAGGGCGCTGTCCTGGGCACGCTCCAGTACATGGCGCCCGAGCAACTCGAGGGCGCGGGCGCCGACGCGCGCACTGACGTCTTTGCGTGCGGCGCCGTGCTCTACGAGATGCTGACGGGCCGGAAGGCATTCGAGGGGAAGAGCCAGGCGAGTTTGATCGCGGCCATCTTGCAGCTCGACCCTCGCCCCCTCGCGACGGTCCGGCCTCTCACCCCACCGGGGCTCGTGCGCATCGTCGAGACCTGCCTGGCGAAGGACCCCGACGACCGCTGGCAGACGATGCGCGATCTCCTGCGGGAATTGCGCTGGAGCGCGACGGCCGGCAATCAGAGTGAGCCCGCGATGCCGTCGTCCGGCGTCGGAAGCAATCGCCGCCAGACGCGTGTCCTTGGCGTCGTGGGTTTGGTTACCGCTGCGGCCGTCACGGGACTGGTCGTCTGGTTTCTCACGCGCGGAGCGCAGGCGCCGTCACCCGAGATCTCGCGTGTGCTCATCGGCGTCGCGCCCGCCGACGAGCTGACGCCCCAGCCAACCCGGACAGCGATGGCCTTCTCGCCTGATGGACGATCCATCGTCTTCAGCGCGGCGAAAGGCGGACGGCAGCAGCTGTACGTGCGCGCGCTGGATCGACTCGAGGCTGTTCCTCTTGCCGGCACCGAAGGGAGCAACAGTCCATTCTTCTCGCCCGATGGCCAATGGATCGGCTTCTGGTCCGGTCAGTTGACCCCCGGTGCCATTGGCGAGCTGAAGAAAGTGCCGCTCGCCGGCGGCCCGGCGATCACACTGTGCCGCACGGCGCCGCTCTTTGGAGCCAGTTGGGGATCCGCCGATTTCATCGTGTTCGCGAACGGGGGCGGCGGCTTGTGGCGTGTGTCGGCCGTCGGTGGCGCGCCTCAACCGCTGACGACGCTCGACGAAAAGGCGGGAGAACGCAGTCATCGACTGCCGCACGTGCTGCCAACAGGAGAGTTGGTACTGTTCACGATTCTGAAAGCAGGTGGACGCCCCGACGATGGACAAGTCGCCGTGCGATCCCTGGTCACGCAGGAGCAGAAGATTCTGATCGATCGCGCCGCCGATGCGCGATATCTGCCTTCAGGCCATTTGATGTACGCGCGTGATGGAGTGCTGCTGGCCGTTCCGTTCAACGTCAAGCGGCTCGAACTGACTGGCGTGCCGACGGGCGTTGTCGACGGCGTCGTCCAGGCCGTCAACACCGGCTTTCTCTCGCTCAACGACACGGGCGCGGCGCAATTCAGTGTGTCGGACTCGGGGTCGCTGGCGTACCTGCCAGGCGGGATCTTCCAGGACACTCCACGGACCCTGGTGTGGGTGGACAGGAGTGGTGTGACGACGCCTGTTCGCGGTAACGCCACGTCCCTACCTCAGTCCGCGGTTTTCACCCGACGGTGAGAGGTTGGTCATGAATACGACTGGCACGAGCACCAACGTGTGGATCTACGACTTCATGCGGGAGACCATGACCAACTTGACGCCTGAGGGCTTGAATTTCTGGCCGACCTGGACGCCCGACGGGAAACGCGTGACGTTCGCCACGTCGAGTGGCATCGTGTCGTTGTCTCCCAATGGTGGCGAGGCCGAGCCCCTGCTCGGGCGCGGGAGTGTGCCGGTCGTGGGACAACCCGGATCGTGGTCGCCGGACGGCCAGAACCTGGCCTTCATCAAGCAGTCGTCGACGACGAACCGCGACATCTGGATCTTCTCGCGCGAGAGCGGAGAGCACAGGTTGCGGCCATTGCGCAGAGGCCCGCGCTCGAACGGTATCCGCAGTTCTCCCCCGATGGCCGCTGGCTCGCGTACGCGTCCGACGAATCCGGACGCGATGAAGTCTACGTGGAACGCTTACCCTGGCACTGGAGAGCGGCAGCAGGTGTCGACCGACGGCGGTTCGGAGGTCGCCTGGTCCCGGAATGGACGCGAGCTTTTCTACACGGTCGAATACGGACCGCACAATCACGAAGATGCTGGCCGTGGACGTGTCGCTCGATCCGACGTTCAAAGCGGGCAAGCCTCGACTGCTCTTCGAGGGCGAGTATCAGGCGGGCACACCGCTCAGAAACTTCGACGTCGCGCCAGACGGCCGGAGGTTCCTGATGACACGGAACATCGAGCGCCCGCGTGCGCCGCTGACGCAGATGATCGTCGTGCTCAACTGGTTTGAGGAATTGAAGCGCCGCGCTGCCGCTGCCCGCCAGATAGCGGCGGGTTTGCGCAACCAGGGGATCGTTCCAGCATGATTCAGGGCGCGCGATTCGTTCACACCAACCTCATCGCCCGCGACTGGCGGCGGCTTGCGCGTTTCTACGAGTCGGTGTTCGGGTGCGTGCCGGTGCCGCCGGAGCGCGACCTCTCGGGGCCGACAATCGAGGCCGGGACGGGTGTCCCGGCGCGACGATTACGGGCGTGCACCTTCGTCTGCCCGGCGCCGGCGCTGAGGGTCCCACGCTCGAAATCTTCAGCTACTCGCGTCTCGCCCATGGACCAGCGCCCGCGGTCAATCGTCCCGGCTTCGCGCACATCGCGTTTGCCGTGGCCTCGGTGGCCGACGCGCGCGAGGAAGTGCTGGCCGCGGGCGGAACGGCGGTCGGCGAGGTCGTGACCACCACGATATCCACGGGCGCGCAGGTCACCTGGTGCTACGTCACCGACCCGGAAGGCAACATCGTCGAACTGCAGGCGTGGTCGTTGCCCGTGCAGGTCGCCCTGGTCCGTCCACGCGCGGCGCTCTCGTACGCGCGTGAACGGGCTCAGTCCAGGTCCCGGAAAGCCTCTCTGAAGTGAGCAAGAAAGAACAAGGCGATCGCGGCGAACAGCAGGATGAACCCGATCAACCAGAGCGGCAGTGGACAAGTACGCTGGCATACTCCCCGTGTGCGCTTGCACGCATGCGAGGATTGCGCTAGTATCCTCACTCCTGCCCGTGGCGATCCCTGTTGGCATTCGGCCCGCGATGCCTCCCGGCTGGCGGGGTTGCTCGTAGTCCTGCCGGAGGCAGTCCGGGGTAAAGTATCCGCACCATGGGCCGAGCACCACGTCATCTGGATCGCGATCGCCGCGCGCCGCCGGTTTCGGCGTCATCGCGCTGTCGCGCGGCGAAACGATCAGCGCCGCCTGGATCCTCGTGGCCGGCGTCTGCACGTATCTCGTCGCGTACCGCTTCTACGCCCGGTTCATCGCGGAGAAGATCTTCGCGCTCAACCCGCAGCGGGCGACGCCGGCCGAACGGCTCAACAACGGGCGCGACTTCCATCCGACGAACCGCTGGATCGCCTACGGCCATCACTTCGCGGCGATTTCAGGCGCGGGCCCCCTGATTGGTCCGACGCTCGCCGCGCAGTTCGGTTTCCTGCCCGGCACCATCTGGCTGATCGTCGGCGTCGTGCTCGGCGGCGCGGTGCAGGACTTCACGATTCTCATTTGCGTCGATCCGGCGCGACGGCAAGTCGCTCGGGCAGATGGCGAAGGAAGAAGTGAACCCGGTCGCCGGGCTGGCGGCGATGGTCGCGATCCTCGCGATCATGATCATCCTGCTCGCCGTTCTCGCGCTGGTCGTCGTCAACGCGCTGCGCGGCAGTCCGTGGGGCCTGTTCACGATCGCGACGCACGATTCCGATCGCGCTGCTGATGGGCTGGTGGATGAAGAGCATCCGGCCCGGCAAGGTGGTCGAGGCGTCGGTGATCGGCGTCGTGCTGCTGATGGTCGGGCTCGTCGGCGGCCAGTGGGTGTCGCAGACACCGGCGTGGGCCGCCGCGTTCACCTGGTCGGGCACGCAAATCTGCTGGGCGATCATCGTGTACGGATTCGTCGCGTCGGTGCTGCCGGTGTGGATGCTGCTGGCGCCGCGCGACTACCTGTCGCACGTTCCTGAAGATCGGCACGCTCGTCGTCCTGGCCGGCGCGATTGTGATCCTGCTGCCGCCGCTCCAGATGCCGGCGGTCACGCAGTTTGCCGACGGCACGGGACCGGTGTTCGCCGGCAAGCTGTTCCCGTTCGCGTTCATCACGATCGCGTGCGGCGCGATCTCCGGATTCCACGCGCTCATCGCGAGCGGGACGACGCCGAAGATGCTGATGCGCGAAACCGACGCCGTGCTCGTCGGCTACGGCGCGATGCTGACGGAGACCTTCGTCGGCCTGATGGCGATGATCGCGGCGGCCACTCTCGACCCCGGCGTCTACTTCGCGATGAACGTCAGTTCCGGCGCGCTGGGCGGGACGACTGCCGAGGCCGCCGCGCGCAAGATCGCCGAGTGGGGCTTCATGGTGACGCCCGAGCAGATGCAGGCGCTCGCCAGGCAGATGGGCGAGGTGACGCTGCTGTCGCGCACCGGCGGCGCGCCGAGCCTGGCGGTCGGCATGGCGAGCGTCCTCGGCAACGTGTTCACCGGTCCCGGCACGGCGCTCTGGTATCACTTCGCGATCATGTTCGAGGCGCTCTTCATCCTGACGACGATCGACGCGGGCACGCGCGTCGGCCGATTCATGTTCCAGGAGCTGGCGGGCCACGTGTGGAAGCCGCTCGGCCGCGTGTCGTGGTATCCGAGCATCATCCTCTCGTCGGGCGTCATCGTCGCTGCCTGGGGCTACTTCGTCTATCAGGGCGTCATCGATCCCCTCGGCGGCATCAACTCGCTGTGGCCGCTGTTCGGGATCGCGAATCAGCTGCTGGCGGCCATCGCGCTCTGCGTGGGCAGCACCATCATCATCAAGATGGGGAAGCTGCGCTACTCGTGGGTCACGCTCGCCCCGCTGGTGTGGCTGGCGACGGCCACGCTCACGGCGGGCTGGCAGAAGGTGTTCTCGCCCGATCCCGCGCTCGGCTTTCTGTCGCACGCGCAGTCGCTCGCCGCGTCCACGAGTCCGGACGCGGCGCGCCTGATCTTCAACGATCGCCTCGACGCCGCGCTGTCGCTCTTCTTCATGCTGATCGTCGTCGTGGTGATTGTCGCCTCGGCGCGCGAATGGTGGCTCATCGCCGTGAAGCGGCAGGTGCCTCGCGTGCACGAGGCGCCGTTCGTGCAAACCGCGCTCGATCCCGCGCGCTCGTAGGCGCCATGATCCTCAACCGGCCTTGCACGAACGCTCGCAGCCCACCGACAAGGAGGACGAGAATGCCTGTCATTGACGACGTCACGACTGGATCAGTCGCGCATGAGGCCCCAAGGTCCTCACCGCCACGATCACGGTTCGTGTCAGCATGTCCAAGCTCGAGGCCTGCTTTGCACGCCAATGCCTCGACGGCCTCAACGAAGAGTGGCAGGTGAACGCGGCGATCTACGGCATGGATTTCGGCGTCGAAACCGCTCAACCGATCGCGCTGCGGAACCCAACTGCTCGACTGGCCTGCAGGCTCGACGACTCAAGACTTGACCTTCGTCAGGAGGTTTCGGGCGGGCCACGAGCTCAACGAAGACCACCTCGACCGGGACGAAATCGTTCCAAGAGCCGAAGTCCGCACGCGTCAAGGTGGAGTGTTCGTCACGAGCAAGCGGGGAAACGAAGTGACGGGCTACTTCTGAATCTCGAACTGGAGGCCATGCGCGGGGCGAGACACTGCGAGCCGGCTGTGTCACGCTCGCGCATTCCTGCCTTCGCGCAGCGGAACCGCCCCTCCGTCAGTTCTTGAGAAACGACCGCGTGACGTTCGGGTCGCCGTCGTTGCTCGCCGGCGTGAGCCCCAGGATGCTGCACAGGAAATCGTAGATGTGGATGTTCTGGAATGCCGGCACGATCTCGCCCTGCACGATGCGCGGTCCGGCGGCGACGAACAGGCCGTGCATCGACTTGTACCTGGGGTCGTAGCCGTGCTCGCCGCCCATCTTGTCGCCCTGTTGTGCGCGTTGGCGAGCCGCTGATGCGACGTAATCATCCAGCCGTCGTCGGCCAGGCCGATGATCGGCGGAATGCGCGGGTTGTTGCGGTAGTGGAGGCGGGCCGGAATCTCCTCCCGCTTGTAGACGGTCAGCGCGCGATGCTTGCCCTTCAGGGCACGATAGACCTCGTCGATCGACGTCGGTGTGCCCGAACGCGGCGCCAACTGGACGACCGGCGTCCACTCGATCACGTCGACGGTCGACAGATCCAGGTAGTCGTCCAGAAAGATCGTGTGACTGGTCGGCGTGCTGCGACATCCCGTGATCGGAGACGACGACGAAGCTGGTGCGATCGATGAGGCCCAGCCGTTCGACGCCCGACACGAGTTGTCCCAGCGCGTCGTCGAGATGCTGGGCGGCCTCCAGTACCTGGGGAGAGTCCGGTCCGTAGTCGTGGCCCGCGTGATCGACCTCGCTGAAATAGAGCGTGACGAACGACGGTTGCCGGTCGGGTGGGAGGGCGAGCCACTCGAGCACCTGCTTCACCCGATCGGCGTTCGGCATCTTGTCGTCGAACGGCTTCCACTCGGTCGGCCACACGCCGCCGATGCGCGCCTCCGATCCCGGCCAGAACATCGAGCCGGTGCGCTGCCCCTGGCGAATCGCCGTGACCCAGATCGGCTCGCCGCCCCACCAGCGCGGGTCCGTGGCCGTCTCCGACGACATCGTAAAGCGCTCGGGAAACCCGGGTTCGACGATGTTGTTCGACACGATGCCGTGGTGTTCGGGATACAGGCCCGTGACGATCGTGTAGTGATTGGGGAACGTCTTTGCCGGAAACGACGGAATCAATCCCCTGCGAGCGCACGCCGCGGGCCGCGAGCGCCCGCAGGTTCGGCGCCCTGGCGCGCGTGATGTAGTCCCAGCGCCAGCCGTCGAACGAGACGAGCAGAAGAATCGGCTGCCGGCTCTGCTGCGCGGCGCCGGCCAACACGGCCAGCGCCAGTGCAACGAGGACGGCGCCAATTCTCAACCTGCGCATCGGCGACACGCGAGGGAGAGATACGCCGACCGGGGCCAGTGATGGGATGTCACGTCGCGTGTGTGCAGGCGTGGCGATTATAGCCGGGCGTCCGAGGGCCGCCGCAGGTGATTCACGCTCGACGCGATGTTTGTAACGTGAACGTCATCCACGCCTGTTCCCCAGGCCGTAGTTGACATCGGGCTGGCCACCGCGAATATATTCGCCGTGAGGCGAAAAAATTCGCCCTTGCACCCGAGAGTCCATGACCAAGCTCAGAACGATCGATCTCACCCGGCGCGAAAGCCAGATCATGGCGATCGTGCACCGGCGGCAGCGCGCCACCGTCGAGGACATCAGGGCGGAACTGCCGGACGCGCCCGGGTCTTCCAGCGTGCGGAAGCTCCTCGAGATCATGATCGAACGCGGCCTGCTCGGCCGCGAGTACGACGGCCCGCGCCATGTCGTACTTTCCGACGACGAAGCCCGAAGAGGCGAGCCGGTCGGCGTTGCAGCAGCTGGTGCGGACGTTCTTCAACGACTCGCCCGGCTCGGCCATGGCGGCGCTCCTCGATCTGTCGGACACGCCGCTGTCCGACGACGAATACCGGCGGCTGACCAGCCTGCTGAAGAAGGTCCGCGGACACGGAGGGGAGCGATGAGTCTGGTCTCCTCGAAGGCGTCTTGAAGGTCTCGGGTGTGCTGGCGGCCGCCGCGATGGCCAACCTCTTGTGCCGGCGCCTGTCGGCCGCTTCGAGGCACCTCATCTGGACGCTCGCCGTCGCCGGCCTGCTCGCCCTGCCGATCTTCTGGGCCGTGCTCCCGGGTTGGCGGGTCGCGATTCCCGTCGCCACGTCGAATGTCGCGGACGCGACGCCCGTTGGCGAGCCCATCGGACGAGCAGACGTGACCGGGTCATCGCCTGCGGCGGACGCGGCGACTTCGGCTTCGGCGACGGCCGCGACGCCTGCCGACGTCGACAGACGCCGCCAATCGGCGGCCGCATGTGGGTGTCGCTGGCGGCCCTGCTGGCGCCACGGGTACGTCGCCGGCGTGGGCTTGCTCCTGGTTCGGCTGGTGTACGAACGGTGGACGGTGCGACGGCTCGCACGACGGGCGACGGACGTCACCGATCCGGAATGGAGAGAGCTCCTGCTCGATGTGCCGCCCAGATCGGCATTCAGCGTCCGGTGCGTTTGCTGCGGAGCCTCGATCGCAGCATGCCGATGGCGTTCGGCGTCCGGCAGCCCGCGATTCTGATTCCCTCCGTCGCCGACACGTGGTCCGACGATCGGCGCCGCGCGGTTCTCCTGCACGAGCTCGCGCACATCGCCCGCCGCGATTGCCTGACGCAGCTGATGGCCGCCGTGGCGTGCGCCCTCTACTGGATCCATCCCGGCGTGTGGTGGATCGCGCGGCGCTTGCGCGTGGAACGGGAGCTGGCCTGCGACGACCTGGTGCTGAAGGCCGGCACTCACGCCCGCGAATACGCCGAGCACCTGTTGGAGCTGGCGTACACGCTGGGCAGCTATCGCGCGCCCGCGCTCGTCGTCAGCATGGCGCGCCCGCGGCAGGTGGAAGGACGCATGCTCGCGGTGCTGGACGCCGCGCGCAATCGGACGGCGCCGGCATTGCGGCAGCCGGCTGGCGGGCGTCGTGATCGCCGCCGCGCTGCTGGTTCCGCTCGCCACGGCACAGGCCGTGATCGTTTCCGCGAGAGCGGTCCCTGGCAGAAAGACCAGAAAGACGTGGCCGGAGCGGCCCGTCGTCGCCGAGAAGGGTGTGCCTGGCACGTGGGAGATTCGAGCGACAGAGAAGTCGCCGGTCGTGCACCTGAGGCTCAGCGAGAGCGCGGGCTCCTCGCACGGTTCCACGATTCCCGTCGACCGGCTGCAGGGGCTCGCGCCTTCGCTGCTGTCCGGCCCCGACGGCGCCGGCGACGTTCGTCATCCGCCGCGATGCGGGCACGTTCGCGTTCGAAGGGATGTTCAAGTCCGGCGTCGGCGCGGGGACGTACACGTTCGCTCCGAGCGCGGGCTTTCCGGACGAATTCGTCAAACGGGGATTTGCGCGGCCCACGGCCGCCGACCAGTACGTGCTCGCGAGGGCGGGCGACGCCTTGCTTGACTAAGAGTACATCGTATTGCTCTGGCCGGCAGTTCGGCAAGGCACCTGGCGAGGCTTCGCCGTCCGGATCGACCAAAGCGGCGGTGCGCGCGCTCGCAACAGCATCCGCAGCGCGCGCCTGCGGGATCTGGCCCGCAAGGGCGGGGCGGATCACGCGATCCTCGATGGTGCGGTAGTTCGCGGGTTGCCGCGCGCGTGCGTGTCGCCGTAGCCTTTGATCAGACGCGCGCACTCGGCGATCTCAAGGGCGAGGCCGGCGGAATGTTTTGATGCCTCGCGGATCAGGAAA
>CAVWIZ010000006.1:0-887361 GCA_963755195.1 uncultured Acidobacteriota bacterium | reverse complement strand
GAGTACCTCGATCCGGCAGCGACGAAGGCGACGCGCATCCCTTGGGGACACCCCGAGGGCTACTTCGAGGCGTTCGCGAATATCTATGCGGGGGCGATCGAGGCTGTCCGTCGCCACATCGACGGCGTTCCGATGAAGTCATCGGAGTACGAATTCCCAACCGTGCAGGACGGGCTTCGCGGCATGCGCTTCATCTACAAAGGGATTGAGTCGGCGCGCGCCAACGGCACATGGATGGACCTCTGACGATAATGATGGGCATGAGAAGGGGTTTCTTGCATCGTTTGTCGTGTTTTGCGTGAGCGCCGCGTTCAGTGCGCAGAATCCGGCACCGCCAGCCCCAACGCCTCCATCGATTCAAAGTCCCGCGTCGCAGAAACCGCCCGCGACGACAGTGGCACAGACTTACGCGCCAGAGCTCATTCAAGCAGGCCGGGGGCGATTCGCATCGCAATGCGGTTTCTGTCACGGCCGCGATACGCAGGGTGGTGAATCGGGCCCGGATCTCACGCGATCGTTGCTCGTGGCCGAAGACGTACGTGGCGACAAGCTGGCGCCGTTCCTGCGCGCGGGAAAGCCGGACAAGGGCATGCCAGCGTTCTCGCTATCTGACGACGACATGGCAGCGGTTGTGGCGTTCATCCACGACGAGAAGACGAAGGCCGAGTCGGAGACCGGTGGCCGCCGGTCCGTCGAGCCCTCCGATCTGGCGACGGGAAACGCCGACGCCGGCAGACGGTATTTCAACGGTGCTGGCGGATGCGCCCGCTGCCATTCGCTGACCGGGGATTTCGCCACCATCGGATCGCGATATCAAGGATTGGCGCTGCTCCACCGCATGCTCTACCCCGGCTCGGGCCGCGACGCGGGCCCGGCACCCAATCCGCCAACGCTGACAGTCAGGATGGCGTCCGGCGACACGGCAACAGGAAAGCTCGCCCATCGGGACGAGTTCACGATTACGCTGACCGACACAGCTGGCTGGCAACGTACCTGGCCGCTCGAGTCGGTGACCGTCAGCGGCGACGAGCCCCTTCGCGCGCACTCAGATCAGCTTCCGAAATACACCGATGACGACATTCACAACCTTGTCGCGTACTTGGTGACGCTCCGATAACCGATATGAAGATCTCGATCATCGCTCTTTCTGTCGCCCTTCCCCTTGTCCTCGCGACGGGTGCTATGGCGCAAAACGTCGACCCCGCGCTGCTGCTGAACCCGCCGGCCGATAGCTGGCCCACCTATCACGGCGACTACTCCGGCCGGCATCACAGTACGCTTGTCGCGCATCACACCGGACAACGTGAACCAGATGACGCTGGCGTGGGCCTTCCAGACCAATTCAACGCGAACTGTGAAATCGACGCCGATCCTGGTGAACGGTGTGATCTACCTCACGGCGCCAGACGCCATCTGGGCCATCGATGCGCGCACGGGTCGTCAGATGTGGACGTACTCCTATCCGGCGAACGATGCCTTCCACATCGGACACCGGGGTGCAGCCGTCTACCAGGATGCCGTGTTCCTGACGACCCCGGATGCACATCTCGTGGCGCTCGACGCGCGCACTGGAACCGTGAAATGGGACGTCGTCATCGCCGACTCGAAACGAGGGTTCTGGTCGACCAACGCTCCTCTTCTGATCCGCAATCACCTCATCGTGGGCGTGTCCGGCGACTTCGACAATTTGCCCGGAACGCTGAGGTCGTTCGATCCCGCCACGGGTAAAGCGCAGTGGACGTTCTACAGCACGCCGCCGCTTGGGACCCCCGACTCCATTAGCGGCGGAGCCACCGGCGGACAGATGTGGATGACCGGCACCTACGATCCGGCGCTCAACCTCATGTTCGTCGGAACCGGCAATCCGACTCCCGTGTTGAACGGCGAGGCCCGCCCCGGCGACAACAAATGGACCTGCAGCATCGTGGCGCTGAATCCCGACACCGGGACGTTGGCGTGGGGATTTCAAGCGTCACCCCACGATACCCACGATTGGGACGCCGCCGAAGTTCCCGTGCTCGTCGACGCGCCGTTCAATGGAGCACCTCGCAAGCTTCTGCTTCAGGCGTCGCGCAACGGCTATTTCTTTGTGCTCGATCGAACGAACGGTAAGAGCCTGCTGACCACGCCCTTTGCCGCTGTCAACTGGACCAAAGGAATCGACAAGGAGGGGCGTCCGATCCCGAATCCCGACAAGGAGCCCCATCGCGACGGTCGCCTCGTCGCTCCCGATGAAGCGGGCGGTACGAACTACCGATCGCCGAGCTTCGACGCGCGGACCGGCCTGCTCATCGTGAGCGCTGTCGACGCATACGGCGTCTACTTCTTCAAGCAGGCGCACGGAGCGTACGGCTGGGCGGGCGCCGATTCCACCGTCTGGGCCAGCTCGTCGCTGCGAGCCATCGATTACCAGACCGGCAAGATCCGCTGGAGTCACGACATCGGCCAGGGCTCCGGTTCGGCCGGGGTCTTGACGACCGACAGCGGGCTGACCTTCACCGGCGACAACAGTAACAACGTGATGGCCCTCCGGACGAGCGACGGCAAGACGCTCTGGCATTCGGGAATCGGGCGGGTCGGCAACTCACCTATCACCGCTGAAATCGACGGCCGCCAGCACGTCATCGTTGGTGGCGGCACTGCGCTCTATGCGTGGACGCTGCCCGTAGCGCGCTGAGGAGACAGGACCATTTCCGTTCTTGGCATCGACATCGGCACCAGCGGCTCGCGCGCCGTGCTCCTCGACGATGGCGGTCGCCTTGTCGCGGCGGCGACGGCCGATCATGCGCCATTCAGATCGCCGCAGACCGGATGGGCCGAGCAGGATCCGGAAGACTGGTGGTCGGCGTGTCGGCAGGCCACCCACGCCGTGCTGCGCGAGGGAGGGGCCGCCGGTCGCGTCACGGCTATAGGGCTCTCCGGCCAGATGCATGGCGCGGTGTTGCTGGACGAACGCGGCGACGTCGTTCGCCCATCAATCATCTGGTGTGATCAACGCACCGAAGATGAATGCCGCTGGCTGATCGACACGATCGGCGCACGTCGTTTGCTTGAGCTCACCGCGAATCCCGCGCTGACGAATTTCACGCTGACGAAGCTACTCTGGGTCCGCGCGCGCGAGCCGAAACTCTGGGACCGGGTCCGCCACGTGCTCCTCCCCAAAGACTACGTGCGCTACCGCTTGAGCGGCGAGTTCGCGACCGACGTCGCCGATGCATCAGGCACACTGCTGCTCGACGTGGCGCGGAGGCAGTGGTCTCGCGCGCTCATCGACGCCGTCGGTCTCGACGCACACGTGCTGCCCGCCGTCTTCGAGTCGACGGAGGTCTGCGGGCGCGTGTCGGCCTCGGGGTCGGCAGCTACGGGAATGGCGGAAGGTACCCCGATCGTCGCCGGTGCGGGTGATCAAGCAGCCGGTGCAGTCGGTATGGGCATCACGCGGCCGGGGGCGGTCAGCGCAACGATCGGCACCTCCGGCGTCGTGTTCGCCGCAACCGATCGCCCAGCGGTCGATCCCCAAGGTCGCGTGCACACGTTCTGTCATGCGGTCCCCGATCGGTGGCATGTCATGGGCGTGACGCAAGCCGCTGGTCTATCGCTGCGCTGGCTTCGCGATCAGCTGGCTGCACCTGGAACGGCTCCGCCGTCATACGATGATCTAACGGCGGAGGCCGGGCGGGTCCCGGCCGGCGCGGATGGTGTCCTCTGGGCACCGTACCTGATGGGCGAGCGCACGCCCTATTGCGATCCGTCGATTCGGGCGGCGTTTATCGGAATCGCTGCCAATCATGGGCGCGGTCATCTGGTTCGCGCCGTCATGGAAGGCGTGGCGTTCAGTCTGCGCGACTCGTTCGCCATCTTCGACGAGATGCACGTTCCGGTCGAGCGTGTTCGACTCGGCGGTGGAGGCGCACGCTCGCTTCTCTGGCGTCAGATTCAGGCCGACATTTACGGGCGCTCCGTCGAAACGGTCGCGGCCGATGAAGGAGCGGCGTTTGGTGCCGCCATTCTCGCCGCCGTTGGGTGTGGTGTCTTTCCCAGTGTGGATGCGGCCTGCGAAACGCTGGTCCACACGGCGCAGACGACGGAAACCAATGTGGCCGTTGTTGCGCAGATGACCGAACGCTACGACGCGTATCGCCGTATTTATCCTGCCCTTCGACAGATTCAGTATGCCTAATCCATTCGCACCGCGACCAGAAGACAAGTTTTCGTTCGGCCTCTGGACGGTCGGAAATCGAGGCCGCGACCCGTTCGGCGACGTTGTTCGCCCACCGCTATCTCCCACCGATTCGGTGGCGATGCTGGCGGAGGCGGGCGCGTGGGGAGTGAACCTCCACGACAACGATCTGGTGCCGATCGATGCAACGCCGGCCGATCGCGATCGCATCGTCAAGGACTTCATCCGCGCCTGCCGGCAAAGCGGCATCGTTGTGCCGATGACGACCGTGAATCTCTTTTTCGATCCGGTGTTCCGCGATGGTGCGTTCACCGCCAACGACGATCGCGTCCGCGCGTACGCCGTTCAGAAAACGATGCGGGCGATGGATCTCGGCGCCGAGCTCGGCGCGAAGATCTTCGTGTTGTGGGGCGGGCGCGAAGGCACCGAGACCGACGCGTGCCGTCGGCCAGACGAAGCCGTCAAACGACTGAGGGAGGCGGTCAACTACCTCTGCGAGTACTCGATCGATCAGAAGTACGGCTTCAGGATCGCGCTCGAGGCCAAGCCAAACGAACCACGTGGCGACATCTATATGCCGACCACCGGCGCCTACCTCGGGTTCATCGCAACGCTGGATCATCCGGAGATGGTCGGGGTGAATCCCGAGGTGGCACACGAACAGATGGCCGGCCTGAATTTCCTGCACGCCGTGGCCCAGGCGTGGGAAGCTGGGAAGCTGTTTCACATCGATCTCAACGATCAGGTCTCAGGCCGCTACGACCAGGATTTTCGATTTGGATCGGCGAACGTCAAGTCGGCGTTTTTTCTGGTGAAGTTTCTCGAGGACGTCGGCTACGACGGCCCCCGCCATTTCGACGCGCACGCGTACCGCACCGAGGATGACGAAGGTGTCCGAGATTTCGCGCGCGGTTGCATGCGCACGTACTTGATCTTGCGCGAACGGGGAAAGCGGTGGAACGCCGACCCCGACGTGCGGGCGATTCTCGCCGAGCTGAACAGAACGCACGGCGCCCCGTCTCTCGCGCGGTATTCGCCGGCGGGGCGCGATGCCCTGCTTGCTGCGCCGCTCGATCGCATTGCGCTGGCGAAAGAACGGTTAGCCTACGAACGGCTGGATCAGCTCACAATAGAGGTACTGCTCGGCATCCGGTAGAAGGAGAAGGGCCATGCGGCGTGTTGGCTGGTATGTGGGCGTTCTCGGCATCATCATCGTTGGCATCGGGGCCATGTCGCTCCATGGGGCGGCGCCGATCCGCGTGATGATTCTCGATGGCGAGAGCGGCGGGCCCTATCATCGCTGGCAAGTGGTTACATCCGTGCTGCAGACAGAGCTGAGCGAAACAGGCCTCTTCGAGGTCGAGGTCGTCACGGCTCCGCCCGCCGGAGGCGACTTCGCCAATTTCAACCCGGACTTCAGCAAATACCGCGCTGTCGTCTTCAACTACGACGCGCCCGACGACCGCTGGCCTGCAAGCTTGAAAACGTCGTTCGAAAAGTACATGCAGAACGGCGGCGGCCTGGTCAGCGTCCACGCGGCCGACAATGCGTTCCCGAACTGGCAGGCGTTCAACGAAATGAACGGCGTCGGCGGCTGGCGCAACAGAAACGAGCAGGCCGGCCCGATGTGGTACTACAAGGCCGGCAAGCTCCTCCGAGACTCCGCGCCTGGCAATGCCGGGAGTCACGGATTGCGCACACCGTTTCTCATCACCGTGCGCAAGGAGGACCACCCAATCACCACAGGTCTTCCGAAGGCGTGGATGCATCAGGGCGACGAGTTGTACGCGAAGCTTCGCGGGCCAGGAGAAAACATGACAGTGCTCGCCACTGCGTACTCGGACCCGGCAAATAGCGGCACTGGTCGTGACGAGCCGCAACTGATGGTGCTGACCTACGGCAAGGGCCGCATCTTCCATACGACCCTCGGGCACGATGCTAACGCCCTCAGCTCGGTGGATTTTGTCGTGACGTTCCAGCGGGGCACGGAATGGGCGGCTACTGGTGCGGTGACGCAGAAGATTCCCGCGATTTTCCCGACGGCCACAGCCGTAAGCTATCGCACCGACCTCCAGGCCCTGGACCCGTTTGCGAAAAAGGGATTGAACCCGCTCGACCGCTAGTACCCATCAACGCCCCTTGAGGGCAGTTGCGGGGGCGGGATTTGAACCCGCAGTCGCTACTCTCTCACTGGCGGATGAAGCGACGCGCAATCCTGTTGACCGGACCTCGGATCAATAGATAGGGAATGAATGCCAGGACGGCGGCCACGATCAGCGCCTGCCCCGGATACACCCAGCGATACACGAATAGTTCGTACGTCAGGTCGAGAATGACCGCGACGACAAACACTCTGCCCACGTCCGCCAATCCTTCACGCAGCAGATCGCGGCGGGTAGCGGGGTTTGTGAAGATGGACCAGAGATAGGCCGGCCGGTTCTCGCGGGCGTCTCGCAAGCCGGCGCGGATCGCAAAAATGGCCGCCACCATAGGCTGGATAAGCAGACGAAAGATCAGCTCGACGTCTTGCGGTCAGTACGCCGTCAGCCCTGTACGCCGGAAGACCTCGCAGGCTCGCTCGGCCAGTTCGGCTGTGGGAGGTTGTGTTTCACTCAGTGTGTAGTCCAGACCGAGCCGTTCCCACTTGAACCGGCCCATTTGATGGAACGGCAGCACCTCCACGCGCTCCACGTTTCCGAGTCCCGCGGCGAACTGCGCCGTCTTCGCGAGATCGTCCATGTCGTCGGTCAGACCCGGCACCAGCACGAAGCGAATCCAGATCGGCCGCCTGCGCGCCGCGAGCCGCCGGGCGAATTCGAGCGTGGGACGGATCTCCTGGCCCGTCAGCGCCACATGACGGGCCGGATCCCACGTTTTGATCCCCAGCATCACGAGATCAATCGTGTCCAGCTCGGCGTCGGACAACCGATCGCCGTAGAAGCCGTTCGTCTCGATCGTCGTGTGAATGCCCATCGTCCTCGCGGCCGCCAGCAGCTTCGCGGCGAACCGATGTTGCATCAGCGGCTCGCCGCCGCTCAGCGTGAAGCCGCCCGACATGACCTTGAGGCCGTGGCGGTACTTGCCCAGCTCCTCCGCCGCCTTCGCCACGGACACGGGCAGGCCGTTGCTCAGCGTCCAGGTATCGGGGTTGTGGCAGTACTGGCAGCGCCACATGCAGCCCGTGGTCCACGCCACGACGCGCACGCCCGGGCCGTCGACTGTGGAACCGGTCGTGTAGGAGTGCAGGAACCCCATGTCGCCGCTGGCCAGCGCTTCGCGAACGCTCTGCTCCGGAACGCTGTTGCCGAGATTGACGCGGAGTTCGAACGGGCTCGGCGCCTCGAGCGACACAGAAGATGCGTCAGACATGGACGGCTCCGTGGAACGTGCGGTTGATGACGTCCATCTGCTGCTCGCGGGTGAGCCGGACGAAATTCACCGCGTAGCCTGAGACACGAATGGTCAGACTTGGATACTTCTCCGGATGCTCCATCGCGTCGACCAGCGTGTCACGGTTCAGGACGTTGATGTTCATGTGATAGCCGGTGGCGCTGAAGAAGGCGTCCAGCATGGCGGTCAGGTTTGTCGTCCGATCCGCGGCCACGCGGCCAAGTCCCTCCGGCACGAGCGACGCCGTGAGTGAAATGCCGTCCGCCGCGTCGCGGTACGGAATCTTCGCCACTGACGCCGCGGCCGCCATGATCCCGTGGGTGTCGCGCCCGTGCATCGGATTGGCGCCAGGCGCGAACGGCTCGCCCTGCCGCCGGCCGTCCGGCGTGTTCCCGGTCGCTTTCCCGTACACCACGTTCGACGTGATGGTCAGGATCGACTGCGTATGCAGGGCGTTGCGGTACGTCGGGTGTTTCCGCAGCTTGCCCATGAACATGCTCACGAGCTGGCTGGCGATCTGGTCGACCCGGTTGTCGTTGTTGCCGAAGACCGGAAACTCCCCTTCGGTCTGGTAGTCGGTGACGAGACCCGCCTGGTTCCTGATGGCCTTCACCCTGGCGTACTTGATGGCCGACAGGCTGTCGGCGACAACCGACAGTCCCGCCATGCCGAACGCCATCGTTCGCAGCGGCGCGTAGTCGTGCAGCGCCATTTCGATCCGCTCGTAGGCGTATTTGTCGTGCATGTAGTGGATGACGTTCATGGCATTCACGTACACGCCCGCCAGCCAGTCCATCATCCTGTCGAAGCGCTCGACCACCTCGTCGAAGTCGAGGTATTCCCCCTTGACCACCTCCGAGATGGGGCCGACCTGCTTGCCGCTCATCTCGTCGCGGCCGCCGTTGATGGCATAGAGCAGGCACTTGGCCAGATTGGCGCGCGCGCCGAAGAACTGCATCTGCTTGCCCACCAGCATCGGCGACACGCAACAGGCAATCGCGCCGTCGTCGCCCCATGTGCGCCGCATGATCTCGTCGCTTTCGAACTGGAGCGAGCTGGTGTCGATCGCCACCTTCGATGCGAACGTCCGGAAGCCGTCCGGCATCCGCGCGGAGTACCAGATCGTGAGATTGGGCTCGGGCGCCGGGCCCAGGTTGTAGAGCGTCTGCAACATCCGGAAGCTGGACTTCGTCACGAGCGACCGGCCGTCGTCTCCCATGCCGCCGATCGACTCGGTCACCCACGTGGGGTCGCCCGCGAAGAGCTCGTCGTACTCCGGGGTTCTGAGGAACCGCACGATGCGAAGCTTGATGACGAAGTCGTCGATGATTTCCTGCGCCTGCTCCTCGGTCAGGCGGCCCGCCTCGAGGTCGCGCTCGAAGTAGACGTCGAGGAAGGTCGAGCAGCGGCCCAGCGACATGGCCGCCCCGTTCTGCTCCTTCACCGCGGCCAGGTAGCCGAAGTACAGCCACTGCACGGCTTCTCGAGCGGTCCGCGCCGGGCCCGAGATGTCGAACCCGTAGCTCGCGGCCATCGTTTTCAATTCCTGCAGCGACCGGATCTGTTCGGACAGTTCCTCACGGTCGCGGATGATCTCCTCGGTAGACGGCTCGGGGTCGAGCACCAGCTTCTCCTGCTTCTTTTTCGCGATCAGCCGGTCCACGCCATAGAGCGCCACCCGCCGGTAGTCGCCGATAATGCGGCCGCGCCCGTACGCGTCAGGCAACCCGGTGAGGAGGTGCGAACTCCGGCACGCGCGAATGTCGGGGGTGTACGCGTCGAACACGCCCTCGTTGTGCGTCTTCCGGTACTTGGTGAACGCCTCCACCATGTGCGGATCCGGGGTGTAGCCGTACGCCTCCAGCGCGTTGAGCACCATGCGCAGCCCGCCGTTCGGCATGATGGCGCGCTTGAGCGGCGATTCAGTCTGCAGCCCGACAATCACTTCGTGGTCCTTGTCGATGTAGCCGGGCCCGTGCGCGGTGATCGCACCGGGGATCTGGGAGATGTCGAGCACGCCCTTCTTGCGTTCCTCGACGAAGAGCGCCGTCAACGTGTCCCAGATCCGCCTCGTCCGCGCGGTCGCGGGCGCGAGAAAGGACGCGTCCCCCTCGTACGGCGTGTAATTGAGCTGGATGAAGGCGCGGACGTTGATCTCCTTCTGCCAGAGGGTTCCGCGGAACCCTTCCCACGGCGAATCGGTGGCGGCGCCTGCGGCTGGCTTCATCGACTGCGTCCCGCGCCGCGCGTGCTGACGCCCGCCTTCGCCGCGTCGCGTCGCTCCCGCTGCTCGGTGAGCAGCCGGTAGGTGATGTAGTACTTGTAGATGTTGCTGACGTAGGTGACCGTCTCGCGGCCGATCCGCTCCGAGGCGACCCGCTCGACGTTGCCGAACCACACGTTGGGGTCGAGGCCCCTCTTTTTCGTCTCGGCCCGGAGCTGTCTGATCCGGCCCGGCCCGGCGTTGTAGGACGCAAAAGTCATCAAACCCCTGTTCAGCGGGTCCATGGGATCGTCCTTGTAGTACCGGTCCATCATGAAGCGCATGTACTTCACGCCGGCGTGGATGTTGGCCTCGACTTCGTTGATGTCACCAACGTTCAGTTCCTTGCCGGTTGGTGGCATGACCTGCATCACGCCAATCGCGCCGACGGGGCTCTTGACGTCCTGATCCAGCGTGGACTCCTGATAGCCCTGCGCCGCCATCAACAGGTAATCGAGGTTGTATTGCGCTCCATACTTCTTGAACAGTTCGACCATCGACTGCAGCTTCTTGCGCTCGGCATCAGCCGCGGCGTTTTTCGCGTACTTGACGCTCTCGAGATAGCGGCGTTCGATGGTGTTCCGGAAGCCGTCGCCCTTGCCGTGCTTCTTGAGCCACGTGTTGACGACTTCGCGGAGCTTGGAATTCTCTTTGCGAAATGCGACGGCCAGGTTGCCGCCGGACCTCACCGTGACGTCCTTGTGCACCTTGATGCTGGTGAACACTTTGCTCCAGAACTCGGCCAGATAGTCGTCCACGACGGTGATCGGCGCGAGGCCGGCGTTGACCATCTCGAGCACGTCATCGTCCTCGAGCTCGTTGGGGGCGGCCACGATCACCACGGCCGGCTTGCCGCGCGCCTTCAGCTGCCCGTTCACGCGAACGAGGCTCTCGTCATAATTGCTGCCCTTGCGGACGAACACCTCCTGGCCGGCCAGATCGTCCACGGTGGCGATCGGCGGCGCTCCCGGACCGGTGACCACGACTTCGCTCACGTTGGTGCGCGTCGGCACCGAGAAGGCGGCGAGCTTCTCCAACTCGGGCCTGACGGTCACCATCGCCGCGACCATGTCGATCTTGCCGCCCGCCAGAGCGGGGTACAGCTGATTGCGAGTCATGGGCACAATCACCACGTGCACCTTGAGGTTGCCGGTCTTCAGGTCCGCGTTCAAATCGTTCTCGAACAGCTTCAACGACTCGTACGTCAGCCCCCGTTCCTGCCCCTTGTCGATGAAGTAGTGCGTGCGGTTGAAGGTCACACCGACGCGAATTGAACGGCGCTTGACCAACGCGTCGAAGTCACCGGTGAACGGCTCGTCCATCGAGAGCCGCACGGCTTCCGGAAGAACGTCGTACGGCGACGCCGTGTCCGGGATTGGCGCGTCGGGGCCCGACGGTGTCGTCGCCGTCGCTGCGGGCGGCGCCGCCTCTTTCTGACCCGTGCAGGCCGTTGCGGCCGCCACGACCAGGAGGGCGACAACACCCCGACAAATGCCAGGTCGCCTATGGAGGGTCGTCATCACGTGTGTCCTTTCGCCGCGGGCAGAGCGTCGCTGCAGCCGCGATTCGTCGGTGCTGAGCACTATATAGGAGTCGATGAGCACGCTGGCTTACATCTGGCCTTAGCCCTGAGCCTTCAGCCCTACGCGCGTCATGTTGCAATGCACTCTTGGTTAAGTTAGGGATCTCTTAGGGGCAGGCCGAACGGCGAGCGCGGCACGAACTTGCCGACGTGGTGTCCGTCCTCACGGTTGAACGTCCGGTGCTCGCCGGTCAGAAAATGCGAGACGCCCGCGAACCCGCCGTAGAAGAATGGGTCCGCGCAAAGCGGCGAGAGGAGCACTGACATGGCGACACCGCGTTATCCTTCGCTGTACCAAATCAACACCCGCGTCTGGCTGACCGACCTGTCGCGCAGCCTGGGCCGGAACGCGACACTGGATGACATTCCCGATGCAGGGCTCGACGGCATCGCCCGGATGGGCTTCGACTGGGTCTGGCTTCTGAGCGTCTGGCAGACGGGGACCGGTCGCGCAGCAGATCTCGCGCGCGAATCCCGAGTGGCGCCACGAATTCCAGGACACGCTGCACGATCTGCAAGACGACGACATTGCCGGATCGGGCTTCGCCATCACCGGGTACACCGTGCATGAAGCACTGGGTGGGGACGAAGCGCTGGGACGCATCCGCGAACGGCTTCGCCGCCGCGGGTTGCGGCTGATGTTGGATTTCGTGCCGAACCATACGGCTCCCGATCATCCCTGGGCAGCCAGTCACCCTGAGTACTACGTGGCCGGGACCGCGTCCGATCTGGCGCGCGAACCGCACAACTACACGCAGATCGGCAACACAGGGGGTGACCGGGTGCTGGCCCTCGGCCGCGATCCGTACTTCGCGGGCTGGCCGGACACACTGCAGCTCGACTACAGCCATCCAGCCACACAGGAGGCCATGGCCGGAGAGCTCCTGAGGATCGCAGGACAGTGTGATGGCGTGCGATGCGACATGGCCATGCTGGTGCTGCCGGACGTATTCGAACGCACGTGGGGACGCCGCGCGCCGCTCTTCTGGCCGGACGCGATACGGCGCGTGCGCGAGCACGTTCCAGGCTTCTGCTTCATGGCCGAGGTCTACTGGGATCTTGAATGGACCATGCTGGAGCAGGGTTTCGACTACGCGTACGACAAGCGGCTTTACGATCGTCTTCGCGACCGTCATGCCCGGTCGGTGCGAGAGCATCTCCTCGCCGGGCTCGACTACCAGGCGAAGCTCGCGCGCTTCATGGAGAACCATGACGAGCCGCGGGCGGCCGCGACCTTCGAACAGCCCGTGCACGAAGCCGCCGCCATCATCACCTACCTGACGCCCGGCCTGCGCTTCTTCCACCAGGGCCAGTTCGAAGGCCGCAGGAAGCGCATCTCGCCGCACCTCGTCCGCGCGCCGCTCGAACCGACCGACACGGCGTTGCACAAGTTCTACGAACGTCTGCGAGCGGTGTTGCAGCAACCGGCGTTTCGCGACGGTGAATGGCGGTTGCTCGAGTGCGCGCCGGCGTGGGATGGTAACTGGACCGTCGACTGTTTCGTGGCGTGGTTCTGGAAGGGCGCCGCCGGCGACCGTCGGCTGGTGGCGGTCAACTACGCCTCGAACCAGAGCCAGTGCCACGTTCGCGTACCGCTTCAGGATCTCGGCGCCAGCACGGTGCGATTTGACGATCTGATGGGCGGCGGCCGTTTCGATCGTGAGAAGAGCGATCTCGACGCGCACGGTCTGTACCTCGACGTGCCCGCCTGGGCCTACCACGTGTTCGGCGTCAGCGCGCCTGAAGGCGCGCGCGCCGGAGGCACGACGTAGTCGCACCGCCGACGCGCTGCGAGGTTAGTTCGTTGCGCCCTTCAGCAGACGCTGAAACGCCGCGGCATAAAAGGCCAGTTTCGAGGCCGGCGCCGCCGGCTCGACCTGCGGCGTGTCCGCGAAGACCATCACCGTGCTCTTCGACAGGTCCTTGAACTCCGGCCACCTGGCGAGCCCGTTGCCGTTGGGATCGCCCTTCGAGATGAAGTTGACCCAGTAGGACGACATCTGGTCGGCGAGCTTCGTGTCGACGTCGTTCCACGTCTGTGTCGCCTGGCCCTTCGGGTTGTTCCAGGCGAAGGAGATTTCGGATGTGTGCGTCGCGCCCTGCGGTGACGGCTGGCCGTTGACGGTCTGGACGTGCGAGAAGTAATACGTGTACGCCTTCTTCCCCTTCGCCGACTGCGCGGCAGCCCACTGCCGCATGTTCCAGCTGATCTCGTCCGCACACGCCATGTGCGCGGCGGGCGCCGCTTCGGCGTCCGAGGTCACGCCGTACATCTTCACGTAGGCCGCCGCAGCCTCAGCACCGAACCGGCGTTCGGCGTTGGCGCGGAACGCGTCCGCGGTCAGCGCCGGGCCGCGGCCGCGCCCGCCGCCGGCGCCGGGACACACGCCGAAATTCGCCTCGTCTTTGTTCGATCCGGTCAGCACGTCCACGGCGTTCTGCTTCCCGGCCTGGAACGTCAGGGACGTATCTTCCGGAATCATGTAGCCGTCAATGACGAGTCCTGATTGAATCTGCATCGCGAGCTCGCCGAGCGGCTTCGCGCGCAGCTCGGCGATCGTCGCGACGCCGAGCGTCTTCATCGCGTTCACCCCGGCGGCTTCGGCGGTGGCTGCTGGTTGCATGCGACCCATCGTGAGGCCCATCCAGCCGCCGCTCTCGGCGATGGCGCGGGTGAAGAGCCCTTTGGCCTGCGGCGAACCGACGAGCGCGCCAACCATGATGGCGCCGGCCGATTCTCCTGCCACGGTCACCTTGTTCGGGTCGCCGCCGAACGCCGCGATGTTGCGCTTCACCCACTGCAGCGCCGCGATGGCGTCCATCATGCCGTAGTTGCCGGAGCCCGGATGACCCGCTTCCTTCGCCAGATCCGGATGCGCGAAGAAGCCGAGCGGCCCAAGGCGATAATTCAGCGTGACGATCACCGGACCTTTGGCGGCGAGGTTCTCGCCGTCGTACCACGCCATGCCGCCCGACCCGGTAAAGAAACCGCCGCCGTAGATCCACACCATCACGGGCCGTTTGTCGCTCGCTGATGTGGCACTGGTCCAGACGTTGGCAAACAGACAGTCCTCGCTGCTTGCCGGCTCGCGCGGGGGCGCCGCCGGGGCCGGGGCCTGTCCGGGAGCGGCGCCACGAGCACCGCCGCCACGGCCGCCGAAGGGAGCACCGGCCGCGCACGGCGCGCCAAAGGCGTCGGCCTTGCGCACGCCATCCCACTTCGCCGCGGGCTGTGGCGCCCGCCACCGGTTCTCTCCGAGCGGCGGCGCGGCGTACGGAATGCCTTTGAACACACGGACTGTCGGCTGCGTGGCGCCGACAACACCGGCGAGCGTGCCTGTGTCGATACGCACCTGGTCCGGGATCATGGCCGATGGCCGCGCGACGAGATACAGGACGCCGCCGAGCAGGAGGAGAAGTCCGATTCGCTTCATGTGTGCCTCGATCGTGGAATGGGTCATGCGGTAATGTCGGAAGGATAACACTGCTGGAGGCGCCGGCGGCGCGATTGCACGACGTCTCTCCTGACACGCCGGCCCGCCATGGAGCATTCTCCCATCGACAAACGATGGGAAGCGCGCCCGAGGCGCCGGATCTCCTGCCCGGCACGCTCGAATTGCTCATGCTGAAGATTCTCGTGGCGGGCCCGCAGCACGGCTACCGCATCGCCCAGCGCCTCAAGGCGATGTCGGACGAGGTGCTGCAAGTCGGCGAGAGCTCGCTCTACCCCGCCCTGCAGCGCCTGCTGCTCAAGGGGTGGGTGAAGGCCAGCTGGGGCGCGTCCGAGAACAACCGCCGCGCGCGCTACTACACGCTGACGCCGGCCGGACGCCGGCAGCTCGCCGTCGAGCGGCAGGAATTCGATCGGCTGATCCTCGCGATCCACAAAGTGCTGAACGCCACGTGAGCGCCTGTATCTTTCCTCGTTGACTGACCGTCGCCATGAATGCATGGGCATTCACGTCTCGGCAGTGTATGGAACTCGATGGGCGATCTTTTCTAGGTCTTCGCAACCGCGATCGAGTACAGTCACTGAACCTTCCCTAGACGTTGCTGCGTAAAGTTACGCCAACCAAGGCGCTTCGTCGCCGACCGTTAGCGTCACTGAGTGCCCTGCTCATCTGTACCAGCACATCGGAGCTCCAGCTCGCAAGCCTCCGGCTTTCACGCGAGGACGAAATCGACGCGTTGTAGGCGGTAAGACCGCCTGGTAATGATCAACTGTTTATGAAAAAAATCACCACGGGCATCCTTGCACTCCTCGCCCTCGTCATGACGGCCTGCGCGGAAGGGACCTCCACACCGACCCCTCCGTTCGTACCCCCACCCCCCATGACACAAGGCGAAGCAGACAAGTTCGCCGCGTCGCTTGTGGCCGTCACAACGGCTGCGATGCAGGCCTGTCTCCAAAAAGGGAATTTCTATCCGAATGGTTTTGGCACATTCCCGCTAAACTTTTCCTGCGATTCCACCCGAACGTGTTCTGGTAGTGGCACCATTCGTCCATCTCTCACGGCGACTGGGCAATGGTTCGTAAATCCTAACGGGGCGACCATGAAGGCACCGTTGCAGGGCTCGCAGAACATTCTCAATTGGGGTTGTGCAGGCAACTACATTATCTCGGGAAACCCCACGGTCTCCTTGACAGGAGAGTTGTATGGGAATGGTGCAACCGGACAAATTCAGAACTACATTGATCAGAGCGGGCAGATTGTCTATGGTCCAAGTGGTGGCGCCGCACGCGAGCAACAATACTGCAGCGTGAGCCTCCGAAGCATTGAAACGAACGTCTCTTCGTTGCGTACCACCGGAACGATTTGTGGAAGGCCCATTAGCCAATAATAAGGAATGAGGCGGTCCCCGCTCTCGACCGCCACGTCTGTCGCGCCGCGTTCACCACGACAATGGGTCTAGGTTGTGGTCCGGCGGACGTTCGTCGCCCGAGGTGGCCGCATGAGGCCGCCAATCCCGCCGCTGCATTCATCGGTCCGGCACGTTGATCGCGAGAAGGGGCCGGAGTGTGCGAACGTCGTCCAGATCCTGCAATGCGTTGACGCGCGCGATGAGCGCGTCGGCCCGCCGTTGGCCGAGCACGGGCACCATCAGGGTTCGCGCCTTCGCGTTCACACCCGCCGTGTCCAACGGGTTCTCCTTTGTCCCGGGAGCGTGGCGCGTGAAGTGGCTTACCGTGCGCCCATCTCGCAATGTGACGTCGACCCGGCCGCTGCGCGGTGCGTCGGGAGTCATCAGCGCGCGATCGGCCACCAGTTGCACGCGGGCCTTCACGGCACGGACTTGCGGGTCCTCCATACGCTGGTGTGAATGGCTGTCGGCAAACGACACAGTGCCGTCGACGAGCGCCACCGCGATGATGTACTGACAGTTGACGTCCGGCATCGAGCGGTTGTCGACGACGCGGGCGCCGTCCTCGGGCAGCCGGACGACGATGCGTTCGACATTGTCCGGCGTGAGGGCGTGCGCACGGCGCAGCGTAAGGAACGCATCGAGCGGCGCCTGGATGGGATAACCCACCGAGAACGTCTTGATGGCCGTCTCGGTGACGAAAAACCGTGTGCCGAGCGCCCCCACCATTTCTTCAGGCTTCGGTTCGGTGGAAAGCGCCTCGATCATGTTGTGCTCGCCGTCGAGCACGTCCTCGACGCCGGTGAAGCCCGTCTGGACCATGACGGCGGCCGTCACGCCGTTGCGCGCGCCCATGCCGGCAAAGTCGAAGGCCTTCTCGATATGCTCGGTGTCGCGGGCCCAGCTCCAGATGCCCGAAACCTGCTGGGCCGCATACGAGAGCGCGTACCGCATGCCTTTCTCATCGAGCCGAGCCAGCGAGGCCGCGGCAGCGGCGCTGCCGAAAGTGGCGCTGGTGCCTTCCGCACTGCGGTGCGTGGCGCGCACGTGATCGGGACCGAGCGCCAGGAGAAACCGGCAACAGACATCGTAGCCAAGCGCGACCGCCCGAACGAGCTCGGTTCCCGATCGGCCTTCGCGTTCGGCCATGGCGAACGCGGCCGGCACCACGGCGCACCCTGGATGCGCCTTGGTGACCGGCTCGAAATCGTCGGTCTCGTCGGCGTGGGCGAACATCCCGTTGGCGAGCGCTGCATTGACCGCCGTCGTCCTGATGGCCGTCGTCAGAACGGAAGCTTCCGCGACGCCGCCCTGGCCTCGCACGTAGCGAATGGCCATCTCGCCGGGCTTGAGGCGCGCTCCCGAGACCATCGCGCCGAGTGTGTCCAGGATGCGATGCTGCGCTTCCCGCACCACTTCTGGCGGCAGGCTTCGCATCCGCGCCTCGACCATGTAGCGTGCGAGACGGCCCGTGACGTCTACGGCGGCGTTCGTAGACGAAGCCGCCCGTGGCGCCTGGCCCGGCGCCAACGGTGATGCCGCGGAGCCGGTGGCTGGTAGGGCCGCCGCGGCGATGAGCCCGCCCGTTCCCAGCAACATGCGGCGCCGCGTCAGAGTGGAGCCGGCCGGCTTTGCAGGCACGGGTTCGTTTCTACTGCGCAAAACAATAGAACAGGCCAGCGCCTCCGGTCCCCACCAGGTTTGCCTGGCTGCAGCCGCTAGAGGCATGGGCCGAGTTCCACGAGTTGGGATTCTCTCCGCCGCCCTGCTTGTCGTGGTGGCCGACGCGCGCGGCGCCTGCGGCGCCACTGGTCCAGTTGCTACAGGTCAGGTCGCCTGGGAGCGCCCTGCCGTCGAGCCCGGAGCCCGTCAGAATGTCGTGCGTGTTCGGGCTGTCCCCGCGTCCGTTCACCATCGCGCCTTTTTCCGTCAGCGAGCCCTCCTTGCCGAGCTTGTTGTTGTCGCTGTGAAGATCGTCCACGTTCTGCGCGACCACGACGCCTTTGGCGTTCTGCCACGGGCCACGACCGATGCGGTCGCGCGCGTTGACCGCAGCCTGGTTACCGGCCGCGCTCGAGCTGAGGTAGGCGCGCCAGGTCTTGCTGCCTGCGCCTGCCGTCGCGGCGAGCCGTTGACAGATGGCGTCGGCTCCGGCGAGGCCGCCGAGATTGGCCCCGTTTCCCGAGCCGGCGCTGGTGATGAAAAAACTGATGGCGGGCGTGTTCTGCGAGAATACCGGGTGCCCTGCTCCGACCACGACGAGCACTACGACGGCGCAGACGAGCGACAGCTTGGACATATCGACAACTCCTTCTGAGTTCAACCGCTGACAATCTTACCGCGCTGCGGTCGCGGTTAACAGAGTTCACGGACCTGAAGCTCCAGGATTCCAGTTCGAGATTCGAGATTATAGTGCCTCTCGTCGACGCAGCGGTTAGTCTCGTCACACTCGGATAGCGATCACGTCAGCCATATAAGGTGGAGGTCACCATGCGACTCATCAGGTGTGCCGTTCTCGTTCTGCTTTGCGTTGTCGGTCTCGTGCCCGGCGCAGCGGCTCAGCAACAGCAGCCGACGCGCGCCATCGTCAACATTACCGGACAGCTCTATCGCGCGCAGAACAACAACCACTACACAGTGTTCCTGGTGACGCCCGACGGCATCATCATGAGCGATCCGATCAATCGCGATTTTGCCCGGTGGCTGAAAGCGGAGTTCGCGACGCGTTTCAACGCCCCGGTTCGTTACGTGCTCTACACACACCGGGACTGGGATCACGCGTCGGGTGGGGTCGTGTTCGCCGACACGGCCGAGTTCGTCGGCCATGAAAACATGCTCAAGGCGCTCGCACCTCCGGCCGGCCGTCCTTCGCTCGACGCCGATGCCGTGAAGATGGACGCCAATCGGAACGGGCTGATTGAGCGCGCCGAGGCGACCGGCGCCGTTGCGGAGCGGTTCGCGCTGTTCGATTACAACCGCGACAACGTCGCGAGCGGCGCCGAGCTCGCGCGCGGATCCGTCAGCGACGTGTATCCGCCGGCCACAACCTTCTCCGACCGGCACACCGTCACGCTCGGAGGCAAGCGCGTCACGATGATCCATCTCGGAACGGCGCACGCGGACGATAGCTCCGTGCTCCACTTTCCCGACGAGCGCGCCGTGTTCAGCGCGGACATCGTGCAGGTGCGGCGGCTTCCGGGAGGGCTGGCCCCATCGGTCGGCGCGTGGATCGACGCGCTCAGGATTGTCAACGCGCTCGACTTCGATCACGCCCTGACGGGACATGCGCTTGCCGGCGCCAAGAAGGATGCCGCCGACCTCCTGCGGTACCTGGAGGAGATCTCGACAGGCGTCGCGGCCGGCATCGCGGCGGGCCGGAGCCTCGCGGACATCCAGAAGACGCTCACGCTCGACGCCTACAGGAGCTTTGAGCGGTGGGATACGATCCGGGAGGCGCACATCGCCTCGGTTTACGAATCGATCAAAGGAACGCGTCGATGACGTGTCGGAAGGGCCAATGGCGCCTACCACCACCGCTGTTCTCGCGAACGGTCCGAGCGATTCAGACGGCGTGCGACACGACGAGCGGTCTACGTCGTGGTCCGGCGGACGTTCGTCGCCCGAGGCCCTTTCGCGCCCCCGTCGCCAAGCTCGAACTCGACGCCGTCGCCCTCGCGCAGCATGTCGATGCCCTCACCGTAAATGGCGCTGGAATGGAAGAACACCTCTGTGCCGGAGGTATCTCGAATAAAGCCGAATCCTTTGTCTGCTCGCAGAGTCTTGATGGTTCCAGTCATTCGTGGACTTGCTCCTATACGGACTTGAGGGAGGTCTCGTGCCGATAATCGGCATGACCAGAAAGACGAAGAGGTCGCCTGGATCCGGCGACCTCTCCTTGCAGGTATCTTTGGTTGCGGGGGCGGGATTTGAACCCGCGACCTTTGGGTTATGAGCCCAACGAGCTACCGGACTGCTCCACCCCGCGTCAGGAAACTCAGATTGTAACACATCGAGGACGCGCATCTCTAAACATGAACAGCTGGCCACTGTAAGCACCGACAAACACCTGATCGGCGACGGCAAGATTCCTGCTCTGACGCCTGGAATGTCGCCGATCAATCGAAAACTGACGAGACGCGAAATCTTCGCCGCTCTGGGCGTCGCCGGAGTCGGCCTGGCCACGGGCTGCACCGGTTCGGCCGCGAGCCCGACGAGCACATCAGGCTCAACCACGTAGGGAAGACATCAATACGCGAGACAACGTGTCTTTAGACGGCGCAGTACCAGCCCGCCTCGCTCAGCGGCGATACCACGAGTGGCTACACCGCGGCGCTCACTATCGGCGTCTCCGTCTAGCAGGATGCTGAAGCAGGCACCCCGAACGACGAACGCAGAACGCCACGCGATCGCCTGAATTCTACGTTTTGCGGTTTTCGTTTGGCGTTTTTCGATGCTACCGTTAGCACCATCGAAACGCTCCCGACCTTCGCTGACATCGAGCGCGCGGCCCGCCAGATCGCCGGCGTCGCACACCGGACACCGGTAGTCACCTCCCGCTCGGTCAACGAGCGAACGCGCGCCCATGTGTTCTTCAAGTGCGAGAACCTGCAGCGGGCCGGCGCCTTCAAGTTCCGCGGCGCATACAACGCACTGTCACGACTCTCACCAGACGATCGAAGGCGCGGCGTCGTCGCATTCTCGTCGGGCAATCACGCGCAGGCGGTCGCGCTGGCGGGACAACTCCTGAACATCCCGCGCGTGATCGTGATGCCCGCCGACGCCCCGGCGGTCAAACGCGCCGCCACCGAAGGCTACGGCGCCTCCATCGTCCCCTACGACCGCGAGCACGACGACCGCGAAGCCATCGGCCGGCGGCTGTCGCAGGAACACGGCCTGGCCCTCATCCCACCCTACAATCACGCGGACGTGATCGCGGGCCAGGGCACGGCCGCACGCGAGCTGTTCGAAGAGGCCGGGCCGCTCGACGTGCTGCTGGTACCGTGCGGCGGAGGCGGACTCCTCGCCGGCTCGGCGCTCGCGGCCAAAGCGATGTCGCCCGGCTGCGCGGTCGTCGGCGTCGAACCCGCGGCGGGAGACGATGCGACGCGATCGTTTCGATCGAAGCAACTGCAGACGGTACAGAATCCCCAGACCGTGGCCGACGGCGCCGCCACGGCGTCGCTCGGCTCGCTGACGTTTCCGCTCGTGCTGCAACACGTCAGCGACATGACGACGGTCAGCGACCAGGCGCTCTTGGCAGCGATGTTCTATCTGTGGGAGCGCCTGAAGCTCGTCGTGGAACCGACGGGAGCACTTGGAGCAGCGGCGGCGTTCGACGGCGGCGATCCCGATCGCCGGCCGTCGCGTCGGCGTCATCCTCACGGGCGGCAACGTCGACTTATCGCAGGTGTCCGGCTGGCTCGCAGACCGGTGACATAAGCATCACAAAAGACCGGCCACGATCAACGCAGAGACCGCAGAGAACGCGGAGTTTACGCTTATCTTTACCTTTACCTCTACCTGGAATTCTCTGCGGGCTCCGCGTGCTCTGCGTTGATCGTCGTGAGCACTTAGGTGCCGAGCCCGAACAACCGCATTGCGTTCTCCTTCAGAATCAGCGGCCGCACGTCGTCTTTGATCGCGATCTTCTCGAAGTCGGCCAGCCAGCGATCGGGCGTGAGCAGCGGGTAGTCGGACCCGAACAACACCTTGTTCTTGAGGAGCGTATTGGCGTACTGAATCAGCGTGGGCGAGAAGTACTTCGGCGACCAGCCCGACAGGTCGATGTACACCTGCGGCTTGTGCAGGCAGACGGAAATGGCTTCGTCCTGCCACGGGAACGAGGGGTGCGCCATGATGATCGGCATGTCCGGGAAATCCACCGCGACATCGTCGATCGGCATGGGGTGGCCGTACTTCAGGCGGACGCCGCCGCCTCCGGGCATGCCGGTGCCGATGCCGCTGTGGCCGGTGTGAAAAAGCACCGGCAGGCGCGCCTCGGCAAACACCTCGTAGAGCGGATAAGCCACGCGATCGTTCGGGAAGAACTGCTGCAGCGGCGGGTGCAGCTTCAGCCCACGCACAACGCCCGCGCCGACGAGGCGCCGTGCCTCGCGCACCGCGTCCGCGCCGCGCGCCGGATCGAGGCTCGCGAACGCAATCGCGATGTCGGAGTTGTTCGCCGCAAACTCGGCGACGGCGTCGTTCGAGACTTGCGGGCGTCCTGTGAGGCGCTCGTCCACGGTAAACACGACGCACGCCATCTTGCGCGATCGGTAGTAATCGGCCAGGACGTTCCAATCGCGGTCGGCGCCGGCGCCGAAGTATTGCTTGGCCGCCGTGTCGGCCGCCGAGGCGGCGCCTGTATGCTCGAGGTGCACGTGCACGTCGATTGCGACGAGAGAAGAAGGTTCAAGGTTCACGGTTCAGGGTTCACGGTTCACGGTTCAAGAAATTCAACCCGATGATGACACATTCGAGGTCGCGGAAATAACACGAGGCGAGGGGGCCTGCGCGTAGAGCTCGTCGACCAGCTGAGACCGATTCTGGAGAACGGCCTTCTGGTTGAGCGATCCCTTGTCCGTGATTTCACGGGCGTCGATCGAGGGCGGCTCGTCGAGCAGGATCGCGCGCGCGACGTAGGTTGAGCTGCCCGTGCTCTCGCGCGCAAGCTCGTCGACGAGCGTCTGAAACCGATCGCGCACGCGGACGTCGTCCAGGATCGCGCGAGCCGGCACGGCGGTTCCCTTCGCGATGTCTGGACAGAGGGCGCCGCACATGTGGAGGTTCGGCACAATCAGCGCTCCCACGAAATCGCGATCCGGCGCGGCAATCACGACATCCTGTGCGTACCCGCCGGCGCGCGCGAGGATTCTCGAGCGCAGCGGCCCGACGCTCACCCAGGTGCCGCTCGACAGCTTGAAGTCTTCGGCGAGCCGGCCGTCGAACACGAGACCCTTTCCAGGGTCGGTCGCGTCGACAAACCGCATCGCGTCGCCGAGACGGTAGAAGCCCTCTTCGTCGAACGCCGCGCGTGTCAGCGTCTCGTCGCGCCAGTACCCCGGCGTGATGTTCGGACCGCGAACACGGGCCTCGATTTTCGATCCGACCTGAGCCAGCTTCAGCTCCATGCCCGGCGACGGCAGGCCGACGAGACCGGCCGAGGCGCCTTCCGGTCCGGTGCTGAGCGCGAACGGCGCGGTTTCGGTGGCGCCAAATCCCGTCAGCCAGAGAATGTCCTCGCCGCATGTGTCAATCGCCATCTGGCTGAGCTCGTCGAAAAAGCGCTGGCTCAGTCCGGCCGCGGCGTAGAACAGCAGCTTCAGCCTGCTGAAGAAGCGCTCGCGCAACGCCGCGTCCGCGCGCAGGTACGGCATCAGCATCTCGTAGGTCCGCGGCACCGTGAAATGCGCAACGGCGGCGATCTCCCGCAGGTTCCTGACCGTGGTTTCGATGCCGGCAGGCGTCGGACGTCCTTCGTCGATGTAGAGCGTGCCGCCGTTGTTGAGCACGAGGCCGAAGTTGTGATTGCCGCCCGCCGTGTGGTTCCACGGCAGCCAGTCGCACAACACCGGCGGCTCCTCCGCGAGAAACGCCAGAACCGTGCGAATCATCTCCTGGTTCGCGCACAGCATCCGCTGCGTGTTGACGACGCCCTTCGGGTGACCCGTGGAGCCGGACGTGAACAGGATCTTCGCAATCGTGTCCGGCCCCACGTTCGCGTGCGCCTCGTCCACGGCTGACGTCGCGGGCGTCGCCTCGAGCTCGGCAAACGTCGTGGCCGCCATCGCTCCGGGAGAAGACTCCGACACGACCAGCTCGACACCAGAAGGAAGCACGCGCCCGAGCGCGCGCTCGTAGGCCGCTCCGTCGGCAGCAAACACCAGCCCCGGTTGAAGGCGATCGAAGATTTGTCCGAGCGTGCCGAACTCTTTCGCCTGCAGCGAATAGGCCGGCGCGATCGGCGCGTAGATCACGCCGGAAAACATCGCCGCCAGCGCGAGCAGGGCGTGCTCGATGCTGTTGCCCGACAGGATGATGAGGGGCCGGTCGCTCGACAGGCGCCGGTTGAGCAGCGCTTGCGAAAGGCCGCGCACCCGCGTCAGCGTCTGCGCGTAGCTGACGCGGCGCCAGGCGCCCGTGGCGTCGCGCTGCGCGACAAACGTACGATCCGGCGCACGGTCGGCCCAGTACTCCAGACGCTCCGTGATCCTGTTCGGGTAGGCGCCGAGCGGGCGGCGCGACAGCATGTAGACCACGCCATCGGCGCCGCGGCGGACCGCGATGTCCGCGGGTGCGATGTTGACGGCCCTGGTGACTTTGGCGCGTTGATCGAGTTTGGCGGGTTCGACCCCTTTGTCGCGAGAGCTGACGTCGGCCATGGACCAGTTTCAGGCCGAAGCCGACGCAGCGGCGCGCGAGGCGTCGAGCTCGCGGAACGTCAGCCCCTGGCTGACCAGCTTTTCGAGCAGCGGCGCCGGTTTCCACCGCTGACCGAACTGGCGGTGAAACGCCGTAACGCGATCGAGGATTTTCGCCAGCCCGATGCGGTCCGCGCAGAACATCGGTCCGCCGCGATAGGCGGGAAACCCGTATCCGGTCAGGTAGATCACGTCGATGTCTGAGGCCCGCAGCGCAATCCCCTCGTCGAGCACGCGCGCGCCCTCGTTGATCAGCGCATAGAGGGCCCGCTCGAGAATCTCCTCGTCGCCGACCGGCCGCCGCGCAATTCCGGCCGCCGCGGCCGTGCGCTCGATCACGCCGATGACATCCGGATCGGGAATCGGCGTGCGGCCGCCCTCGTCATACCGATACCACCCCTTGCCCGTTTTCTGACCGAGCCGTCCCATCTCGACCAGCGTGTCGGCCACCACGGGCTTTCGCGCGCCCGGCTCCTCGAACTGGTGCAGTTCCTGACGCACGCGCCATGCGACATCGAGGCCGCCCATGTCGTCCACGGCGAAAATGCCCATGGCCATCCCCCACTCCGTCAGGACGCGATCGACCTGTTCGGGCGTCGCCCCGTCCTCAACCAGAAACTGGGCTTCGTACATGTAGGGGAACATCATCCGGTTGCCGACAAAGCCCGGGCCATTGCGCACGGCAACGCCAATCTTGCCGAGCCGCTTGGCGAACGCGAGCGCGCTTGCGAGCACGCCGATACTCGTGCGGCCGCCTCGAACGATTTCAACCAGCCGCATCACCTGCGCCGGGCTGAAGAAGTGCAGGCCAATCACCGACTCCGGCCGCGCGGTGACCGCGGCAATCGCGTCGATGTCGAGCGTTGACGTGTTGGTGGCCAGAATGCAGCCTGGCTTCGCCGCCGCGTCGAGCGCGGCGAACACCTCTTTTTTCAACGCGAGGTTCTCGAAGACGGCTTCAATCACCAGGTCCGCGGACGCGATACCTTCATACCCCACCTGCCCGCGAATGCGGCCGATCCGCACCTCGACATCGTCCTTCGACAAGCGGCCGCGCTTGATCGACGATTCGTAATTGCGGCGAATCGACGCCATCCCGCGATCGACCGCCTCGCCGCCGACGTCGGCGAGCACCACGTGCAGGCCCGCGTTGGCACACGCCGCCGCAATCCCTCCGCCCATCGTCCCCGCGCCGATGATCGCGACGGTGTCGATCGAAGACACCGGTGTGTTTTTCGGCACGTCGGGAACTCTTGCCACCGCCCGCTCGGCGAAAAAGGCGTGCACGAGCGCCTTGCACTGCTCCGAGCGAAGACAGTCGAAGAAGATCTCCTTTTCCCGGCGCACGCCAGCGGGAAACGGCAGCGTGACCGCGGCTCCGATCGCGTCCACGACCGCGAGTGGCGCAAACATGTTGCGCCGGGTGCGCCGGGCCAGTTCGCGACCGGCGTCAAGGAGCGGCGCGGCGGTCGCCGCGTCGCCGAGCTTGTCGCGCCGCTCGCGCGTTTTCGGGTGAGGGCCGCCACGAGCCGCGGCGTCGCGGGCAAACGCGGCGGCGCCGGTCTGGAGATCGCCGTCGATCAAGCGGTCGAGCAGGCCCGCGCCAAGCGCATCCGGCGCCGTGATGGGCTTTCCGGACACGCACATGTCGATCGCTTTCTCGACGCCGACGAGACGCGGCAGTCGCTGCGTGCCTTCAGCGCCGGGAATGATGCCGAGGTTCACCTCAGGCTGTCCCATCCGCGTGTCCGGCGCGGCGACACGGTAGTGCCCGGCCATCGCCAGCTCCACTCCGCCGCCGAGCGGGGTTCCGTGAAGGGCCATCACAATCGGCTTGGGAAAATCTTCGATGCGCTCGAGCAAGCCGTGCATGTCCGGCGGCCCGGAGCCTCCGCCCCACGCGGCCTGTTCCAGCTCGTTGATGTCGGCGCCGGCGACGAACGTGCGGCCAGCGCCGATCACGACGACCGCCCGCACGGCGGGATCGCGCTCGCTCTGATCGAGCGCTGATCTCAGCCCCTCGAAGACCGCGTTGCCGAGCGCGTTGACCGGAGGGTTGTCGATCAGCACGACGGCGACGCCGTCGTGAATGGTGAGTGTGACTACTGACACACGAAGCTGTCGGCGTCTTCCATGTTGCCGGTTCCTTTGTAACGCGCTTGTTTCGGGTACGAGCACAGCGGACGGGTTCGGCCTGGCCACGGCGTTCCCGGGCGTGCGGTGGCGACAATGCGATCGGGCGCCATGCCTTTTTCAACCCAGGCGACGAGCGCTCCGAACGCGTCGAATTGATCGGTGGACGGTCCGCCCGCGCAGTGATTCATCCCCGGCACCGCGAAGACCCTCGCAAACTCGGCCGCGCGGCCGCCATTCGCCCTGTTGAGGACGTTCCACCAGTCGATCGTGTCGAGGATCGAGAACGCCGGGTCGCTGACGCCGTGGGCGATCAGCAGCTTGCCGCCGTGGCCCTTGAAGGCGGTGAGATTCGTGGAGTTGGCCTTCATGAATTCGAGCGACGATTGACGGAACGGCCCCGCGGCATTTGTCAGCGCGCGGTGATAGCTCTCGACGTCGAAGCTGAGCGAATACGCCGCCGCTCCGCCTCCAGCCATCGCGACAGCCACGGGCGGCGTCACGAAAATCGAAGGCAGCGCGCTTGCGCCCAGCGTCAGATTGATGGCGCCGTTGGCCGGCGCGCCGTACGGACCGAGCTTCCAGATTCGCCAACCCTGGTTGTAGACGTCGCCCACTTTTCCACCGATGCCCGCATCCCAGGCCCAACGGGCATACGCGGCTTCGCCCCTGGACGTTCTGGCGCCGCCAAACACTTTCTTCAACGCCGCGATCTGCGCGGACGACAGGCACGACTCGGTCTTCGCGCCGGCACACGTGATCGCCGAGAGCTTTGGCGCCACGGCAGCCGTCGTGCACGCCGTAAAGCTCTGCACCATTCCGTCGGCGGTGCCGTCGAGCCCGTCGCAGGCAGAAAGGACGGCATTCGAGACGAGCAGCAGATCCTGGTCGGTGAAGGCCTTGTTCAGGTGGGGCTGATTGTTGGCGTCGCGCAGATCGTTCGCGCGTGCCACGTCCGCGAACGCCTGGCTGTCCCATGCCTCGGCAACGGCCGCGCGCGGCAGGTTGAATCCCGGCGAACACGCCAGGATGCCGTCGAAGTGGTTCGGAAAGCGCTGCGACAGCATCATGCCCTCGCGCCCGCCTTCGGAACACCCGGCGAAGTACGATCGCTCGGCCGGCCTGCCGTAATACCGGGCGATGATCTCTTTCGACAGCCTGGCCACCTGATCGTACGAGTTGTAGCCGAAATCGATCCGCGCCTGCGGGTCGAAGCCGAATGTCTGCGAGCCCCCGCGCATCGGATCGTTGTTCGCCGTGTTGTCGTGTCCGGAGTCCTGTGACACGACCGCGTAGCCCAGCGCCAGGGCCACGGTCGGCTGGTTTCCCTGGAGCGCACCGATCGCGTCGCCAACGCTGCCGTTGCTGCCGCCGCCACCCTGGAAGAAGAAGCGCGCGTTCCAGGCCGTCGGCATCCGCAGCCGGAACTTGATCGCGTATTGCTGCCCGTTCGCTCCGGTGCGTTCGTTGATCTTGCCCGTCACATCGCAATGCTCCGGCAGCGCGGGCGTCGGCGGAGCGAACGCGCCCCGCCCGGGCCGCGGCTCGGATGGTGGAGCAAGAACGGCCGTCGTGATGAGGGCAGTGGAATTGGACAGGCCAGCCGCGCCGGCGAGCGCCGTACACATCGCCGCGGAGGGTCCGCCCGCGTTCTGGCCATGCAGAATGTGGCTCGCGGGCACCAACGCGACCACGGCGGCCACGGCCGTCGCGACGATGAATGTCTTCAATTCCGTTCTCCTGCTACGCTTTCGCACGAACACCGCCGAGGCATTCTAGGCCGAAAAACGAAAAACGTAGAACGCAAAACGCCAAACGAATCGGACATTGCCTGAATTCTAGGTGTTCCGTTTTGCGTGTTGCATTTTGCGTTTGACGTTCAGTGATTCCTGGAGCTTTCTGACCAGCCGGAAGCCGAGCAGCACGGCGACGACCGCCGCGTAGCCTGGGGCGGCTGATGTCGGCTTTCACCAGCCACCAGTAGTGCACGACGCCGGCAATCGCCGTCACGTAGACGAGGCGATGCAGCAGCGCCCAGCGCTTCCCGCCGAGCCGCCGGATCCAGCCCGTCGTTGACGTGAGCGCGAGCGGCATCATCAGGACGAACGCCGTGAAGCCGACCGTGATGAACGGCCGCATCGCGATGTCGCCGACGACTCGACGTCACGACGTTGCGGACGGTCGTCAGCGACGACATGCCGTCCGGAAAATCGACGAGCCCGCGAAGCGATCGAGGATCGACGTACGTCAGGAAGTGAAGCGTGCCGTAGAAGAAGGCGTACAGGCCCGTCATCCGCCGGAACCGGACGAGGACGTTCCAGCCGGTCGACGTTCCGGAGCGGCGTGATGACCAGCGTGACGCAGACGAGCCGGAGCGTCCAGACGCCGGTTTCGTTCGTGACGTCGCTGAGCGGGTTCGCGCTGAGATGGTTGGTGAGGGCCGCCCACGTCAGGTAGACGGCCGGACCGAGCGCGCGCGAGAAAAACGAGCGGCTTGACGACGAAGCGGATGACTCGTGTTCGATCAGCCATCCGCCCGTCAGTCCGTCGCCTGCCGCTAGCCCTCAGAAGTCTTCTTGAGATCCAGGCCGCTGTACATGCTCGCGACCTGATCCGCGTAGCCGTTGAACATCAGCGTCTTGCGCTTGAAGAACTCGCCGATGCGGCGCTCGGTCGCCTGGGTCCATCGCGGGTGGTCCACCTGCGGGTTGACGTTCGCGTAGAAGCCGTATTCGTTCGGCGCCGAGCGCTGCCACGTGTTCATCGGCTCCTTCTCGACGAAACTCGATCTTGTTGATCGACTTCGACGTGCTTGAAGCCGTACTTCCACGGCACCGCGAGCCGGATGGGCGCGCCGTCCTGGTTCGGCACCACCTCGCCGTAGAGGCCGACGACGAGAATCGTCAGGGGGTGCATCGCCTCGTCCATGCGGAGACCCTCGACGTAGGGCCAGTCGAGGCGTCCGACCCCAGGCCCGGCATCTGTTTCCGATCGTTGGCCGTCGTGAACTTCGACGTACGCCGCCTTGCCGGTCGGCTCGCAGCGCTTGATGAAGTTCGCGAGTGGAATGCCGTCCCAGGGGATGACCATCGACCACGCTTCGACGCAGCGGTGGCGATAGACGCGCTCTTCGATCGTCTCGCCCTTGAGGATGTCGTCGATCGAGTACTTGCCTTTCTTCGCGCACTCGCCGGCGACCTCGACCATCCAGCCGTCCGTCTTGAAGTTGCGCGACAGCTCGGCCGGCTGGTCCTTGTCGATGCCGAACTCGTAGTAGTTGTTGTACGTGGTGATCTGCTCCCACGCTGTTCTTCAGTTCGCCGTTGGTGTTGCTGATACGCGGGGTTCGGCTTGACGTTGGGCCAGCTTCCTGCCGTGCGCCGCGGGCTGGACGGCGTGCAGGACCGCGGCGCCCTTGCGTGAGCACGCCGACGCCGACCGCGGCACCCATGGCGACGCCGGCGGCCTTGATGAACTGGCGGCGGGTCTGATGTACAGCTTCTTGGTCGGTGATTTCGGAGCTGCGAATGTCGGCCGGACTTCTTGATCAGCATGGTAATTGGCCTCTAACCCTTCACCTCATTTTAGAGGCAGACGCCGCGGCTCTCGTAGCTGACTGAGCCTGGCGTCATTTGCAGTGCCTGCTACTTGACTGTCCGCCACGACTTCCCGCCCTCGACCTGCCGGGCGAAGCAGCCGAGGGCGCTGGCGAACGCGTTGCTGAGCGCGCCGCGCCGAGACCGGCTGCAGCAGCTCGACATCTGACGGACACGGCGACGACGTGCCTCGGCTGCCGGTCGACAGGGGGCTGACTGCCCGCCGGCGAAGTAGAGCGCCGCGCCCTCGCGCACCCACGCCGGGCGATCGCCGAGCGCCGGGTCCGCCATCAGATGCACGAGCTCGTGTCGAATCGTACGCTCGAGCACACCGCGCTCGCGCAGCACGGCCAGCGGCAGCAGATGCAGTTCCCCCCGACCACAGCGCCCGACGTGAACCAGGGTTGACTGGTCGCCCGCTCGTAGCTCGCGGTCGTCGGATGAAAGCGCAGCGTCACGCGCGACGGCGCCGACACGCCCAGCGCTCGCGCCATGTCGTCGCGCGCCTGCCCGGTCGACCGCACGATCGCGTCGCGCTCGCCTTCGTCGTCGTCCGGCAGCGCGAGCGCCACCGGCGCGCCGGCCGCCGGCAGATGCCTGGCCAGGTCGCCGGCAGATCGCGGCGCGAAGCGGCGAATCGTGCCGCGCGGCGCTCGGGCCAGAGCCGCCGCGGGTGTGTCTCCGGGGATGCCGATGTCCAGGCCCGGGAAATAGCGATTGAGAATCTCGGTGGCCGTCTGGCCGGCGACGGCCAGATTCACCGAACCGATCACGCACAGGCCGACGCCGTGGCCGTAGCCGTGGCCTTCGAAGTGGTAGCGATCGCCTGAGCGTTCGAGCTCGAACGCCGCGCTCTTGAGGTGCTGCCATCCCAGCGTGCGTCCCACGACGGCCCGCAGATCCTGTCCTGAGATTTCGTCGGGCATGAAGCCCGCGACAGACGAAGCCTGGCGACACGGCCCGACCCATTGCGCGACAGGACGCGCAGCTCGCGCAGCCGGTCGCCCCGAAATCCCGCCGCCCGGAGCGCGCGCGTCAGATCCGCCGCGTCGAGATCGGCCGTCCACGCCGGCGCTCCCCCACACGCATCGTCGGGCTGCGACGGCATGTACGGCGGGTCGTCGTAGCCGGGCCAGACCGCCGACGGGATTTCCGTCCGGCCGCCGCACGACGCGGAGTAGAACACCGCCGCCGGAACGCCGGCGCGCAGCAACACCCGCCCGGCGGTCGCGGCCGCGGCGCGTTCGGTCGCCTGTGTCGCCGTCCGCATCACCTGACAGTGCGTCTGGTCGCACAGGTCGAAGCCGTCGGCGCTGTGCCGTCCCCGGTTCGCGAGCACGAACGTGCGAATCGTGATCGCGAGCGCCTCGAGCGCGGCCGGGCGGCTGTCACGGGCCGCTTCGCCGGCGAGCACGCGGGCGACGTACGGTTCGACCGCGAAGGTCTGCACCGTGTAGCCGCCTCCAGGGCGCGCCACGCCGACGCGAAGCTCGCGGACCTGATCCTGCTGAACCGACTGCGATGACGACAACGGAACGAACGAAGCCACAGAGGCACAGAGCACACAGAGAAAAAACCATCTGATCCTCTGTGGCCTCTGTGCCTCCGTGGCTACGTGACTCGTGGCTACGTGACTCGTGGCAGCGTGATGAGTGGTCATACGAGATCGAGAAACGGCGCCACGTCGTGCCAGATGCGCGGCAGGCTCGCGGCGAGCTGGTGATCGTCGTCCAGAAGAGAGAGCGTCACGTTCGCGCGCCCCCGGGCAAACCGTTCAACCGTCCGGTAATCGACCAGGACGTCACGCGTGCCCTGAAACACGAGCGTCGGCTGGGCGATCGGCGCCTCGAACGCATCGTAGTTGAGCGAGTCTTCGTAGAACGCCACGCCGAGCGGACGTTCTTCGTTGTACGCGTGGTGGAAGAACCGGAGCACGCCAGCCCGCCGCCATTCCCCGATCTTCTCCGGCGACAGCACGGGATCGCCGGGCTTGGCGAACATGACGGCCGGCGCCAGCAGGATCAGCCGGTCGACGCGCTCGGCGAAGCGCGAGGCCGCGAGGATGGCCAGCGTTCCGCCCAGGCTCGATCCGATCAATGCCGCCGGGGCTGCTGGATCCCCAGCGGTCGCCAGCTCGTCGCCCAACTGCTCCAGCATTCGGGTCATGGTCAGCGTGCTGAAGTCGGGCTGGTTGAAGTCGGGACAGCGAAACGTCACGCCCAGCGACGCGAGCTGTTGGCCGAAGTACGCCGCCTTGGTCGACCGCGCCGACGAGCCGAAGCCATGCAGGAAGAACACCCGTTGTGATGGCCCGGGCACCTAGATCAGCCTCTGGCATCCGGGCGCGCACCGGCAGCGAATGAGCCCGTCCCCGTCCGTGTTGTAGTCGTAGGTCAGCTCTTCGCCCTTTCGAATGTTGCGCGCCGCGCGAATCCAGATGACGCCCTTTTTGATGTCGATGTAGCAGTTGGGCTTGCACCCGTGGTTGATGAAACGGGCCACGTTGCCGCCGACGCCCGCGTCAATCACCGAGCGGTTGGTCAGCTTGAAGCACCAGATGTGACCGTTCTTGATATAGCGGCGCTCGCGCTTCAGGCTCTCCTGGTTGGAGATGAGCTCACCGGCGTAATGGATGACCCGTGTGTTCTTGGTGATGCGCGAGGTGGCGAAAACGCCCCATCGGTGGATGCTCGAACGCCGTTTTTCAATCATTCGTCATCTCAAAGGATAACCTGAGGCCCGGATTCCACTATAGTGGGAGGCGGAGGGCACATTGGAAGGGCTCCTGAGGGGTTGGGGACGAATTCTGAGCGGCTACACGCCCGCGCTCTCGATTGAGATCACGCGCGAGTGCCCGCTGCACTGCCCCGGCTGCTATGCATACGGCGACGATCACCTGGGGGGCGACCTCACGCTGCGCGAGCTGCGCGACTTCAAGGGGCAGGCGCTCGTCGACGGCGTGCTCGAGCTGGTCGATCGCCACCGTCCGATGCACCTCTCGATCGTCGGCGGCGAGCCGCTCGTGCGGTATCGCGAGCTCGAGACGCTCCTGCCCATCCTTTCGGCCCGCGGCGTGTACACGCAGCTCGTGACGAGCGCGGTCCGCGAAATCCCGATCGCGTGGCGCGAGCTGCGCCGCCTGCAGATTGTCGTGTCGATCGACGGCCTGCAGCCCGAACACGACGCCCGCCGGACGCCGGCCACCTACGACCGCATCCTGAAGCACATCGCCGGCCATGAAATCACCGTGCACTGCACGGTGACGCGGCAACAGGTCGAACGTCCGGGGTATCTCGAGGAGTTCATCCAGTTCTGGTCGCTGCAGCCGGACACAAAAGCCATCTGGATGAGCCTGTACACGCCCCAGGTGGGTGAAGTGTCGGCCGAGCGGCTGCGGCCGATCGATCGCGAGCGGGTCGTCACCGATCTCATGGCGCTGCGATTTCGCTTTCCCAAGCTGCGGATGAACGAGCACATCCTGCAGGCCTACAGCCAGCCTCCCGCGTCTCCGGACGAATGCGTGTTCGCACGCATGACCACGACGATCTCGGCGGATTTGAAGACAAAGATCACGCCCTGTCAATTCGGAGGCGTCCCCGACTGCAGCAATTGCGGCTGCCTCGCGTCGGCCGGCCTCGCGGCGGTTGGACGGCACCGGCTCCTGGGCGTTGTTCCGATCGAGTCGATCTTCGACCGATCGATCAAGTTTGGCGAGCGCGTCCGGCGGCTTCGCCCGGCGGCGGCGACGCAGGCGTGATGCTACAATTCTGACGACTCCCGATCGCCATGAGCATCAGTAACACCGTCAGCCGCAAGGCGCGATCGGCGCGCGAATTCGCGCGCGGTCTCCTCGACACCGCGCACCCGCTGCTCGTGCAGATCATTCCGATTCGCCGCTGCAACATCGACTGCGGCTACTGCAACGAGTACGACAAGGTGTCGCCGCCGGTGGCGACCGACGTGATGATGCGCCGCATCGACAAGCTCGCCGAGCTGGGCACCTCGGTCGTCGCGTTCAGCGGCGGCGAGCCGATGCTGCATCCCGACCTCGACGCGCTCATCAGGCACATCCGCGGGCGCGGGATGATGGCGGGCCTCATCACGAACGGCTATTTCCTCGTGCCGAAGCGCATTCGAGGAGCTGAACGAGGCGGGACTCGACTTCCTGCAGATCAGCATCGACAACATCGAGCCCGACGAGGTGTCGAAGAAGAGCCTGCGGGTGCTCGACAAAAAGCTGCAGAACCTGAAGGCCCACGCCGACTTCGACGTCAACATCAACTCCGTGCTCGGCGGCGGCATCAAGAATGCCGACGACGCGCGGACCATCAATCAACGGGCGCGCGCCCTCGGCTTTTCCACGTCCATCGGCATCATTCACGACGGCGCAGGACTCCTGAAGCCTCTCGGCCCGAAAGAACGCGCCGTCTACGACGAAGTGTCCGCGGCAATCAGCGGGCCGTGGCAGGTGTTCAAGAATCTCTACTCGGGGATCACCAACTTCCAGGAGAAGCTGGCCGACGGCCAACCGAACGAGTGGCGGTGCCGCGCCGGCGCACGGTACCTCTACATCTGCGAGGACGGCCTGGTCCACTACTGCTCGCAGCAGCGCGGCTCGCCAGGCGTCCCGCTCGAGTCGTACACGTGTCGACGACATCCGCCGCGAGTTTCTCACGCCCAAATGGTGCGCGCCGTACTGCACGGTCGGCTGCGTCCACCGGGTTTCGACGATGGACTTCTGGCGCAGCCCACAGGAAGTCGCGAGACACGAGTCGGTCGCCGGCAACCGTTAGTCTTCGGCGTCACGTCAACCGCCGCTTTTCTGCCTGATCTGCTCGGCGTACTCGAGTCCGCGAACCCCGGAGGGGAGCGCGAACTCGATGGTCGGCCTTTCGGTGGCGCGCTCCATCAGTTCAGCCACTTGCAGGAAGTCGCTCGACCGGATCTCACGCTGCAGATCGCGCTCGCTTTCCCAGTCGGCCGTGTAGCGGATCTCGATACGCGGGCCCATGTCGGTGGACAACGAACAGCCCGTGCAGCCGGGTCGCGCGCGCGTCCGCACCATCAGCCAATGCATCGCGGACGTGGTTGACTCGCCCTCTTTCGGCTCCACCCGCCACGTGAGCGACATGCGAATCGCAGGCGTTCCCATAGTCAACACCTGCCGGCACTTTGTTACGTGAATCGCGGCCGGCAGCGCGCAGACTAGCAGTTTGGATGCCAATTCCTGCCGGGGTTCATAGTAGGGCTGAAGGCTCAGGGCTAAGGGCTGATGTAGGCGGGAAGGCCCTCAGCACTTGGCCCTCGGCTCTGACAGGAGCTAGTTCTAGTTTCGCAACGCGCTCCAACGACGCGACTCCGAAAACATGGCGGCGCTCCGAGATCCCGGAGTAAGGCGGGGCCTCCGGAGACCGCCGGCAGGCGACAGCCGCTCAGGCGCTGAACCGCGACTCAACAAGCTCTGGCAGGCGATGCGTCGACGCGACCCAGAGGCGGCCTCACGAGCCCCAGCTTCGCCATGCGGCTCTCAAGGGTCGTTGGTTTGAGGCCCAGCAGTGCGGCCGCTCCCCCATCCCCGCGGATCCGCCAGTTCGTGCTCTCGAGCGTGGTGCGGATACGCTCGAGTTGCATGTCCGCCAGCGACATGACGGCGGACAGCTGACGGGGAGCGACAGGCTGGGGCACCGGCACGGCGAGCTTGGGCCCGGAGGCCAGGATGACGGCGCGCTCGATCACATTGCGCAGTTCCCGGACGTTTCCCGGCCACGTATAGCGCTCCAACTGTCGTATCGAGTCTTTTGAAATCGATTCGATCGGCTTGCCGAGCGATTTCGAGAATTCATCGATGAACTGCCACACCAGTCCAGGAACGTCCTCGACCCGCTCCCGCAGCGGCGGGACTGTGATGGGAAAGACGTTGAGTCGATAGAAGAGGTCCTCGCGAAACGTCTTGTCTTCGACCGCCTTTTCGAGATTGCGATTGGTCGCGGCGATGATGCGGACATCGACCTTGATCGTTTGCGCGCTCCCGAGCCGTTCGACGACGCGGTCCTGAACGACCCTGAGCAGCTTGGCCTGGACCTCCACCGGCAATTCGGCGATCTCGTCGAGAAAGATCGTCGAAAGGTTGGCGGCCTCGAAACGGCCGATTTGCCGTGTGACCGCCCCTGTGTAGGCTCCACGTTCCCGGCCGAACAGCTCGCTTTCGATCAAGGCGGCGGGGATCGCCGCACAGTTCACTCGAATCATCTGACGATGATGCCGGGAACTGAGGTCATGAATGGCTTGAGCGAAGAGCTCTTTCCCCGCACCCGTCTCGCCGAGGAGCAGGACCGTCGACGGCGTGCGTGCGACGAGATCGGTCTGCGTCAGCGCACGCTGAATCGCCGGGCTTGCCGAGACGATGCGATGCGAAACCACCGCTCCTGTGACGTCGGAGCGACTCTGCTCACCGGCTCCGGCCGTTCGCTCGCGCAACTGGCGGAGTTCATCGAGCGCCCGCTGGAGGGCCTCCTGGCTCACCTTGTGCGCCAGAGCCTGGCCGAACACTCCGGCTATGAGGCGCAGCTGTTCGACGATGGCAGGCGTCCATTCATGCTCGGTCGTCGTCGAAACGAACGCGAGGGCGCCCCGTTCTTCGGTGTTGCCGGCAGTCAACGCGACTGGAACAACCGCCGCGGACCGAAGTCCCTGCCTGAGGACGGCGACGCGATCCACTGGTCTGCCGGGCACCTCATCGAGGCGCGTGAACCAGGCGGCCTGGCCCTCCCGGAGGTTTGCAGCGATGAAAGGAATGGCGGACAGGTGCAGCGGTTCGGGGAACGGCCCCACGGGATGCTTGATCCCGAAATAGGACGCGACCACGGTCACGTCGCCGCCATCTGCCCGCCACAGAAAGGCGTAATCGAGCCGCAACGCCTGGGCGATCTGGCGCAGGCCGTCCTCGATGGCGCCGTCCATCCCGCCGGGCTGGACGGTGACGAACTGCGCGGCCAGATCGGCGATCAGGGATTGTATCTGGCCTGTGCCCGCCTCGAGGCGAGGCGTGAATGGGCGGCCCTCGGTCGTGCTGGCGAGGGAACCAACCGTGTCATGCAACTCTCCGTTCGCCGTTTCTTCGCTAACCTGCACAAACATCGCAGTGCCCTTTCATCCTCGATAGGCGTTCAGCGGCGCGATTTCCGATTGGCTCTCTGCAGCGCTTCCGCCCGGTCGATCGTATTAGAGAGGGGGCTAGGCTACAGGCGTTGCGGGGCGCCTGGGAACTGATCGAACCCTCAGGTTGACCCGGCAATAGTAACAGGGGGGCGGACCACCTTTGACAGAGGGAAACGATTTAAGATGACGTGCCCAATCGTCCGCATGCGATGCATCGGGTGGGGGTCTGGTAAAACGTGAAGACGCTCGTCATCGTCGTTTGTCTGGCGTGCCATCCCGCGATGGCGTTCGCCCAGGCCGCGATTGCGGGGACGGTCAGGGACCCGTCCGGCGCGCCCATCAGTGGGGTCCTGGTTGAAGCGACCGGCCCCGTGCTGATCGAGAAAGTCCGAGCGGCGTTGACCGATGGCGCCGGGCTGTACCGCATCGAGGACTTACGAGCGGGCGTCTATGCCGTGAGTTTCACCCTCGCGGGCTGGAGTCCTTTCCGGCAGGGCGGCGTCGAACTGACGGGGTCGTTTACAGCGACGGTGAATGCGGAGCTCGCGGTTGGCCCGTTGACGGAAACAATCAACGTGACCGGCGGGATTCCGGTGGTGGATGTCCACAGCGCGACGCGCGAGATGACATTGACCGGCGAGGTCGTCCGATCGATTCCCACCGTTCGCAGTTACAACGCGTTGCTCGTTCTCGTACCGGGGCTCGTCACCAACGTCAACGACACGGTCACCGGGACGGCGACGACGTCGTTCCCGATTCACGGTGGCCGGACGAACGAAGGGCGGCTTTCGGTCGACGGGTTGAATATCGGAAGTCCGCCGAGCGGCAACTCGGCGACCAGCTACGTCGTCGACGTCGGCAGCGCTCAGGAGGTCACCTTCACCACAACGGGCGGTTTGGGCGAGGTGGAAACGGGCGGACTGGTGATGAACATCGTGCCCAGGACCGGCGGCAACACGATGGTCACGTCGTTGTTCGCCAGCGGCACCGGCGGAAGACTGCAATCCGACAACGTGACCCAGGCGTTGAGCAATCAGGGTGTTTCAGCGGCGACCCCGTTGACCGGCGTTTACGACGTCTCTGGCACGTCTGGTGGCGCGATCGTCAGGGACCGCGTGTGGTATTTCGTCAACGCGCACACGGGCGGCAGCACGAAAGAGAGTGCGAACGTCTACTACAACCTCAACGCGGGCGATCCGTCCAAGTGGCTCTACGCGCCGGAGTACAAACAGCGAGAGTACTCCGACAGGACGTTCGAAAACGCCAGCGGTCGCGTCACCTGGCAGGCGACGCCGCGGCACCGCGTCAGCGGCTTCTGGGACCAGCAGAGCGTGTGCCGGCGCTGCACGGGCGCCACTCCCGGTCTCGCGGAACCCGCGCAGATTTCGCCGGAGGCTGTCGGGGTTCTCGGCAGGCCACTCCACGTCTCTCAGGCGAGATGGTCATCGCCCCTCACCAACCGGTTCCTCGTCGAAGCGGGTTTTGGCGGGACGTCTTTCGGTGTCGGCAACTTCGAACGCTCGCCGAATCCTACGCGCGACCTGATTCGCGTGGCCGAACAGTGCGCGAGCGGCTGCGCGGCAAACGGCAACATACCGGGGTTGGTCTACCGATCGCAGGACTTCAGTGTGGCCCGCACCGGCTCGTACCTGTGGAAGGGCGCGGTCTCGTACGTCACAGGCACGCACAGCCTGAAGATCGGGTACCAGCACACGCTGATGACCGACGATCGGACCTGGTACACGAACAGCCAGAACCTCACATATCGCGTCAACAACGGCGAGCCGAATCAGCTGACCGAGTCCATTTCGCCATGGGTGAACAACGCGCGCGCGGCCTGGGACGGTCTGTTCGCCCAGGAACAATGGACCCGCCATCGCCTGACGCTGCAGGGTGCGATCCGGTTCGATCGGGCAAGCAGCTGGTTTCCTCGGCAGCAGGAAGGGCCCTCGAGGTTTCTGCCAACTCCGATTGTCGTTCCGGAAACCCGTGGCATCGACAGCTATACGGACGTGACGCCCAGGGTGGGGGTCGCATACGACGTGTTCGGGACCGGCAAGACGGCGTTCAAGATCAGCGTGGGGAAATACCTCGAGGGTGTGGGCATCTCGGGCAACTACGCCAACACCAATCCCACCCTGCGGATGCCGCAGACGACATCTGTGTTTGGGACCGCCGGCGTGACGCGGGCCTGGACCGATGCCAATCGCAATTTCGTGCCCGACTGCGATCTGCTGAACGCCGCCGTGCAGGATCTTCGCGCGAGCGGCGGCGACTTGTGCGGCGTGATCTCGAATACGAGCTTCGGCCAGAACGTCCTGACGAACAACTTCGCGGCGGGCGTTCTCGCCGGCCGGGGTGTGCGTCCGTCGGACTGGAGCCTTGGCGTCTCGATTCAGCAGCAGATTGGGCCGCGTTCTTCGGTGGACGTGACGTACACCCGGCGCCGGTATCGCGGATTTTTCGTCGCTGACAATCTGTCGGTGCAGCCAGCCGACCTGACGCCGTTCAGCATCGTCGCTCCCGTCGATCCCCGATTGCCTGGAGGAGGCGGTTATGTCGTGTCGGGGCTCTATGACGTCGTCCCCGACAAGTCCGGGCAGGTCAACAACCTCATCGCCGACTCGACCGGGTATGGCACGTGGTCTCAGTACTTCAACAGCGTCGACGTGACGGCCAACGTCCAGATCGGCAAACGTTTCCTGCTCGTGGGCGGTACGAGCACGGGCCAGACCGTCGCCGACAGCTGCGACGTCCGCGCGCACCTGCCGGAGCTCGCCACGACGGTCACGGGCACGAGTGCCTTCGGCGCCGGTCTGCAGAGCTCCGCGGTGACCCCTGTGAGCCCGTACTGCCATGTCGCATTCGGCGTGCTCACGCAGGCGCGAGGTCTCGCCTCCTTCCTGGTGCCGAAAGCCGACGTGCAGGTGTCGGCGACGTTTCAGAGCAAACCCGGGGCGATGCTGGCGGCAAACTACGCGGCGCCGAATTCGGCGGTGGCGCCGTCTCTCGGGAGAAATCTCTCGGGCAATGCGCCCAATGTGACGGTGAATCTGGTGGCGCCAGGTGCGATGTACGGCGATCGCATCAATCAGCTCGACTTGCGAGTAGCCAAGAGCCTGACGTATGGCCGCTCGCGGACCCTGATCGGGATCGAGATCTACAACGCGCTGAACTCGAGCGCCGTGCTGACGTACAACAACACATTCGTCCCCGGCGGGACATGGCTGCAGCCGTTGACCATCATGACGCCGCGGCTCTTCAAGGTCACCGCCGAGCTGGAGTTCTGACATCGACATGCGAATGGTGTCATTTCTCCCTCGGTTCGGGCGACGGCTCTTGCCGATACTGGTCGTTCTCGGAGAGCTCGGTTGGGCTGGATCCCTGTCGGCCGCTGAAACCCAGAAGCAGGCGCTGGTCTTGTACTCCACCAGGCGAGATGCGCAAATCGCCATCGTCGGCGAGCGCGAGCTCCCCCGAATCTTCGATGAAGGTCTCGATCGGGGCCTGGACTACTACTCTGAATACATGGACCGGGCGAGATTTCCCGACCCGCAGTACAAGGCCGCCTTCCGCGATTTTCTGCGCCTGAAGTACCGCGGGCACCGCTTCGATGTCATCATCGCGATGCAGGACGTCGCCCTCGAGTTCGTACGTGAGAATCGGAGCGAGCTGTTCTCCGACACGCCAGTTGTCTTCTTCGCGAGCTCGGCTGACACTCCCCGTATGGCCAATTCCACGGGTGTCGCAGCGGGACTGGACTTCACGGGCACGCTCGCGCTCGCCCTCACGCTGCAACCCGACGTGCAGCGCGTCTTCGTGGTCAGCGGCGCCGAGATTGGCGACCGGGAATACGCGAGCCTGGCGCGGGAGCAGTTTCGGCCGTTTGAGGCTCGAGTCACGCTCACCTATCTGACAGGTCTCGCGACGAAAGACCTCGAAGCACGGCTCTCGACTCTGCCGGCGCATTCGATCGTCTACTACGTGCTTGCCAACCGGGACGGCGCCGGCCAGATCGTTCATCCGCTGGAGTATCTCGACAACCTCGCGGCAGCCGCCAACGCCCCCGTCTATTGCTGGGTGGATTCGGCAATGGACCATGGCATCGTGGGAGGCAGTCTCAAGAGCCAGACCAAGGAGGCGCAGGCTGTTGGACAGCTCGCTCTCCGGGTGCTCCTCGGAGAGCGGGCCGACGCCGTCCCGATGTCCTCGGAGACTCTGAACGTCAGACAGGTCGATTGGCGGCAACTGCGGCGCTGGGGCATCAGCGAGGCGCGTGTCCCCGCCGGAGTGCTCGTGAGATTTCGGGAGCCCTCGGTCTGGGACCGCTATCAGCTCTACATCTTGGGCGCGACGGCACTCGTGCTCGCGCAGTCGGTGCTGATCGCGGCTTTGCTCGTCCAGAGGACGAGAAAGCGGCGGGCGGAGCGGCAGGTCCGCGAAGGTCAGACAGCCCTCCGCACAAGCTACGAACGCATCCGCGACCTCGGCGGGCGGTTGCTGAACGCGCAGGAAACCGAGCGCGCCCGGATTGCGCGCGAACTGCACGACGACATCAGCCAGCAGGTGGCGCTCCTGACAATCGATCTCGAGTTGATGACGGGCGCTGTGCAGGGCCACGTCGAGCCGCTCGTGATCGACGAGGCGCTCGATCGCGCGCATGGTATCGCGAAGAGCGTGCACGATATGTCGCACCGCCTGCATCCCGCCAGGCTGCAGCTCGTCGGGCTGGTGGCCGCGGTGAACGGCCTTCGGCACGAGCTGTCGAAGTCGGGCATTGCAATCACCGTCATTCACGACCACATGCCATCGTCGCTACCGCCCGACTTGTCGCTGTGCGTGTTCCGAGTGGTGCAGGAGGCCTTGCAGAACGCCGTCAAGTACAGCCGGGCGCGCGAGGTCACGGTGCACTTGAGTGCCGGCTCCGATGTGCTGGCGCTGACGATCGCCGACGATGGCGTGGGATTCGACGTCGATGCGGCCTGGGGCAAAGGGCTCGGCTTGATCAGCATGAACGAGCGTCTGGAAGTGATGGGAGGCACGATCGAGATTCGATCCGGGCCCGCCGGGACGCGCCTGGAGATCGTCGTGCCTCTCCCCGCCGTTCAGGACACCGCGAGCGTCAAACGCTGGGCCACCTGACCCGACGACCGAAGCCGATTACATTCGTCTGACCTTCTCCGCGTACTCGAGACCGCAAATTCCCGTTGGAATAGCGAACTCAACGGTTGGAGGCTCCGTGGCCTGTTCCATCAGTTCGGCCAGCCTGGTGAAGTCGCTCGAGCGGATATGACGCTGCGCGTCGCGTTCGCTTTCCCAGTCGGCCACGTAGCGAATCTCGATTCGCGTGCCAATGTCTGTGGACAACGAACAGCGCGTGCAGCCGAGTGTCGCCCGCGTCCGTTCCATCAGCCTTTGCAGCGCGGACACGATCGACGTGTCTTCCCCCTGGGCCACGTGCCACGTGAGGGTCATGCGGACTGCAAGCGTTTCCATCGTTACCACACCTACCAGCCGTTTGTCGGACGTCGCGCAGCGAGTGACACCTACCCTCAAGCAGTTTGGGTGCCAACCCGGTCGCGAGTTTCGTGGTGGCCGGCGGGCGCGCAAGTCTTCATGAAGTGACTCTGGCCAGCCAGCCGGTCTCCGACCAATCGTCTGCCTCCGAAGAATCGGAGTTGTCCTCGCCCAGTCCGATAGCCTCCGAAGCACCAACTGTGGCTCCGATGGATCGGAGGTGGGTCTCGCGGAAATCAAGCAGGCGGGCCATGAAAACCCGGTCTGTCGACCGTGGCCGTCACTGGCGGCGCGGGTTTCCTCAGTGATCGCGGGTTTTCCACAGTAATATCTCGTTGGGCAATCCGCAGGGCGTGTTCCCCGCAAGTGGCACGACCTCTGCTCATCCCACGGTCAGTGCGCCGCCGGCGCGCGAGTGAACTGCGTGTGAACAAGGAGAACGTCCATGTCCGAGAGAGAAGACGCGAGACCGAATGTGTCGGCGGCATCACTGCGAGACGATGACCGTGCGGATCCGCTTGCCTCGGCCCAGGTGCCATCGGAGATTCCGGCCGGCCTCGACCGCCGGAAGTTCATCATGCGCAGCGCCGTAATCTCGGCGGCCGCGGTGATGAACGGCTGCACGCGAGCGGAGACTGAAAAGACCGCCCCGCCGCCGGCAGCCGAAGCGCCGGCGGCCGCTGCGCCCGGCGTCCCGTTGGCCGCCGACCTGGACGTGGTCAAGAAGGGAGCGGGGCCGGTGTTGACGACCGTGGACGAGTTCTACAAGGTGGGCCCAGGCCCGTCCAGCTCGCACACGATTGGTCCGATGCGCATTACCTACGACTTCTACCAGCAGGCCACCAAGCTGCCCGCCGACAAGCTCGACAAGGCGACAAAGCTTCAGGTGAACCTGTTCGGAAGCCTCAGCGCGACAGGCAAGGGACACGGCACGGAGCGCGCCGCGCTCGCGGGCCTGGTCGGGAAGGAACCGGCAACGGTCGATCCGAAATTCCTGGACGGCCTGCGCGACAAGCCAGACCAGGTTTTCCCGGTGAAGCTCGGTAACAAGTCGATCGATGTGAGCCTCAAGGACGTCATCTACGATGCCACCAAGGGCGATTTCAAACACCCGAACACGATGACGGTCAAGCTCCTCGCCGGTAGCGACGTGTTGCTCGAGCAGGAGTACTACTCAGTGGGCGGTGGATTCATCGAGTGGAAAGGGTATACGCCCCCGAAGAAGAACCCGCCGAAGTACCCGTTCAGGACGATGAAAGAGCTGCGGGCCCACGCCGACAACAACAAGATCTCGATCGCCAAAGTCATCATGGCGAACGAGACGTCGATCTCGGGCAAATCGGAAGCGGAGGTCAACGCCTTCGTCGACAAGATCATCAACGCGATGGTCGCGACGGTGAAGTCCGGGCTTTCGATGCCGGAAGACGACGTGCTGCCGGGTCCGATCAAGCTGCACAGCAAGGCCGCAACCATTTACAAGCGCGCCATGGACGAGAAGTATCAAGCGGACCGCGGTATCGGCACGCTGTCGGCATTTGCGATAGCGGCATCCGAAGAGAACGGGCGCGGCCACCTCGTGATCACGGCGCCGACGGGCGGCTCCGCCGGCGTGATGCCGGCGCTGGTCTACGGGCTCCTCGAGGTCCGGAAAGTCGATCGGCAGAAGGTCCGTGACGGCATGCTCGCGGCTGCGGCGGTCGGCTACCTCTGCAAGCACCATGCGACGCTGTCTGCGGCCGAGGGCGGCTGCCAGGCAGAGATAGGCGTGGCGTCGTCGATGGCTGCGGCATTGACCGCTACGGTGTACGACGCAGAATCGCGTGTCGTCGAGAATGCTGCCGAATCGGCCCTGGAGCATCACCTGGGCATGACGTGCGACCCGGTCGCCGGTTACGTGCAGGTACCGTGCATCGAGCGCTGCGCCTTCGGCGCAGTCAAGGCCTGGACCGCCTACGCGATCGCCAGCAACGAGATCGCGTCCCGCCACCGCATCGATTTCGATGCCACCGTGACGGCCCTGGCCCAGACCGCGAAGGACATGAACAGTAAGTACAAGGAAACAAGCGAGGCTGGTCTCGCACTCTCCGTCGTGCTCTGCTGATCGAGCGGAGCTCGATGAAGACGTGTGAACCCTTCAACGTAAGGGGAAGGCTGAACTCAAATGAAGCGACTGATTGTGGTGTTTGCGCTCGTCGGTCTCGCGGCCTCGAGCGCTCGAGCTCAGGGCCAGCCGGCGCAAGAACCGAAGCCGTCGATGGAGATCTACGGGTTCGCGATGATCGATATCGGCCAGAACTTCACGCAGATCGACCCGAGCTGGTTCGACACGATGAGGGTGACCAAGCTGCCCTCGTTCAACGAGCAGTACGGCAAGGACAACAGCACCTTCGCTGGCGTGCGCCAGTCCCGGCTCGGCGTCAGGACGTCGTCACCCACCGGCATGGGCGAGCTCAAGACGAGGTTCGAGTTCGACATGTTCGGCACCGGCGTCGATGCCGGCCAGACGACGATCCGGTTGCGCTACGCCTGGGGCGAGCTCGGGGCGTTCGGAGCGGGCCAGAGCGACAGCCCGTTTACGGATCCGGATGTCTGGCCGAACTCGCTCGAGTACTGGGGGCCGACCGGCATGGTGTTCTTCCGGAACGTGCAGGTGCGGTGGACGCCGATCAAAGGCGACAACACCTTGATGTTCGCGCTGGAACGGCCCGGCGCGAGCGGCGATGCGGGCATCTACGCGGATCGCATCGAGCTCAAGAACATCAAGGCGCGGTCCACGATGCCCGACCTGTCCGGCGCGTACAAGGCCGGCCAGAAATGGGGATACGTCAGGGTCGGCGGCATGCTCCGGAAGATCACGTGGGACGATGTGCTGGCCGACAAGTTCGAGCTGGGCGACAGCGTCGTCGGCTGGGGGCTGAACTTCTCCTCCATCGTCAACGTCAGCAAGAACGACGCGCTCCGGCTCCAGTACGCCTACGGGCGCGGCATTGAGAACTACATGCAGGACTCGCCGGTGGACATCGGCGTCCAGAACAACCTGTCGAACCCGGTCACGCCGCTTCTCGGCAAGCCGCTGCCCATCACGGGCATCCTCGCGTTCCTCGATCACGCCTGGAACAGCAAGTTCAGCACCGCGGTGGGCTACTCCAGCCAGGACATCGACAACACGGACGCGCAGGCACCCAACGCGTTCAAGGCGGGCAAGTACTTCCTCGGCAACCTGCTGTATACGCCGGTGCCGAACGTGATGATCGGCGGCGAGTTGCAATGGGGGCGCCGCGAGAACTTTTCCGACGGTTTTCACAGCGACGGGGTAAAGGTGCAGTTCTCATTCAAATACAACTTCTCGTACAAGTTGGGAGGCTAGCCGGACCGGTGGCTTCTCGGTTGCCTGAAGGAGGCCATCCTTGTTCGCGCGCCGCGGCTCCGTGAGACTCCCACTCGCGTTAACAGCGACGTCAGTCATGTTGCTGGCGAGTTCCGCATATGGACAGACCTCGGGGTCTCAACCAGCCACTCCGGAGACGACCGCTGTCACTCAGTCTTCTCAATCGGACGATCCAGCGACTCCGCCGCCGAACGCCCAGATTCAGACGGAACCAAAGAAGGTTGAACGTTACCAAGATGGAATCGTCATCTGGCAAACTCCCGACGACGATGAAGTGCCTTTCCTGCTGAAGTTCAACGTCAATACCCAAGTCCGATATCTCAATACACAATCATCGGACGAGACGTTCACCGACCATCTGGGTGTTGTCCGCGATGTGAATAGGCGCAATGACATCACGGTCAATCGCACGATGTTCATCCTGGGCGGCTACATATTCGACAAAAGGCTGCGCTATAGCAGCACCGTCTGGACGTCCGCCGGCGCCGCGTCAATCGTCGTCGCCGGGAACATCGGCTGGCAATTCAACAAGGCCTTTGCCCTCACAGGAGGTTACACGGGTGTTCCAGGCAGCCGATCGCTTGTCAATACGTTCCCGTTTTTCACGGCAACCGATCGGAGCATGTCGGACAACTTCTTTCGCCCCGGCTTCACCCAGGGGCTCTGGGCGAACGGGGAACCTGTGAAGGGGCTGAACTATTTGGCGTTCGTCGGCAACGGTCTCAATACGCTGAATATCTCGGCGAACAAGATCGACACACATCTACTGTTTTCGAGCAGTGTCTGGTGGGAACCGCTGGGCGATTATGGCGAGCCCGGCAAATCACGCAACATGTACGATGACTATTTTGCCTCCAACAAGACTCGTATTCGAATCGGTACGGCGTTCACGAGATCCCGGGAAGATCGTTTTTCAAATCTCGATCAATCGAGTCCCGAGAACACGTCGTTGTACAACTCCGACGGCGTGCTGACCTTCTCGACTGGAGCCTTTGCGCCAGGAGTGACCGTCGACGTGGCCACCTACCGCATGTGGGCGATCGACGGCGGCATCAAGTGGAACGGGCTTGCGGTCAACGGGCAATACTTCTTTCGGTGGCTCAACGACTTCGAAGCTGACGGCCCGCTTCCGCTCGCATCGACGTCCGACCACGGCAGCGAACTGTCAGCCAGCTATTTTGTGATTCCGAAGAAGCTGCTTGTGTATGGCCGCGACTCCATGGTCTTTGGACAGTTCGGCGATTCGTGGGAGTACGCCGGCGGCGTCAAATGGCATTTTCTTCCAACCGAGCGTCTCTGGTTGAACGCTGAGCTGATGCGGGTTCAAAGAGCTCCTTATAGCGGAGCCTTTACTCCGTACACGGCAGGTATGACTGGCTGGATGCCGATGATTCAGACGATCCTCGCGTTTTGACGTTGGCAACCAATCGGCTCGACGACGCGCAAATGCACCCCGCACTCGTAAGCCGACTCGAAGGAGGCTGGATTCAAGTGGTCAGGACCGCCTTGTGCTTGCTGCTCATGACGGGCTCGATCGGCGCCCAATCGTTGCCTGGCGCCGGCGAGAGCTCCCTGTCGCCGGCCGCGGGCGGCGGCAGCGCAGAGGCTGCGGCCGGTCAGGCGACGCCGCCTTCGGGCGGTCAGGCGGCGAACCTCGTGACGTGCTCGTCGCAGCTCGGCCAGCGCATCCAGTGCACGGCCGACACGTCCGCGGGCGTCGCGCTCCTCCGATCGAGGGGCGCTGCTCCATGTCTCTTCGGCGACACGTGGGGCTTCGACACCGCCGGCATCTGGGTTTCGGACGGATGCAGCGGCGTGTTCCTTCTCGGCCGGGTGGCGCCGGTGCAGACGACTGAGGTCAAGCAGAACGCGCCCTCGTATGTGCCGAACGCGGGGTTCCTGCTGTTCGACGGTGAAAAAGGACAGATCTACTTCCGGCTGTTCAGCTACGCGCGCTACCTGAATCAGCTGAACCTCGATCCGACTTACGTGGACGCCTTCGGGAACACGAAATCGCTGCAGCAGCGCCAGGACATGCAGCTCCAGAAATTCTTCGCGCCGTTTTCCGGCTGGTTCCTCGATCCACGGTTCCGGTATTACCTGTACGTCTGGTCGTCGAACGCCTCGCAGGGCGATGCGGCGCAGGTCGTCGGCGCCGGCAACCTGAGCTGGACGTGGAACCGTTTCGTGACCGCAGGCTTCGGCATCACGTCGCTGCCGTCGACTCGGAGCACCGAAGGCCAGTTTCCGTACTGGCTCGGCGTCGACGACCGCCTCATCGCCGACGAGTTCTTTCGCGGTTCGTACACGACCGGCTTCTGGCTGAAGGGCGAAGTCGAATCCAACGTCAAGTACAATGTGATGTTCGCCAACAACCTGAGCGTGCTGGGCGTCAGCGCGGCGCAGCTCGACAACAAGTTCAACACTCAGTCCTACGCGCTCCAGTGGCTGCCGACGACGGGCGAGTTCGGGTTGTACGGCACCTTCGGCGACTACGACTATCACCAGAAGGCCGCCACCAGGGTGGGCTGGCACTACACCCACAGCGTCGAAGAGAAACAGTCTCAGCCGAGCACCGAAGGAATCGAGAACAGCCAGATCCGGCTCACTGATGGCAGCGTGATCTTCACGCCGAACTTGTTCGGCCCCGGCATCACGGTGAACGAGGTGAACTACCGGATGATGAGCATCGACGCTGGCTTGAAGTACAAGGGCATGTCGCTTGAAGGCGAGTACTACCGCCGCTGGTTGAACAACTACGTCGGCGTGAACACCGGCGGGATCCCGGACATCAGCGACAACGGCTACCAGATGCAGACGTCGGCGATGGCGGTGCCGAAGACCCTCCAGCTGTACGTCAGCTGGTCGCAGATCTTCGGCAATTACGGCAATCCGTGGGAGTGGCGAGCAGGCGAAAACTGGTACTTCCTGAAGCAGCGCGGCCTTCGCGTCAACGCTGAATTCATCCACGTCAACAAGAGCCCGGTCGGTTATACCGCGTATCCGATGCCCGTCGGCGCAAACGGCAACATCTTCCACCTCAACCTCGAGATGAATTTCTGAGATGAAGGCCATGATCCACCAACGCGCACGCCTCGTGATCGCGCTGCTCGGTTCAATCGCAGGCCTGGCGCTCCTGGCCCTCTTCCTCTCGCGCGCCGTGGACGCGCAAGGCCAAGGGGCCGCCAACGAATTCGACGACTCGCACTTCCACCTGACGAACTACATCCAGCAGGGCATCACGCCCCGCGAGTTCCTCCAGATCATGGGCACGCGCGTCGGGCGCTCGACGCTCTTCGGCATTCCGTTGCAGCAGCAATGGTCGTACGCGAACTCGGGGAATTTCGCCCCGACCTACTACCTGCACAGCGACGCGCCGCTCTACTACTACTCGTTCACCGACGCGTACATCGCGAGCGTCTACAAGTCGCTCACGCCCGCCGAGCAGGCGCGCTTCGACCCGATGATCACCGGCTTCGACCCGGCGGACATGTACGGCGTGGATCACATCCGCCGCGTACTGCGGGTGTTCCCCGGCGTGTTCAGCGGCATCGGCGAGTTCACCATCCACAAGGAATTCGTGTCGTCGAAGGTGTCGGGCGAAACGGCGAGCCTGACGAACCCTGCACTCGACCGCATCCTCGACTTCGCGGCCGAGGCGGGTCTGGTCGTCATCCTGCACAACGACATCGACATGCCGTTTGCGAAGACGGACGCCGAACCGGTGTATTTGACGCAGATGAAGGCCGTGCTGAAGCGCCATCCGACAGCGTCGATCATCTGGGCGCATACCGGCCTGGGCCGCGTCGTGCATCCGGTGCAGGTGTCGGCCGAGGCGGCCGAACGCAGTCCCAACCATGTGGGGATCGTGGAAGAGCTCCTGGCGGACCCGGCGCTGGCCCACCTGAACTTCGACATCTCGTGGGACGAGGTGGCGAAGTACGCCGTCTCCTCGCCTGCGACGGTTGCGCGCGTGGCGGCCATGCTGAACAAGCACCCGGACCGGTTCCTGTTCGGGACGGACACCGTGGCGCCGGCGAGCGCGGCGGCGTATTTCGGGGTGTTCGACATGTGGGAGCCGGTCTGGCGGCAGCTGACGCCGGCAACCAGCCTCAAGGTACGGAAAGGCAACTACGAGCGGATTTTCAACGAGGGGCGCAGGCGCGTCCGCGAATGGGAACGATTGAACGTGAAGTGAACAAGATAGGAGGCTAGTGATGGTCAGGAAACTTGGCGTGGTCGCCGTCAGCATGATGCTGGGCGGCCTCGCGCTCACGGCGCAGTCGGACCCGCAGACCGTCGTCAACAACGCGTACAACCAGTTCAAGGCGCTCAAGGAAGGCAAGAACGCCGACTACATCCCGGCGCTCGCCAAAGTGGACCCGAACCTGTTCGGGATCGCCCTGGTGACCGTGGACGGCAAGGTCTACACGGCCGGCGACATCAAGACCGAAGTCTCGATTCAGTCGATCTCCAAGGTCTTCACGATGGCGCAGGTGATTCAGGAGCAGGGCGCGGACGCGATTGAGAAACGGATCGGCGTCGATGCGACCGGCGCGCGGTTCAACTCGATCATCGCGGTCGAAGGGGTCAAGGTGGTCGCCGGAGCCGGCGCACCGGAAATGAACGCGCTGGTGAATCCCGGCGCGATCTCGGCCACCAGCATGGTGACGGGCGCGAACGCCGACGCGGTCTGGAAGAAGATCATCGGCTTCCACAACGACGCCGCCGGCCGGTCACTGACGGTCTTGCAGGACGTCTACAAGTCGGAGTCCGACTCCAATCAGCGCAACCAGGCGATCGGCGCGTTGATGTTCGCGTACGGGTACATCAAGACCAACTGGCCGCAGGCCGTCGATCTCTACACGCGCCAGTGCTCGATCGGCGTGAACGCCAAGGACCTGGCGACGATGGCCGCCACGCTCGCCAGCGGCGGCAAGAATCCGGTGACCGGCAAGCTGGTGCTCGATGCAGCCAAGGTCCCCGGCGTCCTGGCGGTGATGGCCACGGCGGGTCTGTATGACGACTCGGGCAAGTGGCTGTATCACACGGGCCTGCCGGCCAAGAGCGGCGTCGGCGGCGGCATCATCGCGGTGTCCCCCGGCAAGTTCGGCATCGCGGTCATCTCGCCGCCGCTCGACGACGCCGGCAACAGCATCCGCGCGCAGCGGGCGATTGCCGCCATTTCGAACGCGCTCGGCGGCAATCCGCTACGTCGCCAGAAAGTAGCCACGCTCGTCATGGCGGGGGCGGTCGCGTGACTGTCCCCGTCGAAACGCCAACGTAACGCCACGATCGCCGTTGTATGCTGCGCCGGCATTTCGAGAGGCGGTCGATTGATCACGTCGGCAACAGCGTGGATTCAACGTGGGGCGGCCGCGTTGGCGCTGGTCGATGGTTCTGAGCGGAACGGCGCACGCACAGCAAGACCGACGTCGTCAGGCTCGCGAACGGCGACCGGATCACGGGCGAGGTGAAGAGCCTCAATCGCGGCCAGCTCGAATTCTCGACCGACGATGCGGGGACGCTGTACTTCGAGTGGGACAAGATCGTCTCGCTCGAGGCCAGGGGTCAGTTCGATGTCACCACATCGGACGGCCGGCGGTTTCTTCGGCAGTCTGGCGGCCGGAGACCCGCGGTCGCTCGTCGATCCTCGAAGCCGTCGATATGATCTCGCTGCCAACGGCCGACGTGACGATCATCAGACCGATCGGCGCGAGCTTCTGGGCAAAGCTGGACGGCTCGTTCGACGTCGGCTTCAGCTACACCCAATCGAGTCACATCGCCCAGCTCAACGTCAACACGACCACCGTGTACCGCAGGCCGGCGTTCGAGGCACGGCTCACCGGGTCGGCCACGCTGACGAAGGACGAAAACGACGGCGGCAACCGGGACGATCGTGGCACGATTCAGGCCTCGTACGTGCGGTACCGAGGCCAGCGCCTGGTCGTCTGGGCGGGCGCGCAGTTCGACAGCAACGAAAGCCTCGGACTGCTCTTGCGGTCGCAGCTGGCCGTCGTCGCGGGCCCGCGGCTCGTCAACACCAATCGGGCGCAATTGTCGATCGGCGCCGGATTGTCTGCCAACGACGAACGTAACGTCGACGCCGATCCCACGCAGAACCTGGAAGGACTCCTCATCTTCAGGAAGTCGTATTTCCGGTACGATCACCCGAAGACGAATGTCGATATCGGTGTCCAGTACTACCCGAGCCTCAGCAACTGGGGCCGGCAGCGCCTTCAACTCGACTACGCGTTCAAGCGCGAGATCTGGAAGGACGTCTTCATTTCGTTCAACTGATTCGACACGTTCGACAGCCGGCCGCCCACCACGGACGCCGAGAACAACGACGTCGGCATCGTCCTGTCGTTTGGCTGGAGCTACTAGAGCGTCTTCCATTTCCATGTAGTGCGCCTCGATACGACGATCGGACGCAGAGCACGCAGAGGACGCGCAGAGATCGCAGAGCGATTCGACGCGGCGCCGCGAAGCGGCGGCGGCAAGTTGAGAGAATCAGAATACAAGCCAGATGGGACCGTGCCTGGTTTGTATTCTGATTCTCTCAACCTGCCGCCCGGGCCGGCTTGCCGGCCGGCCGCGTCGAATCGACGCGTCACTCTGCGATCTCTGTGATCTCTCTGCTTGATCGTCTTTCGCGGCATCCTCAGCCGTGGAGAGTCCTTCGTCGTGTGTTTCGTGTCTTCGTGATAGCCAGCCGCAGGCTCAGAATCCAGAGCTACAGAGAAACGAAAACTGGTCTAGCGAGAATTCGCGCGCGAGGAGACAAATGGGAGGCGCGCAGGACGAGCCACTGAGCCACCGAGACGCTGAGAATCCGTCAGGATTTCTCCGCGCCTCGGTGGCTCCATGGCCGAATTCCGTCAGAAGCGGAAGGTGACGCCGCCGTTGATGTCGAACTGGTTGGCGTACTGCGCGTTGCCGACGAGATAGCAGCCCCAGTAGGGGTCGCACCAATAGCCGGTCGCGTCGGACTTGATGTAGGTCGGTGTCCAGCGCACACCGAACCGGCCGCCGACGTGCCCGGTCCCGTACACTTTCACGCCCGCGCCCCAGGTGGTGGAGAATCGCGAGGCGCTGGGGATCGTGCGGGTCCGCGGTCCCGTCGTCGACGTATAGCTGACGTCGCTATAACTCGTCGCGCCAAGGCCGAACAACGAAGTACGGACGCAGTCTGGCGCTCGACTCACCGAAGTTGTAGCCGACGTAGCCGTGGTAACTGTTGGTGGTCTGGTCGCCGACGTCCGTCGTTGTGGTTCCGCTGACCTGCAGCGTCGTGGGCTGGTTGGCGTAGATGAAGCCCACCTCGGCATTCGGTCCCACCATGACGCCGACATCGAGGCCCCAGCCGAAGGAGTCTTTCGGATCGACGCGGTTGTAGATGTTCCCGTTCGCGGCCCTGAAGTTGTCGCCGCTGACGCCATCCGAGAAAACCCAACCGAAGAAGACGCCAACTTCAGCCTTCGGTTCCTGAGCGAAGGCGGGCACTGCCGTCAACGATACGAGAAAAGCCATCACGACGATTCGTTTCCACATGAACGTTTCCTTTCGATTGAAGACGTCAGAGTGCGTCGCCTCTGAATCCGGGATATGACAAGCGTGGCACGCTGTCCGCTATTGTATTACCGCCCTCCGCCCGACTTGCGCACTGTGATGGGTGACAGGGGCATCCCCGACTCCGCATACGGAAAATTGGATGACACTCTCATTTTCCTGACTTGCTTCGTCAGCAGTCTTCATGCCGCTTCCGGCGAAACCGTAGGAGCGTCTCTATTCCAAGAATTGGCGGGGAATCGCTCAATCGGTCCAGAAAGCGGGCGGAGAATCGGAAGTTCGACTCCGATTTTTCGGAGCTTCACCTGCTCCTTCGGAGTTGGTGCTTCCGCCGACGTGCCTGTCTGACGTCACGTTAACCGCGGTGATCTCCCGCGGTGATCTCATCGCGTTGCACGCGGAGATCGCAGGCCGTGGTGCTTACAACTCTCTTAGGTAATTCTCTGCGGGAGCTGCATGCGCGGCAGTCATCGGTGTCGATTACCGTCCCGACCATCGCACCCGCACGCCGCCGTTCATCAGGCGTGGCGTGCCGGTCGTCGAAGGGTTGGTCTGCACGAACGACACCTGGTCGAACATGTTCTGGACGCCAAAAAACACCTGCACGTTGCGCCCCACATCCCGCAGGGCCGTGAAATCGACCGATGCGTAGCCCGGCAGCCCGGGCCCTGTGAACGAGTTGTATCCGGCTTCGGCCAGCGTGGCAGCTGGTATGAACTGGACGTTCTGGTCGTCGTTGTACTGCAACGACATCGTCTGCACCGACAGCGCGAGGCTCGCGTACTTCGGGTTCGAGTAGGCCACCTGGAACGTGGCGTGGTGGAGCGGCACTTGCGGCACGTACTTGCCCACCAGCGCCGCGTTCGCCACGCCGCCGTCCGTGACCTTCGCCTCGTCGTAGACGTACGCGCCAGACACGCGCCAGGACGAACCGACGCGATATTCAACGTCCGTCTGCACACCGCGGATGCGGGTCTGGCCCAGGTTCTGTTTCTGCGCCGTCGTCGCATTGAGTGTCACGTTCAACACCGGATCGCTGACGTAGTTGTTGAACCACGTCAGCCGGGCCGTGACGTTCGGCGTCGGCGCGACGGTAATGCCCGCTTCGCCGCCCTTCAGGCGCTCGGGCCCGAGCTGATCGTTGGGACGCGTCGTGATGGCACCGACCGAGAACTGACGGTACAGCTCGGTGAGCGTCGGCGCGCGGAATCCGAAATTCGCCGCGCCCCAGATGCTGACGCGATCCGTCACGTGGTAGATCGCCGCGGCCCGCGGGCTGACGACCGTATCGACTCGTTCGGGAATGGACGGCCGGTTGTTGGCCGTAGGCAGCCCGGTCGATACCGTGGTTTCCAGGTTGTGGCCGTCGTAGTTGCGCCAGTGATCGACGCGGGCGCTCAGCGTGATCACCAATCGGGAAACCGGCGTGAAGATGTCCTGGAGAAACGCACCCGAAAGCTGCTGGGTGCCGCCCGATACGCGCTGGACCGACAGGACGGACGCGATCGTCACCGGCGGAATGATCACCTGGGGAACCGCCGCGACGTACGCGCCTTCCTGGCTGTCGCCGTCGATCCAGCGCCAGTCGGCGCCGGCGCTGAGCACGTTCGATCGGTTCAGGGTCTTCGTCCAGGACACCGTGGTGCCGACACCGTTGGTCGGAACATGCTGATCGGTGGCGAGACGAACGAGGTTACGGGTCGTGGCCGGGTTCGTCACGGCCAGGAAGTTGAAATGGGATCGCGACACATCGACGTACACGCGGCCCTGCACGTCGCTTCCGTCCGGCAACCGGAGCCGGACGCCGCCGTTGACTGTCGTCCAGCGCGCGTCGTTGAGCTCGCCGACCTTCCCGTTGTTGCGATTCTCGCTGAAGTAGCCGGCGCGGAAGAAGGTGTTGACGCGGTCCGATGGCGCATATTCGACCTTGGCGCTCACGTTGCGATAGTCCACATTCGCGTTGTTGTCGATCGGCCCGCGTTCGATCGGCGCAACGATGGGGAATCCATCCGTCTTGAAGAAGCTCCCTTCGACGAGCGCGCCCAGCTTGTTCCACCTGTTGGCCGCCTGGAAGTCGAATTTCGGACTGCCCTGATTCCCGTACTGCGTCTTGAAATCGATCATCCCTCGCGTGGGCCGGGCCGTGATGATGTTGATGACGCCGCCCATCGCGTAGTTCCCGTACAGGCTCGAGGTGGCACCGTCGGTCATTTCGATGCGGTCCACGCTGTCCAGAGGCACTCGCGTCCAGTACACCCAGCCGCCGAACGGATCGTTGAAGGGAATGCCGTCGAGCATGACGAGCGTCCGGCTCTGCCCGCTCGGTCCGATTCCGCGTAGCGACACGCCCTGCGTGGTCGGCTGCGCGACGAGGCTGCTGGTGCGGCGGAAGAGGCTGAACGTCGGCACCTGCCGGAGCACGTCGTCGGCGACGAGCGCCGGCGATGCTTCGATCTCCCTGCGCGTGACGACGTTGACGCTCGCCGGGATATCGCCCAGGCGCTGCTCGCTGCGGGTGGGCGTCACGGTGATGGTTTCAAGAAGGGTCGCCGGGTCGAGCACCACGTCCAGGTCGCCTGTGTGTGCGGCCGGCACCTGCGTCGTCTTCTCGGCGAACCCTCCGGCCCTGACGATAACCGTCAGCTGACCGGTGTCGGGCGCGTCCGCAGTGAACCGGCCGTCTGGTCCCGTGGTCACGCGCTGTTCGGTGCCTCCGACGCGCACGACGACAACGGCGCCGGACACCACTCCGCCGGTGGAATCATGGACGACGCCGGAAATGCTCCCTCCGGCCAGCAGGGACAAGAGGGCAAGCGCAGCAATCATCATGGGGCAGAATTATACTTCCGCCCCCCGACGGCCTGCTGTTGGAGTGGCCTGGAGTCCGGCCGCGCGCGATTTACGGGAGTATTAGATAAGGAGGGGCCCAGCGGTGCGCCCCTTTCGTCCGGGGCCCACGTCAGCAGGCCCCGGTCGTCGTTAGACGGGCGACTTGAATCGCTCGCGGCGCGCGGCCAGTTCTTTCACGCCCACTTCGAGCGCGTGGACGAGCGCAATCTCCTGCTTGCTGGCCGAGATGTTCTGGAAATACGCGACCACGGCCGGCCGGTCGATGACCAGCTTCTGAATCCGCATGGTCGTCGTCATCACCTGCACCGGATGTTCCGTCATCGAGGCGCCAACCGGTTCGACGTCGTGCGTACCTATCCCTGTCATGACATCCTCCCCCACGAAAGTCTGCGTGCGACGCGAGAACCGATGCCGTGCACAGGGCAAGCGCAATGCCAGCGGCAAATCGTGCGGGCGGGCGCAGTTGTGAGTCGTGCTGTGCCAAGACGACGCACGGCAATGACGGAATTGCGGGGTGGAGCGACGATTCTGCCAGACAGTGCAGGGCAGCCCTTTGTAATCGCATCAATAGAAGTCGTGGGCATCGAAGTCAACGTCGCCGGAGCCGCCGGGCAAGCCCCGCACCTGCTCCGCGCGCACCGAGGTGACGCCGTCCTGGTTCTGCAGGACTCCGTCGACGAGGAGGAACGGCTCTTCGACGATAACGAGCCGATCGCGGGCGAACAGATCTGGACGCACGATGATGTTGGCGACGCCGGTTTCGTCCTCGAGCGTGAGGAACACGAACCCTTTCGCCGTGCCCGGCCGCTGGCGGGTAATCACCATGCCGGCGACGCGCACGCGGCGGCCCTGCCGTGCCGTGCGCAGATCGCAGGCGCGCAGCACCCCCCGCATCGCGAGGTCGTCGCGCCGGAGCGCCATGGGATGGCGGCCGAGGGTCAGGCCCGTTCCCGCATAATCCGCCACGAGCCGCTCGGCTTCGGTCATCGGGCGGAGCGGTGCGTTATCGTCCACGACGTTTAACGCAGAGATCGCAGAGTCCGCAGAGTCTTCAGAATTTAGATCTTCAAGAAAAGCGTTCTCTGCGTGCTCTGCGATCTCTGCGTTGATCGTCGTTGTCGCGTCGTGTCGAATAGTTCGCCTGAGGGGCGGACCGCCTGCTCGGCCTGCCACAACGCCGACCGCCGGTCGTATCCGAACATGTTCAACGCGCCGATGTCGGCCAGCGTGACGAGCTCGTCGCGGCGGAGGCCGGTGCGCGCGACCAGATCGTCGAGGGAGGCGAACCGGCCGCCTTCGCGGCCTGCGACTCCCTGCCGCTTCGGCGCGCCAGGCCCGCTTTCGGGGCCTGCGATTCCTGGCCGCTTCGGCGCGACAAGCCAGTCGTGCGAGCAGTTGTTGCAGAACGCGCACGCCTCCTCCACTTCGATCATCGACGGATCGTCGCACCCGCATTTGGGGCACACGGGGGAAGAAGAAGAGGCTGGACGGGCGGAATGGGCAGGAAGGGCGGGAGGGGCTGGACGGGCAGGATGGGATGCGCCCGCAATGCGGTTGCCGACCTGCTGCCGCAACCCGCTCACATACCGCAGCCCCAGCCGAATCGCGCCGTCTTCTTCCACGGTGCAGTTCCATGCCGACACCTGGACGTCGATGGGATGGAAGCGGACGCCGCGGCGCTGCGCGTCTTTGACGAGCGTGGACGGATGGTAAAACCCCATCGGCTGGTTGTTCAGGAGCGCGGTGTAGAACGCCGCCGGGTAATGCGCCTTGAGAAACGCGCTGGCATACGCGAGCAGCGCGAAGCTGGCCGCGTGCGATTCGGGAAAACCGTAGAGCGCAAACGACGCAATCGACGTGATAATCTGCTGGGCCGCCTCGCCGGTAATGCCCCGCGCGGCCATCCCCTCGCGTAACTGGGCTTCTATTTTTTTCATGCGCTGTTCGGAGCGCTTGAAGCCCATGGCGCGGCGCAGATCTTCGGCCTGGCCGCCGGTAAAGCCGGCCGCCACCATGGCAATCCGCAGCAACTGCTCCTGAAAGAGCGGCACGCCGAGCGTGCGCGCGAGGATCGGCTCGAGCGACGGATGCGGATACTGCACCGGCTCGCGCCCCGCACGGCGGTTCAGATACGGATGCACCATCTGCCCGACGATGGGTCCGGGCCGGATGATGGCCACCTGCACGACGATGTCGTAGAAGCAGGCGGGCTTCAAGCGCGGGAGCGTCGCCATCTGCGCACGCGACTCGACCTGAAAGAGGCCGATGGTGTCGGCCTCCTGGAGCATTTTGTAGACAGCCGGATCGTCCGGCGGCAGATGCGCCAGATCGATGACACGACGATCACGACAATTGAACGCAGAGATCGCAGAGCTCGCAGAGGAAATCTTTCCAAAAGAATTCTCTGCGGACTCAGCGTGCTCTGCGTTGATCGTCGTGGCGGGCTCCGCGGGCGCGGCGGTGATCGTGGCAGTGCCGTTCACCAAAGTCATCGCATCCTGCAGGGCGGCCATCATCCCGAGGCCGAGCAAATCGACCTTGACGATCCCCATGTCGGCGCAGTCGTCCTTGTCCCACTGGACGACGACGCGGCCGGGCATGCTGGCGTTTTCGAGCGGCACGACCGCGTCGAGCTGCCCCTGACAGATGACCATGCCGCCGGAATGCTGGCCGAGATGCCGCGGCAGGTCCTGCATCTCGCCCCAGAGCCGGGCGAACAGCCGCACGCGCTCCGAATCCAGATCGAGGCCGACTGCCGACAGATGCCGCGGCAGCGTGTCGGCCGGATCGCGGAATTCAAAATGATTCAACACCTTCGCCAGACGGTCGATCTGCGCCGCCTCGAACCCGAGCGTCTTCCCCACTTCGCGCGCCGCGCTGCGGCCGCGATAGGTAATGACGTTCGCCGTCATGGCCGCTCCCAGCCGTCCGTATTTTTCGTACACATGCTGGATGACGCGCTCGCGCCGGTCGCCGCTCGGCAAATCGAGATCGATGTCCGGCCACTCGCCGCGCTCCTCCGACAGGAACCGCTCGAACAGGAGATCCATGCCGACCGGATCGACCGCCGTGATGCCGAGGCTGTAGCACACGGCGCTGTTGGCCGCGCTCCCGCGCCCCTGCACGAGGATGTCGTGCTGCCGGCAGAAATTGACGATGTCCCAGACGATGAGGAAGTAGCCGGAGAGAGCGAGTTTCTCGATGAGATCGAGCTCGCGCGCCATCTGCGCGCGGGCGCGGTCGTGATACGGCCGATACCGCTCGCGCGCGCCGACGTCGGTGATCTTTCGCAAGAATGTCGCCTGCGTTTCGCCAGGCGGCACGGGGTAATCGGGAAACCGGTAGCCGAGATCCGCCATCGTGTACTGCAGCCGGTCGGCGAGATCGCTCGTGCGCGCCACCACATCGGGACAGTCGTGAAACAGCGCCGCCATCTCGGCCGGCGCCTTCAAATACCGTTCGGCGTTCGGCGCCAGCCGCCGCCCCGCGCGCAACAAATCCGTGTGGTGGTGGATGCAGGTGAGGACGTCGAACAACGGACGCCTGTCGGGCGCCGCGAAGCGGACGCCGCCGGTCGCCACGACGGGCAGGCGAAACGCCGACGCCAGTTCGACGAGCGCCTCGTTGTCCGTGGTTTCGTCGCGCCGGCGATGACGCTGCAGCTCGACGTAGAGGCCCTGACGGCCGAACAGACCCACAAGGCGATCGACGAGGCCGCCGACGCCGTACCGATGACCGACGAGCGTGGCGCGGCCGGCGAGCGCGACGAGGCCGCCGACATGGCCGTCCAGATCCTCCAGCGTGAGGGCGCCCTCGCCCTTGCCACCCCACCGCGCAGGCGTGCGCGGCGGGGACCCCGGGGCGGGGGCGCCGAGCTTCATGCGCGTAATCAGCCGGCAGAGATTGCGATAGCCCTCCTGCGATTCGCAGAGGACGGGAAGCACAAAAGACGAGGGCAGGGAAGGCCGGAAGGGACTACCAGCCTCTCCTGTCGCTGCGATCGTCAGTTCCGCTCCGATGATGGGCCGAAGCCCGGCCGCGATCGCGGCCTTGTGAAAGCGCGGCGCGCCGTAGACGCCGTCGCGATCGAGCAGCGCCAGCGCGGGGTACCCGAGATCGGCGGCGCGATCGACAAGCGCTTCAGGGAGCGAAGCGGCCTGAAGAAAACTGAACGCGGACGAGGCGTGAAGCTCGACGTACACGATTGGGGAACCTGGTAATTGGGTAATTGGGTAATTGGGTAATTGGGTAATTGATCGGTCGTGCTCGGTCGTGCTCAGTCGCAAATGGCATCGATGAACCAGCCGCACGTGACGTGATCCAGGAAGATGCGATACGCACCGCCGTCGGTGAGCGTGACGTCCCACTCGTCGCGATCCCATCCTGCCTGTCCCGCCCTTCCCGCCCCGCCCGTCTCCTGCCTCTGCCTGTCCCGCCCTTCCTGCCCCTCCCGTCCCTCCTACCCACCATTCCCCAGACGTTCTCCACGGTCCTGACGCGGTCATCACCGATCCCCCCGCGAACCCGCGACGGTCGGTCGTCACACGCACCGGCCGGCCGGCCGCATCCGCGGCCACGCGCGCGGGGACGGGCTGGCGGCAGCGACGCAAAGCCGATGCGAAGGGCTGAGGGCTCAGGGCTGAGGGCGGCACGATGGTCAACGCAGACGGCGGGTCGTGGCTCGTGGCTAGGGCATCACGATTCACCGCGGCGCTCGCAGCGCCCGCAGATTTTTCTAAAGAGTTTTCTTCCAAGATATTTTCTCTGCGATCTCTGCGATCTCTGCGTTGATCGTCGTCTCGTGCACTGCGGTGATCGTGGCTGCGTTGATCGTGGCGATCGTGCTCGGTCGCAAAGGGTTTCATCTCGAACACGCCGGGCCGGTACGAATCGGTCGTGGCGGGCGCGCCGATGCGGTCCTGGCCCATCACGGCGGCGAGCCGCGCGAGCAGCGTCGACAGCTGTTCGGGCGTCGGATGCGGGCGGGTAAACAGCGTGTGTTGCAGCACCCGCCCCGGCGTCGGATCGACAACGATCGTCACGCGATCGACGGCAGCCGGCGGCGGATGCGACTCGAGATCGACGAGCGCCAGCGTGCGGAGCGTCCGGACATCGCGCATCGGCGAGGGCAGCTGCAGGCGGCGCGCGTGAGTCTCCTTCGTCACCAGCCCGAGCTGCACGTGCAGCACCGCCACGCCGCGGTCGCGGCGCTCGAGCCGGACCGACAGCGGTTCGAGCAGCCGCGTGAGAACGAACGACAGCGGTTCGAGGCCCTCGATCGGCCATTCGAGCGCCATGGACGACTCGAACCGCTCTTCCGCCACATCCGGCACGAGCGGCCGGATGTCTTCGCCGCGCGCGATGGCCTGCCACACGAGACCCTGCCGCCCGAGCCGGGCCGACAGATCGGCCGGCGGCAGTGCGGCGATCTCGCCCAGCGTCTTCAAACCCCAACGTTTGAACGCCGTGACCGCAGCGCTCGCACCACAACATTTGAACGCAGAGCCCGCAGAGTCCGCAGAGTTTTGTACAAGTTGTTTTTCTCTGCGTGCTCTGCGATCTCTGCGTTGATCGTCGTCATCGTTGCCGTGATCAATTGTCTGGAGAATCTCGATCGGCAACGGGGCCAGCGCTTCCGCGACATTATCGAATGTTCGCGGGGCCCCATCCCCGCTCACGGGCGCTCGGCCGCTCCCTTCGCTCGCTATGCTCGCGCCGGCCGCAGGCGCTCCCGGATCGACGACGGTCAGGCCGGGGCGGGCCAGCGCGAGCACCAGTGCCGCCGTGCACGTGCCGGCCACCGCGACGTGCGCGCGCACGCCTCGTTCGGCGGCCTCGCGACGCAGCTCTTCGCCAATCGTCCGCGGGCGGCCCAGCAGACGCTCGAGCCCACGCACGTCGATCGTCACGGCGGACACCACACCGCCGCTCTCGTGACTTTCATAGCGGGGAGAACACTCCTGTGCAATCGCCACGAGGTCGTTCACGGCGTTCACAACATCCAACGCAGAGATCGCAGAGTTCGCAGAGTCTTGTACAGATAGTTCTCTGCGTGCTCTGCGATCTCTGCGTTGATCGTCGTGAGATCTGCGTTGATCGTCGTCACAGTGGCCGGGCGGCCGATAGAGACACGCGTACATGGGCTACAGCGCTTTCCTGAGCGCGGGGGCGTGCAGCGTGAGCCCCGCCGCGCTGCGGGCCATCCGATCCGATCCGACCAGCAGGCAAGCGGTCTGGGTGCCTTCGACCATCCGCTGCAGCCGCAGCCAGGTCGTGAACGGCAGCCGGCGAATGGCGTCGGCGGGCGCTTCACCCGCGTCGAACGCCACCAGACCGAACCGGCCGGCCTGCAGCACGAGCGTGAACGCCCGGATGGCCTGCACCATGGCGCGCTGATTGAGATCGCGGCACAGCCCGGGGTTGGGCACGACGTGGCCGCGGATCCAGAGCAGCCGATCGAGATCGATCCCGGCGGTGGCCGCCGACTCCACGTCGAACATGTCGAGCGCGTCGATGAGCGCCACCAGCTCGCCGCGCCCGGTGGCCGCCGCCAACATGTGGACCAACAGGCTCGTCCGTCCCGACGATCGGGGGCCGATGAGCTCGGACACCTGCCCGCGCGGGACCCCGCCCTGCAACCGGGCGTCTAACGCTGCGTGCCCGGTCGAAGCGTATTCGAGGCCGGGACGCGGACCTTGCGTAAGCGTCCGATCGAGTTTTTTCGTATGCAGGAGTGATTCGAGACGAGCGCGCGCGGGAGAAGCCATCATGGTTTTCGCTTTTTATTCGCCTACCGACGCGAACTATAGCGCGGCTCTCCGGACTGATCAAGCTGAACTTAATGTAAGATGACAAAGTTGGGCCTAAAGGCCTGTAATACAAACGCTTAGAACCCCTTTGCCAGACACCGCCGCCGCGAAAACCCCCGAGGTTGCCCCATCCGCCGAGGCCGACGCCAGGCCATCCACGACGTTTTCACGCGGCATGCGGCGGATGCTGGCCGCCTTCACCTATCGCGACTTCCGCGTCCAGTGGATCGGCGCCTGCAGTTCGGCCGTCGGCACGTGGATGCAGATCGTCGCGCAGAACTGGCTCGTCTACACGCTGACCAATTCCGGGTTCTTCCTCGGCCTCGACGCCTTCCTGCAGCAGCTCCCGATCATCCTCTTCACGCTCATCGGCGGCGTGTTCGCCGATCGCTACGACCGACGCAAGACGCTGATGGCCTCGCAGTACATCCAGATGGCGACCTCGGGCACGCTCGCCGTCCTGATGTACTTCCACGTCGTCCAGATCTGGCACATCCTGGCGCTGTCGTTTGTCACCGGCGTCGCGCAGTCGTTTGGCGGCCCGGCGTATCAGTCGCTGCTGCCGTCGCTCGTGGACAAGAAAGATCTGCCGAATGCCGTCGCGCTCAACTCCATCCAGTTCAACCTGGCGCGCGTGCTCGGCCCGCTGCTCTTCGCCGCCACGCTCGCCGCGTTCCTCAAATGGGGGTACAACGAACCGCAGGCGATGAACGCGGCTTTCCTCCTCAACGCGCTGTCGTTCCTCGTCGTCATCGGCACGCTGATGTCGCTGCACGTGAAGCACATCCCGACGGTGCACACCAAGCGCATGCGCGACGAGCTGCAGGGCGGCCTCTCCTACGTCCGTCACCACGACAGCCTCGTCGCCCTCATCGTCCTGGCGGCGGCGACGACGTTCCTGGGGTTTGCGATCCTGACGTTTCTACCGGTGTTCGCGAAGAGCGTGTTTCACGCCGACGCGAGCACGTACAGCCGCCTCATGGCGTTTTCAGGCGCCGGCTCCATCGTCGGCGCGCTGGTCGTGGCGTGGCTCGGGAAATTTCCGAGGATGGGGTTGACGGCGCTGCTGATGCAGGCCATCTACGGCCTCCTGATTCTGGCGTTCGCCATGTCGCGCACGCTGTGGCTGAGCTACCTCCTGCTCTTCTTCACCGGCGCGGCGCTGATGATGGTGTTCTCGACCGTGACGTCGCTCGTGCAGCTCATCGCGCCCAACGACATGCGCGGCCGCGTGATGAGCATCTACATGGTGGCGTTCCGCGGCGGCATGCCGCTCGGCAGCCTCGCGAGCGGCTACTTCGCGACGATCATCGGCACGCCGAAGGTCATCGGCATCAGCGGCGTGCTGCTGGTCGTCGTCGCGGCCTACTTCCTGCTCGTCCGCAGCCACGGGGTCCGAGAAGCATAGTCTCTGCACGATCAGATAGGGTGCTCAGCGCGATCGAACAACGTGCTCCATGCGATCAAACAAGGTGCTTGATGCGATCACGTAGAGTGCTCGCTGCGATCACGTAAGGTGCTCGGGCCTATTACCTAAAGTGCCGAAGAGTTTCGTGGCCATCGCTGTCGCGCTCGGCACATTCGCTGGGCTCTCGGCGCAGTCGCGCGTCGGCAGCGTCGTGCGCGTCGAGGATCAGCGCATCGAGGCGGCGCGTACCGGGCAGGGAGTGGTGCAGTTCTACGCTGCAGGATATCGAGGCATTACCAGACTCGGCCAATACGAAACCACCGAGCAGATCCGGGCGCTCAAGGCCAGTCCCGGTTACGCGCGAATGAACGATGTCGTGGTCGAAGTCCACGACGACACCGCCATCGTGACCGGCATCGAAGGATCGAGCGAAACCGACCTCGACCTCGCGCTTCGCATCTGGACCAGGCGCAACGGCACCTGGACCATCGTCACGGCGCAGACGACGTGGATCGGTAATCGTCCGAATGCGCCACCGCCGTCAGGTCCGTTGCCGAACACACACATCGAGCCATTCAAACCAGCAACCGGCGAGGAAGCATCGATCTGGCGTTCGCAGGAGGCGCTGATGCAAGCGTTCTCGAACGCCGACCCCGACAGCTACAAGGAGTTCTCCACCGAGAAATCGCTGCGCATGACGACCGCGGGCGATTCGATCACCCGCGACACGTGGCTGAACACGATCGCGCGCCGGCAGAAGGGACCGCTTGCTGTGGTCGACGAGGTGAAGATTGCCGCGTATGGCAACGTCGCCGTCGTGAACCTGCGCGGCCACGAAGCGAACCCAACGCGACAGAGCTGGGTGTATCTGAAGCAGGAAGGCGTCTGGAAACTGCACCTGCGCTACACGAGCCTGATCAGGGCTGAGGGCTAAGTGCTGAGGGCTTTCCCGCTTACATCTGCCCGTAGCCCTGAGCCCTGAGCCCTGTCAGCTAGCCAGAACGTAGCCCACCCACGCGCCCGCCAGTCCGGCAACCACCTGTCCGGCGATATTGATGGACGCCCAGAGAAACTGACCCTCGCGGACGAGCGCGAAGCTTTCGAAGGCGTAGGACGAAAACGTTGTAAAGCCGCCGAGCAGGCCGACCAGGAGGAACAGCCGCGTCCCCGGCGCCAGCGGGAGACGATGCTCGGCCGCGCCGGCGATCAAGCCAAAGGCAATGCAACCGACGAGGTTCACGGCGAAGGTGCCGAGCGGGAAGAGCGATCCGGAAACACGCAGGACGAAGGCGGTGAGTAAGAAGCGTGCCACCGATCCGAGCGCGCCGCCAACCGCAACAAGCAGAAGATTCAGGACATTCACGCTAGAATACCGGCGGCCGCCATTATGCCAGTACTCGAGATCATCACCAGCTCAGGGCTCGGGTCGCTCCTCGGCATGCGCCACGCGCTCGAGCCCGATCATCTGACCGCCGTCTCGACGCTGGTGACATCCATGCCAGGCGAACGGAGCAGCAGCTATCGCGCCGCGATGCTCGGCGCTTTCTGGGGGCTCGGCCACACGCTGGCGCTCGTGGCCGTCGGCGCCGCGCTGGTCGTCCTGCGCGCGGAGATGCCGGCGCGCGTGTCGGATCTGTTCGAGCTGTTCGTCGCCATCATGCTCGTCGGCCTCGGGCTTCGCGCCGTCGTCCTGGCCGTGCGACAGGGTCGCATCGGCCCCGCGCACGAACACCATCACGGCCGCCTCGTGCACAACCATCCTGGTGCGACGCCGCACGTCCACGTCGGACGATGGACGCTCGCCCGCCGGCCGCTCCTGGTCGGCGCCGTGCACGGCCTTGCCGGCAGCGGCGCGCTGACGGCGCTCGTGCTCGCGACGCTGACGTCCACGACGGCGAGGATTACCTACATGGCGTTGTTCGGACTGGGATCGACGCTGGGGATGGCCGCGTTGTCGGGACTCCTCGGGTGGCCGCTCGCACGGATGGGAGCAAACCGCACGCTCGTCCGGGCGATGTCGCTCGTCGTCGGCTGCGTGTCGATCGCGCTGGGCCTCGTCTGGGGCTACCCGCTCACTTCACGGTTACTGTCCAACTGACCGGCACCGACACCGGCTTGAAACAAATTACATCGTCGCAGGCCTGGTAGTTCAGCACGCCCGTCACGGTCACCTTCTGCCCGACCTTGAGCGACGGGCTCAGTCTAATTGCTTGCTCGAGCCGGAACGGCGTCTGGTACACCGGCACGTGCTCGTTCAGCGGCTCGAAGTACAGGTCCTGCGACTTTGGATACGCGAGCTTGCCGACCGTGACGCCCGCGGGCGGCGTGAGCGCCAGTGCGATCGGAAGATAGTCTTTGGCGCCGGGCGCGTAGACGTGCACCTTCGGATCGGGAATCACGTCGACGAAGAGCCTGACGGTCGCCCCCCGCGTCGCTTCGGCCGCGCTCGCGCTCGTCGCCATCCGCAGATGCGGCGTCGCCGCGGCGAGCAGGGCGACGAGAACGGCAAGAAGGGGCACCGAGGGATCATATAGGGGCTAGGGCCTGGGGGCTAGGGCCTGGGGGCTAGGGGTTAGAGGTTAGGGCCTCTAACCTCTACTAGAATGTCGTCGTGACGCGTGTGCTCGTGGTCGAGGACGATCCGGACATCGCGAAGCTCGTCGTGCACTACCTCGACAAGGCGGGGTTTTCGACCGAGGTGCTGACGAGCGGACGCGACGCCCTTGCCGTCCTTGCGGCGCGGCCGCCCGATCTGCTGATCCTCGACCTGATGCTGCCTCAAGTGGACGGCCTCGAGATCTGCCGCGTCGCGCGCTCGAACGAGACGACCGCCGCCATCCCGATCATCATGCTGACGGCGCGCGCCGAAGAATCGGATCGCATCGTCGGGCTGGAGCTCGGCGCCGACGACTATCTCGCGAAGCCCTTCAGTCCGAACGAGCTCGTGGCGCGGGTTCGCGCGCTGCTGCGCCGCGCGAAACGCGTGGCGCCGCTTCCCGGCCGGACCGTCACCTACGGACCGATTGCCGTCGACTCCGAGCAACACACCGTGTCGGTCGCCGGCGTCGAGATTGCGCTCACCGCGAAGGAGTTTCTGCTCCTCGAGTATCTGCTGCAGCACCGCGGACGGGTGCTGTCGCGCGACCTCCTGCTCACCGATGTCTGGGGCTACCGCTATACGGGCGGCACGCGAACCGTGGACGTGCACGTGAGGCGCCTTCGCGAGAAACTTCCGCTGCTGTCGAAGGCGCTGGTAACCGTGAAGCAGTTCGGCTACAAACTGCTCGAGGCTCCGGGGATGTCGCCCGACTGAGCGGGTGGGCAGGTTCGGCGTCGGGGCTAATTTCCAGCGACGCCCTGGCGCACTTTGGCTTTTTCCTCTTGCTCCTGCTGCATCAGCGAGTAGGCCACGTAGTACTTGTAGATATTGCTCACGTACTGCACGGTCTCACGCCCGACGCGCTGACCGGCGATTCGCTCCACGTTGTTGAACCAGACGTTCGGGTTCAACCCCTTGGTCGCGGCTTCCCTGCGAAGGGAGCGCAGACGGCCGGGGCCACAGTTGTACGCCGCGAACGCAAACAGGCCCTTGTTGAGCGTGTCGATCGGCTCGTTGGCGAACTGCTGGTCGATCATGAACCGGATGTATTTCACGCCGGCGTTGATGTTCGCGTCGATCTGGGTGATGTCGCCGACTTTCAACTCCTTACCCGTTGCGGGCATCACCTGCATGACCCCGATCGCGCCCACATGACTCTTCGCGTCCTGATTGAGCCCCGACTCCTGAAATCCCTGCGCCATCATCAGCAGATAGTCGAGGTTGTACTGACCGCCATACCTCTTGAACAATTCGACGACGGCCTGAAACTTCCGCAGCTCCTCCGAGGCGGTCGCGTTTTTCACGAACTTCGCGCTCTTCAGGTATTTCTGAAGGAGCTGGTTGCCGAACAGCGTGCCCTGCTTGTTCGCTGTGATGAACGGGTTCAACACCGCCATGAGCTTCGGGCTGCCCTTCCGGGCGGCCCACGCGATTGCGGCGTTCTCACGGACGCTCACGGTCGGGCGAAGCGTCAGGTTCGGCAGCACCTGCTTCCAGAATTCGCCAATGTAATCGTCGACGACGGTCGCCTTCAGCAATCCGGCGTTGACCATCTCGAGGATGTCTTCGTCTTCAAGCGACAGCGGAACCGTCTTGATGACGACCGGGGCTTTGCCCTTCTGCTTGAGGCTCGCGTTCAACGCCGTCAGGCTCTCGAACTGAACGCTCCTGTCGCGGACGTGGACGGCCTTGCCGCTCAGATCGTCAACCGTGTTGATCACAGGTGCGCCGGGACCGGTGACGACAATCTCGCGCACGTCGGTCTTTCCCGGGACTGCGAAATCCACCACCTTCGCCCGCTCCGGCGTGACGGTGACGTTGGCAGCGACGATGTCCCCACGCCCCTCGACCAGGGCCTGCTGCAGGTCGTCCCGCGACGTCGGCAGAAAGACCACGTGGATCTTGGTCGCCGGCTTGGTCTTCAGCTTCGTGTTGAGCTCGGTTTCGAGCTTGACGCCCGCGTCGTACACCACGCCCCTCTGGACGCCCTTGTCGATGAAATAGCCCGTCTTGCTGTACGGCGTGAGAATCCGGATCACGCGACGCTTCGCCATGCCATCAAAGTCGCCTATCCATTTCTGAGTGGCAATGGGATTTGCTCGTGTGGCGGTCGCTGGGGGTTTCGGCGTGGTCGGCGGCTTCTTGGCGCTCTGCGCGCTCACGGGCGAGACGGCCGCGGCCATCAGCGCGAGCAGGCACAATTCGAATGGCGTCAGAAACCGCCGGCGGGTAGCCCAGTGCATCGTGATGTCCCTACTTCTTCTTCAGCGGCAGTCGCTTGACGAGGTCGTGGACGGCATCGCGAATGATCGCCTCGCGTTCGGCGTCGGACCGGCTCTCGTCGACGTCCGTCTGCGAGACGCCGCGCCAGACCACTCGGCCGAGCGACGGCGAGGAAGCGTCGAGCACCAGAGAGCCGCGCGTGATGATGTCGAGGGACGAAGTCCCACCCGCAAAGGGGGGCACGCCCCATAAAGGCACGGCCGGCAGGAATTGCCCCATCACCTGCGCGTTCATCCCGACCGTCACGAGCAGGTAGTAGTGGACCGTGATCTCCGGTTGTTGTCCGGCCGCCGCCGGCATCAACCCGACGAGACCCAGCTCGCGCGCCACCGCGGCCGTGATCATCGGGTCCACGAGCTTCTTGACCGGCGCGGGATCGTCTTTGGACGACCGCGCCACGATGACCTCGCCGGTGCCGGAGGGATGCCACGCCCACGTCTTGACGTCGCGGAAGCTGAACTTCGGATCAGCTTCCGCGCGCGTCTTGATTTTCGCGCCCTGCACGACGACGACGGCGCACAGCCAGATCGTTGCCAGGGTGCACAGGGCAATCGCCGTCGTCTTCGCGGAACCTCGCGTCATTCGAGCCCTACTTGGGAGCGTCGGCGGAGATCAGCACCGCCATCGTCCACGTGATGTCGAGGCGATCGCCGACCTTGACCTTCTTGAGCGCCTCTTTGTCTTCGACGCGCGAGCTGTACTTCCAGCCGTTCGGTCCGCTGAAAGAGATCGACGGCACCTTGGGATCGATATTGGTGATCGTCGCCGTGATGGTGCGCTGGAGGGCGGCCGTGCCCCCGACCTTCGCGCCGGTGCCAGGCGTAAGAGCCGCGCTGTCGGTGTCCTTCGCCTTCTCGCCCGGCGCCTTCAGGCGCAGCACGATGTTTTCGTAGTACTTCGCGGTGATCTTGTCGCCGACCTTCAATGTGTCGAAGCGCTTCACGTCGGTCGGCACGCTGATTTCGGTGTACTCACCATTCTGCTCTTTGAGCGTGACCGAGCGTGTACTCCGCTCGATCGCCTCGACGGTGGCGGTGACCGTCTTCGTCTCGCCCGTGAGCGTCTTGACTTGAGCCATCGCCGTGCCGGCGAATGGCCACACACAGGCCGCCGCCAACGCCGCGCACATCAGTCGTTTCATACGTCCTCCTCCTACTATCTTTCTTTACCCGGCGCTTTACCCGGCGTCAGGCCACAACCAACGACATGTCGAGTAGCCAACCGTAGATGGTACCGCCCGCGCAGCCGCGGCGACTATGCAGAATCGGCACATGAGCTCGGCTACTTGCGTGTAACACCGACCAGCGTAACCGGCACCTCGGCGTAGTCGTCAATCTGGACGCCGGCTTCACCGCCCGGCTTGACGCGCGCGGCCGCCGCCATCGTTCCGGTGCCGCTCCCGCTGCCGTCAACCTTCAACTGGATCACCGCCACTTCGTAGCCGGCGCGCGACTTCGTGCCTCCCTGCCCGCCGATGAAAGCCACCGGCTTGTCGGTGACGACGACGATCGTCCGGCCAGTGCCGGATGGGGTTTGCCGCGCCCATCGAATCGTGGATCTCCGGCCGAGCAGTTCCACGTATCCCACATCGGGCGCTTTCCTGAGCGCCGGGACGAATCCAGGATATCCGCCGACCCTCAGCGCCTCCTGGACGGCGGTGCGGTCGAAGTCTGGTGTATAGCGCTCGAGGTGAATCTGAATCGGCGCCGACACGGAAGCGCCCGCGGCGTTCTCGGCCTGCCCCTTCGCGCTGAACGTCTCAGGCGCTCCGGCGCTTGGGGCCTGTTGGGCAACGAGCTGGTACGGCGGCGCAGAGATAGAGACCGATCACGGTGAGAGACAGAGCGCGCACGGGAGAGCCTCCTCTCAAGGCACGACCTTCTTCCACACGGAAACCGACATCGCATTGCCGGCGTCGTCCTTCGTCGTCAGTCGTCAGCACATCACCCTCAACCTGCCAATGGCGGGGACGGTTCAGCGCCAGCGGACCACGGCCAGCAGCCGGCTGGCCCTGGATGACGTACGTGAGCGTCCGATTCGGCATGTCCACGGCCGTCCGGCCGCTGGACGAGATGAGGCCGTCGTCGCGGATGTCGATGCCCGATGCTCTGAGCAGATCCGACGACGCGCGATCGGCGCGGATTTCTATGGTGAGGTTGCTGAATTCGTCGTAGGTCAGCGTGCCCGACCCCTTCAGCTGGACGAGGGGCTTTCCTGGCGAGCGGACTTCGAAGGACTGCAGCGACCATCGTCCCTCGAGGAATCTTCTGGCTTGTGTCAGAGACCCGGCGCCCGCATCCACCGGTCCGCCTTCAATCCGCTTGTCGAGTGGGGCGGCCGCACAGGCGGGAAGGCCGGCGAGGACGACCGCCGCCAGCACACGCGTCAACCTTGATCGCAGAACCATATGGGTATCTCCGGTGAGAGCGCAGGCGGCTCGGCTGAGCCGAGCGTATCGGGCAGTGTAACAGAGCTGGGGATTGCCGCGAGCTTCAGGGCTTGGCGATCGCGGGATTTGGGACGGTGTAATGGGCCAGGACGGCCGTGACGTTGTCCTGACCTCCGCCTCGCAGGGCAAGATCCACCAGGGCCTGGCACTGCTCCTCGGGATTGCGGCCGAGCGCGAGCACATCGGCGATGGCCTCGTCGGCAACCTCGTCGGTCAGGCCATTGGTGCAGAGAAGAATGCTGTCGCCGTCCCACAGCCTGAAATGGTCCGTGTGGATACGCGGTCCATCAATCCGGCCGCCAAGGGTGTCGGTCAGAATGTGGGTCAGATCGTCGGTGCAGCCGGTCCACCGGCCACGGGCCGCTGGTGTGGATCGGCTGCTGCGGCGCCGTCTGGTCGCTCGAGAGCTGCGTCAGATCTCCGTCTCTGTAGAGGTACGCCCGGGAATGTCCGACGTGCACGAGAAAGAGCTCGTCGCCCGCGCTGTAGGCGGCCGACAAGGTGGTGGCCATGTCGGACAAGACCGGGTTGGCGCGCGATCGCTTGACGATGGCGTCGTGGACGCGCTCGTAGAACCATTCGGCGCGCTCGACGATTTCTGCGGCGGTTGGCGCATCGACGCGCACGTTCCAGCGCCCGAAATGAACCGCCAGGTGCGCGAACGTGCTGATGGCGACGCGGCTGGCGACGGCGCCGGCCCCCAACGCACCCAGACCGTCCGCCACCAGCATGCAGTACGCGTACTCATCGAAGCGGGCCGGCAGGTCCGAGCTCGCAAGGCTGGTCAGGAGCGTTCCCTGATGGCGGCCAAGCTCGACCACCAGGTAGTGGTCGGCGTTGACCGGCTGCACTTTCCCGGCGTGAGAGCAGGCGCCGAACTGGACCTTGACCGTCGCGGACAGGGGCAGAGACCCGTCCCAGCCCAGAACCGGCGACAGCGCACGACGACGATCGGAGGGCTCCTCTTTTTCGTCGCTCACAGGCTTCCTTCTCGTTCTCGCCGGGTCATTGTGCGCCCGCGGCAGCTCGCTCGAGCACGGTCTTGATCGTGCCGAGCGTCTGCTCCGCTCCCTTTTTCGCCTGGTCGCGGGCGACCTTCCGTTTGAGGCCGCCAAACCCACCCTTCAGCAAGTCGCCCCGCGAGCGGTTGGCGTAGAGCAGGTAGGTCACTGTCGCGCCGCCTTCGGACGTGCTGACGATATTCGCCACGGCAAAGGAACCGTCGTAGTAATGACTGGCATACAGCTGCTTCTGCAGCACGACCGTACGGTCCGGATGGTCAGGGGCCTGGTAGATCACGCCGTGCACGATACTCGTCACCGGCTTCAGACCGGTGTAGTCTTCTTTCACCCAATAGATGACGTCCCTGGCTCCAGGGAGCGTCTTGCGCGGATACTGATCGAGGTACTCTTGCAACGCGGGGCTGTACTGCTGGAAGTACGGCGAGTTCGCCAGCAGGCCCTGCCACTGCGCTTTCAAGCTGACAGGCTCGGAGCGGTCGTTGTAAGTCACGAGCGCGGCGTCGCCGCTCTTCAGATATGCACCGACGTAGTCGACGATCCCCTGGCGCGCCAAGGCATTCACCTGGCTTGCGGAGTCCGGCGCGTTCCAGTTGACCGACGAGCGGATCTTGTCGAGGCCCGCCCCGCCGATCCTGAGGTCGCAATCACCAGGCCTGCATGACTTGAGATGCGCGATCTCGTCCGGATCGAGCGAAAGATCCTTGACGTCCGCCAGGCTCGGCGGCTTGCTGAACCGGCCGAATGCCTTGGTCACCTCGCCATCGACGTACGCGATCATCTGCCCGTAGTACCCGACAACCTGTTCGCGCGTCGCGCGGATCTTCACGGCCGCAACCGTCATGACCTCGGTGTCATCACTGCCCGGCATCACCTTCGCGATGACCGTCCCATTCTCGATGGACGCCGTATCAGCCCCTGTAAACTTCGCCGCCTGCAGGAGGTACTGCTGGATGTCCGGTGGCATCGTTCCCGCGCTCGACGCAGCCATCGGCAGCATGACGGCGGCGACACCCACGACGGCGGCGATACGGATTGATGACATGGAGAATCTCTGCCTCCTGTCGAGCCGCTCAGAACTTCGCGACGAGCGCAATCGCCGTGTTGGTAAACGGTTCCCGAGGCGACCGTTACTGGACGAGCGGAATGTTTGCGGCCAGCTCGTAGCGGATGGCCGCTCGAATCTTGCTCTCGATCTGGATGTAGCGGGCCGCCTTCACGGCGGGCAGCGCGGCCATGACCTTCGGCACGGTGGCTTTTTTCAGCTGCGCCTCGGCGTCGTCGACCGCAAGCGCCTGGTCGAGAAGCGCCTTCGCCGCGTCATTGGTGACCGGCCCCTTGTTGTACGCGTCGGCATACGCCCCGATCGCCGCGGCCAGCCGCTGATTGATCTGCTGCAGGTCTTTCTGGTACGCGTCGTACACAGGCCAGAAGGCGGCCCCTTCGGCGTCGGTGAGGTTGAGGTTCGCCGCGACGACCAGCTTCTTGTCCGCCTTGATCTTCTGGCGGAGAATGTCCATGTTGGTCGTTCCCGTGTTTTGAGCCATCGCGGGAGTCGCCAGCGCAGCCGCCATCGCGAACGTCGTCAACAATCGCTTCATCATCACTCCTCCGTTACTCATTTCGCGTCCTTCCGTGCCAACCCCTGCTTCTGCAGTTCTTTGACGACAGCCTTGGCCAGCCCCGCCATGAACTCCTGAGCATTCTTGGGATTGGTTGTCTCGCTGACACCCGCCCAAAGCAGCTTGGCGTCAGACACGTTGTAGAGCAGCGTCTCAACCGCCAGGGTTGTCTCGAGCTTGCCCTTGCCGATCGGAGTCACCGTGGCCCAACCGTTTCCGTAGTAGGACCAGAAATCGGGGTAGTAGCCGCTGCTCCAGACGACGGCGGAATACTTAGTTTGCTGGTCTACGCCGACGATCCGCATCGCCACAACGCCATCCACTCGGGTTCGCTGAAACCAGCCCTTGGCTTTGTCCTTGTCGGTGAGCTCTTCGCGCGGAATCACCCTGTAGGCGGCCACGCCCTGAGGGCCCCGCGCGGTAATCTCGCGCGCAAGGGCCTCCTCGGCAGACATCCTGAGGTTGTTGTCCTCGACGATGACGAGCGCCGCGACCTTCTTGCCCGCGAAGTTGAGCGGTCCAGCGCCCGGGGCTTTCCAGGTGGACGTGAGCTTGTGCGACGCCGCCGCCAGCCCGACACCGCACGCCAGCGCCGCGGCAAGCGCGGTATATCCGAGACGAAAGGACCACGAGGCATTCGACCGGCTGTTGAGCTGTTCCATGGTGTCTCGCTGCGCCTCTGGGGCCTGTTAACCCTTAGACGATACCCAGCTGGGCCCATCCGCCACTATGCAGATTCGGCACCATCTTCACACACGTCGGCCTTCAGCCACGAGGATATCTACCGGCGGTAGAACTCCCGCTGGCACAGCGACGAGCTAGGCTAGAACTGATAGGAAAGCGAGTAGATCATCCCGATCGTCTTGATGGCGATTGTCGTCTGCAGCGGCTGACCGCTGAGCAGATTTCGCACCGTGATGTTGTTGGATGTGCCGCCGCGGTAGTTGACGCCGGCGGCGTAAGAGAGCTTGCCGGCTCGTCCGCTGAGCCCGAACGTCAACGCGATCAAATCGACCTTGTCGAACACCTGGTCCTCGGACGCCACGGGGGAGAGATCGCTGGCGACGCCGTAATGCAGGCGCAACTGCTTGTCAGGGTGAAGCCGCCATTGTCCGCCGAGTGACACATTCGCGATCGAGCGCGAAGCCGAGGTCAGGCCAGGAAACGGTAGTTGCGTGGCCGTCGGCGGACCACCCTTGCCGGCGTCCTGGTAGATGACTTCATTCACAGGGCTCGCGATCAGCGTGTACGGCGCGACCGACGAATACGCGTGTACGTCGAGTTCGAGCTCGCTTCGATCGCCGATGAATGCGATCCCGCCGGCGGCCTCGAACGGCATGTTGTATTGAAATTGCGCAGACGGATCGAAGAATGATGCGCCGGTGGTCACGGCCCCGGTGTTTTGAGTCCCGTCGAGTGTGGCCGTGCCGCTCCGGTAGATCGAGAACCCGGACGTCCGGACGAGCCCGCCAATCTTGACGCGCGGACTCGCATCGACCTGTATACCCCCAACGATCCCGACCTGGAAGTCCGACCCCGTCACGTCGGAAGCGACGAGCAGCGTGCGAAGGTTGGTCGGCTCTGCAATCCGATCGCTGATTGTCTGCCCCATATTGAGGCTCGTGAACATGAACGTCAGGCCCCCGCCGACACGCCATTTCCTTTCCGTGTCGTAGCCGGCCGAGAACGCGGCCACCCGGCGGGTGAACTCGGAATCGGCGGAGTAGGCGAACCGCTCCTGGCTCCCGCCCGTGGTCGTGACGAGCTGCGAATTGGTCGTCTGCGCCCACGAGACCGGCGTCAGTATGGCCATGCCAACCGTGAGCTTGTGGCCGGCCTGGGCCGTGAAGCCGACGAGATTCGGCACCTGCTGCACTCCGCTGCCGGCCTCTGGAAACGTCTTGGGCGCCACCCTCGTGTACTGATACAAGCCGGCGCTGCCGCTGATCTGCGCGCCCTTCGCCCTCGATAACCCGGCCGGGTTGAACCAGGCGGCCGCCGGGTCGTCGGTTCGCGCGACGTAGGCGCTCGCTTCGAGGCCGCCGAATGGGCCAACGGGAATTCCCTCGTAGTTCGGCACCACGATGTTCGGCGGTGACGTCGACACCTCTGTGATCTGCGCCAGCGCAGACAACGGACTCGCGACGAGCGCGATGGCGACAGCGAGACGTCTCGCTGCGCGGCGCGCGCGGCGTTCAGCGAAACGGAGGTCAGCAGGATTCATATATGAGACTTGTATCACGACCAAACCGGTGGCCGGTGGCTAGAACGCGTCCTGGATTGCCAAGTACACGCCTTTCGACCCGTCCTTCCCCCACGCGAGGTCGAAGCACAGGTCGGTTTTCGAGCGCTTGTTGAGCAGGAGCCGCAGCCCGCCGCCGAACGCCGGCGCGACCGAATCGAACAGCGTCTCGCCGGTTTGGCTGTCCGACACCGTAGTCATGTTGAGAAACGCCACCATGCCGAGCAGTCCGTTGCTCATGAGCCGGCCGCGATACTCGACCTCGCTCGACACCAGCTTCTCGCCCCGGTACCGGCCTTCCTGATACCCGCGCGCCGAGCGCCCATAAGTGTCCATCACCGTGGTCGGCACATCAAAGTATGGGGCGGCCCCCGTCGTGACCAGGCTCGTGTAGGCCCAGAATGCGATCCGATGACGGCTGTACTCGTCGAGGGGCACGTAGGCCCGCGCGTCGACGTTCACCGATTGCCATTTCGAATCGCCACCGAGAAAGTCGCCGAACGACATGCGGTAGTACGCCCCCGCCATCCAGCCGCGGCGCGGGCTGATGTCGTTGTCGCGGTGGTTGAGCAGGACGTTGACGCTGACACCGGCCGACTGCTGTCCCCCGAGAGGGAGGCCGTTCTGCTGGCTGTAGGTGTTATAGGGCGAGGTCGCCCAGTTCGGATCCGCCGGGTCGTCCGGCTCGACGTTCGAATGGGAATCGAACAGGAAGCCAGCGCCGAGGAACAAGCCCTTGGACACACCACGGTAGACGGTTTCGTGGATCCGGACGAAGCCAAAGTCGGTGTTGATGGCGGCCGAATCCGGAGTGTCGGTCCCGAATCCGTAGATATTCTGAGACGTGCTCTGAAAGCGGTTGTCGCCTTCGACAAACCAGCGGTCGAGGTTGCTGAAGGACCCGAACCGCACGTTGAGCGACACCTGCTTTTTCGAGGAGATCGTCAAGCTGGCGATGCCGGAAGAGATGCGCGTCGTCTCCGGAGCGCCGCGATAGAAGGCCATCTGAGCGGCCGCGCCGATCAGAAACCCCGCGGTAGGATTCGAGCCGATGATCGGCGCCGCGACGATCATCTTCTTCTTCGGCTGGCTCTCGGTCGGCGGCTCCTTGTGCCGCAACGCGCGCAACAGGTCTCCAACGTCGAACTCCTGCGTGCCCTGCTCGACCGGCACGGGCTGCTGTGCCGACAACGATGCCACCGGATGGAGGGCGGCCAGACCGACCGCCGCCGTCAGGCGGAGCAGCCAGCGCCGACTGGATGGAGGTGTCAAGGATCTCGGAGTCTAGGGAAACGGCTCCGGATCGGCTATGCAGTTTCGGCACCCGGCGCCCGGACGACCGTGCGAAATCCGATGTGAGCCATGCGCGGCGCGGGTTCCCTGATTCTCGGATTGGACTTGTGGGCGGCGCGTCCTCACTTGCGCGCAAGCCACGCGTACGTGGACGAGACGCCAACCGAGTTGAAGTCGCCGCCGACCGTCGTGTATGCGCCGAAACTGTAGGCCATCCTGATTTGTTGCTTCTGGTCGATCGGTAGCGACGCGGTGACGCCGAGGCGAGAGTTGCGCTGCAGTGCGGTGGGGTTCCCCCCGTCCACCGACGCCGCCCCGCCATTCCAGAAATTTCCGTCAATCGCCACCCACAGCCGGGGACGAATCGTGTAAGTGAGATGGGCCTGCGCGGACGCGATGGGCGCTTGATGGCGCGTCGTGCCGCCGACGAAGTCTGTGTTATCAGAAAAAAACCACGCCCCCATGTACCACTCAGCTCTCCACTTGCGCCAGGTGTGGGTGATGCCGACTTCAGGCTTGAACCCCCAGCGATTCGAGCCGAGATTGATGAACTTGTCGGAATAATACTGACCAAGCGGGACGACGACGGAAACACTGGCGCCGATGTTGGTCTTTGGACGGTACGCGGCAAACTGTCGCGGGGTCATCGCGGGGGCGCCGACGAGATTGATGCCGAACCGCACTCCCATGTCGCCCAGCCCCGAGCGTGAAACCTCCTGGAACTGCTGCTGAACCAACCCCTGGAGGTGGCCGACGATATAGGTTTGTGACACGGTGATATTGGAGGACCGTCCCGCGAGCCCAAGCGTCCGGCCATACGCCAGCCCGGAGCCGCCGATTCTTGCGCTCGCCTCGTCAATCGGCAGCGAGGGATCGAACGCCAGATCGCCGCCACTGAAAGAGCCTGCGAAAACGATCACGTTCACTCCAACCGGCGCGGGTGTGTACGCATCTGGCACGAGCTCCTGCGCCTCGGCCATCGCACCCATGAGCGTCATCGACGCCACAACCAACCACGCGAAAGACGATCGCGTGGGTCGCAGCCGGCTGGAACCGGGGACTGGCTTCGACAAATCCATCTCTAGCTGTCCAGGCGCGTCCGCCCCACCGCCAGCCTGGTTCCGACGTCGAGACTGGGCTGGTTTGTCATGGGGTTATCGCGTCGGGGGTCGTCAATGGCCTTCAGGCCGCTGCCGCCGTCGGACGATACGCGCAACGGGGCCGCGAATCAACAGGTAGGATCACGGCAACCGCCAGGCACGCGATGCCCGTCGCCGCCATCTCAATTGCCGAATGAATCCGGCCCATGACGTCCTTCTTTGCAGCGCTGAACGATTCGGACCTGACTCCCCGCGACCGTCGCGACACCTGGGTATGCAGTTTCGGCATCGCCGGTCCGCCCGCGCCTGTTATTTTTACCAGCTGGCTCGACCTGTTTTATCAGTATTCCGTCACGAACGGCACGGCTAGCGTATCGCTATGCAGGTTCAGTCAGAATGAGGCTCGTAGGCGCTCGGGCGAATCGACGATCCACATCACGGCGGCAGCTGGTCGAACAGGCTGAAGCTTTCCTGAGAGCGCGCCCCAGCGAGCCGGTGCCGATCGCTCAACTCTGCCTGGTGGTGGGCGTCAGCGAACGCAGCCTGCGCAACGCCTTCTACGCCGTCCACGGCATGAGCCCGAAGCGGTGCGCCCTTCGCGCCCGGCTCGAAGGGGTGCGCCGCGCCCTGCGCGACGCCGACGCCACGCGCGGGGCGGTCACGACCATCGCCACGAACCACGGGTTCTTCGAGCTGGGGCGTTTCGCCGGCACGTACAGGGCGGTGTTTGGGGAGACGCCGTCGGCCACGCTGCGCGGCGGCCGCGGAGGCGAGATCGCCGCGGCATCCTAGTGTCCCGAGTCAGAAATCCGTTGGCATTCGGCCGGCGCTGCATCCCGGCTGGCTGCGTTACTCATCGTTCACATATTCCCGATATTCTCACTCTTCGCGCCTTGCCGGCCGGGCGCATCGCCGCCCTCGGTGCACAACGGATTTCTGACTCGGGACGCCAGGTGACGTTGGTCACACCAGATTGTGTTTGATCGCAAACCGAATGAGCTCGGCGCTCGATCGGATCTTGAGCTGCTCCATCATCCGGTACTTGTGAAACGCCACGGTGCGCGGCGTGACGCTCAACAGCGAGGCCACTTGTTTCATCGAATGGCCTTCGGCGAGCAACTGCAGCACTTCGCGCTGCCGCGGTGACAATTCGTGTGGGGGTTTTCCGGTGGCGGCGGTCATGAACGACCCGACCAGACCCGCCGTGACGAGCGGCGTCACATACGACCGCCCCTTCATCACTTCTCGAATGGCCGCTAGTAATTCCGACGCCGCCGACCGCTTCAGGAGATAGGCCGACGCACCGGCGCGAAACGCCTCGGCCGCCAGCTCGGCATCCTCGTTCATGGTGACATACACCAGCTTGATGGACTTCTGCTTCTGCTTGATCTGCCGTCCGGCGTCCAGACCGTTGAGCAGCGGCATCGCGATGTCGAGGACGATGACGTCCGGCTTCAGTTTCGCCGCCGCTTCGATCAGCGCGCGGCCGTCGGACACCGTGCCGACGATCTCGCACTCGTCGGACAGCAGCTTCTCGAACGCTCCGAGGAGGAGGTTGTGGTCGTCTGCCAGCAGGACTCGAGGACCGGCCATAAGAATTGGTTGACGATAACCTGGAACCGAATCGGCGACTATGCGAATTCGGCAGCTTGGCGAGAACATCATCTTGACGAGTCGGGCGAGCACCTCCTGCGCTGTACAGCTACCCCTCGGCCGGCCGTGCGGCAGTCGCCCGGTCGTTCCGTTGGCGCGCCAGTGACACGTTCAGCATCGCGACGACCGCCAGCCACAGCCCGGTCAGCACGACGTTCACCGCCGCAAACGCCGGGACCGCGAGCGCCAGCCGCTCGCCGCTGAAGACCATCCCGGCCTGAATGACGTCGCCGGCGCGCACGAAGAACGAATCGACCGCCTGCTTGGCCTTGTACTTGGACTCGCGGCTGGTATTCAGCCACAAGGCCTGCTTGGTCGTGTTGCCGAGCGAGTAGTCGATGCTGTTGTCGGCGACCTTGAGCAGGCCCATCAGACGCACCGACGGCGCGCGCAGCATCATCAGGTAGCCGGTCAGCGCGACGATCGGGTGCACGAAGAGCGACTTGCCGACGCCCAGGAACTTGAACACCCGCGACACGACGAACAACTGCAGCAGGAGACCGAGCAGGTTGACCGTGCTGAACAGCTGGCTGTAGACGTCGCCGACATACTGCTGGCGTGCCGCGGCCGCGGCCGCGCCGAGCGCCGTACATCGCATTCGCCTGCTCGACGACGTACCGCCCGAACAGATACTCGCCGGACGTGTTCACGACGTTCAGCAGGACGGTCAGCAGTGCGATGAGCATCAGGTAGCGGTCCTTGCGAATCAGCGTAAAGCCGCCCTCCTTGCCCAGAGGCGCTTCGGCGGCGACCTCGCGCGGACCGGTGGTGGCCCGTCCGCCGGCTGGCGACGACCGCGAGGACGGCGCAGACGACCAGGATTGCGCCGCCGCCAATGAGCAACCGCAGCAGGCCGCAACGACTCCATGACCTCGCCGGCACGCACCGAGCCGACCCATGCGCCGAGACTGCTGCCCACGCCAATCAGCGGGAACAGCCGCTTGCCCTGCTCCGGCGTGAACAGATCGGCCGCCAGCGCCCAGAACTGGGCGATGACCATCACGTTGAAGATGCCGACCCAGAGGAAATAGACGATGCCGATGCGCAGCCCCGCCTGGTCCGCCAGCGCGAACAGCACGACGTGCGACGCAAAGAACAGCGTGACGCCGAGCACCAGCCGCGTGCGGTTGAGCCGCGACGCGACCGCGCCGTACGCCGGCACCAGGAACAGCAGCAGGATCGCCTGGCCGGCCGACGAGTAGCTCTTCACCTCGGCGCCGCCCTGGGTGAGGATGAAGACCTCGCGCGCGGTCTTCAGCATGTAGTACGCGCCGAGCACGAGAAACATCACCAGCGTCATCAGCAGCACGCTGCGCTCCTCGCCGCGCCGGACGTCGGCAATCGGCGACAGGAGCTTCCCGATCGTCGGACTTTGACGGCAGGGGTTCCGCGCCGGGTGTTCGACGACGTTCGACATTGATGCACTCCTCAAGCCGGGTTATCGCATCTTCCGGCCGCGGCCGGTTCGTCCGCCTCCGAGCATGACCCGGGCGCGCTTCAGATCCTTCAACTGATCGTCGGACACTTCGGGAAACTTGAGCTTCAGGGAATCGAGCGCGTCGATCACCGCGGCGGCGACGACGATGCGGGCGAATTTCTTGTTGTCGGCGGGCACGACGATCCAGGGCGCGTGCGGCGTGGCGGTGTGCCGGATCATCTCCTCGTAGGCCGTCTGGTAGTCGTTCCAGTGATCGCGCTCCTTCAGGTCTCCCATGCGCGAACTTCCAGTTCTTCTCCGGCATCATCCAGCCGCGCGAGAAACCGCGCCTTCTGCTCTTTCTTCGACACGTTCAGGAAGAACTTGCGGATCACATAGCCGTTGCGGGCGAGATATCGCTCGAAGGCATTGATGTCCTCGAACCGTTCCTTCCAGATGTGCTTGGTGACGAGCTTCGGCGGCAGCTTCGCGTGCTCCAGGAACTCCGGGTGGACGCGGACGACGAGCGTCTCTTCGTAGTACGAGCGGTTGAAGATGCCGATACGGCCCCGCTCGGGCAGCTTGACCGTCGTGCGCCAGAGGAAGTCGTGATCGAGCTCCTCGGCCGATGGCCCCTTGAACGACCACACCTGGCAGCCTTGCGGGTTGACGCCCGACATCACGTGCTCGATCGCGCTGTCCTTGCCGGCGGCGTCCATCGCCTGGAAAATCAGCAGGACGCCCCACTGATCCTGGGCGTACAGCTTTTCCTGCAGCTTGGAGAGTCGCTCCACGCCTTCCTGCAGCAGCTCCTTCGGCTTCCTTCTTCGTCTTCACCCAGCGGGTGTCGTCCGGGTCGTGGTCCTTGAGCCGGAACTTCCTGCCCTTGTCGACGACGTACGGCTTGATGAAGCTCGGAATGTCTCTCGCCATCGATGCCTCCGTCGTCGCGTCAGTCGACCCAATGCAGCACGTCCCGAATGACCGACCAGCGCGGCTGGCGTCCCGACGGCGTCGCGGCCCAGAATCCAGTGCGCGAAGAGCGCGTCGATCGTGCCGTCCTTCTGTTTCAGCTCGATCCACGTGCTGACCAGCTTCGCCAGCGCTTCGTCGTGAGCCGCGACCGGGTACGCCAGCGGCACCTTGATCGGCTGCGGCATCGGAACCGCGACCGAGTACTGCGGGTGCAGCAGCGTCCACGCGGAGCCGCGTTCGGCCGTCAGCACAACCGCGTCGAACGCGAGCGACCCGCCCGCGAACAGCTGGTCGACCGAGTCGATCGGCACGAGCTCGGCATCGGGCAGTTCCTGCCGGATTTTCGCGATGTAGTACGGCAGCGGCGGCACGCCGATGCGCAGCCGGCCCCGCGACCGGATCGCGTCCCAGCTCGCGAACTCGTCCCGCAGGTGGTCGGGCACGATGAACGCCAGCGTCTCGTCGAGGTACGACGCCGAGAACGTCATCTGCGCCGCGCGAAGTACCGTCGTACGAGGATGCCGGACATCACGAGATCGCAGGAGGCGCCGTCGAGACGCGGCGGCGAGCTCGGCGCGCGACACCGGCGCCAACTCCAGCGAGACGCCCAGATCGCCCGCCAGGATGTGCGCCATCTCGATGTCGAACCCCACGAGATCGCCTCGGGCGTTGACGAACGCAAACGGCAGGCTGTCGGTCAGATAGCCGACCCGCAGCACGCCGCGCGCGCGGATCTCGCTCGATCCGGCCGCCCGCCGCGTCGCCGTCACTCGGCGGCTCGACGCATCTCGTCAAGCGTCCCGATTGATCCGCGCCGGCGGGTACTGACGCAGCATCTTCATCGTCATCAGCGCCTGATCGCGGTCGTAGCTCCCGCCGCACGACCCGAGCGGCGATGGCGCGCGTGGACGCGACGACGATGACGGCCAGCATTGCGGTGACGACGCCGTAGCGCAGCAGTTTGCGTCCGTTGACCTGCCAGAGGCCGGCGATGGCGCAGGTGCCGAGCAGGCCCAGCGTCAGCGTGTGCACAGCCGCGACCAGCGTGCCGAAGCGGGCGTTCACGATGCCGGTCGTCAGGAACAGCTGGAACGTGTCGGCCGGGATGCGGAAGCTGTCGAGCAGGAACGGCACGGCGCCGTTCACGTTGCCGAACAGCGACGAGCAGGCCGGTCGCGGCGAGCCGCGGGTACTCGCGCATCGGCACCGGCGCGTCGGACGACCATCCGGCGAACAGCACGAAGCTGATCGCCAGCAGCTTTCCCGCGTGCGGAAAGTTGAACGAGGCCGGCACGATCACGTCCGCGAGCGCTTCGTCGTACGCGCTGGCGCCGCGATGCTCGCGGAGCAGCGCCTTGGTCTGCTCGGTCAACGCCGGAAGCACGATGAACAGGTTGCCGGTCATGAACGCCGTCAACAGCGCATCGCGAGTGCGGTTGAGCACGGCGCGGTATGGAATCGGCGTCAGCGCGGCTACAAGCCCCGGAAGCACCCAGAGGCTGAGGAACAGCGAGATCGCGACGTACGCGACCAGATACACCTGGACGCGCTCGAAATCGTCAGGCGCGAGCGTTCCGGCGGCGACCGCCGCGACCGCGAACAGTCCATACGGGGTCAGACTCACCGTCCATCGCGGTCGCCTTCGACACGGCGGCGCGCCGCGACTCGGAGCACGTCGATGAGGCGCTCTTTACCTGGCACGCCGATCAGCGCGACGCCCGAGGACGATGCTGAAGAGCACGACCGCCGGCACGACGTTGTTGGCCAGCGACGAAAACGGGTTCGTCGGGACGTAGAGGCCGACGAAGTTGAACGGCTCGCGCCCCTCGAGGAGCGTCGTGCTGAAGAACGACGCCGTCTCGATGCGCGGGAAAATGAGCGGAAACAGAAAGACCGCCGCGAGCGCCAGGCCCCAGAGCACGAGCAGCAGCAGGCCGCACCGCACGGCGAGCGCCTTCGCCTGCTCCAGCCTGAGTGCGCCGAGGCCGGACACGAGCGACACCGTCACGTACGGCAGGACCGTCATCTGCAGCAGCTTCACATAGACGTCGGCCGCGACCTGCAGCACGGCGCAACTCGTTCGCCCAGGAAGAGGCCGAGCGCGACGCCGAGCGCCACGCCGAGGAGAATCTTTGACGAGAAGTTCATCGCCGAGCTTGTTGCGCCACAGTTCAACCTATCCTATAACCCTAGGATGCATACGGACCCAGAATGAAGCGTGTCGAACTGCTCGTCGCATTATTGCTCGCCGTGCCGAACGCTGCGGCCGCACAGCCGGAGCGTGCGGATGTCATCGCCGCCGTCGGGCTGGAGTCGGACGCGCGTGGACCGGCCGTGGACGACGCGACGCAGGCCGCAGCAACGCCGCCCGCGCCAAGTGGCGTGCGGCGGTTTGTCACCGACGTCGGCGGCGACTACAAGCACTTCATCTCGTGGAGCACGGCGAAATGGCTCGGTGCAGGCGGGCTGGCTGCACTCGCCGTGCATCCGGCCGACGAACCCATCCAACAAGACGTGCTCGGGTCTGCAGCACCCGTACTGCCGGGCGGCAACGTCTACGGTTCGCAGCTCTTCCAGGTGCCGCTGGCCGCCGCGTGGTGGATGGTCGGGCACGCAGCCGGAAGCGAACGCGACGTCGGCGGCCGGGCCGCGACCTGCTGCGCGCGCAGATCAGCGTCTTCAGCTGGACGTACGCGATCAAGTACGCCACCGACCGCACGCGGCCGAACGGCGATCCCCGGTCGTTTCCGTCCGGCCACGCCTCGACGAGCTTCGCCACGGCCATGGTGCTGCAGGAGCACTACGGGTGGAAGCTGGGCGTGCCGGCCTTCGCGGCCGCCGCATACACCGCGGCGTCGCGTGTCACCGCCAACCAGCATTGGCTGAGTGATGTCGTGTTCGGCGCCGCCCTTGGCATGGTGTCGGGACGGACGGTCACCATGCACGCTGCGCCGCACACGGGTAACGCTTGCCCCGGTCGTCGTGCCCGGACGGCGGCGGCATCTCCTGTTCACATCGCTCAAGTGACCCATGAAGACTTCCGCGAGATTGATGCGGCACTCTTGGTCCTCTCGCTGCGCTCGCACCGCCGAGAGCCAGGACGCCGTCAGCGCGAACCGCCGAAATCGAGCAGGCGCAGGCCGAGAAAGCGACGACGCTGCACCCCTTCGCGCCCGGCAAGGCCGAGCAGTGGGTGAATCGCGCCTTCGACATCATGCTCGAGCGGTCAGTTGCACTGGCACCCGTTCTTCAAGAGCGCGTACTCGGGTGGCGGCTTCACGCTGGGCGCCGGCTACACCCGTACGTCAGTTCGTACAACACGCTCGACGTGCGCGGCAGCATCACGCTCTCCGGCTACAAGCGGATCGAGGCCGAGTTCATCGCGCCGCGGCTCTTCGACCGCACGGGGCGCGTTGTCGGCTGCTCGGCGGATGGCGCGAAGCGACCGAGGTCGGCTTCTACGGCTTCGGCGCAGCTGGCCAGACGCCCGAGACAACCGCGCGAACTACGGGTTTCAGCAGCCGTACGCGTCGGCGCCTGCTGGAGTTCTGGCCGACACGCGGCGCTGTTCCTGCTGCGCGGCGGCCTCGAGGTCTACGCAGTGGAAGCAGACGCCTCCGACGGAAGCGGGACATCCCTCCGGTCGACAGACGTCTACACGCCCGCGACGCTTCCCGGACTCGGTGCGCAGCCGATCTACCTGCACTCGCAGGGAACGGTCGGCGATCGACTCGCGTCCCGCGCCCGGCTACGCGCGGCGCGGCGGGTTCTACGGCGTCACGGTGCACGACTTCGCGGACACGAACAGCGAATTCGGGTTCAAACAGGTGGACTACGAGGCCATCCAGCACATCCCGATCCTGCGCGAGGCGTGGGTCCTGTCGTTCCATGGACTGGTCCAGACGACCTACGTCAAGAACAGCCAGCAGATTCCGTTCTTCATGATGCCGGCGGTCGGCGGCGGATCCGACTCTGCGCGCCTTCTCGAGCTGGCGGTTCCGCGATCAGAACAGCTTGCTGCTGCAGGCCGAATGGCGCGTGATCGTGAACCGGTTCTTCGACATGGCGGTGTTCTACGACACCGGCAAGGTGACGGCGCGTCGAGCGGATCTCGATCTCGACGGTCTTGAGACACGACTACGGCATCGGATTCCGGCTGCATGGGCCGGCGCCGACCCCGCTCCGGATCGAATTCGCGAAGGGCAACGAAGGCTTTGCCCTCGTGCTCGCGTGCGTCATCGGTCTTCTGAGGAACCGTCCATGCGCTCCGAATCGTTCTCGCTGTCGGCTCGCCATCTTCGCCGTCGGCGTCGCCGCTGGCGTCGACCAAGGGCCTGCGCTTCTACGACGACGACCCGATTGCCCGCGAGCCGGAGAGTCGCGACGCGTCCGCGGCGCAGAGCCGTCGGACATCGAACTGTTCTACGAATACTCGTACAACCTGTTCGTCGCCGTCTCCCGTCACAGCCGTCGAACACGCGCGCGCGGAAACGTCAACACGATCGACGAAGTGCCGGACTCGAGCTGGTTCACGAATCGCATCGGCACAATCGATCTGACAGCCGAGCGGATCGTGCGTGGGCCCGCTGACCGGTCCGCCGCCGGCGCCGGAGAAGTGGGTGATCATTCGCGAGAAGAGCGCGGGCACCAATCCCGGCTTCACGGCGAGAGACGCCAACGGCGAGACCTGGTTCCTCGGAGTTCGATTCGCGGGCGCGACCGGAGGGCGAGTCGGCCGTGGTCACCATCGCCACCGGATCTTCTGGGCGCTCGGCTACAACCAGATCGAAACGTTCATCACGACGTTCGATCTGAAGCGCATGGAGATCGATCCCAAGGCCACCACCCGGCGGCCGTCGGGCGCGCGAACGCGGCTGACGCGCGACGACGTCAACGAAGATCCTCGAGCGCGCGGCCCGCAACGCCGACGGGACCTATCGTGTCGCCGCAGGCCGGCTGCTCACGGGCAAGAGTCCTGGGTCCCTTCCGGTACGAGGGCACGCGCCCCGACGACCCCAACGACATCGTCCCGCACGAGCACCGCCGCGAGCTGCGGGCGCTGCGCGTGTTCGGCGCGTGGACGAACCTCGTCGGACCTCAAAGCCGGCAACACGCTCGACGCGCTCGTCGTCGACAACGGCCGCTCCACGGTGAAGCACTACCTGCAGGACGTCGGCTCGAGCTTTGGCATGGCGAACAACCCGCACGAGTGGGACATGGGCTGGGAATACTTCTGGAGGGCGCCAAGTCGCGTCGCCGGCTGATGACGTTCGGGTTCGCGCTGAGCCCGTGGCAGACCGTGCCGTACACCGAGTACCCGTCGGTCGGCCTCTTCGAAGGCGACCGCTTCGATCCGACGACGTGGAATCCGCAGACGCCGACCAGAGCCTACATGGAGATGCGAGCCGACGATGCGTTCTGGGCGGCCCGGCGCGTGCTGGCCTTCAGCGACGACATGATCCGGGCCGTCGTCCATGCCGGGCAATTCAGCGATCCGGCCGCGGAGGCACATCTGGCCGACGACGATCATCAAGCGCCGCGACAAGATCGGCCCGCGCCTACCTGCCGGCCATCAACCCAGTGGTGAACCCGCGGCTCGATGCGAACGGCTCGCTCACCTTCGACAACGCGGCCGTTGCGGCCGGCGTCGCGGAGGCACCGGCGGAATATCGCGCGGCGTGGTCGCGCTTCGACAACACCACCGGGAACACGCAAGCGATCGGTGACACGCGAAGCGCGACGACCACGCACAGGCGCCGGGCGATCTGCCGTGCCGCTCCGGCAGCTTCGTCGAGATCGACGTCTCCGCCGACAGCGCGGCACATCCATCCTGGAAACAACCCGTGCGCGTGACCTTCCGCAGGACGGACGGCGGCTGGAAGTTGGTCGGTCTGGAGAGACTGCCCTAAGAGGGCTAAGAGCTAAGGGCTCAGGGCAGATGTAAGCGGGAAAGCCCTCAGCACTTAGCCCTCAGCCCTGACAGGAGCCAGTTTCGCAGCGCGCTCTAAGGGCTCGCATCCATCGCAAGGGCTAGAATGTGTCGCGTGACCGACGCGCCATGTTGTCCAGTTTCCAGACCAAGCTCTTCGTCGCCGCCCTGACGTCGGCGGCCATCGCGCTCGCGGTTGCGGGCACGCTGTTCGCGACCTCCACGGCCCGGCGGACCGACGAGCGGATCGAGCAGACGCTTCGCGCCGAAGCACGGCTCGCGGCCGACCTGCTGGCGCGCGGGACGCCGGCATCTACCGTTCCCGAACTGGACGCAGAAGCGGACCGCATCGGCGAGCTGATCGGTGCGCGCGTCACGTTCATCGCGGCCGACGGCCGCGTCGTCGGCGATTCGTCGGAAACGCTGGCCGGCGTCGCGGCCATGGAGAATCACGCGTCGCGCCCGGAAGTTGTCGAAGCGCGCCAGAGCGGCGTGGGCCGGATTCGCCGGCACAGCGACACCCTGAATATCGACATGTTGTACGTCGCGGTGCCGGTCGCCCATCCGGCCATCGGGTTCGTTCGCGTCGCGCTGCCGCTCACCGACATCCGCCAGCAGTTCCTGACCATCCTGGCGGCCACGCTCACGGCGCTCGGCCTGGCGCTTATCGGCGCGGCGCTGATTGGTTGGATGTTTTCCTCACGCATCGGTCGCGCGTGCGCACCATCGCCGACGTGGCGCAGCGGTACCGCGGCGGCGACCTCTCCCCGTCCGGCCTCGACTACGGAGACGATGAGCTCGGCGTGGTCGCGCGTGCGCTCGACGATTCGGTGCAGGTGGTCGGCCGTCAGCTTCTCGAGCAGGCGCGCGATCGCTCGCGCATGGAAGCCATCCTCGCCGGCATGATCGAAGGCGTCATCGTCGTCGATGCCCAGGGCCGGCTGCAGCTGGCGAACGAAGCCGCGCGGCGGATGCTGAAGCTCGACAACCTGGCGCTCGGACATCACTACGTCGAGTCGATTCGCCACCCGGCGATCGCCGAACTGGTGGCGACGGCGCTGGCCGGGCGGACGCCGGAGGCGTTGCAACTGTCGCCGCCGCGCGACGCGTCTCGGACGATCATGGCGCGCGCCACGCCGGCCAAGGGCGGCAGCGCGCACGGCGCCGTCCTGGTGCTCCACGACATCACGGACCTCAGGCGCGCCGATCAGATCCGCCGCGATTTCGTCGCCAACGTGTCGCACGAGCTGCGGACGCCGCTGACGGCCATCCGCGGCTACGTCGAAGCGTTGATGGAAGGCGACACGAGCGCCGAAGAAAGCCGGATGTTCCTCGACATCATCGCCCGGCATTCCGAGCGGATGGAACGGCTCGTCAAAGACCTGCTGCGGCTGGCGCGTCTCGATGCCGGACAGGAAACGCTCGACATCATCGCGTGCGACACGAACAACCTCGTCCAGGGTGTGATCGCCGACCTGACGCCTGCGCTGCTGCCCCGCGATCAGCGGATCGAGGTGGACCATCGCCGCCGGCGCCGAGACGCTGCGCGGCGATCCCGCAAAGCTGCACGACGTGCTGCGGAACCTCGTCGCCAACGCGATCACCTACTCGCCCGAGCACAGCACGATCCGGGTGGACGCGTCGCGCGGCCGTCAGTCGTCGTCGCTGTCGGTGTCGGATGAAGGCCCCGGAATTCCCGACGAGGATCTTTCGCGTGTGTTCGAACGGTTCTACCGCGTGGACAAGTCACGCGCACGCGACCCCGGCGGCACGGGCCTCGGTCTCGCCATCGTCAAGCACCTCGTCGGACTCCACGGAGGCACCGTGCTGGCGGAAAACCGCCCGGAAGGCGGCGCGCGAGTAACCGTGACGCTGCCGAACTGAGAAGGTCAAGTGTAAAGTGGAAGTTCAAGAAGTTCAAGTTCGAAGTTGAACGGTTTCGTTCGGCGTTCCGTCCGCATGGCACGGAGCAGCAGATAGGCCCCGGCGCCGATGCCGCCGGCGGCGGGAATCGTCAGCAGCCACGCCCACACGATGCGCGTGGCGATGCCCCATCGCACGGCCGACAGGCGCTTGGTCGATCCGACGCCGACGATCGACCCTGTAATCGCGTGCGTCGTGCTGACGGGGATGCTGAAGTGCGTCGCCGTCAGGATGGCCACGGCCGCGCCCGTTTCGGCCGCGAACCCGCCGACCGGCGTCAGCTTGGTGATCTTCGATCCCATCGTGTGGATGATGCGCCATCCCCCCGCGAGCGTTCCGAGGCCAATCGCGGCGTAGGCCGCCAGCCGCACCCACAGCGGCACGTGGAACGTCGTGATGTACCCCGAGCTGAAGAGGACGGCCGCGATGATGCCCGCCGTCTTCTGCGCGTCGTTGCCGCCGTGATTGAGACTGAAAAACGCCGCGGACACCAGCTGCAGCCGGCGAAACCATTTGTCCACGCGGCCGGGCGGCATGTACCGCAACAACCAGTAGATCGCAATCATCAACCCATACCCGATGAGCAGGCCGATGAACGGCGAGACGACGATGAACGCCAGGGTTTTGGTCCAGGCGTCGCAGGACTGGCAGACGACCGCCGCCATGCCGCCCTTGGCCACGGCCGCGCCCGCATAGCCGCCAATCAGCGCGTGCGACGAGCTGGTCGGCAGCGCGAAGTACCACGTCAGCAGGCTCCACGCGATGGCGCCCGTCAGCCCGGCGCCGATCACCGCCAGCGTCACGATGCTGATATCGACGGTGCCCTTGCCAATCGTCTGCGCCACGCCGGTGCCGAACACGAACGCGGCGATGAAGTTGAAGAACGCGGCCCAGATGACGGCCTTGGCGGGCGAGAGCACACGCGTCGAGACGACGGTCGCAATGGAGTTGGCGGCGTCGTGAAAGCCGTTGATGTAATCGAAGACGAGCGCGATGAAGATGATGCCGCCGACAATCCACAGGTGTTGCATCGATCGTCAGCCGTGCTTGACCATGACGCCTTCGATGACGTTGGCCACGTCCTCGCAGCAGTCGGTGGCGTCTTCGAGGAAATCGAGCGTTTCCTTCCACTTGAGGACGATGATCGGATTCGACTCATCCGCGAACAGCCGCCCGACCGCCTGCTGGTGGACGCGATCGGCTTCGTTTTCCAGCCGGTTGATCTCGATGGCGTGCACGCCGATCCCCTTGCTCTGCTCGAGCGCCTGCAGCGCCTTCCGGATTTCGTCCGTGCACGCGGAAATGATGCGCGCCTGCTCGCGCGCGCCGAACCGGACGGGATCGAGACGATAGAGCCGCACGAGCGTCGCCGACGCGTCAATCGCGTCCATCACGTCGTCGAGCGACCGCGCCAGCTCGTGGATGTCTTCGCGATCGATCGGCGTGACGAACGTGCGGTTGAGGCGCTGGATCACGCCGTGCGTGAGAAAGTCGCACTTGTGCTCGACTTCCTTGATCTCATCGGCCTTGTCCCACACCGGCTGCTCGGAGGCCACCATCTCCTCGAGAAGGCGCGCGCCCTTCTGGAGTTCGTCGGCCATGGTCAGAAAGTCGGCGTAGAACTTCTCTTCGCGAGGAATCAGTCGGAAGGCCACTCAAGTCCCCCAAGGAGCTCCGCCGAGTGGAGCAAAACCTCAGGATTGTAGCAGATTCGTTTACACGGACGTTACATGGACGCGAGGCGACGGTGTACCATTGCATCAACCTCATGGCGTCGAACAACGAAATCCTGGCGCTCGTCCTCGGCGGCGGGCAAGGCAAGCGGCTCTTCCCCCTGACACAACTCCGTTCCAAGCCGGCGGTGCCGATTGGCGGCAAATACCGCCTCATCGACATTCCTATCAGCAACTGCCTCCACGCCGACATCCGCCGCATCTACGTTCTGACGCAGTTCAACTCGGCGTCGCTCAACCGGCACATCGGGCAGACATACAGGATGGACCTCTTCAGCCGCGGTTTCGTCGAAATCCTGGCTGCCGAACAAACACCCGACAACCCGCACTGGTTTCAAGGCACCGCCGACGCCGTCCGGCAGGCGGCCCGACATTTCGTCCGGCACGAGGCGGACTACTACCTCATCCTCGCCGGCGATCACCTCTACCGGATGGACTACGCCGAACTGGTGGAAGCGCACGTCGATCGCGGCGCCGACATCACGATTGCCGCGCAGGCGGTCACGCACGACGAGGCGCAACTGATGGGCATCGTGCACCTCGACCGAAACGGCGAAATTGTCGGGTTTGACGAAAAGCCGACGAGCGCCCGCCTTGACGAAATCGGCCGGAGCATTCCGCCCGGCGCGACATTCTCCGGCCACGCGCCCGACAAGCCCTTTATCGCATCGCTCGGGATCTACGTCTTTTCACGGGACGTGCTGCTCGAGGCGCTCGAACGCGACACGGCAGCCGATTTCGGCCGCGGCCTCATTCCCAATGCGCTCGATCGTTATACCGTGCAGGCGCACCTGTTTCGCGGCTACTGGGCCGACGTCGGCACCGTGCGTTCGTTCTACGAGGCGAACATCATGCAGACGCAGCCGAACGCGCCGTTCCGTTTCTACGATCCGCGTCGGCCCATCTACACGCGTCCGCGGTTTCTGCCCGGCGCCCGGCTGGCCGACTGCGCCGTCCGCGACGCCATCATCGCCGAGGGCTGCGACCTCGATCGGTCGGTCCTCGAGCAATCGATCATCGGCATCCGGTCCAACATCCAGTCGGGCACCCGCATCAGCCGGTCGGTACTGCTCGGCGCCGACTTCTACGAGTCAGACGATGAAGCGCCGGTGCGGGGAGACCGGCCGCGGCTGGGCATCGGCCGCGACGTCGTTCTCGACGGCGTCATCGTGGACAAGAACGCGCGGATCGGCGACGGCGTGCACCTGACGAACGAGGCCGGCGTGCAGGAGGCGGACGGCGACGGCTACTACATCCGGAGCGGGGTGATCATCGTACCGAAGGATGGGGTGATCAAGACGGGAACTAGGGTCTAGGGACTAGGGTCTAGGGGCTGGGGACTAGGGGCTCGGGGCGCCGATGCCTCTTGCGCGCTCGACGCGCCAGCCGCGCGCCGTCAAATCTTCGACTTCAAGCCTGACCACGGCGACGGCGCGTTCGACGCGATGCCAGTCCTCGAAGTGGACACTCCGGGTCCGCTGCAGGTCCTCCTGGAGCGTCAATTCCCAGCCGGAGGGCTGCGACGCCGATACGGCGTACTCGCGCGTGTGCTGGTCGTGTCGCAGGGCAATGCAGAACATGGGACCTCATCTTGGATCCGGCCCCCTCGCGTCCGGAGTAAATTCTATGTAAACGTACCGCCTCCTCAGGCGATCGTCAGCTTCCGCGGATATTGAGAGTTGTCCTCGAGGAACGTCTTCTTGTTCGCCAGTTCCTCGACGGTCGGCTGCACCTTCCCGGTCACGTCGGTGACGCGCGAGACGAGCGTGTGCTCCCCGGGCGTGGCGCCATTCCACGCGTAGGTGAACAGCTTCCAGGAATACTTGCCGCTCGTCGCCGGATCCAGCGTCGCCGGCTGCCAGGGGCCGTCGTCCACGCTGACCTCGACCGACTTCAGCGGCGTCCCGTCGTTGAGCACGACGCCGAGCACTTTGTGCCGGCTGCCGTCGCGCGTGACGCGCGCGATGAACGACTTCAGCTGCATGTGCGTGACCGCGGTCTCCTTCCACTTCATCTCGCCGTCGATCATCTCGCCCCGCAGCGTGCGGTACCAGCGGGCCTGATACTTCCCGAGGTACTGATCGTCCTGGACGTGGATCTGCGAGAGCCACTTGACGTTGGCGACGCCGTACCAGCCGGGAACGATCAGCCGAAGCGGAGAGCCCTGATGTTTCGTCAGCGGCTCGCCGTTCAGCGCGTAGGCCAGGAACGGCTCCGACGACAACGCTTTGTCGCGCGACAGGCTCCGGCCGAACTGCTGCTCGACCTTGAAGTGCTGTCGCCGCGGAAATCGACGTCCTCCGCGCCGTGATCGGCGCCGAAGAACACGAACTCCCGCGCCTGGGACTTCACGCCCGCGCGGTCCAGCACCGCGCGCAGCGGCACGCCGGTCCAGCGTCCGTTTCCGGACAGACCCTGCAGCGGACGGCGGTTGCCCGAGCATTCGAAGCCGGCGACGAGATCCGAGCTGCGCATCCGTCGCAGCTCGTCGAGCGAGAGCGACGTCGGCCGATCGACCAGGCCGGAGACCTTCAGACGAAAGGCTGCGGGATCGACCTCGGGATGACCGTAGTGCTGCGTCGTGAAGAACTGAGTCCTTCGGCGTGAACGGACCGTCGATCTTGCGAATGTCGATGATGCGCCGATCCGCGGCGGTGACGGTTGGGAAGGTTTCGGGGATGTCGGTAAAGGGCACCAGGGTCTCGCCCTGTGCCAGCGCCGGAATCGCCCATTCCGGCAGGCCGAAAACGCTCAGCCCCGCCACCGCCAGACTTCCCCTGAGAATGTCCCGCCGAGTGCGCAGATTGGTCATGTCATCGGTCCCTTTCCGGAGCGATGTCGTTGTCCGGTCCAGATGCGCCGGAGCGTTGCACGTATCTATATCACGAAAGAACAAGCGCGCTTTGTGGCCGCCGGGGGTCAAGGGCGACGTTCGGCGAGCAACCGTCGGATGGCCTCCTGGGCTTTCGCCTTGACGGCGGCCGGCAGCGGCCGACCCCGCGGCTCGCGGCACAAGCCAACCGTTCGGCGCAAGCCTTCGACGACTCCAGCGCAGTCCTGACACTCGCGGCAGTGCGCTTCAATCACGCTGCAGGTCGCGGCATCCAACTCCTGATCGAGATACTCGGAAACCTGTTGGAGCAGCCGGGCGCAGTCGTTGTCGGGATCCTCACTCACACGCCCTCCAATCGCTCCTTGAGCAGCACGCGCGCGCGATGCAGCCGCGTCTTGACGTTGGCCTCCGAGATGCCCGTGACCGCCGCGACCTCCCGCGTCGACAGGCCTTCCATCTCGCGCAGCACGACGATGACGCGATAGGCCGGCGGAAGCTGTCTTCAACGCCGCGCGAAGGCGATCGCCAAGCCACGCGTTGATGGCCAGTCTCGTCCGGACCGCGGCGCGTGGTCCTCGACGTCGATGGCTGCGCCGCGGCGGCCTTCGCGCTCGTTCCCCTGCTCCACCGACACCAGATGCTGCGGCTCGTCTGCGCGGCGCCGGCGCTTCATCAGACACGCGTTCCTGCACCGTCCGGTACAGCCAGGTGCGAAACGCCTCCGGGTCGCGGATGCGGCCGACGTAGCGGTACGTCTTGAGCAGCGCGTCCTGCATCACGTCCTCGGCGTCCTCGGCGTGGCCGCAGACGAGGAGGCTGAAGCGGAACGCCACCTCCTGCGCTCGCATCAGCAGCCGCTCCATGGCTCGCGCGATCGCCCGTCGCAGCCGCTCGCACGAGCATCCGCGTACTCCGCCGGCTGTCCGGCAGGGTCTGTCGTCAGAGAGATGCAGGTTTTGTGAGTTTCGTCACAATCGGGCGGCTGACGTCAGCGTCGTGTCACCAATCCGGCCAGCTTCGTGAATCTATCTCACGTATGGCCCTGCGCGCCGCACTGGTTGTCCCTGCTCCTCGCCGTGGGCTCGGACCCGGTCGCCGGCACAGGAAATCGTTGACGCTCGATCGCGCAGTCCGCGACGCCCTCGCGCAGAACCGATCGCTGCACGGCGGCCCGCGCCGGCGCCGCACGAAGCCGACGCACGGATCGCGGCGACGCGATCGGCGTTTCTTCCCGCGCGTGTCGTTCGTCGAGTCGTGGCAGCGCGGCGATCAGCCCGTGTTCGTCTTCAGCTCGCTGCTGTCGGCGCGGCAGTTCGCGGCCGCGAACTTCGCCATCGACGCCCTGAACCATCCCAATCCGATCGGCTTCTTTCACGGCGCGCTCGGCGTCGAGCAGCTCCTGTTCGACGGCGGCCGGGCGCGCGCGGAGGTGTCGGCAGCCACCAGCGGCCGGGTCATGGCGCCAGTCGGCCTCGACGAAGCGGCGGCCGGCGCTGGTCGTTCGCCGTCACCGCAGACGTACGGCCGGCGTCGCTGGCTGCGCGGAAAGCGGCCGCCGACCGCATCGGCATCAACCGCCGCGGCAGAAGAAGACTCGCGCGCGCGAGACGGCGGCGCGAGGCCGGCACCGTCACGAAGCCGACGTGCTCTCGCTGGCGGTGCATCTCGCCGACGTTCGGCAACGCGGCATTCAGGCCGACGGCGACGCGGCCATTGCTTCGGGCCGAGCTGAATCAGCTGATGGGCGCGCCCGTCGACGGCGAATTTGCGGTTCAGGAGCCGGCGTCGCTCGGCGACGCCGATGAGGCGCCGCTGGTCGCACTGGTGGCGGAAGCCGAAGCCGCCCGACCCGAACTGCGGCGCGCCGTCCGCGGCGATCGAGCTGGCCGACGCGGGTCGCCGCCAGGCGCGCGCCGCGTGGCTGCCGCAGATCGGCGGCGCAGGCCGGCTATCAGTTCGATGGCACGAGCTTCTGCCGATCGCGCCTCGGCCTGGATGGTCGGCGGCGAGGTGCGCTGGTCCTTTTCGACGGGCGGCGCCGAGATCGCGAACGGGCACGCGTCGGCCGCCGCGCTGCGCGCGCGCGCGTGCGGAACACGAGACGCGCGATCCGCCGTGCAGCGTCGAGCTGCTCTCGGCGCAGCGGCGGCTCGAGTCGGCGCGCGCGCGCCAGGCGGTCGCGGCCGCGGCGGTGGAACAGGCACGCGAAAGCCAGCGCATCATCCGTGACCGGTACGAGCGCCGGCATGGCGCCGGTCCAGCGACGTCCTGCGTGCGTCCTCGGCCGTTCTCGACGCTGAGTCCCAGCGCATTTCGGCCGCTGTCGAGCGCGTCGATGCCGCAGCGGCGTGCGCGGCGCGCGCGTGGACGGAAACCGTAACGCGAGGTTGACGTGAAACTGATCATGGTCGTGCACGACGGCGGCCAGCCTGCTCGGGCTCGGGGCCTGTCACTCAGCCCCGGCGCCCGGTCGACGTCGCGGCGCGAGAGGTCCAGACGGCATTGGCCGCAAGTCAGGACCGTCGACCTGGCCGTCCACCGTTCGAGGCCGGCGGCGTCGTGCGCGCCCGCGCAGACCGCCATCGTCTCCAGCCGAGTCGTGGCGCCGATCCTCGAGGTCCGCGTGCAGGGCGGGCGATCGCGTGCGGCGCGGCGAGGTCGCTTGTCGTGCTCGACGCGCGCGAGCTGCGGGCACACGTCCGCTCGAGCGGCCGCGGCCTGAACGCGATGCGCCAAGGCGTCAGGCCGCCGAAGCCGATGTGCCCGCCGCCGATTCGGCGCTCGCGCTCGCGCGCCGCGACGCACGACCGGGTCAAGGGCCTGCACGACAGGAGATTCCGCGACCACACAGGAACTCGACGAGGCGGTCGACGGCCCTCTCGGCCGCCGACGCACGCGCGTCTGGCGCGCGCGCGCGCGTCGCCGAGGCCAGCGCCGCGCTCGACGCAGCACAGGCGGCGGCAGAGGCCGCGTCGATTGCGGTGACCTACGCCACGCTCACGGCGCCTTTCGACGGTGTCGTCGCGAGCCGCAGCGTCGATCCGGGAACCCTCGCCGCGCCGGCCGCCGAGTTGCTCACCGTGGAAGACACGGCCAACGTACCGGCTCGAGGTGCGCATCGACGAGTCGCGGTCACCCGCCGTCACGGTGGGCGCGGTTGCTGAGGTTCGCCTCGACGCCGGCGACAGGCCGCACTGACGCGCCCTGGGACACCGCGACAGTCGTGGAAATCGCACGCCTCGATCCGGCGGCCCATTCTTTTCTTGTCAAGCTCGATTTGGCCAGGCGTGACGGCCTGCGTTCCGGCAGCTTCGGACGGGTGCGCCTGCTCGGACCGACGCGCCGGACCCTCGCTGCGCCGGCGTCGTCGGTCCTCCGGCGCGGGCAGCTCACCGTTGATGTTCGCGGTGGACTCGAATGGCGTCGCCCGCCTTCGCTCGGTGACGCCCGGCGAAACACGCGGCCGCGACATCGAAATTCTCGCCGGCGTCGCTCCCGGCGATCGCGTCGTCGTCGCTCCTCCGAGCGTCGCTTGAAGACGGCATGAAAGTCCGGCCGACTGGGGTTCGGCCATGACGGCCGGCCGCGGCCTGGCGGGACGGCTCGCCGCCGCCTTCATCCACTCGAAGCTGACGCCGCTCGTCATCGTCGCATCGCTGCTGCTCGGCGTGTACGCCGTGCTGGCGCTCCCGCGCGAAGAAGAGCCGCAGATCGTCGTGCCGATGATCGACGTGTTCGTCGACCTGCCAGGTGCGTCGCCCACCGAGATCGAGCAGCGCGTGACCCGCCCGCTCGAGACAGCTGCTGTGGGAAGTGCCAGGCGTCGAGTACCTCTACTCCACGTCGAGCGCCGGACGGGCGATGGTCGTCGTCCGCTTCCTGGTCGGCCAGGACGAGGATCGCGCGCTCGTGCGCGTTCGCGACAAGCTGGCCTCAAACGCCGCGGCGCTGCCGCCAGGCGCCGCGCCGCTCGTGCAGGCGCGCTCGATCGACGACGTGCCCGTGATGGCGCTCACGCTGTGGGGCGCCGGGTACGACGACGTGCGCCTGCGCGCGATGGCCGCTCAGCTGCCGGAGGCGCTGAAAGAGGTGCCGGACATCTCCGAGGTGACCATCATTGGCGGCCGCCCGCGTCAGGTCAGCGTGGATCTCGACCCTGCCGCACTGGCGGCGCGCGGACTCGACCCGCTCCGCGTCCAGCAGGCGCTCGCACGCGCCAACGCCCGGAGCGGCGGCTCTCACATCGTCGCCGGCAACAGGCGACGTGCTCGTCGAGGCCGGCGGCTGGCCGCAGTCGCTTGCGGGGCTGCGGAACATCGTCGTCGGGACGTCTGGCGGCCCCGTGCGGCTCGGCGACGTCGCGCGCGTGGCCGACGAGGCGGGCGAGCCGGTCGACTACGTCTCGTACCACCCGAAGAACGGCCAGGCGTTTCCCGGCGGTGACTCTGTCGATCGCCAAGCGCGCGGGCACCAACGCCATCGCGCTGACCCGGGCGATCGAGCACAAGGTGGAGACGTCGCGCGGCTACCTGCTGCCGCGCGACGTTCACGTCTCCATCACGCGAAACTACGGAGAGACCGCGGCGGAGAAGTCGAACGAGCTTCTGTGGCACATGTTCCTGGCGGTCGTCTCGGTCTCGGTCCTGATCTGGCTGGTCGCTCGGACGCCGCGAGTCGCTCGTCGTGCTCACCGCCATCCCCGTGACGCTGGCGCTCACGCTGTTCGTGTTCTATCTCTACGGCTACACGCTGAACCGCATCACGCTCTTCGCGCTGATCTTCTCCATCGGCATCCTGGTCGACGATGCGATCGTCGTCGTCGAGAACATCGTGCGGCACATGCGGCTGGCCGGCGACAGCCAGAGCCTCGACAGTGACCGCCGTGCGCGCGGTGGACGAGGTGGGCAATCCGACGATTCTCGCGACCCTGACCGTCGTCGCCGCCATCCTGCCCATGGCGTTCGTCGGCGGGCTGATGGGTCCCTACATGCGGCCGATTCCGATCGGCGCGTCGGCGGCGATGGTGTTCTCGCTCGTCGTCGCGTTCATCGTCACGCCGTGGGCAGCCGTGCGATTGCTCGAAGCGGCCCAGTGGCCACGCCGTCGAGCGCGGAAGACCGGCTGACGGCGGTCTACCGGCGCGTCATGGCGCCGCTCATCGCGCAGCCCCGCGCGACGTCTGGCGTTTCTGGCCGGCGTCGCCGTCCTCCTCGTCGCGGCTGCGGTGCTCGTGCCGCTGGGTCTGGTCACCGTGAAGATGCTGCCGTTCGACAACAAGAGCGAGCTGCAGGTCGTCGTCCGGATGCCCGACGACAGCGCCGCTCGAAGCCACCGCGAGTGTCGCGGCGGCGCTGGCCGATCGACGCGCTGACGGATCCCGCCGTGACGAGCGTGCAGAGTTACGCGGGCACCTCGTCGCCGTACACCTTCAACGGGCTCGTCCGTCACTACTTCCTGCGGCGCGAGGCGAACCTCGCCGACCTGCAGCTGATGCTCACGCCGAAGGACGAGCGGCGCGAGCAGAGTCACGCCATCGCGAAGCGGATGCGCACGCAGCTCACGCCGGTGGCGACGCGGCTCGGCGCGACGATTCAGGTCGTCGAGGTGCCGCCGGGTCCGCCCGTGCTGCAGACGCTGGTGGCTGAAGTCTACGGTCCCGATCCCGCGCGGCGGACCGAGCTGGCGCGACCGTCCGCACGCACGTTCGAGCAGACGCCGGGCGTCGTCGACGTGGACTGGTACGTGGAATCGCGCGCGGCCGAAATGGCGGCTCGACGTCGATGACGGACAAGGTCGCGGCCGCCGGCCTCGCGGCCACGACGTGCTGTCGGTCGTGACGATGGCGACGGGCGGGCGCGCCCGCCGGAACTGCTGCACGACCCGAATGCGCGCGAGGCCGTGCCGATCGTGCTGCGCCTGCCGCGCGAGCAGCGGGGATCGCTCGACGCGCTGCGTCGCTGCGCATCGGCGACGCGTCCGTTGCGGTCGGCGAACTGACGCGCGCGGTCCTGACCGAGGAAGCGCCCAGCATCTATCACAAGAATCTGCTGCCGGTGACGTACGTCACCGGCGACGTGGCGGGCGCCGTCGAGAGCCCGGTCTACGCGATTCTGCAGATGAACCGCGCGCTTCGTCGATGTCCGCCTGCCGGAAGGCTACGGCCTCGAGATCTACAACACCCATCAGCCGTTCGACAGCTCGCGGTACGCGATGAAGTGGGACGGCGAGTGGCACATCACGTACGAGGTCTTCCGCGATCTGGGCATCGCGTTCGCCGCCGTGCTGATCCTCATCTACGTCCTCGTGGTCGGCTGGTTCCAGTCGTTCGTCACGCCGGTCACGATCATGCTGGCGATCCCGTTCTCGCTCGTCGGCATCCTGCCGGCGCATGCGCTCGCCGGCGCGTTCTTCACCGCGACCTCGATGATCGGCTTCATCGCCGGCGCCGGCATCGTCGTGCGCAACTCGATCATCCTGGTCGACTTCATCGAGCTGCGCGTGCGGGACGGCATGTCGCTCGAGGAAGCCGTCGTGGACGCCGGCGCGGTGCGATTCCGGCCGATGGCGCTCACGGCCGCCGCCGTCATCGTCGGATCGGCCGTCATCCTGTTCGACCCGATCTTTCAGGGACTCGCGATTTCCCTGATGGCCGGCGAAGTCGCCTCGCTGCTGCTGTCGCGGATGACCGTGCCGATTACGTACTACCTGACCCATCGACGCATGAGCCTGCCGTCGTCTCGTCCGATCCTCTTCGTCCCTGAAGTCATTCAAGGAGGCCACCATGACCGTCGAATCGATGTTGCGGCTGATTGCCGGGTTCTTCGTCGCCGCGAGCACACTGCTCGGGATGTACGTGCACCCGTACTTTCTGTGGTTCACTGTCTTCGTCGGGCTGAACCTGCTTCAGTCGGCATTCACCGGCTGGTGCCCGATGATGGCGATCCTCAGGATGAGCGGCGTCCCGGACGCACCAGTATCCGTCAGCACGAAATGACGGGAAGGAGACCACATGCAACCGCTACCGCACCACTATGATGTCCAGCTCAGCGGCGGGCCTGCCGGGTATGCCAGGCTGTCAACACCCGGAGTACCCGATCTCCGCACGGCGGCGCCCAGCGATTACGACGGCCCGGGAGATGCGTGGAGTCCGGAGCACCTGCTGCTCGCCGCCGTGCAAACGTGTTTTCTCCTGACGCTTCGCGCCGTCGCGCGCGCCTCGAACGTCCAGTTCGTCGCGCTCGAGGTGGATGCGGCTGGAACGGTGGATCGCCAGGGCGGGGTTACGCGCTTCACGGAGATCGTCTTGCGTCCCCGCCTGACGGTCCCGGCCGGAACGGATCGCGAGCGCGCGGTGCGAGCCCTCGAGAAGAGCGAGAAGGCCTGCCTGGTCTCGGCGTCGCTCTCGACACCGATTCGTCTAGAGCCAGAGATCAGGGAAGGCTGAAACGGCTCCGTGTATGCGGAAGAGGCGTCGAATTGAGAAGGAGGACGTGATGAGCATCAAAGCTGTTGGATTCTTGTTAGGCATCGCATCGCTCGCTGTCACACTCGTGGCCAGCGACGCCATCGCGCAAGGAGGCAGGCGCGGGGGACAAGCGCCAGCGCCCTACAGCGTCGCAGCGGAGGTGACCTTCAAGGGTACCGTGGAAGAGCTGAAACCCGGTCCTGGACACGGCATGCACGTGATGCTCAAGACGTCGGAGGCGACGTTGGAGCTCGCTTTGGGTCCGTCCTGGTATCAGACGGAGAAGAAGTACCACATCGGAAAGGGCGATCAGATCGAGGGCGTCGGCGCGAAGAGCCAGGTCGAGGGTCGTGACGTGGTGCTCGTCCGCGAAATCAAGAAGGGCTCCGAGGCGATGACCTTTCGCGACGCCAAGGGCTTCCCGATGTGGGCCGGCCGCGGCCGCGGGTAGCGGCGCGCACTTCCGATCGGTGACGTGCCGGGATTCCCGCAACCGCGGGAAATTCCGAGAGGATCCTGGCACGTACCGACTCCCATTTCACGAGTTGAGTTGATTTCTGACCGTGCCGCCAGCTACATTAACGACGATGTCTTTCAGGGGGGGGTTGGCTTCGGCGCTCGTCGCCGCGTTGATGATCGTGCCGGCCGTCGGCCGCGCGCGCCAGCGCATCGATCCTCCCAACGCCAAGCGTTTATCCGCTCCGTACCGGTCTGTCGATGTCCGACCGATTCCCGTACTGATCGCGCCGGACACCTCCGCACCCGGAATCGTCATCAGCCCTGAGAGTGGTTCCGGACGCCTCGGCTACCGGGTGAACGAGACGACGGTACCTGCTGCCCCGGACGTGTCCGACCGCGGAACGCTTCGCGGCCCCCCTGCCCTACCCCTCTAACGCCCTTCTCCTTTCGTCAATTGTTGCTCGTCCATCCGTGCTCCGTGGGATGGACGCCGGAGTCTTCATGCTGCGGCTTCGCGCCGAGCTCGTGGACGCGTTCCTGCGCCTCGATACCTGCAAGGTGTCGAACGCCGTTGAAACGTTCGACGTCCGCCTGCGCAACGAAGGATTCGCCGATTCGAGCATCCGCGCACTGTTCGACGACCTGCCGCCGATCCTCGGCCGCGCTGTGACGGCGCGCATCCACGGTTCGGCGCCGCCTCAGGTCGGCCACACGTACTACGACCGCACCGACTGGTGGAACTACATCCTGACGGTTCCTCCTCCGCGCGTTGTCGTCGTCGAGGATGCGGACGAGCGACCGGGCGTCGGCGCGTTTGTCGGCGAAGTGCACGCGAACATCCTGAAGGCGCTCGGATGCGTGGGCTATGCCACCAACGGTTCGGTGCGGGATCTGGCGTCGGTGCGCGCAATGGGATTCCAGTTCCTCGCGCCGCACGTGGCGGTGTCCCACGCCTACGTGCACATTCTCGACTTCGGGCGTCCGGTCACCGTTGGCGGTCTCACCGTCGCCTCGGGAGACATCGTGTACGGCGATCGACACGGCTTGCTGAGTCTCCCTGATGACATCGTCGAACGGATTCCGGCGGCAGTGGAACAGATGGCGATGGCCGAGCGCGAGGTGATCGCGCTCTGTCAGTCGCCGGACTTTTCCGTCGACCGCCTCCGCATTCTCATGAGGAACATCGGATGATCCGACTCCCACACCACGACGGTCGTCATAGCTCTGGCGCTTGTCGTCGCGTTGGCGGCTGCCGGTTGCACACGGCCGGACCCGCGAGCAGCCGAGCGCGTGCCGCGCGACACGCCGACCGTCGCAGCAGCGAGGATTGCCCGCGGCGATATCGCTCAGGCGCTCACCATCGCCGCGGAATTCCGTCCGTTTCAGGAAATCGAAGTACACGCCAAGGTGGCCGGCTTCGTGAAGTCCATCAACGTGGATGTCGGCGATCGCGTCCGGGCCGGACAGTTGCTCGCCGTGCTCGAGATTCCCGAGCTGCAGGACGAGATCCGGCAGGACGAAGCGGCCGTCAAGCGCGCCGGCGAAGAAATCAATCGCGCACAGGCGGATCTCGAACGCGCGCAATCGGCGCACGACGTGGCGCATCTGGGCGCCGCCCGTCTGGCGAACGTCATGAAGGTCCGGCCGAACCTCGTCGCCCAGCAGGACATCGACGAGGCGGCCGGCCGCGACCGCGTGGCCGAAGCGCAGGTGGCCACCGCGCAAGCCGCGCTGGCTGGCGCGCGAGAGCAGCTCGAGATTGCCAAAGCCGCTCGGAGCAAGACCCAGACGCTGTTCGACTACGCGCGCATCACGGCGCCTTTTGCCGGCGTCATCACCCGCCGGTACGCCGACACGGGCGCGATGATCCAGGCCGGCACCTCGTCTCAGACGCAGGCGATGCCGATCGTCCAGTTGTCGCAGAACGATCGGCTGCGTCTGGTGATCCCCGTTCCCGAGTCGGCCGTCTCCCGCATCCGCCTGGGCACGCCGGTGGACGTGACCATCCAGTCGTTGCACAAGACCGTGACAGGCACGGTCGCGCGATTCGCCGATCGGCTCAACACCGAGACGCGGACGATGCACGTCGAGGTGGACGTGCCGAATGCGAAGCTGGAGCTGGTGCCGGGCATGTACGCCGACGCCTCGCTCGTCCTCGATCAGGTGAAAGGCGTCCTCGTCGCGCCGGTTCAAGCGGTGGACCGCACCGAAACCGGATCGCGCGTATTCGTCGTTGGACGCGACGGCACGCTCGACGCGCGCACCGTGACCCTCGGCCTCGAGACCGACGACCGCGTGCAGATCACGACCGGGTTGAGCGACGGCGATCTGGTCGTCGTCGGCAGCCGCGCGCAGCTCAAGCCGGGCGAGATCGTCGTGCCGAAGCTGTCGCGGCGGCCGCCGAGGGAGTGCGCTGATGTCGCGCTTCTCCCTCCGCAACCCGTACTTCATCGTCGTCGTCTGCCTGATCGTCGCCGTCGTCGGACTGACGAGCGTGGTGCGGATGCCGGTCGACCTGTTCCCCGACATCAACATCCCGCAGGTGGTCGTCATGACGTTCTACAACGGCATGCCGCCCGAGCAGATCGAGACCGACATCACCGGACGCTTCGAGCGGTTCTTCACGCTGGGCGCGGGCATCGACCACATGGAATCGCGGTCGCTGCCGGGCGTCAGCATCATCCGCGTGTTCTTTCAGCCCGGCACGAACGCCGACTCGGACGTGACGCGAGATCTCGAATCTGGCGATGGCCGACCTGCGGCGGCTGCCGCCGGGGACGCTGCCGCCGGTCGTGCAGAAGTTCGACGCGTCGAGCCTGCCCGTCTGCCTCATCACGCTCGGGGGCGAGGGCCTCAGCGAGACCGCGCTGCGCGACCTCGGCCAGTTCACGATCCGCAACCAGCTCGCGGGTGTGCCCGGCGCGTCGGTGCCGCAGCCCTTCGGCGGGAAGTACCGCCAGATCATGGTCTACGTCGATCCGGCGAAGCTGCAGGCGTATCAGATGAGCCCGATGGACGTGGTGCGCGCGGTGAACAACGCGAACCTGATTCTGCCGTCCGGCGACGTGCAAGCTCGGACCGTACGACTACACGCTGTTCACCAACAGCCAGTTCCGGAATATTCCCGACATCAATCGCATTCCCCTCAAGACGGCCGGCGGATCGATGGTGCTCGTGGGCGACGTCGGCCGCGCCGAGGACGCGAACCAGATTCAGAACAACATCGTGCAGGTCGACGGCCAGCGGTCGGCGTTTCTGCCGGTGATGAAGCAGGGCGGCGACACGAACACGATCGCCGTGGTCGACGGCGTCAGGAGCGTGATCAGCCAACTGCTGGACGTTCCGTCCCAGCTCAAGGCAAACGTCGTGTTCGACCAGTCGCTGTTCGTCAAGCGCGCCATCGAGACGCTGCTCGACGAAGGCGGCATCGGCCTCGTGCTGACCGCGATCATGGTGCTCGTGTTTCTCGGCAGCGCTCCGCGCGACGCGTCGGCGTGTTCCTCTCGATTCCGCTGTCGGCGCTGGCGGCCCTCATCGCGCTCTACGTGGGCGGAAGCTCGATCAACACGATGATCCTCGCGGGCTTCGCGCTGGTGTTCTCGCGCCTGATCGACAACGCCGTCATCGTGCTCGAGAACATCTTCCGCCATCTCGAGATGGGCGAGCCGCCGGAGGTCGCGGCCGAGAAGGGCGGCGAGGAAGTGTCGATGGCGGTGCTGGCCGCCACGCTGACCAGCTCGATCGTCTTCTTTCCCGTGACGTTTCTCTACGGCGTCAGCCGGTTTCTGTTCTCGGCGCTCGCGCTGGCCGTCGTGCTCGCGCTGTTCGCGTCGTATTTCGTCGCGCTGACCGTCGTGCCGCTCTTCTGCGCGCGGTTCATGCGATTGAATGGGCAGGAACAGGCCGGAACGACACGATGGGCAGGACGGAGGGGACACGGAGGCTCCCGCCCCAGGATTCGCACAACGCTTCAATCGCGCATTCGCCGGCCGTTTCGAACAGCTGCTGGCCTGGTACGAGCGGCGGGTGAGGTCATTGCTGCAGCGTCCTGGCCGGGTCGTCCTTGCCATCACATTGATGTTCGCCGCCAGCCTGATGCTGTATCCGTTCCTCGGCGTCGCCTTCTTCCCGCGGACCGACGCGGGCCAGTTCGTGATGAACGTCAAGGCGCCGTCGGGCAGCCGCCTCGAGGTGACGACGGGCGAAGTGCAGCGGATCGAATCGCTCGTCCGGCGCATCGTCGACGCCCGCGATCTCGACATCATCGTCTCGAACATCGGCGTGCAGCCCGGCTTCTCGTCGCTCTACACCAGCAATTCGGGACCGCACACCGCCACGGTGCAGGTCGCGCTCCACGAGGACCACCGTGTCGGCAGCTACGAATACATGTCGCGGATGCGCGAAGCCATGCGGCAGGAGATGCCGCACCTGACGGCCTACTTTCAGTCGGGCGGCATGGTGGACGCCGTGCTGAACCAGGGCCTGCCGGCGCCGATCGACGTCCAGCTGAACGGGTCGAACCTCGACGCCGTGTTCCGGGCGGCGGCCGGCATTGCCGCATCCATCCGGAAGCTGCCCGGCGTGAGCGACGTCTACATCCCGCAGGACATCGACTACCCGTCGCTCAGGCTCGACATCGACCGCGAGCGCGCCGCCTCGCTGGGCCTCAATCAGCGCGAGGTCGTCAACAACGTCATCACGGCGCTGACCTCCAACCAGATGATCGCGCCGAGCTACTGGGTCGATCCGAAGAGCGGCAACGACTACATGCTGACCGTGCAGTACCCGGAGAACCAGGTCCGCAACCTGCTCGACCTGCGCGGCATCCCGCTGCACGGCGAGCGCGTGAAGGATCCGACGCTGCTCGACGCGGTCACGACGGTCACGCCGATCACGTCGCCGACCGAAATCGATCACTACCAGATCCGGCGTGTGATCGACATCTACGTGAACCCCGCGGGCGAAGACCTCGGCTCGCTGGCGAGCGGCATTCGACGGGTGCTCGCGCGACACGACGTTGCCGGCCGGCGTCCGGGTCAACATGCGCGGGATGGTGCAGGGCATGCAGCAGTCGTTCACGAGCTTCGCCCTCGGCCTGATCCTGGCGCTCGTCCTCCTCTATCTGATCCTCGTCGCGCAGTTCCGATCGTTCACGGATCCGCTGCTGATTCTGCTGGCCGTCCCGACCGGGCTCACCGGCGTGCTGGTGGCGCTGTTCGTCACCGGCACGACGCTCAACGTCCAGTCGCTGATGGGCGTGCTGATGATGGTCGGCATGGTCGTCTCGAACAGCATCCTCATCGTCGAGTTCACGCATCGCCTCGAGCAGGACGGGATGCCGCTCGTCGACGCCGTCGTCAACTCGTGCCGCATCCGGTTGCGGCCGATTCTGATGACGTCGCTCGCGACCATCTTCGGGCTGATCCCGATGGCGCTGAAGCTGGGAACCGGCAGCGAAGCCTACGCGCCGCTGGCGCGCGCGATCATCGGCGGCCTGACGGTGTCGGTCGCGTTGACGGTGTTCATCGTTCCCGCGGCGTACCTGCTCGTGTATCGCCGGCGCTCGGCGGCGGCCGGGAGGTGCGGTCGTGACGTTCCGTCTCGTCGTCGTCTGTGATTGTCTTGACGGCCGCCTGCAGCGTGCCGGCGGCGGGCGCAGACGGTCGTGCGGTTGTCGCTCAAGGATGCCGAGCAGCGGGCGCTCGATGCGCATCCGCAGGTTCGGGCGGGCCGGTACGCCGCGCAGGCGGCGAACGAGACGCGTGCGCGAAGCGAAGTCCGCGTACTGGCCGACCGTCTTCGGCAGCGTCACGGGCGCCGGCGCCCTCGACGGCACGCGCATCACCGCCGGCGCGCTCAACAACCCGTCCATCTTCGATCGATTCGCCACGGGTATCACCGCGGCGCAGCTCGTCACCGATTTCGGCCGCACGGGCGATCTCGTGCAGGCGCAGCAGCTGCGCGCCAGCGCGCGCGAGCAGGACGCGACGTCACAGCGGGCGGACGTGCTGCTGCAGGTCGATCGCGCGTACTTCGACGTGCTGCGCGCGCAAGCCGTGCTGCGAGTCGCCATGCAGACCGTCGAAGCGCGCCAGCTCGTCGTCGATCAGGTCAGCGCGCTCGCCGCCAGCAACCTGAAGTCCGGCCTCGACGTCAGCTTCGCGCGCGTCAATCTGAGCCAGGCGCAGCTGCTGCTCGTGCAGGCGCAAAGCGACGTGCAGGCGTCGTTTGCCGCGTCTGGCCACGGCCATGGGCTCGTCCGCAGAGTGCGACCTACGACCTCATGGACGAACCGCTGCCCGCGCCGCCAACCGACGATGTGGCGGTGATGATCGCGCAGGCGCTCCGGGACCGTCCGGATGTCGCCGCCGAGCGGCTGTCCGATCAGGCCGCCGCCAAGTTTGCCGAAGCCGAACACGCGTTGTGGTATCCGACCATCGCCGCAGTCGGCGTGGCCGGCGTCACGCCGTTCCACCAGACCGGCCTGAACGACCACTACTCGGCGGCCGGCCGTGAACGTCACCGTGCCGCTGTCAAACGGCAGCCTCTACTCGGCGCGCCACGCCGAGGCCGCGTTTCGCGCGCAGGTCGAAGACGAAGCGCTGCGCGACCTCGAGAATCGCGTCGCGCGCGACGTCACGCTGGCGCTGCTCCAGGTGAAGACCGGTTATCAGCGCGTCGATCTGACCAACCAGTTGCTGACGCAGGCAGTCCGACGCCCTCGAGCTCGCGCAGGCACGGTACAACCTCGGCCTCAGCTCGATCGTCGAGCTCACGCAGGCGCAGTTGAACAAGACGCAGGCCGAAATCGAACAGGCCACGGTCCGCTACGACTACCAGGCCCGAGTCGCGGTTCTTCGCTTCCAAACCGGAGCCATCAAGTGACATTGCCGAACTCACACATGCGGACCTCGTCGGACAGCACGACATCGCGGATGGGCCTGGGCCGGTCTCGCGTGGGACTCTTGATGAACGTCCCCGGCATGTTGTGGGCCCGGATCATTGGCAAGTGCATGCGTTGTCCCCGATGTCGCCATTGGGGCGCCCGGCTCCAATACGATCGCGGTGACGATCGCCGCATCTGGCGATGTGAGCGCTGCCGGCAACGCGTCTGACTGCAGACGCGCTCACCGCTACTGTGACTGCAGGCCTTCGAGGCGGCGGGTGGCGAACCGGGCGAGCAGCGAGCAGACGAGGACGATCGACACGAGCACGAGCGCACCCGCCCAGGCCTGCCGGTGCCAGTCCTGATACGGGGATTGCGCGTAGTTGTACACCTGCACGGTCAGCGTGGAGATCGGCTGGGTGAGCTTCGTCGAAAAGAATCCGTTGTTGAGCGCCGTGAACAGCAGCGGCGCCGTCTCGCCCGCAATGCGGGCCAGCGCCAGCATGACGCCGGTCACAATGCCCGGCAACGCCGACGGCACGACGACGCTGAAGACGGCGCGGCTGCGGGTGGCGCCGAGCGCCAGGGCCCCCTCGCGCATGGTGGTCGGCACGAGCAGCAGCAATTCTTCGGTCGTCCGAGCGATGATCGGGATCATCATGACGCCCAACGCCAGTCCGCCGGCCATCGCGCTGAACTGCTTGAACGGAAACACTGCAATGCCGTAGACGAACACGCCGATGACAATCGACGGCACGCCGTTCAGCGTGTCGGCCGCGAACCTGACGAGCGAGGCGAAGCGGGTGCCGGCGTATTCGGACATGTAGACCCCGCTCATGATGCCGATCGGGATCGCAAACACGGACCCGAGGCCCGACACGATCAGCGTGCCGACAATCGCGTTGGCCATGCCCCCGCCCGTCTCCCCGACGGGCTTCGGCATCTTCGTGAAGAAGTTGACATTGAGCGACGTCGCGCCCTCTCTGAGGACGTAGAACAGCACGAACCCGAGCGGCACGAGCGCCACCAGCACCGACAGGGCGCAGAAACCCACGAAGAGCGACGAGGCGAGCTTGCGGCGCGTCGTGCGCGTCATGCCGCCGACTCCTCCGCCGGAACCGCCGCGACAGGCGCCAGCCGCTTCGCCGGCCGCGCCATGCTCCAGATGAGCAGGCGCGACATCGAGTTCACGATGAGCGTGATCACGAAGAGCACGAGCCCGATCTCGATGAGGGCGTTCAGATACAGATCCGTGTCGGCCTCCGAGAACTCGTTGGCGAGCACGGCGGCCATCGTGTGCTGCGGCGCGAACAGGGAGGTGGAAATCTTCGGACTGTTGCCAATCACCATCGTCACGGCCATCGTTTCGCCAAGGGCGCGGCCAAACCCGAGCATGACGGCGCCAACGATGCCGGTGCGCGCGTAGAAGAGGGCGGCGCGAATCGCCTCGAAGCGCGTGGCGCCCAGGGCATATGCGCCCTCGCGCTGCGCGGGCGGGACTGCCTTGAGCACTTCCCGCGCCACAGACGACGTGAACGGAATGACCATCACGGCCAGGATGAGGCCGGCGGCAAGCATGCCCACCCCCCGCGGCGGCCCGCTGAAGATCGGCAAGAGTCGCAACGCCTCGGGCACCCAGTTCTCGAACGCGCGGACCGCCGGAACGAGCACGAAAATGCCCCAGAGGCCGTACACAATGGACGGGATGGCGGCGAGCAGCTCCGTGAGAAACACGAGCGGCTGTCGGAGCCACGCCGGACAGAGCTCAGAGATGAAGACCGCAATGCCCAGCGCGACGGGCGTCGCAATCGCCAGGGCGAGAATGGACGAGTAAAGCGTGCCCCAAATGAACGGCAGCGCGCCAAAATCCCCCGTGACGGGATTCCAAACCTCGGTGCGCCAGAAATCGAAGCCGAACTTCTGAATCGAAAGCATCGACTGGCGCGTCAGCTCGTAGCCGATCGCGCACACCAGCAAAACGAGGACGAGCGCGAACACGCCCGTCCCCATCCGGAAGCCCAAATCGCCGGAACGCGCCGTCGCTCCCGCCCGTCGTGCCATTCCTGCCTATCCCGCCCTTCCTGCCTATCCCACCCTACCAGCCCTTCCTGCCCTCACGAGATCTTGATCTTGGCGAGCGCGGCCATCTCCAGCTTCACGACGGCCTCCGGCAGCGGCGCATAGCCCAGTTCCGCGCAGAATTTCTGGCCGTCAGTCAGCGCCCACTTGGTGAAATCGACCATCGTCTTCGCCTGCGCCTTGTCCTTCGGGCTCTCGTAGAGGAGCAGCCAGGTGAAGGACGAAATCGGATAGGCGCCCTTGCCTTCGGCGTTGGTGATCGACACCCTGAAGTCGGCCGGCATTTTCGCCGCGGCCGCCGCGGCCGCCGCCGTCACGGACTGCACCGAAGCCCTCAGGTACTCGCCGGCCATATTCTGCACCGAACCGTAGCTGATCTTGTTCTGCAGCGCGTAGATCAGCTCGACATAGCCAATCGATGCCGGTGTCTGCGTGACCAGGCCGGCCACGCCCTCGTTGCCCTTGCCGCCGATGCCCGAAGGCCAGTTGACCGCCGTCGCCACGCCCACTTTCTTCTTCCACTCCTCGGACACCTTCGCCAGATAGTCCACCCAGATGTAGCTGGTCCCGGACGCATCGGAGCGGTGCACGACCGTGATGTCAGCGCCGGGAAGGTTGACGCCGGGGTTCAGCTTCGCGATCGCTGCATCGTTCCACTTCGTGATCTTGCCGAGGAAGATGTCCGCGAGCACCGTCCCCGTGAACTTCAGCTCCGCCTTCACGTTGGGAATGTTGTACACGGGCACCACCGCGCCGAGCACCGTCGGGAAGTGCAGAATCTTGCCCGGCGCCGCGAGCAGCTGATCGTTGGTCATCGGACCGTCGGTGGCGCCAAAAAAAACGGTCTGCGCGGTGATCTGGCGGATGCCGGCGCCCGAGCCGAGCGACTGATAGTTGATCTCCACGTTGGGATGCAGCTTGTTGTACTCGGAGAACCACTTCGAGTAGATGGGATTCGGGAACGTCGCCCCCGCTCCGGTGATGTGCATCGTCTGCGCCGCGACGCCCGCGACGAGAACCGCGGCAGTGAGGACGGCCGCCGTGATGGTGTTGACGATCTTCATGTCTCGAACCTCCTGAGAATGCTGCCTAGAAATTGAGCAGACCGTGAATGAACACGATTCTGGTCGGCGCCGTCGTGATGTTGTCGAGGTGCTGGGCGTCGTAGTCGAGCATCAGCGCCGTGCTGACGTTGCCCTGGTGCGGAAACCAGTAGGCCACGCCGATAATCGACCGGTTCTGGTGCTGGCTGTTGAGCGTCGTCACGCCCGGAACAGGCGATGTGGCCGGCGGCGCCAAGGTCGTCGCCGTGTTCGGCGTGAAGTGGTCGTACCGCAGCAGCGCTTCCCACGATGAGCCGTTGGGCCTTGGCAGCCGTGGCGTCGCCCAGATTGCCCAGCCGCTGCTCGACACGTTGGGGGCCGTCGCCAGCACCTGGTCTTTGGCACTCAGGTAGTCGAACTCGGCGTTCAGATACTGGTGCTCGAACGTCACGTTGCCCATCAGGCGCTTGCGCTCATCGCTCCCCTGGTAGTGGTCGTTGTAGTAGACGAGATGCCCTCGAAGGCCACGCAGCACCGGCGCCTTCGTCGCGAACGGCCGGACCGTGCCGCGGAATTCGAAGGCCTTCGCGCCGCTGTTGAGCTCGACTTTCTGGTAGTTCTCCCCGTTGTAGACCCCGACGTGGAAGTCGCCGTAGTTGGACGGGAGGTTGTAGTGGAACGAGACGCCGGCATCTGAAGACGTCATGGTCGTGAGAAGCGGCAGGCGCTCGACGAACGTCGTGCCCTGGAAACGATAGCGATAGATGCCCTCGTCGAAATCCACCCACGGCGTCTGCTGGATGCCGATCCGCGTCCACGATCCGCGCGTCATCCAATCATCGAGGTTGAACTGTGCGTATGCGTACTTGATTCGAAAAACCAGGCTGTCGCTCGCGACCGTCGCCGCGCCCGCCGCATTGAACAACCCCGATTCACGGGTGATGTCCGGCGTGATGCGGTACGCGATGAGGTGCGAGATATTGCCGGTGACGTTGATGTAAGCGCGCGCGACATCGAAAGCGCTCTTGTTGGCGGCGTTGCCGTTGGCATCCGTGACCTCGGGGCTCGTCTGATACGAGAAAAGCGGGAAGAGGGTCATGCCGACTCGAATCGACGGCGTATCGTCAGGCGGAACAATGCCCGCCGCCGGCGTCACTTGCGCGGACGCCGCGACCGGAACCAGCGCGACACTGCCGAACGCGCCCATCGCGACCATGGTGTACCAGCACTTGAAAACACGAAGACTCAAGCCGTCCCTCCTCTTCAGACCCGTCATGGAACTCCGGACACGACTGTATGAGCCACGCATGTCCGGCCGGTGTCCGGCATGTTTCGGATGTGTTAATTCCCGGATTCTCCAGTCTTACAGCTTCGTGATGCGGCCGTGCCGGCCTCGTCACGGCCCCGGTGTATGGATGGAGGATGTCCTACAACCTGACGCTCCAGTGCGGCTGCATCGTCTACGTTGCGTGCGACCCCAAGAGCGGCCTATCGCACGCAAGGGTCATCGAAACCAAAGGCCCCCGGTGCCGCACGATGCGCCACGAGATCGGGTTGCGCCTGTTTCTGTGGGAGATTCTTCCCGACGCGTCCTACCGAACTCAGCCGGTCTTTGTGTCTAACGGTCTGGGGCTCGCAGTCGTGTAGCCGGCCGCCCGCCGAAACGTACCGGTACTGCTCACCGGTCACCGCAAGCAAGTCGTCGCGCTTGGCGGCTTCGTGTGCGAGTTCTTCCTGCCCGGCACGGGACATTCTGCCAGTGGACTCCGGACACGTGTCCGGTCACAATAAACCTTCACGGAAACGGCCGTATTCCATCGCCGATGGGAGTGCTCTGATGCTGAAGCACCTTTACCTCTCACGGCCCGTTGTGGCTTTGGGCGCTCCTATTCCCGCGGCGGTGGTGGCGGCGGCGGCAGACGCCGGTAGTCACAAGGATCATCCATGAGTCCAATCGTCAGCCTCACCGTGTTCTTTCTCGACGGGACGAAAGTGACGTTCCGCTATCCCAGGCAGTCGGGGACCGATGCGTCGACGATTGCATCCACCGTCAAGCGCGCCATCGACGCCGACAAGCTGGTGCTCGAAGTGCAGGGCGATCTGCTGGTGATCCCGATCAAGAGCGTCAAGTACATCCAGGTGTCGCCGGCGCCTCCACATCTGCCCGCTGGCGTCTTGCGCAACGCGCGTCTGCTGGGGTGACGCGAGACCTACGACTTGGACGACGGCCGCTCGGCGTCGGCTGGCGCCGCGAACCAGTCCTTCTTCGGCACCACCTTCGGCGCGGCGGGATCGAAGACGTAGTTGGGCGACATGATCTGCACGCCGTACTCGTTGAACAGATCCTGGATGTTCGCGTGCAGCGCGCCCAGTGTCCAGGGCCGCATCTCCTGCCGTTCGAGGCACACAAACAGCGTGTACTTCACGTAGAAGTCCTCCAGCCCCGCCTGGAGCACGACGGGCTTCGGCTCGCGGCGAAGACCGGCGGTCCGCTCGGCCGCTTGCAGCAGCAGCGCGTGCACCTGCCGCCACGGCGCGTCGTAACCAATCGTGATCGACGTCGGCGTGAACACACCGTCCGTATCGCCCAATCGCGAAAAGTCCGTTGTCGTCTGCGAGACGACGACGGCGTTGGGGATCGTGACGTCTTCGTTGCGAAGCGTCCTGAGCTTCGTGGACAGGACGCCCATGTGGGTCACGGTGCCCTCGATGTCCCCGACGCGAACGAAGTCGCCCAGACGCAAGGCCCGCGAATACGTGAGCGTGAAGCCGCTCATGATCTGGTTCACGAGGCCGCTCGAGCCCAGCGTCAACATGAGACCCAGGAACACGCTGATCCCCTTGAAGGCGTCGGTCTGGCTTCCCGGCAAGTACGGGTATGCCACGACGGCCGCGAAGAGCCACAACAGCGCCGCGGCCAGCCGGCGCGTCGGCTGGGCCGTTTCGGGGTAGATCCAGCGCGACGTCACGCGCCCGGCCTCGACGGCGTGAAACCACAGCCCGAGCACCCGGACCACGAATCGCGTGATCACGAGGATCAGGGCAACCGTGAACAGTCCGGGAAGCCCGTTCAGCATGCCCAGGCCCAGGTTCTCGACCGTCGTCAACAGGAACGCGCGCAGCGATTCTCCCCAGGGTCGGGTGTAGGGGAACTGGCGAAGCGTGAAGGTCAGCATCCAGTACACGACGAGGAGATCGAGGCAGACCATCGCCGCCTTCACCACGCGGCGCTCGAGATCGGCGATGCGCATCGTGTGCAACATCTCGAGATCGGCAATCCGCGACTTGGCGACCGTCTTCTCGGCGGCGGCGATGAACTTGCCGGCGAGCGCCCGGCGGGCCCGGCCGATCAGCCACAACGCCGCGACGCCGATGACGAGTCCGCCCACCGCGATCGCGGCAGAGCGGAGCAGCGTGCGCAGTCTGCGCGCCTCCGCGGCTTCTCCGAGCGCAATCTGCAGATGGGCGACGGCCAGGGCGGACGCGCCCTGAATCGTTTCGCCGGACAGGTTGTCCACGTCCACCGTCGTGAGGGCCAGCGCAACCCGCGATCCGACGCGAATCAGCGCGCCGCCTTCGAACAACTGAGACTCGATGGGGCCCGTGATTCCCTGGCCGACCAGGTCGTCCAGCGCCTGACGGGCGCCAGAGGCTCGCTCCATCGGAGATCGGCCCAGCACGTTCGCCTTGAAGACGACAATGGGCCGATTGACGTACGTGAACGTGAACGTCTCACTGGACGGCGTCGCGGTCAGGAGCGCCGCCACGGGCGGGAGCGCCGGCGCCTGGGCGGCCGGCGCCGGCTGCGTCTGAAACTGAGCGACGGCCACGCCGCCGCAGAGCAGCACGAGACACACAACCAGGCCCAAGCCCGCGGTGCCGCGATTCCAGGAGCGAGAAGCGCTCGGCATTCGGCCGATCTTATCCGTCAGTAGACCTCGGGCACAAACCTGCGACGCGCCAGCGTCGCTTCATCGTTGTAAGCGTGCTTGCGCGACCGGTCGGGCAGCTTCACCTTCGGGCGTTTGATCTTCTTGTGCGGGATCGTCTTCAGCAGGTGCGCGATGACGTTGAGGCGCGCGCGCCGCTTGTCGTCGGACCGGACGATATGCCACGGAGCGACGCGCGTATCGGTCGCCTTGAACATGGCGTCGCGCGCCCGCGAGTATTCGTACCACTTGGCGCGCGACGGCAGGTCCATCGTGCTCAGCTTCCACTGACGCAGCGGATCGTCCATGCGGGCCTTGAATCGCCGCTCCTGTTCCTTGTTGCCGACCTCGAGCCAGACCTTGATCAGAATGATGCCGCCTGTCGATCGATCTGCTTCTCGAACAGGGGACACAGCTTCAGGAACCGTTCGTACTGTTCGTCGGAGCAGAAGCCCATCACGCGCTCGACGCCGGCGCGGTTGTACCAGCTCCGGTCGAAGATGACGATCTCGCCTGCGGCCGGGAAAGTGCGGCATGTAGCGCTGCACGTACATCTGGCTCTTCTCGCGGTCGGAAGGCGCCGGCAACGCGACCACGCGGAAGATCCGCGGGCTCACACGCTCCGTGATGGCCTTGATCGTGCCGCCCTTCCCCGCGGCGTCGCGGCCTTCGAAGACGATGATGACGCGCAACCCTTTCTCCTTCACCCAATCCTGCAGCACGCACAGCTTGCCCTGCAGGCGCAGCAGCTCCTTCTCGTACTTCTTCCGCTTCATCTTCTTCGGTTTCTGTTCAGCTGCCATCTGGATCCACCTCTGTCAAGGTTGAGGCTGCCACCCGCCTCCGAGCGCCCGGTAGAGCTCCGCGCGGGCCCGCAGCTCGGCCCCGCGCGTCTGCGCCAGCAGCAGCTGCTGCTCGAACAGCTGCTGATCGGCGGTCAGGATCTCGATGTAGCTGGCGAGGCCGGACTCGTACCGTTCACGGGCCAGATCGGACGCATCCTGCAGCGCGGTGACGCCTCGCTGCCGATGGCCGCGCTGCTCGGCCAGCTTCTGAATCGTGACCAGCGAGTTGGCGACCTCGCGGTAGCTGTTGAGCGCGGCCTTCTGGTATTCGGCCAGCGCCGCGTCGAATCGGGCCTGCGCCGCCTCGAGATTCCGGCGAATGCGCCCGGCCTGGAAGATCGGCTGAAAGAGGCCCGGAGCCCAGCGACCACACCCCCCCGCTCCCGCCGAGGAACGAGGTGAGATCGCCGCTGACGCCGCCGAGAAAGCCGGTCAGGCTGATCGTGGGATAGAACAGCGATTTCGCCGACGCCGATGTCGGCGTTGGCCGCCACGAGCACCTGTTCGGCCTGGACGACATCCGGCCGGCGCTCGAGAAGCGACGCGGGAAGGCCCGGCGGAATCGGCGGCGGCAGCTGCTTCGCTGTTCGTCAGCTGCTGACGGGCGATCGGCGCCGGGCGGACGTCCAAGGAGCAGCGAGATCAGGTTTTCGACCAGGCCGATCTGGCGTTCGATTTCCGGGATCGCAGCCGCCGTCTGCGCGCGGAGGGCCTGAATCCGGTCGAGTTCGAGACGATTGGACACGCCGCCATTCAGGCGGTTCTGAAAATACGTGACGGTCTCGTCGTTGAGGCGAAGCGTCTGTCGGCGCGATCTCCAGCTGCAGGTCGAGCTCGCGCAACAGGAAATAGTTCGAGGCGACGTCACCGACCAGCGTGACGAGGACGCCGCGCCGGCCCTGCTCGGTCGCCAGCGCCAGGGCGATGGCCGCCTCCTGCCCGCGCCGCAGCCGGCCGAACAGGTCGATTTCCCACGACAGATGAAACCCGTACGTGCCGCTCTGATGCGTCGTGTCGTTGTTCTTCTTCCGTCGTCGACGCCCCCCGCACGCCGTACGTGGCCGTGCCATCGACCTGCGGGATAGAGGTACGACTTGGCGATTCCGGCACGGGCGCGTGCCTCTTCGACGTGCGCCAGCGGCGACCCGCAGGTCGAGGTTGTTGGCGATGGCGTCCCGGATGAGCGCCTGCAGCGTCGGGTCGTCGAACACCTGGAACCATGGGGCGTCGGCCAGCGACTGCGCCTGCGCGGTCGCTTCGGCGAACCGGTATTGCAGGCGGCGTCGGAAGCTTCGGCCGTTCGTAGTTCGGGCCGACGGCGCATCCGGCCAGCAGCGACGGATGCGGCCGTGGCGAAGAGGCCGGAACGAGCAGCGCGTCGGCATCTCAGTGCCCCCCCTGCCCGTGGTCCGTGGCCAGCGTCGGAGGCGGCGTCGTCGCCGGCGCCGGCGCGGGCTGGGTGCCGCCGATCACCTTCTGGACGGCGACAAACAGCATCGGAATCAGCAGGACGCCGAGGATCGTCGCGACGAGCATGCCGGAGAAGACGGTCATGCCCATCACCTTGCGCGACTCGGCGCCGGCGCCCGTCGCGGTCAGCAGCGGCACGACGCCGAGGATGAAGGCGAACGCCGTCATCAGAATCGGACGGAAACGAAGTTTCGCCGCGTTCAGGGTCGCTTCGACCAGGGGCTTTCCCCTGATCGAACTCCATCTTCGCGAACTCGACGATCAGAATCGCGTTCTTCGCGGCCAGACCGATGAGCATGATCAGGCCGATCTGCGCGAAGACGTTGTTCACGTAGCTCGGCCCGATGATACATGCGTGCGAGCCAGAGTCCGAGGTACGCGCCGAAGGCGGCGAACGGCGTGCCCAGGAGCACGCTGAACGGCAGGCCCCAGCTCTCGTACTGCGCCGCCAGGATGAGGAACACCAGAAAGATCGCGAGCATGAAGACCACGGCGACGCCCGGGGCCTTGCGCTCCTGGTACGACATGTCCGCCCAGGCGAAGCTCATGTCGGGCGGCAGGATCTCGCGCGCCGTCGCTTCGAGCGCATCGAGCGTTTGCGTCGACGAAAAGCCCGCCGCCGGAACGCCCGTGAGCTCGGCCGATCGGAACAGGTTGAAGCGATTCGTGAACTCGGGTCCGGCGCCGGGCGCGTGGAGACCAGCGTATCGAGCGGCACCATGCCGCCCGCCTTGTTCTTCACGAAGAACAGACCGAGCTGTTTCGGATCGCTCCGGAACTCCGGCTCGGCCTGCACGTACACCTTGTACACGCGCCCGAACCGGTTGAAGTCGTTCACGTAGGAGCTGCCGAGCAGCGCGCCGAGCGTGGTGTTGACATCGTTGAGACTGCACGCCGGACTTCAGCACCTTGCTGCGATCGATATCCGCGTAGACCTGCGGGACGGCAGCCCGATACAGCGTGCCGATGCGTCCGATCTCAGGCCGCTTGCGCGCCGCCTCCATGAAGCGCCGCGCCTGCTCGGCCAGATAGTCCGGCGAACCGCCGCTGCGATCCTGCAGCTGCATCGTGAAGCCGGCGCCGGTGCCGAGGCCCGGGATCGACGGCGGTCCAAACGCGATGACGCCGCCCTCCGGAATCTCCTGCGCGAACGCCTTGTTCAAGGCGGCGACGACACCGTTCGCATGCGCCTCTTCGGTGCTCGCGCTCCTCCCACGGCTTGAGCTGCACGAAGAAGAAGCCCATGTTCGAGGAGTAGGCGGAGGTGAGCAGCGAGTAGCCGCTGATGGTGTTGAAGCCCTCGACGGCTTCGTTCTTCGCGAGAATCGCCTCGGCCTTCTTCATGACGGCGTCGGTGCGCTCGAGCGACGCCGCGTCGGGCAGCTGCGCGTTCACCATGATGTAGCCCTGGTCTTCTTCCGGCACGAAGCCGCCCGGGATGTGCCGGACCAGCACGACGGTCACGTACGTCAGCACACCGATGAACGCGATGCTCCGGAACATCTTCCTGATCAGGATGGCGGAGAAGCTGACGTACCGGTCGGTCGTCCAGCCGAAGACCTTGTTGAATCCGTTGTAGAACGGCGTCAGGAACGAGCGCTTGCCCGTCGCCGGCTTGAGCAGCAGCGCGGCGAGCGCCGGGCTGAGCGTCAGCGCGTTGACGACCGACAGCAGCACGGAGATGCGCAATCGTGATCGCGAACTGCTGATACAGCCGGCCGGTGATGCCGCCCATGAAGCCCACCGGCACGAACACGGCGCTCAGAATCAGCCCGATGGCGATGACCGGGCCCGACACCTCCTCCATCGCCTTGATCGTCGCCTCCTTCGGCGCCATCCCGTGCTCGATGTGGTGCATCACGGCCTCGACCACCACAATCGCATCGTCCACGACGATGCCGATGGCGAGCACGAGGCCGAGCAGCGAGAGCACGTTGATCGAGAAGCCGAGGAGCGGGAAGAAGATGAACGCGCCGACGAGCGACACCGGCACGGTCATCAACGGAATCAGCGTGGCGCGCCAGTTCTGGAGAAAGATGAAGACCACGATGATCACGAGCCCGACGGCTTCGAAGAGCGTGTGCTCGATCTCGTTGATGCCCTCGGACACCGGCAGCGTCGTGTCGAGCGAGACCAGGTACTCCATGTCGCGCGGGAAGCGCTTCGACAGGTTGGCCAGCTCGGTCTTGATCTTGTCGGCGACGTCGAGCGCGTTGGTGCCCGGAATCTGGAACACGGCGATGACCGCGGCCGGCGTGCCGTCGTGGCGGCCGACGGCGTTGTAGAGCATCGTGCCCAGCTCGAGCCGCGCGACGTCCTTCAACCGGACCTCGGAACCGTTCGGGTTGGTCCGGATGATGATGTTGCCGAATTCCTCCTCGTTCAGCAGACGGCCCTGCGTGCGAACGGTATAGGTGAACTCCGTGCCCTTGGCCGCCGGCGGACCGCCGATCTGGCCGGCCGGGGTCAACTGGTTCTGCTGGGAAATCGCGTTCGCGATGTCCGGGATCGTCACCCCCAGCCGGCCGATGACGTCCGGCCGCAGCCAGACGCGCATCGCGTAGTCGCTGCCGCCGAACAGGTTGATCTGGCCGACGCCGGGGATGCGCGCGATGCGCGTCGTTGATGTTGATCGTCGTGTAGTTCGACAGGAAGCTGCTGTCGTAGGTGCCCTTCGGCGACTTGATCGAGATGACGAGCAGCGGAAACGCCAGCGCCTTCTTCACCGTGACGCCGTAGTTCTTGACCGACTGCGGCATCTGCGGCATGGCCTGCGGACACGCGGTTCTGCGTGAGCACGTTGTCCATGTCCAGATTCGACCCGACTTCGAACGAGACCTTGAGCGTCAGCGTCCCGTCGTTGGCGTTGGTCGACTTCAGGTAGATGCCCTTTTCGACGCCGTTGATCTTCTGTTCGAGCGGCGTGGCCACCGACGCCTCGACGTCGGTGGCGCTGGCGCCGATGAAGGTCGTCGTGACCTGGACCATCGGCGGCACGATCTCGGGATACTGCGCGATCGGCAGGCCCTGCATCGCGACGAGGCCGAGCATGACGATGATGATCGACATCACCATCGCGACGATGGGCCGGTTGACGAAGAAACGGGCCATGTCTACTTCGCCTCGCCAGCGGCTGGGCCGCGCCCGCCCGCTGCCGCTTCAGGGGCCGCGGCCGGCGCCGGCTTGGCCACGACCGTCATGCCGTCCTGAATCCGCTGCAGGCCTTCGACCACGACGTGCTCGCCCGGCTTGACGCCCTTCCTCGATCACCCAGAGCGAACCGACGCGCTGGCCGACCTTCACGGTGCGAAACGCCACCTTGTTGCTCGCGTCCACGACGGCCACGCTGAAGATGCTCTGCAGTTCCTGGACGGCCCGCTGCGGAACCAGCAGCGCGCCCGTCTTGGTTTCGAGCAGCAGCCGGGCCCGGCCGTACTGGCCGGGCCGCAGCAGCAGCTCCGGGTTGGGATACTCCAGCTGAATGCCCAACGTGCCCGTCGTGGGATCGACCGCGCGATCGACCAGGTTGACGCGGCCCGTGTGCGCGTACGTGCTGCCGTCGGCCAGCGTGAGCTGGATGCCGCCGGCCGTCGGAGCCGCGCCGGTGCACGCGGCGTCTGACGTTTGGAATAGCGCAGGTAGTCGGCCTCGGTGGCCGCCACGCGGAAGAGCATCGGATTGATCTGCGAGATCGTCGTGAGCAGCGTGCTCTCCCCGCGGCCGACGAGATTGCCCGGCTTCACCTAGCGTGATGCCGACCAGCCCGTCGATCGGCGACGTGATGCGCGTGTAGCTCAGGTCGAGCGTCGCCTTCTCCACCGCGGCCTTGCCGGCTTCGACCTGCGCGGTTTCCGCGTCCTGCGCCGCGCGCGCGTTGTCCAGTTCCTGCTGGCTGACGGCCTGCTTCGCCACGAGCGGCGTGTAACGCGCGACGTCGTTCTTCGCCTTCTCGAGCCTCGCCTCGGACGTCGCCAGCTCGGCCTTGGCCGCCGCCAGAATGGCTTCGAGCGGCTTGCGATCGATCTCGTAGAGCAAGCGCGCCTTTGCGAATCGGTCGAACCTTCCCTGAAGTTCACCGTCTCGAGGAAGCCTTCGACGCGCGCCCGGATCTCCACGTCCTGGAATCCCTGGGTCTGGCCGACCAGCTCCAGGTAGACCGGGACGTCCTTCTGGACGACGTCGGTGACGTACACCTCGGTCGGGGGAGGAGCCACCGGTGGCCGGCTTCTCGCACGCCGCGCTCAGCCCGGCCGCCATCATCAGGACGGCGAGCATCGTCCTGCCTGCATCGGTTCGCATGTTCAAGTCCTCTTCTCCGTCCAGAAGCTCGCCGGCGCGAGCGCGCGCCTTCGCCTCACGGATTAAGCAGATGCGACCGTCTTCTGAACCGCCAGCGTTGGAGCGCGCACGGTCATTCGCGCTGGAGTGCGTTGGTCGGCACCTTGCTGCCTCCAGCCGCAGCAGTGTATCAGAGTGCCGACGGCGTCGGCGGAGACTGACTCGTCGGAGCTCGAGGACTGGCAGCGTTCGTCCGCGTTGCGCGCCGGACGGAGGATCGAAGGAAGGCTCGTGGCGCGCTGGGCGCAATCTGGCGTAGGGGTGATTGACGCCGCGATGTTCTCATGGCGAAGTTCGGGCCCGCGCGCGCCTGCGAGACGCTTCGCCATGGCCAGCCACCGAGCAACCGCATCGTACCAGGCCTACTGCCTCGGACTCGCGACGGTGCTGACGCCTCCGGACGTCGAGATGCTCCACGGCTGAATCAGCAGGCCGCCTCGGCCGCGCCATCGGACTGCCAGGCCGATTGCTCGCGCGCGGGCGTGTTTCGCTGGTGTTCGACGCTCCGTCGTCGTGCCGCGCATGCGCAACTCCGACTGATCTGTCGAATGTGTTCCGTATCAGGCGCCTGGACGGTCGCTCGCGCTACGCGGACTGCCCCTGCGACCGACGCCATGGCTGATGAGCTTGCCTGGTTGGGACGATGCCTGGGCGGTAACTGAGACTGGGTGATGGCGATGATTTCCGCACGCGACGTGGCTGGCGTCATACGAGCGGACGTGGCTCCGGCCGGACGTCGCCGCCGGGATCACGCTTGCGGCGTATCTGCTGCCGGCCGGCCTCGGTGACGCGTCGCTCGCCGGACTGCCGCCGGAGGCCGGCCTCTACGCGTGCCTGTTCGGCGGGCTCGTGTTCTGGCTGTTCTGCAGCTCGCGCCAGACCGCCGTCACCGTCACGTCGGCGATCTCGCTGCTCGTCGGCGCCTCGCTCGGCGAGATCGCCGGCGGCGATCCCGCGCGCCACGCGGCGCTCGCCGCGTGCACCGCCCTCCTCGTCGCCGCGATCGCGTTCGCGGCCTACGCCGTCCGCGCCGGCACCATCGTCAACTTCTTCTCGGAAACCGTGCTCGTCGGCTTCAAGTGCGGAGTGGCGCTGTTTCTGGCGAGCACGCAGCTGCCGAAGCTGTTCGGCTTCAGCGGCGGTCACGGCGGCGATTTCTGGGAGCGCATGGGCCACTTCTTCCGGGGCCTGGGCGACACCAACCCGGCGTCCCTGACGTTGGGCCTGATTGCCCTGCTGCTCCTCCTGCTCGGCAAGACCGTCCTGAAGAACCGTCCCGTGGCGCTCTTCGTCGTGGTCGGCGGCATCGTCGCCGCACGCGTGATGCACCTGGACGAGCGCGGCGTGGCGCTGCTCGGCGCCGTGCCCCAGGGCCTGCCGATGCCGACGCTGCCGCATGGTCGAGCCGGGCGGACGTCCACGAGATCGTGCCGCTGGCCATGGCGTGCTTCATGCTCGCGGCCGTTGAAACGACGGCGATCGGGCGCATGTTCGCGGCCAAGCACGGCTATCGACTCGATGCGACGCAGGAATTCCTGGCGATCGGCAGCGCCAATCTCATGGCCGGGCTCGGCAGCGGACTGCCGGTCAGCGGCGGCATGTCGCAGTCGCTGGTCAACGAAACGGCCGGCGCCCGAACGCCGCTCTCCGGGCTGGTCGCCGCACTCATCACGCTCGTCGTCGTGCTCTTCTTCACCGGGCTGTTGCGCACCCTCCCGCAGCCGGTCCTGGCCGCCGTCGTGCTGATGGCGGTGACGGGGCTGATCCAGGTCGAGGCCCTGCGCAACATCTGGCGCTTCAGCCGGACGGAATTCGCGGTCGCCATGGCCGCGCTCCTCGGCGTGCTCGCGGCGGGACTGCTCCAGGGCGTGCTCATCGGCGTGGTCATTTCGATTCTCCTGCTCATTCGCCGTGCCGCGCGTCCACGCGTCACGGAGGTGGCGCGGGTTCCGGGAACGTCGTATTTCGCGGACCTGACCCGCCATCCCGAGAACCAACGCGAGCCAGACGTACTCGTCGTCCGGCCCGAAGGCTCGCTCGTGTATTTCAACGTCGATCACGTGCGCGATGCGCTGAAGGCGCTCGTGAGCGAACGTCCTTCTCCGCCGCGACTGATCGTGCTCTTCATGGGCAACGTCCCCTTCGTGGACCTGACCGGCGCTGAACTCCTGGTCGACTTGCGCGCCACGTACGTCGCGCGTGGTATCGAATTCCGGCTCGCCGAAACGCACGGAGAGGTTCGCGAGGCGCTGCGGCGTCTCGAAGCCACGCACGGCGCCGGACTCGCCGAAACGAATCAGACCGTGGACGGCATGCTGAACCGGTGGCGAACATCGATCGCACCGCGCCAACCCGCTAGTCAGATCGAGCGCGGCATGACGCGGCGGCGTGCGGGTCTGAAGCAGGAGGCTGAATTGCGGAAGAAGACCGCGCCGAGAATCAGGGCCGTGACTGTTCCTTGCTGCTGGTACTTGGCCGGAGTCGTGTGCGACCGCCACCGGGACTCACCGCCCAGGCGCAGACAAACAGGAAGATCGAGGAGTCCCCGACCGGGCTGCCACCTGGCATCGACTGGAAGTTCAACTTCGACGCGTCCTGGGGCACGTTCGGGTTCGCCAACTCGCTCTTTCAGAATCCGAAGGAAGGCGTGCAGGAGAACCTCAGCGACCAGTGGTTCGAGGGCGCGATCAAGCCGGCGTTGTCGGGCAGTCACAAGCTGGCCTCGTCGAGCGAGTTCTACGGGAAGGTGAGCGCGGTCGGCGAGCGCACGTACGGAGCGCAGCCGACCGTGTCTCGGCGGCGACGCTTCGTCATTCCAGGTCGAAGACCTTTCGTTCGGCTGGCGGTCGGGAAAGTCGGTGGGCTCCGGCGAGAACGTGCTGGACTTCACCGTCGGGCGTGCGCCGTTCACGCTCGGCCACGGCCTGCTGCTCTGGGACGGCGCCGCCGAGGGCGGCAGCCGCGGTGGCTATTGGACCAACGCGCGAAAAGCGTTTCAGTTCGCCGCGATCGGACGCGTCCACGCCGGCGCGCCACAAAGCCGAGGGGTTCTACCTCGACAAGGACGACCTCACCGGAAAGCGACTCGGGGACCCGGCTGTGGGGCGCGAACTACGAGTACGCCGTCGGCGAGCACTCGACGTTCGGCGCCACGTACATGAAGTTCTTCGCCGATCCGGCCGTCAAGCCGAATCGGGACGGGCTGAACGTCTTCAACCTGCGCGCCTACACGGCGCCCGTTCCGTTCGGCGCCCGATCTCTCGTTCGAATTCGAGTACGCGTCGGAGCGCAACGCCGACCTGCTCAGCTCGAATGCCTGGACGCTGCAGGGCGCGTACGAGCTGAGCAAGGTGTCCTGGAAACCGACAGTCACGTATCGATACGCGTTCTTCCAGGGCGACGACCCGGCGACGACAACGCAACGAGAGCTTCGACTCGCTGCTGCCCGGCTTCTACGACTGGGGCTACTGGTGGCAGGGCGAGATCGTCGGCGAGTACATCGCCCTCAACTCCAACCTGATCTCACACCTCGTCCGCGTCCACGTCTCCCCCACCGACAAGGTCGGCGGAGGGCTGATGTTCTACAAGTTCACGCTCGATCAGCCCGCGCGCGCTGGCGCCCGGCGTCACCAGCAACGACCTGGCGTTCGAGTTCGACGCGTACACGGACTGGAAGATCAACGACAACTTCACCGCCAGCTTCGTCGGCGCGTTCGCCAATCCCGGCGCGGCCGCGCGAGCAGGCGTTCAATCGCACGAAGAATTTCTCATACGGAATGGTGTACCTGGCGTACAGCTACTGACGCCACAACCCTTACCGCATGTCGCTCGGCTGGCCGGTCGATGTGATCACACTGTTCCACAGTGCGCCCTCCGGATCGATCTTCTTGCGCTCGGAGACGGCGAGGGAGATCGGCACGTGCGTGAACTGGTGATTCCAGAAGCTGACGACCATGTTCGTCCGCCCGCTGAGGCCCGCGTGGACCGCGCCGTGTCCGAGGAGCAGGCAGAAGGCCGAGTCGTGCGCGGTCGCCGGCACGCTCCTGATGGTGTAGCCGGGATCGATGTACTTGAGGGTCATCGCGGCGCCGGTCCGCTTGAAGTGGTCGCCGATCGCGTTGCGCAGGAAGACGCCGATGTCGCCGTACTTGACGTTTCCAGACGCGTCCCGCTGCCGGCTCTCCGGCATCAGATCCTGCCCGGCGCCTTCCGCGACCACGATCGTCGCGTGGCCTCGGCGATCGAGCCGCTGCTCGAGCGCTGACAGGAACCCGTCGAGCGTGAACGGCACCTCGGGAACGAGGCAGAAGTCCACCTGGTTGTTGGCCAGGGCTGAATACGCCGCGATGAACCCCGAGTCGCGACCCATGAGCTTCACAAGTCCGATCCCGTTGCGCCCCGCTTCCGCCTCGACGTTGGCCGCATACGTCGCGCGCCGTGCTTCTGTGACGGCCGTGTCGAATCCAAACGTTCTCTGGACGAACGAGACGTCGTTGTCGATCGTCTTGGGAACACCGATGACGCCAATCTTCAAGCCGCGCCGCGCCGCTTCCTCGCCGATCTTCTGCGCCCCGCGAAGCGTCCCGTCGCCGCCGATGGCGAAGAGAATCCCGACGCCCAGGTCCTGCAGGTAATCGACCATCTCCGCTGCGTCCTGGTGCCCTCGGGACGATCCGAGGATGGTGCCGCCGCTCTCGTCGATCCGATGGACGGATTCCGGCGTCAACTCGAGCGGCTGGTGCCCAATCCGGCGCACGAGGCCTTCGTAGCCGAAGCGGAAGCCGTAGGCCCTGGTCACGCCGTAATGGTGGCGCAGGCTCAGAACGATCGCGCGGATCACGTCGTTCAACCCCGGGCAGAGACCGCCGCACGTGACGATCCCGCACGCCAGCTTCGCCGGGTCGAAGAACAGCATCTGCCTTGGTCCGGCGACCTCCATCGCGGGGGGCGCCGCGCCCCTGTCAGACCCGTCCAGCCAGGCGGTGATCCCCTCGAGCGTGGAGTGATAGAGCACGCGCTCCTCGTCGCGCGTGAACCGCACGCCGGACATCGGCGACTGGATGCGGCACTCGCCCAGCCGCGCTATCGTGAAATCGAGGTCGTCGTCCCGCATTCGACCCTCACTGCCGACTCATGGCTCCCGCCGATGTGGATGACCAGCACGTCATGAATCGCTCCGGGGCGCTCCACTATACTGGAGGCCTTCATGATCGGCAGAACCAAGATCGTCGCGACGATTGGGCCGGCATCGTCGACACCGGAAGTCCTGCGTCAGCTCATCGAGGCGGGCGTCAGCGTCTTCCGACTCAACTTCTCCCACGGCACTCACGAAGAGCACGGCGCCGTCGTCTCTCATATCCGGTCGGTGAGCCGTGAAATGGGACGGCACGTCGGCATCCTGCAGGATCTGTGCGGTCCGAAGATGCGCCTGGGCTCGCTTCCGGGCGACATGGTGGAGTGCAGGCTGGGAGAGGAATACACGCTCGTCTCGGAACCCTCGGGACACGACCGGGAACTGACCTGTTCGTACCAGCGGTTGCCCGACGATCTCAAGCCCGGAGAAACGGTCCTGTTCGCCGATGGCACCGTGGCCATGGTGGTCATCGATACGGCGCCGGGCCGGGCGCGGCTGAAAGTGACGCTGGCAGGGCGCCTCCGCTCGCGGCAGGGCCTGAACCTGCCCGGCTCGGATCTGGCCGTCGAATCGCTGACGACCAAGGATCTGCAGGATCTCGACTGGACGGCGCGGCATGCGGCTGACGTGGATTTTGTCGGCTTGTCGTTCGTGCGCAGTGCGCAGGATGTCGCTCGACTGCGTCAGGAGCTGCAGGCAAGGACATGTCGTGCGCGGATCATCGTCAAGATTGAGAAGCCGCAAGCGGTGCAGAACCTCGACGCGATCGTCGCCGCCACCGATGCGGTGATGGTGGCGCGCGGCGACCTGGGCGTCGAGATGGACGTGCAGCGTGTGCCGGCCATCCAGAAACGCATCATCGCGTTGTGCAACGCGGCCCACCGCCCCGTGATCACCGCCACACAGATGCTGAACAGCATGGAACATTCGAATCGGCCGACGAGAGCGGAGGCCAGCGACGTGTTCAATGCGGTGCTCGATGGCTCGGACGCCGTGATGCTGTCCGGCGAGAGCGCCGTCGGCGAGTACCCCGTGGAAACGGTCGCCACCATGCGTCGAATCTGCGAGGAGGCCGAGGGGCACATGCAGTCGAATGCGTACGTGCCGCGAGGCCAGTCGGCTCCTCCCACTGGGCTCGACCCGATCACGGAAGCCGCGGCCGACGCGGCGTGCCTGGTCGCGCGGCGGCTCGACGCCGCGTTGATCGTCGTCATCGCCGTGGAGTCCGGCCGGTCGGCGCTGGCGCTCAGCAATCGCAGACCCAGTGCCCCGGTCCTCGCGCTGGCTCGGACCGAAGAGGTGGCGCGGGTTCTCAGTCTCTGCTGGGGCGTGGAGGCGTTGCTCCTGCCGGACGCGCGTTCGGTGGAACACGAACTGTCCGTTGGCATGAGCTGGGCGAAATCGCAGGGGCTGGTCCGGCCGGGCCAGCACGCTGTTCTGCTTCGCGGTCAAACAGCCAGCCAGGCAAACACCGCGGCCATCCTGGCGGGCCAGGTTCCCTGACGTGAAGGGCGACAACTCATGAAACGAACCAGGCCGATGCCGCGCACCCACCCCCTCGACCGCTTCAATTGCGGACCGGTCAAGTTTTCCGGCGGCGACGACGCGCTGTACGAACGACATCTGACCTTCGATCAGGTCGTGCCGATCGCCGCCGCCACGCCGCGCGACAGGTTCGAAGCCGTCGCGCGCTCGGTTCGCGACGTGCTGTCGCAGCGCTGGATCAAGACCGAGCAGACATACCAGACGCGGAATGTGAAACGGGTCTACTACCTGTCGCTCGAATTCCTGATGGGCCGCTCGCTGGCCAACAACATCGCCAACCTGCTGCTCGACCCGGTCTGGAGCGAGCTCTGCAAGAAGAACAAGATCACGCCGCTCGAGATCTTCGAGCAGGAGCCCGACGCCGGTCTCGGCAACGGCGGGCTCGGCCGGCTGGCGGCCTGCTTCCTGGACTCGATGGCGACGCTCGGCATTCCGGGCATGGGTTCCGGCCTGCGCTACGAATACGGCATCTTCAAACAGACCGTGCGCGACGGCTGGCAGCAGGAGCAGCCGGATCACTGGCTCGCCCGGCCCGACCCGTGGGAAGTCCCGCGGCCGGACGAAGCCGTCGAAGTAGGGCTGGCCTGCTCGTTCGACATTCACGCGGGCGCGCTGCGGACCGTCAAGGACCGGCCGTCGACGCTCATCGGGATTCCGCACGACCGCCCGGTGGTCGGGTACGGCGGACGAACCATCAATACGCTGCGCCTCTGGTCCGCCGCCACGCCGGACTACTTCGACTTTCAGCAGTTCAGCGGCGGCGACTTCGTCGGCGCGCTGGCCGAGACGCTCACGGCGGAAACGCTGACGCGTGTGCTCTACCCGGACGACTCGACCGCGGAAGGGAAGGGGCTGCGCTTCCTGCAGCAGTACTTCCTGGTGGCCTGCACGCTGGCCGATGCGATCCGCCGGTTCCGTGCCGGCGGCAACGACTGGTCGGCGCTCCCCGACAAGGTCGCGATGCAACTCAACGACACGCACCCCACGCTTGCGGTCCCCGAGTTGATGCGGATTCTCCTCGACGAGGCGAAGCTCGAGTGGGGCCAGGCCTGGGATCTCACGCAGCGCACGCTCGCCTATACGAACCACACCCTGCTGCCCGAAGCCCTGGAGAAGTGGCCGCTGCCCTGGTTCGAAACGATGCTGCCGCGGCAGCTCGAGATCATCTACGAAATCAACCGACACCTGCTCGACGACGTGCGTACCCGTTTCCCCGGCGACGCGGAACGGGTCGCGCGCGTGAGCCTCATCGAGGAGGGCGAGACGAAGAATATCCGCATGGCGCACCTCGCCATCGTCGGCACGCACAGCACCAACGGCGTGGCGGCGATTCATTCCGGGCTGCTCAAGCGGAACGTCGTGCCCGACTTCGCCGCGCTCTTCCCCGGCCGGTTCAACAACAAGACCAACGGCGTCACGCAGCGGCGCTTCCTCCTGCTCGCGAATCCGGCGCTCGCCGCGGTGATCACCGACGCCATCGGCGACGGCTGGATCGTCGATCTCGACCAGCTTCAGAAGCTCGAGCCGCTGGCCGGAGACAGGGCGTTTCGCGCCGCGATTCGCAAAGCGAAGCGCGAGGCCAAACGGCGGTTCGCCGGCTGGCTCAAATCCGCCACGGGACAGGTCGTCGACCCCGAGGCGATCTTCGACACGCAAATCAAGCGCATCCACGAGTACAAGCGGCAGCTCCTGAACGCCCTCCACATCGTCGTCCTCTATAACCGCCTGCGCGAGAACCCGTCGCGCGACGTGCCGCCGCGCACGTTTTTCTTTTCCGGCAAGGCGGCGCCCGCCTACCACTTCGCCAAGCTCGTCATCAAGTTCATCAACAACCTCGGTGCGACCATCGACGGCAACAAGGCGATGACGGGGCGCCTGAAGGTGGTCTTCGTGCCCGACTACAGCGTCTCCATCGCCGAGCGGCTGATTCCCGCGAGCGACGTGTCGGAGCAGATTTCGACGGCTGGGTACGAGGCGAGCGGCACCGGCAACATGAAGTTCATGATGAACGGCGCCCTCACCATCGGCACCCGCGACGGCGCGACGATCGAGATGGCCGCCGCGGCGGGCGAGGAGAACTTCTTTCTCTTCGGCCTGAGCGCCGAAGAGGTCGCCAACAGCCGAGGCGGCGTACAATCCGCAGTGGCATTACGAGAACGATCCCGAAACGCGAGCCGCGCTCGACCTCATCAGAGATGACCACTTCAGCCAGAACGAACCGGGCGTATTCGCGCCGATCATCGACGTCCTGATTCGTAAGGGCGACCACTACCTGCACCTCGCCGACCTCAAGAGCTACGGCGAGGCGCACGCGCGGCTGAGTGAACTGTATGCGGACCAGGAACAGTGGTCGCGAAAGACGGTCCTCAACATCGCGGCGTCCAGGAAGTTCTCGAGCGACCGGACCATCGCCGAGTACGCCAGAGACATCTGGCACGCCGAACCGTGCCTCGTGGAATGATCTGTGGCATGATCGGCAGCCTGAACATGATAGCCGCCGTCATCGAGCGAACGGAGCATGCGAGTTCGACCGGCGAGCGTGATTCACCATTCTTGAGGAGACGACGATGATCCGACTGGCTTTGTCCGACTTTGCCCGCGCGTGCACGATCGGCGCCGCGGTAGTGGCCTGCGCCGCGACCGTATCGGCGCAGACGCGCGCGGAAACGTTCGCCGCCGACGCCAAGGTCAAACGCGCCGACGGGACGGAGGCGTCCGCCAAGGTCACCGCGACGATCCGGACCTTCGCCACCGAGTCGGAGCGCGACGCGCTCGTCGCCGCCGTCAAGAAGGGCGGCACCGCCGCGCGCGATCTGCTCGCGAAGCGCCCTGACGTGGGATCGATTCAGGTGGGAAATCAGACCACGCCGGTCAAATATGCCTACGTTCGGACCGTTGGATTAGGGCGGCTGATCACTCTTGTGACGGCGCAGGCGATTCACTTCGTCGGCGGCGACCGGCCTGACGCAAAACCGAAAGCCGGATACGACCTGGGCCTGGTGCTGCTCGACCTGGTCTCGACGCCGACGCAGGGTGAGATGGCGCCGGCCGCGAAAGTCCGCGTGGATGCACAAAACGCGATCGTCACCGAGGACTACGGCGCGGACGTCGTGCGTCTATCGAACGTCGTTCAGAAGTAAGGGGGCCTTTCGGGCCTCGTGAGGTGCGCTCTGGCCGTCAGCAATGTGCAGGGTCTGCGAGGGAAACGCGATCGCAGTCCCTGAGGCATCGACGATCTCCATGATGCGCAGCAGCAGCTCCTGCTGCGTCCCAAGGAAGGGCTCCCATTCGCTCGCAAAGACGTAGGCGAAGACCTCGATATCGAGTGAAAAGGAACCAAGGCGAAGGAATCGCACGCGAACGGAGCCGGGCTCCACGTTCGCGTGAGTGACGAGAAGCTGCTCGACACCGTCGATGACCGATCGCATCTGGTCGGCGGTCGTCCCGTACCGCAGACCGACGAAATGATGAAACCAGAACTTGTCGCGCGCCGAGAGCGTTTCGATGCCGACGCCGGCAATCTGGCCGTTCGGCACCGTGAGAATCGTGCGATCGAGCGTCCGGATGCGTGTTGACCGTAACCCGATGTAGTCCACGGTCCCGACCGTCTCGCCAAACTTGAGAAAGTCTCCGACGCGCACCGCCTTGTCGAAGATGAGAGACAGGCCCGCGATCACATTCTCGAGCGTCTTTTGAGCCGCGAGCGCGACGGCGATCCCGCCGATGCCCAGCCCAGCCAGCGCCGCCGTCGGATCGAAGCGAAAATAGCGGAGCGTCGCCAGCCCACAGGCCGCCAGGATCAGTACGTCGACAAATCGCCGCGCCAGCCGCAGGAGGGAAGCGGTCTCGTCGCTCGCGAGGCGCGATCGAATGTACCGTTCACCGTAACCGTTGAGCAGCAGGAGAAACCAGCCCAACGCCACCATCAGCAGTAACGCGGCCACGGCCGACCAGAACTGCCGTTCAAGGAGCGGAAGATCGACGATCGCGAGGATCCATCGAATCGCGATCCCCAGGATCAGGAGGCGCACCAGTCCGGGCACCTTGCCGATCGGTTGACCATCCCTCGCACCAGATCGACGATGCCAGAGCGCCATCAATGGCTTGAACAGCCAGTTCACCGCTCGCAGTAGACGATAACAAACCGGCAGGATGAACAAGAACACCAGCCACTGGAACAGCCGGATACCGGCCATTCGAGGCTTGCCCACGAAGTCGGGAAGAAACCGATCCAGGTCGACCCGGTCGAATTCGTCGTAGACGTCCGGAATCGGCTGCAGCGTCCGGCGCGAGAACAACCACACCGGTGTTGCTTTCCCACGTGTGATTCGCTCGACCACGACGTCGAAGGACCCGCTGGCCGTACTGATGGTTCCCACGACGTTCTCGTCGGGTCTGATAGGGTTGTTGGACGCCCCTTCGGGGCGGTCGCTCAACTCGTTGAGACGAGGCGGCAGACGGCGGTCCAGGACGACGAAGAGCTTGTGGGCCAGATCCAGTGCTGCCTGGCCCTTCAGGTCGGTATCGAGGTACAGCGGTGCGACCTCGTCGTTGCTCTTGCGGGCAGCATTGATGAACCCGAGCACGGTCCCACGCGGCGTGTCGCGGCCCAGCGCGTCCTTCGGCGGTCAACGTTGGAACGGCCGGCGGGGCGGGCACGCTCCGGCCAACCTGCGCCCACGCCGAGGGACCGGGCCACCACAGGGCCAGCAGCAGGACGGCAAGGATGTCAACGCGATAGGTGCGCACCTTTAGCTCGACTGTGAACGAACGTTGGTTTGAGCGAGCCGACGCCAGAGGACGACCACCGAGCGCGGCCCCGCACGATAGGAGCCCGAATCCGCGAGCACCGGCGCCGCCTGCCACTCGACGATGTCGTCGGGCGATTCGAGCGTCGTGTCAATCCATCGCCGCCACGGATCGCCCGCCACGAGGGGCAGCTCGAAGTCGAGGCTCTCCCAGTACGCGTTCATGATCAGATGCAGTCCCAGGCCGGCCCGCACCAAGTCGGCGCCAAAGGCCAGGCTGTGCGAGTGCGGGCTCCAGTCCGGCTGCCGCAGCTTAGACGCCGTGCCACGCGGTCGTGGCCTCGCGGAGCAGCTCGGTCAGGCTGATGCGTTGTCGCTCGGCCGTCAGGTCGCGCAGCGATCGTCGCGCGGTGAGCAGGCTCACGAACCGGTGGACATCGGCGTGTTTCTCCACGAGCGTCCAGTCGAACCAGTTCGCCTCGTTGTCGTGGCAGTAGGCGTTGTTGTTGCCGCCCTGCGTGCGCCTCACTTCGTCGCCCATGAGGAGCATGGGCATGCCCAGCGAGAGCAGCGTGACAGTCAGGACAGTTCTTCACCTGGCGGTTGCGCAGCGATTCAATCCGCGGATCGTCGGTCGGTCCCTCGACGCCGCAGTTCCAGCTTCGATTGTCGTCGGCGCCGTCGCGGTTGTTCTCGCCGTTCGCCTCGTTGTGCTTGCCGTTGAACGACACGAGATCGTTCAGCGAGAACCCGTCGTGGCACGTGATGAAGTTCACGCTGGCTTCGGCTTCGCGGCCCTTGTGGCCGTACACGTCGGGGCTGCCCAGCAGGCGGTCGGCCAGGCGCCCGACGGTACCTTCCTCGCCGCGAAAGAAGCTTCGAACGTCGTCGCGAAAACGCCCGTTCCATTCCTTCCAGGCGTCGCCGATGAAGCTCCCCACCTGATACAGACCGGCGGCATCCCAGGCCTCGGCGATGAGCTTGGTGCCGGCGAGCGCGGGCTCCGACTCGATGTCCCACAACACCGGCGGGTTCGGCATCGGATGGCCCCAGGGGTCGCGCGAGAGGATCGACGCCAGGTCGAAGCGGAAGCCGTCGACGTGCATCTCGTCGACCCAGTACTCGCAGACTGTCGACGATCATCCGGCGCACGATGGGATGGTTCGCATTGAGCGTGTTGCCGCAGCCGGTGAAGTCCGCATAGCGGGACTGCGTCGCGCTGGAGGATGTAGTACGCGCGGTTGTCGAATCCGCGGAAGCACTGCGTCGGACCGTCCTCGCCGCTTTCCGCCGTGTGGTTGAACACCACGTCGAGAATCACCTCGATGCCGGCGCGATGCAGCGCCTTCACCATGTCGCGGAACTCGTCGACCGGCCCGAGCGGGTCCTGGCGCGAGCTGTACGCCTGATGCGGCGCGAAGAACGACACCGGCTGGTAGCCCCAGTAGTTGACGCGCCCGTGGCCCGGCGGGACCGCCTGCGCGTCGAACTGGAAGACGGGCAACAGCTCGACCGCCGTCACGCCCAGCTGCTGCAGGTACGGAATCTTCTCGATCAGGCCGGCGTAAGTGCCACGCGTGGTCTCGGATACGCCGGAGGTCGGGTGCCTGGTGAACCCGCGGACGTGCATCTCGTAGACCACAGTCCGAGAGGACGGGTTGTTCAAGGGCCGGTCGCCTTCCCAGTCGTACGCCAACGGATCAACGACCACGCTCTTCATCGCCGTCGGCGCGTTGTCGCCGTCGCCGCTCGCGGCGTCGCGGCTGTAGCCGTCGGGCACGACGACGCCGCGCCCGTAGGGATCGAGCAGGACTTTCTTCGGATCGAAGCGGTGCCCGTTCGCCGGGTCGAACGGCCCCGAGGCTCGATAGCCGTAGATCTGCCCGGCCCGCACGCCGGGCACGAACATGTGCCAGTAGTGATAGTGCCGGTTCGTCCGCGGGTCGATCGGAACCGTGCGCACCGGCCGCGCATCGTCCACGCGATCGAAGAGCAGGAGCTCGATGCCGGTGGCGTGCTTCGAAAACACGCTGAAGTTCACGCCCGCGTCTGTCACCGTCGCGCCCAGGGGGGCGGCGGCCCGCGTTGTGCTTTTTGTGCTTTTCACGGCCGCATCCTCTTCACGCGATCGAGCGCTCGCAAAGGAGCGGACGCATACTTCGTGCCGTAACGATCCGCGAACAGGAGGGACTAGGGACGGCGAAGACCCGGTGCGCGGAGCGGGCCGTTTGGAGAGACTCCGAAATCTCGGAGGCTAAGGGCGGGCCGGCGCCCGGTGCCCGGCGAAAAGCCTACTGATCACGAGGGGACGGCATACCGCCGCCAAGCCGCAATCACTTCTCACCGGTCACCGGCCGCCGGCCCACGTCGAACTTCGGCCTTTGAACTTTGAACTTTGAACTTTCTACTTTCTTCTAGGCTGCCCACGAGCCATTGCGATAAAGCGTCAGCGCGACATCCACGTTCGACTTGAGGGTCCGCGCAATCGAGTCCCAATCCTTCTCGCACCGCACGAGCGTCTTCCACGAGTAGAGGTGCTTCGGCTTGTGGAAATCGCTGTTGGCCACGTACGGGTAGTGCTTCAGGCTGGTCACCGAAAACAAATCGTCGCGGTTGGCCGCTTCCCACACATCCACCAGTTCCGCGACACGCTTCCGGTGATCCCACAAGTAGCAGGTGCCGATCTCGACGCGACGCGTCGTGCGGTGGTGGGGATGGCAGGCGATACTGAGCGCGCCCTGACGCCGGATTTCCTTCAGGATGTCGTCGGCGGACTGGTCGGCGCTGATGTACTCGCGCAGGTTGAGCGCGACGATGTGTGAGTTCTTCTTGCTGCGGATGTGGTTCTGCGTGACCTCGGCGCCCGGAATGACGAGCATGTCGTAGAGGCGTTTGGCCCGAACGGCTTCGCTCGAGATCTCGTCCAGATAGGCCTGGAAGCGGTCTTCGGTGACCGAATACTGACGGTATCCGAGCGTTGCCATTCGGCCCACTCGCGCCAGCAAGTCGCGTTTCATGAGGATGTGATCCGTGATGGCCATGACGTCGAAGTGCCCTGTCTTGCCGTAGAGGTCGATGACCTCGCGCACCGACAACCGGCCGTCGCTCCACCGCGTGTGGACGTGAAAGTCGCAGAGCAGGAACGGCTCGTATCCAGGCACGCTACACCCTCACATCGAGATGTTTGCGGTCGGCCGGCCGGTGCCGCAGAATCTCGGACCAGAAGTTCCGCACGTACAACCCGAACACCTTCCGCTTCCCCATCGCGGTGTAGCGGCGGGCGGACGTCCACACCCAGCAGTCCGGGCGCATGGCCACGCCGCCAATCGCCGTGAGCCGGCGACCGAGATTCGTGTCTTCACCGTGAAACTCGATGGTGCGGTCGAATCCGCCGATGCTGGCGAGTGCGCTGCACCGCACGGCGAAGTTGCCGCCGTAGAGAATGGCGCCGATCCCCAGCAGGTGATGCACCAGCACGTGCGTCGGCGGAGCGACGATGCGGTCGTAGAGGCGGATGAGGGCGCGGCCGGTCCAGTCCCAGTCGTAGAAGCGGTAGGGACCCGTCACGGCCGCCGCGTCCGGCGACGCGTTGAGCCGGGCCTCGACCCGCTCGAGCCATTGGAGCGGCGCCCTGCAGTCGGCGTCCACGTAGGCGAGTACGTCGCCTCGCGCGAAGCGCCGCGCGGTCTCGCGCGCGATCACGAGGCCCCGGACAGGCTCGTCCAGGACGCGGACCCCGGGAATCGCTCGCGCCACGGTGCCGGTGTCGTCGCTGCTCGCGTTGTTGATGACCAGGATCTCGTCAGGAGGACGTGTCTGCGCCAGGAGGGAATGGAGGCAGGCCGCAATGTATCGCGCTTCGTTATATGCACATACAACCGCGGTAATCGTCACCCTACATCTCTCATCGGCCGCAGGATAGTACGCGCCTGTAACAACGTGGTACCAAGTTGATGACTATCCTGTGAATTCGTACGCGGTTCAGTGGGACGGTTTGCCGAGGGGCGCCAGCAGGATGTACCAGCTCTCGCAGTCGCTTCGCGCGCCGCCGGCGAGCGTCGCCGTGAAGACCAGGTTGAGCGAGGGGATCTTCCACTCATGGCGGGCGATGCCGCCTTCGCTGTCGAGGCGGTACGGCTTGAGGAGATTTTCCGGAGCGGCATGGTCGCGATGCGCGTCCTGCACGCCCTCGAAGATGGCGAACTCGCGGCGCGGTCCCATGTGCACTTCGAACTTCGCGACGCCGTTGACGAGGTGATCGTAGACGCGTTCGCTGTACTTGCCGTCAGGCTCGCGGCACGACTGCCAGTTCCCTTCGAGGATGTTGTGCGTGCTGCGGGAGTACGAGGTGAACTGCGCGGTCGACGCGACCGCGAGCGCCGTCGTCACCAGCATCGCCAGCGTCGCCACGGCTTTCGCACCGCTCCCCAACCGCAACATGGCGCCAGAATATCACCCCGCGAGGCCGTCAGTTCGCGAGCATGGGGCGTCGATTGATCATCGCGACCTCCTCCTCAGGCGATTTGATGTCCTGTCCCGTCTTGCGCTCGCTCCGCGCGGAAAGCGGGCCAGCCACTTGGGGTCGCCTTCGAGCGTTCCTCAGCTACTTCGTCGGCACTAGACGCTTCAGCTCTTCGGTCCAGTTCTGGACGACAACGACGGTTGGCGCGGAAGACGGGTCTGCCGCAACATCCTTGATCATCAGGAAGCGGCGCCCGTCGCGTGAGACATCGTATGATCGGCCGAACGCTTCGCCGCCACCGAAGTAATACTGGTTTGCGGTGAACAGCTGCGTCGGTGCGCTCGCGGCCCAGCTGGTCCCACGCTCGATGCCGACCCGCATGACCGAACCAGTCGGCTCACGGTAGAACAGCTCCCGGCCGTCGAAGCTCCAGAGCGGCTGAAAGCCCCCGCCGGCGGACACCTGCCACCGCCCTGCGTTCACGTCGGGAAACGGGCGCACCCAGATCTCGGCCCGGCCCGAGTCGTTGGCCTGGTACGCCAGCCACCGGCCGTCAGGCGAGATCTCTCCATTCTGTTCGCTGGACGGCGTGTGCACGAGTGGTTCGAGGCGCGGGCCGCTTGCGAGGGAGAGCCGGCTGACGTCGAATTCCTGCGTTTTTCCGTCCCGCAGGATCACCCACGCGCCATCCGGCGAAACGCTCGTGGGAACGGGATCGACCGCCGCCGTATTCCTTGTCAGCTGCTGCGGAGTCCCCGTCCCATCGCTCGCCTGCGAGAACACATTTGAGCTGCCGGTCCGGTTCGACGTGAAGAGCACGCGCCGGCCATCGCGCGTCCAGACGGGAAAGCGGTCCGGCGTCGAATCGAACGTGAGACGCGTCAGGTTCCGACGCGCAAGTTCCCAGATCCAGATGTCGCCATCCTGATCGCGGACGTCGAGGGCGACGCGCGTGCCGTCGGGTGAGAGCCTGAGATATTGGTACGCGCGGGGTGGCATCTGAAGCGGCTCTTCACGGCCTTCCCGATCGACCCACACCAGCGTCCGCGTCGCCGCCTGCAGGCCGCCCCTCACGTACACGAGCGTGCCGTCCGATGAGACGTCGAAATCCGCGAGGCCCGACCGTGTCGTACGAACCTGCGACACGACCGAAGCAGACATCCCAAGAGTCAGGAGCCGCGGCAGGTCAAAGGCGACAGCGCGAAGCGTTCCAGAAGCGCCGTACACAAGATGCCCACTCGATACGTAACGAGCCGCGCTGCCACCTCGGAGGAGGGTCTTCTGCGCTCCGGTCTTCAAGTCGAGGACGGCCACTTGCGCATTGTCGATGCCGCTCCCATCGACGATCGTGAAGAGGACCGCCTGACTGCCCGGCAGAAACTCCGGCCAGAAGTGATCGACCTCGCCCCGCTCGCGATTGGGGCGGGTCAACTCGGTCGTGGGCCCGCCATCTTCCGATATCTGCTCGAGACCAGTCGAGGCGTCGTCGGTCGCGAAGATGATGGTGCGGTTCTCTCCCCACGTGGCCCCGCGCGCGGTTCGGATGCCGAGCTTCAGGAGACTCTGGTTGGTCCCGCCGTTGATAGCGGCCTTCTTCAACACGAACTCCGAAAAGAGGCCAACTGACTGCCCGTCCGGCGAAAAGAAGAGGCCCTGCGGAAACTCCGCCCCCGCAACGGGCTGCGGGTCGAGCTGATCGAAGGCTCGCACGAACAGCTGCCTGCCGTAGTTGGCCGCGTAGGCCAGGTGCGCGCCATCCGGGGAGATCGCCACGTCGCGGCCAAGGACCGTCGTCGCTGACAAGGCCGACACTCCGGTCGCGGCGATCGCGAGGTGGGTAGCACGTCGCGCCGCGGGACGCTTCTCGAGCCAGCGGCTCGCGCTTCCGCCGATTGCCGCTCCTATGAGCAACGCCACACTCGCCACCGCCATGACTACTCGTCTCGACGTCGGCGCAAACGCGCCCGCCGCATCGTGGGGCACCGACGGCACGGCCAACGCCTCCTCAATCTCCAGTCGCACGGCCAGAGCCGAATCGAGACGTCGCCTGCGATCCTTCTCCAGGGTGCGGCGCAATAGCTGTCGGATCACCGCGGGCATGCTGGCAGGCAGCGCCGTCCAGTCCGGCTCGGCCCGCAACACTCCGGCGAGTGTGTCGGAGACCGTGGCGCCCTCGAACACGCGCTTCGCCGTGAGCATCTCGTACAGCACGCACCCGAACGACCAGATGTCGGCGCGCTTGTCCACCGCCGTGCCGCGCGCCTGTTCCGGACTCATGTACGCCGCGGTGCCGAGAATCGTCCCGACGCCGGTCATCATCGCGGGCGTGGTGATCGTCGCAGCCCGCGACAGGTTCGGCGCCGCCGCTGCAGGTGAGTCCATCGCCTTCGCGAGACCGAAGTCGAGCACCTTCACCGTGCCGTCCGCGCGGACCTTGATGTTCGCGGGCTTGAGGTCGCGGTGGATGATGCCCTGTTCATGCGCCGCCTCGAGGGCCTCGGCGATCTGCTTCGCGATCGGCAATGCCTCCTCGATCGGGATGGCCCCGCGCGCGAGCCGCTGCGACAGGTCCTCGCCCTCGACGAGTTCCATCACGAGCGCGGTCGTACCACCACTTTCTTCGAGGCCGTAAATGGCGGCGATGTTTGGATGGTTCAGGGAGGCGAGGACTTCGGCTTCCCGCTGAAAGCGCACCATCCGTTCGGGATCGGTCGCGAGCGAGGCCGGCAGGCTCTTCATCGCGACCTGACGCTTCAGCTTCGTGTCCGTTGCCCGATACACCTGCCCCATCCCGCCTTCGCCGATCTGCGCGGTGACTTCGTAGACGCCGAGGCGGGTGCCGGGAGCTAAAGCCACTGGTTTCGTGAATTATACGGGTGGGCGGGAACATGAAACCCACAATTAACACCTTCGAGATGAGTTGGAAACGTCGAGCCGGTAGTGTGGACATCGAATGCCCAGACACCGCGTACTCATTGTCGAAGACGAACACGACATCGCGGGGCTGATCAAGCACACGCTCGAGCGCTCGGGTGACACCGAGGCCCACATCGTCGGCAGCGGCGACGCCGCGCTCAAGGCCGTGTCGGACGAACCGCCCGATCTGATCATCCTCGACCTCAACCTGCCCGTCGTCAGCGGCATCGAAGTGTGCCGCATCCTGCGGGCGCGACCCGACGCCAGGCACGTGCCCATCATCATGCTCACCGCGCGGACGAGCGAGGACGACCGCGTCACCGGACTCGAGCTCGGCGCCGACGACTACGTCACCAAGCCGTTCAGCCTGCGCGAGCTCACCGCCCGCGTGCGCGCCGTGCTGAGACGCAGCGCAGCCAAAGACGATCACCCGCTCCTGGCCTACCGCGGCGACCACCTCGTGGCCGACTTCGAGGCCGTCACGGTCGTGGTGGACAGCGAAACCGTGCGCCTGACCCGGCGCGAATTCGAGCTGCTCCGGTATCTGGTGCAGAACAAGAACCGCGTCGTGTCGCGCGATCGGCTGCTCGAGCGCGTGTGGGGGTACGAACGGTCCGTCGAAACGCGCTCGGTGGACGTGCACGTCGGACGCCTGCGCAGCAAGCTCGGCGACGCTTCGCGCCAGATCGAAACGGTCATCGGACTTGGTTATCGGTTTGTCGATTGAACAGCACGGTGAAAACCGTGACCGCCAAGCACCTTCGAAACCGTGGCCGCCAGCACCCTGAAACCGTGGCCGCCGAGCACCCTAGAAACCGTGGCCAGCTCTGCCGCCGAGCACTCTAGGAACCGTGGCCGCCGAGCACCCTATTTCCGTAGGCTCCTAAGAATCTTCGGACTCACAAACCAGCGAAGGATGCCGGGGCCGCGCGGCGGCAGCTCGTCGAGGTCGATCCGGCACACGGCGCCCTTCTTGAACTCGACAGGATGCCGCATGCCGAGGAGTCGGGCGGCGAGCTCGCCAATGCCCGGCTCGTGGCCGACGATGGCGATGCGCGAGCGGCGGGCGTGCTTGTCAAGTTCCGCGGTGAAGGCGGCGAACGCGCCGCCCGGGGCCAGCGCGTCGACATTGACCACCGGGGGCCTCGGGGCAAATGCGGCCGCGACGATTTCGGCCGTCTGCCGCGAGCGAACCAGGGGACTGGTGAGCACGACGTCGATCGACACGCCGAGGCGCTCGAGCGCGCGCGCCGATCGCCTCAGCCGCGACATCCCCTCCTCGGTGAGCGGCCGTTTCGCGTCGTCGGGCCACGCCTCGCCGCGCTCCTCGGCGAGCCCGTGGCGGATCAAATACAGTTCGTGGGTGCCTGGCATTCGGGGGCTACATTCCCAACGCGATCAGCTGGCGGCGCGACCCGCGGCCGGCGGCTTGACCTCGGCGGCGCCGTCGCACACCGTGAGCAAGGCCGCCCGCTGATGCATGAACCGCGCGTGCAGGCGCCGGCAGTCGTTCTGCAGCGCCAGCGTCAGCGCGTCGAGCTTCCGCCACACCGTCAGGTCGGGCGGCGTCAACGACGCCTGAAGCCGGCCGACGCGGTCGAGCAGCACCTGCATGTCGTGCAGCCGGCCCAGAATATCCTGGCTCCGCTTGAGCGCCCGAAGCTCGGCGGTCATGTTGACGCCGGACGCCTCGGCGGACACCTCGCGCGCGTAGCGCAGTTTCTTGAGCGCAATCCGCACCGACGTGCAGGCGTTCGGGCAAATACATGGCGCCGGCATCGTTGAGGGCGTCCTTGAGCGCCGAGGCCCGGTGCGTGACGCGCGCCTCCACGGCCCACTGCCAGCCGCGAGCCGAACGGCTCGTTTTCAAATCGGACGCGATCCTATCGAGCTTGCCCGCAATTCTGTGGAGTTCGCCGGTCGGCAGCTTGGCCAGCAGTCGCTTGCGGGCGCGCGCACGTTCGTCCCCGATGGACGCGGCCAGCCGGCGGACGGCCTGCCCATCGTACCGGCCGGTTTCTTGCAGCTCGTCGATCAGGAGGCACAACACGTCGAGCTCGCGGACCTCGCCCAGCCGCTGGGTGACTTTGCGCAGGCGCCGCCCCAGGCGGTGCGCCGCGTGGGCGTCAAGCTGCAGAACGGGAAGAATTTCGCGGAGGCGCCGCGACGCGACACGGGTCTGGTGCAGCGCGCGGACGTCACCCTTGTCGAGGGAATGTAACATCCGCGTAAACGGCTCCAACCTTTTCTGCAGGAGGTCGTAGCGCCGGGTTGATACGGGCATGATTGGGAGCGGGCCGCCTGGGGCCATTATAGTAGGAAGCACCTGATGCGCATCGCCGCCATCGACATCGGCACGAATTCCCTGCACATGATCGTCGTGTGGGTCCGGCCCGACCTGTCGTTCGAGGTCATCGATCGCGAGAAGGAAATGGTCAGGCTCGGCGCGGGCGGCCTCGACGGCCGCGCGCTGACCCCCGAAGCGATGCACGCCGCGCTCCAGGCGTTGTCGAAGTTCCGCCGGCTCGCCGATTCGCACCGCGTGGACGAAATCATCGCCGTGGCGACGAGCGCCACTCGCGAAGCGAACAACGGCGCCGACTTCCTCAAGGCGATCACCGAAAAAACCGGCATTCGCGCTCGCGTCATTTCCGGCACCGAAGAAGCGCGTCTCATCCATCAGGCGGCGGCCTATGGCGTCGGCTTGTCGGGCGACATGGCCGTCGTCATCGACATCGGGGGCGGCAGCGTCGAGATTACAAGGGGCGCCGGCCCCAACATGGAAGTCGGCCGCAGCTTCAAGCTCGGCGTCATCCGGCTCACCGAGCGGTTCATCAAGAGCGATCCGCTGGTGCCCCGGGACGAGCGCAAGCTGAACCGAGCACGTGGACGCCGAGATCGGCAAGTACCTCGATCAGATTGTGCGGTCGGGCTTCGATCGCGTCATCGGCACGTCGGGCACGATTCTCAGTCTCGGCGCCGTGGCGCAGGCCGAACGGGGCGAGGCGGCCGGTGCGTCGCTCAGGAACCGCCGCATTCCGGCCAAGCTGCTGCGGCGGGCCAGAAAAACCCTCGTCGCCCGCGACCTGCAGGAACGGCTTCGCGTTCCAGGGCTCGAGCCGCGACGCGCCGATCTGGCGGTCGCCGGCGCAATTCTCCTCGACGCCATCCTCCGGCGCCTGGGCGCCGACGACATCACCTTGTGCGACCTCTCGCTCCGCGAGGGTCTCGTGCTCGACTACATCGCACGGCACCGGAAGGAAATCGCGCAGGCCGATCGCTACCCCGACGTCCGCCGGCGGAGCGTCTTCGAGCTCGCCGAGCGTTGCAACTACTGGCCGGAACACGCCCAGCAGGTGGCGCGGCTGTCGGTCGCACTGTTCGAGCAGACGCGCATCGTGCACGGGTTGACCGATCGCGAGCGTGAATGGCTGGAATACGCCGCGCTCCTCCACGACATCGGCGTCCACATCAGCTACGAACGCCACCACAAGCACTGGTACTACCTGATCAAGAACGGCGACCTGCGCGGGTTCGATCCGGACGAAATCGAGACCATCGCGCTCGTGGCCCGCTACCATCGCCAGGCCACGCCCAAACGGCGCCACGAAGACTTTGGCGACCTGCCGCGCAAGCGGCGCCGGACCATTCGCACGCTCGCGGCCATCCTGCGGCTGGCCGAAAGCCTCGATCGCAGCCACTCCCAGCCGGTGTCCGGTCTCGAGCTTCACGACCGCCGCGACGATGGGTTGCTGCAGTTGCGGACATCGGGAGACGCCGAGCTCGAGCTGTGGGCCGCGACGCGGCATGCGGCCGCCTTCGAGCGGCTGATCGGCAAGCCCCTGCACGTGGAAGCCGGCGGGAACACCGCAAGCGGAAACACCAATGCTGAACAACCTCACGACGCCGCACGAATACCCGGGGAAACTGTTCGTCGTCGAGGGCATCGACGGCTCCGGGAAGACGACGCAGCTGGGCCTTCTGGCAAAGTGGCTGACCGCGGAGGGTCACCGCGTGTTCGTCACCGAATGGAACTCGTCAGCGCTCGTCAAGGCCGCGACGAAAACCGGCAAGAAAAAGAACGCGCTGACGCCGATGACGTTCAGCCTGCTGCACGCCACTGATTTCGCGGATCGGCTGCTCTACAAGATCATCCCGCCGCTCAAGGCCGGCATGATCGTCCTCGCCGACCGATACGCGTACACGGCGTTCGCGCGCGACGCCACGCGCGGTGTCGACCGGCAGTGGGTGCGCGAGCTCTACAGCTTCGCCACCCGCCCGGATCTCACGCTGTACTTCCGCGTGCCGATCGACGTGTCGCTCGATCGGCTGATGGCGCGGCGCGTGAAGCTGAAGTTCTATGAAGCCGGCATGGACCTGGGCTGGAGCACGAACCCGGTGGAGAGCTTCCGGCTGTTTCAGGGCAAGGTGCTCGACGAGTACGATCGGATCGTGGACGAGTATGGCCTCGACGTCGTGAACGCGGTGGGCAGCATCACCGAACAGCAGCGTCTGGTCCGCAACCTGATCGCAAAACACGTCGCCACCACACACGTCGTCGAGGGCGCTGGGGTCAAAGATGAACAACCTGCCTGAGTCACCCGACAGCACGCTGGAAGGCGCGAACGGCGGCATGCAGCCGGGGAAATACTACGGCCGCAGCATTCCGTATCTGCCGATTGGCGACTACCCCGGGAGAGCTGATCGCCGTGGAAGGCACCGACAGCGTGGGCCGGACCACGCAGATTGAGCTGCTGCGTGAGTGGCTCGAGATCAAGGGCTACGGCGTCATCGAAACCGGGTGGACGAGATCCCCCCTGATGCAGCCGACGATCGAACTGGCCAAGTCGAGCAACACGCTCAACAAGCTCACGTTCGTGCTGCTCTACGCCACCGACTTCGCCGATCGGCTCGAGAAGGAAATCATCCCGGCGCTCAAAGCCGGGTTCGTCGTCCTGACGGATCGCTATATCTTCACGGCCCTCGCGCGCGCCGGCGTGCGCGGCGTCGATCGGACCTGGCTGAGAAACCTGTACGGCTTCGCCATTGCCCCGCACCTGGTCTTTTATCTCAAGATCGACGTGGACACGCTCATCGGCCGGGTGCTCGAGTCGCGCGGGATGGACTTCTGGGAATCGGGAATGGACCTGAAGCACGGCGACGACATCTACGACAGCTTCCGCGCCTACCAGAACAAACTGCTACGCGAGTACGCGTCGATGGCCGATGAGTTCCATTTCCGCGTCGTCGACGCTCGACGATCGGTCGGGACGATTCAGGATGAGCTGCGCCGGCAGGTCGAGGCGTTCCTCGAGCCGTCGGAAAAACCGGCCGACCTGTCCCAGGCGCGCTAGCGGCTCGTTACCTCCGTCGCTGCCGGGATGGTCTCCGCCTTCATCCGGCAGACACTGCAGCGTGCCGAGTGTCAGGTGAGCACAGCCGCGAGATCGGCTTTCGGCTGCGCGATCGGCGTGGGATCGACCACGGTCTGTGCGAGTCGCAAGGGCCGCAGCATGGCGCGCTTCTTCGTCTGATGTGCCTGCATTCGCCGCACGATATCGTCCAGTGTCCGGACGGCGTCGCGGATGAACGGTCCTTTGTTCAACATCACGCACTCCGCCCGTTCCGACATGGCGGCATCGGTCACCTCCGCGCGCGACGGCACGCCGGATTTCGCCAGCGACTCCAGGACCTGTGTGCCCCAGATGACCGGCGTGTGCGCCGCCTCGGCGATCCACAGGATTTCCTCCTGGACCTCGGCCATGCGTTCGTAGCCGCACTCGATCGCCAGGTCGCCGCGAGCAATCATCACGCCGAAGCGCCCGGTTCTCATGCAGGCGAGCAGCAGTTTCGGCAGCTCTTCGAACGCTTGCCTCGTCTCGATCTTCAGGATGACGCCGAGGTGCCCTGCGTTCAGTTCGGCCAGCCGCTGCTGCAGGCGATGCACATCCGCCTCCCTGCGGACGAACGAGTACCCCACCATATCGGCGCGCGTCGCGATGAAGGCCAGGTCTTCGAGATCTTTCTCGGTCAACGCGCTCAGGCGCAGGTCGGTGTCGGGCAGATTGATGCCTTTTCCGCTCCGCAGTTTGGCACCGCCGGGACGTGCGTGGGTGATTGAGACGGTGATGTGACCCGGCTCCACGCTCCGCACCACCCCCCGATCTTCCCATCGTCCAACCACACAGCCTCGCCTGCGCGTACATCGTCAAACACCTGAGGAAGCGTGACGCCGATGTGGGCCGGCACGAGCACGTGGCCCCGCGCGTCGAGCACCGCGGGGCGGCCGGCCACCGAATCCAGGGTGAGCACGAGCGTGTCGCCCACGTTCAGGACGAGAGACTGCTCGACCTTGGGAACCCGGACGACGTGACGTTCCGTGACCGTTCCACCCCGGCGGTGGCGCAGCACGGCGCCAGGAATCACGTACGCCGTCCGCTCCAACTCGGCGAAGGCCAACCCGTCGACAAGTCGGCAGACGTTCAGCCATCGCCGGCGACCGCGCGCATCCTGCAATTCGATGGTGTCTCCCTCCTCCACGCTCTGTAGCAGATCTTCGGCGACCGGCAGCACGGCGTCGACTCGCTCGTTCAGTGACCCTGAGTAGCTCGCCGGTACCAGCGCGACGGACGCGGGAGTCACGACTCGTCCCAACTCGTCGCGGTGCGGCCTGATCTTCAGCACGGACCGGCCGGGCTCGATCGGCCCGGTTCGCAGTTTCGGGCCGGCAATGTCGATGCAGACGAGGCAGTCTCGCCGAAGTTCCCGTTTTGCCCGCGCCAAATGCTCGATCATGCGATCCCATATCGACGGATCATCGTGGGCACAGTTGATGCGCATGCAGTCCATGCCTGCCGCCACCAGATCGCGGACCAGTAGATAGTCGGTCGCCGCCTCTGACGGCATCGTCACCATGATCCGCACCGAGCGCCCGGGACATGGACCGAACAGCGCGTCGGTGTGCGCGGTCAGGAGCGCTTCACCGTCGTCGACCGTCAGGACGGCCGGCGAGCAAGGGTCGTCCCACGCGGTTCCCTCCAGCGTGTGGAGAACCTTGAGCACCGACGCGACGCTGCTCCGGACGTGGGATTCTGTACGGCCGAGCGACGAAAGGCCGTGGGCGGCAAGCGTCGGCTGGACCTGTCGGAGATCCTGACGTCGGAGGGCAAGGTAGTGCAGCAGGTTGCGGGCGCTCGCCTGCTGCTCCGGAGGAATCGATTCGAAGTACGAGGCGAACTCGGTGTCGATGCATCCCATCGCATCGTGCACGACACAAAGCTCATCGATGACCGATCGCAAGGGGGAAGGCATGCAGTGTACATACTGGACTTCGCGCGTGAGAAGCCGTAAATACCGGGTAAATACTCGGACTCGCTCTGCCGGATTTCCGGCGATGCGTGGCGTCACGTCGCACAGACGTCATCGGCGCCCTGTACCGTACTTGACGTGGCGGATGCGAGTGACGGCGATGCGGTGGGTGGCTGGACTCCGAGACGCCTCGCGCTGATCACCGACGCGTGGCACCCCCAGACCAACGGCGTCGTCAACACGCTCTCGCGGCTGGTCAAGTACTTGTCGTCGCACGGCACGGAGGTGCTGGTGGTGTCGAGCCATCAGCATCGCACGGTGCCGCTGCCGTTTTATTCGGAGATACGAATCGCGGCCGACCCGTGGAGAGCCGTACGGCGCGTCCAGGACTTCCAGCCGGATGCCATCCACGTGGCCACGGAGGGTCCGCTCGGCCTCTGGATGCGGGCGTGGCTGGGGCACCGAGATTTGGCGTTCACGACAAGCTTTCATACGCGCTTCCCCGAGTACCTTCGCGCGCGTCTCCCAGTGCCACTTGAAGTGGGCTACGGCCTCGAGCGCTGGTTCCACAGCAAGGCCAGCCACACGATGGTCGGTACCGTCTCACTCATTCGCGAGCTCCAACGCCGCAACATCGGCCGGCAACTCGTGCACTGGCCCCGCGGCGTTGACGAGCGGCTGTTTCATCCAGACAAGCGATGCGACGCGCATTACGAACACCCGCGGCCCATCTGGCTGTACGTCGGGCGCGTTGCGGTGGAGAAGACGCTTGAAGACTTCCTGCGTCTCGATCTGCCCGGCACCAAAGTCGTCGTGGGCGACGGTCCGGCCCGCGCAGCGCTGCAACAGCGGTTTTCAGATGTGATCTGGTGTGGCTGGCGCTACGGTGAAGACCTCGCCACGCACTTTGCGAGCGCCGACTGCTTCGTGTTCCCGTCTCGAACCGAGACTTTTGGGAACGTAGTCCTCGAAGCCATGGCGTCGGGGTTACCGGTCGCATCGGTGCCGGCGCCAGGGCCTCTGGATCTCGTCGAGGAAGGCCGAAACGGCGCCCTGGGCGATCCTTTGCGAGAGGCCTGCCACCGGGCGCTCCTCTGTTCGCGGGACACCACCCGCGAGTCGGCGCTCAGTATCGGTGGTCGTTCAGCCACGAGCGGTTTCGCAGCCACCTCGTGCCGGTGATTGCGCACGCTCCGGAGCGCGCGCTCAGCGATGACGTAGCAGCGGTTGCCCCATCCGGATGAGCGCGCCATCCGTGACGTTTTCACACAGCTCGAGGCCCGACGTCGCAAAAACGATGATGGTGGAGCCGTGATGAAAGTAGCCCATCTCGTCGCCCTTCCGGAACGACGCCTCGCACCGGATGCGCTTCGGCCCCTTGTATGTCTGGCTGAGAGTCACGTCAAGGAAGGTGAGCCGGATACTGGCGACGAGAATGGCGGCCACCGGCACAAGCGTCACGAATTGCTTCGATCCCGTGAGACGCGTCTCCACCACCGCGCGCTCGTTCTTGCAGTAGAGCCGCTCGACCCGAGCGAGCGCGATCGGATCGACGTTCCAGGTGTCTCCGGCGATGTAGCACACGTCGCGCACCTCGCAGTCGGCGGGCGCGTGGAAACGGTGATACATGCTCGGCGTCAGCCGAAGCGTAACGTAGCGGCCGTCGCGGTAGCGTTCGACGAGCCGCTCGTCGGGCAGGAGATCCTCGAGCGTAAACGGAAAGCCCTTCGCCTGGAAGACTGTCGTGCCTTCAATCGCCCCCGACGATCCAACGATGCCGTCGCAGGGACTGATGAGAATATCGGCCCGGTTGTCGATCGGCCGAGCGCCCTCCTTCAGCTCGCGGGTGAAGCAGTCGTGCAGGCTGGAGAAGCGCGTCTTTCTTGCCTCGTGCAGGTTGAGATCGGCACACCGCTTCCAGACGCCAATCGAGAGATCCCGCACGATCGGACTTTCGATGTGGCTGAACCAGCCGAAGAATGTCGTTGCCAGGCGGCGCGGAATCCGGTTGGTCAGCAGGAATTTGATGTCGTCGTTCATGGTCGAAGGGTCTGAATGGACGCGCTGCTCGCATTGGGCGCCCTGGTTCTACTGGCCCTGGCTCTGGTGTTTCCATTCGCCCGGGCGCGGCTGCTGCTGTCGCGGGCGAAGCATCCCTCGCTGCAAGGGCACCCGCGGCTGTCGAAGCGTCTCGCGAAGCTTGCCCCTTTCTACGAGTATGACGAGGGGCGGTTCTTCGCGTCAGACGGCGCGCCGCCCGACGTCGCGGAGCGGCGCCGGTCGGGATTCGATCGGCTCGCACGGCTGCTGCAATCTCGCGCGCCGAACACGATTCGCCTGAGCGAGGCGCTCGAGTCGGGCATCTCCGATCTGCAGTTCACCACGAAATACCGCGTCCCATTTCAGTACGCCCGCATCGTGCAGCAGCACTTGAAGGTCGGATCGCTGGTCCAGGAATCGAGCGGCGTACTGCTGACCGATCTCGACGGCAACGTCGCGTACGACCTCACGGGCTCGTACGGGGTCAACGTCTTCGGGAACGATTTCTACAAAGACTGCATCGACGCCGGGGTCGAGCGCGTGCGGAGTCTTGGGCCGGTGCTCGGCTCGTACCACCCCGTCATCGAAGAGAACGTCCGGCGGCTCACGGCGATTTCCGGCCTGGACGAAGTGTCGTTCCACATGTCCGGCACCGAAGCGGTGATGCAGGCGGTTCGCCTTGCGAGGTACCACACCGGACGGTCGCATCTCGTGCGCTTCTCCGGGGCGTACCACGGATGGTGGGACGATGTGCAACCTGGCGTCGGGACGCCGGGGAACATCTCCGGCGTGTACACGCTGAAGGAAATGCACGAGGACACGCTCGAGGTGCTCCGCACCCGAACCGACATCGCCTGCGTGCTCGTCAATCCCCTGCAGGCCCTCCATCCCAACGGCGGCGCGCCCGGAGACGCCACACTTGTGGCCAGCGACCGCGCGGCCGGCGTCGATCGCGCCGCCTACGGCGCGTGGCTGAAGGCGCTCCGCGCCGTCTGTACAGATCGATCGATCGTGCTGATCTTCGACGAAGTGTTCGTGGGGTTCCGGATCGCGTACGGCGGCGCGCAGGAGTACTACGGCGTTCGCGCCGATCTCGTGACCTACGGCAAGACCCTCGGTGGCGGGCTGCCGGTGGGCGTGGTCTGCGGCAAGGCGGCGCTGATGAAGCGGTTTCGTGACGATCATCCGTCCGACATCTGTTTTGCCCGCGGTACCTTCAACTCCCATCCCTACGTGATGGGCGCGATGAACGAATTCCTGCGTCGTCTTGACGAACCGGCGATTCGCGAATGCTACGACCGCCTCGATGCCATGTGGACCGGCCGGCGACTGGCGCTGAACGAACGCCTTGCGCTGGAGGAACTGCCGGTTCGCGTCGCGAACCTTTCCTCGATCTGGACGATCAGCTACACCACACCGAGCCGCTACAGCTGGATGTTCCAGTACTACCTGCGCGCCGAAGGACTGGCGCTCAGCTGGGTCGGCAGTGGACGCCTGATCTTCAGCCACAACTACACGGATGCCGATTTCGCCGCCGTAGCCGATCGGTTTGTTGCGGCCGCCCACGCGATGCTCGCCGATGCGTGGTGGTGGCAGACGCCGGCGCTGACCAACAGCGCCATCAGGCGGATGGTTCTGCGAGAGATGCTCGGCGTCCGTCTGGCCTGGCTCGCAAAACGACCGGGGCATCAGGCCTGATGATTGACGATCGGGTCGAACAGCTCTCCCCGCGCCACGTAGATCGGCGACTTGTAGTACAGCACGACGTCGTGGAACGGGTCGGTGACGATTTTCGTGGCCCACACCAGCCCCGTCCGCACGTCGCGAAGAAAGAACAAGTGGATCGTGCGGAACACGATCGCGCCGAGTCCAATCGTCAGCCACACCAGCGATACGTTGTGGACGATGCCCAACCAGGCGTCAGGCGCCTCCACCAGACCAAACAGCGTGGGGCTCGCCAGGAGCAGGAGCGGCGAGAAGAACCAGATCGACATCAGGACAACCTTGCGCCGCAGGTTGTACCCAACTTTGATCGCTTCTTTGTGTTCGTGCGTGGCCTGGTTCGCCGCGTCGTAATCTCGCGGCTCGAAGAAGAAGTGCCCGATCTGGCGCGAGGGCATGGCGAACAACCAGGCAATCAGCGCGGCCATGGCCGGCTCGACGAGCAGAAACACGTATGCGCAAATGAAGCTGATCGCGCTGACGAGGTGCAGGGCCTGATTGATTCGGCTGTGGTGATAGTAGCGATGGTCATCCCAGCGTTGTTCGGCCAGAGCATCACGAAACGTCATGGACCTCAACCTCCACTGAATGAGTGCGCGTTGCCAACGCGGACATCGTACGCCTGTTGCGATGCCCCGCAACGGCGCAACACCGGTGGCGCAGAAGTTTTTCACCATCGTTAGAGTGGCGTTACATCGGCTTGTTACACTGCCGTCACATGGACCACGGATCGCAGACACTCCAAGGGCTCTACCGGCGTCTCGCCCCCGTCTACGATCTGATGTATGGCATTGCCCTGCAGCACGGCCGGCGGCGCGCGATGATTCGACTCGCGCCCGCCACCGGTGAGCAGGTACTCGAAGTGGGTGTCGGCACGGGCCTGAGTGCGGTGGACTACCCGCGCGCCTGCCATGTCACGGCGATCGATCTTTCGACGGCGATGATCGAACGCGCGCATCGACGCTTCGTTCGCCGCGGCGTCCGGCACGTGGACCTGTGTCGCATGGATGCGGCCCACCTGGCGTTTCCGGACGCCTGTTTCGATGCGGTGTATGCCGCGTATGTCATGAACGTCGTGCCGGATCCGATCCAGGTCGCCCGCGAGATGTTACGGGTATGCCGGCCCGGCGGCCGGCTCGTCCTGCTCAATCACTTTCGCGAGGCCAACGGCGGCCACCCCATGAACCGGTGGCTCGGCCGCGTCGCTTGTCGAGCCACCGGCGTGAATTGGGACCTCGACCTTGCGGTGTTCCTTCGACAGACGGGACTGACCGCCGTCTCGGTCGATCGGGTGAACCTGCCGCGCGTCTCGTCGGTCGTCGTGTGCCGCAGGCGCTAGGGAGAGCCACGCCGCCCGCCGGGATGCATCGCCGGCCGAATGCCGGCCCCATTCATGAGAGGGGTTCTAGTCTCCGGCCAGGTCTTCCTCCGGCGGCGCCGCCGTGTACCACTCCAGCAGCTTCTGCTGAGCGTTGACGCGCGGGCCCGTGACCCGATGCGACAGTCTCGTAGCGGCTTCCGTACAGCACATAGGCGCGGTCGGTGTCCCGCAGGTACGTCTCGAGCACAACGGTCCGGATGTGATCGGCAAGCGCCGCGTCGCGGATGCGGCACACCGCTTCCACCCGACGATCGAGATTGCGCTCCATCAGATCCGCGCTGCCCATATAGAGCTCCGGCTGCCCGCCGTTGGCGAACCAGTAGATCCGGGAGTGTTCGAGGAATCGTCCGACGACGGACCGGACGCGAATGCGTTCGCTGACGCCGGGCACGCCTGGATTGAGGCAGCAGACACCGCGGACGATCATGTCGATCTCCACGCCGGCGTGCGCCGCGCGATAGAACGCTCGGATGATGGCCGGGTCGGTCACCGCGTTGGCCTTGACGATCACGTGAGCCGCGCGGCCCTGGCGCGCGTGCTCGATCTCGCGATCGAGCAGCGCGAGCACCCCGGCGCGAAGGCTCACCGGCGCAACCAAGAGCTGCCGGTATTCCTTGCGCTTCGAATACCCGGTCAAATAGTTGAACACGTCCGACGCGTCGTCGGCGATCTCGGGATCGGCGGTGAACAGACCGAAGTCCGTGTAGATCTGCGACGTCGCGTGGTTGTAGTTGCCCGTGCCGACGTGGACGTACCGGCGGACGCCCTCCGATTCTCTTCGCACGACGAGACACAGCTTGCAATGCGTCTTGAGGTTCTCGACGCCGTAGACGACGTGCACGCCGGCCGATTCGAGCCGATTGGCCCACTTGATGTTGGTGCGCTCGTCGAATCGTGCTTTGAGCTCGACGAGCACGGCCACCTGTTTGCCGGCTTCCGCGGCTTCAATCAGGAGGTCGACGAGCGGCGAGTCCTGGCCGATGCGGTAGAGCGTCATCTTGATGGCGACGACGTTGGGATCGGTCACGGCCTGGCGGATGAAGGTCTCGACGGCCGAAAACGAGTCGAACGGATGGTGGACAAGGCGATCCTGCTCGCGAATGTCGTCGAACACGGACGTCTCGCCCCGCTGCCACATGGTCCGCGGCTGAAACGGCGCATCCTTGAGCGCCGGGAGCGGCAGGCCATGGAGCGCGCGCCAGTCGGAAAACCCGAGGCGGTCGCGGCTGTGCAGCACGATGTCGTCTTCGACCTCGAAGTTCTCGACCAGGATCTTCAGCACTCGACGCGGCATCGTGCTTTCGACCTGAAGAAGCGACGGCGGCGCCTCGCGCAACTTCTTCAGGCTCTGGTCCACCGACTCGAGCAAGTCGCCGACGAGGTCTTCCTGAATCTCCATGTCCGTGTCGCGGATGATCCGGAACAGATGCGCGTCGAGCACCTCCACATTGGGAAACAGGTGTTGAAGGTTCTGGCGAATCACATCTTCGAGAAACGCGAACGTCGGCCCCGCAGACGACGGCAGCGGCACGAACCGCGGCAGGATGTCCGGGATCTTGACGCGCGCGAACTTCGTCCGCTGGTTGTGCTGGACCGCCACGGCGAAGTTCTTGCTGCGATTCGAAATATGGGGAAAGGGATGGCCCGGGTCGAACGCGAGCGGCGTCAGCAGCGGAAAGACGTCCGACTTGAAGTACGCCGTCAGGTAGCGACGAATCTGGTCGGTGTACTGGTCTGGCTCGACGAACGTCACGCCGGCGGCGGCCAGCGCCGGTCGCAGATGATCCTGCCAGCACGCGGCCTGGTCTTTCATCATCCGCGTGGCACGCTCGCGAATCGCCGCGAGCTGCTCCGACACCGTGAGCCCGTCCGGCGACACCTGCTCGAGCCCGGCGCGCTGCCGCTTGCGGAGCGTGGCCACGCGCACCATGAAGAACTCGTCCAGGTTCGAGGCGACGATGGCCAGGAACTTGACGCGCTCGAGCAGCGGATGATCGTCCGCGATCGCCTGGTCGAGGACGCGCTGGTTGAATTCGAGCCAGCTCAGCTCCCGGTTCGTATAGAGCGACGGGTACAGGGACGGGTCGGTCAGAGCCGGCGGGCGGCTCGTACTCTGAGGCGCGACGGACATGTCATGAGCTCCAGCTGGAGTGGGCGTGGCGAACGTCACGCGCTTCGGTGATGAAGATGACGTCCTCGGCGATGTTCGTCGCGTGGTCGCCGATCCGCTCGAGGTGCCTCGAGATCAGGATGAGGTCGATGGCCGGCTCGATCGTCCGCGTGTCGCCGAGCATGTGCGTGAGCAGCTCGCGGAACACCTGATCCTTCAACTCATCGAGCCGATCGTCCTGGGCCAGCACCGCTTCAGCGGCCGCCGCGTCCCGGGCAAGGAACGCATCGAGCGCGGTCGCGAGCATGTCCTGGGCGATGTCCGACATCCGTGGCAAATCGACGAGCGCTTTCACGGGCGGGTGGCTGATGTACCGCTCGGACGCTTCCGCGATGTTCACCGCGAGGTCGCCCACGCGCTCGAGGTCGACCGTAATCTTCGTGGCGGCGACGATGAACCGGAGATCGACGGCCACCGGCTGCTGCAGCGCCAACAGGTTGAAGCAGCGATCGTCGATCTCCATTTGCAGCTCGTTCAACTCGCGGTCGTTCGCGATCACCTGATGCATCAGATCGCGGTCCGCGGCCACCAGCGCCTCGAGCGACGCGCGGACGCTCTGTGCCGCCAGGCCGCCCATGAAGAGCAGCCGCAGCCTCAGCTTGTCGAGAACTTCCGCGAGATGGCGTGTCTCGGGCATGCCCGCACCAGGGTATCAGGCCCGCGTAAACAGACGATGACGTACCGGCTTTGGATGAATCGTCCCGTCCGCGACCCGTTCCTCGCGCGTCCCCCCTCGATCGCCTCTCTCAGTTCCTCGCCTGCCTCGTCATGGTTCCCTCGCGTGAACGCCCGTGTTCCCGCCAGTCCGATCGCCGCGATGACTGCCGTGGCGACGACGCCCAGCTGGAGCCACGCGCGAACTTGTGTCTGTTGCATACACCCTCCGTCGAAGCCGTCGCCGCGTCAATCGCGTCGAGGCGGGTTGAAGCGTGTGCGACCGGCTCAAGAAACGTATCCCAGTTGTTACGTGGCCTTCCTCGCGTCTTTACATCTCCCCGCTAGCGTACGAGCCTTGCCCAATTGTTCTGCCTGAGGAGGTGCACGATGCCGTCGGTTGCCCGCTGGACACGATCGATCCTGCTTCTGTTGCTGACCGCCGCGCCCGCGTACGCGCAGTTTGAAACGGCATCCATCGTCGGCACGGTGCGCGACACGACCGGCGCCGTCATGCCCGGCACGACCGTGACACTGACAAACACCGCGACAGGCGTCTCTGTCACGAAGACGACGTCGACCGACGGCAGCTACGAGTTCTTCACGGTGAAAGACGGGCTGTACGTCATCACGGCGGAGAAGAGCGGATTTTCGGTCGCCGTCGCCGACAACATCGAAGTGCAGGTCGGCGGGCGTCTGCGCGTCGATCTGCAGCTGCCAATCGGGCAGGTGTCCGAAAAGATCATGGTGACGGGCGCCTCCCCTCTGATCGAAACCGAGTCGAGCCAGCGGGGACAGGTGATTGCCGGTGCGCAGGTGACCGCGCTGCCGCTCAACGGCCGCGAGTACTCGGCCCTCGCGCTGCTGACCACGGGCGTCCGGCAGTCGGACCTCAACCGCGGCGGCACGGGCACGAATCGCGAGGGCGCCTTCAACGTCAACGGTCTTCGCAGCATGTTCAACAACTTCCTGATCGACGGCGTGGACAACAACGCCTACGGCACGAGCAACCAGGGGTTCTCGAACCAGGTGATGCAGCCGCCGCCCGACGCGGTCAGCGAATTCAAAGTGGTCACCAACAACCTGAGCGCCGAGTACGGCCGCGGCGCAGGCGCAACCATCAACGTGGCCTACAAGAGCGGCGGCAACGCGCTGCACGGCAACGCGTGGGAGTTCAACCGCAATACCGCGCTGAACGCCACGGGGTTCTTCGTTCCGCCGTCGGGCCAGAAGCCTGAGCTCAACCGCAACCAGTACGGGGGCGTCGTCGGCGGGCCGATTGTCAAGAACAGGGCGTTCTTCTTCGGCGACTTCGAGGGCTTCCGGCAGGATCGCTCGCAGGCGGCGTTCTCGACGATCGCGACCATCCCGCAGCGCGCGGGCATCTTTCCTGTCGCGGTTCGCGACCCGCGCACCGGCGTGATCTATCCCGCCGGCACCGCGATCCCGTTGTCGCCTTTGCGCCACACAGGTCATGAACTCGCTGCCGGCCCCCACCAACGGCAACGCCACCAACAACTACGTCATCCTGCAGCAGTTCACGAACCACACCGACAAGGCGGGCGGCAAGATCGATCTCCAGCTCAGCCCGACGATGTCGGCGTCGGCGCGGTACGGCTGGCGCGATCTCGCGACAGACGACCAGCCGTCAATTCCGCTGCCCGCCGGCGGCAGCGGCAACGGCCAGATCTACGCGCGCAACACACAGCTCGCCCTCGGCGCGACGTTCGTGCCGAGCAACACGTCGCTGCTCGAAATGCGCTTCGCGTGGTCGTCGACCGAAGGCGGCAAGAACCCGCCGGCGCTCGGATCGCCGAGCGCGTCCGACGCGTTCGGCATCAGCGGCCTGCCGACCGACCCCCGCATCGTCGGGCGGCCTGCCCACGCAGCTCATCACGGGCTTCTCGGATCTCGGCCGCCAGGCCACCAACCCGCAGTGGCAGTACCCCACCGTGTGGAACCCGAAGTTCAACTACACGTGGCTCGCGGGACGGCACTCGCTCAAGGCCGGTTACGAATACCAGAGCATCGCCACAGAAGTCCAGGACGTGAACCCGCTCTACGGACGCGACACCTACAGCGGCCAGTTCACGCGCCCCGCCGGCGTGGCGGCCAACAACATCTACAACCTGGCGGATTTCGCCCTCGGCCTGCGCTCGCAGTACGCGCTCAGCAACGTGTTCGTCGCCGCAGCTTCGCCAGGACATGCACTTCGCGTACCTGCAGGACGACATGCGGGTGAACAACCAGCCTGACGCTCAACCTCGGCCTGCGCTACGAGTACGCGACGCCGATCTGGGAAGCGCAACAACATCCTGACGAACTTCAATCCGGCGACGCTCGACGATGGTGCCGGCCACAGACGGATCGATGGCCGACCGCGCGCTGGTCGAACCCGATCGCAACAACTTCGGACCGCGGCTCGGCTTCGCGTTGACGCCGTCGGACAAGACCGTGATCCGCGGCGGATACGGCATCGGGTACGTCCACTACAACCGCGCCGGCGGCGGCAACCTGCTGCCGATCAACGGTCCGCAAGTCGTCAACGCCGTCGTCAACCAGACGAACCCGAACGATCCGGCGTTTGTGGCCTCGCAACGGCTATCCGGCGGGGCTCACCGATCCCGAAGCAGTTCAATCCGCTGACCGCGAACATCACCTACATGCCGCCCGACTATCCAGGATGGCCGCGTGCAGAACTGGTACGTGTCGGTGCAGCGCGAGCTCGGCCGCGGATGCTCGTGGACGTCGCGTACGTCGGCAACCGTGCCGACAACCTGCTGCTGTTCGCGAACTATCAATCAGGCGGCGCCGAACAACGCGGCCGGCACGCTCTCGCTGCAGTCACGCCGGCCGATTGCGACGCTATTCCGACATCACCTATGCGTTCGACGGCGGACGGTCCGAGTACCGGGCGCCTGCAGATGAAATACGAGTGGCGCATGCACGAGCCGACCTGTCGTTCCTGAACGCCTTCACGTGGTCGCGCGCGATGGACAACGGCGCGGCGTCGCTCGAGAACGCGAACGGCAATTTCCCGGCGCCGCAGGACTTCTACAACCTCGAAGCGGAGTGGAGCACGTCGGGCTACGACCAGCCCTACAACAGCACGACGAGCGTCGTGTGGGGCTTGCCGTTCGGCCGCGGCCACATGTTCGGCGCGGACGTGTCGACGCCGATGGACATGCTCATCGGCGGCTGGCAGCTCGCCGGCATCAACACGATCACCTCCGGCGTGCCGGTCACCTTCATCTACACGCCGGCCACGCCGTTCATCGTCTCCGGCATCGCGCAGGATTTCCGCGGCGCCAACAACTACCGGCCGAACATCGTCTGCGAGCCGACGAGCGCCGACGCAGTCGATCACCGCGTACTTCAACCCGAGCTGCGTCGTCGTTCCCACCGATCCGAGCCAGCCGTTTCGGCAACGCGTCGCGCAACAGCGTCCGGGCGCCGTGGTTCTGGCAGCTCGACATGGCGCTCAGCAAGCAGTTGGCGATCGCGTCCGCCACGAAGATCGAAGTGCGCTTCGAAGCCTTCAACCTGCTCAACCGGACGAACTTCCAGGCGCCGAATGGCAATCGCAGCTCCGGCGGCGTTCGGGACGATCACGGGCACCTACGACGCACGCCAGCTTCAACTCGGAGTGAAGCTCCTGTGGTAGGCGAGGCACGCTCGCGTGGCTTCGCCGTCATGCTCGTGCTGTTGTCGGCCGCCGCCCTTGCCGCGGCCGGCACGTTTCAGACGCCGATTGTCATCGGCCACCGCGGCGCGAGCGGCCACCGGCCCGAGCACACGTTCGCGTCGTACCGGCTGGCGGCCGAGATGGGCGCCGATTTCATCGAGCCCGATCTCGTGTCCACCAAAGACGGCGTCCTGATCGCGCGGCACGAAAACGAGATGGGCGGCACGACCGATGTCGCCGAGAAGTTTCCCGACGGAAGCAGAACGAAGACCATCGACGGGTCCGGTCACCGGCTGGTTCAGCGAGGACTTCACGCTCGCCGAGATCAAGACGCTGCGCGCGAAAGAGCGGCTGGCGTTCCGGTCGCACGCCTACGACGGGCAGTTCGAGGTGCCGACCTTCGACGAGGTGATCGAGTTGGCGCAGCAACTTGGCAAGCGAGCTCGGCCGGCCGATTGGCGTCTACCCGGAGACGAAACACCCGACGTATTTCCGATCGATCGGACTGCCGCTCGAAGATCGGCTGCTGGCGTCGCTCGAACGCCACGACTGGAACCGCCGTGACTCGCCGGTGTTCATCCAGTCGTTCGAGGATAACCTTCGCCGGATGCGGCCACAGACCACCGTCAAGCTGATTCGTCTGGTTGAAGGCGCGGCGCCAACAGACGATGAGCTGCGTGAGATCAAGCGGTACGCGGACGGCATCGGCCCGAACTCGCGCCTCGTGATCCCGGCCAACGAAGATCGCACGCTGCAGACGCCGACCGACCTCGTCGCGCGCGCGCACGCATTGCGGGCTGCTCGTCCACGTCTGGACGCTGCGCGCCGAGCCTGTGTTCCTGTCGCCGTCGTACCACGGCGACTTCGACGAGGAGTTCCGGCAGTTCCGCAATCTCGGCGTCGATGGCATCTTCACCGATTTTCCGGACGTCGCGGTGAGGGCGCTGCGCGACAAAGCGGCCGGATTCTAGTCGCGGACCACTCGTCAGCGCGGCAATTCCGAGCCTTCGCTTGATGATCGCCTCGATGTAAACTTTTCACGACAGGTGCGTTAAATCTCTGTAACAGGTCGATACTCCTAGAGAGGGAGAAACGACCATGTCACGGAGATCTCGACGCGTTTTCATGCTTCTGGGCGCATGCGTGCTGGCCGGGCTCTCGGGAGTGGATGCCGCCGAACCGTTGCGGCTCCGGGTGACGCCGGCGATGAGCGTGGCGCCGGGCCTCTTGACCGTCCAGGTCTCGGTCGAGGCCGACGCTCGCAATCGTCTGCTCGAGGTTGTCGCCGAGTCCCGTGATTTCTACCGGAGCAGCGTGTTCGAGCTTGACGGCGCGAACGCGCCGCGCGTCAAGGTGCTCGAATTCCGCAGCCTGCCAACCGGCGTGTACCAGGTGACGGGCACTCTCATCGGCACGGAAGGCCCACGGGCGACCGCGTTCCGGCTGGCCACCGTCGCTCCCTCCATCGGTTCAGCGAGATAACAAGATAAGAGGTTCGAGGGGTTCGAGGGGTTCGAGAGGTTCGCCGGAGCGCTTCGAGCCGGTTAAACCTCTAGAACCCCTAGAACCTTCTACCCCGCGACCGCCGCGTGTCCGATCGCCTTGCGTACGTAGGCGAGCTGGCCGACGTGATATGTGTCGTGCATCACCAGAAACGCGATGAGCTCGGCGGTGGTCTGAACGGCCGGCACCGGTCGTCGCGGCGCGGGGCTCGCAAGCTCGCCATCCGTGAGGGCGCCGAGCTTCGCGTACATCTTGCTGTTTACCTCGCGCGAAACCGCCTGGACGGTCTCGAGGGTTGGGTAGCGGGACGCTTCGTGCAGGCCCGCTCCGCGATCGAACACGTCGCCCCACCCCGTGTCGAATGATTCGCCGAGTACTTTGAGCAGCTGTGCGCGCGTGTTGACCATGTGCCCGAAAATCCACAGCAGCGGGTTGCTCTGGTCGGTTGGCTGACGCCAGACGTCCGTGTCTGCGAGACCCGCGAACGATCGCGCCGCCAAGCTGTCGTTGATCCTGAAGATGAGCGCCAGAGGCGCCACCGCGGGATGGTAGGCCGTCGCTGTCCGGGCGAAGAGTTGCAGCAGCTCGCCCCAGCCGCCCGGTCCGTCCACGCCCGTCCTGATGAGCCCACCCCCTTCGCCGTGCCGCTCGAAGTAGCGGTGCTCGAGATCCACGCGCGTTGTTCCTCCGGCCTCGGGCGTGAACCGAATCTCCACCTCGCTGGCCTTTGCCGCGTCAGGTTCGTACTGCCACGTCGGGTCGATGTGCCACGCCAGCACGAACCGGCGGGGCGGCTCCCAGACGAGGACGCGGCCCCAGTCGCACTCGTTGCCGTCCGCTTCACGTCCGAAGCATCGTCCGCCCGCCTTGAGCTCAATGACCGCCTTCACGAGCGGCTTGCTGCCGATGTGATGGGCGCGCGGCCACCAGGTGTCGAACCCTTCGGTGAAGACCTTGAAGGCGTGCTCGACGTTCGCCTTCACGCTGATGCTCTTGGTGACCGGTGCTTCGACGACATTCTTCACGTGACTCCTCCAGTCTATTTGTCAGCTTCCGCCGCCCGCTTGAAGGCGGCCAGGGCATCGGTCCAGAACCGATCGAAATAGGCGCGCAGCGCCTTGACGCCGGCGGGATTCAGCTCGTAAATGCGGCTGCGTCCCTCGCGGCGCTCCCGCACCAGCCGGGCGTGCTTGAGGACACGCAGGTGCTTGGAAATGGCGGGGCGGCTGATGTCGAAGCGGTCGGCGAGCTCCCCCACGCCGTGCGGGCGCTCGATCAGGTAGTCGAGCATGGCTCGCCGCGTGGGGTCGGCGAGGCCACGGAACGGGTCGGGCTGACTGGTAACCATGTGGTTACGTATTCTGCAACAGGCTGGCGGAGGACGTCAAGCGGGTTCGAGGTCACTGTTACTCGGAATTTACACGGCGGAAACGGGGCTGAAACCGCTCCACGGTATCCTTTCACGATGCTCCTTCAGGATCCGCCTGTGGTGTCTTCCCGGGCGGTCGGTGGTCCTGTGTCTCAAGCACCCGTCCCCGCCATCACCCCGAAGATCCAGGTGGCGGGCATGAACTTCTATTACGGTCCGCGACGCGTCCTCGAAAACATCACGCTCGACGTGCAGCCGAACCAGGTGACGGCGCTCATCGGACCGTCCGGCTGCGGTAAGTCCACGTTCCTCCGGTCGCTCAATCGCATGAACGACATCGTGCCCGGGGCGCGCGTTGAAGGGTCGGTTCGCATCGACGGCGCCGATATCTACGCCTCGTCGGTCGACGTGGTCGACTTGCGCCGGCGGGTCGGCATGGTGTTCCAGAAGTCGAACCCGTTCCCCAAGTCGATCTTCGACAACGTCGCGTACGGCCTGCGCATCAACCACCTGACGCGTTCGCGCGAAGAGCTGCGCGGCCGCGTGGAGGCGAGCCTCAAGGCCGCAGCGCTGTGGGACGAGGTCCACGATCGCCTGCACATGTCGGCGCTCGCGCTCTCCGGCGGGCAGCAGCAGCGGTTGTGCATCGCCCGCGCGCTGGCGGTCGAGCCGGAGGTGGTGCTGATGGACGAACCGGCGTCGGCGCTCGACCCGATCGCGACCCAGCGGATCGAGGAACTGATCTACCAGCTGAAAACGCGTTACACGATCGTCATCGTGACGCACAATATGCAGCAGGCGGCGCGCGTTTCCGACGTCACCGCGTTTTTCTGGCTGGGGAAGCTCGTCGAGTCCGATCGCACGAACAAGATATTCACGGCGCCGAAGGAGAAGCTCACCGAAGACTACGTCACGGGGAGATTCGGTTGATGGATCAGTTCGAACACCACGGACGGCACTTTCAGGAGGAGCTCGAACGGCTGAAGACGCGGCTGCTCGAAATGGGCGGGCTCGCCGAGGAACAGGTGCGCTTGTCCGTCAAAGCGCTCATGGAGCGCGACCGCGAGCTCATCGAGCTCGCCTTGAACGGCGACGATCCGCTCAACAAGCTCCACATCGAAATAGACAGTCGCTGCTTCACGCTGCTCGCCCTGCACCAGCCGATGGCCGTCGATCTGCGGGCCATCGTGGCGGCCGTCAAGATCAACACCGACCTCGAGCGCGTCGGCGACCTGGCCATCAATATCGCGGAAGCCGCGCGCCGCTACGCGCAACACGCGCCCGTCAAGAAGCTGATCGACATCCCACGAATGGCCACCATCGCGCAGAGCATGCTGCGCGACTCGCTCGACGCCTTCGTCCGCCGCGACACCGAGCTCGCCCAGCGGGTTCTCAGCGAGGACGACAAACTCGACGCCCTCAAGACACAGATCTTCCGCGAGCTTCTAACGTACATGTTGCAGGACCCGGGCACCATCGAGGCCGCGCTCGATCTCATCCTGATTTCGCGGCATCTCGAGCGCATCGGCGACCACGCCACCAACATCGCCGAAGACGTCATCTTCATGGTGTCGGCCCGCGACGTCCGCCATCACGCCGGCGAAGGCCAGCCCTCCATCTGAAAGTTCGAAGTTCAAAGGTTAAAGTTCAAAGTACTGGAAGGTCGCGCGCTCCCGGCGTGTGACTATAATCCCCTGAGCTCGCAGGACTGGCATGGCACAACCCCCGACGCCACAACAGGTAGAATTGTGCGTGTTCTGCAGGCGCCATCCCATTGAGCCTGCCTGTCGGCCCTTCTGCAGCGAACGGTGCAGAATCCAGGACCTCGCGCGCTGGGCGGACGGGGCCTATCGGGTTCCGGCCGAGCCGTTGACGGAACCCGACGAAACGGAAAACGACGAACGAGAAACGTAAAAGGGGCGATGGCTGACACTCTCTCAATCACCGACAACAGGACGGGCAAGAAGTACGAAGTCCCCGTCACGGACGGCACGATTCGCGCCATGGACCTCCGCCAGATCAAGGTCGCGCCCGAAGACTTCGGCCTCATGACCTACGACCCGGCGTTCCTGAACACCGCGAATTGCCGCAGCGCCATCACGTACATCGACGGCGAAAACGGCATCCTGCTCTATCGCGGCTACCCCATCGAACAGCTCGCCGAGAACAGCGACTACCTCGAAACCGCCTACCTGATTCTCTTCGGCGAGCTCCCGACGCACGGCCAGCTGCAAGCCTGGACCCAGCAAATCACCCTCCACACGATGCTCCACGAGAACATCAAGAAGTTCATGGAGGGGTTTCAGTACGACGCGCACCCGATGGGCATCTTCCTCAGCACGGTCGGCGCGCTCTCGACGTTTTATCCCGACGCGAAACACATCTTCGACAAGACCTCGAGGCTGCGCCAGACGCACCGGCTCATCGCCAAGGTGCCGAGCATCGCCACGTACGCGTATCGCCACAGCATCGGCCGCCCGTACGTGTATCCCGACAACGATTTGAGCTTTGCGGGCAACTTCCTGAACATGCTGTTCAAGATGACCGAGTTGAAGTACCAGCCCAACCCGGTGCTGACACGCGCGCTCGACGTGCTGTTCATCCTGCACGCCGACCACGAGCAGAACTGCAGCACCACGACCATGCGTATTGTCGGCAGCTCGCACGTCGATCCGTATTCGTCGCTCGCCGGCGCGGCCGCCGCGCTGTACGGGCCGCTGCACGGCGGCGCCAACGAGGCGGTGCTGCGCATGCTCAATGAAATCGGCTCGGTCAGCAAGGTGCCCGAGTTCATCAAGCGGGTCAAGAACGGCGACGGCACAAACCGGCTGATGGGGTTCGGCCACCGCGTGTACAAGTCGTACGACCCGCGGGCCAAGGTCATCAAGCGGATCGCCGACCTCGTCTTCGCCGTGACCGGCAAGAATCCGCTGCTCGACATCGCGCTCGAGCTCGAGCGCATCGCCCTTCAGGACGAGTATTTCGTCAGCCGCAAGCTCTATCCCAACGTCGATTTCTACTCCGGCCTCATCTACCAGGCGATGGGATTTCCGATGGAGATGTTCCCGGTGCTCTTCGCCATCCCGCGCACGGCGGGATGGGTTGCCCAGTGGGAGGAGATGCTGCTCGACTCGGAACAGAAGATCGCGCGGCCGCGCCAGATCTACACCGGCCCGACGCATCGCGACTACATCCCGAGAGATAAGCGATCGTGAATTTGATAATTGGATAATCGGGGAACTGGATAATCTGGTAGTGTCAATCGAGCAATCATTTGCCCGATTACCCGGTTACAAGATTACCCAATGCTGAGACCCCTTGCTCTCTTGGCGCTCTTGCTGCAAGCGCCAACGCTGCCTCAGTTTGACTCGTCCCGGGCCTGGGAACACCTGCGGCAGATGGTCGCCCTGGGGCCTCGGCCCGCGGGCTCGGCCGCGATCGAACAGACGCGCCAGTACATCAAAGCCCAGCTCGCCGCCGCAGGCCTCAAGGCGGTCGATCAGGCCTGGGACGCGGAGACGCCGATCGGGAGGGTGCACATGGTCAACCTCATCGCGACCATTCCAGGCGTCAACAAGGATCGCATCGCGATCACCGGGCACTACGACACGAAGCTCTTTCGTGAGTTCCGCTTCGTCGGCGCCAGCGACGGCGGTTCGAGCGCGGCGTTTCTCGTGGAGATGGCCCGCGTGCTCAAGGCCCGCAGAAACACGCTGACCATCGAGATCGTGTTCCTCGACGGCGAAGAAGCCGTGGTCGAGTGGCGCGGCACGGACCACACATACGGCAGCCGCCATTACGTTGAGGTGGCGCAACGCGATGGATCGCTCGCCACGCTCAAGGCGATGGTGCTGGTGGACATGATTGCGGACCGCAACCTGGGCATCCGGCGCGATTCCAACTCCTCGAAGTGGCTGACAGACATCGTCTGGGACGCTGCGGCCCGCCTGAAGCTGGGCGCCTATTTCCTTCCGGAGATGACGACGGTCGAGGACGACCACTTGCCGTTCCTCGCCGCCGGCGTGCCGTCGGTGGACATCATCGACCTCGAGTACGACGCCTGGCACACACAGCGCGACACGCTCGACGCCGTCAGCGCCCGAAGCCTGCAAATCGTCGGCGACGTTGTTTTGGCCTCCATCACCCAGATCGAGGCGCATTTCAAGAGCCAGCCCGTCCGCCTCCCGGCGGATCAGCCGGCCAAACCGGCCCGCCCCTAGCCCCCCCTCGAACCTCTTGAACCCCTTGAACCTCTCGGTAGTGGGTCAGTTTTCAAACTGACACTACCCGCAGGATGTCGTATTCCTCGCGGGAGGCTCGCGTCGGTATACTGGCGGGAATTATGGGCGACTATGATAGCTATAGAAGACACGTGGATCGGCTCTTGGACGACATGGAGCTTCGTTCGCGGAACGCTGATCTCGTCGAACAGATTTCTCGACTGTCAGCACTCTACGGCATCAGCGCAGATCAGATGGACCTAGCGTTCGACCGTCTCGTCCGAGACTTCAGTAAGTATGGTATTCCGTTGACACAAACGAAGGCCGAGTTCGTGAGCGATGCGTTGAAGTTGGCCGAGTCTAAGAGGAAATGATGGACGAATCAGTCAAGGACAAGTTGCAGGCCGCAATAGACCAAGGTAGCGCGTCTAGTTGATGAGCGGGTCCTTACCCAATTGGTCGACGACGATCTGCCGCGCCTGCGCTGGCGGCATACCATTCGCAATAAAGGTGGCGACTACGTCATTCATGACGTACCTTAAGAGATGTGCGGAACTGCAAAAGCGACCAACGAACATAGAATCCACGATCCCATCGGCCTTGTGCTCCAAGAAGAACGCCTCATCGCCTATGGCCAACACCTTCCGGCAGAAAGCGCATTTGTAGTCGGGGCCTTCAAGCGGAAGTTCTTTCATACGTTAATCCCTTAGAGGAGAGTACTCCTTCCGATCGAACGGCTTCACGGCGGACACATCAGTCTCCTGCAGCGCATGCCAGAGATCGTAGTCAGCCTGCAGGCGCATCCACAGCGCTGGGGCGGTCCCACTGACGGCGCCCATCAGGATGGCCGAGTCCGGCGTGACAGGCCGCTTCGCCGTCACGATCTCGTTGAGCCGGTTCAATGACATGCCCATCCGCTTCGCGGCGCCGGTCTGGGCGCCGTACCCCAGCGGCTTGAGCACTTCCTCGAGGAACATCTCGCCGGGATGCGTCGGCGGTCGACGCATCGCATCGAGCTGGGCAGGCATCGGCAATCCCAGCGCGCGCCGCATGTTCTCTCTTGCCGTCACGGCCTCAAGGTGCGCAGGGTTTACGCAGCGTCTGACTCGACAAAGATGGTCGACCTGATAGAGCCACGGGATCGGCCCGACGAACCACTCGTGTGAGACGCGGTGTGCGCCCTGGCTGGCTCCATCCCAGTAGAAAGTGCCGTAGCCGGCGTGAAGGGCACCAATCCACAGCCAGCGCCCGCGCGGCTGGATGTCGACGTGGCTGAAGAATCGAGCGAGTGCCTTGCGGTCCGGTCCTGAAAGCATGTGCTCCTCCATAATCGGAGGGCATCTGCTCTCTGCTCGACATCGAGCCGGCGTGATAGCCCGTCGTAGTTGTCGTTCATGTTACCGCGTCAAGCCGCCCCGGCAGCGGATTCCTGTTTACGGAACCCGTGCCCGTCGATGTCGCTCTCATCGATCTCCATGGCCGTCGATTCAATCGGCCGACCGAAGACTCTATCTATCGCCTCACGAGTCGCTGGCCGTTTGGACCGCAGTGTCTGGTCGATCGTGATGTCGTACTTTTCGAAATAGTACACCGTGACCATGAAGCGTCTCCCTTCTTCAACGAGGGCGATGACTTGGCTTCGCCACAGCGCGTTGGCGGCGACGTGCTGCGGCGCGCTTCGGCTTCGCCACTGTGCCAGCACCCGCTAAGTCATCCACGTAAATCATCAACCGTTTCCCCATCACGCGGAATGCGGATTCGAGCTGATCGAGCTTAGAGGCATGCGTCATCTCCAGCAAGCGATCCACCTGGGGAAGATGCCAGTCGAGTAGCTTCGCGAGCTGCGCCTTCTTGATCTTGCCGGCCTGCATGGTTTCATACAGGGCCACCTTTGCTTCCACGAGAGCGGGCATCGTCACCCGGTATTTCGTGAGCATCGCCGACGGGAGCGGGATCGCGCGTCGATCCTTCACATACGCATCGATCGCCGTCGCCAGCGCCTCTGGAGCCCGCTTCAGTGCGTCCTCGATGTCCTCTCCGAACGTGTGGGCCTCCGGGAAATCTGGGAAATCAACCAGTACAGTTCCGTTATCATCTTTAGACAAAATAATTGGATAATCCATATAGGGACGGCCTCCCGCCGCCTGGTCACTTCAACCCGAGATCCTTCTTGATCCGGTTCACAAGCCCGGTGCCGAGTTCCTTTTGCTTGCCGTGCATCGGGACCACGGACATCTTCGCGCCGAGCCGGACAATCAGGTGCCCGCCGTGCCCGGCCTCGAAGGTGCATCCCTGCTTGCTCAGCCACCGCTTGAATTCTTGGCTCGTCACGGCAAGAGGATGATACAACAGTTATGTTGCTATGTCAACAGATGTGTTGTTGTTTTTTCCGGACCGACGGTCAAGTGGGTTCCCGCAGAGGGTAGTGGCTCAGTTTGAAATTGGCTGACCGTTCGGCTCGGATCCGTTTGTGCCAGAATTAAGCGTATGCGGTTAACTCCACGTCGAATCCTGCTTCACCTCATCTTTGTTCTGGTGGCGCTCGCGTTATCGTTCTGGCTGGGCTCGTATGGGCCAGTCGTTCACTCCGAGGCAGGCCGGACAGCCGGAATCTCAAACTGACCCACTAGCGAATCTCTCGAACCCCTAGAAATCGTAGAACCTAACGTTCCCCCGTTGTGACCGTCTAAGCTTTCTGAGATGGACACGACCGAAGCTGCCACCGTCTTAGCCCGAGCCCGCCAGGGCGACGGCGAGGCGTTTCGCGCGCTGGTCGAAAACCACAGCCGGGGCGCCTTCAGGCTCGCGTATCGAATGACGGGCAACGAGCAGGATGCCGAGGATGTGGTGCAGGAGAGTTTCCTTCGCGCGTATCGCCAGCTGAGCCGTTTCGAGTCGCGGGCGCATTTCGGCACGTGGCTCCACCGTATCGTCGCGAACTGCTCGGTCGATCTCATGCGCGCGCGCCGATCCAGACCGGACCACTCCCACCCCGAAGACCTCGACACTGTCGTCGAACGGCCCACGCCGGGCGCCACCGAGCCGGAACGGCTGGCGCTGAGCGCCGAGATTCAGCGTTCCCTAGTCGAGGCGCTTTCGCACTCTGAGTCCCCTCGAGCGCGCCGCCTTTACGCTGCGGCACTACGAGGGGCGGTCGATCGCCGAGATCGGCCACACGCTCGGTCTTGGTACGAGCGCGGCGAAACACAGCGTGTTCCGGGCGGTCCGCAAGCTGCGAGTCGCGCTCGCGCCCATGCGGGGTGAATCATGAAGCACTATTCCGAAGAAGATCTCATCCTCTATTACTACGAGGAGGGCAGGCGGCGCGGCGACGTCGCGCTGCACCTCGACGAGTGCGAGGTCTGCGCGGCGACCTATCGTGCGCTCGACGCGACGCTCAGGCTCATGGCGACGCCGGAATCTCCCGAGAGGGGCGATCAGTACGGCCTCGAAGTGTGGCAGCGCATCCGTCACCGTCTGCCCGCGCAGGACGTCCCGTGGTGGACGGTGTGGTTCAGACAGGATCGCCTGGCCTTCGCCGGAGTCGCGGCCGTGCTCCTCGTCGCCGCCTTCGTCGCCGGACGCTCGTGGTCGCCAGAGGCGCCCGTGCCGGCGCCGGTCGCCGCCACGGTCGCGTCGCGTGCGGCCGGAACGCCCGCCGCCGGAGACGACGCCCGGCAGCGGATCCTCATGACGTCGGTCGCCGACCATCTCGACCGATCGGAGCGGATTCTCACCGACATCATGAACGCGCCCGACGGCGGCGACATCTCGGCCGAGCAGCGATGGGCCGAAGACCTCGTCGCCGCGAGCCGCCTCTATCGCCAGGATGCGGTCGATGCCGGCGAGCACGCCGTCGCCAGCGTGCTCGACGAAATCGAACGGAGTCTCGTCGAAATCGTCCACAGGCCGTCGCGCGCAACCGCCGCCAATCTCGATGAGATTCGCCGGCGGATCGACGCGGCGTCGCTGCTCTTCAAAGTACGCGTGCTCGGCAACGAGCTCCGGCAGCGCGATCTGACCGATCGCGCGCGCACGCGCGCCATCACGTCCCATACCAGCTGAGGATCCTGAAGACCATGACCATCAAACACCTCGTCATCATCTCGGTGCTGTTCTCCGCGCTCGCGGCGCCGCTCGCGGCGCAAAAGCCTGAGCCGGACCCAAAGCCCGACAAGGCCGCTGAAAAGGCCGCGGCGCGAGAGGCGGCTCGAGAGGCGCGACGCATGGCCCCCCGGGTCAGAGTGAACGTCGGCGATCCCGAGGCGCTGTACGACCAGGCGCGCGAGGCGATCGAGAACAGCGACTTTGACCGCGCGATCGAGGAGTTCAACCGCGTGATCGCTCAAGTGAACGTCAACGTCGGAGCGGGGGTCGGGGCCGGTGCCGGCGCCGGCTGGAACGCCGGCGTGGGAGCGGACGCGGCGATGTACTGGAAGGCCTACAGCCAGTCCAAGCTCGCGCTCAGCGCGGAAGCGCTCCAGACCATCCAGGACATGGCCAAGCAATTCGCCACGAGCCCCTGGGTGAGGGATGCCAAAGCGCTCGAGCTCGAGATTCGTGAGGCGTCAGGCCAGACGGTGTCCGCGGAGCTGCAGGGCGACGAGGAGCTGAAGCTGCTGGCGCTGCGGGGCGTGATGCGGACCGATCCCGACAAGGGTCTGCCGATTATCGAGAAGATGCTCGCCGGAGGCGCGACGCCGCGTGTCCGCGACCGGGCGCTGTTCGTCCTCAGCCAGAGCCGCTCGCCGCGCGCACGCGACATCATGGTCAACACGGCGAAGAACAACGCCAACCCCGAGCTCCAGCTGCGCGCCATCCGCTATCTCGGTTTCATGGGCAGCTCGACCGACCGTGAACAGCTCGCCGACATCTACCGCACATCGTCGAACCCCGCGGTGAAGCGCAGCATCGTCCAGAGCTACTTCATCAACGGGAACGTCGAGAAGCTGACCGAACTCGCCAAGAGCGAGAAGGATTCAGAGCTGCGCCTCACGATTATTCGAAACCTTGGCATGATGAACCGGCCGGGCACGGCTGACACGCTCGTGTCGATCTACAAGTCGGACGCCTCGACCGACGTGCGAAGGGTGATCGTCAACGGACTCTTCAGCCAGCGCAACGCGAAGGCGCTCGTCGACCTGGCGCGCGCCGAGAAGGATCCGGGTATGAAGAAGGATATCGTCCAGAAGCTGTCGGTCATGAAGGCGCCGGAAGCGACCGAATACATGCTGGAGCTGCTCAAGTGATCGCCCTGGCGGCGATATCGCTCGCGGCGGCCCTCGCGCTCGGCCAGGGCCGCATCAGTAACGGACAGGTGGAAACTCGCGCCCTCGCGCAGGCGCTGGACAAAGAGATGGCCGGCATCGCCGCGCGCGGCGGGGCGCGGTGGGTCGGCTACCGCATCAAGATCGTGGGCGGCCACCGGTCGATGGAATGCGCGAACCGCTCGCGCATCACGCTCGAACCGGCCAGCGAACTGGAGATTCTGGCGCGCTTCGAGGCGGGAACCCTTGTCAGGCTGCGCACGACAACGGCCGACTGCGAGATCGACGCCGGCGGCCTGCCGGTGGTCTGGCTCGAGGGCGTGAAGCCCGACGACAGCGCGGCGTGGTTGACGTCGGTCATCAACACCCTTCCGGCATCGGGCGAACGGTACGACCGCGTGGTCAGGCCTGCCGTGGTGGCGCTCGCCATGCACGAGGGAACGGCCGCGACGCGTTCGCTCGTGGCGATCGCGCGCGACTACACGGTTTCCAAAATGCGCTCGGACGCGCTCTTCTGGCTTGGGCAGCGCGCCGGCGACCAGGCCGTCTCGACCATCGTCGAAGCCATCGATCGCGATCCCGACACCGACGTCAAGAAGCGCGCCGTCTTCGCGCTGAGCCAGCTGCCGAAAGACGATGGCGTGCCGAAGTTGATTGACGTCGCACGGAGCAACAGGAACGCGGCCGTCCGCAAACAGGCGATGTTCTGGCTGGGCCAGTCGAACGATCCGCGGGCGCTGAAGTTCTTCGAGGAAGTCCTGCTCAAGTAGAGCTTTTCTTCGGGCGGGCTGAATCCGGCGTCGGCGTACGCGCGGCGAAGCGCACAGCCGCGATTCCGACCGCGACGACGACGCCAGCGGCTGTTGTGGCCGCCCAGAACGCGCGCGACGCGGCGGGGCGCATCTGATCGTCGATGCGCGCGTAGGGACCGACTCCGCCGGCCGCCACCAGCGCGCTCCGAACGTAATCGCGACCCGCCACCACGAGCACGCGATCGAAGACGACGTTCCAGACGATCACGGCCAAAACCATCCACAATGCCGTCGCCAGCCGGGGACGATCGATGGCCATCGGCGTCAATTATGGCACCGCTACCGGCGCCTGGCGTACGCGCGCAGCACCACGATCGCGACGGCGACGCCGGCCGCCACCCACGTGACGGCGCGCGGCAGCTGGCCTGACGTGCCACTCAGATAGACCACCCCACCCGCCATCAGCGCGAACGCCGCCAACGTGATCATCAGCGTCACGAAACCGGCGCGCGATCGTCGCGCGCGCTCCAGGCGGAGCAAACACGGGCTCGGTGGTCGCCGCGCCACACCGGTAGCAGATCAGCGCCTTGTCGGCAATCTCGGTTCCACACTGGCGGCATTGCATCGTGATCAACGACTCTCGACCATGGCCCGCCGGCCAAACAGGGGTCGCACCAGCGCCATCACGATCAGCACCAGTCCGAAGGTGCACACGATCGTCGCGCCGGTGGGGAGATCGAGCTTCAGCGACAGATACACGCCAAGCGCCGACACGATCGTCCCCATCGACCACCCGATGGCCAGCCGCCGTCCGACGGATTCGGCATACAGCATGGCCGCGACCGACGGCACGATCAAGTAGCAGAACACGAGCAGCACGCCGGCAATCGAGACCGACGAGGTGACGACGAAGCCGAACGACGCGTAGAACAAGAAGTCCCAGAACCGGATCGACATCCCCTCGGCCTCGGCCCGCTGCGGATCCATGGAAATCTTGAGAAACCGCCGGCGGAACACATAGTGAAAGATGCCGACGGCGCCGTACAGGAGCGCCGTCTTCCGCACCTCGGGCCACGAGACGGCAAGGATGTTGCCGACAAGCATGTCCTTCAGGTGCTCGCTCTCGGATGTGGCCTTGCTCATGGCCAGAATCGCCGCCGCCGACGCGACGGCATAGCAGATGCCGATGATGGCCTCTTTGGGAATTCGCGCGCGATGGCTCCGGATCGTCGAGAACACGAACGCGCCGATGAACGTGAACGTCAGGCTGATCCAATAGACGATGGGCGCGTGGGGATCGCCGCCGGACGCGGGCAGGAAGATCGCGGCCGTCGCTCCAAGGGCCGCGATTTGCGCCAGCGACAGGTCCACGAAGATCACGCCGCGTTCGACGACGTGCACGCCCAGGTAGGCGTGGATGCCGGTCAGAATCAGGCTGGCGACGAACGCGGGCGCCAGGAACAGGAACATTCCAGTGTCCATCATGAGCGCCTACTTTTTCAGGGCCTCGACGAGCAGGTTGATGTTGTAGTCGAACAGCTTGAAGTAATCGGACACTTCCTTGATGCCGCCGACCGACGGCGGCATCACCAGGACCTGGGCGCCGGTTGCGCGGCCGATCGCCTGCGGGCGTCTTCAGATCGAAATACGGCTCCACCAGCACCACCTTCACGTTCAGCCGCTTCATCTCGTTCATCACGTCGAGCGTGTGCTGCGGCGTCGGCGGAATGCCCGGCCGCGGTTCGACGTAGCCGATGATGTCGAGGCCGAATCGCTCGGCGAAATTCGGGAACGACCGGTGGTAGGTGACCACCTTCGTCCCCTTATAGGGCGCCATCATCGACAGCCACCGCTTCTCGGCCACGTCAAGGCGCATCGTGAAATCGCCCAACCGCTGGTCGAAGTACGCGCGGTCGTTCGGCCGGAATCGGCCGAACGTGTCGGCGATTTGCTTCGCGATGCGCTTGCCGTTTTCCGGATCCATCCAGTAGTGGGGGTTCCCAAGCGGGTGGACGTCGCCCATCGCGCGCGTAATCTGTCCGGTCGGCATCTCGAGGATCTGCGCACCGAGCGACGCGTCGAGATAGCCCTCGGCGCCCTGCTGAATCTTGCCGTTGCGGCTCTGCTGAACCAGGGGCGGCAGCCAGCCGATCTCGAGCTCGCGGCCGACCACGATGAGCACGTCCGCCTTCTGCAGCTTCAGGATGAAGCTCGGCTTCGCCTCGACGAAATGCGGATCCTGATAGCCCTTCGCGATCGCGTCGATGGTGACGCGATCGCCGCCCACTTCGCGCGCGATCGAGGCCAGATCCTCGGTCGTCGCGATGACGTTCAACTTGCTTTGAGCCTTGGCGATGCTGCTCCACACCGACACCGCAACGACGAGGAAAAGAATCCACTTAGTCTTCATAACGCCTCACTATCACCGGCTGTAGCCACGAAGGCACGAAGCCACGAAGAAAACCATGCACAGATGTGGTCTGCTTCGTGCGTCTTCGTGTCTTGGTGACTTCGTGGTTCACAACGCCTCACTGAACTAAAACGGATGCGCGCCGTGCGCGCCGATCGAAAACTGGAACTGAAAGAGAAACTCGTTTGCCGTCGGACCGGACGCGTAATCGGTGCGCCGGTATTGTCCGCGGATCTGGCTGAACTCGCTGGGCCAGTAGGTCAGAATCGCGGACCCGCCGCGATCGCGGAGGGCCGCGTTGTCGGCGTGGTCGGATCCGTCGAAGCGGATGCCCGCAAACCAGCGCCGCGCGAGCTGATAATCGCCCGACACGTAGTAGCCCATCCCGCTCTGCGTGCCGTCGGGCTGTTCGCGGCGGCTCCAAATCACTTCGGAGCGGCCGACGAACGAGTGGTAGATCGATCGCCGCAGCGGCTTCCACCGGACCGTCGCGTCCACGCCGAACAGTTGCGTCGTCAGGTTGTCGATGTTCTGGGGAACGCCCGAGGCGTTGTATCCGCGCGACGCCGAGAATCCCAAATCGATGTTCGTGGACTCCGCCAGATCGTGATACCCGCGAAGATGGGCGACGTAGCTCACCTGGCTGCGCCGACTCGTTTGATACAACGGATTTTCCGCGCCGCCGGAGTCGCCGCGAAACACCTGGCCGGTCGCTTCGAGAAAAGTCCACGGGTTCGGAATCAGCCGAGCCACCGAAATTCCCGCGTCGCTGATCCCCTCCTCGCCGGCGACGAGATTGTTGGTGACCAGCGGCCGATCCGCCCACGGCAGCACGTGGTTGTGGAAGCTGTTCACCTTGCCGAACGCCGCCCGAATCTTGCCGACCTTCGTCAACAGACCACCAGGGAGCGATGTGAACGTGACGAATCCCTCTTCAAGATCGACGCCTTCTTCTCCGAACGAGACGAAGAAGTCCGCTCGCGCGTAGGGATCGACAACAGCCTGGAACGACGCTTCCGACTCGTGCATCTGGAGGGCCGGAGCGGGGCTGCCGTTGGACGGGTCGGTGTTGGGCTTCCCCACGGCGCCGAGAAAATCGCCGATGACGGCCATGTCGGGGTTGAACACTTTGGACGCCCCGCCGCCTGCCGGCGTGCCGGCGCTCTCCGGCGCCGCGCGGCTCACAGGGGCCTGCTCGGGCACGGGCTGCCCCGGGCTGGCGCCCTCCACGGCGACGAGCCTCGCCTCGAGCGCTGACAGGCGAGCGTCGAAATCCTTCTTGAGCTCGTCGATCGCCGCGCGCAACGTCTGGGCGTCCGTCTGCGTCTGCGACGCGGCTTGCGCCGACGCCCGCGACGCGGACACCGCTAAACCAACCACCACGATCACGGCACAATGAAGTCGGCGTGTCATGCACGGACCTCCCGCGGTCCGCGCGAAACACGGACCGCTCCCTCCAGTCGAATTGATCTCGCGGGACGAACGTCAACCAGCCGAGGGACGACCGTTCCGCGAATGACCCAGCTAGAGGGGTAGTGGCGGCGACCGGCCTGTCGAATGGCGCGGCAGCAGCACGCCTTCGGCGAGAGACAGGTGCGACACGGCACGGCCGGCGTCCGAGAGATGCCCGCCGCCGCCGATGGCGGGCGAGCCGGGGCCGGTGCCGATCTGGTTTGCCGTGCAGGCCGTGCAGTGCTGCGGGTTCTTGATGTGGCAGACGAGATCGTGGTGCTCGAACGGAGCGATAACCAGAAACGCCGCGTACAGGGCGACGCCGATCCAGCTCAGTGGTGAGTGGCGGCGACGTGGAGTGAGGAACACCGTCATCGATAATACCGCTAACGGCCGACGAGGACCCTGAATCTCGCGGCAATCCCGCCAAGGTCGGTCTCGCCGGCATCCTTCGACACGCCGCCCAGGCCCAGGATGCCAGGGACGTGCGTGTATTGCGCATCCGCGGACACCGCAATCCACCGGTGGAAGCGAAATTCCAGTCCCCCGACCGCCAGATAGCCGAGGTGATGCGCGTCCACGTTCTCACCGTCCGCGGCAAAGCCCGAGGTCTCCTGGTAGGAGTAGCGTCCGAAGCCCGCGCCGGCATACGGAACGAACCGGCTGAACGTCGCCGCGCCAAACCTGTAGCCGGCCGTCACTTCAAATGGCGTGAGCGTCGCGTCCAGCGGAATGCCCAGCTGAAACACCTGGCCGTCGTTGACGAACGCGCGCTGGCCGGTCTTCTTGAACCGAGAAGCGGCGACGTCGACAAACAAGCCATTCCGCAGGGTCAGCTGCGCACCGGCTCCAAGGAACGGCCCGCTCGACTGGCCAAACGCCGCGTCGAAGGTCGTCTTCGCCGAGAACTGCTCGACGGTCGCGAGGAAGAACGGCCTCAGCGACAATTTCGGCGTCGCTTCTCGCCTGGCGGCGGGCCGGCGTGTCTGAGCGGCGATCGGCGCGGCGCTGCACACGGCCAGCGCGCAGGCGATGACGAGCTTCACTTCGCCAGCCCCAGGCCGCGCAGCGTACTGCGCGCGTCGATCAGGCCGTAGCCGAACGTGTTGTCGCGTCCCTTGTCGCCCAGATCGACCGCGAATTTCTCGAGGGCCGCCTCGATGGCCGCCGGCTTCGTGATGCCCTGCTGGATGAGCATCGCCGCGAGTCCGGACACGTGAGGCGTGGCCATCGACGTCCCCTCCAGGAAGAGATGGGTAAAGACGTCGAAGCGTGGCGCGGTAAAGGACGGCGGAACGCCGCACGCATTCGGCTCGGCGATGCAGGTGCCGAAGGTGGGATCGTACGTCTGCTGAAGGATCAGGCCGTCCCTCCCGAAACCCCGTTCCGAGCCGCCGGGCGCGGACAATTCGACCCAGCTTCCGGCGCTGGAATAGTACGCGTGCGCCTTCGTGCGATCGACCGCGGCCACCGAGACCACGCCCTGCAGGCGCGAGGCGATTTCGGCGATGACCTCGGTCGGGTTGCCGTCCTCGAAGTCGTTGCCCGCCGCGACGGCGATGAACACGCCCTTGTTGACGGCGTACTTCATGGCGTCCTCGACGACGGGGGCGGGTTCGCCCGGGCGGCCGATGCTCATGTTGATCACTTTGGCGCCGTTGTCGGCCGCATACCGGATCCCGCGCGCGACGACATCGTCGGTGCCCTGGTGCGGCGCGCCGAAAATGAAGTCCCAATCGCTGTCGATCACTTTCACGGGCATCAACTTGACGCCAAACGCCACGCCGGCCGTGCCGAAGGCGTTGTTCGTCGACTGGCCGATGGTGCCGCTGACATGGGTGCCATGAAAGTCGAGGTCGTACGGAAAGTTGTCGTCCCAGATGAAATCGTGCGGCGCGACAAACCGCCCCGCGGAGGTGAGATCGGTCGCGGCCGAAAACGGGACGTCAATCTGGCCGAGCGCCTTGTGGAGATTGCCGGCATCGTCCACAAACGCCCCGGCAGTGAAACGCACCACCGCGTCCGCAAACGCGATTCCGGTGTCGAGCACCGCGACGATCACCGAAGAGCCCGCGGCCCCCTGGATGTCCCACGCGCGCTCGAGATCGATGAGCGGCAGGTTCCACTGATACTGCTTGTAGTAGGTGTCGTTGGGGACCATCTGCTTGTGGACGCGATAGGCCGGCTGCGCGTACTCGACTTCGGGACGCCGGCGAAATGTGTCGGCCACCGCCTCCGCGTCCTCGCCCGGGTCGATGCGGACGACGTCGAAATTCGCGTATGATGGTCGTTCGGAGATCGTGCTCGCGGGCGCAACAGTGGACATCGCGGTGAGCCGGGACGCCGCCGACAGGCCGTCGCGGAATTTCACGATCACGCGGCCGGGCGCGTACGGCGTGCCGGATCGACCGGTCCGGTCGAGGGCGCCCGTCGAACTTCTCGAGAGCTGACGAGACTGGCCGCCGATCGCCGCCAAATGCTGAAGCCCCGGCGACACATCGAGCGCGAGACCTCGATCGATGGCGGGCAGCGTGTACGGATACAGGAAGGTGCGACGCTGGCCCGCGTCCTGGCCGTGGCCGCGCGCGACGAACAATGCCGCGGTCGCCGTCAGCATAAAGAAGAAGTAGCGAAGAGGCGCACGCGGCATCTTCGTATTGTAGTCACTGGAGTCCCATGGCTGAGACGCTATTCCGAAAAGTCTGGAACGCGCACAAAGTGCGCACGTTGGCAAGCGGCCAGACGCAGCTCTTCATCGGCCTGCATCTGGTGCACGAAGTGACGAGCCCGCAGGCCTTCGACATGTTGCGTCAGCACGGCCTGCGCGTCGCGTTCCCCGAGCGCACGATCGCGACGATCGATCACATCGTGCCGACCAGCTCGCAGCGGCGGCCGTTTCTCGACGTGATGGCCGAAGACATGGCCGTTGCCGTCGAGCGGAACTGTCGAGAGTTCGGCATCACGTTCTACTCGCCGGAGAACGACGAGCAAGGCATCGTGCACGTGATCGGTCCCCAGCTCGGACTGACGCAGCCCGGCATGACGATCGCGTGCGGCGACAGCCACACGTCCACGCACGGCGCGTTCGGCGCCATCGCCATGGGCATCGGAACATCTCAGGTCCGCGACGTGCTGGCGTCGCAGTCGCTGGCGGTCGAACCGCTGAAGGTCCGCCGCATCGACGTCAACGGGCAACTGCGGCCGGGCGTGTTCGCGAAAGACGTGATTCTCACGATCATCCGGAGGCTGGGCGTCCAGGGCGGCGTCGGCTTCGCGTACGAATACGGCGGGAGCGCCCTCGACCGGATGTCGATGGACGAACGGATGACCATCTGCAACATGTCCATCGAGGGCGGCGCGCGCGCGGGCTACGTCAACCCCGACGACACGACCTTCACCTACCTGCGAGGCCGGCAGTTCGCCCCCGCCGGCGCGGCGTTCGATCGAGCCGTCGCGTGGTGGCGCGCCATGGCGTCGGACCCCGGCGCCTCCTACGACGATCGCGTCACGCTCGACGCGGCCGCCATCGAACCGACAGTCACCTGGGGCATCAACCCCGGTCAGGCCGTGGGCGTCACCGAATCGATTCCCGCCGACGCCGACGCCGAAGCCCTGGCCTACATGGGCTTCACGGCGAAGGCGCCCATTCGCGGCACGCGCATCGACGTCGCGTTCATCGGCTCGTGCACAAACGGGCGGCTCTCCGACATTGAAGAAGCCGCGCGCATTGTCCGCGGTCACCGCGTGGCCGGCCACGTCAAGGCGCTCATCGTGCCCGGATCGCGGGCCGTGGCTCGCGAGGCGGAGAAGCGCGGTCTGAACCAGATATTCATCGACGCCGGCTTCGAATGGCGGGGCGCGGGCTGCTCGATGTGCCTCGCGATGAACCCCGACAAGCTCGAAGGCCGCCAGGTCTGCGCGTCTTCATCCAACAGGAACTTCAAGGGACGCCAGGGCAGCCCGACCGGACGGACGCTCCTCATGAGCCCCGCGATGGTGGCCGCGGCCGCGATCGCCGGCGAGGTGGTGGACGTCCGCACGATGCTCGAGGCGGTGCCCGCATGAGCGCGCAACCCGGTCCAGGCACGGCGATTACAGGGGCGTCGGGACGCGGTCTTCCCCTGCGCGGCAACGATATCGATACCGATCGCATCATGCCGGCGCGGTACCTGCGCGTCGTCTCGTTCGACGGGCTGGAACGCCACGTCTTCGAAGACGACCAGTTGCAGAATCCGAAGCACGCGTTTGGCGACCCTCGTTACAAGGGGGCGTCCATTCTCATCGTGAATGCGAATTTCGGCTGCGGATCGTCGCGCGAGCACGCGCCGCAGGGACTCGCGCGGTTCGGCATTCGCGCCATCATCGGCGAGTCGTTCTCGGAAATCTTCCTGGGGAACTCCGCCGTGCTCGGTCTGCCGTGCTTCGCGGCCGACCCGCAGTCGATCGATCGGCTGCAGACGCTCGTCGAGCAGGCGCCGCAGACGAACATCGACGTGCGGGTCGATACGGGCGTCATCACCGCGGGTTCGCTCACGTTCACGGCCAGCGTGCCGAACACGCTACGCGATTCGTTCCTGAGCGGCCAGTGGGATCCGACGGCGATGCTGCTCGATCGGTTCGACGAGGTCCGTCAGGTCGCGAACCGGCTACCCTACGTCAAAGGGTTCTAGCGTCGAGGAGGGCCTAACTCACGCTCGGCGCGGAGCCAATCGTCCCAGTCGCTGCCGTGCCCGCCGCCCCGCTGCAGGAACAGTTCGTACGCACGATTGGCGATATCCGACTGAGTGGGTGCTGACGGGGCCTTCTTGCCCTTTTTCTCTTTGCTTGCCGGGGGGCGCGCCACCGATTTCCGCGCCGGGCTCCCCTTTCGTTCCGCCGGCATCGTCATCGGAGCGCGCGGGGCGCGAGGCCCACGGAGAGCAGCAACAGGATGCCGGAAATTCCGCCGACGATACAGCCTGCGAACAGCAAGACAGTCATCGTGACAACCCTCCCCTATTATCAATGCAATCAATGCCAGGAACTGACACAACTCCGAAAAGCAAAACAGACGCCAGCCCTCGTCTGCCGGCAGACCGGAAAACTGGTGATTTTTTGGTGAAACACTCACAGCGCGCGGTTCGCGAGATCAACAAAAATGGCGGGACGACTATCGGCGCCGACAAATACGTCACGCTTGAGAAGGAAGGCACGACGGAGGCGAGGTTTCCTCTGCACGATGGCGGGCGGTGCGAGCCGCGGCCGACCGACCGCACCGAGGAGCCACTGGCCGGCCCTGCAGGAATGTCGTGACGTGATAGGCGGACGACACACTTGTCGGATATCGCGCCGCGCGTCACGCGCCGCTGTGATAGGGTGTCGGGCCGGGAGGCTGATCATGACGGTGACCAGGACGATCTGGGTCGCGGCGGCCGTGCTCGGTCTGTGGTCCACACCGGGATTGGCCCAGACGACGGAAGAACTGGTGAACGACGGCCGGAACACGGAAAACGTGACGACCGCGAGCATGGGTTACGACCGCAAGAGCTATAGCCCGCTCAAGCAAATCAACGCGTCCAACGTCAAACGTCTGGTGCCGGTGTGGAACGCGAGCCTCATGAACGACCTGGGTGAGCTCGCCGCGCCGACCGTCTACAACGGCGTCATGTACGCGATCAACGGCAAGTGGACGTTTGCCATCGACGTGGACACCGGCAGGCAGATCTGGCGCACCCCCGTTCGAACCGAACCGGGATTCCAGCGCGAAAGCGCCATCACGAGAGGCGCCGCGACCATCTACAGCGGCAAGGTCTTTCGCGTGACGATCGACAACCACGTGCTCGCGCTCGACATGAAAACCGGCAAGGAGTTGTGGAACCAGAAGACAGCCGACTGGCGCGAGGGCTACTACTCCACCAGCGCGCCGATCGTCGCCAACGGCGTGCTGATCTCCGGGATGGCCGGTGGAGAATCCACCACGCGCGGGTTCCTTGACGGCTGGGATCCCGAAACCGGGAACAAATTGTGGCGCCGCTACACCATCCCCGCGCCCGGCGAGCCGGGGTCCGAAACCTGGCCCCGCAACAGCGACGCCTGGAAGGTGGGCGGCGGACCGACGTGGCGGTCTGGTTCCTACGACCCCCAACTCGACCTGGTGTATTGGGGCATCGGCAATGCGGAGCCATACGATCCCAGGCCTCGCGAGGCCATGGACAGTCTGTTCACGTCGAGCGTGCTCGCCATCCGCCCGAAGACGGGTGAGATCGTTTGTCACTTCCAATACACGCCCAACGACGTGTACGACGTGGACGGCAACGACGAACAGGTGCTCGCCGACATTGAGGTCGGCGGCCAGCGGCGCAAGGTGATGATCCAGGCGAACAAGAACGGCTTCATGTACGTGCTCGACCGCACCAACTGCAAACCGATTGCGGCGAACGCGTTCGTCAAAGTGAACTGGGCCACACGCATCGACCTCGCGACCGGCCGCCCGGTATTGAGCGACGTTTACAAGCGGTTTCTGGCGGGCGACGAGGTCGAGATCTGGCCGTCGCGCGGCACGAACGCAGTGCCGATCGCCTTCAATCCGAACACCGGACTCGTGTACGCGAGCACGTGGAACCTGCCGCGCATCCAAAAGCTCGCGCCGCCCAGGCCGCAAGTGGTCGGCACGAGCACCACGGGCGTGACCTCCCGGCTTCCGCCGACTCAACCAGGCGACGTCTTCGGGTACTTTACGGCGATCAATCCGTTGACCGGCGAGAAGAGGTGGGAGATCCCGTTGACGGACCTGCCGAGCTCGGCGGGCATGCTCGCAACGGGCGGAGGGCTGGTGTTTACCGGGAAACTGACCGGTGAGTTCATCGCGCTCGACGAGAAGACCGGCAAGACGCTGTGGCAGTTCAAGACCGGTTCGAGTATCAATTCGACGGCAATCACATACACCCACAAGGGCCGGCAATACGTCACGATCGCGTCGGGCCTGGGCGGCGGTCTGGCCAATCGATATGCCGCGGACAAAGTACCGACCGGCGGCTCGGTCTGGACGTTCGCGCTAATGGCGGAGTAGCGACGTGTCTTGCGACGTCTGACCGATCGCATCCAGTTGGCGTTGCAATGACAGCTGGTCGAGTGACTCGAGCCGCAGGCTCGTGAAGATCTTGATGCGGGCGTCGAGTTCCCGAAACGCCGTGTTGAAGGCCTGCTGCTTCTCCTCGTCCGATCCTTCGACCGCGGCCGGATCGTGGATGCCCCAATGGGCCGTCATGGGCTGACCCGGCCAGACCGGACACACTTCGCTGGCCGCGGAATCACACACCGTGAACACGAAATCGAGCGGCGGGGCATCGGGCGCCGCAAACTCGTCCCAACTCTTGCTGCGAAGGCCGGGGTCGGTTGGCAGATGATGGCGATGCAGCGTCTCGATGGCGAGAGGATGCACCTGACCTTTCGGGTGACTCCCGGCGCTATACGCCTGAAAGCGTCCCTTCCCCCAACGGTTCAGCAGGACCTCGCCCATGATGCTCCGGGCGGAATTCCCGGTACAGAGAAAGAGGACGTTGTAGCGACGTTCAGTCATTGACCTGCTCCTGACAGAGTCTTCGCACCGCGAGTAGCCACAGCGTCGGCCACTTGTGCCGGGTCCCGTCCAAGCCACCGGAAGAGTGCGGTCGCTGCTGCGGCTCCGACGGCTTGCGCCAGCCAAAACGCCGGGACATCCTGCGGACGGATGCCGGCGAACGTGTCGGTCATCGCGCGGGCCAGCGTGACGGCCGGATTGGCGAACGACGTCGAGGCCGTAAACCAGTACGCGGCCGTGATATACGCACCAACGGCAAAGGGCACGGCCTCGGATCGCCGCCTCGAACAGCCCCAGATCACGGCCATCAGCCCGAATGTCGCCACGCTCTCGCTGAGCACCTGCGAAGAACCCGACCGCACGTGGCCGGACCAGGCGTAGACCGGCTCGCCAAACATCGTGTCGGCGACACCGACGCCGATGACCGCACCGACCACCTGTGCCAGCACGTACCCTCCGGCCTCTCCCCAGCGCAAGCCACCCTGGGAGGCATCCGCGAACGACACCACCGGATTGAAGTGCGCGCCAGAGATCGGACCAAACGCCAGGATGAGCGCCACGAGCGCGGCACCGGTCGCGACAGCATTCGCGAGGAGGGCAATGCCCACGTTGCCGCCCGCAAGACGCTCGCCCATGATGCCGGAACCGACGACGGCGGCGAGCAGCATGGCCGTGCCCACGCCTTCAGCAACGAGCCGGCGAAGAAACGACGGCGAGGCGCCAGTCATCGCCGGACGTCAGTGACAACACTCAGGGCCACAGCAGGTCTTCGCTTCGGCCTTTCGGGCCCGGACAAACGCGCTGGCAAAACGTCCCTCCACGTCGGGCGCGAGGCGATCGACATCAAGTCCCGCCTCGGTGAGAAACGCACGCGCGTCCTCGACGTCGTAGATCCGCCACGGCTCGACCTCCACGTCCACAAAGCCTGCCGCCCGGAGCTTTGCGGCGAATTCGCCTTCTTCAAGCGCGCCGGCGAGGCACCCGACCCACAGTTCCATGCTTCGGCGAACGTCTGCCGGCACGGGGCCTCGGACGACCACGTCCGACACCGCGAACCGGCCACCCGGCTTCAGCACGCGGAAGGCCTCGCGCAGGACGAGGTCCTTGTCGGCGGACAGATTGATGACACAGTTCGAGATGATCGCGTCGACGGAATTGGGCGGAAGAGGAATCGCTTCGATCGTGCCCTTCAGGAACTCCACGTTCGTCGCGCCGGCCTTCCGTTGATTCTCGCGTGCGAGGGCGAGCATTTCGTCGGTCATGTCGAGACCGTAGACCTTCCCCGTCGGGCCGACGCGCCTCGCGGAGAGCAACACGTCGATGCCGCCGCCCGATCCGAGGTCGAGCACGATCTGGCCTGGCGAGAGAGGCAGGAGCGCGGTCGGATTGCCGCACCCGAGCGACGCCGAAACCGCGTCGGCAGGCAAGTCCTGCGTCTCGGCGGCCGAGTACAAGTTCGACGAGATGGGATCGTTCCCGCAGCAGGCCCCAGCGCCGCACGCGCTTGGACCGCCAACCGCCTTCGCCAACGCGCCGTACCGCTCACGGACGGCCGTTTGAATGTCTGACATGGGAGCCTCCTCTTTATCCATCTACTCTTCTTCTACTCTTCTCTACTCTTCTTCCACTCTTCTCTTCTACTCTTCTCTTCCTCTTCTACTCTTCCCGCCGTGTCTAATGTATCTGCTAACGCGAATATAGAACTCTAGGCGAGTCGTGATATATTTGTCAACACAGATATATGAAACAGCAGATGGACCGCTTCGAGCACCTGTTCAAGGCCCTGGCCGATGCGACACGACTGCGGATTCTGGGGCTCTTGCTGACCGGTGAGGTCTGTGTCTGTCACATTCACGAGAGCCTGCGGATTACCCAGCCGAAGGCGTCGCGACACCTGGCCTACCTGCGACGCTCGGGCCTCGTCAACACGCGCCGGCAGGGGCTCTGGATCTACTACCGGCTCTCGGACACGAGCGATCCGATCGTCAGCACGATTCGACAGGCGGTCGCCCACGCGCTGGGGCACATCGACGCCGTCCGGCGGGATGCCAACCGGCTGCAGAGAAAGACGGGCTGCTGCCTGCCCGCGGCGCCGGGCACGCCCACGTTTGCGTGCTGCGGCGGAAATAAGCCCACCTCGAATACGTGACGATCGCATCGGGCCTCGGCGGCGGTCTGGCCACTCGATAGGCGGCGGAAGAAGTACCGACCGGCGGCTCGGTCTGGACCTTTTGCCCTGATCACGTAGCCAGAATAGACGGAGGCCCTCCGTGCGCGTGTACCTGATCCTGCGCGGTCTGGCTTGCGAGTATCCAGGAAGCTCCGGCCCTGCGATTCAGGGGTCTCAATGGGCCGGGCGCCAGAGCACCTCGGTCTGAATTTTCTCGGCTTGAACGATGAAGCGCTGACGGGCGTGGCCGACGTATTCGAACGGGAAACACGTGATCAGCGTCAGGCTCACGTGCGGCAATGGGTCGAGCACCCAGACGTCCTCGGGATCGACGACCATCGTGCGGCGCACGCGATACTGAAAGTCGCCGTGCGGCGTGGCGAGCCGGATGTAGTCGCCGACGCGGATGCGTTTGAGCGGCCGGAACAGACGATCGCGATGCGCCGCCAGGGCGCTGTTGCCCGGCTGCCACGGCCGTGGCGTGTCCGGCAGATACCCAACCGCCGACTCGAGGACACCGCCATCGGCGCCTTCCATGACAACGGCCGAGAGGTGGATTCGCGGGATGTCCAGCCGACCGATCAACCCCGAGTCAGATGGACTCGGCGGGCGATCGAGGGGTCCGCGGCGCTCCCGCTCTGCCACTATTCGCTCGATCGCGACGCGGGCTTCGGACTGGAGTCGATAGATCGCGAGGGTCGTCAGTCCGTACCACCCCAGGCAGACCAAGGCGACTCCGAACAGCATCCGCTCGAGGGCTCGACGGGTCTGCGACGACGACTTACCGCGCATGGCGCGCCCCGATTGCAGATCCGGCGAGGTACCCGGTTCGCGTCCGCGTCACCAGCCGCCGGCCGTCCGGCGACCGGACCTCGACGCGAAGGCGGCGAACGCCCGGCGCCCGCGGCGTGTCGGAGGGCACGTAGCCGATCGTGTAGCCGTGGCGAACGTCTTGCGCGATCTGCTGAAAGGCACGGGCAACGTCCGCCTGGCTGTGCGGCGAGAACAGTGTGCCGCCGCTCGTCTCGGCGAGTTGCTTGAGTCGCTTGGAATCGGCGTCCGCTTCGAAGGGATCGATGAGCGCGATCGCATACGTGACCGTGTTGGAGGCTTGCACCTGCGTGAGCACCTCGGCGAACGTCATGCTGCTCGCGTTGTCTCCGCCATCGCTCAGCACCACCAGCACCCGGCGATCGCGAGTGCCCTTCGCGACGTATGCCAAGCCGTCGGCGATGGCGTCGTAGAGCGCTGTCCGCCCGGCGGGAACAAACACGCTTGTCAGCGCGTTCCTCAGCGTGTTCGCGTCGCTCGTGAACGGCGCTGACGCTGTCAGCACCGGACGCACGTCGTCGTTGAAGACGAGCGCGAACACTTCGTCCTGGGGATTGCTCGTCTCGACAAACGCGGCCGACGCGGCGATGACGCGATCGCGGACGTTTCTCATGCTGCCGCTGCTGTCTATCACGAGGCCGATAGTGACCGGCGCATCCTCGTCGGCAAAGAAGCTGATCGTCTGCGGTTGGCTCTCTTCCAGTACCCGAAACGCGTCCGCAGTGAGTCCGGTGACGTACGATCCGTTCCGATCCTTCACCATGACGTGCAGGGCCACGAGCTCGGATTCAGTCGTGAAACGAGGCAGATCCTGCCCCGGCGCCATCGAGCCGATCGCGATGGCGAGCATTCCGGCAGCGACAAGGGGCGGGACTCTCAACATGGCGATGACGGGCTGCCGGGAACGCACGTCCCGGCAGCCCGTTCCTGTCAGACTCGACTTACCCGCGAACCGTCCGCCAGAGCCGGAGGCTTCCAGCTCCCGCAAGTGCGAGGAGGCCGATGAGGCCGACGAGCGGAAGGTTGCTCGCCGTTCGTGGCAACTCGCTGCGAGCCACGACCCCTTCTGGAATCGGGATCGCCTCGGACGCCACCGTGCCCGTCTGGCTGGGACCAGTTGGCGCCGAAGGCTGTGCAGCGGCGGCCTCGGCTACCGTTGTCTCCTGACCCGTTGGGCGCCAGCCGCTCGAGCTCCGCCGTTTTGGTCTCTTCCGGCTTGGTCGTTTCTGTTCGCGTGGTCAGAACCGGCTCGATCGCTGCCGCGCGCCAGGAGACGCGCCTGCTCCTTCGGGTAGATGAATTCGTAGCCGACGCGTTCATCGCTATACCAAAATGTCTTCACGGCCGACGGCGTACCTTTGGCCGTCTCCATGAATCGCACTTCCGGCGCCGTGGTCGCTTCGAGACGCTCGGCCGGAAACGAGAATAGCAACGCGTAAGCCTTCTTGCCGTCAGCGCTCAACACATGCACGACCTTGCGGCCGGTTTCCGTATCGGCGAGGCGGAAGAGATACTGGCCCGCCGGAAGCGTGACGCCAGGAAGGGCAATCGGCCTGTTGAACGTGAACAGCGTACGTTTGTCGCTCGGCTGCGCCAGAGCCACGGTGGCCACCAGACCGATCAGCACGCCCAGCCCGCAGATCGCCCGAACCATCTTCATATTGCGCATAAATGGCCTCCCCTTCTGCTGCCGCCGCTTGTTGCTTGCAGCTCGCGCCGTGATGTCTCATCAGGTCTACTCGCAGCGGTGCAAGGGAGGAGCCATGGCCGATGTCGGATGGGCACTTCCGAAAACAGCGGCATCGACCACTGTCGCGTATTGTGGTTCGAGCCGCTGCCGGAACTCCGGCGATCGTGACGGCGACGCCGGCGAAGATGCGCGCGAAATCCCGCAGAGCAGTGCGCAATTTCTCGCGGCCCGCGAAGGTTATTTCGGCGTCCGCGATTCCGTGGCCACGTGATCCTGGGCCATCTTGAGAAACGCGTCCGCCGCATGCGAGCGGTGGGCCTTGCGGCAGACGAGCATCACTTCCCGCTTGCGTGACACGCCATTCACCGGCAGGGCCACCAACCGCTTGCCGGCGATCTCGGTAATGGCGCAGCGTCTTGGCAGCAGGGCGACGCCGAGGTTCAGCTCGACCGCGCGCTTGATGCCGTCGAGGCTCGGAAGCGCGATGACCATGTTGAGCGGGATCTGATGCTCTTCGAAGAGGCGCAGCACGCGCTCACGCGCCGGCGACGGATCGTTGTGCGCCACCACCGGATACGCCGCCACCTCCGCCATCGTCACCTGGCGGCGTCTGGCAAGGGCGTGCGACGGCGAAACGAGCAGCACCAGCTCGTCGCTGCCGACAGGAAGCTCGAGCAGCCCTTCTTCCGACGGATGAAACGTCAGCGCGCCGAAATCCAGACTTCCCTGCTGCACCTCGACGGCAATCTGCCGAGCCGGCACGCGTCGAACGTCAATCGCGATGTCGGGAAACCCGTGGCGGAACCGTCCGATGAGCGGCAGCAGCGTGTGCACGGCGGCTTCGTTGGCGCCGATGAGCACGCGGCCGCGCCGCAGATCGCGGAGCTCGCGCATCGCCGATTCGGCTTCTTCGGCCAGGCGCACCAGCCGCTGCCCGTAGTTCTGCAGCACCTTGCCGGCGTCGGTGAGCGTGCCGGTCTTCGACGATCGATCGAAGAGCTGCTCGCCCAGATCCACTTCGAGACGACGGACGGCCTGGCTGACCGCGGGCTGGGTACGGTGGACTTTGGCCGCGGCGCGCGAAAAGCTCCGTTCCTGGGCGACCGCGAGAAACGTCTTCAGGGCGGCGATGTCCATAAATTGAGCTTATTGTATCGTAATGATTATCACTTTGACTTCTAATCTCAGGGGCGCGCACACTGTAGCACCATGGCAACTGATTCCACGCGTGTCGTGATCTTCGACACCACCCTGCGGGACGGCGAGCAGGCCCCCGGCTTCTCGCTCGAGGTCCCGGCGAAGGTGCAGATGGCCCGGGCGCTCGACGCTCTGGGCGTGGACATCATCGAGGCGGGCTTCCCGATTGCGTCGCCGGCCGACGCCGATGCCGTGACGCACATCGCCCGCGAGGTGCGGCGTCCGGTGATCGCGGCGCTGGCGCGATGCCGCCCGCAGGACATCGACGAGGCCGCCCGCGCGCTGGCCCCGGCCGAGCGCCGCCGCATCCACACGTTTCTGGCCACCTCGGATTTGCACCTGGAGCGCAAGCTCCGCATCACGCGCGACGCCTGCCTGGCCGCGGTTATCGACGGCGTCCGCCGCGCCCGGCAGTTCACCGACGATGTGGAGTTTTCAGCCGAGGATGCGACGCGAAGCGACCGCGACTTCCTCTGCCGCGTCGTCGAGGCCGCGATCGCCAGCGGGGCAACGACGATCAATTTGCCAGACACGGTCGGGTACAGCACGCCGGAGGAAACGCGCGAGTTCTTCGCCGAAGTCATCCGGCGGGTGCCGAACGCGGACAAGGCCGTCTTCAGCGCGCATTGCCATGACGACCTCGGCCTGGCGGTCGCCAACAGCCTGGCCGCCATTTCCGGAGGCGTCCGGCAGGTCGAGTGCGCGATCAACGGAATCGGCGAGCGCGCCGGCAACGCGGCGCTCGAAGAAATCGTGATGGCGCTCCGCGTGCGCAAAGACCTGATGCCCTTCGACACGGCCATCAATTCGCCGCTGCTCTTCGAGACGAGCCAGCTGCTTGCCAGGCTCGCCAACGAACCGGTGCAGGCGAACAAAGCCATCGTCGGCCGCAATGCCTTCGCCCACGAAGCGGGCATCCACCAGGACGGCGTTCTGAAAGATGCGCGGACCTACGAGATCATGCGTCCGCAGGACGTCGGCCAGGAGCCCGAGCAGCTCGTGATCGGCCGCCACTCGGGCCGCCACGCCGTGCAGCGGCGGTGCGACGCACTCGAGCTGAAGATCACGGCTGCCGAAATCGAACTGGTGTACCGCGCGGTCATCACGTTCGGCGAGCACCGCAAGATCGTCGGCGACGGCGATCTGCGCCGAATCGTCGAACGCCTGCGCGCCGAAGCCGCCGGCGCGCCTTCAGCGCCAGACGACACCAACGGCGGCCATCACGTCGAGCACGTGGGATACGGGCACGGAGTGTAACGCGTCGGGACCGAAGACGCGGCAACCAGGTTGTAAGTTCTCGCGTGTAAGTTGTAACTTGTCTGTGTGATCCCCCTGCGCGACGTCATTCCGTCGCGGACCGTTCCCTTCGTCACCGTCACCCTCATCGTGCTCAACGCGGCGGCCTGGGTCCTCGAGATCTCCCTGCCGTCCGAGGAGCTCAACGGCTTCCTGTTCACCTGGGGCGTCGTGCCGGCGAGGTTGCATTCGGTCACGATCCTCACCTCGATGTTTCTGCACGGCGGCTGGTCGCACATCATCGGCAACATGTGGTACCTGTGGATTTTCGGCGACAACGTCGAAGATCGCTTCGGCCACGGCCGATTTCTCGTCTTCTACCTGCTCTGCGGGAGTACGGCGGCATTCGGGCAAATCATCATGGAGCCGACGTCGCTTCTGCCGACCATCGGCGCCAGCGGGGCCATCGCGGGTGTGATGGGCGCCTATTTCGTGATGTTCCCCGCGTCGCGCGTGCTGACGCTCATCCCGATCTTCTTGTTCAACATCGTCGAGGTGCCGGCGATTTTCCTGCTCGGCTTCTGGTTCCTGATGCAGCTGGTCAACGCGGGCGCCGTGGCGGCCGCCGCGAACACCGGTAGCGGCGGCGTGGCGTTTGCCGCGCACGTCGCGGGGTTCCTGATCGGCGTCGGCGGCGTATTCGTGTTCAGGAAGCGCGGGCCGCGCCACGAGTGGGAGGCCTGAGCACTCTCCCAATCGCCCCGCCGATCGCGCCGAGCACGAGCGACGCGACCGTCATCGCGCTTCCGCCGAGCACGAAGCCGCCGATGTTGTCACCAATCAACCAACGCTCGAAGGTCTGATCCGTGGGTCGATAGTGCCATGCGGCAATCCAATAGGGATTTGTGCGCATGGATTGCACGAAGGGGTAGAACGTGGCGGTCGTCCACAGGATCAGGATGAACCAGGCAGCGGCCTGAGCGCCGCAGGTCAAGAGGATCCCGCCGCCAACGCGACCCGTTTTCCGGCCTCCGTAGACGGCAATCAGGAGCATGGCCGGGAACAACGTGACGGTGAATGCCTGTTCCATCCGCGCGTTGGTGAATGCATCGACGTTCTGGAACGTGTTGAAGAGATCGCGGGCGACGTGTATGGCTGAGAGCCACAGCACAAACGGCCACGCGGCACGCGAGAAATAGCCGAGCACGTGGCGAACGTACCAGGCGTTGGCGCGACGCCGGCCGAGCGCCGGAAGCTTCGCGTCCCGGTACTCTTCGAGCAGGTCCCCTGACACCGTCTCGCGATCGGCGGGCGTCAGCAGCAGATCAAGGATCCATCCGGCCCACCGCGGGGGATGTGCTTCCTGCGGCATCACGACCTCCCTTTCACGGCCTTCAGCGGCCACGCCAAGCCCCGCCAGACGTTGTCCATCGCTTCGCGCGCGTCATTGAGCGCCCGCACGCCGGGGGCGCCGATCAGGTAGTACCGCCGGGCCCGGCCATCGCGCACCGGCGTCCCGCTTCCCAACCGGGACGACACCAATCCCTTGCGCTCGAGCCGATCGAGCGTGGCGTGAACCGCTCCGGGCGCGACCTCGCGGTCCAGCCTCGTCTGAACTTCTTTCAGGATGGCCCGGCCGTACGCGTCGCGCCCCAGCCGCAGAACGGCCAGCAGCACCGCCTGTTCGAACGATCCGAGGACCTCAGCCACTCAACCTACATTGTAGGCATAGAGCCCGCACAGGTGCAAGAACCTACTTTAAACTTTGAACTTTGAGCTTTGAACTTTCTTCTAGGGGGCGATGATCTTGAGCTTCGGGAAGTAGCTGCGGTAGCGCCGGGCGTCGCGCGTCAGGAGGGTCATGCCAGTCACGGCGGCATGCGCGCCGATATAGAAATCGGGCAACGGCGATCGCTTCGTCCCGCCGCGCCTGCGGTACCGCTCGAAGCATTTCCCCGCCAGAAACGCCGCTTCCCATGGCAGCGGCGCCCGAAGGAAGTAGTCGTGCGGCAGGGCGTCCTCGACCTGGTCGACCTCGTCGTACTCCACGCTCACTTCGGCGTAGATGATCGGGTTGATGACGAGCCTGCCCTTTTCGGCCGCATCCGTCAGCATGGCGGCCGACCAGTCGGACCACTCGCCGTCGCGGTCGAGGAAATCGATGATGACGTTCGTGTCGACGAGCACCGTCGACATCTACTCGCCGCGCGTGAGCGCCATGAGTTCGTCCGTCGTCATCTTCGGCTTCGGCGCGCGACGCATCAACTCGAGCAACCGCTGACCGCGACCCTTGGCGCCGCGGGCTTTTCGGATTCGCACGCTCTCTCCAACGATGTCGAACTCGACTTCGCTATTCGGCAGCAGCCCGAGCTGCTCACGCATCTCGATGGGAATCGTGACCTGGCCCTTGCTGGTGACTCGCATGAGTAATACTCCTACAAGTATTACTCTAACACGGCCATGGCGGTCGGCCGATCACGATTTCGTCCGCAGTTCGGCGGACACCCTGGCCAGCTCCAACAGCAGACGTTCGAGCTCGGCCTGATAGACGTCGGGCGGCAAGGCCGGCCGCCTCAGTTTCAGCTGCTCGATCTGGCTCTCGAGTTCAACCTGACGTGTGACCTGGGCCCGCCGCGCCGCCTCGGGCGGCTCGCCAACCGGCTGCAGAAAGGTGACGACGCGCCAGCGCGCCATCCGCCCCCGGGTTCTGCGCCTCGCGTCCGACGCCGTCCCCATCGTCGTCGACGAGCGGCCGTTCGGTCGGCAGCTGATTGTGCTCGTCGAACCAGCGGCGCACGCCGGCGCTCGCGTACGTGAAGGCTTCGAGCAGCGACACCCGGCCGCTCTTGTCGGCGTCGGCCGCGCCATCCGTGAAGGCTTTGACGAAGAACTCGCCGAACACGGTCTCGAATTCCTGAGCCGTCGAGTCGGTGGCCGTCATGACGATGCGGCCGGGGCCGGCGAGCGCGCGCAGAAAGGGAAAGCTGGCCGACGTCGTGTCGATGAAGACGAGACGGCCAGCAAGCGGCTTCAGGAGATCGCCCCACTCGCTCGCGCGAAGGTCAGGACCAACGAGATTGAACTTCGCGTCGTCTTCTCCGCCTGAGACGCCCCCTGACGTTCCGTGGCCGATGAGCAGGACGACGAGCAGATCGTCTTTCGTGAGACGCATCCGAAGATCGGCGATGGCCTGCCGCACGTGCTCGCGCGTCGCCGACGCCACGCCGGGCTCCCCTTGCTCCGCGAGGACGACGACGTGATCGGCGGGATAGTCGAACTTCTCGCGAAGCGTCGAGACGAAGGCGCGGCGCCAGCCGTCGTACTTCTTCGTGTACGGTTCGCCAGCCGAGGCGCCGGTCACGACCAGCGCGAAGTTGTCGCCCGCCGCCGCACGAGCGGACATGCCGAGTGCGAACATCGCCACGCCAAGAGCACCGCGAACGCCGTTCATCTGAGCCCCCACCGCCGCCGGAGCGCCCATTCCGCCGACAGCACCGACAGCAGCGCCGCGATGGCCCACGGCTCGTGCCACAGGTCTCGTTCTTCGGGAGCGGCGTTCTGCTGCGCCGCCCCTTGAAGCCATGAGACAACCCTGAGCGCGTCGGCCGCACGCACGTACCGGCCGCCCGAATCGCGCGCGACCCGGCGCAGGAATCCTTCGTTGAGGCGCGGATCGGCAAACTCGCGGTCGCTGCCGCCGACGTACATCCACCGGTCAGCGGCGCCGAGAGACCCCGTGGCATCGTTCCGCGCGCCGCTTCGGCCCGAACGTGGTACAAGCCAGGGCGATCCGGCTGGAACGAGGACGTGAAACGGCCGGCTGCTGCCGCCTTCGCCGGTCGAACGGTCAGCAGGCGGCGCTCTCCACCCGGTCCTTCGATCGTCGCCTCGACTCGCGCATCGGCGACAGGGGCAAACGCCCCGTCGCGCGCGTCCACGTCAATCGACACCGAGTCGCCAGGCTGTGCCGCGTCGGGCGACGTGATCGCCACCGGGTCGGGCGCGGCAGCCGCCAGCCACCGGGCCGCCTGTCGCCAGAACAATTCATGGCTCCGATCGGTGGACGCCACCATCATCCGCCAGCGCCACGACGCCTCTCCGGCAAACACCATCGACCGGCCGCGGCCATAGCGCTGGACAGCCACCACCGGAAAGACGCCGCCGTCGGGCGCCCTTGCGACCGCCAGCACGGACGCGCCGGGACGCGCGTTGCCGAGCGGCGCGGTCCCGGCCAGCGCCGGTAACGCCGCCCACCGCTTCCTCGTCTCTTCGCCGGATGTTCCCAGTCGCATGATCGGGTGCGTCTCGCCTTCCGCCGTCACCACAAGCGTATTCGGCGGCGCGCCCGATCCGAGCGATGCGAGCGCCAGCCCGCTCCTTCGTTCGTCGAGCTCCACCGGCAGCACGGCTTCGACGGGCGTCCCAACGAGGCCGCGCTGCGCGAACGAACGGCCGCCCGTCACGAGCAGACCACCCCCGCGCTCCGCGACGAAGTCGCCGATCATCGTCAACTGCGCGCGCGTGAAGAAATCGCCCTCGAGGTTCGCGATGACAAGCGCGTCGTAGGTGTACAGATCCTCGCGGCGACCAGGGAAGCCCGCGGTCAACGCCGCCGTCCGGCCCGCCTCCGCCTGAACCAGAAAGGTGTCGCCGCCGCTGACGTTCTTGCCTTGTCGCACCACCGCATCGACTTCGAGGCCTGAGTCGGCCGCCCACGCACGCCTCATGAAGCTATGCTCAAAACCGGGCGCCCCTTCGATGACGAGCAGCCGGCGCTTTCGTCCAGCCGGGCTCACGAGCACGGTGCGCGAGTTGTTCTCGGTGACCGGCTCGTGCTCGTCGGCCGGGATATCCACCGTAAACACGGTCGGTCGCTGCGGATCCGGAACGACCGTAAAGCGCTCGTCGACGGGCGATCCATCGGCCGACGGAACGACGCGGCGAGCCTCGAGCAGCCGGCCGTCCGCCAGCACGCGCAGTTGAAACGGCGCGCGACCGAATCCGCTGCTCATCGCCGACACCTGCAGGTCAACCGACGCATTGTTCAGCCGCTGATCGCCCGCCGCAATGCTCAACACTTCTCGATCGCGCACGCCGGCCGTCGCGCCCATGCCGATCGCAAACACCGGCCACACCGCAGCGGGTCCGGTGGTGCGCTCGCGTCCGACGGGAGCCGACGTGTCGGCGCCATCCGACACCAGGACGATGCCGGCGACGCGCTGGCCGCGGAAGCGTTCACGCGCACGCGCGAGCGCCCCGGAGAGGTCGCTCTGGCTGGCCCGCGCGCCGAGCGAGTCGATCGAACCCGGTTCGAGCGAGTCGCCAACGGTCATGAGCTCGGTGCGGTACAGCCGCGACAGCGCCGGCAGCAGATCGAACCGCAGCAGCGCCGCCGCCCGCGCGATCCTCGCCTGCCCGTCGGCATCGGCCACCCGCATGCTGCGCGAGACGTCGACGAGCACCGGCACGACAACGTCACCGGCGCCGACCGGTGGAAGCCGCAGCACCGGACGAAGGATGAACAGGACGACCGCCGCCAATGTGCACACCCGGAGAGCGACGAGAGTCGCGCGCTGTCCGGTCGAAAGCGGCGCCAGCGGCCGCCGATACTCGAAGAACACCGCGGCTGCGACAGCGAGGACGATGAGGAGGATCGACCACCAGGGCGGGAAATACGCGAAATACATCCTAGTGATTCGTCAGGGGATTTTCCTGGCGGCGAGCGCTTTGAAGTAGTTGTCGACCCGCTGGCGATATGCGGCGGGCGCCTTGTCGTCAATCCCCGCCGCCACACGATCGTGCGTCTCCTGTTCCTGCAGCCGCTTCGACAGCGACGACTCCACGCGTTCGAGCGCTCGCGTGGCCTGGTCGCGAAGGGTCTCCCACTTCGCGAAGTCCTGCTTGAAGCCTTCGGTGCCCGGCGCGGAAAACGTGAATCCCTGGCCTTCGAACGTGAGCCCGGGGCCACCGCTCGCGAGACTGGGATCCTGGCGTCGCAGCTCGTCGATGAGCTCACGGGTCTGCTGAAGCTCGCGCGCGGCCTGCTCGCGCAAACGGTTGCGATCTCCACTGGCGCCGGCCTTTTCGATCTCGCGTGTCAGGCGGTCGATGTTTTCACGCAGGGCCCTGGCTTTGCCGAGCGCCTCGGACACGCGCGCCGACTCGCGGTCGCCTGCGGCGCCGCCAGGGCCCAGCGTGAGAGGTCGGCGCCCGGCATCCCCCCGCAGCCGCCGTTCGAGATCGTTGAGCTTTTCGAGGGCCCGGCTGCCGCTGGCCCCTGCCTGCGTCGAGCCCTGCCGTCGCAATTCGCTCGCCGCGCTGCGCATGTCGTCGGAGATGTCGCGCAACTGACGGGTTGTTTGATCGGCGCCTGACGGCGACTTGCCAGACGGCCCGCCCTGGCGCGAGAGCCCGGACTGAAGCTTCGACATCTGGCTCGCCAGTTCTTCGGCCTGCCGCCGAAGCTCGGATTGTTCGCGCGTCAGTTTCTCGAGCTGCCGCGTCAGTTCGTTCTCGGCCAGCTTCTGCTGCGCGAGATCCCGCTGACGTTTGAGGAGCTCGTCCTGGCGCCGCGCCAGGTCCCTGATTTTCTCGAGAGCCTCGCTCCTTTCGCCGTTCTGCGGCTGCGACGCCTGACGCGTTTCGTACTTTGTCTCCTGCTGCCGCTGCAGTTCCTTGTCGAACAGCGTCGAGATGTCGTAGTTGCGGTTGTTGTTGCCGGGACCTCCCTGCGCCGACTGCTGTCGCGAGACCTGCCGCTTCTTTACCAGCGCCTGCGCCTCGAGCAGGGCGTTGAGCGCCTGCATCTCCGCGGGCAGCGCGGCGCCCGTCTTCAACGCCTCGAGCGAGGCGACCGCCCGTCCCATGGCCTCGACGGCCGCCGACATCGCGTTCTCCTCGGGCATCGTCTGACCGGCCCTCGCACCATCAGGCGACTCGCCCCTTCCCTGCAGCCGGCGGCGCGGGTCTCGCATCGTCGACTCCCGCAACGAGCTGGCGGTTTCCTCGACGCGCGCTTTCAACTCGGCTTCGCTGCGGCCGATGGACCGGATGTCGGAGGGGGATTGCGCACCCTTCAGATTCTGGCCGCGTCTGTCGAGCTTCCAAGTCGCCACGACAATCTGCTTCTGCGCGTTGACGAGGTCGTCGATCGACCCGTTGTAGCCGGAGCCGGCCATCGACTGGCTCTGCGCCAGCGAGAACTCCTGATCGAATGGTCGGACTTCGAGGAAGAAGATGTCGCTGCGCCCCTCGTTCGATCGGCTGCCGCGCGTGATGTCGCGCGCGCGGACGTAGTACGACACGAAATCGCCCGGCTTCACGCCCAGATCCTCGAGGTACACGGTTGTGCGGGCGGTGACGCTCGTCGCGCGCCGCGGTACGGCGAGAGGCAGGACTGCTCTCGGTCTGCCCCCGGATGGCGTACACCAATTCCACCCGGTCAATCCCGTGGTCATCGTCTGCCTGCGCCTCGATATCGACCTCTTCGAGCGGCGTCACCGAACGATCGCCCGCCGGTCTGACGAGGTGGACCTCCGGCGGCCGGTCTTCGAGCACGCGGATGAAGTATTCGTTCTGGCCCGGGTCGGTGACGCCCGCGAGGTCGCGCAACGCCACCCGATACGACCCGTCTTCAACCACCGTCATGGCCGCCGTCAACTCCATCGGCGGCGTTGACGACGAGGAGGGCTTTGGTGACGTCGACGAGGGGGCCGCGAGCGCAATCGACTGACGATTCGAGAGAGACAGCCGTCCGTCAGCGACCGGTCGATCCGTGTAGACGTGCAGGCGGACACTGGTGCCGGCGGGCGCATACACGTCGCCGCCGTCGGTTTCCGTGTGCGGCGGCAGCCCGAGACCGGCCGGATAGGTGTAGTCCACGTCGATACGGACGAGCCGCGGCGGGTGTACCACTTTGATGTTGTAGGTGGGCGACGTCAGCGCACCGGCGACCACCCGATACGCGAAGTCGGCCGCGACCGATTCGATCGACAGACGGAACTGTCCGCCGCCGTCGCCCGACATCTCCGCACTGCGCCAGACGGCGCCCTCGCCAATCTCTACGCGCGCGATCACGGGGGTGCGGTTGCCCACCAGAGCGGCCTGAATGACGAGCGGCGTGCCCTGTTTCACACGTGAATCGCCCGGCACGACGTTCAGGCGCACCCGCTCCGGAAACAGCGCGAGCGACGCCGCATCCACGGATTGCCGCGCCGGCTCGCGGGCCATGAACACCAGCACCAGCAAGACAACGGACGCCGCTCCGGCCTGCGCACCGCTGCGCCGCAACTGACGGCGCGGCACGATGGCGTCAACGTCGACCGCATCGGCTCGCCGGGCGGCATCCTCGACGAGCGGCTGAAGCAACAACCGGGACAATCCAGGGCGGGCACACGTCACCACATCGACCGCCGTGGCGAGTCGATCGTCGAGCTCGGGAATGCGCTCTTCGATGAAGCGCGCCATCTGCAGGTCGGACGGCACGCGGCGAAGGGGAAGAAAGCCCCAGGCCGCCGCGGCGGCGGCCAGAGCGAAGGCGCCGCCGCCAATGCAGGCGAGCATCAGGGGCGACCTTCCGTCAAGCGCCGCGACGGACCAGGCGGCGAGCGCCACACCGACGACTCCGGAGATGGCGAGCGCGGCGCGCGCGACGGCGTCGCACACCGAGAGCGTCCGATACCGCGCGCGGACGCGCCGCAGGAGTTGGCGAATGGGTTCGTATTGACGTTCCAACACGGGCGGGCCGCTACTTGTCGAGTTGAAATGTCTTCAGCGCGCGGTCGAAGATCGGCTCCATACTGTTCCTGTCCGCCTCGAGCGCCGCGCACGTCAACACCAGTTTCTGGTGGCCTCTGCCGCTGAAATAGTACTGATACGTCCTGACGGTCAACCCCTTGACGTTGTTTTCGAAGTGAAACACGACCTTGATCCCGCGCAGTCCAGAGGTCGTGACGAAATCGGACTGTTTAAGAACCGTGATGGCCGTGGCGCCGGCCTTTTCAGGGCTCGCCAGGACGTACTTGATAATCGCCGCGACGTGTTCCGGCAGCGCGACCTCATTGTCCTCGTCCCTGGCATTGATGCTCGGCGTCAGGGTATTCGAGGCCGGCCCCAGGAACGTCTTGAACTTGTCTTCGAGACTTTGCTTGAGCGTCCAGCCCTCGGGCGGACAATAGGAGAAGCCCGATTCCAGGTTGCGCCGGCACGGTAGTTGGGATGCGGCCGGGAGTGCAAACGCGCACACCAGAACGGCGCAGGCCAGAGCGGCTTTCATCATTCCACTAACCATACCAAGGTGAGGCGGCACATGTTAGCGGTTTCTCCTTGGTGTCCCGAGTCAGAAATCCGTTGTGCACCGAGGACGGCGATGCGCCCGGATGGCAAGGCGCGAAGAGTGAGAATATCGGGAATATTTGAACGATGAGCAACGCAGCCAGCCGGGATGCAGCGCCGACCGAATGCCAACGGATTTCTGACTCGGGACACTACACCGTCCGGCTGGCGATCACGCCTTCCACGACCAGCGCCGCCAGCATGACGGCAAGCAGATACTGCCAGACACGCTGCCGGCGTTCTTCGTCGGCCGCGGCGACGTGCGCAGCAACGGCGGCGCTGTCCTTGAGATGCGCGACCGCGGCCTGAAAGTCGTCCGCCGAGATTCGCGCGGGATCGGATTCGCGCGGATCGACGTTGACCGCCACCCGGCGCGCTCGATCCGGCCGGCCGTTCTGCGCCCCCGGGATCGTGAAGATTCCCGGAGTGGCCGGCACACCGCCTGGCGCCTCACCAACCAGATACTCGCTTCCGGACCGCTCGGCGCGCGATACATACCGGACGGTTTCGTGCAGGAACGGAACGAAACTCGCGTGCAGCGGAAAGTCGTTCCAGCGATGGTTCAGGTCGGACGCCACGACAATCGCCCGGCCGTTGCCGGCGACGCAGTCGATCACCGCCGCGTTGCCCGACGTGAACTTCGCGAGCGTCTGGCAACCCGACCCGCTGATCCGCGCCGTCCGGCTGAACTTCACGAGCCCAAGCGACGCCACCGCGGGGCCGAACGCGCGAAAGATCGGGTGCCTGACATCGGCTGGCGCAAGCGACTGGGACGCGCCGCTCTCGTCGGCCATGACAAGCGGCGCACCGGCGCCGAGCACATCGGCGATCACGTCGCCATCGACCTCCGGACCCGCCGTAATCAGCACGCCGCCACCGTGTGCGACATAGGAAGCCAGCGCCTCGCGTCCGTGGCGTTCGAGGCCTCGCGTGGACAGCACCAGCACGGCGGCGTACTCGGACACCCGCGCATCGGCCCAGCCGCCGAATTGGGCCGCGCTGACGCCCGCCACGTCGAACATCTGGCTCGCCGCTCCGCCACTCACGAGAGCCTGATGCATGTAGAACGCATCGCGGTCGAGATCCCCGGTAGCCGTCAGGACGAGCACCGCCGGCTTCGTGGTTCCGGTGAGCAGCGCGTAGCGGACGTTGTCGGCCTGGGCACCGTCGCGATCGTCGATTGCGATAGCCGCCTCGGCGCCAGACACGATCGCGAAAGACGCGTCGGCCGCCTGTTGCGGGCCAATCGAGACGTTCGTCTGGCCGGCCGCTCGCCCGTCAAGCGTGAGTCGAGCCCGCGTCTCGCGCGCCAGGGTGCCGGCGTTGTGAATGGTCGCGACCAGTCGATCGCCGTCGACTCGCACGCCGACCACCGCGAGATTCTCCGGTAGCGCGCCCACATCACGAATCTCGACGCGCGCCGACTCGGGAACCGATGCGCGGTCGCCGGCATCCCACCCGTTTTCCTGCAGATCGGTGACCACGACGATCTCGCCGCCCTTGCCAGGGCGTCCGGCCAGCAGCTGCCCCGCCACATTCAGTCCCGCGCGGTAGCGCGTCGCGCCAAACCCAGGCGTGGCGGCCTCGATCGCCGAACGCGCGAGCGCCCGGTCGGGCGACGGTCGAAGGACGACCTCCGCCTGATCCGCAAACGTCACGACCGCCACATCGTCTCCCGCAGGCGCGCTCGCGATCGCGTCGTTCGCGAGCTGCCTGGCGCGCGCAAACCGTCCCGGCGCCGACAGACTGACCGACGTGTCGAGCGCCACGACCGTCGTGCCGGCGGCGGTGGCGACTGCCGACGGAAAGAACGGCCGCGCGAAGGCCAGCGCGAGCAGGACGACCGCGGCGACCCGCAGCAGCAGCAGCGCGATCTGACGGAGCCGTCGTGTCGCCGTGTGCTCAACCGGAGCGTGCCGCAACAACGCGACGGCGGCAAACCTCACCCGGCGTTCGGGACTCCGCTTGAGCAGGTGCAGAACCACGGGGATGGCTGCGGCGAGCGCCCCGACGAGGAACAGCGGAGATAGAAAGGACGGCATCTAACTAGACGGCTCGCGCCCGAGTCGACAGGTACTTCAGAAGGGCCAGCTCGAGCGGCTCCTTCGTGTTCAGCATCTGATAGTCGATGCCGGCGCGGCCAAGCTCCAACCGGTAGCGCTCGATGAGCGCGCCGATTTCCCTGAGATAGTGCGCCCGCACCACGCCGGGCACCGCCACGACTGCCTCGCCGGTCTCGAGATCCTCGAAGCGCGTGGCGCGATCGAATGGGAATTCGAGCTCATCTGGGTCGAGCACATGGAACACGAGGACGTCGGAGCCCCGATAGTGAAAGTGCTTCAGCCCGCGCACGACAGCCTCCGGGTCGTCCAGCAGATCGGAGATGAGCACGACCATGCCGCGTTTGGTCAGCGACTCGGCGAGCTGGTTGAACGGCTTCGAGACGTTGGTCCGCCGGCCGATCGCCAGACGGTCGAGCGTGACCAGGAGATTCCGCAGGTGCCCCGGGCGCGCGCTCGCCGGCAGCGCGCTGACGATGCGGTCGTCGAAGGCCATCAGGCCGACGGCGTCGCGTTGGCGGTTCATCAGGTATCCGAGCGAAGCCGCGAGACACGCGGCGTATTCGAACTTGGTGACCCCGCGCGATCCGTACGCCATCGAACCGCTCACGTCGAGAAGCAGGTGACAGTCGAGTGTGGTCTCCTCCTCGAACTTCTTGACGTAGTAGCGGTCGCTGCGCGCGAACACCTTCCAGTCAATCGTGGAGAGATCGTCGCCGTGGATGTACTGCCGGTATTCCGCGAACTCGACGCTGAAGCCTTTGAAGGGACTGCGGTGCAGGCCTGAGAGGAAGCCTTCGACGATCGTCTTCGCTTTGAGCTCGAGCGTCCCGAGACGCGCAATGACGGCGGGGTCGAGAAACTGCCGCTGGCGCGCGCCGACAGACACGTTACATGCCGCTCTTCGGCACCGGCACGGCGTCCAGCAGCCGATCGACGATCGCGTCGGGAGTGATTCGCTCGGACTCCGCGTAGAAGTTGGTCATGATCCGGTGGCGCAGAATCGGCTTGGCGAGCGCCTGGATGTCCTTGATCGACACGTGATAGCGGCCGTGCATCAGCGCGCGCGCCTTGGCGCCGCGCACGAGTGCCTGCGACGCGCGCGGCCCGGCGCCCCACTTCACCCACTTCTCGATGAACTCGGGCGCGCCCGGCCGTCCCGGGCGCGACGCATCGACCAGCCGGACGACATACCGAGCGATCTCTTCGGCAATGGCGACCTGCCGCACGAGCTCCTGAAACTGCAGGATATCGGCGCCGGCCAGCACGCGCGACGGCGCCGGTTGCTCGGCTCCGGTCGTCTGCGTCACCACGCGCACCTCATCGTCCTGACTCAGGTAGGTGATGACGATGTTGAACATGAAGCGATCGAGCTGCGCTTCCGGCAGCGGATACGTGCCCTCGAGCTCGATCGGATTCTGCGTCGCGAGCACGAAGAACGGCTGCTCGAGCGGATACGTGCGGCCCGCGGCCGTCACGTGAGCCTCCTGCATCGCTTCGAGCAGCGCCGCCTGCGTTTTCGGCGGCGTGCGGTTGATCTCGTCGGCCAGGATGATCTGCGCGAAGATCGGCCCTTTCACGAAATGAAGCCGGCGCTTCCCCTGATCCTCGTCGAGGATCTCGGTGCCGGTGATGTCGGACGGCATGAGATCCGGCGTGAATTGGATGCGTTTGAAGTCGAGGTCGAGGATCCCGGCGAGCGTCTTGATGAGGAGCGTCTTGGCCAGTCCGGGCACGCCGGTAATCAGACAGTGTCCGCCGGTAAACAGGGCGATGAGCACCTCTTCGACGACTTCGTCCTGGCCGACAATCACCTTCCGAAGTTCGGCGAGGATTTGCTCGCGGCCTTCCGCGACCTTCTCCGCAGTGGTGGCGACGTCCATGATTCGGCGGGACTAGTGCGTCAGCGAGTACACGATTTCGTTGATGGCCATGCGGTAGGCCATCGCCGTGAATTTCAGGTAGCCGGGGTAGTCTTCGACGTTCGACCACTCCCAGCCGTCGCCCATGTCGGTGTTCCAGTTGATGAACACCATCGGCCGGCCCGTGTCGTCGAGAATCGTGCGCAGGTGCGGCGCGAACCCGCCCTTTTCCCACGTACGGCCGGCGAGAAACGACCCGATGCCGGCCACCTGTGGATACGCGTCGATCTTGTAGAAGCAGTTGAACACGGGATGATCCGTCGTCACCTCGGTGATCCGACGTTCGGGAAACACCCGCTTCATCTGGCGTTCGAGGTTGTCCCATTCGACCACTCCGTGGAAGTCGTCGACCATCAGTGTGCCGCCGCGAAGGAGGAACTCTCGCAAGCGGGCGACCTCGGTGCCGGTGAGCTGGAGGGAGCCCGGCTCGACGATGTAGATCCACGGATACTGAAACAGCTGCGGATCGTCGAGCGTCAGCAGAATGGGATCTTCGACGTGAATGGCCGTGGCCGTCTTCACCCGGCGCGAAAGGTTCTGCTCGGCGGCCGGCGAGTCGATGCCCCACGGCTCACCGAAGACGTCCTGCTGCTGCGCGCGCAGCGCGGCCGCGTCGTAGTGATATTTGATGCGGACGAAGCGCCACTCGAGCCCGGCATCGCGAGCGTCGGGCGTGTTGGGGAGCTGGGCGCCGCGAGCCCCGAAACCGGCGGCGTTCGGCTGGAGCGCGGGCAGAAGCGAAAGGAGCGCCGCGACGACCGCCGCGGCCCTGTTCACGGGCGCGCCTCCGCCAGCTTCAGCAGGAGGTCCTGCGCACGCGCGTACGTCGGCGCGATCTCGAGCGCCGCGAGTGTTTGCCGTTTGGCCTCGTCGCGCTTGCCGGCCTTGAAGTAACTCTCGGCGAGATCGGTGTGCGCCACGGCCGGATCGACCGGCTTGAGGGCGATCACGGTGCGAAATTCGCGCGCGGCGAATTCCGTGTCGTTCCGCTGCATCGCCACGCGACCGAGCGATGCGCGCGCCTCACCGTCAAACGGATTGAGTGCGACGATGCGTTCGTACACCGGCCGGAGCTTCGCCGGGTCGGTCACGCCGTCCTGCTTGAGCAGCGCCGCCAGGTCCACTGCCGCGGCGAGGTTTTCGAAGTCGGCGTTGAGCAGGGCGGTGAGCTCGGCGATCGCGCGCTTCGTGTCCTTCTTTTCGAGCGCGATCTCCGCAAGCAGCGCGTGCGGGCTGTCGTCGCCCGCGGCTGTCGGCGCGAGCGCGGCGGCGCGTTCAAAGGCCTGCACGGCTTCGTCGGTGCTGCCGGCCTTCCGCAGCGCCATGCCCAGGGTCAGCTGAACGGGATAACTGCGTGGGTTCTCGCGAGCGAGCGTGCGCAGGCCGTCGAGCGGCGTGCGCTGCAACTCGACGTCCTTCGGCACCACGAGGGCCTTCTGCAGATCGCCGAACGCCCTCTCGATGTACTGGTCGAAGCCAATTTGCAGCTGGTCGAGGCTGGTGTTGAGCACCTGTTTCAACGCCGTGTCGGTGTCCAGGCCCTGCCCGTACGCGCGCAACAGCTTGTTCAGCCCGCTCTGCCCGAACGTGGCGACCAGGTGATCGACGACGAGCCGTCCCTGGTAGTAGGCCAGCTGAATTCGCTTCGGATCCTGAAACGCCTCGTTCAGATCTTTCAGCTTGATCGTTTCACCGCGATTGAGCAGCCGCGCGTAGTTCGCGTCGCCCGGCCGCGTCCAGTCGCGACGAGCCCGCACCTCTTCGAACTCGGAAATGCCTTCGGTCAGCCACCGCGGCACGCGCTGATTCGACATCTGGAGCGTGATGACGTGGCCCAGCTCGTGCCAGAGCGTCGCTTCCCAGAGAAAGTCGCCGGGGGGCTGGCGCGCTTTCGGTGAATCGAGGGTCACGACGCGGCCGAAACACGCTCCCAGGGCGCCAATCATGCCGGGCAGCCCGAGCGTTCTGACGGCGAAGTCGTCGTGCTTCGGGAACATCTCGATCAGGATCGGCCCCTTCGGCGACATCTCGTAGCGCGCGGCCATCGTCGAGAGCGCCCGATGCGCCAGCGCGATCACGTATTCCTTCAGGACGGGCGCCTCGTCCTTGCTCATTTTGATGATGAGATCGCCGTCGCGAATTGTCTCGAACTTGTCCAGCGTGTCGAGCAGTCCCAGGAGATTGTAGGTGACGACGTTGTACGGATCGATCTCGAACGACGCTTCGAGCGCCGCGCGCGCCGCGGGTTCGTCGCCCGTCCTCAACAACTGCGCGCCCAGGTCGGCCAGCGCTTGCGGATCGCGCGGGGTCAGCGCCAGGGCCCGGCGCGTCATCTCCACGGCCTCGTCGAAGCGGTAGTTGTGCGCGAGCGCCTCTCCGGTCGTGCGGTACACGTCTCCGTACGTCGGGGCAATCGCCAGCACTTTGGCGACTTCCGATTCGAATTCGGCGTGGTTATCCTGGACGAACGCCATCGCGGCCAGTGCCGTGTGCACGTCGAGGCTCGACGGGTTGATCGTCAGCGCCTGCTTCAGGTGTTCGCGCGCCTCCGCGCGATGATCGACGTCGGTGGCCTGGGCGGCCAGAAACACCTGCGCGTCGACCGACGAAGGGTTGATCTCGAGCAGGCGCTTGACGAGCGCCGCCGCCTGTGGGGGATCCTCGTTTTCAAGCGCGCGCGCCGCGCCCAGGAGCGCCGGCGCCCAACGCGGGTCGATCTCGAGCACCCGCTTGTACGAATTCAAGGCCTCGGCGTTGTTGTACTTCTCGAGAAACAGATCGCCAAACGCCGTCTCGATTGCGACGTCGTTCGGCGCCATGCGCGTGGCCTCGATAAATGCGGCCTTGGAGTCCTTGAAGTCCTGAACACCGCCGAGCGCCTGCAGCGCCCGCGCGGCGCGCGCCAACTCCCGTGCATTCTGTGTGGTCGCCGCGAGCGCGGCCACGCGTTCAAGCGTCGCGGTCGCCGCCGGACGGCCCAGCAGTTTCTGCAGCAGACCAAGCTCGAGCGCGGCTTCGCTCGTTGGCGCCCGCAGCGCGACCGGTTGGAGCGCCATCTCCGCGTCGGCGTAGCGTCCGCGCGCCAGCGCCGCCCTGGCCTTCAAGGCCACCACGTTAGGGTCTTTGGGGTCGAGCTTGTCGGTCAGCGCGTCGACGTCGGTGTACCGGCCCTCGATAAACGCGCGAGTGGCCGTCTGGAACGGGGTCGATGGCGCCGGGACGGGCAACTTGCGCTGCGCCTGCGCGATGACGAGCACCGCGCACAACGGGACGGCGACCGCCGCCACGAGCGCCGAAACGCAGAATGTGCGCGAGGGCGGCCACGTCATCATGCTGACTCGTATTATATCCGGGCTTCATCCGAGCGCCTGCTCACTCCGACGGCCTGGTACATCACGAAGACACGAAGCGCACGAATCATGCGTTGTACAAGAAACTCTTCGTGGAATTCGTGACTTCGTGATGAGCTGACGCGTGATGTACAGGCCTGTCTAGTCAGCTAGTAGAGGGGCCGCCAGGTGTAAAACAGGGCCGCGTTGAGCGCTTGAATCGCCGCAAACGAGGCGAGCCACGCCCCGCGATGCCTCGGCGGCACGGCGCCGGCCATCCAGAGAAACGCCGGAAACAACACCGACGAGAATCGTCCGGCCGAGATGAGCCCGCCCGCTGCGAGCGGCGGCAGAATGAAAACCAGGATGAGCACCGCCTCCGCCAGACCGAGTGTCCGGGCCACGGGCCAGACGGCGGCGAGCACGAACACGACGCCGAGCGCGTTCATGACGTCGTGCGGGAGCGACGAAACGTATCCGAGCACGCCGACGTTCGCGATGAGCGTCGCGCGGTCGCCCACGAGCACGCCGAGCCCCTGATACTCGCGCCCCCACGCGCCGTGCGCTTTGAGCCACGCCAGCGGATCGCCCGTGAGTCGCCAGAGGAACGCCGAATACATCAGCATCCCGATGCCCGGCGCCGCCGCGGCCAGCACGGCTTTGGCCGAGGCGCGCGGCTGCCCCGTTCCCTTCCCGAACAGGATCGGGGCGGCCAGGATGGCGAGCGGAATCGACAGCAGGAAGCCGTTGGTCTTGGTCAGCCCGACCAGCACGCCCCACAGCGCCGCCCGGCCGAACTGCTCATGCCTGAAGTGATACATCGTCGCGATCAACCCGAGCAGCAGCAGCGACTCGGCGTAGATCGCACCGAAAAAGATGGCGAACGGGTACGTCGCGGTCAGCCAGAGCGCGTAGCGGGCATCATCTTCGTCGAGCGTATCGCGCGCCATCGCGTACAGGTAGATGAGCGCGCCCAGAAACGCGGCAATCGAGATGAGCATGCCGGCACTGATGTACGCGGGAAGTTGTCCGCCGAGGATACGGCCCAGACCGCGCACGAGGACCGGGTACGCCGGGAAAAAGGCGATGCTCTGCTGAACACCGGGCTTGTCAGGCGCGAATGAGTAGCCCTCCGTCACAATGCCCAGATACCAGTTCGCGTCCCACCGTGCCGGCAGATTGACAAGTTCGTTGTCGACCTGGCGCATCGGCGGATTGACGCCCGTCACGTAGCCGAACATCAGCAGTGCCATGTAACCCACGAACAGAATCGCGGGACGCGTGCCGACGACGACGATCGCGGCGGTGTGAACACCGGGCCTTCGCCACGCCGCCGCGATTCGCCGCGGCAGATCGCGATAGACCGGCGTGGCGGGGGAAACGAGATGACGGACGATGGCAATCCCGAACGCCCAGAGCAGGAGCGGATACGGCGAGGTCGCGGCAATCCGCCATGAGCCGAAACGTATCCGAAATCCGCCCGACATCGCGACGAGAACCGCCAGGACGATGATCGCGAGACAGAGGAGGTCGATCGCGCGAATGGCCCGCGGTGTGTCAGATGTCCGTCGAGGTGTCGGGGAGATCGGCGAAGGCATCAACCGCCGCGGATTGTACACTCACCGCTCGCCCTGAACCTCTCCCAGCGCCCGCTCCTCAACCGACAGCCGCATCGCGATCAGCGCGCCAAACGCGAGCGTCGCGACCGGCCCGCTGACGCGCGCGTCCGACATCAGCGCGACGGCCAGGAGCTCCATGACGACGGCGACGTAGTTCGGGTGACGCAGGTAGGCGTAGGGGCCGCTGACCACCCGCGGGGCGCCCGGCACAACCACGACGCGGAACGTCCAGCATGGACCGAGGGTGACGATTGCCCACCACTTGAGCGCCTTGGCGACGACAAACAGCGCGAGGCCGACGAGGAGCCAGGGCGGCATGGTCCATAACCGCCCCTCCCACGAGTGGCGCGCGAGGCCTTCGCCGATCATCAGCAGGAACGCGCCGGGATACGCCACGCGCATCAGGGCGTAGACGTCCCCTGGCGGCTCGATGCCGCCGCGCTGACGCTGCGTGCGTTCGTTGCGGCCGGCGCGGCGCGCTTCGACGAGCATCGGCACGAACACCACGAACAGGAGCAGGACCGCCACGTTCAGGCCTGGCCGACATCTCCGGCATAGGCAATGGCCGTCTGGAGAAGCGCCGGCGCGATCCGCGCGCCGGCAGACGTCGCCGCGATCGCAGCCGGCGAGGCCACCAACGCGCGCAGCAGACGGTTGAACCGCCATTTCCCCGCAAACTCAGCGCGCCGCTGTGCGCTCAGCCGCTGGTGGATGCCGTTCCAGCCGTGCTCGAGCGCCTCGACGGCCGCCTGCGCGGCCATCTCGGCGCCGCGAACGGCGAAACGCAGGCCATCGCCCGTCATCGGATCGATGAACCCGGCCGCGTCTCCAGCGAGGAGCAATCCATCGCAGCTCGCGTCGCCGACCTCCACCGCGAGCGGACCGAGCACAGAAGGCGTGCCCACCAGCCGCGCGCCCGCGAACCGATCGCGAAGTGCGAGGTCACGCCCGAGCTCGCCGAGCAGCTCGGCCCGCGGGTCGCCGAGCGCGCGATCACCCGGGTGCCAGGGCTTGACGAGGCAGACATTGGTCAGGCCGGACGGCACCGGCGCGATGCCGATGTAGCGGCCCCGTCGCACGTGCATTTCACCCAGATCGCGAGGCGGCCCCACGAGCGCGGTGTTTTCGACGTAGGCGCCAATCGCCCACCGGCGCGGACGCGCGGGATGGCGCGCCAGCCCGAGGCCGAACGCGAGAGTGGATCGCCGGCCGTCGGCCGCAATTGTCACGCGCGCACGGAGCTCGCCTTCGAACCCACGGCCGCTGACCGAAACGCCGGCGACGCGGTTCGCGTCCAGGATCGCGTGGCGGACCGTGAAGCCCGGTTCGAATTGCGCGCCGGCCGCGAGCGCATCCTGCAGCAGCATCCAGTCGAAATCACGTCGAAGGAGCGCACGCCCGCCAATGCCGGCAGGATACCGTCCTTCGACCGCCACGCCGCGCTCTCCTGTCACGCGCATGCCGGCGACTTTCAGCCCGCACGTATCGATCGCCGCGGCCACGTTCAGACGCCGGAGCATCGCGAGCGTCCCGGGATTCACCGTGTCGCCGCACAACTTGTCGCGCGGGAACGTGGCGCGATCGACAATCCGCACGCGCGCGCCTGCGCGCGCGAGCACGGTCGCGGCAATCGACCCGGCGGGTCCCGCGCCCACAACGAGAACATCAAGCATTGGGTAATTGGGTAATCGGGTAATTGGGTAATTGGGCGGCGGCGCTAGTGCGCAGGCGGACAATTGCCAGGAACAGTGGAGCTCGCATGGTCACATTACTCACTTACTCAATTACTCAATTACCCAATTACTCAATTACCCAATTACTCGATCACCCGGCCCAGGACCAGAGCGCTGTTCTTGGATCCGAAGCCAAGGCAGTTGCAGAGCGCGGCCTCGACGTCGGCCGCCCGTCCTTGGTTCGGAATGAAGTCGAGATCGCAGGCCGGGTCGGGGTCGCGCTGGTTGATGGTCGGCGGCAGGAACCCGCGAGAAATCGCCAGCGCCGCGGTCACAATGCCGGCGGCGCCGCTGGCGCCCTGCGGGTGGCCAATCATCGACTTCACCGACGATCCCGCCAGGCGTTCGGCGTGCGCGCCGAACACCTGCCGCACGCATCGCGACTCGACGGCGTCGTTCAGCACCGTGGACGTCCCGTGATAGTTCACGTAGCCGATTTCGTCGCGCGGCCGTCCCGATCGCTCGATCGCGAGCGCGATCGCGCGGACAATCTCCATGCCGTCCGGCGCCATCTGGACGCGGTGGTAGGCGTCGCAGGTCGATCCGTAGCCGTCAATCGACGCATACACGTGCGCGCCGCGCGCCCGCGCGCGGTCCTCGCGCTCGACAACCACCATCCAGGCGCCCTCGCCCAGCACGAACCCGTCCCGCCCTCGATCGAAGGGACGGGAGGCCGCCGCCGGCGCGTCGTTGTACGCCATCGACACCACCTTCATCCGCGAGAAGCCGAACATCATGCCGGGCGTGACGCAGGCGTCCGTGCCTCCGGACAACAACACGTCAGCCTCGCCGGAGCGAATGAGCGCGGCGGCATAGCCAATCGCATCGGTCGAGCTCGTACAGCCGCACGACAGCACGTGGCTGATCCCGTGCAGACGGAGCGAGATCGAGATCTCGCTCGACACCATGCCGACAATCGACACCGGAATCGCGTAGGGCGTCACTTTCCGCGTGCGCTCGCCGAAAAAATCGGCGTACTGCCGCTCGCCGACGTCAATGCCGCCACCGCCGCTGCCGACGATGACGCCGGCATCGGGCTCGCCGATTCGCAGGCCGGCGTCCTTCCACGCTTCGCGGGCGGCGATCACGCCGTTCAACGCGGCACGCGAGTAACGCTTGGGATCGGCGCGGTAGCCCGCATCCCAGATGTCGTCACCGTCGAGCGGCGGCACATCTTCCACCGTGACCCCATCCGCCGGCGCGGCCACCTGGCTCGCGAATGCCGACGCGTCAAACTCCGTAATCGTCCGCGTCCCGCTGCACCCTCGCCGGACCGAGTCCCAGAACCGTTCGCGGCCCACTCCGAACGGCGAGACGACGCCGATTCCGCTGACGACAACCTTCGGACCGATCGAATGCCTCATGACAGGTCCTACAATAGATGACCTGACGACGAGATGACCAGTTGAACCCGTTCGAGCGCGTCTTTCAATGGACGGGCGGCGCGTTGTTTGCGGGCGCCCTCGCATTCCTCGCGTACTCGTTCGTCATCGTCTGGTCGCGAGCGGCGGCCTCGAGCGCTCGGGCCATCCCGATCGACGCGATCCTGTTTAGTCTCTTCGCCGCGCACCACAGCGTGTTCGCTCGCGATGGGGTCAAGGTTGTGCTGGCACGGCTGGTGCCCGACCGGCTCCTGCGGTCCGTCTACGTCTGGGTGGCCAGCCTGCTGTTGATTGCCGTCTGCGCGGCGTGGCAGCCGATCGGTGGCGAGGTGTACCACGTCCACGGCTGGCTCGCCGTCGCACATGCCGCTGTTCAGATCGCGGGCGTGCTGATCGTCGCGAGCGCCGTGCGCACGATTGACGCACTCGATCTGGCCGGCATTCGCCCCCACCCCGGCGGCGAGACCTTGCAAATCGCCGGCCCGTACCGGTGGGTGCGGCATCCGCTCTATCTGGGCTGGCTGCTGGCAACGTTCGGACCGGCCCACATGACAGGCGATCGCCTGTTCTTCGCGGGAATTTCCGCGTTCTACTTGATCCTCGCGATTCCGCTCGAAGAGCGGTCGCTCGGAGCCAGCCTTGGCCCGGGCTACGCGAGCTACCGGAAGCAGGTGCGCTGGCGGATTGTGCCTTACGTGTACTGAAAGGACGTACCAAAAAGGGGATCACGCAGGGACTAGGGGCTAGGGACTAGGGCTGGACTAGGGCAGCCATCAGCCCTCAACCCTAGTCCCCAGTCCCTAGCCCCAGCCCCTTCTTAGAGATGGTCCATGTTTCGCGCGAGCAACGCGTCTTTGCCGGCGCCGGCGCGCGCTTTCCGCGCGTGCTCGACAAACTCCGGCGGAGGCCCGGCGCTCGAGTAGTTGCGAGCCCCTATGAGCGCCGCGGCGAACTCGATCGACGCCTCGCCTGGACGCAGGGCCAGGCTCTTCAAGAATCATCTCGTAGCCGTCGGCGCCAGTGGTGAGGCCTGCCACGGCTCGGACGGCGGCGTCAAACGGCGTGCTCTTCGTCATCATCGAGAGCTCCGAGACTTCGCGCAGCGCTTCGGTGACATACGCCGCGTCGAGCCAGGCCAGCGCGTCAGGCCGGCCATCACGCTCGAGTGAGCGCGCACGTTCGGTCACCGTCGCCAGCAACTGCGCCGCGACGGCGCGATCCCGCGTCGCGTAGATCGTCGCCCGCCGGAGCGTCTCCATGCGAACGATGACCGGCGTTGACGGCGTGAGCAGCGCCTGCGTCTCGGCTACCAGGTTCGCGACCTGGTAGTCGGCGCGGCCAGGCCACCACTCGTGCCCCTGCCACGGGAGCGAAAGCGCCGTGCCGATGTCGTAGGGGTGGCACAGAAGCGGCGGGCCCGCCAGTACCGGCCGCGCTGCGCCCAGAACGGAAAGCACCATGACGATTCCCACGCATGCAGTCAATCGACGTTTCATGACTCCTCCTTCGATCATCGTTCAACGGTTCACGGTTCACCGTTCACGGTTCACGGTTCACCGACCACCGTTCACCAACCACCGACCACCGTCCTCACTTGCCATCGAGCGGCCGCTTCCACGTTCGCCACCACGTCGCCGTGCCGAGTCCGAAGGCGTCCCACCATGCATCGAGCATGTCCCGACGGCCGGCACGAATGCCGTCGCGCGTCACGCCCGCCGGCGGCGGCACGAATTGCGCGAGCCGATCGAACACACGATCCCGCTCGGCGGCGCCATCCACTCGCGTCAGCAGGTGCCACAGCGTTACCTCGTCTCGTTCCTGCGCCTCCGCCAGGACGAGCGAGAGCGCGGCCCCAACCGTCGGCGATCCGCTCGTAAAATCGATCGTCTGCAGAGCCTCGCGGAAGGCCGGCGACACGCGCTCGTTGTACGGCGTGCCCGGTCCCCTGCCGGGGCGCGTCGCGCACGCCGACCCGGCCGGTATGAACGCTTCGCGGCCGCGCCACTCGAAGCCGACCCATCCCACCAGCACGCTGACCAGCCCCGCGCCTTCATCGTCCATCGTCAGCGTGTAGGCACATCCCAAATCGACGGCGGTCGACGAGGCGGTTTCAACGAAGAACTGGCCGGGCGGCGCCCAGATGGTCGCGCGCAGCGTGCCGCGTTCGAGGTGGAGACGGTGATCGCCGTCGCTGGTGCTCAGCAGGCGGAGCCGCGTGCCCGGCTCGACGCTCACCTGACCGATGGCGCCGACCTTGACGCTGGCGGCGGATCGATCGTCGGTCTCGAGCCAACCGCCGACGGGCCACTGTGTCTGGTCAGCCATCCGCCGCGAGCCAATCGTCGGCGCGCCCGCGACCCGGGTCACTTCCCAACCCGGAGCGTTCGATGGCGATCGGCGCAGGAGGCTGACGCCCACGGCCACGATCGCCAGCACAGCCGCCGCGGCCAACAACGCTCGCGTGACCACCCTGCGGCGCGAATGCTCCGGCAGCGCAAACCGGGGCGGCGGGTCCTGCTGCGCCAGCGACGCCATCTGGCGTTCCAGCCGTGCGACATCCGGATCGGGCGTGCCGCTTTTGTCCCACAAGTAGTCGTCGTTCATAGCCTTTGTGCCAGGGCTCCCAGACGTTCGCGAAGCTGCATCATGCCGCGATGAAGGTTCACGCGAACCGACGCCGGGGTCAGTCCCGTGCGGGCGGCAATCTCCGGACCGGTCATCCCCTCGACGAGCCGCAGCACCAGCGTTTCCCGGTAGGCTTCCGGCAACGTGCGGATGACAGCCAGCACCTCCAGCGCCTCGGTACGATCGGGGTCCGCTCTGCCCACCTCGTCAGTCAGCTCGACGGTCTGCGGCGCGCGGCGCCGGTGATCGGACGCCCGGTTCCGCGCGATGGCCGCGAGCCAGGCGCCGAATACCTGTGGGTCGCGCAGTGTCCCCAGCCGTTGCATGGCGGTCACGAACACGTCCTGCACCAGATCGTCGACGTCGCCACGAGCGCCACGGCTCAGCAGGATTCCGTGCACCATCCGCGCGAACCTCGTGTACAGCTCGCCAAACGCGGCGCGGTCCCCCCTCCTGGCGGCTTCCACGAGATGCGCGACGTCACCGGGCACGGAGGTCACACGGCTGCTAACCATACGGACGCGCGGGACGGGGCGGGTGTTAACAAACGAAACATTGGGTAATCGGGTAATTGGGTAATTGGGTAATTGGGTAATTGGGTAATTGGGTGGCTATCGTTGCTGCTGACTCCACGGCCCGATCATTCGATTACGCCGATTATCCGATTATCCAATTACCCAATTACCCAATTACCCATGCCGCGATCCGTTTCATTCCAGTGCACACGCTCGCAGAGGTTCTGAGCGTGGCGCTGCCGCCCGAGTCAGGCGCCAACGTAAAATGATCCGTGCGCTGTCGCGTCGCCTTACTGCACGCTGTTGCACTCGCGTGCGCCGCCGCCACGGCGGCGACGACCGGCGCGCAGGCGCCGGCTGCGGGCGCGATCGCGGGCCGAGTCAAGCTGACCGCGCGCGTGCGGGCGCCGCTGCCCTCGAACGTGTACCCGTCGCGCACGATCGGCAAGCACGATGCTCCCGCGACACCTGAAATCCGAAACGTCGTCGTCTACCTGAAAGACCCGGCGTTTGCCGGCGCCTTGCCGCTCACGACTGTCGAGCTGCGCCAGGAGAACGAAACCTTCGTGCCGCACGTGCTGGCGATCACGAAAGGATCGACAGTCGACTTTCCCAACGCGGATCCGTTCTTCCACAACGTCTTCTCCCTGTCGTCGGCCGCAAACTTCAATCTCGGCCGTTATCCGCGAGGCCAGACGCGCGTCCAGCGATTCACGAAGCCCGGCCTGGTGAAGGTGTTCTGCGACATTCACTCGCACATGAGCGCGACGATCCTCGTGCTCGATCATCCGTACTTCGTGATTCCCGCCGTGGACGGCACGTTCGAGCTCCCGAAGGTCCCGCCCGGGCGGTACACGCTCATCGGGTGGCACGAGCGCGTCGGTGAGCGGACGGTGACGGTCCGCGTCGAGGCCGGACGAACGACATCGGTCGAATCTGACCGTGCCGGTCGAGGACGTCCCGTGATCGAACGGCGCCGGCCGCCGCGTCTGCTGGTGAAGACGCTGGCGGTGACGTTCGCCACCGCCGCCTTGCTGCTCGTCGTCGGTCTTCGTCGTCGTCATGGTGAGCGTCCGCGATCAGGTCCGGCAGTCGGTGGCCACCAACCTGGAATCGGGCCAGCGGATCTTCGCGGCCATCGAAACCCGGCGCCAGCGTGAGCTGCGGCGAACAGGTCGCCGCGCTGGCGGAGAATTCAAATCTGAAAGCGGCGGTCGACACCTTCAACGCCGAGGCCCTCACGAGCACCGACGCCGAACGGGAGCAGTGGCTGACCACGATTCGCCGGCAGCTCGAGGCGGTGGCGGCGCGAATCGAATCGGACGCCATCGTCCTCACCGACGTCCGGCATCGCACGCTGGCGGCGGCGGGCCGCCTCGCGGACCGCTGGCCGCGCGACCGCCAGGTCACGGTTGCCGTCGGCACGGAGCGCCATCGGCGGGACGGCGTCGTCACGCATGAGCGGCACGTTGTTCCGGGTGGTCTCGGTGCCGTTCCAGCTCGAAGACATCGCGATCGGCACGTTGTTTCTGGCGACGACCCTCGACCAGGGGTACGCCCAGGAGCTTGGCACGCTGGCCAACGCGCGGACGGCGATCGTGAGCGACGGACTGCTCGTCGCCAGCACGCTGCCGCCTGAAGCGGCCAGGCAATTCGAATCGGCGGTGGGGTCGACGCGCGCGGGCGTCGGCATCATCACGCTCGATGGCGAGTCGCATGCGTTCCGCCGGCTCGTCGAGGTCGGCGACACCAGCTTCTACGCCCTCGGATCGATCGACGAGTCGTCACGCGCGGCGACCCGCACCGCCATGGAGCGCCTGCTGGCGATCGCCGTCGGCGCCACCGCGCTCGCCCTGGCGGCGAGCTTCTGGCTGGCGCGCATGATCACGGAGCCGGTGGGGCGCCTGTCCGCCTCGCTGGCGCAGATGACCGCCTCGCGCGACGTCAGCGCCCGGCTGGCCGCTGACCGGATCGAGCCGCGAAATCGACGCGCTGACCGACACGTTCAACGCGCTGATGGCCTCGGTGGCCACGGCCGAAGAGCAGACGCAGGCCGCCTACACCGGCGCGATTCGCGCGCTCGCGACCGCGCTCGACGCGCGCGACCCGTACACGGCCGGCCATTCCGAACGCGTGAGCGTGCTGTCGGTGGCCATCGGCCGCATGCCCTGCACCTGCCGGACGAGGAGCATCGAAGTCATCCGCCTCGGCGCGCTCCTGCACGACATCGGCAAGATCGGCGTGCCCGACGCAGGTGCTGCGCAAGCCGGGCTCGCTCACCTCGGCGGAGTTCGACATCATCAAGCAGCACCCGGTGCTCGGCGCGCGCATCCTCAAGTCGGTGCCGTTCCTCCTGCCGCACATCCCGATCGTCGAGCTCCACCACGAGCGGCCCGACGGCCGCGGCTACCCGCACGGCCTGCGCGGCGACGACATCCCGCTCGCCGCGCGCATCGTGCACGTCGCGGATGCGTACGACGCCATCACGAGCGCGCGCGCCTACCGCGGTGCGCGGCCCTCGAGCGAGGCGCTTCACGAGCTGTGGCGCGTGCGCCGGCACTGAATTTCACGCCGAAGTCGTCGGCGCGCTGGCCAACGCCGCTGCCAGGCGTCGTCTCCGAATCAGGCGAGATCTTCGTCGAGAAAGTGCATGCGTAAAGCCGGCGGCATCCTCCCGCTCGTGCTGCTGCTTTGCGCCGCGGACGCTTCCGCCCAAACACCTTACAAGCGGATTGGTCTCGACACGACAATTGGCGTGGACCTGTTCCGTGGCGACAACGTCTCGGACCGTCCCCAGATCGTCGTCGATATCGTCGGCACGGCGCAGATGGGCCGCGGCTGGCAGCTCTACGTCAGGCCGTGGTTCCGGCTGGCGCGTCCATCGCCGGCCACGGCGGCGCCGCCGCCCTGGGACGCTCAGCTCTACCAGGCCAGCCTGCGCTACGAGCGGAACGGACCGGTGGCGGTGCGCGCCGATGCCGGCTACATCGCATCGCCCGTCGGCCTCGGGTTGTTCGACACGAACCCCAAAGCCAATCCGACGATTGCGGCGCACTTGAACTACTTTGCGCCGATGCTGCCGTTCGACACCGGCGGCGCGCGTGTCCCCGCAATCGCATCCACCTATCCGTTCGGTGCGGTGGTGACGATCTCAACCGGCCGCTGGGATGGGCGAGCCGCTGTCGTCAATTCGTCGCCGGTGCGCATCAGCATCGCCGGCGTCTCCACGAATCCGCGCGCCACGCCGGTGTTTGAAGCGGGCGGCGGCATCACGCCGGTGATTGGCCTGCGCCTCGGCGTGTCGTTCGCGCACGGCGCCTATCTCACGAGCAGCGAGCTGTCGCCGTCGGCCCCGCCGGGCGATCGGGTTCTCACACTCTTGGGATTTGAGGGCGAGTACGCCGTCCGCTATACGAAACTCGCCGGTGAGTTCGTGTACGCATACGTTCACGACCTCCGGCGCGGATGAGACCGCGTACACCTGGTTCATCCAGGGAATACAGACGCTGGCGCCGCGATGGTTCGTCGCGGGACGGCAGGACGGCACCTCGTCGCCAGTCCGCGGGACCGGCGTCGTGTTTGGCGCGCAGCCGTCGCAAAGGGCGTCCGAGCTGACCGCGGGATTCCGGATGACTCGCGACGTCACGGTCAAGGCCAGCTACTACGCGCGCCAGCCATACGGCCGCCAGGACTGGGACCAGCAGGGCGGCATCCAACTCGTGTGGCAGCGGCGCTGGTGGTAGCAACCACGAAGGTGCTCGGCGGTCACGGCTCCAACGTGCTCGGCGGTCACGGTCTCCAACGTGCTCGACGGCCACAGTCTCCAACGTGCTCGACGGCCACGGCTGCAACGTGCTCGACGGCCACAGTCTCCAACGTGCTCGGCGGCCACGGTTTCCAGAGTACCTTCTTGGCTTCGGCTGTGAGCGCCGAGCACGTTGGAAACCGTGACCGCCGTGCACCTTGAGAACCGTGGCCGCGAAGCACCGTGGGAACCGTGACCGCCCAGCACCTTGGAAACCGTGGCCGCCGAGCACCTTGAGAACCGTGGCCGCGAAGCACCGTGGGAACCGTGACCACCCGGCACCCTGGAAACCGTGACCGCCAAGCACCTTGGAAACCGTGACCGCCCAGCACCTTGAAAACCGTGACCGCCGAGCACCTTGGAAACCGTGACCATCGTCTTCTATATTTCCGGGCATGGGTTCGGCCATGCGTCGCGCAGCATCGCGCTGCTTCGCGTGCTTGCCGCGCGGCGGCCAGATGCCACGCTCATCGTGAGAACCTCGGCACCGCCCTGGCTGTTTCGAGCGACGGCGCCGCCGACGATCGAGCTGGTGCCGCTCGACACCGACGTCGGCGTCGTCCAGACCGACAGCCTCAACCTCGACGAGCGCGAAACGGCGCTCGACGCGGGACGGTTCTACGGCACGTTCGCGGCGCGGGTCGACGCCGAAGCGTCGTTCCTCCGCTCGAGGCGCGCCACGATCGTGCTGGGAGACATCCCGCCCCTCGCCTGCGCCGCCGCGGCGCGCGCGGGCGTGACGTCGGTGGCCATCGGGAACTTCACGTGGGATTGGATCTACCGCGGCTACGACACATTCGAACGCCTGGCGCCGGGCGTCATCGGCACGATCCGCGACGCTTACGCCGCCGCCACGCACGCGCTTCGGCTGCCGATGCACGGTGGGTTCGAACCGATGGCGGCCGTCACGTCGGATATCCCGTTCATCGCGGGACGCTCGACGCGCGACCGGGAGGAGACGCGGCGACACCTCGGCATCTCCGGCGATCGTCCCTTCGTGCTCGCGTCGTTCGGCGGCCACGGGCTGGACATCCCATACGGCGCCATCGCCAAATCAGAGGGCCTGACCGTGTGGTCGGCCGAGTCGGCGCTGCCCGCTCCCCTCACCCACCAGGATCTGGTCGCCGCCGCCGATGTCGTGATCAGCAAGCCCGGCTACGGCATCGTGTCGGAGTGCGTGGCGAGCGGCGCGCCGCTGCTCTACACGTCGCGCGGGCGTTTCGTTGAGTACGACGTGTTTGTCGCCGAGATGCCGCGCGTGCTGCGCTGCCGCTACATCGCGCAGCCCGACCTTCTCGCCGGCCGCTGGACCGACGCCGTCCACGCGCTGCTCGCGCAGCCTCCGGCCCCCGAGCGGCCGCGCACCGATGGCGCCGACGTCGCGGCGACACGGATCCTTGATTGGGTAATCGAGTAATTTGGCAATTGAGTAATTGGATTGGGTAATTGGCTGGGTTCGTCGGGTTGGCAATTGATCGGGCAATTACCAAATTACCCGATTACTCAATTACCCGATTCGAGAGTGCCGCTAGTCTTTGACGCAGGTGATGAGCGACCAGATCCTGCGGGACGTTCACCTTCTCGATCGACACGGGACTGAGCCCGGCCTGGGCCAGAAACGCGGGCAGGTCCAGGTCCGACTTGAAGCCGATGTGCACGGTGAAGGGCGAAATGACGCGTTCGATCCAGGCGAGCGTCGGGTTCGGGCTGCGGAAGTGATTCAGGACGATGATGCGGCCGCCCGGACGGGCGACGCGGTACATTTCGCGAACGACGGCCACCGGGTCGGGGACGACGCTGATCACGTATGGCGCGTACACGATGTCGAACGTGTCGTCGGCAAACTTGAGAGCGGCCGCGTCCATTTCGAGCAGGCGGACATTGCGGATGCCTTTGCGGGCAATCCGATCGCGCGCCTTCTCGAGCATCGATCCCGAGAAGTCGATGCCGGTGACCGAACAATCACGCGGATACAGGGCCGCGTTGATGCCCGTGCCGACGCCCACCTCGAGCACGCGGTCGCCTGAACCGATGGCCATCCGGGCAATCGCCTGGACCCGCGCGGGGTGGAGTGTCGGCCCGAAGGTCAGGTCGTAGGCCCACGCGATGTTCTCGTACACGCGTTCGACGAAGTCGTTTTCGACGACCGTGACCGACAACGCCCGGGTGGCGACGTCCGATCCGAGGAAATCTTCGCTTTCCCGCGAAGAATGATGATCAAAGAGGGCCATCAGTGACTTCGGGACTATACATCAGGAACACCGAATCCGGTAATTGAGTAATTGGGTAACCGAGTAATCGGGTAATTGGGCGTGATCCGGCACCCAATTACCAAATTACCCAATTACCCAATTATCCAATCCGTCATGTGTCCAGTCGCTCGCAACGGAAGGTTTCCGCGTGGATCAACAGGTAGGACTTGGTGACGATATCCAGGCCAATCGAGCGGATACCCTTGCGTTCGGAGTCCGTGAACTCGTGGTGGTGGCCGAACAGATGCAGGCGCGGGCGCATGGCCGTCAGAATGTCGTTAATCACCGTCTTCCCGGCATCGATACGTCGGCCGGCCGGGTAGAACGGGCGCGGCGCCTCGTGCGTCAGGAACACGTCGATGCCGGCGAGCGCCTTGCACGCCAGGACTTCGTCCTTCACGAAATGCCGCCGCTTGTCGTCGCGACTCTTCCCCAATTTCGCGGACGCGGCCGTCGTCTTGCGGCCCTTGGACGCCGGAAGCGCGGAGACCGGCGCGTGATACCAGCTCGGCGCGAAGGTGCCGCCGAGCGCGGCGACGCGCCACGGCCCTACATGGTGCAAGGCGCCGTTGCGCAAGTAGTGCAGCGTCGGCGCGGGCGGGTGGCCGGCAATGGCCGCGGCGATGACATCGAAGTCTTCGTTGTTGCCCTTGATCCAGTAGAGAGGCGCGATCGGCGTGAAGTACTCGCCGTCGTTGGTGGCGACGTCGCCGACCTGCAGCCAGAGCGGCACGTCCGCGTGCCGCGTCATGATCTGCTGCACGGTCTCGAATTCGCCATGGACGTCGCCGAGTGCGCCAATCATCATGGGGGGAGTGCAGGGCTGAGGGCTGAGGGCCGAGAGCTGGTGTCCAGCCCTGAGCCCTTTGCCCTAAGCCCTACTCTGTCCCGCCTGTGCCGGTGCAGTCGCCGCCGGCACGAGCAGGTCCTTCTTGTCCCAGACGAAGTCGTCTTTGCTGTAGACCGCCAGCTCGTAATCCTTGCCCATGAAGATGGCGCCGACGGGGCACGCTTCCTCGCAGTAGCCGCAGAAAATACAGCGCGTCTTGTGGATCTGGTACACCGAGGCGTAGCGCGGTCCGGCCTGGACGCTGCCGTCGTTCTCCTTGGCCTCGAGGTAGATGGCGTCGGCCGGACAGGCCACGGAACAGAGGCCGCAGGCGACGCACTTCTCGAGGTCGTTCTCGTCGCGCATGAGCACCTGTTTGCCGCGATATTTGGGGAACATCGGAAACTTCTGTTCCGGATAGTTCACCGTGATCGGCTTCTTGAACAGATGTCTGAGCGTTGTCGCAAATCCGATCAGGAGCGGTCGAATCACAGCCATTGCCCTCAGTTTACCCGGCCGATAAGATCAATGTAAATCAATGCCCGGGCCGACGTCTCTCTCGGTCGACCAGTTCCTGCTCACGACGTTGCTCGTGAAGCTGGCCGTGATGGCCGCCGCGGCCACGGTTCTGGTGCGGTTCCGGCGCTTCCGGCACTTTCTGATCTTCGAGCAGCGGCCGTCACCCGACCGCCTCACCTTCGCGTTGAGCCTCGGCGGGCTGCTGCTGGCCGGCGTGGCCGCGCGGCTCCTGCTGGGCTATCAGGCGGCCGATCTCACGCTCGAAGGCGCGTTCCTGGCCGGCCTCATCGACGGCCCCTATGCGGGCGTCATCGTCGGCGCGCTGGTCGGCATTCCACCCCTGTTCAACGGCGAGTTCATCGCCCCGTTCTTCGCCATCGGCTGCGGCTTCGCCGGCGGCGGCCTGCGCGAGGTGTGCCCCGCCGAGGCGCTCTGGCATTTCTCGCCGTTCGTCTTCACCGGGCTCCACAAGCGCGCGTGGCAGATGATTCGCTCGGTGACGGTGGACTGGCAGGTGGTGCTGCTGCTGGCGCCCATCGGACTCGAGGTGATTCGCCAGGTCGTCGGCGCCCGCTTCCACCGGCTGTTCTATCTGGCGCCGGGCTCGCCGCCGTCGGTCTGGCTGATGGTCGCCATCCTGCTCGTCACGGTCATCGCCGTGGCGACGCCGATCAAGATCTGGAACAACGCGCGCATCGAACACCGCCTGCAGGAGCAGGAAAAGCTCCTGCTCGCCGCCAAGCTGGAAGCGCTCGCCAACCAGATCAACCCGCACTTCCTCTTCAACACGCTCACGTCGATCTCGTCGCTCATCCGCACGCAGCCGGAAACAGCGCGCGTGCTCATCACGAAGCTCTCGGGCCTGCTGCGGCGGCTGCTGCGCGCCACGGACCACTTCGTCTCGCTGCGCGAAGAGCTCGAGGCGATCGACGAGTACCTGCACATCGAAGTGATCCGGTTCGGACCGCAGCTGCGCGTGATCAAGCAGATCCATCCGGCAACGCTCGACGTCATCGTGCCGAGTCTCATCCTCCAGCCGCTTGTCGAAAACTCCATCAAGCACGGCCTCTCTCCGAAGGTCGGAGGCGGACAGATCACGATCGCCAGCCGGCTGCGCGACGGCCACGCGATCATCGAAGTGCTGGACGACGGTCTGGGAATGACCGACGAGCGGCTCGGCATGGCGCTCGGAGGCGGCATCGGCCTGAGCAACGTCAACGAGCGCCTGCGCACCATCTACGGCGCACACTACCAGCTCAAGCTGAAAAGCGCGCCAGGCCAGGGCACGTCGGTGACCCTCGAGATTCCAGAGCTCTCGATTCCCGAACGCGTGACCGCGTAGCATGGACCTGCGAGCGGTTCTCGTCGACGACGAGCAGTTGGCGCGCGACGAGCTCGCCTTCCTGCTGGGTCAACTGGGCGGCGTGGAGGTCGTCGGCGAGGCGGGCAACGGCGTCGAAGCCGTCACGACGATCGATCGGCTGAAGCCCGACATCGTGTTTCTCGACGTGCAGATGCCGGGGCTGACCGGGTTCGAGGTCGCCCGACGGATGATCGACGCGAGTGCGTCCTCGCATATCATCTTTGTGACGGCATACGACCAGCACGCGATCGAGGCATTCGAAGTCAACGCGGTCGACTACATCTTGAAGCCGGTCGATCCGGCGCGGCTGGAGGTGGCCGTCCAGCGCGCGCGACGGCTCGTGGCGTTCGAGCGGTCGACCGACCGGGCCACGGGAGGCCCGGGAAGCCCTGGAAACAACGACGCGACGGGCATCACCACGGCCCAGCTGGAACAGATCGTCGAACGAGTCGCGGAACGTCGGAGCCGCCGCGAACGTCTAGCGATCAAGGTCGGCGAGCGGTTCCTGCTGGTGCAGGCCGAGGAAATCGTTTACGCGTCGCTCGCCGACGACGTCATTACGGTCGCTGCCGGCAAGCACGTCGGCACGTCGAACTACCGGACGCTCGACGAGCTGCACGAGCGGCTCGACCCGGGCGTCTTCTTTCGCGTCCACCGCTCGCACTTAGTGAACATCAACAAGATCAAGGAGATCGTCCCTTGGTTCAATCGGAACTACATCCTGAGGATGAAAGACGAGAAGGCGACGGAGATTCCCGTCAGCCGAACGCAGACGCGGAGGCTCCGCGAATATCTGAAGCTGTAGTCGGGCCGCTCGCTCCAGTCGAGGGCCCCGACACGGCGCCGTTTGCCCACGAGCTCGCCGCCGACGAGCCACAGGCGCTCCGGCTGACGAGTCCGGGCATCCGACTGGCCCAGGTGCAGGAAGAACTCATGGCCTGGGTGAAGACGCTGCTGTCGGCCGCGGTGTATGCCGTGCTGATCGTGACGTTCGTGGTCCAGGTGGCGCGCGTCGAAGGCCAGAGCATGGCCCCCACGCTCGAGGATCAGGACCGGCTCCTCGTCAACAAGCTGGCGTATCGCATCGGCGACCCGCGTCGCGGCGACATCGTCATGCTGTACTACCCGCTCAACCCGGAGAAATCCTTCGTCAAGCGCGTCATCGCCGAAGAAGGCGACACGGTTCGCATTCTCGACGGCCAGGTGTACGTCAACGACATCCCGCTGCGCGACGACTACGTGCCGGCCGAGTACCGCAGCCACGACGACTGGGGTCCGCAGGTGATTCCCGAGGGCTACTACTTCGTGATGGGCGACCATCGCAACAACAGCTCCGATAGCCGCCATTGGGGAATGGTGCCGAAGAAGTACATCATCGGCAAGATTCAGATCCGGTGGTGGCCCGTGCCGTCGGCGCGGGTGTTCTAATCGGGGCTAGGGGCTAGGGACTGGGGGCTGGGGACTCGGGCTACGGTCGGCGTGCGAGGGTGATCTCGAAGAGCCTGGGCCAGAGCTTGCCGGTCACGAACAGACGGTCGCGCGCCGCATCGTGCGCGATGCCGTTCAGCACGTCGGGCTGGCGGCCCAGGAGCAGCCCGCGCAGATCGATCCAGCCGGTCACGTTTCCGGTCGCGGGATTGATTCGCGCGATGTAGTCGGTCGTGTAGATGTTGGCGAACACCTCGCCTTTCACCCACTCCAGCTCGTTCAAGTACTTGATCGGCATGCCACCGTCGCTGACGGTGACGCGGCGGCGCTCGCGGAATGTCGCGGGATCGATGAACCGCAGGTCGGCGGTGCCGTCGCTCATGATCAGTCCGGTGCTGTCGTGCGTCAGCGCCCAGCCCTCGCCCTTGTAGGCGAACGTCCGGCGGGGCGCCCATGTCGCGGCGTCGTAGACGAACCCCACCTCCGTGGTGTACGTGAGCTGGAAGAGCTCGCCGTTCCAGAAAGTGATGCCTTCCCCGAAATACTCGCGGCCGAGAGCGCGCTGCTGCAACACCTCGCCAGTCTCAACCTTCACTTTCCGAATCGACGAGCGCCCGTTGAGGCCCGTGCTCTCGTACAGGAATCCGTCGCGGTATTCGAGGCCTTCCGTGAAGGCCCCGGGATCGTGCGGATAGGTGTTCACGATGCGGTAGGTGTAGATGGGCGCTTTCGACGCGGCGGGAGGTATCGACGGGGATTGCGCGAACGCGGCGGGAGGGACGGGCGGGAAGGGCAGGTCTGGCAGGATGGTGAGGACGAAGACGAGGGCGACGAAAGAGAGGAGGGGCAGGAAAGGCCGGAGGGGCGGGACGGGCAGGAAGTTCCTGAGCTTCACCTCTTCTCCCGCCTGACCCGCCTTTCCTGCCCTTCCTTCCTCTCGTACACCCCCGTCCGTCCGCCGCTCTTGTACACGAGACGGACGTTCCCGATCACCATCGCTTTGTCGACCGCCTTCACCATGTCGTACACCGTCAGCGCCGCGACGGATACGGCCGTGAGCGCTTCCATTTCGACGCCCGTTTGCGCGGTCGTGCTGACACGCGCTTCGATGTCGTACCCACGCGCGGTGGGGGTCAGCTCGACGTGGACACTCGAGAGCGGCAGCGGATGGCAGAGCGGAATGAGCGCGGAGGTCTGCTTCGCGGCCATGATGCCGGCCAGGCGCGCCGCCTGCAGTGCATCGCCCTTCTTCACCCGGCCGCGGCGCACCAGCGCCAACGCGTCGCGCGACATGCTGATCGAGCCCCGCGCAATCGCTTCGCGCCTGGTCGCAGGCTTTTCGCCCACGTCCACCATCTTGACGCGGCCTCGGGCATCGACGTGGGAGAGGCGCGGCTTAGCCCTCGGCATCGGCCCGAGCCAGGAAGAACGACAGGCTCTCGAGCGAGACGGTCAGGTCCACGCTCTTGAGCTTCACGTCGGGCGGCACGTCCAGGGCGCCAGGCGAAAAATTGAGCACCGCCTTGATCCCCGCTGCCACCACCAGATTGACGACGTGCTGAGCGAAGGCGGCGGGGACGGCGATGACGGCAATGCTGATGCCGTCGCGCCGCGCGATCTTCTTCAGATCGTGGATGTCGTGGATGGCGACGCCGCCGCGCGACTGCTGGCCGACCTTCGAGCTGAGCGTGTCGAAGAGCGCCAGAATCTCGAAGCCTTCCTGCCGGAAGCCCGGGTAGTCGGCCAGCGCGAGCCCCAGGTTGCCGGCGCCGACGATCGCCACGCGGAGCTTCCGATCGAGGCCGAGAATCTGGCGAAGGTGGCGCTTCAAATCGCGGACGTAGTAGCCGACGCCCCGGACGCCGAACTCGCCAAAGTACGCCAGGTCCTTGCGGATCTGGGCCGCATTCAGATGAAACTGCTCGGCGAGCGCCTGCGAGGAGATCGTGCGGACGCCGGCCTCCTCCAGGGCGTTGAGGCAGCGCAGGTAGACCGACAGGCGGTTGGTCGTGAGTTCCGACACCTGGTCGCTGCCGCTCTTGCCGGCCTGGCTCCTCGTCTTCACTTTCTCCAGGGCCTTGTCCGACGCTTTGTTCTGGTTTTTCACAAACTCACAAGAATTGTAGCAAAAGCTTAGTGCTAATATCCGGCGTCATGGCCACTTCCGCCGCTTCGCCGCAGCAGCCCCGGGCGTTTCAGCCCTACATCTCCCCGTCGCAATCGCCCGCCGAGTTCACGCTGAAAGCCATCATCATCGGCGTGCTGTTCGGGCTGCTGTTCGGTGCCTCTACGGTTTATCTAGGCCTGCGGGCGGGCCTGACCGTCAGCGCGTCGATTCCGATCGCCGTGCTCGCGATCTCGGTCCTCAAACGCCTCGGCGGATCCACGATCCTCGAAAACAACATCGTCCAGACGATCGGGTCGGCCGGCGAATCGGTGGCCGGCGGCGTCGTGTTCACGATTCCCGCCTTGATTTTTCTCACGCCGGACGGCCCGGCCTACTTCAACTACTACCAGATCGCGATGCTCGCGTTTGCCGGCGGCATTCTCGGCGTCCTCATGATGGTTCCCCTCCGCCGCGCGCTCATCGTCAAGGAACACGGCGTCCTGCCCTACCCCGAGGGCACGGCCTGCGCGGACGTGCTCGTCGCCGGAGAGAAGGGCGGCAAGCTGGCGGCGATGGTGTTCGCCGGCGTCGGTGTTGGCGCCCTCTGGAAAGCGCTCTCGTGGGTCTTCAACCTTTTCGTGCAGCAGCTCGACTACTCCACGCCGCGAAGCAGCCAGTTTCCGAATGCGACGCTGAATGTGGACATCTCGCCCGAGTACATGGGCGTTGGCTACGTCATCGGTCCGCGCATCGCCAGCACGATGTTCGCCGGCGGTGTCCTGTCGTGGCTCGTCCTGCTGCCGCTGCTGACGATTCTCGGCGCAAACATCGACGTCCCGTTTCCACCGATTCATCCCAACTACGTGAACAACCCGGCGACTGGCATGCCGTTCCTGATCAGGGAGATGGCGGCCGGTCAGTTGTGGAGTGCGTACATCCGCTACATCGGCGCGGGCGCCGTGCTTGCAGCCGGCCTGATCACCCTCGCACGAACGCTGCCGACGATCGTCGCGTCCGCTCGCGAAGGGATCAAGGACTTCGGCGCGGGCGCCGGAGCGGGTGCAACGCTCCGGACCGAGCGCGACCTGCCTACCGCCTTCGTGATCGGCGGATCGCTGCTGCTCGCGATCTTCCTGGCCGTCGCACCGAAGATGCCGATGCAGGGCAACTGGCTGGCGGCCATCCTCGTGATCATCTTCGGCTTCCTCTTCGTGACCGTGTCCTCACGCATCACCGGGTTGATTGGCACCTCGTCGAATCCGATTTCCGGCATGACGATCGCCACGCTGATCCTGACGTGTCTGATGTTCGTCGCGCTCGGCTGGACCGGCAACGCCTACGGGCCCATCGCGCTCTGCGTGGGCGCCGTCGTCTGCATCGCCGCGGCAAACGCGGGCGGGACGTCCCAGGATTTGAAGACCGGGTATCTGGTCGGCGCGACACCCATCTACCAGCAGATTGGACTGGTGATCGGAGTGGTGACCTCGGCGTTCGTGATTGGCTGGACGACGCTGTACCTGGATCGGACGTTCGCCGATCCGGCCGTGATCGGGTCTCACGGCATCGGCACAGCCGCAATGGCGGCGCCGCAGGCGACGCTGATGGCGACGATCATCAAGGGCCTGCTGAATCAGAATCTGCCGTGGGGACTCGTGCTCGTTGGCATCTTCATCTCGGTCACGCTCGAGCTCTGCGGCATCCGTTCGCTGTCGTTCGCCGTCGGCTCGTACCTGCCCATCGCGACCACGGCGCCGATCTTCGTCGGCGGGCTCGTTCGCGCCTACGTGGAACGGAAGACTGGCGCGCCGCAGGAGTCGGACGTGAGCTCCGGCACGCTGTTCAGCTCTGGTCTCATCGCCGGAGGCTCGCTGTGCGGAATCCTATTTGCGATAATCGTAGGGCTCACTGCCGACAAGCCCGACTGGTTGCCACAATTTGCGTTCGCGTTTCTGGCGAGCCTGAAGAACGTGGGTAATCTGGTACCATTTCTGCATGAGGGCACGAGCGGCTACATCGCGGGCGCAGTCCTCTTTGTCGGACTGGCCGTGTTGCTGGCCCGTCAGGCCCAGAAGAAAGTGATGTAGGGCCGCGGGTCCGATCGCCGCACCACACAGAATGAAACGCCTTACGGTTCTCGTCCTCGCTGTCCTCGCCGTCGCCGCGGCCGCCTCCGCGCAGACAGCGACGCGCCGATCGACCAACATCGCGGCGCTCATGGCCTACCCTGGCTTCTATCACGGCCGGCCGATCATGTTGGTCGGCACCGTGAGCACCACCGATACCGGGCTGCGCGTGTCAGACGACAGCGGATCCATCCGCCTGCTGTCGAAGGGACCGGCCCCCGACGGCCTCGATGAGATCCGCGGCGAATTCTGGGACATCGGCCGCATGAAGCCGGACGAACCTCAGCTCAGCGGGTTCGATCTGAAGCGCACGTTCAACCTCGATGAGGGCGGTCCATGGCCGCGCCCCGGCGAAATCACCGCCATCGTCGCCACGGCGGTGACGCAGGCGCAGGTGCCGTCTGTGCCGTCGATCCGCGCGATCACGATGAACCCTGGCCGCTATCTCGATCAGAAGGTGACCATTGTCGGCCAGTTCGGCGGGAGGAATCTGTTCGGCGACCTGCCGGATTCGCCGGGCAAGACGCGATACGATTTCGTCCTGCGATCGGCCGACTCGGCCGTCTGGGTGACCGGCGCGCAGCCGAAGGGCAAAGGCTTCAACCTCTCGCTCGACGCGCGAATCGACACCGGGCGGTGGCTCGAGATCACCGGTGTAGTGCGCATGGGCCGCGGGCTTCTGTGGCTCGACGTCGCCCCCGACAGCATCCAGCTCGGCAGGGCGCCGACCGACATACCGCCGGTCGAGACCGAGCCGATTCGGGTGTCGGCCGCGCCGGCGCCCGAGGTGGTGTTCAGCGCGCCCACGCAGGACGAAACCGACGTCTCGATGAGCACCAGCGTCCGGATTCAGTTCTCGCGCGACATCGATCAGTCAACCATCAAAGGGCACGTGATCGCGCGCTACCTCGAGTCGCAAACCGCCGAGCGCGGCGAGCCGACGACGCCGACCGCGGAGTTCTCGACGCAGTACAACGCGGTCGGCCGTGTGCTGGAGCTGAAGTTCACGAAGCCGCTCGAGCGGTTCCGGACGATCCGCATCGAGCTTGGCGACGGGATTCTCGGAACCGACAAGCAGCCGCTCAAGCCCTGGACGCTGAGCTTCGATCTCGGCGGCGGGTAGTAGACGGCAAACGCAAAACGTCAAACGTCAAACGTCAAACGCCAAACGCCAAACGCAAAACGTAGAACACGGAACGTAAGACGGCAGCCTGAACCGGGAACCCTGAACCTCTAGGGCACCACGCGAAACGCGACCAGCGTCCGCGTCGACTCGGCCATCACTTCAACCACATAATCTCCGGGCGCAAGCGGCGCCAGCGCGAGAATCGGCCGTGGCCCAGCGCGAGCCGTCGGCGTCGTTTCGCGTGCCGGACGCGACCGGGACCGGCGTCGGCTTGCCCGTGCGGTCGAGGAGCCGCGCGCCGGTGGCCGGCGTCGCGGACGGCACCTCGACGCGGACCCGTTCGCTCCGGCGAAACCGCGGATCGGCCGTCGGCGTGTCTTTGTTGCCCGTCTGCGGACCGCGACGGACGAAAACCGCGCCCGACGCCGCCGACGCAGCCGGCAGCACGATTGGCACCGTGACGGTTTCGGCCCCGCCTGGCATCTGGCTGCGCACCCGGATCATGTAGTCGCCGGGCTCCAACGGCCGGCTCGGCATCAGAGGCAGGAGCACGCTCACCGTCCCCGGCGTGATGCGCGCGCGCGCGCTGGCCACCACCTCACCGCTGGCAGTCGTCAGCGCCGCATCGAGGTCGCTGCCCGGAATGCGATCGGCCACTTCGCCCACGGTCCAGAATGCCGCTTCCGGACGACCGTCGGCGCCCGGGCGCCAGCCGGCGGTCACGTGGATGCGAAACGGCTGATCGCGGACGGCGCCGGGCAGTTTCGAAACGGCGGCCGACGCCGCGGTCGCAATCGCCATCTCGGCGCTCGGCGCGGCCATTGACGGTGCCTTGGGCGCCGCGCGCGTTACGTCGGCGAGGCTCGGCGCCAGATAGCCGCGCCGCGCGCGGACGCTCACGCCGGGACGTTTCACGCGGACGCTGATCGAGTGAAACTTGCCGTCCAGCTTGCCGCTTGAGTAATACCCGAGGAGGTAGTACGAGCTCAGGTCGTCGACGATTCTGCGCAGGCCGGGCGCGATGTTGTTCGTGCCGACGAGCGCGAGGCCATCGGTGCCCTCGGCCAGGCGCCGCAGCGAGGTGCTCCGCGCTGTCACCCGCGCGTTGTCCTGGTCAAGCGGCACCTTCGTGATGGTCAGGGGGTTGACGCCGACGCCAACCAGCGGAACGATGGGCTCGTCGAAGACGACGAGACCGCGCGGGTCGACTGGATAGAAAGACGCGTTCGCCCGATTCGCCTCGTCGACGATCGTCCGAAAGCGTTGCTCGTCGTCGATTTCCGAGAGCACCAGCCGGTCGCTCTCGCACATGGCGTAATTGTCGCCGGCGGAATTCTCTGTGTCCTTCGTCGTCAGCCTGCCGTTGCGTGGATCGATGTTCACATGGGCAGTTGGGGGAGTTGCGTTCTCGACCGGCCGGACGAGATTTCGATTGGGTCCGTAAAGCAGCCAGCCGTCAGTGATGGCGAGCACGGCCTTTCGCTCCTCACGAACGCCGCGGAGAAACACCGCGAGGTCCTCGAGCGCGTCAAGCGTCTGCTTCTCGCGGCGCCGGAGAATCATGTCCTGCGCGATGCCTTGATCGTTCGACGACCCCGGATAGCACTGCACATATTGCATCTTCGACTGGATCCTTCGGATTCAGCCGATCGCGCTCGCCCCACCACTCGCGGTTGAGAAGACCCTCGATCGAGATCGTCCGGCGCGCGAAGGTGATGTCGCGGGCGGACATGGCCGAGGTCATCGCGGCCACGTAATCGTCGGGGCCGATTAGACGATTCAGCGCGTCCACGAGCGGCTGGCGGATCGTGCGCGAGGCCGCGAGATCCACGTGCTTGACGTCGAGGAACAACACGAACACGCGGGCGCGCGGGTCCTGCACGGCGCGGCGCGACTCCTCCACCGTGTTCGGCTCGCGACGGCCTTCCTGCCCCGCGTCACTCCGGATGAAAATGCGTTCGAACTGTTCGATTTTCTGGGGAGCCTTGTCCTCGACGATCTCGAAATCGGCCGCCGTGAGGTCGGTGACGGGCGCGCCGTCGCGAGTCGGGTAGACATCAACCCGGACGTAGTTGGCTTCGGTGCGGAACGTCGGTTGCGGCGGGTCCTGTGCGAGCAGGACGGCCCCGGCGATAGTCGCGGCACACAGCATCCCCGCGCCGACCCGGTTCATAACCATGCGGCCCTGCAATTTCTCGATTTGCCCGATGTAGCGAGTCTACACCGGCCCTCGGCGACCTGCAGGATTCGCTGGGCAAGACGCGATACGATTTCGTCCTGCGCTCTGGTGTGGGTGAAGGTCTACGGGATGACGCGAAAGGCGACCAGCGTCCGCGTCGACTCGGCCATCACTTCAACCACATAGTCTCCGGGCGCAAGCGGCGCCAGCGCGAGATCGGCCGTGGCCCAGCGCGAGCCGTCGGCGTCGTTTCGCGTGCCGGACGCAACCGGGACCGGCGTCGGCTTGCCCGTGCGGTCGAGGAGCCGCGCGCCGGTGGCCGGCGTCGCGGACGGCACCTCGACGCGGACCCGTTCGCTCCGGCGAAACCGCGGATCGGCCGTCGGCGTGTCTTTGTTGCCCGTCTGCGGACCGCGACGGACGAAAACCGCGCCCGACGCCGCCGACGCAGCCGGCAGCACGATTGGCACCGTGACGGTTTCGGTCCCGCCTGGCATCTGGCTGCGCACCCGGATCATGTAGTCGCCGGGCTCCAACGGCCGGCTCGGCATCAGAGGCAGGAGCACGCTCACCGTCCCCGGCGTGATGCGCGCGCGCGCGCTGGCCACCACCTCACCGCTGGCAGTCGTCAGCGCCGCATCGAGGTCGCTGCCCGGAATGCGATCGGCCACTTCGCCCACGGTCCAGAATGCCGCTTCCGGACGACCGTCGGCGCCCGGGCGCCAGCCGGCGGTCACGTGGATGCGAAACGGCTGATCGCGGACGGCGCCGGGAAGTTTCGACACAGCCGCCGACGCCGCGCTGGCAATCGCCATGTCGGCGGCCGGCGCGGCCGCTGGCGGTGCTTTCGGCGCGGCGCGCGTCGCCTCGGCGAGGCTCGGCGCCAGATAGCCGCGCCGCGCGCGGACGCTCACGCCAGGACGCTTCACGTTGACCTTGATGGAGTGGAACTTTCCGTCCAGCTTGCCGGTTGAGTAGTACCCCAGGAGGTAGTACGAGCTCAAGTCGTCGGTGATCCGCTTGAACCCCTTGGCGATATCGTTCGAACCCACGATCGCGAGACCGTCGGTCGACTCGGCCAGCCACCGCAGCGAGTTACTCCGCTCCTGCAGGCGCGCGTTGTCTATGGGAGCGGGAACCGTCGGATTGGCGCTCGGTCCGGCCCCGACACCGGCGGCGGGGACAATCTGCTCATCGAACACCACGAGTCCCCTGGGATCGATGGGATAGAACGACACGTTAGCGCGGTTCGCTTCGTCGAAAATGGTCCGAATCCGTGACTCGTCGTCGAGCTCGGACAGAATGTAGCGGTCGGTCTCGCACACCGCGTTGCTGTTCATCGTATTCGGCGTGTCCTTGGTCGTCAGCTTGCCGGTGCGCGGATCGACGGTGACGGGGGCGCTCGGCGGAATGGCGTTGTCGATCGGCCGGGCAAGATTCCGATTGGGCCGGTAGAGCCGCCAACCGTCGGTGATGGTGATCACGGCCTTCCGTTCCTCGCGAACGCCGCGCAGGAAGATCGCCAGATCTTCGAGGGCGTCGATCGTCTGTTTTTCGCGGCGCCGGAGAATCATTTCCTGGGCGATGCCCTGATCGCTGGCGACCGGCGGGTTTCCCCTCGGAATCGCCGGATAACAGAGGGCGTACTGTTGCTCGATCGGATCGGTCAGATTCACCCGATCGCGTTCGCCCCACCATTCGCGCGAGAGGACGCTCTCGAGGGACGTCCGGCGTCGGGCGAATGTGATGTCGCGGGCGGACATGGCGGGGGTCATCGCCGCGATGTAGTCGTCGGGGCCGATCAGGCGGTTGAGCGCGTTCAAGAGGGGCTTCGCGATGGAGCGCGACGCGTCCCCTTCCACGTGTTTGTTGTCGAGGAACAACACGAACACCCGGGCGCGCGGGTCCTGGACGGCGCGGCGCGACTCGTCCACGGTGTTCGGCTCGCGACGGCCTTCCTGCCCCCCGTCGCCACGGATGAGAATGCGTTCGAACTGCTCGATTTTCTGCGGAGCCTTGTCCTCGACGACTTCGAACTCGTCCTGACGAAGGTCTGTCACCGGCGCGCCGCCTGCGGTCGGATAGACGTCAACCCGGACGTAGTTGGCTTCGGTGCGGAACGTCGGCGGCGGCTGGTCCTGGTCCTGGGCGAACAGGAGGGCTCCGGCGGCGGTCGCCGCGGACAGCACGATCGCGCCCGACCACTTCATCGCCATGCCACCCTACTCAATTACCAAATTGCCCAATTACCCAATTACCCAATTACCCGATTACCCGATTACCCAATGTAGAGAGTCTACACCGGCCCCTCGGCGAGCAGGGCCGCAATCCGTTGGCGCACGCGCCCGATCAGTTCTCCACGGTCGTCGATGTGGACGTCGGCGGTTTCAATCGGCTCGCCGACGCGGATGCTGACCGCCACCGGACGGATGATCGCGCTACCCCGTTTCATCGCGTCGCGGCCGCCTGAAATCGCGATCGGGACTATCGGCGCGCCCGCCTTGATGGCCATGATGAAGCCGCCTTTCTTGAACGGCAGCATCTCCTCGGTCCGGCTTCTGGTGCCTTCCGGGAAAATCAGGAACGAGTGGCCGGCTCGAATCGAGGCGGCGCCTTTTTCGATCGACCGCATGGCGGATTCCTTGTTGCGGCGATCGATCGGGATGAAGCCGCCCATGCGAAACGCTCTCGCGAGGACCGGGATTCGATCGATCTCGTGTTTGTAGAGAATGTGCATCCGCCGATGGAGCGCGGTGAACAGGATGGGCGGGTCGACGTTGCTTTCGTGGTTGGAGCAGTACACGGCGGCACGGTCGAGCGGGAGGTGCTCCGAGCCGGCGACCTTGAACCGGATTCCGGAAAGCAGGAGGCCGAGGTAGACGCCGCCGTGCCCGAAGTCGTACAGCACGCCCGTCCAGCCAAAAGACGTGGCCAGCAGCATGCCGACGAGGCCGGTGACGAGCACGTAGAGAGAAACAGCGACGTAGGTGAGGGCGGAACGGACCGCGGCGATGAACACGGCGGTTCATCATAAATGAAAACGCCCACGGTGGTTGTTGGCCACCGTGGGCGTTCGAACGTCCGAGTGCTCGCTTGGTTCTAGGATGCGCGGGCGGCGCGCCGGGGCGCGACCGCAGGTGTGGCCGGGCGCGGGGCCACCTTTGCCACTTTGACGCGGGCCATCGTTCGGGCCTTGGTCGAGAAGCAGCGCTCGAGCGCGACATCGACCTGCGATTCGATGGCAGGCGCGGTTTCGCGCATCACTTCAGAGACTTCCGACACGACGAGGAACTTCGCGCGATCGAGCATGCGCTTTTCGCGAAACGACAGGCTCTTCGACTTCGCAAGGAACGTCAGGCTCTTCAGCACGTCGGCCACATCGTAGATGGAGCCGCTGCGCATCTTGTCGGAGTTGTCCTTGAAGCGTCCCTTCCAGTTCTGGTGGTTGTCGATCTTGCCGTCTCCGAGGAGGCTGAACAGGCGTTCGACTTCGAGGTTGGTGATGGCGCGGCGAAGGCCGACGCCGTCCACGTTGGCCAGCGGTACGAGCACGATCGTCTCGTTGGCGACGATGCGAAGGTGGTAGAAGCCGCAGGTAGTGCCGAGTATGGTTTTTTCTTCGATACGTTCGACGATTCCCAGACCATGATTTGGGTAAATGACCTTGTCGCCGACTTCAAATGTCACGAGTCCCCCTGTACTTAGGAAGCGCTCTATGGAAGGGCCCCGAAAGCGTCCCGGCAGTTCTCAAACTATAGCGTACTTACGGGCCGAAAACAACGAGAAATGGCCGAAAACACAGCGTTTATCGCCTTTTTGGCGACTTCTCCGCTTCACGTTTTCTTGCCAGGTTTTGGTGGGCTCGACAGTTTCCGGCGGGTTTGAAACCCCGCGATGAGCCTGTAAGTGGCTCTCTCGGACGAGGTTGGAGGGTATACTGAATTTCTTCTGCACCGGGGCCGGAGTGGTGAAACTGGCAGACGCGCGGGACTCAAAATCCCGTGGGGTTTACGCCCCGTGAGGGTTCGACCCCCTCCTCCGGCACCAATTGGTCATACATTCCAGCCGTGAGGACCGCTCCAGCCTTCGGCTTCGAGCTCGCGCGTCAACTCGACCTGGCGATCGTTCAACGCCGTCTCATCAGTGAAACGCTCCACCCGCTCGGTGCCGTCGGGCATGATGATCGTCAACTCATACGCGCCCTTTGCGATTTCCCGCGATTCGTACCGAATGAATTGCCCGTCGCGTTGAAACCACCAGAACATCAGACGCTCATCTGGCCCGGAGTTCGAACGCTCGAATCCAGTCCAGGGCTCGCTCGGACGCCTCCGCGATTGACTCGACGCTCATCTTGCGCTCCGTCTCGGTGCGCGCCTCGCCGCACGCGAACTGCAGACCGCTGGCGCCACGCTGCCAGCAGATGGTGAACCATTTGTCGGCTTCAATCGCATCCTTCATCACGTTCGTTTCCGGATCTGCCAACGGATTCTCCGAGCCTCGCATGTATTGAACGCCCAGCAGCAGCTGCGCGAGTGCGAACCCCTGCTCGGCTGACTTGCGAAACCACTCGGTCGCCAATCGCGAAATCGTCGGTCACCGGGCCAAGACCGAAAAAGAAGCCGCTGCCGTACGCGAACTGCGCCTCGGCAAGTCCTTGTTCCGCCGCCTTCCGAAAATACTCCCGCGCCTGGCGACAGTCGATGGCCACGCCCCTGGCCTCGTGATAGGCCGCCGCCACTTCGAATTGCGCACGCGCATGGCCCTGATCGGCCGCCTTTCGGAACCATTCGAAGGCGTCGGCGTCGTCGGCCTGTACGCCTCGACCGTACACGTACGCCCAGCCCACACTGAACTGCGCGCGCGCCAGGCCCTGCTCCGCCGATTTACGGTACCAGGCGTAGGCCTGCGCATCGTCCTGCAACACGCCATCGCCGATCTCGTACGCCTCGCCCAGGCTGAACTGCGCGAGTGCGTCGCCTTGTTCCGCCTCACGCAACCGCGTCACGTCTTCGGCGGTGTTCGGGCGCAGCTGATGCTCCGGCCGCACGGTCCGCGGCTCCCAGCCGTACAGAAGCCCACACCTTTCTCCAGCTTCGCCGAGACCGGCTATTGAGAATGCGATCAGGAAAGCAAGAGCGAGCGGCATGACCCTCGGACGCCCGAACGACCGCGCCAGACGGCCAGCTCCTAGACGGACCTGCGCGACCATCGCGGCAGATCTCCAGGCGAACGCTGGCGCCTCCGGGCCTGATCCACGACCATCGCGCCGATGACGAGTCGAATCGTTGTCGAACCGGGGGTTTCCTTCTCCCGCTTCGGCTGGACGAGCCAGGCCACGCCGATGCTGATGAGATACAAGCCGATCATCGGCAGTGCAAACGTCGTCTGAGTCCACGCATCGCCGGACGAGGTGAGAACAGCCGCAACGATGAAGATGATGAGAATCGCGTACTTGATCTGGCGCCAGAGGAACCGCGCCGTGACGAGGCGCAGCCTCGCCAGAAAAAACACCAGCGTCGGCATCTGAAAGACGATCACCATACTGATGAGCATCTTCATGTACTGGTCGAAATTGTCTTCGACCCTCGGCATGAACTTCATGTACGGAGGCTTGACCGTCGCAAAGAAAGACATCATCCCCGGAAAGAGGACGTAGTGGCTGAACAGCGCACCGCACAGCGTACCAATAGACGCCAGCGCGACGAACGGGATGGCGAACTTCTTCTCGCTCGCGTAGAGACCAGGTGCGATGAACAACCACACCTGGTACGTGACAAACGGCGCCGCCAGGACGATGCCGCCGATGAAGGCAACGTCGAGCAGGAACGAGAACGCCTCGTTGTATCTGGTGTAGATGAGCTCGCTGCCGGGCGGAAGAATCCGGAGCGTCGGCGCCAGCACGAAGCTGGCCAGGCGGTCAACGAAGAAGAACGCGATCAGCGTGCCGACGCCGATGGCGATACACGAGCGGATGATGCGTTTCCGAAGCTCGTCGAGATGCTCCAGAAACCCCATCTTGCCTTCTCCCGGATCGTCATCCGGGTCGTCGGCTGGGCGTTGATGTCGCAGTTCCGCGGTCATACGGCAGGAGTGTACCGCTAAGCCCGGCCGAGCAACTGCCTGGCTTTGTGCTCGTCACGCCGCCGGACGAGCAGCCTGGCGCCCGTGGCCGACGCCATCCCAGGCTGGACGCCTCCGGCATCGTCGGCGCTGATCACGGCGTTGACGTTGTTGCCCTCGAGCATGGACCTCCCCACTTCCGCTTCGTGCCGGTACGCGTAGGTGCGAATTACTACCAACTCGTCTTGCTGCTCGGCGGTGGCCACAGGTATCCTCGCTTCGTTTGAATCTTGCCACCGTGCCGTCAGAAACTCAAACGGCCGCGCGCGTCCCGACAACATCCTCACGACGCTTGACTCGCCGCCTATTTACTCACTATTGTTAAGTAAATGGCCAGGCGCGAGTTTCTGGGAGGCTTCGAGCTGCTGGTGCTGCTCGCCTTGATCCGGCTGGGCGACGAGGCGTACGGCGTGCCGATTGCCGAGGCGATCGAGGAGAGCAGCGGCCGCGGCGTCGCGCTCGGCAGCGTCTACCTCACGCTCGACCGGCTCGAAGCCAAGGGTCTGGTGTCATCGAAGCTCGGCGAACCCACGGCGGAGCGCGGCGGCCGCGCCAAGACGTATTTCCGCGTCACGGCCGGGGGGCTGCGCGAAGCGCGCCAGGCGCAACGGACGCTGATCGGGTTGTGGAACGGCGTGCCGCAACTTCACGGAGGAGCCGCATGAGGGCCCTGTCGCCGCCGCGCCTCGCCACCTGGCTGCTGGAACGGCTCGCCTCTGGTGAGAAACGTGAATCGCTCGTCGGCGATCTCATTGAGCAGCATCGCAACGGGCGCTCCGCCTGGTGGTATTGGCGGCAATCGCTGACGGCCATCCTGGCGAGCGCGGTGACGGACCTTCGCGCGCACAAGCTGCACGCGATCCGTGCCGTGATGATCGGCTTTGCATGCATGTGGGCGTTCAGCGCCCTGTCGAAGTTCGCGCTGCAGATCCTCTGGTCCCTTTCAAACGGCGGCGTGTACTTGGGCGACCATTGGCTCCGATTGGACTACGGGTGGACTCGTCACTCGCGCTACTTCGCCGCTCTGCTGACAACGCTGGGGTCCGCCGCCAGCGGATGTATCGTCGGACGGCTTCATCGCGAACATCAGGCGTCGACGGTCTTCGCCTTTGTCATATCCGTCGTCCTGGCCGGGATGGTGCAGCTGGTGCTGCTCGTCAGCCTCATTGGCTGGGCCATTCGTCCCTTGACTCAATACCTCAGCCAATACCAATACCTCGTGGCGGTCCTGTGGTTTTTTGTCGTCGTGCCGGCAAGTATTCTCGTCGGCGGCTTGTGGGGCGCCGGCTCCGCCGCGCAGACTATCCCCCGGAGTTATCCGCCCACATCGCAAGCATCATGATGTCTTCGTCGCTCAGACGCGCCTCCGCGTGAAGCGGGAGGTAGAACCAGGGCGGCATTTCCCGCTCCTGCACGAACTCCGAGATACCTGATAGCTTTTTCAATCGGTCCGACGACGAGTACCTGCGACCAGTCCGAGAAGTTCACGTGACGCCGCCCCTCGTGCACATCGCGCGCGACCAGCCACGACACCGGCGCGACGTAGCTGTACCAGGGCCAGATCGTTTCGTGGGAATGGCAGTTGTAGCAGGCGCGGCGCAGCGTCGCCTGCACGTCGGCGGGAGCCGTGACCGGCCGGCCGACCACCGGCGGGTTGTCCCGGCGAATCGGCACGAGCTGAATCGCCACGACGACGACGAGCGTCGCCACTGCCAGTGTGCGGCCGTTGATCTTCACCATGCGTCTGGACACATTCTATGGCCTGAACGCGAACCGGAACGGGCAATCATGGCCCCCAGCCTTCCCATCCGGCGAACACTGTCGCGAAGAACCCGCCGCGGCCGTCGTGCGCGCTTTCGTGGCCGAGCCGTGCGCCCAGGTGCGGACCGGCCAGCCTTCCCTGCGCGGCGTGTTTGCCGCCGTCCAGCCGCGCATAAGCCGTCGCGTCGATCGTCTTCACGCCTGAACTCTTCTCGTACGTGAAGGACGGATTGAAACCGACGCGTGTCGCCGCGAACGGCCGCCGCATCTCAATGCGCAGCAGGTTGCCGCGGACCTTCGTCGGTCCCTCCGCGGGCAACCCGTTCGCCGCTGTCCCACCCGTCTGCTCGAACACGGCCGAATACGTATAACTGAAGCCGAAGAAGTAACCGGGATCGCGCGGGCGCGCGAACAACTGCACGCCCGCGAGCAGGGTCGCCGTGTCGTTCAGGCGCGTGTCGGTCCGGCGGACGAGCGTCACCGGATCGGCGAACTCGTACTCGGCGCGATTGAAGCGGTAGTCCGCGTGAACGAACACCGCCCACGGAGCGTCCACCGCGTCGGCCGTCTCGATGAGGTCGGCTGCGCGTTTTCGCGCGGCGTCGCTGAGCCGAAGGAATCCCGCGGGCCCGAGCTGCTGCTCGAGCGCGGGTTTCGCCTTGGGACGCCAGATGATGTTCGTCAGGTGAAAGCCAAGCGACGCGTGCCGGCGCAGCCCACGAGGATCCACGGTCGTCTCCGGATCGGCTGACGACAACGGGGCGCTGACGAGGATGCCGTAGCTGTCGTCGCCGCTGCGAACGGCGGCGTGGAACGTGCCGGCGACATCGCTCCCGTGCGCGTCTATCACCGCCTGCGGTCCCGGCGTGAGCGGCGTGGTCAGCAATGGATCGAAGACGACGGGATAGATGATCGCCGCGCGCGCGATGTCGCGAACCGGACCGGAGAGCTCGGTCTGCGCCCGCGCCGGCGCGGCCAGGAAGAGACAGACCGCGAGTGCACCAGGAGCAATCCTCACGTCAGACGCGCCCATTGTAGGGCGGCCCTTTCAAGGCCGCCAAGGCGGGCGGTCTCTAGGGGACGAGCACGACGGGCGCGCGCCAGAACGCGGCCTTCTGCCCCGCCGGGTCGAGAACGGTCACCTGACAGTCGTATCGCCCGGTGGGCAGGCTCTCGAGCGGCAGACTGAACCGGAGGGGCACGGCCTTCGACCGAGGCTCCAGGCCGTCGGTGACCGGCAGAGGCGCGGTTTCGAGCACCTTCACGTCATTCTTGTAGAAGGTGACGAACGCGACCAGCGGCTGGGTAGTGGTGGCCCCCCGCTCGTACGCCTGAAGGAACACGTACATGTCGCGCTGCTTGCTGAACACGCGCGTGACGCTCGGAATCAGCCTCTGCCCGTCAAAGACCAGCGGGTCCGCGCCGACGTTCTTGTCCGACGCCGTTTTCTGGACGCTGTAGATCGCGTCGCTGAGCGCCTGGCGCTGGCTGCTCAAGACCACCGTACTAATCGGGATCCGTTTCTCTTCCCTGTTCAGGTTCGGAACCACGAAGCCAGCCTGGAACGTGCCGATTCGCCCGGTGACGGAATCGCGTACGAGCATCTTCAGCACGTACTTGCCCGGCAGCAGCGTGAACCCTGTCCCGTACTGAACGGGCCGTTTCGCCAGCTGCGCTGCGGTGTCATCCGACAGCTTGATGTCGAGCTTGTCGCGCACGTTCTGAATGGTGATGCCGTACTCGTCCTTCACCTCGCCGATGAAGTCGAGCAGCGTGCGCTGCGCGCCCCGGCGCTGCGCGAGCACCAGTTCGCTGCCCGGGATCTTGATGGACACTGGAATGAAGTACTCCGCGCGATTGAGCTGGAAGTAATTCACCTCCATCGCGATCGTGATCTCGGTGACGGGGTTCTCGAGCATCAGCGCGTCTTCGAGCTGACGCTCCTTGTCGGCCTCGCTGAACTTCGCGAATTCCTTGTCGGCGAAATACCCCTGCCGGTACGACACATCCGCCGAGAGCCCGCCGTTGAGCGTGATCTTCACGCGATGGAACTTGCCGTCGAGCGCCGTGTGGTTGCTGTAGAAGCCGACGATGTAGTAGCTGCTGATGGCCTGAGCGGCCTGCACGATGCCGAGCGACAGATCGTTGTAGTCGAACAGCGCCTTCCCGCCCGTGTCTTTCGCGAGCGAATAGAGGGTGTCCTGCGACCGCTGGAAGCGGTTCAGGAGGTTGCCCGCGGCCTGCCCGGTGAGCATGGCCACGCCGGTGGGCGACGCCTGTGTCGCGTCGCCGAGGGGCGCGCTGGCCACGAGACCCCGCGCGTCAACCGGGAAGATCGACACGTTCGACCGCAGCGCGGCGTTCGTCGTCGCCCGCAGCTGCGCCTGGTTGTCCACGCCGTTCAACTGCAGGCCGCTCGCGAAGTAGACCAGCGACTTCTGATCCGGCAGCGGCCGCAGCATGCCCACCGCCGTTTGCAGCGCCGACAGCTGCCGGTCGGTGTTCAAGATGGCGAATTCGGCATCGTCCTGGCCGAAGGCCGTGCCTTCTTCGAGAGTGTCTGGAATGCCGTCGCCGTCCTTGTCTTCGCCGAAGACGAGGTTCTGCACCACCTCGAGCAGCTGAGCTTTGTTGTCGGTGAAGTCCTGCTTCACGCGAACACCGCCGCCCTGAAAACCCATGACGGCGATTAGATCCGCTGGCGTCATCTGCGTGTTGATGAACTTGCGCGCCGCGTTGTAGGCGCGCAGGAGATCGGGCTGAGGCAATGCCGTCAGATCGAAATAGAGAACGAGCAGACGCCGGTTGCGGTAGCGAATGTCGCCGGGCGGCCGCGGAAGCGATCCTCGCGTCCGTCACGGGCGCCACGACACCGGCCGCAGCCGCCGGCGGCGGTGACACAGGTGCCGGCGCGGGCGCGGCATCGGGAGCGGCATCGCCGACGGTCACCTGTCCGCTCGTCGTGGACACGGTTGGCAGCTTCTGAAACTCCACGAAGCTGACCGTCTGCGGCTCGCCGTCTTCGGTCACGGTGAAGTCCTTGACGGTCAGCCCCTCGATCGGACGGCCGTCTTTGTCTTTCACGCTAACCGTTTGCACGATCAGCCGCGTGGTGCTCCGGAACGTCGGCGGCTGCTGAGCCGCCGGCTGCTGCGCCACGCCTGCTGCTGCATGGAACGCGAGCAGCAGCAGAATGCAAAACGCAAAACGCAAAACGGACTCGGCAAACGTGGAGCGGTTGTCTTCGTTTTTCGTTTTACGTTTTACGTTCATCAGAACCTCAGTCGCAGCGTACTCTGTATCTTCCTCGGCGTGTTCGCGAGATTCGGCAAACCGAACTGCGGGCCCCCGATGATGGTGTTCACGCCCGTGTAGGTTTCGCGATTGAGCACGTTGTTGAAATCGAGGCGCCAATCGAGCGTGAGCCGCTCGGTCATCTGAAACACCCGGGCGACGGCGGCGTTCAGACTGAACTGCGCCGGGCCGGCCATCGAGTTTCGTCCCGCGCTGCCCCACTGTCCGGACGCCGGCACGGCGTACGCTGCCGGATTCAAGTAAGACCCGGCCGGCGCCTCGACGGAGACGCCCGTGAGACTCGGACGCAACGATCCGGTGACGCCGGTTCCCGGCACCGGTGACGAGGTATATCGGGGTAATCGGCAAGCCGCTGCCCGTCGCGAGTTGGCTCGTCACCGTCCACCCTTTGAAGAGGTGTCCCTTCACGCCGTCGAGGAGCGCCCCTCCGGCCACTCCGACGCCCGTCGTGTACTGGAACTGGGCGGCAATCTGATGACGCTGGTCGAAGTTCGATGGCGCCTGCTCGGCGTCGAGATTGAGCCAGTCCTGCGCGATGGCCGAGCCGTTCAGATTCACTCCGGCGAAGGCCGTGGCGTTGTCCGTCGCCTTCGCCAACGTGTACTGAACGCTCGCCGCCAGGCCGTTGCGAAGCCGGCGGCGCAGCTGAAACTGCCCGGCATGCCGCGAGGAACTGCCGTTCGACGTCAGGTACACGAATCCGGCGGGACACATCGCACAGGGATTCACGGCGCCGGTCGGGTACGTGTTGGGCAGGAATTCCTGCAGGAGATTGCTGCCCCTCGTCCCGAGGTATGTCGCCGTGATGGTCAGCGATCCGGGCAAGTCGCGCTGGATGAGGGCCTGCCAGTTCTGCGACGAGCCCACGCGCAAGTTGGGATCGACGGCGAACGTGTTCGCCGTCGTCCCGGGCGGCGGAGTGAAGCCGTTGGCCAGCGTCAGGGGGTTGGCGGCGCTGTTGCTGATCGTGAATGCCTTCGACAACGGCGGCTGCTGAGCGAGCAGCGTCGTAATCGGCTGGTAGACCGCCGTGTTTCGATAGATGCCGTAGCCGGCGCGAATGACGAGCGACGACCCCGGCACCGGCCGCCACGCGATGCCAAGGCGCGGCTGAATGCCAAACCTGTCCGAGAACAGAAGCGCGTCGGGGTAAGGCGTTCCGGTGAGCGAGCCGGTCGCGCCGGCGAGCACGGGGCTGATCGCCGTAAAGCCCGGCGCCACGTCCAGATTCACCAGGCGCCCAAGCGACTCGGTGAGCGGCGTTTCGTATTCCCAACGAGCGCCCGCCTGCACCGTGAACATCGGGCTGAGCCGCATGTCGTCGGTGATGTACGCATCCGACGAGAAGGCGCGCAAATATTTGTCGGCGTTGCCAAACGCAATCGAGCTGGTGCTCGGGATGCCCAACAGAAAATCGCCGAAATCTGAGCCCGTGAAGAAACCGGTGAACGCGAACCCGCCACGGGGATTCTGCTGCGACTGGATGTCAACGCTGTTGCGTCGCAGATCGCCGCCGATCGTGAAGTTGTGGCGGCCGTGGCTGAAGTACCCCTCGGCGCCGGCGGCGTTCGTGAGATTGCGCGTGAAGGCCGGCAGCGCGTCGCTTAACCCCGCGACGGTCGAGAACTGCAGGCTTGGCGGACCCCAGTTCACAGGCTCCTGATTGTTGCCCGTGATACCCGCGTCGCCGGACACGTTGGTACGGTTGGCGAAGTACGGCGTCGCACTCGTCGTGAGCTCGGTGAACTGATACCGCATCCTCATGGTGAAGAACTGGTTGATGCGGCGCGTCCAGGTCAGCGACGTGTCCACACCCGAAACGGCGCTCTTATCCTCGAAGCCAAACAGCGTTGTCTGATCGGTGGCCGTCCGCTGATACGCGAACGTGCCGATGAGCTGATTGCGATTGTTGATCGGCTGCGTCACACGAGTGGTGATGAGATCTTGACGCGAGCCGGTGATGAGCGGCGCCTGAAAGTTGAACCCGGTACCGTCGGCAAGAAGGTTGGGCCGTGGGTAGTAGGTGAGGAGCGACGAGGCCTGCGGGCTGATGCGCGTGCTGGGTATGACCCCGTCGGGAAACGGCTGTCCCGTCGCCGGATCGATAATCTGGATCGGCTGTCCGGCGGCGTCGCGGCTCTGCGAAAAGTCGCCGCCGCGCTCGGCGAGCGTCGGCATCACACCAGGCTGGGTCGTCGCGTTGTGATCGTCGGCATGCTGGAACGCCGCGAACACGATGGGGCCGTTGCGGAGCACCTTCGAAAACCTGAGCGGTCCGCCGAAGGTTCCGATCACGCGCAGGTCGTTATACTCGGGTTTCGCCGTGGGGAGACGGCCAAACGTGAACGGACTCGAGTCGAACGTGGAGTTGCCAAAGACGATCGCCAGGCCGCCGTTGAACAACGACCCGCGTCCTCTCCGGTTATTGCCAAACGCCGCCGCCTGCGCAAACGGCGACGCCGCACCGTTGTTGACGCTCCCGTTGATCAGAAACCCGTCGGCCGCACCTGGACCGGCGTCCGCGCTCGGCTCGTCTGCCGCGGGCGCCGCCGCCGCGCGGTTGGCCGAGGCGGCGGCAGGCGGCGTAGGAGAGGCCGTCACGCCCGCGCGCTGAAAGCCGCCGCGACCGGCTGAGGGCGATGGCGCCGACGCCGGCGACGGACGAGCGCCAGTAGACGGACGGGCGCCAGCAGAAGGGCTAAGGGCTGAGGGCTGAGGGCTGGCTTGAGCAACAGGAGCCGGCGGAAGGCCGCGCGTGATCTCGTCGAAAGGCTTCAGCACCAGCGTCCATGCTGAAGGCACACCGGCCGCGATCGTCACCTCGCGCGAGATCGGCGCAAAGCCGAGCATTTCCACGCGAAGCATCCACACGCCGTCGCTCGCGTCCGCGAACATGAACGCGCCCCGCTCGTCGGTGGTCGTGACCAGCTGTTTGTCGCCGGACGACGCCGTCACGGTCGCACCGGGAATCGGCAGGCCGCCGAAGGTGACCTGCCCGGCATGCTCCGGCGCCGCCAGCACATGGTGCGTCGCGACGACCAGCGTCGCCGCGATCAAGGCAAAACGGAAAATAGAAATAGAAGAGGTGATGCGTTTTCCGTTGATCATTCGGTCTTTGGCCGGCCGTTTCTCACAGTCCCCCCTGTGTGGACTATTGGACGTCAAAGCGCGCTAACTGGTTCGCTCCTCTAGTCTTCCGTCGGGTGCTCGACGCGATCGATCACCAGGACATCGACTGGGGCCCTCGTCGATTCCAGCGTCAGGCCGAGTTGCTCCCGCAGTGCTGAAAAAGATCGAGGGGCCGTTCGGATCGATGGGCGGGAGCGCATGGGTTACTGACATAACGCCCAACCCCTTGGTTGGGTTCACTTTCCCGCCTGTTTGACACCGCTCCAGACAAATCGGGTCAGTCGTCCGTTGGTCTCTCCGCGCGATCGATCACGAGGACATCCACCGGGCCTTTCGTCGACTCCAGCTTGAGGCCAAGTTGCTCCTGCACGGCCGTGAACAGTGACGGGCCGTTTGGATCGATGGGCGGAAGTTCGGGCGCGCCCGGCGGCCGCGGCCCCTGCTGCTGCGGCATCTGATCCGGTGTCCACGTGAGCTCGAGATCGTAGTTCCCCGTCAGTCCGGTACGATCCAGCACGACTCGCTGCAGGTTGCCGGACAAGCTCGCCACCAGCTGCGACAACGGGAAGCCGCCGGCGGAGATGCCGCCGGGACGCATCATCACTCCGCACTGTGGACGTCCGCCCGGCGTCATCGGAGGCGGGCCCTGAGGCGGGCCCCCGCGCCCGCGCGCTGCGGCGAAGATCGCCGCACAATCTGTCTCGGATATCTTCAGCTGCGAGCCCAGCTTGCCGTCCGGCCTTGCCAGCACGAGCGCGTAGATCGACTGCTCCTTCGTCTCGTTGTGCACGACGAGCTTGAACCGGTCCGCCAGAAGCGTTCGCATCATCAACTGGAGCGGTCCGGGCACACCGGGCGTTGGCGGCGCAAGGCTCGCGTCGGTCTTCGCGACGATGTCGAACCGGTCCGAGCTCACCCAGCCGGGCCCGCCTTCGAGCTGAAACGGTTGTATCTGGTACGCGAACGTGATCAGCTGTCGAAAAGGCACGTTCGTGGCGTTGAACCGGCCCGGCGGTCCGCCGAGCCTCATGAAGCCATCGCCGGACTTGTTCTGCTTCACCGACGCGACTTCGAACGACGGACCATCCGATGCAGGGCTTTGGGCCTGCGCCCCCAGCCGTCCCCCGCCCGGGAAGGCGACAGAGACGATAGCGACAATGGCGGTGACGACGAGCAGGAGTTTTCGCATGGCTAGTTGGACACTACGCGCGACCGTTTGGTTGGGTTGACGTCCCGAGCACCTGGCCCCCTGCTTGCTGCCTGAGTGTCCCATCCCTCGATATGAGGCCTACATGGCAGAACGTGCACCGACCGTCGGGACAGACGATGGTAGGATTTGCGAGATGGCCGCGAGGCGCGAAGCCACCGTCGAGGATCTCTACCGCGTGCCGGAGAACGGCAAAGCGGAACTCGTCAACGGCGAGCTGGTGCTGATGAGCGCCGCCGGCGGTCTCCATGGATATGTCGCGGGACAGATCTTTGCCAGCCTCAACGAATATGCGCGCCGCACACGATACGGTGTGGCGCTGCCGGACAACGTCGGGTTCATCGTGAACCTGCCGAACCGGCGATCGTTCAGTCCCGACGTCGCGTTCTGGACCGGTGGGCCGCTGACGCGAAAATTTCCCGAGGGCGCCCCGATCTTCGCCGTGGAAGTGCGAAGCGACGAAGACTACGGCCCCGCCGCCGAGCGCGCGATGGCGGCCAAGCGTGCAGACTATTTCGCCGCCGGCACGCTCGTCGTCTGGGACGTCGACGGACTCGACACGCACACGGTGCGCGTCTACCGCGCGAGCGATCCGACAACGCCGAAAACGTACGGCCGGTTGGAGCGAGCCGAGGCCGAACCCGCTCTGCCCGGCTGGTCGATGCCCGTCGTCGAACTGTTTCTGCACTAAGCGCACAGCCCCTAGCCCCTAGCCCCTAGCCCCTAGCCCCTAGCCCCAGTCTGCCGACGGCTTTTCCGCGCGATCGATCACCAGGACTTCCACCGGGCCCTTCGTCGATTCGAGTTTGAGCCCGAGCTGCTCCTGAAGCGCGGCAAAGATGGAGGGACCATCGCTGGACTGCCTGTCAGGACCGGCGGGCGGCTGCCCGGGAAAATCACTTCGCCCACCCATGCCGGGATCCGGCGCGTACTCGAGCGTGAGCTCGAAGTTACCGGCCAGGTTCGTTCTGTCCACGACCATGCTGCCGACGATGCGCGACAGGTTCGTTGCCAGTTGCGCCATCGAGAGGTTGCCCCCGCTGAGCCGGCCAGGGCCGATCATGATGCCGCACCGTTGCATCTGAGCCGGCGACATCGGGCCGGGCGGCGGCGGATTGCCGCGTGGGCCGGGACCGGGCAGCGTCGGACAATCGGCCGCCGTCGACGGCTGCATCTTCGGACCGATCTTCCCGTCACGCGCGGCGAGGACCAGCGCAAGCATCGGAAGCTCCCGCGTCTCGGTGTGCGTGACCAGGCTGAATCGATCCGCCAGCAGCGTCTTCAACTTGGAGAGCATGGCGCCCTCCCGACCGGGCGCGGCGCCAGATCCGAGCACATCGAACCGATCGTCGAACAGCCATTTCGGTCCGCCGACGATCTGGTTGTCCTGCACTTGATTGGCAATCCGGATCAGCATGCCGAGCGTGACGTTGGTTGCCTTCCAGCCGCCGCCGGCCGCAGGCAGCATCCCGATGCGGCCGTCGCCCGAGTTGTTCGGCTTCACTGAAGTGACGTCGAACGCGGGCGGCTTCGCGGCGGAGGCCCCGGTCTCTTGCGCAAGGACGTTCAGGCGCAGCTCGATTTCCTTTCGCTGCAGCGCGTCGTGCACCACTTTCAGGCGGGCCATCACGGTCCGCGAATCGTCGGCCCCCGATTGCGCGCGCAGCGGCGGCGCGCTCAGGACGCCGACAGCCACCGGCCCGGCGATCGCCACGGCCGCCGTTACCGCCAGTAGCGTTTTCTTCCACACGTTCAGCGTTGCGCCGGCATCGTTGATCATGATGTGCTCGATCCTCCTCTTGAGATCGGAGCCGGTCACGCCTGCCACGCACAGGAGCGGCGACTCGACATAGAACTGGCACGTCTTGAGGATGCTCTCCGCGTACGTCTGTGGTTCGCTGCCGAGCTGCACGACGGCTTCGTCGCACGCCCGCTCGCGCTCGTCCACCAGCCGCGCGCCAATCCACCACGCGAGCGGGTGAAACCAGAAGATCGCCTGCACCACCATGTGCGCGGCCGCGGTGAGATTGTCGCGACGACGAACGTGCGACAGCTCGTGCGCGAGAATCGCGTCAATCTGCGCATCGCTCAGATGTCCGGAGATGCGGCGCGGCCACAGCAGCACGGGCCGCAGAATCCCGAACACGCCCGGCTCGAATGAGCGGTCCGACGACAACAGCACCATCGGTGTCGTGATTCCAGCATCTCGTTCGAGCCGGCGGAGCGCGTCCACAACGGGGCCGTCGTCGATCGGCACGCTTTCGCGGACCACCGCGCTGACGCGACGCCATCGAACGAACCATGACAACGCGACGGCCGCACAGCCCGCCAGCCACACGACGAGCAGCGAGGCGAAAACGACCGATCGCGGAATTTCGAAGGCAGACGCGACCGGCGCCACGGGGTCCGGGCGTGCCGGCGACGCCGAGAACGGCTGACCGATGGCGTCCATGACGATGGCCACCTGCGGCTGCGTCGCGACCGGAACGGTTCGCCATCCCAGGGAGCTGCCGGCGCTGACGAGCAGGGCGAACGGCACGAGGAACTTGAGTGACGCCGCGAGCCACACACCATATCGCGCGGCGGCGCGGTTCCGCCGCAACGCGATGGTGATGAGCCAGGCGAGACCGGCGACGATCGTGGACTGCCAAACGTGGTTGGCGAGCATGCTCGCGGTCATCGTGTCTTATCCTTTCCCGCCGCTCGCCCGCTCGCAAGCCGGCGAAGGGTCTTCTCTGCGTCCTGGATGTCTTCGAGCGTGAGCTGGCCGGAATCAATCAGGTGCGCCACGACCGGCTGCGTTCTGCCGCCGAAGAAACTCAGCAGCTCGTCGATGAGGCGCCGCTGCGCGGCCGAGCGGGAAATCAGGGCGTCGAAGATGTGCGCGTTCCCAATCTTCTTGACGCGGCGAATCGCCTTCTTCGCCTCGAGCCGGTACACCATCGTCTGGACCGTCGTATAGGCCAGGCGATCTTTTTCAGGGAGCCGGTCCTGGATCTCGCGGACGGAAGAGGCGCCGTGCTGCCAGAGGGCCTCCATGATCCGAAGCTCCGGCTTGGTCAGTTTTGGTAATCCCACTCCCGCCCTCCTAGTGACGTGGGTATATCTACTACATATGTAGTTTTAAGGCAAGCGCGGAGTCAAGCGACGGGCGCAGGTGTGGAGAAGTTGGAGAAGTCAGCGCCGCGAGTCGTCGGTCACGAAGATCCACAGCATCGTGCTGACGAGGCTCACCACCAGCGATCCGAACACGGCGGCCCAGAAACCGCTGACGTGAAAGCCGAGGCCGAGGGCTTCCGACAACGAGCTGGTCAGCCAGAGCATCAGCCCGTTGACGATCAGCGCGAAGAGGCCCAGGGTCACGATGATCAGCGGCAGCGTGAGGAGCTTCGCGACCGGCCGGATGAAGGCGTTGACGATGCCGAAGACGAGCGCGACGCCAAGAAATGGAAGGAGGGCGCCGGAATACGTCACACCCGGTACGAGCCTCGTGGCCACCCAGAGGGCGGCGGCGTTCACGAGCAAGCGAACCAGAAACCCCATCGGCGCGATACACGTTACCCTATTGCGGACACGATCGTCACTCAACGACCACAGATCATCGCACCGAATCGAGTGCGAGCGACGTATGGCAAGTGGTGTTTGCTCTATCGTTTAGGCGAATCGAAGCGTGCCAGGACCGCTGGCATCGCGGTTGCTCAGTTCAGCAGTCAGCTATCGTCTGCAACCAGAGGTGCTCCCCGTGTCTCGACTGCCAACATCATTTCGACAGCTGTGGACCCCGGTCGGCCTGGCGGCGCTCTTGACGATCGCGCCAGTGGCTCCGAGCACCGCGCAGATTGTGTATCCCGCCTATCCACCTGTCCAGTACGTTGGGCCCGACGCCTCGGTGAAGTTCGACGTCAAGCCCAAGGTCGCGGCAGTCTACGTAGACGGCTTTTACGCGGGCGTCGTCGACGACTTCGACGGGATGTTTCAGCGGCTGTACGCGCCGCCGGGCGGGCGCGAGATCACGCTCTACCTCGAGGGCTACCGCACGTACACCGAGCGGGTGTACCTCTCGCCGGACCGCACCTTCAAGATCCATCACATGATGGAAAAACTCGCGGCTGGCGAAGTCGCCGAGCGGCCGCCCGCTCCAGCCGTCCTCCCGCCCGACGAGCAGCAGGGGGGGCCGCCTTCGAGAGGTCCGGCCGGCCGTGGTGGACCGCCGCCGCAGTATCCGGCGCCTCCGCCACAGTCATCGTCATCGTCGTCGCCAGCGGCTTCAGGCGGAACGCTCGAGCTGAATCTGCAGCCAGGCGACGCCGACGTGCTCGTGGATGGCCAGCCGTGGCGCGGCACCGGGCAACCGCGGCTGACGATCGACCTTTCCGAGGGCCGGCACAATATTCAGATTCGAAAGACCGGGTACGTCGGCTACCTGACCGACGTCCAGATCCGACGCGGCGAGACGACGACGCTCGACGTGAACCTGCGGATTCAGCCTGAGACACCAAGGTAACGAGAGGCACCGAGAGCATCGGCCACAGAGTCACGGAGTCACAGAGAATCTTAGGTAAAATCCTCTGTGGCTCTGTGACTCTGTGGCCAATTTCTCTGTGTCTCCGCTACGTCCTCTCGTCCTCGTCCTGGTTCTGGCTGGCAATCCGATCGCCGGCCAAAGCCAGGCTCCGCACGATCCCGACTCCGGCGTCAGCGAGGCGCTCGCGCGCGAACGCGCCGGTCGCGTGTCGAACGTACGGTACGAGCTGTCGTTTTCGATCCCGCGTGATCGCCATGCCCCGATTACCGGCAGAGAAACCGTCGCCTTTGCGCTCAGCGACGCGTCGTCGCCTCTCGCGATCGATTTCAACCCGAACCGATCGGGCCGCGTGCGGCGCGTCCGCATGTCGGCGGCGCGCCGGTCGACGCGCGTCACGTAAACGGTCATCTGCTTCTGCCGGCTGCCGCGCTTCGCATGGGCGACAACCGCGTGACGATCGAGTTCGACGCGGGCGACGCTCCGCTCAACCGCAACGACGACTTCCTCTATACGATTCTCGTCCCCGCCCGGGCGCACGAGGCTTTCCCTGCTTCGATCAACCTGATCTCAAGGCGCGCTGGACGCTGTCGCTCGAGGTGCCCGAGGGCTGGGACACGGTTGCCAACGGCGCGGAAACGTCTCGCGAATCCGGCAACGGCCGAGACGCGGCTCACGTTCGCCGAAACGCCGCCGATCTCGACGTACCTGTTCGCCTTCGCCTCGGGCCGATTCCTGGTGGAGCACGCCGTGCGCAACGGACGCGACATTGCGGATGTTCCACCGCGAGACCGACGCGCGGAAGGTGGCGAGGAACCGCGACGCGGTTTTCGACTTGCATGCCGCCGCGCTCGACTGGATGGAGCGCTACACGGCGATCCCGTATCCGTTCGACAAGTTCGATTTCCTGCTCGTGCCGGCGTTTCAGTTCGGCGGCATGGAACATCCGGGCGCGATCTTCTACAACGCCTCGGGGTTGCTGCTCGACCAATCGGCCACCGTCAATCAGCAGCTCGAGCGCGCCAGCGTCATCTCGCACGAGACGACACACATGTGGTTCGGCGACCTCGTGACGATGCGGTGGTTCACCGATGTGTGGATGAAGGAAGTGTTCGCGAATTTCATGGCCGCGAAAATCGTCAACCCGTCGTTTCCCGCGATCAACCACGACCTGCGGTTCCTGTTTGCCTACTACCCGCCGGCGTACGACGTGGACCGAACGACGGGATCGAATCCCATCCGGCAGCCGCTCGCGAACCTGAACGAGGCCGGGACGCTGTACGGCAACATCATTTACGACAAGGCGCCCATCGTGATGCGCCAGCTCGAAACGCTCGTCGGTCCCGATCTGTTTCGCGACGGGCTGCGCGAGTACCTGCGACGCTTCGCCTTCGGCAACGCGTCGTGGACGGATCTCATCGGGCTGCTCGGGAGCCGTACGCCGGACGATCTCGCGGCGTGGAGCCGGGAGTGGGTGGACGAGGCTGGCCGGCCAATCATCACCACCGAGCTGAAGGTGGAGAACGGGCGCATCGCGCGGCTGGCACTGGCGCAGCGCGACCCCGACGCGCGACGCGGACTCACCTGGACGCAGCAGTTTCAGATTGCCCTCGGCTACGCCGATCGCGTGCAACTACTGCCCGTTCGCATGGACGGCGCGTCCGTCGAGGTGTCAGCCGCGCGCGGCCTTCCCGCGCCGCAATTCGTGCTGCCGAATGGCGGCGGTATCGCCTACGGTGAGTTTCATCTCGACCGCGACAGCCTGACGTGGCTCGGCCAGCACCTCCCGGACATCCTCGGAAACAACGGCGCGCTGACCCGCGGCAGCGCGTGGACCACGTTGTGGGATGCCATGCTCAACGAGGAAATACCGCCCGACACCCTCATCGACCTCGCGCTTCGGGCGCTGCCAGGCGAAACCGACGAGCTCAACACGCAGGAGATGCTCGGCGGCCTCGGTCAGGCGTACTGGCGCTTCACGCCGGCCGAGCGGCGCGACGCGCTCGCGCCACGCGTCGAGCGCGTCCTCCGGGCCGGCCTGACGGCGGCCACCACGCCGAGCCTGAAGGGTGCCTATTTCTCGACGCTGCGCGACGTGGCGCTCACGCGGCCGACGCTCGACTGGCTGACCGCGGTCTGGCGCGGGCGTGCGCATGTCGCCGGGCTCACGCTCTCGGAAACCGACCGCATCGCGCTCGCGCAGGCGCTCGTCGTCCGCGAGGTTCCGGAATGGAAGACGATCCTCAGGCAGCAAATCGCGCGGACGAAGAATCCCGACCGCAAAGCCCGCCTGACGTTCATCGTGCCGGCGCTGTCGTCTCGTCCCGCCGAACGCGACGCCTTCTTTGCGTCGCTCGCAGACGCGGCGAACCGCCGGCACGAACCGTGGGTGCTCGACGGCCTGCGGTCGCTCCATCACCCGTTGCGTGCTGTCAGCTCAGAACAATATATCCAGCCGAGCCTTGCGCTGCTGCAGGAGATTCAGCGCACCGGCGACATCTTTTTTCCCAAGCGATGGATGGACGCCACGCTCGGCGGACACCGCTCGCCCGCCTCCGCGCTGGCCGTGCGTACGTTTGTCGACAATCTGCCGGCGGGCTACCCCGATCGACTCAGACGCATCATTCTTTCGTCGGCCGATGATCTGTTCCGTTCGGCCCGCATGAAATAGGCGAGCGCTATCACCAGCGCGGCCAGCGGAAACGCGCAGAAGCCTGTCCACCCTCCGACGGTGAAACCAAGCGGACCGAAGTACGAACCCAGGGCGCCACCAGCGAAGAAGGACACCATATAGAAGGTGTTGAGTCTGGCGCGTGCGCTCGGGACGAGGGCGTAGATTCGCGACTGGTTCGCCACGTGGCCGGCCTGCACGCCGATGTCCACGAGTACGATTCCGGCGATGAGTCCCGCCAGAGTGCGGCCGAAGACGAGGAGCAGGACGTACCCGGCCAGCGTCATGACAATCGCGACAAGGACGGTGCGTTCGGAACCCCTCCGGTCCGACAACCGGCCGACGAGCGGCGCTGACGCCGCGCTTGCCGCACCGAGCAGACCGAACGTGCCGGCCGTACTCGTCCCGTAGTGGTACGGCGGCGCCCTCAGCAGAAACACAAGAGTCGTCCACAGCGCGGCGAAGGTGAAGAACAAGAGGCCGGCGAGGAGCGCCGACTCGCGCAACACCCGGTGCTCGCGGGCCAGATCGGCAACCGATCGCATGAGCTTCACCCACGACAGCGACACCGAAGGAGGGCTGACCGGCAACGCCACGCGGATCACGATCGCCAGGCCGAGCATCAAGGCAGAGGCCACCCAGTAGACGTGGCGCCAACCGAACGCGGCCCCGAAGACGCCGCTGAAGGTCCGCGCGAGCAAGGCGCCGACCAGGAGCCCGCCCAGCACCGTGCCGACAACACGCCCGCGCTCGTCGTCGGGAGCATGGTGCGCGGCGAACGGCACGATCACCTGGACGGTCGCCGCCGTGGCTCCGACAGCGAAGCTGGCGATGCTCAGCCACATGACGGTTGGGGCGATTGCCGTGAACGCCAGCGAAACGGATGCCGCGACGAGCAGCGTCGAAATCAGCCAACGCCGCTCGTACTTGTCGCCGAGCGGGACGAACACGAGCATGCCGGTCCCCATGCCGATTTGCGTGAGCATGAACACCGCGCCGACCTGGGTCACCGACAACCCGAACTCGCGCGCGATGTCGGCGAGCAGCGGCTGCGCGTAATAGATGTTGGCGACGATGCAGCCGGTGCTGATCGCCAGGAGCCAGACGATGGCGCGGGACATGAGCGGCGGTAGACTACACTAGCCTGCGCGAGAGGACACCATGACGAATCGCAGAGACTTCCTCAAGACAGCCGCTGGCGCAACAGCCGGCATTCTCGCCACGGGCGGCGCCGTAGCCCGAGCGTTTCAGTCGGGCGCCCGCAAGGCGTCGCGAAGTGTTCGTCGGACGGCCGACGCGTCAAGGTGGTCGATGTTCACGGTCACTTCATCGAGCCGACTGAATTGGACGTCGTCAAAGACACGAACCTGGCCGGGAATATCAGAAACAACCTCAATGGACCGCTGGTCCTCGGTCCAGGCCGTCTGCGGGCGCTCGATGAACTGGGCATCGACGTTCAGGCGCTGAGTCACCAGGGCGGGTGGTGGTACGGGCCGATCGCGAGCTGGCTCGCCGGATCGTCACGGTTCAGAATGAAAAACTGGCGGAATGGTGTGCGGCCCACGCGGACCGCTTCGTCGGGTTGGCGTCGGTCGCGCTGCAGCATCCGGATCTGGCGGCCGAGCAGTTGGAAGAAGCCGTCAAACGATTGGGGATGCGCGGCGTGGGCATCGCCGGCCACGTCGCCGGCGAGGATCCCACGTCGCCCAGGTTCGACCCGTTCTGGGCCAAGGCGGAGCAACTGGGGATCCTGGTCTTTGTGCATCCTGTCGGCGCCGACAACGTCCTCAAGGAAGGCGCGCTGCGTGGAAGAGGCGATCTGGGCAACATCATCGGAAACCCGCTCGAAACGACCGTCTTCCTGTCGCGGATGATCTTCGACGGCACGCTCGACCGTTTCCCCGGACTGAAAATCTGCGGGGCGCATGCCGGCGGCTACCTACCCTCGTATCTCGGTCGTACGGATGTCGCCTGCGACGTGCGAACGAACGCGAACTGCGCCAACAAGAAGCATCCGAGAGACTATTTCAAGGGACAGATTCTGGCCGACTCGATGGTGTTCAGCGAAGAAGGACTGCGGCATCTCGTCGCCGAAATGGGCGCGAGCCAGGTCGTCTACGGCACGGACATCCCGTTCAACTGGCCCGCGAAGGTGGACCTGATCCTCGGAGCGTCTTTCCTGAGCGACGCCGACAAAACAGCGATACTAGGTGGGAATCTCGTGAGGCTGCTGCGCCTCCCGGCATAGGCGCCCTGAAACCTACTGCCTCAGGGCAAACGCAAACAGCGAGCTGCCGGCGGCGACCGCCACGTATTGGCGCCCTCCGACCGAGTAGGTCATCGGCCCAGAGACCACCGCGCTTCCCACCGTGAACTTCCACAGAAGAGCGCCCGTGCGGGCGTTCAGCGCGAAGAAGTACCCTTCGTTTCCGCCAGTGAAAACAAGATCCGACGCTGTGGTCAGAATGCCGGCCTGAGTGAACTCCGTCATCTTGTATTCCCACTTCAGATCGCCGGTGCGCGGGTCGATCGCTCGAACGGCGCCGTAGCCCTCTTCTTCCGTTCGATAACCCACGGTGCCGACACGCAAGCCCTGGGGCACCGTGGATCGCGCCAACCCTCCGTTGAACCCTCGCCCCTCGGCGAACTCGGCCGGCCGCTTGACGTAAATCGACGAGTAGTTCACCCAGGTGGGAATGTAGAAAAGTCCCGTGCGGGGGCTGAACGACGGATTGTACCAATTCGTGCCGCCCTGATTGCCTGGGTAGATGAGCGTGCCCTCAGCGGTGGGAACCTGTCCGGGGACTCGCCGCGGCCTGCCATTCGCGTCGAAGCCATCCGCCCAGTTCACACGGACAAAAGGTTTACCCAGCAGAAACTGGCCGGTGCCCCGATCGAGCACGTAGAAGAATCCGTTCCGGTTGGCCCACATCATGACCTTGCGCGGGCCGCCGTTCCACGTCATGTCCGCCAGCACCGGCACCTGCACGGCGTCGTAATCGAACTCGTCGTGCGGCGAAAACTGATAGTGCCACTTCAGCTTTCCTGTATCCGCATCGAGCGCCACGACGGACGACGTATATAAGTTGTCGCCGACGCCGCACGTCGCCGTTGTAGTCGGGCCCGGCGTTGCCGATGCCCCAGTAGGTCAGGTTGAGATCAGGATCGTACGAGCCCGTCACCCAGACCGAGCCGCCTCCGCGTTTCCACGAGTCGCCCGACCAGCTTTCATGGCCGGGTTCGCCCGGGCCCGGGATTGTGTAAAAGCGCCAGAGTTCCTTCCCTGTTTTCGCGTCGAAGGCCGCGAGAAAACCGCGGATGCCGTACTCGCCGCCGGCAGTGCCGACGATGACCTTGTCTTTGACGACCAGCGGCGCGTGCGTGAACGCATACCCGGCCTCGGGTTTGGCCACGGCGGCATCCCAGAGCAGACGGCCGTTCTTGGCATCGACGGCGACCAGATGTCCGTCGATCGTCCCCATGAACAACGTGTCGCCGAGGATGGCGACGCCGCGATTGACCCGGCCACAGCACGGACGCGAATCCTGGGACGGACGATACGAGTACATCCAGAACGTGCGTCCCGTGGACGCGTCGAGGGCCAGCAGATCGTTGGGCGCCTGGACGGTGTACATGATGCCGTCCACGACAAGCGCCGTCGTCTCGAATTTTTCGATCGACCGCGCCTGGAAGATCCATTGCAGCTCGAGGTTCTTGACGTTGTCCGGAGCAATCTGTGTCAGCTGGCTGAATCGCTGGCTCTGCATCGTCCCGGAGTAGGTGAGCCAGTTCTGCGGCTCCCTGTCGGCGCGCAGGAGACGTTCGAACGACACCTGCGCCTGCACCACCGCCAAGCCGGCCAAACCTATGAGAACCACCAAGCTCACAAAGAGCACAAAGAAATGCGTCCGCTTTCCTCTTGGTGAGCCGTGTGATCTTTGTGGTTCAGTCATGGCCGGCCTTTGAGCGCTGCGAGGTAACGAATCACATCGGTTCGCTCGTCGGCGCTCAGCGTGTCGCGGTAGGACGGCATTGAGGAGGTGCCCACGAAGCCGTACTCACGCAGGTCTGCTTTGGCGAACGACTTGAGCCGCTCCTGCGAATCGATCAGCAGCACCGCGAACGTATCGTGATTGAGCAGTCTCCCGGTCGTCGTGACACCGTCGCGGGTGACGACGCGGAACGAACGGTTCGCGGGCAGGATTTCGGCGCCGGGATCGACGAGCGAACGGTCCAGATCGGGAACCTTGCGAAGCTGACCGATGTCGCTCAGGTCAGGGCCGAGCCGCGAGCCGCTGCCGTAGACGCGGTGGCACGTGGCGCACTTGCCTTTGCCTTCAAAGAGCGCCTTGCCGCGATTGGCGTCTCCCGGCACCAGGGCGATCGGCGTGGACACCCGCGATCTCAGGTACGCGACGATGTTACCGGCCTGCATTTCCGAGAAGCTGTTCGGCGGCATGGCCGTTCCCGGGAGGCCGTTTCTGATGGTGCGGGAGAGGTCGTCGTCGGTTGACGAGTTGCGGAATTGCGCGCGGCCGAGGTCCACGCCGAACACCAGGTCACCCTCGGCGCCGTGACACCCGGTGCAGGTCGCCACAAACAACCGCTCGCCTTCGCGGAGATCGTCGGCCGTGACTTCGTGCTGGGCAAGGATCGGCGGCGCGGCGGCCAGGAAGATCCCGGTCACCAGGACGAAGACAGGGAGACGAACTCGCCACATGCGCATGCCACCTTGAAGAGGCGATGGCATGCTACTGCCGGCAACTACGTGGGTCAAATCGGGAGGGACTGTGCTCACTCCTCGAACCTGGAAGTACCCAGCAGCGGACGACCTCCAAGTGACGTCCGGAAGCCGAAAAGAGCAATCGCACCGATGACGAGCAGCGCGGCGTAGCCGATGCCGGCGTACCAGGCCGAGGCCTGGAGCGTCACCGGGAAACGCAGGAACGCGCTGACAACGAATATCTGCACCATGGCCGTGAGCACGCCGAAGCGAGCGAGCGGGACCGTGCTCAACACGGTGATGAGTAGCAGGAGCGCCTTCACCACAAGCCCCGGGGCGACAAGCATCATGGGTACCGAAAAGAAAAGAGTCAGAACGCCTGTCGCCACAAACCGGTTTCGCAACAGCGTCCCTGCCAGGAAAAGGAAAAAGAGAGCGCCCAGGCCCCAGGTAATCGCCTGCTGAAGGCAACGGAACAGCGCCGCGACAACTGATGCGGATCCGGTCAGCGCCCCGAGCCCCGCAAGGTCAGAGTTAAATGGACGAGGGGGCCCACCGCCGAACCACTGGGCAGCGATGGCGACGAGGGACATCGAGCAGGCCACTGCGATCCCGGTGGCGCAGCCCACCAGCACGTCGCGCCCCACGAGCGGGTCGTGCCAGTCTCCGGAGAGCAGGCGCGTCCACGACACCAGCAGCTGCGGCCAGCGGCGGCGGACGAACGGTTCGAGCGCGATGTACAGCACCCAGGTGGTCCCCGCGACGAACAGCGCGCCGGAGGCAAACATCTCGAACAGGTATACCTCCCAGGTGCTGGCGACGTGGTGCTCCACGAGCACCCAGGTGGCCGCGTTGAACACCAGCATGAGCAGGGCGAGCCGTGCGGCTCCCCGTCGATCGCCGCGGCCAAGCCGCAGGTTCCTGCTGGCGAAGAACAGCCCTCCGCCCAGGAGAAACGCGAGAGCGCCTGTGGTGAAGACGTCCGCAATCTTCACGCCTATCGGTCGCTCAAGAGGCGACTGCCGTCGCGCCGCCGTCCACGGGCCGATGATTTCGAAGCTGATTGGCTGTCCACGATACGCGGCGGCCTCGATGCGGATGGGCACATCCGGCGCGTCGGGAAGCGAACCCTCCCAGGCCGCCCGCGCGTCCGCGTAGTACTTTGGATTCCGTTGAGGCGTCGTTGACGTCCATTTCGCAGCGTCCAGACCAGCCTCGGAGAAGAGAACACTCCAGTCCTGCGTGGCCTGCGGCCCGGGCGACGATTCGAGTTGAGGAGGGATCGCGTCAAGGGCCCTGAGGCGGCCCGCACCGTCCAGCCAGATCACGACTTCCCCGGAGAATCGCAGTGGAGGATCGGCGAACGTCGCGCCGGCGGCAGAGATTCCGAACTGGAACTCACCGCGCTCCAGCAGCTGGGGGCTTTGACGGTACCAGAATACAGTCGGGCTGGATCCGTCCGAGTTCGAGCGGCGGTTGCTCGTCTGATCGAAACGAAGGAGGTCATCCGTCAGGACGAAACCGAACGCGTGATCAACAGGCGCCGTCGAATAGCCGGTCTTCTTCAGGAAGTCACGCGCGCGATCCGCGAGAGCCTCAGGGGCCTTCTGGAGGTTGGCGCGCCCCACAGGCGTCGCGCTGGTACTCATCGCAGCATTGGCGATCGCCCCTGCGATCACGAACACGAGGAGCGCCAGCGCGACGGCCGGACGCAGGCCGTCCTTCAAGCCAGACGCGGCGACGAGCTCGGGCGACGGCGTCTCCCCCGCCGCGAGTGCGGCCGCCAGGGGATCACCGCCCGGGAGCGCGGCGGCGAGTTGCGCCACCGACGCAGGCCGCCCGCGCGGGTCGCGTTCGAGACACCGCATGACGAGGCGCTCGACGATAGGATCGATGCCCAGGCGAATCTCCGACGGCGCCGTCGGCGTCAGCTGCTCCTTGTCGTTGCGCAGCTCGGCCATCGTCGTCGCCGTGAACGCCCTCTTCCCGCATGAGATCTCGTAGAGGATGAGGCCCAGCGCGTAGATGTCGCTGCGGACGCTTGCGCCCTTCCCCGCCAGCTGCTCCGGCGCCATGTACGCCGGCGTACCCGACGTGTCGCCTGCCGGCTGGTCGTCGGTCGCAGCGATCGCCAGTCCGAAGTCCGTGATGCGCACCCGCCCGCGGCCGTCGATCATGATGTTGGCCGGCTTGAGATCCCGATGTAGCACGCCGCGCTCGTGCGCGGCCGCCAGACCGGCCACGAGCTGGCGCGCAATGTCGAGGGCCTTCTCGTTGGACAAGTAGCCGATGCGCTTGACCAGCGACGCCAGATCTTCGCCGTCGATGTACTCCATCGACAGGAAGTGCTGGCCGTTCGCTTCGGCGATGTCGTACACGCGGCAGATGTTCGGATGCGAGAGCTGCCTCGTGATTCGCACCTCGGCGAAGAAGCGCTCGCGTCGCACGGGATCTGCGGATAGGGACTTCGGAAGGAACTTGAGGGCGACTGGCTGGCCGAGCTTCAGATCGTCGGCCCGATACACTTCACCCATCCCGCCGCGGCCGAGAAGCCCGATAATCCGGTAGCGATCGAGCAGGATGGCGCCCGGCGTCAGACCGCCAACTGGAATCGAGTCCGACGAGATCAGCCGGCCGACGCCGACAACCATCGCTCGTCCGCCGCCCGCCACGGCTGCTACAGGGGCCGTCGCCATCTGCGACGGCGCTCCGATCACCTGGCCGCAGGAACCACAGAACCGGTTCTCGACCGGGTTCTCCGAAGAGCAGGACGGGCACCGCATTTTCTGGAAGAGGAGGCGCGTATTGTAAGACAGTTCCCTCGCCAGCGACTACCTTAACAGTGGTGGATACCGTTGTCGGCCAGGACGCGCTCTACGAGCGGGCCGCTGCCAGCTACGGCGCGGCACTCGAGCGGCTGGCGCGGGCGTACGAGCCTCACCCGGACAAACGCCGCGATCTTGTCCAGGACATCCACGTGGCGCTCTGGCGGAGCTTCGCCAGCTTCGACGGACGTTGTTCGCTCAGAACCTGGGTGTACCGCGTCGCCCACAACATCGCCACATCACAAATCCTGCGCCGCCGTGACAAGGCTCCCTCGATGGTCAGCCTCGACGAGCTGGCCTCGATGACCGACGGCCGCGACGCGGAACGAGCCGCCGATCGCCGCATCGCACTCGAACGGCTCCTCGCGCTCGTGCAGACGCTCGAGCCACTCGATCGGCGCGTGATCCTCCTGTACCTCGAGGACGTCGACGCGGCATCGATCGGCGAGATTACGGGCCTCTCCGCCGGCAACGTGGCCACCAAGGTGCATCGCATCAAACAGATTCTGTCGCGGCGTTTCCACCAGGGTGTGAACCATGGCGCATGACGATCAGAGCGATCTCAACCGGCTCTGGCAGGAGCAGCCTGCGCAGGAGGTATCGATGGCGCTCGAGGATGTCCGCACACGTGCCCGCAAATGGGAACAAACCGTCGGCCGGCGCAACCTTCTCGAGTACGCGGGCGCTCTGTTCGTGATCGTGAGCACAGCCATGCACATCCGGCACGAGGCCAACGTCATCGTGCTTGCCGGTGAGTGGTTGCTGGTTCTGGGGACTCTCTACGTCGTGTACCACCTGCACCGGTGGGGCTCGGCGCGCTCGATGCCCGCGGACGCCCTGATGGACTGTCTCAACTTCCATCGTGCGGAGCTTGGGCGCCAGAGGGATCTGCTTCGCGGTGTCTGGTGGTGGTACCTGCTGCCGTTCGTTCCGGGCCCGGCGCTCATCATCATCGGGGGGGCCATTGAGCGCCCCGACCGAAGGCTGCTCGCCCTTGGCGTGGCGGCAGCCTTCGTCGTCGGCTTCACGCTCATCGGCAAGCTGAACGCAAACGCGGCCCGGAAGCTGCAGCGCGTCATCGACGGCCTCGACCAGGCGCGCGGGTAGCTGCCGCTGTCGACTATTTCTTGTTGAGCTCGTCGTAGATCGCCTGGATGGCGGCCTTGGTGCGCGTCGATTCGTAGCCGGCGTACTTGGTCGTCAGGTTGATCGACGCGGCCGCCTCGTCAACGCTCTTGCCCGCCTTCAACGCCGCCTGGACGGCCGCAACGAGATCGGCGTTGAACCGTTGATACTCCTGCAGGTCTTTCCACTGCAGAACGGGTTGGTGCCCGCCGATGATCGTGTCCACGTTCTTGACGCCATTCAAGCGCCTTGTCGAGCGTCTTCGGCATGTCCACGCCGCTGCCGCCGTTGTTCAGGTCGAAAAACGGAGCGTCCTTCCACGGAAACAGGTCGCCCATATGCATCGTCCGCAACGCGGTGAAGACGACGAAGGTGTCGCCGTCGGTGTGGCCGCGGCCGAAATGGTACAGGTCGATCCGATCCTTCCCGGCTCCAAGCGACATCTTGTCCGCGTAGGTGCGCTTCGGCAGGAACTTCGCGTTGTCGCCCTTGAAGGCGTCCATCCTGGCCATGTTCGTCTTCGTGTTCTCGTGGACGATCGTCTCGACCGAGGTGCCGAAGAACGCATTGCTGCCCGTATGGTCGCCGTGCGTGTGCGTGTTGATGATGGTGGTGATCGGCTTGTTCGTGACGGTCCTCACGCGATCGAGGATCACCTGGCCCCAGCCGGCAAGCTTGGTGTCGACGATGACGACGCCGGTGTCGGTGATGAAGACGGCGGTGTTGCCGCCACTGAAGGCGTCGCGGTTTGCGACGCCAGAGCCCGTCACGATGAAGAGGTTGTCTTTGACTTTCTCGATCTTGGTGGCGGCCACGGCTGCGGCCGAAAGCCCTGCTTGCGGCGCTTGAGCCGCGCCGCCGGCCATCGACAGCGCGCCAACAGCGATGAGCAGACCAAGCACCAGTCTTCTTCTCATGGATGTCTCCCGCCCTTCCTGCCCTTCCCGCCCTTCCTGCCGGTGAATCGCAGGATCACCGCATCCAGCGCACGATGCCCGCGACGCCGTCGACGGCGACCTGCGCGCCGTCCGGGATGCGCCGCGTCGCGTCGGCAACGCCGAGCACCATCGGCACCCCGCGTTCGCGCGCGAGCGACGCGAAGTGCGACGTGCTGCCGCCACGTTCGGTGACGACGCCGGCCACGCGCGGCAGAACGTGACTGAGAGCCGGTCCCGCGACGCGCGTCACCAGCACATCGCCAGGTGCGACGCGCCCCAACTCGCACTCGCAGTTGATGACCACCGCGCGTCCGGCCGCCCAGCCGACTCCAGCGGGATGGCCGCTCAAACGCGGATGCTGCAGCCAGATCTCGTCGGGCACGTGCGCCGCCTGCAGGTGAAGCGGCCGCGCCTGCAGCAGCTTCACGCCCTGCTCGTCCATCGCCCATTCGATTTCCACAGGCGTGCCGACCACCTCTTCCGCTCGTCGCAGGAGGCGGCCGATTTCGAGAACCTGCGCCGGGTGAGGCACGGCTCGGCCGCGCGCGCCGAAGACACCGCCTCGGTCGCCGGCGCCCGGCGGTGACCGCAGGTGACGGTGTGGTCTTTCTGACCGACGGCCGTCCGAAGGAGCTCGCCATCCTGGCTGAGCTCGAAGCGATCCGGCGTCACCTCGCCTTGCGCGATCGAGGAGCCCAGACCCCAGGTCGCGCTGACCAGCATCTCCCCCGTGGCCGTTCGACTCAACCCGCCGCCTGACGCGCGCGCGTGGACGAGCGGCTGCACCAGCACCGCCATCGCCGTGTCCGCCGGATCGAGGTCGTGCGTCGCCATGTACCGCAGCACCCGCGTGGACCAGAGCGCGGCCCAGCACGCGCGAACCGCGGTGATGAATTCGGATTCGAGCTCGAGGCCCAGGTAGCTTTCGAACTGTCCCGCAAAGCTGGAGGCGCCGCGATCTTCGACGAGCGCAGAGGATCGCACGACGGTGAGGGCGCCGCCGGTTCCGGCCATCAGCTCGCGCCACGAGACGAGGAGGGGATCGAGAACGGCCGGCACGATCGGCTGCTCGAGCAGCTCGAGCTTCATCCGAAGCGCGTGGCGCCTGGCCTCGGCGCCGTCTTCGGTCGAGAACGCCCCACGTGCGGACGCGTCGAGATCGAGCGCGGACAGCTGCAGCCGGTACGCGGCGGCATCCAGGCAGATACCATCCGGAATCGGCAGACCTGCCTGCCCGAGCGCCGCCAGATTCGCCGCCTTCGGTCCAAAGCGGCTCGCGTCGGTCGCGTCGGGCGATGAGAGAGAAACGATGAATGGCGGCATAGCAAGTGGAAAGCTCAAAGTTCAAAGTCGGAAAGTAAGTTCGAAGTGGGCGCCTACTTTCAACTTACTTTCCACTTTGAACTTTGCACTTTTTACTTTCACCGCACGTGGTCGCCGTAGCCGGGGATCGGATCAACGACCGTGATCTGTTTGACGGGGAAGTTCGAGATGATCTCCACACTGTCCTCGTGCACGATCAGCATTTCCTCGATGCGCACGCCCCAGCGGAACATCTTGCCGTGCTGCGTTTCGAGCGCGAACACCATGCCGGCCTTGATCTCAATCGGGTGGTCGAGCGACCAGATGCGCGAGATCACGGGCGGGTCGTACTGGGCGAGGCCGAGTCCGTGCCCCCACAGGTTCGCCGCGGCCCGGTCCTCTTCCTCGTAGCCGTACGCTTCCTTGGCAGACGGCCATTTGGACGCAATCTCGCGAGTCGTCGTCCCGGCTTTGACGGCGCCGATGGAATCGTAGAGCCACTTCAGCGCCGTGGCGTACACATCCTTCTGTTCCTGCGACGGCTCTTTGCCCACGCAGTACGTCCGGTAGTAGCACGACTTGTAGCCGTTCCACGTGAGCGCCGCCAGATCCATGAAGACGATGTCGCCCGGCTGGATGATGCGATCGGAGAAGTTCCGCCAGTTGGGCCACGTGTTCGGCCCCGACGAGACGATGACGTCCTCCACGTCTTCCATGCCGGGAATCGAGTAGAGAAACTGCATGATGTGCGCGGTCACCTGGTTCTCGGTGATCCCGGGCTTCAGGAACTTCATCGTCTCCCAATGCGCGGCGTCGCCGATGGCGCCCACGATGCGAAGGCACTCCTGCTCGTCAACGTTCTTGACGGCGCGCGCCTCCATCATCGGCGACATGCCGTCCACCCAGTCGATCTTCGCGTCCTTGAACGCCGCGATCATGTTGATGTCGATGAAGTCCACGCCGAGCTTCATCCCGGCCACTCCGCTCTTCTTCATCTGCTCGAGGGCCGCCTTGGTGAACTTGCCGACCTGTTGTGTTGACGCAGGCCCCGCGGCGCCTTTGATCCACGCGTACGACCACTTGACGTTTTCCTTCGGAATCCACGGCGAATGCCGTTCGATCTGAAACCCCAGGTCGCCCTGCTCGAAGAGCACCGGCGGATCGTCGCCGCAGAGCATCGCGTAGCGCAGCCCCGGCTTCAGGCGGTTCCAGCCGGGCGTCAACGTGCCGGTCAGATAGCGCACGTTCTCGTCGTACATACACAGCATCGCGCCAAGGCCGTGGGCCTTCATGCGCTCGCGGGCCCGCTCCAGCCGGTACTTCCGCATGCGATCCCAATTGACCCGCTGCTGCCAGTCGAGTCCCGCGATTCCGAAGTTCGCACCCATCCTTTATGCCCTCATGAAAGTGGAAAGCTCAAAGTTCAAAGTCGGAAAGTAAGTTCAAAGTCGTTCAAAGTGCACTTTGAACTTACTTGTGCACTTTGAACTTTGAACTTTACACTTTCTTCCATGCCGCCAACCGAGTCAAGGACCGTGCGCGGACGACACCACATCGAGCGTCTCGCGTCGCGCCCCTTTCACGGCGGCGAGCGGGATCTTGGAATCGAACGTCACGAGGCGACCGCCCCGGTTGACCGCCAGTCCAAGCAAGTAGACGTCGGTGAGTTGCTTGTGCCCCCGAGCGAACGACGCATTGAACAGTCGCTCGTCTCGGAGTGAAATCGAATCGGGCCAGAACTGGTGATGGCCGCTCGCGCAAAACTTGCGCAGACGGACCACGAGATCCGGAAGCCTCGCGATCTCGCCGCCCCGCGCCGGATTGCTGAGTACGCGCAAGAACCCGTTCTCCGTCAGTGGACAGGTCGCCCAACCGGACGTGCGGTGGTCCGCAAACCAGTCGTGGGCGATCTCGTGGTGCACGTGGTCGGGATCGAATAGGGCGATCAGGACGTTCACGTCGAGCAGCCCGACTCGAGTCATGGTTCGTCGAGGAGCTCGTTGACCCGTTCGATGGTCAGCAGCGGCGTGCCGGGTCGCCGCGGCAGTACCGGGACGCCGTTCCGCACACGACCGGCCTGCCGGGGTGCGAGCGCTTTACGCGCGAGCTCGGACACCACGCGGCCGGCGGTCGTTCCTCGCAGCGCGGCCATTTCCTTCGCCGCCTGCAGGACGTCGTCGTCAAGATCCAGAGTGGTCCGCATGGGCCATCATCACGCATCACGCATCAGATGTCAACGCGTCAGCGCCGCGATCCGCGGCCGGCGCTTCCACGGGTGCGGCGCGTGGCCGGGCGTATACTTTCCCGGGTTCGGGGCCGGCACTCGAGAGGAGCACAGTGATGCGTACTGCAGTCGTGTTCGTGATGGGAATCCTGTTGGGTTCGGCTCTCGCGCCGGTCCTGGCTCAGGGACCGCGGCTTGCCGGCGAGAACTACGTGAATCACGTGGGGATGGCCGTCGAGAATTTCGATGAAGCCTTCGCCTTCTACACGCAAAAGATGGGTTTCCGCGAAGCGTTTACCGTCAAGGACGCCAGTGGCAAGCCGGCGTTGGCGTACGTCCAGGTCAATCGCAATACGTTCGTCGAGCTTCAGCAGGCCAACGCCACCCGCCGGCCGGGGCTCAATCACTTTGGACTCCACGTGGAGAATCTGAAAGCGACGGTGGCCGCGCTGAAGGAGCGCGGCGTGACGGTCGACGAGCCTCGCGTTCGGCCGGACGACTCGTCGGTCGCGAACGCCACCGATCCCAACGGCATCAGGATCGAGATGTTCGAATTCGGCCCGGGCTCGCCGCAAGGGAAAGCGATTGCGAGCTGGAAATAGGCGGCAACGCACTCACGGCGAATGAACGCAGAGATCGCAGAGTTCTTCCTATAAGTTGTTTTCTCTGCGATCTCAGCGTGCTCTGCGTTGATCGTCGTCAGCTAGCCGTCGTGGACTATCGCGCGGGCGGCGCTCCGCAGTCGCGCTTGCACGGCTCGAGAGGCACGTACGCCGCCTTGATTTTCTTCCGGTACTCCGGATAGAGGGTTTCGACCTCGCCCACTACCGCGGCCCGCGGCAGATGCCACAGCGTCGTGAGCTCATCGACGAACGGATTCTTCTCCGGTACGTAATGCGGGACGCTTTCCCCCGGATGTTTCCCTTCGAATCCCGTGACGCATGGCGGACCGACCGGCAACATCGGCGTCGCGGAGACCTGAAAGCTCTTCGTCACGATGTGCGGCTCGGCCAGGTAGATCGGATCCTCGATGACCGCCAGCACGGTCAGGATGTCGCCGTGACGCCAGAACCTCGACGTCATCGTCGCCTGATCGCTCATGGGCGGACCGTTCTTCCGGAGGAAGCCCGCCTTCATGTGCGTGGTGTAGGCGACGAGCGTGTCGCCGTCCCAGCGGCCGGTCGTGAAGCCTCCGCGAGTGTGTTCGGCATACTCGGACGGGTGAGGGCGGCCATCCATCCAGATAGTGATTGGCGCACGATCTTCCCACGCGCCGATCGTGAGAGCGATAGTGGAGCCCTTGGCCGGCTCCGTCTCGCTCCAGATCTTCAGACCGAACGGGCCCTGCACGAAATAGACAGCCGGCCATCCCTCGCACTGGTGCTCAATCATCGCGAGGCGCGCCTCGTTGTAGCTGAGCGCCCTCGTGCGTCCCTCGTCGTTGAGCGGGAGGCCCAGGTAGTCCACGGGGTACGAATCGCGCGAGATGTCTTCGGTATTCCTCGCTGCCCACGTGCCGGCCAGTTCGGCCTGCGCAAACACACTGCGATCAGGCGCCAACAACAACAGGCCACAGAGACACAGAGTCACAGAGAAGAACCGGCCCTTCAGCGTCTCAGCGCGATTCGATGGGCGTCGCGAAGCGACGCACGCGGGCTCTGTGCCTCTGTGGCTGATTTTCTCGCCCGCCCGCGTTACCACGTTGACGAGCACGGTGTCGGATCCCATTTTGAACCGTCCGCTTCCTTCTTGAAATGCGAGCTCACGATGAACTGCTGCGTCAGGTACTGGGGGTCGTCAACCGCGGTCGTGACCACCAGCAGTTGTCCGTTGCTGGGCATCGGTGACACGTCGAAGTATTCCGTAACCTTCGCGTTCTCGCCGTACGGAACGCCGTTCTTGCGCAGGTAGCCCGCCCGCAGGTTCGTGGTCACCACGGCCAGCGATCCGGCTCGCAGGGCGGGATTGCCCCGGCCGGCTCCCGGCCGTTCCCACCGCGCGGCCGACTGGCCCTGCCACGTCGGCGGCCCCGCCGGACCGGAGACGGCCGCGAACTGGAACAGCCGCGTCTGCGTGCCGGCGTCCGTGTCGAGACGCAGCGTGTTGTCGTCCTGCCACGTGATGTGGACGCGTCCGGGCGCGCGCATGATGGCGGCGGCGCCATAGGACTTGCACTGATTGCCGGCGGCATCGTCGGCTTTCGGGTCCCACGCGTTCACGATCTGGAGAGCCTCTCGCGTGATCGGGACGCCTCGATAATCGCCCTTCGCCGGCGTCACCATGCGGTAGCGCCAGTCTTCGTTGACGACGGCCACCCAGTAGCCGGTGAGATCGATGGGCGCCGACGCTTTCGGCGTTGGCGGCGGTCCGCCGCGATTCTGGGCCTGCACCCCCACCGTGGCGGCAAGTGATGCGACACTGATGAACGCGCCTATCAGGAGCCGTGGGCCCGGCCGACGAGAGACGCTCACGGCTTCTCCTGTGGCAGGCTCTGGTAAACGGCTTCGACGAAGTTGTTCGTCGTCCACGGACCCGCATCCGAGCCGTACCTGCGCGTGTACCCCCGGGCGGGAGATGCGGCCTTGACCTGGTTCAGCGTCATGCCTGCCTTCTTCAGATCCCGAACGCGGTCGCGAACGATCGTCACCATGTCGCGGTACTCCGCCACATCGTACTGATCGCACACGCGACCGTGCCCCGCGACGACGAGCGTCCCGGCGTCCCGTGAGACGATCGGCACGGACGGGATCGCCAGATCGACCAGGCGATTGAGCGCCGCGATCTCGCCGCTGACCGTGCCGCCCCGTGCCACGTCAATCACCGGGAAGCGCGTCGTGTCGAGGATGTCGCCGGCGACGACCACGTCGGAGCGACGAAAAAACACCAGAACATCGCCGTCGGTGTGTGCCGCGGGTTGGTGCAGCACCTCGATGCCTTCGCCGTTGAGGTACATGTATTTCCGCGGGTAGTCGAAGGTTTCTGTCGGTGTCGCGCCGACTGGATACGGCGACACCTTCCCTGTCGGCGCGGTCATTCTCTCGAGCACCTGCTGGGCCGAGAGAATCGACGCCACCCCACCGAGGAAGTCGCCCGTAATCCCGATCGAGCCCGGATTGGTGAACAGCGTCTGACCGGCTTTGGAGAGCGTCTCGTTACCGCCCACGTGATCGGGATCGGCGCTGGTGTTGATGATGTACCGGATGGGCCGCGGCGTGATCTTCTTGATGGCGGCCACCACGGCGTCAGCCCGTGCCGCCGCACCGGCATCGACCACCACCACGCCATCCTCCCCGACCTGGACGCCGATGTTTCCGCCCGCGCCGGCAATCATGAAAAAGTTGGGGCGCAACTCGAGCACTTCGAGATCGCGCGCGGCCGCGCCGCTGGCTTGCTGGCCGGCGACGTTCACGCTCATCACGGACGCGCCGGCCCATACGATCCAGGCCGCCGTGATGACCAGGCCGAACCTCAAAACAGATGTCATCGCGCGCAATCGTAGCAGACCTTGAGGCGTCAATGCCGTATCGCCGTCTTCGCCATGGACGTCTTGGCCGGCTTTAGCCGGACCGATGCCAATCTCGGAATCGAAAGCAAAGATTCGCGCCCGGGTCCTGTCCGCGAATAGCCCACTCGGGTGCTCGGCAAAAAAGCGCTCGTCACGGGTGATGCCTCCGCGCCCGAGCGGGCGCCCATTCGCGGCCACCCGCCCCGCTTTCGATTCGGTGTTCGTATTTGGGGCCCTCGCCGGAACACACTCCATTCCAATCGCGACTCTCCTGGAACAAGCAGATCACAACTCGGTGCCCCTCCCCTTTCCTGTCCGACGGGGCGCAAGTCAGTGGAACGGTGACCAGGTTTGAGTCACCACCACTCTGGGGTTCTGACGAAGTGTGCCGGACTGCGCAAGACCTGGTCAAAGTGTCGTCGCGCGCGGCCGGTTCGGCTCCGATACCTTCTGTGACTGCACGATGTTCCTGGAGACGAGGTGACCTGCCGCAGGTCTCAAAGGAGACATTCGTGAATCGATCCCAACACAGCGACGTTCCGATCGTCGTGGTGAGCGAACGCGAGACCTTCCTTGCCAAGATCCACGAGTACGAGCGGGAGCCCGAGCTCTTTATCGACGTCGAGACGGCCGACTGGTGGACGTCCTCGCCGCGCGTGGCCCTTCTTCAGGTTTGGGCAGGACGCGAAGTGACTGTGTTCGATGTCTTGGCGGCGGGGATGGGACGGGTATTATCAGAGCACTTCATCCCCCAGATCATGGCGAACGATCGGGTTCGAAAATGGGCGCACAACGCATCGTACGAGAAGAGGTTCCTCGGAGGCGCGTGCGTCCAGAACCTCTCGTGCACGCTACGGCTCGCGCGTGGAGTCGCCTTTCACCGGCTGCCGGCGGAGAGCCTATCGCTTGGTTCGCTCGTTAGGGCACTCTTCGGGGAAACGATCGACAAGACCCTGCAAGGTTCCGATTGGAGCGTGCGGCCGCTCACCGCGGAGCATTTCAAGTATGCCGCCGCAGACACGATCTGGTGTGCGCAACTGCGGACAGCACTTGAGGCGATCGAGAGACCACCCCCGCCCCATCGAGACAGTCCCGAGGCAATCGATGCCGTGTTTCCCGAGGCGAAGCTGAAGGAGTTGACGGCGAACGCCGAGCTGAAGGCGCTCCGCGAATCGGTCCGCGACTTCATGCGGGGCGAGGGGCTGACGCGCTTCTCGCGTTTCGCGACCTGGCACGCGGAACGCCTCGAGGTCCCACTTCTAGCCTTCGTCGCGGAATTGGAGCGCGTCGACCCAGCGCGGATGCTCGACGTCGACACGCGGGTGACGAAAGAGAAGCTCGATTCTGCTGAACGGTAGAGTGTCGTGCGTATTGGACGCGTGCCGAACGTCGCAGGGCACTCGCTTCCAGACGCCGCGCATCCAGCGACCGCGTGGGTCAACGCTGTCTTACGACGTCGGGCCGAGCGACGCGGACGAGGTAACGCGCGACTACGAGTCCCGGGCGCGGGAGCACCGTGTGGCAAACTCGATGGTGGAGGAACTCAAGCAGCGGATGCGCGGCGTGCTGGAACTACAAGGAGCGACGTCGTTCGGCGCATGGAGCCACGCGCCTGGCCCTGTGACCCGGTCGATCGATGTCCGTGACGCGGTCGCGCTCGCGCCAACATGGGCGACCATCATGGTCCCGCTCACCAAGAAGTTTCAGCTCGCGATTGGCGAGGATGGTGTCGCGGCGTTGGCTCCTGCGACGAACGCCAAGTCGTCGGCGGTTATTCGCTGGTGCGCGAGGAGCGACGTAGTCGGTCTCGAGGCGCAGGAATCTCGATGGTGGAGTGACTCTGGTGAGGACGGGGAGGTATGACCCCGTACGTTGACGTTGCTTCAGGGATTCTGGAGTCCGGCGTTTGTCGCTGCCAAGCCGCGAAGAACGTGGACCTCGCTGTGCTAACAATGCAATTGGCACACCGCGAGCTGGAGATCGGCTGCGAGTTGAACGACCAGATTGTCGGCTGACCAAGAAGAGTGATGCGCTGGCAGCCAACGAGGTGTCTTCATGAGCGATGAGAAAGACCGAGGGACGGACAGCCTCATTCCGTCTGCCATTGGCGAGCTTGTTGTCAAATCGACTTCACTGCGTCTTCTAGACGAACAGAAGCCAGCCGAAGCCGAGTTTGTCAGCGGACTCCGCGAGCGGACGAATGCGGGGGAGGCGGAAGCGAAAATCTGTCTGTGGTTCTGCTTGGAACATGGTGTCCCGCAAGACGACGTGCAGGCACTCGCGTGGTTTCGAGAAATAGCGGAGATGGAAGGTGCTTCGCTCTTACAGCACGAACTTGGGCACATGTACAGCGAAGGACGATGCGTCCCGCAGGACGATAGACAAGCGGTCGAGTGGTACCGGAAAGCGGCGGAGCACGGAGACCCCCCTGCGCAGGACAGCCTCGGTCGTATGTACGCCGCCGGTCGGGGTGTCCCGCAGGACTACGTACAAGCCCACAAATGGTGCAACCTCGCCGCCACTCTTGCATCCGAGGACCAGTGGTACAGCCGGGGGCAGAAGGAATACAAAGACGCTCGCGATGCTGTGGCAAGGAGCATGGCCCCGCAACAACTCGCAGAAGCGCGCGAGCTGGCACGGGACTGGATGGAAGCGTTCAACGGTCGACAACCGTGAGTGCGGGAATGCAAGAACGTTCGTGAAATCGTCGGGCTGCACCAGAAGGGAGGGAGATGCCATCAAAGCGCTCTGGCCCGCACGCACAAGAACGGTCAGCCTGTCGTTACGATTCACCGGTACGGAATGGTGGCGCGTGTTGGTGCGACTTCCGCGCGCGTGCGATCAACGCGGCACTGACAGACGGATGATTGGGTGATTTTCCGTGGCAACCGTCCGACACTGGAGCTAGAATTCGACACGGCCATGATGTTCGTTCGCCTGTCGCTCGTCGCGTTGTTGGCGGTCGCGGCATCAGCCCAAACCGATCCCTCAGGCGACGCGCTCTTTGCGGCGATCCGGCGCGGGGCTGTCGGCGAGGCCGATCGGCTGCTCACGCGCGGTGTCAGCCCAAATGCGACGGATGCCGACGGCACGCCGGCGCTCATGGCGGCCACCTTGTTCGCGAACGCCGACATGGTGGACGTCCTGCTCAAGCACGGCGCCGATCCGAACCGGCCCGGCCCGGGAGGCGCCACGGCGCTGATGTGGGCCGTGCCCGACGTCGAAAAGGTCCGGCGTCTCCTCGCTCGCGGCGCCACGGTGAACGCGCGTTCGGACAACGACCGGACCGCGCTGCTCGTGGCCGCTTCATACCCGGGGACGGTCGACCTCTTGCGGCTGCTCCTCGAGCGGGGGGCCGATCTTCGCGCGCAGGATCGCGGCGACTCGACCGCTCTGTCGCTCGCCGTGCGAGCGGCCGATGTCGAGGTCGTCCGGTTTCTCGTCGAGAAGGGCTTGGATCCGAAGGCGCTTTCGCCCTTCGCGCAACGGGAGGGCTTTGCGCGATACGACCTGCCAACGACCGACTACCTGATGTCGAACGCGTCGACCGCGGCCCAGGATCTCCTGGGCACGGCCGCGACGTGGCAGCCCGCCGATCGGATCGCTCGTTGGATTGAGCTCGGCGCAAACGTGAACGCGGGCGCCTCGCCCGCCCAGTACAGCCGAACGCCTCTCATGAACGCGGTGTCGTCCGAGGCCGAAGGCGCCGACACGGTCAGGCTGCTGCTCGACCGCGGTGCGGACCCGAACGCGCGGATGACCGAAGGGGAAACATCCCTCGACTGGGCGATCTACAAGGGCGACCGCGCGAAGATTGCGCTGCTCGAACAGCACGGCGCCGTGCGAGGCAACGGTCCGCGTCGTGAAGAGATTCCGCCGCCCGCGACTGGCGGCATCGCCGACCCGAGGGTGTCGCTGACGAGAAGCGTCGCGCGACTGCTCGAAGTCGCGCCAAAATTCCGCGAACAGGCCACCTGCATTTCCTGCCATCACAACGCCCTGCCGGCTCTGACGGCGGCGAACGCCAGGCGGAAGGGGATCCCGATCGATGAGGCGCGGGCCGGCAAGAACCTCGACGACATCTTGACGTTTTTCAGGAACAACGCGCCGCGGATGATGCTCGGCGATCGCGCCGTGGGCGGCGAAGCGCTGACGGTTGGCTACGCCCAGATGGCGCTCGTCGCCAACGGGCATCCGCTCGACCGGGTGACGGCCACCATGACGCATTGGGTGCTCGCGCGGCAGATGCCGGACGGCCGATGGCTGGGCAACGGTCTCAACCGTCCACCCTCGGAGTACAGCTCGATCAGCCATACCGCGATCGCGGTCGGCGGGTTGATCTCGTATCCACTCCCCGGCCGTCAGGGTGAAATAGCGCAGAGCCTGCGGAAGGCCCGGCAGTGGCTGCTGGCCGCCGAACCGAAGTCGGCGGAAGAACACGGGATGCGACTGATGGGCCTGGTGTGGGCTGATGCGCCGCGGCCTCGCGTGGCGGCCGCGATCAAGGCGATCCGCGATCGCCAGGAAGCGAGCGGCGGCTGGTCACAATTCGGCCGCACGGATCCGGATGCATATGCGACCGGACTATCTCTCTATGCGCTCCACGTTGCCGGCGTGCCCCCGACCGACGCGGCGTACCGCAAAGGCATCGCGTTCCTGCTCGGCAGTCAGTATCAGGACGGTCCCTGGCTGGTGAAAACCCACGCGTTTCCAGTGCAGCGGTACTTCGAAAGCGGGTTTCCGTTCGGACGGCATCAATGGATCTCCGCGGCCGGAACAAGCTGGGCCTCGCTCGCCATCGCTCAGACGCTGCCATAGACAATCCACTACGACGTACAACGCAGAGCACGCTGAGCTCGCAGAGAAAACGATGTACAGGAAAAACTCTGCGATCTCTGCGGCCTCTGCGTTGATCGTCGTCGTCGTCGTCGTCGTCGTCGTCGTCGTCACCTGATCTGCATATCAGACGCTGTGCGCTATGGGACACGGTCTGAACCGGGCTGGTGCCTAGACTGGACTGATGAAAAACCGGAAACTCACAACAGGCAGTCTGGCGGTCGCCCTTCTGATCGGGCTGAGCGGCAGCGCGCTCGTGTACAGCGCGGGCGGACAGCACAACAACGTCGCCCGCGCGACCCAATACAGCGGCTCGCCGGACGCTCAGCAGCAGGGCTACGAGCACGCCTATCGCGACGGCGCCGATCTAGGCCGCCAGGATCGTGACGCCGGAGCCGGCTACACCCTCAGAGACAAGGACTACCTGGACGGTGCGCGCGGCTACCAGCGCGTCTTCGGCGACAAGAACCAGTACCTGACGGGGTATCGCGAAGGCTACAAAGCTGGCTACGACGACGGGTATAACGACCGTGCCGGCCGGTACGGCCAGGTCTACGGACGACCGACCGGCGGCACTCGAGCTCCTGCCCGCGGCGACGTGTACTCCAACCGCTCAGGCGGATCCACGGACATGGCCTTCGATGCGGGTTATCGTGGTGGAATCACGTCCGGCCAGCAGGATCGCGAGCGCAACGTGCGCTCGAACTACCGAGCCACCGACGTCTACCAGCGCGCCGATTCTGGCTACCGGGCGAGCTACGGCGACAAGAACCAGTACAGACTGCAGTTCCAGGACGGATTCGAACGCGGATATCAGGATGGATACGGGCGCTCGCGTTACTCGAGCGACGGTGGCGGCTACTTTCCAATGGCGGGCCCCACTGGTGCGGTCGACACGAGGGACGGGCATGGCCCTCCAAACAGATCGGTCAGCGTGCCGGGGAACCGGCAGTGGACGATGACCAACATCAGGGTGAACCAGGGCGACCCGTTCCAGGTTCAGACAACCGGCGAGATTCGCATGTCGGCGAATGCCGACGACCGTGCGATGCCGGCGGGCTCGGTGGCCCTCAAATACATCCCCGCATCACCGATGCCGAATGCGCTCGGGGGCGCGCTTATCGGACGCATCGACAATGGCCGGCCATTTGGCATCGGCAATCTGACGTCGCTGGTCATGCCGGCAAGCGGCATCCTGTACCTTGGCGTCAATGAGGACAACGTCGGCGACAACGCCGGCGAGTTCACGGTGACGCTCTCCTGGTAGACCACACAAGAGCAGGAAACGAGTGGCGCGTACGGACTGAAGAAGCACCAACCACGATCAACGCAGAGACCGCGGAGATCGCAGAGTCAAACACAACTGCTCTCCCAAGCTGAATTCTCTGCGAACTCCGTGTGCTCTGCGTCCCACGACGTGAAGGTTGTGGTCCTGAATCCGGCCTCGATACCTATCGTCGTTCGGCTGGCTGTCCGGAACAAATTCCGCGGCGGCTCGTGAGCGCGGTCGGTCGCGGTCTGCTGCGCTTTTTGCGCCGTGGTGGCGGCTCAGTCCAGTCTGAGCGTCACGATCGGATCGAGACGGGCGGCGCGGAATGCGGGAACTGACGCGGCGAGCACGGACGAGGTGACGATGACGAGGAGGCTCGCGGCGTACGCCACGGGATCGAAGACATGGACGATGCCTCCGATCATCGAGGCGACGGGTGTCGTGATCAGAACGATCGCCAGCGCGGCGGCCAGGCCTCCGCCGGCCATGAGGCCGATATGCCGGCTGGTGTCGGCTGTCAACACCAAGCTGCGAGCAGCGTGTTCTCTGCGATCTCTGATGCGTTGATCGTCTTTATCGTGGTGCGGGCGCGGTTGGCTTCGCGAACCTCATTGCATCGACGGGGACGTTCAGCTGCACGTCGGTCAGTTGAACGTCCTCGAGCCCGTCCAGCCACGTGACCTTGAAACGAAACGGCACTTTGATTCCCGCAACCTCGCGATAATCGGCGTAGTCGATCTGGGTGGGAAGGCGTCCCACGCGCGAATTGGCGTAGCGCACCAGCCGCACGAGCAAACCCGACCCGCTGTCGAAGTAGAACGTCGCCAGCGCTCCCCCGGCGCGGCTTCCCTGAACCACCTGCACCGGCTTGTCGTCAATCTCCGCCGGAAAGCCGACGCGCCATTGGCCGAGTGTTTCCTTGATCCGCGCGGGAAATGACAACTCAGCGTCGAGCTTGACGCCGTCGAGGTCGCCTCCCGACAGCACCAGCACCGGCACCGGCCGGTGCGGCGCCGCAATCCAGCCGGCGCGGCCGTCGTAGGCCGTGGTGCTGTCTCCGTCGAGCGTATGAATGATCGTGGTGCGCAGACCCGGAGCCCGGCGAAAATCTCGATGGGACGCGTTCCCTCGGGGCCGTACCCGGCACTCGTGCCCTTGGCCACAAGGCTCGTGAGGCCGGCCAGACGCTGCTGTCCGCCGAGCGCCAGGATGTACTTGTCCAGAATCTGCTCAGCTGCCGGCTGTCCGGGAGCCGGCCTGACCACGTCGTCCGCCTCGTCCATCGTCGTCGAGCCGTAGAGCGCCGCCAGACTCGGCGTCACCCTGGGGCTCCTGCTGCCGCGATGGCAGGTGTAACACGTCACGACCTGGCGTCCTCCGAAGCTCGCCTGGTTGATGGACGCCATCATCTGCACCATCCGACGCGCCGTCACCTTTCTCGGGCTGGTGTCGAGGGCGTAGTTGTCCCACGTGGTGTCCGACGCCGAATGACAGTCCTCGCAGGACATCCCCAGCGCCGCGGAGAACACTCCCATCGTCCCCATGAATTCGTCCACGGGGATGCCCCTGAGCACGCGGATGTTCTTGAAGACCTCTTCCGCCATCGGGGGTTTCGGATCCTGCTGAGCCTGGCCGGCCAACGCGACGCCGACCAGCCACACGACCGCCATGGCCGTCGCACAAGAAATCGTTCCCCTCGGTCGGACTCGTCACGTGGATTCTCCCCTTCACCCCGGCACTCCCAGATATTGTGTCTTGATGCTCCTCGTTTTTCCAAAGGGTCGCCGGCTCCGACGAATGGACGATCGTGCCTCTGCTCATCACATGAACATAGTCGGCGACCTTCACTGCAAAGGCGGCGTTCTGCTCCACCAGCAGCACGGCCGTACCCTCGTCCTTGAGTCGACGAATGACCTTCGCGACATCCGCGACCAGACGCGGAAGCCAAGCCTTCGGTCGGCTCATCCATCACGACCAGCGACAGGATTGGCCACCAGCGCGCGGCCAAGAGCCAGCATCTGCTGCTCGCCGCCGCTCAGCTCGTTGCCGCGGTGGTGGCGGCGCTCTTCGAGCCGCGGGAACACGTCGAACACCTTCCGAACGTCCCAGGTGGAAGAGGCAGGCTTGCCGGGCCGAAGCCTTTGGCGAAGGCCAATCGCCAGGTGCTCGTCCACGGTGAGCGACGAGAACACCCGACGCCCCTGCGGGACCAGGCCGAGACGCATCCCGTAGATTCTATGAGGCGGCAGACGTGTGATCTCCACGTCGCCAAGGACCACGCGTCCGGCGCGCGCTGGAGTAAAGCCCACGATCGAACGACACAGCGTCGTCTTGCCGACGCCGTTGCGGCCCAGGACCGCCGCAACCGTGCCCTTCTCGACGTGGAGCGACACTCCCTGCAACACGTGACTGTCGCCGTAGTAGGTGTGCAGGTCGAGGACGCGCAGCATGGGTCAGGGTCCGGTCGTCCCGAGGTAGATCTCCCGCACGCTCGCGTTCGCGCTGACCTCGTCTCGATGGCCCGCAAACAGCACGCGCCCCTGGTCGAGCACGGTGACCATGTCGGCGAACCCGAACGCCACGTCCATGTCGTGTTCGATCAGCAGCACGCGATGTCGGGATCGAGGCGGTCGAGGAGTTGGAGCATCTGGGCGCGTTCGCCGGACGAGAGTCCGGCCATGGGCTCGTCGAGCAGCAGCAGCCGTGGACGGCCGGCCATGGACAACGCCACCTCGAGCATGCGTTGGTCGCCGTAGGAGAGGTTCCTGGCGAACGCCGATCCGAGCGCACCGAGCCCGAAATCGTCGAGCAGGCTCGCCGCCCGCCTACCCAAATCGGCGAAGGACGAAAGAGGCCGATGCATCGTGAACTTTCGGCCGTCGAGAGCTGCGCACGCGAGGAGCACGTTCTCCCGGACGGTGAGGTTGGCGAAGAGCCTCGTGATCTGAAAGGTGCGGGCAATCCCGCGCGCGGCACGCTGATAGGGAGCCAGCGCGGTGACATCAGATCCAAAGAACGTGATGGCGCCCGTGCTGACGCGAAACTCGCCGCTGATCAGATTGAACAGCGTGGTCTTGCCGGCGCCGTTGGGACCGATGAGCGCCCGTCTTTCGCCAGACTCGACAGTGAGGCTGACGCCATCGACAGCCCGAAGACCGCCGAACGCGCGGCTGACACGATCGAGAACGAGAGCAGGCGGCATGTTGAAAGTTCAAAGCTCAAAGTTCAAAGTGGAAAGTAAGTTGGAAGTAGGCGACCTTTGCACCTATTTCCTCGCATATAGGGGTTGCCTCAGGTACTCCGCCGGATTGTATTTCCAGAACTGCGACACGTCGGGAATGGTTTCGATCACCGTATTCTGCAGCTCGCCGTTCACGCGCTCGACTTTTCGGATGTAGACGTTCTCGATCGGGCTGCCGTATTCGTCCAACCGCACCGGTCCCCGCGGCAGGTTCGTGACGCGCACGTTCCGAAGCGCAGCCAGAAAGGCCGCCGAGTCTTCGACGTTCCCGTGAACGGCGTCGGCAGCCGCCGCAAACCATTTCGCGCCGCTGTACATGCTTTCCGAGTAGTAGCTCGGAACTTTCTTGTACTTGGCGCGGTACGCCGCCGCGAACGTCTGGTTTGCGGGCGTGGCCAGCGCGGCACTGTAGTGAAGGGCCGTGATCACGCCGAGCGCCTCGTCGCCCATGAACGGGAGCACGTGCTCGTCGGTCGTCGTGCCGCCGCCAATGAGCATGACGCGCTGCTTCAGCCCGAACTCCCGGTACTGTCGCATGAACTGCAGGGCGGCGCGGCCGAGGACCAGGGCGTACACCGCGTCGACGTCTCTGGGAATCTGCGCCAGGTACGGGGCGAAATCGTGCACGGACACGGGGCACCAGATCTTGCGCGCGATCGTCCCGCCCTCCTCCACGAATGTCCGCTCGAAGCCCCCGACCGATTCCCATCCAAAGGCGTAGTCGAGCGCGATGGTGGCGACCGTGCGCCGTTTCAGCGTGCGATACGCATACTCACCGAACGCGTGGTTGGGTTGGCTGCCGCTCCAGCCCGTCCGCACGATCCAACGGCTCGCCCGTCGCTGCGTGAGATCGTCGGCGGACACCACCGGGTAGATCATCGGAATGCGTACGGAGTCGATGTACGGCGCGAGCGCATAGCCGGTAGACGACAGGAGCGCACCAGACATCAGGCTGACTTTGTCACGCTCGACGAGCTTGCGGGCCTTGGTCAGTCCAACGGCGGGAATCGCCTCGTCATCTTCCACCAGAAGCTCAACCGGGCGCCCTCCCGCGCGGTAGCCCATCTCGTCGAGGGCCAGGAGGAACCCGTTCAAGATGTCGCGCCCGTTCTGCACGTAGGGACCCGACAGCGGCGCGAGGAACCCGACCTTGATCGGATTGAGAGAAGGAGGTGGAGACGTACCCTGGCCGCTGAGGATTCCAACCCCGGCCACCACGGCGACCAGAATTCTCAGGATCAAAAGGCAACCACGAAGGCACGAAGGCACAAAGAACGTACGGTACGTTCCGTTTCGTGTTTTCGTGTCTTCGTGGCAGAGCACTTGGTTAGTCGCTACCGCGTCGGGCGACTTCGGCCTGGATACATTCCGACACAACCGACCAGAACTTGACGTAGCGGTCCGTGCCGGTCATGAACGGATGCGGCTCTCCCGCTTTCCGCGTCTTCAATCTGGCCAGCCTCTCGGGTGTCATGTCGAAGATCGGATGGTTCTGCAGTTCAACATCGACCTTCAGCCGTTTCGCCGTCTCCAGATAGTGATCGATCGACTGCACATATTGTTTCAGCCCCGGCGTGGTGATGCGATCGACGGTCAGGATGGTGCCGCCGAACAGCCCGGCCATGTGGGTTTGCCTGCCATCTTTCACCGGGAAGATGAACGCCAGCGAACCCGGTGTGTGGCCCGGAATCGCGATCGGGGTGACGGTCACGTCGCCAAGCCTCACCGGTTCGCCCTCTGAGAGGACCAGGTCCCGTTTGGGTTTGCTCTGGTTGCGGCCTGGTTGGCGGGCGGATTGGCCGGATAGATCACGTCCCAATCCGCAGCCGTCGTCCCGACTTTGCGTGCCGTAGTGTTCCTGGAAGTACTGCGCTCCACCGAAATGGTCGGCGTGGCCGTGGCCGAGGAGGATGTACTTCACGTTCGCAGGATCAAGACCGAGCTTCTTCAGTCCCGCGATCACGACGGTCTCGACCCGGTCGGTATAACCAGAGTCGATGAGAATGATGCCCTGCGACGTGGTCAGGGCATAGACCGTCGCCTCGGAGTTGCCGACGGCGTACACGTTGTCGAAGAGCCGCACGGGTTCGAGCTCCGGAGCGCTTGCGTTGTTCGGCTCTGGCGCCGCCGGCGACGCAGTAGAAGTTGTAGGGCGACAGCAGCCACTGATCGGTGCCGGCCAGTTTCTTCGCGGCGTCGACGTGCGCCAGCGACTGCGGGTTGTCCGGCTTGGGCGCCGCTGCGGCACCGCGCGCCGGCGCCTGAGCGCGCAGGGCCACGGTCGTCAACAGCGCGCCCGCCGCGAACGTCACGCGTCATTTTCGTCATGGGTTTCATTTGAGCGCCGTCCCCTTTCGTGCCTGCCGATTCTGCCACAAGTTCCAGAGTCCCTGAGGGGCTCCGAGGATGGTCACGATATACACCGTACCGAGAATGAGCAGCCATCGCTGCGTGTATCGCGCTGATCACGTTCTTCAAGACGACAATCGCCGCAGCGCCGAGCGCCGGACCGATGAGCGTCCCTGGTCCGCCCAGAGTAACCATCAGGAACAGTTCCGACGAGGCGGTGAGGTCCAGATACGTGGGGCTCACGAAGCCGTTGTAGTACGCCCACACGACCCCAGCCACGCTGGCGAACGTGCCGGAGATCGACGTAGCTCATGTAGCAGTGCAGCCACGTGTTGAACCCCAGGCTCCTCATGCGCGATTCGTTTTCACGGATGCCTCGCAGCGTGAACCCGAATGGCGAGCTGACGACGAGCGCCATCAGGAGCGCGCACACAGCGAACACGAGAAGCGTCACGTAGTAGAACGGGACGGCCCCGGAAACCGGCAGCCCGGCGTGCGCTTCAAGACGAGGGATGCCGGAGATGCCGTTGTCTCCGCCCGTGATCGGAATCCAGCGATAGCTGACTCCCCACAGCACCATGCCCAAGGCAAGCGTGATCATCAGAAAGTACACGTCCCGGACGTGCGACACGAGCAAACCCAGGGCGAGGCTGAGCATGAGGCCCACGGCGACTCCGCTCACCACGCACGTCCAGAAACCGGCGTGATACGTCGTGGACATCACGGCGACCGTGTAGGCGGCCACTCCGAAAATGCCGGCGTGGCCGAGCGACGGGAGCCCGGTGTACCCGAGGAGGATGTCGAGGCTCATCGCGAGAATCGCGAAGATGACCATCTGCGTCAGCAGGCCGACCCAGTACGTGCTGAGGACGGCCGGTCCGGCGACGAGCAGCACAGTCGCGAAAATGATCAACGGGCGAGTGATCGTTCGGATCGTCCCGCTATGCCCTGCCATACAGCCCCGTCGGCTTGATGGCGAGCACAATCACCATGGGGGCGAACAGCGTGAAATACGACAACTCGGGAACGAGCGCCTTTCCGAAGTTGTCGATGAGTCCGACGACGATGCTGCCGACGAGCGCGCCTTTCAGGCTCCCCATGCCGCCGATGATGACAACCACCAGGGCCAGAGGAAGGAGATCGAAATCGATCCCGGTGTAGCCGCCGAGAATGGGTCCGCCCATCACGCCGCCGAACGCCGCCAGTCCGGCTCCCGCGGCGAACACGCCGGCCGACAACAGCGCCACGTTGATGCCCGTGCCGGCGGCCATCTCCGGATCGTCAACCGCCGCGCGCAGCCTCGCGCCGATAAGCGTCTTCTCATTCAGCAGCCACAGCACGACTCCCACGGCTACGGCCACAACGATCACGAACAGACGATACGCCGGGAAGACGATGCCGGCCGCTTCGACCGAGCCGCCGAGCATCGGCGGGTACGGGAGCGTAAACGGGTCGCCACCCCAGATGAGGAACGCCGCGTCGCGAAACACCAGCGCAAACCCCATCGTCAGCATCATCTGCGCGAGGGGCTTACTGGCGAAGCGACGCAGGAACAGCATCTGGACGCCGAAGCCGACGGCCGCCACCACGAGCACCGCCGACAGCGCGCCGAGAACGAGACTCCGAGTCCGCGCGACGATCGTCGACGCGACATACGCTCCCGAGCATGTAGAACGAGCCGTGGGCGATGTTCACGATGCGCATCACGCCAAAGACCAGCGTGAGGCCGCTCGCGATCAGGAACAGCAGCGCGGCGGAAAATAACCCGTTGAGCGTCTGCGTGACGAGATAGTGGGTCAATGAATTTGGTAATTGGGTAATCGCATAACTTGGTAATTGGGAATCTGGTAATTGGGTAATTGGTAATTGGGTAATTGGGTAATTGAGTAACTTGGCAACCGGGAAGTCGGCAATTGGGTGAATCGAAATCACGCGATCGCAGATTCACCAATTACCCAATTACTCGATTACCCAATTACCCAATTACCCAATTACCTGATTCGTGCGCCGCTATCTTCCTCGTCCCGTCGGTCCCGCTGGCGGCGCGGCGCCTGCCGGCGGCGCGGCCGGCGTCAGCGGCGGCTGGGGTCCGAGGACTTTCGTCAGCGCGGTGTACGCGCACATCTCGTCCTGATTTCCGCCGCCCACGCCGATCGCGCCGATGAGCTGGTCCTCGACGACGATCGGCAGGCCGCCGCCGACGAAGTAGTACGCCAGGCCTTTTTCTTTACCGAGGTCCAGCCGAATCAGCCGCCCGTCGATCGTGCCGAAGCGCTGCGCGACGGCGCTCGACGAAGTTCGCGCGTACAGCGCCGTCTTCGCCTTGAGCAGTCCGGTCTCGGCGCCAATCGGCAGCACGCCGTCCATGACATGCGCGTCGACGATGTCGCCGTTCGGCGCAAGCACGTAGATCGCGTAGGTACTCGGCCCGCCCTGCTGATTGCGTCCGAACTCGAGGCACGCGTCGACGATCGCCCTGGCTGTCTCGGCGTTGATTTGCGCCTTCATCAACGTCCGCTTCGCGACATCAGTTGACACCGTGACCTTACTGAGCGGCGCGGGCGTGGCGCCCTGAGCCCAGACGTTGGCCGCCACGAACACGAGTGCCGCCGCGAACCCTGTTGGCTTCATCATGTTCCACTCCTCGAAATACGCAAGACGCAGCAAAGAATACCGGAGGAACGTCATTGACTGGAGCTTTTCCGCAAGAGGGCCGTCCAATCCAACACGACGGTCAACGACGGGCTCGCGCTCTCGTCCACCGGCAGCGAGACCAGCAGCCGCTCGAAGTCACGCGTCGGCGCCGCGGCAACGAGTCCCTTCGGCAACGTCAAAAGGACTCGCGGCGTCCCCGCGTGAAACTCGTGGCCGACCTGCACGTCGGCGACGAGCACTCTTTGAACGTCGGCGCCAAACATCAACAGTTCCTTGCCGTCGGCGCGCCACCAAACCACCGGGTGTAGCCCCACTCCCAGTTGACCGGCGCCGTCCGACGTCACGCGGTACTTCGCGCCGGGCGTCGGAAAGGACTGCACGTAGATTCTCGTTTCGACCGGATTCATTCGATTCGTACGCCATCCACCGTCCATCCGGAGAGATCGTGCCGCCAACCTCGAGGAACGGCGTGCGCAGATAGGGCGCCGGCGTGTGGTCCCCGTCCATCGGCAGCACCCACAAGTCTCGACTGGTCTGCGCGTCGAGTTGCGTGAAGACGATGAAACGTCCATCGGGGCTCCACGAGGCGAGATCCTTGAACACCGCTGCCGACCGGAACAGGGGCTGCTCTGGCGAGGCGCCGCTCGCCGGCTTGATGAAGAAGTCTTGAGCGCCAGTGCGGTTACTGCCAAACGCGATCCGGCTTCCATCAGGCGACCACTGCGCTTCCAGATTGCCGACGTTGGTGCCGGGTCCGAACGTGAACCGCGTGGCCCCGCCGCGCTCCAGATCGGCGATCCAGATGTCGGACTCAAACGGCGAGGCGACGCGTACCACGGTGGCGCGCCGACCGTCGGGAGCCATGTTGATCTCGCCGTACCGGCCGGGAGGCAACCCGACGGCGCCGATTTCCTTGCCCGATCGATCGAGCCACACCAACTTCGTGTTCACAAAAGGATCGGTCAGATAGGCCAGCGACCCTGTTGATGACGCGCTCACCGCGCGGCTGCTCGAGTACCCGCTTCCCATTGCACCAGGCGCGTCACCGATCGCGGCCGGCTCGCCAGAGAGTTGCAGCCGACGCGGGTCGAAGCGCTGAGCGACCAGAATGTTCTTGCGGGCAAAGAGCAGATACCCGGGCTCCGCGTACACGGCGGCGCTCTCCGCGGCGAGGATGCGCTCGCGCGTCGGGGAGTCGAGCGACCCGACATAGATGTCGAATGTGTTCCCTTCCTTCGGCGGCAGAGCGGCGAAGAGAAAGTGCCGACCGTCGGGGAGGAACCACGGGAAGCGGTGCCCCGTTTCTCCCCGCGCCACGTCGAGCGTCGTCGCCGGTTGAGGTTCACCGCCGTTCGCCGAGATCCGCAAGAGCGGGCCGTTGTTGGAGGGCGCGAAAACGATGACGCCCGAGGCGCCCCATGTGGCGCCACGGCCGTCACTCGCCGTGCTCAGCACCTCGACCGTCCCGTCCACCACCGAGATCTTCTTCAGCTTGTCTTCGGCAAAAAACCCGATCTGACGGCTGTCGGGAGACCAGAATGGAAGCCGGCCGTGATCGGCGCCCGGCAACTGGCGCGAGGCGAGCGAGTCGATCGGACGCACCCAGAGCTTCGACTCACTCGCAACACCATTCAGAATCCCCGTCGTAAACGCCACCATCCGCCCGTCCGGCGAGATCGCCGATTCGCTCGAGTCCAGGGCGAGCGGCGCGTCCGCCGGCGGCAGCACAGACAGACGCCTGGCGCGTGCATCCGGCGCCGGCCGAAGCGCGGGCGCGACGAGGACTGTCGCCACGGCTGCGATCAGGGCGCCGACCACAGCCGTCCGCGATCGTCCACGCCGTAGCGCGAGCCTCGTGCCGCTCGCGGGCCGACGGGCAGCCGCTCGTCCTCGCGCTCATCGAGCTCGAGCCGTGCATCGCTGATCGAGCTGAGACGATTCTTCGGATCCTTCGCGAGGCACCGCCGCAAGAGACGGCGGAGAGACGATGGCAGGTTCGCGGGCAGCCGCGACCAGTCCGGGTCGTCCTTGAGCACGGCGGCGAGCGTGTCAGAGATGTCTTCGCCCTTGAACGCCCGATGGCCCGTCAGCATCTCGTAGAGCACCGCGCCGAAGGCCCACACGTCCCGCGCGGCGATCGACGAGTCGTCCCTTGGCCTGTTCCGGCGCCATGTAGGCCGCCGTGCCGAGAATGACGCCCATCCTCGACATCGCCGGCGTGGTGAGCGTCGGCGACTGCGAGAGGCTTGCCCCGCCGTCGCGCGAAGCGCGGAGGCGGGTTCGAGCGCTTTCGCCAGCCCGAAGTCCAGCACCTTCACGGTGTCGTCCGGCCGCAGCTTGATGTTCGCGGGCTTCAGATCGCGATGAATGATGCCCTGCTCGTGCGCGGCTTCCAGAGCCTCCGCGATCTGCCTCGCAATCGGCAGCGCTTCGTCGAGCGGAATCGGTCCTCGTGCAATGCGATCGGCGAGCGTCGGCCCTTCGACCAGTTCCAGCACGAGCGCGCGGACGCGGCCTGTGTCCTCCAGCCCGTAGATGGCCGCGATGTGTGGATGGTTGAGCGACGGCGAGGACCTGGGCCTCGCGTTGAAAGCGGGCGAGCCGCTCGGGATCGGCGGCGAAGGCGTCGGGCAGGATCTTCAGCGCGACATCGCGATTGAGCTTCGTGTCGCGCGCACGATAGACCTCGCCCATCCCACCCGCGCCAATGGGAGCCAGAATCTCGTAGGGGCCAAGTTTCTCGCCCGCGGACAGCGACATTACCGCGGCGGGGCTGCTCTGGTGGCCGGCCTGGCGAACTTGGCGTCGTCAATCTGCGCGTTGTCCTCGACCTTCGTGACGCGAAGCGTCGCCTCGGGCGCCAACTCGGTGCGCGGATTCGACGGGGTCATGTGAATCAGAAACGGAAACTTCACGCCGCTCGCCGTGTCGCGGTAGTCGTCGAAATCCACCTGGTACGGGCTATCGCCAATCGGCGTCGGCAGGACGGTCTGTTTCCGCAGCAGCAAGCCTGTCTGCGTATCGAAGTACAGCGATTCCGGTGTGTCTCCCTGCGGAACGCCGACCACCAGATACGCGTCGCGACCGTTCACCTTCTCGATGCCGCGAACCGTGATTTGCGCGTACTGACGCTTCAGGTTCAGCGGCTCGTAGAAATCCGCGGCGCGCGCCGCGCGCCCCACGTCGAGCTTGACCGGCTCGGTGACGCGCCCGGCCTGGTCCTGCGACCAGGCCGTTGTGCCGTCGAACCCCTGCGAGATCGCGTAGGTCGGCGCGCGGTAGGTGGTGACGGCGAGGTTCGGCGCCTTCTGGTGCCGTTCGACGGCGGCCGGCGTCGGCACGGTACCGCCCGGGCCGGTGGGAATGTACTGCGTCCCGGTAATCGTGCGGCTCGTGACCTTCCGGATCGCCTGCTCGCCTCCGAGCGCCACGACGTACTTGGCGAAAATCTGATCCACGCTCGGCAACGCTGGCTTCGACGCCACGGCCGGCTCGAACACTGGGAAGACGGGCATGGCGGCCGGGATCGGGCGGCCGTTGTGACAGGTGTTGCACGTGACCACCTGCCGGCCGCCGAAATTGCGCTTGTTGATGTCCATCATCATGGTGATCATCGCGCGCGCGACTTCTTTGGCAGGCTTGACGTCCTTCTCCCACTCGCGCTCGATGTGGCAGTAGAGGCAGTCCATGCCGGTGGCGCCCTTCATCAGGTGCATGGACTGATTCAACTCATTGGCAGGCGTCCCCTGCAGCACCTTGATGTTCTTGTAGACCTGCTCGGCGGTCTTGCCTTCGTTCGCCGGCGACACCTGGGCGAACACGCTTGTCGCACCTGCTACAACGCACGCGATTGCCAGTCCGGGGTTTCTGATCATGCTATTCCCTCGAGTAGGGCGGCCCTTCAGGGCCGCCAGGCGGGGCTGAAAGCCCCGCCCTACTTGCCAGCTTCGTACACGACTCGCCCGCCCACCATGGTCATCACCGGTCTGATGTTCTTGATCTCGTCGGCGGGAATCGTGAGGTAGTCGCGATCGAGCACCAGAAGATCAGCCAGCTTGCCTGGCTGGATCGACCCCAGGTTGCTTTCCTGGAACACGAAGAACGCGTTCTTGCGCGTATGCGCGATCAAGGCGTCCTCGCGGCTGACGGTCCCCTTGATGACCTTCGTGCCGCCCGCCATCTTTCCGGTCACGGCGAAATAGAGCGTCATGAACGGCAGCGTCTGATTGGCAGCCGTGCCGTCGGTGCCGAGTCCCCACATGATGCCGCTGTTCTGCATGGCGGCGAGCGGCGGCATGTCGTACGCGCCGTCGCCGAATCCCTCGTGCATGATCGCGCCGTTGATGACGGCCCACGGATGCACGGCCGCATACATGCCGAGCGCCTTCATGCGCTCGAGCTGCGCCGCGTTGATCTGATTGATGTGGGCCAGCGTCCAGCGCAGGTTCTTGATCGGATGTTCCTTGTTGACCGCTTCGATCTGGTCGAGGAACGCGTCGATCGTGTCGTGCAGCTCCGCATGGACGTGCAGCGGCAGGCCGGCCTTGGCGATCTCCATCGCCATGCGGCGCCACTGCGCGAGCTGCTCGGGCTTGCGGATTCGACTTGAGCGCGAACATCGGATCGTGAAGCGGACCGTAGACGCTTTCGCCGAAGAACACGTTGTCGATGTAGGCGTCGCCCTGAAACAGTTTCATCTGGGCGATCTGCGGAATCGCCCGGTCGACCGCTTCCGGCGTGCCGGCCGCGGCGCCGCCGATGCAGAAGATCCGGACCGGCGACTGCCCCTGCGCCTTCCACTTCTGAAAGATCTCGAGCACGTCGGCGTTGCAGCCCAGCCACGCCGACCGAGGTCAGGCCCGCGCGGTTCATGTCCTTGACGAGCGCCGTGGTGCTCGCCTCGAGCTGATCGGCCGGAAGCTTCGGCATTCGCGCCGCGACCGGACGCGTGGCGGCGATGTCGCCTTTGATGACGCCCGTCGGTTTCCCGGCGGCGTCGCGCTGGATCGATCCTTTGATGAAGTCGGCCGGGTCAGGCTTGCCCGCTTCGATTCCGAACGCCTGGAGGGCCTTGCTGTTCAGAAACACCTGATAGTACGACTCCTGCAGCGCAACGGGATTGTCCGGCGCGATCTGATCCAGTTCGTCGCGCGTGAACGGCTTGGGATCGTCGGTGAACTGCTGATGGGCCCAGCCACCGATATTGAACACCCAACCGCCGGGTCCCGCGGCCTTCGCTCTGGCACGCAGCATCTCGATCGCCTTCTTCCGCGACTCGACGCCGTCGAAGCGGAGCTCCTGCATCCAGGTGTTACCCGCCCGCAGGAGATGCAGATGGTTGTCGATGAGTCCAGGGGTGACGGCCCGTCCCATCAGGTCGATCCGCCTGGTGCTCGGCCCCGCCAGCCGCGCGATCTCCTGATTGCGTGCCGACCGCGACGATGCGGTCGCCCGTGATGGCCACGGCTTGAGCGATCGTGAAGCGCTCATCGACGGTGATGATCTTTCCGTTTGAAAGGATCAGGTCCGCTTGCCGCGCCGAGGTCTGCGGCGACGGCGGGGCCTGCTGCGCGCGGAGAATCGAGAGCGCGCCAGCCGCGCCGATGATAACGAGCGCGAGCACACCGACCGAGAGCGAAATCCGCCGTGTCATAGCGTCCTCCAGGCCCTAGCCCCTAGCCCCTGGCCTCTACGTGTTCGCACCATGATCCAGAATGATCTTCATCCGCGGCCCGCTATCAGTCCCCAGCATGCCGATGGCCGCTTTGAGCTCGGCCAGGGGCATGACGTTGCTGACGAGCGGCTCGAGCCTGACCTTGCCGCTGTTGACGAGCGCGATGGCCGCCGGATAGTCCTCGCTTTTCGCCACGCGCGCGCCAATCAGAGCCAGCTCCTTGAAATAGAGATCGTAGAAGGGCAAGGCGCCCTCTTTGGCGGTCATGATGCCAAACAACAGCAACCGGCCGCCGGAACGGGCCATGTGGATCGAGGACGACACCGAGGCCATCACCCCCGTCGTCTCGATCACGACATCGGCGCCGCGGCCCTCTGTCGCTTCACGCACGCGCTCGATCGCGCGATCGTCTCCAGGAATCGTCAGATCGGCGCCGAGCTTTTGCGCCAGGGCTCTCTTGTCGGCGCTGCGCGTGACGCCGATCACCGGACTCGCACCTCGCGCCTTCGCCAGCTGGACGTGCAGCTGCCCGGTCACGCCGAGACCAAAAACCACGACCGCTTCGCCCGCGCGGATCTGAACCTGCTGCTGCGCGTGCAGGCAGGTCGTCAGCACCTGGATGAGCGGCGCAGTGCGGCTGTCGATGGATTCAGGAAGGGCGAACACATGATTCGCCGGAGCGGAGACATACTCGGCGAACCCGCCGTTGACGTCGCGGCCAATCAGCACGCCGTTCGGACACAAATGAGTCTGCCCGATCCGGCAGTGGAAACAGGAGCCACAGTACAGCTGCGGATCGATGATGACCCTGGCCCCCGACTTGAGCGCCCCGGCGTTGCCGGCGTCAACCACCTCGCCGGCCATCTCATGGCCCATCACACGCGGGTAGCTGACCGGAATCGCGCCGCTGAAGATCTTGTAGTCCGTTCCGCAGATGCCGCTGTGGCTCACCCGCACCATGACCTCGCGCGGGTCGGGCGGCGGCGGCGATACCTCACCGGGCACCAGTTCCCACGGGGCACGCAGCACCATGGCCCTCACGGGTGGGTCCTCGAAAGTGGAAAGCTCAAAGTGGAAAGTTCAAAGTAAGTTGAAAGTGCCACTTTATCCTTACTTTGAACTTTGCGCTTTGAACTTTGCACTTTGCAACGCCTCGGGGTTGACTGGGTTGCGAGGCGGTTGTCCTGTGAGCACCGCCGCCACTTCCTGGGCCGCTTTCGTCTGAAGCTCCAGCAGCGACTCTTCCGAGTAGAAGCTGGTATGCGGGGTGATGATGACGTTGTCGCGGCCGAGGAGCGGCGAATCGACCGGCGGCTCCTGCGGCATCACATCGAGGGCGGCCCCCGCCAGCTGGCCCGCGTCGAGCGCCCTCGCCAGCGCGGCTTCGTCGACGATCGGACCGCGAGCGGTATTAATAAGGTAGGCGGCCGGCTTCATCTGTCGAAACGCGTTCGCGTTGAACAGGTCGCGCGTCTCGGGCAGAAGGGGCGCATGAATCGAGACGTAGTCCGACTGCGCCAGCAAGGCCGAAAACTCGACCCGCTCGACGCCCTCGCGGGCGAAATGCTCCGGCGGCGCGAACGGATCACAGGCGATCACGCGCAGACCGAAGGCCTTCGCCTTCGGCGCGACCAGCTGCGGAATCCGGCCGAAGCCGACCAGGCCCAGGACGCCGCCGCGCAGGCGGTGGATCGGCACGACCGCCTTCATCTCCCACCGCCCCGCGTGCACGTGCCGATTCGACAGAGGGATCTTGCGCACGAGCGCCAGCAGCAGCGCCATGGCGTGATCGGAGACTTCGTCGAGGCAGTAGTCGGGCACCTTGGTGACCACGATTCCCGCCGCGGTGGCCGCGGCCAGATCGACGTTGTCGACGCCGATGCCGAAGCGCGAGATGATCCGGCAACGGTTCATCTGTCCGATCATGTCCGCCGTAATTTTCGCGTAGGTCACGAGGAGGGCGTCTGCGCCTGCGGCAATCTTCAGGATCGCGTCCGGCGCGGGGGTCGGCGCCAGTTCGAGTTCAGCCCCAATCGCGCGCAACACCTCGCGCGCCGCGTCGAGGTTGGGAAACACCGAATCGGCGACGGCGACCAGCATGGGCGGGATTATAAGTTCAAAGTGCAAAGGGCAGAGTCTGCCACCCCATGCGCCGCAATTCGGCGGCGTGTCGAGCATCGGCATGGAGGTTGTCGATGAGCGGCGCAAAGTAGTAGAAGGGCGCGGCCCCATCGTCGTAGGCCTTGGCCTGCCACTCGAATGCCCGGTCGAGGTCGTTCGCCGCCGCGTAGATGTACACCATGCAATGAGGCGGGACGTACCGGGTGCCGGCAAGGCGCTCGAGCTCCTGGAGAATGTCGCCCACCTTGTCGGTCGCGCCGCTCCTCGCGTAGTAGTGGCCGAGCACTCCCAGATAGAACGGCGCGCGGCCCGACATCGAGACGGTTCGCTCGCCGATCTCGATGGCCTCGGTCAGCCGCGACTGGAGGGCCCGGCACATGCCGATGATATGGAGCGCGAGGATGAAATTCGGATCGACCTCGAGACTCTTCTCACACTCGCTGACGGCTTCCCCGTAGCGCCGCGCCAGAAACAGCGTGTGGCCGGTCCCGGCATTGACAAGGGGGGACAACGGTTCCAATTCCTGGGCCGTTCGTGCCTCGATCATCGCTCCGGCGCTGTTCCCCTGCAGCACCATGAGCCACGACAGGTAGATCCGGGGGAACGTTTGACTCGGATCGATCTCCAACGCGCGCCTGAATTCGCGCTCCGCGTCCGCGAGATTCCAGTCGTTGGCCAGCCGGATGAGCGCGCGCGACGTATGGGCTTCCGGAAGGTCGGGATCGATCGCGAGTGCCCGCTCGGCGGCGACAGCGGCCTGCGCAAATGCGGTGCGCGGCCGCTCGACGGAATAGATCCCCATCAGCGAATAGGCGTCGGCAAGCCCCGCGTACGCCACGGTGTACGCCGCATCTTCTTCGATGGCTTTCTTGAAGTGCTCGAGCGCGGTCGTCAGACCACCGTGATAACGGCGCGCCCAGTAGAAGCGTCCCTTGAGATAGCACTCATAGGCACGCGGATTCTGCGTCTGCCGGCGGATGAGGGGGCGCCGGGGAAACCCGGCCAACGTAATCTTCAGACGATCGACCACACAGTGAGCGATTTCGTCCTCCACGGCGAACACATCGGCCATGAAGCGGTCATAGCCTTCGGACCAGAGATGACAGCCGTCATCGGCGTTCACGAGCTGTGCGGTGATGCGCAGCCGGTCAGAAGACTTGCGAACCGTGCCCTCGAGGACGGCATCCACATCCAGCTGCCGACAGATGCTCCGGATGTCGGTCTCGGTCTGTTTGACCTGGAACGACGAGGTGCGGGAGACGACGCGCAGGCCCTGAACCTTGCCCAGGCCGGTCACCAACTCCTCGGCGAGTCCATTGCAGAAGTATTCGAGGTCCTGGTCCGGTCCGAGGTTCACAAACGGCAGTACCGCGACGGATGGCGCCGTCGAGCGCCGTGGAGCGGTGACCACGCGCGCGCGCGACGCCTCCCCCGTGTGCTCCAGTTCGAGCGCGCTGGCCAGACTCTGTTGCATCGCGCCGCTGCTGCGATACCGCCGTGCCGGATCGCGCTCGACCGCTCGTTCGACAACCTGCGACAGCGCCGCGGGAAGATTCGGGCCGCAGGTCGGCCAGCGGTGTCAGATGATGGTGGGCGTGCGCCGATTCGACGGCTTCGGCCGTCGCGCCCTCGACCGGATATCGCCTCGTCAGCAGGTGATACAGCAGGACGCCGATGCTATAGATGTCGCTACTGATGGTGGCGGGCGTTCCATCAAAGAGCTCGGGCGCCAGATAGAGCGGCGTCCCGATGATCCCTCGCTCGGACGAGCGCTCTGTGCGGACTTCCCCGGCGCCGAAATCCATCAGCACGATACGGCCGCCGGCTTCTCGCATCACGTTCTGCGCTTTGATGTCGCGATGCACGAGGCCGGCTTTGTGTACGGCGGCCACGGCGCGACAGACGTCGATGCCAATCAGCGCCGCTTCGTGGCCGCCGAGCACGCCGCGTGCGGCGAGCTCTTGTTTCAGCGTGAGACCTTCAACCCATTCCATCCACAGACCGACGGCTCCTTCATGCTGCTCGGCCCCATATACGGTGACGACATTCGGATGGCGCACGCGCGCGAGCAGGCGACCTTCCCGGATGACCGCTCCGGTTCGATTGGCCGCGCGCAAGACCTTGAGGGCCACCTCCCGTTCGAGCGCGGGATCCCATGCCAGATGCACCGTGCCAAATCGTCCCTCGCCGATCTTGCGGCGGAGCTTCAGTGGCCCCCAGGCGTTCGGGACCGACTGGACAACGTCAGTCGTCTCCTCGGCCTTCGAGTGGACAGGGGACGAGTTTGTCGTGGCGATATCCGCGAGGAGCCGCAACTGGTGGATGCTTTCCCGCTCCTCGGGGCTGCCGGCGATCGACTCCTCCCGGCTCCAGTCGACTGCGGTTCCGGTGGCCACGGCCGCGGCGAGCTGCATCAACCGTGTTTCGTCAGCGGACATCTTCAGAAAGTTGAAAGTGCAAAGTGGAAAGGGCAAAGTAACGTAGAAAGTAGTACTTTGCACTTACTTTCGACTTTAGACTTTAAGCTTTGAACTTTCCCCCAGGGAGGTCGGCATGAGAACCCGGCTGCTGTTCGCGATCATGGTCCTGATGTTCGGTTCGCCCGCTGTCGCGCAGTGGGTGAACGTCCCTCCCACGGCCGTCCCACGAACGCAGGATGGGAAGCCGAACCTTTCGGCGCCGGCCCCGCGGTTGCCCGACGGCAAGCCGGACCTGTCGGGGATCTGGAGCACGCCGACGGGCTACCTTCGAAACCTCGCAAAAGATCTCAAGGAAGACGTCCCCTTCCAGCCGTGGGCCAAGGCCCTCTACGATGAGCGCGCGTCCGGTGTGCACTGGAAGGACGAGCCGGACGCCAACTGCCTGCCCCAGGGCGTGCCCAAGGTGCTCGTCGCGCCCGCGCCGTGGAGGGTCATCCAGACGCCGGACATCGTCTTCTTCGTCCACGAGGCCTTCAACCTGTGGTGGCAGGTCTTTCTCGACGGCCGCGAATTCGCGCCGCATGCCGACGTCTCTCCGACGTGGCATGGGTATTCGACCGGCAAATGGGACGGCGACACGCTCGTGGTCAGGAGCCGTGGATTCAACGGCCGAGTCTGGCTGGATCAGCTCGGTAAGCCTTCCACTGAGGCACTGGAAGTCACCACGCGTTTCCGGCGCAAAGACTTCGGTCACATGGATCTTCAGATCACGATCGACGACGCAAAGGCCTATACCAAACCCTGGAGCGTCTCGGTCCCGGCCGACTTGCTGATGAACACGCAGCTGATGGAGTTCATCTGCCTGGAAAACGAGAAGGATACGAAGCGGAAGTGAGCGTCTACTGAACAGCGAGCAGGCCGATATCGAAGACGAGTGTCGCGTTGGGCGGGACCGGACCGTTTCCGGAACTGCCGTACGCGAGATCGGGCGGGATGATCAGCCGCCGCTGTCCACCGACCTTCATACCCGGGACACCGCGCTGCCACCCGGCGATGACGCCGGAGAGAAGAAAGCTCGCGCTGGGGCTGCCATCGAACTGGGTGCCCTTGCCGTCGGCTTTGGTCGAGTCGTACAGCCAGCCCGCGTAGCTCACCGTGACGCGGCTCGTCGCGACGGCCGTGGTTCCGGTGCCGACGACGAGGTCGGTTTGCGAATACGGCGCGCTGGATGTCGTGGGCGTCGAAGGGGTGTCGCTGCTGCAGGCGGCGAAGGACAGCAGGAGAGAGAACACGAGCAGTCGTCCGAACACGTTCATGGTTTTGTCCTAATCACAGGCGCGGCCTATCCGCGTCGCTTCGTCTCGCCCTTTGCCCTTGTTCGCGGAAGCAACGGTGCAGCCGCCGGAGCGTCGTCCATGGGGAGCCGGACGCGGCGGATGCCGTCGTAGGAATGCAGCGCTCCGGCCACTGCGCCGGCCGTCGCCACGCAGCCGATCTCGCCGACGCCCTTGGCGCCGTAGCCGCCGATTTCGTCCGGCACTTCGATCAGGATGACGTCAACGGGCGGCATGTACTTCGCCCGCATGATGCCCATGTCGCGGAGTGCGAGCGAGTCCGGCCGGCCGGCCGTGGACGTGAAATCCTCCGACAGCGCGTAGCCGAGCCCCATGTGGACTCCGCCTTCCATCTGTTCAGCGCACAGCCTCGGATTGATCGCGCGTCCGACGTCATTGGCCACCAACACGCGCGCGAGGGCCCCGGCTTCATCGAGGATGACCACCTGCGCCGCATAACTGAACGTCAGGTGCGTCGTCGGGTTGAGAACTGATTCGGGCGTGCCGGGTCTCGTCGTGAAGTTGTAGACGCACTCGTCGTAGTACTCGCGGCCGACGAGGTCCGAGAGCGAGTGCTCCTTCAGATCGGCGGCGAGTTTTCGCGCCGCCCCCTGCGCCGCCGCGCAGCTGAGCGTCGTGGCGCGCGACGCCCACGTCTCGCCGCATTTCTCGCCAAGTTCATGATCCCAGCGGATCGACATGATGTCGGCGGGGAGACCCGTTTCCTCGCAGACCGCCTGGATCGTGGCGGTGTAGACACCCTGCCCCATTTCCGTGTAGCCGTTGAGGATCTCGATTCGGGGACCCGCGAGCACTCGCAACCTTATATATCCGCCTTCGATGGTGCCGTTGCCAAGTCCGGTGCTCTTGATGCCGCAGCCGATGCCTTTGTACTTCGCGCTCTTGTAGACGCCCTTGACGGCGTCGAGCGTCTCGCGGATTCCGCGAACGCTCTCGCGCATGACCTGTCCAGTGCCGAACTTGTCGCCAGGGTCGAGGACGTTCCGGTCGCGGATGTCCCAGCCGTCGACGCCGACGCGCTCGGCCAGAATGTCCATCACGCCTTCCATGGCGAACTGGGCCTGGTTGCTGCCGAAGCCGCGCATCGCGCCCGCGTTCGGATTGTTGGTGTAGACGGCCTTGGCTTCGACGTCGACGTTCGGAATCCGGTACACCCCGGTCGAGTGGCACGCGGCGCGGAGCGCGCACTTCGCGCTCGTCGTGTGGTAGCCGCCGGCATCCGCGACGATTCGCGACCTGAGCGCCAGCAGGCGCCCTTCCGCGTCGGCGCCGACGGTCAAGGCAACGCGTCATTGCGTGGCGCTTGACGTGGTGCTGCGTCGACTGCGGACGCGTGAGCACCGTCTTGACGGGCCGCTGCAACAGGTAGGCGGCCATCGCGGTCTGCCCCTGAATCGACAGCTCCTCTTTCGCGCCGAACGCCCCGCCGCTCGCCGCGAGCGCAATCTCGACGTGCGCGGGATCGAGGGCAAGGATCCTGGCGATCTGCGCGTGGTCGTACACCGATCCCTGGCTCTCCGTGTGGACGATGACGCCGTCTTGCCGCGGCACGGCCAGGCAGGCTTCGGGCTCGAGGAACGCGATGTCGATCGGCTGCGTGTCGAAGGTGGCCTCAATCACATGCGCGGCGACCTTGAGCGCGGCGTCCACGTCGCCGCGGGCAAAGGCCGTGACCGGCTGGAGCACATTCGACGGTCGCGGCGCGAAGGTGTCCGCCGGATGCACGAGCGCCGAGCCCGGCAAGACCGCGTTGAACACGTCGGTGATCGGTTCGAGCACCTCGTACTCGATCGTGACCTTCGTGGCCGCCTGACGCGCGTGGAAGGCCGTGTCGGCGACGACCATCGCGAGAAAGTCGGCGACGCAGCACGTCAACTCCCCTTCGGCCACGAACACCGGCTGATCCGGATCGTTGAGGCCGGTGCCGCGGTTTCCCGGCACGTCGGCCGCCGTGAACACGCGGACGACGCCGGGCATCGCCGCCGCCGCTTCGGTGTCAATCTTCAGAATCCTCGCTCGCGGGTGATCGGTCAGGACCATCGCCCCGTGCAGCATGCCGGGCACGCGCATGTCGTCGACGAAAGGCGTTTCGCCGAGCGACTGCTCCAGTCCTCCGTGGCGCGCGATCGATCGGCCGATGCCGTCCCCGTTCGTCTTGCCGTTGCTCCTGGCAAATGCCGGGTTGCGTGTGAGCCCGAACTCTTCGCCGAAGTACGAATGGCGTCGCGGTTGGTCGCTCGGCAGGCGTCCGCCGTTGCGGCAGGCTTCTCCGGCGGTCTGAATCGAGTCGATGATCCGGCCGTAGCCGGTGCAGCGGCAGAGATGCCCGTCGAGGGCCTTCGCGACCGCGCTTCGGTCGTTCGTCCGCCCGTGCTGGATCAACGACGCGGCGCGGATCAGAATTCCCGGAATGCAGAACCCGCACTGCACGCCGCCTTCGAGCACGAATGCTTCGCTCAGGATGCGGCGTGTGTCCTCGGGCAGACCCTCGACGGTGACCACGTCGCGTCCGCCCATCTGCTCCGGCTTCCGCAGGCACGACAGCGCCGGATATCCATCGACCAGCATCAGGCAGCAGCCGCAGGTGCCTTCCGGCGCGCACCCGTCCTTGGCCGACACGACGCCGCATTCCTCGCGGAGAACCTCGAGAAAGTGCATCCCCGGCTCGTACGCCGCCTGAACGGCTTTCCCGTTTAGATTGAATGTGATCGTGGGCGGCATCTTCAACATCAGACTCGCCCTTGCATGGTATCATCCCGGCCTTCACCCCACGAAGCGGAGGCCCGTATGGATCAGCCCTGGAAAACCGACAAATGGTTCACCAGCCCCTGGTGTTATCTGCCCGAAGTTCGGAAGCACGACACCTTCGCGCCGAAGATCAAGATTCACGACGTCACGCTGCGCGACGGCGAACAGCAGACGGCCGTCGTCTTCCGGCGCGAGGAAAAGGTCGCCATCGCCAGGAAGCTGGATGCGCTCGGCATCCACCGCATCGAGGCCGGCATGCCGGCCGTCTCCCCGCAGGACAAGGCGGCGATTTCCGACATCGCCGCGTTGGGCCTCAAGGCCGAGGTCTTTGCGTTCTCGCGCTGCATTCCCGAAGAGATCAAGGTCGTCAAGGAGTGCGGGTGCACGGGCGTTGTCGTCGAAATTCCCGCCAGCGATCACATGATCAAGAACGCGTACGGCTGGACCGTCGATCGGGCCATGAAAGCCTCGATTGACACCACGCTGGCGGCGAAAGACGCCGGGCTCTACACAGTGTTCTTCACGATCGACGCGACCCGCACCGAGCTCGGCCGGTTCCTCGACATCGTCGAGCAGGTGGCCACCGAAGGCCACATGGACGCGCTGACCATGGCCGACACGGTCGGCGTCTGCACGCCGGACGCGATCAGTCATGTCGTGAAGAAGGTGATCGAACGACTGAAGAAGCCCGTGGAAATCCACTGTCATCAGGATTTCGGGCTCGGCGTGGCCAACACCATTGCCGCGCTGCAGGCCGGCGCGTCAGTCGCGCACACGACCGTCACCGGCCTCGGCGAACGGGCGGGCAACGTGCCGATGGAAGACGTCGTGATGTCGCTGCTCTGCCTGTACGGCAAGGACCTCGGCATCCGGACCGAGCAGTTCTGCGAGGTGTCGCGTTTCGTGATGGATCTCGCTCGCGTGACCCAGCCGCCCAACCGTCCGATCGTCGGCGACAAACTCTACGAAGTGGAGTCGGGCATCATCGCCGGATGGGTGCGCCTCGCGCGCAAGGACAATCCGCTCGAGTACGTCCCCTTCTCACCTGAACTGGTGGGACAGAAGCCGGTGTCGATCGTGCTCGGGAAGAACAGCGGTCCGCCGTCGATCGAGGAGTGGTGCGAGAAACTGGGCATCAAGGCCACCGAGGAAGAGCGGATGGCGATGCTCCAGCAGGTGAAGGCGAAGGCGTTCGAGAAGAAGGATCTTCTGACGACGGACGAGTTCAGGGAAATCGTGAATCGCGTGCTGCAGAAGGCGTCGACGTCTCCGGCGTTGGCCTGACAGCGTAGGGCGGCCAGCCGCCAACGCGGGGTCTATGAATACAGGTGACCGGCTTTCCCGTTACCGAATCGTCAGCAGGCTCGGCGCCGGCGGCATGGGGGAAGTCTATCGCGCCCGCGACGAACAGCTCGACCGCGACATCGCAATCAAGGTCCTTCCCGCCGCCACGTTCGACAACCCGACCGCGCGCGCCCGGCTGATGCGCGAAGCGCGGGCCGCAGCCGCGCTCAACCATCCCAACATCTGCACCGTTCATGAAGTCGGCGAAGCGGACGGTCAGGCGTACATCGCGATGGAGCTCGTCGAAGGGCAGACGCTCAACGACCGGCTGACGGCGGGCGCATTGCCGGCCGAACAGACCGTTCGCTACGGCGTGCAGCTCGCCGACGCGCTGGCCCACGCGCACGACCGTGGCGTCGTGCACCGCGATCTCAAGAGCGCCAACGTCATCGTCACCCCTGAGGGGCGCGTCAAGGTGCTGGACTTCGGGCTGGCGAAGCGGCTGACCGAGACAGATTTATCCGACGCCGTCACGCAGTTCGAAGCGACGTTCACGCAGCAGGGGACCGTGATGGGGACGCTGGCCTACATGGCCCCGGAGCAGTTGCGCGGGCAGATCGCGCAGGCGCCGAGCGACGTCTGGGCGCTCGGGGTGGTGCTGTACGAGATGGCGCAAGGCACGCGGCCGTTTCAGGGACAGACGGGATTCGAGTTGAGTGCCGCCATCCTCAACGAGGCGCTGCCGCCGCTCTCCTCCTCGGTTTCGCCGACGTTGCGGGCGGTGATTGCGCGGTGCCTGGAGAAGGAGCCGGCGCAGCGGTACAAGAATGGAAGCGAGGTGCGCGCGGCGCTCGACGTGATCCAGACGGGCGAGCTGTCACAGACGCCGCCGCCGCTGAAACCGGCGGAGCCTGTTTCCGTATCTCGTCCAGTTCTTGTTGCCGGGCTCGGGCGACGACAGGCCATCTGGCTCGGCGTCATCGTCGCCGTCGGCCTCGCCTCCGGGATTGCGGCCTGGCGCTTGTGGCCGGCAGGCGTGACGACTCGATCGCTGGCGGTGCTGCCGCTCGAAAACCGGGGCAAGGACGAGGACCTCGAGTACTTGTGCGACGGGGTTGCCGAGAGCCTCATTCAGCAGATTTCGAGACTGCGCTCGCTCAGGGTCATCCATCTCAGCACGGTCCTCAACTTCAAGGGACAGCCGGTGGACGCGCGCGCGGCAGGCAAACAGCTCGGAGTGGACACGATTCTCTCGGGTTCGATTGAACGGCAGGGTGCGCGCCTGCTGATCTCCGCTCGACTCGTCGACGTGGCCACCGGCAGGGAGCTCTGGACCAGCAGCTACGACCGCAGCGCGTCGGATTTGCTCGACGTGCAAAACGAGATCGCCAGCGCGATCATGAACGATGGTCTGCGCCTGCAGCTGAGCGACGACCAGCAGCGCCGGCTCGTCCGCCGTCCGACCGTCGATGGAGACGCGTACGATCTGTATCTGCAGGCCCGGTACCTGCAGCGGCGCGCCACCGAAGAAGACTACCTCTACTCGCGGGAGCTGCTTCTGCGGGCGGTCGTCCGCGACCCGAAGTTCGCGTTGGCATTGGCGGCGCTCAGCGGCAACTACGCGATGATGGTCACCGACGGTCTGATGCGACCGACCGACGCGTGGCCACAGGTCAACCGCTACATGCGGCAGGCCCTCGCGATCGATCCCGATCTGCCCGACTTGCACGCCTACTCGCACGCCGTGGCGTTTCTCTTCGATTGGGACTGGGCGGGCGCGGAACGAGAGCGGCGGCTCTTCCTGCAATCGGCGGAGATCGGTTTCGACCCGCAGGTCATGCGCGCGCTCGCCGTCGAGCGATGGGCGCTCGGCCGGCCCGACGAAGCGCTGCAACTGTCCCGCCGGCTGCGCGAACTGGATCCGCTCAGTCCCTATCTGGCCAGCGCGGAAGCAGACTTCCTGCTCCGCGCCGGACAGTTCGATGCGGCCATCGCGCTGTACGAGAACGCCATCCGCCTCGATCCGTCGGCCCCGAACGCGTACTTCGGTCTGGCCGAGGCCCGGTACCGCCAGGGGCGCTTCGACGAGGCCATCGACGCCCGGCGTCTGGCCCATGCCGCAGGGGGCGACGACGCCCTGAAGGGCGTGTTCGCGACCGCTCGCGGCGAGCAGGGGTACCGCGAGATCGACGGGCATGGGTGCGGCTGCAGCTCGAGGCCCTCAAGGCCCGAGAAGCCACCAACTATGTCTCGCCGCTGGACTTCGCGCGAGCCTACGCCCAGCTTGGCGAGAAGGAACTGACCTTCAAGTACCTCGACGCGTCCTTCGTCGATCGGTCCCCCGGCCTCGTCTTCCTGAAGGTCGATCGGGCGTGGGACACCGTCCGTGACGAGCCCCGCTTCGCGGAAGCCGTCCGCCGGGTGGGACTGCCCTGACCCCTCCCCGCTGGCCCCTTGACATCCCGTGACGGCAGGTTTAACGTCCAGCTCATATATTCTTTATCGTCCCCTTACAGGAGCGGAATCATGAAGAGACTCCTCGTGGCTGGGATCCTGGTTCTCTCCGGTATCGGCGCCAGCGGTGACCTGCTCGCTTGCGGTGACAAGTTCCTCGTCGTCAGCCGGGGCACGCGCTATCAGCGGGCCGCCTCGCGCGTCAGCCGGCCAACATTCTTGTGTACGCCAACCCGGCGTCGACGTTGCCGAAAGCCCTCGAGCGGGCGGATGTCGATGACACGCTGCGCAAGGCCGGTTATCGGCCGACCTCCGTCGCCGGCGCGAACGAACTCGAGCAGGCCCTGCGGAAGGGTGGTTGGGATCTCGTGATCGGCGACCTGGCTGACAGTCCAGCGGTTCGCGTTCAGCTGACGGGCAGCAGCGCGCCGATGGTCCTGCCGGTTGTGTACAACGTGACCGGCACCGAGATCGCGCAGGCCAAGAAGGACTACCAGCGCGTCCTCAAGGGACCGATCAAGAGCCAGGCATTCCTCGAAGCCATGGACGACGCGCTGGCCCTCAGGGAGAAGCTGGCGAAAACCACCGCCTGAGCGCCGACAGTTTGATGCGCCACGTCCTGCGTGTTGCGATGCGGGTGTCCGCTCGCAGCGCTCTCGCTCTGCTGACTCTCGGTGCGAGTGCCTCCACGGCATTCGCTCAGGCGTGGGTGCCTCCAGCCCGCGTGGGCGCCGTCAACCTCGTCTACCAGACGATCGACAACACCAGTCATCGTCTGAGCGATGGCACGCTGCTCGACGGCGGGTACGACAGCGTCAGCAGGGGCGTCCTGCTCAACCTCGACTACGCCTTCACCGATCGGTTCTCGTTCTCCTTCGACATGCCGTACATCGCGTCGAAGTACCTCGGTCCGGAGCCCAGTCTCTCAGGGCTGCCGTTGACGACTGTTTCTGCTGGAACACCGGCTGGCAGGACGTCGGCGCGACGGCTCGCTACAACCTGGCCAACGGGGCCTTCGCGTTGACGCCGTCCATCTCCGTGGGCGTTCCGTCCCATGACTACAGCTACTACGGTGAGGCCACGCTCGGTCGAAACCTGAACGAGGTGCGAATCGCAATCGACGTCGGCGGGCGCCTCGACGCCATTTCATCGAGGCTCTCTGTGTCCGGCCGCTATTCCTACGCCTTCGTCGAGAAGGTGCTCGAGCTCGCGAACAATCGCAGCAACATGGCGCTCGCATCCGATGTGCTCATCACGAGAAAGCTCTCCGCTCGAGCCGCCTTCCTGTGGCAGCGCTCCCATGGCGGCCTCCGATCGGACGAGTTCAGCTCCGATGAGGAGTTTCAGCAGTACGATCGGCTCATCAAGGACAACAACTTCCAGATCACCGGCGGCGCCTCGTACTCCTTGCCGCGAGTGGACCTCTTCCTCTCCTATACTCACTACGTCAACGGTACTGATACGCATGCCGGCGGGGCGCTCACGACTGGTATGAGTTGGCCCTTCCAACTTCGGTGACGTGAGGGCGAAACCGGCCATTCGAACGGTGTAGGAAGGAAGGTTGTCTGTGAAGAAGCTGTCGATCGGCGCGGCCTGCGCCACCGTGATCACCACGCTGTTCTGGCTCGTTCCGCCGGCGGGCGCGCAGGTCCGCGAGGCGGACGCGACCGGCGGCCGCGTTTCCGGCGTCCTCGCAAACGGCATCGTCTCGTTCAAGGGCATTCCGTTCGCCGCGCCGCCCGTTGGCGCGTTGCGCTGGAAAGCGCCGCAGCCCGTGAAGCCATGGACGGGCGTGAAGCAGGCGTCCGCGTTCGGCGCAAGCTGCATGCAGGACCCGATGTTCGCCAGGCTTTTCGGTGCGCCGCCGGAAACGAGCGAAGACTGTCTGTACTCTGAACGTGTGGACGCCGGCCAGAAGCGCCGGCGACGCGCTGCCCGTGATGGTGTGGATCTACGGCGGCGGGTTCGTCGGCGGTCAGACGAGCGTGCCGATGTACGACGGGACCCGCCTCGCCGAGAAGGGCGTCGTCCTCGTAAGCGTGGCGTACAGGTTGGGCGCCTTCGGCTTCCTGGCGCATCCGGATCTCAGCCGTGAAAGCGGGAAGGGTTCAGGCAACTACGGCCTGCAGGATCAGATCGCCGGCCTGCAGTGGGTGAAGGCCAACATCGCGAAGTTCGGCGGCGATCCCGGCCGCGTCACGATCTTCGGCGAATCGGCCGGCGGAATCAGCGTCAGCATGCTGGCCGCGTCTCCGGCCGCGAAGGGTTTGTTCCATCGCGCGATTTCCGAAAGCGGCGGCAACTTCGGCTCGCCGCGCTTCGCCAACGAAGGCGGCCTCAACGCGCCGGCCCTCAAAGTGGCGGAGACAACCGGAAAGAACTTCCTCGCCAAGCTCGGCGCGACCGACATCAAGGCCGCGCGCGAGATCGCCGCCGAGAAGTTCCAGGCGGCCCAGGGCCCGGGGCTCGCGGCCACGGCATCGTTCTGGCCGGTGTTCGACGGCGACGTGCTGCCGGGCGACCAGTACGAGCTGTACGAAGCGAAGCGCTTCAACGACACGCCGGTGCTCATCGGCACGAACTCCGACGAAGGCGGATTGTTCGCGCAGCCGGGGATGACGCCGGCGATCTTCGAAAAACAGGTTCGCGACGGCTACGGCAAGCAGGCGGACGCGATTCTCGCGGCCTATCCGCACGCGACGGACGCTCAGGCGGCGAAGGCGGGCAAGGACATCTTCCGCGAGTCGGCGTTCGCGTGGCCGACGTGGGCGTGGGCGATGCTGCAGACGCAGCAGGGCAAGGGCAAGGCCTACGTGTATTACTTCGATCATCGGACGCCGCAGTCGCCAAACGGCGCGGGTCACGGTTCCGAGATCGGCTACGTCTTCAAGAATCTTGGCGGTCCCATGATCGGCCAAGCCGGGCCGGCTACCGCTCCACGGCCGGAAGACATCAAGATGTCGGACCTCATGAGCAGCTACTGGGTGAACTTCGCGAAGAACGGCGATCCGAACGGTCCGGGCCTGCCGGCGTGGCCGGCGTTTTCCGCCGCCGCCCAGAACGCGATGCACTTCGACGCGCAGCCGGGCGCCCGGCCGGTACCGAACATGACCGAGGTCAAGGCGCTCGACGGCTACTACGCGTGGCGCCGCGAGCAGGCGAAGGGCACACGCTGAGGATCAGGAATCGGGTAATTGAGTAATTGGGTAATTTGGGTAATTGGGTAATTGGACGGCGGTCCCTGACGGGAGGACGGAAATGGCAAGCGCGGCAAGCCGGAGAACGTTCGTCAAACAGGCGGCCGCGCTGCTCGCGGGCATGCAGGCAAGTCCGTGGCTGAGGATTGCGTCAGCCGACGCCGGTAGCGCCGTCGCGACCACGTCGGCGGGCAGCGTTCGCGGCACCGTGCTCGACGGCATCAACATCTTTAAGGGCATTCCCTACGGCGGAACGACCGCGGGCAGGAACAGATTTCTGCCGCCCACGAAACCTGTGCCGTGGACCGGAACTCGCGACGCGCTGGCCTACGGCCCAACCGCGCCGCAGGCCGTCGGCCGCGGGCCGCGCGGCGTGCCCGCCGAAGGCGAAGACTGTCTCGTGTTGAACGTGTTCACGCCGGCGCTCGGGAGCGGCCGGGGCCGGCCGGTGATGGTGTGGCTGCACGGCGGCGGCTTTTCCTACGGCTCCGGCTCGAATGCGATTCTCGATGGCGCCAACCTGGCGCGCACCGGCGACGTGGTTGTCGTCACCATCAATCACCGGCTCAACGTATTTGGCTACACGTACCTCGGCGACGCCGGCGGATCGGACTTCGCGCTCTCGGGCGGCGCCGGCATGCTCGACATTGTCGCGGCTCTGCAGTGGGTGCGCGACCATGCCGACCGCTTTGGCGGCGATCCGAATCTCGTGACGATCTTCGGACAGTCGGGCGGCGGACGGAAGGTGGCGACCCTGATGTCGATGCCCGGCGCGAAGGGGCTCTTTCATCGCGCGATCGTCGAGAGCGGCGCCGTGCTGCGCCTGACGCCAAAAGACGATGCGGCGCGAGCCACGGAGCTGCTGCTTGCCGAACTGGGGCTGGCGAAGAATCAGATTCACGAGCTGCAGAACGTGCCCATGGCGCGCTTGCTTGCCGCCGACGCCGCGATCGCCGGCAAGGTTGCGCCGCGCGAGCCGGGCCAGACGGCCAACTCGCCCACCGTCGACGGAAAGGCGATACCGGGTCATCCGTGGGATCCGGCGGCGCCGTCGCTCTCCGCCGGCATTCCGCTGATGATCGGTTGGGCGAGGACGGAGGAGACGCTCTACGACCGGCCGACGCCGGAAACGCTGGCGCTCGACGAAGCGGGACTGAGAAAGCGCGCCAGCCAGCGAATCGGCGGCAATCCCGACAAAGCGGCCGACGAAGTGGCCGATAGAGTGATAGCCGCGTTCCGCAAGGCCCATCCCGACGCCACACCGTGGGATCTGTGGATTCTCATCGCCACCGATCATCCGCGAGGCACGTACTCGCGCGAAACCGCGAAACGGAAGGCCGTTCAGGCGGGAGCGCCCGCATTCCTCTATCGCTTCGATTGGGAAACGCCGGAGGGCGGCGGCCACATGCGATCGCCGCACACGGTGGAGATACCGTTCGTTTTCAACAACATCAAGATCGCCGGCCCGCTGATCTCGAAAATGCCCGAAGCGTTCGCGCTCGCCACCAAGGTGAGCGCGGCCTGGGTGTCATTCGCCCGCACCGGAAATCCGAACACCCCGAGTCTGCCGAAATGGCCCGCCTATTCGGCCGCGTCGCGCGACACCATGCTGTTCAACAACGCCAGCCGCGTCGAGCAGGACCCCGACCGCGGACCGCGCCTGGTCATGGAGCAGGTGCTGAAACTCGCGTGAGGAGGATCGCGGCGTCGATTCTTGTTCCGATCTTGTGCCTGCTCGCAGCCGTGAGCCGGCCGTCGCATGCTCAGGCGCCGGCCGGCCAGGCCGCCGCGTCCGGCCTTCGATTCCATCACGTCCATCTGAACTCGGTAAACCCGGGGGCCGCTGCCGAGTACTACACCCGAGTCTTCACAACCTCCGTCAAGACGACGTTTAACGGCTACGACGCCGTCAGGACGGTCAACGGTCCGTACCTGCTGTTCACGAAGGTCAACACGGCCCCGCCGACCCAGCCGCAAAGCGCGATCTGGCACTTCGGCTGGAACACGCCCGACTCGCGAGCCTACTTGGAACGCTTCCACGCGATGAAGCTCGACGTCGTGCCGATGTACGCCGATCCGGAAAACACCGTCGTCGAGATATCGAGTGACGTCCTGGGGGCCTTCCCGACGACGGCCCGTCTCAGGGAGCTGCGGGCCCAGGGCGCGCAACCCCCGCGTGTGGGCGGCTTCCAGTACTTGCGCGGGCCGGACGGTGCGCTGGTCGAGAACGCCGGAAACTACCCGCCGGCGGAATACTTCAACCACGTGCACATGTTCCATGAGGACCCGGCGTGCGCGCAGCTCTGGTACACGACCCGGCTCGGCATTGGCGCCGGCGTCGCCGGACCGGGCCGCGGAGCGCCGATCACGGCCGACAATTGCAAGCGTCCCTACGAAGAGGTGACCTGGCCGGCCTTCGACAGAATCGGCATGGTGCGCAACCCGGCCGGTGCCGTTCTCGTGAGCGACATGGCGTCGATTCTGATTCGCCCGCGCCACGGTCCGTACGTCAGCCCTCGCGGGCAGATCGTCGATCACGTCGCGCTGAGCGTCCCGGACCTGGACGCCACGATCGCCAGGCTGAGGGGCGAGGGCGTGCGCGTGACCGAAGAGATTCACGCCTGGGGCGCGATGCGCGCGGCGATGATCGAAGGGCCGGACCTCGTGGCGATCGAACTGGTCGAAGTGAAGCCCTAGGATGTTTTCAATTTGGCGTAGCGGCTGCCCTCGGCGTGCGTGTCGGGCGATCACGGTCGACAGCCCGGAAACACGATAACCGCGGTGCACGCAGTGTCCGCCGAGAATTCCGTTTGAATGCCCCTGAACGCTGCGAGCGTTGCGAGCGCTGCGGTGACCGTGGGGAGTATTTGTCGTCGTGTTTGACGAATTGAGGCGGCGGATCGCGGGCGCCCTTTGGAAGCGCCAACGACACAGTTATGGAAGATGCCCTAGCAGGCCTGGTCGTACGACAAGAGGGGCGTGTTAACCAGGAACATACCCGGCGCGTAACACGTCCGTAGAGGCTATGACTTACCGGCAAGCGACCCGTCTCTTCGTCACCTGCATGGCAGTCCTCTGCTTCGTGTCCTTCTACACCTCCAAGGTCGGGTACCAAACGACTACCAAGGACGCCATCATCTACTACGGGATGGCGTTCGGCGGCGCGCTGTTCCAGTTCAGCACTTTCTGGTTTCTCGCCGAATACTTCGCGCGCGGAACACGGAAGGAACGCATCAGTTACGGCGCCATTGCCGTGGCCACCTGCGTACTGGTGTTCTGGTTCTCCACGCAGTGGAGCGTCGTGTCGATGGGCGGCAAGGACGCGGTCAGCACGCACATGCAGCGGACGCTGGCCGCGGCCGAGATGCAGGGGCTGCGCCTCTACCGCCGCGCGGCGACCGAGGCGAACCTGGGCCCCCAGCTCCAGACGCTCTCACAGAACTTCACCGACCTCGCCCGCCGGGAAGCCGGTGGCGCATTCTCGGGCCTCCGTGGCGAGGGCGACGTCGTGTCGACGTTGCGCAACACGAGCGAGCTGTTCGCGAACCTGGCCAACTCCGTCCAGGGCGTCGACAAGGAGTCGCGCCTGAACTACGACCGCGCACGCGAGCTGATCGGCCAGGCGCGGGCAGCGGCGGCGAGGATGGAGGGGGCCGACATCTCGGAGGGCGAGGAAGTCCGGAAGAACAACCTCGACTTCGCCAAGCACCTCGGCGACATCAACGCGGTGATGGCTCGCATGGCGCAGACCTCGTCGGTCGGGTTCATTCGCGTGATGAACAGGAACCTGACGTCGTTGACGATGTCGGCCAAGGCGGAAGATCGGCCCGAACAGAAGGCGGCGGTCGAGCGTTTACGAGTCCTCGTCGACGGCGCGCAGGCGGTGATCGGCCAGATCACCGGCACGGGCGAGACCGACGACACGAACGTCGAGATCTTCACGATGCTCTCCACGCAGGGGGCGGTCTGGAAGTACTGGCGCGACATCCTCTACGCGTGGGGCGGGGCCACCACGCTCGACTTCGGGCCGCTGTTCTTCATGATCCTGCTGGCGATTGCGTACGACCGCGAGCGGCAGGAACAGGGCGACTCGCCCAGGGCGTCGGCACCATCTCCACTACCGCAAGGTTCCATTGATCAGCGGTGGGCGCCACATCGCTGAGCGTTGCGCAGAACCGCTCTAGACGTCCAATCCTATCGCCCGCATGAGCGCCAGCGCATTGCTGTGCGCGACGACTCCTGTACGCATCCGGTAGTCGAAGATCATCTTCCCGTCTTCCAGCCGATCTTCGAAGTGCATGTTGACGGCCGAGCCGAGCGTCGCGGGCACCTCCGTCAGCGCGAGGTCATGCGTGGTGACAAGTCCGATTGCGCCCAGGGCCACGAGCGCACGCACGATCCCTTCAGCGCCGATGCGTCGATCGTGGGAGTTGGTACCGTGGAGAATCTCGTCGAGCAGGAACAACAGTGGCGCCGGGCCGCGGGCCGTGTCTGCGATGGTACGGATGCGCAGGATCTCCTCGAAGAAGCGCGAGTGCCCGGCTTGCAGTGAGTCCTGGATGTGCAGCGTCGCGCCAAGAGCGAGCGCGGACACTCTCATCCGCTTCGCGGTCACCGGGGCTCCCGCGAGCGCCAGTACGACGGACACACCAACCGACCGCAGCAGCGTGCTCTTGCCCGACATGTTCGATCCGCTCACGATGATCACGCACGGGCCTCCGGCACCCAGCCGAACGTCGTTGCGCACGCCGCTGGACGCCGCGATCAACGGATGACCAAGGCCCTCGGCTTCGTACACCGGCCCTTCATCGGACAGGTCGGGAAAGGGATCGTCCGGGCGCTCGTACGCGAAGGTCGCCAGCGCGATCAGCGCCTCGAACTCGCCGACAACGCGAAGCCACTCCACCACCGCGGATCCATACGCCGCGTGCCACCGATCGATGGCGATCGCCAGCTGCGGCCCGATCAGCAGGACGAGCGCGATCGGCGCGAACATCAGGTTGTGCGTCGAATCGACCCACGACACCATCGTCCGAAGCTGCGCGATGCGGCGAGACGGCGGGACGCCTTCGGTCATGAGCGCCTGGTGCAGCGCCGCCAGACGCGGTGACGTGAAGCGTTCGGACTCGATGCGGGCGAGGAGGCCCGAGAGCAGACCGAGATCGTGCTCGGGCGTCTCGATGCCGTGCAGCACGTGGTGAAGCGGCCGCCGCCAGATCGCGGCGAAGCCAACTTCGAGGACCATCCAGCCGAACAGCCACTCGAGCGCGATGAGCTCGCGGTACGCGGCGGCAGCGAGCGCGATCGTGATCAGCGCACACAGGGTAAGCGCCATCCGCAACGCCGAGGCGAAGCGCACGGCGGGCGAGGCCGCCCATCTGGCAAGCAACCCGGTACGGCCGACGGGTGATTCAGACGCGAGGACGGCGACGTCCTCCCGGAAATCGAGCAGCGGCCGAAGCTCGTCGACTGCGGCCTGGCGTGCGCGCACCTCGGCGAGCGGGGCCGGTTCGCGCAGCCAGTCGGCCAGCGTCAGCTCGCCGATCTCCGTGCGGGTGGTGTTCAGCAGCTCGAAGAGCGACGCCCGCCCGAAGAGATCCAGATCGTGCGCGTATGGGTGATCCGCGAGAAAGGAAGTCCCGTCGCGGCCGCTGCCGGCCCAGCGGTTATCCAGCCGTTCGAGGCCGCGCAGATAGACGCGCTCTGCGGCCTTCGCCCGCTCGAACCCCTGCAGACGCGTGGCATGAATCACCGCGAGGACCGCGAATGACAGCCCCGCAGCGAGGGGCCACGCGGGCGAGATCGACGCGCGGACAAACGCCATCCACGACAGCACACCGCCACCCAGCGCAAGCGTCAGCCGGATGTTGGAGATCGTGAAGTTGACCCGGTCGAGAGCGGCGATCCGCGCGCGACGTGCGGCGAGGCGGCGTTCGTATTCTTCGTGGGGACCGTTCACGTGGGCGCCACGGTCAGATTACTTCGACCGCCTGCGTCTTCACGCATGGTTTATGGGGAGTGGCGGGAACTGTCTGGTAGCATTTCACCGGTACTGTAAACTCGCGCAGGATTCCTGGAGCGACACCGATGTCTCTGCGGCCCCGTTCCATCGCCTGTCTGCTGCTGGTTCTGCTGCCGGCCGCTCGTATCGGGCGGCGCGGCCTCGTCGCTGGCCGACGCGGCCGGCCGCGGCGACATGAAAGTCGTGCGCGCGCTCGTCCGGCAAGGCGCCGACGTGGACGCGCGCGGCGTCGACGGCACGTCCCCGCTGCACCACGCCGTCTCGTCCGACCACCTGGACGTCGCGGACATCCTGCTGAAGGCCGGCGCCAATGCGTCGGCAGCCGATCGCTACGGCGTCACTCCCCTGTCGCTCGCGGCCAGAACGGCAACGCGTCGATGATCCGGCGACTGCTTGACGCCGGCGCCGATCCGAACGCGGCCGATCCGGCCGGCGAGACGGCGCTGATGACGGCCGCGCGCAAACGGGCGTTCCCGATGCGCTGCGCGTGCTCCTCGACGCGTGGCGCGCGCGTGGACGCGCGCGACACGCAGTTTCAGCAGACCGCGCTGATGATCGCCGTCCGCGAGAATCATCCGGCGGCCGTCGCGTTCCTGCTCGAGCGTGGGCGCGGCCGTGACCGCGCAAACGCGCAAGGGACCGGCGCCGCGCTTCGTCCCGCCGTGCAAGGGTACCGGCTGCGGCTCCGAAGGCGTCGGCATCAATCGCGGCGGCCTTCCCGATCGCGGCCGGCGCGCCGAAGCCAAAGGCGGCATGACGCCGCTGCTCTACGCCGCCCGCGACGGCCGGATCGAGTCCGCGCGCCTGCTCGTCGCCGCCGGCGCGGACATCGAGCAGGCCGACGCCAACGCGATCCGTCCGCTCCTGATGGCGGTCCTCAACAACCACCTCGACGTCGCGCGGCTGCTCATCGAGTACGGGGCCGACGTCGACGCCGACGACTTCTGGGGCCGCTCGCCGCTGTGGGCGGCCGTCGAGTACCGCAACCTCGACATGAACAACAAGGATCAGGACAACCCGACCGACAACGGCGTCGATCGCGCGCCGATTCTCGACCTTCATCGAGGAGCTGCTCGACGCCGGCGCCGACGTGAACGTCCGCACGCGCGAGGTGCCCCCGAGCCGCCGCTGGCTCTACGCGCTCGGCGACGTCTCGTGGGTCGATTTCACGGGACAGACGCCGTTCCTGCGCGCCGCGCTCTCCGCCGACACGACGGCGATGCGCCTGCTGCTCCGATACGGCGCCAACCCCAATCTCGCGACGCCGGCGGGCACCACACCGCTGATGGCAGCGGCCGGCGTCAACTGGGTCGTCGCAGCAGACGTACACCGAATCGCCCCAGGCCCAACTCGACGCGGTGAAGCTGTGCCTCGATCTGGGCGCCGACGTCAACGCGACGAACTCGATGGGCCTGACGGCGCTGCTCGGCGCCGCCAACCGCGGATCGAACGACATCATCGAGTTCCTCGCCGCGAACGGCGCGCGGCTCGACGTCAAGGATCGCGAAGGCCGCACCGCGCTGCGATGGGCCGAGGGCGTCTTCCTCGCCGCTGTCGGCGCCGAACGCAAGCCCAACACCATCGCGTTGCTCGAGCGGCTCCAGGCCAAGGGACCCATATGAGTACGTCGCGCATCGCCATCGCGGCCGTCTTCGGCGGACTGATCACGACATCGGCGCCGGTCCGGACGGCGGGACAGGCGCCAGCCCAGAGCGACGCTCGCACGGTCGTCCAGCGCTACTGCTTCACCTGCCATAGCTCACGGGTCAAGGCCGGCGGATTGATCCTCGATCAACTCGACGTCGACCGGCCGGCCCAGCATCCCGAGACGTTTGAAAAAGTCGTCCGCAAGCTCCGCACGGGCATGATGCCGCCGAGCGGCGCGCCGCGGCCGGATCGCGCCACCCTCGACCGGCTGGCTTCCACGGTTGAAACCGCGCTCGATCGCGCCGCCGCGCTCGCGCCCAATCCGGGGGCGCCGGCGCTGCATCGCCTGAACCGCGCCGAATACGCCAACGCCGTCCGCGATCTTCTCGACCTGCCGATCGACGCGACGACGATGCTGCCGGGAGACGACTCGAGCGACGGCTTCGACAACATCGCGAACGTGCTCAGCGTCTCGCCCGCGCTGATGCAGTCCTACATCTCGGCCGCCGGGAAGATCAGCCGGCTCGCGATTGGCGACCCGACAATCACCTCGCAGATCACCACCTACCCGGCGCCTCGCGGCCTCTCGCAGGCGGAGACTCGCGAAGGCCTGCCGTCCGGCACACGCGGCGGCTTCGTCGTCGAACACATCTTCCCGCTCGACGCCGACTACGAATTCCGCGTGGCGCGAACCGGCGGCGGATTCGGGCTGACGGCTGTCGGTACCGACGAGCCTGTGGAGATCACGCTGGACGGCGCGCGCCTGCTTCTGCTCGACCGCGACTCGCCCCGCGTGAACAAGGTCCGTGTCACGGCGGGACCGCACGCGCTCGGTGTCGCCGTGGTCCGGCGGGCGGATGCGCACGGCGTGGACGACTTGTTTTCGGAGTGGGCCATCGCGTCCGGCATCCAGAGCCTCACCGTGCTCGGCCCGTCCAACCCCACCGGACCCGGCGACACCCCGTCGCGGCGGAAGATCTTCGTGTGCAGGCCCGAGTCTCGCTCTGGCTCGCTCCAGACGACCGCGAGCGAAGAAGGATGCGCGCGGCGGATTCTGGCGAAGCTCGCGACGCGTGCGTACAGACGGCCGGTGGCGACGAGCGATCCGGCGATCGACCTGCTGCTCGGCTTCTACAAGACCGGGCGCGATCTGCGAGGGTTCGACACCGGAATCCAGTACGCACTCGCGCGCGTCCTCGTCGATCCGCGGTTCATCTTCCGTTTCGAGCACCAGCCCCTCGACTCCGCTCGGGGCAAGCCCCTGGCAGCTGGAGCCGTCTACCGCGTCGATAACTACGAGCTCGCGTCGCGGCTGTCGTTCTTCCTCTGGAGCAGCGTTCCCGACGACGAGCTGCTGGCGGCGGCGAAGGCCGGCGCGCTCGCGAATCCGGCGGTGCTCGAGCGGCAAGCGCGACGGATGCTGGCCGACCCGCGCGCCGATGCGTTCGTGGACAACGTCGCGGGCCAATGGCTGATGCTCCGGCAGCTCGACGCCGCGTCGCCCGGCACGAAAGAGTTCGACGGCAACCTCCGGTATGCCTTCCGTCGCGAGACGGAGCTTCTGTTCGAAACGCTCCTGCGCGACGACAGGAGCGTGCTCGAATCTGCTCGACGCCGATTTCACGTACGTGGACGAGCGGCTCGCCCGGCACTACGGCATTCCGAATGTCCGTGGCAGTCGCTTCCGGCGCGTGTCGCTGCAAGGCGGCGCGAGGCGCGGCCTCCTCGGCCACGGCAGCATCCTCACGGCCACGTCGGCGGGAAGCCGCACATCGCCCGTCAAACGCGGCCGGTGGATCCTCGAGAATCTTCTCGGCGCGCCCGTGCCCAACCCGCCGCCCGGCGTCGAGACCAACCTCGACACGTCCGTCGGCATTCCGACAGCGCCCACATCACTCAGGCAGCGGCTCGAACGCCATCGCCAGAACCCGGCGTGCGCGTCGTGTCACGCGGTGATGGACCCGATCGGGTTCGCGCTCGAAAACTACGATCTCATCGGCAAGTGGCGCGACACCGACGGCGGTGTCCCGGTGAACGCCTCCGGCACACTGGTTGACGGCACGCCGCTCGACGGCCCCGAAAGCCTGCGGCTGGCGCTCGACGGCCGCCGCGACGCGTTCGTCAGGAACACCACGGAAAAGCTGCTAACCTACGCGTTGGGCCGGCGGGTCGAGTGGTTCGACATGCCCGCCGTCCGCGCCATCGTCACAGGCGCGGCGCCCGACTACCGGTTCTCGTCGCTCGTCGTCGGCATCGTGAAGAGCGTGCCGTTCCAGATGAAGCGGCTCGAAGGAGGCAGCCAGCCGTGACCTTCCTCACGAAGAAGCATCTCTCGCGGCGGACGTTCCTGAAGAGCAGCGGCGTCACGCTGGCGCTGCCGCTCCTCGAGTCGATGGTGCCGGCGGGAACGGCGCTCGCGGCGACGGCGGCCACGCCGAAGACCCGCCTCGGATGCATTTACATCCCGCACGGCGCGACGATGGACAAGTGGACGCCGAAGGGCGAAGGCTCCGCCTTCGAGTTTTCGGAGACGCTGCAGCCGCTGGCGGCCTTCCGCGATCGCATCAACGTGATCAGCGATCTGGCTCACGCGCCGGTCGCGCCGTGGAGCGGCGAAGACACCGGCGGCGCCGAAAACCACGTCCGCGCGGCGGCCGTGTTCCTGAGCGGCGCCCATCCGGTCAAGAAGAACGAAGCGCACGTCGGCATCACGGTTGACCAGGTGGCCGCGCGGCACGTCGGCCAGGACACGCCGCTGCCGTCGATTGAGATGTCGATGGAGCCGCTCAACCTGACGTGCGGCGACGCGGGCTTCACCTGCGCGTACCGGAATACGCTGTCGTGGGCCTCGGCGGCGCTGCCGCTGCCGATGGAAAACAACCCGCAGATCGTCTTCGAGCGGCTGTTCGGCGACGGTAGCACGGACGCCCAGCGGCAGGAGCGGCGACAGCAGTCGCGGAGCCTCCTCGACTCGATCCTGCGTGAGGTCCCGTCGCTCGAGAAGGATCTCCCGGCCGGCGACAAGCGCCGCCTCAGGGACTACCTCGACGAAGTGCGCGAGATCGAGCGTCGCGTCAAGCAGGTGGACGCGCAGCTCTCACGCAACCTCGACCTGCCCGACGCGCCCGTCGGCATTCCGGCCGCGTTCGAGGACCATCTCAAACTGATGTTCGATCTGCAGGTGCTCGCGTACAAGTCGGAGATCACGCGCATCTCGACGCTGATGCTCGCCCGCGAGAACAGCAACGCCGTCTACACCGCCACAGGCGTCCGCGAGGGCTTCCACAACGCGTCGCACCACAGCAACGAACGCAAGAACATGGATCAGTTCGCGGTGATCAACCAGTATCACGTGAAGATGCTGGCCTACTTCCTCGAGAAGCTGCGGGCGACGCCCGACGGAGACGGCACCCTGCTCGACCACTCGATGATCCTGTACGGCAGCAGCCTGAGCGACGGCAACGAACATAACTTCGATCCGCTGCCCATCGTGGTCGCCGGCGGCGCCTCGGGACGCCTCCGGGGCGGCCAGCACGTGCGTCACGCCCCGCATACGCCGATGTCAAACCTCCTGTTGACGATGCTGGATAAACTCGGCGCGCGCGTGGATGCCATTGGCGACAGCACGGGGCTGCTCGACATCTGAACGTTGTCAGCGCGTTTCCTGATGCTGAAGCCGGCCGACGTTCAAGCGGCTCCCACGCAAATCGACGTCGCGCTGAACTGGCTGGAGGAGCTGAAGCGCCTCATGCCGGTGAAGTGACGCGACAGAACCGGGTCTTCCGCCGAGGCGGGTAGAATGCTCCCCAGAACGTTCATGAGACGAGTGACTGAGCTGGACACGATCTCCATCGACGAAATCCGCGCGCTCGCCTCGTCGCGGTTCGGCGACATGATCAAGGGCGTCGTCGATCTCGAGCGCGGACTTCTGCTGCTCGATGCCGACCTGCATGCCGATCAGGAGGCCAGCCTGCTGGCCGACGGGTCGAAGCAAGCGAGTCTCTGGGGGATCAATCTCTATCCGGACGTCGCCGGAGAGGACGGGCTGGAATTCGATTCCATGATCAATCTCCGGCCATCCTTCGGCAACCGGTCTCGCGGCGTCGATGATCCAGCCACGCGAGCGGCCATCGCCGGCTTCATCGACCGCGTGGTGCGTCGATGACCGAGTGGCAGCACCATGACGCCGCTCGCGGCCGTTGGTGGAATCTGTCGCTCGCCGAACAGTTCGGTAACGTGGGCAGTGAGATCAGCCGCGCGATCCGCTGGTCGACGAAGAATCCTGAAACGGCCCAGGCCGCCCTGTACCGCGGGCTCGAGTTGTTCGATCTGATGCTGGACGACCCGCGCCATCGCGCGTCGGTCGCCCGTCTGCGCGAAATCGCGCGTGCCCGCGAGGTGGTCGTCGATTTTCTCGCGGGGGCGAACGAGTACGGCTCAACCGGCCCGTCTCTACAGAAGTACTTCGACCAGTTCGCCCTCGCCGCGCGCCGGGCTCAGCGCGCAGGCTGAGTGTTCGAGCAATGGGTTTGCGCCCCAGCGGACGGCATTGGCGCGGTGTTTCGCGCGAGGGATACGCGACATAGTACGCTCAGCCGCGGGCATGCCCGCTGACCTCGGCGCCTGCGTTCCGATCCAGACCGAGACAGTCGACGACAGCAAGGACGGCGACGACCGACACCATCCCAAAGGCGAGGTGAAAGTCCGCGATGGTCGGCGCGGACGATGGCCCGCCGCGCAGCCAGGCTGCCAGCCGCAACGTCACGGCTCCGGCCGCGACGCCCATGCCCATGCTCATTTGCGTCATGACCGTGAAGAAGCTGTTCGCGGAACTCATCTGCGACTGGGGAACGTCCACGAACGCCAGCGTGCTGATGGCGGTGAACTGCATCGATCGGGACAGGCCGTGCGCGAAGAGCAGGACGATCATGAGCGCCGTCGGCGTGTTCGGGCTCAGCAGACTGAACGACCCGATCAACGCGGCCGTGACCAACCCGTTGACGACCAGCACCCGCCGAAAGCCGAAGCCTCGAAGAATGGGCGTGGTCGCCGGCTTCATGAACAGGTTGCCGGCGAACATCGCCAGCACCAGCAGCCCCGACTGAAAAGCGCTCAGGCCAAACGCGATCTGAAACATGAGCGGAAGGAGAAACGGCGACACGCTGATCGCCAGCCGGAACAGCGATCCGCCCCAGATGACGACGGCAAACGTCCGCTGTTTGAGCGCGTCGAACTGGATGAGCGGATGCGCCGTGCGGCGCATGTGCCACACGCCGGCCCAGCCGGCGGCCACGCCGTACCCGAGAAACCATCCGGCCGTCGCCCAGCGAACGTTCTGCTGCCCGAGAAGCTCCAGCGAGTACATGATCGACGTGCACGCCGATCCAGCCAGCGCAAATCCCAGCCAGTCGAATCGCCGGCCGTGCCCGGGCGCGTTCTTGATCCACATCAACGCGAGGGCGATGCCGATGACGCCGAGCGGCACGTTCAAGTAGAAAATCCAGCGCCACGAGGAATACGTGGTGATGAAGCCGCCGACCGGCGGACCGATGACCGGCGCGGCCAGTCCGGGCCACGTGATGTAGGCGATCGAGCGCACCAGGTCCTTCTTCTCCGTCGTCCGCAGCACGACCAGCCTGCCGACGGGCACCATCAGCGCGCCGCCCATGCCCTGCAGGATTCTGGCCGCCGTGAACTCCCAGAGACCGTTGCTCATGCCGCAGAGAATCGAGGCCAGCGTGAACATGCCAATCGCCGACGCAAAGACCGTTCTGGCGCCCAGTCGATCCGCCACCCACCCGCTGACCGGGATGAACACGGCCAGCGTCAGCATGTACGCGGTCATCCCCACATTCAGATCGACGGGGCCGACGCCAAACGTCTGCGCCATCTGAGGCAAGGCGGTGGCGATCACGGTCCCGTCCAGGTTCTCCATGAAGAAGGCGCCGGCAACGAGCAGCGCCACGAGTGTGGACGGCTGAAACCGGAGCGGGCCACGCGCTTCCGCGTGAATGGACGTCACCATGGGTAAGCGGGGCCAGAGCGGCCGGCTATTGGGCTGGCTCAATCCTCAACAGCGCGCCCTGATCCTCGTCGGTCAGCACGTAGAGCAGTCCATCGGGTCCCTGCCGGATGTCGCGGATGCGCTGGTGCAGTTCGAGCAGCATCTGCTCGCGGCGGATCTCTTCCCACTTCTCGTTGAAAACGACGCGCTCGATGTGGCCGGTGCGGTCGATTTCGCCCTGGCGCATGGCGCCGACGAAGACGTTGTTCTTCCAGTTGGGAAATCTGTCGCCGGTGTAGAACGTCATGCCTGACGTCGCGATCGACGGCACCCAGAACACGAGCGGCAGCTCCATCCCTTCCTTCCACGGGATCTCCGACTGGTTCGGGCCCGCGTACTGACGCCCGTAGCTGACAATCGGCCAGCCGTAGTTCTTTCCGGGCTTGATCACGTTGATCTCGTCGCCGCCGTTCGGGCCCTGCTCGCTCGCCCAGAGATCGCCGTTCACGGGATTGAACGCAAGGCCCTGCTGGTTGCGCTGCCCGAGCGTGTAGATTTCCGGACGGAATCCCGCGCGCCCGACGAACGGGTTGTCCTTCGGCACCGCGCCCTCGTCTGTCACCCGGATGACTTTGCCAAAGTGATCGTTCGCATTCTGTCCGCCATCGGGACGATCGCGATCGCCGCACGTGATGAAGAGCGTCCCGTCCTTCGCGAACGCGATGCGCGATCCGAAGCGGCCGTCGGCGGTGTCGTTGCCTTTCATCCATGACTCGGCGACGAAGACGTCCTGGACGCCCGTGAGCGCCATGCCGTCGAGGCGTCCGCGCGCAACGGCCGTCGTCGCGCCCTTCTCGCCGTCCTTCACGTACGAGAAGTAGATCAGCCTGTTGGTGGCGAAGTTCGGATGCAGGCGCGACGTCGAGCAGCCCGGCGAGTCCCCGGATGTGCATCGGCGGCAGGCCGGAGATCGGCGCCGGATCGAGGACGCCGTTCCGCAGGACACGCAGCCGTCCCGGGCGCTCGGTGACGAGCAAATCGCCGTTTGGCAGCCACGCCATCCCCCACGGATGCGACAGCTCGCGCGCGACGACGACAACGCGGATCTTGTGCTGTTCGGCGGTGTCGAACACGACCGGCGACGCCGGCAACGGCACCTCGGCGATGCCGACGCTGAGCCGCCCGCCTCGCCCGCGCTGCTGGGCAAATAGCGACGAAACCATGACCGTAGCCAGCAGGAAGACAAGGCTCAATCGTTTCATGTGCGCGAGTATAGCGACACTCAGGACAATCGGAAGCTGACGATGTGTCTTCGGAGTTCGAGAAGCCTTCCGGCGTACTGCAGCGACGCCTGGTAGACGCCCGCTACCACCAGCGCGACGAGCGCGATTCCCACCGGCGCCAGCGCAGAATCGGAGCGCAACAGACGGATCATCGCGACGGCCGGCAGGCTACCGATCAGCAGAGCAGCCGGCGCCGTCAGCGGGTCACCGCCGGACGCCAGGCGATAGAACTGCATTCGGAATGGCCGGCTGACAGTCATGACGTTGCCCCACGTCAGATGCGAGCCCAGCAGAACGGCTGCTTCGAGCATCTCGACACCGGCCTCGACGATCCCGGATCTCAAAGCAGCAATGAGGATCAATAACGACAGTTGCGCCGCCACGATCACCACCAGCCCCAGATTCTTGACGAGCAGGACGTCTCTTCCGCGTATTGGAAAGATGAAGTAGCGGTTCACGTCGATGCCCCGGTCCAGGCCGAAGCCGTTCATCATCAGGTTGAAGTTCAACCCGAGCACAAACAGCATGGCCACCTGGCGGACGAGTGGTGTCGGCGTCAGGAAGAGCGACACCGCGCCGACCACGATGACGATCGACAGTCCGACCCACGGATCGAGCAGCTTCCGAAAGTAACGCTGCTCTTTCCTCACCAGGCCACCGAACCTGCCGGGCAGCCGGAACACCGCCTCCGTGCCACGCCCCGCCGATCGCGATCCCGGTCGAGCGAACAAACCGCGGCGGAAACTCACGACGAACAGGTACCAGACCGGCGCGCCAACGGCGAGCAACCCGGCGATCGGCAGCAGCGCTGCCGAAGGCGTACAGGCCGACCGCGGGCGCAGTCGCGAGATGCAGCACGAAAGCCGGCGCCGCGAGCAATGCGTCGACGGCATTCTTTCTTCCCGCAGCCACGATCGCTCCGACGGCGACGCCGACGACCCCCAACGCCACGAGCAGCCTGGATCGCCACTCCCCCACATTCATCACGTGAGACACGCTCATCGCGCTGCCGAGGACAACCGCAAGCAGAAGCACGGCGGCGACGATGCCGAGCGTCGGGTTCGGTGCGGACAGGAACGGGACGAGGCTGGCGACAGAACCGACGAGTGCCATGAGCGCCACCGGCGAGCAACACACCGAAAGAGTCCTGACCGCGATCAGCGAGCGCACATTCAGCGGGAACCGCAGCAGATCGCGGCTGCTGATGACGAACGGCGGCTGCTCGAGCAGAACCACGAGCCACACCAGACACACAATCAGGAGGACACCCTCCATGGACGTCGTCTGCCCCGCGCTCAGTTCGCGAGCCGCCTGGGAGAGCCGTGCCGGAAACACGCCAACGAACACCCATGTCAGGACGCCGACCGCGAGCAGATAGAACTGCGTGCGATCACGGATCCGGATCAGGCGACGCCAATGCGCCCGCCACTGATACGTAAAGATCAGCGCCGCCCCAGCCATTCCAGGTTCCCCACGACCGGCTTGCCGACATAGTCAAAGTAGATCTCTTCCAGGGCCCTCCCGGAGTGCTTGATGTTCTCGACCGTCCGGCAGAACACGACCTGGCCCTTGACGATGATCGCCACCTGCTCGGCGAGTTGCTCGACGAATTCGAGCACGTGGGAGGTCAGGAAGATCGTGACGCCTTTTCCGGCGAGCGTGAGGAGCAGGTCTTTGATGTTGCGGGACGATCCGGGATCGATGCCTTCGAGCGGTTCGTCGAGAAACAACACCCGTGGGTTGTGCAACAGGGCCATCGCCAGCGCACACTTCTTCCGCATCCCGAACGACGCCTGGTCGACGTACGTCCCGCTCTTGTCTTCAAGATCGAGATGACGCAGCAGCTCGACGGCCCGCGCCCGCGTTTCGCCTTGACTCAAGCCGTAGAGAGGACCGCTCAGTTCCAGATGCTCCCAAATGGTGAGCGAATGAAACAGCGCATCGTCTTCCGGGAGGATCCCGATCATCCGTCGCAAGGCAACGTTTTCCACCGAGACGGTTTGTCCGGCGACGCGTACCTCCCCGGCGGTCGGCTCGAGCAGCCCACTCAGCATCTTGACCGTCGTTGATTTGCCCGACCCATTGGGACCCAGAAAGCCGAACAGGGTTCCTGCCGGCACTGCCAGGTTCAGATTGCGGACGGCGTCCACAGGACCATATGTTTTCGACAGACCGCGCGCTTCGATCGCGAAGGAAGGCATGAGCGTGAGAGGATGCTACAGTAAGCGTCGGCATGAAGACACGCCTGATTCTCGTGATCGGGCTTACGGTCTGCGCTGCGACATCACGCGCGCAGGCGCCGAAAGAGCCCGCCTTCGACGTCGCGGCGATCAAACCCGCCGCCGACACCCAGCAGTTCTCCTTCAGCATGGTCCAGCCTGGCGGCCGCTACATCGGCCAGAACATGTCGCTGCGCCTGCTCATCAAGACGGCGTACGGCGTGCACGACAGCCAGATCGTCGGCGGACCGTCATGGATCGACAGCGGCCGTTGGGACATCAACGCGAAGGCCGAAGGGTACAAAGACGCCACGACGTTCCGCGATCAGGCGCGCTTGATGGTGCGTCCGCTGCTGGCGGATCGCTTCAAGCTGGTGTTTCACCACGAACAGCGCGAGCTTCCGGTGTACGCGCTCGTGCTCGCGAAGGCGAACGGCGAGCTTGGTCCGCAGTTCCGGCGCAACGACGGGCGCGACTGCGACAAGCCCGTGCCGCCGCTTCCGGTCGTGGAGGGCGCGGCGGAACCACCCTTCCCCATGGCCTGCGGCGGCGATGCCTTCAACCCACGTCATCTCGCGGCGAGAGCCATGACGCTCAACTACATGCTCATCGGTCTCGGGCGAACCAGCATCGATCGCGTCGTCGTCGATCACACCGGGCTTACCGGAAGATTTGACTGGGAAGTCCAGTGGGTGCCCGACGATCTGCGCGTCGACGGCCCGCGGCCGGAAGGGCCGTCAATATTTACGGCCTTTCGTCAACAGCTTGGCCTCAAGCTCGAGCCGACGCGCGACCGCGTGGACGTCCTCGTCATCGACCACGCCGAGCGACCGCAGACCGACTAGAACTTGACCGATCAGACGGCCAGCGTGAAGTTGACGTTAACTGTCAGAATCCCTTCGAAGCCCGGCGCCGTGTACCGCCACTGCTTCACGGCCGCGATCGCCGAGTGCGCGAACGCGTCATTCGTCGAGCTCAAGACGGTGACGTCGCCGATCGTGCCGTCCGGATGGATGATCGCGTCGAGGACGACCTGTCCCGTCATCCGCGCTGACTGCATCAACGTGGGATAGATCGGAGTCACCTTCTTGATCAAGGTCAGGTTGCCGCCGCTTCCCAGCCTGACCGGTCCTGTACCGGCTGGTCCGCCCGCGACGCCTGCCGATCCCGCGGACGTCCCCGCGCCTGCTTGATCGTCCTTCGGGACCGCCGCGGCCGTCTTCGTCGTCAGCGTAGTCTTCTTCGGCTCGGCCGGCTTCGATCGTGCCGCTGCCGGTGCGGCTGCGATTGAACCTGCCACGTATGCGGTCATGCTCCCGTACGGCGATCCCGCGGAACTCACACGCGTCGGCTGTGTCTTGACCTGGATCAAGAGCGCAAACAAAAGAATGTAGACGGCCGCCGCGATGCCGTACGAGCGACTGTGCCTCGGGAGGCCCGAAGTCGACGGTTGAGCGAACGCAAAATTCGTCATCAGGCGCTTGATGCTGCAAAGCGCTTGCCATTCTTAGCTCAACCGCTGCGTATGCTAGAAGTCCACTTTTCGCGGCGACGGCCAGGATCATCAGGCACAGCGCGAACAGTGCCGAGAGGTATGGGGTCCGCCTCATCGGTAAAATCTACATTCAGGCCGCCCTGACTGGAGGCAGACCCCTGGCCTGCGCGACGTCGTTGCTAGAGTGTGCGAAGCGCCTCGACGGGCGCGATGCGCATGCCGCGGCGTGCGGGGACATACAAGGCGGCGATCGCGACGGCAATCAGGACGATCGGCGCAACTGAGAACGTCCACGGATCGAGCGGCTCGATTTCGAACAGCAGCCGTTCGAGCAGACGCGTGAGGACGCCGGCGGCGATCAGTCCGGCGGCGATCCCGATTCCGACAAGCCGCAGCCCCTGGCCGAGCACAGAGCGGAACACGGCGGGCGCGCTCGCGCCCAGCGCCATGCGGATGCCGATCTCCTGCGTCCGCTCGTGCACCGAGTACGCCATGACCCCGTAGACGCCGACGGCCGCCAGGACGAGCGCGACCAGCGCGAAGACGCCGACCAGGATGGAGATCGCGCGCGGCCGGGCGATGGTGCCGCCGACGAAGTCGGCGAGCGTGCGGACGTCGGACACCAGCACGGCGGTGTCCATCGACTGAGGAATGCGCATCAGGGCGGCTGCGTGCGACAACGGGTTCGCGTCGCTGCGGACGATGACGGTCAGGCCATTCCACGGAGTCTGGGCAAACGGGACGTAGACGGTCGCACTGGAGTCGGCGTCGAGCGACAACGCCTTGATGTCGCCGACGATGCCGACGATCGTCCACGCGCTGTCCATATTTCCCTTCGCGTCCTGGGCATTGATGTGGATCGCTCGGCCCAGCGGATTCTCGCGCTCGAAGTGCTGGCGGGCGAACGACTCGCTGACGATCGCCACGCGCTGAGAGTCCGCGGTATCGGCCTCGGCGAAATCGCGCCCGCCGACTTGCGGAATCCCCAGAGTCTTGAACGATGCAGGTGTCACCGGGCGCACGTGACTCGATTGCACCTGGCCGTCCTGAGGCGCTGGCCGATCGAGCCGCCAGACGCTCGTCCCGATGCACGGTCCCGTCAGCGGCAGACACCCGACGCCCGCGGCGCTGCGGACGCCGGGCAACGCCGCGATGCGCGACAGTGTTTCCCGGAAGAAGATGCTCGCCCTCGTCGTGTCGTTTGGCACAGGCGGAAGCTGCACCTGCGCCGCGATGATCCCGTCGATCCGGAACCCGGGGTCGACGTTCTGGAGCCTGACGAAGCTGCGGAGCAGGAGGCCGGCGCCGGCAAGCAGCACCAGTGACAGGGCCACCTCGACGACGACCAGAGCGCTGAGCGCGCGGCGCAGGCGCCGGCCGCCGCCGTGGCGTCCGCCGTCGCGCAGCGCGTCATCGGCGTGGCTCGTGGAGACGAACGCCGGCGCGAGACCAAAGATGATGCCGGTTGCCAGCGCGATCGACATCGTGAACGCCACCATCGGGAGATCGAGCGCGACCTGATCGAGGCGTGGAATCGGAATGCGATCGCCCACGAGCGTCAGAAGGCTTCGGTGCAGCCACACGGCGACCAGGAGTCCCCCGACGCCGCCGGCCGCTGCGAGCACGAGGCTTTCGGTCAGCATCTGGCGCACCAGCCGTCCGCGCGCCGCCCCGAGGGCGGTGCGCAACCCGAGCTCGCGCGCGCGAGCCGCGCTGCGAGCGAGCAGCAGGTTCGCGACGTTGACGCATGCGACGAGCAGCACGAGCAGCACCGCGCCGCTCAAGGCGAGCGCCGCGGGCCGCAGCTCGCCGACCATTTGTTCCTGCAGAGGAAAGAGCATGATCGTCCGCCTGGCATTGCGCTGAGGCGCTTCCTTCTCGAGCTGCGCGGCAATCGATCGCATGTCGCTCGCCGCCTGCTCAAACGACACACCCTCGCGCAGCCGCGCGATCCCGTACGAGCTCCCCCGGCCGCGTGTCGCTCGAAGCTCCTCGATCGTCGTCGCCATAGGGCAGCAGGAAGTCGGCCTTCCGGCCGGTGACCGTGAACCCCGGCGGCATCACGCCGACGACCGTGCGGCGTCGTCCGTTTGTCGTCAACGTCATGCCGATCACGTCGCCGCGGCCGCCGAGCCTCCGTTGCCAGAACTCGTGGCCGAGAACGATCACCGCGTTGCCGGGATCCAGATCTTCCCGTGCGGTGTACGCGCGGCCGAGCGCGGGTTGCACGCCCAGCACGCCGAACACGTCGGCCGAGAACACGACACCGTTCACCTTTTCTGGCGGACCGTCCACGACCATCGCGACGGTGGCCCCACTCACCATGCCCAGACTCTCGAATGACCGATTGCGTTCGCGCCAGACGACGTAGTTCGCCGCTGCGATCACATTGCGCGATTGCCCGCCCCGAGTTGTTTCCCAGACGGCGACGATGCGATTGGGGTCGCGGTAGGGAAGCGGCTCGAGCATCACGCCGCGAACGACGCTGACAATCGCCGACGTCGCGCCGATTCCCAGCGCGAGCGTCAGCAGGGCCGCGATCGTAAAACGCGGCACCCGGATCAACCATCGCACCGCGAACCGCAGATCGTGCAGGGCCGCCTCGACGTGCCGCTCCCAGCCGGCGTCGCGGACCACTTCCTTCACGGCTTCGACGCCGCCGATTTCGAGCCTCGCCTGGCGAGTCGCTTCAGTCCGGCCCATGCCGGACGCCATCTTCCGTTCGACGACCGCGTCGAAGTACGCGCCGAGCTCCTCGTCGAGCTCGCGCTCGACGCGTTTTCCGGAGACGAGCGCCCGCAGGCCCGAGACAAGCCGGTGGAAGGCTCGCATCTACAGCTCCGAGAGTGAGGCCTCGAGAATGCGTGTGATGGCGGAGGTCTGGACCGCCCAGTCGTGCAATTCCTGCTTGAGGTGGGTCCGTCCGGGCCCGGTCAGCTTGTAGTACTTCGCGCGGCGATTGTTTTCCGTGGTGCGCCACTCGCCGGCGATCAGGCCGTCGCGCTCGAGGCGGCGGAGGGCCGGGAACAGCGAGCCGGCGTTCACCTGGAAGATGCCTTTGCTGATCTGCTCGAGGCGCACACCGATGCCGTGCCCGTGCATCGGCTCGAGGGCGAGCGTCTTCAGGATCAGCATGTGCAGGGTGCCCTGCACGAGGTCGCGCGGCTCTCCTCTAGTCAAGCTAGTGGGAGACTACCGCCTCTCATCTAGTTTGTCAAGATGAGCGCGTACACTACTTCTCCGGCTGTCCGAACACGTCTTCGAAATTGATCTCCGCGGGCGCCGGTTGGACGGCGCGCGTGGCCGTGAAACCGATGACGCGGCCCGCGAAGATGATCGCAATCCAGAGCCCCAGCGACACGGTGGCGACCGTCTTCGCGATCGAAGGCGCTGACGACTGGTCCCAGCGCTGAACGGTCCGCCCGGCAGTGAGCTCGAAGACCAGCGTGTTGAGGCCGGCCAGCAGCAGCAGCGCGACCTTCACGCGGAACGCCGTGTTCCCCGCATATACCACGGCGTTCGTCATGAACATCAGCACGCCGGTCACCGCGGTCAGAAGAAAGGCCGCCCATGTCCATTTCAGGATGTCCGATGCCATCTTCGAGAACGGCCGCTCGCTCGACGCCACGCCCAGCAGCCGGAGATCGATGACGACGATCGTGCCGAGGACCAGCGCCAGGCCGAGAACGTGAGCCGACTCGAGGAGGGGAAAGAGAAAGAGCGAGTCGCGAATGCCGGAGGCCACGCCGGTGCCCTCGAGCCATTTGAGGAACGACGTCACGTTCGTCACAGCCTCGCCGCCGGCGACCACGATCCCCAGACGTGGTCATAGGCGATCAGCCGCCCGAGAACGATGATGCACGCCCAGATGAGGAACGTCAGAACGGCGACGACCTTTGTCGACGGGCGCTCGACCAGCGTGGCCTCCCACTGCCGTTCATGCCGCCGGAGCGCCGACTGGAAGACGATCGCGACGAGCGCACCAACCGCGACGAGGGCCATTTTCAGCCAGAACGAAAACGTCACCAATTCGCGCACCGGCTCGCCGACGACCATCAGGATGCCCGTGGCGAGCAGCAGCCACAGCGAGCCCGTCAGCCACGGCCCGAAGCGCCTCGCCGTCTGCCCCAGCGTCTGATCCATCCCGGCCCAACCGAGGATTCGCAGGTCGATCAGCAACACCGATCCCATGACAATGGCGATCCCGACGATGTGAATCGATTGAATCGTCGGGATCGCCCAGCTGTTGTGTTCCTGGATGAAGAGGCTCAGCTGCGTCGTGGACAGCCACAGGGCAAATTGCTTCACGGCCGGGCGGCGATCAGAACGTCGTTCCGCCGCTGAGCGTGTGGCCGGCGACGGAATCGCAGTGCATGTCGGGCGCCGGCAGCTTCGGCTTGTTCGTCGCCGCATCGACCGGGCACCTGGCGATGGCGCCGATGCGCGACCCAAAGTTCGAGCCGTCGCGCAGCGGATTCAGCCGGACGCTGAACACCGTCCCGGCGCCGAACGTGGCCGCGGTGATTCCCTGCTGCGCCACCGCGGCGGCGCCCGCCATCTCCACGCCCCATTCGACGTTTTTCCCGTCGGGACTCTTCGCGAAACCCTTGCGGTCGGGCGCGACCAGCAGAAAGTGCAGTTCGGCGTGGTTGGCCTGCGCCACGAACTGCCGGACAACCCCGGTCAGCGTGACGACCTTCGTCTGGTCGTACATCGCGAACGAATGGTGAGTCGAGACGGAGGCCTGGAACAGCGCTGCAACGGCCACGGCGACCAGCGCCGCCGTCGTCAGGACACGGAGGGTGCGAGGGTTCATCATTGTTGCCTATTTGAAGACATCGGTGACCGCCTTGGGGAGTTCCTCGTCCGGCTTGTCCCAGCCGGCCTCGAGGTACTTTTCCCAGTTCCTGGCCCAAGGCCGGCCGTAGTAGTCCACGTACCGAGGGTCGGCGTTCGTCAGTTGTTTCGGGCGGCCATCGGTGTTCTGAATGTTGCTCAGACACTCGATGAACGTGTACCGCCGGTTGGGATCGTCGGGTGTCGCGAGGCGGCGGAACCGGAACGAGGCGCGCACCGGAGCCACGAACGCGTCGGGGTCGTAGAAGATCGTTTCGTGATCGAGTCCCACGAACTTGCCGTCGGCGTCAAGCGCGGGCTTGAACGTTTCGATCGTCTCCAGTTTGTCGCTCGTGTCGAACATCGCGTGCGTCAAGGTCCAGCCTTGAATGTTCGCGGTGTGCGTGACGAGCGTCGTGCCGTCCCAGAATCCGATGGTCTCGCCGTACCACTGCGGAACTTTCTGCACATGTTCTTTGCCGATGAGGACCTGACGCAGGAAGTTGTCGGCGATGCCCGACAGAAACTGGACCTGCCAGGTGCTCATCGTGAGCTGGAAGTTTCCCGCCGCCGAAGGCTGCGCCCACCAGCGAATGAACCCTTCAGGCAGGCAGAAGGAGGCGCTCCACTGCGGGGAATTGCTGACCGCCTCGTGGTAGATCATCTGAACCATGCGCTTCTGATACTCGGGCGTGAGCACCGACAGCACGGTCGGAGCCTGCGTGACTCCCCAAATCCACTCCGAGCCTCGATCGGCCAGGCCATCGCGCTGGTAGTAACCGTCCCAATCGGGCGTGGTCGCTTTCGTGTACACAGTCGGCCCGCCTCGGGCCTTCGTCGCCGAGAGCAGCGCCGCGTAGTGTTCTTTCGCGGTCTTGTACGGATAGGGACTCAGGATGCGCTCGCGTGGCCAGTCGGCGTTGCAGTCGCCCCAGGAAGCGGAGGTCGGCGGATTGGGACCGATGCGGCCCTGATCCCACATGCCGTACAGCTGCCGCGGCACGTTGCATCGGTAGTAGCGCTTGTCCATCCACGCCGCTTTGTCTTTGTAGAAGTTCTTCGAGCTGAACAAGTCCAGCGCGAGAGGCGTCACGCCTTCCGGAGGCCCGAGGATCACCGGCGCTCCGCGACCCCTGCCGCGACCGCCGCCTGGCGGGATCTGGCCGGCCGCGCCCGGCGCTCCTCGACCCTGCGCATGGAATTCAATGACCGCGCCGGCCGCGAGCAGCAACGCGATCGCCAACGGGCCCATGAACGACTTGGCTTTCATTTCACTCTCCCCTACTAGTCTACGAGCCCCGTCTCATGCGGTCTAGAAATCTACTTTGGCGGCGTCGGCCAGGATCATTTCCCGATAGACCGGCAGCGACCAGCCGGCCTTCTCGAGTTCGGTCAGACGCTTTTCGACCTTGCTGCGGTAATTCTGCCTGCTGCCGTAGAGCTGCTTCAATTCCGCCTTGGTCAGGTCGATCTGATACGAGGCCAGCCCGCACATCTGCCTCGCGGCCGGCATGCCGCCTTTGGCCACGTACGCGCTGGCATTCGGGATCAGCTCCGCGGCCGCCTCATTCGGCACGTTGTGGCTCGCAGTCGGCACGTCGACGTACGTGTTCCGCACGCCGCCGCGAGGATTGCCGTGTTCGTCCATGGCCATCGGCGAACCGTCATTCTTTTCGTTGCGGTCTTTCCAGATTCTGTCGGCGCTCGGCGGAACGATGTCCTTGTCAACCCACTGGAACAGGTGGTGGAGCGCGACGGACATGAACGCCTGAGCGGGGAACTGATTGTTCGGATACTTGCACGGATTCGGAATCAGCCGCACGTTGTCGCGCGAGTCGACGTGTCCGATGCCGGGAAACTCATACACGCGGTACTGATCGCCGGGCGCATCGCCGTCCTGCCGGCCCGTGATATTCGCCCCACGGACTTCGAGCATCGTCGGGACGTGGACGAGCGGCACATCAACCTGGCGGATGACCGAGCCGTTGGATGTCGGCATGAAGCCGTCGAAGATTCGCTGCATGTCCGGCGTGCGGTACACCATGTGCGCCGGCAGGTAGTTGATCAACGTCCCGGCGGTTGCCGACGTGCCGGCCAGGATCATCTTTCTCACACGGAGGCCGGCCATCGGACCGCTGTTCTGGTTCGACCTGACTGATCAACGCGCCAATCTGCGCGATGACCTCGTTGTTCTGCGACGGCTCGATCTTGAAGTCCTTGTATCGCTCGGGATTGTGATCGATCACCTGCTGCATGCCGCCGATCAGCATGTCGATACTGATGTAGCCGGTGGACATCCCGTAGATGGACGTGAACTCGAACATGTGCGCCGAACCGCTCGGGTGCATCGGCTCGGCGAGCACCAGCCCGTTGAACGTGGCGTTGTTCACCGGCTTGCGGACGACGACGCGAGTCTTATACGGCTTTCCGTTCGCCGTGCCGGACACGAAGTACTCTTTGGCTTCGTAGTTGAAGTTCGACAGTCCCTTTCCCGGCGCCAGCGACTGCACGGATTCGTACATGGTGCCCGGGCCGGTCACGGGCCCGGAAACCTCCGGCAATGCGACTGGAGTTGGACTCTCAGGCAGGTTCGCAGGCGGAACAGCCTGGCCTCTGCCCTGGCCGCCCGCCGCGCCGACAACCGCGATGACGAAGGCGAAGACCGGAAGGATGCGTTTCGCGAGTGTCTCGAGCATCAGGTTATTCCTTTCGTGGCCGCGTATTGTACTCTGGCAGAATGGACCCCCGTGGAGTGCCCACGCTGCAGCGCGTCGATGCAGGAGGAGACGTTCGACGGCCACCTTGGGCGCTCGGTCGTCATCGACATCTGTCACGCGTGTCAGGCGTTCTGGTTCGACGCCGGAGAAAGCATCACGCTGACACCGGGCGCCACGCTGGGCCTGTTTCGCATCATCGGCGACAAGCTGACGAGGCCCGTGCATACCGACGCCGAACTGGCCAGGTGCCCCCGCTGCAAGGGACGGCTTCGCCGCACCCACGACATGCAGCGCATGACGAAGTTCGAATACCTGAGCTGCCCGAACCGGCACGGCCGGCTGACGACGTTTTTCGACTTCCTCCGCGAGAAGGACTTCGTTCGGCCGCTCACGAGCGCGCAGATTGCCGAGCTCCGCAAGAACGTGGGAACGGTGAACTGCGCCAACTGCGGAGGACCCGTCGATCTGACGAAGGGCAGTGAGTGCGCGCATTGCGGCTCACCGCTGTCCATGCTCGACCTGAAGCAGGCCGGATCGCTTGTATCACAGCTGCAGAAAGCGGAAGATCGAGCCAGTCAGCCGATCGATCCCACGTTCCCGCTGGATCTCCTGCGCGCGCGGCTCGAGACCGAGCGCGCGTTTGACGGTCTTCTCCAGGACGAACGCTGGTTGAAAGACATTGCGTCCACCGATCTCGTGGGCGCCGGCCTGAGCGCGGTGGCCAGATGGTTCGGGAAGCACTCTTAAGGAACATCAACCGGAGCGGAGCGACTCATGGGCATCATGGACTTCATCAAAGGGGAACTGCTCGATGTCATCGAGTGGACCGACGATTCCAGGGACACGCTGTCGTGGCGCTTCCCAGACGAGGACAAGGCGATCAAGAACGGCGCCCAGCTGATCGTCCGCGAGTCGCAGGTCGCGCAGTTCGTCTATCTTGGCGAGTTTGGCGACACCTACGGTCCGGGCAAGCACTCGCTGACGACGGACAACATTCCCGTGCTCACCAAGCTGAAGTCGTGGAAGTTCGGCTTCGACTCGCCGTTCAAGGCCGATGTCTACTACGTCACCACGCGCCTGTTCACGGGCAACAAATGGGGGACGTCCAACCCCGTCATGCTCCGCGACAATGATTTCGGCGTCGTTCGCGTGCGTGCCTTCGGCACCTACGACTTCAAGGTCGTCGAGACGAAGACATTCCTGAAGGAAGTGGCCGGCTCCGACCACAACTTCCGCCTCGACGAATTCAGCGACACGATGCGATCGCGGATCGTCAGCATGTTCACCGACGCGATCGCGACGGCGAAGATCCCCGTGCTGGACGTGGCGTCGCGCTACACGGAGCTCGGCGAGGCGCTCCTGCCGCTCATCAACCCGGCCGTCAAGACGAAGTACGGCATCGAGATCACGAGCTTCATCGTCGAGAATGTGTCGGTGCCGCCGGAGGTGGAGGAGGCAATCGACAAGCGCTCGAGCATGGCGGCCGTCGGCAACCTGAACGACTTCGTCAAGTACCAGATGGCCAAAGGGCTCGAGAGCGGCGGCGCCGGCGCCGCGGGCACCGCGGCCGAGCTGGCCGTCGGCTTCGGGCTGGCGCAGCAGATGATGAAGGACGGCTTCGCGGGCGGCGGCGCCACGCCGGCCGACCTTCTCAGTCCCGCTGAAGCCGCGAAGGCCCTCGGAGTCGGCGAGGCCGACGTCATCACCGTGCTCGAGGCCGGTGAGCTGAAGGGCAAGAAGATCGGATCGACCTGGCGGATTTCCCGCGCGGCCCTCGCCAGCTATATGGCGTAGCGCGTCGCAGGAATGACCGGCCCCGTTACCGCACTCGACAAACACGAGTGCCCGGCCTGCGGCGCGCAGGCCGAGTGGAACCCTGCGAAACAGCAGCTCGTCTGTCCCTTCTGCGGTACCGAATCTCCGTATCGGATCGATCGCGAGCAGGGCCAGGTGGTCGAGCTCGACCTGGTGAAGGCGTTGCGCGAGCTTCCGGATGGCGAGCGCGGCTGGCAGACCGAACGGCGCAGCGTGCAGTGCCGGTCGTGCCGCGCCGTCATGGTGTACGACCCGGCGCGTGTCGGGCAGAACTGCGAGTTCTGCGGCTCGCCCGCGCTCGTCGACTACCAGGAGATCAAGTCGCCCATCACGCCGCAGGGCGTGCTGCCGTTCAAGATCGACACGAGCCGCGTGCGCGATGACATCCGCCGTTGGTGGAAGCGCCAGTGGTTCGCGCCGGGCCGGCTTGCGCGCACCGCGCTGGTCGACACGGTCAAGAGCCTCTACATCCCGTACTGGACTTTTGACGCGCAGGTCCACTGCGCCTGGACTGCCGACGCCGGCTACTACTACTACGTGATGGTGCCGGGACACGACTCGAAGGGCCGTCCGGTCACGAGACAGGAGCGGCGCGTCCGGTGGGAGCCCGCTTCGGGAGTGGTGGACACGTTCTTCGACGACGAGGCGGTGCCGGGGACCCGAGGGTTGCCGATCGATCTGCTGCGGAAGGTCGAGCCGTTCCCGACACAGGAGATCGTGTCCTATGACACCGCGTTTCTGTCGGGACACGTCGTCGAGCACTACCAGGTGGTGCTGCTCGAGGCTGCGCAGCGGTCGCTCGAGCAGATGCACGCCAAGCTCCTGGCGCTCTGCGGGGGACAGGTGCCGGGGGACACGCAGCGCAACCTGCAGATCGATCCCGCCTATTCAGGCCGCACCTTCAAACACGTGCTCGTTCCGCTGTGGCTTCTGACGTACAACTATGGATCCAGGGGCTATCAGGTGATCGTCAACGGCTATACCGGGAAGATCGCCGGCGGGCGCCCGTATAGTTTCTGGAAGATCGCCTTCCTCGTGCTGGTCGCCGTCATCGCCGGCCTGGTTTTTCTATGGGCCAACGCCGAAGGACACGGAGGCATGTAAGATCACCCAAATACGGACAACAGGAGGTTCGCGAATGAGGCGGTGGATCATCAGGGCGGTCGGTGTGGTTGCAGTGTATGTGGCGGTTGCGCCGTCGCTTGTCGCGCAGTGGCCGTCGTATCCGACTCCGGGTGTTCCGCGAACGCCCGATGGCAAGCCAGACCTGACCGCGCCGACGCCGCGCACGGCCGACGGCAAGGTGGACTTCTCGGGCATCTGGAACCTCCGCTTCGGCGGGTTCGGCGGAGCCGGACGCGGTCGCGGCGCCGGTGCGCCGCCCACGCTGCCACCGCCTCCCGATCCGAACGCCGTCCCGGTGTCGCAGTTCTTCGAGGTCGCCGGCCGTGGATACGCACTGCCGATGACGCCCTGGGCCGCCGAGCTCAAGAAGAAACGGATGGCCGCCAACAGCAAGGACAACCCTGACGTGTACTGTCTGCCGATCGGCCTGATGCAGTACCACAATCATCCGCAGCCCCGGCAGATCGTGCACACGAAGAACCTGATGCTCATCACGTACGAGTCGAACTACGGCCTGCGCTACATCTATCTGGACGGCCGGCCGGCGCCGAACAACGACCCGACGCCGTGGTGGTTCGGCTACTCGCGCGGCTGGTGGGAGGGCAACGACACGCTGGTGGTCGAGACGACGAACTTCCGTGGCGACGAGCGGGCCGGCTGGCTCGACGTGAACGGCAGCCCGTACACGGACGCGTTGAAGATGACCGAGCGCTTCCGCCGCCCGAACTTCGGCACGCTGGAGATCGACATCACGATCGACGATCCGAAGGCGTACACCAAGCCGTTTACCGTGCGCGTGAACCACCAGCTATTGGTCGATTCCGAGATGATTGAGTTCATCTGCAACGAGAACGAGCGGTCGACCGACCACATCCCCAAGTGAGGGGATGACCGAAGGGCCTCAGGTCTGCGCAGAAGCGCACAAATCCGCCCGGAGAGCCTCGCAGATCTCGCGGCGCCTCGGGACATCGGCCGAAAGCGTGAGTATGAGCACGCAGGCCGCCGGTTTCTCGACGTCCGGATTCGTCCGAAGTTACGTCATTCCGGCACTCTGGGTGTTCCTGATTCCGGTCTTCTCTCTCGGGTTCTTCCGTCACGTCCAGGCCGGCTTCGACCGTGACGTTGCGAACGCAGTCGCCGCCGCGATTGAGCGCGATCACTCGCTGACCGCCGAGGCGCGCGCCGAGTCGATCGCCTACTTCCGCCAGGTCCCCATCTCGACGCGCTTTGCGGCGCCGGATTCGCAATTCGCAGACATGTCGGAGAGGTTCACGTCGCGAACTCGATTCTCGTACTTCACCTTCCGCTGGATCATCCGCCTGTCGCTCATCAGCATCATCTCGACCATCGTGGTTTTCGTGATCGCCGCACTGAGCGTGCTGTGCTCCCTCAGATCGCAGCTGGTTCAGTACTACAGCCTGGCCGGCGGCTGGCACCTGCTCCGGGTGTTCGCGCTCAGCCAGGTCCTGTTCCAGGGCTCCATGGCCGTCGCGCTCTCGTACTGGATCCCCGTCTTCTGGTCTGGCCGCTACAGCGAGAGGCTGGTGGCTGGCGTCGGGCTGTGCGCCATCATCGCGGGGGCGGGGCTCGTCAAAGCCATCTTCCAGAAACTCGGCGATCGATTCGAGCTCTCGGGGGCGATCATCAAGCGGACGCCGGGATCCCTCATCTGGCAGGACCTGGACCCCATCTGCGCGAAGGTCGGCACACGCGCGCCCCACCGCATCGTCGCCGGCATCGACGATGCGTTCTTCGTCACCGAACATCCGGTGACGGTCAACGGCAAGGTGCACGAAGGCCGCACGTTGTACGTCAGCCTCCCGCTGCTCAAGGCCCTGAACGGCACGCAGGCGGGCGCCATCATGGCGCACGAGATGGCCCACTTCAGCGGCGAGGACACGCTGTACTCGCAGAAGATTGGACCGCTTCTGGAGCGGTACGGAGCGTCGCTCAACGCTCTCCGCAAAGGGGTGATCTCCATCCCGGTGTTCTATTTCATGCTGTGCTTCCGGTCGCTGTTCGAGATCTCGCTCAAGCGACTGAGCCGCCAGCGCGAGTTCAGGGCGGACAGAATCGCGTCCGACGTCGCATCACGCCAGGACATCGTGCACGCGCTGCTGCGGGTGTCGGCGTACGCGCACTACCGGAACACCATCGAGCACGAGCTGTTCGACGCCCGCCAGACGCTCGACGCTCTCGAGATTCCGCAGCGCGTCGAAGCCGGCTTCAAGCCGTTCGCGAGCGCGTTCGTCAAGGACGGCCGAGCCATCGGCGCCGCGACCTCGCACCCCTTCGATTCCCACCCGTCGTTCCGGGAACGCGCCGACGCCGTGCAAGTGAAGCTCTCCACGGGCGAGATGGTCGGCGTCGTGGTATCGGACGTCGATGGGCGCTGGTATCACAACATCGAGAACGCCGAGACACTGGAGCGCCAGCAGTGGGACACGTACGAAGAGCGATTCCGCAACGTCCACGAAGAGGCACTCGCGTACCGCTACGTGCCCAAGACCGACGCCGAGCGCGACATCGTCATGGCGTACTTCCCTGAGGTGACAGTCGAGGGCCGCTTCGGCCGGCGCGTGGTGTTCACCTACGAGGGCGTGCAGTACTCCTCGTGGTCGAAACCGGTGCGGTTCGCCGAAATCACCAAGGTCACCCACCACAATGGCCTGCTCGCGTCGCTCCGGCTCTCGGTCCCGGACAGGACGTTCAAGGTGAGGTTGCCGCTGTACCTCTTCTCCAGCCATACGAAGATGGTCCTCGACACCTTCGGGAAGTACTACGGCCGTCATCTCGCCATGAAGCGAGTACACGAGCGAACATCAGGAGCGGCCCGATCGAGGGGCCGGCGACCGTGAACTGGCGGCCGGCGCCGTTCGCGCCTAGCGGGGCGACAGTCAAGTCACGCGTCGCCGTGCGACAATGCTGCACATGTCACACCTGCGACTCGTCCTCCGCGCGGTGCTGGCCGCATCCGCCGTCACCGTCCTCCTGGTCGCCGCGACGTCGATCGACGCGCAGGCGCCGCGAACCGTGCAGGACGGAGTCTTCTCCAACGCGCAGGCCACTCGCGGCGCCACGCTCTACGCGCAGCGCTGCGCCGGCTGTCACGGAGCGGCGTTGGCCGGCGCGCAGGCGCCGCCGCTCGAAGGGACGGCATTCAGGTTTAGATGGCGCAAGGAACCCCTGTCCGCGCTGTTCATCAAGATCCGCTACACCATGCCTCCCACGGCCGCCGACGCTGACGCCGGCGCCGTCCGGTTGGCGCCGGAACAGGGTGCGGACCTCGTGGCTCACCTTCTCAAGTCCAACGGCTTCCCGGCCGGGACGGCAGACTTCGCCGCGGCCGATGCGACGAACTCCAGCATCGGCTGGCCAGCCGCGCCGGCCGGCGAAGAGCCTGCCACGACGGCCGCCCTATATCAGCCAGCCGGCAATCTGAACCAGATAATGCGCGGCATCTTTTTTCCGAGCGCGAACCTGATTTTCACCGTCCAGGAGTTGGAGGCAAAAGACCTGCCGCCGCAGCCCCAAAAGAACAAACCCGGGGGGCTGACGATCTTCGAATGGGGTCAGCAGATTTACACGGGATGGCCCGTCGTCGAGAACGCCGCGGCGGCGCTGGCCGACGCGTCGACGATCATGCTCCTGCCGGGACTTCGGTGCGAAAACGGCCGGCTCGCTCCGAACACCGAGCCGGACTGGATCCGGTTCACCGACCAGATGATCGCCGTGGCCAGGCGGACGTTACGGCTCGCGCAGACGCAGAACAAAGACGCCGTATCGGAATTTACGACCGACCTCTCGAACGCCTGCAACGCGTGCCACGGGGTTTACCGCGCCGACCGCGGGCGGGGGCGCGGCGGGAATGCCCCTGGGGCCAACACCGGCCGCTGCGCGCACCGGTAGAGCATCTTCCACAACTGTGTAGTTGGCGCTCCAAGAGGCGCCCGCGATCCGTCGCCTCAATTCGGCAAACGATAGCGTGCGGTTATCTCACGACGTCAAATACTCCCCACGTTCACCGCAGCGCTCGCAACGCTCGCAGCGTCTAAGGTCATTCAAACGGAATTCTCGGCGGTCACTGTCGGCCGGAGTCGTCCCATTCTTTCAGACGGGCAGACCTCGCGCATCTCGGGGTAATACGATAGTGGCGCCGCCGGCGTCGACGCCGATGCGCAGTTCAAGATCGCGCGCCTCTACGGGTTTGCGAGCTGGCCGAAGCGGAAGGCTCAATGGACGCATTGAATGAAATTGGGGAGGAGATCGGGCAACTCAAGCAGGCGATCGACACCAACGACATCGATCGCGTCAAGACCATGATGACGCGCAACCCGACGCTGCACCGGGCGCCACTTGGCTACGGCAAAGATGGGCCGCTCACGTGGGTTGCCGAGTGCCGCGGCTCATGGGCGAGTCCGGAGAGACTGGCCATGGCGACATGGATGCTTGAACACGGGTCGGACGTGCACCAGGGGGGCGACGGACCGCTCATGCGAGCGGCGCTCTATCACAATCGCATCCCGATGATGGAGCTTCTCGTGTCCCACGGTGCGGATGTGAACGCCCTGTGGCACGGACACTTCCCCATCATCTTTGGCCCTTGCGAATGTTTGGATCCGGTCGCTCTTGAATGGCTTCTCGATCACGGCGCAAATCCGAACTGCCGCGACCATGGGTACGAGATAGGCGGGCATTCATATCCAGGCACGGCTCTCGACTACATCATCGCGTCGTACGAGCGTTCCCCAGAACAACTGAGCGCCTGCATCGACATACTTCTCGAGGCCGGCGCCGTAACCAAGTACGACGTTCCAGGGGTGCTGCAACTGCTCCGCGGGCGGCTCGATAGTCTGGCCGAGCTGATTGACGCGGATCCGGCACTTGTGAATCACCGTTTCCCCGAACTCGATTGCGGCCAGACCGGCGGGCGCAACCTCTTGCTTCAGGGAGGAACGCTTTTACATGTGGCCGCGGAATACGGCAACCCCGCAGCGGTCGGGCTGCTCCTCGACCGTGGGGCCGACGTCAATGCCCGCGCGACAGTCGATGAGGCCGGCGTCGGCGGGCACACGGCAATCTTCCACGCGGTGACGCAGTTCAACGATGGCGGCTTGCCGGTCACTCAGTTGCTGGTTGAGCGCGGGGCAGACGTCGCGGTTCGCGTGAGGCTTCCGGGGGACTATGAGCGGCCGGGCGAGATCGTTGAGTGCACGGCCCTGGGATATGCGTTGCTGTTCGGCGGCCCGCCTCAGAGGAGAACGGTGACTCTGCTGCGAGAGCGAGGGGCCGTTGAGTAATATCAAACGGCCCCCGACTATTTTTTCGGCAGCGCGAACGCCATGTACTGAGCCGGCCCGGGATCCGCGGTGATGCCGATGCCGCGAGGCGCGAACATGCCGCGGCCGCCGCCCACGCAGAACACGACGAACTCGCGCCCGCCAACTTCGTACACGGTCGGCACGCCTTCGACGGCCGCCGGCACGTCCATCGACCACAGCACCTTGCCCGTGTCCTGATCGTACGCGCGCACCTTGCGATCCGACGAGGTGCCGATGAAGAGCAGCCCGCCGGCCGTCGCGGCGATGCCGCCGCGCGGCGAGAAGCTCCCGGGTTCGGTTTTTCCTCCGGGCAATCCAGGCATTTCGCCGTTCGGCACCTGCCACAGGATCTTTCCGGTGTTCAGGTCGTACGCCGTGAGCTGCGACCACGGCGGACCGATGGCCGACAGGCCGTTCGCGTAGTTGTTCATGAAGTTGACCGGCGACTGGTAGGCGACGAATCCCGCCGGCGCGCCGGGAATGACGGCCGGAGGTGGCGGAGGTCCGGGCCGCGGCAGCGCTTCAGGCGCGCCGGCGCTCCGCCGCCAGCACCACCGGCGACCTCCACCACGGCGTCGCCGGACGCTGTGCCCGGGAGGCAAGAGACGGAGAACGTCGGCAGTTCCTTGGAGACGATGAAGAACGTGCCCTTCGTCGGGTTGATCGCCGAGCTGCCCCAGTTCGCGCCGCCGTTGTGGCCCGGCATCTGCACGGAGCCCTTCATGCTCGGCGGCGTATAGATTCCTTCGTTGCGCGAGTTCTTCAGCAACTCACGTACGGCCGCCTGCTCGTCGGCCGTCAGGTACGGATTGACGTCCTTCTCGGTGAACGACTGCCGCGCGAACGGCGGCGGCGCCGTGGGAATCGGCTGCGTCGGCGACGAGACTTCGCCCGGCACGTCCGTCTGCGGCATGGGCTTTTCCTCGATCGGCCACAGCGGCTTGCCCGTGACGCGATCGAGCACGTACAGGAACCCCTGCTTGCTCGCCTGCACGAGCACGTCGACGCTTCTGCCATCGTGGCGCACGGTCAGGAGCTTCGGCGCCTGCGGGAAGTCGTAGTCCCACAGATCGTGATGGATGGCCTGGAAATGCCACAACCGTTTGCCGGTCCTCGCGTCGAGCGCGACGATGCTGTTGCCGAAGAGGTTGTCGCCGATGCGGTTGCCGCCGTAGAAGTCGAAGCGGGCCGTTCCGAATGGGATGTAGGCGATGCCGCGGGCTTCATCGACCGTCAGCTCGCTCCAGTTGTGCACGCCGCCACCGGTCGCGAGCGCGGCTTCCGGCCACGTCTCCGCGCCGACTTCGCCTTTTTCCGGGACGCTGTGGAACGTCCACTCGAGTTTACCGGTGCGCACGTCGTACGCATGGGTGTCGCCGGGACTGCTGACGTAGTTCGCGCCGCCGGCGGGCAGCGACATGATGATGAGGTTTTCGAAGACGCGGCCGGGATTGCCGGTCTGCAGCGCACGCACGCCGGTGACGTCGCGATTGAGCCCGACGCGGAGGTCGACCCGCCCATTGTCGCCAAAGGTCTCGATCGTCTTTCCGGTCGCGGCGTCCACGGCGGTCAGGAATCCGCCGTTCACGTAGATCAGCCGGCGATCCTTGCGGTCAGCGCTCTCCCAGTAGTTCATGCCGCGATCGCCGACGCCGCCCTGGTTTTCGTGAATCCAGATTTCCCTGCCGGTCGCCGCGTCGAGCGCGACGAGCGCGTTTGCCTTCCCGAGCGTATACATCACGCCGTCGACCACGAGCGGGTTGAAACGATACGTGCGCTGATCGCCGGGCGAGTACGTCCACGCGACCTGGAGCTCTGCGACGTTCTTCTTGTTGATCTGATCGAGCGACGAGTATTGCGACGAATCGGCGCCCCCCAGGTACGCGCGCCACGTGTTGTACCGCGGCTTGCCGCGCTGCGCGCTGATGACAGCCATGCCCGCCAGCGTGAGGACCGCCAGGACGCCGATGACCGAAGTGATCCGAAGTCTTTTCATGGATATGATCTCTCGCGTTGACTAATGTTACTGCCACCCGCCGTTGCGCTTCTCGAGCGGCAGGATCCGCATGAACGCTTCCACGGCGTGGATCTGGCCGTCGTAGACCTTGAACATCTCCCACACCGTCAGCTGATCGCCGCCGCGCTCGCGCACGCCCCAGGCCATCCGCAGCCAGACGATGCCCATGCGCTCATCCGCAGCGATGACACGCGTCTGCACGTCACCGAGGCGCTCGAAGATCGCGAGCGACTGCGTGGAGATGTTCTGGCAACCGGGTGCGAACTTGCAGTCCGGTCCAGCCATCACCTGGCCGTTCTCGAAGCGATACGCGTTGAGCGCGAAGGGCGCGTTCACGGCGGCGAAGGTTTTCGCGGCATTGAGCCCTTGTGGGTAGTGCAGCGCCGCTTTGATCGCGTCGTCGCGGGTGGCGAGCTGCTCGGGCCGGGGCGCGTAATTCATCACTGCGCTCGCCGTGCTCAGGCCATCGATGTTGAAGATCAGCCCTTCCGCACGGCCGCGTGTGGCCACGAGCTCGATTTCGGCGAGCCTGTCCGCAACCACCTTCAGGCGCACCACCAGCAGCACGGGCGCCCCAGTCTCCTCCACCACGACATGCGCGCCCGCCACGCCGGCGCGCTCGTCGATGATGTCCTGGCGGAACCCGCGCAGGCGCGTCACCGTGCCGACGAGGCCGACCTTCGCGAGCGGCTTCTCGACGGCATCCTCGGTCACGCGCAGCGTCTCCGCGACGGCCAGGCCGCTCACGTCGTGCTTCAGCAGCGCATGCAGCAACTGCGTCACCTTGCCGCGCAGGCATTCGCGGTCACAGGCGGTTGTCGCAGACTGCGCCGCGTTCGCGGTGGCGCCCCATGCGCAGCAGACCACCAGCAGTCCGATCATCGTCCTGGTCATCGTCCCCCCCCCAATTACCCCGTTCGTGGGCTCCGGTCGCCGGTTCAGTGTACGTCGTTCTGCGCTACCATACACCGACGCGCCTGACATCGAGAGGACGCCCATGAATCGCCTGCTGATCGCGTCACTCATCACCCTGGCCACGTGCGGCCTCGCCGCGCAGGCCGCGCAGAAGGAATGGTCCTTCCCTCACACACGCCCGAACGGACGCGCGACCCCTGAATACAATCACAGCGGCCTGCACGTCGTCGTCAACTACGATTACGCGCAGCGCAATCACAAATCGAAGTGGTTGCTCCTCGATCTCGCGATGGCATCGAAGCAGTCGTTCATCCTGCGCAGTAAGGACATCACACTCCTGACTCCTGACGGCAGCCACCTGCCGGTGGCCCCGCAGGAGGAACTGTTCGAAGACAGTGCGGGCATCAATTTTGTGCTGCAGAACGCGCGCATCTTCAGACGCGGCCTCGTGTCGTATTTCAGCCAGCGGAGCGGCGGCATTCCGAACGAGCAGATCAGGTTTCAGTCGTTTCCCCTGAGAAAGACCGTCTCCGATGAAGTCACCGTTGACGAAGACCACGTCACCGGCGGGCAGCTGCTCTTCAGAACGCCTCGAGGAAGTTGGGACGCGGGAACCTACCGGCTCGAGGTCAACACCGCCGCGGGCCTGGCCGCGCTGCCGATCAAGCTCGAATAACAGTCGACGAGATCGCGCATTCCTCGCCCTTCTGCGGCCGCGGGCGGCCGAGAGGGATCCCTTTCGAAGGAAGGAAGGTGCGTGGTGAGCCTCGCGGAACATCCCGTTGACCCTCTGGTGGCGGCGGCGCTCGAGCAGGCCGATCGCTCCGAGCCCACTGTGAAGGCCGCCGCGCTGCTGCATCTCGCTCGAGTCGTGAACGCCCTCGATCGCGCGAAAGGCGAACAGGTGCTCAGCCGCGGTCTCGCCGCCGCCGCGGCCCTCCGCGAGCCCGAGCGCAGCGTCATCCTACGCGAGGGGGTTTCGCTGGCCGCCGTTGTCTCGCCGGCACGTGGCCTGGAGGTGGCGCCGCTCGTTGCCTACGACGACGATCCCGGCGGCGTGATGACAAAAGCGCTTTTCGACATGATGAGCCACGGTCACGACGTGGCCGCCATCAAATTCCTGGCTCACGCGCCGACGGAGTCGTTTCCGTTCGACGTCGCGCAGTCCGTGCTCGCCCACGCCGGCGACGAGGCGACGCGGGTGGCGATCGTGCGGCGCGCGATCGCGGCGGCTCGCGCGCAGGACGATCGTAGCGATTCCGCGTCCAGCGGGCGGCACGGCTTCCCGCGTTTCTTCGCGGATACGTGGCGGCTGCTGCCGCCGGAGGAGGCGCGCGACGTGCTTCGGAATCTGGTGGACGGAATTCTCGCGGAGCCGGACGGGCGGATGCGAGCGAGCTGGAACGACGCGCGGTTCTCCTCGTCGCGCGAATTCCGGCTGTTCGAGATCTTCGCGCCGCTGCGGCAGCTGCTGCCGGACATCGCGGCGCGGCTCGCCGGCGAATATCCGCAGCTCGCGACCGCGCTCGATCGGTATCCAAACGGTGCGGAGTCGCTGATGTCCGTACCACCTCCTGCACCGCCCTCCGTCGCGCCCGCGCCGCAGGAGGACGACCCCGAGGACGACGCCCAGCCGGACTACATCATGATCGGCAGCCGCCTGATTCCGATGAGCGACGCGGTGCGATCGGGCTTCGACGAGCCGTTCGAGATCGCGCTCCGACGCTACGCGGCCGACAGCGATCCGCGGCGTCCCAACGACGCGCCGCAGGAGTGCTGGCCGTCGGCCCACGAGTTCCGCAACATCCTCTTCAAAGCCGGGCAGCACGAAGGAAAGGCGGCCGCGCGACATCTCGACCGCATTCCCGATCCCAACCTGCGATTGTTCGCGCAGATCGAGCTGGCCGCGGCGCTCGTCGGCCTGCCGCAGATGGGCGGCCGGACGATCGAGCCCGGCCCGGCTGGCTTTCGCGGATCGATGGCGAGGCGCGCGACGGCTTCGGCGCCGGCGATGGCCGCACCGCTGCCGTTCGTGCCGCCGCCGCCGGCTCGCAGGCCCGACGTGCCTCCCTCCTACGACGTCCAGATCGCGCCGACGCGTCGTTCGCGCGGAGACGGCCCCGGCGGCGGGAGCGGTCCCGACTTCTGGGTGATCGAAGCGGCGACGCTGCGGCCGGTAGATCGCCAAGCTGTGGGGCGTACTCGAATCCCGCATCGACGTCGAGGACTCGATAGCGGGCCGGCGCTACGACTTCACGCTGGTGCTGCCGCGCGCCGAAAGCCGCGAGACGATGACTCGGTTGATGCGCGAGGGCATCGAGACGCATTTCCGGGTGACGCGCGAGATCAGGTCGATGGAGGTGGACATCCTCACCGCGCCCCGTGGCCCGGGAGGTATTGCCGCGCGCGAGTCCTACGCTGACGATCGCAGCTTCGCCGGCGTGTCTTTCGGGTCCTTCTCGTTCGTCACGTCATCGCTGGACGAGCCGCCGGCCGTACCGGAAAGCTTCATCCTCGGGGACATCATGGACCTGCACATGGTGGAGCCGGGATCGCCCGGCGACGCCCGTGCCGCGATGAACCTGCTTCTGCAACAGTCGTTCGGCGCGACCTCCGGCGTGGCCATCAACAGCATCTCGGAGTCGGTGACGATGGAGCAGTTGTGCCGGCTGCTGGAGGGCGGTCACGACCGTCCGATCGTCGATGAGACCGGCCTCACGGCCGCCTACGATATCAACGTCCACTCCGAGGCGCTGAGCACGCGCGAGTTCATGGCTGTGCTATGCGACGCGCTAGGGCTGCGTGTCGTCCCCGACCACAGGGACGTGGAGATACTCGTGGTGCGCGAGAGGCACGAAGGGCAGTCCTAGGCCCCGAACTGGCGGAGGTGGTGGTCGACGTGTTTGAACTGCGTCACGCCCCACTCTGCCCCAGTCAGCGTTCCGAAGAACGCGTGCACTCTGCCGTCGCAGCCGTTCTCCCCGGCGGCGTGCAGTTCGCGAATCAGCGCCTTCACCTTCTCGCGCGCGGGCTCGAGCGCGGGGTCGTCGCGGACGATGAAGCTCGGGCCTGTGGGAGCGTTCTTTCCGAACGGCTTCTCGCCGACGAAACTCTTCCGGAACATCCACGCAATCAGCTTGCCGGGAAGCGCCTGCTTCGACGGCTTCCGTCCAGTGGCCATTTCCAGCACGCGGGCCGTGTGTTCGAGCATCTGCGCCGCGGACATCTTTCCCCACTGACGCTGCGAGCCGGCCTGGATCGTGTCGACACGACGGAGCAGTTCGTCACGCGTACCGGCGTCGAAAATGGTCGGCATGTTCATTCCAGCAGTAGCGACGTTGCTGACTATCAACGACGGCAGAGATTCTTCGTGTCTTCGTGCCTTCGTGGTTGCAGCCGGTCAATTCCACACCCGCGCGACCGGCTTGGTCACCAGATAGGCGGGATTGGCGCCTGGCTTCGGGCGGAACTTCTGCACGCGCCCGCTGTCCACTTCGGCGACATAGAGATTGCCTTCCTGATCCACGCTCATGCCGTGGACACCCCAGAGACCTCCCGGCAAACGTGCCCAGCGTGCCCCACGCGTAGAGCAGGTGCCCCTGCTGGTCGTACTTCAGCAGCTTGTGCGTGCTGCGATCGAACGTCCAGATGTTCCGATCGGCGCCGATGTAGAGCAGATGGAGGCTGGAGGGATCCGCGTCGATCCTCCAGTCGTAGAGGAACTTCCCGTTTTCGTCGAACACCTGGACGCGGTGGTTGTTGCGATCGTTGACGAACACGCGGCGGCTGACCGGATCGACGGCCACGCCGTGCACGTTGTTCATGTAGCTGGGACGCGTCTCGTTCGGCGGATTGCCTTTGATGCCCCACTGCATCAGGAACTTCCCGTTCTTGTCGAACTTCGCGACGCGCGTGCCGGTGTAGCCGTCGGAGACGAAGAACGTGCCGTCGGGCAGCCAGTCGATGAACGTGGGCCGGTTGAAGTGCGTGGCGTCGGCGCCCTCCTGCTCCGGCGTGCCGATCGTCTGCACGAGCTGCTTGCCGTCGTGGGTGAACCTGTAGATCACCTGCATGTTGTCGTCCACCACCCACACGTGCTTCTCGGGGTCGTACGGGCTGATGTAGACCGAGTGCGGGCGCCGGAGCAGCTTGTCCCACTGATCCCACGTCTCGACGATGTTGCCGTTGGCGTCCGCCACGACGATGCAGTGCTCCCATTTCGCGTCCACGCCGAGCGTGCGGTACGGAGGACCCTTGATCCCGATGGTGTCGTCTCTTCCCTCCCAGGCCGTCAGCCATTTTCTGGTGTCCTGATCCGTGCCGCCGACTCCGGGCAGAGAGGCGGTCGTGGCATCGCGCCACAACCCAGCCACCGGGAAGCTGATGCTGGGCCCCAGCTGCGGCAGCAACGCATTCCGCGGCGCGGCAATCTTCGGGAGCTCGCCGCGAAAGAGCATGAACACGCGATTCGGGCTCTCCGCGAACACGCCCTGGCCCGCGCCGTAGGTCCACTTCTCATTACCGGGCAGCGTGCTGATGTCTTTGGGCCAGCCCTTCACGACTTCGTACGGACCGGTCAGATCCTGGCTGCCGATCGCTCCCGGCACGGCCGCGAACGCCGCCGACCGCGTTCGGCGCCTGCGCCGCCGCGGTTCCGCGTTTGCCTTCCACCCACATCCCGACGCCGGCGCCGACGGCGAACGTCACGAGTATCACGGCAACTGTACGCATAGGTCACTCCTGCAACGGTCCGCGGGTCTCCGCGTCCCCGGAATCACGCGGCAGTCTGCCACGAGCGCGGATGCTTTCAAAGCTGTTTTGCGCGACAATCGCTCCGCACCGCGCACTCCCATAGGAGCCCCCTGGTGATGATGACGATGACGAGGCTGACCACCGTGAACAACGTCCAGACCGACGCCGACTGGCGTTCCGACGCGTCAGTCGCCTATGCCATCCTGAGACTCACGCTCGGCATGAACATTGGCCTTCGGGGCATCGTCCGCATCGCGCACGGCACGGCGCCCTTCGCGCAGGGCATCGTCAAGCAGATGGAGCCGACGATTCTTCCGCCGTCTCTGGTCTATGCCTTCGCTTCGACGCTGATATGGGTGGAGGCGGCCGTCGGCATCCTGTTGATTCTTGGATGGCAGACGAGGCTTGCGCTGATCGTGGGCGGCCTGATGATGGCAGCGCTGACGTTCGGGACGATGCAGATCGAGAATTTCCAGAATGCGTGGCTGCAGCTCACCTACGCGCTCGTCTTCTTCGTGGTCCTGACCTTGAGGTCGTGGAACCTCATCTCGCTCGACGCGTTGCTGGGATCGGGCAAAATCGAACCGAGGATGACAATTCCGCCATCGGGGTATTGAACGATGGCTTCCGCACAGCGTTCCACTTCGGCCACGAACGTCACTCCCAGGCCTGGGCTCTCGCGTTCGTAGTAGCTCGCCGCCTCGTTCAGTTCAAGCTGTGCAAGGTCATGGAAGGAAAGGAACATTCACTTCAGCCGAGACCGCGCGTCGCGAAAGACGTCGGCTGCCGCGTGGCCCGGGCCGCCGCTCGCGTCCCAACCTTCATCGCGACGTTGAGCCTCCTCCGCCCACAACTGGGTATTCTCGGCGTCCGAAAGCGTTTCGAGACTCTCAAGGAGCTTTTCCGCCAAACGCGCCCGGGCCGCGGGAGCCAACTTCAACGCCTCGACAAGCAGATCCTCTGTGGACATGAGGCCAGTCTAGCATCGTCCTTAGTTCTCGGGCGGAGGCGGACCCAGCCTGGTCCGGAGTGATTCAGGAGGTGCTGGCCAGTTGCGTACAGGACGGCTTCGAGGAGGCGACGGCTTTCGGTTTGAGTGGTGGTCAACTGCGCTTCCAGCTGATCGCACACGGCCATCAGCTCGTCCACTCTTGCGAAGATGCGGTGTTGTTCGGGAAGAGGCGGCAAAAGGAATCAGGATTTTGATCATGCAGGTGAGACCGCAGTCGAAATTCGAGGTTCCTTGCGTGTGGCGTGATGAACTTCGTGCAGATGTCGCGCACGCTGAGCTCCTCCTTGTTCATGCTGTTGCCAGGATTTCGCTCGGCGACATCGAAAGCGATTCTACCAGTGCTGAGGCCGTCAACGCGGGGCTTAAAGCCCCGCGCTACTCTTTGCCGTTAGCCGTTAGCCCTCAGCCCTGAGCCCTTCGATGGTTCCCCTTGAAGGTGCTTTTCAACCTCTCCGGGGGGTTGCGGAAGTAGTAGGCTATCCGTTCATGAGCACGCGATACTTTCGCCCGTTCCTCGCGGCGGTCGCGGTGGCCGGAATCATGTCGATCGCGGAGTTCGCCGCAGGCCAGAAGACCACGGCTGCTCCGGCGCGCACGCCGCGGACGGCCGACGGCAAGGTGGACTTCTCCGGCATCTGGAGCCCGGATCGCAATTTCATCTACGACCTCCACGACGCGCTGCCGAAGGGCGAGTTGCTACCGCTGCAACCGTGGGCCGAAAAACTCGCGCGGGAACGGCTGTCGAAAGACGACCCCGAAGCCTTGTGCCTGCCGACCGGCGTTCCGCGCCAGGCGCCCTACCCGTGGCGGATCCTCCAAACCGCGACGCACATGTTCTTTCTGTTCGAAGGCAACATCCACAGCTATCGCCAGATCTTCCTCGATGGCCGGACGCATCCGCCGGATCCCGATCCGACGTGGTACGGTCACTCCATCGCGCGATGGGAAGGCGACACGCTGGTCGTGGATTCCGTGGGGTTCAACGACAAGTTCTGGTTCGACTTCGCGGGGCACCCGCACACCGAGCAGCTGCACGTGGTCGAGCGTTATCGGCGTCCCGATTTCGATCGCCTCGACTACGACATCACCGTCGAGGATCCGGGCGCGTACACGAAGCCGTTCACGCTGCACGGCCACTCCACCTATCAGCATAAAGAAGAGCTGATGGAATACATCTGCAACGAGAACAACAAAGACGTCGCGCACATCGTCGGCAAGGACCCGCGCAACAGGTACTCGAAGCCGTAGGAGGCAAGCCGTCAGCGGTATCTCAGCCCTGGAAGTCGTCAACGCTACACACGCCTGCACACAATGCGGGCCACTGCGCCGGCACACGGCACGTTTTCCGCGCGACCGGCCGATACCATAGTGGTCATGTCGTCAACATGGACATTTCAGCGCGGCGATCATCGCCTGCTGCTCCAACGTCACGATGAAGAGGACCGCGTCGGGCTGATCATCACCGGGGATGAAGGGTCGCGCACCATTGCGTTCCGCGATTTCGAGGCGCTGGTGACCTTCCAGATGAACATGGAACAGTTCCTGGTGCGAACCGGCTGGTCCCTGGCCGCCTTCGCGCCAGACCGCCGGCGATACCAGGATCGCCGGTGGTTTCCACGAGTCCACCCCGATCGGCGGCGCTGGTGGACCGACACCAAGACCTCGGCAGTGCCTCGCAACGGGACCGCCCCGAACCAGCGCTGAGCGACCCGCCTTCGGCCACGGCGCCCCGTCAGTCCCTTGAACCTGACGGTATAATCCCCAACCTCCGCGTTGGCTCTGCAACCTGGCACTCGCCTCGGACCGTATGAAGTCCTGTCCGCTCTCGGCGCGGGCGGCATGGGCGAGGTCTATCGGGCGCGCGACACGCGCCTGGATCGCACGGTAGCAATCAAGATTCTCCCCGACGCCCTCGCGGCGGATCCGCAATTCCGCGAGCGTTTCGACCGCGAGGCCCGCGCGATCTCGCAGCTCACGCATCCGCACATCTGCACGCTGCTACGACGTCGGCGAACACGACGGCACCGCGTACCTCGTCATGCAGTATCTGGAGGGCGAGACGCTGGCCGATCGTCTGTCGAAGGGCGCCCTGCCGCTCGACAAGGCGCTCGAGATCGCGATTCAGATCGCCGACGCCCTTGCCGCCGCGCACGGCGCGGGCATCGTCCACCGGGATCTGAAGCCCGGCAACGTCATGCTGACCAAGGGCGGCGCGAAGCTGCTGGACTTCGGCCTGGCGAAAACCGGCGCGGCCATGGGCGGGGCCAACTTGTCGATGTTGCCGACGACGCCGCCGCTCACGCAGCTGGGGGCAATCCTCGGGACCATCCAGTACATGGCGCCGGAGCAGATTGAAGGCCAGGAGGCCGACGCGCGCACGGACATCTTTGCGTTCGGGGCGGTCGTCTACGAGATGCTCACGGGCAAGAAGGCGTTCGAAGGCAAGAGCCAGGCAAGTGTGATGGCGGCGATCCTGGAGCGCGAGCCGGCCCCGATGCTGACGCTCGTCCCGCTTGCGCCGCCGCTCGTCGATCACGTCGTGAAGCGATGCCTGGCGAAAAACCCCGACGACCGGTGGCAGACCGCGCGCGACGTCGTTCACGAGCTGCGATGGGCGACTGAAGACCGGGCCGCCGGCGCACCCGCGATCGCAGGTGCGTCGCGGCCGAGCACGTTCGTCCAACGAGCGGCGTGGCCCGTGGCGATCCTGGCTGTCATCGCGGCCGTCGCGATCGGCGGCGTGCACTGGTTCGGCGCTCGACCCGCGCAACGAGTCGTACGATTCGAGGTGTTGCCTCCGAAGGGCGGCCTGTTTGCCCCCGGAACACCCGGCGCGCGCATGGCGATATCGCCAGACGGAACGCTGCTGGCGTTTTCAGCGTCGCCGGGCGGTGACAAGCCGAATCAGGTCTGGGTGCGCAGACTGGACGCTGTGGACGCGAGGCCTCTGGCGGGGACTGAAGGCGCCGACACGATGTTCTGGTCGCCGGACAGCCGATTCGTCGGCTTCTTCGCCGACCAGAAATTGAAAATAGCCGACATCACGGGAGGCCTTCCACAGACGATGTGCAACGTGTCCGGCCAGGCGGCGAGCGGCACCTGGAACCGGGACGGCGTCATCCTGTTCAGTTCGACAAACACGGTCGGGATTCGCCGCGTGTCGGCCGAGGGAGGCGAACCCGCCCAGGTGACGGCCGTGGCCGATGGCCAGGGCCGTCACTCCTGGCCCCGCTTCCTTCCGGATGGCCGCCATTTCCTGTTCTTCGATCCGGATTCGGCGCCAGACAAGCACGGCACCTACGTCGGTTCGCTGGACTCGAAGGACGTCAGACGCATTCTGAGATCGGACTCCGTCGCGGAAGTTGTTCCGCCAAATGATCTCGTGTTCATTCGGGAAACAGCGCTCTTCACGCAGGCGTTCGATCCAGGGTCTCTGGACGTCCGAGGCGATGCGGTTCGTGTCGTTGAGAGAGTCTCGGTCGATCTGAGTAATGGTCGCGCGGGATTCTCGGTGGCGGGCAACGGCATTCTCGTGTTTGCGCCAGGAACAGGCACTTCCCAGGGTTCCGATCTGGAACTGCGCGTGTTCGATCGAACCGGCAAGGATCTCGGCCGTCCTGGCGGCGGCTGGGCCTATCGGGGGGTGGACCTCTCGCCGGACAGAAAGCGTATTGCCACCCATCGGCACGACGAACGCGGCGGCGACATCTGGATCACCGACCTGGACAATGGAAACAATGCCAGGTTGACGTTCGAGCCCTCGCAGCACAACGCCTCGCCGGTCTGGTCGCCTGACGGCGGGCACATCGCGTTCGGCTCGTTGCGGAACGGCTCGTGGGGGATCTATCGGAAGAACTCGAGCGGCGTGGGCGCTGAAGAACTGCTCTTCGAATCGAAAGCGCAGATTCTCCCGATGGACTGGTCGCGAGACGGGCAGACCATCGTGTTCTGGCGGAATGAACCGACGACGCTCGCCGATATCTGGCGCCTGCCGCTCCAGGGCGACCGGAAACCCGTGCCGTTCCTGCAGACTCCCGCCATCGAACAACACACCCAGCTTTCTCCAGATGGACGGTGGCTGACCTACGGCTCCAATGAATCAGGGCGGTCGGAGGTCTACGTCCAGAGCTTCCCGTCAGCCGGCACAAAGTACCAGTTGTCGACCGACGGGGCCGCGTTTCCGCGCTGGCGTCATGACGGGAAGGAGATCCTGTTCATGAGCTTCCCTGTAATCGGCAGAATCCAGGGGGTGACAGTACAGACCGCCGGTGAGGGCCTGAAGTTCGGTTCACCTCAGTTCCTGTTCGATTCCAGGTACGTGAATTGGGCCCACAGCGAGACCGGCGGGGGCATCTACCACACGTTTGCCGTCTCGTCGGACGGGCAGCGCTTCGTGGTCCCTGTTCAGCGCGGAAGCACTGGAGACGGGCCAGCGCCGCTGACAGTCGTCTTGAATTGGGCCGCCGCGCTTCAACGTTGAGACGCTTCAGGAGGGCAAGAGTTGATGCGAATTCTCCTCTACCTGCTCACGCTCGCGCTGGTTCCACTGCAATCGCCCGCGCGCGGTCTGACACCGCTCGTCGATCACCATCAGCATCTGTTCAGCGCTGAAACGCTCGGCCTCTCGCCGCGGTCAGCGACGTACGAACCGCTCGACGCGGCCGGTCTGGTGGCGTATCTCGATGCCGCCGGCATCGAGCGCGCCGCCGTCCTCTCGACCGCCTATCAGTTCGGCAATCCAAACCGGCCGCCCGTCGAGAACGAATACGAGAAGGTCAAGGCGGAGAACGATTGGACCAGCCAGCAGGTGGCGCGGTATCCGGGGAGGCTGCGCGGCCTGTGCGGCGTGAATCCGCTGAAGGACTATGCACTCGACGAGCTCGCGCGGTGTGCCCGGGACCCGTCGCTGCGCTTCGGCCTCAAGTTCCACTTCGGCAATTCCGACGTCGATCTGGACAACCCGGCGCACGTGCAGCAGCTCCAACGCGTGTTTCGCGCCGCCAACGATCGCCGCATGGCCGTCGTCGTTCACATGCGGTCGTCGGTCACCGCGCGACGGGCCTACGGCGCAAAGGAAGCGCGCGTGTTCCTGAACGAAGTTCTGCCGGCCGCGCCTGACATCCCTGTACAGATTGCGCACCTGAGCGGTGGCGGGACGCTACGACGAACCCGCCACGGACGAAGCGCTGTCAGTGTTTGTCGAGGCCATTGCGCGGAAAGATCCGCGGATGGAGCACGTGTACTTCGACATCTCCGGCATCGCCGGCTACGGGAAGTGGATGGATCACACGGAGCAGGTGGCGGCCCGCATCCGCCAGCTCGGCATCGAACGCGTTGTGTACGGCTCTGACGGGGTGCGAGGAGGCGGGCTCGCTCCTCGCGACGCCTGGGCGAGTGTCTTGAAGCTCCCGCTGACAGACGCCGAGTTTCGCGCGATGGCCGGAAACGTCGCGCCGTACATGCGCTAGATTCCTTCGACGATCACGTTCTCGACGACGCCGGCGCCGCCGCGGCGGAAGGCCGCCGCTTCCTGATACTCGGGCGAGTTGAAGCACGCGACGCCCTGCTCGAGCGTCGGGAACTCGATGACGATGAACCGGTGGAAGTTCTCCGGTCCTTCCATGATTTGATAGCGGCCGCCTCGGGCCAGAATCGTCCCGCCATGGCGCGCGACGATGTCCGGGACCCGGTCCGTGTACTTCTTGTACGTGGCCGGATCCGTCACCTTCGCGCGGGCAACCCAGTAGGCGGGCATCTTGTCAGGGCCCAGATTATTGCATGATCTATTGCACGACGTTTGACACGCCGGGCCGAGCGGCGTAGCCTGCAACGTTCGGACGCCGCGCTGTCGGGAAGCTCCGCCGGCCGCTGACCATCCTGAGGAGGATTCATGACGCGTGAACGTCGTTTTGTGCAGCGAATCGGCGGGTGTCTGTGTTCTGGCACTGCTGCTCGTCGCCATGGCGGCGAGCGTCCTGGCGCAGGAGAGCAGCAAGAGCCGAGAAATTCCTGAAGAAGCCGCTGGTGATCGAAGACCAGGGCAGCTTCTTCATCGGCGGCGTGCCGAAGGTCACGACGTATGCCACGGTGCCGCCGCCGAACGCCCCGAATCCGGCCGGCCCCCAACCAGATCACGATCGGCCAGATGTACGTGCAGTTCCAGATACCGGCGAACAAGAAAGCGCAACATGCCGCCGGTCATCATGGTGCACGGGTCCACGCATACGGCGGCGTGCCTGGAGTCGACGCCGGACGGCCGCGAAGGCTGGGCGCCGTATTTCGTGCGCAACGGCATTTCCACCTACATCGTCGATCAGGCAGGACGCGGACGCTCGGGGTTCGACGAGTCCGTCCTCCACGAAGCCGCCGCGATGGTCCGCAACGGCGATGTCGCAAACGGAGCGGCGAAGATTCCCGGCCTTCGGCAGGATCACCGACAACGGCGCGTGGACGGCGTGGTTCGGCCACCTCACCCCGCCCGGATCGAACATCCTGACCGGCACGCTGATCCGGCACGGCGATCCGGGCGACCCGCCGACCGACGACGCGACACCACAAGGACACGTACTTCCCCGCCTACCCGCTCGGCGCCGACCCCACATCGTCGCGCGCGACGGGCGCCATCGCCGGCGCGCCGGCCGGACCGAACAACTACTACGCGCTCGACTACTACAAGCAGCTGGTCCCGAACGCCGAAGTCACGCTGCCGGGCTCGATCTGTGCCACGTGCGAACCGAAGGAGATTCCTCCCGCCAACACCTGGACGCCGCAGAGATCTCGCCGATCTGGTCGAGAAGCTCGGCGGCGCCGTCGTCGCCACGCACTCGCAGTCGGGCATCATGGGGCACCACATGGTCCGCATCCTGAAGGAACGCGGTCATCTGGACATGCTGAAGGGCCTCATCACCATCGAGGGGTCCTGCTCGCTTCCGAACAGCGGGCTCAAGGCCGAAGACTTCGACAACATCCCCTACATGGCGCTCAAGGGCGACTACACGGCGTCGAGTGAGGTGTGCGACACCACCGTCAACGCCATCAAGGCCCGGCGCGCCGCCGGTCAGGGCACCGCGAAGGCGGACTACATCAAGCTGGACGAACTGGGAAACCCGATCTTCAACGGCACCACCCACATGATGATGCTGGGCACCAACAACCTCGAGGTCGCGGACGTCATCCTGAACTGGGCGGGCAAGAACATCCGCGCCAACGCCAAGAGCAGTGCAAGCAAAGTAGGGCGGCGTCAAGGCCACAGCGACGCTGAAGCCGACCTACACGAATAGAAAGGAGCGATGAGATGAAGACGACTATCGATGCTGCTCCTCGCAGCACGTCGCGCTGCCGGTCCTGCTAGCCGCGTGCGACAAGCCACCAGTCGTGGAAGCCCCAGGCAGCGCCGTCGGCATCCGGCGCGCCAAGCGCAGAAGACAAGCAGTGGACGATGCAGAACAAGAACTATGCATCGACGCGGTACAGCTCGCTCAACGAGATCAACACCGACAACGTCAAGAACGCTGAAGGTCGCCTGGACGTTCTCCACCGGCGTGCTGCGCGGACACGAAGGTGGACCGCTGGTCGTCGGCAGCACCATGTACGTCCACACGCCGTTTCCAAACATCGTGTATGCCCTCGACCTGACCAAGGAAGGCGCGCCGATCAAATGGAAGTACGTCGCCGAAGCAGGATCCGCAAGGTGATTCCGGTCGCGTGCTGCGACACCGTGAATCGCGGCCTGGCGTATGCCGACGGCAAGATCTTCCAGAACCAGCTCGACACGACGACCGTCGCGCTCGATGCCGAAACCGGCAAGGAGCTCTGGAAGGTCAAGCAGGGCGACTACAAGAATCGGCCAGACCATCACCTCCGCGCCGCTCGTGATCAAAGACAAGGTCATCTCCGGCATCAGCGGCGGAGAGTTCGGCGTGCGCGGGTTTGTCACGGCCAACGACGTGAAGACCGGCAAGCAGGTCTGGCGCATGTACAGCACCGGGCCGGAGGCGGAAGTCGGCTTCCCGGGTTCGGAGGAAACCTGGAAGGGCGATGAGTGGAAACGGGGCGGCGGCACGACGTGGGGCTGGTACAGCTACGACCCGGAGCTCAACCTGCTCTACTACGGCACCGGCAACCCCGGATCCTGGAATCCCGATCAGCGGCCCGGCGACAACAAGTGGTCGATGACGATCTTCGCGCGGAACCCCGACACCGGGAAGGCGCAGTGGGCGTACCAGAAGACCCCGCACGATCGCTGGGACTACGACGGGATCAACGAGAATGGTGCTCGTCGACGTCACCATCAAGGGGCAGCCGAGAAAGGTCCTGGCGAACTTCGACCGCAACGGCTTCGCGTACATGCTGGACCGGAAGACCGGCGAACTGCTCATGGCCGACCCGTTCGTCGTCGTCAACTGGGCGACGGGCGTCGACCTCAAGACCGGCAAGCCGATCGAGAACCCCGAGAAGCAGACGTCGTCCACGAAGAACACGAAGGACATCTGCCCGTCGGCCATGGGCGGCAAGAACCAGCAGCCGGTCGCCTATCTCGCCGAAAACGAACCTCATCTACGTCCCGACCAACAATCTCTGCATGGACTACGAAGGCGTGCAGGTCAAGTACCAGGCGGGTCAGCCGTACGTCGGCGCGATCGTCGTGAGCCACGCCGGTCCGGGCGGCAACCGCGGCGAGTTCATCGCCTGGGATCCGACGACGAACAAGAAGGTGTGGGGCATCAAGGAAGGCCTCGCGAACTGGGGCGGCGCGCTCGCCACCGGCGGCGACGTCGTGTTCTACGGGACGATGGAGGGATGGCTGAAGGCGGTCAACGCGAAGACCGGCGAGCCGTTGTGGAAGTTCAAGACGCCGTCGGGCATCATCGGCAACCCGATGACCTACGTCGGGCCCGACGGCAAGCAGTACGTCGCGGTGCTCTCGGGCATCGGCGGATGGTCGGGCATCGGCGTGGCCGCCGAGATCGGCGCGGAAGATCCGACGGCAGGCACTCGGAGCGCTTGGCGCGTTCGGAGACGTGGCCAACTTCAGCAACCAGGGCGGCGTGCTGACGGTGTTCGCGCTTCCGTCATAACGATCGAGCAGACGTCAGCCAACGACCCATGGGGCAGAGCATGACTGCGCAACCGTCGCCGCGCAGTCGTTCTGGCGGCGTGGTGTCTGCTCTGCCCCGCAATTGGGCTCGCAGCGCGAGACGCGAAGCAGTTTCGCGTCTGCGCCGATCCGGAGAATCTTCCGTTTTCGAACCGGCAGATGGAAGGCTTCGAGAACAAGATCGCCGAGGTGATCGCGAAAGACCTGGGCGCGTCTTTCAGCTACATCTGGTGGGGGCAACGCCGGGGGTTCATCAGAAACACGATGAACGCCACCTTGAAGGAGGGGCGCTGCGACGTCGTCATCGGCGTGCCCGCCGGGTACGATCTGGTTCGGACGACGACGCCCTACTACCGATCGTCGTATGTCTTCGTGTATCCCAAAGGCAAGGGACTTCAGCATCACAGTCGCTCGACAGATCCCGTCCTCAAGAAGATCAAGATCGGCGTACACCTGCTCGGCGACGACTACACGAATCCCCCACCCGTTCACGAACTGGCCAAACGAGGCATCGTCGACAACGTGGTCGGTTTCGACACGTTCTACTCGGCAAAGAATCCACCGAGCTCGATCATCGACGCCGTCGCCAGCGGGAAGATTGACGTCGCGATCGTCTGGGGGCCCGCCGCGGGCTACTTTGTCGCGCACCAGCAGATGCCAATGGAGATGGTGCCGATCCCGTCTGGCAAAGGCGATCTGCCCTTCGCGTTCGACATCTCGATGGGCGTCAAACGCGGCGACGACGCGCTGTTCGCCCAGGTGGAAAAGGCGATCGCCAGAAAGCACGCCGAAATCAGCAAGATCCTGAAAGACTACGGCGTGCCCGTTCTCGAGGAAAAGGTTGCGAAATGATCTCCAGAGGCGCGCTGCTCGTGGTGCTCGTCGGCGTCGGCAGGTGTTGTGGCCGACCTCGCCGTTGTTCAGAGCCAGCCGGCGCCGGCCCCGAAAAAATCCCAGGAGATCTATCAGAGCGTCTACAACGGCTGGAAAACGTGGCATGTCTACTGCTACCGATGCCACGGCACGAACGCGATCGGCACGACGCTCGCGCCCGACCTGACCGATCCCAACGAGAGAATGCCGCTGCAGGAATTCCGGCAGATCGTGAAAACCGGGAGCGCCGACGGCCAGATGCAGGCGTGGGACAAGCTGCTCGACGACAAGCAGATCGCCCAGCTCTATAACTACGTCAGAGCGAGAACCGACAAGGTGCTGCCGCCAGGGCGACCCGACGAGGTCGGACCGAAAGGCGGTCCGTGGGTGCCGCCCGCCAACTGGCGGCCGTAGAATGACACTCACGCGCCGCTCGTTTGTCGGATCGGCGGCCGCCTTCGCCTACGGCTTCGGCGCGCCAAGCCGATTCGCGACGCGTCCCTGGCGCAAAGCCGGCCCGACCTTCCTCCAGTTCCACAACCAGCCGGCGGCAAGTTCGCTTCACCGACGTCTCGTCGAGATGTGGGCGGCCGTCCGCACGGAAACCCGCGGTCGTGTCGACACGCAAGTCCTTCCCGAGAACAACAAGACCCCGGGAAGCGATCCGGCCGTGCTCAACATGCTCGTCTCGGGCGAGATCCAGTTCTTCACGGTGATGGGCGGCATTCTCGGCAACGTGGTGCCGGCCGCCGAAGTCCAGCAGATGCCGTTCTCGTTTCGCTCGGCCGCGCACGCTCACCAGGCGATGGACGGCGCGCTTGGCGCCTATCTGCGGGAGGAAATGGCGGCAAAGGGCATCGTTGGGTTTCCGATCGGGGCGTTCGACAACGGGATGCGCCAGGTCGCCGGCACGAAGCGTCCGATTGCGCGTCCCGAGGATCTCGTCGGCATCAGAATGCGGGTGCCGGCCGGAATGATGGTCGCCGACACATTCAGAGCGCTGGGAGCGGAGCCGGTCACCATCAACAGCGACGGCATTTACGACGCGCTCAAGGCCGGCAGGGTCGATGCGCAGGAGAACCCCCTCGCCCTGGTGGAGCTCTTCAAGCTCTACGAGGTCGTGAAGTACGTCAGCATGACGAATCACATGTGGTCGGGCTTCAACCTGCTTGCGCACCTGCCGACGTGGAAGCGGCTTCCCGGCGACATCACCGCGGTCATCGAGCGCAACGTCGCGAAATACGTGCGTCTGCAGCGCCGCGATCAGGAGCAGATGAACTCGGCGCTCGGCGCCGGGCTCGCCCGCCGCGGTCTGCTGTTCAACGAGGTCGACGCCTGCGCCCTTCCGCGCGCGGCTGTCCGGCGTCTATGCCGCCTGGAGGGAACGGCTCGGAAGCCGGTGCTGGGAGCTGCTTGAAGAAAGTGGAAAGTTCAAAGGGCAAAGTTCAAAGTAAGGTTAAAGTTAAAAGTACAGGAGATGACGATGCACCACCGGATCGCAACGGCCGCGGCCCTGGCGGCACTGATGACGACCGCAACGGTCTCGGCGCAGTGGCCCAGCTATCCGACGCCGGGCATCCCGCGGACGCCGGACGGCAAACCGAACCTTTCAGCGCCGACGCCGCGAACCGCGGACGGCAAGCCGGACCTGTCGGGCCTCTGGCTGACGCGGGGCATCTACATCGGCGACATCGCCAAGGACCTCAAAGAGCCCGTGCCGTTCCGGCCGTGGGCCGCGGATTTGTACAAACACCGGCGGGATACGGAAAGCAAAGAAGACCCGACGGGATGGTGCGTCGTCGGCGGCGTGCCTCGGTCGACCGCCGTGCCCTATCCGTTCAAGATTCTGCACGCCACGTCCGGGATGGTCGTCATCCTCTACGAGGCGGTGCATTCATATCGACAGATTTTCACCGACGGCCGCCAGCTCCCGAAGGATCCCAATCCCGCAGTGGTTCGGTTATTCGGTCGGACGTTGGGAAGGCGACACGTTCGTCGGTTCAGTCCTCCGGCTTCAACGACAATGCCTGGCTGGACAACTTCGGCCACCCTGGGACGGAAAGCCTGCGCGTGACCGAGCGCTTCCGGCGCACGGACTTCGGACACATGGAGCGTTCAGATCACCATCGACGATCCGAAGGCGTACACGAAACCCTGGGACGTGACGCTGCCGCTCGTGTATCAGCCCGACACCGAGATGATCGAATACATGTGCACCGAGAACGAAAAGGACCTCCAGCATCTCGTCGGAAAGTAGGGCGGCCCTTTCAGGGCCGCCGACGCGGGGCTGACCAGCCTCCGCTAAAGCTATGGCGGTCCGCCGAAGCCTTGGCGAAGGCGGAAAGCCCCGCGCTACTTGCGGAAGTGCGCGGATGACTTTTCGTTCTCCGCGCAGACAAACTCGATCAACTCCGTGTCGAGCATGAGGCGCTGATCGATTCTGACGGTCCAGGGCCGCGTGTAGGCTTTCGGATCGTCAACCGTGATCTCGATTTCGAGATTTCCAAAGTTCACGCGCCGGAATCGCTCGGTCCACTTCGCCGCATCGGTCAGGGGGCTCCCGTTGATGTCGAGCCACCCGCCATCCTTGAAACCGGTGGTTTCGACCACCAGCGAGTCGCCGTCCCACTTTCCCGTCGAGTAGCCGTACCACCAGGCTGCGGGTCGTTGTTCGGCAGGGGCCGGCCGTCCATGAATATCTGCCGGATGCCGGCGTTCCCCTCGTACAACACGATGATCACGTCGGGTGTCTGAATAATCTTCCGGGGCTGCGGATGGTTATGCAGCTGCATGAGGCCCATCGGCAGGCAGTGCGCGTCGGGATTGTCTCGGCCATCGTCCGCAATACGCGTCTTCAAGAGCTCTGCGGCCCAGGGCCGCAACGGCAGCCCACCCTGGAGGCCCCAGCCGATATCCCAGAACTGGTTGGCCCTCGGCGGAATCGTGCCGTCGAGCAGCGGCGCGCCCGCGGCGCCCCCGACGCCGGCAGGGGCGGCGCCTGTTCCGAATCCGCGAGCGTTCCTCCAGATTCCCGAAAGATCGGGCTTGCCGTCGGCCGTTCTCGGCGCGGGCGCGGAGAGATTCGGCGTTCCGTCCGGTGTCTTCGGAACCCGGGCCGTGGGATAGGCCGGCCACTGGGCCGACAACATCTGAGGTGAGGCCCAGATAACCGCCGACAACGCGATCGCGATAGACGCGCCAAGGCCCGCTTTCACGTCCAGCCTCCCCATCCAATTGCCTTTGACAAGCCGTCGGGTGCGAGGATAATCCCTCAAGAAAGTGGAAAGCTCAAAGTGGAAAGTTCAAAGTAAGTTGAAAGTATGGCGCCTACTTCGAACTTACTTTCCACTTTGAACTTTGAGCTTTGAACTTTCGATGGGGGATGCTGATGGCCCGACTGACGACAATCGCACTGATCATGGCCATGAACGTCGCGGCTTCCGCCCAATGGCTCACGCATCCGACGGCGGGCATCCCGCGCACGCCGGACGGCAAGCCGAACCTGGCCGCGCCCGTGCCGAGGACCGCGGACGGCAAGCCCGAGCTGGCGGGTCTGTGGCGGCCTTCTCCGGGCACTGACCGGCGACATCGCGAGGAACCTCAAACCCGGCGAGGTGCCCTTCCAGCCATGGGCCGAGGCGCTCTACAAAGAGCGGCGCGCGAACAACAGCAAGGACGACCCGACCGCCAACTGCATCGTCGGCGGCGTGCCGCGATCGGACCTCGTCGGGTATCCGTTCAAGATCCTTCAGGTGCCCGGCATGGTGGTGATCCTCTACGAAGCCGTGCACGCGTATCGGCAGATCTTCACCGATGGCCGCGACGCTTCCCGTGAATCCCAACCCCACGTGGTTCGGCTACTCGGTCGGACACTGGGAAGGCGACGCCCTGGTGGTCGAGACGACGGGTTTCAACGACAAGGGCTGGCTGGACAATGCCGGCAAGCCGGCGACCGATCAGCTGCGCGTCACCGAGCGCTTCATCCGCAAAGACTTCGGGAACATGGACATTCAGATCACGATCGACGACCCGAAGGCCTACACGAAACCGTGGACCGTGACGCAGCCGCTCGCCTTTCAGGCCGACACGGAGCTGCTGGAATACATCTGCAACGAAAACAACCGGTACTTCGATCTCGTCCACGACGTGAAGCGGTAGCATTCGACGGCTGAGGAGAATCGTTCATATGGCGAAGAGGCTTTGCGTCGTCGTTGCACTGCTCGCGCTGGCGCACGGGAGCGCGTTTGCGCAGGATGTACGGAGCCGTCTTGCAGGCCGCGAACGCGGCGATGGGCGGCGCAAACCTCAAGACGATTGAGTACTCGGGCGCCGGCTGGTCGTCGCGGATTGGCCAGACGTACGGTCTCGCGGAAGACTGGCCGAAGTACGAGGTGTCCGGCTACACGCGCGTCATCGACTACGACGCCAGGTGGTCGCGCGAGGACTACAACCGGCGGCAGGGCAACTACCCGACGCTCGGCGGCAATCCGATGGCGCAGCAGAAGGTGACCGCGATCCTCAGCGGCACGTACGCCTGGGACATCCAGAACGACATGCCGGTCCCGCTGGCGCGCTTGTATCTTGACGGCGTCTCCTACTCGGATCTGCGCCAGCTCGAGCTCGCGCTCACGCCGCACGGCGCTCTCAGGGCCGCCATGGCCGCGACCAATGCGACCGCCATCACGCCAGCCGATCGTCGGCGCCTCCGATTTCGGCCTCTCGCAGTTCGGCCGCAAAGTGACCATCGTCTCGTTCAGCCTGCTCGGGAAGTACAAGATGAACGTGACGATCAACGATCAGAATCTCGTGGAACTCGTGGGCACCTGGTTCCCGAATCCGATCTACGGGGACATGGACTACGAGGCGCGCTACACGAAGTACCAGGACTTCGGCGGCGTCAAGTTCCCCACGCTGGTGCACGTCCACCACGGCGATCCGCGGCTGAACCCCGCGCACAACTACTACGAGCTGAACATCACCAGCGTGAAAGGCAACGTCCCGGTGACCGACAATGCCCGTGCCGGACGCCGTGAAGACGGCGACGGCGCCGCCGGTGAAGGTCGAGAGCCAGAAGCTCGCCGACGGCGTGTGGCTGCTTGCCGGCGGCACGCATCACAGCATGCTCGTCGAGTTCAAGGACTTCGTCGCGGTCGTCGAAGCGCCGGTCAACGAAGAGCGGTCGCTGGCGGTCATTGCGGAAGTGAACCGGCTGGTCCCCAACAAGATGATCAAGTACGTGGTGAACACACACCATCACTTCGATCATGCCGGCAGGCTTGCGCACCTATTTCTCCCAGGGCACGACGGTCGTGACGCACGAGTCGAACAGGGACTACTACGTCGACATCCTGTTCCACCCCACGGCCTGGACGCTGAAACCCGACCGCATGTCGATCTACAACCCGATGTTCATGATCAGCCGCCGGCCGCCTCCCATCGAAACGGTCAGCGGCGATACACGCGCCACGGCGCCGTACGTCATCACCGACGGCGTGCGGATGCTCGAGGTGTTTCACCTGCAGGACATGGCGTACGAGCTGGGCGAGCCGTCGTATCGGCAGGGCAATCACGGCGCGGACATGCTGATTGCCTATCTGCCGAAAGAGAAGATGCTGATGAACGCGGACATCTATTCGCCGCCCGCGCAGGGCGCGGCGCCACCGGCTGCGACGAACGGCATGCGGACGCTGTATCGCAACATGGTCAAGCTCAAACTGGATGTTGACCAACACGTGCCGATCCATGGACGCGTCGGCACCAACGCGGAATTCCTTAAGATCGTTGGTGCCTCGGAGTAAGTGGAAAGCTCAAAGTTCAAAGGGAAAAGTAAGTTGAAAGTGGGCGCCAGACTTTGAACTTACTTTCCACTTTGCACTTTGTACTTTGAACTTTCGAATGGGGGATTGAGATGCGTCGAACGCTTGTAGCCATGTTCGTCCTGCTGGTTGGCGCTGCACTGGCCGGCCAAAGCCAGTCTGTCCCTAAGTTCAAATACGATCCTGACTGGCCGAAGCCGCTGCCGAACAAATGGAAGCTGGGCGGCGTGACGGGCCTTGCCGTCGACAAGGACGACAACGTCTGGGTCCTGAACCGGCCCAACGATCTCGTGTCCATCGAGGTTCACGCGGAGCAGGATCCTCCGTTGGCGGATTGCTGCGCGCATGCGCCGGCGATGATTCACTTCGACAAGGCCGGCAACGTCATCGGATCGTTCGACGCGCCGCAGGGTCACGGCATGGCGGTCGACAAGCAGGGCTTCATCTATATCGGGCAGAACACCGTCCGCAAGTACGACCCGAAGACCGGCAAGGTGCTGGCGGCCATCCCGCACATCCCGGAGCAGGCCAACGGTCAGCCGTTCGACGACAATCCGCGAATCGGGTGGGTGAAAGGCCAGGGCTCCGCCGGACCGGTTTCCGGATTCATTACAGTGGCCGGGCGCAGGCGGCGGACGTGGCGGGCGCGGCGGCGCTCGAGGGGGCGGGGATGGAGCCGCGACGCAGGCGCAACTGCAGCAAACAGCCTTCATCGCCAAGTATCCGCCGACCACGCCGATGATCGTGGGCGGCATCGAAGAGATCCGCACCGACGATGCCGTCAATGAGATTTATGTGGCGGACAATTCCTTCGGCGGCCGCGTCATGGTGTTCTCGCTGGACAAGTTCGAGTTCAAGCGGGGCTGGGGCGCGTACGGCCACAAACTGTCCGAAATCAGCGTGAAGCCCGAGGACCATGCCTACACGCCGAATGGTCCGATGGCCAAGGAGTTCGTCGGCCACCTCACGTTCAATTTCTCCAATGACGGGTTGGTCTATGCGGCCGACCGCACGGGCAACCGGATTCACGTCACCGACAAGCAGGGCAACTTCAAGCAGGAATTCAAGCTGGCGGAGTGGACGGGCGTGGGCGGCGCGGCCGGCGGCGTGATGTTCTCGAACGACAAGGACCAGAAAGTGCTCTATATCTCCGACCTGACGAACAACCACGTCTGGTTCCTCGATCGGAAGACCGGCAAGATCCTGGGCACGCTGGGCCAGATGGGTGAGAGTGGCGGAAGCTTCTTCGGCCTGCACATGGAAGCCACCGACTCCAGGGGCAATCTCTACACGGGCGAGGTCTTCGCCGGCGAGCGCGTGCAGCGATTCGTGCCGGCCGACAGCCCGCGAGGAAAACTGCTCGAGCAACTGACGCGGATGCCGAACTGATTTTGCGTGCGAACAGACGCGTCAGCGACGAATCTGACCCTTCGTCGGAACCATGAGCAGCGACGACATGGGCGGCAGCGACTCGATCGGGTTGTAGGCCGGCAGCGTGCCGTCTGAAGTGGCCGGGAGCCCGCGGAACCTTGGGGTCCTGACCGCGGCCGTCTTCTGCGGCTGCGCGTCCCCGGCATCGGCCTTGATCACAACCGGCAGCGTGGCCGTCTTCCCCACGCGCACCATGAAGCCGTTGCGCACGGCGGTGGTGTAACCCTCCCGCGCCACCGTCACGACATAGCGGCCCGACAGGAGGTCATGGAGGAGATACCGCCCGTCCGCGTCGGTCTGGATTCGCTTCGACTGATCGAAGCCGTGCGCGCTGACGAACACGCCGGCAACAGGCGCGCCCTGTTCGTCGGTGATCACGCCGGCGATGTCACCGCTCTGCGGATACGCGAACCGCGCGCAGGCGAAACAGGCGAGAAACGTCACTGCACGGAATGTTCTGGCCATACGCCGCTCCAGCAGTGTCACAAGAATCGCGCCGCTGCGCTCAGCGATGCTAACTGCTCAGGGCGTGAGGCTTATTGAACCGGACCGCCGCCTGGCGAGGCGCGGATGTCCAAGCTTCGTGCATTCGCGTACGAAGTCTGGACGATCCGGATGTGCACACTATTTCATTTCCGGCGAGCCTGCAGCTGATGGTAGCCAAGACTGGCCGCCTTCAGGCGGACTGTTCAAGCGCGCGCCTCGCGGCTCACGGTCCGCCTGAATTCCACAATTGGGGCGGCCCTTCGACAGCCTCAGGACAGGCCGCTCAGGCACCCCAACGCGGCTGCCGCGTTGGGGACGCCGCCGTAGGCAAGCCGCACCGGGAGTGCTGGCCTCCGGTTCGATCCCTTTCGGTCCCGCGGCGATCAAGGGGTTTTCATGACGACATCCATCACGCGTGATCAGCGTCCGTGCTGGTCACTGCATCCGGATCGCGGTGACCGTGATCGCCGCGATGAGAACCTGCGGCCCGCAGTTTTTGGGATCGCGTCCGGCCGCGCCTTGACGGTTCGCTGCCTGCCCTGAGCCCGTCGAAGGGCCGGAGATGCCGAACGGACGCACATCACCGCTCGACCCGCGACAAGTGACGAGATCATCTGGCTCAGGTCCCAAATGCTAGTATCGAGTCGTTCTGATGTTTGAGAACAATCCGCAGCATTCACAACAACCACCGTAACTGCGAACGAGCGCCTACGGTTTGCTTTGAACAGGTTAGGGTGCTATGCGTCTCCTCATATTTTTCGGAATCGCGTCCATCGGTAGCGCCTGCAGTGGCGCGAGGGTCGACATCCGAAACCAATCATCGGCGCCACTACAGGACGTAACCGTCGTCGCCAATGACGGTGGCGGGACCGCGCACGTTGATGCCGTGCGACGTGGGATGCCGCAACATTGTGCGCCACGCGATACACCCAGGTCCGCACGGCACAACGTCCTTCGTAGCGCTTGAAGCTGCGCCACACCGCGATGTGGATCTCGTGGAGGAGCTCTTTCCGCTTGTCGGGATCGGCCTCGTAGGCGCGCGTCAGGCGTTCCAGCGCAGGGCCGAAGGTCTTGGCGGCGTCCTCGTAGAGCTCGTCCTGATTCGGGCGCACGCTGATATAGTCGCCGGAATCAGCGACGCGTTACCGCCTCACTTCCGCTTGCTTTGAAGCTGGTGGTAGCCGAGACTCTTGCGCGCCTCGCCCAGCGTCCGGCCTTCGTTGACGGCGGCGCGGATCTTCTGCTCGATATCGTCTATTTCTTCCGCCGCAGCCAGCACCGCGTCTTCATGGGCAAGCGGTATCACCAGCACGCCGTCGGAGTCGCCCCGCAAGAGGTCGCCAGGATTCACGAGGGCATCGCCGATGTTGACGGGGCCGTTCATCGCGACCACCTGGACGCGGTCCTTGCCGGTCCGCATGGAGTAGCTCCGGCTGAAGACCGGATAGCCAAGCTCACGTGACAGATGGGTGTCGCGGCAGGCGCCGTCGATCACCGCGCCCGCCACGCCGCGCCGGTGCGCCACCCACGTCAGGATGTCGCCCCACACGTCGCGTTCTCCCGGCCGCCGTTGTCCAGCACGACGCGTGTCCCGGCGCGACATCGTCGATGTAGTCGCCGACCGTGCCGGGTGGCGTCCCGGCCGGTCCATAGAGAATCGTGAACGCGCGGCCGGTCATCCGAAAATGATGGTCGAGCGGCTTGATGTTCAGGCACTGCCCCGCAATGCCAAGCCGATCCAGCGCGTCGCTGATGGACGTCGTATCGAGCTTCGAAGCCCGGAGAACATTGATGGCCGGGTCGGCCTTTGAGCTCGTCATCTTGTCAGCATAACGTCGCCATGTCCGTATGGTGAGCGGATTGTAGCCGGCGTAGCAGCGCCGATTCCGCCATCGAGCAGGAACACGGCCCGCGCAGAAACTGCCAACAAACAACTCCGGCCCGGCGAATTCAGACCAGTCTTCAGTGGCACGGTCTTCGCTTTCGCCGATGCTAGAATGGAGGCGCGCTCATGTCCATCGCACTTACGAAGAGACGCTTCACCGTGGACGATTACCAGCGCATGGGGCAGGCCGGCATTCTGTCCGAGGGCGACCGCGTGGAGCTCGTCGACGGCGAAGTGGTCGCGATGACGCCGATCGGCGCGCGGCACACGGCCTGCGTAAATCGCGCCACTCACGCATTCGTTACAGCGGTTGGCGGCAACGGTATCGTCCAGATACAAAGTCCGGTGCGGTTGGACCTCTATCACGAGCCCGAGCCCGACATCGTGCTGCTCAAGCCGCGCGACGATTTTTATGCGTCTCGCCTTCCGGGTCCGGGAGACATCCTCCTGATTGTCGAAATTGCCGACTCGTCGATCGAGTACGACCGTGACGTGAAGGCACGCATCTACGCGGAATCGGGCATTCCCGAGTACTGGCTGGCCGACCTCAACGCCAATCTGGTGTCGCGTTATACGGCGCCCGAGCAAGATGCCTTTCGGACCATCGAGCCGCATCACCGCGGCCAGTCTATTGCGCCGCAGCTTCTTCCAGCGTGCCTGATCGCCGTGGACGTGCTCCTGACAGAGTAATCCTTCCGCTTGCCTCCGTTGTCGCGTCCTTGCTACGAGGAAGCGCGAGGATTTCGTACGGGCCAAGTCGAGTTCCCGCCGTCAGAGGCATGGCGGCGCGGTGGGCGGATTATTCCCGGTCGAGCCTCTCAGATTCCGCGATCAGAACGGAACGGCGCCCGCGCAGAAACTGCCAACAAACAACTCCCGCCCGGCGAATTCAGACCAGTCTTCAGCGGCACGGTCTTCGCTTTCGCCGATGCTAGAATGGAGGCGCGTCATGTCCATCGCACCCGCGAAGAGACGCTTCACCGCGAACGAGTATCAGCGCATGGGAGAGGTCGGCATCCTGTGCGCGGACGAGCGCGTCGAGCTCATCGACGGCGAAGTCGTCAAGAGGATGACGATCGGTCCTCGACACAATGCGTGCGTGAGCAGCGCCACTCGCGCGCTGGTCAGAGCCGCCGGCGACGCCGCGATCGTCCTGCCACAGGGTTCCGTGCGTTTGGATCTCTACAACGAGCCCGAGCCCGACCTGGTGCTGCTCCGGCCGCGCGACGACTTCTACGCCTCCCGCCACGCGGGCCCGGCGGACATTCTCCTGGTCGTCGAAATCGCCGCCTCGTCGATCGAGTACGACCAGAAAGTCAAAGCACGCATCTACGCGGAATCCGGTGTTCCCGAATACTGGCTGGCAGACCTCAACACCAATCTCGTATCGCGCTATTCGGTGCCTGAGGGAGGCGTGTTCCGGACCGCCGAACCGTATCGGCGCGGGGAATCGATTGCTCCGAAGTTGCTTCCGGCCTGCGTGATCAGTGTGGACGCGCTCCTGCTCGAATAGCTTACGGTTTCAGCATGGTTTCGTAGCTCTTGCCCATCACCTGGCTGATGGGCATGCCCGCGCGCAGGGAGTCGGCCATCGACCTCTCGCGCCCCGCGATCGTCTCGGCGGCGTCGAGCACCCGCGCAATCTCACTCTGGGCGACGACCACCACCGCGCTGCCGTCGGCGACGACGTAGTCGCCGGGCAGGACGGGAATGTCGCCGACCGTGATGGGCACGTTCGTGCCGACCTCGACCAGACGGCCGCGTGCGGTACGTGACGTGTGCTCGCGGGCGAACACCGGGAAATCGTGTCCGCGGCTTTCGTCCACGTCACGCGTGGGGCCTTCGACAATGACGCCGGCGACGCCTCGCAGGCTGGCGCCAAGCGACAGCGTTCCGCCCCATCCGGCGGCGTCGATGCCGGTACGCTGCTCGACGACGATCACTTCGCCTGGCTTCGCGGCCTCGATGGCGGCAGTCCCGAGGTGCCGCGACGCCGTGGGCCGATCGTCACCACCGTCGCGATCCAGCTTGACCGTCAGGACGCGCCCGGAGATTCGACGGTCGGTGGACAGGCGATGGATACCAGTGACCGCGCCCTTCAAGCCAAGCTTGTCCAGGGCGTCAGACACCGCACACGAATCCAGCCGGCCGAGCCGAGCGACTAACTCATCCATGTCTGTTGTCACGTACGGACAACGCAGAGATCGCAGAGCTCGCAGGGTTCGCCGAGAATCGTACCGAAGAAACTCTGCGGACTCTGCGTGCTCTGCGTTGTACGTCGTACTCGAGTTGCTCATTCCCAATACGCGAAGCACATCGCGTTGCCGGTGCCGGCTTCCGAGCGATAGCACGGCACGTAGTCGACCTGGTGGAACGTCCGGCCCGCGGCGTTCATCGCGGCGATCACGGGATACCAGTTCTTGATTTCGGCCGTGCCGACCTTGAACACGTTCTCGGGCAGCTTCGCCAGCGTGTCTTCGTCGCCCTTCTGCATCGCCGCGATCACGGTCCGATCGAAGTCTTCGTCGATGACGAAGTGCGTCAGTCCGCCGGAGGCCATGAGCGCGACGCGGCCGTAGCCCTTGAAGCTCTTGATCGCGCGATAGAGCGCGCGCCCGAGATCGAGACAGCGGTGCAGCTTCGGCGTGTTGTGCGGAAAGTGCACGTTCAGGATGATCGGCACGCTCGGCGGCGTCTTGTCCTGCAGAATCGAGTGATACAGGAAGCCGTAGGCGTGGGGAATCCCGCCGCGCGGCGCGCCGCTGGGCGTGTCGTCGGACTGCGCCAGATCGAAGTTCTCGTCGGCCAGCGAGTCGAGGATGTGATCGGCCAGCGCCGTGGCGCCGGGATAGGTCGCGCCTTCCGCCGGTGAATTGCCGGGCTCGGCGATATTGAGGCCGGGCGCGTCTTCGTGCAGGTGCTGGACGTTCTTGATCTGGCTGCCGCGATACACGGTGATGGCCGGCGTCAGGCCGGGATTGAAGAACTCGCGCTGATCGTTGCCGACGATGACCACGGCGTCCGGCGAGACGGCGTTGAACTTGTTGCCGAGCGCCTCCATGGCGCGCCGGCACTTCGCGAAGCGCTCGCGCCTGACCTCAACGGTGACCTCGCCGGCGAATCCCGGCGCGCGCTCCTTCATGAGCGACTCGAAATCGTAGGTCTTGCCGCGAAACCAGTGACTCTTGTTCTCGCGGTCGGCTTTCGCGCGCAAGTCCCACTGCTCGGGCGGCGTCGACAGCAGCGGCCCGTGCGACGCTCCAATACCCAGGACGATTTCTGCCATCAGATTCTCCTAAGAACGACGACAGTCAACGCTGAGTCCGCAGAGCTCGCAGAGACTCTTGACAAGCTAACTCTGCGATCTCAGCGGGCCCTGCGTTGATCGTCGTTTCCGTTTTCGTTTCCGTTTTGCGTTTTCCGTTTTACGTCTTTCGTTTCACCGCGCTGGTCTCCAGCGCGAAAAGCGCTTCTCGAGCTGCTCGGCAAGCCACGTCAGCACGATTCCCGCGAGCGCGATGATCACCACGCCCAGAAACACCGTGTCGGTCTGGAACGTCTGGCCGCCGTAGTTGACCATATAGCCGATGCCCTGGCTGCCGCCAAACATTTCGCCGACCACGACGCCGATCAGTCCGAGCGCGACGGACTGCCGCACGCCGGTGAGGATGAACGGCACGGCCCCTGGAATCGCCACCGTCTTGAAGATCTGCCAGTCCGACGCGCAGAACGCCCGCGCCGCCCGCAGCAGGTCGGCATCGGTCGCCCTGATGCCGCCGATCGTGTTGATCAGCACCGGGAAGAACGCGTTGATGAACACGATGAAGACCTTGGACCACATCCCGATGCCGAACCAGATGAGGATCAGCGGGACCAGCGCCACGCGCGGCGTCGCATACAGCGCGTTCACGAACGGCTCGAACACCATCGCCAGCCGCCGATACCAGCCGATGATCACGCCGAGCACGACGCCCGCCGCGATCGCCAGGCCGACGCCGATCACGAAGTTGGTGCCGCTGTAGGCCATGTCCGACTTGAGCCGGCCGTGCGTCCACTCCTCGCCGAACCGTGCGACAACCGCCGACGGTCCCGTGAAAAACAGCGGCGAAATCTTTCCCGCCGACCAGACCGCCTGCCAGACGCCGATTGCGGCCAGCACGGCGACGCCGCCGAGGATCAGCGCCTTCGTGCTTCTGATAGAAGGCTCCGGTTCACGGCCTGACCTCTGCCTGGTCGTCGATCCTGTCGTTGCTCTTGTCGTTGAGCTTTTCTTCCACGATCCGCCAGATCGCGTCTTCGATCTGGAGAAACCGCGGGTCGCGTTTCAGGCTGAGCGGCCGCGGCCGCTCGAACGGAATCGCGAAGACCTCTTTGACGTGGCCGGGCCGGCCGCTCATCACGGCGACGCGGTCGGCGAGATAGACCGCTTCGTTGATCTGATGCGTGATGAAGAGCACCGTCTTGTGCGCCTTGGCCCAGATCTTCAGCAGTTCGGCCTGCATGAGCTCGCGCGTCTGGGCGTCGAGCGCGGCGAACGGCTCGTCCATCAGCAGCACCAGCGGGTCTGCGGCGGTCGCCCGCGCGAGGTTGACGCGCTGCTGCATGCCGCCGGACAGCTCCGACGGGTAGTGCCGCTCGAACCCTTCGAGCCCGACCAGCCTGACGAAATAGTCGGTCCGCTCGGCCATCGCGGCCCGATCGAAGCGTTTCTGCAGTTCCATCCCGTATCGGACGTTGCCGGCGACGGTCCGCCACGGCAGCAGGCTCGCATGCTGGAAGACCACGGCGCGATCGACGCCGGCGCCCGCGATCGTGCTTGCCGTCAATCGACACGGTTCCCACTTCGTACGGCAGCAGGCCGGCGACGATGTTGAGCAGCGTCGTCTTGCCGCAGCCGCTCGGTCCGACGATGGCCATGAACTCGCCGTCGGCGACCGAGAGCGAGACGTCGGACAGCGCGAGCATCTCGCGGCCCTCGCGCTCGACGTAGTAGCGCTTGGTCAGGCGGTCGATCTCGAGCTTCATCGTGCGGCGTGCTGACAATGCATTGGCCACAGAGGCACAGAAGACACACGAAGGCAGTCGACGCGGCGCCTGCGAAGCGGCGGTCCAGGCGCGCAAACCCGCAAACGAACGATTCGCACGGTCCCATGATTCGTTCGTTTGCGGGTTCGCGCGCCTGAGCCGCTTCGGCCTGCGCCGCAGGCCGGCCGCGTCGACTGCGCTTGCTTCCGTGTCGTACCTCTGTGACTCCGTGACTCTGTGGCAGACACTTCAATACGCCAGCTTCGCTCTCCGCTGCTCCTCGGCCTTGACGTCGGCGCCGAACAGCTGCTCGAAATAGCCTTCCTTCACGAGACGCGCGACCGTGCTGTTGTCGACCACCTTGTGGAAGTCGAAGGCCTTCAGGTCCGCGGCGATCCGCGGGTCGACCTGCTGCGCGACGATCGACTTGATCGCGGGCGCCAGCACGTAGGGCACGCGGTCGAAGATGTTGCCGTTCTTGTAGAGATCGTAGATGCGCGCGACGTCGGCTTCCGGCTGCTTGTCGAACGCGATGTAGCTTTTGACCGCGAACGCCTTGTCGTCGTAGAAGCGCTTGATGGCTTCGGCGTGCGCTTTGATGATCGACTCGGCCAGCTTCGGAGTCGCGGCGGTCGCTTTCCTGGCGAACAGGTAGACGGTGGCCGCGTAGACGTCGCGGTCGGCCAGGTTCGCCAGCGTCTTGTAGCCCGCCTCTTCGAGCCGGAAGTAGTTCGGCGCCGTCAGCAGCGTCGCGTCGGCGCGGTTGGTCTGGAGCGCGGCGGCGCGCCCGCTGACGTCGGTGCCGACGGGAATCCATTCCACGTCCCGCACGCCGAGTCCGTACGTGCCGAGCAGCGCCACGGTGTAGTTGTACGGCGCGTCGCCGATCTGCCCGACGGCGATGCGCTTGCCCTTGAGCTGCTTGGGGCTCGTGAATTCCTTCTGCCCCATCAGCGCGAACAGGCCTTTGTTCGACGAGCTGCCCAGCAATGCGAAACGCCGAGGCGTCTTTCGAGCTCGCCACCATCCCCTGCTCGAGCGAATGGTTCACCATCACGGCCTGGCCGCTCGTCAGCATCGCGATGCCGGTCGGATGCACGCCGAACTGCAGATCGACGTCGAGGCCGTACTTCTGGTAGTAGCCGCCTTCCTTCGCGATGTACATCGGCCAGGAGGCGCCGCTCCGCGTCGGGTAGTTGATCGTGATCTTCTGCGGCTGCTGCGCGTGACTTACGCCGCCGAGCGCCACCAGCACAGCCGCAATCGCACCGCGAGGAAGCGTCTGCTCATAAGCAATCCCATTCTGCCCTTCCCGCCCGTACTGCCCTCTCAGGCCGCGGCCGGTTCCGTGACCTTCAGGTTGAACACCTTCTTCGCGTTGTCCTCGAAGATCATCTTCTTGTCCGCCGCGCTCAGCCAGTCGATCGCTTCGATCGTGAACCGCGTTTCGTCGAGCCAGCGTCCCGTCTTCGGATCCTTCACCGTGCCCACGCCAGGCCGCTCGGTGCCAAACAGGCATCGATCCACGCCCACGGTCTTGAAGAGCAGCTCGAGCGCGTCCTTCGAATAGAGCACGGTGTCGTAGTAGAGCTTCCGCATCTGATCCGAAAACCGCGGCCCCTTGCCACGCAGCGAGCTGGCCTCGAAGCGCGCGAACTGATACGGGATGGCGCCGCCGCCGTGCGACACGAGGATCTTCAGCGTCGGAAAATCGTTGAACACCTGCGACGTCAGCAGCGACACCACGGCGACGTTTTCCTCGTTGATGAAATGCAGCGAGTACGGCAGCCGCTCGGAGCGGCAGCCCGTCGAGTGGATGTGGCCGGGGACGTCGAGCTCGACCAGCTTTTCGTAGAGCGGATACCAGAAGCGGTCGCCGAGCGGCGGCGTTTCGACGCCGCTGCACTCGCCCGGATCGGGATTGAGGAGACATCCGACGAACCCCAGCTCCTTGACGCACTTCTCCAGATAGGGAACGACGGCCTTCGGGCTGACGTTCGGGGTCAGCGGCAGACCGCAGACGCCGCGGAACGTGTCGGGATAGAGCTGCACCTGCTTCGCGATGATGTTGTTGGTTTCCTCGACGAACCACTGCACGAGCCTCGGATGCTCGCTCGTCATCATCTGATACGGCCGCGGCGAGATGCAGCTGGAGATCCGTGCCGACTTCCTTGAGCTGCGCGAGGTGCGAGCTGCCGCCGAACACCGGCGCGTTGAGCGCCTTCCTGACGTCGTCGTCGTTGGCCAGGTTGCCGCCGCGTCCGTGCGCCCCGCGGTGGGCGAGGATCTGCGCCTTGTAGACGTACAAGCTGTCGGGAGCGGTGACGTGTCCGTGCGAGTCGATGATCATGGGGCCTCCCCGGCCTGGTCCGTCGCGGGCGAATTCTATCAACTCCGCGGTGACGATAGTATTATTCCGCAACGCTGCTGTCTGTCCGAGAGGTCACATGAGAGCTTCGCTGACGTGCGCGATACTCCTGACGGCGCTGTCGTTGCGGGCCGCGGGCCAGACTGTCCCCGGCGCTGCCGTCGCGGGACGGATTGGCGAGCGCGCCGAAGCCGCAGGGAGCCCAACCGGCCCGACGCCTCGCCTGCCCGACGGTCGTCCGGATCTTGGAAACGGCAAGGGCTCCTGGAATCCGCGCGTGATGGCCAACCTGTCGGGCAAGGGCGATCCCAGTCGGTCGCGGGTCGAGCGACTCGTTGACGTCCCGTTCCAGCCGTGGGCCCGCGCCGTCTACGAAGTCCGCCAGGACAATCTTCAGCAGCACGATCCCGAGTCGAGGTGCCTGCCCCCTGGCATCCCGCGGATGATGGCGACGCCTTTTCCGTTTCAGATCTTTCAGTTGAGCGACCGTATCCTCTTCGTCTTCGAGGGCGGCGCGCACGTCTGGCGCGCCGTCTACACCGACGGCCGCCCGCACGCGAAGGATCCCAATCCGTCCTTCCTGGGAGATTCCGTGGGTCACTGGGAAGGCGACACGCTCGTCGTCGACGTGATTGGGTTCAACGAAGCCACATGGCTCGACCAGGCTGGTCATCCTCACACCGATGCCCTTCACGTCGTCGAGCGCTTCACGCGCACGAACGAGGCGACGCTTCGCTACGAGGTGACGATCGACGATCCGAAGGCGTACACCAAGCCCTGGACGACGAGCTACACGATCCCGTGGGCGCCCGGCGCCGAGCTGCTCGAGTACATCTGCCAGGAGAACAACAAGGATCTGCCGCATATGGTGGGCAAATAGGACCGAAAGCCTTCGGAGACCGCATGGATCCGCGCACGTTAAGAAGGAATTTCCTTACCGGGTTACATGCGGAATTGCGCGTGGTGTGGCCAATCCTGTCCGTACTCCTCGGATTGATGATCGTGCTCGGCCTGGTCATCGGTTTGCGCGAAGGCTGGTCGATACAGGAATCGATCTACTTCGCGTTCGTGTCCGGACTGACGATTGGCTACGGTGATCTCGCGCCCAAGTTCCTGCTCACACGTGTGCTGGCCATACTCATAGGGGTGTGCGGAATCCTGCTGACTGCCCTCCTGGCCGCGGTCGCCGTCAGGGCGTTGCCTGAGGCGGCCGAGGCTCGCAAGAAATGAGTACTGCGAGTCGCTAACCCGCTCCGATCGACGATCGGCTCCGGCCCCTCGACAGGCTCAGGGCAGGCCGCTCACCAGACAAGTCGCGCCGGAAACGGCGGTCCTCCGGGGCTTTGTTTACAGCGCTCGGCGGCTCGGCCGCCGAGCTTCCTTCCAGCGCCTCGCGCAAGTTGCCGCCGCGGCGATCAAGGGGTTATCAGGACGACATCCATCACGCGTGATCAACGTCCGAGCTGATCACTACATTCCGGATCGCGGTGACCGTGATCGCCGCGATGAGAACCTGCGGCCCGCAGTTAGCGCGAACACGTCCGGCCGCGCCTTGACGGTTCGCGGCCTGCCCCGAGCCTGTCGAAGGGCCGAAGATGCCGCACAGATGCGAACCTTCGCACATAGCCGCTCTGCTTGCTTGCGGCTAACGGCAGGACCATTCGGCGTCGGCTTCGCGTGCTACTATGCGGCCGTTCTGTAGCTTGCCTGGCGTCGAGACGGCATTTCGGAAAGGCAGTTAGCTGCAAACGGGCCCAAGCGGTCTGCTTAGAAACAAGTTTCGGACGACTAGCTGCTAAGCTAGTGACTTGCATTGCCCGACGGCCTCCAAGATAACTGCGGCGTTTGAACACTTGTGCTCGTCTAGCGATTCATTCGAACAGGCTCTTCGTGTACTGAGAGTGAACCGACGCCACGCAGTACCGACCTTGGTGAGGCTACTCGGACATGAGGATCCCAGCTGGCGTCGGGCCGCGGCAACGGCACTTGGTCGGTTGAAAAAGACCCCGGCCAGCGCGCTGCCAGACCTCTTGAAGTTGTTAGGCTCTGATGACGCGACCGCCAAGGTTGCAGCCATCTCCGCATTGGATTGGCTGCCGCACGATGTTCGCCGGATCGCTGTGCCAGCAGTTGTCCGCGTGTTGATCTCTCGACCAGTGATGAGGCCGATTTTTACGCGCGCGAGGGCCCACGTGCCACGAGCTGTAGCAGCTCATTTTCTTGGCACGCATGGCGGATCACGAGGGCTTACCGCGCTGAGGCGAGCGGCTCGCAGACGAAGCGACCCAATGATCCATCACATTGATGCGGCTCTTGACCGGGCCAGCACCAATGCGTCGAAGTCGACGGTGCCACTGAACAAGCGTCTGCAGCGGCCGGTGTGATCATGCGCCGCCGCGGCTGAAACGCGGCGTTCAGCTCGCTCTCATCGACGATCTATGACTGCCGTCGCCCCTCGACGCGCTCAGGGCAGCCCTTCGACAGGCTCAGGGCAGGCAAGCCAACCGTCAAGCGCGGCCGGACGCCATGCCATCAACTGTGGGCCGCAGGTCCTCATCGCGGCGATCACGGTCACCGCGATCCGAATTGTGGTGGCTACCCGGAACGCTGATCACGCGTGTCAGATGTCGCCGAAGCACCCCCTTGATCGCCGCGACAACGGAAGAGCACGGACCGGAGGACCGCAGTTCCGGCGCGCTTGTTCCGTGTTGGCGGCCTGCCCTGAGCGTGGCGAAGGGCCCCCGACGGAGTCCACGAGTCAACACTTAGAGCGCCCGGCGATTTGCACATTGCACGGCGAGGCCCACTGCGTCGGCCTGAAGAGTTCGGTGAACGTGAGTCTCTAGCGGCGGGCCCAGCGGTCTGCCGTCGCGCGCAGCATCCTCAGCTGAGCCGGTGAGAATTCAAACTCGCTCTTGAAGGCGTCTTCCACAATCGCGGCTGCCGCCATGATTTGAAGGAATTCGCTGAATGGGATGGTCGATACGATCGATCGCCGGCTGTGAAGCCTGCTTATCAGCGGAACTGCCTGACCGTCGACGCGTAAAGTCATTTCCGGGTTCTCGTCTTCGGCGGGGTAATGAGTGACGGTGATATCGACGACGTCCGGCAGCGGTGCGGACGGATCAAGGCCGATCCTCGCGGTGAAGTCCACAGTGAACGTCGGTGTGCCGGCGCCGCCAAACGTCAGCGTGGCGGTCTCCATCGACACCCGCGTCGCCGAGTTGATCGAGAGGGTGCCTGTAACGCCGCGGCCGGCGACTTGTGTTCGCGGCGACTGCCCGCGCGCCATCGGAACGGCACACAGGCACAGTACTGAGGTGACGATGACGGTTAGAGGCTTCATGGGTCCTCCATGACGGCTATTGAGAACAAGAGTATTGGCTTGGACGAAACAGAGCGTGGAAAGGTCGGGTGTACTTGGGGAATCAGCGCGTGATGGCCAACCTGTCGGGCAGTGGCGATCCCGGGCAGCGGCCCTTGACAGGCTCAGCGCAGGCCGCTCACCGGACAAGACGCGATTCCACGAGCTAAAACTTGAAGCGCCCGGCGATTTGCACCGTGCGCGGCGCCGTCCACTGCGTCGGCTGACCGAACGCCGCACCCGATAGTTCCTGGACGGCGAGCGCCACGCCCTGGTTCGTCAGGTTGAAGACATCCACATAGATTCCGGCCGTGCGTCCGGGCGCTCCGAGCGGGAAAGTCTTTTCGAGCCGCACGGCAAACTGGCTGTTGGCATCGACGCGGTTGGTGCCACGCGGTTCGATGCGGACAACCTGATTCCCCTGGGCCAACCCGACAATCGTCGCCGAGCGGCCCCAGGCGTTGCCGCTCAGGTAGTAGTAGCTGCCGCTGAGGCTCACCCCGGCCCACCCCGGCAGCACGTACGTCCCATCGACATTCACTTGATGCGGATAGTCGGGAAACAGGCCCTCGGCGTTGATCGCCCGATTCGGATTGTAGAAGACGCCGCCACGAATCGTGTCGCTGCCAAAGGCCCTGTTCTCTCCGACTGCGTTGTTGACGGTGCCGCGCGTGCGCGACCACGTATAGGCGCCCAGCAGTTGCCAGTTGCGCGACAGGCGTTTCTCGCCGATGACCTGCACGGCGTCGTAGCTGCGAACGGCCTCGCCAGGATTCGTCAGCACCGGAAACGACTGCCCGGGGTTCAGCAGGTTGAACACGGTGACGAACGCCCCATCGTCGGACGTGCCGATCCGGCCGTCCGGCCCGGGATCCTGCCGTTGAACCGGCGTATACCGCGAGCCGGTGTCGGTAAACGCCCAGATATTGCCGAAGCTTCGCCGAATGTACTGCGCCTTCAGCGACATCGACGGGAACAGTTCGCGTTCGATGCCGGCCAGAAACTGATCGACCGACGCGTGGGCCACCCTGTCGTCGAGGGCCACCGACACCGTCGCCGTGCGTTGAAGCTCCAGAAAGTTCTCCGGTCCGATGACGCGCGCCGTGATTTGCGGCGTCAGCCCAGACGTGTTCAGGAAGTCGAACACCTGCGGGTACAGCCCTTCGTGAAACCGGCCGTAACCGGCGCGAACGACCGTCTTGTGGTCCGGCGCGACGTCCCACGCGATGCCGATGCGCGGCGACACTGGGTTTGTTTCGAAAACGGTGCCTTTGTCGGGCACCGAGCCCCGATTGAACGCCACACGCAGGCCGGCGTGAATCGACAGGCGGCTGCCGGCACTCCAGACATCTTGTGCATAGAGCGTGGTCCGTGCACCGGTGCTTTCACCCGTGTCGCCGTTCCAGAGGATCACCTGCTCGGGAACCCCGCTGGCGTCGGTGTACGAGCGGCCGCCCGGGAAACCGGCCCCCCAGTGAAACTCCGTGCGGTCGTGCTCGAGCCCGAACGCGAGCTCGTGACTTCCCGCTGTCCGGCCATCGACCGATCGCCTGACGTCGACGCCCGCCAGGATTCGTCGCGCCGCGTTATCCGCGAAGTTCGCCGCGTTACCCGAGAGGATGTTGGTGACGCGATCGCGGTGTGACGGCGGGCCGGCGCGGCGTGTGCCCGGAAGGCTCTCGAACTCAGAATCGAGGCCGTTGCTGCGCACATCCACCGTCGTCCGGCTGTTCGCGATCCACGTCAGGCGCCCGTTCCAGCTCGAGATGAGCGAACTGGACTCGCCCGCGGTTTCCGGGAGTTGGTTCGGGGCGAGCGCCCCTTTCGACTGGAACCGCTCACGTTGGACGAATCCCTCCACCCTCACCCGCGACGAAGCCACCCAGTTGAGCTTGGTGAGGAAGTTCGGCCAGTGAAACTCCGTCGGCACGTTGCCGATGGTCCCGGCTTGAATGACCTCGTTCGCGATGTAATGGAAGCCCGTAAAGAAGAAGATCCGGCCCGGCACGATCGGGCCGCCAACCTGCGCGTTCGTCGTCCAGCTCGAGAGGATTTCCTGAGGCCGGAATTGCGCGCGCAACGCATCCGGCAAGTCGCCCGTATTGTCCGCCACCCACGAGGGCGGCGTCGCTCGGTAGTCCAGAAGCCCGGAGGCGCGGCGGCCGCCAGACCGGACCGCAATATTTGCGACAACGCCGCTGAATTCGCCGAAGCCGGCGTCGGCGGCCAGGCTGACGATTTGCGCTTCGTCCATCCAGTACGGATGGACATCGACGCCGGGCCTGGCGGCGCGAGCCGCCGTGAGAACACTCGGGCTTCCGTCGATCATCACCTGGTTGGTGTCGGGACCGCTGCCAAACGCCGATGCGCGCGTCACGCCGGGTGCGAGCTGCACCAGCGAGCCCACAGAGCTGATGGGGAGGGATTCGAGCTCTTCCCGGCCAAACTGCACGGACGAGGCCGCAGTGGTCACGTCCACGACGGGAGACGCGCCACGAAGCGTCACGGTTTCTGGCGTAGCGGATGCGCGAAGCGTGAGATCGATCGTCAAGGTCGTGCCGACCGGCAATCGCAGCTCGACCCGCTTCACCGTCTGAAAGCCCTGGAGGGTGGCCGTCAGTTCGTACTCACCTGGCGGGAGATCGGAAAGCCGATACACGCCGCGACCGTTCGTGACGGCTTGCCGCAGTCCGCCTGTGGCGCCGCCGCCTTCAGCCGCGACCGTGACCCCCGACAGCCGCACGCCTGCGCCGTCGACGACGGTGCCGGTGAATGTCGAACGCGCCTGCGCCGATGCCTCTGCCGACGCGAAACAAGCCATGACGGCAAGGAGCACAGCCACGAGCCGGCCGCGCCGCCATGACGTCATGTCGGATTCCATTCGGCCACCTCACCGGCCGATCATCAGCGCACGACTCCCAGGCGTCGGATGAGATCCTTGAAGCGCGGGTCGTCGCGCAGCGCGTCCAGCTTCGGGTCGGAGGCGGTCCACGCCATGCAGTCCGCCCGATCCTTGTAGCCTTTTTCGAGCCACTCGAGCGTCGCGTCCTTGTCTCCAAGGCCCGCGTGAATGGTCGCCACCTCGTAGGCACACACATAGTGCTGGCCGGCCTGCACGGCCAACTCGGCCAGGACTTTTCTCGCTTCATCCTTCTTGCCCCACGCCGCATACGCGCCGCCGAGCATCTCGAGCACGGACGGATTGGCGTCGATCTCTCGTGCCTTCTTGAGCGCGGCGACGGCGTCAGCGAACCTGCCGACGTGCTCGTAGCCCAGCCCCAGGTCGCGATACGCCGGCCAGAAGTTTGCGTCGAGGTCGAGCGCCTTGCGGTTGAGCTCAATGGTGCGCTCGTACTGGCGCGCGAGGTAGTACACCCATCCCGCATCGTTCAGGATCACCAGCGACAGAGGATCGAGTTCCATCGCGCGATCGATCTCGACCCTCGCTTCGGCGTGCCGTCCCAGCCCCGCCAGATACATCGCGTAGTAGTGATGTGCATCAGCGAGATTCGGACTCAGATCGATGGCCTGCTTCAGCTCGCGCTCGGCGCCCACCCAATCGAACTCGTAGGTCATCAGCACGATGGCCATCGACAAATGGCCCTCGGCCAGGCCCGGCTCGAGCTGCACGGCCTTGGCCGCGGCCGCCTTCGCCTGGGGCATCACGGAGTGCGGCGGCAAATACGCGATCCTCAGCGCCGCGTAGGCATCGGAGAGGCCGGCGTACGGCGGTGCGTATCCGGGATCGGCTCGAATAGCCTCGTTGAAGTCGCCGATCGCCTGTTTGATCGTCTGTTCGGTCCCCTTGCCTACACGGTATCGCCCTCGCAGGTAGGCTTCATGCGCCACGGGGTTGACCGGCCGCACGGCCGCCAGCCGAGCCTCATCCTGCGGTGTCAGCGTGATCTCGTATTTCCTGCGCAACCGCCCGCGCCACCTCGGCCTGCAACGTCAGCACATCGCGCAGATCCCGCTCGTAGCTGTTCGCCCAGAGGTGGCGGTCGGTCTTCGCGTCAATCAACTGCGCGGTAATCCTGACCCGGCCTCCCGATCGCACGACAGTTCCCACCACCACCGCATCGACGTTGAGCTCGCGGGCGATCTGCGGCAGCGTTTTCTGCGTCGACCTGTAGGTCATCGCGGAGGTCCGCGAGATCAACCGCAGACCGCTGACCCGCGCGAGGTCGGAAATCAGCGCTTCGGTCATGCCGTCCGAAAAATACTCCTGCTCGGGGTCGTTCGACAAATTCTGTAGCGGCAACACCGCCAACGACGCGATACGCGGGCCGTCGCCGCCGCGGCCCGGCACCATCCGACGAAGATCGACGAGGCCCGACATCAGGGCCAGCGTGGCGGCTAGGAGCGCCAACCCGGCGGCCGCCACCCACCACGCTCGGCGAGCACGAGATGGAGGCGACTGAAGCGCCGCGATCGGAACGCTCAGGCCGCTCGCCGCCTCGCCCAGAGCAAATCGGAGGTCGCGGGCCGTCTGGAAGCGGTCGTCGGCACGCTTCTCGAGGCAACGGCGCACGACGCGTTCGATCGCCGGCGGGAGCGTGAGGTTCGGCGAGAGCGGCGGAGGCTGGTCACGCAGGATGGCGCTCATCGTGTCCGCGGCCGAACCTCCGGCAAACGCGCGCCGGCCCGTGAGCATCTCGTAGAGGATGGCGCCGAACGAAAAGATGTCGGATCGATGATCCGCGCGTTCGCCCCTCACCTGTTCAGGCGACATGTAGCCGACCGTGCCGAGAACCGTCCCGACTTCGGTTGGCGCACCCACGGTCGCCATGTTCGTGTGCGCGTCCGGGACGTCCAGGGCGGGGTCGGCAAGCTTGGCGAGCCCGAAGTCGAGGATCTTGGCGCGGCCGCCGGTGGTGATGAAGAGGTTCTCGGGCTTCAGGTCGCGGTGCACGATCCCCTTCTCGTGCGCGGCGGCCAGACCCTCCGTCGTCTGCATCGCGATGTCGAACGCGGCGGGCACGGGAAGCGATCCTCCCGCAAGGCGGCGTCGAAGCGTTTCCCCCTCGAGCAGTTCGGAGACAATGAAGGGCGATCCGTCGTGCGTGCCGACGTCGTAAATGGCGAGGACGTTGGGATGGTTCAGGCTGCCGGCCGCCTGAGCTTCCTGCTCGAAGCGGCGCAGACGATCGGGATCCGTCGAGAAGGAGGCCGGAAGAACCTTGAGCGCCACGTCGCGCTTCAAGCGCTCGTCGCGCGCGCGATAGACCTCTCCCATCCCGCCCGCGCCAATCAGGGCGATGATTTCGTACCGGCCCAGACGGACTCCCGGGCTCAGGCTCATTGAAGGGTCAGCGTCGCCGGCGATTCTATCAACTCCGCGGTGACGATAGTACTATCCGCAACCCTGCTACCTGGGAAGCATGGCCGGCTTGTTGGTGTCTAAGAGAATCGTGCAATCTCGCCGCCCTGGCGTCATTCTCTTGGGTTTCTTCGTCTCGCTGGTCGCAGTAGCCGCACCGGGCTGCGGACGTCCCGGGCCTCGAGAGGAGTCGTCGCAGCGTCTGTTCGACGCTTCATCGAGCGATGGCTCCTGTGGCTTGGACTTGACGGGAGAGCGAGCCGACAACGTGTTCTTCCTGCTCGGCCTGCGCAATCTTCAAGGCGTCGTGGAGGGGAGCGATGTTGTCGAAGGGTTCTACTGCAATGAGCAGACCGTGGCGAAGCTGTTCCACCGGCGTCTCGAAGCGCTCGCCGTCGAGCAAGGCATCGCTGCTGATGTTCGACAACAAACGGTCCAGGACTGCCTCACGTCGTACCATTCCAAGATTCTGCGCGACCGGTTGAACTCCTGCTACCGATACGAGCTGACAATTCCCAAGTCCTCACCGCCATCGGTCAAGGCGCCTCGCTCCGGCGCGACGACGTTGAATCTGGAACTGTTCTACCGGAGCGGCGTTGGTGGCCTCGCTCCAGACGGAGGACTCTCGGACGCCGTGTTCGCCCGCCGCCGTGCGCTGGCGTACCTGGCGGGTACATGGGCGCGCTTTGGACAGGCTCCAGACTTCGTCTTCCACGCCAACCAAGAAAGCGCCGAATTTGTCGCGGCACTCCTCAGCAATCTGGGGTGCCGCGATGTTCGGGTGGAGCACACGGTTGGCCTGATCCCGGGGGCTACGCTTGTCCACTTCGAGCCGACGCCGGAGGTCGCGGAGTGGCTTCGGAGGACGTGGTAACCGAATCGTGATGACGAGAACCCGTCAGAACATCTTGGCCGACATCGCCTCACGAATTGCGGGTGTGCGCCGTCCCCACCCGATCCGTGTCGCGATCGACGGTGTTGACGCGGCCGGCAAGACGACGCTTGCTGACGAACTGGCGCCAGTCGTCACGGCGCTTGGTCGGTCGGTCATTCGTGCATCAATTGACGGATTCCACAATCCGCAGGCCACACGGCGCCGTCGTGGCTCGAGGTCGCCCGAAGGTTACTTCCACGACTCGTTCAACTACCCGGCACTGGTCGAGGCCCTGCTGCAACCGCTCGGTCCTGGCGGCTCCGGTCTGTTTCGTCGGTCGGTATTCGATTTTCGAACCGACCAGCCGGTTGCGGCCGAGACGGAGAGGGCACCGGTCGATGCGGTCCTCTTGTTCGACGGCGTGTTCCTCCTTCGAGCCGAGCTCCGGGAGTACTTCGACTATTCGGTGTTCGTCCAGGCGGACTTTGCCGTCACGACGCAGCGAGCCGAACAGCGCGATGTGGCGCTCTTTGGTGACGTCGAAGAGGTACGTCGGCGCTATCGGGAGCGGTACGTTCCTGGCCAACAGTTGTATCTCAGCGCGGCGCAGCCGGAACGTTGGGCCTCGATCGTTATCGACAATAACGATCCCACGATGCCTCGAATTCAGCGCGCTGTCTAACCTCGCCCGCGAAGGAACCGCCCTTCGACAGGCCCAGGACAGTCAGCTCAGGCACCCCAACGCGGCTGCCGCGTTGGGGACCCCGCCGTAGGCCAAGTCGCGCCGGAAACGGCAGTCCTCCGGGGCTTTGTTTACAGCGCTCGGCGGCTCGGCTGCGCCGAGCTTCCTTCCAGCGCCTCGCGCAAGTTGCCGCCGCGGCGATCAACGGGCTATCAGGACGACATCCATCACGCGTGATCAGCGTCCGAGCTGATCACGGCGTTCCGGATCGCGCTGACCGTGATCGCCGCGATGAGAACCTGCGGCCCGCAGTTAGCTCGATCGCGTCCGGCCGCGCCTTGACGGTTCGCTGCCTGCCCTGAGCCTGTCGAAGGGCCTGCGCTGAGCCTGTCGAAGGGCCGGAGATGCCGCACAGACGGTCGGTCCTCAGCAATCGACTGTTTGGTTGGCTGCAACGATTCACAGCTAACCGCGTCGTGGCCGTGCGTGACAATGGACGTGCAACTCGCGCCGCGCAGGGCAGTTGTCTCGGTTGGCGAGTCAATTCTCGCCTGTGATTGGCTGCGAACCCTCGCACATAACCGCACTACTCGCGGCTAACGGCCGGACTATTAGGTGTCTGGTTCGCGTGCTAATATCCGGCCGTTCTGTATCTTGCCTGGCGTCGCGACGGCATTTCGGAAAGGCGGTTGTCTGTAACGTCGCTCAAGCCGGTCCACTTAGAAACAGGTTGAAATGCACGCAGGAAACCAGTCTCAAACGTGAGGACAAGCCGATGTTCAATACGCGCTCCGTTCTCGTGGCGACGGCTGTTGGTGTCGTGCTGGCAGGTGTGCTCATCGTCTTCATTGGCGCCTCAATGACGGTTGCCGCAGGAATCGGCCTCGCTAGTGCGGCGATCGCAGCGACTCTCCCCTGGGCCATGAGGGACGGACGTTTCCCTGGTCCGCGCAGCGCCGTACGAGCCCGTCGCGTGATCAATGCGGGGTACGCGATCGTCGCGGGCTCAGCGTTGGTGGGTCTGAACGGGCTCAATGTGGATCGGACCACCCGGTTCAGCCTGGTGCTGCTCGTGCTCGCCGTTGGTTGGGCCGGCCTGATGTTGGGTTCCGCAGCCGCGATCCTGGATAGTGAGGGAGGCGCTGGCTCATCCGGACCCGAACCGCGCGGCATCTAACTCGCGCTGGAACCGACGGTCGGCGCCCAAGCCTATCTACGCGCTTCGGTGGCGCGCCGCCCGCGGTTCAGCGCGATCGTTGATATGGCCGAATACGAAAGCTGAATCGTGATAACCGTAAAATACGAAGATCTTTCAGCGGCCTTCGACTTCGTCAGCTTTGCTGCGCCCATGGAGCACCAAGCCTATATTTCCATCGACACCGGCTCTATCCATTGGATCTCCGAGGCAAATCCACTGGACGAAGAAATCCCTGAGGATCTTGAAACGTCAGATCGCTACATCGCCATACCCCACAAGAATGACCTTGACCTCGGAAGTGATCTCGCGCTCCGTTTTGCGGCGGAGGAGCTGCCGGGCCTGTACAACAGAGTTGAGCAGTGCTTTCGGCATCGCGGCGCCTATGCGCGCTTCAAGGAACTCATGGCATCGGAGGGCTGTCTGGACAAGTGGTACTCATTCGAGGTCGAATCCACAGAGCGAGCCCTGAGGAGCTGGTGCGCCGAAAACGAGATCAACGTGGTCGGCAACGAAGCCGAATCACAGTGACCGCAATCCGGAATGTTCTGGCTAGCTCGGACGCCGATCACGCGTGATGGATGTCGTCATGAAATCCTGTTGATCGTCGCGACGGTACTGGCGCGAGGCGCTGGAAGGAAGCTCGGCGCAGTCGAGCCGCCGAGCGCTGTAAACAGAGCCCCGGAGGACCGCCGTTTCCGACGCGCCTGTCCGTGTTGGCGCCGTGCGCCGAGCGTGTCGAAGGGCGCCTGCACCCAGGTCCCGCTACACGGCTAATCGGGTGTGACCGATACCGGTGCCACCATAGCAGAAGAATATGGGCCGGAGTGCCGAAGTTCCGCCGGTTGTCAGTGTTGCCAGCCTGCCCTGAGCTGTCGAAGGGCTTGCCCTGAGCCGTGTCGAAAGGGGCTTATACTGGCGCCCCGTGGAGACGTTCATGACAAAGACGATGACGCGCCGTGCAGTGGGCCTGATTTTCGTCGCGGCCGTTCTGTCGGCGTGGAGCGCAACGGCCGACGCGCAGGCGCTCCAGAAAATCACCATCAATTTCCCCACCAGAAGCGGCGCGTCGTGGCCGCTGTTCATCGCGAAAGAAGGCGGCTACTACCAGAAGTACGGGCTGGACGTCGACCTCGTGTTCGCGGGCCATCCGGGCGGCATCGCGATGGTCGTCAGCGGCGAAGCGCAGATGAGCAGCTACAACCTCGAGTCGGTGATGCAGGCGAGCGTCAGGGATGCGTCCTTCACGGTCGTCGGCAGCTCGGTCAACCGCGCGTTCTTCGTGCTGATGTCGCGGCCGGACATCGCGAGCGTCAAGGATCTGAAGGGCAAGACGCTCGCCGTCAGCCAGATTGGCGATCCGCCGTACAACTACGCCAGCGCCTACCTGAAGAAGTTCGGGCTGACGGCGAGGGACGTGCAGTGGGTCGCCGTCGGCACCGACGCCAACGGGCGCGCCGCCGCGCTGGCGGCGGGCCGCGCCGACGCCACGCTCCTGACGCCGCCGGCCTACTTCAAGCTCGAAGAAGCCGGCTTCAAGAGCCTCGGCAATCTGGCCGAACACGACGACATCTTCGCGTCGACGACCTACCTGCTGAAGCAGAGCACGATTGCGGCAAATCCCAGGCTGCCCGAGCTGCTGATCAAGGCGCACGCCGAAGCCATCAAGCGCTTCTACGACGACAAGGCGTTCGCCGTCAAAGCCTACCAGGTCTACGACAAGCAGACATCCGCCGACGTCGAGCGGTTCTACGACGGGTATGCGAAGGCCAATCTTCTGGAGCGTGTCCCCTACGTCCTCGCTGGCGCGCTCCAGTCGGTGATCGATCAACAGACCGACCCGCGCATGGTGGCGCTGATGAAGGAGTACGACTTTCACAAGGTCATCGACAACAGCATCGTCAGCCGGCTGGTCAAGGAAGGCTTCTTCGAGAAGTTGTTCGGCCCGGGCATCAAGGCGGAACAGGATCGCAAGGCGAAGCTCGCGTTCAAATAAGCCGCGCCATGTACCGCGCAGATCACGTCGGCAGCCTCCTGCGGCCGCGGGACATACTTGATGCCCGCGCCGATTCGGCCGTCAGCAGTGTCACGCCTGACGCACTCGCGAGCGCTCGAGGACGAGCACATCCTGCGCGTCCTGGCGCGGCAGAAGGATCTGGGCTTCGACATCTTCACCGACGGCGAGCTGCGCCGCGGCGGATTCATGAGCGACTTCTACGAATCGGTTGACGGCCTCGACCACGACGGTTCGATCGCGCGCGCGTGGACGCAGCGCCGGCGCCACACGCGACACGCGTCCCCTCGCCGGGCTCGTCGTTCGCAAGATCACGCAGAAGAAACGGCTCACCAAACACGGAGGTCGACTTCCTCACCCGACACAGCCCCGGCGACATCAAGATGACCCTGCCGTCCGCGAATCAGTTTCCCGCGATCGTGTACCGGAAGGGACTGAGCGATCGGGCCTACCCGACCTATTCGGACTTTCTCTGGGACGTCGTGCCGATCATCAAGGCGGAGATTCAGGCGCTGGTGAACGAGGGCGTCAAGTACATCCAGACTCGATGCGCCCCGCTACAGCTACTACATCGATCCCAAGTGGCGCACCTACGTGAAGGACGAAATGGGCGTCGATCCCGACGTGGCGCTCGACGAAGCCATCCGGGTGGACAACGAGTGCCTCGAAGGCGCCAGGCGCGACGGCGTCGTGCTGGCCATCCACCTCTGCCGAGGGAACAACCAGAGCCAGTGGTACGCCGAGGGCGGCTACGACCCGATTGCCGAGAAGCTCTTCGCCGAGCTCAACGTCGACGCCTTTCTGCTCGAGTACGAATCCGAGCGCGCCGGCACGTTCGAGCCGCTGCGCTTCGTGCCGCGCGGACAAGACCGTCGTCCTCGGCCTGGTCAGCAGCAAGCTGCCCGCGTTCGAATCGCAGGACGATCTGCGCCGCCGGATCGACGAGGCGAGCCGGTACGTGCCGATCGAGAATCTGGCGCTCAGCCCCCAGTGCGGCTTCGCGTCGGCGATCGAAGGCAATCTGCTGACCGAAGACGAGCAGTGGCGCAAGCTGCAGCTCGTCGTCGACACCGCGCGCAAGGTGTGGGACGACGCTTGACGCGTCTCCGTCCAGGTCCGCCATGCTAATATCCGCCCGTTCTTATGTGGGACTGGATCGTCGCGGTGCTCATCGGACTCCTCAGTGCAGGGTGGATCCTGCCCTTATATCTGGGGGCATCGGCGTACCTGACTGGATTCGAGCATCTACTTCGTGGCACTGAGGGCGCAAATAGCTTCCCGTACTTCGGCTTCGGCCCGGGCGCCCTGCGAATCAGCGCAGTGTGGTGCTTTGTGTCGGCCGTCTGTTGGACGACGTACGGCGCCCATCGTCTGCTTGTATCGGCCAAGACCAAACAGGCGACCGATATGCGCTAGCGGTAAAGATTCAAGACCGAGCTCAATTCACAATGCGCGCATACGATCCGGATACGTCACCAGATTCCACCGAGTGGCTCGCGACCGATGAGGGCGAGCGCATCGAGCTGATTGCTTCCTACCATCGTCGCAAGAAGATCACATTGCCGAACCTGCAGCTCCATGCGGCCATTCATGTCGTGGTAGAAAACCAGCTCGCACTCGGTGAAGAAGTCGTCCTCAGGACGCTGGCCCGTCTCCAAGGCGAGGGTTTGAGTCGGCACGATGCCCTTCACGCCATCGGGTCGGTGCTCGCAGAGGATTTGTACGCCTTGATGCAGGAGGGCGCTGGTTCAACGGGCAAGATTTACCAGCGGTATCTTGAACGGCTTCAGAGACTCACGGCCAAAGACTGGCGGTCCGGCTGACCAGGCGTTCATCGGCCAGACAATAGATCTCCCAATCACGCGGAGGGCACATGAAGAGGAGCGCGAATGCTCGGTTCGCGATCAAGAAGTGGGATGAAGAGCCCTATAGTGAGGGCCCGGACCAGCCAAAACTCACTCGGGCTCGCGTCACCAAGACCTACACGGGCGATATCGAGGCGGAGGGGCAGGTCGAGTACCTGATGATGTATCGCAGCGACGGCATGGCGACTTTCGTAGGCCTCGAGCGGGTGGTTGGACGAATCGGCGGCAAGACCGGCACCTTCGTGCTCCAGCGTACTGGCGTGTTCGAAGGCGGGCAGGCGAAGGAGTCGTATTACGTGATCGCCGGCTCCGCAACTGGAGACCTGCAGGGCCTCGTGGGCGACGGCAGCTCCGCCGTTGGCCACGGCATGGAGCATCCTTTCACCCTGAGCTATGAGTTGGCCTAGCAGGCAAGTCAAGCAGTGATGAGAACGGTTTCAACATTCTTCCTGTGTCTCGTTCTCGGTGTCGTGCCGATTCGTGGCGACTCGCAAACGCCGCAGAGCACCGCTCCCCTCCCGACGCCGGAAGCGCCTGCCGCCGCCGCTCCAGCGGCAACCGTGTACGGACAGCTCGTCGATCGCCTCAAGGCCGGAGACCGAACGGTGGACTTTACCGAGGCTCGGATGGCTTTCACGGAGACGCCCGAATACACCGGGACGATGATGGCCGTCTACCGGTCGCTCTGGGACACGCTGAACAAGCGCGACTTCGAGGGCGTTCTCAAGATCGTCGACACAGTGCTCAAACAGAACTACGTCGAACCGAACGCGCACATGGTGGCGGCCATCGCTCACAACGAATTGGGGCACAGGGAAGAGGCCCGGTTCCACCGATTCATTGCGAACGGCCTGCTTCAATCGATTACTTCGCGGGGCGATGGCAAGACGTCGGAGACCGCGTACCAGGTGATCGACATCAGCGAGGAGTACGCGTTGTTCCGTTCGATGAACCTGACACGCAAGTCACAAAGCGCGGTGCCATCCGACGGGGGCCCCATCATGGATCGCATGGTTGTCGTCGACAGGCGCACGAACGAGGAGCGCGCGATGTACTTCAACGTCGACAATCCGCAGGCGGCGGCGCGCAGGCGGGCGGCCCAGCCGCGTTGAAGCCGGATCTTGTCGACGCTCGTCGGCAACATCAGGCGGCCGGCGCCTTCCGCCCTCGAAACAACCACCACAAGCCGAAGCCGATGAGCGCCATGGCGCCGATATCCCACGCGCAGAGCTTTCCGACCCGGTAGTACGGCATGTACTCCCACAGGCCGTATCGATCGACGACGGTCTCTTCAAACAGGACCCACGTGTTGAAGAACGTGAGCCAGATGGCAAACCGGACGATCCGGGGCACCTTGGCGGCTGGACCCACTTCGTGTGTCGTCATGCGAGCGTCCTCGTTTATGCTTCGTCCTGACGAGTGCGTCGAGACAGCCTACCGGCTCAAGTCGACTTGAGGTCAAGAGGTCAAGACATGCTGACGATCGGCGAAGTGGCGGCCAGGGCTGGACTCCGGCCGTCGGCGATCCGGTACTACGAGGAACAGGGACTCGTGCCGACGACCGACCGGAAGGGCGGCCAGCGGATCTACGATGCTTCGGTACCTGGACCGGCTCGCGCTGGTCGAGCTCGCCAAGGCGGCGGGATTCACCCTCCAGGAGATCCGAAACCTACTCGGGAACGCCGACCCGCGCCGACCGGCCTCCGCGAGTTGGATGAAAATCGCCGACGTGAAGCGTGCCGAGCTGGACGAACAGATTGCGCGAGCTGCCAGGATGAAGGCGGTTCTGTCGAAGCTGACGGGATGCCAGTGCGCAACCCTGACCGACTGCGGGCGCGCACTTAATGCCAAACGTATGCAGTCACGCGATCTGCCGCCGGAGCCAACGGCAGAGCGACGCTCGTCAAGCAAGCGCCGGCGCCGCCGCGGCTCAGCGGCGGGCCGTTAACCAGCTCTGATCGACGAACAATGGCTCCGGTCGCCCTTCGACAGGCTCAGGGCAGGCCGCTCACCGGCAAGGGCGCGCCGGAACTGCGGTCCTCCGGTCCGCACCCTTTCGTTCCCGCGCCGATCAAGGGGTCATCAGGGCGACATCCATCACGCGTGATCAACGCCTGTGCTGAACAAAGCATTCCGGATCGCGGTCACCGTGGTCGACGCGATGAGGACCTGCGGCCCGCAGTTGATGCGATCGCGTCCGGCCGCGCCTTGACGGTTCGCTTGCCTGCCCTGAGCCTGTCGAAGGGCCGGAGATGCTTGAGGGGCCTTCGCACATAGTCGCTCTGCTGGCGGCTAACGCCCGGACCATCCGGGCCGGCATCGCGTGCTAATATCCGGCCGTTCTGTAGCTTGACTGGCGTCGCGACGGCTTTTCGGAAAGACCGCTAGCTGCAAACGGGCCCAGACGGTCTACTGAGAAACACGTTAGCCAGACGAGGATCAACTGACTGATGTGCGTGTTACGGGTGAGCGGAAAGCAGTTCGATCCTGCGAGGTATCTCGCATCGTCACGGCTCAAGCCCTATTCCGTTTTCCGCGCCGGTGAGCCAAGATTTGCATCTCAACCAAAAGGCAAAATCCATGACGAGTCAGGGTTCAAGGTCGACGTGAGCCGGAGCCCTGGGACAATCTCGCCGGTCAGGTTGCCGACGCTATTGCTTTCCTCAAGAAACATAAACGTACGCTCGCTAAGTTGCGGTCCATGCCGGAAGTCGAGGACATCCGGCTAGACTTCCCTCTAGATCTCCGGATCGATCACAAGAACGTCTTCACTCAGTTCGACTACTTTCCACCGGCGCTCGTTTCTCTGGCTGGCGGACTGGGCTGTGGCCTTGAAACGTCCATCTACCATCGAGATCTCGAACAACTCGCACGAAGCCGGCGGAAGTCGTCGCGGAAGGGGTCTGGCACGAGTCGACGTAAGAGCCGGTGAGAACACCAGGCTGGCTAACATTCAAATGGAGCCGACGCGCCAGACGGTCTGTGTGATCATGGCCCCACGGCGCGCGGTTCATTTGAGACGTTCAACTCGGCCCGCATCGACGATCAATGACTCCCGTTTCGACGGGCTCAGGGCAGGCCGCCAACCGTCAAGCGCGACCGGACCGCAGTCCCATCAACTGCGGGCCGCAGGTCCTCATCGCGGCGATCACGGTGACCGCGATCCGAAATGTTCTGAGTGGCACGGACGCTGATCACGCGTGACGGATGTCTTTGGGACAACCCCTTGATCGCCGCGGCAACGTAAAGGCACGGACCGAAGGCCCGCAGTTCCGGCGCGCTTGTCGCGTTGGCGGCCTGCCCTGAGCGTGTCGAAGGCCGGTCTAGCGTTCAGGCGTTTTGCTGGGTGAAGGCTGAACCGGTTTGGCGAATCTGGCTGCGGTAATCTGGACGTTCACGCGCACCTCGCTCAGCTGAATAGTTGCCCGCCCGTCCAACCAGGTCGCCGTCCAGCGAAACGGCATCTTGATTCCAGACACCTCGCGATAGTCGGCGTAGTCGGTCTGCAGCGGGATGCGGCCGACCGGCGAGTCGGCGTAGCGCACCAGCCGCACCAGCAGTCCCGACGCCTTGTCGAAGTAGAACGTAGCCGGAGCCCCTCCGGCGCTGGTGCCCTGGAGCACGTCGACGTCGCGATCGTCGATCGTCGCGGCAAAGCCGACGCGCCACCCCGTCAGCGTCTGCTTGATCCGCCCGGGAAACGTCAGCGCGGCTTCGAGCTTTCCGGCATCCAGATCCCCTCCCGAGAGCGCGAGCACGCGCACCGGCCGCTCGCTGATGGGCGCGGCAATCCAACCGGCGCGGCCGTCGAAGACGGTGCTGCTGTCGCCGTCGGGAGCGTGCACGATCGTCGCGCGCTGTGCCGGCGCTTTGGCAAAGACGTCAACCGGATGCTTCGTGCGATCCGCGTACGCTTCGGACGTCCCCTTCGCGGCCACGCTCGTGAGAGTGGCCAGGCGCTCGGCCCCCCCGAGGGCGTCGATGTATTTGTCGAGAATCTGGTCGGCGGTCGGCGCTCCTGGAGTCGACGCCGTTGACGCGCCGGCCGCAATCACATCGGTCGGCTCCTCGGGAGTCAACGCGCCGTACAACGCCGCCAGACTCGGCGTCACTTTCGGGCGATCGCCGCCGCGATGGCACGTGTAGCAGGTCACCACCTGCCGTCCGGCGAAGTTGTCCCGATTGATGGCGGACATCATCAGCACCATCCGGCGCGCCGTCCGCTTGTGCGCGTTGTCGTCGGCATACTTTTCCCAGCTGCCGCCGCTCTCCTGGACATGGCAGTACGTGCAGTCCGCGCCGAGCGACGCCGAGAAGAACCCCATGGTCTCCATGAACTGGTTGACCGGAGTTCCCTTGAGCACCTGAACGTTCTTGAAGACGTCTTCCGCCATGGGCGGCCGTTGGACCGGTGCGGTCTGGCCGCCTGCCAACGCGGCGGTGAGGAGCGACACGGCCGCTGTTCCCAGCGCGCCGAGGATCGTTCGCGTCGATCGAATCTTCACCGCCGCTACTTGCCGGGCGCCGCGCCGATGGCTGGCTTCGCCGTATTGTCGAAAAACTTCTGGTTCTCCCGTACCGAACAGAACTGCTGATAGCGCAGGAAGCCCGTGTTCGACAGGGCGAAGTTTCTGTGGGCGAACCAGGGCTTGGTGTAGGCGCCTGGATCGTCGATCGTCATGTCGAGCTCCAATTGGTCTTTGATTGACCCGCTTGTACCGCTCGATCAAATGCAGCTGCTCGGTATGCGGATGGCCCACCTGGTCCAACCAGGTCTTGTCGTTGAATCCAATCGTGTCCACGACCAGCGTGTCGCCGTTCTCATAGTGCCCGATCGAATGTCCCCACCACTGCGGATCCGGGTCGTCCGGATGTTTGCTGTTCAGCCAGACCACGCGAAAAAACGGACCGAGCTCGTACAGGATGTACACGGCTTCGGGAGTCTGAACGAACCTGGTCTTGATGGGCCACAGGTAGATGTGCGGCACGCTTGGCGGCTCGCAGTAGATGACCTGCGGGTCGGTCGTGACGTCGAACCTCGGGTCGGCCCCTGTCGATGTCTTCTCCGATAGCGTCTTCGCCCGTGCCCAGGGCTGATAGGGGATGTCGTCCTCGTTTCCCCTCTTTCGTCCTCCGATGTCGGAAAGACTCAGGCTCTGGCCCATGCCGCCGCGAGCACGGTCGGGCCCCCAGTCGCCGGACAAGTCTACGGGCTTGGCAGCGCCGCCCTGCTGCGCGCTGACCGTCGGCGAAACAGTCACCGCAGTCGCAGCCATCGCCAAGGCAATCGCCGACGTGACAAGAATATTTCGCATGTTACTTTCTACTTTCCACTTTCCACTTACTTTCCACTTTGCACTTTGAACTTTCTACTTCGCCGGCGCCGCTGGCGCCGGCGCCGCCCCCGGCATCGGATAGGCCACCAGCTCTTTGCCGTTGGCCAACACAATCCTGTTGAGCGTCCCGACCGTCGAGCCGTTCTTGGCGGCAAAGATGTACACCGTGACTTCGTCTCCGAACGTCATCGATTTCCTGGTCCACCCGCGTTCGAGCATGACGAGGGGAGGCTCGGTATAGGCCACCCACTGCACGACGTTGCCTTTCTCGTCCTTCACCTCGACCGTGACTTCGTTGTGGGGATTGCCCCAGTAGAACTTCGCGATCGTTCCCTTCAGCATGACCGTCTTGGTCATGTCGTACAGGTTCGCACCATGGTGGGCGGACGCCCTGCCGGACAAGAGCACAAGGCCAACGGCCACACCGGTCGCAATCAACAGCGCGCGCTTCAGGTTCTTCACGGCAAGATCCTCCAAGGAGACGAGTGTCGGCATGTCATCTGCCACCGGAAGCCACGGGGGGTCTGGCGAACGTCGCCGCGTCAATCGGGACGTTCGGCTGCACCTCGCTCAGCTCGATACGTTGACCGGCCGTTCAGCCAGCTGACCGTCCAGCGAAAGGGCATCTTGACGCCGGACGACGTCGCGATAGTCGGCGTAGTCCACCTGCGTGACGATGCGACCGACCGGCGATTCGGAAAACCGCACGAGCCGCACGAGCAAACCCGACTCCGAGTCGAAGCACAACGTGGCGGTCGCGCCGCCGGCGGTCGTTCCCTGGACGGGCTGGACTTCGCGATCGCTGATCGTCGACCGGCGCGCCGACGCGCCACTTGCCGAGCGCCTGCTTGATTCGTGCGGGAAAGAACAGCTCCGCTTCGAGCTTGACGCCGTCCAGCTCCTGTCCGGTCAGCGCGAGCAGCGGGACCGGCTTCTCGGTTTCCGGCGCGGCGATCCAGCCGGCGCGGCCGTCGTAGCGTCGTGGTGCTGTCTCCCGAGAGCGTATGGATGATCGTCGCTGCGCTGACCCGGTGCCTTGGCGAACGATTTCCATCGGGCTCTTGTCCAGGTCGTCGAACCCCTGGTAGATCCCCTTGGCGACAAAGCTCGTGATGCCGGCCAGCCGCTGCGCTCCGCCGAGCGCCTGCAGATACTTGTCGAGAACCTGATCGGCGGACGGCTGCCCGGGGGCCTGCACGAACGGGTCGCCCGGCTCGTCGGGCGGCGGCGTGCCGTACAGCAGCGCCAGACTCGGCATGACGTTGGGCTGCCGATTGCCGCGATGGCAGGTGTTGCAGGTCACCACCTGCCGCCCGCCGAAGCTCGTGGCGTTGATGGACGACACCATCCGCATCATCCGGCGCGTCGTCCGCTTCAGCGCGTTGTCGTCGGCGTACTTCGCCCAGTTGCCGCCGCTCTCGTCGACGTGGCAATCGGTGCAGTTCAGGCCAGGGACGCGGAAAAGAACCCCATCGTCCCCATGAACTGGTCGACGGGAATGCCCTTCAGCACCTGGACGTTCTTGAAGACGTCTTCCGCCATCGGGGCCGTCAGCGGGCTCCTGCCTGGCCGCTCGCCAACGCCGCGCTCAGCAGCCAGACGATGGCCGTGCCTGCGAGCGGTCTCACTTCCAGCTCTCCATCGCCTTCCGCTGGAGCGACTCGGGGCCGAGCTCGGCCAGCTCGATGCGGAGGCCGTTCAGGTCGGTCACGTTCGCCAGGATCGCGTTCGAGAAGGCGCTCGGCGCGCCCGGGCTCGGTCGCCGTCGCACCGCGCTGTTTGAAGAGCGCGACGGCCGCCTTGATGTTCGGCGCCTCCAACCCGAAGTGATTGACGCCCGCCGGCCGCTGCGCGTTGGCCTGCTGCAGCTCGATGAAGGTGCTCTTGCTGACCTGCAGATAGATGGCCGTCGGATTCCCCTGGGCGTCGCTGTTCCGGAACGCCTCCTTGAATCCCATCTTCTCCTTGTAGAACGCCGCCGCGTCGGGAATGCTCGGCACGCTGAGCCCCACGTGGTTCAGGACGACCCGCCGGACCGTGGCATCCCGCTCTGCGCCAGCGTCGTCTGCGACGGCCAATCCGCACGACAAGTCCCGGCGACGAACAACATCAAACCGCGCATGGTGCGCTCCTAAAGTTCAAGCTCAAAGTGCAAAGTGGAAAGTAAGTTCAAGTAGGCGCACTTTCGTGATCGCGCCTACTTGCCGGCGGGGCTTGGCGGTTCCGCCGGCGGAGGACCCATGGTGTAGTGCGCCTGCATGATCGCCTGGTTGTCGCAATACGAATCGAGGATCTCGGTGTCCGCCTGCAGCGTCAGGATGATCTTGTTCGTCCACGGTTTCAGGTACGCCTTCGGGTCGTCGATGGTGACGGTCTCTTCCAGGTGACCGAAGTCGATACGGCGCCAGCGTTCGGTCACCTTCAGCGCGTCGCTGTTCGGGTACGCCATGTTCGCGCTGAGCCAGCCGCTGATCGCGGAAGCCGATGCTCTCGACGACGAACTCGTCGCCTTCCCAGCGGCCGACCGAATATCCCAGCCAGGCCGGCTCGGTCTCGCTCAACTTCGGCAGCGGCCGGCCGTCGGTGAAGATCTGCCGGAACGTGTTGCCGACGAACGACTCGTGCAGAAAGATCGTCATCGGCGGCGTCTGCACGATCTTGAACGCGCTGCGGTGGTTCTGGCGGGGCACGCCCAACGGGAGACAGTACGTGTACGGGATCGTCCACGTGATTGCGATCCCGTCGTCCCTTCTGAAGGCCGGCGGCCCACGGCGTCAGCTGCGGTGCGTCGTCGCCCTTCAGGCCGCGCGGCCAGATCGTGGAAGTAGGTCATCGCTCCCACGTCCCAGATGCCCGACAGGTCCGGATGGCCGTCCGCCAGCTGCGGCGGCACGGGCGCGGTGAGATTCGGCTTGCCGTCGGGCAGGCGCGGAATGCCTGGCGTCGGGCGGTTCACCCATTGCGCCTCCGTGGCGCCGGACACCAGCACCAGAGCCGTGATGGTGGCGAGTACCGTGCGTTGTGCCTTCATAGCTCGATCCTCCACGTCGTTTACGCCGCCACACAGGCCGTCGAGACTCCACGCGCCGGGGCCTGCCGCCCAGAGAAACAGGAACAAGAAGCAGAACAGAATCGACGCTTCCATGCCCGGCGCGCTGGAAGCTCTGCCAGAAACCTCTGGGCGCCCACGATCTGAAGTAGGCCACCGCCATCTCGCCCGAGAGGATGAACGCCGCCGGGCGCGTGAAGAGGCCGAGGACGATGAGCGGACCGCCGACGGTCTCGAGCCACCCCGCCGAGCCCGCGCATCGTCATGATGTCGCGGTCGATGCGTCCGCCGCCGACGCTGAAGAACTTCTCCAGGCCGTGCATGAGGAACAGGCAGCCGGCGCCGATGCGCAAGAATCGCCCAGCGCGTACGGCGCCCATCGGCGAATCGGCCGAGGCCTCGCCTGGCCGGATCGCGAAGCCGGTCCAGGCTCCAGGCGCCGCCGCCGGCGGCGGCCAGGTAGAGAAAGAAGAAGCACATTCAGCAGGATCGGATCGCCGCCGTTCCGGTGCGTGTAGAGGCCGCGCTGGAGAGGGCCGACGAAAAACACGACGAAGTACAGCACCGAGAGGACGAGGCCGCCACCGGCCTGCGTGAAGAGCCCGAGCATGATCAGGATGCGCCGCAGGGACGCGCGATCAGTTCGACGATGCCCTGATACGACCAGCAGCGCCGAGTCGCTCGCTTCCGGATAGCCGAGCACCTGCTCCATGCCGTGACGGAGGAGCAGGAAGCCGAAAATGATTCGCGCAAGGCTCTGCAGGTACGGCGCCCACTTCGCGGGGAAGGACGCGGCATCGAATGACATTACTTGGCGAAGACCTTCTTGTATTCAGCCGCCTCCGATGCCGAGGGAATCATCTCCATCAGGTCCGTGTCTGGGCGGCATCAATCTCAGCGCGAGCTTGTTGCGGGCCACCCACGGCTTCGTATACGCCTTCGGGTCGTCGATCGTGACGGTGAGCTCCATGGTGTTCATGTTGACGCGGTGGTATCGCTCTTCCACGCGCATCTCGTTGCTGTGCGGGTTGCCGGCATTGTCGAGCCACGTTCTCTCGTCCGTGCCGTTTGATTGCACGACGAACGTGGTGTCGTCCTCCCACTTGCCGACCGAGTAGCCGTACCACCGCGGATCCGGATCCTTGGGCAGCTCCCGGCCGTCGGTCCAGACCACGCGCCACCGCTTCTCGAACATGTACAGCATCAACACCTGGTTCGGCGTCTGCACGATCTGAAACGGCCGCAGCTCGAACAGCAGGTTGCGCGGGAACCCCTCCGGATCGCCCATCGTCGAGAGCGGGTCGTTGATCTCGGCGATCGGCGCCATCCTCGACGCCGTCTCCGGCCTTGTGCGTCTTGCCGAGCGCCTCCCCCCACGGCGTGAGAGGAGACGTGGCATACCCGCGTGCGCCGATGCCGGCGCCGCCGGCGTCCCAGATGCCGCTCGAGGTCGCGGCGGGGCGCCGGCGCCGGCGGTCCCGACGGCGGTTCGTTCGGGCTCTGGGCCAATCCCGAGTTGTTCCACGGCTGATTCTGCGCGCGGATGATCGACGACAGCGTCAGCACTGCCAGCGAGCGCCGACGATGGAACGATCAAGCGTTTCGGCATGTCGGAATCCTCTCGTCAACGGGAGACGAAACGCGGATCCGACGCGACGCGATTACTTGCGCGGGCGGCGGCGGCGGGGCGCGGCGCCGCGGTGCCGCCCCCTGTCCCCAACGTCTGGCCGTTCGGCAGCACCACGTTTCTCAGCCGTCCGACCGGCGCGCCGCCCTTGACGGGCTGCAGCGTCACGGTGACCTCGTCGCCCGCCTTGAACGACGTCCGGGCCCAGCCGCGCTTGTCATGTCGGTCGGATTGCTGACTTCGACCGCCCAGTTTCGGACGGTGCCGGTCTCGTCCTTGGCGTCGAACTTCAGGAAGCAATGCGGATTGGCCCAAATCCAGTCCGTCACGGTCCCCTTCAGGTTGAGCTCTCGTGTCGTGTCGAAGCTGGCCGCCCCGTGGTGGGCGAACAGCGGGACGGAAACGGCCAGCAAGCCGACCACGCCGAGGAAAACACCGAAGAACTTGTCCTTCACAGGAGCCCTCCGTCTGTTGGAGAACAACCGACTGGCCACACGATAGGGCGGCCACTTGCCTATGGCAAGTGCAAAGTGCAAAGGGCAAAGTCAAAAGTAAGTGGAAAGTACTTTGAACTTACTTTCGACTTTGAACTTTGCACTTTGAACTTATTTCCACGCTGACCTGATGGGCTTGCCGACAAGGAACGCGGGGTTCGCCCCCTGGCGGGGCCGGTATTTCTGGGCGCCGCCGTTGTCGACCTCGGCGACGTAGAAGTTGCCGTCCTGGTCGACGCTCATGCCGTGCACGCCCCACATGCCGCCGGGGAAATCGCCCCACGTCCCCCAGGAATACTGGAAATTGCCGCTGAGATCGTACTTGAGAATCCTGTTCGTGCCGCGGTCGGCGGCCCACAGGTATCCGTCGCTCGTGATGTTGAACATGTGCACGTCCGACGGCGGGTCGCCAAACCGCCACGAGTCGAGGAACTTGCCGTTTTCGTCGAACACCTGCGCGCGGTGGTTGCCGCGGTCGTTCACGAAGACCCGGCGCGTGCGCGGATCCACGGCGATGCCATGGACGTTGTTGAAGTAGCCCGGGCGCGTGTCGTTGGCGTTCGAGCCCTTCTCGCCCCAGGCCATCAGGAACTTGCCGTCCTTGTCGAACTTCGCCACGCGCGTCCCGTTGTAGCCGTCCGAGACGACGAAGCTGCCGTCGGGGAGCCAGTCCATATACGTCGGGACGGTTGAAGTGCGTGGCGTCCGCGCCGGGCACGCCGTAGGTGCCGATGGTCATGCAGCTTTGATCTTGCCGTCGTGCGTGAACTTGTAGATCACGTGCTTGTGGTCGTCGATGAGCCACACATTCCTGTCCGCGTCGTACGGACTGATGGCGATGAAGTGCGGCCGCTGCAGGCTGCCGTCCCACTGCATCCAGTTCGCGGTTTCGGGCAGCAGGTTGCCCTGGCCGTCGAACACCAGCACGCAGTGCTCCCAACGGGCGTCGACGCCCATCGTGTTGTTACGCCCCCACGCCTCCATCCCCCCTTCGGCAAGCTGACCGGTGCCGCCGTTGCCCGGAGGGCTGGCGGTGGTCGCATCCCGCCACGGCAGCCGGCCGATCGGGAACGCGATGCTCGGAGCCAGGTCCGACAGCTTGCGCGTCATCGGACGCGGAATTTCCGGCAATTCCCCGCGCTGCACGACGTACACACGGTCGGGGCTTTCGGCAAACACGCTCTGGCCCGCGCCGAACGTCCAGGGTCCGTGTCCGGGAATGGTCGAGAGCTTCTTCGGCCATCCCGCGACCACTTCGTACGCGCCGAAGATGTCCTGACCGCCCTTCTCCGTCGGCACGGCTGCGACGCGTGTCGGCGAGGATTGCGCAGCCAGTGTCGCCACAGCCGCGAGAGCGAAAACGATGACCAGAGTGCGCATGCAGCCTCCTACAAAGTGGAAAGTGCAAAGTTCAAAGTTGGAAAGTAAGGCAGAAAGTGCAAAGTACCGCGATCACGCCACGACATTGACACACTGCGATCACGGCATTCACATTGCTTCGCCGACAGACATGCCGCCGTGGGATCTGAGTTGAACGGACGCGCCTCTTTGCGTTGGCCGTGCTGAAGTTCTGTCGTCGATTGCCGTCCACATCCGAGGCTCAGGAAGCCGCTGAGCAGTTGCGGCGAGCCGCCACGTCGGCGCGATCGAACTATCGCGCCGCCCGGAGGAGCCGCTCGCGCGCTGCGTTCCGATCGAAGCTGCAGATCGCATACGAAGAGGCCGACGAGTGCGTCGACTGGCTCGAATACTTGAAGGACGGCCGGATCCAGGAGGATGCCGCGCTTCTGCAAGAAGCGAGAGAAATCGCGAGCATCCTCGCGATGGCCGTGAAGACCGCGCGCGGGAATTCTGCGGACTCAAAGTGAGCAGCCGCTCCACTTTCCACTTTCCACTTTCATACTTTCAACTTACTTTTCAACTTTGACCTTTGCACTTTGAACTTTCTTCCGGCAGGTACCTCGTAAACGGCAGCCGTGTCCCTGCCTCCCCCTGCCTTCGTGGCAGCAGTGTAGATCGGCGCGGTCGCGGCAAACAGGGTCGTCGGGCACCCTACCTCACGGGCAAAATCGGCGATGATCGTCATGTCCTTCTGCCAGATGTCGAGCTTCATGAGGGCGTTGCGGTAGTCGCCCGTCGCCATCATCGGCCCGCGCACCTGGAACATCCGTGAGCTCCCGGCCCCGTCGCCGATGACCTTGACGACCATCGCGGGATCGAGGCCGGCTTTCATGGCGAGCACAATCGCTTCGGCCGCGGCCACATTATGAATCGCGACAAGCAGGTTCGCGACGAACTTCATCTTTGAGCCGGCGCCGAACGGACCGACGTAATAGTGGGCGCGGGCGATCGCGTTGAAGATCGGCGCGACCCGGCGATAGGCACGGCGGTCGCCGCTCGCATACACCACCAGATCCTTTGCGCGTGCCTGCGAGCCGGTTCCGCTCAGCGGACAATCGAGCAGGATCGTGCCGCGCGCGGCAAGCCGGCGGCGCGCCTGCTCCTTCGCCGCGATTGGCAGCGTGCTGGTTTCGATCACGATCCGCGGAGGCCGCGGGCACCTGGCGAGATCCTCGGCCGTCTGCCGCAGCGCCTCCGACGAAGGCAGCGAGCAGATGACGACGGCCGCGCTGGCGGCCGACGTCGCGGCAGCTGCGCGCGACGAGTCCTCCGGCCCGTCGATGAGCCTGCCGGCGCTTCTCGAGCACGTCGTACCCGATCACAGCGGAATCCTGCGCCGCATGAGATTGGCGGCCATGGCCGAACCCATGATCCCAAGCCCGATGACGCCGACAGCAGTACTTTTCACTTACTTTCCGACTTTGCACTTTGCACTTTGAACTTTCATCTGCCGGCGGCTTTTGCCAGAGCCGCCCGGGAGTCGAGACCGCCGTGCAGGTGCACGATCGCCTCGACGTCGAGTTTCAGCCTCTGAATGTTCTCCCAGAGGTTCACGGTGAAGGGACTCGGCGACGGCAGCGGCCGCGCGTCGGGAGGCCGTGCGGCGAAGGCGTCGGCCTGAATCAACAGCTTCTCTTTCGGCAGGTACGCCATCAGCAGCGCTTCGTTGTGCAGGTTGCCGCGAACGTGATGCAGTTCCAGCGTCCTCGTGGCGTCGGTCAGGACACGCGTGTCCACCATCCCTTCGATCACCGGCGCTCGATTGGCGCGCGCGAGACGATCCGGATTGATCGTGTGCGGAAACGCAAGGACCTGCTCGTAGTACGGCTTGTTCAGCTGATGTGTGATGACGGTGATGCCTTCCGCGACGAAACCGCGCAGTCCGCCGGAATGGTCGAAGTGGGCGTGCGTGTTGACGAGGTAGCGAATGGGCTTGTTCGGCACAACCTGCTTCGCGAGCGCGACGGCCGCCTCCGTACGGGCGTCATTGCCCGGCGCCTCGACGACGACGAGGTGGTCGGCGAATTCGACGAGCACGCTGATGGGCGCGCCGCCGTTCAGAAACCAGACGCCGTCGGCGATCTTCTCCGCCTCGACTCGAACCGGCCCAGCGGGCGGTCCGGCCTCGCGAACCTCCAGCGCCGCGGCGCCGCCGGGACGCGCGGCGGCGACCGTGAGATCGAGAGTGGGATAACCGCCCTGCCGCTGGACAATGCGGCCTGGAAACAGGACGCCGTCAAAGTCCCTGTAGTCAAGAAATTCCGTCTCGACGAGCATGTCGCCGAGCACGGGGTTGGCGAGGCGGCTCTGAACGCGCTCGACAAGGTTCCGGTCGCCGATCTCGCCGCTCACCGCGTGGCTCCCGCGGCGGAAAGAGACCGTGTGGATCGTCCGCCCGCCGCGCGTTGCGCTGGCCGCCGTCGCGTTGGCCGCAGCCGCGGCCTTGAGGAAGCCGTGCGGCGTCATCAGCGCGATCTGAACGAAGCCGGCGTCGGTGCGTCCAGTCAGTTGCCGCACCTGCGTCTGCGGCCCGAAGGGGATCGGACGAATGCCGCCTTGACTTGTCGCGGCGATGAACGGGCCCGCCCCTCCCCCGCGAGGAGGATTCTCTTCGTCGACCCGCGTGATCTCCTCGCGCATCGCGGGGCCGCCTTGCGCGCCCGGCCCCACGGGGGCGTCGAAACGGATGGCGCTCGCGTACCTGGTCATCCTGAACCGCGGCCAGGGCTGACCGGGACCGGCGGCCTGACCGATCGAGAACGTCGACCCGGCGCCGGAATATTCGATCGAGTGCAGTGCGGTCGCGCCAATCGCGCGCGCGGCTGCATCGACGACTGCGGCCGCGTCTCCCGGGGCCTTCCGATCGAGCGGACTCTGAGCCGTCGGGGCCGCCACCACGAGGAGCAGTGTGACGCCGATGAGAATGTCGAGACCGTCCCTAGTGCGCCGCCGGCTGCGCGTAGTAATACCCATCGCTTTCCTCCAGTCTGATCGGCGCGCCAAACAGCTCACTCAGACGCCCGGCCGTCAGCATCGATGCCTTCGGACCCGACGCAGCGATACGTCCGTCCTTCAGCAGGATGACGCGGCTGATTTCGGGCACGATTTCCTCGACGTGATGCGTGATCAGGATGAGCGTCGTACCTGCGCGCGCGATCTGCCGGACGCGCTCCATGAAATCGTGACGCGCCACGAGATCGAGCCCGGTCGTGGGCTCGTCGAGCACGAGCGCGCGCGGGGACGTCACGAGCGCCCGCGCCAGGAGCACGCGGCGCGCTTCCCCGCTCGACAGCTCGTCCAGCCATCGCCTGGCGAGATGACCGGCGCCCATCCGTTCGAGGGCCTCGGCCGCCCGCCCGCGCATCTCGTCCGTGACCACGCCGTACCGAAGAATGCCGTCCGAGGCGAGAAAGCCCGAGAGCACGGCCGCCTCTGCCGTGATGCGGCCCTCGCTGTTGCCGCTGACGAACCGGTGATGCAAGTCGGCCGAGACAATGCCGAGCTGCGAGCGGAGCTCGAACACATTCCAATTGCCATCGCCGAACACGCGAACGGGCGACGAGCCGTCCAAGGGCGACAGCGCGCGGTCCTCGTGCGTCAGCAGCCTGACGAGGACCGATTTCCCGGCGCCATTCGGACCGACGATGGCCGTATGTTCGCCGACATCGATTCTCAGCGAGAGGTTGTGAAGAACGGGGCGGTCGGACTTGATGACCGTCGCCCCACTTAGTTCGAGCACGGGCTCCATGGAAAGTTCAAAGCTCAAAGTTCAAAGTGGAAAGTAAGTTCGAAGTGGGCGCCGGACTTTCAACTTACTTTAGCCTTTGCACTTTGAGCTTTGCACTTGCGGAAGGGCTACGCGGGAAGTTTCTTTCCGCGGGTTTCTTCCGCGAGGGGCAGCAGGCCGAGTCCGAGCACGAACACGGCAGCCGTGACGGCAACCGGCACCCCGAGGCTGCCGTAGCGCTGAATGGACGCGCCGACGAGAAACACCATGGCCACGCCGACGAACCGGCCGACGGAGCTGACGAACGCAATCGCGCTGGCCCGGCAGTCCGTCGAGTACTGCTCGGGCAGCCACAGCGTGTAGAGCGCGAAGTTGGCGCCGCCGATGCCCAGGAAGAAGATCAGGACAAAGAACAGCGTCAGCGCCGACGGCAGGTAGAAGACGTAGCCGAACGCGATCGCCACGGCCACGCCGAGTGCGGCAAAGTACATCGCCATCGCCTTGCGGCGCCCGACGGCTTCGGCCAGCCATGGCGCCATCAGACATCCGATAATCGTCGCAATCGACAGCACCATCGAGCCGTACGAGGCGATCCGCGCCGCATCGGGTGCGGCGTAGCCCTGGGCCCTCGCAATCTGCGTCACCGCGGTCGGCACGTAGATCGAGCCCGCCCACAGGCCGACGATCGACACGGTGAAGAGCAGCGAGTTGATGATCGTGCGGCGCCGGTATTCGGGCGAGAAGAGCGCCGCGAACGCGTCCATCATCCCGGGACGATTCGGCGCTGTCGCCTTGTCCTGCCACGTCTTCGGCTCGCGCACGCCGCTCTGGATCCACCCGACGAGCAGCGCGGGCGCGCCCCCGAGGATGAACATCCATCGCCATCCGTAATTCGCGCCGATGGTGTAGTTCGCGAGAGCCGCGAGGAAGAACCCGAAATAGTAGCCGGTGTGCATGTAACCGGCGCCCATCTTGCGGCGATCTTCCGGCCATTCCTCGGCGACGAACGTACCGCCCATCGGCTGTTCACCGCCAAGTCCAATCCCGCACAACACACGGAGTACGGCCAACTGCCAGATGTTCGTCACGACCCCACAGAGAAACGTGAAGAGCGAATAGAAAAGGATCGTCAGGATCAGCGCGCGGACGCGCCCGAAGCGGTCGGCAATCGGTCCCCACGCCATCGAGAGACCCCAGCCGAAGAGAAACAGCGCCTGCAAGATGCTGCCGTAGTAGCCGACGTTCCCCTGCGTGACGGCCACACCCGATCGAGGCAGCAATTCGGTGAGCGCCGGCACGAGCACGAGCGCGTAGATGAACGCGTCCATGCCGTCCAGCGTCCAGCCGCCCCACGCCGCCCAGAATCCCTTGATCTGGTTGGGCGTGAGCTTCGTGCGCGTCGCGTACATCTATTTCCAGGCCGAGTACACAGGCTTGCCGACGAGAAACGCCGGATTCGCTCCGGGCCGTGGGCGATACTTCTGCGCGCGTCCGCTGTCCACCTCGGCCACGTAGAAGTTGCCGTCCTGATCCGTACTGAGCCCGTGCACGCCCCAGAAACCACCAGCGAAATCACCCCACGTGCCCCAGGAATACATGAAGTTGCCGTTCAGGTCGTACTTCAGCATCTTCGAAGAGCCGCGGTCGGCGGCCCAGAGATACCGATCGGCGGTGATGATGAACAGGTGGATGTCCGACGGCGGCACACCGAAGCTCCACTCGCGGAGGTACTTGCCGTTCTCGTCGAAAACCTGCACGCGGTGGTTCTGGCGGTCGTTGACAAACACCTGCCGCGTTTGAGGATCGACGGCGATGCCGTGCACGTTGTTGAGGTAGCCGGGGCGCGTTTCTGGAGGGGCCCCGCGGCCTGACGTGCCCGCCTGGCCCCAGGTCATCAAGTACTTGCCGTTCTTGTCGAATTTCACGACGCGGGTGTTCGCGTACCCGTCCGCGACGAAGAACGTGCCGTCCGGCAGCCACGCCATGAACGTCGGGCGGTAGAAATGCTTGTCGTCAGCCGCGTGCACGTTGGGCTCGCCAATGGTTTGCAGCAGCCGCTTCCCGTCGTTGCTGAACACGAAGATGGCGTGCCGGTAGTCGTCGACGACCCAGACGCGCTTCTCCGGATCGTACGGGCTGATGTAGACGGCATGCGGCCGCCGCAGCATCTTGTCCCACTGCGTCCAGTCTTCGATGATGTCGCCGGCCGCGTTCACGACGACGATGCAGTGCTCCCATCGATAGTCGACGCCGGGCATGCCGGTGTCCAGGTCGTCGCCGGGGACGCCGGGGGATTTCTCGAGCCGTCCGGGCGGGCTCGCGACGGTCGCGTCACGCCATGGCAGGCGGAAGTTGGGAAATTCGATATTGGGCCCGAGCTGCGGCAGCTTGATCGTCATCGGCCGCGGCAGGTTCGGCAGTTCGCCGCGCTGGAGAACGAAGACGCGATTGGGGCTCTCGGCGAACACACTCTGGCCGGCTCCCCACGTCCACTTCTCATGGCCCGGCAGGCCGGCAATCGGCTTCGGCCAGTTCGGCACGATGTCGTACGCGCCAAACAGATCCTGGCCGCCCTTCTCGCTTGGGACGGCGGCGAAACTGACCTGTGGCCTCGTCTGAGCCAGGGCAGGAAGAAGCCCCGTCAATACCGCGACAGCCACCGGCACGATAACGAGGATGACGAAAGCCCCTGTACCTCGACGCATGTTGCTGTCCTCCCTCACTCGGCAGGCCTGAAGGCCTGTACTACTACTGCAGCGATGCCAGATATGCCGACACGTTGAGGATGTCGTCGTCGGTCAGACGCGCAACCGGCTTCTTCATCAGCGCGGCATCGACGCCGTTTCTCGTGCCGTCCTTGAATAGATAGAGTTGGCGGGCGAGGTAGATCGGATGCAGGCCTGCCAGCCTGGGCACGTTGCCGAGGCCCTGGAGTGAGTCGCCGTGACAGATGGCACACGCAGTCGTCCGCCCCGAACCGCCGGTCTCGACCAACGCTTTGCCTTTCGCGATGCTGCCGACCGGCACGTAGGCGATGAATCCGGCGCCGGGATGCGGATCGCGAAGCCTGGCTCTCGTTTGATCGACCGGCACGGTGATGATGCGATTGCCGATGGGCTCGGTCTCGCCGCCCGGCTGGACAAAGCGCATGCGTCCCTGGCCGACGAACGTCTTCGGGACCGTCGCCGCCTCGGTGACCTTGGTCCATGGGATCGGCTTGAGCTTGGCAAACCATTCGCTCGCCTGTTTCACTTCTTCGTCGGAAACATCCTTGGCAATCGCGTTCATCCGCGCCGAATCTTTTCTGGCGCCGCTCTTGAAGTCGGCCATCTGCTGCGTCAGGTACGCGGCGGTGAATCCCGTCAGGCCGGCGGATTCCGGATGGCCTTCTCCGGACATGAGGTGGCAGGCGCCGCAGGCCAGCGCCGCCGCGTGCCCCTTCGAAACGATGGGTGGCGCGGGTGGATGCTCGTCGGGAAACCAATCCGGCGGATTGAGCAGGTCGTCAATCTGGGCGGGCGTGTAACTCTTCGTGCTGCCGGGCAGGCTCTTGGGACCCGGCTCCTCCGCCGGAACCGCTCCGTTGATCGTGGCAAACGCCCAAGACGGCTCCCGACCAGCGGGAGGCGTTTGCTGGGCTCGAAGCGTCAGCACCAAGAGTGCGAAGGCGGCAATGAACGAAACGAGCCTCATTGGTGACTCCAGAAAGTTGAAAGTACAAAGTTCAAAGTTGAAAGTAAGTTCAAAGTACTTTGGCCTTACTTGCCAACTTTGAACTTTGTACTTTCAACTTTCACCGTACGAACAGATAGGCCGCACCTGCATCTCGTGTCGATCCGTCGGCCTGATTCCCGTTGATCCCCTTGCTGCCGCTGTCTTCGCCGCGCGCTCCGACCAGAAGAACGCTGCCGTCGCGATTGAGCGCAATGGCGCTTCCGAACTCATCGCCGGCTCTCGTGTTGGAGCTCTTGACGTAGGCCTGCTGGATCCAGGTGGCGCCGCTGCGAGTGAAGTAATACACGGCGCCCGCTTCGGGAGCGGTGTTGTCGTCCTGCTTGCTGTTGACGCCCTTCGACGCGCTGTCCTCGTTCGGCGCGGCCACCGCCACCGTATTGCCGTCGCCGCTAATCGCCAGCCGGACGCCGAACCAGTCCTCTTGCGCTGGATTCGAGGACTTGAGGAACACCTGCTGGGTCCACGTGTCGCCGTTTCGAACGAAGACATACGCGGCGCCGGAGGACTGGTCCGAGGGTTGATCCTTGTCGCAAGGCGAGGCATTGACCCCGGGGATCAGGCAGTCCTCGTCGGCCGCCCCCGCCGCAATAGTGTTCCCGTCGTCACTGATCGCGAGCGCATAGCCGAGCGAGTCGCCGTTCTCCGTGTTCTGAGCTTTGATGCGGGCCTGGTGCGACCACGTGCCCGCGCTGCGGGTGAGCACATAGATCGCGCCCTGGCCGCGGTCGGCATCGTACTCGGCGACGGCGATCGTATCGCCGTTCCCGCTGACGCCGATCGAGTAGCCGAAGAGCACGTTCGGGCGCGTCATCGACGACTTGATGTACGCCTGCTGCGACCAGGCGCCGCCGCTCCTGGTGAAGACGTAAGCCGCGCCGGACTGATTCGCCGCGTTGTTCGCCTGGTCGCCGTTGATGCCGGTGGCGTTGCTGTCTTCGCCGATCGCGCCCACCGCCAGCGTGTTGCCGTCGGCGCTCAGCGCCATGGAGTAGCCAAACTGATCGCCTTCGGCGAAACCGTCTCCGACGGCGGCGTTACCCGTATTCGACGCTTTGATATAGGCCTGCTGCGACCAGGTGCTGCCGGCGCGGGTGAAGATGTAAACGGCGCCCGCCTCCGGGATCGATCGATCGGCCTGGTTGCCGTTGATCCCGGTCGCCACGCTGGACTCGTAGTAGGCGGCGACGGCCATGGTGTTACCGTCGCGGCTCAACGCGACGCTCGAGCCAAACGTGGCGCCGTCACCGGGATTTGACGCCTTGATGTAGGCCTGCTGCGCGACCGTCTCACCCTTGCGTGTGAACACGTACACGGCGCCGGCGCCGTAGACGGAATGGTCGTTCTGATTGCCGTTGATGCCCTTGGCGCCGCTCGTCTCGTGAGGGGCAGCGATCGCGATCGTGCTGCCATCTTGGCTGACGGCCGCGGCGTTGCCCGCGTGTCCGGTCAGCGAACCCCCGCAGCCGAAATGCGCGTCCTCGACCGGGTTCGAGGCCTTCAGATACGCGAGCTGTCTCAGTTGTCCGGCACGCGAGGCAATCGGAGGTGACTGCGACCTCGCGTAGGCGCCCGCCCCGAGGATCAGGGCGAGCAGGACGGCCGCTGAACGCGTTCCACGTTTCATTCTCCCCACGGCCCCCTCCGACTTCGTCACGCCGAGCCAATCGACCGATCGCATCGCTAGGGCTTCGCCGGAGCTGGTGCTGGTGCTGGTGCGGGCGCAGGCGCAGCGGGTGGCTCGCCAAAGTTCGGCGTCCGAAAAATCTCCTTGCCGGTGTCCGCCCTGACGATGTTGGCTTTCTCGGTCATGTTCATGTAGGGGGCGCCGCTTTTCACTTTCCGGCCGTTGAGCGTGATCTTGTCGCCAACCTTCAGGTTGTCCTTGGTCCAGCCGAACTCCCTGACCAACTGCTGTCCGCTTCCCATTTCGGCCTGCCATCTGACGACCTTGCCGTCGGCACCCGTCACGTCGAAGACGACGATCGAATGAGGATTGGTCAGTTTGATCTCCACGACCGTTCCCGTGATGATGAACGCGGATTCATCGTACCGCCCCGCATCCCCGTGATGGGCGACAACAGGGACGCCCATGAGAAACAGGCCGGCCAAGAGCGCCGACGCGTGGAGCACGTGCTTTTTCATAAAGGATGAGGCCTCCGACATTCCGCCAGTTTCCGGCTCGCGAGGTCGCGTCACGTTTTTAGAGCCGATCCATGAATATGTCAAGCCAGGGAACAGGTGCTCGGGGATTATAGCCTTCAGATGTGCTACGGTGATCGCATTGTGCCCGCCACCGAGCGGTCCTCGCCACCCATTCTCGACGCGTACCCGTCGTACGCCACGACGCGGAAACTCGACGACCTGCGCGCGGCGGAATACCCGGGGCTCGATGGATCCGGCGGACAGGGTCACACCTATCTCGATTTCACGGCCGCCAACCTCTACGCGACGTCGCAACTGACGCGTCATCAAGCCCTGCTGCGCGACACGCTGTTTGGCAATCCGCACTCGACCAATCCGACCTCGTCGCGAACCACCGAGTACGTGGCGCGCGCGCGGCGCGCGGTGCTGCGGTTCTTCAACGCGTCGCCCGACGAGTGGGCGGTCGATCTTCACCGCCAACGCGAGCCATGCGCTCAAGCTCATCGGCGAGTCGTATCCGTTCGGACCGGGCGATCGGTTCCTGCTCACGTTCGACAACCACAACTCGGTGAACGGCATCCGCGAGTTCGCCCGGGCCGCCGGCGCGACGGCGACGTACATTCCCGTCGTGCTGCCCGACATGCGCGTGGACGAACGCGATCTGGCGCGCGAGCTCGACGGCGTGCAGGCCGGCAAGCACCACTTGTTTTCGTACCCGGCGCAGTCGAACTTCTCCGGCGTGCAGCATCCGCTCGAATGGATCGCGCTGGCGCGCGGCAAGGGCTGGGACGTGCTGCTCGACGCCGCGGCGTTCACGGCCACCAACCGGCTCGACCTCAGCCGTGTGGCGCCCGACTTCGTCGTGCAGTCGTTCTACAAGCTGTTTGGCTATCCCACCGGCGTCGGGTGTCTCCTGGCGCGCAAGGCGGCGCTCGCGAAGCTGCGCCGGCCCTGGTTCTCCGGCGGCACCATCACGGTCGCCTCGGTGCAGGGCGACAAGTATTACCTGGCCGACAACGAGTCGGCGTTCGAGGACGGGACCGCGGACTATCTCGCGCTCCCGGCGGTCGAAATCGGACTGCAGCACCTCGAGTCGATCGGCATGGACATCATTCACGAGCGCGTCCGCTGTCTTACGGGCTGGCTGCTCGACAGACTGTCGGCGCTCCGGCAAACCAACGGGAAGCCGCTCGTCCGGATCTACGGGCCGACGACGACCGACCGGCGCGGCGGCATCGTGACCTTCAATTTCTACGGCGCCGACGGCCGCGCCATCGATCACCGCATCGTCGAACAGCACGCGAACGCGGCGAACATCTCGCTGCGGACCGGGTGCTTCTGCAATCCCGGCGGCGGCGAGATCGCGCTCGGCCTGACGGGGACGGAGCTGTCGTCGTGCTTCCGGCAGCCCGAGCACCAGACGCACATGACCGTCGACGATTTCAAGCTGTGCATCGACGGCAAGAGCACCGGCGCCGTGCGCGTGTCGCTCGGCCTCGTCAGCAACGACGCGGACGTGGATCGCTTCATCAGTTTTGCCAGGGAGTTCATCGGCCAATGATGCATCGCCGCAGGCTCGCCGCCGTGCTCGCGACGCTCGTGATGTGCGGCGCCGTCCTTCTCTATACGTACGGGCGCACGCTGTCGGCCAGGAGCGTGCCCGCGCAGCTGACCGACCAGGAGTTCTGGCGGCTCGTGGACGACTTCTCCGAGCCGAACGGCTATTTCCGATCGGACAACCTGCTGTCGAACGAGAACGCGTATCAGCACGTCATCCCGACGCTGCAGGCGAACCTGCCGACCGGCGGCGTCTACCTCGGCGTCGGGCCCGAGCAGAACTTCACGTACCTCGTGGCGCTCCGCCCGCGGCTCGCGTTCATCGTGGACATCCGCCGCGGCAACATGAACCTGCACCTGCTCTACAAGGCGTTCATCGAGCTGTCGTCGGATCGGGCGGACTTTCTTTCGCGCCTGTTCGCGCGGCCGCGCCCGGTGAATCTGACCGACAAGACATCGGTCGAAGAACTGATCGACGCCTACGCGCTGGCGGCGCCGAGCGAAGAGCTGTACCAGCGCAATCTGCAGGCCGCCACCGACCATCTGGTCAAGGCTCACAAGTTTGCGCTCACCCAGGAGGACATCGGCGGCCTCGAGTACGTGTACAGCGCGTTCTACAAGGCGGGGCCCGAATTGAACTACTCGTTCTCGGGCGCGGCATTCGGCGGCGGATTTCGCTTTCCCACGTACTCGACGCTCATGACCGAGACCGACGGCCAGGGCGAGCATCGCAGCTACCTCGCCACCGAGGAGAACTTCCGGATCCTGATCGATATGGAAAAGCGCAACGCGATCGTGCCGCTGACGGGAGACTTTGCCGGACCGAAGGCCCTGCGCTCGGTCGGCCGGTATCTGAAGAGCCACGACGCCACCGTCACGGCCATCTACACGTCAAACGTCGAGCAGTATCTGTTCCAGAGCGACGTCAACTGGCGGAAGTACTACGCGAACGTCGCCACGCTGCCGATCGACGCCAAGACCACGTTCATCCGGTCGATCTCCAATCGCGGCTATCAGCCGACGGGAACGGGGTTCGGCTTTCGGGCCCAGACGCGATTGTGCTCGGTTGCCGAGTTGCTCAAGGCCTTCAACCGGGGCCAAATCGCGTCGTACTACGACGTCACCTCGATGTCGAAGTAGTCACGTAGCGCGGCCCCTTTCAGGGCCGCAGCCTGACGAGGGAACCTGATGCGTACCTCACTCGCGCTGGCGGCGGTCGCCGTGCTCTCGCTCGTCGCCGCGCGAGGCGCGACGCAGTCGTCGCCGCCCGCCGGGCTCACCCCGCAGCCGATGCGGGTGGAACAGGTGAAAGCCAACCTGTACGTCATCCGCGGGCCGTTCGATCCGTGCGCGCCGGGCGGGTGCAACGGCCGGAACACGGACGATGGCCTGCTGCACGAACCGGGCGACGTGGCCGTTCGCGTCACCCCGGAAGGCGCGATCGTCGTCGACGACAAGTTCGTCCAGAACGTCCCGGACGTGATGGCCAGGGTGAAGAGCGTCACCTCGCAGCCCATCAAGTACCTGCTCAACAGTCATCACCATGCCGACCACATCGGGGGCAACGGCGCCGTGATGGATCTCGGCATCGAGATCATCGCGCACAGAAACGTCCGCGAGAACATCCTCAGGAACAAGCAGCCCGGCCCCCCGCGAATCACGTTCACCGATCAGGAGGCGATTCACCTCGGCGGCGTCGAAGTGCGCATGCTGTACTTCGGGCGGGGCCACACCAACGGCGACACGGTGATCTACTTCCCCGACCTGCGGACCGTGCATACGGGCGATCTCGTGATCGACGGGATGCCGGTCATCGATTACGACAACGGCGGAAGCGCCGTCGAATTCGTCAAGACGCTCGAGCACCTGATGACGCTCGACTTCGACACGGTGATTCCGGGCCACGGCCGCGTGCTCACCAGGGACGATGTTCGAGCCTATGTTCCCAAGCTGAAGACGATGAACGATCGGATGCGGGAGCTCGTGCGCAGCAAAGTCTCGAACGACCAGCTGGCCGCCCAGCTCAAGCTCGACGACCTGGGCTGGGCGCACACGGTCAGCACCGGGACCTTCATGCGCAGCATTGTCCGCTATCGCGATGAGATCGCCGCCAGCCAGTAACTAAACGTATGTGCGTCGCTGCCGATGGCCGTCGCGCTCCGGCGCCTCGATTCCGCAAACACGAAGATCGGCTCGGCAAAACACGTCGCCGGCAATATTGATTAGTGTTTGGCGCTCGGGCCAAGTGTGGCCTCTCGCGGCGGTGGCCGGCGGCGTGTTTTGGTGCGACCAACCGTCGCGCCGACTTCTATCGTTTGCCGAATCGAGGCACCGGAGCGCGACGCCCGCGCGGCGTGTGTCACCAGCGCGCCGTTGCCATGTCACGAGCGGGTGGCAACACCTGTGATCGGGCACTCTCCGACGTTCCTCACTGGGTTGAGCCCGATGATTGCGTCTGCCTTCACTTGCACAAGTCAGTGATCCAGAAGGCGGTGGCAATCGCTGCACGGTTGGCTCGATCGGCTTTAATTGGTCAAACCTCAACGGTTCCTGCGGGCATTCGCAGTCTATCTCGTCGCTTCATTGGCGGCGTTCGGTCGCACAACCGGCGCTCATTCAGCGGCTTGAAGGCTCTCGTCGAGCGGCCTTTTGCGCTCTTAGGCTGGCGGCCCACCGCAGTCTAGTTCGGGCGCCGCGGCCTATCGTGGGAAGCTGGAGATCGTGGCGCCCATGCTAACATCCCGCCGTTACTGGAGATGTTTGCGTCGATCGGCCGCGTTGCGTTCTAGATAGCCTGCGTGTTGACTTGTCCGTCTACTCCAAGAACAGCCAGACAGAGCGTTGCCACATATCGAGTGCCACATGATCAAGAACGCGCTTCTCGTCGTACTGTTCTTGGCGGTTGCGCTGGTTGCCGTCGCCTCGGTCATGTGCGTCCGGAACGCAACCCCGATCGTGCCGACGATCTCTGCTGTGGAAGCCTCCAACACAAGCAGACCGTACGTCGTGAAACTCCACGCCAAATGGTGTCCGATCTGCATGCTGACCAAGACGGTCTGGTCGCAAATCGAAGTGGCGTACTCAGGGCGTGCGAACTTTGTGGTTTTCGACTTTACGAATCAGGCGACTACGGACCGGAGCAGAGCCGAAGCCAAGAGACTCGGACTTGAGAAGTTCTTCGATGACAATGCCGGGTCAACAGGCACGATTGCCGTTCTCGACGGCCGTACCAAGGAAGAGGCAGCCTCGATTCACGGAATCAGGGGTTTCGATGAGTATCGCGCGGCCATTGATGCGAGCTTGCCCCAGATGAAGAGGTAACTCCTGGCAATGCCGATCGAGCACAAGAACGGGCTGGCTAACCTTCAAATGGAGCCGACGCGCCTGACAGGCTGTGCGACATGACGCCGCCGGCGCGCGGCTCATTTGAACGTTAGACCGACAAAACCAGATCGATGGACGATTTGAACGCGGACATCCTAGCGGCATTAAGATCTGCTGATTCGTTGCCCCGGCCACGAGTCCGTGAATGGATCCGGCGTGCCAACAACCTCGCAGAACTCTCTTCACTGTACCGACTGACTGACGAGGCGTGGCACCGGATCGAACCACGTCTCGAACCGGAGGAAACGTGTGCGGTCATCCGAGCGTACTTACTTCGATGCATCCAGGAAGATCCGCAGGATGATTCACTGTCGACACGGTACGACGCGGCCGGTCAACTCGAGGGTTGGTTCGATCACCTGGCGAGCATGCAAGAGGACAGAACGGCGATCTTGGCGGAATCGGCCGCCGCCATCACCGACACCTTTCGCCGAGGAGATGAGCAAGTTCGGCGGGCGATCGAACAAGGGTTCTTGGAACACGTGCTTGAACAGGAGAGACTGAGACCGTTGTTCGAGCATTGGGCAGGTGACGAGCACTTGCGGGAGGCTTGGAAGAGGGCTCTCGCTTGGGGCGAAGCACACCCGAATTTCATGAAAACACTCCGAGCGGATCTGAGTGACGGCAACGTCAAATAGCGCGGTCTAACAGGCCGCTGCAGCCGCCGAGCGGCCCCGTGACGTTGGGCAGTTCGAACCGTGCAAAACGCCGCTCGCGGCTGAGCGGCTGTCGTTGATATGGCTGTCACCTGTCAAGTCAGCAAAGCCTTCCCGTCCCTCAGCATCGTGAGTGATCATTCTGCCGTTTCTCAGTCTGCGTTCATCGATCGGTCCGGCGGCACGATGTTTTAGCGACGGTTGACGCTGCTGATATTCGCGGATTGGATACCGCCAGACTTCTGTGCGTCGCGGAGCTGCCTCGCTCTAGGCACGGACATCGCAGCCGAAGCTGCCGCCCTTAACGACCTCGAGGATTCTCCACCTGGTCACCGTGCCGCCGAACCGATCGATGAGCGACCACGTCCTGTCCCTGCGCCGCCAGTTACCGCGCCGGGGGCGACACCTCCCGCGCAATCGCCCAGACAAACCCCGAGAGCTCGCGCGCGATCGCGGTGGCGACCTTCGGTTTGGCCTTCCCTCGCGCGACCAGGCGCCGGAAGCGGGTGGTCAGCCGGAGTTGAGCTTTCCACGCGATGTCACACACGACCTTCGGCAAGGCTTCCTGCCGGTACGCATGCTGGCGCCCAATCCGGGGAATCCCTTGATACGCCCAGGCCGACTCGGCGAGCAAGCGGCGGACGTGGGGATTGCCGGCCTTGGTGATCGCCCCGCGCCGGACCGCGGGCCCACTCGAATGTTCCGACGGCACGAGCCCGAGATACGCCATGAGCTCGCGCGGATGCCGGAAGCGCGTGAGGTCGCCGAGTTCGGCGACGAGCGCAACGGCAGTCAGGAACGACACCCCGCCCAGCGCCTGCAGCGCGGCGACAACCGGCGCCCAGCGCCACGACGGCGCGAGCTGCCGGAGTTGCTCCGTGAGCCGGTCGATCCGCTGCTCGGTTTCGGCGATCGCGTCGCGGTATTCCTGGAGCGCGATGTGTTGGGCGGCATTCGGAAAACTGAGGTCGGTCAACCAGCGGCGGTACGGGAGCGTCCATCCCTCCCGCCCCGGATAGCGGCGCCCCTGCCGCAGCAGGAACGCCTTCAGTCGGTACTTGGCCTGCGTGCCGACGCCGACCGCGTCCTCGCGCGCACGGACGAGATCCCGCATGGCTTCGTCGGTGTCGTCGGGGACGTAAATCGCCCGGAGTTCGCCGGCGCGATGCAGGCGCGCGAGCATCTGGCTATCGCGACGATCGGTTTTCACCCGATCCCCGCTGCGCTTCGGAATCATCGACGGACTGACCACGACGCAGTCTTCACCGCGCTTGGTCAGATGGCGATAGATCCCAAACCCACACGGGCCAGCTTCGTAGACGAAGTGCAGACGGCGGTCGGGCGCGCGGAGCGCACGTACCACCTTGTCGAGCGGTTCGAGATCGCTCGCGATGACGCCGTAGTGGCGGACTTCGCCGTGGCGCTCGCCGTCCGCGATCGAGACGTCAATCGTTTCCTTGTGGACATCCAGCCCTACGAACATGCCACGGTTCTCCATGACCTACCTCCTTGTGTGTGGCCCTGTGACGCCGTGAGACGCGACACATAATCCACGATGTGACAAGGAGGTAGGTCTATGCTGCTCTGGCGCGATCTCAGCGCGGTCCCGTCGAACTACTCGCCGCCGAGCAGGCCCCCCTCAATAGCGGGCCCGCGCAGGCGGCCGTCGACTGGGCGCCGCTACTACTGAGCCGTGACAGCCATACTGTCTAGGCAGCAGGAATCGACTCCGGTGAAGGCGTTTGAAAATGGAAGAAGCACCCGTCAACGTGAAGGTCAAAACACCAAAGGACTTCGGCCCAGGTTGGGCAGACCAGGAAGCTTTGTGGCTCGAGGTCAACAGAGAGGCTATGGGTCATCCAGGCTTCTATCCACTGACGGTCAAGGCCGCCTACGTCATCGGTGTTACGCACGACATTTGCGAGTCCGTGCAAATCTTGCTCTCGCATCGGGGTCCGCGTGAGGTGACGTTCATCCCGGCGTACACGGTCTTTTCAGCTGGTGTCGAGCTTCTCGGGCGCTGCGTCAATGGCAACAAGAAGAGTACCGGAAGCGTGAAGGATCTGAAAACGGGCTTCAAGTGGCTCGTGTCTTCTCAGCCGGACACTGTGCCGGACACACAAGAAATCGTCAAGACGAGTGCCGCCAGCTACTCAGTCGACGCGCTCGTTGCACTCAGGCATTTCGCCGCGCATGGTCAAGGCAACAGCAATTCGTTGCCGTCGCTCGACTTTGAACTCTTGGCACCGATGCCAGCCAGAATCGCTGACGGCCTTGAAAGGTACTGGAACGCGCTCAATTCCAACGATCTATTATGTGAGCGCCTGGCCGTCGCAAACATTAGGGCATTCAGGCATTGGCCGGTCTTCAAAAGTTGGGTAATGTTCCAGGGAAACGCAGGCACGGGCAATCAAACGATTACGAACATCTTTAACCGATTCAAGTGGCAAGCAGTTGCTGGAACCTCTGCTGCCTAACAGCGCATGCACCAGACGGCAGACGTAAATGCGGAGCGCCGCTGGTGATGCGCAGTCGTTAGGTCGACAAGTCACAATGAGCGAAGTCAGTCCTTCCGGCCCAGCAGTGAGAGCCTTCTGTGTCGGGCAGGCGAAGTCCGGGACGGCCTCGGTGTGCGGCCTGCTGGCGACGCATTACCGCGCAGCTCATGAACCGGAGCGTGAGCAACTCCTAGATCTGATTCTGCGGGAGGCGCGCGGCGAACTCGACGCAGCTGCCGTGGACGCCTATCTCGTTGGGCGGGACCGCCGACTGAATCTTGAATATGACATCGCCTGGGCCAATCAGTTCATCATCAGTCGCCTGCTCGCCGTGTTTCCGCATTCCCGGTTCATCGTGCTCGTTCGAGACCCGTACACCTGGCTTCAGTCAATCGTCGGACATCTAAGCAGTCGCCAGATTCCGTCCGATGTCCGCTCCTTTCTGGATTGGTGGTTCAAGCCAGAGCGTTATCCTCACACCCGCGACGATCGGGCACTGGAAACCTGCGGCGTCTATTCTCTAGCCGCCTTCTTGAACGCATGGAACCGTCATGTGGATGCCTGCGCACGGGCTCTCCCGCCAGGCCGACGACTCATTCTCAGGACCCACGAGCTAAACCAGTCATACTCCGCCCTCGCCGGGTTTCTGCAAATCCCGCGCGAATCGCTCGACACGCAGCGCGGACACTTGAATCGCAGCACCTGGTCTGGTCGACTCGACTCCCTGGTTGAAGGGACCTACCTGAATGACATGGTCGGCAAGGTGTGTGGCGACAACATGTCCCGCTTTTTTCCGGGCGTCTCAGGATCTGAAGATGTTTGTCAACTGTGGGGCGCCCCCTGAAGCCGCACGTTCATGCGGACAGAGGGGGTGAGCGAGGGTGAGCTACGACCTGCAGGTCCGTTCGAAGCCAGCCTACGCGAAGGGCGTGCCACTGGAAGTGATGGCGTCGCTCGTCGTCACGTTGCCCGGCGTGACCAGAATGGGCTCAACTGCCTTCGTTCTCGATCGGCGGGACGCGGGTCTCCACTTCTCGATTGATGTCGGTCACGAGACGAAAGACAACGACGAGGCATGGACCGAGTCCCCAGAATTTGTGAACTCGGCGCTCATTGCCGTCCCGTACCCGTTTCTGGACAAGGCGGGGCCAGTCGCGATGGAGACGGCGCTCCAGCTGGCGGAGCAGCTCAACTGGAGTGTCTTCGACCTGCAGACTGACTGCGAGGTATCCCGAAACTCTCTGCCGGCAGCGCTTCGCTTGCAGCAGGCGGCTGGTGACACCGTCCGTCAAGTCCTCGATCGCGCTGTGGCCACGGACGTGACACTCGGTGAGCTATTCACTCAGGAAATGTGGAACCACAGGCTTTGGTCCGCGGCAACCTGCTTCGTCCTAACCACGGTTGCAGTTGGGTGGCTGGCGCTAGAAGCGGAGCTATCGAGACAGCAGATCAATAGGTACATGCCGTGGGCGGTTGCGATCGGGGGCGTGCTGCTCATGTGGCTCAAAGGACTCGTGCAAGCCGTCATGCGCCTCCGCAGGGTGCGCGGGAGGGGCAGCGTGCCTTAGCGCTGTGTCAGGTGCACTGAAGACATGACGAGTTCCGCCAGGTATCTGCTCTGGGACTTCGACGGAACGCTGGCTCATCGCCCGGGCCAGTGGACCGATACGGTCATGGCCGTCCTGCGGGCGGCGGACTTGGCGCACGGCGTGGATCGCGAGACTATTCGACCATTCATGAACGCCGGCTTTCCTTGGCACGAGCCGGAGGTCATCCGGATCGCCAATCAGGCAGCCGACGCGTGGTGGCAACGGCTCGAACCGGTGTTCGCACGCGCGTTTCATCAAGTGGGGCGTGTTGGCCATGATCGCGCCACTGCGTTAGCGCGACAGGTTCGGGGTGCCTATCTCGATGCCACGGCGTGGGTCGTCTATGACGATGTGGTACCGACGTTGACGCGGCTCTCGGTCCTCGGGTGGCGCCACGTTGTTCTCTCCAACCACGTGCCGGAACTACCCCAGCTCGTGTCGGCGCTCGGCTCTCGATAGACACTTCGAGGCCATCCACACATCAGCCGCGACTGGCGTCGAAAAGCCCCACCCCGAGGCGTTTCGCCGGGTTGTTGCTACCCTGCCTGTTGAGGCCAAAGTCTGGATGGTCGGCGACAGCCTCTTCGCCGACGTGCGCGGAGCCGAAGCGGCAGGTCTACCGGCTATTCTGGTGCGAAACGCGTCGGAAGCGTCGGTTCATCAATGCGCGCAGCTGGATGGCGTAATCGACACGCTCGCACGGCACGGCTGATGGGCTCGATGTGGTTCGCGCCGTTCCGCGAGAGCCAGGTCAGAAGCCGGAGGTACTTGAAGTCGTGCGCCGAAGCGGCCACAAGACTCTGCGGATCATCTTCGTCAACCCGGATGACGAGGCGGTGAAGGCACGAGTCCTGAAAGCCACTCGTGACGATGATCCATTCGCGGGGCGGGCCGGTTAGCCATGCGCGGGCCTGAAAAGCCCGCGCTACTTGAGCGCGAAGGTCATCTCCAGGTTCACGCGCACGGCGACCGGCTTGCCGTCCTTCATCCCAGGCTTGAATTCCCACTGCTTCGCCGCCTTGACGGCCTGCTGATCGAGGCCGAATGTGCTGTCGAGCGATCGCGCCACGGTCACGTCGCCAACCGATCCGTCAGCACGCACCACGGTCGCAAGCAGGACGTTGCCCTGAATGCGTGCAGCCTTGGCCTCTGCGGTGTAGTCGGGTTTCACTTCCTTGACGACGGTTGGCAGCGTCACGCCGTCGCCAGGCTGGAACACGTCCTGTGCCTGTATTGCCGCGACCGCGGCGCCGAGTACGCACATCGTCAAGAGCAACCGGAATGCGAGTTTCATCTGGCCTCCTTGCGAATCCTCGTCATTAGACGATCAAGCCGCGATCTTGGCTGGCTTGGTAGCCGACGACAGCACGGCCGCCATCGGGAGCTCGATGATCGTCCCGCGGCGGTAGACCTCGGCCGCTTCGATGATCGCCTGGCGAATCGCGGCCAGGGCTTGCGGCGTTTGCGCCTTCAGCAGCGCCGCTGTCCGCACGGCGCCCTGGACGAACGCGTCGTACAGCGCGTCCGCGGAATCGAGATGCCAGACGAGCGGGATCTGCTCGACACGCGGTTCGACGAACCCGGCGGCCGTCAGGCTTCGTGCGGCCTCGTCTGCGTCGCTGAACCGGAAGAAGGACGGTCCGGCGGGCAGCGGCACGTCCATGCGACCGTGCGTTTCGATGGCGCCAAGGACGATGCCGAAGCCGAGCGACACCTCGGGCTGCGCCCAGACGGTCAGCGCGCAGCGGCCTCCCGGGACCAGTACGCGACACGCTTCCGCGAGCGCGGTGTCGGGACGCGCCAGGTGCAGGACGCCGAAGTTGATCGCCACGGCGTCGAAACTCTGGTCCGGAAACGCCAGCGACTCGGCATCGCCCTCTTGAAATCGAAGCCCGGGATACCGTCGCGCGGCCAGGCCGACCATCTCCGACGAGAAATCGACGCCGACGACTGTCGCGCCGGCCGCCGCCGCGGCGGCCGCGACATAGCCCGGCCCCGACGCGACGTCGAGCAGGCGCGTGCCCGGCTTCACACCGAGGGCGCCAACGAGCGGCGCGATGGTTTGACTCGTCAGAGGGCCAAACGCGTCGCCGTAATGGTCGGCGGCCTGCTGCCAGCCGGCCTGTTCGAAGGCATGAAAGGAGGTGGGATCAGGAGTCATGAGGTTCAGGGTTCACGGTTCAGGGTTCACGGTTCCCGTCGGGCTATAATCCCTCGTTCGGCAACTAACGAGGAGGCCTTTTCATGACGCGTCTCATCCGTTCGCTCGCATTGATCGCAGCAGCCGTCGCGCTGACGACCGCCAGACCGGCCGCTCAGACCGCCTCCCTTCAGGGCGACTTCCTGAAAGAATGGGCCGGCCAAAAAGACACGCTCGCCAAGATCGCCGCCGCAATGCCCGAGGACAAGTACGCGTTCAAAGCCACGCCGGCCCAACGCAGCTTTGGGGAGCACGTCCTGCACATCGCCCAGATCAACCTGATGGTGCTGCAGACTCTCGGCTCGAAGGTGGCAGCGCCCCAAATCAACATGAAGGCGACCTCGAAGGCCGACGTGATGAAGGCGATGGCCGATTCGTTCGACTACGGCACGGCCATCATCAAGGAACAGACCGATCAGACGATGGCTGGCAGCATTCAGGGACCGCCGTGGATGGGCCCCTCGACGCGCGCGCGGATCATCACGTTCCTCGTTGGCCACACACAGGACACCTACGGACAGATGGTGGTGTACCTCCGGCTCAACGGCCTTGTCCCACCGGCGAGCCAACGACCGTAGCAGAAAGTGAAAAGTTCAAAGTTGAAAGTTCAAAGTAAGTTGAAAGTTGGAAGTTGGAAGTTGAAAGTTAGAGGTTCGGGGCCAGGGGCTAGGGGCTAGGGGTTAGGGGTTAGGGGTAGGGGTTAGAAGATGACGATCGTGCGATGCACGGTGGGGATCGGCATGTTGGCCGCGGCGGTGACGGCCGCCGCTGCGGTTGCGGCGCAAGATCCGCAAAAGCGGATCACGCCCGCCGAGGTCGCGTGGCCCTCGGGCGCATCGACGGGGACGGCCCTCGTGGGCTCGTCGGGCGTTTCGGGTATTCAGACCGTGACGCTCAAGGGCGACCCGGCCAAGGCGGGGCTCTACACCATTCTCCTGCGCGTCGGACCGAACACGAAAATTCAGGCGCACCAGCATCCCGACGATCGCGTCGCAACGGTCATCTCGGGCGACTGGTATTTCGGGTACGGCCGGGAATTCAGCGAGGGAGCCCTGAAGCGGCTCCCGCCCGGCAGCTTCTACACCGAGCCGCCGGGCACGGATCACTTCGCGATGACGAAAGCGACCGGAGTGGTGATTCAGATTTCCGGGACGGGGCCGTCGGGGACGACGTACGTCGATCCGAAAAACGATCCGGCGAGGCGATAGCCACGTACACCGCGGCGCTCGCTGAGCACGCAGAGCCAGACATTTCCGGGCGCGCGCCGCGTGCACGGCGGTGATCGTGGTGTCAGGAGGCGAAGCCGGCGACGATTCGGTCGAGCTGCGCGAGGTGGTTCAGGTCGTGGCCGGCCATCGTTTCGACAATCACGCGGAACGTCATCTCGCCGAGTTCGGGATGCCGAACGGGCTTGGCCATCGCCTCGGCGGACGTCGATCCGATCAGCGCAAGGTTCCACTCGCGCAGCGCCGAAAACGCGCTGAGCGCCGATCGCGTGCCGAGGCCGCCGTACATCCCCGCCCATCGCTCCTGGTCGAAGGGCTGGATGACGTGATGATCTTCGGCCAGCGTCTGGCGATAGCGGAACGCGAAGGCGATTTCACAGTCGGCGAGATGACAGAGAATCTCGCGCGCATTCCATTTTCCTGGCGCCGGGCGCCACTCCATGCTGGCCGGGGCGCACTGCATCACGAGGCCAGAGAGGGTTCTTGGTGTCTGCTCGATCACTTCGAGCGGATCGCGATCGCCCAGGAACGAAGCATAGCGGTTCATGGCGGGGATTATATATGGCTTCGCATGTCGTCCTGACGACGGTCACCGATCAGCCGGGCATGTTGTCCGGCCTGACGCAGGTGCTCGCACGCTACGGCGCGAACATCGCTCACGTCGACATCGTCCAGCACGCGGACCGCGACGCGGAGATCTACTTCGAGTTCCTGTGTGACCGTCCCGTCACCGAGATCGTGGCCGACCTCAAGAGTGTGCCCGGCGTGAAGCGTGTCGATCTGCCGCCGTCGTTCGCCAAAATCTACGGCAAACGAATCGTGATCATGGGCGGCGGCGCGCAGGTCGGTCAGGTGGCCATCGGCGCCATCCTCGAAGCCGACCGCCACAATATTCGGGGCGAACGCATCTCGGTGGACACGATCCCGCTCGTCGGGGAACAGGAGCTGGCGGCCGCCGTTCGGGCTGTCGTGCTGCTGCCTCGGGTTCGGCTGCTCGTGCTGGCCGGCGCACTCATGGGCGGCGACATCACCACGGCTGTCGAGGACGTCCGCGCGAAGGGCCTGATCGTGATCTCACTGAATATGGCCGGCAGTGTGCCAGACGCCGCCGATCTCGTCGTCACCGATCCGGTGCAGGCAGGTGTGATGGCCGTCATGGCTGTCGCCGATACGGCGACATTCGACATCGTGCGCCAGCAGAAGAGACGGTATTGAGAAGGGGCTAGGGGCTAGGGACTAGGGACTAGGGGCTGACGGGCTGAGAGGCTAAGGGCTAAGAGCTAAGGGCTCAGAGCTAGGGCCAACGACTGAGCCAGAAAAGCCCTCAGCCCTAGCCCTTAGCCCTATTTAATCGCGCCCTTACTTGACCTCTTTCAGGAGCGCGCACGCCTCGAGTGAATGGGCCGGGTCCAGCGCTTCCTGCGCCATGAACACCTTCTGCACGATCCCCTTGGAGTCGATGACGAACGTCGTGCGGCGGGAAACCAGGCCCCTGTCGTCGAACACGCCGTAAGAGCGGCTGATGTCGCGGCTCGCGTCACTCAGGATGTCGAATTTGACGCCCAGCTTGTCGGCGAACGCCCGGTTGGCCCACGTGCTGTCCACGCTCATGCCCAGAATCACCGTGTTGTTCGTGTTGAACTGGCCCGAGGTCTCCTGGTACTTGGCCATCTCGTTCGTGCACCCGGGCGAGAAGGCCGCCGGGAAGAAGGCGAGTACCACGTTTTTCTGACCCTTGTAGTCGCTCAGCTTGATCGACTTGAACGCCGGCCGGCCGTTTTCACCCAGGGTCAGGTAGTTGGCGGAAAAGTCGGGCGCCGGCTGACCCACCTTCACGCTCGGGGGCGGCGGAGGCGCCGCGGCCGGCGCCTGCGCGGCAACCGTGGTGGCCAGCAGGCAAGCCGCCAGAACCAGCGGCGCCGTGGTGTGCATGTGACGAGTTCTCATCGCGTATCTCCCTTTAATACAGTCTTTAATACAGTCGCGTAACACAGGCGGCACTCTGAAACGTGGTTGACCCGGGTGAAAACCCCGAAGCCCTGCTGCAAATTCCTCAGTCCGATGGGGAGGCGCAGACCAGCGGATTGTCGGCCTGGACCCCTGGCAATGTCAACCAGCGCGGTTTCCCTGCTTGGGCGTCCGCCGCAAAGGCGTTAGAGTCTATCTATGCAACATCATCTACTGGCGTTCATCCTTGCCGGCGTCACAGTCACGCTGGCGGCGCAGACCGACCCTGAGAACAGTTCGTCCCCACCGGCCAAGCGCGACGCCGACAAGGAGATGACGATGCTGGGGTGCGTCACCCGCGACGCCACGTCGAACCAGCAGTTCACGTTCACCGACCTCGTCGACGGCACCAAATACCACGTGACCGGCCGGAGCGTGAACAAGTTCCTGGGACAGCCCGTCCAGGTTGTCGGCATCGTCGACACGCGCCGGATTCGCATCGTGGGCGGACTGACACCATCGCCCAATATCGCCGGCCAGGCCGGGGCGATCGACCCGGGCAAGGCCCACGTCGCGGCAATCGACGGCGCGACCAGGGGAACCGGCACGGGGGAGGTGCTGCCGACGTTCAAGGTCTCGCGGGTTAGCGCCGCGCCAGGCGAATGCCGGAAATAGGTCCGAGAGGTTCGAGTTGAACCCTTCGAACCTCTTGAGGAGAAGGCATGATCAAAACGCCACTCGTTTCGATGGCGGCCACAATCGCGACAGCCGCCGCCATCGTTGCCGTTGTGGGTGGCCAGCAGAATCCGCCGGCACCGGCCCCTCCGGCTGGTGGCGCCGCTCGACAGGGGGCGGTTGCTGGACGCGGCGCGCCCGGGCGCGGCCCACAGCAGCCGATGTCGTTCTTTGTGACGAGCGTGGGTCTTGGCCGCGGAGGCGACCTGGGCGGCCTTGCGGGCGCGGACGCCCACTGTCAGACACTGGCGACCGCCGCCGGCCGTGGCAATGTCACGTGGCACGCTTACGTGAGCACCCAAGGCCCGAACGCGGTCAACGCGCGCGATCGGATCGGCAATGGCCCGTGGTACAACCAGCGGGGCCAGGTCATCGCGAGAGGCGTGGCCGAACTGCACGGCGACACACTTGAACAGGCCCGGATCGGGAACTTCATCGGCGTGGCGAATTCCATTGACGAAAAGGGCCAGCCAATTCCGAACGTCTTTCCGGGGAGCGAGCACGACATCTTGACCGGATCGACGCTTGAAGGACGTGCCTATACGACGCCGAGCGCGACTTCTGATTACACGTGTAACAACTGGACCAGCAGCGCGGCCGGCACGACTCAAGGCGCCCCGCCGGATCCGCCGCCGCCGGGCCAGCCGTCCGCCCGCGTGGGGCACGCCGACAAGGGCAACATCGTGCCCTCGTGGAATTCGTCACACCTGACGCCGGGATGCAGTCAGATGAATTTCAATCAGATCGGTGGCGCCGGCCGCTTGGTACTGCTTCGCCGTGAACTGAGACGCGGCAGTCTTGGCGTAGGTCGCCCCGGGGGGTGGCCGTCGTCAGAATGACGTGCAAACCCCTTGAACTATTCGTCTGTGGCCGCCTTTTTCGTGACCGGCGCGAAGATCCACGCGATGAGAATGCTGAAGACGTAAAGTCCCATCATCGGCAAGGCGAGAATCGTCTGGTTGTAGGGGTCGCCGCTCGGCGTGACGACGGCCGAGACGATGAAGATGACGAGGATCGCGTATTTGATCTTTGTCGCCAGGAAACGGGCCGTCACCAGGCCCATCTTGGCCAGAAAGAACACGAGCGTGGGCATCTGGAACACGATGCCCATGATGAACAGCATCCTCGTATACATGTCGAAGACGTCGTCCAGCCGCGGCATGAAGGCCAGCTGCGTCGAGTTGAAGCTGCCGAAAAACAGCATCAGCATCTTGAACGCGATGTAGTGATTGAAGGCCGCGCCGCCGATGAAGCCCGCGGACGTCATCAGGATGAACCAGAGCGCGAAGCGCTTTTCCTTGATGAAGAGCGCCGGCGCAATGAGCTGCCAGACCTGAAACATGATGAACGGCGAGGTCAGCACCACGGCGGCGATGAGGGAAATCTGGACGTACACCGAGAAGGCCTCGCCGGGCACCGTGTAGATCATCTTGCTGCCGGGCGGCAACACACTGCGGATTGGCCTGAAGACGAAATCGACGATCGGGTTGATGTACGTAAACGCCACACCGACGCCGACCATGATGCCGATGCACGACCGGATCACGCTCTTTCGGAACCGATCGAGGTGATCGAGTAAGGACGACGTAAAGCGCGAATCCGGATCCCCGGCGCCAAAATGACCGAGCGTCAGCGGCAAAACGTCGCTCCCGCTGCGTTCTGACGGCGCCATTTCACGCGTATTTCCACTCTGACGAGTATAGTCGGTCGCGCCGGCCAGGCCGTTTCGACCCGCCCCTCCTCCGCTGAGCCGGTTTCCCGCCCCTTCTCACATGAGTGAGTGGACGCACGACGCTCGAGGTCGCTTCCTTCCACGTCGTTGGCCATATCAAGGGAGGACCGACATGAGGACGACACTCACAATGACGTCGGCGGCGGTGCTCCTGGCCGGGCTGATGGCGCCCACAGCCGCTCGTGCGCAGTCGCGTGAACCGGACGCGATCGTCTGCATCACCGTTGACGAGGCGCACGACACGCTTTCCCGACAGGATCGAACCGCGGCCCTGCTCCTGATAGCCAGGCAGTTCGAACTCGAACGGCTGGCGGGTCAGCTCCGAAGGGTGCCAGATGCCGTACACGGTGGCTCACGTCAGGCTGGGCGAGACGATTGTGGTCACCTTATCGGGGCCCAACGGATATCGGGAAGGAACCGCGCTCGGCCTTGATGACCTGCCCGCGCTCTACAGCCAGATGATCCGATCGATAATCACGGGCCGCCCCATGACCGGTTTCAACAACGTGGATCGCACCAACGTGACACGCGTACAGGTAGAGGGGACGAAGCTGGTCGGGTCCGACTCATTCGGGTACGCGCGCCTCGGCTACGGCACAATTTTCGGCGACGGCCAGTACGGCGGACCGACGATTGGGTTCGGCTACCGCGCCGAGCTCAACTCCTTCGGCATCGATATCTCCTTTCTCAATTCTCAGATGCCGTCATCATCCGGGGCAAACAATCCCTACGCCTCGTCGCATGGTGGCTCGGCGTCGTCGCTATTGAAGCTCGCGGGTCTGTATTTCATAAAGCCCACGGCCAATGCCACGCCCTACATCGGCGGAGGCGTCAGTTATGGGTTCACCAACTTCGGTGGCAGCACAGGCTCCAGCAGCGGCTACCGGAGCAGTTTTGGTGGCAGCGGACTCCAAGGCGAGCTGACAGTCGGCTATGAATGGCCCAGGGCCAGCACGCTACGCATGTTCGTGCAGGCCGACACCATCCTGCCGTTCTACCACGTCGCGTCGAACACGGTCGTGTATTCGAAGTCAGGTCCCAGCACCACGATCGCGACCGACGATCGCTACGCGCCGTCGCTCGTCGTCTCGGTGGGCTTCGGCTGGCACCGCAGCCGGCATTGACGTGCCGGCGGAGCGATCACGCGGAGCCGCGGCCGACAGCACGAATTCCTGCCAGCGAGAAATCCGCGATGTGCTGGCCGACGCGATCCACATCCTCGCTCCGCAGATGGAGCTTCTGCCGGAACCGCGAGGCAATCGGGTTGGGCACGAAGAGAATCCACTGCGCGTGGATGCTGGCGACGCAGCGGGGCACGCGCTCGTCGGCCACGGGGCACCCAAGCATCTCGGCGACGATGGCCGATAGATTCGTCGATCCTCGGCCGCACGCCCTGCTCCACCAGGGTATCGAACGCGGGGGTGGGGTCGGCAATCTCACGGTTGATCAGGCGCGAGATCCAGCTGGCGCTGCCGTTCTTCATCACCCGGCACAGCGACACCTGAATGTACTGCCGCAGCCGCTCGTCGGCCGGCAGTCCGGCCCCGGCTTCGCGCGCCGCCTCGCTGGTGGCGCGCATGGTGTCGGCGGCCAGCTGCAGCACTTCGCGGTACAGCCCGCCCTTGTCGCCAAAGTGGTAGTTCACCGCCGCGACGTTGGCGCGGGCGGTCCGGCAGATGTCGCGCACCGTGACCTTCTTGAAGCCGCGGTCCGCGAACAGCTGCGCCGCGGCCTTCAACACACGTTCGCGCGTTTGTCGATCATGTTCTCGCATCGGTCTAGAGGGTCCGCTTGAACAGCAGCGTCGCCGCGGTCATGCAAATCGTCGAAAACACGGTCAGGTACAGCAGGTCGCCGCCAATCGCGCCGAAACCGGTGTTCTTGAGCACCAGGCTCTTGAACGCGTGGACGGAATACGTGAACGGGTCGACCGCGGCAATCCACTGCATCCAGGTCGGGAATCCCTGCTGCGGATAGATGGCGCCGCTCGGGAAGTACAGCAGCGTGTTGAGCACGCCGAAGATCGCGCGCGGCATCAGCGGATCCGTCACGCGGACCATGATGAGAAACATCATGCTGATCAGCGCGAACGCCGTGAAGCAGACGACGACAAACAGGCGGAGCAGCCGGAACGGCTCGAACGGGTTCGGGATGCCGGCGATGAGGCTGCCGACGATCATGATCGAAGCGCCCGCCAACACGGCCTTGATGGTCCCCGAGAGGTTGAAGCCGGCCACCAGCTCGAGCTTGGTGATCGGCGTCACGAGATACCCCTCGTGGAGGCCGCGCGCCTTGTCGTCGATGAAGATGATGCCGCCGCCGATCATCACCATCATGAAGATCGACATCACGATGATTCCCGGCAGCAGATACTGCACGTAGGGCACGTACGGATACACTTCGACCACGTCGAGCCGGGGCACGCCGGAGATGCGCGGGAGCGAGGTCGGCTGGACGAACGACGCCATCAGGCTGCCGGTCGCGCCCACGAGCGTCGCCGACACGAAGTTGTCGGTGTTGTCCTCGATGAGCGCGATGTGCGGATCGTTTTTCGAGAGGACACGACGCGAGAACTCCGGCGGAATCGTCAGAACGCCGTTGATCCGCCCGTCCCGCAGATCCTCGACCGCCCGGCCCTGGTCCGCGTATTGGACGACGTCGAACGTGCGTGCGCCGCCCGCCACGGCCGTGGCCAGCTCGCGGACTCTCACTGCCGGCACGCCGCCGTCCTGATCGACGATGGCGATCTTCAGGTGCTTCACGTTGCCGCCGAACGCGTAGCCCAGCACGACGAGCTGCACCAGCGGAAACACCATCGAGATGACGATCAGGATCGGGCTGCGGCGAAAGCGGCGGAGCTCGCGTTCGACGATGGCCCAGGTGCGATGCATGACAGTCTCCCTCCAGCTACCGGCGCATGATGAATGCGGACTCCTGCGGCTTCGCGTCCTGCAGCGCGTCGCGCAGGTCGCGCCCGGTGTAGTGCACGAAGACATCGTCGAGCGTCGTGCTCTCGACCGCCAGCGATCGCACCGTGACGCCGGCCACCGCCGCCGCGTCGAGCAGCGCCATGGTGGTCGCCGGCCCGTTGCGCGACGAGATCCTGAAGACCGAGTCGTGCGCGTTGACGCTGTCGACTTCCGGCAACGTCTGGAGCCGTTCGATCCAGCCCGGCGGCGCGGACGCGAAGCTGACCTCGAGCACGTTGTTGCTCGGAATCGACGTCTTCAGCTTCATCGGCGAATCGAGCGCCTTGAGGTCGCCGTGATCGACGATGGCGATGCGATCGCAGAGCTTGTCGGCCTCGTCCATGTAGTGCGTCGTGATGAGAATCGTGAGCTGCCGTTCCGACTTGATCCGCTGCAGCATCTCCCAGACGTTGACGCGCGAGACCGGATCGAGGCCGGTCGTCGGCTCGTCGAGAAAGAAAATCCGCGGCTCGTGCACCAGCCCGCGCGCGATCTCCACGCGGCGCCGCATGCCGCCCGACAGGTTCTTGACCTGCGCCTTGGCCCACTGCGTCAGCTCGACGAACTCGAGGAGCTGCGGAATCAGCCGATTGCGTTTCTCCTTCGGCACGCCGTAGAGCTTGGCGAAGATGAGGAGGTTCTCCTCGACGCTCAGCTCCAGATCGGTGGTGAGGGCCTGCGGAATGACGCCGATCGACCGGCGGACCCCATCCGACTGCTTGACGACGTCGAAGCCGTTGACGATCGCCGTGCCCGTCGTCGGCAGCATGAGTGTCGTCATCATCCGGATGAGCGTCGATTTGCCGGCGCCGTTCGGGCCGAGCAGACCGAAAATCTCTCCGTCGGGGACATCGAAGGTAATGCCGTTCACGGCGGTGAAGTCGCCGAACTTCTTGACGATGTTCCGGACGTCGATGGCGGCCATTACTTGAGGGGCAGCAGCACGTAGGCCGTCATCCCGAGGGCCAGGCGGCGGTCGCGGTTATCGACGCGAAGGCGAATCTCGAACGTCTTGATGTCGCGCTTGGTGCGGCTGACGTCGCGCTGGGTCGCGAACGACGCATCGACGCCGCGATAGAAGACCGTCCCCTCGCGTAGGTCGCCCGAGGGCAGGCGCACGGTCATCTTGTCGCCGAGTCGTATGGTCTCGATGTACGTCTCCTCGACGTCCGCGCGCACCCACAGATCGTCCGGGTTGACGAGCGTGACGACCGGCTGGCCGGGACTGACGACTTCGCCGACGCGAACGGCTCGTACGTCCACGATGCCGTCGATCGGCGCGTGGATTTCGGTGTAGGCCAGGCGAACGTCGGCTTTCGCGCGCTGCGAGTTGGCGGCCTGCTGCTGCAATTGCATGGTCTGCACCTGACTGCGGCGGATGGCGACCTGCTCGGCATTCGAGCGCGCCAACGCCACCGCCGAGCGCTGGGCGTCGACCTGCTTCTTGAGCGAATCAAGCTGAGCCTGCGCCGCCTCGAGCGCGGTGCGCGCCTGATCGAGCGCCTGCGCCGTCTCGATGCCCCGCTGCGACAGGTTCTTGGTCCGCTCGAACACCAGCCGCGCGTTCTCGAGATTCGCGACCGCCGCCGCCTGCTGCGCCTGGATGGAGGCCAGCGTCGCTTCCGCCTGTTGAATCGAGTCGGTCGTCTGCCGTTGCTGGAACCGGAGCGCCGCCTCGGTTTCGTGCACCTGCGACCCGATGCCTTCGGCGCTGCGCGCGTAGTAGGCGCTGTCGGCCCGCAGCTCGTCGGGCACGATGACCGCCAGCAGCTGATCCTTCGTGACCACATCGCCCTCGGTGACCAGGAGCTGTCGGATCTGGCCGGCGATCTGCGGGCTGACGACGACGTCGTTGGTCGTGACAATGCCGGTGAGAACGAGGCTCGTCGGGCTGCGGTTCAGATACCTGTAGGCGCCGACGCCGGCGCCAATCAGCACGAGGAGGACGAGGCTCGTTTTTGCGCGTTTCATGTCAAACATCTGTATAAAACAAGTGTTTGACTGATGTCAACCGCGGCGGCCGCGGCCTCACTGTGTATACTGAAGTTGTTGCTTCGGGATCTTCCGCCGCGAGCCCGCTGGTACATCATCAGCGTCATCGCCCTGGGTGCGGTCACCTTTGCGGTGCTGGTGCCCCGCGCGACGTTCACCCCGATCCTGCCCCTCCTCCTTCTCGTTCTGCTCTCCTCGCTGACGTCGGCCTTCAAGGTCCAGTTTCCCATCGCCAGCGGCTCGAACATGTCGGTGTCGTACGTCGTGGATATCGCGGCGCTCATCCTGCGCGGCCCCCACGCCACGATGATCGTCGCCGCCGCCAGCGGGTGGAGCCAGACGCGGCTGAATCAGTCCACGGCCAACCCCAATCCGTTCTACCGCGCGCTGTTCAACGTCTCGATTCTCGTGCTGACGGTGGAGGCCTCGGGACAGGTGTATCGCCGGCTCGGCGGGACCACGTCGACGGTCGACCTGGTGACCCTGGTCGTACCCCTGATCGGAATGGCCTTCACGTACTTCTTCGTCAACACCGTGCCGATCGCGATCGCGATCGCCCTGACGACCCGGCAAAGCGCCTGGCGGATCTGGAAGACGGATTTCGCACCGAGCGGGCCCAGCTACGTGCTCGGCGCCGCGGCCGCGGCCATCGTGATTGCCGTGACCGAACGCTCCGGCATCTGGTTCGCGCTGCTGCTGATCCTGGCGCCGCTCTACCTGACCTACAAGATGTATCGCGCCGGCGTCGACAGCGAAGCCAAGCAGGGCGCCATTCTCGACGCCGCGAGCGACGCCATCATCACCATGGACGCGCAGTTGGCCATCCGCGAGTTCAACCCCGCCGCCGAGGAGATGTTTGGATACCGGCGTACGGACATTCTTGGCCGCAACGTCGGGATTCTGCTGCCGGCCGACGGCCGGGCCACCGCCCTCGAGGCGTTCGGCCAGTACCTGGCCACCGGACACGGACCTCTGTCGCGGCGGCAACTCGAGCTGACCGGCATTCGCGCCGACGGCACGGAGTTCCCACTCGAGTTGACCGTCGCGCGAGTCGGAGCGGAAAGCAAGCGCGCGATGACGGGATTCGTCCGCGACGTCACCGAACGGCGCGTCCTCGAAGAGCAGCTCCGGCAGTCGCAGAAGCTCGAGGCCATCGGACGCCTCGCGAGCGGCGTCGCCCACGATTTCAACAACATCCTCATGAGCATCATGGGGTCGGCCGATCTGCTCCTCATCGACGTGCAGGCCGACAGCTCGCTCCGCGGCGAAATCACCGAAATCAAGCTGTCGGTCGAGCGCGGCGCCGGATTGACGCGTCAGCTGCTCGCCTTCAGCCGCCGGCAGCCGACGCGGCCGCGGCTGTTCGCGCTCGCCGACGTCGTTTCGGGCATGGAAACGATGCTCCGGCGGCTCATCGGGCCTGAGATCGACCTGCACATCGTGCGCGATGCGCCGCAGCTCACGGTGATGGCCGACCCCGCGCAGATCGAACAGGTGGTCCTGAATCTCGTGATCAATGCGCGCGACGCGATGCCCGGGGGCGGCCGCATCACCGTCACCATTGACGACATCGAGCTCGACGAAGCGGCGGCAGAGGTGACGGCCGAGGGACGGGCGGGACACTACGCCCGGCTGAGCGTCGCCGACACAGGCACCGGCATGGACGAGCAGACGAAAGCGAAGCTCTTCGAGCCGTTCTTTACGACCAAGGAACAGGGCAAAGGCACGGGCCTGGGGCTGTCGATTGTGTACGGAATCGTCAAGCAAAGCGCGGGGCACATCACCGTCGCAAGCGAACCCGGTAGCGGCGCGACGTTCCTCATCTACCTGCCGGCGGCAGCCGCTCCGGAACCGGCGCCGGCAGCAGTCTGACCGCACTCCAGGATGATGAAAATCCCGCCAATTGACCGATACACCAGGGTGATGCGCCGCACCAGCCTTCTGTGCGCCGCGGCCGTGTTTGCCGCGGTGCTTCCCGTGTCGTCCACGACAGTCGTGGCGCCCAGTTTCGACGAGATGGTCATGCGGGCGGAAAGCGTCATCGTGGCCCGCGTCGCGGCCATGCGGTCGGTCTGGGTCGAATCCCGCACGGGCCGGGCCATCGTGACCGACGTCACCGTATCCATCGAACGCACGCTCAAAGGTCCGACCTACGCCGAGCGCTCGTTCGAGTTCCTCGGCGGCACGGTCGGCGACGACACGCTCAACGTCGCCGGCATGCCGGCATTCCACGTGGGCGATCGCGATGTGCTGTTCATCAACGAAGCCGGCCGTCCCGCCAGTCCGCTCGTCGGGTTCATGTACGGCCGATTCCGCATCGTGCCGGATCCGCGAACGGGCGCCGACACGGTCCGCACCCACGACGGACGTCCGCTGGCCAGCCTGAACGAGGTTGGGAACGCGCGGCCGCCGGCCTTCATCGCCCCGCCGCGAACCCTGTCACTCGACGAGTTCGTCCGCGCGATTGGGGACAAGGTCCGCGCGCAGGCAGCAGGCCGATGACGCCCGGCCGCCTGACCCTGGCGGGACTGGCCGTCGTGCTGGTGGGGCTCTGTGCGCGAACACTCTCGAGCTTCGTGATCATCGACGACAGGTGGCCGGACGGCACCGTCACGATGCACCTGCAGCTGGGATCGACGTCGCGCGTCTTGAGCGACGGATCGAGCAGCTACGGCGCGGTGGCTGAATCGGCGCTGGACGAATGGAACCAGAACATCGGCCGCCTCCAGTTCATCGCCGTCCGCGATTCGACCGCGGCCAAAGGCGACGGCAACGGCGTCAACAACGTGTTCTTCTCCACGGACGTCTACGGCATGACCTTCGACCACACGACGCTGGCGGTGACGACGAACTGGCTGCGGCGGGATGTACGCACCGAGGGTGACGTCATTTTCAACACGAACGTCAGTTGGGACGCATACTCCGGCGCCCTGCGGACGGGCGCGACCGATCTCCGCCGTGTGGCGCTGCACGAGTTCGGACACATCCTGGGTCTCGATCACCCGGACGATCACGGCCAGAGCGTGTCGGCGGTCATGAACAGTCACGTCAGCAACGTCAATCACCTGACGGCCGACGACATCGCGGGGGCGGCGGCGCTCTATGGCAGCACGGCGAGCGGCGGGACACCTTCGGGCGGCGGCAGCGGAGGGGTGACCGTCTCGTTCCCGCCGCGGAATGAGTCGCTGGACTTTCGCAATCAGCTCGAGGCGAAGTATCGCGACGGCCTGCGCCGTGCGGCCTTGCCGACCTTCGTGGACACCGAAGGCGACGCCGTCTGGATGCAGGAGTACTTGCGGTATCGCGTGTCTCGGTGCACGCACCAGCAGGCCATCGACCGCGTGTTGATCCAGTTCGACGGCGTTGCGGGGCCGGTCGCCTGCGGCAACCCCTCCACCGGCGCGGTGCTGTTTCCGCCACGCAACGAAACGCTCGACTTCCGGAACCAGCTCGAGGCGACGTATCGTGACGGCCTCAGGCGCAGCCCGACGTACTCGAGCGTCGATACCGAAGGCGACGCCGTCTGGCTGCAGGAGTATCTTCGGTACCGTGTGAACAGCTGCGGCCACGCGGCCGCCGTTCAGAACGTGCTGACGCAGATCGACGGGCACACCGCGCCGCCGATTTGCAGATAGGGACCCTCTGGTGACTAGGCCACGGTGTCGTCGGCGACGCGATGTCCCAGCACGAACAGCAACGTCATCGCGAGAAACGCGGCGCCGGTGAGAAACGGCGTGGCTTCACCGTAGCGCTGGAGCGTCGCGCTGCCCCAGACGGGCCCGATGGTGCGGCCCAGGCTCTCGACCGCGCTCGCGGCGCCCTGCACCCGCCCTTGCTCGTCGCCCCGCGCAGCCCGGCTGACCAGGCTCGACACCGTGGGATGGCCGAAGCCCATTCCGAACGCCAACGGGACAAGCGACAGGACGAACAGCGCGACCGAATGCGACGTCGCCGCGGCCACTAAACCTATGACCGCGAACACGACGCCGACGACGAACGTGGTCTTGTCGCCGGCGCGCCGTACGATGGGCCGGATCAACCCACCCTGAATCACCGCGCCCAGCACGCCGAATCCGGCGAAAAGATAGCCGGTCCGTGACGCGTCGAATCCGAACCGCCGCGCGACGAAGAGCGCGAACGTGGTCTGGAAAATCGCGAAAGCGAACCAGTAGATGAAGTCGATCGTCAGCACGCGCCGCACCACCGGGCGTTTGAGCAGCTCCGGCAGATAGCTGAAGGGGTTGCCGGCGCCCGCCCGGGCCCGATGAACGGTTTCCGGCAGCCACTGCCACGCCATGGCCGTCGCCACAAGCGTGAGCCCGGCCGCCGCCCAGATCGGCGCCGTGTAACTGACCTTCGACAGGATGCCGCTGAGCGCCGGTCCCATGATGAAGCCCAGGCCGAACGCCGCGCCGATCAACCCGTACGCCCGCGCACGATCCTTGGGCTCGGTGATGTCCGCGACATAGGCGCGCGCCGTCGAGATGTTGCCGCCCGACAAGCCGTCGACGATGCGGGCCAGAAACAGCATCAGCACGCTGTGCGCAAGAGCCAGCATCACGAAACTGACAACGGTCCCCGCCAGGCTGAACACGAGCACCGGACGGCGGCCATAGCGGTCTGACAGGTCGCCAAGCGCCGGCGCCGCGACGAGCTGGCACAGCGAAAACACCGCAAACAGCAGGCCGATCACGACGGGCGAGGCGCCGAACGTCTCCGCGTAGAACGGCAGCAGCGGGATGATGATGCCGAAGCCGATCAGATTGACGAAGATGGTGAGGAAGATGATGAGAAGCGGCCGGTTCATCGTGCGAGGGGCGCCAACGCCTTGCCCATTCGTGCTCCCTGATGGTCGCGCACGGGCGCGTGGTCGAGCGTGGCAAGCCGCCAGCCTGTCGCGTAAATGAACTCCCCGATCCTCGCCATCTTGGCGAAGTCGATCTTCGACACCTCGTCGGTGTTGGCGTGATAGTCCGGATGGAGGCCGGTCGTGAAGAAGATGACCGGAATGTCTCTCGACGCGTAGCTGTAGTGGTCGCTCCTCGTGTACATCTGCTCCGGATCGGACGGGTCGTTCATCTGGTAGCCCAGCGTGAGCGGCTTCGCCGCTGTCAGATTGGCCGCCTGGGCGATCGCGTCGAGCTCGGTGCTGATGCGATCGGACCCGATCAGGTACACGGTGTTCGATTCGCTCGCGTCGTCGTTGCGATTGCGGCCGACCATGTCGATATTCAGATGCGCGACGATGCGATCGAGCGGGACGGTCGGGCGATCGGCGAAATAGAGCGACCCCCAGCGGCCGCGCTCTTCGCCCGCGTGCCACACGAACAGGATCGAGCGCTTCGGCCGCGGGCCCTGGGCAAACGCGCGCGCGAGCGCCATCAGCGTCACCGTACCCGATCCGTCGTCGTCGGCGCCGTTCCAGATGCGATCGTCTTCGGCGCCTGGCGTGACACGCCCCGGCGCCCCGGCGCGGCGCCGTCCATCCGGTCCGCTTGTGAGCTCGCCCTCCGCATAGCCGATGTGATCGTAGTGCGCGCCGAACGCGACGTAGGTCTGCTTGAGCTGCGGATCGGCGCCCTCGACAATGCCCACGACATTCTGCGTGAGCTGCGTGCGGACGACTTCGTAGTCGGTGTTGACGTCGAAGGTCAGCGTCACGCCTTCGAGACGGAACGCCGGCAGCGTCTCTCGGGCGTCAGCCTTGCGCTTCAACTCGCCGTACTTGACGGGCGCGCGGCTGAACAGGAATTCGAAGAAAGGATCAGTACCCGTGACCCTTGGCGGGACCATGCGATCGAGCCGTTCCACGGTCGTGAAATCGACGGCTGGCAGGGCGCCTCGCCTTCGCGTGGGCGCGGCTGGCGCCGCGGCCGGGTCCACCTCCGCGGCCTGCCCTTGCGCACCGCGTCCGGCTTGTGCAGTCGCCGCCACGCCGATACTGGCGGCCGCCAGACGATCGTCGGTCGCGTAGCGGTTGCGGCCGGCGAGCAGCACCCGATTCGCCGCCTGGTCGACACGGGCCGGTCCCGCGCCGCCAAGCCAGACCACGGCCGCGCCGGTCACATCCCGCCCGCGGTAATCCTCGTGACCGAGCGCCGGCACATCGAGGCCGTAGCCCGTGAACTCGACGCGATCGAGGGTCAGACGCTGCTTGCCGCCCGCGTCAGGCGGAAACCGGACGGCCTCGCCATCGGCGAACGTCCGGCGCTCGCCTGCCACCTCGACGGTCACCGTCGAATGCCGCGTGGTTTTGACGCCCAGCACCCGAACCGTCTGCAGGTACGACCCGTTGTCGCCGGCAGGCTTGACCCCCCATTCACGGAGGTGCTGTTCGAGATAGGAGGCTGCCAGGCCGAGGCCGGAGCTGAATACGGCCCGTCCCTGCAGGTCATCGGACGCGATGTACGACAGCCATTCCTTCAGGTCGCGCGTGTCAAATGAAGACGCCCCACCGCGGGAGGCCGCCCCGGCCGAGGCCACGACCAGAACGGCCACGGCGGCAAGGGCCGGCAGGCCGGCGCGGCGGAGCTTCCTCGGAAACTCCAGCCTCATGGGGCCTAACTATATATGCCGACTTGCCAGGATGGTAGACTTCGAGTAAGGTTTTTCAACTGGATCGGCTGCCAGCGTGTCTGCCCTGCGAATTTTTGCGCCTTCCTGCCCGGTTCGTCCATTCTGGATATTTCACTGTCATCACTAGAGGAGCACTGATTGGCTGTCCGTCTGTTCGTGGGAAATCTCTCGTACGCCACAACCGAAGCCGACCTTCGGACGTATTTCGGCACGGTCGCTCCACCCTCTCAGGTGGTACTGCCGGTCGATCGCGAAACCGGCCGTCCGCGCGGATTTGCGTTCGTGGAGTACCTCGATCGGGCTCACGCCGAACAAGCCATTCAGCGCTTCAACGGCCAGCCGTTCAACGGCCGGCCGCTCGCCGTCAGTGAAGCGCGCGCGCGCGAAGATCGCGGGCCTGGAGGCTTTTCCGGTCCCCGTCCCGGCGGCCCCCCGGGCCCACGGCCCGGCGGCGGTTTCGCGCCCAGGCCTCCGTTCGGCGGCCCCCGCTCCGATGCGGGAGGGCCGCCCTCAACCGACCGCAGCCGGAACTTCGGTCCCGACGCCAAACCCCAACGCGGGGCGGGCGCGAAGAAAGGCAAGAAGGGCGAAGAACGTCCACGCGGCCCGATTCCCGTCAAGGCGACGCGCCGGTCCTTTACCCTCGAAGACGATGATGCCGCCGCCACCGACGAGGCGATCGCGGACATCGACAACTTCGCGACGAGCAAGCCCGCTGATCAGGAAGACAAAGAGGAGACCGACGACGACGACAAGCCGTAGCGCGCTACTGCGGATCGGGGTCGTACACGCGGACGAGCGTCGTCTTTCGCTGCGGGCCATCGATCTCCAAGGTCACGCGTAATTGCCTGTGTTCGGCATCGATGCCGTAGGTTTCGGTGATCTTGCCCGCCGACAGTCCGCTGATCTCGCTGACCAGCTTCCCGGCGTCCCATTTTGTCTTGCGCTCGATTCCGGTCGACTCATCCTTGATCTTCTTGCCGTCGGGTGACAGCCGCGTGGTGCGGCCATCGCCGGCGGTGATGACGACGGTGGTCTCCGACTGCGTGAAGGTCAGGTGGTCGGGCGCCTGGAGCTCGTCGCGGAGCGCGTTGCGTTTGCGCTGAGCGTCTTCCGGGTTTCCGCCTCGAGCACCGCCGCCACCGCCCCCGAAGCCGCCGCCTCCAAAGCCGCCGCGGTGTCCTCCACCGCCTCCTCCACCACCCCGACCTGTCCGACCACCCTGACGGTCGCCGCCGCCTGATTCACTCTGCGGCTGATCGCTCAGGTCTCTGTTCAGCGTCCACGCTCCGACGAGAGACGGAGGAGGCGCGGGCGGCAGCGGCGCTTGCGCGTAGATGGCCGCGGCCGTCGCAGCCAGCACACCGGCGAGCGTACCGGCGACAGTTCGGTGAAGCATGTTTCGATTATCCGACAGGCGCCGGGGCGGAGTCGTAAAAAAGACCGTATGGCGCAAACGTGTCACAAACGCCCGGCGCGCGGCGCGGCGAGCGGCAGGCGGCCGCGCACCCTGTCGAAGGCCAGGAGCATCTCGTCGATCATGCGCGGCGGGCGGTTGGCCCGGCGGTACACCCAGCCGGTCTCTCGCACGAGCTCGTGGCCCTCGACGCGCGCACAGAAGAACTGCTTCGCGCGCACCTCGCGCGCGATCGCCATGTACGGCACGATGCCGATACCGAGTCCGGTCTTGACCATCGCCTTGATGATCTCGACGTTCTCGGTGTCCATGACCACGTTCGGCTCGATGTTTTCACTGAGGAAGAACCGGTCGATCACGCGGCGGGTGCCCGACCCGGCCTCGAACAGCACGAACGGCTCCCCCGCGAGATCCTGCGGCGCGATGCGCTTCCGCTTCGCCAGCGGATGCGTTGGCATCGTCACGATCAACAGTTCTTCCCGGAGCACGGGCATGGTGATGAGATCGGATTCCTCCACCGGCAGCGTCAACAGGCCGGCGTCCACGTGGCCGAGCCGGATCTCCTCGATCGATCGCCCCGCCGGCGCGACCATCAGCCGGACATCGAGTTTCGGGTGCGTCCGCCGAAGCTGCTTCAACAGGGACGGGAAGACGTAGAGGCAGACGGTCATGCCGCCCGAGAGCCTCAGCGGTCCGCGCAGCTCGCGGGTGCGGTCGGTGATGGCCCCGACCGTCTCGCGCACGTCCTGAAAAACGCGTTGCCCGAGCTGCACAAGCGCGTCGGCCGCGGGCGTCATCTTGACCTGACGCCCGACGCGCAGGAACAGCGGCTCGCCAAGCTCTTCTTCGAGCAGCAGAATCTGACGGCTGATCGCCGACTGCGACACGTGCAGCTTGCGGCCGCACGCGGTAAACGAACCCGTCTCGGCGATCGCCTGGAGAATTTCGAGCTGACGGAGGTCCATATTCTGGGATCGGGACTTGGGACTAGGGACTAGGGACTTGGGACTCGGGACTCGGGACTTGGGACTCGGGACTCAGGGCTAGGGTCCGGACTTCGCTTTTCTAAAGCTCACGCCATGCGCCTCGGGCCCGAAGTACGTCACCGTGGCGACGCCGAGCATGACGGCGGCGGCGAGCACGCCCATCGCCTTCCCGTATGTGAAGTACTCGCCCAGCACCGACTCGATGTACGGAATGCCGGCCGAGAACGCGACACCGAGCTGGTAGGCGAGCCCGGGGAAGAATCCGCGCAGTTGTCCGGGCGAGAGCTCGTTGATGTGGGCCGGAATGATGCCCCATGCGCCCTGGACGAAAAACTGAATCAGAAATCCACCGACGGCGATGAGCGCGGTATTGGGCGCCGCCACCCACAACGGCACGACCAGAATGCCGAACAGCGCCGAGGTGATCATCGCGCGCCGGCGTCCGCGGCGATCGGAGTAGTAGCCGAACGCCAGGCCGCCGACAATCGCGCCGACGTTGGTAATCATGGTGAGCGTCGCCGTGTCACCCGGCGAATAGAGCCGCTCGCGCTGCAGGAACGTCGGGTACATGTCCTGCGTGCCGTGCGACATCAGGCCCATCATCGTCATCAGGAGGACGAGGTACAGGAAGCGCGGCCGGTGCTTCCAGATCAATCGCCGATAGGTCGTCCAGTCCGTCCTGTGCTCGTGCCAGGCCTCGGATTCCTTGACCTTGGCGCGGATGAACAGGGAAAGCAGCGCCGGCAGACCGCCGAGGAAGAACATCACGCGCCAGGCGTACTCGGGGTACACCGCGTGCACCGGGACGTACACCAGGGCGAAGGCGAGCGCCGCCAGCAGGTTTCCCAACGCGTAGCCTTCCTGCAGCAGACCGGAGAGCAGGCCGCGCAGGCGCGGCGACGCCGACTCGAGGGCGAGCGAGGCGCCGACGCCCCACTCGCCGCCCATGCCGATGCCGAACAGCAGACGCAGAATGACGAACGTCATGTAGTTCGGGCGCCAGGCCGGAGAGCACGGAGATGAGGGCGTAGAAGATCACGTTCAGCATCAGCGGCAGGCGCCGGCCGTAGCGATCAGCGATCAGGCCGAAGATGACCGCGCCGATCGGGCGCGTGATGAGCGCGAGCGACAGCGTCAGCGCGATGGCGGGACGCGGGCGGCCGAACGCCGCCGCGATGTCCTGGATGACGAACGTCAGGACGAAGAAATCGAACGCGTCGAGCGTCCATCCGAGGAATCCGGCGAGGACGGCGTTGCGCTGGTTCGTGCGCTCCGCTTTCGTGAGGACGCTCGGATCCGCTGCGGCGTTGGCCATCGCGGCGAAGGATACTACGGTACTGGCGCGGTCGCCGGACGCAGCCGCCAGATGCTCGCGTGGGTCTGTGCGCCGAAGCTGAGGATCTTCCCCTCGATAGTCCAACCGGGATAACTCGTGTCGAGGAAGGAGGGTAGCCTGATGCGCTGCGCCGTGCCGGTGTCGGGGTTCAGCACCGCGGCGTACCACGGGTATGTGTCGCTGGCGTTCGCGGTCTTGAGAATCGCGCCATCGGCGCGAACGGCGTTGCCGGGCATCGGAACTGGGGCAAGACGAACTCCAGGAAACGACAACGGCTGTTCGGGCCCGCCCGCGGCCGCGACGCGAACCAGCCGCACATTGTCTTTCTCGTTGAGCTGAACGATCAGATACCGTCCGCCGGGATCGGCGGCGACGCCGTCTCCTTCATGAATCAGCCGTGGCTGACCGTTGTTGGACGCCATGGCCCAGATCTTTCCGGCCGCCGCGTAGTACAGCGTCTGTCCGTCCGGCGATGCGGTCAGCGCCTGAATTGACGGGCCGTCTGCCTTGTCGAGCCGGCGTGTGATGCGCCCATCGGCGGCCGCTGCGATCGCCAGCGTGCGCGCCGGGCCCGACCCAGTCAGGAATGCCACCTCGGACGATCCCACCATCGTCGCCGGCCCGGAGGTCTCTTCGGTGGTTTGGACAAAAGGGATGGCGTTCTCTCGTGGCTTTGCAGCGAGGAGCCGGTTCCGTCCGCCGACCGAGACCGTGAACAACACGCGGCCATCTGCCATGGGAGTCGGGCCGACATACACGAAGTTCGTCGTGGTGGTGAGTATCGTTTGGGGGTGGCCGCCGTCCGCATCCATCAGCAGGGCGTCCTGAGGACGTTGGACCTGATCGACGTACACGTCGCCGTTCGTGCCGACGTCGAGTCCCCAGACCGTCTGGGTCACGGAGGTCAGGTCACGTGCCGGTCCGCCACGGCGTGGGATCTGGACGATCCTCGTGAGGTCGCCCGCGGCCGCTGCCACCACAATCGCCTGATCGTCGGCGCTGACGCCCAGGGCTGCCGGCGCCGCAGGTGTCCAACTGATGACTTGGGCGGAGACGCGCCGGATCGCCACAGAGACGAGGTCTACAGCGTAGAGATAGTTGTTCGGATCGGTCTCCGGCTGCTCCAGCGATCTTCCCGCAAAAACGAGTTCCCTGCCGTCGCGAAACGCGCGTGTCGCGTCGAAGCCGCCGGCTTCAGTGGGAAGACCAGGATAGGCCTGCAGGCGCCCGCTCTCGGGCCAGAAGCGATAGATCTGAAGCTGGCGCATCTCGTTGCGACGGTGCACCAGGAGGCTGCCGTCCGGCAGAACTTCCGGGGATTTCGCGTCTTCCAGAACCAGGCGCTCCTCGCCTCCGACGGCGGGCACGCTGAACACACCTCGTGGGATGCCATCCTCGCGGCCGTAATAGATTCTGGTACCGTCGGTCGACCAGCTCATCGGCGTGACAATGCCGCGCGTCCGGTCGCGGGTCAGCACCGTCCAGTCGCCGGACCCCGGCTGCATGACGGCGACCTGTGTCTGGCCGTCCACCATGGCATGAAACGCGACCAGCCGCCCGTCGGGCGACACGCGGGGATGCAACGCGATTTCCGGACCTCCGAGCAGAATGCCGGACCATTCGGGATTTGGACGACTCCCGATCCCAGCGAGCCGCATCACGCCGAGGCCGACAGCAAAGGAGGCGGCCATGGCGAGCATCCATATCGTTGCTGGAAGGCGTTTCGGACTACCCGTCACGCCGTGGGCAGACATCTGGACTTCTTGAGCCTCCGTCTCTTCGAGGCTGATCCTTGCGTCGCCGATGTCACGAACCCGCTCGCGCGGGTTCTTTCTCAAACAGCGCCGCAACAGCCCGACGATGCGTGGCGGCGTCGTCGCCGGCAGCGCCGCCCAGTCCGGCTCCTTCGTCATCACGGCGACCACAAGGTCGGTCACGTCCTCGCCGTCAAACGCGCGCCGCCCGCTCAACATCTCGTACAGCACGCACCCGAACGCCCAGACGTCCGTCCGCTTGTCGACCGGCTTCCCCTTCGCCTGCTCCGGGCTCATGTACGCCGCCGTCCCGACAATCACCCCCAGCCGGCTCGCCATCGCCGTCATCGTCGGCGACAGCGAGGCGTCAGGACGTGAATCGTCGGCCAGCGCCTTCGCCAGGCCGAAGTCGAGTACTTTCACCTGGTCGTCGGCGGTCAGCTTGATGTTCGCGGGCTTGAGATCGCGGTGGACGATTCCCTTCTCGTGCGCCGTATCGAGGGCGTCCGCGATCTGCGCCGCGATCGTCAAGGCCTCGGCGACCGGCAGCCCTGAGCTCTTAGCCCTCGGCCCTCCGATGCGTTCCGCCAGCGTCGGACCGTCCACCAGCTCCAGCACGAGTGCGGTGACGCCGCCGCTCTCTTCGACACCGTAGATCGCCGCGATGTGGGGATGGTTGAGCGTCGCCAGGACGTGCGCTTCGCGCGTGAACCGCGCGACCCGGTCGGGATCAGCCGCGAACGCGTCGGGCAGGACCTTCAGCGCGACGTCGCGCCGCAGCTTCGTGTCGCGCGCGCGGTAGACCTCGCCCATCCCGCCGGCGCCCAGCAGGCCGATGACTTCGTACACACCAAGGCGAGTGCCAGGACCGAGCGACATGGGTCTTTGGTCGATCTGACGGGCGGATTATACGACCAGTCCGTCAGGGAACCGGCGCGCAGTCAACGGGCGGACGCGTTCATTGCCTGAGGCCAGTTCGTAATGAGATTGATGCGATTCCGCACATCGGGCTCGGCGCGTTTGACGACGAGCAGCCGCTTGCCGTCTGGTGAGACATCGTAGGACCGACCCGGCGTGTCGATGAAGTCCGTCTGGAACGCCGGCTGCGGCGGATCCCACTGCAACTCCGGCTGTGTTCGGATCTTCACGGACATCCAGCGATTGCCGTTGCGGAAGAATACTTCGCCGCATGCGCACCACACCGGCTCGGCACCCCCGTCGACGGAAATCTGGCGGATGATCTTCCCGTCCGGATATGAACGCACGAAGATTTCATTCCGGCCGGTCTCGGTGGACGAATACACAATCCAACGGCTGTCGCTTGCGAAGTATGAATGCTCCTGATTGAAGCGATCGCTGTGGACCTGTTCAAGACGCCCGCCAAACTGGAGGAAACCGATTCCCCTGGTCGCACCGAGACTGTCTACGGCCAGAACGTGTCCGTCAGGCGACCATGAGGAAGGCCGTGTATTCTCGCTCGACATGACCTCCTCGAGCTGGCCGCCAGAAACAGCCCGCACCACGACTCTCGGCCTCTCGGTGGACTGCCACTCGGCAAACGCGATTCTCGTGCTATCCGGGCTCCAGATCGGCCACCCGCTGGGTTCGGGCGTCTGAAGTTTGCGGCCTTCACCTCGCGTGATGTCGTACACCCAGACGTAATCGCTGACGTCGCCGACGTGCGCCGCGAGTCGATTGCCGTTGGGCGCGAAGTCGATGACTCCATAGATCTGCGCGGGCGCCTGCATGAATTCGACCTTGCCTTGACGGTCGACCCAGGCAAGCCGTCCCACTGCGCGATCGCCGCCGGGGACGTATGCGATCAAGCCGTTGTCGGACGCCGCGGCGTGCACCTGCGCAAACAACGATTCCATCCCGGCCCCGGGCGTGATGGCGACCGGATCACCCAGCACTTCACGTCGCGCCAGGTCGAATCGAACCGCGAACAGATTGCCGCCCCGGCCAAACAGCAGAAAGCCCGGCGGAATGTAGCGCGCGTCGTATCCCGAGCGAATCAGCACTCTCGCGTCGCCCGTCTCGAAAGATACCAACGTGACGTCGGCGTAGTCGGCGCTGATTCCGCGCCTGGCGTCGGTCGCCAGCGCCCAGCCCCCATCCGGCAGCACCTGGCTGTAGATGAGCCTGTAGTGGGCGGCGGGGCCCGCGCGGCTCGCGGTTCCTCCCGCGGCCGCCACGCGCGACAGGAGAATGCCTTGATCTTCGGTGAAGTAGATGGTGTCGTCTCGCGTCCATGTCGCGCGGACGGGCACGCGAGCGTCGCACAGGGTGATTGGGGCGCCACCGTCGAGCGACACCTTCTTCACTTTGTCATTCGTCAGGAACCCGAGCCAACGGCCATCAGGCGAGAAGAAGGCATAGATGGCCCCTTCGCTGCCGGCGACTGGCGTGATATCCAGGCCGCCAATCTCTCGCACGTACACCATCGTGCCGGACGCCGATTGCCCGATGAACGCCAGACGACGTCCATCGGGTGAGAGGGACAGCACGGTGCTATCGAAACCGACTTGCGGAATCTGAGTGCCGATGGCAAGCGGCGCATTTGCGGGCAGCTCGACGACCGAGCGGATGAGCGGACCGGAGGTTTGGATCCGCGATGACTCGGTCTGCGACCTGCGCCAACCCCACATCGCAGCTACGCCGACCGCTATCCCGAGAGCCAGCGTCCCGACGACGACAGGCCATCGCGACGGTCGCGCTGGTCCGGACACACCCGATGCGTGCGTGGCGATCGGCGCGTGGATCGCTCCACCAAGGTCACTCCGCGCGTCGCCGATGTCGCGCAAACGCTCGCGTGGATCCTTCTTCAAACAGCGCCGCAACAGCTCGACGACGCGTGGTGGCGTCGTCGCCGGCAGCGCCGCCCAGTCCGGCTCCTTCGTCATCACCGCCACGACAAAATCGGTGACATCCTCGCCGTCAAACGCGCGCCGGCCCGTCAACATTTCGTACAGCACGCACCCGAACGCCCAGACGTCCGTCCGCTTGTCGACCGGCTTCCCTTTCGCCTGCTCCGGGCTCATGTACGCCGCCGTCCCGACAATCACCCCCAACCGGCTCGCCATCGCCGTCATTGTCGGCGACAGCGAGGCGTCAGGACGTGAATCGTCGGCCAGCGCCTTCGCCAGGCCGAAGTCGAGCACTTTGACGCGGTCGTCGGCGGTCAGCTTGATATTCGCGGGCTTGAGATCGCGGTGGACGATTCCCTTCTCGTGCGCCGCATCGAGGGCGTCCGCGATCTGCGCCGCGATCGTCAAGGCCTCGGCGACCGGCAGCCCTGAGCTCTTAGCCCTCAGCCCTCCGATGCGTTCCGCCAGCGTCGGACCGTCCACCAGCTCCAGCACGAGCGCGGTGACGCCGCCGCTCTCCTCGACCCCGTAGATCGCCGCGATGTGGGGATGGTTGAGCGTCGCCAGGACGTGCGCTTCGCGCGTGAACCGCGCGACCCGGTCGGGATCAGCCGCGAACGCGTCGGGCAGGACCTTCAGCGCGACCTCGCGCCGCAGCTTCGTGTCGCGCGCGCGATAGACCTCGCCCATCCCGCCGGCGCCCAGCAGGCCGATGACTTCGTACACACCAAGGCGAGTGCCAGGAGCGAGCGACATGGGTCTTTGGTCGATCTGACGGGCGGATTATACGACCAGTCCGTCAGGGAACCGGCGCGTATAATCGAACGGGAAAGAATGGAGTCTTCCGACTTCGATGAAATCGAGTTCTTCCGTGCGATCGCGCGCAGCGGCGTCCGCGCGCTCCTGATTGGCCGCCGCGCCCTCGTTCTCTTGGGCCTTCCGGTCCTAACTGCCGACTACGATTTCTGGATCGACATCGAGCACATCGCGAGTTTCAACGAGTCGGTCGAAGCCTTCGGTCTTCTTCCGACACGATCGCCCGAACAAGCGAGAAGCGTCGGTCGATACGTCCTCGAAAACGACGAGCACGTCGATGTCCTTGTCGCCCGCTCGGTGACGACTGTCGACGGCGCCACAGTCGCATTCGAGGCACTGTGGGAGGCGCGGCGTTCCCTGCCGCTCGCGGTGGACGTCTCCATCGCAGTCCCCGACATCGCCGGCCTCATTCTGACAAAGCGGATCGCCGCCCGTCCGAAGGACCTGGAAGACATTCGTCTCCTTGAAGTGCTTCGTCGCGAGGAAGAGCGGTGACCGCGCCGCACTCGGCCCGTCTGGCGGCCAGACTTCGCGAGGAATCGGAACGGACCTTGAGTGCGGAGGAAGTGCGGGCCTATCTGGCGGTACCAATCAGCGAGCGCGAACGAGAGGACACATTATCCCTCGTCCGCTGGTTCCGCCTCCGCTATCCAAGGCCCAATGACCGCCTCACGTACATCCGCCGCGCGTACGCCCGCTGGCAGCGAGCGAGACACTATGCCGGCGTGCCGCCCCATCCCTGACCTCTGGGCGCGAGGTCGTCGGGAATCGTTACTGAATCGGGCTGATGTTGCCGCCGACCGTGAACGGCTGCGGGGGCGGTGTGGCCGCCGCCGAGTTGTCCTGGTAGATGACGTGGGCTTCGCTCGTCGCGAACGCACGGCTGCCGCTCGTTCCGGCCATCAACGGCGTTGCTGTCGCGTAGTAATTCGACGTCGTTGCCGTGCACCCCAGTGGCGGGGCCGCAATCGGCGTGGCTCCAAGGCCGGTGGTCAAATCGATGCTGTACCCGCTCTTGGCGATCGGCGGAGCCGGGACGCTCAGGTCGGGCGAGAGGAAGTCCCCGGCGCCGGCCGGGCCAAGCTCCGTCAACACCGGGGCGAAGCCGTTGCACCGCTGGGAGTACGTCTGCTGCGCGGTGTCGATGGCGCGCATCGTACCGATGGCCGACGCCTCGTTCGCTGACATGCGGGCCCGGAGCAGACCGGGCGCCGAAATAGCGGCCACTACGCCGATGATCCCCGTCACGATCAGCAACTCGATTAGCGTAAAGCCCTTCGGGTTCAGGATCCTCATGGCGTTCGCTTGGAGCAACGACGGTGCCAGGCTGGGAAACGCCCGGTCAACGTGCTAAGCGTGAGCGACTTACGGGCTAACGCGGGCAGGCATCTGGTCACAAAGGCGAGCTAGACGGATACGTGTTCTTTCCGCGTTTTCACAGAATTGTGAGCGCAAGGGAGCGCGAGGCTCTCGATCCGGCCCCCTCAACGGAAGCGCAAGTAACGCGCACCGAGTCGCTCGAACGCGACGCGATCGGCTCCCAGCACGTCCGCGTCGAGTGACTGCGCGGTCGCCACCAGCCACGCGTCGTTCTCGCCCATCCGTCGCGGCGCACGACGTTGCACGAGCGCGCACCGACGCGCTTGCGCGAAATGTAACCCTTGGATGGCGAACCGTTGCAATGAAGTCAGAGCGGCCATCTCGTCGGCGGCCCCTTCCAGGACCTCTTCCACGCTGACAATGGACACCACCAGCTGACGCCCCCGCAGTGAGGGCAGGAAACGTCGAGCGGGGCCGATTTCGCGAGCGGCCGTTTCCCGCTCGAGCGCGACAAGAAACGACGTATCCAGTAAGACCGGACGGCTCACCGTCTTTTCTGTGCGAGGCCCAGGCTGTTTCCCTCGGAAGCCTTGACCCATTCGATCAGATCATCTCCGGTTTCGATCGGCCCGGCGCGGTCGATCAGCGCCCGGATGACGTCCGACTTCGGGACTCGGCGGCGGCGCGCCCACCGGTTCAGACGCGCGGCGCGCTTCCGGTCGAGCTTCACCGTGATTGTTGGCATGGTAATACACTGATATTACCATGAACGACTCGCGTGCCGATCGGGCCGGGCGTTTCAGGCTCATCACCAAGCCGATCGGGGCGCTATAATGCCCGACTGATCCGAAGACGGAGAGCACATCCTCATGACAACGACACACATGCCGGACCGCCAGCCCGTGCACACGGTGTACGGTGGTGCGCACCTCTTCGCACCGGACACGACCAGAAAGCTGGGCGCCATCGCGCTGCGGACCCTGCGGGAGTACGCGCCGGACGCCGGCGCGCTCGCCGGCGCGCTCGGCCTCGATCCTGATTTGGCGGCGCGCATCTACCCACGCATCGTCGACAAGCTTCAGCGCGAGCCGGTCGAAGACTACCGCATCGACTTCGAGGACGGCTTCGGCAGCCGGCCCGACGACGAAGAAGACGCCGTCGCGCAGGCGCGCGGCGGCCGACGTGGCTGCCGGGCCTGGCTGCCGGCACGCTGCCGCCGGCCATCGGCATCCGGATCAAGACGCTCAGCGACGAGCTGCTGAAACGCCGCGGCCTCCGCACCTTCGACCTCTTTCTCTCGACCCTCCTCGACGCCACGGGCGGCACGCTGCCGCCGAATTTTGTCGTGACGCTGCCGAAGATCACGGCGCCCGATCAGGTGGCGTGGCTCGCGTCGGCGTGCGACGAGTTCGAGGCGTCGCGCCGGTCTGCCGGCGGGGTCGCTCAAGTTCGAGCTGATGATCGAGACGCCGCAGTCGATCTTCTCCGCCGACGGCCGTGTCGCGCTCCCAGAGCTCGTCGCCCACGGCCGAGGGCGCATCGTCGCGGCGCATTTCGGCACGTACGACTACACGGCGTCGATGGGCATCACGGCGGCGCACCAGCACATGCTGCACCCGGCCTGCGATTTCGCCAGGCACGTGATGCAGGTGTCGCTGGCGGGCACCGGCGTGTGGCTCTCGGACGGCGCCACCAACATCATGCCGGTGACGCCGCATCGAACGCCGCCGGCGGCACGCTCTCGCCAGCCGAGCGCGCCGCGAACGCGGCAGCCGTGCACGGCGCGTGGCGCCTGCACGCCGAACACATCCGTCACTCGCTCGTGAACGGCTTCTATCAGGGCTGGGACCTGCATCCCGCACAGCTCCCGACGCGGTACGCCGCCGTCTACGCGTTCTTCCTCGAAGGGCTCGACGCGGCGTCCGATCGGCTGACGAACTTCGTGACGAAGGCGGCGCAGGCCACGCTCGTCGGCGAGGTGTTCGACGATGCGGCGACGGGGCAGGGACTGTTGAACTATTTCCTGCGGGCGATGAACTGCGGCGCGATCACCGAGCGCGAAGCCGTCGAGCAGAGCGGCTTGACGCGTCGACGAACTGCGCAGCCGGTCGTTCTCGACGATCATGACGGCGAGGCGGACGCAGTCCGCCCAGTAAGAGATAGCCGGGCGCAGTCCGCCGTAAGAGATGGCCGGGCGCAGTCCGCCCGAATGAGATCCCACGGTCACCGCAGCGCTCGCAACGCCCGCAGCGTTTAGGGAATTCAAACAGCATTCTCGGCGGTCACTGCGTGCACCGCGGTGATCGTGAGTGCTAACCGGGGGCAGTCCGAGTGATGCGGGCCTCAATGAGACCGAAGGGCTGATCGGTCGCGACGAAGATCTCGTTGGGGTTGTCGAGGCCAAACGGCGCAAGATCGACAGGCAGGTGGTGACGGTTGGGCAGCGAGATCTGAATCTCGGTCGACGCCCTGACACGCGGCCAGGGCCGCCTCCCCCATCGCATACAGCGTTTGCTGCACCGACTCGCTGCGGTGCGACGCAAACGTCTCGACGAGCGCGGTTCGTACGGCCGTGCGAGCCGAGAAATCTGAAAACCCCGGCGCATACTGCCAGGTGGCGGTGATCGACGTCGCCAGATTCGGTCGCGGGTCTCGGGAAGCGTCGTGAACTCGTCGCGCGGGAAACCGGAAAACGCCGAGTCGGCCGTCTTCAGCACCACGAGCCCGCGAAGGCCGGAGGAGACGGTCAGACCGTCAGCGCCGCGCGTGACGAGCGTGGTCCACTCCTCTTCGCCGCGCCTCGTGAACGCGTGCGGATGCGGGCGGCCCGCGATCGACAGCCGCTCCCACGGATGCTCAACGGCGTCGATGCGCACCAGCGACACGCCCGGCTTGGCAGCGAAATGTTCCGAGAGCCTCGAGACAAACGTTTCGACGTGATCGATCGGGTCGCGGCGCGCGAACGCGTAGACCGTGTTCTTCATCGTATCCGTCGCCAGACACGACCGGTTGTCGCCGTCGGTGTACACCGCCTCGAAGGCGCCTTCGAGCGCGATGTCGATCGTGAGATCGACGAGGTCGTGCGGATCGGCCCCGCGGCGGACCTTGACCAGCCGCACGCTCGATTTTCCGTACCGGTTCCATGTGATCGCAGACATGCGACTTTTTGCCCTCAGCCCTCAGCCCTCAGCCCTCAGCCCTCAGCCCTTAGCCCTTAGCCCTTAGCCCTTTGTGTTCCCTGTCTTACGATCCGCGATATGTCGAATAGCCGAACGGGCTCAGGAGCAGCGGCAGGTGATAGTGCACGCCCGAGTCGCGCACGCTGAACACAATCTTCACCTCTGGAAAAAACGGCGCCGTGATGCCCTGATCGCGGTGATAGGCGCCGGTGTCGAAGGTCAGACGGTAGATGCCTTCGGCGAACGGCGCGCCGGAGAACCCGGCGACGCGGCCCTGCGCATCGGTCGTTGCGCGGCCAATCGCGCTCCACTCGCTCGCGTGGCGCAGTTCGAGGATGACAGTCAGCCCGTTGGCGGGCACGCCGCGCGCGGTGTCGAGCACGTGAGTGGTGATCATGCGTGTTCACCTATCAGTTTTGCGAGCCGCAGGCCGGTGATCTTTCGCTGCTCCTCGGCAGCGACCGTCAGTTCGGCCGCCGGGTCGTTCGACAGGCGCGCGTCGAGCATCAACAGCAGCTCCTCCGGCGACTTCCCTGTCGCGCAGACGATAAAGATATAGCCGAAGCGCGACCGGTACACGGCATTCGACGCGGCCAGCCGCGCCCGGACGATCGTCCGCCGCCGACTGCATGCCCGCCTGCTCTTGAGTCGGACCATGCCGAGACGCGCCCCCGCTCGCCGATCTTCAGGATGGGCCGCAAACGCTTCGAGCCAGTCGTCAGGTGAGAGCGCCGCCCAGAGGACGTCGCCGGCAGTCGTGATGGCGTCGAGGCTGGCGAACGGCCTCCCCCCGGTCATCGCACGCGCCCATCGTCTCGAGCCGCAGCAGCGTCGGAACTCGGCCTCCGCGAGCGCCGGGGCAAGGCCGTTGAGCTCGTCGAGCGTCATGCCGGCCGGCCGAAGAGTCGCAGCCGGGCGACGCCGCCGTCGGGGAAGATGTTCAGGCGCACGTGCGTGACATGAGTCGTCGGGCCGGCAGGCCTGATCGCCGTATCGAATGTGTGCCGCCGATCGGCCCCGAGCGGCGTACGCGGCAGAAGCTCTCGCCAATCGGGCGCCGCGGCCGGATCCCAGACGAGTCCGCCCGGTGTGGGCGGAAGAGCACAGGCCTCGAGACTGCACGGCGCCCGGCGCGTTGCCCTTGAAATGGTGCGTGTCGACCTCGACGCGCGCAATCGTTCCTGGCGCGCCGAGCCGGACGATCGTCCAGTCGTGGCCCGGCGTGCGTCGCCGTTTCGTTTCCCACCCATCGGCCATGCTTCGCGCATCCCCTGGCATGATCAGGTTGTTGCGCGATCCGAAGAACATGTCGCTGCACGCGACAACGTGGCCGCCGTGCACGAGGGAGGCCAGGTCCACGTTGTCCTGATGACGGAGCGCGTCCCAATCGGGCATCACCTCGCCGTAGACGCGCAGCCGCGCCACGCCGCCGTCCGGGAAGATTCTCAGGCGCACGTGCGTCGCGTGCGCACGCTGGCAACGGGAAACAGATTGTGCGAATCGCCGCGAAGCGCGCCGCGCTCGACGGCGTTCTGCCACAGCGCGCCGTGACAGTCGGCGACCGTGGACGCTCCGGGCATGACGCACGCATCGACCGCGCACGACTCCGGAAAGTTGCCCTTGAAGTGCGTCGTCTCCACGTCGACGCCGTGGATGACGCCGCGGGCGCCGAGCCGGATCGACGCACCAGTCGTGAGCCGCGTCGAACCCCGCCTCGCCTGGCAGGACGTCACGGCGGCGGCGCGTTTCCCACCCGTCCATCCACTTCCCGCGATCGGTGTATTCGCCTTCACGCCAGACGGGCGGGTGAAGTTGCAGCAGCCGTTCCTTGGGCGCGAAGAACTCGTCGTTGGCGGCCACGACCGACCCGCCGAGGCGGTCGGACGCCAGATCGACGAGATCCATGAAGTTGGTGTTCATAGCAGTTGCCCGGATGAGGATCGCACGAGGCGGCCGTTGGTCCACACGCGTTCGCCTCGCAGGAACGTCATCTGCACGGTGCCGTACAGGAGCCGACCGGCATACGGTGTGATCTTGTGGCGCTGCTGCAGGCGATCCGGGTCCACGGTGAAACGATTCTCGGGATTCCACACAACCAGATCGGCGTCGCATCCCGGCGCGATCCGGCCCTTGCGATCGGAGAGGCCGGCCAACGCCGCAGGCGCCTCGCTCATCCACGTCGCGAGGTCGGACGGTCCAAAGCCTCGCTCGCGCGCGCCCGTCCAGACGACCGGCAGCGACAGCTCGAGGGAGGCGATGCCGCCCCACGCGCGGACGAAGTCGCCGGGGCATTTCATGGAGGGGGGCGCCGGCGAATGATCGGTCGCAACCAGATTCAATGCGCCATTCGCCAGGCCTGCCCACAAGGCATCGCGATCCGTTCCGCTCCGGATCGGCGGCGCGCACTTGAACTCGGTGGCGCCGTCCGGAATCTCATCGTCCATGATCGTCAGATAGTGCGGGCACGTTTCGCCGGAAATCGGTGCGCCCGCGGCACGCGCCTCGGCAATCGTGTCGACGCCTGACGGACGACGACACGTGGACGATGTGGACCCGCGCACCTGTCTCGCGGGCCAGTCTTGCCATCAGGTGAATCGCGTCGACTTCCGCGGCCGCCGGACGGGTCGCCTCGTAATCGCGATACGACTCGCACTCGTCCGGCGTGCGCGACCAGACGCTGCGGGAGCTCCGCGTGCACGAGCAAGCGGGACGCCTCGTCGCGCGAGAATCGGCATCGCGCGCCGAAGCGTCGCCTCGTCGACGTGAGGAAACTCGTCGACGCCCGACGGGACGAGAAAGCACTTGAAGCCGCGGACGCCCGCGTCGACCAGCGCATCGAGCGAGTCCTCGTTGCCGGGCACGACGCCGCCCCAACACGCCACGTCAACATGACAGCGGCCGCGCGCCGCGTCGCTGTTTGGCGTCGAAGGCCCCCGACCGTGGTCGTCGCCGGCACGCTGTTGAGCGGCATGTCGACGATGGTCGTGACGCCGCCGGCCGCCGCGGCTCGCGTCGCCGTGTCGAATCCTTCCCACTCGGCACGGCCCGGCTCGTTGACGTGCACGTGCGAGTCCACAACGCCCGGCGACACGACAAGATTGCCGGAATCGACGACCTCCGCGCCGGCGGGCGCCGCGGCGTCGACATCGCCGACCGCGACGATCCGTCCGCCGTCGATGTGAATGGAGGCGGGGCGCTCGCCGCCAGGAACGACGATGCGCCGCCCGCGGACGACCAGCATCCTAGGGCTTCTCGGGCAGCAGCACCGGCTGCGCCTCGCGCACCCAGCCTTCGTCCCACGTCGGCGGGCCGACTTGCGCGCGCCGCTGCGCAGCCGCTCGAACGTCTGGTCGGTCGGCGGGAAACGTCTCGAACAGATCGAACAGCACGTCGGCCAGCTGCCGGCCGTCGAGAACAGCAGGCCGTTGTCGCCGTGGCGGACGCGCTCGGCCAGGCGCGCGCCGTAGTCGAGCGCGCACACCGGCACGCCGGCGCCGAACAGATCGGCGACCTTCATCGGGATGTCGAGCCCGGACGACGAGCGATGCAGGCACAGCCCGAGATCGGCGCTGCCGACCACGCGCGGATAGTCCTCGGGCTCGAGCCACCGCGCGCGCAGCTGGATGCGCCGCGCGGGCAAGCCCGGCGAACCGCCGTTCGAACTCGGCGCGGCGCGCGCCGTCGCCGGTGACCAGAATCACCAGATCGGGAAACCGCCGCGACGGCCGCCGCGGCCTCCCAGCCGCGGATGCGCTCTTCGAGCCGCAGCACGCGCGTCGATGACGACGTCGAAGTCCTCGTCCTCGGTCCAGCTCGTCGGACACACGATGAAGCCGACGACGCCGGTGTGCACGCCGAGCCGTGTCAACAGCGCCTGGCGGATAGCGCTCGCGGTCGGCGCGCTCGATCGGCACGAAGATCGACGCCGGCCGGTCGTAGAGCACGTGCGCGTTGCTGCACGCCGAAGCGGCTCTTCAGAAACGCGGCGAGCCCGCGCGACACGCACAGGTTGGCGTCGACGCCGCCGCGCGTCGCGGCGCTCGAGCCAGCGCGCGCAGCCGCACGGCCGGATGCCATTGCCCGAGGCGCAGCCGCAGCAGCGTGTAGCCGAGGTTGTGCCAGTCGATGACGAAGCGCACGCCGCGGCGGCGCGAGCGAGAACCGCGTCACGGTGAGCGTCGGAAACGCCGGCGGATTCTGGACGAGCACGAGGTCCGGCTGCGGCAGCCGCCGCAGCGTCCGCCACAGGCGGAAGCCGATGCCGCGCCGCGTCGACAAGCGCCGACGGGCGCGTAGCTCAAGCTCGGGCGCGCCGTGGCGGAGCATGCGACGCCGACAGCGCGATGGACGCGTGATCCGCGGATCGTCGGTGATGGCGCGCGGCAGCGGCGTGCCTTCGAACCCGACGAGGTCGACGTCGACGCCGTGCGCCGCCAGCGCCTGCGCGTGGTACCGCATGCGGGCGCTGCGTCCCAGATCTCCGAGGGCGACGACGGCGGCTCTCATGACGGGGATGATGTGCGAGGGTTGGAGGACTAATTCTACCTGCCGACGGCGGCTCGTTCCAGAAGCTGCGCCAGCAGATTGGCCGCGACGCGGCGGCGATACTCGGCCGTCGAGCGGACGTCGTCGATCGGCGCGATCTCGTCGAGCAGGACGCGCTGGGCCTCGTCGATCGAGGCGCCCGCGGCCAGCGCCGCCTCGGTGCTCGGCAGCCGCACGACCGTCGGCGCGACGCTGCCGAGGGCGATGCGCGGGGCTGCTCCACGGCGCCGCGCGGCCGTCGACGCGCGGCCATCACGACCTTCGAGATCGCCTGGGCCGCGCGCGTGCCGACCTTGCGGAACCACTGGCGGCCGCGAACGCGTGGGATCTCGAAGCGCGACGATCAGCTCGTCGGCCGCGAGCACCGACGCGCGGTAGCCGGTGTAGAACGCGGTGAACGGGATGCGGCGCGTCGCCGCGCGGCGCTCGTCAGCGACGACCACGGCGTCGGCGGCGGCCAGCACCGGCAGCGTGTCGCCGGCCGGCGAGGCGTTGGCGACGTTGCCGCCGATCGTGCCGCGATTCTGAATCTGCACGCCGCCGACCTCGCCGCGCCGCGGCGACGAGCATCGGCACGCGCGTCCGCACGAGCGGCGATCGGATGATGTCGGTGTAGGTGCGCGAGCGCGCCAATCGACAGCACGTCGTCGCGCACCGCGATCGCGCCGCAGCGCGTCGAGCCGCCACAGATTCAGAACCGCGTCGCCTTGAGCGTGCCGAAATTGAGCGAGACGTAGAGGTCGGTGCAGCCGGCCATCGGCACGAGCGGCCCTCTCGCGCGCGAGCATCCGCAAGCGCGTCGCGGCAGCGATGCGTGGGCTCGAAGCAGCCGGCGGTCTAGCGACTGGATCCGAGCATCAGCGTCCCGCGCGCGTTGGATCGAGCGGTAGATCGCCGAGTAGCCCGTGCAGCGGCAGAGGTTGCCGGCGAGGCCGGCTGCGATGGCGTCGAGCGACGGCCTGGGACCGAGCGCGACGGCCGCCATGATCATCCCGGGCGTGCAGATGCCGCACTGCGCGCCGCCGTGCTCGACGAACGCGTGCTGCAGCGGATGACGTCCGCCCAGCCCCTCGATCGTCGTCACGCGCGCGCCGGCGACCTGCGCGAGCGGCACGAGGCACGAGTTGACCGGCACGCCGTCGACGAGCACCGTGCACGCGCCGCACTCGCCTTCGCCGCAGCCTTCCTTCGTGCCGGTCAGCCCGCAGCTCGCGCAGCACGTCGAGCAGCCGCTTCATCGGATGCGCCGAGGCTCGACGCGCACACGCGCTTTGCCGTTCAGCGTGAACTGCATGACATCAGCTTCTCCGGCGTCGCCGGAATCTCGCGCACATCGAAGCCCGCGTGCCGCAGCGCGTTGACGACCGCCGGCGCCGGACCGTCGATCGGCATCTCGCCGACGCCCTTGGCGCCGAACGGTCCGTGCTGTGTACGGATTCTCGAGCATCACGACGTCCATCGGCGGCGTGTCGAGCGTCGTCGGGATGATGTAGTTGGTGAGCGAGTTGTTCGCCATGCGGCCGTCGCGCATCACGACGTCCTCGAGCAGCGCGTAGCCGAGCCCCTGCGCGCGTGCCGCCTTCGATCTGCCCGATCGCCAGCATCGGGTGGATCGCCTTGCCGATCTCGTGCACGCGTCGTGAGCTTGACGGGCCGCACCTCCCACGTGTCGCGATCGACCTCGACCTCGACGACGTCGCAGCGCCCAGCCGTAGCTGCCGTACGCGTCGCCGCGATAGCGTCGTCTCGTCCCACGACGATCTCCGGCGGCTTCTCGTACTCCTTCGTGACGACGAGCGGACCGTGCGTGCGCCAGGTAGTCGCGCGGCGTGAGCCCGCCGAGCCGCGCGCGCATCTCCTCGGCGCACCGCTGCAGGATCCGGCCGACGATCATGCACGTGCGCGACGCGACCGTCGGTCCGCTGTCGGGCACCTCGCCCGTGTCGGCGGCGTTGACCTCGATCGCGTCGTACGGCATGCCGAGCGTGTCGGCGACGATCTGCGCGTGCATCGTCCGCGTGCCCTGGCCGATCTCGGTGCTCGCCGACGAGGATGCGCGCGCCGCGCTCGGTCAGCGCGAGCGACGCCTTCGACGCCAGCTTCACCTCGCCGCCGCCGGTGAAGCCCGAGCCGTGGAAGAACAGCGACAGGCCGATGCCCGCGGCTGGTGCCGGCCAGCGCCTTCCGGCGCTTCGACGAAGCTCGGTGCGCTTCACGGCTTCGCGCAGCACCTCGCAGCGCGCTGCAGTCGGCGCCCAGACGCTGGCCGGTGGCCGTCGTGTCGCCGGGCCGCAAGCGCGTTCGATCTCGCGCAGGCGCACCGGATCGAGGCCGAGCGCCGCGGCGATGCGATCCATGTGCACTTCGACGGCGAACTGCGTCTGCGGCGCGCCGAACCCGCGGAACGCGCCGTTGGGCGGCGTGTTCGTCATCATCGCGCGGCCGCGGATGCGGATGTGGTCGCAGCGATACGGACCGTCGCGTGAATCACGCCGCGCGACAGCACGACGGCGCTCAGCGTCGCGTAGGCGCCGCCGTCGAGCACGACGTCGATGTCCATCGCGGTCAGCCGCCCGTCGCGCGTCACGCCGGTGCGGTGCCGGATCGACGCCCGGATGCCGCTTCGTCGTCGCCAGCATGTCCTCGACGCGGTCGTAGACGAGCTTCACCGGCCGCCGCGCCTTGAGCGCGGCGAGCGCGGCGTGGCCGGCGATCATCGACGGGTACTCTTCCTTGCCGCCGAAGCCGCCGCCGGTTTCGGTCTGGACGACGCGCACGCTGTCGGCGGGCAGGCCGAGCAGCACCATCAGCGCGCGATGCACGTAGTAGGGACACTGCATCGAGCCGTAGACGGTGATGCCGCCGGCCGTCGTCGTCCGCGGCCGGCACGGCGATGACGCCGTTCGGCTCGATGTAGAGCTGCTCCTGGGGCCCGACGCGGTACTCGCCTTCGACGATCGGTCGGCCGCGGCGAAGCCCGCGTCGAGGTCGCCCTTGTCGATCGCGATCGTCTTGAACGCGAGCGGCGACGCCGCGGGATCGTAGTTGGGCGTGCGCCGCGCGGTAGTCGATGCGCACGTCGGCGGCGAGCAGCCGTCGCGATCCTCGTGCGCGAGCAGCAGAATCGGCTCGGCGACGTGGCGAATCGTCCGCTCGGCCAGACACGGCTGATCGTCGTCGATCAGCGCGACGATGTTGCGGCCGGGGATGTCGCGATAGTCGACGATCGTGAAGCCGGTCGTGTCGAAGTCGAAGCGAACGCCGGCGATCTCGCCGGCGGGAATCGTCGAGCGAATCGTGCGCGCGTGCAGCAGTCCGCGGAAACGACAGGTCGTCGATGTACCGCGCGGCGCCCGTCACCTTCTCGTGGCCTTCCTTGCGAAGGACGTTGCGGCCGACCGCTTTGCGCATCCCGGATTATAGGCGGGAAAGAGCGCCGGCTGTGTGTCTGACGCCGTGTCTACCGAGTCGGCCACACCTTGCCGCCGGTGATCAGGCGGATGCGGCGCTGGAGCGTGAAGTAGGCCCACGCCCACTCGCCGAGCACCGCGGCTCGATTGCGGAAGCCGACCAGCCAGAAAATGTGGAGGAACAGCCAGAAGACCCACGCGAAAAAGCCCGATGCGCGCACGGGACCGATGTCCACGACCGCCGACCCGCGGCCGATCGTCGCCACGTTGCCGTAGTCGTGATAACGGAACGGCTCGAGCGGCTGTCCGTCGATGGCGCGCAGCACGTTGCGCGCGGCGTGCGCGCCCTGCTGCTTGGCCACCTGGGCGACGCCCGGCAACGGCTTCCCGTCCTGCTGAAGCGAACAGATGTCGCCGACGACGAAGATCTCGGGGTGGCCCGGCACGTTGAGCCACTTGTCGGCCACGACGCGGCCGGCGCGATCGAGCGGCACGCCGAGCGACGCCGCGAGCGGACGAGGCCGCCACGCCAGCCGCCCAGACGAATCGTCTGCGCAGCGATCCGCGTGCTGCCGGCCTCGCCGGCAGGACCGATCGTCACGCCGTCGGCGTCGATGTCGGTCACGGCCGCGGCCGTGCGGACGTCCACGCCCAGCCGTTCGAGCGACGCGCGCGCCGCACGCCTGAGCCGCTCGGGAAACGGGCCGAGAATATGCGGGCCACCCTCGAGCAGCACGATGCGGGCGGATTCCGGATGGATGCGGCGGAAATCGTCACGGAGCGACTGGCGCGCGATTTCGGCCAGCGCGCCCGCCAGTTCGACGCCGGTCGGCCCGCCGCCGACGATGACGAACGTCAGCAAGCGCTGCTGCGCCTGCGGATCGGTCTCGCGCTCGGCGGCTTCGAACGCCAGGAGCACCCGCCGCCGGATCTCCAGCGCATCGTCGAGCGTCTTGAGACCGGGCGTGAAGGCCGCCCATTCCGGATGGCCGAAATACGAGTGCGTCGCGCCCGCCGCCACGATCAGGTAGTCGTAAGCGAGCGACTCACGATCGGTGACGACGACTTTCGCCGCGGGATCGATGGATCGCGCATCGGCCAGCAGCACCTGGACGTTCTGCTGGTGTCGGAGAATCCAGCGGATCGGCGACGCGATGTCGCCGGGCGACAGCGCGGCCGTGGCCACCTGATACAGCAGGGGCTGAAAGACGTGGTAGTTGTGGCGGTCGAGGAGCGTGACGCGGACCGGAGCGCCCGCGAGCGCCCGCGCCGCGTCGAGTCCGCCGAAACCTCCGCCGATGATGACGACATGGGGGTTCACGGTTCCACGGTTCACGGTTCAGGTTCAGGTTCACGAGTTCTCAGAGTTCAAGCTCGAGCCCCCAAATTCAACCCCGAACCGGGAACCGTGAACCGGGAACCGGGAACCGTGAACCTTGAACCGTGAACCTGAATGTGTTTATCGTACTGCTATGGCCCTACCGGGCAAGACCCAACTCGCACCTGAAGTGCTGGACCCCATCGTCGGGCCGGCTGTCGTTGTCGACACGGCCTGCCCGCTCGACTGCCCGGATGCCTGCAGTCTGGCAGTCACGGTCCGGCGCGGACGCGTCGTCACGATCGACGGGTCGCGCAGAAATCCTGTCACCGACGGTTTCATCTGCGCGAAGGTGCGAAAGTTCGGCGATCGCGTGTACGGGGCCGACCGCCTGCTCTATCCGGCGATCCGCAAGGGACGCAAGGGCGAAGGCAGGTTCAAGCGCGTGTCGTGGGACGAAGCGCTCGAACTGGTGGCGGACAAGATGCGCGCGGCGAAGGCGCAGGCCGGCGGCGAGTCGATCCTGCCCTTCTCGTACGGGGGATCGAACGGCCTGCTGACGCAGGACAACATCGACGCCCAGCTCTGGCGGCGTTTCGGTACGTCGCGCCTGGCGCGCACGGTGTGCGCGGCGCCGACCGGCGCAGCCAACATGGCGCTCTACGGCAAGATGGCCTCGGTCACCTACCAGGACTACCCCGAGGCCTCGTTGATCGTCCTCTGGGGCGTGAACCCGTCGGCGTCCGGCATCCATCTCGATCCCGTACGTGCGCGAGGCGCAGAAGCGCGGCGCCACGCTCGTCGTCATCGATCCGCGAACGACACCGCTCGCGCGATCGGCCGACGTGCACCTGGCGGTCAAGCCAGGCACGGACGTGGCCGTTGCGCTCGCGATTCACCGGTTTCTGTTCACGAGCGGCGCGGCCGACGAGGCCTTTCTCCGCGAGCACGCGCGCGGCGCCGACCAGCTTCGCGAGCGCGCGGAGCCGTGGACGTTCGAACGGGCCGCCGATCTCGCGGGCATCGATTCCGCGGCGCTCGAGAAGGTTGCGCGGCTGTACGCGGAACGCTCGCCGGCCCTCGTGCGCTGCGGCTGGGGGCTCGAGCGCAACCGCAACGGCGGCAATGCCGCGATGGCAGTGCTGTCGCTGCCGGCGGTCGGCGGAAAGTTCGGCGTGCGCGGCGGCGGCTACTCGATGAGCAACTCGGCGTCGTGGAACATCGAGCGCCCGTGGATCAGGGCAGCCGAGCCCGACACGAGACTCGTCAACATGAACCACCTGGGTCGCGCGCTGACCGAGTATCGCGATCCGCCGGTCAAGGTGCTGTTCGTCTACAACTGCAATCCCGTCGCCACGGTTCCCGATCAGCACCGCATCGTCGCCGGCCTCGGGCGGGAGAATTTGTTCACGGTGGTGTTCGAGCAGGTGATGAACGACACGGCGCTTTATGCCGACGTGGTCCTGCCGGCGACGACGTTTCTTGAAGGCTACGATTTCGCGAAGGCGTACGGTCCCCTCCACATCGGCCTGGCTCGCCCGGTGGTCGATGCCGTCGGCGAAGCGCGGGCAAACGCAGACGTCTTCGGCGAGCTGGCCGATCGCCTCGACGTGCTGGAGGCGGCCGAACCCAGGGACGAGCTCGATCTGCTGGTGCACGTGCTCGACACCCTGCCGGAGACGATTGGCGGAAGCCTGCGAGCGGACGTTTCGCCAACGCCGCCGTGCGGCCCGGCCCCGGTCCAGTTCGTGGATGTGTTTCCCAACACGCCGGATCGCAAAGTGGATCTGTTCCCGGCCGAGCTCGAGTCGAGCGCGCCGCTTGGTCTCTACCGCTTTCAGCCGGATCCGGCAACGGAACAGTACCCGCTTGCGCTGATCTCGCCTGCGAGCGAGCGTACGATCAGCTCCACGCTCGGTCAGTTGCCGCGGCCCGACGTCAAGCTGTCGATGCATCCCGACGATGCGACGGCGCGAGGGTTGGCGGACGGGGATCTCGTGCGGATCTTCAACGAGCTGGGCGAAGTGCACTGCCCGCTCACCGTGGCGCCTTCAATCCGCCCGGGCACGGTGAGTCTGCCGAAAGGGCTGTGGCGCCGCAGCACGCGCAACGGCGTCACGGGCACGGCGCTCGTGCCCGATCGACTGACGGATCTCGGCGGCGGCGCCTGCTTCAACGACGCGCGGGTCCAGGTGGCGTCGCTCCCGACAGCGTAGCGCCCAGGCTGGCCTGGTGAGCCGCTGCCCTCCTCGTAATAGACCGGTGACCCCTGGCTGGTTCGCCGCGTTGGCGACACGTTCAGCTGGGCGCTGCCGCAGTCACCGAATCCCGCGAACTGCGCGGGTATCTTCCGGACACCCCGTAGCCTATAGTCTTCGTCCGCCGAAATTCGGCTATTCTCTTCCGGTTCGAGAGTCTCGGAATAGCACAGTTCTCGGTCATCTCCGAGTAGGGAGGGTTGATCCCGTGAGTAAGCAACCTCGCTCGTTCCTTCTTGCTTCGCTCCTTCCAGCATTCCTGCTCGTCAGCGTGTTCGCTGTCGTTCAGGCCCAGAATGCCGGAGCGCCGGCGGCCAGGCAGACGCGCTGGTCTGATCCTGCCACCTGGCCGGACCGCAAGGTGCCAGTCGCAGGCGACAAGGTCACCATTGCCAAGGACAAGGAACGTGCGTCCTCGACGTCAGTCCGCCGGCGCTGGGCAGTCTGACGATCGACGGCAAACTCAGCTTCGCGAACAATGCCGACCTCGAACTGACCACCGAGTGGATCATGTTGCACGGGGAACTGGAAATCGGCACCGAAGCCAGGCCCCACACGCGCAAGGCGACCATCACCCTCACCAACAACGTCAAAGACGAAGATATCGGTGGCATGGGTGGAGCGAACGAGCCGCGTTGACCGCGGCATCGTGCTCATGGGCGGAACCCTGAACCTGCACGGTGAACCGGACGAACACCTGGACCAAGCTGTCCAGCACCGCCGACGCAGGCAGCACCTCGATTCAGGTCCTGAACGCCGCTGGCTGGCGGGTCGGCGACGAGATCGTCCTCGCGTCCACGGATTTCGATCCCCGGCAGGCCGAGCGGCGAACCATTTCCGCCATCAGGGGGAATACGATCACGCTCGACAAGAAGCTGGACTACATGCACTTCGGCAAGATCACCTTCGACGTGGATGAACGTGGCGAAGTCGGGCATGCTGACGCGCAATATCCGTCTCCAGGCATCGGCCGACGCGGCGGAACAGTCGTTCTACGGCGGGCACGTGATGGCGATGGGCGCGAGCAAGATGTTTGTCGAGGGCGTCGAGTTCAATCGCATGGGCCAGAACCTGACGCTGGCCCGGTATCCGATCCACTGGCATCTGATCGGCGATGCCAAGGGGCAGTACATCAGGAACGCCGCGATCCACGACACCTACAACCGCTGTGTGACCGTGCACGGCACGAACTTCCTGCGCGTTGAGAACAACGTGACCTACAACACCGTCGGTCACTGCTTCTTCCTCGAAGACGGCATCGAGCACGGCAACGAGTTCGTGCACAACCTGGCCATCCAGATCAAGTGCCATACCTCCAAGGCCTGCGTCCCGACCAATCTCGCCCCAAACGGAGAGAACAGCTTTACGAACGAGAATCGCCAGGCCTACAGGGCGGCCAGCATTTCCGGCAAGGACACCCTGCTGCCTTCGGACAACACGGTGGCGGCTTACTGGATCACCAATCCGGACAACACCTTCATCGACAATGTGGCCGCCGGTTCCGATGAGAATGGTTTCTGGTTGTCGTTGCCGGAGCACCCGCAAGGGAAGTTCCTGGGCACGGACATCGCCAAGAACATCTGGCCACGCCGCACCAAGTTCCGCGAATTCAGGAACAACACGGCCCACTCCAACTTCGACGGGTTCATGTTCGACCGGAACATCAATGTGGAAAACGTCTTCGGGTTGGCCGGCCCCTCGTACATGCCCAAGGAAAACCCTGCTGACCCGAACAGCAAGAGCGTGGAAACGCTGTTCGAGAATCTCACCAGCTACAAGAACCGCAATGGCGGCGTCTGGGGCCGCGGCGAGCTGCACGTCTTCAGGAATCTGAAGTCGGCGGACAATGCCATTGGTTTCACGAGTTCAACCGGTTCCTTCGGCGATGACTTATTTACCTCACTGGTGGTTGATTCGCTGTTCGTGGGCGAAACCGAGAACATCGGCAACCCCGTAACGCCGGAGGAAATTGCCTACGGCCGCAGCCTGCCGAAACGCTTGATTCCGGATTACCCGATCCACGCCTATGAGTACTACGACTACCGTCATGACGTGGTGAACACAACATTCGTGAATTTCCAGGACAACAAACAGCGCGGATCAGGAGCGCTTTCATGGCTGTTGTTTACGGGCGCCGGGGTTACCACCGAAAACACCGTCAAGGGTGCGAAGTTCGTCAATGCCAAGCCCGTGTACTTTCCGAAAATCGACCCCAGGTTCGATAGTGACAACAGGAGTGGTTCGGCCTACCGGACCGCTGGCGATCCACGATCTGGACGGCTCGACGACCGGCATCCCTGACTCCTATGTTCTGATCCACGACGGCGAGAACGACAGCGTCGCCACGGACGACACCTGCAAGATTCAGCCAACCTGGAACGCCTCTGTGTGCGCGGGTGATATCGGACGCATTCAGTTCAGCATCAGGAGGGCCGGACCCACAAGGGGTGCTGGTCTTGCGCTGAAAGATGTTGCTGTGCGGTCAGCTGCGCCTGCGCGGGGGGCTGCTCCTGCGCCGGCGGCTGCCCCGCGCGGTGGCGGTGCCGGCGGCGGTGGAGCTGCCCAGCAGCCAATCGTCCTGAGCCGCAATGGCAAGGACTTCAAGATCACGGCCAACCAGAGCACTGTGCGCGCCGGTACCGAGATCCGTGTGAAGACCGAAAGACCGGAAGTTGCTATCAGTTTGAGTGAAATGGCCAAAGACTCATGGGTCGTGTTCGAGCTGCCGGGTTTCGCCAACGCGACCTCCGGGAAGCAGCAGGACAGCATCGACGCCCTGCGCAAGGCGACCGAGACTTCGTATTTCAAGGGTCCGGATGCCGTCTGGGTGAAACTGGTAATCCCGACCGCCCCCAAGGGCGTTGGCAGGGATCAGTTTGGCCCGTCGGATACTCAAACCAGCATTACGGTAAGCCGATAAGTACCTTTTTCGCGAGCAAAACAAAGCCCCCTGCGCAAGCCGGGGGCTGTGTTGTCAGGCGGATGGTCAGTTCAAAGCGTCGAGGCGTTCCTACTTCTTCGGGCTGATCAGCTGCATGTAGTCGGCCTGGGGTGCGCCCTCCATCAGCTCGCCGAGCTTGGCGAACATCGCCTTTGCCCGCTCGCCCTGGCCGTGGGCCGCAACGGCGGCAGCATCCTTGTAACGCTCGATGATCACGTAGACCTCCGGATCACCCGCCATGACCAGCAGGTCGTACTGCACGTTGCCGGTACCTGGCGATTGAGATCCGTCAGTCCCGTGGGAATGCTGCCTACCTGTACAAGCACGGACCCGACGCTCCCGCGTTCACGGGCGTGACGCGGCAGGCGCTGACGATAGGAGTTGGATTCGGCAGTTGACGCTCGAATGATCGCGGCCGAAGGGGCGGAAGCACACGAAGTAGTGGCGCTGCGACGTTGCGCACGTAAATCCCAAACGCCGTAGTGTGTAGGCACTGGGCGCTAACTCGCACAGGACAAAAGACTTGGCGACGAGAAGCGACTCCTCGCAAATGGACGAAAAGGCTACGGCGAGACTCCCTGCCTCCCAGCCAAACTTCGTTCGGCTTCGCCGAGCTTCACCTGTCGTGCCGAGTTCTTGACGCCCCTACGCGTCAGCGCCATCATGTGCGCGGTCGGCCGGGAGTCATCGGCATTGGTCATCTTCCAGTACGGGGAGTTGATTCCGTGAGTAAGCAACATCGCTCGTTCCTTCTTGCGTCGCTCCTTCCAGCATTCCTGCTCGTCAGCGTGTTCGCTGTCGTTCAGGCCCAGGAAGGCAAGATCGCCGGCGGTCAAGCAGACGCGCTGGTCTGATGCGGCCACCTGGCCAGACCGCAAGGTGCCAGTCGCCGGCGACAAGGTCACCATTGCAAAAGGCAAGGACGTCGTCCTCGACGTCAGTCCGCCGGCGCTGGGCAGTCTGACGATCGACGGCAAACTCAGCTTCGCGAACAACTGCCGACCTTGAACTGACCACCGAGTGGATCATGTTGCACGGGGAACTGGAAATCGGCACCGAAGCCAGGCCCCATACACGCAAGGCGACCATCACCCTCACCAACAACGTCAAAGACGAAGATATCGGTGGCATGGGTGGAGCGAATGAGCGCGTTGACCGCGGCATCGTGCTCATGGGCGGAACCCTGAACCTGCACGGTAACCGGACGAACTCCTGGACGAAGCTGTCCAAGACCGCCGACGCAGGCAGCACCTCGATTGAAGTCCTGAACGCCGCTGGCTGGCGGGTCGGCGACGAGATTGTCCTCGCGTCCACGGATTTCGATCCCAGGCAGGCCGAGCGGCGAACCATTTCCGCCATCCGCGGAAATACGATCACGCTCGACAAGAAGCTGGACTTCATGCACTTCGGCAAGATCACCTTCGACGTGGATGAACGTGGCGAAGTCGGCATGCTGACGCGCAATATCCGTCTCCAGGCATCGGCCGACGCGGCGAACAGTCGTTCTTCGGCGGGCACGTGATGGCGATGGGCGCGAGCAAGATGTTTGTCGAGGGCGTCGAGTTCAATCGCATGGGCCAGAACCTGACGCTGGCCCGGTATCCGATCCACTGGCATCTGATCGGCGATGCCAAAGGGCAGTACATCAGGAACGCCGCGATCCACGACACCTACAACCGCTGTGTGACCGTGCATGGCACGAACTTCCTGCGCGTTGAGAACAACGTGACCTACAACACCGTCGGTCACTGCTTCTTCCTCGAAGACGGCATCGAGCACGGCAACGAGTTCGTTCACAACCTGGCGATCCAGACCAAGTGTCATACGTCCAAGCCGTGCGTCCCGACCAGCCTCGCCGCAGCCGGAGAGAGCGCAAACTTTGAGAATCGCCAGGCCGTCAGAGCGAATGGCCAGGCCTCCAAGGATGTCCTGCTGCCCTCGGACAACACGGTGTCGACGTTCTGGATCACCAATCCGGACAACATCTACCGCGACAACGTGGCCGCGGGTTCCGACTCGAACGGCTTCTGGATGTCATTGCCGGAGCACCCGAACGGCAAGTTCGAAGGCTCGGAGATCAGCAAGGCCACCTGGCCGCGTCGAACGCCATTCCGCGAGTTCAAGGGCAACGTCGCCCACTCCAACTACGACTCGTTCATGTTCGACCGGAACATCAACGTCAACAACACGTTCGGCGTGACCGGCAACGCGCATATGCCGAAGGAAAATCCCGCTGACGCGAACAGCAAGACGGTGGAAACGGTCTTCGAGAATCTCACCGCCTACAAGAACCGCAATGGCGGCATCTGGGGCCGCGGTGAGATGCACATATTCAGGAACGTGAAGCTGGCCGACAACGCCATGGGCTACACGCATGCGTCTGGCTCGGCCGGTCGTGACCTCTTCACGTCAAAGGTCGTTGACTCGCTGTTCGTGGGCGAAACCGAGAACATCGGCAACCCCAGGACTGACGCGGAAAAGGCGTACGGCCGCAGCTTGCCGAAGCCCCAAATGCCGGATTTCCCGATCCGCGGCTACGAGTACTACGACTACCGTCATGACGTGGAGAACGTCACCTTCCGGAACTACGAGGACAACGCCACTCGCAAGACCGGAGCGCTCTCGTACCTGATGTACACGAGCGCCGGGGTCAGTACCGAAAACGCCATCGAGCGCGCGAAATTCGTCAACGCCAAGCCGGTGTATTTCCCGCCGATGGAGCGGAAGTGGGGCAACGACAATCTGAACGGTGTGGCCTGGAAGGCCGTCGGCGATCCACGACAAGGACGGCTCGGTCGGCGGTGTCCCCAATTCCTACATCCTCATCCACGACGGCGTCTTCGACAGCATCGCAACCGACGCACAGGCCTGTGAGATCAAGCCCGCCTGGAACGCTGCGGTGTGCAAGGGCGATATCGGACGCTTGACGTTTGGCGGCGCCGGTGGCGTCGCCCCGAGATTCGGTGGTGCCTGCTCTTCTGGTCCCGGTTGTGCCGGTCCCGCCGGCGCCCGCTCCTGGCGCTCCTGGTGGTCGAGCCGGCGGTCGCGGTGCAGCTCCTCCTCAGCCGCCAGTCGTTCTCAGCCGCAATGGCAGGGAGTACACCGCAAACCGCGAGCAACGTACGAGCCGGTACCGAGATCAAGGTGACCACCGAAAGGCCGACCATGTCCCTCATCCTGACGGAAATGGATGCCGGCTCGTGGGTGATCTTCGAGCTGCCGGGATTCACCACCGCAGCCTCGGGTACGGAGCAAAGCAGCCTGGATGCGCTGCGCAAGGCCAGCGACACCTCGTACTTCAAGGACAAGGATGCGCTGTGGGTCAAGGTGGTCTCCAACGGTAACGGTGCTCGTGGCCCCATTGGCGGCGGCCCTGGTGGTGGAACCAGCCTCCAGGTCAGCCGGTAAGCTGGTCCTGCTGCACGCATGCAGCGAGAGCCCCCGGGTTGTGCCCGGGGGCTTTTGCTTCGAGCGTGGGCTCGCTCCAGAATCGATAATTCAGATCGACGCCCCAGCGTCGCGGCATTGCCTTGAAAACGAAATTGTTGGTGTAGCCCGGATTCGGGAAGAACATCGGTCCGGGCGACCACTCCGCGTTGTATTTGTTGTCCGTGAGATTCTTGGCCCAGACGGTCGCCGACCAGGACTTGCCGTCCAGGCCGAGCCGCACGTTCAGCAACGTGACCGGATCGCGCTCCGTGAAGTTGTCGGGATAGAACCACGTCGGACCGATGACCTGGACATCCGAGCGCACGAACGCGCTCAACTCGCTGCGCAGGGAATGGCGGTATTGCAAACCCACGTTGGCCGTGTACCGCGACACCAAGGGCGCTTCGTTGCCGACGTCACTCGCGGCGCGCCTGGACTCCTTGATGTCGCTGTCGGTGATGCCGAGCCCGAAATAGCCGTCGAATCCTTCGAGGATGCGTCCCCGCACTTCGAACTCCGCGCCCGTGTAGTCGACGCGATCGAGATTCCCCAGATTCTGCGTGCTCGTGTTCGGATCGAACACGAAGAAGTAGGATCCTTTCGCCTTCGTGTGGTAGATGCTGACGTTGGCGCCGACGCGCCGGTCGAGAAATTCGGCCTTGGCGCCCCCTTCGTAGGTATCCGCCGTCTCGGCGTCGAACAAGTCGTTCACACCGGCAATGCCCGCTGCACCGACACCCGTTTGATTGAAGCCGCCGCTGCGGAAGCCGCGGCTGTAACCGATATACAGCGTGGAATCGCGTGTCGGCTTGTGGCGCAGCGTGACTTTCGGCTGCCAATCGTCCCAGGTGTGCGTGCGAACCTGCCCCGGGAATGCAATACCCACGAGCGGCGCAGGTATGAATTCCGCAGGTGTCTCGGTGGTGTTCTTGCGATCGTCACGGTCGTAACGCAACGACGTCGACAACTCCAGTTTGTCCGTGAGATTGACGTCGACGTTGCCGAACACCGCCCAGGCGAAATTGTCCTGCGAGTCGGCAAGGTAGGTGAACTGCGGATTGAAGAGCGGCAAGGGCTCCCGCCGCACCTCGGGCACCTCGCCGGTGCCCAGGTCGAAGACATTGCCCGTGGAAATGAAACGATCGGTCGAGATCAGATACGCACCCGCGATCCAGCGCACGCGCTTCGTCGCAGGCGATGCGAATTGCAGCGCCTCGCTCACCGCATTGACGTCGAGAAACTGATGCTGCGCCTGATCGGCGCCGAAGAACTTGAACAGCACCGATTCCGGAATCGGCAGGAAATTGAATTGATCGCCGGTCAAGAGCTCGTTGAACCGGTCGTAGGCGGTGATGGACGTCAGCGTGCCCAGAGGCTTCACGTAATCGAGCTTGAGCGACGTGCCGAACATGTTGCGTTCGTTCACACCAGCGTTGTTCACGCGCACCGGCAGGCTCGTGTCGTTCACGCTCTCCGTGATATTGAAGTACAGCGCCTGAGTTCGAACGCCCGAGGCATACACACGCACATCCGCGCTCAGCTCTTTCGACGGGTCCCACACGAATCGCAGGCGCCCGGACACGTCTCGAAACGGATCGGCGTTCTCGTTCAGAAAGGCATTCCTGATATAGCCCTTGGTATCGAGATAGGAGCCCGACGCGATGTATTTGAGCGTGTCCGAGATCGGGCCGCTCATGCCGCCGCGAACGTTGATGCCGGGCCCGGAGTCGGCTCCCAACGTCACATTGCCTTGGAAAACATCGCTCGGCTTTTTCGTGTTGATGATAATCGCGCCGCCGATGGCATTACGTCCGTAGAGCGCGCCCTGCGGCCCTTTCAGTACCTGGATGGTGTCGATGTCGAAGAGCTCCTGGTTGAACTGCGAGGGGTTCGCCATTTGCACGCCGTCGATGAGCACGGCCACCGAGGGCTCGCTGTTGCGCGCCTGCGAAATGCCTCGCACAGTCACGAACGAGGTGCCCTGGTTCTGGGTCTGCACGAGGCTCATGTTCGGCGTGAGCGCCACGAAATCCTGCGGTCGATCGATACCGGCGGTCTTGATATCGGCCGCGGTAAAGGCATTGATCGCGCCCGGTACGTCGAGCGACGATTCGTCGCGACGCCGGGGCGTGACCGTGATCGTTTCCGCCATGCCGCCGACCGTCAGCTCCACGTCGACCGTGATGACGCCAGAACCGCTGACGATGAGGTCCTCCCGCTTCACCGGGGCGAACCCGGTCAACGAGAACGTGACCGTGTAGCTACCGGGCGGGAGCGACTCGATGCGATAGCGCCCGCTGCCGTCGGTGACCGCGGTACGGACCTTTTCGATGAGCGCAGGGCTCGCGGCTTCAACGGTCACGCCCGGCAGCACTGCGCCGGTCGTGTCCTTGACCTCACCCGCGAGAGTGGCTTGCGCCGCTGCGACGCGAGGGACGACCGCGACTAGTCCGAACAACAGGAAACATCTGGCAATTGTACGCATGGTGACCTCTTGGCGGTTGGTGGCCTCTTTGTCGTACCAAGCCAGCGACGGGACATATCAGCGGCAGTCACGACTACTGTCAAGGGTTACTGAACAGGTTACGACCACTGTCAAGTGCTACTGAACAGGTTCGACAACGTGAGAGGTATAGTCGTATTGGCGCGGGAGGATAGGGACGTTCTGGGCTAGCAGGCCTTTCCACTCCGAAAGCTGCTGAAGCGCCTCCCCGGGATTTTCGGAATTCGGCTATTCTCTTTGGGGTGCGAGAGTCTCGGATAGCACGTTTGCCTGATGTTTGCTGGGCGCCGGATTGATCGCGCTATGCTTTGCCGCCGCGCGGTTCCTGGTCATCTTCAGTACGGGGGAGGTTGATTCCGTGAGTAAGCGACATCGCTCGTTCCTTCTTGCTTCGCTCCTTCCAGCATTCCTGCTCGGCAGCGTGTTCGCTGTCGTTCAGGCTCAGAATGCCGGAGCGCCGGCAGTCAGACAGACGCGCTGGTCTGATCCTGCCACCTGGCCGGACCGGAAGGTGCCAGCCGCTGGCGACAAGGTCACCATTGCGAAAGACAAGAACGTGCTCCTCGACGTCAGTCCGCCGGCGCTGGACGGTCTGACGATCGACGGCAAACTCAGCTTCGCGGATACCAAGGACCTTGAACTGACCACCGAGTGGATCATGTTGCACGGGGAGCTGGAAATCGGCACCGAAGCCAGGCCCCATACGCGCAAGGCGACCATCACCCTCACCAACAACGTCAAAGACGAAGACATCGGTGGCATGGGTGAGCGAACGCAGCTGACCGCGTTGACCGCGGGATCATGCTCATGGGCGGAACCCTGAACCTGCACGGTGACCGGACAGAACGCCTGGACCAAGCTGGCCAAGCACCGCCAACGCCGGCAGCACCTCGATCCAGGTCCTGAACGCCGCGGGCTGGCGGGTCGGCGACGAGATTGTCCTCGCGTCCACGGATTTCGATCCCCGGCAGGCCGAGCGGCGCACCATTGCCGCCATCCGCGGAAATACGATCACGCTCGACAAGAAGCTGGACTACATGCACTTCGGCAAGATCACCTTCGACGTGGATGAACGTGGCGAAGTCGGCATGCTGACGCGCAATATCCGTCATCCAGGCATCGGCCGACGCGGGGAACAGGCCTTCTACGGCGGGCACGTGATGGCGATGGGCGCGAGCAAGATGTTTGTCGAGGGCGTCGAGTTCAATCGCATGGGCCAGAACCTGACGCTGGCCCGGTATCCGATCCACTGGCATCTGGTCGGCGATGCCAAAGGGCAGTACATCAGGAACGCCGCGATCCACGACACCTACAACCGCTGCGTGACCGTGCACGGCACGAACATCCTGCGCGTCGAGAACAACGTGACCTACAACACCGTCGGTCACTGCTTCTTCCTCGAAGACGGCATCGAGCACGGCAACCAGTACATCCGCAACCTGGCGATCCAGACCAAGTGTCATACGTCCAAGCCCTGCGACCCGACCAACCTCGCCCCGTTCGGATCGACCTCGGACGGCTTGAACTTCAAGACCACCGGCCAGGACTCCAAGGATGTCCTGATCCCTTCGGATAACACGGTGTCGTCTTTCTGGATCACCAATCCGGACAACACCTACCGCGACAACGTGGCCGCGGGTTCCGACGCGACAGGTTTCTGGTTCGCCTTCCCGGAGCATCCGACGGGTAAGTTCGAAGGCACGGAGATCAGCAAGGCCACCTGGCCGCGTCGCACGAAGTTCCGCGAGTTCAAGGGCAACGTCGCCCATTCGAACTTCGACAGTTTCATGGGCGACCGCGCCCCCCAGGGCCGATGGCCATTTCGCCGTCGGCGGGTATATTTCCCTTGTCAATCCCGCTGACGCGAACAGCGCTCAAGTGGAGTCCGTCGTCGAGGATTTCACCAGCTACAAGAACCGCAATAGCGGCATCTGGGCCCGCGGTGAGTTGCGCCTCTACAAGAACCTGAAGATGGCCGACAACGGAATCGGCTTCACGCAAGCGTCCGGCAACTTCGGTCAGTCCGCCTATACGTCACGGGTGGTTGACTCGCTGTTCGTGGGCGAAACCGAGAACATCGGCAACCCCAGGACGCCGGCGGAAAAGGCTTACGGCCGCAGCTTGCCGCAGCCCGCTGTCGCGGATTTCCCGATCCGCGCCTACGAGTTCTACGACTACCATCATGAACTGGACAACAACACCTTCGTGAATTACCAGGACAACGCCACCCGCAAGACGGGAGCGATCTCCTACCTGCTGTTCACCAGCTTCGGCATGAGCTCCAACAACACCGTGCAGCGCTCGAAATTCATCAACGCCAAGCCGGTGTACTTCCCGCCGATCGACAACAGGTGGAGCAACGATGATTACGGCAACACGGTCTACAAGACCTCGGTGTTCAACGACAAGGACGGCACCATCACCGGTGTCGCCAATTCCTACATCGTCAACATCACCGGAATCGACGTCGACGAAGCCTGCGAGGTCAAGCCCACCTGGAACGCTGCGGTGTGCAAGGGCGATATCGGGCGCATGACTGTTGGCGGCGGCGGTGGTGCTGTTGGGTTCGGCGGCTTCGGCGGCGGCGGTGCTCGTGGCGGTGGTCCCGGTGCCGGTCCCGCACGAGGCGGAGCTCCCGGTCCTGGTGCAGGTGCCCGGGGTGCTGGTCCTGGCGCAGGTGCCCCCGGAGCGCGGTGCTGCTGCACCTGTTGTCTTTGCTATTGCCCCAGGTGGTGGTCGAATCAGAGGTACCGCTGCACCTTCAGGGCCGCCAGTCGTTCTCAGCCGCAATGGCAAGGAGTTCACCGCCAACGGTGCAACCAACGTACGAGCGGGCACCGAGTACAAGGTCACCACCGAAAGGCCGTCCCTGTCCCTCAGCGTGACGGAACTGGATGCCGGTTCGTGGGTGATGTTCGAGCTGCCGGGATTCACCACCGCAGCCTCGGGTACGGCGCAGGACAGCCTGGATGCGCTGCGCAAGGCCAGCACCACCTCGTACTACAAGGGCAACGGTTCGCTGTGGGTCAAGCTTGTCTCCAGCGGTGACGTCCTTGGCAGCGGCCCTGGTCGCGGCCCTGGTGGCGGAGCCAGCCTCCAGGTCAGCCGGTAGACCCTTCGACTCCGCTCAGGGCAGGCTGGCTGGACCCTGCCGCATGAACAAGAGCCCTCGGCTGATGCCCGGGGGCTCTTTTAACCTCGTAGCAATCAGCCAAGTCCGGCGCGCGTACTGGGAGCCCAAATCCTAGGTACTTCGAGCATGGCTACAAGCGCTTCGACGCTGTCTGGCGTGGTATGAAACCAGGCTTGAACGATCGCGGCTGCCTGCCGTTGTTCAACGCGTCCGGTGTTCGGCCATGCGCCGCCGCTGACCGATCGACTCGCCGCGCTGTCACGGCTGACGCGCGTCGAGAACGCAGGCCCTGAACTCGCGGCGCTCCGTCTGGGTCGTCGCGACGTCGGCACTGGCCGTTACCGTGGCTGGCACCCGTCGCGATCGCACTACGCCGCTGCGACGGCTGGAGCGCAGTACGCAGCAGCCCAATCGCGTAGACTACGCGGCAATGGCGTCGGCTGAATTAATAGAGTCGGTGGTTGAATCACCGCCGGCACTGCGATGGTCCGCGGCGACTCGGGTCGCCTTCCGCTTCTCGGTGGTTTACCTCGGCCTGACCATCCTCAGCACGCAACTGTTCAGCGCGGTGTTCATGCTGCCCAGCCCCCGATTCCTCACCGGAGTGAACGATCTCCTGGTGTGGGTAGGGACGCACGTCTTCCAGGTCAGCGACCCGATTCCCGTGGAGTTTACCGGCAGTGGCGACACGCTACTGAACTGGGTGCTGACCGGCACGCTGCTGATCATCGCGGCGTGTGTCACCGCCGTCTGGTCCCTCAGCAGCCGGCGCGACAGTTACCCGCGGATGAACATGTGGTTCCGTCTGCTCGTGCGGTTTGCTCTCGGTGCCACGCTGGTGCGGTACGGGTTCGGGAAACTGATCCCGGTGCAGATGCCCACGGTCTTCCTTGCCCGTCTCGTCGAACCGTTCGGCGATTTCTCGCCGATGGGCGTGCTCTGGTCCTCTATCGGGGCGTCGCCGGCCTACGAGATGTGTGTCGGCGCGGTCGAAGCGATCCCCGGGATTCTGCTGTTCCTCCCGCGGACCACTCTGTTGGGCGCAGTGCTCGCGCTGATGGCCACCACCGGAGTGTTCGTGCTGAACATGACCTATGACGTCCCGGTGAAGCTCCTGTCGTTTCACCTGATCCTGATGTCGCTGTTCCTGCTCGCACCGTACGGACGCAACCTGCGCGACCTTCTGTTGCTCAATCGACCACTGCTTCCGGCAGAGGAACCGTCGATCGGACGTACTCTTCGTCGTCGTCGACACTGGGTGGTCGCGCAGACGGCGTATGGAGCGCTGATTGTGCTGCTGGCGATTGCGGCGGCCTTCAGCCTGTGGTCACGAATCGGTCCCAATGCAGAGAAGTCGCCGCTGTTCGGGATCTGGGAGGTGCAGCAGATGACGGTGGACGCCGACGTCAGGACCGTCTTCTCCGCCAAGTCCGGCGACCGCGTTTTCCTGCCCGACGGCTGCGGCTTCCAGGAGATGTGGACCATCCCAGGTCCTCCAAACGCGGGGATACACGAGCCCGGCTTCAATGCGTGGGCGGAAGAGCTTCAGCCCTGGCTTGATCGAATTCGGCTATTCTCTTCTGAGTTCGACGAGTCTCGGACAGCACGTTGCCTGATGTTTGCTGAGCGCCGGATTATCGCGCTATGCTTTGCCGCTGCGGTTCCTGGTCATCTTCCAGTACGGGGGGTTGATTCCGTGAGTAAGCCACATCGCTCGTTCCTTCTTGCCTCGCTCCTTCCAGCATTCCTGCTCGTCAGCGTGTTCGCTGTCGTTCAGGCCCAGGAAGGAAGATCGCCGGCGGTCAAACAGACGCGCTGGTCTGATCCTGCCACCTGGCCAGACCGCAAGGTGCCAGTCGCAGGCGACAAGGTCACCATTGCCGCGGGCAAGGACGTCGTCCTCGACGTCAGTCCGCCGGCGCTGGGCGGTCTGACGATCGACGGCAAACTCAGCTTCGCCAACAACAAGGACCTTGAACTGACCACCGAGTGGATCATGTTGCACGGGGAACTGGAAATTGGCACCGAAGCCAGCCCCCACACGCGCAAGGCGACCATCACCTTCACCGACAACGTCAAAGACGAAGATATCGGTGGACTGGGTGGAGCGAAGACCGACCGCAGTGACCGCGGGATCATGGTCATGGGCGGAACCCTGAACCTGCACGGTGACCGGAAGAACACCTGGACCAAGCTGGCCAGCACGGCCAACGCCGGCAGCACCTCCATACAGGTCCTGGACGCGTCTGGCTGGCGGGTCGGTGACGAGATTGTCCTCGCGTCCACGGATTTCGATCCCCGGCAGGCCGAGCGGCGCACCATTGCCGCCATCAAGGGCAATACGATCACGCTCGATCGGAAGCTGGACTACATGCACTTCGGCAAGATCACCTTCGACGTGGATGAACGTGGCGAAGTCGGCATGCTGACGCGCAATATCCGTCTCCAGGCCTCGGCCGACGCGGAACAGTCATTCTTCGGCGGGCACGTGATGGCGATGGGCGCGAGCAAGATGTTTGTCGAGGGCGTCGAGTTCCAGCGCATGGGCCAGAACCTGACGCTGGCCCGGTATCCGATCCACTGGCATCTGATCGGCGATGCCAAAGGGCAGTACATCAGGAACGCCGCGATCCACGACACCTACAACCGCTGCGTGACCGTGCATGGCACGAACTTCCTGCGCGTTGAGAACAACGTGACCTACAACACCGTGGGTCACTGCTTCTTCCTCGAAGACGGCATCGAGCACGGCAACGAGTATGTTCACAACCTGGCGATCCAGACCAAGTGTCATACGTCCAAGCCGTGCGTCCCGACCAACCTCGCCGCGAGCGGCGAGACCAGAAACGGAACGAATGGCCAGCAATCCAAGGATGTCCTGCTGCCCTCGGACAACACGGCGGCGAGTTTCTGGATTACCAACCCGGACAACGTCTACCGCGACAACGTGGCCGCGGGTTCCGACTCGAACGGCTTCTGGATGTCATTGCCGGAGCACCCGAACGGTAAATTCGAAGGCTCGGAGATCAGTGCGAAGACCTGGCCGCGTCGAACGCCATTCCGCGAGTTCAAGGGCAACGTCGCCCACTCCAACTACGACGCGTTCATGTTCGACCGGAACATTGCGGCCAATAACACGTTCGGTGTGACCGGCAGCTCGCATACCGGCCTTGAAAATCCCGCTGACCCGAACAGCAAGGCGCTGGAATCGGTCTTCGAGGATCTCACCGCCTACAAGAACCGCAATGGCGGCATCTGGGGCCGCGGTGAGATGCACGTGTTCAGGAACGTGAAGCTGGCCGACAACGCCATGGGCTTTACGCACGCGTCTGGCGCATTCGGTCGTTACGCCTTTACGTCACAAGTCGTCGACTCGCTGTTCGTGGGCGAAACCGAGAACATCGGCAACCCCACGACTGACGCGGAAAAGGCTTACGGTCGCAGCCTGCCGAAGCGCGAATTGCCGGATTTCCCGATCCGCGGCTACGAGTACTACGACTACCGTCATGACGTGGTGAATACCACCTTTCGGAATTACGAGGACAACGCCACTCGCAAGACGGGAGCAATCTCCAACCTGCTGTTCAGCAGCTTCGGGGTCAGCACCAATAACGCCTTCGAGCGCTTGAAATTCGTCAACGCCAAGCCGGTGTATTTCCCGCCGATGGAGAACAACAGCAAGTGGGCCAGCGATAATGGAGGCAGTACGTCCTATAAGACCGCGGCGTTCCGCGACAAGGACGGCTCGCTCGGCGGTGGTCCCAATTCCTACGTGCTCATCCACGACGGCGTCAACGACAGCATCGCAGTCGACGCAGAAGCCTGTGAGATCAAGCCCACCTGGAACGCTGCCGTGTGCAAGGGCGATGTCGGGCGCCTGACTTTTGGCGGCGGCGGCGGTTTGGTGGTCGGGGCGCTCGTGGCGCAGGTCCTGGCAGAGGCGCAGCTGCCGGTCCCGGCGCAGCCGCTGGTCCCGGCGCCGGTGCCGCAACAGCCGGAGCTCCCGGCCCTGGCGCCGCTGCCGGTCCTGGCGCACCTGGTGGTCGATTCGGCGCTCCTGCTGGACCTCCTCAGCCGCCAGTCGTTCTCAGCCGCAATGGCAAGGAGTACACCGTAACCGGGGGCACCAACGTACGAGCCGGTACCGAGATCAAGGTGACCACCGAAAGGCCGTCCGTGCCCCTCACCCTGACGGAACTGGATCGCGGCTCGTGGGTGATCTTCGAGCTGCCGGGATTCACCACCGCAGCCTCGGGTACGCCGCAGGACAGCCTGGATGCGCTGCGCAAGGCCAGCGACACCTCGTACTTCAAGGGCAAGGATGCACTCTGGGTCAAGGTGGTCTCCAACGGTGACCCCGGCACCGGCGCCCCTGGTGGTGGAACCAGCGTCCAGGTCAGCCGGTAAGCTGGTCCCTGCCGCATGAGCTAGAGCCCCCGGGTTGTGCCCGGGGGCTCTTTTACTTCGTACAGCAATCAGCCAAGTCCGGGGCTGCCGCTCACGCTTTTCCTTTGTGGTGTACCGAAATCAACGGAAGTAAACCCACGGGGAGGACGGTGATTCCAATCTGGAAGGGGAGTGCTTCACTGAGCGGATTCTGACCCGAGGACCGTCTCGTCACGCCGCGAATCCCACCGAATCACGTAACCGCTGCATCGATTGCAGGAAGGCTGCGATCTGGTTCCAACTTGGAATGCTTAGGGACGCCACATTGAACTATCAGTTCTCGGTCGATATCATTCCAACCAAAACTGACGGTGCTGAGTTCCGCGATGTTGAAGTTCAAGCGACAATGGTTCATATGGGCGTTGTTGACGTTGTCTTGCGGCACGTCCGGTCCTTCGACGCCATCGAGTGCCGCCAAGAGTTGTGTTGTCACCACAACGAGCGTCTTCCTGAATGCGGGCGACACGTTGCGGATGAAATTCACGGTTCCCGCCAGTAGCACCGCGGATATCCTTTCGTACGAGGTGGATTACTTGCCCAATCCGCTCGCCTCCGGACCTGACCTTTCGTGCCAGCTTTTCAACGGGGACCGCTTGCTTGGCAGCGGTCCGTGCAACGGTCACTTTCAGAGCTCCGCAGCCGCGGTGAGACTGCCGGGCGCTTCCTTGATTGATTTCTCGACGTTAGCGGCGGGCACATCAGCCGGCCGAATCGACTTCAACGTCACCGGCGGATCGTTTGTCTTTGATGGAAGGGGCACGGTCGGCATCGGTCACCTGGTCACGACCAGCACCGGGCCGTCTTATGTGATCGAGGCACCTGGCATCGCGTCTCCGCTCGAGCTGGTGTCGCCCTCGTGTCGGTGATGATCTATTCTGGCGGAGCCAGCTCCCGCTCGGGTGAAAGCGTGACCACCTTACGAAGACAGCTCCTCCTCGTCACGTTCTTGATGTCCGTCGCCTGCGCCAGTAGTCCCGCCGCACCCGACTCCACCAACTCAACGCCGGCGTGGCTGACGGCGCTGATACGCCAATCCGAAGAGCAACCCGTCGCCAACCCGCCGGCGTTCATTGCGCGCTATGAGTACCAGGGTCAGACCGTCTATTTCCTGCCGCAGCGCTGCTGCGACATCATGGGCGTCCTGTATCGCCCGGACGGCTCTGTCGCGTGTCATCCGGATGGCGGCTTCAGTGGGGCCGGAGATGGGCGATGTGCTGACTTCTTTCGTGAACGACGGAACGAGCAGATCATCTGGCGCGACGCGCGCGGCGCACCATAGCTCACCGTGGATCGGACCTCAGTAACGCCGAAGAGTCAGGCCACGTCCTTGCCCGCGTGCTGCGCCAGGACCTTGTTGATGAGCGTCTGATAGCCAACATTGCGACGCTTGGCTTCCTTCCTGAACTGCGCGAGAACCTTTGGATCGAGCCGAATCGCGATGAGCTGGCGCGCGCGGTCGCCGAGCGGCGGCCGGCCGACGCGACGCATCGTCCGGAGCTGTTCGCGGGAAGCCTCCGGGATGTCCGAATAGTCAATCTTGCGAGCCGTACGCGGCCCTTTCTTTGCGGCTCGCCCGCCGCGCGCTGATGATGCGGACCGTTTCGCCATGACTTGAACTCCTGAGCGTGTAAGCGACCATCAAGACCCTGCCCGACGCCGACTGTCCGAGCCGGAGGTACCGCGCCTCGGCGGCTGAATGTCCTGAGTCAGGACCATCCGGTGCGTTCGGGTCCGCAAAGATCGTCACAGCCTCATCGAACGAGACCCCGTGTTTCGCGGTGTTCGCGGCAGCCATCCTCGGATCCCATTCGAACACGATTTAAGTATATACATAAATAGCTGGAACTGGTTGAGACCCGCGGCGGCTAACTTGCTGTGAGCATCGGCTGAGCGTGCCTTGCTTCTTTTCGCTTTGAGCTTCCGGTTCTGAAAAGCCGCTTCAGCAGTAGTATTCGCGGATGCACGATCAACAGCCAAGCCAGAAGCGCGGCCTGCTCCCGGCCGTCGCGCTCGGCGGCGCAGTTGTCGGTGCAATCTGCGCAGTGGGGTTGACGACGTATGCGGGAGCCCGCGTCGGGTCCCCGCTGGTCCTGCGCCTCCTCTTTGGGGTCTGGGTGTGCTCCCCGTTTGCCGCGCTGCTGACGGGCCGCGCGATGTCCCAGTCTTGGAGGCCTTCGATGCGAGCGGCCCTGAATACGGTGACGTTGCTCGTCGCAGCGGGTTCGTCGCTCGCGTATATCTATTTCGCGTTGGGGGCCGCTCGGCCCGCAACCGCCGCGTTCGTGCTGATTGCGCCGGCATCGTGGCTATTCGCCGCGGTTTCGCTTGCGGCCACGGCGCTCTCGGTAAGGAAATAGCGGGCGGGGTGACGACTCATGCCGCCTGCTTTTCCGGGAGCGCGGGCAACCGGTCCACCTCGTGCCCTGCCTGATCGACACCGAAGCTGAACTCGTAGGTCCGGTGCAGCTCGACGATCAATTCGTCGCGACGCTGCGGCAGCGTCTGAGCGTCAATCGCCCCCTGATCCGCCTCCGATATCAGCGCCCGGAAGCGCTCGGACACCAGCCAGAGACGATGGGCGAGCGATCGGTGAGCGAACAGCCGGGCTTCGAGACCAAGCATCCCGTAGACGACGAACGCTATCAGCGCGACCGCGCAAGTCGCCGCGGTGGCCACTTGAAGCGGGCGTCCCTGATACAGGAGGCTCGCGATCGCTGTGGCGGTCGCGGACGTGAAGAGGATCGTGATCGCGATTCTGTACTTGAAAACGCGGCCGACAGTCCGCTCGGCGGCGCCGGCGTGAACCGCGTAATTCTGCGCGGCGTGATCCGCATCCAGCCGCACGAGGTCGATAACGCTGATGGAAAACATCGAGGCGCCTCCTGAAATTCGCGTGCACGAGGGCTCCGAGCGGCAAACACCAGACCAGGATGTCGCACGCCGTACTGTTGAGGTACGAGCTGGCCGACGGCCGCGCATCCTCACGACGCGTCGCTCGCAAGCAGCATGCCGACATGCCTCCGGACTCCGTACTCCGTTCATCCGCGCTGGCGCCGGAATCCGGACAGCAGTCGAGTGATCGCGTGTAAGAATGGTTCGAAGACCGTGTAAATCTGTCAGCGAAGTCCGGCGAGGCCCCCTACTTGGCCTGCTGGGGGACGTACCCCGGCGGGAGCGCGGCGGATTCGCCGAAGAAGAAATCCTCCATGTGCTTGGCCACGAGATCCTGCGCCTCTTTCTGCCACGGCATCAGGCGGTACTCGTTGAGAATCATCTTCATCCGTTCTTCCCACAGCTTCCAGGCGTCTTTCGACACGCCGTCGTAGATCCGCTGGCCGAGTTCGCCGGGCCACGGCGGGTCATCGAGCCCAGGCAACTCTTTCTGGAACTTCACGCACATCACCTTGCGGCCGCTCTTGTTGCTGGCGGGCGGCACCGGCTTGGGAGGATCGCAGGCATCAGCCATGCGGCGATTGTACCATCGGCACCTCGGGGTCGATCACAAAGCGCAGGCAGGCATGCGCCTCGCGCAAGGCCCGCTCGGCGTCCGCGCTGGTCTCGCCACGGGCGAAGATGAACCCGAGATAGCTCGCCCCTTCCGGCAGCGGCACCAGCCGCTGATCCGGCTTGGCGGTGATGCGTACGTCGTCTATCCCGGCCACACGCCGCGGCGGCCTCGACGCCCTCCACGCCGCGGTAGATGCCTCGCTGCGGAATCGGGATCATCATGACACCGGAAGCCGCGGCCTCGCGCCGCCAGTCATCAGGCGACTCACCGAGCGCGTGGCGCAGCAGCACCTCCTCGAGGGGCACGAGCGGACCGGTCCCCTTCTTTTGAAACCTGAGCGCGCCGGCGCATAAGCCGCCGATTGGCCGCGCCGCGACTTCGAGCACGTAGACGCCCCGATCGGTGACGCGGCACTCCGCGTGGATGGGCCCGTGCGTGAGGCCGATCGCCGCCGACGCACGGGCGACGGCGTCGTTGATGTCCCCCTGCATCGCTTCCGGCGCCGTCGAAGGCGTGACGTAGATCGTTTCCTCGAAGAACGGACCGTCGAGCGGATCCGGCTTGTCGAACAACGCGAGCCCGTTCAGCGCTCCGTGATGGAGCAGCCCCTCGAGCGCGAACTCCCAACCGTCGATGAACCCTTCGACCAGAATCGCGTCATGGGCCTCATCGCGCTCGGCGCGAACCTCCGCCGTGGCGAGCAGCGCACGCACGCGCGCGAACGCCTCGACAAACGACGCGGCATCGTCGGCGCGAATCACACCTCGGCTTCCCGACAGCGAGAGCGGCTTGACGACGCACGGATACGACAGCGTGGCGGCGAGCGCGGCAGGATCGGCATCAGTGGAGGTCGGAACGAACCACGGCGCGGGCAGGTCGCTGTCACGCAGGCGCTCGCGGGTCAGCAGCTTGTTGCGCGCGATGGCCGCCGCCATCGGTTGGTGGCCCGGCAGCTTCAACGCCTCGGCCGCGAGTGCCGCGATGGTCGTCGGCCGATCGCCGACGGCAAGGATGCCGTTGATGGGATGCGTCCGCGCGCGGTCGAGGATGGCGCTCACGGAATGATCCTCGTCGTGAAACCGCACCGGTATCGCGGCATCCTGCCAGGGATCGTCGAGCATGTCGCATCGATCGGTCGCGAAGACGAGCTCCACGCCGAGCCGGTCGGCCGCTTCGCCGAACATACGCGTCTGGTATCCGGTGGTGGTGGCGAGCAGGAGGACGCGGCGCATGGTTACGCGTCAGGGCTGAGGGCTGAGGGCTGAGGGCTCAAGGCGAAGGGCTTCACACGAGGCTCAAGTGATCTGGATTGGGCTCCGCGCAGCAGTACCACGGCTCGCTCAGGTGTGGAACCACGGCGCGCCCACTGCGGGGCCGCGCGACGCGGGGCGGGCGGCCGGCGCGCGCGTACGCGATGGCCGCGATCTCGTCGAACATCGCACGCCGATCGTCGGCAAGGCGAACGCCGACCAGGCGCGCAACGTCTCGGTGCAGATCATCAACCCGGGCATCGGGATTGCGCCAGGGATAGGCGAGCGTCGCCCCGTCGAAGGAGCCGACGAGCGCCCGGACTTCGTCGAGCTCCAGCAGACGCGAGCCTTCGGGGATCAGCAGCCGGATCGCCAACTGGATGGGCGCCACGTGATCGATCAGGTCGAGCGTCTCGATGAGGTCGAGCAGATCGCAGTAGCTGTCGAGCGTCAGCCACGGATGAAAGGCGACGAACGTGGGGACAAAGGTGAGGTTGGCCTCGCGGCACGCCGAAACCGCGTCCACGAAGTCCTGCCGCGTGTGTCCCTTGTCGAGCCGATGGAGCACGGCGTCGTCCACCGACTCGACGGCGCTCGTGACGAACGCGCAGCCGGTGGCGGCGAGGCGGCCGAGCAGCTCGCGGTGATTCAGGAGGTGCTCGACCTTGATCGTCACGTCGTACGTGAGGTCGGGATGGGCCGCGTGAAGGGCGTCCGCGATGCGCAGCGCGTGCGTGGGGCCGTTGAAGAAGTCGGGATCGCCGAACGTGATGTGCTCGGCGCCCGCCTCGACCTGCGCGCTGACGTCCGCGAGCACGACCTCTGGCGGCACGATGCGGAACTGTCCCCCATAGACCGGCACCACCGGACAATGTCGGCACAGGTGTTTGCAGCCGCGACTCGCTTCGGTCGAGCCGACGATCTTCTGGCGGCCGTCACCCGTATGAAGGGTGGCGTACTGCCGCAACGCTGGAAGACCCGCGCGATCGGGAACCAGGAAGTGGATGCGCGGAACGGTTGTGGTGCTGACGCTCCTGCCGTCTGCGCGACGACCGTTTGCGTATTGTGTCAGCTCTTCTTCGAACTCGCCGCCGAACACGGCGTCCACGCCCAGCGACCGGAGCCAGTCGTCGTTGAGCGGCGCGTACAGGCCGTACGCGCAGACACGCGCCGACGGGTTAATCGTCTTGACCTTGCCGATGATCGGCCCGGCAAGCCGCGTCGCCGTGTGCATCGGCAGATGGAAGCCGATGAGGTCGGCGCGCGCAATGGCCTCGCGGCCAATCGGTTCCTTCGCCGCGTCGACGCACGTCACTTCCCATCCCGCGTCGCGCAGCCAGGCCGCGGGCGACGCGAGGCCGAAGGGTTGACGTCCCAACTCGTACGTGGACACGAGCAGCGCGTGCATCAGCGAATCATCACATTCTGTCACAGTGTCTGCTAGACTCCGTCTCGCCGAGACGTTCGCGCAGGCGGACGGTCTCATCCAACAATTTCGTCGACCGACATGACTCCAGCCTCCACCCCCACCGTCTCACGCGCCGCGCACCCACCCGGACTCTACGTGCTGTTCTTCACCGAGCTCTGGGAGCGCTACAGCTTCTACTCGATGGTCGCGATCCTCTCGCTCTACATGAACGAGTCGCTCCACTTCAGCGTCGCGAAAGTGGGCCAGATCTACGGTGCGTATACGGCGGGCGTCTACATCATGCCCGTCGCCGGCGGGTTCATCGCGGATCGATTCCTCGGCTTCAACCGATCGATCATCGTCGGCGGCGTGCTGATGATGCTGGGCCATCTCGCGCTCGGCGTCGAGTCGCTGCCCTTCTTCTATTCAGGTCTGGTCCTGCTCGCCAGCGGGAGTGGACTGCTGAAGCCGAACATCTCGACGCTCGTCGGGAACCTGTATCGCGACCGGCCCGCGCTGCGCGACCAGGGCTTCAACATCTACTACATGGGCGTGAATATCGGCGCGTTCCTGGCGCAGCTCGGTGTCTCGGTCCTGCGCGTGCGTTATGGCTGGAGCATCGCGTTCATGTCGGCGGCCGTGGCGATGTTCTTCTCGCTCGTCACGTTCATCGGATTCAACCGGTATGTGGCCGCCGCGGCGGTGAAGGTGGACGATCGGTCGGCCGAGGTCACGGCGAAGGCGATCGCGCCCGGCGACGTGCGCGCGCGGATCATCACGCTCCTCGCCATTTTCGGCATCTCGCTCGTGTTCTGGCTGGCGTTCTACCAGATGTTCTACACGTTCTCGTTCTGGGCGCGCGACAGCACCGCGACGTCGTGGCCGCCCGAACGATTCCAGACCTTCGAATCACTCGGGGTGATTCTGCTGTCGCCGGTGCTCGTCGCGCTCTGGGTCTCGCTGCAGCGCCGCAATGCCGAGCCGTCGACACCCGTCAAGATGCTCCTGGGGGTGATGCTCGTCGCGGGGGCGTTCGGCCTGCTGGCGTACGCGGGCATGATCGGCGGAGACACCGGACGCGTGTCGCCGCTGTGGCTCATCGCCGCGAACGTCATCATCGCCGTCGGCGAAATCGCGCTCAGCCCGATGGGCATGTCGCTCGTCAACCGTCTCTCGCCGCCGAAGCTGCGCGGGTTGATGATGGGCGGCTGGTTCGCCAGCCTCGGGCTCGGCGGCTACCTGTCGGGATCGATCGGCGGCTACTGGGACACCATGCCGCACAGCCGGTTCTTCCTGATGGTCGTCGCCATTCTGGTCGCGACCGCCGTGCCGCTCAGTCTCATGATCCCGCAGATCAAGCGGACCATTCAGCGCGCCGAAGGTTGATCACGTACGTAGCCACAGAGGCACAGAGAGCACAGAGGATCTCTCTTCAAGAAGAGTTCTCGGTGTCCTCTGTGCCTCCGTGGCTTCGTACGTGATCGTGATCGCAGCTAGTCCGCCCGAAGAGCCTCGAGCGGACTGAGACGAGACGCGCGCCGCGCCGGCACCCAGCAGGCGAGCGCCGCGACCAGCAAGAGCAACAGCGTTGTCGCTCCGAACACCACCGGATCTCGCGGGCTGACGCCGTACAGGATCGACGCGATGAGCCGGCTGCCGGCCAGCGCGGCGACCAAGCCAATCGTGACGCCAGCGATCGCAACAGTGCCGCCCTGGCGAACGATCATCCGCGGCGACACTTCCCGGCTGGGCACCCAGGGCAATCCGCACGCCGATTTCGGCCGTCCGCTGGCTGACGATGTAGGACATGACGCCGTAGATGCCGATGACGCCGAGCAGCAGCGCGACGCCGGCCGCGATGACCAGCAGCACCATCGTGAACGCCATTTGCGCCGATGCGCGTTCGACTCTCGCCTGAAGCGTTCCGACCTGCGCAAGCGCGAGCCCGGGATCGGTGAGGTCCACGGCGTGCCGGATCGACGGCAGCAGCACCGTTGGCGAAGCCGTCGTGCGCACCACGAACCACATGATGGCGATGTCCGGGCCGACCAGCGATTCGCGCGGGATGTCTGGTCCGCCGGCAATCGACATGGGCATGTACAGCTGCGACGCGGCGGCGGGTTCGGTCAGCGAACGCGTCGGCGTGTTCCCCACCACGCCGACGATCTGCAAGGCTGCCGGCGCCGCAGGGCCGCCGGCGCGCACCGGCGGCGCGTTGGACAACACGTACTGGCCAAGCGGATCCTGATTCGGAAACACGCGCTTGGCGAGTGCGTCGTTGATGACGACCACGGGCTCGCCTCTCTCCACGTCGCCGCGCGTGATGAACCTGCCGCGCAGCAGCCGCATGCCCATCGCCTCGAAGTAGCCGCCGGCCACGGCGCGAAAGAACGCGAGCGGTGGCGTGGTGCCAGGGTCCACGGGACGGTTCCGCACTCGCAGGGTGTTCCCGAAGCAGGCGTTCCCCAGCGGCAGGCACGACGACGCGGAGACCGCGGTGACGCCAGGGATTGCGGCAATCCGATCGAGCATCGCCTGGTGCGCGGCAACGGCCGACGCGCGGGTTGGATAGCCGCGATCGGGCAGGCCGATCACGAACGCGAGCGCGGAATCCGGGTTGAACCCGGGATCGACGTTCCGCATGTTCTGGAAGCTCCGGACCATCAGTCCGGACGCGATGAGCAGGATCAGGGCGAGCGCGACCTGGCCTCCCATCAACAGGTGGCGCGCACGATGGCGGCTGCGCGTCGCGCTATTGCCGCGGCCGCTTTCGTTCAGCGTCGATGCGAGCGGAGTCCCCCGCCAGAGCGGAATCGCCCCGAACACGAACGCCGTGAGCGCAGCCAGGGCGACCGTGTACGCGACGGCAATGCCATCGAGACGGATTTCCGCCAACCGTGGCAGCGTCGCAGGTCCGTTCGCCACGAGCAATCGCACCGCGCCGAACGCGATCGCCAGGCCAAGCACGCCGCCGGCGGTGGACAGCAGCACGCTCTCGGCAAGAAAGTAGCGCGCGATGCCGGTGCGGCCCGCGCCGAGGGCGACACGGACCGCTATCTCGCGCTGCCGCGCGTCCGATCGCACGAGAAAGAGATTGGCGACGTTCGCGCAGGCGACAAGGAGGACGAGACCGACGGAAGCGAGCAGGATCCAGAGAGCGCGCGCGACCGATCCCACACTCGCGTCCTTGATGGTGCGGGCGTTCGAGAACACGCGAATGCTCGCGGAGTTGCCAGCCGCGAACGCGTCGCCCGGGAACGCGCGGGTGATGTCCGGGATAAGGGTGTTCATCTCCTTCTTCGCGTCCGCGACGGTCGCGCCATCACGCAGGCGCGCGACGGCGTTGTAAAGCCAGGTGCCGAACCCCATCGATCGCTCGATGCGCAGCGGAGTCCACGCATCGATGCGCGCGTCAGGAAACGCAAACGACTGCGGCATCACGCCGATGACGTCCATCGACACGCCGCCGAGCGTGATGGAGCGTCCGAGAATCGCCGGATCGCCCCCGTAGCGGCGCGTCCACAGGCCGTGAGACAGAACAACGCGCTCGGGTCCGCCGGGCTTGCCTTCGTCCTCGCTGAACCAGCGGCCCGTCGCCGGCCACACCCCCAGCACGGGAGCCAGCGCCGTCGTCGCGCGCGCGATGCGGATGCGTTCGGGCTCGCCGTCGCCCGTCAGCGTCGCGTTTTCGCCCGCATAGAGCGCGATGCCGTCCAGCGTCCGTGCGCGCTCGGAATACTGATAGTAGTAGCCGCGCGTGATGCCCATATCGCTGGGCAGGTTCAGGCGCCCCGCGCCGTGATCGAGGTCGACGAGCCGATCGGAGTCCGGATACGGCAGCGGATTGAGCAGCACGCGTTCGACGACGGCAAAGATCGCGGTGTTCGCGCCGATGGCGAGCGCCAGCGTCAGCACCGACGCGATCGTGAACACGGGGCTGCGCGCCAGGCGCCGCGCCGCGAATGCGGTTTCCTTCCCGAGACTCTCGAGCCACGTCGCCATGATGGCCTCCAGTGAGCGCTCGCGCGATGCCACCGAGCTGCCGAACCTCGCCCGGGCGCGCCGCCGCGCCTCTCCGGCGCTCAACCCGTTCGCGCGCTCCTCTTCTTCGATGAGCGCGATGTGCGTGTCGACCTCCTGCTGGAGCTCGTCGTTCATGCGCCCGCGGCTGAGGAGATTCCAGACCTTGCGAAGGCGTGACATCGGCCTCCTACGCGAACCGCAAGGCTTTGTTGACGGCGTCGGTCAGCGTCAGCCACCGGCGCTCCTCTTCCTCGAGCTGCCGACGGCCTGCCGCGGTGAGCGTGTAGAAGCGGGCCTTGCGGCCGGTATCGGTGGTTCCCCACTGCGCGCGCAGCCACTTCTCATGGGCCATGCGCTGCAGGGCGGGATAGAGCGAGCCTTCCTCAATCCGCAAGGAGTCGGCTGTCGCCTGGTGAATGCGCTGCGCGATGGCGTAGCCGTGCTGCGATCCCGAGCGGTCGAGGATCTTGAGGATGAGCAGGTCGAGCGTGCCCTGCAGACGGTCGTTGCTGTGTTTAGGCATAGCTGGCTATGAGTAGCTGGCTACTCTATCAGCTCTTTGACGGGGGAATCAGGAAATGGTTCGCTTCCTGCCCTTCTGGCGCAACAATAGGGCCCGTTCTCCGCGTGCGCTGTGCCTCCGGGGCTCCATGATCTAAGATCACGGCACCATGGCCCTCGAGGAATATCGGAAGAAGCGCGATTTCAACAAGACGCCCGAACCAGAGGGCAAGGTCGCGAAAAAGAAGTCGAAGGAACTGTTCTTCTGCGTCCAGAAACACCTCGCCAGCCACCTCCACTACGACCTGCGCCTCGAGCTGAACGGCGTGCTGCTGTCCTGGGCCGTGCCGAAAGGGCCCTCGCTCGATCCCAAGACCAAACGGCTCGCCATGCACGTCGAGGACCACCCGTTCGCCTACGGCGAATTCGAGGGCGTCATCCCCGAAGGCTACGGCGCCGGCATCGTCATGCTCTGGGATCGCGGCACGTGGACGCCCGAAGTGGACGATGTGGAGGCGGCGCTCAAGAAGGGTGACCTGAAGTTTTCGCTCAACGGGTTCAAACTCAAGGGTTCCTGGGTGCTCGTCCGGACGAAAGGCTGGGCCGGCGCGAAGACCGGGCCCGGCGGCAGCAGCAGGAGCTGGCTGCTCATCAAGCACCGCGACGACTGGGCGGGCGATGTGGACATCACGACGTTCGCGCCCAAGAGCGTGAAGAGCGACGGCGACTTCGAAGACATCCTCGCGGCAGACAATCCCGCGATCTGGATCTCGAAGGGCCCGACCAAGGGCGGCGAAGCGGCCGCCATGCTCGCCGACATCGTCGAACGCGCCGCGCGGATCAAAGCCGAACGGCAAACAGGTTCGTCAACCGTGAAGAAACGCGCTCCGCGATCGAGGTGAACACATGACGCTCAGCCGTCGCTCCTTCGTGCAGATCGGCTCGCTCGCCGTTGTGGCCGCAGGGCTGGGAGACCGCGGCCAGGTCATTCTGTCCGCGGCTGCGGATGTGTCTGGAGTCAAGGCGCTCACGTTCGACACCTTCGGCACCGTCGTCGACTATCGGAGCAGCATCATCGCCGAGGGCGAGGCGCTCGGCAAAGCCAAGGGGCTGACGGTTGACTGGGCGAAGTTCGCCGACGCGTGGCGCGGTGGATACGCTCCTGCGATGGACCGTGTACGAAGGGGCGAATTGCCCTGGACAAAACTCGACGCGCTCCACCGCATGATGCTCGACAAGGTGCTCGCCGATTTTGGCGTGAAGGGTTTGAGCGAAAAGGAAATCGACCAGCTCAATCACGTGTGGCACCGCCTGAAACCCTGGCCCGACGCCGTCAGCGGCCTCACGCGACTGAAGAAGAAGTTCATCATCGCGCCCCTGTCGAACGGCAACGTGCGCCTGATGACCGACATGGCGAAGCACGCCGGACTGCCCTGGGACCTCATCCTCGGCGCCGAGCTCGCCCGGCACTACAAGCCCGACAAGGAGGTCTACCTGACGGCGGCGGAGCTGCTGAATATGACGCCGCCCGAAATCATGATGGTGGCGGCTCATCAGAACGACCTGCGCGCCGCCCGCGCGCTGGGCTTCAAGACGGCGTTCGTCCCGCGGCCCAAGGAAGGGCCCAACGGCGAACGGAACCTCACGCCGGATCCGGTGTTTGACGTGGTAGCCGAAGACTTCAACGCCCTGGCGGCGACCCTCGGCGTCTAACGTCACAACGATCAACGCAGAGCACGCAAAGATCGCAGAGATGTTTTCTTAAAGAAGGACAATTCGGTTTGTACGTTCTGACTCCGCGGACTCTGCGGGCTCTGCGTTGTTCGTCGTTTCTCAGGCGTCGCTCAGCAGCCGTCTCGACAGCACGCTCCACAGCGCATATGCGAGCCGCAACCGGTCGTGGCGCGCGATCTCCCCGGTCCAGAATTCGCCGCCGACAATCTCACAGTGGTCGGGGAGCTTCCCCGGCGAGAGTGGCTGCTTGTGTTCCTGGGCGTACCGCTCGAGCACCGACGAGGCCGGCCACACCGTATTCGTGACGACGACGTCCACGGGACGGCCGGTGGCCCCTTCGATGCGCGCAACCGCATCAGCCGCGGTGAAGCCCACCATGCCGCGACCTTCGGTCAGCAGGTTCGCGATGAGGATGATCGGACCCCGCATCTCGGCGAGGGCCTCGGCCACGCCGCGCACGAGAAAAATCGGCATCAGGCTGGTATAGAAGCTGCCAGGGCCGACGATCACGGCGTCGAGCTCACGGATGGCTTTGCCCACCACGGGATGGATCGACACCTCGGGCTCGAGCCAAATGCGCCGGACGAAACGGCCCGACGTCTGCCCCGCGTCGACCTCGACCTCGCCCCGCGTGACCGAACCGTCGCCGTACTCCGCGCACACCGAGGCCTGCTCGACGGTCACCGGCCAGACACGCCCGCGGCAGCCGAGCAGCGCACGCATGCCGTCCACGGCATCCAGAAAATCGCCGCTGTACCGCTGCATCATCGAGAGCAGCAGGTTGCCGCCGGTGTGCCCGCCAAGCCTGGCGTGCTCGAGCGTCGGCAGCCGTGCCAGCAGCACGCGACGCGCCTCACGGGCGTTCCGCGACAGGGCCAATGCGGATTTCAGGATGTCGCCAGGCGGCAGCACGCCCAATTCGTCGCGCAACTGGCCCGAACTGCCCCCGCTGTCGAACATCGTGACGACGGCGTTCAGATGCAGCCAGGGATTGTTCTTCAACCCGCCGAGCACGCTGGGCATCCCGGTTCCGCCGCCAAAACAACCAACATTCAACCGCCGGAGACGCATTCGTCAATAATACTCATATGCCAGACATCCCTGCCGCGGTTCACACGCTCGAGCGCGACTTGCGCGAGGTCTTCGGCACTCGTGTGCAGTCGCTCGTCGTTTACGGCATTCACACGCACGAAGCGGCACATCGCCACGCGCCGCAGGGTCATGGTGAGCGGCCGCTCGTCAACACCCTCGTCGTCGTCGACGCCTTGCGGCACGAGGATTTGAGCGCCTGCGCGGCGCGGGTCGCGTCGTGGCACGACGCGGGCCTCGCCACGCCATTCGTGCTGGCGGCCGGCGAAATTGCCCGGTCGCTCGATGCGTTTCCATTCGAGTTCAGCGCGATCCTCGCCGACCACGCCGTCGTGTCCGGCAAGAACCCCTTCGAGGGGCTGAGCGTCGACGCGGCCGACCTGCGGCGGGCCTGCGAAGTGCAGGCGCGCAGCCATCTGCTCCACCTGCGCGAGGGGTATGTGGAAACGCGCGGGCGAGGCGACGCGCTGGCCGTCTTGATTGTGCGGTCGGCGCCGGCCTGGGCATCGCTCCTGCAAAACGTGGCGCGCCTTCAGGGACACTCGTCGCTCGACGCAGCCGCGGCCGGACGCCATGTCGAGCACGCACTCCATCTCACGAGCGGCGGCGAGGCCATCGCCGCACTCATGCATGTGCGGGAGATCCCTTCCGCCGATGCGCTGCGACTCTTCCCGGCCTATCTCGACGCCGCCGAACACCTGGCGAACTATGTGGACGGCTTGGAGCGCCACACAGTGATCACTGAAAGGGCTGAGGGCTCAGGGCTGAGGGCTCTCCGGGGCTGAGGGCTCGACGACGGCCCAGCCCTTTGCCCTTAGCGCTTAGCCCTATCGTGATCGCGTTGCTGCTCTTTGCGATCCCATCGAGGGCAGCGGACCTCCCAGAGTTGACCTTGCCGGTCAACGATTTCGCGCACGTGATCGACGCCAGGAGCGCCGCGGGCATCAACCAGCTCAGCCGCGCGCTGAAAGCCGCGAGCGGCGACGTCGTCGTGGTCGCGACCGTGCCCACGTTCGAGCCGTACGGAGACATCCGCGAATACGCGACCACAGCTGTTCGAAAACCACGGCCGAGGCATCGGCGACAAGGGCAAGGACAACGGGCTGCTCATCCTGCTCGCGCTGAAGGAGCGGAAGGTCTGGGTTGAGGTGGGGTACGGGCTCGAGCCGTGGATCACCGATCGATTCGCCGGTGAAACGAGCCGCCTGGTGATGGTGCCGGAATTCCGCAACGGCGCGTACGGGACGGGCCTGCTGGCCGGCACCGCGCGCATCGTCGGCCGCATCGCGAAGGGACGCAACGTCACGCTCGAAGGCGTGCAGGTTCCATCGCAAGAGGAACCCGATGGTCAGGGGGTTCGTCTACCTGTGTTGATCCCGATCCTCATCTTCATCGCCATCCTGATCATCAGCCGGATCGGCGGAGGACCTGGCGCGGGCCTGCTGCTGTGGGGCCTGGGACCGTGGAGCGGATGGTCGAGCGGCGTCGGAGGCTTTGGCGGCGGGCGCGGCGGCGGATCCGGTGGCGGCGGGTTCGGCGGTGGCTTCGGCGGATTTGGCGGCGGCCGCAGCGGCGGTGGCGGCGGGGGCGGAGGCTGGTAGACTGAGGAGCATTATGAAGACGACACGCAGACTCGCGGCACAACTCATCCTGCTCGGACTTGTGGCAGTTCCGCTGTCGGGCTGTTCGTACAACAAGTTCGTCGGCCAGGAAGAAGCAGTGAAGGCGCAGTGGGCGCAGGTGCAGAATCAGTTGCAGCGCCGCAACGATCTGATTCCGAACCTGGTCGAAACCGTCAAGGGCTACGCATCGCACGAAGAGGGCGTGTTCAAGGAGATCGCCGAATCGCGCTCGCGGCTGCTCGGCGCCAAGTCACCCGAAGAAACCATCTCGGCCGCGAACCAGCAGACGACGGCGCTCGGCCGGCTGTTGGTCGTCGTCGAGAACTATCCAAATCTCAAGGCGAACGAACAGTTCAACGGGCTGATGGACGAGCTGTCGGGCACCGAGAATCGCATCGCCACCGAACGCATGCGCTACAACGAGCGCGTGCAGGAATACAACACGTCGCGGCGCCAGTTCCCGGCCAACATCACGGCGAAGCTGTTCAGCTTCAAGGACTATCCGTTCTTCGAAGCGCCACCTGAAGCCAAGCAGGTGCCGAAGGTGAACTTCTCGAAACCGTCGTAGCCTCCGTGGAAGTTCGCGCTGCAGTGGGAGCGGCGGCTGTGGAGCGGCCGCCCCACGTTCCTCCTGCCGCACCTGCGCGCCCGGGGCGAGCGCTACGTCCTCACCGACGTTCGCCTTCTGCGCCTGACCCGGCCCGGCCCGAGCGAAGCCGACGAGCTTGCCGTCTGTGACATCGGCGAAGTGCATTGCACGCAGTCGCCGGTCGAACGTCTGCTCGGCGTCTCGACGATCGAAGCCCGGCCACGACACCCACGACAACCCAGTCTGGTGCTGCACGGCGTCAGACGCGGGAGCCAGCTGGCCGCGCTCATCGAGCTGCTGTCGGCCGAGCCCGGCGCCCGCCTCGATGACGGTTCGATCGGCGCCGCCCAGGCGATCATGACGTGGGAGCCGCGCGTGAGGACGGCTGGCGCGCGCGGGGCGCTTTCGGCGATCGTCGCCGTGACGATCGCCCTCTTCGCAGTCGTCGCCGGCGTGCACGGAACACAGACCCCGATCGCGTACCCGGTTCGCGATGCGATCTACCCGAACGGTCAGAAGAACAACCGCGCGCAGATTGTCCAGTTCATGCAGACGAGCGTGATGCCGTGGGCGCGCGAGGCGCTCGGCCCAATCGCCGGCGATCCCGCGCGCGTCACGTGCAAGACGTGTCACGGGCCGCATCCCGAGTCGAACGACTGGCACATGCCCGCGGTGGCGGCGCTGCCGCGCCCGGCCGTACGAGAGGCGGGATGGGAGAACTACGGCGGCGTCATGGACGCGCAGATGCGCAACGCGATCTACGGGTACGGCGCGGAGTCAGACAAATCGTCGAGAGCCGCCTACATGCGCGAAGTCGTCATGCCAGGCATGGCGCAACTGCTCGGCCGTCCCGCCTACGATTTCACGCAGCCGTACGAGTTCAACCGGTCGCGCTTCACGTTTGGCTGCTATCACTGCCACAAGGTGAAGTAGAAAGTGCAAAGTTGAAAGGTCAAAGTAAGTTCAAAGTAAGTTCAAAGTCGTCTCCGGGTTCCGAGTCCGTTTTGCGTTTTACGTTCTACGTTTGGCGTTCGCGTTTCGCGTTCCGCGCTCAGCTCAGCGCGGCCGTAGCATGAGCGTCGATTCGGTGTTCGCCTGCACTGCCGCATCCGTAAAGGCCAGCGGGAAGTAGTCGCCGGCTGCCCAGGGTTTTGCCAGATCGGCAAAGTGCGCGCTGCCGGGGGCGCCGGACTGGCCGGGCGGCGTTGGTCGCGAGCGACCGGTCCCAGTCGGCCAGGTCGAGAATTTCACGAAACGAGGCCCCGGCGGTCACGTCCAGGCCGGACGACGCGGACATCACCGTGTCTGCGTAGCCCGGCTGCTCGAACGGTCCGACGTTGAAGCGGCGGCGTCCGGCCTGCGTCACCGCGAGCGGATGCTTGAACGTCAACATGTGCAACCGGCCCCAGATCGGCGCGCGACGGTTCGCGTCAACGAGCGTACGCTCGCGATCGACGGCCGCGGCGAGCGCTTCGAGCAACAACGAATCGCGAGCGCTGGCGGGGTCGCCGTCGAACCAGGCGCGCGACGGCCGCGTCAGCGCCGACACGAGCACGGTCGCGCGAGTCAGGTAGTCGTCGAGAAGAACGGGCGGGATCCGGGACTCGGCGAGCTTGCGCAGAAGCGCCTGTTCCCAAAACACGTAGAGCGCGGCAATCGCCGAATCGGACGCGAGACGCTTGTCCCACTTCACGAGCTGTTGGCGCGCGTCCTCCACCACACTTCTGTCCGCGTGAAGCCGAGCGACGAGTGGCACGAGCTGTTCGGCGTTCCACGCCGTGGTGTCATGCTGGAACGTCCTGAAATCGTCGGTCGTGTACGCCCGCCCGCCGGCGAAAAGCTCGGCGAGCCGATTGGTGCGCGCCTGGCTCTGGTTCACCGACACGACAACGCCGGCGGCGGATGGAGCGGCGTGGGGCATCGCCTCGGGACTCCGCCATCCTTTCCACTCGAACGTGCCTGTCCACCCGGGCGCCGGCAGCACGCCGTCCCACCCGGTCCGGATGGGCACCAGCCCGGCCGCCTGCCGGCCGACCGCGCCGTCCACGTCCGCGTAGACCACCTCGACCGCCGGCATCTTCCAGCGCGCGAGCGAGCCGAGGAGCTCGGCCGACGACCTCGCCCGATCGAGCGCGAGCGCGCCGAGTTCACCCGCCGCGCCGGCTTCGCTGCCGCTCCACCGGACGACGAATTCCAGATGGTGCTCGGTGTCGGTCGCCACCACGAAACCGTGGGGCGTGATCTCGCGCTCGAACTGAAATGGCTTGGCCTGCCCCTTGATGGTGATCGGATCGATCTCGACCGTCGTGTCCACCCACCGGCCGCGACTCTCGACCTGATGCGGGTTCGCCGGGTTGACGCGCTCGACGTATACGTCCTCGGTGTCGGCAGGAAGCGCGGTCATCCCCCACGCCACCCGATCGTTGTGTCCGATCACGACACCGGGCAGCCAGGGAGATGTCGCGCCGATCACGTTCCATCCGGGCGCATTCAGATGGACCAGATACCGAAGCGAGGGGTGCGCGAAGGCCCGGTGCGGATCGTTGGCGACGAGCGGCGCTCGAGTGGCCGACCGCGCGCCGCTGACGGCCCACGCATTCGAACCGCTCGGGACACGGCTCGCGGGGCTGAAGGCGTTCAGCGGGTTCACCTCGTTCACGTCGTTCCAGGGGCTCACGGGCCTCGCGGCAACCGGCGCGGCCAGCCCAAGAAAAAACGGCGCCGTCCCGACGCGGCGCAGCGCGTCCTCGATCACGACACTCACCCCGTTCACATCGAGGCCGGCCGGAATCTTGTAGGGCGTCGCGGCGGGCAGTAGCGCGTCGGCTCGCCGCTCACCGACCGCGGCGACCAGGCGCGCGCGGAACACGTCCAGCGCCGCGTCCCCGCTACTGAGGAAGGCGTCGGTCCGGTTCAGGAGGTCCTCGGGCCTCCAGAGCTCCGGACGCCAGCCTGCCAGCGTGAACTCCTCCGGCGGATCCTCACGCGCGATAGCGACCCAGGCGTTGACGCCGCGCACGAACGCCTCGGCAATAGGCTTCACGTCCGGTCCGTAGGCCGCCCACTCGGCTGCGATGTCGCCGCGATACTGGACGCGCCGGGTCGCCGCATCGCGCTCCACGAAATTCGGACCCAGCACTTCAGACAGCCGGCCCTGGACCGACCGGCGCCAGAGGTCCATCTGAAACAGGCGATCCTGGGCCTGCACGAAACCCTGGGCGAAGAAGAGATCGCGCTCGTTCTGCGCGTAGATGTGCGGCACGCCCCAGCGGTCGCGCACGATGCGCACCGGTTGCGACACGCCGTCCACGGGGAGCGTGCCCGACACGAGCGGGAGCGGCGCGGCCCGACGCGGCGGCGGCGGCGCCGCCTCGCGGCGGCATGCGGCTGCCGCGAGCAGGCACAAGGCGCCCGCCACTCGCACTACACTAGATCGCATGACTGTCAAGGACGCCTTGCTGGCCGAATTCGATCACGAGATGGGCACGACGAGAAAGCTGCTCGAGCGGATTCCCGACGCGCAGCTCGCGTGGAAACCGCACGAGAAATCGATGTCGCTTGGCGGCCTGGGCACTCACCTGGCCAACCTGCCGCATTGGGGCGGCACGATCCTCGACGATCCGTCGTTCGATCTGGCGACCGCTCCGCCGAACCTGGTCGCATGGGGCTCCCGCGCCGAGATTCTCGCGGCGTTCGACAATGCCACGAAGGAGACGCGCGCCAAAATGCACAAGACCGACGCGGAATACATGGAGCTGCTGGGCGCTCAAGCGCGACGGCTACGAGATGTTCTCGATGCCGCGTGTGGCCGCTTTCCGGAGCTTCGTGATCAATCACATCGTGCATCATCGCGGACAGCTCAGCGTCTATCTGCGGCTCAACAACGTGCCCGTGCCGGCCATCTACGGACCAACGGCTGACGAAGGGTAACTCAGGATCAGGAGTCTCTTGAAATTCGTCCCGCGTCCCTCGCTGGCGAGCGGTCACCGGATGACGCTCTTCAGCTGGGGCAATCCCCGGTACTTCCCCCGACTCCCGCCGCCGGTGCGCCGCTACTTCGACGTCGATCACGACGCGCGCGTCGTCGCGGCCTGCCACTGGCAGCCGCAGCCCTGGAGGCGACCGACCATCCTGGTGCTGCACGGCCTGAATGGGTCGAGCGACGCGCACTACATGCGTGGTATCGCGGCCAAAGCGTTCGCGCGCGGCATGAATGTCGTGCGGCTGAACCAGCGCAACTGCGGCGACACGGAACATCTGTCGGCCGGTCTCTTTCATTCAGGTCTGACGCACGATGCCGCACGCGTCATCGACGAGCTCGTGGCCGTTGACGGCCTCCCCATCATCGCGGTGGCCGGCTATTCGCTCGGCGGCAATCTGGCCCTCAAGCTGGCGGCCGAATACGGCGATTGTCCGCCCCGTGCCGTGCGCGGAGTGGCCGCCGTATCGCCAATCATCGAAATCGGCGAGTGCGTGAAAGCGCTCGAACAACCGGGCAACGCGCTCTACCAGTGGAATTTCGTCAAAGACCTCAAGCGCCGGATGCGACGGAAGGACCGCTTCTGGCCCGGCCACTTCGATCTGAGCAAGCTCGTGCAGGTGCGAACCGTGCGGGCGTTCGACGAAGCGTACACGGCGCCCTACTTCGGGTTCGACGGGCGCGGACGACTACTACCACCGCGCGAGCGCGATGCGAATCATCGAGCGTCTCCGGATCCCGGCCCTGGTGATCACGGCCGACGACGATCCGTTCGTCCCGTCGGCGCCCTTTCGCGATCCCAAGGTCGCCGGCCATCCGTGTATTCAGCTGAGGATCTGCGAGCACGGCGGCCATTGCGGCTTCGTCGGCGCCGCGTCGGCCGACGACGATGGGTACTGGGCCGAAACGCAGATCGTCGAATTCTTCGATCGGTTGGTGAGAATCTAGGTGGGAGAATCAGCCCTTTGCTCTCAGCCTTCAGCCCTTCAGGATCTCATTCCGTAGCTCATCTCGCGGTGCAGGGCGTGGGATCCCACTTGGAGCCGTCCGGCTCCTTCTTGAAGTCGGACGTCGTGACAAACGGCACGGCGAGATACTGCGGATCCGTGACAATCGTCATCACGGTGAGCCGTTCGTCCCCGCCCGGCTCCGAGAAGCGCTCGTAGTACTCCGTCACGGTTGTGCGCGCGCTATACGGCACGCCGTTCCTGCGCAGATAGCCTGGCCTCAGGTTCGTCGTGGTCACTTCCAGCGAGCGCGACCGTGTGCCTTGCCTGGCGCCCAACCCGAGTCCAAAGCCCGGGTTGACGCCGGGGACAAAAGTTCCCGGCTCCCATCTCGCGGCTGAGTAACCCTGCCAGCTCGGCTGCGTGTCGCCGGGTGGCGTTCCACCAAAATGGAACAAGCGAGTTTGAGTGCCCGCGTCGGTCTCGATCTTCAATATATTGTCGTCCTGCCAGGTGATGCGGACGCGGCCGGGGACGCGCATGATCGCGGGCGCGCCGTAGGCTTTGCACTGCAGTCCCGCCGCTTCGTCCGCGGCCGGATCCCACGCGTCCACGATCTTTTTCGCTTCGCGGTTGATCGGGACGCTCGCCGAATCGCCCTTGAGCGGCGTGACCATACGCCAGCGCCAGTCTTCGGTGACCACCGACACCCAGTAGCCGGCGAGATCGACCGGCGCGGATTCCCTGGGAGACCGAGGCGGTTGCGCGCCGCGACCTTGCGCAAACAGCAAACCCGGCACCGCGACGGTGACGATGGCGAGGGCAAGACGTTTCACGGCTGCGAAAGGCTCCTGTAAATGGCTTCGACAAACTGGTCGGCGGTAACAAGACTTCCCGGCGTCACGTAGCCCGCGTCGTAGTCCCTCGTCGGCTTCGCGGCTTTCACCTGCTCGAGCGTCATGCGCTTCCTGATCAGATCGCGAATCCGGTCGCGAACGATCACCACCATGTCGCGATATTCGACGACGTCGGCTTCGTCGCAGATCCGCCCGTGGCCGGGGATCACGTACGTGCCGCCTTCCTGGGTCTTGGCGGGCACGGCCAACTCCAGGATGTGGTTGAGGGCGGCAATTTCGCCAGCGACGCTGCCTCCCCGTTCCCGGTCGATGAAGGGGTAGCGACCCGGCGTGAAGATGTCGCCGGCGCTCACCACATCGGATCCTCGAAACAGCACCACACTGTCGCCGTCGGTGTGTGCCTTCGGCTCGTGGTAAAGGACGATCGCTTCCCCGTTGAAGTGCAGATCCTTGGTTGGGGTGAAGTACTGGTCGATCGGCAATCCCGGCTGCGGTGGCGGCGTCTCGCGGCCGGTCACAGGTTTCGTCATCCGGTTCAGCACATTGCCCTGCGCCATGATCGTGAGCGGCTGGAAGGGATCCGGCGGAAGCCTGGCGAACGTCTCGTTACCGCCGACGTGGTCCGGATGCGCGTGCGTGTTGATGATGAATCGGATGGGACCGCTCGACAGCTTCCGGATTTCCTCGACGACCATCGGGGTGGTGGGCGCGAGCCCGGTATCGACGACCAGCACGCCGTCCTTTCCGATCTGGATGGAGATGTTGCCGCCGGCGCCGGCCAGCATGTAGACGTTCGCCTGGACTTTCAGAACCTCGAGGCGCGGGCTCTGGGGCGTAGACGCTGGAGGCGGCTGTTGCGCCAAAATCGCGGCGCCCGTGCTGACACCCGTCAAGACGGCCAGCGCGATCGCCGAGATTCTTGACAGTCCTGGCATGCCTGTCATCACATCCTTGAGTCCTTGGGTCCTCCGCGTCTCCTAGCGCAAGTTGCAGCCGCGCCCGTCCAGACCGCAGTCGCAGTAGCGTTCGCAACGCGCGGGAGCAGGGTTCGTCGGCTGGCCCATGCGTTTTCGGTACTCCGGGTAGAGCGTCTCGGCGCCGCCACGCGTCGCCTCGTAGGGCAGGCCGTACCAATCCGCCACCTCGTGGAGAAACGGGTTGGCGCCCGGCAGGTGATTCGGCACATCGTCGGCGGCAGCCTTGGGCACCTCGGCCGCGGACTCACAGATATCCCGGCCCATCTGCTGGGTCGGATCCCGCAGCCACGTCTGGCTGCGGACAAATGGTTCGCTCAGAAAGACCGGGTCGCGGATCGCCGTGACGACCGTCAGATAGTCCCCGTGCCGGATCCAATGCTCGGTGAACGTGCGCTGGTCGCTGGCGGGAAGCCCGTTTCGCCGGAGGTAGTTCTCTTTGAGGTGCGTCGTGGTAATCGTGAGCACGTTGTCCTGCCACACGCCGGTCGAGAAGCCCGAAAACGTGTGGGGCGCGTTGGCGGAGGGATGGGGCCGGGCATCGAGATAGATCGTCCGCTCCATCTCCTGGAAATTCATCCGGGTGTGCAGCGCGACGAGCCGCTGCGTCACGGGATCGAGGATGCGATCGACCCGCATGTTCGCCAGCCCCCGCATCATGTAGTCGCCGCCATGCGGCCGGCACTGATACTCGGGGACCACCGAGATCCGGTCGGCGTCATAGCTGTCGGCGCGAAGACGGGCGGCATCGGTGATGGGGATGCCCATGTAGTCGCCCAGTTCAGGACCGGGAAGCCGCTCCGGATGGTCTTCGTGGTAGAGCGGAGCCCATTCTCCGCCGAAATCCGCCTGGGCACGAGCCGTCCCGCTGGCGACGATTCCGGCCGAGAGCGTCAACAGACACACCGCACCGGCTCGACGACAGATGTGCATCGGCATTCTGCTATCTCAGTTTGTCTGAGGTGATCTCAGCTGGCCGATTATGTGTGCTTCGGAGCGATTGTCAAGGGGAAGCGCTACAGGCCCAGATGATCCATCAGCAGCCGCGCGAATTCCGGGCCCTTCCCCGACTCCTCGTGCTTGAAGTACACGAACACGTCGCGGCACGCCGCCGTTTCGCGGGCGATCGTCTCCGCCCATCGCTTGATGTCGTCGGGCTGATAGCCTTCGTCCCGCAGGCGGAAATAGGCGTAGTCGGCGCTCACGCGGACGGGCGTGGACAGCTTCTCGCTGTCGGCGATGCACACGGAGAGGTTCCGCGCCGCAAGCCGGTCGAAGATCTCGTCGTCGAACCACGACTCGTGGCGAAACTCGAAGGCTGCGCGCACGCCGGCCGGCAGCTGCACGAGGAAAGCGTCGAACACCGCGACGTCTTTTCTGAGAAACGGCGGCAGCTGAAACAACAGCGTGCCGAGCTTGTCGCCGAGCGTCGCGGCCACGTCACAGAAGAACTTCACGTGCTCGCCGACATCCCGCAGCCGGTTGTCGTGCGTAATCCGGCGCGGCGCCTTGAGCGTCAGCTTGTACGGCGACGGCGTCTGCTCGGCCCAACCGGCCACCAGTTTCTCGGTGGGCATGCGGTAGAACGTGTAGTTGATCTCGACCGTCGGAAACCGCGCGGCGTAGTACGGCAGCATCTTCTTCGCGGGAAGATCCGCGGGATAGAAGCTCCCCTTCCACTCGGGGTAGTTGTAGCCGGAGGTGCCCACCCAAAACATGTAGACTAGATTACATGCAATGCCGCGGGTCTCGCGTCATCGTTTCCGCCGCCCTCGGCATGTTGTGCGTCGCGTGCGGGTCGAAGTCCACCGAGCGGAACTACGCCGTCTCCGGCCAGGTGATCGCCGTCACGCCGGATCGGCGCGAAGCCACGGTGAAGCACGACGAGATCAAAGGGCTCATGCCCGCCATGACGATGCCATACAAGTTCAAGGAGAAGGCCGAGCTCGACGCGGTCAAGCCGGGCGACTTGATCAACGCCACCCTGGTCATCGTCGAAAACGATGCGTACCTCACGAAGGTGACGCGGGTCGGCGAGGCGCCGCTCGAACCGCCGCCTGCTGAAGAAATCGTGGCGGTCCGCGCTCCGTCAGGCGTCGAACGGCTGAAGCCCGGCGACATCGTGCCGGATGCGAGGTTCGTCGATCAGGACGGCAAGAAGACGACGTTTCGCGCGTTTCGCGGATCGACGGTCGTCCTCACGTTCATCTACACAAAGTGCCCGCTGCCGACCTTCTGTCCGCTGATGGATCGGCACTTCGCCGCCCTGCAGGAACGCCTGCTCGACGATCCCGCGCTCAAGGACGTCCACCTCGTGACGGTCAGCTTCGACCCGCTCGCCGACACGCCGCCGGTGCTGAAACAACACGCGCGCGAATTGAAGGCAGACCTCACGCGCTGGACGTTTCTCACGGGCAACCTCGAGGAGATCGACAAGTTCGCGGCCAGCTTCGGCCTCTCCATCGCGCGCTCACCGACCGACGCGCGTGATATCACGCACAACCTCCGCACGGCCATCGTTTCGTCCGAGGGCAAGCTCGTGAAGCTGTACACGGGCAACGAATGGACACCCGACGAGATCCTCGCGGATCTCAAGCCCGTTGCCAACGCGGACTAGCATCGTCCGGCTGCAGCCGGGCTTGACGGCGAGCGAACGGCGGCTCATCGCACGCCTGCGCACGCCCCTCGACGTCCAGCGCTTCCTCAACCGGCTGCCGTACAACAACGAGCCGGGCGGACGCGCCACGCTGCGAAGCTTTCGCGGCGTCGTCTCTCATGGATGCGCCCATTGCCTGGAAGCCGCACTCTTCGCCACCGTCGTCCTCGAACAGCACGGATATCCGCCGCTGCTGTTGAGCTTCGAATCGATCGACAAGCTCGATCACGTCATCTTCGTCTACCAGCGGCACGGCCGCTGGGGATCGGTCGCCCGGTCGCGCGATCCGGGACTGCACGGCCGCAAGCCCGTCTTCGGCACGCCGCGCGCACTCGCGCAAAGCTACGCGGATCCGTACGTGGACTTCACGGGGCGCGTCACCGGCTACGCCCTCGTCGATGTGGCGCAGGAGATGGGCAACTACGACTGGCGGCTGGCCGACACCAACGTCTGGAAAGTGGAACGGATGCTGCTGGACTACCCACACCGTGGGATTCGGTCGTCGGATGCGCGCGTGAATCGCCTGCGCGCCAGGTATCGGGTTTTTCGGGCGGCCCATCCGGGCCGGAAGCCTCTCTGGTATCGGGGCCGAGATAAGTGGACGGAGCTGCCGCAAGGGGATCGAGCGAGTTGGTAATCGGGTAATTGGGTAATCGAGTAATTGGGTAATTGGGTAATCAGGCAGTCCGATCAATCAATTATCCAATTACTCAATTACCCAATTACCCAATTACTCGCTTCGTCAGTCCAGATCGAAATCCCGCGTGGGTTTCGTAACCGGCTCCTGGTGGGCCTGCTTCAACGCCTCCTCGAAGCGCCTCGACAGCACGTCGCCGCGCGTCTTCTCGGCGTCCACCGACTGCTGGAACACCGCTTCGCGCCTGGCGGCTTCTTCGGCGAGGATACGATGCGCGTCGCCCAGCTCAGGCTTGTTGCCGCGCTCAGGTTCCTTGTGCGACACGACGCGTCCCAGGTTCACGTCGACGATGAGCGTCGTCTGGCAGCAGGGGCACGTGACTTCGATTTCCGACTTGAGCCGGGCCATCACTGTTTCCTTTTGAACACACCGCCGCTCAGACCGGAGAGGCCGCCGGCCTGAAAGTCCATTTTGAGATTCACGGGCTCGCCGCTCGCGAGCTTCGCCGACAGCCTGACGTCGGTGATCTGCTGCCGCAAGAAGTTGAACCGCCGGCCGTAGCCTTCCATGAACTGGTCGAGCGGCGCGTCGAGCCGCTGCCCGGCCAGGATGGTCGGGACGACGATCCGGTAATAGTGATTGACCAGGATCTCGACGTTGTTCCAGTCGTTCTTCGTGCGGTTGTTGACGATCAGCCGATTGCCGTCAAGCTGAAGCGGGTCGATGATCTTCGTCGAGCAGGCGGACGCCGACGCGGTCAGGACGATCAGGCAGGCCGCGATGCGGGACAACGACCACGGGGACCGCAGGGACGATAGGGCCCACAGGAATGACAGGCGTCGATACGGGACCACGACCCATCATACGCCGCGCGGCTTTGCGCGCGCGCGCTTCGGCGTAGACCCGCGCGGGGACGGATTGCACGTCCCAGACGAGGCCGACGCGGGCCATCGCGGAAATCACGTACCACGTGGGGTCGAACTCCCACCAGAAGAACCCGTTGCGCGCGGCGCGCTGGAAGCGGTGATGGTTGTTGTGCCACCCCTCGCCGGCGGCGAAGAACGCCGTCAGGGCGTTGTTGCGCGAGTCGTCGATGGTGTCGAACCGGCGCGACCCGAACATGTGATTGACCGTGTTGATGGCGAAGGTCGAATGCGCCAGCGTGACCGTCGGCACGCAAAACCCCCATACGAGCCACGGCAGACCGCCCGCGAGATACAGCGCCGCCGCGAACGCCAGCGGGGGGACGAAGTAGAAGCGCTCCAGCCACATGAGCTCCGGCGCGGCAGAGAAATCGCGCAGGACGGCATTGCCTGGATCAACCCGGTCGTGCCGGGCGTCGGTCAGAAACCAGCCGATGTGAGCGTGGTAGAAGCCGCTGACCGCCGGGCTGTGAGGATCGCCGTCGCGGTCGGCGAACTTGTGGTGGTTGACGTGATGGCCGGCCCACCAGAGCGGCCCCTTCTGCATCGCGGCGGTGCCGATGAGCGCCCACGCGAACCGGGCTCCGCGATTCATCTGGAACGCCCGGTGCGCCAGATAGCGGTGGAAGACGAGCGTCAGGCCGATGGCCCGCAGGAAATGCGACGCGGCGCACAGGCCAAGCATCGGCCAGGTGAACGGGACCAGGAACGCAAGGAGCGCGGACGCCTGGACCGTCCAGAACACAACGATGGAGATGAAAGTGATCACGAGGGACGAGCGAAAAGGCCGACGAGGGGGTGCGAACTCAGCCTTCTTCTTCGAATTCTTCCTCTTCAGGCGGGCCGAGCCGAGTGGACGGACGAAGGGCTTCCCGGTAGTCGTACAGCGGCAGGTCGCGAACGTGCAGTGCCAGCGTGCAGGCCGGCGACTTCTCATCGACGACAACCGTCACCGGGCTTCCCTCGACGCCCTCACGGAACGTGATGCGGCACCCGCAAGCTAGCCGCGCGTGTGTGAACCCCTTAGCCATCAGTTCGGAATCATACCACTAGAGGAGGGACTTGATCTCTTTTTCAAAGCTGTCCTTCGACGAGATGCCGACGTGTTTGACGCAGATTCTGCCATCGCGCGAAATCAGGGCCGTGACCGGCACGCCCCACAGCGGCCCGTAGGCGTTCTGAATGTCGTCGTGATTGAGGCCCTGGAGGACCGGATAGTTCATCTTGAGCTGTTTGACGTACGGCCGCATCTTCTCGATCGGGTCGTCGACCGACACGCCAATCACCTGCAATCCGCTGGCGCCGTATTTCTGCTGAAACTCGACGAACCAGGGGATTTCGAGCTTGCAGGGCTCGCACCACGTCGCCCAGAAGTCGAGCAGAATGACCTTTCCCTTGTAAGCCGAGAGCGTGACGCTCTTGCCGTCCACGTCCTTGAGCGTGAAGTTCAGGTTCGCCTTCTTCGCGTTCGCGGGACACGCGCCGGCCGCCGTCGCCGCTGCGGCCCCGTCGAACCACAACTCGGACGAGTTCAGCGTCAGCAGGGCCAGCGCCAGAGCGCCCAGCGTCGCGATCAACCATCGCACTCGCATGAACAACAATCCTCTCTCGTATTCTAGCTCAGCGCAGCGACGCCTGAACGAACGCGGTCATGCGCGACACATCATCGGCAGGCTCGCGGGCGATCAGCACAAACGTGCGGTCGCCCGCCGACCAGATGGCCGCTTCATGACCCATGACGTCCAGCACCTCATCGCGCCGCGTCATCTTCGGGATCATGAACACCGACACGGGCCGTCCGTTGTGGCGATACATGATGTGCGCCGTCCGTCCCCGTCCGTACAGGCACACACGCGCGCCCACCAATTCCATTCCCGCCCGCGCGGCCGCTTCGGGAAGAGACACGTGCCACCCCAACGACGCCATCGTTCCTGCCATCGCCGCCGGATCGCCGTTGACGCCGACGAGCCCGTTCATGCCGAAGCACTTGACGTGATCGGCCGTCAACTCGGCGGCCAGCAATCGCGTCGACCGGGCGGTCAACTGATAGATGGATGCGCCGCCCACGACCACGGCAAGAGTCGCAGCCAGGGCCAGCGGGGCCAATTGCACCGGACGCGCCCGCCATGTTTTCCACAGGCCGGCGCCTGCCGGGACGGCCTCCGCAGACAGACGATCGCCCGTGAGCGCGGAACAGCGATCGCGTAACGAAGGCGAGGCGCTGTCCGACGTCAGCTCGACGCGTTTCGTCAGCATCAGTTCGCGAACGGCTCGCTCGGCGGCGATCGCGCGAGTGGCACGGCGGGCAGGTACGCACGTGCGCTTCGACGGCCCGGCGGTCGGGCGCGCCGATGTCGCCGTCGATGTACGGCGTGACGAGCGGGTCGATGGCAGCACAGGCGGGAGATGCGTGGTCAGGCATTGACGGCCCTTAGGTGTTGGAGGCTCTCGAACAACAGGCGGCGGCCACGCGAAATGCGCGACATGACCGTGCCGACGGGAATCGACAGCATCCCGGCAATTTCGGCGTAGGAAAACTCTTCCACGTCGCGTAACCAGACGGCCTGGCGGAAGACGCCCGGGAGCGCCTCGATCGCGGCCTGCAGGTCGGGCGTCAGCGTCTCGCGCAGCAGCTGCGTTTCAGGGGTCTCGGCCGGACCGCCGTGACCATGCGCCGGCGCCCTCGTCGGCGCGCTCCACCGCCTCGCTGTCGATCGTCACGGTATCGCGCGCGCGATCGCGGGCGCGGTTGCGAGCGGTGTTGTGGAGAATGGTGAACAACCAGGCCCTCAAGTTGGTGCCCGCCTGGAAACGATCGGCGGCCCGAAACGCCTTCAGATAGGTCTCCTGAACGAGATCTTCGGCATCGGCCGGCACGTGCGTCAGCCGCAGGGCCGTTCGGTACAAGCCGTCGAGGCACGCCAGCGCGTCGACCTCGAACGCCGCCGTCCGGTTCGGACCTGCCGCTTATAGGGCCGTGCGTCCCCATCCTCCACGAGCGCCATGAGAGGTAACCCTGGCGCGTCCTCAATTATTCCGGAGTATAGCCTGTCGCCTCCCGGCGTCACGCCCACGGCGATAGATGGACCGGACTGAGGACACAATCGCGTGCAGGCATCGAATTTGCCGGGATCGGCGTTTGCAGGCCTGTCGGCGTCACAGTAAGATCCGCCTTTACCGAGGTGACCGCCTATGCGCACGCGCGTGCCCCGTCTCTTCGCGACGTCCCGTCTGGTCCTGGTGGCCGCAATCGTGGCCGGCTCGTCGGCCCTGGCCGCCGCGCAGACGCCGTACGTGCCCGTACTTCGGGAAGAACAACATCCACTACGACACGTTCAAGTGGGAGATCTACACGACCGACCACTTCGAAATCTACTACTACCCGGAAATGAAGCAGCATCTGGAGCGCGTGGCGAGTTATGCCGAAAGCGCGTATCAGCAAATCAGCGCGGATCTGAAGAAAGAGCTCCCGACGAAGATCCAGCTGATCCTGTTCAAGACGCACAGCGAATTCGAGCAGGAGAACATCGACCCGAGCGCCGGGCAGGAAGGCGTCGGCGCGTTCGCCGAGCCGATCCGCCAGCGGATGGTCCTGCCCATCGACGCGCCGCCCGATCAGCTCTACGGTCTGATCGTGCACGAGCTCACGCACCAGTTCGAGTTCGACATCATTCCGCAGGGACTCATCCGCCGGAACGTGCCGCTCTGGGTCAATGAGGGGTTGTCCGAATTCGAGCGGGGTCAGTGGACCCCCTTCGATTTGATGATGGTGCGCGACGCCGCCGTGGCGGACATCGTGCCGAAGATGACCGAGACCGAAGACTACGGCAACGCGGGCAACGCGCGCCTGGTCCCCTACAACCTGGGACACGCCGTCTTCGAGTTCATCGACGCGAAGTTCGGCCGGGAAGGCATCCGCCAGTTCCTGTTCGCGCTGCGCAAGAGCGTCATCGGCGGCGGCGAAGACGCCTACGAAGACGCGCTGAAGATGAAGAAGGACGAGTTCGACCAGGCCTTCGAGCGCTACCTGAAAGATCGCTTCAAGCCGTTTCGCGACAAGGAGCGGCCGGCCGACTACGGCCGCGATCTGGCCCCGAACAGAGAGAAGACGAAGTTCACCCAGGCCATCTCGATTGCGCCGTCGCCCTCCGGCGATCTGATCGCCGTCGATGACGTTCAACCGCGAGGACCGCGAGATCGACGTCATCCTGATCTCGAGCAAGGACGGCTCGATCGTCCGCAACCTGACGAACGGCTTCGACAAGGACATGGGCTTCGACCATATCGTGCAGATGGGCGAGCGGCCCGAGATGCCGTGGATGACGTGGTCGCCCAAGGGCGACCGGCTGGCGTATTTCGTGCGCACGAACAAGGAGCGGGCGCTCATCATCCAGAACGTGCTGACCAAGAACATCGAGCAGCGCATCGCGATGAAATCGGTGGACGAGCCCGAGTCGCCGTCATTTGCGCCCGACGGCAAGACCATCGCGTTTTCGGCGCTGCGCAACGCCGTCAGCGACATCTACTCGGTCGATCTCGCCACGCAGCAGGTCGTGAACCTCACGAACGACGACTTCGCCGACTACGCGCCGACGTACTCGCCGGACGGGAAATTCATCATCTACAACGCGCGCGTGAGCGGCAACCAGAAGCTGTTCCGGCTGGATCTCGACACGAAAAAGAAGACGCAAATCACCTTCGGCACGGTGGACGAAACGGCCGTGCAGTTCATCGACGACCACACGGTGGTGTTTTCGTCGACCGCCACCGATCCGAACATCCCGCTCGAGCCGGACGTCGCCCGCAACGGCAACATCTACAACATCTGGACGCTCGACCTGAAGAACGGCGAGCTGAAGCAGTACACCGACGCCCTCGGCGGCAACTGGTCGCCCGCCGTGCTGAAAGACGGTGCAGTCGAGCAAGATCGCCTTCGTCAGCTACTACAAGGGCGATTACACCCTGCACACGCTCGAGCGCAAGGAACCGCTCCACACCGCCGCCTCGGCGGACTTCGGCGCGCCGGGCCCGATCATCGACTTCCAGGCGCCGCTCCAGCACACGCTGGTGGCGGACAACGTGCGGAAGAAGAAGCGGTTCGAGAAGATGTTCCTCGAGGGCCGGCCGCCGGTGAACGTCGGCGTCACGAGCAACGGCGACATCTTCGGCGGGACGGCGGTCAGCTTCGGCGACGTGCTGGGCGACCAGCAGTTCAACTTCTACGTCGCGTCGATCTCGCAGTACCGGACGTTCTCGTTGTCCTACGCGAACCTGTCCCGCCGGTTCCAGTTCGCGCTGCAGGGCTATTCGCAAACCACCTTCTACTACGGCCAGGTCGGCGGCGCGCTTCTACGATCCCGCCTACGCGCCGCTTTCTGAGCCGCGACGACGCCCAGGCGACCAGCACCGCGAGGGGCGGCACGCTGTTCGGCATCTACCCGCTGAACCGGTACAACCGGCTCGAGCTGACGGCCGGCTTCATGAATCTCAGCCAGTCGTTCAACGACCCCAGCCTGCAGAGCGTACTCGGAGCAATACCAGGCGTCGTTGACCGGCGGCCAGACGCTCTCGCAAAACGGCAACCTGATGCCCCTCGGCGCCGCGTTCGTGCGCGAAACGACGGTGTTCCGCGAATTCGGGCCGCTGGCCGGCAGCACGATGCGCGCTGGCGTACACGGTGGCGCCCGGCTTCGCCGGCATGCTGTCGCGGCGCACGATCGACGCGGACGTCCGCCACTACACGCGACTCGGCTCGACGGGCCTGCTCGCGACGCGGCTCCGCGGGTTCACGAGCAACGGCGACTTCCCCGACTTCATGTATTTCGGCGGGAACGGCGACCTGCGCGGCTACGACTACCTGCAGTTTGTCGGCCAGAACGTGATGTACGCCAACGCCGAGCTGCGCTTCCCGCTCATCGAAGCCGCGCTCACGCCGATCGGCGTCATCGGCGGCATTCGCGGCGTGTTTTTCGCCGGCATCGGCGGCGCCTGGTTCGACGGCCAGAAGACCGCGAACCCCTGCACGGGCGAGCAGAACACGTTCAAGTTCATGACCAACTCGGACAAGCTGTGCCAGGTCGTCACGGGCTACAAGATCGACGCGCTCGGCCAGCCGATCTTCATCACCGATCCGGTCACGGGCCTGCAAGCGCCGGCGCACAACTACCACCGCGAGGCCGGTCACGGGCTTCCGGCTGGAGGACGGCCGCGCCTCGTACGGCATCGGGCTCGAAACGTTTGCGCTCGGCTTCCCCATTCACTTCGACTGGTCGTGGCGCACGCTCGCCAATCGAGACTGGGAGAGCGTCGTCTTTTCCTGCGTGGCCGTCACAGCCAACGGCGTGTGCGTCAGCGGCGCGCGAAGAGTTCCGGAAACCACGCTTCGCGGTCTGGATTGGATACGATTTCTGATCAGTCACGATGATCAACGCAGAGCTCGCAGAGAACGCAGAGAAGAAGCATTCTTGGACGATCTCTGCGAGCGCTGCGGCGCTCTGCGCTTGCACCGTCGTCGTCCTGATCCATGGATCTCACTCCCAAGCGCTCGTCGGAGTCGGCCACCGAGATGGTGCAGGTGGTGCTGCCGAACGACGCCAACCCGCTCGGCTTCATCCTGGGCGGGACCGTCATGCACCTCATCGACATCGCGGGCGCCATCGCGTGCCATCGCCACACGCGCAGCCTGCTCGTCACGGCCGCGGTAGACGGCCTGCAGTTCCTGCATTCCATCAAGGTCGGCGATCTCATCATCCTGAAAGCGCATGTCACGTGCGTGTTCACGACGTCGCTCGAAGTGCAGGTGGACGTGTATCTCGGAGGAAACGCTGACCGGCGCCCGCACGCTGACGAGCCGGGCGTTCCTGACCTTCGTGGCCATCGCCAAGGACGGCACGCGGGTGAAGGTCCCGCCGCTGTCGTGGACACCGAGGAAGAGCGTCTGGTGTGCGAGCAGGCGCGCGCGCGGCGCGCGACGAGGCTGGTGAACAGGGCGAAGAGCTGAGGTAGGGCTGAGCTAGGGCTGGCTGATTAGCCCTAGCCTCAGCCCTCAGCCCTACCTCTACGAGATCGCTTTGAGTCTGAGGACGCTGCGCTCGAGGTCGATGCCCACGCGGTAGCCACTCAGGAACTTGTGGCCCACGATTCCGCCGAGCTGAAAGCCCAGCAGCGCGCTCGGCGCGTTCAGGTTGAGCACGACGACGGGGAAGTTCGTGTACTTGATCGTGTCGAACGACAGATCGACGCCCGGCATCAGAAACGCGTCGCGATCCCATCCCGACGACCCATACACGCGCAGCGCGATCTTGCGGCTGCCCTCTTTGACCGGCAGCCGGTTGGCGGTGGCCTGGCTGATGGAAATCACCTCGCCGCCCGTGTCCACGACGAAGTTCGCCTGGTGGTCGCGCTGAACGACTCCCCGCACGGTCACGAGACGATAGACGCGCAGCGGGAGCTCGAGATCGCCCGCCTCGATCGGCATGTGCTTGCCGAAGATGAGCTTGTGCTGCTTGTAGTCGATGATCATCGAGTAGCCGAGCGCGATCGGCGACAGGCTCTCGGTTTCGCTCGACGGCAGATCGCGAAGCGGCGGGCTCTTGATGATGCACGGCACGTTGCGCAGCTTGAGCGTGCCGAGCTCGAGCGAGTCGATGCGCGCCAGCTGCAGTCCGCGCAGGCCCGTTTCGCCGACGCCCGCGCTCAGCGTGTAGGTGACGGGCGCGACGCCCAGGCGCCGGGCGGTCGGCTCCGTGATGACGGTGCTCTCCGCCCCGGTGTCCACGACGAAGTCCTGCGCGTTGGCGTCGTTGACGCGCGCGCGCACGACGACCTTGTCGTTCACCAGCCTGAAGTCCACCGTGAACACCATGTCGTCGGTGCCGGGGTCGGCCTGAAACGGCACGCGCTGCGCGAACGAGCGAAGGAACCTGATTTCGGCCCTCGACCACGCCGCCTTTTCGCTGGTGTCCTTGTTCGGCAGGAGGTTCACGTAGTTGCCGTACGCCGCGGCGGCTTCCTCGTACTTGTGCATCCGCTCGTAGATGGCGCCGACGGTGTGGTGGATCTCGAGGTCGCGGGGCGACAGCCGGAGCGCCGCCTGCGCCTGTTCCATCGCCTCGTCGAGCTGGCTGCGCGCCAGGAGCGACCGCGCCATGCCGTGAAACCCGCGCGCCAGCTCTGGCGACAGCGCGAGCGCGTCCTTGTACCGCTGTTCGGCCTCCTCGAAGAGACCCGACGCCCACAGCGCGTCGCCGTAGAGCGCCACGGCATCCGCGTCCCGGGGCGCCGCCTTGACGAGCGCTTCCCCCTCGTATCGCGCCGTGTCGAACTCCGCCACCCGCAACGCCGCCTGCACCACGCCCGTCCGCGCGCCGCGCAGCAGGAGCGTGTCCTCCGACTTCAGGGCGTTCTGAAAGGCCTCGAGGGCCTCGAGGTACCGGCCTTCGGAGTACAGCAACGTGCCGAGCTGTAACTGGACGTCGGCGGCTTGCGACGGCGCCGGGCCGTCGGCGCTGATGACGAGAGAGGCCGCCGCGACGAGGACGAGGACAACCGACGACCGGAACCCGACCTGCATGGTCCCTCCAGCGGGAGCGTCAAGGGTGAAGACGCGCGGCCCTATACAAGAACCGCGCCCGGCGTAAACCCTGCCTCAAGTACTTTAACTGTCTGGGGGGCTTTCGGGAAACGAAATCCTTATTTCAATGCGTGTATTGCTCGATGGGCACGCCGTCGTACATTTCGTCGACACGGAGGATCTGGGTGTCGCGGCTGTAGGAGCCCAGTTCGTAGTCTTCGCTCATGATGAGCGCCTTAATCGGCTTGGTGGGGCAGACTTCCGAGCACAGGCCGCAAAAACTGCACCGCGAGAGGTTGAAGTCGAAGTAGTCGAGGATCTTGATCTTGGTGCCCGCCTCCCGGTGCCCCCCGAGGGCGATGAGATCGTCGGGGCAGGCCTTGGCGCACTGGTCGCAGACAATGCACGTCTGGGCGCCGCTCGCAGGCTCGACCTGCAGGCGCAGCACGCCGCGAAAACGCGGCGCGGTCGGACGGCGCTCGGCCGGGTACTGGAACGTGAAGGCCGGCTGCGGCGTGTACTTCATCGTGACCCACATGCCCTTGAGCAGGTCCACGAGGAAAATCGTCTTGAAGAACCGGATGATGGTCTGCATTAGGCGCGCTCGCCGATGAGGGTCGGTTCGATGTCACCCGACATGATGACGCGTTCTTTCCGAAGCACGGTGCCCTCTTTCCGTATCTTGTCCTGCAGGCGCATCAACCCGTAGAGCAGCGCCTCGGGTCGGGGCGGGCAGCCCGACACGTACACGTCAACCGGAACAACCTTGTCCACGCCCTGCAGGACGCTGTACGTCGGGAACGGACCGCCGGCGTTCGAGCAGCTCCCCATCGAAATCACCCACTTCGGTTCCGGCATCTGATCGTACAGCCGGCGAAGCACGGGCGCCATCTTCTTGGTCACCGTGCCGGCGACAATCATCAGGTCCGACTGCCGCGGGGAAGCGCGAAACACTTCGGCGCCAAACCGCGCGATGTCGTAGCGCGATGCCGAGGCCGCCATCATCTCGATTGCGCAGCAGGCCAGGCCAAACCCCATCGGCCAGATCGACGACTCACGCGCCCAGTTCAGGACGCGATCGATGCTCGTCGTGATGAAGTTGTCTTCGAACTGGTGGTCGATCAGGCCCATTCTGGAACTCCGTAGTGGCTCGTGACTCGTGACTGGCGACTCGACTGATTGAGTCCCCAACCCCTAGCCCTAGCCCCTAGCCTCTAACCCCTAACCTCTACCGTCACCCGCGGTCATAGTATGACGCGTTTTTGGGTATGAAGTCTGCCCACTTCTGCGGTGTTTCGTCGAGCGAAAAGATGGCCTCGACCGGACACGCCGGCACGCAGGCGCCACAGTCGATGCACTCGTCCGGATGAATATAGAGCATCTCGGCCGGGGTGAAATCCGGCTCGTCCTTGCGCGGGTGAATACAGTCCACGGGACAGACGTCCACGCAAGCCGTATCCTTAACACCAACGCACGGCTCGCAAATGATATACGCCATCGTCTTCATCATACTAGCTGCCGCGCAGGGGCCGAATGGCCCGGCCTACTCGTGCGACCCGGCCCTGGCGGCTTTGCTGACCCCGCCACGACCCCTCGTCGGACGCTATGAGGTCTGCACGACACCCTCCTCGATCGACGATGTGCTCGCGGACGCGGGGCCGCTGGGCCCGACTTACGGATCTGTGGAGGCAATCGATCCCCTGGACGCTTTGGGCACGGGGGGACCCTACGACCGGTCTGCGCTCGCCAGACTGTACGGCGGCCGTCGCGCACGAGTCGCGCGCGGTTGGATGAGAGAGGGCAACGGCCTGGTGTCGATTACGCTTGTGTCGCCGCATCCCAATCGGACACTCACGGCCCTCGTCTCCGGGACCCTGGTCGTCAGGTATACGGTCGAAAGCCGGGAGCTATAATCCGCTAATCGCCATGAAAACCGTGCTTCGGGCGACGCTTGCTTGTGCGCTGTCGCTCGGTTGCAGCCTCGCGGCCCGGGCGCAAGCGCTGCCGTCAGAGCCGCTGAGCCTGGCCGACGGACGCGTGACAATCGGCGGCGACGTGTCGGCCACGGTAGGGGGAGAGGACACGGGGTTCTTCAACTACTCCGACTACGAGCACTCGACCCTCCGGATGTTCCGAGTCGATCTGACGGGGGCGTTCACGATCAGCTCACACTTCGCCGTGCTGAGCGAGGTGCGCACGGAAAACGTCGGCCCCCTGCGCGCCTACGCACTCTACCTGCGGATTCGGCCGTGGACCGCGCGTGCACTTGACATCCAGGTGGGACGCCTGCCGCCCACCTTCGGCGCGTTCGCCCGCCGGATTTACCCCTCCGACAACATCCTCATCGGCTATCCGCTGGCGTACCAATACCTGACATCTCTGCGACCGGATGCCCTGCCGATGAACGCCGACGAACTGCTGGCCATGCGCGGCCGTGGGTGGCTGTCGAACTTCTCGCTCGGCAACATGACGCCCGACAATGGCCTCCCGCTCATGAGCGGGTTCAGGTGGGACACGGGCGTGCAGGTGCATGCGGCGTCCGATCTCGTCGATGGCACCGTGTCGGTCACCACCGGCACGCTGTCGAACCCGCTCTTCAGGGATGACAATTCGGGGCGGCAGCTCACTGGCCGTCTCAGCGTCCATCCCGTGGCCGGCCTGATCGTCGGCGCGTCGGCCGCCCGCGGTCCGTTCGTCACGGCAACGGCGGCGCGCGGCGCGGTTGGCGACGGCCGTGACGGCGAGTTCACGCAGACGGCCTGGGGCGGCGACGTCGAGTATTCGCGGGACTATTACCTCGTGCGCGCCGAAACCATCTTCAGCGAGTGGAGGGTGCCGGCGGTCGGCCGGCCGACCATCAACGTGCCGCTGCGCGCACTCGCCACCTACGTCGAGGGCCGCTACAAGATCCGGCCGGGGCTCTACGCCGCGGCTCGCATCGATCACGTCGGCTTCAGCGAGGTGACCGGTTCTGAAGGCCCTGAAACGTGGGACGCACCGGTCACCAGATTCGAGTTCGGCGGCGGCTACTCGATTCAGCGTAATCTGCTCCTCAAGGCATCGTTCCAGCACAACACGCGCGACGGCGGCAGGGTCACGACGCTCGATCTTCTTGCCGCGCAGATCGTGTACTGGTTCTAAGAACATGGAACCACCAAGCACACGAAAACCACAAAGGTCACAACTTCCACGGCCGTATCTGGCCGCGGGCGCGGGCCTCTTTGTGAGCATCGTGGTCTTTGTGGTTCCCTCTCTTCCGCTTCGTGGTGCGGCGGCCGCGCGCGAAGGCACAATCCGCGGCCGCGTGGACCTGCGGCGCGTCGTGGCGCCGGCCGAGCGGCGGCCGACCGTCGCCGGCCTGGGCACACCGAACGCCATACGCGACATCTCCGATCGCCTGCGGTCGGTCGTCTACCTCGAAACCGCGCCGCGGCGCGCGTTCGACGAGGCCGAGCCGGGTCGCGTCGTGATGGATCAGCGCGACGAACGGTTCGTCCCGCACGTCCTGGCGATCACGACGGGCACGGTCGTCGATTTCCCCAACAGCGACCTCATCTATCACAACGTGTTCTCCCTTTCGAAGGTCAGACCGTTCGACCTCGGGCGCTACGCGGCCGGCCGCTCCAAGGCGGTGACCTTCGATCGACCCGGCGTCGTGCGCGTGTTCTGCGACATCCACTCGCACATGAACGCGTTCATCCTGGTGTTCGCCCACCCGTTCTTCTCGCTGACCGACACGGACGGCCGCTACCGGATCGACAACGTGCCGGCGGGCACCTACAACCTCATCGCGTGGAACGAGGGTGTGTCGTCCGAGCCCAAACCGGTCACGGTCCCCGAGGGCGGCGCCGCCGAACTGGACTTCACGCTGCGATGACGCTCGTAGGCTCGCTGCGAGGGCGAATCTTCCTGGCAAGTGCGCTGCTGGCCGTGCTCTCGATCGGCGCGGCGATCTTCGTCGTCAACCAGCGTGTCACGCGGGAAGCGGAAAACACGTTGCAGCGCGAGATTCGCTCGACCGGCGCGCTCGTCGATCAGCTCCGCCAGACCCGCACCGACACGTACACGGTGATGGCGCGCCTCATTGCCGATTTGCCGAAGCTCAAGGCGGCAGTCGTCACAGACGATCCTCCGACCGTCCAGGACAATCTTCGCGACTATCAGGAGCCCTTCAAGTCGGCGAACCTGCTGCTCGTGACCAACGCCGCAGGCCGCGTGCTCGCCAGTTCAGGCGACTCGTCGCCCGCCGGGCTTCTGGCCGGCGATTCGGCCGCCGTGCGCGACGCGCTGCTCGGCCACGAAACGGTCAGCCTGCTGTCGCAACCCGACGGCATCCTGCAGGTCGTCACGGTGCCGATCGCGATCGGTCTGACCCAGCCGCAGATCCTCGGGTCGGTCAGCGTCGGGTTCCTGCTGAATGACGCGCTGGCCAACCAGCTCAAGGAGATCACCGGCAGCGACGTCGCGTTCGGGATGCGCGATCGCATCCTGACGACGACGCTGCCGCGCGGCGACGACGAGGCGCTCGCGGGCTGGCTTCGGGGCGTGGGCGTCTCAACCGTCACGCTGGATGACGAGGAGTACGTCGTCCTGCCCCAGCCCCTCAGGGCGGGCCCGCCCGAACGCGACGGTTCGCGACCCATGGTCCTCATCCTGCGGTCACGGACAGAACAGCTCCGTTCGCTCGACGCCATTCACACCGGCCTCGCCGCGACGGCCGTCATTGCCGTGCTACTCGCCACGCTCCTCAGCTTCGCCGTGGCGCGCACGATCACGCGTCCGCTGGCGGCGATCACCGACGTCATGCGCGAGGTCGCCGCGACGGGCGATCTGACCCGCAAGATCGCGGTCGGCGAAGGGCGCCGCTGGCACGACGAGGACGCGCAACTCCTGGCGACGACATTCAACACGCTGACGGATTCAGTGGCGCGGTTCCAGCGCGAGATGTCGCAGAAAGAGCGCCTGTCGTCGCTCGGTCGCATGTCCACGGTCATCGCGCACGAAGTGCGGAACCCGTTGATGATCATCAAGGGGTCGCTGCACGCGCTGCGACAGCCTGAACTCAGCAGCGCCGCCATGCGGGAGGCCGCCGCCGACATCGACGAGGAGGTCGATCGGCTCAACCGGATCGTGAACGAAGTGCTCGACTTCGCGAGGCCCATCCGCTTCGAGCTCGCGCCGACCGATCTGAACGCGCTCTGCCGCGAATCGGCGGCGGCGTCCATGGCCTCCGGTCCCGGAGCGGCGGTCCATCTCGACCTCGACCCGTCCGCGGCGCCCTTCACGACCGACGCCGAGCGCCTGCGCATCGCCCTCGTGAACATGCTGGTGAACGCGCGCCACGCCGTCAACGGCGCTGGCACGGGCCGCGAGCGCAATGCGGCGAGCGACGAGCCAGCAGCCACGAGCCACGAGCCGCTGGTGACGCTCCAGACGCTGGCCAATCACGATCGCATGACGATTGTCATCGCCGACCGCGGGGCCGGGATCGAGTCCGCCCATCTGCCGCAGGTGTTCGATCCCTACTTCACGACCAAACGCGGCGGCACGGGACTCGGTCTGGCCATCGCCAAGAACATCATCGAAGGGCTCGGCGGGGCCATCGAGGTCAACAGCACGCCTGGGGCGGGCACGGCGATCCGGATCGACCTGCCCGGCATTCCTTCCGTCCGAGACCACTGATGAACAACGCCCGCGGTTCCATCCTCCTCGTCGACGACGAAGAGAAGATCCTGAAGTCCCTCGGCCGGGCGCTGCGCGAGGCCGGCCACAACGTGGTGGAAACGGCCAGCCCGCGCGAAGCGCAGCGGCTGCTGGCCGAGCGCACCTTCGACCTGCTGATTGTCGACAACATGATGCCCGAGCTCGGCGGGCTCGAGCTCATTCGGGAGTACGTCGCCTCGACGCAGGACGGGAGTCGGCCGGGGGCCCCGGGTCGGGCGACGATCGGGCGCAAATCGTCATGATGACCGCCCACGCCACCGTGGAGAGCGCGATCGAGGCGATGAAGCTGGGTGCCCTCGACTACCTGCAGAAGCCCTTCGAGATCGACGAGCTGATTGTCGTCGTGCGCCGCGCGCTCGACCACCAACGCCTTCGGACCGAGCACCGCTACCTCCTCAGCGAGCGCGACGAGCAATTCGACCACTACGGCATCATCGGGCGGAGCCGCGCCATGGAAGAGGTCATCCGTCGCGCGGAGCTGGTCGCCGAAACCAAGAGCACCGTGCTCATCACCGGCGAAACGGGCACCGGCAAGGAGCTCGTCGCCAGGGCCATCCACGACCGCAGCGCGCAGCGCGACATGCCGCTCATCAAAGTGAACTGCGCCGCCATTCCCGAAACGCTCCTCGAGTCGGAACTGTTTGGACACGTGCGCGGCGCCTTCACCGGCGCGACGACCACCAAGAAGGGCAAGTTCGCGCTGGCCGAGGGCGGCACGATCTTTCTCGACGAAATCGGGACGATGTCCACGGCGCTGCAGTCCAAACTCCTGCGCGTCCTCCAGGAGCGCGAGTTCGAGCCGCTCGGATCCGAGCGCAGCGAGCGGGTCGACCTGCGCGTCATCGCCGCGACCAACCGCGATCTGCGGCAGATGGTCGCCGACGCCAAGTTCCAGGAAGACCTGTTCTATCGCCTCAACGTGATCCCGATCGAAATCCCTCCGCTTCGCGAGCGGCGCGAAGACATCCCCGCGCTCGTCGAGCACTTCCTCACCAAGCACTCGCAGCGCGTGGGACGCCGCATCGATCGGCTCGAGGACAGCGTGATGAGCGGACTGCAGCAATACGACTGGCCCGGCAACGTCCGCGAGCTCGAGAACACGATCGAGCGGGCCGTGGTCTTGTCGACCGGCCCGGTCATCAACGCGCGCGCCGTGTCGGTGCTGGGCGCCGTGACGCCGCAGACGACCACGCTGCCCTCGCTGAAGCTCCGGCAGAACATCGAGTGGGTCGAGCGCGAGACGATCCGGCGCGCGCTCGAAAGCGCCGCCGGCATCAAGAAGGACGCCGCCGAGCTGATGGGCATCAGCCAGCGCGCGCTCTCGTACTATCTCGCGAAGTACCGCCTCGACTGACCGTCCTGTTACGGGGACGGTACGTGGTTACGGCTTCAGTAAACCCGCCCGGATTTGTTCGCGGTTTCGCGGACGAAACCTGTGTGCGGCCTCGGCATCCGGCTTGCGTAAAGGTCGGATCGCATGCGATCGCGTCTCTTGGCGGGTACGGTTCTGATCGTCGCGGCATGTGGGTGCGGCGACAACGGCGGGTACGACTCGACGAGCATGAACATGCCGGCGCCGACCATGGGGACCACTCCCGCCACGGCGACGGTCAACATCGTCGGCCAGCGTGACGCGCTGTCCTTCAATCCAAATCCCGCGCCGATTTCGCAGGGTTCGTTCGTCGTGTGGCACAACCTGGATACGACGGCCCACCATATCGTCATGAACGACGGCTCATTCGACAGCAGCACCATCGCTCCGGGAGGATCGAGCCAGGCGATGCGGCTCGGTTCCGCGGGCGGGAACTACCACTGCACGATTCACCCGACAACCATGTTCGGCAGTATCAACGTGGCGACACTGGGACTGTCGCCGTCGCCTGGCTACTAGACCTATGAGCACAACGCGCCTTCTCCTGACCCTCATGCTGTCGCTCTCCGCGGCAACCGCCGGCTTCGCACAGGACGACGATGACAAAGTACTGAAGCTGGCGGAACCCGACTTCACGCTGATCAGCCTGCCGACCTCGCTCCGGCTTCCGAAATACAAGAGCGCGTTTCGCGTAACGCACCGTTTCACGCGCCCGCTCAGCTGCGACTTGTGTCCCAATAGCGTGTGGGGAGACGCCCTCGGGCTCGACTCGGGTGCGCAAATCGGCCTCGAGTACCGTTTCGGCGTCGCGCCCAACACAGAGGCCGGCGTATACCGGACGAGCGACAAGACCATCGAGTTGTTCGGGCAGTACGGATTCCTGCGCCAGGGCAAGGGGTCGCCGATCGAAGCGTCCGCTCTCCTGGCCGTCGACATCAGCGACGTCGGACGGCAAGGGGCAGAGAGCCAGTACTCGCCGGCGATCGGTGTGATCCTCACGAGGCTGGTCGGCGAGCGCGCAGGCCTGTACGTCGAGCCCATCTGGGTGCACCACACGAACCTGTTCAACACGACGACGCCTGAAAACAGTACGTTCATCGTCGGCCTGGGCGCCCGCGTCAGAGTGCTCGATACGGTCTATCTTGTCGGCGAGTTCGCGCCGCGCGCATCAGGCTACAAGCCGGGCGTCAGTCACGGCAGCTTCGCCATCGAGAAACGCGCCGGCGGGCACCTGTTCCAGGTGAACTTCTCCGACTCATTCGCGACGACGCTCGGGCAAATCGCACGCGGGGGCACGGAAGGCGTGAGCGCCGACGGGAGCCGTCACACCGACTGGTATCTGGGGTTCAATATCTCGAGGAAGTTCTTCTAGGGCTCTTTCTATGTCGGGAGACAAAGACATGCGATCACAAATAGTCTCGGGGTTCGTGGCGGCGTGCGGGATTGCGCTCATGATTGGCGCGTGCGGCGGCGGGAGCAGCAGCAGCGTCTCCGCGCCTTCGCCAACCACCCCGACGACGACGCCGCCAGGCGCCGTCAACACGCTGACGATCACCATCGCGAACAACGCCGTCAGCCCGAAAGACATCATCGTGCCGCGCGGGAGCCAGGTGACGTTCATCAACAACGACAACCGGTCGCACGACATGGAGTCCAATCCGCATCCCGAGCACACCGAGTGTCCGGAGCTCCAGCAGGTGGGTTTCCTGAACGTCGGCCAGACCCGCCAGAGCGGCAATCTCAACACCGCGCGGATCTGCGGCTTTCACGATCACAATGCGGCCGACGTCGTCGGCCTTCAGGGCAGCATCACGATCCAGTAGCTACTTCTTGTCTTCGCTGCCCTCGAGCTGCTGTCCCAGGTAGCGCTCGTACCCAAGCTGCTCGATCTGGTGCATCTGGGCCTCGAGAAAGTCCACGTGCTCCTCTTCGTCCTTGAGCAGCCGCTCGAACAGTTCCGCCGAGCCGTTGTCGGCCGCCTCACGCGCGACCTTGACCGATTCGTTGTACATGACGGTCGCTTTCAGCTCGAGCTTCAGGTCGCTCTCGATTTGCGCCCGGACGTCGGCGCCGATCGTCAGCGGCAGCGGCAGCATGGACGGAACGCCGTCGAGAAAGAGAATCCGCTCGAGAATCTCTTCAGCGTGCTTCATCTCGCCAATCGACTGCTTCTTGATGTAGTTGCCCAGCCGGTGATAGCCCCAGTTGTGGCACATCTCCGCGTGGACGAAATATTGATTGATCGCGGTCAGCTCCTCGCGAAGCGCCTCGTTCAACTTGGCGATGACCACGGCGTTACCCTTCATGCATCCTCCTGCGCGTCGGCGACTGTCGTTTCACGTCGAGATATTCTGCTTCATTTCCGCCAGGGGTTCACCCGGCGCCGACGAAACGTCGACGCGCGGCGCGGCCAGCCGCCGCCACAGCCGCCAGCCCACGAGACGTCGAACGGCCAGCGCCAGTCCGGTCCACACGAGGACCACGCCCCCCAACGATGCGATGCCCGCGAAGAACTGCCCGGCGACGCCCCCGAGCTCGCCGGTATGGCCAAACCGAACCCAGCCGCGCCATTTCTGCCCGCGGCTGGTGCCGGCATACGGCTCCCAGCGAACGACGTCTGCGGTCGCAGCGTCGAGCGTCAGCTGGGACCGCGCAAACGCGTTCCAATGCTGAGCGTCGCTCATTGTAAACGACACCGGCGCATCCGGCCGCTCCGGCAGGCGCATGGTGATCGTCTGCCAGGTCGGCAGGTGCCCTTCGGCGCGCGCCCAGAGTTGATCGAGGTTGTCCGGCAGCGGCACAGCCACGCGGGCGGCCCGTTCGCCTCCCGCCCTCGGCTGTCCGCCTCCTGCGCGGCCACCCCTGGCGTCGCCCCGGCCCCGCCCCTCGCCGCGCGCGGCCTGCGGCTGCCCGCCGCGGCCGCCGCCTTCCCTGGCCGCAGGCAACGGGCTGCCCGCCAGCTGATACACGAGCCGGTTCGCCCAGGGGTACGACATCACCACGGCAGTCGCCGTCAAGACGATGAGGACCGGCGCGCACCAGAAGCCGATCACGTTGTGCCAGTTGAAGTCGCGTGCGCGTCCCGACGTCGTGCGCCTGAAGACCAGGATCGCCTTGACATGCTGCGGGAGCCACTTGTGCGGCCACCAGAGGAAGATGCCGGAAATCGCCAGCCCGAGAAAGATGAGATTGCCGGCGCCGGTCGCCCAACGCCCCGCGGCCCGATTGTCGGCGCTGACGTTCAGCCAGCGATGCCAGTCTTCGACGCCTCGGAAGAACCGTTGCGCGCCGGCCGATCCTTCGCCGAGGACCGCGCCTGTGTACGGATTCACGTAGATCGTGCCCTCACGGCCGAGGCCGACTGCGACCGACGCCGACGGATTGCGATCGAAAACGAGCGACGCCGGTTGGATGTCCGGCCGGCTCGCGCGCGCCGTTGCGAGCAACTGCGACGGGCTGAGCCGCGGCGAGCTCTCGGGCTCGACGAAGCGGACGGCACGATCGACGCGGTTGAGGATTTGCGGCTTGAACGCCAGCACGGCGCCGGTCGCGGACATCACCAGAATCACCAGACCTGCTATGACGCCGGCTGCGAGATGGAGCCAGAAGACGACGGTGCGAAGTGGTTTCATAGGTCGGCCCAGCGGCGGAGGAGGTTGTGGTAGACGGAGGTCAGCTGCACGGCAGCCGGATGAGCCGGCACATCGGTGCTGACGCTTTGGATGGCCGCATCGAGATCGAACAGCAGCGCCCGCTCGCCGTCATCTTTCACCATGCTTTGGATCCAGAAGAACGAAGCGATGCGCGCACCCCGTGTCACGGGACGGACGTGGTGCAGACTCGTCGCGGGATACAGAACCATGTGGCCCGCCGGCAGCTTCACGGGATGAACGCCGTACGTGTCTTCGACGAGCAGTTCGCCGCCGTCGTATTCGCTCGGGTCGGCCAGGAAAACGGTGGCGGACAGGTCGGTCCGAAGCCGCAAGTTCGTTCCGGCCACCTGGCGGATGGCATTGTCCACGTGACTTCCGAACGACTGGCCGCCCTCGTAGCGGTTGAAGAGCGGTGGAAACACCCTCAGCGGCAGGGCAGCCGACATGAACAGCGGATGGCGCTGCAGCGCGGTGAGAATGAGATCGCCGATCTCGCGCGCAGCCGGGTGGTCTTGTGGAAGCTGAAGGTTGTCCTTCACCCTGGCCGACTGGTACCCGGCTGTCACCCGCCCGTCGATCCAGTCGGCGGCGTCGAGCAGGCCGCGCGCGTGGCGCACCTGCTCGGCGGTGAGCACCTCCGGAATGTGGAGCAGCATCGCTAGAACTTCAGCGCCGAGGTCAGCATGGCCGACCGCGGGTTGCCGGGGTTGTAGCGCGCGCCGTTGTTGTTGACGTTCCGGATGTACGTCGCGTTGCCCAGGTTGTAGATGTTCAGCCGAAGGCTCAGGTGCGAGTTCACCTCGTACTCGGCCAGCGAGTCGACGACGCAATAGCCCGGCGACACGATGTTGTTGGCCGCGTTGATGAAGACTTCGTCCGTTGCGCGGAGCCCGCCGCCGAGCGTGACCCGAGCCGGCAACCGATATGTCGTCCACAGGCTGGCGGAACGTTTGGGAGTCAACGTGAGCCGGTTGCCGTTCGTCAGCGGGCTTTGCGACTCGAGCGTGCTATCGAGATAGGTGAAGCTCCCCAGGATCTGCCACTGTTGGTTGACGCGGCCCGAGGCGCCCACCGCGACGCCGTTCACCCGCTGGCCGTCGTCCTGATTGAAGACGGGCGGAACGGCCGTCGGGTCTGTGGTGAAGATGACGTTCGCATTCCGTGTGTGAAACACCGAGCCGTTGATCGACAGGAGTCCGCCGGCGAAATCCCACTTGGCGCCTGCTTCGTAATTTGTCGACGTCTGCGGCTTGACGTTCGGGTTGTTCTGATTGTTCGCCTGCGCGCTCAGCGTGAAATTCGCCGCGCCCGGAGGCGTGACCGACGTGCCGTACGACACATAGAGGTTGCCGTTGGCGGCCGCCCTGTACACCAGTCCCGCTTTGCCGCTCCACAGCGCGTCGTCCGCGCCCTGGTTGGTCGTCGTGATTGACGTCGCGTCGACGGCGCGGAACTGCGTGTCGTAGCGCTCAAAGCGCAGGCCGCCGCTCGCCTGCCACTTCCGTCCGAGGTCGACGGAGTCGAACGCGTAGGCAGCCAGGGTGTTCGTCCAGCCCTTGCTGGACGCGCCCGTGCGTACCACGTTGTAGCCGGCCACCGGATCATTCGGATTGGGCGTGTAGATGCTGACCGGCGCTCGCGTGCCCACGCCGGCGACGACCGGCGCAAACTGCTGCTCGAATGTGTACTCGAGGCCCACGCTCGCCGAATGCCGCAGCGCACCGGTCGCGAAGTTGTCCACGAGGCTGGTCTGATTCGACACGATGGTGTTCTCGCGCTGGTTGCCCTGGCGGGAGAGCGTCACGAGACTCGTCTTGGGATCGTAGGCGGCGACGGCGGCAATCGAGGTGATCACCGCATCGCGATACGTCTGGTTGTAGCGCGTCTGGTTCCGGAATGTGAGATTCGCGTTGATGTCGTGCTCGACGCGGCCGAGGTAGCTGTCCTGCGACGCGTTGTCGTAGTCGTAGCCGACGCTGCCAAAGTAGTTGCTCTGAGCAACCGGCAGGGGCGCTTGCACCGTCGTGGGCGTCAGTGGAGCCTCCGACCAGGCAGCGCCCGGAACGCCGTAGTCGGGGACGTTGTCCTGCCTCAGAATCTGCGCGCCCAGCGTCACCCGCGTGGCCGTGCCCAGCCCGAGCGCCAGCGACGGCGCCAACGCGCGCGACTTCTGTTCGACGATGTCGCGGCCCGGAACGCCGCTGTCCTGCCACAGGACGTTCAGGCGGAACCCCGCCTTTCCGACCCAGCCGTCGTTCTGCCCCGCCGGCAGCGGCGCGTTGAAATCGGCGGTCGCGCGCATCTGATCGGAGCTGCCGTACCCGACTTGCGCCGAGTATCCGGCACCCAGATGCGGCGCCTTGGTCGCCATGTTCACATAACCCGCCGCCGTGCCGCGGCCGACATCGGAGCCGGTGGGGCCGAGGAACACCTCGACTTGCTCGAGGTTGAACACATCCCGCGACACCAGGCCGTCGTCGCGCACACCGTCCACGAAGATGCTGTTCGCGGCGTTGAAGCCGCGCATGTTGAACATGTCGCCGGAGGTATTCGATGAGCCGCCGCCCTCGCCCGCCTGCATCGTGATCCCCGGCACGTTCCGGAGCGCCTCGCTGAGCGTCCTGACGCCTTGCACGGCCATCACCGATTGAGGAATCACGTCGATGGTCTGCGGGATGTCTCGCAGCGGCTTCGTGTACTTCGGCGAAGAGACGATCGCGCGGGGCGCCGGGGCCGTCACATCCACCGACTCGGCCGTCAGGCGGAATTCGAGAGTGGCCGCGCCTGGCGCAGTAAACCGGACCGCCACGTTCGTGCCATCGAGCAATCGGACCAGTGCATCCTGGGGCGTGAAAACGCCCGAAACGCCGGGCGACGTGATCATGCCGATGGAATCGACGGCAAGGGTCACCTTGATGCCGGCCGCCTTCTCGAATACCGGCAGCACGGCCGAGAGCGGGCCCGGCACGATGTCGAACCGCTGGACGGGCTGATCTCCCGCCTTGCTGTTACCCTGCGCCTGTTGCACCCATTTGGCCGTTTCGCTGGGAACCGGCATCGTGCTCGCAAGGACCCTCGTCGAAAAGCCGGCACTGAGGGCGGTGGACGCGACGAGCGCCGTCGTACACATCCACGACTGGCGACGACGCCTCCGCAGGGGCGACTGGTGTTGTTTGACGTGGTGTCTCTTGCGGCGCCGCCGGCGTGTGTCGCTGCTCATGGCACAGCTCCTTCGTGCGCGCCACGACGCGGCTCCACTAGAATGTGTGGGCCGGACGCATCATGCGCAACGCGTGTGGTGAAGGGTTCTGACCGACCTCTTGTTCGGCAAGCCCGCCGGGTGTTGACCGCACCCGGCGGGCCCTTCGATTGTCGATAGTGAGACTCAAATGAGATTGAGTCTCACTTTCAAGAAGAAGCATAATGCCGACCTATCTGGTCGGTCAAGTACCGACTGCGATTTTCACGTGGCGGACTCGGACAGTCCCTGGCTCTGAGGAACGTGGGGGCGATCGCTAACGCACTTCCGCCGTCACCTTGCCGCCGTAGGCGGGATTCCCCTCGTGACTGTGATCGTGAAAGCCGCAGGGCGTGAGGCGATTCAGCGGACCGGTCGCGCGCGATTGCCCGGGCGTGAGAAAGCCCACCACATTTATTTCCGGGCAATCGCTGTGCGTGCCGAATGGAGTGGACAGCACATCGTGCGGGTCGTTGTCGTCGTTGACGAACGTCAGCCGCGCGCCCTGATACACGTGCAGATTGTTGATGTCGAACGACGCCGCCGACGCGCTGTCGAGCCTGAAGCCCGACGAAGTGATCGTGATGGTGGCGCCCTCGAGCGGCTTGGGAGGACCAGCGGGTACGGCCGGTGTCGCGGGCGCGCTCGGTGCGGCAGTCGGCGCCGGTGCCGCGCCACAGCCGCCGCAAGCGATGGTCATCATGACGAGGGCGGCCATGAGGGGTCGGGCGATCATCATCTTCCTCTTGTCACTTACCCGTTCCGCAACAGCTTACTGAACGCGTAAGCTGGCAACAGGGCCGTCGCGCTGTCATCTCGACTTTTGGCTGCGTGTTCCGGCATTTCCCTTGCGTGGCAAGAACCGGTCCGCTTCCACATGCGCGTAGCTCCCGTCGTCGCTGCCTTCATCCTCGTCGTGACGTCTCAATTGGCGGCGCAAGAACCCACGCCCGCGCAACACCACCACGTCGCCACCGACAATGCGGCGCCGTCCTGGTCGTGGATGCCCGACGCGAATGTGTTCTTCGGCTTCAACTACCAGCAGCGCGAGTTCAGGGACTTGTCCGCATGGGAATCGCAGAACTGGTTCATGCTCCACGGCACGCGGACGGTCGGCGGCGGACAGCTTCGGATCGAGGGAATGCTCTCACTCGAGCCGTTCACCATGGAGGCCATCGGATCGCCTCAACTCTTTCAAACGGGAGAATCCTACCAGGGCGGACCGCTCATCGATCGCCAGCATCCCCACGATCTCTTGATGGAGTTGGGCGCGAGCTACCGGGTCAAACGCGACGCCGTGACATTTCTCTTCGGGGCCTATCTGGTCGGGCCTGCGGCGCTCGGACCCACACCATTCATGCACCGGGAATCGGCGCGGAACAACCCGCAGGCGCCGCTGTCGCATCACATGCTCGACTCAACGCACATCTCACCCGGTGTGATCCGGGGCGGGGTGGAAGTCGGCGCCCTGACGCTCGAGGGATCGTGGTTTCGAGGGGAGGAACCCGATGAGTTTCGGCTGAACATCGGCCGGCCGTGGCTTGATTCCTGGTCGGTCCAGGGACAGTGGCGCAAGGGGCCGTGGCAGGCCCAGGTGTCGGGCGGAGTCCTGCACAGGCCCGAGTGGTTCGAGCCGTACGACGTCCGACGGATCACCGCGTCCATCGAGTTCAATGGCGCGGTGAAGGGACACCCGCTCGCGGCGACGCTCGCCTGGGGTGAAAATCGCGAGGTCCACGGAATCCTCGACGGGTATCTTCTGGAGTGGGACGCCGGCCTCACGAAGAACGACTGGCTCTATGGACGGGTGGAGGCCACAGCCAAGAATCTGCTCGACCTGGGCTCGCCGGATCCGCCGGGCTTCATCTCATTTCACCGCATTTCACACGTGGCCGCCTTCACGCTGGGCATCGTTCACGACATCTGGAACAGACGCTGGGGCCGGCTCGGCGTCGGCGGCGATGCGACGTTCTATCACGTGCCCGACAACATGCGCCCGTACTACGGCACGGCTCCTCACTCGTTCCATGTGTTTCTCCGCTATCGGCCGCAGCACGCCAATTCGATGGCTCACACTCACTGAAATGCTGCTATTCTTGGCGAGTCTCCTCATGCGGGATTTCCATCAATGTCGCTCGTCGCACTCTCAGAGCTCCTCGGCGCCACCGTGCGCGATGCCACAGGCACCGTACGCGGACGTGTGCGCGAGATCGCGATCGCGCCTCAAGACCACCCCACCCGCATCGCCTATCTAATCGTCAGAACGACCGCCGGCGAGCGCGTGCTCCCGGCCGCGGCGCTCAAGTCGTGCGGCGCCACCGTCCGCACGGTTGACGACGGCTCGAGCTGGGAACAGTACGTCGCGTCGGACGGCGTGCTGCTCCTCAAACGCGACCTCCTCGATCAGCAGATCATCGACGTCCACGGACGGAAGGTCGTCCGCGTCAACGACGTCGAGCTCGACTCGACGCCCGTCAACAGCCACGTGATCCTGAGCGTCGTCGCGGTGGACGTCGGCGCCCGCGGCGCGATCCGCCGCCTGACGAAGGGGCTGGTGCCCGCCTTCACGCTGCGGACGCTGCTTGGGCGCATTCCGCCGCGGGTCATTCCCTGGCAGTATGTCGATCTCCTCGAAACGGATCCGGCCCGCCGCGTCAAGCTGAAGATTGTCTACGAAGGCCTCTCGAAGCTGCACCCGGCGGATATCGCCGACATCGTCGAAGACCTGCCGCACGCCGAGCGCGAGGCCGTGTTTGAAACCATCGACGAAGAGGTGGCCGCCGAGGCGCTCGAAGAGCTCGATCCGAGAGTCCAGGTGTCGGTGGTCGAGTCACTCGACTCCGATCGCGCGGCCGACATCGTCGAGGAGATGGATCCCGACGCGGCCGCCGACCTGCTCGGCGACCTCTCGGAGAAGCGTTCAGACGCGATCCTCCAGGAGATGCAGCCCGAGGAGCGGCGGGAAGTCACGCAACTCCTCGAGTTTGGCGAGCACACCGCCGCCGGCCGCATGACGACCGAGTTTGTCTCGGTCGGCGACCACGGGACGGTCGACGACGCCATCGACGCGCTCAGAGGGTTCGAGGGCAGCCGCGAAGCGGTCGCCACCATCTATCTCTACAACGTCGCCTTCAAGCTTGTCGGGGCCGTTCCGCTCGTCAAAGTCGCGATCTCGTCGCCAAGCACACCGTTGTCGGAGTTGAGCGAGCCGGCCGTCACCTGCGCGGCCGACACGCCCCAGGACGAAGTGGCGGCGCTCTTCGACAAGTACAACCTCGTCACGCTGGCCGTCGTCGACGAACACGACCGGCTCGCCGGCATCATCACCGCCGACGACGTGATCACGATGCTGAGACACCGCAGCTAGCCGCGGACGCCAGCCATGAAGTCCCTACTGAAAAGCTGGAAGGCGCGGTTCCTGCTGCTGCTCGCGGTGATCGGTCCGGGCTTCATCACCGCCAACGTGGACAACGACGCCGGCGGCATCTTCACCTATTCGCAGGCCGGCGCCCAGTTCGGGTATTCCCTGCTCTGGACGATGATTCCCATCACGATTGCGCTGATCGTGGTGCAGGAGATGGCGTCGCGCATGGGCGCGGTCACGGGCAAGGGACTGAGCGATCTCATCCGCGAAGAGTTCGGGTTCCGCGTGACGTTCATCGTGATGGTGACGCTCGTCGTGACCAACTTCGGGAACGTGGTCGCCGAATTCGCGGGCATCGCGAGCAGCCTCGAACTGTTCGGCTGGTCGCGCTACATCGTGGTGCCGGTGGCGGCGTTCATCGTCTGGATACTCGTCGTCCGAGGCACGTACAACAGCATCGAGAAGATCTTTCTGACGGCGTCGGCGTTCTACGTCGCGTATATCGTGGCCGGTCTTCTCGCGCATCCGGACTGGAAGGCCGCGGCGTTCGCCACCGTCACGCGCCCCGAGGCCGCCGGCATCCGGAATTACGGCTACCTGTACATGGTGATCGCGCTCGTGGGCACGACGATCGCGCCGTGGATGCAGTTCTACCTGCAGGCCTCGGTCGTCGAGAAGGGGATCACCGCCCGGCAGTACGCCGCATCGCGATGGGACGTCATCCTCGGGTGCATCTTCACCGACGTCGTCGCCTGGTTCATCATCGTGGCGTGCGCGGCGACGCTCTACGCGACCGGCCATCACGATATCGGCAGCGCGGCCGATGCCGCGCAGGCCCTGCGGCCGCTGGCGGGCGAGTACGCCTATCTGCTGTTTGCGGCCGGTCTCTTCAACGCGTCGCTCTTCGCGGCGTCGATTCTGCCGATTTCGACGGCGTACGCCGTCTGCGAAGGCCTGGGCTTTGAGTCCGGCCTGGACAAGAAGTTCCGTGAGGCGCCGGTATTCTACTGGCTCTACACCGTGCTCATCGTCGCCGGAGCCGGCGTGCTGCTCGTGCCCGGCCTCCCGCTGGTCTACGTGTCGGTGCTCTCGCAGGTGGCCAACGGGGTCGTCCTGCCGCTCGTGCTCGTCTTCATGTTGTTCCTGACCAACGATCGCGAGCTGATGGGCGAGCCACACGAACTCGCGGGCCTTCAACGTGATCGCCGTGACCACGGTGGTCGTCATGATCGTGCTGACGCTGTTGATGGTGATCACGCACAAGTAGGAATCGAGTAATTGGGTAATTGGGTAATTGGGTAATTGGGTAATTGGGTAATCGGGTAATCGGGTAATCTACAACGGCGTGGAAACGAGCGGTTCTGGATCTGCGGCGGGCCGGAAGCGCCGGCGTTCGCGGCCGAGCGCGCGGCGCGGGCGCGGCGGCGAGCCGAGCGCGTCTTCGTCCAGGCGGATCGAGATTCTGAAGAGCGCGGCGGCGGCCTTCCGCAAGCTCGGCTACCACGGCGCCACCGTGGAGCAGATCGCCACCGCCCTGCGCATGAAGAAGAGCAACCTCTACTACTACTTCCGGACCAAGGAAGAGATGCTCTTCGCCTGCCACGAATACTCGCACGATCGCCTGCAGGAGCTGCTCGACAACGTCGTTCGCAGCACCGCGCCGGCGGACGAAAAGCTCCGCCGGCTCATCGTCTCGACCGTGCACGTGATCCTGGACGAGCTGCACGGCACGGCGCTGCTGCTCGATCTCGAAGCGCTGTCCCCGGCCCACCTGAAGGCCGTGATCGTGCGGCGCGATCGCTTCGATCGCGGGATGCGGCTGATTCTCGAAGAAGGGATCGCCACGGGGGCGTTTCTGCCCGGCGATTCGAAGCTCCTGGCCTTCGCCATGCTCGGCGCGTTGAACTGGATTGCCGCGCTGGTTCAACCCCGTGGGTCCCGCCAGCTCGGATGAAATCGCGACGCGCTTTGCCGACTACCTCATCGCCGGCCTGCGGCCGGTCGCGTAGTAACGACGCCCGGCACAATCAGATATCATCAGTTCAACCGATGGGCCACCTCATCCCGCTCGTGCCCGCGACGCGGCCGCCCAAGCCCGAGTGGCTCAAGGTGCGCGCGCCCGGGTCGCCCAACTTCGCCCGGCTCAAGGGCCTCATGCGCGAGCTCAACCTCCACACCGTGTGCGAGGAAGCGCAATGCCCGAACATCGGCGAGTGCTGGCATCACGGCACCGCCACGTTCATGATTCTCGGCGAGGTGTGCACCCGCGCGTGCGCCTATTGCGCGGTGTCGCACGGACGTCCCGAGCCCGCCGATCCCGACGAAGCGATCCGCGTCGCCCACGCCATCCACACGCTCGGCTTGAGCTACGTCGTCATCACGTCGGTCGACCGCGACGATTTGGCGGACGGAGGCGCCTCGATCTTCGCCGACACGATCCGCGAAACGCGCGCGCGGCTGCCCGAGTGCCGGCTCGAGGTGCTGATTCCCGATTTCAGGGGGGACGAGGCGGCGCTCAGAACCGTGCTCGATGCGCGTCCCGACGTGCTGAATCACAACACCGAAACCGTCCCGCGCCTGTACCGCATGGCACGGTCGGGCGGACGGTATGCGCGCACGCTCGAGCTGCTGGATCGGTCGCGGCGTTACGCGCCCGACATACCGACGAAGACCGGACTCATGGTCGGGCTTGGCGAGGAACGCGACGAGCTCGTCGCCACGCTTCACGGATCTGCGCAGGGTCGGCTGCCAGATCCTCACCATCGGTCAGTACCTCCGGCCGTCGAGCGAACACGCACCCATGACCCGCTACTACCATCCGGACGAGTTCCGCGAGCTGAAGCAGATTGCGCTCGAGCTGGGGTTCGTCCACGTCGAATCCGGCCCGCTGGTGCGGAGTTCGTATCACGCGCACGAAACAGCGGACGCCTGGAAAGCCGCGGCCGGCTCGTAGAACCCGACACTACCGTCGCGCCGCGTGAAGCGCGGCACACTTTTGTCTCGCACGGCCCACGGAGCGGCGAGCATCACCGCCGACTCCGACGCGCCCGCGGGGCCGCCCCGACGCCGGACAGGCGACATGATTGTTCCATAAAAATGTGATCGCAACGTTTTTGTCGCGTTGCAGCCACCCCGCCCGATTCCGCTCGCTGGGCCAAATCGTCACAAACAGGCCGAAAACACACGAATTCGCGATGAGACCGCTCCGGGCGCAGTTGGTGTCGGTCTTGCTCCACGTGAAGGCAAGGAGATCATGCCAATGACTGAACGTGGACTCGTTCCCCGACTCGCCACCACCGAACGGCTTATTCTCGACTTGCTGCGGGAGGGCGAACTGTTCGGCCTGCAGCTGGTCGACCGATCGGAAGGCGCGCTGAAACGCGGCACGGTGTACGTCACGCTCGGCCGAATGCAGGACAAAGGCTACGTCGAATCGCGGACAGAGCCGCTCCCCGTAGGCGCGATCGGCTTGCCCCGGCGCTGGTATCGCCCCACGGCGTACGGGCTCAGGGTGCGTGACGCCTGGTTGCTCGCGGCGCGCGCGTTTGCCGAGCAGGACCTTCAGGCCGGCGCAGCCTGAGACACGCCAGACGAAAAACGGCAAACGTGAAACGAAGGAATCCGCGATCTCCGTTTTGCGTTTTACGTTTGGCGTTTTCCGTTTACGTTCGCTTGGGCTTGTAGACGTGCGTCGCCTGGCCGAAGAACGCCTCGGCCGACTCCATCAGCGTCTCCGTCAGGGTCGGGTGTGGGTGAATCGACAGCTTCAGATCCGTCGCATTCGCGCCCATTTCGATCGCCAGCACGCCTTCGGCGATGATTTCGCCGGCGCCGCTGCCCACGATCCCGACGCCGAGAATCCGCTCCGTGCCGGGATCGATCAATAGCTTGGTGAAGCCGTCGATCCGATCCAGCGTGATGGCGCGCCCCGACGCGGCCCACGGAAATTTCGCGACGGTTACCGCTCGTCCGGATTGCTTGGCTTGTGTTTCGGTCAGCCCGGCCCACGCGATCTCGGGGTCGGTGAATATCACGGCCGGGATGGCCCGCGGAGCGAAGGTCACGTTGTCGCCCGCAATCACTTCGACGGCCACGCGCCCCTCGTGCGAGGCCTTGTGGGCCAGCATCGGCTCGCCGACGACGTCGCCGATGGCGAAAATCGACGGCTCCCCGGTGCGCATCTGCTCGTCAACCGTGATGAAGCCCCGCGCGTCGAGCGCGACGCGGGTGCGGTCGAGACCAGGGATGCCTGCGTTCGGACGCCGGCCGACGGCGACCAGTACGCGATCGAAGACCTGCTCCGCGGGATCGCTGCCGTCGAACGTCACGCGAATCCCGCCGGCCTCGACTGCCATCTTGACGACTCGCGTGTTGAGCCGCACGCTCTTCATCGTCTGCCCCACGCGCCTGGCGAGCACGTCGACGAGATCCCGGTCGGCGCCCGGGAGCAGCCCCCCGTCATCTCGACGACGCTGACCGCGCTGCCAAGCGTCGCGTAGACCGTTCCAAGCTCCAGGCCGATATATCCGCCGCCGACAACCAGCAGCGATCGCGGAATGTCGGGCAGATCGAGGGCCGAAGTCGAATCCATGACACGCGAGTCGCCCTGGCCGGCCAGCTTCAGCGAGGCAGGCGCGGCAGGCACGGATCCGGTTGCGAGAATGGCGTGTTCGAACTGCACGGTCTCTTCACCGCCTGACACCAGCCGCACGCGCAGCGAATGCGGATCGACGATCTCCGCGAGGCCCTGCAGGTACTGCACCTTCCGGCTCTTGGCGAGCAGGCCGGTCCCGCTCGTCAGGCGCTTGACGACGCCGTCCTTGAAGCTCCGCAGTTTGGCGAGATCGATCGCCGGTTCGGCGAAGGTCACTCCCCACGCGGACGCATGCCGCGCCTCCGTGAGCACCTTCGCGACGTGCAGCAGGGCCTTCGATGGAATGCAGCCGCGATACACGCAGACGCCGCCGGGATTCGCCTCGGGATCGACCAGGGCCGTCGTGAGACCGCGATCGGCGGCGAGAAACGCGGCGGCGTAGCCGCCGGGGCCGCCGCCCACGACAACCAGCTGGACAGCAATCATGATCCGGAAATGCAACCACGAAGGCACGAAGACACAAAGAAAACCTCTTCTTCGTGTTTTCGTGCCTTCGTGGCCAAGGACATTCAATCGTGAAGCGAGAGCAGGAACGGCTGCTCGAACACCTCGGCCACCCACCTCAGGAACCGGGCGCCGTCGGCCCCGTCGATCGCACGATGGTCGTACGACAAAGACAACGGCAGCATCATCCGCGGCACGAACTGGCCGTCTTTGAACACCGGTTCCATCCGGCCGCGGGAGATGCCCAGGATGGCGACCTCGGGAGCGTTGACCAGCGGCGTAAAGGAAGTCCCGCCGAGGCCGCCGAGATTCGAAATGCTGAACGTGCCGCCCTGCATCTCGTCGAGCGTGATTTTCCTGTTGCGCGCCTTCTCGGCGAGTGCCGCCACTTCCTTCGACACCTGAATGAGACTTTTCTGGTCGGCGTCGCGCACGACAGGCACGAGCAGCCCCCGATCGGTATCCACGGCCACGCCGATATTCACGTACTTCTTCGCGATGATCTCGCCCGCCGCCATGTCGATCGACACGTTGAACTGCGGAAACGTCTTGAGCGCGGCGGCGACAATCTTGACCGCGAGCGCCGTCACCGTGAGCGGGGCGGACGCGTCGCCCGCCTGCGCGGCGTAGCGCTTCTTGATGTCTTCGAACCCGGTGATGTCGGCGAGGTCGCACTGCGTGACGAGGGGAATCGTCGCCCACGACGCTCCCAGGTGTTCGGCGGTTTTCCGGCGGACGGCGCGCATCGGCTGGCGCTCGATCGCGCCCCAGCGGCCGAAGTCGGGCAAGGCCGATCCGGTTGGCGTCGCGCCCGCGCCCGGGATGCCGCTCCGCGTCACGATCCGCTTGGCGTGCGCCGTGACGTCGTCAATCGAGATCCGTCCATCCTGGCCGGTTCCGGCGACGTCGTCGATGTCCACGCCCAATTCGCGCGCCATCCGGCGCACCGACGGCGCCGCCGGCGCCGAGGGTCCACTCGAGGCCGGCTCGGCCGGCCGCGCGCGGCTGATCGCCACCACCTTGTCGCCTTGCAGCGCCGGGCTGTCAGCCCCGCGGTCGCGGCCCGGCCGACTCCGCGCTTCCGGCGCTTCGTCGAGCCTCGCCGGAGCCCGCTCACTTTCTTCGCGAGCGGAGCCGGAAAACGGCCGCGCCACACCTGCAGGCGTCTCAACTGGCTTCGATGCGGGCTTGGCCGCGACCTCGGGCGCCGGCCTGGGCGCAGGAGCGACGGCCGGCGCGCCCGCGCCCTCCACGCTCAGGATCGGCTGGCCGACGTTGACCTTGTCGCCCGCCTTGACCTTGATCTCGATGATGGTTCCGGCCACCGACGAGGGCACTTCGATGGTCGCCTTGTCGGTTTCGAGCTCGAGCACCGGCTGGTCCTTGACCAGCGTGTCGCCCGCCTTCACCAGCAGACGCAGCACATCGCCGGCGGCGATGTTTTCGCCCAGTTCGGGCAAATTGAAGTCGGTCGCCATCTACGAGGCCGCCGGGTTCAACTTGTCGGGGTCGATCCCGTGCGTCGCGATTGCCCCGGCGACGACGGCGGCATCGATTTTCCCCTCGCGCGCGAGCGCGGCAAGCGTGGCGACGACGACGTAGCGCGCGTCGACTTCGAAGAACTCGCGGAGGCTGGCGCGGCTCTCGCTGCGGCCGAAACCGTCCGTGCCGAGCGCCTGGAGCGGGCGAGGCAGCCACCGGTCGATCGCATGTGGCAGCGCCTTCACGTAGTCTGACGCCGCCACGAACACGCCGGGCGCGTCTTTCAGACACTGCGCGATGTACGGCACGCGCGGAGTCTCCGCCGGATGGAGCATGTTCCACCGATCGGCGCTATGACCGTCGCGGTAGAGCTGCACGTAGCTCGTGACGCTCCACACGTCGGCGCCGACGTCGTACTGCGATTCGAGGATTTGCTGAGCCTTGATCACTTCGGGCAGGATGGCCCCGCTGCCGAAGAGCTGCGCCCGGAGGTTCGCCTGGGGCTTCGAGGTGGCGCGGAACCGGTACAGACCCTTGAGGATGCCGTCTCGGACGCCCTCGGGCATCGGGGGCATCTCGTACTGCTCGTTCATCACCGTGAGGTAGTAGAAGACGCTCTCCTGTTCGACGTACATCCGGCGGATGCCGTCCTCGATGATGACGGCGATCTCGTAGGCGAACGCCGGGTCGTACGGCAGGCAGTTCGGGTAGGCCAGCGCAAAGAGATGGCTGTTGCCGTCCTGGTGCTGCAACCCTTCGCCGGCGAGCGTGGTCCGCCCGGCCGTTCCGCCGAGCAGGAAGCCGCGCGTGCGCGAGTCGGCGGCGGCCCAGATGAGGTCGCCGATCCGTTGGAAGCCGAACATCGAGTAGTAGATGAAGAAGGGGATCGTGTTGACGCCGTGCGTGGCGTACGCGGTGCCGGCGGCGATGAACGACGACATCGACCCGGCCTCGGTGATCCCTTCCTCGAGAATCTGGCCGTCCGACGCTTCCTTGTAATAGAGGAGCGTGTCCATGTCGACCGGGTCGTACATCTGGCCGGCATGCGAGTAGATGCCGACTTGTCGGAACAGCGCCTCCATGCCGAATGTCCGCGCCTCGTCGGGCACGATGGGCACGATGAGCCGGCCGAGATCCTTGTCGCGCAGGAGCTTGCTCAGCAGCCGCACGAACACCATCGTGGTCGAGGCCTTCCGGCCTTCCGTGCCTTTGTAGAACTCCTCGAACTGATCGTCGCGCCGGCGCCGGCAGCGTTTCGCTGCGCACTTTTCGCGACGGCACGTAACCGCCGAGCGCGTGACGGCGCTCGCGCAGATAGCGCCATCTCGATGCCGTCTTCCGCCGGACGATAGAACGGCGCGTGGCCGATGTCGTCGTCCGAGATGGGCATGCCGAAGCGTGTGCGGAACGCCCGCAGCTCCTCTTCGTTCAGCTTCTTCTGCTGGTGGGTGATGTTCTTGCCTTCGCCGGCTTCGCCGAGGCCGTAGCCTTTGATCGTCCGGGCCAGGATGACGGTGGGCGTCCCCTTGTGCTCGACGGCGGCCTTGTAGGCGTTGAACACCTTGACCGGATCGTGCCCGCCGAGCTTCATCTTCTTCAACTGATCGTCCGACAGATGCTTCACCATTTCGAGCAGCCGCGGATCGGCGCCCCAGAAGTGCTCGCGGACATAGGCGCCGGACTCGACGGCGTACTTCTGATATTGGCCGTCGACGATCTCGGCCATGCGCTTGATCAGCAGGCCGTCGCGATCCTTGGCGAGCAGCGGATCCCACTCGCGGCCCCACAGGACCTTGATGACGTTCCAGCCGGCGCCGCGAAACGCGGCTTCGAGCTCCTGGATGATCTGGCCGTTGCCGCGGACCGGGCCGTCGAGCCGCTGCAGGTTGCAGTTGATGACGAAGATGAGGTTGTCGAGCCCTTCGCGCGCGGGCGAGCGTGATGGCGCCGAGCGCTTCGGCTTCGTCGGTTTCGCCGTCACCCAGAAACGCCCAGACCTTGGCGCTCGTCTTCTCCTTGAGGCCGCGATCCTCCAGGTAGCGCATGAAGCGCGCCTGATAGATCGCCATGATGGGCCCGAGACCCATCGACACGGTCGGGTATTCCCAGAAATCCGGCATGAGCCAGGGATGCGGGTACGACGACAACCCGCCGCCGGGCTTCAGCTCGCGGCGGAAATTCTCGAGATGCGTCTCGTCAATCCGCCCTTCGACATACGCGCGCGCGTAGATGCCCGGCGCCGCGTGGCCCTGGAAGTAGATGACGTCGGCGTCGCCCGTCGTCGTGGCCGCGGAAGAAATGGTTGAAGCCGACTTCATAGAGCGTGGCGGCCGACGCGAACGTGGAGATGTGCCCGCCGATGCCTTCTTCAGCCTTGTTCGCCCGCACGACCATCGCGGCCGCGTTCCACCGGACAAGACTCTTGATGCGGCGCTCGACGTCGGGATTGCCCGGCATCAGCGCTTGTTCGTCGGCGGGAATCGTGTTGATGTAGGGCGTGTTCGCGGTAAACGGCAGCTTGACGCCGTTCTGCTTGGCGTAGAGCGTGAGCTCCCGGAGCAGCCGGGCTACTTTGACCGGCCCGCCGCTCTGGAGCACATAATCTATCGAGTCGAGCCACTCGCGGGTTTCGATGGCGTCGAGCTCGGCGGCTTCCTTGGGAGCAATGTGTCGCACGAAGTGCGTTCCTTTCGGAATTGTCGGCCCGCAGACACTCGGGCTGTAGGCTAATCCTCTATTGTAACCCTCAGACAGGGGAAGGGAAACCATGCGCCGCGCCCACGTCCGCGCACTCATGCGTGGGGACGTGCATACAGGCCGTATTGCAGCATGTCAGAACGGCGAAACGCTGACGGCCGTTCACCATGCGATTGTGTCCTGCGAGCTGTGCCCGCGGCTGCGGGCCTATGGCGAACGCATCGGGCGCGAGAAGCGGCGCGCGTACCGCGACGACACGTACTGGGCGAAACCGGTTCCCGGTTTCGGCGATCCGCAGGCGCGCGTGCTCATCGTCGGACTCGCGCCCGCGGCGCACGGCGCGAACCGCACGGGCCGGGTGTTCACGGGCGACGGGGTGGGCGGCTCGGGAGACTTCCTGATGGCGGCGCTGCACCGCGCCGGTTTCGCGAACCTTCCGACCTCGCAGCATGTGGAAGACGGCCTGGAGCTTCGCGATGCCTTCATCGCCGCGGCCGTGCGATGCGCGCCGCCCGACAACAAGCCGACGCCGGAAGAGATTGTCCGCTGCCTGCCGCACCTTCAGGCCGAGCTGGCGGCGCTGCCGCGCGTGTCCGTAATCGTCGCGCTCGGAAAGATCGCCTTCGACGCGTACCTGCAGTTGCTGAAGCACACGGGGATTGTCGTCCGCCCGCGCCCGCCGTTTGGTCACGGGGTGGCACACGGGCTTCCGAACGGACAGACGCTCGTCGGCTGCTACCACCCGAGCCGGCAGAACACGAACACGGGCAAGCTGACGGCGCGGATGATCAACGACGTATTCCGCCGTGTGCGCAGCGCGATCGATTCGTGAGCGCAGGAACCTTCAGTACGAGTCGGTGTCCAACCTGACATGACATAGAGCGCGCGCGACGATCGCGCGGACAGTCAGCGAGGGGGCACCATGTCGCACGATCTGTTTGGCGCGGTGGCCGCAGGAGCCGCCACGACATCGTCCGCGCGTTCGCGCAAGTCAACGCTGGTCATCGTGTCGGCCGGCGCGCATGCGCTGGCGATCCTCATCGTCAGCGCCGTGCAATTGGGACACATCGACCGCTGGCCGGCGCCGCGTCAGGTGCTCGCCTATTACGACGAGCCGCGTCTGGTGAAGCCGGGCGACATCGAACTGCCGCGCGCCCGTCCTCGGAGCAGCCCGGCGTCCGATGCACCGCGCGCGGCGCCGGACGTGACGAGCGTCTCGTCTCCCGCGCCTCTCACGGCGCCGACGGACGTCACGACAGATACGAGCCGGGTATCGCCGACAGGGTCAGGGCCGGGTGGCTCCGGCGTCAACGACAGGGACACCGGGGCCGGCGGAATCCCTGACAACATCGGCGTCAGAACCGGGCCGCCGGCCGCTCCGCCGGCGATACCGGTTCGGCTGCACTCCGGCATCCGCGCGCCAGAGAAGATCGTTCACGTCGCGCCCGTCTACCCGCCGCTGGCCCGCGCGTCGCGTGTGCAGGGCCTCGTGATCATCGAGGCCACGGTCGACGTCCGTGGGCATGTCGAGTCTGCCCGCGTGCTGCGATCGATCGCGCTGCTCGATCAGGCGGCGCTCGATGCGGTCACGCAGTGGACGTTCTCGCCGACACTGCTGAACGGCGTCGCGGTCCCGATCATCATGACCGTGACCGTGAATTTCAAGCTGGAGTGACAGGTGTCACGTCGGGAGGGGACCCCGCGAGTCAGGCGCTGAGAATCCGTCGGAGCTTCGCGGCGTCGATGTTCCCGCCCGACATCACACACACGACCTTCTTCCCGGCCAGCCGATCTTTCAGCTTGATCGCCGCCGCCAGCGGCGCGGCCCCCGCGCCCTCGGCAAGGTTGTGCGTGGTGCGCAATGCGAGCCGAACGCCCCCGGCAAGCTCCTCTTCGGTCAGCGTCACGACGTCGTCCAGCTCTTTCCGAAGAATCTCGAACGTCAGGTCGTAGGTGACGCGCGTGGCCATGCCTTCGGCGAACGTGTCGGCCCTGTCGCCCACGACGCGCGTGCCGCTCCGCCACGACTGCGCGAACGCGCTGGCGCCCTCGGCCTGCACGCCAATCACGTTCGCGCGGCTGCCGAGGCCATTGCGTACGATCGCGCAGCCGCAGGCGCCGCTGCCGCCGCCGATCGGAACAAACACGACGTCCACGTCGGGCTGCTCCTCGAGCAGCTCCAGCGCGTAGGTGCCGACGCCGGCAATCAGCAACGGCTCGTTGGCTGAGTGCACGTAGCGGAGTCCCCGTTCGAACTGCATCTGTTCCACGCGTTCGCGCGCCTCGTCGAAGTCGCGGCCGAACTCGATCACCTCGGCGCCGTAGGCGCGCATCGCGGCGCCCTTCTCCGGATTGTTCCCGACCGGCGTGACGATCGTGCACGGCACGCCTTCACGCTGGCACGCGAGCGCGATCGACTGGCCATGGTTGCCGGTCGACGCCGAGATGACGCCGCGGCGTTCGTCCGGCGACAGGCTGCCGACGAGATTCAGGCCGCCGCGAATCTTGAACGAGCCTGTCGGATTGTGATTCTCGTGCTTGACGGAGATGTCGAGTCCCGTTTCGGCCGAAAGCAACGGGTGCCGCATGAGCGGAGTGGGACGGATGAAGGGATAGACGCGCGCGCGAGCGGCGTACACATCATCGAGTGTCGGCGGCTGCATCCTCCACGATTGATCGCTCGGCCGAAGTCCGCAAGTGACGCGTGGGTGACCTGACGACCGGCACGATCACATCCGGCCGATCCGTGATGAGCGCGTCCACGCCCCAACCCAGGAGGCGGCGTGCCTGATCTTCGGTATCGACCGTCCACACCTGGACGCCGAGGTTGGCCCGATGGGCTATCTCGACAAAACGGCGCGACACGATCTGCGTGCGCCCCCACCATTCCGGGGCCTGATAACCGTCGTACGCCGCCCGGCGCACCGGCCACCGGCACCAGGATCGGTAGAGCGCCCACCGCACTTCTTCGCGGGCAGCGCTTGTCGCAATAGCCGGCTCGCTCGTGCGCGCGGCGCGCAGCGCACGCAGGCCGTATGAGCCGAAGCACACGCGGTCCACGGCATCCGCCCGGCGCACGACGTCGATCGCGGCCACCGCAAGCTCTGCGCTATTCACCTTCAGCTCAACAATGACGCGCGTATCGCGGTAGCGCGCCAGGACTGCCGCCAGGGTTGGCACGCCGATGCCCCGGCCCCTGTAGGGATTGTTAGCCCCCTGAAAGTGGCAGCCCGCGTCCAGGCGCGCCAGTTCGTCGCTGGTGTGCGCGGCGACTTCGCCGCGGCCGTTTGTCGTCCGCTCGAGCGTCCGATCGTGATGGACGACGACCGCACCGTCGCGTGCGAGGTGCACGTCGAGCTCCAGACCGTCGGCGCCGTGCGCGAGGCCGGCGTCAAAGGCCTCGATGGTGTTCTCCGGGGCGAGCGCGCTGCCGCCGCGGTGCGCAAACACGAGGGGGCGGGCCGCCGAAAAGAACGGATGACGCATGGACGACGATAATTGTCAGACGTTAGTCACAAGCCACTGGCCACCAGTTCGGATAGAATCCAGTCATGGCGGCCACCATTCAGACCCTGGGCGAGCTTCGGCGCGCCCGTCTTCACACGCGACCGGTCAAACAGGAAATCCGCGACAACCTCGTGCAGAAGCTGCAGGACGGCGAGCCGCTCTTCCCCGGCATCATCGGGTACGACGAGACCGTCATCCCCCAGCTGGTCAACGCCATTCTGTCTCGGCACAACTTCATTCTGCTCGGCCTTCGCGGCCAGGCCAAGAGCCGCATTCTCCGCGGTCTGGTCGATCTGCTCGACGCGCAGATGCCCGTCGTGCCCGGTTGCGAGATCCACGACGACCCGCTGGCGCCGCTCTGCGCGTCGTGCCGGGCGCGGATCGCGCGCGAGGGCGACGCCATGCCAATCGCCTGGCTGCCGCGTGACGCGCGGTACGTCGAGAAGCTCGCGACGCCGGATGTGACGATCGCCGACATGGTCGGCGACATCGATCCGATCAAGGCGGCGCAGGCCGGACTCAATCTGTCCGACGAGCTCACGATGCACTACGGTCTGCTCCCCCGGGCGAATCGCGGCATCTTCGCCATCAACGAGCTGCCCGACCTGGCCGGCAAGATCCAGGTCGGCCTGTTCAACATCCTGCAGGAAGGCGACGTCCAGATCAAAGGCTACCCGATCCGCCTCAAACTCGATCTGATGATGGTCTTCACAGCCAACCCCGAAGACTACACGGCGCGCGGCAAGATCATCACGCCGCTCAAAGACCGCATCGGCTCGGAAATCCGTACCCACTACCCCGCCACGCGCCACCACGGAATGGCCATCACCCGGCAGGAAGCGTGGACCGAGCGCGCCGGCGGGCTCGGCGTCGAGATCCCCGACTACGTGCGCGAGGTCATCGAGGAAGTCGCCTTCCAGGCGCGCGCCGATCGGAAGGTTGACAAGCGATCGGGCGTCAGCCAGCGCCTGCCCATCAGCACGCTCGAGCTCGTCGTGTCGAATGCCGAGCGGCGGGCGCTGTCGAACGGCGAGAATGTGGTCGTACCACGGGTGACCGATTTATACGCGGCGCTTCCGTCGATCACCGGCAAGTTCGAGCTCGAGTACGAGGGCGAGCTGCGCGGCGCCGAGCAGGTGGCGCGCGATCTGATTCGTTCGTCCGTGGGTTCGGTGTTCACCGGCATGTTCGAGGGTCAGGACACCCGCACGGTCGTCGAATGGTTCGATCTCGGCGGCTCGCTGCCCCTTGGCGACACGTCGTCGGCCGACGAGGTCGTCACGCAGACACGCGGCGTGCAGGGCCTCCGCGAGCTGGCGGCGCACGCCCGTCTCAAGGCAGGTGCGTCGGCGCCGGCGGTCGCCTCGGCCATCGATTTCGTCCTCGAAGGACTGTACGCGCAGAAGAAGATCAGCCGCAGCGAGGAACGCGGCTACTCGGCGGCGGAAGCCGCTCCGCGGCGGCCGGCACGCCGCGAAGAGCCGGCGGTCGACGAAGGGTTCCAGATTCCGGGCGGGAAGAAAAAATATTACAACTAGGGGCTAGGGCCTAGGGGCTCGGGACTAGGGACGGCCTCTAGCCCCTGATCCCCAGCCCCTAGCCCCTTCGTGATCCCATGAAGTATCGCTACGCAAAATACATCGGCGATCCGCTCGACGAGATCGACATCGAGGATCTCGTGTCGAAGCTGTCCGACCTTCTGCTGTCCAGCGGGTTCGGCAATCCGTATGGAGTTGATGAAGCCGAGCGGACGATGCAGGCGCTGCACGACGCGATACTCGACGCGCTGTTCAACGGCGGCGTCCTGCCGGAGGAGACGATCGAGCAACTGCTCGGGGATCCCGCCGACGGCGATCAGGAAGACGTGCGCTCGAAGCTCGAGCAGCTGATTCAGCAGATCATCGAGCGCATGGGCGAGCAAGGCTACATCACGACGCCGCCCGACCTCGAGCCCGAGCGTCAGCGGCGGAGCGGCCGCGGCGGACACGGCCCCGATCAGCCACCCGTGACCTTTGAGGTCACCGACAAGACGCTCGATTTCCTGGGCTATCGCGCCCTGCGCGATCTCCTGGGGTCGCTCGGCAAGAGCAGCTTCGGCCGGCATGATACGCGCGAGCAGGCCACAGGCGTCGAAACGACCGGGGCGCCGAAGGCGTACGAATTCGGCGACACCATGAACCTGGACGCGGCCGCGACGCTCCTGAACGCCGTCGCGCGAGAAGCCGACCAAGCGCGGGCCGCGGGCCACGAGCCGACCGCCACCCGCCGCGAGCCACGAGTGAAGATCAACGTCACCCACGAAGATCTCATGGTCGTCCAGGGTGAGTACCAGAGCTCGTGCGCCACGGTGCTGATGCTCGACTGCAGCCACAGCATGATCCTGTACGGCGAAGATCGCTTTACGCCGGCCAAGCGCGTCGCGCTCGCCCTCGCGCAGCTCATCAAGATCCAGTACCCGGGCGACGCGCTCAACGTGGTGCTGTTTCACGACTCGGCCGAGGAAATCCCTCTGGCCGAGCTCGGGCGTGTCCGCGTCGGCCCGTACTACACGAACACGCGCGAAGGGCTGCGGCTGTCCCGGCGCATTCTCGACCGCCAGCGCAAGGACATGCGCCAGATCATCATGATCACCGACGGCAAGCCCTCGGCGCTGACGCAGCCGGACGGCCGCATCTACAAGAATGCGTTCGGCCTCGATCCGTTCATCGTGGCCGAGACCTGCGCCGAGGTGGCCGCGTGCCGCAAGAGCGGCATCATGATCAACACGTTCATGCTGGCCCGCGACTACGACCTCGTGAGCTTCGTCCGCCGCGTCGCAGACATCTGCAAGGGCAAGGCGTACTTCACGACGCCCTATACGCTCGGGCAATACGTCCTGATGGACTACATGGACAAGAAAACGAAGACGATTCACTAAAGACAGGTTCAGGGTTCACGGTTCAGGGTTCAACGTTCAGGGTTCGAATGTCCGATCTACTGCCAATCTTTCCGCTGCCGAACGTCGTCCTGTTCCCCAACGTGTTCCTGCCGCTGCACATCTTCGAGCCGCGGTACCGCGAGATGGTGGCCGATGCGGTGGCGAGTGACCGGATGATTGGCATGGTGCTGCTGCGTCCGGGATGGCAGCATGAATACGAGCAGCGGCCGCCCATCTATCCGTTGGGCTGCAGCGGCGTGATCACGCACGTCGAGCAGTTGGCGGACGGACGCTACAACATCGTGCTGCGCGGCGTGGAGCGGTTTCGCGTCGTCGAGGAGGACAACGCCAGGAGCTATCGCCGGGCGTTCGTCGAGCCGGTGCCGGAGCGCGCCGGGTCGGGAGACGACCGCGCCGTCATCCAGCGACAACGTTCGAAACTCGAATCGCTTCTGGCGCCGACCATCGAGCGCTCGCTCTCCGGCGCCGCGCGGACGGAATCGGCCGGAAGCGGCAGCCACGATTCGAAAATCCCCTCCACGATGGCCGACGAGGACCTGGTGAACGCTCTCGCGCAGTATCTGGATCTGGAGCCGGTCGAAAAGCAGGCGCTGCTCGAACAGCACAGCCTGCGCACCCGGGCCGAGTCGCTCGTCGAGCTCCTCGAGATGAAGATCCTGATCGCGCGCACGCCGGGTTTGTCGAACGTCGCGCACTAGGAAAACGGCAACGTCGTGGTTAGAGCTGCTGGCAACGGGCAGCAATCACTTCGACGATCTTCTCGCCGTGGAACCGGCCGTTCTCGATGAAGACGGTGCCCGTGTCCTCGCCCGCGATGGCGCCGCCGGCGATGAACAACCCCGGCACGTTGGTCTCGAAGGTGTCGGGATTGTGCAAGGGGGCGTGGCGATCGCCGAACTCGACGCCCGCGCGCGCCATGAGTTCGGCATCCGCGCGGTAGCCGGTCAGGAGAAACACGGCGTCGGCCGGCATCTCTTCTTCTTCACCGCTCGACCTGCGGCCTTCGACAAGCTCGGGGCGGCCTGAGCTCGTCGAAGGCCGCACGACGACTGAGGTCGGCCGGATCTCGACCAGGCACGTACTGAACCGAGCGGCCACCGAGCCTTCCTTGATCCGGTTTTCGATGTCGGGGCGGACCCAGTACTTGATCGTGGACTTGAGCTCCGCCGCGCGGTGGACGATCGTGACGTGCGCGCCGGCCCGGTGCAACTCAAGAGCATATTCGGCCGCCGAATTCCCGCCGCCCACGATGACCACGCGCTGACGGTAGTACGGGTGGGCCTCGCCGTAGTAGTGATGGACGTGCGGCAGGTCTTCACCCGGCACGCCGAGCATCACCGGATGATCGAAGTAGCCGATCGCCATCACGATGTGCCGGGCGTGGCGTACCCGCCGCACGCCGCGCGAGGATCGAGTCTCGACAGCGAACACCGAGTCGCCGGCGGCGGATGCCTCGCCTCCCGGCTCGGCATGGCCGCGGGCGCTGACCTCACGTTCGATCGAGACCACGGTCTCGCCGTACGCGATCTGCAGGTCGTACTTGTCGACGACCTTGCGGTAATAGCGAAGGGCTTCGGCGCGCGTCGGCTTTTCGTACGGCGACACGAACGGAAGCCCGCCGATCTCCAGCAACTCTGGCGTGGTAAAGAACACCATCTGCGGGGGAAAGCGATAGATCGAATTGACGAGGACGCCCTGTTCGAGCACCTGATAGTCGAGGCCGCGCTGCTTCGCGGCAATGGCGGCGGACAACCCCGATGGACCCGCGCCTACGATGATGACGTCGCGAACGGACATGCCCTGATGGTAATGCACCGGGCAGGAAGGGCAGGAGGGGCGGCAAAGGCGGGACGGCGAAGGACGGGGCCCATCCTGCCCGTCCTGCCTCTCATCGCCGCCATCCACCCTTTGGTCGCAAATCCCACCAGGCAGCGGCGCCTGGCCGCTACTGTGGGTTGCAGGAGGCAGTTCATGAATCGACGCACATTGAGAGAGATCGCCGCCGCCGTCGTCGTCGCCGCCGTCGTCTACTCGCCCTTGCTGCTCGCGAACCTGCGCGCGCAAGGCCCGCCCGCGGGGCTTCCGGATCTCCCCGGCATGCTGAAAGCCACGCCTGGTGTCCTCGGCGTTGAAACCGCCCGCACGTCGAGCGGCAAGATGGTGATCTTCGCGTGGTTCGAAAACAAACAGGCGGTGCTCAAGTGGTACTACAGCGACGCGCATCAGGGCCTGCTCCAGCAATTCAGCGGCAGCCAGCGCCGTCCGGGCGGACCGCTCGCCGGCGTGCCCGACGACGGCAAGCCCGTACTCGCCATCGCCTCGCTGACGATGCCCGCGCCGCCGCAAAACGGTGACGTGAAGTCCGCGACCACGCAGATCGCGATCGAACTGTATGCGCCGCTGCCGGGCGGCCTGGCGGCGGGCGGCCGATTCGCCCCGTCGAGCGTGAAGGTGCCCGGCCTGCTCGAAGTGCCGGCAGCGTCGCCGCCCGGGCGTACGCAGTAGACTGGCCGCTCGCTGATGGTGAAGCAGATCCGTTTCTGGAGCCAGGTCGCGGCGGGCTGTGCCGCCGGGTCGTTGGTCGCCGCGCTGGTCTTCGGCAGCGCGACGTGGCGGACGCCCTGGCGGCAGATCCTCAGCTACACGGCGACCAACTTCATGTTTTCGTTCTGCTGCTCGTCGCTTGGCTTCCTGACGATTCCACGCCTCGTGCCCATCGTCTGGCGCCGGCTCCCGACGCCGCTGAACTGGGCGGCCGTCGCCGCCGCCCTGGCCGCATGCGCGACGGCCGGCAGCTTCATCGCGATGCTGTTCGGGACGGCGGCCGGCATGGTGCCAAGCGGCCGGTTCTTCCCCTTTTGGATGTCGGCGCTCAAAATCTCGATGTACTTCACACTCGTCTTCGGGATCTTCTTCACCGTCACGGGTGGTCTGCGCGCGCGGCTCCACGACGCGGCGCTGGCGCTGCGGACGAAAGAACGCGACGAGGCCGACGCCCATCGGTTGGCCGCCGAAGCGCAACTGGCGTCGCTCGAATCGCGCGTCGATCCGCACTTTCTGTTCAACACGCTCAACTCGGTGTCCGAGCTCGTGCACGAAAACCCGGCGGCCGCCGAGAAAGTCGTCGGCCAACTGGCGTCGCTGATGCGATCGTCGCTCGACCGCGGCGCCGCGGTACTCGTTCCGCTCGAGCAGGAGCTCGGCTTCATTCGGAACTACCTCGACATCGAGCGCGTGCGATTCGGCGATCGGCTCCGTTACGACCTGTCCATTGACGACCATGCGGCCCGTACTCCGGTTCCGCGCCTCGCACTCCAGACGCTGGTCGAAAACGGCGTGAAGTATGCCGTGTCATCCCGCCAGAAGGGCGCCTCCATCGCCGTTCGGGCAGCCGTGTCGCAGGGCCGCACGCGGATCGAGGTCGAAGACGACGGCCCGGGATTCGACGGCGCCAACCTGCCGGAAGGCCATGGTCTCGCGTTGCTCAAGGCGCGGCTGAAGATGCACTTCGGCAAAGACGCGGCCATGGGGATCGACAGCAGGCCGGGCCGGACGTGCGTCTGGCTTGACGTGCCGCTCGACGCGCCGACGGAAGCGCCGCCGCGATCAGAGACAGCCGCCGCGCCGCGAGGGTCGGCATGATTCGCGCGTACGTGGTCGACGACGAGCGTCTGGCCGTGCAGCGGCTGGCGCGCCTGCTGGAGGAGACCGGGCGCGTGAGGCTCGTTGGCACCTCCACGGATTCCGGCGAGGCGCTCGCGTTCCTGCGCGCCAACCAGGTCGACGTCGTGTTTCCTCGATGTGCAGATGCCGGGACTGACCGGATTCGAGATGCTCGAACAAGCTCGATCGCGACGTGGCGGTGGTGTTCACCACCGCATACGACGAATACGCGCTCAAGGCATTCACGGTCAATTCGATTGACTACCTGCTGAAGCCGATCGAGCCGGAGCGGCTCGACCGCGCGATCGACAAGCTGGAGCGGCTCACGCTTCGCGGCGAGCCGCGGCCCGACATGCGCGAGCTGGCGCGGGCGCTGGCGCGCGAGCTCGCGCCCGGCCGGAAGCTCGAGCGGATTGCCTCACGCGTCGGCGAGCGCACGACGGTGCTCGACACGACACGCATCACGCACTTTTTCGCGAAAGACAAGCTGACCTTTGCCGCCGCGAACGGCCGCGAACACGTCGTCGACTACACAATTGCCGAGCTCGAAGCCGAGCTCGACGCCCGCCGGTTCGTGCGCATCCACCGGGCCACCATCGTCAACGTCGCATTCGTGCAGGAGATCTACCCCGGCATCGACGGCCTCCTCGTCCGGCTCAAAAACGAGGGCAAGACCGAGCTCATCGTGGCTCGTGACCGCGTGCGCGAGCTGAAAGAACGGCTGGGCATTTAGGCCAGACGGGAACGGCAGAGCGCCCGTTGGGGTTCCCGTCTTGCCCGTTCGGGGGCGTTCTGGGCCCATTCGGTGAAAATACAGTCAGACAAGCCCTGACCGGTCTATGATTTACGGGATTTGGGGCTTCTCGTTTTGGCTCCATGAGGAGACGACGCATGCACGCGCCCATCAAGTACTTCGAAAAGGGGCTGTCGATTGCCGCGAACGGCGCCTGGACGGTATTCAACACGCTGAATCAGATCAAGCAGAGGCCGGCCTTTACGCCGAAGTGGTCCGACCGGCCGCTGCTGAAGTCGTATCAGAAGACGAAGCCGCCGCTCGGCTGGCCGCGCGAAACCGACTCGCTCTGCCCGACGTGCACCCGCGAGGCGCGGCAGGCCATCCTCGATGGCAAGCAGGACGTGAGCGTGCTGCTCAACGAGAAAGTCGGCGAGATCAAGGCGACGATTCTCGAGCGCGACGGCAAGATCCTGATGGTGAAGGACTGCCCGCTCCACGGCCACTTCGAGGACGTGATGGCGATCGACACGGCGTTCTTCAAGCACCTCGAGGACGTGTTCCCGGGCCGCGACATCCGTGCCCACAACGACGCGAAGCTGCACAACCACGGCAGCAGCACCATCCAGCACGGGCGCGGATCGGTGCTGACGGTCGATCTGACCAACCGCTGCAACATGATGTGCGACCCGTGCTTCATGGACGCGAACCAGGTCGGGTTCGTCCACGAGCTCACGTGGGACGACATCAAGATGGTGCTCGACAACGCGATCACCATCAAGCCGCGCCGCCAGATGTCGGTGCAGTTCTCGGGCGGCGAGCCGACGATTTCTCCGTACTTCCTCGACGCGGTGCGTTACGCGCGCAAGGTCGGCTACAACAGCGTCCAGGCAGCCACCAACGGGATCGAGTTCGCCAAGAGGCCCGAGTTCGCGAAGGAAGCCGCCGAGGCGGGCCTCCGCTACGCGTATCTGCAGTTTGACGGCATCGGCAACGCCGCCAACTCGCACCGCCGCGTCGGGAACCTGTTCGACGTGAAGCTCCGCGCGATCGAGAACCTGCACAGCAACGGCGTCGACATCGTGCCGGTCGTGACGATCGTCAACGGCGTGAACAACGAGCAGGTCGGCCGCATCATCGAGTTCGCGCTCGACAACCCGAAGACGATCAACTTCCTGTCGTTCCAGCCGGTGTCGTTCACGGGCCGCGACGAGGAAGTGACGCCGGAGCGCCGCGCCGCGCAGCGCTACACGCTGTCGCACCTCGCGCACGACGTGAAGAACCAGACCGGCATCGGCGAGCCGATTCGCGACTGGTTCCCGATTTCGTTCATGGGCAGCTTCACCGACTGGGCCGACGTCACGCACGGCGCCGAGAAGGAGTTCGGCCAGCTGACCTGCGGATGCCACCCGAACTGCGGCATCGGCATGGCCATCATGATCGACAAGGAAACCAAGGAAGCCGTCCCGGTCACCAAGTTCCTGAAGGCCGAGCGGTTCGCCAAGGACGTGCAGCAGGTCACCGATGCCGGCCGCAGCCGTTTCTGGTCGAATTTCGGCATGGCGCTCGCGGTCGTCCGCAACTACGACTCGTTCAACTCGCCGACGCACTTCAAGCTGACCGACCTGCTGAAGAAGTTCGACAAGACCTTCGGCGCGACCAAGGCGGCCGAGAAGGGCAAGTACGGCAAGGTCGAGGGCGATCGGACGATGGACGACATCGCGAAGCGCCGCGCCGACCGCTGGAACTTCCTGTTCATCGCGGGCATGTGGTTCCAGGATCTGTTCAACTACGACTTCCGCCGCACCGAGATGTGCATCATCCCGTATGCCACGCAGCAGGGTGAGATCTCCTTCTGCGCCTACAACACCGGCATCGGCTGGCGCAACATCATCGAGAAGATGCACATGACGGCGACGCTCACGAAGTGGTACGAGGAGCACGGCCGTCACGAGATCTTCGCCGGCAACAAGTCGGTGCCGCTCAGCTCCACCGACCACCGCCTGAAGCTGAACGAAGAAGCGGTTCGCGCCGGGGCCCAGACCGACATGGAAGACCTCGGCATCGCGAAGAACGCCCGCGAAGAGAAGCTCGCGGCGCAGGCGCGCAAGCACAAGACACCCGAGGAGCTCGCGAAAGAGGCCGCCCACAACGCCGAGATGGCCAAGCTCTACGCACAGCACGTGCTCAAAGAGCAGCCGACGCTGCAGATTCAGGGGCTCGGCGGCCGCCGGGGGGAAGGGGCCCCCGGACTGGACAAGTCGAAGTCCGGAGTGCAGACCGTGTTGCACAAGCCGGAAGTCTAGGCGCGATCGCGTAGAGGTTAGAGGCTAGGGACTAGGGATTACTGAAGGCCGGCGGGCAACCGTCGGCCTTTTTCTTTTTCTAGCGTTTCTTGGTTGGCTTCACCGGCTTCGGCGGCGGGGCCGGACGATATTCGATCCGGATGTTTCACGCTTGGTTACTCTGGGACGTAATAACCGTTCGAACGCTCCGCCATCTGCTTTGCGCTGACGGCGTCAGCCGCTGCTTCATTAAGCACTTCTTGTCCCAGGCTCTTCAGTGCAGATTCGTCCGGCGCCAGGGCTAAAGCAGCAGTCACCGACTGTGCGGCACCCGACAGATTTCTCCGCTTGATTGAGGCTCTTACGTCGCGGACGACTTTATCAACATCAATCACCGGCACGGGTCGCGGAGGCGGACCTCCGGTGCCTGAGACAGGCCCACTAATCGCGATAGTCTTTCCCTCAGAAGGAGGACCTGTGCCGGTTGCCCCTTCATGGCGAAGTAGAGCGAACAACCCGCCAACCGTGACCGCGAGGACGAAGGCACCAATGGCCCACATTCTAGCGGCGGATGCCGTTCTCGGTGTTGGTATCGGTGGCGGTACCGGTGGTTCTGGCCTTGGCTCACCCTTCAACCTCGATAGTAACAGCTGCGTGTGTTTCGCGAGCGACTGGAAATGATTCTCTGGTGGCGGTGGAAGAGCGTCTAACCACTGCGTGGCAGCGAGGAAGTATTCAAGGTTCTTCGAGAGCTTTACTTCCTCAATCCGGAACGGGAGAATTGGGATCTCCTTACTTACGACTCGCTCAACTTCTTTCATGACATGCGGCGAATTGTTAGAGCGGGCGGAAAGTATGAGGATTAGGATGCGCGCGGCAGCCAAAGCGTCGATGATCGCTTCGCCATACGGGACACCAGGAGGTACGTCTCGTGGGGCGATCCAGCAACGAATGGCCTTCGCCTCAAGGGCCTCGCACATGCCGTCCGCCACGCCCTTATCGCCTGACGCGTAGCTTATGAAAACATCGTGCCCCGCGTGAGTGAGCCCATCCAATTGGGTCACCATCTGGCCATGTGAAGCCATTGCTTATTCTTACAGCGCCGACTGGCGGTTTAGCGGCAAGAGAGAACCATACTCATACTATATTCAATGGCCGCGGGGCGATTTGATTACGCGTGCAGGCGGACGTCCTGAAAACTGAGGAGCACCCACCACTCGTAGCTCTCGGTCGACGCCAGCGCAGCCGCTTCTGCGGTCGCTAGAAGCAGTTCGTCCGGTGCCGACGAAGCCATCGCTCGGTTTCGGATTCGGTCCAATGCGTGCGCCATGTGCACTCGGATCGTTCGGCTGTCCGCTCCAACTCCAGTTCTTTCTGTGACGTTATAGCGAGAACTGCTCCAGCCCAGACTGGAAGAACGAGCGCGAGAAGGGTGAACCACTTGGCGAATGGATCTAGAAGTGGCCGGAGAAACGTGAGGTACGCGGCGAATCGGTTCAGAAACGGCGCGAGCCGCACCAGAACTGACTGCGGTTCCTCCAAACCAAAGTGCACTAGCGCCATTAGAAGCGTCAGACCAAACAGGCAGTACCCCGCCAGAGTCTGAAAGTGCGCCTGGGTGGACTTTCTTCTTGTGTTCTTGGCATGGAATTGGTGCTGGTCGGTGAGCCACTCCGCGAGGACAAAGGCCTTAACCGCCATGAACAACTCCGGCTTGTCTTTCGCTGTCTCGATGCCCGTCGCAGCACGGCCCGTAACGACCTCGACCAATTGAGCGAGCCAGTGCTCAGGTCCCCGATAAAACGGTAGCGGACTACTCCGTCTTCTGTCCGGAGGTAGCGCCCCCACGAGCGGCGTGAAGAGGTTGAGCCGAAACCGCTCGGCGAGGTATCGATCGTGCAGCCACTTCTCGTGCCATTTTTCGTGGTGACTGTAAACCCACAAGGCAAAAACAACGAGCATCACGAGAATCTCAACGAAACTCCACCACGCCTGCTTCTTCCACACTACTTGAGCGACAGCCACAGTCACGGCGAGTGCTGGGCCGAACAGCAGCAACCGGATCGCGCGGGTGTAGTAGCGCCGATATCGCAAAGCCAGCTGATCGGCTTGGACAAACCGAGGTACGACGTGGGTCAAAATTGGCTCGATGTAGCCATCGGGCAATCCGGCGCTTCGCGCGGCGTCCTCCAGCCTCTGTCTCCTCTGAAGGATTTCATCAGCGCACGCGTCGGCGGAAGCCAGAACGTCCAAGCAATATCTCGCTTGCTGGTGATAGCCGAGCGACAGTTGCTTAGCCGTGCGGGGAAATGTGGTTGATGCGCTAGCAGCGATCTTGCCCTGCGTCGAGTATTTGATGGTGTGCAGGTACGCGCGGTGGGTTGTCGGGCTGGTCCGGCTGAACCCAGAGCACCACGCGTCTCTGTCGAAGCGCGTAGTTCACAATATCGGCTGTGCCGCCGAGGCCACCGGACGGTCGTCCATCCCACACAGCTATAAGGATCTCGCACGCGTCTACGATGCGCTCTCCGACTCGAAGATACTGAGCGTCGTGCTTCCTATCTGGGGCAGCGTTCACATCAGGGGCGGGGTAGTTCTGTGTCGCAGCCACAATTGCTAGCAAATCTTCGGCCTGGGCTCGATGCGCAGCGTCACTCAGCACTATCACTTCTACACTTCGCTCGCGAAGAGACTCAGCGCCGCGCTTCTTGTCTTGAGCATCGTTGACATTGACGCCGGAATTGTTCTCCGGCTCGTGTACCGCAAACGCCTGCTGAAGCAGATTTTCGAACTGCGCACGATCCGAATCGCCGCTGAGCAACCTACGATACTCAGCCAGAGGGAAAGGCAGCATGACTTCCAAACGTCCTCGCGCCTTTACCGAGCTCTCCTGTTCAAGGAAAGCCTGCGCGAACAATCGATCGGCGCCGCGGGCCAGTGGTGAAAATGCTCTCCACGAGAGCGGGACTACGTCCTGCTGATTCAGCGTGTTATCAATCTGATGGAACAATCGCGCGAGCGAACGAGCCACACGAGCCTCGTCCTCGATCCTCAGGTGACCTGTGATGCCGATTCTGAGTTCGTAGGATGGTGAGGCGCTATGCATGACTTAGAGCACGTTGCGAAATTAGCTAACCGACCTCTTGTACTGCGATCGAAGGCTTGGTACGGTCGCCTGACCGAGAGCGAGGCGGTCACGCATGCCCCAAGCCTTGGTCGACGACGACTTATGGGCTCGAATCGAACCGCTCCTCCCGAGACGGCGACGACGCGACCGCCAATACGCCGGGCGAGCGCCTATCCCGGATCGGGCGGTGCTGACGGGGATCCTGTTCGTGCTGCGCAGCGGGACTCCCGTGGAACATGCTGCCGCGCGAGATGGGCTGCGGCTCGGGCACGACCTGCTGGCGGCGACTCGTGCGCTGGCAACGCGCCGGCGTCTGGAAACGGTTACACCGCGTCCTGCTCACCGAGTTGCGCCGACGGGGCCAGCTCGATCTGGCCCGCGCCGTGGTCGACAGTTCGTCGCTCCGCGCGCTGCGCGGGGGAAAAAAACTGGACCGAACCCTACCGATCGCCGCAAGCCGGGTCGAAACATCATGTTCTCACCGACGCGCACGGGATTCCGCTCGTCGCGCGCGCTGACCGCCGCGAATCGCCACGACGTGACCCAATTGCTCCCGCTGGTCGACGCGATGCCGCCGCTGCAGGGCCGCGCGGGACGCCGGCGCGGAAGCCGCAGCTGGTCCAAGGCGACCGCGGCTACGATTCGCAGCCGCACCGCGAACCAGCTGCTGGCGCGCGGCATCGCCTCGCAACTGGCCAAGCGAGGCCGCCCGCACGGCAGCGGCTTGGGCCGGACGCGCTGGGTCGTCGAGCGCACCCTGGCCTGGCTGCATCGCTTTCGCCGATTGGCCGTCCGCTACGAGCGCCGACCGTGCATTCACGAAGCGTTTCTCACGTTAGCGTGCTCACTGGTCTGTTGGTACTATCTGAAACCGGTCATCTAATTTCGCAACGTGCTCTTAGACCTATGTCGCGGATTACCCGCGCGACGGAATTCTACGTCAGATTGCGGCGGGCCAAATGGACGCCCTATGCTAGGGCGGGGAAACAAGCGAGCGATGGCTCCGACGGAAGACTCGCGCCCTATAACATCGTTACGGGCTTCGTCACGTAATGTTCGTAGGAATTCACGTCTGCTTGGACGCCGGTGAGCGATGAAACCGAATTACTTCCTCTTCGGGGCCTTGGGTAAAGGCGCGGGACGATATTCGACCTTCACGTTGCTGATGATCGCAACCGGACGGCCGGGTGATGAGTAGGTCGCGGTGCCGTCGAGTCGCTCGACCGTCACCTTCTCGCCGAGAATGCTGACCTGGTCCTCTTGTTCGGGAATCGTAATGGTCACCGGCTCGCTGCCGGTCGGCGCCACGGCTTTCACGCCGCCTGGCCCCGCGCCGCCGCCCACACGGTCCAGGAGATCACCGGCCTTCCGGAACTCGTTCTGCACCGCCGCCCGGCTGACGAGCGTGTTGTCCATCGTCATGACGCCAATCGTGGCCGTGTAGCCCGCGTACGCGCGATTGGCCCTGACCTGTTCTTCCGAGTACGTGTGGCGGTTGTGCAGATCGAACGTGAGCGTGACGGGACCGCGGTGCTGCGGCAGCTTGATCAGAATGCCTTCGGCGGGATCGCGGCCGCTCATCACGTCGCAGAACGCCAGTTTCGTGGTGACGCCGACGCCGAGCGGCGTGGGACACGTCAGAGCCGCCGCTTCCTTGATTGGCGGGGCGACAGGCGCGGCGGCTGGGCGGGCGGCGGGTTTCCGCGTTTGCGCCAACACGTGGGAAGTGGTCAGCGTCCCCAATGCCAGCGTCAGCGCCAGCGCGCGGACGGCCGTCCTGCCCCTCCCGTCGTTCCGGCCCATCCTGGCTCCTCAGTCCTCACCCATGCAGGCCAGGCTCGTGGACACGGAGTCGCGCGTGGACAACACGCCGCTCCGCAGCCTGATCAACTCCAGGAACTCCAGCCGCGTGCGGGCCTGGTCGCGGAACACGCCGACCATCGCGCTCGTCACCGCCACCGAGTTCTGCTTCTGGACGCCTCGCATCGACATGCAGAGGTGGGTCGCCTCCATCACCACCGCAACTCCGAGCGGCCTGACGATGTCGCGAATGGTGTCCGCGATCTGGTTGGTCAGGCGTTCCTGCACCTGCAGGCGCCGACTGAACACGTCCACGAGCCGGGGAATCTTGCTGAGACCGATGACTTTGGTCGTGGGAATATAGGCCACGTGGCATTTGCCGAAAAACGGCAGCAGGTGGTGCTCGCACATGCTGTAGAAATCGATGTCCTTGACGATGACCATCTCGCTGTAATCGACCGTGAAGAGCGCGCCGTTCAGGACCTCGTCGATGTTGGCGTCGTAGCCGCTTGTCAGAAACTTCAGGGCCTTCTCGACGCGCTTCGGCGTGTTGAGCAGCCCTTCGCGGCTCGGATCCTCGCCGAGCTCGGCCAGCACTTGTCTGATGAGGTCGTGCATCGCTCTATTCTACCCAGCGTGGACCGGCTGCGAAACCAGCGACGGAACCGGGGCACGGCGAACCAATATTTTCAACGGACATGCGGAAACCGTGGTCCTGTGACAGCCGTCAAAGACCTGTGACAGAAAACGACCTGCACACACGCGTGATTGCCAAGAAAGTCTAACAATTCTGCCTGGCCGATGTGGCACGATTCCTGAAGCCTCTCAAAGCGGCCGAAGAGGCGGCCAGTGATGATTACCCCAGCGCCACCACGCAAAGTCGTCATCGTCAACGGCACGGTCGAGCTGCTCGGCCTGTTTGAAACCATGCTCGGCGCCGGCTGCTATGACGTCGTCATCGTCGAGTCGAGCGCGCACGCGTATTCCCACATCAAGCGCGTGCACCCCAACCTGGTCGTCCTCTGTCTGAACATGGACCACGCTGAAGGCTTCCACGTGCTCTCCATGCTGCAAATCGACAACGAGACCAAAGCGATTCCGGTCCTGACATTCACGTGCGATGACGACGGACTGGACCCGGACGACGATTCACCGGAATTCGAAGCGGACCAGCGTGTCGGCTCCATGACAGCGGCCTGGATGAATTAGCACCATGGTATAGTCCAGCCGAAATGCCGCCCTCCCGCGAGAACACGCGCGACGCCGAGAGAGTCACGATTCTCGGCGAGCTCCACGGCGAGGTCATGGTGTTCCAGCCCACGACCATCAAGGAGCTCAGCCGCGGCGGCGCCCAGATGGAAACCGCCCTTCCCCTCCAGCTCGATTCTCTGCACCAGTTTCGGCTGACGCTCGGCGATCGATCCGTCGTCGTCAAGGGACGCGTCGTCCACTGCAGCATCACCGAGGTGGATCAGGAGCTTGTGACGTACCGGTCGGGCATCGAGTTCATCGAGCCGTCCGAACCTGTCGCTTCTGTGATCTCTGATTTCATCGAGGCCATCAAGACGGGACGCCGGGCCGGGTAACGCTCGTTACGGCAGGGTCTTGACGTCGTCGGCATCGCGCGGCGGGCTGAGGTAGGCCGCCACGACGCTTTCGTGGCCGGCGGCGTCGACCGCGGCAACGCCAAACACGAGATCGTCGATCAGCGTGTTCGGCAACGTGACTTCCGTGACGTTCCCGACGAGCAGTTCATGCTGCCAGTCGGGGCCCCAGGCGTCGCGCCAGAAGATCCGGTAGGACGAGGCGCCAGGCGACTTCGTCCATCCCAGATGCGCGTCGTAGCCGGACGGAGCTCGGTTGATGTTCGGCTGGCCACGGTCGTTCAGCACAACGGGGGCGGGCGGCGCGAGCGCGAGCGTGGCGGCGACCGCCGCGTTCACCCGCGCGTTCTGCGCGAGGTAGGCGGGTGACAGACCGTCGAACGTGTCGCGGGGATCGTGCTGCCGCGAGAAGTTCTCGCGCGATTCGCGGAAGCCGACCGCCGCGAAGCCGTACTGGTTGTACGCCGAATGGTCGCCGCCCCGCGAAAATCGGTCGGGCCTCGCGATCGGCCGCACGGTGTGCGACGGCACGTAGCGCATGCCCCATCGCTGCACGAACCGCGCGAGTTCCCGCGACGGCGAATCTTCGGGGCCTTCCGAGTACACCCGAATCGACGCGCCATCGACAATGCCGTTGCCGCCGCGATCGTTGCCGACGATGTCGTTGTTGAGGACCGCGTCGATGGGGATGCGATCCTTCTTCGCCTTCTGCGCGTGCAGCTTGGCGCCCATCAACCCCTGCTCCTCGGCCACGTGGCACATGAACACCAACGTCGCGTCGAAGTCGATCCCGCTCTGGCCGAACACACGCGCGAGTTCCATCGTCAGCGCCGTGCCGCTGCCATCGTCGTTGACGCCGGCGGCGGAACTGTCGTTCGGCGCGTTCGGATCGGCGGGCTGCGTGACGCTGATTCCGTCGCGGTCGCGGGCGCCCGCCCTGCTGATCTGGCCGCCATCAATCGCGATCGTGTCGTAGTGGCCGGAAACGTAGATGCGCCGGGGCGACCGGCCCGGCAGGATCGCCATGACGTTTCGGGCCTCGACGTCACGTGTGATGCGGCCCTGCTTCGCAATCCTGTACGTCTCGAAGCTCACCTGCAGCTTCGGGCCGTAGCTCTTCATCTCGTCGAAGATCCACTGCCGCGCGGCGCCGATGCCTCGGGTCGGCAGGTCCGTTGACGACAGGGTATTGCGCGTGCCGAAGGTTTCGAGCTGTTTCAGCAGAACGACGAGCCGCGCTTCCGACACCTGACCGACGAGGCCGACAATGCGCGGGTCGAGATCGGGCGCTGTCTGCGCGGACGCGGTCCCCGCGCCGGCGAGCACAAGAAACGCCAACGCGAGCGCCATGCGCCCTTTCACCGTTTGACCTTCAGGTGCTCGAGATAGTCGCCCGATTCGATCCGCTGCGCGCCGCCGAGCGGCGCATTGTAGAAGTAGGCCCACGCCGTCTCCAGGTGGCCGTTGAGGAGCGTCACCGGCGCCCCGGCGCGCACGTAGAGGCTGGCGTCGGGCTCGCCAGGGCTGAAGCCTTCGATCGCGTCCAGCTCATGGAGCACCGCGTCGATGTCGGTCATGCGGTGCACCTCGCCCCACACCTTTGCGTCCGATGCCAGGATTGCGCCCGGATACAGGCCAAGATCGAAGAGCGCCGCGGGAATCCAGCCGCGGCCGACGGGCTGCAGCTTCGAGTCGATCCGGTCGCGGCCCGGACGCTTGAAACCGCTCATCAGCGTGCCGTAGAAGAAGACCAGATCGGTCACGATTGGATCGGCATTCTACCGCAGCGGCAGAGCGGCAGGCGACGCGCTGTTACTGCTTTTCGGGCTGTCTTGGCATCGGCTGTCTTGGCATCATCGCGCTCAGTGCGTCGAAGAGCTGGGCGGGCACGTCGAGTGAGAGCGTGACGGTATTGCCGCTGCCGCGGACTTCGAGGGAATTGACGAAGCGCTGGAACTCGGGCTTGGAACTGGTCTGCAGCTTGGCCAGCGCCAGGAACCCCTGGGCGACCTCGCGCAGGTTCCTGGCGGAATCGTCGTCGCGGGCCTCTGCGGTCAACATGGCCCTCAACCCGCCGTTCACCTCTCCGCTGACCGTAAACCAGGTGATCGGCGGCAGCCGATCCGCGACCACGTCAGGCAGTTTCGCCCTGGCTCGAAGCACGTCGAACCGCCCAACCGCCCACACGTTGCTCGTGTCGAGCGAGCGCACGTGCGCCATCAGTTCGGTGTTGGTAAGCGCGCTTTCGCCGCCGCTCTTGTGCAAGTCGATGACGTGCCGCACGAGGTCCGTCGTGCCGAAGGCGACGAGGTCGGTGTCAACGAACGTCAAGGAGAAGCTCGGGGGAACCTTCGGAACAGGGGGAACGGGAATCTCTGGGGGAATGACGTCCTTGGGATCCGGGACCAGATGGTCGGCCACGATGAGCCGCTTGCCTTGGTACTGTTCGATACGAGCGCCGTGGTCGCTCATCAGGGATTCGATTTTGGCCTGGACGAAACGGCCGCGCGCGAGCACGACAGCTGAGCCGGGGCCGTTACTCCCCGTCCCGCCCGGATCGAGACACGCGACCACATGGTCGATGTCGTTCTCGATATTGATGCCCGTCAGTTCCTGGAATTCGCGCTGCCCGTTTTCCTGCGCCCCTGGAAGGACCGACTGGCGGAAGCGCTGCCGCAGCTCGGAAGCCATGACCGAATGGACATCGGCGTATGCGACGATGGCTGATGTGGAGGGTAAATACCGCATTTCGTCAGGCGCCCCGGGAGCAGCGAGAAATGCGCTGGTTGGAAAGCCCACATAGTAGGCGACCAGCCCGGTCCCCAAGCCCGCACCGACGACCAAAAGCGAAACAATAACGAAGTACCGGGTCTTGGTGGTCATGTAGACGCCCTCAGGTCTTGTAGACGAAGGTAACCAGACTATTGTTCGAGCACGTACTCGCGACTCTCCACCGCCCGCCCGGCCAGCCAAAGCGAGAGCCAGATAATCCCCGCAAGGCACGCCAGGCTGACCGCCACCGACGGCAGTTCCTGAAACACCTGCAGGAGCGAACTCAGGGCGGAATCCTGCGGCATCGCGTGGGGCACGAGGGCCTGGAGGTAGTACGCCACGGTCAGCCGCTTCAGATAGCCCGGAATGAGCAGGACGCTCTGCTCCCACCCAAAGGCGAAAACAAGACCGACGATAAGCGGCCGCTTCGTCACAGCACCGACGAGGGCAAACACGGCGCCGTACGCCGCCACGCCAACCGCCAGCATCCCAAGATCAGCCAGGAGCTGGGGAAACGACGCCCCGATGCTGCCGCCCACCGGCACAATGAGAAAGTAAATCACGACCACCGACGGCAACAGCAACAGGACCACGCACGCGAGATACGCGAGGTATTTGCCGAACAGCACCGAGGATCGGGGCACGGGACGCGTAAACAGGTACGTGAGGGTCTTGTCGTCCACCTCGTCGGCCATGAGCGCCGTGCCGTAGAAGACGCCCAGCACGGGCACGATGAAGCGCACGAAAACCAGCCAGATGAGGACGCCGAAGATCCCCGAGCCGCCGATGCGCGCACCGTTCACCGCAGGGAGCCAACCGGTCTCCGCCAGAATGCGAACGACGGCGGCCATGACGACCGGTGCCCCCGCGAGCAGCCCGAGAAACACCGACCTTCGCGACCAGAGCATCTGACCGAGCGAAAAGTCGAACACGCGTAGCGACGACGCGAGCAGTCCGGGACGGGCGCTCACGTTTTCACCAGATACTGGAAGACGGCATGGAGGTTGTCGTCGGGCGACGTCACCTCGTGAATGCTCCCGAGCTCTCCCGAGGCGGCGAGATCGGTCAAACGCGTATAGAACACGTCCGGCCGGCCCGTCTGCACGACCACCGCGCCGTCCTCAAACCTCAAACTGAGCACGTCGTCGTCGGTCAGGAACCGCCTCGCCAGTTCGCGTGGGTGATCCGCTTTGACATAGACGGTGTGCGGATGTTCGTCGATGAGATCCCGGATCTGGTGGACGTTGCCTTCCGCAAGCACTCTGCCCTGGTTGATGAGGACAACGGTGGGCGTGATCGACTCGATCTCATGAAGGATATGACTCGACACGAGGACGCTCTTGCCGGCGCGACCCAGGTCTTTGATGAGACGCATCATCTTGCGCCGCACGAGCGGGTCCATGCCCGACAGCGGCTCGTCGAGAATGAGGAAGTCGGGATCGTGCGCCAGGGCCTGCGCCAGCTTCACACGCTGTCGCATGCCTTTGCTGTACGCGCCGATTCTCTTCCCCGACACGTCGGTCAGCCCGACCGTCTCAAGCGCACGGGCCGCCATGTCGCGCGCGACGGTGTCGCCAACGCCGTTCAGCCCCACGAGCGCCGTCACCCATTCAAGCCCGGTCATGCGATCGTAGAACGCGTCCTGTTCCGGGCAGAACCCGATGCGGCTGTACAGCGACGGGTTGCGCCAGATGGGCTCGCCGAGCACGGTCAGCACGCCCTTGCTGGGCTTGAGCTGTCCGGTGATGAGCTTCATGAGCGTCGACTTCCCCGCGCCGTTCGGACCGAGGAGCCCCGTGATCCCCGGCTGGACTTTCAGCATCACGTCGTTGAGGCCGATGACCTGGCCGTACCATTTCGACAAATGCTCGGCGCTGACGACGGCGTCCATTTCCATCAGGCGACGATCTCCACGCCGCGGACACGGCGCTCGAGGATGAGGCCCGAGACGGCGACGAGCGCGAGAATCACGAGAAGCGCAACCGGCCACGGTGTTTCGTAGCGCGGGGGGACGCGGAAGATGACGTCGCCAACCTGCGCGAGATCGTTGCCGAACGATATCCACGAGAGTTTCGTGCTGGCGGTGATGAACCGCAGCACGCCGTAGAGGGCCTGGGTGAAGAAAATGAGGGCCGTGTAGAGGATGCCCACAAAGCGGCTGTTGGTCGAAAGCGACGACAAGGCCAGCATCGACGTCGAGACCATGACGACTTCCACGAGCGAAAACAGCGTGATGGCGGGAAACAGGTAGGCGTTCGCTCGGACAAACGCGAAATTCCCCGCAAACACCACTTGCACGATGAGGAGCAGAATGGCGGGCGCCCAGGTGATGAACAGCAGAAACGTCATCAGGATCCCGAGCTTGCCGAAGATGTACTCGGCGCGCGTCAGCGGCTTGGACAAGTAGATCTGCAGGGCGTTGGCCCGCCGATCCTGCGCGATGAGCGACGCGCCCAGCGTCACGGTCACGATGAAGACGAAGATGTCCTGTTTGTCGAAGAAATCGCGGAAGGTCGCGGCATTAGGCGCGATGATGGCCGCCTGCGAAAAGTTGGCCGCCAGGTAGAACTGCACCGCCCGCACGAGAAACTGGACCCACGACACGACGAGCAGCACGACGAACCGGCGATCGCGAAGCATCGTGCGGACCCCGTTTTTGACGATGACCGTCCAGGCACGCCCACGCGCCCGGCCCCCGCCGTATCGCCGGTATCCCTGATCGTGGATGGGCACCGCTACTCCTCACCGACCGCGTGCGCGAAGACGTCCTCGAGCGTCGGCACGCTGGGACGAAGATGCCGCACCTGCGCGTGCTGGGCGGCCGCAAGGGCGAAGAGTTGGCGCGCGCCACCCTCGCCGGGCACGAACACGCGTACAACGTCTTCGTCGGTCGCATGGCAGTCGAGACCCGCCGCTCGCAACTCGTCGAAAAACGATTCGAGCTCCGCCGCCGTCTTGACCCGCAGCTCGTAGACGCGGCCTCGCGGCTGCTTGAGCGCGTCGATCGGCCCGGCCGCGGCAATGCGCCCCTTGTCCATGACGATCACGTGGTCACAGGTGTACTCGACGTCGGGCAGGAGGTGAGACGACAGGATGAGGTTCACGCCCTTGTTGTGCGCCAGATCGTGGATGAGCGCGAGCATTTCGTCGCGGCCCTTGGGATCCATGCCGTTGGTCGGCTCGTCCAGAAACAACAGGTCGGGATCGTGCACAAGGGCCTGCGCGAGCTTGATCCGCTGCTTCATTCCAGTTGAGTAGGTCTCGACGTTCCGATAGCGCGCCTCACCGAGGCCAACGTAGAACAGCACCTCGTGCGCCCGCTGCATCGAGTCGGCGCGTGGAAGGCCGGCGAGTTCGCCGCAGTAGGCCACAAACGAGACCGCGTTGACGCCAGGAATGTGGGCATCGCTTTCCGGCATGTAACCGATGCGCGCGCGAATGTCGACCGGAGAGGTCGCGACGTCCAGCCCGAGAACCTGCATGCGCCCCTCAGTTGGGACCAGAAATCCCAACAGCGCCTTGATCATCGTGCTTTTGCCGGCGCCGTTCGGCCCGAGCAGCCCCACCGCCCCCGGCATGAACGTCGTTGTCACGCCGGTCAACGCCTGATTGCGGCCGTACATGACTGTCACGTTCTCGAGAGTGACAATTCCCTCGGGCCCGCCGGGCGCGTCGGGGGCGCCGGAGTCAGTCATGACTTGAATATACGCGCCGTCGAACCGAAAAGGTCCGAGTCAAAGGGCGCCTCGCAGGCCCAGCGCGTCGGCGCGCTCCCGAATGGACGCGATAACGTTCGCGATGTGCTCTTCGAGCGGCAGCCCGAGCACGTCGGCGCCCTGGCGCAGGTCGTCGCGCTTGACAGCGCGCGCGAACGCTTTGTCCTTCATCCGCTTGATGACCGAGGCCGGCTCGAGGTCGAGCACGCTCTTGCTGGGCCTGACGAGCGACGCCGCGGTGATGAAGCCCGCCATCTCGTCGCAGGCCCACAGGGTCTTCTCCAGACGGCTTTCGCGTGGCACGCCGCTGTAGTCGGCGTGCGACAGAATGGCGCGCATGACCCACTCAGGGTAGCCCCGTTCGCGCAGGATCTCGCAGCCGCGAAACGGATGATCCTCCGGCGTCGGCCATCGCTCGTAGTCGAAGTCGTGGAGCAGGCCGACCACACCCCAGTCTTCCTCGTCCTCGCCGAATCGGCGCGCGTACCCGCGGACGGCGGCTTCAACCGCCATCGCGTGCTTCAGCAAGCTGTCGCTCCTGGTGTATTCGTTCAAGAGCTGCCAGGCGTCGTCCCGATTCATGTAAGCTGTGGCATCTTAATGCAGCTCGACACGGAATTCACGCGCGGCCTCGGCCTCTACGATTCGACCATGGTGGTCGTCGGCTCCATGATCGGGTCGGGCATCTTTATTGTGTCGGCCGACATGGCACGCAACGTCGGCGCGCCGGGCTGGCTCCTGGCGGCCTGGATCGTTGCGGGCGTCCTTACCGTGGTCGGCGCCTTGTCGTACGGAGAACTGGCGGCGATGATGCCGCGCGCGGGCGGCCAGTACGTGTACCTGCGAGAAGCCTTTTCCCCGCTCTTTGGATTCCTCTACGGCTGGACACTCTTCCTGGTCATCCAGACGGGCACGATTGCCGCCGTCGCCGTCGGCTTCGCTCGGTACCTCGGCGTTCTTCTCCCCGGCGTGGCGGAGGATCGGTATCTCATCGCACCTCTGCACCTCAGTGAGGGCTACGCGATCTCGCTCTCGACCACGCAGCTGGTGGCCGTCCTGCTCATCGCGCTGCTGACCTGGACGAATACCCGCGGCCTCGAATACGGCCGCATCGTGCAGAACGTGTTTACGACGGCCAAAACGGGCGCCGTTGTCGGACTCGTCGCGGTCGGGCTCTTCCTGGGCTGGAATCATGCGGCTGTGGCCGACAATTTCGGCCAATTCTGGACGACGCGCGGCTTCTCCGACATCACGCCGGGAGTGTCGGCGTCGACGTCATTCGGGCTGTTCGTGGCGATCTGCGTCTCGCAGACCGGCTCGCTCTTCTCGGCCGATGCCTGGAACAACATCACCTTCACCGCGGGCGAAGTGAAAGAGCCCCGGCGCAACGTCCCCCTGTCGCTCGCCTTCGGCACGATCATCGTCATCGGCTTGTACATGCTCGCAAACGTCGCGTATCTCGTTACGCTGCCGTTCGGCGCCATTCAGCACGCGCCGGCCGATCGCGTGGCGACGGCCACGCTCGACGCCATTTTCCCCGGCGCAGGCGCCCTCATCATGGCGATCGGCATCATGATCTCCACGTTCGGTTGCAACAACGGACTCATTCTGACCGGCGCGCGCGCGTACTACGCGATGGCACGTGACGGGTTGTTTTTTCGGACGGCGGGCACGCTGAACGTCGCAAAGGTGCCGGCCGGGGCTCTCGTCCTGCAGGGGATCTGGGCGGCGTTGCTCGTCCTGCCCCGCACGTATGACTCGTCTACGCACGCGTACGGGAATCTCTACAGCAACCTGCTCGACTACGTCATCTCGGCCGCCCTCATTTTCTACATCCTGACGATCGCGAGTGTCTTTCGTCTCCGCCACACTCGGCCTGACGCCGACCGCCCGTACCGCGCGTTCGGCTATCCGATCGTGCCGGCGTTGTACATCGGCGGCGCGGCCACGATTCTTGCGGCCCTTTTTGTCTATCGCACGGCGACGACGTGGCCCGGGCTCATCATCGTGCTGTTGGGGCTTCCCGTGTACTTCGCGTGGAAGCGGCGCGTGTAGCGCTACAATCAACGGAGTAGGACTGAAGGGAGTGCGTCTCACATGAGCCATCGATCTCGCATGTCAATGGGTGCTCAGACTGCCGCAATCGCGGTGGGGATTCTGACGGCGATCCCCTCGGCCGGTCAGGCCCCGGCCCCAACCAGCGCGGCGGCAACCAGGGCCTATACGCCCCCGAAGACGCCGGACGGCCAGCCCGATCTGCAGGGCTTCTGGACCAACTCCACCTACACGCCGCTCGAGCGGCCTGCGAACGTCACGAAAGAGTTCTACACGCCCGACGAGTTGGCCGCCGTCCTCAAGCAGGCCGCGGCACGGGAAAGCGCGCAGACCACGCCGGGCACGACGGAAGACGTTCATTACGACTTCAGCCAGTTCGGCCTCGATCGCAGCCAGTCGGTCGTCGCGCGCAATCTGCACACATCGCTCATCGTCGATCCACCGGACGGACGGCTGCCGCCTCTGACCGCCGCGGGACAGAAGCTCACATCCGAGCGCGCCGAGGCCGCCAGGCGTGTCGGCCGGTGGGATTCGGCGCAGAGCAACCAGCTCGACGACCGCTGCCTCATCATGAACGGTTCGGGTCCGCCGATGATGGATGCCGCGTACAACAGCAACTACCACATCGTGCAGGCGCCAGGCTACGTGATGATTCTGGTGGAGATGATCCACGACGTCCGGATCATCCCGCTCGACGGCGGTCCTCAACCGGACCCCAACATCCGACAGTGGATGGGCATTTCGCGCGGACGCTGGGAAGGCAACACGCTGGTGATCGAGACGACGAACTTCAACGGGAAGAATCCGTTCCGCGGATCGACCGAGAAGATGCGCGTGACCGAACGGCTGACGCGGGTCGCCGACGATGCGATCAGGTACCAGTTCACGATCGACGATCCGTCGATGTGGACGCGTCCCTTCTCCGCGGAAATGCCGATGCAAAGAACGTCTGGGCCGCTCTTCGAGCACGCCTGCCACGAGGGAAACTATGGCCTGTACAACACCTTGGTCGGCGCTCGACTCGAAGAAAAAAAGGCGGCCGAAGCCGTTCAGAAGACGGGTTCGAATTAAGAGAGCCGCCAGCGCCTCCCTGTCCTCGTGACTTCGCCTCCGAATCCATCCGTTCATCCGTCGCGAGCGTGGTTGGCGGCCGGGCTCTTCCTGACGACGCTCGCGACGCTGCTGCTCGAGATTCTCGACTCGCGTCTGCTGTCGGTGCTCACGTGGTATCACTTGTCGTTCTTCGCCGTGTCGATGGCGATGCTCGGCATGGCGGCCGGCGCGGTCAGCGTGTTTCTCCGGGAACCGTTTGCGACGGTCGAGGCGGCGCGGGTCGCCCTGGCGCGCACGGCGCTTGCGACCGCCGTGTTGTTGCCCATTTCTCACCTGTTCAACCTCTCGATTTCTTTGCCATCGCTCGACCAATTGACGACGATGGCGATCGTCCCCCTCGTGATGTCGACGCTCGCCCTCGCCGCGCCCTTCTTCTTGTCAGGTGTGGTGGTCACCCTGGCACTCACGCGCACGGGCAGTTCGATTGGATGGCTGTACGGGTGGGACTTGCTCGGTGCGGGAGCCGGCGCGCTCATGATTGTGCCGTTGCTCGACATCTTGAGTTTGACGTCCGCGGTGTTCGTGGCCGGCACAGTGGCGGCCTGCGGAGCATGGGCCTTTGCGGTATACGCCCGGAGCCCACGGGAGCTGTCCGTGTACCTTGCGGTGGCGCTGGCGGTCCTGGCCGTGTGGAATGGCAACGACCACCAGCGAATCACGGTGTCTTATGCCAAGAGCCGGCCTCTTCCCCCGCCGTCGGCCATCGAACAGGCGCGCTGGAACAGTCACGCGTTCGTGATGGTCGGAAGGCCTGGCGTGAGACGACCGCAGTACTGGGGGCGCGGAGCCAAGGCGCCGGACGTCACCGTCAGAGAGTCGTTCATGAACATCGACGGCGACGCCGCGACGTCCATGACGGAATGGCACGGCGACCGCGCAGTACTGGAGTGGATCAGCCACGACGTGACGTCCCTGCCCTACTATTTGCGGCGTGGCGACGCCGGCATCATCGGTGTCGGCGGCGGGCGCGACCTCTTGTCAGCCATCTGGTCGGAACAGCACAGCGTGACCGGCATCGAGATCAACAACATCCTGCTCGATCTGTTACTCGGGAGCCGTCGGGCCTTCGCGGGCCTGGCGGACACACCGGGCGTGTCTCTTGTGCACGACGAGGCCCGGTCGTATCTGAGCCGCACGCAGGCTCGATTCGATGTGCTTCAAATGTCCCTGATCGACACGTGGGCAGCCACTGGCGCCGGCGCCTTCACGTTGACCGAGAATGGGCTGTACACACGCGAGGCCTGGCGGGTGTTCTTGCGCGCGCTGAAGCCGCGCGGCGTTTTCAGCGTGTCGCGTTGGTTCAACCCGGAGGCCGTCTCAGAAACCAATCGATTGCTGGGGCTCGCGGTGGCGGCGCTCATCGATCGGCGCGCACCCGAACCACGAAGCCAGCTGATCCTGGTGTCACGAGGCGCTGTCGCGACCTTGCTTGCCTCGAACGCACCGTTCAACGAAGCCGATCGAGCGATCGTGTCGAGGGTGGTCGCCGACGAGGGATTTGCCGTGCTCGCCGCCCCATGGCAGCGCGCGGGCTCCGATCGGCTCGAGCAGATCGTCTCCAGCCGGACTATGCCCGAGCTCGAGGCGGCGCTCGATGATCCGGATTTCGACTATTCGCCGCCGACCGACCGGCGGCCGTACTTTTTCAATCTGCTCAGGGTCCGCAGCCCTTGGAAGATAGAAGGGCTCACCGGCGCGTCGGGCATCGTGGCCGGCAACCTGTACGCCACGAGGACGCTGGCCGTGCTGTGCGTCACCGCCGCGGTTCTGGTCGTGCTCATCATTCTTTGGCCGTTGCTGCTGGTGGGACGGCCGGACATGCCGCCCCGCGCGTTTTCGGCCGCCCTTGCGTACTTCTCCATCATCGGCGCTGGTTTCATGTTCATCCAGGTCGCCTTCCTGGAACGTTTCTCGGTCTTGCTCGGCCATCCCACTTACACCTTCGCCATCATCCTGTCTTCGATGATCGTCTTCACCGGCGTTGGAAGCTTCCTGTCAGACCGCATGCCGCTCGGCAGGACGCGCATCGCCTTGCTGATTCCGATTGCGATTGCCGCCGCACTTCTGGTCACGGCAACCGTCATGCAGCCGGCGCTCGATCAGACTGTGCGGCGTGGGTTGCTCGGCCGAACCAGCCTGGTTTTGGCGTTTACGGTGCCGATCTCCATTCTCCTGGGTTTCTGCTTTCCGATTGGCATCCGTCTGGTTGGCCAGCACTCTTCCAGAACAACGGCATGGATGTGGGGAATCAACGGGGCGTGCGGCGTGCTGGCATCGGTCCTAGCAGTCGCCGTCTCGATGTCGATCGGCATCGACGTGAACTTCCTGCTCGCGGCCGGCCTCTATGCGCTGTTGATCATCCCGCTCTACAGCCTCACACGCGACACGACGGTGGCGCAAAAGCCCGAGAACCCCTAGACTTGGGGAGTTTTGCCAAGGTCCGTGCTGTGGCGCTGGCTCGTGTTCCCGCTGCTCGCGGCGACGCCGCGGGCGCAGGCGCCGCCGCCGGCTGAAACCCGCCCCCTCCTCAATACCTATTGCGTGGGTTGCCACAATGCGCGGCTGCGCACGGCCAACCTCGTGCTCGATGAGGATGAGATCAATGCCGGGGCCGGGCGCATTGCCGGCGCGCCGGACGTCTGGGAGAAAGTCGCGCGCAAGCTGCGCACACGCGAGATGCCGCCGCCGGGCGCGCGCCGGCCGGATGAGGCGACGTATCGGAGTCTGATTGCGTCGCTCGAGACGGCGCTCGATGCCGCGGCCGCCGCGTCGCCTCGTCCTGGCCGAGTACCCGTGCACCGCCTGAACCGCACGGAATACACCAACGCGATTCGCGACCTGCTGGCGCTCGACGTCGACGGCCGGCGGTTGATCGCCGATGAGCCCGATGCGCACGGCTTCGACAACGTCGCGAGCGTCCTGACCGCGTCGCCGGCGCTCATCGAAAGCTACCTGTCGGCCGCCTCGACGGTGTCGCGCCTGGCGGTCGGCGATCCGTCGCTCGCCCCGGTCGTCGACACCTTCAAGGTCGCGACCGCGATGGTGCAGGACGACCGCGCGGGCGACGCCCTGCCGTTCGGATCGCGCGGCGGCACGGCCGTCCGTTATCACTTTCCCCTCGACGGCGACTACACGATCAAGGTGGTGTTGAAGCGGCAGCTGTATCTGTACCTGATCGGCATGGGCGAGCCGCACCAGATCGACCTGCGGCTCGACGGCGCGCTGCTGAAGCGGTTCACCATCGGCGGGGAAGGCCGCGGGATGACGGCGCCGGAAAGCTTTGCCGGCAACACGCAGGGCGATCCGGCGTGGGAAGTCTACATGCACACCGCGGACGCGGGGCTCGAGGTGCGCGTGCCGGTCAAGGCGGGCACGCGTGACGTGAGCGTGTCGTTCCTGCGTCAGCATGTCGAGCCCGAAGGCGTGCTGCAGCCGCCGCAGCGCGGATTTGCCCGCACCACCAACGAACTCTACTTCGGCCAGCCGGCGGTCGACAGCCTGCTCGTGGGCGGTCCCTACCGCGCGTCCGGCGCGCACGACACGCCCAGCCGCCGCAGGATCTTCGTTTGCCGTCCCGCGACGCGCGCCGAAGAGGAACCGTGTGCCCGGCGCATTCTGTCGACGCTCGCGCGCCGTGCCTACCGCCGTCCGGTGACGGACGCCGAGGTCAGGACGCTCGTCGACTTCTATCGGGCCGGCCGCGCCGACGGCGATTTCGATCGGGGCGTCCAGCGCGGGCTTCGCCGCCTGCTGTCCGCGCCGGCGTTTCTCTTCCGCGTCGAGCGCGAGCCTTCGTCGCTTCCCGCCGGCACGCCCCTCGACGCTGCTCGTGGCAAGCCCGTCGACTCCGCTCAGGGCAAGCCGTTCAGGCTTGCGCCGCTCGACCTCGCGTCACGCCTGTCGTTTTTTCTATGGAGCAGCATTCCCGACGAGGAGCTGCTGAATCTCGCGATCCGCGGCACGCTGACGGATCCCCCGGTGCTCGAGCAGCAGGTCACGCGGATGCTGCGCGACGAGCGATCGCAGGCGCTCGTCGCCGGCTTCGCCACCCAGTGGCTCACCCTCGGGCGGCTCGCGGGCGTCGTGCCCGACGTGGACGAGTTTCCCGACTTCGACGAGAACCTTCGCGAGGCGATGCAGCACGAGACGCGGCTCTTCGTCGCGAGCCAGCTGCGCGAGGATCGCAGCCTCATCGATCTGATCGGCGCCAATTTCACGTATGTCAACGAGCGGCTCGCCAGGCACTATCAGATCCCGAACGTCTACGGCAGCCGGTTCCGCCGCGTCGAGTTCGCCGACGGTGTCCGCGGAGGGCTGCTCGGGCAGGCGAGCATTCTGACGGTCACCTCGTACCCGAACCGGACCTCGCCCGTGCTGCGCGGGCGCTGGCTGCTCGAGAGCCTGCTCGGCGCGCCGCCCCCGCGCCGCCGCCCGACGTGCCCGCGCTGAAAGAGAACGGCCTGGACGGCGAGCGGCGCTCCGTGCGCGAGCGTCTCGATGCGCACCGCAGCAATCCTGGCTGCGCCGTGTGCCACGTGCGGATGGATCCCCTCGGCTTTTCACTCGAGAACTTCGACGCGCTGGGCCGGTGGCGGACGATGAGCGACGGCGTGCCGGTTGATGGCTCGGCGTCGCTGCCAGACGGCAGCCGCTTCGACGGTATCGCCGGCCTGCGCGCGCTGCTCGTCAACCACCGCGAGGATTTCGTCCGCACCGTCACGGAGCGTCTGCTATCGTACGCCATCGGCCGCGGCACCGAGTCGAGCGACTGGCCGGCCGTGCGCAGGATCGTCCACGAAAGCGCCGCACGGGATCACCGATGGTCGGCGATTATTCTGGGCATTGTGCGCAGCACGCCCTTCGGGATGAGCACCAGCGCGGCGCCCATGGCAGTCGCGCACGAGAAGGAGCAGACACGATGATCATCACGAGGAACGCGATTCCGCGGCGGACGATGCTCCGCGGCCTCGGCGCGGCGCTGGCGTTGCCGCTCCTCGATGGGATGGTGCCGGCCCTGGCGGCACTATCGGCGCAGGCCCGGACCGCCGCGAAGCCGGTGCACCGCTTCGGCGTGATGTACGTCGTGAACGGCATGATCATGGAAAGCTGGACGCCGGCGGCTGAAGGCGCGGGGTACGTGTTGACGCCGACCCTCGCGGCGCTCGCGCCGCATCGCGATCGCCTGTCCGTGTTGAGCGGCCTCGCCTGCGTGCCGTCGCCAGGGCGGCCCGGCGGCGCGCACGCCAAGGCCAGCACGCGGTTTCTGACCGACGTGTCGCCGCCGACGAGCGAGACCTGGCTCGACGCGGGTGTCTCGGTCGATCAGATCCTGGCGAACGAGGCGGGAAAGCACACGCAGCTCGCGTCGCTCGAGCTCGCGATCGAGTCGGGGGAGACGGCCGGCGCGTGTGACGTCGGCTTCGCGTGCGCGTACACGAACACGATTTCGTGGCGCAGCGCCAACACGCCGCTGCCCACCGAGCACAATCCCCGCGTCGTGTTCGAGCGGCTGTTCGGCGACAGCGGCAGCACCACGCCGGCGGCGCGGCGCGCCCGCATCGCGCAGGACCGGAGCATTCTCGACTCGGTCGTCGCCGAGGCCGGCCGCTTGAGCAGTTCGCTCGGGCCCGGCGATCGCGTGAAGCTGGTCGAGTACCTCGACGCCATTCGCGACGTCGAACGGCGCATCGCGCGCGCCGAGGAGCAGAGCGCCCGCGAGCTGCCGGTCGTCGATCACCCGGCGGGCGTGCCCGACAGCTTCGACGACCACGTCGCGCTCATGTGCGACCTGCAGGTGCTGGCCTATCAGGCCGACCTGACGCGCATCGTCACGTTCATGCTGGGCCGCGAGTTCAGCGGCGTCACGTTTCCTCAAATCGGCGTGCCGGACGCGCACCATCCGATCACGCATCACCAGCAGGAGGCGGAGAAGATCGTCAAAGTCGCGAAGATCAACGCCTACCAGGTCACGAAGTTCGCGTACCTGCTCGATCGGATGCGCAACACGCCCGACGGCGACGGCACGCTGCTCGATCACTCGACGCTTCTCTACGGCACGGGCATGGGCGACTGCAATGCCCACGACCCGCGCAACATCCCGCTGCTCGTCGCGGGCGGAGGCGCCGGAAGTCTCAAGGGCGGGCGCCACATCCGTTTCCCGAAAGAGACGCCGCTGGCGAACCTGCACCTCACGCTCCTCGATAAGTTCGGCGTCAACGTCGAACGCATCGGCGACAGCACAGGAAAGATCGACGATCGTGTGCTCGCGGCCGTCTGACGTCGCGCGGCTTGCGGCCGCGCTCGTCGTGGTGTTCGCGGCCGGCGCCGCGGCCGAACAGCCGCCGCTCCTCGACGCCGCCAGGCGCGACGACGTGGCGCGCGTGGAGGCGTTGCTGAAGGCGCGCCCGGGCATCAACGTCATCAACGTCGTCAACGTCCGGCAGGCCGACGGCGCCACCGCGCTCCACTGGGCCGCCCATCACGACGATCTGCCGCTGGCGACGTTGCTGATTCGCGCGGGCGCGCGCGCCGGCGTGGCCGACGACACCGGCGCGACGCCGATCTTTCTGGCGTGTCTCAATCGCAGCGGTCCGATGGTCACACTGCTGCTCGACGCGGGCGCCGATCCGAACGCGACGCTCGCGAACGGCGAGACCGCGCTCATGACATGTGCGCGCACGGGCGACGTGACCGCGGTGCGGGCGCTCGTCGCGCGCGGCGCCAACGTCAATCGCAGGGAGCCGTTGCACGATCAGACGGCATTGATGTGGGCCGCGGCCGGCCGTCATGCCGACGTCGTCGGCGCCCTCATCAGCGCCGGCGCCGACGTCCACGCCCGGTCGCGCACGTATTCGCAGACGGTCACGAGCGAAGTCACGCAGCGTGCGGGACGCGAAGCGCTGAACTACACCGTGCCGCGCGGCGGCAGCACGCCGCTGCTGTTCGCGGCGCGCTCGGGCGACGTCGAGTCAGCGCGGCGTCTCGTTGACGCCGGCGCGGATGTCAACGACGCGCTGCCGAACGGGATGACGGCGCTCGTCGAAGCGGCGCACAGCGGCCACGAAGACCTGGGCGCGCTGCTGCTTGACAAAGGCGCGGATGCCAACGCCGGCGGCGCCGGCTACACGGCGCTCCATGCCGCCGTGCTGAGAAGCGGTCAGCGTCTGGTCAACGCGCTCCTCACCCATGGCGCTGATCCGAACGTGCGGATCACGAAGGGCACGCCCGTCCGCCGCAACAGCGAGGACTTCGAGCTGCCGGCGACGCTCATCGGCGCGACGCCGTACTTCCTGGCGGCAAAATTCCTCGAGCCGGCCGTCATGCGCGCGCTGGCGTCGGCCGGCGCCGACACGCGTCTGTCGATGAAATCCGGTGAGACGCCGCTGATGGCGGCGGTCGGCATGGGCGCCAGTGCGCAAGCGGATCGCCGCGGCCTGAGCGTGCTCGACGGCGGGAAGGTCGAGGACGAGGGCCGCGTGGTCGAAGCCGTCGCGGTCGCGCTGGCGAACCGCGCCGACGTCAACGCTGTGAATCAAGCTGGGGATACAGCGGTCCATGCCGCGGCCTTTCTCGGCTACGACCGCGTGATCAGGCAATTGGCGGAGGCCGGCGCGAAGCTCGACGTGAAGAACGCGCGCGGGCTGACCGCGCTCGATCAGGTCGCGGGGAAGCCGGAGACGGCGCTCAGATCGCCGGACCGCGCGAGTCGTGGACCGCGCGAAAGTACAGTCGAACTGCTGCGCTCGCTCACCGCCGGCACTCGCGCGGGTCGAGACTGAGGCGGTGACGTTGAGCGTGGGCCCATGGCTTCGGCGCAGCCCGTGCTGGCGGGGCTGGCGGCGGCGTCCTTGGGTCTATCGCTCGAAGCGAACGTTCATGCGGAGCCGGGGCGCTTCGGAGCCGTAGAACGTCCCGAAAAACGGCGAGCCGGTGTTGTTCTGCACCTCGTCTGCCAGCAACTGCCCGAGGACGTTGGTCATGCGGACGCCGACCCACGGCTGAAACCTGAAGACCTTGAACCGGCGCTCGACGCCGAGCTCAAGCCGCGCGTAATTCGGCAGGCGAAGCACGTTGCGCGGGCCGACGAAATCGAGCGTCTCGTTCACGACCGAGTACGGCAGCCCCGGTGCGCCAGTCGAGGATCCCGAGCACGAGCCACTTCGGCCGTGGGCATCACACGGCCGCGAATGAAGAGCCGATGCGGCACGTCGGTATTGAGCGCCGCATATGCGTTCTCGCCGATAATCGGCGCGAGCACGCTGTCGAACGAGCTCGCCAGGACGTTCAGATCGCCCTCCGACCGCGATCGCGTGTAGGTCATGTCGACGTCGACCGTGGAGCCGCGCGTGTAGTGCGCGCCCAGCTCGACATCGCGATAGCTCGATCGCCCGTCGCTCGACAGCCGCCGTTCGATGCCCGATCCCCCGGTGACGAGGGCGCCACGATCAGCTCCTGGCGGCCTTCCCTGCTCAACACGCCGGCATGAAGCGCCCAGCGTTCGTTCCAGCGATAGTCGAAGGACGCGTCCCACGTCCGGCTCGACGGCGGTCTCGAGATTCGGCGCCACCGTCTGCGTGACGAGAACGCCTCGCCGTGCCGCGGGACGCGGGTGTCGATGGAGTTCTCGAAGCTCGTGAACGCACCGGCCATCGATGACGTCCGCTCCACGAACGAATCCCCAGCCGCCGCGAAGCACGGCCGCGCCCGACTGGTTCAACAGCACCGCGGTCCCGAACCTCGGCGAGAGGTTCGCGCGTCCCAGCACGCCGTCGCGATCGACGCGCAGGCCGGCTTCCACGTACCACCGCGGGTGCGGCTGCAGACGATCCTGCGCAAACACCGCGGCCTCGGTGCCGCCAACGGCCTGAACGCTCGCGACATTGTTTCCGGGGAAATCGAGACGGCGGACGACCGTGCCATCGGCGCGTTCGATCAGCACGGTCTGGCTCTTGCTCGTGCCGTTGTACTGCGTGTGCAGGAGATCGACGCCGACCTTGAACACATGCGAGCCGCCGGCGCCCTGCCGATGTCCAGTGACGGCATGCACGACCTGATAGGACGACGTCGTGCGGTGCTGCCGGTTGAAGAAGTTGCCGAGCACGGTGTCCGGCTGCAGTTCCATCGGCGCCGCGCCCTGCGGATCGACGTCCGTTCCGCGACTCGTACCACTGAAACGTCGTCTCGCTCACCGTGCGATCCGTCCACAGCGCACGCTCGGTCAGAGACGCCTGCTTCCCGACGATGCTCAGGTTCACCGAGGCCTCCGGGGGCGTGAACGTGCCGACGGTTGCGAAGTCGGACTGCGCTGGGAAACATCCCCAGCGTCGCGACGACGGAGTGTCTGCGCGACACGTTGGCGTCCACACGCGTGAACGAGCTGAGGGCCTTCGTCACCCGCTGCTCGGTTTCGGCCCGGGTGGCCAGATCGCCGATGCTGTAACGCGCCTGGCCGACTTGCTCCAGGAACACGCGATCCTTGACGAGCGGACCGCCAATCTCGAACCGCGGGTTGAAGCCGTCGATCCGAAAGCCGCCGTCGCTCGTGCTGCGCAGGCTCGGCCCAACGCGATTCGCGTGAAACTTCCACTGCTCGCGCGCGCGGCGCGACTGGATGACGACAAGTCCTGACGAGAACCGGCCGTACTCGACCGCATACGGATTCGGCAGCACGGTGACCGATTCGATGGCGTCGTCGGGCAGCGCGACGCGTGCGACGCCGGACGCCGGATCGACCAGCGTGGTCGTCCCCAACTGGACGCCGGCCTGACCCGGCCGGCCGCCCTTGATGCTCATGCCGCCCGGCAACGAGAGGACGGTCGAAAGCATGCGGATGGCGCCCTGAAATCCCGCGCCGGGAACGAACTGATCGAGCTCGCGGCTGGCGATGGCTTCGACCGGCGCCAGCGTCTGGCCGGTCGAGACGGTCGTCGTTGAGGCGACTACGTCGATCGTGTCGGCGAAAGCCGCGGCCGGCGGCGTTTCGGGTGTCGATTGCGCCACTGCACGGGGCTCGCGCGTCATGGCCACAGCAAGGGCTGCCGACACTACCCACCGCAGGTTGCGCGCTGGGCCGTTCATCCGTCGAGATATTACAGCCCGGGCCCTGTGTCCGTGGGCCAATAGATATGTAGAAACGTATTGAATTTCGATATAGATTTATCGTATAACGATAACGCGAGGTTCAATCATGAACACCATAGGCCCGTGGTCGGTCGCATCGTTCATTTCGGTGGTTCTGAGCTTGACCCGGTTCGGCACCGCGCTCGGTCTCATCATCACGGCCTTCTTGACGAGCCTGCTTCCGTTCATTTCATCGCCGGCCGTGACGGTGACCGTCCCTGTTTCCTTCACCATGGACACTCCGACGCCCATTCGCACGGGCCGGGTGGGCTTCGGGTTCGAAATCCTCGTTGAAAAGCAGCAGGAGAGGTTGGGGCGCATCGACCGTGTGGACGGGTCGCTCAAGATTCCCTCCACCAGCAAGTGGTTTATCGCCGCGAACGCCGTCGTCCTCATCGTCATCCTGTCCTTCATGTTGTTCGTGCTCGACCAGCTCAAGGCGGTTTTCCGGACGCTCGTCCACGGCAACCCGTTCGTGCCCGAGAACGCGAGGCGCATCCGCTGGATCGCCCTGGCGGTCATCGTCGCCGAGATCGCGCGGTCGGTCATCGTGTTCGCCGAGAATTACTACGCGATGACACATGTCGTGATCGCCGGCCTGACGTTCGACGCCTGGCCGCGCGTGGATTTCAGCACCATCGGCTACGGCCTCATCATCCTCGTGATTGCCGAAGTCTTTCGCGCCGGCACGCGGCTCGACGAAGAGCAGTCGCTCACCGTCTGAGGGAAGCGACCCATGACCATCCGCGTCAACCTCGATCGCCTGCTGCTCGACCGCCAGCTCACACTGACCGAGCTCGCCGAGCGTGTCAACGTCACGATCGTCAACCTGTCGATTCTGAAGACCAACAAAGCCAGGGCGATTCGGTTTTCGACACTGGAGGCGCTGTGCCGGGAGCTCAAGTGCCAGCCGGGCGAACTGCTGGAATGGGTGCCCGAGAAGAAACCAACTTAGAGCTTGGGACGTTTCCCAACGTTTCGGCCGCGTCGAGCGTCTATTGGGGGGAACGGGGCTCATATGCGCAAAGTCATGATCGGAATCTGCCTTGCCGTCGCCGTGGCCATCGCTTTGGCCCAGGCAACGACACCGGCGCAGGTCTCTCTCGAAGGGGATCCTTTCTCGTGGGTCACAACCCTGCTGGTCGGGATGGCGGGCCGGACGGTGTGGCGTCTGGTGATGTGGTCTTTGACGCTCATCTGGTCGTTCGTCTAGTAGGTGATGGGATGCAAAAACTGATTCTCGTGCTGACGCTTGCCGGGGCCGTCGCGATCGTTTCGGCGCAGGAAAACACGGACGCGACGTTCGAGGTCGCCACCGTCAAGGCGAACAAGTCAGGCGACACGAACGGCATGCTGCGGCAACAGCCGGGCGGACGTATGACAGCTTCCAACATGCCGCTGCGCCCGATGATCACGTTCGCGTATCAGCTCGCCGCTTTTCAACTCGTCGGCGGCCCGGGCTGGCTTGCGACGGATCGCTACGACATCGTCGCCAAGCTCGAGGGCGACCCGCGCGAGCAGGCGCCACCGGTGCCGGGGACGGCGCCCGCCCCGATGCAGATCGCGCTGCGCGGGCTGCTCGCCGAGCGCTTCAAGCTGAAAGTCCATCGCGAGACTCGCGAGATGGACATCTACGCGCTCGTGATGGCGAAGCCCGGCGGCAATCCGGGCCCCGAGTTGAAGCGATCCACGGCAGACTGCGCGGCCATCGCCGACGCCGCGCGTCGTGGCGGTTCGCCGCCAGGACCGCCGAAGCCCGGCGATCCGTTCTGCGGCATCTTCGGCGGACCAGGCCGCCTTCGCTTCGGCGGACTCCCGGCGTCGCAACTTGCGCAGGCGTTCTCCGGGCCGTCAGGCCGCATGGTCGTCGACCGCACGGGGCTCACCGGCAGCTGGGACTTCGAGCTGAACTTCGCCGCCGAGGGCCGCGGCGGTCCTGGAGGGCCCGACGCGCCGGCGACGGATTCGAACGCGCCGTCTTTCTTTACGGCGATTCAGGAGCAGCTCGGGCTGAAGCTCGAGTCGACGAGAGGACCCGTCGAAGTACTGGTGATCGAGAGCATCGAAAAGCCCGCCGACGACTAACCGTCAGCCTGTAGTGCAATCCACTGACCTGCCTCGACCGCACGCCGAACGTCGCATGCTATAGTCCGACGGAATTTCATGGGCTTGATCGGCCTGTTCTATCCGTGGGGCTTCATCCTGCAGGCCGTCGCGATTCTGCATTTCGTCCGCCGCCGGCCCGAGACCTATTGGCTCTGGATCATTCTCGTGGGCGGGGGTCTCGGCGCGCTGGTCTACATCGTGGCCGAGGTGGTTCCGGATGCGGGCCTGCTCCGTGGCTCGTTCGACGCCATGGGGCGCCGCCGCAGGATTCGCGACCTCGAAGCCGCCGTCCTCGACAACCCGTCCGTCGGTAACCTCGAAGAGCTCGCCGACCTGTATCTGGACGAAGGCCGGTTTGCGCGCGCTCGGGAGCTGTACGACAAGGTCATCGCCTCGGGGCGGGCGAACTCACTCCATCCGTACTATCGTCGCGGGCTCGCCGCGATCGCTTTGGACGATTTCCCGGCCGCCCTCGCGGATCTTGAACCCGTAGTGTCGCAGGATCGGAAGTACGACTTTCACCGCGCCATCGGGTTGCTGGCGCATGCCCACGGCCGAAGGGGCGATCCCGACAAAGCCGCCGCGTTGTTCAAGGACGCCACGGCGATCTCCACGCTGTCCGAGACGTACTACAACTACGCGACGTTCCTGGCCGCCAGGCAGCAAACAGCCGAGGCCAGAGAATGGGCCGAGCGGATCCTCGCCAAGAGGCCGACGATGCCAGGTTACCTGCGGCGCCGGGAGAGGCCGTGGTTTCGAAAGGCCAAGGCGCTGCTCAAGCAGCTTCCCGCTCGATGACTCGTACCCGGTCGCTGTGATTCGGGGCGACAGCGGCGGACGCGCTTCGCTGATTACTCGTCGCGCAGCGCGAGCAGTGGGTCGACGAGCGAGGCGCGGCGGGCCGGGATGTAGCTCGCCACCAGCGTGAGCCCGACGAGGATCAACGGGACGACGACGTAGGTATAGACGCTGGGCCGTCCGAGCCCGGCCATGCCCGCCGAGAGCAGCCGCGCGACGCCGGCGCTTGCGACGCTGCCAACGGCAATGCCCGCGAGCGAGAGCGTCAGGCCCTGACGGAGCACCATCGTCAGCACGTCGCGGCTGCCGGCGCCGACCGCCATCCGGATGCCGATTTCCCGCGTGCGCCGCGCGACCGAATAGGCGACGAGGCCGTACAGCCCGATGATCGCGAGCGTCAGCCCGAGCAATCCCATCGCGCCGACCATCTGCGTGATCGTGAGCGGCAGGCTCATCGCCCGCTGCGCGTAGAACGCGGAGAAGGGCACCGCGTCGTAGACGGGAAGATTGGCATCGAGCCCCCGGATCACGTCACGAACCGGCGCGACCATGGGAGCAGCATCGGGACTGGCCGTCTCGACAAGCATCGTCAGGTTGGGGCGTTTTGCCTGGTCGACAGGGAGGTAGAAGAACGGACGGGGCCCTTCGCCGATGAACATGTACTTGCCCGTGCGCGTCACCCCGACGATTTCGAGCCAGGGGCTCCCTGTGGCATCGATGCGGAAGCGCTTGCCAATGGGATCTTGTCCGGGCCAGTACCGCTTCGCGAATTCCTCGTTGACGATCGCGACCGGCGTCGCGTCGGCGGAGTCACGGACCGTGAATGCGCGTCCGCGCGGCAGGCCGATCTGCATCGTCGTGAAGTAGTGTTCGTCGACGGCAGCCGAGAAGATCACGGTGCTTCGTTGGCCCTCCGGAAACCGATAGCCGTCGGGGATCACGGATTCCGCCCATCCCCAGCCTTCGAGCGGCACACCGCTGGTGAGCGTCGCGGACACGACGCCGGGCACGGCTTGCGCGCGCTCGATGAGCCGGCGATAGAAGAGGCGCGTCTGTTCCGGAGAGTACCCGGCGAGCGACGTATCCGTGGACAGCCGGATCAGATGCGTCGTGCGGAATCCGGGATCGAGCAGCAGGGCCTTTCTGAATCCGTCCAGGAGAACGCCCGCCGCCACGAGAAGCGTCATCGACAGCGCCACCTGCGCGACGACCAGCGCGCTGCGGCCGGCCGTCCTTTTTCGCGACCGGCTTTCAGGCTCAGCGCTCTTCAGCGACGACACGACCTGTGTCTTCAGGCTCTGCCAGGCCGGAACGAGGCCGCAGAGCACGGCGCTCAGCGTGGCCGCGAGGACGCTGAAGCCGAGCACGCGCGCGTCGAGCCGCGGCGCGATGACAAGCGGCAGATCCGTGGCGATCCGAAACCGCTGAACGAACAGGATGCCGCCATAGGCGAAGAGCAATCCCGTGGCGCAGCCGAGGGCGGCCAGCAGCAGACTCTCGGTGAGCAGCTGGCGGAGCAGGCGCGAACGGCTGACGCCGAGCGCGAGGCGTACGGCGATCTCGCGCGAGCGGGCGCGCGCCCGGCCGAGCAGGAGATTCGCGACGTTCGCGCACGCGATGACGAGGACGATCGCGACAAGCGCCAGCAGCAGCGCGACGAGCACCGCGACCGGCGGCGACTCGAGGACGCGCTCTTCGAGGCCCGAGCGAAGCGTCATCGCGCGTTTCGCGTTGGCCTCGGGATATTGCTGGACGAGGCCGCCCCAGATCGTCGACAGCTCGGCGGCCGCGGCCGTGCGCGACACGCCGGGTTTCAGACGGCCATGGACGGAGAGTGAGTTCGCCGCGCGGTCGTTCATGACGCTGCCGCGGCCCAGACGCGTATCCATGGCTATCGGCACGTACAACGCCGGACGGATGAACGAGTCCATTCCCGTAAACGTCGGCGGCGCGACGCCGACCACGGTGAAGTCGATGCCGCTGATGCGCACATGGCTGCCGACGGCCGACGCATCCCCGGCGGTCGATGTTTTCCAGAGATCGTAGCTGAGGACGACGACCGCGTCGCGCCCTGGCACGCGTCCTTCTTCCTGAAGGAACCCGCGCCCGACCGCCATCGGCACGCCGAGCGTGCTGAAGAAGTTCTCGCTGACCACCAGGCCGAGCTTCATCTCTGCCGCGGCCTGCCGCGACCGCGCGAAGCTGAACGGGTTGAGATGGTGCGCGATGAGCCCGTCGAACGAGCGCGAGAGGTCGCGGAGATCGCGGTAGTTCAAGTAGGACATGCGGGCGCCGAACGACTGGCCGTTGTCCGTCGTGCTGACCGCGACGATGTCGCCCGGCGCGCGCACGGGAAGGGGCCGGAGGAGCAGCGCGTCGGCGAGACTGAACACGGCGCTGTTCGCGCCGATACCGAGGCCGAGCGAGAGCACGGCGACACTGGTGAAGCCCGGGTGCTTCGCGAGCAGGCGGCAGCCGTGCCGAACGTCCTGCGCGAACCCGTCGACGATCGGGAAGCCGCGCGCGTCGCGGGTCCGCTCGACGTAATTCTGGATGCCGCCGATTTCGATCCGGGCCTGTCGCGCCGCGGCGTCCGGCGCCAGGCCGCTGTCGGCAAGGTGCTGCGAGCGCGCCGCCACGTGGAAGGCGAGCTCGTCACGCGTCTCGCGATCGAGACGAGAACGGCGGAAGAGGTTCGGCACGCCGGTCGTCAGCCACGCCAGCCATCGCATTCTCACACCTCCCTTGGCGTGGCGGCGAGGGCGGCCGTCATGGCCTCGGTCAGGCGCTCTTGCCACCTCTCCTAAGACGGTCAGGAGAGGGGAAAGTTCCGGGAGGCCGCCGAGTGCAGCTCGCGCGACGATGCAGCGAGCCAATAGCCGAGGAGGTTCCCGGCCGCCAGGCAGCAAACGGCCGAGGCCAGAGAGTGGGCCGAGCGGATCCTCGCCAAGAGGCCGACGATGCCAGGTTACCTGCGGCGGCGGGAGAGGCCGTGGTTTCGAAAGGCCAAGGCACTGCTCAAGCAACTCCCCGCTCGATGATCTGCTTGCCAGGCATCAATCAGTCGAGCGAGGGCTTTTCTGCGCGATCGACGACCAATACGTCGAGAGGCGCTCGCTGCGCCCGCAGCTTCAGGCCCAACTGCTCCTCGACGGCCGTGAACAGAGACGGCGCATCGGAAGGAACCGGTGCTGTCAGCTCCGTGCCCGGCGCGAATTCCATGTTCAGACCGAACAGGCCGGTGAGACCGGTATGGTCGATGACCGGCCGACGCAGCGCCATTGAGAGAACGAACGCGAACCGGCTCATCTCGACGCCCGAGCTCGTCATTCGGTTGGGCGGGCCGTACACCATCTGAACACTACATGCAGGCCGGCAATCATCCGTTGTCGGGCGAAGCTGCGGCCCGAGCTTCCCATCGCGCCGGGCGAGAACGAGCTCGAAGGCAGGGAGAGTCTTCCTCTCCATGTGGAACGCCAGCGCGAATCGGTCAGTCAACATCGCGCGAAGCATGGCGGCCAGTTGAGCAGGTGACGGCGCCGATGCGCTCGTGGCGACGATGTCGAATTGATCTTTGTCCAGCCACGCGGGCCCGCCGACGAGGCGGTCGGGCATATCCAGGCCTTCGGCTTTCCAGGCCTCCTGGATGATTTCGCGGGCGGTGACTCGCGTGGCAGTCCACCGGTTGTTTTGCACGCGCATGCCGCGGAATGGAGCACTCGCCGACTCTGTGCCCGGTTTGATGGAGATGACGTCGAAGAACGCCGAGGCCTGAGCAACTAGAAGCAGGAGCCCGAGAACGGCCCTCATAAACGAGGATTCTCTCATGCCGACGCTCGAGTTCCTCGACGAACCGTCATCGTGCTGCTGGCCGTGAGCCCGTTTCCCTTCCGCTCGCACATTCCCGTTCGGGGGATGTCGATGGCGGGACTGAACCGGCGCGAGTTTCTGAAGGCCTCGTCCGCGGCGCTCGCGGCTCTGCCGGGCGCGGCGTGCCTCGCGAGGCCGCTTCCGGTCCGGTCGCCCTATTCCTCGGCCATCCCGGAGCGCGAGGCCGGGACGCTCGTCAACGACGTGCACTCCCAGCTCAATGCGACGCGCGTCGCGGCCATCGTGAAGCCGGCCACGGTCGATGAGGTCCGCGGCCTCCTCGCATCCGCGCGCTCAGCGGGCCGGACGGTCACCTTCGCCGGCGGACGGCATGCGATGGGCGGTCAGCAATTCGGCGATTCGAGCGTACTGGTCGATATGCGCGGCATGAACCAGGTGCTCGCCTTCGACGACGAGCGCGGCATCGTCACCGTGGAAGGCGGCATCGAATGGCCTGACCTCATCGGCTACCTGAATCAGGCGCAGCTGGGACGGACCCGTCAATGGGGCATCGTCCAGAAACAGACAGGAGCCGATCGGCTCAGCATTGCGGGCGCGCTGTCCTGCAACGCGCACGGCCGCGGTCTGAATCTCAAGCCGATCGTCGGTCAAGTGGAGGCGTTCGATCTCCTTGGACCCGACGGATCCGTTCGCCGCTGCTCGCGCACGGAGCATCCCGAACGGTTCCGGCTCGCGATCGGCGGGTACGGGCTTTTCGGCCTCATCACCCGGGTCGAGCTGCGGCTCCGCCCCCGGGTCAAGGTGCGTCGCGTCGTCGCGCTTGGCGAGACGGCGACCATCATCGATCGCTTCGAGGAGCGCATTCGAGACGGGTATCTGTACGGCGACTACCAATTCGCGACGGACTCGAGTCGCGACAGCTTTCTGGCCCGCGGCATCTTCTCCTGCTACCAGCCTGTTCCCGACGAGACGCCGCTCACGGAACATCCCACGCGCTTCAACCCAGAAGACTGGGCGCGGCTGACGTTCTATTCGCACACGCACAAGCGCCGTGCGTTCGAGGTGTACTCCACGCGCTACCTGGCCACGTCGGGTCAGGTTTACTGGGCGGACTCGCAACTGTCGGCGGCGTACGTGGACAACTACCACGCCGATCTCGATCGCGCGACCGGCGCGAAGACTCCGGGCAGTGAGATGATCACCGAGATCTATGTCGATCGAACGCGGCTGGCCGCCTTCATGCACGAGGCGCGCGGGCTGCTTCGCGAGCGGCAGGCGAACGTCATCTACGGCACGGTACGCCTGATTGAAAAAGACGACGAGACGTTTCTGGCGTGGGCGCGCGGCCGCTACGCGTGCATCATCTTCAACCTGCACATCGATCACACGCCAGACGCCATCGATCGCGCGGCGGAGACGTTCCGGCGGCTGATCGACCTCGGGATCGCCCACGACGGCAGCTACTACCTGACCTATCACCGATGGGCGCGCCGCAACCAGGTGGAACGCTGCTATCCGCAGATGCGCGAATTCCTGGCGCTCAAGCGTACCTACGATCCCGACGAGCTCATTCAGAGCAACTGGTACCGGCACTACCGCGCGATGTTTCCGTGAAGTCGGCGGGGCCGCCTGAAGACGGCCAACCAGGTGCACAACAAGCCGGTCGGGTCTAGAATACGCCAGCAGGAGAAGACGCTCATGGCCACACGCCGACAGTTTCTGCAGGCGGGCATCGCCGCATCCGCGCTGCCCTTTGCCGCGCCGGCCTTCCCATCGGCCGAACCGGTTCCCGACGCGCCTCTCGCCGTACCCTCACCGCCACCAACGGCTTTTTACAAGGTGGTCTTCGACGAACGATTTCCCGAGAGTGTGGCCTTTGCCGCCGAGATGAAGCGGCTCGGGGCAACCATCCACGGGATCACCGGAGACATGACCGATCTCTGGTATCACGACTTGCGCGCGCAGTGGCAGACGGACCCGGCGCCCATCGCGGGCCTCACGGCGCATGGTCCGCTGTTCTGCCTGGAGCGGCTCGCGTGGGATCACGGGATGCGCGTCACATTCCGAGCCGAGCATCAGTACCGGGCCGACGCCTGCATGGAACACACGCTGTCGGCGCCTGACGCGGTGCTCAGCGAAGCGACGAACCTGAAGATGGCTGGCGAGCATTGGGGCCGGAGCATGGCGAGCCTCGTGAGCCGTTGCCCTGGCACGGGACCCCGGTCGTCGGCGAGCATCGTATCCCCCTCGGCACACCTCGGAGATGCCGATCGGGATCCGCTCTTTTCCTGGATTATCGCGCCAGTGGTGAGGGCGCTATGAGAATCCCACCCGGCGTGACCGAGCGCAACTTCGCCAATGCGGTCAGGCAATTCGAGCAGATCGTCGGCAAGGAGTGGGTGTTCACGAGCGACGACGACCTCAACCTGTATCGAGACGCGTACTCGCCGCTGTTTGGCGAGCCTGAGGAGCGCATCGCCTCTGGCGCCGTCGCGCCCGATCGCGTCGAGCAGGTGCAGGAGGTCGTCAAAGTCGCCAACCAGTTCAAGATTCCGATCTACCCCGTCTCGACGGGCCGGAACCTGGGCTATGGCGGCGCGGCTCCCAACTACTCCGGCAGCGTCGTTCTCGACCTCAAGCGGATGAACCGGATCCTCGACGTCAGCGAGCGCAATGCGTCGTGCCTGGTCGAGCCTGGCGTCAGCTATTTCGACCTCGTCAGGCACATCGAGGAGAAGGGCTACAAACTGCTGGTCGACGTCCCCGACCCGGGCTGGGGCAGCCCGATCGGCAACGCGCTCGACCATGGCGCCGGCTACACCATGGCGCTCTATCGCAACCATTTCGACGCGCACTGCGGCATGGAAGTGGTGCTGGCCAACGGCGACCTGGTACGCACGGGCATGGGAGCGTTGCCCGGGGCGCAGACGTGGCAGCAATTCAAGTTTGGCGTCGGACCCTGGATCGACGGCATCTTCTCGCAGTCGAACTTCGGCGTCGTCACCAAGATGGGCTTCTGGCTGATGCCGATGCCCGATGCGTACTTGTCCGGCACGGTCTTGGTGTCGAAGCGCGACGATCTGATTCCGCTCGACGGACACGCTGACGTACATCGAAAATGTCGGCGGCGCCAGCGGCATGCCGAATCTCGGGCCCTCCCCCGGCGGCGGATGGAGCTGCTCGATGGCGTTCTACGGTCCGGCGAAGGCCATCGCCGCACAGTGGGAATTCGCGAAAGAGAAGTTCACCGCGGCGATTCCGGGCGCGACCTTCCGGGACGGCGAGCTCTTCCGCTTCCCGCTCACGGCCGAGCAGAAGCAGCGCGTCCACAAGCCGCAGTTCGGTATTCCCAGCCTGGAGATGTTCTCGATTGGCGCGCGGTCGGACACGAATCCGACGCCGAGCAGCGGCCACATGTGGTTCTCGCCGATCATTCCGCGAACCGGTGAAGCCGTCTTCGAGGCGCAGCGCGTCCTCGGCGAGGCGGTCCGCGATCTGGGCTCGATCACCGGCCCGTTCATCATTCCCACGATGTATTGGCTGAGGGCGTTCGTCCTGATCATCGGGCTGCCGATTACCCGCAACGTCGAAACCAACAAGAAGAATCGGGCCGGCATGACCCGCTTGATCGCGCTCGCCGCGGAGCACGGCTGGGGTGAGTATCGAACGCCGCCCGTCTTTCAGGACCAGGTGATGGGCGCCTACTCGTTCAACAACAACGCGCTGCTCCGCTTCCACGAAACGATCAAGGACGCCGTCGATCCGAACGGGATCCTCGCCGCCGGACGGTACGGGATCTGGCCGAAGCACCTGCGAGGAACGAAACGATGATCAAACTGGCTGGCGGCTTGTTTGTCGTGCTTACTATGGGGATCGTCGGTGCCGCCGGAGCTCAGACGCCGGCCGACGAAGTGACGCTGCAGCGCGGCGCCGCCGTGTATCAGAACTGGTGCGCGCCCTGCCACAGCGCCGGACGCGGCAACCCGGGAACGGCGGCATTAGCGGCGAAGTACAAAAGTCGCCAGCCAGCGGTTCCATCCGTCCTCACGGAGCGGACCGACTTGACGCCGCAGACGATCAAATTCTTTGTCCGGCAGGGAGTCAGCGTGATGGCGCCGTTCCGCAAGACCGAGATCACCGATGCGGATCTGGACGCGATGATCGCGTACCTCGCACGTGGACGGAAACCGTAGCAACTGATCGCCCCGGTCGGGAGCGCTGTTCTTACCAGACGATCGGACGGTCGCCGGTGTCAAAGTCGCGGCCGGCCGCCTTGCGGATGACGCGGACGGTGACCGGGGCGACGCCGTAGCGCGCCAGGTCGTCGAGCGGCACCCACTCGGCATCGTCGGCGTCCGAAGCGCTGCGCAGGACGCCGCCCGACGGACGGCACACGAAGTCGACGAGGACGAACTGATGCTCCACCAGGCCGTCGGCGTCGCGTCCGATCCGATCGAGCACGTCGACAATCGGGCCGACCTCGACGTCAAGACCTGTCTCTTCCCGAACCTCGCGCGCGATGGCCTGTTCGAGCGTTTCGCCCAGTTCGACGCCGCCGCCAGGCAGGCTCCACTGCCCCTTGAGCGGTTCGTGCCCGCGCTTGACGAGCAACACGCGATCGCCATCGAGGACGACGGCCCCGACGCCGACGACCGGCCGTGTGGGGTACGGCCTCACGACGCGGCGCCGCGCACGCGACGCGCGCGGACCTGTAAACCCCGCTTCTTGGTGGTGACCTCGATCGAGTGCAGCTCGCGCGACGATGCGGCGGGCCAATAGCCGAGGAGGTAGTAGTGGCCGGTGTCACGCCGCACGATGTCGATCACGCGGCCGACGTCGTTCGTGTTCCTGAAGGCTTCACCGCCGGTGGTGTCGGCCAGAGAGCCACTGGCGACCTCGACCCGCGACGAGAGGCCGTTCGGCACCAGGGCGTAGACGCTGGCGTTGGCGCGCGCCATCGCGCCGATCGCATCCAGCCAGTATCGCCAGAGCAGGGTCGAACGTCCAGAAGGCTCCGCCATATTGCACACGGAGGACACGCCGATGCAGACAAGGGCCTTGCGGCGGCGCTCGATGGGTTCAAGCGTCCGCGACACCTTCGCGAGCGTCCTCATGGCGTTCTCGACCGTCTCCCGACCGAAGAACGGCATCGCGTCCGATCGATACTCGGAAATCCGCAGGAGCGCTTCCAGGCGGTCGCCGAAGGCTTCGTCGCGCCGGTTGTTCATCCGTACGACGCTGAATTCGTCGGGCGCGGCCATGCGCGAGACGAACATGCGTGCAATGGTCTGAATGGCCAGCGTGTTTCCCGCGCCGACGCCGCTGTCGTCCAGGAGCAGCACAATCGAGCGCTGCACGCTCGTGCCCCCACCGTCGGTGATCGCGTCGAACGTCTTCACGTCCACGACGCGGCCGTCCTCCTTGATTTGGAAATCTTCCTGGCGCAGCCCCGCCACCGGCTTGTCGGAGCCGTCGAGCACGACCGCGTCGAGCTCGACGAGGTAGGGGCTCGCGGCTTGATCCTGAGAGGCGATGACCGTGGTGGCAACAAGGACGGCGCCGGCAAGAGCGACCGACAGCGTTCGACGCATCACACGCCCATGACTTTGACGACGACGCGCTTCTTGCGCCGGCCGTCGAACTCGGCGTAGAACACCTGTTCCCAGGGGCCCAGGTCGAGCACGCCGTTGGTAATCGGCAGCACGACCTGGTGCCCCATGATCGTGCGCTTGAGATGCGCGTCAGCGTTATCCTCTCCGGTCTGGTGATGCTGGTAGTTGTGACCCGCTGGGGCGAGCTTCTCGAGCCATTCGCCGAAATCCTGGATCAGGCCTTCTTCCCAGTCGTTGACATACACACCGGCCGTAATGTGCATGGCCGAGACGAGGACCGTGCCCTCCTTCACCTGGCTCGTCTTCACGATCGCGGCAATCTCGTCCGTGATGCGGACGAACTCCCGCGGGGCCTTCGTGTTGAACCAGAGATAATCGGTGTGCACCTTCATAACGCCAGCGCCGGATCGGCGTTCAGATCTTCGCCGGCCAAGAGTCCCGCGCGGAACCGGCGCAGCCCCGCGGCCGCAATCATCGCAGCGTTGTCGGTGGAAAGCTCGAGACTGGGCAGAAACGTCGGCATCTCACGCTGTTCTCCGTGATACGTGATCTCGGCACGCAGCCGGCTGTTCGCCGACACACCGCCCGCCACGCCGATGCTCTTCGCCCCGAAGCGGCTCGCGGCCTCGAATGCGCGATCGACGAGGGTCGCCACGACGACGCGTTGAAAGCTGGCGCAGATGTCGGCGATTTCCTGCGGCGGCAGCACACCGGCGCCCGCCTGCTCACGCTCGCGCACGATGCGGAGCACGGCCGTCTTGAGGCCGCTGAAGCTGAAGTCCAGATCGCCTTTCAGGTGCGGCGCGTTGCGATCGGCGTGCGTGAGCCGGGTTCCCGGCAGCCGCACCGCCCGATCGTCACCGGTCGGCGCGAGCCGGTCGATGACCGGTCCGCCCGGATACCCGAGGCCCAGGAGCTTCGCCACTTTGTCGTAGGCTTCGCCCGCCGCGTCATCGCGTGTCCGGCTCAGCAACTCGTAGCGGCCGGGCCGATCGACCAGATACAGGCTGGTGTGTCCTCCGGACACGACGAGCACCACCGCGGGCAGAGGCAGCTCGCCGTTCTGCAGCACGAGCGATTCGATGTGACCGGCGAGGTGATGGGTTGCCACAAGCGGGAGGCCGGCCGCCGCGGCCGCCGCCTTCGCGAACGCGACACCGACGAGCAGCGACCCCACGAGCCCCGGCCCCTGCGTGACGGCCACCGCACCCAGGTCGCGCCAGGTCGTGCCCGCCGCCTCGAGCGCGCGCTCGACCACGCCGCAGATGTCGCGGATGTGCTGGCGCGAGGCCAACTCCGGCACCACGCCACCCCATTCGCGATGAATCGGCACCTGTGAGGCAATCACGTTGGCACGAACAGCCCACGGACGTGCGGCATCACCGGTTTCCTCGACCACTGCCGCCGACGTTTCGTCGCACGAGGTTTCGATTCCGAGGATACGCATCGGTCACACCCGAACGGCGTCGCGTTCGAAGGCGCGCGCCAGCGACTCGGTGTAGGGTGGTCGGAAGATCCCGCGTTCGGTGATGATGCCGGTGATGAGATGATGCGGCGTCACGTCGAACGCCGGATTCCAGACGAGCGCGCCGTCCGGCGTCAGCTGCGCGCCGCCGACGTGCGTGACTTCGCGCGCGTTTCGTTCTTCGATCGGAATGTGGGCGCCGTCGGAGGTGTCGAGGTCAATCGTCGAAAGGGGCGCCGCGACATAGAACGGAATCTGGTGCTCACGCGCGAGGACCGCCACGCCGTACGTGCCGATCTTGTTCGCGGTGTCACCGTTGGCGGCAATGCGATCGGCGCCGACGACGACGAAGTTGACCTTGCCCTGGAGCATCAGCGCGCCGGCCATGTTGTCGGTAATGACCGTGGTCTGAATGCCGTCTCGCACGAGCTCCCACGCCGTCAACCGCGCGCCCTGGAGAAACGGCCGCGTTTCGTCGGCAAACACCGTGACGCGCTTGCCTTGCTCGACCGCGCCCCTGATGACGCCGAGCGCCGTGCCGTAGCCGGCCGTCGCGAGCGCGCCGGCGTTGCAGTGCGTCAGGATGTGGGCGTCGGCCGGCACGACGTCGGCCCCGAACGCGCCCATCGCCCGGCAACTCGCGACGTCGTCGTCGTGGATCGTCTCGGCCTCGCGGTCGAGGCGGTCCTTGATTTGATCGACCGACGCGCCGGCTTCCGCCGCCGCGGCGAACGCCTGCTTCATCCGGCCGATCGCCCAGAAGAGGTTGACGGCGGTGGGACGTGTCGCGGCCATCAACTCGCACACCTTGTAGAACTCGGCCGCCAGTTTTTGCGTGCCGGTCGCCTTGCTGGTCCGCATGCCGAGGGCGATGCCCATCGCGGCCGCCACGCCAATGGCCGGCGCGCCACGAATGACCATCGTCTTGATGGCGCGCGCGACCTCGGCGGCCGTCTTGCAGCGCACGTAGATTTCCTGGGCGGGGAGCTTCCGCTGGTCGATCATCACGACCACGTCGGCTTCACGCGCAATCGTCGGAAGCATGGAATGCGATTGTACTGGGATCAGGGATCAGGGTTCAGGGTTCAAGGTTCAGGGTTCAAGGTTCAGGGTTCAGGTTCAAGGTTCAGGGTTCAGGGTTCAGGGTTCAAGGTTCAGGGTTCAGGGATCAAGGTTCAGGGTTCAAGGTTCAGGGTTCAAGGTTCTACGGCGTCCCGAACCGCGAACCGCGAACCGTGAACCGCGAACCGTGAACCGTGAACCGTGAACCGTGAACCTTTGTTAGAGCAGCCGCGCGTCGAAGGGCAGCGGCAAGAGGTCCGCCATCTTGTGCGTGCCCTTCTCGTTCGTGAGGTTTGCCAGGGTGATTTCCAGGTTGCCGCCGAACTCCCAGAGAATCTGGCGGCAGGCTCCGCACGGCGGCGTGGGCCTTTCCGTGTCGGCGACGATCGCGATCCGCGTGAAGGCCCGATGCCCTTCGGAGATCGCTTTGAACATGGCGACCCGCTCGGCGCAAATCGTCAGGCCGAGCGTCGCGTTCTCGATATTGCAGCCGGTGATGACCGTGCCGTCCGCCGACTCGAGGGCGGCGCCGACCTTGAAATTCGAGAACGCCGCGTCGGCCTGTTCGCGCGCGCGTCGTGCCGCGCCCACCAGATCGACATCGCCCGGCTTCGCACGCAGCCGGCGCGGTCCCAGCCGCCGCTCGCGTCCATCGCGGCGCTCGCCGGCGGGACGGCCGACGTCGAGCAGGCGGCGGTCGAACCCGGTCCGGCGGTCGGACTCCGCCGCCGCGCGCCGCTCGTCGAGCAGCCCCTTGTGCGGATCGTGGCGCCGGACGCCGTTGACCACGTGCGTCACCCGCGCAATGTGAAACAGCCTCATCGTGAGCGCCTGGACCTCCGTGTCGGCATGGCACGCTTCGGCGGCCGTGGCGCTCGCCCAGTGACGAACCGCGTAGAATCGCAGCGGCGTCGCCTCGTCGCGAACAATGTCCGTGCGGCCGTACTCCTTTCGTGCGAGCACGGTCGAAAACTCGCGCGCGATGGCCAGAAAGTCGGCTTCATGGCCGTCGTTGACGTCCACCATCGCCACAGAGAGTCGTCCTTCATGCGAGCCGGCCAATGATGTCCTCCAGCAGCGCAATGAACTGTCCGCGCACGCGGCGCGCGGTGTCCATCACCTCCGTGTGATTAAGCGGTTGAGGCAACACCCCGGCGGCCATGTTGGTGATGCACGAGATGCCGAGCACTTCCATCCCCATATGGCGCGCCACGATGGCCTCCGGCGCCGTGGACATGCCCACGGCGTCGGCACCGATCGTCCGTAAGTATCGGATCTCCGCGGGTGTTTCGTAACTAGGCCCGAGCAGCGCGGCGTACACGCCGTGCGCCAGCGGCAGGTTGATCGCGCGGCTGGCCTCGTCGGCAATTCTGCGCAGCCTCGTGGAGTAGACGGCTGACATATCGGGAAACCGCGGGCCAAAACGATCATCGTTGGCGCCCACCAACGGGTTCTGGCCCGTCAGGTTGATGTGGTCGTCCACGACCATCAGCCCGCCCTGGGCAAACCCGGTGTTCACGCCACCCGCGGCATTGGTGAGAATCAGGGTTTTCACGCCCAACAACCCCAGCACCCGGACCGCAAAGGTCACCGTCCTGGGTTCGTGCCCTTCGTAAAGATGGCAGCGGCCGGCCAGCGCCGCGATTCTCGCGCCACGGCTCGCGCCGACAACCAGCCGGCCCTCGTGGCCGGCGACCGTCGAAATTGGCCAGTGCGGCAGCTCACCATACGCCACCGACACGGCGCTGGCAAGAGACCCCGCGAAGTCGCCGAGTCCCGAACCGAGGACAATGGCGACCGGCGGCACGTCGCCGACGCGCGCGCGCACGGCCTGAGCCGCCGCGTGGACCATGTCGAAGTACTGCATCAGAGCAGGAAGCCGGCGATCGTCGCCGTCATGAAGTTCGCCAGGGTGCCGGCGAACATCGCTCGCAGACCGAGGCGCGCCAGGTCGTGGCGGCGGTTCGGCGCGAGCCCGCCGATGCCCCCGATTTGCATGCCGATGGAGCTGAAGTTCGCGAACCCGCACAACGCAAAGGTGGCGATGGTGAATGACTTCGGATCGATCGTCGCCTTCATCTGGCCGAGCTGTGAGTAGGCAACGAACTCGTTGAGCGCCATGCGCGTCCCGAGCAGATTGCCGATTTTTGGCGCGTCGCTCCACGGCACTCCCATGCTCCAGGCGACCGGCGCAAACACCCAGCCGAAGATCTGCCCCAGGCTGAGATTGATGACGCCCAGGAGGGCGTTGACCAGCGCGATCAGCGCCAGAAACGAGATCAACATGGCGCCGACGTTCAAGGCGAGATGCAATCCCTCGGCGGTTCCCCGGCCGGCCGCGTCGATGACGTTGACGTCTGTCTTCTCCACCACCAGGCGCACCGTGCCCATCGTCTTCGGGATCTCGGTCTCCGGGACGAACATTTTGGCCATCATGATCGTGCCGGGCGCCGTCATGATGACGGCGGTCAGCAAGTGCTTGGCTTCGACGCCGAACAGCACGTAAGCGGCCATGATCCCGCCGGAAATATGAGCCATCCCCGAGGTCATCACCGTCATGAGCTCGGACTGCGTCATCTCGGGGAGGTACGGCCGGATCGTCAGGGGCGCTTCAGTCTGCCCCATGAAGATGCTCGCGGCCACGTTGAGCGACTCGGCGCCGCTGGCCTTCATCACACGATGCATGACGACGGCGAACACGCGGACCACGAGCTGCATGAGGCCGAAGTAGTAAAGGATGGCGAAGAGCGCGGCGATGAAGATGATGGTCGGCAGCACCTGGAACGCGAACATGCTGGCCGACTGTGCGCCCTCGGGGCCGAGAGCGCCCGTCATCACTCTCGTCCACAGGGCGTTATCGCCCAACGCACCAAAGACAAAGGCGGAGCCGACGCCGGCGAACCCGAGCAACTTGGTGATATATGTCCCGAGCACCGTGAAGACGCGTTCGCCGATGCTTGTCTTGAGCACGATCACGGCGAAGACAATCTGTAGAGAGAGCCCCCAGGCGACCGTCGCCCAGCGAATCGCGCGACGATTCGTCGAGAAGGCGTATGCGATCGCGAGGATCACCAGAGCGCCAAACACCGGTCGCAGCAATCCGAGCATCAACGCACCTCGGCGAGAATGAGCGGTCGGGAAACTGGCGGCGTGTCGCCCACCACGATCGCGCGCGTGGCGAGCGGCAACGCGGCATCGAGCCGCACGCGATCGCGGTAGTGCAATTCGAGCACGGGATCGCCGGACTTGACCCGTTCCCCCGGGGCCACGAGCACCATGATGCCGACAGCCGGATCGACCGAATCTTCCACTCGATCTCTGCCGGCGCCGAGCGCCACCGACGCGCGGCCGACCAGCTCGGCGTCGAGCTCAGACAGCACCCCCGCGCGCGGGGCGCTCACCAGGTGGCGGGACGGGGCAGACGGCAATCGGCTGTAGTCCTCGACCACGCGCGGATCGCCTCCCTGGTTCTCGATGATTTGGCGAAACCGTTCCAGACCGGCGCCCGAGGCGATCGCCGCACTGACACGCCGATCGGCGTCCTGCCGATCCGCGGCGACGCGGCCGACGACCAGCATGCGGGCGGTCAACTCGACCGACACCTCGATCAGATCGGCGGGTCCTCGTCCCTTCAACACGTCGAGGCACTCGATGACCTCGAGGGCGTTCCCGACCGCGCGCCCGAGCGGCGCCTGCATCGACGTAATCACCGCCTCTGTCTTCACGCCGGACGCGTTGCCGATGGACACGAGCGATTCGGCGAGACGGCGCGAGTCGGCTTCCGTTTTCATGAAGGCGCCGCTGCCCGTCTTCACGTCGAGCACGAGCGCGTCGATGCCCTCGGCGATCTTCTTGCTCATGATCGACGCGCTGATGAGCGGAATGCTTTCGATGGTGCCCGACACGTCGCGCAGGGCGTAGAGCTTCTTGTCGGCCGGGGCAATCTGCGCCGTCTGCCCGATCATGGCGCACCCGACGCGCTCGAGCGCGGCCTTCATCTCCTCGAGCGACAACTGCACGCGAAAGCCGGGAATGGCCTCCAGCTTGTCGAGCGTGCCGCCCGTATGGCCGAGCCCGCGGCCCGACATCATGGGCACCCTCAGCCCGCAGGCCGCGGCCAGGGGCGCCAGAATCAGCGAGGTCTTGTCGCCGACGCCGCCGGTGCTGTGCTTGTCGACCTTGACGCCCGATATATCCGACAGATCGACGCGAACGCCGGAATCCACCATCGCCTCGGTGAGCCAGGCCGTTTCCTGCGCGGTCATCCCGCGCAGCACGATGGCCATCAGGAGCGCCGACGCCTGGTACTCGGGCCACGTGCCGGCCGTGACGCCGGCGACGAAGAACGCAATCTCGTCTCGGGTGAGGGCTCCGCCGTCACGCTTCGTGACGATGATGTCGACCGCGCGCATTCGCGCGGGCAGTATACTGCGAGAATCCATGTCCCAGGCGTCTCAGCTCTCCCCGGAACTCGCACGGGGCCTGCTGCAATTGGCACGGGCTCTGCTGGCCGCCGTTCGCAACTGGACGCTCTACCCCCCCGAACACCCGACCGTCGGCGCGTCCGTCTCTCGCCTCGCCGACGCCATTCGCCAGTCGTCGCTCGGCTCCGTCTTCTCTCTCGGCGTGACGCCCGAAACGCTGCTCATCGAGGGCACGCCCGCCGACACGGGCCAAGCCGGGATCGCCGAGGCGGCGGCGCTGCTCCACGATCGCGATCTGCTTCAGGTGACGTTCATCGGCGAAGTGCCCACTGAGGCGCTGCACGCGTTTCTTGCCGTCCTGACCCTCGACACGGCCGAACGCCGCCAGCGCGGCGGCCCCGCGAACATCTGGCAAACCGACGGCCACTCGTCGATCGCCCTCGAACAGATCGACTACCAGAAGATGCTCGCCCGCGACGAGGGCGAGGTGCCCGAAGCGGCCAAGCGCGACGACCTGTGGCGCTCGATCGTGCTGTCGATTGCGGGCAGCCAGAAGGCCGTGTTCGACGAGCGCGAACAGCAGCGCCTGCTGGCCATCGCCGGCAGCGCCAGCGACATCGGCGACCTGGCCACAGCCGTCATGGCGCCCAAGTGCGCCGTCGACGGCTCGCCGATGATCACCTCGCAGGCGGCGACCGTGATGGCCGCCTTCCGCCATCTCACGAGCATCGTCTCGGTGAAGGCGGCCGAGCGCATGCCTGACGTCATGAACAACATGGCGACCGCCGTGATGCAGCTCGACCCGCACGTCGTGATGCAGGTGATGCAGAGCGAGGACGACCCCACGGCGGCGATCTCGGTGGTGCAGGGGCTCGCCGGCGCGTTTGACGACGCGAAGGTGGCGCAGTTGCTGGCCACCGCGCTGGCGCTCGACGGCCAGGCGTCGGACCGGCTCGCGACCATCTTCAGCACCATCGCGCCCGACGAGGATCGCAAGCGACGCGTGCTCACGATGACGCGCACCATGCTGAGCGAAACCGATTTCGGAAAAGTGGGACAGTTTCAGGCGCTCTGGTCGTCGATGGAGGAATTGCTCGTCTCGTACAACGACAAGCCGTTCGTCTCCGAATCGTACCGCTCGGCGCTCGACGGGGTCGGCACCCGGGCCGAGCGCATGGCGGCCGTCGATCTCCCGCCGGACTTGCCGCAGTGGATGGACAGCCTCGGCCAGGACAGCGTCCGCGGGCTCTCGGTGCAGCTCCTGATCGACCTGCTGACAATCGAAGAGGATGCCGCCCGCGCCGCCGAGATCGCCACGGACATGGAAGCGCTGTCCGAAGACCTGCTGATGGCGGGCGCCTACGGCGACACGGAGGCCGTGACGAAGGCTCTGGCGGCGCGCGCCGAAACGCCGGGCGCAATGGGGCGCGACGCCTGCCGCGGCGCGCTCGACCAGCTCGGCGAGTCGATCTCCATGCGAGAGACGATCGCGCTCCTCGACGACATCGACGAGGCGGGCTGGCGCGGCATCTCGGCCATCGTCGCGACCGTCGGCGTCTCGAGCGTCGAGGGCCTGAAGTCCATGGCGGCGGGCGAACACGAGACGATCGGCTCGAAACGCGCGACCGACACGATCGTGGGATTCGGGCGGCCGGCTGTCTCACGCCTGGCGTCACTCGTCTCCGACACGCGCTGGTTTGCCCAATGCGCCGCCGCGCGCATGCTCGGCACCATCGGGTCGCCGGAAGCCGTGCCGTTGCTGCAGCCGTTGCTGCGCAAGAACGACGCGCGGGTCGCGAGGGCCGCCGTGGCCTCGCTCGCGCGGATCGACGATCCCGCCGCCGCACGCGCGATTCACACCGTGCTCCGGTCGGCGACCGGCACCCTCCGCCGCGCGGTGATCGACGCGCTCGTCGCCGATCGCGATCCGCGCGTGGTGCCAATGCTCATCCGGCTCGTCGCCGAGAGCCAGCCCTTCGGCAAAGACTACGAGATTGTCGTCGAGACCCTCGAGGCGATGGGGACCGTCGGCAGCGATCAAGCCGTGCCGACGCTCTCCACCGTCTCGCTCCAACGGCGGTGGTTGGGGCGCCGGAAGCTGAAGGTCATGAAGGAGAAGGCGGTCGACGCGCTCGTGCGCATCGGCGGCGACAAGGCCGACGCCGCGCTCGCCGAAGCCGCGAGCACGGGCGACCGGATGGTGAAGAAGATCGTCGCGGGCAGGAGACGGTAGCGTGGAGCAGAAAAAGGCCGAAGACCTCGTTCGTCGCCTCGCGGCGGCCCTGCGGGGGACGGAGCTGTACGCGCCGACCCACCCGCTGGTGCAGCGCGGCATCGACGCCCTCTGCACGGCCGCGCTCGAAGCGCTGCAGTCGGCCCCGTCCGTCATCATCGCGTTCATCGGCGACGAGATCATCGTCGATGCGGCGCGGCTGCCGAAAGGCACGGCGACCCTCGTCGGATTCGCACGAGATCTGCGCGAGCGCGAAATCGACAAGATCACCCTGTCACGCGGGCTGACGCGGGACGAAGTGCGCGGGTTGATCGCCCTGCTCAGCGACAGGAAGTCGCCCGTGCCCCTGCCCGATCGGCTACAGGGGAAAGGCATCCGGCACATCGCGCTCGGCCGGGTGGTGGTCGAGGACGTCTCCGACGAACAGGCCGGCATCGCCGCCGCCAGGCGCATCTACAGCACCGCCGTGGAGACCGCCGAGAACCTGTGGAACGCGGCCAAGGCCGGAGACCAGCCCGATCCCGAGGCCGCCCGCAAGATCATCGATGGCCTCGCCCGGCTCGTGACGCAGGACCGGACATCGCTGATGGCGCTCACGGCGCTGAAGAAATACGACAACTACACCTTTACGCACATGGTGAACGTGTCGGCGCTCGCCATGGCCCAGGCGCGCGCGCTCAACGTGGACGGCACGCTGCTCCGGGAATTCGGCTTTGCCGCGCTGATGCACGACATCGGCAAGGTCAACACGCCCCTCGAAGTGCTCAACAAGCCAGACAAGCTGACGAAGGAAGAATTCACGATCATGAAGCGCCACGTCGTCGACGGCGCGCACATCCTGCGCCGCACGCCGGAGATGCCGGCACTCGCCCCGATCGTGGCCTTCGAGCACCACTTGAAGCAGGATCTGAGCGGGTACCCGAAAAAATCGGTAGCCGCAAGCTGAACCTCTGCACCATGATCGTGAGCATCGCCGACGTATTCGACGCCCTGCGCAGCAACCGCCCGTACCGGCAGGGACTCGCGACCGCGCGCATCCGCGCGATCATGGGCGAACAGGACAGTCCGGCGTTCAATCAGGTGCTGCTCAAGCGCTTCGTCAACCTCATGGGACTGTTTCCCGTCGGCAACCTCGTGCGCCTCAACACGGACGAGCTCGCCGTCGTCACCGCCGAACACCCGACCGATCCCTTCCGGCCGCAGGTGAAGCTCATCACCAACGCCAAGGGCGAGATGCTCGAGGAGCCGGCGTTGACCAACACATGGGATCGTGACAGCCGCGGCGAACATCCCCGAGCCGTCGTGGAAGCGGTCGATCCCGAGTCCGTGGACATCGACCCCCTGAAGTATTTGTGATGGGCAGGATGGCAGGATGGCAGGATTGACCGACGCCGAACCGCTCGCTCCCGAAGACACCGCGCGCATCATCGAGTTTGCGCGCGCGTGCAAGGCGGCCGCGCGGGCCGTGCTCTTGTATCCGTCCGCGCATCCGGCCATTGCCGCCACGCTCGGCCGCATCGTGGACATCACCTCCGCGCAGACGCTGGCGCAGCCGCTGCACATCTCCGTCCTTCCCGACGCGCTGCTGCTCGACGGGCGCGCGCCGAGCCGGCCGGACCAGTCGCTCGTCGAGCTGGCGACGCTCCTTCACGATCATCTCGTGGCCGAGATCACGATTCATCCGGGCGGAGACCTGGGCGGGTGGCATAGTTTTCTGACGCTTCTCGGCCGATCACCGGCATCGGTCCGCGACGAGGGCGGCATCGCCCGCGTCTGGACGGCGAAGTCCGGAGGGCACGTCGAGTTGCGGGAACTCGACTACGCCCAGGTGCTGCGCGAGCGCGGAGCGGGCAAGTCGGCCGACTGGGAGAACATCGTCGCCTGCTTCGCCACGGGCGCGACATTCGATTTGAGCGACACAGCCATCGCCGAACTCCTGGGGATTGCGGGCGACCCGGACCGCGTCGCCGAAATGATGGGCGCGGTCGAGGAGCGCACCGAAGGCGGAACGGTTCCGAAGGCCGCGGCGCTCATGCGAATGATCCGCGGCTTCCTGTCCACCGTCTCCAAGCAGGACGCCGAACACCTCGACCCGACGCTGCGCAACATGGCCTCCGCGGTCGGCGAGTTGTCGCCAGAGATGCTCATCGGGCTCATGTCCCAGGACCGGGACAGCAACGATGGCGCCCGCGTGATGGACGCCATCGTCAGCCGGATGACCGATCGCACGATCGCGCATTTCGTGTCGAAGAACGTCGTCGCCGACGGCGGAACGCCGACCGACCGCCTGGCCCAGGCCTTTCAAACGCTCGTGCAAAACCCTGACGAGCGGGAGCGATTACTCAGCCTCGCGCACGACGAGGCGGCGGAGTCGCCGCTCGGCGGCGCGGAGGGCTTCGAAACGGTCTGGAATCACGTCGCCCAAAAACTGCTCACCTCGTATTCGGACAAGAACTTCGTGTCGGACGAATACGCCCGCGAGCTGTCTGGCGCGCGCACGCGCGCGATCGATGTCGAGCATGCGAGCGACGACCCGCCCGAGCGCGTGAACGAATGGCTCGCCAGCGTCGCCACGAGCGCCCTGCGGTCGCTCGACCTCCTGCTGCTGCTCGACCTGCTCCGCATCGAGCCCGACGATGCACGATGGGGCGAGCTGATGGAGCCCGTGGCGCGCACCCTCGAGGACTTGCTGCTCGTCGGCGACTTCGACTCCGCGACGGAGCTCATCGGCGTGATCATCGCGGCGACCTCGAAGGCCAGTTCGGCGGAGCGGCGCCAGCACGCGATGATCGCGATCGACCTGCTGGTGGCCGGATCCATGATGAAGCACGTCGCCACGCACATGGCGTCCATCGACGACGCGTCGTTCGAGCGGGTCAAACTGATGTGTGTCTCGCTTGGCGAGGTACTCGTTCGCCCGCTGGCCGAAGCGCTGTCGCTCGAAGAGCGCGGCCGGACGCGGGAACGGCTCACGGCGATTCTGCTTGCGTTTGGGGCCGTCGGCCGGCGGACGGTTGAACGGCTGAAATCGTCGCAGAATCCCGCCGTACGGCGGACCGCGATCTACTTGATGCGCCAGTTCGGCGGCATTGACGCGTTGCCGGATCTGACCGACCTGCTCAACGACACCGAGTCGCAGGTGCAGCGCGAGGCCGTGCGCGCCATTCTCAACATCGGCACGGAGAAGGCGTATCGCGTGCTCGAGCAGGCGCTGGCGACCGGCACCGAGCGCTCGCGCGACGCCATCATGCAATCGATCAGCGTGCTGCGTGACGAGCGCGCCACACCGCTCTTCGCCTATATCCTGCGCCATGTCGATCACCGGCGCCTGACGTCAACCTATCTGCGCGCCATCGAGTCGCTCGGGGCGATGCGCGACCCCGAAGGCATCGTGCCGCTGGCCGAAGCGCTCAGGAAGGGCGAATGGTGGGCGCCACGCCGCACGGCGGCGCTGCGCGTGGCTTCGGCCGGCGCGCTGGCGCGCATCGGCACTCCGGAGGCGTTCAGTGCGCTCGAGGAGGCGGCCGCGGAGTCGCGGCGCATCAGGGCGGCGGCCCGCCCATTCCTCGCGAAAGGGCGGCGCCTGCTCGGGGGAGCGTCATGACGACGCCGCGTGTCCAGCTCGCCGACGAGCTGCTCCGCAGCTTCACGGCCACACTGCGCTCGTCACAGCTGTATTCCAAGGGGCACCCGATCATCGCCCGCAACCTGAACGCGTTCTCGGCTGCCGTGCAACTGCTGCACAGCCTCGAGCCGAGCATCGTCATCGGGCTGCTCGGCAGCGAGGTGATCGTGGACGACACGCCGATGGCCAAGGCTGACGCCATGGGACCGCTCGTCCAGCGATTGCAGCGAAACGGCATCGAGCGCATCACGATCGACCGCGGCGTGACGCTGGACGAGCTCGCTCAGTTCGTCGAGGCCACGACCGCCCTGGAACACGGCGACGCCGAGGGCAAGACCGAGACGTCCGCGTTTTCGGCTCTCGCGCACATTCGCGTGGGGCGCGTCGTGGTCGATCAGTCGGCAGGCGCCGACATGGCAGACATCGGGACGCTCAGGCGGATGTACGGCGACGCCGTGTCGGCGGCGAGCGACGTGTGGGACAGCGCGCAGACCGAAGGGATGCCGGACGCGACCGTCGCCAAGACGATGATCGACGGTCTGGCTCAGGCGGTGGCCCAGAATCGGACGGCGCTCCTGGCGCTCACGACGCTCAAGAACTACGACAACTACACGTTCACCCACATGGTCAACGTCTCGATCCTGACCATGGGACAGGCTCGCGGTCTCGGCATCGACGGAGGGCTCTTACGGGAGATCGGCCTGGCCGCTTTGATGCACGACATCGGCAAGGTGCGCACACCGCTCGAAGTGCTGAACAAGCCCGACAAGCTGACCGACGCCGAGTTCACGATCATGAAGCGGCACGTGGTCGAGGGGGCTGAGATCCTTCGCGGCACACCCGATATTCCCGCCCTTGCGCCCGTCGTGGCCTTCGAGCACCACCTGCGACTGGACGGGTCGGGGTACCCCGACAAGGTCAAGAGGCCGTCGCTCAATGTGGGCACGATGTTGTGCGGCATCGCCGATGTCTACGACGCCATGCGCTCACAGCGTGCGTACCAGCAGGCCTTCCCCACCGACCGCATTCTCCAGGTCCTCAAACGCAACGACGGCACACAGTTCGATCAGCATCTGGTCCGGCGATTCGTGCAGCTCGTCGGCATCTACCCGATCGGCAATCTGGTGCGCCTCAACACGGCCGAAATCGCCGTCGTCCGGCAGATCCATGCGCCGGACCCCTATCGTCCGCAGGTGCGCGTCCTGTTCGACCGCGCCGGCGCCCGCCTCGACCTGCCGTACGACGTCAACCTATGGGACGTGCAGCCCGAGCAAACCTTGCCTTCCTCGATCGTGGCGCCCCTCGATCCGGCCGCCTATGAAATCGACCCGTTGGTCCTCATGTGACGCCCGGCCGTGGTGAGCGTCGTGGTTCGTCGTTTGCAGCCCGAGTGCTCTCGGTGGTGCGGCGGATTCCTCCAGGCCGCGTCGCGACGTACGGCGACGTTGCGGCGATCGCGGGGCGCCCGCGCGCGGCGCGCGCGGTCGGCAATATCATGCGAGAGTGTGCAAGGCTGGACGTCCCCTGCCACCGCGTGATCGCCGCGGGAGGCCGCGTCGGAGGGTACGGCGGCCGCGAAGGGCTCAAGCGCGCGCTGCTGGCCGCAGAGGGCATCACGATCGCCCGCTCGCGCGTGCGTGACCTGGGCCGGATCAGATGGTTCGGCCACCAGGCGCGCGGGGATGGCGTGACACGCACCGGCCGAGCCAGGAAGCCGCGTCCGGCCGTATAATGAAGCGATCGTCTGACGTCAATTCTTTGTGTGGAGGGGTGCCGTGAAACATGTGAAGCACGTGGCGATGGTGGCAGCGATGGTCGCGGCAAGCGTAGCGGCGATCGGGGCCCAGGCGCCGACGAGCAAGCCGGCCGCCAAGGGAGGCGCCGGGACCGACGGACACACGGCGCCGAAAGCGCAGCCTGCCACGGCGCCCGCTCCCGCGGCGCCGGCCGGCGAAATCGCCCTCGGATCAGTCCGCCTGGCTCAGGGCGTGAAGGCCGACGGCAAGCCGCTCGCGGCCGGCACTTATCAGGTACGACTCACTACGCAGACCGCGTCGCCGGCCGCCAAAGGCGCCTCCGAGGGGCTGGAACGTTGGGTCGAGTTCGTCCAGCGCGGGCAGGTCAAAGGCCGTGAGGTGGTGACAATCGTCCCGCAATCGGAAATCAATCTTGTCCAGAAGGATGCGCCGCCGCGCGCGAACGCCTCCAAAGTCGAAATGCTCAAGGGCGGCGACTTCGTTCGCGTGTGGATCAACAAGGGCGGCAACCACTACTTGCTGCACTTGCCGACCGCCTGACGGCGGAACGGAAAACGGAAAACGGAAAACGCACGAGGGCGTTTTGCGTTTCTCGTTTTCCGTTCCGCGTTTCAGACTGCCATCACGTCGAACTGTTCGTGGTGGAGCTGGACGTCGGCTTTGATCGTCACGTCCTTGCCGAGCGATTCCTTGAGATCGCTCAGGACCGCGCTCTCTTCCTCCTTGAGCGCGCGCGCGATGTCTGGATTGACCCGGAGCAGCAGGCGGTGCCCGTTCAGCTCGGGCCCGACTTTCTTCACCTCGCTCAGAATCTCGTAGCAAATCGTCGAGCTCGACTTGATGACACCCGTCCCCGAGCAGTACGGGCATGGTTCGGTGAGCACGCGCTCCAGGCTCTGCTTGACGCGCTTTCGCGTGATGATCACGAGTCCGAAATCCGACACCTGGAGCGCTTTCGAGGGCGACCGATCCTTCTTCAACTCCAGCTCGACGGCCTGGTACACCTTCTGGCGGTTCTTCTTGTCCTCCATGTCGATCAGATCGAGGACGATGATGCCGCCCAGGTCGCGAAGCCGAATCTGGCGGACGATCTCCTTGACGGCCTCGAGGTTCGTCTTGACGATCGTGTCCTCGAGCCGGCCGCTCGTCTTCTTCCCGACAAAGCGGCCCGTGTTGACGTCGATGGCGACCAGCGCTTCGGTCTGGTTGATCACGATCGAGCCGCCGGACTTGAGCCACACCTTGCTCTTGAGCGCTTTGTCGATTTCGGCCTGCACGCCGTACTCTTCGAAAATCGGGAACGGCTTGTTGTAGAGCTTTACCTTGGGCGCGAGCGAGGGCAGGATGTGCTCGACGAGCTCCATCACGCGCTGATGCTCCTGCGCGTTGTCGATCCGGATCGCCTGGAACTCTTCGGTCAGCAAATCGCGGAGCAGCCTGCCGACGATGCTCGACTCGCGGTAGAGCACGGCCGGGGCGCGAGACGACTCGGTCTTCTGCCGGATCTCGGTCCAGATCTTGTGAAAGGCGTCGAGGTCGCTGACGATGTCTTCCTTGGGGCGGCCGGACGCAGCGGTGCGGATGATCACGCCGCCGGTGAAGCCGTGCGCGTCACGGAATTCGCGGACGATGCCTCGCAGGCGACCGCGTTCCTCGCGCGACTCGATCTTTCGCGAGACGCCGACGTGGTCGACCGTCGGCATGAACACCAGAAAGCGGCCCGGCATCGTCACGTGCGAGGTCAGCCGGGCGCCTTTGGTGCCCAGCGGTTCCTTGACGACCTGGACGATGATCTCCTGCCCCTCCCGGAGCAGGTCTTCGATCTTCGGCTGGGGCTTGTCGACCCTCGACTCCGCTCGGGCCGACGGTGCGCCCGTCGAACCCTCGCGGTCCTCGTCGCCCGACTCGAGCTTGTCGAACTCCTCCATCGTGTCGATCACGTCGGCGACGTAGAGAAACCCGTCGCGCTCGAGACCGATGTCGATGAACGAGGATTGCATGCCGGGGAGGACCTTGCTGACCCGGCCTTTGTAGACGTTACCGACGACCCCCCGATGCCGTTCGCGTTCGACGAAGATTTCGGCGGCCAGGTCGTCTTCGAGAATGGCCGCGATGGTCTCGTGGCCGTTTGAGGAGATGATCATCTCCTTCGTCATGCACGAACTCCTGGGCCTGACTGGCGGAATGGGCAAGATGGGCGGGATAGGCAGGATGGCGGCGCCATCCTCCCGTCCCGCCTGTCCCGCCCATCCTGACCATCCTGCCCTTCAGTTCGTGAACCTGCGCATGCGTACGTTGAGCACGAGGCCGAAGCCCGCGAGCGTCGCAATCATCGACGACCCGCCGTAACTCATGAGCGGCAGCGTGAGCCCCTTGACGGGCGCCAGTCCGGCCGACATGGTGATGTTGTAAATCACCTGGAAGGTAAAACTGGCAAGCACGCCGAGCACGAGGTACGCGCCGAGCCGGTCTTTGGCCAGACGGGCCGATTCGAGCGCACGCAGAATCACGAACAAATAAAGGCCGAGCGCCACGAGGACGCCGGCGAACCCCTGTTCCTCGGCAAGCACCGAGAAGATGAAATCGTTGTGGGCGACGGGGAGAAACCGCAACTGGCCCTGCGTCCCCTGCTTGAAGCCCTTGCCCGAGAGTCCACCCGATCCGACCGTGATGCGGGCCTGGATCTGCTGATAGCCGGCGCCCCTGGCATCCTGCGACGGATCGAGAAATGTGGAGATACGTGTCTTCTGATACGGCTTGAGGGCGAACATCCAGGCGACGGGTGCCGCGAGGATGAGCGTCAGGAATACGACACCGAGAATGCGCAGGCGCATGCCGGCGAGATACGCGATCGCGAGAAAGACGGGCAGGAGCGTCACGGCCGTGCCGAGGTCCGGCTCCTTCGCGATGAGTGCGAGCGGAATGAGGGTGAGCACACCGCCGATCGCCAGGTCGGTCCACTGGGGTTCGCCCCGGTTCTCACCGAAGAACTTGGCCAGCACGAGGGCGACGCCGACCTTGGCAAACTCGGAGGGCTGCAGGTTGAACATCCTGAGGGGAATCCACCGGCGCGCCCCCATCTGCGCGGTGCCGAAGAACAGCACGTAGAGGAGCACCGCGAGGAGCGCGATATAGAGGAAGTGTGATTTGTCGGTGAACGTCCGGTAGTCGAGCGTCAGCGTGACGACCATCGCCACCAGCCCCAGCCCAATCGCGTAGAGCTGGGTGATCCAGAGGCGCGACGACACTCGCGTCGGGTCGGCGGTGGTGCTGTAGATCATCGCCACGCCGATCCCGCAGAGCGCGAGCATGGCGGCGACCAGCGCCCAGTCGATGTGGTAGTAGAGGCGTCGTTCGAACATTAGGGCACGACGTTCGCCTTGAACCCGGGCTTGGGCGGCAGCGGCCGCCCTTCTTTCTTCGCGAAGAACGTCTCCATCAAGTGATGCGCGATCAGCGCGGCGTTCGATCCGTGGATGCCGTGCTCGAGGAGCACGACACCGGCAATTTCCGGCTTGTCGCGAGGCGCGAAGAACACGAACCAGCCGTTGTCGCGCAAGTCCTTGTCCGTCTTCCCGGCGCGCTCCTTGCCCTGATTCGAGATCACCTGCGCCGTGCCCGTCTTGCCGGACACGTCGTAGCCCTTGAGCTGCGCATTGTGCCCGGTGCCGGCGCCATTGACGACCATGAACAGGCCGTCACGAATCGCCTGCAGCTTCTCCGGATCGATCGGCGCTCTGGATTTGGGGGGCGGCGGCGGCACCGGCTTCCACCCGCTGCCATCGTCTACCGCCTTGAGCAAGTGCGGCGTGATACGCGTGCCGCCGTTGGCCAGCGTGGCGGCGTAGACCGCCATCGAGACTGGCGTCAGCGCCACCGAGCCCTGTCCGATCGACACCGACACGGTCTCGCCGGCGTACCACTTTTCCTTGAATCGCGCCTGCTTCCACTCGGGCGATGGCATCAGCCCGACGCGCTCGTTCGGAAGATCGATCCCGCTCTTTTCGCCGAGCCCCAGCAAGGTCGCCCACTTGTGGATCTTGTCGATCCCGGTCATGTTGCCGATCGTGTAGAAGTACACGTTGCACGACTGCTCGATCGCGTGGCGCAGGTCCATCGTGCCATGGCCGCCCGGCTTCCAGCACTTGAACGGACGTCCGTAGAAGGTCGCGCTGCCAACGCAGTGCACCTTGAAATCCGGCGTAATCACGCCTTCCTGGAGGGCCGCCGTCGCCACCGCCATTTTGAACGTCGATCCCGGCGAGTAGGTGCCCTGAATGGCGCGATCGTTCATCGGACGCTCCTCGTCGGTGGTCAGCGTCGCCCAGGTGTCGCGGTCGATGCCGCCGGCCGCGAAGGCATTCGGATCGTAGGCCGGCCGGCTCGTGAACCCGAGTACGTCGCCATTGTTCGGGTCGACCACGACGGCAGCACCGTTGAAGCCGAGCTGATCGAACCCGTCCTCGATCGCCTTCTGGACGTCGTAGTCGATCGTCAGCTGCAGCCGCTTGCCTTCAGTCGCCGATTCTTCTTCGAGCGTGCGAATCTCGCGGCCCACGCTGTTGACCACCACCCGCCTGGCGCCGTCGTCGCCCATGAGGTACGCGTTGTACACCTTCTCGATGCCCGACTGGCCCGTGATGTCGCCGCTCTTGAGCGAGTTGTCGTCGGCGACCTGTGCGTCGCTGACTTCGCCGACGTACCCGAACAGGTGAGCCGCCATCGTCTCGGGATACCGCCGCGTCGGCACCTCCTCGACGACGACGTCGGGGAGCTCGAAGTCGAGGCGGCGCGCGGTGACTGAGGCAACCTGCGCAAGCGACGCATCCTGGATGATGGTGATGGGCCGGTAGGTGGGCTCGCGGCGGTGGCGATCGACAATGGTGCGCACGCCCGATTCGTCGAGTCCAATCACGGACGCGAGGATCCGGATGGTGCGATCGAGATTCTTGGTGTGTTCCCGGACGATCGAGATGCTGTACGAGCTGCGGTTTTCAACCATGACCCGGCCGTGACGATCAAACACGAGGCCGCGCGGCGCCCGCAGCGCCAGGGTCCGCTGATGGTTGTTCTCCGCGAGCTCCTCGAACTTCGCGTGCTGCACGACCTGCAGGACCCAGAAGCTCACCGCGAGCACCGCAAAGGTCATCGCGATGATGTACTGCAGCCCGCTGAGCCGGACCTGCGCCTTGCGGCGATCCTCAACGGCAATCACGTGTTCATTCTGCTTCCTGCCCCCTATCGGCGCAACCGCGTTCTTGCCGCTCTGCGTCGCGCCACCGCCCCCGGCAGCAGCTCGACCAGCTGAAACGCAGCCACGCCCACGAGCGCGTTCCCGAGCGCCTGTCCGGCGACGGCGGCGTAGGGCGCCCCAAACGGCCGCAACCCGAGGACCACGCCCAGGCCAATCGTCATCACCTGGTGCAACACCGTCGCCACGAAAAACACGACGAAGCGGGGCAGCGGCCGCGCCACGATGAACTGCGTGCCGACGATGCCCGCCAGAAAGCCGACCACCGTTTTCGCGAGTCCGCCGATGCCGATGACGCCGGTCGAGAGCGAGTCCTGCACCAGCCCGGCGACCGTTCCCGCCACGAGGCCCGTCACCGAACCCGACGACAGGGCCACGTAGATCACCACCACCAACACGAGATCGACGGCCACGGTTCCGCGCACGATAAAGCGGGTCAGCGTGGTTTGGAGCGCCAGAGCGATGGCAATCGCCAGGGCCACCCCGGCTGCTCTCACTCGTGGCCCTCCTCGGCCTCGCGCACCGGCGTCGGCGTCAGCACGACCAGCACGTTTTCGATCGACGAAAAATCGACGGCCGGCTTCACGGTAATTCGCTTGTACGACGGACCGGCCTTTTCCACGACATCCACCCGGCCGATCGTGAAGCCCTTCGGGAAGATGCCTTCGATGCCGGACGTGACGACCAGATCGCCGACGGCGACGTCGGCCGCTTCCGACACGTACTCGAGCAGCAACCGGTCGTCACCGCTGCCCTTGACGACGCCCTGCGCGCGCGAGCGCGCGATCAGCGCGCCGGCCGCCGCGTTCCGGTCGATGAGCAACTGCACCTTCGAGGCGCGTGCGCTGGGCATCACGATGCGGCCGACGACGCCGTCCGTCGCGATCACGGCCATGTCGGTTCGAAACCCCTGGCTCTCGCCCTTGTCGATGGTGAGCGTCCGAAAATCCGGCGACGCGCTCGACGCGATGACGTCGGAGGCGGTGGTGCGCAAGTTCGACCGATCGCGGAGCTCGAGGAGCCGCTCGAGGCCTTGGGCGCGATCGGCGAGCGCACGGCGTTCCTGAAGCTCCACCTGCGCGGCATCGAGCTTCTGCCTGAGCTCGGCGTTCTCGACTTCGACGCCCCGCAGACCGACGTACCGGTTCCAGACCCTCCGGACGCCCGACACGCCGGTCGAACTCCCCCGCTGCACCTCGGCGAACACGCCGAACGTGACCGCCTCGAGCACGGGCACGCCGCTGCGCGAGTTGACCTGCGCGGAGATGAGGATGACGTGTCCGAGCATGACCGCCAGAAACAGGTAACCGGCGCGCTGACGAATGTCCAGGATGGCCACTAGTCGATCGAAATCTTCCTGAGCAGGTTGAAATCCGACAGCATCTTCCCGGCGCCGAGCACGACCGACGAGAGCGGATCCTCGGCCATCGCGACGGGAAGGCCGGTCTCCTCACGGAGGCGTTTGTCGAGGTTTTTCAAGAGCGACCCGCCGCCGGTCATGACGATGCCGCGATCGACGATGTCGGCGGAGAGCTCCGGCGGCGTCCGCTCGAGCGCAACCCTCACCGCGTCGACGATGACGTTGACGGTTTCGGCCAGCGCCTCGCGAATCTCTTCGTCGCTGACCGTGATGGTCTTGGGCACGCCCTCGATCAGATGCCGGCCCTTGATCTCCATCGACATCCGCTCTTCGAGCGGAAACGCGGATCCGACTTCGATCTTGATGGCCTCCGCCGTCCGCTCGCCGATGAGCAGGTTGTACGTCTTCTTGATGTATTGAATGATCGCTTCGTCCATCTCGTTGCCGGCCACGCGCACGGCCTTGCTGTAGACGATGCCGGCGAGCGAGATGACGGCGATGTCCGTCGTGCCGCCGCCGATGTCGACAATCATGTTGCCCGACGGCTCCGTGATCGGCATCCCGGCGCCAATCGCCGCGGCCATCGCTTCCTCGACGAGGTGGACCTCGCTCGCCTTCGCCCGGTAGGCGCTGTCCTTCACGGCTCGCTTCTCGACCTGCGTGATTTCCGAGGGCACGCCAATCACGATGCGCGGCCGCACCCAGACGTTCCGGTTGTGCGCCTTCTTGATGAAGTAGGTCAGCATCTTCTCGGTGACCTCGAAGTCGGCGATGACGCCGTCCTTCATCGGCTTGATGGCCACGATGTTGCCGGGCGTCCGGCCCAGCATGTCCTTGGCGTCCTTGCCGACGGCCTCGACGCGGCCGTTCACCTTGTTGATGGCCACAATCGATGGCTCGTTGACGACAATGCCCTTGCCTCGCGCGTAAACGCAGGTATTGGCCGTGCCCAGATCAATCGCCAGGTCACTCGAGAACAGGGACAACATCGAACGAAGGCTCAACGAAAACTCCTGTCGTGATCAGTGATCAGTGGTCGGCCGTCGGCGGTCGGTGGTCACAGGCTGTGCGGTTCTGTGCACTTCCGACCGCTGGCCGCTGGCCACTGGCCACCGGCTACTTAGTTATCGGCTTGAGGGGAGGCGGCCTGAATACCATTCTTCCCGGAATCCTTCACTCCGTACATCGCTTTGTCGGCAGCCTCGATCAGTTCCTCGGCGGACGCGGCGGCATCGGGCAGCGTTGCCAGGCCAACCGACGCCGTCAAGTGGATGTCGAGGCCGTCTCCAGCCAGAAACTTATAGGCGGCAATCCGATCGCGGACACGTTCGCCGACCGCGAACGCACCTTCGCCGCCCGTGTCGGGTAGCACGACGGCAAACTCGTCGCCACCGAACCTGGCGACCATGTCCGTTTCACGCGCGCAGCCGCGAATCACGCCGGCCGCTTCCACGAGCGCGCGACTGCCCGACAGGTGCCCGTGGACGTCGTTGACGCCCTTGAATCCATCGAGATCGATAAACAGCAGCGACAGTGGCCGTCCGCTGCGCGAAGCGCGCTTGGTTTCCCGCCGCAGCACGGAGTTCAGGTACCGGGAGTTGTACAGGCGCGTCAGATCGTCTGTCACCGAGAGCGCTTCAGCACGCTTCAGCCGCAAGGCGCTCTCGAGGGCGACCGCCGCCGGCTCGAGCAACGCGCCGAGCGCCCGCAGCACGCCCGGCGTGAGCTGCGGTTTCCTGGACGATGCCGCACGGTCGAAGCCGATCAGGGCGCCCACATGGCGGCCGCGGCAGCTGAGCGGAAGCGCCAGCACCGCTCCCAGCCACTCGCTTCGCGCGCGCGCGTCACCGCTCAGATTCTCGCTCGCAAACGGCGCGCCGTGACGCATCACCCAATTCGCGACGCCGTGCAGCGCCGGCGCCATCTCCGGCACGAGGCCTCGACCCGCCAGCACGGACAGGCTTCCCGACAAGTCCGACGACACCGCGGCCCAACAGGACGCGGGCACCCACGTGGCGGCACGCTCGACGACGAGCTCGGCGATTTCGGCGGGATCGAGCGTGGTGTTGACCGCGTGGACCAGATCGAGCAGCGCCTCGCGCCGCTCGATAAGACTGCGGAGCTGACGCTGAGTCGCGCGGAGACGGCCCGCCAGATCAAGACCCGGCGCCGCCTGCGTGCGGCCGGCCCGCCGCAATTTGGATCCGCGCTTTCTGACGGAACCGACCGTGTGATTCGGCGGTCGTCGTGTCGACACGCTGGTGGCTCGGCTCAAAGCGACATTCGGGCAGCAACACCCAGCGCCACGCTGGGCCTAAGTTATTCTATCCACGGCAAATATACCACACGGACGCCGGTAACTCTCTTGCCACGGCGGAAGATCATGGCGTACCATCAAGGTTTCCGGAGATCCCCATGACCATGCTCGACCGTATGCGCCGGCACAGGGCGTGGCTCCAATGGAGCCTCGTCCTCGTGGTCCTGGCGTTCATCGTCTTCTACATCCCCGATTTCCTGACCGGATCCGCCACCGACCCGACCGCCGGCGACACCATCGCCAGCGTCGAAGGGCACGCCATCACCTCCGGAGAGTTCCGGCGCACCTACCAGGCGCAGCTGCAGGCGTACCGCTCGTCGTACGGCGGCAACATGAACGAGCAGCTCCTCAAGCAGCTCGGCATCGAGCAGCAGATCCTGCAGCAGATGGTCGATGAGCAGGCCTCCGTCGCCGAGGCGGCGCGGATTGGGATCCAGGTGAGCGACGAAGAAGTGCGCCAGCGCATCCTGGCGATTCCCGCCTTTCAGGACAACGGCCACTTCATCGGCGACCAGCGTTACCAGCAGCTCCTCAGAGTGCAGCGACCGCCCATGACGCCGGCCGACTTCGAGCAAGGGATCCGCCGGAGCCTGACGGTCGAGAAGCTCCGCGCGTCGCTCACCGACTGGCTGTCGGTGGCCGACAAGGAGCTCGAGCAGGAGTATCGCCGCCGCAACGACAAAGTGAAGCTCTCCGTCGTCAGCTTCACGGCCGACAGCTTCCGGGCGCAGGTGACCGCGACCGATCCCGAGATCGCCGCCCACTTTGCCGCGCACGCCGGCGACTTCAAGATTGCGGAGAAGCGGAAGATCCGGTTCCTGTTGGTCGACACCGACGCGCTGCGCGCGAAGGTCGTCGTCCCGCCCGCCGACGTCGAGCGCGCGTACAACGACAACCTGGATCAGTACTCGACGCCCGAACAGGTGCGCGCGAGTCACATCCTCCTCCGGACCGAGGGCAAAGACGACGCCGCCGTCAAAGCCAAAGCCGAAGACGTGCTGAAGCAGGCGAAAGCGGGCGCCGACTTCGGCGCGCTGGCGACGAAATTTTCCGAGGACGAGACGAGCGCGAAAAACGGCGGCGACCTCGACTACTTCGCGCGCGGCCGGATGGTCCCCGAGTTCGATCAGGTGGCGTTCACGCTGCAGCCGGGACAAGTGAGCGACGTCGTGAAGACGCAGTTCGGGTACGACATCATCATGGTGACCGACAAGAAGCCCGGCACGGTGAGGACGCTCGCCGAGATGCGCCAGCAGCTCTCCGACCAGCTCTCCTACGAGCGTGCACAGGCGCAGGCGGGCGATCTCGCCGCGAGCATCGAGAAGCAAATCAGCAAGCCGGCCGACCTCGATAAAGTCGGCAAGGCGCAGGGCCTGGCGGTTCAGGAATCCGGGTTCTTCGCACGCGACGAACCGATTCTGGGCCTCGGTCCGTCGCCGGAAGCCGCGAGCCGGGCCTTCGAGATGAAGGTCGGCGACGTCTCGCCCGCCCTGCGCGCCTCGCGCGGCTATGCGTTCGTCACGCTGGTGGCCAAGCAGGATCCGTACGCGCCGAAGCTGGAGGAAGTGAAGGAACGCGTGCGCGACGAAGTCATCAAGCAGAAGGCGCGCGATCTCAGCAAGCAGAAGGCGGCCGAGGTGGCCGCCAAACTGAAGAGCGCGCCGGACTTCGAGAAAGCCGCGAAGGCCGCGGGCGTCGAGGCGAAAACCACCGAGCTCATCGCCCGCGGTGCTCCGATCCCGGACCTTGGCGTGGCGCCAGCCGTGGAAGACGCGGCCTTCCGGATGGCCGTCGGGGCGACGAGCGATCCCATCGCCGTCGACAACGGCACCGCGGTCTTCAAAGTGGTCGAAAAGCAGGAAGTGACGCCGGCCGACTTCACGCTGGCGCGAGACAAGTTCCGCGACGAGCTCCTGGCCGACCGCCGCAACCGATTCTTCGGCGCCTACATGATGAAGGCCAAGCAGCGGATGAAGATCGAAGTCAACCGCGAGACGCTGCAGAAGGCCGTCGGCGTAGAGTCAGTGGCTAGTGGCTCGCACGACTTCGGGCTGCAGAGAGCCCTACGAATCACGAGCCCGAGCCACTAACCCGACTCACCGTAAGAACGTCAGCGGCATCAGCGCGAGCAGTTCGCCGCGGCGGAACGTCGACAGCGGGCCGCGCATCAGCCGCAGCGCATCGAGCTCGCCCTTCGACAGGTTCGCGGACAGCCAGGCGCTGACCGCGGCCTGCTCGCTCGCTCCCCCAATTGGTCGCTCAGCATCTCGTAGAAGCTCTTGCGTGGCGGATAGACGACGAGCTCCACTTCGCTGTCGGCAGCGATCTTGGCCCGCTGCTTGGCCAGCGCCACGGCCGTGTCGAGGCCGCCGAGCGCGTCGACCAGGCCGTTCTGCTTCGCCTGGCGGCCTGTCCAGACGCGGCCCTGCGCGATTGCGTCGATCTTTTCCGGGGTGGTGTGGCGCGACGTCGCGACCTTCTCGATGAACTGGTCGTAGAACGCCTGCAGTTGCTCTTCGAGTTTGCGGCGCTCCTCGGCGTTGTACGGCCGCACGGGCGAATTCATCTCGGCGTGTTTCCCGATACTCGTCGCCTCGATGTGCGCGCCGAGCTTTTCGTAGACGCCGCCGGTCACGATCTTGCCGCCGAAGATCCCGATCGATCCCGTCAGCGTCGACGGCTGCGCGACGATGACCTGCGCGGGCATCGCGATGTAGTAGCCGCCCGACGCGGCCAGGTCCGACATCGAGGCGACAATCGGGCGATCGGCCCGTTCGTTTCTGGCAATCATCAGCTCGCGCCAGATGGCGTCGGAGGCGATCGTCGATCCTCCGGGGCTGTCGATGCGGAGCACGATCGCGCGCAACGAGCTGTCACGCCGGGCCTGGACGAATGGAGTCGACGAGCGTGTCCGATCCGACGACGGCGCCGTTGAGCGGGTCGTACGCCGCTCTTGCCGCTGTTGATCACTCCGGTGATGTAGATCACGCCGATGCGCGGATCCGCGGTTCAATCCGAGCGATGCGCGTGCTGATGCGGGCGTATGTCGTCGCCGTCGATCTTCTCAAACGGCCCTCGGACGCGCCGCGGCCGTCGCCGACTTGCGGGCTCCGGCCAACCGGTCTTCCACCTGGTCCTGGTACGCCAGATCGTCGACGAGGCCGGCGCGCAGGGCGTCTTCGGGCAGAAACGGACCGTCGTCGAGGAGGCGCCGGACGTCGGCGTCGTTCTTCTTGCGGCCGTCGGCGATGCCGCGCACGAACTGCTCGTACAAATCGCGGTTGAGCGACTCGTCCATCTCTTTGTGCGCGCGCGTGTAGCCCTTCTCGGTCAACTGGTTCGACGCGGTCTTGTAGTCGCCGATGTGGTGCAGATCGGGATACGCGCCGATCTTGTCGAACGTGCCGCGCAGGAACACCTGGTAGGTGGCCACGCCGTTGAGATCGAGCGGGCTCGACGGCATCAGAAAGATGCGGTCGGCCGCGGTGGCGAGGTAGTACTCGCGATCGCCGCCGTACTCCAGGTAGGCGTAGACCGGCTTGCCCGACTTCTTGAACTCGACGACCGCGTCGCGGATTTCCTGGACCTTGCCCCAGTACGGGAAGTCGAATCCCGAGGGTTTCAGCAGCACCGACGACACGCGCGAGTCGACGCTCGCCTTGCGCAGGTTGTCGACGATGGTGCGCACGGTCGGCCCGTTCGCGCCGCGCAGGTACCCGACGACGTTGGCGGGCGCCGCCTCAGCGAGATCGCCGCCGACCTTGAGCACGAGCGTGGTATTGGACGCCACGGCCGGTTCGCGGCCGACGAGGAAGTACAGCAGAAGGAACCCGGCCATCGACACGAACAACGCGAAGCCGAGCACGGTGAAGACGACGGTGAATCCGCGGCGAGCCATGATGGTCTCCAGTCAGGAACCACCAATTCTCGCACGGAGCCGACGCGCGACGTCGACCATTCCTCGGCCGTTCCGCTATACTGAAACGTTGCCTCCGTTCAATCGGAGCGACAGCATTCTCACCACTTGCGGAAGTGGCGGAACGGCAGACGCGCTAGCCTCAGGAGCTAGTTGGAGCAATCCAGTGGGGGTTCAAATCCCCTCTTCCGCACCAGTACCCCAACGTGATTTTGGCCAGCTCGCCGGTGTTCGGTCGTCCGGTGCCGGCCCAGCCTTATGACTCCGCCCGTGGCCGAAGTGGGACGCGCCGCCGACTCTGAGTTGGCTGGCTGGCGAACCCGCGGGGTCGTGGCTGTAGACGAAGAGGCGGACGTCAGGTAAGATGCCCGCTTTACAGGCGAGCGGCCATCAGGGGTCGTCTCGGCATACGAACGAGAGAGTGGCCATGAGTAAATCCAAGACTATCAAGACTGTCCATGCACATCGGGGCACTGACCATCGCGCTGCTCGCGGGTTCGTATCTCGTGCTCGCCCAGCAGCCCCCGGCGCCGGGCAGCGGGCCGCGGCCCAGGCGGGCCGCCGCAGCCGATGTCCTTCTTCATCACCAGCGTGCCCAAGGGGGACGGCGCGAACTACGGCGGGATGGCCGGCGCCGATGCCTACTGCCAGCAGCTGGGGACGGCCGCCGGACGCGGCGCACCGGTCGTCTGGCACGCCTATCTGAGCACCCAGGGCCCGGGCGCGGTCAACGCGCGCGACCGCATCGGCAACGGCCCGTGGTACAACGCCCGGGGCGGGCGCATCGGCAGACCGTCGCCGAGCTGCACGGCGACACCATCGAGCAGGCGCGGCTCGGCAACGCCCTCGGCAAGCAGATCTCGCTGAGCGAAAAGAACGCGACGGTCAACGGTGTGGGCGACATGCCGAACCAGCACGACATCCTGACCGGTTCGCAGCCCGACGGCCGTGCGTACACCGACGCGGCGGACCACACCTGCAACAACTGGACGAGCAACGCCCATATCGAACCACCCGCACGAGGCGCCGCTCCTCCGGCCGCTCCCCCGGCACCGGGCCCATCGGCGCAGCTCGGGCACCACGACAAGCAGGGCGGCGGCAACGGCTCGTGGAACTCCACGCACCCGAGCCGCGGCTGCAGCCAGGCAAACCTGGTCAGCACGGGCGGGGCCGGCCTGCTGTACTGCTTCGCGGTGAATTAAGACCGGAGCTTTTCAGGGTCTCAGCTTCAGGGTCCAGGGTGCCGCGCGCCCTGGACCCTTCTCGCCTTCTCCCGCCGTTTGTTGACCTCAGGGCACACCTAGTATTACGGTATCTGCGACCACAATTACACACTAGCGGGCCATTAAACCTTATGCAGACAACGGCATCTGACGTTACGCCTGTGAACGGCGGAGCGCCGCGCGGCGCGCGGATCGTGCTGACGGCGCCACTCACGGAGATCATCGACCACGCCGGCTATTTCATTCAGATGAGCATGGCCTCCCTGCCGATGTGGCTCGAGGGCATCCTGAACAGGAAATACCCCGAGTGGCGCAACGTCGAATACAACGGCGACGGATCGGCCAAGTACATGCCCGCCGGCGTCCGGGTTCTCGAAGCCTCGCTCCTGCGCCACTATCCGGCCGAAGACCTCGCGTGCTGTTACCCGGCCGATCTGCACAAGTTCGTCGGGCCCGACACGCGCATCGTCGCGGTCTCGACGCACAATCCGCTCGGCGTGACGTTTGCCGCCGGCGTCTACACGTCCATTTTCGGGTCGTCGCAGCAGCCCATCAACTCCCACTACGCCCGCGAGCTGTTTACGACGATCAAGGACAATCCGTATCGCCGGCAATTCAAGGTGATCGTCGGCGGCTCGGGCGGCTGGCAAATCACCCAGACCAATTCGTGGGACGACCTGAGCGTCGATTGCGTCGTCGAGGGACGGAGCGAGTCGGTGGACGTGCTGGCGCTCTTCGATCGTGCGATCGCCGGCGAAGACCTGCCGCGGCAGATGGACGTGTCGCACCCGAAAGATCGCAACGAGATTCTCTTTCCCGACAAGCGCACGACGTTCGGCGTCGTGGAGATGACCACCGGATGCGGCCGCCGGTGCCAGTTCTGCGTGCCGGATCTCAACCCGCAGATCGACCTGCCGAAGGACAAGATCATGGGGGCCGTTCGCGCCAACGTGCGCGACGGCAACAAGCAGATTTCGCTGGCGACCGAAGACATGTTCATCTGGGGCCAGGTGCACACGTCGACGCCGTTCTATTTTCCGAACCGGGAGGCGCTCGTCGATCTCTACGCCGATATCGTCAACACTCCGGGCGTCGAGCAACATGTGCTCAGCCACTCGACCATCGCGCCGGCCGTCGTCGATCCCGTCATGATTCGGCAGATCTCGGACGTGTGTCTCGACAAGAGCCCGATCCATCTGCCGTACCTCAGCACGCACCCGAACCACAAGGCGCTGGTGCCGCTTGTCGGCCTGGAAACAGGTTCGGTACGCATGGCCAAGCAAATCATGCCGAGCAAGGCCGTGCCGTTTCCGATCGACGAGTGGCCGAGCGTCGTCGTTCGGGGGCTCGAAGTGCTCAACAAGAACAACTGGTTTCCCGCGATGACCCTCATCATCGGGAATCCTGGCGAGACCGACGAAGACGTGAAGGCGACGATTGACCTCATTTACGAGGTCGAGCGGCGGGGACTTTTTGCGTTCTTCATCCCGTCCATCTTCACGCCGCTCCACGACACACGGATGGAGGCGCAGAAGGGCGTCGCGGAAACGCGCGAGCTGACGCCGCTGCAGTGGCAGCTGATGATGAAGTGCTGGAAGATGAACCTGCGCCCCGGTCAGGCCAGCTGGTGGGCGCCGACGGTGTGGCGGCTCGGCGCGATCGGCATGTGGGCCTGGAAACTACGCAAGCTGAACGGCCCGGGCTTCACGTGGCCCATGTTCATGTTCGCGAACGCCATCCCGGAGTCGTTGATGGCCAGAATGGGCAAGATCCACCTGGGACGGCCGCTGCACATCAAGACGCGGAAGGAACTGCTGGCCACCATCAAGCCGCACCAGCATCAATATCTCCGGCCCGACACCGGGGACATGCCCGAGGTGTCCGGTCCCTCGACACCCCCGCCGGCCCCGCGTCAGGTCATTTCGCTGGTGCCGCACCCGGTGTGATGCCGCGAACTTACTTGGCTGGCGGCGGCGGCGTCGGCGTCCGATTCTGATACGTGCCGGCGTACTTCTTCTCGATGGCCGTGCGGATGTCGCGAACCGACGCTCCCGACGAGTACATCTGCATCGCCTGCTGTCCGACGTCGATGCACACCTGGCATTCGGTGCCGTGCGGCTCCCACTGCAGGACGTCGCCGTTGGCCGCACGCGACTTCACGAAGCAGTCTGTGTTGCCCTTGTGCCCCATGTGATCGCAGCCGCAGAAGCATGGCACGTAGTTCAGGATTTCCGGGTGCTCGGCGGCAAACCGGAAGACGGCCGCGACGACCTGAGGCGGCCGTGGAAGCGGGTCGCGGGGGCCGAACGGCAGCGGTGGTAAGTTCGCCTGCTTGAACGGTCCAACCGGTTTCGCGGCAACGGGCGTCGTCGTCGTGACAGACGCCGACGGCTTCGCAGGCGCCGCATGCTGCTGGTGCGCCGTTGGCGCCGGAGCTGTCTGCCCCGAGACCCGAATGCTCCACACGCCAAGTACGACGACCGCCAGAAGCACACCCGCAATCGAAAGGCAGCGTTTTGCGCCCATAGCACAGACCTCGGGGATATTCTACTCCGGCTCGCGGGCCCGGCGGGAATGGGAACGGGCTTAGCTTAGTGCAGCTGCTCGCGGCTGGCCCGGACGAGCGTGCGGGCGACATCCACGAGGTCTTCGAGCCAGAGCGGTTTGAAGCGGATTTCGGCGCCAAGCCCGCGGGCCTCGTCGATCACGGTGTCGTCGAGACACTGATCGCCGGTCACGATGACGACCGGGGTCCGGCGATTGGGCTCGACGGCGCGGAGGCGATAGAGCAAGCCGAGACCATTGATGAAGGGCATCCTGAGGTCGAGAATGATGGCGTCGGGATAGCCTGACTCGATTTCGCGAAGCCCCGACTCGGCGTTGGTCGCCGTCCTCACCTCGTAGCCTTCGAGCGTGAGGATGCGTGCAAACGTCTCCGTCGTCGAATCATCGTCGTCGACGATGAGGAGGCGGCCGAAAGCTGGCGCGGAATCGGTCATGGGAAACATACTTCGCCACTCGCAATTGTGGTGCCGGATCAAACTGACCAACGCTGCACGCCATCTCATACAGAGGTCGATATCGATGTCTCAGATCCGACCTGGGTTGTGACATTTTTGAAAGCACGATCCAGCCAGGCTCGCCGCGTGTGCGAGCTCATCCTTACCCTGTCGACCTTGTCGTTGGCGGGGTCCGTCGCGTACGCCCAACCGGCGCCGGCCTTTCGCTGGGCCGGCGACGCCGAAGGCGGTGCGCCGTTTGTCGAGGCCGACCCCTCTCATCCCGAGACGGTTGCCGGCTTCGACGTGGACATCGCCAACCTGCTGGCCCGCACACTTGGGCGCCCGCCTCAGTTCGTCATGATCACCTTCACGTCGATCGACCAGTCCATCGAGCGAGGCGACGCCGAGATCGGGCTGAGCGGCATCGAGGACACCGCGACGCGCCGCGCGACGCTGTCACCCACGATTCCGTACTACGAGTTCCGCGAAGTGTTGAGCGTCCGGACGTCTGACGCTTCGCGCTTCCGGACACTCGCCGACTTGCGGGGCCGGAAGATCGCGACGCTCGGCGGGACGATTGCCTATGACATCCTCCTGCGCGCGGAGCGCGATCGTGGCATCCAGGTGATTTCGTACGAAGACGACCTGCACCCCTACACCGATCTGGTGCTGGGGCGCGTGGACGCCGTCCTGCTCGATAACGTCCTCGCCGAACGACGGCGCCGGCTGCTGAACAACTTCACCATTCAACCGGACACGGTGGCCATCGGGCACTACGTCGGCGTGCTCGCCGCGACACAGGCAACCCTGCGCGACCAGTGCAACGAGATCCTCCGCGGCGCGATGCGCGACGGATCGCTCGAGCGCATCTTTCGCAAGTGGGGCGTCTGGAATGACGACCAGCCGAAGCTGTACGCCCGGCTGTTGGCGGGCGAACCGGTGGCGCCGGTCATCGACCTCGATCGGGACCGCGATGAGAGCAGCGTCCCGCCGGACAGTGTCGCCGCGACGTCCCGTTGGAACGCCACGCTCCGCTATCTGCCGTCGCTTGTCCGGGCGTCGGCCGTCACCGTCGTGTTGTCGTGTCTCTCGATGGGCCTGGCCGTCGCCCTCGGCGTCCTGATTGCGACGGGCCGCGTGTACGGCGGCCGACTGCTCGGGTTCGCGCTGACCGCATATGTGGAGATCATGCGCGGGACGCCGATTCTGCTGCAGCTCTTCGTGCTCTACTACGGGATCGCCGCGGCGATTCGGCTCCCCGCGTTTGGCGCGGCCTTTCTGGGGCTGGCCCTGAACTACGCCGCCTACGAAAGCGAACTCTATCGCGCGGCGCTCGAGGCGGTCGCGACAGGACAGCTCGAAGCCGCTCGAACGCTCGGCCTCAGCGAACGGCAAGTGCTGACGTTCGTCCGCGGTCCGCAGGCGTTTCGACTGGCCCTGGCGCCCATGACCAACGACTTCATCGCGCTGCTGAAGGATTCGTCGCTCGTGTCCGTGCTCACGGTGATGGAGCTCACCAAGCAGACGCAGATCTTCGCGACCAACGTTGGCAGCTGGGTGATTCCCGGGTTGCTCTGCGCCGCGCTCTACCTGGCGATGTCGCTGCCGCTGGCCGCCCTCGCACGAGCGCTCGAGCGGCGCTGGAAGGCTGCGACGCCGTGACGGCGCCGGTTCTCCAGGTCCGCGAGGTGCACGTGCGGCGCGGCGCGCGGCCGATTCTGCGGGGTGTCAGCTTCGAGGTCGGCCAGGGCGAATTGGTTGCCATCAAGGGATCGTCAGGTGCCGGCAAGACGACCATCCTGCGGGCCATCGCCGGGCTCGACGCGTGCGACGCCGGCGGCGTTTTGGTGGAAGGCGTGCCGCTCAATGCAGCCACGTTGCATCAACTGCGACGCAAGATTGGCATGGTGTTTCAATCTCACTGTCTGTTCGAGCACCTGACCGCGCTCGACAACGTGTGGCTCGCGCCCGTGCACGCGTATGGTATTCGCCGCCCCGAAGCACAAGAACGCGCACGCGAGTTGCTGAAAGTGTTCGGTGTGGAACACCGGGCCATGGCCCTGCCGCGCGAGCTGTCGGGCGGCGAGGCGCAGCGCGTGGCCATCGCACGCGCGCTCGCCGTCAATCCGCGAGTCCTGCTCATGGACGAACCAACCGCGGCGCTCGACCCCGAGCGCCGGGCTGAGCTCGGCGCTCTTCTCCTCGATCTCGTCCGCCAGGGCCGCACGCTCCTCATCACCACTCATGATGAAGAATTCGCACGGGCGTTCGCCACGCGCGTGCTGCGACTGGCTGACGGCATCCTCTCGGGTCCGTAGCGTCCGGCTCTTTGTCCGCCGCTTCGAGACATAGTATGGGTCATCTCATGTCGATGAACCGTGGTCGCTTCCGTCAACGGAGCCCCTTCGTCGTGTGGCTTCTCTCCATTGCGGCGTTCTGGGCCGCGGCCGGCTGGTTGGGACGCCGGACTGAACCGTGGGCGATTCAGCTGACGAGCCCGGCTTTCGCGGCGGCCGTCGCGTGGACCTACGCGGGCACGTGGAGCGTCGCCGTCCTCTGTTCGCGACAACGGCGCGTGGCGCTCTTCCGCGCGGTCGCGGTGACGCTGGCGATGGGGCTTGGTGTCGTGATCCTGGAGGTATCGGCGATCGCCGGATGGATCGACTACGGCCGGCTCCGTGGCGCCCTCACAGGAGACTGGAACGGACCGGCGGTCGATTTTGTCGAGGATCACGAGTTTTCGTTTCGACGTCCCCCGCACGCGCACTGGTCGGGTCGGCCGCGGAGCAATATGGCCCAATACTTCAACCTGCCGATCCGCTCGGCATATCGGCAGTCCTTCTCCACTGACGGCCGCGGATTTCGCAATCGCGCAGACCTCGACCGAGCCGATCTCGCGCTCATCGGCGACTCGTATGTCGAAGGCGCGTACGTCTCGGACGAGGAGACTGTCGCGGTGCGGTTACAGGAGTTGACGGGCCGCGCCGTCGTGAACCTCGGCGTCTCTGGCTACGGATCGCTGCAGGAGCTGAAAGTGCTCGAGACGTACGCCCTCCCCCTCAAGCCCCAAATGGTCCCGTGGTTCTTCTTCGAGGGCAACGACCTGGACGACGATCAGAACTTCGAGAACGCGATGGCCTACGAACAGGGCTTGCCGGCTCCCAGGTCGTCGATATCGGCGCCTCGCAGGTGGCACGACTTTCTCGACCGGTCCTTCACCATGAACGTGTTCTGGCAGTTGCGAGAGACATCCGATTGGCTCGTGCCAAATGGCATCGATAGCTTCGGATGGTTCCGCGACCGCGGCGGCGCCGACCATCGGTTCTTCTTCTTCGATTTTTACGCCACTCGCACCCTAGGCGACTACGAATCCGCGCGATTCGAAACAACCAAAGCGACCTTGCGTCGCGGAGACGAGATCGCCCGCCAACGGGGGATCAAGCTGATTGTGTTCTTCGTGCCAATGAAGTTTCGGGTGTACGGCGATTTCTGCCGCTTTCCTGCGGGCAGTCCTTGCACTCGATGGCACCCGTGGGACCTGGAAACACGGTTGGCCGCGTTCTGCCGCAACGCGGGCATCGATTTCGTGTCGCTGACCGGGCCGATGCGCCGCGCTGCAGCGGCCGGCGAGGTGCTGTATGCGCCAGAGGACAGCCATTGGAACGCCGCCGGCGCCGCATTCGTCGCGAGACAGGTCGCCGCATCGTGGGCATCTGCGTCCGAGCAACGGTAGTTGTCCCCGTTCCGAGAACTGCATTTCATCGACCGACCAAAACCACACCCGCGTTCGTCCGACTCTGCGAAGGCGGACATGTGTGGCGCGGTTTGGTGGAAGAGGGATATCGATGGGTCAGTGCTGAGGATCGTCAGCCAGCCCGCTGAAGAGGTCGCGGCCCTCTGTACGAACGGGAATGGACTGTGCATATGGTACGATCGCTCATAGCTTATGCCCCGAAGAACTCTTGTGCTGATGGCGATCGCGCTGCTGTGCGCCGGCTGCACTTCGCTCCGATCGGTGAGCGGGCCGTCGCCCTCAGCCCCGCTTGACCTCACCGGCACGTGGAGAGGGGATTTCAACGTGCAAGGCGTTGCGGCACCGATGACCTGGACGCTGACGCAGACCGCTTCCGCCGTCTCAGGACCGGTGCTTGTGCGGCTGCCCAACGGCATCGTGTTATTGAACGGCGTCCTGACGGGCACGCTTACAGGATCGTCTCTGGCGTATACGATTTCGGTCAGCCCCGGGGGCATTCCGTCACAGCCGGCCTGTGTCGGCCAGCTCGGCGGCACCATGACGGCGACAATCGGGAGCACGACATCGAGTTTGGCTGGCAACTACGCGCTGTCGTCCGCGACCTGTACGCCGCCCTTCGCCAGCAGCGGGAACATCGCCCTGACCAGATCGTGATCGAACGGCCTACTTGAGCGAGACACCTGCGCCGATGATCACCATCCGGCTGCGAGGGCTTCCTGGGAGCGGAGGCACGGGCGTGCCGGCCTGAATCTCGTAGATGTGCAGGTCGAGGCTGAATGCCAGATGCTTCTTGATGAACCACCGCGCGCCGCCGCCGTAGTTGATGGTCTGCAGGCGTTCCACATCGGCGCTGGTCGGCTCGAGTCCGGTCTCATGAAGGGACCACACCGACCGCCCGATGCCTCCGCTCAGATAGCTCCACCCGTGGCCCGAGCCGAAATTCAACGACAGTTGTGGCGCGGCCGACACCAGCTGCTCCTCCACCGCGACCTGCGACGACGAACCTTCTGGCGGCGTGGTGCTGGCGCGGGCCACGATCACCTCGCCGCCAATGCCGAACGTGACCGCCTTCCATCGCAGGAGATACACGTGAAGCCCCACCTGGCCGCCCCAGCCGCGGCCGGGAAGGTCGGCCAGCGTCCAGCTGGGACTGCGGCTCGCGGCCAGCTGCTGCGAGTCGTCGGGAAACATCGGGACCGTCGCGCGCAGATCGACGACGAACGGCCCGATGCGCGGCGGCGGCTCCTGCGCGCTCATGCGAGCCTCGCAGAGCATCGCACCCGCCACGACGAAAACAAGCGCCAGACGCCGCATGTGAGCCCGAATTGTACCGCTTTGGGCTCACAAACCCCCCGGCTTCCGCTAGCATGGGCGGCATGCATAGCAAGCTTGTCGCCGACATGTTCGTCCTTGGGCTGCCCGTGGCCGAGAAAATCATTCGGCCCATCGTGGTATATATCTTCCTCGTCGTGGGCTTGCGGCTGGCGGGCAAACGCGAGCTGGCGCAGCTCAATCCGTTCGACCTGGTGGTTTTGCTGACGATTTCCAACACCGTGCAGAACGCGATCATCGGCGAAGACAACACCGTCACCGGGGGGCTCATCGGCGCGGCGACGCTCCTTCTGGTGAACTACGGCGTCGCGAAGTTTCTCTACGGCCACGATCGGATGGACCATTTCCTCGCGGGCGACGCCGACGTACTGATCGAGAACGGCATGCTGAAGCTCGATCGCCTCAAGCACGAGCTCATCACACGCGCGGAGCTGGAAACAGCGGCGCACAAGCAGGGATTCTCCTCGCTCGACGATATCGACCGCGCCGTCCTCGAGCCCGGCGGCAGCATCTGTTTCTTCGCGAAGAAGCCGACGCCGGAAACGTCGCGGCACGACGAGGTGATCTCGCGCCTCGACGACTTGTCCGCGCAGATTTCGGCTCTGCGAGCGTCGCGCGGATGAACGACACGAGGGACGTCGCCCACATCACCGACCGGGCGCGGCACATTTCCATCGACGCGATCCGCGAGGCCGCCACCGCTCTCTCGGGCATTGCGGTCCGCACGCCGCTCGTCCGGGTGGATCTGCCGGCGCCGCCCGACCTGCAGCTCTACCTGAAACTCGAAGTCCTGCAGCCCATCGGCTCGTTCAAGATCCGCGGCGCCTTCAACGTCGTCCGGCAGCTCACGCGCGCGCAGCTCGCGGGCGGGGTGTGGACCGTCAGTGCCGGCAACGCCGCGCTGGGCGTGGCCTACGCGGCCCGGAAGGTCGGCGCGCGATGCTCGGTCATGGTGATGGACACGGCGCCCGCCAGCAAGCTCGACGCCATCGCCCGCCTTGGCGCCACCATCGTCAGCGCCACCTATGACGAGTGCTGGCACACGGTCGAGCAGCACCGATCCGACCGGATGACGGGCTACTTCATTCATCCGTTCGACGACGATCGGTTCATTGCCGGAAACGGGACGGCGGGTCTCGAAATCATCGAAGATCTGCCGGACGTCGATGCGATCGTCGCTCCGCTCGGCGGCGGCGGCCTGCTGGCCGGCATCGGCGCGGCCGCCCGGGCCCTGTGCCCCCACACGGCGGTGTATGCCGCCGAACCGGAAACGGCGTCGCCGCTCAACGCGTCGATGGCGGCGGGCCGCGCGGTGTCCTTCAGCAACTGGCGGGCGTCGTTCGTGGACGGCGCCGGCGGCAAGTCGGTCCTCGACACGATGTGGCCCCTGTTGCAGCCGCTCACCGGATCGATCGTCGTGTCGCTCGACGACGTGGCGACGGCGATCAGGCTGACCGCGGAGCGCGCGCACGTCATCGCCGAAGGCGCCGCGGGGTGTGCCGTGGCCGCCGCGACGAGCGGACGTGTGGGTGGAGGAAAAGTCGTCGCCGTCGTGTCCGGCGGCAACATCGATCTCGAGCGCTTTGCGTCGCTCGTCGGAGCCTGTGGATGAAACGTTACGCCAGTCTCGCGCCCCTGCCCCCACGTATCTCGCGCCTCGCCGAGCTCGCAATCGACCTGTGGTGGAGCTGGAATGACGCACGCGAGGTGTTTCGACGCCTCGATTACGGGCGGTGGCGCGCCACCGCGCACAACCCCGTGCGCATGCTGTGGCAGATTCCGCCCGCACGGCTGGCGGAGGCGGCGGCCGATCCCGAGTTTCTCAAGCTGTACGATCGCGCGCTCGACGCCCTCGATGCGGCGCGGGCAGCCCGCAATACGTGGTGGACTCGAAAGTTTCCGAGCCTGGGTGACCGGTCGGTCGCGTACTTTTCGGCCGAGTTCGCGTTCCATCAATCGTTGCCCATTTACGCCGGCGGCCTCGGCGTGCTTGCGGGCGATCACTGCAAGGAAGCCTCGGACCTCGGTGTGCCGCTCATCGGCGTGGGGTTCATGTATCCGCAAGGGTACTTTCACCAGCGCCTCTCTCCCGACGGCTGGCAGGAAGAGAGTTACGAGCGCCTGAACTGGGCCGACGCGCCGATCAACACGGCCATGACGTCCGACGGTCGGCCTTGTGTCATCGCCGTACCGCTCGGCGACCGCTCCGTGCTGGCGGCCGTGTGGCGCGTCCATGTCGGTCGCGTCGCGCTCTTCCTGCTCGACACCGATCTCGAAGAGAACGCCCCCTGGGACCGCGAGCTTTCGGCGCGACTCTACGGCGGCGATCGCGAGACGCGCATTCAGCAGGAAATCGTGCTCGGGATCGGCGGCGTGCGCGCGCTCAAAGCCCTCGGCATCGAACCCACCACCTTTCACCTCAACGAAGGGCACGCGGCCTTCGTCGTCATGCAGCGTATCCGCGACCTCCTCGAGCGTGGATCCACCTTTGACCAGGCGCTCGAGCAAATCCGGCAATCGACCATCTTCACCACCCACACGCCGGTGCCGGCGGGCCACGATGCGTTTCCGTTCCAGTTGGTCGAAAAGCATCTGGCGGGCGCCTGGGGTACGCTCGGAGCGCACCGCGATCAATTCCTCGCGCTCGGCGCCCACGACAACGGCGGGGGCGCGCAATTCAACATGACCGCCCTGGCGCTTCGGTCGGCCTCGAGCGTCAACGCCGTCAGCCGGCTCCACGGCGAGGTGACGCGCAGCATGTGGGGCTCGATCTGGCCGGACCTTCCGGAAGAGAAGCGGCCCGTGGCCCATGTGACCAACGGCGTGCACGTGCCGACCTGGATTGCCGGCGAGATGGCCAACCTCTTCACGAAATACTTCGGCGCCGGCTGGATCGAACGCCAGGACGATCCGGCGCTGTGGGAGGGCGTGCTCGCCATCCCCGACGAAGACCTCTGGGCCGTGCGTCAGCTGCTGCGACGGCATCTCTTCGCCTTCGTCCGCGAGCGGGCGCGACAGCGCTGGACCGACGAGCACGTCGCGACGCCGCGCATCGTCGTCGCCGGGACGCTGCTCGATCCCGACGTGCTGACGATTGGATTCGCGCGCCGCTTCGCGGGCTACAAGCGTCCGGAGCTCGTCTTCACCGACGCCGAGCGGCTGGCCCGCATCCTCAACGCCGCGGGCCGGCCCGTCCAGATCATCTTCGCGGGCAAGTCGCACCCCGCCGACGAGGTGGGCAAACATCATCTCCAGCGCGTCTACCGGCGCGCGCTCGATCCCGCGTTCGGCGGGCGCGTGGCCTTCGTCGACGACTACGACCTGCACGTCGCGCACTTCCTGGTGCAGGGATGCGATCTGTGGCTGAACACGCCGCGAAAGCCGCTCGAGGCGAGCGGCACCAGCGGGATGAAGGCGGCCATCAACGGCGTGCCGCACTTGAGCATCGGCGACGGCTGGTGGGCCGAAGGGTTCACACCGGGCAACGGATGGGTGATCGACGGCAGCTCGGGGGGGAATGACGAGGCCGTCGACGTCGCCGACGCGCACGCGTTGTATCGATTGCTCGAGGAAGAGGTGGTGCCGGCCTACTACGACCGCGACGCCTCCCACGTGCCGCACCGCTGGCTCGCCATCGTCAAGGAATCGATCCGCACGGTGGCCCCGCGCTTCTGCGCGCGGAGGATGGTCAAGGAATACGCGGAGACGATGTATGCGCCGGCTCTTGCCCGGAACGCGGGCAAGGAGTAATCCTCACACCTTCAGATCTTCCCGCTGATGGGCGGATGGTGGATGATCTGGACGGTGTTGCCGTCGGGATCCTTGACGTAGCACGAGCGTGCGCCGTCGCGATGCGTCTTCGGCCGCGCGCCGATCGTCACGCCGCGGCTCTCGAGAAACGCCGCCCACCGATCGACGTCGTCGGCCGCCGTGACGATGAGGCCGAGGTGATCCAGCGCCTGGCCGGACGACGATCGGGGGTCGGCGGCGCGATGGAGCGCCAGGTTGTCGCGTCCGGACGTGAGGTAGATGTTGTCGGCGTCGGGCTCCCACTCGATCGCGAAGCCGAGCATGTCCACGTAGAAGCGTTTCATCGCGTCGAGATCGCGTGCGTTCAACGCGAGATGACGCAGGCCTGCATGCGCGGGTCTCTCCATAGTGTTAGACTTTCATGATATGCCGAGAAAGGCCGTGGTCAAGTCGCGGTGCGCGCTCTGTGGAGCGAAAGAGGTGTCCGAGCCCAGGGGTGAAGAAAAGTACTGCCGCGACTGCTGGGACAAGAAGATCGCCGTCGAAGAGATCGTCGCCCGCGAGTTCGCGCTGAAGCGTTACATTCGCGCCCACAGCGCCGAGAAATACCTCATCTACCACTCGACTCTGAAGCGTCCCTGCGGCCAGCTCATCGTGGTCGACGACGGGTACGACCTCTTCCTGACGCTGATGCTCTACCCCAATTTCGGATGGGACGAGCCGGCGTACCACCTGGAGGGCGATCCCGAAGGGCGGGTTTTCTCGGAGATCCTCGTCGATGTCGTCGCCGCGGAGGTGATTGAGCCGTGGGGCGGCGGGAAGTGGCACATGGAGATCTTCCGTTCGCTCAGCCACGAACCGGAGGATTGGAATGGCGAGATGTGAACTATAATCTCGCCCGCGAATGCCCTGTGAGCAAGATCATGAGGAGGATGTCTATGAGTCGTGCGCGCTTCGTCATCGTGGCGACGCTCGTGAGCGCCGGCGTCGCCAGTGCCGCCACACCCGTCCTGGCGCAGAAGGCGCCCGAATTCAAGACCGTGCTCGCCGGCAAGAAGGTCGAACCGCCGCTCAAGGGTCAGGCTGACGTCGAATTCGTCGCGACGTCCAGAAAAGACGGGAATACCGTCATCACCACGATCAAGGTGAAGAACCTGGCGAACGCGCCAATCGCCAGACTCAAAATCTCCGAAACGTGGTTCGACAAGGGTGGCGCCATCGTCGGCGGCAGCGAAGGCCTCCTCGAAAAGAGTCTCGCTCCGGGTGCCGTAGACACCGTCACCATTCAGACGCCGTGGAGCGCGAAGATGAACGGCAACAGCTGGAACTTCAGCCACGCCAACGGCACGGTGAGGCCGAAGAAGGTGAAGTCGCTCGACCCGCCGAAGGAGGCGGCCGCCAAACCCGCGGCCAAGAAGAAGTAAGACGTTCTCAGTTCGTCTTCTCGAACTTCACATCCGTCACGGCGGCGTGCATCGGCACCGCCACGATGTGGAACGGCGACGTCAGGATCTGTGCCACGACGCCGCCGCTCTGCGGCCGCGTTTCGCGATACTGAACGATCAGCGTGGCGCCTTCCTCGCGGGCGCTCACAATCTCCATCGAAAAGCCCGCCGTTGGGCGGCTGCCCAGGAACACGCCCACCACCACTTCCTTGCTGAAGTCCACGGCCGGCCGCGCCCGCTCGCCGGCGTGCTGGTTCCACAGCTTGGTCCAGTCGGCCGCCGACCGCACCGCCACCTGGCGGGCGTTGTCCATCTGGCTCTCGAGCCCCTTGTCGATCGAGCGTATCGGCACGGTCGCCTGCAGCGTCATCATCAGGAGCATCGTCATCGCCGTCATCATCGGGTGTCCTCCGGGGGCGTGATGGTGAACTGGACTTCGCGGCTCGCCGTCGCGTTGTCCCCGAGGCGCGAGCGCGCTTCGACCTTCAGGACGTACAGACCCGGCTCGTAGTCTTTCAGGCTCAGTGCATTTCCGTAGCCAAACCCGCCGCGCTTCCCGGCCAGGTCGGCCGTCGAGCGCTGTTCAGCGACCTTGAACACGACGCGACCGGCGTCGGATGTGAGCGTTGCGGTGAGGTCCACCGTGTGCACGGCGGAGAGGTCGTTGTCGTACACGTCCGCAAAGAAGGCTATCTGGTCGTTCTGCGGGAACGATCGGGCGGCGACGGGCGGTCCGGGCAGCACCGGCCTCAAATCGGCATCCGGCTTCGCCGTCGGCTCGAGCGCCGCCGTGGCGGACGTCAAGACGAGACCGCTCATGAGCAGCGGGCCTTTCTCGAAGTCGGGCACCTCGAGGTCGTACAGCACGGAACCCGTCGCCCCACCGCCGGTGTCGAGCGCGGCCACACGCAGTTGATAGCGCCCGACCGGAAGGTTCATTCGGCTGAGCAGCCGGATGCCCGTCTGCTCGACGCGGGTCCTCGTCTCGGGCTTGAGATTGAGCGACAGGCTCTCGCGGCTGGACGCCTTCATCTTGCCTTTGGCGTCAACCGCGTAAAACGCCAGATCCACTTTCGCGTTCGCCGCCGTGGTGAGATCGCGACCGCGCAGCTCGACGCCCATCAGCACCGACGCGTTGGGCGCGACGCCCTTGAACGGCGCCGCAAACACCTTCATCGTCAGGCCGCTCGTGGGAATCGGGCTCTGCAGCGCGCCAAGGAGCTCGGCCGACAACTCGCTCTTGATCGGCACCGGGAGCTTCCCCGACGGGTTCGCGTATCCGCGGCGCGCGCGCACCGTGAGTCCGGGCCGCGTCACGCGTACGTTGATGTTGTGAAACTTGCCGTCGCGCTTTGGGTTCGGCGGGTAGTAGGCCAGCACGTAGTAGGAGCTGTTCTCCTGGACGATGCGATCGTAGGCGTTGGTGAAACCGTTGGTGTTGACGACCGCGAAGCCGCCGGTTTCCTCGGCAAAGGCCTGCAGGCTCTCGCGCGCCAGACGGTTCTCGTTCTGCAGGCCGCGTTCGTCCAACCCGGCGCCGGCCGGATCGCCGCCGGTGCTGGTCAACTCGATGTTGCCGTCCGAAAAGGCCTGCAAGCCTCGAGGATCGATCGCGTAGATGCTGACGTTGGCCTTCGTCGCCGCGCGCACCAGATCCTGCATGCGCGACTGAATCAATCCCGCCGCGTTGTTGCCGCCGTCGGCGAACACGTCATGGATGTCGTAGCTGATGCCTTCGCTGAAGAACAGGATCGACTTCTTGCGCCCGCGGACACCGCCGAACCAGTCGGCCACCGCGCTCAGTTCCTCGAGGAGGGCCCGCGCGTTGAATTCGCGCTCCTGCTTGTCGATATCCTGCGGGGGGCCCGTGCTTGCACCCATGGCGCGCTGGGCCGCCGTGCGGTTGAAATCATCGAGCCGGTTGAGGGTGGCCGCGCGTGGCGCGGTGCCCGTGAACTTCTGCACGGCCGCGTTGAGCAGCCGGCGGTTGTTCGTGAACTCCTGCCCCGACTCCTCACCGCCCGCCACCCCGCGCGCGGACACCACCGCCATCAGATCGTTCGCGCCCAGCTTCTCGTCGATGAACTTCTTCGCCGCGCGTCTCACCAGATTCGTGTTCTGCGGAATCGTGTGGGCCTGGTCGAGCACCATGACGTAGATGCGCCCGTCGAACGGCCGCTCGTTGCTCGCGACGTCGGGCTCGAGGGGCCGCGCCGCGAAGAGCGGCCGCTCGGCGCGCTCGACCGGGATATCGACGAGGGCGAAGTCGGTGATCGTCTGCGCCTTGCGGTCTTCGAAGACCTGGAAGTCTTCCTTCTTCAAATCGCGCACGTAATTGCCGCGCGCGTCGGTGACGAGCACGTCGACCTCGACGTAATCGACCTGGACCTTGAAGGTCGGTGCCGTAGGCGCCTGGGGCGCGGCTTGCGCCTGACCCGCCGGCGTCTGGCCCGCGCTCAGCGCGGCTCCCCCCAGCGCCACAATCAGCGCCGCGATGCGTATCTGTCGACCCATGGGCGAATTATGCCTCAGTTGGCGGCGCCTGGCCGTGCTGACACACGTTCTCCAGGCGCTTCCAAACCCGGTTCCAGCCGCCCGGCACGTTATACTTGAAAGATGCCCCAGGCGACGGCCGGACTCGACGTGACCGCCGTGCAGTCGGCGCTCGTGGCCGAAGGCCTCGATGCCTGGCTTCTGTACGATTTCCACGGCATCAATCCCATCGCCGCCGAGATCGCCGGCGTCGGACGCGGCGACGGGCATCTGGCCACACGCCGCTGGTACTACCTCATCCCGGCATCGGGCGAACCGCGCGGCCTCGTGCACGCCATCGAACGCCACGCGCTCGACCATCTGCCGGGAGCGCGAACGCACTACGCCGGCCGCGATCAGCTCGAGAAGGGACTGCGCGACCTGCTCCGCGGGGTCCACCGCGTCGCGATGGAGTACTCGCCGTTGTGCGCGATTCCGTACATCGCGCGCGTGGACGCGGGCACGGTCGAACTCGTGCGCCAGTGCGGCGTTGAGGTCGCCTCGTCCGGCGATCTCGTCCAACGGTTCGCGACCGTGTGGGACGCGCCGGCCATGGAGACGCATCGGCGCGCGTCCGACGCCCTCTACCGCGTCAAGGATCGCGCCTTCGACACCGTGGCCAGGCGGCTCGCCGCCGGCACGCCGACCACGGAATACGAGATCCAGCAGTTGATGGTCGGCTGGTTTCGCGACGAAGCACTCGTCAGCGACTCGCCGCCGATTGTTGCGGCCGCTGAAAACGCCGGCGACCCGCACTACATGCCGACAGCGGGAGTGCATCGGGTGATTCGCCCCGGAGAAATCGTGCTGCTCGATCTGTGGGGCAAGCTCGATCGGCCCAGGGCCGTCTACGCCGACATCACGTGGGTCGGCTACACGGGGGCACAGCCGCCGGAACGGTACGCGCAGGCATTCGCCACCGTCGCGGCGGCGCGCGACGCGGCCAGCCTCCTGGTGCAACACGCGGCCGCCGCGGGCCGGGAGATCCGCGGCTGGCAGGTCGATCGAGCGGCGTCTTCCGTCCTTCGAGACGCCGGCTATGGGGATCATGTGCTGCATCGCACGGGGCACAGCCTCGGCGAATCGGTGCACGGCAACGGCGTCAACATGGACGACTATGAGACGCACGACGACCGGCGCCTGCTCGCCGGGACAGGCTTTACAATCGAACCCGGCTTGTACTTCGATGACTTCGGCGTCCGATCCGAAATCAACATGATCGTTCGCGATCACGACGCTGTGGTGACCGGACCGCTGCAGGCGGAGATTCTGGCGCTCGTTTAGGAGGATCCTGATGGCAACCCGCAAGTTCACGCTGCTGCCGAAGCTGACGCTGTTCTATCTGCCGCTCGTCGTCATCGCATCGGTGGCCGTTGGCATGGTCATCGCGTCGCGGCTCGATCTGTCGCCGGAGTCCTCGGCGCAAACGATTGCCGTGCCGCCGATGAACAGCGCGCCGCTGACCGGTCCGCTGACCGCCGACACGTTCCGAAACATCGCCAAAGCCCAGGAGCCGATGGTCGTCAGCATCCGCACCGAGATGAAGGCGAAGTCGCAGGACCTTGAAGATCTGTTCGGCGGAGGTGGCGGGGGGGCACCCGACGATTTCTTCCGCCGATTCTTCGGCGGTCCCGGCGGCCAGGGGGGGCAAGGCGGCGGGGGCGACACCCCGCAGGGCGGCGGCAACCAGCGCCGCCAACGCGAGCCGATCAACCGCGCGGCCGGCACCGGGTTCATCATCAGCAAAGACGGCTTCATCCTCACCAACAACCACGTCGTTGAAGACGCGATCAAGATTGAGGTCTACCTCTACTCCGACGACGAGACGCCGTATTCCGCGAAGGTGATCGGGCGCGACGCGCTCACCGACAGCGCACTGATTCAGCTTGTCGACAGGCCGAGCACGCCGCTGCCGGAGGCCAGGTTCGGCGACTCGTCGCAGATGTTGCCAGGCGACTGGGTCATGGCGATCGGCAACCCGTTCAGCCTGGCGCACACGGTCAGCGTCGGCGTGATCAGCGCGACAAAGCGGTCGCTCCCGGTGACCGACGGACGATCGAACGATATGCTGCAGACCGATGCCGCCATCAACCCCGGCAACTCGGGCGGCCCGCTCCTGAACATCCGCGGCGAGGTCATCGGCATCAACTCGGCGATCATCAGCAACGGCCGGACCGAGGGCAACATCGGCATCGGCTTCGCCGTGCCCATCAACACGGTCCGCGATCTGCTGCCGCAGCTGCGTGAAGGCAAGGTCATTCGCGGCCGCATTGGCGTGACGGTGATGGTGGTGCCGCGCGAAGGCTTCGAGGATTTCGGCCTCAAGTCGCGCACGGGGGCGATCGTCCAGTCCGTCCTGGGCGGCGGCGCCGCCCAGAAAGGCGGCGTCGAACCCGGCGACGTCATCACGGAGTTCAACGGCCGGCCGGTTCCCAACCGTGACGATCTCGTCAAGATGGTGACGGCGACCAAGCCCGGCACGTCGGTGCCCGTGAAGATCCTGAGGAACAAGCAGGAGCGGACGCTGACCGTCACCGTGGACCAGCTCGATCTCGACGCCGAGCAACAAGGTCAGCGCTCGACGCGCAGCGACAACGGCAACCAGGCGCCGGAAACACAGCAGGGCGGCGGCTTCGGCTTGACGCTGGGCAACGTGTCGCCGCAAGTCGCGCGGCGGCTGCAACTGCCGTCGGGGCAAACCGGAGCCCTGGTCACCGATGTCGATCCGGACGGGCCGTCAGCCGGCCTGCTGCGCCAGGGCGACATCGTCCTGTCGGTGAACCGCAAGCTCGTGTCGAGCGCCACAGAGGCGGCTCGAGAGCTCCAAGCGGTCGCGTCGGGTCGCATCGCGCAGATTCTCATCTGGCGCAACGACGGTCAGGTGTTCGTGACAGTGAAGAAGGAATAGCGACGGGATTGAGGGTTCCCGAGTCCCGTCTGGCGGGCCTCATCCATGAACGCGGCCCCCTGACGGTGGCCGCGTTCATGGAGATCGCGCTTTACGACGCGCAGGTCGGCTACTACGCCCGCGCAGCCCAACGGTCGGGCCGCGCGGGCGATTTTTTTACCAGCGTCGACGTCGGGCCGCTGTTCGGCGAGCTCCTCGAAATCCAACTGGCCGAAATGGCCGACCTCCTCACGACGACGGACCCGACGACGATCAACGCAGAGATCGCAGAGCACGCAGGGAAACCAATTCATATCTCCCCGAATGCAGCGGACTCTGCGTTGCATGTCGTGGATATCGTCGAAGCCGGCGCAGGAAACGGCCGCCTCTCGGCCGATATCCTGCGCGCGGCGAGACGCCGCACCCCGGCGTTCTACGATCGCGTCCGGCTCCACCTCGTCGAGGCGAGCCCCGCCGCGCGTGCGGCGCAGCCAGACGTCCTCGGCGACATGCGCGAACGGCTCGTCTCCTCATCCCCGGACCTGCCGGCATCATTCTCAGGCGTGCTGTTCGCCAACGAGTGGCTCGACGCATTGCCCGTGCATCAGGTTGTCATGCGCGAGGACGGGCTGAGAGAGATCTACGTCGATGTGGCGCGCGATACTGGTGTCCTGCGGACGTTCGAGGGCCCTCCGTCGACGCCGGCGCTCGCCGCCTATCTGAAACGGCTCGGGATTGCGCTCGAGCCGGGCTGGCGTGTCGAAATCAACCTGCAGGCGGTCGAGTGGATCCACGCGGCCGCCCGCCGGCTGTCGCGAGGATTCATGATCGTCATCGACTACGGCCACGAAGCCCGCGAACTGTATTCGGTGACGCATGCGGGCGGCACGCTCACGACGTTCGCGCGTCACACCATGGCCGGGCCCGAGCGGCCGGCCGACGCCCCGGCCTGGCTCGACGGTACCGGCGATCATGACATCACCGCACACGTCGACTTCACCAGCGTGCGAATGGCCGCCGAAGCCGAGGGCCTGACAGCTCTCGGCTTCCTCGATCAGACATATTTTCTGCTGGGCCTGCTCATGAAAAGGGGAGACGCCGATCTTGCAGACAACTCACGACACCTCAAGACACTCCTCATGCCGGGTGGGCTCGGCAGCACACACAAGGTGCTCATCCTTGGGAAAGGCGTCGGCGCACCGCCCCTCGCCGGTTGCTCGTACCGAATGCGTGTGACATGAGATCGCACGACGCGCATTGTATTTTGACCCGTACGAGGATTAAATAGGCCGCATGTCCGCCATCCTCGAGCGCGAAATCAAGCTGCGATTCGAGAGCGCCGAAGCGGCCCGCGAAGCCGTGCTCGCCACGGGCGCCACGCCCGTGCACGGCCGGCGGCTCCAGGAAGACTGTCTCCTCGACACTGCCAACGACGACCTGCGGCGGCGCCGCTCCGCGCTTCGCGTGCGGATGGATGGCGGCCGGAGCCTCCTGACCTTCAAGGGCCCCGTGCAACCGGCGCTCGTCAAGGTGCGCGAAGAGCTCGAAACCGTCGTCGGCGACGGCACCCTTCTGCTGCGCCTGCTCGAAGAGCTGGGATACCACGTCTGGTTTCGCTATCAGAAATACCGCGAGGAATTCGCCCTCGACGACTGCATCGTCGCGATCGACGAAACGCCTGTCGGCGTGTTTGTGGAGATCGAGGGCGGCGATCGCGGTATCGCGCACATGGCGCGGGCCCTCGGCCGCGGGCCCGCCGACTACCTGCTCGAATCGTACCGGGGATTGTTCGTCCAGGACTGCGAACAACGAGGCGTGCCGCCCACCGACATGCTCTTCGACGCCGACTGACGCCGGATGTCGCCTCACGCGCTCGTGCTGACCGCCGGCCTCGGCACGCGGCTGCAGCCACTGACGTTTGTCCGCGCCAAACCCGCCATCCCCGTCGCCGGTGAGCCACTCATCCGCAGAATCATCGCGTGGCTCGCGAGGCAGGGTGTCACCGAGCTCGTGCTGAATCTCCATCACCTGCCCCACACGCTCTGCGCTGTCGTGGGAGATGGACGCGACCTCGGCGTCCGCGTGCGGTATTCGTGGGAGCAGCCCGTCGTCCTCGGCAGCGCGGGCGGACCGAGGCGCGCGCTGCCCATCATCGGCCACGAGACGTTCTTCCTCGTGAACGGTGACACCATCACCGATCTCGATCTGCGGGGACTCGCGTCCGCGCACGAGGCTTCGGGCGCGCTGGTGACGCTGGCGCTCGTGCCCAATCGTGAACCGCATCGATACGGCGGCGTGTTGATGGCGGCGGACGGCCATGTCACGGGCTTCGTGCCGCGCGGGCGAGGCGCCGACGGCTCGTTCCATTTCATCGGCGTGCAGCTGGCACAGGCGGACGCGTTCCGCGCGCTCACCGACGGCGAGGTGGTGCAATCGTTTGGAGGCGTGTACGGTCGTCTGATGGCGTCGCGTGCCGGCTCCATTCGGGGACACCTGTCAGACGCCACCTTCCACGACGTGGGCACGATCGCCGACTACTGGACCACGTCGTTGGCGTTTCTGGGCGACCAACCCGCCGAACGCGCGTACGGCCAGCGCGTTCGCATCGACTCCACCGCGCGCGTCGCGCGATCTATTCTGTGGGACGATGTGGAAGTCGGAGCGGGAGCGGTTGTCGAGGAATGCATCGTGACCGATCTCGTGCGGATTCCTCCCGGGTCGGTGCACCGCCGGTCAGTCATCCGCCGCGGCGACCAGGGAATCCTCGTCACTCCTCTATGACAGCTGACATCACCGAAGACAACGCGGGGCGCGATCGCCGCCGCATCGATCAATACCTGCTCGAAAGCGACCCGGTGGGAGACGCGGGTGAAAGCGCGCGCGGCCGTCGCGTCATCCCCCTGACAGGGGACGCATCGACGCGCCGCTATTTCCGTGTCATTCCCGCGAACGGGCCGTCGATCGTTCTCGCGCTTCACGACGGCGCCATCGACTACGCGACGCTGCCCTTCGTCAACGTCGCCGAGCTGCTCGAGCGCGTTCCCCTGCCGGCGCCGGCGATCATCGGGCATTCGAACGCGCTCGGGATTCTCGCGCTGCAGGACTTGGGCGATGTCACACTGCAGGCGCACGTGGGAGCGGGCACGCCCACCGAGCACGCCGCGCTGTATCGTCAGGCGATGTCGTTCATCGCGTCGCTCCAGCGGCGCGGCGCGGAGCTGGCGTCTGATGCGTACGCGCCCTATCGCGTCGCGTTCGACGTCGAAAAACTGACCTGGGAGCTCGATTTCTTCGTGCGCCACTTTGTCGAAGCCTATCGGAGGGCGACACTCTCGGGGCCGGAACGGACGGCCCTGGCCGAGGAGTGGGCGGCGATGGCCGGCGAGCTGGCCGGGGAGCCGCGCGTGCTGTGCCACCGTGACTATCACAGCCGCAACCTGATGGTCCACAACGGCGGCCTCTTCGTGATCGACTTCCAGGACGCGCGCATGGGGCCCGACACGTACGATCTGGCGTCGCTGCTGCGTGACTCGTACGTGGACATCAGCGAGCGCGAACTCGACGATCTGATCGCGTACTTCGTGGCGCTTGCGGGCATCGCCGACGCCGCGGCGTTTCGAGGACGGTTCGACATGATGGCCGTGCAGCGCAACCTGAAGGCGCTCGGCACATTCGGGCACCAGACGACAGCACGCGGCAATCCCGTGTACATCCAATACGTGCCGCGCACGCTGCACTATCTCCGCACCAATCTCGAACGGTACCCGCGGTTCGCGCGCCTGCGCGAGCTGCTGGCGCGCCACATCGACGAGCGCCAATAGCGGTTAGAATTGGTGGCCGTCCTGTGGTCCGACGACAGTTTGGGATTTCGACGTACCTCTATCATCGCCACCGATTGACCCGGGATCACATCCTCGAAATCGCGGCGCACGGCTTCGACACGGTGGAGGTGTTCGCCATGCGCACGCACATGGACTACCACAACGAGTCGGTGGTGGCCGACCTGCAGCAGTGGCTCGCAGCGGGCGGTCTCACGCTGCACGCCGTTCATGCACCCTCCGCCGGGCGCGGCGACCGCCCCGCCGATCTGCTGTCGATCGCCAGCGCCGACGCCGGAGCGCGCGCGCAGGCCATGGCCGAGACCGAACGGGCGCTGCAGATCGCGCGCCGGATCCCGATGAAGGCGCTGGTGGTCCATCTGGGGTGGCCGCGCACGCAGAACCGAGACGGCGGGAGCAACCGTCAGGCGGCGCGCCGCAGCGTCGAAGAGCTGTGCCGGCTCGCTGAGCCGCTCGGCGTTCGGATTGCGATCGAGGTCATCCCCAACGACCTGTCCCGCGCCGGGTCGCTCGTCCACTTCACCGAAGACGATCTGGAGTCGGGCGATGCCGGCATCTGCCTGGACTTCGGGCACGCGCACATGGACGGCGACCTCGTCGACGCGATCGAAGTGGTCTCGGGACACCTGGCGACGATTCATCTGCACGACAATCGCGGGCGAGCCGACGACCATCTCGTCCCGTTCGAGGGTACGATCGACTGGCCGGCGGCGTTGACCGCCGTCCAGAAAGTCGGGTACGACGGCGCGCTGATATTCGAGCTGGCGGCGCGCGGCTCGACGAAAGACACGCTGGCGCGAGCCCGCACGGCCCGGGCGCGGATCGAAAAGCAGCTGGCCGAGGGTTGACGGACTCCTATGCACGTGTACATCGAAGACATCGGCAAGCATGAAGGCGACGCGGTCACCATCAAGGGGTGGCTGCACAACCGGCGATCGAGCGGCAAGATTCACTTCCTGACGCTTCGGGATGGCTCCGGCTTCATTCAGGCCGTGATGTCCAAGGCGGCCGTCGGCGACGACGTCTTCAAGGCCGCCGATCACCTGTCGCAGGAAACGTCCGTGATCGTCACCGGCACGGCCCGCGCGGACACACGCGCCCCGAGCGGTTTCGAAATCGACGTCAACACGCTGGAGATCGTCGGCGCCTCGCACGACTATCCGATCACTCCGAAAGAACACGGCGTCGACTACCTGCTCGACCGGCGTCATCTGTGGATCCGCAGCGAGCGGCAGCAGGCGATCCTCCGCGTGCGGCACGAGATCATCAACGCGGTCCGCGACTTCTTCAACGATCGCGGCTTCATCCTGGCCGACACGCCGATTTTTACTCCCGCCGCCTGCGAGGGAACGACGACGCTGTTTCCGGCGCAGTACTTCGAGGAACAGACCGCGTATCTGACCCAGAGCGGTCAGCTCTACAACGAGGCCAACGCGATGGCGCTCGGCCGCGTCTACTGCTTCGGCCCGACGTTCCGCGCCGAGAAGTCGAAGACCCGCCGCCATCTGACGGAGTTCTGGATGGTCGAGCCCGAAGTGGCGTTCGCGGATCTGAACGACGTCATGAATCTGGCCGAGGACCTCATCGTCTCGGTCGTCGGCCGCGTGCTCGACAGGCGGCGGCGCGAGCTGACGGTCCTCGAGCGCGACGTCTCGAAGCTCGAGTCAGTCGTCAAGCCGTTCCCGCGGATCTCGTACGACGAGGCGGTCGCGACGCTCCAGGCTCGCGGCCTGCCATTTGAGTGGGGCGGGGATTTCGGCGGACCCGACGAAACGCTGCTCTCCGAACAGTACGACCGCCCGGTGATGGTGCATCGCTACCCGGCCGCCGTGAAGGCGTTCTACATGAAGCCCGATCCCGAGCGACCGGACGTCGCGCTCGGCGTCGATATCCTCGCGCCGGAGGGCTACGGGGAAATCGTCGGCGGCGGCGAACGTCTGGCCGATCTGGACCTGCTGCTGCAGCGGATTCGTGAGCACGACCTGCCGCAGGAAGCCTTCGAATGGTACGTCGATCTGCGCCGCTATGGCACCGTGCCGCACGGCGGCTTCGGGATGGGCATCGAACGGGTCGTGGCGTGGATCTGCAAGCTCGAGCACGTGCGCGAGACGATTCCCTATCCGCGCATGCTCTACCGGCTGTATCCGTAGAACGCGGCCCTGGACGTCGCGGGGCGGAAAGCGCCGCGCTGCTTGTCGACGGTCAGGGCCGCCGTCGCGCGGCTGAAAGCGCCGCGCTACTTGTCGATCGTGTCGGCCGGAACGCTCGTGACAGCCGTGTCGTTGCTGACAGGGGTGACAGCAGTGACCGGTTTACCGTTGATCTCCACATAGCGATAGGTCATCGAGAACGACGAGCTGCCAACCAGCAGCACATCGGCGGTCGAGCGCATGCTCACCGGCACGTGAACGCCTTCGACGCGATTGTATTCGCGGACGACGCGCACCCGTCGCGTCCAGAACGACGGCCGCTGCGACAGCTCCCCTTCCACGCGAACCAGGTCCGCCGATTCCGCCTCGATGAACAAGGCTCCGTTGACGAGCATGACGTGCTTTCGCCGGGGCTTCACGTCCATCTTGACCAGCCGGTCGTTCTCCAGGCTGATGCCGAGGAACTCGTAGTTGGCCGGCGTCAGCGCCGACTGCGCGCGGTCCGACGATCGAGCGGCCGCCTGCTCGGCTTCGAGCGCGGCCATCAGCACTTTTCGCCGGATGATCGACGATCCTTCTTCCGACGTGATCTCGAAGTTGAATCCGTGCACCGGATCGAGCGTCGTCCACGCGTCAAGCGACGCGCGCATGTTCCCGCCCCTGGTCGAAGCCGCCAGGCGGCGGAACGCTCGATAGCTCACGAGCGGCGGCTCGTTCGGGGCAAGAAAGCGATCGATCAACTCGCCTCGGCCTCCCCCCTGCAGCTGAACGGGAGCGTGCGCCGAGCCGAGCTGGACCGCGACGATTGCGAGAATGCCGGTTAGTCCGAACGGGATGCGCATAAGTCTCCTCACCATTTCAGGAGCATGTAACCGCGAAGAATCGTGCCGACGCTATTGGTAAACCGCCCCGCCAGCGGCGTGCCGACCACGGGATACACGTCGCGTGGATTCCCATGATTGGTCAGATTGAAGAGCTGAATGCCCAGGTCCGCCGACCGTCTTTTCACGGTGACCGTCTTGTAGACGACGATGTCGGTGGAGGCAAACGCCGGAAACGCGCGCGAGTTCGGCACACCGAGATGGATGTATCGCTCGTCGACGGCGGAATACAGGAATCCGGAGTGCCACTCTGTCACCGGCGAGACGACGACACGGGCCGGCAGGTTGAACGTGCCCCACACCAGCACGCGATGGCGGGCGTCGGTGGCCAGGCGCGCCATCCCGCCGGGTTGCACGAGGGGCGAATCCATACCCTGGAACACCGAGGTGAAATCGTTCAACTCACCCATCGCGGTGGAACGCACGTAGCTGACAAACAACTGCTGGTCATTGGACCAGGTTCGTCTTGTCGACACCTGAATCTCGCGGTAACTGCCGTATCCATTGCTCTCGACCGCCAGCCTGCCGCCGGTCTCCACCGGAACGTGGAACGTGGCGAGCCTGGACGATCGCCGTTCCGTGAGGGAAACCTGGAGATCAAGTCGTGGCGCAAGTTGACGCTCGACAGCCACCACAGCGGCGACGGCTCGCGGCAGCCGCAGCTCACCGACCGACGGAACCTGGAACTTCTGGCGCATGAGCTGGCCGCCGACCGGATCGAACCAGCGATCGAGCCGCGATGGATACCCGCCGAACGCCGGCACGGCGAGCGGCAGGTTTCCGACAAAGCTGCCGTAGCCGGCCTTGAGGACGGTTGCGCCAGACGCATCGATGGAATACCGGACGCCGGCTCTCCCGGAAGGGGCGCCGCCTCCATGTCGGCTGTGATCGACGCGCGCGCCGGCGTCAATCTGGACGCGATCGGTGATCTGCCACACATCGCGCACGGCAAGACCAACCGGGCGATCGCTGGCGCCAATCGACGCAGGCGGTCCAAAATCGACGGTCCGGACGACGCGACCCTCGACGTCGTTGACGATCACCGGGCTCTCGGCAATCCGGCCCGTCATTTGCCGTGAGGCGACTTCCCCGCTGATCGTGAAGTCGTGGCTGCGCCGGCGGATCATCGCGATCCGTTCCCAGGTCGCCGTCGCGCTGTAGCGCGTGGCCGTCCGGTTGACGGTGGAGAACCAATTCCCGCTCCAGCCGGCAGGCGCAGCGTACGAAGGTCCGCTGCCCGTTGGCGTCAGATTCGCTTCGTGCATCAGCACGCCGAGCTGAATGGTGAAGATGCTCGAATCGGTGGCGACGAATCGGTGCGTCAGCCCCGCAAACAAGTCTTTCGCCGTGAGGTCTGGTGCCGCCGCCGGACCCCGCCGTGGGCTCAACCCGTACGACCGCGTGCTCGACGGAAACGCGAATCCTTCCAATGTCAGAAGGTTGCGCGGCGTCAGTTGAGCGTCAATCCGCGTGAACATGATGGCGCTCTCCTGAACGATGTCAGGACCGCGTCCTTCCGTCACGCCCGGCACCGGAATGCGCTCGTAGTCCCACTCGGCGGCGGCGACGTAGCGGACCCGATGATTGGCCGAGGATCCAAGCACATAAACCCGCGGGAAGATCCCTTCAAGGCGGCCAAAACCGGGATTAGACAGTCGCGGCCGCGGAATGAATCCCTGAACGCCCACCGACAGGCGATCGCTGCCTGACCTGCTGTCCATGCGCACCAGGCCGCCCAGGAGGCTCCCGTAGCTCACGGCCATCGGATCGCGCAGGAAGTCAACGCCTCGGACGGCTTCATACGGCAGGTTGACGGACGACACGCCGGTCGCCGGATCGGCGATGTTGAAACCGTCGAGCATGAGGGGCGTCTCGTGCGCACGCGCGCCGCCGAGTTGCATGAGTCCGTCAGGGCCGCGGATGATCGCCGGCAGAAGCGGCAGCGATTCTTTGGCCTTCATCTGCGTTGATGGCAGTCGGGACACCTGGTTGGCCGTCAACTGGCCGCCGAGGAGAGGCGTCAACGGAGAAGCCGTGCCTTCGAGGGGGGCCACGACGGTGGTTGTCTCGGTGGCTCGTGCAATGAGCAGCACAATGCGCGTCGCGGCGGCGCGAGGGAGGCGCGCCTCTTCGAATCCGTCGAGCGACGCCACGACGAGGTCGCCTGCGATGGCGCCGTCGATGGTGAAGGTCCCGTCGTCGCCGGTCATGATCGTCGCGACGACCGTCGCACCGTCGCGCACCTGAACCGTCGCACCTGGCAGGGGCAGCCCGGTCTGATCGACGACAACTCCTCGAACGCTTTGGGCCACGGCCGGCGCAGCGGTACCCGCCGCCGCAAGCAGCAGCAAACCCAACAAGCGTGCCAGGCGCCCCATCACGTATGTCTTCTCTCCGGGTGGCTGTGCCGCAGACTGCGTGAATTATAGACGCATACGGGTTGCATTCGAGTGCAAGGTATCATTAAGGACACGTGACTGACAGATTGAGGATCGGCCTCGTTTCGCTGGGCTGCCCGAAGAACCTCGTGGATTCGGAGGTGATGCTGGGGCTCGCGCGGGACGCGGGGCACGAACTGACGAGCGACGCCGCGAGCGCCGACGTGCTCGTCGTCAACACGTGCGCGTTCATCGACTCTGCGAAACAGGAATCGATCGATACGATTCTGGAGCTGGCCGAGCACAAGAAGAACGGATCCTGCAAGCGGCTCATTGTCACCGGCTGCCTGGCCGAGCGCTATCGCGAGGAGCTCGGTCGCGAGATTCCGGAAATCGACGCGGTCCTCGGTACGGGAGAGGTTCCCGACATCGTGCGCGCGATCAGCGGGCGCGCCGGCGGCGCGGCGCCGATGACGTTTCATCGCGGGCCCATGGCCGAGTCACGAGCCGCCAGACACGAGCTCCCTTCATACATCTACGACGCCGACACGCCGCGTTTGCTGGCCACGCCGCGGCACTACGCGTACATGAAGGTGGCCGAAGGCTGCGACTACAAGTGCGCGTTCTGCATCATCCCCACGCTGCGCGGGCACTATCGGAGCCGGCCTGAAGATTCCATCGTCCGGGAGGCCGAGGCGCTGGCCGCGCGGGGCGTCAAGGAAGTGCTGCTCATCTCGCAGGACACGACGTTCTACGGCGTGGATCGCCGGGAGCGTGGCGCGCTGGCGCGGCTGCTGCGGCGGCTGAACGGCGTCGCGGGCCTCGAGTGGATTCGGCTCCTCTACCTCTATCCGACGACGATTGACGACGACACGCTGGCCGCCATGGCCGAGTGCGACAAGGTGTGCAAGTACATCGACCTGCCGCTGCAGCACGCGTCGAACCCCGTGCTCAAACGCATGAAGCGGCCGGGGACGCGCCAGACGTATGACACGCTGCTCGACCGCATTCGCACCCGCGTGCCCGGCGTCGCGCTCCGGACGACGTTCATCGTGGGGTTCCCCGGCGAGACCGAGGCGGACGTCGAGGAACTGACCTCCTTCGTCGGCGCGCAGGCGTTCGACCACGTCGGCGTCTTCACCTATTCGCACGAAGAAGGCACCTCGGCGTACGCGCTCGACAACGACGTGCCGGCGCAGGAAAAGGCGTCGCGGAGGCGCCGGGTGATGAGTCTGCAGAAACGCGGCGTGCGCCAGCGCCAGCGCCGCCGTGTCGGCGAAAGGGCCCGGGTGCTCATCGACGGCCCGTCCGGCGAGCACGAACTGGTGCTGAAAGCGCGCCTGGCCAGCCAGGCGCCCGATATCGACGCCGCGGTGTACCTGACCGAGTGCGACCCCTCGACCTATCACCCGGGGGACTTTGCCGACGTCGAAATTGTCGGCGCCAGGGACTACGATTTGATCGGTCGGCCCGTGCTATAATTTTGGATTCGGACCCTGGGTGTAGGACCGAAGTGGGCGTTTGCCCACTTTTTTTGTTTAAGGGCCAGCTTCATGGCGGCCGCAGATGTGGTGGGCCAGGTGCGTGCGATTGCGAGCCGCGTGGCGGGCTCGTATGGCCTGGAGATCTTCGACGTCCAGTTCCGGCGGGAAGGCGGCGGAATGGTGTTGCGGATCCTGATCGACCGGCCCGGGCCGGCGGCCACCGCCGAGGAGTGCGTCAGCGTCGGGGATTGCGCGCGCGTGAGCCGCGACCTGAGCGCGATTCTCGACGTCGACGATGTGGTGCCGACGGCGTACACCTTGGAAGTGTCGTCTCCGGGGCTCGATCGGCCGCTGACGCGCGCCGACGACTACCGGCGGTTCGCGGGACGGCGCGCGAAACTGGTGATGCGCCAGGCGGTGGATGGGCAGACCTACTTCAAGGGCCGGCTGGGCGGGCTCGAAGACGGCGAGGTGCTTTGCGTGCTCATCGAAGGGGACGATCGGCGCACGCATCGTGTGCCACTCGGCGTGATCACGCGGGCGAATCTGGAAGTGGAATTCTAAACAATGTCGAATCCTCTGCAGCAGACGATCGAGGCGCTGGCCAAGGAAAAGGGCATCGAGCCCGATGTGGTGATCAGCGCCATTGAAGAAGCCGTGGCGACGGCGTCGCGCAAGTACTACAAGACGGGCGAGAACCTCAAGACGCGCTTCAATATCGAAACCGGCCAGGTCGATCTCTTCGCGCTCAAGCTGGTCGTGCAGGACGTCACCAACGCCGCCGTCGAGATCTCAATCGACGAGGCGCGGCAGATGTACCGCGAGCTGTACGGCGACGAGGTCGCCGACGGCATCGAGCTCGGCGACGAGATGGAATTCCCCAAGCCGACGGAGGTGCTCGGCCGCATCGCGGCCCAGACCGCCAAGCAGGTGATCTTCCAGAAGGTCCGCGAGGCGGAGCGCGAAAACATCTTCGCCGAGTACAACCAGCGCGTCGGCGATGTCGTCAACGGGACGATCAAGCGGTTCGAGAACGGCGACATCATCCTGGAAGTCGGGCGCATCGAAGCCGTGCTGCCCCGCAAAGAGCAGTCGCGCGCGGAAAGCTACACGCCGGGCGACCGCGTGCGCAGCGTGATCAAAGGCGTGAACCGGAGCGCGAAGGGTCCGCAGATCGTGCTGTCGCGCACGGACCCGGCGCTCCTCATCAAGCTGTTCGAGCAGGAAGTGCCGGAGATCTACGACGGGACCGTCGTCATTCGCGGCGCCGTCCGCGAGGCCGGCGATCGCGCCAAGGTGGCGGTGTTTTCACGCGAGCGCGACGTCGATCCCGTGGGAGCCTGCGTCGGCATGAAGGGCACGCGCGTGCAATCGATCATCCGCGAGCTGCGCGGCGAGAAGATCGACATCGTCGAATGGTCCGAGGACCCCATCGCGTTCGTGACCAACGCCCTCAGCCCGGCCAAGACACAGCGCGTGCAGGTGGTCGACGATCGCGAGCACGTGATGGAAGTCGTCGTCGAGGACAAGCAGTTGTCGCTCGCGATTGGCAAGAAGGGTCAGAACGTCCGGCTGGCCGCGAAGCTCACCGGCTGGCGGATCGACATCAAGAGCGAGGAGGAAAAACGGCGCGAGGTCGAGGCGCAGTTCGAAGGCCTCGAAGTGGGGGCGGAGACGGCCCAGGACGGCGCGGCCGAGGATGCCGGAGCCTCTGAAGGCATGAGCGTCGCAGCCGACGCGGGCGACGCGGCCGCCGTGAAAGAGGCTGCGGGCGAGGCCGAAGTCGAGAGCAGCACGCCGCTGCCGTACGCCCTGGCGGGCATCGGCGAGAAGACCGTACGCAAGCTCGTCGAAGCCGGCTTCAACTCGCTCGAAAGCGTCGCCGGGGCAAGCGTCGAACAACTGTCCGAGGTGCCCGGCATCGGCGAAAAAACCGCCGGAAAGATTCTGGCCGCCGCTCGCGGCGACGCGCCAGCCGATGCAGGCAGTAGCGCGGACGCTTAGGTCCGTTTGAGGTAATCGTTGGCCACTGTCAGGATTTACAAGGTCGCTGAACTGCTGGGCACCACGAGCCAGGAAGTGTCCGCGCTGCTCAAGCGCGACCACGGCATCGAGGTGAAGAGCGCGTCGAGCACGATCGAGGAGGTCGTCGGGCGCCAGTTCGTCGAGCGCCTCGCGCGCCAGCGCAACATCTCGCTGCCAGGCGGCGACATCTTCGCTGAAACGCCAGTGGCGAAAGGCAAGAAGAGCGCGCCTTCGCCAAAGAAGCCGGCCGAACCGGTGAAGCCGGCGGCGCCGCTCCTGCCGCCGCCGCGCCTGGTGAAAATGGCGAAGCCGTTGCCGACGCCGGCCGCGGTCGTGGACGAAGTGGAAGAGGTCGTGGAAGAGGCGGCCGCGCCGCCGCCAGCCGAAATCGCGGAGCCGGAGCCGGAGCCCGTACCGATCGTCGCGCACGCGCCGGCCGCGGTGGTCGAGACGGCGGCCGAGATCGCAAAGGATGCGCCGCTGACCGCGCCAGCCGAAGCGGCCGACGACCAGCCGCCATCCGTCGCGGCGGCGCCGCCTGCCGAACCGCGGCCGAAGCCGCCCGTGCCCGGACGCGTCGTCCCGCCCACGCTGCGACTGCGCATCGAAGAACAGCGACCGACGGCGCCGACACCGCCGCTGCAAATGACGCCGGCGCCGCGGATGGCGCCGCGGCCGGCGCCAAAACCCGCGCCTCCGGTCGCGAGCCGACCGCCCGTCGGCGGCGCGGCAGCCGCCGGGCGCTCCGGTCCGGCCGGGCGTCCGCCCGCGCAACCGCTCGGAGCACGGCCCGCTGGCGCGCCTGGCGCAATGCGGCCTCCGGCTCCACGATCGCCCCAGATGCCGGTTGGCGGACCGCGACCGCTGCCCTCTCAACCGGTGCGGCCGCCCCAGGTGGGCCTGCCGCCGCGGCCGGGTCAGTATCCGCAGCGTCCCGGCATGCCGTCGCGGCCCTCGTATCAGCAGCGACCGGGCGGCTCTGGACGGCCCGCCGCCAGTCAGCGCCGCGATCCGCGCCCGGCGCCGCCGCCGGTGCCGACGGCCCCGCCGCCGGTCACGCGAAGCATCACGCTTGCCGAAGGCATGACGGTCAAGGATCTGGCCGACAAGCTCGACCTCCGCGTCAAGGACGTGCTCGCCAAGCTGCTGATGAAGCGGCTGATGCTGACCATCAACTCCGCGCTCGACACCGAGACGGCGACCATGATCGCGCGCGAGTTCGGCGCCGACGTGGAGCTGCGCAGCTTCGAGGAAGAGCTGCTTCAGGTCGACGAAGGCGAATCGCGGGCCGAGGACGTCGTCACGCGCGCGCCTGTCGTGACGGTGATGGGCCACGTCGATCACGGCAAGACCAGCCTGCTCGACGCGATCCGCACGACGCGGGTGGCCGAGCGCGAAGCCGGCGGCATCACGCAGCACATCGGCGCCTATCACGTCACGATCAACAGCCGGAACATCGTGTTCCTCGATACGCCGGGCCACGAAGCGTTCACGCTCATGCGGGCACGCGGCGCCAAAGTCACCGACATCGTCGTGCTCGTGGTGGCGGCCGACGACGGCGTCATGCCGCAGACACGCGAGGCGATCGACCACGCCAAGGCGGCGAACGTGCCGATCATCGTGGCGATCAACAAGATCGACAAGCCGAACGCCAGCCCGGAGAAAGTGAAGCGCGAGCTGACCGATCTCGGGTTGATGCCGGAAGAATGGGGCGGCCAGACCGTCACCGTCGAAGTGTCGGCGAGGCAGAAGCAGAACATCGATTCGCTGCTCGAAATGATCCTGCTCGTCAGCGACATTGGCGAGCTCAAGGCCAACCCGAAACGCAGCGCCTCCGGCACGGTGCTCGAAGCCAAGCTGGACAAGGGCCGCGGCCCTGTGGCGACCGTGCTCGTGCAGGACGGCACGCTGTCTGTCGGCGACACGTTCATTGCTGGTCCAATCGTCGGCCGCGTCCGCGCGCTGATCGACGACCGTGGACGCCCGGTGAAGTCGGCCGGACCGTCCACGCCGGTTGAAGTGCTGGGTCTGACGGGGCTCCCACAGCCGGGCGACGTGTTTCAGGTGGCCGACGCGGCCAAGGCGCGGCACATCGCGACCTTCCGCGAGGAGCAGGCCAAGAACCGCTCGCTCGGCGCGAAGGGCTCGCGGCTCACGCTCGAGTCGCTGCAGGCGCAGATCGCCGAAGGCGGCATGAAGGAACTGCCGATCATCATCAAGGCCGACGTGCAGGGTTCGGCCGAGGTGCTGGCCGACACGCTCGCCAAGCTGACGGACGAAAAGGTCAAAATCCGCATCATCCACTCGGGCGTCGGCGCGGTCAACGAATCGGACGTGCTGCTCGCGTCCGCCTCGAACGCGATCATCATCGCCTTCAACGTGCGGCCCGATCGGAACGCCGAGGAGATCGCCACGCGCGAGCGCGTGGACATCCGGCCGCACTCGGTCATCTATAACGTGACCGATGAGATGAAGAAGGCGATGACGGGACTGCTCGATCCGACCTTCAAGGAGGTGCGGATCGGCGTCGCCCAGGTGCGCGACACGTTCAAGGTGCCCAAGTTCGGCACGATCGCCGGCTGCATGGTCACCGAGGGCCGCATCACGCGCGCCGGCGACACCCAGGCACGGCTGCTCCGCGACAACGTCGTCGTCTACACCGGCAAGATTGGGTCGTTGCGCCGGTTCAAGGACGATGCGAGCGAGGTCAAGAGCGGCTTCGAGTGCGGTATCGGCTTCGACAAATTCAACGACATCAAGGTCGGCGACATCATCGAAGTCTTCGCGATGGAACGGGTCGCGGTTTCGGCATAGCCGGGTTCACGGTTCAGGGTTCAAGGTTCAAGGTTCAAGGTTCTACGGAGAGCCTGAAGTTTGAACGCCGAACCGCGAACGGTGAACCGTGAACCCTGAACCCTGAACCCTGAACCCGCTGTCATGTCCCAAGGCTCCCGTGCCGATCGTGTCGCCGACCAGATTCGCACCGAGCTCGGCCTGCTCCTGACGCGCGAAGTCCACGATCCGGGCATCGGATTCGTCACGCTGACGCGCGTGCAGCTGAGCGCCGACATCCAGCAGGCGCGCGTGTTTTACACCGTGCTGGGCGACGAGAAAGCGCGCCGTGACTGCGAACGCGCCCTGGAGCGTGCGACGCCGTTTCTGCGCCGGCAGATCGGGGCGCGGCTGCACGTCAAGCGCGTGCCCGAGCTGAAGTTTCAATACGACGAGTCGATCGCGGGCCAGGACCGGATCGAACAACTCCTGAACGAGATCCGCGCCAACCCTCTTCCCCCTGGCGATGACCCTGATGGCAGCGAAGGCCGCTGAAGTCGCGCGGATCGTCGACGAGGTTCGGGCGCGCCGGCGGTTCGTGCTGTCTTCGCATGCGCGGCCCGACGGCGACGCCATCGGCTCGCAGCTGGCGATGGCGTACGCGCTTCGCGCGCTCGGGAAAGACGTCCGCATCGTCAATCAGGACGCCGCACCGGACGCGCTGATGGCGTTCCCCGGCGTGCGCGATATCGAGATCGCACGAGACGCCGGGGGCAACTTCGACGCCGCGATCATCATGGAGTGCGGCGACCTGACGAGAACAGGCGTCACCGGACTCGATCGCGCGTTCGTCATCAACATCGACCATCATCCAGGCAACACGGGCTACGGGGACATCAACTGGTTCGATCCGTCTGCCGCCGCGTGCGGCGAAATGGTCTTCGACGTGATTGGCGCGCTCGGCGTCCCCTTGTCGGTCGAGATGGCGACGCATGTGTACCTGGCGATTCTCACCGACACGGGGGCGTTTCACTATTCCGGCATCTCGCCACGGACGTTCGACATCTGCAGGCAGACGCTCGAAGCTGGCGTCGAACCGGTGCAGGTGGCGCGGAATGTCTTCGACAGCAGCACGTTGGGTCGGCTGAAGCTGTTCGGGGCGGCGCTGAACGCGATGCAGCTCGATGCGACCGGCCGAATTGCCGTCCTGCACCTCGACCACGAGATGGCTCGGGCCGCCGGCGCCACCTATGACGACACCGATGGACTGATCAACCAGCCCCTCACGGTCAAGGAGATTCAGGCAGTTGTGTTCTTCAAGCACATCGAGGGCGAAGAGTACCGCGTCAGCATGCGGTCGAAGGGCGACGTCGACATCGGTGCGGTCGCGAAAACGTTTGGCGGCGGCGGCCACAAGAACGCGGCAGGCTGCACGGCCACCGGACTCCATCGACGCGCTCGCAGAAATCTGTTTGTGGAGAAAGTCGAGCGCGCCATCGAGTGGACGGCCTCTTAGTCATCGACAAGCCGGCCGGGCCCACGAGCCACGATGTCGTGGCGCGGGTGCGGCGCGTGCTCGGCGAGCGGCGGATCGGCCACACAGGAACGCTCGACCCAGCCGCCAGCGGCGTGCTGCCCGCTGGTGCTGGGACGGGCGACGAGGCTCGCTCGCTTCCTGAGCGCAGGCGAGCAAGCAGTACGAAGCGCTGGTCCGATTCGGCGTGGCCACGGACACGTACGACGCCGCCGGCCAACCGGTCGGCGAGCACTCCAAGGGCCGCGCGCCGACGCGCGACGAGATCGAATCGGCGCTCGACGCCTTCCGGGGACATTCGAACAGCAGCCGCCGGCGTTTTCCGCCAAGAAGATTGGCGGGCGCCGTAGCTACAAAGCAGCTCGCGCAAGCCGCTCATCGCATCCCGGGATTCCCGCCCTTCCTGCTCGTCCTGCCCCTGTGTTTGCCCTCCCCGCCCCTGTCCGCGTGACGGTCCATCGCATCGACATCCTGGACGTCGTCGCGGACGGCGTCACGCTTCGCGTCGAGTGTTCGGCGGGGTTCTACGTGCGCTCGCTCGCGCACGACCTCGGCGCACGGCTGGGCGTCGGCGGGCATCTGGCCGTCTTGCGGCGCACGGCCAGCGCGGGTCTGACGCTCGCCGACGCGCTGCCGCTCGAGGTGGCCGAACGGAGGCCCGACGTGGCCATTGCCGCAGTCGTACCGCTCGACCGCATGCTGTCGAACCTGGCGTCGGTCGTGCTGACCGACGAGGGCGTCGAGCGCGCCACGCACGGCCGGGACATCGGCATCGATCAGTCCATGTCGCGACGGGGCCCTTACCGGCAACCGGCCCGATTCGATTGGTGGACCAACGCGGACAGCTGATAGGCATGGCCGAGCCAACCGCCACGCCTGGTCTTTTGCATCCGTCGGTTGTCCTGGTGTAAAATGTTGAGCTTGTTCGAGTAACGGATTTTCGGCACATACGGCGGGCTGGTTCGCTGCCTCCTTGGCATCGTGACTGGGCCGTTCGTGGAGGACCACCAAGGTGGCGTTGACGAAAGATCGCAAGACCGAGTTGATTGGCAGCTACAAGACGCACGACGCCGACACGGGCTCTCCGGAAGTCCAGGTCGCCATTCTCAGCGAGCGCATCAACTACCTGACCGAACATTTCAAGGCCCACGCGAAGGATCATCATTCCCGGCGCGGGCTGCTGATGCTGGTCGGACGCCGGCGCCGCCTGCTCGACTACCTGAAGACGAAGGACGCGCAGCGCTACGCGGATCTGATCAAGCGCCTCAACATCAGAAAGTAAATGGTGCAAGAGGTTCGCGGGCGCCTCTCAGGTTGTCGAACCTGTTGTCGAACCTCTCGAACCATGCGAACCTCTTGAACTTCTTGAACCGTTGAACCTCTTGAACCTCTTGAACCTCTTATGACTACTCGCGAAGTTTCCATCAGCAACAAGCCCCTCAGCATCGAAACCGGCAAGCTCGCCAAGCAGGCTGACGGCTCGGTCATCGTCCGGTACGGCGATTCGGTGGTGCTCGTGACCGCGTGCCGCGCGGCGAGTCCGCGCGAGGGCATCGACTTCCTGCCGCTGACGGTCGACTACCGTGAATACACCTACGCGTCGGGCCGCATCCCGGGAGGCTTCTTCAAGCGCGAAGGCAAGCCGGCCGAGAAGGAAGTGCTGACGTGCCGCTGCATCGATCGGCCGATCCGTCCGCTCTTCCCGTCAGGCTGGCGCTACGAGACGCAGATCATCGCGCTCGTGCTCTCGGCCGACACCGAGAACGACACCGACGTGCTGGCGATCACGGGCGCCTCGGCGGCGCTCGCGCTCTCGGAAATCCCCTTCGAGAAGACGATTGCGGGCGTTCGCATGGGCCTGGTCGACGGCCAGTACGTCGTCAACCCGACGTTCCTGCAGCGCAAGGAGAGCAAGCTGGATCTCATCGTCGTCGGCAGCAATGACGGCCTGGTGATGGTCGAGGCGGGCGCGAAGGAAGTGAGCGAAGAGCAGGTGGTCGAGGCGCTCGAACGTGGCGCACGCGGCCATCAAGCAACTCGTCGCCGCGATCGACGACATGGCCAAGGAAGCCGGCAAGAAGAAGGTCGTCGTCGCGAAGAAGGAAATCGCGGCCGACTTCTACAAGGAAATCGAAGGCAAGGTGCTCGGCCCGCTGACCGAGGCGATGCGCATTCGCGGCAAGCTCGAAAACTACGAGACCGTGGACCTCACGCTCAAGAATCTGGTCGCGGCCCTGCCCGAAGAGCGAAGCCGAGAAGAAGTCGGACGCCAAGGCGATCTTCAAGGAGCTGAAGGAAAAGGTCCTCCGCGAAGAGGTCCTGACGCGCAACGTCCGGCTCGACGGCCGCAAGTTCGACGAAGTCCGCCCGATCTGGATCGAGACCGGCGTGCTGCCGCGAACGCACGGCTCCGCCGTCTTCACGCGCGGCGAAACCCAGGCGCTGGTCACCTGCACGCTCGGCACGGCCGACGATGCGCAGAAGATCGAGAGCTTCGAGGGCGAGACGTGGAAGAGCTTCATGCTCCACTACAACTTCCCGCCCTTCTCGGTCGGCGAAGTCGGCCGCATGACGGGCCCGGGCCGGCGCGAAGTCGGCCACGGCGCGCTGGCGGAGCGCTCGCTGACGCCGATGATGCCGACCGAGGAACAGTTTCCCTACACCGTCCGCATCGTGTCGGACATCCTCGAGTCGAACGGCTCCTCGTCGATGGCCAGCGTCTGCGGCGGATCGCTCGCGATGATGGACGCCGGCGTGCCGATCAAGACGCCGGTGGCGGGCATCGCCATGGGCCTCGTGATGGACGAGAAGACGCGGCAAGTACGCCGTGCTCAGCGACATCGCCGGGCGCCGAAGATCACTACGGCGACATGGACTTCAAGGTCGCCGGCACGGCCGACGGCATCACCGCCCTGCAGATGGACATCAAGGTCGGCGGCATCACGACCGAGGTGATGCGCAAGGCGCTCGAGCAGGCGCGCCGCGGCCGCCTGCACATCCTCGACAAGATGCGCGAGGCGCTCGGCGCGCCGCGCCAGAGCATCTCGGCGTTCGCACCGCGCATCGTCACCATCCGGATTCCCGTCGACAAGATCCGCGACGTCATCGGCCCGGGCGGCAAGATGATCCGCAGCATCATCGAGCGGACCGGCGTGAAGATCGACGTCGAAGACGACGGCCGCGTGAACGTGGCGTCGGCCGACGAGACGTCGGCCGCAGAAGGCGATCTCGATCATCCAGGAGCTGACGGCCACGCCCGAGCTGAACAAGACCTACCTGGGCAAGGTCCAGCGCATCACCGACTTCGGCGCGTTCGTCGAGATCATGCCGGGCACCGACGGCCTGCTGCACGTGTCGGAGATCGCCAACCACCGCGTCAAGGACGTCCGCGACGAGCTGAAGGAAGGCGAACAGATCCTGGTCAAGGTCATCAACATCGATCCGACCGGCAAGATTCGGCTCAGCCGGAAGGCGCTCCTGCAGGAAGAGGGCGCCGCGCCGGCCGAGCCCTGCGAAATCCTAAGAAACGCGGTACAGCATTTGACGTCGGGGGCCTGTTCGCGACCAGCCAATTCAGGTGCTGGACAGGCGTGTCGTGCGCGACTGATGTCGCCGCTCTCGAGCGCGCACGCTCCCTCCGCCATAAGCGCAGATTCCGCTTCGTGCGGTCTCCGCGACCGTGCAGGATTTTGCGACGTCCGCAGGCCCTCGGTCCGAAAGACCTGAGAGAACCTACCCCGCCCGCTGGCACACTTCAGGCAGGACGACGCTACAATGAGCGCATGCCCGGGCAGCGACGACGATGAGGCCGGCCGGCCCCGGCGTGAAGCTCACCTACGACGACTTCGTGCTGTTCCCCGACGATGGGCAGCGGCACGAGATCATCGACGGGGAGCACTACGTGACGCCGTCACCAAACACCAGGCACCAGCAGATCTCGGGGCGACTTCACCTGTCTGATTGGCACGTGGCTCGGAGACTCACCCGATCGGACACGTCTTCTACGCGCCCTACGACGTCGTCTTCCGGCACCTTCGACGTCGTCGAACCAGACCTGCTGTATCTGTCCAACGAACGGGCCGAAATCGTGTTGACCAAGCTCCATGCCCGCGGTGTGCCAGAGCTCGTTGTCGAGATCGGTTCGCCCGGCACACGCAAGCGTGACGAGACGATCAAGCGTCGGCTCTACGAGCGCACCGGCGTGTCTGAATACTGGATGATCGATCCAGAGGTCGACGTGATCCGCATCTATCGCCTGGCCGCCGGCACATTCGGGAAAGCAGTCGAGCTCTCCCGCGAAGCCGGCGACGTGCTGACGACGCCGCTGCTGCCGGGCCTCGCGATGCCCCTGGCTGGAATCTTCAAGGACTGAACCAGCCCCGCACGCGTCTATCGCATATTGGCGAAAGCCTGCGCGGCGGCGATTCGCTCGTGAAGGGGCGGATGGCTGTAAAAGAGCCACTGCACCAGACGCGACGGATGCTCTTCGGCGAGGTTCTGCGCGCCAAGGCGTCGCATCGCCGATATGAAGGCCGACGGGTTGCGCGTCAGGTGGAGCGCGAAGCCGATCGGCGCTCCGTTCGAACGCCCGCGACATCGCGTGCGCCACCGGCACCATCACCAACGACACGGCGCCCGCCGCCAGCATCAGCAGCGGCAGGCCGGCGATATCGGCGACGCCGCGCAGGGAAAACGCGGCAGCCAGTCCACCCAGCACGCGAGCCGCCAGGTAGAAGCCCGCCAGAATCAGTGCGCTCTCGAAGAGAAGGCCCTTCCAGATGTCTCCGTGGATATGGTGGGCGAGCTCATGCGCGAGCACTACCTCGATTTCTTCGTCGGAGTATTCCGCGAGCATCGTGTCCGAGACCAGAATGCGCCGCGTCGCGCCGAGGCCGGCGAGGGCGGCGTTGGCCTTCTTCGTCTTGTCGCTCAGGCCCCATTCGTAGGCGCCCAGCACGCGGGCGCCCGCCCGCTCGGCCAGGCCGATCAGGCGCATGCGCAACGACTCGCGGTCGAGCGGCTTCACTCGATAAAACAGAGGAAGCAGCAGCACCGGTGCGACGTTGGTCAAGAGGACGATCAGAAGGGCGAAAACGGCGCCGGCCGGCAGCCACCACCGTTCGGGTGAATACCGGATGAGGGCGTAAAGGATCGCCGCGGCGCCGCTTGCGAGGAGCAACCCGATGCCGAACGATTTGCCCTGATCCACGAGCCATCGGCCCAGCCGCTCATTCGACAGGCCGTAGCGGCGCTCGAGGAAGAAGCCGCTGTAGGCGGCCACGGGAAGGTTGCCGGCTTCGTTGAGCGCCGACAGCAGCACGACATAGAGCACCACGCTCAGGGTGGCCTGCCACGCCAGTGGCGCGCCCAGCAATGAAGCCGTGCGCTCGGCGGCGTTGCGGAGCGACGCGCTGGCGCCGCTCGCCATGAGCCCAGCGAAGAGGAACAGCGTCCACGAGAGCGACGCCACGCTCGCCTGCCGTTTGAGTCGATGGTAACGGCTGGCCTTGTCTTCGTTCATCGGGGGTTCATCGAGCGGTCAGGTCTGAAAGCTCCGCCTGGCCCCGACGCGAACTCGGCGACTCGTCGAGGCCCGACCCGACCGTGACGCCGCCGTTGACGGTGTTCATCGTGATCCGTACCCCGCCGCCGTTCAAGTCGCCTTCGAAATGTCGCTTCGACTGCTCCTTGACCTCAAAATGCAATCCGGAAATCGTCATGCCCCCGTTCACCCAGCTCGCGGTCACCGAGGCCTTGGCGGTTTCGGGGAGCGCCAGGCGCACGCCGCCGTTGACCGTCGTCAGCTTGATCTTGGCGTCGGCGTCGCCGCCGCGGCTCTGCGGCGCGAGCTGCACTCTGACGCCGCCGTTGACGGTGCGCGCCTCGATGGCGCCGCCAATCTCCTTGGCGACGACGCCGCCGTTGGTCGTTTGCGCGATCACCCGGCCGTCCATCGCCGTCACGGTCACGCCGCCGTTCACCGTCGTCGCACGAACCGTCGCGGTCCGGGGCGCCTTGACGTGATACCGCACTTCGAAGCTGGCGCCGATCAGCCACCCGCTGATGCGCTTGGTCTCGACCGAGACGAAATCCTTGGTGGCGTGCTCCTCGATCGGAATGCGCTGCAGCAGGTCGCGCGCGATCTGGTCGGTGGCCCCCCTCGCGATGCGCTCCGCCTGCACCTCGAGCGTCGAACCGTCCACGCCCTCCACGTCCACTTTGCCGTTGACGTTCACGATCGTGACTTCGCCGGTCTCGCCGAGGGGGTAGGTGTGGGTCCAGGTCTCTGAGGCCCTGCCGAGCAGCGGCCCCATGCCAACGCAGCCCGCAGCCGCCACCGACGCCACGATGAGGACCGAAAACGCCAATGGCGAGCGCCGCGACCGCCGCTGCAAGCCTTGAACAGACATAACACGCCTCCGGGCGTACATACGGGGGGCGGCGCCTCTCAGTTCAACTGGACCGAAATCAGCTTCGAGACGCCTGGTTCTTCCATGGTGACGCCGTACAGGCGGTCTGCGATTTCCATGGTCTTGCGGTTGTGGGTGATGAGGATGAACTGGGTGTGGACCAGCATGCTCCTCAGCATTTCCACGAACCGGCCGATATTCGCGTCGTCGAGCGGGGCATCGATTTCGTCGAGCAGGCAAAACGGGCTCGGCTTGAACTTGAACAGGCCGAACATCAACGCAATAGCGGTCAGCGCCTTCTCACCGCCCGAGAGCAGCTGGACGCTCTGCAAACGCTTGCCGGGCGGCTGCGCGATGATTTCGATGCCGCTTTCGAGCGGATCGTTCTCGTCGAGCAGCGTGAGGCCCGCCCGGCCGCCGCCGAACAAGCGTGCTGAACGTCTCCTGGAAGTTCCGGTTGATGGCCGTGAACGCTTCGGCAAAGCGCTGGCGCGTCGTTTCGTCGATGCGCTTGATCGCCTGACTCGTCTGGGCGATGGAATCGAGCAAGTCCTTGCGCTGAATCGTCAGGAACGTGTGGCGCGTCTCCAACTCGTCGAATTGCTCGATCGCCATCATGTTGACAGCGCCGAGGCGATCGATCTTCGCGCGAAGCGTGCCGATCAACTCCTCGGCTCCGAGCGCGCGCTCGGTCGCGAGGGCGACGGCCGTGCCGGGGACTTGGAGGACGTCAGCATCGCCGACGCCGTCGCCTTCAACTTCCTCAACGGCGAACTCTTCGGAATCGTCGACGCTGATCACGCGCGAATCGGGCGCCGCCTCGCCCCGGCGTTCAAGTTCGTCGACCTCCACGACCACCTCGTCAAGCGTGGCCTGGACCGTCTCGAGGCAGGAGGCCGCCAGATGCATAAGGTCGCTCTCGGCGGTGGCACGGGCCACGTCCAGTTCGGCCACCGTCGCGCGAACGGCCTCGAGCACCGCTCGCAGATCCTTGAGCGTCGCGTCGTGTTCGTCCGTACTCGTGCGCAGGGCCGACACGGTGTCGTCGGCGATCCGCACATCCTGGCGGAGCCGGTCGAGGGCGAGCACGTCCGCGTCGAGCTTCGCCTGACCGGCGACAATGGCGCCGCGCAGCGTGTCGACACGGCGAACCGCGTCGTCGAGCTCGGCCGAGAGAGCAGCGCGCGCGCCTCGAGCTCCGCACCGGCCTCCTCGAGACGCTGCACCTCGGACGCCAGGGCGACCGCCCGCTCGACGAGAGCGGCATGCGCGGCGCGGGCCTCGGCGGCGCGCTGGCTGAGATCTTCGGCGGCTTCGCGCGCCTCGAACAATCGTCGCTGCGCCGACGTGAGCCGGTCGTCGGCCGTCTGCTGGTCCTGCTCGAGCTGGCTGACCGACGCGCGCGCCTCGCCCTGACGGCGGTCGATCGCCTCGCGCTCTTCCTCGGCCTGCCGCCGCTCGCGCGCGAGCTGCTCGCCTTTCTGCGCAAGACGGGTCGCCTCGTCCGCGGCGCGCTGCAATAGCGCGTCCTGGGCGACGATGGCCTTCTCCTGCTTGTGGTGTTCGGCCGCCAGCGCGGCAACCGCGTTGGACGCCTGCGCAATCGTGGCCTCGAGTCCCGACGTCTCCTCGGCAAGACGGCCGAGTTCATCGTGCGCGGACTGGATCCGGCCGCGCAGCTCCTTGATCTCCCCTTTCGTTTCGAGAATGCCTCGCGCCTCCTCGTGGATGCCGCCGCTGACCAGGTGCGGTCCGTGGAACACGTCGCCCTCGCGCGTCACGACGGCCAGCGGCGTGAGGCGGCTCGCATCCGACGCGCGCTCGTACGAATCGGCGATCCACGCGTCGCCGACCGCGTGGCGAATCGCGCCGGCGTGCGCGCCGGTGACGCGGACGACGGACGAGAGCGCGACGACTCCGTCGGGAACCGGTGCGTCCGTCAGGCTGATGTCGGACGCGACGCCGTCCTGTCCGGCGATCAGGAACCCGCAGCGGCCCGCGCTCGCGTCGCGCACGAGACCGAACCCGGCGACCGCGTGCTCCGGGCGTTCGACAATCACGTGCTGCAGCAAGTCGGCGAGGCAGGCCTCGACCGCCCGTTCGTAGCCGGCGTCCACTTCGAGGTAGTCGGCCACCGCGCCCTGCTGTCCCACCTTGCCATTGGCCTGCGCGAGCAGGGCCCGCGCCGCGTCGCCGTAACCGGCCCGCGACGCGTCCAGCTCTTCGAGCGACTTCAACCGCCCTTCCATGCCGGCCAACTCGTGCTCGCGCGAGCGCACGAGACGCGCACGCCACTCGTGTTCGATGCGCGCGCTGGCCAGCTCGGATTCGCGGGCCGTCCGCGCGATGCGGGTCGCCTCAATCGCCTGCTGCGCGCGCCGAAGCGCCTCGGCAGCCGCCGCGTGGTCGGCCGCCACGCGATCGGACTCAACCCGCACGTCGGCTGTTTCCACGTCGAGTTTGGACAGCGCCTCGCCGACGCGATCGCGTGTCGCGCCCGCATGTTCGATCGCGTGACGCAGCGCCGTCGCCGAATTGAGCGCTGAAAACACTTCGCTGCGCGCGGCTTCGACGTCGGCCTCGAGCCCCTCGATTTCGCAATGGGCCGACTCGTACGCGTCCGCACCGGCCGTCACCGTGGCCGCCGCCCGGTCGCGCTCGGCGTCGGCAAAGACGGCGGCCGTGCGGCGCGCCTCGAGCACGGCCAGGGCTGGTTCGCGACGCGCCGTCAGCGCGGTCACTTCCGCGACGATCGCCGCCGTTCGCCCCTCGAGCGCGTGAATCTGTTCATTGTCAAACGCGATCTGCTGCTGCTGGCGATTGATGGTGAGCTCGCAGGCATGGGCCGCCTCGCGAGACGTCGTGGCGCGCGATTCCGCTTCGACCAGTTCGATTCGCAGCCGGCTCAGGTTGGACTCGACTTCCGCCACATGCGCCGCGGCAGCGGATTCACGAACGCGAGCCCCGGTCAGCCGCGTCCGCGCCGACTCGATCGTCTCGGCGAGCTGCCGGTACTTCCGCGCCAGCAGCACCTTCTCGCAGCGCCGCAGCTCGTCGCGCAGCCGCTGGTAACGGCGCGCCTTCGCCGCCTGCCGTTTGAGGGTCCCACGCTGCTTCTCGACTTCGAAAACGATGTCGTCGATGCGCGTCAGATTCTGGCGTGCCGCCTCCAGCTTGAGCTCGGCGGCGCGGCGACGCGACTTGTACCTCGTGACCCCGGCAGCTTCCTCGATGAGCTGGCGGCGGTCGGTCGGCCGCGAGCTGAGGATCAAGCCGATCTTGCCTTGTTCGATGATGGCGTAGGCCTTGGCGCCGAGCCCGGTGTCCATCAGCAGTTCGTGCACGTCGCGCAGCCGGCAGACCTGACCGTCGATCAGGTATTCGCTTTCACCCGACCGGTACAAACGACGGGTCACCTCAACCTCGCGCGCGACCGACTGGATGATCTCTTCGGCTTCCGCCCGGCTGAGAACGGCGTCAGGTCGGCTCGCCGCGGTGGCGACAAACGGGATCGGCTCGTGCCCGTTGCCGGTTTCGTGGGAGTGGTGGCCGTTCCCATTGTGGCCATTCCCGTTGTGACCGTTGCCGCCATGGCTCCCGTGACCGTTGGCAGGTTCTTCGAGCAGCGACGGGCCGGAGACATTCAGCACGCCGCTGAACCGCAGCCGGACTTCCGCGGCGGCCGTCGGCTTGCGGGCGTCGCTGCCGCTGAAGAGGACGTCCTCCATCCGCTCGCCGCGCAGGCTCTTGGCGCTCTGCTCGCCCATCACCCACGTAATCGCGTCGGCCACGTTGCTCTTGCCGCACCCGTTCGGACCGACGATGGCGGTCACGCCTTTGTCGAACGCGAGCTCGGAGCGATCCGAAAACGACTTGAAGCCGTTGATCTCTAATCTTTCGAGGCGCATGGGTCTACACCATGGCATCGCCGTCGATGCCTCAATGTGCGGGATTCTCTGCTGGGAGTCAGGCTGACAACAGACCGATTCTGCGGCGTTTCGCTTTCCGGACGTGGAAAGCGGCCCCTGGCCGCGAACGGTCGCCAGTGTACCAAGGCCTACCTATGGGGGCAAGGGCAATCTGGTGCCCAACAAATTGTGGTTACTTGCCCCAATCCACCAAGAAGCGTCCCGGATGCGTGCCCAAAGCGACGGTCACTGCAGAACTCGTGGCTGCGCTCGTTCCCGCAGCTCATGGCCGCGCTCAGTGCGCGGCTTTACGTGGTCGCGCTCAATGCGCGGCTTTACGTGGCCGCGCTCAATGCGCGGCTTTGGAAGACGCGCGCGAAAGGTCCAACAGCTTCTGTGCCTCGCCGAACATGGTCAGCGCGACGAGCGACTGCGGATCGACCTCAATCAAGTGCCGCCGTGCCTCGGACACCCCGAAGAGCGCCCGGTCGATTTCGAACCGGATCATGGCCTTGATAAAGTCCAAGTCCTTCTTGAACGCGTCTTCATCGATCCTCACCCGATCGGCCTTGAGCTGCTCGCGGAAATCCGCCACCATCGCATCGTCCACGACGAAGTTCGCCTTGACGGTCTTGCGACCGGTTGAAACCTGGACCACACGCGAGTCGCCCTCCGCGTTGAACTTGGCCGCGTAAATGGCAAATGCGTTGCGCCCGTTCAGCGAACGCCCGAATCGGGTCGGGTCGAATCCTTCGATTGGCCCGGTCACTCGCTTGTCTGGCTCGATTCCGCCGCCGCTGTACACGGGGCGGCCCGCGTCGGTCCGCTTCAAATCGCTCGGGTTATGCGCCTTGTTGGCGTCCTGATCGCGCATCGTGTACGTCAGGTACTCGTCGAAGGTCGCGTCCCACGGCCGCTGGATCAACCGTCCGCTCGGAGTGTGGTAATGCGCGGTCGTGAGGGCCAGGCCGGCGCCGCCGCTGACACGGTAGATCGACTGCACGAGCGCCTTACCAAACGTCGTTTCGCCGACCAGGTAGGCGCGGTCGTGATCCTGCAGCGCGCCCGTGACGATTTCCGATGCGCTGGCGCTGCTCCGATTCGCCATCATGACGATCGGAATGTCGGTGAACGCGCCGTCTTCGGTCGCCCGGTAATTCTGATCGGAATTGGAGACGCGGCCACGTGTATACACGATCATCTTGCCGCGCGGCGTGAACTCGTTCACGACCTTGATGGCCTGGTCGAGCGGCCCGCCCGGGTTGTTGCGAATGTCGAGCAGCAGCCGGCGCATGCCCTTCGAGGCCAGACTCTGAAGCGCCCGCCTGAGATCCCGATCGGTGTTCTCGCCGAAATCCCGCAGCTGAACGTACCCCGTCGTCGCGTCGATCATGAAAGATGCGGGCACGGTCGGAATGGTGATTTCGTCGCGCACGAGCTCGACCGGGATCAACTGGGCATAGCCGCGTCGCCGCAGTGAAATCTGGACGGGCGTCCCCCGCGCGCCGCGCAGCTTCTTCATCGCCCGGTCGGTGCACTCCGCCGGCGTCGCACAGTTCCAGCTCTTGGTGTCTTCGCCCGCAATCCTCGCGAGGACGTCGCCCTGCCGCACGCCCTGCTTATGCGAGGGCGACCCCTCGAAGACGAATTGCGCGATCACCTCGCTGTCAATCGAGCTGATTTGAATCCCGATGCCGTAGTAGTGCCCTTCCTGCCGCTCGCGCATTTGCGCGTACTCGCGCGGGTCGAAAAAACTCGAATGCGGGTCGAGGGTCGAGAGCATGCCGCGGACCGCCCCGTACACGAGACGATCGGATTCGACCTTGTCGATGTAGTTCGCCTCGATCGCGCTCAGCGCAAACGAGAACGCCCGCTCATATTCGGGAACCTTGTCGTCGGTCGCCAGCAGGCGCCTGCCAAACAGCCCGCCGACGAGCGCCGACACGGCAATGACGGAGACGACGATGGAGAGGGCTCGATAACGTCGCATGTCTCGCATGCTAGCAGATAAGTTCCTTATGAGCAACGACTTCTGGGCACAGAACTCGGTGGATCTTCTTGACCCGTCTGGGATTCGGTTCCTATAATGGTTCAAAGCAGGAGTACACCATGTTTGGCTCACTTGGCATGCCGGAGCTGGTCGTCATTTTCGTGATCGCTCTGATTATTTTTGGTCCGCGCAAACTGCCCGAGTTGGGTCGTTCCCTGGGCAAGAGCCTGGCCGAATTCAAGCGAGCCTCGAACGAACTGAAGAGCACGCTCGAAGAAGAAATCCGCATCGAAGAGCAGCGCGTCAACCTCGACGCATCCAAGGCCACCGCGCCAGCGGCGGTCGCGGCCGGATCGTCCGACGGGCACGACACCGCCGCGCCGACCGCCCAGAAGGCCGACAAAACCGCATAAACTCAGGCCGTGGCCTTGGTACAGTTTCCCGGCCCCCACTCAGGGGCCTTGCAGCCAGACATCGACGACGACGACGAGGGCGCCGGTGGCAAGATGTCGTTTCTGGAGCATCTCGACGAGCTCCGGAAGCGTCTCGTGCAGTCCTGCATCGGGATCGCGGTCGGCGTCGGCGTCGGCCTCGCGTTCATCAACCCCGTCGTCAACTTCATCCTCGCGCCGACCAACCGCGTGCTGCCAACCGGCAGCCGGATGATCTACACGCAGCCGGGCGAGGCGTTCGGCCTCTACGTCCAGATTGGGCTGATTGTCGGCGTCCTGATCGCGACGCCCTGGATCATGTACCAGGTCTGGCTGTTCATCGCCCCCGGGTTGTACGCGAACGAGAAGAAGTTCGCCGTTCCTTTCGTGCTCATGTCGACGATCGGTTTCGTCGGGGGGGCAGCCTTCAATCACTACATCGTGTTCCCGTTCATGATGACGTTCTTCGCCAGCTTCAACACGCCGGACCTCGTGTTCATGCCCCGGCTGGAGGACGTATTCGATCTCTACGCGAAAATGCTCATCGGCATGGGGCTCATATTCCAGATGCCGACGATTGTCTTCTTCCTGGCGAAAATGCGGCTGGTGACGGCGCGGTTCCTGCTCCGGAACATCAAGTACGCGGTGCTGATCATTTTCGTCGTCGCGGCGGTCGTCACGCCGAGCGGTGACATGATCACACAGGCGATTTTCGCGGCGCCGATGCTGGGCCTCTACGGACTGAGCATCCTGATTGCGTGGATTGTGGTGCCAAACCGTGCAACAACAACCTAGCAATTTCCAGCCGCCCGTTCTATATTGCAGAGTAGGGTGACAGGTTCAGTAGACTTGTGACCGCTGTTACCGCGGGAGGTACAGCCTTATGACGACTACACTTCGCTTCATCGGCCTGACAACAGCGGCGTGCGCGCTGTGGGCCACGACTGCCGGCGCCCAGACAACGCCGCCGGCCTCGACGTCGCCTTCTTCCGAAGACACGCGCCCGGCCACGACAACCTTCTTCGGCGATACCGGGTTGTGGTTCGTGCCCACCGCCGAAATCCTGCCGGACGGGAAATGGTCGGGCAGCGGCTATCGCCGCGGCACCAACTACATCCAGGGCTTCTCGAACGTGGGTGACTTTGCCGGCACCTTTGGCGTCGGCATCAGGAACCGGGTCGAGGTGTTCGGGTCGTTTCTCGTCGATACGCGCATCGATCGCGACCTGCGGCCGCTCTTCATCAACGACAGCAACGTGGGCGGCATCATCGACCGCTATCCGGGCGTGAAGACGGGGTGGACGGGGAACAACGTCGGCGATTTCTACCTGGGCGTCAAGTTCGGTCTGATCTCGCAGACCAAGAAGAATTCTCCCGCCGTTGCGCTGCGCGCGATGGTCAAGGCGCCGACCGGCAGCGTTGACGGCGGCGCAAGCACCGGCAAGGCCGATTTCCTTGTCGACGCCATCGTCAGCAAAGAGGCCCAGAAAAGAGTCGAACTGTCGGCGTACGGCGGCTTCGAGGCGCGGGGCAGCGCCGACGGTGTCGACGGCCCCGGCGGCGCGTTCCGGTGGGGCGGCGGCGCGGGATTCCCATCGCGCAACCCCCTCCGCGGCATCTTTGAGGTCAACGGCGTCGTGCCATCCTCAGGCACGGCCACACTGACGAACACGTCGCTCGTCGGGTTCGATGGCAGCCGTCCGCCGACTGTTTCGAACACCGAAAATCTCACGCGCCTGACGGCCGCCATCAACTGGCAGAGCAAGTCCGGGTTCTTCATCGGCGGCGGCGTCAGCTGGAACGTCCCGATGCAAGACCGTTCGGGCTTCCAGACAGACGAGGGTGCCACCGGCGACTTCGTCGACTGGCAGATCCGGATCGGCTATCACCCGGGAGTGCGGGCCTACGCGCCGCCTCCGCCGCCTCCACCGCCCGCGCCGGCACCGGCCGCGGCGCCCGCACCAGCGGCGCACAATCTTTCAGTGCGCGCGCAGTGCGACCCGTGCACCGTGGAGGTTGGAGGGACATCGACGGTGACGGCCGTCGCGCAGAGCTCCATCAGTTGCGCCGTAACCTACCGCTGGACAGCGCCCACCGGCACGTTCGCGAATCCGACCGCACGACAAACGGTCTGGACGGCGCCGAATCAGGCAGGCAGCGTGCCGGTGACGGTCACGGTGACGTGCCCGTCCGACAACAAGACGGCGTCCGACTCGGTCACGATTCAGGTGAGACCGAGGCCGGTGGTCGAATTGAACTTCGAGGACGTGGTACTTCGACTTCGATCGATCGACCTTGCGCCCCGAAGCACTACGCCTGCTCGACGATGCGGTGACAAAGCTCCAGGCGAACCCCACCAGGAACGTCGTCATCGAAGGGCACACGTGCAGCATCGGCACGGCCGAATACAACCTCGCGCTCGGCGAACGACGCGCCGCGAGCGTCCGCAACTATCTGGTCTCGCGCGGCGTCCCGTTGGCTCGGCTCGAAACGCGAAGCTACGGGGAAGAGAGCCCGAAGTTCGACAACGCACGTGAAGAAACGCGTCGCCTGAACCGGCGGGCCGCGCTCGTGGTGAAAGTGCAGTAGCCGGGCCGTTCGGAGCCCGGTCGGCGGTCATACAGGGCGGGCCTTCGGGCCCGCCCTTTTTCTTGTACGATCGGCCGCGGTGACCATTCGCACATCGTCCGCCAGGGCTATCGACGATCTCGTGTCTGCTCTCGGTTCCGAGAGCGCCGTCACTCGCGAAACCGCCGTCGCCCGCCTGACGGTGATCGGTCCCCGCGCCGTCGAACGCCTGATAGACGTCGTCGATCGGCTCGACGCTGGAGCGACAGCCCGAACGGCCGCGCTCCGCGCGCTCGAAGCGCTCGGCGACCCACGAGCCCTCGACGCGGCGGAGCGCGCGACGGCCGACGTTGACGCCGCGGTGGCGGGAGCCGCCGTGGCGGTGGTTCGCGTCTTCCTCAAAGGCCGGCGCGGCAGCGCCGCTCTCGACCGGTTGATCAGGCTCGTGCTGAACCAGGCGTGTCGCGAAACGGTTCGGCTCGACGCCCTGGATGCGCTCGGCGATCTCGAACCGTCAGCGCTCGAACCGCTTTGGCAGGCGCTTGCGCGCGATCCGAGTCGCGCTGTTCGGGAGCGGGCGACGGCCGCGCGTCGCGGCCAGCCCAGGCCGGATGCGCCGGCCGCCGACCAGATGGCCGCCGCGGCGGAAGGTGAGCTGCCCGACCTGGACACGTTGCGGCGGCTCCTCGGCACGCACAGTTCGGCCGCTTCCCTCCCGCTGCTGCACCGCATCGTCGAGCGCGTTCGCGAGCGGGAGGCGTCAGAGCCGCCGGCACGCCGCAGCGAGTGGACCCGCGCGCGGGGCGACGGCGCACGTCGCGCTGGCAAAGCGGTCGAGTCGTCTGGGTGCTCTACGATCTTCGAGAAGCGCTCGAAAGTGCGAGCGACGGCCCTGCCAGTGGAATTCCTGGCCGCGCTGTCACTCATCGGCGACGCCATCGTGCCTCGAAGCCATCGCCACCGCGCACTGCGCGCGCGACGGATCGGCTGGTGGCGCGATCACCTCGCGGACGCCTTCCACGCCATCGTCGCGCGCGACGGCTGACGCGGCGGCACGCGGTGATGAAGAAGATTCGAGAAGCGCTGGCCGTCGATCTCGTCAGACGACTTAGCGAACTCTCGAGCCGCGGCGACAAGCTGGTCGAACGGGACTTTCTCCATCTTCTTCGTTCGCCGGTCTCTCAATTCGATCGTGCCGTCCTTCAGCCCCTTGGCGCCGACGACGACGCGAAGAGGCATGCCGAGGAGATCGGCGTCCTTGAACTTGACGCCGGGGCTCAGGCCGTCGCGATCGTCGTGCAGGACCTCGAAGCCCGCCGCCTCGAGATCGCGCTCGGCCCGTTCCGCGGCGGCGGCAACGTCCGCGTTGCCTGCGTCGAGACTCAGCAGGTGGACGTGGAACGGCGCCACCGCCCAGGGCCAGATGATGCCGTCCGCGTCGTGACCCTGCTCCATGACGGCCGCGACGGTTCGCGTGATGCCGATGCCGTAGCATCCCATCACCATGGGCTTGCTGACGCCGCCTTCGTCGAGATAGTTGCAGCCCATCGCTGTCGAGTACTTCGTGCCGAGCTTGAAGACCTGCCCGACCTCGATGCCGCGGAAGCTCTGGTACTTCCCCTTGCCGCAGCGCGTGCAGGCGTCGCCTTCGACGGCCACTGCGAAGATCGTGAAAGCCCTTGAACTGCTTCAGATCGCGATCCGGCTTGAATCCGAAATGGTGATAGCCCTCTCGTGTTCGCGCCGCACGTGAGATTGAACGCGCCATCGAGGCTTCGATCGACATAGACAGGCACATCGAGCTCGACCGGCCCGATGAAGCCTGACGGCGCGCCCGCGCGCTTTTCGGCCTCGGCAATCGGCGTGAGCTCGATGGAATCGGCGCCCAGTCAGATTCTTCACCTTGACCAGATTTGGCTCGTGATCGCTTCGCAGCACGACGCCGACATCCGATGCCGTGTCGCCCTTCGTGACGCGGAACAGATAGAACTTCGAGGCGTGATCGAGGGGAAGCCCCTTGTGCGTGTCGTCGCGGAACGCCCTGGCCTGCTCCTCCATCGACACGATCCCCGGCGTGTGAAAATGCGCGCGCTGCAGTTCGAGCACGGATTCCGACGCGTAGCGGAAACGGCAACTGAGGCGCTTCGGTCTTCTCCACGTTCGACGTGTACTCGCACGTGTCGCAGCTCAGAATCGCGTCCTCACCGCTGTCGGCGAGCACGTGGAACTCGTGCGTGAAGCTTCCGCCGATGGCGCCGCTGTCGGCTTCGACGGGCCGGAACTTGACCCCGAGCCGTCCGAAGATCCGCTTGTAGGCCTCGAACATCCTCCAGTACTCGCGGTCCGCGTCGGCGTCGTCGACGTGGAACGAATACGCGTCCTTCATGATGAACTCGCGGCCCCGCATCAGACCGAAGCGCGGGCGAATCTCGTCGCGAAACTTCGATCTGGATCTGAAAGACGTTCAGCGGAAGCTGCTTGTAGCTCGTGATGATCTTGCGGATGATGTCCGTCACGACCTCTTCATGGGTCGGGCCCAGGCAGAAGTCCGCGTCTTTGCGATCCTTGAAACGCAAGAGCTCTTTGCCGTAGAACTGCCAGCGGCCGCTCTCGTCCCACAGCTCTCTGCGGCTGCACGGTGGGCATCAGCAGTTCCTGGCAGCCGTCCTTCGCGAGCTCTTCGCGGACGATCGCCTCGAACTTTCGAATGCTTCGCAGGGCCAGCGGCAGGTAATCGTAGATGCCGGCCGCGACTCTCTGGATCATGCCCGCGCGCATCATGAGCTGCTGGCTGACGACGTCGGCGTCGCGCGGTGTCTCGCGATACGTATGGATCAGGAACTTGGACTGTTTCATAGAGTCAGGCCGTCGCTGTGGTCAACGTAGTGAGCTTTCCAGTGTATATCGTCGTGCTCAGGGAAATCGGCGCGGTAGTGAGCGCCGCGGCTCTCCTGGCGCCGCAGCGCCGCGCGCGCGATCAGCCGCGCGACCGTCACGAGGTTGAACTGCTTCCACGCATCGCCGTCGTCCGCGCGGGCGTTGGCGAGCGCGTCGCGATGCGCGGCGTACGACGCTTCGAGCTTCGCGACGGCGTCTTCCATGCCCTTCGCGCGTCCGGAACAGGCCGACGGACTTCCACATCAGATCGCGAACTTCGGTCGTCGTCAGCGGCGAGCGGCCGACGCTGGCCGGCGCCGTGGGGGCGAGCCTCGCGTCGATCGTTTCCGAGAGGCGCGGCGGCCGCCGGCTGCTGCATCGCCGACGCCGCGCGGGCGCCGAAGACGAGCCCCTCGAGCAGCGAGTTGCTGGCCAGCCGGTTCGCGCCGTGGACGCCCGTGCACGCGACCTCGCCGGCCGCGAGCAATCCCGGCAGCGACGTGCTGCCCCACTGATCGGTCGTCGACGCCGCCCATGACGTAGTGCGCGGCGGGACTCACCGGAATCGGATCGCGCGCGAGGTCGAGGCCGACCTGGCGGCACATGTCCGCGATCGTCGGAAAACGGCGGACGACGTAGTCCGAGTCGAGATGCGACAGCGACAGGAACACGGATCCTCCCGTCGTGTCCATTTCGCGGACGATGCCGCGGGCGACGACATCGCGCGGCGCCAGATCGCCGTCCGGGTGATAGCGCGTCATGAACGCCTGGCCGCGGCCGTTGATCAGGCGTCCGCCGTCGCCGCGAAGCGCTTCCGAAATCAGGAATCGCGGCGCGCCCGGCACGTTGAGCGCGGTCGGATGAAACTGGACGAACTCGAGATCCGCCACGCGGGCGCCGGCGTGAAATCCGAGCGCCACGCCGTCGCCGGTGGCGACTCGCGGATTCGTCGTGTGACGAAACACCTGTCCCGCGCCGCCCGTCGCCAGCAGCGTGGCCTTCGCGCGCGCATCGCGCGGAAAACCGAGCTGATCGTAGAAACGGACGCCGACGCAGCGCTCGTGTTCGACGAGCAGTTCCGTCACGAGCGCATGATTGGCCGTCTCGACCGACTTCAGCGCGCTGACGCGCCGTCCACAGCACGCGCGCGATCTCGCGACCGGTCGCATCGCCCGCATGCAGCACGCGCCGGACGCTGTGCGCGGCCTCGCGTCCGCGCGCCAGACGCGCCGTCCGCATCGCGATCGAAGCGCGTGCCCCACTCGACGAGCTCGTTGCACGTAGCGCGGTCCTTCGCCGACGAGCACGCGCACCGCCGCCTCGTCGCACAGACCGTCGCCGGCGCGTGATCGTGTCCGACGCGTGCAGCGCGGGGCTGTCGTCGTCGCCGAGCGCCACGGCGATGCCGCCCTGCGCGTAGCCGGTGTTGCTCTCCGTCGGCTCGGCCTTGGTGAGAATCAGCACGCGCCCGACCGGCGCGAGTGCAATCGCCGCGCGCAAGCCGGCGATCCCGCTGCCGATGACCACGAAATCTGGCGACAGATTCACGGAGTGCTATCCTACCATCCGGTCTTCATGCCGCCTGTTGACCCTCTGAACCCTGTGAACCCTGTACGGCCTCCGAGCCTCGTGACCCCTGTTCGCATCAACGTCGGCACACCGTCTCGCAGCTACGCGGTCACGCTCGACGAGGGCGCCCTCGATCGCGTGGGACGCCTGCTCGACGATCTCCCCGTTCCGACAGCGTCGCTTCGTCGTGTCGAGTCCCGCTCGTGTGGCGGCTGCACGGCGCCCGCGTGGCGCGCGGAGCGCGCGGCCTCGAACCGATTCTCGTCCCCGACGGCGAACGGTACAAGCAGCTCGCGACGGTCACGCGTATCTACGACGCGTTGGTCAAGGCCACGGCCGATCGCAGAATCGACGATCGTCACGTTCGGCGGCGGCGTCATCGGCGACATGGCCGGCTTTGCCGCCTCGACGTACCTGCGCGGCGTCGCGCTCGTGCACGTTCCGACGACGCTGCTGGCGCAGGTCGACAGCGCCATCGGCGGCAAGGTCGGCGTCAACCATCCGCTCGGAAAGAATCTGATCGGTTCGTTCTATCAGCCGCACGGCGTGCTGATCGATCCCGTCGGTGCTGGTCACGCTGCCGCGCCGTGAATTTCGTGCGGGACTCTACGAGGTCGTGAAATACGGCATGACGTCCAGCCCGGCTCTCTTCGATCGCATTGGACGCGAACCTGAACGCGATCTTCGACCGCGAGCCCGCCGCGCTGACGCCGATCATCGCCGAATCGTGTCAGATCAAGGCGACCGTCGTCACGGCCGACGAAAAGGAAGCGGGGCCGCGCCGGATTCTGAACTTCGGCCACACGGCGGGACACGCGATCGAAGCGGTCACGAAGTATCGGCGGTTCCGCCACGGCGAAGCCGTGGCGTTCGGGATGCTCGTCGCCGCGCAACTCAGCACGGCGCGGGGCGCGCTTGGCCGAGAGCGATCGCAAGGCCCTGGCCGATCTGATCGCGCGCCTCGGTCCGCTCCCACCGATCGCCGACCTGTCGGCCGCGCAGATGCTCGACCGCGATCCGGCACGACAAGAAAGTCGTCGCCGGCACGCTGCACTTCGTGCTGCCAACCGCGATCGGCGCGACGGCCGATCGTCGACGACGTGACCGAGAAGGAAATGAAGGCCGCCCTGCTGCGGCTGGGGTTCAAGAAATAGGACTGCGGCTCGAAGGGCTGAGGGTCAGGCGTCCAGACCGTGTTCCCGGAGTTTGGCCGTGAACGCCTTGAAGCCGACTTGCAGCGCTTCAGCGGCCTTCGCGCGATTCCCTCCGGCCTCCTGAAGGGCCTGCTCGATCTTGCGACGCTCGACTTCGCCGACGACGCGCTGGGTCGCACCAGCCAGTGTTCCCGACAAATCGACGCGCTCCCACGGGCTCACTTCCGTGGCGCCTGCCATCTCCACCGCGGCCGCTGCCGGCTGGCGGAACGACAGACTCAAATGGCGCGCGTGAATCGTGTCGCCCTCGGTGAGGATGACCGCGCGCTCGATGCAGTTCTGCAGCTCACGCACATTTCCGGGCCACCGATACGCCAGCAGTTCCTCCACCGCCGACGGGCGCCAGCATGAGCGGGTGCTTGTTCTGATCGCGGCAGAAGCGCTCGATGAAGTGCGTCGCGAGCATCGTGATGTCGTCCGGCCGGTCGCGCAGCGGCGGAATCGTAATCGGAAACACCGACAGGCGGAAGTAGAGATCCTCGCGGAATTGCCTGGCCGCAATCGCCGCGCGCAGATTGCGGTTGGTGGCGGCGACCACACGGACATCCACCTGCAGCAGGGCGGTGCCGCCGACGCGCTCGAAGCGCTTCTCTTCGAGCGCGCGGAGGATCTTGGCCTGCAGCGACAACGGGAGATCGCCGATCTCGTCGAGAAACAGCGTGCCGCGGTGGGCGAGCTCGAACTTGCCGGGCTTGCGTGCTCCCGCGCCGGTGAACGCGCCTTTCTCGTACCCGAAGAGCTCGGTTTCGAGCAGGTTCTCGGGAATGGCGGCGCAGTTGATGGCGACAAACGGACCGTCGGCCCGCGGGCTGAGGACGTGCAGCGCGCGCGCAAACAGCTCCTTGCCGGTTCCGCTCTCGCCCTCGAGGAGCACGGTGGTGTCGGTCCCGGCCGCACGCTGCAGCTGGACCATCACCTGTTTCAGCCGCGGATCCTCACCGATGATCTGCGGTCCGCCTCGGCGCGTCGCCAATTCCTCCTTGAGCAGAATGTTTTCGGTGGCCAGACGGCGTTGGGTCAGCGCGCGTTCCACCATCAGGAGCAGGTGATCGGGATCGACCGGCTTGGCGAGAAAGTCGAGCGCGCCTTCCCTCATCGCGGCCACCGCGTCCTGGATGCTGCCAAAGGCCGTCATCACGATGACCGGCATCTCGGGGTCGAGTTCCTTCGCGGCGCGCAACACGCCGAACCCATCGCCGACGGGCAAGCGAAGGTCGGACAAGACCACCCCTGGTCGCGCGCTGTGCATGGCCGCAACGGCCTCAGGCTGGTCGCGGGCTTCTATGACGGTGTGATCCTGCGCTTCGAGCGCAAGGCGGAGCATGGTGCGCAGCGAGTCCTTGTCCTCCACCAGCAAAATCGGAGGATCGACCCCGCGGCGCGCGCGGGGGCTCACCGCAGCCAGCCGGGCGGCACGCCAGCCTTGCGCGCTTCCTCGTCGAGGTCGGCGAGGGCCTTCTTGCCGGCCTCGACGCTCGTTTGGAGACGACCGAGATCGGCAAGGGCCTTCTGGCGATCAACCTCGATCAACCGGCGTTGAGCCGGATCGTCACGGGCGGTAAAATCGGCCGTCAAGGCGTTGATTCTGCTTTGTAGCGCATCGGCGAACCGCCGATCCTGCTCGAACTTGTCCTGCAGTTCCTTCTTGCGGCCCGCCCAGTAGGCCTGGCCCTTTGACGCTTTGTCTTTCTCTTTGTCCTCTTTGTCCTTGTCGTCCTGAGCCTGCGTGGCGGTGGCGTCCTTGGCCGCCTCCGTCGAAGGGGTGGACGACACGACGCCGGGCGGTGGACCGGGCACGGCCTTCAGGTCTTTGTCGGTGATGACCTTGGCCGGGACTTTGACGTCCTTGCGCCGTTCCTCCTCCGCGCGCGCCAGGTCGGCAAGCGACTGGGCCTGGACGGGACGAACCACGCCGGCCAACCCCACAACAACGACGACAGGCGCCAAATATGTAATTAGACGCATAGGTTCTGCCTTTCTATCGGCTCGATATCTACTCGACGTGAGGCCTGCCTGCCAGCCACAATTCCGAAGGATTTCCGCGTTTGCGACGTTATCTGAGGTGCGCTCTCACCGCCTCGGCGTCGGGAGCATCCGGCACCAGGTCGACGTACTTCTGGTACTCGACCCGGGCCTCAGCGACGCGCCCGGCTTTCTCCAGGCCGGTCGCCAGCGCCAGGTGAGTAGCCGGCTCGCCCGGAGCGAGCTGGACGGCCTTTTCCAACGCAGTTATCGCCGCCTGATCGTCGCCCTTCGCCTGCAGCGTCATCGCCAGGTTGTACTGCGTCGCAGAATCGGTCGGATACAGGCTGACCGCGACGCGGTACTCGGCCACCGCACGGTCCCAGTCCTGTTTTTCCGAGAGCGCATGCGCCAGGTTGAGACGGTATGCCCAATTCTGGGGCACCAGCTGGACTGCGCGTGAAAAACGCTTGATCGCATCGTCGCCTTGCCCGAGCCGCTCGAGCGTGAGGCCCAGGTTGTTGAGCGCCTCCGGATCGTCGGGCGCCTTGGCCAGAGTCTGTTCGTAGCGCGTGCGGGCAGCCGCCAGATCGCCGTCTGACAATTCCTTCGCGCCGTTTCGCTTGGCGTCGAGAAACGTGGCAGAAAAGAGGCTGACGGGTCGCACAGGAGTAAGCGTGGAGTCGGGAATCACCGGCGAGTCTCCGCCGGCTGGCGCTGGAGGCGGCGCGGGACGTGCGAGGGTGTCGAGGACCGGCGAACGCGACTGCCAGACAGTGACGCCGACGAGGGCCAGCGCGAGAACGCCGACCACGGCGAAGATCATCGTGCCGCCGCCCAGGGCCTGCAGCCACCTGGGCAATGCCAGATCGGGCGACTTCGCCGGAACCAGCGGCGCCTGGCACCGCAGACACCAGTCACGATCCGCCTTGATGCGTGCGCCGCACTTGGCGCAGACGACGTATCCGGTGTTCATCGTCTTAGGCAGCTGCTACCTCACTTCGCGCCATGACAGGATGCGCACGCCCCCCTGACCGATGCCACTATTGTAGCCCTGTGCGTCTTCGGAGGTCGCGATGCTGGCCCGCGACACTGTCATCTCGATGATTTTATGGGCCCCGAACGGTCCGAAGGCTTCACCGCGCAGCGCCAGTACCCCGGTCCCCGGATTACACTCCGACGTCTGGCCCGCCCCACAGACCGTCGAACCATCCCGCAGCGGATCGTTGTCGTTTTCGGACGGATCGTCGCTCACCATCACGATCACGTAGAACGGCGAATTCACGGTGCCGGTCTGGGCGATGTCGTTGAGGCGGCCCCAGGCAAACGGCTGCCACCTCGGGTTGTTCAAACCCCAGGGCCGTTGGGAGGTCGGCCGATCCATCTCGGCGATCGAGCAGGCGGCGGCCTGCTGGCAGTTCGCGATATTGAGAACCTCGCCCAGATCGAGGCGCCTGCCGTCGGCGAGGGCGCGCGCGCCGTTTGGCGGACCATCGGTGAACGTCGATTGGGCGATGCCCGCCAACAGCGTGTTCCAGTCGGAAATCGCGGGCAACTCGTCAACGGTGCGCTCGAGGACGGCGTCGGCCGCATAGAGGGCTTCCGACCTGTTCCTGAAGCTGCGCGTAATCAACGACTCGGTGCCAGTCGTCAGGATGAGCGCCGTGCCGAGGGCGATCATCATCAACATGGCCATCAGGGTCACGATGAGAACCACACCGCGCTCTTGATGTAGATTGCCGGGGCGGGAACCGGCGGCTTGGGTATTCACCATACTCACCTGCCGAGATTCATGTTCCGCGGGCTGACGTCGAACCGGATGGCCTGATCCGAAACGGTCCGCGCCGCGTTCGTCGCCGTGCCGGGATTGGCAAACAACGCGGCATTCCCGGTCGTCAGCGATCCACGAAGCGCGGCGTTGCCGGTCTGCAGCCGAAGAGTGACTCGCACTTTCCGAATGCGCAGGAGGTCGGCGTCGTACCGGTTCGTGCTGCCCGGGTCGGGACACCAGGGACCGTCGGTCAATTGGGCGGATGTGAACTTCACGAGACCAACGGCGCCCGCCGCGCCCAGTGGCTCGAGGCGCGGCACCTGCTGACCGTTGCTGACTTGCCACGTGCAGTTCTCGCCGGCCGCCCATGGACTCTGCGTCACCCCAGGTGCGGGAGGCGCCGGCCCGTACGTCACTGTTTGGTCCACGCCGGGCAACCGGAATACAGGGACTCCCGGTTCGCCGTAGTATTCGAAGTCGAGTCCAACGACGTTGTCGAGCACCGCGGTTGCCGTGGACAGGCCATCGTAGTGCATCAACTGCTGGCTCGCCGTGTCGAGGTAATAGACGTGCCGCCTGACCTCCACAATCCTGGCGCGGTCGGCGTAGGCGTGTGACGATGTCCCCTGCTGCGTGTGTTGAAGCGTGAGTTGCCCGCTGGCCGCGTCCGCGGACGTGATCGCGAAGGTGTCAAACGCGCCCGTCGCATCGTAGACGAGCACATTCGGGGTGTCCGCGCTGAAACCGCACAACGGATCGACCGACCCACCATCCAGCGGGCAACCCGGTTCAGCGTTCACGGTAATCGTCGACACTGCGCCCGTCATCCCCCCGCGGACGGTTGACTGCGCTGCCGTAGAGGGCACGTACATGATCGTGATGGCGCCGGATCTGAATACGCCTGGGCCGTCGTCATAGGCCGCCATTCGTCCCTGCCGAAAGGGCAGGATCGGTGCGAAGTAGCCGATGAGGCCTCCGGACTGCGGGCCGAAATAGGCGCCGGCGCCCGCCATCGCGAGGTCGTGCGTCAGCGCATCCACGCCGACGCGCAACCGCTGCTGAATATCGGTCATCTCCGGCTGCGCTTGAAACAGGCCCCGCGCGGGGTCGAGCACGGAGAACACCGCCGCCGTCACGGTCAGCACGATGACGGTTGAGATGAGTACTTCGATCAGCGTGAAGCCGGCCGACGATCGCATTTTCGCGGTCATCGCGCTTTCCTCGCTTTCACGCTGACGAGCCGCGCCTCGTCGGGCAACCGGCGCGTGGCTCCATCCACGTCGGCGGCTCCTCGAGTGGCGCGCTTGGTCACCAGCACTTGGAGCACCAGGGCGTTGAGGCTCGTGGGCAAGGGTTCCACCGACCATCGCCGAACGTAGACGGCGCTGGCCGGCATGACAGGCCCACCGCCGAGGATGCTGCCGAACTGGTCCAGGTAGTCGACATAGCCGGGGACATTGCTGGTGAGTGTGGCGCGCGGCGACGTACTGAGACCGGTGCCGCCAGCCGGCGTCTCAACCGCCGCGGCGGTGTTCGTCGTCGAATCGGCGACCGTGAGCCCCAGCGTGTCGAAGCCCCACGTCAGGCCGCGCAGCTGTTCCATTTTCTGCTCGGCCAGCACCGTCGCATACGAGCCGCTGCGCGCCGACGTGTTGTTGGCCACCGCGATGGCGAACATCTGGCCGAGCGCGGCGAGGGCCACGGCCATGATGCCCGTCGCGATCAAGGCTTCAAGGAGCGAAAACCCGGCGGACGATTGCGTGTGCCTCATGACGCCGGCAAGCAAGTGCAACTCCCTCGCCACATGTCGCGGCGGCTCGGTGAAGGCGCTTCGAAAAGCGAATTCGCGAGCAAAAGACGTTGAGAATTGAAGGGATCTCGTGAAGGCGGTCGTGTCGTGGCAGTCGAGGGTGGCAGCGACTGCGAACGCCGCGCGCTGATCGGTTGGAGAATATTTACAAGCTCGACGTCGTCACCGGCAGGACGACCGTGACGCACCCGCCTGCCCCGTCCGGTCCGCTACCAGCCGTCACGCGCCCGTTGTGCGTCACGACGATCTTCTGCACGAGCGCCAGGCCCAGGCCCGTGCCTTGCGCCTTGGTCGTGAAAAACGGATGGAAGACACGTTCGCGCATGTGCTCGGGGAAACCGGGACCGTTGTCGCAGACCGACACCGTGCACACGCCCTGCGCGGAATCGACGTGCGCCTGAACCACGACGGCCGGCGCGACGCCGGCCGCCGCGCACGCCTCGATCGCGTTTCGCAGCAGGTTGCTGAGCGCCTGCCGCAGCATGACGTCGTCGCCTTCGATCGTGGCAAATTCCCCGGTGACCAGGATGTCGCCCGACAGCGCCCGCGCATCGGCACGCAGGTCGTCGGCCGCGCGCGCGGCCACGGCGCCGAGATCGACCGGCGACAAGTGTCAGTTGTGCCGGCCGCGCGAAGTTCAGAAAGTTGGTCACCACCTCGCGCATGGCCTCGGTTTCCGCGCGAATACCTTCGACGTAGGGCCGGAACGCCGGCGGCAGGGCGTCGAGATTGAGCAACCGGCTGTAGCCGTGAATCGTCGCCAGCCCGTTGCGGAACTCGTGCGCGATGCCTGCGGTCAGCTCGCCGACACGCGCCAGGCTGTCCTTCAGCCGGACCTGTTCCTCGAGCGCGACGACCGACGGACAGATCGGTGAAGAGACAAATCGCGCCGTGCGACGCTGACGCCTCGTCCTTGACCGGCGTCACGCTCAGGCCGAGGTGCAAGGCGGCTGCCTCGCCCGTGGGGATTTCGACCGCGCGCCGGATCATCGACCGGCCGCGTGCTGAGGCACTGCTCGATCAGTGCGGCCACGGGCTCGGCGTGCGCCAGCACCTCTCGATAGTTGGCGCCGCGGTGAGGGCCCTCGCCAAGGTTGAGCAGGCGCCGCCCGACAGGGTTGACGATCTGCACGGCGCCGGTGCCGTTGACCATCAGCAGGCCGGCGGTCAGGTTCGCGATGATCTCGTCGCTCAGGCGTTCGGACGCTTCAGCGCGCAGCGTCATGGCGCGCTCCTGCGCCTTCAACTTGGTGACGGCGTCCTGCAACGCCGCCGACAACAGCGCCGTCTCCATGCCGCTGCCGCTGTCCTTCAGCCGGTTCCGCGTGCTCCGGGCCGCCGTGAGGAATTTCAGCGCCGCAAAGGTCAGGACCGCGACGAGGATCGTGACGATCACGTTCAAGCCGAGGAACAGCTGTCCGGCAGGCGTCATGGGATCTAGAAGAGGCCGAGATACCAGTCGAGCATGGGCTCGCCCGCCACGGCCGCGACGAGGGCGCCGACGGCGAGGAACGTGCCGAACGGCAGCGCGTACTTCAGCGATTCCTTTTTTGCCACGAGCACGCCGACGCCGACAATCGAACCGGTCAGCGACGCGAACACGAGCGTGACGAGCGCCAGCTTCCAGCCGAGAAACGCCCCGATCATGCCGAGCATCTTGACGTCGCCCATACCGAGTCCTTCCTCGTGGCGGACGCGGTAGTAGATTTCGGCGATCGCGAACAGGCTGCCCGCGCCCACCGCGATCCCGAGGAGCGACGCCACCCACCCGGGCCCCGCCACCTCGCTCAAGCAGAAACCCGATGACGATGCCCGGGAGCGTGATGACGTTGGGAAGGATCTTGTGCTGCAGGTCGATGGCGAAGAGCGCAATCATCGCCCACGCGAACGCAAGCCTGGCGGCGAGCAGCGGACTCGGGCCGTACCAGAGATAGCCGGCGAGAAACACGGCGCCGGTGCCGAGCTCCACGATCGGATAGATGAGAGAGATCGACGAGCCGCACGACCGGCACCGGCCTCGCAGCACCAGGTAGCTCACGACCGGCACGTTCTCGTACCACGCGAGCATGTGTCCGCACGAGGGACAGCCTGACCGCGGCCGCACTGGCGAGAGCCCACGCGGAAGGCGATAGATGCAGACGTTCATGAAACTGCCGAGCATCATGCCCAGCAGCATGACGAACGTGCCTTCGAGAAACGGATTGGGCGCCGTCACGCCCCGCCCCGCGTCGCCGGCTCGATCGGCAGCGGGAACAGCGGCGATTGCGACGACAACTGGACGCGAGACGATGTCAGTTCGTACGGAACGCCACCCGGATCGAGCGGAATGCCGCGGATGACACCGGCGGCGATCGAGGATCTTCCAACCTGTGACCTGCGATCCCGTGCGTGTGGAGAACGCATCGATCACACGCTGCAGCCCCTCGATCGTTTCGATCGCGTCGAGCTGCTGAAGTTTCAACCTCGCGGCGCTGCGCGCGTAGTCGTTGTTCGCGGTGTTGAACAGCTGCGTCCACAACAGCCGCGACGCGCCGCGATCGCCTCCTCTGGCGAGCATCGTCGCCGCCAACGAGCGGAGCCACCAGGGCGCACCGGGGATGTCGGCGCCGCTTGTTGAAGGCGCGGGCCGCCTGGGCGTAGTCGTGTATGTTCCAGTAGTACACGAACCCGATGTCCTGCCAGTACTGCCACTTGTCGGGCATTGCCTGGAGAGCTTTTTCGAGCAGCGCGATGGCCTGGTCCGGCCGCCCGGGTCCGTGCGGATACTTCTCGGACAGAAAGATCGATCCGAAGCGGTACGCGATGTTGAACCTCGGGTCGAGCGTGGTCGTGATATCCAGCAGCGGGTACAGCAGGTCGAACGCGACCGGCGCGTTGGCCGCGAGCGCCGCCGGCGGCTCGAACGCATCCTCGACTTTCGCTTTCGCGCCCCTCGCGCGGCCGCCGTAGTACTGAATCGCGCGAATCCAGTACAGATCGGACGCCAGGGAACGTTGCGAAAACACCACGCGGCTGGTCGCCCGTTGCGTGAGATAGAGCGTCTCTTCTTCGCTGGGCGTCAGCTGGTACCACTTGTCGCGCAGCATCTGAAGCCAGACCGCCGCGGCAAAGAGTATGACGAGGGCGACGACGGCACCGACAATCGGCGAGCGTCGAACGTCCGTCATTTGAAGTCACGCCGGGAAAAAATGATCGCGCCGCCAGTGAGCAACATCGCGATGTAGACGAAACCGTACCCGATGGCGACCGCCATGTAGCCGGCGCTGACGGGCATCCCATGGACGACCTGTGCCGTCACGTCGAACTGGGCGAGGTTCGGCAGCACGTAGTACAGCCCGCGAGCGAGCGCCTGCACGACCTTCGAATCGACCACCTGGTCGAAGTTCCGCAGGTCGGCGCTGAAGTAGCCCGCGACGTAGAACCCGAAGGTCAGCGCCGCCGACAGAATGGGCGTCGAAAACGTGGAGAAGAACAGCGCGGTGGCCGTCACAACCATCAGTTGGACCAGGATCAGCACCACGGCCTTGAGCAGGGCCGGATCGAGCGCCGGCGCCTCGCGAGCGAGCTTGGCTGAGGAGTTCTCGCTCCACCCGACGTAGGCAAGCACGGCGTAGAGGGCGACGGTCATGATCGCCACGTTCACCGAGAGCGTGAGCACGAGTCCCGCGTACTTGCCAATCACGACTTCGTAACGCCGGATCGGTTTCGCCAGCAGGCTGTAGATGCTTCGCCGTTCGACCTCCTTCGAGACGAGGCCGATGCCGATAAAGACGGCCATGAAGACGCCGAAGATGTCGATCGACGACAGCCCGAGGTCCTTGATGATCTTGAGATCCTGGCCCGCGGTGAGTTGCCCGAGCACGTACGACGTGCCCGTCAACAGAATCGCGAACGCCACGAGGTTGTAGAGCACCTTGTCGCGCACCGACTCGCGGAACCCGTTCATCGCGATCCAGCCGAGGGTCCTCACGCTCCCTCCCGCACACGTTCCACGAAGATGTCTTCGAGCGTCTCGCGAATCGGGTTGAGCGACACGAGCCGGCCGCCAGCCGCGACGATGTCACCCAGCAACTGTTCGGGAGGCGTGTCCTGCGGCAGCTCGAGCTGAAAACGACCAGCGCCGATGGACACGGCGCTCCTCACGCGGGGGCCGAGCTTCGCGACGACCGATTCCTGCACGTCGGCCACGACGAGCTCCCAGCCCGTGGACGTGGAACGCCAGCATCTCGCTGAGGAGGCCGCTGGCGACGAGGCGGCCCTTGGCAAGGATGGCCACGCGGCTGCAGAGCGCCTCGGCGTCGCTCAATACGTGCGAGCTGAAAAACACGGTGCAGCCGCGGTCGCGCAGCCGCAGGATGAGCGCCCGGACAGCGCGGCGTCCGAGCGGATCGAGACCCGACATCGGCTCGTCGAGAATGACGAGGTCCGGCTCGTTGAGCAGCGCCTGGGCGATGCCGACTCGCTGCAGCATGCCCTTCGAGAACTTGCGGAGCGCCTCGCGGCGCTCCTTGCCGATGCCTACGTCGTCGAGCAGGGCACTCACGCGCCGGCGGCGGTCGGCCGCCCGCGAGGCCGAGCAACCCGCCGTAATAGGTGAGCAACTCCTCCGCGGTAAGGTGGTCGTAAAAATAGGGGTTTTCCGGGAGGTAACCCAGCCGGCGCTTGGCCGCCAGATCGCCTGCCGGGCGCCCGAAAATCCGGGCCTCCCCGGAGGTGGGAAACACCAGCTGCAGCAGCAGCTTCAGCGTGGTCGTCTTGCCCGCGCCGTTCGGCCCGAGGAAGCCGAACACCTCGCCGGCGCCCACCTGCAGCGACAGCCGGTCGAGCACGCGCTTGGGCCGCTTGCGCCAAAAACCGACGGCGTAGTCTTTGGTGAGCTCGATTGTTTCGATCGCAAACGTCACGTCACTTGGTGGTGGCGCGCTGCAGTTCGATGGCGATCGCCTGATCGACATACTGCAGTGCCAGCCCGCTCGGGATTCTCACCCCGTTTGTGAAAATCGTCGGCGTCCCCGAGACGCCCAGCGAGTGCCCGAAGGCGACATCGCTTCTCACCAGATCCAGCGTGGCCGCATACTTTGCTTCATAGTCGGTCACCTGGCCCACGTCGCGTGCGGCCTGCCGCACGCTGGCGGGCGTCATCGCCGGCTGGTTGGAGAAGAACCATTCTTCCATGGCATCTTGGCGGTTGTGCGCGCGGGCGAGGCGGACCGCGACGGCCGCTTCGCACGCCGACGGGTGCGGCCCGCCGTTTTTCACCTCCGCGTTGCATTCTGAGTCGAGAGGAAAATCCTTGAGGGCCAGCCGGACCGAGCCCGGCTGTTGCGCATTGTATTTCGCGAGGATCGGCTTGAGAACCTCGTAGGCCTGCTTGCAGAACGGACACTGGAAGTCGCTGAAATTGACGATCAACACCTTCGCGCCTTCCGCGGGAACGACGAGCGGCACGCGCGGCTGGGCGGTGTACCAGCGCTCGAACTCCGATCGTTGGTCCTGAGCGGCCGCCTGAACGGCCGCACCGGTCGCTGGCTCCGCGGCCGAGCCCTCGCGCGGAAAAAAGGCGACGGCCGAGGCGGCTCCGCCGAAAAAGAGCAGCGTCACGGCGATGGCGAGTGGGCTCGCGATCCAGGTCCGCAGGTCAGTGACAGCGCGCTTTGGTAATGTCGTCATAGGGAAAGACGTGGCAGCGCCGGAGATGAGGAAGATCCCAATCACCGCGGCGTCGGTGATCAGGCACACCACACAGTACACTTTCAGAATCACGAACGACGCGTATCCGAGATAGAGCACCACGGCCAGGCCGGCCGTCGATAGCGCAAACAGATACCCGGGGACATTCTCCCGGACCGCTTGGGGTCCGATCGCGGCGGCGCCGACGAGCAGCAACACCCCCGCAAACCAGATGGCGCCAAACACCGACACCGGCAGGCCGAATGCCGTGCTGTACCGGCTCAGGTATACCTGCGTGCAGTTGAGCGTCGTGCTGATGTCGCAGAGGGCCGCGTGGCCAGGGTCGAACAGCAGACGATAGTGCACGGAAGCGGCAAAGAGCATCGCCGCGAGCCCGACCAGCGCACAGACAGCTGCCAGTGTTCGAGCGGTCGCACTCACGATCAGCGACGTTTGTACCACAGATGACGACCCAAAAAAAGAACCGGCATGGCCCCTTGCGAGGCCATGCCGGTTGGAGAATCGCGTCGGTCGGTGTTACTGAATCGGGCTGATGCTGCCACCGGCCACGAACGGCTGCGGGGGCGCGGTCGCCGCCGCTGCGTTGTTCTGGTAGATGGTGCCCGCTTCGCTCGTCGCGAACCCGCGGCTGCCGGTCGATCCGGCCGTCAACGGAACCGCCGTCGCGTAGTAGTTCGTCGTCGTCGCCGTGCACCCCATCGGGGGCGTCGGAATCGCCGCGGCGCCGAGGCCCGTCACCAGGTTGATGCTGTAGCCGCTCTTCGCGATGGGCGGCGCACCGATGCTCAAGTCGGGCGACAGGAACGCTCCCGCGCCGCCCGTGCCGAGCTCGGTCAGCACCGGCGCGTAGCCGTTGCACTGCTGCGAGTAGTTCTGCTGCGCGGTGTTGACGGCGCGCATCGACCCGATGGCCGAGGCTTCGTTACCCGACATGCGGGCGCGGAGCAATCCGGGCACCGCGATGGCCGCGATGATGCCGATGATCGCCACGACGATCAGCAGCTCGATGAGGGTGAAACCTTTCTGGTTGCGAATACTCATTTCTGTCTCTCCTTAAAAGTTACGTTATTTGCTGCCGGTGCCCACTATCGGGCGTGCCGTGCCCAACCAAAAAGCAACCCGTATGCCAGAGTTCGATAATCTCGTCTAAGTAGCTTATGTTCAATAACTTAAGTGACAAACAGAGGCTTCAAATCGACCCCCAAAAGCGTCAAGACTGACAATCATTGCCCGGTGTTCCGACAGAGATTGTCAGGTCGGCGTTGTTGGCGCCGAAAACCGTCAACGCCCGGGCGACGCGTATCGACGACCGCACACACAGCTACTGTGAAGATTGAGGCAGATTTGTACTACATACATACAACTGATGGCCCAAAAAGAAACCGGCATGGCCCCTTGCGAAGCCATGCCGGTTGGAGAATCGCGTCGGTCGACGTTACTGAATCGGGCTGATGCTGCCACCGGCCACGAACGGCTGCGGGGGCGCGGTCGCCGCCGCTGCGTTGTTCTGGTAGATGGTGCCCGCTTCGCTCGTCGCGAACCCGCGGCTGCCGGTCGATCCGGCCGTCAACGGAACCGCCGTCGCGTAGTAGTTCGTCGTCGTCGCCGTGCACCCCATCGGCGGCGTCGGAATCGCCGCGGCGCCGAGGCCCGTCGCCAGTTGGATGCTGTAGCCGCTCTTCGCGATGGGCGGCGCACCGATGCTCAAGTCGGGCGAGAGGAACGCTCCCGCGCCGCCCGTGCCGAGCTCGGTCAGCACCGGCGCGTAGCCGTTGCACTGCTGCGAGTAGTTCTGCTGCGCGGTGTTGACGGCGCGCATCGACCCGATGGCCGAGGCTTCGTTACCCGACATGCGGGCGCGGAGCAATCCGGGCACCGCGATGGCCGCGATGATGCCGATGATCGCCACGACGATCAGCAGCTCGATGAGGGTGAAGCCCTGTTGGTTACGAATCTTCATGTCGCTCTCCTGGAGAAGCCTGGGTTTTCAGATGCGGCGGTCGTGCCGTGCCCAGACTTGGAGCAACGGCTGTGCCAGACTTGAACATGTGCAGCTAAGTGGGTTATTGAGCAGCACTTAGTGGATATCTGACCAGGCAGCTGACATATGAAATGCGTCAAGACTGACAATCGTTGGCCCTGCGATGGGCCAGAGATTGTCAACGCAGGTTGTATTTCTTGACGTAGTAGCGAAACGACCGGAAGCTCATGCCCAGCAACTCGGCCGCCTTCACCTGTACGCCGCCTGCACGTTTTAGCGCTTCCGCGATGTAGCCTCGCTCGATCTCTTTGACGTGCGCTTCGAGATCGAACCCCGACGCCGGTAATTCGTCGGCTGGCTGACCCGATGCCGTCAATCGCGGGGAGTCGCCGCGCACCGCGGGTGGAAGGCTGTCGGGCAGCACGGTTGGCGTTGACTCGAGCGCCACTGCGCGCTCAATCGTGTTCTCGAGCTCGCGGATGTTGCCCGGCCAGTCGTACTGCTGCATCAGGTGAAGGGCTTCCTGCGACACACCGCTGACCGTCTTCCCCATCTGCTCGCTGTACTTGGTGAGAAAGTGTTCGGCCAGCAGAGGAATATCCTCGCGCCGTTCGCGCAGCGGGGGCAGATGAATCGGGATGACATTGATGCGGTAGAAGAGGTCCTCGCGAAACCGGCCGTCGGCGACCAGCTTGGCCAACTCCTGATTCGTGGCGGCAATCACCCGAATGTCGGCCGACATTTCGTCGAGCCCGCCGACGCGGCGGAACTTCCGCTCCTGCAGGACGCGGAGGAACTTCACCTGCATGACGGGGCTCATCTCGCCGATTTCGTCGAGAAACACCGTGCCCTTCTCGGCGACTTCGAGGAGGCCCTTCTTGTTGGCGTCCGCGCCGGTGAACGACCCCCGCATGTGCCCGAACAGCTCCGACTCGAGCAGGGCCTCTGGCAACGCACCGCAGTTGACGGCGACGACGGGCCGATCGCGCCTGAGGGAATGAAAGTGGATGGCTTGCGCCACCAGACCCTTGCCCGTCCCCGACTCGCCCGTGAGGAGAATGGTGCTGTTGGTGCGCGCCACGGTCTCGATCATCTTGAACACGGCGAGCATCGGCTCGCTGCGGCCGATGATGTTCGCGAACTGGTGCGACAGACCGAGCGTCCGCTTCAGCAGGACGTTCTCCTGCCGGAGCTGGCGGGTTTCGATCTTCTCCCGGACTTTCATCCGCAGCAGGTCAACGTCGAACGGCTTGCTGAGGTAGTCGCAGGCGCCGAGCCGCATCGCCTCGACGGCGCTTTCCGTGGACGCAAACGCGGTGATCATGATGCCAAGGATGTCCTGGTCGATCCGCTTGGCGGCGCGCAGCACTTCGACGCCGCTCAAATCGGGCATCTTGATATCGGAGATCAGGATGTCGACGGGCTCGCGTTCGAGCATCGCGATGGCGCTCTTGCCGTTCTCGGCGAGGAGCACCTCATAGCCCTCGCGCCTGAGCACGATGGCCAGCAGCTCTCGCATCGATCGCTCGTCGTCGACGACCAGGATGCGGGGTGGCCGGCGGTCGACGGCGACCTCGGCCACTGGCGTGCCCTGCGTGCTTTGCGTGCTCATGTCGTCACCACAGCACGCGCGGGCAGGCGCACCGTCACGGTGGTGCCGCGTCCCAGCTGCGAGCTAACCTGAATTTCGCCGTTGTAGTCGGTCACGATGCGGTGCACGATCGCGAGCCCGAGGCCGCTGCCCTTGACGAACTGGCCGTGAAACGGCTGAAACAGAGCGTCCAGCTCCTCAGAGGGAATCCCGACGCCCTCGTCCTGTACGGTCATCAGGACGCCCTCGGACGCAGAATCGACGGCGCCGACGAGCCGGAGGCGCCCTCCGTCGGGCATGGCCCGAAGGCCGTTGGTCGCGAGATTCCAGACGATTTGCTTGACTTGCCCTTCGTCGGCGTCGTACCACAGCTCGGTCGGAGGCACATCCACGTCGATCACGTGCCCTTCGTGGACCTCGGCGGAGTTCCGAAGCAGAAGGGCCGCGTCGTTGAGCGCCCGCCGCACGTCGAAGCGGGCGATCGCGAACTTCTGGGGCCGCGCGTAGGCCAGGAACGAACCGATCGTCGTATTGAGCCGCTCCGACTCGCGCAGCACGATGTCCATGAGCTGTCCCTGCTCGGGGCTGAGCGGCAGTTCCTGACGGAGAATCTGAATCGACCCCGACATGGACGCGAGCGGGTTGCGGATCTCGTGCGCGATGCCGGCGGCCATTTCGCCGACGGCCGCCAGACGCTGCTGGAGACGGGCGTGGCGTTCGAGCTTCTTGATGTCGGTGACATCCTGGAACGTGACGAGGTACCCGGCCCGTCCACCCGGCGTTTCCAGGTAGGCGACGCCCAACCCAATTTCGACGGCCTGGCCGGCGCGCACGTAATGCGCCTCCATGCGGCGGCCGCGGCCGCCGTCGGGAGCGACGGTGAGCGCGCCAATCGAGTCCGCGGGCAGTTGCAGGACCTCGTTGATGGGACGCCCGAGCACCGCCGCGAACGGCTGTCCGGTGATGTGTTCTGCAGCTCGGTTGAATGTCAGGATCCGCCCCATGTTGTCCGTCGTGGCCAGGCCGCTCGGCAGGCTGTCGATGACGTGCTGGTTGAGCGCCTGCAGGTCGGCGATCTGGTTCGACGCCTGCTCGAGGCGCACCCCGCTCGCCCGCACACCCTCGGCGAGGGATCCGCTGAGCCAGGCGACGGCAAAAAAACCAAAAACGTTGAGCAAGTAGGTGTACTGCGCCACCGATAGCGGCGGGAGCACCGGCTGGGCCAGCCACGAACGCTGCAAGAGGCCTGAGGCCGTCAGATACTGGGTCACCACCACGCCGCCGTAGAGGAGGGCGCTCAGCGTCGCCACCATCAGTCCGCCCCGCCGGAACTGGACGGTGGCCGCCGCCACGATCGGCAGCACGTACAGCGACGAGAAGTAGCTCGCGATGCCGCCGGTGAAATAGATGAAGACCGAGACGACCAGCGCGTCTCCGGCCAGCTGCACATCGACCAGCCACCGGTAGCGATCCGAGAGCCGAAGCGTCGCCGCGTAGAACGCGGTGAGGGCGTAGGTCACGCCGACGAGAAAGAACAGCGGGTCGACCGGGAAGGACCCAGGCGCGGTGATCTGCACGAAGGTCGCCGAGCCGAGCAGCACCGTGCTGATCACCGCCCGAACGGCAATCAGCCACCGGAGCTTTCGACGCAAGCCGGTTGTCGGTCCCCCCACGGCTACGTCATCTTGCTGATCATGTCGAAGATCGGCATGTACATCGCGATGACGATGCCTCCGACGGTGACGCCCAGCAGCGCGATCATGATCGGCTCGAGCAGCGTCAGCATGCCGGCCACCGCCACGTCGACTTCCTCCTCATAGAAGGTCGCGATCTTCTCGAGCATCGCGTCGAGGGCGCCGGTCGCCTCGCCGACGCTGATCATCTGCGTCACCATCGACGGGAACACCTTGGTCTCCTTCAACGGGGCCGCGATCGTTTCGCCGCGTTCGATGCTCGTGCGCGTGGCCATGATGGCGTCTTCGATGATGGCGTTGCCCGACGTCTTCGCCGTGATTTCGAGGCCGTCCAGAATCGGCACGCCCGACGCGATCAGCGTCGAGAGCGTCCGGCAGAACCGCGCGACCGCGATTTTACGCAGGAGAATCCCGAGCACCGGCAGCTTCAACATGACCGCATCGACCACATGGCGTCCGCCGTTGGTGCCGTAGTAGCGCTTGAAGAAGTAGAGGCCCACGCCCATGGCCGGAACACCGATGCTGCCGTATTTGACGAGGTTGTTGCTGAGCGCGATGACGACGCGCGTGGGCAGCGGAAGCTCGGCGCCCAGTCCGGCAAACATCGCGGCGAAGGTCGGAATGACCTTCCACAGGATGACGCCGACCACGAGGCCGGCGATCACGATGACCGCCACCGGGTAGATCATGGCGGACTTGACCTGCGCCTTCAGTTTGACGGCCTTCTCGATGTAGACCGCGAGCCGCTTCAGAATCGTGTCGAGAATACCGCCGGCTTCGCCGGCCGCAATCATGTTGGTGAAGAGCGGGTCGAACGTCTTGGGGAACCGCCGCATCGCGTCGGCCAGCGCCGCGCCGCCCTCCACGGCGGATCGCGTCTGGAGGATCACCTCGGCGAAGTTCTTGTCCTCTTCCTGGCTGCCGAGAATGTCGAGGCACTGCACGAGGGGCAGACCGGCGTCGATCATCACCGAGAACTGGCGCGTGAACACGGCCAGGCTCTTGGCGGACACCCCCTTGGTGGTCTTGCCGGCTGCCGCCAGCCCCCTTCTTGGCCTTGTCCTCGGCCTTCGGTTTGGCGGGCGTGATACGGGTGACCATGATCGAATCGCGACGCAGGGCGGCGACGGCGGCGTCCATCGTGTCCGCCATCCGCTCGCCGCTGACCGTCTCGCCGCCGCGCGTCCGTCCGGAGTATGCGAAAGTTGTAGCCATAACTCTTCCCTCGTCCTCAGTCCGTGTTCCTCAGCCCACGTCCATGAACCACTAACGACTCGGAACCGCCGATCGTACCGACCCGGTGCCCGGACGACCCAGTCCGGCGCCCGCCACGACGCCGACGCCGCGGTTGATCATGTCCTGCAGCTCGTCGCGGTTCGACGACGCCCCGAGGGCGGTGTCGATCGCGATGAGCCGCTTCTGGTACAGGCTGGCCAACGACTGATTGGCCGTCTGCATGCCGAGCTTCTCCTGCCCCGTCTGCATCGCGCTGTAGATCTGGTGAACCTTGTCGTCCCGGATCAGGGCTCGGATCGCGGGCGTCGGGATCAGAATCTCGAGCGAGACCACGCGGCCCTTGCCGTCGGCGCGGGGCAACAGCGACTGACAGACGATCCCTTCGAGCACCAGCGAGAGCTGCGTGCGGATTTGCGACTGCTGGTTCGACGGAAAGACGTCGATGATGCGGTTGATCGTCTGCGCGGCCGAGTTCGTATGGAGCGTGCCGAACGTCAAGTGGCCGGTTTCCGCGATTTTCAACGCCGCTTCAACGGTTTCCAGGTCGCGCATTTCGCCGATGAGGACGATGTCCGGATCCTCGCGCAGCGCGGCGCGCAGCGCGTCGGTAAAACTGTTCGTGTCGCTGTGCACCTCGCGCTGGTTCACCAGGCAGTTCTTGTGTGGGTGGATGTACTCGATCGGATCCTCAATCGTGAGGATGTGCTCGTGCCGCTCGGTGTTGATCTTGTCGATCATGGCGGCCAGCGTCGTCGACTTGCCGCTGCCGGTGGGACCCGTGACGAGCACCAGCCCGCGCGGCCGCTCCGCCAGGCCCCCGAGGACCGACGGCAAACCGAGATCCTGGAACGTACCGAATCTTCTCGGGAATGAGACGGTAGACCGCGCCCACCGCGCCGCGCTGATTGAAGACGTTGCAGCGGAATCGTGCGAGCCCCCGGATGCCGAACGAGAAGTCGAGCTCGAGCGACTCCTCGAAGCGCTTCTTCTGGGAGTCGGTCAGCACGCTGTAGACGAGCGCTTTGGTCTCGGCCGGCTGCATGTCCGGCAGCTGCAGGCGCTTGCAGATGCCCGTGCACGCGGACTTGCGGCGGAGTGTTGGTCGCAATGTGGAGGTCGGACCCGTCCATTTCGACCATCGTCTTCAGCAGTTCAGGAAGCGTTGCCATGTGCACAGTCTCCAGTCACGAGTCACGAGCTCGACCGTCTACTTCACCGTCTCGCGCACCACTTCTTCCACCGTCGTCAGGCCGTCCATCACCTTGCGGAGCCCGCTGCGCCGCAGCGTGATCATGCCTTCGTCCACCGCTTTCCGCCGGAGCTCGAGGCCGGAGGCGCCGACGAGAATCAGCTCGCGCAGCTCCTCGGACACTTCCATCACTTCGTACAGCCCGACGCGCCCCTTGTAGCCGGTGTTGTTACATTTTTCGCACCCGGCGCCCTTCATTGGTGTGACCGTCTCGGCCTCCTCGGCGGTGAAACCGGCCGTCAGGAGCGCAGGATTTGGCGTCGGATGTGCCTGTTTGCAGTTCGCGCACACCCGTCGAACCAGTCGCTGGGCGCAGATCAGATGCACGGAGCTCGCCACCAGGAACGGCTCGATACCCATGTTCATGAGGCGGTTGATCGTGCTCGGCGCGTCGTTGGTGTGCAGTGTGGACAGCACGAGATGGCCCGTCAGGGCCGCCTTGACCGCGATTTCGGCCGTCTCGAAGTCGCGGATTTCTCCGACCAGGATGATGTTCGGATCCTGCCGGAGAAACGACCGGAGCGCCGCCGCGAAGTTCAGGCCGATGTTTTCCCGGATCTGCACCTGGTTCACGCCGACCAGGTTGAACTCGACCGGGTCTTCGGCGGTCATGATGTTGGTTTCCGGCGTGTTCACCTTGGAGATCGAGGAATAGAGGGTGTTGGTCTTGCCGCTGCCGGTCGGACCCGTGACGAGGACCATGCCCCACGGCCGGAGAATCGCGGCCTCGAATTTCGTCAGCGATTCCTGCTCGAAGCCGAGCTTGGTCATGTCGAGCATCAGCTTGTCTTTGTCGAGCAGACGCATGACGATCTTCTCGCCGAAGAGCGTCGGGAGCACCGAGACACGGAAGTCGATCTCCTTCTGCACGCCGCTGTCGCTGAAGCGAATCTTGATGCGCCCGTCCTGCGGCAGGCGCTTCTCGGCGATGTCGAGCTTCGCCATGATCTTCAGGCGCGACGAGATCGCGTCGCGGAACTTCATCGGCGGGCTCATGATGTTGTAGAGAATCCCGTCGATGCGGTAGCGGATGCGCAGCTCTTTCTCGTACGGCTCGATGTGGATGTCGCTGGCTCCCTTCTGAATCGCCGACATCAACACGACGTTCACCAGCCGGACGACCGGCGCCTCTTCGCCCTGCTTGGCCAGGGTCTCGGCGCTGATCTCCTCGAGCTCCTGCAGGACTTCGACGTCGCCGGCGTCGCCAAGGGCCTGCAGTTCCTCCAGGCCCTTGCTGGCCATGTCGAGCGCGCTCGGACCGGTCATCGCCATCGCGGTCGAGACCGGCGAGGCGGCGCCCTTGTTCGACGCCGTCTTGGGAGCGCCCGTCGGGTAGTAGCGCTGCACCGCCTCGATGACCGCCGTTTCCGACGCCACCACCGGCTCGACGTTGTAGCCGGTCATGAACTTGATGTCGTCCATGGCGAAGACGTTCGTCGGATCCGTCATCGCGATGGTGAGCGTCGCGCCGGCCCGGCTCAGCGGAACAATCTGGTACTTGTGGGCCGTCTCGGGCGGAATCAGCTTGATGACCGCCGGATCGATTTCGAACTGGGTGAGGTTGATCGAGGGGACGCCGTACTGCTTGCTGAGGAGCGAGGTGATGTCCTCGTCCTTGACGAACCCCATCTTGACGAGGTTGAAGCCGAGCTTTCCCCCATTGACCTTCTGCTGGTTCAAGGCCTGCTGGAGCTGCTCAGGTGTGATGCGCTTCTCCTTTAGCAGGAGTTCGCCAATGCGAATGGCCATGCGAAGATTCTAATTATGCCGCAAGTTGACAAATAGTGTCAATTGTGACCTAAAACGTCAGTCTCAGGTCGAAGCCCCACCGATCCTGCGACTGATCTGGCCCGAAAGTCATCGCTCCGTCCAAGTAGACCCGCGCGAAAGGCGCCACACTCGCACCGACCGACGTAAACGATCGCCGCTCGCCTGACGTGTTCGTGCCAATTCCACCTCGTACACCCACCCGGCTGTTCAGCATCCAGCCCTCCGCGCCGGCCGCGATACGGCGCTCGTCCTGCCCGTCTACCACGCGTCGTCGTCACATCGGCATCAAAGGCGACCGTCAGTCGGTTGAGCCACCCGCGCGACGGCGCGATCACGGCGACGCCCGCCCGGGCCCGCCGCGCGAGCTCGAGCCTCAGGTCTCCTTCGCCAAGCGTCGGCGCGCTGACGTCGCGCACCGTCAGACCCAGCCTGAGGACGCCAATCGACACCATCGCGCCGATATCCAGATCCGCCTTCGTATCAGAAAGCGCGTGCACCAATTTCAGCGTCGACGCCAGGACGAAATACTTGCCGATCGATTGACCCGTCGTGATCCCGAACTGGTCCAATTCGAACGAACCGGGCTCAGGCAGACCCGTACTTGTGGCTCCGAGATCTTGTCGGTTGGATGGCTCGGACGCTGTAGAGATGGATGGCTGTATTTGGCTGATTTTGAGGCGGTAATAGCTCAAACCGAGCGAGGGAAATCCGAACGCGACCCCCCCGTTCCCCCCCTCGTGGGCGAGCACGACGAGGTCCACGAAGGACTGGCTGGTGGCCAGGCCCGCCGGGTTCCACCACGAGGCGGTCGCGTCGTCGGCGACGGCCACGAAGGCGCCCGCCATGCCCTGCGCACGGATGCCGATGCTTTCGTACGGCTGCGCGCGCGCCGAAAGGGGCGCAAAAATGATGAGAGTGCACGCGAGGGAGACCAAGGTTTTCGCCATATAGGCTTAACCTTAGTGTTCTTCGTGCCTTTTTTGGTAGATCGGGCTCGAAACCGTGCGGCTAGCCGACGAGCACGGCGGCGGCGACGACGGTCGTCCACCAGCCCTTCTTGTCGCCAACGGCCGTTTGCGTGACGTTCTGGGTCCGCACAATCTGGTTGGAGAGCCGGTAGACTTCTTTTTTTTCGTCCCAGCTCTTGTCGGGGTCGAAGTCCAGTCCGAGCGTGGTGGCCAGCATCTCGGCCGCCATCTCTTCCGCATAGTCGCCCGCGATGTCTTCGCTTTCGCCGAAGCTGTGGTGCTCCGAGAGGTATCCGTACAGCTCGCGGTCGCGCGGAATCGCCACGCCCACCGTCGCGGCAATCAGCCGGTGCGGCTCGCGGGTCGCCCCTTCCGACATCACGACGAAGGTCACCTGACCGGGCTCGAGACGCTTGGCGCCCTGCGACCGCGACAAGAATCCGGCAACCGGGCGGGAAGATGCTCGACACGCGCACGAGATTGCAGGCGGCGATCCCGGCCGAGCGCAGCGCCAGCTCGAACGAGGTCAGCTTCTCGCGATGTTTGCCGACGCCTTTGGTGAAGAACATCTCCTTGGGCACGAATCCGACCACGTCACACTCCTTGCTGGCACTCGGGAGCTTGCATGGTAAACATCAGGTTTTTCGGTGTCAAGGCGGACCTCCAGCCGACGCGGGCCGGATTTGATCCTCGGCCGTCGCGCGTGATAGCTTCGTGGTGCTAATCATTAGGCGTCTTAACAAGTTCTTCGGGTGAAGTTCATGACACGCGTGCAGGCGCGCGCCACGGCGCGCAAGCTCCTGGAGATCATGCCGATGGTCATGCGGACCGTTGCCGCCGAGCTCCGCGCGGCCGGCGAGCTGCCCGCGCCGGCGCATTTTCCGTTGCTCCACATGCTGAGCGAGCACCCCCGCACGTTGAGCCAGCTGGCGGCCTTTCGCGGTGTCAGCCTGCCCAGCATGTCCAGTTCGGTGACGACGCTCGTGGGGCGGGGGTGGGTCAGACGGACGGCGCCCCAGGCCGATCGCCGGGTCGTGCTGCTGGAGATGACCGCGGGGGGCCGGGCAGCCCTCGACAGGGTCGCACGCTGCGCCGAGCGCCACCTCGCCGACGTGCTCACCCCGCTCGACGCGCCGACGGGTCGCCGTCTCCAGGCCGGCCTGGGCGTGCTTCGCGAAGTCTTTTTCACACCGCCCGCGGCCGCGGGCGTGCGCCGGCGGCGCGACGCTCGCACTCGCAGGTAAAATATGTCCTTTCCTGGGAACACTTGAGCCGGGTCGAGCGTCTATAACGAGGACCACAATGACCGAAACAGCGGCTTCAGCACCTGCGGCGACAGGTCCCCACAAAGGGTTGCTGGCAAGGGTGATCGGCGTTTTCGTATCCCCAAGGGCGACGTACGCGGACGTCGCCGCAAGACCCCGCTGGTTCGGCGTCCTCGCGGTCTCGTGCATCGTCATCGCCGGCGCGTACTTCGTGCTGCTCTCGACCGAGGTCGGCAAGCAGGCGGCGTTCGATCAGCAGACGCAAATCGTCGAGTCGTTCGGCGTGAAGCTCAACGACGAGGCATTGCAACGCATGGAAGCGGGCATCGAAAGGGCCCGCTTCACGACACCCATCTCACAGCTCATCGCCGTCCCCGTGGTGTTGCTGATCTTCGCGGGCATTCTGCTCGGCATCTTCAACGCGCTGCTCGGCGGTGACGCGACGTTCAAGCAGGTCTATGCCATCCTCGCTCATTCGACGGTGATCGGCGCGTCGCAGGCGGCCTTCGCGGTGCCAATCAACTACCTGCGCGAAACGATGTCGAGCCCGACAACCCTTGGGGTGTTCGTGCCGTTCCTCGAGGAGAAGTCGTTCCTGGCGCTCCTGCTGGGGATGATCGACCTGTTTCAAGTGTGGGGAACTCTTTCGATCGCAATCGGGCTCGGGGTGCTCTACAAGCGCAAAACGGGCCCGATTGCCGTGGGATTGTTCGTTGTCTACGGCGTCATTGTCGTGACCATCGCCGCCATCAGGTCGGCGTTGTCGTAGTTATCAGGAGTCGGGATGTCTCTGAAAAAGTTTCTCATCGGCCTGACGATTGTGCTCGTGGGTGGCGCCGTCGTCGGAGCCAACTTCTACTTTCGCCGTGAAACGGGTCTGTCGGTCACCACCGAACAGATCAGGCTGCGCGATCTCGATGCCATCGTGTCGGCCTCTGGCAAGATTCAGCCGAAGCGGCTCGTCAACATCACGGCCGAAACCGCAGGACGCGTCGTCAACCTGGCGGTGAACGAAGGCGATCGCATCAAGGCCGGCCAGTTCCTGCTGCAGATCGACCCGAAGTCGCTGCGCACCCGCGTCGACAACAGCGAGGCGTCGCTGCAGGTGGCCTCGGCGTCTCTCGAACAACTCCGGCAGACGGTGGAAACGTCACGCGTGCAGCTCGAGCAGGCGCGCCAGACGCTCACACGCCAGCAGGGCCTCTGGAAGCAGCAGCTCACCACGCGGGCCGATCTCGAAAAAGCCGAGAACGACGTCAAGGCGGCTGAGTCGGCGCTGCAGGAACGCGAGAAGAGCGCCAAGGCGCAGGACAGCCGGATCATGCAGGAGCGGGCGTCGCTCGAGAACGCGAAATACGATTTGAGCAAAGTCCGCATCGAATCGCCCATCGAGGGCATCGTCACGCGCCGCAACATCCAGGAAGGCGAAACGGCGATGATCGGCACGATGAACAACGCGGGCACCGTGTTGCTGACGCTCGCGGACATGTCGATCGTCCAGGCTGAAGTCGAAGTGGACGAAACCAACATCCCGAACGTCCAGCTCGGGCAACAGGCCAAGATCACGATCGACGCGATTCCGGACAAGTCGTTCAAAGGTCACGTGTCCGAGATCGGCAACAGCCCCATCCAGACCGCCTCGGGCGGGGCCGGCACGCAGGCGACGAACTTCAAGGTCGTCGTCATCCTCGACGAGAAGGTGAGTGAGGTCCGTCCTGGCTTCACATGCACGGCCGACATCACGACGGCGACGCGTAAGAACGTCGCTGCTGTTCCCATTCCGTCGGTCGCCGTTCGCGAGCTGACATACGACGCGAACGGTCAGGTGGTGAAAGCGCCGATCGATCCCAAACGGCGTCGCCGAAGCAGCACCGTCGGCGAAACCGTCGAGGCGGCGGAGCTCAAACCCGGTCAGACGCGGAAAGAAACAGAAGGCGTCTTCATCGTTCGGGACAAAGAGAAGCGCGTCGAGTTCCTGCCGATCAAGATGGGCATCGCCGGCGACAAGTACTTCGAAGTGCTGTCGGGCCTGAAGGCGGGCGACCATGTGGTGACCGGGCCGTACAACTCCGTCCGCAATATCGCCGACGGCGACCCGGTGAAGGTCGACAACAAGCAGAATAGCGGTAGCAAGTAGGACAGGCGGGGCAGGACAGGCGGGATGGGCTGGACGGGTTCCTGCCTTTCCCGCCCGTCCTGCCCTTCCAGCCCTTTTTATGAACAAATTCCTCGAGTCCGCGAGAATCGCCCTGAGCGCGATCTGGTCGGCCAAGTTGCGGTCGTTCATGACCGTGCTCGGCAACATCGTGGCGGTGACGTCGATCATCGCCGTGGTGTCGCTGATTCAGGGGCTCAATGCGTCGGTGAAGCAGCAGATTCTCGACGTGGCCGGCGCCGACTCCTTCAGCATTCAGCGCTATCCCATCACGCGCAGCGACGAAGATTTCGACCGCGTCCGGTACAACCCGAACATCACGCTGCAGGACATGCGCGCGATTCAACGCTACGACGGAGACCAGATCGCGGCGGTCATGGCCGGCAACGAAGGCCGCGAGCGCATCACCTACCGTGACAAGTCGCTCGATAACATCACGGTGCGAGGCGTCACGTCGGGTTACCTGAGTTTTTCCGGATACGACGCGGAACGCGGCCGCCTGATGACTCCGGCCGAGGTCGACAGTTCGCGGCCGGTCGCGCTGCTGGGCTGGCAGGCCGCCGACCGGCTGTTCGGGCCGAACGTCGACCCGCTCGACAAGATCATCCAGATTGGCGGCGTGCACTTTCGCGTCGTGGGCGTGAGCGAGAAAAAGGGGACGGTGCTCGGCCAGTCGCAGGACCAGTTCGCCATCATTCCGCTCGGACGATTCTCGATGATGTTCGGCTCGCGCCGTTCGCTCCAACTCACGATCAAGCCGAGGGACGTCGCGCAAATGGTGGCGGCCCAGGACGAAGCGACCGTGGCGCTGCGTGGCGCGCGGCGCCTCAAGCCCAAGCAGCCCGACAACTTCGGCATGTTCACGTCGGACACCATCCTCACCATCTACAAGTCGGCCACCAACGGCATCTTCGCCGTGCTCGTCGGCATCGTCGGCTTGTCGCTCGTCGTCGGCGGCATCGTCATCATGAACATCATGCTGATGGTGGTCACCGAGCGGACGCGCGAGATCGGTCTGCGGAAAGCGCTCGGCGCGCGGCGCTCGGACATCATGTCGCAGATGCTGACCGAATCGGTCGTGCTCTCGATGTTTGGCGGCCTCGTCGGCACGATCTTCGGGGCCACGATCGCCCTCATCATCTCCAGGTTGACGCCGATTCCCGCGGCGGTCGAAGTCTGGTCGATCGTGCTGGGCATCGGCATCACGGCGCTCGTCGGCCTGTTCTTCGGTCTGTACCCGGCCGCGCAGGCGGCTCGCCTCGACCCGATCGAAGCACTGAGGCGGGAATGAGACGCTAGATGGCCATCATCCGCCTCGGACTCGTCAAGGAAGTCGTCGGCATGGCGTTCGACACCGTGCGCACCAACAAGATGCGCTCGGGTCTGACCGTGCTCGGCATCGTGATCGGCATCACGGCGATCGTCGGCATGACGTCGCTCATCATCGGCTTCGATCAGTCGATGCGCGACCTGTTCGCGACGATTGGCCCGAACACGATCTTCATCCAGCGCTTCGGCATCACCGACCTCGCGAACAGTGCGAGATCCGCGACCTGCTGAAGCGGCCGAACCTGACCGTGTCGGACGCCCGCGCTCTCGAAGCGCAGGCGACGACACTGCAGTATGTCGATCTCGAACTCGGCGGCAGCGTCGGCCCGACGGTGCAGCAGCGCGTCTTCTATCGCACCCTCAAGACGAAGCCGATCGTGGTCCTCGGCACGTCCGAGTTCTTCGCCGAAGGCACCCGCATCCCGTTCCTGAGCGGACGGTTCTTCAACGGCACGGAGCTGCAATACCGGAAGAACGTCGTCGTGCTCGCCTACGCGCCCTACCAGCGGCTGTTCGGCGAGTCCGGCATCGATCCGATCGGCAAGACGGTCCGCATTGGAAATGAGCGGTTCGAGGTCGTCGGCGCCTTCGGCAAGCGGCCGTCGCCGGGCGGCTTCAGCGGCAGCGTGGACGACTTCGTCGTCATTCCGCACACCACCTATCAGCGGGTCTACGGCCTGCGCGTCGCGCGCGTCGGCAACCTCGGAACGATCTCGAACATTCAGATCTCGGTCGTCCCTCGCGAGGGCATCAGCGCCCAGACGGCCATGAACGAGATCCAGAACATCATGCGCTCGCGTCACGGCCTGAAGCTCGACGAACCGGACGACTTCGACCTGTTCACGCAGGACTCGATTCTGAAGCTCTACGAGCGAGTGAGCCAGGCGATCCTGTTCGCACTCGTCGTCATCTCGTCCATCGCGCTGATGGTTGGCGGCATCGGCGTGATGGCCATCATGTCGATCAGCGTCACCGAGCGCACGCGCGAGATCGGCGTCAGAAAAGCGCTTGGGCGCACGCCGGGCGGAAATCCTGTTCCAGTTCCTGATGGAGGCCGCCTTCCTGACCTCCCTCGGCGGCGTCCTCGGCATCGCCCTCGGCAGCGGCATCGGCCTGCTCATCCACCTGGTTTCGGGATTCCCGGTGTCGCTCCCCTGGTGGTCGTTCGCCATCGGCCTCGGCTTCTCCGCCTCGGTGGGCATCTTTTTCGGCTTATATCCCGCCTTCAAGGCCTCCCGTCTGGACCCGATCGAAGCGCTTCGCTACGAATAGCTCCGGTACCTTGCGGCCCCGGAGTCGCGTCGATATGATGCGCCTTTCCACGTACAGGGGGGCGGTCCGATGAAGGTCTACGACGCTGCCGCCATCAGAAATGTCGCCATCGTTGGTCACACGGGCTCCGGCAAGACGCAGCTCACGTCGGCGATTCTTTCGGACACCGGGATGGTCAACCGCTTCGGCAAGGTCGACGACGGCACGGCGGTCACCGACTACGACGAAGAGGAGATCGCACGCAAGCACACGCTGTCAGCCAGCCTGGCCTTCGCCGAATGGAACAGGCAGAAGATCAACCTGATCGACACGCCCGGCATGGGCAACTTCCTGAGCGACGCCCGCGCCGCTCTGCAGGTCGCCGACGCGGCGCTCGTCGTCGTCGATGCCGTCGGCGGCGTGATGGTGCAGACCGAGAAGGTGTGGGAAGCTGCCGACGACCTCAAATTGCCGCGCCTCGTCGTGCTCAACCGGCTCGACCGCGAGCGCGCGAGCCTCGACCGATCGCTGGCGTCGCTCCGTGAGGCGTGCAACCGCACCGTCATTCCGATTCAACTGCCGATTGGCGAAGAAAAATCCTTCCAAGGCGTCGTCGATCTGATTTCGAAAAGAGCGTTTACCTTCAAGAGCGACGCGAGCGGGGCGTTCACGGAAGGGCCGGTACCCGCGGACATGTCCGACGCGGTGGACGCGGCGCGCGAGGCGCTCATCGAGATGGTCGCCGAAGTCGACGAGAAGCTCATGGAGAAGTTCTTCGAGGCGGGCACGCTGACCGACGAGGAAGTCGTGGCCGGGCTCCGCAGCGCGACGGCCTCGGCCAAACTGTTCCCGCTCGTCTGCACCTCGGCGCTGGCCAACATCGGCGTGCCGCAGCTGCTCGATGCCATCGTCAACTACGCGCCGTCGGCGGCCGACCGGCCCTACAACGGAGTGGACCGGAATGGCCACGATGTGGCGTGCCCGGCCGACGACAAACGGCCCGCGCAGGCGTTCGTGTGGAAGACCGTCGCCGATCCGTTCGCCGGACGAATCACGATGTTCCGCGTGGTCGCGGGCACCGTCAAGGCCGACTCCACCATCTACAACAAGACGCGAGACGCCCAGGAGCGGCTCGGCCACGTGGCGTTGCTCCAGGGCAAGACACAGACGAACGTGCCGGAGATCAAAGCCGGCGACCTGGGCGCGGTGGCGAAGCTCAAAGACACCTTGACCAACGACACGCTGGGCGAAAAAGCCGACCCCGTCACCTTTCCGGCCGTCACGTTTCCTGAACCGGTGCTGTCATACGCGATCGAGCCGAAGACTCGCGGCGACGAGGACAAGATCAGCACGTCGATGCACCGGCTCGAGGAGGAAGACCCGTCGATCAAGTACAGCCGCGATCCGCAGACCAAGGAGCTGCTCCTGTCAGGCCAGGGACAGCTGCACATCGAGGTCACCGTCGCCAAGCTGAAGCGGCGCTTCGGCGTGGACGTCAATCTGAAGCCCCCGCGCATTCCCTACCGCGAGACGATCAAGGGCGCGACCGAGGCGCACGGCCGTCACAAGAAGCAGACGGGCGGCCACGGACAGTTCGGCGACTGCAAGATCAAGGTGGAGCCGCTGCCCCGCGGATCCGATTTTGAGTTCGTGGACGACATCTTCGGCGGCTCGATCCCGCGGCAGTTCATTCCGGCCGTCGAGAAGGGCATCCAGGACGCGCGGACGCGCGGCTACCTGGCCGGTTTTCCCATGGTCGATTTCCGGGTGACGGTCTTCGACGGGTCGTACCACGACGTGGACAGCAACGAGCTGTCGTTCAAGCTGGCCGGATCGCTGGCGTTCAAAGATGCGATGACACGCGCCCGGCCCACGATTCTCGAGCCGATCATGAACGTCGAGGTCTACGCGCCGTCAGACTTCGCCGGCGATCTGATGGGCGACCTGAACGGGCGCCGCGGCCGCATCGGCGGCATGGACACACGCGGCGCGACCACGGTCATCAAGGCGCAGGTCCCGATGTCGGAGATGCTGACCTACGAGCAGCATCTCACCTCGGCGACCGGCGGACGCGGCTCCTACCACATGGAGTATTCGCACTACGACGAGGTGCCCTCGCACCTGCAAACCAGAATCATCGCGGCGGCGAAAGCGGAGCGGGCCGGCGTAGAAGTCGAAGAAGTTTGACGACGACGGCTGGCGGCGGCGACGCCGAATCGCTCTGGGCCACGCTCCGCGAAGCCGTTCGCGGAACGAGCGCCGACTTCACGACGATCCCCATCGGCCGGGCCGTGCTCCTGCTGGCGGTCCCGATGGTGCTCGAGATGTTCATGGAGTCGGTGTTCGCCGTGGCGGACGTCTTCTTCGTCGGGCGTCTCGGCCTCACCGACGCCATCTCCACGGTCGGCGTCACCGAATCGCTGATGACGATCGTCTACGCGATCGCGATCGGCCTCTCGGTCGGCGCCGCCGCGACCGTCGCGAGGCGCATCGGCGAAGGCGACCGCGACGGCGCGGCACGGGCCGCCGTGCAGTCGATCATCATGGGGCTCGCGGTCGGCGCGATCGTCGGCATCACCGGCATCCTGTTCGCGCCACAGCTCCTTCGTATGATGGGCGCCGACGAAGGCGTCGTGTCCACCGGCACCACGTTTGCGCGCGTGATGATCGGCGCCAGCGGAGGCGTCACGCTGCTGTTCATCGTCAACTCCATCTTCCGCGGCGCCGGCGACGCGGCGATCGCCATGCGCGTCCTGTGGATTGCCAATGCGATCAACATCACCCTCGGACCATGCCTGATCTTCGGCCTCGGCCCGTTCCCGCGCCTCGGCGTCACGGGCGCCGCCATCGGCACGAGCATCGGCCGGTGGACCGGCGTGCTGATTCAGCTGTACGTGCTGACGCGCCCGGACGGCCGCATCAGGATCCGGTGGCCGCACCTGAAGTTCGATCCGCACGTCATGCGGAGAATCGTCTCGCTCTCAGGCGCGGCGACGTTTCAGAATTTCATCGGCACGGCGTCGTACATGGGCCTCGTGCGCATCATCAGCGCCTTTGGCAGCGCGGCGATCGCCGGCAACACGATCGGCATCAGGATCTTCCTCTTCGGGCTGCTGCCGTCGTGGGGCGTGAGCAACGCCGCGGTGACGCTCGTCGGCCAGAACCTGGGCGCCGGACATCCCGACCGCGCCGAAGCCGCCGCGTGGAAGATCTGCGTCTACAACACGGTCTGTCTGGTCTCGATCGGCGCGATCTTCGTCCTGTTCGCGCCGTTGATCGTCAGCGCGTTCACCAAGGACGAAGAGGTCGCGGCTCACGCGATCCATTGCCTGCGAATCGTCTCGGCGGGTTTCCTGTTTTACGGATACGGGATGGCGCTGACCGCCGCGTTCAACGGCGCCGGCGACACGCGGACGCCGACGCTGATCAACCTGGTCAGCCTGTGGCTGCTCGAGATTCCTCTGGCGTGGGTGCTGGCGAACCCGCTTGGATTCGGACCGACTGGCGCGTTCATCGCGCTCAGCGCCGGCTTCTCGACCATGTGCTTTCTGAGCGTGTGGATCTTCCGCCAGGGCCACTGGAAAACCAGACGCGTCTGACGCCGCCGCGGCCGCGTCGGCTCCATTCACCTGCTAGGCCGATTGTGAACGCTCGTCCAATCTCTCGTGCGGCCCAATCAATCGTGCTATCGCCTGATAGAGAGAGGATTGTAGTAGGGCGTCCGAGTCTTCGCGCATGGCAAAGTGCTCTTCCCAATGACCGCCGTCTTCCGAGATGCCAATCGTGTGGCACAGGGTTCCTGTGCTGTCTCGTGTGATGCCGTTTGCCTTCTCTGATGAATCGCTCCACAGTTGATCGTTCGCAAGACATTCACTCGGATGCTCGGCCTTGAGTCGTCGGACTTCCCTGAAGAGATGAGCGGTTTCTTCTTTACTGAGATGAAACTCAAAGTGCTTCACAATGTTATTGCGCCAAGGGTAGCCCTTTGTCGGATAGGTCAACGACGCGCCGCATCTTCCGGTGACGTCGATTCCGAATTGGCACCTGGCGAGCATGCGAGCTTCCTCACCCGGGCGGAAATAGAACAGTCGCTGCGCCATAAGTCGGCCTGACTTCGCTAGACGCCTTCGTACTTCTGCAGCATCGTGGCAATGCGTCCTGGCCGCGTGATGAGCAGGCCCGCCGCACTCAGTTCGACGGCGGCGGCAGCGAACTCTGAAGCTCGGTATTGCCAGCCGGCTAGAACAGTCATCGCACCGACCGCTGCCCTTGCGAACGTGATTGCGCCCTGGACAAGGAACACCATTCCCAGGAGCTGGATCGAGCCTCGTTTCAGCGCGTCGGCATCGACGTCAATCGGCGTAGCACCACTCAGTCGATCATTGCCCCGCAGGAGAAGGGCGCCTGCAACAACACCAATGACGCCCTGTAACAGCGCCGCAGATACGTAACCCGCCCGGCTGCTTCCCTCCGGAAGAACGATGCCCAGCATCGCCAACGCTCCAGCCGCGTGGAGTAGTCCTTCGACGACGAAGTACACACCGAGCACTCGTCTCGCGACGTGCCACACGTTTTCCGAAGTCACGTGAGCTACCCTCCTGCGCGCGTCACGTCTAGAGAGCCAAGCCGCAACGGTCGCATTTGTGAGACGGCTGCACGCCGCTATTGGAGGTCCATCTCAATGCCACCCACCCAGCCGGCGACCACGTTATACAGCCAAGCGCTCAGGAGCGTGAAAACAAAACCGAGACCGCCATATAGAACCGGGAAGATTAGGATTGCCCCAATACCTACGAACGCTCCAAACCCCGCACTGCCGGAAGTGTTGGACGCGACGCTGCCAGCCAGCGCAGCCAGCGAAAAGATACCGCCAAAGAACACTCCAAGAATCGCATACAGGATCCCAGACACTTTCGCGAACGAGAGCGGTCCGATTCGCTTGACTACCATTCGAGATCTCCCTTCGTCATGTCCGTCCACCGACTCAAGGCCTCAAGGGGCCGTACCCATGACTTCGATTTCCGACACTTCGACCATCGACGGACCAGGAAACACAACCGTGAGACCGACAACGCCATCGAGCGGCTTCTCCAGAGGGAAATAGGCCCTGAAGCCAGTCAACGGTATCGATGGCAGTTTATCTACGCGCTTTCTCCCGTCGCGATCCCCGTACACGACGTCGAGTGCCGCCTCCTGCGGACGATGGGATTCGACGATCTCGTCGTCGTCGGATCGACGTCCGAAATGATGTTCGCTGTTCGCGTTTTCCGTTCACACTGCTGACGGACACCGTGGTCGATTCCAGTTTTCCAAGGTTGACGCTCCGAGGGATTCGCGACTTTGAAAGGACGGCACGGTGACAGCCATGAAGACGAGGCCGAGTGACCACGTGCTGTTCAAATACCCCATCGTTCGCTCCCTCAGGTGCACCTAACGTGGCTCCTGGATGTCCTTGAGTTCGCGTCTTGATATGCCCACAGCTTCGACAACACGCCACGCGCCAGTACGACGCACCCCGACATACCATGGCCAGTGTCCTTCCGACGTCAGCACGTACGCCATTAGGCTTCCCCGACCGTTCTCGGCCGTGCTTCCGCTGTACCAGAACACACTCGCGTCGTGAACCACGATGTCGGCATAGCGCTGGAGATTCTCACCACTTCGTTGCCACAATGCCAGCCTTTGGCGTGGCCTATGGCGAGCGCCCTCCTCGAAGAACCGTTGCTGCGACAGCACCCGTGACGGAACGAAGGGTGGCAATGTCAGCCTCGACTTGCGTAACCCTAGTGCCCCAAGAGTTTTGCCCGAAAAGCCCAGCCACCGCTGCCCAAACCAGTTGTCGATCTTCACCACATAGATCTGATCGGCTTCGAACCGGTTTTCAACACCGTTTATGACCTGCTCGACCCACGCCACGAACTCAGGATCGTCAGAAGGCTCGACTTTGGTATAGGTGATCATCTTGGTCGGGCTAACCCAGCAGCGGCAACACGCCCCGCGTTCGCAGCACCTGCCAGAAATCCTCGTGCTCGTGGTGAAAGACGATCTTGGGCACACCGTCCTTGAGATACAGGATGAACGTGGAATCGACCTCGACATCGATCGGCGGCGCCGGGGCCTTCTCAAAACGCCATACGAACTGAGCGCGCACCATTGCGTAGTGTTCGCCCACTCTCGTTTCGTCCAACGACGCAACCTTTGTCGATGTGTGCCCCACTGTCTTCAACAATTCCAGCGCCTTCGGGAACCCGCAAGAATGGCTTCCTTCTCCGCAACCCGTGGGCCATCCGCGGGGGCAAACATGCACGAGTCGGCATTAGGCCTTGGGACGACGACTTCAGCGTTGCACGCGCTTCGCGATCTGGTTGATGAATTCCGACTTCCCTCTCGTATAGGCGATGCGGTCGTTCGGGTACGCCGATGCCAAGTGACGTTTGAGGCTCTCGTATTCCCTGGCGACATCGGCATGCCCGACGAGATAGTCGCGGAAGAGCAGTCGATCCCAGTGCTCGACAAAATGGCCCTCGACCATGTGGATGTGGTGTGTCCGAAGGCCGGTGGCCGGATCTCGCTTGATGAACCATGCATAGAAGGGCGGGCCATCATCGCCGTGCGTGGGACGCCAAAAGTACTCGTATCCCTGTGATTCCAGCACGGGAACAACGCGAGCCTTCGTCGCTTCCAAGTCGGTCACTTCAACGAGTATGTCGATGACTGGCTTCGCGGCCAGACCAGGCACCGCAGTGCTGCCGAAATGTTCGATGCGTTTGATGAGCTCGTTCGGCAGGCATGACAGCAGGTGGGCCCGCTCACGAAGAAACTGATCGGGCCACGTCGGATCATACGGAACGATCGCGACATCTTCCTGGGTGACACGACGGATTCTCGCCTCGATCGAATCCACGGAGTCTTTCATGAATTCTGCGGCTAATGGTCTGCGGCGATGTGTTCCCGGAGGTCAGCCATGGCGCAGTCTACTCCACCGTTTGTCGGCCTCGGCGAATGGAAAACGACAAAGGGCCCGCCGGCGCGCGTTGCGCTGACGGGCCCTTGAACCTCTCGCGACAACCGGCCGCTGTGACTAGCTGCCGCCCGCCTTGCGCGGGGTGGTGGACTTGCGTGTGACCCCTTTGGACGGCTTCGCCTTCTTTCCGGCGTCGCCTTCCTCGTCTTTCTTGCCCTTGCCGCGAATGCGTTCGGCCGCGGCGCGCAGCCGTCCGCCGACGCCCTTGGCCTTCGGCTTTTCGGCCTCGCCCTTGGCGGCGCCCTCGGCCTTCGCCCGCGGGTTGAATTCGCTGCCGACGAGCTCGACTTGCGCGACTTCCGCGCTGTCGCCCTTCCGGAACCCGAGCCGGAGCAGGCGCGTGTACCCGCCCTGCCGCTCAGCGAACCGCGGCGCGAGCGTGTCGAACAGCTTGGTGACAACCTCGCGGTCCTGCACGTCCTGCATCACCATGCGGCGCGCGTTCAGCTCGCGGGCGTTGACCGAACCGTCGACGAGCCCCCGCTTGGCGATGGTGATGAGGCGCTCGACGAACGGCCGCAACTCCTTGGCCTTGGGCACCGTCGTCGTCAGGTGTTCGTGGAGCAGGAGCGCGGTCGCCTGATTGCGGAGCATCGCGATGCGATGCTCGGTGACGCGTCCCAGCTTGCGGTGTGCAACTCGGTGTCTCATGGTGTGATTCAGTAGGGCTGAAGGCCGAGGGCTGAAGGCTGTCAGCCCCCGAGCCCTTAGCCCTCAGCCCTTAGCCCTTCTTATTCCTGTGCCGCCATCGGCTGATCGACGCGCATGCCGAGGCTCAGTCCCATGGTGTGCAGGATCTCCTTGATCTCGTTCAAGCTCTTCCTGCCGAAGTTCTTCGTCTTGAGCATCTCGGCCTCGGTTTTCTGCACCAGCTCGCGAATCGTCCGGATGTTCGCGTTCTTGAGGCAGTTGTACGACCGGACGGAGAGCTCGAGCTCTTCAACGCTCTTGTCGAGATTCTCGTTGCTGACGCCGGCGCGCGGCTGATCGGCCGACGCCTCCGCCTGCTCGCCGGTGCCTTCCTCGAGGTTGATGAAGATGTTCAAGTGATCGCGGATCAGCTTGGCCGCCAGCGACACGGCGTCGCGGGCGTTGATCGACCCGTTCGTCCACACGTCGATCGTCAGCTTGTCGTAGTCGGTCGTCTGTCCGAGCCTCGCGGCCTCGACCAGATAGTTGACCTTCTTGACGGGCGAATGCACCGAGTCGATCGGAATCCAGCCGATGCCCAGGTCTTCGTCGAAGTTCTTGTCGGCCGACACGTACCCGCGGCCGCGCTTCATGCGCATCTCCATGTGGAGCTTGCCGCCCTCCGAGACCGTCGCGATGTGCGCATCGGGCTCGAGAATCTCGACGTCGCCGTCCGCCTGGATGTCGCGGCCCCTCACTTCGCCGGCCTTGTCCACCTTGATCGTCAGCGTCTTGGCGTGGTCGACGTGCAGCTTCAAGGGAATCTGCTTCAGGTTCAGGATGATATCGGTCGCATCCTCAACCACTCCCGGGATCGGTGAAAACTCGTGGAGCACGCCTTCGATCTTCACGGCCGTGATGGCGGCCCCTTCAATCGACGACAGCAGGACGCGCCGGACGGCGTTGCCGATGGTCGTGCCGAAGCCTCGCTCGAACGGCTGCGCGTAAAACCGGCCGAACCGATCGGTGAGTGTCTCGCGCTCGAACTCCAGGCGCTTCGGTCGCTGAAAGCCTTTCCACAACATATCTACAGTCCTTTCGCTTACGGGCCCGCAGACGGGCCTCCAGACCTGCAAGTAACCGCCGACCTCCCGCCGCAGGTCTGTGTAAGGCTGCGGGTCGACGGGGTGCGACTAACGAATCGAGTAATTGGGTAATCGAGTAATTGAGTAATTGAGTCACTTGGTAATTGATTGGGCAATTGAACGATTCAATTACCAAATTGCCAGATTACCCAATTACCAGATTTCCCCGCGTCATTTTGAATACAACTCCACAATCAACTGTTCCTGCACGGGCAGGTTGATCTGCTCGCGCGTCGGCATCGAGACAATCCGGCCGGTAATCCCATTCGGGTCGAACGAGAGCCACTCGGGAATGCCGCGGCCCTTCACTTCTTCGATCGCATGCTCGAGCGTCGGGTTCTTTTGCGTCCGGCCGAGCACCGAGACGATGTCGCCCTCTTTCACCGAGTACGACGGGATGTCGACTTTCCTGCCGTTGACCAGAAAATGTCCGTGGCGCACGAGCTGCCGCGCCTGCGGGCGCGAGGTCGCCAGCCCCAGCCGGTACACGACGTTGTCGAGCCGGCGTTCGAGCAGTTGGAGCAGGGTGACGCCCGTGATGCCGCGCGTCCGCTCGGCGGCTTCAAAGTAGCGCCGGAACTGGTCTTCGAGCACGCCGTAGATGCGCTTGACCTTCTGCTTCTCACGCAGCTGCAGGCCGTAGCCGGCCAGCTTCGCCTTTCGCGTCTTGCCGTGCTGTCCCGGAGGGAAGTTGCGCTTCTCGATCGCGCACTTCTCGGTATAGCAGCGCTCCCCCTTGAGAAACAGCTTCATCGCCTCGCGGCGGCAGAGCCGGCACACTGGTCCGATATAACGCGCCATTACACTCTCCTCCGCTTCGGCGGACGGCAGCCATTGTGGGGAATCGGCGTCACGTCGCGGATCGATTTCACTTCGAGACCCACGGTCTGCAGCGCCCGGACCGCCGACTCGCGGCCGGAACCCGGTCCCTTCACACGCACGTCCAGCGAGCGCATGCCGACGGCCTTCGCCGCGTTCCCGGCGTTGAGCGCCGCCTGCGTGGCGGCGAACGGCGTTCCTTTTCTCGATCCTTTGAACCCGATGCCCCCGGCGCTCGACCAGGCGACAACGTTGCCCTCGGTGTCGGTGATCGTGACCACGGTGTTGTTGAACGACGCCTGGATGTGCGCCAGACCATGGTGGACGATGCGCTTCTCGCCGCGCTTCTTGAACGTCTTCTTGCGCCGACCGGCGGCCCCTTCCTTCTTCTCTTTCTCGGGGACGGCGGCGCCGTCGGCCTGCGGTTCAGATTTCGCCATAACTCTTGCTCTGTCCTTCCAAGTTGCCTACGGTCCGCTAGATGACCTTTTTCTTCGCGATGGCGCCCTTGCGGGGACCTTTCCTCGTCCGCGCGTTGGTGCGCGTTCGCTGGCCGCGCACCGGCAGGCCCCGGCGGTGGCGCGCCCCGCGGTAGCAGCCGATTTCCATCAGCCGCTTGATATTCATCGAGACTTCCTTGCGGAGGTCGCCTTCGACGCCGCCCTGCTCTTCAATCACGCGGCTGATCTTGCGCACGTCGTCTTCCGACAGATCCTTCACCCGCAGGTCGGGACTGACGCCGGCGTCCTTGAGGATGCCGTTCGAGCGGACGCGCCCGATCCCGAAAATGTAGGTGAGCCCGATCTCGACCCGCTTCGTCCTGGGAAGGTCTACACCAGCAATTCGTGCCATAAGCCCTCTGCCCTTTGCCCTTCTCTAGCCCTGACGCTGTTTGTGTTTCTGATTCGGGCAAATCACCCGCACCACGCCGCGGCGCCGGACGATCTTGCACTTGTCGCAAATCCGCTTGACCGATGCTCGCACCTTCATCAGATCCTCAAGTCCTGCAATCCTGCCATGCTCGGATGCTCAGCTCTTCCCCACGATCCGCCCGCGGCCCGCATCGACCGGCGATAGCTCCACGTCCACCCGGTCGCCAACGAGCACGCGCACGAAATTGCGATCGATCCGGTCCGCCACGTGCGCCAGCACCTGATGTCCGGCGTCCAGCCTGACGCGATACATCGCGCTCGGCAGCAGTTCGACGACCTCGCCGGTCAGCCTGGCCCTGGCGTCTTCCACTGCTTCCACTACCTCTTCCGCTGCCTCTCCACTGCCTCTGACGGGGCGCGCCCTACGCCTACTGGCGCGCGCTCACCGGAACGGCCCTTGCCGTCAGAATCAACGGCTCTCCCGCCGTGACGGCCACCGTGTGCTCGAAGTGCGCGGACAAACTGACGTCGCGCGTCACCGCCGTCCAGCCGTCGGCGAGCACCTTCACCGCCGGCTTCCCCGCGTTCACCATGGGCTCGATCGCCAGCACCATGCCCTCGGCCAGCCGCGGACCGTGTCCGGGCTCGCCGTAGTTGGGCACCTGCGGCTCTTCGTGCATCCGCTGCCCGATCCCGTGGCCCACGAACTCGCGGACGACCGAAAAACCGTGGGCCTCCACGTGCCGCTGCACGGCGTGGCCGATATCCGACACGCGGCCACCCGGCCGTACCCGCTCGATAGCCAGGTACAGCGACTCCTCGGTCACGCGCAACAGCATCGCCGCCTGCTCCGTCACGTGCCCCACCGGCAGCGTCAACGCACTGTCGCCAAAATACCCGTCGAGCGAGGCGCCGACATCGATCGAGATGATGTCGCCATCGGCCAGCACGCGGCGCCCCGACGGAATCCCGTGGATCACCTCGTCGTTGATCGACGCGCAAATCGTCGCGGGATACCCGTGATACCCCTTGAACGCGGGCGTCGCGCCGGCCTGCCTGATCCGCTTCTCCGCCAGCTCGTCCAGATCGGCCGTGCTCACACCCGGTCCGACATGCGCCGACAGTTCCGTCAACACTTCGCCCACCAGCCGTCCGGCCTCGCGCATCCGTTCGAGCTCGGCCGCCGAGCGACAGACGATCACCGCGCGTTGCCTCCCCCGGCGCCGTTGGTCCGCCCGTTGCCGACCGCCTCGATGGCGGCAGCCAGATCGGCGGCCACCGAATCGGCCGTCTGCGCACCGTCGATCGACCGGAACGTCGGCCGCCCGTCATAGAAGTCGACGAGCGGCTTGGTGGCGCACTGGTAGATCTTGAACCGCTCGAGAACGACGGCGCTGTTGTCGTCGGCGCGCTGCCTGAGACCGCCGCCGCAACGGCCGCAGCGGCCGGGCGACGCTTCCTGGCCGTCGGCTGTCACGCCGCAGTCCTGGCAAATCATCCGCATGCCCAGCCGCCTCGCCAGCTCGGATTCCGGCACGACGATGTCGAGCACGATCAGCGGATCGCGTCCGTCCATGAGCCTGTCGAGCGCGGCGGCCTGCTCGACCGTGCGCGGGAACCCGTCGAGGACGAATCCATTGACGACGTCCGGGCGACTGAGCCGCTCCGTCACAATCCCGATCATCACATCGTCGCCGACCAGCTCGCCGCGATCCATCACGGCCTGGACGTTGCCTCCCATCGGCGTGCGGGCTTGGACGGCTTCGCGCAGAATGTCGCCCGTCGAAATCCTGGGAATCCCGCGCGCCCGCGCCACGCGCTCCGCCTGGGTGCCCTTTCCCGCCCCGGGAGGCCCGAGCATGATGACGTTGATGGCCACGCTTTATCCGCGCCGGCCGCGAAGTCGCGTCTTCTTCATGAAACCGTCATAGTGCCGCATGATCAGCTGCGATTCGATCTGCTGCACGGTGTCCATTGCCACGCCCACCACGATCAGGAGCGAGGTGCCGCCGAAGAAGAACGTGATATTCATCCCGTCGGTGATGAAGCGGGGCAGCATGGCGTCGAGCCGCTCGCCGATGAACGGAATCGGCGCGACCTTGAACCCGCTCATCAGCCACTGCGGCAGGATCGCGATGACGGCCAGGTAGACGGCGCCGGCCAGCGTGATCCGCGTCAGGATGGTGTCGATGTATTCGGCGGTGCGCTTCCCCGGCCTGATGCCCGGGATGAAGCCGCCGTACTTGCGCATGTTTTCCGCCACGTCATCCGGATTGAAGATGATGGCCGTGTAGAAATACGCGAAAAAGATGATGCCGGCGACGTACAGCAGATTGTGGAGCGGCATGCCCACGTTCAGCTGCTGCACGAGCGACTCGGCCCACGGCCCCTTGATCGCGCTCGCGATCGTCGCCGGAAACGCCAGAATCGACGAGGCGAAAATCACGGGGATGACGCCGCCGGTGTTCACTTTCAGCGGAATGTGCGTGCTCGACCCGCCGTACATGCGCCGCCCAACGACCCGTTTGGCGTACTGCACCGTGACACGCCGGTGGCCCCGCTCGACGAAGATGATGGCCGCCACCACCAGCGCCATCAGCGCCAGCAGGAAGATGATCCGGATCAACCCGATCTGGCCGGTTTGCATCTGTTCGAAGGTCGTCATGACGGCCCGCGGGAAATTCACGACGATCCCGGCGAAGATGATGAGCGACATCCCGTTGCCGATACCGCGCTCGGTGATCTGCTCGCCGAGCCACATGACAAACGCCGTCCCGGTCGACAGCGTCAGGATCGTCATCAGCCGGAATCCCCAGCCCGGGTTCGTCACCAGATGAAACCCGCTCGGCGTCGTATTGCGCTCGAGGAAGTAGGCAATGCCGAGCGACTGCACGATGCACAGCACGATCGTTCCGTAGCGCGTGTATTGCGTGATCTTGCGCCGGCCGAGCTCGCCTTCCTTCGAAAGTTTCTCCAGATACGGCCAGACGACCGTGAGCAGCTGAAGGATGATCGACGCGCTGATGTACGGCATGATGCCGAGCGCGAAAATCGTCACCTTCGCGAGGTTGCCTCCGGTGAACATGTCGTACAGGCCGAACATGCTGTTCTTGCCGAGCTGTTCGGCGAACTCCTGCAGCGCGCGGATGTCGACCCCCGGCGTCACGATGCGGCCGCCGATACGGTAGACGCCGAGCAGCCCGAGCGTGAACAACACGCGGTTGCGCAGTTCGGAAACGGCGAAGATGTTCTTCAGGCTGCTGTCTAATGCCATCTGCGCACCCCCGATCTAGGCAATCGCTTCCGCATGGCCGCCCGCCGCCTTCAGCTTCTCGGCGGCCTTCCCGCTGAACTTGTGCGCGCGCACGGTGAGAGCCTTGCTCACCTCGCCGCGGGCCAGCACCTTGATGGGCTTGCTGCCCCCGGACGCCACCAGGCCGCGCTCGCGGAGCAGTTCCGGCGTCACCACGGTCCCGGCGTCGAACCGCTCCGCCAGGGTGTCGAGGTTGACGACCTCGTACTCCACGCGGAACGGATTGTGGAATCCGCGCTTCGGCACGCGGCGATGCAGCGGCATCTGGCCGCCCTCGAAACCGCGCTTGAACTTGTACCCCGATCGCGATTTTGCGCCCTTGTGCCCGCGGCCGGCCGTCTTGCCGTTGCCCGACCCCTGCCCGCGGCCGATGCGCTTCTTCGCGTGCTTGGCGCCCTTCGGCGGTCTGAGATTCGATAAATCCATAGCTCCTGCCATCTGCGATCTGCGATTGCCCGGCGCGTTACTCCACCGTGACCAGGTGACGCACCTTGTGGACCATGCCGCGCGCGGACGGCGTGTCCTTCAGCACCACGGTGTGGCGAATGCGGCGCAGGCCGAGGCCCTTGACCGTCGTCGCCTGCTTCCGGTCGAATCCCGTCGGGCTCTTCATCAGCGTCACCTTGATTGTGCCGCCTTTCGTGTCCGTGCGTTCGTTGGCCATATGCGTCAACATTCTTTCACTGGCGCTGGGGCCCCACCCCCAGCGCGAACCTACGCTGATGCCTCGCGGCACGCCGCTCGGCATAGCCGCAGGCGCTAGGCGCTCGCGCCCGTCAACTGCCCGAGTTCCTTGCCCCGCAGCCTCGCCAGCACCAGCGGGTCCTTCAGCCAGCTCAAACCCGTGAAGGTCGCGCGCACGACATTGTGCGGGTTGGCCGATCCCAGCGACTTTGTCAGGATGTTCGTAATCCCCGCCGCCTCGACCACCGCACGCACGGCGCCGCCGGCAATGATGCCGGTGCCGTCCGGTGCGGGCTTCAGAAGCACGCTCCCCGCCCCGAACTTGCCGACGATCCGGTGTGGAATGGTCGTCCCCGACAGCGGCACGCGAATCAGATTCTTCTTCGCGGCCTCGATGGCCTTCTTGATCGCCGAGGGCACTTCCTTGGCTTTGCCGATCCCGAATCCGACGACGCCATGGCCGTCGCCGACGACCACGAGCGCGCTGAAGCTCAGGTTCTTGCCGCCCTTGACCACCTTCGTCACGCGGTTGATCGACACGACGGTGTCTTTGATATCGAGCTGCGACGGATCGATCCGCTCACGAGTAAACATTTAGAACTCCAGGCCCGCTTTACGTGCGGCGTCGGCCACGGCGCGAATGCGGCCGTGATAGAGGGACCCACCACGATCGAAGACCACGCGCTTGATGCCTTTGTCGATCGACCGTTCGGCAATCGCCTTGCCGACGGCCAGGGCGCCCTTGACGTTTCCGCCGCGCACGTCCTTCTCGAATACCGCCTTCAGCTTCGGGTCGGTCGACGAGGCCGACGCCAGCGTCTGGCCGCTCAGATCGTCGATCACCTGGGCGTAGATGTGCGACACACTGCGGAACACACTGAGCCGCGGGCGCTCCGTCGTGCCCGCGATCCGTTTGCGCTGGCGGAGATGAATCCGCTCGCGGCGATCGTCCTTTGTCTTGATCTTCATAGCCCTCAGCCCTGCCCTTAGCCTTCAGCCCTTAGCCCTTAGCCCTTTAGAGCCCTTACTTGGCGCCGGTCTTCCCGGCCTTCTTCTTCAGCACTTCGCCCGTGTAGCGAACGCCCTTCTGCTTGTACGGATCGGGCTTCCGCAGCCGCCGGATGTTCGCCGCCACCTGGCCGACAAGCTGTCGATCGACGCCGGTGACGGTGATGTGCGTCTGCTTGTCGATCACGATGTCGATGCCGGTCGGGACGTCGAACACCACGGCGTGCGAGTAGCCGAGGGCGAAGATCACCTGCTTGCCTTTGACCTCCGCGCGGTACCCGACGCCGACGATGTCGAGCTCCTTCTTGAACCCCTCGGTCACGCCCTGCACGGCGTTCGCAATGAGCGTCCGCGCAAGGCCGTGGAACTTGGCGAGATCCGGACTCTCGGTCGACCGCTTCGCCAGGAGAAGGCCGTCCGCGAGCTCGAAGTTGATGCCGGAGGGATACGCCTGCCGCATCTTGCCCTTCGGGCCCTGCACTTCGACCGCGCCGTCGGTCACCTTCACGGTGACGCCCTTCGGGATCGTGATCGGTTTCTTTCCAATACGTGACATTTTTTACTCCGGGGGCCCCTGCCCCCCGGCCCGGGCCATCAAGCCCTGCCTCTGCTCTCGTCTACCAAATGTTACAGAGCACTTCGCCGCCGACGCCCACCTTCGCCGCTTCGCGTCCCGTCATCACGCCGCGCGATGTCGTCAGGATGCTGGTGCCGAGCCCGGCCAGCACCTCCGGGACATCGTCGCGGCCGAAGTAGACGCGACGGCCGGGGCGGCTGATCCGTTCGACGCCGGTGATGACCCGCTCGCCGCGCGGCCCGTATTTCAGGAACACGCGCAGCATCTTGCGCGCCGGCGTGTTCTTGCCGGCGGGTTCGTCGAGGACCTTGAAGCCCTGGATGTAGCCCTCGTCCTGCAAGATGCGGGCGATGTCGGCCTTGATGCGCGAGGCCGGCATGTCCACGCGCGTATGCTTGGCGCTCACCGAATTCCGGATCCGCGTGAGCATGTCTGCGATGGGATCGGTCATGTCTGAACCTTCGAATTTAGTAATCGAGTGATTGGATAACTTGGTAATCGCAATGACGCGATTACACGATTACCCAATTACCAACTGCTCTTTGTGACTCCCGTCACGTCGCCCTCGAGCGCCAGCTTGCGGAAACACAGCCGGCACAGCGCGAACTTCCGCATGTACGCGCGCGGACGCCCGCACAGGCGGCAGCGGTTACGCAGCCGCACCTTGTACTTCGGAACTTTCTGTTCTTTCGCAATCTTCGCAGTGGTTGCCATAATCAGTCTTTCCGAGCCTACGAGGCGCGAAACGGCATGCCCATGAACGGCAGCAGCTGTCGCGCCTCAACATCTTCACAGCCTACGAGGCGCGAAACGGCATGCCCATGAACGGCAGCAGCTGTCGCGCCTCAACATCTTCACAGCCTACGAGGCGCGAAACGGCATGCCCATGAACGGCAGCAGCTGTCGCGCCTCAACATCTTCACAGCCTACGAGGCGCGAAACGGCATGCCCATGAACTGCAGCAGCTTTCGCGCCTCTTCGTCGGTTTTCGCCGTCGTGACCACCGAGACGTTCATCCCGCGCGCCTTGTCGACCTTCATGTAGTCGATTTCCGGAAAGAGCAGCTGGTCGCGCAGGCCCAGCGTGTAGTTGCCCCGCCCGTCGAACCCCTTGGGCGACACGCCCTTGAAATCGCGGACGCGCGGCAGCGCGATGTTCATCAGCCGGTCGAGGAACTCCCACATGCGCGCGCCGCGCAGCGTGACCATCGTGCCCACCGGCTGGCCCTTGCGCACCTTGAACTGCGCAATCGACTTCTTCGAGCGCCGCGTCACGGGCTTCTGCCCCGTGATGCGCGCCAGCTCGTCGGCGCCCGTGTCGATGAGCTTGACGTTCGACGTCGCCTCGCCGAGCCCCATGTTGACGACGACCTTCTGCACCTTCGGGACGGCCATCACGTTCGTATAGCCGAACTCCTTCTTCAGGGCCGGAACGACGTCCTGCTGATAACGATCCTTCAACCGGCTCATTTGTCGACCACTCCCTCGCACTTGCGGCAGATCCGCACCTTCCGGCCGTCGCCGAGGATCTTGCGCCCCACGCGCGTTTGCGCTCCGCAGTCGGGGCACACGAGCTGCACGTTGGAGGCGTGCACCGACGCCTCGCGCTCGACGATGCCGCCCTTCACGTTCTTGCCGGGGTTCGGCTTCGTGTGGCGCTTGATGATGTTCACGCCCTCGATGATCAGCCGGTTCTTCTCGGGCAGCACGCGGAGCACGCGGCCGCGTTTGCCGCGATCCTTGCCGGTGATGACGAGCACGCTGTCGTTCTTCCGAATGGGCGTAGCCAGCTGAGACATTACAGAACCTCGGGCGCGAGGGAGATGATCTTCATGAACCGGCGCTCGCGCAACTCGCGCGCCACCGGCCCGAACACACGCGTGCCGACCGGTTCGTTCTGATCGTTGATCAGCACGGCGGCGTTCCGATCGAAGCGGATGTACGTGCCGTCGCGCCGGCGCTGTTCCTTGACGGTCCTCACGATGACCGCCTTGACGACTTGCCCCTTTTTCACCGCCGACTCTGGCGTCGCTTCCTTCACCGACGCCGTGACGATGTCGCCGAGCCGCGCGTAGCGTCCGGTCGATCCGCCGATCGGGTTGATGACCGCGATCTTGCGCGCGCCGGAATTATCGGCGACGTCAAGAATGGATCGCATCTGAATCATGGTTGCTCCCGAGGCGGGATGGGCCGGATGGGCTGGAACGGCTATTTCCCGCCGTCCCGCCTTTCCGGCCTGCCCTGCCTTCTAGACCCCTGCCGCCTGGCGAACCACCCGCTTGAGCGCCCACCGCTTGCGGCGGCTGAGCGGCCGCGTTTCGACGATTTCGACCATGTCGCCGACCTTCGCGGAGTTCGCCTCGTCGTGGACCATGAACTTCGACGTGCGCCGCTCGGTCTTGCCGTAGAGCCCGTGCCGCACCTGCCACTCCACGGCGACCACGATGCTCTTCTGCATCTTGTTGCTGACGACGACGCCGAGCTTCTCAGATTTCTCAGCCATTCACGAATCCTTCATCTGGTAATTGGGTGATCTCGTAATTGAGTAATCGCCGATTACCCGATTACCCGGTTACTCAATTACCCGATCTCTTCTGTCGCAGAACCGTCCGGACGCGCGCGAGATCGCGGCGCACCGATCGCACCTTCGCCGGCGCCTCGAGCTGCCCCATCGACTTCTGGATCCGCAGGCGGAACAACTGATCCGCCAGCTCGTGTGCCTTCACGCCGAGCTCGTCGGCGCCCATCGCGCGCAGTTCGTCGGCCTTCACAGCATCTTCTCCTGCGCAAAGCGCGTCGCGAACTTCGTGAGGATGGGCAGCTTCGCCGCCGCCAGCTTCATCGCCTCGCGCGCCGACTTCTCGCTCACGCCTTCCATCTCGAACAACACACGCCCCGGCTTGACGACGCACACCCATTGCTCGGGCGCGCCCTTGCCCTTGCCCATGCGCGTCTCCTGCGGCTTCTTGGTGATCGGCTTGTCGGGAAACACGCGCGTCCAGATCTTGCCGCCGCGCGCGACGAACCGCGTCATGGCCACGCGCGCCGCCTCGATCTGGCGGTCGGTCAACCAGCAGGGCTCGAGCGCCTTCAGCCCGTAGTCGCCGAACGACACGTCGCTGCCGCGCCACGCCTTCCCGCGCATGCGCCCGCGCTGCTGTTTCCTGAACTTGACCTTCTTCGGCATCAACATAACGGTGCGATCCTGTATTTGCTAATCGGGTAATTGAGTAATCGAGTAATGGACACCCACGATCGCTCGATCATTCAAATTACCCAATTACTCGATTACCCAATTACTCAATCCCGACGTTCTATGCCCTCGCCTGTGGCCGCCGGGGTGCGCGTTCCCGGTATTCTTCCTCACGGCCGCGCTGCGGCACCAGGCGCTCGCCCTTGTAGAGCCACACCTTGATGCCGATCTGACCGTAGGTCGTGTTCGCTTCCGCGAAACCGTAGTCGATGTCGGCACGCAGCGTCTGCAGCGGCAATTGGCCGTGCAGGTACCACTCCGAGCGCGCGATTTCGGCGCCGTTCAACCGGCCCGACACGCGCACCTTGATGCCGCGCGCGCCGAACCGCAGCGCCGACTCCACGGCCTTGCGCATCGCGCGGCGGAAGGCCACGCGTTTCTCGAGCTGCATCGCGACCGACTCGGAGATGAGCTGGGCATCGAGCTCCGGCTTCTGAATCTCCTGGATGTTGATGAAGACCTCGCGGTTGGTCTTCTTCTGGATTTCCTGTTTCAGCTTGTCGACTTCCGTGCCCTTGCGGCCGATGATGATGCCCGGCCGCGACGTGTAGATGTCGATCTTCAGCTTGTTGGCCGCGCGCTCGGTCTCGATCTTCGAGACACCGGCGTGCGCGAAGCGCTTCTTCAGCGTCGAACGCAGTGCCAGGTCCTCGTGCAGCAACTTCGCGTAGTCGCGATCCGAGTACCAGCGCGACCGCCACGTCTTGTTGAAGCCGAGTCGGAATCCAAACGGATGAACCTTCTGGCCCACAAATACTCCTTATGCTTTCTTTGCCGCCGGCTTGCCGGCTCGCGCCGGCTTTCCGGCGCGCGGCTTTTTCACCGCGGTGCGTCCCGCCGCCACCGCCACGGCTTTCTCCGGGCGCTCCGACACACGGACGGTCAGATGCGCCGTGCGTTTGAGGACGCGGAACGCGCGGCCCATCGGCGCGGGGCGCACGCGTTTGGCCGACGGCCCCTGGTTCGCGTAGCACGCCGACACGAACAGCCGATCGACGTCGCCGCTGAATCCGTCCTTCTGTTGCGCGTTGGCAATCGCCGACCGCAGCAGCTTCGCGATGTCTTCGGCCACCGACTTGCGGGTGAACTTCAGCGTCGCGAGCGCGCGATTGACGTCCTTGCCACGAATCAGGTCGAGCACGAGTCCGGCCTTCTGCGCCGAAGTCCGGATGTATCGGGCCGTCGCGTGCGCTTCTATTCTCACAGGCCTCTCGGGCGTCACAGCCATCGCCATCACTCCGTCTCTCGTCTAGCTCGCGCCGGCGGGCTTGCCGCCGCCACCGCCGGCACCCGCGCCCGGTCCGCCCGGCGCGCCTCCAGGCCCGGCCTGGGCCGCCGCAGCCGCGGCGCGCTCGGCCACCCTGGTGGTGTGTCCCTTGAACTGGCGCGTCGGCGCGAACTCACCCAGCTTGTGGCCGACCATGTTCTCGGTCACATACACCGGGATGAATTTCTTGCCGTTGTGCACCGCCAGCGTGTGACCCACCATCTCGGGGATCACCGTCGATCGGCGCGACCACGTCTTGATCACCTTTCGCTCGGCCCCGCGGTTCATCACCTCGATCTTCTCGAGCAGGGGCGTGTCGACGAAGGGACCTTTTTTCAGTGAGCGGCCCATTACTTCTGTCTCCGCGTGACGATGAATTTGTCGGTCGATTTTCGGTTGCGCGTCTTGTAGCCCTTGGTCGGCAGACCCCAGGGCGACACCGGATGACGTCCGCCGGAGGTCTTGCCTTCGCCGCCGCCCAGGGGATGATCGACCGGGTTCATCGCGACTCCACGCACGTGCGGGCGCTGGCCCAGCCACCGGCTGCGGCCCGCCTTCCCGACCGAGACGTTCTCGTGATCGATGTTCCCGACCTGACCGATCGTCGCGTAGCACTCGCTGAAGATCTTGCGAATCTCGTTCGACGGCATCTTCACCGAGGCGTACTCGCCTTCCTTGGCCACGAGCTGCACCGACGACCCGGCGCTGCGCGCAATCTGCCCGCCCTTGCCCGGCTTCAACTCGACGTTATGAAGAAGCGTGCCGAGCGGAATGTTCTTCAGCGGCAGGGCATTGCCCGGCAGAATGTCGACGTTCTGCCCGGAGATGATCGCGTCGCCGACCTTCAAGCCCGCCGGCTGCAGGATGTAGCGCTTCTCGCCGTCCGCGTAGGTGACGAGGGCAATCCGCGCCGACCGATTCGGGTCGTACTCGATCGTCGCCACCTTCGCCGGGATGTCGTGCTTGTCCCGCTTGAAGTCGATGATGCGGTACATCCGCTTGTGCCCGCCGCCGCGCCACCACGACGTGAGCTCGCCCCGGTTGTTGCGCCCGCCCGACTGATGGAGCGGCTCGACGAGGGGCTTGTGCGGCTCCGACGTCGTGATTTCGTCGAAGATCTGCACGGTCTGAAACCGCCGCCCGGGTGACGTGGGATTGAACTTGCGAATGGGCATGTTACGCGCCCTCCAGGAATTCCGGCATCTTCTGGCCCTCGCGCAGCCTCACGTAGGCCTTCTTCCAGTCCGAGCGGCGGCCGGCGAACCGTCCCTGACGCTTTTCCTTGCCGTGCACGATGCTCGTCCGGACGGTGTCCACTTTCGCGCCGAGGAGCTGCTCGATCGCCCGCCGGATCTCGACTTTGTTCGCGCCGGTCGCGACTTGAAAGACGAGGGTCCGGCCGTCTTCGCGCTGGATGGACGTCTTCTCCGTGATGAGCGGTCTGCGGATCACATCAGTCAGTTTCATGACCCGAGCACCTCCTGCAGCTTTTCGATGGCTCCGCGCGTCGCCACGACACGATGCGCGTCGACGACATCGCGTGCCGTCAGCCGCGCGCTGGCCACAAACGCCACGGTGGCGATGTTCCGCACCGACTTGGCCAGCGTCTCGTCCGGCGCGACGTCGATGAGGACGGCCTTCCCGGTCACGCCGAGCCGCTTCAGCATCTCGACAGCCGCCTTGGTCTTGACCTCGGAAGCCGCCAGCGCATCGACGACGATGAGCGCGCCGTCCCGCATCTTCTGCGCGAGCGCCGACCGCAACGCGCCGCGCTCGGCCTTCTTCGGCAGGTCGTACGTGTAGCTGCGCGGCTGCGGCCCGAACACGGTGCCGCCATGCCGCCAGATCGGGTTGCGGATCGATCCCACGCGCGCGCGGCCGGTGCCCTTCTGGCGCCACGGCTTCTTGCCGCTGCCGCTGACGAGCGCGCGGTTCTTCGTCGCGTGGGTGCCGCGCCGCTTCGACGCGTTGGTGCGGACGACCGATTCCCAGATGAGCTCGGCGTTCACGCGCCCGCCGAACACCTCGTCGCGGACGTCGACGCTGCCCACTTTCTTGTTTTCGTTGTTGACGACATCAAATTGCATAAGGGTCAACTTTTTCCACTGGCGGTGGGGCCCCACCCCGCCGCGAATCTCGCCGATGCCTCGCGGCAGGCCCGCTCGCATGGCCGCAGGCGCTGCTGTCTTTCCCGCCTCCTGCACCTGCCCTTCCAGCCCTAACCTCTAGCCCCTAGCCCCTATTTCTTACCCTTCTTGGGCTTCTCCACCTGAGCCACCTTGACCCGCTTGGCGGTGATCGCCTTGCGCACGATCACGTAACCCTCCGGGGCGCCCGGAATGCCGCCCTCGAGGATGAGCAGGTGATTCTCGGCGTCCACACGAACGACCTTCAGGTTGCGAATCGTCACGCGTCCGCCGCCCATGCGCCCGGCCGCCCGCATGCCCTTGACGACACGAGAAGGAAACGACGACGCGCCAATCGAGCCCGGCGCCCGATGGAACATCGAACCGTGCGTCGCCGCACCGCCCGCGAAATGATGACGCTTCACGACGCCCTGGAACCCTTTGCCGCGGCCGGTACCGATGACGTCCACGCGTTCGCCGTCGGCGAAGATGGACACGAGCACGGGATCGCCGGCCTTGACGGCGTCGCCACCGGCGGCGAGCCTCACCTCGCGGCGCACCCGCGTCGGCGGCACGTTGGCCTTCTTGTAGTGACCGGCCATGGCCTTGCCGGCCTTCACCCGCCCGTCTTCAACCAGGCCGAGCTGCACGGCCTCGTATCCGTCGGTCTGCGGGGTCTTCGCCTGCACGATCACGCAGGGCCCGGCCTTGATGACCGTGGCCGGGTGCACCGTGCCGTCGGCGTCGAACACCTGCGTCATCCCGACTTTCTTGCCGATGATTCCGGTCACCATATCGTGTCTACTTTTCTTCACTGGCGGCGGGGCCCCACCCCCACCGCGAACTAACGCTGATGCCTCACCTCGGATCTCCATGTCCTCGGTTCGGCATGGCCGCAGGCGCTGACCTGGCGGCTTCGCCCCACCCCCACCGCGAACTAACGCTGATGCCTCACCTCGGATCTCCATATCCTCGGTTCGGCATGGCCGCAGGCGCTGTCGTGACAGCCCTGAGCCCTGAGCCCTTTGCCCTCAGCCCTACTTATGCTCTTTCCCAAACGCTTTAATCTCCACGTCGACACCGGCCGGCAGATCGAGCTTCATCAGCGCGTCCACGGTCTGCGGCGTCGGCTCGAAGATGTCGATGAGCCGCTTGTGCGTACGGATTTCGAACTGCTCGCGCGATTTCTTGTCCACGTGCGGCGATCGCAGCACGGTCCACTTGTTCTTCGACGTCGGCAGCGGAATCGGTCCCGCCAGCCGCGCGCCGGTGCGCTTGGCCGTATCGACGATCTCGCTCGTCGACTGGTCGAGGACGCGGTAGTCGTACACCTTGAGGCGAATGCGAATTTTGTCGCTGAAAGAAGCTGTTGCCATATGGTTTCTCAGTCACGACGTACAACGCAGAGATCGCGGAGATCGCAGAGAAATGTTTTTCTCGGCGTGCTCTGCGTGCTCTGCGTTGATCGTCGTCATTTCCCCTGCATCCTCGCGATGACTTCTTCGCTCGTCGACGGCGGCGCCTGCTCGTAGCGGTCGAAATGCATCGAGTAGGTCGCGCGCCCCTGCGTGCGCGAGCGAAGGTCGGTCGAATAGCCGAACATTTCCGACAGCGGCACGCGCGCCTGGATGATCTGCGTGCCGCCGCGATCTTCCTGCGACTGAATCTGGCCGCGCCGGCTGGAGAGGTTCCCCATCACGTCGCCCATGTGCTCCTTCGGGACGACGACCTCAACGCGCATGATCGGCTCGAGCAGCACCGGCCGCGCCTTCTTGGCCGCGTCCTGGAACGCCATCGACCCGGCAATCTTGAACGCCATTTCCGACGAGTCCACGTCGTGGTACGAGCCGTCGTACAGCTCGATGCGCACATCGTCGATCGGGTAGCCGGCGAGCACGCCGCGCGTGAGCGCTTCCTGGATGCCCTGATCGATCGGCTTGATGAACTCTTTCGGAATCGATCCGCCGGTGGTTTCGTTCTCGAAGATATAGCCGCTGCCCGGTTCGCCCGGATAGAGATGAATCTTCACGTGCCCGTACTGGCCGCGGCCGCCGGTCTGCTTCGCGTATTTCATCTCGCCGTCGGCCGGACGGGTGAGCGTTTCCTTGTAGGCGACCTGCGGCTTGCCGACCGTCGCCTCGACCGCGAACTCGCGCTTCAGCCGGTCGACGATGATCTCGAGGTGCAGCTCGCCCATGCCGGCGATGATGACCTGACCGGTCTGGACGTCGGTCTGAACGTGGAAGGTCGGATCTTCGGCCCTCAGCTTCTGCAGGCCGACGCCGAGCTTCTCCTGATCCGACTTGGTCTTGGGCTCGATCGCCAGTGAGATGACCGGCTTCGGAAAATCCATCGCCTCGAGGATGATCGCGTGCTTCTCGTCGCACAGCGTGTCGCCGGTCGAGACGCTCTTGAGACCGACGGCCGCCGCGATGTCGCCCGCGTAGACCTCTTTGATTTCCTCGCGCTTGTTCGCGTGCATTTTCAGCAGGCGGCCAATGCGCTCCGTGCGCTGCTTGGTGGAGTTGAAGATGCTGCCGCCCGCCGTGAGCACGCCCGAGTAGACGCGGAAGAACGTGAGCTGACCGACGAACGGGTCGGTCATGATCTTGAACGCGAGCGCGGAGAACGGCGCATCGTCGGTCGCGGGCCGGTCGATCTGATTCGCGGTCGGGTCTTCCGGATCGGCCTTCTTGTCCGGGTCGATGCCCGTGATGGACGGCACGTCGAGGGGCGACGGCAGGAAGTCCACCACCGCGTCGAGCAGCGGCTGGACGCCTTTGTTCTTGAACGCCGATCCGCAGATGACCGGAACGAACGCGCCTTCCTTGCCCGCGCGCACCGAGCTGTTCACGCGCTTGCGGATCGCCGCCTTGATCTCGTCTTCGGTGATCTGGTCGGCCTGGCCGCCCAGGTACTTCTCGAGGATCACGTCGTCGACTTCACTGACCTTCTCGAGGAGCTGCTCCCGATAGTGCTTCGCCTCCTCCATCATGTCGGCCGGAATATCGCCGACGACGTAGTCCGCGCCCATCGTTTCGTCCTTGTAGGTGATGGACTGCATCTTGATGAGGTCGACCACGCCCAGGAAGTTGTCTTCGGATCCGATGGGGAGCTGGATGGCCACGGGGTTGGCTTCGAGCTTCGAGATGATCTGGTCGAACGTGCGCTTGAAGTCCGCGCCGATGCGGTCCATCTTGTTCACGAAGCAGATGCGCGGGACGCGGTACTTGTCGGCCTGCCGCCAGACGGTTTCCGACTGCGGTTCGACGCCCGCGACCGAGTCGAACACCGCGACGGCGCCGTCGAGGACGCGCAGCGAGCGTTCGACTTCCGCGGTGAAATCCACGTGGCCCGGCGTGTCGATGATGTTGATGCGGTTGTCGCGCCAGAAACAGGTCGTCGCGGCGGAGGTGATCGTGATGCCGCGCTCCTGCTCCTGCTCCATCCAGTCCATGACCGCGGTGCCTTCGTGAACTTCGCCGATCTTGTACGTAATCCCGGTGTAGAACAGGATCCGCTCCGTCGTCGTCGTCTTCCCGGCGTCGATGTGCGCCATGATGCCGATGTTGCGCGTTTTCGCTAGCGATGTCTGCCTGGGCATTTACTCGTGACTCGATGCTCTGCTCGTGACTTCGGGAACCGCTACCAGCGATAGTGCGCGAACGCCTTGTTCGCTTCCGCCATGCGATGGGTGTCTTCGCGCTTCTTGACGGCGCCGCCGCGAAGGTTGGAGGCGTCGAGCAGCTCGTTGGCCAGCTTCTCCTGCATCGTCTTGCCGTCGCCGCGCTCGGTCGCGTAGCCGACCAGCCAGCGGATGCTCAGCGACAGGCGGCGGTTCGGGTTCACTTCGACCGGTACTTGATAGTTGGAGCCGCCGACGCGGCGCGACTTCACCTCGAGGCTCGGCTTGACGTTGTCGATCGCCTTCTTGAACACCTTGAGCGGATCGTCGGCCGTCTTCTCTTTGATGATGTCGAAGCTCTTGTACAGGATGCGCTCCGCCGTGCTTCGCTTGCCGTCGCTCATCACGCAATTGATGAACTTGGTCACGAGCGGGCTCTGATAGATCGGGTCGGGCGCGATGTCGCGCTTCGGAATCTCGCGTCTACGTGGCATGGCTTAGGCTTTCTTCGGGCGCTTCGCGCCGTATTTTGATCGTCCCTGCATCCGTCCCGCGACGCCGACGGCGTCGAGCGTGCCGCGCACGACGTGATACCGGACACCCGGCAAATCCTTGACGCGGCCGCCGCGGATGAGCACGAGCGAGTGCTCCTGCAGGTTGTGGCCAACGCCCGGAATGTACGTGGTGACCTCGATGCCGTTCGTCAGCCGGACGCGCGCGACCTTACGCAGCGCCGAGTTCGGCTTCTTCGGGGTCTGGGTGAACACCCGCACGCAGACGCCCCGCTTCTGAGGACTGTTCTGGAGGGCAGGGCTCTTGGTCTTGCTGACGATCTTCTTGCGACCGTTCCGCACCAGTTGACTGATAGTCGGCATAAATATTCGTCGCCCAAATGACAGCACGCTCGCACCGCTGACCTGGTTCAGCGGTCGAATTCGTCGTTTCAGGCCTAGAAGCCGGAGGCTTGGCGCCTGAAAACCTTGACTACCCTAATGCTCGTCGTATGTCGCGCGACGGATTGGTCTTCCCGAAATGCCGGGAGAGAGACGCTTTCCTGCGAGTTCGAAGCTAGATAGGGTGTCCTAACTTCGATAGAACCTGACGAATATAGCACGGCGTCAGAACCACCTGCAACTCAGCTGTCAGCAGGTACGCGCCGGTGATATAGTGCATCCCCGTAAACCTCAGTGTTCTGAGCCCAAGGCGGCCAGAGACAGGTCGCTCGTCATCGAGTTCCTACTACCGAGAGGTGTCAGCATGATGCGTTTCAGGCACGTGATCGGAGCCCTCAGCGTCGTCGTCCTGGTCGGGTCGGTGGCAGCCGCGCAAGCCCCCGAAGCCCAGCGCGGGGCCGCTCCCGCCACACCACCTCCGGAGCCGAAGAACCTGCAGGTCCTGCCGAAGACGATGACCACGGCGCAGATCCTGCCGATCATGCGCAACTTTACGGCGGCGCTTGGGACCAACTGCGGCTATTGCCACGTCTGGACGGGCCCGGGCTTACCGACCAACGACTATGCCGTGGACACGAAGCCGAACAAGGAAGTGGCTCGGGCGATGATGCGAATGGCCACCGAGTTCAACGACAAGCTGGCGGCCAACATCAAGAAGCCGGCCGATCAGCTCACGCGCGTGCAGTGCATGACCTGCCACCGCGGTGCGGCCATTCCCGTCCTGCCGCCCCCAGCACCGCCGGCCGCGCCGGGCGCCGCGCCAGCCGGACCGCCCCCGGGGCCGGTAAGACTTCAGAGGCTCGTGGCTCGTGACTCGCAAATCGCGAGTCACGAGTAACGAGCCACGACTAGCCCCTAGTCCCTAGCCCCTAGTCCCTAGCCCCTAGCCCTCAGTCAGGTAGGTATTGCGCGACGAGGGCCGTGCAGTTGTCGTGGCTGCCGCGGGCAAGCGCCGCGGTGACAAGGTTCGTCGCCGTACCGCACAGATCGCCCGAATCGAGCATGAGCTGCTCGATTCGGTGCTCATCGAGCACGCCGTGAACGCCGTCGGTCGACAGCAGCAGCAGTTCCCCGCCACCCAGCTCTTCTTCCACGACGTGCACGTTCGTCCGGCGCCGGGAGCCCACGACGTTCGTCAGGGCGTTGCGCATCGGATGACGCTCCAGACTGGCCACGTCGGCGGTCGGGTCGTCGGCCAGGATCGACGCCATCCAGGAATCGTCGCGCGTGAGCTGACGGATGCGATCGTTGGCCAGGAGGTACAACCGGCTGTCGCCGACGTGCCCGACCGTCAGCCGACGGCCCTCGACAATCGCCGCGACGATGGTCGTCCCCATCCCGGTGTACTGCGCCGACGTCACCGCGATCTCGAGGACGCGCATATGGGCGGTTTGAATGGCGGTCCGCAGCCGGTTGCCGAGCTCGGAAAGGGAGGGATCGAACCCGAAGGGCCAGGGATCTTCACCAGCCGTGTCAGCTGCCAGGGAGCCGACGACGGTGTCGACGGCCGTACGCGCGGCGACTTCGCCCGCCTTGTGGCCGCCCATGCCGTCGGCCACGACGCAGAGACCGCGCGCCTCGTCAAACGCCCAGTAGTCTTCGTTGATGGGCCTGACGCAGCCCCTGTCCGTCACACCGTACGCCCGCAGCAAGTCAGTGCACCCCCGAGAGTTCGTGTACTTTATCGGCCACGTCCGCCGGGGCCAACAGCCGCGCCCCGTGCACACCTCGTCACTCGATAACGACGACGACGTACAACGCAGAGAACGCGGAGATCGCAGAGAAAAACCAGTACTGATTCTCAGCGTGCTCTGCGATCTCTGCGTTGATCGTCGTTTCCTAGTGCGCGACGCTCTTGAGGTGCTCTCGCAGCAGATCCCGGCCGAAGTCACCGGCGAAGTCGCGCCAGACGGAATGGATGTGGTTGCCGTTGTTCTGCGTATTGTTGAACTCGATGAGGAACGTCGGCCCCTGGACGCGGTAGTAGTGCTTCTTGCCGCGCTCGAGCTCGCCCGCCCAGGCGAACGAAATCTTGTCGAGGCCCGCCGTTTTGAGTTGTGCCATCCGCTCGGCCGCGATGTCGTCGGCCATCGCCGATGTGTAGGCGGTGATCACCTGCATCAGCATGTCGCGCTGCGCGGGCGTGAGCGTGCTCGCCGTGACGCCAACCGGTGACAGCGGGTCCACGGTCAGCTTGTTCCCCGTCGCGATGTCGTTCGGCGCGACGTTCTGCAGGACCGCCTGGCCCCGCTGGGCCGTGTCGAGCGCCATCACCAGCGCGCGGGCCGTGTCTTCGCGCTGCGCCAGAATGCGCAGTCCCTTCTGCGGGCCCTCCAGCACTTCGGCCGGGTTCGATCCGAAGAAAAACGGCGAGTTCGCGACGAGCGTGCCGTTGACGATGGTGAACTGCAGCGAGACGTGGTGCCCTTCGACCCGCCAGCCCCAGGTGGCCTTGCTCGACGGCGTCCCGAAGACCGAAACGTAGTACTTCTCCGGATCGCGAACCATGCCCTCGCCACGGCCGCCCCGGGCCGTGACGCCTTGCTCGATCTGCCCGAGCAGGGTTTCGAGGTCAATGATCTGTTTGGCCGTGAGATAACCGCGCTGGCTCAACCCGGCCTTCATCAGCCCGTGGACGCGTTCGCGCTGCGGCTCGCTCATTTCCTTGAGCGTCAATCCTTTGCGAGGGAAGCCCTCGCTCGGAATGAAGTGCCAGCGCAGCCGCTCGTCGGATTCGAAAGCAAAGGTCGCCTTCTGCCGCTGTTCAGGCGACAGACTCGTCAGAAACGACGTCGCGGCCGACGCCATCGAAGCCGCCGACCGCTCGGCGGCGACGAGGGCGCCCACGAGAGACGCGAGAAGACAGGCCGAGGCCAAGAGCACGCGGGGCGCGCGAAGGAACCTCATCAGAACACCCTCCTGAACGGCCGTATTCTACCGCAAGGAAATCTGTTTCGCGCCTCAACCCGTGAAGATCAGGCTGCAGCAGGTCACCGCGCCCTCCGCTTTGGCGATTTCGCTCACGTCGACCGTCCGCACACGAAGGCCGCTCCGCTCGATCCGCTCGCGCGTGCGCGGAAAGGCGACGGGATACACCAGGTCGTCGGCCACCCTGACAATGTTCGCGGCGTAGGGTTCATGAGGATCGACATCAACGACATCGAAGGGCGCGAACTGTTCGCGATCGACCCACTCTGCGTTGAGGAGCAACCGATCGTCGGCCAGCGCGGCCACCGCCGACTTGAGGTGCAGACAGCCGGTCACGGGCACCGCGCGGACCACATAGCCCAGCGGCTGCAGGATGGCACGCATCTGGTCGACGGCCGCCCCGTTGGTCCGTCCGGAGAGTCCGACAAAGACACTCCGGCCCGCCACCAGGACATCACCCCCGTCGATCGTTCCGGGCGCCTCGATGAACCTCAGCGGACGGTAGCGGCCCACCAGCTCGGCCACCGCCCGTGTCTCCGCGCGCCGCGATGGCGCGCCGGGCCGCATGACAATCGCCACCTCATCGAGGACGACGGCCGCATCCTCGACGAACATCGCATCAGGCAGCTCGGGCGCCGCCTCGACGCGCACGATCGTGCAGCCTGCCTCCTCGAGCGTGCGTTCGTACGCGCGATGCTGCGCGCGCGCCCGATCGACGTCGATCGCCTCCCGGACCAGGTGCGTCAGCTCGCAGCGATTGATGGCCGAGCTGACCTCGCGCGTGGCGGCAATCAGCATGTGAAAACGTACGAAGCCACCGAGCCACAAAGGACACAAAGAGCTCTTCTTGAAGAGAAGCCCTCTGCGATCTCTGTGTCTCTGTGGCTACGTGATCTAGTCACAGGCTCGTTGTTTACGAATACTGATCGGGGGTGAGGCCGACGACGAGCGCGGCGATGCCGATGCTGATGAATGTGATCAACTGAAGGCCGTTGAGCGAGCGGGCGACGGCTTCTCGAGTCCGATCGCGCGCATCTTCGACACGCTGGACCAACTGCTCGGAGCCCAGATCGAGCAGCCGACGGGCGAGCGTCGCCGCCGATTCTGTTTGACGGGATTCGGCCAGCGTCTGCTTCGTCTGCTCGAGGTACTCGCCGTAGGCTTTGTCGATCGCCTGGACGTCTGGCACGAGGTCGAGCTGTTCGCCCACCCACTGCGCGATTCCGCCGAGCGGCGGCGTCGCCGACTCGCGGACAATGCGGTCGGCGTTGGCCGCGAAGGCATCGATCCCCTTTCTCAGAGAAGGGCGCGGCCGGTTGACGGCCTCGGCTGGCGCTCCATGAGCCATCGAGTCGCTGGTCGTGCCGTGGAGGGCAACGGCCTGGCGTTCGAGCCGCGACAGCGACCCGTCGATTTCGCGACCCGCGTCCACAAGACTCAGGAACGTGGCCGAGGCACCAGCCAGAACTGCCGCGACAATCATCGCCGCCGACATTCGCAGTACCCGCACAGAAGCCTCCTCGGTTCAGTCCCCTATTTATGACCATATCGGCTGTTGGGGGCCCGGGCTGTCAGGACGGGAAGAATCTGGGGTTTTTCTAACGGAACCGTGACGGCACTGCGCGAGCTCGCCGTGGCCGATCGTGCTGGAACGTCTCATCCATTCGCTGTATCCTTCGGCACATTCCATGGGTGGTTGGCCGAAGGAGGAATGATGGCTCAGAAGATACCTTTCCTCGTCACCGTTATCGGGCTGATGGCCGGCGCGGCCTCCGCGCAGGATGCCAGGGCTGTTCTGCAGGCTGCGTCGACGGCGATGGGCGCCGCCAATGTGAAATCGATTCAGTATTCGGGCACGGGTTGGAATGCCGCGGTCGGCCAGAGTTACGCGGCCGATCAGGATTGGCCGCGGTTCGAGATGACCAGCTACACGCGGGTCATCGATTACGACAACCGGTCGTCGCGAGAAGAGCTCACGCGCCGGCAGGGAACCTACCCGCCCCAGGGCGGAGGCGGGACTCCGATTCAAGGCGAACAGCGGCAAGTCAACATCGTCAGCGGCAACATCTCGTGGAACGTACAGGGCACGACGGCGACGGCCTCGCCGGCGAACGCGGAAGTGCGGCAACTCGACATCTGGCTGAGCCCGCACGGTTTCCTCAAAGGCGCCATGGCGGCCGGCGCCAACCCCACGGCTGTGTCGATGACGATCGGCGCCAGCAAGGTGACGATCGTGTCGTTCACGGCCCTCGGCAAGTACAAGGTCAACGGGACGATCAACGCGCAGAACCTGCTCGAGCGCGTACAGACCTGGGTGCCGAATCCCGTGTTCGGCGACATGGTGTACGAGCATCGGTACTCTGAATACAAGGACTACAACGGCGTGAAGTTCCCGACGGTGCTGCATTCACACCAGGGCGATCCCCGGTTGAATCCCGGTCACAATTGGATGGAAGTCCGGGTCACCGCGGCGCAACCGAACCCCGCGGCTGCCGCGTTGACGGTTCCCGACGCGGTCAGGTCGGCCACGATCCCGGCCGTCGTCGTGCAGTCGCAGCGACTGGGCAACGGCATCTGGCTGGTTGCCGGCGGCTCGCACAACAGCGTGCTCGTGGAGTTCAAGGACTTTGCCGCGGTGGTCGAAGCGCCACAAGACGAAAACCGCTCGCTGGCGGTGATTGCCGAAGTGCAGAAGCTCGTGCCGGGCAAGCCGATCCAGTATGTGGTCAACACGCATCATCATTTCGATCACTCGGGCGGATTGCGGACGTACGTCGCACACGGAGCCACGGTGGTGACGCACCAGGCGAATCGGGAATTCTACGAAGACGTGTTCTTCTATCCGTCAGCGCGCACGCTGCAGCCGGACCTCCTGTCGTCCCGTTACCCATGGTTCTCGGGAAACCGGGTTCCTCCAATCGAGACGGTCAATCAGAAGTACGTGCTGAGCGACGGCGTGCGCACGCTGGAACTGCACCCGGTGCAGGGCCTGAATCACAACTCGAACATGCTGATCGCGTATCTGCCAACGGAGAAGATCCTGGTGAACGCCGATCTCTACGGTCCGCCTGCCGCCGGTGCGCAACCGCCGGCCGCGAACCCGAACATGAGGGCGCTGCAGCAGAACATTCAACGGCTCAGGCTGGATGTGGCCCAACACGTGCCGATCCACGGCAATCCGGGTCCGCATCAGCAGTTCATGACGATTGTCGGGTCGGGAGGCAACTGACGAGGAGCCACTCAGAAGGCACAAGCGTGAGGCAGGCGGTTGAGCCCGTGGAGCGGTCGGCGCCGAAGTAGGCATTGGCTCAACCGCAGTCGTGCTACCATCCGGCCGCAAAGAGGCAGGAGGTGCACGTGGCGAAATTACCGAAGGGCTCCGTTGGCCGGCGCGGGTTCCTCAAGGGCGCAGCCGTAGGCGCCGCGGCGATCGTCGCGCCGCCGTCGATCGGTGCGCAGACGCCGCAACCCCAGGCGCAGCCGGCCCGACCCGCGGCCGCGCCGCCGTCGCCGGCGCAAGCCTCACGAGAGACGGCGCCGCCCCCCCAGGTTGCGTCGCGCCACATCGAGCTGCCGCAGTCCGACTTCATGGTGGACGTGATCCGGGCGCTCGGCATTCGAGTACGTCGCGGCCAATCCCGGATCGAGCTTCGAAGGACTGCACGAGTCACTGATCAACTACGGAGAGGGTCAACCTCCCGAGTTCCTCACGTGCCTGCACGAGGAATCGTCGGTCGCGATGGCGCACGGCTATGCCAAGGCCGACGGCAAGCCGATGCTCGCGCTGCTGCACGGCGTCATCGGCATCCAGCACGCGGCGATGGCGATCTACAACGCCTACTGCGACCGCGTGCCGGTCTTCATGATCGCGGGCGTCGACGTCGAAGGCGCCGTGCCCGCGCACAACGCCAGTCGACATCGCGGCGCTGGTGCGCGACTACGTGAAGTGGGACCACCAGCCCGAGCGATCTGAATCAGTTCACCGGCTCGATGTTCCGCGCCTACAAGCTGATGATGACCCCGCCCATGGCGCCGGTGCTCATCGTCGCCGACAGCCGCATCCAGAAGGATCCCCTCGACGCGCCGGCCGGCGATGCCGAAGCTGGTGATGCCGTCGCCGCCGGCGGCGGATCTCGGATCGGTGCGCGAGATCGCGAAGATGCTCGTCGCCGCGGAGAACCCGAAGGTGCACGCGGGTCGTGCCGTGCGCACCGAGGCGGGCCTCAAGCTGCATGGTGGAGCTCGCCGAGCTGCTGCAGATGCCGGTCAACGTCGGCGGCGAGCGCATCAACTTTCCGTCGCGGCATCCCCTCGGCGGGCGACGGCGCGGGGCAGGCCGGATCTCCAGTTGATGCTCGAGGGTGTGGTCGGTTTTGGCGGCAACGCCACCGCCACCGCCGGAGGGACAACGAAGCGAATCAGCATCAGCGCGGCCGAACTGCTCCCGACGCAGAACTTCAACGTGCTCGGCGAGCCCGGTGCAGGCCGACATGGTCGTGGCGGCCGATGCCGAAGCCTCGCTGCCGGCGCTCATCGAAGAAGTGAGGAAGCTCGTCACGCCGGATCGACGCGCGTTCTTCGAGCAGCGCGGGCGCAAGCACGCCGAGGCCAACGTCGAGGCGCGGAAGCAGGCGATTGACGCAGGCACGGCACGGCTGGGACTCGAGCCCGATCAGCACCGCGCGCGTGACCACGGAGCTGTGGCCGCTGCTCAAGAACGAGGACTGGTCGCTCGTGTCGCCGGCGTCGTTCTTCAGCTTCTGGCCGCTGCGGCTGTGGAACATGGACAAGACCTACAGCTATCTCGGCGGCCAGGGCGGCGGCGGCATGGGCTACGGCGCACCGGCCGCTGTGGGTGCGGCGCTTGCCATGCGGGGCACGGGCCGCATTCCGGTCAACATCCAGACCGACGGCGATCTGAACTACGCGCCGGGCGTGCTGTGGACGGCGGTGCATCACAAGATCCCGCTGCTGACCATCATGCACAACAACCGTGGCTACCATCAGGAAGTCATGTACGTGCAGCTGCAGTGCGCGGTCCGCAACCGGGGCGGCACGCGCGCGCACATCGGCACGGTGATTCGCGAGCCCAATATCAGCTACGCGAAGATGGCCGAGGCGTACGGCATGTATGCCGAAGGGCCGATCGACAATCCGAAGGATCTGGGTCCCGCGCTCAAGCGCGGCATCGAGCGTGTGAAGCGTGGAGAGCCAGTGCTGCTCGACGTCGTCACACAGCCGCGCTGAGCAGCAACTCTGTAGCGGCCGCCTGAAGGCGGACGTTACGCGAACCTGGAAACTGATCACGTGGGCCAAAGGGCAGGGGGTTGCCACATGAAGACAGTGCTCGTCTCACTCGTCGTTGTGTGGATGACTGCGGGCGCGTCGAGTGCGCAGGCGCCAGCGGCAGGCGCGCGGCCGGCCGCGCCGGCCACCACGGGGAACGCGACTTCTGGCAAGGACGTGTATCTGTCCTACAGCTGCTACGCCTGCCACGGCTATAACGCACAGACCGGGAACGGCCCGCGTCTGCTTCCTCAGCGGATGGCGCAGCAGCCGTTCGTCCAGTATCTCCGCCAGCCACGGACGGCGGGAATGCCGACCTACAGCCAGAAGGTCATGTCCGACGCCCAGGCGGCCGACATCTACGCGTACGTGCTGTCGCTGCCAAAGGCGCCGGAGCTGAAGGACGTGCCGCTGCTCGGTCAGTTGCCGCAGTAATCCCGGCCACGCGTAGCCAACCTCGCGCGCGCTCGTCGCTTGTCCCTACTCAGAATTCAATTCGCCGGCGCGGCTTGATGCTGTTGAACCTCTCGAACCTACAACACCCGTATGAGGTCGCTGCGTGTGATGATGAAGGTCTTCTCTGTCTTGAAGTCGCGCACCAGCACGGCCGGGTTGTGCGGGGTGATCATGGTCGCCAGCAGGTCGACCGGGGTGGACACGTCCACGAACGGGAATGCGGGCTGCATGATCGACTCGACGGGATGGCTCTTGATGCCGGGATCGCGCACCAGCTCCTCGTAGAGGTGGGCCTCGTTCAGCGAGCCGACCAGCCGCTTGTCGTGCGTCACCGAAATCTGCGAGAAATCGTGCTCGCTCATCACGCGGATGGCCTGCGCGACGGGTTCGTTGCACTCGAGCGAGAACAGCTCGCCCGACAGGCCGGCGGCCACCAGATCGCGGGCCGCCATGCCGGTCTTCTCGATGAAACCCTTCTCGCGCATCCAGTCATCGTTGAACATCTTGCCGAGATAGCGCGAGCCGTGATCGTGAAAAATCACGACGACGAGATCGCCGTCATGAAACTGATCCTTGAGCTGCAGCAGACCGGCCATCGCCGAACCGGCCGAGTTGCCTGCGAAAATCCCCTCCTCGCGCGCGAGCCGCCGGGTCATGAGCGCGGCATCCTTGTCCGTCACCTTTTCAAAGTGATCGATGACGCTGAAATCCACGTTGCGAGGAAGGAAGTCTTCGCCGATGCCCTCGGTGATATAGGGATAGATCTCGTGCTTGTCGAAGATCCCGGTTTCCTTGAACTTCTTGAACACCGACCCGTACGTGTCGATGCCCCACACCTTGATCGCCGTGTTGCGCTCCTTGAGATACCGCCCGACGCCCGTCACCGTTCCACCCGTGCCGACGCCCACCACCAGGTGCGTCACGCGCCCGTCGGTCTGCTCCCAGATCTCCGGGCCCGTCTGCTCGTAGTGCGCCGCGGTGTTCGACAGGTTGTCGTACTGATTGGCCTTCCAGGAATTTGGAATCTCCGCCGCCAGACGGGACGACACCGAGTAGTACGACCGCGGGTCTTCAGGAGCGACGTTGGTCGGGCAGATGATGACCTCGGCGCCAAACGCCTTCAGCGCGTCGATTTTTTCCTTCGATTGCTTGTCGGTCGTGGTGAACACGCACTTGTAGCCCTTGACGACCGCGGCAATCGCGAGCCCCATCCCCGTGTTGCCCGAGGTGCCCTCGATGATCGTGCCGCCGGGCTTCAGCAACCCGCTGCGCTCGGCGTCTTCGATCATCTTCACCGCCATGCGGTCTTTGATCGAGTTGCCGGGGTTGAACGTCTCGAGCTTGGCGACCACCGTGGCGGAGACGACGCCGCGCGTGATGCTGTTGATGCGGACCATCGGCGTGTGGCCGATGGCGTCGAGAATGTTGTTGGCGATCTTGCTCATGCTTCGGGTTCACGGTTCACGGTTCACGGTTCACGGTTCCTGCCTCCGGCAGCATCATGGCTCGCGAGCCCGCGCCAGGCCCAGCAGCAGCAACGCCGCGCGCTTGGTCTGCGACGGCAGCGTCGTCAGGTCGGCGGTCTCGTTGGGAGTGTGGCCGTCCCGTCCCATGAGACCGACCCCGTCGAGCACCATGCCGACCTGGCCCGCCACAAATGACACGTCGGCCGCACCGGCCCGGTCGGGGCTGACCGCGGACACGGGACCCAGCTTCAGCGACTGGCTGACGCGACTGTACATCTCGAGGAGACGCGTATTGCCTTCGGTCGGCGCCATCGGCGGATAGCCATCGTCGAACACCAGCGTGCCCTGTGTGTGAGGCATCGCGGCCGCCACGATCTCTTGCATCGATTTCTTGGCGCGGTCGAACTGATCGTAGGAGAGCGCCCGCAGATCGCCCGTCACGACGACGCGTCCGGCGACCACGTTGTCTTTGCCGGCGGCCGACCCGCGCGCCTGCGTGGCGTCGTACTCCGCCTCGGTGCCGCCGACGATGGCGCCCGGGTTGAATGTCAGGTGGTCCTCGCCGGCGAGCTTTTCGCGGAACCCGTTGAGGATGCGGGCGGCTTCGAAAATCGCCCCGGGTCCGATGTCCGGGCGGAACACCTGCGATGAATGCGCCGACGTGCCGGCCACACGCAGCGTCCACGAACTGGAGCCGCGCCGCGACGTCACCGCGTAGCGCGGATCGCCGGGACCGTCCTCGAAACCGATGGCCACGGCGGCGCCGCGCGCCGCGTTGACGAGAACCTGGCGGGCACGGTCGAGCGGACGGCCTGGCAACTCCTCGTCGCCGGTCATGACTACCGCGACATTCAAATCGTCGAGCGCGCCCGCGGCGGCCAGCGCCTTGAGCGCCTGCACGACGATGACGTCGCCGCCCTTCATGTCGATGATGCCCGGGCCTTTCGCTTCTGTTGGGCTCGTGCGTTCGAACCGTTGAAACGGGCTGTCGCGCTCGAAGACGGTGTCGAGGTGACCGATGAGCAGGACTCGCGGGGCGCTGGTACCGCTGACACTCTTTCCAGGGCGCTCGGCCACCAGGTGCCCGGCCCGCTGCCACGGGGCGCCGTCGATCCACTGGGTCGTGAAGCCGAGCGCGCTCAGTTCGGCGCCAAAGATGCGGCCCACCTCGCGCACGCCGTCGAGATTGTGCGTGCCGCTGTTGATGTTGACAACGCGTTCGAGCAGCGCCAGCGCGTCGCGGGTGTGGGCGTCGATGTACGACGCGACCACGGCGGCGCGGTCTGGCTCGCTCCGCTGGGCAAAGCCGACGGCGAACACCAGCGTCAGCGCGACAGCCGCGCCGGACAAGGCGATGCGAAAGCGGGGTTCAAGGTTCACGGTTCAAGGTTCACGGTTCAAGGTTCGCCAGCTCGGGATTCAGAACCGTGAACCGTGAACCCTGAACCGTGAACCTGCTCACTCCCGAAAGTCGAGCCCGCGCTGGATTCCGGAGCGCAGGGATTCGATCGTCTGCGGCGAACCGACGAACAGGCCCTCCGGAAACTTGCGGTATCTGAGGATCTCGGAGTAGATCGGGCCGCTCTCGTAGAGGTTGAGGCCGAGACCGGCCAGATACTGCAGGCGCAGATTGCGGTCGCGATTGATCGACGCGTCCTTGAGCCACTCGCGCAGGTCGGAGGCCCGCCCCGCGTAGCTCGAAAACAGATCGACGGCCGTGTAGAAGCCGATGTCGCGCAGCGAGGCGGCCACCTTCTCGTACTGCGGTTGCTTCAGCCGCGCCTGGATTTCGTCCACGTTGATGTGAATCGGCTCCACCTGACCAAGAAGCACGAGGTCGTAGCCCTGGCCGTTGTTCGTATTGCCCCACACGACGCCGTTCGGGAACGCCTCGAAAAACGTGCCGATCTCGCTCTTGACGGCGGCCGTGTTGCTTTCGTACAGCTGCACGAACAGCGTGACGGCGCCACCCGGGTTGAGGTGCTGCTTGACGGACTCGAAAAACTCCCGCGTATAGAGCATGGCGGCGCCCTTGACCCACGGGTCGAGCGGATCGGAGGTGACCGCGTCGAACTTTTCCTTCGACGTCAGCATGTAGTGCCGCGCATCGTCGATGCGGATTTCGACCTTCGGGTTCTTGGCGACATCGAAATTCGGGGCGCCGAAATACGTGGAGACGACGCGTGGGACCAGCGGCTCGATTTCGGCAATCGTCTCGCGCTCGACCACCGGATCGATCGACACCGCGCCGGCCGTCACGCCGGCGCCGAAGCCGATGACCAGCACACGTCGCGCCTTTGGCGGAATGAGCGTCGTCAAGTGGCCGAGCATCCGCTGCAGCCGCATGTCCTGCGGCTCGCTCGAGGCCTGTACCTTGCCGGCGTTGTGGTAATTGAGGACGCCGTCCGAGAGGCGCGACACGGCCACCGAGGCCGTCATCCCCTCGCCGACGTACAGGTACTGGGCCGTATCGTTGACGCGCATGGACGCGTATCGCCCGTACGCGACCAGCACCGCCGGCACGGCCTGGACGCTCCGAACAACCAGCGCCACGAGGATGATGGCCACGCAGGCCCACGCGGTCGGCCACCACGACTTGCCGGGCCTGCCGGCCCCGTCTACCGCGTCTGCCCGGTCGGTCTTGTCGCTCGCCAGGGGCTCGAGCAGGATGATCGAGCCGGCAATCGCGGCAATGACCATCAACACCTGCTGCGCGTGCTGGCTGCCAATCCACGCGACGAGCACCATGCTCGCGCTGAGCGAGCCGACGATTGCGCCAACCGTATTGGCGGCGTACACGCCCCCGACGAGGCGCGCCGGGTCTTGTCCGCGCGTGGCGACCGCGGCGAGCGCCAGCGGAAAACTCGCGCCCCACAGCACGGCTGCCGGCAACACGGCAAACATCGACCGCACGACATCAATCTGCAGGTTGATCCAGGGATTGGCGGCCGCCGACGGGTTGATCGGCCAGTACGGCAGCGACTGGGCGATCACGTAGGCCGCCCATCCCATGCAGACGCACAGCAGCATCTGGCACCATCCGAGCGCGAGCCGCGGCCGGGCGAGCCGCGATGCCAGCGTCGATCCCACGCTGCTGCCGATGCCGAGGCCGAACAGAAACACCGCCAGAATCAGCGAGAAGGTGTAGGTCGTCGCGCCGAAGAGCAGCGAGAGCAAACGCGTCCAGATGACTTCGGCGGCCAGGGCGGTCATCCCCGACAGGGCGATCACCACGTACACGCTGGCCGAGCCGGCGGCGCGCGTGACGGCCGTCGGCGCGGACTCAACCGCCGTGTAGGGTGTCGCCCTGGCAATCACCAGACCGGCGATCGCCACGATGACGTTGATCGAGACGGCGATGTAGGTCGCCACCGAACTGTCGAACACGCGGAGGAGGTAGAAGCCCGTCAGCACGCTGCCGACGACCGCGCCGGCGATGTTGCCGCCGTAGAAGAAGCCCAGCCACGAGACGCCTTCCGGCGTCGCTTCGACCCACCGCGAAATGGCCGGCAGCGTCGCGCCCATCAGCAGCGTCGGCGGCAGCAGACAGATGCTGGCGATGACGCCGCGAAACAGCAGTCCGGCGACACCCGATCCGGCCCAGGAGGTGTAGACGCCGCTGATGAGGGGCATCCCCACGAGGACGATCAGGCCGATGAGCCCGATGCCCAACTCGAGGTAGGCGTAGACGCGCAACGGATGCTGCCGCGCCGACACGACGGACGACAGCGCGAAGCTGCCCAGGCACATTCCCCCCATGAACGTGCCCAGAAGCACTCCCAATGAAATCGCCGACGAACCGATCACCAGTTGGAGTAACTGGAACCAGACGATCTCGTAGATGAGCGCCGCGCACCCGCTGCCGACAAACAGCAGCAGGAGCGCCGGAAGAAAACGACGCGAACTCATGACCTACCTCTGCCGAGGGGTTCCGCCGACCGCGGGCTACTTCATGTGCTTGCTGACAAGCTTCGTCATCTCAAACATGTTGACGGTCGCCTTGCCGCCGAACACCGGCTTGAGTGTCGCGTCCGCATTGATCATGCGGCGGTTCTTCTTGTCCTGAAGCCCGTGCTTCTTGATGTACGCCCACAGCTTCTTGGTCACTTCGGTCCGCGGCACGGCCTTCGCGCCAATCACTTCGGACAGCGCGGCATCCGGCGTGACGGGCTTCATGAACGCGGCGTTCGGTTTCCGAGCTGACTTCTTCTTCGCCTTTTTCGCCACAGCAAACTCCTTTGAGGACGCTCTGAGAGGCGTCGGCGGAGCGTAACACGAAAGCATTCACACTTTTTCGAGTATTTGCATCGAGGCCGATTCCTCGTGTTCCCGCCTGCGCCAGAGGGAAATCATGGTATGGGGCGTCCGGTGCGTCGCGACGGTCGAGCCTCAGCTCGGCGGCCCGGCGGCAGCCCGGGCCAGGTAGCTCTTGCGCGCGCGCGCCGTCATGCCCTCGCCGGCGACACGCACGTCGAGCGTGTGCATCTTGCCATCGAGCTTGTCGGGGGTGAAGCCGAGCGCATATTGGCGATGCAGCTCGTCGGCCACACGCGAAAACGTCGCCGCCAGGTCGCTGGTGGAGGTGAGCTCGAAGTAGCCGCCGCCGGTGGCCAGCGCGATCTTGGCCAGACCTTCATCGGGCTTGTCGGCCGCCGCCGGACGGCCGCCGCCGAATCCGCCGCGGCTCGATCCGCCAGGGCCGAGGGGCCCGAAGCCGCCGCGCCCATAGGACGGCGGCGATCCGGCCAGGCCAATGGCGTACACCATCACGTCTTCTTCCTCCGCGCGCCTCATCACGTCTTTCAGCGAGAGATTGTTGGCGCGGAGGTTCGCCGGGTTGTCCATGCCGTCGGTGAACACGAGCACGACGCGCCGGCCCTGTTGGTGCAGCAGAGCCGTAATCCCGACGTTCACGGCGTTCCAGAGCGGTGTCGGGCCTTCCGGCTGCAACTCGGTCCGCAGGACCGCGAGCAACTCGCCATGGTCCGAGGTGAAGTCACGAGGGTCGACCTGGATGCCGTTCGAGAAGCTCCCGATGCGCGCCTTGTCGCCGGGCTGCATGACCGCCACGAACCGCTCGGCCGCCTGTTCCACGAGCGTGAAGTTGGCGCGCATGCTCCCGCTGCGATCGAGCATCATCACGACCGTGATCGGTTGCGTGTCGCTGGCAAAGAGCGACAGGTCCTGGCGCCGGCCGTTGTCGAAAATCGAAAAGGCGTCGCGCGCGAGGTCGGGAACGAACCGGCCGTCCGCGCCGGTCACCGTCGCATAGACGGCGACAGTCTTGTTGACGGCCTTGAACGTCGGCTCTTGTCGAGCCAGGAGAGCCGCAGCGAAAACCACCACGACGAGCGTCGCTAACGTCGCTACGGGGGCACGCATCAGGACACCTTTCTCGAAGGCTCGGCCGGCACCATCCCCAGATTACTCCGTCGATTGAGCCATAATCCAGATCGTCAAGCTCAGAAGGAGCCCCGATGCCGCTCATCGACGAAGGAAAGAAAGCGCCGGCGTTCAGCCTCAACGATCAGGACGGCAAGACCCACCGCCTCGCCGACCACGCGGGCCACCCGCTGGTCCTGTATTTCTACCCGAAGGACGACACGCCGGGCTGCACGAAGGAATCCTGCGCGTTTCGCGACAACCTGCCGAAGTTCAAGAAAAGCCGGGCCGTGGTCTTCGGCGTCAGCATCCTCGACGAAGCCAGCAAGAAGAAGTTCGCCGACAAGTTCGACCTGACGTTTCCGCTGCTCGCGGATGCCGACCACGCCGTCGCCGAAAAGTACGGGGTCTGGCAGAAAAAGTCGCTGTACGGCCGCGAGTTCATGGGCATCGTCCGCACGACGTACGTCATTGGCGCCGACGGCAAGGTGGCAAAGCGGTGGGACAACGTCAAGGTGGACGGCCACGCCGAAGAGGTGCTGGCCGCCGTGAATTCTCTGTAGGTATGTTGCGTTCAGGGCGCCGTTCGTGACACGACTGACGCGTCGGCCAGCTCGCGGATGGACGCGCCCGTCAGCCTGAACACCGTCCATTCGTCCATCGGCCGGGCGCCGATGGATTTGTAAAAGCCGATGGCCAGGTCGTTCCAGTCGAGCACCGACCATTCCACGCGCCCGTAGCCGCGCGCGGCCGCGATCTTCGCCAACTCGACGAGCAGGCGCCGGCCCAGACCGTGGCGGCGCCAGGCCGGCACGACGAAGAGATCTTCCAGGTACATCCCCGGCACGCCCAGGAACGTGGAAAACGTCTGAAAGAAGACCGCGAAGCCTGCCGGTTCATTGCCCGCGTACCCCAGTAGCACTTCCGCCGCCCGCCTCGCGCCGAACAGCGACTCGCGAAGCGTCGCCTCGTTCGCCACCACCTTGTCCGCGAGCTTCTCGTACTCCGCCAGCTCTTTGATCAGCCTCAAGACGACGGCGAGATCTTTTTCCGTCGCGCGCTCGATGCGAAACGTCATCGTCCCCTCTACGGATGCCGCACTTCCACTTCAACGAATTCCAACGGGACGTCGCCCACGTTGCGGATTTCGTGCACCTTGCCGCTGTCGAACCACGCCCACCGGCCTTGTTCGCCGAGCTCGAACGTCATGGGCCCGGCGGCCAGCCCGCGGCCGTCCGATGTCTGGACGATCACGGCCTCCGTGGAATGACGATGCGGCTCGGTGGCCTGGCCCGGCGCGAGGGACACCCGATACGCGCGGAACCAGCGGTTCGCCAGCTCGGGTTTGCCGGGAAAACCGGCGCCCGTTGCCGGCGCCGTCGCGCTGTCGTCACCCGCCGACGCGTTGGTCACGACAATGAATCGAAACAGGCGCTCGCCGATATTGGTGATGCGATGCGTCACCGGCTGATCGTAATAGCTGGTCGTGCTCGTCAGGCGCACCGCCGGGCCGGGCGCCACCGGCGCGGCGTTCGGCGCCGCATTACCGCGGCCGGCGCCCCCCGGCGCGTTCCCACGGCCGGCGCCAGGCGCGCCGCCGCGTCCCGCGCCCGCCTCCTGCCCCAGCACCTGCGTCCGCTGCTGCGACGTACTCAGCGTGATGTACAGAATCGGCTCGGCGTGCACGTGGTACCACGACGTGTCTCCAGGCGGCACCTGACCGTCGAGAATCTTCGTCGTCCCGGCGGCGAAGACCATCCGATGATGCGGCTCGTGATAGACGGGCACGACGCTCTCGCCTTTCGGCAGCGACGCCGCCACGCTCGCCGCCCGCAGATACGTGTCCACCTGGCGTTCGAGCACCTCGAGCGGCACCGTGCCGCTGCCGAGCACGACGTTGTGGAACTCGCGAATGTTGAACTTGTCGCCGAGCGCCTTCCTGGCCTTGTCGCGCAGCTCCAGGATCTTCAGCTCGCCAATCATGTACGAGCACGCCTGCCCCGGATTGACGACGTAGCGCTCGACTTCGCTCGCTTCGATGCCGTAGTCGATGGCCTGCTGACGCGTCCAGTGCTTGGCATGAATACCCGTGTCGACGACGAGCCGCCGCGCACGAAACAATTCGCTGTCGAGCTGGCCGAGCAGGCCGATGGGATCGTCCTTATACCAATCCGATTCGGCGGCAAGCCGCTCGGCGTAGAGTCCCCATCCTTCGCTCAGCGCGGAGACGCCGCCAAACGCGCGAATGCCGCGAAAGCGCGGCTGGGCCCTGTTCTCCAGCTCGAGCGCGATCTGGAAATGATGGCCGGGCACGCCCTCGTGATACATGAGCGTACGAAGATTGAACTTCGTCATGCGCTCGGGACGCAGTGGAATCTGGACCGTGGCGGGACGCGATCCGTCAGGCGCGGGCGCCGAATAGTTCGCGGCGGCGTTCGACTCGCGGAAGCGCGGAAACGGACGCACGACGACCGGTGCTTTCGGCATCCGGTCGAACTGCAGGGCCGCCCGCTTTTCCGCGTCGCGCAGAATCTGATCGGCGTCCGCCATGATCTTCGTGCGGCCGTCTTCCGTCAGCGGATACGCCTCGCTCTTCTTCAGCGCCTCGATGCGCTCCTTGATCGACCCTTGGGTCCTGCCGACCTGCCTGAACACGTCGTCCATCTGCTTCTCGAGCGCCGCGACCCGCTGCAAGCCGATTTCGTGAATCTGATCGGCCGTGAGGCTCGTCGTCGTAAACCGCCGCAGCGTATAGGCGTATGCGTCAGCGCCGCCCTTGAATCTCCAGAGCCCCGCGTCGTCGGTCGCTTTCGAGACGAGCGGCTGCAGGAGCGCGATGCCGCGCTTCCACGCGGGATACACCTGCGCGGCGACGATCTTCTCCGCCTGGGCCCGCAGCTCCTCGCGGCGCGCGTCGGACACGGCCTTCGCGGCGGCCACGCGCTGATCGAAGGCCGTCACGAACGGATTCTTCGCGGGCGGCGTCGCGATGAACTGCTGCATCTGCGCGATGGTCGCGCGGACGATGAAGCGGGGCGGAATCATGTTCTTCGCCACCAGCCCGCGCGCTTCCGCGATCGCCTCGTCCATCCGCGTGCTCACCAGGCCGAGCCGCGCGATGTAGTGGACGGCGTCCTTCTCCGTGTTCAGCGGGTGGTTGACGACGAGGATATTCGGGAGGTTGACGTTGGCGCCGCCGAACTGTTCGAGCGGAAAGAAATAGTCGCTGTACTTCTCGCCCTCGACGAGCGTGGCGAGCTGCCACTGCATGAGCTCGGCCGACACGCGCTCGACGTCGGTCATGCGCGCGCGGTCGAACGTGGCCAGCTCGGCGAGGCCCTTCTGCGCCAGCAGGACGCGGCCGTGGCGGTACTCCGGGGTTTCCGGCGTGAGCTGCTCCTCGAACCGATCCTGCTCGTCGCCGGAGAAGTAGCGCGTCGCGGCGGCCTGGTTGGGGTTGGCCCGAATCCACTCGGCGGTGAAATCGCGAAAGAAGTCCGACACCGTGCGCGGTGGACGCTCCTGCGCGGACACGCCGAGCACGGCAAGAACAACGACGGCGACTGTGAAAGTTCTCATGGGCGATTGCCTTCCATTCCAAGTGGCTGTCACTTCACCGGGACACGTTGCTTCAGCTCCTCGAACCAGTTGAGCGTGATGTTGATCTGCTCGGCTGGAGCCTTCTCGGCTTCGGCCTGTGATTTGAGCACCATCACGAGAAACTGTTTGCCGTCGGGTGTGACGTCATAGGGCCGCGGCCCGGTCGTGACGATTCCCTCTATTGGCAACGGCCTGATCTTCCCCAACCCAAAACGCTGGTCGGTCCGAACGTCCACCTCCATGATCTGCCGCGTAGTGCCAACCTGGATCGCCGGACCATCAGGTTTCAAGAAGAAGAGTCGCTTTCCATCTGGCGACCAGAGGGGATTGTTAGCACCGCCCGTCGTCACCTGATGCTTTTCGCCGGTGGGCGGAAATGGCTGGACGTACACCTCGGTTGTGCCGGACTCGTCTGCGCTGTAGGCAAGCCACCGGCCGTCGGGCGACAGGCTCGAATTGCTCGCTGGCGGCGCAACAATGAGCTTGGGTGTTTGATTCGGGCCAAGGGCCAACATCCAGACACCGGCGCTTGATCCGCCCGGCCTGCTTGTGAAGATCAGGACCTTGCCGTCGGGAGACCACGATTCCAGCGTCGCGAAGCCTTGCTCGATCCTGGCGAGCCGGTCGGCAACCCCGCCGTCAACACGCTGCCAGAAAATCACTTCCTCGCCTCCCCGGTTCGAGCTGAAGGCCACACGCTGGCTGTCACGGGTCCACAGTGGCCTCCTGTTACCGCCCTCGAATGTCAGCCTGCGGATCGGTGCCGCGTCATTCAAGTCGGCGATCCAGATAATCTGATCCTTACCGTCGTCGGTCGCCACCGCCAGCCGCTTGCCGTCAGGAGAAATCCGCGGCGACGCGTACGGTCCGGGCCGAATGTTCAAGGCTTTGCGCGTGCCGGAGCGATCGACCAGCACGAGTGCCAGATCGGTCGTTGTCGCCTGGCTTCCAGGGATGTAGACCATGGATCCGTTGTTCGCGAACGCAAACTGAGCGTCTGCGCCACCGCCCCCTGCGACGGACGCACGCCTGACGCCTTCGACGATCGGGACGGGACCACCAGTGACCTGGAGCTTCTTCATGTCGAACGGCACCGCGAGCACCGTGGTTCCGAGTGCGTAGACGATGTGGCCCGTGGGGACGAAGCGTCCATCGCTTCCGCCTGGAATCAATGTCTTGCGTTCACCCGATTTCAACGACTGGACAACGATCTGCGCGCTGTCCCAGCGGCTCGCCCCCGGCATCGCCCCGCGCGCAAGCGTGAACAGCAAGGCGTCGCCACCTGGGAGGAGTTGTGGACGATGCGCGGTTTCGTCGTCTTTCAGCGTGACGACCGTTTCCAGCGTGCCGCCATTCCCGGAGACGCGGGCGATACTTTTCGGCCGACCGACGTAGATGTAGTCATCCGAGTTCCACGTCGGGCCGAATCCGCTGTTCGCGTCGACGTAATCGCTGATGTCGACCGCCGCTCCCCCGGTGACCGCAATCTTCTTCAGCTTCTGCTCGGTCCGCGACGTGTACGCGACCCACCGGCCATCAGGCGAGAAGAACGGCCTGTTCACGTTCTGCGAAGTGCCCTGAATGGGCCTGGTTTCCATGTCGGCCATGTTGCGGAGGTACAGCTGTCCATCGGCGGCATACACGACGGTCGCGCCATCCGGTGACATGGTAATGACGCCCCTCGCGCTGTTCAGGAAGCGCTGACCCTCGGGAAGCACAAGGGGAAATCGAGTGACGACCGCCGGCGGGGATGGACGCGCGTTCATCACGGCCACGGTTGCCGCGACGGCGATGCCGGCGACGAGAAGGGCCGCGACCGCGCTCGGAATCGCGCGCCTCCACAACGGCTGGCGCGGGCCTTCGCGCACGGCGTGAAGCTTCAGCCCGTGCGGGTCGGCCATGATCGTCTCGAGCTCGACCCGCACGTCGGCGATCGCGTGCCAGCGATCCTTGCGGTTCTTAGCCAGGCAGCGCCGGATCAGCTCCTCGATTCTCGGATGCAGGTTGGCCGGGATTGCCCGCCAGTCGGGATCGCGCGCGACGATGGAGGCGATGACGTCGGTCACGGTGTCGCCCTGAAACGTCTGGCGTCCGGTGAGCATTTCGTAGAGGACGCACGCGAACGAAAAGATGTCGCTGCGCTGGTCGGTCGCGTGCCCTCGCGCCTGCTCGGGCGACATGTAGCCCGCCGTGCCGAGAATCATCCCGGCGTGCGTCGCCATGACGCTGAGCGTCGGCGACTGCGTGTTCATCGACTTCGCCTGGGGTGACGCCTCTTCGAGCGCTTTCGCCAGACCGAAATCGAGAACTTTGACTTTGCCCTCTGGCGTGATCTTGACGTTCGCGGGCTTCAGATCGCGATGAACGATCCCTTTCTCGTGCGCGGCCTCGAGCGCTTCGGCCATCTGGTGCGCGATCTTCAGCGCGTCTTCAACGGGAACCGGACCGCGCGCAATCCGCTCGGCGAGCGTGTTGCCCTCGACGAGCTCCATGATCAGGAAGTGCTCGCCGCCCGCCTGCTCAAGCCCGTACAGCGCCGCGATGTTCGCATGATTCAGGGCCGCCAGCAGCTTCGCTTCGCGCTCGAACCTCGCAATCCGGTCCGGGTCGCGCGCGAACTCTTCGGGCAGCATCTTCACGGCGACGCTGCGTCCGAGCCGCGTGTCACGCGCCCGATACACTTCTCCCATGCCGCCGGCGCCGAGCGGAGCTTCAATCTCGAAGTGTGCGATCGTCCGTCCAATCATGGCAACGAGGCTGGGGCGTGCAACCTGAGGATCTGCAGGCGTTGGCCTTGCCAGCCGTATCTTGTCACATGGGCCTCCTACCAGAGAATTCTGTCGCCTGCTCGAACGCGCGTGCCATCTGCAGCACGCCGAGGTCGTCGCCACGGCGGCCGACGATCTGAATGCCCACCGGGAGTCCTTCCGCCGTGAACCCGGCAGGAACCGAGATAGCGGGGCACAGGGTCGTGCTGATCCAGTAGGCCGACTTCATCCAGGCCGCGTAGTGCTCCATCGTCACGCCCTCGATCTCGTGCGGCCAGTCGAGCGCCGCGTCAAACGGCGGCACCTGGTTCACGGCGCAGGCGAGAAACTGGTGCGTCTCGAAAAACACGCGGACCCGCGCCAGCAGCGTCTGGTGCCCGGCCGTCGCCCGCGCCACATCTTTGTCGGTGACCGCCGCGCCGCGTTCGATCTCTTCGACGGCTTCCGGCTTCATCTGCCCGCGATGGGCCGTCAAGAGCGCCCCGAGGTTCGTGAAAGCCCGCCGTCGCCTGATGGTGAGAAACACCTCGTCGGCATCCGCCAGATCGGGGCACGCGTCCACGACCATGCATCCGAGATGCTCGAACGTCTGACGGCTGGCGTCGAGGACCGCGCGAACGCGCCGGTCGAGCGGCAGCCCTCCCAGATCGAGACACCAGGCCACCCGCGTGCCTTTCACATCGCGCTCGAGAGGCGACGCTCGCTGCTCCGTCATCACGCTCAGCAGGAACGCCACGTCGTCCACGGAGCGCGCCATCGGCCCCTTGACGTTGAGCCCCAGCGACGTCGCGTCGCTCAGGGCCGGTGCGATGCCGGAGGTCGGACGCAGTGCCACGATGTTGTTGAAGTTCGCCGGGTTGCGCAACGAGCCGCCGAGGTCGCTGCCGTCGGCAAGCGGCAGCAGTCCGGCCGCGAGGGCCGCGCCCGCGCCGCCGCTCGATCCACCGGCACTCTTCGTCGTGTCCCAGGGATTGACTGTCGTGCCGTAGACGTTGTTGTACGTGTGCGATCCCATGCCGAACTCGGGCACGTTCGTCTTGCCGACGGGAATCACGCCGGCGCGACGGAGTCTCGCGACGAGCGCGCTGTCGGCCGCCGGCATACGGTCTTTGAAGATCGGCGATCCGGCGGTGTGCGGAAAACCGACCGCGTCTTCGAGATCCTTGAACGCCCACGGCAGTCCGTGCAGCGGCCCCACATCGTCACCTCGCGCCAGCCGGCGATCGGCGTCGTCTGCAAGAGCGAGGCACTGGTCGTCGTCCAACCTGGCGACGATCGCGTTCAGCGTGGGATTCAGCCGTTGTATGCGGTCGAGGTGCGCGGCCATCACCTCGCGCGCGGAGACCTTACGAGTCCGAATGAGCGCCGCGAGATCGCGTCCGCTGGCGAAACAGAGGTCCTCGCTCATGCGCCCCGGATCATGTTACCTGGCCCGTCGTTGATATGGTATAGTTTCTATACCTGTGCGGTTCGAGTTCGACAGCGCGAAGTCAGCCTCGAACAAGGCCAAGCACGGAATTGATTTCGTTGAGGCGCAAGCCCTGTGGCTGGACGTAGAGCGCATCGAGCGGACGGCGCGGCCGACGAACGAGCCGCGCTTCCATATCATTGGACAAATCGCGCAGACCATCTGGACTGCCACGGTGACCTATCGCCATGACAACACGATCCGCCTCATCTCGGTCCGGCGCTCGCGCGACAGCGAAAAAGCGCAGTACCTCGAAGGGCAAAAAAGCTGACACGCCCATGATTTCAGCGGCGGAGTTCGACCGACTTTCTGATCTGCCAGTTGATGATCCAGCCGGCGACATGGAGCCCTATATCGATCACGCCAAGACGCGGCGTCCTGCGCGCGAGATTCAACGGGTCAACGTGGACTTCCCCGTGGATTTGTTGAGGGCGATCGATCAGGAGGCCAGGCGCATCGGCGTCACACGCCAGGCGTTCATCAAGCTGCGTCTCGCCGACACCCTGGAAGGCCGCTAGCCCTCCCCGCCGCCGATACCTTCGCCCGATAGTGGCCAAACACCGACCGCGGCTAGGGCGATTCGATCTACTTCGACGCGGCCTTTCGCTTCCACAACTCCCAAGCGCGGCTGTAGTTGTCCGACGCGGCGTACTTCCGGGCTTCTTCGGGATCGATGTACGTGATCTTGCCGCCGAGCGCAATGGCTTGCGCCTGAATGCGGGCGTTGAGATCGAGGTAGATGCTGCGGCCGACGACGTTGGGAATCGTGTCGGCGGTGACGACGGCGCCGTGGCCGCGCATGAGGAGCGCGGGCTTGTCGGCGAGCACCTTCGCCAGCGCACGGCCGAGCGCCGCCGTTTCGACGAGCATGTTGGTCATGCCGGCGGCCTGGCGGATTTCGAACACGGGCACGCCGGCGGCGAGAAACGCGCTCTGGTGATACATCGGCCGCAGCGGCACGCTCGAGTCGGCAAACGGGATGAGCGACGGCGTGTGGCAGTGCACGACGGCGTTGACATCCGGCCGCGCGCGATACAGCTCGCTGTGGATGAACCGCTCCTTGTAGGACGTCCGGCCCCTGGCGGCATCTTCGACCGGCTCGCCATCGAGACCGTATTCGATGATGTCGGCTGCCGTCACGAGCTCCGGCGCCACCGAACGGGCGAGCAGGAATCGATTGGCGTTTCGCGGATGCCTGACGCTGATGTGGCCGTATCCGTCGAGAATCCCCTCGCTCGTCAGGATGTGATTGCCGGCGACCAGATCCTCGATGAGATCTCGAGGCACGGGTGTCGCCGATGTTGCCTCCTGCGCCCGCATGGACCGCGGCGTGAGGACGAGCGCGCTGAACGCGAGAAAGTCGCGGCGCCCGAGCATGCGTGCGGCTACCATCGCCGGTCCGGCGGCTTGAGAAACGTCCCGTCTGACGCGCGGCCGATGTCTTCGACCGCGAGGATCGCGTCGCGATTGAGCGGACCGTAGATGTGCGGAAACACTTCGGCGGGGTCGTCGTAGCGGACGGGCGACGTCACGCGGTCCTGATCGACGTACAACACCACCCACGGCTCCGGGCTTGCCTTGTAGTAGGTGGTCAGGACGATCGCCACGGCCTCGCGGCCTTCCGTCATGTGAATGAAACCGTCTTTCTGGTAGTCGGCCGGCATGTACGGCGCCGACCGATCCAGATTCTGAAAGTACTGCTTCGGCGTCCCGTGATACGCGAGCCTCACGCTACTTGTTGCCGAAGAGCGGTTTGTAGTCGCGATTGTTCTCGCACACAAACTCGTTGAGCCGGTCGTACTCCGGAAGGAACGGGAATGTCCTTCGAATCACCCACGGACCGGTGAAAACATTTGGATCGTCGATTGTCGCTTCGTCCTGCAGCGTGTTGAAGTCGGGGCGGGAGAAACGCTCGACGACGTGCAGGGCCTCGCTATGACGAAACCCGTTGATCTCGGTCTTGTCGTTGAACGCAATCGAATCGACCACGAGCGTCTCGCCTTCCCACCGGGCGACCGGGTTGCCCATCCACGTCGGATCGGGGTCTGCCGGATGAGGGCGGCCGTCGGTCGGGATGATGCGGGACAGACCGAGATATTCGTGCGCAACCACCACGTGCTTCGGCGCCTGCACAATCTGGATGTAGTACGGCACGAAAAACGACTGCGGAATGCCCGGGGGCATGCACGTCGAGTACAGGCCCGTGTCGTCCGGCGCTCTGGCGACCCTGAAACGCTCCGCCCCCGGCTTGAGCGTCGGCGTCGTCGGCAATCCGCCGGGGACTGCGGGCGGCGGACCGCCACGGCCGCCACCCCCGAACCCGCCGTATCCGTACACGCCGGAGAGATCCGGCTTGCCGTCAGCCGTTCGCGGTACCGGTTTCTTGACGGTGTTCGCGGCGGCGGCCGACGCGTCCACCGGCGAAGCGCCCGGCATCGTGCCCGCAACCACCACGGTGACCGTGCGCGTCTCGGCGCTGTTGCCCGCGCCGGTGACCGCCAGCGTGTACGTGGTCGTCACCGCCGGCGACAACGTTTGGCGGCCGCGAGGCGCCACGCGGCCAAGCGGGTCGATGCTGACCGTCGTCGGGTTTTCCGTGGCCCAACTCAGCGTGACGGTCTGCCCCGGCTGAATCGATGTCGGCTCGACGGCAAAGCTCGTGATGCGAACCGGAAGCCGAGCCGCGGCACGATAGGGCGACTCGCCGGCCTGGGCCGGAGCCGCAGGCTGTGGCGGAGCCGGGGTCTGGCCGAATGCGAGGACCGCGGACGCCGCGAGCCCCATCGTCAGCGCCGTGACGCGCGCCGTTCGAAGTCTTGCGCTCATGATCGTCTCCCTACGATTTGATCTTCCGGCCGTCAGGCAACTCGATCATCGCGCTGATCATCGAGGGCGCCCCGCTTTTGGCGCGTCCTCCCGTGCAGGCGATCTTGTCGCCCGTCTTGACCGTGTCGCGCATCCACCCGTACGACCTCAAGTGGTTCAGGCTCATCAGCTCGATTTCCCACTCGACCGTGTTGCCTTTGTCGTCCTTGACGTCGAGAAAAATAAACGCATGCGGATTGGTCCACTCGAATCGTTTCACGGCGCCCGTCACGGTGACGGGATTCGCCATGTCGTACATCGCCGTCGAGTGGTGCGCCGACACGGGCCCTGTCAGAGACAGCAAGCCGAGGGCGATTGAGAATAGGGCCAGCCTGATCTTCATCCACGTCTCCCTGAAGGTGACTGTCACGCTCGCACACCGGAATACGCCGGCGCGTTCCCGAGCTTCCACTTGATGTTGCAGCCTGCGCTCGGCCGCTGCACCACATCGACCGGTTGGCCTGACAGCGTCGCGTCGAGCGCGGCGCGAAGGTCTCGTCCAGTCACCGGCTTGCCGTTGCCGGGGCGGCTGTCGTCCAGTTGGCCGCGGTAGACCAGCAATCGCTGCTCGTCGAACACGAACAGATCGGGCGTGCACGCCGCGGTGAAGGCCTTCGCCACGTTCTGGCTTTCGTCGTAGCACAACGGGAACGTCAAACCAAGACCTCGTGCCCACTCTTGCAGGCTCTCTGGTCCATCGTCTGCGAAGCGGGATGCGTCGTTGGCGCTGATGCCGACAATCCCCACGCCACGGTGCTGATAGTCGCGGCCGAGCCGGGCGAGCTCCCGCTGAACGTGCGCAACAAACGGGCAGTGCCGGCAGATGAACATGACGAGCAGGATCCTCTGATCGTTGAACGTGGCCCGCGAGATCGTCCGGCCGGACACCACGTCGGGCAGGCTGAAGTCCGGCGCCGCCGTGCCCAGGTGAGACATCGTTGAAAAAGTCAAAGACATTACTGGTTCAAGGTTCAAGGTTCAGGGTTCAACGTTCAAAGTTCAAGGTTCTCAGTTCTGACTTCTCAGTTCAACGCGCCCGTTGGGGCTGTCGAAGGTCGCCATGAGCGCGGGCTTCGGACCGCGCTTCACGGCAAGATCGAACCCAAGCTGCCGCAGCATCTGTTGCACGTGGTCCGCGTCGGGATGCTCCGCGCGCAGCGTGAGCAGCGTCACGCCTGTGGCCGCCGTCGCAGAAGGGTGCGGCGACGCGCCCCAGTCGATGATATACGGAACCAGCCGGTCGGCAAGCACGACGCGCGGATCTGTGTAGCGCCACGAGAGCACCACGCCGTCCGGACGTTTGCGGCTGCCCGAAATCACCGCGCCGAGGTTGACGCCGTGCGCCGCCGCGTCGCTCGCGAACTTCTCGAGGCCCGTGCCCTTGGCCACCCATGTGGTCAACCGCGGGGCCGTGATTTCGTCGATGCCGAACCGGCGCGGCCGGCCCGGTTTCGGCTGGTCGGGGTCGGGCCCGATGATCTCGAAGTACGACGTCGGGCCGAGCGCGATGAGGGCGTTGCGCGTGCCTTCGCCAGGATGCTGGCCTCCCTGTGACGCGCGAACGCCGAACAGCCGTTCGGCCGTCTCGATCCCAACCGCCAGATCCGGCGTCGCGTAAACCAGGTGATCGATGCGGTCCAGGAGCCCGCCGGCGGCGCGAGGGTTCGCCGTGCTCCGCAATGTGACGATCGCCGCAGCGGTCAGGACGATCGCCATCCGGCAGTGACCACGCTTGCCCATTGACCCGCCCTTCACGGCCTTCACGGCCTTGACGGCCCGCCCTACCGAGGTCGGCCGGCAGAGCCGATACGATCAGAAAAATGTGCCCAATTCTAGCGTCGAACCGGCCCGTCGCGTGAGACTCGTCAGGCCTCTCCCCCGCTCCGTCACCCGTCCGGTCTCCATCGCGCTCCTGGTCGCCTGGGTAGCCGTCATGGCCGCACTGGTGAACCGGTCGTACCTCCAGGCCTCGGCCACTCTTGCCACCGATCTCGCGCGATACGGCTCAACCGCGGCGTGGCACGGCGTCTACTACCGTGGCGAAAAGATCGGGTTCACGGTCAGCCAGACGGTTCCAACAGACGATGGGTTCGATCTCGAAGAGGACGGACGGCTGCAGATGTCGCTGCTCGGCGCGACGACGCCGGCCACCATCCGCACGACGGCTCGAGTGGACAAGGAGTTTGCGCTCCGATCGTTCGAGTTCTCGCTCGATCCGGGGACAGGCCCCATCGAGATACGCGGGCAAGTCGATGGCAAGCGCTTCACGCTCAGCGTGAAGACGGCGAGCGGCACGCGCACCGAAGTGCGCGAGATGGCTGAGCCGCCGGCCCTGTCGCTCAACCTATCGCGCCGGCTCGCCAACGGCGGCCTCGTGCCCGGAGCACGGTATCACTGGACGATCTTCGATCCGGCGACGCTCCACAACGCGCCGGTCGTCGTTGACGTCGGCAAGCGCGAGTTGGTGCGCGGACCCGGCGCGCCGATTCCCGCGTTCCGCGTCGAGACGGAATTTGCGGGTCTGCGCACCACGTCGTGGGTGACCGATACGGGCGAGGTCGTCCGCGAGGAAAGCCCGCTGGGACTGATGACGATTCGCGAGTCGCCCGAAAACGCGCGGGCGATGGCCGTCTCGAGCCGGGTGCAGACAGACCTGCTCGAAGCCGCGGCGATCGTGCCGGTGACAAAGGAACGCATCGACGAACCGCGCGACGTGCGCCGCCTGCGGATCCGGCTCGAGGGCGCCGACCTCTCCGGCGACGATCTCGACGGCGGCGCGCAAACCTTCAGCGGCAACATCGTCGAGATCCGGGATCCGCGGGGCCTGCGGGCCGGTCCGGCCGATCCCGATGCGCGGAACTACCTCGCGCCCGGGCCGCTCATCGAGAGCGACGACCCCGACATCATGGCCGAGGCGGCGTTCGCCGTCGCCGGCGTCACCGGGACGCGCGCGCGCGCCGAGCAGCTCACCCGCTACGTCAACGGGCTGCTCGAAAAAAAGCCGACCGTGAGCATCCCGTCGGCGCGCGAGGTCCTCCGCACCAAAGTCGGTGACTGCAACGAGCACACGGCCCTGTACGTGGCGATGGCCCGTGCGCTCGGCATTCCCGCGCGGATTGCCGTCGGCCTCGTGTTCGTGCGCGGCGCGTTCTACTACCATGCCTGGCCAGAGGTCTACATCGACGAGGGCGCCGGCCGCGGCCTCTGGCTGCCGGTAGACCCGACGCTCAACGAATTCCCCGCCGATGCCACGCACCTGCGCATCGCGCGCGGGGGCCTCGACAAGCAGACCGTGATTCTGCCGCTCATCGGGCGCCTGAAGATGACGGTGCTCGACCTCGAGCTCTCCCCCAACTCGCGGCCGATTCTGGCCGGCGCGCCGCCGGTCGATCTCGGAACCCTCGCGATTCCGATTCCCCGCCGCGAGTCGTGCTGCGCCTGCGGGTCGAAATCTCCACGGCTCCCGCTCCCGGCCGTCACGCCAGTGGCGACAGGGTTGGTGCCCCGATGATCGCGATCCACGATCTGGTCAAGGTCTATGGCGCCTTCACCGCGGTTGACGGCGTCAGCCTCGAGGTGCAACCCGGCAAGATTCACGGCTTCCTCGGTCCAAACGGCGCCGGCAAGACGACGACGCTCCGGATGATCGCGGGCTTGCTGAAGCCGACGTCGGGGCGCATCGAGGTGAACGGTCACGACCTCGCCGCCAACCCTGAGGCCGCCAAGGCGTCGCTCGGATTCATTCCCGATCGGCCGTACATCTACGAAAAGCTGACGGCCGGCGAGTTCCTCCGCTTTCACGCCGGCCTGTTCGGCATGGACGGCGCAAGCGTCGGCGATCGCGTCCGCGAGATGCTCGACCTCTTCGAGCTCGGCCGCTGGGAGAACGAGCTCGTCGAAAGCTTTTCGCACGGCATGAAACAACGACTGGTCATGAGCGCCGCCTTCCTCCATCGCCCGCGAGCGGTCGTCGTGGACGAGCCGATGGTCGGTTTGGATCCCCGTGGCGCGCGTCTCATCAAAGACGTCTTTCGCCGGATGAGCGAGCGCGGCGTCGCGATTCTCATGAGCACGCACACGCTCGAGGTGGCGCACGAGATGTGCGACCTCATCAGCATCATCCTGAAAGGCAAGATCATCGCCAGGGGCACGGTGGACGAGCTTCGCGCGATGGCCGGCGCAGGCGACGACCACCTGACGGCGGTGTTCCTCAGACTCACCGGCGGCTCAGGGCTCCAGGAGCTCGACGAGATCGTCGGATGACGCACGCCTTTCCCTACCTGCTGCTGCCGCACGTCTGGTCGTCGCGCAATCGCGCCAGGCGCGGAGATCGCGGCGACGTGGTACGTGGGTTCATCTTCGGCGGCATCGGACTCGTCGTATGCGGGGCCCTCTTCCAGGGATCGTTCTGGCTGACGAGCCAGCTCGAAAGCTACGACGAGCTCGGCGACTATCTGCTGCGTCTCGGCTTGTCGTGGCTGTTTCTGACGTTCCTGTCGTTTCTCGCGTTCAGCGGCGTCGTGACGGCGCTGTCGACGTTCTTTCTGGCCGACGATCTGCGGCTGCTGCTGGCCGCACCGGTGGCCGTCCGCCGCCTGTTCCACGCGAGGTTCCTGCGCACGGTTGGTCAGGCGTCGTGGATGGTGGTGATCTTCATCGCGCCGGTGTTGATGGGCATCGGGTGGGCCCGTTGCGCAGGGCTCTCGTACTACCTGACGGCCGCGCTGACCACCGTGCCATTCGCCGTCATTCCCGTGGCGGCGGGCACACTGGTCACGTTGTTTCTGGTCAATACGTTTCCGGCCAGACGCGCGCGCGACCTGCTGATGTTGATGGGCCTGCTCTTCGCCGGGAGCCTCGTGATCCTGCTCCGCTTCATCCGGCCCGAGCAGCTTCTGAAGGTGGAGTCGCTCCCGGACCTGACGGATTTTTTCGCGACGCTGCAGTCGCCGATTACCCCGCTCCTGCCGTCGTTCTGGGCGGGCGAGTCGCTCTTTGCGAGCCTGCGTGGCGGAAGCGACCTGCTGCACTTCGGCGCCTTGTGGATGACGGCACTCGCCGCGACCGTCGTCGTGCGAATGGCCAACGAGCGGTGGTACTTCACGGGCTATAGCCGGGCGCAGGAAGCGCCCAAAGCGCGCTTCACGCAGCTGCGGTCGCTCGACGCCCTGGCCCGCGCGCTGCCTCTCTCGCCCGTCCGGCGGCAGCTGCTCATCAAGGATCTGAAGATCTTCCTGCGCGACGTGAGCCAATGGTCGCAACTGTTGCTCCTGGTCGCCCTGGTGTTTGTGTATCTCTACAATTTCCGCGTGCTGGATCTCGAGCGCATTCCGTACATGACCGCGTTCATCAAGAACGTCTACGCGTTCGTGAACCTCGGCATGGCCGGATTCGTGATGGCGACCGTGGCCGTGCGGTTCGTGTTTCCGGCGGTCTCAGCGGAGGGGGCCGCGTTCTGGATCATCCGGACGTCGCCCATTTCGATGCACGACTTTCTGTGGTCGAAATTCTGGACCGGCCTCGTGCCCGTGCTGACGCTCACCGAAGTGCTGACGATCGCGGCCAACGAGTCGCTGGGGGTCGATCCGTTTCTCAAGGTGATGGCCGCGCTCGCCATCGTCTTCATGAGCTTCGCGCTGTGCGGACTCGCCGTCGGGCTGGGCGCCCGCTATCCCCGATTCGGCGCCGACGCGACGCAGGTGGCCGGTTCGTACGGCGGCGTCGCCTTCATGATTCAGGCGGTGCTGTTCGTCATCGTCATGATCGCGCTGCTCGGCTGGCCGTCGTCTCAGTATCTGTTCCAGCGCCTCCGCCGAACGCCTATGCGGACATCGCAGGAGCTGCTGATGGTGGGCTGCTTCGCATCCGCCGCTGTTCTGTGCGTGACGGTCTGGCTGACCTCGATGCGATCGGGCGTCCGCGCGCTGCAGCGCATGAGCGACTAGACTTTTCCAGATTGCAAAGGCCTTTAACCACGAAGGCACGAAGATCACGAAGACGCACGAAGATCATTCTGTACAAGAGTCTTCTTTGTGTGCCTTCGTGTTCTTCGTGTCTTCGTGGTTAGAAGCGTGGCTCAGGATTTCCACGCGTCGAACACAGGCCTATGCGCGGAAGATGAAGTACACCGCTCCCATCAGGCACAGGCCGGCCCACAGGAAGTCGAGCTTGATCGGCTGCTTCATGTAGAGGATGGCGAACGGCACGAACACGCCGAGCGTGATCACTTCCTGGATGATCTTCAGTTGAGACAGGTTAAGCACGTCGCTGCCGATGCGATTGGCCGGCACCTGCAGCAGATACTCGAAGAACGCGATGCCCCAGCTTGCGGCAACGGCGACGAGCAGGGGCTTTGCTCGAAGGTTTCTCAGGTGCGCGTACCACGCGAACGTCATGAAGACGTTCGAGCACACGAGCAGCCCTGCCGTCGTGGCCACGGTTTTCAGACTCACGGTCCTCCTTCAGCACTCAGCCCTTAGCCCTTTTTCAGAGGGTGCGCGTTTGACCGCCATCGATGTCGAGCAGCGCGCCATGGCAGAACCCCGACTGCGGCGACGCGAGAAACGCGACGGCCGCTGCGATTTCTGACGGCTCTCCGAACCGCGCCACGCCGCTCGCTTTTGCCAGCTCCTGCTCCGCCTTCGCGAGATCGACGCCCTTTTCTTCCGCGAAGCTCCTGAGGCGGATGTCGAGCCGCTCGGTCTTGATCGAGCCGGGATTGATCGCGTTCACACGGACGCCGTCCTTCACGCCGCGGTCCGCGAGCGCCTTCGTCAGCAGCCGGCACGCGGCGTTGACGCTGCCGCCGATTGTGAAGTCGGCGTTGCCGGTCCGTCCCCCGATGCCGATGATGTTGACGATGCCGCCGCGGCTGGCCTGCAGATGTTTCCAGGCGGCGCGGCAGCAGCCGCATCGCCCCGAAAAACTTCAACGCGAACCCATCGTCCCAGTCGGCGTCGGTGAGCTCGAAGAAGTCGCCGCGCTTGGTGGCCCCGGCGTTGTTGACGAGCAGATCGATCTTGCCGAACTTCGCAATCGTGGCGTCAACGACAGCAGCGGCGGACTCCGGCTTTCGCAAGTCAACGGCTTGAACGAGACACTCCGTCTTGATTGATTTCGCGAGATCGTCGAGCTGATCCTTCGACCTTGCCGCGGCGGCGATCTTGACGCCTTCGCCCGCCAGCGTCTGCGCGATGGCGCGGCCGATTCCCCGGCTCGCGCCGGTCACGATGGCGACTTTCCCTGAGAGTTTGAGATCCATGACGGAAGAGTCTATAGCAGCACCGCCGGTGTTGTTGACAGCCGGATACGGGCGTAAAATCGATGATATGACCAAGGCCGCAGAAACAGTTCTCGCTGACGCCCTGCGGCTGGACGTTGACGCGCGCGCCCACCTTGCTGCTGAAATCCTTGCGAGCCTGGATGGCCCCGCCGATCCCGGGGCTGAAGCCGCCTGGGCCGTCGAGATCGAACAGCGCGTCGCTGCAATCGAGGCAGGGACCGTCAAGCTGGAGCCTTGGGAGGATGTGAAGCGCCGGATCGAAAAAGAGATCCTCGGCCGGTGAAACGGGCGGTCCGGTCCAGTGAACCGGCCTGCCGAGTTCCGGCCGTCCGCTGGTCGAGGCTCGCCTTGGCGGCGAATTCTACGACGCGGTCGTCGCCACCTTAACTCTCATCGAGGCCAACCCGGAGATCGGAGCGACGATTTCAACCGACGGCCACACTCGCCGCGCACTCGTGTCCAGATTCCCGTACCAGGTTGTGTATCGTCTCAGGCCGACCGAGATTGTCGTCGTCGCGGTTGCCCATCTGAAACAACGCCCAGGATATTGGATGAACAGAAGTCGATGACCAGGTGCTCCGTGTGTTGTGCTTCACCAAGCGGGAGCAGACTGCGGGTCACGAGCGGCCGCGTGCAGCCGCAGTTGGGCCTCTCTTCGAGTATGGCCGTATGAATAGATCATCGAACCGTCGGATAAATCGCGCTCTCGCATGCTCATCTGAGGCAACGGCATCGAGATATCGGCCAACGCCCCTTTCCATGTCCTCGAACAACGTCCACAAGTCAACGCTGACGTACCCGTTGTCGTCAACGATGTACTCGTTTGGTCTCGTAGCGACCTCATGGCCGACTATTGAAAAGCCGTGCGCCAGCCCTGAGCGAAATTGATCGTACAGGATTTGAGCATACGTTCTTGTACGACCCGCGGGCCCTTTACGGAACATCGGATCCATAAACTCGGACACAAAACGATCGAATGCAATCCTGTCCGGCTCCTTTGGAGTATGAAAGCTGCCGACTGCCTCGATCGCACAGCAGATGATCGTGACTACTCCGAGGTTGAGATCCCAGATGTCTGGGTTGTCCACCCCGATCACCCTGACAGCCCGCAAGGGCCGAACAACGACCTTTTCGAACCGACTCTTAAACCAGGCGATCTTCTCCGACTCCGACATCGACGAGAGATCGTCGAGACCAGAGTATACATCGAATTCGCCGATTCGCGTACGGTTGTCTTTCATATGTCGCCAGCGCCCTAACGCACGGCTTCAGCCGCCGCTTGCTCATCATTTCACCCGCTGCCGTCGGCTGCAAGCCGATGTCATGCCGGCTTTTTGAAGAATCGCGAACGGCTTTCCGTAGTCGTCGTATCGCTTGAAGACTCGTGACTTCACTGAGTTCCAGTCCGCGGAGCGAATGATGCGGCGTTCAAACAAATCGCCGAATCTCGATTTGCCTCCCAAGGCCCCAAGGTCCGGATACTCATATTCCATCAACGTCAGTGGCCACAGACTGGCAACGTAGGTTCGGTCATCGACCGATCCGCCGCTAACGACGCCGCACAGACGGTTGTGCCAGATTACCGGTCCGCCGCTACAGCCGTGATCGACAACCTGATCAACCGCGAAACATGGGAAAGAGTACATTCCGGAGTCCCGTCGCTCATCGTACACCTCAATCACGTTCGCCTGTTGGGCGATGCACGTGATGCTGATGTTCCAGCGCCCACCAACGACAGTGATGTCAGTTTTCGGAAAGCCCATCATCACGACTGTCTCGCCAACGCCCGGAGGCTCCAGAGCCCACTCGAAGAACGTGTTCGGCATTGACAGGTCTTTGGCGCTGGAAGCATCGGAATCCAAGGCGGCCTCCATAAAGCAGATGTCAGTAACGGTGGGATCCCAAGTGCGCTTTACCGACCAGATGACCGATCGCATTTCATCGTGCCGACTCGCTACCTGAAACATCCCAGAGCCATGGGGCGGGTAGAAGTAACCCTCAGTCTTGCGATGAAGCGTGTCTGACCAATTCGGGTCCGTCCGAAAGAGATCACGACAGACGTGACGGGCGGTCAGTGCCTGATACGGTGCGACGAAGATCGCCGATCCGCCAACGAACGACCTGTCGGCCATCTTGATCGTCAGTGAAACCGTAATACCGGCCAAGAGCGCGGTCGTTCGGTTGGCCAGTATTTCCAGTTTACGGTCCATGGGGCGTCGGCTCCATTTGATGTTAGGCCTCACCGGTTGAAAGCAGCGTTGGCGGATACAAGCGGTCAACCGCGAGCGTAACGCTGCCAAAGACCAGAAGAAACAAGCGCGTGTAGTCGTCGACACTGGGCCGATGGGGCCAAGCGAGGTTGTGACCAGTTGCATTGCGAACACCCCACGCCCCCCGAATGGCACGAAGTGGGAAGGGAAAGCCAGCCTTCTCGTGGGCATCCACAAAAGCAAGAAGGTCGTCGAAAGTCTGTGCGCTCAATCCCCGTGGCGGACCGGCGAGGCCTAGCGCCGACACAAGAGCGCGATCGGTTAGCAGGTCGCCGAGCATGGCCTTTGGCTTGGCGCTCCGAACTGCTTTGCCATAAGGTGACGTCTTCAAGAGCGTCTCGAACAGAACTCCGCCCTTGAAGAGGTGAAGGAAGAACTGCTCGCCGCTACTCGCTTCCGGCGGCGCGATTGTCAGTTGCGTCTGACGGGGCGGAAACTCAAGAAGAAAGGAAAGAAAGGCCGTTACGGCCGAGCGGAGTGAGCCGTCGACCTGCATCGCATGGTTCACCAACTTGGCTCGATACGCCTCGACGCTGAGCGCAGTTCCCCCGGCTTTGGTCATTCGCTGATTCCATTCAGAGAGATGCTGGCGGCTGAGATGAACTAGGTCTCGCCCATACTGATTCACCGGAGCCTCGTCAAGGCGAACGAACATTCCCGAGGGAATGAGGTGCCAGCGCTCGCTGTGGAGTCGACGGTCTTGAGCCAGAGCGCAGTCCATGTAGTAAAGGGCACGCTCGAAGTCCTCCGCTAGGTACGAAGCCAGCCCAAGGAAATAGAACGGCGTACCCTTGTGAATCGAGTTGTATCGGCGCTGATCAGTGGCTTGCAACAGTCCGAGCGTTCGCTCCCACAGACGCACCTGCGTGGTTGGGGACCCCACGAACAGACCTGGAATGCCCAGCGAGTTGAACAAGGCATCGGCTCGTCGGCCCGCATCAAGAGCTTCGGCGCCTGTAGGATCGGCGGCGGATTCTGCCGAGAAAGCCTGCATGTCGATGGACAGCGCACGGGCGAACTGTTCTGAGTAGAACGCCAGTTCGGCTGGGGAACGCGATAGGAACGCTTGGACGACTTGCCCTGACGCCGATAGTTCCATAGAAGATGTATCGTGAGGCCCAACTACTATTGGACCGCGAACAAGGGTCCGGCCGATTCCTCAGTGGGATTCTATGACAACGCCGCCGCGGCTACGCACGCCGAAGGCGCTCGTGCCACGCGATGTAGAGGCCCTCGGCGTTCTTCGTGCTCGAGCCGTACACATCCAGCGCGTCGCCGCTCGCGCGCATCGTGACGGAGACGACGGCCGGACCGGTCGCGATGTGATAGTGACAGTGGTCGTCGAAGCAGTAGCCGTTGCCGAGCGGCTTGCCCGCGATGTCCACGCGGAGCAGGTACGGACCCATCCGGGTCATCGCGAAGCGCGCGTCGACGACCGTGCCATCGGCGAAGTCGTGCTTGAAGGCCACCTCGAAGCCATCGGCAGTCGCGGTATTCGTCTGCACGACGGTATAGGTCTGCGACTTGCCCGCCTCGTCGTGCCAGACTCCCGATCCTGCATAGCGTCCCGCAAACGGGAGATCAGTCATGTCTCGGTTTCTGACCGCGCATCTGGCCACACACGATCGGCATGTACACTTTCAACACGGGATCCGTCACCGCGATGTCGCACTGGAGGTAGTCGTAGAGCTGTGGCGCCCGTCTGATGACGCCGGCGACAGGATCGGGGGGCGCATCCGGCACGAACGGCGGCGCGGGTGGGCCAGGATCGATCCACTTGTGATCGACAATGGTCGGACCGCCTGGGCTGTCCACGAAATCCACGAGAACGACGTTGGTTTCTGTGAGCGAGATCTCCTGATTCAGCATCTTCACGATCTTCTTGTCGTAGTCGAACTCCAGCGTAAACGAGAGGCCGCCCTCGGAAAAGTATTGGTAGCCGTGCGACCCGCCGCCGCCGGAGCCGGAAGAGCTGCCGCCACCGCCGCCGCCGGACCCGCCCTCGCGGCCGCGTTTCGCGAACCAGCTGGGCGTCCCCCGCCACAAGACGAGCAGCGTTGTCATGCTGCCGTCGGCGTAGTTTTCATGTGACGACCACGACGCCACGACCGTCGGCGACACGAACCGCGACATGCTCGACCCGCCGCCACCGCGGCTGAATCCGCGGGCTTGCGCCGACACATCGGTCGCAAATAACCCAGCCGCCAACGCAAGAACGGCGAGCTTCATTTCATTGACCAATTACCAAATTACCAGATTACTCAATTACCCAATTCGAGTGGCTTATAGGGTCCGGCCGCGTAGACCACCTTCCCTCCCACCATCGTGAGCAGCGACTCAATGGTGTGCACCTCGCTGACCGGCACCGTCATGTAGTCCTTCGACAGCACCGCAAGGTCGGCGAGCTTGCCCACTTCGAGCGAGCCGCGCTTCGTGTCGTCGAACGAGAACCACGCGCTGCCGAGCGTGTAGAAGCGCAGCGCGCCGGCGCGATCGGCCGTCTCCTCCGGTCCGCGAATCGCGACGCCGCCGACGGTTTTCCCGTCGAGAAACCACTGGAGCGAGGTAAACGGGTTGTATGACGCCACCCGGTGCGCGTCAGTCCCTCCGCCAATCGTCACGCCGAGCTTTCTGCCCGTCTCGACGGGCGGGACGCGACGGGCCGCCTCTGCCCCGGCCTGCTGGACGTACCCTTCGCCGCCGAAGTACATCGCATCCTGCACCGTCCAGCCAATACCGAGTGCCTTCATGCGCGCGAGGCTCGCCGCCGACGCATCGTTCAAGTGCGCAATCGACCACCGCAAGCCGCCAATCGGCACGGTTTCGTTGACCTTCTCGAAGATCGACAGGAGCTGTCCCACCGACGCATCGTTGTTCCAATGCATCGTCAGCGACATGCCGCGTTCGGCGGCCCACTTCACGATCTGGTAATACTTCTCTTTCTCCGCGTCGGTCGGCCGGCTGTTGTTGTTCATCGCGGCCGTGATGCGTTCGCCCAGGCCGTTGAAGCGCAGCATGTCGTCGCCAAAGCCCTGCGGAAGGAGAGCGGCCAGGCCTTTGAGCTCCTCGAACTCGGCGCCCGGCGTCTGACCGCACAACGTATACGCCACTCGAACGGTCATCTCGCCCTGGCGCCACACCTTGAACACCGCTTGATAGTCGTCGGGCGCCAGGTTGTTGCCGCCCGGATCGTAAACGCCCGTCAGCCCAAGGCGATTGAGCTCGCGGAAGAACTTCTTCGTGCCGGCCACCTGCTCGTCGAACGTCGGCTTCGGCAGCTTGTCGAACAGCGCGATGATTGCGCCCTGGCCGCCGCTGATGCCGCCGGTGGGCTTGCCGCTCGGATCTTTTTCCATCTTGCCGCCCGCCGGCACGTCCGCGTCGGTGGTGATGTTCAGCGCCTTGTAGGCCGCGGGCGTCAGCATCGCCCACCCGTAGCCGAGCTGAACGTAGACAGGATTGTTGGGCGCCGCGGCCACAAGCTCCGCCTGGGTGGGCCGCCGATTCTCTTTGAACTGCTGCACGTTCCAGCCGCCGGCGACGATGAGCCATGCGCCGGGCTTCATCGTGCGCGCGGCTTCGCTGATGCGGCCGATGGCTTCGGTGAGCGACGCGGCGCCGGTCCAGTTGACCTCGGTGCTGAAGGTCTGCGCGGCGCGAATGGCGTGCAGGTGAGAGTCGATGAGGCCGGGGATGACCGTGCGGCCGGAAAGATCGACGACGCGCGACCGCGGCCCGGCCAGCTTCCGGATGTCCGCCGAGCTGCCGAGGGCGACGATTCGGCCGTCGCGAATGGCCATCGCTTCACGCGTCGAGAACTGCGCGTCCACGGTCAGGATCTTGCCGTTGACAAGGACGGTATCGGGCGCCTGTGCCGCCGACGGCGACGCCGCGACCATGGCCACAACGCACGACAAGACGAGGGGATGCAGGTATTTCATGATCAGGTCCTCGCCGCGGAGCATTCTACAAGGCCCCGACGGACATGACTGCGGCGCCTACGACGGTCGCTCGGTCACCGGCTTCGTCCCAACGCCCGGAAGGGACGTGGCGCGACCGCCCTGCCGTTCCTGCTCGACGAGATCCTCAACGGACTCGTACCGATAGATCACGCGGGCGCCGTTCTGAAAGAGGCCGCCCGAGTCGGCCGTGGGGCCGTACGTCGAGTACAGCGATTCGCCCCAGAGACGAAGATAGACGGTCAGCTGGCCGCGATGATGGGCCGAGTGCGTGAACCGTCTTGTCAGCACCCACGCACGCGACCGGACGACATCAAAGAAGGTCGTCTGCTCCTCGAACCAGTCGTCGGGCTGCTGTTCGAGCCTCTCGAGACGCTCGGCCGAGCACGCGGCGTAATGCTCGATGAACGCGAGCCGTGCTTCCTGGGCCGGAAGAGGAGGACGGCTGGTCGCGATGCCCAGCATGTTTTTCATCCACGCGTCCTCGCTGATCGACTGGTGCACCATGTGTTCGAGCGGCGAACGGGCGCGCGGTTCGGGACGAAACCCCATCCGCGCGTCGGGAACCTGCGACCACACGCCGAGCGTCTTCAGCCGCTCGGTTCGATAGGTTTCGACCAGAAAATCAAAGCGCGACATCTGAGCGTCCTTCTCCCTTCACGGTCCTTTGTGTGAGGCGAGCCACTCGCCCCACCGAATGCGGCCGTGCGGTCCGTTGCTCACCGTGTTCTTGCCGGCGCGGAAACCCGAGGCCACCGCTCCTGGCAGCGGCAACGGGATCACGATCCGCCGCATGCCTTTCACGTCCATCCACATCCGCGCCATCGCGCCGTAGGTCAGCACTTCCGGGCCGCCGAAATCCGGAACACGTCCCCGCGGGCCGTCGGACAGACACATCGCCATTCGTTCGGCGACTTCCGATTCGTCAACGGTCTGGAACTTGAAGCTGGCCGGCAGCGGCAGCACGAAGGGCACCCGCGCCGCAATCGCCGTCAGGAACCGATCGATGAGCGAGTGAAACTGGGTGGCGCGGAGAATCGAATACGGCACGCCGGACGAGGCAATGATCTGCTCGGCCTGCCGCTTGTGAACGTAGTAGCCGAGCGGAATGTCGTCGATGCCGACAATGGAGATGTACAGCAGGTGCGCGACGGCCGCCGCGCGGGCGGCCTGGACAAGTTGCGTGGTGCCGTCCACGTCGGCCACGGCGGAGTTTCGGGCGTTGGACGCCGCGTGCACCACGGCCTCCACGCCCTCGAGGGCGGCGCCAAGGCCCTGACCGGACGCCATGTCAGCCTGTGCCCACTCGACGTCGGCGGGCACGGCCGGCGTCCGGGGACCACGGCTCACGACACGCACGCGGTGGCCGGCCGACATCATCGCCGGCAGAAGGTGCCGGCCGAGCGATCCCGTGGCGCCGGTGATGACAACCTTCACAACTATTCGGGTTCCACTTCCACCAGAGCGAGCACCGCGAACGCCGTCGCCGCGTCGGACATGAAGAGGCGACGCCACGTCTGGCCTGACGCACCGCCGTGCTCGCGGTCGACGTTCAGCGAATAGGCGCGCCACGCCGTCCACGTCTGTTCGTCCATGTGGATTTCGCGTTGATGGGATTTCAGCCACTGCACGCCTGATCTCACCGCCGGGTGATCGGCGCGCAGCCCGGCGCGGCTGAGGGCGTACACGATCAGCCCGGTCGCAAACCCATCCGATTGTCGGAGCAGCGAAAGATCGAGTGTTCCCTGCGGGCTGAAGGGCGCTTCGCTCCGGCTCCACCGCCACGGACCCATCCCCTCAAGCGACCATCCACCGTCGGTTTGCTGGCGGCCCTGAAGCTCCGCGACGAGGCCATCGCGCTGCGCACGGGTCAGCACATCGCGCAATCCGGCCGATGCGAGGAGCGCAAACGTCCGGTTGTAGAGACTCTGCGTCGCGAACTTGTCTCGGAGATAGACGCGCAACCTGCCGAGGCCCACCGACGCCGCCGGGTCTGGCGCCGTCTGGAGACCAGGCGCCATGCCTGCCGCCAGCGCCGCGAGCGTTGCGCCGTGGTACACGGCGTCCACCGTTTCATAGGGCTCGAGCTTGAAGTTCAGCCAGTCCCAGGCGCCGTCCGGCCGCTCGGTTTCCCACAAGCGCGCCATGGCTTTTCGCGTGGCCTCGCTGGGCTCGCGCCGGCGCTCCGCGGCATCCCCGCTCGCCAGGATGAGCGCGTTCAGGACAGCTTCAGTGCCGCGCGACTCGGCCTTCTTGTCCTCGTTCATCTCGTAGAGCAGCTGGTGAGTGCCGTACGTGTCCACCCGCCGAGTGACTTCATCGCGGAGCTTCGTTTCCAAGGACGTGGCCGTGCTGACGCGCAGGGCCCGCCTCAACGCAGGTCGAGCCAGCGCGTACGGCATCGGCGTGTGACACGAGACGCAGGCGGTCGTGCCCTCGCCGGTTCGAAGTTTCGTCGCGTTGGCAAACCAGGCGTCCATCCGCGCGTCGAGATACGTGGCCGCCGCTTCGCGATCCCATCCCGCACGCTCGGCTCCCGCAAGCGGCCAGGCCGTCGCGACAGCGGCAACACCGAGCGCCGTCATCAGCAGCGCCGTCACTGGTTTGATCATGTGTGACCCCGCAGCTTTGTCAGTTCAAGCATTCGCAAGTGCCCGCCGACCCACGCGTATGGCATCACCAGCGCGAGCGCGACGACATGGTACCAAGCCGGCGCCGAGGCCCAGGCCACAATCGTTCCGACCACGCTGAACAGAAGGCCCACGCCTCCCAGGAGAAGTGCGTGCTGCATGGGCCGATTCGGGGCGAGGCGGGCGGCGAGATAGCATCCGAGCACGGCGAACAGCGCTACGTAGGCGAGGGTGAACGTGAGCAGCCCGACGCTCTCGGTTCGGCCTGCCGCGTCAAAGAGACCCGGCCACATATAGCCGATTGCCCAGTCGGCCGAGAACGACAGCGCGGCGATCACGACAAAGCCGCTGACGATGGCCAGAATACTGCGTCCCGCCATGGCCCCTCCTTTTGTCTAGCCCTTCACGATGTCACGAGCATACTTGGCCGCAAGCTTCTCGACGGTATTGATGCCGCGAAACGTCGCCCGGACCTTCAGCGTCTTCTCGAAAATCATGTTGGTAAATCTCGATTCACTCTGCCTCTTCCGGCACAGCCAGTACACCTCACGGCCGTTCACGTGAAAGTCGTCGATCTCGGTCTTCAACCCATTCAGGGACGCCTTCGCACCGGCCGTCAAGGGCTCGGCCATGAACGCCACGTTGAGCGCGGCCGCGGTCTTGATCTGCGACGCGGGAAACGACTGGTGCCTGGCGATCGCATCAACCTCAGACACGGTGCGAACGAACGTCTTGACCTCGTAGCCGAGCGACTCGAGAAGGTGTTCTTCAATCCTCCGCTCCAGTGCGCCCAAACTGCGAGATGGTGAAGTGAAGATGACGTTGCCGCTGTTGATGAAGGTTTCGACGCGCTTGCAGCCAATCTCCTCGAACAGCCCTCGCAGCTTTTCCATCTTCACGGTCCGGCCGCCGACGTTGATCGCCCGCAGAAAAGCTATTTCCATGGATTCGTCTTCGTCCTATGCGGGACGAACCAGGTCTCTCCAGATCTCCCGCGCCAGGCCTCCCGCATCGTCGTAGAACTTTATCGTTCCCGGGGCGTGAAGCTTCGCCACCAGCACGATCTGACCGAGGTGCAGCGAGAAGTGCTCGACGACATGGTAGACGGTCTCGAGCACTGTCACGTCTCTCCCCTGGATCGCGCGTCGCTCCAACAGATCTCCGGGCGAGAGCCGCGCGAGGACGTCGTCGGCTTCGGCGAGGGCGCGCTCGAGGTCGGCCAGAAGTTCGGCGGCGGGCGGGCCGCCGCGTGCGGCAAACTCGGCGTCCCGGTTTCGCGAGCCGGGCGAGCCGCCAATGCCGCGTACGATCCACTGCCGGATGTTGCCCGCCAGATGAATCAGCAGGTTGCCGACGCTGTTCGACTGATCGTTCGGGCGCCACCAGACGGCATCAGCGGGAAGCGCCTCGACGGCGGCCCGGAGCTTCGTCCGGTACTCCGTGCGAAGGAAGTCGCGCGAGAGCTCGAGAAAGAGCGAGGCGGCTCCGCCCTCGGATTTCTCCCATCGCCAGACCAGGCCATCCTCAGGCTCAACGACCTCGCCGACGCGCGTGAACCCGCACTTGGTGAGGACGCGGGTCGAGGCGTTCGGCTCCGGGAGCGTATGAGCGCGGACGGTGCGAACCAGGCCGCTGCCGAAGGCATACCTCGTCAGCGCCCGCGCCGTGTCTGTGGCGAATCCGCGGCCCTGATACGAAGGCACGATGCCATAGGCGATTTCGACGCAGCCGTCCGCGTCAGGCGGACCTTTGAACCCACCTGACCCGATCACGACGCGGTCGGCCGTGTGCACGACGGCGAATCCATGCATCCATGGATCCGCGGTTGTCGCCGCCAGAAGTTTCGCCATGAAAGCCGGCGACGCCTCGCCCGAGTCGACGAAGTCCCTGAGTCCTTCTGCGGGAGGAATGCCAAAGCTCTTCTCGTAGGCGTCGAGCCCTTCGATGAGCGCGCGGATATGTTGAGGCCCGTACGGCACGAGCTCAATGGCTATCGCGTGTGCCGGCATGCTCACCCACTTGTACCTATTCGGCCCCTGGCCGATTCTCGTCCGCCGGTCGCCGGCACGAGCTTGCCCGCCTTTCCAAGACCGAGCGGCGGCATCCCGCTGTAGACGGTTTCATATTCGCCAGCCCGGACGCGATATGTCTCATGCCAGATGCCCACGTCACCGCGGCTGCTCCCGGTTCGCTTGTTGAACGCCACCCAGGCCGGCCAGTGCTCGCCGTTCTGGCTTCGGGCATACGCTTCCAGGTGGTCAAACAATCGCCAGTATTGAACGATGAGCTTGAACCCCATGATGTGCCCGAGAAAGCCGCTTTCGGGGTGCGCTTCCAGCTCTTTCAACATGCGGGGCATGGCCAGAAACACCGGGAGCCACTTGTGGATCTTCCAGAGCTTGTTGACGCGCATGCCGATCAGGAACACCACAAAATCGCCTTCGATCTCGCCGGCCATTCTTGCCGGTGTCACGCCAGCCATCGCCTCCTCCGTCAGGGAATGTTGGTGGTCTTCACGTCCTCGCGGACAAGATCCGCGTACTCGGGGAGGAACCAGCCGTCGCGAATGAGCTCGGCGAGACGCTCGTTCACGCGACTCTGATACTGGGCCCGCGTGGCGATACAACTTTCGCAGCGTCGCCTCCGGGAGCGGAACCTTCGTGCCCGCCAGCAGGCACAGGCGATCGGTCGCCGGCGTCTTCCCCTTGCCGAACACACCGTTGATCGCGGTGGGCACGTCGACCCACACGTTTCGAATGCCGCCCTTGGCGTTGCCGAACTCGTCGAGCGCCAGATATGAACCGTCGTTTGCCGGATCCTGATCGACACTGATGGGCGGCGCATGCGGCGGGGTCTTGCCAGCGACGATCCAGTCCACGAGATAATTCAGCGCAAGCGCCGTGAATGCGCCCGCGGGAAAATTCGTGACCGGCAAGCTGCAGGGATCGTTCAGAAAGGCCGGGCTGTCGCGCGAGTTGTTGTGCGGCATCCCCGCCACTTCGTACAGTCTGAAGCGGTTGCCTGGAGCGTCGCTGTCGGGCCGGCGATAACTGATGCCGGCCTGCGCCCACGTGACGACTTCGGTCTGCGTCGGCATCTGAATCATCGGCACGTCCACGATGGGCAGCGGCGTGTTGCCGTTGGTGCTGGTCAGCAGGAACCCATCGAAGACGGGACCGCCGTCTGACATCCGCAGGTTCGGGTGCGCCTCGAGATACGCACGCACCGTGCCGCTCGATGCCGACGTTCCCATGAGCGTTGCGCGCTGAACAGCATACGGCGCGAACGGCCCGCTGCGGCTCTTGATCAGCCGCCCGACCTGGGCGATGATTTCGTTCGTCTGCCCCGCCGAAATCGCGAGCGCCGCGTAGCGCTCGGCGTTGAATGTCTTGAGAAGGGTGATGTTCGGCGCGCTGTGCACGATTTCGACGAACATGTGGCGCCGCGTCAGGATCGACAGCCGCGACCACTCGAAGACGAGCGAGCGGCCACCCGCGTGCAGCGCCTCGGCCACGACGACCCCGCTGAACGAGGCCGCGTCGCTCGGACGCCGCACAATCATTCGCGTCTTGTATGGCGACCCGTTCACCTCGCCCGACACGAAATACTCCTCGGTGAGGTAAGGAAAATCCTCCACCCTGACGGCGCCGGCGACGATGCTGACCGGCGGGTCGGGATACATGAGACCGGGGGCCACGACGGGACCCGTGACCGTTGGCATCGGCACGGTTGCCGCGGACGCCGGCTGCAGCGGTCCATTCGCGAACAGCAGCACGCCCGCAACAGCGCCTGCGAGTGCCAGGCGCAATGTGGTGAGGCTCCCAGCCTTCGCGCACGTCGTCATGTCGTCTCCATTCCGCCGGGTGTTCACGCGCCCACTTGCGAGAGATGGTGGCGCAGATGCCTGACGTAGTCGTCTGCCAGAAACCCGAGCGTGACCGGCGTGTTTTCCTCAACCGTGCAGGGCACGAGCTGCCGGTCTTCCGGGATCTGCCTGATGACGTGCGCCAGATGACGGTTGTAGGCGTACCAGAGACCGGTAATCTCGTCCCATGGACGATCCTGATAGCGCTGGCAGCCGACCCAGTGGTCTTGCGCATAGGGCGGAAACACCAACGGCCCCTGCTGCGCGCGGACGAACCGCTGGTGGTTGTTGGCCGCCGAGTCAATCAGGTGACCGATCACCTGCTTGGGCGACCACTTGCCAGGGCGCGCGAGGCAGCGCGGCGTCGCGCTCGGATATCGCACGGAGCGTCGGAAGCGCGTCCTCCACGCTCTCCAGGAGCTCGCTCGCAACGGTCGAAAACGGTTTTTGATCGGGCATCAGCGCTCCAAGCCGCTCTTCTTGATAACAGGGGTGATCTCTGGCGACGCGAGGAAGGTGATGAGCGCTCGTGCCGCCGCTCCGTTCTTCGCGCCAACCGCGACGCCGGCCGAAAACACCGTGACTCTCTGCAGGTCGGGCGGCAGCGGTCCAAGGTAGTCGATTCCTGGCACCGGCAGCAGCTCGCTGATCTGCTGGAAGCCGATCTCGGCCTCTCCTCGCGCGACCACGGCGCCGACAGGCTCGCGGTCGATGCGCCTGGTTTTCCCCGACATCTCACCGGCGATGCCGAGGCGCTGAAACATTTCGGTCGAAACATACACGCCGCTGGCGCTGGCCGAGTACGCGATCGATTTCGCGTGAAGCAGCGCGCGCTTGAGCGCCTCGGCCGAGCTGATGTCGGGCTTCGGTGCTCCCGCCCGCACCGCGATGCCGATGCTCGACCGCGCGAGATCGACGCGGCTGCCGGCCACGACCTTGCCCTGTGCGATGAGCTCGTCCAGCGCGGATCCCGCCAGGATGACGACGTCCACGGGTTCGCCACGCTGAAGCCGGCTCGGGATGGAGTCGTGAGCGCCCCCCATCGAGGCGCCGAACGCGGTGACGATGTGGTTCCCCGTCGTGCGTTCAAAGACCGGGACGACTTCAAGATACGCCGCGGTAAGGGCGCCGGACGTCATCACCTTGATTTCGTCCGCGTGCGCTGTTCCGGCCAGCATCAGAGAACCGGTGACCAGCAGCGCCGCTCGTCTCAAAGTCCTGGACGTCGTTTTCATGACGGTCCTGCCTCTCGTCGTTGCGACCCCTAGCATAAGCCGCTTCACGTCGAATACCCCCACGGTCACCGCGCTGCGACGCGACGGAGAATCTGTTCGCCGATCGCGGCGTTGCGTGGATTATCGATCAACCCTGTATCCAGGAACATGACGCCAAACAGCACCGCCCAGCCCCTGGCGCGCTGCAGGGTGGCCGCCGAAAGACCCGCGTACGCGGTCAGCGCATTCCGGCGGGCGTCCGATGTGTCAAAGAGCATCCAGACCGATGCCAGATCGGTGGCGCAATCGCCCGACGTCATGTCACCCCAATCGATAACCCCGGTGATCACTCCATCCTCAACCAGCACGTTGCGCGGGTGCAGGTCCCCGTGGAGCCAGGTCGGAGCCACGTCGATCGGTGACTGCAGGGCCTGCTCCCAGATGTCTCTGACCCTGGGCGTGATCAGGCTGGTCCTCCCGGCAATCCGGCGCATGCGTGCTTCGACCGTCGCGGCGCGATCACCGAGCGGCACACCCCTGAACGGATTGATTGGCGCACCAAACGGCGCGGCAACGTGCAGCGAGCGCAGAAAGGCCGCGAAGGCGGCGGTCTGTGCGGGATCGATTACGTGCTGGTCCGCCGGCAAACCCGGCAGCCAGCGCACCACGCTCCAGTGCCACGGGTAGCCGAGCGCCGGCGTTCCGTTGCGGCACGGCGTCGGCACCGGCAGCGACAACCGGCTCGCGAGATGCGGCAGCCAGGTTCGTTCGTGGAGAATCAGCGGCGCCGCGGCCGATCGACTTGGGAGACGGACGGCCAGATCATCGCCCAGGCGAAACAGCGCGTTGTCGAAGCCCTCGCCCACTTCCCGCAAGGAGCAGATGCGCCAGGTCCGGGTGTTGATCCGCCAGCAATCGAGCGACGAACGCTTCGTCTATGGCGAATTCCGCGAGGGGCGTACCGACTGCAGGCGACGTGTCTCCCGCCAGGTCGTGGAGGTCCTGCGTGGTCACTTGCCGGACGTCATGGCCGGTCCATGTTCACGGCGTAGTAAGCGATCGTCTGCGTGGGCACTTCCTTGAACCAGTGCGGCGTCTTCGCCGGAATCGTAATCACGTCGCCCTTCGTCAGGTGGTGGGTCTCGCCGCCTTCAACGCGCGACGCGCGAATCTGATCGGGGGCGGTGTCCCTGGCGCCCACCAGCGTGCCACCCGTCACGAAGGTGGCTTCGCCCTCGACAATGATGAAGACGTGGTTCGTCTTCGCGTGCACTTCAACCTCGCCCGCGTCGCGGCGCTGAGCCAGGAGGATGAGGCCGTGGTCGTTGAGGATCGATCCGCCTTTGGCCATCGTGGCCGACACCTTGTCGTGGGGGATGTACGTGACAACCGTCGGCACGCCGTCAGCGGTGACCATCACGGCCATCGCGACACACATCGTCAGAGCGGCCAGAAACTTCATGGTTCCTCCTGTATCAATGGACGATTGAGCTCCGGTCGCGCCACGCGAAGCGAGTCGCTGCGCGCTCAGCGCAGCGCCGTGGTTTCAGCGCGACGGCTCGGCGTAGAGCGATCGGACGATCGCGCCGACGCGGTTCGGAGCCGTCCAGTCCGGATGCTGCGATTGAAACTCAGCCGTCAGCGTCGTCGCCGCTTCGTCCACCGTCCGTCCCTGCGTCTTGAGCTCACGAACACGAGCCTGCAGAGTCTCGATCAGCGCACGCTGCTGGCCGACCGCGCCTCCGTCGCCCACGGGGCCGTGCGCGGGGACGACAACCGCCGGCCGAAGAGGCTCGATCTGCTTGAGCACGTCCACCCACGTTGCGGCGCTCGAGGTCTGGCCGAACGCGACGGGCGCCTTGACCATCACCACGTCGCCGGCAAACAGCACGCGGTCCTGCTCGACGAACACCATCGTGTCGCCTGGCGTGTGCGTCGATCCCAGCGCGAGCAGCCGGACGCTGACGCCACCGAGATCGATCGTGTACTCGCGATCGAAGAGCACATCCGCACGCCGGACCGGAGCGTCCTTCAACAGTTCCCCGATCGCAGGCGAGAAGCCGGCAAACCTCTTGGTGAGATCCGGACCGAGCTCGTCCAGATCCTTCTGCTGCTGCTTCGAGATCACGAACTTCGTGGCAGGTGGAAACGCCGCAATGCCCGCGACGTGTTCCGCATGGAAATGCGTGGTCACGAGATAAAGCTCCGTGTTCTTGCTGACCTTGGCCACCTCTCTCAGAACGGCCTCGCCGTTGCGCGGGCCCATGCCGGTATCGACGACGAGCGTGGCCCTGGCGCCGACGACGATCCCGATGTTCGGCACGAGCACGACGTTGCCGTCGGGAATCACGTAGGCGTTGGCGGACACTTTGACGGTGACGTTCTCCTTGACGAGCGGCGTTGGCAGGTTCTGCGGCGGCTGTTGCGCGGCCGCGGCGATGCTGAGTACCGCCCCTGTAGAAAAAGTTGCGAAGGTCACCGCCGCGAGGTGATGTTTGATCATGGTGTGAGGCAGAATCCTACCTCATCGCCGCTCATCCTCGGACAGGCGCTTCCTGAAATGGTCCTTCCAGCCCTCAGGCAGCGCGGGCAACAATGCGGCGCGCTTCAACACATCCTGCTGCACCGAATCGCCGACACGAAGCGCCATGATGGCGCTGACCGTCAGGCTATCGTCGGCTCGCTGCGTGAATGCGATGCGATCGCCCTTGGCGACGTCGCCTTCTCGAAGGACGGCCACATAGAAGCCCGAGCGGCCGCTCGCCAGGAAACGTTTGATCATGTCGTCCCGGCCGAACCTGATCCCCAACTTGAAGCATGGCTGGCGCGGCTGCGTGACGGAAAACTCGGCGCTGCCCACCTGAATGCGATCGCCGATGCTGACGTCGGTTTCGAGCAGGCCTTCCGTCGTGAGGTTCTCGCCGAACGCGCCCCACGGCAACTCCACGCCGGGAAGCTCTCGCCGCCAGGAACTGGTAGTGTTCGGAGGGGTACACGTACACCGCCTTGACCGGTCCTCCGTGCACGGTGAGGTCCGACTGCTCATCAGTATCGATGTTGAGCGAGGCCACCCGCAGCCGGCCTTCCCGCGGCGGTTTTCCAGATGGACGTACGGACGGTCTGACCGTTCCACTCGACATCACGAGGACGTCCCGTGTTCAGCGAGACCAGCGTCATGTCCGTTCGTCGCTCATCTTGTGAGGCTGTTTCGGCGGAACGCGAGGGCAAACGCGAGGAGGCCGCCGATCGCCACAACCACCGCCGCCCCGGCGCGAATAAGCACGGGCCCCTGAGCGACCTCCCAGTCGAACACCGCTCGCGCGCGCTCAACGCCGAAGAGCGGCGTCACCAGCCCTGCCAGGAGGATGACGGCGCCGGCTACCTGCAGCGTCCTCGGTGCACGAGTACCTGGAGCCACCATGATGAGCACGACGCCGATACTGATTCTGAGTACGGCGATTCCGAGGAGCCCTGCAGGCGTCAGGACGTACGACGCCAGGCCCATCACGCGATCGGGCGCGATCATGCCGGCCACGCCGGCCACGATGACGAAGAGCGCGACGAGCCACGCAAGGTATTTCATGATGTCGTGATGATAGCTCGGAAGAAGAAGGCGGTCACATCAGGTGAGCGCGGACGACCTTCTCGTTGAGCTCGATCCCGAAGCCCGGCCGATCCGGCACCCGAATCGTCCGTTCTCGAACCGTTCGGGCGGGTTCAGCGATGTCGTGCCGCCACTCCACCTCGCCCCATTGGAACTCGAGCAGGCGGAAGTTCTTCAGCACGGCGCACACTTGAATACTGGCCGCCGTCGATACCGGGCCGCTCGGGTTGTGTGGGGCGACGGTGACGCCATCGTTCTCGGCCACCGCGGCGATCCGCGTCAGTTCGAGCAGCCCGCCGCAGTGTTTGACGTCCGGCATGATCACGTGGACCGTCTGGTTGCGGCTGAGCGGCGCGAATCCGGCGACACCGTACAGGATCTCGCCGCCCGCCATCGGCTGCCGGATCCGGCGCCGAATCTCGCGTGTCTCTTCAACTCGTTCCGGCGGCACCGGCTCTTCGTACCACGCCAGCTGCTGCGGCTCGAGTCGGCGCGCGACCCGCTCGGCGAGCGGCACATCGAAGAAGCTGTGGCAATCGACCATCAATTCGACCTCTGGCCCGATGGCCTCGCGCATGGCGGCCACGCAGGCAATGCCGTTCTCCACGGCCGCGTCGATGGCGGCTGCCGGTGAACCGGGTGGCGGGAAACCCGTCGAACGGCGCGGCCTTCACGGCTCGGAATCCGTCGCTGCACGGCCGCCTTCGCCGCCGCCGCAAATCCCGCCGGCGTGCGCGGCTTCGTCGCGCGATTGACGTTGGCATAGACCTGGAGCGTGTCTCTCACTCTCCCGCCGAACAGCGTGCAGGTCGGCACGTCCAGCGCCTTCCCGGCCAGGTCCCACAACGCCTGCTCGATCGCGCTGAACGCCGTGGCCGCATACGAGGCCTCCCTTCGCGACGAGGGGCTCGCCCTGCTGGCGATAGGCGCCGATCTCGAGCGGCGACTTCCCGTCGATGAGCCCGAAGAATCCGCGCAACTCCGACTCCATTCGCGCGGCGTCCTGCTTCGTCGTGTTGGCAAACCCGAACGCGTCCGAGGCCTCGCCCAGCCCGGTCAGTCCGGCATCCGTCCGCACGCGCACGATGAGCCACACGGTCCGTTCCGTGGCTCGCACCGGCAAGAGGTCGAATCCGGTGACGCGCAACCGCGGCAACGCCTCGAGCGTCCGCGGTGCCCAGAATCGCGCCGGCGGCGAGCCCGGCGCCCGCTACCAGGAATGCGCGCCGGCCGACCGTGCGATCAGTTTGCATAGGCATCCGCGCACCGCTCGGGTCTAGGATGATCATAGGACACTCCGCGAGCGCAAGAACTTCTTGACGCCCTTGGGGCAGGAGCGTGAGGCGTGAGCGACGTCGCTGTTCTCATCGGGAACTCGGACGGCATCGGACTCGCCATGACGAGACGGCTCCTCGAACGCGGATTCGCCGTCACTGGCGTTTCGAAAAGCCCGTCGGTCATCTCTCATAACGCCTACCGCCATGTCGTCCTGAATGTTTCGAGCGCGGACTACGGAGCCAGACTCGACGCGGCACTGCCTTCGGGCCGCATTCGCCTGTGCGTCTACTGCGCCGGCATCGGCGATCACTTCTCGATGGACGCGCTGCCACAGGACGTGGCGACGCTCGACGTCAACCTGATGGGCCTCGCCAGGACAGTCGAGAGGATACTCCCCCGGATGGCGGCCGATGGTCACGCCGTCCTTGCCGGCCTTTCCAGTCTCGCTGACATCGTGCCATCCCGGATTGCTCCGGCCTACGCGGCCTCCAAAGCCGGCATGACGTACTACCTGGAGGGGCTCGCCGACGCGGTTCGAAGCACGGGCGTGTCGGTGGTCAACGTGCGCCTCGGCTTCGTGGACACCAAGATGGCCAAGGCGCCGTGGAAGCCATGGGTGATCAGCGCCGACGAGGCAGCCGCGCGAATCCTGCAGTCGCTCCTGCAAGGCCGGCCCCCAACCAGAGTCAACATCCCCCGGCGGGCGGCCTTCGTCGCGAGAGTCGTCCTGCCGGCGGCTCGCCTGGCCGGCCTATGAGGCGCTCGGCGTCTGCCGTCCACCGAATAGGCTTGACTCATATCGATATAGATTGATATACAGTGTCTCCATGGTCCGGAAGAAGCCCGACGCCTTTCTGCCGCTCAAGGGCCATTGGTTTCACATCCTGGTCTCCCTCGTGGACGGCGAGCAGCACGGCTACGGCATCATGCGGGACGTGCTGGAGCGCAGCGACGGCAAGGTGCGCCTGTGGCCGGCCACCCTGTACGGCTCGTTGAAGCGGCTCATCAAGGAAGGATTGATCGTCGAATCCGAAGAGCGCCCGGCGCCCGAGCTCGACGATGCGCGCCGGCGGTACTACAAATTGACAGCCCTGGGTCGGCGCGTCCTCGACCTCGAGAGTGAGCGGCTGAAGGACCTCGTCCGCATCCTTCACGCCAGGCGTCAGCGCGAGGCGCGCTCGTGAGCCGGTGGGTGAGCGGTTGCGGCCGGATCTACCGCCGTCTGGCGCGCGCGTTTCCTCACGAGTTCCGGATGATCTGCGGCGACGGCCTCGAACGGCTCGGAGAGGACGTCGCGCCCCTGGTCTGGCGCGAGCAGGGCGTCGTCGGCCTCATGCGACTGTTTGCCGATCTGGCCCTGCACTTCCCCTTGGAATATCTCTCGGCATGGACCGATCACTTGAAGGAGTTCACCATGGCTGCCGATCTGTTTGAGGGAACCTGGAAAGCCAACAACGAAAAATCACATTGGGACCCGGCCTATAGGCCCCAGCAGGCGTTCCTGCGAATCGAAGCCACGGAGACGGGTTACCTCCTGGTGGGGTACGGAATCAAAGACGGGCAGGCGGTGGCGGAACGGCCGATGCCTATCAACGCCGACGGCAAGCGTCGTCCGATCGTCGATCTGAACGGCCGTCCGATTCCGGGCGTTCCTCCGGGCGCCATCGCGTTTGGCAGCCGGCCCGATGCACACACTCTGGAAGGCGGGGCCGAGGTCGACGGCAAGGTTCTGGGGAAAGGCACGTACCGGATTTCCGATGACGGGAAGACGCATGACCGTGACGAATGAAGGGATGGGCCTCAAGGGCCCCTTCAAGATCGTGGCGCTCTTCGAGCGCGTCGTTCCCGACCCGTACCTGCCGCACAGCTGATCATTTCCAGGGCGTCGTCTCGCCAGCCGGCACTCCGAGTTGCTCCGCGACGAGATCGACCCACTCGAGCAGGTCCGCGGGCTGAACTGGGACTTGCCCGAAGAGCGCGTGCAGGCCTGCAAGACCCGCGGTTTCGATCAACCGCTTCTCATTGCACACCCACTGGCGGCGCTCGCACAGTCTCGCGTGCGCCTCTTCCATGACGGCCTTCGCCGCTTGCCCGGTTGCCCCGACGAGGTTGCCACGCTTCGCGTGCATGCGCGCGTAGTCGAGGCTGAACGACCGGCAGACGCGCCACCGCGGCGGGGCGGCGGCAGCGAGCTTCGACGGAAACGGTACTGCGGGGATATCGCCGTGAAGCAGCCGACACGAAGCGAGCTCCGCGCTGAGGACATACGTCGGAACGCCGGCAAGGTACCCGAGCAGGGCGTCCACCTCGAACTCGCCCTGCTCGGCACGGCGTGTCCAGTGTTCCACGGCATCGAGGTCGCGCAAGAGCACGTCGACTTTCTCGCCCCCAACTCGGAGCCAGGCGCCGCCGTTCATCACGCGCCCCCACGAGCCAGGAGAGTACACCTCGCCTCGCGCAGCCAGCGCGGCCAGATCGATCGCGCCCCGGTAGTAGAGGCCGAGGTCCCAGTCGCTTCCCGCGTCGCTCAACCCGAGCGCACGCGATCCGCCCAGCACGACCGCGACGGCGCCCGACATGGCGGCCAGCACATCCACGAGCTCGGCGATGGGTTCCGGCGCTGAGGGCCTCACGTCGCAAGAGGATAACCGGAGCGCGTGCCGCGGATCGCAATCGCCCAAACAACTACGCCAGATGCAAATCCCATCGCGGAGCCCATCGCAATGACTCCGACGACACCCATTGGCGACGCGAGCCCTGCGGTCGGACGACCGGTGACCTTGATGCCTCACCCACGCGATCACGACGCGGTCAGGCTTGGTGGCGAATTCATCGCGCTAATAGTTCAGACGCAGGACTGTCGGCTGACCAGCGGCCGCCGGAACGATCACGAAGAGGTCGTCGTGCTCCCGTGGCCCGATCACGACGTCGCGTGAATAGCCGAGCGCCTTGAGGAACAGCGGCACGCTATCCGAATGGCCGATGATCGCCACGATTCCGTCACTATCCCGCTCGCGAACCAGGCGGAGAGTAGCCGCGACCTGATCCGGACCGCCCACGGGCGTCGGCATCTTGCCCAGGATCTGGGCCAGCGGCTCCGCCGTCTGAATGGTCCGTATCCGTTCGCTCGTGTAGATGGCGGTGACGCCCGCATCCGCGAGGAGTCGCGCGAGGGACCGGGCGCGCTCCTTCCCGCTTTCCGACAGCACCCCATCGGCCGATTGATACTCGACGCGCTCCGCATGCCGAAGCAGGAAGATCGTTTGCTGCCCATGGGCCGTGGACGCTGCGCCAACGAATGTGAGAGCTAGCGCGAAGCGGACCCATGGGCTTCCGCCTGGATTCAACTGAGTGCCCATTCCTGTCTCCTCCTTCTATCAGGCGTCGCCGCTGTGGTCGCTTCAAGCCGCGCGATCGGTCCGCACCGGAGCGCGGCTTCGCCGTCCGACTCCGCGGCCGAATTCGGCGCCGAAACCCATGAGCCAGTCCTGAAACGATTTGACGAAGTCTCTGGCGCCGGCGCCTTCAACCACTTGTGTCTGCGCGAGCGTGTCTCCCAATCGCTGACCTTGCGGATCCCGAGGCTCACCCTCGCGGCCGGCGCCTCTTGACCGCCTTCTTTCGACGAACCGGGGGCTTTCGACGTGATGCTGACGCCTTCGGAATCTTGGCGCGAAATTCTCGCGTGCGCCTCGCAAGAGTGCTCAGCCACTCGATCTGAATCTGGGTGCCGGTTCTGAACATGTCCACGAGCGCTGGAGGCAGTCCCGAGAAATCGATCGCCAGCTTTCCCCAGTCAGGGCGGCGGCCGTCGTAGTCGGTGAACCCATAATCCCGGCTGAGTTGCCACGAGCTGAGCAGCTGACCCGTTCGGTTGAGGACGCTCGGATCCTGGGCGAGCGCCGCCACGGCCCGTCCGACGAAAAGGGGCGACTCGGATTCGAGGAAGTTCCTGTCCTCCTTGCCGCCGTCTCGCCAGTTCGCCTCGGTTATCCCCATGTGTTGCAGCATCGCCTCGGACCGGAGAAACCCAGGCGTGATGGCCATCGCGGCCACGTTGTGCGGTCTGAGCTCCGTGGCCATGTTGAGCGCGAGTCCTTTGAGCCCAAGCTTGACCGACTGTGACATCGGGTTGCCGCCGGCGGACAGGATGTCGTTTTCGGTCACCTCGACGATCACACCCCGGCGCCGGCGAATCATGAGAGGCGCGGCGTACTTCGCCGTGATGATGTGTGAGAGGAGCGACTGTCTGAAGACGGTGTCGGCGTTGTTCAAGTCGGTCTTCCAGAACGATCCCCACTGGCCCATCATCGGTTCCTCGCCGGCGATGCTGTTGACGAGGACGTCAAGCCGGCCATGTTCGCGATCGACGCGCCCGAAGAGGGCCTCCACCTCGGATTCCACCGTGTGGTCGACGCGCACCGGAATCGCCGTGCCGCCCGCCGCGTTGATCATCTCGGCGGTTTCGTCGAGGGTTTCAGGCCGCTGGTACGGCGACGGATTGCCGCGCACACTGCGGCCGGTGCAGTACACGGTCGCGCCCGCCTCGCCAAGAGCTCGCGCGATACCACGGCCGGCGCCGCGCGTGGCGCCGGCGACGACAGCCACCTGCCCTGCAAGCGCTCGGCCTGGCGTAGGTGTCGCGGGCCGCTTCGCTGAACCTGGGCGCCGGCTCTTTACTGGGCGAGACATGTGACGTCATCCTCCTTCTCATGTGATGCGTCCGAGTCCAGGCACGAACCGACCGACCCGCCGCGCATAGGAAAGATAGCGCTCGCCGTGAACGCGGATCAAGTACGGCTCCTCGACGACTCGCACATGAAGCTCGATTCCGGCGAGCGACGCGACGAGGGCGAAGCAGGCGATGATGTTCGGAGCCGTCAACAGCAGGCCGACCAATACCACCAGCATCGCCGCAAAGATGGGATTGCGTACCCATCGGAAAGGGCCTGTCGTGATCAGATCGGTGATTTCGGACGAATCGACTCCAACGCGCCACGAGGAGCCCATCTCAACCTGTGCGACGAGAGTGAACACGGAGCCGAGCACCATCAGGGCGAGGCCGCCGACGCGCGCAGCCACAGGCAGCACGAACGTGAACCGCGTGCCGCCGTCCCCCAGCTCGACCACGAGCGCCACGAGACCAGCGCATGCGCCAGCCGTCAGAAGGCCGGCGCCCCACCACTCGATTGAGCCAATCCGGCCGGAGACGCCTCGAAACCCGTGATCGCCCGTCCGTCGATACTGCCGCCATCCTCGCCACACAAAGGCGAGCAATGCGAACAGCACATAGATGGTGAGGGCGACCTCAGGCGTTTCCACGCGCCACGCCAAGTTGAGAGTTGAGTATTTGAGGCGAAAAAAGTGAATAATGCCATCGAATCGAACATACGAAAGAGGATTTGTCGATGACGTCAAGTTCCTTGCTGGCGGCTCGCGTGTCATTTGCGGCCGCCGCCGCGTTCGTTGTCTTGTTTGCTATGTTGCACGTCCTCAAACCGGAGCTCGATCCTTCATGGCGCATGGGCAGTGAATACGAGATCGGAGATTACGGCTGGGTCATGAGGATCGCATTCTTTTCGATGGCCCTCAGCTGCGTTGCGCTCGTTGCTGCCCTTCGCTCCGAGATCGAAACCCCCGGCGGGTGGATCGCGCTCGGCCTGCTTCTTGTCGTCGCCGCGGCTCTGGTCGTGGGCGGCACGTTTATCGCGGATCCCGTCACGACCGAGCCGGAAGACATGACGAGGGAGGGAATGCTTCATAGTCTGGGCGGAGCGATATTGATTCCCGGCCTTCCAATCGCTGGTCTCCTTGTCAGCCGAAGTCTTGGACGCCGCCAGGCATGGCGCGCCGCAATACGTTCGATTCGATGGACGACCCACCTCATGTGGATAAGCGTCGCCGTGATGTTGGTCCATCTCATCGCGGTCAGATCGAGCGGCCGCGTTTTCGGTCCCGGCTCGTGGAACGGATGGCTCAACCGCCTGGTGGTGCTGAGCTATGCGGCCTGGCTGATGACCGTCTCGTGGCGGGCCATTCGATTGCGCAAGAATGCGGTTGATGCCTCGATCTCATAGAGCATCTTCCACAACTGTGTAGTTGGCGCTTCCAAGCGGCGACCGCGATCCGCCGCCTCAATTCGGCAAACACGACGACAAATACTCCCCACGGTCACCGCAGCGCTCGCAACGCTCGCAGTATTTAGAGGCATTCAAACGGAATTCTCGGCGGTCACTGCGTGCGCCGCGGTGATCGTGTTTTTCAGGGATGTCGTCCGTGATCGCGCGGCAAGTCGTCTAGGCTTCAGCATCGTTGAGAGGCAGGGGTTTCGTTTCAATCTCCGCAACGACCAGTCCCACTTCGAGGGGCTTCGCCGCGTGCAACACGGTGCCGTTGCGATCGACGATACCGGACGACCCGTAAGACACGAGGCCGTCAACCCGGCCGGCGACATCGGCGCGAATGACCGACACCCCATATTCTCTGGCCCGCGCGATGTCCGTGTTTCTCGCGTGTTCGACGATATCGATTCCGCCCTTCGCCGGGGGCAGACAGTTATTCGTGGGTACGAACAGGGCGATTGCCCCGCGATCCGCCATGGCTCGAGCCGGCGCCCGGTACGTGGAGTCGAGGCAGATGACGATGCCGAACGTCAGGTCGCCCAGCGTGAAGACGGGCGTGTCGTGTCCTGCCTCGTAGATCGACGTGTTGATCGCAGGGTACAGCTTGCGATAGAGGCCCATGACCGCCCCTTTGCGGACGATCGCCGCAGAGTTGAAAAGTCGGCCGTCCTCGCCTATTTCGGTGAACCCGAGAATCGTCGTGACCATTTCGCTCGCGATGGGCGCCAACGCGTGCTGAAGCTGCCCGTTCCGCACGTCACGCGCGATCTCGTAGGGTCGGCTCGCATAGTCGGCCAGGCCGCCGAGTATGCCCTCAGGGCAGCAGAGGATTTCCACGCCGATCGATTCGCACGTTCTGACCTGAGCGGCAATCAGGCCGATGGCCTCCATGGAGCCACCGGGAAGGAGCGGAGCTTGATACGCAGCAACTCTTACCATCTTTCGCGCTCATTCTACGCGCCGGCCAGGGATGCCTGCGGCGTCATCAGACTTGACTGACGTCGGTCGTCGAGCCGGTTTTCCTATGGCTCGGGGGGACTCCCCCAGTAAAATCAGCGACGCTCATGCCGCTGTCCGCTGGCACACGTCTCGGCCCGTACGAAATCCTGTCCGTCCTCGGGGCCGGCGGTATGGGCGAAGTCTACAAAGCCCGCGATACCCGGCTCGACCGCACGATCGCCGTCAAGATTCTTCCCGACGGCCTCTCCGTCGATCCGAGCTTCCGCGAACGCTTCGACCGGGAAGCGCGCGCGATCTCGCGGCTGACCCACCCCAACATCTGCACGTTGTACGACGTCGGCGAGCAGAATGGCACCGCGTTCCTCGTGATGGAGCTGCTCGACGGCCAGACATTGGCCGACCGGCTGAAGAAGGGGGCGCTGCCGCTCGACGAGGCGCTGAAGATCGCGATTCAGATTGCGGACGCCCTCAACCTGGCGCATCGCCACGGCATCGTGCATCGCGATCTGAAGCCGGGCAACGTGATGCTGACGAAGGCCGGCGCGAAGCTGCTCGACTTCGGGCTGGCGAAAGCCGGTGGGCCCGCGGTTGCGGGCGCCGGGCTCTCGATGCTGCCGACCACGCCCCCGAACCTGACGGCGCAAGGGACGATCCTGGGCACCTTCCAGTACATGGCGCCGGAGCAACTTGAAGGCCAGGACGCCGACGCGCGCACCGACATTTTCGCCTTCGGCGCTGTCCTGTTCGAGATGGTGACCGGGAAGAAAGCGTTCGAGGGCAAGAGCCATGCGAGCCTGATCGCCGCGATCCTCGAACACGATCCGCCCCCGATCGCCGCCCTGCAGCCATTGGCCCCCTCCGCGCTCGACCACATCGTCAAGAAATGCCTGGCCAAAGACCCGGACGAGCGCTGGCAGAACGCGGGCGATTTGGGGAGCGAGCTGAAGTGGATTGCGACGAGCGGCGGCGCGCCGGCCGTCGCGGTCGTGTCGCCTGTGCCTGGTCGCGGAAGGCGCAGGGTCGTCGCCTGGAGCCTCTCGACTGCGGTGGTCGGGCTTCTCGTTGGCGCCGTCGTGGCGATTCTTGGGGCCGGACTTGTGAGACGCGGCGGGAATACCGACGTCGCACGCGTGCTCGTGGGCGTAAGACCTGCCGAACGTCTGCAGGCGCTTGTGGCGGACAAGACCCCAAACGAGGGACGTCCGAGCCGCACGGCCATGGCCTGGTCTCCCGATGGACGATCGATCGTCATCAGCGGCGCTCAGGGTGATCGTCAGCAGCTGTACATCAGAGCGCTCGATCAACTCGACGCGACGCCGATCGCGGGGACGGAGGGCGCCGCCAGCCCGTTCTTCTCGCCCGACGGACGCTGGCTCGGCTTCTGGAGCGTCGGCGCACTGAAGAAGGTCCCGATCGGCGGCGGGCCGCCGACGACGATTTGCGAGACGCCGGCGGTGTTCGGCGCGAGTTGGGGATCGAACGACACGATCGTGTTCTCGCGGAGCCGTGAAGGGCTGTGGCGCGTCTCGGCCGCCGGCGGGATCCCGCAGCGCATCACGACGCCGGATGCGAAGAAGGGCGAAGTCAAACATCTCCTGCCTCAGCTTCTGCCCGGCGGTGACGCCGTCCTGTTCACGGTCACGCATACGCCGCTTCCGAAGTGGGACGACACCGAGATTGTCGTGCAATCGCTCAGGACGTCAGAGCGAAAGGTGATTGTGCAGCAGGGCGCCGACGCCCGTTACGTCGCATCGGGCCATCTCGTCTACATGCTGCGGGGCGTGCTCATGGCGGCGCCTTTCGATCTGGGGCGCCTGCAGACGACCGGCGGCGCGGTCGGCGTCGTCGCGGACGTCATGCAGGCCGCAAACATGCTGAACGAAGCGTGGGACAGCGGGGCCGGGCAATTCAGCGTGTCTGAATCCGGGTCGCTGCTCTACGTGCCGGGCGGGATCTTTACCGAACCCGAGCGATTCATGGTCTGGGTGGATCGGACGGGGGCTGTTGAACCGTTGCCGGCGCCTGCGCGAGCGTATGCGTCGCCGCGGCTGTCGGCTGACGGCCGACGCATCCTGGTCTGGACGAACGGCGACCGCAACGTGTGGCTCTACGATCTCGCGCGACGCTCGCTGACGCGTGTGACGTCGGAGGGCCGTAACGCGCGTCCTTTGTGGACGCCCGATGGCAATCGCTTCGTCTTCGGGTCGGCCGTGGGCGGCGACGAGAATCTGTTCTGGCAGCCGGTCGATGGCAGCGGCAAGCCCGAGAGGTTGACCACGTGCGAGTGTCTACACATCGCGGCTGCATGGTCGGGAGACGGACAAACGCTGATTTTCGTCCGCAACCCAATAGATAGTAATGCCATCCAGGCGGTGTCCATCGGCGGCGATCGGCAGCCGCGCCCGATCGTCGAAAACCGATTCTCCAACGCCTACCCGGCGTTGTCACCCGATGGCCGGTGGCTGGCGTATGCGTCCAACGAATCGGGCCGTTTGGAGGTGTACGTCCAACCGTTCCCCGGTCCCGGTCCAAGACAGCAGATCTCGACGGACGGAGGCACCGCGCCGGCCTGGTCGCACGATGGCCGAGAGCTTTTCTATACCACCGCCTTGTCGGTCGGCGGTCAGGCTGATGTCACCTCGATGGTGGCCGTTCCAGTGACACTTGCCCCCACGTTTTCTGCCGGTGCGCCGCGTGTACTGTTTCAAGGTCGGTTCGGCGCGACGGCTTCGATTCGCGGGTACGACGTGGCGCCGGATGGCCGCCGTTTCCTCATGGTGCAGCAAAAGGATCGGGCGCCAACGATCGTGTCCCAGATGATTCTGGTGCAGAACTGGTTCGACGAGCTGAAACGCAGAGTGCCGGTGAGATAGCCCTGTTTGCCTAGTAGTGGTATGTCTTGCCTGACGTGGTACCACAACTTTCACCACGTTAAACGCAGAGCACGCGGAGTTCGCAGAGAATTCAAGGTAGAGAGAAAGAACTCTGCAGTCTCTGCGGTCTCTGCGTTGATCGTGGTTGGTTCTTCTTCAGTCGGTACGCGCACTAGCTCTAGCGCATCGAGCTGATCTGTTTCGTCATGAACACCGATTCGTGACCTGACAATCCCGCGGCCGGTTCTTCCTCGTGCCTCAAACAACACGTCGCGGCGGATGTCGTGATAGACGCGCCACGCATCGACATCGGCCGGCGAGACGAGTTCGTATTCGGTCATGACGCAGGACGTCAGCCAGCCGATGGTCCATCGGCGATGAGCGATGCGACCAGGAGCCGCGCCTCGTTCAGCGACTCGAGCACCCGAAATGCAGCCTCCGCGGCCTGCGCAGAAGGTTGCCCTTCGGGGATCAAGAGCGACACCATCCCGGCCCTGCTTGCGGCCAGGATGCCGGCTTCCGAGTCTTCCAGTGCCACGCACCGTGAGGGTTCGACGTGAAGCCTTCGAGCCGCCTCGAGGTAAATGTCCGGAGCCGGCTTGCCGATCGCCACCTGGTCGCCGGTGACGACAACGCGGAAACGTCCATCGAGACCCGCCTGTCGAAGGCTGAATTCCGTGTACGCCACTTCGCTCGACGTGGCAACGGCGATGAGGAGACCCTGCTGTTCGGCGAAGTCGAGGAACTCGAGCAGACCGGATTTTCTCTCGATCCCGATGTCCCTCGCGCCCGCTCGCCACAGTTCCGGCCACCGCGCTCGAAATCTGTCGAGGGGGAAATCAGCACCAAACTGCCGCACGAGTTCCAGCTCGCAGTCCCGAGTCTGGCGGCCGACCAGTCTTGTGTAGGCTCGATCGTCCAGCACGTGTCCGAGTTCAGCCGATGCGCGCTGCCACGCGGCCTTGTAGACCGGCTCGGTGTCGAGCATCAGTCCGTCCATGTCAAGGACGACCGCGTCGAGTCTCATGTCTGGTACTCGGCAGCCACGAACGCGATACCGTCGAACCGGGCGACCGAGGAGCTGACGTCCAGCTGCCCCGCAATGAATTTATCCTCTGTCAGGTGCCTGCGCACGCTAGCCGGCATTCTCTGCCGACTGAATGTCGAGGGCCATGAAGTGCACACCTGGAGCCGGATTCTCGTAGTACGGCTCGGTTTCCTTGAAGCCCAGCGACGCATAGATGTGGCGCGCCGCCACCATCTCGCCGAGCGTGTCCAGGACCATGCGGGAATAGCCGAGTCGCCGGGCCGCCCGCACGGCCTCGAGCGTGAGTCGGCGACCGACGCCGCCTCCCCGCGCGCGCTCTGCCACGAACAGTCGCTTCATCTCGCACTGGTCAGCCGAGAGGCGGCGGATTCCCACGCATGCGACGGCGGTTTCTCCGTCGCGGCCGAGAATCAAGACACCGTCGGGCGGACCGTACATCTGGGGCAGCCGCTCGAGTTCCTGCTGGAACCCCTGAAAGCAGAGGTCCACCCCCAGGTTGGCCGAATATTCCAGGAACAGTGATCGGGCCACCTCGTAGTCTTCGGCGCACGTCGCATCGGCAAGTTCGATCACGGCGTCCACATTCTGCTCATGCACCGACGCGCTTGGCAAGGAAGATATCCGGCTTGCCGCGACCGTTCGCGTCCGGCAACACACCGGCAATCCGAAACCCGAGTCGAAGATAGAACCGATCCAACCCAGCGCACGGCCCGACTCGTCAACGAGGACCCGACTGATGCGATCTTGAGAGAGCGATGCGAGCACTTCCTGTCGGGCGGATTCGGGATCCTGCCAGTCCTCGGTTCTGTTTCGGAAAGCGTCCAGAAGCAGGAGCGCCGCCTGATTGATGAGGTCTACAGACGTATCCCTTGTTGAGCTGCCCGGTCAGACACCCACGCCGAAAAAGATCAGCACGATGCCGACGGTATCGGTCACGCCGTGAGCGATGATGCTGGCCCAGAGGTTCCGCCCTGACGCGAGATACAGGAGTCCCAACACCAGACCGTGAATGCCTGTGTCGAGCATGCCCGCGAGACCCTGGTAGCTGTGACCACCTTGAGCACCGTTGTCAATGCGCACCGGCCGCCCGCGTCACGGTTGATGACGCGAACTTTGACGGACGACGCGGGTGCCGCCGGCAAGCAAGTCGTGTTTGCCCTGACGCAGGGGACTTGACCGGATCGTGGCGATGATCCAGGCCCAGGCGGCGACGGCAAGCAGAGGCCCGACGAAAGGAATTGCGCCCACTACGGTGAAGGCCTCACGGGTCAGTGCTTGCCGCATCGTGGGCCGACCGCCATCCCGGCCGATGACCCGCAAGCCCAGGACAGATTTTCCCAGCGTGGCGCCGAACACGACGTCCAGGACTGTGAAGTACGCGAGGACAATGCCTGCCGCGACGAACAGCCAGTCGAAGCCAAAGCCGATCAACAGGCCGAGCGCGCCGTCGACAGCCACGAGAACCAGTACGTCGATCGCCCGTGCGGCGAGGCGGGCTGGCCAATCAGCCGGAACCGGCGAGCTGTCGGACGGGATATCGGACAAGAACGAACCTCCAGAAACAGGCACCAGTCAGGCGTCGCGTCGGCAGCCCGAGGCTGACGGCCGTCACGAAACAGTCGAGAATTCAGGCCGGTACCTGGCCAGGCCGGATACACCCTGCATTTGCGTCTGGTCCAAGACCAGCAACATGAACACCTCGTCGGGCACGTCCCACTCGCACGTGATGCCGCGCGATCTGGCGGGCGCAAACCCGAATCGCGGGTAGAAGTTCGGGTGTCCGAGAACGATGATGAACGGACAGCCGGCTTCCTTGAGTTTCCCGTTGCCCGCGTCCACCAACTTGGAGCCGACACCACGGCGTTGATGTTTTGGAAGCACCGCCATGGGACCCAGACCCACACCGATCACGTCGCCCACCGATGCCGGGCTGTACATGATGTGGCCGATCACCCGACCGCCCTCGGTTGCGACCAGGGAGAGCGAGGCGGCTCCATGGGATCGCAGGGCCTCGACAAGGTCGCCTTCCTGCTCCTGCCCGAATGCGAGCCTGTTCACCTCGCGAATAGTAGCTACGTCGCCAGGCTCCTCTTCTCGGATTTCAATCAACGAGAGCTCTAAGCCGAAGCGGGTCGATGCGCCCGGAGGAAGGAACGTATCTGGCGCACCGCCAGGGGAATCCGTTCCTTGGGCTCCTTCCACGGGTACATGCTCACTTCGGCCTTCGGCGCGAGCATTGCGGCCTCCATGGCCACCGCGTACGGATGCGCAGGGACATCGTCCGGCAGAATCAGAACCGGCGTCTGGCAGGCGCGCACGAAGTCGCGCGTCACGGTGAAGACGAAGTCGGGGTTGGTTTTGTACATCCTGGTCAGAAACTTCTCGACCATCGCCATCGTGATCTCGGGCCGGCGCTTGACCAATTCCGGCCCCCAGCCGGTCATGTTGTTGTCGTAGAAGAGCGTCGGCATCTCCGGCCGAAACCCGCTCGGCTGTGCCAGCACGGCGGCGACAACACGGTTGGGCGCCCGCCGCAGGAGGTTCCAGATGAAGGGGCCGCCGATGCAGAACCCCATGACCATGAACTTCTCGATGCGCAGGTGATCCATCAGACCGAGATGGTCATCGGTATACGCATCCCACGGCCGGTCGATCTCGAGCGGGCCGGACGACTGGCCGTTACTGGCGTTGCGCAGGTCCGACGCGATGCAGCGGAATTCTCCCTTGAACTCCGGGATGGGGTTGAAGGGATTGGCCAGTCCGGCGATCGTCGAGTTCAGTCCCCCGCCGGCGATGAGCAGCAACGGGAAGCCGGAGCCGGCCTCCTCATAGTGGATGCGAACGGGGCCTTTTTCGTAGAAGGACATGCCAGCGCCTCCTTTACCGGTCTGCTGCGCAAACGCACGCGGCGCCGCGGCCATCACCGTCGCCGCCGCGCCCGCTTTCAGTATTTTTCGTCTGATCGGATCCACCATCGCGTCCTCCTCTAGTTTTGGCCGTCTCACGTCTCACTTCAAGGCCGGGAGCCATTCTCGCTTCGTGTCGCGCGAAAGGCCAGCGCGAAGAGCACGGCAAAGACGAGATCAACGACGCCGCCGATGACAGTCGATGCGGCGACGCGCGCATTGGCATAGAGCAGCACCGCCGCCAGGCCAAACGTGACCTTCTCGAGGATGGCCGGCAGCATCATGAGCCTGTAGCGCTGGACGTCCCTCGCCATGAGAAGAAACGCCACCTGCCAGGCGAGCGCCACACCGATAAATCCGTAGAAATATTCGGGGTGCGTGATCGGCGGCGGAAAGTCTCTCGCAATCCTCGCTTCGAGCGAATACTGCGGGAGGACGATAAGCACGCCGTAGATGCCAGCGACCAGGAAGACGCGCCTGGCAAACCGATTACCTGGTGCCATCGCTTGCATTGTGCCGGTCAGCTCCTGGTCAGTTTCGCCAGCGCCGCCTTCGGCAGCTTGGCCGCGACGCTGACCTGCGTGCCCACCAAATCCACGACGTCGTACTTCAGGGCAAAGCCGAGGATCAGCGCCGCTTCGCTGGGGGTCAGCTTGAAGTCGCGTTCGAGCCAGCGGACCAGGCCGCTCGTGGCTTGCTGGAGCGCCTGGTCGAGCGAGCCTCCGATGCCAATGCTCATCAGGAACTCGGCATTCTCCGCCAGCGGATGGCCGAAATTCCGGTCGCGAATGAGGTCCACGGTGAACTCGAAATCCATGGAGGTTTCCAGAGCGTCACCCGTCAACTCGCCGTCGCCTTGCGCGGCATGACCGTCTCCGAGAAACAGAAGCGCGCCGGGGTGGTTGACAGGCAGGTAGATCGTGGTTCCCTCGCGAAGCTGGTTGTAGTCCATGTTCCCACCGAAGCGACCCGAATCGGTGGTTCGCACAGACGACTCGCCGGCAGGCGCCACGGCAATGCAGCCGAGCATTGGCTGCAGCGGTACCGAGAAGTTCTTGAGAGGATCGGTCGGCTTCTCCAGAACGGCGACACCCGCCGCCGCATCCAACTTCCATCGACTGTTGAAGCTCTGGTCCCACTTCAGATTCCCGAGCGTTCCCGGCTCCAACGCATTCCGCATGATGCTGTTGCCGCTTTGCGCCCAGTCGCGGTTCGTGCGCACGCGGTTGAGCCGGACGACGAGTGTGTCGTTCGGCATGGCGCCTTCGACATAGAACGGGCCCGTCTGCGGATTGCCGCCGGCCGAACGACGATTGCCCTGCTTGTCGCGGCCGCCCGCATCGACGCTCCACGTTCGCACGGTGTCGCCCGGATGAATGCGGAGCACCGGGGCGACTTTCGCAGAGAAATACAGGTGGAACTGAGACGGTTCGAAATCGTGGGTCTGCGGTGCCGGCGGCCGTGGCGGCACGCGCACGGCGGTCCATTTCACTGTCCGGTCAGGAAATGTCGCCTTGCCTTTCAGCGCGGCTCCCTCGAGCGATCCGTCGGCGGTCATGTTGCCGCCTGTGAACTGGATGGTGCCACCGCGAATCGTTCCCTCGATCGAGCGATTGCCGGCGGTGCCGGTCAGCTTCTCGCCCGCGACGGCGAGCGACAGGCGCATGACGTTGGGCCCGAACTGGTCGTCAACGGTGAGCATCCACCCTCCAGCAACGGTCTGCTGCCCGGCGGCTGAGTGGCTCAGAAGGCCCACGATAATTGCGACGCAGACGCGAGTTCTCATGCCCGATTCCTCCATTCGGATACTACACGGCCGGCCCGTGACCTTTCCTTTCGTTGTCATCGACTGCAGCGGCCTGAACTTCCAACCACTGCTCCTCGAGATCTTCCCAGGGGAAAATGAGAATGTCATTCGAAACGCCAATTCTCGTGGCGTGTTCCACAGACACGGTTCGACGTTCGTTTGAGCGTTGAGCTGAAATCAGCATGTCAACATCCGGCAACTGCTCGATGGACACGTCCAATATCACCGACGCGAACAGAATCGTGCTGGCTGGCCACTTCATCCGCAAGTCGCGCGCAGCGTGCCGCGCGACCTCGCCCGTCACGGTGTTCGTGTCCGCCATCAAGACGACAACCGGGTTCTCGGGCTCGGTTGTAAGGGCCGGAATGCTGAATGACCGACGTATCGGGCTCGCAGCGTTATACGTGTGCTTGTACTGAAGGGGCACAATTGCGGTCACACCGAGTTTGGACGCCAGATGGCAGCCGGTGATCCCTCCGCTTCGCAGAATAGGGGCGACGACGTCGATGCGGAGCGCTCGGTCAGCACAGGCCGATACGACGTTCGCCGTGAGCACATCCAGCAGGCGCCCGAATTCTGCGTAGCTGACCATCCGCAGGTCCGACCGGTTGATCGTCATCTCGAGATTTGCACTGACGCCAGACGTGACTGGTCCGCGCCGCACGTCGCGCCACTATTCGTCGAGCGCGAACACGAACAGCGAGAGCCCGGACACGATCGGACACGTACTGCCGATTGCCGACGCGATAGCTGATCGGGCCGCTGTTGATGGACGCGCCCAGATTGCGTCTTCCACAGCAGCGAGCCGGTGCGCGCATCCAGCGCCTGGAAGTAGCCTTCCCGTCCGCCCGTGAACAGCAGGTCCGACCCCGTCGTCAGGATGCCGCTGTCGGTCACGTCGGTCATCTTGAACTTCCACTTCTCCCGCCCCGTCGCGGGATCGAGCGCGATCACCGCGCCGTGACCGGCCGCCTCGGTCCACGTGTTGATCGGCGACCGGCCCAGGCCGGGCGCGCCGGGCACCGCCGACAGATTCCGCGGGCCGCCGCCGCCGAAGTTCGTTCCTTCCTTGTACTGCGACCGGCGCCGGAGCATAGATGCTCGCGTAGTCTTCCCACGCGGACACGTAGAAGAGCCCGGTGCGCGGACTGAACGACGGCGAGTACCAATTCGTCCCGCCCTGATTGCCCGGATAGGTCGGCTGTCCGTCCGGCTGCGGCGTCTGCTTCGGGCGGCCGCGCTCGTCGAACTCGCTCATCCAGTTGACCTTCACGAACGGCCGCCCGAGCAGAAAACGTCCCGTCTCCCGATCGAGCGCGTAGAAATTGCCGTTGCGGTTGGCCCAGGTGACGACGTTGACGCGGCTGCCCGCCCAGTTGTCGACGAGCACGGGGATCTGCACCGAGTCGTAGTCGTAGACATCGTGCGGCGTGAACTGGTAGTGCCACTTCAGCTTGCCGGTGTCGGCGTCGAGCGCCACGATCGAGGCGGTGTAGAGATTGTCGCCGGGCCGCTGCGCCCCGTTGTAATCCGGACCGACGTTGCCGACGCCCCAATACGTCAGGTTGAGCTGTGGATCGTAGGAGCCGGTCAGCCAGATCGATCCGCCGCCATGCTTCCACGCCTCGGGATCGCAGAAGGACTGGTCGTCTGAGGAGGACAGCGCTCCCACGTTTCGGAACCGGGCTCACCCGGCGCGGGAATCGTGTAGAAGCGCCACGCCTCGCGTCCGGTCGCCACGTCGTAGGCGGCGATGAAGCCGCGGATGCCGTACTCGCCGCCGCCGACGCCGACGATCACCTTGTCCTTGACGACCAGCGGCGCGTGCGTGATCGAGTACCCGGATTTGGTGCTCGCGACCTCGGTCTTCCAGATGGCGCGCCCGGTCTTGGCGTCGATGGCGATCAGCTGCGCGTCGAGCGTGCCCATGAACAGCGTGTCGCCGAGAATCGCGAGCCCGCGGTTGTTGGCGCCGCAGCAGACGATGCGATCCTGGGCCGGCGTGTAGCGATAGATCCAGAACGCACGGCCGGTCGTCGCGTCGAGCGCGACGACGTCGTTCAGACGCTGGGTGATGTACATGATGCCGTCGACGACCAGCGGCGTGGTCTGCCAGTTGCCGGCGACCGGCGACTGGTAGACCCATTGGAGCTTCAGATTCTTGACGTTGGCCGGCGTGATCTGATTGAGCGGGCTGTAGCGCGTGCTGGAGTAGTTGCCGGAGTAGGTCAACCAGTTCTGCGGCTCGCTCGGCGCGGCGGCCAGGCGCTGCGACGTCACCTGCCCGTGCACGCGGAAGGACAGCAGGCCGATCAGCGAGACGAAGCACCACGCGAAGAGCCGTCGTTCTCCCGATCATGGCTATCTGTCCTTTCAGCGAAAGCAGATACGCGAGCACATCGGCAATCTCCTCGTCGGAGAGCGTGCCCTTGTAGGACGGCATCGGCGACGTCTTCGAGATCGTGTACTCGCGAAGGTCGGCCTTCACCAGCGAGTGGAGGCGCTCGCGGTCGTCGATGATCTGAAGGCTGTAGGTATCCTCGTTGAGCCGCCGGCCGTTGATGATCGTGCCGTCCTTCGTCACCACGCGGACCGGACGGTTGATCGGCATCATCTGGCTGGTCGGGTCGAGCGAGCGATCGCTGGAGGGACCCGGCGCTGCGGGCGGCGCCGATGTCGCTCAAGTTGGGGCCACGCGCGATCCGGCCACGCCGATGCGGTGACAGCCGGTGCAGGCGCCTTTGCCGTCGAAGATGGCGCGCCCGCGGGCGGCATCGCCGGTCTTCACCGCCGCCGCGTCGAACGCATTCATGTTGCGAAGGTAGGCGATGATGCCCGCCATCTCGGCGTTGTCCAGCGCGAACGGCGGCATGCCGGCCGGCGAGCCGGCCCTGATGAAGCGCTCGAGATCCCGATCGATGACGGCGTTTCGAAACGTGCCGCTGCGCAGGTTGACCCCGCCGATCGCGTCGCCCTGCGCGCCGTGGCAGGTGACGCACTTCGACGCGTACAGCGTCGCCCCGTACGCAATATCCGCGTCGGCATACTGGCTGTCGTGCAACGGGGCCTGGGCCTGGGCCACGGCAGCCGCCAGGCCGATCCACAGCACCATGCCGACGACGGTCGCACAGGCTCTACGCATAGATCGCCCACTATCCGACACGCTGGTTGCAGTGTCAATGTCGCCGGGGTCTCGCCTCACGACGGGCGCCGCCCACCGGCTCGGTACGCGGAACACGGAGTTGTGACTGCTTTCTCAGCATGCCAATCGCAGCCGCGAAAGCGTGCCGATGTTCCGCTGTCCATGGCGGCCTCAGGGTCTGGCGGAGATCATTTATGAATTGTTCGACGTCATGCGTGCTTGCCCGCAACGCCTCGGCGGCCTTCGCCAGCTCCTCCCCGCGACGGTGAAACACCGGCGTCCAGCCGCGCTGACGAGCGGCCGTACAAATCGCTGAGTGATAAAGCATGCCGTCTGCCCGGCACAACGTGTGATAGGAACGGTGAACCTCTCCGACCGTCGCGGGCAGATCTGCAAGCGGCGGTTCTCGAATGGTGATGGAAGCCACTCGATACCGCGGCGACAGATCGGCCGAAAGGTGGTCGAAAGCCAGAGCGGTACACGCGTCAATCGACCGCTTCACCTGACGCAGGAGCTGTTCGGCCTCGGCGTCGCGGAGCGCCAGCGTCTCGTGGTGATACGGTTGGCTGGGCACGCCCTTCTCGACGAGCTTCACGCGCCGTCGATCGACGACGGTCGGCTCGCCATTCACCGCTGCAGCAGAGACGAGGACCGCCCATCCATTGTGGTCGGCCACGCCGACAACGACTGGCCGCCCGTGTGATCGCTTCTGTTGACCGGCCGTGCGCGAGACCATTTTGATTGGCTAGCTCGCCGTCACAGGCCACGTGTTCTTCGTTGCGACCACTCCCGCCCGAAGGATTTTCTCGAGAACCGCAGTGTCCACATCCGCGAGTTTATTGATGTACAGGCATTGCTCGAGACCTCCCTTGTGCTTGCCCAGTTTCCGCAAGAGGTCCGCCTTGCCGGGGAAGTCAGAGACGTACACCACCAGGTTCGCCTTGCGTGGACTGAAACCGACGGCACAGATAGAACCGGAATGTCCCGTGTCGTAGGTGTAGTGATAGGCGCCGAAACCGACGATGGTCGGACCCCACATCTTCGCCTTCCACCCCGTAGCCTTCTCGAAAAGCTTCAGGAGTGTTTTGGCGTCTTCCCGGCGAGTCTCGTTCTCGACAGCGGAGATGAAGCTCCTGACACTTACCTTCGTCGGCTTGGTCTTTGTCTTGGCCATATCGGCTCCTGTGGCTTATCTCGGCTGATCCGGACACAAACGAGCCCGCACCTCGTTCGGCCGGGGCGTTACCAAAACCGACGTGACACGCGCGCTATCCGGGAATGCAGGCGCAATGCCGAATTCAAACGAAAGCCCCAGTTGGCTGATGGTCACGTGTGGCGCATCGTCGGTCTCGATACCGGTGACCTTGACGGCTGGATACAGCCGCCTCAGCTCGCCCAGGGTCGACCCAACGCCAAGGCCGCTATCGGTACGAAACCGCGGATCGTGAACGCTGATGGCGTATAACGCAAATCGCCCGCACGGCCACTCGCGGATCCAGGCTGTCAGAGCAGGGCCGCCCGAGAAACCCGGCAACTGAATCTGCAGCTCTGGCTGAAACTCGGCTCCCCGAAACGACGCCACGACCCGCAGGCGCTCCTGGCCAAGCTCGTGGTAGAGGTCATCAACGACTTTGCCGAGCTCGAATTGACCGGCCCTGCCACGCTCAAGAGCGAACGAGCCTTGCTGCGGCAACTGCGGCAACCGTGCACTTCTCTGCACAGCCCCGGAAGCCAGGCCCGTGCTGCCGACGAGAAGCAACGCCGCGAAGGATGTGCGTATTCGTGCGAACATCACGTGCTCCTGTCTGGCTAATCCTAACTTCCTGGCGCCTTCCAGTTCAGGATGATGGTGATCGGCGACGCCTCGGACACGATCGCGTTGACCAGAAACTGACGGCCGTCGGCCGAGGGCTCGTACGCCCCGAAGATCGCCGGTATCTGGAACAGCGGGCGAGCGGGCGACGCTGTGAGGCTCGCTCCATTCACCTCGAGCGATATCGTCTTCAGGTATCCATCTGCGCCGGCGTAGAAGAGCTCCCGTCCGTCGCGACGCCAGCGCGGCAACGCGCCTCCGTCGACCGAGATCTGCAGCTTCGGTCCAGGGCCCGGGAACGGCTGAATCCAGATCTCATTTCGTCCCGTCTCGGTCGATTGGTAGGCCACCCAGCGGCCGTCGGGAGAAAACCTGCCACTGCCTTCCTCAAACGGCGTACGTGTGATCTCGAACGGCTCTTGCCTTCCAAAGAGCGGCAGGGCCCAGAGGTCGGTCTTCTCCACCGTCTGGACTCGATAGAGGATGTAGCGCCCGTCCGCGCTCCAGTCCTGCGGCTGCTTGTATTCGTCGGCCGGCGGCAGCAGCAGCGTCGAGCCGCCAGTGCCGTCCGAACGCCGTTCGCGGAGGTCGAAGAATTCGCGGCGCCCGCCTGTGGCATGCACGACGCGGCGGCCGTCGGGCGAGAAGATCGGAACGCCATCGTCCCCTTCGTCGGACGTCAGACGGCGAGGAATCCCGCGCTCGAGGTCGATCACCCAGACGTCACGGTTGCCGCCGACGTTTCGCTCGATGACGGCGGCACGCCCGTCTGACGACAACTGATGCAGGCTCATCTGAGAATCGTCAGCTTGTCCGACACTGCTGACGCGGCTGCCGCTCCGGTCGAACCAGACGAGTTGCGTAGTCCTGGGCGATGCGCGGAATGCGATGGACCCCGTCGTCGACGTCGAAACCGCGCCAAGCCCGACGAGCGCCGGGTGGATCAGAACCTTCGGCGCCACCGGCACGAACTCACCTTCAGCGGACGTGTACTCCACGTTCAGTTTCCGCGCCCACAACGCACCTTGCCGGGCGAGCAGGACGTACGAGGGCGGCATGAACGCGTAGGCCAGTTCCCGATCCATGACACGGCGAAGCGTGTTGTCGCGGAGCGATCCTACGAACAGGCCCCGGGCGTCGGGGGCGCCGGTGGCGAACAGCAGGAAGCGATCGCCGTCGGGAAGAAAATGCGGCCAACGTTGATCGGTCTGTTCCGGCAACAGACGCGTCGCCGCCGTCACGGGGCCGCCGCTCGCCGTCACGGTGTTCAGCGGCCCAAGGCCATTGCCGATGAGGATCGTTCCGTTGCGGTGCCACGTTCCACCACGCGGGACCGGTACCGGCGCCAACGTGCGCACGAACCCGGTGTCGAGGTCGAGGCGTTTCATGAGGCCATCGGCGAAGAAACCGACCGACCGGCTGTCGGGCGACCAGAAGGGCGAGGTTGCGCCCTCGGTGCCTGTCAGCGGTCGCGCCTCCTGTGACGCCAACGGTCGAAGCCAGAGACGCGGCGGCTTCTGTTCCGCCTGGAAGACCACGCTCCGACCATCAGGCGACATCGCCAGCGACGTGGGTTCGGCGGCAGGTGGCGTGACGATCTCGAGCCAAGTTTCGGCCGGGTCCTCTGGAGCCCGGAGGGAGACGACGAGTGCGGTCGCCGCAACGGCCGCCATGAGCGCGGCGGCCATCCAGCCTGCGCGTTCCCGGCCCGGGCGCGATGGTCCGTCGGATCGCACAGGCATTGGGGAGACGTCGAACGCCTCCTCGACCTGAAATCGCGCGTCCGCGATGTCGCGCATCCGCAGGGCCGGATCCTTCTGCAAGCAGCGCTTCAGCAACGACGGCAGCGCAGGTGGAACAGTCGGCGGCAGCGCAGTCCAGTCGGGCTCGAGGCGCACGACAGCGCCCAACACTTCGGTCATGTGCTCGCCATCGAACGCCCGCCTGCCCGACAGCATCTCGTAGAGCACACAGCCAAACGCCCAGATGTCGCACCGTTTGTCGGCCAAGTGACCTTTGGCCAGCTCGGGACTCATGTACGGAGCGGTGCCGAGCAGGACGCCCATCTGCGTCAGCGCGGGGCTGGTGATGGTTGGGGATTGCGAGAGATCGGCGCGCGTGCCTGGCGATTCCAGCGCCTTCGCCAGACCGAAGTCCAACACCTTCACGGTCCCGTCGCCGCGGACCTTGATGTTGGCGGGCTTGAGATCGCGATGGACGATTCCCCGTTCGTGTGCGGCCTCGAGCGCCTGCGCGATCTGCCGTGCGATGGACCGAACCTCGTCGAGCGGGAGGGGGCCCTGCGCAATTCGGTCGGCCAGCGTCGGACCCTCGACGAGCTCCAGCACGAGCGCCTTCGTGGGGCCGGTCTCGTCCAGGCCGTAGATGGCGGCGATGTGGGGATGATTCAGGGAGGCGAGAACCTGCGCCTCGCGCTCGAACCGCGCCAGTCGATCGGCGTCGGTGGCGAAAGAGTCCGGGAGGACCTTGAGCGCGATGTCGCGGTGCAGCTTCGTATCGTGCGCGCGGTAGACCTCGCCCATTCCTCCCCGGCCGAGGACCTCGACGACTTCATACACGCCCACCTTCGTGCCTTTTGCGAACGCCATGGAATCAGATTCAGGGGATTATGGACCAAGCGCGGCAATCACGTCGCGTACGAACGCCACATGATCCCAGGCGTCCCCGTATCGAGTCAGGCCGAGGCGCACAATCACCGTTTCGTGAGAAGGCACGATGGTCACGAACTGCGCCTCGTGCCCCGCCGCGTGAAGAGCATCGTCGGGCAAGCGCCCCTCGGCCCCGCGATACTCGTCCGGCACCTCCAACCAGAAGTGGGCGCCGTAGTGCCTGCGGGGATCCGAGGGCGCCGGTGATCGGGTGTACTCCACCCACCCCTCCGGCAAGATTCGGTGACCGTCCCACACACCATCCTGCGAGTAGAGCATCCCGAATCGCGCCCAGTCGCGAGCCGTCGCGTACAAGTAGGAGGAGCCAACGAACGTGCCCGCCGCATCGGTCTCCATCACGGCGCCTGCCATCCCGATTCGATCGAACAGGGCGCGGCGCGGGAAGGCCCAGTATTCGTCGTCGTCCGCCAGGACGTTGCGCATGACACGTGCAATGATGTTGCTCGTTCCGCTGGAGTACTGCCATCGCGTCCCTGGCGAAGCTTCGAGTCTCTTGGAGGTCGTGTACGCCGCCATGTCGGCGGTACCGAGCAGCATGTGCATGACGTCCGCCAGAGGATTGGTCATGTCTTCATCGAATTGCAGTCCACTGCTCATGCGCAGCAACTGGTCGAGCGTGATTCGTCCGCGCGCGTCGCCGGGTTTCCGCCATTCCGGGATCGGCAGCGGCTCGTCCGTCGATATCCGGCCCTCCTGAACGAGAACGCCCGCGAGGGCGTTGATGACGCTCTTCGTCATCGACCACCCAATCAACGGGGTATCCGGTCCCATCCCCGCGGCGTAACGCTCAGCCACGAGGCGCCCCTTGTGTACGATGACCACGGCCTGTGTCCGCCGCTGGTGCTGTGGGTTCGGCTCTGCGAACGCTCGATCGAGTACCGCTTGCAACCGCCCAAGCTCGTCGTCGTCGACCGCCGTCGTTGTATCGAGACCGCGCGCGGGTTGCGATCGCGTCCGAGCGCCAGTTCCGGGACCTTCGGAGGCTGGCGACCGTTGGCCAGGTGTCTGCCCGTCGAGCGCAAGCGCGCAGCCCAACCCATCGCGATAGACGGCCTGGCGCGTCACGATGCCGAGCACTGTCGCCCTGACGGATCTCGTTGTCCGATCCAGCGACACGTCGACGTGCCGCAGAATCGCCAGATCGTCAACCTCGAGATCCGCGAGAACCGACTGGGGATCGCGCCCGGACACAAACACGCCCGAGCAGAACATCTTCGCCTTGTATGCAACACCTACCGAGACAAACCGGACCGCTCTGTCGAGGACGAAGCCGAGGACGACGAGGAGAACCAGGCCAGAGCCCCGGATCATCAGGCGTCGCGTCCTGCCGTCTGCCATTTGTCGTCCTACGGTGCCGCGTCGGCTCCAGCGTAATGCACCCAGATACTATGAGTGGCCATCCCGTGAGCGATGCAGTCGCGACACAACAAGGTAGGCGATGACGATGTTGATCAGAGCCGACATCGCCACGCCAAGAACGGCTGCCGGCAGATCGAGCGGAGTGCCCTCATAAATCGGGTGCTCGACCGTACCGATGTTTGGATGGGGAACCACAGTTCCCAACAGCGCCCAAGGCAAGAGGAGAGTCCAACGGACCCACTCGGCGCCATTCACTCCTGCAAGCAGTATTCCGAGTGCCGTCAGTGCAGAACCAACGACGAAAACGAGAGCCACTTTCAAGACATCGCCTCAGTTATCCGAGCCGTTCGGCATAATGTCAGCATCGACGAAACTCTCCGGGGGCACCGGAGATCCGGAAAGACGCCTCAGCATCGCGAGCTGCCCGGCATGAGTCATCGCGTCCGAAAACGGCCCCTGCAACAGTCGCTCGAAGGATATTTCTGCTAGCAGAGGAGCATCGCTCTCAAGATGTTGAGCGAGATCTTGAAGAATGCCGTGGAAGCGCGCGACCTCGTCCTCCAGAGTCTGCAGGGGGAGTGGATTGAAATGACCTCCGACGAAACACGTGCAGGCGTAGCCCATCACGCTGGTCATGTGCCAGATCAGCTCCGCGGGAGTGCGCACTCCGTCCGCCGCGCGGAACGAGCCAAAATCGGCTGGCGCCTCCCGCAGCGCTTTCTGTGTGCGATAGGCGAGGGCCGCGAGGAAGTGGCGGAGGAGTCTTCGTGTCTCAGTCATGTCGTTTGTGACACTGTTGCAGGCTTCGTTATCCCCTCGGCGCGGCTACGCCTTTGATGAGCAGCCACAACCCCAACGCGACTTCGAATACCAACATCGGTAACCACAGGACCCACGTCACTGGTGATGACCACGCCCTCGCGCCCCCGAACAGTCCGGCGAGCTGCAGTGGAATGAGCACAACGAGGAAGGTCGACGCAATCACCCCAAGCCAGGCGAGCGCGACGGGAATCATGCGACCGCGGAGGAGAAGCCACGAGAACAGCATGCTGCCAACGGCGAAATAGATCTCGCCGGGGCCAGGCGCAGCCTCGATAACACGACAGATCAGGGCCATCATGGCCAGATCCGGATCCACTTCGCGCGTGAGCGCCCAGAGCGCCACACCCAGCACGAGAGCACAGAACGACGTGAGCACGGCGAGTACGTTCGTCACTTCAGCGCGCCCAGCCATCATCGAAGCAATGCCAACGACTATGTACAAGAGGAACGTGACACCAGCGAGCCGTGCGTTCGACGTGCGGGTCATGTGTCCTCCTTGCAGCTCACTCGTGAGGAGTTGAGTGTCAGCCGGCCCTTCGAACGACAAGCATGAGCCCTGACGCCCAGGCCAGCCTGACTGTAGAGAAGTCGCCGCGTCGTTCGATGTCGTCGATCAGCGCCGGCACCTTCGGGGCGTGGCCGTCCGGCCAATTGGGCTGGGGCAGCAGGTCGTCAATGAGATAGAACCCACCTGGCCCAAGCAAGGAGAGCGCCTCGTTCAGGTGACTGAATTTGCCAGGCCAGGCATCCGCGTAGATGAGATCGAACTGGCTGGAGGTCGACCGCTGAAGGAACTCTGCGCCATCCATGACGTGGAAAGTCACACGAACATCCGAACGCAGATGGCGTTGCGCCACGGCAACGACATTCGGATCGGTGTCGACCGTGTCGAGAGTCGAGGCGGCATCCATGCCCAAGAGCAGCCAGGCCGTGCCGTACCCAGTCCCGGTGCCGAGCTCGAGCAATCGACCACCAGGCTTCGACGCAGCGAGGACCGCCAGGAGCGACCCCACCTTTGGCTCAGACGCCATGTTGAATCCGATGGCCTCCGTGTCGCCCAAGATGCTGGCGATGGCAACTGGCTGTCGGCGGATGTCACTGTCGTTCATCTCGGTTCTTGTCCGGCTACGTGCCAAATGAACCGCGCGTTCCGGAGAACCCCATATCGGTCAGCTCCGGGATGCGTCAATGATCCTCCACATAGGCTCTCAATTGTTCGTACAGCGCACGGGTGCGCTCACGCTCGTGGAAGTTGATAAAGGTGAACCCATCGCGACTGCGGATCAACACATAAGGAGGCGTCCTCTGGTAGATGAACAAGCGACCCTTACCCAGTCCATCGAGCTGAAAATACCCTCGGAGAGACCCCATGGCCTCGAAGCCGGCGCTTCGCCCAAGAACTCTCGGGACGGTCGGCTCGAGGGAGACGGCGGTGATCATTCCCTTGCGAAGCTGGGAGCTGGCCAGCGGCGTCCTCACTGAAACACCGTCGGGGCCGACGGTGACCGTTGGCGGTCTCGTCCCCGCATAGATCATCGCGCCCCCCGCGGCCAGCACGGCAATCTGAATCCCGACCACCAGTGTGACGAGGGTTGCCGGTTTGCTGTCGCGGGCAGAGGCCGTTTGCATATCGACTACCTGGCCGTGATCTTCAGATTGGAAAAGTAGCCCTCGGTGCCAGGCCCGACCCACAACGCGACGCCTCCGCCTCGCGGCTCGAGCTTCAGATCGTTGACGATGAGGCAGGGCTGTTCCGCTCCGTGCACGTAAAGCCGCGCCGTGCGGCCCGCCACCTCAATCCTGTACTTGGTCCAGACGCCGGGCTCCAAGTCCACATACGACTCGTACTTTTCAGGAGCCTCCTGCCGCGATCGGGCGAAGTCGAAATCCGGGTGTGCACTGTATTGAGTGGAGTGATTTCGCCTCACCTGATCGTCGGCCCGGCCGTTGGTGGGTCTGAGATAGATGTACTCGTAGGCCCCATCACCTTGGAGCCGAAAGGCGATGCCAATGAACCCGCGCGCGCCACCGCCCGCACCGGCAGCCGGTTGGCCAGCCAGATCCACTTCGATGGTGCCGTCCCGAAACGACACGTCCTTGACGACGGCATACGAAGCGGCATTTGGAGCCTCCGGCGCGGCGATGACTCGAATCGCGCTCCGACCCTTGTAGTTGGTCGCCGCGATCGAGACGTGCCTTCCTTCCAGTCGATCGGCGCTTTGGGCCGCAAGTGGGACGTCAAGGAGCACCGACAGAGCCGCCAGTGTCACGCTCATGCTGATGGCTGAAGGGAAGACGGTGCTCATTTCGAATCTCCTCTGCCGCGCACGCGAGCGGGCTACCAGTTAAGCGATCTGACGCTGGGTTCGGCCGGCGCCCCATGATGGCACCAGCCGCCGACGGCTGCAAACGCTGCTAGCCGGCTCTTGTGGCTGTTGGGGGCAGTGCCGATGCCGAAAGGGTCTTGTACCAAAGCAGTTGAATCTCACCGGGAAGCTCTGGATAGGCGGAGCGATTGACGGTCCTGAGCACAAAGCCACGTGCCTCGTACAGCCGGCACGCCCGCAGGTTGATGTTCTGGGTCTCAACCTTGAATTGCCGACACCCCTTCGAAACGGCCCAAGCCTCGGCAGCCCGCAAGAGCCTAGATCCCACCCCTTTTCCTCGAACGTCCGGCGAGACCCGGATGTCCCACAAGACTGCCAGATCTCGACGATCCTCCGGCATGGTGAGTTCCATCGTGTCACACGCGACAACGGCTCCCCCGATGAGCGTGGTCTTCGACTGCGCCCGGATGAATCCCCAATTCGAGATATCGAAGCGACGTGCCCACTGAGCGGGGCCCTCCGAAATCTCGTCGTAGTTCTTCACGTAGGGCGTTTCAATGGAACGCTCGGAAAGAACGAACCCATCACGGCCAGGCTCGGGAGCCAGGACGTCACACACACGATCAACGGTGAACGAGATTGGAACCAGCCCGAGCTCGGCCACGGAAGCGATCGGAGCCTCGCTGATCTCGATGTGCATCGATGAACGTGTGTCCGTGCTCACGTGCCAAGTGAGCCGCGCGCCGGCTTAACCATCGAACGGACCGCCGGGCGCATAATCCCGTCCGAGTACGAACGCGGCGCAGAGGGTTGAGGCCAGCTCGACCAGCGCGACAATCGCAGCACTGAGTGCAAAGCGTGCATGAGCCGCGGCACTTCCAGCGGGAAGATGGTGGACATTGTCAGGAGACACGAACACGTAATGGTAGTAGACGCCAAAGAGGAGCGACGCGCACAATACGGTCAAAAAAAGCCAAAGTGCGAGCCTGACATATCGCGTCCATACCAGGCCCACCGCAACGAGTGGAGCGAGCACAATGACTCCGTACACGAAAAGACTCTGCCCGGGCGATAGGGCGACCGCGAGCTCCGTGTGCGCCGCCCCGTGCCAGATGGCGGCAACCAGATGGACTGCGCCCAGCACGGTGAGCGCCATTCTCGCTATCGTACGCCCTGCTTGGTTTGGCGCTCGCTCCAGTGCGTCGATGGCGGAAGTTGTTGAGTCCATCCTAACTGGCTGGGGGCGCATGAACAGCGTTCATTTCGACGGGAAGGTGCGCGCCCCGGTTTTGCATCAGCGCGCCGCCTGGTGCATGCGCTGATAGACGGCCTCTGTGTGTTGCTTCACCGAATGAAACCCCACTCTGTATTCGGCGCCAAGCCCTGCGCCAGAACGACGGAACGGCCCGTGCCTTGAAGTCGACGTTGCCCGGTCGCGACTTCCACGAGTTCGACTTGAATGGACCCCGCTTGTTCCGTCTGGAGAATACCGTTCACGATGTTGGCGAGGACCGTCATCTGAAACGGCGTCTCCTGATCGACGGCTTGCACTTGTCTCACTGCTCCGTCGACCCATACGGCACCGAGCACACGGACCGGACCATTCGCATAAGACGACTCGACGCCGAACGCGGCGTAGACGAGTTGGGCTATCGTGCACCCTTTAGATTGCGCCGGGCATCTGTTTGCAATGGTGGCGAGTGTGTATCGCGCTAAACCTCACCAAGTCTTCGACCGCCACCGTACCGAAACCGGTGCTCACGACGTGTTGGCCACCGGCGACCCGTCTACGACATTCCTGGTCGAACCTGGCGAGCGCCCCTTCTAGGCGGACGCGCGCCTCAGCCGGCGTGGCCGGTCCGCTCGCAGGGTTCATCGCCTTGTGGGCCTTGAACCCCTTCGGAAATACGCCCTTCTTCAAGATCCGGTTGAAGAACAGTCTGGCCAGCGGGCGCAGGAAAGCGGGGGGCATCGGGATCGACGGAGTCCCGGAAACGACGTTGGCCCCTTCTTCCAAGCCACCCGCCACATGCTCCACGACCTGGCTCGGCGACCATTTCCCCGGCGCGCGCGGCGTCGTCCAGGTCGCCGCTGATCTCTCCGCGGCCGCGACAAGGTCGAGGACGGCGGCGCGATTGTCCGCAAGCACGTCGTTGACATCAGCCATGGGACCTCCAGATCGATGCCTTCGCCTCAGCGAAATTCAAGTCGCGGAATAGTCGCACAGTCTGACGCAGAACCCAGGAGGGTATTCACGATTCCGATCAGGTCGAGTCGCTTCGCCGCCTGATTGAAAACAGCCCTCAAGACAACTGCAACAATGGGCGTAATTCTCATGTCGATCTCTCGCCCCAGACACAGCCGGGGAGTCGTGTCAGCATTAGACACCGATCAGTTCGAAGCGGCTGACTAACGGCTCACCCGCGGCCGCCCATAGATGCATCGCGGCCGACGGGTGCAGCCGCTTGTTGGGCGGCTTGTCGCGACCTTGCTCCGTTGGTGCGGAACTGATTTCCAATCCGATCCCCGTTCCGCACCAGGTACACGCACGAACACCATGCGACCAGCCCCATGCCATACCCCAGTACGAGCATCCGGGGCGGCTCTTCAATCATGGCAAGGGCGACGAGGGCGACGACGCTACTTGCGATTCCAGTGGCGTAGTACACACGCACGCCGAACAGCCATGCGAGCGGAAGAAAGTGGATGCCGAGAACGAGGCCGATCCATGGCCACGCCAAGTCGCCCCGCTGCAATCGAAAGGACCAGAAGCCCGCCATCGCGATCAACACGCCTTCGCCTGCCAACACCCATCTCAATCCCTGAACGATGCGGCCAGTCTCCGGGTCCTCGCGGCGCAGATCGGACAACCGAAATCCGTCCGCCTTCCGCCGCAACCGGATGCCCGCTTTGAGCAGCAGCACGAACACCGCCAGATTCGCCACAGCCAGCAGTGGGAACAGAGAAGCCAGTCCCACCGCCGTTGCCGCTGGATGAAAGCCAACACCAAGGCCCAGACTGACCCACACGAAACCACTAAGCGCCAGGACGAGCACGCCGTTTGAGAGACCCCAGATCCATTGCCGTTCGGTCATCGGGTTCCGTGTTTCCTGGCGGCCCAACGTCCGCGTTTCAGCCGCGACGGGTCCATGATCGCACGGCCACCGCCGGCTGCAAACGCCTGCCAGGCGGACGGTTCGAACAGAGAGACGTCAACGGCGTCGGACAACTTCAACCAGTTCGGCGCTGACTCTCCCGATGGTTCCTTGGTGCTCGTACCTGTAACGCGTGATGCCCACACCAGGGACAAAACCAATGTGGACCTCATCGGGATTCGTGACGTACCAAAGGCTGTACTCGGTAAGCCCACGCGCTGAAGGCGCACCTCGAACCGACCGACGGAACGGTTGGTGTGTCTGGACGAACCAGCAGTAGTGCCAATTTGTCTGGACGGCGTACTCGGCAGCGCAGAATCGCTCGCGGTCAGCAAGCGGAAAATCCAACATGATCGGGCTGGAGCCGACAATGGATTCCAGGCTCTCGCGGTCATCCTTGGCTCTAAAGAACGCGTGCGCCGCAACTCGGTAGAATCGATCCTGGCCGATCCGCACGAACACATATTCGCTCGGCTGTTTCGGACCCATTGACCAGGGCGAGTCGCCGGGGTACCCCTTCATCAGGTAAGCCGCGCCGTCGAACCGGTTGACGACATCAACCGCCTCCATTGTCCATGTCACGGATCGTCGATCGATGCCAGACGTTGTTTCGAATTCCGTTGTGCCTCGGTAAATCCACGACGTCCCCACGACGAGCGGAAAGTCCACGTGTTCGGCGACGTTTCCAGGCTCAAGCGTGGTCAGAACAACGACGAGCAGCGGTAAGCTATGAGTGTACGCGTCATTGAAGTGTTGTCCGCTTAACGCTTGCAACTGAGCCGGCAGCCGACGCGACCGTGATCAATTACGCCACGTTGCGCGTTCGTCTTCTTTGACGGCTTTGTTCATTTCGCGACCCAGGCGACCATATCCGAACAGCGGATGGAAGAAGACGGCCAAGCCACCCAGCCCAACCACATATTGAAGGAACACAGTCACACGTTCCGGAAGCCACCGTCCAGCCACAACGAGTGCCCCGAGCGTGGTAACGGCAAAGAGCCCGTACGCCAGCCATATCTTCGCTTGAACTTTGACCATCAGCGGCGCGTTCACAAACAGACCGACACCGAGCGCAGCCATGGTCGTCAACACCAGTGACGCTCCAATCCCGATTCCCAGCACTGAAAATGCGAGCCACCGTCTCAGCACGCCCAAAAAACCAAGCACCACTGTCACCAGCATTGCCGAGGCAAATGGTGAGATCTGAAGGAATTGAAGCTTGAGAATGGTTCGATGTCGATCATGCAACAATCGTCTTCCGATCACTCAAGTTACTCCAGTTGCTTGCCTGCCGAACGCCTGCGCATCACCAGCGGCGCTCAAGCGTCCCTGGGCGCCGTCTGGTGCCTGCGCTGTTGGACGGCATGGGGTCTAATGTTGCCCGGCCAAGTGCTTGGATGCTACATTGGCTGAGTCAGGAGTGAGACCATGAAGATGAAAACGCACGTCAAGGCTGGAAGCTACCGGGCCGGCGGCTCCGGCGGCGGATTCTGAACGACTGGGCAGTCCCTCGCGTGCGCTGAGCCAATTGCAGTACATCGCCGCCTCGTACCACGTCATCGCAATTGCTGGGCCGTCATCGTCAGGACTGAATCGACTGAGAACCTCCGCCATGCGATCGGGCGCCCCCTCGTATCGATAGCCACGCTTCGCCTGCGGGCTGGCGGCGAGGAACCGACGCTTCACGCGTGATGTACTGGCGCTGCTCTGTTGGACCAACCGCGTTCCGCTGCGACAATTGCGCCGACACGGCACCGGTGAGGATGACAATCCCTACGATGACGACCAATGACGCTGTGCTCCTTTGACCCGCCGCCCGTCTACGGCCGGGAGGGAGGCTTGTCGAAGAGGCGGAACCACCTGATTGCCTCCTCATCGCGTTCTGGCGCCCGCGCGGTGGGAATATGGTTCTCCCCGTAGAAGATCTTCAGCTCGTACCGCTTACCCAGCTTCTGGAGGGCGGACCCGAGCTGAATGGCGTGGACCGGCGAGACTTGGGTGTCTGCTCCGCCGTTCATCAGGAGCAGAGGTACGTTGATCTTCTCAGGCCACCGCATGGCCGATCGGGATTCCACGATCTCGGCCTCGTTAGCGGGAAAGCCGGGCCAGATGGTGGGGGCGATGCGACGGGTGGCCTTGTCTTCTACGAGAAACGACGCGAGGTCAGTGATCGCGCCCCACACGGCGGCCGCTCGCGCCGGAAAGTCGTGTTTCACCGCGAGCAGGCTCATGATGCCACCGCGGGACTCGCCATAAAGAAAGAGTCTCTCCGGGTCGGCGTAGGGGATTTCGCTGATGACGGTCACGATATTCATCAGATCATGGAGGTCCGCCCCTCCCATCTCGTCGTGACCTCGAGCGCCGCCGCTTCCTCGAAGCATGGGCGCAACGACGAGGTAGCCTTGGCGGGCCAGCCGGTTGCCCAACATCAGCACCTCAGGCGAAAAATCGTCGCGAACGTAGCTGCCCCGGTTGTACACCACGACCGGGAGCCTCGTGCCCGTGCCAGTCGGCGGAGCGGCGGGCCGATAAAGATACGCGTGCACCTCTAGATCGTCGCTTCGATAGGTCACGCGCTCCATGACGAACGACCGATCGCCAACTGCTCGCGCGTATTCGGCGGGGGTCGGTGCATAGCGCTTGATGCCGGGATAGACGTCATATGGGGGGAACACCACCGGCCGGACATCGCGAATGGCCGGCGGCGTGGCCGCCTCCTGAGCAAGAACAAGCGGGGCCGCGCTGCCCACGCACAGGGCGAGAATGCCTAGGAAACTTGCTTAGGCTTTGGGGCCAACACTTCGCCGTCCTACCAGCGATAGCCGACCCCTATGGAACCCGCGGCCAACCCCATGACTCCGGTCGCCTCGCTGAAGACCAGTCGAAACTGTGGCCGCACCGAAAACCGTGGGGTCAGGAAGATCTTCAGTCCTGCTCCACCGCCCCATGCGAAGCCAATGTCGTCGGATGTGAACGTGGTCGGCGTGCCACCGAACGGGTACGTATGGGTCGTCTCGGAACGAAGGAATCCTACGCTGCCCATCACGAAGACCTGCGTCCGTCCTTCCGAAACGTGGTACACCCCATTTCCGAATAGGCCGGTCGCAGTTCCCCTTAGCGGGCCACCCGCAATGTCGCGTTCATGCTGCGCCCTCATCACGTCTAGTTCAATCGGCGCCTTGGGCGCGAGACGGACCCCGACTCCACCAAGGACGTGGGGCCCACTCCCGAGCGACCCCTCGTCACCGCCCATGCGAGACACTCCAACCGCGCCGAACACTTCTCCCCGGTGCGCCGGGCCCTGGGCCGCTGCGTGTGAGGTGGCCAGGAGGACGAACACTCGTGTCAGCAGACGCGAGCGCATCAGTGATGTCCTGTGTTTCGATCGGCCTGACGCTTCCGAATGAGCCGCGCGCGTGGCAAACGTTACCTCCAAAATGCAACAACCGCGACCATGGCGTGGATTGCCACGCCTGCCGCCACAGCGGCCCAGAACGTCGTGTCAAACAATCTTCTTCGCCCCAGTCGGAGCGCGAAGATGCCCAGTGGCAGGTACAGAACGGTCCCGGTGATCACGCCTGGAGAGTACGACCTCGAGCCTGCGGTGCCCAGTACGTGAAAGAGCCCGTTGATGAGCACGATCGTGCCGAACGTCACGATGAACCAAGCCCGTTTGGGTTTCGTGATCGCCAGTACGGTCCCGAGAACGAATACGGGTGCCGCAATGCCGTTCACGACGATGAAGCGTGTCTCGCTGACTGGAGCCCCGAGAACGCGGGTTGTCCAACTAGCAAATCCCTCGCCGCCCCACCATTCCTCGCAGAGATGGGCAAGGTAGCTTGCCGGGAGCACCAGCCACCACCAGTTCATGCGTCGCAGTCCGTTCGTCACGACGTTTTCGACGCTCATGTCTGGTGTGTGCAGCGCTCTAGGCAAGAAGTGGCACGAGACGCTCGGTGCGTCGGCTCCATTCGGAGGTTAGCGGCCTCTCGATAGCAGCGGCCACGATCAGCGAAAGATCGTGCGCGCGCCCACGGTGATCTGGTCCCAGTACATCTGCAGGCGATTGGGCAGCGTATCGGGCTTCGTCAGGTCGTACCCACCTCGAACGAGCGGCAGAGCCGGCTGGTAATCACGCGGAATATCGAACAGCGACACATCCATAGTGACCGGCCGGCCGCCGCTGACCCGTGTCCACGGCATCGAACGTGGTGGTCACGTCAGCGCCCTGTCCTTCCAGCACGGGACGTCCACGCTTCGACCGTGGGGACCGGTCCTCCATCACGGATACCGAATAGAGCCTGGCTTCGGGATTCAACTGAACGCTACGCTGTTGGTCGCACTGCATGATCGTGGCGTAACGAGACCTTCCAGTCCCTGGCTGCTCATAGAGGAACTCTCGGCGTTCGCGGGCGCCCTTCAGATATAGCACCTCGGTCATGCGCATCGATGATGTGGTGCCAAACGAGTGCCGCTTCTTGATCGTCAGATCCGTGAAGGCGGGTACAGTGAATACCGGGATCGATAGCGCCTGAGCGAGGATGACGGGCGCGACTGCGACGGCGATGGGAACGAGCAGAGCTGACCTTCGGCAGCGCATATCACGTGTCCGATTTGAGCATTGTAGCGCGCCGACAACGACACGGTCATTGCTTAGTCTGTCAACGTTCACAAAGAGCCGCGCGCCCTCACCCTGGACTCGCTCCGCGCGTCGGCTCCATTTGCTGTTGGGCAGCGTCCCTCGCCGAACCAGCGTCTAGTCGGCAGTCGGGTGTTCTGCATGATCGAAGACGAGCGACGCCACTGGCAAGGCCCGGGACTGGAGCCTCAGGCCAAGGTGTTCCCGGAGTGCCGTGAAGATGGATGGCAACGACGAATCGGCCACGCCTTCGGGGGCATAGTCGATCGCGATCTGGTAGTTGCCGTCGAGACCAGTCGCGTTGACGACGGGACGGCCAACGGCCCGTGCGAGCATCCCGGCGAACGAATCCATGGAGACGCTCTGCGTCCGGAGCGCGCCGGGCAGAATCGAGGCCGACGTCGCTGCCTCCTTCTCGCTGCGCTTCAGCCTCGCCCCGCCTGCTGCAACCACCAGTGCGAAGCCCGGCAACTGCTTCGTCTCTCGGTGAACCGCCAACTTGAACCGCTCGACGAGCAATGCCTGAAGCCGTGGCCGCAGCTCGTCATACGTGAGCCGGACGCCGTCCTCCGCCTTCGCGGTGACATCGTCATACTCGGAATTGCGCCAGCCCGGTCCTCCGGAGATCTGTTCGTCGCTCACGTCATAGGCCAGGCTGGTGAGGAGAGTCAGCGACGCACTGCGAATTGAGAATCGCTCTAGTCCGTAGGGGCTGATCGAGAAGGAGCCCGGTGCGGCAACCTTCACCGACGCGACTTCGAACGCAACATTCCTCGTGATGGCCGCAGGCGATGCGGACTGGGCGCTCAGCGGCACGGCGTCGGGCATTCCAACGCCTGACGTCGCAACAAGTACCGCAACGACGAATTGGCGACGTTTCGGAGTCATGCACATGCGGTATTCATCAGCTCGTGTGATGTTGTGGCGTGTGCGCACGCCGTGAATCCTGTCTGCCCAACGCGTCGGCTGCAAGCCGATGTTGGGCTGACGTGTTAACTCTTCGGTCCACGGTGACGTATTCCTTGTTGTAGGCCGGCCGACGTTTCGGCGACTGTCAAGGCGTTGTTGAAGACGCCCACGGGCACTGAGGGCACGATGGCCAAGATCCACCGAAGTAGAAGCGCGAACTGAAATCGAAAGGCGGCAGAGAATGACACGGCGACTTGTGACTGTCACTGCCTTCTTAATGCTGTGCGGCTGGGCTGCAACCGCAGCAGCGGATGTGACCGGAAACTGGGCAGTCACGATCACGACGGCGGACGGCAAGATAACCGGCAAAGCGTCCCTAGAGCTGACCGGCGACAAAGTGACCGGTCACATTGGGCCCAGCGAGGATGTCACGATTCCGATTGAAGGGGTTCTCGCCTCAGGCAAGTTGACTCTGAAGACGAAACCACGACCCGGCCGGACGGCCGCATTCGACAGCTGCGAGCTGACCGTTGGCGACGAGAAGATGGTCGGAACCATCCAAGGCGGGGACGTAGGCAAAGGAACGATTGAATTCGTGCGGATCAAGCCATAGGACGACGGTCAGCCCAACGATCGCGGCTCACCAGCGGCTGCACGAAAAGCACGCAGCCGTCTGGTGCAGCCGCTTGTTGGGCTGCCCGGTCGGGTCTAGAATGGCTACATGACGTCCCGAGCGCAAGAACTTCTTCGAGAGGCCTTGACGTTGCCCGTCAAAGAACGCGCTGACGTGGCCGCCGAGTTGCTCGCCAGCCTTGACGAGGAACCCGCAGAGAATGCCGCTGAAGTCGAAGCCGCATGGGCGCATGAAATCGAACGACGGGCGCGACGTGTGATGAACGGCGAATCTGTCGGTGAGCCGTGGGAGGACGTGCGCGCGCGCGTCGTCCAGCGGTTGACCGAACGATGACCGGTACGTTCCGCCCTGAACCCGAAGCCTCCGCCGAACTTGAAAACGCCGCCCTTTGGTACGAGGGCCAACGCCCGGGACTTGGCTTGGAGCTCGTTCAGGCCGTTGACTCCGCGCTGGAAGAGATCACGGCGTGGCCTCAGATCGGTCGCCGAGTCGCAGGCTTGCCTAGCGAATTGCCCGTCCGCAAAGTTCCGGTGAAGCGCTTCCCCTACCACGTTGTGTACCTGCCGTGGCAAGGTGCTGTTCGGATTCTGGCGTTTGCGCACGACAGTCGTGAACCTGGCTATTGGCTTTCCCGGATCCGCAAGTAGTTCGAACGAGCTTCTGGTTGCTAGTCGGGTCTGCGCCGGCGCCACCTGATTGCAACAAACGGTAGAACCACGGCCGCGATGGGCGTTATGCCGATCCAACGCAACCACTCGCCGCCACCCATGGACAGGTTCCGCCGGTCCGGCCCCGCCGCGATTCGCGCGTTCAACAGTAGGCCCGTAATAGAAGGTCAGCACGATGCTCGCGATCGCCACCACGAGGATGGCAGCGACCAAGCCGAACCCGACGAGTTCGGTCATAACCCTTCGTCAGCCCAACGTGCCAAATGAGCCGAAGCGCGGCGGCGACGGAATGGCACGAATCGTCTGGCGCGTCGGCTCCATTTGGATGTTAGCCGGCCACTTCGGCTGATCACGCCGTCTCGAGGAGTCCCTCAACGATGACGGCCGGCTGGGCCCGACGAATCGCCCGAATGAACGCTGCCTTGTCTTTCGGCGAGACCAGGACCGATGCGCCGCTGGACAGCACCTCGATGCGATCCAGCGACAATGCTGGCGAGGACCGCAGGTCCCGGCTCGCGCGCAACGCGGTCACAGTGGCCAAGGGAATCTTCTTTCGAAGCAAGAGACACCGAACCGCCAGCGTGTCACTGCTGACGACATATGACGTACTGCGCCAATTCCAGATCAAGAGCGCAGGGCCGGCCCCCAAGAATATGCCCGTCCACCATTTGCCGGCGAGCATCGCCGGGACGGCAATGAAGCCACTCAAGAGAAGCACACCGGCCATTACTACGAAGTACCACGTGTCGACTTTTGATTCGAACCGTTGTTCCTCCATGGCTCTATGGCTCCTTCGTCCGGCTAGACAGTATGGCTGTCACGGCTTCTGCGCGGCGCTCAGTCGATGGCCGCCTGCGCGGGCCCCGCTATTGAGGGGGGCCTGCTCGGCGGCGGATCACTCGACGGGACCGCGCTGAGATCGCGCCAGCGCAGCATAGACCCACCTCCTTGTCACATCGTGGATGATGCGCAGTGTCTGACGCTTCGCACCGGGCCACACACAAGGAGGCAGGTCATGGAGAACCGTAGCATGTTCGTAGGGCTGGATGTCCACAAAGAAACGATCGACGTCTCGATCGCGGACGGTGACCGCCGTGGCGAAGTCCGCCACTACGGCGTGATCGCGAGCGACCTCGAGCCGCTCGACAAGGTGGTGCGTGCGCTCCGCGCGCCCGACCGGACGTTACACTTCGTCTACGAGGCCGGCCCCTGTGGATTTGGGATCTATCGCCATCTGACCAAGCGCGGTGAAGACTGCATCGTGGTTAGTCCGTCGATGATTCCGAAGCGCAGTGGGGATCGGGTGAAAACCGATCGCCGCGACAGTCAGATGCTCGCGCGCCTGCATCGCGCCGGCGAACTTCGAGCGATTTACGTGCCCGACAACACGGACGAAGCGATGCGGGATCTGGTCCGCGCGCGCGAAGACGCCGTCGGCGTCGGCACGCAGGCCAAGTACCGACTGAAGGCGTTTCTCCGGCGGCAGGGGCGCCGCTACCCGGGACGCGAAGGATGGACGCTCCCGTACCGCCGGTGGTTGACCGACCTCAGTTTCCCGAGTGCCGCGCAACACATCGCGCTCCAGGAGTATCGTGACGCCATCGCCGAAACCGAGCAACGGATCGAGCGGCTTACCGAGCAACTTCGTCAACTCGCACCCGAGTGGCGCTGGGCGCCGGTCGTCGCGGCGCTGCAGGCGCTGCGCGGGGTGTCGTTCATCACCGCCGTGGCCCTCGTCGCCGAACTCGGCGACCTCACGCGTTTCCGTCATCCGCGCGAGCTCATGGCGTATCTCGGGCTTGTGCCGTCGGAACACTCGAGCGGGCCCACGGTCCGGCGCGGCGCCATCACCAAGGCCGGCAATCCCCACGTGCGACGACTACTCGCGGAGTCGGCGTGGGCCTATCAAGGGATTCCCCGGATCGGGCGTCAGCATGCGTACCGGCAGGAAGCCCTGCCGAAGGTCGTCTGTGACATCGCGTGGAAGGCCCAACTCCGGCTGACCACTCGTTTCAAGCGCCTGGTCGCGCGAGGAAAGGCGAAACCGAAGGTCGCCACCGCGATCGCGCGCGAGCTCTCGGGGTTTGTCTGGGCCATTGCGCAGGAGGTGTCGCCCGCGCCGCGGTAGCCGTCGGCGCAGGGACAGGACGTGTTCGTCCATCGATCGTTTCGGCGGCACGGTGACCAGGTGGAGAATCCTCGAGGTCGTTAAGGGCGGCAGCTTCGGCGGCGATGTCCGTGGCTAGAGAGAGGCAGCTCCGCGACGCACAGAAGTCTGGCGGTAGCCAATCCGCGAATATCAGCAGCGTCAACCGTCGCTAAAACATCGTGCCGCCGGATCGATCGATGAACGAAGACCGAGAAACAGGCAAAGGAGACCTTACGATGGGTGAGGACGGGAACGTCTTGCTCAGTTGACAAGTGACAGCCATATCAACGTCAGCGCTCACCAGCGGCCGCTCGTGGTCGCACCGCGGCCGTCTGGTGCATCGCGTGTTAGACGGCAAGTGTCTCCAGTCTGTTGTGTATCCATTGAGCCTCGGCGTCACGCCGAATGGGGTGGTGTCTGATAGGTCCATTCTGATTTCTTGAGGAGCTCAGATCGAATGTAGTCGACCTGTTGTTTAAGACCAACCGTCGCATCGCGAACCAGTATTAGAGCTTGGGCGTAGTCGACACCGTACACAGTCAAATCGCCATAGCGAGTGGATGTGAAGAGCCCCGCGCGACGTGCCTGTGTGGCATGTTCACTAAGGACCCGGTCGCCCTCGTGAACGAAAATGTTCCGCAACAGCAAGAGATTGTGTACAAGAATCTGTGTATCCTCACTTGGCCAGGGCACGAATCCGAAGAGGAGCGTCGACATTCGCTCGATGCCCTTGCCACGGTTCTTGAACGTGATGCGGCGCCTGACCATCTGAATTAGCGCGCGCCGGTCGCAAGAACCCGCGTTACGTCGCTCGTCGTCATTGCCGTGTTTCTCAAAGTACTCGCGTACCGCGGCCTCACGCTGATGCACCGCTTGCGCAAACAGCGACGAGAGGAAGTGTTCCAACCGCGCCACCATCACTACAACAAGGCTCTCAACGAAAACGGGCACCGCAGAACGATTGTCAATGATGGCTGGAAGGATAGCCCCCAGGTAGTTGTCTACTCTACCGAGCTGGTTGTCGTAGACCGCGAATGCAGTTTCGACAGTCGTCAGGTTGCCAGCCATATGTCAAAGCAAGGCATTGGGTCTGCCGTCTAACGCCATGCGTTTGTTAGGCGCCACCGCTGCGTGCTCTCCTGTTGTCCCTGAAGCTCGCGATAGCGGAAACGACGGCGAGAACCAGCAAGCCGCAAAACACGGCTAGAATCCACAACAGGTTCGCATGGAACCATCCGGGTGCGTGCATTACGCCCATCGCCAAGTACGCGATCCAGCATCCGCTTAGTACCAATGCAACGAGCGCTCGCTGCCATGAATTGTTAAATGTGGGCGGCCAAAGCACCGCAAAAAGAACCGCGAGCTCAGCGGTAAGAAAACCAACGCCATTTTGAGCCGACGTCAGAGGGGTAACATTCCTCGACAGGTTCTCGTAGCTAAACTCGTAGTGGTTCATCGCGAAGAGGACGACCCCTGCGGCCCAGAGTCCGACGAAGATTGCGCATGACGTGAGCAAGCGTGTCTTCATCTCTCGCTCCATTGTGGCTTTGCAGGTTCGTATCGCCTGATGATGACGTGCCCTCGAGGTGGCGATTCTACGCCCCGCTAGAAGTTCCGGCCCAGCGCTCGGGCCCGCTCGAGGTACCCACGCCTCGTGTCGTCGTCGGCGCCGTGGACCGCGTAGAACAGCTCATGCTCCACCTTCTTGATCCCCGGATAGGTCAACGTGTACTCATCGATGACCTTGCACATGGCGTCGCGGAGCCCAGCGTCATACGCACGCTTATCCCAAATCGTTGTCTGGATGATCAGCGCCTTCTCGTGCGTCAGCAATCCCCGACGGCCGTTGATGTCTCCCCGCCAGGCTTCCGCAGTCAGGTCGTAGGCAAAGCCCGGCGTCCAAACCCGATCGAGCCACCCTTTCAACATGGCCGGAAAGCTCAAGAAATGAACGGGGGCAATGAACGCCAGTGCTTGGGCACGCGCCACCTTCTGCTGCTGCACGAGCACATCCTTCGGCTGAAAGCGTTCCCGTAGCAACCTGATGATGCCGCGAGCGTCGCGGTCGCCGAGCAACCGCTTCATCGCGAACCGTCGCAGGAAGCCACCCGCCCCCTCGAGCAGGGACTCTCGCATGCGCATCCGGTCGAGTAAGTCGTCCGGGATGCTCTCCGTGAGCCAGCTCGGAGTGTCGCGTGAGCGATGTACCGGGTCGAACCCGATCGCGTACAGATCGACGACTTCGGTCGAGTGCCCGGCCTCGCGCAGACCGGTCGTGAACTGATCGAGGACGGCGTGACAGAACGACTTCGGATTCGAGTGCGCGTAGATCGTGAGCACATGCATGGCGGATCTCTCGGCTTCGTTCTGTCGATTCGGCGAGGTCCTCGGCACAGTTGTGGGAGTCGTGGAAGTTCGAATGCTTCGGCGCCTTCCGGAGCGTTAGTCCAATCGGGTTCAACTCGTCGATTGGTAGTTCTGTCCACCGTCTGCGCTTCAGCCGCGGCGCTTCATGATCGCCCCGAGCGCCGTCGGCTGCAAGCGCTGGTTAGCGGTCGCATCTACTTGACTTCGGTGACGTGCCAGGTTCCCAAGAATCGCTCGAAGATATCTCGATCATTCATGTAGCGGCGATCGACGGACAGCAGGGTTGCAGAGAAGGCGACGGTGCCGCGCGACGCAATGAGTTCGTCCACCACGAACACTCCGGGGCGGTTCGCACACGTCCGGTACACAACGTGGCGACGAGCGGGTAACGACCCGAGTCTGGTTGTTGTTTTTCGGACGGAAATGACGCGGTCGGACTCTTCACGCAGCCATTCGAGTGCTTGGGCTTGCACCTGATCGACCGACGGCGTCAGCGACGTGCGCGTCTCGACTGTGTAGCTCCCGTCGAACGAAATGTACACGCGCGGCTCCCACGAGAGGACCACGCCGAACCCATGGTGCGGCATTGGGGGTGGGCTACTGTGACCGACGTGGCCGTCCGGAATTCGCACTCCAAAGCCGTAGTTCGGATTCGAGTATTCGTCGACAAAGCGACTCATCTCTGGCGAATCGAATCCCACTGCTGGAAAGCCCCCGCATGACGCCTTGTCCGCGGCAACAGCGTTCGAACCCACCAGAGTCAGAATGATCGCCAGAAGACCGAGTTGATTCATTAGATCCGCCTAACGCGCCAAATGAGCCGCGCGCTTCGTGACGACATGGTCGCACAGACAACCGAGCGCGTCGGCTCCATTTCGATGTTCGGCGGCTACCGGCGCTCTATCATCACGGGAGTGCCACCGTTGTCGAAGGTCAGATGGACGTTGCCGCGAAGTTGAATAGAATTTGGCGAACCGTCGCGGCTAAAACGGGCAGCCGGCACGTCGACCTCGTCAGCCATCAGCACGGAATTCCCAATCGCAATCTGAACGTTGCCGCGAAATTGGATCGTGTTTCCGGCTTCGACCACGTTCGTGGCTGTGATTGGCACCCTTTGGGGTTGTGCTGGCGGCTGCTGCCCTCCGGCTACGATCGCGAACCCAAAGACCCCGAGGAACAATAACGCGCTCTTCATGTTGATCTCCTTCGTGGGTAATCTCCCTGTTTGTCCGCCCAACGAAATAGGGTTTCATCCGCACTGCCACGATGATCGGCGTGAGCACCGGCGCGGGTTCAGTGCGGATAAACCCTGTTGGACGAAGCCGCGTGGCTGCGCCGCCGCAAACCTATGGGGATTGTAAGGCTGCGCGGGCGTGACGCGGTGCGACTTTCGACCGATGCGCGCGAGCGTGAAGGACGGCGGGCGTCGAGTGAGGCGCGGGCGATCGGCGCAGCGGCCGGTCGTGGTGGCCGCGCCGTCGATGGACATCGTGGCGCATGGACGGCGCGAGGCACAGCGCGGCCGACCGGACGCGTGTCCGCCGTGATCCGCCGTCGGCGGGCGAGGGCAGACGGGCCTCATGAGGTATCCGGCGGTGGCGCCACGCGCACGACGATCGCGGTGATCTGCATCCGGCCCTCGCCGCACACCGGACAGCGCGAGAGGTCGACGCCCGTGAGCCGCTGCAGCAGCACGGCGACCGATTCCGGCGGGGCGTCCTCGGGTGGTGGTTGGCCGAGGAGGTCGCGGCACCGCGTCAGCGTGCCTCGACGCGTGCGATTGGCGAGCAGGCCGAAGTGGCGAATGCGCATGAAGCCGCGCGGCACGACGTGCAGCAGAAAGCGTCGCAGGAATTCGTCGGCCTCGAGCGTCATGACCTTCACGCGGTCGTGGTCGGCGTAGTCCTTCCAGCGAAACCGGACGCGGCCGTCGCGGTGATCGACGAGCCGATCATTCGACAGCGCGACGCGGTGGGTGTAGCGACCGAGGTAGTCGAGCACCTGCTCGGGGCCGGCGAAGGGCCGCTTCGCATACACGACCCAGTCGACGGCCCGCAGCTGACCGAGGAAGCCGGTGAAGGCGCGGCGATCGGCGAGATCGGCGGTGCCGCCCGCGAAGGTCAGCTGGCCGGCGTCGAAGGCGCGCTGCAGGCCGGCGAGATATTTCGCGCGAAAGACCGTCGACAGCGCCCGGACGGGAAACAGGAACGACGATCGACCGGCGATCCACCGCGAGCGGTCCGGCGGCCAAGGCGCCGCCGGTGACGAGACAGTGCAGATGGAGATGCTGCGTGAGAGTTCTGGCCCCACGTGTGGAGGATCGCGGTGATCCCGATCGTGCCGCCGAGGTGCCGCGGATCGCGGCCGAAGGTGAGCAGCGTGTCGGCGGCCGCGCGGAAGAGGAGCGTGTAGATCACGCGCGGATTGCCCTGCGCGAGCGCGTTGAGGTCGTGCGGCAGCGTGAAGACGACGTGGAAGTACGGAATGGGCAGCAGGTCGGCGCGGCGCGCCGCGAGCCACCGTTCCTTGGTGAGCGTCTGACACTTCGGACAATGGCGATTGCGACAGGAGTTGTAGGTGATCCGCACGGCGCCGCACCGGTCACACGTCTCCCGATGCCCGCCGAGGACGGCGGTGCGGCAGGTCGCGATCGCCCGGAGCGCCCGTGCTGGACCGTCGCGAGGCGGTGCGTGCGACGATACGCGTCGCCGTGCGCCCGCACGATGTCCGCGAGCTCCAGCCGAGGACGGACGCGCGCGACCGCCGTGCCCAGCGGCACGGCGCACACGGGTCAGCCCTGCGGCGGCGGGGGAACCGCTCGAGCAGATCGAGCGGCGAGCCGGGCCCATCTCCGTGTGCCGCGTCAACTGCAAGTAGCGCGTCGTCGTGCTGATGTGCCCGTGCCCGAGCAACCGCTGAATCGTGTGGAGGTCGACGCCGGCTTCGAGCAGGTGCGTCGCGAACGCGTGGCGCAACCCGTGAATGCCCCCGGGCTTCGTGATGCCGGCGCGGCGCTTCGCCGTCTGATACGCGCGTTGCAGCGCGGACGGATCGCATCGGCTGCGCGGTCGCCGCGCCGACGGAAACAGCCACGGCGCGCGGGCGCGCGACGCTTCCAGTACGCGCGTAACGCCTCGAGCAGGTGCGCCGAGAGCACCGTGTACCGGTCCTTGCCCGCCCTTGCCCTGCTCGACGCGAATCGTCATCCGCGCCGAATCGATGTCGGTGACGCGCAGGTGGAGCACTTCGTTCAGCCGCAAGCCGGCCGCGTAGGTCGTCAGCAGCATCGTGCGATGCTTCAGATTCGCCGTGTGGGCGATCACCCGCTGCGACCTCCTCGCGACTCAAGATCGCCGGGCAGCTTGCCCGGCTGGCGCATGCGACGGAATCGAGAACGTCGTCCGGTCGCGCTTCAACGTCGTGTGGTAGAGAAACCGCAACCCGTGGACGACGATGTGGCAGGTATTCCACGATCGCTGTCGATCGCGAATCAGGTGCAGGAGATACGCCTGCACCTCCTCATCCGAAATCTGGTCGGGCGATCGGTGGTAGAACTTGGCCAAGCCCGTGACCGCCGCCAGGTACGGTCTCGCGCGTCCGCTCCGCCATCCCGCGCACGACCATGTCGTCATCCATCCGTCGTCGTAGCTCCGTCATCACACACCTCCGTCGTGAGACGGCGCGAGCACCAGCGCTCGGCCGCATCGATCGACGGATTGTGTGATGGCGGACGACGAACAGCAGGCGGTGAACGGAGGACCGGAACCTACCGCGATCAGCGGTTTAGTTCAACGGTTCAAATGAGCCGCGCGCCGCCGCGCCTCATAATCGCACGGACTGTCGGGCGCGTCGGCTCCATTTGAATGTTAGACCGCTACTTCTTGTACTCTTCGAAGAAGGGCGTGTCGATCTCGAATGTTTGGCGTGGCCGTAGTCCAAGCTCCAGTTTCTCAAGCATGCTTGCGAGCTTCTCGCCGTCGACCAACTCGATCGGTGGTGCTCCATCTCGAACGGCCTCTTTGCGCGCTTCGGAAGTGAACGACCCCGTCGTGATGATGATTCCTTTGTCGGCGCGTCCAGTCATTGAACCGCGGAAGTCGCGCACATGACTCGGCGTGACCGATCCCGCGTACTTCTTGCACTGGAAGAGCACTTTGAAGCTGACGAGCGCGTTGACCTGAAGGATGCCGATGCCATCGATGCCGCCGTCTCCGGACCGGCCAGTAACGGTGACTTCTTGAAAGCCGGATTCGCGCAAGAGCCTTTGGCAGAATCGCTCGAAACCGGCGGCCGGAAGCGACTGTAGCGTGCGAGCCAGTTCCTCGCGGTAGTCGGCGACCGCCGGGACGATGTCGCCTACGCCAGGCTCGGGTTCTGCTCCACCACTACTAGGCGGCTTGGTCTGTTCTGAGACTTCTCGAATGATCCGCTGTATCTCGTCGGGACTGACATCACCGAGGGATCGGCCCTTCTCGGTCAGAGTCCACACGCCGCGCTGGGACGAGTCGATGTACCCAGCCTTGGCGAGGTAAAACCGAGCCCAATGAACTTGGTTCTCGAACCTTGTCTGAACGCCGCTCGGGAGGGGCTCGGACTGTTCCGCATCCGAAATCTTGAGGTTCCGGGCAATAACAGTTCGGACCTCATCAGGTCGCCCGGATCCTCCCAGTTCTCTGATGGCCTGGAGAACTGGTCCGATGTACCTTGCGAACTGCGAAGCCGTCTTCTTGTTTTCGATGCGTTCTTCGATGTCGTCACGATCGTTTCTTTGTCGGTCTAACGCTCGCGCTGAGCCGCGCGCCTCAGCGACGGGGTGGGCCGGACAGTGGGCGCGACGGCTCCAGCACGTTGTTGGGCGGCCCTCGCTCGCATTTGCTGGCTACCTATTGGGATCAGTGCGAAGACGCCAACCAAGATCCTCTTCGATCTGATGAAACATCGCTCCTGAGAAGTCGGCTGCATTTGCGTCGGGCTCCTTCCGACCACGAGCATGTCGCGCAATCTGTAGGACCGCACCGACTGCCGCGTTGCCAATAGAGACGACCTGTGCTCCCTTCAGCGCCGCGATCCCGACGCCAGCCACGAGGGCGGGCGCGGCGCCAGCGGCGGCTGCCAGTGCGGCAACTGAAAGACCGCCGACGAGCATTGCTGTTTCGACTCGGAAGGAGCCCTTGGCCTTTCGAACGGCATCGTTGTACTCGGATACCAGTTGCACTAGTTCCTCGGCAGCGTCCGCAGGTAAGGCGCCGGTGGACAGAATCCGGCGTTCCCATTCGTGGAATCGTCTCCGCCGTTTGATGAAGGTGTTGTCACCTCGTAGTTCCAGCGCGCGATCGAGTGCGTGTTCCGGGTCGTCGTTCTCCGGAACGGCGAGGCGCTGAGCGATCAGAAACTCCAGCTCCGACCCGGCCGATCGATTGCCCGCATCGAGTTCGACGAAGTCCGTTTCAGACTGCGACGATGATCGACGTGACCCTCAACGCGGGCTCAGTGCGGATAAACCCTGTTGGACGAAGCCGCGTGGCTGCGCCGCGGCATCTCTATGGAGATTGTAAGGCCGGGCGGACGTGAAGCGGGGCGACTTTCGACCGACACGCGCGAGCGTGAAGGACGGCTGACATCGAGCGGTGCGCGCCGGGTCCAGCCGCGTCGGTTGTCGGGCCCGCGTGCTCGCTGGATGTACGGCGACGAGGCACAGCGGCGACCGACCGGACGCGTGTCCGCCGCGTTCCGCCGCTGAGAACAAGACCGTTCTCATGAGGTATCCGGCGGTGGGGCCAAGCGCACGACGACTGCGCGGTGATTCCATCCGGCCTTCGCCGCACACGGGACAGCGCGAGACGTCGACGCCGGTGAGCCGGTGCATGAGGACCGGCGACCGATTCGGGCGGAGGGTCTTCGATCGGCGGGAGGCCGAGCAGGGCCCGGCACCGCGTCAACGTGCGGCACGGGTGCGATTCGCGAGCAGGCCGAAGTGGCGAATGCGCATGAAGCCGCGTCGGGACGACGTGCAGCAGAAAGCGTCGCAGGAATTCGTCGACCTCGAGCGTCATGACCTTCACACGGTCGTGGTCGGCGTAGTCCTTCCAGCGAAACCGGACGCGGCCGTCGTGATGATCGACGAGCCGATCATTCGAGAGCGCGACGCGGTGCGTGTACCGACCGAGGTAGTCGAGCACCTGCTCAGGGCCAGCGAAGGGCCGCTTCGCATAGACGATCCAGTCGACGGCTCGCAGCTGACCGAGGAAGCCGGTGAAGGCTTGGCGCGTCGGCCAGATCGGCGGTGCCGTCCGCGAAGGTCAGCTGGCCGGCGTCGAAGGCGTGCTGGAGGCCGGCGAGATATTTCGCACGAAATACCGTCGACAGCGCTCGGACCGGAAACAGGAACGACGAGCGACCGGCGATCCACCGCGAGCCATCCGGGGCCAAGGCGCCGCCGGTGACGAGGCAATGGAGATGGAGATGTTGCGAGAGATTCTGGCCCCACGTGTGGAGGATCGCGGTGATCCCAATCGTGCCGCCGAGGTGCGCGTGCGTCGCGTCCGAAGGTGAGCAGCGTGTCGGCGGCCGCGCGAAAGAGGAGCGTGTAGATGACGCGCGGATTGCCCTGCGCGAGGGCATTGAGGTCGTGCGGCAGCGTGAAGACGACGTGGAAGTACGGAATCGGCAGCAGGTCGGCGCGGCGGGCGGCGAGCCACCGTTCCTTGGTCAGTGTTTGGCACTTGGGGCAATGGCGGTTGCGACAGGAGTTGTAGGTGATCCGCGACGGCGCCGCACCGGTCACACGTCTCCCGATGCCCGCCGAGGACGGCGGTGCGGCAGGCCGCGATCGCCCGGAGCGCCACGTGCTGGACCTTCGCGAGGCGGTGCGTCCGACGATACCTGTCGCCATGGGCCCGCACGATGTCCGCGAGCTCGAGCCGAGGAGCGGGCGCGCGCGACCGCCGTGCCCATCGGCACGGCGCACACGGTCAGCCCTGCGGCGGCGGCGCGAAGCGCGCGAGGAGATCGAGCGGCGAGTCCGGGCCGACCTCGGTGTGGCGCGTCAGCTGAAAGTACCGCGTGGTCGTACTGATGTGCCCGTGTCCGAGCAGCCGTTGAATCGTATGCAGGTCGACACCGGCTTCGAGCAGGTGCGTCGCGAAGGCGTGCCGCAGTCCGTGAATCCCGCCGGGCTTCTGAATCCCGGCGCGCCGCTTCGCGGTGCTATACGCGCGTTGCAACGCGGTCGGATGCATCGGCTGCGCGGTCCGCTCCGAGGGAAACAGCCACGGCCGCGGGCGGGCGATGGTCCAGTACGCCCGGAGCGCCGCCAGCAGCCGCGCCGACAGCACCGTGTACCGGTCCTGGCCCCCTTTGCCCTGCTCCACCCGAATCGTCATCCGACCCGAATCGATATCGGTGACGCGGAGATGCAGGACCTCATTGAGCCGTAAGCCGGCCGCGTACGTCGTCAGCAGCATCGTCCGGAACTTCGGATTCGCGGCGTGGCGAATCAGCCGCTCGACTTCCTCGCGGCTCAAGAGGACCGGCAGTTTGCCCGGCTGGCGTGACAACGGAATGTCGAACGTCGTGCGGTCTCGCTTCAGCGTGACGTGATAGAGGAAGCGCAGCCCACTGACCACGACGTTGCACGTACTCGAGGAGAGCTGCCGCTCTCGAAGCAGATGGACGAGATAGGCTTGCAGCCTCGGCGTCGGAAATCTGATCGGGTGACCGACGATAAAACCTGGCGAGGCTCGAGACCGCCCAGAGATACGAGGACCGCGTGCGGCTGGCAAACCCGCGCGCCACCATGTCGTCTTCCATCCGTCTCCGCAATTCCGTCATGACACACCTCCGTTTCGTGAAGACCTGAGCACCAGCGCTCAGCGTCATCGCTCGACGGATTCTGTATGTCGGAGGACTTCAGGAAGAATGTCGGGAGAAGGAAGGATACCTACCGCGATCAGCGGTTTCGTTCAACTGTTCTTGGAGTAGACGGACAAGTCAACACGCAGGCTATCAAGAACGCAACGCGGCCGATCGACGCAAACATCTCCAGTAACGGCGGGATGTTAGCATGGGCGCCACGACCTCCAGCTTTCCGCGATAGGCCGCGGCGCCCGAACTAGACTGCGGCGGGCCGCCAGCCTAAGAGCGCGAAAGGCCGTTCGACGAGAGCCTTCAAGCCGCTGAATGAGCGTCGGTTGTGCGACCGAACGCCGCCGGGAAGCGACGAGATAGACTGCGAATCCCGCAGGAACCGGTTGGCTCGACCACTAAAGCCGATCGACCGGGCTCCGCACGCCCATCGCACCCCGGTTCAACACGTGCGTGTAGATCATCGTCGTGGTCACGTCCGCGTGACCCAGCAGCTCCTGCACGGTCCTGATGTCGTAGCCGTCCTCGAGCAGGTGCGTCGCGAACGAATGCCGAAACGTGTGGCAACCGGCCCGCTTCGTCAAGTCCGCATCCCGGACCGCCTTCGTCACCGCCCGCTGCACCGCGCTCTCGTGCAGGTGAAACCGCGTCGCTGGCCCAAAGCGCGCGTCGCGGCAGATGCGCCCCGCCGGAAACACGAATTGCCACGCCCAATCCGTGGACGCCCCCGGATACTTCCGATCGAGCGCCCCGGGCAACATCACGCGCCCCTCGCCGCCCGCCAGGTCATCCTGATGCCGCCTCCGCACATCCGCCAGATGCGCCCGCAGCTCCGTCTTGAGCGCCGCCGGCAGCATCGTCCGGCGATCCTTTTGGCCCTTGCCGCGCCGCACCGTGATTTCGTTGGCGTCAAAATCCAAATCCTTGACGCGCAGCTCGAGACATTCCTGAAGCCGCAGCCCGCACCCGTAGAGCAGCGCCACAATCAGCCTCATCACGCCGGTGAGCTGCCTGAGAACGAGCCGGACTTCGTCCCGGCTGAGCACGACCGGCACCCGCAGCGGCGCCTGCGCACGCGGTACCTCCTCGATCGCGCCCGGATCCACACGCAGGACATCGCGATACAGAAACAGCAGCGCGCTCAAGGCCTGATTCTGCGTGGACGCGCTGACCTGCTGCCTCACCGCCAGCCATCCCAGAAACCTGGAAATCTCCGGCGCGCCCATCTCACGTGGATGGCGCTTCTCGTGGAAGACGATGAAGCGGCGAATCCAGTGGATGTACGCCTCCTCGGTCCGCGGACTGTAGTGCCGCGTTCGAATCGCCTCGCGCACCCGGTCGAGCAGCTTGACTTCCATTCGACGACGATGGCATCGTCGTCGTCATGCAGGCAAGATCGTTTCGTTTCTTGAAAGGAGGGGCCGAATGATACGCACCGCATAGAAGGACCAGAGATGCGCGTCAAGATCCATGGAGGGACGGCCAATCACGGCGAGCCGTCGCTCTGCCAGACCTGCCGCTTTGCCACCATCGTCAGAGGCCATCGGGTCTGCGACGAAATCGTCGAATGCCGCCGCCTGTCCGATCAATCGCGGATTGCGTTCCCAGTCAGCTTCTGCACCGGCTACGCCGACACGCGTCATGCGTCGATCCGCGAGATGGAAGAGATGGCGTGGGAGGATCGCTACGTCCTGCCAGATGAGTGGGATTGACGTGAAGAACTCGGCGGGCTCTGCGGCCTCTGCGTTGAACGTCGTGCGTATCGCGATCGCAGCGTGTACAAAGAAAAAGGGCGGCGAACTTTCGCTCGCCGCCCCCGACTTCCGTCAATTACTCAATTACCAGATTACCCAATTACCCAATTCGAACCTACTCGCCACGATGTCCCCGGTGCGAGGAGCCAGCGCTTCATCCGGCTCGACGAAGTACTCCATGTCGCGCTCGAGCTCGAGCTCGTCGTCGGTCGGCTGCACCGGCGGCGGCGGCGGCGGCGGTTCGTCCGCCGGGATCCGCACGTGCCGGTAATACTCGAACCCGGTGCCCGCTGGAATCAGCCGGCCCATCGTGACGTTTTCCTTGAGGCCCCGCAGGTGATCGACCTTGCCCGAGATCGACGCCTCGGTAAGCACGCGCGTCGTCTCCTGGAATGACGCCGCCGAGATGAACGAGTCGGTCGAAAGCGACGCCTTCGTAATCCCGAGCAGCAGCGGCCGGCCCTGCGCCGGACGTCCGCCAGCCGCAATCACGCGTTCGTTTTCTTCCAGGAACCGGAACTTGTCGGTCTGCTCGTCCACGAGGAACTCGGTGTCGCCGACGTCCTCGATCTTGACCCACCGCATCATCTGACGCGCAATCGTCTCGATGTGCTTGTCGTTGATGTTGACGCCCTGCAGCCGGTAGACCTCCTGGATTTCGTTCACCAGATAGGCCTGCAGCGCCTTCTCGCCGAGGACGTTCAGGATGTCGTGCGGGTTGGACGGACCGTCCATCAACGGCTCGCCGGCGCGCACGCGCTCGCCTTCCTGCACGTTGACGTGCACGCCGCGCGGCAGCGCATACTCGCGCGGCTCCGCGCCCGGCTCGTCGGGGACGATGATGATCTTCCGCTGGCCCTTGACGATGCCCCCGTGCTTGACGATGCCGTCGATTTCGGAGATGACGGCCGTTTCGCGCGGCTTTCTGGCCTCGAACAGCTCCACCACGCGCGGCAGACCGCCCGTGATGTCCTTGGTCTTGGTCGTCTCGCGCGGGATCTTCGCGAGCACGTCGCCGGCCGACACGTTTTCGCCGTCCTGCACCATCATGTGCGCGTGAACCGGCATGTGGTACTTGCGGCTGACCTTGCCGTCCTTGCCCTTGATTTCGACGGCCGGCTGCTTCTTCTCGTCCGGCGAGTCCACGATGATGTAGCGCGAGAGCCCGGTCACCTCGTCCACTTCCTCGTGCACGGTGATGCCTTCGAGAATGTCCTTGAAGCGAATCTGACCCGGCTCCTCGGTGAGAATCGAGAACGTGTACGGATCCCATTCGACCAGCACCTGCGCCTGTTCGATGTGCTGGCCTTCCTTCACCTTCAGCCGCGCGCCGTAGACAATCGGGTGACGCTCGCGGTCGCGGCCCTTGGCGTCCTGAATAATCAGTGACCCGCTGCGGTTCATCACGACCAGGTTGCCGTCCTTGGCCACGACGACCTGCAGACCCTGGAACCGGACGGTGCCGGCGTTGCGCGCTTCGAGCGTGGACTGCTCCGACACGCGCGACGCGGTGCCGCCGATGTGGAACGTACGCATCGTGAGCTGCGTGCCGGGCTCGCCGATGGACTGCGCCGCCACGACGCCGACCGCACAGCCAAGCTCGACCATCTTGCCGGTGGCCAGGTCGCGGCCGTAGCACTTCGCGCACACACCGCGGCGCGACGTGCACGTCAGCACGGACCGGATCTTCACCTTCTCGATGCCCGCGTCCTGGATGGCGGACGAGGTCTCTTCGTTCATGACCTCGTTCACGTCCACGATCATTTCCGCGGTGAACGGGTCGACGATCCGCTCGAGCGTCGTGCGCCCGATGATGCGGTCGCGCAGCGGCTCGATGACCTCGCCGCTCTCGACAATGGCCCGGGCTTCGATGCCGTCCACGGTGCCGCAATCGAGCTCGTGAATGATCACGTCCTGCGCGACGTCCACCAGGCGGCGCGTGAGATACCCCGAGTCGGCCGTCTTGAGCGCCGTGTCGGCCAGGCCCTTGCGCGCGCCGTGCGTCGAGATGAAGTACTGCATCACTTCGAGGCCTTCACGGAAGTTCGACGTGATGGGCGTCTCGATGATCTCGCCCGAGGGCTTGGCCATCAGGCCGCGCATGCCGGCGAGCTGGCGGATTTGCTGTTTGCTTCCGCGCGCGCCGGAGTCGGCCATGATGTAGACGGGATTGAAGATCCGGCCTTCCTTGTCGATCTCTTCCATCTCGCCGAACATCGCGTTCGCGATGTCTTCGGTCGCCTCCGACCAGATGGCGATCACCTTGTTGTAGCGCTCGCCGTTGGTGATGGCGCCTTCGAGGTACTGCGACTCGACCTTGATCACCTCGTGGCGGGCCGTCTTGACGAGCTCCGCCTTCTTTTCCGGAATAATCAGGTCGTCGATGCCGATCGACAACCCCGACCTGGTCGCGTAGGTGAAGCCGAGGTTCTTGAGCGAGTCGAGCATCTCGACCGTCTTCTCGAGGCCGAACTTCAGATAACAACTCTGCACGAGCTGCTGCAGGCCCTTCTTCTTCAGCAGGCCGTTGACAAACGGCATCTCCGGGGGCAGCGCCTCGTTCAGGATGACGCGGCCGACCGTCGTGTTGACGATCTTCATCGTGACGGTCTGCACTTCCGTGCGCAGCACGTCCTGATCGTCGCGCGCGGCGGTCAGGTCCTGGATGGTGCCGGTGTAGCGCAGCCGGATGGGCGACAGGGTTTCGAGCTCGCCCGCCTCGAGCGCCAGCATCACATCGTCGGGGTTCCCGAACGCGCGGCCTTCGCCCTTCGCGCCCGACTTCGCCTTCGTCAGGTAGTAGATGCCGAGCACGATGTCCTGCGACGGAATCGCGATGGGCGATCCATGCGCCGGCGACAGGATGTTGTTGCTCGACAGCATCAGCACCGAGGCTTCGATCTGCGCCTCGGGCGACAGCGGAATGTGGACCGCCATCTGGTCGCCGTCGAAGTCGGCGTTGAACGCGGTGCAGACGAGCGGGTGGATGCGAATGGCCTTGCCTTCGACCAGCACCGGCTCGAACGCCTGGATGCCCAGACGGTGCAGCGTCGGCGCGCGGTTGAGCAGCACCGGATGCTCGCGAATGACTTCCTCGAGCACGTCCCACACTTCGGGCCGCTGGAGCTCGACCATCTCCTTCGCCTGCTTGATGGTGGCGACGAGGCCCCGCTCTTCGAGCTTGTTGTAGATGAACGGCTTGAACAGCTCGAGCGCCATCTTCTTGGGCAGCCCGCACTGGTGGAGCTTCAACTCGGGACCGACGACGATGACCGAACGGCCGGAGTAGTCGACGCGCTTGCCGAGCAGGTTCTGGCGGAAGCGTCCCTGCTTGCCTTTGAGCGTGTCGGACAGGCTCTTCAGCGGCCGGTTGTTGGCGCCGCGCAGCACGCGGCCGCGGCGGCCGTTGTCGAACAGCGCGTCCACGGCTTCCTGGAGCATGCGCTTTTCGTTGCGGATGATGACGTCGGGCGCCTTCAGCTCCATCAACTTCTTCAACCGGTTGTTCCGGTTGATGACGCGGCGATAGAGGTCGTTCAAATCGGACGTCGCGAACCTTCCGCCGTCGAGCGGCACCAGCGGACGCAGTTCCGGCGGAATGACCGGGATGACGTCGAGAATCATCCACTCCGGCCGGTTGCTCGACTTGCGGAACGAATCGACCACCTTCAGGCGCTTCGCGAACTTGAGCTTCTTCTGCGCCGAGGTTTCGGTCTTCATCTTGTCGCGCAACTCGACGGCGAGCCGTTCGACGTTGACGCGCTTCAGGAGCTCTTTGATCGCCTCGGCGCCCATCTGCGCCTTGAAGCGATGCTGGTGCTCTTCGCGCGCCTTGCGATATCCCTCTTCATTGAGCAGGGCGTTCTGCTTCAGCTCGGTTTCGCCCGGATCGACGACCACGTACGCCTCGAAGTAGAGGACGCGTTCAAGGTCGCGCAGCGAGATGTCGAGCAGGTGGCCGATGCGGCTCGGCAGCCCCTTGAAGAACCACACATGGCTCACGGGCGTCGCGAGCGTGATGTGGCCGAGGCGCTCGCGCCGCACTTTGGCCTGCGTGACTTCGACGCCGCACTTGTCGCAGATGACGCCGCGGTGCTTCATGCGCTTGTACTTGCCGCACAAGCACTCCCAGTCGGTAATGGGCCCGAAGATCTTCGCGCAGAACAGCCCGTCGCGCTCCGGCTTGAAGGTCCGGTAGTTGATCGTCTCGGGCTTGGTGACCTCGCCGTGCGACCACGACAGGATCTTGTCCGGAGACGCCAGGCTGATGCGGATGGCGTCGAAATCGCTTGTGAGAGCCGAACGCTCGTGAAAGCTTGGTCTCATATGATTGTCTTTTTCTCACTGGCGCCGGGGCCCCACCCCGGCGCGAACTCACGCTGATGCCTCGCGGCAATCCGCTCGGCACGCCACCCCAGCGCGGCTGCCGCGCCGGGGGCCCCGGCATGGCCGCGGGCGCTTAAACCTCTTCGAGCACTGGTTGAGGCGCCAGTTCCACGGTTTTCTTCTTCGTCTTCATGAGCTCGACATCCAGACAGAGCGACTGGAGCTCGCGGATGAGGACGTTGAACGACTCGGGCAGACCCGCCGTAAACGACGCGTCGCCCTTGACGATGGCCTCGTAGATCTTCGCGCGTCCGATGACATCGTCGGACTTCGCGGTGAGCAGTTCCTGGAGGATGTGCGCCGCGCCGTAGGCCTCGAGCGCCCACACCTCCATTTCGCCGAACCGCTGTCCGCCGAACTGCGCCTTGCCGCCGAGCGGCTGCTGCGTGATGAGCGAGTACGGCCCAATCGACCGCGCGTGGATCTTGTCGTCCACCAGATGCGACAGCTTCAGCATGTAGATGTAGCCCACGGTGACGTCCTGCTCGAAGACGTCGCCCGACATGCCGTCGTAGAGCCGCGTCTTGCCGCCCTTCGGCAGGCCGGCCTGGTCGAGCCAGTTCTTGATCTCGGTCTCGGTCGCGCCGTCGAACACCGGCGTCGCGAAATACAGGCCGAGCGCGTGCGCGGCCCACCCGAGGTGCGTTTCGAGAATCTGGCCGACGTTCATACGCGAAGGCACGCCGAGCGGGTTCAGCACGATCTCCACCGGCGTTCCGTCCGGCAGATACGGCATGTCCTCCTCGGGCAGGATGCGCGCGATGACGCCCTTGTTGCCGTGCCGGCCGGCCATCTTGTCGCCGACCGACAGTTTGCGCTTCATCGCCACGTACACCTTGACGAGCTTGATGACGCCCGGGGGCAGCTCGTCGCCGCGGCGGATCTTCTCTTTCTTCTCCTCGAACAGGTTCTTGATGACCTCGACCTGCCGCTCGGTCCGCATCTCGAGATCGCTCAAATCGTCTTCGAGGTGCGTGTCGTCGGTCGCGATCTTCAACCGGATCATCGCCTCGTAGGGCATGTCCTGCAGCACCTGCGCCGTCAGCTCGGTGCCCTTCTTGTGCAGCCGCTCGCGGCCGTACTCGTCGAAGAGATCCGACCGAAGCTGCTGGCCCTTCAGCATCATGATCACGCGCTTCTTCACTTCGTCGTGGAGAATGCGGATCTCGTCCTGAAGGTTCTTCTCCATCATGTCGAGCTCTTCCTGCTCGATCGCTTTGGCCCGGTCGTCCTTCTCGATGCCTTTTCTGGAGAAGATTTTCACGCCGACGATGATGCCCTCGATGCCCGGCGGGCAGATGAGCGACGCGTCGCGCACGTCGCCCGCCTTCTCGCCGAAGATCGCCCGGAGCAGTTTCTCCTCCGGCGTGAGCTGCGTCTCGCCCTTCGGCGTGACCTTGCCCACGAGGATGTCGCCCGGCTTCACGTATGCGCCGATGCGGATGATGCCGCTCTCGTCGAGGTCTTTCAGGAAGCCCTCGGACACGTTCGGGATGTCGCGCGTGATTTCCTCGGGCCCGAGCTTCGTGTCGCGCGCCTCGATTTCGAACTCCTCGATGTGGATCGACGTGTAGTAGTCGTCCTTCACCATTTTTTCGGACACGAGGATCGCGTCTTCGAAGTTGTACCCGCGCCACGGCATGAACGCGACGAGGACGTTGCGTCCCAGCGCGAGCTCGCCGAGCTCCGTGCACGGACCGTCGCCGAGGACCTGGCCCTTGTGGATCTTCTGGCCCACGCGGACGATCGGCTTCTGGTTGATGCAGGTGTTCTGATTCGACCGCTTGAACTTCGTCATGTTGTAGATGTCAGCGCCCATCTCCTTGCCGTCTTCCGTCTCGCTCTCGACACGGACGACGATGCGCTGGCTGTCCACGAAGTCCACGGCGCCCGAGCGGCGCGCCACGATGACGGCGCCCGAGTCGCGGGCCGTGATGTATTCCATGCCGGTGCCGACAAACGGCGCGCGCGCGCGCAGCAGCGGCACGGCCTGGCGCTGCATGTTGCTGCCCATCAGGGCCCGGTTCGCGTCGTCGTTCTCGAGGAACGGAATCAGCGAAGCCGCGACCGAGACGAGCTGCTTGGGCGACACGTCGATGAACTGCACCTTGTCGCGCGGCGACAGGATGAAGTTGCCCGCCTCGCGGGCGTTGATGCGCTCCTGCGTCAGACGGCCGTCCGAATCGACCGCGGAGTTGGCCTGGGCGATGACGTACTGGTCTTCCTCCCATGCCGACAGGTAGAACGCGTAGGGCTCGACCTCGACGCCCTTCTTCCGCGACCGTCCGTCCTCCGACACCATCTCGTCGGCCTCGACGATGTCGCCGGCCTTGTACTTGCTGCCGGCGGCGTTGATGACGATGACGTACTCGGTGACGCGGCCGTCCTTCACCTTCCGATACGGCGACTCGATGAAGCCGAACTCGTTGATGCGCGCATAGCACGACAGCGACGAGATGAGGCCGATGTTCGGACCTTCCGGCGTCTCAATCGGGCAGATGCGCCCGTAGTGCGTCGGATGGACGTCGCGGACCTCGAATCCGGCGCGTTCGCGCGACAGACCGCCGGGCCCGAGCGCCGAGAGACGCCGCTTGTGCGTGATCTCGGAGAGCGGGTTGGTCTGGTCCATGAACTGGCTGAGCTGCGACGACCCGAAGAACTCGCGAATCGCGGCCATGACCGGCTTCGCGTTGATCAGGTCGTGCGGCATCGCCGTCGCCATTTCCTGGTACACCGACATCTTCTCTTTGATGGCGCGCTCCATGCGGACCAGTCCGATGCGGAACTGGTTCTCGAGAAGCTCGCCCACCGAGCGGACGCGGCGGTTGCCCAGGTGGTCGATGTCGTCCACGTTCGCCGGGTTCTTCCGGAGCTTGAGCAGATACTTCAGCACCTCGTAAAAGTCCTGCGGGTGCAGGATCTTCTCGTCGAGCGGCGTGTTGAGGCCGAGCTTCGTGTTCAGCTTCAGCCGGCCGACGCGCGAGAAGTCGTACTTCTGCGGGTTGAAGAACATGTTCTCGAAGAGCGACCGGCTGCTGTCGAGCGTCGGCGGATTGCCGGGCCGCAGGCGCCGGTAGATCTCGATGAGCGCTTCCTCGTGCGTGTGGATCGGGTCTTTCTTGAGCGTCTGGCCGATGATGGGACCGACTTCGTCCTTCTCGGGGAAGAAGATGTCGATGCGATCGACGTTCTTCTCCTGCGCCATCGAAATGACGCGCGGCTCGAGCGGCTCGTTCGCCTCGAGAATCACCTCGCCCGTGGACGGATCGACGACGTCGGCCGCGGCGAAGGCGCCCTCGAGCTCGGCGTCGGAAATCTCCACCGCCTCGACGTTGGCGCGCTTGAGCGCTTCCACGGCGTTCTTGGTGATCTTCTTGCCCGACTGCACGGTGAAATTCTCACCGGGCACGACGATGTCCTTGGCCGCGCGGAGACCGACGAGGCTGTCGGCCACCGCCCAGTGGAGCGAGCCCTGCTTCACGAACAGCTTGTCGACGCTGTAGAACGCCCGGATGATCTCGTCGGCGCCGCGCAGGCCGAGCGCGCGGAGGAAGACCGACGCCAGGAACTTCCTCTTCCTGTCGATGCGGACGTACAGGAGGTTCTTCGAGTCGTATTCGAACTCCACCCACGACCCGCGGTAGGGGATGATCTGCGCGATGTAGAGCGTCTTGTCTTCCGAATGGAAGAAGGCGCCCGGCGACCGGTGCAGCTGGCTGACGATGACGCGCTCGGTGCCGTTGATGATGAAGGTCCCGTTTTCGGTCATCAACGGGATGTCGCCGAAGTAGACCTCCTGCTCCTTGATGTCGCGGATGGTCTTGACGCCGGTTTCGGGGTCCTTGTTCCAGACCACGAGCCGGATCGTCACCTTCAGCGGCACGGCGAACGTCATGCCGCGCTCCTGGCACTCGTCCACGTCGTACTTCAGCTTGAGCGCGACGGTGTTGCCGCAGATGTCACAGACGTCGCCGCGGGCCTGGTTCGCCTTGCCGCAGCGGGCGCACAGCACCTCGCGATCGCCGTACGGATCGGCAATGAGCGTGGCGCCGCACTGGCTGCAGGGCTTGCGCAGGTGGTTCAGGCCCTGAAGCTTGCTGCACTTGCACTCCCAGTTGCCGATGGAGTACTCGATGAACTCGAGCGACGAATTCTCGCGGAAGTCGCTGATCGGGAACACCGACTTGAACACCGACTGGAGTCCCGCGTCCTCGCGCTCGGCCGGCAGGCGGTTCATCTGCAGGAAGCGTTCGTAGGACTTCTTTTGAATCTCGATGAGGTTCGGGATCGGAACGGTGGTCTTGATTTTCGAAAAATCGATGCGCTCGCGATAGACGTTCTTGGGCAAGCTGTACATGCGTTAAGACCTCGAAGAAGAGCGCAAACACCGCGACTGGCGGCTGGTGACTCGTGCCTCGAATTCAATCGAGCGACGAGTCACGAGCCCCGAATCACGAACAGCAGCAACGCGGCTCAATGGCAGCGCGTTACTTGACTTCGACCTTGGCGCCGACTTCTTCGAACTTCTTCTTGATCGCCGCGGCCTCGTCCTTGGTCACGCCTTCCTTGACCGACTTGGGCGCGCCTTCGACGAGGTCCTTGGCTTCCTTGAGACCGAGGGCGGTGATCTCGCGGACGACCTTGATGACGTTGATCTTGTTGCCGCCGACTTCGGTGAGCGTCACCGTGAACTCGGTCTTCTCTTCGGCCGCGGCCGCGCCGGCGCCGGCGCCGCCGCCCGCCGGCATCGCCATCGGCATCGCCGCCGCGGCGGACACGCCGAGCTCGGATTCGAGCGTCTTCACGAGCTGGCTGAGCTCGAGCACGCTGATACCTTTGATGTAGTCAACCACCTGCGATTGCGTGATCTCGGCCATTGGTCTCTCTCTTTTCTCACTTTGTGCGCGGGGCCCCACCCCCACGCACCCGTCGCGACTCGCCTCGGCTTGCCGCGTCCCTTGTTTCCCGTTGTTCGTTCTACGTTTTCCGTTTTACGTTTGGCGTTTTACGTTTCCGATCGCTTCTTCTCCCACTGCACCAGGACACTCATCAAATCGCGCGGCGCCGCGTTCAGCACGCTCACGATCTGCACCATCGGCGCCTGCAGCACATAGAGGAGCTTCGCCAGCAGCTCGGGCCGGCCCGGCATCGAGGCCAGTTCGGTCACTTCGGCCGTCTTGATCGCGCGGCCCGCGACGATCGCCGCCTTGATTTTCAGCGTCGGCGCCGTCTTGGCGAACGTCGTCAGCGTCTTGGCAAGCGCCACCGGGTCGGCGGCCGTATACGCGACGGCTGTCGTCCCCACGAAGTGCGTTTCGAGCACCTCGAGCGCCGTGCCCTTGAGCGCTTTTCTGGCCAGCGTGTTCTTGACGACCCGGTAGCTCGCCTTGGCCGTGCGGAGCTGGCGCCGCAGCTCGGTGACCTGCGGGACGTTCATCCCCTTGTAGTCCACGAGAACCGCCGTGTCGGTTCCCTTGAACGCGGCCTCCAACTGCTGGAGTTCGACTTCCCTGTCGGCTTTGGTAACCGCCATCAGTGTTTCACCGCCACGTCGATGTGCGTCGTATCGATCCGGATCCCCGGACCCATCGTCGACGACACGGTGACGCTCTTGAGGTACTTGCCCTTGGACGCGGCCGGCTTGGCTCGCACGATGCTTTCGACGAGCGCGTGCGCGTTGGCCACGAGCGAATCAGACGCAAACGACATCTTGCCGAGCGGCGCGTGGATGATGCCGGTCTTGTCCACGCGGAATTCCACTTTGCCGGCCTTGATTTCCTTGACGGCTTTCGCGATGTCGGCGGTGACGGTTCCCGTTTTCGGGTTCGGCATCAGGCCGCGCGGCCCGAGCACCTTGCCGAGCTTGCCGACGGCGCGCATCATGTCTGGCGTCGCCACGACGGCGTCGAAGTCCATGAAGCCGCCCTGGATTTTGTCGACCATCTCTTCGCCGCCCACCACGTCGGCGCCCGCCTCGAGCGCCTCTTTCTGCTTCTCACCACCCGCGATGGCGAGCACGCGCTTGGACTTGCCGAGGCCGTGCGGCAGCACCACGGTGCCGCGCACCATCTGATCGGCGTGCTTCGGGTCGACCCCGAGCTTCAGCGCCACCTCGACGGTTTCGTCGAACTTGGCAAACTTGACCTTTTGCATGAGCGGGATCGCCTCTTCGATCGTGTACGTGCGATCGATGGCGACCTGCGCGCGAGCAGCGGCGAATTTTCTTCCGCGTTTGCGCATGGTTGACTCCTGTGGTGCAAACGGGCCGCGAAGGCCCTCCCACTGTTTTCTTTACTTTGTCGTGGGGCCCCACCCCCACGACCTGTCGCGGCTCGCCAACGCTCGCCGCTGTCGTTGCAACGACTTTCCGTTCAGTGCAACGGCTCTATCGCAGGCTGTTGCTCTGAACCGGCCTCTAGGCCCTGGCCCAGCCCCTATCCGATCACGTCCAAGCCCATCGACCTGGCCGTACCCGCCACCGTCTTGATGGCGGCGTCGAGCGATTCGCAGTTCAGGTCGGGCATTTTCGTCTTCGCGATCTCTTCCACCTGCTTGGCCGTCACGGTGCCGACCTTGTTCTTGTTCGGCTCGGCCGATCCCTTGGCGATATTGGCCGCGCGCTTGAGCAGAATCGCCGCCGGCGGCGTCTTCGTAATGAAGGTGTAGGACCGGTCCGCGTAGATCGTCACGACCACGGGAATGATGAGACCTTCATCTTTCGCCGTCTTCGCATTGAAGTTCTTGCAGAAGTCCATGATGTTGACGCCCTGCGGACCGAGCGCGGTCCCCACGGGCGGCGCGGGCGTGGCTTTCGCCGCCGCGATCTGGAGCTTCACGATGGCCTGAACTTTTTTCGCCATGTCGCTAGATCTTTTCCACCTGCAGGAAGTCCAACTCCACCGGAGTCGACCGTCCAAAAATGGTTACCATGACCTTCAACGTGTTCTTGTCGAGGTTCACGTCGTCGACGACGCCGTTGAAGCTGGTGAACGGGCCCTCGTTGATCCGCACCTGTTCGCCCTTTTCGAACATGTACTTCGGCTTCGGCTTCTCGGCCGCCGACTTGACCTGGAGCAGAATCTGGTCGACTTCGTCCTTGCTGAGCGGCGTGGGCTTGGCGCCCGCCCCCACGAACCCGGTGACCTTCGGCGTGTTCTTCACCACGTGCCACGCGTTGTCGGACATGTTCATCTCGACAAGGATGTAGCCTGGGAAGAACCGCTTCGCCGTCACCACTTTCTTGCCGCCGCGCATCTCCACGACGTCCTCGGTGGGGATGAGGATTTCGCCGATCTCGCCCTGCAGCTCGTACGCGTTGACGCGCTCCTGGAGCGACTCGGCGACCTTCTTCTCGAACCCCGAGTACGTGTGAACGATGTACCAGTTTTTGGTCGCGACCTCGGTTGTCATGCCCCTGACCCAAACCGCCGGAAGATCCACTGGATCACGGCATCGATGCCCAAATCGAGAACGAACAGGTACAGGCCGAAGGCCACCGACACCAGGATGACGACGATTGTCGTGGCGTACACTTCTTTCTGCGACGGCCACGTCACCCGCTTCAGCTCGTTGCGGACTTCGCTGAGAAACACCCGCGCACGCTCGATGCGCCCGCCGGCCGCCTCTCTGACTGTTTCAAGCGTCGTTGTCTGCTCAGCCATTCCGACCTCGCGCCGCCCCTAGCCCCGAGTCCCCAGTCCCTAGCCCCTAAGTCCCTACTCAATCGCAGTCAGTCCCTACTCAATCGCAGTCTGGCAGGCCAGGAGGGAATCGAACCCCCAACCCCCGGTTTTGGAGACCGGTGCTCTGCCAATTGAGCTACTGGCCTAATCTCATATCCGGGGGCTGCCGCCCCGGACCCCCACGCGCTCTCTCGCCGGGGCCCCACGATCCCCGGCTCCGCTCGCGCGGCTCGTTCGCTGCCGCTCTCTCGCGTCTACTTACTCTCTTTATGGGCGGTGTGCTTACGGCAAAACCGGCAATACTATCGTGAACGCCCTCCGGCAGCGGCCGTGCATGCTGCACCGCTTCCCGACCGGCGTGAGCGGGGAGAAGGTCCATCAGAAGCGCGTGCCGGCCGGTGCGCCACCGTGGTTGGAGACGGTGCGGGTCCACTTCCCGCGCTATGGCCAGCACGCCGACGAGCTCTGCGTGTCCGAGCTGGCCGAGGTGATCTGGGCGGTGCAGATGTCCACCGTCGAGTTCCACCCTTGGAACTCCCGGCGTGCCGACGTCGAGCGTCCCGACGAGTGGCGGATCGACCTCGACCCGATGCCCGAATGCCCGCCTGCCAACGTGCGGATCGTGGCCCACGTCGCCCACGAGGTGCTCGACGAGCTCGGCGCGGTCGGCTGGCCCAAGACGTCGGGCGGCAGGGGCATGCACGTGTACGTGCGGATCGAGCCGAGCTTCGGGTTCACCGACGTGCGCAGGGCCGCTCTCGCCTTCGCCCGCGAGGTGGAGCGCAGGGCGCCGGAGCTCGTGACGACGACGTGGTGGCGCAAGGACCGGGATCCCGGGGCGCTGTTCGTGGACTACAACCAGAACGCTCGCGACCACACGATGGCGGCGGCCTACTCGGTGCGAGGCGTACCCGGCGCCACGGTGTCGACCCCGGTCACCTGGGCCGAGCTCGACAGCGTCGAGCCGGGCGACTGCACGATGGCCACCGTGCCAAAGCGGTTCGCCGAGCTCGGCGATCTCCATGCCGGGATCGACGATGCCGTGTTCGCGATCGACGAGCTCCTCGAGTGGGCCGAGCGCGACGAGCGCGATGGCGCGGTCGATGCGGGCGTGCCCGACGACCCGGAGTGAGCGGGTGACCGACGCCTCGTAGCGGGACGCAGGTGCTGGGGGCCTCAGCCCGTCGTCGCCGGCGCGGCCGCCTGGCGGCCCGGCGTGGACACCCGGATGGCGAAGCCGAGGGCCACCAGCACGACGATCATCCCGACGATCTGCATCGGCGCCACGCTCTCGCCGAGGAACAGTGCGGCGGCGACGGTCGAGATCACGGGGATGCTCAGCGTCATCGTCGACGACGCCCACAGGGGCAGGTGTGGGATCGACACGCTCATCAGGAAGTGCCCGCCGACCCCGGCAACGACGGCCAGTGCGACGATCGCGACCCACGAGCTCCAGCTCGGCCACGAGAGGTCCTGGCGGAAGGCCGCGGCTGCCGGCCACGTCACGAACGAGGCGACGACGGCGGTGATCGTCGAGTACTCCAGGGCGCCCATGCGGCCACGCGCTGCCCGGCTCGCGATGAAGTAGGCCGTCCAGGCGAAGAGCGTCAGCACGGCGAGGAGGTCGCCGCCGACGCTCCAACCGGGCACGCCCGACGCCCCGAAGATGACGAGGGCCGTGCCCGCCAGGCCGACGAAGGCCCACTTGGGGGCGCCCTTGGCCACCGGCTCCTTCAGGAGCGGCGCCGAGATGAGGATGACGAGCGCCGGCTGGAGCGCCCCGATGACGGTGGCGTTCGCGACGGTGGTGAGCTTCACGGCCGAGAAGAACAGCACCAGGTCGAGGCCGAGGAAGATGCCACCAGGCACGGCCACCCGCACCTGCGACCAGGTGACGCGGCGGCCGCGTGATCAGCAGGGCGCTCAGGAGCACCGACGGCCCCGACCGTGGTCCGGTAGGCCGCGAGCGCCATGCCGCCCATGTCCACCGACTTGGCGACCACCCCCGACACGCCCCAGGCGACCATCGCCACCGACAGCGCCACCAGCGCCCTGCCCCGCGCCTCGACGCCCGGCCCCTGCTCGACGTCCTGCGTTGCCACCACCGTCGAGAGTCTGCCCGGGCCGGCGGTACCCGCCCAACCCGCCGGCGGTCGGGCCGAGGGCGGCCGCAACGCGGCGAGAGCCGTCCGTGCATACTCGTGACGATGACGCAGGAGCCGGTCGAGCCGTTCGCCGTGGGGCGCCTCGACGTCGGCGACGGTCACGTCCTCTACTACGAGCAGGTCGGTCGCCCCGACGGGACGCCGGTCGTCTACCTGCACGGCGGGCCGGGCTCGGGCTGCACGCCGGGGGCACGCCGGCACTTCGACCCCCAGCGCCACCGCGCCGTGCTGTTCGACCAGCGCGCGGCCGGGCGGAGCACGCCGCACGCGGCGGACGAGGGCGTGCACTGGGCGAGCATCGACATGGACCACCACGTCGCCGACATCGAGCGCCTCCGCGAGCACCTCGGCATCGACCGGTGGATCGTGTTCGGCATCTCGTGGGGCTCGGTGCTCGGCGCGACCTACGCCGAGCGCCACCCCGACCGGGTCATCGCCGTCGTCCTGGCGGCCGTGAGCACCGGGCACCGCCGAGGACATCGACTGGCTCACGGTCCACGCCGGTCGCTTCTTCCCGGCCGAGTGGCAGGCCTTCCGCGACCACGTGCCTCGCCGAGCTGCGGCGCCTGCGGCTCGTCGATGCCTACGGCGACCTCGCTCATGGACCCCGATCCGGCGATCCGCGAGGCGGGCGGCGGCGGCGTGGTGCCGGTGGGAGGACGCCCACGTGGCCACGACGCCGGGCGCGGCACCCGAACCCCCGCTACGAAGACCCGAGGTTCCGGCTCGGGTTCGCCCGCCAGGTGACCCACTGCTGGCGCAACGACTCGTGGCTCGCGCCGGACGAGATCGTGCCGCGACGCCGACCGCCTGGCCGGGCATCCCCGGCTGGCTGATCCACGGCCGCCTCGACGTGAGCAGCCCGCTCGACGGCGCCGTGGCGCATCCACCAGGCCTGGCCCGGCAGCGAGCTGATCATCGTCGACGACGAGGGCCACGGCGGCGATGCCATGCGCGACCCACTGGCGCCGCATCCTCGCCGACCTCGCCGGGCCGGACCCGTCGTGACCCGGCGCCCGACGCCGCCCGATGCCGGACCGGTCGTGGCGGTGCCAGACTCGGGCGTGGACCAGGTCCCCGCCGGCCCGACGGCCGATCCCGAGCCGAGGGCAGGACCGCTCACGAACGCAGCCGGGATCGCCCTGGGTGTCGGCGTCGCCCCGTTGTTCGGGCTGGCGTCGTTCGTGCGGCGCAAGCGTTCCGTGCACCCCAACGGCGCGGCCTACGAGGTGGTCGTCACCGTGGAGCACCCGCTCCCGCTGCTCGCGGGGACCGCACTCGGTCGCGCCGGCCGGCTCGACGGTGTCGTGCGCATGTCGCACGGGCTGGGTCTCGGTCCCGGGGGCAACGACTACCGCGGCTTCGCACTGCGCCTGTTGGACGGCGATCGCCGCCAGGACCTCGTCCTGGTCAGCACCTGGACCGACGGTGTGCGCCAGAAGCTGGCTCGCCGCACGAGCTACACGTACCGCTACTGCACGGTGCTGCCGCTGACCGGCCCGCAGGGACCGGTCGTGTTCCACGTGCTCCCGGTGGAGGCCGGTCTGAGCGATCCGTACTTCGACGGTGGCGGTGCCACGGGGTTCCGCTTCCAGCTGTTCGCCGGCGCGCCGCATGCGGCCTGGTACCCGTGCGCCGACCTCGTGCTCGGCCGGCCGTTGTCGCCGGATGCGTGCGAGGACCTGCGGTTCGATCCGTTCAACGCCGAGCTCGGGCTGACGCCGTGCGACCTGCTCAACGTGTCGCGCGGCGTCGTGTACCCCGCCAGCCAGGCGGGTCGAGCGTTCTGGGAACGGCGCCGCGGAGCGGGATCAGCTGCTGCCGTCGGTGCTCAGGACCAGGCCAGCGCGGTGAGCGCCGACCGGCCCGGCAGCAGGTAGTACTCGCCCCCTCGAGTGGTGACGAAGCTCTCGAGGCCCTCGACCAAGCGCGGCGGGTACCCGCCGATCACGAACTCCCCGGAGCCGCCGGGGGCGCCGACGAGCGGATCGCGTTCGTCGCCGCGGCCGAGCCGGCTGCCGCTGTTCAACCAGTTCTGGGCGACGAACTCGAACTGGCGCTCGATGCTGGCGTTGAGGCAGCCGAACATGAGGCCACGCTCGACGCCGTCATCCGGCTGGCCCTCGGGGAGGATCGTGCCCGTACGGCATCGCCCGGCGCACGATCCGGTGGCGGGTCGTCATCTTGGGACTGGCCAGCATGTCGCGCGGATTGGCCCGGCGGATGTGCGCGCCGAGCGGGCACCGGGCCCCGAGCGGATCGTCGCTGAAGTCGAAGTCGGCCGCCACCAGGTCGGGCCCGTCCGGTCCGGGCGGCGACTCGGGCCACAGCACGAGCGGGGTGCCGTCCTGCCAGCGGCCCACGAGCTTGGCGGCGAGCGTGTCGGCCGGGAGGCCGACCGTGGCGCCCACCGCTGCCATCGTCGTGCGGAACGTCGCCACGTCCTGCGCCAGCTTGCGCATCACGAGCAACGTCCCGTTGCGGCCGAGCGCGGTGCGACCCGCCGGCGCCACCACGCCCAGCGCATCGGCGTAACCGAGGACGAACTCGCCGGCCGCGAGCGGTCGGTTGTGCATCGGGCTGACGGTCCCGGTCTGCCCGGGGCGGCGCTCGACACCGTCGATGAAGGGCTGGCCGGCGCCGTCCGCGAAGCCGAAGTGCTCGCGCAGGCCGGGGTGGCCCGATGCCTCCTGCTCGTGGACGACGGAGAGGCCGGCGTCGGCGGCTCGCTCTCGCCACGTCGTTGCCTCGGCCTGCAGCTCGTCGCTGTCAGCACCGTGGAGCCAGACGAGCAGGTGCGCCTGCGGGGTCTGGAAGGCAGGCTCCCAGTGCGCGGGGTCGCTCGGACCGATGTCGCCGAGCACTTGGACGGCGCGTGCCGCCATGCCGGCCGCGAAGGCCGGTCCGAAGCCGTCGACGACAGCAGCCGCGACACCGAGGCGGCGGAGTCCCGCAGCGGAGATGGCGACGTTGCGGACCAGCGACGGCTTCGTCGGTCCCCAGTGCCGTCACCCTTCACCTCGGGTACGAGCTGGCGCAGCAGGGCCCGCCCCCCGTCGCCGGTCGTCGACGGACACGAAGAGGTAGTGCCCGAAGCGGTGGTTGATCGCTCGGGTGACGCCTGCCTGCAGGTCGTCGAGGCCGTCGGGCGAGAGCCGCCGTCGGCCGGGCGTCATCCGAACTCCTCGACGAAGGCGGCCCGCAGCTCGGCGGGCGACAGCTTCGACGCCTTGGGCAGGAAGGCTCGGAACCGGGCCTGGCGGTCGAGGGCGATCTCGATCTCGCGGCGCCCGTTCGTGCGGGCGGCGAACGGCAGCTGCGACGGCACCTCGTGGGCCGCCAGCCATGCTCCGAACCCAGGTTCCGCGACGCCCGGATAGCCGGCACAGCAGCCGAAGACAGCGTCGCAGGTCGGCGCCATCGTGTCCCGCATGGTGCGGGCGAGATGCGGGAGGTTCCCCTCGAACGACAGGCCGAACAGCAGCAGCGCTGGGTCGAGGGCGATCTGGAGTGGCTCCCGGCCCCCCGCCGGCAGGGTGTCGAGGATCTCGATCCTGGCCATGTGCACCTGCGGCAGGCCGGCGAACGGGGAGACGGACCCGTCGGCGCCGATGCCGGCACAGGCGGTGGCGAGGTCCAGACGGCGGCCGGGCGCGACGGGCACGATCACCGTCAGCTGGCGGATCGGCTTGTCGGGGAGGTGCCTCGGGACGGGCTCCGCTTGCGCCCTCCTGCCAGGGGAGTTGGATCAGAGCCATGGCTGGACCTCGATCAGCAGCTGGCGGAAGGCGGCCGCGAACTCCACGTCGGTGAGCGACATCGTGCTGATCCTCGGGTCGGTGCTGTCCGGATCGGCCGTCGCCCGTGCGGCCAGGGCGGTGATCGCACCGTCCACGGCCAGGGCCGCGTCGACCATCGGGGTGGTCGCAGTGTCGTAGGCGCTCCAGTAGTGGCCCGGCGTCGCCTCGAGCTCCTGGACCCAGCTCCCGAAGCCGTCGGTCGGGATCAGCCCCGGGTAGCCCGACGACGTGAACCACACGGCCCGGAAGCGCCACGGCAGGAGCATGGCGAAGGTGTCGATGTAGTCGCGCAGGTCGTCGTCGAAGTTGCTCTGGAACAGCAGCAGGGGTCGCCGGCAGCATCCCGGCACGCGCGCCGGGCAGCTGCTCGATGACGCTCCACCGGGCGAACTGGATGACCTGGAAGCGGCGCAGTGGTTCGGTGATCGCCGGCACGTGCTTGGCCACGAACAGGAAGACCTTCAGGAACGTGGCGCCGCCCGGTCGCAGCGCGGTCGTGAAGGTCGAGCGCGGTGCGGCGCCCGGAGAGCTGCGTCATCGGCCCGCACCTGGTCCCACGGTGAGGGCGCCCGTGGCGACGCCGGTAGAGCTTGCGGTCGAGCCAGCGCAGTGGTCGGAAGATCCTCGGCTCGTGCAGGGGGAAGATCTCGCACCGCTCGGCCGTGGACCCCGCCGCATCCAGCAAGGCGTTCACGGCCCGCCGGGCTGCCTCGTTGGCGCCCTCCATCGTGGCGAGGTCGGTGTAGGTGCGCACGTAGTCACTGGCGAGGAACAGGTTCGCGATAGCCGTTGCTGCCGTCGGTCGATGGTCCCACGAGCCCGACGGTGTTGATCAGCAGCGGTTCGAGGTTGATGTTGTCCATCTGGTCGGAGGGGGCGGTTGCGCCTGGTCCACTCCGGCAGGATGTCCTGGTCGACGAACGACCCGACGAGGTCGTCGTCGGTGAGGACGGGTGCGCCGCCTCCGTTCAGGTGCTCCTTCAGCTGCAGCCAGACCTCGGCGACGATCTCCTCGTGGGTGCACTCGACGGCCGGCTTGTAGGGAGCGATCAACCCAGGCGTCTCCCAGTCGCTCACGTCGACCGACAAGATGTCGCACACCGTGCCGTCGAAGCAGTCCTTCAGGTCCGTGGTGTCCATCCAGAACTGGGCCTGCGAGATCGAGGTCAGCGACCACGGCGAGTCGATGTAGATCACGTGACCGTGGGTCACGGGAACGGGCCGGCGCAGGTAGAACATCACGCCGTTCATCCATCGTGTCGTCAGCTTCGACAGGTTGCGGAGTGCGGGTTCGACGGCCGCCATCTCGTCGGTGACGAGCGGCGCCATCCGCTCGACCGGCAGGGCGGCCACGATCCAGTCGAAGTCGGCCATCCGGCCCTCCAGGACCTGCTTGTGCATCGTGTTGCTCCACCAGACCGCCGACACGCGGTCGCCGTCCATCTCGATCCTGGTGACGAAGAGATCGGTCTTGTAGTCGACGCCGAGTGACCGGAGATGGTCGAGCCAGGGCTGGATCCACACGTCGTTGGTCGGTCCGTCGAGCACTCGGTCGACGCCACGGTCCGTCGGGTGGGGCCCGAAGCTCTGCAGCAGCTGGATGAGCGTGTAACCGCCGGTGCGGGCACTCATCTCGCGTGCCTTGGCCGCCACGAGGGAGCGGGTGAGGCCGTCGGCGAGGAACTGCTGGTACCCGCGCGAGCGGTGGTCGGCCCCGGAGAACGCCCACCAGCTCTGGTGCTCGTACTGGCCGTACCGCCGCTCGTCGCACGAGGCCAGCATCTGCACGATGAGCCGCCCGAAGTGGAACCAGTCGCGCATCGGGATGTGCAGGCCGTTGGCGAAGATGTTCCGGAGCCACAGCCGCTGCTCGACCCGATTGCCCGGGATGCTGGTGGGCATCACCGAGCGCGCGGAGGCTGTCGCGGGCGATCTCGGCCCGGGTCGACTCCCGGAGGTTGCCGTACACGCCTTGCGGGCGCCCCTTGTACGGAATGCGGCGCATCGTGTCGGGCACGTGGCTGTAGAAGCCGGGGAAGAACCGGAAGCCGTGCTCCGCCGGGAGGGGCGGGTGGTCGTCGGTGGCCGTGTCCGGGACCGGGAGGCTGCGGGCCTTCCCGCCCGGGATCCCGAGGCGTTCGACGACGGTCACCTTGAAGCCCCGCTCGGCCAGCTCATGGGCCGCCGTCATCCCCGCGATGCCGCCACCGAGCACCAGCACGGTGTCAGCCATGGGCCGGAACCTCCTGCGGTGCCTGTTCGTACAGCGGGCTGAAGCGGGCGAAGCCGTGCCGTGCGGCGATCGTGCCTGCTTCGGCCAGGGCGGCGGCCCGACGGGCATCGTCCGAACCGGTGGCGGCGAGCGCGACTGCTTCGGCTTCGAGCGCCTCGACGGCCCACAACGGGCAGTCCATCCGCTGGCTCGCCGCCAGTGCGGCGCGTGCGTCGCCGAGAGCGCCGTCGGCGTCGCCCATCACCAGCGCCGTGATCGAGAGCAGCTGGGCGACCGGACCGTGGGCCGTCGATCCCGACCACACGACCTGGTCGGCCCAGGGTTCGAGTGCATCGTGCACGAGCCGGGCGACGGCGTCGTGGCCGACACGCGACGCCGCCCTGGCGAGGTAGTACATCGACGTCATCCAGATCAGGTCGCGGACGATGGTGGCGAAGCCCGTCGCGGCCATCGCGTCGAGCTCGGCGACGGCCTCCTCCTCGGCCCCGGTCTCGGCCAGCACGAAGATGAGGACGGCCCGCAGGCTGCCGGAGTCGGGCACGGCGGCGACCGCCCTGCGGAGTGCGTCCACGTGCTCGGCGAGGCGGCCCTGCGCGTCGCGGATCACGAGCAGGTGCGAGGCCAGGACGGCGTCGGCATCGGGCTGCCCGTCGCGCCGTGCGATGCCGTAGCACTCGACCGCGGCGCCCTCGGCGGCCACCAGGTCGCCGCGCATGACGGCCCGATAGGAGCCGTGGGCCGCCAGGTTCCAGCGGATGAACGGCTCTCGGATGTTCGCCGCCACCTCGGCGGCGCGGGCGACGTTCTCGTCGAGACCGGCGACGTCACCCAGCTCGAGGCAGACACGTGCCCGCCAGAGCAGCCCGAACGCGAGCTGCACGGGGTCACCGACGGCCTGTGCGGTCTCGACCAGCTCGTGGGTCTCGACCAGGCGGGTGGCCACGGTCTCGGGCAGCCGGATCGCCTCGAACCGCAGGCGCAGCACGTCGCACAGGGTGGGCCCGTCGCCGAGCCGGCGGGCCATCGCGAGGGCGGCGTCGCTGCGGGCCAGGCGCGCCTGCCAATCGGCGTCGTGGCTCATCTCGAGGGCCAGCAGGGCGAGCGCTCGCGCCCGCTGGGGCGAGTCGGCGTCGGCGCCGGTGTCGATGGCGGCCCGGAGCATCTCGACCCGCTCCTGGTCGACGAAGAAGGTCCGAGCCCGGTCGCCGCGGTTGTTGGCGAGGACCGCGGCCAGCAGGAGGTCGTGCTCGCCGGCGCTCATGGCGAGGCGGGAGGCATCGAGCAGCGTCTCACGGAACGCCCGGAGCCCGGCTTGGCGTTGCGCCGTCCCGAGCGCGATCAGCAGCTCGATCCGCTCGTTGCCCTCCGCCCGGGCCAGCGCGTCGGCGTACGAGTGAGCAGCCTGCTCCGGGGCCAGGTGCGCCATGGCCTGGTCACCGGCCCGCCGGGCCGCCGCGACGGTGCGCGGGGCGTCGGCGAGCGGTCCGGCCGCCACGAGGTGGCGGGCGACCGCATCGATGAACGTGACGCCGTCGGTGCCCCACAGCGCCTCGATCGCATCGGCCGCCGCCAGGTGGGCCCTCGCCCGGCGCGTGGCCGTGAGCGAGCCTTCGAGCACGTGGGGGACCAGGCCGTGGGCGAAGACGAAGGAGCCGGGCGTGGCGCCGTCGACGACGAGGTGGGCAGCGACGGCTCGCTCGAACGACACGAGCACGCCGTCCTCCTCGGCACCGAGCGCGCGGGCCACGAGTGAGAGGTCGAACTCGCGCCCGACGATCGCCGCCATGGTCAGCGCCTCGCCGGCCGCCGGACCGAGCCGCTCGACGCGGCGGCCGATGACGTCGCGGACGGTGTCGGTGGTGGGCAGCGCTGTCGCGCCCTCGAGCGGCGGCTCAGCGGCGAGGGTGCGCAGCAGCTCGATGGTGAACAGCGGGTTGCCGCCCGTCTCCTCGCTCAGCTGGGCGGTGAGCTCGTCGCGGTCGCTGCGGTCAGGGAGCAGCTCGCCCACGAGCCCGGTGAGGTCGCCGGCCTGGAGGCCCGGCAGCACCGTCATCGTGACGTGCTTGGCCCGCCGGGCGTGCGTGAGCAGCCGGCCGAGATCGCTGTCGGCCTCCACCTCGCCGTCGCGGTAGGTCGCCACGATGACGACGGGCAGCTTGGCCGCCTCGTCGACCAGGTAGCGGGTGAGGTGGATCGTCTCGGCACCGGCGTCGTGCAGGTCGTCGAGGATCAGCAGGACCGGCCCTTCGGTGGCCAGGTGCTCGAGCAGGCCGCGCGCGGCGTCGAACAGGCGGTGGCGCTCGGTGCCAGGGTCGCCGGCCGCGGGTGCGGGCAACCACGGGACGCGCCGGGCCAGCACCGGGACGATGCGGCTGAGCTCGCCGCCGTAGGCGTCGACGTAGCCGTCGAGGAGGGGCTCGGGCGCGTGGGCGACCACGTCGGAGAACGAGTCGACGTAGGTGCGGTACGGCAGCCCCTGCTCGGGGTCGGCCCGGCCGAACGCGACGATCCCCCCTTCGAGGCGGACGCGCCGGGCGAGCTCGGCGGTCAGCCTCGTCTTGCCGATGCCAGGGTCGCCGCCGAGGAACACCACGCGGCCGAGGCCCCGGCGGGCCGCCGCGGAACGTTGCCAGCAGGTCCGCCAGCGCGTCCTGGCGTCCCGAGAAGCTCGTGCCCGACATGCGCAGCGCGACCGGCAGCTGGGCCCAACGGGGACCGCCCGGGCGCGCCAGCTCGGTGGGCTCGCCGTCGGCCGCATCCCCGGTCTGGTTGCGCTCGGCCTCCGCCCGAGCGTCGACGAGCTCGAAGGCCTCCTCCGGCTCGGGGATGTCGCGCAGGGGCAGGAGCCCGACGCGCACGAGCGACAGCGGCGGCGCCAGCTCGTCGCGGACCAGGTCGGCGGTCGAGCCGGCGACGAGGGCGCTGCCACCTCGCGCCATGCTGCGCAGGCGGGCCGCGCGGTTGACGGTCGGCCCGAAGTAGTCGCCGGCGCGCTCGATCGCCGGTCCCGAGTAGACCGACATGCGGACCTTCATGTCCACACCGTCTGGCCACGGGATGCCCTGCATGGCGTCGAGGATCGCAGCGGCGGCGAGGACGGCGCCGACCGCCGACTCGAAGACCGAGAACGTGCTGTCGCCCTCGCCGCGGTGCTTGAGGCAGCGTCCGCCGTGGGTCGCGACGATGCCCGTGATGAGGTCGTCGTGGTGCTCGAGGGCGGCGTGCATGCTCGCCGGCGCCAGCTCCCACTGGGCGGTCGAGCCGACGACGTCCGTCAGGAGGAGGGTGACGACCTGGCCGGCCGAGTCGTCGGCGGCGCGCGGCAACGACAGCTGGGCGAGGGTCTGCTCGGCCGTGGTCCGCAGGGCGCCGAGGCGTTCGACGGCGGTGATCGCGCCCGGGATCGGCCGACCTCCGTACACCGGGCCACGCCATCGGGCCAGCGCCGACACGAGCAGCGAGTGGGCCGTGCTCCGGTCGCCCTCGGCGGCCGAGGTCAGGGCGACGGCGGCCTCGCTCTCGAAGTCGCGGGCGTCGAGCTCGCCGGGTCCGAGGTCGAGGGCCGCCCCGGCGTCGTCGACACGGACGCGCTGGGATCCAGCGCGCCGGCCGAGCGCCGACAGGTGCAGATCGAGGACAGCGCCGGCTGAGCGGCACCGCCCCGGCGTCCGTGAGCGCGGCGGCCAGGTCGGCGAAGGGGACAGGACCGTCCGCGAGGGACAGGCGGGTCAGGAGCCGGCCCTGCCGATCACCCAGCTCGACCACCTGCCCCGAGTCGAGTACGACCTGGAGTGGACCGAGGATCCGAACCTCCACGTGCCTCCCTTCCTGGGCAAACCTAGTTGGCGCCACCGTGCCTGCGGCCCGGCGCTCAAGGCGTCACCGGCGGTCTGTGGGAGCCTCGATGCGGGCAGGGCCGGGTGCCGCAGCGTGGCTCAGGTTCCCGGCGCCAGGTCCTTCAGCGTGACGGCGCCGCTCTGGATCGCCTCGTTGGCGAGTCGCACGCGGCGGGACTCGCCGACCTCCGTCTGGATGCCGAACTTGTCGTAGAGGCGGTCGAGGTGCTGCTTCACCGCGGAGTCCGTCACGAACAGCGCCTCGGCCATCGCGCGGACGGACGAGGGCGGCGTGAAGGCCTGTCCGGACAGCACGGGTCGGCACAACTCGACGAGCACCCGCTGCTCGCCGCTCGTGCGCGCCGGGCGCGGCACGCAGTCGGCTCCGTCGTGACGTCGCCCCGCGCGGCGGCGTCGCGCAGCACCAGGCGGGTGCGCCCGACGAGGATCTCGTCCCGGTCGGCGAGCGTCCGCGGCGCGAAGAGCCGCTCGCCGTTGACGCTGGTGCCGTTCGTGGACCCGACGTCCGTGATGCACCAGGCCGGCCCGACGTGCTCCAGGAGCGCGTGGACCCTCGACACCGCGGGGTCGTCGAGGATCGCCAGATCGTTGTCCGGGCTCTTGCCGATGGACAACCGCCCCCGGACCTCGTCCAGCACGACGAGGTCGTGACCGGCCGATCCGAACCGCTCGAGTGTCGCCATCTCGCCTCCGCGGCGGATCGTAGCCAGCCTTTCGGCACCGCGGCATGTGGTCAACATCTAGCCTGTCCGTAGGGACAGGTCAGCCTTGCCTCGGGGCGAGTGAAGTCGGGCCGTGCGGCCATTGGTCGCCCGCCGCACTTCGTCGATCGTGCGAGTCGTGGTCGGTCCGGTCCGCACGGCAGCTGAAGGGTGGGGGCCCGTGGCGAGAGCAGACGCACCGTCGGCGTCAGGAGCGCTGGTGTCGCCGTCGGCACGGCGTCGGCGGGCCACCGCCGGGCTGTCGCTCACCACCCCCGCACAGCTCCGACTGGTTGCGGCGGTGCTGGTCGTCGGACTGGCGGTCCTGGGCGCGGTCGGCGTGCGGGCGGCCGTGGACCGGTCGGCGGCCGTCACCTCGGTGGCGGACGAGGCCGCGCCGCTGCTCGTCAACGCCGAGAAGCTGTACGTCGCTCTGGCCGAAGCGGACGCCGCTGCCTCCTCCGCGTTCCTCCGTGCCGGCTTCGAGCCGTCCGAGCTCCGCATCCGATACCGGGCCGCCCTCGCCACTGCCAGTGCGCTGCTGACGCAGATCGCCGCCGAGCCCGATCTGTCGCCCACGTCGACGGCGGCCCTGACCCGCATCGCCGAGGGGTTGCCGGTCTACAACGGGGACGTCGAAGCGGCGCGCGTCAACAACCGCATGCGGTTCCCCGTCGGCGCCGCGCACCTCCGGCGGGCCTCCGACGCGATGGTGCAAACCCTGCTTCCCGCCGCCTCCGGCATCCACCGACGCGGCCGGCCAGCTGTACGACGCCTACGGCGACGGCACTTCACGTGCTCACCCTCAGGCGCTGGTCGTGGTCGGTGCCGTCGTCTTGGCCCTCCTGGTGGCGACGCAGGCGCTGGTGGCGTGGCGGACGAAGCGGCTCCTGAACGTGGGACTCCTCGTGGCGACGGTGCTGGTCGGAGCGCTCGGCGCGTGGACGCTGGTCGTGATCGACGCGCAGGGATCGGCGCTGGTCCGGTCGCAGCGCGAGGGCTCGGACCAGCTCACCGTCCTGTCGATGGCCCGGATCCTGGCGCTGCGATCGATGAGCGACGAGAACCTCGACCTCATCGAGCGCGGCACGCCGAACTCGTACCAGGAGGACTTCGTCGAGGTCGCTCGGACCGTCGGAGGGGTCGACGGTGCCGGTGGACTGCTCGCCACGGCGGCCAGCCTGGCCGAGCGGACCGGCTGGAGGCCCCAGGTCGACCACATCCGCGAGCAGTGGGCCCACTACCTGGCGGTGCACGAGCAGGTCCGTGAACTCGATGACGGCGAGCGCTACAACGATGCCGTCCGCCTGGCGGTGTCCGACGAGGTGGAGGCGCACGCCGCCGTCGACCGGGGGCTGGACACGCAGATCCTGTTGGCGCGCAGCGCGCCTCGACGCCCACGCCGCCGACGCCAGCCGGCACCTGCGCTGGCTGGCGGCGGCCATGGGCGGCGCCGTGCTGGTGGCCGCTCTGCTCGTGGTCGCCGGGCTCCGGGTCCGGATCAGGGAGTACCAATGACGACCGCAGCCGGGCGCCGGCAGCACAGAACGGGCGCTGTGGTCGCGAGCGTCGTGCTCGCGACGCTCGCTGCGTGCTCCCCGGCCGGCGTGAGCGACGACGCCCTCGAGAGCCTGGGCGAGCTGCCCCGACCGTCCACCTCGGTTGCGGCGGCGCCCGCCTCCACGACGACCACGACCGCTTCCTCCACGAAGCAGGCCTGCGAGGCCCAGGGGTTGGCCACGGCGAGCTATCGGCCCACGCCACTACCTCCACCCGGTGCGATGCCCGAGGGGACGCTGATGCGGGAGATCCAGGATCGTGGCTGGTTGCGGGTCGGGGTCGACGAGAACACGCTCGGGTTCGCCTCGCGGGTGGACACCGGCGAGATCGAGGGGTTCGAGGTCGATCTCGCCTACGAGGTCGCGAGCCGCCATCTTCGGGCGCCTCGACCCGAAGCTCATCCTGCGGCGGACGCCCACGCTCACGGGCGAGAAGGTCAAGTTCGTCACCGACGGGGTCGTCGACCTCACGATCACCGCCAACACGATGAGCTGCGACCGGTGGGAGCAGGTGGCGTTCAGCTCCGAGTACTACACCGCGGTCCAGCAGTTCCTGGTGAGGAAGGACTCGCCGGTGAGGACTGCGGCGGACCTGGCCGGCAAGCGGGTCTGCGTCACCGCAGGCTCGACGTCGGAGGGGATCCTCAAAGAGCATCTCCCCGACGCCGTGCGCCACCCGGTCCCTGCCCGCACCGAGTGCCTCGCGCGCCCTCCAGGAGGGCGAGGTCGACGCCTACTTCGGCCACGACTCGTTCCTCTATGGGATGGAGGTCCAGGACCGGACGGTCGAGGTGCGTACCGGGATCCTCCCCGAGCGCGTCACGGCCTCCCACTACGGGATGGCGATCGCCAGCGAGGAACGAGCGTTCGTGCGCTTCGTGAACGCCGTACTGGAGGAGGTCAGGGCGAACGACACGTGGGCCACCCTCCACGACGAGCTCCAGGAGGTCCTACCCGGACTCCCCGACGCCACCCCGCCGACACCCAGGTACCGGGACTGACATGGATCTGCGGGAGCTGGACCACGAGCTCGACCGGCTCCGGACGGCGGTCGCCCGGGCCGGCGCGAACCTCTGGGAGCTGGAGCAGGCACCGAGCCGGACGCTCCTCGACGTCGCCCTGCTCGCCGGGGACAGCGCGCGTGCGATGGGCGGCGGCCGAGCAGTCGCTGGCCGACCTCTTCGAGGCCTTCACCTGCCTCAGCGCCGTCATCGACGCGGCCGTGGCGCTCCGTGCATCGCGGCCGATCCTGTCCGCCTCCTGGAGGGCCGACCTGGCCCACCTGCTCCTCGGCCCGTCCGTCGAGCTGCCCGAGCGAGCGGTGCCACTGGCCGATCGTGAGCTCGTGTCCGGGTCCAGGACGTTGCAGCGCTGCACGCCCGACGAGCTGCTGGCCACGATGGCGCCCTCGTTCGACGTCGTGCGGGAGGTGATCGTGGTCGCCGCTCAGGCGTGGGAGGAGGGCGGGCCACGGGTGCGGCACGCCCGCGAACGGCTGGCGGAGCTCGCGGTCGCCTGCCATGACCTCGAGCCGCCCCTCGTCGGCATCGAGGCCCTGCGGTGCCGTCTGGACGAGCTGGACGCCGCGCTCGCCAGCGACCCGCTCAGCTTCGAGGCCGACGAGCTCGTCCCGGTGGAGCACCGGCTGACGGCGCTCGAGGCCGAGGTCGAGGACGTCCACGAGACCCAGACCGGGTTCGATGGCGCGGTCGCGGAGGCCTCGGCGGTCCTCGCCGAGCTTGCCGAGGCTGTCCGTTCGGCGCAGACGGCGCAGGCCCACGTCAGCGGCGCGTGGTGACGTCGAGCGCCGTCCCGGCGGTCGACCTCGATGCCCTGGCGGCCGAGCTCGCGAGGATCACCGCGCTGGCCGGGACGGGCGCCTGGCGTCCGGTGTCTGCCGACCTGGTCCGCTGGCGACAGCAGGTGGACCGCGAGCGCGGCGCCGTCGATGCCACGAGCGCCGAGCACCAGCGACTCCTGGCCGAGCGCCAGGTGCTGCGCGGCAGGCTCGATGCCTACACGGCCAAGGCCGGCCGCCTCGGGCTCCTCGAGGACGCTGGTCTCGACGCGCTGCAACAACGGGCCGCCGACGTGCTGCTGAGTGCGCCGCTCGACCTGGGGGTCGCGGCCGAGGCCGTCCGGCGCTACCAGGAGGCCCTGACCGCGGCCGCCGGCGAGGCGTCGGGGGCCCGATGAGGTGCGCACGGGCCGGCTGCCCCGGCGAGATCGTCGACGGCTACTGCGACGACTGCGGGATGGCGCCCCGAGCGGGAACGTCGACCGGTGCGCCCGCTCCCGTCACCAGCGGGACCGGCACGCCGGGCGCGGGCACGTCCGGGACCGAGGTGCTGGGCGGTTCGCCGTGGCCGAGCCCCTCGTCGGCGGCGGTCCCCGGCATCGGCCCCGTGCCCTCGGCCCGGACCGGCACCGCAGCCACCCGTCGGCGGCGCCTCGGCGTCGGCTTGGTCGAGATCCCGCCCGTGAGCCTCCAGGCCCCCGAGACCGCCGTGATGGCCGAAGCTCAGGTGGCGGAGCACCGGCGGTTCTGCGGCGAGTGCAACGAGCCTGTCGGTCGGAGCCGCGGTGACGTCCCTGGTCGCCCGGAGGGGTTCTGCCGGAGCTGCGGCCATGCCTTCTCCTTCGTCGCCAAGCTGTCGCCGCGGCGACCTGGTCGCCGGCCAGTACGAGGTGGTCGGCTGCCTCGCCCACGGCGGGCTGGGCTGGATCTACCTGGCCCGGGACCGCAAGGTCGGCCGACCGCTGGGTCGTGCTGAAGGGGCTGCATCAACACGGGCGACGACGGACGCCATGGCGGCCGCGCTGGCCGAGCGTCGGTTCCTGGCCGAGGTCGAGCACCCGAACATCGTCAAGATCCACAACTTCGTCGAGCACGACGGCGACGGCTACATCGTCATGGAGTACGTCAACGGCACGAGCCTGCGCGGGCTCCTCGAGGACCGCCGGGCCGCCAACGGTGATCGGCCCGACCCGCTCCCGGTCGACCAGGCCATCGCCTACATGCTCGAGATCCTCCCCGCGCTCGGCTACCTGCACGAGCGCGGGCTGCTGTTCTGCGACTTCAAGCCCGACAACGTGATCCAGACCGGCTGACTCCGTGAAGCTCATCGATCTCGGCGGCGTCTACCGGATGGACGACGCGGACGAGCCCGATCTACGGCACGACGGGCTACCAGGCGCCCGAGATCGCCCGCACCGGCCCGACGGTGCCGTCCGACCTCTTCACCGTGGCCGTACGCTGGCGGTGCTGTGCACGGACTTCCGGGGCTACCAGGGCACGTACCGGTACACGCTGCCGCCAGTCGACGACGTCGCCGCTCTACGCGCCGCTACGACTCGCTCTACCGCTTCCTGCGAGCGGGCCACGGCGCCCGATCCCGACGATCGGTTCCAGAGCGCCGACGAGATGGCCGCGCAGCTGGTCGGCGTGCTGCGCGAGGTCGTGGCGACCACCACGGGGTCGCCCGCGCCGGGGCCGAGCACCTGCTTCACCGGCGAGGCGCGGCGTGCGCCCGGCCGGGCCGACTGGCGGTCGCTGCCGGTCCCGCTCGTGCTCCCTGACGACCCCGGCGCGGCCTTGGTGTCGTCCCTCGGCGTGCTCGGACCCGAGGCGCAGCTGGAGACGCTCGAGGGCGTGCCCGAGGCCAGCGTCGAGGTCGACCTCCGTCGGGTGCGCGCCCTCGTCGAGCTGCGCCGCATCGACGAGGCCGGCGATGTGCTCGCCTCGATGGAGGCCGTCGCGAGCCGATCCGGTCGACGGACCGACTGGCGATGGTCGTGGTACAGCGGGCTCGTCGCGCTGGCCGGCGGTGACAGCGACGGCGCCGCCCGCGCCTTCGACGTCGTGGATCGGCAGCTCCCGGGCGAGCTGGCACCGCGGTTGGCGCTCGCCTACGCGGCGGAGGCGTCGGGCGACGTGGCTGCGGCCGCGGATCGCTACGACGTGGTCAGCCGCATCGATCCTGGGTGCACGCAAGCAGTGTTCGGACTTGCCCGCGCTCGGCTCGCCCTCGACGACCGACGGGGCGCCATCGAGGCGTACGACCGGATCCCGGACGGCTCGAGCGCCCATGACGCCGCCCGGATCGCCCAGGTGGCCGTGCTCCTCGACGGGGCGGCGGACGTCGCCGACCTGGCCGACGTTCGTCGTGCCGCGACGATCGTCGACGGGCTCGGGCTCGAGGGGGAGCAGCAGCACCGGCTGACGGCCGCCGTCCTCGAGGCGGCGTTGTCGACGCTGCACGCCAACGGCACCGCGCCCGATCCGTCGATGCTCGTGCTCGGACATCCGTGCACCGACCGTGGCCTCCGACTGGGCCTCGAGCAGACCTATCGGGCGGTGGCGCGCCACGCGGGCACCGCCGCCGAGCGAATCGACCTCGTCGACCGCGCCAACCGCACCCGGCCGAGGTCCTGGTGGTGACCGCGCCGGCGCTCCTCGGCTGCCCGGCCTGCGGCCGCAGCGCCCTCGCCGACGACGAGTTCTGCGAGGTGTGTGGTGCTGCCATCTCCGGGCCCCGGGACGCCTGCTGCGACACCACGTCGAGGTCGATCTCGGGTGGGTCGCAGCCGTGAGCGATCGCGGGCTCGTCCACCGCCGCAACGAGGACGCCGTCCACCTCGAGGCGCACGGCGAGTCGGCGGCGCTCGTGGTGTGCGACGGCGTGTCCACCTCCGCGGCGCCACAGATCGCGTCCGCAGGTCGCGGCCGAGGTCGCCGGGCGATCGATGAGCGCGGCCCTCGCGTGCACGCCCCGCGAGGCCGGTTGGCAGCCGGGACGCGTGGTCGCCGAGGCCATGGCCGCCGCCGCCGCCGCCGTGGCCGGCGTTCCGTGGCTGAACGTCCCCGATCGCGATGCGCCCTCGTGCACGATCATCGCCGCCCTGTGGGACGGCACCGACATCACCGTGGCGTGGGCGGGTGACAGCAGGGCGTGCTGGCTGGATGCGGCGGGCGGTCAATGGCTCACGAGCGACCACTCCTGGGCCGAGGAGCAGGTGCACGCCGGTCGGCTGACCCGCGCCGCCGCCGAGGCCGACGGTCGGGCCCACGCCATCACGCGGTGGCTCGGCGCCGACGCTCCGTCGCTGCCCTTCCCCGTCCGGGCCTTGCGACCGGCGACGCCTGGTCACCTGATCCTCTGCACCGATGGGCTGTGGAACTACCTGCCGCGGGCCGGCGACCTGGCCGAGCGGCTCGCGGCGGCGCCCGGGGACGGGTCGCCCGCGGCGGCGGCCCGGACCCTGGTCCGACTCGCGCTGGCCAGGGGCGGGCACGACAACGTGACGGTCGCCGTCGCCACCATCGACCCGGGAGCACAGGGTGCGCAGGCGGCACCGGCGGCATCGGCGGCATCGACCGAACCGGGGGAGCCATGACCACGTTCGTCGCCGAGACCTACCAGAACGAGTTCCTGCCGACCGGCGGCACACGCGTCGACGCCATCGTGACGGTGACGAGCTCCGGCGGTGCGGGCGTGGGGCCCGCCTCCCAGATCCGTGCGGAGGTGATCATCGTCGACGCCTCTCGATCGATGAACCACCCTCGCCAGAAGCTCAAGGCCGCCATCGCCGCCACGACGGCAGCCATCGACTGCCTGCCCGACGGCGTGCGGTTCGGCATCATCGCGGGCTCCCTGGACGCGCGCCGGCTCTTTCCCGCCGGTGACGAACTGGCGGTCGCCTCCGCCGCGACCAGGCAGGACGCCAAGCGGGCGGTGAGCCAGCTGACCGCGCAAGGGGGCACGGCGATGGGTCGCTGGCTGTTGGAGGCCAACGACTGGTTCGTGGCCCATCCCGGCGCGATCCGCCATGCGATCCTGCTGACCGACGGCCAGAACGAGGGGGAGTCGCCGGAGGAGCTCGATGCCGCCCTCGCCACGTGCGCCGGCGCGTTCCAGTGCGACTGCCGGGGCATCGGGACCGACTGGCGCGTGGGGGAGCTGCGGTCGGTGGCGACGGCGCTGCTCGGCTCGGTCGACATCGTGGCCGCACCGGCCGAGCTGCGGGCCGACTTCGAGTCGATCCTCGTCGCCGCCCTGGGCCGGCAGGTCGCCGACGTGAGCCTGCGTCTCTGGGCGCCGCGTGGCGCGACGGTGGTCGCCGTGCAGCAGGTCGCACCGGCCATCGAGGACCTCGTCGGCCGAGGGCAGCGGGTCAACGAGCTGACCGTCGACTACCCCACCGGTGCCTGGGCCCGGGAGAGCCGCGACTACCACGTGTGCATCGACGTCCCCGCTCGTGAGGTGGGCGACGAGATGCTGGCCGGCCGGATCAGCCTCGTGGTCGACGGCCAGGTCGCTTCGGAGTCACGGGTCATGGCCGTCTGGACCGACGATGTCGCCATGTCGACGCGCATCCATCCGCACGTCGCCCACTACACGGGACAAGCGGAGCTGGCCGCCGCCCTCGCCGACGGCCTGGAGGCGCGGAGGGTCGGTGACGAGGTCACCGCGACGTCACGGCTGGGCCGGGCCGCGCAGCTCGCGGCCGAGAGCGGCAACGACGGCACCTTGCGGCTCCTGGCCAGGGTCGTCGAGGTGGAGGACGCTGCTTCGGGCACCGTGCGGCTCCGCCGCCAGGTCGACGCCGCCGACGAGATGGCCCTCGACACCCGCTCGACGAAGACGGTGCGGATCGCGCCCGACGGCTGATGGTCCTCTGCCCCGCAGGCCATGCCTCGTCGACCGACGACTGGTGCGACGTGTGCGGCGCGCCCCTCGCTGCCTCCGGGACGGCAGGTGACCCGGTCCGGGCGGACACGGACCGGTCGCCAGGGACGGAGCTGCTGGCGTCGGCCTCCGTCCGCCTCGGCGGTGCGCCGTGTCCGGTGTGCGGGGCGCCCCGACGAACGGGAGATCGCTACTGCGAGCGGTGCGGGCTGGATCTGGATGCTCCGGCAGCTCCTGCGGCGAGCTGGTCGGCCGAGGTCGCGGTGGACCGTGCGCAGTACGAGCGGATGGCTCCCGACGGCCTCTCGTTCCCGTCCGGACGTCGGCCGGCGATCGTGACCCTCACGGCAGCGGAGATCCTCATCGGCCGGCGGAACGAGGCGCGCGGGGTCGAGCCCGCCATCGACCTCTCCGGTCCCCTCGCCGACCCCGCGGTCTCGCACCGGCACGCCACGCTGACGCGGCTCGACGACGGCGACTACGAACTGGCCGATCTGGCCTCCACGAACGGCACCACGTTGAACGACGGCGCGGTGACGCTGGAACCCGGCCGGCCGCACCGACTGGTCGACGGCGACCGGATCCACCTAGGAGCCTGGACCACGATCACGGTGCGCCGGTCGGCGTCGGGGACGGGCGCCGACGGTCAGCCCTCGCCATGACGCCCGCGTGGCTGCGGCCGCGCTCCTCGCTTCGGACGCCCCGTGCCCTCGCGCAGACGGCACGCCCGGGGCCATCCCAACCCGCCTCGGTGAACCATCGACTTGCGGAGCGCCTCCTTGGGTCCGGAGTACGTCGCCGGGCCGGTGACGACGCCGCCCCTGCTCGACGGTGGTGGGACGCACATGATCACCATCGGCGCCTTCCTGAGCCCCATGGCGCCAGGCGTCGACAGCCTGCGCATTCAGGGCGGTTACTTCGGTGCCGGCATCCAGGAGACGTACGGCTTCGGCTTCATCAGCCTCGACTTCACGTACCGCGTGGAGGTCGGCCGCCACTGAGCAGACGGTGGCGCGACGTCGGGCGGTCGGCGCCGGTGAGCAGTACCGTTCGCCCATGACGACCGACAGCACCGGGAGGCGCCGGGCCAGCTTCCACGCCATGGCCGAGGGCACGCCCGAGGATTGGGCGGCGATCGGCGAGCACCTGGTCGAGGCGTCCGTGGAACTGCCCGACCGCGTCCTGACCCACCTCCGCCTCCTCCAGGGCGACCACGGTGGCTTCGCGGTCGACCGGCTGGAGCACTCGCTGCAGACGGCGACCCGCGCCTACCGCGGCGGACGAGGACGACGAGTACGTGGTGTGCGCGCTGCTGCACGACATCGGCGACACGCTCGGGTCGTACAACCACGCGGACATCGCAGCCGCCATCCTGAAGCCCTTCGTGAGCGACGAGAACCTGCTGGATGGTGGAGAAGCATGCCGTGTTCCAGGGCTACTACTTCTTCCACTACCTCGGCCTCGACCGCAACGCCCGCGAGGAGTACCGCGAGCACCCGTGGTTCGACCGGACCGCGGCGTTCTGCACAGAGTACGACCAGCCCGCGTTCGACCCGTCGTACCCGACGCTGCCGCTCGAGCACTTCGAGCCGGCGGTGCGGTCCGTGATGAGCCGGCCGCGCCGCAGCATCTACCTGGCCCAGGACGCCGCCACGTTCGAGCCCGCCTCGACCTGATCCGCCAGCCACCAACCGAATGAGGCACCGATCCCGGTGCTGGAGGCCCGGGATCGGTGCCTCGATCGGGGAAGAGGGGGAGAGGGGGCGGCAGGGGCCGGATCAGCGTCCGGTCATGCGGGCCACGACGGGGGCGAACGCATCGGCTGCGGCTCCTGAGACGGTGACGTAGCTGACGCCGTACTCGCCGCGGGTGGCCTCGAGCTGGTCGCAGATCGACTCGACCGGTCCGATCAGCGTGTGCGGGCTGGCCAGGATGTCGTCGGGGCTCAGGCCCCAGACCTTGGCGAACGCCTCGGCCGCGCCGGCGCGGTCGTCCGTGACGGCGGAGTAGTACGGCGACACCTCGATCTCGATCTCGCTGAACCGGTCGCCGGCGCCGTCGCGGACCCAGCCGAGCTTCTCCGCGGTCGCCTCTGCCGTCGAGGTCTGGGCGCCGGCGCGGCCGATCATGCCGGAGGCGTTGTTGAAGTTGAGGCTCACGATGTCGGCCTCCCGTCCCGCGAGGGTCAGGACGCGCTGGGCGCCGCCGCCGATGATGATCGGCGGGCGCGGCTGCTGGACCGGCTTCGGTGCGCCGCTGTAGCTGTGCACCTGGATGTGGTCGCCCCGCAGCTCGATGGGGTCCGGGCCGAAGTGGGCCTTCACGAGGGCGATGGCCTCTTCGAGCCTGGCGATGCGCACCGACGCCCGGTCGAACGCGACACCCATCGCGTCGTACTCATCGCGGATCCACCCGGCGCCGAGGCCGAGCTCGAGCCGCCCGTCGGACAGGAAGTCGAGCGTCGCCGCCTCCTTGGCCAGCACGGCGGGCACGTGGTAGTCGACGCAGTAGACGCGACACCCGATGCGCAAGGTGGACGTGACCGCGGCGGCGTGGGCCATGGCCGGCGTGGCCGGCGATGCCCTGCACCGGGTGCCTCGTCGACTGCTCGATGGGACCGGGCCCGAAGTAGTGGTCGGCGAGGTGCAAGGTGCTGTAGCCGAGGCCCTCGACCTTGCGGGCGAACTCGGTCCACTCGGAGCCGGACCCGGCGCTGAAGGCTTGGACGGCGAAGCGGAACGGGCGGGTCGCGGTGGCAGGCATCAGGGGGCTCCTCGGGTCGTCACCGACGCATGATCGACGGCTCGCGAGCGCCGGTCCACTTTCCGAGGGCTCCCCTCCGCCGGTGGCGGCCACTGGGTACCATCGAGTCGTCGCAGCAGGAGCGCTACGGACCGGCCCACGAGGCGGCCGAGAGCTGAGCACTGCGAGAGGAGGGGAGTGTGCAAGGGCGAGCATCGCCGTCGGGCGCCTCCCTGCCGAGCGACGTGCCGGCTGACGTGCCGAGTGGCGCGCCGAGCGACGGGCAGAGCGGCGCGACGGCGGACGACGCGCACTTCGACGTCTTCCTCTCCTACAACAGCGCCGACGGCGAGGTCGTCGAACGGCTGGCCCGGCGCCTGAGCGGCGCCAACCTCGCGGTCTGGTTCGATCGGTGGCGCATCCCGGCCGGCGACGACTGGCAGGACCAGCTCGCCGATGGTCTCGCCCGCAGCGACGCCTGCCTCGTGCTCATCGGTCCGCACGGCATCAGCGACTGGGCCCGCCAGGAACTGAAGGTCGCGGTCGACCGGGCGGCGAAGGCTCCCGGGTACCGGGTGGTGCCGGTGCTGCTGCCGGGTGTGGCCGTGCCGTTCGAGCCGACGGTCGAGCTGCCCCCGTTCCTGCGCCTCCGGAGCTGGCTGGACCTGCGCGACGGCGTGGACCGGGCTGACGTCGTCGACCGGCTCGTCGAGTCGATCAAGGGCATCGCCCCCGGAGCGCCGGCCACCGCCGTGAGCGCCGACTGCCCGTACCCCGGCCTGCCCTCGTTCGAGGAGCGCGACGAGGAGCGCTTCTTCGGCCGCGACGGCGACGTCGCTCAGCTCGTCGAGAATCGAAGATCGACAACCGCAGCTCGGTCACGATCCGGGTGAGCTCGTCGCGCAGTCCGACGAGCCCGGGCTGGTGGTCCTCGTCGCACTGGTCGCGGGCCAGGTCGTCGACGAGGTAGCCGAGGGAGGCGATCTCCTGGGCGACACCGTCGTGGATCTCGCGCGCCAGCCGGCGACGCTCCTCGACGGTCGCGACCGCGCGGACGTCACTGAACAGAACGGCCGACTCGAGCCGGAGGGCGTCGTCGTCGAGACGGGTCTGGACGTCCTCGAGGACGTCCTTGGGGACCATCTTCGGGCCGTCGACGACGACCGCTCCGATGGCCCGCGAGCCGACGACAAGGGGGAGGCACATCCGGTGCCGGTGCCCTGCGGTGCCGTGGGCCTGCGGCTCCTGCATGGCGCGCTGCAGTCCCATCGACAGGGCCACGATCGAGTCGTCGCCCGAGGCGACGACCGCGCCGTCACCGCCCTTGGTGGCGACGACCACCGGGGCACCGGACTCGTTGCGGAGCAGCAGTGCCGCACGACCGCCGAGTGCGTCCATGCTGTTGGTGAGCACGTCCTCCGACACGACGTCGATGTCGAGCAAGGCCGCCGGGAAGCTCGCGGGTGATCGTCCGGAGCTGGCCGAGCAGTCGATGGGCGGACGCGTACGGCGTCATCACGGTATCCCGCTCCGTCAGCCGCAGCTGCCGGATCCAGGCGCCGAGCAGGCCGGCGGCGAAGCCGGTCATCAGCCACGGGCCGGCCAGGTCGAGGAGCGACGTATCTCCGCCGCGCAGCTGCGCCTGCAGTGCCAGCAAGGTGATGCTCTGCACGCCGACGACGGCGAACGAGGCGAAGATGCCGCTGCGCAGCCCGGCGAGCAGGGCGGGCGCGGTGACGTAGATGATGAAGGAGTCGGAGTTCGGGCTGGCGACGAGCACGAGCGTCAACGCGAACGAGCCCTCGGCGATCAGGCCGTAGAGGTAGACCTTCGTCATCGGCCCGTCGAGCACGGCCCACGAGGTCATCACCGAGGCGAGAGCAGTCAGCAGGATGAGGGTGCCCGCCGATTGTCCCTCGTTGGTCGTCAACGTCGCGATCGTGAAGCCGGCGAGCAGACAGAACGCGCGGGCGCCGATGTCGACGCGAGCCCGCAGCAGCGCTGCCCGCATCGGGTTGCGCGCCACCCGGGCGACCCTCCGCCCGCGGCCTCCGGCAGGCCGCTTCGGTGCGGCCGAGCGCTGGCCTCGGCGGCCTCGCGAGGACGCCGGCGCGGGGAAGACCTCTTGCGCGGAGTAGGCACCCATGGTCAGCCCACACCTCCATGAAGGAGTCCATCATCGTGATCACACCGGGCCCGATGACTGCGATGAACAGCGTCGGGAGGATGCAGAACATCAGCGGGGAACAGGATCTTGACCGGGACCTTCTGGGCCTTCTCCTCGGCGCGCTGGCGACGCTTGACCCGCATCTCGTTCGACTGGACGCGCAGCACCTGGCCGATCGGAATACCGAAGGCGTCTGCCTGCACCATCGACGTGACGAACGAGCGAAGCTCGGGGATGTGGGTGCGCTCGCCGAGGGCGCGCATCGCGCCCGTCCGGCCGACGCCGATGTTCATCTCCTGCAGCACCCGGGCGAACTCGGAGGCCAGCGGGCCGTCGGTGTTGCGGGCGACCCGGGAGAGCGCGGCGTCGAAGGCAAGGCCCACCTCGACCGAGATGGTCATCAGGTCGAGCGCGTCCGGAAGCTCCCTCTGCATCTGCTCCGACCGGTCGTAGCCCAGCTGGTAGATGTAGAAGTTGGGGGCGACGAAACCGATCAGGCTGAGACCGACGCAGATGACGACGGTGGGGACCAGACCGAAGCCGACCAGCATGGTGATCGTCCCGGCCATCAGCACCATGAACTCGCGAGATGCGCGACGCGTCATGGAGGCGAGTTCGCATGCAAGGCGCTCATGGAGTGGTCGTGTCCGGTGTTCATCGCCTGAAGCATGTCGAGCGCGGCGGCGTCCCGGTGATTCCCCCACAACGATGCCGTCCGGCCGCATGCGCAGCGAAGTCGCGGACCAGGTCGCGATCGACACCTCACCGCGGCCCTCGATGTTGGACGGGCGCAGGCCCCCAGCCGGAGCACGTGGCTCTGGGCATCTGGGATTTCGGCCCAGGCATCGACACCGGCCACGGACGCGCTCATCGCTTGAATGAAGGACGATAGGATGTTCAGCGTCGTGGTCTTTCCGTAGCCGGTCCCTCCGAATAGACCAGCAAGATGTTGATCTGCTCGCTGGCCATGAAGCCGAACAGGAAGTCGACTGCCTGCTGCGACAGCGTGCCGAACGTGATCAAGTCGTTCGCCGTGAACGGATCCGGCAGAACTTCCGGATCGTCAGCATCGAACCGTCGAGCGCGAGTGGTGGGATCACCGCGTTGACCCGGCTGCCGTCCGGCAGCCGAGCGTCGACCATCGGGCTGGAGTCGTCCACCCGGCGTCCGACCCGAGCGACGATCTTGTCGATGGTCCGGCGGAGGTGTCCCTCGTCGGCGAACTGGCCGTCGACCCCGGCGCAGTTCGCCGCCGCGCTCATCCAGATGTTGTAAGGGCCGTTGACCATGATCTCGGTCAGCTCCTGGATCGGCGAGGAACGGCTCGATGGCGCCGTACTGGATGTCGTCGGCGATCTCCTGGATGATCTGCGTGCGCTCGGCGTTCGACAGCATCGTCTCGCTGCGGGAGATCTTTCTGGAACGCGACCCGCACCATCTGCTTGAGCTCCCCGTGGGCAGCTCGGAGTCGAGCCGGGTCATATTGGTCAGCAGTGCTTCGGCGCACGGGTCGATGCGGATCTGCGCAGCCGGTGTCCTCGCGCGAGCCGACTGTGTCTTGCCGGTTGCACATGCTCGTCTCACCGACGACAGGAGCGTCCCTGCTCGGTCTCGTGTTCAGCGGGAGAGAGCCTCGGCGAGACCGACGGCGATCTCGCTCCTCACCCGGAACGTCCGGCTTCCTCCTGGACGACGCTGTGCTGGCTTCGGCTTCCGCAGGTGCTCGTCGACGCCGACCTGACCCGGCTTGAGCATTGCCACCAGGCGCCGACGGCGTGTCTGGGCTGAGCCACCACGACCGGCTTGCCCCCGTCGACCGCGCGCAACTTCGGGTCAGCTTGGCGGGATCGTCTCCGAAACATGCGTGCGTCTTGAGGGCCTTCTGATGTCGGCAGGAAGCGAGCCCCACCTCGCGGTTCAGCACGACACTGCTGTC
>CAVWIZ010000005.1:0-17781 GCA_963755195.1 uncultured Acidobacteriota bacterium | reverse complement strand
ATCGAATCGCCGTTCGACAAAGCGAAAGCGAGAATCTCGCCTGATGGGCGCTGGCTCGCGTATACGACCAACGACTCCGGCATGTACCAAATCATGGTGCAGTCGTTCCCGGATCCGAACCGAGGCCGCTGGCAGATTACGGCGCAGGGCGGCATCGAACCGAAATGGCGCCGCGATGGGCGCGAGTTGGACTACCTGGCGTTCGACGGGAACCTGATGGCCGTGCCGATCAAAGAAACCAGGCTCGATCAGCCGTTCGAGGCGGCACACCTGATCGTGTTGTTCAGACGCCGCTGACGGTCAGCCGCACGCAGTCGCCACGAGATCGTCGCTACGACATCGCGCCCGACGGGCGATTCCTGATCGCGACGCCCGCGGCCGCCGGCGGGCCCGAGCCTGTCACGGCCGTCGGTGAACTGGCATCCGGGTTCGAGAAGAAGTAGCCCTCACGCTCCTCCGTGCTCCTCACACCGCTGGCGGCTTGATCAACAAGCGCCAGCTGTTGAGCTTGCCGACATCCTGCGCCTCGGTATCCGCGATCCTCAGCCGCCATGTTCCCGCCATCGGCTGCCCCGCGAGTCCGGCCAGGGCCGGGGTGGTGGCCGCGGTGAACGTCGAATCAGGTTGTCGGCGTTCCCACCGATCTTGTCGTGGAGGACGACCTCGCTGCCGGCCGGCGAGAGCAGGCTCACTCGAAGGTCGCCAATCCACGTGTGTGAGATGTCCACCGATAGCTCGATACTCCCGACACGCGCCGTGCTCGGTGTGGCCAGCCCTCGTTCGAGGCCGGCGTTCGGGAAGTCCGGGATCGCCGTGCCAGGCGCTCCTGGAGATCGACGGGTGTGACGACAGCTCCGCAGACGTAATCTCGAGCGACCAGCGGTTCAGGCGCCTGGTGTCGCCCGCTGCCAGGTCCTGGACCGACCAGTCGCCAGGCCCCTGTGTGTTCCGCCCTCGCAGTGTGGCGAGCGCCGGCAGCGACGTCTCGTCGTAGGTGACCTTCAAATCGTCGGCATTCCCGCCGCGGCCCTTCGGGTGCAGTTCGATCGACCGTTCCCCAGGGCGTCATCAGAGTGACGCGCAGGTCGCCCCGATAGGGCGTGCGTGATATCCACGCTGACTTTGATGGTGGAGATCGTGGCCGCCTGCGTGATCGTGATCGTGTCGCTGACGCCGGCGGAATTGTTATCGGGGATGGGGCTGTTCGGCGTTGACAGCGGGTTCAGCGTCGCCGGCGGCGTGACCGCATCCGACAGCAGACAGCGGAACGTCATCGTCGCGCCGGCTGCCGAGATCTGATCGATCGGTCAGATTCGACGCGGTGCCATTCCACCACTTGCTGTCGGGCACCGTGGCGTCGGAAAACGTGAGCCGGAGCCGGAGTAGAGATCGTTCGCATCGCCGTCGTGGCCCCGCTGACGCTCGAGTTGAAAGAGTCCATCGGCCTGCTCGAGCGACAGTTCATAGTGATTGGCCGCGTTCATCTGCTCGTTGTTGTTGCTGCCGTCCTCGTCAACGTGCCAGATCGCCAGCCCTTCGTCGGGAAGCAATGCATCTCGGCCGGCCCGCTGGCGGTTTTCGATGAGGAAGGTACTCGCGTCCGCCGCGTGAGTAGATCGCCATGTCGTTGCTGGCGGCCGTGAGCGTCACCTGCCGCCCGTGCTCCACCGGCGTCACGGTTCCGGCCCAGCCCGACAGCCGTTTGAGATAGGCGCTGATCTGGATGGGGTTTTTCTCGCTGACGTTGTTGCCCCGCACATGAGGCAGTACCCGCCGACGCCGCTCGACTCGTAGCCGTAGTCGTACAGATCCGGGTAGTCGCACAGCATGTGCCCGTTCTCGTGGCTGAACGTGCCCAGCTCGAGTTCCGATCCCATCGCGGTGAACTGATAGTCGTACGCTACGCGCCCGGCGAGAGCGGCACGGCCGTTGGCAGGTGCCAGGCATGCGGCCACAGTCCCTCGGCCCAGTTGTTCACGACGGGCCCTGCGTAGTAGATGTTCATCGCATAGACGAATCCCTGGTTGTCTGGCGTCAGCCCGGAGAAGTCGAAGCCATTGGCCTTGTGGTGCGCCAGGGCTTCGTTGATCAGCTCGTAGGCGCGCTGCGGCTGCGGGATGGTGGGATCGGTGTAGTACGTCTTCGTCCGCTGCGCCCGGTAGTACGGCGCGACGATGTTCGTGTAGCGGCAGCGCCCGAGCGAGTTGTCGCGGAAGAAGTCGGATACCGAGCCGTGATTGCCGAAGCCGCTGTACCCCTGTTGATTGCAGAAGCGATCGACCTCGGCTTGCTGGATCGTGGCAGGCGCGTCGCTGAAATCAACCAGCAGGCAGAGTCCGACAAAATCGCCGACCGTCTGCCGCTCCGGTGGCGCCAGCAGTGGACCGCCTGCCGTCGCCATGGCTCGCATGGCCCGCAGTTGCTGGCGTCGTTCCTCGCGCCGCTGTTCGCAGCGCCGGCCGCCCATGAGCCGCGCGGACTCCCGCGCGGCAGCGACGGCGGTTTCGCGGCGCACGCGCAAACCCCGTGGCAGCCTGGCGCCGGCACCGTCGAGACGGCCGCCTGGGCCGGGAGCCGGCTCCAGCGCACTCGCTTCGGCGTTCAGCCGTGCCACCTCATAGAACCCGGTCGCTGGATTCTTCGTGAGTGCGTAGCCGTCGAGGGTCTCGAAGACCGCGTAGTTCTGATCGCCGAAACCGCGGACCTGGATTGTGGTGCCATCGGGCTGTGTGAACGTGAAGACTTTGCCGTCAAAGCGTGTGGGCATGGACGTGCTCCCTCTGTCAGGATTCGCTCGCTGCCGGTGTAACGATCCCGGCCGCAAGAGTGAACGAGTCCGATTCGTACGTCGCTATACGCGCAAGACGCCTCCGGATGGGCTCATGGGGCTCGTCCGCCTCTCCTGAATCGCCCGCTGCATCTGGCTGAAGCCAGCCGTTACTTCAATTTCTGGAGTCCTCCTTCAGCTTCTAGAGCGAACAACGATCGTGCTCCTCTATTCAGGTTCAGAAACGCCTGTCCGATTGGGCGATGGCCTCATCATTCAACTCCTCGCCAGCATCCTGCGCTCATCTCAGGCCACGGGCTTTCACTAGGCGGTTACTGGGATCGTTTTGGGCGTCGTCAGATTCGCCGCCTTCAGGGTTAGCGTCCCGCTCAACGGGGCGGCATTGGCGCCGGGCGTGCAGGCCACATCAACAGTTCTCGACTGTCCCGGAGGCAGGTCGCTTCCGCTGACATGATCGTTCGCGGTGCTGAACACGCCAGCCGGCGTCGAGGCGATGCTTAGAACTGGCGCCGTGATAGGAACCGTGCCGCTGTTCATGATTTCGACGGTCACCGTGGTCGACGCTGCCGGCGCGACCGGATGCTGACACTGAATCTGCTGAACGATTGCGCCGCCGACCTTGAACGTGACCGCCGGGGACGCTGCCGCCGTTGTACCTGGCTTCAGGATGAGATCGGTCGCCCGCTTGATCAGCTCGCGGAAGGTTTCCTCGCGGTATCCGACCAGGAACGCCACGACGTAAAAGACAATGTAATCCTTGGCGGCTGCAGTGCCACTCGCTCCGCCGCTCTCGAGAAACTTCGGAGGGGTTCCGGAGGCAGAGACGATCACGACGAAGATAAAGAACGCGACAATGCCGAGCACCGCACCAAACAGCGGGCGCCCGATGTGCCAGAAGTTGAACTTGCTGTCCCACTGTTGGTTCCAGAGAAACACACCTTCCATACTGATCGTCACTGCGCCAAGCGCGCCGAACCAGGGAACTGCGGCAGGAAGAATGCCGCCCAGCAAGAGCGGTCTGGACGCCGCCGGCACGCTCAGGTCGTAAGTCAAGCCGATCAACAGAAGCAGGCCAGTGTAGGACAGCCCCAGCCAGAAGAAGAAGGGTGAGCCGAGTTCCAGGACTCGCGGCCCCCTCACCATCATCGCCAGTCCGCCAGCGAGTACGATCACAGCAACCACCACGACGCCGATCAAAGCCGCTTGCGAACTATTACCGACGACTGACCTGAGGTCGCGTTGAACGTGCGGAGTACTGGAAGGACTCTGTGCACTGACGACGACGGACAGCTGCGAGCGCGAATCAAGTCGCAGAGCGACCGCAACGATACCGAGACCCACGATCACAGTCACGAGTCGAACGAAGAAGCGCATACCAACAACCTGCCTTTCAATTTCCGACCGTGGGGCCGGCCGCTCGAGATCACGCGCAAGACTCGACAGGACCGGCTCACCAATTCCAGAGCTCGCTGCTGACGACTGCGAACGGCCAGAAAGTTAACCGATGGATGACCAGATGGCACCGGGACGATGCCGTGATCCGATCGCGTTGCGTCTTGCGCGTGATCCGGTGCGACTCGGAATGTCGCCGGACGATTCTTGACCGGCCAATGTGTTGGCTGCCTGTTAGGCAGGGGAGCACGCGCTTATGAGATCCGATGTATCACGAGGGTGGTTGGTCCGACGTGTCGCCCTTGTCGTGGCGCTGTTCGGTCTAATGAACGCAGGCTGCGCCAAACCGTCCGCTTACAGAGCCCCAGTCTCGAAATTTCGTGACGCCAGCGCCGTTGTCATCGAGAGCACGAAGGCCTATCTGACGGCGCTGAATAAGACCGAACGAGACCACTACATCAACGATCAGGTTTCCGGCCGGGCACAGATTCAGCTGATCAAGATCGAGGAAGTGCAGGTGTTCGGAGCGGACGCCATTGCCGCCCGCCTCGGCGCGCTCGATCAACTCTCCAACTATACGGAGCTACTGTTCCAGCTCGCGACGAGCGACGCCCCGGAGAGGGTGAAGGGCAGGGCGAAGATCTCGGCACCGCGCTCACCAACCTGTCCGGCCAGGTCAACAGTCTCGGCGGCCCGGACGACGCGAGGTTCAAGGCGGCGGTGAGCACCGTGTTTCCCGTCATCGGCGACGTCCTCAAAGCCATCGTGGAGCAACGGATCGAGGACGCGCTCAAGAAAGCCATCACGACAGGAGTCTCGCCCGTCAACGACCTGATCGAGGCCATCAAGGTCGATGCCGAACTTGCCTACGAGCGTAAACGCAATGCGCTCTCGAAGCGTCGATCGGACGCCGTGCTGCAATACAACATCGAATTCCAGAAAGGCGCCGGCGCGGATGCCGGTGCGCTGGCACGCTACGGCGGCGTGATCTCGGCCACCGAGGACCAGTGGGAGGCGTTCAAGATTGCGAGGCCCACCGTGGGCCTCGACGCCATGCAACGTGCCAACACCGCGCTCGACACGTTTGCGCGCACCGCACGACCGACAATCACCGACTTCGCATCCTTCGTCGACGCCGTCGAAGTCTTCAGCGCGGCGGCCGCGCGAGTTGGCCAGAGCCTCCAGCAGCTGACTGCTCTTCAAGAAAGGACAGCCAAGTGACTCAACTTGACGTCATCAGGATGATCGGCGATGTGCTGACCGAGATTGATGTGGCCGTCGGAAGCCTACTGCCCGACGATCCAGACTTGGTTCGCCTGCAGGACCTGCGCCGACTGCTCGATGCGCGCCAACTCGCCCTGAGCCGCCAAATATTTCAGGACAACACCGAACTGTTTCAGAGCGCTGCGACGCGGCTCAAGGCTGTGAACGATGAGATCCGCGGCTCGATCCGGCAGGTCGACGACCTCGTCGCAGTGATTTCGAACGTCACGCGGTTTGTCGACGGCGTCACCTCCTTCATGGGAACCATTGGTGCCGTAATTTGACCTTATCCCTGGCGCAGGACGTCAACTGTCAGCGCGTGACCGCGTGGCGCGAGCAACGTGATGCGGCCGCGAGACCGCCAAAGGCGATCCCGATGCTGTGCCTGTGAGGGGCGGCGGCGGGGGGCGGACCACCCGAAGAAGGTTGACAGCACCAGGCCTGCCGCTCCAGCCCGCGCCCACGACGGGAGCTTCCTACCCATGCCGCGACCGGTAACAGATTCGCGGCTCGGCGGTGTTATACACACAGCGTGAGTGACGAGCTGGACGTCGGCGCACTGAGCCGGCAGTACGGGGCCATGGTCTTGCGGCGCTGCCGGCAGCTCCTTCGGAACGATCGAGGAGGCGCTCGACGCGTCGCAGGATGTGTTTGTCCGGCTCCTCGAACAGCGCGGGCGGCTGGACGGGCGCTATCCCTCGAGCCTGCTGTACCGGATCGCGACCAACGTCTGCCTGAATCGCATCCGCGATCGCGGCAGGCGGCCCGAGACGCCAGACGAGGCGCTGCTCCAGACGCTCGCCTGCGCGAGCGACCCGGGGGGATCGAGCGAGGCGCGCATGATGCTCGACTGGCTGTTCGGCCGTCACCCCGATTCGAGCCGCACGATGGCGGTGCTCCACTACGTGGACGGGCTGACCCTGGAGCAGGTCGCGGCGGAAACCGGGATGTCCGTCTCTGGCGTGCGCAAGCGGCTGCGCAATCTTCGTATGGACGTGGAACGATGAGTGCTGAGCAGCAGATTCCAGACATCATCCTCGAGCGGTACCGGCTGCACGAACTGCCGGAGCCCGAGGCCAGCCGCGTGAGGGACCTGATCGCGCACCACCCTCCGCTGCGCGAACGGCTCGACGCACTGGATCGTTCCGACGCCGAGATGCGCGCGAGCGGCCTGCTGGACGCGCTGGACGCAGGCGTTCGAGCAGCGCATCGGGCCTGGAGACCTGGCGCCGGGGGCTCGAAGATGGGGCCGCGGCCTGGTGACGGCTGCGGCGATCGCCGCCATCGCAACGATCGCGATTGTCGTCGTGCCCCGAGACGTCGGCCGACCGGCCGTCGTCGATTCGAGGGGCGCGCACGGCACAGACGACGATCGCGACGATCGCATCAAGGGTCTGCGTCCTGCGCTCGCGGTCTACCGGCGTACCGCCGACGGCAGCGAGACGCTGGCGGACGGCGCGGTGACGCGTCCCGGCGACCTGCTTCGCATCGGCTATCGCGCGGCCGGGCGGGCGTACGGTGTCATCCTGTCGGTGGACGGCCGCGGGATCGGTCACGCTGCACCTGCCCCCAGGCGCCTCCGAGCGGCCGCGCTTCGGCGCGAGGCCACCGTGCTCCTCGATCAGGCATACGAGCTCGACGATGCGCCGCGATGGGAACGCTTCTACTTCGTCACCGGCGACGAGCCGTTCGCGGTCGCGCCGATTCTCGACGCCGCGCGGCGGATCGCCGCGAACGACCTCGGCTCTCACGCGGCGGCGCTGCCACTGCCGCCGGGACTTGAACAATCGAGCTTCTCGATCCAGAAAGAGACCACACCATGAGACGCGTCCAGACGTTTGCTCTCGTCTTCGTATTGCGTACTCGTCGCCCGCGCCGCGCGCGCCGCCGGCCCGCTCCAGCGCTACGCCCTCATCGTCGGCGCGAACTCCGGCGGCGCCGGGCGTCCGCAGCTGCAGTACGCGATCTCCGACGCCGAGCGCTTCGCACGCGTGATGGTCGATCTGGGCGGCGTCCTGCCGGGCAACGAGATCGTCCTCAGGCAGCCGAAGCTGCGCGAGCTCGTAGACGCGCTGGACACGCTGACGCGGCGGGTCACCGCCTCGAAGCGCGCCGGCGGCGCCACCGGGCGGACGGAGGTCCTGCTCTACTACTCGGGTCACGCCGACGAACTGGGGCTGCTGCTCGGCGACGATCGCTACTCGTACCGCACGCTCCGCGATCGGCTCGATCAGATTCCGGCGGACGTGCGCATCGCGGTCCTCGATGCCTGCTCGTCGGGCGCGTTCACGCGCGTCAAGGGCGGCAAGGCGCGCCCGCCGTTCCTCGTGGACGAGTCGTCGGACATGCGCGGCCACGCGTTCCTGACGTCGAGCTCCGAGACCGAGGCGGCTCAGGAATCGGATCGCATCCACGCGTCGTACTTCACGCACTATCTCGTGTCCGGCTTTCGCGGCGCGGCCGACACGTCCGGCGACGGCAAGGTGACGCTGAACGAGGCCTATCAGTTCGCGTTCAACGAGACGCTCGGACGCACCGTCGACACGAAAGGCGGCGCGCAGCATCCGTCCTACGACATCAACATGTCGGGCACCGGCGACGTCGTCATGACCGACGTGCGCCAGACGACCTCGACGCTCGTGCTCGGAGAGGAGCTCGAAGGACGATTCTTCGTCCGCAACGCCGCGCAGGAGCTCGTCGTCGAGCTCTACAAGCCGCGCGGCCGGAGAGTCGAGCTCGCCATCGAGCCCGGCGACTACGAGGTCCGGGTCGAACGGGAGAAGGGATCATTCGTCACGAAGACGGCCGTGGCCGACGGCGCGCGTGTCACGATCGACGGGCGCCAGTTCGGCCCGGCCGCGCTCGAACCGACGCAGCGCCGCGGCGGCGACGGCTCGCGGTTCGCGGTGGCGGGGCGCAACCGGGTCGATATCCGCGTCGGTTCCTGGCACAAGGGTGACAACGGCGCGACGGTCACGACCGGCACCATCGGCCTCGACGTGTTCGGCGGCTTCGGCTACACGCGCTATGTCCGCGAGGATCTCGCGGTCACGATCAGCGTCGACTCGTTCGGCGTCGACTCGGGATCGAGCGTCGGTCCCAACGGCGTCGGCGCCGGCACCGTCGGCGGCTGGGCGGTGCCGATCGGTATCCGCTGGAACCCGCTGAGGGGCGATCTCAAGCGCCAATCGCTCAAGCCGTACCTCGCGGTCGGCGTCGGCCCGGTCGTCGGCGCCAGCGAGGGGAGCTTTGTCGGCCAGACGATCAGCACCGGCACCGTCACGCGCAGCACGGTCGGCGGCCAGTTCGGCGGCGGGTTCGACGTCCACGTGGCGCGACCGGTGTCGCTCGGCGTCACCGTCGTCTACAATTGGATGGCGGATTTCTCGGAGCCGGTCGGCCTGCGCAAGAACTACAACGGCCTGCAGGTGGCCATCGGCGTCGGCTGGCTCTTTGGGAAAGGGCAGTAACCTGATGCGAAGAGCGCACACACTGACAACGATTGTCGTGGTGGGTCTTGCCGTCGCCGGCATCGCGGCACAGCGTCCCCGGATTCCGCCGACCGGCGCCATCAAGCACGTGCGCGACAACCTGTACGTCATTCCTGGCGCCGGTGGAAACACCACGGTGTTCGTGACGGCAGCCGGCGTCGTGCTGGTCGATACGAAACTCGCGAACAACGGCGAGGCCATTCTGAATCAGGTCCGCACCGTATCCGACAAGCCGGTGACGACGATCATCAACACGCACTCACATCCCGACCACATGGGCAGCAACAACTACTTTCCCGCCTCGGTCGAGAAGGTCTCACACGGGAACGCCAGGAAGTGGATGGCGGCGAATGCGCAATACGCCTCGGACCCGGCGGTGATGCCGAACAAGACGTTCACCGACAAGATCACGCTCGGGAGCGGCAAGGACCGAATCGACCTCTACTACTTCGGCGCCGGCCACACCAACGGCGACGCGTGGGTCGTGTTCCCCGCCGTGCGCGCCTTGTGTATCGGCGACCTGATGGCCTGGAAGATGGCGCCGCTCATCGATCCCGCCGCGGGCGGCAGCGTGATGGCGCTCCCCGACACGCTCGAGAAGGCGGCGAAGGGCATCAAGAATGTCGACACGGTGATCGAAGGGCACGGTGACGTGAATACCTGGACGGGATTTCAGGACTACACGCGCTTCAACCGCGCGCTGCTCGACGCAGCGAAGGCGGGATTGGGCAGGCAGACGCCGGAGGAAATCGCCGCCAGCTTGAAGCCAAGGTTCCCGGTCTTCACGAAGGAAGAACTGCTGCCCGATCTCGAGTACGGCGGGACGCCGCTCTCGCGCGCCGTCATCAACGTGAACGTCGCGTTCCAGGAGCTTCGCGGAGAGCCGGTGACAACGAACTTCGGCCCCCGTGCAGGGGCGCCTCCGCCAGCCTCATCGGCGCCGCCGCCGGGACGCTAGAACCGCGCGCGGCCTAGCGCTTTCGGAACGTCACGGGCACGTTGCCCTGAACATTGTTCAGGATGGCGACAATGGTGCTGCCGTCCGCGGAGAGCTCGCCGGTCATCGTCCAGGGCTGCGTGTTCGGCAGCTCGAAGTCCATCCGCCGTCCCTTCAGCGTGAAATCGCGAAGCGGCTTGTCGATCTTCCCCAGGTTCGTGCCGAGGAGCTTCCCCTGTACCGTGCCGTCCTGATTTCTCGTGAACTCGAGCTCGATATCCAGATCGAGCGTGACGATGCGCGGCCGGCCGACCCATCGTCCCGCAAGCGCGCTGGCGATGTCCGCTGACGTCTGCGCCGGCTTTGCCTGCTCGGGCGCCGGATGTTCGCGCTCGTAGCGGTTCGTCGTGACGTAGTTCGCGACGATGGTGTTGCCCTCATGGCACGCGTACTCCCACCACTTGTAGTCCGGGTCGTTGCGCATCGGGTACCGCACCGTGAACGACCGCGTGAGGACGATCGGATCCTCTGTCTTGATCTCGTACAGGAACATGTCCTTGTTCAAACGCGTGATCCGCTCCGTCGTCTTCATCTTGTCGCTGACCGGGAACCGGTTCCCGGCCGGCGAGCCGACAACGGCGAGGTTGATCATCGGCGGGCCTTCCTTGTAGTTCGCCGTCTCGACGACGAGCGTGTTGCCCTCCCAGCGCCCGCGCGAGTCGCCCATGTAGTGTTTGTGCGCTGCCTTGAGCGGCGGCCGCCCGTCGGTATAGATGACGCGCGCGTCGTGGATCATCTCGAGGTCGAACACGACCACGCCGGGCGCCTGCCAGATCTTGAAGCCGCCGTTGTAGCGATACGGCATCATCGATGACGGCATGCCGCGCGAGCGGCAGTTGTCCCAGAAGTCGAAGCTGAGAGGATCCTCATAGACCGGGTCCTCACCAGGCAGCGCCCACGAGCTGCCCATTGTCAGCGCGCGCTGCTTGCCTTCCGGCGTGAGGTCGGGCAGAAGCCCGTTCGGCGGATCGACGATGAGGGTGGTCTGGCGCTGCGGCGTGCTCGGGTCGGTCACGCCCACGAGGAACGCGCGGCCGAAATTGCCCTCGGCGACCGCCTTCCGTCCGGCGTCTCCGCGCGCCCGAGCCGCGTCGACACGCTGCACGAACTCCTCGTCCGTCCAGAACTTCTTGTTCATGTCGCAGGGCGGCCCCCCGAAACGGTAGGCGTTGGCGCAGCGCTCGAGCGGGACGCCGGCAGCCTGCATCATGTTGAGCGTCGCCTGGATGTCAGGCTCGCCCCACGAGGTCTTCGGGTGCACCCATCCCTTCGGGGTCTCGTTGAAGTAGTTGGCCTCGCTCGGCGGGCCCAGAACCGACTGTCCGTGTGCAGTGACGATAAAAACCGCCGCTGCCACGGCGCCTATCAGCGCGCTTCCCCGAGCCGACATCATCCGCTGCATGGTGACTCCTGACATTTGATCTATATCGGTCCGAAGCTCCCGCAACATCATGAAGACCCGGCGCTCAGCGGTTGGCTCGCGTCGGTGGCTGATGGCTGTGCCTATGGGGGGTGGCGGCGGGGGGCGGGTCTGAGAAAGGGCATTCCATCGACCTACGACACCCCTTTGATGTTTCCTATCGTCTCATGTTGTCAGGGGCATCCTGTAACATACACGCGGCCAGAAACCCCAGAGTGATCAACGTGCCCTCGATCGACGAGACGTCGCGCTCTCAGGTCAACGCGTCAGCTTGCCGATCTACCGGACGAAGATGGCGTTCGATTACGAGCGACCTTCAGTGGCTGTGCTCAAGGCACATTTTGCCGAGATGGGTCTTACCGGGGAGTTCTGGAAGCTCTGACGCCGTGGCCGAAATCTTGACACCATCACCGTCCCCAGACGATTCCAATCGCGCCGGCAACTCGCCGCGGACCGATCCCGTCGTGTGGCTCGTCCTCGCCCTCGGCGCGATCGGTCTTCTCGCGTTCGCACGCGCGGGGCTGCTGGTCCGGCTCCCCGTGCCGCTCAACTTCAACGAAGGCTGGAACGCGTATCACACGGCCGACGTCGCCGCCGCCCGCCGGCTCTATCCTGATCCGCCGGAATTCTTCTTCACGAACTATCCGCCGCTCTCCTTCTACGTGATCGCGCCGGTTGGGCGTCTGCTCGGGGATCAGATGGCGGGCGGACGGCTGATCGCGCTGCTGTCACTCGCCGCGTGGATCGGGCTCGTCGCCGGCGTCGCCCGGCGGCTCCGCTGCTCGTGGACGGAATCCGGTTTCGGCGCGGCGATGCTGGCCGTGTCGATGTTCGTCTTCAACGACTTCTACGTCGGCGTCAACGATCCACAGATGCTCGGCCACGCGCTGCAGATGCTTGGTCTGCTCTTCCTGCTTCGCGACCGCCGGACGCTCATGTCGCTCGCCGCCTGCGCCGTGCTCTTCGCCGCCGGCGTCTTCGTCAAGAACAACCTCATCGCGCTGCCGCTGGCCGCCGTCGCCTGGTTGTTGGTCGTCGATCGGCCGAACGGCTGGCGCCTGATCGCCCTTGGCGCCGGCGTCGGCGCGGCGGGCGCCGCTATCTGTGTCGCAGCGTTCGGTCCACAATTCGCCGCGCAGATCCTCTGGCCGAGGCCCTACCTGCCCGCGAAGCTGTTCCTGATGTCATGGCAATGGACGGGGCAGATGCTTCTTCCGCTCGGCATCGTCGCATGGCTCGCGCGGACATCGGCGCGCGATCGACCTGGCATTGCGATCGCCTACGCCGTGACGGCGATCGTCACCGGACTGCTCTTCGCCGGCGGCGACGGCGTCTACTGGAACACGATGTTCGACGCCGACTGTGCACTCGCGATCATCGCAGCGCTTGCACTCAATCGCCTGACACAGGGCTCGTCGAACATTCGCCGGCTCGTCGTACCGGCCGCGTACCTGGCGGCCCCAGCCCTCGTCCTTGCGATGAGCGCGACGATTCACTGGTTGTCTCCGCGCTTCTGGTTCGATCCGCGCTGGTCGGAGGCCGCGGCGGCCCGCGGCGTCATCGCGTTCATGCGCCAGCACGACGGCCCGGCGATGTGCGAAGACCTCTCGATTTGCTACTGGGCCGGCAAGCCCATGGAAGTGGACTTCTTCAACCTGATGGGACGCGCCGGGCGCGAGCCATGGCGGATCGAGGCGCTGGCGCGCCGGATTGAGCGGCGCGAGTTCGGCGTCGCTTCAGTGGAGGCGGAACCGCACGGCCGCGACCTTGGCCCGCGATTCCGCGAGGCGCTGCACCGCCACTACCGAGTCGACCACGTCAGCCAGTGGGGCGTGCTCTGGGTCCCGAAATAGTTCTCTCACGTCCCTGATCACGGTCGAGACCAGGCACGAGTTGCGTGGGAGCAAGCTGCGCGCGACGCAGGCGGATCGCGCACGGTCATCACCAATACGCCGGTGCGTTCGTCTTCGTGCTTCGGACAATCTCGATCAGAACGTCGCGATCGGCGGCCGACCGCGACGCGTACCGCGGGCTGGGGTCCTTCCCCGTGAGGACGTCATGCAGCCGCCGATAGACGCGATCGCGGATGCGCGTGGGCATCGCGTCGAACAGATCGCTGTATATCATGTAGGACAGCCGATAGCGGAACAGCCGGGTCCGCAGATCGAACTCGCGCAGCGTCCGGCCCTGCGCGTCCCGCGGTCCCCTATGCGGAAACGTCTGCGTGAACGTCGACACACCGGTCACCGGCTCACGGAGCGGGGCTTCGTCCACAAACAGCATGTAGTCCACGAGGTCGCGAACCTGTTCGTCCAGCCGTGTCCAGTCCTTCTCAGGGAGGCCGCCGCGCTCCGCCATCCGATACTGCACGCTGACCGCGCCCAGCCGGTTCGTCATCCCGACCTGATGCTCGAGCGTCAGCAGCGCGACGATGTCGCTCGTGCCGGTCAAGTACTTGGTGACGTCGAATTTGCTCGAGAGCGACGTGAGGTTCTGCGTCTCGGACCGTTCGAGGTCGAGCGGGTGCTCGGGGTCAGCCGCGACGGCGTTGCCCATGTGCTCCTGCGACCCGTGTGTCCCGGTGACGTACCAGCCGCCCCACCGATGATCGAACGGTGTCCGATGATCGACGGTCTCGATGAAAGCGCTGGTGTACGCCGGGACGCCTTGGGCGTCGGGGATCACGGAGGCGACGACCAGGGCCGCGGCGCCCTTGTTGCCGGGTCCGTGACAGAAGAGGCACTCCACCCCGCGCCGCTGAAACCTGGGATGGTCGGCTCGCTTGATGTCGAGCGAATAGAAGGCGAGGCCGCGACTCGGTTCGAGCGCCACGATCTCGTAGACCGAGCCGCCTGGCACGGTGCCCACCGCCACGTTGTCGTTGAAGTAGAGCGCGCGCGGGTTCTTCGGGTTGATCAAGGCGTGCTGGAAGCTCGTTTTGGAAAACACCAGTACCTGCGAATCAAGGCTGATCTGCAGCTGTTGGAGCAGGCTGGGGAGGTAGCCGGTTCCCTCGCGATATTCGAGGCTGGTGGCCCCCGCCTCCAGACGGCGCTCCAGGCGCGCCACGGCATCGGCGCTCTCGCTCGTGTCGCCGGGCGTCTGCGCCTGCACCAGCATCGTGGCAGCGGCGAAGGTGCCGAGCGCGAGCAAGATGCCGGTGTTTCGTAAGCGGACGGCCGATTTCACGGTTGTCGTACCAGCAAGACGCAGACCAATCCGCGGCGACGTGTCCGAGGCGTGGTCCCCCTCTCAGCCGACTTGGCTCTGGTGGGATTCGGCCGGCGAACCGCACGAGGTGACGTGATTCGGCAGCTGGCTTTGGGGGATTCCTCGCTTCGATGCGGAATTCTACCCAGGGCTCCGGGCAGCTCTCAGGCCTGAACCGATCTCTCGCCTCGACGAACGCACGTGCGGCTACAGGACCGATAGTTGCAGCCCTGTCGCGACGAAGATGTACACCTCCGCGACCCTCAGACGGGAGGCAGTCATGCGGCACACACTCGCCTGGGCCAGCCCGGCGATTCTCGCCATCACGGTCGTCGCGTGCGGCGGCCAGCAGCCGGCAACCACGTCCCAGGCAGGACCACCTCCGCCGCAAGGGGCCGGCACCGCCGGCCCTCCGCTCGCGACCAAGAACATGCCGCCCGTCGCAGGCCAGCAGAAGACCTGTGCCGGGCCGCGTGAAAAGATGTTCGACGTCGACGTGATCGAGACCACGGGCGTCGACCTCGGCATGGGAACCACGTTCGCGGCGTGGGCTTACAACGGCCAAATCCCTGGACCGACCATCGAAGCGTGTCAGGGCGACACGGTGACCATCAACGTGCACAACAAGGGAACGACGTCGCACGGCCTCGATACCCACGCCTTCATGATCGACGCTCGCAAGTACGGCCCAACACCCCCAGGCACGGTTCTGAAAATCGAGAAGACGGTGGAGACGCCCGGCGTGTTCATGTACCACTGCGCGGCCGGACCGGTGACCGACCTGCACATCAAGAGCGGGATTCACGGGGCGATGATTGTGTATCCGCGGAACGAGGCTCTCCGATCCGCGCGCGAGATCGTGGTGGTCGAAGACGCCGTCTACGGCACGCGGGACGCCAAAGGACTGATTCCCGGCACCGATCCGGCGAAAACCCTGAAGAACGAGCAGCTCTTTTCCATGTTCAACGGCCGGCTCGACAACGAGGCCGTGCGCGTGAAACCGGGCGACCTCGTGCGCATGTACTTTGTCAACGTGGGGCCCTGGACATCGGCCGCACACGTCATCGGCAGCGTGTTCGATCGGGTCTACGCCGGAGCGCCGTGGATCCAGGGTGTGCAAACGTTCCCAGTGCCGTCGGGCGCCGGCGCCATCCTCGAGTTCTACATTCCCGAGGCCGGGGTGTTCCCGTTCGTCGACCACGACAAGCTGGCGTACCTGCCGTTTGGCTTGGCGCTGGCCTTTGCCACGGAAGGAGTCGCCGGCGCCGCCCACTAGAACGCACAGCCGGACGCAAGGTCAGGTGTTCGGCATCCTCCGCGAACTGGCTGGAGAAGAACGTGGCGCCTCGAATGTTGTAACGTGTGGCGCGCATGCTGTGGGCACTCGAGGGGGTCGGCGTACTCTTACTGCTGTCCGTGTTCTTGGCATACATCCTGGCGCCTGCCGCCGCGGAGCTGCGGCGGCGCGTTCGCATCGGACGACGCAAGCGCCCCTTGTCGATGCCGGCGGCGCTTGCGCTTCTTTACGTCGTTCTGCTCGTCCTCGGCGCGACAACCTGGCTGCTCTCAGGCGATCGGATAACACGATGGGTGGCGGTCACCGCCCCGGCGGCCGTCGATCGACTTTTCACTGGCGCCAACTTCACCGCGCTTGAACGCGGGATCACGCGCACGCCGCTCCCCTCGCGCGGGCGACTGTGGCTCCGGCAATCGTTCGAAGGCGGGATGGCCTACATCGAGCGGGAAGCACGCAGCACGCTCACCGATCTGATTGGCGCGGCCCGTTACGCGGCGTGGCTGGCCGTTGCACCGGTGCTCGCCTTTTTGCTCCTGACGTGCGCGCCCGGCTTTCATCGTTCGGCGCTTCGCGTGCTGCCTCGCGGCCATCTGCAGTGGCGCGGCGAGGAGTACCTGCGCGACGTCAACAGCCTGCTGGCCGGCTACGTCCGCGCGCAGGTGGCCGCCGGTTTCATCGTCGGCGTTCTGTGCCTGGCCGGTTTCGAGGTGCTTCGGCTTGCCGGAGCCGGATCGATGGGTGTCGCCGCCGGCGTGCTGGAACTCGTTCCCGCGATCGGTCCTCTCACGGCGCTGATCATGGCGGTCGGCCAGGCAGGCGATCGCGTGCTCGGCGTGGTGGTGTTTCTCGGCGCGCTGAGGCTGGTTCAGGACTACGTCATCTATCCGCGTCTGATCCGACACGGCATGCACATGTCGACGCCCACGGTCATCCTGACCGTGTGGGGCGGCGCGGCCCTGGGGGGCGCCGCCGGCGTGATCCTGGCGATTCCGGTCGCCGGTTTTCTGTCCGTCAGCCTCCGGCACTGGCGCGAGTACCGCGACATCGAGCGTCTGGTTCGGGCGACCGCGGGAAGAAAACACGAGGGATGAACCACAAGGGGACAAAGGGCGATCCGACCGCGCGCTGCCGGTCGCAAGTTATCAGAAGGGGAGGTCGGCGCTTATCGACTGTCTGGTGCTGGCGGCGACCAGCTATGGTGAAGGGTCGATCGAACTTGTCGCAATCCCGCACGTGGACGCGTAGATCGACTCCAGGCGCCGTGCGACTTCGCTCCAGTCGTAGGCGCGCGCGAATGCGGCGCCGCGTGCACCCAGGGTGCAACCGAGCTCGGGAGCCTCGAGCAGCCGTATGATTTCGCGCGCGAGCGCCGCCGGGTCGTCGACCTCGACCAGTCGGGCGCTTCCGGCCCCGGCGAGCAGCTCCGCATAGCCCTCGATGTTCGTCGCGACGATGGGCCGTCCGGCCGCCATCGCCTCGAGCAGCACGATCCCGAAGCTTTCGTCGCCAAGCGCAGGGGAGCAGACGACGTCGGCCGCGAGGTAGTAGGCCGGCAGCGCCTCGTCGGAAACGCGGCCCGTGAACAGGACGTCAACCGCCGCCGCGCGCGCCGCCGCTTCGAGATGCGCCCGGTCCGGGCCGTCGCCCACCACGACCAGCCGCGCGTCCGGCGCCGTCGCGCCGGACGATCGCCATCGCCTCGATCAGGCGGCCGACGCCCTTTCTCGGCTCGAGCCGGCCCACGCACAGTACGTGACGCCGGCCGGCGGGGAGGCCGGGCGGCCGTGTGGACGGCTGACGAAAGCGAGCGACGTCGATGCCGTTCGGAACGATCTCGTATGCCCGGGAAGTGCCGCGCAACGGTGCGGCGCGCGGCGTCTGACACCGCGAGACGCGTGCGAACGCGTCGCATCAGGGGAGCGA
>CAVWIZ010000004.1:0-819705 GCA_963755195.1 uncultured Acidobacteriota bacterium | reverse complement strand
TGACGCGCGGCGCCGAGCTGAACAACTCGCCCGACAGGTCACGCTGCTGGTGGCGCCGCTGTTCCACGTCGCCGGCCTCGGCCGGCTGATCGGCCAGATCGATCGTCGGCGGCAGCTGCGTCACGATGCCGCAGTTCCGCGCCGACTGCGGTGCTCGAGGCCATCGAGCGGCACGGCATCACCGACATCATCGTCGTGCCGAGCATGCTGCAGTCGCTGCTCGACGAGTCCGACGTTCGACGCCGAGCGCGCTGCAGAGCCTGAACCGCATCGCCTTCGGTGCCGCGCCGATGCCGCCCGACCTGCTGGACCGCGCGCTCGCCGCCTGGCCGCAGGCCGAGTTCTTCCAGGCCTACGGCCTCACCGAGACCGCCGGCGCGGTGTGCATCAACCTGCCCGCCAACCACCGGCCGCGCAGGCGCGCGCGCGCGGCCGGCTCGCACTCGGTGGGCCGCGCCGGGCTGGGCGCCGAGATCCGCATCGTCGACGAGCAGCGGCCGCGAGGTGCCGCGCGGCGAGGTCGGCGAGATCGTCGTGCGCGGGCCGATGGTCACGCAGGGCTACTGGAGCCAGCCGGAGGTCACGGCCAGGCGCTGCGCGACGGCTGGCTGCACACCGGCGACGGCGGCCGCATGGACGACGACGGCTACCTCTTCATCGTCGACCGCCTGAAGGACATGATCATCAGCGGCGGCGAGAACGTCTACCGCGCCGAGGTCGAGGCCGCGCTGCGCAGCCATCCGGCCGTGGCCGAGCCGCCGTGATCGGCGTGCCCGACGCGCGCTGGGGCGAAGCCGTGCACGCGGTGGTGGTGCTGCGCGCCTGGCGCCGCGGACGGCGACCGGCGCTGCGCGACGAGCTGCGCGGCCTGGTGCCGCACGCGCCTGGCCGGCTACAAGTGCCCGCGCAGCATCAGCTTCGCCGACGCACTGCCGCTGTCGGCCGCCGGCAAGGTGCTGAAGACGCGCTGCGCGCAGGCACGGGCCGCGCGCATGAAGCCGGTGGCCGGCACGCGGACCCGCGCAGGTGTTCGCCAGCGTGCCCTTCATGCGGCTGCTGGGCGTGCGGCGCGAGTTCTCCGAAGGCGGCCGCGCGCGCCTGGTGCTGGACGCGCGCGCCGAGCTCGGGCAACGTGATCGGCGCGGTGCACGGCGGCGTGGTCGCGACGCTGCTCGACGTGGTCGATGGCCAGCGCCGCCGTGTCGCAGCGTCGACTTCGCGCGCACCGCCGTCACGCTCAACCTCAATTCCAGCTTCCTCGCAGCCCGGCCGCGGCCGCGCTCACCGCCGACGGCGAGGTGCTCGACCATCGACGACGACGTGGCGCTGCTGCCGCGCCACCGTCACCGATCGCAGGGCGGGCCTGGTCGCGCGCGCGCATCGGCTCGTTCCGCTACCTGCCCCCGTTCCATGACGAACCCCGACTCCACAGGAGACGCACCATGTCCATCTCGTCCTCCCCGCTGCGCCGGCGCGAGCCCTGCATCACCGCCGGCATCGCCCTCGGCGCCGCGGCCGCCGGCGCGGCCGCGCGGTCGCGGCCGATCCGTTCCCCAGCAAGCCGATCATGCTGGTGCTGCCGTTTCCGCCCGGCGGCTCGTTCGACCCGATCCTGCGCGCGCTGGCCAACGCGGCGTCGCAGGACCTCGGCCAGCCCATCGTGCTGATGCACAAGCCGGGCGCCGGCGGCGTGACCGGCACCGCGAGCCTGGCCACGATGAACGAGGCCGACGGCTACACGCATCGCCGTGATGCACAACTCGGTGATCCGCCAGCCGCTGGTGCAGAAGATCGCCTGGGACCCGCTGAAGCGACTTCACGCTACCTCATCGGCCTGGCCGGCCTGGTCACCGGCATCACCGTCGCCGCCGACGCGCCGTGGAAGACGCTGCCCGAGCTGCTGGCCGACGCGAAGAAGCGCCCCGGCGTCGTCAGCTGGGGCAACGTCGGCGCGATCAGCATCAACCGCATCTACGCCGAGCGGCTCGCGAAGGCTGGCCGGCGCGCAAGTTCAACATGATCCCGTTCAAGGGCGGCAGCGAAGCTTCCAGGCGCTGATCGGCCACCACCTCGACGTCTACGGCGACCCCGGTTTCGGCCCGCAGGTGCAGGGCGGCAAGGTGCGGCTGCTGGCCACCTTCACCGCGCAGCGCCTCAAGCGCTTCGGCCGACGTGCCCACGGTCAAGGAGCTGGGCCACGACCTCGTGATCGAGTCGCCGATCGGCCTGGTCGCGCCGAAGAACCTCGACCCGAAGATCGCCGCGCGCTTGCACGCGGCGTTCCGCAAGGCGACGCGACGGACCCCGAGTACCTGCAGCAGCTCGAGTCGTTCGACATGTAGCCGCAGCCGATGACGGCGAGGCCTACGCGGCCTATGCGCGCGGCCAGTTCGAGCGCGAAGGAAAGATGCTGGCCGAGATCGGCTTCAAGCCGGAGTGAACGCGATGACTGACTTCCCCTTCGACTCGCAGGAGAGAAGCTTGATGTCCGCAATCGGTCACTCGGCACGATCAGGATGGCCTGTGCACCCTGGTTCTAAATCGGCCGGAGAAAATGAACGCCTTGTCGGTGGAGATGTTTGTGCTGCTCAACGAGCATGTGCGGCAGATCGAATGTGACATTGAGCAAATTGGCGCGTGCGTCGAATCCCAGGCGCGGGTAGTTTTCGCCGGCAACGACCTCGGCGACATTGCCGCCGGACAGCCCCTGCCCACGGCGAACTTGCAAGCTCGGACCATTGAGCGCCTGGCAAATCTGCCGCAGCCGGTGATTGCCGCGGTGCACGGGCATTGCTACACCGGCGCGCTGGAACTCGCGCTTGCGGGCGACCTGCTGATCGCGTCCGAGTCCGCCAGGTTTGCCGACACGCACGCCAAGTGGGCCCTGACGCCGAAGTGGGGCATGAGCCAGCGACTGCCGCGGCGGGTCGGACTCGCGAAGGCGCGCGAGATGATGTTCCTCGGCCGCACATATTCCGGCACCGAGGCCCGGGACATGGGCCTGGCCAATTTCTGTTTTCCCGACGATCGGTTCGAGGCTGAAATCGCCCTGGTTGCGCGCACGGTCCTCGATGGATCCTGGTTCAGCCATCGTGCAAACAAGAAGCTGTTGCATGAAACCGACGGACTTCCCATTGGTGCCGGGCTGGCACATGAAGTGTTTCGCAATGCCGGCACGGGCCCGGACATGCAGCAGCGGATCGCCGCTTTCAGGAAAAGGTAAGCGATCATGAGCCACGACCACAGCATGGCGTTTTGCCGCGCCACTGTCAGCGATGCCCAGGGCGGGCTGGTCGTGCTCGCGCACGGCTCGTTTCGCTACCTGCCCCTTCCTTTCCATCCACAGGAGACATGCCATGGACCTCTCCGCCTTCGACTTCACCGGCCGCCACCTGTTCGTCGCGGGCGGCTCCAGCGGCATCAACCTCGGGATCGCGCAGGCCTTCGCGCGGGCCGGCGCCCGCGTCAGCCTGATCAGCCGCTCGGCCGACAAGGTGGCCGCCGCGGCGGCGCAACTCGAAGCGCTGGGCACGCAAGCCATGGGCATTTCCGCCGACGTGCGCCAACCCGACGCAGTGGAACGCGCGCTGGCGCAGGCCTGCGAGCGCTTCGGCCCGATCGACGTGCTGGTCTCCGGCGCGGCCGGCAACTTCCTCGCCCGTGCGCTGGACATGTCGCCCAACGCCTTCAAGACGGTGGTGGACATCGACCTGCTGGGCAGTTTCAACGTCGTGCGGCTGGCGCACGCGCATCTGCGCAAGCCCGGCGCCTCCATCATCCAGATCTCCGCGGGCCAGTCCTTCACGCCCACGCCCTATCAGGCGCACGTGTGCGCGGCCAAGGCCGGCGTGGACATGCTCACGCGCGTGCTGGCCGCCGAATGGGGCGCCGAGGGCATCCGCATCAACTCCATCGTGCCCGGGCCGATCGCCGACACCGAAGGAATCCGGCGGCTCGCCCCCACGCAGGACTCCCTGGATGAGATGACGCAACGCGTGCCGCTGAAGCGGATGGGGCGCACCGAGGACATCGCCCGCATGGCGCTGTTTCTGGCGAGCGACTGGGGCTCGTACATCACCGGCACCCTGATCCCCGTGGACGGCGGCCTCGCGCTGACCGGACCGCGCGACTTCACCGCGGCGGCCGAGGCCGGCAGGAAGGCGCGCGCATGAAGGGGTCGGAAACGCAGCAGCAGATGTCCGGTCAGACCCTTTCGCGCAGCGGGCGCGAACGGCACGTGCCCTTTCACCGTGCATTTGGGGATGCGCGTCGAACAGGCCGAGGCGGGCGAGGCCATCGTGACCATGGACCTGGCGCCCCACATGCTCAACAACCATGGCGCCGGCCATGGCGGCGTGCTCATGACGCTACTGGACGTGGCGATGGCGAATGCCGCGCTGTCGCGCATCGACTATGCACGCGAAGTAGTGACCGTGGACTTGCACGTCGGTTTCATGAGCGCCGCATCGGGCCGACCTGGTCGCCACCGCGCGCGCGACCGGCGGCGGCCGCTCGCTGTGCTTCTGCGAAGCGCGCGTCGAGGACGGCGAAGGCCGGCTGGCCGCGCAGGCCATGGGCACCTTTCGCTACCGGGACCCGGCACCGAAACCAACACCGCAGACAAGGCCTTGAGCCGGGAAGACTCATGCATGCTCCTTTCAAGAACTTGAGGCTGCCGGTCATTGCCGCGCCGCTGTTCATCATCAGCACGCCGGCGCTGGTGATCGCGCAGTGCAAGGCCGGCATCGTCGGCTCGATGCCGGCGCTCAACGCCCGCCCGCCCGAGCTGCTGGACGACTGGCTGGCCGAGATCACCGAGGCGCTGGCCGCGCACGACCGCGCGCATCCCGAGGCGCCGGCTGCGCCGTTTGCCGATCAACCAGATCGTGCACAAGAGCAACGACCGGCTCGACGCGACATGGCGCTGTGCGCGAAGTACAAGGTGCCGATCGTCATCACCAGCCTGGGTGCGCGCGCGGACATCAACGAAGCCGTGCACGGCTGGGGCGGCATCGTGCTGCACGACGTGATCGACGACCGCTACGCGCGCAAGGCGGTCGAGAAGGGCGCCGACGGCCTGGTCGCGGTGGCCGCCGGGGCGGGCGGCCACGCCGGCACCACGAGCCCGTTTGCGCTGCTGCAGGAGATCCGCCGCTGGCACCGCGGACCGCTGGCGCTGTCGGGCGCCATCGCCAACCGGCGACGCGGTGCTCGCGACGCTGGCCGCCGGGGCGCGGACTTCGCCTACATCGGCTCGGCCTTCATCGCCACGCGCGAGGCGCACGCGGTCGACAGCTACAAGCAGATGGTGGTGAACGGCAGCAGCCGCGACATCGTCTACTCGAATCTCTTCACCGGCGTGCACGGCAACTACCTGCGCGGCTCGATTGTCGGCGGCCGGGCTCGACCCCGACGCGCTGCCGGCGAGCGACGCCAGCGCGATGAACTTCGGCACCGACCGCAAGAAGCCGTGGAAGGACATCTGGGGCTGCGGCCAGGGCATCGCCGCGATCGATGCCGTGCTGCCGGCGGCCGACCTGGTGGCTCGGCTGGAGCGCGAGTACCGCGCGGCGCGGCAGCGGCTGAGGCTCGAGAGCGCTGTGCTCGCCTGAACGAAATCGGAGGGGAGCGCTCCCTTCCTATGCGGGCCGCGGCTGCGCGTCCTGCGCCAGCGCCTGCTTGATGATTTGAGATATCGCTGCCGACGTAAGGTAGGAGCAGCGCCGCTGTTTTCGCCTCCAGGGCTCCATCGAGTCCAATTTTCGCAGCGGTGACCCTGAAACGCGTGCCCCGATACTCCCTGCGGAGGCGCTCGAGTCGCGCGACCTCGCCCGGAACACTTTTCGGGTCTGTGAGCTTCAAATCGACGGCTGCAGCCGCCGTGACGCGAGCGTTCAGCCCACCGCGACCGTCGACGGCCCGGTGCCGCGGCGGGCGATCATCACTTCCTGGGCGCTCGCCTCGTGCACGGACGTGATGCCGAAGGAATTCGCAAGTGCGATGCTTCGAGCGATGGCGGCTTCCATGTCCTTCGTCGATGGCGGTGGCATCACCCGCAGGAGGCAGCCCGTCGCGAGATCGCGCACCGTCCCGGTCGGCTCGCGCGTTACTTGATCGCGTTCGATCCGTCCGCCTTGCGGGTCGGGCGTCGAGGCAGTCACCCCGGCAGCGGCCAGCGCCCGTGAATTCACCCACGCCGAGTGTCCGTCGGCGGCCATGAAGAACGCCGGGCGATCGGACACGATGGCATCGAGCTGACCGCGCGTGGGGTTCGCGTTCGGGAATGTGCCAAGCTGCCATCCGCGCCCAGTCACCCACGCCGCCTGAGGATTCTCGCGTGCGCAGGCCGCAATGTGTTTCATCACAGCGTCCGCCGTCGCATCCATCGCCAATTCGCAACTGGCTAGACCGAGACCTCCCTGGACGATGTGGACGTGCGAGTCGTGAAAGCCGGGAAGGAGCATCCCGCCCTGCAGATCGATGATGCGCGTGGACGCCTCAACGAAGGGCCGGACTCCCTGTTCGTCGCCAACGTACACGATGCGACCAGCACGCACGCCGACCGCTGTGGCCGACGGCTGCGCCGCTTCTGCCGTGTAGACAGTCCCCCCGAGAAAAACAACGTCCGCGGCAGCAACAACAGGGGACAGCGTCTGCGCCGTGGCCGCGAAGGACAACAGCGACGCAGCGGCCACGATTCGAGCAGCCCTCCAAAATGTCCACATTCCGTCAGCACCGAATCGGGGAATGTGGCCCTGATTCTTCATCCGCTCCTCCGGTCAGTCAGTGTAAATCTCGAATCGTTCGAAGTGATCGCGGTCGAGCCAGATGAGAAGCCATTCGGAGTCGATTGCGAAGAACGAGTCTCGCTCTGGACCAAGCCTATAGATCAGATCGCGGCCCGTGCTCCCAAAGTACGGCGTCTGGAGAGAAGGGCCCAGGATAGCCTCCAGTTCGACACGACTCTGCGAAGCACGGAATTGTTTGACGAGGCTACCTAGCATCTTCTGGCGTGGAGTAATGTCGCCTCCGACAAACTGAGAAGAGCGAGAGTCTAGCCATACCTCTGGCGCAAACGCAAGCAAGTGCGAGCCTGTGGGCAACGCACTTCGAATTGTTCGCGTGAGAGTCACAGCGGATGCAAACGAGACAAAGCTGGCGAGAGATAGCGCAATCACGGCACGATGCTGCTTGCTTGCCGAGGCCCCGCGGCGACGCGCCGCGATCGCACCGCCGATGCCCCACAGAGCAACACCGACAAGGCCGAGAAGCACCACTGGAATGGAAAGCCCGTACAGGAAGTAGGCGAAGGTGCCTGCAATACCAGGCCACCAGGTCGGAACGAGAATCAGCCCGAAATAGACACCAATCACCGTGAGTGCGACGGCGAACCCGAGACTTGGCAAGCGCCGTCCCTGCATGTCAGCAACAGGCTTCAACATGGGGCCTCTAGACAGTATGACTTCCGCAGCGGTCCACGGCTGACCTCCGCTATCGTCGCGGGTTAGCCTGTACCGGCCAATCTGTCCGGCTAACCGTAGATTTCAGCCGCGGCGGCGACGATGGCTTCGTCGCGCCGCCGACGTCTGCAAGTCTTTGTTAACCGGAACATTCACGTACGAAATAGGGTTCTGAGCTCCGGGCGCAAATAGATGCCCAACGTATCGGTTGATGTACCGCTTTCGCATCTTGGGCTCCGCCAGCACCCCGACAAACTCGAACCGTCCAGGACGCGGATGACTACGCCCGACTCGCCGCACATTGAATGTTGAACCACCGGGTAGCCACTGCGTGATTCGATAGACTTCGCGGACCACTCCTTCAAACACGGAGAGGGCGTACTCGATCTGTTCTTTCCGTCGGCCGATCTTCCAAGCACTCCGAGTGGCGTCGTACAGCTCGACGTCGCTCATGCCATATCGGTAGGCACGGTTTATTCGAATGAGCACGGCCGGCTCGCGAATGTCGGCCTTGCGTCTTGTGTAGTGTGCCACCACTTGCTCAAGAGCCATACGCCCGTACCTCGCGCCATGGCCGCGCACCGCATTTGCCAAATTCGAGACACCGAGTAAGTCGATCGCGGCTGCCTCGACCTTGAGAGCATCATCGGGACTCGCGAGACCATGAGCGAGGATGTCAATCTGGGGCTCGTGCCCTGCCTCACGCACCTGGCGAATGGCCTTTGCGATGGCCTTCTTCTCGTCGGCGTGCAGATGAGCAAGAGCGCGCCCATTCTTACCCTTGCCGACGTAGAAGACCGATTGATCTGCCGGATTCACATACAGGTACACGTAGTAGCCGAGTTTTCGGGCCACGGCGGGCGCGATCCGCGGAGTTGCGATCGATTCCGTTCCCATTCTGTCTTCGTCCGGCTAACGTTCAGCCGCGGCGCCTCGTTCCTCAGATCTTTCACATGATGACACGCGCGCCGTCAGCTGCAAGCGCCGGTTAGACTGCGCCTATTCGTCTGGGATAGTGCTCGGCTTGACTCTTGGCGCCTGGACGTTCGTAGCTCCATTGCCAAAGAATGCCTCGACGCCTCCGCCTGCTTGACCAAATGCCGGTGCAACGGTGCCGAAATCGACGACGGTCCCCGCGGCGGCTTTGATGACGTGATGATTTGACGCAGGCAATGTGTTCGGGAGAGCCAACCTGCCGACTGCCGCAAACCCGGTTGGAATGAACGGCACCTCAGACTCGGGCACACCGACGTTCCCGGCGCAAAGTTGCCTGTCGCTGGATCAACCCGTCGGTCGGGCGCAAAAGCAGAGTATCGGTGAAAGACTCGAGAGCTTGAGAGCTTCACCCGTTTCACAAGGCTGCTTGGCCGAGTGATGTGCGGCTTTGTTGAGATAGCCGGTTGGGCAGATAGCGAAGCGAGCAAGGCGATTCGATTCTCCAAGAGTGTGAATCGGCTTGGTTCTGGCCGCCCAATCAGCGGTAGATGGGGTTGCTGCAACGCCACCATGACGCGTTGTCCATTTGTAAGCATCGTGTCTGGATCGTCGCCAGGAAGAAGGTCGACGCCCGAAAGGTCAAATGCGTGTTCGCTATTGAAGATGAGAAATCGAGCCCCGCCTTGACCGCGTTCCGCTAAGACCCACTGGAACCCCATGCCGGTCTCTGCCAACCCCCGGAGTTCCTCAATGCCAGACTGACTGAGATTCCATTGCACCATTTGGATTTGCGTCGTCTAGACAGTATGGCTGTCACCGCTCGTGACAGCGCTCATTCGACGGCCGCCTCCGCGGGCCCCGCAGTTGACGGGCCTGCTCGACGGCGGGTGAATCGAAGATCGAGCCTCTTGGAAAAGTGACCCGACCGTCCTCGAGTTCTCGCGGATCATGCGGAGCGTCTGTCGGCTGAGCACAGCGCCACACGCGAGGATGTCGGTCATGGCTGTCTGCCCAACGCTCGAAATGAGCCGCGCTTAATGCCGACATGATCGCACAGACCGCGAGAAGCGTCGGCTCCATTTCGATGTTAGCCAGCCACTTGAACGGATCGTGCCTTTGCCGATTAACGCCCCAATAAATGGCCCACCAGACCGAAGATGCCTGCAGCGCCCACGACAATGCCTGGAAGCAATGTCACAAGGATGGTCAACAACAGGCCCAGAGATAGACTGAGCGTGGCGAATCGATCCGCCTGCTCAGGCCACGCGGCTCGAATCACGAGCTCGACTATCCAGCCGCCCGTATAACAAATGTTGACGACAAGCGCGTAGACGATCACCCCGACCGCAGCGAACAATGGGGGATCCGGAAGTCCGAAATCGCTGTTGAACAGGAAGTAGGCTCCGAGACCGACGATGCTCACAATGGCGACTGACACGATTCCAGCACCACCGACGATAAGATTGAACGGTACCCTCCGAGCTTCCCACCAACCGATCGTCTCTCTTGCGCTGACCATGGGAGTGTTGCGCTCGCTGAGCAGCGAACCGCGTACCAGGCCGAAGAGCTTCTGCATGATCTTGGTTGGAGATGTGTCTGGCTAACTTAACTAGTAGTGGGTTGCAAAGCGCTACCGGACTTCGCACATGACCAGCGGTCGGCACTCCTTGCAATCGACTCCAAGTGTTTGACTGGGTAGCGATTCTACCAAAGGCCTGTCAACCAGTGCCGATATGTGCGAAGGCGTCGGCCGAAACCGCCGGCCAATCACGGAATCCCCGTCGATATGTGCGGCGCTCGCACATAACCGCCAACGTCAGGCCGGGACTGCTCGCCCTTCGACAGGCTCAGGGCAACCGTCAACCGTCAAGCGCGGCCGGAAATGATCCCATCAACTGCGGGCCGCAGGTCCTCATCGCGGCGATCACGGTGACCGCGATCCGGAAAGTGGTGACCACCACGAGCATTGATCACGCGTGACGGATGTCGTTCAGATAACCCGTTGATCGCCGCGACAGCAGAAGTTTACGGACCGAAGGGCCGCAGTTCCGGCGCGCTTGTTCCGTGTTGGCGGCGTGCCCTGAGGCTGGCGAAGGGCGGGATGGTCCTTGGAATTCTGCGCGTGGCGAAAAGCGCGCGGCAGGCCTGAAAGGCCTGCTGGCGGGAGCTTGTCGAAGGGAGAAGCGTCCGCGTGCCCTACCGGGACGACATCGAGAACCGGACCATCGTGTCTTCGACGAAGTCCGCGACGAGCTGCTGGTCGCGGCTCACGAATCGCAGCGTGTTCACCGTCAGCCCCCCTTCACGGTGCTCGTTGTCGTTCACGGCCGGCCCGAATTCGCGCTCGGCTTCAGCGCGGGTCATGCCCTTGCGCGGCGAAGTGGTGAACGCGCTGGCCGCACGATCGACCCCCGGCGCGGGGAATCCCGCGGACGAGAAATCGACCCACTGCGCGAGCGCGGCCATCACTTCTTCAGGCTTGATGCCGGAGGGGACCGCACGCTCATAGCGCAGGTTGAACCGCGAGCCGCCGGCCAGTCGCCGCTCGGCGAGCAGTTCCCGCTTGCGCGTTTCGGCGACAGCGCGCTCGACGTCAATGCGGCGGTTCGCGCGCTCGCGGCGCTCGCGAAGCTCGTCGCGCTCGTCCTCGAGCCGCCGGCGCCGGCGCTTGTCGTCTTCGTCTTCGATCAGCTGATCGAGCTCCCGCTCCCGCTTGCTCGGCTCGACGTGGGGGATGTAGACGGACGTGCTGGTGTCGTCGCCGAACGTGCCGAAGCCGCCGCCGCCCAGCTGAAACTCGATGAGATCCTTCTTCACCTTGACGAGCGTGACCGTGGCTGACTCGCGGGCGTGGATGGCGGTGCCGAACTCCTTGAGTCGCTCGCCGTACTTCTGATAGTCGAGCGGGCGGCTCGCATCGGCGTGCACGTCCACGCCGTCCGACGTCGCGGGCATGTCGATGGTGACCGCGACGCGCCGGCCCTCGAAAAACGACCGCAGCGCCGCTTCGTCCTGCGCGGCAGCCGGCGTCGCGACGGCCGCGATGAGACCCAGGACAGTCAACACCCGTCGTGGCATCAGATCCCTCCGGCCGCACTATCGGCTCGAAGGCGGGACTAATTGAGGGCTAAAGGCTTAGGGCCAAGGGCTGAGAGAGCCGATGCAAACTACTGCGCACCACGGCTCAACAAGAGCTGATGGCTGCTCACGACCAGTTAGCCCTCAGCCCTCAGCCCTGAGCCCTTAGCCCTTCATGATCGCGCCCGGCGGCGCTATTTGGTCGCGACGACGACGGTCTCGGGAGGGGACGGAAAGGCGGCGACCGAGCTGAACCCGGCCTCGCGGACAATCGACTCCAGCTCGGCGAGCGTGTAGGTGGCCCCACTGGGTGTGCCCGCCAGCATCGACAGGCTGAACGCCGCGGCCATCGGCGGCGAAACACGATCGTCGTTGGGCACGAACTCGAGAATGGCGGCGCGTCCACCCGGCTCCAGCGCGCCGGCGACCTTGCGCATGAACGACACGCACGTCGCGCGATCGAAATGGTGCAGGAAATTCGTGACGAGCGCGACGTCGAACCCCGTCCCGTAGTCCACCTTGAAGGCGTCGCCCGGAAGCAGCCCGTACCTGTCGCCGACGCCCATCTTCGTCGCGTGCTCGCGCGCTACGTCGAGCACCGAGGCCCAGTCCACGGCGACAACTTCCACGCGCGGGTTCCGCTGCGCCAGGACGATGCCGAAGATCCCGTGACCGGCGGCGATGTCGAGCACCCGCAGCGGCCCGGCCGACGAAACGTCGAGCGCCTCGGCAATCACATGCGCGGCGGGCACCATCATGGGCATCATCGCCCGCGCGAACTGCACCCACATCGGGTTGTCGTCGGCCACCGTGTTGTTGTTGACGGGAGCAATGGTGCCGCGCCGGATCGTGTCGGTGAGCGTGTCGAAATTCCCCATCATTTCCGGCGACGCGAGAAAATCGACTGTCGTTCCCAGGTAGGCCGGCGATCGCTTGCTCAGGAACACGGCGGTGTCCGGCGTGAGCTCGTAGTTGTCGCGGGTTTTTCGCAGGAAGCCGATGATCGTGAGGTAGTCGCAGAGCACCCGGGTGCTTCGTACCGGCGTCCTACATCGCGCCGCAATCGCGCCCACCGTGCGCGCGCCCTCGTCAACGGCGGTAAACAACTCGACGTGCACCGCCGCTCGAAGCGCCGCGGTGCGCTGGTAGGCGAAAACAGTTTCGAAGTACAGCTCAGGCGTAGGTGCGTCGCCAGGCGGACTCATGCCTATGGGCTACGTCCTGGCGGGAAGCTTCTGTTCGAGCCAGCCGCGGATCGCGTCGAACACCTGGCGGCGGTTGTTCTCGAGCATCATGAAGTGGCCGTTGCCCACAAGACCCTTGTCTTTCAGGTTGAATTCCTCGGCGTCCACGCCCGCCTGTTTCAGGAATGCGACCACCGGCGCCCCGTTTCTGCCCGAGCGTTCGGCGACGACGTAGATCGTCGGGATGTTTGCGAGATTCTTGAGTTTGCGCGCCGGCTCGGCCTGCAGCTTGTAGCTTGTGCCGTTGGCGCCGGGCACGTCGCGCGTGGCGATCTGCGCCGGATCGTTTACCGGCGGATCGTAGGCCATGGGTACGTCGGTGAGCCCCCACGGCGTGCCGTTGGCGAACGGCTGACCGCCGCCTTCAACGTTGACGATCGCCTTCACGAGTGTGGGACGCTCGTTGGCGACGATCCAGCTGAAGGGTCCGCCGGCCGAATGCACCTGGATGACGGCCGGGCCAATCTTGTCGAGGAGCTCGGCGCCGCGTCTCGCCCACAGCGTGTGCGCGAAGACGTTGTCCTGCGGCGCGGCGTTCTGCCCCGCCAGCACCTGATCGAGCAGCGGATCACCGAGATCGCCGGTGCCCGGCCACTGGTGGTTGGCGCCGACGGCGGCACGCCGCGTATCCCCGGCAATCGCCGCATAGCTCACGTTGCCGCCGATCGGCCCAAGTGAATCGGGATGATAGGGCGAGCGGCCGTGGCCGGGGCGATCGACAAGGTAGACGCGATAGCCTTCCTGCACGTAGTAGTGCGCCCAGCCGGCCTTCTCGCCGACGCCCATGTAGTGCAGCGCCGTGCCGCCGCCGCCGTGCACGAGAACAATCGGATACGGATGACGCACCTCGAGCGGCGTGAAGTGCTGCACGAACATCTGCCCCGTGAGGATCGTGCCGTAGGGCATCTTCTTGTGTTCGGTGCCGACCCAGAAATATCCGGTGTCGGCGAGCTTCATCGCGGTCGAGTCTTCTTTCTTGATACTTTTTCCAGGCGGCTTGGGGCTCGCGCCCTTTGCGCCGCCGTTCCCGTTCTCGACGTTAATCCTGAGCCAGGAAAGAATCGGCTTCAGCACCTCGCGGTTGTTCTTCTCCACCATCATCATGTGGCCGTTGCCGTGGACGTCATGATCGACCAGCCGCAGCTCTTCGGCCTTGCAGCCGGCCTGCTTGAAGTACGCGACACCGCCCGGGTTTCCCGGCGATGCGAACGACGCCTCGGCCGTGACGATGACGATCGGGATGTTCCGCAGGTTCTTCAGCTTGCGCGCGGGCTCTTCCTGCAGGAGGTAGCCGTTCACGCCAGGCTCCGTTGACTCGACGCGCCTGGTCTTGATCTCCGACGGATCCGCCACCGGCGGGTCGTACGCGACAGGAATCGACGACATGCCCCACACGTTGCCGCCGCCAAACGGCTGGCCGCCGCCCTCAATCGCGACGATGCCCTTGACGAGGTTCGGGCGAATCTCCGCCACGAGCCAGCCGAAGGGGCCGCCGGCCGAATGCGTCATGATGATCGCGGGGCCAATCTTGTCGAGCAGCATCGCGCCGCGCTGACGCCACACCATGTGCTGGCTGTCGGGTCCGCCGGCCGGCATGCCCGTTGGTCCGAGCACCGGCGGAGCCGCGGCGATCGCCGGCGGGCCTCCTCGTCCAGGAGCAGGCCCGGCGCCCGCACCTGCGCCTGGTCCCGCGCCGGCCTGGGCGCCTCGCCCTGCCCCGCCGCCCGCTGCGCCACGGCCTCCGGCCGGCGGCGCGCCAGGTCCACCGCCCACCTGGACGTACGACCCGCCCTGCGACGCGACGAGCTGATCGAGATCGCGCGATCCGATCTCGCCCGTGCCCGGCCACTGATTGTGTTTCTTGCGGAGGTCGTTCGCGGCCGGACGCGCCGCATTGGGCGGCGTGAATTGCCCCGACATCTGCTCGAGCGGGAGGTTCTGCGCGGGGAACGGACCGTCCACGTCCGGATGAAACGGCGAACGGCCGTGGCCCGGACGATCGACGACGTACACCTTGTAGCCTTCTTCGACAAGAATCTGCGCCCAGCCGCGCCGTCCGTCGGGCGTGCCCAGCCAGTCGAGTCCCTGTCCGCCGCCGCCGTGCACGAGCACCAGCGGATACGGATGCCGCACCTGCGCTGGAATGTACGACTCGACGTACATCTGCTTGCCGTTGACGAACGATCCGCGCGCCAGATCGGTTCGTTCGACGCCGACGAAAAAGTAGCTCCACTCGGCGAGATCGAGCGGCTCGAGCGCCGCTGCCGCGCCGCCCGCTTGGGCGGCCGCCGCATGCACGGGGCTGCCAAGCATCCACGCGGGAATCGACACGCCGGCCGCGACAAAAGCCGCGGCGCCGCGGATGAACCCGCGGCGGCCCAGCTGGCCGTTGGTGTAGCGCTGGTATAGATCGGCGAGACGCGGATCGACCGCAGAGAGCTTTGACATGGTTCGGGCTCAGCTCGCTTTACACGGTGTCGGGTACCACTTCGACGCGTCGGCTTCTTTCTTGAAATGCGTGCTCGTAATGAACGACTGCGCCAGGTACTTCGCATCCTCGACGATCGTGGTGACGGTGAACCACTCATCGCCATTGGCTTCCGTGTGGCGATCGAAGTACTCGGTGAGCGTGGTGTTCTCGCTGTAGGGCACGCCGTTCTTGCGCAGGTAGCCTTCCTTCATGCGCGTCGTGACAACCTTCAGCGAACCGCCGCGCGAGGGCGGGCCTCCGCGTCCGCCGCGGCCCGCGGGCGGCGCTCCAGCCGCGGGCGCAACGGTTCCGCCGGCGGGAGCGGGAGGAGGCGCCGCGCCGCCGCCACGTCCACCACCGCCGAACCCGCCGAAGCCGCCCGCCAGTTCCCAGACCGCCGCCGAATATCCCTGCCAGCTCGGCTCGCCGCCGGGTGTGCCGGTGAAGTGGAGCAGGCGCGTTTGCGTGCCCGCGTCGGTTTCAATCTTCATCGTGGTGTCGTCCTGCCACGAGATGTGCAGGCGTCCGGGCACCCGCATGATGCCTGCCGCGCCGTACGATTTGCACGCGTTACCGTCGGCGGTGTCTTTCGCCGGATCCCAGGCATTGGCAACCGTGCGGGCCGCTCCGTTGATCGGCACGCTGGCGAAGTCGCCCTTGGGCGGCGTCACCATGCGGAAGCGCCAGTCCTCGGTCACGATCGACACCCAGTTGCCGGTGAGATCGATGGGCGCGATTGCCCGCGCCGACCCCGGCGTCGGCGCAGCCGGCTGCTGTGCCGTGACGGAATGGCCGAGCATGCCGACGGTGAAAGCCACCGCCGCCGCGACTCCGATGCGAGTCGTGAGCGGCAACAGACGGTTGCGAAGGTGTGTGCCAGACATTTTATTTACCCCAAGTACCTCATGTACCCGAATGATCGATGGTCTCATGCCGTGCGATTCGGCCAGCAAGATAGCACGGTATCGCCGGACGCGCGAAACTGAAATGTCAACGAGTCTCGCGCAGCGCGGTTGAGTATAATCCCGGCTGCACGGGAACCCCTTTTCTCAAACAGGAGGCGAATCACATGCGTTTCTCCCAGCATCGCGTCGCCCTGCTGTCGGCGTGCCTGCCGATCGCGGTCGCGATATCCGCTTGCACTCAGGCCCCGGCGCCGGCGCCCGCCGCGGCTCCTGCGCCCGCCGCAGCCCCAACGCAGATCACCGGTCGAGCGCGGCAAGGTGCTCGTGCAGGTGGGCGGCTGCCACGACTGTCACAGCCCGAAGGACAAAGGCCAGATCATTCAAAGCACGATGCTGTCGGGGCACCCATCGTCGCTCAAGATCACGACGCCCAACAAGGTGACGGGGCCGTGGGTGATCGCGACCAACGACATGCTGACGGCGTGGAGCGGACCGTGGGGGATCTCCTACGCCGCGAACATCACGCCGGACCCGGACACCGGGTTGAAGAGCAGCGCCTGGTCTGAAGAGGCATTTCTCAAGGCGATGAAGACCGGCAAGCACATCGGCACGGGTCGAGACATCCTGCTGCCGATGCCGTGGTTCATGTACAAGGACCTGAGCGACGAGGACCTCAAGGCCATCTGGGCGTACCTGCAGAGCATTCCGCCCGTCAAGAACGAAGTGCCGGATCCGATTCCGCCCCCCGGCGCGAAGTAGGTTACGGCTCGTACTGCAGGCTTTCGGCGAGCTGGGGATCGGCGATGGGGACGGCCGGTGCGCCCTCGCAGAATCCACACGAGCACCAGGCCGAAGCAGCCAATGCCGCCGGCAGTCAAACCGATTTCCCACAGGCCGATGCGCGGGCGCTTCGCCAACGACGCTCGGAAAGATCATCAGATAGAGGTCGAGCCAGCGGCCCGACAAGCACCACCACCGCCACACGCCCCAGCGTCGTGCGGTGGCGCTTCGTGTCGCGCCGCAGCAGCACGGCGAACGGCACGAGCCAGTTGAGGACGACGTTGACGAGAAACAGCACGAGCCAGTGGCCGTGCACGCGCCGAACGAAATAGGTCGTCTCTTCGGGGATGTTCGTGTACCAGATCAGCATGTACTGGCTGAACCAGATGTACATCCAGAACATGCTGAACGCGAACAGGAGCTTCCCGAGATCGTGCAGGTGGTCTTCGTTCAGCACGTTTCGAAGCGGCCCCTGTCGCTCCAGCCACAGCGCCACGAGAATGATCGCGGCCAGGCCGCTCAGGAACAGACCCGCGAAGTTGTAGATGCCGAAGATCGTGCTGTACCACAGCGGCTCGAGCGACATCACCCAGTCCACGCTCGCCAGCGTGAACGTCACGCCAAAGACCACGAGAAACGCCGCCGACAGGCGGACGTTCGCGCGAGTCCATCGAGGATCGCCGTCTATGTCCTGCCGGCGCGAGCACCAGCGGATCGCGAAGGCGAACAGCGATCCACGATGGCCGCGTACGCCAGCGGCCCGCGCGAGAAAGAATGGCCGGGAAAGCCAGAACCGCTTGAACGCCGAGCGCGCTGTCCGGCGACCGGACCGAGGCTGCCCGCGATCGTCCACGGGTACAGCTGCGGGCGCGCGATCGAAGACGACGGCGAGAAGGACGAGCCGGCGAATGGCAGCGTTCCAGCCAGCGCTTCGGCCACGCGCCGAACGGCGACACTCCAGCTCGCGCCGGTCGTGTAGTGAATGGCGACGAAGCACAGCCCCGCGAGCCCTACTCCGAGCGAGTAGTAGCTCACGAGCAAGCAGGCTCGCCCACAGGCGATCCGGCGCCAGCGCTGCGCCGACGGCGACGGCGATCGCGCCGAGCAACCGCGAGCGCGATCGAGCGTGAGGCGCTCGGCGCCACGTGAGCTTGACGCGAGGGGCATCACTCGATGTTCATTCGGCTGGACTGGACGGTCGTCGGAACGACCGGACGTGCAGGATCACCTTCCACCGATCGTCGAGCGACAGTTGCAGGCGCATACGGCGGCATGGTGTTGATGCCGTTGCGTCACAACCTCGAAGAGCTGCGCGTCGGTCTTGTCCTGGGTCTGGCCGCGGGTCAGCGGCGGCGGCGGCGGAAATCCGTGCTTGACGACCGGTCCGACGCCCTTGCGCGTCGGCCGCATGGCACGGCTCGCAAAAATGTGGTGAAGACGAGCGCGCCGCGTTCGACGGCCGCGCGTCGTCGGCCGAAAACGGGTTGAGTGTCGGCAGGTCACTGCCGGCGGCCAGTCCTCGGGGAATCGTGCCGGGCACCGGCGCTCGGAGCGTCATCCCATCGCTGAAATTCGGATTCTCCTCGAACGCGTTGTACCTCGCCGTCCGCGCCATGTTGGGGAAGTACTCGAAGTTCGGCGCGCGTTCGGACGCCGCGCGGTCCACGACACGACGTTGAGGCCGATCGAGACCACCAAAGCCGCTCCCAATCCGATGTGAGCGTGCGGCGATTCATCAGAGTGTCCCGACTCGACGATCGACGACGTTCTACCGGGTGAAATCGGCGAGAAGAGCTCTTCGACGGCCGCGCGGTCGAATGCGGGCCGCTCTCGCGGATCGCGAGCGCAAAGCGATCGTCGGTGACGCGCAGATCGGAGAGCGCGGACCGGCGTCCGGGCCGCAATCCCGACGACCAGATGAAGGCCACGACCGTGCCCACGCCCGCGCAGAGCACCATGACTTCGAAGGTGACGGGCATGAAGGCCGGCAGCGAATTCCACGGCTTGCCGCCCACATTGATCGGCCAGCTGACGGCTGTCGCCCAATACTGGAACAGCGAGCATCGAACCGGCGCCGAGCAGGCCAAGCACGAAGCACACCCACGGCAGTCGCGACGGGCGAAGGCCCATGGCGCGATCCAGCCCGTGGACGGCGTGCGGCGCGAACGACGTCGACGATGTGCAGCCCTTCCTTGCGCGCTGCCGTCGCGTGCAGAAGATCGTCCTCGCGCTCGAAGACGGCACAGGATGGCCTCTTCCGCGCTCGAAGACGCGCGACGAGTCAGCCGCCCGGTCATTTCGCGTGGCAAGACCCCTTTGATCTCCGCGATCGCGATCACCGGAACGAATCGGCAGAACAGCAGAAAGCAGGTGAAGAACAGACCAAAGCTGCCGACGAGCGTCGCGATTTCAATCGACGTCGGGCTGTACGACGCCCAGCTCGACGGAAGAAAGTCGCGCTCGAGCGAGCTCACGATGATGATGAACCGTTCGAACCACATGCCGACGTTGATGAGCAGCGAGATGACGAAGACCACCGGCAGCGTCCGGCGCACGCGGGTGAACCAGAACAGCTGGGGCACGAGCACGTTGCAGCCCACCATGATCCAGTAGCCCCAGGCCAGCGGTCCGATCGCCCGATTGATGAACGCGAACTGCTCGTACCGATTGCCCGAATAGAACGCGGTGAAGAACTCGGTTGCGTACGCCAGGCCCACCATTCCGCTCGTGAGGATGATCAGTTTGCACATCGCGTCCACGTGCCGGGCCGTAATGTAGTCCTCGAGCCTCATCGTCTTCCGGGCCACCAGCATCAGCGTGAGCACCATCGCCATCCCGGAGAAGATCGCTCCGGCCACAAAGTACGGCGGGAAAATCGTCGTGTGCCAGCCGGGCACCACCGCCGTCGCGAAATCCATGCTGACGATGGTGTGCACCGACAGGACGAGGGGCGTGGCGAGGCCGGCCAGCAGCAGATACACGACCTCGTAGCGATGCCAGACCGAGTACGACCCGTTCCACCCAAGACTCAGCCAGCTGAAGATCGCGCGAGCGCTAAGCCGTGACACGGTCGCGTTCGGTCGCGAATGGTGGCGAGATCCGGCAGCAGCCCGATGTACCAGAAGATCGCGGAGATCGTGAGGTACGTGCTGATCGCAAAGAAGTCCCAGATCAACGGCGATCGGAAATTGATCCAGAGCGAACCGCGGCTGTTCGGATAGGGCAGCATCCAGAACGCGAGCCAGGGCCGGCCCATGTGGATGACCGGAAAGATGCCGGCGCACATCACGGCAAACAACGTCATCGCCTCCGCGGCCCGGTTGACCGAGGTTCGCCAGCGCTGTCGAAGCAGAAACAGAATCGCCGAGATCAGCGTGCCGGCGTGGCCGATGCCGATCCAGAACACGAAATTCGTGATGTCAAACGCCCACCCGACCGTGCGTGTTCAAGCCCCACGTGCCGATGCCGGTGGCGGTCTGATAGCTGACGGCGACGACTCCGAGCATCAGCGCCGAAACCGACAGCGCCAGGCCGAGCCACCACAGGCCGGACGGCTTCGCGTCGAGTGCGCCGCACACCTCGCGCGTGACGTCGCAGCCGATTTGTTGCCGGCAATGAGAGGAACGGCAGCGTGGGCGGCTGCGTCAGCTCATGCCGGACGAGCTTCAGGTAGCGCACGGCCGGCCTCGTATTGAGGTCCTCGAGCACGCGGTAGGCGCGATTGCTTTCGGTGAGCGCGGCGACCCGGCTCTTCGGGTCGTTCAGATCGCCAAACACAATCGCATCCGCGGGACAGACCTGCTGGCACGCGGTCTTGATGGCGCCGTCCGCGATCGGCTGGCCCAGACGCCGGGCCTCGATCTTGGTCTCCTCGATGCGCTGCACACAGAACGTGCATTTCTCCATCACACCGCGCGACCGAACGGTGACGTTCGGGTTGAAGACGAGATTCTGGAGCCGATCCTCATGGGGGTAGTCGAACCAATTGAACCGCCGCACCTTGTACGGACAGTTGTTGGCGCAGTACCGTGTGCCGACGCACCGGTTGTACACCTGCTCGTTCAGTCCCTCGTCGCTGTGCGTCGTCGCGAGCACCGGGCACACCGTTTCGCACGGCGCCTGCTCGCAGTGCTGACACATCATCGGCTGATGAACGACCTCGGGCTCGTCGTCGCTGCCGGAGTAGTAGCGATCGATCCGGATCCAGTGCATCTCGCGCTGCCGGCGCACTTCGTCCTGACCGACAACCGGCACGTTGTTCTCCGCCTGACACGCGATCACGCACGCCGAACAACCGGTGCAGGTATTGAGATCGATCGGCCATGCCCCATCGGTGCCCCGGCTGGAGCGGATGATCGGAGGGCCACAGATCGCCTTCGTCTGTCGTCGCGGCGGAGCTGCGCGCCGCTGCGCGCGTCAGTTGTGCCAGCGTCATTTCCTGCACGATGCGGCCGACGGCTCCTGGCCTTCCATCGCCTCGCGAGCGAGTGATGGATCTGCGTCGAGGCGAGTGGATGCGTGCGTCCGGTCTTGACCACCGTCACCGCACGACCGGAGTACCGGCGCGTGCTGTCCACGGTTGTGACCAACGCTGACGCGTTGACGCCAACCAGGCCCGCCGGTGGACGCGCCTCGAACCACGGCGGCCCGACCTTGGCGAAGCGATCCGTGCCGGCGCGGCCGTAGCCGAGCGCGATCGCGACGACGCCGTCGTGCTGTCCGGGCTGGACGAACGCAGGAAGTTCCAGTGGCGGAGCGCCGGCGGCGGTCACGCGCACGACGTCACCGTCGGCGATGCCCAACTGCCGCGCGGCGGCCGGCGAGAAACATGCGTAGTTGTCCCACGTGACCTTCGTCACGGGATCGGGCAGCTCGTGGAGCCACGCGTTATGGCCGTGCCGTCCGTCGAGCATCCCGATCTTCGGATACAGCACCAGTGCGAAGGCGCTGGCGGTCGATCTCTTCCGGACGCAGGATCGCCCGGACCGCGCTCGAGTCGAAGGGCCGCGTCGTTGCGACAGCCGGACGCGGCGCAATCTCGGCCACGCCGCGCTCGAGCGTTCGGTTCCAGAACCTGTCGAACGCATCGGACACGCCGGCACGCGCGGGATAGATGGCGCGCTCCCAATGGGCGCGAATGAGGTCGAGCGCCGGCCGACGCGGTTCCCGTCGTCCAGACCGACAGGCTTTCGAGCAAGCGAACGCGTGTCGTGCAGCGGAAGAATCGTCGGCTGCGTGAGGCTCACGACGCCGGACACCGGCTTCGGCGTCGTTCCAGCTCTCGAGATAGTGATGATCGGGACAGACGAAATGCGCGAGGCTGGCCGTCTCGTCGATCCGCTCGGCGGTGCTCACGAGGAGCGGCACGCGCCGTGAGATCGTTCGCCAGGATGCGCGGCATCCGGCAGGTCGTACACAGGATTGGCGCCGGCGACAATGAGCGCCTGGACTTCACCGCGCGACAGCTCGGCGCGCAGCTCCGCAAGCTCGCCATCGCTCCCCTGACGCTGGTAGGACGGCGTTCCAGCATCGAGCGTGGCGCCGTACGCGCCGATCATCTGGTTGATGAAGTTGCAAAGCACCTGGACGCGGACGTCCTGACTCGACGAGATCACCAGGCCACGACCTCGGGCAGCCCACAGCCGCTCTGCGATCGCGTCGAGCTGCGGGCTCCAGCGGAGATGGCGCGAGCCCCGTCTGTTCAAACGGCGTTCCCGCGCGTCGCGCGAGACGCGCGGCAAGATGCGTCGCGAGATGTCCGATCTCGCCCGGCGCGACCCGCAAACGCTGATCGGCGTTCGATCCTGTCAGTGACAACCGCGACTCGATCTGAACGTGGTACGACTTGGACGGCGAGCGTCTCGTCAACGATCCGTCGCCGGCTCGTGTAGCCGCGCGTGTACTCCACAGGTGAAATCCACGTGCCCAGAAAATCGGCGTCGAAGCGGACGATGACGTCTGCGCGATCGAAGCGGTAGCGAGGCAGCAGGCGGGCGCCATGCGTCAGCGCATGGGCGTCGAGCACGGCCGAGGCCGAGATCGGATCGTAGCTGACGTGTCGTGCGTTCTTGAAGCTGCCGAGGAATCCGCGATGAGGGCAGCAGTCGTCGGGCTGGTGATCGTCGGCGTCAGGATTCGGACGGCGCCGCCCTGCTGCCGGATTCGATCGAGCGACTGCCGACGATCTCCTTGTCGACATCGGACCACGTGCTGCGCTGACCGCGGCGTGTCGGGTAGCTCAGTCGCTCGCCGTCGTACAAGACCCAGAATCGATGCCTGTCCCACGGCGCATGTCGAGCCGCCCGACAACGGGTGATCGGGATTGCCTTCGATCTTTACCGGACGTCCGTCGCGAGTGGTGACGAGCAATCCGCAGCGCGCCTCGCAGGCGTCGCACGTCGAGGCGTAGAGCACCGGCCGGCCCGGCGACGAGGCCTTCCGGCTGCTGCACGAAGGGAATCGCGGTGGGGGCGGGGCCGCGACTGCAACTGGCGGCCACTGCGCCGGCGAACGAAAAGCCTGCCGCCTTCAGAAAGCTGCGCCGGGTGGTGACGAAGTCGGGATCGCCGTTGACCTCGCTGCCCGCTCATGTCGACTGACGGGCTCGATGTGTTCGCCGGGCTCACCGGGCTCATCCAGTAGCGCTTCGGAGCTCTCCGACATTCAGCCACGGCATCCTCTTAGTAGTGACAGGTGACACAGTCGATCGACGCATGCACCGGTTTGCCCGCGACGCCGGTCCGATTGACGTCGCGGTGACAGTTCACGCACCACCCCATCGAGAGTGTTTCGAACTTGCCGCACGCGGTCCATGGTTTCGACGGGACCGTGACACGTCTGGCAGGTTACCGCCGCTGTGATATGTGCGCGGTGGTCGAAGTACACGAAATCCGGCAACTGGTGGACCTTTTGCCAGGCAATGGGCTTCGGCGACTTCCCGTGATTGGCTTCAACGTCTTGTCGAGGGCCAGCGAGTCGTACATCTTCCGCAGCTCCGGCGACTCCGGGGTCGGCGTCTGCTTCTGCGCCGCAGACGACGCGTCACGCTTCTGTGGCAGTTCATGCAGATGTTGAGCGCAGGAATGCCGGCGTAGCGGCTCGTTTCCGCGCCGACGTGACAGTACACGCACGAAATCTGCATCTCGCCCGCGTGGAGTTTGTGCGAGAAGGCGATCGGTTGAACCGGCTCGTAGCCCTGATTGTTTCCGGGCGAACGCCACGCGCTCGCGAGAGTCACCAGGCTCACGGCGAGCGCCGCCGCCAGGACGACAGGAGTGATTGGTCTGCCCATGGATCGTCGGTCGTCCGAGAATGGCGGGGTAGGATACCACGCCGCGACCGTGCGATCTTCCCTGCGGGGAGTGGATTACTTCTTGGCCTTGAGCTGCTTGTACACGGCCTCGATGAACATGTCCGTCGTCCAGAAACCGGTCGTGGCGCCCCACCGTGCGTCGTAGTCGAGGGTTGGCTTCCCCGCCTTGACCTGCTCGAGCGTCAGCCCCCGTTTCACGCCGTCCTGCACGCGATCGCGAATGATCGTGACCATGTCGCGGTACTCGAGCAGGTCGGCCTCATCGGTCAGACGGCCGTGGCCGGGAATGATGTAGGTTCCGCCCTCCTGCATGGCCTTTGGAATCGCGATGTCGAGCATGTTGTTGAGCGCCGCCAGGATCCCGTTGATGTGGCCGCCGCGCGCCTCGTCGATGAACGGGAACGTGGTGGTGACAAACAGATCGCCGGCGCTGATGACGTCCGACTTCCTGAAGTAGACGATGCTGTCGCCGTCGGTGTGGGCGGCCGGCTGGTGAATGACCTGCAGCGACTCACCGTTGAAGTACAGCTCTTTCTGCTTGGTGATGTAGGTGTCGGTCGGCCACGCGGTTGTCGGAAACGGCGCCTGCTGGCCGGTTGGCGCACTCATCCGGTTCAGCACGTTCTCGTGAGCGATGATTCCCGCGCCGACGCCCGCGCCGGCGCCGACGTTGCCGCCCGCGATCGTGCTGCCGAGCTTGCCGATGGCGTCGTTGCCGCCCACATGATCCGGATGCACGTGCGTGTTGACGATGTAGCGTATCGGCTTGTCGGTCAGCGTACGGATCGCCGCGACGACCTTGTCCACATTCGCCGCCAGCCCAGTGTCCACCAGCAGCACGCCATCGTCGCCAATCTGCAGCGTGATGTTGCCGCCGGCGCCGACGAGCATATAGACGTTGCCCTGGACCTTCAGCGTGCGGACTCTGCGTCGCGTCGGCCTGCTGACCGCCTCGTCCGCCGCGGCCTTGCGGCGCCGGCGCCGCCGGCGGCTGCTGGCCACGGCCGGGCGCTGGCGTCTGGGCCGCCTGCCTGGCTTCAATACGGGCATCCGGACCACACACAAGCCCGACAACAGCGGCAGCAGCGACGACGGCCAGCGCCAGGACGTTTCGTTTCATTCGTGGACTCTCAGTCTTGGTCTACTTCGCGGCCGTCTTGCTGAGCGGCGTCATGTCCTTCAACTTCAGCATGAACTCGGGATACATCGTCTCGGCGCCGCCGCGGCTCGGCTCGAACGGCAGGCCGTATTTCGTCGCAAACTCCCGGAGAAAGGTGTTCGTGCCCGGCAGGTGGTGCGGCACGTAGCCCTGCTCGCGACTGATCTCGCTTACATACTGGCACGGATACGGGGCGATCTGCTGATGCGGGTCGATCGCCCAGTTTGTCGTGCGGACGAAAGGCTCGGCGAGATACACCGGATCGTCAATCACGGAGATCAGCGTCAAGTACTCGCCGTGGCGTGCGAAGTGTTCGGTGAGCGTCGCCTTGTCGCTGCGCGGAATGCCGTTGCGGCGAATCCAACCCATCTTCAGGTGAGTCGTCGTCACCGTCAGCATGTCGCCGTCCCATTTGCCGGTCGAAAACCCCTGCCACGTGTGCGCCGCATATTCCGGCGGGTGCGGACGGCCGTCCATCCAGATGATCCGCTCGGGCTGCTGCCACGAAATGTGCGTGTGGATGGCGATGAGCTGCTGCGTGGGGCCGTCGAACTCGCGCCAGATACGCAGGTTGGCCGGCCCGCGGGGCGAGTAGTCAGCGGGATGCGGTTTGCACTGATGCTCGGGCAGCGTCAGGATCGACGCGTCCCAGCTGTCGCCGTGCAGCCGTGCCGCCTCGTTGATCGGCAACCCCAGATAGTCGCCGATGTCCGGCCCCGGAATCCGCTCGGGCTGATCCTCGTGGAACCGGGGAGCCCACTCCCCAGAGAGATCGGTGCCAATGCCCGGCCCCTGCGCCACGTAGGGGCACGACCCCTGCCGCGAGCGCGAGCAGGATTGCCGACGCGAATCGGGTCGAATGTTTGTGTGCCATGTCAGTTCTTGTTCGCGGACGCTGCCAGTGCCCAGTAAGGTTCGCCGACATTCTACGATTACTCTACGTTCGAACGCCAGACACACGACTTCTGTATGGCGCATTGCGGGGTCGGTATCGCTTTCAAAAGGATTTCCCAAAGAACTGGAGCATCCGGCCCCAGTACATGACGCCGACCCACAAAGAGAGCGACACGGCCGCGCAGACCTTGGCGCTGAACGGCGCGTCGTGCCCTGCCCCCACATCGTCGACGAGGCGCTTCAGTCCCGTCGCCGAGAATACGACGGCGTTCATGCCGGCCAGCACGATAAACAGCATCTTCGCCACGAACGAGAGGCTGAGTGGCGGGCCGATGGTACTGCTTCGGATCGCCGGCGAAGAACAGGACCCCGGTGACGAGGTTGATGGCGAAACCGAGCAGGGCCCATGGCATCAGGCGCTGCAGCGGCCCGAGCGGGACCCCCTTCGCCATGCCGAGGATCCGCAGATCGACGACGCCGACGACGCCGACGAGCATGGCCATGCCGATGAAGTGCAGGCTTTCGCACAGCGGCAACATCCACCAGGCGCTGTCGACAACCGCCTTCAGGGCGCTCACGGCGTTGCGCCCGAACCGGCGTAGGTCATGAACCGCCCCGCGGTGATTGCGCCGAACCAGCACACGATCGACGCGATGGCCAGCAGTTTTCCGAGTCCGGGAACCGGCATCGCCGCGAGCGCGGGATCGCGGAACACCCGCCGATGCATGACCGCCGTGACCGTCATGGCGGCGAAGACCAACGTCATCTTGACGTAGAACAACGGATTCGTGAGCTTCGTCGTCGCATTGGCGGCGAGCAGGAGGACGCCGGACGCCGCGTTGACCCAGAACCCGAGCCAGATCACTTTGAAGAACGCCTCGAGGGGCGCGATCGGCACGCGGCGCGCGAAGCCGAGCAGCCGCAGATCCATCGCCACGCTCGGGCCGACCGAGAACGACAGGCCCACGGTGTGGACGAACATCATCGTCGGGTACGCCCAGATCGAGGGCGACTCCCTCAGCCAGACTGAGAACGACGCGCTCTCGATCCACTGCAGGAGCCCCATGAGCCTACGTGTGGTTGAGCCGGTCGATGAGGTAGGCGATCGCGCACGTGACCAGCACGACCGCAACGACCGCGAGGCTCACCTGCAGCCAGAGCGGCATGTCAGAAGGCGTTGCCGATGAACGGCAGCATGTGGCCGCAAAACAGGACGGCGACCCACAGGAATATCGCCGACGCCGCGGCAATCTTGGATGTGAGCGGTGCGTCGTCTCCCGCCTGAACGGCCCAGACTTCGTCCAGCAGCATGAAGTACGCGACGTTCAATCCGCCGAGCACCACGAACACCATCTTCCAGAAGAAGACCTTGTTGTTGACGTATTGCTCGGGCGTTCCGAGAAAGAACAACAGACCCGTGATGAGATTGATGCCGAATCCCAACATCCCGATGGGGAGCAGTTGGTACACGGCGCTGTACGGCACGCGCTTCGCCATGCCGAGCATGCGCAGGTCGACGATCAGGACCACGGTGAAGAGCATCGAGAGCCCGACGAAGTGCAGCGTCTCGGACGTCGGCCACACCCACGTGTGACCCGTGACGAACAACCCGATCGACCTGGCGGCGCCGGTCGCCGGCCCCTCGGATTCCGTCACCGTTCCGACCTCAGCCGACCGAATCTCGGGATGGTGAATCTCACTACCAAGCTGCGCCGCTCTGGCCATGAGGCCGAATGTCACGACCGACAACACGACCACGGCCGGCAGGGTCCAGCCCGCCAACTGCGACACGCGGCGCCACTGCCAGAGCGCCAGCCAGGCGAAGAAGCCGGTGATCTCCATGAACACAAACGCCAGCAGCGCGGCGTCCTCGTGCGCGCGAATCGCGGTCTGCGACACGTCGGACAGGTCCCGAACCACCGCCTCGCCGGCCGCGCCGGACAGATACGTCGCAATGGCCACGACGGCCACGCCGAAGAACATCGCAAGCGCCACGCGCTTCAGGTCGTCGTTCTTTCTTGCCTGGGCCAAAACAAAGATGGCCAGCGCCAGGCCAAAGCCGATGGTCGGCACATGATTGAGCAGCAGGTGGACGTGCGCCGGATTCGACAGCAACTCGATCATGTGTAAAGCGCTCTCACAGTCCGTTCGCCGAACCTACATACGCCAGCAATCGGCCCGCCGTGATTGCGCCGAGCCAGCACACGAGCGACGCGACGGCTAACATCCTGGCGTTGGCTGACAGAGGCGCCTGGTCGACCTGGGGGTCGCGCAACACCCGCCTCTCGATCATGCGCTGCGTGATGACGGCAAGCACGATGAACACCATCTTGACGCCAAAATCGGGGTTCGTCAGCTTCGCGGTGGCGTCGGCGACGAGCAGCATCGTGCCGGTCACCGCGTTGATCCAGAACGCCACCCACATGATCGGCAGAAACTTCTGCAGGGGCGCGAGGGGCAGCGCCGGCGCCAACCCGAGAATCCGAAGATCGATGCCCGCAATGAAGCCGACGAGGACAGCCATGCCGTAGGTGTGCAGGAGGAGGATGCCCGGGTACGCCAGCAGCGAACCCGATTCGCGCACCCACATCGAGAAGCCGGTCTGCTGGAGATAGGCGATGAAGTCCAATGTGATGTGTCCGCCGATGACCGCTACTTCGAGGGCAACTCGACCGGCGGGTCGATCTTGCAGGGCGAGGGACTCCACTTCGCCCCGTCCTTCTCCAGCTTGAAGTGCGTGCTCGTGATGAACGGCATCTGCAGATACGTCGGATCTTCAATCACGGTTCTCACCAGCAGGATGACGTCGCCGTTGGGCTCGGGCCCGACCTTGTCGAAGTATTCCGTGATCGTCGCGTTCGCGCTGTACGGCACGCCGTTCTTGCGCAGATAGCCGTCGCGGAAGTTGGTCGTCACCACATGCATCGCCCCGCCCCGCGGCGGGGCGCCGCCACGGCCGCCGCGGCCACGTCCACCGCCGCCTCCACCACCAAACCCGCCTCCGCCGCCACCACCGCCCGCCACGGGAATGGCATTCCGATCGAGGTTGACCGGCACGCCCGCCACTTCCCACTCGGCGGCCGAATAGCCCTGCCAGGTCTTCTCGCCTGTCGCGGGCGGTTTGGCGCCAAAACGCATCAGGCGGGTTTGCGTGCCGGCATCGAAGTCGACTTTCAGCGTGCTGTCGTCCTGCCAGGTGATATGGAGCCGCCCCGGCATCCGCATGATGTTACCGACGCCGTACGGTTTGCAAGAGAGGCCCGCCGCCTCGTCCTTCGCGAGATTCCAGGTGTCGGCCACACGCCGGCCCTCGTCGTTGAGCGGGACGCTGGCGTAGTCACCCTTGGCCGGCGTCAGCATACGCCACCGCCAGTCTTCCGTGATCACGGCAACCCAGTAGCCCGTCAGGTCGATGGGGGCGACGCTCTTCGGCGTGCGAGGCGCCTGCGCCGCTGGCGGCTGCCCCGCCGGCGCGGCCGGGGGCTGCTGCGCCGCAACGCCAAGTCCGGCCACGAGCGCGATCGCCAGCGCGAGCGCGAGCGCGATTCTAGTGTTCATGCGCATGACCTCGACGGCACATTATCCATTGGGCTTCATTTGGCGTTTATCGGGCTTCATCTGACAGGCGGCCCGCCCTGCGGTTTCGAGAGGTCCTTGTAAACCGCCTCGATGAAGCCCGCAGTCGTCACAAAGCCGGTGTCCGAGCCGTACTGAAGGTCGTAGTCGAGCGTCGGCCTGCCGGCCTTCACCTGGTCGATGGTCAGCCCCCGCTTGACCATGTCCTGAATGCGGTCGCGCACAATCGTCACCATGTCGCGATATTCGAGGACGTCGGCTTCGTCGCAGATGCGCCCGTGTCCCGGGATGACGAAGGTACCGCCTTCCTGCTCGTGCGCCGGCACGGTGATGTCAAGGATGCGATTGAGCGCGTTGAGCTCGCCCTGGATGCTGCCGCCGTTCGCCTGATCGATATACGGATAGCTCGTCGTCACGAACACGTCGCCGGCGACGACGACGTCCGACCGGCGGAAGAAGACGATCGAGTCGCCGTCGGTGTGCGCGTTGCGGTCGTGGTACAGCATCACCGCTTCGCCATTGAAGAAGATGTCCTTCTCTTCCGGGTAGTAGGTGTCGGTGGGCCACGAGGCGGTCGGCGTGGGCGACCCCTTGCCCGCCGGAGCACTCATCCGGGTGAGCACGTTCTCGTGCGCGAGGATTTCGGCCGGCCCGCCGTTCGTCTTGCTGCCGGCCTTGGAAATAGCTTCGTTGCCGCCGGTGTGATCGGGATGGAAATGGGTGTTGAGAATCCAGCGAATCGGCTTGTTGGACAGCTTCTTGACGGCAGCCAGCACTTTGTCGGCGTTCTGGGTCAACCCCGTGTCCACGAGGAGCACGCCTTCGTCACCCGTCTGCACCGCGATGTTGCCGCCGGCCCCCACGAGCAGGTACACGTTGCCCTGCACGTGAAACGCGCTGAACTCGGCAGTGCTCGCGGCAGGCTGAGTCGACACGCGTTGAACGAAGCCGACGCCCACCGTCCCCAGCACGGCACACACGACGATGAGCTTCTGGTGAATGGTCACAGGCTGCGACTCCTTGTTCCGGCCTACTTCGCCACTGCAGGTTTGGTGGGCTTCGGCAGCGTTCTCAGCTTCGCCATGTACTCCGGATACGTCGTTTCGGCGCCGCCTTTGGCCGCGTCCACCGGAACGCCGTACCGGTAGGCGAAGTCGCCCTCGAACGGGCTCTTGCCTGGCAGATAGCTGGGGACGCGCCCCTGCGGACGGTCGACAATCTCGTCGACGTACTCGCAGGGCCACAGCCAGCTGCCGCCCGTGCGTTCGTTGAGGACGAACTCTTCACTGCGAATGAGCGGTTCGCTTAGATACACCGGATCGGTCCAGATCTGGAGGTGCGACATGATGTTCCCATGCCGGATGAAGTGCTCGATCATCGTGGACTTCTCGCTGTTCGGCACGCCGTTGCGCCGGACCCACTCCTGCTTGATGTGCGTGGTGAACACGGTGAGGATGTCGCCGTCCCATTTGCCGGTCGAAAAACCCTGCCACGTGTGAGGGGCATATGCCGGCGGGTGCGGACGGCCGTCCATCCAAATCGACCGCTCCTGCTCGTAGGTATTGAGGTACATCCGCAGGGCCACCACCTGCTGGGTCCGCAGATCCTTCTCTTCCCAGAGCCGGAACTGGATCGGACCGTGAAGAATGTAGGGCGCGTTGTGGACCTTGCACTGATGCTCGCGCAGCGTCAGTCGCGAGGCGTCCCAGCTGTCGGCCGCCAGGCGGGCGCCGTCGGTCAGCGGGAGTCCTGTGTAGTCGCCAAGCTCGGGTCCCGGAATCCGGTCGATCTGATCCTCGTGATACCTCGGGCTCCACTCGCCGACGAGACTCATTTGCGCCCACGCGGGCGAGGCCGCGGCCAGCGTCGCCACGAGCGCAAGCCCCCCGCGCGTCATCCAATCGGTCTTCGTCATGGCGGTCCTAGCCTCCGAACCCAATCCACCGACCGCCCCAGGCGACCGCAAACCAGAGCCCGACCGACACCAGCCCGACCGACTTGCACACGAGCGGCGAGACGCGGCCCTCGTCGTCCATCGTGATTTTTCTGCGCACCGTGAACGTGAAGATCGTCACCAGCAGAAGCGCACTCATCTTGATCCAGAACGCGGGGCTCGCGACGCACTTCGTCGCTTCAGACGCGTACAGACACACGCCCGACGCAATCATCACGAAGAGGCTGCCGATCATCCACGGCTGCGCGTCCCTGGCGAGCTGCGCCACCGACGATTTGCGCAGCCCGATCCCCAGCAGGCGCATGTCTACGACGAGCACCGCGCCGCCAATCACGGCCAACGCGGCAAGGTGAAAGAATTCGATGATCGGAAATGCGTATTGCGAATTGCGGACCGCCATGCCAATCGCCGTCGCCTCGGACCAACGAGCGAACTGCTCCAACATCGCCTATGGCTCTCCCTGAGGGACGACGCAGCCCGCGAGTGTGTTGACGATGGACGGCTGCGGCTGCTTGTCGCAGTCGAACCAGTTGTACGCGATCATCCGCCCGCAGAAAATGATCAGGATCCACAGGGTCAGCGACGCAAAGCCGGCAAACCGCGCCGGCCTGGGTGGCACCGGATCGCGATCCCAGGTCTGAAGCTTGCGATAGATCTTCGAGTGAAACACCCACGCGTTCAGCGCGGCCAGCACGAGCAGCACCAGCTTCACGCGGAAGAACACGTTCTGATACGACCGGACCGGAATCGCGTAGAACAGCAGCAGCCCGCTGACGAACATGACCACGAAGCCCAGCACCGTCCACGGCAGCATCCGTTTCGTCATCTCGGACACGGGAACCGTTCTGAAGGCGAGCCCGGTCAGACGCAAGTCGAGCACGACGGCGAGGCCGACAAACAGGCACAGCGCCCAGACGTGAACGGACTCGACGACGGGATAGCCATAAAGCGATTCGTGGAGCGCAATGCTCCACTGGGTATCCGCCAGCCACTCGGCAGCACCTAGCAGCGACATCTTTTGAGGCTATCTCCACATACGCGGGAGGCCGGCGAATCGTTTACACGGGCGACAGGCGCCCAAGATACTCGCACAAGGGAGGTTACGACGCAAAGCCGCGTCGGCGCAGAGGCGGCCGGTCACCACGCGGTCACTGACCGCCCGTTGACACGCGAGATGTCCGGAAACGATCGGATTTCCGTTACGATCAGGTTTCGCCGGTAAGCGGCGAGCGGTGCCAGGCGCATGGTGAACAGGCGGGTCCAGGGAAGCGTGAGAACGAGCAAGAGCGGGTGGCTGTTCGCTTCCGCCGCGCTCGTCGTCGTGGCGGCGCTCGTGGTCGGGAGCATCGCGATGTTCAGAACCGACGGCTTCAGCGCGCGCGCGGAGCCGAGCGTAGCCGAGCGTCTGCTCGCCGGGGCGGCGCGTCGGTGGGCCGTGCCGCGAGCCGCGCGCAACGCGGTCAATCCGGTCGCGTTCTCGGCCGAGGTCTGGAGCGAGTCGAGCGCGCACTTCGCCGACCACTGCGCCTCGTGCCACGCGAATGACGGCAGCGGCCAGACCGAAATGGGGCAGAATCTGTATCCGAAAGCGCCCGACATGCGCCAAGCCGCCACGCAGATGCTCGCCGACGGAGAAATCTACTGGATCATCGCCAACGGCATCCGCCTGACGGGCATGCCCGCGTGGGGCCGGGGCGGACCCGACGATACCGATACGTGGAAGCTGGTCCACTTCATTCGGCGGCTGAAGGATCTGAGCCCGGAGGCAATCAAAGCCATGCGGGCGCTCAACCCGAAGTCGCGACACGAATTCGAAGAAGAACAAAGCGACGAGCGGTTCCTCGCCGGTGAAGCCGAGGACGCGCCGTCGCCGCACCATCACCAATGAAAGACAATCGAACTGATCCTCAAGGAGAGAATAGGATGAAACGCCTGGCTACGGCCGCCGCCTTTGTGTTCGCGCTGCTCCCGGCTTTCGCAACCCCTGCCCTCGCGCACGGCACCAACAACCACGTGCGGGGAGTCGTCACGCAGATTTCGGCACAGTCGATCACCGTGCAGCTGGCCGACAAGACGTCGAAAACGCTGACGCTCAGCGCAAAAACGACGTTCGAGCGCGCCGGAAAGCCGGCCGGAATGGACGATGTGAAGGTCGGCCTTCGTGTCGTGATCGACGTGCCGAAGAACAGCAGCGAGGCCCTCGAAGTGCAGATTGGCGCGGCGCCGAAAACCGCCGCCAAGTAAAGGAGCATGAAAATGACCAGCATGAGATACCGCCACCTGACCGCGTTCGTGGGCGCGCTGCTCTGCGCGCTTCTCGTCTCGATGACCGTCCACGCCCAGCAGGACCCGAAAAAGGAACATGCCTTCAAAGGTGTCGTGCAGAAGGTGGACGCCAAGGCGAAAACGCTGGCCGTTGACGGCGAAAACGTCCCGGGCTGGATGATGGCGATGACGATGGTCTACAGCGCCGACAAGGACGACGTGTACACGAAGGTGAAGCCCGGAGACCAGATCACGGCCAAGGTCTACGACGGCGACTTCAAGACGCTCTACGACGTGAAGGTGGTGCCGCCGAAGGACGCGACGAAGAAATAAGCCGGCCGTCAGAAGCCGACTCTGAGGCTGGCGCGGGCCGTTCGGGGAATCGTCGGATGAGTGTGGATGTCCGCCACGCCGTCGAGAGGCTCGCCGGGCAGACGCGAGACGTAGTAGTAGTCGATATCGGCGTCCGCCGCGTTGAGCAGGTTGAAGACATCCAGGTTGACGCGGACGTTTCTCGCCAGCCGGTAGCCGGCTTCGAGGTTCAGCAGGCTCGTCGGCTTCGACCGCTCCGAGTTGTCCTCAATCAGCGCGCGCGGACCGAAGTAGCGCCAGCGCAGGCTGCCGTAGGCGCGATGAAGGTTATCGACGCTCGCGCCCGCCGACACCACGGTGCCCACGGCTTCGGGAATGTACTGGCCTACGGGATCGAACGTGCTGAACCGCGAGTGCGACAGCGAGGCGTCGAGGTCAAAGACCAGCCAAGGCCGTGGACTGTAGTAGTTCGTCCACTCCACGCCGTACCGCGAGCTCGGGCGGCTGGGCTCCGACCCGCCCGCATCACCCACGAACACCAGCTCTGAATCGAGCCGGAGAGTCCACAGCGAGACGGTGCTCTGCAGATGCGGCACGGCAACGGTTCGTACGCCCACTTCGGCACCCTTGGCGCGCACCAGCGGCGTGACGCGGTCAGCCGGATTGCCGTCGGCATCGCGCGTCATCGTCGTCCCGCGGGCGTCGTTGCTGTGAAAGCCGGTCCCGGCATTGACGTAGATTTCAGTGCCCCGGAAGGGACCGACCGTGATGCCGCCCTTCGGGCTGACCAGGCCGTCCGTGGCGGTGCCGCTGTTCAGGGGATCGAGCGCATTCACGCGGAATCGTGCCGTGTCGGCGCGCACGCCGACGAGCGTGCGAAACCACGGCGCCCACTCGATCTCGTTCTGCGCGTAGACGCCTGCCTGTGTTTCGACCACAGCCGCCTGATCCCGCGTTTCGAGCCGCACACGCGCCTGGGAGTGATACAGGCCGACGTTGGCGATGTCGTCGTTGCGAACCTGGACGCCGAACGTGTTCTGCACGGCGTGACCGCCCCACTTCGTCGCCCGGCGGTGTATGGCCCTTGCGCCGGCGATGAACCGGTGATCCGCCTGCTCGATCTGATCGCCGCGCTCGGGATCGTCAAGGTAGTACGTGAAGTTCGAAAACAGGCGCAGGTCGTAGCCGACGCCGTAGGCCGTCACTTTCGTGAGCGTCGTCCCGGTGCCATGCTGCCAGTCCACTGACCCGCTGTAACGGTAGCTGTGTCCGCCGTCGGTCGGATCGATCGCGCCGAAGCGGCTGACGAACCCGTCGGTGATGGCGCGTGCAGCCAGTTGGTCGGTCGAATCCCACTGCCCGTGATAGGCCATCGCCGTGACCGCGAACGCATTCACGGCGTCGCCGCGACTGTACCGAAGGACGCCGTTCACTTTCCGGTACTGGTCGGGGTGCACCCAGGGACCGTCGTTGTGCGATACCTCGAGGGCGCCCAGCAGGTGTCCCGCGCCAACCGCGGGGGAAGCCGCCAGCACGGCCCGGCCGTAGCCCTGGCCGCCGAAGTCCACGTGCGCGATGGGACGGTCGAGCATCGTGGCATAGTTCACGTTGGATGAGCCGGCGGTCGCAAAGTCGCTCTGGTCGGCGAAGTACGGCCCCTTCGAGAACTGCACGCCGGACACGAGCTCCGGGATCATGAAGCTGATGTCGGAGTAGCCCTGGCCGTGCGCGTGGGTGGGCATATTGACGGGCAAGCCGGCGATCGTCTGCGACAGGTCCGTGCCGTGGTCGAGGTTGAAGCCGCGCAGAAAGTACTGATTGGCTTTTCCCTCGCCGCTGTGCTGCGTGACGATGAGGCCCGGCACGGTTTCGAGCACTTCGCCGGTGCGCATCAGCGGCCGCACGTCGAGCTGCTGCGCCGTGATCGCTCCCTGACTGGCGGATTGCGCGATGCCCACGAGATTTTCCGCGGGGTTTTCGGCGTCGGCCAGGTTGACAAACGTTCGCTTGCCCGTCACGGTCACCTCGGCGTTGAGCGCGAGGTGCATCACGGCGTTCAGGGTGACCGGTAGAGTGGCGACGTCGATATCACGATGGACAATTGTTGCGAAGTTGATCAGCGTGAAGGTGAGCCGGTAGCGTCCGGGCGCCACGCCCACGAACTCGTAGTCGCCGGACCGGGACGTCACCGCCTGCTGGGGCGCTCCCCCCGACAGCGGTCGTAACTCGATCGCCACCCCCGGCAGGGCGCCGCCGGTCTCATCTGCCACCCGTCCGCGCACGTGGCCTCCGGGCTGGGCCTGCGCGGAGGCTGCAAGAGCGATGACGCCCAACAGGAAGGCGCAGAGCGGCAGTGGTCTCATCCGATGCCTGCCCACTCTACGGGCCGAACCGTGTGGAAGATGTGCGGCAAATCGTCGCAGTTGGCGACCTGCGACAATTTGCCGCAGGCCTCGCGGACACCCCCTGTGAAGGATGTGATGGATGTGATGGGCCGGATGGACAGCGCCGCACCTAAAGTCGGACACTACCGGGATGCGGAAGGCGCGGAAGGCCGAGCGGGCGGCGGAGGAGACGACCACGCGACCCTGGTATCTGGGTTTGACGCGGCTGTCGACGCTGCCCTGGCTTGTGCGCCTGCGCTGGGCGACCGCGGCCATCGAGGCGCTGATTGCGCTCCTCAGCCCTGCGTTGCCGCGCGTGGACCTGCCGCTCGATCACTTGTCGCTGCTGCTGATGGTTGCGGCGATGAACAACGCGGCGTTTGCGCTGTGGATGTCGAATGGCCGCACCCTGCCGCGCCCGGTCGCGGCCGCCGGACTGGCGCTCGACGTCCTGCTGTTGACGGGCTTGCTGGAACTGACCGGCGGGCCGCTCAACCCCTTCAGCGCCGTCTACGTCGTGCAGGTCATGCTCGCCGCGCTGACGCTCGGGACGGTCTGGGCCTCGGTCGTCGGCGGATTCGCGGGCACGTGCTTCGCCGCGCTCGTGTATCGGCACACGCAGGAACTGGCGCCGAGCCACCACCGGCTGAACGACCTGCCGACGCATCTGTTCACGATCTGGATCGCCGCCGTCGTGACGGCCGAGCTGGTGGCGCACTTCGTGGTGCAGGTTTCCGAAGCGCTCGTCCGCCGCGAGGCCGAGCTCGAAGCCATGCGCCTGCGCGCCGCCCGGACCGAGCGCCTGATGTCGCTCACCACGCTCGCCGCAGGCGCCGCGCACGAGCTGTCCACGCCGCTCGGGACCATCGCGCTCGCCTCGCGCGAGCTCGAACACGCGGCGGCCGCGAGAGGCACGGTGCCGGATCTGGCGGAAGACGCCCGCCTGATTCGGAGCGAGGTCGATCGCTGCCGGGCCATCCTGGATCAGATGAGCGGCCGGGCCGGCGGCATTGCGGCCGACGCTCCGTCGCTCGTGGACATGTCCACCGTCATCGCCGAGGTCCGCAGCCGCCTGACGGAGGAGCAGGCGCGGCGTCTCGACATTCGCGTCCAGGCGACGCTGCAGCCGGTTTACCTGCCGCGGAGCGGTTTCGCCCAGGTGGTGCTGTCGCTCGTGAAGAACGCGTTCGACGCCACCGGCGACGCTCCCCTGGCGGTCAGCGTCGAGGTGAGTGCCGACGCGGAGATGCTGAGGGTCTGCGTGCAGGATCGCGGCCCCGGCGTCTCGCCCGACGTGTTGCGGCACGCGGGCGAACCGTTTTTCACCACCAAGGAGCCGGGACGCGGACTCGGCCTCGGTCTGTTTCTGGCTCGCGTGTTCGCGGAACGATTCGGCGGCACGCTCAAGCTGCGCTCGGATGAGGGGACGACGGCCGTCCTCGAGTTGCCGCTGCAGTCTGGGTCGGCGGAGTTCGCATGATAGAGACGACCACGCCGGCGCGAGAGAGCCGCAGTCTCCTCATTGTGGACGACGACGGGCCGTTCAGGACGCGGCTGATGCGGGCGTTCGCCGATCGTGGCTTCGAGGTGAGCGGCGCCGGCGACTACGCGGAGGCGATGGCGATCGCGCGGGCGGAGAGTCCTGAACTGGCGCTCGTGGACCTTCGCCTGCCCGGGAAGTCGGGCCTCGATCTGGTCCACGAGCTCAAAGATCTGGACCCCGCCACGAACATCGTCGTCCTCACCGGCTACGGCAGCATTGCCACGGCCGTCGAGAGCGTGCGGTTCGGCGCGACGAGCTACCTGACCAAGCCCGTGGACGCGGATCAGATTCTGGCGGCGTTCGAGAGCGAACCGGGCGCGATTCCTCGACAGGTCCCGGCGGTGCAGCCACTGGCCCGGGTCGAGTGGGAGCACATCCAGCGGGTCCTCGCCGACTGCGACGGCAACGTCTCGCAGGCCGCGCGCCTGCTCGGCATCCATCGACGTTCGCTTCAGCGAAAGCTGTCGAAATACCCTGTTCGGGAAAACAGCTGATCGCACTCACCGCTCATGCGGCGGATGATGCTTGATCCCTTCCGAGGGGAGCTCGGGCTTGAACTCCTTGTGGCAGTTCTCACACGACACCACGAGCGCACTGTTCGCCTTCACGAGCGCTGGCAGATCCTTGCTTTTCGCCGCCGTGATGGCGTCCAGCGCCGCCTGGCTCATCTTTCGCGCGTTCGTCGTCCAGTCGGGCGACTTCACCCACCCCGGATCGGCTTGTCCGGTTCCGCCGAGCTCAATCAACGTTCCCGCCGCCGCCAGCTGCGTCGCGTGTTCCTGGATTTCCAGCCAGTCCGCGTCGTTTTTCGGAGCGCGCCCTTCTTTCTCGACGTTCCAGAGCACGTGGCCCGAGTTGTCGACCCACGTCACCATCAGGGCATTGATGCTCACGACGGGTACGACGGCAGACGCAGCCGGCGCCGGTGCGCTCGCCGGCGGAGCTGCCTGCTGTTTTTCAACGGAAGTGTTGCACGCAGACAGAAGCAAGACACTTCCGCCAAGCAATACCGCAAACCTCTGGATCGACTTCCGTCCGAATTGTGTGGCAATCATTCTTGGAGCTCCTGTCTGCTCATGCGCGTGGTGCGCGTCAATCAATGGCACGGCGGGCCGCAGTGGCAATCCTAATCCAGGAATGGCTGGCCCGATGCCGATTCTGCGGGAAAGATCGTCGAAGCATCCGGTGCCGAAAATCCGGCAGTTCGATGGATTGGAATGTTCAAGCCAGGTCTTCGCTGAATGGCGCCTGACTACGCGCCCCACCGGAGACCAAGGCGAGCTTCCTTCCCAATACCCGCCACGCCAGCATCAGCGACGTGACGCAGAGCGCCGTCCCGCCGACCATGAACGTGATGACGACAATGTCCCAGGCGGGACGGTAGTTGTAGAGCCACGGAAAATCGAGCGAATGGAGTCCGTGGTAGAGCCACCGGCTCATCCAGTTCCGCGCGCTGTAGTTGCCGACGACCCGCCCCGTCTTGGGATCGATGTAGTAGCGGGTGTCGTCAGCGTCGCTGCAGCCGAGCCAGGATCACCGGAAGCGGGCGCTCCCGATGCCGATCGAGATAGTACCGGTCGTAGTGATCGAGGACACGCAGCTTCCGCCAGTCCGACCGGCTGCAGCAGCCTTGGCGACGACATCCATGATCCGCTGGCGATCGAATTCGGTGAGCGGCTCGCCGACGAGCGGCACGATCCGCGTGTCGCCGCGACCGAGCGTCGCCAGGTAGACGGGCTCGCCGGCAAACGACGTCAGCTCCAGTTCCTTGACCTTGAGGGTCCGCCAGCTGCGCCAGTGCCTCGCGCGGGTGCCTGGGCGCGAACGCCGGCAACTGCAGACGCGCCGCGAAGCGCCTGGGGAATGCCACCGCCGCCCTCGCCGCGACGGCCGTCAGCCGGACCGGCCGTCCGCGTCAGCGGAAACGGATCCATGGACAGCATGCCGCTGAACGCCCAGGTGACCGCGCCCAATCCGAAGATCAGACCGAACACGGTGTGCCAGCGCTTCTGGCCACGATAAGGAATGCTCGTCGGCGCGCCGGCGTTGCGATAGCGCTTCGACGGCGAGTACATCCAGATCCCGATGACGATGCCGAGAATCGCCGAAACGTCGCGATGCCGGAAGACCAGATGACGACGTGCTCCACTGCGGTCCGTGCTTCCGGAGTGGCGTGAAGTACAGCCAATGGGGAATCGCGCCAACGTAGGCGCCGATGCGCGAGGCGGTCGTCGTGTACTGGACGACCTCGCCGGACGTTTGCCGAGACGTAGACCTGCTCGCCGTTCGGCCACGAGTACTTCCAGAGCGGGCTGAGATTCTGAAACTGACCCTGGAGGGTCCACTGATCGACCTCGTCGATCGACTCGACAGTCGCGGCGCTCGCCGGCTTGCCCGGTCCAGGCGGAGGCTGACCCGCTGCATCATCTCGGGTCGAGACGTCGACCTGCTCGTCTCCCGTGTCGGCGTAGACAATCGTTTCGTCCCGCCGCGGCCGCGGAAGCGATAAACGGGACGGCCGTCGAAGGTGCCGAGGCGGACCTGAGCCGGCGGCTGCCCTCGCCCAATGTTCTCGGACGCCTCCGCTGGCGACAGGCGAATCTGCGACGCGTCCAGCGCAGGCGACCGCTCCAGTCGGTCGCCCGGGCTGACGCTCGGGAAATCCCAATACATCATCACCATGCCCGACGGAAACCACAGCAGGAAGATCAGGCACAGCGCCACTCCCAGCCAGCGATGGACGACGATCAACGATCGTTTCAGCATGCGCAGCCCGTCAAGAAGAGAACTTTACAACGGAAGCTCGCGCCGCCGCCTACTTCACGAGGACAGACACGGTGAACAGCACCTGCCTGGGCCGTCCCGGATCGGCGGTGGAGCCGTCGGCGTTCCAGTAATACTCCTGGTTGAAGAGGTTGCGTCCCGCCAGCGTCGCCCGCAGCGGCCCGCGCCGCCAGGTCACCGCGGCATCGACGACCGTGTAGGGATCGATCGTGAACGTGTTCTCCCGATCGGCCTGCACATCGCCCATGTGCTTGACGTTCATCGTCACGTCAACGGCCCGCGCCGGCAGGACATTCAGTCCCCAGTTGACGACATATCCGGGCGAGATGGGGAGCTTGTTGCCGGTCAACACCTCGTCGCCATCCGGAGATTGAATCACGAAGTCGCCGAATCGATTTCGGTAGAAGGACGCGTTCAGGTACACCGACGCCTTGGGCGACGCGGCGACACTGATGCCGGTTTCCACCCCCTTGTAGCGCAGTTGACCGGCGTTGGTCGGAAAGAAGAACGGCCCCTGGTTCCGGGTGAGCACGACGCCGTCTTCCGTCATGTCGAAGTAGGTGGCTTCGAGCGAGACGCGGCCCTTGGCGAGGCTGCCCTTCAGACCGCCCTCGATGTTGCGGATGTCTTCGGGTTGCAGGTTCAACGCGACGGTGGCCGGCGTCAGGCTGCTCGGGGCGCGCGGCGGGAGAAAGGCGCGCGAGTACGCGACATACAGGTTGAGCGCCGGCTTGCTGGCATTTTCGTTCGCCCAACAGCCTGAACATCCCGCTCGCTTTCGGGCTGAACGCGTCGAAGGTCTGATCGACCTTGAGCCCGCCCGCCGGCTGGTTCTGGAGCGCCATGCGATCGTACCGGCCGCCGGCGGTGAACACCCAACGCGGCGTGGGTTCGACCATGTACTGCACGAACAGTCCCGTGACGCCGAGGCTATACGTCCGGACGGGCTGCGGGTCGTGCAGCCACGTGGACTTCGGCGGGATGACGGGGTTCAGGTAGTTCATGGGAATCCCGAAGTTCTCCTCGTCGGTGTACAGGAAGTCCGAAGCCACAGTCCCGCCCGTGTGCTCGTACATTCCCCCCACGACGAGCGAGTTCTTCACGTTCCCGATCTTCGGCGTGAGCTCGGCGCGGAGCTCCTCATACGCAATGTGCTCCTTGAGCTCCTGGTCGAACGGATACATCTCGACCAGTTGAGTCGCCAGATCGTACGGCTCGCCAATAAAATCCCCGTCGTTGATGAACTGATGGCGGACGTTGCGATAGCCGAACACGTTGACGAGGCGCGCCCACACTGATACCTGCCTGGTGTAGTTGATCGTGAAGCGGTTCTCGTCCTGATGGTAGTTCGGGCCGGGGATGTTGAAGTTCGTCAGCCGATCGAACCGCGGATCGGCGATGTGCAGGAGCTTCCCTTCCATGATCGGCTCGTTGGTGGGCGTGCTGTTGTCGGAGTCGACGCGATTGAAGCTGATCGTCCCAAACCCCTTGGGGTCTGTCGTAAACGTGAGCTTGCCGAACACCGCGGTGTTGCCGTCCACGTAGTCGCCGCCGGTCTTGGTCAGAAAGTACCCGGTTTGCTGCTCCTTGCCGATCGAGGCGTAGAAACCGCCCCAGGTCGAGATCGGTCCCGACACTCGAGCCAGGCCCTTGACGAGGCCTTGCTGGCCGCCGGTGAAATCGAAGTTGAACTCCGGTTTGGGTGTTGGGCCGGCCGTGAGTATGTTCACCGAGCCGCCGATGGCCGTCCTCCCGTAGAGCGCCGAGTTGGGGCCCCGAACGACCTCGATGTTGCTGGCGTCGTTGATCGTCAGTCCGATGACGCGCGATCCGTTTCTCGACGTGGCTTGCGGCACGCCGTCGATGAGCAGCAACGTGTTGGTGAATTCCGGGTCGCCTCTCGGCATCCCCCGCAGCATCACCGACTCGAACACGCCGAGCTGCGTGCTGACGACAGCGCCCGGAATGTGGGAGATGGATTGCGTCAGGGTCTGATCGCCGCGGTTCTCCATGGTCGTGCGATCGATGATGTCGGTCTGCGCAGGGACGTCGCCTATGCTCAGCGGTGCCTTGGATGCCGTCACCTGGACGCGCTCCATGAAGTTGGGCGTGACCTCGAGCTCGGCGTTGAGGTCGGCCGTTTCGCCTGCCCGGAGCTGAATGGCGGACGCGCGAAGATCGAGGAATCCCCCGGCCGTGATCACCAGCACGACGGAACCGGCCGGCACGTTGCCGATGCGGAAACGCCCCGTCGCACTGGCGACCGCGGACAGGTTCGTGCCGTCCACGGCGACAACCGCTCCCGCCACGGGCTGGCCGCTCTGCCGTGCCACCACTGAGCCGGCAACAACCCCTGTGCCGGGGGTCTGGGCCGCCGCGCGGCCGGCCACCAACCCGGCGACGGTCATGAACACGATCGCCACACAGCACACTCGAAACGGTCTCATCAGATACCCCTCCAAACTTTTTGCCGAGCGGGACCTTAGCACCACGACCCTCGGCGCCGAGCCACTGGCAAGGTCACCTGTGGCGGCGTTACCGGTTAGTGACGGGTCATTGACCGGGTGTGACCAGCTAATTGCAGAGGGATTTGGAAGGGGCTAGGGCCTAGGGGCTAGGGCTAGGGGCTAGGGGCTAGGGGGCTAGGGGGCTAGGAGCTAGGGCTGGGGGCGGGGTGTGAGGGTCTACTTTTTCGGCTTCTTCTCGGCCGGGTCGAACCTGGCCTTCTGCCTGGCGTCGTCGTCAACGGTTTTTCTGTCGCCGGGGTACCGGTACTCGAGGTGGCAGGCTTCGCAGGCCTTGTCGAGATCTTCGCCCGCCGCGAACAGCTCGTCGACGTCCTTCTTGTTGGCCACATCGAGGATCGACAGAGCCACGTTTCGCAGCGCCTCGATCTTGGCGTCCCACAGGACCGGGTCGGCGTCGAGCTTGGCCTGGATCTGAGCCGGCGACAGCTCAGCCGGGTTGGGGCCGGTGCTCTTGTTCACGTCTCCAGGGGGTGCAAAGGGACGCGGGACCTTGAGCAGATAAATCCCTTCCGCAAGCGTCACGGCCCCGATCCGCACCTTCTCCCACTCCTCATCGGTTCTCGGCTGTATTTTCACGACCCCTTTCTTGGTGATGTCCCACGAGACGGCGTCGAAGATGTTGTCGGCGAGGGGATCGATCATGAACCGCATCAGCTCCTTGACCGAGACGACCGCCTTCATCTCTGTCCGAAGCGCTGGCGCAGGCGCAGGAGCCGGCTTCGACGAGGAGCACTGCGCCACCAACGCGCCGGCGCAGATGATTCCTGCGGCGGCGAAAAAGGGTCCACGAACGGATGGCATCTCAACTCCTCGCTTACGGACACACTATCACGCGCAAACCGAGGCACATGTCATCGCGGTGTCAATTCGCGGTCACTGACCTGGTCAGTGACCGCCCAGAATCAGCGGAGGATCTCGTCTGGAATCGTTGGATGGCCAGGCGCGGAGTACGGATCCATCGGCTTCAAGGCCACTTGCTTGTCCTTGCGATTCTGCATGATCCAGTCATAAAACCCGGCTGAAACAAGTTTCACCGTGACGGCCTTGCCGCTCTTGTTTTCCCAGAACCAGCCATGGATGCCCTTGCTGGGCGCCACGAAGGTGCCGTGGGCCTGATCCTTTCCCGTCTTGTCGTCGAGCTCGTAGGTCTCGTAGTAGTCGGTACCCTCACGACCCGCCGGCTTGACGTCGGGATCTCCGTGGAATTCGAAGGCGAGAATCCCGCTCGCCGTCCACGAGTAGACCAGCCCCGCGCCTTTCTTCATGTTGTACTTGATCTCCATCCCTTCATTGGGCGCGAGCGTGATCTCTCGTGAATCGACCTGATATCGGCTCGGCTGCGCAATGAACGTGCCTCTGACCTTTGGGGCATCGCCGGTCGGCGAGGGTTCGAGCACCGGCACGATCGCCGCCACGTCGGCTGGCGACGCCGGCGTTCCCGGCGTCCCTGTCACCGCAGGCTCCTCCGACGCCGTCGCCAGATTCTCCAGGCCCAAGGCCCTCCCCGTTCCGAGCGGATCGATGCCGTATTCCACAGGAAGCACGACAACAACCAGAATCACCGCCGCGACGACGAGCGCGGTGACCGTCGCCGCGAAGATCTTCGCCATCGAAGGCGGTTCCATTCGAGACAGATTTTGTTGGTCCATCATCGTGTCACCACGAAGCCTGCGAGCTGGTAGCCGACGAGCAGGAATCCCCCCACCATCAGCACGGTGTTTGTGACGAACGCGTGCCGCAGAAATCCGACGCGGGTCCGCCAGTAGCTCAAGCCGATGAACACCGCCACGAGCGCAAGCCCCTGCCCGATTTCGACGCCGACGTTGAAGCTCACGATGTTGGGAACGAGGCCATTCGGCGAGAGCGCCAGCTCCTGGAGTTTTGTCGCGAGCCCGAACCCGTGAAACAAGCCGAAGACCAGGACCGCGATCTTCGTATTGGGCTGAAACCCCAGCACACGCTTGAAACCATCGATGTTGTCGAAGGCCTTGTACACGACGGAGAAGCCGATGATGGCGTCGATGATGTAGGGATTGGCCGGAACACGGCCCAAGACCCCCAGCAGCAGCGTCGCGCTGTGTCCGATCGTAAAGAGGCTGACGTAGAGAACGACGTCCTTGAGCCTGTAGAGGAAGAAGATGACGCCGACGAGAAACAGCAGGTGGTCGTAGCCGGTGACCATGTGCTTCGCGCCCAGGTAGAGAAACGGCACGATGGCGCGGCCCGAATTCGCCACGACAAACGTCGCGTCGCGCTTCGAGACGTTATGAGCGCTGACGACATCCGGCAAGAGGAGCGCGAGCACGGCGAGCGCGGCGAGCACGAACACCACGCGTGGCCGGTTGAGCGCAATCGCTGACATCCCTCGCATGACAACTCCAATCACACCAATCCTCATCCCCCCTATTCTAGGCGAGACCATCGCCCAGGTTCATCTCAGCGGATCAAAATGTCTTCGTGACGCGCACGTTCAGGACACTTTCACGCACGCGCCATGTGGGACGCACTGTGAACCGTCCGACGCGGAGGTCAGAACCGACGGCCCAATCGGCGACCTGGCCATCAAACCATCCCCCGCCGATCACGACGTTGGTGATCGCGTCGATCGTGTACGAGCCCCAGAGCGTGCCTTCGACGAGGGGGCGGCGGTCGAGGGGAAACAGCGCCACGGCTTCGGCGGCAATATCAGGCACTCGGCGAGGCCCCACGTTCCAGAAGTACCGCCGGCCGACGAGGAGCGCCGGCGAACCGCCGGCCCCGGTGAGTCCCGCGACAAACCCGGCCTGGCCTCGAATCCGGCGGCGCACCATCTTGTCCAGCACACTGCCGTCTGGTGGATCGGCCGGCACCATCAATGTCTCGAGCCGGACATCGCCGAACGTGCGAACCCACCACGACGACCGCCCGAGGATGTCGTGGCGATCGCTGCGCGACAGATCGAAACCCTGAAACCAGATTTGGAGGTCGTCGGCAGCGTACAACGTATAGGGGGTGCACGAATCGATCTCGACGCGTGATGCGTCGGAGGGCCCGCACAGCCGCAGCGCCGACGCGTCGCGGTCGTCCATGAATGACGCACGGTAGCGACTCCCCGTGGCGCCGGTGTCCCGAATGCCCCATTGGAGCTTCCGAGCCGCGGTGCTGTCGATGCCGGGCGTGAATCGGCCGTCATGGTTGATATCGGGCGCCATGGCGTGTGAACCGAGCTCGACCAGCACGGTCAGGGGCGGCGCGAGTGCAGCGCCGACGGGCACGTCGTACCGGTTTGGCGGAATGCTGCCATCGTGCGCGTTGGCGACCACACGACGAATCCGAAACGCCCCCCGCGCCCACGACTCGTCCGCGCCGTCGACGGAAGTCGCCGCCTCGGTAGGGGTCAACACGAGATACAGACGCTCGAGGTCGTGGGGATGATTGTCTCGTACGCGGTAGGGCAACCAGGTGCCGCGCACGGTGAATTCGTTGTACACGTAGTAACACCAGGTACTCGACGACCACCTCGATCTGCCCCCGCTCCACCCGGGTAAACACGCGATACTGAAGCGCGGCACGCCGCACCTTTTCTGCCAGCGACAGCGCGCGGTATGCGGCGACGCGTGACGGCCAGGACTCCAGTCCGGCCCGGAAGGCCGCCGGATCATCGGCGTTGATCTCCTGGCCACCCGGAGGAACGGTCTCGGCGCCAAGCCGGAACATCGAACTGATCGGGAAGTAGCCCTCGAGGGGGTGGAAGACGAGAATCGGCGCGAACGCGCGCGCGACGGCCGCGGTTTGAGCCGCGGTGAGGCTGAGGGGAGGAGGCGCGTCAGCCGCCTCCACTTTGGCGCCGGCGACCGCCGGAATCGTGACGAACGCGACAATCAGAACACGAAACGCGCGTTGAAGAGATGCTGTCAGGGTCTATGTCTCCGATTTGGAGACTAGCGCAGAGTCGATTCGGGAGGGCGTGCAAAAAGGAACACATGTCGTTCACTGCACGTTTGCCGAGAGAACGGCTGAGCCTCGTCCCGCGGGCCCGTCCCATTCGACAGACACGCGCCAGGTGCCCGCCATCGAAAACTCGACGTCGCCCGCGTATCGTCCGGGGACATCGGTCCGCTTCACGTCAATGCTTCCGAACATCGGTGCTCCCGCCATCGGCATGGTCGCGCTCGCGCGGACGCTCCCGGCGTCGACCAGATGTCCGTCAGAGGCCGCCCGGAACTCAATCGTGAAGGTGTCCTTGCCGTGACGCAGCCCGTCACGAGCTGACAACAGCAGGACGTCCATCTCCCCTGATCTGACGCGGCGCAGCTCGGTCGTTTTCACTGTGTCGGCGCCGCCGCACGCGGCCGCCACGAAACACGCGACGAGTCCCAATCGACCGACGGCGGCGCGGCATGATCGATTCATCTGCCCCTCACTCCGGAATCAGGAGAATTCTCGCGTCTCCCCGCACACCTCGAATGACCGTCTTCGGCGGAAGCGCCATCGGCTTGCGGAAGAAAAACGGGTGGCGATAGCTGTCTTTGTACTGGTACAGCCAAATCAGCGGCTCGACGCCGCCGTTCGGCAATACCGCCACCACCTGCATCGACGCGCCGTTCGGCACGTGTTCGGGATAGACGCCGTGGAGCGTCACGGCATGCTCGAGGGTGTGACGGCCCGTGACGGCGATCGTGCCTTTCGGCAGCTTGAACGGCGATGGCTCCTGGAACTTCGGAGCAGGCGGCAGCGTGCGGGCATTGTTGCCCCTGGCGATTCCGCCTTCCACCCAGTCCGAGACCAGGGTGACCTCCTCCTGCGTCAGCCCCTGATCGTTGCGGAAGTGCCCGAATCCCTTCACCGCGCCCCAGGGCGGCATGCGTCGCGACAGCACGGCGTCTTTGATAGCCGATGCGTGGGGCTGGGCGTCCTTATAGGTCATCAACGAGAAGGACGTTCCACCCTCCCGATGGCAGGAGGCACAGCGCTCGTATACGATGCGGGAGATTTCGCGATTCCAGGTGATCGGCGCCGCGCCGGGATCGTGCGCACGAAGGCACGCTGCCCGTCGCGAGCATCACGAGAGTGGTGATCGGCGCGCACCATTTCACGTCAGGGGTTTCCTTCCGGGCTTAGAATTGAAACGAGCACTGACAGATGTCCCGTGGAGCCTTGTTTGCCGTCCTCCTGTTGACGACTGCGGCGCTGGCCTGCACGCGCTCGGCGCCCGCACCGCGTGCAGCGGACGCGACGGGAACGGCGCGGGCACGGGCGGCCGCCACGCCAAGTCCGTCCACCGATCTCGCCTACGTCTGTCCGATGGATCGTGAGATTCGTTCGAGCGGTCCCGGCAAATGCTCGCGCTGCGGAATGGAGCTCGTCGCCGGTATCCCCGACCTGACCGAATACCATCTGGACATGACCGTGACGCCGACGCCGACAAGCCCGAGCGAGCAGGTCCGTCTGACGTTCGCCGTCTCGATCCGTGGAAAGACCATCGGCGTCGAGAAATTCATCGTCGTCCACGAGAAGCTCTTTCACGCATTCATCATCAGCCGCGACCTGCAGTTGTTCATGCACGACCATCCCGTCTGGGACAACGGCGTCGTTCCGCTACGACATCGCGTTTCCCAAGCCGGGCATGTACCGCGTGCTCGGCGACTTCTACCCCGAGGCCGCCGCGCCGCAGTTGATTGCCGACACGCATCTTCGTCGCCGGCGAGGAAGCGCCGGCTGCTCCGCTGGTCGCGCGACTACTCCCCAAAACGCGGCGACAACCTGACCATCGAGCTTCTGACGACCCGCCACCGAACCGGTCGCCGGACGTGACCGCCCAGACTGCGCATCGTCGTCAGCCCGGGCGACGGCCTCCAGAAATACCTCGGCGCCTGGGGTCACATGCTGGCCGCGAGCGACGACCTGATCGACATGATCGCACACGCATCCGTTCATCGCCGACGGCAGCCCCGAGATGCAATTCAGCCTCGTCTTCCCGCGTCCCCGTCTGTATCGGGTGTGGGTGCAGTTCCAGCGCAACGGGATCGTGAACACCGCGCATTTCGACGTCGCGGTTGCCCCGCCGCCGGCGCACACGGCCGCGGACTAACAGTCACGACGTACACCGCAGAGATCGCAGAGCCCGCAGAGAACATCTTGTGGCTCCGACTGCTGGAAAAGACTCTGCGACCTCTGCGTGCTCTGCGTTGATCGTCGTGGGCTCCCTCATCGTGCCATCGCGCGGCGGTGGAACCAGCGCCGGATGTCGTCGCCGATCACGAACAGGCACGGGGTCATGAACAGCACGTGCAGGCTCGACGTGACCATGCCGCCGATGCTGGGCGCGGCGATCGGCTTCATGATTTCCATGCCGGCGCCCGTCGCACAACATCACCGGCAGCAACGACAGGACGATCGCCGCGACGGTCATCAACTTCGGACGCAGACGCGTCGCCGAACCATCGATCACCGCATCGACATAACGACTGGCCGTCCTTGCGGTGATCGAGCGCCCCGCGAATGAAGATGACCATGATGATGCCGGTCTGCACCGCCACGGCAAACAGCGAGATGTAGCCGACGATGACGGCCGTCGTCATCGGGTAGCCCAGCATCCACTGCAGAAACACGCCGCCGACCATGGCGAACGGCACCGACAACAGGATGAGCACGCTTTCGGCGACCGAGCTGAAACGCGACGACCAGCAGCCCGAAAATGATGACGAGCGTCAACGGCACGATCAGGCGCATGCCGGGCCCGCGCGGCCGTCGCGTACTGGTAGAGCCCGGTCCATTCGACCGAGTAGCCGGCGGGCAGCGACAGGTTCTTCGCCAGAAGGGCCTGTGCGCTGTCCACGTAGTCCGGGCCGGTCACGTTCTGCAGATCGACGTAGATGTATCCCGCCAGAACGCCGTTGTCGTTCCGGATCATCTCCGGCATCTTCCGGACCGACACATCCGCGATGTCGCCCAGCGGAACGGCGCGGCCGTCGCCGGTCACGACCGGCGTGTTCTTGATCTTGTCGAGGGTGTCGATGTATTCGGGCGAGTACTGCACGCCCAGCGGGATGACGTGTTGTTGGCCTGCTTGACGCCGACGATGTTGTCGCCGCCGATGGCGTAGCGGACAGTCGTCATGGCCTCGTCAACCGTCACGCCGTGCTCGGCCATGCGCTGGAGATCGTTGCGCACGTCGACGTAGTAGCCTTCAGAAATGCGTTCGGCGATCACGGACTTCGTGCCCGGCAGACCTCGCAGCAGTCTTTCGATCTGCTGCGAGATGTCCTCGATGACGGCGACCTCCGGTCCCTTGACCTTGATTCCGACCGGCGTCTGAATGCCGGTGCTCTGCATCATGACGCGCCCGCGAATGGGCTGCACCCAGGCGTTCACGTATCCGATCGTCTCGGCGGCCTTGTCCATTTCCGCGACGAGCTTGTCCTTCGTCATGCCCTTTCGCCACTTCGACTTCGGCTGAAGGAGCACCGTCGTTTCGATCATCGTGAGCGGCGCCGGATCGGTGGACGTATCGGCCCTGCCCGATTTTTCCAAAGACGCGTTCGACCTCCGGGAACGCCTTCAGCTTCTTGTCCATCTGCTGAACGATCCAGCCCGCTTCGCGGTTCGGCAGCCCAGGCAGCGTCGTCGGCATGTAGAGGATGGAGCCCTCGTCGATTTCGGGCAGGAAGTCCTTTGGGAAGCGCATCAGGAGCACGGCCGCCGGGATCAGGACGAGCATGCCCGTGGCGGTGAACGCATAGCGGTAGCGAATCACGCCTCGCAGCGCGGACCGATACGCTCTGACAGCCGCGCTTTCCCGAAAGTCCATGCGGGCGACCGTGTCGCGCTTGAAGATCCACAGGACGATCAAGGGCAGCAGGAGCATGGTGAGCAGGGTCGAAAACGCCATCGCGAACGTCTTGCTGTACGCCAGCGGATCGAACAGTCGAGCTTCGCGCTCTTCCAGGAAGAACACCGGCAGGAACGACGCGAGAATGATCAACAGCGAAAACAGCAGCGGCTTGCGCGACCGAGGCGATCGATCGGATGATGATCTCCTGCTTCTCGGCGCCGCTGACCGGGCCGCGCATCGACAATTCCGCGGTGCAATTCTCCACGATCACAATCGTGGCGTCGGCGATCTCGCCGATGGCGATGGCCAGACCCGCCAGCGAGAACAGGTTGATCGTCTGCTTGAAGCCGACGAGCGGGATCGCGGTGAACAGCGTGCTGAGCAGGAGGATGGCGATCGGACCGACCGCGGTGCGGATGTTCCGGAGAAACAGCAGCGTGACCAGGATGAGCACGACCAGCTCGATCCCCAGCGTTTCGAAGAACTGCCGTGAGCGTCGCCCAGATCCACGCCGAACGATCGTAGGTCGTGACGATTTCGACGCCCTGCGGGAGAACGGGCCGGAGCTGCTGGAGCTTCTGCTCGAGCGACCGCGTGATCGCCAGGACGTTCTGGTCCTGCTCCATGATCACGATGCCGCCGACGACCTCGCCGGTGCCATCCAGGTCGACGGTGCTCCGCCGCTGGTCGTACCCGACCTGGAGGTAGCCGATGTCCTTCAGGGCGATCGGCGTTCCGTCCGGACGACGGCCGACCACCAGCTGAGTCCAGCTTGTCGATATCCTCGGTGTTGACGACGCCGCGCAGCTGATAGTCGCGGTTGGTCACCTCGATCATGCGCCCGCCGGCCTCCTGAAAGACGTCCTGGACGGCCGCGATCACCTGCTTGAGCGGAATCCCGGCTTGCGCCAGCAGCGGCGGAAAGATCTTGATCTGATACTGCTTCTCCAGCCCGCCGACCGACGCGACTTCCGCGATGCCGGGAACGGTCTGCAGCGCGGGCTTGATCTGGCTTTCGTTCACCAGGCGCAGGTCGCGCAGGTCGTGCGCGCCCTGTCGGTCGACGAGCGCGTACTGGTAGATCCAGCCCATGCTGCTGGCATTGGGCCCGAGCGTCACGCTGGCGTCGGGCGGCAGCTGCGGGCCGGATGGCGTTGATCCGATCGAGCACCAGCTGCTGCACGGTGTCGCGGCGGGCGGTGTTGCTCAGGATCACGTAGATGAACGAGTACCCCATGTGCGACGAGCCGCGGAGCGCCTGGATGTCCGGGGAACCGACGAGCGCGCTGATCAGGGGTTCGGTGACCTCCCGTTCCAGCAGCTGCGGGCTGCGGGGCCACTTCACGTAGACGACAATCTGCGGATCGGAAATGTCCGGAATGGCATCGAGCGAGGCGGTGCGGATCGAATAGACGCTGACCAGCACGCCCAGCGGCCACCAGAAGCCAGGCGACGGACTTCCAGCGGATGACGGCCCTAATGACGCGGGTGATCATCGGGCGACGTCCCGGCCGGACTCGGTGGATTCTGTTCCGTGCCCTTCAACTTGTGCTCGGCGTCGATGAAGAAGCTGCCGAACGTGACGACCTGCGCCTCTTCCTTGACGCCGTCGAGGACCTGGGTGAACAGCTCGCCCTGAATGCCGGTCTGAATCTTCCTCCGGGACGTACTGTCCGGGCTGCTGCTGCACGTACACGATGTGCTTGGTCGCCCTCCTCGATGATCGCCTCGTTCGGGACGGACAGGAATGGTCCCCGTTCGACGACGATCTCCATGACGTAGTGCGTGGCATTCTGCCGCCCCGAGGCCGTCAGCGACGCCTCGACGTCGACGCCGCCGGCGCGCGGCGTCGACCCGCGTGATGTAGGCCTGGTACATCGACGACTTCGAGCTTGGCGGGAACGCGCGCACCCGCTGCCCGACCTTGACCAGCGTCGCCTCGAGGCCGGACAGCGAGGCGCTCAGGATCTTTCCGGTCTTGTCGATCGTGCCCGCCGTGCGAACCCACGTCTGGATGGGGCGGAGCGAGACCGCGCTCAGCGTCAGGGTGAGAGCGGCCGCCTGCGACTCGGTGATCGCCGTGGCCTTCGGGCCGGCAAGGCGTGTGTGCTCGCGGACGTCCTGGGCGCCGGCCGAGCCGGCGACCAGCAGGATGTAGAGCGATCGAAGCAGGAGCATCGACGCCGGTGGCGTTCGGAGCGGCACGCTTCAGTGGCAGTAGTTGTCCTTGCTGTCCATGATGTGCGTGCCCCATGGAAACAGGCCGACGTTGAAGACCTTCTCGATCGCTTCCGTCTTGGCATCGATGATCACGACCGCATTCTCGGTCGAATCCGCGAGATACAGCTTCTCGTCGGCCGTATCCGTCGTCGCGGTTTCGAGCTGGATGTTCGTGCCGATCTTGAGTCGGCCCGCCGGCCTCAGCGTCTTCATGTCGTAGACGTACACGAACCCGCTGGTCGAGCTGATAACAAAGGCCTTGCCGGCGGCGAAGTTGACGCCGGTCATGTTCGGGCCGGCTTCCAGCGTCGCCGCCACCTTGTTCGCCTGAAGGTCGATGATCGAAATCGTCTCGTCGCCGTTGTTCGGCGTGATCGCGTACTTGCCGTCGTGGCTCATGTAGATGCGCCACGGATCCTTGCCCACCCGGATGACCTTGATGACCTTGTCTTCACGCGGATCGATCACGCCGACCACGCCGAGGTCGCTGTCGGCCGCGTAGAGGAACTTGCCGTCGTTGGTGATCTGCGGCGATGTTGATGCCCTTGATCTCGCCCAGATACTTCGTCGGGGTCCAGCTTCGCGACGCCCGGCACCGTCGGCAATCTGGATCTTCTTCAACAGCTCATGGCGCCGCACGTCGATGACGCCGACCCAATGCGCGCCGTAGTTGCCGACGTACGCCTTCGAGCCGTCCGGCAGGAACGTGACGTTGAGCGGCTCGACGAGGCCCGGAATCGTCTTGATCTTCGTGAGCGACACCATGTCGATGACCGAGATCGAGTCGCCGTCCGGATTGCCCTGGTAGTACCAGCGGCTGTCCGGCGAAAACGCCAGATGCTCCGGGGCGATATCCGACGTTGATGACCTTCACCAGCTGCAGCGTTCGCGCGTCGATGATGTACGCCTTGTTGGCGCGCGTGCCGCCCGTGACGACGTAGCGGCCGTCCGGCGACATCATCACCATGTGCGGGTTGACGTTGTTGCCGAGGAAGGTCCTCCCGACGATCTTCTTGCTCTTGATGTCCATGAACGCGATCTCGTTCGAGTCGCGATTGACGATCATGACGACCGACGTCGGATCGATGACCTTCACGTCCGCGGCGCGCAGGCTCACGTGCGCCAGCGCCCCGCCGGCAGCGGCGGCCAGTAGTGTTGCGATGAGAAAACGTCTTGCGCTTGCCATCATGAACTCCTCCCGCGAGTGAACGTTAGAATCTCGCCTGCAGACGCACGCCAGGAACCAGGAAGCCGTATGACGGCGTCGCCCGCCGAATGTCTCGAAGACGTGCTGCACGTGGAACGACAGCCGCAGTTTTTCGGTGAGCTGGAAGTTGTAATAGCCTTCCACCAGCTTCTCGCCCTCGCCCGATCCCAGCGTAGTCTGAGCGTACCCGACGCCCCAGAAGTCCAGGGGGTTGAACACGGCGCCATTCTGAATCTGGAAGCCGACGCTGTAGAAATGGTCGCGATCGACGTCCGCGGCGGCGGAGCCGTACCGCCCGAACAGGCCAAACCGCGACGTGAGCTTCTGGTCGATGCTGATGCCCACGGCCTGGCGGCTGGTGCCCGTGCTGTTGTCGTTGCGGAACCAGAAGCGGTAGTTGCCTTCGGACAACCCCGGCGGCCGCGCCAGGTAGTCGAGCTCCGCCAGCGAAAAGATCGAATCCGACAGGTTCGTGGCGTCGGTGTTGCTCTGCTGGAAGCCGCCCTTGAGAGCGAACCCGTTCTTCGGATCGAAGACGGCGACCACACCCGCACCGTTGCTCGACAGGCCGAGCATCGGATTGTTCACCAGCGCATCGCTGATGAACTGAATTGTCTCGTCGTTGGCCATCGCGTTGCGGTCGAAGTAGTTGGTCAGATCCAGCCGTCCGGCGCTGAGCGCCAGCTTCTGCGAGAAGAGCTCCGTGCGCAGCCACGCTTCGCGAACGTTCACCTCGTTCTGACGCACGAGGCGCGCCGTGTAGGCGTTGATCAGCGTGAGCGAGGGAATCTCGGCATCCGGCGGCGCTCCGCTCAAGCCGACGATATCGGCGAAGAAGCTCGTGTACTGGGCGAGGCCGGCCGAGAACAACAGGTCGGCGGAGGCGAGCTGATAGAAATGGTCGTTCGCGTCCATCGTCTCGCCCTTCGTCTGGTGCGCGAACTGCGTCACGCTCGCCGCGCTCACGCCGATATTTATCCGCTTGGCGTTCTCATCGGCGAAAGCCTGCTCGAGCTTCTCGCTGAGCCACTGGCGGCGGTAGACCCGCTCGCGCTGGTAGGTGACGGTCTTCTTGGAGTCCGGGACGGGCTCATCGTGCTCGTTGCCGTTCTTGTCCACGTACACTTCGATCCGCTTGACGCGGGTTTCGGGCTCCGACAAGGCAGCCCCCGCCTCGACTTCGCTCAGCCGCTGCTCGAGCGCCTTGATTCGGTCGAGCAGGGCCGCCGTATCGGCTGCGCCAGTGGCCGCTGCCGCTACGGGTTCTCCGCCCGGCACCTCGAGGGTTTCGAGAACGACGGCAATCGGCGCCAGGACGGGGACCGTGATTTCCTGAGACGATCGGCCGAACCCCGGCGCGTCGATCATCAGGAGGTACCGTCCGGCCGGCACGTTGGCCAGCGTGAAGGTTCCGTCGGCGCCCGAGCGTGTCGTTCTGGGGGGCGGCGCGTTCGTCCGCATCGCCGGCATGCCCGGCATGGCCGGCGTCTGTTGCTCGAGCGTCACGTCGGCGTTGGCCACCACGCCGCCCTTGTCGTTCGCCACCCGGCCGCCCACAGACGAGGTCTGGGCCGAGACGACCGTCGAAACCAGCAGGAGTATGAAAACCGCGAGCACCTGACGAAATCCGGTCATATGAATCACCTTCCCGACGAGACGTGATGGCGAGCTCGTGCGAATGGGTTTATGGTCGGCGCGGAGACTACCACGTAAGATTTGACATCATGGGTGGCGGAGGGTCACGTGACGGTCACTGACGGGTCAGTGACCGCCAGCTGCCCCCCGAAACCGTATAGATTCCGTAAGGCCGTAGACTAGGCTCTTGACACAATGAAATGACAGACGAGCGGGTCGAAACCGAGAGCGAGCGTCGACGGACTGGCCTGTGCGCCGATTGCCGGCATGCCGAGCGCGTGACCAGTGCTCGCGGTTCGATGTTCTACAAGTGCAGGCGAGCGGCGGACGATCCCAGATTCCCGAAATACCCGCAGCTCCCGGTGCGCGAATGCGAGGGTTACGAACGCAACTGACGCATTTCGCGCAGCGTTTCGCGCGCGCGAACATGCCCTAGGGCTTCCCGGCGCCCGAGAAAGCGAAGTCCAGCGTCGTCGGGCCGTCGGCTTTGACGTCCACGGTCTTGGTCAGCGTGCCGAAACGCTCGTGCCACACGCTGATCGTGCGCTTGCCGGTGGGCACGTTGCTGATGACGAACGATCCGTCGGCGCCACTGACGGCGAAGTAGGGATGATCGACGATGCCGACCCAGGCAGTCATCCACCGGTGGACGTCGCAGCCGAGCTTCAGCATCTCTTCGTTATTCAGTTTGAAGTCGGACGAAATCCCGGCCTGGGGCTGACCGACATTGAAGCGGTTGCGGTAGCTCGAACTGCTGCTGTGGACGTTGTGCAGCAGGTTGTCGCTGTTCTTGACGCGCAGCACCTGACCGGCGCGGGCGCCGACAACGCGCGGGCGGTAGAAGCATCCGCGCTGATCGATCAGCACGGGCTGAGCGGGAACCGGCGTGCCGGGAAACGATCCGTCCAGCTTGACGAACGCGTTCATGAGCCCGCCGTCGTCGCTCGTGACGACCACTTCGTCAACCGGGCCCGGTTTCTGGCCGGCCCACATCTTCGCGCACGCCGGGTCCATCCCCATCCGGACGACCCTGTTTCCCGGGGCTTCACCGGTCAGCTTCACGCGGCCCTTGAGCGTGCCCGTCGCGGCTTCGGCCGAGGCGCCGCCGGCAACGGCGGCCACAGTCGTGAAAATGGTGACCGCCAGGCTGGTGAAGATCGAGGCGCGCTCGGTCATTTCTTTCTGACGCTGCCGGCACCCTCGATCTTCGCTGCGTCGGGGGGATACCAGTACTTGAGGTGGCAGTTCTCGCACGCCATGTCGATGATTTCGCCCGAATCGGAGAGCGCGTCCGCATTCTTCGCGTCGATCGCCTTCAGCGCCAGCATGCCCGCATCGTGCAAAGCGTGCGCAAGCTTCACCAACGTCACGGGATCGTCGTCCATCACGCGCCTGATCGCCTCAGGGCTGAGCTCGATGCCGGGGTTCTCGGACTTCTCACCCGGTTTGGCGACCGGGCGCCCGTTCATGACAAGCAGGTTGGTCGCTTCAATGAGGGTGACTGCGGCTCTCCGGACTTTCTTCCAGTCGTCGTCGGTTCGCGGCCGCCGCTCCTCGGTGCCAGCCTTCGTGACGATCGTCGCCACTGATTCCCACAGCACATCAGCCGACGGATCGACCATCCCGTCCATCACGTCCTTGATGGTCAGGGTCACGATGAACGGCGACGCGGTGGTGGCAGGCGGAGCCGCGGCAGGCGGGGCCGAGCACGCAGCCGCGAGCAGCAGCGAGAGGCTGGCCGCGACCAGCCCGTGGAGAGTTCTCAGTCTCATTCGACACCTTTACGAAACAGCGGTGCACTCAACAAACGCGCTGGAGAGCTTGGTAAATGGGAGGACGACTGAATGGCGGGACCGCACGATTGATTACAGGAGAATCGGTTGCACGGCGGCGGGATTGTCGAACAATCCCGCCGCGGCGCAATCCTGCCATCCTGCAATTCTCGCTAGTCGAACGTACCGCCCCATTTCCAGCCATCCGACGGCCGGGTAATGGTGCGCATGCGGAGGCGATGATCCTCGGGGTTGCGCCCGGGGTTGCCCGTGATGATCACGTGATCGCCCGGCTTCAGCGTTTCGCGCGTCACGCCCTGGCGATTGAGCTGCAGCCCGGCGCCCCATTCCACGGCATATCGCACCGGGTTCCCTTGCGCGTCTTTGCCCTCGACGTGCACGAAGGAGTGCGGGTTCCGGAAGAGAAACTGCACCAGCTCGCCCTCGACCGTGTCAGTCTTGTCTTCGAAATACGTCGCCGCGAACGAATGGTGCGCAGACACCGGCGCCACCGCGTACGCAAACGCCCCAACAAACGCCACAGCCGTAACCGCCAAGAGCAACTTGTGTTTCATCGCCGTCCTCCATCACCCGATGTCATCCAACACCAAAACCGCGCGAGCTCGCAAGGCTCACCGTAATGGGCAGCAAGATAACACGGCCCCGGGCAAAACCCAAGGGTCGGATAGGTCAAGAGACGGTCAGTGACACAAATGTGACCGCTCTCACGCCAGGTTTCAACGAGTTAGGGGGAAGTTCCGGCCCCCAGCTTCGATTTCGACAGCTGGAGCTCGCGGTGAAAGAGATAAGAAATGTCTATGGGCGTGTCGTCCATCCCCTTGACTTTCAGAACCACCTGGTAGAACCGGGGCAACGAACCGTTCGGCGTCCGCAGGCTCGACACCAATTGCTTGGCCAGGTCCGGATCGGTCAGCGCCTGCACCGCTCCCATGACGCTGGCGATCGTATTCCCGGACAGGTAGAGGATCTTGCCGTTGCCATAGAGCCCCGGAAGGTTACTGATGAGCGCGTGGCTCTCCTCGAAGTCCTGCCCGCCCTTGGACGCATCGGCCAGGAACGCAGGCTCGCCCGGCGCCGGCTTCAGGTTCCTGACACCTTCTGGCGTCAGGATGAACGGCTGATCGACCGGCGGAATCGCTTGAATCTGGGGCTTCCCCACCGTCGATCCGACGAAAATCACATCTCCCATCGCAATCTCGCCCATCGACAGCAGGTCGCTCCGAATGGGAAACACGTTGCGCTTGCGCTGGCCGAGGAACTGGCCAAGGAGAAACGCGGCGTTCGCCGTGCCGACGCCGGTCATGCCTGAGGCGCCCGTCGAAAACGACACGCCCTGCGCGGTCTTCTGAAACGGATCGGTCGAGAGCGTCACCATCAGCGGGCGATCCGACGACAGCAGCGGCCCCCACAGTTGCTGCAGCTCCGGCGTCCACGGCAACGGCGATACGGCGGCGGCCGTCTTCTCGGCGCGCAAGAGACGCACACCGAAGTAGCCCGCGAAGACAATCGCCAGCACCAGCGACGCCACCAGCACGATCTCACGGGTCGAAATGGACGGCGGCGGCAGCAGCACCGGCGCTGGTTCCACGTCAACGATCGGTCGCAGCGCGAACGTCAGCGTGAACGCGCCCTTCGGCAGGTCCACGATGACGGGATCGGCCTGGCCTTCCGTGCGGTAATACTCGGTCAGCTTCTGGCGGAGCCGGCCGACGTGCATCCTGACGACCGACTCCTGCCGAGGATCGTAGGTGGCCGGCTTCCCGAACACATCCAGCCCGACGGTATATTCCTTGAGGTGCTGCGCATCCCCCGACAGCGATTTTTCGGCCAGGTAGTTCAGGAGGTTTCGATGCACCTCCGACGTCTTGAACGCCTTGCTCGAAACGATGCGTTGAATCTGGACCTGGTTGGCGTCCAGTTCGGAACCCATAACCGGCTGATTGTACTGCCGTCGCTACTTTTTCGTCGCGCTGGCCGGCTTCGGCGGCCACGGCGCTCCTCACGTTGTTCCTGATGGCGGGAATCGTCTGGAGATACGCGTAAAGCGCCTTCAAGTCGTCGTCCGACATCACCTTGTAGAGCTCCCACGGCATCGGCGGCAGCAGGTCTTCACCCTCCGGCTTCTTTCCCGTGCGCAGCGTCTTGATGAACGACGCCTCGGTGTAGCGCCTCTTCAACCCGGTTTCCGGATCGGGCGTCAGGTTCGCGCCGTAGCTGACGCCCCAGGGACCCGCCCACGCCGTCAGATCGAGTGACGCGTGAATCTCAGCCGGGTTCTGCGACGGCGCCATGGTCGTCTGCGGCCGGCCGGAGAACGGGCGCTTCGGATCGGGGTGTTGCTGCGGGTCGATCTTGGGCGAGTGACAGTCGTTGCACGCGCCGATGGTCGCGAGGTACTTACCCCGCGCGATTTTGGCTGCCGACGCCGCGGCGGCCGGCGCCGCGGGCGTGCTCGCCGACTGGGCCATCAAGCTGACCATGCCAACCAGGATTCCGATTCCAAACAAGCCCTTCCCCAAAGCCGTCCTCACCATCAGAAAGCCTCCACAGTAAGAAAAAAGGAATGATGCTGAATTTTATCAGGCTCCGTGTGCCCGACCGCGGAACCACCTGTTCCAATTGACCGTCGCGGACGTTTGGCGCAATATTCGCCGCATCATGACGTCAACACGCCCGGCGTTCGCCTGCTTCTCCGTGATCGCCGTGCTGGCGGTCAGCAGCCCCGCAGTCGCCGTCTCCGCCAAAGGCTTCGGCGCTCAGCGACGGAGCGCGACGTCGCAGAGTCGGGGCGCGACCTGCGAGAGTCTGTCGGCGCTGTCGCTGCCCAACACGACCGTCACGATGGCACAGCCAGTGGCGGCGGGCGCCTTCACTCCCCCCGCGGGACGCGGTGCACCCGCCGGCGCGCGAGGCCGCGGGCCGCAGTTCACCGATGTGCCCGCATTCTGCCGGGTCCAGGCGACCCTCAGGCCGACGGCCGACTCGGACATCAAGATGGAGCTTTGGCTGCCCGCCGCCTCCGCCGAAGGCTCCGGCGCGCCTCGACGTAGCTCGGAAGAGCGTAGTCGGGCCGCCGGCTGGAACGGCAAGTTCCGCGGCACCGGCAACGGCGGGCTCGGCGGCGGCGCCGGCGTGAACGCGGGCCCGCTCGCGGCCGCTGTTCGAGCGGGGTACGCCGCGGCCGGCCACAACACAGGCCATGACGGCGACTCGAGCTACGCGATGGAGCATCCCGAGAAGATCAAGGATTTCGGGTACCGATCGACGCACGAGATGACGGTGGCGTCGAAGGCGTTGATCAAGGCGTTCTACGGCGCCGCGCCGAAGCTCTCGTACATGGCCGAAGGCGGAGGCGGAACGATCGCCGCGCTCAGTTCCGCTCAACGGTATCCCGAGGACTACGACACCATCAGTGTGACCGGCATGTCGTCCTACTTGACGCGCCACACCTTCGGCCAGATGTGGATCTGGCAGGCGACGCACAAGGACGCGGCGAGCTTCATTCCGCCCGAAAAGTATCCGGTGCTCCACAAGGCCGCGCTCGAGGCCTGCGACGGCCTCGACGGCATCAAGGACGGCATCGTCGGCGACGTCGTGCACTGCACGTTCGACCCGGCCGTGACAATTTGTACCGGTCCCGGGAACAACGACCAGCAGGCCTGCCTGACGGCGGCGCAAGTCGAAGCCGCGAGAAAGATCTACGCCGGCCCGAAAAACCCGCGGACGGGCGAGGAAATCTACTCACCCCTCTACCCGGGCAGCGAGCTCGGCTGGGCGCAGCTCGCAGGCGGCGAGGTGCCGCTCGGGATCCCCGTGGAGTTCTTCAAGTACTATGTGTTCAAAGATCCGAACTGGGACTACAAGACGCGACCGATCAACTTCGACAGCGACGTGACGGCCTCGAACCGGCCGGAAATCCAGCCAGTGAACGCCGTCGATCCGGACCTGGGCAAGTTCTTCGCGCGCGGCGGGAAGCTCCTGCTTGTCGAAGGCTGGAACGATACCGCGGTGCCGCCGAAGGTCGCCATTAACTATTACAACGCCGTCCTCGCGAAACTGGGCGCCAGGACGGTTCGGGAGTCGATGCGCTTCTTCATGGTGCCCGGAATGGGGCACGGCCCCGGCACCAACGGCGCCGAGAACTTCAACTTCAACGCCCTCAACCTGATCGAACAGTGGAAGGAAGACGGCAAGGCTCCCGACCAGCTCATCGTCTCGCACTTCAAAGACGGGATGGAGGTCGGAAAGCGCCTGGTTTGCCAATACCCTCGGACGGCGATATATAAAGGAAGCGGCAGTGCCGAAGATCCGGCGAGCTACAGTTGTAAGTAGTGAATCGAGGACGGTCGGAAAGACAGACCTGTGATTCTGGGCCTAAACTCAGCAGGTCTCGTTGGCAGCAAAGTTGCGGGGACAGAGGTTGAGGATATCGGTATGAACACCAAACTGATCATTACCGGGGCTCTGGCGCTGTTCCTTGTTGGCGGCGGCGTCAGCTTGGCTGATGCCGGCCAACGCCGAGGCGGAGGCGGAGGCGGAGGGGGCGGCTCGGCTGCTGGCCGCGCGGTACCTCGGGGTGGAGCCACGGTCGGCACTGCCGTACCGCGAACCGGCGGGGGCGGGCCGCCGCACGGCGGCGGCGGACACTATGGTGGGAACCACTACTACGGGCCGAGGTACAGCGGCTACTACGGATATTACGGCTACCCCTACTATGGGTACCCGTACTACGGCTACGGCTACTATCCGTACGGGCTTAGCCTGAGCTTCGGCTTGGGTTACGGTTACCCGTATGGGTACGCTTACGGCGGCTATGGCTACCCCTACGGCGGGTACGTTGCGACCGGTTACGCGGTGTCGGCGTATGGCGGCGTTCGCATCACCGACGCGCCGCCCGAAGCCGCGGTCTACGCCGACGGCTACTACGTGGGTATCGTTGACGACTTCGACGGCACGTTCCAACGCGTCAATCTCGAACCTGGTGCGCACCACATCGAGATCAAGCCGCCACAGGGTGGACCGCCGCCGGTGAGCCTCGACGTGAACGTTCGCCCGGGCCAGACGATCACGTACCGGGCATACTGACCGCGAACCGACAGGGCAAAGGGCTGAGTGCCAAGGGCTGCGAGCCCGTAGCCTTCAGCCTTGAGCCCTTCCGGTAGAATGGGATCTCAAGGACTGAGATCCTCAATTGACAGAACCACAACGCGCACGAGCACAAAGGCAGTTCGCAGCCTTCTTTGTGCTCGTCGTGTTCTTTGTGGTCGTGTTCCCGCACCTTCTGTCTAGTCAACCGGTCCCATTCACGGTCCTCTCCAAGGACAGCCGCCGCAGCCTGCCGACCACGGTGGTCAACGAGCAGGACTTCGTCGCGCTCGACGATCTCGCCACGATGTTCCAGCTCGCGGTACGGGAGGATACGCTCGGCGCCATCACCGTCACGTACAAAGGCAAGACCATTGTCCTCACGCTCGACCAGGCGCTGGCATCCGTGGCGGGCCGGCTCATCTCGCTTCCGGCGCCTCCGGCTCGGGGCCCCGCGCCGGCACGCCGATGGCTGGTACCGGCCGAGTTCATCAGCCGTGCGCTTGCGCTCGTGTACGACGCGAAGATCGAGCTCCGCCGGCCGTCGCGGCTGCTCCTGGTCGGCGATGTGCGGGTGCCGCGCGTGCAGATGCGCTACGAAACCGTCGGCGCCGGCGGGCGGCTGACGATCGACGCGACGCCGCGCGCAACCAGCACCGTCACGCAGGACAACGAGCGCCTGACGATTCGCTTCGACGCCGACACGCTCGACGTCTCAAACCCGGGCCTGCAGTTCACCACTCCCGGCGTCGTCTCGGCGGTTCGCGTGGCCGACGCCACGACGATCGTCGTCGATCTGGGGACACGGTTCGGCAGCTTCAGGGCCTCGAGTCTGCCGGTGGACAACGCGATGCGCCTGGTGATCGACGTGGCTGCGTTGCTGCCCGACAATGCGCCTTCACCGGGGCTCGCCGCTGCCTCTCCGCCGCCGGCGCCCGACATCAGCGCGCTCATGCCGGCGCCGGCGACCATTCGGACGATCACGATCGATCCCGGCCACGGCGGCGACGACGAGGGCTCGAAAGGGGCCGAGGGGGCCACGGAGAAGGACATCACGCTTGCCGTCGCCCGGCGGCTCAAGGCCGCCATCGAAGCGCGGCTCGGCATCCGCGTGCTGCTGACGCGTGACGACGACCGCAACGTGCCGGTCGATCAGCGCACGGCGCTCGCCAACAACAACAAGTCCGACTTGTTCATCAGCCTCCACGCGAACGCGTCGCTGCGGACTTCGACGAGCGGCGCGCTGCTCTACACCGCGGCCTTCGAGGGCGATGCCGGGCGGCTCGCGCGCGCCGCCCTCACCCCAGAGCACGTGCCGGCCTTTGGCGGAGGGTCGCGCGACATCGAGTTCGTCCCCTGGAACTTCGCCCAGATTGCGCACGTCGAGCACTCGAGCGCGCTGGCCGCCCTCCTCGAGGAACAGTTCCACGATCGGGTGCCGCTCTCGGATCGCCCGGTTACGTCGGCGCCGCTCCGCGTGCTCGAATCGGCAAACATGCCGGCCGTGCTGATCGAGATGGGCTACCTGACGAACCCCGACCAGGAAAAGCAGCTTGCGGGCGCCGAGTTTCAGAACACGTTCGTGCAGGCTGTGATCGACGCGATGGTGCGGTATCGCGACGTGCTCGACGAAAAGCGACGCGGCTCGACAAACGGTACCGCCCGGTGAAGCGCACCACGGGCATCGCATCATGACGTCATGACGGGGCCGCGCGCTCTGGCCGTTGGCGCCGCGGCGATCGCCACCGCGGCCGTGGCATGGCTCCTGTTCGTGGGGCTGCCGCGGCGGTACGGTCGCTCGACACCACCGGCGCCGCCGCCTCCGGCGGCGGCCGCGACGACGGGGCGCAAGATCAAAGCACGGCTGTTCTACGTGTCTGACGACGGCAGACACCTCGCCGGTGTCGAGCGGGATGTTCCGTACGGTGACGGCTCCGCCGAGCAGGCGCAGGAGATCGTCAAGGCCCAGCTCGCGCCCGTCGCCCCGCCGTTCGTGTCGGCCGTGCCGCCAGGAACCACGCTTCGCGCGCTCTATCTGACGCCGAACGGCGAGGCCTACGTCGACTTGAGCGGCGCCATCGTCACGGGCCATTCCGGCGGTTCGCTCGACGAGCTGTTGACGGTCTACACCATCGTCAATGCGCTGACGATGAACCTGCCGGGGGTGACGGCGGTTCAGGTGCTTGTGGACGGCAAGGAAGTGGAGACGTTGGCGGGCCACATCGATCTGCGGCGGCCACTCGCGAAGAACCTGAGTCACTGGGTGGAATAGGAATCGAACGATGCGTTCCGACCAGCGGCCGTCCAACCAACTCCGTGACACGCTCCTCACGCCCAACTACCTCGAACACGCGGAAGGGTCGGTGCTCATCGAAGCCGGACGCACGCGTGTCATCTGCACGGCGAGCGTCGAGGATCGCGTGCCGCCGTTCCTCCGCAACACCGGCAAGGGCTGGGTGACCGCCGAATACGGCATGCTGCCGCGCGCGACCGGCACCCGGATGCAGCGTGAGGCGACGCTCGGGAAAGGTCGGCGGCCGCACGCAGGAGATTCAACGGCTCATCGGGCGATCGCTGCGCTCGGTGACCAATCTCCCGGCGCTCGGCGAACGGACGGTCTGGATCGACTGCGACGTCATCCAGGCCGACGGCGGGACGCGCACGGCCTCGATTACCGGCGCGTTCGTCGCGCTGGCGCTGGCGCTCGAGAAGCTGCGCGAGCGTGACGTCCTCCGCACGATCCCGCTGACCGACTACGTCGCCGCCATCAGCGTCGGCATCGTGGACGGCGAAGCGCTGCTCGACCTGGCGTACGAGGACGACTCGCGCGCCGAAGTGGACATGAACATCGTCAAGACGGGCGACGGGCGGTTCATCGAGGTGCAGGGCACGGCCGAAGGCGATCCCGTTCGGCCGCGACGGCGCTCGACCGCCTGCTCGACCTCGCCGATGCCGGCATCCGTCTCCTCATCGAGAAGCAGCGCGCCATCGTCGGTCACCTCGTCAAGTAAACGACGACGACGTACAACGCAGAGCACGCAGAGATCGCAGAGTCTCTTAGGCAGAGTTTTCCTAAGAACGAATTGCTCTTTAAGAACGAATTGCTCTGCGTCCTCTGCGGTCTCTGCGTTGTACGTTGGAGACAATTACTTCGCGTTCTCTTCGTTGTACGTCGTGGTCAGGAAGCCGCGAAGCGCGCGGAATGCCTCGCCGCGGTGGCTGACCGCCGCCTTTCGATCTCCGGCTTCCGCCAGTGTGCAGCCGAACGGCGGGAAGAAGAAGATCGGGTCGTAGCCGAACCCGCCGCTCCCCCTGGGCTCGGGTGCGACGGCGCCAGCGACGACGCCGCGCGTTTCGAACAACACCTGGCCATCGCGTACGAGCGCAAGTGCGCAGACAAATCGCGCCGGGCTGTTTGTGACGCCCTTGGCGCGGAGCGCGTCGTAAATGAGCGCGAACTTCTCGGGATAGGTGGAACCCTGTCCGCCGAAGCGCGCCGACTCGACGCCCGGGGCCCCGTCGAGCGCGTCGATCTCCAGACCCGAGTCTTCGGCAACGGTCAATTCGCCTGTCTGCGCGGCATAGTAGAGCGCTTTCGCCCGGGCGTTCTCGGCAAATGTCGCGCCGACCTCTTCCGGAGCGGCCACATCCGGCCACGACGTCAGCGTCACCAGCTCGAACGGCAGTCCGTCGAGCAGCTGCCGGATCTCGCGGAGTTTTCCCTGATTGGTGGTGGCGACGGCAAGCCTCGGCATGTCCCCTACAAATAATATGAGAAGGCGACGTAGAATGGCGCCTGGATGCTGGACGCGGCTTTCCGGTTCCTCTTCAAATATCCGCTCCTGGTCTTTCAACAAGGAGACTTCGTGCTGGGCACCTCCCGCCCGGTCGTCGTCGCCTTGCTGGTGGCGGCAGCGGTCGCGGCTGGCGTGCTGGTCACGTACCGGTCGATCGCAAGCGAAGGTCCGTCTCGCGACAAGGCCGTCCTGATCGCGCTGCGGCTGACGCTGGTGGCCGTGCTGTTGTTCTGTCTGATCCGGCCGACCCTGATCCTCAAGGCCGCCGTCCCGCAACAGAACTTCCTGGGCGTCCTCATCGACGACTCCCGCAGCATGATGATTGCGGACCGCGACGGCCAGCCCCGCAGCCAGTTCGTGCAACGCGAGCTGGGCGGCGCCGACAGCCCGCTGCTGAAGGCGCTGCAGCAGCGGTTCGTCCTCCGGTTCTTCAGATTCTCCACCTCGGCCGGCCGCCTCGGATCGGCAGCCGAGCTCAAGTACGACGGCACCTCAACGAAGCTCGGCGACGCGCTCGAGCGGGCGCGCGACGAGCTTTCCGGACTGCCGCTCGCCGGGCTCGTGATGGTCACCGACGGCGCGGACACGTCGGACGCCTCGCTCGACGAATCGCTGGCCAGCCTGAAGGCCCGGTCCATTCCCGTGTTTACGGTCGGCGTCGGCCAGGAGCGCTTCACCCGCGACATCCAGATCACGCGGGTCGAAACGCCGCGGGCGGTCCTGAAAGGCACGTCGCTCGTCGTGGACGTCGTCGTGTCTCAGACCGGCTACGGCGGCCAGACCGTGCCGCTGAACGTGGAAGACCAGGGCCGAATCGTGACGACCCAGCAGGTGACGCTTCCGCCGGACGGCCAGTCGCTCACGACGAAAGTCCGGTTTACGGCGAATGAAGCGGGCGCGCGGCTGTTCCGCTTCCGCGTGCCGGCGCAGGCGGGCGAAGAGGTCACGCAGAACAACACGCGTGACGCGCTGCTCGAGGTCCGCGACCGCAAGGAGAAGGTGCTCTACTTCGAAGGCGAGCCGCGGGCCGAAGCGAAGTTCGTGCACCAGGCGGTCGAGAACGACAAGAACCTCCAGGTCGTCATGCTGATTCGGACGGCCGAGAACAAATACTATCGGCGCGAGGTGGCGACGCCGGAGGAACTGGCGGGCGGTTTTCCGAAAACGCGCGACGAGCTGTTTGCCTACCGCGGCCTGATTCTCGGGAGCGTCGAAGCCGCCGCATTCACGCCCGATCAGCTGCGCATGATTGCCGACTTCGTGAACAAGCGAGGCGGCGGCCTGCTGATGCTCGGCGGCCGCCGGGCGTTTGCCGAGGGCGGATGGGCCGGCACGCCGGTCGGCGAAGCCCTGCCCGTCGTCATCGAGTCGGACGGCGGCCGACCGACGTCGTCTTACCTGAGCACGCTCGCCGTGCGGCCGACGCGCGCGGGCGCGTCCTCACCGGTCACCCAGATCGCGGACACCGAGTTGAACTCGACGAACCGGTGGAACGACATGCCGGAAGTGAGCGCGGTCAACCCGATTCACGAGGTGAAGCCGGGCGCCACCACGCTTCTCACCGCGTCCGACAGCCGCCGGCAGGATCAAGTGGTGCTCGCGTATCAGCGGTACGGCCGCGGCAAGGCGCTCGCGATGCCGATTCAGGATTCGTGGCTGTGGCGCATGGACGCCAAGATGGCGGTCGAGGACACGACGCACGCCACGTTCTGGCGTCGGCTCGTCCGCTGGCTCGTCGACGGCGTGCCCGATCAGGTCGAGGTGACGACGTCGCAAGACCGCGTGGAGCCGGGCGAAGCGGTGAAGATTTCGGCGCAGGTGGCGGATACGGCGTTCACCGACGTCAACGACAGCCACGTCGTGGCCACGGTCACCTCTCCCTCCGGCAAGAAGACCGAGCTGCCGATGCAGTGGATCGTCACGCGCGACGGCGACTATCGCGCGAACTTCGTGCCCGACGAGGCGGGCGTCTACGCGATCAACGTCAACGCCGCGCGATCGAGCGGCGATCAGAAGACGCTCGGCAACGCGACTGTCCACGTGCGGGCGTCGGCCGGCGACGCGGAGTATTTCGACGCGGCCATGCGCGGATCGCTGCTGAAGCGCATCGCCGAAGAAACGGGCGGGCGGTTTTTCACGCCCGCGGACGCGGCGGCGCTGCCCGAAGCGGTCAGCTATACGGGACGCGGCGTCACGGTGGTTGAAGAGCGCGATCTGTGGGACATGCCCATCCTCCTGATCCTGCTGCTCGGGCTGATGGGCACCGAGTGGGCCTACCGCCGCGTGCGGGGGCTGGCATGAAACCCCTGGCCGCTAGCCTCCAGCCCCTACTCGTCGCTGTGCTGGCCGTGGCCGTGTTCGCATCGGCGCGGCCAGCGTCCGCACAAGACACCCACCTGCTCGTCATCGCCGGCCTCGGTGGAGACGACGAACACGCGGCGCAGTTTCATCAGTGGGCCACGACGATCATCGACGCGGCGAAAACCCGCGGCGGCCTGACCGACGACACCATCACCTATCTGGCAGAGAAGCCCGAACGGGATACCGCGCGGATTCGTGACCGATCGACGCGCGAGAACGTGGAAAAGACGTTCGCCGCCATCGCCGCCCGCGCTCAGCCGGCAGACGAAGTGTTCATCGTCCTCATCGGGCACGGGAGCTTTGACGGCCGGCTGGCGGCGCTCAGCCTGCCGGGCCCCGACCTGACGGCTGAGGACTACGCGCGATTGCTCGGGAAGCTCCCGGCCCAGCGGATCGTGTTCGTCAACACCGCCAGCTCGAGCGGCGGATTCCTCGCCGCGCTGGCCGGCCCCGGCCGCACCATCGTGACGGCCACCAAAACCGGCGGCGAGCGCAACGAAACGCGGTTTGCGCCGTTTTTCGCCGAGGCATTCAAGGACAGCACGGCGGACACCGATCGGAACGGCCGCGTGTCGGTGGCTGAAGCGTTCGAGTACGCGAAGGCCAAAGTCGCGGCCGTGTATACGAAGGCGGGAACGATTCTCACGGAGCACGCGACGCTCGACGACGGCCGCGAGGGGAAATTCGCCGCGACGTTGTTTCTGGAATCCGAGCGGGCCCGGGCCGCGGCCACGGCCCGCGTCACGGACCCGGAGCTTCGGGCGCTGCTCGACGCGCAGCGGACACTGGAGGATCAGGTGGCCGCGCTGAAGCTGCGCAAAGAGTCGATGGACCCGGCCGAGTACGACCGGCAGATGGAAAAGCTGCTCACCGACCTCGCCGTGAAGACACGCGCGATTCGCGACCGCGGGAACCAGAAATGATCCGCCGCATGTTCACATTCTGCGCGGCGACTCTTCTGTCAGTCTGCCTGGCGGCCGGTACGGCATTCGCGCAGCGGTTCTTTTCGGATAACACCGGCTACGAACCGCCCACGCGCAACATCCCGTACGACGGCAAGTTCACGTTCGCGCGAATCCGCTATACCTCGGGGCCGGGCGGCACCTACTATCGCGGGCTTCCCGCATGGGCGCACGGCTATGTGCCGGATTTACGGCGGGGCGGCGCCAGGGCCGAAGTGAACCTCATGAAGATCATGAACGAGGTCAGCTACCTGAACGCTCACGTCGAAGAGACGAGCGTCCTCGCCCTGGACGATCCGAATCTGTTCAAATACCCGGTCGCCTACATGACCGAAGCGGGCTATTGGGAGATGAACGACAAGGAGGCGGCGGGCCTGCGCGCGTACCTGAAGAAAGGCGGCTTCGTCATCTTCGACGATTTCCGGAGCGACTACCGCGGAGGCGGCGGATGGGCCAACTTCGAAACCAATATGCGCCGCGTGCTGCCGGAGGGCCGGTTCGTCGTGATGGATCCGAAGATGGCCATCTTCGACTCGTTCTTCAAGATCGAGTCGTTCGACATCATCCCGCAGTCCTACGATCAAGGGAGAGTCGACATCCTCGGTCTGTTCGAAGACAACGACCCGACCAAGCGGCTGATGGTCATCGCGAATCACAACACCGACATCGCGGACTTCTGGGAGTTTTCGGCCACCGGCTTCCGGCCGATCGACGAATCGAACCAGGCGTACAAGCTCGGCGTGAACTACATCATGTACGGGATGACACACTAGGAATCGGGTAATTTGGTAATTTGGTAATTGGGTAATTGGGTAATTGGGTAATCGGGTCATTGAGTCATTAGGCAGTTCTAGCATCGCGGGAGGGGGGGGCCAGTGGATCTCCAGCAGAGTGTCTCCGGGCTTGAGTCGGTGGACGATGTGGCGCTTGCTGACCGCATGAATGCGGGACGCAAGCTCATCATCGCCGAGTTGCAGAAACGGATCGTCGGACAGGCCGACGTCATCGAGTTGGTGCTGCAGACGCTGTTTGTCGGCGGCAACAGTCTGATCGTCGGCGTCCCGGGCCTGGCCAAGACGCTCCTCATCGCCACGCTGGCGCAGGTGCTGGAGCTCAAGTTCAACCGCATCCAGTTCACGCCGGATCTGATGCCGTCCGACATCACGGGCACCGACATCATCCAGGAAGACGCCACGACCGGCCGGCGCCAGATGGTGTTCGCGCCCGGTCCGATCTTCGCGAACATCGTGCTGGCCGACGAAATCAACCGCACGCCGCCGAAAACGCAGTCGGCGCTGCTCGAGGCGATGCAGGAACACCGCGTCACGATTCAGGGCCGCACCTACACGCTCGACGAGCCGTTCTTCGTGTTTGCCACCCAGAACCCCATCGAGCTCGAAGGCACCTATCCCCTGCCGGAGGCGCAGCTCGATCGCTTCATGTTCCACATCGTGATCGAGCACCCGCCTGAAGACGAAGAATTCGACGTCGTGCGGACGACGACGTCCATTCAGGAGCCGAAATTCAACCGGCCCGTCACCGGGCCCGACCTCATCGCCTTCCAGCGGCTGGTGCGCCGGGTGCCGGTGGCCGAGCCGGTGATGCGCTACGCGCTGCATCTGGTCCGGACGAGCCGGCCGAAGGCGAAGAACGCCCCAGACACGGTGAAGAAATACGTGGCGTTTGGCGCCAGCGTGCGCGCCGCGCAGTACCTCGTGCTCGGCGCCAAGGCCCGCGCGATCACGAACGGCCGCTATCACGTCAGCTACGACGACATCCGCGCCATGGCCCACCCGGTGCTGCGGCACCGCGTGCTCACGAACTTCCGCGCCGAATCAGAAAGCATCACCACCGACTCCATCATCGACGAGCTCCTCTCGATGGTGCCGGTCCCGAAATCAGGAATGTGATTGGGTAATCGAATAATCGGGTAATCGAGTAATCGGGCACCGGAGCAATCGGGCAATCAATTACCAGATTACCCAATTACCCAATTACCAAATTCACGATTCACCTTATGCAGCAACACTCGCCCAACGCCAATCCGATGCCGGGGGCGCAGTTTGTCGATCCGAAGATCCTGGCCCGGATCGGCAACCTCGAACTGCTGGCACGCACGGTGGTCGACGGCTTCATCAACGGCCTGCACCGGGCGCCGTTCTTCGGCGCGTCGATCGACTTTGCCGAGCACCGCGGCTACGTGGCCGGCGACGACATCCGCCGGGTCGACTGGCGGCTGTATGCGCGAACCGATCGCTTCTACGTCAAACAGTACGAGGCCGACACGAACACCAACTTCTCGCTGCTCATCGACATCTCGAAGTCGATGAGCTTCGCGAGCAACGGTGTGACCAAACTCGAGTACAGCAGCTACCTCGGCGCCTGCCTCGCGTACCTCGCGCACCGGCAGCGCGACCGCGTCGGCATCATCACGTTCGACAACGACATCGTCGACTACGTGCCTTCGTCCGCCAAGCACTTCAACGTGCTGCTGCACACCCTGGATCGCGCGAAGGCCGAACGGCGGGGCGACCTGACGAAGCCGCTCAAAGACATGGCCGAACACTTCAAACGCCGGAGCATCCTCGTGCTCATCTCTGATTTCTACGAGGACCCCGACGCCATCCTCGAGGCCGTCAAGCCACTCAGGTTCCAGGGCAGCGAGCTGATCGTGTTTCACGTCCTCGATCCGGCCGAGCTCGACTTCGGCTACAAGGACGCGTCGAGCTTCGAAGACCTCGAGAGCGGCGAGCAGATTCCGGTGGTGCCCGAATCGTTCGCGAAGGAATACCGCCAGCTGATTCGCGAGCACATCAACGCGCTGACGACGAGGTTTTCCGAGCATCGCATCGACTACACGCTCGTCAACACGGCCGAGCCCCTCGACCGATCGCTCTTCAGCTATTTGTCGTCCCGCGAACGCCTGATGCGCGTCCGATGAACCGTGAACCCTGAACCTTGAACCGTGAACCCTGAACGATGTCTTTCCTGACCCCCCTGTTCCTGCTCGCCGGCGCCGCCATCGCCATCCCGATATTCGTGCACCTGATTCAGCGCGAACGAAAACGCGTGATCCAGTTCCCGTCGCTCATGTTCGTCCAGCGCATTCCGTATCAGTCGGTTCGCCGCCGCCGCATCCGCCATTGGGCGCTCCTCGTCATGCGCTGCGCGGCCCTGCTGATGATCGTGGCCGCGTTCGCGCGGCCGTTCTTCCGCAACGAAACGGTCGCGGCGGCCGCCGCCGGCGGGAGCCGCGAGCTCGTCGTCCTGCTGGACCACTCGGCGAGCATGGGGTACGGCGATCACTGGCAGCGCGCGCGCGAGGCCGCGCGGCGGGCCGTCGGCGCGCTCGGCGCGAACGACCGCGCCACGCTGGTGCTGTTCAGCCGCAACGCCGAAGAGAGCATGCGCGCCACCTCCGATCGCGGACGGCTCGACGCCGCCATCGACGCCGCCAAGGTCGATGCGGACGCGACGCGCTACGGTCCGGCCCTGAAGCTGGCCGAAAGCATCCTCAGCCGGTCGCAGGCCACCCGCCGCGAAACCGTGCTCATCAGCGATTTCCAGCGCGCCGGCTGGACGGGGTCCGAAGACGTCCACTTCCCCGAGGGCTACACCGTGACGCCGGTGTCAGTGGCCTCACCCGACGCCAACAACGTGGCGATTCCGTCGGTGACGTTTGCGCGCGCGTCATTCTCGGGGCAGGAGCGCGTGACCGTGTCGGCCGGCATCGCGAACAAAGGTAATGCACCGCTGGCCGACGTCCCGGTGACGCTCGAAATCGAAGGCCACCAGATTCAGACGCAGCACGCGAAGATCGGCGCCAACGCCACCACGTCAGTCGCCTTTACGCAGTTCACCGTGGACAAGCCCACGGTGAAGGGCACGGTGCGTGCGGGCACCGACCCGCTGCCGGCTGACAACGTCTTTCACTTCACGATCTCGCCAAGCGCGCCGGTGTCGCTGCTCGTCGTCACCAACGCGGACGCCCGCGATTCGGCCCTGTATCTCTCGCAGGCGCTGGCCATCGGCACGGCGCCCGTGTTCAAGACCGACGTCGTGCCTGTGACGCGCGTGACGCCGGCGCACTTCGACAAGCGGTCGGTGGTCATCCTCAACGACGTGAGCTTCCCGTCGGCGGGCGCCAACGGCGTGCTGAAGAAGTACGTCGAGGGCGGCGGCGGCCTGCTCGTCGTCACCGGCGACCACACCAGCTGGCCGCAAAGCGAGGCCCAGCTGCTGCCCGGCACCCTGGGCCAGACCGTCGATCGGACCTCTGGCCGCGGCGCGACGCTCGGCTTCCTCGACTACGGTCATGCCATCTTCGAGATTTTCAAGGCTCCCGGCAGCGGCAACTTCTCCGTCGCCAAGATCTACCGATACCGGGCCCTCACCACCGGCCCCTCCGATCGCGTTCTCGCGCGGTTCGACGACGGCGCCGTGGCCGCGGCGGAGCGAAAAGTGGGCTTGGGCCGCGTCATCGCATGGACGTCGGCGGTCGACGACTCGTACAGCGATCTCCCACGTCAACCCATCTATCTGCCGCTCGTCCACCAGCTCGTGAAGTATCTCGCGCAGTTCGAATCGCCCAGGTCGTGGCTGACGGTGGGACAAGTCGTCGACGTGTCGGTGCTGACCCAGGCGCGCCGCAACTGGCTCGTGGTGACGCCGTCCGGCAAGCGCGTCACATCCGCCGGGCCGCTCGAGCTCGACGAACAGGGCGTCTATGAGGTTCGGCCAGCCGGGGGCGCGGGAACTGAAACGTCATCGACCCAGGCCATTGCCGTCAATATCGATCCCGCCGAGTCCGACCTGACGCCGCTCGACCCGAGCGAACTGGTCGCCGCCGTCACGGGTCACGCCACGCCCACCGCGGTTGTCGCCGGCACTCAGGCCGAAACGACCGAGTTCGACGTCAAAGAATCAGAGAAGCGACAGGCCCTGTGGTGGTACCTCTTGCTGGCCGGCCTGCTGCTCATGGCGGTCGAAACCGTCGTGTCGAATCGGCTGTCGCAGGGCGAGAGATTCCTGTAAGCTTTGCATTAAGTAGGGGCTAGGGGTCAGGGGCTAGCGACTAGGGCTGGGATCAAGGGCGCCCCTAGTCCCCAGCCCCTAGCCCCTAGCCCCTAGTCCCCTTTTTGGAGGCAGCCCCATGGACCGTCGCGCCGAACTCCTCGAGGTCATCCGGTCGGTGCGAAGCCGCTGGCGCCAGCGCCTGGCCTTGCGCGGGGCGGTCGTCGTCGTGGCGGGGACGCTCTTGGCGCTGTTCCTCTCGGCGTCGAGCCTCCAGGCGCTCAGATTCAGTCCCTCGGCCATCATCCTGTTCCGGTTCGTGGCCATCGGCATCTTCGCGGCGCTCGTCTGGTATTTCCTCGCCCGGACCATTCGCCGCCAGGTGTCGGACACGCAGGTCGCGATGTACCTGGAGGAGAACGACCCGACGCTCGAAGCCGCGATTCTGAGCGCGATCGAGGCGACCTCCAACTCGACCATCGCCCAGGGACACTCGCCGCACCTGGTCGATCGGCTGGTTGAACAGGCGATCGCGCAGTGCCGATCGCTCGAGCACGGGCACGAAGTCGATCGGCAGGCGCTGAAGCGTCACGTGATGACGCTCGGCGGCGTCGCCGTGGCGGCGCTGCTGCTTGTCGTGCTGGGCCCCGCGTACCTGCGCCAGGGTTTGTCGGCGCTGTTGATTGTCACGCGCGCGGCTGAAAAATCGAGCCCGTACAGCATCGAAGTCACACCGGGCGACGCGAAGGTGCCGCGCGGCTCCGACCAGCCCGTGACGGCGCGTCTCGTCGGGTTCACGTCGAAGGACGCGACGCTGATGACGCGCGCCTCGGCCGGTGCGGAGTTCGAGCGCATCCCCCTCGTCCCGGGCGCCAATCCGGCGACGTTCGAGGGCATGCTCTTCCACCTGGAGAGGGGCACCACGTACTTCATCGAATCGAACGGCGTTCATTCGCCGACCTTTACGATGAGCGTGCTCGACCTGCCGACCGTCGCCAAGCTCGAGCTCGAGTATCACTTCCCCGCCTATACGGGACTTCCCCCGCAACACGTCGACACGGGCGGCGACGTCGCGGCGCTGCGCGGGACGGAAATCCGCATGCGCATCACGCCGACCATGGCGTCGCCTGACGGCCGGATTCTCGTGAACGAGTCGGGCACGAACGGGTTGACGCGCCAGGCCGACGGCACGCTGACCGGAAGTTTCAAGGTGGACGAACAGGGCTTCTACAGAATCGGGCTGACGGGGCCCCACGGCGAACAGGTGGACGCCTCGCCCAAGTACACGATCGACGTGCTCAAAGACCAGCCGCCCGTCTTGTCGTTCAGCAAACCGGGCCGCGACAGCTCGGCGAGTCCGGTGGATGAAGTGTTCGTTGAAGCCAAGGCGAACGACGACTTCGGCGTGAAGGACGTGAAGCTCGTCTACTCGGTGAACGGCGGCGCCGGAGAAAAACGTGCAGCTGTTCGGCCCCGGCAAATCGCTCCAGGAAGTGCAAGCCGGCCACACGATCTACCTTGAAGAGCTCGGACTGAAGCCTGGCGATTTCGTCTCGTACTACGCCAAGGCGGTGGACAACAACGGCGCCTCCGGGCCGCAGACGACGACGAGCGATATCTATTTCGTCAACATCCGGCCGTTCAAGAAAGACTACAAGGCGGCGCAGTCGCAAGCCGGCGGGGGTGGAGGCGGTGGCGGCGGCGACGTGGGCCAGCTGTCAGAACAGCAGCGGCAAATCGTCGCGGCGACGTTCAACACCGTGCGCGACAAGCCGAAGCTCACGGCCGAGAAGTTCCGCGAGAACGTCGTGTTCCTCAACCTCGCGCAGGCCAAACTGCGCGCGCAGGTGGACGAACTGGTCGGCAAGCTCCAGGCGCGCCTGGGCGTCGTCGATCCGGCCTTCAAGATCATTCAAGACGCGCTGCCGAAGGCGTCGGCTGAAATGAAGACCGCCGAATCGAATCTGAAGGCGCAACAGGCCAAGGAAGCGCTGTCGCCCGAGCAGCGCGCGCTCAAGCTCCTTCAGGATGCCGAGCAGAACTACGAAACGCAGGTGCGGCAGGGCGGAGGCGGTGGGGGTGGCGGCGGTCAGAGTCAGCTCTCCGAGGATCTCGCCGATCTGTTCGAGCTCGAGCTCGACAAGCTCGCGAACCAGTACGAGATGCAGAAGCGGGCCGAGCAGCAAGGCAACGATCGCCAGATTGACGAGCTCGCGGAAAAGCTGAAGGAGCTCGCCCGGCGGCAGCAGCAGGAAGCCGAGCGGCAGCGCCGCATGGCGGCCGCCGGCAGCAACTCGCCCTCGGGCGGCGGCGCGAGCCAGCGCCAGCTGGCCGACGAGCTGGAGCAGGCGGCGCGCCGCCTCGAACAGTTGACGCGCGAACAGCAGCGTCAGGATCTCGCCGACGCCGCCCGCCAGATGCGCGAGGCCGCCGCCGCCATGCGGCAGGCCGCGGCCAACGGGTCGAAAGACGGCGGCGCGCAGGCCACCGCGGCGCTCGACAAACTGCGCCAGGCGCAACAGAAGCTCGACCGTAATCAGGGCGACCGCGCCCAACGCGACATCCAGAGCGCGCGGCAGACGGGCCGAGCAGCTCGCCAGCGAGCAGAAGCAGGTGGCGTCCGACGTGAATGGCCTCGAGCAGGCGCAGGCCGGCGGCGACCGCCAGGCGAAGGCCCAGGCGATTGGCCAGCGCAAGGATGCGATGGACAAGAAGGTCGCCGACTTGCAGAAAGACCTCGAGGCGCTCGCCAACGACACGCGGCGCGACCAGCGCGACGCGTCACGCAAGCTCGACGAGGCGGCCGGCACGATTCGCGACAAACGCGTGCGCGAGAAGATCCGATATTCGAGGGCGCAGCTCGGAGGCACGCCGAGCGACTACGCCAAGGCGATGGAAGACGACATCGGCGCCAACCTCGACGCGCTGCAGCGCAAGATCGGCGAGGCGGAGTCGGCGCTCGGCAACCAGTCGAAGAAGGACGCGCTCGGGCGAGCCGCCGACAAGGCGGGCGATCTGGTGCGCGGCCTGGAGTCGCTGAACGAACGCATGAGGCAGCAGCAGGCGCAAGCGAGAAACGGTCAGCAGGGTCAACAGGGCCAGCAAGGTCGGCAGGGCCAGCAGGGCCAACAAGGCCAGCAAGGTCAGCAAGGCCAACAAGGTCAGCAAGGCCAGCAAGGTCAGCAGGGCCAGCAAGGTCAGCAGGGCCAGCAAGGTCAGCAGGGCCAGCAAGGTCAGCAGGGCCAGCAAGGTCAGCAGGGCCAGCAAGGTCAGCAGGGCCAGCAAGGTCAGCAGGGCCAGCAAGGTCAGCAGGGCCAGCAAGGTCAACAGGGTCAAGGTGGCCAGGGCCAGGGTCAGCAGGCCAACGGACAGCAGGGCGGCAATCAGCGCGGACAGGTGGGAAACCCGAACGGCGCCTACGGCGGCGGTCCCCGCTACGGCAGCGACACGCAGACGTCCGGGTTCGTGCCGTTCAACCCCACCGATGCGCGTCAGTTCGCCCGCGAGTTCCGCGAATGGCAGGGCGATGCCGAGCAACTGCGGCGCGAGCTGGCCGCGGCGGGCGTCAACCCGCGCGATCTCGAGGATGTCATTCGCGATCTCAAGCAGCTGGGCGACGACCGGGGCTACGCGGATCCCAAGGGTCTCGAAAAGCTCCAGGCCGCCGCGCTCGAACGGCTCCAGCAGTTTGAGTTCAACCTGCGAAAGAAGGCCGAGCCCAGTCAGGACTCGCTGGCGCTCTCGGGCTCGGATGAAGTGCCGGCCAATTTCCGCTCGGCTATCGAGGAGTACTACCGGCAGCTCGCGAAGAAGACACAACGATAAACGCAGAGATCGCAGAGCACGCAGAGACAAAGAATCTGTCGTTACTCTGCGATCTCGGCGTGCTCTGCGTTGATCGTCGTCGAGGGCGAAATCAGGCTACAGCTGGGCGTCGACGATCACCGGCACTCGGTGATCGTCTCGGGCACGAAGCACGCGGCCTGCAAATATCTCACACCGTTCATCTCCTGATATTGAAGGACGGTGTGCACGCCGGCGGCCGGAGGCGAAACGACGCGCTGGGTGCGGGGAGCTGGCGCATCCACGCCCGCCTTCAGCGCCTCATGAGCGACGCGGCCTCGCAACAACCCACCCGCGGGGAACTCAAACCCCAGCACATGCGCGAGCGTCGGCACGATGTCCGCGTTGCTCACGGGCGCATCGTTGGTGATGCCCTTCCTGAAGTCGGGCCCGAGTGCGGCCATGTTGTTGAATGTGGTGTCGCGTCCGAATCCGCCGTGCATCCCCTGCCCTTGTTGCAGCGTCGTGTCGGCAATCTGCACCGCGGTACGAATGTCGCCCGGACTGGAATAGAACACCTTGAAGGCGACCACAATCGCCGGGCGGGGCAAGCGGGTCGAACCCACGAGCCCAATCGCGCTGAGCGGCAAGGTGCCTGGCAGCGTGCCGAACTTGTCGTCCACGAAAATCCCCCCCACGTAGTCGTACTTCACCAGAAGATCGACGACGCGATTGACCGTGTCGGCGCTGCCGTCTGGCACGTAGATGAGATCCGACCCCCCGTTGGCCGCGACGATGACTCTGGCATCCGCGCCATCTGGCCGGCGCACGTCCGCGCCTAGCAGACCGTTGCCGTTTGCCGGATGTTCCCACGTGTCCCCATCGAGCCGGACGCGCGCGTACGGCAACTGGGCCCCTTCCGCCGCGCGGCGATCGGGATCGAAGAGGCCGGTCTTCAGGCCGAGCGCGAGGTCGATTGCGAGAAAGCCTGACGGGAGCGTGCCCTTCATCGTGTCCACGCGCCCGTTCCGATCCACGTAGTCGTGCTGCGCCGCCGCACTGGTGGTCGTCCGCGCCTGCCCGTCGATATCGCGACGGCTGACGGTGGCAAACCCGTGATCGGAGGTGATCACGACGTTTGTGTTGGCCTTGATATCGGGATGGGCGTCGAGCCACTCGAGCAACTGCCGCAGCGTGCGGTCCGCATTCTGAATCCCGAGCCGGGACGTGTTGCCGTTAATCCCCGGGGTGACTCTGCCCAGACTGTCGCCTTGATTGTGCTGTGATGGAGTCGGGATCGCGCGACCAGAACAGCAGCGCAAAGGGTTTCTCGGGTTCAGCCAGAAACATCGGCAGAATCGCGCGGGTCGTCACGTCGGCAAACCACTGCTGCTGGACGACATTGGCCGCCAGGGTTCCACCGGTGAGGCGGTCGCCGCTGAACGAGTTGTTATAGCGCGACGTCTCTCTGTAGCCGTTATTGCGTGCCGGCGTCTCAGGCGGAAGGTTCAGCTGCGCCAGCCGCTCGGCGAGACGGGGCGGCAGCGGAAGGCCGGCCGCGGTTCCCGTCGCATCGTCAATGATGATGCTCGAGGCCGGCGGCGGATACGCTCCACCTTTGGGAGCAATGACGGCGATGTCCTGAATCGCCGCCGGACCGACCTTGCCGATCGCGGCGGTGTGATAGCCGTGCGCCCGCGCAAGCGACAGCAGGGTGTCGTGACCGAGGTAGTTGCCGCCATAGTGATCGTCGAGGTCGGCCAGCACCTGATCGTTCTCGATGAACGGCACGGGAGTACCTGGGCCGGCGTTGAAATTACCCGTGTCGAAGGTGCGATAGCCGACCCAGAGGCTGTTGCCGAAATCTCCGGTGTCGCCAAGGCCGTGTCCGGTGGCAATGGCCGATGCATTGGGCGTCGTGAAGGTCGGATACAGCGAATGGCTGTTGCGAAAATGGACGCCTTCAGTGCGGACGCGCCACAACGCGGGCGTGTCGCGTTCGTTCACCGAATCGTGCCGCAAACCATCGGCGACAAAAATGATGACGTTGCGCCGGATGGGCGCGCCCGGCGCCTGCGCCGTCGCGCGCGGCATGGCAGCCGGCAGCAGGAATGCGCACACCGACAGCCACAACCATCGTCGAGTCATCGTCATTTATCTGACCGTCACCTTTACAAGGACGCTGGTCCAGCAGCACTGAAACCCGCCGCCGCCTTCGCCCGAGACGTCGTTCGCCAGCGCGCGCAGCACGTACTCGCCAGGCACACTGAACGTCGCCGTGGTGCTGGCCTGGCCCGCGGTTTTGCCCACGGCCACGGATTCCTCCGTGCTGAACGCGACGGCCCCCGGTCCACGGAACTCACTCCAGCTCACCCTTAAGGGCGACGGCCCCGATGGACGACGCGGGTCGGTCACGTTGTCGTCCGTGACCGACACGGTGATCGTCAGCGGCTGGCCGACCGTTGCCACGAACCCTGGCGACAGCGTCGCACGCGGCGGGCCCTGAAAAGGCTGGGACGGGCGCCCCTGCGGATCGAGCATGCGGACGATGGGCGGCGTGTTGCCAAGGGCGGCGTCCTTCAGCGGCTCGACTTCGTAGTCTTTGTGCAGGCTCATCGGCACCGACATCGGCTTGCCGTTGGCGACGAGCGTCCATGTGAGCTTGCCGTCGCGGAAATCGCCGGGCACGACGATTGTGAAGACGCCCCACTGGCGGTGCGTGAGGAAGTGCGTGGGCTGTCCCTGATCGGGACCGCCCGGTTCGATGCGGTTGTTCGGCCCGACGGGAATGTCGAGCGTCTGTTTCTGATTGCGGTTGTAATAGCCGGCGAGCAGGCTGATGGTGCCGTCGGCGTTTTTGAACCAGCCTTCGTAGGCCGGCGTCACGCTCTGACCGGAGTCGCGCGCCGGCTCGAGCGGCAGCTGCCCCGCCGCCGCGCCGACAGCAGCCAGTACTGCGATGACGACAAACAGAGCAGCGCGCGCCCTCAGTTCCAAGTTCCCGGTTCCGGGTTCCAGGTTCACGTTCTACGTTCTGCGTTTTGCGTTTTACGTCTTACGTTTGCGTCAGCGCGTCAGCGCGAAGCGGTTGATGTCACCGGCTGAGCGACTTTCCTGCGCGCAATCTCAGCGTTGTAGTCCTCATCGCTCATGTAGGTGATGTTCACCCACGCGTGCGCCATCTCGTCCACCGTGCGCTCGCCCCAGCCGACCCACTGATTCGGATCGGGATTTTCCTTGTTCGCCGTCGTGTTGTCGTGCCACGCCGTGAATCTCAGGATGGTCCCCTTCGGCAGAACGGGCGCCGCATCGTCGGCGTAGACGTAGTTGAGGTGCCAGTTGAACTGGAAGTTGTTCACGTGGCTCAGCATGCGCGCCGTGCCATCGGGCAGAATCGCTTCCATCGACATCGCCTTGCCGCGCAGGTGCATGTGCGGCTGGAAGTTCTCGATGCGGCCCGCGCGTTTCATCACGTGGAAATCCTGCGTGACCGACACCGAGTTCGGGGGGATGTCGAGTGTCTCCTTGCCTCCGGCGACCGCCTGGAAGTTTCCGAGCAGGGTGCGGTACTTCGGGACTTCGTTCTTGGGATAGAGGTAGATGCCGAGCTCGACAGAGTCGGTGACGTCTTCGCCGACGGCGTGATAGTGAATGTCGAAAACAATCTTCGACCCGGGGAGGAGGAGCTTGCCCGTGTTCGGGCGCAGCAGCTCGCCCTGCTTGCCGACGGCCCATTCCATGAACAGCCCGCCAGTCGTGTCAGCCGAGTCGGCGCTCGTCTTGGTGTAGTCGGTGCCGTCGTCCTGTTTCAGGCGCGCGAGCGCGTGGTGGGTGATCCGACGTCCTTGTTTCGTCGCCGGCCGGATTTCGATGGCGCGCACCCATCGTGGCTCGATGATGCCGGTATCGACGATGGGTTTGTACCACGCGTCCTGCGCCTGCGGCGCCATGTGCCATGCCGGCGACTTGATGACGAGGTCGGGCTGGCCGAATCGGTTCGCGAACTCCCAGCCTTGGCCGTCCGCCCACTTGATGGGCGCGGGCATGTCCTTCGGGTCGCCCAGCGGGGCGCCCGCGTCCACCCACCTCACGATCGTGTCGAGTTCCTGGTCTGTGAGCGACGCGTCGTTCTTGAACTGCTGGATGCCGACCGTCTTGTCGAGGTGCCAGGGCGGCATCTGGCGGGCCATGACACGCGTCTTGATCGATCGCGCCCACGGGCGGGTGTCTTCGTATGAAACGAGCGACATCGGCGCGATCGAATCAGGCCGATGGCAGGACTGACATTTTTCCTGGAAGATCGGCGCGACGTCTTTGGCAAACGTCACGGGCCGGCCGGCCGGTTCCGCGGAGATCGCGGGAGCCGATATCGCGGGAAGGGCCAGAATGGCGATCCCAATTGCCATCCGAACACCCATAACACTCTCCGTTCGTGAGCGTGGTGACCGCTGACCGGCGATCATCTTACCAAGCTCCGCAAGTTCTGACACCCTCGAAGCCGAGTGGTAACATCAGCAACAGGGTCGGGGCGTAGCGCAGCCTGGTAGCGCACCTGCCTTGGGCGCAGGGGGTCGCTGGTTCGAATCCAGTCGCCCCGACCAATTCACCTCCTCAATCTTCGCAACGCACAGCAAAAAGGCGAGTTACGTTGCTTCGCGGCACTGGCGATCTGCCCGCGCGTCGCGGCGGCCGCTGTCGGGTCGGCGTCGTTAGGGTCGGAATGGGTCACACCTCGGCCACTGTAGAAACGATTGGATTGGAAGGCTGAACCAGGAGGATGCGCGCTGAAGGGTCAGCGGACGGTCAGGACTTCGCGAACTTTCAGCCCTTGGAGGAAGGCCTCGGAGACCAGCGCCTTCTGGCCAAAGTCCGTTAGTGCAAGACCTTTTGTTCGTGGATACAGGCTGATTTTTGTCTTCGGCCATCGGTTGACCAGCCGTCGCAGCCGGATCTGCGGAGTTTAGGGTGGGAGGCCCCCGTCAGCGAACATGGCCACGTTCTTGCCACTAGTCCATCCAGCGTCCCCTGAGCTGGGGAAAGTCAGTTAAATCGTTTTGTTAGAGGAGGATAAGATGAGGAAGCTTGCACTATTCGCCTGCCTCGGGGTGCTCCTGGCCGGGTCCCCCGCGTTGGCGAGCACGATCGTGACGTTCGACGAGGTGCCGAATCAGATCGTGCCACTCTCGGGCAGTAGCCTGACGGTCAGCGGGGTGACGTTCAACTTCACTCCCGGCTTCGATCCTGGCGATCCGAATGCGTACTACAATTCGACAGACGGTCCGGACCAGCACGTGGACGCTACCCTGTTCCTTGACGATAACACCCTCGAAGGTAGCGCGTATGGGACCCTCTCGCTCATGTTCGCGTCGCCCATCAACTATCTCCAGTTCGGCCTGGGCTTGGACACCACTGATGCACTTACGCCGGGATTCACGATTCAGTTGCTCAACGGCGTAACGCCTATCTTGTTTCTGCCGGTGAACACAGCGCCTCAAGGCGGATCATATGTGTTCTCGGAAACACAGTACACCTATTCTGGTGCACCGGTGACTCAGGCCATTCTGAACTTTGACGCGACTAGCGGAGACTGTTCCGTTATCCCCAGCTCTGGACGCTGCGCCGGCGGGCGTTTCGCGATGGACAACCTCAGCTACGACCCCGTGCCCGGGCCACCCGCACCGGTACCCGAGCCAGCGAGCCTTACGCTCCTGGGTATCGGCGCCGCAGGTCTGCGATTCCTCCGCCGCCGCCAGAACTAGAACGGATCGCAAGCGAGATAAAACGCCGGGGCTCGAGAGGGCTCCGGCGTTTCGTTTTTATGGACGTACTTCAATCACTGACAACGACAGCAGCGATGAGGGGAGCCCCACGAAGCTGCCGTCCACGTTGGTCGCACACTGAACGGCGAACTGATGCGCTCCGGCCGGCACGCCTGCGTAGACCCGCGAACTCGACCATGACATGAGCGTTCGCGAGTCGCCCCACGGGGCCACGGCCGACACGGCGCCTTCTTTGTGAAAGTCGCTGTCCACCTGCGGCAACTCGTATGATCCTGCCCACACGTCGTCAACGATCGGCCGACACGAGAAAAGTCCGGGATTGATCGCGCCGATCGGAATCGTGACGTGAATGAGCAGCGGCCCACCCGTCGTCGTTCCGGCAAAGCCACTCAAGACAGTCGTCCACGCAGTGCTCGGAGCCCATTCCGAACCGGGAATGATGTTCTGCGCGCCGACGAGCACGGCGCCCGGCAGGCCTTGCGGTCCAGCAGACCCGGGGGCACCCTGATCGCCTTGTGGACCTGTCGGTCCGGCCTCACCAATCGGTCCTTGCGCGCCTTCGTGTCCTTGCGGCCCGATCGCACCCTCCGCTCCCGGAACGCCTGGTAGGCCTGGCAGGCCGGCCTGGCCGGTCGAGCCCGGAGCGCCCGCTGGCCCAACGGGACCAGCCGGACCGGGCACTCCTTGCGGACCCGCCGGCCCGATCGCGCCTGCCGCCGCCAGCAGTTGCCACGACGCGCCCGGCGGCGGATCGTCCACACTCGGTGCGATCGCGATGTAGGACGTCCCGTCGCGCGCCACCCCGTCACCCGCTGCATACAGCGTCGCCTCGACCCACGCGCCCCGCCAGATCACACCGGGTGGACCCGCCGACCCGGGCGGCCCCGTCGGGCCGCCCGCGGGACCAACGGGACCAACCGGACCGGGCACTCCTTGGGGACCCGCCGGCCCGATCGCGCCTGCCGCCGCCAGCAGTTGCCACAACGCGCCCGGCGGCGGATCGTCCACGCTCGGTGCGATCGCGATGTAGGACGTCCCGTCGCGCCCCACCCCGTCACCCGCTGCATACAGCGTCGCCTCGGACCACGCGCCCCGCCACACTACCCCCGCCGGACCGGGCGGCCCCACCGGCCCCGGCGCACCCACGCCCGGGACACCCTGTGGACCGGTCGCGCCGATGGGGCCTTCGACTCCTTGAAGTCCAGCTGGTCCGACTGGTCCCGCTGGCCCGGCCGGACCGGCCACGCCACGTGGTCCGACTAGTCCGGCTGGCCCAGCCGGACCGGGCACGCCTGGCGCGCCATTCGGACCTGTCGCGCCAGTTGGTCCTTGGGGTCCGGCAACGCCCGGCGGACCCTGCGGACCAGCCGTGGAAATCGTCGCCGCGGAGAGGCCGGAACCATTCGAAACGATGATCACTTCAGTGGTTGGCGCTCCTCGCAATCCAGCACCGTCATAGGCTCGAACGGCGACGTAGTACACCAGCGTCGGATCCGGAGGCGTGAACTGATAGGTTGTGTTGGTCCCAACGTCGACAGTGTCGGTGTACTGCTGTGTGCTCGTGCCCCACAATACTTCGTAGCCCGCTACCTCCGGTCCCCCTGGAGGATCCCAGGCGATCGTAAACGTCGCGGCTTCGGCCGACACCGCGAGCACGGAGACGAAGAGCGTCATCGTGCACGCGACACGACACCGTCGCAGAACTCCCAGATCCAACATAAGCTTTCTTGCGGTCGCCGCCTTTGGCGTGGCAGCCTACTCGGATACTGGCCGAGGGCGCAAGACGTCGAAATCGATACCGTGCCATACCGTGCAATGTCGTGCAGGCCCTTGAATTCCTAGCCACGCGCCAGCCACCGCTCCATCGCGAGCACGGCCATCCAACCAGCAGCGATGAGCAGGCCGCTCGCTTCCCGTGCCTCTTCGATGCTGGGTGACTTCATCTCCCACGACTGGAACATCTGAGAGAACGCCGCCCGATCGTTCACACCGCTTGCGGTGACCAGTCCCCAGACGAGCGCAATGAGGCCCACGGCGACCGAGGCCGGAAAGGGGGCGCCCCCGCGGACAGCTGCCCAAGCTGACAGCGCACCGGCCGCGCCGTAGATCGCCATCCACCTGATGGGATCGGGATCGTTGTATTGCACCGCGACGGCGACCGCAAAGAGCGCCGTCATCAAGGCGTTGGCGACTCGGAATATCACGCGACCTCCTTAGAACGAGGCGATGACACCCGCGCGGAAGGCGCGGGGAGCGCCGGGATACGAGTAGGGGACGGTCCGGCCGGCGAAATCGGTCAAGGTGAACCCATACTCCTGATACCGCTCGTCTGTCAGATTCAAGACGTCAAGAAAGATCGAGTGGCGACCGAGCCCCCTCTTGACCCGCAGGTCAAGCGTGGAAGGTCCCTGAATGGGATACGCATTCTCGTCGTCCAGGAACGCACCCGACGTGTACCGGTACCGAACATATGTGGCGAGCCGCATCGGCAGATCGAACCGAACGGATGCGGTCACGATGTGGCGAGGGACGTTCTTGAGCTGCTTATCCCCGTCTGGATCAGTGACACGCACGAGCGCATAGGTTGCCGACGGTTGAACGCCCTTCCACAGCGTCGTGGCGGCCTCGACTTCGAGCCCGGTGTGCAGGCTGCGTCCGATGTTGGCGTACGAGAACGTGTTGATGTCGAAGTCGATCTCATCCTCGACGTCCATGCGATACGCGAGTGCATTCCACTTGAAGCGGGATCCACCGGACACACCGGCCTCGATGTTGGTCGCACGCTGCGGCTGCAGCCCGGCGTTGGAGATCGTAAACGTGCCTCCCATGAAGTCGGGGAATGGCCTCGGGTCGAACAGTTGATCCAACGTGGGTACTTTGAAGGCCTTCGAGACCTGGGCATATAACGATGCCGAATGGTCCTCGTTCAACAGGACGGTCGCGCCGACGCGCGGCGACCACGCCTGATTGTTTTGCGAGCCGGCCGATTGGGCGCCAAAGTCGTCTCCGATGGAATCCCAGCGCAAGCCCGCCGACAGGCGGAGCCGCGGAGTGGGCTCCCATCCGGACGCCACGTATGCGCCTGCCCGCAGCCGCCGTCCCTCGGCCTCGCCGACGGGCGCTCCAATCACGCCTGTGTTACTGACGGCTCGATACTCAGTGTCGAGATGCTCTCGTGTGAGATCGAGGCCGAAACGAACGTTCGCTCCGTGTGCGCGGTCGCCGAGCAGCCGTTCGCTTTCAAGCGTGCCACCGACCGCCGCCGTTGACAGCGCGCGGGCACGGCGGTCGCCCAGCCCGGGCGCCAGGAGAATGGTCCGGACGAGGTCTTCGTCGCGTACCATCGTGTAAATGCGCGCGTGATTCTGCCACCGCTCGTTTGCCGTGCTCAGCATGAACGCCGTCGCGAAATTGTTGCGCTGGAGCGTGTCGAACCGATACACCGAATCCGAGCTGAACGGGTCGCTTTGGATGGCGTCGCCGCCCACCGCACCCGGGGCATCCCGATCGCGGTCGTTGACAGTCGCGGTCCAGCGCCACGACGCGCCATGGATACGGCCGTCCAGACTGCCACCCACGAGAAACTGTTTGCCCGATGAATGCTCGGACGCGCCGTCGGTTCCGAGCGCCGCTCCAGTGAAGAGGACGCCAAGCGACGGCGACCGCCGGCCATAGGTTCCATCGGCGGAGAACGTGGAAAAGGAACCGCCACTGAGCGTCAACTGGCCGCCCTTCGCCGGTCGGTTGGTGAAAACCTGAATGACTCCACCAATGGCGGAGTCGCCGTACAACGATGCGCCCGGTCCTCTGGAGGCCTCGATTCGGCGAATCGACGAGGTTGGCACGAGCGACCAATCGATCAAGCCCGATTCAACGTCGCTCGCCGGCACACCGTCCACCAGCAGGAGCACGTACTCGGCCTCCCCGCCGCCGAAAAATCCTCGCGCCGAGACCAACGGCTGCGTCGAGTAGGGTTGCGCCTGCTGCATGTGAAAGCCGGGCAGCATCGCGAAGATCTCGCTCAATTGAATCGCCGGCAGTTGCGGAAGCGCTTCCGCCTCGATGACGACGGTAGAGGCAGGCACCAGGTGACGGGACGTTTCTCCGCGCTCGGGCGTCACCACGATCTCGGTCTTGAACTGAGGCGTGTCGGGCGTGTTGCCCTGGGCCGTCTGACCCTGGGCAACGGCCGCAATGGGGGTGTTCAAGAGCAGTCCAACGAACACGCCGCCAATGAGTCCACGCGTGCCGATCATGACGCGTTTCTGGCTTGACTGACCCTGCGAGCGTCACGTAGCATCCGCGACAGGATAGTTTCGCCCCTCCAATGACCCAAGCCGCCGGCGCCGACCGGATCAACCTGCTTCTCGTTGAAGACAATCGACTTCTGCGCGAAGGCCTGACCGCCATGATCAACCGGCAACCCGACCTCAGGGTCGTGGCAGCGCTGGAGAACGGCGAGGACGTCCTTCGGCAGGTTCAAGAATTGATGCCGCAGGTCGTGCTTCTGGATCTGGGGCCGCAACAGCACAACAGCCTCCGAGTGGTTGAGTCGATCAAGAAGCAGTGTCCGCACGTCAAACTTGTCGTGATGGATCTTATTCCCACACAAGCCGATCTGGTCGATTTCATCAAAGCAGGGGTTTCGGGTTTTCTGTTGAAGGAAGCCACGTTCGAAGACTTTCTCATGACCGTGCGGCGCGTGGCGGGAGGGACGAACGTCCTTCCGCACGGGCTCATCGAATCGCTCTTTACAGAGATCGTCGATCGCGGTCTCCGGCGACAACCGCTAGCGCTCCCACCGGAGGCACGGCTCACGAAGCGTGAGCACGAAATCATGGAACTGATCGCCGATGGCCTCAGCAACAAGGAAATCGCAGCACGGTTGAACCTCGCCACGTTCACCGTCAAGAGCCACGTTCACAACATCCTCGAGAAACTGGCGCTGCGGACGCGTCTCCAGGTCGCCTCGTACTACGCCCGCAGCATCCAGCAGGTCGTGACCTCCAGCGACTAGATAGGCCCCGCCTCGTCCAAAGGATCTACGTCCTTCTTCATGCCAAGAGTTGATGGTTATTTCCGGCTGAGGCCCGTATGCTCGCGGCGATGGGGTTGTGCGCGTCCTCTTCTGCACTGATCGCCCGCTGATTTTCGACGTGATGGGTCCCCTGCTCGCCGAAGCAGGACTCCACGTCGTCGGCCGTGTGCCGGATCAGATCACGCTCCTGATGTCCATGGCGGAGCTTCGCCCGGACGCCGTGTTCCTCATGGCCGCCGACGCCACGAAGCAACCGGGGATTTGCAGTCATCTGTTGGCGGAATACCCGCACGTCAAGATCGTCCTGCTGTCGAGTGACGACTACGCCATCGCCGATGTCGGGATTCGTGTCCGAAAGTACGACGGCGTCTCCGCGCAGGCGATTCACGACTCGCTTGTGACCCTTCTGGCCGAAACGTCCTGAACACGATCCTGACGCTCCTCCGAAAGAACTAACTCTTCTTTCAGCCTCAGGAGCGATTCACGCCAACAGGCACGTCCAAGTAACTTCCTTCAGAGCCACTCTCATCAAGCGGGTTGCCCGTTTGCGTGTACTACACGACCGGAGGACGACCAGTGTGTCGTTTTGGACACTCCGGCATGGGACTCATGCAATACGCTGCGCAAGAGTAGGAAAAACGGCGCGACGACATGAAGAGATCGAAAACAACCATGAGTGAGAACGATATTCGCGGGACCGCGCGCCTCCACCGCGTCCTGATCCCGTTCATCGCGACAATCGCGCTGCTGTGCAGCGGCGATCGGATACACGCGGCGGTCCCGACGGATTTCAACGACACCCTGGTGGTGGGTTCGATTGGCAACCCTACGGCGATCGCGTTCACGCCTGACGGACGCCTGCTCATCGCCACGCAGACTGGCTCGCTTTACGTCGTTTGGAATGGTGCGATCTCGGCAACGGCTCTCGCCCTTGGGACGGCGAAAGTCTGCACGGAAAGTGAGCGCGGATTGCTCGGAGTGGCCGTCGACCCCGCGCTTTGCCTTTAACGGCTTCATCTACCTCTACTACACCTTCAGGTCCACCACGAGCGGTTGCGTGAATCGAGTGTCGCGGTTCATGTTGTCCACCGCCAACGTGATCGAACCGCAGACCGAGCTCGTGTTGATCGACAAGATCCCGAGCGCGGGTGGTAATCACAACGCAGGAGACGTGCAGTTCGGCAAGGACGGACTCCTCTATGTCAGCGTGGGCGACGGGGGCACCGACTACAACGGCGACAGCGGATCCGGTGGGCAGAACAACGCCTCGCGCGACCAGCACATCCTGCTCGGCAAGATCCTGAGAATCACGTCTACGGGTGGCATTCCATCCGGGAACCCGTTTCAGGGAACCGACTCCGACCGCTGCAACGTGACCGGTCGCACGATCGCCGGCCGGAAATGCCAGGAGACGTACGCCTGGGGCTTACGCAACCCGTTCAGGATGGCATTCGATCCGAACGCAGTCGACACCCGGTTCTTCATCAATGACGTCGGCCAAGACACCTGGGAAGAGATCGACCTCGGCACTGCCGGCGCCGACTACGGTTGGAACGTCCGCGAAGGTCACTGCGCCAATGGCTCAACCACCAACTGCAGTCCGCCCAGTGGGATGACCAACCCGATCTACGACTACGTCCACGGCGCGGGCTGCACGGCGATCACCGGTGGCGCGTTCGTGCCGAATGGCGTGTGGCCCTCGACCTACAACGGAGCGTATCTTTTCGCCGACTACGTGTGCGGGACGATCTTCAGCCTCACGGCTGGGCCGCCCTACACCGCTAGCACGTTCGCGACGAACCTCGGCAACAGCAGCGCGGTCGCGATGACCTTCGGGCCGTACCTCAGCACGCAGGCGCTCTACTACACCACCTACGCCAGCGGCGGCCAGGTGCGGCGAATCGCCTATACTGGATCGGCCAACCGAGCAGCCAGTGGCTGTCGCGACCGCCACTCCGGCATCTGGCCTCACGCCCCTGTCCGTGGCTTTCGACGGCAGCGGCAGCTCGATCCCGACGGCAACCCGTTGACCTACGACTGGGACTTCGGTGACGGCGCGCCTCACGGGAACACACCGACACCACTCCATGTGTACAACACCCCGGCGGTGTACACCGCTACGCTGACGGTCCGGGACAATGTTGGCGCTTCCGGAAGCACGACTGTCAGAATCGACGCCGGCAACACGGCTCCGGTGCCGACCATTGTCTCTCCGGCTGCGTCGACTCGCTTCCGCGTGGGCCAGGCCATGACCCTTCAGGGTCAAGCCGCCGACTTGCAGGATGGCACGCTCGCCGACAGTCGTTTCACGTGGACGGTCATTCGTCATCACGACACGCACACGCACCCGTTCCTCCCGCCAACGACCGGTAACAACATTGTCTTCAACATGCCATCGCCAGAAGGTTTCCTGGCGGCTGGCAATAGCTACTTGGAAATCCAACTTACCGCCACCGATCTCGGAGGGCTGTCGACGACCGTTGCGCAGGATCTGCGCCCGAACATGGTGAACGTGACCTTCAACACGCAGCCCGCCGGCCTTCGAGTTGACGTGAATGGAACTTCGCTGACGTCGCAGAGCGTGGGATCGTGGGAGGGCTACGTTCTCAATGCCAACGCACCCGTGCAGATGGATGGCAATGGGCAGTGGTGGACGTTTGCCTCGTGGTCAGACGCCGGGCTATCGTCGCACGACATTACGACGACCGCGTCGGCGCAAACCTATACGGCGACGTTCACGCCGACGTCCGCGGCCCCCGGGACCGACGGCGGCGTTCACACGGACGGATATCACGACACAAGGCAACTGGGCCGGCGTGTATGGCCTCCAGGGTTACGCGCTTGTCGATGATGCGACCAGTTACCCCGCCGACACGCAGGTGACGCTCGCGGGAACCCTGCCGTGGACGTGGCAGGCCCCGACGACGGACGTCCGGGCCCTGCAGCGGGCGTCGGGCGCCGGCCGGGTCGCTGCCACCTGGTATAACAACGACACCTTTACCATCGACCTCAATCTCGCTGCCGGCACGGCCCATCAGGTGGCTCTTTATAGCGTTGACTGGGGCGGCACCACGCGCAGCCAGCGCATTGACATCCTCGATGCGGGCACGGGGGCGACCCTCGACACGCGCACCGTGACCGGCTTCAATGGCGGAACGTATCTCGTCTGGACCCTCAGCGGCCACGTGACCATCCGCGTAACTCGCACGGCGGGTCCGAACGCCGTCGTCAGTGGCCTCTTCTTCGATACGGCGAATTCCAGCCTCGGCAACGGGCCGCCAACCGTGAGCCTGACGGCCCCCAGTGGCCGGCGCGAGCTTTGCCGCACCAGCCATGATCGCTCTAGCGCCACGGCAAGCGATAGCGACGGCAGTATCAGTCGCGGTCGACTTCTACGCGGGCTCGACCCTCGTGGGGACCGCGACCACTCGCCGCCTATCAGGCCACCTGGAGCGCCACGTCCGCCGACGTCTACTCCGTGACGGCCCGCGCCACCGACAGCGCGGGCGCCACCACCACGTCCACCCCGGTCACCGTCACTATCACGGGCGGCAGCGTCCCCCCGGGACCGACCGCGGCGTTCGTGCGCACCGATACCACGACACAAGGCAACTGGGCCGGGGTGTATGGCCTCGAGGGTTACGGCATTTTCAATGACGCGACCAGCTACCCCGCCGTACACGCAGGTGACGATCGCGTGGGGCCCTGACGTGGACGTGGCAAGCCTCGACGACGGACGTCCGGGCCCTGCGGCGCGCGTCGAGCACCGGCCGGATCGCCGCCACCTGGTATAACGACGCCACGTTTACCATCGACCTCAATCTGGCTGCCGGCACGGCCATCAGGTGGCCCTCTACAGCGTGGACTGGGGCGGCACCACGCGCAGCCAGCGCATTGACATCCTCGATGCGGGCACGGGGGCGATCCTCGACACACGCACCGTGACCGGCTTCAATGGCGGAACGTATCTCGTCTGGACCCTGAGCGGCCACGTGACCATCCGGTAACTCGCACGGCGGGTCCCAACGCCGTCGTCAGTGGCCTCTTCTTCGATACGGCGAATTCCAGCCTCGGCAACGGGCCGCCAACCGTGACCTGACGGCCCCCAGTAGCGGCGCGAGCTTTGCCGCGCCGGCCATGGTCGCGCTCAGCGCCACGGCAAGCGATAGCGATGGCAGTATCAGTCGCGTCGACTTCTACGCGGGCTCGACCCTCGTGGGGACAGCGACCACCGCCGCCTATCAGGCCACCTGGAGCGCCGCACCCGCCGGCGTCTACTCCGTGACGGCCCGCGCCACCGACAACGGGGGCGCCACCACCACGTCCACCCCGGTCACCGTCACTATCACGGGCGGCAGCGCCCCCCCGGGACCGACGGCGGCGTTCCACGGACCGATACCACGACGACAAGGCAACTGGGCCGGCGTGTATGGCCTCCAGGGCTACGCGCTTGTCGATGATGCGACCAGTTACCCCGCCGACACGCAGGTGACGCTCGCGGGAACGCTGCCGTGGACGTGGCAGGCCCCGACGACGGACGTCCGGGCCCTGCAGCGGGCGTCGGGCGCCGGCCGGGTCGCCGCCACCTGGTATAACAACGACACCTTTACCATCGACCTCAATCTCGCTGCCGGCACTGCCCATCAGGTGGCTCTTTATAGCGTTGACTGGGGCGGCACCACGCGCAGCCAGCGCATTGACATCCTCAATGCGGGCACGGGGGCGACCCTCGACACACGCACCGTGACCGGCTTCAATGGCGGAACGTATCTCGTCTGGACCCTCAGCGGCCACGTGACCATCCGAGTGACGCGCACCGCGGGTCCTAACGCCGTCGTCAGTGGCCTCTTCTTCGATTGAAGGACCCGGCTACTCGCACCGGTCCCAGTCTCCCGAGATGGACCGAACCGGGGCTTGGCCCTTCAAGCCCTCTCGATGTACGCGCACAGGGCGGGCCTTTCGCGTGGTGAAAAGAAACCCGGTCGTCGGTGTACTCCACGAGCGGAAAGACGCACTCACGGCCCCGCGCCAGCGCGTGCGGGAGTCGACATAGACGAGCGTCCGCTTCAGCTATCGATGCTTGCGGGTGTGGTTGTTAGGCGTAGGTTGGGGTGTGGATCGAAGGGGGGGCCGGCACTCCGTCGCAAGCCATGGACTTTGTCGCGGACGAATTGACGGACGGGCGACGATTCCAAGCGCTCACGATTCTGGATCCTCACGCGCACTTGGCACCGCGGACAGCTATTTGGTCTATCGGCGCCTCACAACGGCGTTCTCCAGAAAGAGATACTCGATCCCGGTTCTCAGGAACGTGTCGATCGCCTCCTGAGGAGTGTTCACAATCGGCTGTCCCTTGACGTTGAAGCTCGTATTCAAGACCATTTCTCTACCTGTCGTCTGGCCGACTGCCTTCAGCAAGGTATGAAAGTCGGGGTTTTCTTTGGAAGACACGGTTTGCACTCGCGCTGATCCGTCGACGTGGGTGACGGCCGGCAACTGAGCGCGGAATGGCTCGCGCACGTTGACGATCATGATCATGTAAGGCAGCTCGGTCTGTGGCGGGATGTCGAACCAGCAATGGGCCTGCTCGAGGAAACCGCCGGCGCGAAGGGACGGAAGGCCTCGCGCATCTTGACCATGGCATTGATACGGTCGCGCATCTCCGGATTTCCTGGATCCGCGAGGATGCTCCGGTGTCCCAACGCGCGCGGACCGAACTCCATGCGCCCCCGATACCAGGCAATGACTCGTCCCGCCGCAATGAGGGTCGCGGCTTCGGCGCACGTTTCCGCCAACGTCCCGAAGCGTGTCACCTCGACGCGATCCTGATACTCAGCCAGTGCCGTCTCGATATCGTCTGTCGAATAGGCGGGACCGTAAAAGGGCACCGGGGACCGGCCTTTTGCCGCCTCGCCCGCCTGGGACGCCCGATACAAGGCAGCGCCCAGAGCGGTGCCATCGTCGCCCGCGGCGGGCTGCACGTAGATGTCATCAAAGAGCCCGGAACGCAGAAGCTTGCCATTGGCGGTGCAGTTGAGCGCCACTCCTCCGGCCAGGGCGAGGCGTCGCAATCCGAGCTTCCTCCCGAAATGCCCGCAGAGATGCATCATGGTCCGGTCGAGGCACGCCTGCAAGGCGGCGGCGACGTCCTGATGTTCCGCGGTGATCTCGTCGTCGGGACGACGTTCCTTGATCAGATGCTGTCGCGAGGTGCTCGCGACTGCGCAGATAGTTTTCGCGTTCGTCGCGCGTCCGATTCAGTTTCAGGACGGGGATGCGAATCGAGCCTTCGTGCAGTTCGACGGCCTCATCGAAAAACTTGCTGAAACGGTCCGGACGCCCGTATGGCGCGAGACCCATGATCTTGTACTCGTCCGAGTTGAAGTCGAATCCGAGATGCAGGGTGACGAGCGAATACAGGATGCCGATCGAATCCGAGGCCGCAATCTGGTGGACTTTGTCGAGGGCGCCGTCGTGGGCGTGATACACCGTGACGCTGTGCGCCTCACCCATGCCGTCAATGACGACGACCAGACATTCATCCCACCCAGAAGTGAAATAGGCGCTGGCTGCATGCGCCAGGTGATGGCTGACCTGATGCACGCGGTCGCTCGGGAAACTGGGGAGGTCTCGCTGCACGAGCGAAAGCAATGCGTCCTTCGAAAGGACTTCGTCGTACAGATTGGTCGAGACGGGATCGAGGGTGTACAGCTTCCGGTACGCTGAATAGTCAAACCCATGAGCGATCTCATCAACGTCCTCGAGCCGCAGTCCCCCCATCGACAGACAGGATCGGATCGCGTGAACGGGAAAGTCCCCTGTATGTTTCTTTCGGGTAAACCGCTCTTCGGCCGCGGCAGCCACCACCGTCCCGTCAACGACGAGAACGGCGGCAGAATCGTGCCCCTGAGAAATGCGGTACTCCCGATCGTTCAGGTGCGGCCAATGGGCCTTCTTGAAGGGGACTGTGCCCTCAAGTCCGCTGATGCCGATAATTCTCATGGCTTACACGCGCATCGCACTGCCACGCATTCAGCAAGACAAGCCACTCAGGAAGCCTTCACTGACGATAGGCTCGTCTGGCCTGCCACGCTCTCAGCAATTCTTCGCACGGACCTGAAGTTGTCGATTTCGAGGTGCTCCAGAGCGACTTCCAGGCCGAAATCCTGTTCGAGATGAAACAGCAATTCCACGAACACGGACGAGTCCAAGACACCTCCGTCTATCAGATCAGTGTCAGATCCCGCCACGTTGATGTACAGCTTTTCGCTGAAGATCCGCATGATTTGCCCTTGTAGGCCTGCCAAGTCCGACATTTCAGTCCTCCGCTGCTGCGCCTGTAAGGCACTTATCGGCCTGCGCCGACTGGGCGCTGCCCGTCTGGTCGTCTCCCCGCTCGAAGATTCCCGCAAGATCCGCCGATCCACTTTCCCGTTGGCGTTTTTGGGCAGCCGGTCAAGCTGCAGCCAACGGCTCGGCACCATGTACGCTGGCAACGCGGCGGCCAGATGCCGCCGGAGCACGGTCGGACTCAAGTCGCTGTCCGACGCTGCAGCGAACGCGCAACAAATCGCTGTGCCTTCAAACCCATTGGTGTGCACGCCGACGACCGCGGACTCGACGAGTGAAGGGATCGAATTCAGCGCCATTTCGATCTCGCCCAGCTCGATCCTGTGCCCGCTTTTCTTGATCTGCGAATCCGATCGGCCGACGTAGACGATGAGTCCGTCCTGGCCAACTCTCGCTAGGTCGCCGTCTTGTACATTCGGCCTGGCGAGCCGTTGCCCGCTGGATTCATCAGGAACGCCGCCGAAGTCTTCTGCGGATCTCGCCAATACCCAGGGCTCAAGCCAACGCCCTGGATGTACAGATCGCCCACCTCGCCCGGCGGCGCCGGCCGCAGAAATTCGTCCAACACGATGAGATTCTCGCCGCCGCACGGTCGTCCTATCGGAATCTCCTCGTCCGGACTTGCCGGGCACGTCTCCACCGTGTAGTAACTGCTCGCGATCGTCGCTTCGGTTGGACCATACAGGTTGGTAAACGTGACGTGCGGGAGCTTCTGCATCCAGTGGATGAGGGCCGGCGTCGGAAGCACCTCGCCGCACCAGAGCAGCCGCTTCAAGGCCGGGAAGTCGTCAGCGCGAATCACGTCGAACTTGGCGAGGTAGTTGAGCAACGAGGGAACGGAAAACCACTGCGTCAGCGCCGAGTCGCGAATGAACGCGGCCAGCTTGTGTGGCAGCAGACTCAACTCTGGCGGACACAAATGCAATTCAGCGCCGGCCGTCAACGTACCGTAGACATCGAACGTCGACAGATCGAAGTGCAGCGGAGAATGCGCCGAGTGCCGATCGGAGGCGTCGATGCCAAAGTACGGAATCGCCCAGTCGAGGAAGTGCAGGACGTTGGCGTGCGTAATGACGACGCCTTTGGGTTCGCCCGTCGAGCCGGATGTGAAGAGAAGGTGTGCCGGATCCTCACAGGAATTGCGGGTGTCGAGCGGCTCGGCCGATGAGGCCTCGACGTCCTCTCGAACCCACACTGGCCGGACGCCGACGGCTGGGAGGCTCCGGATCGAGCCACCCGACCTGCACACGCGCCCGGACCGCGGGGTCCTGGAGCAGTTCCTCGGCTAGGCGTCCGGACTGACCCACGGCCACAATCGAGCGCGCTTCGCTGCGCAACAGGATCTTTTTCGCTCTGACCGCCGGCATCGACGTGTCGATGGGCACATACGCGCAGTCGGCTTTGAGCACGCCCAGCATGGCCTCAATCGCCGCTGGCGACTTCGGCACCAAGAGCCCGACGCGGTCGCCCCGGGAGCAGCCGGCTTCCCGCAGCAGTCGCGCCAACCGATTGCTAGCGGCGTCGAGCGAGCCGTAGGTCACGGTTTCACCCTTGAACGCCAGGGCAATCGCCTCCGGACGACGATCAGCCTGCGCTGTGAGACCGTGCTGTAGGAGTCGCGTCATCGGACTGAAGCAAGGCTTCGCGCCGCTGCGTGTTTGAAAACGACGCCAATGTGCTGCAGCTCATCTCGCGTCGGAGGAACGTCCAGGATGAAGGTCTGGTGGCCGGTTGCGAGATACCGCCCGATTTCCCTGGCGACGGTGTCGTAGCTGCCGACCAAATAAGGACAGTTGGTCTTGTAGTTTTCGAACGGCACGAGCCAGTACGGATTGTTCTCGAGGGTGGACTCACCCATTTCCGTAAGCTGGTGGTGCCATGTCGAATCCGAAACCTTCGAGGCCAGCTTGCGCGCAATCTGGCCTTTGCGATCTTCCGGGAAACGTTCGTACGCGACGGCCCACGCCTCCGCCTTCATCCTCACGCGCGATGACGCCGACGCGGACGCCGTGCTGCAAACCAGGATCGACCGGCTCGTTCTGGTAGTCAGCGGCAGGCTTCGGGTAACTTGATCGCCGTCGCCCCGATCGCCAACGCAGCCGCGAGACCGGCATCAGAGGATCCGGAGATCAAGATGCCCGGGAAGAGCTCCTTCGGGAGCGGAGGCGCCAGCTTCAGTTGGTTGATCTGATAGAACTCACCGGAGAATGTGACCGGACCTTCAGTCCCGAGCAAGAGCTTGATGACCGTTGTGTATTCGACCAGCCGATCATAGCGGCGGTCGTGCGGCGTCGGGTCGTTGAGCGCATTGAGGTCGTTCTTGAAACCTCCCGCCACCATGTTGAGATAGATTCGCCTTCCATACAGAAAGGCGAGCGACGAGACCATCTTCGCGACCGTGTACGGGTGCATGTAGATCGGCTGGACGGCCACGAGTGGACACAGGCGCGAGGTGTTCTGCAAGATGACGTGTGACATCAACCAGGGATCCACGACGCTGTTGTCCGTATAGACCAGAGTGCCCTGGCAATCGTTTTCCTCGCTCCACCCGCTGCATCGATGACTTGCTGCAGCAATGCCGGCCCCCCGGCCGCCAGCGAGAATGGAGACGTCGAAAAGACCTCTACGTCACTGCTCAACATGTTTGAATAATCCATGGTTGCCTCCATCGGCACCAACCCTGATCGTGTTTTGAAGCACTCTGCCGTCTTTCTTGAACAGCAGTTCGGTTTCTGATTTCAGCCCGACCACGGTGTATCCATTTGGCTGGTAGAGCAGGTCGATGAGACGATACCGCTCTCTCAGGCTCAAGCGTTCATATGCCTCGACCAGCAACGGAGTCGAGAGTTTCTTTGCGATCTCCGTCCGCTGAAGCAGCGTTTCTCGAGCGGCGGCCAGCCTGGTTTCGAAAAGGTAGCCCGTTTGATCCACGGTAATGCCGTACGTCATGAATCCATCGAGTCCGGAATCCTTGACGACGTCGAAGAGGCTATCGGCATCGAACAGACACTCGTGGACATTGAGATAGCTGTCAACGCAAAGACTCTCTTTGGTCTTTCTCGTCGTCGATGTTCAGATTCCAGCCATATGAAAAGGAATCGAATCCCAGGTCTTTCGACCATGTGAATCCCGCGGTCGAAATCCTCCCCTGAGGCGAGAAGCAACGAGAGAATCTGCTTTCTCCGCATGCGCTCGCGGCTGCCATGCGCACCATACACGTAGAAGAAGAGCAACCCCCGATCCGTCAGATGTCTGACGATATTCTGCAGGCCGCGCCGAGGGTCCGCGAGATGATGAAGGACTCCCATGCACAGAATCACATCGAAGCGACCAAGATCGGTCGACGCGTCCATGAGATCGGCGCACTGAAACTCAACGTTCTCAATGCCCTCTTCTTCTGCTGTCGCGCGCGCGATGGCAAGCGGACTCTCACTCACATCGATTGCGAGGAATGTCGTGTCATGGAACACAGTGGCTGCCTCGAGCAGCCTGTGTCCGGTGCCTGTGCCTGCGTCAAGAACAGTCTTTCCACGCAAGTCGTATCCGGATTCCCGTGAGAAGATGGTCAGAAGATTGCACAGTTCCCTCAGCCTCTTTCTTCCTTTCTCCGGTGACGGATAGGGAAACCGATCGTACATTTCACTGATCCGATGCGTGATATCTTCTGCGGGCTTCTCTATCATGATGGAAGGCTCAGGGCAGCTTCTGCGTGTTGCGATCTGGTGAGGCACGCCGTCAGCCGCTTGGCCACGATGCGAACATGCGGCTCCCGGAGCATGGTCATGTGCTCGCCAGGGACTTCGTGTACCTCCACACTTCCAACGAGGCGCCCCCACCCAAGAAGGGGATCCGGGGGATCCTTTACACCGTGCAGAGCGCGGAACAGTGTCAGATGGCCTGGATAGAGCTTTGGTGCGTACCGCAGGTAGGCAAGGCGCGGGCCATGGTCCACGTCCACGTCGTGGGGGTGTCGAGGCAGGCCGGGCTTCTTGACGTGACGCGACCGCTGGGCGAGCGTCCAGAACCACAGCGTCACGAACTTGGTGACCGGCCGTAGTCGGTGACGGAGGTATGTTACCTTGTCGGGCTCGGAAACAAGCCGACGTATATCATGCAGGGCCCTGTCACGTAGTTGAACCGCCAGCCTTCTGTATCGACGCATCGTTGAACCCGGATTGGCGGTGTCGAAGAGAACCAGCAAACACACATCTTGGCCCCCGGCCTGCAGTTGCCTGGCAATCTCGAAGGCAATCAAGCCGCCGAACGAATTGCCGGCTAGGACGTAAGGGCCTCTTGGCTGCACGGTTCGTATTTCGCCGATGTATCGAGCCGCGACATCCTCGACTCGGTAATCGGGGCGACCTTTGCCTTCAGCCAGCTCCTCGGCCAGGACGTAAACAGGCTGGTCGTGGCCGAGATGGCGTGCCAGTGGCGCGTAGTGCAGTGCAGTCTGACCAGCCCCTGGCACGCAGAAGAGCGCGGACCGCGAGCCGAAGGGCTGGACGGGCACGAGCGGCGACGAAACGCGTGTCGACTGCGGCGCGCGAAACGCGTTGGCAAGCTGTCTAATCGTTGGGGCTTCAATCAGACTCGCGAGGGGCAGTCGCATGCCTGTCAGCCCCTCCATTCTGCCCAGCAGTTCGGCCGCCAGTAGCGAGTGTCCTCCGACCTCAAAGAAGTTGTCGTCGAGACCGGCGGGCCGCGCGCCGAGAGTCTCTTCCCACACTTCCAGTAACTGCCGTTCAAGTACCCGCAGCGGCTCTGACTCTCCGGCTGTCTTCGGCTGATCGTGCGCCCACGGTGGAAGCGCGCGCCGGTCCACCTTGCCGCTCGCGTTCCTTGGCAACGAATCCAGGAACACGAAACCCGCAGGAACCATGAACTCGGGTAGCTTTTGCTTGAGGAAGCTCCGCAGATCACCGGCGTCCACGTGAACGTCCGCGGCCTTCTCGATGTAAGCGACCAATCGCTGGCCGCCGCGCAAGTCGTCTTCCGCGACGACCACGGCGCTTCGCACCGATCGGTGCCGCGCCAACACAATCTCGATCTCCTCAGGCTCGATGCGAACGCCGCGGACCTTCACCTGGCGGTCGAGTCGGCCAAGGAACTCGATGTTCCCGTCAGGCCGATACCGCGCGAGATCGCCGGTCTTGTACAACCGCGCGTCTGGATCAGTGCTGAACGAATTGGGAATGAAGCGCGCCGTCGTGAGGTCCGGCCGATTCAGGTAGCCGCGGGCGACGCCATCGCCGCCGATGTGGAGCTCGCCGGGGACGCCGATGGGCATGGGCTGGAGCTCGCCGTCGAGGATGTACATCTGCGTATTGGCAATCGGGCGGCCGATCGGCGCGAGGGCGTCTTCGGGTTCCCGAGACACATCGCACACGCTGCTCCAGACGGTGCACTCAGTTGGTCCGTATTCGTTCGAAAGCGACGCGTGAGGCGCCTTCTCGCGATGGCGTCTGACCAACGCAGGCGGACAGACCTCACCGCCAGTGATCGCCACCCGCATCGATGCCAGTTCTTCAGGCGTCGCCACTTCCAGGATGTAGGCATACAGCGAGCTCACACACAACACGTGGGAGACGCTGTGGAGCAAGATCTGCTGGCCAATCCGCGATGGCTCCCGCTCGGCGCCCGACGCGAGGAGAACAAGGCGTCCTCCCGTGCACAGCGTCCAGAAGATCACGGCCACTGAAGCGTCGAAAGTGAACGGCGGCAGCAGCAGGAAACCTTCGACGGGCTCTCGGTACGAGACGTATCGGGCGCTTGTCGAATTCACAAGGTTCCGGTGGGTGACCATGACGCCCTTGGGCGTGCCGGTTGAACCCGACGTGTACATCACATACGCCAGACTCTCTGGATCAGGTGCATCGGGGAGATTCGTCTCTTCCTGATCCTCATCAGCGGAGGGAATCTCGACAACCGAGAAGGGCCGTAGCCCCTCCAGAAGCAGGCGTCCAACCAGCGGCCGCTGCGTGACGACGACAGAAATCCTGGCATCGTCCATGACGAATGCAAGGTGGTCGGCGGGATACTCAGGGTCGAGCGGCACGTACGCCCCACCCGCCTTGAGGATCCCAAGAATGCCGACGACCATGTCGATCGAGCGCTCCACGAACAACCCGACGAGAACGTCCCGACCAACCCCCATTCCGCGAAGCCTCCGCGCAAGGCGATTGGCCCCTTCGTTGAGCTCCGCATAGGTCAGGCGGCTGCTCTCGTAGGTGACCGCAACCCCCTGGGGTGTTCGCTCGACTTGCGCTTCGAAGAGCTCATGGATGCACAAGTCCCTGGCGTACTCGGTCGGAGACGGATTCCATTCGACGAGGATCTGGCGGCGCTCGGCGTCGGTGAACATTGCGGGTCGCGAAGCGCGCTCGGTCGCGTTGGCGGCCAACGGCTCGAACCGTCTCTTGAAGTTCAGATGAGGAGACATGCCGGCAAGGATGTCTAGGTGAAGTTGGACGGAATAGCTAGATAGAGGACCGCAGTGCCGCGCAGCGAAGAAGTGTTTTCGCGGCAGGGTGCGGCAGATCAGTTGGTCGGCTGGCTCGAAGCCGTGCCCACCGGGCTGCGGCCTGATGCGCCAGGCGCCGCCTCACGCTGGGATTGGTTCGTCCACAACGTTGCCCGGGCGCGGGTAAATCCGGGCACGCTCTTCCGCGCGAAGCAATGCAGCCAGCCGCAACCCACAAGCACGTCGTCGTGGACCGCGTTGAAATATGCCATACGAATCGTGCGGGGGTTGGCCGTCAGCGACTCGCGAATTCGATCCAGCACGGCCGACAACGTCTGCGCGCCAAAGGGATTGAACAACAGGAAGTCAGGACTCGGGTGCCGGAAGAACTCATACCGCTCGTCCCTAGCTTAGCTATAGCTAGGACGCCGTTTCCTGTGAGTCACCCGAGAATGTCGATGCCAGGAAGTGCGAAATCGCTCTGAGACGGCGTAGCTCCTCCAAGTCCACGTCGTCGAGCGAATCGGCGATCGCGCACTCCCGCTCGACGTGCAGCAGCAGCAAGTTGACAAGCCGCAGCGAATCGAGAATCCCGGTCTCAATCGACACCGTGTCCGCCGCCGGGACCGCCACGGGGGGGTGTGCCTTGAGCATCGTCTGGAATCGGTCGATAACCTCGATCGCGGCGGCGGCCTGCTTCGATCGAGCCGTGCTTGCTTTGGTCAGTCCGCTCATGATGTCCTCGCGTTTCTGTACCTCACGGCAGCTCTAACGACGACGCGCCGTGACGGGCTGTGCCTTCCCGACTTCCTGCGTTCAGGACGCGAACTCTTGTGGATGCGGCGTCCCGTCCACCCGTGCGATGAATAGCCTCGGCCTGGGCGTGGGGTCGGCCAGGCTGACCGGCAACATCCGCAGGTATTCGGTCGCGCGATGCTTTTGCGAAAACTCGCGAAACGCCCGGTGAACCTGCTCTTCGGTCAGTTCCATGATCTGTGCGACTTCGGCGGCCGGTACGCCGTGCTCCTGTGCGTACCACAGGAGATCCATCGTCTCAAACGGTAGACGGAAGAAGAATTCTTCCTGTGTACAGGGTGCGCTGTATGTGTCGGTGGTCGGCGGCCGCCGTCGAATTTCCTCTGGCACGTCAAGAAACTCGGCCAGCTGGTAGACCTGCGTCTTGTACAGATGACCGATGGCGCTCACGTCGAGGCCACCGTCGCCGTATTTGACGAAGAAGCCCTGATCGTACTCGTTCTTGTTGGGCGTTCCTATGACCGCATAGTTGCGCAGCTCGGCATGGTAGTAGAGCATCGACATCCGGGCGCGCTGCTTGAAGTTCGACGCGGCGACGATCTGAAGGTACTCGCGGACGGGGAGCGGCCAGTTCGACTCCGTGCCATCTGGAGCCACGACCGTCAACGAAAACACATTCAGGGTGTCCGTATCGAGCAGATTCTTCGGCAAGACAATCTTGGACTTGTAACCCGCCGCTGGATCGAAGGTGGGGCACACGCGACGAATCGCCTCGTCGCGACGCTGATAACAGCTAAAGCCGCTCAGGGCGTCGGAAATCGTCTCCTTGATGGGCTCGACGCCGAAGCGCGCGGCCAGTTGGCGAGCGAGTTGCTCACTCAACGGGTCCGAGTCGACCTCTGGCATCATCACCGCGACCACTCTTTCCGGACCAAAAGCGCGGACCGACAGCGCCAACACGACGGAAGAGTCGATGCCACCGCTGATGCCGACGACCGCCCCTCGACGGCGCATGACCTTGCCCAGTTGGTGGCGGAGGCCGGACACAATGCGATCGGTTTCCGCAGCGGCGTCGATCCGGAGGGCATCTTTTGTGAATTTCATCGTTACGTCCTTGACGCCACGCCCGCACCAAGACAGACCTTGACGTCGTCTCGATCGGCGAGTGGTGGCGTCATGTGAAAATCGGAAATGAACGCGCGGTGGACAAGCTCGGTCGAGAGGATACCCGCCAGCGCCATGTCGTCGGTCTCACCGAGTGGGAGACCACGATCGATCTTGCTCACGAGTTGACTGACGGCGCCGGGCTTGAAGAAGCCCGTCCGCTTGAGGCTGTCGGGCGAGAGTACATCACGCACGTACTCAGGCGTCGAGTCGTGAAAGAAACTTCGATGGATGGGCGCGCGATACGGCCGCTTTGGACGTTGCCAGATTTCCGGCGGCAATACTTTTCGTCCGAGTTGCCTCAGCAGGTACTTGTCTTGCAGTTTCCGCAGTTTCAAGGTCGGTGGCAAACGATCACAGAACTCGATCACGCGATAGTCAAGAAAGGGATAGCGGCCTTCGACGGAGTGCGCCATGGCGACTCGGTCGCCTTGAGACGACAGCAGGTATTCGGACAGAAAGATCGTGCTCTCGAGGTATTGAGCGCGCTCGAGGGGGCCCCAGTTGGCGAACTCTGCGGGGTACGACAGAGGATGCCCGCCCCCGACGCCCGTTTCCCGTAAGGTGTCGGCCAGTTCGTTGCTGAAGAAGCGGCGCGTCCGGCGCGTATTCCGCCAGCGAACCGCATGGGAATAGCACGGTGAGTCTGTGTCCGTCAGCGCGTCTGCAAAGAACGCCGACAGAAAGCCGATGTTGGTGTCGCCAAGTTCGGCAATGTCCGGATAGAGCCGCCGCAGCAGCAGCGGCCGCCAGGTCGAAGACGGCTGAGAGGCCCAAAAGCGGCGGATCTTGGCCTCTTTGAAGACGTCGTACCCCGCCAGGAACTCGTCCGCACCCTCACCTGTCAAGACCACTTTGAACCGGCGGTCTCGCACCAGCTTCGACAGCAGGAACATCGGCGCCGGGGCCGTGCGCAAGATCGGAATCTCGGTGTGCCAAATGACTTCTGGAAACACGTCCCCAATGTCGGCATGCGAGGCCTGAACCACCTGGTGGTCCGTGCCAAGAAACCCGGCCATCTGACGCTGGTAGCAGCTCTCGTCGAATTTCGGGTCGCTAAACGCGATGGAGAACGTGTCGAGATGGCTCTCACAATGATTCCGGATCAGGGCGGCAATGATCGATGAATCGAGGCCGCCACTGAGGTACGCGCCGACGGGAACATCCGCGCGCAGCCGAATCCTCGTGGCGTCGAGCAGCAGCGCCTCGAGCTCTTCGCCGTACTCTTCGGCCGCTGATGGCGACACCGCCTCGGCACGTCTGTCGCCGGCGGCATTGAATTGATGGCGCCAATACTGCGTCAGGCTAAGTTTGCCGTGTCCCGCCAGCAGATAGTGGCCGGGCGGGATCTCCTGAATGCCCCGAAACACGGACCGGGGTGCGAGCGGACTCCAAAACGTGAAGATCTGATCGAGGGCGACCGGGTCGATTTCGGCGCCCACCCGTGGATCGGCGAGGAGCGCTTTGATCTCCGAGCCGAAAATCAAAGCTCCGTCAGCCACCGTGTAGAAGAGCGGGCGGACACCGACCCGGTCTCGCGCCAGAAAGAGCGTGCGCTTCCGGCCGTCCCAGATGGCGACGGCGAAATCGCCATTCAGATGGCGGAGGCATTCCGGCCCCAGTTCCTCGTAGAGATGCAACACGACTTCGGTGTCGGTATGAGTCGAGAATCGATGCCCCTTGGCTTCGAGCAGCGGACGCAATTCGACGTGGTTGAATACCTCGCCGTTGAAGACCACCCAGACGGTTTCGTCTTCGTTCGCAATCGGCTGCTGGCCCGCGCCCACGTCGATGATCGAAAGGCGGGCGCTGCCTAATGCGACTCCCTCATCCAGAAAGATCCCGAATTGATCCGGACCGCGATGGCGGATCATCGCGAGCATCTGGCGCAGCCAATCCTCGCGAACGGGATGGGGCCTGGTCAGGCTGAGCGTGCCGACGATTCCGCACATATGGCTAGACTTCCGTTCGCCTAAGCAACGTGATCGAGGTCATCACCATCCTTCTTCGGTCCGTCCACCTAAATGCCACCGTGACGCCCACGGCCTGTTCGTCTCGATGCCCCGGGTTCGCCCGTCAACGGTCCCACCTGAATGCCCGCCATACTCCGCTATGAGAACCGGATCACGCTCCATCCATTGCTCCCGAAGATTGGCGTAGGCATCAGGATTATGGATTCTTGTGCCCGTGTAGAATGGATGGCTGTCTGTCGCCATTCGTTGTTTGAATTTGAAGAGCGAATCGTCAGATGCGCTCGTGCGACCGCCCCCGAGATGTAGCCGCTCCAACCCTACCGCGCTGGCCATTGTTGCCGCCGTGTACAGAATATGATTCGCTGCGCCTGGCACACGATTGGAGGGATCTGATGCGGAGAGGTGATAGTGCAACCAAGCCGTCCCTCTGATAAACACGGCAGCAGCGACCCACTGGCCGGCCACATCGGCCGCGAGCAGCCATCCTCTCCGCTCTACCAGATATGAGAGCTGACGAAAGTAGTTGTCAGTGAAGCGATAATATTGTTTCGATCCAACCCTGGACATCGTGCGCAGATAGAGTTCGATGAATCGCGCGAAATGATCGCGTGCGGAATATCGCTGTATGCGTACCCCAGACCGTTCGGCGCGGCGAATCATGTTGCGAACCTTGCTGCTGAACGATAGGGCACCCGTCATTTTCTCAAGGTCGACAGACAAAGTATCGCGATCGTGAACGACGTCCATCTGCGGGTCGAGCCATCGCTGATTCCTCATCAGGGGATGTGACCTGACAAACTCGGTCACCACTTTCTGACTCAGACACCATCGCCCGAATTCCGCCTGTGCGGCGGCAAGAAAGTCCGGATCGTCCGTATTTGCCAACGGGCCGCCGTAGCCGTAGGGTGTTTCAATATCGAACCATCGGCAGTCGAGCGAGGGGTCTCCGAAGCCCCGAATCGGCCTGAGTAGAAATACGCACACCCACACGTTGTCGTCCTCTCGACAAGTGAAGAGAACGGCCCGGGTGCTGGGATCGAAGCAATAGAGCGCCGCGTACTCCGGCTCGAAGTACACGTCTCGCAACGCCGATGGTAGCGATCGCAACACGACGTGCCAGTCGGACACGTTGCGCGCGGCTTCAAGCACCGATGTCTTCATGATGCTGCGCCGCTCTGTGCAAGCCGCGGAGTTGGTATCAACTGGTTCAAGGGAAAAGTCTCAGCGACAGTAACCCCTTCGTGTCGTCAAAAATTCCGCGATGCGCGTCGCAGTGTCGGCACAGCTGTGGCGCCAGAAATGGCGCGCGATTGCCGGCCTCCGACCGGCGATTCCGATCCTGTCCGACATCGCCCTGCTATGCCGCGCCGGTCTGACGCTCTACGTATCGAGCGAGATTGTTGACCGAATCGAAGTTGTCGGGAACCATGTCCTGACCTCCGATCGTGATGCCGAACGTCTGTTCCAGGAACAGTATCAGTTCGAGTACGCCGACGGAGTCGATGATGCCGTTCTCCAGAAACGAGGCGTCGTCCTCGTAGTCGAAACGATCATCGCTGAACAGCAGCTGTTGGGCGATGAAACGGCGAATCTGACACTTGATGTCCGTCGCATCGGTGCACGTAGTAGCGTTCTCAGGACGGGCGAGCATTGGTCACCTTCGGGACTGATAGTGATCGGGTCTGGAAATCACCGCCGTAGTTTCGCAAAGCCGAGAAACGGACTGAACGTCAGCGCTGGTCGTGGGTGCTGGTTCGGTGCCCTTTACCAGGTACACCTCTTGCTGTTTCGTATCCTTCATGATGAGGGCGCCCGCGCCGATCGTGCATTCCGGTGCGATCGTCACTGAGTTCCGGATGATGGCGCTGGCGCCAATGAAGCAATAGGGACCGATAGTGACATGGCCTGTGATCACAGTGCCGGGGGCGATGAAGCAGTGATCGCCGATGACTACGTCGTGACCGATGGTCGCGTTGGGCCCGATCACGACATCGTTCCCGATGTGGGTGAACGGCTGGATGACGGTGTTCTCGAGGACAAAGCAATTCTCCCCGATCGTGATCTCACCCCAATGGGTCACTTTTGAGCTGACATAGCTGATCAGCTCGTAGCCTTTGCTCCGGGCGTCGTTGATAGGCGTTCGCCCTGTCCCTGTTGACTTGCGCGTATCCCATGGCAATGAACATCGCAAAGTGGTCCGGCGGATAGAATTCCTCCAGTCGCTCGAAAGGAACGATATTCAATCCCAGGAGCTTCTCTTCATTGAGGTACCGCTCATGGGCGGTGAAGGCCGCGACTTCATAGGGGCTGTCCTTGGACAGATACACAAATGCGGTGCGAGCCTGATCGCCACCACCGAAGATCACGACCTTCTTCAACAGAACTCCTCCGGGACGCGCTGCGGTCGTGGAAAGCCGAGGATCGTCATATCGAGGAAGAACGAACTGCGCTGGGCGTACTCGGCGTCGAGCTCGCGTCTTCGTTGTTTACTACGTTGTCTACTGGAGCCGGTTTCCATTCAATTGGGTCTCGGTACAGCGGAAAATAGTCAGAGCCAGCCATGTCCCGTCCATTTCGCATGTTCCACGTCGTCTTGATTTCACAGAGGTCCCTGTACACGTCTGGCAGGAGCACCCACCGCCAGACGGCGCATTCGTGCCTTCGGTCGGAGAACCCGGCCTTGAAATGAAATAGTGAATCCTCCTGGGCGCTCAAGCCGCCTCCAAGATGAAACACATGCGCTCCTCGTTCGTTCGCCCATAAGCGGACGCGGTCGAAGATGACCTTCATCGGCGACAGTTTCAGATAGTCGTTTCTCGTTCCGCCAAGGTGGTATTGGACAATCCCATCGGTGAGCGTAAACAGACCGCCGGCGATGACATGGCCATTCAGAGTGCACACAAACAGGTGAACGGTTTCCGCCAAGGCCTCGACGAATCGCTCGACGTAGTCCGCATCGAACAAGTAGAAGGCATTGGCGCTGACGCGACGCATGGTCTCGAGATAAATGTCAACGAAGTCAGCCAGGTACACCAGTCCGGCGTCTCGCGTGCATGTCACTCCAGAAGCTGTCAGCTTGGCAATCCCACGTTTGTGATTCGTGCGAAACAACGAGAATTGTCTGTCAGCTGGCGCACTGAGATCGATCGAGACCGTCTGGCCAATCGCGACCCGCTCGCCCAGATCGGCGAGCAGGGCACCTTGGGGGATCAGTGGATGCAGCCTCGAAAACAGATTGACGACATGCCTCTCGACAAGATCCTGACGAAACGCATCCTTGAAGTTGCTCAACACGCAAGCAGGAATGTCGGTGTGAGAGGTAATTGGTCCGGAGTATCCATAGACGGAGGTCGCGTCCAACCACCCCTGGCCGGCTTGCTCCAACCCTGACACTGCCGCTGCCGGTCGCAACAACAGGGGGACGGCAATGAAATAGGGCGCCTCCTCGTACACGAAGAGATACGCACACCCTTCCCCGTGCGCTTCAGAGAGCGCGTGATATTCCGGCAGATGATGGAAGTCGTGTTGAACCGAATTCTTCAGCACGCCCATCCACTCGTCGCGCTGAGCCGGTCTTACGACTCGAAGTCTTGCCACGTGTTGCCTGTATGTACCAACGTGACGTTACATGCCAGGCAGGTGGTCGCTCGCCATGGGCATGAGTTGAGCAGTACGGGCCATGTAAACACTCCGTTCACGTGTGTTGTTGAGTATCAACGCACCAGCGCCAATGACGCATTCCCGTGCGATGGTAATACCGTCCCGAATCGTCGAGTTGGCGCCGAAGAAGCAGTACGGCTCGGCAGTCACGAAACCCGAGATCGCGACCTGCTGGGCCACGTAACAATGATCTTTGATGGTCGTATGGTGGCCGATGTGACTGCCGCTCGAGACGGTCACGTTGTTCCCGATCGTGGCAAACGGCTGGATGACGGTGTGTTCGAGCACAACGCAGTTGTCTCCGACGATCAGGCCTGGCCATGTCATCGCTTTCGAGCTGATGTAGGTAATCAGCTGGTAACCTTTGTCCTTCGCTTCATAGTACTTGGCGGCTCGCAGCTTATTGGCCTTGGCATAACTCACGGAAATCAGCATCTTGTGCGTGACGGGTGGATAAATGCTTTGAACGTCCTCAAAGGGAATAACGGGGAGTCCGAAGAGCTCCTTGTCCTTGATGTGCGCTCTATCGACGGTAAATGCCACGACTTCGTACGGCGAATCGTGCGTCAGGTACGCATACGCAACGCTCGCGTTTTGACCGTTGCCAAAGAGAATGACCTTGTCCATCGGTGCAATCGTCCCGCGTCTATCCGGAGAACTGTGATTCGGCGATTGGCTCGGAGACGCCGCGCCGTTTCAGGACGACGACAACCGTTTTGAAAATGATTCTGAGCGTCGAGTGAGAGGGAGCAGCGCTCGACATACTCGACGTCGAAGGCGAACCGCCGTTCCCAACTCACGGCGTTGCGGCCGTTAATCTGGGCCAAGCCCGTGATGCCAGGCCTCACCTCGTGCCTTCTGGCCTGCCCGGGACTGTAGAGCCCGAGATACTGCATCAGGAGTGGCCGGGGACCGACGAGGCTCATGTCACCCTTGAGGACGTTGAGGAGCTCCGGCAGCTCGTCGAGACTGGTGTGTCGCAGCCAGCGACCCGTCGGCGTCATCCTGTCTTGCGGACTCTCCAAGTCGTCGGTCGCCACTCGCATGGTGCGAAATTTGAGAATGCTGAACGGCACTCCGTGCTGGCCGGGCCGCATCTGCCGAAAGAGTACGGGCGATCCCATCGTCACGCGCACGAGCAGGGCCACGGCCAGGAGCACCGGCAGAAGCGCGAGCAGGGCCACCAGAGAAACCGCAATATCGAAAAGCCTTTTGAATAGGAGTGCGATACATCAACGTGGCCTCAGACGCTCCGGCCGGACAATTGACGCAGGTGCTTCGACCGTTCGTCGTGCGGCAGATTCGACGAGGCTTCGACGCCGGAACCGGATACCGCGTTCCAGGAGATCACGATGCGCCTGCGAGAGGCGCCAGCCCGACGCACCGCAATTTTCGACTACGTGCGCCACCGTCGAAGCCTTCGGAATCGCGATCACGTTGTCCTGGGCGATCAGCCAGTTCAGCGCGATCTGCGCTTCCGTCTCGGCCGACCGCACCGGCGACTCGACCGAGGACGCCTTCGGGATCCGCCTGCCCGATCCGCGGAAAACTGATGCCCAGCGGACTGAAGGCAATCAGCGTGATGGCGCTTCGTTGACAATATTGGAGAAGACCTGTCTCGACCGTTCGGTCGATCAGGCTGTAGCGCACCTGATTGGAGACGATCTTGTGCCTCGACAAGCACCCGTTGGCTCTCTTCAGCTCTGCGACGGAGAAACTGCTGACGCCGATGAACCGAATCTTGCCGCTGTCCGCAAGGTGCTCCATGGCGGCCATCGTTTCGGCGATCGGCACCGTGTAGTTGGGCCAGTGCAGCTGATAGAGATCGATGTAGTCGGTTCCCAGTTGCCGGAGACTGCGCTCCGCCGCGGCGATGACGTCACCCCGCCTGAAATTGCGAGGCGAGACCTTGGTTGCGAGAAACACCCGATCGCGACGCCCGCGGATTGCCTCGCCGACGATGGGTTCCGTCCCGTAGCTCTCGGCGGTGTCGATGAAGCATGCGCCGCGCTCCACACCCGCGCGGAGCGGCTCGACGCCCGCAGCGAAATTGTAGGTGCCAAGGCCGATGTCCGGCACCTTGACTCCCGTCGATCCAAGTTGCTTACATTCCATCTTCTCTACTCCGCGATCAGAGCAGCGCGGTCAGATTGTTGTAGTCGGTCTTGCCACTCGACGTGAGCGGAATGGCATCGATACGTCTGAAGCGAAACACGGTGCGGTGCAATCCCGTTGCGGCAGACAATCGCCTGCCCACCTCCCGAAAGGGCTCGCTCCCGTCGACGCAGAAGATGTGGATCTCGTCGTCGCGTCCGACGACGGCGTGCGGGCACTCTACCGACACTAGGTTCTCGATTTCATCCAGGCTCACGCGCTTGCCGGCGACTTTTACCATTCGCTTGGTACGGCCGGTCACGTACAGGAAGCCCTCGGCGTCCAGCCGTCCGGTGTCGCCCGTATGAAGCACGCGTTGCAGGCGATCTCCGAGCGAGAGGTCGTCGCGGCCTTCGGCATAACCGAGCATCACGTTCGGACCTCTGTAGACGATTTCACCGTCGGGGTCCTCCTTGGCCTCGCAGATCTGTATGCAGACGCGTCCTCCTTGAATGACCCGGCCTACAGAGCCCAGCTTGCGCGGAACATCGTCGTGGTGAAGGACTGCCATTCGAGCGGTGGCTTCGGTCTGGCCGTACATGACGAAGAAGCGGCCCTTCACCGAGTCCATGAACGCATGAAAGTGACAGGTCAGACCCGGCGCCAATCTGCCGCCGGCTTGCGTCATGACACGGATGGGTGAGCCGGCGATCGAGAGCTGGATCGAGGCGACGGAGTATTTCATAGACAAACGGTACGCCAGCCATTGAGCTCGCGTTCGTCTCGTGGACCAGATTCCAGAATTGAGGCTGGATGATGCTGAACTGATTGAGAACGACGCTTGCGCCGGCGCGCAGGTGACTATTGACGACTGATAGCCCGTACGAGTAGTGCAGTGGCAACGTAGCGATGGCTCGGTCCCTCGCCTCGATACCCAACGCAACCGCGATGGAATCGGCATTGCACTCGATGTTTCGTCGCGACAGACAGACATGTTTTTGGCTGCCCGTCGTGCCGGAGGTCGATAGAAGCAGCGCATGATCGGGATGAATCGAGGCGCGACACTCCGATCGGTCGAGCGCCAGCACAGTGCCGCCAGCAGTCTCATCCGCGTGATAGTTGCCAAGCCTTCGGCCGAAACCGGTCTGGTCGAAGATCCACTCGGGCGCGTATCTTCCGACGAATTGTCGCTTGTTCTCCTCCGACATCGCGGCGTCGCTCAGCATCACGGCGTGACCGGCGTCTATCGCCGCGAGGTAGAAGACGATGTCGGTGAGCGTGTTCGTGGCGAAGAGCGTGAGCAACGACTTGCGAGGTCGAACATCGAGCCGCTCGGCGGCTTCAGAGACCAATCGCCGAAGCGAGCCATATGTGACCCACTGGCCGGCTTGGCGGTCGAAGACAGCTCGATCCGAGGCTGCTGCGTGTTCGGAGATGAGAAATGGCGCGCTCACAGAATCATGCCGTGACGATTGAGTGGGTTCGAAGGCGAGGGGCCGTATGAACGGCAAGTGAGCACAGGACGACGAAGAGTGCGGCATTCCCCGGGATCTGGAGACTGCAGTCCACGAATTCCTGCAAGCCGATAGAGATCAGCCCGGTTACGGCACCGACTCGAATCCAATAGTCCGTGGAGCCGACAACGCACTCACGAAAGCGACGCATCACCTCTTTCACAAAGAGCAGAAGCAAGATCGCGGCGGCGGCTCCAAGCAGGAGCCCTCCTTCAGCGACGAACTGCAGATAGTCATTGTGCGCATGCACGAAGACAAAGCTTATTCCCGGGATCTGCTGAAACGTTGCGACAGTGGAGTACGTGTTTAATCCCGTGCCGACGAGCGGGAATTGCCTGATGACACGCAACGTGTCCAGCCAGATGTACGCTCGTCCGTCCAATGCTGGGGTCTCAATGAACTTAGCAATCGCGGGGCCTCCGGCCCAGGTGGTGCTGAGCGCGAAGATCGAGAGCAGGGATGCAACGACGAGCGTCCTGCGGAGCCGCCTGCGCTCGGTTCTTGCAACGATTCCTCCGAAAACGGCCAGGGCAAGTGCAAAACAGGTGATGCCGGCTCGAGAACGCGTCATCACCAGCGAGAGGGCCATCAGCAGAATCCCGACGGCGACAAAGACGATCTGGCTCGCGTCGCGTGATGAGAGCCACTGCAATCGAGCTCTCCAATTCCTATCGGAGGGCCCAATGCTTTGGCTGACGCGCGCGCACAGATAGCCGAGGACCAGCGGGATTGCCATGAGCATCCATCCCGCAAAATGGTTAGAGTTGGTGAATGGGCCAAGAGAGTCGCTCGAGTAGTGGCGTGGCCACAGTCCGTAGATTTCCGAGCCGAGTCCTCCACCCTTTTGGGCTATGCCCACGAACGCAACAACAGTCCCCACAGCCAGGATGCCGTGGATGATCCGGCGGCGGTCGCCTTCCTGATATGCGCGGGTCATGCCGAGCAGGAACAGTCCGAGCGGCCCCATGAAGACGAGCCCTCGAAAGGTGGCCTTGGGGTTCACCGACAGCACGTGAGCAGCCCGATTCGGATCGGCTGATGACGGGCTCAGGACGGCGGCGAGCGCGCGAGGTAGCGGGACAAGCTGCAACATGACACCGGCAATCAGCAGTGCCAATCCAAGCGCCAGCGGCCGGTTAGGCGACGCCGATTCGCGTTGACTGATGAGACCCAGCCCGCCAGACAGGGCACAAACTGCGAGGAGCGGCCAGCAGGCCCACGGGTCCAGAGGCAATTCGGTCGCACCGGCGCGTGCGACGCCGCCAAAGGCCGGGCTGCCCCATGCCACACCGACGAGGGCGGCTGTGAAGCAACCGTAGGAGGGCCAGCGCAGCCGCCTTGTTCGGCGCCTTTGACGTCTGACGGCGACGGTTCTCAATGCGGGTTTGGCGCGGAAGTCAGCCCCGAAGGCGACGAAGCCGTTCCCACCACTCGGTCGATCGAGCTGAAATCGAGGCGTGTCAATTCGTCGGCCCGAGGGGCCCACTCCTCGCGCAATTCCGCCAGGGGCATCGCCCAGCCTCGCCAGCCACACTCCAAGCACCGGTGCAGCCGTCTTTGGGTGACCGATCGGTGGATGTGCTCGGTCACCGATCGTGTTCGTGAACGGCTCAGGCGGGTCGAGCCGCACATCGGGCAGCCATAGTCACCGCGCCGGTGTTCCTCTCGAACGGCCGGCAACGGTTCGATCCTCAAGAACTCGGAAGGCGGCACTGACGCCGGGGTCAGTTCGCTGTCGGGCGGCCTGAATTCCGGCACGATCACCAGAATCTGCTTCATGACCGCGGCGCCGTCTCCTCGAAGCGCCAGCTGCTCCAGTTCGGCAATTTGCCGCGCCAACGTATTCGCGTCAGGGAGTCTGCGGGGGCGCACCTCGAGAATCTTCTGCGTGGCGGCCGGACGTGCGGTCTCGTCGGGTCCGATGAGCTCTTCGAACAGCTTCTCCCCAGGACGGAGACCGATGAAGGCGATCGCAATGTCTTCGTCCGGCGAAAGCCCAGACAGCCGGATCAGATTCTTCGCCATGTCAACGAGCTTGATCTGCTCGCCCATCTCGAGCACATACACCATCCCCGGCGTCTTCAGCGCGGCCGAGTGGAGGACGAGCTGCACCGCCTCCGGAATCAGCATGAAATAGCGGCGGATGTCGGGGTGCGTGATCGTGATCGGCCCGCCCGTTCGAATCTGCTCGAGAAAGCGCGGGACGACGCTCCCGTTGCTGCCGAGCACGTTGCCGAAGCGGACCACGGAGAACCGCGTCGAACTGGTGGCGGCGTGTGCCTGCAGGATGCACTCCGCAATCCGCTTGGTCGCGCCCATGACGCTCGTGGGGTTCACCGCCTTGTCGGTCGAGATCAAAATGAATCGGTCGACGCCGTGTCGCTCGGCCGCTTCCATGAGCATCCGGCTGCCGATCACGTTGTTCTTGACCGCCTCACAGGCGTTCTGCTCCATCAGCGGTACGTGCTTGTGAGCAGCGGCATGGAAGACGATATCCGGCCGGTGCTCGGCCATGACGGCTTCGAGCCGCCTGGCATCCGTCACGTCGCCGATGACCGGATGGATGTTCTTCGCGCCGCGGTCCGCGAGGTCCATCGAGATCGCAAACAGGTTGTTCTCGTAGCGCTCGTACAGCACCAGCGCGGAAGGAGCGAGCGCGGCTATTTGACGGCAGAGCTCTGAACCGATCGACCCGCCGGCGCCGGTGACCATCACCGAGCGTCCTTCGATCAGACGCCGCAGAGGACGGTCATCGAGCCCGATCGGCGGTCGGGCCAGCAAGTCCTCGATCGAGACGTTCCTGATTTCCGTGACGGCCGTGCCAGCGTGGATATCCTGAAGACTCGGCACCCGCGTGATGGGGATGCGAAATGGCCGCAAGGTCTGGACGACCTCCTGAATCATCCGCGACGCCGCACTGGGCACCGCGATCAGCACTTCGTGCGGGTTGTGCTCTCGTATCAGCCTGGGGAGGTCTTCCCGCGCGCCCAGGACCGGCACGCCGTGGATACGCTGTCCGATCTTCGTACGGTCATCGTCCACGAACCCGACCGGTTCATGGACACGGCGCCGCTTCATATCGCGGACGATCGTCTCGCCGGCGTCGCCGGCGCCGAGGACCAGCACCCGCCGTTGCCCTTTGACAGCCGACAGTTGCGCGGAGAGCGGGCCGAGCAGCCGAACTCCACCGATGAGGAAGATCAGAATCAGCGCGTCGGTCGGCGCGATGGATTGCGGGTAGCCCGCCAGCGCCAGCCACCAGTGAGTCACCGCGTAACCGATGAACGAACTGACGATCACCGCCGCGATGATCCGCTGAACCTCCCACAATCCCGTATACCGCCACAATCCGTGGTAAATACCGAACGGCACGAAGGTGACCGCCCGAACCAGGACGAGCCATGGCAACGCGTGCCAGAACATCGCTCGCTGCACAGGCTGGATGTTGCCGTCAAAGTGCAGCCAGAATGCCAGATAGTTCGCGACCGCCACGAGCAAGAGGTGGAAGACGACAATCAAGGGGCGCCGCGACGTCACGAGCCAGCGAGCTGCCACGGCGAATCGCTGCGCGGCCGGGACGACGGAGCCCACGGATTGCCCCAACGTGATCGGCGTGGATGCGGTGTTGACAGCCATAGTCTCTTCAGTTCCCCTGTGATAGGGCGACGCGGTCACGAGTGGTCCGGGCGTTCACGGCGTTCAGCAGCTGCTCGCAGACGTAGGCGACTTCGGACTCCGTCATCGTGGCGGAGAATGGGAGAGCGAGACAGGTGTCCCCAAGCGCTTCGGCGACCGGGAAATCGCCGCGACGATATCCGAACCGCTCGACGTAGAAGGGCTGCAGATGAATCGGAGTGAAGTACGGTCGCGTCGGGACGCCTTGCTCTTCGAGCGTCGCCATCAAGGCTGTCCGGTCGACTTCCGAGTCCAACCTGATCACGTAGACGAACCACGACATCACAGTGGTCGTCGGCGCCAGCCAGGGAATCCGGAGTCGCTCCTCTCCGTTCAGCCGCTCGTTGTACCAGCCGGCGACGCGTGCGCGCTTCGCGAGCAGCTCGTCGATGCGCGTGAGCTGGACCGTTCCCAGCGCCGCACTCAGTTCGTCCAGCCGGTAGTTGTAGCCGAGCCGCGTGTGCGCCAGCCAGCAGTCGAACACGTCACGTCCCTGGTTGCGCAGCGACCGAAAGAGCTGGTCCCACCTGTCGTGGCGGGTCACGATCATTCCGCCCTCGCCAGTCGTCATCTGCTTGTTCGGGTAGAACGCGAAGGCCGCAGCATCGCCTAGCGTGCCGGCGCGTCGGCCTTTGTATTCGGCGCCGATGGCCTCGCACGCGTCCTCGATCAACGCGAGATCGTGGGATCGGGCGAGATCAATCAGCGGATCCATATCGGCCGGCTGCCCAAACGCGTGCACGGGCAGCAGAGCTTTGAGCGCGCCGCTGCGCGTGCGCGCCGCTCGGAGCAGCGGCTCCGGTCCGAGGGTGCGGTCGCCGGTCAGGCCTCGCCACGGCTTCGGCGACCAGCGCCGGGTCGATGTTCCCCGTCCGGGCATCGACGTCAACGAACACGGGGATACCGCGCTGGTACAAGACGCAGTTTGCGGACGCGACGAACGAAAACGGCGTCGTCACGACCAGGTCGTGCTCCTCGACCTCTGCGGCAATCATCGCGAGGTGCAGGGCCGCCGTTCCGCTCGAGAGCCCGGCGGCGAAAGGCATGCCCACGTATGCGGCGAAACGCTTCTCGAACTCGTCGATCCGCGGGCCGAGGCTCAGCGTGCCCGTCCGGAGCACACTGGTCACCGCCGCGATCTCGGCATCGGTCAGATCGGGACTTGCCATCGGAATTTTGATCATGGATTAGGGACTCCACGCACCGAGTACGATGCGAGCTGATGCGGTGTTGCCGGTGGCGAGGGCCGACGGAGTGACATCGGAGGTGACGCTGACACCGCCACAGGCGCCAGTATGGGAGCCGGGGATGCTCCTATTTCAGACCTTGATGATGAAACATTCCCCGTTTCGTAACGAGATCGGCCTCTCCGGCTTGTCGGCGAGGAACTCATCCATGGCAAGCTTGGCGGACTTGACGTAGGCCGGCGCGCCGTAATCGTCGCAGATCATGATTCCACCTGGAACCATCCGGGGATAGAAGAACTCAAAAGCGTCCTTCGTCGATTGGTAGAGATCGACATCCACGTGAACCATTGCGAAGTATCGATCCTTGACGACGTCGAGTGTTGCTGGAATGAACCCCTCGTTGAGGGTGACAAACGAAAACTCGTGCAGCAGATTTGTCACATGCTCCAGGCTTGTATCGCCGAAATCGCCCCGCCTGTGCGTGCTCGCGTCGGCGTTGGCGGTCTGCGGCATTCCCTGAAATGTATCGAAGAGATGCAACTGTTTGTTCGTCACGCCACTTTCGACGAGCGTAGAGGCAAGCAGGAAGGCCGTTCCGCCGCGATAGACGCCGCACTCCGCGATGTCGCCCGGCAGGCGGACACAGGCCTGACAGAGACGGTAGAGCATGTAACAGCGATCTTCCTTGACCGCAGTGTGATCTTTGATCCTGTGGTACTTCTCCTTGAACCAGTCCTCGAACCATGGCGAATAGGTGAAGTAACCGTACGGGGGACAGAGCGTATAGACTTCAGCGTCGCCACGACGCGAGACTTCGTATCCAACAGCGCGAAAGCAACGTTGAACAACGCCCTTCCATGATTTGAGGTTGACACTCCGAGACAACCCACGCGACTCGGGCGTGGAGTGCGGCGCCGCGGAAGTATCAGGGCTCGACGTGGACATCATGTGTCAGGACCTCGCACGCTTTGTCGAAGGTGCTCATGTCGATCGCGGCGTCCTGGACGAGTTGGACGTGTTGGGGGACCGCCACGGCCTCGCACTTGTAACGATGGTCCTCCGTCGCCACGAGGCCGGCGCACTGCGCCAGCCACGCCTGGCACCGGCCGTTCCGGTCTGTCGGCACGCATGATATGTACACGTGGCGGGCACCATCGGCTGCAACGGCTTGGACCAGCGCAGCCAGAAAGGCCTCCTCCAGTCCACGGCCCAGTGCGCGGCAACTGAGCGCGAAGTCCACGATGTCCACTTCATGGCCATGCTGTTCTGCGCTTGCCACGCCCACCAGCCCGTAGTCGCCCACGCGATCCGTCACGTTCAGGACATACGCTGATCGGTTGGATCCGGCGCACCACGCGACCCAGCTCTCGGTATCCATCCGTCGCGCCCTGGCATTCATCTGGTTGGCTCGGTTCAACAGCTGAAGGGCACGATCGACATGCCGGGGGGACATCCCTTCGAACGTCGCTTTTAGCGCCAACGATTGCAGAAATTCCTCGTGCGTCTGAGCCATACGGGCCAACGTGTCGCGACGGCGCTCGGTGCGGTAGAACGTCGCGCGCTGCCGGTCTTCGTCGGTTACAGGCCTGTCGGCGCCGAACAATCGGTCCAACGTTCGCCCATCGATGTCCCACTGCCCCGTCCATTCCGGCACGCACACCATAGGCAGCGCCTGTCGCACCCGCGCGCGCTCCGCAGGCTGGTCGTCGATGAACACGACGCTGTCCAGACCGATGCCCAGCTCATCGACCACCGACAGCAGATTCTCGGCTTTGTCATTCCAGTCAATTCGCCACGTCACGAACTCCTGCCGCCGCAACACCATGTCCGGGTGCTGGTCGATCACGGCCAACGCCGTACGCTCATCGTTCTTGCTCAGGATCGCCAACAGCACACCACGCTCGCCATAGGCAGATAGGCGCGATTGCAATTCCACGCAGGGCACCACGTTCTCCGGGCCATCTTCGTCAGAAGTGCCGCGCCACAATGTCCCGTCCAAGTCGGCGACAATGAGCTTGTAGCCTCGCGGCTTGGTCGCGTCGTTGAGGCGCTCATCGATGTAGTTGGCCAGCGCAGTCGGCGATGACACCGAAGACGGCACCCGCGAGAACGCCTCCTCGCTGATCAACTCGATATCGACGCCGTAGACCTCTCGAACGCGCCTCTCGACCGCCATCGCCAACTGAATCGTCTCCAGCGAGTCAAGCCACACATCGAACAGCGGCATCGTCGGCGATGCGGAGGTCCGTCTGCGGGCAGGGAGCGTTTCGTTGAGGTCGGCTATCGCGGCCAATACCAAGTTGATCGTCGTCATTGTCTAACCTTGCCTCCCGATGGTTCGATGGACCATGTCCAATGCCATCTGGCCAGTTCGATAGTTGCGTCTTGTTGAGCGTCTTCCAGCCGGTCGAGTCCGAGATCCTAGTAGTCAGGCTTGGCGGTCACTTTCGTCGTCGCATGCTTCTGCGGTTCCGCCAGCGGGTAGGTGTGAACCGAAGCCTGCTGGTGGAGATCCTCGAGGATTGCGAGGTAGCGATCAGCCAAGACGTCGCGGGCCGCGTTCGCCTCGACCCACGCGCGACCGTTGCGACCCATAGCGGATCGATGCTCGGCATCGGTGGAAAGGGCGCGAATCGCGTCGGCCAAAGCTTGCGGGTTCTCGGGCGGGGACGAACACGCCGGCTTCGGCCTCGTCGCACACCAGCTGCCGCGCCACGCCGTCAATGGCCAACAGTGTCGGACGCGCGCAGGCCATGTAGTCGAACACCTTGTTCGGATAGACGGTGCGGAATGTCGGGTTGTCCTGAAGGACCGCGGCCCGAACATCACAGGCGTTGACGATCGCCGGCATATGCTCCTTGGGCTGCGGACCCGAGAAACATCACATTCGTCAGGCCTCTCGTCCGAGCTGTCTCCGCCCAGCGTGCACGCTCCGGACCATCACCGAAAACGCGATGAGGATATCAGGGCGGTCGGTCAGCAGGGTCGCGGCATCGACGAGCTGTCCGATCGCGTTGGCCCGCCCGTGGGCGCCCGTGTACATCACCACAACCCATCGCCCCACCCGAACCGCTGGCGCACCTGTTGTCGCGGCGCCCAGGCGAGAACAGGCTCAAGTCGGCGCCGTTCGGGACGAACACGATCTTGTCGCGTGGCGCAAGGCCTCGAGCGATGATATCGTTGCGGAACGCTGGTGTCAGGACGTTGATGCGAGTGGCGTAACGACAGGCCCACCGCTCAAGTGCGTACAACGCTTTCGTCAGAAGAGAATTCGCTGCCAACACCCCGGTCGTGACGGCGCTCTCTGGCCAGAGATCCCTGATCTCAAATACCAAGGGGACACGTCGCAGACGCATTCGGGCCGCGATCCAGCCGGGAATGATCGCCACGAGCGGAGGAGATGTCGCAATCACCACGTCTGGACGCTCGGTGACGTAGTGCCGCCGTCGAAGCCGACAGCGTGAACCCGAAGAAAGCCCACATGCGTCCGATGAACTGCGGTTGTACGTGGCAGGCACGTAACAGCGCCAGACGGTCACATCGCCCTCAGGCTCTCGGACCATCCAACGTCCCCGATATCGAACCGGGATATCGCTGGTGGCGTAGTTCAGGTTCCCGACGATGAGGGTGACCTGGTGCCTGCGTCGCTCCACCGCCGGGCCATTTCGGTGAAGCGCGAACCGCCCGGCTGACCGGGCGCGAGATAGTATTGACAAACCACTAAGATTTTCATGGGCTGGACCTATAACGCCTATTTGTGGCGGAGGAACACGAGGGCATCGGAGCTGAGAAGACTGAGCACTCGCTGGTTTGTCACGGTGCGTTGAATCGATTCGGCGAGCCGAACGGAGAAGCGTGGAGACAGGTGATTCATGGGGAAGAACGTCTGGTCGATGTAGACCGATTTCTCGATTGTGAATCGCGGTGCCAGCAGATCGCCAAACTCCTTCGGAGAGTAGCCGTACGTGTGAAACGACTGGGTCGCGACGAAATCCCGCAGCGGCAGGCAGCGCAGGAGGGGCTGAGCGAGCGCGGACACGGTGCTATTCAGACATTGTTCATTTCTGAACGACACGATCGCCATCCCGTCGGGTTCTAGGTGGCGCGCGATGAAGTCGAGCGTTTGATCGCACTCTTTTTCATCGATGTACGGCGTCACACCGAGCATGAAGATGTAGTCGAAAGACTTCCCTTTGAAATCGATGTCGTAGCAACGACCCACAAATCGGTTTTCTTTGGGGATGTGACTCGCCTCCATCATTTGCTGGGCGATGTCGCAGCCCGTGAACGACATCGAGGCAAATCCCTTCGCGGTCAGGAAGTCGTAGAGCGCGCCGGTGCCGGTGCCGATGTCGAGTATCCGCTTTCCGCTGAAATCGATACTTCCCGTGGCGGCCACAAGTCGCTGATTGAAGTGCCAGCGATGACGTGGCTTCTTCTCAGAGTACTTCTCCGGGTACTGACCCGCGATGCTGTTGAAGAATGTCCTGACTTGTTCGGTTTGTATTTGCATGTGCGTTGTACCACCAGAATATTTACGACCGCGGAGCACCTTGACGTCGGCGAAGCGACCGTCAACAAGCGTGAATGTAGCCTCGATCCCGCCGCCGTCTACCCGCCAGGCGTTGTCGCGACCTCCGCCTCGACCGTCCCGGCAGAGAGGACCGTGACGAACGTCAGCGGCAACGGCTGGGCACGGCTGACGACCAATGAAGGAGCCGGCGTCTTCTCGCCGTAGTAGCGCGACAACCACCCACGCGGCGGGTCGTCACGACCGCGCACGACGTCGCCCGCCATCGAGCGCGCCTGCTGGTCGAGGATCCTCACGCTGAAAAGACCGGCCGCGGTGGTCAGGCGCAGTTCACCCCGGTCCGGATCATAAGAGTGTGGAACGTCTTCAGCGAGCCAGTGCAACCGCACGGTGTGACTGCCGACGCCCGTCACAGTGTCGGCGATCACCCAGACGTCGTCCTTGAGAAAGAGCACGGAGCGCCGGTGGACGCACGCGCCCGGATGTCGTTGATAACCCGTAGCGTTCTCCCTCAACCATCGCCCAGTCGGGACCGTCCTCCAGACGCAACAACTTCGCGCGAGTCCAGTAGATCACGTTGAATTGCCGGACGTGCAGCATCTGATCGAGTCCGTCAATCTCAACCGTGTTATGAACGGCAGTGCGCGTGAAGTGATCGTGCGCGACTTGGGCGACCCGTCGACGAATAGGTGCCGCCGTCGGCCAGGACGTTGATGCCACGCCACCAGACGTCAAGGTGCAGCATGTCGATTTGGGAGTAGCGTTGTCGCAGCGTGCCGCAGCGGAACGTGCAGAATGTGGCGGCATCCTGTCCCTGCAGTACATGATGCCCGCTGAAGTTGAATGAGACCGACTTCCGATCGGCTCGTTTCACCGGAAGATCGAGCGCTTGCGGTCCGAAGAACCAGGCTGCGGCCTCATCCCACGGGCCGGCGTCGTACAGCCGTTCGCCCCGCACGGCGATGCTCGTGGCCTGGAGAGTGGGACGGAAATCGGCGAAATCGCGGGTGCTGAGGATGGACGGCAGCGCCCCATCGTTGCCGCCAACGGGAAGCCGTCCGTCCAGGGGGTTCTGCTGGGCGACGAGAAAGCCAAGCGATCGCTCCATCGCGCGCAGCCACGCTGTCGACGGCCGGTCGCGCCTCGACTTGGCGAATACACATGCCCAGAAGGTAGGACCGCAGCGTCACCCGATGATAGTTATGGGATTGGATGATGTAGCCACCGTCCTCGGACACCTGGCGGTCGGCTTCCTCGTCCAGAATTTCGCGACCCAGCCGCCGCCAGTGGACTGACCGAGGGAGCTCAGTCAGCAACGCCCCAATCACGTAGAGCGCGAGCGCCTCGCTCAACAAGTGGCTGTTGTTGACGACGAGACGGGCGTAGTTGATGTTGTGCTCGATATGCGTTGCGCCGGCGGCGAGTGCCGTGGCGATGGTTTCCGCCGCCTTATCAGCGCGGGCCGACCGCCGCAGCAGGATGTCGAGCGCAAAGAGCCACGCGAAAATACGCACGGCGATTTCCTGGCCCGAGAACCAGTGAATGCCCTTCCCGAACGGGTTGGATCTGATGAAGCTGGCGACCTGCTCCGTCAACGCCGTGGCCAGGGCCGGCCCTTCGCCCGGCACGAAGGCGGCCGCGCGCGCCATGTGATAGGCGTGTGGGAAACGGGCGACCTCCCACGTGAACTTGACGTCGCTTGCCGAAGCCGCGGACAGTGCCCTCGCGGCCGGCAGATGCGGATCCCAGACTGCGCCTGTGACCGGATCACGATGCCAGTCGATTGGGTTGCCGAAATCCGCCGTCCATCTGCCGAAGCAGACGATGCGTCCCCGACTCGCTTCCTCGGCTGTGGTGCGCAGTGCGGCGATCGATTCGGGAGCGATCCGGTCGCGCATCGCGTTCGCGACGCTGGCCGGATCCGCGAACGGCAGCTGAGCTGTCCAGGCCAGACGCTCACGGTGATCGGCCGAATAGTTCCGCGGCAGCGTCGGAGCCACAGGCATGAGTGCGTCTGAGAGACCGATACGGCCCTTCAGCTCCTTACCCAAGAGGAACAGCGTGCCTCGCGGGCCAAGGTTGCGCAGCTCGTGACTGAGGTTCCGCAGGCTTTCGTATGAAGTTGGTAGCATGGCGAGAACTGATGAAGTGGCCTATGTGATGGTCAACGGCGCGCCATCGCGCAGGCTCTGAACAGCGGCGAGCGTGGCCGACGTTGATGTCCGGATATCTTCCCAGGGAATCGGCCACGGGCCTCCTTCACGAACGGCACGGAAGAACGCCTCCAACTCGGCCCGGTGCCCTCTATCGTGTCCGCCTCGCGCCCGTGTCCGCCGCCCATCGGACCACAGCTCGATGTCTCCCCAGTCATCCATCGTGGCGACCTTGCCGCCGCCAAACACCTCAATTCGCTCGACCGGGAACGCCCTGTCGCCGCCCGCCTGGTACGACACGCTCGAGATAGACCCATTCGAATGCCGCATTGAAATGAACACGCGATCGTCGGTCGCGGGGGTGCCGGGGCCCATCGCTGCCGATTCCGCGTAGACCTTGACCGGCACCGACCCCGCGATGGCCGCACAGAGATCAATCGCATGGCACGCCTCTCCCACGATACGTCCGCCGCCGACGTTCTCATCGTGCACCCAGTGTTCGGCGGGGATCGAACCCGACGAAAATCGGTACGAAGTGCTGAGGGGCACGATGCCACGGAAATGATTTTGCAGAACCGACAGGCCCGGAGCGAAGCGACGGTTGAAGCCGACGGTCAGAACCGGACCGTTGTCGGGCCGCTCCGCGAGGCACGCTTCGATCTCCAACAGTTCATCTGACGTGAGGCAGAGCGGCTTCTCGACGAACACGTGCTTGCCCGCGCGCAACGCAGCGATCACGAGCTCGGCGTGCAGGTTGTGCCGGGTCGCAATGAACACGGCATCGGTGGAGGCGATCTGCAGCACCTCCTCCACGTCGGTCGTGGCGAACGCAAAGTTGTGCTTGCGGCCGGTGTGCTCGGCGTTGAGGCCCTTCGCCGTGCAGATGCCACGGAAGGCGATCCCCGGCAGCGACGAGAGCGCGGGCATCAACACCAGGCGCGCGAAATTGCCGGCGCCGATGACGCTGACCCCGAGCGTGCCCTCCTTGCGAGCCGTCCCGGCAAACTCGACCGGCGGCACGGCCGCCTCGGTTCCGGATATTCGAGCACGACTCCGAGGACCGGTTGTTCCTGCGTGATCAGGTCGTAGGCCTCCGCCGCGGTATCGATGGGGAAGCGGTGAGTCGTGAGACGCTCGACCGGCAGCTGTCCCGCCGCCATCAGGTCGAGCACCGCCTCCATGTTCCGCTGCGCCGTCCAGCGGGCGTGGCCGATGGGATAGTCGATGCCCTTTTCCTCGTAAAGGGCATCGCCGCGTCCTGGTCCGAGCGACGAGGACACCGTGAACTCGAGCTCCTTCTGGAAGAACGGCGGCCGCGGCAGATTGAGTCCGACCACGCCCACCAGCACGATGCGTCCTTTCGGTACGGGCGACGTCGGCGGCGAACTCGATGGGCTCGTTGCTCGATGTCGCGGCCGTGATGACCACGGCGTCGACGCCGTAGACGCGCTGAACGCCATCACCGCCCCGCGCGGCGAACCCAGTCCGGTCGCGTCGGCCCCCAAGGCTCCGCGCGAGATCGCCTTCGCCGGATCGACGTCGACGGCGAACACCTGGCAACCGTTGGCCTTCAACAGGCACACGGCAATCTGGCCGACGAGGCCAAGCCCGATCACCAACACGCGGTCGCCCAGCGACACGCGCGCCAGCCGGACCCCCTCGAGCGCAATCGCGGCAACCGACGTGTACGCGGCCTGTTCGAAGGTCACGCCGTCGGGTATCCGCGCGCAGAGATTGCGCCCGACCGTCACGACGCCGGCATGTGGAGCAACCGCAGCAACCCGGTCGCCTGCCTTGAACTCCTGCACGCCGCGGCCGCATTCAAGGACGACGCCGGCCGAGGAGTATCCGAGCGGCATTGGCTCGTCCAGCTTGGCCCGTACCTGCGTCACCGTCGCAAGCAGTCCTTCCTGCTTGATCTTCTGCAGCACGCGCCGCACGTGATCGGGGCGTGCTCTCGCCTTGGCCAGCAGGCTCTTGCGCGCGAGATCGACGACGTATCGCTCGGTTCCCGCCGACACGAGCGAAGCACGTGTCTCGATGAGGACGGTGCCAGGACCAGCCACGGGATCCGGCAGTTCTTGGACGGCGGTCACGCCGCTTCGGACATCTTGGACGACTTGTTTCATTTGCTGCCCTTACCGCCTGACGGCGGCCTGTTGGTCGAGCGGCACGAGCCGTTCGGGAGAAGTGTTCAGGATGACGTCGGCAATTCGCTCTGCCGACTTGCCGTCCCACAGCGGGGGCCTGCTTCCCTTTTTCCCGTGGCCGCCGAGAACGAGCCGCGCCTCGACCAGCAGGCGATTCACGTCCTGCCCGACCAGCACGTTCGTGCCCGTGGTCACGGTGATGGGCCGCTCGGTATTGCTGCGGACCGTCAGACACGGAACTCCGAGATACGTGCGTCTCTTCCTGGATGCCGCCCGGAATCCGTGATGACGAGCGTCGCCCTCATCTGGAGCGCCAGGAACTCGATGTAGCCCACGCGGATCGATCAGGCGCATGTTCTGAGCAGGAGTCCACGGTGCGAGGTCTTCGATTCGTTTTTGTGTGCGAGGATGCACTGGAAAGATCACACGAATGTCCCGGCTCAGGAGCGTCAGCGCGCGAACGATCCTGTCGAGCATCGCCGGCTCGTCGACATTGGAGGGCCGATGAAGCGTGACGAGCGCGTAAGGTTTCTCGAACACATCGTCTGGGCGCGTGAGCCGCTCGGCGGCAGGCAGAAGCCGGACGAGCGTGTCGATCATCACGTTGCCGACGCGGTGGATCTTTTCACCGTCGATACCTTCACGGAGCAGATTCACGTCTCCATCCTCGGACGGCGTGAACAAGCAGTCAGCCAGTTGATCGGTAACGAGACGGTTGACCTCCTCGGGCATCGTCCGGTCGAACGATCGGAGGCCTGCCTCGACATGTCCGATCGGCACGCCGAGCTTCGCGCACACGAGCGCCGCCGCGACGGTCGAGTTCACGTCGCCGTAGACGAGCACGAGATCCGGCTCGACGGTCGAGACAGAACGGCTCGAAGCGAGTCATGACCTCGGCAGTCTGCACGGCGTGCGAGCCGGAACCGACAGCCAGGTTCACGTCCGGCGACGGAATGCCGAGCTGCTGAAAGAACACGTCCGACATGGACGCGTCGTAGTGCTGGCCCGTGTGGACGAGCGTCTGACGTGCGCCCGATCTGGCCAGCGCCGCGACCACGGGGGCGGCTTTCATGAAATTCGGTCTGGCGCCGACGACGTGAAGAATTTGCACGACTGATTCAAGGGCTGAACCGTCAACAGTTGTGCGGTCAACCCAGCCTCCACTTATTACGGTTTGACGGGGACGTTACCTGAGAGCGACCGAGGGTCCGGGTTGATAGCGGTCAACAGCGGGAACGGCACTCTCCGCTTCTTCTGAGCGCATGATGGGAACTGACCGAATGAATCGGAAGGTCTCTTCCGCACACCGAACCCACGAATAGTTGAGTGCCCGTTGATAAGCCGCGCGGCTGTTGCGCGAGCGGCCTTGAAGATCCGTCGCGAGCACTCGCAACGCCGCCACGATCGACGCGACGGAGTCGGGATCAAAGTACAGGCCCTGGTCGCCCAGGACGTCCGGCATCGGCCGCCGATTCGACGAGACGATTGGCAGACCGGCGGCCATGGCCTCGAGCAGTATGTTAGGGAGGTTCTCGCAGGTGGAAGCGAACACGAACCCGTCAACCGCGTGGTACAGCGCGCCAGTCGCTGAACGTCCGAGCGGCCCTTCATAATGCGCGAACGCCGACTGTGAGTCGAGCTCGGCGAGAGATGCCTGCAACTGGCGACAGGAAGGACCGGACCCGCCGCCCACGAACGTAATGTCCAACGGCAAGCCCTCACGCCTGAGTTCAGCCACGGCTTTGACCACCTGCCATTGATGTTTGTACGGGGCCACGTGCGACACGTACAAGAGCCTGAAGGGGCGCGCCGTACTGTATGCCGACAGCGGTTGTTGCGGTCTGGGATCACGGCGCAGCGCAGGATTGACTCCGTGCGGAATCACGGTGACCCGCAAACGATACCGGTCGATATCGCGGGCCAGGACGGTGCGGGCGTGCTCGGTCAGCAAGATCACACCGGCCGCTCGGCGGAACGTGGAACGCTGAACTTGCTGCAACAGCCGAAGTCTCAGCCGCACGGCCGAATAGCCGAATCGCTGGCGTTCGCGACGGTCGAACGGCAACATGTTGCGAAACATCGTCACAAACGGACGAAAGGAGCTGTTGTAGCTTCCGCCGGGGACGAACAGCACATCACACGAACGGCTCGCCTCCGCCTGCAGCCTCCGCAACTGCCAATATGCTCGGCCCGCCAATCCGCCCTGGAGGGCTGGATCGGTCTTCAGGTCCAGCCATCGTTTCGGTGGCAGTTGGTCGAGCGTCTGTCTTCCTGCCCACACGGTGACACGTTCGACGCCCTGATCTTCAGGATTGGCAGCGGTCAACAGCTCGACCAGGTGCGTCACGCCGCCTCCCGCTCGCAGATTCGATGCGTCTATTCCGATTCGCACGTTACGGACCTTCTCTGGATCCCTTCTAATCTAGGCAGGGCGATGCAATTCTGATGACGGACGCTTAGATGCTTTGCAGGTCGCGGCAGCGCGCTCTCGCAGGTACAGAGCTCTGACTTGCCGCGGGCCACTTCAGCTCGTCGAATCAGCCGGTTTGACAGCCCTTCCCTCTACGCCGTTGAAGCCAGGACATACATCGATATCCTGCAACCTCGCACGTTCGTGCCACGACTTGAACTGCGACAGCGTCTGCCCTTTGTCGTAAGCCGGTGAGAACCAATCGAAGGTATCCAGGTAGGCCCACTCCTTGATCAGGTCGTCAGGCACTGACCCCAGCTGTTGCGATCGATCGGCAACGAAACGGGAAACCAGTTTCTGCGTCCATTCTGATTTGCGGGCCAGCCGGGCAACAGGCCAAATACAATCAACATAGCTCCGAGTCAAGGCATAAAGTCTCTCAGGAGGGAGTCGTTTGACAAACGGCCTGACATAGGGTTTGACATGAAGTACATCCTTCCAGGACTTCCGGTACACATCTGAGGCGATTTGTCCGCCACCCTTCAGGCGTGAAGCGACACATTGAAACGCCCTGGCCGGATTTGGCGTGTGTTGAAGCATACCGAAGCAAAAAATGTAGTCGAAGCAATCTTTGGGAAACGGCATGTTGAAGACATCCGCCTGAATGATCAGGACATTGTCTAGGTTTCCATTCACCTGATAATTGGCTTCAACGGCGTTCGAATAGTCAAATGAAACCAACGTCGCCTGGGTACTGGCCGCGTGCGTTGTGAAACGGCCGGCGCCGCTGCCCACCTCCAGCATGAGGCTTCCGCTCAGGTTTCGTTTCCACTTTGTTTCCTGAAGGAAGCGCTTTTCGGACAAGTCGACGCTGGCATAGCCGTCTTGTTGGGTACGAAGGTGCAAATTCCATTGATAGCCAAAGCTGGCGGCGTAGTTGGACTCAGGGACAAACCGCGGAATGAAGTTCACTATTGGATACTGTCGGCCTGATTCCACCTCCAATAAGCTTCCGTTTTCAATCCTCCCATCCCGCTGTGTGCAGTCGGCTCCAAATACGAGCGGCTTTAACGATTCCGGGCAGGCCAATAGGGCCAAATGCTCTTTTCTCATGACCTACTGTCGTCCCTTCTCGCTGACCTAGACAATGTTGGGCGAACGGGCTTATCCGTGGTATCCGTGACTGCAACTTTCAACAGACCGCAGGGGTCCACCGCGTGAGCCGAAACCCTGCATCTCAGTCTCGGCTCAAGGTGCGGCCTGTGGCTGCCAGGACGGCGATGCCGTTTGAATCGTATCTGGGGAAGCACCGGTTCGCAGGCGGCGAACGAGCTGTGTCACGAACATGACCAAGGGACACAGCCTGATGGCCTCCGACATGGCCAACGCCCATGCGCAGCCGGCAACGCCAAAGCGCGGCGTGAGTGCCATCATCAAACCCAGGACGATGATGGCCTGCGCCATTCGCGTAAGTGCCTCGAACCTCACGGCGCCGTTTCCCCAAAGAAGTACGGTCAAGACAACGCCGATGCAGGCCAGGACGCTTGCCACTCCGAGTCCGGCCCAGACTGCGAAGCTCGTGTGCACGATTCCCCCGACCCAAAGCCTGAGAATCCGATCGCCTGTCAACGCGACCGCCGCCGAACCAGCGACGCCAACCAACATTGCTACTGCGACCGACCGTTGGGCCGCGACACGAACCCACCGGTTGTCGCGTCGCGCGATCGCTTCCGCATAAGCTGGCCACAGCGGGACAGCGACCAGTCCAACCGCCATCGACACGACGCCAAAGATTCTCGCGGGAAGTCCAAATTCCGGAACGAGCTCAGGTCCGAGGGTTTGGGCAATTACGATGTTGCCGGTGCCCGCCACGCACAGGTACCCGAGCGAAGACAGCAGAAACCAGCGCGAGGTGCTGAACAGCGAACGGGCGATGCGAACGTCGAAAAGAGCGCGACGAGGCCGCAGCCACGGACGCCGAATTCCAAACAGCGAAATGCCATTTGCGATCGTCGCCAGCAGCGGCGTGCCACTGAGGGCAAGGACCAGTATGGGCTGGCTCGACTTCATTTGGGTGGCGGCAACTAGAGACACGACGGCGAGAAGACTCCCGGCCGTCTGCCACATGTTGCCGATCGCGCCTTCCTGAAGACTCAGGTTGACGCGGTTCGTGACGCCGATCGTAAACGAGGCTATGACGCAGAACATGAACGCTGCGGCGGTCGGTCCCGCCTCGCGAATCGCTTCGGGTGACGACACGTTGAATACGGTCTGCCAGTTGACGAACGGGTACACCGCACCGAACACGAGCAGCAGCGCTGTCGAGAGGGCCAACACGAGAAAAAAGGCGCAGGACACCAGGGATTGGGCACGGTCTCGCGAGCCTCGGGCAATCGCCGCGGCCAGCGGCTCGATGAGGCCGTCGCCGATTCCGAAATCCCCGAGCAGGAATACTGACATGAGGGCGCTCATCGTCAGCCACATACCGTAGCGCTCGGCGCCCAGATAGTGGAGGACGAGCGAGACCGAGACAAAACCTGTCGCGACGGTCACTCCTCTCGCGATCGCACCGCTGACCGCTGTGATGCCTGCGCGGTGATATCGCTTCAGGCCACGTCCTTCCTCGGTTGAGAGGTCGAATCCGCCGGAATTCTGAACGGGGACAACGACTTGCCCGAACCGCAACAACGAGATCAAGGCCTTCAGTCTCAACGGCTGTGGGCCTGGCTTGATGTTACGCGAGCGTAAGAAGGAGCCGGCACTCGCAGCGGCTGTGTTCGTCGCGACCGGGCACCGCCCAGTGTCGCGAACAGGAGTCCCACCACAATAGTGCCACTCATCGACACGATTGTCGTATCGAGCGACCGCACCGCAAAGAATGCAGCGCCGTAGAGAATGGACGTTGTCGCGATTAATGGATGACTCCGGAGGGAAATGATTCGGGCTGACCAGCGCTCCAGCAAGCCAAAGCCTGAGCCTAGCAGGCCACAGAACAAGATCCCGCCATAGAACCCGAAGTCAACATATGCGTCTGCCGCAAACGTTGCTGCCACCGAATGGCCCTCGCTGAATCCGGTCAGTCCATAGGCACGCGGAAACCAATGGCCTACGAACGTCCTCTTTTCGGGCCACATGCTGCGCGGCACCCAGAACAGTAGGATTCCGAGATTGGAAGCCCCGTGCAGATGGTCGCGCTTACCGAAGTAGTCGACGATCATCGACATGCTCCCGACTGCACCTTCAGACGACGTTAACTCATTGGCGCTGACTCCCGTGGTCAGGCTTCCATCCTCCGTTTCGAGAATCCCCGTGCTTCGAAAGCGCTTCATGTACGCGGACGACATGAGGAGGAACGCTGCGACCAGCAACAGATGCACCAGTGTCTTGAGCGACAACGGGCGCGCCGCAAGGCAGATTGTCGCGACGCCTGCCGTGGCGAACAGGAGCAGGTAACGTGTACCGATTACAAACAGGAGGACGAATACCGGAAGACACAGCAATAGCGCCGAGCGCACTCGATCCTTTCGAATCCACAGAACGTAGTAGGTGATCATCGGCGCGACGACCAGGGCACATGAGGACGCCACTCCTGTCATCAGCGCCATGCCAACGGACTGCGTTTCGAGGGTCATGGATATGGTGTTCCGCCCGACCGTCGCCTGAGTCAAGGCAAGCGGCACGGTGTAAAGGAGAAACAATCGAGTACGCGCCTGCAATGAACACGAGCGCCGCACGGCCGTTGACGTGAGCGTCACTCCTCAGCGACCCACTGGCGAATCCTCGCTCTCTAAAAGTGATCGTGTGAGCAAGAAGGAGGCAAGCATTGGCCGCTACAAGATATCGAGATGCCCAATCGTAGGCGTCGAGGCTGACTTGACTCGCGATGGTATCCGCCTGACTGAGTCCTTCGACTGACACGATGTACACGAATGCGACTTCCCAGATCATCGCGAGTCTGCAGAAAGGTGGCCTCCACATGAGTTGACTTGTGAGGCTCAAGACGATTGCGACGACACCAATCAACTGACACGACCAGCCGTCCTGAATGACAAACGTAGACAGCAGGAGCGTGAGGTATATCGCGAGTCGGAGGATCTCAGAGGGATTCCGAGACGGCATTGCCTTCGTTGATCTGGCACGAGTCACGCGGTAATCCCTGGCGCGACGCTCACTCAATTGCCCTGGACCGTCCAAGGGAGGATAGCCGGCCACATTCGTCGCGACATCCCCAGCAACGCGCGGACTTAGGCCCAGCAGCGATCTTGGCGGGCTCAGACGCACACGCCCAACTTCCTGGGGATGTTTTCGAGATCGGCGAAAAACCGGCGACATACCGTGTCGGGGTCAAAGTGCTGGTCTGCCAGTGTGACGGAGGCCGCACTCATCCGCCGGCGCTGCTCGGGCGTCGTCGCCACGATGCGCCGCAGGGCATCTACTACCGCCGCCGGATCGTAGGAGTCAAAGCTGAAGCCATTGACGCCATCGACGACCGTCTCTGGCGCGTTGCCGGTTTGCTCGGAGATGGCGACCGGCAGGCCTGCGTAGCACGCCTCGACACACACCAGGGGCGACGGATCGGATAGTGCTGGATGAACGAAGAAATCCGCTGCGGCCATCAATCGAACGAGCTGCTGGGGGGGGAAGGTGCCCGGCAGCACTACACGGTCGGCGACTCCCAGTTGCCCGACACGCGCGATCCAATCCTGGTGCAGTGGACCATCCCCGACGAGCATGAGTCTGTAGCGCCCCTGAACGTGGGCCGCGGCCTCGATGAGGCCGGCGAATCCTTTCGAGGCGGCGTGCCGCCCAATACCGAGCACCATCAGACAGTCGTCCGATACGCCCAGCTCCGAGCGGATCGCCTCGCGCTGACCGCGAAGCTGGGCGATGCGCTGCTTGAACAGCGTCGTGTCCACGACATTCGGCAAATACAGCACGGGTCGCGACGCCATTTGCGGTGCGAGGTCGCAGACGTACTCGATCGCACGTCTTCCCGGACAGGCCAGTGCGGGATAACGCGACACCAGCAGCGCCTTGAAGCGCCGCGCCAGCCAATTGCGATGCGTCGTTGAGAGCAGATTGCTCTCTGACCAGAGTAGCTTCAGGGTTCGGCCCGACGGTGAGAGCGATGCCAGCCAACCTGTAACGGATTGGAGCGCCGACATCAGCACGTAGTCAAACCGGCCTGAACTCACGTCGCGCAAAATGTCGGGATTGAGCGTGGTGTAGGTGAACAGATCACCCCCGGGCGCGCTGTGCCGCCACAAGCCGCGGCTGATGCCGTGCGGGAAGTTCATCTCGATGTCTTCCGGTTTGGCCACCTGCCACCGGTCGCGGCGTGCCTGGAACGCGACCGACACGTCGACGCCGCACGCCGCGCCGTGCTCGTGCAGCTTGGCGAACATGAACGCGCGATAGGGCGTGGGGACATTGTTGATGATCAGCAGGCGCTTCATCGAGTCGCTGCTCCGGCGCCTCGGGCGGCCACTTGGCGCCGCCGTTCGAAAATGTGGTATTCGCGGTAACGCGACGCCTCGAACGGGTGGCGCCGCATGGCTCTGTCACACGGCTTCTTCGCAGCCTCGAGTGTGAATCTCGGTCACAATGCAGTCGGTCCGCTCGATCCAGGCGTCGCAGCGATCGCCGAAGAGTTGTTCCTCCGCGCCCTCGACGTCAATCTTGAAGATGTTGATTCGCTCCGCCCCCGCTTTCGCCAACACTGCAATCGGATCGATTCCGGCTACGTCATAGGCCGCCCCGGCAGGCACTTCCTCGACGCGGATCCCGTCGGCCCGTTCTCCGACGATCACCCTCAGGTACGCCGTCGTTGGCCAGATACCGGCCTTGAGCAGCATGATCCGCGCTCCGTATGCCGCCAGATTTCGCTCGGCCAGTTCGTAGTTTCCGCTGTCGGGCTCCAGCGCGACGACCCGGCAACGTGGGTGTTTGTTCAGAAAATACAGGCACGAGTACCCCGCGTTGGCCCCCGCGTCAATGATGAAACGCACCTCAACACCTGGATCGACCGCGTCATACGACCGCCGCAGCAGGTTGCCTTCGAACACCTCCGCGTCGGTCGTCCCGGGGCGCACCAAGACCGCGTGTGGAATCTCGGGGACGCGAAAGGCCGCCGGTGGATCAACTAGGCGCCCACGACTGACCTGTGCAAGACGCCGGTACTCCACCCGCCCGATCTTGCGAGCGCTCACTGCACCGCCGTACGACAGCGCGAGGCGTTGATAGAATGACATCGGTAGCAGGCCGCGCACCGTCTGTCGTAGCGCTTCGCCAGCGTGCATCAGGCTGTTCCCTCCAACGCAGGATCCGCCGCGGCCGACGGCGTCCAGGACACCCGCCGCAGCGCATCGTTGGCCAGGGCCACGAAAGCCATGGGGTTGCCAAGAAACAACCGCAGCAGTCGGATGATGATCATGGAGAAGATGACTGGGCAGGCGCCGACGTTCAACAAGCTGAGCAGGTCGCTTCGGAACCGGGCCGCTAGAGAGATACTTGATATTCCGCCGCCAGAGCTCGAACATCACCAGCCCGAACAAACGTTCACTATTCGTCCTGGTATTGGTTCTGGCATTCATGAGTCCGCTGATGAACTTGTGATCGAATAACGTGTTGTCCGAGCTAAACAGGACGTCACTGAAAAAGGCTCTCCATGGCCCGGTCCTAACCCATGAATCCAGCGGAATCGAAAATCCCTGTTTCCGAAGCTTGTCGAATTCGGGCGGCAGGAGCCTGGCGGCCAACTTCTTGAGCAGGACCTTGCGGCTTGTGGCCGTCGCTTTCAGACACGAAGGCACTTTAGAGAACGCGGAACTCGATCACACGGTAGTCCAAGAACGGGGCGCGCACTTCTAACGAGTTCAGCATGCTACTGCGATCGACCTTCACGAGAAGATCCTCAGGCAAAAAGTTTTCGAAATCCAATCGCGTCGCCCGCTGCAACAGGTCGATCGCGCAGGGAATGCGCCCGTCTCGGATGCGTTCGGCAGCAGATTCCCCAGCGGCCGGAGATCCTCATGAGTTTCTGGCGCATGCTGCGATCGAAATACGAGGCAATGTGCGGTACACCGGTGTTCAGGTCCACTTTCAAACTTTGCAGCCAGTTGCGCGCCTTGAAGCCCATCGGCAAGACGCCGACCAACGCCTTCCCTGCGGCAACGCGCACAACTTGCGGAACTCCACGCAATCGCTCCTGCAGCCAGAGTAGACGGCTGTAGTGACCGTACCCACCAAACAGTTCGTCTCCGCCATCGCCGCCGAGCGCGACCTGCAATGATCACGAATCATTCGTGTCACCAGATAGGTCGGAACCATGGAGGAATCCACGATGGGCTCGTCGAACTGTCGGGCCAGCACCGGCAGCAGGTCCGGAGTCGGCTGATCGGCTTCGAGTTCCAGATGGTCCGTACGAAATTGGCGTGCGATGAGTCGTGCGTGCTCCGTCTCATCGTATGTCGCATAACCAGGAAACCGGACGGTGAAGGTCTTGATCCCGCAGCGGGCACGCCTGGCCACTGCGGTCACGAGACTCGAATCCACACCACCGCTCAGCAATATTCCCACTGGGACGTCAGCGACCAGCTGCCGGCGGACCGCGTCTTCTAGAAGGGATTCCAGTTCGCGTTCGAGTTCGACTTCGCTGACATTGCCAGCCGCGCCATCGAATTCCGGCAGCCGCCAATATCGCCAGAGGCGGGACCGGCCGCTTTCCAGGTCAAAGAGCACAGCATGCGCGGGAGCTTTTGAACTCCCGCCAACATGCAGTCTGTGCCCGGCACGAAACCCATAGAGAGGTAGCAATCGAGCGCGTCGGCGTTGATCTGCCGCGGCATCGTGGAATCCGCCATCAGCGCCTTGAGTTCTGATGCAAATCTCATCACTCCGTTGGACAGCGTGTAGAACAGCGGCTTCTCTCCAGCGCGGTCTCGCGCCATGAACAGCCGCCGCTGCCGAGTGTCGTACAGGGCAAAAGCAAACATGCCGTTCAGACGCGCAAGACATTCCGTCCCCCATTGTTGGTAGGCATGAAGAATGACTTCGGTATCGCTGAGGGAGCGAAAGGTGTGTCCAGCTGAGATGAGGTCCCGGCGAATATCAGCGAAGTTGTAAATCTCACCGTTGAACACGATCGTCAGACCGTCGTGCAGCATCGGCTGGTGCGCCGCTGCTGAGAGGTCGATGATGGCGAGCCGCCGGTGGCCTAGTCCTACACACTCGTCCGCAGACCACCATTCGCCAAGGTCGTCAGGGCCACGATGCACCATCGCATCGCAACCAGAGCCAAGCCATGCCCGGGCCGTTATCGCGGTCTGTGATGCGATTCCTACAATGCCACACATCGGATCACTCTTGACCTGCGCTCGCCGACGTCCCGACGAAGATGTTCACCGCAGATTCCGCTTTGACGACGTTAAGACAGCAGCCTTCAATTCACGGCTCTCTGTCGACGCGGGATTACTCAAGATCAATCCCGCGCTTCAGGAGGTGCTGGCTGTGACTGGCTGGATTTGGACAACAACCGCGACAATTCTGACGGCAATTACGACGGACAGGGCGTAGTCTGGTCCAGTCTTCCTGGACGGCAGTGACGGATCGTGGAGTCGCCCGTCTAGGGGCTTCTTCGATCAGTTTCCCAAGATCCGGAGCGACGTTGGCGCGGGTGCCTGAGGAGCGCTGCCTTGACCGCTCTCCAGAACGGAGATCGCCTTTGCGGGTATCGCAATCACCGTTCCGGCAAACGTGAAGCTCAAACCTGTTGTGAGTTTGGGATTGGAGACGGCAAAGAGATCCACGCCATTGAGGTCGCGGAAGTGGGTCACCTCCGCCTTGCTACTCACCGGCACACTTGCCAGATTCAGATCTTTGGTGTCGAGATACGTCGGTCTCCGTCCCCACCAGTTAACCCGCTGCCGCTCGGCGACGATCTGATCCAGAATGGGATTCCCGCTTGGGTGCATCACGTCCAGCTTCGCCCCCAGGAGGAAGGCCGTTCGTTCTGTTTCGTGTTCGCAGGGACCGTTCGCGGCACAATGCGTAACATAGTCGCAAGAGCTGTATGACGAGGCATACGGTGAAGTCCACCCCCGGCTCGCGCCCCAGAACATCCAGTCAACGTTTGATTCACCCAAGTACCACCAGCCGATCACTCAAGGCGTAGCGCCCAAACCTGGGAAACATCGTCACGTCTGAATTCGTTGCATCTTGTACGGCGCGCCGCACATGTAGCTGTCGCCCACGATCGCGCCGCTATTCAGAGCTGGGATCGGATACACGTCGACTACGCCTTCGGCCATGGTATTTGTCGAAATCGTGCCCCCGTTGAACAGACCCATGACGGTGGCTGGGCTGCCGTAGAAACCCCGGGCGAGCGTGTCTATGTAGTCAGGAATTCGCGCCAGCCGCCGCGTTGGCGGCCATCCAGCCCGTCAACCAGGAGACTCCGGCCGAAGTTTCCAGAGAATACGCAGTGGTGTCGTTGTAGTAAGGCGCCGAATAAAAACCAACGTGATAGCCAGCACTCGTCACCGTGTTCCTGACCCACGTCGTGAGGTCCGGCGCATAGCGAGCGTTCGCGGGGTAGGACAGAGCGCAGCAGCCCCCGCTGTAGGCACTCATCTGCCCCCACATCAGGATCCACGGATAGAGCGACTTCACGGGTTGCCAGAGACTGTCGAGATAGCTCACGCTGAACGTGGTCATGTTCTGCAGCTGGATATTGAGCATCCCTTCGCCCGCCCACATCCACGAGGGGTACGTTGGCGTGAAGTTCGACGCCAGCCAGTTCTTGTATTGATCGAGCGCGAGCTGCCAGGGCGCATTTCCAGTTGAGGCATCTCCGGAGACTCTGGCGATGATGGCGCGATAGCTCGCAGTCGAGCCAGTTGGAATCGTCTCCTCGTAGCGGAGAATCATCCGCTGGGCGGCGTACATCGGCGTCACGGTCTTTGGTGGCCAGTTGGCCGCCGCGACAATTATGGCGCTGCGATCGTCTGCCATGACCACCAGCGGCGAGAAAGTTCCACCAGGATATTTGAGCCCCCACCACGTGTGGTCGACATTGCGATTAGTCGCCTTCTGGACCATACCGAAGATGTACGGATAATAGAAGACATCGTCAGCGATGTTTGAATCCAATGGACTGCGTTGTGACTGCCACGGGAAATAGACGCCGGTAATGGTTTGCTTCACCTGCGTGATGTCCAGTGCCCACTGATTGCTGCCAAGAGCAGTCACGCGTGCGCTCAAGGTTGCATCATCGACGGTATATACCGTGGGGCTGACTTGGGAATAGGTCGTGTAGGTGCGTTGACCGCTCGCCGTTGTGACTGCGAACTCTGGTACCGCGATCGGCGCGGAAGGGGCGGCTTGCATGAGCGCGCTTGGAGCGGAAGAGATGGCCGAGATAGCCTTCGCGCCGGCTGCGGCGCTGAAGTTCCGAACCGGTGTGCTCCTCGCGCCCTGCAACACCGCTGGTGTCAGGATGAGGATGAGAAACAAGATCCGGCGAGATGAAGCGACCAACCAATTGAACGGCATTAGCGGAACTCCCTGGTGTCGCGCCACGTCGACGGTGATTCTAGCAAGATACCACGCGCGCAGACCATCTACTCAGGGAACACGGCAGCAACAGCAGTGCCACGAACTAAAGCAAGGGGAGACGAACGCGACACCGGATCTCGAGAGTCACGTGCGATTGTTCAAGCAAACATCTGGCTAGGAGTCAAGTGCCGACTGATAAGCGGGTTGCGAGTCAGTTGCCGGCGGATAACGGTTGAGACTGCCCCGGGACCCCTGTTGAGCTGTCGATGTCACCGGCAATCGCAAATGTGTGCACGATCAAACACTGTAGAAATTCGGATCTGGAGTGCCAATTACAATGTTGTGAGTGCACCGATTGCGCACCTTCTGGGAATCGCTCGCCTTCAGGCGAGCGGGCGTCAACTTGAAGCAGCCCGCACATAGTAGCTGGCGTACCCGCGTCCGTAGTACCCGGAGTAGTAGTAACCGTGGCGGTCCAAGTTCACCCGATTGAGAACAGCACCAATGAATTGGCCGCCTGCGCTCTCGAGGCGATCCACTGCTGTGGCAGCGGCTAGACGGCTGGTCAATTCGGCGCCGATCACGAACACGATTCCATGAGCCAGATGCGCCAGAATCGCAGCGTCAGTCACCGCCAGCACAGGAGGAGAGTCCAGGACCACTCGGTCGAAGCACTCATCAAGCGAAGACAGGAATTCCTTGAACCGCTTGGACCCCAACAGTTCAGCGGGATTGGATGGGGTGCTCCCGGCGGGCAGTACCCAAAGAGTCGGCACGCTCGAGGACCGGATCGCATCCTTGGCCCGCGCGCGGCCGCCGAGAAGTTCAGACAGGCCCGGCTCCTGCTCAATACCAAACACCAGGTGAACCGTCGGCCGGCGAACGTCGCAGTCGATCAGAAGCACGCGTTCTCCCGCCTGGGCGAGACCGACCGCAAGGTTGCTGGCCGACAGCGTCTTGCCCTCGCCGGGTGTGGTGCTGGTGACCAGAACCGTGCGAGCACGACCGCCGTCAGACGAGAAGAGCACGCTCGCTCCAACCGTGCGGAAAGCTTCGGTGAAGTTCTGTGGCACGCCGTTGCTGATAAGGGGATGCGCCCCCAGCTGCTTGGCCGCAACACGGGGAATGAGGCCAAGAGTCGGAAGCCCAAGGTGCGTACGGATCTCGTCGGGCGTCTTGATCCGGTCGTCGAGGTACTCGAAGAAGAAGACAAGGCCTATGCCGAGCAAAGGGCCGCCGACCAGGGCGAGCAGGAGAGATCGCAACTTGTTAGGACTGATCGGATCGCGGGGCACGTCGGCCTGATCGACGATTCGAATGTTGCTGGGCTTGAGCTCGCCAGCAACGCCTGTTTCCTTCGTCCGCTGCAGAAGGCCCTCGTAGAGTTGGCGATTGCTGTCGGCATCGCGCTTGAGTACGTTGCCTTCAATGGCCGTGCGATTGAACGCGAGCGCCTCTCGCTTTTGGGCCTCTAGCGCGTCCGTCAGGCTGCGTTCCTGCGCCGCCGCCGCGAGGTAGTCGGTCCGCGACGACTGCACCACCTGTGCGATCGCGGTCTGAAGCTTGGCCTCGGCAGCTTCGAGGGCCGTCCTCACCTTGATCAGATCGGGATGACGGTTCCCTAACTGGTCGGATAACTGCGCCTGCTGGCGCTGCAGATCGGCGATCTGCACTTTGAGTTGTTGAACATACGCGTTCGAAAGGATGGCCGGAAAGCTGTCGAGGGCGTTGCGGTCGCGCTCGACGGCCTCCATCTGCTTGTAGAGCGATTCCTTCTCGATCCGCACGGTCTTTGCTCTGGTCACGGCGGCGCTGATATCGGAGAGCTTCTGGTCGACGATGTTCTGCCGTTCGTCGAGTGGCAGCGCATTGTTCAGCTCGCGGTACCGCTGGACCGCCACCTCACTGTCTTCAACTTTCTTGCGTTGCTCGGCGAGCCGGTCACCGAGCCAGTCGGACAAGTCCTTTGAAGACACGAACCTGAATTCGAGGTTCTGTTGCATATACGCCCGCGCATGAGCGTTTGCCACCTTCGCGGCAATCGCGCGGTCGGCGGAGCGGAACTTGACCTCGACGAGTCGAGTGTTCCTGATTGGGGAGACGATCAGCTTGCTCAGGAAGGCTTCGATAGCTTTCGATTGCTGAGGTGTTTCGCCGGGTTCGAGCTGAGCCGGCGGTCCTGATGGGCCGAACAGATGCCGAGTTCCGGACAGGACAGCTTGCCACGTGCGGCTGACGGTTCCACCAGCGCCGACTTGTTCGGCGCGGCTTGATGGGCTCAAGTCCGGATGATCCCAGAGTTTCAACGTCTCGAGCGTCCTCGCCGCCAGCACGTGACTCGCCAGAAGCTTGTATTGTGTCTGGTAGTACTCGTCGGTTGTCGGGATCTGGTCAACGACGTCCTTGAACGCCGCAACATTCTGCTTTTCAGCTTCGATCAGGAGCGTTGTCGTCGCCTCGTAGGTTGGCGTGGCAGTCAATATGTAGACCACGACGCTCGACACCACGACGAACAGGACGGTGGCAGCGGTCCATCGCCGCTTATAGATCACTCGGACATAGTCGAGTAAGTGTACCTCTGGAGCGGCCCTGTTGAAGTCGGCGAACCGGGGCCGGTTCGAGGGCTCCAGATCAGCGTCAGCGCGTTTTTTCACGACGAGTGATACGTTGGTCGCTTCGCGGGGAGATAGTGCCGCCGCGTGGCCTTCCAAATCAGATGGATTTCGCATCAAAAGAATCTTTCCCCCACAACCACGGTGTCGCTTGGGCGGACAAGTTCGTCCAACTTGACCTTGCGCTCATCCTTCTTGCCATCGACCATCCGAATAATTCGAACACGGTTGGTCGCCCCGCGTTCAGTGAGGCCGCCCGCGAGAGACAGCGCTTGAAGGACGGTCGTGTCTCCACGAATCGTGTAACTACCGGGATTCTTGACCTGGCCAAATACGAACATGCTCTCGGCGCGAGGGACAAACACGGTATCGCCGTCACGCAGCAGGACATTGCCAGACGTCGCAGTAACCTGCAGCTGCTTGAGGTCCACGCGTATCACGTCGCTCGCCCCAGCCTGACCGGGGAAAAGCGCTTCAGTGGGCTCAACTCCCGGCGCGTGGTGAACGATGATCGCCTCGTCGCGCGCGCGTTCGGTTGTCGAACCGGCGCGCGCCAACGCTTCGATCAACGTCATTTCTCCGCTGAGCGGATACGTGCCCGGCGTCCGCACTTCGCCGACGACGAAGATTCGCTGACTCCGATACTGGTCGACCGTTACGCTGATCTGGGGGTTTTTCAGGAACCCCTGCTCCGCGAGCAGACGTCGGAGACTCGATTCGACGTCGCGCAGGCTCGAGCCGCCCGCCCGCACGCGCCCGATGAGTGGGAACGTAAACGTTCCGTCGGCTTCCACTGTGAACCGGCCGGAAAGATCCGGTTGTCCCCAGACGCTGATGGTCAGGACATCCTGGGACCCGACGGCGTAAGACGGGGTCTGGGCACAGGGACGTGCAGCCGAAAGGAGAACGAGGAGGAGGAAGTGGAAAAGGATGGGAACGCGTGTCATATCGATCTTTGTTGCGCTGGAAAGACGAAGCTCCGCCCCTTCACTTACATGAGGAACTTTCGCGTTCGAAAGAGAGGCGCCAGTGGAGCGCTTGGCTCTGAGGTTCACCATGCACTGGTTGAAACTCCTCGCAATCGCCGCGGCGGACAGGAGAGGCGTAGTCTAGCGATGAGCTGGAGTTAGGCAAATGGCCTACTAGTGGGGTGCCGATGGCCTGAACGTGCCACCACATAAAGGAACTCAGTGAAGAAGCGCCGGACCTCGCTCGAACCGATAGGCTTCGATAGTGGCGGCGAGCGCGGCGCCGGCCATTGGACCATGGGGCGCGACTTGGCGGACGACGTGGCCTTGACAGATGACCGTCGCCCGAAGTTCGCCAGGCACCTGCGCAGGAACCACAAAGCTCACCTCAATCGGCGTCTCCACGTGAAGGGGCTGCTCGGCCAAGAACAGCAAACCTGATCGGCTGATGTTGGTGCTCTGTCCCTTGTGCCAGGCCGTTTCACCAGCAGGCCGGTACTGCAGGGGCAACCCCAGTGCGAATCGGGGCGCACGCGGAGAGCCACCTTCAAATTCCTCCCAACGTTCCATTGGGTTCGACTCCCCTGCGGGTTCACGACGCGGACCTGTGGGTGCGGTGAAGCGATGCGTTCCCGGCATCGAGGCCGAGAAAGTCAAACCACCAGCGGACTTTTGTCTCGCCGGTGAAACCTTACGCGACCGAACGTTCTTGTAAAATGGCCCGTCAGTGTTGGATCGCATGCCACCAAAGGGCTATGACGCTGTCTGTGGCGGGCTGGCAGTTCAGGGACGTCAGAATCCACGGTGAATCAGAAGCAGCGCGAGTTCCAAACGATTGTGCACGCCAAGCTTCTCGCAGACGGCGGCCAGTTGGAGTGCCAGTGCTTTCTGGTTGAGCGAGGCACGCCGGGCTATCTCGCAGTCATCTCGGCCGGCCAACAGATCGCTCACGAGTTGAAACTGGAGGCGCGTGAGTCCGAATCGGAGACGACCTGAACGGGGGCGCACTTTGCGGCGAGGCACCGCCGTGTCGGCAGGCCGACGCGCGTTCGCCGCCTCGATCGTGTCGAGCCACCTCGTGGTCTCTCCGCGCCTCAAGTTTCGGGACACACCTTACCTCCCGCTGACTTCCTTCACAGTGCGACCCATTGCGGCCCATAGACGACCAGTTCAGTCGTCTGCCCCAATAAGCCAGTTGTGCTTTAGGTTATCCGGTTGCGCGGGCTGGGAAATGGCACGTCAGTGACGGATCAGGTGGCACTAAAGTGCCGCCTCACTCCCGTCCACGAGGCGATGATGGATGGCAAAAAGCGCGAGTTCCAGGCGAGTGGAGACTCCGACCTTGTCGAAGATGTTGGAAAGATGGTGCTTAACCGTGTCCTCGCTGAGCGAGAAACTCCGTGCAATATCCTTGTTCGTATGGCCGGCGACAACCACCGCGACGATTTGCAATTCCCGTGGCGTCAACCCAAACGTGGCGTGAACGGGCCGCGCCTCCGCGGCCTGCCCTTGCCTCATGTAGCCGACCAAGTCTGAAATGGCCTCACGCCCAATCCAGTACTGCCCGGCGACGACGGTGCGAATGCTCTTGAACAGCAGTGCGGTCGCGGCGTCCTTCAGCACGACACCCCGCGCGCCAAGTTGAATCGCCTCGACAATCTGACCTCGCTCGAGTGAGGCGGTCAGCACAATGGCTCGGCAGTCGGACGCGAGCTTGCACAACTCGCGAAGAACGTCCATCCCCGACGCTCGGGGCATCGCGAGGTCGAGCACCAACGCGTCCGGATGAAGCCGTTGAACGAGTTGCACGGCCTCCAGGCCGTCAGCGGCCTGGCCAACGACCTGAAAGTCCTCTTCAGCCCCGAGCAGTTTTGACAACCCCTCGCGCACGATCGCGTGGTCATCGGCGATCACGATCCGAATCGGGCGCGGCTGCTTTGGGTTGCTTTGCACTGTTCGATGTCCGTGTACGCTGCTCAAAACGGGACAGACGTGGTGACTGAGAATTATCGCATCGAACCTGGCCGCGGCTGTAACCAGCACGCAAATCCTGGGCCGCAATTGGCGCACAATCGTGCAGATTCGATGAAGGGGTCGAAAAACGCCTAGCGGGCGAGTTTGATCAGGTCTTGGGCCTTGGCTACGACCTTCGCCATGGCCAGCTTTCCAAGGGGTTGGGATTGCGGGAAGCGCGATCGATCGTCACCCTGGATCTCTTGCGAGCCTTTGGTGTCTCGTGCGCGCACCGACACCTCAATGCGCGTTCCCTCGCCGGGAGAAGACTGCACCGTGAGCGATCCACTGACGACCCGAACACTTTCGGCGATGGCGGCCGGTTGCCGCGCACCCGCGAACCCGCGGCCATCGTCTTCGACGATCAGCGTGTAGCGATCGCCTTTCGCACCAAACGACACCAGGACATGCCGCGCCCCGCTGTGCCGCCGAACGTTCACGAGCGCTTCGCGGAGGATCCGAGCAAGTTCGGTGCAGGTCCGTTGTGACAGCAGGATCGGATCGACAGTGGAGCTGACCAGCCGCGCCGCGATACCCGTCTCTCGCTCGAAGCGCTCGACGGACTCAGCCAGGGCGCCGGGCAACTGGGCGGGCGGCACGTCGGCCGTCTTCATCACGCGCATGAGGTCGCGAAGATTCGAGATCTCGCGCTGCAGAATCCGCCGCACGTCCTCGAGATCGCTGGCCACGCGTGCCGGCGCGTTGCTCAGGTTGCGGCACGCGAGGTCGAGATGTATCTGCGCGCCGATCAGCGACTGCGTGAGCCCATCGTGCAGCTCCCGTGCGAGACGCGCCCGCTCCACCGCTGCCGCCCGCGACCGTATGCGCCGCAGCAGGTAGGTATTGTGAAGCGCGGGACTCAACTCTCGAATCGCCGCCTGAAGAAACCGCAGGCGTCCCTCCCGGTCGCGCACGGCCTTCGGATCCAACACGAACGCGCGCCCGATCCATTCCTGCTCAAAGGCGAACGAGACGACGATGAGGCCGTCACAGGAATGGCTCGCGACAAGAGGGGCCATGTCCTCCGCGGGCGGCGGCAGCGACGGCCGGCCGCTCGCGTCGACGGCCACGCCGCACTGCGGACGTCCGCGCGACGGTCGAGCGATATCCCAGCCGTTCGCGTCCGCGGCGAACAGGTAGCGCTGTTCCTCGGTTTGATCGAGCTCGGACATGTGCACGGCCGAGGCGCCGCCGGCGACGGGCGTGCGCACGTGCCAGAGAAACGAACGGCCCGCCGCGACTTCGCGAACGACAATCAACGCCTCGCGAGCCTGCATCAACGAGCGCAGCTGATCCAGGATCGCGTGCAGCGTGCGCGTCGCGCCCAGGGTCGGGCGCGGCGTCCGCGCGAGCCGCGCGATCGCCGCTCGCTCCGCCCGCCGCCGGTTGGCCCGCGCGGCGAGGTACGCGAGCGACACGCCGACGAGCAGCACGTACGCCGCGCGCAGCGCCAACTCGCGCGGCGCGACGAGACTCGCACCCGCGGGCATCGCGGCCGGCATGCTCAACCTGCGGAGAGTGGGCTCGATCACGATGAGGACCAGCGCGACTCCTGCTGTCGTGAGCGTCTCCCACGATCCCCATCGATACGCCGCGGCATACACCGCGAAAAACACGAGCACCCACGACGTGTCGTCCGCACGTGGGAGCAGCATGGCGAGCACGATGGGCCAGCACAGATCGGCGGCATGCACCGCGACGCGAAACGTCGCTGACCGCTCACGCCGCCGCAAGAGCGACAGCACGATAAAACTGTGGAGCACGTACAGCGCGATCAGACCGGCATGGATGCCGAAGACGGAACCAAGACCTGACACAGCGAACTGATCCAGGCCCAGGAGCAGGGCGGCGCCGATCGCCAGGAGCGCGCGCGCCGCGGCCAGCATACGTTCGACGCGATGGCGCTCGCCGGCACTGATCGCAAGGAGTGGCTGGTCCATGGTCCTGCTGACGCAGCGAACGTATCACTACCAAGCCGGACGTGCTCGGACATTTGTGTCGCTTTTGAAATTGACTGTTTATGAGGGAGACTTCTTGGACGTGTTTTCGCCGCGGCGATCGATGGATTCGGCGTCTGGCGAAAGGAACGACGACAAATGTCTTCCGCGTGGTGGACTTATTCCCGGCCTGCGGTCGCCACAGCCGCGCAGTAGTCCCGATGCACCGACAGTTCGACGAGACGCACGCCGGCATCCTGCCCGTTGCCGTCGCCCGAAAGCGGCGCGCGTCCCGAGAGACCTCTCAGCCCGGTGCCGGTCGCCTTCAAGCAGGCCTCCTTCCGCGTCCACATGCGATAGAACGCGCGGTCTCGATCCTGTCCGTGGAGATGCAGCAGATGTTCGTGCTCGTCCGGGTGAAAAAATCGAGCGGCCAGGGCCAGGGAATCCACGCGCGCGCTGATCTGTTCGACATCAACGCCAACGGGATCGCCCGACGCGACGACCACGAGCACCAAATCGCCGGAGTGTGAGACGTTGAACTCCAGCGAATCGTCCAACATCGGTTTTCCATCTCTCCCGAACGTGAACGAGATTTCCTCGGGCGCCCTTTCCAGGTACTCGCCCAACAGGCGGCGCAGCATGCCGCGCGCAACGGTGAAACGCTGCGAATCGGCCTCGCGGTGATATCGCTCGCGGCGGGTCCGTTCTTCGTCGGACATCACGGCAACAAACGACGCGAGCTCGCCAAGCAACCCCGGAACGAAACCGCACCACACGTGCAACTCGCCCTGGTTGAGCGATGGCCGCCCTGGCGCTCGTGGGCGCAACATCAGCTCGGTGCCGCCGCGTGCCGTCACGCGAGTGAGGCCGCCAGCAATCGTCGCCAGGCAAATCGGTGTGTCGTTCGCGCCTGTGAAGAGCGGCTCGGATAGACCGACGGCGGGCAAGACATCGCTCATGGTGTCGATTCGCGCCGGAGAGGATCGCCCACACGACCGTCCGACTCGTCTAGCGCATCCGGCCAATCGGGCACGCCTCGTGCCAGCGCCGCAAGGCGTTTCATGGCCCCAAGGGTAGCCCCTTTTTGTCACATCAGAAAGGCAGTCTGCTGACGGAATCGACCAACGACAATTCTGTGGTGTCCGAGAAGTCCTGAAATGCCGGCTCCAACCGGACTGATGTCCGGTTCACAGGCGATTTCTCCCCGGCCCGGTCCTTTTGCGACGGCGCTACCGGGACCTCGCCGTGGTACGCGTGTTGCTCGGCCTGAGCGTACCGACCATGCCCGGCCACCTGGCTCCAAACGCCGAACACGCCTTTGAGCCAGAACCGCGACCGGGGACCGCTCCCTTCGATGACTCCAATCTGTCGGCGCGACGGCTGGCTGCGCTCATCGACACGCGGCGAGAGTTGCTGGAAGGCCTCGACCAGCACCCGGAGTGGGCGGGGATGGAGACGGAACTATCCGGCCTCCTGAAGTCCCTGCTGAACACCCAGCATCTTCGTCTGGTGCGGATTGGCCTGGACACGCCATCCCCAGTACTCGATCAGATCGTCAGGTACGAGACCGTCCATCGTGTTCGAGACTCGCAAGACCTCGAACGGAGGATGGCCGACGATCGTCGCTGCTACGCGTTCTTCCACCCGGCCCTTCCCACCGAGCCGTTGATCTTCACCGAGCTGGCGCTGACAAACGGCATGAGCTCGAACGCTCAGTCACTGCTCGATCCCGATTCTGAGGTCGCCGACCCGTCATCCTGCACCTGCGCGATCTTCTATTCGATCAACGGTTGCCACGAGGGGTTGAGGGGAGTGCCGCTCGGCAATGCGCTGATCAGCCAGGTTGCCGACGAACTGAGAACAGCCCTTCCTGGACTGGACACATTCGCGACGCTCTCTCCCATCCCGGGCTTTCGTTCGTGGCTGACGACCCTGGCGCAGTCGCGCTCCGGCGGCGCCGCAACTGGAAGGGCCGCTGCCGCGCTCGCAATGCTCGAACGATCGGATTGGTACGAAGACCTCAACACGTCGGCCGAACTGGAGCGTCAGCTCATGACCACTCTGCGCGTATTACCTGCTCCGCGTGAGGCGCGGCGACGACCCCGCAGATCCGGTCGCCCGGTTCCATTTGCGCAACGGCGCCCGTCTCGAGCGGATCAACTGGCTGAGCGATACCTCTGCCGCCGGCATGCAGCGCGCCGCCGGCCTGATGGTCAACTACCTCTATCGCTGCTTCAAGCCCGCGCATACTTTTGACACTTCTTCATACACCGGGGATGTGCAGGCCTCGTGTCAAGTCGAGGAGCTCGCTGGACAGGCGTCGGCGCTGTTCTGCCATTAGCACAAAGTCCCACTCCTGGGGCAGGCTAAAGTCTCTGTCACGCTCAAAAATCTTTAGCGACCGGCCATTTTCGGCTTGACGCCCGAAATGAATCGAGACATCCTTCGCCCGTGGCAAGCGCTCGGCCTCGCATCGCGCACATCGCACAGGCGGAGTCCGAGCCGCTCAGATGGTTGATGACGCTGGACACATACACCAACGCGACGTACGGTCGCTCTGTGTCGTCCGCGGTGACGATGGGTACGTGCGTCAGCTGCGGCGAGTCGGGTTATCCGTTCGCGACGGATGAGGCGGAGAGCCTGTATCCGCAGGTCGGACTGTGCCAGGGTTGTCAGAATGCCCAGCGGTCGATTGCGGACACCATCGTGCCCTTCAATCAGAACTACCGAACAGAGAACGTCTGAGCCCCACCTTACCCGCCGGCGCCACCTGCCCGCTGGGAGTCGCGCGGAACGGCCTTCAGCGCCCTGAAGCGCTGAAACGGCAGATGGCAGTCGTGCTGCTTGAGAAATCCCAGTAGTCGCTTGTAGTCGGACGCGGCCAGATTGAACACGCCGAGCAGAACACGGTAGCTGCCATGTGTCTGCTCGAGACCAGCGCGGATGATGTGACGCATGTCGTCGCGGGTCATGTCCCGCGCCATGAACGCCGGGTACGCAGTCGTCCAGAACGATTCTTTGTTGACCAGAATCCGCTCGAGGATCGCGTCCACTCGCGCCTTGTGAGAGACGGCCGTGCCGAGACGGTTCGATCCGTCGTCAATCGTCACGCCCGCGCCGGCCAGGACCTCCGGGGGGAGATGCGCGGGTTCGATGACCGGCGCAACCATGCGCGACACGATTCGTTCGATGACGTTGCGAAGCTCCCGGACGTTGCCCGGCCATGCGTACCCGGTCAGCAGATTCAACGCGGGGCCGGAGAGCACCGGAGTGGGCTTGTGGTACTGTGCGGCGAATACCCGGCTGTAGTGCTCGAGCAGGAGCGAGATATCGGCCTTCCGCTCGCGAAGCGGGGCAATGTGCATGTGGAACACATTCAGCCGGTAGTACAGGTCTTCGCGAAACTCCCGGTCCGCGATTGACTCGAGCAGATTGCGATTCGTCGCGGTAATGATTCGCACGTCGATGTGGGTGCGAACGGCGCCGCCACCGACGGTCTGGATCTCGCCGGTTTCGAGAAATCGCAGGAAGAGCGCCTGCATCCGCAGGCTCATCTCGCCAACCTCGTCCAGAAAAACCGTGCCTCCGTCGGCCTGCCGGAGCAGACCCGGGCTGTCGCGGAACGCTCCGGTGAAACTGCCTCGGGCGTGGCCGAAGAACTCGGATTCGAGCAGCGTATCAGGCACGCCGGCACAATTGATCGTGATAAACGGCGCCTTGGCCCGGCGGCTCTGCTGATGAATGGTGTGTGCGACGACCTCTTTGCCGACTCCGGTCTCGCCTGTCAGCAGCACTTTGGCGTCGGAACGGGCCGCCGATTCGGCGTCCACGCGCAGGGCCTCGATGCACTTGCTGACGCCAAGCAACATCGATCGCTGAGGTTGAGCCGAAGTGTCTATGGGAAGCATTTCAAACGTCGCCGTGCACAGCAGTCGGACGGACTAGCGAATCTTAAGGGAACATCATGACCGACGCAACCAGGCCGACAAGTATCGATTACACAAGTGTCGTTTTGACGACGCCCGAGGTCCGCTCCGCCTCCGCCCTGCGCCGGTTCAAGCCGACAGGAGGAAGCGGCACTCGTCGAAGCGCGCGCCCAATTCGCCCGTGCCGGTCGTCCGAATGACCTCGCCGACGCAGCTCAGATCGCCAGGGGCCATGGTCCCGACCTGAACCGGTGACGAAAACACCACCTCGACCGGAGTGCCAGGCTGGGGCTCGACATCCGCGGGTCCAAACAACACGCCCGATTCGCTGATGTTCAGCACGCGGCTCTCGAGCCATTCCGCCTGACCGGCCACGCGATACCTGATCGGGATCCTGAGCGGGAGCCGGTCTGCGCGTGCGACAAACGTGCTCATCCTCGCAACATCGCGATCACGAGCCACCGCAGCCCATCAATCGGCCACCGCATCAGCAGAACCCGTGGTCGTCTTCTGGACGCGCAAGACGCGCCGGACTTCGTCGAGCATCGTCGCGAGCGGAAACGGCTTGATCAGTACACTTGCGGCTGACTCGAGCACGCGCTGGGTGTCTTCGCCCACGGGATCGTCGGCCATGACGATGACGGGGATGTCGCGCGTGCGAAAGTTGTTGGCGAGCCATCGCGACAACCGCCACGCAGGCATCTTGGGCAGCCGCAGTTCCATCACGATCACGTGCGGAGCCGAGGCGGTGACGGCGTCCAGCACGGCGTTGCCGTTGTCGACCTCGGTGACGCGAAACTTATACTGGTCGAAATACCGGACGCAGGGCCGCCGTACCCCGTCGTCGTGCTCGGCGACGAGGATTCTTGGATGGCGTCCCGTGCGATCGGTGGGGCGACGACCGCCGCGCGACACCCGTCGCCGATCGGCGCCAGGCCGCTTTCCGCGGCGATCGGGTGGGACCAGACCTGCCATCAGTATCGCTTTCTTCGCTACCGGCCCTATTATCGGCCACAAGCGCCTAAGCAGCACAGGTGAGCAACCCATGTGCCACGATTCTGCGCAGCCTCCAGCGGCGAGTCCACCCGGAATCCCGGTTTTTTGGCCTGTTATGGCCATCCCCCCGCCTGGACCACCTCATTAGCGCGAACGATGTCGCCCTGGCGGGCGCCCTCCTCCGCCGGCGACGAGCGGTAGGACGTCCGGAGAGGTGTCTAGAATTGCACAGACGGCCTAATACAAACAGCGTATCGTCGGGAACTCGCAAGGTGGAAAGGCCATACCGATGACTGCTCCTCAAGGACAACAATCGACGCGTCGTTGATGCCCGAGAATTGTGTTCTGATCGGAGATTCTCATGGAAGATAGCGAGTCCACAGCGGTCAGTCCCGCCGTCGCGGCGAGGCTCTCGTGGATCCAGTACCTCGGCCTTGCGGACGATACGGCAGCGCTTCGGGAGGTATTTCGCGCCCTGCGCTCCGATGGCGAACCATTTGACGCGGTGGCCGTGGGTCGGTGGGCCGAGCAGCACGGCTGGACTAGCGTGCAAGCGACGAACGCCACGGTCGCGGCCGAACAACAGGTTCTCGAGCTTGGTCGGATTCCTGGGGTGACTCGCGACAGGGGCCTCGGGGTCTGAGCCTTTCTTCCTGGAGACGCGGTCTTTTGTCTCCCCACCGGGATACTAATCCTTCGACCCGTACCCGATTTCGCCCGCGGAGCGTCCGGTTGGGTGGGGCGCGCTTCTTGCTGTTTGACACGGGCAAGCCGGGAGGCAGAGCGGCAGCGGAGGGACGTCGCGCCCACGGGGCAGCATCGCTCACGTCATCGCGTTTTCGCTCGCGCCCGCTCTGACTCCGGCCCTCACACGCACCAGTGTTTCTCGTCACAAAATTTTGGCGATGCGGCGGACTCCGACTCGGGCCAGTGATTTCGAAGCAGGCTCTAGTGCAGGCGAACGGCAGGAACGTCCTGCGTCTGCTTCCAAAGCTGTCGCCTGTCGTATAAACCGGCGGCGAGAAGCCCGCTGATCAGCAGACCCAAATCGTCGAGCCACAACGGACTGCCATGCACGCAGGCGCCGAGCCGGCGAATCTCGGCCATCATGGCGTCCTCAACCCATGGGGCACCGGTGGCAAACACGACCGGTGTGCCGCGGTGATCCGCGCGTGCGCGTAGTCGGTATAAAAACCCGAGGCCATCGACGAACGGCGCGCGGAAATCGACGAGGATCGCGTCAGGGTGGCTGCTGGCCGCCGCGCGGAGCGCCGTCTCCGTGTCGGTGGCGCTCTGGACCTGGTGGCCTTCCAGCCGCAGCAGGCGGACCAACGTGTGCGTCACACTCTCATCGTCACCGACCACGAGAATCGTCGCCGGCCTGGACTCGTTCATCAGTCGCGACTCCTCGTCACCAACGGTTGAAGATTGCCGCGACCGGCAAGTGGCCCGGAGCCAGCGCTCGAGCCGTTGGCTGGAGCCGCGGTCAGATGTTCCTCGAGCTCACGTTCTCGCGCCAGGGCCGCCGTGACATCGTCGAAGTACTCCGTGATGGTGCCCGCAGGGTGCGCGACGACCAGCCTGAAGGGACCACAGCCGTCCCCTCCTACAGCGGTCACGTCCCACTGCACGCGATCAGCTCCAACCATGAACAGGTTCGACACGGCTAATCCTCGAAGACCAAAACCCATGCCGGCTGGAACTGCGCACAATGGCTCACAATGGAGCATCGAATCTGACAATTGTTGTCGACGCCGGGACAATTTATGGCTCGGCAGCGTGCAGTCACAGGCTCGCCGAAGCGGACCGCCCCCGGCTACGTCTTCAACGCTGGCCGATAGTCTTCGGCCGCCTGGTGGAACGTCCAGGCGACGGCTGCGCGTGCTTCCGTGATGTCTGGCGGAACGCGCAACACAAACCGTCGTCGCGAGGCATCGGCCTCGAACGTGCCGTTCAGCAGGGTGACGACAACCACCGGTTCGTCGCCGCCAAGGTCGAGACGATAGAGCGTTCCGGTATCGTCGGCGTGCAACGGGAGGGCTCCGGTTTCGCTGATGTAGCGGTCGAAGCCATAGCGCTCGAGGAGCACGGCTCTCACGTCCGGGTTGGTTTCCTGCCGGATCTGCGTGAGCGTAATCGTATCGGGATAGACAATCGTCGCAGCGGTGACGCCAACGCCGTGCCACGCGTACACCGACCATCCGTCGGGATACACGACGGCCGGTCCTGCCGAGGAATGGAGGCGACCGCGGGCGTCGCGTTCGACCCGCGTGGGTCTCTCAGCAAGGATGCAAAGACTCTTGAACGGCCACCACCAGCCGCATGCGGCGGCCACCTCGGTCAGGCCGTCGAGCGGCGAGACGTCAACGCCAAACCGGCTCAAAGCGCCGTAGAAAGCAAGCCAGTGCGCATCGTGCTGTCCGTACGCGGCGTCTGACCTCGGACCGTCGACCAGATCGATCAAGTCTCTGACCGGGCCCCACACTCCAGCCACCTGACGCGCGACCTGACGCACGACCTCGCACCGGAGGCGCGCCGCGACGCCTCCCGCCACCAACGCCGACGCGCGGCGCGTGACCTGGCAGGCCACTCTGCTTCGGATTTCGGCCCCCAGGGGCCGCCCCAGATGTTGGCTACGCTTTTTCGAAACCGCGGCCGCGAGTACCGCGCCCGCCATTGGCGATCCCACCCAGACGATCTGGTCCGGTTCGGCGAGTTCCGCGCGCCGGTACGCGAGACGAACGGCCGCCTCCGCTCGCGGGCGCTCGGCGCGCTCAGTCGAGAGCCCGATCGCGATCCACGCGTCGCGAATCTCCGGTAGCTGAGCCTCTTGAGCCGGCGTCAGCCAGTCCAATCGCTCAATCAAGGACATTGCGACTGCGCTCCACGAGCAGATATCGCTGTCCGCCGGATTGTGCAAAGAATTGCGCCGCGACGCGCCGGCAACGGGACTCGCTGAACGAACGTGCCGCCCTGCAGAGCTTGAAACGTCATCTGTGCTCCTGGTAATCAGCCACTCGCCGTCGACGACGCAACGCAGGCAGGTCGGTACGACCCACCCTGCTTGGACAGAGGGCAAGAGTGGTGCCCAAATGGGTGTCTGCCTGGCGGCGGCGCACGCGGAAACAACGGCAGGGAGCGACCAGCGCTGTGATGTTCTCTATGTCTCTCTGTCGCGATGACTTGCAGCTAAGCTCTTGCAGAGGAAAGGTTGATGACCGCGTTGAAGACGCTCAGGGTCAATCACTTACAGCCGAGCTCCGATCAGTCGGATGGCCGTGTAAGTCTTTCACGGTGAGCGTAAAAGTAAGAATGCGGCGGACCGTCTTGCGGGCTGCGGGTGGCTATCTGTTCTTGTCTCCGGATCCCGGCTCCCGAATTTCGTCCAGTGTCAATTCGTGCAAACCCGCGGCGGCGATGGCCACGCCGCGATCGCGAGCCCACTCTACTGCATGAACATCGCATAGCCTTTCCACCGAGGCAGTCGAGCGCGATAGCAGCCGATGGCTCGCGCGATTCGAACACGCGCCTCTCGTGCACGCCGCGTCGATCTGGACATGCAGGGGCGTCAGGCTGAAGTGCCTGCCAGTCACGGTGAGCCGATAATCTGCGTTGCGTCCAGGCACCATGGTCCTCATCCTCACGCTTGAACTGGCGCCGAAACGCCCAGATCGCCGCGACACCACTGCATGGTGCGCATCAGTCCTTCCTCGAAGGAGATTCTTGGAACATACCCGAGCAGTGTTCTCGCCTTGCTAATGTCGGCCTGCGAGTCGGTCACGTCTCCCTGGCGCGATTCTTTGTAGATGGCGGCGATATTCGTTCCCGTAATCCGGTTCATCGCTGCCAGCAGTTCGTTCAGCGAGATGCGAGCGCCGGTGGCGACATTTATCACTTGGCCGGCCACGCCGGGCGCCTCGCACGCCAGCAATACGCCGCCAACCACGTTGTCCACGTAGGTGAAATCCCGGGTCTGTCGGCCGTCTCCGTAGATGGTCGGGCGCTGTCCTTCGATGACGGCCGTCGAGAAGAGCGAGATCACGCCAGAGTACGGCGAACCCGGATCCTGCCGCGGTCCGAATACGTTGAAATACCGCGTAGTGACTGTTTCCAGGCCGTAGAGGGTTGTGAACATCTGGCAGTACTGCTCAGCGACCAGCTTCTGCAGCGCATATGGAGACACCGGAGCGGTCGCCATCTCCTCGTGTTTTGGAAGCGCCGGCGCATTCCCATAGGCCGCCGACGAACCGGCAAAGACCAGCCGCTGGACGCCGGCGTCTCGCGCCGCAACGAGGATGTTCAGCGATGCCGTCACGTTTGCCCGATGAGAAGCAATGGGATCGGTGACCGAACGCGGGACCGACGCGATCGCAGCCTGATGCAGCACATACTCCATGCCGCGCACGGCGCGCACCGCCACAGCTTCATCGGCCAGATCGCCTTCGATGAACTCCACGTCGGAGAGGTGGGCCAGGTTGCGACGTTTTCCCGTGGACAGATCGTCCACGACACGCACACGATGCCCGCGTCGTACGAGTTCTTCAGCGAGGTGCGACCCGATAAATCCGGCGCCGCCGGTGACCAGATAGGAGCTCATGCGTCTACTGCCCGTACATCACGAGTGACCATCAGAGTTTGTCTAGACCAGTGTGACTAGTGCTTGTTGACCGTCTGCCTGCGATCAGGCGCGAGGCCTGATTGTTGGCTTCTCGACAGACACCGCCGGCGCCGCGGCTACGAGAGGCCTTCGGGCGAGAAGCCGACGCACCTGGCGCAACAGCAGCGCCGGGCGTAGCGGTTCGACGAGAATCGCGGTCGCCCCCGAGCGCACGATCTGCTCCCGTGTGTAGACATCGTCGAACCGCGTCAGGACGATCACGGGCGTATCGCGCGTGTCAGCCCGTGTCCGGAGCTCGCTGAAAAGCCCGAACCCGGCCAGATTCGGGTTGACCAGCTGGACGATGATCAACGCCGGGGTCAGGTGAGCGGCGGCCATCGCCCGTGCGTCGGTGACCTCGACGACGTCGTACCCGGCCTCACGAAGAACCACTTCGTAGAGCGTCCGCCTTTGGGGGTCGCCCTCGGCGATCATCGCCAGCGTCGCCTGGTGGGGAGTGACAACTTCGTTTGGCATGGACTCTCTAAGCTTTGCGCGTCAGCGACGCGCTCAATCGATCAATGAATTCCAGGTCTTGCTCGGGAATGAGAGCGGCGGGCGCGAAAACCCCGTCGGGGCGTTCCTGGTAGATGCACTGCCCTTGCAGCGGACCGGTTGGCACCAAACCCATGAAGCACATCTCCAGGACCTGGCCAACGGCGCGTCGCAACTCGGGCGACAGGCCGTTCATGTCGCGCGGCACATAACGGGCGCGGCCCGCGAAGTCACCTATCGCCGGAAATCGAACGACCGCATTTTCACGCGGGCCCGGATCCAACCGCCGCGATGGCCACTGCAGGGTTCGCACGACATGTAGGACAGCAACTCGAATGCCATGCAGTGCGACGAAGATGACGTGGTAATTGTTAAAGAATTGGATTAAGAGGTTGGATCAGACACGCTCGAAGACTCTCTAGCGGATGACAAGATCCCTCTGACCGACGGACTGCTACTTACGAATTGCGGCGTGCGTCCGCGCCTGCGCCGATTCGCGCCCACAGGTTGCCGCCGTCGTCGCAGCGAATCATGAGACGCGCGCTCGCCGGCATCTGGCGAGCCGACGGCACACAAATCGCGAAGATCAGGCTGTCGCCTTCGGGCCAGATTTCCGGGAGACTGCCAGGCTGTCGGTCGGCGGGATCAATTGAACGGGACATGGTGCGGGCCGTCTGTGCAAGTCTTCGGCCTGGTCATTTGCAAGGATTACCACGCGATTCCGATTACAAGTCCGAATAACCCTGAGTTTTTGTCAACCCGATAGCTGACATTTGGTGTCTCAAAAGGAGACTTCATCGCTCTTCGAACCCCTCAGACGGGCATTGTGGCTACCTAAACCATTGCGCTTGTGGCACATGCCGGGATCCCGCGTTCCAGCCGATGCACCACGGCTCAGCCTCGTTACGTGGTTCACGTCTTGCCTATTGATGGGGGCATGACCATCACAGACGACGCAGACTACGTTGCGCTCGCAACGTTCCACGATCAACTGCGGCGGACCATCGACTCCACGGAACATCGCACGCGGCAGGCGGGACTGCAGTCGAAGACCTTTCTTATGATGCTGGCGCTGCGGCGACAGCCTGCGGGCACACCTGTCACCATCGGCCGACTCGCGGAAATCTTGAATATCGATCGCAATGAAGTCGTCGAGCTCGTGGACGACCTCGTGCGGCGGGGCTTCGTCGCCCGAGAGAAAGACAAAGCGGACCGTCGCCGAGTACTCATCTCTCTCACGCCGACCGGCGCACAGTGGGTCGCGCCGATCACCCTGGACGCTCTGCAGGATCTGGTCGCGTCCGGTCCTGAGCTTCTGCGTGCGGTTCGCCTCGTGGTGGCGCATGCAGCGGCGAAGGCCGCACGGACGCCGCCGCCCGCTCGCCCCGACGTTGCTGATTTCGCGTGGCGCGCCACGGGCGCCGCCGCTCCAATCTAACCTTTCATACACGGGTCCATAGTGTCGACACAATTGCTGCATCGGCTTCAGGTTCGATCTGCGCGCGTCGGCGTTGTCGGTCTCGGCTACGTCGGCCTGCCGCTCGTCGTCGAGTTCGCCCGGGCGGGGTTCCACTCGGTCGGAATCGATCTCGACGCGAGCAAAGTGGCCGCCATCGAGGCCGGCACGTCATACATTCCGGATGTCGCGTCCGCGGACGTCGCCGCGCTCACCCAAAGCGGCCGGTTGCGCGCGACGACCGATTTCAGCGTGATCGCCGGCCTCGACACCGTCAATATCTGCGTGCCGACGCCGCTGCGCAAGACCAAAGACCCCGACATGTCCTACATCGTCTCCGCTGTGGAGGCGATCGCGGATCATCTCCATCCGGGCATGCTGGTCATCCTCGAATCCACCACCTACCCGGGCACGACAGAGGAAGTCGTTCTGCCGTTGCTCGAGCGCGGCGGTCTCAAGGCCGGCGTCGACTTCTTTCTCGCGTTTTCACCCGAACGAGTCGATCCAGGGAACGGCACCTACAACACGCGCAACGTGCCCAAGGTCGTCGGCGGAATGACGCCGACGTGTTCGGAGCTGGCGGGCGCGCTCTATCTGGCCGCCATCGACACCGTTGTTCCGGTGAGCTCGACACGAGTGGCCGAAATGGTGAAGCTGCTCGAAAACACCTTCCGTGCGGTCAACATCGGCCTTGTCAACGAGACCGCGCTGATGTGCGAGAAACTGGGCATTGATGTGTGGGAAGTCGTCAACGCGGCGAAGACGAAACCTTTCGGCTTCATGCCCTTCTATCCGGGTCCGGGCCTGGGCGGACACTGCATCCCGATTGACCCCTTCTATCTCTCGTGGAAGGCCAAGCAAACCGGCTTCGAGCCGCGGTTCATCGAGCTCGCCGGCCAGGTGAATTCGGCCATGCCGCACGCCGTCGTGGACAAGATTGCTCATGCGCTGAATACGCGGAAGAAGTCGTTGAACGGGTCGCGCGTGCTCATCGCAGGCGTCGCCTACAAGCGCGACATCAAGGACGTGCGCGAGTCGCCCGCGCTCGACGTCATGACGCTGCTCCGCCAGAAGGGCGCGGATGTCGCGTATGTCGACCCGTTCGTGCCACACCTGGCCGCTCGCGAATGGGTTGGCGGACACGACCTCGTGTCGGAACCTCTCGAACCCGCAACGTTCAGGAGGGCCGACTGCGTGGCGATCCTGACCGACCATGCGGCGTTTGATTGGGCTTCGGTCGTGGAAACGGCGACGCTGATTGTCGACTCGAGAAACGCGATCAAACAGAAGCACCGGCATGTCTTTCGGCTGGGAGCACCGGATTCTGCCCTGACGGATTGGGAACATCCGGTCGCGTCGGCCTGACGTGCGGTGAGGCGGCCTCGCCGTTGCCGCCAATCCGCAGCCAGCCATGTACGACCTCTTTCTCCGCACGCTGTCGCAAACGTTCCAGGCGTTCCTGTTTGTCGCGCTGGGTTTGTCGTGGCTTGAACGCATTGGCCGCCACGATCGAGCGGCCGCTGTTCGATGGGCCCTCGCTCTGACGGTTCCCGCCACGGCCGTGGCGGGATACCTGTTTCAACTCAGTACTCAGCAGGCCGGGTGGGAGGCGCTGCTCGCGATCGCGGCATCGTCGGTCGTTCTCTGGCTGTTGGTGCACGCTCGCGATCTCGCGCTCTCGCGCACGACGCTCGCAGCGGCCACGGTGTTGCTCGTCGTGCGCCAGACGATGGAGATCGGCATTGTGTTGGCCGTCGCGGCTGCTCAATTGCGCTCGCTCGATGCGACGGTGGCGGCCTGCGCCGGCGCGTCCGTGGGCGTCGGAGTAACGATTGTTTGGGGCTGGCTCGGCCGTCGACTGCCCGCGCCCGCATTCGCCGCGGCAGCGCGGACGTTCGCCGTGCTCTTCCTCGGCCAGCTCGCCATGTACGCCTTTCATGAATCCGCCGAAGCGCGGTTTCTGCCGTGGAGTGACGTGCTGCATGCGGCGACCGAACCATACGGGCCGGACAGCATCTTCGGCCAGTACATGACGTGGCTGCTGGTCGTCGCGCCGGCGGTCGCCGCCCTCGCATCAGTCCTCTGGGCGCAGCGACGCCGGCCCTCGAGGTTTTCGAGGATCGTCGGCGCGGCGGCGGCGGCGTGTCTCTTGTTGGTCGCGACGGAAAGCGGCGATCGAACGACTGTGCACTCACAAATACTGGTACTGGCGCCGGCGCTTCCTCATCAGGCCTTGACGCTCGCGGACGCACCACACCTGCTGTTCAGGCACACCGGCGTCGATCGGAACTACAGCCAGCTCACGGTGGCGTCCCTCGTCGGATCGGACGCCCGCCGGTTCCCGGTCGAGCTGCCGTGCGAACGCGTCGCCTTTGCGGCCGGACGGGGCATTTGCCTGCAGGCGGCTCGCGGGATGTTCACCACCTACAAAGCCGTGATCTTCGATTCGGCGTTCAAGACCGTGGTATCGATGCCTCTGGCCGGAGGGCCGAGCCGTACTCGAGTGTCCGCCGACGGTCGCGTTGGCGCCATCACGGTCTTCCTGATCGGACACCGGTACGGCGGCTCCCCGTTTTCGACGCAGACCACGCTCATCGACATGGCCAGCGGCGACGTGCTGGGCGAGCTCGAGCAGTTCAGCACCTGGCGCAATGGCGTGCGCATGTCAGGCGGCCGGACTTCAACTTCTGGGGCGTGACGTTTGCGCGCGACAGCAACGTCTTCTACGCGACGCTCGGCACGGCGGGCAACGACCTACCTGGTGCGGGCGATCTGGGCCTTCGGAAGCTGACCGTGGTCTCGCGAACACGTCGAGTGTCCGTCGCTGTCGCCCGACAATCGTTCTATCGGCTTCAAGAAGCGCGTCGGCACCGGCTCGGGCCCTGGCGCTTCTACGTGCTACGACGTCGAAACAATGGCGGAACAGCCGATCGCCGCGGAGACCCGTTCGATCGACGATCAGCTCGAATGGCTGGACGACGCGCACGTCCTGTACACCGTGCCGCGTCCAGGGTCGGCGATCAGCGACGTCTGGGTGGCGCCGATCGAGGGCGCCTCGGGCGCGCGCGTCTTCCTTCACGAGGCCGACTCCCCTTCGGTTGTCCGATGAGCCGCCGTTCGCACGTTCAAGAAGACTTCTCTCCTCCAAACCACCGCTCCTGGAGTGCGGTCACAGCGATCTGCTGGCCGCCCTGCACTGGTCGGTTGGGCTAAACGCCATCTGCTGAACGCATTCCGCACAAGGAACAGACCCAATCTGCCCCTGGCCATTTTTTTGCACATCAGCCATCGGAATTTCCGGAAGGACCAATCCATCCGTCAATGCAGGCTCCGTCCATCGACAAGAGGCGCCGCGTGAACAGACCGCGTGCGTCACAGGCATCGACCTGCGCCAACACCGAGGCCTTCGGGCTCGGGTGCGCCGACGCGCCGGCATGGGTCTTCACGCACGGGCGGAGTGCGTGAATCGACGAGCTGTCCCAGGCGGGCCCACGCACGGTCTCCAGGTTCCCAAAGACACGGACAAGAGTCCGCTCTTTGGCAGACTTCCGTCCCCCTGGGGGATGACTGTGTACTGCCCAAACACCATGATCCTGGGGCCAACTCATACTGCTGCCACTGATTACGCGCCTTTCGGCGGTCCACGCACTTGCTGGCTGGCCCTTTGCTCCCTGAGCCTGGGTGCTGCCGCGAATGGGCGACACGCCAAAAGCGACCCAACAGAACTGACGGGGACATGACGACCGATAACGCCGGGACCCGGCTGACGACGGATTTTCGCGAGATGGTGAACGAGCAGATCGAGTATCGCGAGCTGCTCGTCCAGATGACGCGCCGCGATCTGCTGCTCCGCTACAAGCAGACGATCATGGGCTTCGGCTGGGCGATCTTCATGCCGCTCGTCAACACCGCCGATCTTCTCGGTCATCTTCACGCGCGTGGCGCCGATCGACACGGGCGTGCCGTATCCGCTGTACGCCTACTGCGGGCTGCTCGCCTGGAACTTCTTCGCCTCGTCGCTGCGCTTCGCGGTCGGCTTCGCTCACGTGCAACAGCGAGCCTGGTCACGAAGATCTACTTTCCGCGCGAGATCTTTCCGTTCTCGGCGGTGCTGGTCTCGCTGGTCGATTCGGTCGTCGGCTCGGTCGTGCTCGTCGCGCTGATGGTCTACTACCACGTTGGCGTCGGCGCCGGCCGATCCTGCTGCTGCCGGTCGTCATCGCCGTCGAGGTCATCTTCACCGCGCGCGTCGCGCTCGCTGCTCGCGATGGCGAACCTCTTCTACCGCGACGTCAAGTACCTGTTCGAGATCGTCATCACGGTCTGGATGTTCGCGACGTCGGTCGTCTATCCGATTGAGCGCGTCGGCGGCCGGCTCGGGCGTCTGCTGCGCTTCAACCCGATGACCCCGATCATCGACGCCTTCCGCGCGGTCGTCCTGCACGGCGGCGTGCCCGACCCTGCTCCGATTCGCGGGCGTCGGCCGTCGGTGTCGCTCGTCGCGCTGCTCGTGGCACTGGGTGGTCTTCCACCGGGCCGAGTTCACGTTCGCGGAGAACATCTAAGTGAGCGCAGCATCGATCGTCTTCGACGGCGTCTGGAAGAAGTTCCGCCGCGGCGAGCGCCACGACAGCCTGCGCGATCTCGTGCCGGCGCTGGCGGCGCGAGTCTTCGGACGGCGGCCGACACGCGACGAGCTCCGGAACAAAGAGTTCTGGGCGGTCGAGCGACGTCTCGTTCGAAGTCGGCGCGGGCGAGGCGCTCGGCATCATCGGCCCGAACGGCGCCGGCAAGTCCACCGTCCTGAAGCTGCTCACGCGGATCCTGAAGCCGACGACGCGGCCGCTGCGCGTGCGACGGGCCGCGTCGGCGCGCTGATCGAGGTCGCGGCCGGCTTCCATCCCGACCTGACCGGACGCGAGAACATCTTCCTGCAGGGCGCGATCATGGGCATGAAGCGCGCCGAGATCGCCGCGCAAGTTCGACGAGATCGTCGACTTCGCCGGCATCGGCGAGTTCATCGACACGCCGGTCAAGCGCTACTCGTCGGGGATGAACGCGCGGCTCGGCTTCGCGATCGCGGCGCACCTCGACCCGGACGTGCTGATCATCGACGAAGTCCTCAGCGTCGGCGACGCGCAGTTCCAGGAGCGGTGCATCGTCGCGCATGCGCGAGCTGCGGGCGCGCGGCGTCCCGCTCGTCTTCGTCTCGCACAACCTGCCGGCCGTCGCGGAGCTGTGCACGAGCGCGATTCTGCTGCGACCGCGGGCCAGGTCGATAGTTCCAGCGGCGTCGGTCGGCGAGACCCTGCAGCGCTTACCGCCGGGCCGCGATGACGCCGGCACGACGACCGTACGACCCGACAGCGACATCTGGATCGAGCGGCGTCCACGCTCCTCGACGCCGGACGGGCTCGCCGGCGGATCTGTTCCGACAGCGGCGGCCGATGACGGTCCGGGTCGAGCTACGACACGGCGCGTCCGGTGCCGAACCCGGCGCTTCGCCGTCGACATCCACCGCGCCGACGGCGTCTACTGCGTCGGCATCAACACGCGGATGGACGGCCACGAACTCGGCGTGCTGTCCGGCGCCGGGCACGTCGATCTCGAGATCGACGCCGCTGCAGCTCGCGGCCGGCTGCTACACGCTTTCGATCGGTATCCACCGGCCAGGCGGCATCGGCTCGAGCGGCGGCATCGGCCTCTACGACCTCCACGAGCGCGCGTATCCCTTCACGGTGACGTCCGAGCGGCGGGACCTCGGCCTGGTGTGCCTGGATCATCACTGGCGTCACCAGCCCGGGATCGATGCGCGCGGCAGATCGACCGCGTCGAACGAGCTCGGCCGCTGGCCTCGACGCCGCACCCGCCGCTGGCCGACGGCCGCCACACACAGGGAGGTCGCCGTTCGATGATTGCCGACAGCGTTCGGACTTGGGAAGAACGTCGTCATTCCACAGCCGGAGCTCGTCAACCTGTACGGCTGCTCGGTCGGCGACGGCTCGCGGATCGGCGCGTTCGTCGAAATCCAGCGCGGCGCGGCGATCGGCCGCAACTGCAAGATCTCGAGCCACACGTTCATCTGCGAGGGCGTGACGATCGAGGACGGCGTCTTCATCGGCCACGGCGTGATGTTCACCAACGATCTCTATCCGCGCGCGGTCACGCCGACGGCAGCTGCAGACCGACGCCGACTGGCACGGTCGTCGGACACGCGCGTCAAGGCGCGGCGCCTCGATCGGCAGCAACGCGACGATTCTCGCCGGCGTGACGATCGGCGAAGGCGCGCTCGTCGGCGCCGGCGCCGTCGTCACGAAGGACGTCCCGCCGTACGCGATCGTCGCCGGCGTGCCGGCGCGGGTGATGCGGCGCGTGCCCATGTCGACGCCAGGTCGGAGCCGCGAAATGAGCGCAGGTCTGTCACGACACGCGGAGCATTCGATGATTGGCATTGGCGTCATCGGATACGGCTACTGGGGACCGAACCTCGTCCGCAACTTCGCCGAGGTGCGCGATTGCCAGGTGGTCGCCGGTCGGCGACGTGCGCGCCGAGCGGCGCGCCCGCGTGCAGGCCGCTATCCCGCCGTCGGACACGACCGGCCGACTACCGCGAGTCTGCTGAACGACCCGAGCGTCGACGCGGTCGCGATCGCGACGCCGGTCAGCACGCACTTCGAGCTGGCGCTCGAGGCGCTGCGGGCCGGCAAGCACGTCCTGGTCGAGAAGCCGATGACGCGCGACCTCCGACGAGGCGGCGCGCCTGGTCGAGGAGGCCGAGCGGCGCAACCTGCGTGCTGCACGTCGACCACACGTTCGTCTACACGGGCGCGGTGCGCAAGATCCGCGAGCTGGTCGTCGAGCGGACGCGATCGGCGACATCTACTACTACGACTCGGTCCGCGTGAACCTCGGCCTGTTCCAGCACGACGTCAACGTGATCTGGGACCTGGCGGTGCACGACCTCGTCGATCATGGACTACGTGCTGCCCGATGCAGCCCGTGCGCCGTCTCGGCGACGGGCGTCGAGCCACGTCGCCGGCGAGCCGGAGAACATCGCCTACCTCACGCTGTTCTTCGACGACCGACTGATCGCGCACGTGCACGTCAACTGGCTCGCGCCGGTCAAGGTGCGCCGGACGCTCATCGGCGGCAGCAGCAAGATGATCGTCTACGACGACCTCGAGCCGAGCGAGAAGATCAAGGTCTACGACAAGGGCGTCACGGCTCGGCGAGCAGCGGCGACGCCGCGACAAGTACCAGATGCTGGTCGGCTACCGCACCGGCGACATGTGGGCGCCGCAGCTCGACATGACCGAGGCGCTGCAGGCTCGAAGCCAAGCATTTCATCGAGTGCATCGAACCAGAGCCAGCGCCGATCGACCGACGGCGAGGCCGGCCTGCGGGTCGTCCGCATTCTCGAGGCCGCGACGCAGTCGATGGCGAGCCGCGGCCGCGTCGTCGAGCTCGATCTCCGACAGTGAAGGTGTCAGCATGATTCCGTTTCTCGATCTGAAGGCGCAGTACCGGAGCATCAAGGCCGAGATCGACAGCGCCGTCCTCGGACGTGCTCGAGAGCGCCGCAGTTCGTGCTCGGCGCCGAAGTGGCGGCGTTCGAGGACGAGTTCGCGCGCTATCACGCGGCGCGGCGCACGGCATCGCCGTCAACACCGGCACGAGCGCGCTGCACCTGGCGCTGCTCGCCGCCGGCGTCGGCCCGGGCGACGAAGTCATCACCGTGCCGTTCACGTTCGTCGCGACCGTCGCGGCGATCGGCTACACCGGCGCGACGCCGGTGTTCGTCGACATCGATCCCGGCGTCGTTCACGATGGATCCGGCCGCAGATCGAGGCGGCGATCACGCCGCGGACGAAGGCGATCCTGCCGGTGCACCTCTACGGCCAGCCGGCCGACATGGATCCGATCCTCGACGATCGCGAAGCGCCACGGCCTGGCGGTGATCGAGGACGCGTGCCAGGCGCACGGCGCCGAGTACAAGGGCCGCCGCGTCGGCAGCATCGGCGATCTCGGCTGCTTCAGCTTCTATCCCGGGCAAGAACCTCGGCGCCTACGGCGAAGGCGGCATCGTCGTCACGAGCGACGACGCGACCACGCGCAGAAGATCGCGCATGCTGCGCGACTGGGGCCAGGAGCAGCGGTACCACCACGTGCTGCAGGGCTTCAACTACCGGATGGAAGGCATCCAGGGCGCCATCCTGCGCGTCAAGCTGCGGCATCTCGAGGAGTGGACCGAGGCGCGCCGCGCGCGCGCGCGCGCGCTACGACGAGCTGCTCGCAGGCTCCGAGCGTCGTCACGCCGCCGGCGAGATGCCGGACGCGCGCCACGTCTACCACGTCTACGCCGTCCGCACCGACGATCGCGACGGCGCTGCAGCAGCCGCTGCAGGCGGACGGCGTCCAGACCGGCATTCACTACCCGATTCCGGTGCACCTGCAGCCGGCGCACGCCGACCTCGGCTACGGCGCCGGCGACTTCCCGCAGTCGGAGCGCGCGGCCGACGAAGTGCTGTCGCTGCCGATGTTTCCGGAGCTGACGAGCGAGCAGGTCGATCGCGTGGCATCTGCGCGTCCGCAGGTACGCCCGCGGGCGCGTCGTATGCCGCCTGATCGCGAGGGACGAGGAGTCCGATGATTACAGGACAGCGCATGCTCATCACCGGCGGTGCCGGGCTGATCGGCTCGCACATCGCCGATCAGCTGGTCGCGGAGGCGTCCAGCCGAAGATCCGGATTCTCGACAACTTCGTGCGCGGCCGCCGCGAGAACCTCGCGTGGGCGATGGCCAGCGGCCCGGTCACCATCGTCGAGGGCGACATTCGCGATCGCGCGGCCGTGAGCCGAGGCGCGATGGACGGCATCGACGTCGTCTTCCACCAGGCGGCGATCCGCATCACGCAGTGCGCCGAAGAGCCGCGCCTGGCGCTCGAGGTGCTCGTCGACGGCACCTTCAACGTGCTCGAGGCCGCGGTGCAGCGCCAAGGTCGACGAAGGTGGTCGCGGCCTCGTCGGCGTCGGTGCTACGGGCTGGCCGAAGACTTCCCGACGACCGAGAACGCACCATCCGTACAACAACCGCACGATCTACGGCGCGGCGAAGGCCTTCAACGAAGGGCTGCTGCGCAGCTTCAACGAGATGTACGGCCTGCAGCTACGTCGCGCTGCGCTACTTCAACGTCTACGGACCGCGCATGGACGTCCACGGCGCCTACACCGAAGTGTTCATCCGCTGGATGGAGCGCATCGCGAGCGGCACAGCCGCCGCTGATCTTCGGCGACGGCACGCAGACGATGGACTTCGTCCACGTCCACGACATCGCGCGCGCGAACATCCTGGCGGCCAAGCGCGCCGACGTCAGCGACGAGGTCTTCAACGTCGCCAGCGGGCAGGAAACCAGCCTGAAGAGCTGGCCGAAGCTGCTGCACGGGTCATGGGCTCGCTCGCTCGACGCTCGAGTCATGCGGCCGGAGCGCAAGGTCAATCCGGTGCCGCGGCGGCTGGCCGACACCAGCAAGGCCAAGCGGCATGCTCGGCTTCGAGACCGCAGATGTCGCTCGAGGAGGGCCTGGAGACGCCTGGTCGAGTGGTGGAAGCAGGAGCGCATCGCGACGGCAGCGTGAAGGCTGCGTACCCACACATGGCCGACCATTCATCGCAGATCCCGATCGCCAAGCCACTCCTCGGCGAGGCCGAAGATCGAGGCGGCCGCGCGCGTGCATCCTGTCCGGCTGGGTGACGCAGGGGCCGGAGGTCGCGGCGTTCGAGCGCGAGTTCGCCGGCCTACGTCGGCGCGCCGCACGCCTGCGCCGTGTCGAACTGCACGACCGCGCTGCACCTGGCGCTGCTCGCCGTCGGCGTCGAGACCGGGCGACGAAGTCGATCACCGTCAGCCACTCGTTCATCGCCACCGCGAACGCGATCCGCTACTGCGGCGCGGTGCCGGTCTTCGTCGACATCGATCCGGCGACCTTCAACATCGACCCGGCGCTGATCGAGGCGGCGATCACGCCGCGGACGCAGCGCGATCCTGTGCGTGCACCAGATGGGGATGCCGTGCGACCTGCGAGCCGTTCGTCGAGATCGCCGGACGACACGGCCTGCCGGTCATCGAGGACGCCGCCTGCGCCATCGGCAGCGAGATCCTCTGGAACGGCCGGTGGGAGAACGATCGGCAAGCCGCACGGCGACATCGCCTGCTTCTCGTTCCACCCGCGCAAGGTCGATCACCACCGGCGACGGCGGCATGCTCACGACGGCGAATGCCGAATGGGACCAGAAGTTCCGGCTGTGGCGCCAGCACGGCATGAGCGTGCCCGACACGGTGCGTCATGGCATCGCGTGACGTCATCTTCGAGAGCTATCCGGAGGTCGGCTACAACTACCGGATGACCGACCTGCAGGCGGCGGTCGGCCGCGAGCAGCTGAAACGCCTGCCCGACATCCTCGCGCGGCGCCGGGCCCTGGCCGCCGCGATACCACGCGCGCCTCGCGGACATCCCCGGACTTGACGCCACCGATCGAGCCGGAGTGGGCACGGAGCAACTGGCAGAGCTACTGCGTCTGGCTCTCTCACAGGGTCCGCCAGCGCGAGATCATGCAGTCGATGCTCGACGAGGGCATCGCGACGCGACGAGGCGTGATGTGCACCCATCGGCAACCGGCGTACGCGACACAGCCGTGGCTGTGCGGCGCCTGCGCCAGAGTCGGCTCGTCGCACGAGCATGCCGCGTGCCTGGCCGTCAGCGAGCGGGCCGAAGACGGAGCCGTGCTCTTGCCGCTCTATTCCCAAATGACCGACCAGGAGCAGGACCGCGTCGTCACCGCGCTCCAGCACGCGTTGAGCGCCGTGGCAGCAGCGTGATCGACCAACCACCGACCAAAGCCGCCACCGTTCGCGACCGTCCGCTGCCAGGTGACCAGGGACGGCTGATTGGAATAGGAGAACGATGACCCCCCCAATCCCGACCGCGTCGCGGCTGATTGTCGAAAGCCTCGCCCCGGACGCATCCCCACTCTCGATCGCGGGCGACAAGCAGGCCCTCCAACTCGCGTGTCGAATCCGAGCGCTGGAGCTCAAGCTGTTGGACATGTTCAAAGAGGGCAAACTCTTCGGAACCGTCCACACATATATCGGCCAGGAGTTCTGCGCGGCGTCGTTCGCCGGGAGCCTGGACCCTCTGCTCGACGCGGTCTTTGCCACGCATCGTGGGCACGGTTGGTATCTGGCCAGTGACGGTCCTCTCGACGGGTTCCTGGCCGAGCTCATGGGCAAGGAAGGCGGTTTGTGCGGTGGTCGAGGAGGCTCCCAACACCTGCACCACGGCCACTTCTTCAGTTCCGGAATCCAAGGGGGGACCGCGCTCCTCGCGACGGGCTGGGCCTGGGCCAAGAAAAAGCAACGGCAGCCCTCAATCGCCATCGCCCAGCTCGGGGACGGCACGTTGGGTGAAGGCGCCCTCTACGAGGCCCTCTCCTTCGCGTCATTGCTGCAGGCCCCGGTGCTCTTCGTGCTGGAATGGAACGGCTGCGCCCAGTCGACCGACGTGCGTACGACGACCCCGGGCGACATCCTCAAGCGGGTGGAAGGGTTCGGGATCGCCGTCGATCGCCGGTCCGACTCGGATCCGGAAGCGCTCCGGCATCACCTGTCCGACACGGTGGCGTCGGTCAGGCAAGGCCGGCCGTTCTTTCAAATCATCGACACGCGCCGTCTCATGCCGCACAGCAAGGGCGACGATCACCGCCCGAAAACCGTGCTCCAGGAATTGTGGGCGTCCGATCCGCTCAGCTGCCTCATTGCACACGATCCGGTCGCGAAGCGTTTCTTCGAAGAGGCACAGCGCGAGATGAGCTGCGCGGCAGAGGTCGTGGCAAAACGCCCGCAGGCGTCAGCGGGTAGCGGCCGGGCGTGGGCGTGCGACGACCGGCGGATTTCGTCCGACGACTTACGATCGGAGACGCTTCAACAGAGCGCCGAGATGCGTGTGGTTGACGAACTGAACCGATCAATGCATCGGGCGATGGAACGGGACCCGAACGTCATCCTGCTGGGCGAGGACGTGCTCGACCCGTACGGCGGCGCCTTCAAAGCCAGCCGAGGCCTGTCGACACGATTTCCGGATCAGGTGTTCTCAACGCCGATTGCGGAAGCCGGAATCGCAGGGATTGCCAACGGACTTGCACTGGGCGGGATGCGACCCATCGCCGAAATCATGTTTGCTGATTTCGCGACGCTGGCCGCTGACCAAATCATCAACCATTCCGCGAAGTTCCACTACATGTACGGAAACACCGTCACGTGTCCGGTCCTCGTCCGGATGCCGTCCGGTGGCCGGCGTGGCTACGGTCCCACCCATAGTCAGAGCATGGAACATCTCTTCGTCGGTGTCCCAGGCCTGCGCGTCGTGGCATGCTCACGGCGCCATGCCGTAGGCCGCCTGATGGACGAACTGACGGCCCACGAGAAGAGCCCGACAATTCTGGTGGAAAACAAGCTCCTGTACTCGGCCGAACTATCGAGCACTGCTCCTCTGGACCTCGAACCGACCTCGTCCTGCCGGACCAATGGCGACTACCCGCCTCTCGGCTATCGCCCCTCCGGCGGATACGCGGCGGACGTCACTCTGGTATCATACGGCGGCATGGTTGACGTGTGCGAAGATGCGATGAAGCAGTTGATCCTCGACGACGAGCTTCGATTCGACTTCGTCATCCTGACGCAGCTCTGGCCTCTGACCGACGAGGAAATCGTCGCGTCGGTCCGGAAGACGGGCCGGCTCGTCGTGGCTGAAGAAGGTGTCGCGGATTTCGGCATCGGCGCGGCGCTGATTGCATCGGTCGCACAGAAGATCGATCAGCCCCTTCAGGCCAGAGCCGTGGGGATGAGGCCCGTCCCGATTCCGTGCGCCAGACATCTCGAAGACCAGGTACTCCCCTCAGCGGCCGACGTCATCGCTGCCGTCAAAGCCATCTGCATCTCATAGAATAGCGGTCGTGGCTCGACTCCAATACGTCCTGGCTCCCAAAGAGGCCGCAGGCGACGATTTCTTGCGGATCGTGGAGTGGATGGTGCCGGAGGGCGCAGCGGTCAGTAGCGGAAGCGTCGTGGCGGTGGCCGATACGAGCAAGGCGGCGTTCGAGATCGAAACGGAGTTCGCTGGCTACCTCTTCCATCTCGCCCCGCAAGGCAGCCGTGTGAAGATCGGGGAGGCCCTGGCTGTCGTCTCCTCCGAGAACGTCAGACCCCCGACGCCGTGCCCGTGGAGGAGGAGGCGCCGACGGCTTCGGCCGGAGAGCGATTCACCCGGAAGGCCTTGGCGTTGCTACAGCAACACCAGATTCCGACGTCGGTGTTTGCCGGCAAGGCCGTCGTCCGCCACACCGACGTCGAAGAATACATTCGATCGCATCAGAACGTCGCCGACACGCGCAAGGGACGGTTCTTCGGAACCGAAGAGCTGAACCCCGACGACGATTGGGACGCCATTCTGGCGTCGCAGGAGCTGGCGTCGCTGCAAGCCCAGTTGACGAGCCTGCGACGGAGGCTCAAGGCCAAATTCGACAGGCACGTTCCGCTCGGGACGCTCTTGCACGATCGCTGGGCGGTGGCGCAAGAACACGGGTTCGGCGAGGGGACCTCGGTGTACGATGAGTGCCTGATTCTTGGCGACGTGACGGTGGGCAAGCACTGCTGGGTTGGCCCGTTCACCGTGCTCGACGGCAACTTCGCCCCGTTGCGAATCGGCGACTACACCTCCATCGGGACGGGTTCGCACATCTACAGCCATCACACCATCGACAGGACAATCACCAAAGGCAAGGCGCCGGTTCACGCCGCGGCGACGGCCATAGGCGACGCCTGCTTCATCTCTCCAATGGCGGTCGTCGGCCCGGGATCGAACATTGGCAGCCACTCGTTCGTGGCATCAGGCAGCTACGTGCAGGGCGACTTTCCTGACCATAGTTACATCGCCGGTAATCCCGCCAGAAGAGTTGGACGGGTGGAGATCAGGAACGATCGAGTGCTGTTGTTGAAAGACTGAGCGCCGCGCGAGCCTCGTCCCCGCTTTCTTCACTGTCACGTCTCCATCGCAGCAAGTGTCAGCAGCGGTCCAGCCGACGACACAGGGTCTGCCTGACTCCAGAGACATGAAAGACATCTGGAGAAAGGCGACCTCGTGTCGGCAACGCGAGTAGGGACCAGCCAGCGCGCCGCTCACTACGGCGCGTAGGTGGCGCGGTACTGGCCGGCAGCAACCGTGACGATGGCGTACTCGACGCCTTTGATCGTCTGCGTCGCCGGCGTGACAGCCACGCTGTTGAGCGTCATGCCGGTCAGATGCAGTGCGCCAGCGTGCGTCGGGATCATCACCTGCAAGCCGTTGGCACCAGATCCGGCAGCGACGCTGAAGCTCAGCGTGTTTGCCGACCATGTCATTGGGCCGAACACGGAGTTGTTCCGGCCGTCGACCCAGGTCAGCATTTGCTTCGCCGACACGATCGGAATCCCGCGGGCCAGTGCCGATCCCAGAATCGCGTCCGAACCGGCGACTGAGTGGAGTCGGTGTGCATGTTCGCGGTGAACGCACCGTAGTACCCGTTGACGCCGATAGCGTTGTCGAGCAGCGCGTCAATGTTGAACGGAAACGTCTGGCCGGATTCGTCGGTCATCTGTGTCGTCGCCTGGTAGACGTCAACCATCGAGCCATCAAGGTTCGCAAAGCGCATCGGCATCCCTGAACCGGTGAACATCCCGGGCTTGTCGTTGATCCACGATCCCGGCCAATAGTAGTAGGACGTGTCGAATCTGATCCCCTTCTGCAGCTCCGTCGTAGGCTGAGACGCCCAGTCAGCCCAGGCGATGCAGTGCATCCGGTGGGTGACCGGTGTCGGCAGGCTCGGCCACTTCGCGGTGAACTGTGCGAGCTGCGTGGTGTAGGCGTTGGCCAGCGTCGTCGGTGTGAAGTCCACACCGCAGCCATACATCGTGCTCGGATCCATCGTGACGTGCACGCCGATGTCGAAACCCTGGGCGGCGAAGCCCACCAATTGGGCGTCCGTCATTGGAGTCGCTGGGAAGAGATACGACGAGCTGCGCACGCATTCCCAGTTCGCGACGACGCAGCCTGACTGGCTTACGGCCAGATACTGCGTGAACCGCCCCGCTGTTCCGCCGTTGCCGTGATCGTCCCCCGTCATGATGACAGCGGCTTTGAGCCCGCGCGGGAAGTACCAGAAGCGCGGCAGCGGCTTCCGACTGCTGTTCATGTGGAGAATCAGGTTCGCGAGCAGTCGCTGCTGTTCGTCCGCCTGCGGAATGGCGACCTTGTCCAGATCGATCCAGTTGGGTTGTACGTCTCCGGCCTTCGCTCCGAAGAAGAGGTCGTCGGACCTGATTGGCGGCGAGCCGTCGCGTTCCTGGCCGGCCCACGCCGGATTCCCCTGACGCGTGTAGACCACCGACCGCGCCAGGTCGTAGGTGAACGCTGCCGCCTGACCGCCGTTGGTCCCGACCGTATTCAGCGTCACCGCCGGGAAGGCCGTCGGCTGGGTCGCGGTCGAATACAACGTGGCCACCACGCTTGCCTGTGACGCGAGATACCGGTCGGCCGTTCCGTGGAACTGAATCGTCTGGTCCACAAGTCCGGCGCCGGGCGACGCTGCCGTGTTGATAAGCAGGTAGCCGTTCGACTGCGTCGTGCCCTGGGCCGTCAGCCCCAGCAGCGTCGCCAGCTTCCTGTCGGGCCGCATGGCGATCAGATTGCCGCCTCCGCTGCACCCAGTTCGTGAACGTCGTCACCTGCGACTGGTGGTCAACGTCTGCTCGCCGAGAATGACGACGTCGTAACCCGACAGCAACGTCGAGGTCACCGTCGCGATGATCGGCGACGGCGAACCGATTCAAGCCTTCGGTCGCGCAGGATCTCCGCGTAGTACTGGCCGAAATGGATTCGTCGGTACTGGTCACGACCAGAATCGGGCCGCCAGCACCCTGGGTCGGCGGCAGCGTCGCCGGCGCGGTCGTGAACGACCAACTGACGGCGCTGCCAGCGCATTGCCGGCGAACGTCCTTGATGCCCGTCTTCACCGTCGCCGTATACGCACTCCCGGCGGCGAGCGCCGCAGTGGGTGTCAGCGTCGCGGTCCAGAGCCCGGCGTTGTAGGTGACGGTGGCCGCGACCACGGTATTGCTGGCCGTGCGCAGCTCAATCGTGGACCCGCTGACCGTTGTCGGGTCAAGCGGCTCGCTGAATACCGCCGTCACGGCGGTAGAGACACTGACACCAGTCGCGCCAGGTGCCGGCGTCGTGCCCGTCACCTGCGGCGGCACCACATCAGCGTTGAGCGTCATGAACACGACGTCGACCCAGTAATTGTTCGCACCAAACGTCTGGTTCGGGAACACACTGGTAGGGCTGGCGCGAAAGACGCCGTTGCCTCCCGCCGCGGCGTTCGAGGGTGCGTGCAGAGGCCCGTTGTCCACCCCGTTCGTGAACGTCGGCTGGTTGACGGCGTAGAACCCCGTATTGGTGTGATACGACGCGACGTACGTCGTGTTCGCGGTGATGGCGATGGGGGTCGCGAACGTCGCCTGCTGCCACCCCGACGTCGTTTCGTTGGCGAACGTGACCGTGCCAAGCAGCGTCCCGCTGGTCGTCCAGAGATTCCCGATGTGCGTGCCCGTGTTCTGCGCGTACTTGTAGAACCGCAGGCCCGTGATCGTAGCCATCCAGGTCGGCTCGGAACTTGACGCCCAGTTCGACTGCGTTGGCCTCGGGTTCTATCGGCCCTGGAGTGGTCGATCAGGGTCCAGAGGCTGCATGGGCAGACGACGGGAACGGTGGTAAATGACCACGTGACGTCGCTCGCCAGTGCATTGCCGACCGCGTCTTGGACGCCGCTCGTGACGGTCGCCGTGTAGGCCGTCACGTTGGCCAGCGGCGAAGTCGGCGTCAGCGTCGCCGTGAGGGTCGCCGGCATTGTAGGCGACCGTGGCCGCCACCGTGGTGCTCCCGGTGCGCAGCAGGACCGTGGACCCGTTGATCGTCGCCGCGTTCATCGCCTCGCTGAAGGTCACCGTCACCGTCGTCATGATGGGAACGTCGGTCGCGCCGCTCGCCGGCGTCGTCACCGTCACCGTCGGCGGCGTCGTGTCAGGTACGGTGGTGAACGACCAGCGTCAGCATCGGTCGCCAGCGCATTGCCGGCCACGTCCTTGACGCCGCTCGCGCCGCCCTTGACCGTCGCGGTGTAGGTCGTCGCCGTTGGCCAGGGCCGCGGTCGGCGTCAGCGTGGCCGTGAGCGTCGCCGCGTTGTAGGTGACCGTCGCGGCCACCGTCGGTGCTCGCCGGTCCGCAGCAGGACACGTCGCCGCCGAGATGGTGGCCGCAGTCATCGCCTCGCTGAACGTCGCCGTCACCGTGGTCGCGGTAGCGACGCCGGTCGCGCCGCTCGCCGGCGTCGTCGCCGTCACCGTCGGCGGCGTCGTGTCGGGTGCCGACGGTCGTCGAACACCACGTCCACCCAGTAGTTGCTGGCCTTGTAGCGTCTGGTTGGGAAACGCGCTCGTCGCGCCGTACCGCATAGACGCCGTTGCCGCCGGCCGTGCCGCTCGCCAGCGCGTGCAGCGGTGCGTTGTCCACGCCGGTCGCCAGACCGGTGTTGGTGGCCGCGTAGAAGCCCGTGTTGGTGTGGTACGACGCCACGTAGGTCGTGTTGGCCGTGATGGCGACCGGGCGTCGCGAACGTCGCCTGCTGCCAGCCCGACGCCGTCTCGTTGGTGAACGTCACCGTCCCGAGCAGCGTCCCGCTCGTCGTCCACAGATTGCCGATGTGCGTGCCGGTGTTCTGCGCGTACTTGTAGAAGCGCAGGCCCGTGATGGAGCCGCTGCGTCGGCCCGGAACTTCACGCCCAGCTCGAGCGCGCTCGCCTCGATGTCCATCGGCCCGGGCGTCGTGCGTCAGACTCCAGATGCTGCACGGGCACGCTCCGGGTCACGGCCGTCGTGAACGACCAGGTGAGATCGCTCGGCCAGCGCATTGCCGGCCAGCGTCCTTGACGCCGCTCGCGCCTCCCTTGACCGTCGCCGTGTAGGTCGTCGCGTTGGCCAGGGCCGCGGTCGGCGTCAGCGTGGCCGTGAGCGTCGCCGGATTGTAGGCGACCGTCGCGGCCACCGTGGTGCGTCGCCGGTCCGCAGCTGGACCGTGGCCGCCGTGATCGTGGCCGCCGTCATCGCCTCGCTGAAGGTCGCTGTCACCGTGGTCGTCGGCAGCGACGCCGGTCGCGCCGCTCGCCGGCGTCGTCGCCGTCACCGTCGGCGGCGTCGTGTCGGGTGCGGCGGTCGTGGCGAAGACCACGTCGACCCAGTAGTTGGTGGCCTTGTACGTCTGGTTGGGGAACGCGCTCGTCGCGCCGTACCGGTAGACGCCGTTGCCGCCCGCCGTGCCACTCGCCAGCGCGTGCAGCGGCGCGTTGTCTACGCCGGTCGTCAGAGCCGGGTTGGTTGACCGCGTAGAAGCCCGTGTTGGTGTGGTACGACGCGACGTAGGTCGTGTTGGCCGTGATGGCGATCGGCGTCGCGAACGTCGCCTGCTGCCACCCCGACGCCGTCTCGTTGGTGAACGTCACCGTCCCGAGCAGCGTGCCCGCTCGTCGTCCACAGGTTGCCGACGTGCGTGCCGGTGTTCTGCGCGTACTTGTAGAACCGCAGGCCCGTGATGGACCCGTGCACGTCGGCCCGGAACTTCACGCCCAGCTCGAGCGCGCCGGCCTCCGAGTCCATCGGCCCGGGCACCGCGGACAGGCTCCAGATACTGCACGGGCAGACCTGTTGCCCCTGAATCCGATGCGCTGACAGCGCGACGATCGCGAGGGCCAGCAGAAAGGCCCATCGTCGCGGATCTATGATAAATCGCGATATCGCCAACCAACGGAAGGCGAGATCGATCAGCAGCGATGACGTGCGCACAGAGCTCTGTCGAAAATTCGCCCTGAACGGGCGCAATCTGGAGTGCATGACGGAAGGTCCTCAGCGGCAGTGTGCCTCAACGACACGAATCGTGAGGTCTAGGTGCCCGCCTCCGCAAACATAGCAAGAGGTGTTCCCGCGAACCTTGTCGAATTCGCAAGAGAAAAGCGCACGCTGATACTCCAGCGATACATGAGGAATCGATTGAGAAGCATTTGGTCGCTTCGAGGGCGGCGAGAACGTCCAGAACAAGCAGACTTCTTGCGCGACTCTCAGGCGGCGAAGCACCGCGCCTCGACCTTTTTCGGGGGCTTTAGCGAGAATCGGGAAGGCGCGTCGTTGACGCGTCAGCGCGAGATCGTGGACGCTCGCAAGCTGCCTCTTCGCAGCTCGCGCAACTTCATGAGGTAGAAAATGACCGGCGTGATGATCAGCACGTGAACGGTCGACGTGATCATCCCGCCGATGATCGGCACGGCAATCGGTTTCATCAGGTCTGACCCGACACCCGTGCTCCAGAGTATCGGCAGCAGACCCGGCCATGACGACACGTCACCGTCATGAGCTTCGGCCTGAGTCGCAGCACCGATCCCGCCATCGTCGCGTCGAGAATGTCACGTTCCGTGAGGTCTCCGCCCAGGCGCAACCGATGATCCAGCGCTTCATGCAGGTACACCACCATCACGACGCCGGTTTGCACCGCCACGCCGTACAGCGCGATGTACCCCACCCAGACGGCGACCGAGAAATTGTAGCCGAGGACCCACTGCAGAATGACGCCGCCCGTCATCGCGTAGACGACCGAGAGCATGACGATGGCGGCCTCCGACGCCGAGCGGAACGTCATGTAGAGCAGCATGAAGATCACGAAGAGCACGAGCGGGATCACGATCTTGAAGCGGCTCGCGCGCCCGCAACTGGAACTCGTACTGTCCGGTCCACAGCAGCGTGTAACCAGGCGGCAGCGTGAGGTGCTGCGCGAGGACCTCTTTCGCGCGCGCCACATAGCCGCCGATGTCGCGGGTCGCCGTATCGATGTAGACGTACCCCGCCAGTTGCCCGTTCTCGTCACGAACCATGGCCGGTCCCGGCGCCTGACTGATGTCCGCGAGTTGGGCGAGCGGCACCTGCGCACCGAGCGGTGTCTTGACCAGCACGCGCTTCAGATCAGGCAGGCTGTCGCGAAACCCGCGCTCGTATCTGACGTTGACCGGATAGCGCTCCCGGCCTTCAATCGTTCGCGTCACGTTCTCACCACCGATGGCGGACCCAATGACGTCCTCGACGTCGCCGACCGTCAGCCCGTGCCGCGCAATGGCCTGGCGGTCGATACGGATGTCGGTGAAGTACCCCTGTGCGACGCGCTCGGCGTAGACGCCGCGCGTACCGGGAAGGCTCCGCATGAGCCGCTCGACGTCGCCACCGACCCGCTGAATCCCGCTCAGATCGGGTCCGAGCACCTTGATCCCGACCGGCGTCCTGATGCCCGTGAGCAGCATATCGAGCCGGCTTCGAATCGGCTGCGTCCACACGTTGGGAAACCCCGGGAACTGCAGCTGCTGGTCCATGTCGTCCTGCAGCTTCTCCAGGGTGAGCCCTGCGCGCCATTGATCGCGCGGCGTGAGCGCCACAATCGTGTTCGCCATCCCCATCGGACTGTTGTCGGTTGACGTATTCCCCCGGCCGGCCGTGCCAAACACCATGGCCACTTCCGGGAACGCCTGCAACACTTTGTCCTGCACCTGCAGCAGCCGCGCCGACTGCGTGACGGACAGACCCGCCGGGGCCGTCGGCATGTACAGCAGCGCCCCCTCATAGAGCGGTGGCATGAACTCGCTGCCAATGCCGACGAGCACGGGAATCGTCAGCGCGACCACCGTCACGTTCACGAGAAGCGCGGTCCACTTCCAGCGCAGCGTCGTCCGGAGCAGCGAACCGTACAGCCTGGCACAGTACCTGCGAGAGGGGATTTTCAGACTCTGGCCTCAGCCGCTTGCCTCGAATGAAGATCGTCATCAACACGGGCACGAGCGTGATCGACAGGATTGAAGCCGCGATCATGGCAAATGTCTTCGTGAACGCAAGGGGCCTGAACATCCGTCCTTCCTGTGCCTCGAGCAGGAAGACGGGCACGAACGACACCACGATGATGGCGAGCGAAAAGAAGATGGCGCGCGCCACCTGCTTCGACGCGGCCAGGATCACCTGTTGCTGCTGGTCGATCGGCACGGCTCCTTCCGACACATGCCGGTGCGCGTTCTCGACCATCACGATCGCGGCATCCACGATCACGCCGATGGCCAACGCGAGGCCGCCGAGCGACATGATGTTCGAGGTGACGCCGAGGTAGTACATCGGGATGAATGCGGTCAGCACGGCAAGGGGCAGCACCACGATGGGGACCAGCGCCGACCGGACGTGCAGCAGAAACGCGATGATCACAAGCGAAACGACAACCGCTTCCTCGATCAACGTGTTCCGCAACGTCCCGATCGAGTCCTCGATGAGCACCGAGCGATCGTAGGTCGGCACGATCGTGACACCGGGCGGCAGCGAATGCTGGACCTCGCGGAGCTTCGCCTTCACAGCTTCGATGACACGCAGGGCGTTTTCGCCAAATCGCATGACGACGATCCCGCCGACCACTTCGCCCCGGCCATTGAGCTCGGCGACCCCGCGCCTGATGTCAGGGCCGAACCGGACCTTTGCGACATCGCGGACGCGAATCGGTGTTCCCCCCGACGTTCCGCCGAGGGCGACGTTCTCGATATCGGTGATAGAGCTGAGATAGCCCCGACCTCGCACCATGTACTCACGGCCTGACGACTCGAGTAGTCGGCCCTCGACGTCGTTGTTGCTCGACCGGATCGCCGAGATCACGTCCTTCACGCCGAGCTCGTACGCCGCCAGCCTGTTGGGATCGACGTTGACCTGGTACTGCCGCACGAATCCACCGATGCTCGAGACCTCCGCCACGCCGGGCACCGAAGCGAGCCAGTACTGCAGGTGCCAATCCTGAAAGCCGCGCAGATCGGCCAGGCTCTGCTGGCCGGTCTCGTCGACGAGGGCGTACTCGAACACCCAGCCGGCGCCGGTGGCGTCGGGACCGATGACCGGGTTCACCCCATCAGGGATCTGTCCGCGGATTCCCTGAAGATATTCGAGGACGCGGCTACGGGCCCAGTACAGGTCGGTGCCGTCCTGGAAGATGACGTAGACGGATGAAACCCCGAAGTCGGTGACGCCGCGGACTGTCTTGACACGCGGTGTCGAAACGAGCGCGGAGACGATGGGATAGGTAATCTGGTCCTCGATCAGATCTGGGCTACGGCCCGCCCACTCCGTCGAGACAATCACTTGAACGTCTGAAATGTCCGGCACGGCGTCGAGCGGCGTGTGCCTGATCGCCCATCCGCCCCAGACCGCTGCGAGCAGCGTCGCGGTGAACACCAGGAATCGATTCGCGGCACACCAATCGATGATTGCCGGAATCAACGCTGTCTCCCGACAGCCGTCATCGCGCGACCAGCACCAACTGCCTGGTGCCCAGCCGGACCCCTCCGCGCATCGCGGTCACGGTGGTCTCCCAGCGGCCTGCCATCGTGATGTCGCCGGTGCCGCGATACACGCCGCCGCCGGCGGCCGTGAGCCTCACCGCGCTCCTCATGGCCGGCATGTTCATCGACGGCATGGCCGGCATCGCGAGCTGCAGGGAGACGTACGCATCGTCGACGTGGCTGCCGAGCGGGTCTCGCAGCGTGACTTCGAACTGATTCGCCGCCGCCCGCGGCGGATCGGGAACGGTGCGTAGCGCAATCTCCACGGGCTGACCTGCCGCTGCGGGAGCGACGGCGTGCGCCGGCGGCGGCTCGAATGCTTGAAGCGATGCGCGCCACTCACTTTCAGAATCGAGGAAGAACGTCGCCCCTGCGGCGACGGCTTCCCCTTCGGTGACGCCCTCGAGGATCTGAACCACTTCGCCAAAACGTTGCCCGATCGTCACCCTCCGCGGCTCGAACCGGCCGCCGCCCTGAGCGACGAACACGACCTGCTCGGTCCCCGAGTCGAGCACAGCGTCAATCGGCACGGCGAGCCCGGATCCCATGTTCGTGTTCAAGACGACGTTCGCGAACATGCCTGGCTTGAGACGTCCGTCCGGGTTGGCGAACGAGAACCTCGCCTTGGTCGTGCGCGTCTTTTCATCGAGATAGGGATAGATGAAGACCACGCGGCCCGCGAGCTGCCGACCCGGGTAGGCGTCGAGGGTGACCGTGGCGCGCGCCCCCACGCTGACGGCGAGCAATTCGTTCTCGTGAACGTCCGCTTCAACCCAGACAACCGACAAGTCGGCGACCTTGAAGAGTGTCTGGCCGGCCGTCACGTGCTGCCCTTTCACGACCTGCTTCTCAATGACGGACCCACCAACCGGTGAAAGGAACCCGACGACGGCCAGCGGCCGGCGCGACGCCTCCAGCGCGCGCAGGCTTCCCTCGGGCACGTCCCGGAGCTCCAGCGGCTGGCGGGCGGCGGCGACGAGCGCTTCTACCTGGGGCAGCGCATCCGCAGCCGACTTGCGAACGGAGTCCCGCGTGGTCAACGTCTGCAGATACTCACTCTGGAGCGCGAACAGCTCAGGACTGTACAGCGTCAGCAGCGGTTGCCCCTCGCGAATCCGCTGACCGGTGTAGTCGACAGCCAGATCCTGAATCCAACCATCGACCTTGAGGTTGACGTCGGTCAGCCGGGTTTCGTCGTAACGCACCAGACCGGTGGCACGGACGGACGACTCCAGCACGCGCCGTTCGACGAGAACGGTCCGAACGCCAATCAGTTGCTGGCGACGCGCATCGACGATCACGTCGGCGCGCCCCGTCGCGGCCCGCCGCGTGACCCTCACTTCACCTGACGCCGCGGTCTCCGTTGCGTGGGTCGACATCCCTGCCCGACCCACGCGCTCTCGCGCGGCGTAAAGAGCCGTACCGACGCCAGCGAACGCCACTGCGACGACGGCGCACAGCACGAATACGCGCCGCCTCGACATCCTCATGGGCCGACGCTGAGGAAGGACGCCACCGACGGAACACCTGACGAGTTCACGATGAACAGCATGTAGTAGCCCGGCGGCGCCAGGTTGGCATTGGCCGGGCCCTGCACCGTCAGCCCGCCGGCGGTCTGCTGCATGACCAAGGGCACGAGCCTCTGATCCTCGTTGAAACCGTGGGTGACCGATCCCGGACGAACGAGGACCGCCGACACAATGTCGGAAGCATCGGGTGTCTGAACGAACATGAAGCTGCCGTACGCGACATCACTCGGAATCGAGGAGATCGTCGGCCTCGGTCCCTTGAAGAGGTAGGGCGGCGAGTAGATCTCGGCGTTCAGCTCCTTCATGCCGTCCCTGAAGTTACGCCCGCCCCCCGCCACGAGAACCCGGCCGTCGGGCAGCAGGATCGCCGTCGAGTGGTACAGGCGGGGCCTCTGCATTCGACTGAGCGTCGTCCACGTCTCCGTCGCAGGCGACCAGATCTCGGCGTCGTAGACGGCGTGCGCCACATCGGTACTGGACTTGGTCGTCCCCCCGCCCGTCACCAGGACCGTTCCGTCGGGGAGGAGCGTGAGCGTGTGATAGCTGCGCGCGAAGCTCATCGGACTGGTCTGTCGCCAGGCCGGCAGCGGCTGCGTCATGTCGAGCACATACGTCGTGGCTTTAGCCGAAGCCGTTGAACCGTTGTTGATTGCCGCCGTGCCAGATTTCATGACCTTGCCGGGCAAGTACATGACGGCGCTGCCGCCGTCATACACGTGTGTGGAATCGACGGTCGTCCGCGTTTGCGTCGCGATGTTCAGCACGTCGCTGGCAATCGCCTGCTGGAAGGTTGACGCATTCAGGACCCGTCCATCAGGGAGCACGAACACGTGCGGATAGTATGGGAGTGACGACTGTGCGCCCGTCAACCGGGTCCAGCTATTGCGGGACGGATCGTAGATCTCGGGAACCCTGATCCAGTCCGTATCGGTGAACTGTGACCCTGAACTCACCAACACCCGGCCGTCCGGCAGGCACGTCGCCGTCGGATACCACCGGCGATTCGCCATCGATGGGGCGGTCGACCACAGGCGGGTCAACGGGTTGAAGATATTGGCGTCGGGAACGCCGAAGTTGTTGTTCGATGGATCGCCGCCTCCCGCCACGAAGATCCTCCCGTCCGGCAAGGCGCACGCACTCGAGCAAAACAGATCGGTAGCGCCGAGGGGCACGGACGTGAACGCCTGAGTCACCGGATTCCACAGCCGGGCTGACAGGCCCCCATGTGTGATCGGCTCGCCTGCAGTTGTCCCGCCGTCCCACACGAGGACCTCTCCGGTGCGGAGGAGCGAGGCATTGAGCGTGACGAGCGGCCAGGGCAGTACGCTGCTCCACTGACCGACCTGGGAATAGTTATTGGTGCTTGTCGTGAACGTCCACGTCACGTCGGACACCAGGCCGTTACCCGCGATATCCGTCACGCCGCCCGCCCCGCTCTTCACCGTCGCCGTATAGACGGTCGCCGACGCGAGAGCCGCAGACGGCGTCAACGTCGCCGTTCGCGTGGCGGCGTCGTAGGTCACCGACGCCGCGACCGCCGTGCTTCCTCTCCGCAGCAGCATGCTGGTCGTCGTGATCGTCAACGCCGCCATCGGCTCGCTGAAGGTCGCCGTCACCTTGGTTGCCGACACATTCGTCGCCCCGCTGGCTGGCGTCATGACCGTCACGACCGGCGGTGTCGTGTCCAGCGCGGCGGTGGTGAACGACCAGACGAAGTCGTTCGCCAGCGCGTTGCCCGCGACATCTTTGACCCCGCTTCCTCCCCCGACGGCCGTCACGGTGTAGGAGGTAGAGGCGGCCAGTGCCGCCGCCGGCGTCAATGTTGCCGTCAGCGTCGCCGCGTCGTAGGTCACCGACGCCGCGATCACCTGGCTGCTCGGGTTCATCAGCAGAATCGTCGTCGCGTTGATTGTTGCGGCGTTCATCGCTTCGCTGAAGGTCACCGTCACCGCGGTCGTCCGCGCCACGCCCGTCGCCCCCACCGCGGGAGTGACCGCGCTCACGATTGGTGGGGTCGTATCGGGGCCGATGGCCGTCGTAACCACCACGTCCACCCAGTAGTTGGTGGCGTTCCACGTCAGATCGGGGAGCACACTCGTCGTACCGGCCCGATAGACGCCGTTGCCGCCTGACGACCCGCTCGCCAGCGCGTGCAGCGGGCCGTTGTCGACGGCCGTCGTAAACCCCGGCGACGTCGCGGCATAGAACCCCGTGTTGGTGTGATACGACGCGACGTACGTCGTGTTCGCCGTGATCGCGATCGGCGTCGCGAACGTGGCTTGCTGCCACCCCGACGCCGTTTCATTGGTGAACGTCACCGTCCCAAGCCGCGTCCCGCCCGTCGTCCACAGATTCCCGACGTGCGTGCCCGTGTTCTGCGCGTACTTGTAGAACCGCACCCCCGTGACGAAGCCGCTGACGTCGGAACGGAACTTGACGCCCAACTCGAGCGCGGCGGCCTCACTATCCATCGGTCCAGGTGTCGTAGCCAGCGTCCAGAGACTGCACGGGCAACCCGTCAGCGCCGACGTCGTAAACGACCACGTGGCATCGACCGCCAGCGCGTTGCCGGCCGCGTCCTTGACGCCACTCGCGCCACCCACGACGGTCGCGGTGTAGGTTGTCGCGTTCGCGAGCGCCGCGGTCGGCGTCAGCGTCGCCGTCCGGGCCGCCGCATTGTAGGCCACGGTCGCCGCCACCGTCGTGCTCCCGGTCCGCAGCAGCATCGTTGACGGGCCGATCGTGGCCGCTGTCATCGCCTCGCTGAACGTCGCCGTCACCGTGCTGGCAACGGCGACGGCAGTGGCGCCGCTCGCGGGCGTCGTCGCCGTCACCGTGGGCGGCGTCGTATCGCCTGCGGCCGTCGTAAACGACCACGTGGCATCGACCGCCAGCGCGTTGCCGGCCGCGTCCTTGACGCCACTCGCGCCACCCACGACCGTTGCGGTGTAGGTTGTCGCGTTCGCGAGCGCCGCGGTCGGCGTCAGCGTCGCCGTCCGGGCCGTCGCATTGTAGGCCACGGTCGCCGCCACCGTCGTGCTCCCGGTGCGCAGCAACATCGTTGACGGGCCGATCGTGGCCGCTGTCATCGCTTCGCTGAACGTCGCCGTCACCGTGCTGGCAATGGCGACCTCAGTGGCGCCGCTCGCGGGCGTCGTCGCCGTCACCGTGGGCGGCGTCGTATCGCCTGCGGCCGTCGTAAACGACCACGTGGCATCGACCGCCAGCGCGTTGCCGGCCGCGTCCTTGACGCCACTCGCGCCACCCACGACCGTTGCGGTGTAGGTTGTCGCGTTCGCGAGCGCCGCGGTCGGCGTCAGCGTCACCGTCCGGGCCGCCGCATTGTAGGCCACGGTCGCCGCCACCGTCGTGCTCCCGGTCCGCAGCAGCATCGTTGACGGGCCGATCGTGGCCGCTGTCATCGCCTCGCTGAACGTCGCCGTCACCGTGCTGGCAATGGCGACGGCAGTGGCGCCGCTCGCCGGCGTCGTCGCCGTCACCGTGGGCGGCGTCGTATCGCCTGCGGCCGTCGTAAACGACCACGTGGCATCGACCGCCAGCGCGTTGCCGGCCGCGTCCTTGACGCCACTCGCGCCACCCACGACAGTCGCGGTGTAGGTTGTCGCGTTCGCGAGCGCCGCGGTCGGCGTCAGCGTCGCCGTCCGGGCCGTCGCATTGTAGGCCACGGTCGCCGCCACCGTCGTGCTCCCGGTGCGCAGCAACATCGTTGACGGGCCGATCGTGGCCGCTGTCATCGCCTCGCTGAACGTCGCCGTGACCGTGCTGGCAACGGCGACGGCCGTGGCGCCGCTCGCCGGCGTCGTCGCTGTCACCGTGGGCGGCGTCGTGTCCGCGGCCTGCGTGGTGGTGAACACCACGTCCACCCAGTAGTTGCTGGCGTTCCACGTCAGATTGGGGAGCGCACTCGTCGTGCCGGCCCGATAGACGCCGTTGCCGCCCGACGACCCGCTCGCCAGCGCGTGCAGCGGGCCGTTGTCGACGGCCGTCGTAAACCCCGGCGACGTCGCGGCATAGAACCCCGTGTTGGTGTGATACGACGCGACGTACGTCGTGTTCGCCGTGATCGCGATCGGCGTCGCGAACGTGGCTTGCTGCCACCCCGACGCCGTTTCATTGGTGAACGTCACCGTCCCAAGCCGCGTCCCGCTCGTCGTCCACAGATTCCCGACGTGCGTGCCCGTGTTCTGCGCGTACTTGTAGAACCGCAGGCCCGTGATGGACCCGGCAATGTCGGCCCGGAACTTGACGCCCAACTCGAGCGCGGCGGCCTCACTATCCATCGGTCCAGGTGTCGTGGCCAGCGTCCAGAGACTGCACGGGCACGTGGCTTGGGCCAGGGAATCAGAAGCCCCACCCAGCGCGAGCCCTGCGGTCAGACTCAAGAACACGGCAAGCCGACCACTGATCCGCGAACGCCGTGCCGGCGCTCGCACTTCTCGTCTCATGCTGCTTCTCGTCATGCTCTCTCTCATTCGAGTCTCTCTCTCGCGTTCGAGCTGGATGGCGTCACGGTGCAGGTGGCAACACCGGGAACGAGCCGTTGATCGCGGAACATGAACGCCCGGCGCCGACTGGGCATCGGATCCGTGACGGTTCCAAGATCGAATGGGACACGTGACATGTCGGTGTGAAATCCCGCAAGAGTCTGCGAGTATGACCTGCTTGGCAATCGAAGCATCGACAAAATGCCGAGGCAATCCAATAAACAGATTGATTCGCCGACCTCTGTCTTCCAGACGACGGACTTTTGTCTTCGGAAGTCGCGGACTGTTACCGGTGGCTATGATCGAACGCTGAAATGCCCACGACGAACGTCGGAAAACCGGCGACCGCAGCAGCTGCTCGGTGGGCCCAGCGGATCTCTTGCGTCAAGCGCGGTCGCGTGTCCCCAGGCGCGCGTCGGTGACACGACGGTGCTCTATCCAGTCACTCACGAATGAATGAATCGACGTACGCCGCGAAATCTTCGTAACGCGTCGCACGTCGCGCCTGCGCGAACACGCCAACGGGAAATCGGCTGACGGCCTCGACGGTCCTGGTTCGCCGAGGCTCTTTTGAGGAGACGGGGCTGTTCGACGAAAGCCTGCGGCCGGCTGAAGAGTGGCTGGTACTCAGGCAGGCATGTGAGGACGATCCGACGGCGACAGCCAATCGGTTTGCCGTGCGAGCGCGTCGCTTTTCGCGGCGGGGCGCACTCGACTCCAGAACCAACCCGGAGATGGAAGCACCTATTGCCACGCCGAGTCAACGAAAGGTGACTTTTGAGATGACTTAGCAACACCCGTCGTCGATGTGACGACAGATTGGCTTACTTTGCGCATGGTTTCATGGCATGTGAAGTGCTATTTCCCTCCTCGACGGGCATCAATAGATGTTCTGCTCAGGGACAATTCACGAAGGAGGGGGCTGTGTTGAAAAAGTTACTGTGGGTCGGGTCGTTCCTAGCGATGCTCACGCTAGGCACACGGGCGGCAGAGGCGAGCGTCATTCAGGTAGTCGATCTCGACGCGCTGGTGAATAGCATCTACTCGGATCCGGTTCTGGTGTACTTGGATGCCGGAAGCTACCGTGTTGACGCTATTGGGACGGCCGAGGGCGGCGCGTTCAATTCAGCATGGCTCTCGTGGCCGCCGGTCGCCGGCTGTGACGTGAACGGGGAAAACTGTTTACGCGGCTATGAGAACTCATTCCTGTTTTTGACGAGTGCCGGCATGGGCGGGGGTTGGGACGGGGTGCGCTACGCGACAGCGGCCCAGGCGTTTGCCCATCCAGGCTCCACCGACTTTACGATTGCGACCGGCGAGAACGTCGCGTTCGGGCTCAATGATTGCTCCGGATGTCTGGGCGACAACTGGGGTGGCCAGTCGTTGCTGATTACGCCGGTTCCCGAACCCGCATCCATGACGTTGCTCGGCACCGGAGTGGTTGGGGTCATCTCGGCCTGGAGGAAGCGGAAACGCGCTTGATGCCCAGGCCCTGGCAGCGCATCTGCGACCGGCTGCCTGGAGAGTAGCCTGTCCTCCCCCTCGGGTCCTCTCGTAACTGGGTAGAGACCGGTGCGATAGGGCGATAGAATAGTTGTCGATGACTTCGCGGTTCTCCTGAAGGCCCGCCCTCCGACGAGGGCGGGCCTTCTTCTTGTTGCTGACGCCGTGACAAACTGGTTCCCTTGGTCGATTGAGTCGAGCTAATCTGCTGTTCGCTCCCTGCCGCCATGCCGGGATGCCGCCTGAGACGGTGTTGCGGCGTCCGTCCCACACATCAACATGACCATCACCATCTCCGATCGACAGCCTTTCTCTGGAACATCGCTGATGGTCCGTCACGCGGCGCAGACGGCCCGCGGCACCCGACAGGCCGAGCCTCTGACGGCCGGCGTGCCACTCCCCATCGGACTTTGCACCCGCCCGGAAGAAATTGCGATCGTGGACGACCGTGGATCCGACGTTCCCGTCCAGGTCACCGTGCTGGACACATGGCCAGACGGCTCTGTGCGGTGGGCGCTTCTGGATCTGAAGGTGGACTGCCCTCGCCAGTACAGTCTGCAGGTCCGCCGCGATCGACCCGGGGTTCGCTCGGGAACGACGCTGGAGGTCGTTCGCACCGGCGGCGACCTCGACATCAGTACCGGTATCGTGCGCTTCCGCTTCACCGATGGGGGCGACAGCCTGTTCGAGGAAGTGCGCGGCGACGGCGCCGGGCGCCGCGTGGCAGTCCGAATGACCGGCGCGAACGGACAGCCGGTGGCATCCCGAATCATCCGCGTGTCCTCAGAGACAGTCGGACCCCTGCGAACCACGCTGAGGCTGGATGGCATCTTCGGCGAGGCGGACGATCCGCTGCTGCGTTTTACGGCACGCGTGCACGTGTTCACCGACTCGGCCAGCGTCCGCATGGAGTTCTCACTGCTCAATCCCCGCCGGGCGATGCATTCCGGCGGTTTTTGGGAGCTCGGCGATCCAGGCTCGACGCTCTTCCGCGATGTCTCACTTCACGTGCAGACGGCCGAACCCGTTTCCGACGTCCGGTACGTCCCTGAAATTGGGGCGCGCGAACTCTCGGTGAAGGTGCCAGCCAGCCTCTATCAGGACTCCAGCGGAGGCGACAACTGGGGCTCCACCGTGCACGTAAACCGGGAAGGACGCGTGCCGCTGCGCTTCAGAGGCTACCAGGTCGAAGCCGCCGGGTTCAGCACCAAGGGTCTGCGTGCGACGCCTGTGTTGAGCGTCGAAGGGGCCGCCTCGACCACCGCAGTCGCCATTCGCCAGTTCTGGCAGAACTTTCCCAAGGCCCTCGATGCGGAGCCGGACGGCCTGATTATCCGGCTGTTCCCCCAACAGTTTCAGGATCTTCACGAGTTACAGGGAGGCGAACAAAAGACCCACGTGGTTGGGATCTCCTTCGCAGCCGACAAGGTGGGCGCCACGTCCCTGGAATGGATCCTCGAGCCATCCATCTTGTCAGCCGAACCGTCCTGGTATGCGCGGTGCAGCGCGATGCCGTACTTGACGCCCGCGTCCGAGGATCCCAACGACGGATATCTGAGCCTCGTGAATGCCGCCATCGAAGGACCGGACACATTCGAACACAAGCGGGAACGGATTGATGAATACGGCTGGCGAAATTTCGGCGACATCTACGCCGATCATGAAGCCGTCTCGCACGTAGGGCCGCAGCTGCTCGTATCGCACTACAACAACCAGTACGATTCTGTGGCGGGCTTTGGCGTGCAGTTCATGCGCAGCGGCAACCTGCGATGGTGGACCGCCATGATGGAACTCGCGGCCCACGTCGTCGACATCGATCTGTACCATTCGACGCAGGACAAGTCCGGCTACAGCGGCGGGCTCTTCTGGCACACGTTTCACTACAAGGACGCCGGCAAGTCGACCCACCGGGCCTATCCGCGGGCCGATGGCGTCAACGGTGGAGGGCCCTCGAACGAACAGGATTACTCGACCGGATTGATGCTGCACTACTTCCTCACAGGAAACCCGGCTTCCCGCAACGCCGTCCTGCAGCTCGCCCAATGGGTGATCGACATGGACGATGGCCGGCAAACCGTGTTTCGCTGGCTGACTCGGGGGAACACCGGTCTGGCCAGCTCGACCACCTCGCCTGAGTATCATGGTCCCGGTCGCGGCGCGGCGAACTCCATCGCCACGCTCCTGAACGCGTTCCGCCTCACGGGAGAGCGGCGCTTCGTGGAGAAAGCGGAGTCGCTGATTCGCCGATGCATCCACCCGACGGACGATATCGCGGCGCGCAACCTGCTTGATCCGGAGCGTCGCTGGTCCTATACGGTGTTTCTGCAGCTGCTTGGACGCTACCTGGACGAGAAGGTCCTCAGACATGAGATAGATGGTCTTTACGCCTACGCCCGCGCCAGCCTGATGCGATACGCCTCGTGGATGGCGGAGCACGAGTATCCATATCTCGACAAGCCCGAGCTCCTGGAGTATCCAACCGAAACGTGGGCGGCTCAAGACATGAGAAAGAGCGACGTCTTCAAGTTTGCAGCGTGCCATGCCCATGGCGCGGAACGTGCACGGTTCTTGGAGCGGTCCGAGTTCTTCTTCCGCACGTCCGTCGAGACGCTTCAACGGAGCCCGACTCGCACATTGGCCCGGGCCGTCGTGCTGATGTTGTCGTATGGCTACATGCACGCCGCATTTCGTACGGCAGGTCTCCAAACGACGATGCCCGAAGGGCCTGTGGGAGATGATTTCGGCTCACCGTCCCGGTTCGTGCCGCAAAAGCAGATCGCCAAGCGCCGGGCGGTGCTCGTCGCCGGCAGCGGACTGGTGGCCCTCCTGGCGATAATCGCCTGGCTGCTGGCGTGACACCGGGGCGCACTGTCCGAGATCTTCGGGCCTAAAGTCCAGCTGGGTGACGACTAAGGGGTGACGTCCGCCCGAAACATCGCCGAAAAGGCGGTTTTCTCGCCTCGCCGGCTTGGAACGCAGTTGGGTACGCCTTTGGCAATGCCCATGGGCAGTGCGCCCCAAGATCCGGCCAAGCCGTGCTTCTGCGGCACGCAGGTGCTGCACAGTTCTGCACTTTTTCAAGACCAATAAACCGTGACCATACGAACGACGGTAGTTGGATGTGGCGCGGTGGCCCAACGGCTGTACCGCAAGCCCCTTGAGCAACTCGAGAAACTGAACATCGTCCGGGTGGTGGGGCTCGTAGACAACCAGCTTGCTCACGCCGAGAAGATGCACCATTTCTTCCCAAAGGCCGAGGTGTTCAACGACGTCGCGCACGCATTACAGGCCACGGACTCCGAACTCACGCTGATTCTCAGTCCCATCCAGCATCACGGGGATCAGACGATCCTCGCCCTGCGGCATGGGAATCACGTGCTGTGCGAAAAGCCGATGGCGTCAACCGAGGCGAAGTGTGCCGAGATGATCGCCGTGGCCCGTGAAATGGATCGGGTGCTGGCCGTGGGGATGACCCGTCGGTTTTTTCCGTCCTTCGCACAACTCAAAGAATGGGTGGCCGCCGGCGAACTTGGAGAGGTCCTGTCGTATTCATACCAGGAGGGACGAATCTTCGATTGGGACGTCACAACGCCGGCGGGGTTTACGAGGCAGGCCGGAGGCGGCTCAGGATTGTTCTTCGATATCGGCCCTCACGCCGTCGATCTGCTGATCTGGCTGTTCGGCGTCCCCGAGGTGGTGTCGTACGCGGACGACGCGCTCGCAGGAGTCGAGGGCAATGTCAGGCTCGAACTGCGTTCGCCGGTCTGCTCAGGTTCGGTGCAACTATCCTGGGATTTCCCTCTCAGAAACGAGTTGCGGGTGATCGGTACCCGGAAGGAAGTCGTGCTGCGGCTCGATCAATTCGACAAGCTGGCGGTCAGAACGGGACCCTCGCAATTTCAGGAAGTCCCTGTGGATCATCGCTATCCCGCGGATACCGGCGTGCCGGCGCGACGCACCATCAGCCCGAAGCTCTACACCCAGAGTATGTTCTGTCAGCTCATTCACCTGGCCAGGGCGATCAGGCTGGGGGAGCCTCTGGCAGTCGGCGGCGAAACCGGCAAGCAGTGCCTTCACGTGATCGAATCGGCTCGACGCCGTGCGCGCCCGATGGAGATGCCCTGGCTCGACCCGAAACAACAGGCAGCCTATCGTGCGCTGCATTGGACGCGCGCCTGATGGGACCGATCGCCGTAATCGGCGCCGGCGGCTTTGTGGGCTCTCGTCTGATCGAATCTCTGGTCCTCGGGGGCGATCACAACATCCGGGCGGTGATCCGGTCGTATCGCAGCCTCGCCGGCCTGTCGCGGTTTGGCTCGACTGTTCCCGTCGCCCTGGCAGATGCAGAAGACGCCTCGGCGCTCGGCACGGCGCTACGCGGCTGTGCGGTCGCCGTCAACCTGACGACGGGCGCGCCGAGCGGAATCCTGCGCACGACCCGGGCCATCCACGATGCATGCGTGGCCGCAAACGTCGGCCGGTTGATTCATCTGAGTTCGGCCGTCGTGTACGGTGAGGACATCTCACCGTCGATCGATGACGACTCCCCACCAGCGACCGCACACTGGATGCCCTACGCTCGGGCAAAATCAGCCGCCGAGTTGTGGCTCCGGAATCGAATGCATGCTGGCGGCCCCTGTCAGGTGGCCATCCTTCGTCCGGGCATCGTCTGGGGAGTTCGCTCTCCGCACACCATGAGCGCAGTCACATCGCTTCTCGACAAGAGTGCCTATCTCGTCGACGGCGGCACGGGCGTCTTCAACTCGATTCACGTCGACAACCTCGTCGCATGCATCCGCGCCTGCAGAGGTGACGACGGCGATGTCACCGGATGTTACAACGTTGCGGACGCGGAAACCCTCACGTGGCGCGATTTCTACGCCGGCTTTGCCGACTTTTGCCAGTACGATTTGAAGCGAATCCCGAGCGTCTCCGGCGAGCGCTTCTCCTGGTCGGTGCCTGCATCGTTCGACTACGTGCAGTCTTTGCCGCTCATGAACGAGGTCTATCACGTACTGAAAACCCGCCTGCCCGATTCAATCAAATCGCACGTCAAAGCGGCGCTTTCGGGCGAGTACCAGTATGAGACGACAGCCTCCAGCTATGCGGCCTCGCCGCGCATCGACCGGGAACTGTGGCATCTGCAACAGGTGACGCGCAAGCTGCCCACTGACAAGTTCGCAAGACGTTTTGACTTCACGCCCCCGCTCTCCTTTGCGAAAGGCGTCTGTCGGACGCTGGCATGGCTTGATGCCCTTCGCATCCACTCCGTCGAAGATGCGCTGGTGCACAGTTCATGACCCCTTCCGAAAGCGCGCGAAAGACGATCAACATCCTCCACGTGAGGAGCTGCCGTGGGACCGGGGGCGGTCCCGAGAAGACCATTCTCTTTTCGGCGCGCGAAGTCGATCGCTCATCGTTCACGTTGCACATTGCGTTTCTCCGGAGCCAGGACGATCCTGAGTTCGACCTGGATCAGCGAGCCCGCAAGCTGGGAATCGACAACTTCGTCGCCATCGAGGAGCGGTTCAAGTTCGACGTGCGCGCGCTGCGGGACCTGCTGAAGATCCTGAGAGAGCAGCAGATCGATATCATGAGCTGTCACTGCTATAAGTCCGACCTCTATGGTCTCGTGCTGTCGCGTTTTCACAAGATGAAGGTGGTCTCGACGGCACACGGCCCGCTGGCAAGTCTGCGCCACTTCTGGACGGCGCAGAACTGGCGAGTCCGATATGTCTACGACAAGCTCGATCTGATGCTGTTGCGCTATTTCGATCACGTCATGCTGGTCTCCGACTCGCTGCGGGCCATCGTCTCGAGCTACGGCGTCAAGGACAGCAAGCTCACCTGGGTCAGAAACGCCATCGATGCCAACTTCTTTCGCAAGACGGGCGACCGCTCCCTCCGAGACCGGCTCAACCTGCCCCCCGACGCCGTGGTGATCGGGGCGGTCGGAAGACTGAATGCCGAGAAGGACTATCCCAATTTTCTCGAGGCCGCCCGAATCCTCCTCGCTGAACGACAGGATCTGTACTTCACGATTGCCGGAGGTGGACCGCTCGAGACCACTATTCGCGAGCAGGTCCAGTCCATGGGCCTGGCCGGCAGAGTCTTGTTCCTGGGAAACCTTCACGACATCCGTCAGGCCTACGAGGCGATGGACGTGTACGTGCTGTCGTCAACCCGGGAAGGACTGCCGAACACCATTCTTGAGGCGATGGCCATGGAGGTTCCCATTGTGGCCACGGATGTAGACGGCGTGGGCGAAGCCGTGATTCACGACCGCGACGCGCTCCTGGTTCCACCCCGCGACGCGCGACGACTGGCGGACGGCGTCCTGGCAATCCTGACGAACCCCTCATTGGCGGAGCGGTTGCGCCGCTCCGCACGCGAAAAGATCGAACGCGAATTCAGTTTCTCGAGTCGGATGCGCCGCGTGGAGAACATCTACCGAGGAGTCCTCGGGATGGCCACGTCGGGAGCGAGTCGATGATCTCGTCAGACATTGAACCACCCCGCATCGGAGCATCGGGCGGGGAGACTCGGAAGAAGCATGGCCGCCCCGGACGACCCGCAAGGGTCATTTCGTGACCTTCACGTAGTCAATGAACATGGTCTGGGGCAGCGTCGAGCTGACGATCGTTCCGCCACTACCCCCTCCCATGGCGGTGTTGATGATCAGGAACATCGGCGTTGACGGAATGCCGGTGGTGAAGCTGCATGTCTGCACGCCGTCGATCTTCCAGACCAGTGAGTTGGCCTGCCAGACAAGCGTGTAGATATGCCAGTTCCGGCTGACATCGGTTGTGCCCGCTCCGCATCGGGAGTTGTTCGATCCAGAATGGATCTGTTGATTGACGGTGGTCAGGTTCCCAAACAGAATCTCCGTCATGTCGATTTCGTCTGACCCCGCCTGCGGCCAATTGCAGGGACCCGGACTGTCGACAGCGGAAACGTTCGAAGCCTGACAGTTGGATCCCAGCAACCACAGAGCCGGCCAAGGACCACTGCCTGCCGGCATTTTGGCCCTGATTTCGACTGTTCCATACGTGAAATTGAAAGTCGACCACTGCACCATGCCCGACGTGTAGTTGTAGGAGTTTCCGTTGCAGGTAATGCTCTGGCGCTGCGAAACAATCTGCAGGTTGCCGCCCGTGGAGGTTACATTCGCCGGCTGATAGCACTGCTCCTCTCTATTGGTGAGATCGCCTTGGCGGTTCATGACCGTCCACGCCGTGGTATCGACAGTCGCACCGAGAAAGTCATCGAAGAATACGACTGTGGGGCCGGCGGCAACGGTGAAGGTGACGCCGGTGACATTGCCGCCGCTGAGACTCACGGCCCGGCTTGTGGGCGTGAAGGCGAAGCCCAACTTGGAGGGCGTCACGGTGTAACTGCCGTCGGCAAGCCCATCGAAGCGATAGTTCCCAGTGCCGTCAGCGGTAGCGGTCTGGCCACCACCGATCGTCAACAGAGTACCTGCCCCTTGACTGGCCGGCGTAATCGTTCCGGAAATCGAGTGAGTGAGCGCCGCCGTGAAGTCAATGCCGGTCGCGTTGGCGGTCGAGAGCTGGACGGTCCGGCTCGAAGGCGTGAACGCGTAGCCGGGATTGACGGGCGTGACCAGGTAAGAGCCAGGAACCAGGCCCGAAAAACTGTAGCTGCCCGCGTCAGTGGCGGTCGTCGTACCCGTGGCCCTTCCCCCGAGATTCACCGTCGCTCGCGCGCCACCGGCGATGGGAGTCATGGTCCCGGAGATACTGAGCGACTGGGAAGTGCCCACGACCAGCGTGACCGAAGCCGTGTGACTCAGCAGACCGCTGGTGCCCGTGATCGTCAACTGCGGGCTGCCCGTTGCGGCCGTACCCCCGGTCGTCACCGTCAACGTGGTTGTGCCGGCGCCTGTCACAGTTGCGGGCGAAATGGACGCGGAGACGCCGTTCGCTGGCAGCCCGGTCACGCCGAAACTCACTGTGCCAGCAAACCCGTTCAGGCGTCCGACGGTGACGATGTAGCTGGCCTTGCCGCCCGGACTCACGGTCTGCGATCCCGGTGACGCGGCCAGTGTAAAATCCGGCGTCGCTGTGAAAGGCGCCAGAGACGCGTTGCTTCCGTTCACTGAAATCCTCTGATTGACAGGACTGAACGTGAATCCCGCCTTGCTCGGCGTTACGGTATAGGTTCCGTTCGGGATATTCGCGAACTTGTAGTTTCCCGCACTATCCGCCGTCACACTCGCATTCGTTGTTCCGCTGACGGCCACGAGCGCCCCGCTCCCGGCGCTCGTCGGGGTAATCGCGCCAGAAATGCTCCACAGCGGCGTGACGGCCCCGGCCACGACCACGACGTCGACCCAATAATTGCTGGCCTGGTACGTCTGGTTGGGAAACGCGCTGGCCCCATATCGATAGACGCCGTTTCCGCCCGGCGCCGACTTCGACAGCGCATGCAGCGGTGCGTTGTCGACGCCCACCGTAAAGCCGTTAACGGTAGCGGCATAGTAGCCGGTGTTGGTGTGGTAGGAGGCCACATACGTCGTCTTGGCCGCAATCGCGACCGGACTTGCAAAGTTCGCCTGCTGCCAGCCTGAAGCCGTCTCGCCCGTGAACGTCACCGTCCCCAGCAGCGTGCCCGTCGCGGTCCACAGATGGCCGACGTGGGTGCCGGTGTTCTGCGCGTACTTGTAGAACCGTAACCCAGTGACGGACGAAGCGCTGTCGGCCGTGAACTTCACGCCCAGTTCCACGGCGTGGGTGTCTTTATCGACGGGCCCCGGTGTCGTCGACAGCGTCCAGATACTGCAGGGACAAACCCGCTGCGCCTGAATCCTCTGAACCGGCGACACAGCCATAACCGCGACCGCCAACGCAAGCGCCAGTCGCCGCTGATTGAGTGGCTGCGCGATCAAATGCCAGACGGAGTGGGCGGTCGTCAGCAGGTTGACGTGTGCATGCATCATGGCGTATTCCTGAAATCGAACGCGGAAACGTCAACGCCGACTGCCGCCCACAGCTCAGTGGAAAGCACCGGCACCATAAGCACGAGGATGAACAAATTCCTTTGGCGCGAAACGGGCCAGTCTCTTCGGGTTCAATAGTTCCGACCCAGTCCCCCTTGAGTTCCTGCGCGGAGACTATATCCACATTTCCGCAGTTGTGCACAGCTTGAAACGGTTTGGCGTGGTTTGGCGTGGTTTGGCACGACCGGGGAGATACCGCTCCGAACAGCCGCAGAAGGTGCAGACCTAAACAGGCGTTTGGTGTGTAGGACGGTCCACTGAAAATATCGAGAGCCCGATCAGCCGAACACGGCGTGTGCTCGGTGTTCGCTGATTTTGTATGAGCGCTCGCCGAACGGGTGGGCTACGCTGATGACGCAGACGATGTCAGCGCGGGTTCCGCTGGGATCGTCGGGCGCCCAAGGGGCCGCTGCGACGCGGCGCGGCCGGAAGCAGACTCGAGAATGTCCCAGAGCGGCTCGAGCTGTTGTGCCCAGCTCAGCGCGCTCAAGTCGGCGGACTCCGCCAGAGTCCGGCGTGCCGCCGGCGGTAGCGAAAGCCACCGACAAATGATTTCAGCAAAGTCGTCATTCGACTCCGCGATCGCAACCCCGGGCTTTGCCTCTGGCGGCAGGCCGGCGGCCACGACCGGCGAAACAACCGCCGGCAGGCCGGCAGCCAGCGCCTCCAGCACCTTGTTCTGAATGCCTCGTGCGGTCCTGAGCGGCACAGCCGCCATCGCCGACTGCCACAGGTAGGGCCTGTACATCCGACACAGGCCCGATGAGCGAGATGCCTGTGCCCTGGGCGACCGCCGTGCGAATCCGTTGGGTCGCACTCGAGCCGAGCAGGAGAAGCCGGGCATCCGGACGACGAGCGCGCACCCGCGGCCAGATCTCGGTCGCCAGTCGAATGGCGGCCTCCTCGTTGGGAAAATAGTCCAGCACCCCGCAGAACACCACCTGGGGCGCATCAGCGGGTGGATGAACCGGGCGGAACTCATCGAGCGCAATGCCGTTCGGTATCGCCACGACTCGGGCGTCCGGGTCGAGCCGCCGGAGGGCCGACACTTCTCGCTCATTGACGGCAACCGTGACGCGGGCTGACTTGATGGCCTCGCGCTCGAACCGCTCGAGTACCACGGCTTCGCGGCGATACAACAGTCGATGCGGCCACGGCCCCGTACGCCCGAAGCGCCCGCCATTTCTCCGAGTCGACATCCACCATGTCGAGGACGAACGGGATGTCGCGCAACGCGCCTTCCATGGCATACCGCGCCATGCTCGAACAGTAGGCCAGCACGACGTCGGGGCGGCGGGAGTCGAGGATTCCGGCAAGTGCCGCCGACATCTCGGTCGAATCGAGCAGCGCGAACGTGACGGGCCGTCGGGTCAGGAGGCCGAACGCGGCGCGGGCGCGATTGCGCCAGCGCGGCACCCTTGCCACGTGCACGGAAGACGCGACGCCATCAAGGAGGCTCACCGAGGCGCGCTCCTCCCGGTCGTGTACGAGCGAGAGCACGTCCACCTCCCCGCGCGTGCGGAGGAACTTTAAAAGGTGGAATGCGCGGATTCTGTCTCCGCGGTTCGGCGCGTAAGGCAGGCGGTGCGTGAGCAACAGGATGCGCACGGCCACTCTACCCGCGCCGGTCGCGCATGACGCGCGCCGGCACTCCGGCGCCAATCGCAAACGCCGGAAGCGGCTTTACGACGACCGACCCCGCGGCCACGACTGCGTACTCGCCGACGTCGGCGAGGACAACCGCTGCGCTGCCGATCCACGAGCCGGCGCCGACGCGGACCTGGACAGCGCGGCCCGGCTGCTCGCGAATCGGCCGCTTCAGATCCTCGATCCCGTGAGTCGACGGTCCACTTGGAATGTGAACGCCGGCACCGATGAGCACATCCGCTTCAATCGACGCCAGCCCGATGTGGCATCCGGGACCGATATAGACGTTGGGGCCCAGGCGTGTCCCGGCCTGCGAAAAGACCGTCCCGAACTCGACAGCCGCCGACGCGTCGCATTCGGCGAGCACGCACCTGAGAAACGCGACCCTCAGATAGCGGCCGAGCAACCCAGGAAACATCGACAGCAACTGCGTCGAGCCCTCGAGCGCCCGATTCCGTCCAATCAGGAGCGAGCGAAGGTAGTACGAGCCGACAAAGGGCGACGCACACACAAGCGCCAGGTCGCGGACGACGATCTTGAGCAGTCGCCGCACGAGCGCAACACCAGACAGGTGGCCCGGTGGTGTCAGGACGGCTGGTGCCGGGGCCGTCGGGGTCTCCGAAACGCGCTGACGGGCCGTCGCGGCTGTGGTCAACGAACGGCTCCCGTCGCAGGCGACGCGCGGCGATGTCGGACGCGGCTCACAAGCGCCATCGCGCGCGCGAGATCGTAAACGAACGCGACGCTCCAGACGCGCAGCAGCTCCAGGGGTCCTCGCGCGGTCAATCGCCGCGCCATCCGCGCGGCTTTGAGCGTCGCCAACCCCGCGACCGTCGCCAGCGACGCGCATACGATCAAGACGCTGGCCGACTGCCATGCCACGACGGCGGCGATGGTGAAGGCGATGCACGCCAGATCGATCAGCGGGATGAGGATACTGGGCAGGTCGCGCAGCGAGACCCGGCCGCGCAGGCTGACTCGGAGGTTATCCCGACCGCGCCACAATTCGCCGACGAACAACTGGTTGAGCGTACGGGGATCGCCGTAGTGAACGCTTCGTAGCCTGGAGTCCGACAGGACGCGATAGCCGCGAGACTTCAAGCGTTTGCACAGGTCAACGTCTTCGCAGGTTTCGAGGCGCTCGTCGAACCCGCCGAGCGCCTCGAAGCATTCGCGGCGCACGACGAGATTCCCGCTTCCCAACCATTCGGCGTCCACAACGCCCAGACGGTGATCGCGAAAGGCGTCGTAACTTCGCTGAACCCACGTGCTCCCCGGAGCGGGCAGATACGGCGCTCCGGCCGCCGCCACTCCGGGATCCTCGAAGAGCTCCAATGCGCAGCGGACCCATCGCGAATCGATGGCGTGGTCGGCATCCACGAAGGCCAACAGGTCCGCCTGCGTCAGGCGTGCCCCATGATTGCGGAGCGAGGCCACCTTGCCGGCTGCGGTCACCACGCAGGCACCAAACGCGGCGGCCTTTTCATCGGAACCGTCGACCGAACCGTTGTTGATGACAATCATCTCAATCGAGGCGGGCGCCGGGACGTTCGACGCAATGGCGGTCAGACACCGCTCGATGCCCGCCGCGTCGTTCCGGACGGGGACGATAAAGGCCATCGATGGCGGCATGAAGCGTGCGACAGGTTCAAACGGCTGCTGGATGCTTTGGACGGCGGGCTCCACCACGTCTGGGCGCTGCCAAACGTATGCCGGACGATGAGTCCCCCGCCTCTCGAAACACCGGCCTTTTCGGCGATATACCGCAGACAGTCGTCCCTGGGGCAGACTTTAGCCAGCCGTTTCCGAGACATCTCGGCCCCACGGCCCAGGGTTCTTGCCAGCGCACTGCTGGCGCTTCCGCGCGCAGCGCGACCTCATGAAGAGCCAACCGAAGGCACCTCACGCACCGGATCAGTCGACAGTCGGCCCGAACGAATTTGCACAGTTTGACGCGACGCGGTTCGGGCGGAACGCTGCGACACGTGTGCCAGTCCTAACGGTCGAGTATCGAGTAGTTCTTACGCTTGAACGCCGGGCTGCAGTCTCTTTTGGTACGCCAAGTTTGTAATCGACGGAATACTCTTGAAATGTTGCCGCCCCAGCCGAGGTTAGAACAGGCGCAAGTCGAACAGCCATAACGGCATCGCAGTTGCAGTTCACTCCGTATTCCCATGGGTAGAGGTGATTGGATGCTTGGTTTTACAGTCGGGTCTCGTGCCGCCGTCAGCCGTATATTGACCGTCGCAACCTCTGCCGGGCTCGTGTTTGGCTCGCTCACGGCGGTCGCGTCCGCCGCGCCGGCCCGTCCGGCGCCGCCACTCGCCCCCCCGTCGGGGACCATCGTCAACGTCTCGACCGAGTCGCAACTCCAGTCGGCGGTCGCCGCGATGGGATCGAACACCACCATCGTGCTTGCGCCCGGCACATACCAGCTGACCAGCACCCTCTATATCAAGGGTACGTTCACGAACGTCGGGCTGCGCGGAGCCACCAACAACGCCGACGACGTCACGATCAAAGGACCCGGGATGACGAATGCCAACTATGGCAACGTTCCTTTCGGCGTCTGGACGGGCGGCAACATTCAAGGCGTCACCATCGCCAACCTGACCATTCGCGATTTCTATTTCCACCCGATCATGTTCAACGGCGGCACCCAGGCGCCGCACGTCTACAACGTGCGCCTCGTGAACGCCGGCGAGCAGTTCATCAAATCCCCCACTGACGGCACGGGCGGCGGAACGAGCAACGGCGTGATCGAGTACACGGTCATCGAGTACGACACCACCAGCCGCGACGACTACACGAACGGCGTGGACGTCCACACGGGCCAGAACTGGATCATTCGCAACAACCTGTTTCGCAACATCCGGGCGCCGCAGGGCGCGCTGGCCGGGCCCGCAATCCTGATGTGGAATCACTCGGCGAACACGATTGTCGAGGGGAACACCTTCATCGATTGCCAGCGTGAAGTCGCGCTCGGACTCACGCAGCGGACGCCCGGCAACGATCACACCGGCGGCATCGTCCGCAACAATTTCATTTACCGGAGCTCGTCGATCCAGGGCGACGTGGCAATTGGGGTCGCCCAGTCGGCCAACACGCAGGTCGTTCACAATACGGCTCTCCTTTCGGGCACGTACCCGAACGCCATCGAGTACCGGTTCCCCGAAACCACCGGCACGTTCGTCGCGGGCAATCTGCTCGACGCCGCAATCGTCGCACGCGAGGGGGCCACGGGCACGTCGTCGGGTAACTACACGCAGGCGTCCCCGGCGCTGTTTGTGAACGCGGCCGCCGGCGATCTGCATCTGAAATCGACCGCGACGGTCGCGATCGATCGGGCGACGACTGTCGTGAGCGGCGTGACCAACGATTGGGACGGGAACCCGCGTCCCAGTGGTGCCGCGAACGATCTCGGAGCGGACGAGTATGGAAGCGTGGGGAGTGCGCCGCAGGCGCCGGTGAACCTGCACATCGTCATTTGAATGGCAACGGCATCTGGCGTAAACAGGCGGCGCTGCTCACGGCACTGCGGCGGACCGACCTTGGAGAGAATCGCATGAAGCGCGCAAGCCTGTTCGGCGGGATGATCGCGGTCGGACTCCTCGTAAGCACGCCGCACGCGCAGCAGCAACCGAGCCTCGTGCAGGCGTCGGATCTCCGTTACGAGGGCGCGTTCCGCGTCCCACTCGGCGGCAGTGGCGGATCGTCATTCATGAACGGCGGCGATGCGCTCGCCTATTACCCCGCACACAATACACTCTTCGCCGCTGGTCACCCGATCGAATGGCTCGTCGCTGAAATGATGATTCCGACGCCCAGCAAGGGCTCCTTCAGCAGTCTGCCCATTGCCGGCTTCGCCCACAATTTCGCCGATACGCTCGAAGGCAAACGCAATCAGATCCTCTCCTCATCGCCCGACAACAGAATCGGAGGCATGCTGGTCAGCGGCTCGTCGCTCATCACGAGCGCCTTCGTGTTCTATGACGCGAACCAGGCACAGACGCTGTCCCACTTTTCTTCCAGCGCGACGTTCGCGACCGGCAGTGTCAAAGGGCCATACCAGGTTGGAACGGCCGGCGCAGGCATGGTGTCCGGCTACATGGCGGCGGTGTCGCTGGAGTGGCAGACCGCCCTTGGCGGCAACGCGTTGACCGGACAGTGCTGCATCCCGATTACGGGCCGCACCAGCTCTGGTCCGTCGGCAAGCGTCTTCAACACAGCCGACGTCGGAACGCGCTCGCCAGTCCCGGCGACACAGGTGCTGGGCTATCCCCTGGCGAACCAGCCCGACTCCACCATCTGGACCAACGCCGACACGATGGGCGGCATGGTCATGCCACCGGGAACGCGAAGCGTGCTCTTCTTCGGTCGCCACTCACCCGGACCGATCTGCTACGGAATCGGAGGCAGCGGTGGACAGTGCAACGATCCCACGAACAGCGACAAGGGTTATCACGGATACCCGTATGTCTACCAGGTGTGGGCGTACGACGTGCTCGATTTGATAGCCGTGAAGAACGGGCAGCGACAGCCCCACACATTGCGTCCGTACGCGACCTGGACGTGGGACGTGCCGCTCAACGACGCGTCGCGCTATGTCAGGGGCGTCGCGTTCGACCCCGCGACCGCGCGGCTGTATATCTCGGCGAATTCTGGCGCAGAAACGGACCAGCGTCCGCTCATCCACGTGTTCACGATTCTCTCAGGCTCCCAAAACGCTGCGCCGCCGGCTGCACCAACCGGCGTCCACGTCGCCCAGTAACGACCGGAACAGTGGGCTCGCTGGGGCCACCGGCGCGTCAGGCCTCTTAGTCGCCTGACGTCTTCGACCGACGCTGCCTCAACCAGCGTTCCAGGACCCAGACGGCCCACAGTGCGTGCCAATGATCGCGCGCGCCCGCGAAATGTTCTTCAGCAAGGGCGCGCAGACGGGCGTGGTCGAGCAGCGCTGCCACTTCCGACTGCGGACTCAGGACCTCCGACCGAAACCAATCGTTGTGCGCGCCCCGAATCCACTCGCCAATCGGGGCGGTAAAGCCACGCTTCGGCAGTGTGCTGATGCCCTGCGGTAGCCGTCGAGCGGCCAGAGCGCGCAGCAAATGCTTCGACTGGAGGCCGGGCAGCTTGTGCGGTACCGGGATACGAAAGGCCATCTCGATGATCCGGTGGTCCAGCAGCGGACAGCGAACTTCGAGGCTGTGCGCCATGCTCATGCGGTCGACCTTCACGAGCGGACCGTTGGGCAAGTACACCTTCAAGTCGGCATACTCCGCCCGCTGAACGGGGTCGGCGATGGACACCGGCGATACCACGAGGTCACCGCTTCGAACACGGAGCTGTCTTCGGGCCGCCGGCTCCCCGCAACGCCGAGCAGGCGACGGGCCTCCCAGGCTTCAGGAAACAGAGGTCGGCATAGTAGGCTGCGGCTTCGTCCCGACCGATGTTCTCGAGGACATTGCCGATGGCCAGCGGCCGCGGCAGCCACGACTGTCTAGGCCACGCCGCGCCCAGGGCGGAGGCGACCGCGCGGCCGATCGCGCCCGGGACCAGCGCCCGGAGCCGCGCATCACGCGCGTGCGGGACGTAGCGAAAGTCGTAGCCGCCGAACGCCTCGTCGCCGCCGTCGCCGGTCAGGGCGACGGTCACGTGCCGCGCGCGACCTGGGACACGTAGTACGTCGGAATCGCGGACGGGTCGGCAAACGGCTCGTCGAACGCGCCGACGATGGGGTCGAGCACCTCGTCGAGACTGGGCTCGATGATGCGTTCGGTATGCTTGGTGCCGAATCCGGTCGCCGTGAGCCTTGCCGCCTCCAGCTCGTTGTGGGCCGCTTCCGCGAAGCCGACGGTCGAGGTCGTGACGCTCGGCAGTGCCTCGGCCATGAACGAGACGACGAGGCCCGAATCGATGCCGCCCGACAGAAACGCGCCGAGCGGCACTTCGCTCTCGAGCCGCTCGGTGACGGCCCCCCGTATCGCCGCCTCGACGCTCGAGCACCAGCGCGGATTCGTCGCGCTGATCGCTGTCGAAGGAGGTGACGTCCCAGTAGCGGCGCGTCACGATCTGGCCGTCGCGCAGCTTGAGCACGTAGCCAGGCTCGAGGTTCGAGACGTGCCGATAGATCGAGTCGCGGCGCGAGAAAGTATCCGAGCGAGAGGTACGCCTCGAGGTCCTGCCAGATCGAGGTCGTCGTTCCACGCGGGGCTGGCCGCCAGGCTCTTGATCTCGCTGGCGAAGTGGAGCACGCCGCCGAGCGACGCGTAGAACAGCGGCTTCTTGCCGAGACGATCGCGCGCCACGAACAGCTCACGACGCGGCGCATCGTAGATCGCGAACGCGAACATGCCTTCGAACCGATCGACGCAGCTCTCCCCGAACTCCTCGTACGCGTGAAGGATGGTCTCGGTATCGGAGTCCGTCCGGAACGTGTGGCCGCGGGCGACGAGGTGGGCTCTGAGCGGTCGATGGTTGTAGATTTCGCCGTTGAACACAATCCAGACGCTGCCGTCCTCGTTCGACATCGGCTGGGCACCGCCCGCGCGATCGATGATCGCGAGGCGTCGATGGCCGAGCGAGGCCATTTCGTCGCCGAAAAAACCGTCTCCGTCAGGACCCCGGTGCTGCATCGCCGACGCCATGGCCGGGACGGCGTCCCGGACGCGCGGCGCGAGGGGACCGGACAGACTGACCACGCCACAAATACCGCACACGTCACACGCTCCTGGGATTCAAATACGCGCGCAGGTAGGTCTGCGCCATGCGGTCGAACGTGAACCGCTCCAGCACGCTGGCTCGAGCGACCTGGCCGAACATCGCACGCGTGTTTCTCGACTCGAGCAGCCGGACGACGGCAGCGGCGAGCGAAGCCGGATCGCGCGCCGGAACCGTGCTGCCGCTTCGATCATTCACCACGATTTCCGGGTTCCCGCCAACGTCGGTGGCGACGACCGGCAGGCAGGCGGCCATGGCTTCGAGGATCGAGATCGACACCCCTTCGCTCAGCGAGCTGTTGAGGTAGACATCGAACGCGGGCAGCAGCTTCCGGGCGTCGTCACGACGGCCGGTGAGAATGACGGCGTCTGCAACGCCAACCTGCGCGGCGGCTTCAACCACCCGCTCGCGTTCGACGCCATCTCCGATGATCACGAGCGTGCACGTTGGGCGAGCCTGACGGACGAGCGAAAATGCCCGTACCATCGTCTCGAGATCCTTCACGGGATCGAGCCTGGCGACTGTTCCCACCACCTCGGCGGCTTCGCCGATGCCCAGGCACGCGCGGGCCGCCGCCCGCTCGGCCGCTCCCGGCGCCGTGCCCGGGTCGATGCCGTTGTGAACCACTTCAATCCGCTGGCGCGGCAGTCCTTCGGCAGCCATCGACTCGACGAGGTTGTGTGACACGGCGAAGATGCGGGCGCCAAGCCTTGCCAGCAGCGCGTTGGCGACCCGGCGCTTCGGGGAGGCCGTCCAGCCCGACAGCCTGCCGTGCTCGGTGAACAGCACGGTCAGCCGCCGATTCAGCATCGCGGCCAGCTGGCCATAGACGAACGGCGTGTAGTGATGGCAATGGAGCACGTCGATCTGCCATTCGGCCGTCAGCCTGGCGAGCCGCACGGCGAGTGAGGGATGGAATCCTGGCGTTCGTCCCAGCTCCGCCACCGATACACCCCTCGCCTTCAGCTGGCGGCCCCACTCCCCCGCCTCATCGAGACAACACACCGAGAAGGCCAATTGGGGAGCGAGCTGCTCCACAAGATCGACGACCAGACGCTCCGTCCCGCCGACGCCGAGCGATAGTACCGACCTGCATGACGCGGCGGGTCGGCCGTGCGGCAGCTTCAGACGTCATGAGAGGACGTGCGTCGGCTCAATTGGATCGCTTCAGCCTGAGGACGGTGGAGCGCTTGCCGAACACACACAGGAACAGCTCGCCTTGCCGGTCCCGGCCAAACGCGACGATCCGTTGATCTTGCGGCAGCCGCAGCAGCGTGTCGAGCTTCGGGACACCCGCCGACCCCGTCAGCGCGGGCACTTCGAGGCTCCAGATGCGCCCTGAATCAAAATCGCCGAAGAGATACTTGCCCCTCAATTCTGGAAACTGGGCCCCCCGATAGACGTAACCGCCGATGACGGCGCCGTTGCCGTTCGTGTGCGCGTAGTCGAACACGGGCGTCGCTTCGACGCCGATCCGGGGCATGGGATGCTGTCCGCGAAGCGGGCTCTCCGTGAACGGCATCGTCCCTTCATGGTAGCTCCACTGATGATTGCTGCCCGCGGTCGCGATGAAGACTTCTTCGCGCCGGTCCTGACCCACGTCGCCCCCCCACAGCCCGGTGCTGTCGAACGAGAAACGCCACGGGTTGCGAAAACCGACCGCCCAGAACTCCTGGAGCGCTCCGGGCACGCCGACGAACGGATTGTCATTCGGGATGCAGTATCCCTGCGTGTGCCCAGTCTGCGGTTGCCGAACAATCGGATGACTGCGGGCGGGAACCTGACAATCCACGTCGATGCGCAGGATTCCCGCGAACAGGTTCTTGTCGAGGTGTTGCGCGTTCCCGAATCCGTCGGCCACGCCACCCTCATCGCCGATGCCCAGGTACAGGAAAGAATCCGGCCCGAACTGCAACTGTCCGCCGTTGTGATCCGTATCACGGTCGAGCTGATCGATGAGCACCATCTCGCTCGAAGGATCCGCCTTCGAGTTCGATGCATCGGTCGAAAACCGCGACAGGCGATCGTACATCGTGTCGCCGACCTTGGCCACGTAGTAGACGTAGACGTAGCGGCTCCGCGGCGAGGACGCGTTGCCGAACTCGGGGTGAATCGTGACGCCCACGAGTCCCGCCTCGCCTTTGTCAACCACCTTGGCGGTGAGATCCAGAAACGGTTCGGCATGGGGCTGCGCCCCACCGGTGACGACGAGCACCATCCCCGCCTGCTGTGCAACAAGAAACCTGAGCGAATCGAGTTGCACGATCGTCAGCGGACGCTCGAACACGACGCCCGGAAACGCCTCGGCCGTCGTCCAGTTTCCGGCGAACGGATTGTCCGACGGCAGGTTCACCGAGGACGTCACGCGGGGCGGAAGCGTCGCCGCGTTTCGCGACCGGCTGTAAAGCGCGATGGCCATCAGACCCGCCCCGAACAGCGCGACCGCCGCCAGACGCGTCCAGCGACGCGACAACCCCATCACGAGATCTTACTGGCGCCTCGCCGATTGCGCCAGGCTCTCAATCCAGGCCGCAATCAACCGAGCGCCGTCTTCGTCGATCGCGTTGCGCCCGATCGGCGGCATCCGCAGCGCCGGATCGAGCGTCGACAAACGCAGATACAACAGCGACTCGTTTGGCGCGCCTGGTTTGACGATGTACGTGGTGCCGGCTCGAGGCACCCGCGGACGTGCGCCAATCAGATGCTGCTGCGCGATCGGTGTCGCCGACCGCGCGTCCCAGTCGGCGTTGGCGATGCCAGGCGCATGACAGCTCGCGCAGTTGGCATCGAGGTAGGCGCGCGCGCGGTCCTGAAGAGTGCTCGCGTTGTCGTGCAGCGACGTCAGCCGCCCGCCGCGAGCGATGCTCCAGAAGGGTATCGGCAGGACCGGCGGCACCCAAGCAAGATTCAACGGGCTCAGGGCCTTCGGCTCGTCGAGCGACTTCGACAACAACGACGCGTCGTTCCAGGCGCGGACCTGATTGACGGGCGTCTGATTGTCAGCGTAGCGGATCAGTCGGTTGAGCTGACGGTAGTTGATCCCCAGAACTCCTCCCGCCGCATCGTTGTGGCACACCACACATTGATCGGGCGCGGCGTACTCATACGCCTGTTGAATGCTGGAGCCGTCGGTCCGACGCATCTTCAGCACCTCTTCCTCCTGACGCTCGACGAGCGTCGCGTCGGTGCCTTCCGCATTCCACTTGTAGGTCAGCCCGTAGACGCTGCCGTTCTTGTCTCGGACGAGCACCCTCGTTTCGAGCCGTCTCACGCGAGACGGCGTGGTCTGATCGGGCACCCAGTCGAAGTGCGTCACGAAGACCGACCCGGTGGGAAACGCCCAGGGCAGGCCCGGCTTGACGATAATGCGATCCTTGGTGGGATCGGTGCTCGATCCGTTGCCGGGCAGCATCATCCAGCGCTGCGTCCGGGCGCCGTCCGACCAGGAAGGGACGTTGATGTCGTACGGAATGACTCCTGGGCCGGGCGTCAACGACGTGAGGTCGCGAAAGATGCCGGTCTGCGACAGACGCCTCGGCAGAGTCTTGGTGACGTCCCTAGCGGTCCCAGGCTCCTGTATCGCTATCGCGGCGATCAGGCTCGTCATCCCGATCAGGACGACGAGGCCTGCTACGATCTTGCGTAGTTGTGGCTCCACACTTTCGCTCCGCTGGACACCGGCGCCGCCGGACTGATGGCGACGGGGCTCATGGATTCGGCCCCGGCCTGAATCTCTCGGAGGCTGACTCGATCGAGAGCGGCCAGAATGGCCAGCATGCACCACACGAAGTCATTCCACGCTATCGCCGTAAAACTGCCGCCAACAATGAAGGCCACCAGCGCGGCCGCCATCCCCTCGGCCATCGACGTGTAGAGCATGCCGCTCGTTTGGCCCGGGCTCTTGCCACGGCGTCTGACGCGCAGCGCCAGCACGACGGCATTAATCAACATGAACACCCACACGCCAAAGCCCAGAAAACCGGCCTCGGTCAGCACCTGCAGGTGACTGTTGTGAACCGACCGGCTCATGCCGAACGCGCCGCCCTCTGAGGGGTCGTACCGGTCGTAAGTACGATTGAAGTTCTCAACGCCCACGCCGAGCGGTTGGTTCCAACTCATGTTCAGGGCGACGGCCCAGAAATGGAGACGGCCCGATGCCGAAGCATCCTCCGCGTATGTCCCGATGCTCTTCAGTCGGTCGGTATAGCCGTCAGGCAGCGGCATGAATGCCCACAGCGCGCCCGCGACGACCACCGCGCCGAGATGCCATCGCAGGCGGATGCCGCGCAGGAGCCCCAGGACGATCAATCCGCAGGCCGCGGCGAGAAAACCGCCGCGCGAAAACGTTGCGATGACCGTCAGCAGGCTCAGGGTACCCGCCGCCCGGAGACCGAAGCGCTGCCACATGTTCCGCCCCGCCGGCGCCATCGCGAGAAACAGGAGCGCGGTCATCGCGCACACAACCGCGTAGCTGTTGCTGTCGCCGAACGATCCGCCGACGCCCTCTCCGACCCTCAGCGATCCGGTCGCCAGCAGAACGGCCCCCTGCTTCGCGGTGTGGAAACCCACGGAACCAATGGCCACCATGGTGATCGCCCAGAGACGATCCTTCGTATCGACCAGGCTGATGAGCAACAGGTCGATCAGCGCGGTCTTGGCGACGAGAGAGAGCCAGCTCCAGTCTGTTCGCGGCATCGGCGTCACCAGTTCAGCGACGAAGGCCGCAGCCACGAGCAGGATCATGCAGCCCGACACCGTGTGCCGGATCACGGGAAACGAGCCGGTGATGAGCGCCGGCACGATCAAGACGAGCGCGAGGACCATCGACAGATGGAGCGATGTGATGTCGAACCAGACCCACTCCTGCGGCCGGAAGAAGGCAAACCACGTGTAGAGCATCAGCGCCGCGAAGCGACTGAAGAGTGCCGCCGCGAAACCGCCGCCGAAGATCAGAAGAACGAGGATGGTTCGCAGCATGTCAGGGTGTAATGAAGTACCATGCGAGCACATCGCTGGCCGAGCGGCCGCTCACAAGAAGGTTCAGATGGCGCGCGTATCCGTTGTCATTCCGGCGTTCAACGCGGAAGCATTCATCCGCGAGACCATCGAGTCTGTCAAGGCGCAGACTGTGGCCGGTGTCGAAGTCATCGTGGTCGACGACGGATCGACCGACAGGACGCGGGAAGAAGTTGAGCGATTCGGCGCCCCCGTCCGACTGCTGAGGCAGCAACGAGGCGGCGCCGCACAGGCGAGAAACGCCGGAGTGGCCGCGGCCCAGGGTGAATGGCTGGCGTTTCTCGACGCGGACGACACGTGGCTGCCGGACAAACTGGAGCGACAACTGGCCGATGCCGCGCGGACCGGCGCGCCGCTGCTGTTCACCGATCGCCTCAACATCGGCGCACGGGGTCCCTTGCCCGAACGGCAGAGCGACATCCAGCCACTCATCGAAGGCGACATTTTCGAGTCGCTGCTCCTCGGCAACTTCATCACCACGTCCAGCGTCCTGCTTCGTCGCGAGGTCTTCGACGAGGTCGGGCAGTTTTCCGCCGACCCTCTGCTGCCTCCAGCCGAGGACTGGGATCTCTGGCTGCGGGTCGCCCATGCGCACCGCGCCGCCGCATGCCGGACGCCGCTCGTGCGATACCGGCACGTTGCGACGGGGGCGAGCCGGAACGTCGAGCGGATGAACCGGGCACGCGGGCTGGTGGTCGAACGTGCTCTTCAGCTCCCTCGCGGACAGGCCCTGTCGCCCTCGCGACGGCGGCAGATCTGGAGCCACACCTGGGCGACGAACGGCTGGGACGCGGCCCGTCACGGTCAGAAGACGAAGGCGCTCGGGTGGTACCTGAAATCGCTCGGGGCCTGGCCCTGGCGCACTGACTCCTACGTGAGCTTCGCGCGGATCCTCTTGACCAGAAGCTGAGTCGTCGTTTCGCGCCGGAACGGTCGCTTTCCAGATCGTCATTTCTGGCCTACGCGGCTCGGACCCGGGCCGCGAGCCGGCCCCCACTCTTCTGCAGAGACTCGGCCACCATCCCCCGGTATTTGTGATAATCGTGAAGACTCGTCAGTGCGGCCCGCCGGAACGGCGTGAAGCGCAGGACCGCTTGCCGTAGATAGGCAGCGATCCACCGTCTCAACACCCATCGGGGCACGCCCAGCAGGCGCACCTCGCTTGTGGGCCGGCCCAGCCGGATGAACGTGCGGCCCCTATCGTAAGCGAACTTCGTCAGATACTCCGTGGTCATCCGTTGCGGATCCACGTAGTGCCTGACGCGCATAGAAGGCACCCACAGCGCTTCGCCGCCACGCCGGCGAAGCTGCGCGAGAAACTCCTCCTCTTCGCCGCCGAATCCTGAGCCCTGAACGGTTCCGAGAGCGGGATTGAACATCAGGCCGCGAAGCGGGCCCACCGCAAACGCCATGTTCGCGCCGTACACCGGCTCTTCCGGCCCGAGGTACCTTTCTGCGGAGCCGTAGTCCAGTCCGCAGAAGCCGCCTTGCAGGGCGGGAAACGCCTCGAGCAAAACCGGGTCGGGCTCGACCACAAACCACGGCTCAATCAGCCCGCCAAACGCGTGAACGTCGGGATGCCTGCGGACCGCCCCAACCAGCGCGGACAACCACTCGCGATCGACCAGCACGTCATCGTCGATCCAGACGAGATACGCGCTCGTCACTTCCTGAAGAGCGCGGTTTCTGGCGTGCGACAGGCCTGGCCGCGATTCGAGAACCTCGCGAATCTCGAGCCTGCCGCAAAACGTTCGGACGACACTGCTGGTGTCGTCCGAACAATTGTTATTGACGACGAGAATGTCCCAGCAGGTGTCGGGAGGGACGGAGATCTTCGTCAGACCGTCCAGGGTCTGTCGCAGCAGCTCACATCGATTCCACGTGCATATGACGACCGTGACGCGCACGTTCTCACCGGCCTTTCGGAAGCTTCGTCACTGAGAGTCTTGGCCGACGCGTGTCAACGGGAAGCAACATTGACCATGTCAGCGGCCGCGACGCTCTCGACCCGCCGCGAGACAAGACGGCCGGCGGTCGCTTTGCACGTCGACACCACGCGGCGAACCCAGGTGCCGCGTGAACCGAGACCCGTAAGGGCCAGCTTGGCCAGGACCGCAGCGCTCCACGGCATGCCCGCCATCGACCGTATATACCACCCTCGTGCACATGTTCTATCGCCTGCCTGTTCGTAGAGGTCACCAACCAACTCACAGTAGCGTGACTGCATCCTCCGCGAGCTCTGGGAGTCGCGGCCGTGCTCACCAATGGACCCCTGCACTTCCTCGGGAGTCAGACCAAAATGAGAAGCGCCCGTGCTCCCTTCGAACGTGCGGCGCGCGTAATCCCACGCGATGGCCTCGTCGCACGCGTGCAGTAACCTGGGCCCGCCGGCCTCGCCAGCGTGTGGCCGAATCCGCCAGCGCACCTCGACCTCGTCGCGCGTGATGACCGCGTCTCTTCGAGCGGTGTATATTGCGGTGTTGCTGCCCGCATGCTGTCGATAATGCACTCCCGGATCCGGGTTGTACCCGACAGGCCCCATCAACGAGAAGCGTAGCCACAGGTACCAGTCGCCGGCGTAGGGCAGACCCGGCGGGAACAGTCCGGCCCGGTAATAACTGGCCTTGCGCGAGAGGGCGCCCGGCGTGCAAATATCGTTGCCCCGGATTAAGCGCTCGAAAAATTCGGCGCTGGTGAAGATTCGATCCGACACGCCCCATCCGCCTTGCGTCCCCCCTTCGATTCCGTCGGCACTGAGGAAATGCCCTGGGGAAAAGGCGAACGACATGTCTGGGTGCGAATCCAGCAGGGTGACGAGTTTTCCCAGCGCGGTCCGGCTACGCAGCCGATCATCGGCGGAGATCAGCCACAGGTAGCGACCCCGCGCGAGATCGATCCCGCGGTTGAAGTTGTGCAGGTGCCCCAGGTTGACGGGATTGCGAACATAGCGAACCCTTGGGTCGCGAAAGGTCTCGGCGACCGCAGCCGTGTCGTCCGGCGAGCAGTCGTCCATGATGAGCACTTCGAGATCCTTGTACTCCTGATCGAGAATGGAATCGACACACTCGCGAAGAAAGTGCGCGAGCTTGTAGCAGGGGACGACAAATGTGACGGCTGGTGTGCGTGGGTGCATTCGGCCTTCCTAGCAGTCGCAGCGGTCGATGGGCCGCCACAAGAGTCCATGTTGAGCAAGGACGCGGCCAAGGCCGGTCGAGCGAGGCGAGCGGAGGGATCCGGTCTGCTTCGAGCGGGTTACAACCTCCGGCGAACCTCAAGTCGCCCCGCCACCGCGAAATGTTCGCGATTCCGAAGACTAAAGTCTTGGCCTACCGTGGACTCGGTCCCGTCGAGGCGACGGTCTCCAGCCCGCTCGAAAAGGCACTCCGTGGGTTGACATCTCTCAGCCGGCAGGGACCCTTCCTCCGAATGTCTGGGAGAACTGACCGGAAAGACATCAATCGTGGCGACTTATCGAACCTCCGCCTCCGGCGCATCCTGGCGGGCTTCTTGATTCACCTTGACTCGTCGCTGTCGGTACGTCCCGCTTGTCTTGATATTCCTGCTGGTGCTTGATCGAGCATCTTCGTGGGCACAAGCCGCCCCGACGCTGCTTTTTCCGGCCAGTGGTGCGTTGAACGCTGACTTGGGCTGGGAACGAAGCTCGCCGGCACCTGGCGCTACGTGGACAGCCAGTTCGTCACGCGGTTCTGACCCGAGGAACGGCTGGTGAGCACAGTGGATGTCAGCGGCGTGAAACGGCATCGCATCGCGGCGGAAAAACCGGGCTCCCATGTTCGTACGCTCGGGCTCATGGGCCGGGCGATGCGAAACTTTATCCAGGGCTCCTGGATACTGCGACTGACCGGACCGTGCGTCACCGTGTTCGGGTCCGCGCGGATTCCCGAGTCGCACCCCTACTACGAGGTCGGCCGCGAGGTCGGCCGGCGCCTGAGCGGGCTCGGATTCACGGTCATGACGGGTGGCGGTCCTGGTCTGATGGAAGCGGCCAACCGGGGAGCCAGGGAGACGGGCGGTCGCTCCGTCGGCTGCAACATCAAGCTTCCGACCGAGCAGGCGCCCAACCCGTATCTCGATCGCCTGGTGATGTGCCAGCACTTCTTTGTCCGAAAGGTGTTGCTCTTCAGTGTACCTGCGCGTTCGTGGTGCTTCCCGGTGGAATTGGCACGATGGACGAACTATTCGAAGCGCTGACTCTTGTTCAGACGGGCAAGGTCGAAGCCTGCCCAATCGTCCTGATCGGCACCGCCTACTGGAAACCCCTTCTGGATCTCCTGGACCGGATGGTGGCTGAGGCGACGGTGAAGATGGCGGACACGCAACTCATCATGGCCACTGATGATCTGGGCGAAGCGATGCGGTACATCGACACGCACGCTGTCGAACGGGGCTGGCCTCCGGCCGCAGGGCCGGAGGCGCGCATTCATCCAGCGGACCTTGGGCGCCTGAGCCAGCCAACGTGGCCCCGCTTGTAGATTAGAGCGCTCTTGTTTGGGACGTGGCATCGAACGAGACGCGGTTCTTGCCCTCCCGCTTCGCAGCGTAGAGCGCCTGATCGGCGCGAGCGATCAGATCCTCGGCGGTCGTTCCAGCGAACGTGGCAATCCCGATGCTGGCAGTCACTCTGAGATCGTCCGCCCAAGGACCGCCGGCCGGGCGGGAATCTTCAACGCCTTCGCGAATGCGTTCGGCGATCTGCCGAGTGCTCTCCGGCCCGCTACCTGGCATCAGAATCGCAAACTCGTCACCGCCGAATCGCGTGCACACGTCGAACAATCGCACGGACCTTCGCAACACGTCTCCGACGACGCGAAGGACGGCATCGCCGGCCAGGTGGCCAAGTCTGTCGTTCAACTCCTTGAACCTGTCGACGTCCAGCAACAGGAGAGTCAGGGGCGTCAGTTGCCGTCGCGCGCGCTCGATCTCCTCTTCCAACCTGCCGTAGAAGTGACGGCGATTGAAGAGGCCGGTCAGCGAATCGATCGCGGCTACGCGGGCATGGTCGTTCGCCTCGTCCATGGCTCGAATGCGATCGAGCGCCAGGCTGGCCACGCCCGCCAGTCCTCGCAGCATGCGAAGGTCCAGGCGGTCAAATGCATGACCCTTGGCCGGATCGCAGACGCTGATCACGCCGCGAACACCCTCTGTCCCAAGGAGCGGAACGGACATGAACGCCTGCGTCCGATAGCGAAGCCGGGGCCGACCGTCCGTGAAACCCCGCATGTCGTCGACGCGCAGAGCCCGTCCGCTCCGAAAGACCCTGCCGATGACTCCGACGCCCGAACGCAGCCGCAGGTGTTTGACAAGAACCGCCGGGTACCCATAGGTCGCAGAAATCGAGAGACTGCGGTCGGACTTATCGTACAGCGCGACCGACGCCCTATCCGCATTCACGGCTTTCGCACAGGTCGCGGCGATCATGTCGTGAATCCTCGGCGCGGTGGCACGGCCAAGGCGCCGAGCGAACGTGTAGGCCGCAACGACGCGGCGATCGGTCGCCGTGCCAGCCGAGACGTCGAACGGCTTCAACACCGCTCCGAGTCGCACGGCGAGATCCACCAGGAGGGGACGTGACAACGTCCAATCGCCCCCAATCATGAGCAGGAGCTGGTCGTCGTTCGGATCGCGCAGCGACAGGCAGGTCCAGGGCGCGCGGTCGATGACAATGTCGGTTGCCCGATCCTTCCCCGCCGTGCCTTCCGCGACGCGTTGCAGGGCCCTCGAAATGACATGGGGAGGAGCCGCACCGGCTTCCGCGACGAGGCGCCAGCGGCCACCACGACGGTCGAGGAGCGCCGTCGGCGCGTCAAAGATTCGCGCCACGTGTGTGACCAGGAACCGGCACGCCGACTCGAAGTCCTCCAGCGTCGGCACGGTGGCTTCGAGTGCCTGCAGTTCCTTCAGCTGGTCGGGAAACAGAATGCTAATCAAAGTCTGACTTACCTCGTCCGATGTGATGACTTCCTGTCATCCGACGCCGAACGAACCAGCCACTGGCCTGAGTTGATGGATCAGACCGCTACCAACCGCAACAAACATGCCGAATCGCAGCAGTTCCTGATACGACGCTTCCATCGCTCGACGATCGATCGGTTCCATCGACGGCCACGCAGAGGCCATTAGTCTGCCTTCTGGCGCTCGCGCCCTCGACATCGCGGGTCGCTCGAGTCGATTTGCGCCATTTTACTGCGAAGTTCGACTGGTCCGTGTGGGCAGTCGTTTTGCTCAGTCTCGGTTCGAAGGAGTTTCCGATGACGGTTCAGAGGCAGATCTGGCGAACGACGCTCTTTGTCGCGAGTGCTTGCGCGGTTATCTTCCTGGCCACTGGAAACGTCGCCGGGCAGCCGAACGCTGCCAACGTGAGCGCGACGTTCCAACAGATTCAGGGCAGCGCGTACCGCACTTTCGGTACGAGCACCGACTCGACCTTTGCGATTCCCGAATCCGGCGGTCTGCTGATTCTCGGCTCGGCGTTCGCCATCGTCGCCAGGCAGCTCCGCCGCCGGCAGGCCTAGGAGTCAGCGCTGGCTCCGCACTAAAGTCCGCTGTCACGCAGCCTTCTGGCGTCCAATCCCAGGCGTCTGCGACCACTCACGCAACAACACGTTTATTTTCAATAACTTACAAGACACGACGGTCCGACGCAAATTGGGACGCTGGTTTGCTGTCGGTTCTGAGGGTTGCCCATGCGCCAAATGCTGACCAGACCGATCACCGCCTGTCTCCTCGCCGCCGTAGCGTTCCTGGTGCTGTACCACCAGGTCCTGCTCAAACTGGTCCACGACTGGGCGACCGACGACAACTACTCCCACGGCTTCCTGATTGTCCCCATCGCGGCGTACCTGATCTGGGAGCGCCGCGCGAAGCTCGCGGCCATGGCAGCCGAACCTTCCCACTGGGGACTCGTGCTGGTGGTCGGCAGCCTTGGCGTGCTCGTCGCCGGCACGCTTGGCGCCGAGCTCTTTCTCACCCGTGTGTCGATGTTGGGGATCCTGGCGGGCTCGATCCTGTTCCTCGGGGGCTGGCAATACCTCAGAGTGTTGCTCTTTCCACTGGGATTTCTTCTCCTGATGATTCCCGTCCCGGCGATCATCTTCAACCAAATCGCTTTTCCGCTGCAGCTCGTCGCGTCGCAATTCGGCACCGGCGTGATGTCGCTCGCCGGCGTTCCGGTGCTGCGCGAAGGCAACGTCATCATTCTTGCCAATACGACTCTCGAGGTCGCCGAGGCGTGCAGCGGCATACGGTCGCTGATCTCCCTGCTGACGCTCGGCATCGTGCTCGGATACTTTGCGGACCGCCGAGCCTCCCTGCGCATGGCTGTCGCGACGGCCACGATTCCAATCGCGATCTTCACCAACGGCTTGCGCGTCGCCGGAACGGGAATCGCGGCGTACTACTACGGACCGGCGGCGGCCGAAGGATTCTTCCACAGCTTTTCCGGATGGCTCGTGTTCGTGGCGGCGATGATGCTCCTCCTGCTCCTTCAGCGCTGCATGTCGATGCTGCTGCCGTCGGTGACCAATGTCGACGCGCTGGCGCCTTCCGCGACAGCCTGACGAAAGTTTGCCATGTTCACACGCACCTTGATTATCGCCGCCAGCCTGATTCTGACATCGGGCTATCTCGCGCGGGCGCAGCGTGCCGAAGAATTGCCCCCACGCGCATCCTTCTCCAGCTTTCCGATGCAAATCGACCAGTGGTCGGGCCGGCGCGCGCCCGAGTTCGAACCAGGCGTGCTCGCCACCCTCGGCGTCGACGAGTTCGTGAACCGGTACTACGTCAACGGCCATCAGCAGGCGCACCTCTACATCGGCTACTACCACAGCCAACGGGAAGGCAGCAGCATTCACTCGCCGATGAACTGCATGCCGGGATCGGGCTGGCAACCTGTGGCCACCGACAGGATCAGTATTCCTGTCACGACCGCCGCCGGCGGGGGTGCCGCGCGCGCCATTGTGGTCAATCGCCTGATCATACAGAAGGGACTCGACAAACAGCTGGTGCTCTACTGGTACCAGAGCCACGGCCGCGCGGTGGCCACCGACTACTGGAGCAAGATCTATCTCGTGCTCGACTCGATTCGACTCAATCGGACCGATGCGGCGCTGGTCCGCATCGTCGTGCCCATCGCTGAGGCACAGCATGCCACGGAGGCGGTCGCGGAACGGACTGCAACCGACCTGGTCAAGGCGATGTTTCCGTCGCTCGAAGGCTATCTGCCGTCTTAACTGTTCGTGAACTGGAGCGGAAACGATATGCGCCGTCCACACTTCCTCACATTTGTTTGCGTGCTCACCGTACTGGCCGTCTCCGGCTGTACGTCGAACGAAACCGCGAAGCGCAACCACCTGGCGGCCGGCAATCGGTATTTCGATCAGCAGAAGTTCAAAGAGGCGATCATCGAGTATCGCAATGCCATCCAAAAAGATCCCAAGTTTGGCGACGCACGTCTGAAGCTCGCCGAGGCATACGAGCGCACCGACGACATTCCCAATGCCTATCGAGAGTACGTCCGTGCCGCCGATCTGCTGCCGGACAATGGTGACGTCCAGGTCAAGGCAGGGCAATACCTGCTCCTCGCCCGAAAGTTCGAGGATGCCAAGACGCGCGCGCGGAAAGTGCTCGATCGACTGCCGAAGAACATCGAAGCCCGGATCCTGCTGGGCAACGCCTTCGCAGGACTCAAGGATCTTGACTCCGCGATCAAAGAGATGGAAGAAGCGGCGAGCGGCGATCCCGCTCAGGCCCGGCCGCAGACGAACCTCGGATTTCTGCAACTCGCGAAGGGGAACAAGGACGAGGCGGAGCAGGCGTTCAAGCAGGCCATCGCGGCCGACGCCAAGTCAGTGGTGGCCCATCTGGCTCTGGCGAACTTTCTTCTCGCGGACGGCCGCCCTAAGGAAGCCGAACAGACGCTGACAGAGACTCTGGCAATCGCCCCTCAGGACGTGCGCGTGAATCGGGCCGCGGCCGCCTTTTACATGGCCTCGAAGCGCGCGCCCGAGGCGGAACCGTTTCTGAAGACAGCCGCGGCCGCCGCTGGCAACGCGGCGGCTCAGCTCGAGCTCGCAGACTACTACAACACGACGAAACGCGACGACGAAGCCAAAGGCATCCTGGAGGCGCTGGCCAAAACGCCGGACAGTTTTGCCGCGGCGACTGTCCGTCTTGCTGAGATCGACAACCGGCAGGGCCGCCGCAGCGAGGCGTACGCGCGATTGGCCGAAGTCTTGCGGCGAGAGCCGAAGAATACCAGCGCCCTGCTCGCCAAGGGCCAGCTGCTGTCCGCGGACAAGAAATTTCAGGACGCCATTGCTGAGATCAAGGCTGGCCTCGCCCTGAATCCGCGATCGGCACGGGGACACTTTCTGCTGGCGGCGGCGTATAAGGGCGTAAACGACCTCGAGGCCGCGATCAAGGAATACGAGGAGATTCTCAAACTGACTCCCCGCTCCACTGCGGCGCACTACGAGCTCGCGCGGCTGGACCTGGCCACGGGCAAGATCGAAGGCTCAGTTCAGTATGCGCAGCAGGCGGTGACAGCGAGCCCGAACAGCCTGGACGCGCGGTTGCTGTACGCGATATCCCTGACAGCTCATCGAGAATTCGACCGGGCCGAGGCCGAGCTCCGCGTGCTCGTCCAGCAGGCGCCGGACCACGCCGGCGTTGCGGCCGCGATGGGTACGGTGCAGCTCAACAGACAGAAGCCCGTCGACGCACGAAAGTACTTCGAACGGGCGCTCGCGCTCGATCCCGCCAACATCGAAGCGACGACCGGCATGGTGAGCCTCGACTTTCAAGGGAAGCGCCTCGCTGAGGCCAAGCAGCGCCTGGACGCCAGAGTCGCATTGACGCCGCAAGACCCAGGTGTGACCTTTCTGGCCGCGAACGGGTACGCCAGACTCGGCGACGCCGCCAAGGCCGAAGAACTTCTGAAGAAGACGATCGAGCTCGATCCGTCCCGAATGGCCGCCTACCTGCTGCTCGGTCGTCTTTACGTGACGCAGAAACGCCTCGATGAGGCGAAGGGCGCATTTCAGCAGGTGATCCAACGCAAGCCCGATTCCGTGGGAGCGTCGACGATGATCGGCATGATTCTGCAGGTGCAGGGCCGTGGGGCCGAGGCCGAGCAGGCTTACCAGAAAACGCTCGAAATCGACCCGGAGGCCTCCGTGGCCGCCAACAACCTGGCCTGGATGTATGCCACCACCGGCGGAAAGAGCCTGGACATCGCCCTCCAATTGGCGCAGAGCGCCAAGCGAAGGCTTCCCGACGAACCGGCCGTGAACGACACCCTTGGCTGGATCTACTACAAGAAGGAGATGATCGCGCAGGCCGTTCCGGCGTTCGAGCAGTCGGTGCAGAAGGCGCCGAACAATGCCGAGTTCCAGTTTCATCTGGGGCTCGCCTACATCAAGGCCGGTAAATCGGCGGCCGCGAAGGAAGCCCTGACACAGGCGTTGAAGCTCAATCCCACGTTCGATGGGGCCGACGAGGCCCGCCGGGCCCTCTCGACGCTGGGCGCATAGATCCAAAGGCGCGGACCTCCGAGCGAGGTCCGCTGTCCCCACAGCGTTCAGCAGGAACGGCGTAGTCGACCGCAGCCGCAGACGCCTGCGTCGGCGTCGCGGCTGCCCACGACGGGCCCCGCGACAGCCCCACGCCCATGATCGCGCCCGTCGCGGAGACATACGCCAGCTCCTGCCCGCTCCGTGGCCGAGATCGGCCGCGTCCCACCGGTGGTGGACACCAGCCAGCGTCGGAGATTCATCAGTGAAGATCAGCCGGCGGCCGTCGGGTGACACCCCGGTCGGGTACTGGGTGTCGGGACTCTCGATCAGCCCTCGACCGCGCCGGCGCCGTCCGCCGCCTGCCAGAACAGATTCCGCACCCCGGCTCGTTCCGACGTGAAGATCAGCCGGCGGCTGTCACGTCACGGACGACGGTCACAGGCGTCCCTCGCGTTTCGAGACGGGCCAGGTCGAACGGCACCGCACGCAGCGTGCCGGCCGCCGCGTAGACGAGATGGCCGCCTTCGCCGCTCGACACGTAATGGGCGTGACTGCCGCCGCGCACGAGAATCCGGCGCGCCCCTGTCTGGAGATCCAGGACGGCCACTTGTGCGGCATCGAGGCCGCCCGTCAGCGACGTGATCGTGAACAACACGGCCCGGCCACCGGGCAGCATCTCGGGTCAGAAGTGATCGGATTCGCCCTGCGCGCGGTCGGGCCGCGTCAGCACCGTCAGCGGCCCGCCTGCCGCGGAGACCGGCTGCAGACCGGTGTCCACGCTATTGGTTGCGACGATGATCGTCTCATCCGGTCCCCATGTCGCGCCGCTCTGAACCAGCGGTGTCGATCGTCGCCACGGTGACCGCCGGCCCGCCGGCCACCGCAACTTTCTTCAAGACGCCGAGGCCGTCACGGAAGCCGATCCGCTGTCCATCGGGGGAAACGCATAACCCGGCCACTCTTCCGCTGAACACCGCCACCGGCGCGAGGGCGTCGAGCGCGCGGACGAAGATCTGCGTGCCCTGGTTGCCGATGTAAATGAGGCGGGAACCGTCCGGCGTGATTGCCACGTCGCGGTCGTTCCACCCGATGGACAGCGCGGCGGCACCCGCGGGCGTGAGCGCGGGCGGGAGACACGAGGCGGCACCGGCTCAGCCCGGCGCGCGCCAAACCACACAAGCGTGCCGATGATCGCGACGATCGCTGCGACAGCGACGAGTTCGACGCGCCGCCACCCGGCCACAACCGCTGGCGGGGCCGTCTGCGGAAGAGGCGTCTCGAACGCGCCCTCCAGCGCCAGCCGCACGTCGCCGACAGCCTGCACCCGCTGTTTGGGATCTTTCTGCAGGCAGCGTCTGATGTATGTCCGCACAGCGCGGGCGACAGCGCAGCCGGCAGCCGGGCCCAGTCCGGCTCACGCTCGATGACACGCGCCAGCGTTTCCGAAACACCCTGCCGTCGAACGCGCGCTGCCCCGTGAGCATCTCGTCGAGCACGCAGCCGAACGCCCAGATGTCGGCGCGTCGGTCCACCGGCTTGCCACACGCCTGCCTCCGGGCTCATGGAGGCGGCCGTGCAAAGGATCATCGCGGCCCGGGTCATTGCGGGTGTGGTGATCGTGGGCGACTGCGAGACGCTCGGTGATGCGACACCCGTCGGCTCCATCGCCTTCGCCAGCGGGAACGCGTTGTGGATGTCGGACCTGCGCGTCGGCGGGTCTTCGGTCTCGGGTCAGGGGATCGAGCGAACGACGCGGGGACCCAGCGCGTTCGTGAACCACAGCGGGCAACGCTTCCACAGTTCGATCGCCGACCTGAACTTCGGGTTCTTCGGGCTCTGATCCGGCATGTGCGCCCGGCGGAACAGCCGGTACTCCCAGCAGAGTGGCAGCGGTTCGGCGCCCCATTGCTGCTTGAACTGAAACGTCCCCTCATTCGGTGTAGAGCGGCCAAAATCGAGCACGCGAAACTGGCGCTCCATCGCCCATTGCATGATGAACCAGTAGAGGGCGTGATTCGGGCAGAGCGATCTGAACTCCGAGAGCGACGACGCCCACGGCACTTCGACCGTCTCACCGTTGCACAAGGCAATTCCGGCGGCAATCGGAAGCGCGCCCTGGCGGACGATGACGACTGCCGCGCGGCCGGGATACGCCGCCAGCGCTCGCTCGAAGAACGCACGCGCGTAAACGGGCGTACCGAGATCGCGCATGTTCCTGGCAAAGATCGCGTAAAAGTCGTCAAGGCACTCGACGCCGCCGGCGCTGGCCGTCAGGCCGCTTTTCTCGGCCTTCCGAATCTGGTTCCGCACCTTGCGATCCATCGACCCCCACGCCCGCTCGGCGGTCGTCTCGAGCGGCAGAAGCATCGACACTTTGTGCTGCTTGCAGGGCAAATGGTTGAAGCGCCGCGTCTGATGGCGCAGCTCGAGGTACTCGAATCCTCCGGCTGTGCCGATCCGCTCGGCCTCCGCCAGCAACTCGTGCGACGCCACCGCATCGTCGGCGACGATCCCGCCGTAGTTGACGAACGGCAGCGACACCATGAAGGTGCCGAACAGTCTCGACCGGAAGAGCACCAGCGGCAGGATACCGACGATCCTGTCCCCGCGCCGCGCGGCCAGATACTGGGTTTCGTGGCCGAACGCGTCTTCGAACACCGCGCGCCAGCGCCACGTGTGATAGCCACTCGCATCGCGTCTGGACGACACGTAGCCGTCCCACTCTTCCTGCCCGCAGTCGGCGACGACGACCACTGCGGTCTCGTCGTCCTCGCCTCTCTCGTCGTTTTCCCCAGGGCGGACCGTGATCGCGTTTGCTGTCAACATCGTTGTACCAGTGAGGGTCCCGCCTCTTACCAGCAGTATGGCAGCGCATACGCTGCGCGTCCGGCAACCGCGGAGGAAGATTCGAGCGAGTTGATGACGCCCAGCATCGGGCCGAAGCGGAAGTCGGTGAGGAGGCGACGAAGGCGCCCCTCCGTGGCCGCCAGGTTCCGGTAGTGCCTGAACGTCCCCAGAAGGCTGGTGCGAAGCGTCGGCTGGCCCGGATCGATCTCCCATGGATGCAGGTAGAAGATCGCCGGCCGGCCCTCGCGCTGGTTCACTCGCCCGATGCCCCACCGGGTCCAGGCGTACGGAAGAATCCTGAAATAGCCCCCGCCGCCGATGGGCAGGTTCATCGGACCAAGACGCACCGTCGAGGCGGGGGCCTCCACGAGCGTCCGGCCGTGCCGTTCGAGAACGAAGGGGTGACGGGGGGCCGTCGGAATGCCGTACCGATCGTGGCGGATCGGGAAGATGCTGGCATCGTAGCTGTAGCCTTCGTCAATCAGGATGTCGAGGGCCCAGAGGGAGCGCGGCGTCACAGAGTAGCTCGGCGCCCGAAACCCTCGAACCGGAACGCCCGCAATCCCTTCGAGCACGCTCTTCGCACGCCGGACGTCCTCGCGAAACGCCGCGGGTGTCTGATCGTACACGAGTCGGTGCGAATAGCCATGCGACGCGATTTCATGCCCGCCCGCGGCAATCCGTTTGACGAGATCCGGAAACCGGCACGCGACCCAGCCGAGGACGAAGAACGTCGCCTGAACACCGCGCTCGTCGAAGAGCGCCAGCAGCCGGTCAGTGTTCGCGCACACACGCGTTTCCAGCTGTTCCCACTGGATGCGCGGCACGACACCGTCGAACACGCTCACGTGGAAGTAATCTTCCACATCGATCGTCATCGCATTGACGATGGCCGACACCGGTTGAGAACTCTCACGGGTCGCCATCACGCAGCCCCCCGTCGAAGGATCACGGTCTTGACCGTCGACAGCGCGATGAACAGATCGAGCGGCAGCGACATGTTCTTGATGTAGTACAGGTCGTACTGGAGCTTCTCCATCGCATCTTCCACGCTGGCGCCGTAGCTGTACCTGACTTGAGCCCAGCCGGTCAGACCGGGGCGAACGATATGGCGCTGACCGTAGAACGGAATCTGTTCGGTCAGTTGAGCCACAAACTGCGGGCGCTCCGGCCTGGGGCCAATCAGGCTCATTTCCCCGATCAGCACGTTCCACAACTGGGGCAGCTCGTCGAGGCGCGTGCGCCGGAGAATGCCTCCAATCGAGGTGACGCGGACATCGCCCGCCTTCGACGCCCACACGGCGCCGGTCCCGGCTTCCGCGTCCGCGCGCATCGACCGAAACTTGTGAACCGTGAACACGCGGCCGTGCTGTCCGACGCGCTCCTGGTGATAAAAGACGTTTCCAGGCGACGTAAGCTTTACAGCCAGGGCTGTCAGGGCCATGATCGGCCCTGCCAACACCAGCCCGATGATGCTCGCGACGAGGTCGCACAATCGCTTCGCGGCTTGAAGCAGCCGCGACTTCCTGAAACCCGAAGAGAACACGAGCCAGCTCGGCCGCAGGTTCTCGACGGCGATCTTGCCTGTGTATTCCTCGTACACCGAGGCAAGGTGGTCGAACGACACGCCTTCGAGCTTCATGTCGAGGAGCTTCCCCATCGGGAGATGTCCGCGAGCGTCAGCCAGGCTGACGACCACACGATCGACCCCCCGCGCGCGGACGATTGACGGGATGTCCTCGATGGTGCCGATCACGCCCGGATTGATGACGGGCTGGCCGACGCGTGAGGCATCAGGATCGACGAACCCGACGATATCGACGCCGAGCTCCATCCGGCGCTCGAACAATTCGCGCGCCAGATTGACGGCGGCCGCGGTCGTTCCCACGAGCAACAGTCGCTCCCGCGGCGCCGCGCGCCTGGTGAGCCAGTCGAACGCCAGTCGCCAGCCGGCGATGAGCGAAATGGCGAACAGCGCGGCGATCACGAACACGCCGCGCCCGATCACGAGCGACGGCAGCCAGAAATACAAGGCCGCCAGCAGGAACGATGTGGCGCCCAGGCCCTGAATGATTCGGACGAAGAGGTCGCGATGGTCGACGATCCGGTGCAGGTCGTAGAGATCGGCGAAATAGAGACAACACTGACAGATGATCGCAATCAGCGCGGCCTTGGCGAATCCGCCCTCAACGAGAAAGAGCAGCCGGGCTTCCCCGTAGCCGAGGTGGAGCTGCGCGCTGACGGCGACGGCGGCGACGATGAGCGCGAACTCAAAGACGATCAGGATCGCGGAACGACGGGACAACGTCAGCGCGAGAAGCTTGGTCATCGCGGCTCAGCTGGCGCTGGCAGTTTCGCCGTAGTATTCGTAGTAGTGCGACGGCATGGCCGCTTCCTTCACCCGGTTCAGCACGACTCCGACGATTCGCTTGCGATCGATCTCGGTCACGGCGCGATCGATGACATGAAACGGCGTGGTGCCGGCGCCGATGACGAACACGACAGCGTGGACCATCTCGGCCAGCAGCTTGGCATCCGGCAGCAGTCCGACCGGCGGCGTATCGAGCACGACCCAATCGAATTCCTCGCCCGCCTGGGCGACGATCGTTCTCATGCGGTCGGAGGTCAGGCCGCTCATCGGGTCGGGATCCGGACGGCCCGCCGGCAGCACGGACAGGCGCGGCGACATCTCGATGACCGTCAGCTTCTGTTCGTGGTCGGCGTTCAGGCCGTCGTTGAGTCCCGTGACGTTCGGAATCCTGAACAATCTGGTGAACGGTCGGCCGGCGCAGATCGGCATCGACGAGCAGCACGCGACGCCGGAACGACTCGCTGAGCGTCAATGCGAGATTGGCGGCGGTCAGCGTCTTGCCTTCCGCGGCCATCGCGCTGGCGACCATGACCATCTTCACGCCGCGCTCGACCTGCAGCTGGTGGAGCGTCGCGCCGAGCTTCCGATACTGCTCCCCGACGACGGCGGGCACCTCGTTGTTGCCAATCAGCTTCGAGTCGACAGCGGTGTCGCGGCGACTGGCCCGCGACGTTCTGGCGTTCCCGATCACAGTCCGCCGACGGTGTCCTCAATCCGGCTCGCCGGCGACGTCCCGGTTCGTCAGGGTCGACACGGTCGTCGTGTCGACACCCTTCGGAGGTACGGCGACCGCGGGACGCTCGACCTCGGCGTACCGCGGGCTCGCGGGGCCTCGGGCGGTGGGGCCACGACGGGCGGCGGCACCGGCACTGGTATCGGCGGCGCGGCGTGGCGCGCGTCTTCGACTTCAGGTTCGAGCGTCGCCAGACTTGCGCGGCGAAGGGCTTCCTCGATTCGACTCATGGTTCCCTACGTCCAGATGTTGGTCACTTGCTCCCACGTTGACGAATCAGAAAAACGAAAATCCGCGCCGACGATTGAAGAAACTGAACAGCGAATCCGCAGCCACGGCCCCGGTGTCGCGTCTCCCCCTCGCCGTTCCTGTTTGACGGCCTGGACCCGCACGACCGCTCGTCGGCGGAGCGAGCGACCGACCGGCTTTTCTGCCGGCGGGTTCAGGTCGAAGTCGCTGCAGACCTCGTCGACCGATCTCCCACCCGACCGGTCGCTGATCGACCGCGAATCCGCTGACGAGCGCGTTGTCGCAAATCACGCTGATCGTCCGCGGAATGCCGTGCGAGCACTGGTGAATCAGCTCGACCGCTTCGCGCGTGAACAGCTGTCGTGCTGTCGCCGCCGGCGATCGCGGACGCGGCTGGCGATGTAGGCCGCCGTCTCCGCCAGGTCGAGCGGCTGCAGCTCGCAGCGCAGCGCGACGCGCTGCTTGAGCTGCCGCAGATCGGGATCGTTCAGCTTGTCGGCCAGCTGCGGCTGGCCGGCCAGCACGACCGGCAACAGCTTCTCGGTCGTCGTCTCGATGTTCGCGAGCAGACGAATCTCCTCGAGCAGCTCGAGCGGCAGCGCCTGCGCCTCGTCGACGAGCAGCGCCGTCACGATGCCCTGCGCCCGCCGCTCGAGCAGCACGCGCTCGAGCTCGAGCAGCAGCGCCGTCTTCGACGAGGCGGCGCGGTCGCTCAGGTCGAACGCCGCGCGCGAGGAACTCGACGAACTCCTGCCGGGTCAGCGTCGGGTTGTTCAGGTAGATGCACTGCGCGTCTTCCCGCGCTGCTCCGGATTCGAGCGCGGCGCGCACCAGCGTCGTCTTGCCGGTGCCGGCCTCGCCGATGAGCAGCGTGATGCCGCGACGGGCCGAGATGCCGTACTGCAGGTTGCTCAACGCCTCGCGATGCCGCGTCGTGAGGAACAGGTACCGCGGATTCGGCGTGAGATCGAACGGCCGCTCGCGGAGGCCGTAAAAGCGTTCGTACATGGTTGACGTCGGATCCTACGCCCTGAACTTCCAGACGATCAGGGCGACGCCACGCAGGACGACAGCCGCCGACGACGCGAGCATGGCCAACCGGCCGCCAGCGCGGCGCCCCCTGACGGTCGCGCTGCGTCGGCATCAGCGGCACGAGCGCCAGCACCGGCAGCGTCAGCGCCGGCAGCACGTCGTCGTCGGTCTTGAGCGTCGAGTCGCTGTACTCGAGCAGCGCGACCAGGCCGAGGCCGAGGCCGAGACCGACCAGATGCGCCCATGAGGTTGATCCGTGCGCGGTCGGGACTGAACGGCTTTTCCGGCAGCGCGCCGGGTCGAGGATCTTGAACTGCTCGCCGATCTGGCGCCGCTCGAGGTTGGCGGCGATCTTCGAGTCCTCCTTCTTGCTCGAGCAGGCTCGTGTAGATCTTCTGCAGCGTGTCGTAGTCGCGCGTCAGCTCGATCAGCTCGGACTCGCGCGTCGGCGTCGCCTCGACGCGCGCCTGATAGGCGTCGACGATCGCGCGCAGCTGCTTTTCTTCGGTCTCCTTCCGCGCGATCTGCCGATCGAGGTTCTCGAGCTCGGCCTGTCAGCTTCCTTGAGCCGGTTCTGCCTGGCGCGCTCGGTCGCCGAGGCCGGAAGCACTGTGGCGACGATCGGTCGAGCAGCGAGGCTTCGGCCGGCTCTGCCTCCGCCTTCTGCTCGAGGCTCGCGATCGCGCGCTTCAGCCGGACGATGTCCGGGATGCTCGGGCTTGAGGCGCAGCTGCCAGCTGGCGGAGCGTCTGCCGCGCCGCCTCGAGCTGCTGGGCCGGCGTGCCGGCGGGCGGGTCGCCCGCTCCGGCCTGCACGGGCGCCGGCAGCGCGGCCGGACGCCTCGGCCACCGTCGCGTCCGCGATGCAGACGCTCGAGAATCAGGCGCCGATCGCGGTCGCGGGCCATCGACTCGGTGAGCGCCTGAATCTGCATCTGCGTGTTCTGCATGACCTGCAGGTTCGACTCGAGCTGCGCTGGGCAGCTGGCCCGCGTACTTGCGCCGGTAGTCCTCGAGCTTCTTCTCGTGCTCCATGAGCCGCCGACGCGCGTCGTCGAGCTGCGCAGTCGAGGAACTGGTACGAGTCTTCGGCCAGCACCGCGCGGTCGCGCAGGTTCTCTTCGATGAAGAGCGACGCCAGCCGTTCGGTCACCTGCATCACGGTGCGTGGGTCGTCGCCGGTGTAGCTGACGCGGAAGGCGTCGCCCTTGACGATCTGCACGTCGATGTCGCGGCGCATCTGCTCGACGATGTCCTCCATGACGCCGGCGCGGCGCTCCGTCGCGTACAGATTGAAGTCCTGGATGATGCGCTCGAGCCGGGTGCGGCTGAGAATCTGCTGGCTGATCGACTGCAGCCGGTCCTCGATGCGCGCCGTCACCGTCGACTTCACGTAGCTCTCGGGCACCCGCTGCGGCACGACGAGAATCAGCGTTTCCGAGCGATAGCGATTCGGCAACGTACCGCGTGGCGATGAAGGTGCCGACGCTGACCAGCACGAACGGCACGACGATCAGCCACTTGCGGCGTCGGAGAATCGCGAGCAGGTCGCTGGAGCGAATGTCTTACCAGGAATCACAGCGTCATCCGATCCTGTCAAACGAACGTTAACGAATCAGCGGAAGCCAGAACTCGAGTCCGACCCGCACGCCTTGTCGATCGAGCTGCGGCAGAATGCCGGTGGGCAGCGCCGCAGCCTGATCGAAGCGATACCGGTAAATGTGGTACTCCGCCGAGCAACGCCAGCGACGCGTGACAACGCGACGCGCAGGTGCGCGGAGCCCGTTGTAGTTTTCCATTGCCGGCGCGTGCTCGGCCAGCCCAGTCGGCCGAACGAGTAGCCGCCGACTACCGACAGGTCCATCCGCGGGCTCAGTGCGCCGCCGACGTCGACCGCGAACGAGTCGGCGAACATCGGGCTCGCAGAACCCTCGATGAACTCGACGCCCCGGTTGTACGCGGCCGTCGCGTGCCAGGTGCGCCCGATCTCCCGGTTGAGCCGGGCGTTGCCGATCATCCGGTATTCGCGTGACGCCGTCCGAGTCCTCGGCGACCGTCGTTCCAGTCGTGAAACCGATCGTGGTTCGGCGCGACAGCGACAACGCGCGGTGGTAGTCGACGCCGAGGTCGATGTTGTGCACTCGGCGTCGATCTGCGTGGATCGGCAGGTCACGCCGGTACCGCCCTCGCTGGTAGCCGTACCCGAACACCAGGCTGACGTCTCGCGACAACGCGTACATCATCCGACCGAGGACGACTCGAGTCCGAAGCCCTGTCGACGTCGCCAGGAAATCGGTCGTTCTGCAGGCTCGACGCGAACGTTCCAGCGCGAGCGGCGGCCGATCGACTGCGTCAGGCTGGCGGATCGAGCCGATGGAACGGGCCTCGTCGGACGCACCGACTGAGTCCCGAAGTTCGGGAACGGCAACGCCGCGAGCTCGGGCTCGAACAGCTGCGGGAGCTCGTGAACGTGTATAACGGCGTAGCCGAACGTCTGATTGACCGTGACTGACGTCGCGCTGCGACTGGGCCGATTGAATCCGGAAGCCACCGCGGTGCTGTGGTGCTCCCCGAGATCTCCGAGCGCGGAGTAGTAACGGAGCGAGGAGCCGCTCGGCGACGCGAACGGCCACTCGACGCGATTGCTTCGCGTACGTCACGGTCGCGTTCACACCGTCGTACGCGTCCGCTGTCCTGTGTGCGTCGGCCGCCCGGGCCGGACTCGCTGCCGGGGCGACGTTGTCGTCGATACACGCCGACCATCGACGACCGATACGTCGAGGGTCTGGTCTCCGCGCGGCGCGCGGCCGAACAACCCCTGCGTCGGCCGCTGCGCGACGGCGCGAGCGTTTGGGCGCGGCGCCGACGCCGCCGCCAGGGTCAGCACGCCGCGACGGCCTACGTCCGATCACACGCCGTCCATGACGTCGGTCCCCGTCATCGCCGGCCCTACGGAACGACGATCGTGTCGCCCGGCTTGAGCTCGATGTTCTGTGCGAGGTTCTTCCGCTTCGCGACGTCCTTGTAGTTGAACGGGTAGCTCACCGTGCGCCCGTTCTCCGATCCGCATGACGGCGATGTTCTTCGCGTCGGCGTATTCGCGAAGCCCGCCTGCCGTCGCGATCATCTGCAGGACCGTCGTCGCGCCGATCAGCGGATACGGACCCGGCTTGGTGACTTCGCCGGTGACGAACACCCTGCGGCTGTTGATTTGCCTGCACGAAGACGGTGACGTTCGGATCCTCGACGTAGCGCTCGCCTCCTCGGTCAGCCGCTCGCGCAGCTGCGCCGGCGTCAGCCCGGCCGCCTGCACGTCGTTCAGCAGAGGCAGCGAGATCTTGCCGTCCGGCCGGACCGCCGACGTCGAGCGACATGTCCTTGTCGCGCCAGAACACGATGCCGAGCACGTCGTCGGGTCCGATCACGTAGTCGGGCGGCGGGATCGACCGCCGACGCCAGTCGCGGGCGCGGCGCGGCAGCCGACGCCGCCGCGGATGGCACGGCCTGCGCTCGGCGCGACGACCTGCGCCGGGCGGACGACTGCGCCGACAAGCGATCAGAACACTGGTAACGCAGAGTCTTGAGCATGATCGTCCTACTGCCTGAAGTCCTTGAACGGAAGCTGACAGTCGTGCTTGCGAAGAAAGTTCAGGAACCGTTTGTAGTCGCGCGATTCGAGGTTGAACAGGCGCGCCACGATCCGGTAGTTGCCGCGCGACTCCTCGAGCCCCTTGCGAATCACCTCGCGCAGCGTGCCGCGCGTGATCTCGCGATCCATGTAGAGGGTGTAGACGCACGACCAGAAGGACTCGCGCTCTTCGATGAGCCGCTTGTAGAGATCGTCGGCCACCGTTCGGCGCCGTTCGCGCTTCGGCCGGAAGGCCGACGCCTTCCTGCACCCGGACGTCCGCCGGGCAGATCGTCGGCCGTCGCGACCGGCTCGCGGCACGGTGATCGCGACCCGCTCGATCACGTTGACCAGCTGACGCACGTTGCCGGGCCAGGTGTAGCGGGTCAGCACGTTCATCGCTTCCGCGTTGAGCGTCCTCACCACGCAACCGGCGTCGCGCGTGAACAGCTGGAGGAAGTGATCGACCAGCACCGGGATGTCCTCGCGCCGCTCGCGGAGCGGCGGCATGTCGAGATGGATGACGTTCAACCGGTAGAACAGGTCTTCCCGGAAGGTGCCCTGCGCGATCATATCGCGGAGGTTCCGGTTGGTCGCCGCGATGACCCGGACGTTGACCGCGCGGCCGCCGCCGTCGGCGCCGACCTTCTGCAGTTCGCCGGTCTCGAGGAACCGCAGCAGAAGACCCTGCATGCGCAGCGTCATCTCGCCGATTTCGTCGAGGAAGACGGTCCCTTCGTGCGCGAGCTCCAGCTTTCCCGGCTTGTCCCGATAGGCACCGGTGAAACTGCCTCGCACGTGGCCGAACAGCTCCGATTCGAGCAGCGTCTCCGGGAGGCCGCCGCAGTTCACCGCGATGAAGTTCAGTCCGGCCCGTGGGACTGTTCGCGTGAATGCACTGCGCGACCACCTCCTTGCCGACGCCGCTCTCCCCGGTGACGAGGATCTTCGCGTCGGACCGCGCCACGCGCTCGATCTCCTGGCGCATCTCCACCATCTGGCGGCTGGACCCAACCAAACGTGTCTGCGACGACTGCCTTGCAGCCTGTCCCGCGAATGCATTTCTTGCCATCAGTTGGGCTCCGGACCTAGCAATTGCTCGAGGAGGAGACGCTGCTCGGCGCTCATCGGCGCGAATGCAGCACCCGCTCGGTAGTGAATCCCGCGACGCGGCTGGGTATCGATTGAGACATGACGTACTTCGATGACGACACGGATGGATCGAGAGCCCACGGTGGCGAGCAACTCCGCTCGATCGCCGACCGACAGCTCGCACTTCGATGCCAGCATGACCCCTGTCTTACTAATGTCGACGACCTGGACCGGAAGGGAAACCGTCAGCGACAGCCCGGCTGCATCCGCCACATGCACGCGCGCTAGACGACGGCGCTCGGCGCCCAAATGAGTCATACGCGACAGCTGTCCTTCCTCGTCGGCCTCGTTTTTCATGGCAGCGCCGTTTGTTCTGCAAGGAAATCGCCACAAGTTGGCAGATGTTTGTCCGCCTCGAAATACGTGCAGGTACACCGCCTTACGGGAATTCGCGATTGAGGGCCAGACCAATGGCGGCCGCGGGGGGACTTAGAGAGCGGCCATCTGGCGACTAAAGTCTCGGTCGGGGGCGATTTGACTAGCAGTTAGGGTGGGGTCTCGCGCTCCTGCCACTCCCGAACGAACTCTTCGAGCTCCGCGCGCTCGGAGGTCGAAAGATTGACGAACTCGAGTCCCAGGAGATACCGGTCCTCGCCAGGCGCATCCGTCAGCGGCGACCTGTGCCGCACCACGGCCGTCAATTCGGGGCCGTTCCCGCGCAGCCAAAACTGCCCCACTCGAACCGCCTTCATTCGTGGGGTCAGCCTGGCTTCGACGAGCGCTCCTTTGACCGCAATGTTTCGCAACACGGCTGGCTCGCGCAAGTCGAGCGAGGCCCAGAGTTGGAGCGTGATGTCGAACCGGAGGTGTGCCCGACGATCACCAAGGCGGTTGTCAACAGTCATCGTTATGTCGTTTACAGGGCGGTTCCACGCCGCGCGTTCATGACGGCTCGGTTCACGAGAGAATCGGGAGATTCGGAAAAAGCGGAAAACGTCGCGAGCCCCACACGGGCCGCGACCATCCCCTGCTGATGCGCCGCCTCTGACAGCCGTCCAACCACCGCGGATGCGGTCTGCTGGGTCGCGTCGGGCAGCAGGACGGCGGCGCCCGCCGCCTCGACGAGGCCGATGACGTCCGACGGACGCACGTGCTCCTGGAGCAACTGAGCGATTTCGTCGAGCTGGGGACCCGTCGGCGCCAACGGACCCGGCAGCACGACCGCCACGGCGCCGCCGACCTTCAAGCGCCCGAACCGATCGAGCTGGTCGACCAGGCGATCGACGAAGTCGGAAGAGTACTCGCTTTCAGGCGGCACCCGGACGTCGGCCGGTTTGATCAGCGTGCCGGACAGCCACACCCCGATGGTCGAAGCGATGGAACGGGCGAGGCGCGCGGAGCCGGGAGGAAACCCGCCGCTCCGCCTCCGCAAGCCGAGGACGGCCGTCACGCCGGCCCCGGCCGGCATACCCACAGCGATGGCGTCCTCCGCCACGGTGGCCGTGCCGGCTTCGACGAATGGGGCGTAGTCGTCCTCGGCGCCGCCCCACTGAATGGAGACCGCCGGCCCAGAGTCGGGTCCGTAGAAGATGGTCATCTGCGCCGATGCCGCACCGGTTTCGAATGCGATCGCCTCGAGCGCGATCTGTGCGACCGCCTTGAAGGGAGCATCTCCGAACGCCAATATCGAACCCAGCTTGCGCCGCACGCGCTCGACCGTGTTGCGGTGAAGATCCGTCAGCAGCGCCCCGACCAGACGCCTGACGACGCCGAGCGTGAGCTTGACCGACGGATCGCCGGCGGTCCCTGAAACCATCAGGAGCCATTCGGTCAGCTCTTCGACGCTGATCGGCACGAGCAATGTGTCCGCTGTGGGGCCCTCCCACCCGAGGTCCTCCACGTCACGCAGCGACTCCAGGCTGAACACCTCATCGCGGCCCCAGATCCCATGTCCGGCCAACTGCGTCGCCGGACCGGCCGTGCCGGCGCCAGGCAGACGGGAGTGCAGGACGAACGCACCGGATACATCCGAACGGTACACGCGAACGTCGGCGTCGTACCAGAGAGCGATGGCATCCATCACCAACGCGATGATGTGTTCCTCGTCGTCAAGCCGGCTGAGCGCGTCGAGGACGTCGAGGACCCCGGCGAGCCGCTGCGCGGAACGTGCCTCGTCAGCCTGATCGAGCGCGGAACCCATTGCCGCCTCGATCGCCGCCCCAAGCCATTGCCCCGCGGCATCGAGCAGTCGATCGATCTGCTCGGACGCGGCCACATCGGCGTCGCTCCGCGCAGACTGGGCGGCGGCAATCAGGAGGACGCCGCCATTGATCGGCGGGGTCGCGGCCCGCACAAACAGAGGAAACAGCCGAACGCGCAGCCCACCCATCGTGAACGATCTCGCCTTTGCGGAGCGCACGGCGGCCGCGGCGGTGTCGCGCAGCGTTGGATCGCTGCGGTTCTGCAGCGCGGCCCGGAGATCGACGACCCGCCGGGTGTCCGGCACGGGGTCAAGGACGTACTCGAGGTCCGCATCGAGCAGTTCGACGGCGAGATCGAATCGGAGGCGCAGTTCCTCGAGCCACTTCCAGGGCCCGAGCGCACCGACGACCGAATTCGATGCGCGATGCGACAGACCGTGCCCGAGCGAATAGGGTCCCTGAACCATGACTGGCGAAGTGCTGTGCAATCGTGCGGCCAGGTGTCGTTGTCGAAGTATTTACTTGATCTTGATGCTATCGTCCAGAACGGAGTGCGCGAGAACGATTTACGCAGACTAAACGGCGCGACAAGGCTGCGAAAACGCGGTGGGGCCGTTTGACGGTGGTCCGAAGCACCGCCGAGAACTTAGTCTGCCGGATCCGAACCCTTGTTCTCCTTCCCAATCAGCAACTCTTCGTCTGCGGCGCAAATAGGCGCTCGCCGCGCGGTGAATGGGTTTATGGTATCGATGCGCTCGACATTCGAGCGCGAACTCCTCACCTGTCGGACAGCTTGGAGAACCACCGATGGAGCGATCGACTTTGTGGCCTCGTCACGTCGCGTTTGCTGTATCGCGCGCGTCGCTGTGCGCATTCTTGTTGTTCGTGAGCGTCCGTGCGCAGGCGCAGACGACGCAGCTTGATCTTTCGCTCTCGCCAACAACGACGTGCGCGAGTCCGAACAGAGTCTGCAGCGATCCTCCAGCCAGATTCAACGAGCAGATCGGTAGTCGCGAATCGTTGCCGTCTACGTCCGCTCACGACGGCCGGTTCAATGTGGTCATCGGAGCCTTCATCACGGCAGCGGGCGCGGATCTCGCCGTTTCCATGTACCAGATAGGGCGCGGCGCCGCGCGAGAGGGCGCATTCGGCGCGCCCTGGCAGGATTCGCCCGTGGCCTTCGCCGTCTCGAAAAGCGCGATGACCGCCGCGTTCGTGTACGGACTACAGCGTGTTCGAAAGACGCGGCCCAAGACGGCGCTCGTGATGGGAATCGCCGCGACGGCCGCCGAAGCGTGGCTCGTCGCTCGCAGCGCGAACATGCCTGCACCCGCGCCGGCTCACTAAACACCAGAGGATACACCTCCGGCCCCCCGGCAGCAGCGCCCGCGTAGCGAGAACGCTGTGCCGCTTCGGAAGACGGCGATGTCTGACGCTTATTGGGGCGAACGAGGGAGGGCGATCAGGCGGCTGAAGCGGTTTTCAATCCGAGCGCGCGCAGAAATCGATCGAAGCCCGACGGTGCGACGGCCGGGGGGCGGCCGATCTCGTCCAGACGATCCAGGGACTCCGCAAAGGTTCGAACCACATCGACCCGGTCCCGGTTGATGCCGATGTCCGGCACGTCCGTCGTCCGCCGCCAGACGAGGATCGTCCGGGCAGACGACTCAGAAATCACGTCCAGGCAGCCTTCGAGCCGATCGTCCACGACAACATCGAGACCCAGGGCGGCGGCGATGGCGCCGCGCGATCGCTGGACGACGTACACGCTGGGGTACGCAAAGCCGTGGGCCATGAGCCAGCGCTGACTCTGGGTCTGCGTCTGCGCACCGGCACTCCGCGGGCGGGTGGTGAGAAAGATCGTTTCCCAGTGAAGGGACGCCGCCAGCGTGCCGAGACGAGCCACGGCGCCCGGTTCGGTCTCCTCCAGGCTTTCCCAGAAGTTCTCCATCGATTCGAGGCTCTTCCAGAGCTGCCGGCGCTGACGCCGTGTGAGCGTCGCGACATCGGTGCCGTCACCGAACAACGTCGCCGCCCGCCGTTTCAAGACCCCATCGAGATCGGCGACAACGCCGTCCAGATCGAAGGCGATGCGCAACGGCTTGCGTGCTGAACGAGTCACCGGTGGCCTGTCCGGCAGAGCCGCATCGCGACGTACGTCATGACATTCGGTCTCAGCTCGCACGCTGGCTCGCGTGGCTGCGATGGAGAACGACATCGACGCGTTCGAGGGTTGGCGTTCGCGAAGACGACGAGGGCAGCGACGCGTAAATCGCCGAATCCACGATCGGACTCCACCCGCGCCAGCCGCAGTCCTCGCACCGATAGAGCCGCTTCTGAGTGAGCCTCTTGCGCACTCGCTCGATGAGCTTCCTCACGTGAGATCGGTGGACCTTGAACGAGCCGCACGCCGGGCACTTGTCGCCAATCACGAGCGGAATCCTGGTGCCCGGAACCAGCGCCCCTTCGAAACGCACGATGGGCTCGGCCTTCGCGACAGCCGCCGGCCTGGCTCCCATCACGGGCGCGAACGGCAATGCGAACTTGCCCGGCGCGTCCACGGCCACGTTGTCAAAGGACACCTGCAGCTTCAACAGGGCGACGCCGAGCCGCTCGCACTGTTCCCCGAGTTCGGCGAACCTTTGCTCTGACAAGGTGTCGGACGCGACGATGACGGCGTGGGCCGCAAACCGCCGAATCGCCGACTCGATGGTCCGCAGCGATCCGACGACTGGAATGCCGTTGACAAGCCGTCCTTCTTTGGCCGGGTCGTCGTCGATGAAGGCGACCGGACGCAGGCTCGCGCCAAGGTCGGCCGCCAGCTCCCGCAGCGCGGTGACGCCCTTTCGTCCGGCCCCGTAAATCAGGGTCGGCGACCCGTTGTTGCCGGCGCTCCACCGGCTCGCGACAAGAATCTGGTACGACGCCCGTGAACCGGTCACCAGGACGACGCTGACGAGCGCGTAAATCGAGAACACCGACAGCCCCGGCTCCTGAGGCGCGAGCATCATGCGAGCCGTCATGCCGAGCAACGCCGCGACGAACACCGCGCCGCAGGCGCGCGCGAAGTCCTCGGCGCCCGCCTGGCGCCAGCTTCCGCGGTACAGTCCCATGCGCCAGAACACGGTCACGGTGATCGGCGCCAGCACGGCCACCATCGCGAGGACCGCGCTCCGGGCACCAGTCAGGTTCCAGTCGTCGGTCTTGAGGCCGACGGCAACCACGACCGCCGTGGCGACGATCACCACGTCCACGAACACGGCGAACATCGACTTGTTCAGAACCGGCGCCTCGTACACCCGGAGCGCCACACCCGTACGAATGATCGCGAACTCGTCGTAGCCCAGCCTGCGAACGCCAAGAAATCCGGTCAGCAGCAGCGCGACGACGAAAAGCGCCGACTCCCTCGCCGTCATGAACATCGACGCCAGCGCACTGCCGGCGAGGAACACCCCGGCGCCGTACAGAATGAACACCGCGTGCGGGTGTTCGATGCCGAGCCGGAGGAGCCGATGGTGCATGTGGTTGCTGTCGGGCTCGAAGACGCCGCCGGCATCCTTTTGTCCAAGCCGCTTCAGGAGGCGCCGGGCCATCGAGATCATCGTTTCCGCGATGGGCAAGCCAAGCACGAACATGGGAAGAAGCGTCGCGAACCCGGCCGACAGCGTCGTGCCGCCTCTGAGGGCGAAGGCTCCCAGGCAGAATCCCACGGCGGTCGCGCCCGTGTCGCCGAAGAACATGCGCGCGGGAAACATGTTGTAGGGCAGGAATCCAGCCAGACCGCCGGCCAGTACGAGCGCCACACCCGCCATGGCGGACTGGTTCGCGAACACGAAGACCCCGCAGAGCGCGAACGCCGAAATGAGCGCCAGCCCGGCCGACAGGCCGTCGAGCCCATCGACGATATTGAAGGCGTTGGTCGTCCCGACGAGCCACAGGACCGACAACGGCCACGCCAGCCAGCCGATCGTGATCGTCTGCCCGAACATGTGGACTTCGCTGTTCAAAGACACGCCGAAGCCCACGACGATGGCTGCCCCGACCAGGTGCGCGACAAACTTCGGAAGCGGCGGCAGCGGCTTCATGTCGTCTCGAATCGACACGGCGACGATCGGCAGCAGACCCAGGGCGATCCCCAGACACAGGCGCCCTGGCAACTGCCATCCCGTCCATGGCGACAGCCAGAACGTGGCCACGGCGACGCTGGCAATGGCGCCCAGAACGGCGAGACCTCCCAGACGCGGGATGGGGTGCTGATGAATCTTTCGTGGGCCGGGCTGGTCGAGGGCGCCGAGCCAAATCGCCAACCGGCCGACCGACGGCGTCAGCGCGTAGCTGATCACCGCTGCGGCGAACGCTGGCGCGAAAAACAAGATAAGCGTCATAAGTCCAACCGCAGAAGTGAAGTTGTCGGATGTGGGATGACACCGGTCGGATCGGTCAACCGCGCCGGCTCGAGTCGCTGCAGATATCGACGCGCCCACACGCGCCGATTGAACGCCTGTTCGACGAACCGGGCGCTCGCCTCGGGGGGGAAGCCGTGCGACAGAAAGAGGATTCTCACAGGATGATCCACCACTTGGCGGTGAAGGCATCACGGAAGGCCACCTCCGCCAACAGGCAGGAGCGCTCGACTTCGCGGCCGAATTCCGGGTGGTAGGGCGAGGTCGATTCGATCCAGGTGAGGTCGTCGCTGACCACGGAGGCCACGGACCGGCCGTCATCGGACAGCACGGCCCAGCCCCGGTCGCGCTTGCGGAGTCGAATACCAGGAGCAAAGTGCAGGCGGGCCCTGCCCCGGTGCTGGCCGCCCGCGCAGACCTTGTCGGTAAATGCCAACACGCGATCGTTCACGACGATCTGCCGCCCATGCGACACCGACTCCCGTCCGCGCCCGGGTCCGCGGTACTCTCCGCTCAGCGTCGCGCCGTTTCGAACCTGATCGACGCGAGCGTCACGGATGGACGTGCGTCTGGCGCAGCGGAATACGCCCCAGAGCTCACTCTGATCGCGACCGTCGATTTCAATCGTGTTGTGCGCGGCCGTGCTGCGATCGTACCGACGTGCGGCTTCGGCGGCGTACGTGAACACGCCGGTATCCGTCACCACCGGGCGGCCGCGAGAGCTCAGTTCGAACGACAGGGTGTCCGCGTGCCCGTGGCCGGGTTGATGGTCGGGACCGATCGGTCCCGCGTCGAAGACCAGGTAGCCGCCCTGACAGTCGCGGTACCCGGAGTACCCGGCCGACTTCAGCGCCCAGGCGTAGCGAGGCGCCGTCTCGCTCGGCAGGCGCCCGAAACGGTCCTCCAACGATTCGAACGACGGCGCGATCTGAAGCGCGGTGTCATTGAGGAGCGCATAGCGGCCATTCGGGTGCACCAGATGGGCCAGCGACCGCATCATCCCGCGACCGAAATCGCCGGCAAGCGTGCGGACCTCCGTGGCCCCGGGCTTGGATGACCGGCACGCCACCTCACTCAGTCGCAGCAGCGCTTCGACGAGCAGCGCCTGATACATCGGACTCCGTTCGTCGTGTGAACCATCCGCGAGGACCTGACGCGAGAGCTCGTCGCGGAGCAGAGAGAGCCCATCCACGAGCCACTCGTCGGCAACGGCGCCGGCCAGGCTCAGTCCGGCCCAGCACAACGTGATGGCGTTCTCGAGCAGGTGGTCGCCCATCAAATGGAACTCGAGCCGCTGCCTGAGAACGCATGTCTGCTGGACGATGCTGCGAGTCAGCGCCCCGCGGAGCGTCGGATCCGCGGTCGGATGCGCGAGCAGCCACTCAATCCATTCGCGGACGCGGAGCGAAATCGGATACGGTTGCCACGCCCCCGCCTCCACGCAGCGATTGACGACGATCCAGTCGGCGATGAGCTCGAGGGCCTGCCTGCCCGACATCGCCCAGACGTAGCGGAACGAGTGAAGGTTGTACCGCCACAGGTCGTCGGCGCCCTGCGGGTACCAGCGATCCGGACCGCCCCAGGCAATCCGCCGGTTGAGAAACTCGAAACTCCGGCCGTCGAATGCCGCCACCCACGGCGGCGCGGGCGGAACAGCCGCTCGGCCCACCAGTGTCGCGCCGACGTCGGCGGGCAACGCCGGGAGCGGCCGCAGGACGCGTAGGGCCTGGCTGACGATCTGTTGCTGGTGCAGGTGCCGCACGGTGTGAAAGCTGCGCACAGGATGCGTCAGCGCTTCAGACCAGCGCGACAGCTGCCGACTGGTCGCTGGCGAAGTCATTGGAAAGAATCCGCCAGCAGGGCTTCCCGCTCGACATGCGCCGCAAGCACCAGATCGGCGATCCGGCCTGCCGCCCGACCGTCCCACAGCTCCGGCACCTCGCCCCTCCTGCCCTTGCCGGCAAGTATCCGGCGGGCTTCGGTCAACAGCCGCCCCATGTCCTGGCCAACGAGCACGTTCGTGCCGACCGAGGTCGTGATGGGTCGCTCCGTGTTGCATCGCACGGTCAAGCAGGGAATTCGAAGGAAGGTGGTTTCTTCCTGAACGCCGCCGGAATCGGTAATCACCAGAGTCGCGCGCGTCTGAAGCGCCAGGAACTCGACGTAGCCGGCCGGATCGATCAGCCGTATGTTGTCCCGGGGCACCCACCCGCCGATCTGCTGAATTCTGTTGCGTGTCCGCGGATGCACCGGGAACACGACACGAACGTCCTCGCTCAGCGTCGTCAGCGTCCGGATCAGCGTTTCGAGCGTCTTCGGATCGTCGACGTTACTGGGGTGATGCAGCGTGACCAGCGCATACGGCTTCTCGAACACATCGTCGTCTCGGATGACGGCGCGGGCGACCGGCAGGAGCCTGACGAGCGTGTCGATCATGACGTTGCCCACTTTGAAGATCTTTCGCCCGTCGATCCCCTCGCTGAGCAGATTCCGGTCGCCGTCTTCGGACGGCGTGAAGAGGATGTCGGCCAGCTGGTCGGTCACCAGCCGGTTCACTTCTTCCGGCATCGTGCGGTCGCCCGACCGCAGGCCCGCTTCGACGTGGCCCACCGGGACCAGGAGCTTCGCGCATACCAGAGTGGCCGCGACCGTCGAGTTGACGTCGCCGTACACAAGCACGATGTCGGGCTTTCTTTCGAGGACGACCGGCTCGAAGCGCGTCATGATCTCGGCCGTCTGCGCCGCGTGGGAGCCCGAACCCGCGGCGAGATTGATGTCGGGTTCGGGGATGCCCAACTGCTGAAAGAAGATGTCCGACATGGACGCGTCGTAGTGCTGGCCCGTGTGGACCAGGGTCTGACGTGCACCGCACTGATTGAAGGCCGCCAACACGGGCGCCGCCTTCATGAAATTCGGGCGGGCCCCAACGACGTGCAGAACATGCATTGGCTCTCCTCGATCGGTCAGCTGAACGGCCGGCGCTCGCCGGTGGCGGAATACCGATGACCTGCGCGCGGAACAGAGCTTCGCCCTTTGACTTACGTCCCTGTGCTGTCGGGGAAAGTCGCGGTGACGGGGCCTCCGAACGCGTCGAACCCACAGCTCGCGGTCCCAGGCCCGTCTGACCGGAACGGCGCATTGTGTGAGGCGCGCATTTTACGGGGCTGATCCTGCCAGTCAACGGAAATCTCGCATCCGCACCAAAGGCTTGTTTCTCAGCGATTTACAGGGACGTTTTCTGCAAGAGGAAACTGCATCGTGACATCGGCGGCTTCACGAGGGAGGGGTGGAAGGGCGGCCGCGCGTGCAGTTTCATGCAGCGCGGCAGCTTCGGTCGGCCGCCGGGCTGCCGGAGGATTCGGCCGATTACGGCCGCATCCTCGATGAGGGCGCAGAAAAGGACAGGGAGAAGGGGGCGGGAACCGTCAGACGGCGCGGACGCTTTCCAGCCACGCGGCAAACCGCCGCACGCCGTCCGCGTAGTTGGTCCGCGGATCGTAGCCCAGCATCTGCCGGGCTTTCTCCAGGCTCGCCCACGTCTGCGGCACGTCGCCCGGCTGCTCCGGCTGCCATTCGATCGTTGCGGTCACCCCGAGCGCCTTTTCGAGTCCACCGATCATCTCCATCAGTGTGACCGTACAGATCGTTGCCCAGGTTCACGACCTCGAACGGCGTGCGGTCGTACTCCATCGCCGCGCGAATGCCGGTGACGATGTCGTCGACGTACGAGTAGTCGCGCCGTGTCGAGCCGTCCCCGAACACGGGAATTGGCTTTCCCGCGAGCATCAGCCCCGCGAACTTGTGGATGGCAAGGTCCGGCCGCTGCCGCGGACCGTAGACGGTGAAGAAACGCAGGCCGATAAAGCGGATTCCGTACAGATGGCTGTAGACGTGGCCCAGCAGCTCGCCGCTCACCTTCGTGCTCGCGTAGGGGCTGATCGGCTGCAGGACGTGATCGTCCTCGCGCCAGGGTACGTTCGGGTTCACACCGTACACGCTGCTGGAGGAGGCGAAGACGAATTGCTTCACATCCTTTTCGCGCGCCAGTTCGAGCAGGTTCTGCGTGCCGCGCACGTTGACCTCCTGGTAACTGATCGGATCGGCGATCGACGGACGCACGCCGGCTTTCGCGGCCAGGTGCACGATCGCGTCGTACGGGACATCGAACACCTCCCGCAGGCGGCTGAGGTCGCGGATATCCACTTCGACCAGGCGATAGGCCGCCTGTTGGCGCTGCGGCTCGACGTTCCGTTCCTTGATCGGGCGGGGATAGAACGGGTCGAAATTGTCGGCGACCGTCACCCGCCAGCCCTCGGCCAACAATCGATCGACGAGATGGCTCCCGATGAACCCGGCTCCCCCGGTCACGAATGCATGTCTCAATGTCGCACTCCTCTGCTGGATCGCTTCTCGAAGCGTCCACCGTGGCTGCCGCATCGCCCTCGATGCGCCCGGTCATTCAGGATTTCGATCGTACCCGCGTTCGTCTCGCCGCCGCACGCGACGGGACTAGCTTTAGCTTAGCCAATAACCAGGCCAATAGTGTGCGGTCTCTGGAGCGCGTTTCGCGAGATGATGTGACGTTGCCGAGGATGGCGTCTGTGTGGTGCCAGAGCGGTGGGTTTCAGCTCACGCCGAGAGCTGCTGTGCGACGTTCCGGCGACTCGCCACTAAAAGACGTTGCGCGGCACCCGATAGAGCTGGAACACCGGCTGGCCTTCCGCGGGCGCCGCCACCGTCCCGATGAATCCCGGTGTCAGCGAGTCAACGCCGTTGCATGGGAGACTCTGAGCAAGTCCACCGATCGTCGCGTTCACTACTGTGGGTGACTCGCAACGGATCATGAACGTCTGCGTGGCATCAACGGATGGGAGTCCGACCGGTTCCAGGAACGGAAGCACCGGCACGCCCTGCGCGAGGACGGGTATCTGTCCCTGATGATAGACATTCGCGAACAGAAGCGGATAGTCAAGATAGTAGCTCCGCACGTACGCATCGACGCCATCCTCGATGAACTCATACGCGATGGCGCCCCAGTTCCCCGTACGCGTGGCCTGCGATACGTCCTCGGCGGTCGCAAATGTGCCGTCGAGCCGACGCATCGTCAGATCGAACGTCGGATCGAGCAGTATCCACCGGTTGGTGATCGAATCGAACAGCTCGACGAGGGTGTGGCCGTCGTAGCCATTCGTGTCGAAGGTGACGTCGAGGCGCCGCGCAGAAAGCTGCACGTTCATCTCCGTGAGAGCCTGAAGGAGCGTCGCCGCGTAGTCGCTGCCGGCAGCCATGACGCGCGGTGAGATATTGTCGGAGAGCATCGTCCAGCTGAACGGCCGGTTGTCGGCGGATGCCATCTGCCGAACCACATCGGTGGCCCAGAGCGCGTTCTTGATCCGCAGGTCGGGCAGGGTGTTCACGCCGACCGAGAACGTGAAGTCGGAGCCATACCACTGGCCGGCGATCTCGGTCTGCAGGCGGCCGTAGGCCAAACCGGGCGGAAGGCCCGGTACGAACCGGCGCGTCACGTGAATCACTCCACTGTCGAGCAGGTTGGTGCCGCCCGGCGTGGTGCCAATCGTCAAACGGTAGCCGTGCGCCAGCGGCACCGCCGACCATTCGAACGGCAGGGCCGTCTGAAAACCAACCTGGCCGTTGTACGGAGCGATCATCGTCGGCAGGGCCGGAGACGCCTCGAGCGTAAACGCAATGTCGGTATGCCTCCAGATGGCGCCGACCCTGGACGAGACGCGCGCGTAGAGCGTGCCGGTTGGGGGCAGACCTGAAACGGCAACGCTCGTGGCGCCAATCTGACCGCTATCGAACAACTCGTTCGCACCGGGAGTTGTGCCCACCAACAGCTGGTGCGCCGTGGAATTCGCCGGAGCGATCCACGTGAACGCCGTGGATGGGTTCACCGCAACGGCCCCGTCTGTCGGATTCACGAACTGAGGCACGAACGGCGAAGCCGTAAAGGTCGAGTCGCGATATCGCCAGGAGCCCGCAACCTTCGTCCAGATGCGGGCATACAACGTGGGTCCGGCTGGTAGAAGCCCCGCAATCGGAAACCCCGTCAGAAGAGTCTCACCACTGTCGATGATGTCCTGACCACCCGGTGTCGTGCCGACATAGAAGTAATATGCCTGCGCGTCGACGACCGGCGTCCACGTTGCCGTTTGAGACTGGTCGATCGAGGTCGCGCCGTTGGCGGGGTAGGTCAACGTCGCCGCTGCCGGATCCGAGGACGGGACTGTACTGTCGATGTAGGCGACCGTCCACGTGAACGTCTGGCTCGTCGAAAAGCTGCCGTCAGAGACGGTGATCGTCACCTGATAGGTGCCGGCGCTCGTCGGCGAAAGCGTGCCCGAGATGTGGCCCGTGGCGGTGTTGATGGTCAGGCCGGGCGGTAATCCTGTCGCGCTGTAGGTCAGAGCGTCGCCGTCGGGATCACTCCCGGCCAACGGCAGTGCGACGACGGTGGCGCTGCCGACCGACGTCCTCTGCGCATAGTGCGCGGCCACCTGCACGCCGCTCAGCGCCGCCGGATACAGCGCCACCTCATCCAGCCGGCCGTTCACGTACTTGGCGCCGCTATCGCTGCGGCCGATCGACACCAGCCGCGCACTCGCCGTCGCCGCGGTCGTATACGTGCGGCTCCCTTTCAAAATCCCGTTCACGTACAACCGAATCGTGTTGGTCGCGGCCGTGCGCGTCACCACCACGTGCTGCCAGGTGTTGGCGGTGATGCCGGCAAACGTCAACGGGATTTCTTCAAACGTCGTCCCGTTACCCTGGTAGAAGTTGAGCTGTCCCCACGTTTCCAGGGTGAGCTCGAACTCAGAGAGATTGCTCTTCGAGATCAGCGTCTGCCGCGTCGCCAGCGACACATTCAGCCACAGCTCGATCGTCAGATCGCCCGCCAGCGACGCCGCGGGGTTGGCGCCGCGCACGTACCCCGTCGACCCGTTGAACAGCATCGCCGGGTTGCCGTCCGCGAGCGCGCCGCTCTGGTTCAGCGTCACGCCCCCGAACACGGTGCCGGCACTGGCCCCGGCACTGTCGGCCGCGGTCGATCCGGCCGTCTCCCCGAGCCGCCAGTAGGCCGCCGGCGCATCCGCCAACACCGCTTGCGCGTAGCCCGATATGAAGCCGTTCGTGAGGCTGCCGGGATTTCTGAGAGTGGGCGGCCGGTTTACGTTGGTGACCGTCCAGGAGAATGTCTGGCTCGACGAGAGGCCACCGTCGGAAACGGTGGCTGTCACCAGGTAGCTGCCCGCGCTGCTGTACGAGAGCGTGCCGGAAATGAGACCGGTCGCGGAGTTCAGCGTCAGTGAGGACGGCAGTCCGCTCGCACTGTAGATGAGGGCATCGGCATCCGGATCGCTGGCGGTCAACTGCAGCGAGATGCCCGTGTTCTCAGCGCTCGTCTGCGTGCCGGGATTGGTCAGCGCCGGCGCATGATTGACCGTTGTGACCGTCCAGGTAAACGCCTGGCTGGTCGAGAGGCTCCCATCAAAGGCCGTGACCGTCACCGGGTGGACGCCGCCGCTGGCCGGGATAAAGGTGCCCGAGATGAGGCCGGTCGCCGTGTTGATGGTGAGCCCGACCGGCAAGCCGGTCGCGCTATACGTCAGGGGATCGCCATTGGGATCGCTCGCCAGCAGTTGCAGCGCCACGACGGCGGGGATCGCGATTGCCGTCCGCTGCGCATAGTGCGCGGCCACCTGCACCCCGCTCAGCGCCGCCGGATACAGCGCCACCTCGTCCAGCCGGCCGTTCACGTACTTGGCGCCGCCATCGCTGCGGCCGATCGACACCAGCCGCGCACTCGCCGTCGCCGCGGTCGTATACGTGCGGCTCCCTTTCAAGATCCCGTTCACGTACAGCCGAATCGTGTTGGTCGCGGCCGTGCGCGTCACCACCACGTGCTGCCAGGTGTTGGCGGTGATGCCGGCAAACGCCAACGGGATTTCTTCAAACGTCGTCCCGTTGCCCTGGTAGAAGTTGAGCTGCCCCCACGTTTCCAGGGTGAGCTCGAATTCGGAGAGATTGCTCTTCGAGATCAACGTCTGCCGCGTCGCCAGCGACACATTCAGCCACAGCTCGATCGTCAGATCGCCCGCCAGCGACGCCGCGGGGTTGGCGCCGCGCACGTACCCCGTCGACCCGTTGAACAGCATCGCCGGGTTGCCGTCCGCGAGCGCGCCGCCCTGGCTCAGCGTCACGCCCCCGAACACGGTGCCTGCACTGGCCCCGGCGCTGTCGGCTGCGGTCGATCCGGCCGTCTCCCCGAGCCGCCAATAGGCCGCCGGCGCATCCGCCAGCACCGCCTGCGCATAGGGCGAAACGGTGCCGTTCGTCTGGTTCCCAGGATTCATCAGAGCGGGCGCCGCGTTCAGGCCGGTGACCGTCCAGGTAAACGATTGACTGGCTGAGAGGCTCCCATCAAAGGCCGTGACCGTCACCGGGTGGACGCCGCCGCTGGCCGGGATAAAGGTGCCCGAGATGAGGCCGGTCGCCGTGTTGATGGTGAGCCCGACCGGCAAGCCGGTCGCGCTATACGTCAGGGGATCGCCATTGGGATCGCTCGCCAGCAGTTGCAGCGCCACGACGGCGGGGATCGCGATTGCCGTCCGCTGCGCATAGTGCGCGGCCACCTGCACCCCGCTCAGCGCCGCCGGATACAGCGCCACCTCGTCCAGCCGGCCGTTCACGTACTTGGCGCCGCTATCGCTGCGGCCGATCGACACCAGCCGCGCACTCGCCGTCGCCGCGGTCGTATACGTGCGGCTCCCTTTCAAGATCCCGTTCACGTACAGCCGAATCGTGTTGGTCGCCGCCGTGCGCGTCACCACCACGTGCTGCCAGGTGTTGGCGGCGATGCCGGCAAACGTCAACGGGATTTCTTCAAACGTCGTCCCGTTGCCCTGGTAGAAGTTGAGCTGCCCCCACGTTTCCAGGGTGAGCTCGAATTCGGAGAGATTGCTCTTCGAGATCAACGTCTGCCGCGTCGCCAGCGACACATTCAGCCACAGCTCGATCGTCAGATCGCCCGCCAGCGACGCCGCGGGGTTGGCGCCGCGCACGTACCCCGTCGACCCGTTGAACAGCATCGCCGGGTTGCCGTCCGCGAGCGCGCCGCTCTGGTTCAGCGTCACGCCCCCGAACACGGTGCCGGCACTGGCCCCGGCGCTGTCGGCTGCGGTCGATCCGGCCGTCTCCCCGAGCCGCCAGTAGGCCGCTGGCGCATCCGCCAGCACCGCTTGCGCATAGGGCGAAACGGTGCCGCTCGTCTGGTTCCCAGGATTCGTCAGGACGGGCGCCACGTTCGGCCCGGTCTGACCCGCGGCGGTCGCGGCACCAATGCCCAACTGCAGCGCTCCAAGCAGGGCGGCACAACAAACCGATCGCAGGAACCGGTAAGAGTGAGATCGAGCGAAGCCGGGGGATGGCCGCTTCAACAGTGCCTCGTTTGGTCTAAAACGGTTGTCCGCAGCGTGTGAATCACAGGACTGACTGACCAGAGGGCAACTTGCACGCCAAGACTCCCGGTCGCGCCTGACGCGCATTGCGCGTCAAAAAGCCCAAGAATCTGATGGACCCGGTCGTGTGCCGTTGTGGGGCTCGGCACAGAAGACATCCGTGAGGGCGAACAATGTGTTTCGTGAGGCCGAACAATATGTCTTGCTATGGAGCCGATCGACCGCCGGCGGTCGACCTTTCGGATTCCCAGACCGCCCGATCAGGACTCCGTCATACTGGAAGGGTGGGACGTCATCTGGAGACAAGAGGCCCGGAGGGTGCGTTCGAGAGAACGGCCAGGGGAGGGCTGCTGCTGCTGGCAGCCGCGGCTGTTTTGGGCCTCGGTCGCCAGGGGTCCGGTTCTGGCTCCGCACTGCCCATCGTTCGCGGACACGCGAGCGACTACGTCATCTACTACGACAGGCGGGCGGCCCCTTCAGTCGCGGAGGCGGCTGTGGACCTTCGCGACTACATCGCGCGGGCGACTGGCGCGACGCTGCCGATCGTCAACGCCACCGGGGCGCCCGCGGCGCCGTTCATCGGCCTTGGAGATACTGCAGAATCGAGAAAGGCGGGCATAACCCTCGACCGCATGCCGCCGGATGCGTTCGTGATCGCCCCGCGCGGGCGGAATGTCTTCATCGTGGGTCCAGACACCGGTACGGGCCAGAGGCTCGACAGCGGGGGCACGAGCGCTGGCACCGCGAACGGCGTCTACACATTTCTAGAGCGTTACGTCGACGTCCGCTGGCTGATGCCCGGAGATGCCGGCGCGGACGTCCCCAAGCGGACGGACGTGCTGGTGCCCGCGGTCGACGTACGAGAAGCGCCAGCGTTCGCCTACCGGCGCGTGCCGTACATGCAGAACGACAACGCGGCGGTGGCGCAGTGGAGCCGCCGGCAGAAGCTGGGCTACTCGCTGGCGCTCAATCACAGTCACAACTGGGAAGTCATCGGCCCGGAGTTATTCGACGCACACCCGGACTGGTTCGCCGCCAGCAACGGTCAGCGCCTGAAGCCCGGAGACCGCTACAAAGCTCGAAACCACCAATCCTGCACTCGTCGCGGCATTCGCGGCGAAGGCCATCGAGGCGTTCCGCCGTGATCCCGAACCTCCGGTCGTTTTCGCTCTCGCCTGTCCGACAGCAGCCGAGGCTGGAGCGACAGCCCGGAAAGCGCCGCGCTGTACGACACGGATCCGCACGGCGGCCGGTCCGTGACGCCGCTGATCCTGAAGTTCTACAACGACGTGGCGCGAATCGTCGGGCGCGTACTTCCCCGACCGCTTGCTGTGCGGTTACGTGTACGCCGCGTACCTGTATCCGCCGTCTGCGGGCATCCCGCCGATGGAGCCGAACGTGTGCCTGGTGGTCGCTCCGGACATCGACTACGGATATCAGTTATTCCGGCCGGCAGGTACGACAGGATTTCGCGGCGCTGCTCAAGGCGTGGGGACAGGCCGTCCGCACGACGGCGTACTACGACTTGCCGTCCCAACTCGAGCAGACGCTTGTCCGCGCCGACGCCGGCATCGGCGAGACATCCTGGGGTTTGTCTTTTCGAATGCGGCGTCTTCGGGCATGAAGGGTGTCTACGTCTACGGCGTTGCCGACTGGGGCTACGGCGGGGCGACGAATTACGTCGTGGCCAGGCTCGCCTGGAACCCGCACGCCGATGCGCACGCCCTCGTCGAGGAGTTCTATCGGCGTGCCTACGGGCCTGCGTCTGGCGAGGTGATGAAGCAGCTGAACGATCGGCTCGAAGGCGCGCTCGAGCGGTTCTATCTGACCCACCCGAAGGCCACCTACAGTCTGACGCCAGAGATGCTGGTTGACGTCTACGCGCGGTTGTATCCGGACATCGAGCGTTCGTACGCGCTGGCGCTCGAGCGCAGTTCGGATCCCGCGGCTCGAAGTCGGCTGGAAATGTTCGGCCGGAATCTGATCGCTGCTGCGCTGGCATCTGCGCCACGACAACGTGATTCCCGACGCGCCGTCGCCGTTGGCCCGCACGGACGCTCGAGTTGCTGCAACTGCTGCGGGAATGGGCGACCGATCTTGCGACGGCCCCAGAGACGCGCGCAGCCGCGCGCGCCCTACTACGATAGCGACTCCGGCGGCCTCAAGTGGCCGGAGCGGTGCTCACAATTGCGCAGAAATGCTTCCCTGGTGCGGCAGTCAGCGGTCCTGTCAGTTGACGTGCGTGACGGTCCACGTAAACGTCTGGCTGGCCGAGAGGCTGCCGTCCGACGCCGTGGCCGTCACCTGGTGGCTCCCGGCGCTCGCCGGGGACAGCGTGCCCGAAATCAGGCCCGTCGCCGTGTTGATCGTGAGCCCGGCCGGTAAGCCCGTCGCGCCATACGTCAGGCCGTCACCGTCCGGATCGCTCGCCGTCAGTGGCAGCGCCACGACGGTGGCGCCGCCGACCGACGTGCGCAGCGCGTAATGTGCGGCCACCTGCACCGCGCTCAGCGCCGCCGGATACAGCGCGACCTCGTCGAACCGGCCGTTCACGTACTTGGCGCCGCCGTGCGCTGCGGCCGATCGACACCGGCTTCGCGCTCGCGATCGCCGCGGTGGTGTACGTGCGGCTGCCCTTTCAAGATCCCGTTCACGTAGAGCCGAATCGTCTTGGTCGCCGCCGTGCGCGTCACCACGACGTGCTGCCAGCTGTTAGCGGCGAGTGTGGCAAAGGCCAACGGGATTTCTTCATACGTCGTCCCGTTGCCTTGATAGAAGTTGAGCTGCCCCGACGTTTCCAGCGTGAGCTCGAACTCGGAGAGATTGCTTTTCGAGATCAGCGTCTGCCGCGTCGCCAGCGACACATTGAGCCACAGCTCGATCGTGAGGTCGCCCGCCAGTGGACACCGCCGGGTTGGCCACCTGGATGTAGCCGCGTCGATCCGTTGAACTGCATCGCCGGGTTGCCGTCGGCGAGCGCGCCCGCCTGGCCCAGCGTCACGCCGCCGAACACGGTGCCCGGATTCGTCCCGGCACTGTCGGCCGCGCTCGTGCCGCTGGTCTCCGCGAACCGCCAGTAAGCCAGCGGCCGCATCGGCCAGCACCGCCGGGGCGTAGTCCGGCGATGTCCCAGTTCGCTTGCGTTCCCGGATTCGCGAGCACCGGCGCCCGGTTCGTGTGCGCGACCGTCCACGTGAACGTCTGGCTGGACGCGAGGCTGCCGTCGGACGCCGTGGCCGTCACCTGGTAGGCTGCCCGCGCTCGCCGGGGACAAGCGTGCCGGAAATCAGCCCGGTCGCGGTGTTGATCGTCAGCCCCGCCGGTAAGCCCGTCGCGCCGTAGGTCAGGCCGTCGCCGTCCGGATCGCTCGCCGCCAGCTGGCAGCGCGACGACGGTGGCGCCGCCGACCGACGTGCGCAGCGCGTAGTGCGCCGCGATCTGCGCCGCGCTCAGCGCCGCCGGATAGAGCGCGACCTCGTCGAGCCGGCCGTTCACGTACTTGGCGCCTGCTGTCGCTGCGGCCGATCGACACCGGCCGCGTGCCCGTGGCCACCGGGGCCGTATACGTGCGGCTGCCCTTTCGAGACGCCCGTTGACGTAGAAGCGAATCGTCTTCGTCGCCGCCGTGCGCGTCACCACCACGTGCTGCCAGGTGTTGGCGGCGATCGCCGCCGAAGGCCAACGGGATTTCTTCATACGTCGTCGCCGTTGCCCTGATAGAAGTTGAGCTGTCCCGACGTTTCCAGCGTGAGCTCGAACTCGTGCAGATAGTCCTTCGAGATCAGCGTCTGCCGCGTCGCCAGCGACACGTTGAGCCACAGCTCGATCGTGAGGTCGCCCGCCAGTTGCACGCCGCGCGGTTGGCGACCCGCACGTAGCCGGTCGATCCGTTGAACAGCATCGCCGGATTGCCGTCGGCGAGCGCGCCGGCCTGGCCCGAGCGTCACGCCGCCGAACATCGTGCCCGGATTGCTCCCGGCGCTGTCGGCCGCGCTCGTGCCGGTGGTCTCGCCGAGCCGCCAGTAGGCGAGCCGGCGCGTCGGCCAGCACCGCCTGGGGCGTAGCCCGCTATGTCCCAGTTTGTTTGCGTGCCCGGATTCGCGAGCACCGGCGCCCGGTTCGTGTTGGCGACCGTCCAGGTGAACGTCTGGCTGGTCGCGACGCTGCCGTCCGACACCGTCGCCGTCACCACGTAGGTGCCGGCGCTGGCGAACGAGAGCGTGCCGGAGATGAGCCCGGTCGCCGGCGTCGATGCGTCAGCGACGCCGGTAAGCCGGTCGCGCTGTAGGTCAGCGCGTCGCCATCCGGATCGCTGGCCACCAACTGCAGCGAGATGCTCGCGTTCTCGGCGCTCGTCTGATTGCCCGGACTCGTCAGCGTGGGCGCCCGATTGACGTGCGTGACCGTCCACGTGAACGTCTGGCTGTGCGAGAGGCTGCCGTCGGACGCCGTGGCCGTCACCTGATGGATGCCCGCGCTCGCCGGGGACAAGCGTGCCGGAGATCAGGCCCGTCGCCGTGTTGACCGTCGAGCCCCGCCGGCAAGCCCGTCGCGCTGTACGTCAGGCCGTCGCCGTCCGGATCGCTCGCCATCAGCTGCAGCGCGACGACGGTGGCGCCGCCGACCGATGTCCGCAGCGCATAGTGCGTCGCGACCTGCGCCGCGCTCAGCGCCGCCGGATAGAGCGCGACCTCGTCGAGCCGGCCGTTCACATACTTGGCGCCGTCGTCGCTGCGGCCGATCGACACCGGCCGTCGTGCCCGTCGCCACCGGCGGTCGTGTACGTGCCGCTGCCCTTCGCGACCCCGTTGACGTAGAAGCCGAATCGTCTTCGTCGCCGCCGTGCGGGTCACCACCACGTGCTGCCAGGTGTTGGCGGTGATCGTCGCCGAAGGCCAACGGGATTTCCTCGTACGTCGTCGCCGTTGCCCTGATAGAAGTTGAGCTGTCCCGACGTTTCCAGCGTGAGCTCGAACTCGTGCAGATAGTCCTTCGAGATCAGCGTCTGCCGCGTCGCCAGCGACACGTTGAGCCACAGCTCGATCGTGAGGTCGCCCGCCAGGGACACCGCCGGATTGGCGACCTCAACGTAGCCGGTCGATCCGTTGAACAGCATCGCCGGGTTGCCGTCGGCGAGCGCGCCTCGCCTGGCCCAGCGTCGACGCCGCCGAACACGGTGCCCGGATTCGTCCCGGCACTGTCGGCCGCGCTCGTGCCGCTCGTCTCGCCGAGCCGCCAGTAGGCCAGCGGCGCATCGGCCAGCACTCCTTCCGGATAAGTCTTCGAAGTGTCCGCGTTCACCTGGTCGCCAGGGTTGGCGAGGATCGGTGCATGATTGACGGTGACGGAGAACGCCACCCACGCTTCGGCGTCGTACTCGACGGTCGTTCCTGCATTGCGAGCCCACACCACCAGCAGGTATGACCCCGGCGTCGCGCCCGTCTTATCGAAAGACCACGTGGTGGCGGCGCCATAGGATTGGACGATCGACCACACACTGTGCGTGTCTCTCAAGAGGTACTGGTACTCGTAGATGCCCGTGCCGCCCGACGCGCTTGCCGCGAAGCTGGCGGTGGTAGCGTTCATGCCGGAGATCTGCAACGCAACCTGGCTGACGGCTGGGCCATACCCCCTCACCAGTCCGTGATTGCCGACAGCATCAACGGCAAAGAACTTGACCGAACCACCGTTGGAGATTGCGACAGGCGCCGAGTACACAGCCGAGGCTTCAGTCGGCGTGCTTCCGTCGGTGGTGTAGTAAATCGTCGCCGGTTCATTCGCCACCAGGGTCACGAGCTCATTCGGATTGTAGTGACCGGACGGCTGGCTGGCCGTGGTGACGGGAGGTAGACAATCCACTTCCCAGCTTGCGGCCGTCGGCTGAGCGTCCCAGATTCCTGCCGCATTCCGCGTGATCACGGAGATGCTCGGGTGGCTCGACCATCCAATGGAATGAATAATCAGAGGCACGCTGAGTGTGCCGGAGAATCCCGCGGGAACGACGAGGCGCGCGTTTGTGTACGACGGCACCATCGACAAGTACTGGGTCACAAGGGGCGCATCGTAGAGATCAGGGAACTCGAAAGTACCACCGGCCGGGATCTCCAGGGTCACAGGAAACTCAGTGAACGATGCCGGGGGGTAGAGGAAGTTGTCGCCGGCGCTCGCGTAGATGTCTGCGACAGTCTGCTGATAGGGCCAGGCGCCGGCCGGCAGGATCGGATTGTCGGGATCTCCAATCAGCGTCGGGTCGTTCACGAGTTCCTGCACGCCCGCAACGAGCCCATCTCGATTGTAGTAATACACCTCGAGATCCGGGTCCCACATTTCCCACCGACCGTTTACCAGCACTTCAGCAACGACGTGGCCGTTCAATCCCCAGACGCGGGCCGTATAGCCCAGGCCGGTCATCAATTCCTGAAACAGCGAGGCACTGTCGTCGCAATATCCAAAACCTGCCGAATTGAAGAAGAGCGCCACCGACGAGAACCATGGGGCCTCCGTCAGCGGATCCCAGTGGTATCTGTTGGCCCGAATGAACCGCCACACCTTGCGCTGCATGGGCTCGTCCGGATACTCAGGTGCCAGCGCCTGGATCTCGTGGATGATCCCCTGCTTCGTCAACCCGAGCTTGTCGTTGAACGTCATGCCATACGCCACCGTGCCCGTGCCGGTATTTCGTATGCTCACGTACGACGTCGCCGGATTGAATGCCCGCAGGTAGTACCCGCGATAGTCCGTCTGGTCGAGTGAGGCGTCTTCGGTGACTTCTATCGTGTAGCTGACGTGGCTTCCATCCGGCCCGGCCGTCGCCAGTGTTATGGACGACCCGTCAGCTGGATGCGGCAGCACGAAGGAATTGCCGGAGGCCACGGGTTGGCCGTTCACCGTGATCGCCGTCTGACTGTTGTTCACCGTCGGAGTCAGCGTCAGCGAACCGGAGTTGGGCGCCAGCAACAGACCAAACCTCCGGGTGGAGTCAACGTCTGTCTCCCTGGATAGCTTTCCTCCAGTCACCGCAAACGCGCTCAATTCGTAGCGAGCCGCTGCGGGAACCTTCTCCTTCAATGTCGCGTTCAGCGCCTCGACGCCCGGTCCCCAGATGTTCAGGACGTTCTCGGCGCCCACGGTCGCGCGGATTCTGTTGAGGACGTAGGTGATCTGCAGCTGCGATTGGACGTCATCGAGCGCCACGCTGCTGAGAAACGGCGGAAACGAGTCGCCTGTGGTCCGGAGACTGACGAAGCTGAGGAGATCTCCTGTTCCGGCCAGAAACGTACGATTGCCGAAGCGGACATCTGCCCTGAAATTGATCGACGTCGAGATGGGAATCTCGTCGGAGTAGGGTGCGCCGTTGATGCTGTACCTTGTACCAGACCGCGCCCGGCGCCGAGACGTGGATCTCGGGATTTGTTTCCTTGGTCGTGCCGGTAGGTATCCCTGACAGGACAACGCCACTCTGGCCCGCCTCAACGGACAACGGCGCGAGCGTGAACACGATCAGAAGGCTGGCGAACAGCCACAAGGCGCAGGTCGCGGTGGAACTTTGGATTCGACTCATGAACGAACAGTCGACGATGGTTTCCGTGAGCGCGGCGCTCGATGCACCGCGATGGCACAGACCATGGCGAAGAGCGCCGCGTTACCGGGCATCTGCAGGCTGAAATCCACAGATTCCTGCAGCGCGATGGCGACGATGGCGGTGATGGCGCCGGCGCGGAGCCAGTAGGACGTGCTGCCCGCATCGGTTTCGCGAGCCCGCCGAATCGTTGCCAGCACCAGCGCCAGGATGACGAACGCCGCCGGAATCGCAAGCAGCGCGCCGCCCTCGGCGAGCAGCTGCAGGTAGTCGTTGTGCGCCTGCGCGTAGTGGCGCGTCAGATTGTGCTGCTGATAAAAGAGCGTCGCGACCCCGTAGGTGCCCAGGCCGGTCCCGGAAACCGGAAAGGCCGACGCGATCGTCAAGGCGTCTTCCCACGCACCCTGGCGCTCCTTGAACTCGCTGGCCGTCGTCGAAAAGCGCGTCACGATTCTGTCGGCGCCCGTCCAACCGATCACGACGGCGGCCATCAACATCAGGTAGACAATCGCCGCGGCCTTGCGCCACCCGCTCTGCAGGCTGCGAACGACGAACCACCCGACGAGGACGAGCGACAGGACGAAAGCCGTCATTCCGGAACGCGACATCGTCAACACGAGCGACAGCGCCATCAGGATCGCGGCGGCGCCAATCAGGATCAAGCGGTTTGCGTCGGGCGACGCGAGCCAGAGCAACTGATTGCGCCAGCCGGGTTTCACACGCCGAAGACCTTTGGCGATGCCCGCGCACAGCAGGCCGACGGTGAGGGGCAGCCCCATCAGCATCCAGCCGGCAAAGTGGTTCTTGTTCACGAACGGGCCAAACGCGCTGCCGTCCGTCGTCTGCGGGATCCACAGGCCGTAGATCCTGCCGGTGAAGAGCGGCTTCTGAACAATCCCGATGAGCGCCAGCACCACGCCGAGAATCGTGAGCCCCTCGACGAGGCGCCTGGCCCCCGTTGTGGACAGCGCGCGCACCGTGCCCAGCAGCAGGAGCACGAACGCGACGAGCAGTGCCAGTGCGGTCCATGTGGCGTCCGGCTGGATCGACAGCGCGTGACGATTCTCGAGACCCGCCGCGAAGATAGGGCTATAGGCACGAAGCGTCGCGGACGCTGCCGGGCTGATGCGGGTCATGGCCGGGAGAGGCAGCGGAATCAACTGCAGCAGTACGGCGCCCCCGAACAACGCCACGGCGATCGACAGGGTTGGCGGGACGGCGCGTGATGCCGTCGATTTCGTGGCAAGGCCGAGCAGTCCGGCCACCGCACACCCCAGCGCGAGCGGCCAGTAGGCCCATGGGTACACTCCCCCGAACGCCAATGCGCCCCAACCCACGGCGACCAGGCTGAGCCTGCGCGTCCAGGCGAGAACGTCGTGTTGTGTCACCGCGGAGACCCTGTCGTGCCTCAGGGCCGGCACCCGGTAGCCCACCAGAGTCGTCACGCTCCGTTCCTTTGCCCGGCCAGCGCGGAATCGCGCACAGTCAGATCCGTGGCAGGGCTCGTCGCCCACTCGACCGCACGTTCGCGCGAACGCAACCGATAGGCGCGCATGGTCGCCCCGAGAACGATGTCTTCTCCGAACTCCGTTTCGGCAATCCGGCGCGACTCGGCCCCCATCGCGGCTCTGAGTTCGGAATCGCCGGCCAGTCGCTCGATCGCCGCGACCAGCGCGTCGACGTCGTGGGCGCCCACGAGATACCCATTGGCCCCCGGTTTCACAATCTCCCGGCAACCGGGCGCGTCGGTCGCAATCAATGGGAGACCGCAGGCGGCCGCTTCCACCAGAATGCGCGGCACGCCCTCTCCGTAGGACGTCGGCAGGACCGCCAGGTCGGTCTGCGCGAGCAGCGCCGCCATGTCGTCGACGTGTCCCAGCAGCGTGACCTTCGAGTGCCGATCCAGCCGCTCGAGATCTTCGGGCTCCAGCGTCTCGGGATTGCCGGGATCCATGTCCCCGGCAATCGCAAAGCGGACGTGGGGGTAACGCGAGCGGACGGCCTCGGCGGCCTGGACGAATTCCGTGATGCCCTTGCTCCACAACAGCCTGGACGCCAGAAGAACCGTGATGGCGGGAGTCGTCTTGGGTGTCGGTTGAAAACGGGTGAGATCAACACCGGAGCCTCTGATGAGCTCACAGGCTCCGGCACGGACGACCTTGCGTCGAATCAGCAGCGCGCGGTCGTCGGGGTTCTGCACGATCACGTGGGTGTTGCGCAGCGCAAACCTGAGACTTACGAACGCCAGTACCCTCGCGAGCCGGTGACCAGCTGAGGGTGTATGACCGCCGGCCGATCCGAGACCGGCCAGCGCGTTCACGATGACAGGAACGCCGGCCCACCTGGCCGCCACGGAACCGTACACCGCACACTTGATGGTGAAGTGGTGCACCACATCGGGCTTCTCGGCCTTGTAGATGCGTGCGAGCCTGGCGATGGTTCTCGCCTGCCCGAGCGGATTGAGGCTCCGCCGCTCGAACGGCAGCGACTTCCACTTGAGTCCGAACGACGCGAAGCGCTCGCAGTAAGCGCCTGGAGGTGAAATCAACAGAACGTCAGTTCCCTGCTGCTTCAGGGCGAGGGCCAATGACAACCGGAAGTTGTAGAGATACCAGTCGGTGTTGGCAAAGAGAATCACTTTCGCGGGAACCGGGGCCAGGGCCATCGACGAACGCCGCGCGGGGGCAGTCACTTGGGCCTCCCGACGATGCCAACGCCGAAACTCATCCATGTGGGCAGAAAGCCGACCGGGGTTCCGGATACTTCGACGACGTCGAAGTAGCGGGAGACTTCGCGAATCAAGTGCTGGTAGTCGAACCCTTTGTGCTCGTGTCTCGCGACCCTGTCCATCCGGCCGATCGTCGCGTTCCACAGCTCGGACGGCGTGTACTGCTCGTTGTCTTCGATGGGGTGCGACAACAGGCGCTTGGCGGCCCACTTGGCGAGAAACAGCGGTCCCTTCTCGTTCGGTACGGTGATGAACACGTACCCCGTGGTGTGCCGTGCCAGGCGCTCCAGATACGCTCCGGCCATATCCGGCGAGACGTGCTCGAGCGTCTCCATGACGACCGAGATGTCGAAGCGGGCGTGTTCGTCGAGGATCATCTCCTGCGGCGTCCGGCAGAGACGGAACGCGTATTCGGGGTGACCGCGCCAGCGCTCGGCGGCCAACTCCAGTCCGTTTTCCCAGTTGGCGTCAAAGCCGACGTAGCGCCCAGGCGCCTGCGGCAGGTAGTTGATCAGCTTGCCGTCGTAGCAGCCAAGCTCGCAGACCGAGTCCGGCTGAAGTCCGAGACTCCGCAGGCGCGACGCAAACCAGCGGAAGCGCGCGGAATGAAGAAAGCCGCGCAGGTCTCCCCCATCGAACAAACGCTCGTTGTAGGTTGCCGTAGCCACGCTCTTCATACGTCCCTCACTGGCACGATCCACTCAGGACTCGACACCGCTCTTCACTTCGTGCGACGGAACACAAACTCATTGCAGCCGTGCCCGGACACGGTGCGAAGATTCACGAGGTTGAAGCCGCGGGTGCGAAGGGCGGAGAGCACCTGCTCCGGGCGCGCCACTTCGTACGGGTAACCGCCCAGCCAGTCTTTCCAGTCGTGGTACACCGACATGCCTCGGTCCTTGTGCTCCGTAAAGTACGTGAACGGGTTTCGGTGCACACGGAGACAGCTATAGACGGCGACCGCCGCAAGGAAAGGCATGAAGACTGCGGAGACCAGGGCGCGCTGAACCGGGCCGGAGCAATACCGTTTCTTGACACTCCGCCACAATGCGGACCTGCCGCCCTGATCGTTGTACAGCGCGACGACCAGCGCCCCGCCCGGCGCGACGCGCGCGGCCGCAAGGTCCAGACCGCGCCACATGTCCCCCGTATGGTGGAGCACGCCCCACGAGTAGACGACGTCGAACTCTCCCAGGCGTTGCAGGTATTCAGCGTCGAGCGCCGACCCCTCTTCTACCGTCCATCCGGCATCGCCCGGAAAGTACGTCTGCTTCAGCGTCGTCGCGCAGGCGACTGACTGCGGGTCGAAGTCAATCGATCGCACGATCGCGCCCAGCCGGCGCGCAACGAGACTGAACAAGCCGCTGCCGCACCCGATGTCCAGAAACCGCTGTCCGGTGAGCACGGGCTGTTCCAGCAGGTGGCGCATGGACCGCTCGGCCTCGAGGATGCGTTGATCGTCGACGGTCTCCAGAAACGAGGTCCAGTTCGCTCCAAATTCGAAGCGCTCGCCGCGCGCTATTTCGATGGCATGGCTACTCATGGGTGTCTGTCGTCTCCTAGGCTGCGTTCCAGGCCTCTCGCCATGCCTGAAACGTCAGGATGGACCAGAGGCGGTTCTGGTGATTGCCGTGGCCGGCCAGGTGCTGTTGCCACATCGCGCGAATGGGCGCGGGGTTGAAGAATCCCTCTGTCTGCAGGCGGCGTTCGTTGAGCAGGGTTTCCGCCCAGTCCCTGAGCGGGCCGCGCAACCAGTGATCGAGCGGCACGCCGAATCCCATCTTCGGTCTGTCGGTGAGCGACTTCGGCACGTATCGCTCGAGCATCCGCCTCAGCACCCACTTCGATTCGCCGCGCCGCTGCTTCAAGTCCAGGGGCAGGCCCCATGCCCATTCCACGATGCGGTGATCGAGGAGCGGCGATCGCGCCTCGAGGCTCACCGCCATGCTGGCCCGATCGACCTTCACGAGGATGTCGTCGGGCAGGTAGGTGAGCTGATCGAGCAACATCATCCGCTCGGTGAAATCCGGCACGACGTCTCTGAAGCGGGGATCGAGAATGGACGAGGGCGCCTCCACTCCTCCAATCACGAGGTGCTCCGGCGCCTGGAAGACCGAGACGAGACGCTGGTAGAGGCGGTCGGGGTCCGCTGCGTCGAGCGTCGCGGCGAATTTGTAGAGTTTGTCTCCGGGCAGCGTCTGCCGCCACGCGCGCGGAATCATGGGCTCGAACCGCCCGTAGACGCCGTTCAGCGTGCTCACCGGTACGCCGCGGATCGCACGGGCCGCCGCCGGGCGCAGGACCAGCGGAAGGAACGCGAGGCCGCGCCAGATCCTGTTCGCCCACTCGTACCGCGTGTACCCGGCGAAGAGCTCGTCGCCGCCGTCGCCAGACAGCGCGACCACGACATGCCGCCGCGCCAGCTCATATACGAGCATCGTCGGAATCTGCGACGGATCGGCGAACGGCTCGTCATAGACGGATGGCAGCCTCGGGACGAGCGCCTGCGCCTGCGCGGGATCCACGTACAGTTCGGTGTGCTCCGTTCCGAGGTGGCGGGCGACCGATCGTGCGGCATGGGCTTCGTTGTATTCCGTCTCGTGAAAACCGATCGTGAAGGTCCGGACCTTGTCGCGGCTGTTGGCCTGCATCAGGGCGACGACCGCCGACGAATCGATGCCGCCCGACAGCAGGGCGCCGAGCGGCACATCGGCGACCATCCGGCGCTTGACGGCGTCGCCCAGCAGCGCTTCGAGCTCGTCGACGGCATCCTCATCGGAGAGCTGGCGGCGAGTACGCAGCCCGTTTCCGGCGACTGTCTCGGCGCGCCAGTACGCGTCGATCTCAGGGGCGCGGCCCTCCCGCAGACGGAGATACGAGCCCGGCGACAATTTGCGCACGCCTTCGTAAATGCTCTGCGGCGCAGGCACGTACCCGAAGCGTGTGAACGCGGCGAGCGCGCTGCGGTCGACTCTGGGGGTGAATTCGGGACAGGCGACCAGGGCCTTCAACTCGGAGGCGAACAACAGGCCCTTCGACGTCAGCGCATAGTAGAGCGGCTTCTTCCCCATCCGATCGCGCGCGAGCACGAGCTCGCGCTCCTGGCGGTCCCACACGCCGATCGCGAACATGCCCCACAGTCGCGTGAGCGCGGGCACGGCGCCCCAGGCCGCCACCGCCTGGAGAATGACTTCTGTGTCGGATCCGCCTCGGAACCGGGCGCCGGTTTGTTCGAGCTCGCGCCGGAGCTCCGCGTGGTTGTAGATTTCTCCGTTGAACACGAGCGCATAGCGCCCATCGATCGACAACATCGGCTGGTGGCCGGCGGCCGACAGATCGAGAATGCTCAGCCGCCTGAAGCCCAGCGCGAACCCCGCACTCGCGTCCACCCACACGCCCGCATCGTCGGGTCCGCGATGGACCATGGCGTCAGCCATCCGAGTGGCGCAGTCGTGGAGGTACTCTGGCGAGGCGCCTCGCGTAGGCCACAGACCGGTCACGCCGCACATGCGTGGGCCTCCAGCAGCGACTCGTAGAGCCGCTCGTATCGGGCGACGGCGATGGGCAGGTCGTACTCCTCGACCATTCGGGCTCGAGCCGTCCGGCCCCTCGCGGCTTTCTCGTCCGGGTCGAGTTGAATCATTCGGCCGATGGCCGACGCCAGAGCCCGCTGGTCGTTCGGCGCCACCACTTCACCCGTCGTGCCGACGATCACGCGCGAGTCGCCGACGTCGGTCGTGACGCACGCGACTCCGCTCGACATCGCTTCGGCCAGCACGTTCGGAAACCCTTCGCCGTACGACGAGGACGACACGGCCAGGTCGAGCGCGGCCATCAGCCGCGGGACGTCGCGGCGCGGCCCCACCAGGTGCACACGGCCCTGCAGGTGCGGGTCCGCAGCGGCGTCTCTCAGTACCGGATTGTCGCGGTCGACATTCGCTCCCGCGAGCACGAAGTGGACGCGCGCGTCATTCCGCGCCACCGTCGCTGCCGCGCGCAGCAGGCCGGCCTGGTCTTTCATCGGATCGAAGCGGGCGACGGATCCGACCAGGATGGCGTCTGACGACACACCCAGCTCGGCCCGGACGTCGAGGCGCGCCTGTTCATCGGGCTTGAAGAGCGTGGTGTCGACGCCGTTGGGAATCAGCACCCAGCGGCGCGGACGGTACCCGAGGCCTTCGTGATAACGCTGGCCGGCCTGGGAGTTCACGACGACCGCGGTCGGCTGATGCGACCACCGCGCGCACGCCCGGAGCGTCAGCGCGGACATGGTCCGGTATCGCGTCATGTCCATGTCGGTCGCCCGGATGTTCCACACGATGGCCGGAACGCCGGTTGCCCGCCCCGCCATCAACCCGGCGATGTCCGCGTGATAGAGCCAGGTCTGCAGCACGTGCGGGCGAAAACGACGCAGCTCGCTCGCCAGACGGTACAGGCCGCTCACCGATGGGCGTCCTCTGCGCATGCCGAGGATCGTGAGCGGCACGCCGGCGGCGCAAATCCGATCGGCCATTGGACCCGATTCGCCCAGGCAGATGACCTCGCAGTCGAACCGATCGCGATCGATGCGCGACAGCAACCGCGCGAGCATCATCTCGGCGCCGCCCTGCACCAGGCCGGTGATGAGATGGGTCGTTCGAATCCTCATCACGCGAGCGACTCCAGAGCCGACCGGGTCTTGGTGACGAGCCGGGGCACGCTGAAGTGTTCCTCCACCCGTTTGCGCCCCTGTCTGCCCATGAGCCGCCGCCGTTCTGGCTCGAGCGCGAACAGCGACAGCAGCGCGGCGCTCAACGCTTCCGGCGATCGTGGAGGCACGACGACGCCGCAGTCGGCGACCAGCATGGCCGAGTCCCCCACGTCGGTGACGACACATGGCGTGCCGCACGCCATCGCCTCACCAATGACATTCGAGAAGCCCTCCCCGAACGCGGATGACGAGCACAGCACGTCGACGGCGCTCATCACCGCGGTGATCCGGCGCTCCATTCCCGTCCATTGCACGACGGACTCGAGACCGAGCTCCCGGCAGCGATCGAGGAGCATGCGGCGATAGGCCGGAGCGCCGTCGCCGACGCACACAAACCTGATGTCCGGCCGTGTGGCGTGAACGAGGGCGGCGGCGCGGAGAAACGTCTCGTGGTCCTTCATGAGATCCAGACGCGCGACGATCCCGACGAGCGGCGTCTCCGTGCCTACGCCCCATTCGGCGCGCAGGGCCTGGCCAGCCGCTCGATCGGGCGCGAACTGCCGGGTGTTGATGCCGTTGGGAATCACGACCATCCGGCCGCGCGCGTAGCCCTGGCTCGCGAAATAGCGGGCGCCGCATTCCGAGTTCACGATGATGAGATCCGCAAGGCGGGAGAGACGCGCGCCCACTCGGAACGTGACGCGCCACAGCCAGTCGTACTGCGCCAGGTCCATGTTGGAGGCGCGGATCCCCCAGACGACCCTCGCTCCGACGAGCTTGCCGATGACGAGCGCCAGCTCGTTGGCGACGCTCTGATACCCGTAGACAACGTCTGGACGGAGGGCGCGAATCGTGCGCACGGCTCTTACGAGGAAGGACAGCGCGTTCCACCGTCCACGCTTGTGCAGGCTCACACAGCGCACGCCCTCGATGCGGGTCGCCGCCTCGAGCAGCTCGCCGCCATCGTAAAAGGACACGAGTGTGAGGTCGGTACCGCTGCCGGACAGCCCTTTCGCAAACTCGATGATCTGACGCTCTGCTCCGCCGACATCAAGCTTGCGGAGGAGCACAACCAGGCGGGTCGGGGCAGCCGCCCGTTCTCGCGCGACCGGCACAGTGTGGCGCTGTCGCCACTCCCCGGCGGCGTCCAGGGCCGCGCGAGGCATCGAGGCGTCAACCGACCCGGTGCTCATTGCGCCGCCACGACCGTCGGAAACGAATCACGCGTTGGTCTGGCGAGAGACCGTGAAGCGCGGACCAGCCGACCGCTCACCGCCGCCTGCGCCAAGACCGTTCCTCCCATCGCAAAGAACGCAATGGCGAACAGGTAGTAGCGCTCCGCGAGGATGTTGTGGCTGAAGAACGCGTAAAACGTCGTGAAGATGCAGAAAGCCCAATGTGACACTGGCGCGGCCTTGGGGCGCCCCAGGAACACGCACATCAACAGTGCCGGAAGGATGAACGCGCCCAGCACGCCATGATCCGCCATCAAATACAGGAACATGTTGTGCGCCGCCGATCGCTCGGTCCACTGCACGGTGGAGGCAAGACCGTTGCCCCGCACCGGGTTGGCCGCGACCATCCCCCAGGCTTTCGAGGCGACGTCCCTCCGTTCCTGCGCGGCGTCGTCAGAAGCCTCGAACGTCTTGAAGAACGAGACGCGATCCGACTGGTTGTCGTCGAGCGTGAATCCATCCACGAAGCCCAACGTCACGGCGCCCTGAAGCAGGACGAGCAGCAACGCGGCGGCGGCCACGCCGCCGATCACGAGATCGCGGGCCCGCGCTTTGGTCGAATCAAGCGCCAGCGTGATGGCCGACGCCATCACCCAACCGAGGATGGCGCTTCGCGAAAACGTCATCGCGACGCCGACACCCACAAGCAGGCAGAACGACAGGCGCAGCCGGCGCGGAACCAGCGGCGATCCGATGATCATCCCAATCACCAGCGCGGTCCCGCACTGGTTGGCGTTTCCATACAGCCCCGAGGAGCGCGTCGACACCTGCATGAAGAACCAGTCCGGCTGCACCATCTCGATGCCGTTGACGACGATCGTGATGAGCGTGACGGCAATCGCCGCGACAGCTGCGGCCTTTCGGGACTCGGGCGTGATGAGGACGAAACCCGCCAGGCTCAGAAAACAGACGGACAGCAGCCGATCCCGCAGTTCCTGCAGGGCGACATCGGAGGGCGCGAAGCTGTACCAGAGGACCGAGATCGTCATGTAGGCCAGAGACCAAATGGCAATCCGGCTCAGTTGCCTTGCGATCATCTCCTGACGGTAGAGGAGGTGGATGACCAGCGGCGTCAGGAGCATGCCAAAGAGCGTCACCCAGTCCCTGGGCGTCACCGTCACGTACTCGGCGAGGAACAGATAGAGATCGACCCCAGAAAAAAACAGGACGACGGCGACAACGGCAAGCACTTGACGGTAACGGCTCATCTATCTCTCCGGCGTGAACTGAAGCTCGTCGGCGGGTAGATGGGCGGTTACGGCAGCCCACTCGCACGCCGACACCGACCTCAGCAGGCGAATCCACTGTTCAGCAATGCCTTCGGCTCGAAAGCGCTCGGCGGACACCGCGGCGGCCGCGCCCAGGCGACGCCGGTCGGCGCCGCTGGCCATCATCGCCTCGAGCGACGCCTGGAACGCCTCGACGTTGCCGACCGGCACCAGTACTCCATCGACGTCGTCGGTGATGATCTCGGCCGGACCGGACGGGCAGTCGGTCGCAATCACGCAGCAACCGCAGGCCATGGCTTCCACGAGGGCGTTCGGAAACCCTTCCAGACGCGAGGACAGCGCAAAGATTTCTGAATGCGCGAGCAGTTCCTCGGGCTTCCTGACTAGCCCTGCGAACACGATGCGGTCGGCGCAGCTCGTCCGGTCGGCCTGTTCCCGCAATGAGCCGGCGAGCGGCCCTTCACCTGCGATGACGAGCGACCAGTCGGGATGCCTCGCGGACGCACGCGCGAATGCCTCTATGAGGATGTCGAAGCCCTTCTCCGGTGAGAGGCGGCCTATGGCGACGACGCGCCGAACACGCGCTTCGTCACATTTCTTGCGCCCGACTTCGAAACAGGACTCGATGATGGGATTCGCGACAACGACGACCCGTCGCGGATCGACGAGGCGCACGCCCATGTCGCGACCGATTGCGTCTGAACGACCAGGGCCGTGGCGCGACGATAGGTCAGGCGCCGCAGAGTCTCCCAGCTAGCCCCGAGCGGAGCCATCCGCGGATCGGTCCTTTCGGACACGACGACTCGGAATCCCGAGGCCAGCGGCGGCAATCAGTACGAGAACGTTCATGCGAATCGATGAAGCTCACAATCACGTCCGGACGAATCGCTCTGAACTCCCGCCGCAGGCGACGGACACGAGCAGACATTCGCCGACGATGCCGCCGAAGAAGCCCGTGGATGGGACCATGACGTCGAGGCCGCGACGGTCGATCCGATGATCCAGCCCATAGAAGTCGAGCTCCGCCGCCGCGAGCGTGACCAGCGACGTGTCATGGCCGACACGCGTCCACTCGTTCGCCAGAGTCGCCGCGACTCGTTCGGCGCCTCCACAGCGGAGGGAGTTGATGACCAGGCAGACGCGCATTCGGGTTTGCATCTGGCTCACTGGTAGGACAGGACCGGCGCGATCGCGATCTGCGGCAGCGCGGCTTCGTGCTCGATCGCGGTCAGGGCACGGTGCAGCATGAATCCGGAATACGCGCACGCCACCACGTACATGACCGATGTCGAGAGAGCGATGCCGGCCACTCCCATCCGCTGCATGAAGACGTAGTTGAGCGCGATGTTGAGCGGCAGGCTGATGCCGGTGCCCCAGAAGAGCGTGCGGTTGCGCTGCATCGAAGACAGCATCCGGACGAACAGGATGCCGGCTGTGTAGAACGGAATCTGAATCACGTACAAGGCCTGGACCAGCGCGACGATCCGGGTGTCGTGGCTGCTGAACGCGCCCCGCTCGAAGGCGAACCTGACGAACGGTGTCGAGCCGGCGATCATCAGGATGGTGAGCGGGATGGTGACGATGGCAATCAGGCGGACCCATGTCCGTAAGGTGTGGCGAACCGCTCCCCATTGGGAGCGGGCCACCAGGCGTGAAAAGTGCGGAAGCACCGCGGTGCCGAGTGACACCGTCACGAGGCCCGTCAGAAGGGCCACGGTCTTGTTCCCGTAGCTCAGTGCCGCCACGCTCCCCGGAGACAGCGCGGAAGCCATCGCCTGATCGGTGAGCGCCGTGCCACCCATCAAGCACGATGCGGCGAAGACCGGCGCGTACTGCTCCATCACTCGACGCAGATCCGGCGTGAGACCGCTCCAACGAGGCGTGATGCTCCAGCCCGCGCGGGAAGCTGCGGCGGCGACCGCCCATGCGGCAATCCCGTACCCCGCGACCGTTCCGCCAGCCAGGGCTTCGATCCCCAGCCGGCCGCCCCCCACGACGAGGGCAAGGGCCGCGACAGCGGGGATTGCCACCGGCGCCGCGGCCCCAAGCGCGAACCGCTCGCCGGCGTTCAGGACTCCGGTCCAGACCGTGGTCGACTCCACTGAGCACGACCATCGGCAGGAGCCACCAGAACAGCTCACGCGTCAGGGCCAGCTTCGAAGCGCTGAAGTTCGAGGCCAGGTGAGGAAGCGCCGTTGAGAACGACGCGGCCAGCACGGCCGACACGAGCACCAGAATCCCCAGGCTGACCGCGAGGACGGACCGAAAGAGCCGGTCGGCGCTGGCCGCCCCTTCCCGCTCTCTGAGCTCGATGAAGATCGGCACGAATGCCGCGTTCAGCGAGCCCGCGACCACGTTGATGGCGAAGCTCGGCAGTAATATCGCGATCAGGAAGGCATCGAGCGCATCGCCCATGCCGAAGCGGTAGGCGATCACGAGGTCTTTCGCCAGTGATGCGGCTCGAACGACCAGCGAGAGGACCGCGACGGTCGCGGCCGCCCCGAGGATCCGGCGATTCGTCGAGGCACCGACCCACGTGCGCGCCTGCGTCAACGCGCTCATTGCCGCTCCAGCCACGCCTGGAACATGAGGACGTCCCACAGGAGGTAGTGCCAGCGACGGTGACCCTGCTGGTGCTCGTTCCATTTCTGCCGAATGGCACCGGCGTCGAAGAACCCCTCCCGTTTGAGCCGCTCCTCGCCGAGCAGCGCTTCGGCCCAGTCGCGCAGCGGCCCACGCAGCCACTCGTCAATCGGCACACCGAATCCCATCTTCGGCCGCTCGATGATGGCGCGCGGCACGTAGCGGTCCAGCACGCGCTTCAACAACTGTTTTCCCTGGCCGTTCGCGTAGTTGAACGCCGCGGGAATCTGCCACGCGAACTCGACCACGCGATGATCGACAAGGGGCGCGCGCGTCTCGAGGCTCACGGCCATCGCGGCGCGATCGACCTTCGCAAAGATGTCGTCGGGCAGGTAGGCTGACGGAGTCCTGATACATGAGCCGATGCAGCGGCTGGCCGAGCGCGGGCCACTCCGCCTCGCGGGTGAGCACCGTTGACGCTTCGGACGAATTCAACGCCACCGCCTCAGGTTCGGGCCAGTGGGTCATCCCCCGCCGGTAGGTGGCCTCGAGCGACCCGAACGTGAGGATGGCCGCCAGCTTGTGCACGCGGTCGCCCGTGGCGAGCGTTCGCGTCCAGGACGACTCAGGCGCACGGCGAAGGAACGTGTCCCATCCACTGACCGACACGCTTCGAAGCGCCTGCGCGCACAGCAGGCGAACAACGCTTGGACTCCACCTGAGCTTGTTCCACAGTTGTATCGTCTGGGCGTACCGGGGATAGCCACCGAAGAACTCATCGCCGCCGTCGCCCGAAAGGCTCACGGTGACGTGCTGCCGCGCCAGTTTCGAGACGAGGTACGTGGGAATCTGCGACGAGTCCGAAAACGGCTCGTCGTAGACGTCGGGCAAGGACGGAATCACGGCGAGAGCATCGGCTGCCGACACCCTCAACTCCGTGTGGTCCGTCCTCAGGTGATCCGAAACGGCTCGGGCGTGCGCGCTCTCGTCGTACTGCGCCTCGTCGAACTTGATGGTAAACGTCTTGACCGGGCGCGTGCTCGCCTTCTGCATCAGGGCGACGACGAGGGACGAGTCGACGCCGCCCGAAAGAAATGCGCCGAGCGGGACGTCCGACACCATCTGCTGACGAACGGTTCGTTCGAGGACCTGCTCCAGCTCATTGACCGCCTCGGCCTCGCTCATCATGAGCGGATTCGCCGTCCCTCGTTCCGCGGCCTCCGCCATCGACCAGTACCGCTGTTCCCGGACCTGACGGTCGGGACCGACCACCACGACCGTGCCGGGCACCACCTTTCGCACGTCCACATAGATGGAGTGAGGCGCGGGAATGTAGTTGTGCCGCAGGTACACGGCGACCGCGTCCCGATCGATCTGCCCACGCCATTCGGGGTGCTTCCGGAGCGCCTTCAGCTCGGACCCGAACAGAAACGAGTGGCCTGACCAGCCGTAGTAGAGCGGCTTCTCGCCGATGCGGTCTCGGCCGAGGACGAGCGTGCGATCGCGGCGGTCCCACAGTGCAATCGCGAACATACCGGCCGCCTTCTGCAGCGCGGTGATGACACCCCACCGCTCGATGGCGGCCAGGAGAACCTCCGTGTCCGATTGCCCCCGAAAGGTGACGCCGTGGCCATCGAGCTCCGACCGTAACTCCTGGAAGTTGTAGATCTCGCCGTTGAAGCTGATGACGTAGCGGCCGCCGGCCGACACCATCGGCTGGCTGCCACCCGGTGACAGGTCGATGATGGACAGGCGACGGTGGCCGAGAAACATCCCGGCCTCTCGGTCACACCAGTGCCCGTCCGCGTCAGGCCCCCGATGCTCGATGGCGTCCGTCATTCCCCCCAGAATCGACAGGCCGTCGCCGACGGCGCGTTCCGGCGTCCAGAAACCGGCAATGCCGCACATTACGAACGGCTCAACTGACTCGACGCGTGGACCGCCGCAGCGCCTGGCAGCGCGGGGCCCTCCGTCGGCAACTCACGACCACGCGGAAGTACGACCTGTCTCATAGTGTGTGTTCCAGAAGCGATGAGGTCCCCGCGTCCGGCGCGGCAGGTCAACGGCGACCGCGTCGCCGCGCCGGATAGAGCCTGTGTCATGAAGGTCTCGAGGATGAGACGAGCGAATCGATGCGCCGATGTCAGGCGCTCTTGATGTAGTAGCTGCCGTACTCGCGGCGGTAGTACTGCGAGTAGTAGTAGGCGTTGTGCTGCAGATCGACGCGGTTGAGCACGGCGCCGATCGAACCTGCGCGTCGGCGTTCGCGAGCTGCTCGACGGCGCGTCTGCGCGGCGTTGCGGCTCGTCATCTCGGCGCCGACCACGAACAGCACGCCGTCGGCGAGGTGCGCGACGACCGGCGCGTCGGTCACCGCCATCACCGGCGGCGTGTCGATGATCACCCAGTCGAAGTGCTCCGTCAGCGTCGCCACGAAGTCCTTGAACCGCTTCGAGCCGAGCAGCTCGGCCGGATTCGGCGGAATGTGGCCGGCCGGCAGCACCCAGAGGCTCGGCACGCCGGTCGTGCGCACGGCGTCGGCTGGCCTTCGCGTCGCCGACCAGCACGTTCGACAGCCCCGGCTCCTGCGCGTTCGTCGAACACGTCGTGGACGCGCGGCTGCCGCATGTCGGCGTCGACGAGCAGCACCCGCTGGCCGGTCTGCGCCAGCGCCATGGCCAGGTTGCGTCGCCACGACGGTCTTGCCTTCGCCGGGCCCGGTGCTGGTGACCACGAGCGACTGCGGCCGCCTTCGTCGGTCGACGAGAACAGCACGTTGGTCCGGACGGCGCGGAACGCTCTCGGCAGAAGTCTGGTGGGCACGCCGTTGCTGATCAGAGCGGATTCGGCCGACTCGCCTTGCCGAAGAGCGCCGGAACCATGCCGAGGAACGGCAGCCCGAGATGCGGCTTGATCTCGTCCGGGCGACTTGATGCGGTTGTCGAGGTACTCGAAGAAGAACGCCAGGCCGATGGCCAGCGTCGACGCCGCCGAACAGCGCGAGCAGCAGGTTCATGCGGCTTGTTCGGGCTGACCGGCGCCGCGGCATTTCGGCGGCGTCGACGACGCGGATGTTGCTCGTCTTGAGCTCGCCCGAGATGCCGGTCTCCTTCGTCCGCTGCATCAGGCTTCGAAGATCTGGCGGTTGCTCGCGGCGTCGCGCTGCGAGCGACGCCGTAGTCGATGCCCTTGCGGTTCAGCGCCAGCGCGTCCCGCTTCTGCTGCTCGAGCGCGCTGCATCAGGCTCTGCTCCTGCGCCAGCGCGCTGCTCGTAGTCGTTCTGCATCGACTGCACGACCTTGGCGATTTCGCCCTGGATGCTTGGCCTCGGCGGTCTGGATCGCGAGGCCGAGCTTCACCATGTCGGGATGGCGTCGGCCCGAGCTTGTCGGACAGCTGCGCCTGCTGCCGCTGCAGCTCGGCCAGCTCGCCCTTCTGCTGCTGGATGAACGGGTTCGACAGAATCGCCGGAATCGTGTCGAGCGCGGCGCGGTCGTTCTGGACGGTCGCGAATCTGGTTGTACGCCGCCTCCTTCTGGATCCGCTCGGTCTTCGCGCGCGTCACCGCGGCGTTCAGGTCCGCCAGCTTCTGCACGACGATGTTCTGCTTGCTCCTCGAGCGACACGGCGTCGGTCTGCTCGCGGTAGCGCTGCAGCGCCTGCTCGCTCGCCTCCACCTGCTTGCGCTGCTCGCCGAGGCGCTGCGCCGAGCCAGTCGGACGCTTCCTTCGACGACAGTGAACTTGAACTCGAGGTTCTGCTCGATGTACGCCCGCGCCAGCGCGTTGGCGACCTGCGCCGACAGCGTCGGCGTTCGGCGACGCGAACGTCACGTCCACGAGCCGGCTGTTGCGGATCGGCGAGACCGTCAGACTCGGCGAGGAAGCGGTCGATGGCCCTCGACTGCGCCGCCGTTTCGTCCGGCATCGCGGCGGCTCGATCGGCTTGGCCGGCTTGAACCAGCCGGACGCACCGAGCCGACCGGCGATCGCGCGACGAACGCTGAACGTTGTCGGCAGCCTTCGGTCGGATTGAACGCGGATGGTCCCACAGCTTCAGCGCGTCGAGCGTCCGGCGGGCCAGCGCCCGGCTCTGCAGGATCTTGTACTGCGTCTGGTAGTAGTCGTCCGTCGATCTGGTTCCTGCTCGATGACTTCCTTGAACGAGACGACGTTCGGGTTCTCCGTTCTCGATCAGGATCTGGACGCGCGCCTCGTAGATGGGCGTCGCCGTGAACGTGTAGACCGCCACGCGTCACCACGACCAGCAGAAACGCCGTCAGTCGCCGTCCAGCGCCGCTTGTACAGCACCTTGACGTAGTCGAGTCAGGTGGATGCTTCGATCGTCGGCCGGATTTCGCGTCCGTAGCCGCTGGACGGTGGAGCGAGCCCGCTGCGCGCCGTCGTTCCGGTCGCGCTGCGTTGTCGGTGCGATCGGTTGTCGAATCTGCAGCTGGTCGGACATCAGAAGAACCTCTCCGGAACGATGATCGTGTCGCCGGGCTGCACGACGTCGGTCAGCTTCACCTTGAGCTCCTTCTTCTCGCCGTTGACGATGCGGACGATGCGGATGCGTGCCGGTCGAGCCGCGATCGGTGACGCCGCCGGCGAGCGACAGCGCCTGCAGCACGCGTCGTGTTCTGCTGCTGCAGGGCGTAGGCGCCGGGATTCTTCACCTGGCCGAACACGTAGACGCTCTCCGCGCGCGGCACGAAGATGGTGTCGCCGTCGCGCAGCGCCGTGTTCTGCGACAGCGCGCCGTTCTGCAGGTCCCGGAGGTCGACGCGGACGATGTTCGTCGGCGTCGTCCTGTGTCGGCAGCGATCGGGCCCGCGACGCGTCTGCCGCCGGCGGGTGCACGATGATCACCTCGCCGCTCGCCGTCGGCAGCGTCGAGCCGGCGCGCGCGAGCGCCTCGACGAGGTTCATGTCGCCGGACAGCGGGATACGTGCCCGGGCGTCCGCACCTCGCCGACGATGAACACCTTCTGGCTCCGGTACTGTCTCGACCGCGACGGTGATCTGCGGGTTCTTGAAGTAGCCCGTCGTCCTTGAGCTGCTTCTTGAGCGCTGTCCTCGACCTTCCGCAGCGTCAGGCCGCCGGCCTTGAACCGGCCGATCAGCGGATAGGTGAACGTGCCGTCGGCCTCGACGGCGAACTTGCCGGAGAGATCCGCCTGGTCGTAGGACGTGATCGTCAGCACGTCCTGCGGCCCGACGACGTAGTCGGTTGCCGCCGCGCGGAGGTAAGGCGCTGGGCAAACGCCGACGCCGCAAGCGCCAGAATCGACGAATGCCGCCGCCGCCGAGTTGCATCGTCCGAAGCGTGTGTTGTTAGAAGCCATACGTCACCGATGTTCCATAGCGCAGGCCGTCATAGCTGCGTCCTGCTAGGTCAGAAGTTCGTTCCTGTTTGTCGATGTTGAACCCGATTCGCATGTCCCCCCCCAGGCGGTAACCGATGCCGCCGCCGAACAAGTGAACGAAGTCAGTGCGGTCCGGCAGGGCAACCGACCGCGCCGATGACGTCCTCGATACGCCAGTTGCTGCGACGCCGACTCGCGCCGACCGCGTCGAGGGACCGAACAGCCCCTGGGTGACGGACAGGCCGCCGCCCGTCTCCGACGTAGTACGGCTGCGTTGTACGTCGTACGAGTACTGCAGGTCGCGCGCCGGCCTGCACGCCGATGCGCGTCGAGCCAAAGGGCGCGAACCGACACGTCGACGCTGGCGATCGCGCCCTGGTAGGCTCTGCACGTCTGCGTGAACGGGCTGGAAATCGCGGTAGCCGAACGACGCGGAGCCGCTGATTCTGGTGCGCGAATTTGACGGCCCCGACAATCCGCGTGCTGTCGGAGTCTCTCGCCGCCGGAGAACTCGAACCGATCCGCTGGTCGCGCGACCTCGAGCGCTGAGGCTCGTGACCGGCGTGAGCTGGTGGCGAACGGTGACGCCCTCGGACGGTCATCGTGCGATTCAGCTCGAGTGCGCAGGTTGGCCTCGAGAAACACCGCGTCGGGATCGAAGCCGATCGTCGAACGCCGCTGCCGTGAGCGCGACGAACGTCTTGCCGAACGCACGCAGTTCGGCGCGCGCCGCGGACACCGGCCTCGGTATGCCGCGAGCGAGCGTCGATTTCAAACCCTGGCCGATCGCGGACGTTCAGGTAGTCGGCGCCGGCCGTGAACGACAACCGGTTCAACGGCACCAGCGAGCGACGTCCGATAGGTTTGATTCACCGATCGCTCGCTCGCGAACGTCTGGTAGTACACGAGGTCTTCCACGATCGTCGCCGTGAGCCACGAGCGGCCGAGGTGGAACCAGACGTCGGCGGGCGGCGTCACGGTCGTCGTGAAATCGCTTTTCGGATTGTTGACATCGGCCTGGTTGAACACGTTGCTGTCGACGCCGATGTTGGTCAGCGCAATCGTCGGACTCAGGTGAAGCGGTCCGACGTGGATGCGGGCCTTCGACGCGGCATCTTCCGGCGTCGATCTGCGCGAATGCTGGCGACCAGAGGCCGCACACCATCGCGGCCACAAGCAGGCATTTGAGCTTCACGGTCCACACCCGTTTCAGAAAAGGTTGAACGGAACACAGAGGATTGGTGGAAAGGAGCGAACGAAGGAAACCGATGAGGGCCCCGACGGGCGGGGCCCTCACCTGAACGCCGACTTACTGAGAACCGCTCGCCGTCGGCCGATTGGCTGCGACAGTCACGCCTGCCACCGCCGCACCCGCCGCCGCGACCGACACGATCCCGAGCGTCGACGTGAAGAACGACCCTCCGGCCACAGTTGCGGCCGCCGCGGCCGACGATGTGACCGCCACGCCCGTCACCGCGGCGCCCGCCGCCACCGAGACCGTCGCGCTCGTCCCGATGATGTCGCCGGCCGCATTCACGACCTCAATCACGTAGTTGCCGGCATTGAGCCCGGCGAAGCTGAACTGCCCGGCCGCGTTGGTCGTCGTGGTCTCGGCGAGCTGTCCGTTCGCCAGACCGCGAAGACGAACCGTCATGTTCGCCGCGACTTTGCCGCCGGCGTGCGCCACGCCGGAGATCGACCCGACTCCCTGAGCCTGGCCGGCGCCCGCAGCCAGCACGCCCGTCGCCGGCGCCGCCATTGCCAACACCAGCGCCATTACAAGAACACGATGCATGTCACCACCCTTACTGCAGGTTAGAACCCGCGAAGACGAACGCGGACTGGACCGCTGTCGCCATGGACACTATCGACATTCGGCGGGGTTGGAGCAACACGATTTCACGATGTGTATCGGTTCTGATACCGCTCGGATCGATCGCGCGACACTACCGGGGCCGCGGTTGCGCGACGCGAAGCGTCCGCATCTTCCGATACAGATTCGTTCGCTGCATGCCGAGCGCCTTGGCGGCGTGCGTGATGCGGCCCGCGGTGCTGCTGCAGGATCGCGGCGATGTACTCGTGCTCGAACCGCGCGCGAGCCTGGCGCAGCGTGCCGCCCTGAATCAGCATGGTCGATCCGGCATCGAGACGCACGTGCGCCAGCACGGCCTCGACGCCGATGCCGCGCGTGCCGAGACGGCTCACGATCGTGTGCAGCAGGGTCTTGAGTTCGGTCGCGTTGCCGCGCCAGGGCAGCGCCGAGAGCAGCGCCAGCGCCGAGCGTGAAAACAGCTTGAGCGGCACGCTGAAGCGAGGCGCAGCTCTGGCGCATGAAGTAGTTCGCCAGCGCCGGAATGTCTTCCTGGCGATTGCGCAGCGGCGGCACGTCGATGCAGATCGACGACAGGCGCCGGTAGAGGGCCTCTTCGACGCGGCCGTCGTGAACCGCGACCTCGATGCTCTGATCGGCGGCCGTGACGCAGCGCACGTCGAACGCGACGTTCGCGCCCTCCTCGACGAGCGTCGCCTCGCGGTCGCGCAGCAGACGCGCGAGCCGGCGCTGCACGCGCGTCGGCGCCTCGACGACGTTCTGCAGGTAGAGCGTGCCGTCGAAGGCGTCGTGCAGACGACCGCTGCGGCTCAGGCGCTCGAACCCGTGCGCCGGCAGATGGTCTTCGTCGACGCGGGCCGCGACGCCGAAGAGTTCCTGCTCGAGCTGCTCGCCGTCGAAACGCCGCGCAGTCGATCGTCACGAATTGCCCCGACCGGCTCTTGTCGCCGCGTGAATCGCCCGGGCCACCCTGCGGCGTCCCGTGCCGGCCTCACCCTTGATCAGGACGCCGGCGCGGACGGCGGGCGGCGCGAGCAATGAGCGCGCAGACCTCACGCATGGCCGCCGAGTCGCTGTAGAGGTCGTGACGACCGGTCACCGACGCCGGCAGCTCGCCGTCCGCGGCGTAGGCCGCCTCGCGCTCAATCGCCGACGCGACCCTCTGGCCCGTCAGCTGAAACGGCAGGACGTCGGCAACGCCGGCGAGGACGGCTTCGGTGGCCAGATCCGCCCGGCCCTGTTCGACGACCGCAAACAGCAGCACCGCCGGGTTGTGGGCGCGCAGGTCCCGGATGAACTGCAGCGCCACCGCGACGCGCGACAGGCTCACGAGCACCGGCATGTCGCGGCGCCGCAATTCGGCGACCGCCGCTTCGCTCGAATCGGCCCAGACCACCCTCAGATTCGCCGTCGCGAGCTGCCGCTCGATATCAGCGCGGTGGCTCTGAGGGCAATCGAGGAACAGAACTGGATCCGGGGTCGATCCGCGCTGGTCGCGAGTGTCTCGGGTCGTGACGGTTGATGGAGTTGGCATGGTTTGTTTGTCTTCCGAGTTAGTGGGCAAAGCTTCGCCCTTTGACTTACATCCCGCCTTTTTCGGAGGGAAGGTCGGCGCTAGATTCGAACCGTGGACTTTCCACGGTTCGGGCCCGACCTCAAAGAACGTCGGGACACAGTGAACCGTGAGGCGCGCATTCTATAAAGCCGACGACACGTGTCAACCAAATTACACGTCGGGCGCAACGGCTTTCGGTTCAGGCACTTAGGCAACAGCTTTCGAGCATGTTCAGATCTAAGGCAGAAAAAAGTCTCGGTAGGCGCCGAACACCGGGGGCTGTCGGCGCCCCTCAAAAGAGGCCTGGCAGAGCTATCCTGCGGCCGAACGACGCGCCGCACGTCTGGCCCACTGATTGCAGACTTGGGCACCGCAATGCGAATATTCACCATCTCGGCGCTGCTGACGGGCGCGATGTCGATGGCCTCGGTCGCGCAGGGAAGCCCCATCATCAACGGCGGCTTCGAAACGGGCACGTTCGAGGGGTGGACCGTCAATTACGCGCCATCGGGTTCGCTGCTGTTTGTCGGCCACGCCGCCGGGCGAAACCGAGGCGGCTTGGTTCGGCGCGATTGGCCTCCAAGACGACAGCCTGTCGCAAACGTTCGCGACGGTGCCCGGCGAGATCTATCAGGTCAGCTTCTGGCTCGCTCATGGGCGCACCGATAGCTCCAACGAGTTCGGCGCGTGGTGGGATGACGCGCCCCTGCTCTTCCTGCACAATGCGCCGCGCTTCGGCGGCACTGAATACAATTTCCTGGCGACGGCGACCGACGACACAACGACGCTGAAATTCGGTGGGCGTGAACTGATCAACTACTACGTGCTCGACAATGTGAGTGTCGACCCGCTGGCGCCACCGGCGATTGCGCCACCGATCCCGAATCCAGAGCCAGCCACGCTGCTACTCCTCGCGACCGGCGCGGCAGCCCTCGTGCGACAGCGCCGTCGACATCTGCGGAAGACATCCCTCCCGTCATAGACCCACTCCGCTTCGTAGAACGGCTTCATTTCGCAGAACCCGTCTCGTTTCATGGAACCGCTTCGTTTCGTCCAAACCGCCGCGTTCACCTCCACCCGATCGCCATTCCCAAGAGACACACAACGTGGCACACCACGTGCTCACTCTCGTAGCGTGAACCGTCAAACGCGCGATTTATCGGGAGTGGCACCGCAAACGGAAATGTTCACAAGACTTTCTTCACCTGATCCGATCCCTTGTCCGTACTGCCGGCAGCCCATGCGCTCCATCGGCGCGGGATCGACGTGTGAATTCGAGTGCGACGATTGCGGGACCTTTCCCAACTTCCGCGACCGGCGACGCGACCGTCTTTCGGCTGGGCAATCAGAGGGCATCCGATGAGAAGACAGCTGACCCTGGCGTTGCGCGTCTCGCACGCGTACAGCCGCTGCCGGAGCGCCCTGGCCCGCCTCAGGACGCCACGGGTGGGCCCGACGAATCCTGTGGACGCCGTGAGCCCAGTCCAGCAGAGGGTGGCGGTCGTCGGTGATCCGGGGCAACGGCCGCCGCTCGAGGACGTGCTCGGGGCCGGCAACTACGATGTGGAGTTCGTGGATTCTACGATGGGCGCCTACTCCGAGATCACTCGGTCGCTGCCGGACCGGATCATCGTGTGCGTGGAGACAGACGATCTGCAGGGCTTCCAGCTGCTCTCGATGCTCAAACTCGATCCGCGGACCCGCGGCATCCCCGTGGTGACCTACGTGGGATACCCGGCACAGCAGGGCGCCACGGCTTTCCGTGACGACAGCGATGCGCTCGTTCGAGACTCCTCAGCCATGATGATGCACTGAATGGGACGGCCGTGCCGCTCGCGCTCAGGGGTGCGGGAAGCCACGTTTACGAGGAGGGGCCCCTGCCACAACGCTTGAACCCGCACTCGTTCGCCGCACCGCAGGAACCGTCAGCGTACCGGCGGTCATGTCCGTTGTGCGGCGGCAGCGCCGACGCCCGTCGCAGCGCGAGCGATGAATGCCGGTTTCTGCTGCCGTGCCGCCACTGCCGCGTGTTCGTCATCGACCAGCAGTTGGCCGATGTCATCGACAACGCCCGGACACGGAACCTCACGCCCGTCCTGCAGTATCTGCCCTGGCTCTCGCGGGCGACGCAGCGGGCCGCTGCGCGCGGGACCGTCATGCAGCTGACGTCGACGAACTGGGTCCGTGTCGCCCTGGATGAACAACTTCGGCTGGCACAGGCGCGCGAACTGGCGACATAGCCGCATGTCCTCTGGCGCAACATGCATCGCCAGGCAACCCTGTCGGGTCGCCCGGCGTGATGTTGAGAGGCACTCTCAGTTGGTTTGAAGCTTCGGACTGGGCATCGCCAGATCGGGCATCGGCGAACCGAGGAACAAGCGCCGGCAGGCAATCCCCATCCAACGCGCCCACCGCGCCGAACGCGCGACACGCGCGCTGTCGGTCGCGATACCGGTGTTCGCGTACATCTGACGGTAGAGCTTCGAGATCATGACGAACATGATGCGCGACCGCACCGACTCCACGACGCGTGACCGCGCCCAGATACGACGCCAGCTGTAGAACTTGTCCCAGGCGCCCTGGGTTCCGGTCCGGATCTCCTCGAGCGTCATCGTCGGGTGTTCGGAAAAGAGTTTCGGCCGCCGATCGTCGGGAATCAGCCAGTGCTGCGTGATGGACACGCCGTCCACTTTCGTCTGGGCGTTCTTCTCCACACCCGCCCATTTCTCGAAATCGATGGTGCCCGGGAACGGCGTCAGGAGCACGAACTGCGCGAAGGTCAGGTCGGCTTGATCGGCCAGGGCCACGGTCGCATCGAACGTGGCGCGATCGTCGCTCGGCAGCCCGAAAATGAACGAGCCGAGGACGTGCACACCGTGTCGCCGGAACGCCCGGAGACGGGCGACGAGCGCATCGCCGGCCAGGTTGAACCCTTTGTAGACGTCCTTCAGGCCCGCCTCGGTAACCGATTCGACGCCGACCAGGGCCCCGCGAATGTGCGCGTTTTTCATGGCCTCGAGGAAGGACGGATCCTCGGCGGCTTCCATCGTGATCTGGGTGTAGAGCACCAGATCCTTGGGCAGCAGCGCCAACTGGGCCATCAACTCGAAGCGCTCCTGCCGCAATTCCAGCAGCTCGTTGTACCGCGATTGGTCCGACCGGCGCTTGGCGGCCGCCAGATCGTCGAGGGTCACGGGATAGAAGTTGTCGTCGGCGAGCGCGATGAACCTGAACCCCAGCCGCCGGAGGGTGACGATCTCCGCAACGACGCGATCGACCGCGCGTTGACGCGGTTCCTGGCCGTCGGTGCGCCACACCGAACAGAACGAACAGTGTTTCGGGCAGCCGCGCACGGTCTGCACCGAGGCCCACATGTAGCGGCCCTCGGGGAGCAAGTCCCACCGGGCGGAGACGAAATCGTCGCCGCCCACGCGTCCGCCCTCGTAGAGGGGCAGGGGGTGCGCCGCCATGCAATCGGCAACCACCTTCTCCCACACGAGATCGCCGTCGCCGCGCACCACGGCGTGCGCCCCGCCGTGCTCGCGCGACTCGTCGGGGTACAGCGTGGCGTGAATGCCGCCAAACACCACCCATGCGCCGCGCTCCCGGGCCAGGCGCCCGATTTCGTAGCCCCGCAGCGCGTTCCCCGTGTGAATGCCGATGCCCACCACATCGCCTGCGGATATGGTGGCGGGATCGATCGTCTCGAGCGTTTCGTCGACGATGATCGGGTTGCCCCACCGCTCACCCGTGGCCGCGGCGAGCACGTACAGCCACCGGGGCGTGATGACGGCCACGCCGAACGATACGTTGCTGGGATTGATCAGATGGACACGCGAACCCACAGCCACCTCTAATTCGTTCGCCCCTGCGGCGCTTGCATCAATCGAGCACCACCGCTGCGACTGGCGTCGCGTCGCGGATGTTGATGATTTTTCCGGCTGCCACCTCCACCTGAGCCGTTACTGCAGCTTTGTGGACGCCTTCAACCTTGGGAATGCAGCCACGCATGAGCTGTGCGGCTCTTAGCGTGGCCAGGACGACGAACTCGAACGCACCGAGACCTTCCGGTCGCTGAATCATAGTCGCCCTCACAAAAAGCTTTGGTGAGGGCTGAGGGCCACCATGGCCGCAGTGCTCAGAAAAGCGGAGCCTTGAGTATACCTTGAACAGCACTGGTAACTGACGCAAAGGTCGATGTACGATTTGCCAGCGTTTCCTCGCGGGAGGTGTCATATCACGATCCGATTCGGACGTTGGTTCCTGGTCTGGTCGCTGCTTTGCGGCGGACTTGCCGCCGCCACCCTCGCGGACGCGCCAGGCGCTCCTGCCACCTGGACCGACGACCTCTCCCCCGTCACGGCCGCCGACTGGAACGCCGATCGCGCGGCGCATCTTCTCGAGCGCGCCGGCTTCGGCGGCACCCCAGACGAAATCGAGCGCCTCGCGTCGTTGACACCGCAGCAGGCGGTCGATTTCCTCGTCGAGTACCAGCGGATCGACGACACGGCGGCGAGGGCCTTCGAGGAATCCGGGGTCTGGGATTCCGGCATGGATCCGTTTCCGCCGAGCCGCGCTGAAGCCGTGCGGCTGGCGCGCGAACACGGCGAGGCGCTCGGCGTGAAGACGCTCGCGGCCGGCGCGCCGCGCCGGCTGCAACCTGTCGTCGACAAATTCTTCTATGGGTTGCGGGCCAACAGCATCGAGACACAGCGTCTCGGCGTCTGGTGGGCGAATCGCATGCTCACGACGACGCGGCCGCTTGAAGAAAAGCTGACGCTCTTCTGGCACGGCCACTTCGCCACGGGCGACGCGAAGGTTCGCGACTATCGGATGATGCTGCGGCAGAACCTGATGCTCCGCGCGCACGCGTCCGGCGCGCTGCGCGAACTGCTCGTCGGCATCCTCGAAGACCCGGCGATGCTCGTGTATCTCGACAACGGCGAGAACGTCAAGACGCATCCGAACGAGAATTTCGGCCGAGAGCTCCTCGAGCTCTTCACGATGGGTGTCGGCCACTACCAGGAGCGTGACGTTCGCGAAGCCGCACGCGCGTTCACCGGCTGGACGAACGACGTGCTCGCCTTCAAGTTCGACAAGGAACAGCACGACTTCGGCGACAAGACCTTCCTCGGCAGGACCGGACCGCTCGACGGCCGTGACGTCATCGACACCATCCTCGATCAACCGATCACAGGCGAGTTCGTGGCGGCGAAGCTCTATCGGTACTTCGTGCGCGAGGACGTCTCGCCGGCCGTGAAGACGGCGCTCGGCCGGGGCTTCCGTGACAGCCGCTACCAGGTGAAGGTTCTGCTCAAGCGGATCTTCCTCTCCCGGGATTTCTACAGCCCGGCGTCGACGGCGACGCAGATCAAGAGCCCGGTCGCGCTCATCATCTCGACGTACAAGAAGATGGGCCTCCGCGAGCTGCCGACGATCCCCGACTTCGGACGGACGACGGCCGCGCTCGGGCAGGCGCTGTTCGATCCGCCAAACGTCGCGGGCTGGGCGGGCGGCCGGACGTGGATTACGCCGGCCACGCTGCTCCAGCGCGGCAACCTGTTCCGCGATGTGCTCTTCGCTGATGCCAGGAGCTTCCGCGCGCCGGATCGACTGATGCCCGCCACGTATGCGCGCGTCGGCGACAACCTCGCCAAGGGGATGAACATCACCGAGGCGACGAAAGAAGGCACGGGCGACGCGGAATCGAATGCGCAACTCGAACGCGACGAAGACTACAACACGCGCTACGCCAGCTACCGCGGTTACCTGATGGCGTTCGAGCGCACGAGGCCCATCCCGCGCCGCGTGGCGGATCTCAATCTGACCCGCTTCGTCGCGTCCGCGGGGGCAATCACACCCGAAGCGGTGGTCGATGGGCTTGTCAAACGATTCCTGAGCGTGCCGCTCGCGCCAGGAGACCGCTCGGTGTTCGTCGAGTTTCTGCGCGGCAAGCTGGGGACGTCGTCCGTGCAGCCCGGCGAGAAACTCGAGCCCACCCTGCGCGAGCTCCTGTATCTGATACTGAGCACTCCGGAATATCAGCTCGGATAGAGGTCTGGGACTAGTGGCTGGGGACTAGGGGCTAGGGACTAGGGACTAGGGACTAGGGACTAGGGGCTAGGGGGCTGGGGACTGGGGGCTGGGGGCTTGGGGGCTAGGGGAATGACATGAGCTGCAATTGTTCGCGGCGTGATTTTCTCGCGCGCGGCCTGTACGGCATCGGCATCGGGGCGGCGCTGCCCGTCTTCCTCAACCGCACGTCGGCGGCGCTGACCGCACAGGCGCTCCAGGGGACAAGCATCGAGACACATCCCGAGCGCATTCTTGTTGTGCTCGAGCTCTCGGGCGGCAACGACGGCCTCAACACGGTGGTCCCGTACAGCGACGCGGCCTACTACCGCGCCCGGCCGCGCATCGGCATTCCCGAGCGCGAGGTGCTCAAGGCCAGCGACCGTTTCGGATTCCATCCGTCGATGGTCGGCTTCGAGCGCCTCTTCAAGGACGGCCGGATGGCGGTCGTCCACGGCTGCGGCTACGAGCATCCGAGCCTGTCGCACTTTTCGTCGATGAGCTACTGGCACACCGGCGTACCGAACGCGGGCGAGCCGCTCGGCTGGCTCGGACGCCTGGCCGACGGCCATCTCAACCCCGCCGCGCGCAACCTCATCGTCAACATCGCGACGTCGCAGTCGTTGGCGGTCCGGAGCGGCAAACATTCGCCGCTCGTCTTCGACGATCCCGCGCGTTTTCGCCGCGACGGCACCGACGACGAGAAGCGGGCGCTTGGCGCACTGGCCGGAGCGGGCGCCACCTCGAACTCGACGCTCGACTTCCTCGCGGCAACGGCTCGCAACGCCGCCGACAGCTCGGACTTCGTCCGCCAGGCGTCGGCGGCGTATCGCACGCCGGTCGACTACGGCATCGGCAACGCGTTCGGTGGCGGGCTGCAGCGCGTGGCCGCGCTCATCGCGGCCGGCATGAAGACGCGTCTCTACTACGTCACGTATCAGGGCAACTCGTTCGACACCCACGTGCAGCAGGGCGACGTCCACAGCCGCCTGCTGATGTACACCGCCGACGCCGTGCGGGCGTTCATGGACGACATCGCGCGCCTCGGACGCGCAGACGAAGTCGCGGTGATGATGTTCACCGAGTTCGGCCGTCGAGTTGAGGAGAACGGGAGCCTCGGCACGGATCACGGAACGGCGACGCCGATGTTCGTCTTCGGCGCGCTCAACCACATCAAGGGCGGTTTCTATGGTCAACCGCCGAGCCTGACCGACCTCGACGACGGCAACCTGAAGATGACCACCGACTTTCGGCGCGTGTACGCCACGATGATCAAGGAGTGGCTGGGCTACAGCGACACGGATACGGTGCTGAAAGGCCGATTCGACACGCTCGGGACGTTCGCCTAGTCTCCGGTCCGGACGCTACCGGCGCCCGAGCTCTTCGCGCAGCCGTGCCTCGTCGAGCTGCGCGCACTGCCTGCCAATCGCAATCGTCGCGACCGCGTTGCCAATCGTGTTCGTGACCGCCATCGCCTGGCCCATGAAGCGGTGGATGCCGAGCACGAGCACCACGCCGGCCACCGGAACGCGCCCGGCCGCCGAGAGCGTTCCGGCCAGGACCACCAGCGCCGCGCCGGCAACACCCGCCGCGCCTTTCGAAGTCAGCATGAGTACGGCCAGCAGCACCAGTTGATCGGTCACCCGCAGCGGCGTATTCGTCGCCTGCGCGATGAACACGACGGCCATCGCCTGGTAGATCGCGCTCCCGTCCAGGTTGAACGAATACCCCGCGGGAATCACCAGGCCGACGATCGATCGCTCGACGCCGAGCTGCTCCAACTTGGCCATGACTTGCGGCATCGCCGCCTCGGACGACGATGTACCGAACGCCACGAAGAGTTCCTCCTTGAAGTACGCGATCAGGCGCCAGATGCCGAAACCGTTCCACCACGCGATGGCGCCGAGCACCACGCCCACAAAGAGCGCCGAGGTCGCGTAAAACGTCACGATGAGCGTGCCGAGCTGCGCGAGCGTGCCGACGCCGAAACTGCCGATCGTGGCCGCCATCGCGCCGAACGCGCCGATGGGCGCCGCTCTCATGACGATGCCGACAATGCCGAATAGCACGCGCGACAGTCGCTCGACGAACTCGAACACCGGCGCGCCGGCCGCGCCGGTGCTGTTGAGCGCGAGGCCGAACACCACGGAAAACAGCAGCACCTGAAGAATGTCCGACCTGGCGAACGCGTCGGCCGCGCTCGTGGGAATGACGCCCAGGAGAAACTCGGTGACGCTCTGTCCTCTGCCGGCCGTGACGTACTGCGCGACGGCGCCGGCGTCAAGTGTCGCGGGATCGACGTTCATCCCCGCGCCCGGTTTGACGACGTTGACGACGACCAGGCCGATGACAAGCGCCACGGTGCTGACGATTTCGAAGTACACCAGGGTCAGCACCCCGGCTTTTCCCACCGCCTTCACGTCGCCCACGCCGGCAATGCCGACCACGACGGTGCAGAACACGACGGGCGCGACGATCATCCGGACGAGCTTGATGAACGCGTCCCCGAGCGGCTTCATCGCCGCGCCGGCCGACGGAAAGAAATGGCCGAGGGCGACGCCAATGGCCGTCGCGATCAGCACCTGGCCATAGAGCGATCGGTGCAAGGCAGTCGAGCGCACGCGGAACACGATACCAGCAAAACAAGAAGCAGGACTTGCTGAACTTCCCGCGATCGCTGTAGACCTCGGCGGCGATCCGCAGGGATTCGCGTCAGGCAGACGACGTGGTGAGGGCCGGCAATTCGAGCCGCATGTCCGGGGCGCACGGGATGGTCAGCCTGAAGCACGCACCCTGATCGCTCGGCAGGAGCTCGAGCGATCCGCCGTGCGCCTGGGCAATGCCGAGGCTGACGGACAGGCCTAGTCCCGTGCCCTGGCCGACGGCTTTGGTGGTGAAGAACGGCTCGAACACACGACTGGCCACCGAGGCCGGTACGCCCGGCCCCCAGTCGGACACCTCCACGAACGCGCCGTTGTCGCCTTCACCGGTGCGAATCTGGATGTGGCGGGTCTCGTCGGCGCCACGCACGGCGTGTTCGGCGTTGAGCAGCAGGTTGAGGACGACCTGCTGGATTTCCTCGCGGCTGACGACGATGAGCGGGAGCTCCTTGGAATAGTGTTCGACGAGCTGGATGCTCAGGCTCTTCAGCTCGAACGCGCGCAAGGCGACGGTGGATCGCACGATCTCGTTGAGATCCGCCACCGATCGCTCGAGTGTGGAACGGCGCGCGAACAGGAGCAGGTGGCGGACGATCCGGGCCGCACGGTCCGCGTCCGAGCGAATCTGTTGGAGATCGCGCCGGACCTCTTCGCTCGTCTTCGACTCAATGAGGAGCTCGGTAAAACCCATCACCGCCTGCAGCGGGTTGTTGATCTCGTGCGCCACTCCCGCGACGAGTTGACCCACGGCCGACAGCCGTTCGCTGTGGATCAGCTGCTCTCGCAGGCGGCGGTCCTCGGACACGTCGCGTTCGACCGAGACGATGTGCCTGGCGCCGCCGCGATCGTCCACGAGCGCCGTCAGCGTGGCCGACACGGGAAACGTCGTCCCATCGGCGCGCTTGCGTGTCAGCGATCCGCGCCAGCTGCCCGCGGTACGCACCTGTTCCAGGATGTCCTCACAGGAAAGCGTGTCGTTCGCGAGCATCAGCTCGCCGGCGCCCAGGGTCGTCAGCTCCTCGCGCGGCCGGCCGATCGCCCGGCAGAACGCGCTGTTCGCGTGACGGCAGCGGCCGTCAGGCGTGAGCACGAGAATGAGGTCCTGGGCCTGCTCGAGCACCTGCGCGAGCAGCCACGTCGTGGTGCCGGCCTGCTGCAGCTCCGCGCGCTCGGCGGCGATGCGGGCAACCAGCAGCGAGAGCACCGAAATCAGGGTGACGGCCGTCGAGAGATCGCGGACGCTCGACAGTGCCTCGTCCGGCACGAGGCGGCGGAGGCCGAAGTCGAGAAAGGGCAGCATCGCGACAGTGGTGAAGATGACCCACGGACGCGGCCGAATCAGATCGCCTTTCTCCGTCGTCGCGGCGTCCGCCGACTCGGACGCCGGCGCCGACGTCGCCGCCCAGGGGAAGAACGCGAACGGCAGAATCCACGCGAAGTCGTACACGAAACCGCCGCGGTACAGCCCGCGTCCGATTTCGAAATTACTGAGCGTCAGCGTCACGAAACCGACAAGTGCCCCGAGCGCGAGCCGCCAGTACGTGCTGCGCCAGGGCGTCGCGCGGGCCACCCACAACGCCGCCAGCATCCCCGCGATCACGAGCGCCTGTTGGAGCTCGGACACGAGCTGCAGCGAAATGGCGTGGCCGGTCCCTGCGTCCGGGGCGGTGACGAAGAACGAATAGAGGAAACCAGTCACGACGGTGAGACCCGCGATGTCCACCGCTGTCGTGGCGGCGAGCGGCTCGCGGACACCGCGATGGGGCTGAGCCAGCAGTGCGAAGAGAGGCGCGATGGCGCCAAAGAGCGCGAAGATGGCCGGCCACGCCAGCCAGGTTTCGCGGTTGAACACCAGCTCGTCGGCCGCCCATCCAGTCAGGCCCACCGCCGACATCGCGAGGCCAACGGCGATCGTCGCCCAGAACAGCCATTGGCAACCGCGCCACGTCTGTCGCCGCCGGACGATCACCACCGTGCCGACCATCGGTGGTACGAGCAGCGCGGCGGCCCGGAACCAGCTCAGGCCAACGGTCTGGCCATGCAGCAGCCAGCCTGCGGTCGCATAGGCGCAGGAATAGAGGATGCCGCCGAGCAGCCAGCCCATTTACCGCGTGTGTCGGTCAAATGGACTGGCGGCTGCACCCCCGGGATGGCTTGCCGGTCAGGAGTGTGAAGGACTGCGCAGCAACCGGACTCGGTCGCGTTACTTCACGGCGTCGGCGCCGGCCTTGGCGGCCACACCATCCTGCTGGCTGGTGCCGCCCGAGACGCCGATGGCGCCCACGATCTTGCCGTCCATGATCAGCGGAAGGCCGCCTTCGACGGGCACGGCCCCCTGGAGCGCCAGCAGCCGCAGACCTTCCCCGCCGGCTGCCAGGGCATCCTGCAACGCCTTGGTGGGCCGCTTGAACCTCGCGGCCGAACGCGCCTTGTCAACAGCGATGGTGACGCTCGCCGCCTGGGTGCCGTCCATCTTCTCGAAGAACACGAGATCGCCGGAGATGTCCACGATGGCCACCGCCATGCGCCAGCTGTTTTTCTGAGACTCGGCGATCGCCGGCGCGGCCACTTTCTTGGCCGTGTCAATCGTGATCGACGATCCGTACGGATTTGGAAGCTGCGCGAACGCGCCGGACGCGCAGAGCAGCGCGGCTGCACCAGCGCCGAGCTTCATCGTCAGTCGATTCAACATCGCAATCTCCTCAGCCCTCAGCCCTTAGCCCTCAGCCCTTAGCCCCCTAGCCCCTAGCCCCTAGCCCCTAGCCCTTAACACTATTCCCCGCCGTTCGGCCGCGCGGTGACCGGAGCGTTGACGTTGTCCTGCGTGATCGCGCGGCGGGCCCTGATGATTCCTTTTTTCGCGTCCTCCTCGAGCGCCCTGTCCTCGGCGCGTTCGGCGCTGAGGGCGTTCGGGAGGGCGTGGTTGCCTTCAAGACACTCGTAGGGCAACAGTTGGTATCCGGGTGGCGACATGAGCGGCAACGTCAGGGTAAACGGCTTCACATACGTCTTCGGGTCGTTGACGGTCACTTCGTACCGGAGCTCGTCGGAGCCGACTCGTGTGATGCGTTCGGTCATCACCATCTCGGCGCTGTGGCGCAGCCCGTTGCCGTTCAGGCCGATGCTCGTCTTGTCGGTCAGGTTCGTCGTGTCGACGACCAGCGTGTTGCCCTCCCAGTGGCCGCGCGAGTCGCCGAGAAACCCGCGGATATTCCTGCCGACGTGCGGGCGGCCGTCCGTGTAAATCACGCGCGTGTCGTGCACCATCTCGTAGCTGATCACCACCTGGCCGGGCGACTGGATGATCCGGTTGCCGTTGCCATAGACCACCGGCAGCACCGAGCCCACGATGCCGCGCGTGACGCAGCGGTCGTACAGGGTGAAGTCCAGCTCGCTGTCAAACGGACCGGCCCCGAACGTGCCCTGGTCGCGAGTCGCGCGCCGCTTTTCGGCTTCAGGCGTCACGGCCGGCATCTTGCCGTCCGGCGGGTCGATGAGGAGCGACGTCTGACGGAACGATTTGACAAGCCACGCGTTGTCGTTCCTGAACGAACCGATCGCATTCTCCGCGCGATTGCGGGTTTGCGCATCTCGCGTCAGCTTGGCCGCGAACTCCTCGTCGTTCAACTCCGCCCGGCCGCCGAAACTGTCGGGGCGCTGCATGGGAATGCCGATCGCGGCATCGCTCGTCCAGACGCCGGAGATGTCGGGATCGCCCCACGGCGTTTTTGGCATCGTATAGGGCTTGGCTGGCGCCGCGGCCGCCGCCTTCACCACGGGGGCCTTCGCCGCCGCAGGGGCCTGCCGTGCGTCCACGACCGCCCCGAGCGAGACAGCCGCGAATGCGGCCGTCAACATCCCTGAAAGAATAGGTGATCGATTGCTCATCACGTCCTCTGGAGTTTTGCGTTCTACGTTCTACGTTCTACGTTTTCCGTTTTCCGTTTTCGTTTCGTTTTGCGTTTACTCGATAATCGCCTGCCAGATGGCGTTTTCGAAGTCGCGCTGGAGCGCGGGGCTGCTGCCCTGCATCATGATAATGGAGACCATCTTCTCCTTGGGATCCATGTTCTGGTTCGTGCCGTAGGCGCCCGCCCACCCGAACGTGCCCGGGGACTGGCGCAGATCGGCCGCAACCGGATCCAGCACCACCTGCACGCCCAGCCCGAAACCCATACCGTGCGCGGGCCTGCCGAACTGGCCGTTCACCATGTCACCCGTGTGGTTCGAGGCCATGAGCTCGACCGTTTTGGGTCCGAGGTACCGCCTGCCGCCCATCTCACCGCCGTTGACGAGCATCTGCGCAAACTGCAGGTAGTCTTCAGCCGTGCTCATGAGCCCGCCGGAGGCCGAAAAATACGTGCCGCTGAGGAGCTGGTTCGAGTTGGGCGCGGGCTGCAGACCGTTCGGCGTCCGCTGGTAGACGGTCGCGACGCGGGCCATACGCTCGGGCGTCGGCGCGAACCCGGTGTCTTTCATCCCCAGCGGATCAAAGATGCGCTGCTTCAGGAATTGATCGTAGGGCTGCGCCGACACGATTTCGACGATGCGCGCGAGCACGTCGAGGCCGTAGAGGCCGCTGTAGCGCCACAGCGTTCCCGGCTGAAAATCGAGCGGCGCTGCGGCAAGTTTGGGGATGTAGGTCGCGAGCGTGTCGTCGGGCCTTCTCGGTCCGGCAAGCCTGTTGGCTTCCGCACCGCTGACGCCGCCGCTCATGAACCCCGACGTGTGCGTCAACAGATCCTTGACGGTGATCTCACGCGCGGCCGGCACGACGTCGAACTCAGGGGGTGGTCCGGCCGGTCCGCCAGGTCCGCCGCCACGTCCCGGCATCTGAACCGGCGCGGTGCCGCCCTTGCCCACGGCGACCGTGAGGTTCTTGAACTCGGGAATGAAGGTCGAGACGCGATCGCTCAAGCGCATCTTGCCTTCCTCGATCATCATCAGGACCGCGACGGCGGCGATCGGCTTGGACATCGAGGCCAGGCGAAAGATCGTGTCCCTGGCCATGGGCTTCTTCGATTCGATGTCCATCAGGCCCTGCGCCTCGAAATGGGCGATGCGCCCGCGACGCGCGACCAGCGTGACGGCGCCCGACACGTCGTGCGTCTCGACGTGACGCTGGACGACCTCATGGATGCGCTGCAGACGTTCCGCGGACAGGCCGACCTCTTCCGCCTTGGCCGTCGACGGCACAGGGGGTGCGGCCAGAACCGGGACGGCAAGCAAGGCGATCAGGACGTAAGACAGGCGCAGGCATCGCATCAAAGAGCCTCCTTGGCTGGGGAATCTTAACAGGGCTGAGGGCTGAGGGCTAAGGGCGCCCTTCTTGAGTCGCTGATCAGTCGATGTGGATGATGCCGCGGCGCAGCGAGACGTTGACGGCCGACGTCCGGTCGTTGACGTCCAGCTTCGAGAAGACGTTTCGCAAATGGACGCCCACCGTCTCTTCGCTCACGCCGAGCCGGATGCCGATTTCGCGGTTTCGCAGCCCATCGGCGACGAGTGAGACGATCTCGACCTCGCGCGCCGTCAGCGCGGGTTTCTTCGCGCGCTCGTCGAGCAGCGCCTTGACGTGCGGCTCCAACGTGGAGTCGCCGGCGTACACCTCGCGAATCACCCGAATCAGATCCTTCGACAACGTGTCTTTGAACAGGCAGGCCGCCGCGCCGGCCTCGATCGCGCGGTAGACGTCCTCGTCGCCCTGATACATCGTGAGGACGGCGATGCGCGCGCGCGCCGTCGAGCCGGCGGATGGCGCGAATCGTCTCGAGACCCGTCATTCCGGGGAGCCGCAGGTCCATGAGCGTGACGTCCGGGCGGCTGCGCGCGAAGATGTCGAGCGCCTCCTCGCCGGTCGCGGCCGACCCCACGATCTCCATGTCCGCCTGCCGCCCGACGATGAGCTCGAGGCCCTCGCGCACGATCGGATGATCGTCCACGCACAGCACGCGGATGCGCGGGGCTGGCATCACAGCAACCGCTGCACGTTCCAGCGTGACAGCAGCGGCAGTTCGACGCTCACCTCGGTGCCCGCGCCGGGGCGCGACGTCACGGTGCACGAGCCGCCGGCGGCGGCGGCGCGTTCCCTCATCGCGCTGAGGCCGTAGTGGGTGTCCGGCGTGGCTGGCCGCGGCCGACGGATCGAACCCGCATCCGTCGTCGCTGACCGTGAGCCGGACCACGCGGCGATCGAACGCGAGCTTCAGCGACACGCTGGCGGCCTTTCCGTGGCGCACGGCGTTGATCACCGCCTCCCGCGCAATCCGCAGCAGCTGTTCCTCGATTCGCTCGGGACACGAACGCGGGGTGCCGGCGACATCCACGTGAAGGACGACGTTGTCGGCGACGAGCCGGCGACAGCCATCGCTCAGGGCGTCGACGAGGCTGCGCGGACGCGGATCGGGCGACCGCAGGTCCCAGATCGAGTGCCGCACCTCGCGGATGTGCTCCTCGATCTGCTCGCGGAGGCGCACGAGCTGAGACTGCGCGCGCGCATCCGCGGCGGCGACGCTGTGCTCGACCGAGTCGAGCTGCAGCGCCAGTCCGGCCAGACGCTGCAGCAGGGTGTCGTGGATTTCGCGGCCGAGGCGCATGCGCTCGGCGTAGACGGCGGCAAGATCCCGCCGCACGCCCTTGACGCGCAGCCGCCATGCGCCGCCGGCCGACGAGGGCCAGCACGCCGGCGCACACCGCGTAGAACCAGGACGTCTGGTAGAACTGCGGCGCGATGCTGAAGTCCCACTCGGTCGTCTGCGACGTCCACGCGCGCTCCGGGACTTCCGCCCGGACCACGAACCGGTAGTTGCGGGCCGGCAGGTTCGTGTAGAACGCCTGCCGCTGTATTCCGGCGTCGATCCAGTCGCGATCGAACCCTTCGAGCCGATAGTGGAACCGCATTCTCGCGGCGAGCGGTGAGCGTCGGGACCGTGTAGTCGATTCGAAGGTGCGAGGTGCCCGCGGGCACGGAGAAGCCGCGATTGGCGTCGAACCGCTGGTCGTCGGCGATCACGCGCTCGACGCGCACCGGCGACTGCGGCGGACGAAGCCCGTCCTCGACCGTCGTGGGATCGACCATCGTGACGCCGCGTCCCGTGACGAAGAACAGCCGGCCGTCTGCGGCTCGCGCGGCTCCGGCGTTCCCGACGCCGAACACCACCCCGGCCACGCCGTCGGCCACGTCGAACTCGCGAACGCGTACCTTGTAGCCGGGGCGCTCGAGCGCCGTGTCGAACTCCTCCGGATCCAGCCGCACCATCGACGTGCCGATGCCGAGCCACAAGTAGCCGAGGTCGTCGGTGATCAACGCCCGGACAAGCTGACCGGACAGCCGGGTCTTTCCGGTCGGCGTGGCAAAGCGGCCGTTCCGGTAACGCGTCAGCCCATCGCTCGTGCCGATCCACAGCGCGCCGTCGCGATCTTCAGTGATCGTGTTGATGGCCGTCTGCGCGCTCCCGGTCCATCCGTCCTCGACGCCGAGCAGGCGGGAAGTGCCGTCGGGTTGCACCAGCCCGAGCCGGCCGTTTTCGAACACCACCCAGAGACGCTGGCGGCGATCCATGTGGACGAAGCTCGATCGGCCACGCGCGACACCCTGGGCGAGAGCGCGAACGGGCCGAGCCGTCCCTCGCTCCACCGAAGCAGTTGGCCGTGACCGTCGACCAGCCAGACCCCGCCGCGGCCGTCGCCGGCAATCGAGCGAATCGGATCCGGTCCCGCCACCACCGGCCCGCGCTCGAGGCGCTCGCCGGCCACGCGCCAGGCGGTCTGTCCCGTGGCGACCCAGAGAGCGCCGGTCTGGTCGGTGTCGAGCGACGTTGCGTCGAGGCCGTCGAGCTGCGCCACGCGGCCGGCCACGGTCGCGGGCTGGCCGGCGAGCCTGATCACTCCGCCCGCCGTGCCGACCCAGATGCCGCCTCCGGCGGCCGTTTCGACCGATCGCACCAGGCCGAACTCGACGACGGGCGTCATCGTGTGGCGGAAAAGGCGGACCAGCCCGCGGTTGGTGCCGACCCAGATGTTGCCCTCGCGATCCTCGAAGATGCACCAGATGCCGTCGCTGACCTGGACCGTGCCGACCTCAATCACCGGGGGACGGTCGCGCGCCGTCTCTCGCACACGCGCCAGAGTCCCTGTCCGAGCGTGCCGACCCAGAGCTGTCTCCGGGAATCGTGAAACAGGAAGAAGGCGCGGCCTTCGAGTCCGCGTCGCGCGGGGCGAGCCGATCTCGGCCGGGCGGAATCCGATCACGGGATCAGTCACCCAGAGCTGGCCGTCGCGCGTCCTCGCTGATGCCCGCCACCGGGACATTCTGCGGGCCAACCGGATGGAAGACGCCGTTGTGCGTCCCGCTCCTGCAGACCCGTCCGGCGTGCCCGACTCTGAGCGTGCCCGTGCGCCCGACGTGCACGCGAAGCACCTGTTGTCCGCGGACGTTGCCCGCCAGCGGGATTTCTTCCCAGCGTGCGTCGTGCCGGAAGAGGCCGCGGTCGGTCGCGCCCAGATGACGCCGGACGCGTCCTCGCGCAGATCGGTCGCGGAGGCCGCCAGTGCGGTCTCCGGCGTGACAGGCTCGACGCGGCCGTTGCGGATGATGCGGACGCCCTTGCCGTCCCCAAAGCCGATCCAGAGTGCGCCATCGCGCGGCGAGACGACGCAGCGCCATGACGGGTGCCTCGGGAAGCGGCGAGAGTCCGAGCGCGCTCACGTCGGCAAAGCGCACGCCGTCGAACCGGAGCAGGCCCGACGGCCCGCCGACCCAGAGGTAGCCGTCGCGATCCTGCGCAACGGTATAGATGGCGCCGAGGGGCGTGCCATTCCATTCCGTCCACGACGTCGCCGAATAGTCCGTGAGCTGGCGCTGGACATCCAGTGCCCGCGCCGGGGACACGGCCAACAGCGCAAAGACGATAGCGACCGCTGTTCCTGGCTTCATCATTTAGTCGACATTCACTCGACCTGCTCGAACTGCACTCAGGGGGCGCGCACAGATTCTCGTACGTGCCGTCACTATAGTCTCTACCGGGTTCCCGGTATTGCGCGGCTGTACCGCCGATGGTCCAATGCACGCGGCAGCGCACTCATATGAACGTATTAGGAGGGGACTCGATGTACGCAGTTCAGGATGCTCGTGAACTCGTCGGCAACAGGCGGCGCACCTGGCTTTCGTGCCTGGCTCTGGCGGCCGCCATCTGGGCCGTGCCGCAGTCGGCCATGGCACAGTCGATTGCTGGTCTCGTCAAGGACAGCGTCGGGCTCCGTGCTTCCCGGCGTGACGGTTGAGGCCACCAGCCCGTCGCTCATCGAAAAAGTGCGTACGACGGTGAGCGATGGCACCGGCGTGTATCGCCTCGAGAACCTGGCGCCTGGCGTGTACACCGTCACCTATTCACTGGCCGGCTTCGCGTCTCTCCAGCGAGGCGGCGTCGAACTCCAGACCGGCGTGACCGTGACGCTCAACACCGAGCTGCGCGTCGGCGCCGTGTCGGAAACGATTACCGTGACCGGCGAGACGCCCGTCGTCGACGTGCAGAACAGCACGCGCGTGCAGCGCGTGCTGAGCGACGAGGTCCTGGCGGCGTTGCCGGCGTCGCGCGGCTACGGGAACCTCCTGGCGACCGTGTCGGGCATTCAGGCCAACGGCATTCAGAACAGCGGCACCGACCCCGACATGATCTTCTTCACGTCGCGCGGCGGCCGCAGCAACGAAGGCACCGTGCAGATCGACGGCATGAACGTCGGCTCGGCCTTCAACGGCGGCGGCGTGGCGGGCTACGGCTACGACACCGCGAGCGCCGCGGAAGTGCAGCTCACGGTGGCGGGCGGCCTCGGCGAGGCCGACCGCGGCGGTCCGCAGTTCAACCTCATCCCCAAGACAGGGCGGCAACACGTTCAGCGGCACGTACTTCGGCAACATCGCCGGCGCATGGTCGCAGAGCAACAACGTCGACGACACGCTGAAGTCGTTCGGCATTCCCGCGCCGACCAAGATCATCCGCCACTGGGATACGAGCTTCGCGCTGGGCGGGCCCATCAAGCGGGACCGGGTGTGGTTCTACGGCGTCACGCGCCTCTTCGGCACCTACACCGACGTCGCCGGCCGCTTCGGCAACCTCAACGCGGGCAACGCCGCCCGCTGGGACTACGTCGCCGATCCGAGCATCACGCAGCGCTCGGCCATCAGCCGCAAGATCGGCGGCGGCCGCGTCACGGCGCAGCTCTCGCCGCGCAACAAGGTCAGCGGCTACTACGACTACCAGAAGGTCTGCGAGGGCAGCTCGTACACCAAGGATGCGAGTCAGTGCCGGACGCGCGGGGACGACTGGATTGCGGTGGGCGGCTTCGGCACCTGGTCGCCCGAGTCGACGCACTCGCGCGACAACGCCGAGCACATCATGCAGGTCACGTACAGCGCCACGGTCACCAGCAAGCTGCTGCTCGAAGCGGGCGCCTCGCAGTTCTTCAGCAACTGGGGCGGCCAGACGCCGGCGCGGCGCGCTCGACCAGGCGCCGTTCATCCCGGTGCAGGAGCGGAGCATCGCCGGCGGTGTGCCCGTGCCCAACATGCTCTACCACGGCTTCGCGGGCCTCGCCAACAACCACCAGACGCACAACATCTTCCGCGGGTCGGTCTCCTACGTCAGCGGCACCCACAGCTTGAAGGTGGGCTACCAGGGCGCGTATGAAGTCACCGACATCTTCGGCAACTTCCCGTCGCACGGGCTGCAGTATCGCTTCAACGTCGGCGTGCCCGACCTCATCACCCAGCGCATCACGCCGTGGCAGCAGGCCAACCGCACGCGGTACGACGCGCTTCTACGCGCAGGACCAGTGGACGCACAACCGGCTGACGCTGCAGGGCGCCCTGCGCTACGAGCGCGCGTGGAGCTTCTTCCCGGAGGGCCTGAACGGCCTGCTGGCCGACAGCGTGTTCGGCGGCCCGGCGCGGACGCTGCCGCGCGGCGAAGGCGTCACCGGCTACAACGACATCGCCCCGCGCATGGGCCTGGCGTATGACGTGTTCGGCAACGGCAAGACGGCGATCAAGGTGAACCTGTCCAAGTACTGGCAGTCGGCGGCCAACGACGGCGTCTACATCGGCACCAATCCGGCGTCGACCTTCGCGCAGACGTCGAACCGTGCGTGGACCGACAACGGCAACCGCACGCCGGACTGCAACCTCCAGAACCCCCTGGCGCAGGACAATCGCGCGAGCGGCGGCGACTTCTGCGGCGCCCTCGACAATCAGAACTTCCTGGCGTTCAAGACAGACCGGGTCGACTGCCGGCACGGCCACGACGCGTCGACCCGGCGCTGCTCGGCGGCTGGGGCGTCCGTCCCTACGACTGGCAGTTCAGCGCGTCGGTGCAGCAGGAACTGATGCCGCGCGTGTCGGTGGAGGTCGGCTATAGCCGCCGGTCGTGGGGCAACTTCACCTACACCGACAACCTGGCGGTGGGACCGGCCGACTTCGACACCTACACGTTCACCGCGCCGACGGATCCGCGGCTGCCGAACAGCGGTCAGCAGTTGTCCTACGCGCTGAGAAACGGCAGGACGGCGTTCGGCGCCGTGGACAACTACCTGACGCTCGCCAAGAACTACGGCGACGTGACGTACTACTGGCAGGGGCTGGAACTGACCGCGAACGCCCGGACGCACAACGGCCTGACGGTGCAGGGCGGCTTCACGACCGGCGCGGGCACCCGTGACCAGTGCGCCATCTGGACGGCGCTGCCCGAGCTGCACGTCGGTTCTCGGCGTCTCGCAGCCGCTCAGCGCGTGCCAGCATCCAGGATCCGTGGCTGTGGAACTGGCAGGGGCTGGCCGACTACACCGTCCCGAAGATCGACGTGCAGGTCAGCGCGATCCTGCGGTCGCAGGCGAACGTCCAGGCCACCAACGACCCGGCGTCGAGCGGCCTCTCGCAGGCGGCCAACTACTTCGAGACGAACGCCAACGTCCTGGCGAAGCTCGGCCGTCCCATCGCCGGCGGTCTGACGACGACGACGCTGAACCTGGCGCCGCAGGGTACTGGTGTATCCCGATCGGCTCAACACGGTGGACATGCGGGTTTCGAAGATCCTCCGCCTCGGACGGACCCGTACCAAGGTGGGCATCGACCTCTACAACCTGTTCAACGCCAACACCGGCACCGGGTTCAATCAGAACTTCGGCACCGACGGCTCCACGTGGCTGCGTCCGAACGCGATCCTGAACCCGCGGTACGTGCGGTTCAACGCGACGGTCGACTTCTAGCGCGATTGCGAGGGCCGGGCGGGCTGGACAGGCGGGACAGGCGGGAAAAGAAGACGATGCTTCTACTCTCCTGCCTTTCCCGCCGTTCCGGCCTTTCCCGCGGCCCTTCCCGCCCTTCCTGCCTCTTCTGCCTCGTGCTCGCCGCCTCGGTCGTCGTGCTGGCCCAGCAGCCGCAGACAGCGCTGCCGCCCGCCAGAAAACCCCTCGCACATTTTCACCACGTCCACTTGAACTCGATCGATCCGGAAGCGGCGATCGCGTACTACACGAAGCATTTCGCGAGCGAGCGGGCGCAGTTCCGGGGATCGGCGGCCGACAAAGGCGACGCGGGCGTCCCCGCCGTGTGGACGCAGAAATCGTGGCTGCTGTTTGACAAGGTGAAGCACGCCCCACCGTTCGAGGTCGTGTCTTCGATCTATCACATGGGATGGGGTTCGGAAGACATGAAGGCGGAGGCCCCGCGGCAACTGGATATGGGCGCCGTGCTCGAGACACCGCTCACCGATGCCGTCGACATTTTCGGAGCGGGCGTTCGCGATCGTAACTTTTTCATGTACGTGGAAAGTCCCGAACATGCCCTGATCGAAGTGCAGAGCGCGACGCATCACAACTTCATGCACGTGCATCTGTTGAGCGAGGATCCGGTGGCGGCGTCAGAGTGGTATGAGAAGGAGTTCGGATTGACTCGCCGGGGACAGCCGAACCGGCAGACGCGGGTGTTTGCGGGAATCCCGACAGGACCGTCGGCATCGCTCATCGCGGACAACGTCACGTTCTTCTGGTACCCGACGGCGCATGCACGGACGATCTACCCCAGGGCGTGGGACGGGCGCACGCAGTACGCGTCGAACCGGGGCCGGGTGATCGATCACTTTGCGCTGAGCGTGGACCGGCTCGACGAGACGATGACCCGGTTGAAGAACGACGGCGTGATGGTGCTCGGAAAACCGCGCAAGAGCCTGGGCGGGCGGATTCGCTCGGTGTTCGTCAAGGCGCCAGACCGGATGGAGATCGAACTCGTCGAAGGCCACGCGACACGGCAGTAAAGTGGAAAGGCAGGAGAGGCGGGATCCCGCCTGTCCTGCCCTTCCTGCCTTACCTGCCTTCCTGCCCTTCCTGCCCTCAGATTCGCACTAGAAGTCGAAGGTCACGTTGAACCTCACGAAGCGCGGCATCAAGAGAGTGGTCGGGTAGTACCAAGTTGTGCCCGTCCCCACGAACGACTGCTGATACGTCAGGCCGGCATTCGAATTGAACAGGTTGTAGATGTCGATCGCGACGAGTGAGCGGGTGCGAGCGAACTTGAGAACCTTCCCCACGCGCAGGTCCACCTGGCGGATGTAATCGCCGTACAGCTGGCCCGGCTGGAGGAGGTTGACCGTCTGCTGATTGTTCAGCAGCGGAGTTCCCGCGATGGCGTTCGTGACGACGTAGTTGGCGTTCACCGACGCACCGTTGCTCGCCGCGTCGTTGCCGCCGAGGCCCAGCGTCCCGGGCTTGAACTGGAAACTGGCGGCCAGTTGCACGTCGACCTTGGGAACCATGTAGCTTGCGAGCCCCCGGATTTGCGTCAGCCACGGCTCCGCCACGTGGCAGGAGGCCGCCGGCTGCCAGACGCCCGCGACGAGCAGCGACTCGGGAACCTTGGCCGTGACCTCGCAGCTGTCGCGGACGCCGCGCCCGGTGCTCGTGCCGCCCTGGATGACCAGGCCGTTGCGCATGCGCGTGTTCACGTTCACGTCCACGCCGTGCCAGGTACCTGGTACTGGTCGCCGTAGTCGCTGGTGAAGGTCGTGTAGTTGGTCGCCGCGGAGAAGTTCGTGCGCGGATTGAAGGACGTCACCGGATACCCGCCGCCTCCAGGCAGAGTCGCGTGGGCCGGCGCCGTGAACGAGTACAACGCGTAGTCAGCCGGAGTCGATGCCAGGTTGTCGGTGACGGTGAAACCCGAGAACCAGCGGCGATAATAGCCAACTTCGACCGACGTGCGCGGCGCCACTTCGTGCTGCACGGAGGCGCCGAACTGCCAGTCCGAAGGCCGGACGCCCCACCCTTCGAGGATCGCCGGATTGATCGGGGCCGCCGAGAGCGCCTGACCAAAGGCCGGCTGCTGCCACGGACCGCATTCGCCGCCGCCGTTGGCCGCCGGGTTCATGAGATTGCAATCCGGAACCTTGTTGCCGTTGAGGTCCGACCATGTCCGATTCGTCGTGCGCGCGAAGCGGGTCGCACCGGCCGGGTTCATCAGCGTGTAACGGTCCTGGTTGTTGGCGGGTTGCAGGTACTTGCCCACGTTGACCTTCAGCGATGTCTTCCCACTGCCGAACACGTCGTAGGCGGCTCCCGCCCGCGTCGTGATGTCGTTGAACCCGGGCACTCCAACCGCGTACGGGAACGTCACAGGGGCGGACCGGAACAGATCGGTTCCCGTCGCACCCTGACCTTCCGGCGACCAGCTCCATGCGCGGTCGTACCGAAGCGCGCCTTGAAGGGTCAGTCGTTTCATCGTCCACTGATCCTGCGCGTAGAAGGCGTGATATTGGCTGCGGTCCATGATCAGGAACTCGCCCAGGTTCATGGTGAGCTGATTCGGCTGGCCGTTCAGGAAGCGGTAGTTGACGCGCGTGGAGTTGTAGTGGTTTTGGTTGTCCGTGCGGTTGTACGCCGCGACGTACCCGATCTTCATGTTGTGCGCGCCCGTCACGTAGGAGGCCGACGCCTTCCATGTGGTCGGGTTCTGCATGTTGTTGAAGTTCCAGTCGAGCGCGCGGTAGGTGAGCCCGGCGGGCGTGGCCCATGGTGTGCCGTCCGCGAACACTCCGCTCAGAGCCGCCTGTTCCTGCACCTGGTTCAGGTTCAGGATGGCGCCCGGCTGCTCCATCCATCCCCATTTGCTGATGTAGGAGGAGATCCCCGCTTCCAGCAGGAGGTGGCTGTTGACCGTCGACGACCACGTGGCCTGCGTCACGCGCTGCCACGAATCGGCGTAGCCGAACGCGCCGCCCGCCGTGCCCTGCGCGCCGCTGGCCGCTTCGGGCGAGATGGCGGTCGTCCCGCTCGCTACCCAGTCGGTCCCTCGGACACGGCAGCTGTCGGCGTCCTGCGTCATGGCCGAACCGTCGCAGGCGAGCTGGTTGTCGAGGAAGAAGCCGAACTTGTTGCGCGGCGTGACCTGTGCCGTGAGGCGCACGGCCGTCACCGTCCTCGCCACGGCGTTGCGCGCCTTCAGGTTCGGATCGGCGACGTAGTTCCAGCTGTTTGCTTTGCCGGCGTTCAGGTTGCCCCACATTCCGAGGATGTCGTCGTGCGACCCGAAGTCGCGGTAGTTGGCGAAGAACCACAGCTTGTCTTTGACGATCGGGCCGCCGACCGACGCCTGGATATCCCAGTTCTTGTAGAGAGCCGCGGCCTGGCTGAGGCCCTTCGCCTTCAGATCCGCATCGATGTTGTTGCCCTGCGACCACTGCCCGGCCGTGCTGAAGAAGCCCTGGCCGCTGAACCTGTTGCCGCCGGTCTTGGGGATGAAGTTGACGGACGTGCCGCCCATTTCGCTCTCCCCGAGACCGCCCGACAGCGTCAGCTGCATTTCCTGCGAGTTGGCGGTGTCGATGATGTACCCGGAGGCGCCGCCTCCATTGAAGGCCGACCCCGTGCTCAGACCGTCCACGTAGGTGCGCCCCTCGTTGCCGCGTCCGCCGTGGCTGTAAAAGATGCGCATGGCGGGCATCAGGTCGATCTGGTTGCTGCCGCCGGTGACCGACGGCACAAGGAAGATGAGGGCGTTGTAACCGCGAGTCGCCGGAACTGCCTTCAGCGTCTCGTCGGAGATGACTTGCTGTCGACGCGTGCTCTGCACGTCGACGATGGGGGTTTCACCGGTGACGGTGATCGTCTCCTGCAGGTCGCCCACCCGCATGTCGCTGTTGATGGTGATGACGCCGGCGCCCGTCACCTGCACACCGTCCCGCTTCACCGCGGCGAAACCGGTCAACGTGTACGTCAGGGTGTAGGTGCCGGGCAGAAGGTCGACCAGCCGGTACTGACCCGCGCCATCGCTCACCGTGGTGCGGACCTTTTCGATGAGCACGGGACTGGCCGCTTCGACGGTAACTCCCGGCAAGACCGCTCCGGAGGCGTCACGGATGGTACCGGCGATGGACGACTGGGCGTGGGCCAGCGACGGCAGCAGGGCCACGCCAGCCATGACGACGAGCAGGCGGACGAGCCAGAGGCCCTTCCGCGTGGACGACCCCGAAGTGTGCTTACTAACGCGCATGTCCCTTGCCTCCGCGATGAAAGCGAATGTGGCGGGTTGGGCCTGAACGCCCGGCGGCCGGCTCAGACCGCGGCAGACAACCCTGCCGCGGGTAGTAGTTTCGGACTAGGCGACCGAGAAATCAACTATTTCCTTACGTCGAAATAGAGTGATCCGTCGGGGCGAGGGCCCGGATCCATTCGTTTGAATCGGCCGTTATGGCCGGCACGTCACTACGCGGCTTCCCCATCGAGCGTTTGTGCCGCGCCGACTCCTAGCGAGCGGGGGCAGTCGCCGGAGCGGACACCTCGGGCATCACGGCGACGGTGGGAACCGATACGAGGTCGTCTTCGAACCAGGGCGTCCGGCAGGGCTGCCGACGTTCATACAGGGCCAGGTTCGCCGCCATGTGCTCGACGGTGGCGGTCAGACCCGCTTTCTGGGCGGCGGCCATGACCTCTCGCTGGATCGCGGCGGCTTGCGCGTAGCTTCCTCGTTCGGCCAGTGCCATGCCCATCGTCTCGCCGAGCGACGTGCTCTTGTTACCGCCGTCGAACAACTGCTGGGCGATGGCCAACGCCCGGGCGCCATCGCGCACGCGATCGTCCGGGCTTGTCGCCAGCACGCGAGCAAGGGCGATCTTGAAGTCGGCGCGATCGGGGAACAGCCGCACGGAATCGTCAAGCCAATCGCGGGCTTCCAGGTAGCGACGCGACTGAACGAGCGCCATGCCGTACCCCAACCGCGCGACAACGTGACGCGGGTTGATCGCCATGACCTCGCGGTAGTGAGCCAATGATTCCTCACCGCGGCCGCCGCGTCGCAGAACGTCGGCCAGCGCCAGGTGCGCCTCGCTGTAGTTCGGCTGATATTTCACGGCGAGTGCGAGATGATCGAGCCCCGGCTCGCGACGGCCGCTCGACACCATCAGGACGCCGAGGCTGTAGTGCGCCTTGGCGGCCGACTCATCGATGCCGCCTTCGGGCGACGACCGGACCACACCCTCGAACTGCTCCTCGGCGCCGCGCACGTCTCCCGACACGTACAGGGCCGTGCCGAGCTTGTGCTGGAGCGAGCGGCGCAGCGGCGAGTTTTCATGCGTCAGATCGAATCCCTTTCGGAAGAACCGCGCGGCGGCCAGCCAGTCGCGCGCTTCGAGCGCGCGAACGCCGCGCAGTTCGTACGACAACCCGCTCTCGAGCAGTAGATCGAGGTCCTGCTGCAGCGGATCGGGTACGAGAATGTCGCTGTTGCGCCACTGACGCAAGTGGGGTTGGGCCTTGTCCAGTTGTCCCAGACCTCGGTAAGCCATCGCCAGCGGATAGTGGAGGCTCTCGGCCTCGGGGTCGATCGTCAGCGCCTCATCGAGCTGTCTGGCCGCTTCCGCGAAGTCCTGACGAGCGAGGGCGACGCGACCCAGTCCGGCCAGGACCGACACCGTCCGCGGCGCCAGCGCGTTGGCCTTGGTGAACAGCGGATCAGCGTCTGCCGGCCGGCCTTGATCGAGGTACGTGCGACCGAGCCAGATGAGCGTGGGGAGATCGTCGGGCCGCAGTTCGAGCACCCGTTTGAACAACGCTTCCGCCTTGTCCATCTTGCCCTGGCGCTTGTACAGCTGGGCGAGATAGTACGGCCATCGGATCTCGCCCGGCGAAAGGGCCTGCGCGTTGAGGTAGCAGGGCTCGGCGGCGTCGTGGTATTCGGCCGCGTGAAGCACCATGCCGAGTTCGCCGAAAGCGGTTCCCAGATCTGAAGGCTCTGCCCCGGCGTCGCGCTTCCGCGTGGCCGCGGCGAACCGTTCGCGCGCCTGAGTCTGCACCCCCGGATCCGACCGCGACAAGTCCGGCAGGACGATCGGGCGAAGCTCTGGCCGCGCCGGTGCAGCCGTGCACGCGGTAATTCCAGCGACCGACAAGGACACCGCGACGAAATGCAACCACGAAGACACGAAGACACGAAGAAAAGAAGTGGCGGCCTTCACTTCGTGGCGCCGGTCGTGCCGGTTCCTTCCTTGAGTGTTGCGTACCGATCGACCGCGACGCCGGCGAAGTCCTCTACTCGGCCATCAGGCCACTCGATTCGAACGGCCGGTGACTCGCTCGACGCACCCAACCCCACAAGGACGCGCGGATCGTTCGCCGACGCGTAACTCCCGTCTGACCGCGCCCGGCGCGAGAGCGCCGGCCCGCTCGTGCGCCCAATCTTGACGCGAGCACCGAGCATGTCGCGTCCGCGCGACCCCACGAGCCGCAAGCCGAGCCAGTGATTCGCGGCGCCGGCGCGATTCATCAGCAACTGGACGGGTCCGCCGGCGTTGCCGATGAGAAGGTCCGCGCGGCCGTCGTTGTCGACGTCGCCGAAGGCCACGCCCCGACCGACAGTGGCCAGCTTGAACACGGCGCCCGCCCGGCTCGACGCGTCCTCGAACCGCCCGTTGCCCAGGTTGCGGTACAGCTGGGGCGTCATCCGCAGCGGAAAAGGCTCATTGGCCCGCGCCTGTGCCTCGATGGTCGCCACGCCGCCGTTGGCCACGAACAAGTCCAGCCACGTGTCGTTGTCGGCGTCGAACCATCCCGTTCCGAAACCGGTTTTCGCGAGGCTCGGCGGTCCGAGCCCCGACGCCGCCTTGCGATCCTCGAAGTTGCCGGTGCCGTCGTTGACGTACAGGATGTTCATCTGGTCGAGCCAGTTGGTGATGAACAGGTCTTCGTCGCCGTCGTTGTCGAAGTCGCCGGCGTCGACGCCCATGCTCGCTTCCGCGTTCCCGATGCCGTTGACCGCCGTCCCCGACAGGAACCCGGTGTCCTTGAACGTGCCGTTGTGCTCGTTGATCCAGAGCTGGTTCGGCTGGCCGTCGTTGGCGACATAGATATCGATCCAGCCGTCGCCGTTGAAGTCGGCAGTCGAGACACCGAGCGCCGGACCGTACGCGCCGCCGAGGAGCGCCTTGGCCGTCACATCCTCAAATCTCCCGTCGCCGCGGTTGTGATAGAGGCGGCTCTGCTGCGCCCGATAGCTGTTCGGAGGACAGTAGTCCCGCTGACCGGACACGCTGAGACAATGGATATCGCCCGCGAGGCTGTAGCGCAAGTAGTTCGTCACGAACAGGTCGAGCCAGCCGTCGCGGTCGTAGTCAACGAACGCGGCCGACACTCCCCACGCGCCCGGGTCGCCGGTGCCGGTCTGCGTCGTGACATCGGTGAACGTGCCGTCTCCGTTGTTGCGGAGCATGAGGCTCCCGCTGAGTCCCGTGCGGTAGAGATCCACGAACCCGTCGTTGTTGAAATCGCCGGCCGCCACGCCCATGCCGTACGACTGGACCTTGATGCCGCTCGCCTCGGTCACATCGGTGAAGTGGAGCGTACGCGTGCCGTCCGCGTTCACCGTCAGGTCGTTGCGGAACAGACGATCCTCGAGCGCACCTCGCGGCGGAAACACCGGCCTCTTCCCTTCCCCGAGCATCTGCCCCTGCACGATGTAGACGTCGAGATCGCCGTCGTTGTCGTAGTCGAGCAGGGCGACGCCCGGTCCCATAATCTCGGGGTAATAGTGTTCCCCCGACATCCCGTTGAAGTGTGTGAAGTCGAGACCGGCCGCCATGGCCACGTCGGTGAACCAATCGGCGCCGGCGGCCGTGGTGCGTCCTTCGCCGGACCCGGCCGGGGCGGATGAATCAGCGCCGCCCGGCGTGGTTCCACAACCGGTGAACAGCATCAGGCTCAGGAGGACGGCCGGCGACCGCATCGACATGCTGGAGGTGAATTGTACCTGCGGAAGCCAGGGGCTAGAGGTTAGAGGTTAGGGCTTGGGGCAAGAAGCTGGAGCTTGAGGTTGGTTGACGGCTGGAAGTTGGAAGCTGGAAGTGGGCGATGCCCAGCTTCCAGCTTCCCGTTGAGCGCCTAGAAGTCGACCGTGAGATTGAGCCGCACGAACCGGGGATTGAGGATGGCGGTCGGGTTCAGGAACGCTGAGCCGTCGCCGTAGTTCTGCTGAAATGCCGTGCCGGTATTCGAGTTGAACAGATTCAAGACGTCAATCGCGATGCTGGCTCTCTTCGAACCGAAATTGAGGATCTTGCCGAACCGCATGTCGACTTGATTGATGCGATCGGCGTACACCTGTCCTGGCTGCAGCAGGTTGACCTGCGCCGCCGAACCATTCACGGTGGTCGCGTAGATGCCCGACAGCCCCGTGCTATTTCCTTCCGGCGTCGCACCAAACCCGAAACTGGAATTGGGCTGGAAACGGAAGATCCCGCTGACCAGCACGTCAACCTTCGGCATGGTGTAGGACGCAAAGCCTCTCACCTGCGTCTGCCACGCCTCCACCTTGTGGCAGGAATCCGCCGGCTGGTACGTGTTCGCCGTGAACGGCGACGGGTTCGTCAACGCGCCGTTCAGCAACTCGGGCACCTTGGCGACGACCGCGCAATTGTCGGTGATCGCCCGACCCGTGCTCGATCCGATCTGAAGGACCAGTCCGGCGCGCGGCCGCGAGTTCAGGATGATGTCCACTCCCTGCCAGTAATTCGTCCAGTCGCCGTAGTCGCTGGCGAATGAATACTTGTTCTGGATGTTGGTGGTGTTCACGCCCGGCTTGGGGACGTAGTACTGCATCGTGTAGCCACCACCATTCGGGAGCTTCGGGTTTGTCGGCGCTGTTACCGACGCCAGGCTGAAGTCGCTCGCCGACAGGTTGATGTTGTCGTTCACGAAGAAGTTGCTGAACCAGCGGCGGGCATAGCCGACTTCGAGCGATGTGCGGGGCGCGACCTGCTGCTGCACCGACACGCCGAACTGCCAGTCGAACGGGCGCACGCCCCAGCCGCTCAGGACGGCCGGGTTGACCTGCGTCAGCGTGGTGGTGCTCGCGAAATTGCCCAAGTCCGACAGGATACATTCCCCATTCGCCGCCGGATTATTCAGCACGCAATCCGGGACGTGGTTGCCGTTGAAGTCGATGTACGTCCGGGACGCCTGAGTCTGGAAGTTCGGCCCCCTGCGGCCGTTGCGGCCGTCAAGCGCCGGGTTGCTGACCGTGTAGTTCTCCTGGTTGTTGGCGCTCTGCAGATACTTGCCGGCGTTCACCTTCAGCGACGTCCTTCCGCTGCCGAACAGGTCGTACGCCAGCCCGAATCGTGGCGTGATGTCGTTGTAGCCGGTGACGCCCTTGCTCTCGGCGAATGTAATTGGCGCCTTGTTCCAGACGCCCGCCTGAGGCGCGCCGTTATGCTCGGCCGGAAACCAGCTCCAGGCCCGATCGTAGCGAAGCGCCCCCTGCACCGTAGCCCGGCCAAGCGTCCACTGATCCTGCGCGTAGAACGCGTGGTACTCGGTACGATTGCTTTGCTGCCAGGGCGCGACGCGTATCGTGGCCGAGGCCAGGCCGGGCGCGAACACGCTGAGATCCGTGATGACGTAGCCGGCGTCATTCGACAAGTCGGTGGTCTGCTCGACGTGATAGGCGCCCTGATAGCCGACCTTGATGTTGTGCGCTCCGGTCACATACGTGGCGGACGCGCGCCACGTGTTCGGATTCTGGGAGTTGTCGATCATGTTGTCGACGCCGCGAAACACCTTGAACTCCGGGGCAAGGGCCGTCACCTGGACCAGATTGGTGATGGCGCCCGGCTGCTTCATCCAGCCCCAGTGGCTCACGAACGTCGCATACCCGGCCTCGAGGAGGAGCTTATTCGTCACCGGCGAACTCCAGGTGGCCTGCGAGATTATCTCGCGCGCATCCCAGTAGTTGCTGACCGCTTCGGGGGAGAAGCCCGAACCGAACACGCTCCCCGGCACCCAATCGGATCCCCGGGGCCGGCAGCCGTCGGTCTGGTTCATGCCACCCTGGTCGCAGTCCCATTGATAGTCGTAGTAGAAACCGACCTTGTTGCGAGGCGTGACTTGCGCCGTGAAGCGCGTCGAAACGATCGTCTTCGACGTCGCGGTACGAGCCTTCACGTTCGGGTCCGACGCGTAGTCCCAATGCGTCGGGTCGCCAGCGAACTTGTTGGCGAACAACCCCGGAATGTCTGTGTGGTTCCCCTGGTCGCGGTAATTGGCGAAAAACCACAACTTGTCGCGCTTGAGGGGACCACCGACCGCCACGCTGGCATCCCACAGCTTGATAAGCCCGGCCGCCTCAGTGACCCCCTGCGCCAGGAGGGCGGCGTCAACGTTGTTGCCTTGCGCCCAACTGCCCGCACTGGTCACGAAGCCCGTGCCCTTGAACAGGTTGCCACCCGTCATCGGCACGATGTTCAACATCGGTCCGCCGACTTCCGCTTCGCCCAGCGAGCCGGACAGCGTGATTTGCATTTCCTGCGCGTTCGATACGTCGTACGCATTGCCGGAAACACCGCCACCGTTGAACGCCGCGCCGACAGGCAGGCCGTCCAGCATCACGCGTCCTTCGTTGGCCGGGCCGCCGTGGACCGTGAAGAAAGCGGGGTTCACCGACGAGGAGGAACTCGGCGCCGATCCCTGCAGGGTCGGGATTGCGGCAAGAATCGACCCATAGCCCCGGGCCACGGGGAGCTCGTTGATCACTCTGTTGTCGAGCACCGCCTCGCGGCGCACGCTCTGCACGTCGACGATCGGTGTCTCGCTGACGACGTTCACGACCTCCGAGACATTGCCGATCCGCAGGTCGGCGTTGATGGTCAGCACGCCGGCGCCGGTGACAGGCACGCCCTCGCGCTTGACGACCGCGAAGCCGGCCAACGTGAACGTGACGGAGTACGTCCCGGGGCGCAGGTCGACGATCTGGTACTGCCCGGTGCCGTCGGTGGTCGCCGAACGCGTCTTTTCAATCAGCGCAGGGCTTGCCGCCTCGACGGTGACGCCGGGCAGGACCGCCCCAGACGCGTCTTTCACAACGCCCGCCAGAGTCGCCTGGGCGAATGATGAAGCCGGCAGGATCACCAGCCACGACAGCACGAACAGAATCCTTCTCACTCGTCTCGACATTCTCGACAGGGGCATACACGCTCCTCAATTGACCATACCGAACCGACATGGCAGCTATTCGCTTGGAGTATAAGCACTTAATACTAGATGGCAATTCTATGGGCCCCCAAAAGAAGAATCAACGAGCGGCTCGCCTGATTTCAGTACTTTCACCCCACAATCCTTACGGAAATCCGGAAACTTGGACGGATTTGTCCGACTGAGGCTGCATGGCCTCACCCGCCGAAGGTGTCATGCCGATGCTGACGTCGTCTTAATGGGTTATCCTGACGCGGCTCAGATTCGTGGCTGGTGGCTCAGACTCGTGGCTCGGCGGGCCGCACCGCGAGCCGGTAAACAATCATGAAAAAACTCCTGGGTCCCTATTCCGACTTTCTGTTCGCCGTCCTGCGCATCGTGGCTGCGCTCATGTTCCTGTCGCACGGGCTGCAGAAGTTCAACATCGCCATGCTCGGGGGGTTCGAGCCACCGTTCTTCTTGCTCACGGCGGCCGGATGGATCGAGACGATCGGCGGCGCCCTGCTGGTGGTCGGGCTCGGGACCCGATTTGTCGCGTTCGTGCTGAGCGGTGAGATGGCCGTGGCGTATTTCATGAGCCACGCCGGAACCGTCCTCGGTCCAGTGGCCGCGCAACAGCCCGGGGCGGGACCACACAGTTTCTTTCCGCATCTCAACGGCGGCGAGATTACGGTCCTCTACTGTTTCTTGTGGCTCTACTTGGTCGCGCGAGGTCCTGGCCGTTGGAGCCTCGACCGTGTACTCGGGATCGAGTAACCCGGCCCTAGCCGCCCGCGGCGCACGTCTTGACATCGGCGGACATCAGCGACAGCCGCGGCGTAAAGCCCTCAACAGGTGAACCCGGCTCGGTGTCCCGCACGGCGCGAATAAACGTGCTCGCCTCGTCGATGGGCAGCGTGGCCACGTTCGCGCAGAAGCGCTGCCAGACACGGTCCTGACGCAGATACTCCTCGACGTTCGACACATAGAACGCCGATATCCGCGCGCCGCGCTGTCTGGCGAAATCGCCGATCGCGCGAAGCGCCTTCGGACCCGCGAAGTCGCCGACGATGGGCACGAGCGCGTTCCGCCGTTCGACATCCCTCACGGCCGCGAACGCCTGCTCGCTCGACAAATAGCTGCGGGCCCGGCCCGCTTCGTCCGTTGCGGCCATCAGGTCGGCGTACGTCGGCTGGACGGTGCCGCCGAAACTGCCGTACGGCGAGTACTGAATCCTCGTCCCGGCCAGGAAAAAGACGTGGTGGATCGATTCGATCCGCATGAGGTCGTCGCCGCTCAAAGGAAAGTGATGTGCGGTGACGAGCTGATTGCGAATCGTCGCCAGCGTCTCGGTGGAATAGCGGTCGTTGGGCTCGACGCCGGCAAACGCGCTGAAGATCTCGGCCGCTGTGGACTTCAGCGTGAGCCCGGCCGGGCGCCTCCTCGACAGCAGGCGCGACACGAAGTCGGCGCGATCGGCCGAGATCTCGAAGAGCGCCTTGTACATCAGATGCAGATCGACGTTGCCCCGTCGGACATCGAGGATGAACGCCAGCCGCGGCTCGAGCGCCGCCAGGTACGTGAAGTTCTGCTCCGGACCGACGCCGATGTACACACCGCCTGGTTTGGTCGTGCGGACGAGCTCGGGGATCACGTACTGATATCGAGTTTCGTTCGACACGAGGTTGTCTGACCGGAAGTTGCCGTTCGGTTCGGACAACGTGGAAATCAGGTTCCAGAATTCCTTGTCGCTCAGGCGCGCCGGCAGCCGATTGGTGTCGGACCGTCCGGCCTGAGCCCGAGGCTCGCCGGCGGACGTCCGGCCGGAGCCGGACGCCAACAGCGCGAGAACCGCGACGCCCGCGGCGAGCCCACGCCGCATCACGGCGTGGTCTCTCGAAGAAACCTGATCACGGCGGGCTGCACGACCGCGGGCTGCTCCCACTGCGGCAGATGGCCCGCATCGTCCACGGCCACCAGCCGTGCCGCGGGCATCACGCCCATCAGCGACGCGCTGAGCTCGAACGGCACGTTCGGATCCTGCTTGCCCCACACCACGAGCACGGGCCGGGAGTGGCGTCCGACTTCCTGCAGTTCATCCTGCTGATCGGTGTTGGCGTTGTTCGTGAGATCGGACAAACGCGCACGCCGGAACCCGCGATACTGCAGCTGCACGCGGTAACGCGCCGGCCAATCGGGAAAGCGCTCCGGATGCAGAAAGTCGCTCAACTGCCCGTCCGCCCACGATCGTTCGTCCAGGATGGCCGTCAGCAGGTTCCACAGCCGTGGCATCGACTCGAGGGGCGTCAGCACCTGCGGCGTCCGAAACGCGGGGTCGAAGTAGAGCAGCGAGCGAACGCGCGCCGGATACCGGGCGGCGACGCTGGTGATGACCGACCCGCCGAAGGAGAGCCCGGCGAGGTCGACCGGTGTGGTGATGTGCACGGCCTCGAGGAGTTGGACGAGCTGGCGAACGTAGAGGTCCTGCGTAAAGGGGATGTCGGGGCGATCGGAAAAGCCTCGCCCGTAGTAGTCGTATCGGAGCACCCGGAATCCGGCGCCGACGAGCGCAGTGAAAGTCGGGTCCCAGATGTAGTACGGCACGGTCGCGCCGGCGGCGAGCACGACGACGCGGCCGTCTGGGGGTCCGCCGATGTCATAGTGCGTGTACCCGTCGCCCAGGCGCACGAACTGCCCCGGCGCGGCAGCGCGGACCGACTGATCGAGGTCGAGCCGCTCGGGATCCACGGCGTAGTACACACCGATGGGCGCCGCGACGAACAAGAGAAAGACGATGACGCCGTAGACGAAAAGGAGTCGACCAGGCCTGACGCCTGTCGAGCTATTGCCCATTCGACCCGCAGTCTTTCACCTCGGCCTGCATGCCGCCCAGCTCCGAGTTGAGCCCCGTGCCCGGACCAACGCCGCCGCCGCGGACGGAACGGATGAAGGTGCTCGACGCATCGAGCGGCAGCGTCGCGACGTTGCGGCAGAAGTTGCTCCAGATCCGATCCTGGTAGAGATACTGCTCCACGTTGGACAGATAGAAGGCGGAGACGGTCGCGCCTCGGGTCTTCACGTAGTCGCCGACCGCCCGAATCGCCTTGGGACCGGCGAAGTTGCCGACCACTGGCACCAGGAGGTTCTTGCCTTCGAGCGCCTTGAGGAACAGAAAGTTCTCCTCGTTGGCGAGAAAGCTCCGGGACACACCGGCTTCGTCGGTCGACGCCATCAGCTCCGCATAGGTCGGCTGGGAGCGTCCGCCGAAGCCGCCGGTCGACGAGTAGTTCAACGCGGGGCCGAAGTTGTAGAAGGCATGGTAGACGTACTCGACGCCCGTGAGATCGCCGTCCGACAACGCGAAATGATGCTTGGTCACCAGCAGATCGTTGATGGCCTTCAGGTTCTCTTTGAACAGGGCTTCGCTCGTCTCGACGTTGCGATAGGCCGCGAAGATCTCCGCCGCCGACGACGAGCGGTCGAGCCCCGCCGGACGCTTTTTCGAAAACAACTTCGACACGAACTCGGCGCGATCCGCCGACATTTCAAACAGCGCCTTGTACATCAACTGCAGATCGAAATTGCCGCGGCGGATGTCCACCAGGAAGACCATCTTGGGCCGCAGCGCCGCGATGTACGTGAAGTTCTGCTCGGGTCCGACGCCCATGTACACGCTCGGCGTCTTCACGGTGGTCGTCAGCTCCGGAATTACACGCTGGAGCCAGATCTCGTTCGACAGCAGGTTGTCCGAGCGGAAGAAACCGTCCGGCTCGGAGAAGTCGGTGGTGAGTTTCCAGAACTCCTGATCGGTAAGTTGCGACGGCAGCGTCTCGGTGGCGCCGAGACCGGTCAACGCCAGCACGCTGGCGCACAGGATGGATCCGGCTGCCAACATGAGGGAGCGGCGTTTCAGCATGGTCACATCCTCAAGGCTGTCGTCTCGAAACGACGGTGTCTGGAGGCATCGTAGGGAGTCCTCGACCGCGTGTCAACCACGCAGCGCATTGTCGATCGGGTATTCTCAGCCGCAGTGAGCGACTCCTGTTTCAGCCATCTCGAATGTTCCGTGCCGTGCGGAGCGCCGGCGCTCGATCCGCGAGGCCGTCATCATCTGTGCCGGTGCGGCGCCCCACTCCTCGCCCGCTACGATCTGGGCAAGGCGAGGCGCTGGTCTCGTGACAGCCTCAGGGATCGCGAGCCGACCATGTGGCGATACCGCGAGATGCTGCCGCTCTTTCCCGGCGAGTCGCCCGTGACGCTCGGCGAGGGGTTCACGCCGCTGATGCATGCCCGTTCGCTTGGGGCACGCCTCGGCCTCGACCGGCTCTATATAAAGGATGAATCGCTCAACCCCACCAACTCGTTCAAGGCACGCGGACAGTCCACCGCGATCACACGCGCACGCGAGTTGGGCGTCACGACCGCCTCGGTTCCCTCGGCAGGGAACGCCGGCAACGCGATGGCCGCCTACGCCGCACGGGCGGGCCTGCGCGCCAAGGTGTTCCTGCCGCGCGACGTCAAGACGCCGTTCGCGCGCGAATGTCAGCTGTACGGCGCCGACGTCACGCTCGTCGACGGCCTGATCACCGACGCCGCGCGCGCCGCCGCCGAGCAGGGCGCGCCGCTCGGCTGGTACGACGTCTCCACGTTGAAGGAGCCCTACCGCATCGAAGGCAAGAAGACGATGGCCTATGAAATCGCGGAGCAGATGGAGTGGACGTATCCCGACTGGATCGTGTATCCCACGGGCGGCGGCACCGGCATGGTGGGGATGTGGAAAGCCTTCGACGAGCTCGAGCAAATCGGGTGGGTGCCGTCGCAGCGGCGCCCGCGCATGGTTGTCGTGCAGGCTGACGGCTGCGCGCCGATCGTCCGCGCGTATCAGGACGGCGCGGACCGGGCGACGCCCTGGGACGGAGCCGCCACGGTCGCCGATGGGCTGCGTGTGCCGCGAGCGATCGGCGACTTTCTGATCCTGCGCGCCGTGCGGGAAAGCGGAGGCACCGCCCTCTCCGTGCCGGACGCCGCGATGGTGGACGGGATGCTCGCCATCGGCGCAAGCGAAGGTATCAGCGCGGCGCCTGAAGGCGGGGCAACGTGGGCCGCGTTGGAACGGTTGGTCCAACGCGGCGTGGTTGGACCTCGAGACTGCGTTGTGCTCCTCAACACGGGCGGCGCGTTGAAGTACCTCGACGCGTTGAGCGCGACTTCTTGATCGTGCCGTGCGCTCAGATCATCTAATTAGCTGACCTGTAGCTACTTGCCATCATGTCTGGACGCAAGCCTCGGGTCGGCGCCTTAATAGTCTATTGACTCGATAGACTTTCTAGAGAATAGTACCCGGCGATGCTGACCCGGAAAACCAAGTACGGACTCAAGGCCATGCTGACGCTCGCACGCGAGCATGGGCGCGGCCCTGTACTCATCGCCGGCTTGTCGCAGCAAGAGCGCATTCCGAAGAAATTCCTCGAAAGCATCCTGCTCGAACTGAAGCACCGCGGCCTCGTGCAGAGCCAAAAAGGACCGGGCGGCGGCTATCAGCTCGCACGAACGCCCGAGCGCATCAGCGTCGGAGAAGTGATCCGCGTGCTCGACGGCCCGCTCGCCCTCGTCTCCTGCGTCAGCCAGATGGCGTACGCGCCGTGCCAGGAGTGCGTGACGGAACGTGACTGCGCCGTCCGGCGATTGTTTCAGCAGGTGCGCGACGAAACCGCGCGCATTCTCGACGGCACCACGCTCGCCGCCGCAGCCGGTGCAGGACCGGCAGGCGACCGCCCCGGCCCGCACATCGTCAACCAACTCGGTGGCGGCCAATGAAGCCCTTCACCACGAACGTCCACTGCTCCTCCCGACGCTGTTGTTGCCGGTGCACGTGTAACGTGCCGGCGGCGCCAGCTCGGGAGGTTTCCACGCTCTCCTCCTGAACGGTCGACGCGGCGCGCTCATATCCGTCAGATCGTCACTTTCCGGAGGAGTCATGTTTTCGTTGCGATCGTCTGCAGTCATTCGTCTTGTCATTGCGGTTTCCCTGCTTGCGCTGCCGGACCGTGCGTTTGCGCAGACTGCCGCAAGCGTCATCGCCGGCACGGTCAAGGATTCGTCGGGCGGCGTGCTGCCCGGCGTGTCGGTCAAGATCACGAACGAGACCACCACCACCACCAGCGCCGACGTCATCACGAACCCCGACGGCACCTACGCGTCCGAGTCCCTGACGCCTGGTCCCTATCGTGTATCCGTGTCGCTCGACGGCTTTGAAACCGTCGACCGGCGAGTCGTGGTCGCCGCCGGCCGGCCCACGACCAACGACGTCACCCTGAGCCCGGCGCGCTTCTCGCAGTCGGTCGTCGTCACGGCGCGCCGCGTCGAAGAACAGGCGCAGGACGTGCCCATCCCGGTGTCGGTCGTCAGAGGCGATCTCGTGTCCGACGCGGGCGCCTTCAACGTGAACCGCCTGAAGGAGATGATCCCCACGGTGCAGTTCTACAGCAGCAACCCGCGCAACTCGGCCATCAACATCCGCGGCCTCGGCGCGCCGTTCGGCCTCACCAACGACGGCCTCGAGCCCGGCGTCGGCCTCTATATCGACGGCGTCTTCTTCGCCCGTCCGGCGTCGGCGACGCTCGACTTCCTCGATGTGGATCAAGTCGAGGTGCTGCGCGGACCACAGGGTACGCTCTTCGGGAAGAACACGACCGCCGGCGCCATCAACGTCACCACGCGCAAGCCGTCGTTCACGCCGGGAACCGAGCTCGAGGTGAACTACGGCAACCTGCAGTTCGTGCAGGCCAAAGCCTCGGTGACCGGACCGCTCGGCGGAAAATTCGCGGGCCGCGTGTCGTTCTCCGGCACGCAGCGCGACGGCACGATCTACAACGTAAAGTCGCAGCAGTACACCAACGCCTTGAACAACGTCGGCCTGCGCGGCCAGCTCCTCTTCGCGCCTTCCGCCGACCTCGCGGTCGCGTTCGCGTTCGACGACACCCGGCAGCGGGCGAGCGGCTACACCCAGGTCATCGCCGGCGTCGCGCCGACCAGGCGTCCGGCCAACCGCCAGTGGGCCGCCATCGCGTCGGATCTGAAATACACGGCGCCGAGCTACAACACGTTCGATCGGTCGACGGACATCGACTCGCCGCTGCGGTCCAACCAGGATCTCGGCGGCGCCTCGCTCAACGTCGACTGGAAGCTGGGTCGCGGCCGCATGACGTCGACGACGTCGTGGCGCTATTGGGACTGGGATCCGTCGAACGACCGCGACTTCATCGGGCTCCCGGTGACCACGATTTCGGCCGGCACCTCGAAGCAGCGCCAGTGGGCGCAGGAAGTGCGCTACGCGGGGGACGCGTCCCGCAACGTGAACTTCGTCGCGGGCGCGTTCGTGTTCAGCCAGCGCATCGAGTCCGATCCGGTGATCAAACAGGAACAGGGATCAGCCGCCTACCGGTTCCTGCTCGCGCCGAGCGCTGCCGCCTCGACGCCCGGCCTGCTGGATGGCTACGGCTTCAACCAGTACCTCGACTACAACAACCTGAGCGCGGCGCTCTTCGGCCAGCTGCAGTGGTCGATCAGCGACCGCCTGCGCCTGCTCCCCGGTCTGCGGCTGAACTACGACAAGAAGGACGTCGATTTCGACCAGCAGGTGTACGGCGGACTGGAGACGACCAACCCCGCGTTGATCGCGCTGAAGCTCTCGGTGCTGGCTCCGCAGGCGTACACGGCAGACGTGGACGACACGAACACCTCGGGGCAGATCACCGCCGCGTTCAAGGTCACGGACAGGGTGAATCTATATGGAACCTTCGCGACCGGCTTCAAGTCCGTCGGCCTCAACCTGAACGGCCTCCCCACCGACGCCCTGGGACGGCCCATTCTTTCCACGGCGACGGTCAAGCCCGAGGACGTCCACAACTTCGAGGTGGGTCTGAAGACGACGCCTCATCCGAATGTCACGGCGAACGTGGCCGTCTTCGACACCGAGATCAAGGATTACCAGGCCCAGGTGACCAACGGGAGCATCGGCGTGGTCCGCGGGTACCTGGCGAACGCCGAGAAAGTGCGCGTCCGCGGCGCCGAGTTCGACACGAACGCCAAGGTCAATCGCCACTTCTACGTCTACGGGGCGCTGGCATACACCGATGCGAAGTACGTGAGCTTCGCCGACGCGCCGCCCGCCATCGAAGATACCGGCGGACCGCAGTTCGTGGACGTCTCAGGGACGGTGCTGCCCGGCATCTCCAAGTGGGCCGCGTCGATCGGAGGCGAGTGGGCCGGTCGCGGCTCGTTCTTCAGCCGAACCGGCGAGTACTTCGTCGCTCTCGATACCAGCTATCGATCGTCCTTTTCATCGAGCGCCACCTACTCGAACTACCTGATCATCCCCGCCTACTCGCTCGTCAACGCGCGCGCCGGCTTTCGCGTGGCCGATGGCTGGACGCTGTCGGTCTGGTCGCGCAACCTCCTGAACAAGGACTACCTCGAGCTGATGTCGGTGCAACCGGGCAACAGCGGGCTCTACGAGGCGCAGCCGGGCGATCCGCGAACCGCCGGCGTGACGTTGCGCGTGAGCTTGAAGTCGCGATGAGTCCTCGGGGCGCGGCTGGCTCGGCCGCGCCTCCCTGCACGGCGCGTAACACGAGCCCCAGCACATAGAATAGGCCGCTACGTCTACCAACGTCCTCGCCCTCGTCGTCATCACGCTCGTCGCGGCCATCGTCAACGGCGGCGCTCGGATACGGTTTCTCGTCGATTACCGTGCCGCTCGCGCTGCTGTTCCTCTCGAACCGCGTGCTCAACCCGGCGCTGGTCCTGATCGAGGTGGCGCTCAACGCCTACGTGCTCTGGGTGAACCGCGACGCGCTCGGCAAGGTCTGGCGGCGCGTGCTGCCGATCGTCATCGGCCTGGTGCCCGGCGTCATCGTGGGCACGCTCATCGTATCGCGGGTCAGCCCGGCGTGGCTGAAGCTGTGGACCTACATCGTGCTGCTGCCGCTCATCCTGCTGCAGGCGGCCGGTTACCGCCGGCCGATCCGCGCCGAGCGGTCGGTCGGCCTGCCGTTCGGCTTGAGCATCGGCGTGCTCTACTCGGTGACGACGATCTCGGGCCCGCCGCTGGCCGTGATGCTCAACAACCAGGGGCTGGCCAAGCGCGAGTTCCGCGCGGCGCTCGGCTTCATCCGCCTGGCCGAATCCACGTTTACGGCGATCGCCTACTTCACGGCCGGGCTGATCACAACGCAGTCGCTCGCGCTGATCCCGCAGATCCTGCCGAGCGTTGCTCATCGGCGTGCCGATCGGCGCGTGGCTGATTCGCCAGATGAAGGTGGAAACATTCCGCCGCCTCTGCATGAGCTTCGACGCCTGGGTGGTGGGGTTTGGCGTCTCGACCGTCTTGCGCGACCTCAAGATCGTGGAGGGCCCGGCCGCCTATCTGTTCCTGCTCGTGGTCATGGCCATCGACGTGGTGACTGCTCTACCGGTTCTTCTCGTCCCCACGCCACATTTGACTTGGCTCGGACAACCTGAGCATAATGAACGGGTTATATGGCAGTTCGGAGTGCGGCCTGCGCGTGTTGTTGCGTCTGTACGAGGACCCATGGTGGTCCGCAGCGTTCCCGCGCGTGCTGATCTTGGTAGTGGCTCTGGTCGTCTCTGACAGATAACCCGTTCCACCACAGCGAATCGCAGATCAAAAGCCCGGGATCATCTCCCGGGCTTTTTCTTTTTTGGAGTGCGTCCGATGTCAGCTCTGGTTGCGTTTCAACGCTCAAGCGTTCCGAGCCCCCGCCTCGATCATTTGAAGGCGCTCGAAGCGGAGAGCATTCACATCATGCGCGAGGTGGTGGCCGAGTTCGAGCGGCCGGTGATGCTCTATTCGATCGGCAAGGACTCGTCGGTCCTCTTGCGGCTGGCGCAGAAGGCGTTCCATCCCGGTCCGATTCCGTTCCCGCTGCTGCACGTGGACACGACGTACAAGTTCCGCGAGATGATTGAGTTTCGCGACTCGGTACACCAAGGAAATCGGCGTCCGGCTGATCGTGCACACCAACGAAGAGGCGATCACGGACGGCACCCAGCCCTTCCTCGTCGGCACGCAGCGATGCTGCGGACTGCTCAAGACGAAATCGCTCCTCGACGCCCTCGAAGCGGGCAACTTCGACGCCGCGTTCGGCGGCGCGCGGCGCGACGAGGAACGCTCGCGCGCGAAGGAGCGGATCTTTTCGCTGCGCGACGCGAAGGGCCAGTGGGACCCGAAGCACCAGCGGCCCGAGCTCTGGACGCTCCTCAACAGCCGCATCCGCACCGGCGAGAGCATCCGCGTGTTCCCGCTCTCGAACTGGACCGAGCTCGACGTCTGGCAATACATCCACGCCGAGAACATTCCGATCGTCCCGCTCTACTTCGCGAAAGAGCGCGAGGTGATCGTCCGCGGCAACTCGCTCATCATGAAGGAGCAGCCGTTCGTGCCGCTCCTGCCCGGTGAATCCACGCAGATGATCAAGTGCCGCATGCGGTCGCTCGGCTGCTCGCCCTGCACCGGCGCGATCCGATCGGACGCCGACACCGTGGCCAAGATCATCGACGAGCTGGTCGTCACGAAGCATTCCGAACGTCAGCTGCGCATCATCGACCACGACCAGGACGGCTCGATGGAGTTGAAGAAACGTGAAGGCTACTTCTAATGTCGGGACTGCTCCGCATCTGCACGGCCGGGAGCGTCGACGACGGGAAGAGCACGCTCATCGGACGCCTGCTGTACGACTCGCGCGCCGTCTACGAAGACCAGGTGCAGTCGGTCGAGAAGGCGTCGAAGAACCGCGTCGCGGGGCCGATTGACTTCTCGCTGTTCACCGACGGCCTGAAGGCCGAGCGCGAGCAGGGCATCACCATAGACGTGGCCTACCGGTATTTCGCCACGGCGCGACGCAAGTTCATTCTGGCCGACACGCCGGGCCACGAGCAGTACACGCGCAACATGGCGACCGGCGCGTCGACGGCCGACGTGGCCGTGCTGCTCGTCGACGCCAGAAACGGCGTCCGCACGCAGTCGCGCCGGCACGCGAAGATCGCGCGGCTGCTCGGCATCAACGACTTCGTCCTCGCCATCAACAAGATGGATCTGGTCGATTTCGACCGCAGTGTGTTTGACGGCATCTGCGACGACTTCGAGGATCTGCTGCGCGGGGCCAACTATCACCCGATTCCGATCAGCGCCCTGCACGGCGACAACGTCATCACGAAAAGCGATCGCACGCCGTGGTTCGACGAGAAGAGCCTGCTCGAGTTCCTGGAAACCGTCGAAGTGGATCGCAACTCATCCGCCAAACCGTTCCGCTTCCCGGTGCAGCTCGTGCTCCGTCCGGACGATGCGTTCCGCGGGTACGCGGGGCAGATTGCGTCGGGCACCGTCCGCATCGGCGATACCGTGACGGTGCTGCCGTCGGGCCGCTCGAGCACGATCAAACGCATCGTCACCTGGGACGGCGATCTGGAGATGGCGCACGCGCCGATGTCGGTGACCCTGACGATCGGGGACGAGATCGACATCAGCCGCGGCGACATGTTCGTCGCCGATTCCCAGCCGGTCGCCCTCAGCGTGCAGCCGTCGGTGTCGAATCGTTTTGAGGCCGAGATGGTGTGGATGGACGAGCGCCCGCTCGATCCGGCGCGCGTGTATCTGCTGAAGCAGGCGACGCGCGTCGTGACGGCGGAGGTCAACCACGGCCTGGTGCTCAACCAAATCGGCTCGGTGACCGTCACCACGGCCAAGCCGATTGTCTTCGATCGCTATGCCGACAGCCGCTTTACCGGCAGCTTCATCCTGATCGATCCGGCCACCAATTTCACGGCCGGCGCGGGCATGATCTCGAACGCGGTCCACGAACGGGGGGCGACGCTGGCGCGGCCGAGCGCGGCCGAGCGCCTGGCGCAGATTGCGCGCGGCGCGCCCACCGACGCCGCCGCCGTCGAAGCCGTCCGGCTCGCGCTCGAGGAGATCCTGAAATGAGCGACGTCACCACCCTGGCCGCCTCCGCCGCCGAGCTGATCGCGGAACAGCTGGAGGGTGCGGCCCGGCCGGCCGTCACGTCGAGCTTTCAGTCGGAGTGCGTCGTGTTGACCGACCTGATTCGGCGGGTACGGCCGGACATCCCGGTACTGTTTCTCGATACGTTCCACCACTTCGCGCAGACCCTCGAGTATCGCGATCGGATGGTCGAGCGTTATCAGCTGAACCTCGTCAACCTGCGCGCCGCCGAGCCCAAAGTCGGGCTCTGGGAAATTGAGAGCACCGACGCGTGCTGCGCGCGCCACAAGGTGGGCCCGCTCTTCTCCTCGCTCGAGCACTACGACGTGTGGTTTACGGCGCTCCGCCGCGATCAGTCCGCCAGCCGCGCCAATCTCAAGGAAGTCGAGCCATTTCGCCTGCCGAGCGGCAATGCGATCAGGAAGATCGCGCCGCTTGCTGCCTGGACCACGCGAGACGTCTGGCGGTACGCCAAGGATCACGACATCCCCCTGCTGCCGCTCTACGAGCTCGGCTACACGAGCATCGGCTGCGAGCCGTGCACGACGCTCCCGCTCGACCCGAACGACCCGCGGTCCGGCCGCTGGCAGGGCCAGAAGCTCGAGTGCGGGATTCACATTCAGCCAACGAAGTAGATCGGGTAATCGGGTAATCGGGTAATCGAGTGATCGGGTGATCGCCGCAAGGCGTTACCGAACACTCACGCTCACCAGTTGGCACGCCCCGTGCTCCTCGACGATGGTAGGATCGGCGTCCGCGAGACGCGCGACGCGGAAATCCTCAAGGCATTTAAAGGTCATAGCCGAAGGTCACAAGGCACTGGGAGGGCGGGTAGACGCCCTAGAAGCGGAGATCAAGACCGACATCGCCGCTCACGACACACGCCTCATGCGACTCGAAGCATCGAAGCAGCGCTAGCGCCCGCTTCGCGGCGATACTCACCTCTTGACTCGTTGAGATGACGATGGCATCGTCGTCGCGTTTCGTCGATTGGGAGGCCCGCCATGTTGTTCAAGACCATTAAGGCGTTTCAGGAACGCGTCGACTACACGAAGAGCAAGAACGGCGCGTGGCGAGCGGAGTTTCGCGGACCTGTCGAGGTGCTTGTCGAAGAATCGACGCTCGAACGGTGCCGCTCGCGAGCCACCGACCAGCTCGACGAAAAGCTCGAGGCCTGGCTCACCGGTGGTGCCGAACGCGGCCGGTCGCGACGTCCGGCTGGAGGCGGACGCTCCTAGTCGCCGCCGACGATGGCGGCGACAATCTCTTTGGCGCGCGGCAGGCTGATGGCACAGCTCGGGTCGTCGACACGGCATCTCGCGACCGTCAGATTGCAGCCGCACGTGCAGGCCTCGTCGTTGAGCTTCTGAATGGCAGCGACCCGCTTCTCCTTGGAGAGCTTCGCGAGATCGACCCCGGGAATCTCAGTCAGCCTGCGCGGCGTTCGCGAGCTTGGTCGGCTTGTCTTTGTCGATTTCCTCAATCGACGCGTTGACCGGCAATCCGGCCAGCGACCGCGTTTCGGCCTCGGTCGTCGAGGCCATCAGCATCCCCACGTGCCGCATGGCGATGCGCGACTGGCGGTCGACGAGGAACGAGGTCGGCAGCGCCGTGACACCGGTAAACACCTTCCGCAGTTCGGGCGTGTTCATCACAATCGGATAGTTGATGTTGTGCTCCACGGCCCACTTCTTGACCGTCTCGGGCGGGTCGTCGTCGTCTGAGATGCCGATGATTTGCAGGTGGTCTTTGTACTTGTTCTGGAGCGCGATCAGGTCCGGGATCTCCGCGCGGCAGGGCGGACACCACGTGGCCCAGAAATTGACGATGATGACTTTGCCGCGCCAGTCGGCCGAAGAGATCGCGCGGCCGTCGACGTCGGTCATCGCGACGGAGCCGACCGGCGTCGGATCGCGGTAGAACTGCAGCGCGATCTTCGGACGGCTCGCCCAGTCAGCGGCGGCGTCCGGCCCCGAAACGTCCGAACGCCGCGCGACGCGCGCGGCCATCCACACGGCCGCGACCAGCATGAGCAACGCCCCGACGCCAAGCGCTCGTCTGGAATTCATGGGCCAATTATTACACGACGTTCGATCAGTGAATACCTACCCAATTACCCAATTACCCAATTACCCGATTACCCCGATTACCTCCCGTCTCGATTACTCATGCCTCCACGCCGATATGCTACATTTCGCGACATGAACCGATCGAGATCCCTTGGCGCGAGTGCCGCGGCACTCGTGTTTGCCGTGTCCGTTCCCCTGTCCGCCCAAACGCCGACGACTAGCTCCCGATCCGGCCGCCTTCTACCAGGTCAGCTGCGCCTCGTGTCACGACGGCGGCGCCGACCGCGCGCCCGACCGGGACGCGCTTCGCGCGATGTCCGCCGAGCGCGTGCTGCGCAGCGCTCGAAACCGGGCCGATGATCTCGATGGCGACGGGCCGTTCGTCCGCCGATCGCCGCGCCATCGCCGAGTTTCTCACCGGCAAGACGTTCGCCAGCGCGCTGAGCATGGCTCCGCCGCCGCAGGCGATGTGCTCGGCGCCGGGAGGCGCGGGAGACAAAGCCGCGTTCAATCCGTCGTCAGGCCCGAAGTGGAACGGCTGGGGCGTCACGACCACCAACACGCGCTTTCAGGACGCCGCGACGGCCGGGCTCACGGCCGCCGATGTGCCACGTTTGAAGCTCAAGTGGGCGTTCGGATTTCCCGGCGACTTGCAGAGCAACGCGCAGTCAACGATCGTCGGCGGCCGCGTGTTCGTCGGCAGCGCCGGCGGCGTCGTCTACTCGCTGAGCGCGGCGACCGGCTGCGTCCACTGGTTTTTCGAGACGGGCGCGCCGTGCGGGCGGCCGTCAGCGTGGCGCGCGTCAAGACGCCGACGGGCATGCGGAACGCCGCGTTCTTCGGCGACGGCGCGGCAACGTGTACGCGGTCGACGCCGAGACCGGCGAAGCTCCTCTGGAAGACGAAGGTCGAGACTAGCCCGGTCGCGCGCATCACCGGCTCGCCGACGTTTTACAACGGCCGCTACTACGTGCCGATGGCGTCGGGCGAAGAAGGCGCGGGAACCACGCCGACCTACGAGTGCTGCCACTTCCGCGGTCAGTGACGTCGCGCTCGACGCCGTCGACCGGCAAGCATCGTCTGGAAGACCTACACGATCCCCGAGGTGCCGTTCCCGACGACGAAGAACAAGATCGGCACGCAGTTGTGGGGGCCGTCGGGCGCGCCCGTCTGGAGCAGTCCGGCGATCGACCCCCGGCGCAACGCGCTCTACGTCACGACCGGCAACAACTACAGCGACCCGCCATCGAAGACGAGCGATGCGTTCATGGCGCTCGATCTCGAAAACCGGCAAGATTCTGTGGACCCGGCAGATGACAACGACCGACGCCTACGTGTCGGCTGCCGGCTCCCCGACAAGACCAACTGCCCCGCGTCGAACGGGCCCGACTTCGACTTCAGCGCGTCGCCGATCCTCGTGACGCTGTCGAACGGGCGACGTGCGCTCGTCGCCGGCCAGAAGTCCGGCATCGTGCATGCGGCTCGATCCCGACCGTCAGGGCGAAGTGATCTGGCAGACGCGCGTCGGCGAGGGCGGCACGATGGGCGGCGTGCAGTGGGGCTCGGCAACCGACGGCGCCGAACGTCTACGTGGCGCTGTCGGACATCGGCCGCATCATGCTGACGTACAGCCAGTTCACCGACGCCGATCCCAACGCGGCGGCGGCATGTTCGCGCTGAAGCTCGACACGGGCGAACGCGTCTGGTACACGCCGCCGTCGGCTGCGGCGATCGTGCGCGCTGCAGCCCGGCGCAGTCGGCCGCGGTCAGCGCGTTTCCCGGCGTCGCGTTTTCCGGATCGGTCGACGGCCACATGCGCGCCTACTCCACGGCCGACGGCGCCGTGCTGTGGGACTTCGACACGATCCGCCCGTACAAGACGGTCAACGGCGTCGAGGCCCGCGGCGGCTCGCTCGACGGCCCGGGGCCGGCGATCGGCGGCGGCATGATCTTCTTCAACTCCGGCTACCACACGGCCGGGCGGCATGCCAGGCAACGTCCTGCTGGCCTTCTCGGTGGACGGCAAGTAACTGAAGGGCAAAGAACGCCAAACGCTGCGCGTTCAACGCTTTACGTTGTCCGTTCTACGTTTCCCGTTTTGCGCTTTGCGTTCGCGCCTCTACCGTCCCGAGCGGTTTGCACGGATTATTTCCAGTACTGACCCCTCGGGCCTCTCCTTTGCGCGTGTGTCAGCAAGGGAGAGTTCCAATGGTTACCGCCGAACGTATTGGCGACAACATCGTCATCCTCGAACCGGCCGGCCGGCTGACGGAGGAAACGGTTGACACATTTGCACAAGCCGTGGCCACCCGGCTCGACGAGGGCTGTCACAATCTGATTCTCGATCTTCGCAACGTCAACTACCTCGACAGCGCGGGCCTCGGCGCATTGGCCCACGCCTACACGTCGTCCCGGGCGCGAGGGGGCCGCGTGGTGTTCGTGAACGTTCGCGGCAAGAACAAAGAGCTGCTGAGAATTACGAAGCTGCTGACCGTGTTCGAGGTGTACCCGACGACGACCGAGGCCGAACGCAGCTTCACCTCTCCACGTCTGAAGCCGAACTGATATAAGACTTGAGTCGCCAGGGCCGACGGATTGGCCCTGGCCTCACGACGTCAGCGACGGAGCAGGTCGGGCAGGAACGACCAGAAATCGAAACCGATGTTGAAGCCCTGATTGAATTCGCCTTCCTTCAGGTAGTTCGATTGCGCGTGGAAGTCCTTGGCCGCGTTGAGCTCTCCCAGGACGTAGCGTCCGGAATACCTGATCCGCAGCACTCTGCCCCATTTCAGCCACGCGCCGTTGCGCATGAACCCGAGCGGCACGAACGAGACGGTGAACGGCGTGAAGAACGGATGCGTCTGGTTCTCGAACCCGTCGCCCGTCAACACCATGATTCCGCCGCCGGCGCCGACGTCGAGCATCGGGCTGACGCGGTACGAGTAGGTGGCTCCAACCCTGAACGACCGGACCGGCAGCGTATTCAGCGGATCCTGCGGTGGTGCGTCCGAGAACCGCCGATTGTCGCCGCTGGCAGCCAATCCAAAGTTCATGTCGATCACGGTTCTGATCTTCTCGTCGGTGTCAGAGATGCACGAATCGAAATCGTGCGAGTCGTTGCCGACGTCCTTCATGCACAGCAACCGGAGATTCAGTGACTGAATGTGGCCATAGAATGGTCCGGGGCCGCTGAATTGGTTCAAATAGTCGATGAAGTCGCCCTGGGCGAACGCACCCGCCGGCCATGTCGCAAACCACACGATCAACACTGCTAGACGTCGTCTTGCCATGATTGCCCTCTCATTGAGGAGATTTCTGCGAAAAAGCGAAAACACTTTGAGACTCGCCGACATCGCGCACAGCCGGGTCGTAACGCTTGACGACACGATTGCGGGGTGGCGTTCTATCCGGGCAAAAGATCAGCCAATCGTCAGACTGTTCACCGATTCTGTAGCAGCGCTCACCCGCCACATCGACGCGCGGCATTTGGTTCTTGTTCGCGATTCGGTACGGCAATTGACACAGCAAGATCACCACGGCGAACATCGCGACCACCAGCGCGAAGACCGCCCCGCCCCGACGGACCGGTTGGCTGGCCCTCAGCCGATGAAGACGCACGATCGCCGCGCCAAGCGCAAAGGCCAGGAAACTGAGAGAGCCCCTGGTAGTACCGGTAACTCTCGGTGCTGTGAAGCGGGAGGAATTGTTCGGCAGGTTTCGTGCTGATCGATTCGGAGCCCCACGCCGCCATGAAGGGCCAAAAGTGCAAGACGAGCGCTGCCAACACGATGACGCCCACCCCGGCGACCGCTTGTCCGAGCACAACCGGATCGTCCAGGCCAAGCCTCGAACCCAAACGAGTCGTCCGCGCGGCCCCTGTCGTCAGCAGATGATCGATCCCCTGCGACAAACTCAACACGCGAACGCCAAATCTCACCGCTGCCACCACGAGGAAGAGTCCAATCAGGTACACCGTCGGGACGACGATCGCGTTCAAACCGAATTTCATCCACGCGGTCGGCGGTTCCTGATCAAATGGCGCGACACGACCCAGGGTAAAGTTGAATGCGGCGCTCTCGAGGAATCCGAGGAAGGTGAGGCCGGCAGCTACTAGGACCGCAACTCCCATCACGCGTCCCGTCACGCGCGCTGCCGTTCGTATCATCGACATCGCGGAAAAGCGGACCGGCAACACCAGCGTCGGATCCGGCCCGATCAACGCGATGAGCGCCGATTCGACTTCCGCGGCCGTCTGGTAACGCTCCTCCAGCTTCACCGCGAGCAGCTTCCCGATGACCTCGTTCACCTGCGGCGGGAGACTTGTCTCCCCGCCCGTCGGCCGAAGCAAGCTCCGGCTGAGCGCGAGGACGACATCCAGGGGATCCTCAGCGGAGTACGGGCGATGCCCCGTGGCCATCTCGTACATGATGACGCCGAGGCTAAATAAGTCTGATCGCTGATCAATCGGCCGGCCGAACATCTGTTCCGGCGACATGTACGCTGGCGTCCCCGCGTGCATCTTCCCGCCGCGGTCGCCCAGCAAAGACGCCTGGGTTGACAGGGACGGGTCGTCCGGCGACGTCGTCGTCGCCAGGGGCGTCGTCGCACCGGGCGTCGTTGCCGTCGAAAGCATCGACATCGCCTGCGCGACGCCGAAGTCCAGAATCTTCACCGACCCGTCAGGCATCACCTGGATGTTCGCCGGCTTCAGATCCCGATGGATGACGCCCTTGCCGTGCGCGGCCGTGAGCGCCGAGGCGAGCTGCCGGCCGATGGCGAGAATCCTCTCGATGGGCGGGCGTTCGCGGCGGAGCACCGCGGCGAGGTTTTCGCCTTCGACGTACTCCATCACCAGAAACGGACGCCCACCGTGATCGACGACGTCGTGCACGACGGCGATGTTGGGGTGGTTGACGCGCGCCGCCGCGCGCGCCTCGTGGAGGATTCTCGACCGCAAGTCGCCAGCCGAGGCCGACGCGGTGAGACACTTCAACGCCACCTTGCGGTGCAGGCGGGTGTCGTTGCCGAGAAACACCTGGCCCATGCCGCCGGCGCCAAGCCGCTCGAGCACGACGTACGGGCCGATGTGCTCGCCGGGGTGAACGTCCGGCGCCACCGGACCTTCCGACGGCGTCGCGTTGTCGATGGTCTCGGAAACCGTCAGGACGCTCTCGAGGAAGTCTTCGTCGTATTGATGAAGGTACGCCTGAACCTCGCGGCGGAGCAGCGGATCGGTACAGCGCTCGGCCACCAGCGCGTCGCGCTCGTTCGGCGGAATCAGCAGGGCTTCCGCCAAGACCCCCTTCGCTTGCCGCCACACGTCGGCGTCCATCGTGATCGTCCTTGAGTGTCCAGCAGACCTTAGAGACTTCGCATCCGCCGCCGCAGCCACAACTTGGCCGTCGCCCACTCGCGCTTGACGGTGGCGGGCGAAATGTCCAGCACCTCGGCCACTTCTTCAACGGTCAAGCCCGCAAAAAACCGCATCTCCACGATCTCGGCCTGCCTGTGATCGAGCTCCGCGAGCGCCGACAACGCATCGTGAAGCGCGAGCACGTCCACCGGATCGGCTTCGCGCGCCGGCGAGGCGACGCCGGAGATTGACACGGGATCGCCAGGGCCCGCGTCGCGCTTGACCGCGCGCCGCCGCCGCGCATGATCGACGAGCACGCGCCGCATCATTTTCGCGGCGATGCCGAAGAAATGCGCGCGGTTTTCCCAGGGGACGCCGCGCTGCGGCAGCAGCCGGATGTACGCCTCGTTCACGACCGCCGTCGGCTGCAGCGTCTGGCCGGCCCGCTCGCGACGCATGTAGCCGGCCGCCAGGCGGCGAAGCTCGCCCTGGACGCGCTCCATCAACTGGGCTTCGGCCTCGGCAGACCCCTTCCGCCACTGCGCCAGCAGCAGGGTGACGTCGTCCACGCGGGGCATGTTCACCAAGGGCCTCTGAGTGCCGATAGAGTAGTTCGCTGCTGCGCAAATAGCCATAGATTACGGCTTCCTTACGGCGCGCTCGGCGGCGGTACCCGCCGCTTCGTGGCGCGTTCAAAGGCGTATGCCAGCTCGATGAGTCGCGGCTCGCTGCAGGCGCGGCCGCTGAAGCTGACGCCGTAGGGCGCCGGCTTCGCATCGAAACCGATTGGAAACGGCGGCGTGGGCGCGTTCGGCACCATGCCGAACGGCACGATGACCGTCGGATATCCCACGCGCGCGGTGATGCCCGCGCCGCTTGGCCCGGGAAACAGCAGGGCGTCCAGCCGCTCGGCCGTCATCACCTCGTCGATCCCATGCGTCCCTGCCAGCCGGATGTCCTTCGCGCGGTCGGCTTCGTACCGGACGCGGTCGCGCTCGACGTCCATCTCGTCGGAGATGTCGAGATTCGACTGGCCGTACTTGAGCGCACCCGCCCTCGCGTGCGCGAGATTCCACGCTCGCAACTCCGTCAGGCTCTTCACCGGCGCCGATGGCCCGAGCGACGCGAGCCACTTGTTGAAGTCGCGCTTCATCCCGTACTTCAGGCCGACTGAGCAGTTGGCATCCTTGCCTTTGGCCATGTCGGCGCCCGAGCAAATGCGCCACCGCAGGAAGTTGCTTCGAGGAATCGGCATCCACCACGCTCGGGATATTGGCCGGGTCGACGACGATGGCGCCCTGCCGCTTGAGGACGGTGATTGCCTCGACCATCACAGCGGTCTGCGCGGCGGACAGCCCGCCGCGCGGCTCGCGTTCGCCGGGCAGTGCCACGCGGTCGTAGAAGAACGCGCGCGGAATCCCGATGCGGGCGCCCTTGAGAGCGTCGGCACGGAGAAACGGCCGATAGTCTCCCCTGTTCGTCCCGGGCGCAGGGGCGCACCGTGCGGTCGCCGGGTCGCGCGGATCCGGCAACGCGCCTTCGAGCGCGCCGAGCATGATGGCCGCGTCGGTCACGTCTCTCGCCATCGGCCCCGGCGTATCTTGATCGGCCGTGATCGGAATCACTCCGTAACGGCTGATTCGGCCCACGGTCGGCTTGATGCCGGCGAGCATGTTCTGATTTGAAGGACTGAGAATCGACCCGGACGTTTCGGTACCGACATTCGCGGCCCAGAAGCTGGCGGCCGTGCCGATGCCTGAGCTCGATCCGCCGGTTTGCGAGGGCCGGCCGGCCGTCGAACGTGGCGTCGCGCGGATCGCGTCGAGGGTCGTAGGGATTGAAGCCGAATCCGCCGAGCGCGTTGTAGTTGGTCGGCATCGGCGTGGGATCGTCCGCCACCCAGTTTGCCAGTTCGGTCATGCCCGTCTTGGCGATGATGACGGCGCCGGCTTCGCGCAGGTTCCGTGCGAGCGTCGCCTCGTCGCGAGGGACGAGCCGTTCGAACGCGAGCGCTCCGCCGGTCGTGGGCATCGTGGTCGTCTGGATGTTGTCCTTCAGCGCGACAGGAATGCCGTGCAGAGGACCTCTCACACGCCCCTGCGCCCGTTCGCGGTCGCGCAGGTCGGCCTCCTTGAGCGCCTCCTGGCTGACGGCCAGCGCCGCGTGAAGGGTGTGCTCGTACGTCGCGATACGCGCGAAATACTGAAGCACGAGCTCATGGGACGTGACGCGGCCTTCCTTCATGGCCGTCTGCATGGCGGGAATGCTCGCTTCCACCACCGAAAATGCTTGTTGTTTTGGGTTTGTCCGCTGGGCCATGACAATGACAACCATCGACACAGCCGCCAGAACGGCAAGGGCAGCCGTGGTGCGCACAGGGTTCATGGACCTCATCATAAGGGCACACGTCCGCTGTCCTATACGCGCAAGGCTGCAGAACTGCGGCGCACGACGGGCTGGTCTATTGGCGGGCGACGTGGCGGGCGGGCTGTTTGGGGTGGCGCTGACGGACGGCAACGGCGCGGCGCATCAGGACGCCTTCTTCGCGCGAGAGCGCCCAATCCTGTGGCTGGTTGTTCATCAACTCGATCGCCGTCCAGCGGCTGCGCATCAGGCCACGATCGGCGTGCCGCATCGTGCCGAGCAGCAGATGCCCAATCTCGTGAGCCATCGCCCGGCCGAGGAGCTCGCCGCGGTCGCGTGAGCACAGGGCCGAGAACGCCGCGACGCGATCGGCAAACACGGTCGCCAGCGTGCCCGATCGGCGCTCGAGGTCGACGTAGGAAAAGCCCAGCGAGTCGGGCTCGCCGGCCGGCGGAGCCGCGATGACGCGCACGACGAGCTCGGCCGGCGCCACGGGCGTCGCGCAGTCTTCGCGTGAGCAGTCGCGCCACGTCACACTGATTCCGCCGCGGTTCAGGATCGCGCCGGCAATCGCGTGCGCCGACATGAGATCGCGAGCGGGAAGGCCGAACGCATCGTACAGGCGGACGACCAGCGACAGGGTCGACAGGGCGATCACAGAGCGTGCGAGCATCGAGGCCATCTTCACGACGGACGCGGGACGCTCCAACCAATTTGTGACGAGTCACCGTCCGGAGACCACGAGTCGCGGGGATTCAGGGAGGAATGGGTCGCGCACACTTGTCGGTCGAACTGCACAGCGAGTTCCGGCGTCTAAGCTCGTGAACTCGCGAGCGACACGTGTTTGGTGTGATGAGTCGCGGCCCCGTGGTGATGGATGGCCGGTCAACAGCCGCCAACACGTTCTCCACCTTGACGGGCGGGACGAATGACGGCGATAGTGCCCTTTATGACGAAGCGCGACCGGATTTCCGCGCCGCTCCTGTTCGTCATCGCGACGGCATTCGGGGTGTCGTCCACGTTCCAGGCGTACTGGCTGGGGCAGGTCACGCACGAGCCGACCTCGCACGGGCTGCGGTATCTGTTCCTGGTCAACCTCGTGTACTGGTACATCCCGGCGCTACTCGCCCCCGTCATCATGGCGTGGGGTGTGCGCGCGCCGCTTGCCCGCGCGCGATGGCCCATTCAGGTGCTCGTCCACGCAGCGGGCGCGTTGACATACTCCGTCGTTCACACGGCGGTGATGATCGGGCTGCGAGTGTCGTTGATGCCCCTGACCGGCCCGCCTCCCAGCTTCGAAGGCTGGTGGAACTACACGCTCGCGCAGTACCTCTGGCAGCTCGACTGGCTGCTGATGACGTATCTGTTCCTCATCGGCGTCGCGCACGCGCTGGCGTACCGCCGTGAGTCGGAAGCGCGCGCGCTCAACACGGCGCACCTCGAAACCCGTCTGGTCGAAGCGCAGCTGCAGGCGCTGCAGCGCCAGCTCCACCCGCACTTTCTCTTCAACACGCTGAACACGATTTCCGGACTGATTCGCACCGACGTGGAGGCCGCCGACGTGATGATCGATCAGCTCGGCGATCTGCTGCGCATGACGCTGCACACATCGGGCATTCAGGAAGTGCCGCTCAAGGACGAGCTCGACGTGCTGCAGAAGTACGTCGAAATCGAGCAGACGCGGTTGGGCGATCGGCTGCACGTCAAGATGCACGTCCAGCCGGAGACGCTCGACGCGCTGGTGCCCAATCTGCTGCTGCAGCCGCTGGTCGAAAACGCGATCCGCCACGGCATCGCGCCGAACGCCCGGCCCGGGTGGATCGCCATTCACGCCGAGCGCGACGGCCTCGAAGCTGACGATTCAGATCCGCGACAGCGGCGACGGCCTGCCGCCCGAACGCCTGATGGCGCTCAACCGCGGCGTCGGGCTCGAGAACACGCGCGCGCGGCTCGAGCACTTGTATCGCTCGGAGTACCAGTTCGCCTTTTCGAATCTCGAACGGGGCTTCTGCGTCACCGTCCGCATTCCCTTCCAGGTCGAACATACCGAGGCGGAGCCAATTCGGATCGGGGCCGCATGACATCGAAAATTCGAACGCTGGTGGTGGACGATGAGCCGGTGGCGAGGGCCCGCGTCCTGGCGCTGCTGCGCAACGAAGCCGACATCGAGGTGGTCGGCGAATGCTCGACGGCGCCGCAGGCCCTCTCGGTGATTGAGGCGACAGCGCCCGATTTGGTGTTTCTCGACGTGCAGATGCCGCAGATGGACGGCTTCGCCCTGGCGCGCACGCTCGGCCAGGACATGCCGGCCGTGGTCTTTGTCACGGCGTACGACGAATACGCGCTCCAGGCCTTCGAAATCCACGCGCTCGACTACCTGCTCAAACCGTTCAGCGCCGAGCGGTTCAAGTCGGCGCTGACGCACGCGCGCCAGCACATCGCGAGGCGCCAGGCCACCACGGTCGGCCGTCAGCTGATGACCCTCCTCCCGGAACTGCAACGCCCTTCGGCCGACGGAGTGACCAGAAGCCCATCTGGCGGCCGGAGCAGCGGAGAACATCGAGAGCACGGCAGCGAACGGCGCGACCGGCTCGTGATCAAGTCGAGCGGCCGGATCTACTTCGTCCGCATCCAGGACATCGACTGGTGCGAGGCGGCGGGAAATTACGTGCGGCTGCACATCGGACCGCAGACGCACCTGGTGCGCGGCACGATGGCGCACCTCGAGTCGCAGCTCGACGCGGCGCAGTTTGTCAGGATCCACCGGTCGACCATCGTCAACGTCGACCGGATTCACGAGCTCCGCTCGTCGTTCAACGGCGAATACATCATCACGCTCAACGACAAGACGCGGCTGACGCTCAGCCGCGGCTATCGCGAGGGCCTGCAAGCGCGCCTGGGCAAGTCCCTGTAGTCACGGGGCCACAGAGGCACAAAGACACAGAGGAAGTGCACGGAGCACGGTCACCAACGCGGCCCGAGCGAGTAGAACGATTCGACGGCGTCGCGAAGCGACACCTACTTCGTCGAGCTGCGCTCGGGACGCAGCGTCAGCTTCTGCACGCGCCAGTTCAGAATCTCGGCGACGTACAGCTCGTTCTCCGACGGGCACGCAATCTCGTGGACCCAGCCGAACTGCTTGGGCTGCTTCCCCGACTTGCCGAGGACGCCGAGGATCTTCCCGTCGAGCGACACCTTGTAGATTCGGCCGGGATACGCGTCGGCGGCGTACAACACCTGGTTTGGTCCGGGTGTGATGCAGACCGCCCAGGGCGCGCCCGGGCTCAGCGTGCCGGGCGGGGCGTTCGGCGCCGGCGTGTTGCCGATCGCGGGCTTCGCGTCGGGAGGAACGGGGACGTCGAGCTTGATCTGTCGCAGGTACTTGCCGTCGCCGTCGAACACCTCGATCCGGACGTTGCCGCGATTGGCCACGTACACGTTCCCTCGCGCGTCGGTCGCGATGCTGTGCGGCGTGTTCAACTGGCCCGGCCCGCTGCCCGGCTCGCCGAAGCTCTTCACCCAGTCGCCGTTCTTGTCGTACTTCGCGACGCGCGAGTTGACGTAGCCGTCGCTGATGAAGATGTCGCCCGCCGCGTTCCACGCGACGTCGGTCGGCTGCCGGAAGTTGCCGTTGATCGGCGCGCAGCGGCGGATTGCGATTCCGCTCCCATGGCTCGGCCTCTTTGTCCGACGCTTCCTTCTTCCGGCCGAACACCATCGCGACGTGGCCATCGGGGTTGAACTTGACGACCATGTCCGAGCCCTTGTCAACCGCCCAGATGTTGTCGTCCTTGTCGACGCGCACGACGTGCGCGAACGCCCACGCGTAGAGGCCCTTGCCGATCTCGCGAACGAACTTGCCGGTCTGATCGAATTCGAGGAGCTGCGATGCCGCGCCGCCGTACGCCGCGCCGGTCGCGCTGTTCGATCGCGTGTACACGAAGATGTGGCCCTTCGAGTTCACGGCGACGCCCGCGTCCTCGCCGAAATTCAGATCGGCGGCAGCTTGAGCAGATTGGGCACCGAGTCGAACGGGATTTCCGGCACCGCCTGCTGAGCGCGGGCGACCTGCGCGGCGGACGCGCACAACAGAACCATCAAACCAAGAACCGCGTGTTTCATGACCTCCACTCCTTGGAATCAGCGCGTTGCGTGGTCGCCGAGGCTGGCGATCAGGTGCGTGTGCTTGTACTGCCGCGCGAGGTCGAGCGCCGTCTTGCCGTCTTTCGTCTTCATGTCGGTGCGCGCGCCGGCCTTGAGCAGCATGTCGATCATCGCGGAGCTGCCGAAGTCGATCGACGCGGCATACAGCAGCGGCGTCATGCCGTTGCCGTCGACGTGGTTGACGCCGGCGCCCTTCGAGATCAGGAACCTCGCCATCTCGACCTGGTCGCCCAGCACGGCCTTCACGAGCGGCGTAATCCGCGCGTCGGTGCGATCGACGGGCGCGCCGAGCTCGACCAGCACGCGCGCGACGTCGAGGTAGCCGTGGCGCACGGCGCCTGAAATCGCATCGGTGTTCGACGTGCCGATGAAGCCGCATCTCGCCGTTCAGGCTCGCGCCCGCCTTCAGCAGATCCGGCAGCACCTCGGCGTTGCCGGCGTACGCCGCGAGGAAGAGCGGATCCGCGTTGAACAGCGGCTGGCCCTGCGACTGACTGGCGTCGGCGCCGTGCGACAGCAGCAGGCGCACGGCGGCCGTCGACTGGAGGTGCTGCGTCGCCACCATCAGCGCCGTGTACTTCGTCTCCGATCGCGCGTTCACGTTCGCGCCGCGATCGATCAGGACCTTCATCTTTTCCGCGTCAGGCGCCGCCATCATGAGCGCCGTCGTGCCGCCGGACTTCGTCGCCGCGTTCGGATCGAGTCCGCCGTCGAGCAGCCGCTTCACATCGGCCGCCGATCCAAACAGGATCGTCTCGGCCCACGGTTCGACATTCTGCGGAGCGACGCCGGGCAACGGCTCGGGCACGACAGGTTTGCCCGGGCCGAGGGCGCTCGCGAGGGCCATGACGGCCCACGCCCCGCCTTGCGCGGACAGAAACTGATCGTGTCCGTACGGCAGGCCGCTCTCGAAGTACGGCGGGCTGAGCGGCGCCGGAGGATAGAGTCGCGTCGCCACGTGCCAGGAACCGTCGGCCGCCTGCGTCTTCAGCAGGTAGTCGATGCCGCGCCGCCAGTTGCGGTCCGAGATGGCGACACCGCCTGCGTCGTGCAGCGCGACAAGCGCCTGCGCCGTCGAATACGCATCGCTCGCGCGGCCGTCGAGAGAACTCCAGCCGCCGTCGGCTTCCTGCGTGGCGGCGAGCGCGCGCGCAAGCTTCTGGAGCGAACTCCGATCGGCGCCCGCCCACTTCAGCCCGAGCAACTTGATACGTCCGCTCTTCCGTGTCGACCGGACGATGCGACTGGAGCCATCGACGCGCGAGCGCGACGTGCTTCGCGACTTCGTTCTTCTGCGTCGGATGGCTGTAAAGCTGAATGGCCCGGACGCCCAGGGCGGTGAACGTGAAGTTGCTGTAGGAAGAAGGCGGGCGCTGCCGGTGGCTCGGCCAGTCGCCGGCGGCATTTTGCCGATCCGATCACGTTGCGCGCCATCACCGCGGTCCCGAGGTTCGGCCGGACGCCAGCCGCATCCGCGGCAATCAGCCGGTACGCGTCGTCGACGGCCGACTCGATGAGCCACGAGGTACTGCACCGCCCTGTCGATGTCGGCGTAGGTGTACGCCTTGGCCGCATCGGCCCGCGCGATCGCCTCGTCAAACGGAATTCCGTGCTCGCGCGCCGACCGGTAGGCCAGCGCCGGCTGATATTGGTGGTGGCACGAGTTGCACCGTTGGACTTCGAACCAGTTCTTCTGGCTGGCTTGGAACAGCGCGAGGTTCCGGGCGGCCGCGTCGCGAAGTTGGGCCGCCGTCGGACCGGCCTTGGCGGCGTCGTCGGCCCCCCAGGCCACCGAAACGGAGCACAACAGGCCCAGAAACGCCGTGATCCCATTTCGCATGAAGAGGTTCTATCATACACGGCACCCCAGGGCGACGACCGCCTGGGAAATGCGCTCTGACAAGCGAGGCCGATCCATGACGACGATGCCGCGACGCCTCTCGTTGATTGCTACGCTGCTCGCGCTCGCCGCGGGCGTGACGGGCGCGACCATCAGGCTGGTCGGCCAGACCCCGGCGCCGAATCGGGAGTGGCGCACGTACGGCGCCGATCTGGCGAACACCCACTACTCGCCGCTCGACCAGATCAACAAAGACAACTTCGGAAAACTGCAGGTCGCGTGGCGGTTCAAGGCCGATGCCCTCGGCCCGCGGCCCGAGTACAACTGGGAATCGACGCCGCTGATGGCGAACGGGATGATCTACGTCACCGCCGGCTCGCGCAGGGCCGTCGTCGGGCTCGACGCGGAAACCGGCGAGATGCTGTGGTCGCACAGCGAGCTCGAAGGCAAGCGCGGCGACGCCGCGCCGCGCAAGCTCTCCGGGACGCGGGCTCGCGTACTGGACCGACGGTCAGAACGACAAGCGCGTGCTCTACGTCACGCCCGGCTATCAGCTCGTCGCGTTGAACGCGATGACGGGCGAGCTCGTGAGGAGCTTCGGCGTCAACGGCCTGGTCGATCTGAAGCTCGACAACGACCAGGTGATGGATCCCATCACCGGCGAGATCGGCCTGCACGCGACGCCGATCGTCGCGAAGAACACCGTCATCATCGGCGCCGCGCACATGCCCGGCGGCGCGCCAAAAAGCCGGCAGAACGAAAAGGGCTACATCCGCGGCTTCGACGTCAAAACCGGCAAGCGCCTGTGGATCTTTCACACGATTCCGCAACTCGGCGAGTTCGGCAACGACACGTGGGAAAAAGAATCGTGGGTGTACACCGGCAATGCCGGCGTGTGGGGACAGATCTCGGTCGACGAAGAGCTCGAACATGGTGTATCTCCCCGTGGAGCTGCCGACGGGCGACTTCTACGGCGGCCATCGGCCGGGCGCGGGCCTCTTTGGCGAAACGGTCGTCGCCGTCGATCTGACGACGGGCCAGCGCAAGTGGCACTACCAGCTCATCCACCACGGCATCTGGGACTTCGACATCCCGTGCGCGCCGATTCTGATCGACATCACCGTCAATGGGCGCGTGATCAAAGCGCTGGCACAACCCACGAAGCAGGCATTCTTGTACGTGTTCGATCGCGTCACCGGACAACCCATCTGGCCGATCGAGGAGCGGCCGGTGGAAAAAGGCAACGTGCCCGGTGAGTGGTACGCACCCACACAGCCCTTCCCCACCAGGCCGCCGGCATACGATCGCCAGGGCGTGTCGCTCGACGATCTCGTCGATTTCACGCCCGAGATCAAGGCGGAGGCCGTAAAACTCGCCTCGCGCTACAAGCTCGGCCCGCTCTACACGCCGCCGATCGTGTCCACGTGGCCGGGGCCGCTCGCCACGCTGATGTTGCCGTCGGCGGGCGGCGGCACCAATTGGCCCGGCGGGTCGTTCGACACCGAAACGAAAATGCTCTACGTCTATTCGACGACCACGCCGACGCCGCTGGGGTTGTTGAAGAACGACGGCAGCCCAAGATCGGACTTCGCGTACATCTCGGGCACGGCGCGCGATCCGAACGCGCCGGCGCCTGCCGGTCGAGGCCGCGCGGGCGCGCCGCCGGCCGCGGGCGGTGAAGCCGGCACGCCGGGTATCGCGGCACCCGTGCCGGTCAACCAGGCGCCCCCGGCGGCGGCCGAAGGCGGCGGTGGCGGCGCGCTCACCGTGCAGGGACTGCCGCTCATCAAGCCGCCGTACGGGCGGATCACGGCGTTCGACATGAACAAAGGCGACCTCGTGTGGCAGATCGCGCACGGCGAAACGCCAGACAACATCAGGAATCATCCGGCGCTCAAAGGCGTCACGATTCCGAAAACCGGACGCACGGGACGCATCGGCACGCTGGTGACGAAGACGCTCCTCGTCGCCGGCGAAGGCGGCTTCTTCACGACGCCGAACGGCCAGCGCGGCGCGATGCTGCGGGCGTACGACAAAGCCAACGGCAATGAGGTCGGCTCGCTGTACATGCCCGCGCCCCAGAGCGGAACACCGATGACCTACATGCTGAACGGCAAGCAGTACATCGTGCTCGCCATCAGCGGCGGGTCGTACACGGGCGAGCTGCTCGCGTTCAGGCTTCCGTAGTGCACAAATTCAATGAACCACGAAGCTCGCAAAGAACACAAAGCACGTCAGATTTTGGTGAGATCTTAGTGAGCTTCGTGAGCTTTGTGGTTCGTTGAAGTGAGATCGCAACGTTCCTGTCCCCTGTTTCCTGTGAGGTTATTCATGCGGCGCGTTTCGCTTTCCTTCGTTGTTCTTCTACTCGCCGCCGGCGGCGCGCGTCTGACCGGGCAATCCGGCGCGCCAAACGGCGAGTGGCGCACCTACGGCGGCGATCTCGGGCAACACGCGTTACGCGCCGCTCGATCAGATCAACCAGGGCAACTTCGACAAGCTCCAGGTGGCCTGGCGCTTCAAGACCGAATCGCTCGGTCCGCGCCCCGAATACAACTACGAATCGACGCCGCTGATGGTGAACGGCGTCCTCTACACGACCGCCGGCTCGCGCCGCGCCGTGGTCGCGCTCGACGCGGCGACCGGCGAAATGCTGTGGATGCACAGCGAACACGAAGGCAAGCGCGGCGACGCGGCGCCGCGCAAGCTGTCGGGACGCGGCCTGGCCTACTGGACCGACGGCAGGAACGACAGCCGGATCCTCTACGTCACGCCCGGCTACCGGCTCGTCGCGCTCGACGCCAAGACCGGCGCGCTCGTCTCGACGTTCGGCAAGAACGGCATCGTCGATCTGAAGCTCGAGAACGACCAGGTGATGGACCTCGTGAACGGCGAGATCGGACTGCACGCGGCGCCGGTGGTCGCCAAGAACGTCGTGATCGTCGGCGCCGCGCACCTGCCGGGCAGTGCGCCCAAGAGCCGGCAGAACGAGAAAGGCTACGTCCGCGGATTCGACGTGCGGACCGGCAAGCGGCTGTGGATCTTCCACACGATTCCGCAGCTCGGCGAGTTCGGCAACGACACGTGGGAACGCGAATCGTGGACCTACACCGGCAACGCCGGCGTGTGGGCGCAGATGTCGGTGGACGAGGAGCTCGGCCTCGTCTACCTGCCCGTCGAGCTGCCGACCGGCGACTACTACGGCGGGCATCGTCCCGGCGCGGGCCTGTTCGGCGAGAGCGTCGTCGCCGTCGATCTGCAGACCGGCAAGCGCAAGTGGCACTACCAGCTCGTGCACCACGGCATCTGGGACATGGACATCCCGTGCGCGCCGATCCTCGTCGACATCACCGTCAACGGACGGGCGATCAAGGCCGTCGCGCAGCCGACCAAGCAAGGCTGGGTCTACGTGTTCGATCGCGCCACCGGTCAGCCGGTCTGGCCGATCGACGAGCGGCCGGTGGCGAAGGGCGACGTGCCCGGCGAGTGGTACGCGCCGACGCAGCCGTTCCCCACGAAGCCGCCGGCGTTCGATCGCCAGGGCGTGTCGCTCGACGATCTGATCGACTTCACGCCCGAGCTCAAGGCCGAGGCCGTGCAGTTCGTCTCGAAGTACAAGATCGGCCCGATCTTCACGCCGCCCGTCGTCAGCAAATGGGACGGCCCGCGCGCCACGCTGATTCTGCCGGCCGCCACGGGTGGCGCGAACTGGCGGGGCGGATCGTTCGATCCCGAGACGCGCATCATGTACGTCTTCTCGGTGACGCAAGTCAGCGCCCTCGGTCTCGTGCCGCCGGATGAGCGCCGTAAGTCGGACATGAACTTCATTACCGGCCAGGCGCCCGATCCGAGCAAGGGTCCGCAATCGACTGGTCCGGCTGTCGGCTCTGGAGGCGAAAGCAGCAACAACCTCTCCATCCAGGGACTGCCGCTCATCAAGCCGCCGTACGGCCGCATCACGGCCATCGATCTCAACAAGGGCGAGATCGTCTGGCAAGTCGCGCACGGCGAAACGCCCGACAGCGTGCGCAATCACCCCGCGCTCAAGGGGCTGACGATTCCGCGCACCGGCCGGGACGGCCGCATCGGGACGCTGGTGACCAAGTCGCTGGTGATCGCGGGCGAAGGTGGATTCTTCACGCTGCCAGACGGCCGGCGCGGCGCCATGCTGCGCGCGTACGACAAGGCCACGGGAAAAGACGCCGGCGAGGTGTACATGCCCGCGCCGCAGACCGGCTCGCCGATGACCTACATGCTGAACGGCAAGCAGTACATCGTCCTGCCGATCGGCGGCGGCACTTACAGTAGCGAGCTCGTCGCGTACGCACTCCCGTAGTGATCGTGGCCGGTGGCCGGACAATCTGCGCTCAGTCTTCGGTCGGCGTCCGTTCGAGGTGGTCGATCACGATGTGCTCGATTGGCGCCTTCCTGGATTCGAGCTTCAGCCCGAGCTGATCGACGCTTTGGAAAACTGAGGTGCCCGATGGATCGGGCGGGCCTCCGCCAGGTGGTCCGCCGAATCCAGGTCCCGCTGGGAGATTCATACCCATCGAGCGCGCGGCGGCCATGAGATCCTCTCGCGACAGGTCCAGGGCGATCTTGTAGTTCCCGGTCAGGCCAGTCATGTCGACGACGGGACGACCGACGAAGCGCGTGAGGCTGTCGGCAAGCTGCGTCAAAGTCAGCTTCTCGGCCTCGAGATGCATGGCGCCATCCGGCCCCATCGACACGCGAGTGGCACCCGCCGCGCCGGCACCGCGGATGGTCAGACCATTCTGAGCGCTGCCACTGATCTGCACGGGATCCGGCCGCACTGATCCGCCAGATGCCGGCGCGCCGGCATCCGCGGGGGCGTCTGGCGCCGAGGCCTGAAGCTTCGGTCCGTTCTTCCCCACGACGAGCGCGAAGACCGACTGCTCCTTTCGATCGCGATGGAAGGCGAGCTTGAAGCGGTCGACGAGGAGCGACTGAAGCATTTCCGGTACCTGTTCGGTCGTCGCGCCCGAAGGGAACGTGGCATGAACGTCGAACCGTTCCTTGTTGAGCGCAACGGCGCTCAGCCAGGACGGCCCCGTGACTTGATACGGCTGCACCTTGAAAGCGATGTTGATGAGGTCGGCAAGCCCCATGCTCTCGATGTCCACGCGTCCCGCGTCCATCTTCATGCCGACCCGCTGCTGGCCAGACATGATCTTCTGCGGATCGAGCGGTCCGGACAGCTTGACGGACGCGACCTCGAACGATGGCGGGGCCGCCGGCTGAGCGGCTGCGCTCGCGGCACCGAGTGCGAGGGCAACGATCCAGCTCGCGAACGTACGCATCGAGTACCTCCGGGACATCTTGACGCTCGCGCCATTGTAGATGTTCCCGGGGGTACTCGCGCGTGTCCTACTTCGCGCCGACGAAATTCACCAACACCTTCATTCGCACTTCGATGGGCTGGCAGTCCAGGAGGGTCGGCGTGAACTCCCACGCGTTGATGGCATTGATCGCCGCGGTGGCCAACGCGGGATCCGCGTCGCCCACCACCTGAACGCCGGTCATCAGCCCATCGCTGCCGATGCGCCCCTCAAGATTGACCTGGGCTCCGGCCACTCCCGTCGGGTAGATCGGACGGACATCCTTCACCTTGGTGGGGGGGCGAATGTTGCCGCCGACCGATGACTCGTTGCACTGCTTGGCGACCTGCAGGCGGGGCCGCGGACGTGCGTCCACCACCTTGCGGAGCTCTTGATCCCCAGATGAGTCCGTCACCGTGATCGTTTCCTGCACCGAGCCCACCTGCATCACGACATTCTGCTGAAAGGATTGGCCGGCGAGCGCGACGCCCTCTCGCTTCACGGTGGCAAACCCCATGTGCTCGGCCGTGAGCACGTAGTTGCCGGGCGGGACGCCGACGAATTCATACTGGCCGTTTGGATCGCTCTTGATTTCGTACTTGGATTGCGCCTGCGGATTCGAGAGCACCAGCGTGACGCCCGGCAGGACGCGGCCGAACGGATCGACGAGCGATCCGGACACCGTGGAGAACGACTGGGCCGACGCACCGAAGCCCGCGATCAGTACGGTGACGGCGACGAGCGCAAGGCCCGCCGCGATGGACGCCCGGCGCGTAATGGGATCGCGATTGAGACGAACGTTCAACATGGCGCGAACTCTCCTTTCAAGACTTGACGGACGGGCAATGGCGGCTGCCGGGAGAAACATCTGACGTCCTGTGCTTGACGTCCGGAACGCTTTGGCGAGATCGACGAGCTCGGTGGCGTACGTCGATCCCTCGATGCCCATCTTCAACACCGCATCGTCGCAGGCCTGCTCGCTCTCGAGCCGGAGCCGCCGGCGCGCAATCCAGACGAGCGGGTTGAACCAGTAGACGGCCCGCAGCAGTTCCGCGGCCATCTGCACCGCCCAGTCGCCGCGGCGGATGTGCGCCAGTTCATGGCCGAGGACGATGCGGATGCGGTCGGCCGGCCAGCCGAGTGCGTCAGCCGGCAACAGGACTTTCGGGCGAAAGACGCCCCATGTCACGAGCAGCGACGGATGCCCGCTGTGCAAGAGCGCGATCGGGCGGCGCACCCCGTACACGTGCGCGATTTCACCTGTCAGACTGGCCCACTCACCGTGTGTCACGCGGTCGGCGCGTGAAGCGAGCCACCACAACCGGCACAATCCGGCGAACAGCACGAACAGGCTCACGCCGAAGCCCACAGACCAGACAATGCCGAGGGCGCGCGCAACCGTCGCGGCGTCAAACAGCCCTGGGCCCGCCGCTTGAACGGCGCCGGACGCCGCGGCCGGCGACTCCTGGAGGATGACGAGCGGCCGATCGAGCATCTCGACCCGCGACGCGGCCCACCCGTTCATGAGAGCCCCGAGGCTCGCGTGCCAGGCGGGCGCAATCAGCCGCACGGCGGGTGTTGCGGCGGCGCACAGCAGCGCCGCGGCGAGCACGAAGTGGCGCGTCGCGGCCGAACGGTTCCGGAGCAGCGACGTCACCGCCAATCCGAACAGGATGATGAGCGACACTTTCATCGCGACTCCCCCTTCTTTCCAGCCTTTCCTGCCCGTCCCGCCGTTCCTGTCTTGGACTTTTCCACCATGTCGGCGATGCGTTGGAGCTCGTCGTCTGAGAGCCGCGCGCCCTCGCCGCCGAGAAGCGCGGCGACGGCGTTCTCGGCCGATCCGTCGAAAAACGTGGCCACCAGGTGGCGAAGCGCCGACTTTCTGGCGGCGTGGCGGGGCACGGCCGGAATGTACACGTAGCGCAGACCGTGTTCCTCGTGGTGGACGTGGCCTTTTTCTTCGAGCACCCGCAGCTGCGTGCGCACGGTGGAATAGTTGGGCGTGCCGGGAAGGGCGTCCATGACGTCCCCGGCCGTGGCGCGCCCGAGCCGGTAGAGCACGTCCATGATTTGCCGTTCGCGCCGCGTCAAACCCGGGAGTGTCTTGGTCATTTCTTCTCTCTCGTTCCGGGCGGCTCACATGTTATTTTTATAACACTAGTGCGATAGAAATAGCACGAGACGGGGCGGTTGTCAACGGCCTGGATTCATCAGCCCCAAGACTTCCGCCGGGCCATCCTCCTCACCAGCGTGCGTTGTGACAGCAGTCCGTCGAGAGTGCGCGGCTTCATGCGATCGACTCGCGTAAGACACTTTCGGACGTGGTAAGAACGCAGCCTTCCAACTCGCTGATTTCAACTGGTTAGCGCTGGTATTTGTCTTGCACTTGCACCCGCATCAGTTCAGGCACATTCTCGAAAGGATGATGGGATGCAATTGTGTTTGCTGGCGGCGTCGGCATTGCTCGCAAGCCTCGCGGCTTCTGCCTGCGGCGGCGGTGGCTCATCGGCCACCACGCCCTCTTCCACCAACACCACCAACAACACCACCACCACGGCAACAATCACCATCGTCGGCCAGAACGGCACCCAGGCCTTTACACCGAACCCCGCGTCGTTCGGCGGCATGCAGGTGGTGTTCAAGAACAACGACAGCGCCGCTCATCGCGTCGTGCTGAACGATGGCAGCGTCGATACCGGCGATATTCCGCCCGGCGGGACCAGCCGGGCGGTCACCATGCCGGGCGCAGGCGCGAACTATCACTGTTCGATTCACACCGGAATGATCGGGAGCACCGCCGCGTCTGGCGCGGCGCCCCCTCCGTGCGAAGGGTTGTACTGCAACGGGTACTGAACGTCCGGCGCGTGAGTTCGTCAGCGAGCCCTAGTCCCTGACCCCTAGCCCCTAGCCCCCGGGCCCCAGGCCCTAGGGCCTAGGGCCCCTGCGTGATCGCTTAGGCGTGTACCCCCGGCGCTTCGTGGCCGGTGCGCTCCACGTATTCGACGTACGAACCTGGATAGAGATGCGGCTGCGCCTCGGTGCCGCTCTCTCCGCCCAGCTCGAGCACGCGGTTGCTGAGGGCGCGCAGAAACGCCCGGTCGTGCGACACGAACAGCATCGTCCCGTCGAAGTCCTTGAGCGCCAGCAGCAGCATCTCCTTCGTCGCGAGATCGAGATGGTTCGTCGGTTCGTCGAGGACGAGGAAGTTCGGCGGGTCGAGCAGCATGCGCGCGAGCACGAGGCGCGTTTTCTCGCCGCCCGACAGCGCGCGAATCTTCTTGTCCACGTCCTCACCGGAAAACTGAAAGGCGCCGGCCAGGTTCTTCAGCGCGCCGATCGACTCGTGCGGGAAGTCGTCTCGCAGTTGCTCCTCCACCGTTAGGTCGGGGTCGAGCACGTCCAGCGACTGCTGGGCAAAGTAACCCATCTTGAGGCTCGCGCCGAGGCGCACCTGGCCGCCATCGGGCGCCAGCTGCCCCGCGATCATCTTCAGGAGCGTCGACTTGCCTGCGCCGTTCTTCCCCATCACGCACCAGCGCTCGCCCCTCCGGATGGTCATGCTGAGCCCTTCGTGGACGACGCGACGGCCGTAGGCCTTGCGAACCCCCTCGAGCACGGCCACCTGATCGCCCGACCGGGGGGGCGTCCGGAAGTCGAAGCTCACGACCTTGCGCTTTCTCGGCAATTCGATCTTCTCGATCTTCTCGAGGGCCTTCACGCGGCTCTGCACCTGTGCGGCTTTGGCGGCATGCGCGGCGAACCGGTCGATGAACCGCTGCTCTTTCGCCAGCATGGCCTGCTGGCGGGCGTACGCCGCCTCGCGGTTCGTTTCGCGAATCGCTCGCTCGCGCTCGTAGAAATCGTAGTTGCCCGAGTACATCGTGATTTCGCCATCGTCTATCTCGGCGATTTTCGTCACAACGCGGTTCATGAAGTCGCGATCGTGCGACGTCATGAGCAGCGCGCCGGAACGCGACTTCAGGAAGCTTTCGAGCCAGATGATCGATTCGATGTCGAGATGGTTCGTGGGCTCGTCCATCAGCAGGACGTCGGGCCGGCCGAGCAGCACGCGCGCCATGGCGACGCGCATCTTCCACCCGCCCGAGAGCGCGCCCACGTCTCCGTCGATGCGCTCGTCGTCAAAGCCGAGGCCGTGCAGCACTTCACGCGCCTGCGCCTCGAGCGCGTAGCCGCCAAGGTGCCCGTACTCCTCCTCCACTTCGCCGAACCGCGCGAGGACCGCGTCCATCTCGCCGGCCCGCGCCGGATCGCTCATCGCGTGATTGAGCTGCTCCAGTTCGTGATGCAGGTCGCCGACGTGCCCGCTCCCGAGAATGGCTTCATCGAGCACCGATCGGCCCGACATCTCTTCGACGTCCTGCCGGAAGTAGCCAACCGTCAGCTTCCTGGGGATCGACACATCACCCTCGTCCGCCACTTCTTCGCCGGTGATCATCCGAAACAACGTGGTCTTGCCGGATCCGTTCGGACCGACCAGGCCGACTTTTTCGCCTGTGTTGAGCTGGAATGACGCGTCCACGAACAGGAGCTGCCGGCCGTACTGCTTGCTGATGCGGGTCAAACTGATCATTGGGAGATCATCGGGTCATGACTTCTTCCGTGAACGGGCCGCCTGCGCGATCTTTTCGCCGATGAGCGCGATCTTGTTGTCTCTCAGCCGGCGCTCGTTCAACCAGTAGGGGCTCGTGATTTCCTTGAAGGCGTGAATGGCGGCCTGGATGCCTTCGGCCCACGCCACCGCGATGAGCTTGATATCGCCGTGCACGTCGCCGACGGCGAAGATGCCGCGGCGGCTGGTCTCGAAGTACGGATCGATGCTGATGCTGCCGTCCTCGTTCAGCTTCACGCCGAGCCGCTCGAACGTGTCCTTGGCCGAGAGAAACCCGATTTGCGCGATGACCGCGGCGCAATCGATGGTCTGGCCGTCGTTCAGGGTCAAACGGATCTGCTCGCCGGCGAACTGGGCCGCGCTCACTTCGACGGACACGTGAATCACGCCGCCCGCTTCGCGAATGCGCGCCACCGAATCGGCTTTGCCAATCGGGACGTCCTCGCGCACGATGAGATCCACGTGGCCGTGCCTGCCGAGCACCATCAGGGCCGCGTCCAGCGCGGAATCGCCGCCGCCCACCACAGCCACATGCCGGCCTTCGTAGTCGCCGATGTTGGGAATCTTGTAGTGCACGTTCTTCGAGTTCAGCTGGTCGAGCACGCCCAGCCGCCGCGGGTAGTGCAGCAACCCGCAGGCGACGATGACCTTCCGGCACAGGTAGCTGGTGACGCTCGTCACCACCCGCTTCAATCGGTCGTCGGCCTCCACATCGTCTGTCTCGTCGATGGCCACGAGCTCTTCGTTGAACCTGAACTGCACGAGCGCGTTCCGGGCCTGCCGGTACGTGCGCTCGGAGAGCTCCTGCCCAGAGATGCCGTCGGGAAATCCAGGGATGTCCACGATCCGCTTGTCGGAGTAGAGAAAGTGCGGCTGGCCTCCCGGCGTGCCCTTGGCCTCGATGACGAGCGTGGTGAGCGCGCGATGCGCCGTGGTGAGGCTCGCGGCGAGGCCGGCCGGCCCCGCGCCGACGATCACCACATCCCAGTACGGAAGATGGTCGAAGTCGAGATCGGCTTCGAGCGGCTTCACGTTGAAATCTGCCATCAGTAAGTCTTGAACGCTTCGGCGGTTTCGACAAAGAAGAAATTACAATGGAGACCACCCATGGGGCCGTCGGATCTTCAGGATGTCATCGCCCGCTACTGGGGCTACACCACATTCCGTCCGCTGCAACACGAAGCGATGGACGCGGTGCTCGCGGGCCGCGACTCGATCGTCGTCCTGCCGACCGGCGGAGGCAAGTCGCTGTGCTTTCAGGCGCCGGCCGTGGTGCGTCCGGGCCTTGCCCTGGTCGTATCCCCGCTCATCTCGCTCATGAAGGATCAGGTGGACACGCTCGTCGGCAACGGCGTGCCGGCGGCGCTCTACAACAGCTCCCTCGCGCCCGGCGAAAAAGCGAACGTCATCGCGGGCCTGCGCCAGGGACGCTACCGCCTCCTCTACGTATCGCCCGAGCGGCTGGTCGGCGAAGGCAGCGACGGATTCCTGGCGCTGCTGTCCTCGTGCCGGGTCAGCTTTGTCGCCGTGGACGAGGCGCACTGCATCAGCCAGTGGGGACACGACTTCAGGCCGGAGTACCGCCAGCTCGGACGTCTGCGGCAACTCCTGCCTGGCGTCAGCCTGCACGCCTACACCGCGACGGCGACGGCGCGCATCCGCAAGGACATCTCGGCGCAGCTCGGCCTGAACGATCCGCTCGAGTTCGTCGGATCGTTCGATCGGCCGAACCTCGTCTACCGTGCGCTGCCTCGCGCCACGCTCAAGAAGCAGCTCCTTGACGTGTTCGCTCGCCATCGGCGCGAAGCCGGCATCGTCTACTGCGTCTCGCGACGGGAAACCGAAGCGCTGGCCGATTGGCTGACCGGCACCGGCGTCACGGCGCTGCCCTATCACGCAGGGCTGTCGGACGCGGAGCGCAGCCGCAATCAGGATGCGTTCCTGAGCGAGCGGGCCGACGTGATCGTCGCGACGGTGGCCTTCGGGATGGGCATCGATCGCTCCGACGTGCGGTTCGTCGTGCATGCCGGCGCGCCGCGCTCGCTCGAGCACTACCAGCAGGAGTCCGGGCGGGCGGGTCGCGACGGCCTCGAGGCCGAGTGTCTGCTGATCTACTCGACGGGCGACTTCCAGAAATGGCGCATGATGCTCGAGCAGAACGGCGAGCTGACCGACGCCGCCAAACGGTTGCTTCGCCAGATGGAACGCTACGCGACGAGCGTCGGCTGCCGCCACCGGCATCTCTCCGAATACTTCGGCGACCAGTACGGCAGAGACGACTGCGCGGCCTGCGACTATTGCCTCGACGAGCTCGAACCCGCGGCGGCGCCCATCGTGCTCGCGCGCAAGATTCTCTCGTGCGTGGCGCGCGTCGAGCAACGGTTCGGCGCGGCGCATGTCGCCAACATCCTGCGCGGATCCGCATCCGAGCAGGTGTTGTCGCGAGGGCACGAGACGCTCAGCACGTTCAACCTGCTGCCCGACATGTCGGCCGCCGAAATTCGCGGCTACATCGAACAGCTGGCCGGACTTGGCCTGCTCCAACAGACCGACGATGCGTTTCCGGTGCTGATGCTGACGCCGCAGGGCCTGGCGCTGATGAGAGACGAGAACGCCTGCCCGGGCCTGACGCTGGCGCGGCAGCGTCCGGCGAGAAAAGACGCGCCGAGGGTCAAGTCGCGCGTCGAGGCCGAGTCGTGGCAGGATGTCGATCGCGATCTGTTCGAGCGGCTGCGTGCGGTGCGGCTCGAGATCGCCCGCTCGCGCGGCGTGCCACCCTACGTCATCTTTCACGATGCCACGCTCAGGGAGATGGCCCGGCTCCGGCCAACGTCGATCGACGCGCTGCTGACGGTCAAAGGCATCGGCGCGCGAAAGGCCGACGACCTGGGCGCAACTTTCCTTGCAGCCATTCGAGGCACAGGTGAAAGTTGAAAGTACAAAGGGCAAAGTTGGAAAGTAAGTTCAAAGTACACTTCGGTACTTACTTTCGACTTTGCACTTTGCGCTTTGAACTTTCTGTATGGCGCTGACGGCAACCATCTACAACTTCGAAACCGAGCTGGCCGACATCGATCGCGGCGTCTACGAGACGCTCAGTCTGCGGATGGCGCGGCAGCCTTCCGAGACCGTCGAATACATGTTGACCCGCTTTCTCGCGTACTGCCTCGAGTACACCGAAGGCATCGCGCTCACCGAGGGTGTGGCGGCGGGCGATGAACCGGCCGTGCTGGTGCGCGACCTGACGGGCCGCGTGACGGCCTGGATCGAAGTCGGCATGCCGGATGCGCAGCGGCTGCACCGGGGCAGCAAGCTTGCCGGACGCGCGGCCGTGTACACGCATCGAAATGTCGAGAAGGTCCTCGAGGAACTGAACGGCAAGAAGATTCACCAGGCCGCCGAGATCCCCGTCTACGAGTTCGGCCGCGGATTCATCGAAACCGTCGCCGCGCATATCGATCGGCGCGAGAAGGTGTCCGTGTCCATCACCGAACGCCAGCTCTACCTGGACGTGAGCGGAAAAACGACCGATACGACGGTCGTCGAACACCGCTTCGCCTAGAACCACGTACGATGCCACCCTCTGTGCCTCCGTGGCTCACGATACGTCGCACAAACCGCGGCAACTGGCCGTAAAATACTGCGGAGTCCTCGACGAAAGGCTGGCGTCCATGAAGATGAGTCTCATATTGACGGCGTGCCTCACGATCGGCGGAGGCGTCGAGGTCGCCGCGCACCATTCATTCGCCGCCGAGTTCGACGACACCAAGCCCGTGAAAATGACCGGCACCATCGCGAAGGTCGAGTGGACGAATCCGCACATCTGGTTCTACCTCGACGTGAAGAATCCGGACGGGGGCGTCACCCGATGGGGATTTGCGGGAGGCGCCCCAGGCCAGTTGATGCGCCGCGGCATCGTCAAGGATCAGCTCAAGCTGGGTGAAACCGTCGTCGTGGAGGGGTTCCGCGCCAAGGACGGTTCGAACAACGCCTCGGGAGGCCGTGTGACGTTCCCCGACGGCCGAAACGTCCTCACGGCCGGCGCTCAGGATACGGCGCCGGGAGATCGACGATGAACATGAAGGAAGCCGCACGTCTGACGATGGTCGCGATGACGCTTGCGGTCGCTTACGATGTGGCCACGCACGGTCAGACCGCCGGCGCACCGACCATCCCGCGCACCACGGACGGGAAACCGGACTTCACCGGCACCTACCAATGGCCCACCTACCTTCAGGGCGACGAGCGCGGCCGGTCGAACGCGACCGTCTTCGATCGCAAGAAGTTCGCGCCCTTGAAGCCCGGCGGCGAGGCATTTCTGGAGCCGCGGACCGGCGTGGCCAGACACGACGAGCCGAGAGATTTCTGCATGCCGGCCGGTTTCCCCGGCGGCATCCTCTCCGGCAACGCGATGCAGTTCTTCCAGACGAAGAACTACCTGGTGATGGTGCACGAATTCCAGCGCATGACCCGGATCGTCCCGCTCGACGGCCGGCCGCATCGCAAGGGCCTCGAGCCGATGTTTTACGGCGATCCCGTCGGCCGCTGGGACGGCGACACGCTCGTCATCGACTCGACCAACTTCAACCGTTGGGCGCTCGACGACTACTACTACACCAACTCGAAGGAATACCGGATGCACAGCGACGCCTTGCACACGATCGAGCGAATCAAATGGAAGAGCAAGGACGCGCTCTCGTACGAGCTGACGATTGACGATCCCAAGATCTTCGCGAGTCCATGGTCGCAGGAATTCCAGATTGTCGCGAAGCCGGAATGGGATTCGGCGGGACTGTACGAGTACGTGTGCGAGGAAAACAACCGCTGTCCCGGCGGCAGGTGCGGGGAGAAGTGACTAGGGGGCTCGGGACTAGGGGCTCGGGGCCGGGGACTAGGGTCTGGGGACTAGGGGCTAGGGGCTAGGGGCTAGGGGAGACTCATGCAAATCAATAGCTGGCGCGCGGCGTTTCTGACGGCTTCGCTCGCCGCGGTCGCATCCTTCGGTACATCTCCCGTGCGGGCCACGGGGACGGGGGCCGAGGCGGTTCTGAAGACTGTATCGTGCGACAGCCTCGCGGCCCTGGCGCTTCCGAACGCGCACGTCACGTCGGCGCAATCGGTCGCGGCCGGCGCGTTTCAGGCGCCGGCGGCTCGTCGCGGCGGCGCCGGTGGCGGTCGCGGCGCGCAGGTGTACGCGAAGCTGCCGCCCTTCTGTCGCGTGGCCGCGACGCTGACGCCGTCGAACGACTCCGACATCAAGATTGAAGTGTGGCTGCCCGTCTCGGCGTGGAACGGAAAGTTTCAAGCCGTCGGCAACGGCGGTTGGGCCGGCGTCATCTCGTATCAGGCGCTCGCACAGGCCGTGACGGCCGGATACGCCGCCGCGAGCACCGACACCGGGCACGTCGGCAACACCGCGGCCTTCGCCATCGGCCATCCTGAAAAAGTGATCGACATGGGCTACCGCGCGGTTCACGAGATGACCGTCAAAGCCAAGACGATCGTGGACGCCTACTACGGCGCCGGGCCGAAGCTGTCGTTCTGGAACGGGTGCTCGCTCGGCGGCCGGCAGGGCATCACCGAGGCCCAGCGCTATCCGGCCGACTTCGACGCGATTGTCGCGGGCGCCCCCGCCGTCAACTGGATGAAGCTTCACGGGGCGCGGATCGCCATCAATCAGCAGGCCCACGCCACGGAGGCCGGCTACATCACGCCCGACAAGTACCCGGCGATTCACGACGCCGCGCTCGCCTCCTGCGACGCGCTCGACGGCGTGAAAGACCGTGTGATTGAAGACCCGACTCGCTGTCATTTCGATCCGAAGGTGATCGAGTGCAAAGGCGCCGACGGCCCGACCTGCCTGACTCCGGCGCAGGTGGAAACCGCGCGGGTGCTGTACGCGCCGATCAAGAGCCCGAAGGGGGGCGCCACGATCTTTCCGGCGTTGCTGCTGCCTGGCTCGGAGCCCAATTGGGCGACCCTGGCGGGCCCCGAGCCCATCAGCACGGCGTACGAGGCGTTCAAGTACGTCGTGTTCAAGGACCCGAACTGGGATGCGGGGCGATTCAACATCGCGACCGACGTTGACGCCGCCATCAAGCTGGACGCCGGCGTGCTCAATTCAGCCGACACGAACCTGACGCCGTTTTTCAAACGCGGCGGCAAGCTCCTCATGTACCACGGCTGGGCCGACCCGCAGGTGCCGGCGCTCAACAGCGTGGACTATTTCAACGGCGTCGCGAAAACCACGGGCAAGGCTGCCATCGGCAAGTCGATTGAGCTCTACATGGTACCCGGCATGGCGCACTGCGCGGGCGGACCAGGCACCGACGTCTTCGACAAGATGGCCGCCCTCGAAGAGTGGGTGGCGCGCGGCGCCGCGCCGTCGCAGATTGTGGCGTCGCACCTGACCAACGGCGCCGTGGTGCGCACGCGGCCTCTGTGCCCGTACGGCCGGGTCGCGCAGTACAAAGGCGCCGGCTCGACCGACGAGGCCGCCAGCTTCGCCTGCGCTGCGCCATAGGACCTCAGCTCGACGTGTAAGAAAGTCGCGTCGCACGAGTTGCCTCAGACTGTTGACGATATGGCCGGCGAGTCATAAGCTCGCGCCATGAAATCGAACAGCGTGTGGCTTGGTGTGATGTTCACGTGCGGCATCGTGGTGGGCGTCGGGCTCGATCGCGGATGGCCGCACGGTTTGGTGGCGGCTGTTTCCGCGAAGCAGGGGCAGCCGCAGGGACAGGGACGCCGCGGGCCGCCGCCGCTGCCGACGATGGAGAGCCTGCCGGCCGAGGTCGCGCAGCTCAAGCTGCTGGTGCCGTCGAACTCGCACATCATGATGGACGTGCAGTTCCACTGGACGAACCTGTGGTGGGCCGGCCGGAAGAAAAACTGGCCGCTCGCCCTCTACTTCTTCAACGAGACACGCGGCCACATCCAGTGGCTGATCCGGAAGTCGCCCACGATCCGCAACAACGCCGAGGGCAAGGACGTCGACATCTCGGGCATCTTCGACGGCGTAGATACGAGCAGCCTTGCCGCCGTCAAGACCGCCATCGAGGCCAAGGACAGCGCGCAGTTCGCTTCGACCTACAAGACGATGCTCGAAAGCTGCTACGCGTGTCACAAGAGCGTCGGCCGTCCGTATCTGAGGCCGATGATCCCCACGGCGCAGGTGCAGTCGGTCCTCAATTTCGATCCGGCGGCCACCTGGCCGGAATGAACGTGGCCGATCGGGCTGTCCGGATGTAACATGTCACGACTTATGAGGAACAGCATGCGATTTCGCAGACCGGCCATCATCCGGATCTCGGCGGCAGCGCTCGCGGTTGCTGCGGCCGCGGCCCTTGCGGCGGTGGCGTTTGCTGCCGACTACACGCTGACGGTCAACCGCGACCGGCTCATCAACGCGCAGAACGAGCCGCAGAACTGGTTGCTCATGAACGGCGACTACGGGTCGACGCGGTACTCCAAGCTCACGCAGATCAACCGCGACAACGTGAAGAACCTTCGGATGGTGTGGACACTGGCGCTCGGCGGCATGCAGGACGTCGGGCAGAACGGCCCCGAGAACGAAGTGAACCCGCTCATCGACAACGGGTACATGTACACGTCGGACGGGTGGGGCACGGTCTACAAGATCGACGCGCGCAATCCCGGCTACGCGAAGTTCGAGTGGGTGTGCGATCCCGGCGTCAAGCACGAAGGCAACGCGCCGAGAACGCGCGGCATCGCGCTGTGGGAAGACAAAGTCGTCGCGAATCTTCCCGACGGCCGCGTCATCGCCATCAACCGCGACAACGGCGAGATCCTGTGGGACAAGAAGATCGCCGCCAAGACCGAGTTCGGCGGGCAGGAAAAGTTCCTGACGGCGCCGCTCGTCGCCGACGGCAAGGTCATCATCCAGAACGGCGCCGGCGACGCGGGCACGCGCGGCTGGGTCGCGGCGCTCGACGTCAAGGACGGCAAAGAGCTGTGGCGCTTCTACACGGTGCCGAAGCCTGGAGATCCCGGCAGCGAGTCGTGGAAGGACGATCACAACGCGTGGAAGACGGGCGGCGGCGGCATCTGGCAGACCGGGTCGTTCGATCCGGCCACACATCTCTATATCGTCGGCACCGGCAACCCCTATCCGATTTACGACCCGCAGTTCCGCCCGGGCGACAACCTCTACACGAACTCCGTCATCGCGCTCGATGTCGAGACGGGAAAGCTCGCCTGGCATTTCCAGTACACGCCGAACGACTCGTGGGACTTCGACGAGATTGGCGTCCACATGCTCTACGACGCGAAAATTGGCGGCGCCACGCGCAAAGTCGTCAGCCACTTCGCGCGCAACGGGTTCTTCTATTCGCTCGATCGCACGAATGGAAAGTTCATCAAGGCCGAGAAGTACGTCAACGACCTGAACTGGACGAAAGGCATCAATCAGACGACCGGCAAGCCGGTCGAGTACAGTGCGGCGTTCGACGTCCAGAAGTACAACGAGGAAGCGCGCGCGCTGCGCGGCGACGGCATGAAGCGGACATGCCCGACGTGGCACGGCGGCGTGTCGCATCAGCCGCTCGCATACAACCCCGTGAAAGGTATCGCGTACGGCGTCGGCACTGAAGGGTGCTTCTCCCAGAACGGCGCGGCGGTCGGCGTCCTCTCGAAGGACGGCGGCATCGATCCGAAGACCAGCCAGGCGCGCAAGTACACGAGCGACCTCTACTACGGCGCGCTCACGGCGTTCGACGCGGTCAACCACAAGGTGGTCGCGAAGGCCGTCACCGACATCGAAATCCGGTCCGGCGCCACCGACACGGCGGGCGGCGTCGTGTTCACGGCGCTCCAGGACGGCTGGATCGTGGCGTACAACGACGAGACGCTGGAAGAGCTCTGGCGCTTCAACGTCGGCACGCCGCTCAAGGGGGCGCCGGTCACGTACGCCGTCGGACCGAAGCAGTACCTCGCCGTCCAGTCGGGCGGCCGCCATCTGCACCCGGTGAACTGGGACAAGCTGCAGAATTCGAGCTATCTGTTTGTGTTCGCGCTCAACTAAACCGCGGCCCTGACCAGCCTCGCTAGAGCTACGGCGGTCCGCCGAGCCTTGGCGAAGGCGCAAAAGGGCCGCCCCACGTACGCCAGGGGCGACAGGAAAATGAGCAACGTGACCTTGACCGTGAACGGAAGAAGGCATGCCGTGGACGTCGAGCCTTCGACGCCGCTGCTGTACGTCCTGCGCAATGACCTCGATTTGCATGGTCCGCGGTTTGGCTGCGGGCTTGGCCAGTGCGGGGCCTGTACTGTGATCATCAACGGCGCCGCCACGCGGTCGTGTATCACGCCGGTGTCTGCCGTGAAGGGCGAGATCACGACGCTCGAGGGCCTCTCCAAGGACGGCAAGCTCCACCCGGTCCAGCAGGCCTGGATCGACGAGCAGGTCCCGCAGTGCGGCTTCTGCCAGAACGGACAGATGATGACCGCCAAGGCGCTCCTCGACCGCAATCCCAATCCCACCGATGCGCAAATCCGCGAGGGCATGGCCGGCGTATTGTGCCGCTGCATGACGTACTACCGGGTCCAGGCCGCCATCAAGCGCGCCGCCAGCGCGAGGGGTTAGCGCCATGACAACCTTCACAAACGTTCCGAAACAGATCGAAGAGCGGCTCGAAGAACTGTTGGAAACGTCGAACGCGCCCGCCTCGCGCAGGGCGTTTCTCAAGACCTCCGGGCTCTTCGTCGTGAGCGTCGGCGCCGCGGCCGTCGCGGGCCCGTTTGCCGCCGGGGCGAGCGCCCAACGAGCGGCGGCGCCGGCCGGTGCGGGGCCGTATCCCGATCCCGATTTCAGACAGCTCGATTCGTGGATCGTCGTTCACGAAGACAGCACCGCCACGTTCTTCGTGGGAAAGACCGATCTCGGACAGGGCACCGGGACGGCGTTCCGGCAGATGATGTCCGACGAACTCGACATCGCCTACGACAAGACGACCCTCCGCATGGGCAGCACCGACGTCACCGTCGACCAGGGCGGATCGGGCGGTTCGGATGCGATCCAGACCGACGGCTGGCCCATGCGCCGCGCGGCCGCCGAGGCGCGGCGAGTCCTGCTGGACATGGCAGCCGGACGGTTCGGCGTCCCTGTCGATCAGCTCGCGGTCAGCGCGGGCGTGATCTCGGTGAAAGCCGATCCTGCCAGGAAAGTCACATACGGAGAACTGATCGGCGGCAAGCGGTTCAATGTCACGCTGACGGGCGCCAACGTCGACGCGGCGACGGGCCGGGCCAAGGTCAAGACGACGCAGGAGCTCAAGATCGTCGGCCAGTCGCCGCAGCGGTACGACATTCCTCCCAAGGTGGACGGCTCGGCGGCATGGGCCGTCGATGTGAAGCTTCCCGGAATGGTTCACGCGCGTAATGTGAAGCCGCCCACGGCCGGGGCCAAGTTGACGAGCGTCGACGAGTCTTCCGTTCGAGGCATGCCGGGGCTGGTGCGGGTGGTCAGCAAGGGCAACTACGTGGCGGTCGTGTGCGAGCGCGAGGAGCAGGCCATCGCCGCGGCCAGGCGGCTGAAGGTGAACTGGGAGAAGCCGGCCACGGCGCCCTTCCCTGCATCGAACGATCTGTTCACGCACATTCGGCAGGCCGCACCCACGTCGAGCTCGAGGCCGAGCGTCACGGGCGATCCCGACGCGGGCTTGTCGGGCGCCGCGAAGCGCGTCGAAGCCGAGTACGACTTTCCATTCCAGGGGCATGTGGCTCTCGGACCCGCGCATGCGCTGGCCGATCCGTCAAACGATCAGCTGACGATCTACTCGAACGACATGAAATCCTACGGCCTGCGCGCGGGCGTCGCCGAGTTCCTGCAGATGCCGCGCGATCGAGTCCGCGTGATCTGGATGGAGGGATCCCAGGGCTACGGCCGCACCGCGGCCGACGATGCGGGCTTCGAGGCGGCGTTTCTCGCCAGAGAGATCGGCCGTCCCGTGCGCGTCCAGTGGATGCGGGACGAGGAGACCGCCTGGGACACGAAGGGACCTGCCTTCACATTCAAGATGCGCGGGGGACTTGACGCCCAGGGCCAACTGGTCGCGCTCGACTACGAAGCCCGATCCGCCGACTATGGCCATCTCGGATACAACGAGCCCGATACGGTGCTCATCGCGCAGCTCATCGGCCAGCGCCGCGCGACGCCGGCCGCCGGCAGCGCGTCCGCACCCTCGGACATGTATGTCATCCCGAATCGGCGCACGGCGATGCACGTCGTGAGCCTGCCGCTCGTGTGGGAGACGCCGCTTCGCACCGGCAACCTGCGCGATCCCAATGGTCCACAGGTCACCTTCGCGTCCGAATCGTTCATCGACGAGTTGGCCGCGGCGGCCAAGGCCGACCCGGTCGAGTTCCGAATGAAGCTCCTCACCGCCGGCAAAGACGACGACACCGGGTTCAGGCGTGCGCGCTCGATTGCCGTCCTGAAGGCGGCGGCGGACGCATACAAGTGGGACGCTCGCCCATCGCCGAAACCGATCGCGACATCGAATACAGGAGACATCCTGACCGGGCGCGGCGTCGCCTACTCGTTCCGCAACCAGACCGTGGCCGCCGAGATCGCCGAAGTCGAGGTGAATCGTCGAACCGGCCGCGTCTGGGTGAAACGGCTCGTGTGCGCGCACGACTGCGGGCTGGTCATCAACCCCGAGGCGCTGCGCCGCACGGTCGAGGGCGGCATCCTGCACTCGGTGAGCCGCGCGCTCTACGAGGAAACCACGTTCGACACCGAGAAGGTGACCAGCGTGAACTGGACCTCGTATCCGACGCTCAGGCACACCGATGCGCCCGCCAGCATGGACATCGTGCTGGTGAACGGCGATCCCAATCCGAACCGCCCCGATATGCCTCACTACGGGGCCGGCGAGGCGTCGTGCAAGCCGACGATCGCGGCCGTCGCCAACGCGATCTACGACGCGACCGGTGTCCGCATCCGCCGCGTGCCTTTCCGTCCTGAGCGCGTCCTCGCTGCGCTCAAAGCGGCAAAACTCTGAGCGATCACGCAGGGTGCTCGGCGCGATCAGATAGGGTGCCGGGCGCGATCGACCAAGGTGCTCGGCGCGATCAGATAGGGTGCTCAATGCGAACGCGCAGGGTGCTGGGCGCGATCAAAATAGGGTGCTCAATGCGAACGCACAAGGTGCTCGGCGCGATCAGATAGGGTGCTCGCACTTTGTTGGGAGCCGTGGCCGTCCAGCACGTTGGAAGCCGTGGCCGACCCGCACCCTGGAAACCGTGGCCGTCGAGCACTTTGGGAACCGTGGCCGCCCCGCACCTTGGAAACCGTGACCGCCCAGCACCTTGAAAACCGTTGCCGCCGAGGGAGGCGGCCTCGAACGCGGGGCGGCCGGCATCGGTTGCTGCCGCCTGAGCCAGCAGCTGAGGCACGAGATGGGCGACGGCCATGCCGGCGATGGCGCCGACGATGGTGAGGGCGACGCGCTTGGCGGGCGGCAGATGCATACCGCCTACCTACGCGCCGAGCTCGAAAAGGTTCACGTCTACTTCGGAAACTCCTTGCTGCAGACCTCGACGTCCGATCCCCAGAACTCGCTGCACTTGGCGCGGTCCATCGGGCCTTTCCCGATCACTTTGGCGTAGAGGAAGTCAACGAGCGTCTCCACCTCGCGCGGCTGAAACGTCGCTCCCGGGTCGAACAGCGTCAGCCCGAGGCGCTTCAGGTCGGCGAGCCTGATGTCGTTGCACCGGCCATCGGTGTAGGCGAGCCGATCGAAGGCGGGCATCCCCTTGCCAGGCCGTCCACACTTGATGGCAAAGACGAGCAGCTCGCGCGTCAGCCGCGTCGTGCGCAGGTTGGCGCCGTCCGGCATCTGCGTGTCCATCTTGCGGCCGTCGGCCGCCCACCCGTGACACGCCTGGCAATTCCCCTTTTGCTGATACAACCTCATGCCCTCGGCGATGTCGGTCGGGTCCGGCGTCTGAGCACGCGCCGGCGCGGCCGCCAAGGACATCGCGACAGTCGCGACCGCGGTCGCACGGAGAATGACGCGAAGCCAGGTGGACATGACAGTGAGATGTATCATCGATTTCCCGAATTTAAAAGGCTGGAAGGGCTGGAAGCGCAGGAAAGGCGGGAATCGCGCTGACGGCCGGTCCGCTGAACGCACGCTGCACGGCACCGCTCGGAACCCGCCAGCACAGCACACGGTGGCGATCGTCACGCGGGTGCAGGTACCAGCCGGGTGGGCCGAAACTTGTATAGCGTATCGCCAGGTGCTGGAGGCTTCTGATGCGTAGACTGATGATCCTTGCGCTCGTATTCGCCCTGCTCGACGTCTCGTCGCTCCTGGCCGGCCCAGCAGGACAGGCCCCCGCCGCCTCGATAGCCGGAATCGCGAAAAGCTCATCAGGGCAGCCGATCGCGAACGCGACGGTGCGCTTACGGAGTCTTACGTCGGGCCGGCCATCGGTTTCGACGCCAAGCGGCCCGACGGGCCAGTTCAACTTTGCCGGCCTCGACCCAGGCAACTACGTCGTCGAAATCGTCAATGAAGCTGGCCAGATTGTCGGCGTGAGTTCGCCGATCTCGGTGGTGGCGGGCTCGGCGGTAACGGGTGTGACCGTGACGGCGGGAGCCGTCGCCATCGCCGCGGTTCCGGCCGCTGCCGCGATCGGAGCGGCGTCAGCTTCGGGTATCGGTCCTGCCGCGCTTGTCGTGACGGTTGCGTCGGCAGCGGGCGTGGCGGGAGTCCTCAGAGCGACCACCGAAGCCAGTAAGTCGCGCTGACAACTCCTGCAGAAGCGCGCTCACAGATCTGTAACGACGTGTACCGATCTGGAACGCCGTGCGGGCAGTACCAGTCCCAAGCTCTTGCGGCATTGGTAGTTGTTCAGGAATAGGCTCAAACGGTACACCACGTGCTGTTTTGAACACCAAAAAGTCCGCTGGTTTTCCCGATTCACACGAAACAACAGAGAAAGCGTCCGCCTCCCCTGACGGAACCTTCTTTGCACGCGTCACGTGTTCCTGTGCGTTACACGTCACCAAAGTACTCGAACGCTGCTCGATTGGCTGGCGAACACCTCCTTTCGCTACCCGGCGCGCGGACAAGGCAAAGCTCACATGAATAGAGTCGTGGCGCAGAATCCGGCCGCCGGCCGCATTCCGATGGCTCATCTGTTTGAAATGATCTCGCGCCGGCGCGGCGCGGCAGTCACCACGCTGGTCATCGGATTCGTCGGGGCGGTCATCTATTCCGCCACGGCCGTTCCCGTGTACCGAGGGACGCGTGCAGCTCGTTCTCGAGCAAGACCGGCCGAATCCCGCCGGCTTCAAAGACCTGGCCGACCGGCCTCAAACCGAGGACTACTACCGCACTCGGTACCGGCTGCTCCAAAGCCGCGCGGTTGCGCGTATTGCGGTCAAGGCCATGGGGATCACCGACGTGCGCCTCGTGCAGCGAGAACTCAGCACGAAGCGTTCGCTGCCGTTCAACCTGGGCCGCCGCGCCCCGGTCGATGACAGCAAGGCAGACGCACCAACAAAGGATTCGACCGTCGATGCGGCGCTCGTTGACCTCTTTCTCGGCGGGCTGCACGTGTCGCCGGTTTATGGCACGCGTCTGGTGACCCTCACGTACGAAGCTCACAGCGCCGACTTCGCCGCTCGCGCGGCGAACGCCGTGGCGCAGGCCTATGTGCGGCGGTATGCCGACGTCCGCGAGCAAACGCTTCACGAAGCCGGCACATGGCTGTCCACGCGTCTCGTCGAGCAGCGGCAGCGGGTCGAAACAGCCGAGCTCGCGCTACAGCACTATCGCGAGCAGCACAACGCCGTCTCGCTGTCGGATCGGCAGAACATCGTGGTTCAAAAGCTGACGGACGTGAATGCCGCGCTGACGAAAGCCAAGACGGAGCGCATTCAGAAAGAAGCCGTCTATCAGCAGGCGATGCGGGTCAAGCCGGACGACGACTCCGATGCGGCGTTGGCGTTCCTCAGCACGCCGACCCTGCAGCAGGCGCGTAACGAGCTCACGGACCTGCAGCACCAGGAGGCCCAGCTTTCGCAGCGATTCGGCGAGCGTCACCCGCAGGTGATCAAGGTGCGGATGGCGCTCGGCGTCTCGGAGAAACGGCTGCGTGTCGAAATTCAAAAAGCGATTCAGGGTGTCAAAACGGACTACGAAATCGCCGTCGCGCAGGAACGCGGGCTGACGTCGGCGCTGAATCAGCAAAAAGACGAGGCGATGGCGCTCAGCCGTCTGTCGATCGACGACGAGGCGCTCGAGCGCGACGCGGCGTCGTCGCGGCAGATGCTCAACAACCTCCTCGAACGAACGAGCCAGAACGACGTGGCCGGTTCGGGGGGCGGCGGCGGCGTGCAAATTGTCGATCCGGCGGACGTGCAGCCGACGCCCATCCGCCCGAACCGCCTTTCCGACCTGCGGACCGCGCTTGGGTTCGGGCTCGTGTTCGCTCTGTGTGCGGTGTACCTGCTCGACGCCTATGACGATCGCCTGACATGCAGGGATGACATCGAGAGCCACCTTGGGCTGACGCTGCTTGGATCGCTTCCTCTGGAACGCCGCGGGCGGAAGGTGGGGGCGCCCCTCCTGCACGGGCGGGGCGTGTCATCGCCATTTTGCGAGGCGTTCAACACCGTGCGGACGAACATCATCTTCTCCCACGTGAAGCCGCACGGGTGCACGGTGGCGGTCACCAGCACGAATTCGGGCGAAGGCAAGAGCGTCGCCGCGGCCAATCTGGCCATCGCGCTCACGCAAACCGGACAGAGGGTTGTCCTGATCGACGCGGACATGCGCCGGCCGGTGCTGCACGACCGATTGGATCGTTCTCGAGAATCCGGATTGTCCAACGTACTGACCGGCCAGAACACATGGCAGGAGGCGCTGACTGAAACCGCCATCCCCGGTTTGTGGCTCCTGCCGGCGGGCCATCTGCCTCCCCAGCCGAGCCAGTTGCTCGCGTCGAAGGGGTTTACGAAGCTGCTGCACGCGACCGGGCACGAGTTCGACTGGGTGGTCATCGACACGCCGCCGCTGCTTGCGGTGACCGACGCGGCGATCATCGCGGCGGCGACGAGCAGCGTCGTGTTCGTGGTGGCCGCCGACGCGACCAGTCGGCGCGATGCCACGAACGCCCTGGCCCAGCTCGAGACGGCGCGGGCGCGAGTGACCGGCGTGATCCTCAACCGTGTAGACGTCAAGCGCTATCCCCACTATTACCGTCAGTACGAACGCTCCGCCTATTACGCGTACAGCGAACGGCGATCGAAAAAGTCCGCGTTGGCGCCCGTTGCGGCGCCCGTTGCTGACGCTGAGCCACGCCGGGTCCTGCAACTCCGATAGGGCTGGCGGAGGCTCTTTTTGACGCCTTACGCACGCGCGTTTCTTCTGGTTGGCCTGCTGCTGGCGGCGACGCTCGCGTTTGGCGCCGTCTACCCGCCCGGGTTCGTGCCGATGTTGATCGTGGCTGCCGCGGTGGCGGCGGACACGCTGCGTCGAGGCACGGCGCGAGCCTGCATCCCGCGCGAGCTCGCGCTGGGCGCGGCAATCTGGTTCGCATCGATCGGCGTCCAGTTGGTGCCGATTCCCCGGCGCCTGCTCGTCCTCATATCGCCTCATACCGACGCATTTCTGCGCGTCCAGGATCTGAAGTACGCCGGCGCGCTCGCCATGGGCGCGACGGGCATGAGCGCACCGTGGCATACGCTCAGCATCGACCCGTTCAAGACGATGGTCGGCGTCGCGTTTGTGGTGGTGCTTGTGGCGGTGGTGTTCGCCACGGCCGCGATCGGCGGCGAAACGCTGAACGCGTTCGCGATCGGGATTTCCGGCGCAGGTCTGGTGGTCGCGCTCGTCGGCATCGTCGACGTCGGGGCGCAGGATCGTCTGATCTATGGGCTGTGGAGCGCGCCCGCTCACACGACACCATTCGGACCGTTCATCAATCGGAATCACTTCGGCGGATGGATGATCATGGCGATTGCGCTGACGGTGGCGTACGCCCATGCGCAGGCCGGCAGCGCTCCGCGGCTCGAGTCGCGGCGCGGGAGAGACTTCGTCAGATGGCTCTCTTCGGCTGGCGGCAATCGCTGGCTGCTCGCGACCTCGACCGTCGCCGTGATGGTGCTCGCCGTCGCGCTGACGACGTCGCGGTCGGCCATCACCGGTGTCGTGCTCGTGCTGGTGGCGACCGAATGGATGGCGTCGCGAACCCGCCTGCGAGCGCGTGTGGTCTCGGCTCTCCTGCTCGTCGTCGTGATCGGGTTGTTCTCGACGGCCTTCGATCCGATCCTGGATCGTTTCACCGGCGATCCACTCATCGCGCCGCGGATGCCGGCGTGGACCGACGCCGCAACGATCATCCGCCATTTCCCGTTCCTGGGAACCGGCTGGAACACGTACGGCGTGGCCACCCTCCTCTCGGAGTCTGCCGACGCCAACCTCCCCTTCCATTTCGACGCCGCGCATAGCGACTACCTGCAGCTGGTAGCCGAGGTTGGCCTCATCGGCACGGGCGTGGCGCTCTTTCTCGTCGTCGCATTCGGCCGCCAGGCCATGGCACGGGCCCAGCGCGACACCAGGGAAACGCTGGCGTATTGGATTCGCCGCGGCGCCATCATCGGGCTCATCGGCATCGCTTCGCAGGAACTCGTCGAGTTCAGCCTTCAAATCCCCGCCAACGCCCTGTTGTGCGCGCTGCTCTGCGGTCTCGCGCTCCATGTACCTGCGGGGCCGATGGGCCCGACCCGAGAGTGGAGCTTCCTCCAACTCGCCGCGGCCAGGCGCGCGAGTCGCTCGACGACCGTTCACTGACCTCTGACACACCAGGCGTCCACGGCGGTCATCGACGGCCGTGGAAACGAGAAGGGCGCGATGGACTCGACTTTTCTCGCGCGGGCCGAGGCGCGCCGCCGAGAACTGCGGGAGGCATGGCCAGAACACAGGCTTTTCTTGGTGTGCATTCGGGCAATATCCTTGCAGCAGTGTGCAGCGTGCCGCGAATCAGTCTCGACGACCACGCTCCGGGGGCGCCGCTCGCCGCCCGGGCACTGCCAGGCGGCGCGGTCGGCTCTGACCGTGCCGATCGTCGGCGATCCCCAACTGCCGGCCAAGGTGGCGCTTGTGCTGCGGTGCGAACCCGACGGACGGACGTTTGTCGCGATCGGTCTGGTGCCTATCGACCAGATGGGGTCGTCCTAACAGGATGCCCAAAAGGGCAACCTGAACGAAAAACTCAGAACGCCAAACGTAAAGACGGCCTGATTCTACGTTCTCCGTTTTGCGTTTGACGTTTCGGAATCGCGCTACACTCGTTCCAGCATAACCAGAAGCAGCCGTCGGCGGCGACCTGGAGTCGATGCGCGGCCCCGTCGACATCCTCGTCATCGACCGCGTGGAACATCTGATCGAGGATTAGGTCTGTGTCGCTGCGGCGCTTTGGAGAAGCAGGAAAGAGACGATGACGCCGGCGACGAGAGCGTGGTGGCGCAAGGTGAAAAGAACGTCCGACACCGTGACCTATGTGTTGGTCGGTGCCCTGCTCTTGTTCATGCTGTGGACGGCGGTTTTTCCCTAGACCCACGCGCAACTTTCGCTCAGCCATGAGCGACGAATCGAGGGCTTCGTCATCCCTTAGCCACGACGAACGGGGGAATCGCGGAAGGAACCGTTACACTAGCACTTGCCACCACACGCGCCCGTAGCTCAGCTGGATAGAGCACCGGCCTTCTAAGCCGGGGGTCCCGCGTTCGAGTCGCGGCGGGCGCACCACATCTTCGCTTTCCCTAGGGAAAGCTCACACCTCAAACACAGCAGCGCCCGTCACAGACCATCAGAACCCGTCAAACTTCGCGGGGGAAACCGCGTGGTCCATCAGTGGACGATTCGCGGCGAGCGTCGCGGGGGGACCTGGAAGGATGCGGCGCTCCCAGAGAGCCGCTACAGAACCGTGAAGACCGCTCCAGGACTCAGAAGCTGGTTTGCAGCCGCATTTGAAAAAAGTGCGTGTGGCCGACCAGGGAGAAGCGGTCCAGAGTGCCGTAGCCGTACGCGATCTCGAGGCGCACCATGTCGTCGAGGTGCCAGTTTAGCAGGGGCGTAAAACGCCAGAACCGGCCGCCGAGGATTGGTCCGCTGTCGAGATCGATGTACGAGAAGCGCGTCACGATTTCCCACGCGCCTGGACCGCCGTCGAAGACGGATCGCGCCGGTGACACGGCGTTGAAGTATCCGCCAACCTTGTTGTAGGAGCGTGTTTCGCCTGTCACATTCCAGGCCACGAACACTTCGCCGCCGTGAAAATACGGATTGCCGTTGTCCGGCGCGTCGACCTTCTGGAAGATGAGCTCCGAGCCAACGGTGAGCGGGCCCGGACGGTAATAGACTTCCAGGCCCGTCATGGTGGTGGACTCGGCCCGGAACTTTCCGGTATCCACGAAGTACGGCGACTTGTACGCTTCGGGGCGTGACCGCGGCTGCAGCTGGCCGTCGTCGGACTTCGCATATCGCAGGGCCACGCCCAGGTGCAGGAGATTGCCCCCGTCGTCGCTGAGGATCGGCTGCCAGGCCACGCGGCCGATGAACTGGCGATCGGCAATCGAGAACGACTGGTCTTCTGAAAGCCAGTCCCCAAAGCACCGACGTTCCAGGTGACATGTTGTCTGGAGGCGTAGCCTGTCCACTTCACGCCGTCGGCGAGCAACTGAACGCTGGAGTCGTTCATCGGCATGCGCTCCATGCCCCAGCCGTGGTAGCCGACCATGATCTTGGACATCGAGAACCCCTCCTTCTGCCGGCCCACGAAGATGGAGCCGGTAATACCGGGCGTCTCGAAACTGATGCCGGTCTGCCGCACGAGCCAGGCATGATTCGCGTTGTCATACATGAAACCGGCAGACCACGTGACTTTCCGGCCGGGAAACTTGAGTCGTCCCTTGAACAGCATGCGGAAGTCCCGCATCTTGAAGCCCGTCTCCAGGTCGGGCATTTGCTGCTCGCCTGCGGCGTCCTGATCGTAGGCGCCGTAATCCACCAGATAGCCCGCACCAAACCGGATGCTGGCCCACTTGCCGTCGAACTCGTTCCAGCGTGAGAAGCGGCGGGATCTGACGAGCGCGTCTTCGTCGCCCGCTTCCGGAGGTGTGTCGGTGGATTCGGGCGTCGCCGGCGGCTGCTGCGGAGCCGCCCGCTTGGCTGTTGTCGGGGGAGCCTGGGGCAGAGGCGCTGCGCAGTTGGCGTCAACCGCGCAAAGCCGCAACACCGCCGCCAGGATGGGCGCCATGGCGGCCGTCATCCTTCCTTAAGTTTAGGCCAAATCTACTGAACACCACGGACCGCCAGCGCGGCGGCTCACTTGCGACCTGAGTCGGCCCCTGGTTCCTCGGCTCACGCATTGCGGAGGATGCGCGGTCTCAGCAAGGTGGTCGGGACTTGCGAAGTTTCATGGGTCCGCTGCGCCGCCAGCCGATCAGGCAGTCGCTATGAGTGTTAGCACGTCGTTCGCGGGAGGGCGCTCGCTCAAACAAGCGCTACGTACCCTGAACAGTCGCGTGGCTCGATCGCGTGGCACCGCCCGCAAGCGATTCACACGTCGCGTGTTAGGTTCGGGATCAAACGGGAGCGCTGACCGGGCGAACTCGGGTCGCCGAAAGGTTCTTGTCAGGCTGAAAGACGACAGCGGCCCCTTCTGTCAGGTCGTGGAACCACACGTCGCGCACGTCGTTGCGTCGAAACGTGTAGCTCTTGGTGTCCTCGCCCAGAAGCGTTCCTACGCCTCGGCCCCGATGGAGTTGTGTGATGGTACCGGTCACGTCGTGTTCGTTCCTCCTTCAAACTCTACTCCTACTCGGCGGCGAGGCACAGGCGAGCGGTTGCCAACACCGCCGCTCGCGAGTATAGTCAGGGGCGAACTGCCTTCCTGAGCACTGCCGCCCATCGCCGGACGTAACCCGGCCCCGAGCCACAGCCCTCATCAAGCCGAGCGTCATCACTTCTTCGATCGGTTCGCCAGCAGAGCGGCCACGTCTGTCGCTTCCGGTGACGAAGATTTGTCCACCCGTTCACGCCAGTTGGGAGTCGACCTCATGCATGTCAGACCGCTACACGACCGGATTCTCGTTCAACGCCTCGAGGAAGGCGAACAGCACATCGGCGGCATCATCATTCCGGATTCCGCCAAGGAAAAACCGCAGCGGGGCAAAGTCATCGCCGCGGGCAACGGCAAAGTGACCGACGAGGGCGACCGGGTCAAGCTGGACGTCAAGGCGGGCGACACCATCCTCTTCGGCAAGTACTCCGGCCAGGAGATCAAGCTGGACGGCGTGGAGTACCTGATCATGAAGGAAGACGACGTGCTCGCCGCGATCGAGGGCGCCGCCGCCAAGACCGGCGCGGCCAAGACTGCCACCAAGAAGACCGCCCCCACCAGGAAGGGACGCTGACATGGCAAAACTGATTACCTACGGCGACGCGTCGCGCCAGGCCATTCTCCGCGGGGTCAACGGCCTGGCCAATGCCGTGAAAGTGACCCTCGGACCCAAAGGGCGCAACGTCGTCCTCGAGCAAGCCGTTCGGATCGCCCACGATCACCAAGGACGGCGTCACGGTGGCGAAAGAAATCGACCTGCCGGATCCGCTCGAGAACATGGGCGCGCAGATGGTGCGCGAAGTCGCGAGCAAGACCTCCGACGTCGCCGGAGACGGCACGACCACGGCCACGGTGCTGGCGCAGGCGATCTATCGCGAAGGCGCGAAGAACGTCGACGGCCGGCGCCAACCCGATGGCCATCAAGCGCGGCATCTTCAAGGCCGTCGAGGCCGTCGTCGCGTCGCTCAAGCAGCAGTCCAAGCCGGTGAGCGGGCCGATGATCGCCCAGGTCGGCACGATCTCGGCGAACCACGACGAGACCATCGGCCGGATCATCGCGGAAGCGATGGACAAGGTCGGCAAAGACGGCGTGATCACGGTCGAGGAAGCCAAGACGCTCGAAACCTCGCTCGAGGTGGTCGAAGGGATGCAGTTCGATCGCGGCTACCTCTCGGCCTATTTCGTGACCGACCCCGAGCGCATGGAAGTGGTGCTCGAGAACCCGGTCATCCTGATCCACGAGAAGAAAATCAGCGCGATGAAAGACCTCCTGCCGCTGCTGGAGCAGGTGGCGCAGGCCGAGCCGTCCGCTGCTCATCATCGCGGAGGACCTCGAAGGCGACGCGCTGGCGACGCTCGTCGTCAACAAGCTCCGGGGCACGCTCCGGGTCGCGGCGGTCAAGGCGCCGGGCTACGGCGACCGCCGTAAAGCGATGCTCGAAGACATCGCCATCCTGACCAACGGCAAGGCCGTCACGGAAGACCTCGGGATCAAGCTCGAGTCGATCAAGATCGAAGACCTGGGCCAGGCCAAGAAGATCACGATCGACAAGGACAACACGACGATCATCGAAGGCGCGGGCACCTCGGCGGCCATCGAAGGCCGCGTGAAGCAACTGCGCGTGCAGGTCGAAGACACCTCGTCCGACTACGACCGCGAGAAGCTGCAGGAGCGGCTCGCCAAACTCGTGGGCGGCGTGGCCATCATCAAGGTCGGGGCGGCCACCGAAACCGAGATGAAGGAAAAGAAAGCCCGCGTCGAGGATGCGATGCATGCCACAAAGGCCGCGGTTGAAGAAGGCATCGTCGCGGGCGGCGGCGTGGCGCTGCTGCGGGCCGCGCAGGGGCTCAAGACGCTGAAGCTCGACGGCGACGAACAGCTCGGCGTCAACATCGTCGTCCGGGCGATCGAAGAGCCGATGCGCTGGATCGCCACCAACGCGGGCCACGAGGGGTCGATCGTCGTCCAGCGGGTGAAGGACATGAAGGGCGACGAGGGATTCAACGCACAGACCGAGCAGTACGAGAACCTCGTGAAGGCCGGCGTCATCGATCCGGCCAAGGTGGTCCGATCGGCGCTGCAGAACGCCGCGTCGATTGCCTCGCTCCTGTTGACGACCGAAGCGGTGATCTCGCAGTTGCCAGAGGAGAAGACCGGCGCCGCTGCGCAGCCGGGCGGCGGCATGGGCGGATCGATGTACTAAGGATGGGTCCACTTCAGGCCACGCCGAACGTGCAGGCCCAGACCGTGGTGTTTGAACGAGCGCAACACTGACACCGACGGCTACGGGGGTGTAACGAAGTATGAGGTCGTTCAAGCCGCGACTCTTTTGGGATGACGAACTGGAGTCGTTGTCGATCGAGGTGAATGCTGTCTTCGGGGAGCAGGCGGTAGAAGACGCCGTGACGCGCGCCGAAGACCACTGCCGCAGGGAAAGCGCTCTCGATGCGGCCGTGAGCCTCGATTTCGGCCCCAGATTAGCGGCGGCCATCAAAAGCGAATTTCGACGTCGGCTGACGAAGCACTGAGCACGGGTCGAACGCTTTACCGACCAGACCGCCTTGATGGACCGCCAGGTAGCGTACCCGTTGTGGTCGCCAGACGGCAAGCGCATCGCGTTCGAGCGTACCATCCGCCGCGGGAGTGTGTGGACCGTGAAGGCTGAATGAAGATCGCGTGAAGGCGCCGGTGGCGTAGTATTTAGACCATGACACGACATTCCGTTCATTTCGCCGGTTTCCTCCTCGCATCCGCTCTGGTCCTCTCGTCAGCCGTGCCGATGCACGCCGAGGTGACGCTGCCCATTCGGTTGCGCACGTTCGCCGTGAACATGAGCAACAACCTCACGGGCGCAAACGCCGTGATTGAAATCACGTTGGACAAATGGTCGTCCGCCGCAGAGCGCAAGAGGCTCCTCGACACCGTGCCCAAGGGACAGGACGCGCTGGTGAACGCGCTGGAGAAGGTTCCGGTGAAAGGCCGGATGCGTATCCCCGGGTGGCAGGGAGCCGATCCCCAGAACTATCGCCTCGGCTGGGACCTGCACTACGCCTGGCGTGAACCGCTTCCGGATGGCGGCGATCGGATTGTCCTCGCGACGACCCGCTATATGAGCTTCGTCGAGGTCCGGAACCAGCCGCGGACCGTGGACTACCCCTTCACGCTCATCCAGATTCACCTTCCCAAGGAAGGGAAGGGCGAAGGCAAGATGGCGGCGTTCACGCAGATCACGTTCGACAAGAAGAAGAACGCGATGGAGATCGAGAACTACGGCACCGAGCCTGTCCGCCTGAACGAGATCACGTCCGAGAAGAAATAGTCAAGAAAGACAAGCTGACCTTACCCGCCGACGCCACACGCGCTCAGTTTCTGGACGCCATGAAGGACATCGTCGTCGGCAAGGCCGCTTACGTGGGCCGATTCCGTCAATAGCCCGGATCCGCGCGCGTCGTAAACCGCCAGGCGAACGCGCCTGGACACATGCGAGGCTAGCGAACGCGACCGGACGCACACAGAGACGTAGCCACCAGCCGCACGCGGCCGCTGGCTTCGTCCATATACGGCCGTGCGGCCTCGACGACCGCCTGACGAAGCCGCGCCAGGTCCTCGGCGGGCAACGATTCCACTCTTGCCTTCCACGCCACGTCCCTGAAGACGCAAAAGTACTCGTCGGCCGATGCGAGGTCGAATGTCGCGGACAGACGTTCGATACGGACGTCAGAGAATTCGGCGTCGCGCACCAGCGTCTCGAGGTGTCCCGGAGCAGCAAACCGGAAAGGGCCAGTGATAGCGGGGTCGGGCGCCTGCAAAGACAGGAATGACGGTGCCGCTCCGGCGATCGCGCTGAAGAACGAGCTCTTCGATGGGTCGTCCCACACGGCGAGTGCCATGCGGCCGCCTGGCCTCAGCACCCGGCGGATTTCGGCGAGCGCGCGCGCGGGGTCGGGACAAAACATCAGACCGTACGCGTTGGTCACGGCATCGAACGACGCATCTGAGAACTGCAGTTGCTCCGCGTCCATCTCGATGAATTGAACGTTGTCGAGGCCATCAGCCTTCGCGCGCTGCGCCGCCACGGCCACCATCTCGGGCGAGATGTCGGTCGCGACGACTGTACCGCCCGGCCGGACGTACGTCGCGGCCGCCAGCGCCGGATAACCAGAACCGCACGCCACATCGAGGACGCGGGCGCCCGGCTCCCAGCCTGCGGACTCACGGAACCATTCCGTGACGGGGCTGAAATTCCGCGCGGTCCAGTCGAACCACGCGGCCCATCCCCCGGCAACCGCGTCCCAATGCTTCTTCTGCTGTGCTCTGACGTCCACTAGGTCTTGATCAGGCTGTGCAGTTCCAGGATCGAGCGCTTCGGACGGACCCCGTCCGGCAGGTTCGGATGAATATACTTCGCGAAGAACTGCGTCGCGTCTTCCTGCGATTCCCACACCTCGAACGACCGCCACCCATCGCCCGATGGCCCTGCCCCGTGGGCGACGAACCCCTTGGCAGTCTTCAGAATCGGGCTGAGCACCGCGAGCATCCCTTCGTAGCCTTCTTTCGTCTGTCCCGGCACGTCAGCGGTGATGAGCACAGCCATATGGCCTCCTGTTCTGCCAGGAGAATACGCGCTCGCGGCCGGTTCTGGGACTCGAAAAGTACGCACACTACGTGTGCAATAATGCACCGCGTGGACTGGGACAACCTTCAGGTGTTTCTCACCATCGCGCGGAGCGGCCGCGTGTCGGCCGCCGCCCGGCGACTCGGCGTGGAACACACCACCGTCTCTCGCCGGCTCGAAACGCTCGAACGTGAGCTCGGCGTTCCGCTCTTCTACCGGACCACGACCGGGTATCTCCTGACGCCACACGGCAAGAACGTCATGGCGAGCGCCGAAACGATGGAGCGGGCGGCCATAGCCGTCGCTGGGCGGGCGAGCGAAGGGAGCGGGGCCACTGCCGGCCGAGTCCGGCTCGCCCTGCCGCCCGAGTTCGCGTCGCACTGGCTCGCGCCCAGGCTCCCGGCTTTTCGGGCGAAGCACCCGCAGATCGAATTGCAGATCCTGGTCGGTACGCGAGAGCGTGATCTCACACGCGGCGAGGCCGAGCTGTCGATTCAGTCACATCGTCCACGGCCTCAGGGGCTCGTGGCTGTCCGGATTGCTCGCACAACGGCGGCACTGTACGCGTCGAAGGCCTTGAACGCGGGCGGCCGGCTCCGGATCAACAAAGTGGGGGATCTACGAGGCTTGTCCCTGCTGGTGTACACGACGCCGTATCAGATGCTGCAGAGCGCAAAGTGGTTCCAGGCGATTCTCTCCTCGGCAACCATCGGACTCGAGACCAACAGCACGCATACGCTCCTGGCCGCGGCCCGCACCGGAACAGGCATCGCGGTGCTTCCCCGGTTTGTCGCACGTCAGAACGACGAGCTCGTGGCGGTGTCCGACAACGTCGCCGATCTCGACGTGTGGCTGATTACGCACCCGGAGTTCCGCCGCGATCCGAAGGTCCGAGCGACGGCTGATTTTCTCAAGCGGATTGCCGCGGGACCGGATGGACTCTGTTGATGTTTGAGTGCACCTGTCACGCCTGAGGCGCCTGGAGTGGTGATGATTACGGCAGGCCGAGTTTCTTGCGAACGGCGTCGAAGCGTGGGTCGCCACGAAGCGCCGCCATTTCCGGGTCCCGTCAGCAGGAGCCCCACACGTTGCGGCACCCTGACAGCCGCCTGGTCCAACGCCTCGAACGCGCGATCTTTGTCCCCCAGCGCGGCATAGATCACCGCCAGACGGAACGGGTGGTCATGCGTGGCGGCCAGTCTTTCGACTTCCGCGCGGCGGCCGGCCAGGACATACGCGTGAGCCATCCAATGTTGCACGCCTGGCTCCGCTCTCCTCGGCTCCAACACACGTAACGCCTCCAACGGCCGGCCTGCGAACGTCAGCGCTCTCGCCAGACGGATATCCACAGTCGAGAAGTTGGGGTCGACCGCGCGTATGTGCTCCAGGCTATCGATCGCCTCCTCGTACCGCCCGGTAATGAACTGCAGCCACGCCAATTCCCGCTGCAGACTCAATGAGAGCGGATCGCGTTGCAACGCCCTCCGCAGGCCCTGCTCCGCCTCGGCCAGCTTTCCCAGCGGGATGAGCGTCGACATCGAATAGCTGGCATAGATCTGCGTGAGACTTGGGTTGAGATCGATGGCGCGTCGAAATGATTCCTCGGCCTTCTGCCAATCCAGCTTGCGGGAGTACAGGAGTCCCATGGCCGCGTGCGCCTCGGCCAGCAGCGGATCGAGCCGAAGAGCAGTCTCCGCCGCTGGGCCCATGAGCGCCAGGGCCGTTTCGGGAAGAGATCGCGGTGGGCCTGAACGGACCTCGAATCTCCTCGGAAGCGGCCGCGTACGCCTCAGCCAGCCCCGCATAGCCAGGGGCGAACGAGGGATCCCTGGCAATGGCCTGCTCGAATAACTTGACGGCTTGCTGCGCGGGGAAGGTGCTTCTCCGATCGACCAGATCACGCGCCTTCAGGTACAGCTCGTACGCTTCCAGATTCGTGTTGTACCGCCGCTGGCCGCTGCCGAGTGTCAGTCGGAGCTTGTTGACGATCGCCCGGGAGATTTCGTCCTGAATGGCGAAGATGTCCTCGAGTTCCCGATCGAACCGCTCGGCCCACAGGGGAACGTCCCCTGCGACCCGAACCAGTTGAGCGTTGATTCGCACTCTCTTGCCCGACCGCATGATCGACCCCTCGACGACCAGGTTCACGCCGAGCTGCTCGCCGACGTCTCGAAGGTTGCGGGGCTTGTCCTTGAAGGCGAACGAGGATGTCCGCGACCGAACCTCCAGCCCTTTGATCACGGCCAGGTTGCGGATGATTTCATCCGTCAGCCCCTCAACGAAGTAGTCGCTGTCGGGCTCGGCACCGAGGTTCTTCAAAGGCAGCACGGCAATCACAGGTCGCTCGGCCGGGCTGACGTTTGCGGCGCCGGCAGAGTGCAACCCGGCGAACCCCGCAAGCAGTGCGCCGGGCGTCCTCGACGATCCCATCTGACGGCCAACCACTTCCCAACCGGCTCCTGCAACCAGAATGGAGGCGGCGGCCAGCCCGGCTGCGTACGCCAGCCGCACGATTCTCGGGCGCGGCTTCAGCGCTGCCAGATCCGCGCCCAGCGCATCGGCACTCTCGTAGCGTCGCTCGGGACGGGGGTCGATGGCACGCTCGATGACGCGGGCGAGCTTCGGTGGCACATCGCGCCGCGCGGTCCGAACAGCGGTCCGCTCGCCGCGCTCGTGCGCACGGCGGACTCTCGCGCACGGTCCGTGCATGCACTGGATACGAGCCGGTGACGAGGTGATAGAGCAGGACGCCGAGACTGTAAATGTCGCTCTGAACCGTGGCGTGTTGCCCCTGCAGCACCTCGGGTGCGAGATAGAGTGGCGTCCCGGCCAGATCCGACGATGCGTCGTCGCTCAAGCTCTCGGCCAGTGCCGAAGTCCATCAGCACGATGCGCCCGTCCTCGGCTCGCATCACGTTGTGCGTCTTGATATCCCGATGGAGCAGACCGGCGCCGTGCACCGCCGACATCGCGCGACAGAGCTCGAGACCGATCCCGACAGCCTCGGCCGCGCTGACGACCTTCCGTTGGTCGAGGATTTGCTCGAGCGTGCTGGCCGCGAACGAACTCCATCCACAGGCCGATCTGATCGCCAATCTGCTCGGCGCCGTAGATGGTGACGACATTCGGATGCCGCACGCGGGCCAGCAATCGGCCTTCGTGGATGATTGGGGACGCCGCGCGATCGCCGGAGGAGCGACTGGCGGGCAGGAGCTTCAGCGCGACTTCGCGATCGAGCCGCGTATCCCAGGCGCGGTAGACCTCTCCGAACGCGCCCCGGCCGATCCGCTCGAGGACCCGAAGGTGACCCCAGTGCACGGGCGCGTCCGCAGCCTTCGCGCTCCGGGAGAGACGCCGGCGGTTCAGAGCGTGTCGAGGCACTCGGCGGCGGCACCGCGATGGAGGTCGGCAACGGCTGCCAGCACCTCTCAGTTGTCTGACGAGTGGCCGCGCGATCCCTTCAGAGCTCGATTCGGCAGCCGCCCAGTCGATGGGCGTTCCGTCGAGGATCGCGTCGGCGAGATCGTCGACGAGCCGATCACTCGGCGGCACGTTTCATCTCCTCGGCCAGCCGGACGAGCGCCCGGCGCGCCGCCTTGCGCGCCGCGTCCGGCGTCGGCTTGCCCAGCGCCTCGGCCAGCTCCTCGTAGCTGTAGCCCATCTCCACCCTGGCGATGATCGCTTCCCGCTCTTCCGCCGTCAGCCGCTGAAGCGCCCCCTCGTAGCGCTCAACCGCCTCACGACCGATCGCCTGTTCGAGGGGTGATTCGCCACTCTCGACTTCGATGCCCTCAAGATCGGTGGTCTGCGGCTGCCGTCCTTTCCGCCGCAACTCGTTCCGGATGCGATTGAGCACCGCCTGACGCAGGTACGCCTGCAGCGCACCGACACGGCGCGGCTCGAAGTGTTCGATCCTCTTGAACGTCTGAACCAGGGTGTCCTGGACGAGATCGTCCGTGTCGGCGAGATCGCGCGCCCACTTCGGCAACCGGCCGCTGGCCCATCGTTGGAGCGGTTTGAGATGTCGCGCGAAGAGGCGTTCAAGCGCCTCCTGGTCACCCGGCGCGGGCCCGCTCGATCAGATGAAAGGTGGATTCGCCGGCAACCTGGTCCCTGGACATAGGGTTCGCCGTCAGAAACGAGAAAACCGCTCCATCCTAACGCGAAACCCCGATCGAGTGGCCGAGCAAACGGCCGCCCGCCCGTTGTCCGGATCGCCGGCCTCCGGTGTTCATAGAGATATGAGCCGTTGTATTGTTCTGCTCCTCTTCTTGGCATCGGCATGCGGCGGCAACAGCCTGTCGCCGCAGCCGTTGCCCGTCATCACGCTGCCAACGCCCTCCGTTCCGCCGTTCAGCGTCTCCGGGACAATCGTCGAGCATGCGGTGACGGGCAAACGGCCGTTGGCGGGCTTTCACTTCACGGTCATCGGGTCTGGCGTCACGGCCAGCCCCCTGACGGTGGATGTCACGACCGACGCGAACGGTCGCTACGAAGCCACGGGCTTTCCGAGGAACGCCTGGATAACCGTCTCGCTCACAGGCCATCGGGCACCGTGTCCGATCTACCCAAGCTTGTTGCTCAGCAACAGCATCCTCAATCTCGATGTCGTGTCGGACGCCACTCTCGCGAGCACCGGAATCCCTGACTCGCTGCCAACCCATTCCCCGACCATTTCGGGGACGGTCTCCGAAACGGCGTCAGCCGGCGGGAGCCCCATCGAAGGCGCGTTGCTCGAGCTTTCCTACGGCACGACGCCATTCGACGCTCTCGTTCTCGCGAGCACGCTTTCGGATGCCGCCGGCCGCTACTTCGTCTGCGGGCAGGCCATTGACGAGCTGTACTCGCTACGCGTCCACAAGAATGGATACCAGCCGGCCACTCAAGCGTTCGGGGTTTTGGTGTCCGCGCGGGTAGATCTCGAGCTCAGGCGCTGACGTGATGACGTTCGGGCGAAGTGGTGTCTGATCCTCTTCCACACGCATTCCGTCGTTACGGAGGGCCTATTCAACATCTTCCGTTCCGTGCCTCGGTCGCACTGGTATCCTCTCATGCTGACGAATCGTCACGCCGATAGCGTAGGCGGGCCGGGCCCGCGCATCTTTTCGATTTCAGTGAACCGCAAAGGGCCAGTGGCGGCGGTCACGGTGTTCTTTGCTGGGTCGTTTTGAGGGTGCCCTGAATCCATGCGCGGTACTGATCGATGACGGGGCCGCTTGTTAACGAGTACACCATCGTGACTTTCTTGCCATCGTCCGACAGCGTTTGCGATTCGACTCTTGCGTTGTTGGCGCTCGCCAGCTCGAACTTGAACGTGCTGATTCTGTAGCCCTTCTCGGCCTCGAATACCTCAGTGTAGGTGGCGGTCGATTTTCCGAAAAAGATGGGATGGTCGTCCTTCATCTTGGCAATCACGTATGTCTTTTCCAGCGACTTTGACGCGACACCAGGTGTTGACGTCGGCGATTCAGGTCTGGCGGCCTGCTGTTTCAGCTTATCGATATTGACAACGATTGCCGCTGGCGATGACTCAGACCCTCCCGGCAACGGCAACACCTGCGCAAGGACCGCGGTGACGAATGAGAGCGAACTCGTTCGCATTTGCCGGAACGGCAGCCATTGCTGAAAGTCGCCGTATCGAACGAACACGTCGCCGGTATCGTAGACCTGTAGCAACATTTCCACCGTCACGTCTGCCAATTTGATTTGGACGGGTTGAGAAACGAGAGGTGGCCGACCGAAATTCTTTCGGAATAACGTTTCGTTCGTCCGATCGTAGATGTTGGTCGCAACATTCGTGACTTTCCTATAGACATCTACCGCACCGTTGACCAATCCCACGACGGCTGCCAAGAGCGTGGTGATTGCAAGAACTTTCGCAGTCATGGACCGTAACCACTTCGGTGTCGGATCGGACTTCACCATCGCTTCTCCTCTGCCGAACAAGGCACAATGTGAGATCGCATCGGTGCGTTAACGTTCCGTCTTCGAGCAGTTCGCCTGGTCTCGGTCACTGCGGCCGACGTCTGGGCGCCGCTCTCTTCTTCCGGTCCGCAGCGCGACGACCTTTGGGCGGCGTGCGTAACCCTTTTGGTGTCGCGCCAGGTGGGATCGCCAGCGAGACGGCAGTCGTCGCATTCACTCGACCGAACCCGTAGAGCGGACTGTGGCCGGTCGCTGCGTCGTAGTTCGCGTGCGCCACGTCAATGCGATCGCTGGCGTGTTTGAGAATGTCGCGCACTTCGTTCTGCGTCAGGTTCTTGTTCACAGCAAGCACCAGCGCCGCCACGCCGGCGACGCCTGGCGCCGCGCTCGACGTCCCTCCGAAGGAATTCGTGTAATTGCCCGCGTTGTCGCCTGCCGTCGCATTGCCGCCCTGGTTGTAGCCCTCGGCTGAGGACCGATCCGTCGTCCAGATGCCCTTCGTCTTCGGTGCGGGGTGGTCTTTGCTCCAGACGCCGCCGATCGGCGGCGGATTCGGCAAGACAACAACAGGATCGAGCGCAAAGTCGCTGCTCGGGAAGGCGCACCAGATCGCGTCGCCCGTATCGCTGTACGCGCTGCGCACACCCGTGTCGTTACATGCGGCAACGGCCACCACTCCAGGATGCGACGCGTAGCCGTCGTTGTCCACGGACTCGTTGCCATTGCCTGCCGCCCAACAGATGACGCAGCCCTTTCCGGAGCGGCCCTTCGTGAGCGCGTAGTCAATCGCGAGACGAGTGTTGTCCGGTAATTGGATGTTCGCGCGATGTCCAGGATCTGTTTCGTCCCACCAGTCGCCGTCGACGGGCCCCCAGCTGCAGGAAATTACGTCTGCGCCGTTGTCGGCCGCCCAGGCAAACGCGTCGGCCTCGGCTTGCGAACCCAGACCATCAACCAGACGAATCGGCATCAGATTCGCCTCTGGGGCGACGCCCGATGCGCCTTTCAGGCCATTCGCGCATGCGACCCCCGCGCACGCCGTTCCGTGGTTCTCGTCGCCGCGCTGCGGGCGAGGATCGCTGGGATCGATGGCGCCAGATGCCGTGTCGCGTGGCGCCACGATTTTTCCCGGCGAGGCGAACTCTTCGTGATCGATGTCGATGCCGGTGTCGATCACGGCAATCGTGATGCCTTTGCCTCGGCTGCGTTTCCACGCCTCGACGACGGCCGCGTGGGCGTTGATGCTGGTGTTGTTGACACGGGACGTCTGCAGATGCCATTGCTGCGAAAACGCTCGCTTGAAGGTCTCGCGGGCGGAAGCATTTCCGGACCCCGGCAGAAGCTCCTACTCTCGTCCGTTGCGTGACAGCGCCAACGCCATTTCGAACACCTGCAGGCCGGTGCCCTCAGGCGCCTCGGCAAAGTACGCATTGGTGAGATAGTCGACGGAGCGTTTGACCTTCAGGCCGACGTCTGCGAGCACGCGCTTCGCGGCCGAGGCCCGCAATCGCCGCTGAAAACTTCACGAAAATGTTTTCCGAATAGATGATGGGCTCCTTCACCGTGGCCGCGCCCGGCACAACGGCCGTCACGGGCGCCGACGGCTTGAACACCGGATCCGCGAGCACTCGCCCCGCAAATCGAATCGATGGCTCGGCCTTCAAGGTTGCGCGAACGAGGTCGTCCGAGTGCCCTGGGAACCCGTCCGGACGTGAAACACTTCGACGCCGGCGTTTCTCGCAAACGCGCAACCGATTCGAGCTGATCCATGAGGCGGCGCGATCGTCCTGAAAGCGGCGCATCCCTCACGAGACCATAGTCACGCGTGCGGATCACCACCAAATCCTCGTTGGTTTCCAGCATCCGGGTCGTTCCGTTCCCCCCGCCGAACTGCACGTGAACTTGAGCCATGGTGAAGACCTCACTCCATGCCTGTTTTGTGCGAAATCGCCGTGGCCGATATGGGCGTGGATGCCGACATCGATGGCGGACTATCCGACGCACGTTCGTAGTGGCACCGGCGATGCCACCTACGAGCGGCGACCCGATTTGTACGCCGTGCGCCGCAGACGATCGCGACGGCGACGGCCGATGCGATCGGCTCGATCTCCGATGGCGAGGCGATCTTCACGATCCACAAAGGTGAGCCGCCTCGCGATCGTGGCGATGACGTCGGCCCCGTCTATTCCGCAGGACCGGACGGTCCGCTCGCGGTCCCGACGGGCCGGGTATTCGTGCGCCTTTCTGACGGTGTTCGAGCCGAAGACAGACGAGCGACGTTTGAAGCTGCCGGATTCCATATCGAACGGACCGTCTCCTACGCGCCAAACGCTGCCTGGCTTCATCCTTCGCAAGGCGGCGTCGCGGCGGCACTGCCACGCATGAGCGATCTCGGCAAGCTCGCGGATGTCGTCCACGTCGAGCCGCAATTGCTGATGCAGCGCGCGCTGAAACAGACGAAACGCTAGGCCGCTGCGTACCGACCCCCGCCGTGCCACTGCACGCTCACGGCTGCAGAAACAATCTCGTTTCAGCGGCCGGGTCGCAGTCGAGCATCGGATTCTGGCGCGCGCCAGCACCGAACGCCCCTTGAATCAGCTTCTGAATCGCGAGGTTCGTCAGGCCATTCCGCTGCCCGCGAATGAGCGGAACGGCACGGACCGTGTAGTCGCCGTGGCCCGCACTCTCGAACGCCACCTGGTCGTCCCGGCACGCGGCGAACGTCACATCCCGACGTGAGCTTGGAGGAATCGCGCGCCCCGCTGTTCGCGTGCGACGATGCACCGCAATCATCTCTGGGGTTGGCTCAATCGCCCTGATGCGGCTCCGCTCTCTCCGGTCGCCGCCAAGCGCAACCATGCGCGCGATCGAACCGGAGTGACAGCAATCGATGAAGCCGACCGCGAGAGCGCCAGGGGGCACCTGGTTGAGAATCGTCCGCACTTCGTCGTCGCGAATGAACCCGGCGGTCATCATGTCGACCGGACAGAGCGCTTCGTCCTTGCCATCCGGCTCGTCGCCCGATTCGTCGGGGAATTGCGTGCCGTGACCCGAGGACCTGGAACACAAAGACATCGCCGGCTTTGAGCTGACTGACGCTCTGCGACAACGCTGCGGTGATGGCCTCTCGGGTGGCGGCTTCGTTTCTGAGGGCGCTGACCTGAAAGTTCATCGTGCGAAACAGGTCTTCCCAGTCATGCGAGTCGTTGACGCAGCCTTGCAGTGTGTTGGGCGCGGGATAGGCATCGATGCCCATACAGAGAGCGATCCGCTTCCCGTTCGAGACCGGAGCACTGGTCGACGCCGGCGCCCCAGAGGGGGCGGGGCCGCCGCCTTCAACGTTCGTACGACCGAAGCCCGTTCCTTCGGCCGCAGTGGACGTGCGGCCCAGCAGGCCGCTCGACGTCAGTCTCGCCGCCGTGAGCTCTTGATTCAGCTGTTCGAGCGGATCGAATGCACGGCCGCTGGATTCCGGAAAATCAGAAATCGGCGTCGCATCGCTCGCGCCAAGAATACGGCGGCACACCGTATTCATCGATGGCCCATCGTTGTCGAAGTCGCCATGGTGGATCGCCCGGGTTGACGCGTGCTTGCTGGCGTTCGGGCTCGTCACCGAGAACACAATCTCATTGGGCGCTGACGTGAAGAGCTTCATCATGTCTGGATCGGCTGTGACGTTTTCCTCCAGCCCAAGGATCGGCGTCTCGTCAGGATCCTCGAACGAACCGTGCACGAAATACAGGAGCGATTTCGGATAGGGCCCTGCAGTGTCGGCGCGCTCGAATTCCCGGTGCATCGTGAGCATCGTCAAGGGGCCGACGCCCTTGCCCGAGAGAGGCGCCAGCGTCGACTTGAATGTCGGCACATTCACCGCCGGCGCGAGCAAATACAGAGAGGCGACGGGGGCGCCGGCCTTGACCAGCTCGGGGACGAAGAAGGAGTGGAAGATCGCGCCGGCGCTGTGACCGCAGGCGTGGATTTCGACGTCGGACGCATGTGCCTTGAAGAATCGACCGGCGAGATCGGCCACGACCCGCGCGCCTCCATCAGGCGCCGAGGCCGCCTGGGCCGAGAGTTTCATGTTGCCCCACACCCTCAGGCCGCCGGGACGGACGAGATCCTCGAGGACCTTGGCGGTCGTGTCCTTCAGCCAGTCGCCAAGACCGCGCTGTCCCATCACGAGTTTGCGAAGCAGATCGGCCAGGACCTCCAAGATGCCGGTTTCCCAGATGAAAAAGATTGGATAGATCTGATTGGCGGTCCAGAAATCGACCTGCGCCAGCGCGCCCGCGATGCCGGAAGCCTCGCTGACGAGACCTCCGTGAGCGTAGAAGAGGAGCCGAAATGGCCTGTTCGCGCTCTTCGCCTCCGCCAACGCGGAGGGAAGGTCGACGGCAAAGAGGCGCTCGACATCCTGTCTGGTCGTGATGAAGTCGCCGTCGGTCGAAAACCGCCCCTGTCTGAGGTTCACGACATGGCTTCGAAGTTTCTCGCGCTCCGCTGGCGAGATGTCGCGGCTGGTGGTCTGCATTCCCTTGCTCCGTCGTTACGTTGACTATTCGGCCATTCGCATGAAGGCGCCGGCCCCCTTCAAGAACACTCGATTGCCACCGTGCGTGTTGGTCTCAGACCTCAACGCTCGCGCCGCTGCGTCTCCGGCAGGCAACTGTTCCGTCGTCAGAAACTCGCCTGAGTCATCGAAGACGAGCTGAACGGCCTGGAATGCGAAGGGGATCGGCACGGCTCCCTCGAACCCGACCGCCGAGGTGATCCCGTTTTCGATGCCGACCTTGAGGTTCCCTCCAACCGCCTGCTGCAGCACAGGCACGTCGAGCTGAATCGTCTGGCCCTTGTCGGCCCGAGCCACGACGACAAGCTTCTTGGTTTTCAGCACCGACGTGATGGCGTAGACCTCATCGTCGATGAGTTTGTCCACCGTGCCTGACGGCACCTGGTCGCTGACGCGTCCGACTTTGATGAATCGTTCGAGGGCAAGTACGTCGATGCTGTCCTCGGTGACCGCGGTGTACTTGAACGTCATCGTGGTGGCACGGTTGAAACCCGCCTGCAGCCCGAGATTGCCTCCGCCCAACGCTCCGATGAACGAGGCCAGGATGTTGAGCCCGATGGAGACATTGATCTTGCTGGTTTCTGTGCCTTCGATATCGACGCCAGGCCGATCGTCGCGATGAACGGTTGGTAACGGCACGGGGCCGGCCGTGATCAGATCGAGCACGCTGCCCAGGCGCGTCAAGTCCTTGCCGTCTCGGTGCAGCAGCTCGAGCGGCTGCGCGCTTGGTCTGGGAACGCGAAAGACACTGTAGCCGAAGCTTCTCAGAAACGTAATCGATTGATCCGGTCTTGACATGGACGCGACGCTCCTTGCTCACGGCCGAAATCAGTGTTGCCACTCGATACGCGCATATCCGGCCAGTTGGGGCTCACTCCCGAGAGGCGCGCATTCTATCCTTCGTTGATTGGCGAATTTGTAAAATCAAGAAGTTGGCCTCTGTGGCCAAAAACTTGGCCAGCCTGCCTACTTCCTCCCTGGACTTGGAGCGTTGCCCTTTTGACCTTTCATCGTGGCGTCAGACTCAACCGGCTGTGTGGCGACGTGCACTGTGCCTTCACCACCGCCAGCGCATCGCTGCAGTCGCGGTATTGGCCGATGGGCGACTTCAACTCGCAGTACTCAATCAGGCCCGTAAACGGCGCCGCAATCATCGTCGCACCCGCGGCGACCGGCGATCCGGCTGTTCCCGTATACGCAATGTAGCTCTTGGGTCCGACCTGCTCCACGATTGATGGCCCCTCCCCTTCGGTGCTGATGGCGAGGTAATCACCGGCGACGCCAACAAAGAAGATGTTCGCGTACGGCGCAAACTGTGCGCCGCTCACCGTGCCGTCAAACCGTGTGTTCGCTGGAAGTATCGTGGCCGTGTGTTTCGTCAGCTGCGCCGCATAGGAACGGGTCCGCACCTCGTCTGGGAACCCCACGCAGGCGCTGTCGACGGTAATGCTCAGGGTGTAATTACCTGCCGCATCGACCGACGGCGCTAGCGGCGCCAGCAGGAAGGAGACCCATGCCACGCCCAGAGTCGTGTTCGGAAACACTGACGACGTCATGGCGATGTACCCCTCTTTCGTCGCGCGGATGGACACGGAGGGGAACGTTCCGGTGTAGGAGAAGAACCCCTTGTCGTCGGAGGTCAGTTCCTTGCCGGCGTCAGGACCGGTCACGACCTCCAATCGCGCTCCCGATATCGGCCTGAACGCGGTGTCGTTCACATAGCCGTTCAGCGTCAGCGGCGCCGATGGCTGCGCTGGTCCCGTTGGCCCCGATATTGATCCCGATGGCGCCACGAAGGTGGGCGACGCCGAGCGACTGCAGGCACTGCCAACTCCGACAAGGGCGATGCCGATCGCGAGCAACAGGCGTTTCATGGTGTTGTCCTCCGCCGCGGGAAACATCCGCATGAGGTATAACGTTGCTGCGCCGGGTTCCCAACGAGACACTCAAGAGAGTTCAAGGTGGAAAGGTCGCACTCGAAAGTTTCTGGGAATGGCGAGACGCGTGCCGGGAATGAGAGCCGCAGGGTTCGATGATTACGCGGGGCGGAGAGGACTACTTCGATTGGCTCCGCTGGCGCGCGCGCTCCCGTCGCTCCTCTTCGATCGCGTCGAGACGCTGGGGGCCTGCCGGCTGAAGCACCGTGCCGTCGGACCGGACGAGTTTGCGAAACGCCATCCGTGCCGGCGTCGTGTGGGCGGGATTGCCCGTCACCGTCACCCGCTCGCCGCTCTTGATGGAGTCGGCCGTCCAACCCACTTCAGACAGATTCAACCGTCCAGCGAACTCGACCGCCCACTTCACGACCTTGCCGGTATCGTCGGTCACGTCCATGTACAGCATGGCGTGCGGGTTGACGAATCGGAACTGCGTGACGACGCCTGTCACCGAGATCGTTTTGGTGTCGTCGTACACCGCCGAAAACGAGTGGTGCGCGCTGGCGCTTGTCACCGACAGCGCGAGCGCCGCCATCACCGACGGCCAACGCCGAGCGCGTCTCATGGCTGACCGACTCCCCTCTTCACAGCGGTCACAGGCTCGCAGTCCACATACGGCGCTATCTGTGATTTCGGCGCCCAGGCCCAGATCTTCTTGATCACGAGCGGCTCGCGCAAACTCCAGGGATCCTCGATGGTGGCGGTGAGGAGCAACGTGTCTCCCTTGGCCGAGCGCGCGAAGCGCTCGACGACATGCAGTTGATTGCTGTGCTCGGACCGCCAGGATGTCTGATCCGCGGCCACACTCGAAGTCTCGACGATGAGCGTCTCGCCCTCCCAGCGTCCCACGGAATATCCCAGCCGGCTCGGGGCCTGATTGGCGGGACGCGGGCGTCCGTCCATGTACACTGCCCGCCGCGCGTCCCACTCTCCGTAGTGAAGCTCGATGCGGTCGTTGCCGCGGCGCCGGATCTCGAGCTGGTGCGGCGCCACCATCTGCCGCGCCAGGCCCCACGGCTCACACCTGAGCAACCCCGGGTCGTCCGCCGGATCGAGGGGATATGTCTTGAGCGCAGCCGCCGTCAATCGGGGGCGAATGTAGTTGTCGCGTTGGTAACTCGAGGCCTCTGCCATCAGTTGCCCGAACGGGCGCGCGTCGTTGGCCGAGTCGTCCATCAGCGCATTCAGACGGTCGATGCCCGCGTCAGTACAGAAGAAGGCACACAACGCACCGACCGCCGTGTTTGGCGGATTGCTCCACATGCCCTCCAGCTTGGGCGGTGACGACTGGGCGCCCGACGGCGCTGGACTCGCTGCCGCGACGATGAACACCAGGAAGGCGGCGCCGCATTTCAAGAGCATCAACAACTCCTCCACGTCCTCTATCGGCTCAGCACATCGAGGAATATCTTCTCGACCTTGTCCTGACTGGCATTCACGGCGACTTCGACGAGCGCGCCGTTGGGATCCTCGAGCGTGCGGCCTTGCGACGCGCCATCGGTGATCACGCGGAGCTTCACGTTCTCGATCGTGACCACACGACGATCGAGCATCGCGGCCGCCGTGAGGGTGTCCCAGAAGTAATACTGGTCGCCGCTTTGCGCCGCGAGCCGCCACGACTGCGAGGCGAGCTGCGACGCCACGGACGACTGCGTGGCCAGCCGATCGACAAATCTTCGGGTCAGCGGGACCTTGTTGGTGGCGTCGAGCGGGATCAACGTGATGGGAATTCCCGACTGGATGACGTCTGCGGCGGCTTGCGGCTGATTGAAGACGTTCCATTCGGCCGATCCGTCGTGTCCCGCCTGCTCGACGTTGCCGCGGACCCGTACGGCCCCGCCCATTACGTAGATCCGACTGATGTGGCTCTTGATCGAGGGATTGAGCCTCAGCGCATCCGCGATGTTGGTGAGCGGCCCGGTTTCGAGGATCGCATAGGTCTCCGGTCCCGACAGCAGCGTCACCAGATGATGCGCGGCGTCGGCCACAATCGGATTCTTCGCCGTTCTCTGAATTCCCGCGAGGGCCGGTATCGTGAGTACCTCGGCCCGCATCCTTGCGCCATCCATCAGGGAAACGATTCGCACCTTCGTCATGCCCCTGGGCGATCGTGACGCGCTCGCCGCCCAGTCGATCCACGAAGAGTTCGGTCGCCCGGGTCGCGGGTTCCAGATACGAGTCGGCGGGGCAGATCGTGATCGCTCGAACGCGGACAGCGGGAGATTTCATCAACAACGCGATGGCGATGAGATCATCCACGCCGCCGTCGTGATCGACGATGACCTCGCGAACGGCCGCGGCGGGCGCGCAGGCGGCCATCGTCGCGAGCACAAGCGCTACAAGGGCACCACGAAACATCCGCGGGAGTATACGCTGCTCCCCTTGTGGTTTAATGGGACCATGCGCAGGCACTTTCGCTGTGGCGTCTGGACCGTCATCGCGTGTCTTGCCGCTGGCCTCTCCGTACACGCCCAATGGTTGAACCACCCCGTCGCCGGGGCTCCGCGAACGCCCGACGGCAAGATCAACATGACGGGACCGGTCCCGAGGTTGAACGGCAAGCCCGACCTTTCTGGTGTCTGGCAAGTGCAGGCCGAGCCGCGGGCTCCGGGCGGGCTGTTCGGATTGGGCGAGTCGCCCAATTCAAGATACTTCAGAGACATCCTGTCCGATTTCAAACCCGATGAGCGGCCGCTCACGCCCGCAGGCGCGGAGCGGCTTCGCCGGCACAGCGAGGTGGGGGCCTTCAACCCCACCCTGAACTGTCTCCCGGACGGCGTTCCGCACGGCGACCTGCTGCCCGAACCGTTCAAAATCATTCACTCGACCGGCGTCATCGTGATGCTGTACGAAGTCGAGACGACTTTCCGCCAGATCTTTACCGATGGACGGAAGCTCCCCGTCGATCCGTCACCGTCGTGGCAGGGATATTCGGTTGGCCGATGGGAAGGCGACACGCTCGTGATTGAGACATCCGGCTTCAACGATCGCGGCTGGCTGGACGCGCGCGGCACCGGCCACAGCACGGAGATGCGCGTCGAGGAACGCTTCCGCCGCCGCGATTACGGCCATCTGGATCTCACGATCACCGTCACCGATCCGCAGACCTTCACCAGGCCGATCACCTTCAGCGTCGTCGAAGAGCTCCTCCCGGACACCGATTTGTTCGAGCACTACTGCCTCGAAAACGAAAAAGACGACGAACACTTTCCGGGCAGAGGGCGGAAGTAGCCACGCACACCACTCCACCTGGTCCTCGCGGCACGCCGCTCCTCGGGATGATGCCTGCGCTCCGGCGCGACCCTCTTGCCGTCTTCACCGACGCCGCGCGCGCGTTCGGTGACGTGGCATATCTGAAGATCGGCCCCCGGCGCGGTTATCTCGTCACCAATCCCGACGACATCCGGCACGTCCTGCAGGACAACTCGCGCAATTATCACAAGAGTCCGCTCTACGACAAATTGAGGGGCCCGCTCGGGAACGGTTTGCTGACCAGCGAGGATGCGCACTGGCTGCGGCAGCGTCGCATGGCACAGCCTGCGTTTCATCGGCAACGCATTGAGGAGCTGGCGTCCGTCATGGCCGCGACCGCAGAGGAGACCGCAGACCGATGGGAAACCATCGCTGCCCGCGGGGAGCCCGTCGACGTCGCGGAAGAGATGATGCGGCTCACGCAAACCATCGTCCTGCGCACGCTGCTCGGGTCGGAGCTCGGATCGCTCTCCGGCGAGCTCGATCGGGCATGGGCGCTGGTGAACGAGCACATCGGTGAAGGTTTCTTTTCGTTGGGCCTTGCCGAGAGTTGGCCGACGCCGAAGAACAGGCGCTATCGCCGGGCGCTCGGCGTGCTCGATCGCGCCGTGTTCCACCTGATCGACGAGCGACGCGCGAACGGACGCGAGACGAACGATCTGTTGTCGATGCTCATGGCCGCCCGCGACGAGGACACCGGCCTGGGGATGACCAACGGTCAGCTGCGCGACGAGGTCATGACCATTCTGTTGGCCGGCCATGAAACCACGTCGTTGGCGCTCGCGTGGACCTGGTATCTCCTCTCGCAGCACCCCGAGGTCGAACAACGCCTCGAGAACGAGCTCAGAACGGTTCTTGCGGGACGGCGACCGGCCTACGGCGATCTCGGCAATCTGCCGTACACGCGAATGGTGATCGAGGAAGCCTTACGGTTATACCCGCCGGCGTGGGGCTTCTCGCGACAGGCGATGGGACCGGATAGGATTCGCGGCTACGACCTGCCGCGGGGGTGGCTGGTCTTTGTCGTCCCGTTCGTGATGCACAGGCTTCCCGCATATTGGGATGAGCCCGAGACGTTCGATCCCGAGCGGTTCACTCCCGCGCGAAGCGCCGCCCGTCCGAAGCTCGCGTACCTGCCATTCGGCGCCGGGCCGCGCCAGTGCATCGGCAATCAGTTCGCCATGGTCGAAGCGCATCTCGTGTTGGCCACTCTCGCGAGCCGCTATCGCCTCGCGCTCGTGCCGGGCCACCCGGTCGAGCCGTGGCCGCTCATCACCCTACGACCACGTTACGGTATAAAGATGAGAATCGAGCGACGCACGGCGTGACCCGCCTACTTTCTACTTACTTTCCAACTTTGAACTTTGTACTTTGAACTTTCTCAGGGGCGTAGTGTTTCCGGCAGCCCCTGCATGAACTCGTGGACCGTCGCAATCTGCGTGTTCTCGGAAATGAACTCGAACGCCGTGGCGCTGACCGAACGCGCCCGTGGACGTGTTGACGCGCTGAGTCCTGCGTGAATCACGGGGCATTCGTCGATCAGTCCGAGCAGCGCGGCCCACGCCGGCATGTCCAGGATCGCAATCACCTCCAACGCATCCCGAGCGCGCCACGGCGCGCCGGCGCGCCACTGTTTCTTCATCGCCAATCGAAGTGCATTCAGTCCCGTTTGAGTCTCGCGGTCGGGATGCCGCAGGTTGGTCAGGACCGCGATCAATTGCTCCGCCGCGTACATGCTGACTTCGTCATGAAGGACCGTCCACCCCGCCTGGAATACGCCGATCAGGTCGTGGCCGGCGAGAAAGTCGTCGGGCAACCCTGGCACACTTGCCCCATGCGGTGGCCAGTTCTCCAAACCAAGGTTGCAGACCGCGACGGCCGCATCCGATGCCTCTTGCGCCGTAAAGGGCCGCGCCTGGATGGAGCATCCGGCCATGATCGTGTTCGCCAGATAGGCGAGCTCCTCGCTCCTCGTTGAATAGGCCGCGGGATCGCGGTCGGACACGAACCGCATGTGCGCCTGGATGCGCCCGAGACGCGGAGCCTGATCCTGCGATCCGGTGAGCAACGCTCGAGGCTGCGCGAAGATGCCCGCCTCCTGAAGAATATCGAGAACGCCGAGGATCGGGTCGACCGCGGCGGCCGCATTTGCCGCGTCCTCCGCAGCAGGCGTTGCGTCTGATCCCGGTGGCAGACTGAGGGGTGCGCTTGTGGCGCCAGCGGCGTCCGCCGGGGCCGCATCGTCGATGGCTCGGAAATACGCGCGCGCGATTGGATTGTCTCGCGGCACGGTGCCGTCCCCGGGCCGAAGCTGGCGCGACATCTGGAGAAACGCTCGAGCCTGCGCGGGGGTCGCGTGTCCGCGTTTCTCGCGGCGCCGTTCGCGATCGAACGCCAGGTCGAACATGACTTGATCCCCATCGGCGAGAAGCTCGTGCAGTCCATCCACCTCCCACCCGGCGTTTGAGAGCGTCCGGCATCCACGCATCACGCGATCGAAGTAGTCGGGCTGCTCGGCCTCGAGCGATCTCAGGACCGTGACGATCGGATCCCACGAGTCCGCGCGCCTGGCCACGAGCCGGTACCCACCGACCTCGCACGCCACTTCATCGTCTCTGCCACGAGTCGCTTCGATCTCTTCTCCATCCGTTGTGACATACGGCGTGACCGCCGCGATGTCGAAGACGCGCGCGTGCTGGGCAAGCCCGGCGACCACGAGATCGACGTCCATCGCCGCGAGCTTCTGAGCCGCGACGGCGGCACCCGATTCCAGCAGAACCTCGAGCCATACTCCGAATCTCCCGGCGTCGAACTGCTCGTCCAGGCCTGGCTGGTCGGGGCGCCACAAGTCGAGATCGAAGACGCGTGCTAACTGCTCGGGCGTCGCCAGTGCCACGAGGTCGGCGCAATCCTCGAGTCCACACTTCTGAATCACCCGGTGAAGGAGCTCCGGTTGCAGTCGAGGGACGATCTGTGCGAGGTGGGGCGTGTCGAGAATGCGATCGAGCAGACCCCGGTCTCGAACGTCTCTCGGTGCCGGACTATCGCTCGTCATAGCAGGAGCGCCAACTCTAATGGACGCTCGGACTTCACGATAGTCTGTTTTTCTGGACAGGCAGGCCGTACAATAGAAGCAGGTCAGAAGAGTCCGGCCTGCCTACTTTCTACTTACTTCCTTTCTACTTACTTTCCACTTTGAACTTTGCACTTTGAACTTTCTCATCGGTCCTTTGTCGCCTTCATGTCTCCTTCCACGATGTGGAAGATGAGGTGCGTGACCGCCTCTTTCTCCTTCACGAAATCGAGCCGGACGCCCATCACCGAGAACGTCTCGCTCGACAACGGAATCATCTCCTGCTTGTCCTTGCCGCCGATGTCCATCGCCAGCGTGTCGCCAGCGAGCGTGATGTTGAAGCGCATGGCGACCTGGTTCGGGTCCTCGAGCGACTTGACGGTGTAGGCGCCGACGTACTGCGACAGGATCTGCGGCGCGACCTTGACGGCGAACTTCTTTTCGTCCGACGCCTTGCCGACAAGATGCTCGAAGTCTTTCTGATTCTCGCCGCAGACATACTCGAGCATCTCGGTGTCGGTCACGATCTCCGCGTGGGTGGGCACCGTAAACGCGCGCGTGAAGACTTTGGGGTCGTCGAGCCGGACCTCGACGTCGAGACGTCCGAAGCTCTTGCGCGTGATGCGCTCGGTCGTGCGCAGCGACTCGCTGTGCGGATGGCCGCCGAAGTCGAGCCATGACGTCTCGTTGAACCCGATCGCTGTCCACGACGAGCGTATCGCCGTCCCAGCGCCCGACCGAGTAGCCCATGAAGCTCGGGTTCGGATCTTTCGGGAGCGCGCGGCCGTCCATGAAAACCTGCCGGAACGTCAGGTCCTCATAGAGGATCGCGATGACCGACGGCGTCTGGATGACGCGGGCCCAGCCCTGCGGTGCGTACAGCGCCCGCGGCCCCGGCGGCAGGCAGCGGAACGTCGCGGGATCGTCCTTGCCGAGGTCTTCCATGCGCTGCTTGTAGAGCGCGTCGACGCCCGGCCGAATCTCCTCGGGCTTCAGATCCACCGAGACGTTGTTGGCGTACGAGGCGGCGTCGAACCGCCAGAGCCCGGATAGATCCGGTTTGCCGTCATGGGTGCGCGGCGCAGGAGCCTTGAGATTTGGTTTGCCGTCCGCGGTCCGTGGAATGCCTTTGGTGGGTTCCTTCAGCCATTGGGCATTGGCGCCCGCCGGCAGCGCCAGCGACAAGCAGAGAATGGCGATCTTGAAAAGGCGTGACATCGGGCGACCTTCCTTTCTCGAGTGCGGCTCCGCGTCTCGAGTGCGGCTCCGCGTCTCGAGCGCGGCTCCGCGCCAGCGGCCATTTATTGTACGGGCCGCGCCATGTACCACGTGATGCCGATCGTGTCCTTCACCGACGCCACACGTTCGCCGTACGGCTTGTCCTCTGGAGGCGACAGCGGCGTCGCGCCAGCGGCCACCGCCCGATCGAAGAGCGCATCGACGTCGGGCACGTAGAGATAGAACCACGTGCGCATCGGTTCGGTGTCACCGTCGCCCATCTCGATCGCCGCAGTGCCAATCCGGATGCGGGCGTGCATGACGCGGCCGCCGGCCTCGTGCTTGAATTCCTCGACGGCCCCGAACGCGCGCGAGAGGAACTCGATGTACGCCGAAGCGCCTCGCGGATGGATGAACGGCGTCACCGTCTGGAATCCCGCCGGCACGGGCGATGGACCAAGATGCGTCGCAATATACCAGTGGTTGCCGAACGGATCCTCGACGAATCCCGCCCGCTCGCCGTAACTCCGATCCTCGGGCGCGCCCAGCGATTTGGCGCCCGCGGCCAGCGCGCGCTCGAACGCGGCATCGACATCGGGCACGTAGACGTGAAACGCCGCGGAAGAGTTCTCGGTCCCTTCGGGACCACCCTCGCCGACCATCAGCATCGAGTCGCCGACGCGCACTTCGCGGTGAACGCCGTCGGTGCCCTTCAGGCTGAAGGTCTCGACTGCGCCGAAGACCTTCACCAGGAAGTCGAACAGACCCGGTTCACGCATCTGGAGATACGGCGTCACCGTCGTGAACCCTTCGCGAACGTGAACCGCTTCGAGCACTGTAGACATCACACTCCTCCGTTCCAGATTGGCCCGCAGCCGCGCCTTGAACGCCGGGCTGGGGCAGGTTCTCAACTCGTTCGCGAGCACGGCGAGCGGCGCCACTTCGGCGTCGGCGAGCGCGGCCGTCGCGTCGCGGCGCGCGAGGATCAGATCGATCGCCTGGTCCAGCCGTTCGGTGAGCGCCTCAGCCATATCACCCACGGGGGACCTCCATGCTCTTCCGCAGATTCTCCAGCGCGCGCAGCTGGAGTTGCTTGACGGCGCCGTCCGACCGATCGAGTGCCGCCGCGACCTCGCGAATGCTCTTTCCGTCGACGAACCGCATCTCGATCACCTGACGCTGCAGGTCGGGGAGGCGCTCGACCAGTTGAAACAGGATGGCGCGCCGCTCGATCTCGTCTGACTCCCGCACATCGGGAACATCGGGCGGCGGCTCGTCCGAGTCGCGTGCGGTCTGCCGGCGTCGATCCGCCAGGGCGTTCGCCGCGATGCGATAGAGCCACGCCGCGAACGGCGCGCCGCGCCACTCGAAGCGCGAGAGGTTCGTCAGCGCGCGTTCGAACACCTCCGAGGTGATATCCTCCGCCTCGGCACGGCTGCCCGTCCGCCGGATTGCGTAGCCATACACCCGGTGGAAGTGCCGTTCGTACAGATCGACAAAACGGGCCGGATCGGCCTGGGCCGCTTCGATCAGCGTTCGCTCGTCGGGGTCGTCCGTGATCGCCACCACAGGGTTTGTCGATCAGAGTAACGGGTTGGCGGGGCGAAAGGTTACGGGGACGCCCCGCAAGTCTAAAGCTCAAAGTTCAAGTGAAAAGTGACGGCCGGGTAGGCGACGCTATTTCTTCGGCCCCGCGGTTCCGTTCACGGTGACGGTGATGCCGGCGGCACTGGCGTCGTCGGCCGGGCGAACGATCAGAAAGCGCTGGCCGTCGGCCGCCACGTCGTACGGATAATCGCCGGCTGCGCGCGTCTCGAAGAGCGCCTTGACCGACGTGACTTCAAAGCTCGTACCCTGGCCGTTCACGGCGGCCACCATCAGCGTACTGTTGCGGCCCACGTAGAAGATCTCCTTGCCGTCGCGCCGCCATCGCGGGTTGCCGCCGCCGGTGGCCGAGATCTGCCGCTTCCCGCCCGCTCCCGGAAAGGCCGCGACGTACACCTCAGGGCGCCCAGACTCGTTCGATTGATATGTGACCCACCGCCCATCGGGCGAGAACATTCCGGAGGTTTCGTTGAAGCGCGTCTGGAGATACGGAAACGGCTTGCGATCGCCAAAGAGCGGCAGCAGCATCAGGTCGATCCCGGTTGTCGACGATCCGGGCGTCGTCGCCAGGTACAGGACGAACCTCCCGTCGGGAGACCAGCTCGACGGCAGCTTGTTCACACCGTCTTCCAGCACCGCCTGCTCTCCTCCCGCGCCATCGGACGCCTTCTGAAACAGATCAACGTTTGCCTGGCCACTCCGTTTCTTCCCATAGACGACGCGCCTGCCGTCGGGCGCCCAAACCGCTCGCCCCCACGTATTCGCCGCGTCGAACGTCAGGCGCGTGCGGCCGTTGCCTGTCACGTCGTACAGCCAGACATCCGCCGTGGCAGAAGTCGCTTGTTCCAACATGCCGCCCGCGGCATGCGAGCCATCGGGCGAGATTTCCACCGTGTAGTAGTCGGCAGCCTCGCCGAGCATGCCCAGTGACTTGCCCAATCGGTCTAACCACTCGAGCCGTTTGCGATTGGCGTTCGTCCCGGCCTGGTAGGCCAGGACGCCGTTGGTCGAGACGCTGAAGGCGCCGCCCGGGATCTCCGCGATGGGCGACGGCTCCCCCATGAAGGTCAGCGCCGCCGCGTCGAACCTTTGCGTCAGCAACGTACCCGCTCGGACGAAGAACAGGCGGCCCCCGGTGTACGCGACCTGCGCGTAGACATCGCGTAAAAGGAGCGTGCGTGCCTTGCCATTCAAGGAGCCGACGTAGCTGGCGGAGCCGTTCGCGCCGAAGGCGAAATAGAGGAAGTGCTGCCCGTCTGGCAAGAACTGCGGAAGAACATGGCGGAGTTCACCTGTTTCCAACGACGTGACCGGGCTGACGGCGCCGCCCGCGGCTGACACGCGACTGAGGGGGCTGTTTCCGCTGGCGTTGAAGAGGATGACGCCATCAGAACTCCAGCTTCCGCCGCCTGTCGCCGTGTCCGCAATTGTTTGAGGCGGTCCACCTGCCACATCGATCTTCTTGAGCCTCCCGTCGGCCTCGAACGCCAGGAACTTGCTGTCGGGCGACCAGAACGGCAGGCCTGCCGTTTCCGTCCCCTTCAGCGGCTGCGCGACCGCGGCGTCGAGCGAACGCAACCAAATCAATGGCTGACCGTCTTTGTCTGCTGCGTTGAACGCCAAACGACGGCCGTCTGGCGACATCGCAAGGTCACGCACTCCGCCCGTGGCTGTGCGGGTACTCCAACCTTCGGGCGGAGACACCACGAACTGGATCGACGGTTGTTCCGCGCCGGCGGGCCGAAGGTACAGGAATGCTGTGCTCCAGAGCGACACCAGCGCGACAACACCGAGGGCAAATGCCACCCACGCCAGCCGTCCGCGTGGCGTCAACGATGTCGTCCCGGTCGCGTGCGGCGCGACGGTCTCGAACGCGCCTTCCAACGCCAACGAGACGTCGCCGATATCGCGCACGCGCTGCTTGCGATCCTTCTGCAGACAGCGCCGCATCACCGTGACCACCGCTACCGGGACGGTGGCGGGAAGCGCGGTCCAGTCCGGCTCCTTCATCAGGATGCGCGCCAGCGTGTCGCGGACGTCATCGCCCTCGAAGGCGCGCCGCCCCGCGAACATTTCGTAGAGCACGGCGCCAAACGCCCAGACATCGCTGCGCCTATCCACCGTGCCGCCTTTGGCCTGTTCGGGACTCATGTAGGCGGCCGTCCCGAGGATCATTCCCGCCCGCGTCATCGCGGGCGTGGTGATTGTCGGCAACTGCGACGGACTCGGCGACGACCCCGCGGCGGGCTCCATCGCTTTCGCCAAACCAAAGTCGAGCACCTTGACCGTGCCGTCTGCGCGGACCTTGATGTTCGCGGGCTTCAGATCGCGGTGGATGATCCCTTGCTCATGCGCCGCTTCGAGCGCGTCGGCGATTTGTCGCGCGATTGGCAATGCCTCATCGCGGGGAATCGCGCCCTTTGCGATTCGTTGCGACAAGTCGTCGCCCTCGACGAGTTCCATCACGAGCGCGGTGAAGTCCGGTGTCTTCTCGAAGCCGTAAATCGCGGCGATGTTCGGGTGGTTGAGCGCGGCGAGGATTTGGGCCTCGCGCTGGAACCGCGCGAGCCGATCCGTATCGCCGGCTACCGAGGCGGGCAGCACCTTGATGGCGACGGATCGTTTCAGGTTGCTGTCGGTCGCCCGATACACCTCACCCATGCCGCCCACGCCGATCTGCGCGGTGATCTCGTAGACGCCGATTCGAGTGCCCGGAGCGAGGGCCAAACGGCTGGAAGTATAGCGGTTACTGTCGCGCGGACCGGATTAATCCTGGGTGACGCCGATCTGGCGACCAATGCTTTTCCCGCGTTTATTGGCCCGGCTTGTGTCAGATCTCTTTCCTGCGGGCGACGTGCAGGCCGCCCACGGTGGTGGATCTTTTTGTTGACGACGTAGCCGTAGGCCTCACCACCTTGACATCGCACAGCCTGACGTGGCACTAGGGCTTCTCTAACATCACCAAGAACAACCTGTCCCGGTCGTCGTCTGGTGGCCAGCGCGGCATCGTCCTGAGATGTCGGAAGCCTGCGCGCATGACCTCAGCTAGGAGGACCGGAGCTGGAATGCCGTGACCGCCTCGATCGCTCGGCACACCCGCCGGGGTGCTCGAGCCCTGTTCGGGCGTGAAATCCATGATCGCGAGGCGGCCGTTCGGTTTGAGCGCGGCCAGCAGGCTGGCATTGAACTCGTCCGGGCGCGTCAAATGGTGGTAGACGTCGCGCAAGAAGATCGCGTCACAACATTCGCTGGGAAGGTTCGCCGAAGCCTCGGCGCCTTCCAGCACCACCATATTCGACAGCGCGTTCTCCTTGACGGCTGCTCTGATCTCGGCGAGCTGCTCGGCTCGAATATCCGTGGCGTACACGCGTCCCCCCGGCCCCAGCCACTTCGCCATGACCACCGACATCGCGCCGCCTCCTGCGCCAACGTCGGCCACGATCATCCCGGGCTTGAGCGCGAGCAGCTCGGCCAGCTGTGGCACTTCGCGGGCCGCCTGCTCCCGCTCCTGGCGTACGGCGCCGGCAGGCCGCTGCGATCTTAGAGCGGCTGGAAGAGTTAGAAAAAAGCACGCAATGAGTGCGCAGCGGCATCGCCAGCTCGTCACTTCGACCTCCGGATTGTTCAGACGTCCACCACCGGCGGACGGCCGCATTTAACCGCGGACGGCCAGAATACACGAGTCACTAGCATCAAATCGGCCTGGTCAAGCCGAGGCGCGGGATGGCACATGGCAGGCTGGTGGCCTTGCTGGAGAAACTGTACGCTTGGTAACGACCGTCGCCAATCGGTCCCCACTTCGCGACTACTCGGGAGCTTGCATTCGTCAAACGGCACTTCCGGCGCTCCGGGTTAACCGAGTCGCAGTACGCTGCATCGGAGCGTGGCAGCGACGAGTGGTCGGCCCGAAGCCGTCAGGATAGCCGCATGAATTTCTTGGCGACGGTATTGGCCAGCCTCTTCTCGAGTGGCGCTGTGATGACCGCTGCCGTCTAGGTCTCAAGACGGCCTTCGAGAAGCGCATCGAGCAAGAAGCTGAGGGTTTCAAGGCGACTCGTGTCCGGCCACGCCTTGGCGGCGGTGGGACTGGCCGCCGTCGACCCGTCGGTAGATCTCGCCGCGACCTCTCAACTGCAGCGCCTCGCGAGTCGGACACGTTCAGCAGGCCCAGTCCCTCCGGACGCCCACCCCGGTGGATGCGGCCATCGTGCAGGCGGTCAGCCTCGCCTTGCAGGGTCGGCCTCCATGTGACCGCGCGGCCCGAGACCTGGGCGCAGGTGCTGGCACTGGTCCGCGAGCGGGCGGCGTAGTTGTGGCCGTAGCACCGAGTTCGACCGCAGCGGTGACGCTGGAACGGCGTAACGATTCAGCTGTCATGAGAGCGCTTGACGCGCGCCGATGGCAGCGGAAGAATGGCGTAGCGTGGCGTTGGTCGGAGACACCGCGACAGCGGCGGAGTGAGACATGAGTCAAAAGGCACACTGCATTGAGGCCGGACTGCGGCACCAGATAGGTAGAGCCGTCGCGGCAACGTGTGCGTGGCTTCTTGCGTCTCTGCTAGTAGCGGATGGCACAGCAGCTCAGACCGGAAAGCTTGCCGCCGAGAAGCAAGCCAAGATCGAGAACGCCATTTCAAAGTTCATGACGGAAAGCCAGACGCCTGGCGTCTCTGCGGCTGTTGTGCAGGATAGAGAATTGGTGTGGTCAGCGGGCTTCGGCATGGCCGATCTGGAGAACTCCGTTCCTGCGACATCCAACACGCTGTACCGCCTTGGCTCGATCTCGAAACCGCTCACGGCAACTGCCGCCATGGCGCTGTGGGAACACGGCAGGCTGGATCTGGATTCACCGGTGCAGAAGTACTGCCCGGCATTCCCGCAGAAGCCGTGGCCTGTCACCACACGGCAGCTCTTGGGAAACCTTGGCGGGATCCGCTCCTACAACGTACCTGAACAGCCCTACTCCGTATCCCAATCCGATCCCGAGGTGGGCAACACCCGTCACTTCGACAATGGGATCGAGGGCGGGATGAAGTTCTTCGCGAACGATCCCCTGGTGGCGCAGCCTGGGACGCACTTCAACTACTCCACCCAGGGCTACACGGTGGCCGGATGCGCCATTGAAGGAGCATCCGGCCAAAACTACGCGGACGCCGTGCGCGAGACTGTTCTCATTCCGGCTGGCATGCTGCAAACGCGTCCAGACGAGCGCTTCGCTATCGTGCCGCTTCGCACGCGCTTCTACTCAAAAGACAAAACCGGCGCCGTGATGAACGCGGAATTTCTGGATGCCAGTTACAAAGTTCCCGGCGGGGGCTGGCTCTCGTCCGCGCCAGACATGGCGCGATTCGAGGCGGCGATCATGAATAACCGCCTGCTCAAGAGCGCCACGCGAGACACGATGTGGACTCAGCCCATGCCGTCGGACGGGCTCGGCAGGTTGGCGTACGGGCTGGGGTGGCAATTTGGAGCGGTGGAAGACGTAAAGATTGTCGGTCACGGCGGGTCGCAGCAGGGAACCAGCACCATGATCTGGATGGCGCCGGACGCGAGAGCCGGCGTCGTGGTGCTGACCAATTCAGACTCGTCCAACGCGCCCAAACTGGCCACTCAACTCCTCAGGATTCTGCTGGGGCTGCCTGAACACGAACACAAAGAGATCGCTGTCGATCCAAAGGTGTTCGACGGCTACGTGGGAGCCTGGCAGCTGGGCGATTTCAAGGTGACGATTGCGCGAGAGGGCGATCGGTTGTCCGCGCAGATACGGGACCAGAAATATTCATTGTCGCCGGAGAGCGTTCGTGAGCACGTTCTCAAGGGCACTGACGCTCACCTCATTTTGTCGGTCGATCGCAACGGCCGGCCGGAAATAGCTTTTCGTGAGAGCGGGATCGATGCGTACCTCAATCTGGTGAAGTAGTCCTTCCAGCGTCGGCACCTCTTCTTCAGTTCGCGCCGCCAGCTGCTCTGAGGTACGGGCTGAAAGCCTGAGGCTCGACGAGTTCTCGCGATCGCCAGAGGATGTCGAACTGCCCGTCGGCGCGGACGCGTCCCACGTACGCCGGCTTGTAGGTGTGATGGTTGGTCCGATGCATGCGCTTGCTGCCGCCAGGCGCATCGAAGTGCGGATAGACAACATTAGTTATAGTTAGAGGGGATCCACTTCCGCGGGTCGGGACGGCTGGCCGCACGTCACCGGCACGGCCATGGCCGGCCATCGCTCAACTCGAGCACGAGTTTCTTTGCGGTCGTGATCGCCGGCGCGAGGACCGATCGGTAATGTGTGACGCCGCAGCGTTTAGTAGATCGCTCGCGGCCCGCTACTTTTCCCCTACTTTCCACTTACTTTCCACCTTAGACTTTGCACTTTGAACTTTCTTGGGGGGTTCATGGGTATCCGACTTTCGATGCTGCTCGTCGCCATGCTTCCGGCCGTCGCCGCTGCCCAGACACTGCCTCCGGACATCAATCCGGTGACGCTTTCGCGCTTGCCGCCGGTGACCAGGAACGATCTGGATGCCGAAGGCCAGCGCCTCCTGGACGCCAGGACGAACCCGGCCGCGCCGGGCCCGGGCCCCGGGCACATCACGTCATACAGCCCGAAAATCGGCGAGGGCCTTGGCCCGCTGGGACGGTATCTGGGCGTGCCGCGCGGCGACGACTTCCCCCTCGGCGCCAGATATTTCCAGCTCATCGTCCTGATTACGGCGAGGGAGATCGACCAGCAGTACGAGTGGTCCGCGCACGAGCCCGCAGGTCTACGCGCCGGACTGGAACAATCGGTCATCGACGTCGTCAAGTACGACCGGCCGGTGGACGAGGCGAAGGGCCTGGCCGAGAAAGACGCGACGCTGATCCGATTTTTCCGCGCCCTCTTTCGCGAGCACAGAGTCAGCAGCGACCTGTGGGCCAAGATGATCGAGTCGTTCGGACGTCAGCGGACGATCGAGAGCATCGCGCTCATGGGCGATTACTTCATCGTGGGCACGATGATGAACGCGGCGGATCAGCACCTTCCGCCGACGCGTCCGGCGCTGCTGCCAGCGCTCAAGCGGTGACGCCAGGTCGAGGACGGCTTCGGGCGGCGATGGCCTGTGCGTTGCCGCTCAGCCTCTTTGCGCTCGGCCTTGCCGATGCGCAATCGCGCACGGGCCCGACACTGGTTCGCCACGACTTCACGGAATCGGCTCAAGGCTGGCGCGTCAGCGGAGACACCGAGGCGGCCGAGCCGATCTTCGCGCTTGAGCGGGCGGTCACCCCGGCGGTTGCATCACCGGGGTCGATGAAGCCCTGGGCGAAACCTGGTACTTTCGTGCTCCGGCCGCCGTGCTGCAGCAACTGCCCGCCGCGGTGAACGGCACCCTCAGCTACAGTCTCAAGCAGTCAGGCGCGATAATCAGCCTGATCGACGACGACGTCGTGATTGTGGGGGCGGCGGGACGCCTCAGCTACCGGTTTCGGACGGCTCCCGGGACCGATTGGACCGATTTTTCAGTCCAGCTGTCGGAAAGCGAGGGGTGGACGTGGAACTGGAACAGGCGCGCCACCCAGGCCCAGATCGACAGTGTGCTGGCGGCGCCGACGCGCCTCGAGATACGCGGGGAATATGTGACAGGCCCCGACGAAGGTTCACTCGACAATTTCGTGTTGGCCGCCCCGCCCCGATAACCCGTCAGATTCTTCTTGATTTAGCGGGCGCTCGACCCAAGAATTAACACTTACCGTTTCGTTGTCAGGATTGAGACATCTCCGTTAGGGAGGAATAGCGCCATGGCGTACTCGCTGGTCGTCAACGGTCAAACGCATACGGTGGACATGCCCGCCGAAATGCCCTTGCTCTGGGTCTTGCGGGACAGCCTCCACTTGAAGGGGACGAAGTTCGGCTGCGGAATCGGCCAATGCGGCGCCTGCACCGTGCAGCTGGACGGCGACCCCGTCCGGTCGTGCCAGACGCAGCTGTCAACCGTCGGCACGAAAAAGGTGACCACCATCGAAGGGTTGTCCGCCGACGGAACGCATCCGCTGCAGCGCGCCTGGCAGGAACTCGACGTGCCGCAGTGCGGATACTGTCAGGCCGGCCAGATCCTGACGGCGGCGGCCCTTCTGGTCAGAATCGCGAAGCCGACCGACGCGCAGATCGACACGGCGATGAACGGCAACGTCTGCCGTTGCGGAACCTACCTGAGAATCAAGGAAGCCATTCACCTCGCGGCCAACGGCGGGCGGAGGGCGTAGCCATGAAAAAGACGACATCAAAGACAGCAAAGACGACCAGCTCGATCGTCGCTCAGTTCCTTCAGGTGACCGCCCTTGCCGGCGGCGGCGTGATCATCGGCATGTACGCGCCCGCGCTCGCGCAGGAAGGCCGTGGCGGCCCCCCGCCGTCGACGTGGTCGCTCGCGCCGGCCACCTACATCACCGTTCATCCGGACAATACCTTCACGATCCTCGCCAAGAACCCCGAGACGGGACAGGGCATCAGGACGGCGCTGCCGCAGATCATCGCCGACGAGTTCGACATCGACTGGAGCCAGGTCAAGATCCAGCAGGCCGATCTGAATCCGAAGTACGGACCGCAGTTCGAAGGCGGCAGCCGTGCGATTCCGACCAACTACGATCCGATGCGGCAGGTCGGCGCCGCCGGCCGCCTGATGATGGTCACCGCCGCCGCGCAGCAGTGGAACGTGCCGGCGACCGAGCTGACGACGGGCAGCGGAGTGGTGACGCACGCCGCGTCCAGGCGAACGGCCACCTATGCGTCGCTCGCCTCGCGTGTCGCATCCATGACGCCTCCAACCGTCGAGGCGGTCAAGGCCGCCTACAAAGATCCGAAGAACTTCAAGATCATCGGCAAGCCGATCAAGGGCGTGGACAACCTCGCCATCGTGACCGGCAAGCCGTCATTCAGCGTCGATGTCGAGCCGGCGGGCATGCTCTCCGCCGTGTTCGAGAAGTGTCCGGTGTTCGGCGGCAAGGCGATGAGCGCCAATCTCGACGAGGTGAAGCGGCTGCCCGGGCATCAAACACGCGTTCATCGTCGACGCGGTCGCCGGGCAAGGCGCCAACTCGCTGGCGTCGGGCGTGGCGATCGTGGCGGACAACTGGTGGCTGGCGAACAACGCGCGCCGCACGCTGAAAGTGGTGTGGGACGAAGGCCGTGTGGCGACGCAGAGCAGCGTCGGGTACGCGGAGCAGGCCAAGCAGCTGTCAGCGCAGGCGTCGCACGCCGCCACCTCCCGGCGGGCGCGGCGGAGCCGCGGTCGGTGACGTCGAGGCGGCGTTCAGGAACGCCGCCAAGGTCATCGAGGCGGAGTACACGTTCCCGCTGCTCTCGCACGCACCGCTCGAGCCGCAGAACTCGACTGCGCACTACAAGTCGGACGGCACGCTGGAGATCTGGTCGTGCAGCCAGATTCCGAGCCTCGCGAATCCGGCGCTTGGCGCCGGCATCACGCCCGACAAGGTCACCATGCACCTGGTGCGGGCCGGCGGCGGCTTCGGTCGTCGTCTGAACAGCGACTACGACATCGAGGTTGGCAAGATCGCGCGAGTCGTCACGGAAGAGCGGGCGAAGGCCGGGCAGCCGAGCGTGCCGGTGAAGCTGTTGTGGACGCGTGAAGACGACATCGCCCACGATCAGTATCGCCCCGGCGGCTTCCACTACTTCAAAGCCGGGATCGACGCGTCGGGCAAGCTCGTCGCGTTCCGCGATTTCGTCGCAAGCACGGCGTCGGTCGTTCCGGCCGGCGAATTCCCGCGTGGGTTCGTCGCGAACTTCACGGTGAACTCCGCGCCCGTCACGCCGTTCGACATCCCGACGGGCGCGCTGCGCGCGCCGGGCACCAACGGCGTCTCGTTCGTGATGCAGGGGTTCATCGACGAAGTCGCCGTCGCGGCCGGAAAGGATCCGCTGCAGTACCGGATCGACATGCTCAACAGCCCGACCGGCGAGGCGCCGCCTCAGGCCTTCAACGCGGCGCGCGCGCGCGGCGTCCTCGAAGCCGTGCGCGACATGTCGGACTGGAACAACCGCAGCAAGCTGCCGAAGGGCACGGGCAAGGGCGTGGCCTTCCAGTACGCGCACTCCGGCTACGTCGCCTACGTCGTCGAAGTCACGGTGGGCGACGACAAGAAGCTCAACGTCAACAAGGCCTGGGCCGCGATCGACATCGGCCGCCAGATCGTCAACCCGAGCGAGTCGATCAACATCGTCGCAGGGCGCGTTTGTCGAAGCGATGAGCCACATGATGGCGTGGGAGATCACGATCGACAAGGGCCGCGTCGTGCAGCGCAACTTCAACAACTATCAGCCGACGCGCATGACGCACATGCCCGTCGTCGATCGAGGTGAAGTTCCTGACAGACCGACTTCGACCCGACCGGGCTCGGCGAGCCGGCCTTGCCGCCGGCGATTCCGGCGATCACCAACGCCATGTTCGCCGCGACGGGCGCTCGCATCCGGTCGGTGCCGCTCAATGCGGCGGGCTACCGCTGGGACTAACGCCGTGTTCGGCCCCGTGTCTTTTCGTCCGAGAAGAGACACGGGGCGCTGCCCTTACTTTCCCCTTTGAATTTTGAACGCCAACGCTGGCGTCACGAAGTCATCCCACACGCGGAACGGCGCAACTTGTTGACAGGTGTGTCCCGAACATCTACCGTGACTGTATGAACGTTGACTTGACGCCGGACCAGCGAGCCTTCGTCAAACGGGCCATCGACAGCGGCCGGTTCAGTCACGAGGAAGAGGCGGTACGGGAGGCGCTGGCGCTCTGGGAAGAACGCGAGCGCAAGCGTGTGGAAATCCTGGCGGCCCTCGACGAAGCGGAGGCCTCACTAGCCCGTGGCGAAGGCCGACCCGTAACGGAAGAATCGATAAAGGCGCTCGCCGAGGACGTCAAGCAGCGCGGACGCACCCGACTAGCAGCTGATCGTTCTGCCTCGCGCTGATGCACATCCGGGCACCTCAAGCCGAGTCCGACCTGGACGAGATCTGGTATTTCCTCGCAACGCAAAGCGATAGTGTCGAGGTCGCCGACCGCATCATCGACTTGATAACCGCTCGGTTCGCGCTCCTCGCAACCCACCCATACGTCGGCCGTCGTCGCGACGAAGACCTGCGCCCTGGTGTCCGTACTTTCACGGTCGGCGACTACGTGATTGCGTACCGCGTCGACGGTGACAATGTGCTGATCCTGCGCGTGCTGCGCGGCAGCCGCGACATCGAGGCGCTGTTCCACGATTAGGCGGCGCCGTCCGCCAGGCATGTAGGTCATCGGCACGCCCGTCTGATTGCCGGGCATCGGCAGCTCGGCCGCACGATCCCTCACTGCCAAAGAGCAGCGTCTTCGTCACCGACAATGTGTTAGATTGCTCACCTCATGAAGCTGCGTCTGCGCGGCCTCGCGGTCCTTGCGGCCCTGCTCTGCGCGGGCGTCATCACGCGCGCCCAGCAGAGTCAGGTGCTCGACGTCCCCGGCGGAAAGATCCGCGTCGTCACTCTCGCGACGGGCCTCTTCCATCCGTGGAGTCTTGCCCTGCTTCCCGATGGCGCCCTGCTCGTCGCCGAACGGGACGGGCGCCTGCGCATCCTCCGCGACGGCGTCATGGCGGCAGAACCCGTCTGGACCTCGCCGACGCCTCGTGGCGAAGGCCCTGGAGGTAACGACGCTCTCCACGGTCTCGCCGTGCATCCGCAGTTCGCGCAAAACCGGTTCGTCTACGTCTCGTATCCAAAGAACGGACCCAAAGGCAACACGCTCGCGATCTCGCGCGGACGCCTGCAGGGCGACACGCTGACGGAGCTGGCGGAGATCTTCGTAGCCGATGCGTGGGAAACGAGCGGCAATATGGCCGGCCACATGATGTTCGGCCCGGACAACTCGCTCTACGTCATGGTCGGCGATCGCGATCGGTTGTGCTGCACGGGCGTCGAAGACAACAGCCTGCGGATGAAAGCGCAGGCCCTCGACAACCACGTCGGCAAGACGCTGCGCCTCAAGGACGACGGCGGCGTGCCGGCCGACAATCCGTTTGTCGGCAGGGCCGGCGCGAAGCCGGAGATCTTCACCTACGGCCATCGCAACGGGTACGGCCTCGCGTTTCATCCGGAGACGGGCGAGTTGTGGCAGGCTGAAATCGGGCCGATGGGCGGCGACGAAGTGAACATCCTGATTGCGGGCCACAACTACGGATGGCCGCTCGTCTCGACCGGCACGGAACTACACGGGCACGCTCGTGTCCGATCAGCCGTGGGCGCGGCCGGGCATGGACAACCCGCGCATCCACTGGGTGCCGTCGATCAGCCCGTCGAGCATCATGTTCTACACGGGCGACAAGTTCCCGAATTGGAAGAACAGCCTGTTTGTCGGCGCTCTGTCGACGAGGGTGCTGCTGCGGATTTCGTTCAACCAGCCGTCGCAGGCCGAGCGGCGCGAGCCGCTGCTCGCGTCGCTGAACATCCGCGTGCGCGACATCCAGCAGAGGCCCAGACGGCTACATCTACATCGCCACCGAAGGCGCGCTTCGCGGCGACGCCGCGGACGGCACGGTGCTGCGGCTCGAGCCCGTTTCCCCGTAGCCTCCGGTTCAGCCGCCGCAGAAGGTTCGGCTGACCGCCGTCGCCTTTGGCGAAGACCGGTCAGCCGGACGGTAGCCCGCCAACCCTCGTTTTAATCCCTCACGGGCAGTCGCTTGGCGCGGTGGCCGGATTCTCGCCCCGGCTGGGCTCGCAGAGTCCGTCGCCGGCGAAGGGCAGCGGAAATGGCGGCGAATTTGGCCACAAGGCCGGTTCACCGCGGTCACCGTCGCGGTACGGGAACCACGTGGTCAACACCCAATGGGTGCGGTCGAAACGTACGAGTCCAGGGCTGATCGTCGAAGACCTGTCCAAGCGGCGGCGCATCCTGGAGTGCGAGAAGACTTGCGAAGTCCGGAGCAATCGGGTTCGGCGGCACGAACCGATTGGTCACCGAGACGAGCGACACGAGGTCTTCTTCTCTGTTGTAGAGCAGCCAGACGCTCGAGAGGCCCTGGTCTTCGGCCGCGGCCCGGATCGCGGGCCACCGATGCTTCAGGAACTGAGCGTAGTTGGGCCCGGGGGCCAGCCAGCGTTCGGTGCGCACCAGCACCTGGGCGGCGTGAATGTCCCAGAAGTCGTGCGCGCCGATGACGCTCCAGGCGTGACAGTCGGGGCCGAGGAGGTACGGACGATCAAAGAACAGGACGCCGTCCAGCTCGAACTGGTTGGTCACCCAGTTGCGGTACGCCTCGGCCTGTCTCCTGGTCTCGAACAGGTACCTGCCGCCGCTCGATACCCCGCCGTTTGCCGGATCGATCCGGAGCGGCACCAGCTTGCGGATGAATCCCGGCCGTGCGGCCATCACCATGCGATCGCGCTCGAGGAGCACCGGCACCTGATCGAACGGCAGGTCGGACGGCAGTCCGAAGTCACACGTGAAGGCGCCGCCGGCAGGGATGTCATCGTCGTGCGCGGCCGCCACGGGCCTCGCCAAGTTGACGCTGACGAGCGTGGCCACAAGGGCCACGACGATACGGATTCTCATGTCAATTCTCCTGTGGAAAAGAGTGAGCCATTCACGAGAAGCTGAACACCACTTTCACCTGGATGATCTGGCCGCCAATGACCTGAATCGGCGGTCTGGGCCTGTACCGAGTGCGCCCGCGGCCCGTGGCCAGCAGGAGGAGCACGGCCAAACGGCAAACTCGGTCGCCTGGGCATGATCAGGTTCTAAACGACGCGCTGGAAAAAACTCGGAAAAGCCCAGAAACCCAGGCACGACAGCGGTTCCGCAACATAGAATGCGCGTCGGAGGACGCCAGCAGTGCCCCCCATCCGCCTGGCTCTCATTGGAGGCTTTCAGTCCAGCGCCACTGCGTTGCCCTTGAAGGCTCGGGCGCTCCTTGCCTACCTCGCCGTTCGTCCGGGCGCCTTTCACCTGCGCGACAAGCTCGCTGCGCTGCTCTGGAGCGACGTGGACGACGCACGTGCGCGCGACAGCCTGCGTCAGGCGATCGCGTCCCTGCGACGGACGCTGCCCGCCGTGGACGGGTCCGTGATCCTCGAACGCGATCAAGCGTTCGCGGCCTCCCCCGCAGCCATCGACGTCGACGTGCCCCGCTTCGAGCGCCTCGCGGCCAGCGACAACCCCGCGGACTGGCAGGCGGCGGCCGAGTGTTACCGCGGCGACTTTCTCGAAGGCGTGACGGTGAACGCGCCGGTGTTCGAGGAGTGGCTCGTCAGCGAGCGCGAGCGGCTGCGCGAAGTGGCGATTGAGACTCTCGCGCGGCTGCTGGCGTTCCAGATGCACGCGTCCGAGCCGCAACAGGCCGAAGCGGCGGTGCAAACCGCGCAGCGCCTGTTGGCGCTCGATCCGCTGCAGGAGGCCGTTCATCGGGGATTGATGCGTCTCTACGCACGCCTGGGTCGGCGCAGTGCCGCATTGCGCCAGTATCAGGTCTGCGTGCAGGTGCTCCGGCGGGAACTGGGCGTGGATCCGGAAGCCGACACCAGGCGGACGTACGAAACGCTTGTGCAGCGAACCATCGAAGCGCGTGCGGGCGAACCCGCATCGTCTTCGGCCGATGTCTTGACCGAGCTGCCGGCGCCTCTCTTGTTCGGCCGCGACAAAGAGTTGCAGCGGATCGGGCGGGTCGCGCGCGATCTCGATCGAGAAAGGGGTCACCTGCTGCTCGTGCTTGGCGACGCCGGCATTGGAAAGACCGCGCTCCTCGACGCCGTGCGCGCCGCACTCGCCGATCGACGGCCACTTGTCGGGACAGGACGCTCGCATGCCAGCACGCAGCCGCTGCCCTACGGACCGTGGGTTGAAGCGCTGCGCGGCTTCACGCTGACCGCATCGGCGTTCGAATCGCTCGCGCCGGTCTGGCGGGCCGAGTTGGCGCGCCTGCTGCCGGAACTGGCCGACCCGACGCTGCCGCCGGCGAGCGCCGACACGCTGCCGCTGTTCGAGGCGGTCGCCCAACTGCTCGCCCTGCTGTCCCGGACGCGTCCCGTACTCGTGACCATCGAAGACCTGCACTGGGCCGATGAAACGAGCCTGCGCCTGTTCGGGTTCCTCGGCCAGCGCATCGCCGACGCACCGGCGGTGCTGGCTGCCACCGCCCGTCTCGACGAACCGGCGCGACCGGCGCTTCTCGACACCTTGCTCGCCGAATGGAGGCGCGAGCGGCAGACCGTTGTGCTGCGTCCCGAACCGCTGTCGCCCCACGACGTGGCGGCTCTGACGCGGAGCCGCTTTCGCGCGGGAACGTCGTCGTCGCATCTCTCGTCGATTGCCGAGCACGTCTGGCGGATCAGCCGCGGGAATCCGTGGGTCGCCACCGAGATCCTCCAGTCACTGGGCGAGCCCGGTGCCAGCGCCTCGCTCGACCTGCTGACGGATGGCGCCGACGACGTGATCGCGGCGCGGCTCGACCGCCTCAGCGATCGCGGCAAGCGGCTCGTCGACGCGGCCGTCGTCATCCAGCGTCCCTTCGACTTCGCGCTGGCGCCGCCGGCAGCCGGGTTGTCGGTCTATGAGGCGGCTGAGGCGCTCGAAGAGGCCGTACGACGCGGGGTGATGCTGGCGGTCAACGACGGGTTCGACTTCGTCCATGACCGGGTTCGCGAGGTCGCGTCGAAGCGTATTCCCGCCGGCCGGCGACGTCTGCTGCACGAGCTCGTCGGACGGGCGATCGAGGAGGTGCACGCCCGTGATCTGGATCAGTACACCAGCGAGCTCGGGTTGCACTTCGAAATCGGTGGCGACTGGATGAAAGCCACCGACTATCTCCGGCGCGCAGGTCAGCAGGCCGCCAGGCAGTCGGCCTACAAAGAGGCGGTGGCGCTGCTGACCCGCGCGGTGACAGCGCTCGAGCGCGTACCTGCGAGCGACGATCGAACGCGTCTGCAAATCGATCTCAAGATCGAGTTGCGCAGCGCGCTGATTCCCACCGGCGACTTTGGAGCCGTCCTTTCATGTCTGCGGGAGGCGGAGGCGCTCGCCATGGAGATTGGCGACAGCCGGCGGCTCGGGCGGATCTCGTGCCACATGACGCAGTTCTTCTGGGTCGGCGGGCACTATCCGGCGGCTATCGCGGCGGGCAAACAGGCACTGGCGCAAGGTGACAAGCTCGACGACCTCGCGATGAGGGCGGAAGCGGCCTTCTTCGTGGGTGCGAGCCTGTGCTCGAGCGGCCAGTACGCGCAGTCGGTCGACGTCCTGAATCGCAATGTCGGCATGCTCGCGGGCCCATTGGCCGTGGAGCGATTTGGCCTGCCGTTCATTCCGGCCGTCTCCTCGCGCCTGTTCCTGGCGTGGGCGCTCGCTGAAGAAGGACGGTTCGACGAGGCGACCGGACGCGCCGCGGAGATTGCCGACATTGCCGAGGCCGCCGGCGATGGCTTCGGCTCAATCGAAGCCCGGTTCGCGCCTGGGTTCGTGCTGGTTCGCCGTGGCGAGTTCGGCCGAGCCATCGAGATGCTCAGTCCGGCGGTCGACGCGTGCCGCGCGCTGCACATCCCGCTGCTGTTTCCGTTCGGCGCGTGCCACCTGGGCCTCGCGCTTGCGTATGCGGGCGGCGCGCCCGAGGGCGTCGCGCTCATCGAGGAAGCCATCGCCGAAGCCGACCGCATGCACCTGGCGGCGAATCGGTCCCGTTGGGCCAGCATGCTTGGCGAAGCGCTTCTCGCCGCCGGCAGAATCGACGACGCGTCATTACCGGCGGCCGAGGCGCTGGCGTTAGCCCGCCAGCATGAAGAAGTCGGGCACGAGGCGTGGGCACACCGGCTGCTCGGCATGGTGGCGGCGGCCCGCGGACACGGCGATGAGGCCGTCGCACACTATCGGGCGTGCATCGCGCTGGCGGAGACCCTGACTATGGCAACCCTGTCTGCCTTGGCCCGGTTTCAAGAGACGTTTGTTCCGCTCGGAGCCGCGTCGTGTGGATCCCTGCATCCCGATTTGTCGGCAGCGGGGGCCCGACTCGATGCGCTGGGAATGGACGGGTGGCGAGTCGGTTTGCTCGCCGCGGGTTCGTGAATCAGGCTGGCGCGGCCGGGCATGGACGGCCCGCGCATCCACTAACGCAGACGCTGCGCGTCTTTCTCGTTTTCCAGGCAGATTTCGTCGTTGAGCTCCACGTCGGCCGCGAACTGCTCATGCAGCGTGACGGTCCAGGGCTTCGTATACGCCTTGGGATCGTCCACGGTCACCTCGATGTCGATGTGCCCGAAGTCCAGTCGCCGGATCCGCTCGCGTACCTTGCCCGCCGAGGTGACGACGCTGCCGTTCCAGTCGATCCACAGGTCGTCTCGAAATCCGACCGTGTCCACCACCAGCGTGTCGCCGTCCCACTTCGCCGACGAGTACCCCTGCCACGAAGGATTGGGATCGGCCGGCAGTGCACGGCCATCCGCGAATATCTGACGGTAGGTCGCATTCATCTCGTTCAGCATCACGAGCAGATCCTGCGTGTGGATGAACTTCAGGAAGTGCGGAAGCCCGTAGGCACGCAGGAAGAAATCGGGAAAGCACCGGACATGCGGATCGTCCTTGGCATTGTTCGCCGTCCGCTCTTTGACGATCGGCACCAGCCACGGCTGGTAAGGCAAGCCTCCCGGCAGACTCGCGCCGAAGTTGTTCAGTTCGCGCGACGCACCCGGCCCAGCGCCCCTCCCGCCCGCCGTCGCCGTCATCCACACGCCTGACAAATCAGGTTTGCCATCCGCCAGGCGAGGAACCGGCGCCGACAGATCGACTTTTCCGTCTTTGGTCCGCGGCGCCCTGGGTGTCGGATAGCTCAGCCACTGCGCGGCCACGAGCACCACGGCCAGTAACGTCCTATACATGTTGGATCTCCAGGCGCGTCACTTGGGCACTGGCACGACGGCAATGCGATCGCCGGCGAATGATCCGATCCAGTAACTGGAACCGACTTCGACGGCCACCGTTCCTGCGCCAAACCCGTTCGCAGCGGGCCGCTTGAGCACCTCCTTCACCGCAAGCGTCTTCGGATCCACGCGAACGACGACGGTGCCTCCGGCGCCCTGACCGGCCGCCAGGATCGAGCCGTCGCGCGCCCACCGGATGTTGTCCACGCGGAACCCGAGCGGGACTTCGTCTCGCTTCGGCGCTGCCGATCCACGCGACAGCCGGAAGAACGACTGGCTCCCCCACGCGGCCACGTACAGCGTCTTTCCGTCGTCCGACATCTCGAGGCCGTTGGCGCCGGCCGCGTCACTGCCGGGGACCTTCTGCCAGCCTGATCGCGCGTGCCACTCCCACAGCTCGCCGTTCTTCTCACCGGCCATCATGCGCTGCGTCGCGGCCTGCGGGCCGCCACGCGGCAGGAAGTTGCTCGCGATGAAGCCGCCGTCCGACAGTCCGCGAACCGAGTTGAGCCCGATCGGGTCGGTGGCGACGGCGCAGCCGATCCACGTGAGCACCGGCGGCATTCCTGCCTGGGGACGCGCGTCGAGCTCGAACACTTCGATCGCTTCTCGCCCGCCGTGCCCGACGACAAACAGACGATGGACGTTGCGAGGGCCCCGCAGAATCGACAGGCCATGGGTCGTGAACTTCGAGACATCCGGCGGTCCAGGGCACGCCGGGTAGGCCTTCCGATCGAACTTGTCTTTCGCGGACGCCGCCGGATACGCCCTCGTTGACGTCCGGTCGCTGACGCGGAGGACATTGATCCCGCCGGCGCCGCCGAAGACGCCCGTGACGACCCACGCGCCTCCCGGCACGACGACGAGATCTTCGGGGCCCTGCTGTCCACAAACGAACTGAACATCGGCGGCATCAACGCATGGCCCAGGCGGAGCTTGCGGCGGCGGCTGGGCCGACGCAGACGATGCCCAGGCCGCACAAACAACGATGGCGAGAAGTGTCGTGAGTTTCATACGGCTGATTATCGCGCGAGAATGGCGCCGACTGCGCGCGACAATTCGCTCTCGGGATCGCCGGCTAGCGACTCCGAACGCCACGCGACGAAGCCGTCAGGGCGGACGAGCGTTGCGCCAGACGGCGACATGCCATAGGCATCCGGAAAGGCGCTCTCGCGAACCTGGTGCGCGTCCAGCTGCAGTCCAGGAAACGTCGCCGCCACGTTCTGGGCCGCGGCCATCCATCGCTCTCCGTCAGCCCCCGTGACCACCACGAATGTCCCGCAATACAGATCGAGGGTCGAAATCCGAACGCCGTGTCTCTCGATCCAGAGGTGAGGCGCCCGCGAGCCAGGCCTGCCGCGCGACTGGCTCGGATGTTCGTGAACGGCGGCCGCGTTGTAGAGATAGCCGAGCTCGATGTCGAAGTCGTCGGCGGGCGGCTGAAAGTCCTGCTTGCCGAGAAAGGGCGCCGTGCGCGTGACGTAGCGCGTGTAGGCCTGCTCCACCGTGAACGACGCCGCGGGCTTGCGCTCGGCTTCGTAGGTATCGAGCAGCGTGTCTCCGGCAATCCCTTTCAGCACCAGCGCGAGCTTCCACGCCAGGTTGTGGCCGTCGTGGATGCCCGTGTTGCCGCCGTACCCGCCGTTGGGCGGCATCAGGTGCGCGGAGTCGCCCGCGAGAAACACGCGGCGGTCGCGGAACCGGCGCGCGACGTCCGATGTGGCGCGCCACCTGGCGACGCCGGTAATCGTCACCGGCAGATCGTCCACGCCCGCGGCGTGACGCACATGCGCGATGAGGGTCTCGTCGCGAACGTCATTCGCGGGGCTCGACGATTCGGGCTTCGAGGTATCGCCCGCCGTGTTGACGACGAGGAAGCCGGAGTTCTGATCTTTGTCGAGGCGAAAGAACCCGCCGAGATGCGGGTTGCCGACGTAGATGACGCTGAAGTTCTTGCCGGTGAGCAGCCGCGCGAGCGGCGCCTTGAAGTAGATCGTGATCGAGTTCGAGAAGACGCCGCGGCCGTCGAACTCGATGCCGGCCGCCTCGCGCACCCTGCTGTGCGCGCCGTCGGCTCCGACCAGATACCGCGATCGAATCGTCTGCTCGGCGCCCGTCTCGACGTCTCTTACGGTCGTGGTCACGCCGCCGGCGTCCTGGCGGAACAGTGTGACCTCGGCGCCGTTGAGCACGCGCGCGCCCGTGCCTTCGGCCCGGCGCCGCAGAATCGGCTCGAGGCCCGGCTGGGTGACGAAGAGGCGCCGGCACGGGCTGAACGCCTCGACGCCTTCATTCAGGCTCGCAATAAACTCCTTGAGCACTTTGCCGGCGAGCGTGTCCATCAGGACGACCGATCCCTCAGGCTCGAACTCCTCGAGCGACTTCGCGCGGACGTCGGCTTCGATGCCCGCCGAGCGGAACAGCTCGAGCGTGCGCATGTGGAAGAAGGCGGCGCGCGGCAGCTGGGAGCCCTGCTTCAGGCGCTCGATGGCGAGCGAGGGAATGCCATGCTGTGCGAGGAACATGGCGGTCGAGAGCCCGACCAACCCACCGCCGGCAAAGAGCACCGGAACTTCCCCGTCGTCGTACGGTTTCATCCGCCTACGATACGCCCGCGGCGCTTGGTTGGATAGAGCACCAGCCGATTTCCCGGCTCATTGACTGTCGGGACAAAGAACGCGCAGTATTTCGGCTCATCGATGACCCGCTCGGCTCATGTGTTGCGCGTGTCTGCCAATCTGGAGGAGACGCAGCTCACGGTTGCGAACGTCAAACAGAAGTTCGGCAAGCTGTGGACCCTCTTCGCCGACGGGCAGATCGTGGCGCAGCCGCTCTATGTCTCGGGCCTGAAGGTGGACGGCAAGGGAACCTTCAACGCGGTGATCGTGTCGACGATGCACAACACGATCTTTGCGTACGACGCCGACAAGAAGCCGACGATGCCTCAGTCGCAGGATGCGCTGATCTGGGCGCAGTGGCTTGGACAGCCGCAGCCAGAGAGCTTCAGCTTCGTCAGATCGAAACTCAGGCTCTCTGCCCTGGTTGCGTACGACGCAGGGCGATCGCGAGAACCGCGAAGGCCCCGACCCCCACGAGGAGGAGTTGGAGAGCACGCCAGAAGAGGTGATCGATGGCATCGCTAAATGCACGGCTGACGTCCTGCACCGTCGCCGCCGAGAGCCTGTCAATCCGATCCAAACTCCGTCGCGTCTCGGTTCCGAGGTCCGTGAAGCTCGCCTTCCGCAACTCCTCGACGGCCGCAAGGATGGCCTCGCGCTCAGCGGTCAAGGCCCCCAGTGTCGCAACCCGTTGCCCGTCGACCGACGAAAGGATCGCCACGCGCTCGCGGTCGAGCGCTTCCAGCACGAGGGCTCGCTCGGTCGCAATGAGCGCAGGTGTGCCGGTGACAAATCCCGCGACGGCATCCATGCCTTCACCGATCGCACCAAGGTTCGTATTCACTCCACCAAGACTGGCGAAGGGCTGCCCGAGGACCTCGCGCCTGGCCCGGATGAGGAGGATCTCCCCCTGCCATCCAGCGATTTGAGGAAGCAGTTCGGCATAGATCCCCACGCGGTCCGACAGGTCGCGCGCGGTTTCGTCGATCTCAACGATGGAACGACCGGCGTCCGCGCTCCAGCCCGCGGCGGTGAGGACCGAGGCCTGGAGCCCCGCCGAGCGGAGGCCGAGCGACAGGTCGCGGATAGGATTGTCGCGCACGAAACGACGTATTTCCGGACGGACGGCGTCCGCGCGCTCTTTCCCGACAACCGTCTGCGCGAATTCGTCGACCTCCACCTCGAGCCGGTGAAGCGCCTCGACGACCAGGGACTGGGATCCTCCGAAGAGATCCTTCCCTTTGCCGTCCTCGAAGAAACGAGCCATCGCAGCGGTCAGGGCCCAGGCATCCGCGAGGGAGGCGATCGGATCGTGCTGGAACACCGCCGCCTGCATGGCGGTCACGCCGTTCGCCTTCAATCGAAGGGCCGCCTCCTGCACCTCGAGATCCTTCTCCGTGACAAGGACACCATCGGCCGCAGCCAGGGTCTCCGCGTTGAACAGCCTCAAGTATTCGCGAAGCCGGACTCTCACCTCGGCCGTCGTCTGCTGGACGCCGATTTCCGTCATCTTCGCGGTGCGCGTTGGCGCGGACGCGCAGCCGCCCAAGTAGCCCACCACACACAAAATGACGATCAGGCGGGGCATCACTGTCTGGAAGTGCAAAACCGGGGCCGGTCTTAGTCGCACTCGTGCGCGCCGCTGACTTGACTTACCAGTAGCGCTCGACTCAAAACCGGACGCCAGCCCCTACTCCGAGGAACCAGTGGTTCATCTGGACGTTCGCACTGGGCAACGTCGAGGTCGTGAACCCGTTGGTCACGTCGAAGGGGCCCGCGCCAACCCGTCCGACATGCCGGTATTGGACCAGGAACTCGCCGAACACCCGCGACCGGGGCGGAACGGTTACTCCGGCCTCCCACAGCAGCCCCGCGCTTCTCGTCTGGGTCTGATAGAGGGCAGCTGGCGCGGGTCCGGTTGTAAATGTCGTGGTGAAGAGGGCTGGACCGATGCCCGTGTGCAGGCCCGGTGCCGGGCGGAGCATGAGCAGAGGAGCCACAGTCGCGACGCGATATTGAAGGTTGAGATACTCACCCGAGTCTCGCCGCTGCCCGGAGGTCGTACCGATGTCGGTGAACCCAGCGGAGAGGCCGGCGCCGTACCAGGAAGAGAGCCAGCGGTGCGCGCTGATGGCCCACGGGAAACCGCTCTGCCCGAACCCCGTTTTCGAGAAGGGATGGTTGGTGCCCGGAAAACAGAGACCAAAAATGCACGCGCCGCGGTTCTCGTCGAATCGCGCGGCGCGCATCGCGTCCTCCAGATCGCTCGCAGGGCCGCTCGACGTGGTGCCGACGACAACTGAGGCCGCCCACCTTCGGTCGGGACGCGGCTTGGCGAGATTGGGTTGTGCCTGCGGCGGGCCCGCTGGCAGAGCTGGAGGCTCGGTCCGGGGTAACGCAGCCACTGGGGTCCTCGGAACCAGGTTTGGCGCCAGTCCGGATGGTGCGCGGTAAATCTCCCGCTCTTGGGAAAATGCCGCACCGATCGCTGCGCCCACCGCGGCGCCGATGCCGCCGAAAAAGGCCGATCCGCTGACGTATCCACGGGCAGAGGCAGACACCCTTCCCGCCCAGATCACGGCGACGGCGGTGCCGACGCCAAGACCGATCAAGGCGCCACGTGTTGTGTGGGACGTGTGTTTGTAAACGGCCTGCACATCAGCGATCTCGTAGTCCCGCTGCCCGTCGTCGATGGCCACCCGAAGCATCGTTGCCGACGCCGATACCACCGTGCCTCTGCCCGCCCGCCCGTCGCGGTCCATGACCGTTACACGGTCGCCAACCGTGAGCCCTCGTACGACCTGGTCGAACAGCGTCGTCCTTGGATCGCGCAAGACTGTCTGATCTTGAGCGGGTTGGGCGTACACGCCGCCAAACGCCGATGAGAGCCCGAAGACCAGGAAGACAGCCACAGCGTCCCGAGTCACGCCGCGGTGATCTGCAAGCTGGCATCCACTGCGAAACACCTGCGAGTTCCGCCAAAGCACGCCATTTGGGGGCCGCCGCCTGCCGTGTTGTTTGTTCCTGGGACTGGCGCCCGGACACGCCAATGCCGACGTGTGCGTCACCATCGAAGAGTCGCGCGACACGTTCTCGACACAGGGTTGAGCTCGGCTACGTATTTCTATTATCCGAACATGATTCCGACGAGCCCCGAACACCGCTACGCACCGTCTCTCAGCGTCTCGATGGGGTTCGGCTGGCAGCGCGGCGGAGGAAACTAGTCAGCCTGTTGGCCACACCAGCCAACGGGTTGCCCGCAGTAATAAAGTCTGCGGTTCGTCCTCACCCGAACGCCGATTGCTGGAATAATCGCGGCTAGCTCAGCCGGCTGGTAAAAGCGCACGGGCTGGTACGGGCGCACGTCGCGCCCATTTTCAGGAGAGCACGCCATGGCGATCGTGAGTACGACTGCGCCGGTCGAGGCTCGATCCCGATACTGGTGGATCCCTTACCTGTACCTCCTGCGCGTGCACATTCTCACCGCCGGCATGCTCCTGATTGGGCCTCCCCTGGCGTTGCTCTCGCCCCTGCTGCGCGGGTTGTTCGACCTTGACTACGGCACGTGGTGGCGGACGGTGATGGGCGTGGCGCTCGTGACGTTGGCGGCGTTCGCCGCCGCGTGGACGCTGATGGCGGCGACCTGGGCCACGATTTTCAATGCGCCGGCGCGCTTTGACACGTCGCGGATCGCGCGGGTGCGGTACCCGATCACGTGGCCCAACCGTGAAGCCTTCGGCGTGGTGGCCATGCCGACGGTGCTGGCGACGGTCTGGTACTCATGGCGTGCCTCGGGCGTGTCACCCTTCCGGCTGTTGCTGGGTGTCGTCCTCGGGTTGGCGGCCGCGGTCGGTGCGCTGCTGGTCGCCCGACGGAGCGCCGACGCGTTGCACCTCGCAGTACATCGCGGCGTCACGCGCGGCGCGCCCATCCGGGTCGTCCGGTGGATCATGCGCCGGCTGGATCGCCCGAATGTCCGCGAGGGCTTTCTCGATCCGCGCACGGGTGAACTGACGCCGGGACACCTGCTGGCCTGGTTGGTCTTCACGTTCTCGGCCGCGCTCTACCTCGCCATTGGCGTGGGGAAATGGCTGCGCATCGGTTACGAGACGAACTTCTCGACCCTGGCCTGTGTACTGCTCCTGGTGCTCATGGTCTGCTGGCTGCTTTGCGGCCTGACCTTCTTTCTGGATCGGTACCGCCTCCCCGCGGTCTTGGTGTTGGCCGTGGCGGCGTTCGGCATCGCGTCGTTGCCGCTCCCCGGAAGCGAGCACGTCTATCGGACGTGGCCGTTTCCGCACGATCCCAGCCCGCGGCCCGATCGAGTCCTGGCCATCGGGTCGCGCACGCCGATCCTGATCGCCGCCACCGGCGGGGGCATCCAAGCCGCGGCGTGGACAGCCCGCGTGCTCACCGGCCTCCACGACGCGCTTCCCAGCGACCTGCGCGACGCCTATACCCACGCCATCCGATTGATGAGCACCGTGTCGGGGGGCGGTGTCGGCGCCATGTATTTCTCAGAACGGTACACGGACCAGGGGTTCGATCGTCATGATCTCGAGCGCGTCGTGGCGCAGGCCGAGGCGTCGAGCCTCGACGACGTCGCCTGGGGCGCCACCTATCCCGACGCCTGGGCCACATTCGTGCCGCCGGTGCGCGCGCTCCTCGGCGATCGCGGACAGGCGCTCGAACGGGCCTGGACCCGAAGCCTGGAGGTCGCTCGGCCGATGTCGGCATGGCGCACGCAGGTGTGGTCCGACACGCGTCCAGCGAACATCTTCAACGCGACGCTGGTGGACAGCGGCGAGCGACTGCTCATCGGCACGTCGCGCCTGGGCTGGCAGGAGCAGGATCGGCGAGGCCTGCGAAATTTCGAGGAATTCTATCCAGACCGTGACCTGCAGGTGGTCACGGCTGTCCGGCTGGCCGCAAGCTTCACCTACGTGACGCCCGCCACGCGCACGTCGGAACGCGGCGCGGCGGCGCACGTTGTCGATGGCGGGTACTACGACGACTACGGAATGACGACGTTGATTGAGTGGCTGCACGAAGGGCTGATCGGCGTGGGGGGCGCCGCGTCGTTCCCCCGCGTGTTGGTGATCCAGATCCGCGCTGATCCCGGAGACCAGACCAGCTCTCCGGACCGATGGCACAGCCCCTTCTATCAGCTCTGGGCGCCGGTGCAGACGCTGCTGAACGTGCGGACGACAGGCCAGATCTCACACAACAATGAAGAATTGGAGCTCCTGCAGAATCTGTGGAAGGCGCAAGGTGTCGAGATCGATAACGTCGTGTTCCGCTTCTGTGGAGAGCACCCGCCGCTGTCCTGGCATCTGACCGGCCGGGAAAAACAAGCGATTGAGTCCGACTGGGTGGCCCGTCGCCAGAACGGGCGCGAGATCCGCGCGGTGGAAGAATTTCTACGGGGCCGCCCGCTTTCAGGCGTCACCGCGGACAAGCCCTACGATGTGCCGCTCGCGCCCTGTTCATCGGCGTCGGCATCGATCCTGGGGTAAACCGTGGAGGAACAACGACAACTACTCGTATCGTAAGGCGATCGTCGGGTGGACCGCGACGGCCCGCCGTGTCGGAATCAAGCACGCGATGATCGCGACCAACAGCAGCAGGGCCGAGATCCCGGCGTAGGTCGCCGGATCAGTCGCGGTGACGCCGTAGAGCGCCGATTTGATCACGCGTGTGAGCGCAAACGATCCCGCAAGCCCTAGCGTCACGCCGAGGCCGACCATCAGAAGCGCATGCCGGAGCATCATCTTCACCACGTCTCCGGAACGGGCGCCGAGCGCCATGCGAATCCCGATCTCGCGCGTCCGCTCGGCGACCGAGTACGCCATCACTCCGTAGATGCCGATCGCCGCAAGCACGGCGGCGATGCCGCCGAAGATCCCGAGCAGCAAGATGTAGAGCCGCAGAAACTGCGTCTGCTGGTTCAGGTTCTGTTCGATGGTTCGGAAATTGGCTGCGGGCCTGCTCGGATCGACCTCGGCGACGGCTCGCTTGACGGTCTCAACCAGCTTCAGCGGGTCTCCCGCGGTTCGAAGCAGGAAGTACATGCCGGCGCGGTCCGCGAACTGTGGCCCCATCCAGCGGGCGGTCTGCTGAACGTGGGGCACGTACATGGTCGGAGACGGCTCCTTCTGCATACGGCTGCTTCGGGTGTCGCCGACGACGGCGATGATCTCGCGCGGGCGTTCGTCGGGAACGAAATCGAGCGTCATCCGCTTGCCGATCGGTTCCTCATTCGCAAAGAAGCGGCGCGCCAGGGTTTGATTGATGACAATGACGAGCGAACTGGCGGCCCTGTCTTGAGCATTGATATCCCTGCCGCGCAGAACCGGGATCTTCATCGTCTCGAAGTAGTTGGGCGTGATCGAAAAATAGTCCGCCGTCTGGGCCTGCTGCTGCGGGCCGCCGCCGGGCGCGGCGCTCGGAGGCGGAGCGGGACGGCCCTCGATCAGGAACGGCATCTGAATGCCGCCCGAATTGAGCGGAGGCCGGCTGATGCCGGCAGCGGACGTCACTCCGGGAATGCCCTTCACCCGTTCCAGCACTCTGTCAAACGTCAGCGCCGGAAGCGGCATGACGTCCCAGAGTCCGAGCCCCCGGTAGCGTCCGTACGGCTTGATGGTGTCGTTTTGGGCGAAACGAAAATCGAACGTGAGGACGTTGCGCGCGTCCGCGCCCAGCGCGTTCTTCTGGACGCGAACAAAACTGTTGATCATCAACCCGGCGCCGATCAGGAGCACCAGCGACATCGCGATCTGGAGCGTGACCAGGACGCTGCGCAGATACTGCCGCGCGATGCCGTCCGTTCCGCTGCGGCCGGATTCCTTGAGCGAAACGACCAGATCGGGCTTGGATGCCTGCATCGCCGGGACGATGCCGAACACGACGGACGTCAGCACCACCACGAGTGCCGTGAATCCCAGGACGCTGGCGTCGATCGACAGCTCATCCAGGCGGGGGAATCCAGGAGGCGCCGCGGCGACGAACAGTTTCAGTCCGCCCCAGGAGAGAAACACGCCCATCACTCCGCCCAGCACGGACAGCGGAAACGTCTCGGTCACCAGTTGCCGGACGATCCGTCCTCGGCCCGCCCCGAGCGCCGTGCGAACAGCGACCTCGGTCCTGCGTGACGCCGCGCGAGCCAGTAGCAGCCCGGCCACGTTGGCGCATCCGATCAGCAGGACGAACGCGACCGCGCCCTGCAGGATCAGGAGCGGATCGCGCAAATCGCCATAGGCGGCTTCCTGAAGAGTCTGCAGCAGAGCCCGCGTTTCCGCCGTGCCGCTCGGCATCCGCGCTCGCGAGCTGCGCGGCGATGGTGTCGATCTCGGCCTGCGCCTGACGCATCGACACGCCTTTTTTCAGACGTCCGAGAGGAATCGAGAATCCTTGCTTGCTGGTGACCTGAGGCCGCGCGGTGCCGAGGGGCGTGATGAAATCCACGTCGTCGCCGAAAAAGCTGAAGTTTTCAGGCAAGACGCCGATCACGGTGATCGGTTGCTGGTCGATCATGAGTTTCTTGCCGATGACGCCGGGATCGGTGTTGAAGTGGCGCTTCCAGAGGCGGTGCGTGATGACGATGACCGGCGCGGCGTTGTCGATCTGATCTTCGTCTTCCGTGTAAAAGCGGCCCAAGGCCGGTTTCACGCGCAGAACCTGGAACACCGAAGGCGCAAATCGCCAACCGGAAATCCTTTCGGCGGGCGCGCCGTTTTCTTCCGCGCCGAGACTCTTGCTGATGCCCGTGAGAGCCCCCATCGCTTCGAAGGATTGGCTCTTCTCACGAAACGTCGTGTAGGCCGAAATGTTCACACCGTTACGGGCGCTCTTGTTCTGGGCCGGTACGGTCCAGATGATCACCAGCTTGTCGGGATCGTCAAAGGGCAGCGGACGCAGCAGCGTGGTGTTGATCAGACTGAAAATGACCGTGTTGGCTCCGATGCCCAGGGCGAGCGAGAGCGCGGCCACGATGGTGAAGCCCGGCCTCTTGACCAGCATCCGCAGGCCGTACTGGATGTCCTGCCAGAAGGTTCTCATGGTCCGCTTCCCGCCTCAGTAGTAGCTTGCGGTTTCTATACCGGTCCCGCCCTTGAACGTGTTCTTGACGGTCTTCGACTTGAGATCGATCACCGTGACGGTCCCGTCGCCATCGTTCAACACGAGTGCCGTCTGACCGTCGGGCGCAAACGCAAAGCCCATCGAGCTCTTGCCGGCCCGCAGGACGTCCTGTTTCCCACGAAGGTCGTTGACGTCCAGGATGTTGATGTAGGAGTCCATTCCACCTATGCCGCTGCAGACGAGGAGCGTCCGCCCATCGAGGCTCACTCTGAGCTTGTAGCCGGCCGCGGTGTGGCCCTGCAACTCGATCTGATCGAGGATGGCGTCGGACGCCGTGTCGATGACGACCAGGTGTGGCGCCCGGCCCTGTATGGCAAAGACGCGCCTGCCATCGGCTGACGCGACGATTCCGCGTGCGCCGCCGGCCACGGGGACCTTGCCGATCATCTTCCGTGCTTTCAGATCGACAACGCTGATGTACTCCTGGCCCGACTGGTTCGAGACGTACGCCTTGCTGGCATTCGGCAGCACGGCAAGCCAATGCCCGGTACCCTGCACGTCGATGACCGATTCAATCTTGCGCGCGACCGGATCGATCACGAGCAGGACCTTGCTGATGTCGCAGACGACGTACAGCTTGCCGCTGGGCGTCGATCTGAATGCCATGCGGCGCCTGATAAGGCGAGATGTCGATCGTGCCCGAAACCTTCTGGGTGGCCAGATCGACAATCAGAATGCTCTGCCCTGGGTTCGGATTCCGGTTGTAGACGCCGTCACCGTAGATGGGGATGTACGCCGTCTTCAGATCCGGCGAGATGGCGAGGTCGTGCGCCGCGCCCTGACCCGTGGGAAAGCCGGACAGCTCTGTCTGAGTCTTCGGGTCGAAGAACCGGACGTAATTGCCGCGCTTGTCGACCAGGATCAGGCCCTTGCTGCCGGTGGGGTTGTTCGGGTCCGCGGCGAGAGTGGTGGCGACCTTGGCCAGCACCAGCACGACGATCAAGGAACGGACAACAGTACGTCTTTCCATGTGCACTCCTAATCTCGGCCAGAAACTGCTGCCGTTCGGGGTTGCGCTCGTCGAACGTGTAGCTCATCGGCGGACATTCTACGGCGGATCACTCCCGATATGTCGCGCAGTGTCTGGATTCCAGGTCCGCTCTCATCGCGGCTATCGTGCAGACGAAATCGGTTGCCAGGGAACAGGTTGTCCATCGAGGACGCGTTGCATGGCGACGGAAAACCTCTGTAAACGCAAACGTTGACGCAGTGAGCCCACCTCGGCGACTCCCGCGCGTATGCATGCAGCGAACGCCGATGGCCTCATGGGGAGTCCATCAGCACGATCCACAGTCAGGAGGCAGCATGGCCACGGTCACCAGCAAAGATCTGTCCGAGCGAATGTCCAAGCGGCTCGCCAACTTCAAGTTGAGCGACAGCGTCATCCACGGCCTCGCCGATCGAGTCCTGATCGACGGGCTGTCGATCTTCAGGTTCGACCCCTGCATCTACGGCATCTGCATCGACTACTTCACCGACAAACTGCCGCGGCTCGACGTCCTGACGTCGAAGCACGGCATTTCCAAGTGGGAGGTCTTCCCCTACGGGATCATCGACTGGGACCGCTACCACGTGCGCATCGCCTTCAACGTCGACGAGCTCGAGGGCAAGGGGCTGGTTACGTGAATTCAACCACTGAGGTGTCGGGAACCGGCCCGGCGGCGATGCGGTCGGGCTTTCTGCCCGACCGCATCATTCACCTTCATCCGACGCGGTTGTGCAACCTGGCGTGCCGGCACTGCTACTCTGAGTCGGATCCGCGGCACAAGGCGGCGCTCGATCCGGCGGCCTTGTGCGACGCCCTCGGCGTGCTGCGCGCCGAAGGCTACACCGTCATCAGCCTGTCGGGCGGCGAGCCACTGATGTACACCCCACTGCGCGAGATCGTCGAGCGATCGCGGGAGCTGGGCTTTCGGGTGACGATGGTCAGCAATGGTTTGCTTGCCACCGACCGCATGGACCCGGTGCTGTCGCTGCTCGACGGCATGGCGATCAGCTTTGACGGCCTGGCCGCCTCGCACAATACGCTGCGGGGCCGACCCGACGCTTTCGAGCGTGCCTGCGCCGCCCTGCAGCGGATGGCCGCGATGGGACGGCCGGTCGCCGCCGCGATCTCGCTGACGCGAGAGGCCATTCCCGAACTGCCGGATCTGGCCGACCACCTGGTGAGCCTGGGTGCGCGGGCGTTGCAGATCCGTCCGGTCGCACGCGCCGGCCGTGCGCGCTCGCTTGCCGACAGCTCGTTCTACAACGCCGACGACCGTGCGCGGCTGTACCTCGTGGTGCTGGCGCTGCAGCAGGAGCTGCCCGTCGGAGTCAGGGTGCATTGCGATCTGGCGCCCGCGCAAGGCCTGTGGCAGCAGCGCGATGCCTATGCGGGGTTGCTGGGCGATCTCGACGCCCTCCGTCACGCCGATCGGCCGCTTGCCGATCTCGTCAATCCGCTGGTCATCACCGAGAGCGGGCTGCTGAAACCGATCGCCTACGACTTCGACGGCCGCTTCGACGTGGCCCCGGTTGAAGGTCTGTCGTCCAACCGCCTGCGGCACTACAAGGAGCAGCGCCTTGTCAGTTTGCAGGCGCTTGTCGGCGGCGCCCTGGCCGATCTGCGGCATCGCCATGACTTGATCGACTGGTTCGATCACTGCACACGGCTGAGCGACGCATGCCAGGCCGAGTCGGGGCACCCGCTGCGATTCGTGGAAAGGGTTGGCCGTGTGGAGTAGACCGTCGAGTGGAAGTCGCCGCTACGCGGCGTGCAGTGCCGCGCGGAGTCGCGAGGCAACGAAGGAGAGCCCTTCAACCCCCGCGGGAATCGCACCGGCGAACGACATGAATGCGTGAATCGCGTTCTCGAAACAGTGGTATTCCACCGGAACGCCCGCTGCGGCCAGCCGATCGGCGTACGCCTTCCCCTCGTCGCGCAGCGGATCGCAGCCCGCGGTCACGACAAGCGCCGGCGGCAACCCGGCCAGATCGTCGGCGACGAGCGGCGATGCACGCGGGTCGCTCGCCTGACGCTGCACGTCGGCGAGATAGTGCGTTCGGAAGAACTCCATGTCGCGATTCGACAGGAAGAAATCGCCGCCGCCGAACTGCGCCCGGCGACGGATACGCCGCGTCCAGTCTGAAATCGACGACCGGATACACCAGCGCCTGGAAGGCGATTCGCGGTCCGCTGCGCGCCTTCGCCAGTTGACAGACAACAGCGGCCAGGTTGCCGCCCGCGCTGTCCCCGACTACGGCGATCCTGCGGGAGTCACCGGAAACTTCGGGCGCGTGCTCAACCGCCCACGCGACCGCCGCATACGCATCGTCAACTGCTGCGGGAAATGGATGCTCCGGGGCCAGCCGATAATCGACGGCGATCACCACCGCATCCGCGTGCTTGCAATAGAAGCGGGCGATCGAATCGTGCGTATCGAGGTCCCCCGCCACGAAGCCGGCGCCGTGAAAATGCACCACGATCGGAAACAGCCGCGTCTTCGCTCCCCGGGCGCGGCGTGTAGATCCGGAGACCGACATCGCCTCCGGGTACGGGCATCTTGCGATCGGCAACGTCATGCACGTCGGTCGAGGGCGCGGCCAACTGCAGCGACGCCCCTCTGATGGAGGCCCGCATCTCGTCGACGGTCAGCTCCCACAGTCGCTTGCCACCGGCGGCCTTCAACGCGTCCAGAAATCCAGCGGTTGCGGCATCAGGAGTCATGGTTCCTCAGGACGGCTACGCTTCGTCAACGAGATCGAGGAAGACCCATTTCTTCTTGTCGGCCAGGCCGGCCAGCTCGCGGCCGGCGCTGCGGACGACGGGAGGCGCCGACGTGATGTGCTGAGTCCCCGCGTGCATGTCGCGGAACAGGCGCTGGATCGGGCCGCCGCGCAGCGCGATGGTGCCGGCCGACGTGTAGACGAATTGCGCAATCTCGTGGCACGACCAGGTGATGTTCGCCAGGGCCAGGCGCACCAGCGTGTGCTGGCGAACGTCGAGCCTGTCGCCACGATCGAGCGACGCTTTCACGCTCCCCCACGCCTCGTGCACCAGCGCGCGCGCCGCCCGGTAGGTCCCCTCGGCTCTGGCGTACTGTTCGTGGAACGCGTCGCTGTTCGCAAGCGTGCCCGACCGGCCAATTCCCGAACGAACCTTCTTCGACAACTCGTCGAGCAGGCGCCTGCCGATGCCACACGCCCACCCCGAGTGACAGATGACGGCAAACCCGGCAATGCCGATGGTGTAGAGCGCACCGCCGCGCTTCGGCGACTCCGTGACCGCGAAATGCGTATATGCCTCGGGGACGAACACGTTCTTGGTCTGGTAGTCGATGCTGCCGGTTGCCCGCAGACCCAGCACGTCCCAGTTGTCGATGAGCGTCGCCTTGCCGACCGGGAGCACGAAGATCCGCGGTTCGCCGGTGCCCTCGATGACGCCCAGCGTGTGAATATGAGTGGCGTGCTTGATTCCGGACGCGAAGCTCCACGAACCGCTCAGGCTGAAGCCGCCGGCCTGCGCGACGGCGGTGCCCGGCCGGGTACCCTGACCGGCAATCACCGGGAGCTGCGCGCCGCCGAAGAGTTCCGCGACCGCTTCGTCGCCAAGGTAGGCCGCGCCGGTGCCAATGGCGAGCGCAGCCGCCATCAGCACCCAGCCGGCGGAAGGGTCGCCGTAGGAAACGCTCTCGATGACGCGGAGCGACGCAATGGGATCGAGCTCGGCGCCGCCGCGAACCGACTTCGGCACCCACATGCCGAACAGCCCTTCACGGCTCAGCGCCTCGACGACGGGAGCGGAGAGTTGTCCCTGCCGATCGCCTTGTTCCGCGTGTTCATCCGCGACGGCCGCGGCCCTGCTCGCGCCGCCGAGCAGGTCTCTGGCCGGTTCCACGGGTGCGATGCTCGTCATGTCGACTTCCCCGAAGTCAGTCTGCGGTCAGCGCGTGAAGTCCGACACTCTAGCACTCCTGACGCGTTTACGTATAATCCACCCCATCGATCGAGAGGGGCTCCTTCGACGTCTGCTCGGATTCGACACGGGAGGTTCCGATGAAAGCGCGAGTCGCAGTGTGGGTCGCGATCGCCGTTGGCGTCGTCCTGGCGATCACGACGGCCGGGCGGGCTCAATCATCGGCCGCGATCGGCGGGCGCGTGACGTCCGTCGCAGAAGGTCCGATGGAAGGCGTGCTCGTCAGCGCCAAACGCACGGCGTCGACGATGGCGGTCACCGTCGTGAGCGACGCGCAGGGACGCTATCACTTCCCGTCCGCCAGACTGCAGCCGGGCACGTACGCCCTTCGCATTCGAGCGGTCGGCTACGACCTCGAAGGGCCTCTGAACGTGGAGGTCAAGGCCGGCGAGACCACGACGGCCGATCTGATATTGACGCCGGCCCGCGATCTCGCGGCGCAGCTCTCCAACTCCGAGTGGCTCGCCAGCTTTCCCGGCACCGACCAGGAGAAGGCTTCCATCCGAGCGTGCGCGCACTGCCACACGCTGGAGCGGATCGCGCGGTCCCGCCACGACGTCGACAAGTTGACGACGGTCATCGAGCGCATGTCGACGTACCCGCAGCTCTCGTTTCCGATGAAAGTCCAGAAGCTCGTCGCGGCGCGCGTCGGCGGCGGCGAGGATCCCCTCGAACGGCGGCAGGCGGCATGGCGGCGGCAGGCGCAGTATCTGAGCACGGTGAACCTGGGCAAGGGCGATCACTGGAGCTATGCCCTGAAGACGCTGCCGCGGCCGAAGGGCCGGGCGACGAAGGTGATCTACACCGAATACGACCTGCCGCAGCGCACACGCCAGCCGCATGACGTGATCGTGGACTCGCGCGGCTTCGCGTGGTACGCGAGCTTCGGCGAGCAGATTCTGGGCAGGCTCGATCCGAACACAGGCGCGGTCGCCGAGTACAACGTGCCGCTGCTCAAGCCGAAGATGCCGACGGGCATCCTGGCCGTGCGGTTCGACGAGGACGAGAACGTGTGGATGGGCATGCAGTTCCAGGGCGGCGTCGCGAAGTTCGACCGGAAGACCGAGACGTTTGAGACGTGGAGTCTGCCGCCGGAACTGAACGGCGACCACGTCCAGATCAACCAGGTCAGCGCGGATCATCACAAGGTGGACGGCAAGGTCTGGCTGCAGGATGCCGGCACCTACACCGTGCTGCGCCTCGATCCGGCGTCAGGGAAGTTCGAGGTCTTCGAGCCGTTCAAGATTCCGCGGCCCAATATCTACGACGTCATCTCGGACGCGCAGAACAACGTCTACTTCACCGTGTTCGGCCGAGGCGACATTGGCCGGATCGATGCGAAGACCGGCGCGATCAGCGTGTGGAAGACGCCGACGAACGGTTCGGCGCCGCGCCGCGGGCATGATCGACGCGCAGGCCCGCCTGTGGTTCGGTGAGAATCGGGCCGAGCGGATCGGGATGTTCGACACGCGAACCACGACCTTTGCGGAGTGGATCGCGCCGACGCCGGAGTCGTGGCCGTACGACGTGACAGCCGACACGCACGGGGACGTGTGGGCCGGCGGCGAGTACAGCGACCGCGTGATCCGGCTCGACCCGAAGACCGGCGCCATGACCGAGTATCTGCTGCCGCGGTTCACGAACGTCCGGCGTGTGTTCGTGGACAGTTCAACGAAGCCGGCGACCTTCTGGGTGGGGAACAACCACGGCGCCTCGATCGTGAAGCTCGAGCCGCAGGACTGACGCGCGTCCGAGGGCTGGAGCCCACCCTCGCGGGTGGGCCTGACGCCTTACTTTTTGGCCGGGCGGCGGCGGCACAGGTGGGGCCAATCCGGCGCGAACGGCGTTTCTGATCGGTTTGATCGTCTTCAAGTACGCGTAGATCGCCTTCAGATCGTCGTCCTTCATGTTCACGTAGACGTCGACCGGCATCGGCGGCATCACGGCGACGCCTTCGGGCTTCTTGCCGGTACGCATGGCCGCGAGGAACTTCGCTTCGTTATAGCGCATGCCGAGCCCGGTCGCGGGATCCGGCGTCAGATTTGACGCGACCGTCGAACCCCACCCGCCGGTGAACGCCGTGAAGTCTTCCGACGCGTGCACCTCGCCAGGCGCGCCGCTCGGCACCTTCGTCGTCTGCGGACGGCCCGACAGCATCCGTTCCGGATCCGGCTTCATGCCGCCGGGGATCTTCGGCGAGTGGCAGTCATGACATCCCGTGATGCCGACAAGGTACTTGCCACGCTCGACCTGGCTTTCAGCGGCGGTCTGGGCGCGGAGCGCCGGCGCGGCCGCGAGCGAAAGAGCCAATACTGTTGCAACACCGATCGTGACCTTCATCGAATGCCTCCGACTGGAATGAGTTGTAGGAATCGGCCGCCTTGTTGCGGGGATTGTTTCACGGCGCGCGTACACCGTCAATGAACAGGAGCCGTCTCACGGCCGCCGCGTGGCAGCCTCACGAACGGTCGCGGCGCCGGCCGGCGTGACGATCACGGTGGCCCGCCGCCGTTCAGCGTCCTTCACGCCATCGGCCGGCTCCAGACTCGTCTTCCACGTCATGGCGACGGACGGCATGCCCAGTCCCCGCAGAATCGCACCGAGCTTTGCGGCCCGGTGTTCGGCAATCTTCGGGCTCTCCTCGAGAGTGCGGCCGTCCGAGAGGAGCGTCGCGCTCCTGTAGCCGGTGACCTCGATGCGCGCCGGGCCGACCGCCTTCGCGTAGCGCACCGCCTGCTCCATGAGCCTGGTGACACGCAGGAGCATGACGTCGCTGTCGAAATCGAACGGGATGACAAATGTCCGTGCCGCGAAGGGCGGCGCGGGCGGCTGCGGCGGCGTTCCTGGCGCGCGGCGCTCGCTCGAGGGCCCGGGCCCTCGTTCGCCGTGCGGCGCCTCGATGCCGGGTTCGGCCGGAAGTATCGTCCCACACGCGGGGTTGAGCTCGGGCATCACGGACGTCGTGACCGGCTTGAGCGGGATGCCGCCGCAGACGAGCGGTCCGCTTTCGACCACGCCTTCGACCAGCACGTCATGACCAAGCTGCGGCGGATACCAGTCGGCGCCGGTGTCGGTCTGGATGCCGAGGAAGTACAGCCGGCCCTGAAATTCCGCGAGCCAGCACGGCACCGTTTTGGTGTCGCGGACAATCGGACAGCTGACGAAGTTCCTGCGATCGGCGGGGGGCCGGCGCGTCTGGGCATGTGCCGGTGCGGCCATCGCGACAGCGACGAGCGCCAGCACCGCGATCGGCCCACCGAACGTTGACGTCATGTGTGTCCCCTACAGAACGCTCAGGAAGTTGACGAGATCCTGCTTCTCTTCTTCCTTGTACTTCGCGTCGAAGCGCCGATCGTAGTAGTCCACCAGCTCGCGGAGCGTCTTCATCGATCCGTTGGCGAAGTACGGCGCCCGCGCGGCGAGGCCGCGCATCTGCTGCATCACGATCGCACCGACGTCGAAGCATTTGCCGGAAACGAGCGCTCGCCCCGGATCGGTCGAGTAGATGACGCGACCGAGATACGGATGCGCCGGCCGGTCCTTGTTGCAGGTGATCTTGAACACCGGCAGCTCCTGTTTCTCCGTCCAGAGCGCCGGCTCCGTCCACTTGGGGTAGTTCGTCGTCCCGAGATCGACATAGCCCGGGGCGAGATCCATCCCGACGAGCCTGGCGTTGTGACAGGTCGCGCAGGTCCGTTTGATCGGGTTTCCCAGGCCGACGGTGTTGATGTGTGTGGTGTCGCGAATCCAGAAGGGACGCAGGAAGAATACGTCGCTGCCGCGGGCGACCGACGCACGGAAGCGACGCTCGGCGTCGCTCGGACCGCTCCCGGAATCGGCTTTGCGCCACGGCTCGAAGAACCCGAAGACCGGCGTGTAGATGTTGTCGCCGAGCCCGCGCTGCCCGCGGGCCAGCGCATCGACGCCCAGCGCGTCGGGACCGCCGTCTTCGACCAGGTTGCCGCCCGAGTGGCTGCGCTGCTGTGCCACGTACACCTGGCGCTCGAACGCCACGATCCTGTTGATTTGATCGGCGGAGAGCGGCGCCCGGACCTCGAGATGGTCGTGGGCGGCGCCGGCCGCCTGTGTCTTGAGCGTCGGCTCGCGTGCATCCGACATGATGTTCATCGCGACCGGCACACCGGTCTCCGGATCGACGTCGGCCAGGTCGCCGGTTTTGATGTTGAAGGGCCCAGACTCGGCCGCGACGTACTTGAGATTGGCTGCCACGCGAGGACGCCGGAACACGGACACCCTCGGCGTGCCGCTCTTCAGCCCGTAGACCGGATCGGTGTTGCAGCCGGTGGGATCGCTGACGACCTCCACCGAGAACTCGGGAGTCACGCGCGAGCCGTCCGCCCGCATCGGTGGCCACGGCAGGCTCACGCGAATGAGGCCTCGATTGAGCAACAGCGAATGCGAGCTCTCCAGATCCTGTGGAAGGCTGGGGCAATTCGATCCGTCCACGGCCGCGAACAGCGGGTCCTTCCCCATGGTCTGACGCCACCGCTCGCGGGCGGTCTCGGCCGAGATGGTCATCGCGTTCATCGGCTGATGACAGGTGACGCACGCGCGCCCGTTCGCGCCGAGCGGCGCGAAAAACGGGTGTCCCTTGGTGTCTACCGGACCGTCGCTGTTGAGCACGGCAATCTGCCCGAGAGCGTCGTCGTAGGTCGAAGTCGCCGGCATCGACCCATCGCGCCCAGGCTCCCACCACGCGCTCGCGCCGCCGCTCTGCGCCCGAAGTCCCGCAGCCGCCATCCACGCGACGGCCTGCAACCCGATCGCAACGTAGACCCACCGAACGCGCATCGGAATTCTTCCTCCCGGTCAGACCGCTAGATATTGCTGGTCCGCATTGATCGCGGCTATCGTGCAGGCACAAGAGGCGACAGCAGCGCCTTGATCTCCTGAGACCCGGCGACGTCGATCGGCGTCTTGCCGGCGTCGTCTCTCACGTCCACCTTGGCGCCGTGATCGAGCAGATACTTCACGACGGCGGTGCGTCCGGCCTCGGCCACGTAGAAGAGCGTCGTCTGACCCTGACGGTTGGTCAACGTGTTGGTCCGCGCGATGCGTGCCGTCAGGCTGGTGACGTCGGTGATGCGGGCGTTGATGTCCGCGCCGGCCTCGCGCAGGATCTCCATGGTCTTGAGAGACAGCGCGGCCGCGTTTTCCGGTGCGCCGGGGCCAAGGACGCCCGCGCCCGTCCGCGTGCCAATGCCGGCCGCCGACATGAACGGCGTCACTCCCGATGCGTTCGGCAGGTCGACGAGCGCGCCGTGCGCGAGCAAGGCAGAGACGACGTCGTTATCGAAGGTCTGGGCCGCGCGGAGCAACGGCGTGGCGCCGGTCGTGAGCAGATCGTCGCCGAATCGATTGTCCCGTCCGCCGCGGCTGGGCTCCTTGAAGGCCAGCTGCGCGTTCACGTTCACACCGGCATCGAGCAGCGCGTTGATGAATGCCAGCGACTCCGGCGGCCGCGGTCCCGGGCGGCTGTCCCGCCCTCCCCGCATCGTCACCGCCACGTAGAGCGGCGTCCGGCCCCACCAGTCCCAGGTATGCGGGTTGGCGCCGTGGTCGAGCAGGTACTGCGCAACCTTCGGAGACCCGTTGTCGAGCGCCATCATCATCGGCGTCATGCCGTCGGGATTCGGCCGATCGACATCCACGCCGGGATCGCCGCCCGCCTCGACCATCGCCGACACGCAACCGAGGCATCCAGCCCGAGCCGCGTAGAGCAACGGAGTGAGGCCGCCGGTCGGGCGATACTGCACGCGCGGCTCGCTGCTGATCTGCGTCTCCCAGTCGTTGGCGAGCGCACGGACCGTCAGGTCGGCCTTCTTCGACACCAGAAACGCGACCATGTCCGCGTGCCCTTCAGCGGCGGCCCACATCACCGCCGACTGGTTGCGGTAATGCTCGCGCCGGTTGACGTCGGCGCCGTGCTCGACGAGGAGCTTCGCGACCGCCACGTTGCCGGTCCGCGCCGCCAGCATCAGCGCGGTCTGCCCGTCGTCGTTGGCCACGTTGACGTCGGCGCCAACCTCCACGAGCATCCCGACCATCTCCGCGTTGGCCACCCTGACCGCCTCGGCCAGCGGACTCGCGCCGTACTTGTTCACGACGTTGGGCTTCGCGCCTTTCTTCAGCAGCGTTGCGACCAGCTCGCGATCGACGCGGTACACGGCCCAGTGCAGCGGCGTCGCCCCGTCCGGCTGCGTCTGGTTCACGTCGGCGCCCGCGGCGATCATCGCCAGCGCGGCCTTGCGATCGCCCGCCTGAATCCGATCGGCGAGCCTGGACTCGGCGCTGACGGTGACCGTCAGCGCAAAGGCGATCGCGATCGTAAAAAGTAGCGCGGGGCTCTTCTTACACCACATTTGGATTCAACTTGTTGTGATGGGCCCACAACCCTTTGTGAACGGCGCGGACGAACGTGTGGGGATCGCTCAACGTCCGCGCCAAGCCCGCGCAGGAGGCCCGCCTCGATCATGTCCTCGGCGCTATCGCCCTCGCGTACCCGATCGACGGCGCGGTCGTAGATGGTCTTCATCATGTCGCGCTCGGCCTGCAGCTCCGCGCGGCTCATCACCGGGCCGAAGCCGGGCACAATCCGCGTGTTGGCGTCGCTCAGTTGCACAAGCCGGGTCAAGGCGTCGACGCGTCCGCCAATCCACGCGCCGGTCAGGTAGTCCAGTTCCGGATCCCGAGCGGGCGACGCGACGTCGCCGACGGCCAGCACGTTCGACTCGCGGAAGAAGACGTAGATGTCTCCGCTCGTGTGAGCTTCGATGAGGTACCCGTAGTCGATGGCTCGCCTCCGGCGTTCATCGATCCGTTGGCGTAGAAGGTCTTGTTGGGCTGCGCCGTCTTGGGGCGGGGCTGCCGGTACCGATCCTCGGCCGGAATCCAGATGGGCGTGGCCATCCAGAGCCGGGTGTTCTCGTGGGCGACGATCGCGGCGCCGCCCTGCCGCAGGGCGTCGTTCGCGCCGGTGTTCTCCGGTGTGGCAGTGCGTGTTGAACACCGTGCGCCACTCGACCGTCCGGGGACAACTGTCGCAGCGACTCGATCAGGCGATCGCTCAACTCGGGAGCGCCGCTGTCGACAAGGACCAGGCCGTCGGGCGCCTTGAGCGCGAGGACATTGGTGCGACCGCTCGTCACCAGAGCCAGTCGATCGTTCAGCGGAACGACGCCGGGCTGCTGGGCCGCGGTGCGGCGTGGCAGGACCAGGCCGCCAAGCAGTCCGCCGACCACTCCCGTCAGGAGTCGCCTCCGGTCGAGCATCACAGCCCCGTGATCATACCCAAAGTGGAGTGCGATACGATACGACCTCGCGCAGAGAGGGACACGCCATGCCGACACGATATCCCCGGGAACAGATGCACCGTATCAAGTACACGAAGCTGACGCCGGAGCAGATCGGCCGCAAGCTGACGCCGCGGCAAACGGCCCGGTGAGCGCGTCGCCGATGTCGGAGGCGCTTGCGGGCAAGTCGCTGAAAATCGTGCTCGACGGTGGTCCGACGCTCGGTTACCGCTTCACCAGCCGCAACCGTCTGTCGCTGGCCGAGGGCGACGCCGCGGCCGTGGATGCCGGATACGGCGCGCTGACGCTCGACGCCCTGGTCCTGTTCTCGCACCTGATTCCCCGCACGCAGCGCGGCTATACCGTGGTCATCGATCAAGACACGAATCTCGTCAGCGTTTTCGAGGTCTGGTTCAGCGGTTACGAGGACAATCGCGAAGTGCAGCGGCAGATCTACTTACGGTTACGTCGAGCCGGCCGGGACGCCAGCCTCCTCCGCCGCCGAAGCTTCGGCGAACACGGCGCGGCACGGCATCACCAACCGCATCGAAGGCAAGGGCTTCTACTGGAAGCAGGACACGGGCGTCGAGACGATCGAGTGCTACCCCACCGTTCTCTACTCGAACTTCGTCGAGCTCACCCGCTTCGGCGGCGAGCTGAGCTTCTGCGCGCCGTCCGACTACATCAAGATCAACGACGACAAGTACATCTACTCACGCGTCGAAGCGGAGTTCTCCGGCACGATGACCACGTACGTGCTCGACCTGAACCGCGCCGAGCAGATCGGCATGCGCCTCGGCTTCGACGACACCGACACGCTCGAGTACTACCTGTTCACGGGCCGCGGCGAGTGGGTCGGCCAGATCGCGCAGTTCGAGCCGTTCGGCGATGTGGGCACGAAGATCGCGCTCGGCAACCGGCAACGTCGCCGACGGCGAAGGGCGCACGTCCGGTCTACCGCCCGATGAAGACCAATCCGATCCTGACGAAGCCGCAGGTGGACGCCGCGATCGCGAAGAACAAGACGTGTTCGCCCGAGCGCAACGCGATGGCCGGCAACAAGGGCGCCGATCAGCCGTTTCCTTGCCGGCAAGGAGCTCACCTTGCGCTACGACAACGGCATGGCCATCGACTACCGGTTCGACGAGATCCAGAAGCTCCGCTGGCGGCGCGCAGGCGAAGGCGCGTGGCACGAGGAGCGCTACGAGTCGTGGGAGTCCGCGCCAGGCGTCATCATGTTCGGCCACCTGCTCGGCGGCGCGCCGGATCACGACGCGTTCTCGATCGTCATCGACTTCGACCATGCGCTGGTCACGTGCCTTCACGCGACGATGGGCACGCCGTACATCGCGCAACGAGGCCGCCGTGAAAACCGTCTTCGGCGTCGTCGAAATGCAGGGCCTGACGCCGCCAAAGTATCGCCGTCACGAGTTCACCGACGAGCTCGTCGGCCGCGCCGTGTCGTGGAACTACCAGCCGGGGCTGACGTCGATGCACCTCTACGCGACGCCGCACTCGCTGTCGTGGATCATCTTCCTGGAGAACGGTTCGGGCGGGTTGGAGTGGAGCGGCCCGGCATCGTACGTGAAGATCCGCGACGAGCTCTACCTGGCCTACTGGCTGGAAGAGGCGTGCAACGGCACGCTCGGCACGATCCTCATCAACCTGCGGACGATGCGGAACTGCGGTGTCGACTATAACGCCGGACCAAACGGCTTGCGCCTGAGCGCTGTCGGCGCGCACGCGCGTCACGCCGGCCGGTTCAACGTGATGAAGTATTTCGCGCCGAAGGCGCGGCAGGTGCCGGCATGACAACCACGAGCGGATCGACACGCCGTACATTTATCCAGACCGCGGGCGCGGCGCTCTCCATGCCGCTCTCCGCCGCGGCCGCGAGTGTTCCGGTGAGCGCGGCCGTGAATGGCGACGCCTTGACGGTGCGGCTCGCACACCTCGAGGATCTGCACGCGATTCGCGCGCTCAATCTGGAGTTCGCCAGAAGCCGCGGTCTGGCGCCGGCTGATTTCGAGGAGCACGACGCGATCGACATCGCGGCCGATCGGCAGTCCGCTACCGCCTTGCTGCGCGGCATCGTAGCCGTCGAGGACACCATCGGACCGGACTGTCCGCTGGTCGATATGGCTCGCCAACAGGGCGGCGGCGTCGTGCGGCGGACCGAGCACGGCGTGTTCGAGAACGTCTACATCAGGCGCGACGGGATCTGGACCATCGAGCGCTCGACGTATCGAGCGATTTAGGGAGGATGTCATGCGGCGTGCGTACAAGGTCCTGATTCTTGCTATCATCGCGAGCGCGGGTGTGCCCGAGATCGGCTTTGGCCAGTGGATACGTTATCCGACCGAGGGCCTGCCGAGAAAAGCCGACGGGAGTTTCAACGCGACCGCACCCGCGCCGCGGCTTCCCGACGGAAAGCCGGACCTCTCGGGCCTCTGGCACGCGACGCAGGCACGGCAGTGCGTGAACAGCCGGAACGAGCCCATCCCATGCGGCATCGAAATCGGCGGCTCGCCCCTTGGCGGCAACCTCGGTCGCGACTTGCCTGGCGGGAAACTGCCGTATCAACCGTGGGCGGAGAAGCTGTTCAACGAGCGCCATGCGGCGCTCAGCATCGACGATCCGCACGTGCGCTGCCTGCCCGACAATCCGCCGCGGCACTGGACGCTGCCGCACCTCACCAAGGCGATACACACCCCCAAGCTGATGGTGCTGCTCTACGAAATCAACGCGATGTACCGGCAGATCTTCATCGACGGCCGTCCGTTCCCGCGGACATGAACCCCACGTGGAACGGCTATTCGGTCGGACACTGGGAAGGCGACACGCTCGTCGTCGAAACCCGGGGCTTCCGCGACGATCTGTGGGCCGACACCTGGGGCAGCCCGATGAGCGACGCCGCGAAGATGACGGAGAAATTCCGCCGGAAGAACTTCGGAACGATGGAGATCGAAGTCACGATAGACGACCCGAAGGTCTACACGAAGCCGTTCACCGTCACGCTCAGTGAGAGTATCGAAGCCGACACGGAACTGATCGACGAATTCTGCCTCGAGGGCGAGAAAGACTACGAGCGGCTGCAGCGATCGCGCGGGAAATAATCGACCCGATAGACCCACGATAACCGCCGCGCTCGCTGCGTGCGCAGCGGTTGCCGTGACTTTAGATTCCCGTGACTGTTCAGACCGGTGCTGTAGGCACCTCAAAATGGCCCACCGGTAGCGGTTCGACGCGAGCCGCACCGGCCGCTCGATTTTGCGCGCACGGAGTGGGCTTGCCCTACTGCCCGCGTCCCGCTAACATGTATCTACACGGATATACATTTGGGTGTGGCGATGAAACGTGAGAAGAGCCGTGAGCGCGTGGGGCTGCTGGTTTCGAAATGGGGTAACAGCCTGGCCGTGCGGCTTCCGGCCGAATCGGCAAAACAGCTTGGCGTCGGAGAGGGCGATACGCTGGTCGGTGAGATTGCCTCGGACGGACGGCTGATCCTGAGCGCCGAGTCCCGCGCGATTGGGAAGGTCGAGGTTCGCCGGATGCGCGGATTTCTTGCTCGCCAGAAGATGACGGCGCCAGTGGTGGGAAATATGCGCCGGAGCGAGCGTTACTGATGATCTACATTGACACCAGCGCGCTCGTTCCGGCCTTCATTCGCGAGCCGAAGAGCGAAGCTGTCCTGGCGTGGCTCGAAACCTCCGGCGAGGGCCTGGTCGTCAGCGAATGGTCGATCACGGAGTTTTCGAGCGCAGCGGCAATCAAGGTGAGAACGGGCGAGATCCGAGCGGCGACGGCGAAGCAGGCGCGTGCGCGCTTCCTCGGACTTTGCGCGGGATCATTGCTCGATCGCCGTCCCGCAGCGAGCGGAGTTTCGCCGTGCGGCCGAGCTCTCAGGAGATGTGAACCTGAAGCTTCGGGCCGGCGACGCCCTTCACCTAGCCATCGCCGAGGCGAGCAACGCGCAAGGCATTCTGTGCCTGGATGAGACGATGTGATGCCGTCGCCAGGGCAGTTGGATTGAACATCGTCTCGATTTGATCGACGCTGATCGCGCAGTTCGCAACTCGCGGGAAGGCCGAAGCATGGGCATGCCGGCGAAGCCGGCGGCGTGATCGACCGCCGCGCGCGCTGCGTGCGCAGCGGTTACCGTGACATCAGACGCCCGCGATCGTCCCCGTGCTGTCGCCGAACGACTTCTGCGCCGCGCCGGCCTTCTCGAGGATCGTCAGGTGGAGGTTGGCGAGCGGCGTCGGCTTCGGCAAGTCGACGTGCTGACCGCCCCGTGAGCGTGCCGTTGCCGCCTCCCACGAGGATCGTCGGCAGCGGATGGCCGTTGTGCCGGTCGCTGTTGGACATGTTCGAGCCGTACAGGAACATCGCGTGGTCGAGCAGCGTGCCGTCGCCGTCGGGAATGGCGGCGAGCTTGCTCCACGAACGCGGCGAACCGTTCCATGTGCCACGTCTGGATCTTGACGAGCTTCTCGAGCCGGCCCAGGTCGTTCGCGTGGTGCGACACCGGGTGGAACGAATCCGACACGCCGATGTGGTTGTAGGTGCGGTTGGTGCCTTCGGCCACCATGATGTAGGACGCCACGCGCGTCAGATCCGCCCGGTACGCGAGCGCGATCAGATCGAACATCAGGTCGACCTGCTTGCCGAACGCGTCCAGCTCTCCGATCGGCGCCGTGGGCACCTCGATGGCCGACAGGTCGCGGCTCGACGCCAGCTGCACGCGCCGCTCGATCTCGCGCACCGTCTCCAGGTAGTTGTCCAGCACCACCCGATCGCCCGCGCCCAGGTCGCGCCGCAAGCGCGCTCGTGCGTTCGGTGATGCGGTCGAGCAGGCTCTTCGTCTGGTTCGAGATCGCGGCGCGCTCCTCCGGCGTGTCCCCTTCCCCGAACAGCTGCGCGAAGACCTTGCGCGGGTTGTACTCGACGGGCAGCGGCGAATGCGGATCGCGGAACGAGAGCGTGGTGTTGTAGTAGCACGCCGAGCTGCTGCAGGCGGCCGCCTGCTGCGTGGTTTCCGACGCCAGCTCGAGCGACGGCAGCGTCGTGTTCTGGCCGATGTGCTGCGCCACCACCTGATCGAGCGTCGTCGACATGCTCGCGCCGCGAGCCTTTGTCGGGCCTCGTGCCGCTCAGCCAGGTGGCCGGCGCGAGGCTGTGCACGCCGCCCACCATCGCCTGGTTCTGGAGGTTCCCGAACGACGTGACGTAGCGCTTGTGCGGCTCGAGCGACTTCAGGATCGGACTCAGCTTGAAGTCGGCGCCCGAGCCGCTCGGCGTCCACCGGTCCATCTCGGGGCCGTGCGACGTGTTGCCCATGATCGCGCCGTGCGGGATGTAGAAGAATCCCGTGCGCAGCTTCGGCGCGGCGGCCGTCTGCGCCAGCGCGGTCGCGGCCGGAATCATGGCATCGAGCAGCGGCAGCGCCAGCGTGACGCCGGCGCCTTTCAGCACGGTCCGGCGGGACAGGTGTCGTCTTCGTCAGGAACATGGTCAGTCCTTCTCAGCGTACGCACCTGGCCGCCGAAGCCTCGACGAACGGCGGCCTTGGGCACCGTAGCTTCGGCGGAGTGCGCCTGCATCCGGAACGCATCGCTCGTCACGATGCCGGACACGATCGCCGACAGCCGGTAGTCCTGTTCCCCGGCCCGGCGAACCACCGCGCGAACCTGGGGCATATCGTAATACCGGAGCTCCCGCCCCAGCGCGTACATCATCAGCTTCTCGGTGAGCGTCCGCACGAACAGGTCCCTGCCGCCGAACAACGCCTGCGCGCAGCTCGGCCGGGCCATCGACCGCCCGCCCGTTCGGCAGCACCGTGCTGGCGTCGATCGGGGCCTTGGCTTCGAGATCGACGGTCTCGCCATCGGCCGATCGGCATCGAAGTTCTCGAGGGCGAGACCGATCGGATCGATCACGCCGTGGCACTGCCGGCACCCCGGTTTGCGTGCGATGGCTTTCGAGCCGCGCGCGCAGCGTCTTCGGCGCCTGCCCCTTGGGCTGTGGACAGATCGGTGTCGACATCGGGCGGAGGCGGCGTCGGCGGCGTCCCCATCAGCTTGCCCATGACCCATGCGCCGCGCAGCACCGGCGACGTGCGGTTGCCGTACGACGTCCGCAGCAGCATCGCGCCCTTGCCCAGCAGTCCCCGCCGCCGGGGATCGTCGAGCGTGACGCGCCGGAACTGCGGTCCCAGCACCGAGGTGATGCCGTAGTGCCGCGCGAGCCGCTCGTTCAGGAACGTGTGGTCGGCCGTGAGCAGATCGCCGACGTTGCGATCTTCGAGCAGCACGCTCGCGACGAACGACTCGAGCTCGACGGCCATGTCCCGCCGCAGCTGTTCGTTGAACGTCGGAAACAGATTCGGATCGGGCTGCACCTCAGCGAGCTTGTCCAGATCCAGCCACTTGATCGCGAAGTTGCGCACCAGACTCGACGCGCGCGGGTCGTTCAGCATCCGAAGCGCCTGGGCCCGGAGCGCGCCGGGTCGTGCAGCCGGCCCGCCGCCGCGACCTTGAGCAGCGTCCTCGTCCGGCCCCTGGCTCCACAGGAAGAACGACAGCCGCGACGCCAGCTCCAGGTCGCTCAGGGGGAACGCGGCGCGATCGCCGGCGTTCGTCGGCGTCTCGGATCGCGCGGTACAGAAACTCGGGGCTGACCAGCACGGCGGCGATCACCTGCTCGATCCCCGAGTCGAATCGCCGCCGCTGCGGCCCTTTCGTCCGCGCTCGAAATACGGCATGAGCGAATCGATATCGTCAGCCGTCACCGGCCGGCGGAACGCGCGACGCGCCAGGTTCTCGGCGATGCGGCGGGCACACGGCTGTTCTTCGTTCGGCTTGCCGGGGCGGCAGATGAAGATCCGCCGCCGGCTGGCGGTTTCCGACACGCCGGGAGAATTGAACGGCCCCACGACCTGGACGCCGTCCACCAGTCGCGGCATCCGGTCGCCGCGGCTGAACTCGTCGCCCGGGCAGGAAGCCCACGAATTCATCCGACTCGATACGGGCGCGCTCGATGAACGTCACCGCGACGTCGTAGGTGCCGGCCTTGACCTGCACCGGAATGTTGGCGAACCGCTCCATCACCTTGGCGCGTCCGGGCGCGCCGCCGCGATCGACGGTCCGCATGTCGTCGGGACCGCCCAATCGACTCGCGAAACACTTCGCGACCGTCCACCAGGATGACGAGCGTGTGGCGCGTCTCCACCACGCGCGTATAGAGGTCCACGCCCAGATCCGGAATCGTGAACCGGTACTCGCCGTCCGCGGGAAAGTTGTGCCTGAACTTCATCCCGCCGCGCGTGCCGAGCGGAAGCCCGTCGATGTGGACCGCCTGGTCGTCGCCCTTCGGCCTGGCGATAGTGGGCGCTGGCGACCTTGGGAACGGATTCGCCGACGGCCAGCCGCGCGGCGAGCCGCGCGGCGGCGACATACTGATCGAGGAAGGCGGGCGAGACGCTCAGCGCCGCGGCGATGTTCTCGAACCCGTTGACTTCGATCTCGGCCGGCAGCAGCTGCTTCGGCGTCGAGCTCGATGCCGAGCAGATCGTTGACGGCCGTTCCATACTCGGTGCGCGTCATGCGCTGCATCGGGACGTGGCCCGCCTTCGGCGCTGGCGGCGCCGCCGTCGCCGCGCTATCGAGCTTCGCCTCCATCCACGCCACGAACGAGTCGATCTCGCGCTGATCCGGCTGGCGGCTTCCGGGCGGCGGCATCAGCCGGCCGCGCAGCTTGCGCACGGCGGCTTCCCAGACGTCGGCATGATCCTGAACCGCATCGAGGGACAGGGAGTCGAGCGCCACACCGCCGGCATGGACCGCCGTGCTGTGGCACCCGGCGCAGTACGTGTTGATCATGCCGCGCGCCTGCCCTGTGCGAGGCCCCGCCGCTCTCTTGTCCCAGCGTCGCGGTGGTCGCCACGGCAACGGCGAACACGATACAGAGGACGCGCTTCATATAGGTCATCTCGTCGCGCCTGGCCGGATACGGGTACATGATACCGGGATTCGAGAGTGGTGAAGCTTCGCTCCCCTCTATAATCAGCCGACCCATGGCTCTGCCGGCCGGCACACGCATCGGCTCCTATGACGTAATCGCACAAATCGGTGTGGGCGGCATGGGCGAGGTCTATCGCGCGACCGATACGACGCTCGGCCGGGAGGTGGCTCTCAAGGTGCTGCCGACGGCGCTCGCTCAGGATGCCGACCGGCTCACACGCCTCGAGCGCGAGGCGAAGACGCTCGCCGCGGTTAACCATCCCAACATCGCAGCGATTTACGCGCTCGAGAAATGGGACGGCACTTACGCCCTGGTGATGGAGCTGGTCGAGGGGCCGACGCTCGCCGACCAGATCGCGCTCGGTCCCGTTTCTGTCGACGAGGGGCTCGCCATCGCCAGGCAGATCGCCGAGGCGCTGGAAGTCGCCCACGAGCGGGGGATCGTTCACCGCGATCTCAAGCCGGCGAATGTGAAAATCCGTCCGGACGGCACCGCGAAGGTGCTCGATTTCGGGCTGGCCAAGGCGACGGATCTGGCGGTGTCGTCTCTGAGCGGATCGCACTCGCCTACGATCACGACGCCGGCGAGAACCGAGATCGGCGCGATTCTGGGCACCGCTGCCTATATGAGTCCCGAGCAGGCGCGCGGCCAGCAGGTCGACAAACGCGGAGACATCTGGGCCTTCGGCCTCGTCCTCTACGAAATGCTGACGGCCCGGCGGCTGTTCGACGAAGCCACGGTCTCCGACACGCTGGCGGCCGTCCTGAAGGGCGACATCCACCTGGACGCGCTTCCTCGAGGGACGCCGCCGGCCGTGAAACAGGTGATCGTTCGATGTCTCACGCGCGATTCGCGGCGGCGGCTGCGCGATATCGGAGAGGCTCGCATTGCAATCGAGGACGCGATCGCGCATCCGGACGCCGCGACGTCGTCCGACTCGGCGATCCCTGGTCGATCCGAGCCGCGAGCGCAGTGGCGGCAAGCGCTTCCGTGGGCGGTGACCGTTGGCGTGCTGGCCACGGCAGCCACCGCGTGGTGGGCTCCCTGGCGCGAGGCGGCTGCCCCACTGTCCGTCATACGCCTCGCGGCCAACCTCGGCGCCGACGTCACGATGGCCGCAATGGGGTCCAACGTCGTGTTGTCGCCGGACGGACGAGTGTTGGCGTTTGCGGGCAGTGCCGCCCCCGGCGAGAGGCCCCGTCTGTTCGTCCGGCGGCTCGATCAGCTCGAAGCCTCGCCGCTTGCCGGAACGGAGGGCGCTCGGCACCCGTTCTTTTCTCCCGACGGTCTCTGGATCGGATTCTTTGCCGGCGGAAAGTTGAAGAAGGCGCCGGTCAGCGGCGGCACCGCGATCACGCTGTGCGATGCGCCCGAAGATCGCGGCGGCAGCTGGTCCGACGATGGATCGATTGTGTTCACGCCGAGCGCGGGAGAATTCCCGCTCTTCAAGGTGTCGGCGGATGGCGGAACGCCGGAGCCGTTGACCAAACTTCGGACCGGCGAATTGACGCACCGCTGGCCCCAGGTCCTGCCGGGCGGTCGCGCGGTGCTCTACACCGCGAGTGTGACCGTTGGGAATTACGAGGGCGCGAACCTGGTAGTGCAGCCGCTTGGAGGCGGCGAACCCAAAACGGTGCAGCGCGGCGGGTACTACGCGAGATACCTTCCGGACGGTTATCTGCTTTACATGAGCCAGGGCAAGTTGTTCGCGGCGCCGTTCGATCTGGGTCGACTCGAGATCCGACAGCAGGCGTCGCCAGTGTTGAGCACTGTGACGAGCGCGCCGAGCACGGGCGGCGCTGAATTCTCGTTCTCGCAAGACGGTTCGCTCGCGTACATCCCCATTGTGGGCGAGGCCGCCAGGCCTTCTCTGTTTTGGGTGGGACGGGACGGCAGGTCCGAACCATTGAGGGCCGTGGCGGCAGCGTACCGAGGGCATCCGTTTTTCTCCGGACGGCGAGCGCCTGGCAATGTCGATTCAGCAGGACATCTGGGTGTATGAGTGGCGGCGAGACGTCCTCTCGCGCCTGACGTCCCATCCGCTGCTCGATGCGGATCCCGTCTGGACCCCGGACGGACAGCGGATCGCCTTCAGGTCCACTCGCGACGCCGTCGACAGCATCTATTGGCAGCGAGCTGACGGGACCGGCAACGCTCAGCGTCTGTCGGAAACCAAGCTGGGACACTGGCCGTCTTCATGGCACCCGAGCGGCAAGTTTCTGGCGTTCAGGGAAACCGGACGCGACACCGCACAGGACATCTGGGTCCTGCCGATGGAGCGCAATGAGGTGTCTGGATGGAAGCCCGGCCAGCCGAAGCCGCTCGTCACCGGCCGCGCCAACGAAGCGGACGCGGCCTTTTCACCGGATGGACGATGGCTGGCCTATCAGTCTGACGAGTCGGGCATGAACGAGGTCTACGTCAGCCCATTTCCTGGGCCGGGCAGCCGATGGCAGGTGTCGACGGCAGGCGGCCTGTCGCCGCAGTGGTCTCGCAACGGCAGAGAGCTGTTTTTTCGGACGGACGATGGGAAGGTGATGGTCGCGACATATTCCACGCAGCGCGATGTGTTCCGTGCCGACAAGCCGCGCGTGTGGTTCGAGGGTCCGGCCCTGGGCTTCGACGTTCATCCCGACGGACAGCGGATAGCCGTCATGAAACCTCCGGAGTCGGCATCCTCTTCAAAAGCCGGCAAGTTCGTCTTGATCGTCAACTTCTCTGAAGAGCTTCGCCGTTTGTTCCAGTCGGCAAACCGCTGAGCGGTCGCGACATGACCGAAAAGCTCCTGCTCGTGGCGGGCGTCACGATGTTGACGATGCTCAGTCCCGGGCCGGACATGATCCTGGTCATGCGCAACACGTTGACCAGGGATCGGCGGTGCGGCGGCCTGACCGCTCTTGGCGTCCTCACCGGGAACATGGTGCACATTGGCTACTGCACGCTGGGAATCGCCCTGCTGCTGTCGCGGAGCCCGGTCGCATTCAACGTGCTGCGCGTGGCGAGCGCCATCTACCTCGTCTACCTCGGCGTTCAGAGTCTGCGGAGTCGCGACACCACCAAAGCGGGGCCCGATGCAGCGGCCGGTCGGGCGTCCCACCAGCGCATACTGGCAAGGCTTCGTCAACAACGTGCTCAACCCAAAGGGAAGCCTGTTCTATCTCGGCGTGTTCAGTCAGCTGATCACGCCGGAAATGTCGTTCGCCCAGACGACACTCCTCATTGCGGTCATGGTCGGTGTGAGTGCCGTCTTCTGGATCGTCTTCGTTCAGACACTGCACCTGCCGATGATTCGCGCCCGGTTGGACACATCGAAGATCGCCATCAACCGCGTGTTCGGCGTCGTGCTCATCCTGTTCGGCGCCAGGATCGCGATGCTGTAGTGGCCCGTACACGATGGTTCACTACCAGTCACGACGATCAACGCAGAGTTCGCAGAGGCCGCGGAGATGACGCCCGACGCGGCGCCGCGAAGCGGCGGAAGGCGGAGCGATCAGGCGCGGACGAACGACACGTCACGGCTTCGTCGTCGTTCGTCCGGGCCTGATCGCTCCGCCTTCTCGGCCTGCGTTGCAGGCCAGCCGCGTCGGGTCCACGGTTCACAAGCTTCGAATAAGTCGTTTCTCGCGGCTCGCGTGCTCAGCGTGCTCAGCGTGCTCAGCGTGCTCAGCGTGCTCAGCGTGCTCAGCGTGCTCAGCGTTTCCCGTTTGTTCGTCGTCAGTGGTACCGATCCATCCGAGACAGCCCACCTGGGCCCACAGGGCCCGACTAGATTCACTTCGCGAGGTTCAGACGCTGCGTCGGCAGCACCGGCTGCTCGTCGAGATCGAGCGTAATCGCAAGTCCGCCGGAGGCGCGATCGAACACGCTCACGCTTGCGGTGACTGCCAGCAGTATCGTGAGGAGCGCGGCGTACCCCGTCGCAGTCTCAAAGGCGCTCCGCTCCGCCAACGCAAGCGCGAACGAACCGAACAGGACCGACGTGAGAACATCGAAGTCCAGCATCGGCGCTCGCCCTCCAGTCGGCAGTTAGACACCGACCGCCGACAAATGATTCGCCCGACAGTAAGGTGCTAGCGGGGATGGATGCTGCCGATCGGCCAGAACCGATCGAGCGTCTCGTACAGGGGCGAGCCCTTCACGAATCCCGAGAAGTCGTGCCCGCCGGCGGTTTCGATCATTTGCTTCGGTCCGCGAAAAGCCGCGAAGAGCGATCTGGCGACGGGCAACGGCACCAGGTGGTCGCCGTAACCCTGGACGAGCACGACCGGCAGATCGACGCGCCGCGCCTTCGACAGGCTGTCGAACTGATAGGCCGCGAGCCATCGGACCGGCAACCACGGGTAGAGGCGCGCGCCGGTCAGCGGCACCGAGTCGATGGCACTGAAGAGGAGCAGTCCGCCCGCGTCGACGCGCGTCGCCAGCTCGACTGCCACCGCCGTGCCCAGCGAGCGGCCGGCTAGAATGATGCGAGACGGCGCCACTCCCTCGTCGCGCGTCAGATGTTCATAGGCCGCCAGGGCGTCGAGATACAGCCCCGGCTCGCTAGGGCGACCTACGTTCGCGCCAAAGCCGCGGTACTCGAACGCCAGAATGTCGTAGCCAAAGTTCCAGAGCGTGTGCAGGTGGTTCTGAATCCGGCTGGCGCCGAGCGATCCGCCGGCCGGCATGCAGAAGAGCACCCAGTAACGATCGCGAGCGTCCCTGTGCGTCAGGGCGACGCTCCGCAGCGTCAAACCATCAGCGGTGTGCAGCTGGCCGCCGCGAAACGGGTCCGGAACCGGTGCGACTGCCAACTCCCGACTCACGCTGGTCATGAACACCAGTCGTGATTGGTACGTCCACAGGAGTCCCAGCTGCAGCAACCAGACCAGCAGGCACGGGACACCGACGACGGCGACGCGACGAAGGACACGCCACCACGCCGGCATCGTCGGCAATTCGGGAACGAAGAGAACCGCCGAAGCCAGTGGCGCTTCTGCAGACATCGCTATTCGATCCGCAATGCGGTGGTCGGCTCGACGCGCGTCGCGCGCCGCGCCGGAACGAGAGACGCGATCAACGCCACGGTCATGAGGACGGCGACCATCGCGATGAGCATCAGGGAGTCGCTCGCGTCGGTGCGCACCACATTGCTCTGGAGCAGGCGACCGATAGCCAGGGACGCCGGCAGGCCGACCGCGAGCCCGCCAACCACGACCCAGGCGCTCGTCTTCAAGAAGAGCCAGCGCACATGTGTGGCCTGGGCGCCGAGGGCCATTCTGACGGCGATCTCCTGCGTCCGGCGCCTCACCGCGTACGCCATCGCCGAATAGAGGCCCACCCCGGACAGGAGGAGCCCCAGGCCGCCGATCTTCGTGAACTGCGACGCGCTCCCGGCCGCGGGCGACCTCGATCGATCGCGCAGATCGTCCAGCGTCCGCACGACGCCAAGCGCGAGATCCGGATCGATCGCGTTCGCCGCGTTGCGGGCCGCCGACACGACGTGGGCAGGTCCGCCGGAGCCGCGCACGATCAGCGTGACACCGGCCGGCGCCTCGGCCCGAAACGGCAGATACACCATGGGCACCGCGTCGCCCTGACCCTGCCGAATGTCGGGAGACACGCCGACGATCGTCACGCGAACCGGCGGCGGCGGGGCTTCGGCTTCTCTCGAGTAGGACCGTTGGGCCGTTGGCGGCCGGAACTCGAGGTGACGGCCGATCGGACTCCCGGCGCCGAGGTACACCTCGGCAAATCGCTGGTTCACGATCGCCGCCTCGTGCCCCGGAGTCCCGTGCAACTCGGAGAAAGGCTCGCCGAGGACGAGACCGCGGACGACGGTGTGAAAGTACGAGGGCTCCACGACCACGGTCATGACGTCCGGGGGCGGATCGCTCGGTGGCCGTCCGTCCACGGCAGTCAGCCGGCGCCCGCCAGCGTGCGAGAAGGGCGCCACGCTCGCGACGGTGCTCGCCGTCATCCCGGGAACCGCCATCAATCGGTCCCGCAACTGCTGATGGAATGCGACCCGCTGCTCGGGCGTCGCGTATCTCTGCGGCGGCAGTCGAATGAACGTCGTGACGGCATCCGACGTCTGCACATTGCGGTCGAGGTCATAGAACTTGTAAAAGGTCTTCGCTGTCAGACCGGCGCCGTTCAGGAGGGCCAGCGTCAAGGCGAACTGCCCGACGAGCAACGCATGGGTCCAGCGCCGCGTCTTCGGCGTGGCGCTCATGCGCCCGCCGTCTTTACCGCCAGCTTTCAGCCCATCGGCGGTCCCTCGACCCGAGGCATGGAGTGCTGGCGCCAGGCCGAAGAGCCCCGTGGTGAGCAGCGCGACGGCAGCAAGCATAGCGAGCAGACGGACGTCCATCTTCAGACGCCAGTACGGCAGGTCGACGACCGACGACGAGAGTTTCAGGGCGAGCCACGAAAACCCGACGGCCAGGACCCATGCCACGAGCGCCAGCAGCAGGCTCTCGATCATCAGTTGCCGCACGATCCGCCACCGCGTGGCGCCGATCGCGACGCGGATCGCGATCTCCCGCGATCGAGACGCCGCGCGTGCCAGCAGGAGATTCGCCAGGTTGGCGGACGCGATGAGCAGGACGAATGCGGCGGCCAGCAGCGGCGTCAGGGTCAGGGTGTCGGTCAGCAGCATTCCCCCGTTGTACGCCTCGTAGAACGAGTTCACCAGAGGCCGGACGTCCTTGTTCGTCTCTGGATAGGTGACGGCGAGGTTCGCCGCGATGGGCGAGAGCTCGGCCCGAACGCGATCGAGATCTGTGCCGTCGGGGAGACGACCCATCATGAGCAGCCCACGTGCATCACGACGTTGACGCGTCGATCCCGGCATCTGGGACAGCGGCAACCAGACATCCACCGTGTCAACGAAGTGGAAGTCGTCGGGCATCACACCGATGATCGTCGCGGGAATCCTGGCGTTCACGAAGACCTTGCGGCCCAGCACGTCGCGGCTCTCACCGTAACGGCTCTTCCAGATGTTGCTGGCGATGACGGCCACGGCTTCGGCGCCAGGACGATCGTCAGCCGCCGAAAAATCACGGCCGAGGACGGGCTTGACGCGGAGCACGGTGAACGTGTCGGCAGACACATAGAGGCCGTCGAACTGTTCCGGAACGGCACCGTCCCGCCCCAGGCTGATGGTGCCCGTCGCAAAGGCGGCCGCGGTCCCGTCGAACACCCGCGAGCCCCGGCGCCAGTCCTCGAAGTCGGGGTAGGACACGCCGCCCTCCTGGCCGCGTCCATCGAGCGTCCTCATGATCGCGACGCGCTCGGGCCGCTCCATCGGCAGATCGCGCATCAGATTGGCGTACGTGAGGATGAACGTCGTGTTCGCCACGCCCATGGCGAGCGCGAGAGTGAGGACGGCGCCGGCGGTGAACCACCGATCCTTGGCGAGGGTTCGCCACGCAAATCGCAGATCGGCGCCCAAGTCGGCCAGGGCCGGCGGGCGGCGGACGTCGCGGCACGCCTCTTTGACCTGGTCGAGCCCGCCAAACGTCAACCGGATCTGGCGGCGCACGACGGCTTCCGATCGTCCTTCGCGAACCCCATCCGCGACCTGACGCTCGATGTGGTCGCGAAGCTCGGCGTCGAGCTCGCGCTCGAGCCCACGGCGCCGGAGGACGCGGCGTATCAGGGTCCACAAAGTCATCGCGTTCCCCCGTCAGCCATACACCTCTGCCTTCTACATATACAGCGCCACGAGTAGAAGTGCAAGGTGTCTCGTGACGACATGCAGGTCGGCCCGGACATATGACACGGCCTGTCAGATGTTTGTTCCACTGGGGCTCGAGGCTGGCCCGGCCGGCCGCTACAATGGCGCGATCCCAACCGGCAACTCGTTCGTGTCGTCAAAACGTGAGCGATACAATCGCGACAATCGCGCGATCGCGGGAGGCATCGAATGCGTCTGAGAGCGTGGCTGCTGGCCCCGTTGGTGACGAGCGCCCTGACCCTGGCCGCGGCGCAGGGCGGCTCGACGGAACTCTTTCATTTCACCGCAAACGACTTCTGGCTGAACCTGCACCACTACCTGTACGTGCTGGGCCGCGCGCACAGCGGAGCGGCCGACGCGAAACAGCCGGCCGTCGTCAGCGCGCCTGATGACGAACAGCGGGGACTCAACTCGTTGACGGACGACGAGCGTCAGACGTGGCAGGAGGTCGTCTCGACGTACGCCGGCGGGCTGAGCCGGCAAACGTCGTTCTTTCAGGCGCCGCTCGCCGCAATCACCATCAGGCTGGCGAACACCGGTGACGTCCCCGCCTTTCCCGTCTCGACGTTGGATCCGGCCGCACGAGCGACACTCGAACGGGCGGCGCCGATCTATCGCAAAGGGTGGTGGACGCGCCATCGCGCGATGAACGAACAGTACGTCGCTGCGCTGCAGCAGGCGATCGAACGCGATGGTCCGGCGATCGTCTCGTTCCTCACACGTGCCTACCATGTGCGCTGGCCCGAGCGGCCCTACCCCACGCACGTCGTCGCCTACTCGAACTTCGCGGGCGCCTTTTGGTACACGGGCAACGTGATGATTCTGTCGTCCAACCCCAATCCGGCGAACGATCGCTGGTATCCGCTCGAAGGTGTCTTCCACGAAGGCATGCATCAGTGGGACAACGACGTCGAGGCGATGCTGCGCGCGCAGGCCACGCCACGCAGCGTCACCGTCCCGGTGGACTTGTCGCACGCGCTAATCTTCTTCACCTCGGGTGAGGCCGTCCGGCGGCTGCATCCAGAACACGTACCGGTGGTGGATTCGCTGCAGATCTGGCGGCTGTCGCTCTCCGGCGCCCGAGTCCCGGCCGAGCGCCTGCGACCCGCCGTTCTGGAGATCTGGAAGCCATATCTCGATGGGAAAGGCAGCCGTGACGAGGCGCTCGCCGCACTTGTCGCCGCTGCAGCCGCCGCCACTCCTTAGCCGGCTGGCTCACGACTGGTGGCTCGTGGATCGTGACTGGTGACTAACAGTGGTCGGTCCCGAAGTAGCATAGTGAGGTGACTTTCCGACGCCTCTTCCTCCTGTTGGGCTTGTCCGCGAGCGTGCTGGCCGCGCAGCCGCTCGTCACAGGCCAGACGGCAGCTCCCGGACGCGAGACGTCCGCGGCGTCCGTTGCCTCCTACACACTCTCCCAGCTGATGCCGGTGGACCCCGATGCGACGGTCGGCACCCTGCCGAACGGGCTTCGCTACTACGTCCGCCCGAACGGCAGGCCGGCTCGTCGCGCCGAGCTGCGGCTGGTCGTCAAGGCCGGCTCGGTGCTCGAAGACGACGACCAGAAGGGCCTGGCGCATTTCGTCGAGCACATGGAGTTCGAGGGCACGCAGAACTTTCCGGGCGCGAGACCTCCTGGGAGTTTCTGTCGTCGCTCGGGTTGAGCATCGGGCCGGACGCGAACGCCTCGACCCGCTACAACGACACGCAATACACGCTCCGCGTGCCGACCGACGTGCCCGGAGTCCTCAACCGCGCGATGCTCGTGCTGGAGGACTGGGCGCAGGGCGCTTCGTTCGATCAGAGCGGCATCGAGCGCGAGCGCGGCATCGTGCTGTCGGAGTGGCGCATGAACCTTGGCGCGAGCGAGCGCACGGCCGATACGGTGCGGCGCGCGCAGCTCGAGGGATCGCGCTATGCGGATCGCCCGGTCATCGGCGACCCCGACATCATCGCCAACGCGTCGCGTGCGGCCGCTGACGCGCTTCTACCGCGACTGGTACCGGCCGAATCTCATGGCCGTGATTGCCGTCGGCGACATCGATCGCGACGCCACGGTCGCGATGATCAAGTCGCATTTCTCGCGCTCTCGAGGCGCCGAAGCCCGCGCGGCCGCGGCCGACCTTCGACGTGCCGGATCGTCCCGGCACGCGCTACGCCATCGTCACCGACAAGGAGACCACGGCGACGGTCGTCGAGCTCACCAACCTCCGTCCCGCCCGCAATCAGGGCACCGTGGGCGGCTACCGCGAGATCATCCGCGATCAGTTGTTCGGCGGCATGCTCAGCGACCGGTTCAACGAGCTGCGCGAAGGGTCGAACCCGCCGTTTCTCGAAGCGAGGGCGGGACGCGAGCTGTTTCCGCTGACGCGCGACGCGCGACGAGGCCGTCGCTCGAAGCCCTCGTCGCGAACGACGGCGTGGCGCGGGGCCTCGACGCGCTCATCACCGAGCTCCAGCGCGTGGCGCGGTTCGGCTTCACGGCCACCGAGCTGGCGCGCGCAAAAGAGTCCATGATGCGAAGCTACGAGCGATCGGTGACGCAAAGCCCCGACCGCGAATCGTCCAGCAGAGCCGACGAGTACACGCGAAACTTTCTGCAGGCCGAAGCGCTGCCGACCATCTGGCAGGAGCTCGCCTTCCATCGCCGGCTCGTTCCGGGCATCACGCTGGCGGAAATCAACGCCCTCGTCGCCGACTGGTTTCCCGATCGCAATCGGCTGGTCGTCGTGCAGGCGCCCGACGCCTCGGGCGTCGTGCCGCCGACCCAGGCGCAGCTCGCCGAGGTGGTGAAAACGGCATCGGCGCGCCGGCCGGGAGCCTACGTAGACACGCTCACGCGTCAGACGCTCATGGACGCGCCGCCGCAACGCGGCACGATTGTGCGCACGACCGAACGACCGGAGGCCGGCCTGACCGAGTGGACCCTCTCGAACGGCGCCACGGTCGTGCTCAAGCCGACGACGCTCAGGGCCGAGCAGATTCTGTTTCGCGCGACCGCGCCGGGCGGCACGTCGCTCGCGAGCGACGCCGACGTCCGGTCCGCTCGCGTTGCCGACGATGCGGTCCGGACCGGCGGCGTGGGAGCGTTCAGCCTCGTCGCCCTGGAGAAGATGCTCGCGGGCAAGGCCGCCGTCGTGCGGCCCTTCATCGGCGAGACGAGCGAAGGCATGCAGGGCGGGAGCACGCCGCAGGATCTCGAGACGATGTTCCAGCTTCTCTATCTGGAATTCACGCAGCCGCGCGCGGATCCGGCCGCGTTCGCCGCGATGGCGGCGCAGGCGAAGGCATTGCTGGCGAACCAGAACGCGAGCCCCGATGTGGTGTTCAACCGCACGATCCAGGCGGCGCTCAGCGGCAACCACCCGCGGCGGCAGCCCGAGACGCCGGCGACGGTGGCCGAGTGGAACCTCGAGAAGGCGCTGGCGTTCTACAAGGCGCGTTTCGCCGACGCGAGCAACTTTACATTCGTCTTCGTCGGCAGCTTCAAGACCGACGCGATCAAGCCGCTGGTCGAAACCTACATCGCCAGCCTGCCCGCGACGCGTGCGAAAGAAACGTGGCGCGACGTCGGCATCGCGCCGCCGGCCGGCAAGATCGAAAAAACCATCACCATGGGCATCGCGCCGAAGAGCAACGTCGCGATCGTGCTCTCGGGGCCGTTCGAGTACGACGCGCCGCGCAGGCTCGCGATGCGGGCGGTGACGATGCTGCTGCAGTCGCGGCTGTTCGACACCATCCGGCAGGACCTCGGCGGCACGTACAGCATCACCGCGAATCTCGAGACGCAGAAGTTCCCCCGTCCGCAATATGCGCTGCGCATCGAGTGGACGTGCGATCCGGCGCGGACCGACTCGCTGGTGCAGCGAGTGTGGCAGGAGATCGCCTTCATCAGGGACGTGCGGCTGTCACCGCAGCAGCTGGCGGCCGTTCGCGGGTCGCTCCTGCGCGACTTCGAGCGCGACAGCCAGGACAACGGGTACCTGCTGAACGCCATCGCGAGAGACTACGAGGAAGCCGGCGGGAAGAACGTGGCAGAGGTTGAGCACCTGCCCGACCACATCGCCGCGCTCACCAGCAGCGCGATTCACGACGCGGCGCAGACGTATCTGAAGACCGACAACTCGGTGACCGTCATCCAGAATCCGGAACGCCGGTAGACCACGAAGACACTAGTGCATCGCCCAGAGTGTCACGAAGAAGAGCAGAAACCGGTATGCCTGGAGGATTGGCAGAACGGCGATGGTCAGCACGACAGACCGGGCGGCGGCGCTCAACCGGCGATCTCCGTACGCACGGCGAAGGGCGAAGAACAAGTAGACGACGGCAATCGACCAAATGTAGATGACCGACAGCAGCTCTCCATCCACCCGGAACCTGAATCTCACCACAGCCGGCCGGAGCACGTAATCAAACAGGAGGGCGAACGAGAGGATCGCCAACAGCAGGAAGGCGTAGAAGTGTGCGGCGAAGACCAGATGCTGAACGACATAGCGGCGAAACCCATACAGGACCGCCAACAGCAAGGCGAAGGCGGGAATCATCGAGAAGATCCAGGTCTTCGACTGCACGTTGGCCGCGGCGTCGAACGCCCGCGCGAACTCATCCGGGCTGAGGTTGTGGCGCGCCATCCTGGCATCGGCGAGGGAGCGCTTCAGCGCCATCTGAGGTCCCTGCGTGATCTGGACGCCCAGCGGCGTATTGAACGGCACCCAGCCAGTGAAGCCGATCAGCAGCGCGAAGATCACGTTCGTGATAATGAACAACTGCACCGGGCCGACGTAGCCCCGGCGACGGCCTTCCATGTACTCGCTCGTGAGGAACCCAGGCTTGCTGACCAGGAATCGGAGGGCCTTGAGCGCCTTGAAGTCGAAGTGCGTGAACGTCTCGAGTGCGTTCTCGAAAAAGCGCGCGAGGGAATAGTCGTGGGCGCCGATGCGTTTTTCGCCGCAGCGGGAGCAGAAGGGGTCGGGCTGCGCCGCGCCGCAACTGGGGCAGACGGGGCCGGTCGTCAGCATCCCGGTAGTCTATTGCGTGTTGGGGTAGTCAACCATCGTGTACGGGCTACTAGTCCTGTCGAAGAGCCTTCATCGGCTCGATACGACCGGCACGGCGGGCCGGGATGGCACTCGCGAGCAGGCCTGCAGACACGAGCACGGCGATCATGACGGCGAACGTCAGCGGTTCCGTCGACTGCACTCCTGCGACGAGCCGCTCGATGAGCCGCGCGACGGCGATCGCAATCACGAGTCCCGCGGCGGCGCCGACAAGAATCATGCGAGAGCTCTGCCGCAGGACCAGCCGCATGACATCGTAAGCGGTCGCTCCAAGCGCCATCCGCACGCCGAACTCAGGCACCCGCTGGCTGGTCACGTACGCCAACACGCCGTAGATGCCGATGCATGCCAGCAGCAAGGCCACCGCGGCAAATATCCCAAACAACATCATGAGAAAGCGCTGGCGGCCAAGCGAACCGCTGGCCAACTGCTCCATCGTCCGAATCTGATAGAGCGTGTGGCCGCCGGCGGCCGCGCGCAAGTCGCGCCGGAGCGGCTCGACGACATTCGCCGGTGGAACATCGGAGCGGACGGCTATCGACATGAACGAGGAAAACAAACGCATCAACGAGTCCGGAACTTGTGCGAAGGGATAGTAGATCTGATCCCGCATCTGGGCTTGATCGTCGCCAGCCAGCCCCCAGTGACGGACATGACCGACGACGCCGACGACGCGAAGCGGAGCCTGACCGAGCGCCTGAACAAAGAGACGCTGGCCGACGGCGTCCTGACGGGGAAACGCGTGCTGCGCCAGCACCTCGTCGATCACCACGACCTGCTCGGCGTCCAGGCGATCGTGCTCGTCGAAGAAGCGCCCCTGACGGAGCGGAATGCCCATGACCTTCAGATACTCCGGCGACACCGAGGACGCCAACGCCATGGGCATTTGATCCGATGGCGGCGGCGCAGGCGTGGTCCAGTAGCCAAGTCCGTTCTGGCCTACACGCATCGGGATGATGTCGCTGAGCGCGACGGACTGGACGCCGGGCACCTGGCCGGCACGATCCAGGACGTCGCGCCAGGCGGCGCGCATCTGCGCTGCGCTTTGCAGCGCGGCGGGCGCAAGCGCGACGTGCGAGGTCAGCACGTTGTGGACGTCAACGCCGGGGTCCGTCGACGAGAGCCGCACCATCGTGCGGCCAAGGATGCCGGCAGCCACGAGCAACACCACAGCGAGGGCGATCTCGGACATCACGAACGCGCTGTGGAGACGACGGGCCGCTCCGCCGATCGTCCGACCACCACCGCGGAGCTCCTGTTCCAGCCCGCGTGAGGGGAGACGCAGCGCCGGGGCCAGTCCGAAGAGAAGGCTCGTCAACAAGGACACGGCGAGGGCAAACAGCAGCACCCGCCAATCGAGCGCGATCTCCTCGGCCCGAGGCAAGCTCCCCGGCCACAGCAGCACGAACGGGCGAATCGCCAGGGCTGCGAGGCCCACACCAAGTGCGCCTCCGAAGAGTCCCAGGATCGCGCTCTCAGTCAGACACTGACGCACCAGCCGGCCGCGGCCGGCGCCGAGCGCCGCACGCATCGCGACTTCGCGTTCACGCGAGACCGCGCGGGCCAGCAGCAGACTCGCGACATTCGCCGACGCGATCAGGAGGACGAGGGTGACGGCGCCCAGGAGCAGCCAGAGCGTGGACCGGATGGTGCCGACCCGTTCCTGGAGGAGCGGCTGCAGTCGAAAACTGCGGCCGGCGTTTGCTTCGGGGTATTGGGCCGCGAGGCGCTGACTGATGACGGAGAGCTCGGACTGCGCCTGAACCGGCGTCATGCCATCGCGGAGACGGGCCACGACGTGAAGGAAATTCGCGAGCCGGTTCCCCATGCGTCGTTCAGGGTTTTGACCAAGCGGCGTGAACACGCTGGCGTTGCCGTCGAGCTCGAAACCGTCCGGCGCGACGCCGACGACAGTGGACGGCTTTCCGTCGAGGAGCAGCGGCAGACCAATCGCCGACGGCTTCCCGCCGAAGCGGCGCTGCCACAGTTCATGGCTGATGATGACGACAGGCGCCCCGCCAGGCTTGTCTTCTTCCGGGAGGAACGGACGTCCCAGGGACGGCATGACGTTGAACACGGAAAACAGTTGTGAGGAAATCTGCCGGCCCTCGGCGTATTCCGCGTCCCCGGACTGACCGATCGTGCCTCCCCCATAGGCCCACGCCGCCACTGGCGCCAGCGCGCGAGCCTGGAGCTCGGCGTCGACAAAGTTGAGATACGAAATGCCCCACAGTTCGCCGTACTTGTCCGTGTGCGTCAACACCGCGACCAACCGCTCCGGATCGGGATACGGCAGCGGCTTGAGCAGCACGCCGTAGAGGACGGTGAACATGACGGTCGTCGCGCCGATGCCGAGCGCGAGCGTGCACAGCGTCACGACAGCAAACCCGGGTCGCTGCCAGAGCGCGCGCCAGCCGTAGCGGGCATCCTGCAGCGCATCGTCCAGCCAGCGTGTGCCGCGAACATCGCGCGAGGCCTCTTTCACGGACTCGGCGCCGCCGAGCGCGAGTGTGGCGGCTCGCCTCGCCTGTTCCCGCGTGTGGCCCCGCGCAGCCAGATCCGCCGCGTGTTCGTCGAGATGGAATCGCAGCTCTTTGTCGAGCTGCTCTTCGAGCCGTTGGCGACGGAAGAGACGAAACAGCCGGATCACCTAGGCTCCCCTGCGGGAATTTTCAGGATGAGGCTGACGGCCCCCGTCAATCGCTGCCAGCTTGCCGTCTCCGTCTCGAGTTGCGCGCGGCCTTTCCGGGTCAGGCGATAGAACTTCGCCTCGCGCCCGGTGTCGGTGTTCTCCCACACCGCGGCGAGCAGACCACGATTCTCGAGCCGGTGCAAGGCGGGATAGAGCGACCCCTGCGGGACCTGAACGACGTCTCGAGAGACCTGCTGCAGGCGCTGCGCGATCGCGTAACCATGGACGGGGCCAAGTGCGACGATCTTCAGGATGAGGAGGTCGAGCGTGCCCTGGGGCAGGTCGGATTTGTCCGCCATCGTGTATGCCTCGTTCTTCTACACGTTAAATCGGACACGTGTAGAAGGTCAAGGCGTCACGCCTATCTGGCTCCGAGCATCCGCTGCGACGACTTCTCGTTCTCGAGGCAGAACTCGTCGATGAGCTCGGTATCGAGCCTGATCTCCTGGTTCATCGACACGGTCCACGGCCTCGTGTACGCCTTCGGGTCGTCAACGGTAATCTCGACCTCGAGCGTCCCGTAATTCGGCCGCCGGAACCGTTCGGTCATCTTCGCCGCATCGGTCATCGGATTGCCGCCCATGTCGAGCCACAGCGCGTCGCGGAAGCCCCGCGTCTCGACGACCAGCGCGTCGCCCTCCCAATGTCCGACCGAATAGCCGTTCCACGTCGGATTCATGTCCTGCGGAAACGGCCGGCCGTCGACGAAGATCTGCCGGTACATCGCGTTGACTTCGTTGAGCAGCACCAGGAGCCGCGGTGTGTGCACCGCTTTGGTGAGGTGCGGCAAGCCGTACGGCCGCGGCGGATTGTCGGGCAGACAACGCGCGTGCGGGTCGTCTTTGCTCAAATCGGCGGTTCGTTGCCTGGCGAGCGCGGCGGCCCATGGTTGGTAAGGCAGCCCGCCGGGTAAGCGCGTGCCGACGTTCAACGCCAGCGGCGAGCCCGGCAACTCCGAGCCGCACGGAATGAACCGGCCGAACTCTCCGCTGCACGGGTTGCGATCGGCCGTCCCCCAGATGCCGGAAAAATCCGGCTTGCCGCCGGGCAGCCGCGGCGCCGGGGCGCTCAGGTTCGGCTTGCCGTCGGCGGTTCGCGGCACGTCGGCCGTCGGGTAGTGCAGCCACTGGCCAAACGCCATGCCTGGCGCACACGTCGGCATGATCACGATCACCAGCGCCTCGATGACCCGCGCCATCCGGCGCCTCCGTTCGACACGCCTCGCTCCCATACACCCTCTGTCCGCATTCTACGGAACAAGCGACGCGGTGTCTGCCCCGATTGCGAACGTATCCCCGGCAAAGAATGCTCGTTGAGGCGCGCCGCATGACGGGTTAGGATGGACCGATTCCTGACAGTCTTGACTCGCAACTTGCTCGTTCGGATTGTCGGCGTCCTGCTGTTTCTCACAGCGGGCGTGGTGATAGGCGCGGCCATTGCCGCTCCGGCCCGATTCGTCCGTTTTCGCGAAGCCCGGTCGATCCTCACCGAGCTTCAGGGCCAGCTTCCTCCCGATCTCAAAACGCTGACGGCTGCGCAGCTCGAAACAACTTGGCCGGCCTGGATCGAGCGCCACGACCGCGACATCCGCGCGCGGCTCGAGCGGGGCGACGAAGACACTATCGTCAACTGGATGCTGTTCGGCACCTCGTTCACGTCGAGACCACGCGCGGTGCTGGGCGCGGTCGAATCGGGCGCGGCAGGGGATCGAGAGCTGGTGGTGCGCCGGACGATCGAGCTCATATCGGCCCGCCTCGACGATCTGCTGGAGGCGCTGGCCGCCCCCGGCACCGACGAGCGCCGGTTGTTCGCCCGCGCCGTTCTCCGGCGACACGGGCTTCGCGTTGCGACGGCGGCGGACAAGGGAGCCGCGCGAGATTACCTGCTCGAGGCCGTCACGCGCGTGGCCAGTGAACAAGAACAGATAGACGAGGAGCTCGGCGCGACGAGCGGCGGCGAGCCCATGACCGAGTTCGTCAAGCGGTCCCGGCTGTTCCGCGCCCGCGGCCTGTCGCTCGATACGTCGCTCGGTCCCAACTATTCGGTCGAGCTGGCCCTGGCGGCGATGAAGGCGCGTGGGCTGCTCGAGCCCGGCTCGGTGAGACGCGTGGCGATCGTCGGCCCCGGCCTCGACTTCGCGGACAAGGACGTCGGGTTCGACGTCTATCCTCAACAGACGCTGCAACCGTTTGCGGTTCTCGATTCGCTCAAACGGTTGGGGCTCGCGCCCTCGGCGGACGATCCGGAGATCGTGCTCCTCGATATCAGCCCGCGAATCATCGATCACGTGGCGCAGGCTCGGGCGCGGGCCGCTCGAAACATCGGCTACACGCTGAACCTGCCGCTGCCGAAGAGCACACCGTGGGTGCCGGAGGTTCGCGCGTATTGGCAGGCGTTCGGCGATCAGATTGGCGGGCCCGCCCAGGCACCGAGGTCGAAGGCGATGGCGGACCTGGTCGAGTTGCGGGCCGTCCGTGCGAGGCCGTCCGCCGTTCGGCGGATGTCCGTGCGGGATGTGAACGTCGTGACCCAGCGGCTCGACGGGGAATCGTTCGATCTCGTGGTTGCCACCAACGTGTTCATCTACTACGACGTGGTCGAGCAGGCGCTGGCACTGTCGAATGTTGAACACATGCTGAAGCCCGGCGCGTTTCTGCTGGCCAACTTCTCGGCGCCGGACCTCACGTCGGTCACGATTCGCCCGGTCGAGACCACGCAGACCGTCTACGCGCACGCCCGTGACGTCAACGAGCGCATCCTCGATTTCATCGTCTGGTACAAAGCGCACGCGAATTGAGCACGGCCCGCTCTCGTGTAAAGAAGTTACCCGGGTCATGAACCACAACGCACACGAAGCTCACAAAGCCGAGAAGGACTTCTTTGTGCTCTTTGTTTGCGTTGTGGTTCCGCTCGTCGCGGCCTCCTGCTCCGATCGACCTGCCGCGTCGAAGCCTGTGGCGCCGTCGCTTGGAGAGGGCGGGTCCCCGCCGGAGTGGTTCACCGACCGCGCCCGTGAATCGGGCCTCGACTTCGTCCACGTCAACGGCATGACGGGCGGGTTCTACTTTCCCGAAGTCATACCGCCCGGCGTCGCGCTCGCCGACTACGACGGCGACGGCGATCTCGACGTGTTCGTCCCGCAAGGCCAGATGCTCGGAAAGCTCGGAAAGGGAAATGGAAATAACGACCCGCTGAACCCGCCGCAGGGCCCGCTGAAGAGCCGACTGTACCGCAACGATCTCGAGGTCCACCCAGACGGGACGCGCACGCTGCGCTTTACCGACGTCACCGATGCCAGCCGGATCGCGGTGCACGGGTATGCGATGGGCGCCGCCACCGGCGACTTCGATAACGACGGCTGCGTCGACCTCTACGTGACCAACCTCGAACGGAGCCAGCTGTTTCGAAACAACTGCGACGGCACGTTCGCTGACGTGTCGGCCAAAAGCCGTGTCGAGGATCGCGGGTGGAGCGTCTCGGCGGCGTTCGTCGATTACGACCGGGACGGGTGGCTCGATCTGTTTGTCGGGAACTACGTGTACTACAGCATCGACGCGGACAAGCCCTGCCTCCATTCGATCGGCAGCCTTCGCGATTACTGTCCACCCAGCGTGTACCGCCCGCAACCGAGCCACCTCTATCACAACAATCGCGACGGGACGTTCACCGACGTCACCGCCGCCGCGGGCATGGCGCGCGAGTTCGGGCCGGCGCTCGGCGTCTCGACCGCCGACTTCAACGGCGACGGCTGGCTCGACATCTACGTCGGCAATGACGGCGCCCCGAACCAGTTGTGGATCAACCGGCGCGACGGCACCTTCACGAACACGGCGCTCGTCGCGGGCGCGGCGCTCGGCGCCGACGGTGAAGCCAAGGGGAGCATGGGCGTCGACGCGGGCGATTTCGATCAGGACGGCGACGACGACCTCTTCGTCACCGAGCTCGCCCGGGAGGGACACGATCTCTACGTGAACGATGGGTCCGGCGTCTTTCAAGAAAAGGCCGCCGGCACGGGCATCAGGCCTCCAAGCCTGCCGTACACGGGTTTCGGCGCGGCCTGGCTCGACTTCGACAACGACGGCTGGCTGGACGTCCTGACTGTCAACGGAGCGGTGAGGCACACGGCCGACGCGCTCGCGCGGCGCGAAACATTTTCACTGCGGCAGCCCAAGCAGTTGTTCCGCAATCTTGGCAACGGGCGATTCGCGGACGTCACCGAACGCGCCGGCGCGGCCTTGAAGACGCTCGACGTCAGTCGCGGCGCGGCGTTTGGCGATGTCGACAACGACGGCGATAGCGATGTCGTCGTGGCGAATGACAACGGACCGCTGAGGCTCCTCATCAATCACGTCGGCACCGGCAAGCATTGGGTGGGCCTGAGAGTGTTGGGGCGGCGGCGCGACATGCTGGGTGCGCGGGTGGGTGTCATTCGCGCGACCGGTCCCACGCTCTGGCGTCGGGCCAGAGCCGATGGCAGTTACGCGTCCGCCAACGATCCGCGAGTGCTCGTCGGGCTCGGCGACACGGCGAAGATTGAAAGAGTCCGCGTCGAATGGCCAGACGGGCACGCCGAAGAGTGGACCGGCGTGCCTGTCGATCGATACACGACGCTGAAGGAAGGCGAAGGCCGGTGAGAGCCTCGATCGCGCTGGGCGTGCTCGCATGCCTGGCCGCCGGCTGCGCCGGGAGGACCGAGCCGAAGGCCGTCGATCGACGCTCGTTGCACGTCGTGGCGCTGCCGGATCTTTCGCGTCTCGAGGAATCGATCCAGGCCCAGCTGCGCGAGCGCTACGCGGCCCTCGCCGCGAAACAGAAGGATCCTGGAACGCGCGACGCCGATCTGGGGACCGAATACGGCGAGATGGGCACGCTCCTGATGGCGGCCGAGTTCCACGTTCCGGCGGAAGCCTCGCTCCACAATGCCCTGGCGCTTGCACCGGACGACATGCGTTGGCCGTATTTTCTCGGGCACCTGTATAGGGCGACAGGAGATCTTCCGAATGCCACGGCCGCCTTCGAGCGCGCGCTGCGGTCGGCGCCCAACGACGTGCCGACGATGACCTGGCTCGGAGAGGCGGCCCTTGATCAAGGACGACCTGATGTCGCGGAACAGTTCTTCACGAGAGCGCTGTCGCTTCAGCCCGGCTCGGTCGCGGCGAACTATGGCCTCGGGCGCGCGGCGCTCTCCAGGAAAGACTACGTTCGAGCCGTGCAGTCTCTCGAGCGCGCGCTGGCGCTCGACAGCAAAGCGTCTATTGTTCACTATCCGCTGGCGATGGTGTACCGGGGCCTGGGCGATGGTCGCCGCGCGGAATCGCACCTGCGGCAGCGCGGCACGCTGCCCATTCAGCCCGACCCGTTGAAGAAGGCGCTCGACGAACGGCTCCACAGTGCGCTGACCTATGAAAAGAACGCCGATGCCGCCGGCAACAGAGGCGAGTGGGCGGCCGCGGCGGAGTATCTCAGGAAGGCCGTGACGTTGGCCCCGACGCGGGCGGCGCCGCGTCACAAATTGGGCACGGCGCTGTTCTACATGGGCGACCGGCGGGGCGCGTTCGAACAGTTCCAAGAGGCCCTTCGGCTGTCGCCGACCTTCGCCGGGGCGCATTACGCGCTCGGCGTGATGCACGACGAGGCCGGCGAGTACCCGCAAGCCATCGAGTCCTTCTCCGCCGCCGTCAACTCCGATCCCGTCTACGTCGACGCGCGTCTTGGACTGGCCGACGCGTTGAGACGCAGTGGACGGCTCGAGGCATCGCTGTCGGAGTACGACCGCCTCTTGAGGATCGATCCCGCCGCGTCCAGGGCGCGTTTCGGGTACACAGCCGCGCTCATCCGCCTGAACCGATATCAGGAGGCCGGCGATCGGGTGGCCGAGGCGATGGATCTGTATCCCAACGAGCTTTCATTCGCGCGCATGGCCGCTCGTCTGTTCGCCGCCGCGCCCGACAATCGCGTTCGTGATGGCCGTCGCGCACTGGAGATTGCACAAACGCTCCTGAGCCGGCAGCCGCGAACCATCGAGCTGGCGGAAACGATGGCGATGGCGTCGGCCGAGATGGGCCAGTACAGCGCCGCGGTGCTGTCGCAGCGTGAAGCCATTGAGGCCGCGGAACGGGCGGGCCGGCGAGATGTCGTGGAGCGCCTGGCCGACAACCTCAGGCGATACGAGGCCGGTCGGCCCTGCCGCACTCCATGGCGGGCAAACGAGCCGATCGAGTTTTAGTGGGGCTCCGCCCCACACCCCGGCTCGGTCGCTTGCGGGGCCCCTACGCCCCGCGCCGCTCCCTCGCGGGCCGCGCTTTGCGCGGCCTGGCGCGTCATGGCGGACTTGAGGAAGAATCCTGTATGAACGTCAGAGCGAACGGCGCGGTCTGGCTGATGGTGGCCCTCGGCGCGCTGGCAGCTTCGGCACAAGTGACGCCTTCGGATGACGTGACCTTGCGAGTCATCGTCGTCGATTCGCAGGAGCAGGCACAGCGGATCGTCGCCCGGCTGAATGGCGGCGAGAATTTCATCAGTCTGGCCCAGGCCGAATCGATCGATCCGACTGCGGGTGCGGGAGGCCTCCTGGGCAAGGTCACGCTGTCGACGTTGCCCCCCGTGTTGAAAGACGCCCTCGCCGGCGTCGGCCCGGGGCGGCTGAGTCCGGTGGTGCGGATCCCGACTGGATTCGCCATCCTGAAGGTCGTCGACGACACCGATCCGGCGAACATCAACATGAACGCGGCCGCCCCGGGCACGCTCGCGACAGAGACGAGCGTGAAATACGTGATCGATGTGAGCGGGATCGTCGAGGCGGAGGCGCTCCTGCGGGCGTTTCCCAAACCCGCCGACTGGAACCAGGATCCCCGCCAGATTTGCCAGGGCCGTCGCGAGTCGTTGGCGGCGTCGCAGAAGTCGCTGGAAGACTTTCCTGTCGCCTGAAAAACAGAGCACGCGCGCCGTGCGAACGCCCTTCGACCTCATGCAGGCGCACTTCGGGCTGGCTCAACTCCATGCGTATCACGGCCGGATGGATCGCGCGCTCGATCAGTACAACCTGGCCTACGAGACCGCCCGTGCCGGCGTGCCCGCTGCAGCACCGCGGATGCTGGAAGCGCTGGGCGTCGCGCACCTGCACAAGGCCGAGATCGACAACGGCGCCTCGCGCGCGCCCGGTGACATCTGCCTGCTGCCGCTACGATCGAGTCAGTCGTACGCCAAGACCGCAGACTCGGAACGAGCGATCGCGCACTTCCTGAACTTCCTGAAGCAGAAGCCCGACGACCTCGAGGTGCGATGGCTTCTCAATCTTGCGTACATGACCATCGGCCGGTATCCGGACAAGGTTCCGCCCGCCTATCTGATTTCGCCGGCCGCGCTCGCGTCCACAGAAGACGTCGGGCGCTTCCGCGACGTGGCGCCGCAAGCCGGCCTGAATGTCGTCGCCACGGCGGGAGGCGTCATCGTCGACGATTTCGCCGGCAACGGGCGCTTCGATGTCGTGACGTCCAACTTCGACAGCTGCGGCCCGATGCACTACTTCCGCAACAAGGGGGATGGCACGTTCGTCGAACGGACGTCCGCGGCAGGGCTCGACACTCAATTGGGCGGGCTGAACATGGTGCAGACCGATTACAACAACGACGGCTGCAAGGACATCCTCGTGCTGCGCGGCGCGTGGCAAGTACCCCAACGCAAGTCACTGCTGCGAAACAATTGCGACGGCACGTTCACCGATGTGACCGCTGCAAAGCGGACTGGCGAAGCCGGCGACGAGCACGAACAGCGCGGCATGGGCGGATATCAACAACGACGGGTGGCTCGATCTGTTCGTCGGCAACGAGGATCGCGCCTCGCAGCTGTTCCTGAACAAGGGAGGCCAGGCGTTCGAAGACATCTCTCGCTCCGCCGGCGTCGATCGGGTCGCGTTCAGCAAGGCTGTGAGCGCGGCGGACTATGACAACGATGGATTCGTGGACTTCTACGTCTCGAATTTCAACGGAAACAGCTTTCTGTATCGGAACAATCACAACGACACGTTCACCGAGATGGCGCGAGCGGCGGGAGTGCCTGGCCCCGGGCACGGTTTTGCGGCCTGGTTCTTCGACTACGACAACGATGGATGGTCGGACCTCTTCGCGACGAGCTACTTCACGTCGGTTGACGAATCGGTTCGTACATACCTGGGTCTTGCCCATAATGCCGCGACATTGAAGCTGTACAAGAATTTAGGAGATGGGACCTTCCGTGATGTGACGACCCAGGTCGGCCTCGACAAGGTGTTCATGCCCATGGGCGCGAATTTCGGCGACTTCGACAACGACGGCTTTCCCGATATCTATCTCGGCACGGGGAATCCGTCCTACGCGTCGCTCCTTCCCAATGTGCTCCTTCGTAACAATGCGGGGAAATCGTTCGTCGATGTCACCGCATCCTCCGGAACCGGCGAGCTGCACAAAGGGCACGGTATCGCCTTTGCCGATCTCGACAACGACGGCGACGAGGAGATCGTCGCTGAAATCGGCGGCGCAACACCTGGAGACAGTCATCCACTGCGACTGTTCGAGAATCCGGGTCACGGAAACGATTGGATCAACCTGAGACTCGTGGGTGTCACGACCAACCGGGCGGCGATCGGCGCTCGAATCAAAGTGACTGTTGAGAACGAGGGACGCGGAATACGTTCGATCTATCGCGTTGTCGGGAGTGGCGGGTCCTTCGGCGCTTCGCCCCTGGAACAGCACATCGGCCTGGGAAAGGCGGCGCGGATCGTCGAGCTCGAGATCTGGTGGCCCGCCAGCAGTACACGCCAGCGCGTGGCGGGCCGTGGGAAGAATCAAACCGTGGAGATCACCGAGTTGGCGCAGAGCTACACCAGGATCGAACGCCGTCCGGTGACACTGGGAGGAACGAGGAAGGCTGAATGAGACGTCTCCCCTTCGCCCCGCGCCGCTCCCTCGCAGGCACGCTATGCGTGCCTGGCGTGCTGCTGTTGCTGGCGGTCCAGTCGCCTATCGCGGCACAAGAATACCCGGTGACCGGTATGGTGCTGAAGGTCGATCCCTCGCGCAACACCTTCACCGCTTCGATTCAAGCCATCCCCGGCTTCATGCAGGCGATGACCATGCCGTTCGAGGTTCGTCAGAGAAACGACCTGGACGGCCTGGTACCCGGCGCCGTCGTGGAATTCATGCTCGTCGTCGACCAGAAGTCGTCACATGCCGAGCGCATTCGTCTGGTGCGGTACCAGAGCGTCGAGCAGGATCCCCTGGCGGCCAGCCGTCTGAAGCTGCTGACGCAAATCGCGGGCGCGGCGCCGCAAAAAGCGCTGGCCATCGGCGAGAGTGTGCCTGATTTCCGGTTGACCAACCAGAAGCGCCGTCCGGTCGCGCTGTCCGATCTGCGCGGGAAAGTCGTCGCCGTCAACTTCGTCTACACCAGTTGTGCGCTGCCCAATTTCTGCCTGCGCATCGCCAACAACTTCGGCGTCCTCCAGAAGCGTTTCAAAGCGCAGCTCGGACGCGATCTCGTCCTGCTGACGGTGACGTTCGACCCTGTGCACGATACGCCGGAAGTTCTTGCGCAGTATGCCAGCCGGTGGGACGCCGACCCGGCGACCTGGCACTTTCTCACCGGGCCGGCCGCCGACGTGCAGCGCGTCTGTCACCTGTTCGGAGTGGACTTCTTTCCGGATGAAGGTCTGATGAACCACTCGCTCCATACCGGCATCATCGACCGCCAAGGCAAGATGGTGGCGAATATCGAAGGCAACCAGTTCACCGCAAGTCAGCTCGGTGATCTCACGGAGGCCGTCCTCACTTCAAAAAGTCGAATCGGTCGCTAAAAAAACGGCCGAGCGGGCCACAATTCAGCTTGACATGCCTGCGTGCCAAGGCTAGCCTCCCCCGGTCAGAAGTAACAGGTCATCCAAGGATTCCTCGCCATCCCTCGCGCACGCTGGTGTTTGTGCACCTTGAACGTAAAGGAGGAGGACAGCAATGCTGAGCCTGGTCCGGCGATTCTCGCGATCCCTGCTAGTCGTATTGGTCTCGCTGCTCGCACCGTCTGCGGCGTATGCGCAAGGCGCGATCACCGGCGTCGTCAAGGACACCTCGGGCGCCGTGTTGCCGGGGGTGACTGTTGAAGCCGCCAGCCCCGTACTGATTGAAAAGACCCGGTCGGTCGTCACCGACGCCACGGGCCAGTACCGCATCATCGACCTGCGGCCTGGCACCTACTCGTTGACGATGTCGCTGACGGGCTTCACCACCGTCAAGCGCGAAGGGATCGAGTTGAGCGGCACGTTCGTCGCGACGATCAACGCCGATTTGAGAGTCGGCGCACTCGCGGAGACGATCACCGTGAACGCCGAGTCGCCAATCGTCGACGTGCAGAGCACGCGACAGCAGCAGATCATCAGCAAGGACGTGCTCGCCACGATTCCCTCCTCGCGAAACGTCGTCGGCATCCAGGCGATCATTCCCGGCATGAACACGGATGGGGACTCCGGCGGCATCAACGGATCGATGCAAGGGGGGGCCCAGTCCATCCACGGCGGGCGCGCGAACGATTCGCGGATCTATGCGGATGGCATCAACATGGGCTGGGCCGGCACGGGCGGCGGCGGCGGGAGCATGCCGCAGGTGGCCGCCTCGCAGGAAGTGGTGATGACCATTTCGGGCGGGCTCGCCGAAGCGGAGACGAGCGGCGTGATCTTCAACGCCGTCCCGCGCCAGGGGTCGAACACCTTCAGCGGCCAGGGCAACTACAGCGGCTCGAGTGGCGCGCTGCAAGGCAGCAACTACACGCAGGCGCTCAAGGATGCGGGCCTGAAGGCGCCGTTCGAGCTCCTCAGCGTGTACGACGTGAGCGGGATGGGCGGCGGCCGGATTGTCCGTGACAAGCTGTGGTTCTATACCGTCTTCCGCCAGGTCGGCGGGGAGCGGACGGTGCCGGGCATGTTCGTGAACAAGAATGCCGGCAACCCGAACAGCTGGGCAGTGGACTTCGATCGATCCAAGCAGGCGTTCAACAACAGCCTGGAGCGCCAGGCGACCGTCCGGTTGACGTGGCAGGCGACGCCGCGCAACAAGTTCAACCTCCACTGGTCCGAGCAGTTCAACGACGCGAACTACGATCAAGGGGGCGGCGCCGGTGTGCCGCCGACGACGCCGGAAGCGTCGAACCGTGTGCTCTACATCCCGTCGCGTCAGCCCCACGCCAGTTGGCAGTCGCCGATCTCGGGCAGGTTGCTCGCCGAGGCCGGTTGGGGCATGTATCAAGCCCGGTACCGCTTTCACCTGCGCAACGACGGCACACACAACCCGGCGATGATCCAGCGGTTGGAGCAAACCGGCGAGCCCGGTTGCGCCGCCAGGCAAGACTGCATCCCGGGCCTGGTCTCGCGGATGCCGCGAGCCCCGGGGCAGGGTGGATTCACGCAGTCGTTGATCGGGTCGCTGGCGAGCCTGCACGGGTCGCTGACATATGTCACCGGCGCGCACAACATGAAGTTCGGCTATCAGGGCGGGTTCAGCAATCCGTCACAGACCTACAAGAACTTCACCCAGGTCGCCCAGGTCCGGACGAATCTCGGCGTGCCGAACCAGCTCACCCAGACCATCTCGGTGGGGCCGATCGACACGACGTACATCCGCAATCTCGTCCCCATGAACTTCTTCGCGCAGGACCAGTGGACGCGCGGCCGGCTGACGCTGCAGGGCGGCGTGCGGTACGACCAGCTGACCTCGAACTATCCAGATCAGGGCATCGGCGGCCCGGCCTTCCCGTACGCCCCGGTGGAAGTCTTCTATCCGGCCGGGTCGACCCCTGGGTACAACTGGAAGGACATCACGCCACGGGTAGGCGTGGCCTACGACTTGTTCGGGACCGGGAAGACGGCCATCAGGTTCAACGTCGGCAAGTATCTGGAAGCCATCTCGGCGAGCAACAACGATATCGACATGAACCCGCTGATTCGCACGGCCGTGAACACCACACGCGGCTGGGGCGACGGGATCACCCCGGTTGCCGGTGTGCCGGCGCTCCCGGTTGGCGACCCGCGGCGCGGCAACTTCGTGCCGGATTGCAATCTCAACGACCCGGCAGCCAACGGCGAATGCTCGAGGATGGACAACCAGGCCCTCGGGCAAAAGGCGTTTTTCCGCTCCTTCGATCCCGCCTTCGTCGGCGGCTGGGGCACCCGGCCGAACAACTGGTCGCTCGGCCTGGCCGTCCAACACGAAATCGCGCCGCGCGTGTCGCTGACGGTCAGCTACAACCGCAACTGGTGGGGCAACTGGTACGTCGTGGACAACCGTTCGACCCTCCTTACGGACTACACGCCGTACAGCATCAAGGCGCCGGTCGATTCGCGGCTGCCGGGCGGCGGCGGGCAGACGATCAGCAGCTTGTACAACCTCGTGCCAGCCAAGGTCGGGCTGGTGGACGAGCTCGCGCAAGCCTCGGGGAACTTCGCCGATCAGACGGAGAACTGGCAGGGCGTCGATGTCTCGGTCGTCGCGAGGTTGCGGGGCGGACTCACGGTGCAGGCTGGTACGAGCACCGGACGTAGGGTCGCGGACGGCTGCGCCGTACGGGAGAAACTGCCGGAGCTCGGTTCCGGCTCGACGGGATTGAGCAACAGCTCCGTGACGGCGAACGTCAACGCCCTCGGGGGCGGCCCGTACTCGCTGTCGGTGAACAACCCCTATTGCCGCATCGAGGAACCCTACAGAACGGACTTCAGGGGACTCGCGAGCTACGTCATCCCGAAAGTGGATGTCCAACTGGCCGGGACGTGGGCAAGCATACCCGGCGATTCCATGCGGGCGGACTACACGCTGACCGCGGCCGATCAGGCGGCCGTCGCGGCGCAGATCGGTCGAGGCCTCACCGGCGCCTTCAACAGCGTGAACCTGATCGCGCCGGCCACGATGTGGGGCGCGCGACGCAACAACATCGATCTGCGCGTGGCGAAAATCATCCGCTTCGGAACGACGCGGACCCTGGTCGGGATCGACATCTTCAACTTGATGAACGCCGACACGGTCACGAACTACAACTTCGGGTTCGTCCCGGGTGGCTCGTGGCTGACGCCGACGGCCATTACGCCGGCGCGGTACGCCAGGATCAGCGTGCAGGTCGACTTCTGATAGCGCAGGGCCGGCGACCGATGCGCCGGCCGGCGTTGCGCCGGCTGTGTTTAGCCCGGCCCTCTCGGATCGTTCGTTGGGTACTACGGGGCCCGCTCTCGCACGAGGGCGGGCCCCTTTCTCTATCCGCGCGAGTTGCGTGACCTGGCAGGCGAAGGAGGTCGTATCAACCTCGAACAGCAACGCGACATCAAGGCGTTTCGCGACGCCGTCAGCAGCGGCGACGTGCCGCTGCGTGCGACAGCTCCTCGCATCCGCGCACGTTCGGCACGAGATCAACACGCCGATGTTCGACTTCGGCCAGCGTGCCGCGCACATCGCCGCGAAGAGCGCGCAGATGCTCGAGGTGCTGATCGCCGCCGGCGCCGACGTGAACCTGCGAAGCGACTGGGAGAACGGCCCGTACACCGTGCTCGACAACGCGAACGAGGACACCGCGCGATTCCTCATCAGTCGCGGCGCGACGCTGACGGCCAATGTGGCGGCGCGGCTCGGCTGGTTCGACGAGCTGCAGCGACTGGTCGCGGCCGACCCCGCGCTCGTGCACGCGCGCGGAGGGGACGGCCAGCAGCCGCTCCACGAGGCGAAGACCGTCGCGATTGCCGACTTCCTGCTGGACAGCGGCGCCGACGTGGATACGCGCTGCATCGATCACAAATCCACGCCGGCGCAGTACGCGCTCGTCGATCGCCCGGACGTCTGCCGCCGCCTCCTCGAGCGCGGCGCCACGCCGGACATCTACATGGCAGCGCGCCTCGGCGACCTCGGTCTGGCGGCGCGACTGCTCGACGCCGACCCGGCCGCCGCGGCCGCTCGTATTAACGAGCCCGGCTACGCGCCCGTCCCGCCGATGCACATCTACTGCTGGACGCTTGGCTTCGGCATGTCGCCGCACGACGTCGCGCTCAAGTTCGGGCACAAGGACGTCCACGATCTGCTCGTGGCTCGGAGCCCGCGCGCGCCCATTCGCAATTCATCAACGCCGTCATGGCGGCGGACGAACGCGCCGCACGAGCCCTCCTCGAGGCGGACGCGTCTCTCCTGCCGTCGTCTTGACGCGCGCCGACCACGGTCACCTGGCGCAGGCCATCTTCCACGGCCACCACCGAGTCGCCGAGCTCATGCTCCGTCTGGGTTTCGACGAGACCGCGCCCGGCCAGGACGGCGGCACGGCGCTCCACGCCGCGTGCTGGCTGGGCAACGTGCGGATGGTCGAGATGCTTCTCGAACGCGGCCGCGTGACCGCTCGAAGCCAGGGACCCGACGCATCTCAGCACGCCGCTTGGATGGACGGCGCACGGATCGGTCCATTGCCGGGCGCGTGGAGCCGACTACGTGGCGGTCGTGGATCGGCTTGTCGCGGCCGGCGCCGACATCAACGCACCTGGAAACGGGGCGCCCGACTCGCTGCTCGCCATGGCCGAAGGGAACAGCGCCGTGCAGGAAGCGCTGCGGCGGCACGGCGCCCGGTGAAGTCTGCCCGCTCTCACGGACCTTCGCCCGATCGTGGCTTCGGACTCCTGGGCAGGATGCCGAAGCGTGGGTCATTCCTCGCCACTCGCTTCTTCAGCGGAGCGGCAGCCAGATCTCGGTGCGGAGCTCGGCCGGCGGAACGCTGCGTGCGTCGTTCAGATACGCCTCCACGCACGGCGCGTCGGCCGCCTCCTCGCCACTCTGTGCGAGCCACGTGCCGTACAGCCACTCGTACGCGCGAGCGAGCTCCGCGTACGCACCGACGTGCAACACTACTGCATAGCGGCCTCCGCGAATCTCACGCCGCTCGAGATCGCCGCTCGGCGTCCAGTCGTCCGGCACGGTGAGGCAGGCCTCGGACCGCAGCGCCTCCGCCGGCGTCGCCGCCGGGTCGTCGTAATAGATTCCGAACGATCGCGTTTCAGGACCGAACAGGCCGAGCGCTCCCGCCATCGTCGCCAGCCGTCCGAACGTGTTGGGGATCGTCTGGTAGTCCCCTCGGTGCGCGAGCGCCGCCACCGTGATTGCCGGTAGCACTTGTGTCGTCGCCTGATAGCTGATTCTAGTGTCCGCAGTCTCCATCGTGTCCTCCGTTCTGGATCTCTCCGGCATGGGAACGAACGCGGCCCGGTAGCGCGCCGGCGGAACGCCATAGGCCGCCTTGAACGCCCGGGTGAACGCCTCGTGGCTTCCGTACCCGGCCCGACGCGCGACGCGCGACACGGGCAGCTCACCGGCAATCAGCTCTACGGCAGCCCGGTGCAGGCGCAGCCGTCGCACCGTCTCGGCGGCGGTCTCCCCCTGCATGGCGTGATAGATCCGGTGAAAGTGATACGGGGACATGCAGGCCACGTCGGCCAGTCGGCCCAGGTCGAGCGTCTCGTCCAGATGATCGACCAGCCACATGAGCACCCGGTCGAGGCGGATCGCATAGTCGCTGCGAGTCGTCTGTTCGTTCATGGAGCAATCGTAGACGGCCAGACTTGATTTGGGTTGCGGTTCTTCACCGCTGGCGGCAGTCAGTTTCGCAGGGCCTGGTCATCACGACGGACGAAGAGCACGAAGTGACGTCCGTACAAACCGCGATCTATGATGCACGGGTGCAAGCCGGCGATGCGATCGCGGACGCCACCGATCAGGGCCCGACACTCTCATGAAGCGACGCGCGCCCGCGGCGGCGACTTCGCCGGCCAGGCAATTGAACACATTCATCGACAGGTTCGATCCGGCGATCCGGAAGCTCGTGCGCGAGGCCCGGGCCACGCTGCGCCGTCGGCTGCCCACCGCAATCGAGCTGGTGTATGACAATTACAACGCGCTCGCGATCGCCTTCGCCTCGTCGGAACGGCAGTCGGATGCCTTCGTCTCGCTCGCCGTGTACGCTCGCGGCGTCAATCTCTACTTCTTATACGGGGCGACGCTCCCGGATCCGCACCACCTGCTGATCGGCAGCGGCAACCGGGGGCGCTTCGTCCGGCTCGAGTCGGCCGCGATGCTCGACCGGCGCGAGATCGATGACCTGCTGACCGCGGCGATCAAAGACGGCGAGACGCCGCTGCCGCGCAGTGGCCGCGGACGCATCGTCATCAAGTCGGTGTCGCCGAAGCAGCGTCTGCGCCGACCCATTCTGCGCCCGGGGCAGTCACGGCGGAATGACAGCCTGATACGATGACCGGTGATGTTGTCTGGGCAGGCTCTGCGGCGATTGTGCCGCGCGCGCGATCGGCTGCGGGAGTCGCCGGAAACGCCCGTTCCGATCGCCGACATCGCCAGGGAAGCCGGCCTCTCATCGCGCGAAAGACCTTCTGGCCTCGAGCGACTACTCGGTCACCGAGGTATGTATGGAAGTGGGATGCAGCAGCCTCGGCAGTTTCAGCGACATGTTCGCCCGCCGCGTCGGCGTTCCCCCATCCGCGTACCGGCGGCACATTCGATCGTCGGTGTGGCGGGGCGGCGAGCTCGGCGTCGCCCGGACCGCCGGCTGTCTGTTACTCATGGCCGCGGCCTTCGCACTTTTCGAGAAGCATTCACCGGCCCTTCTGTCAGACTCGACGCATGCGCATCAAACTGACCAGCCTCATGGTTGACGATCAGACGAAGGCTCTCAAGTTCTACACGGATACCTTTGGCTTCGCGAAGAAACACGATATTCCTGTCGGCGAGTACCGATGGATCACCGTCGTCTCACCGGGACGGGACGACCTCGAGCTCTCGCTCGAGCCCAACGCCAACCCCGCCGGGCGGACGTTTCAGGAGTCGATGTTCACGCAGGGGATCCCCATCGCTGCGTTCGAGGTAGACGACATCGACGCCGAGTGGCGGCGGCTGACAGGCTTGGGCGTCGTGTTCACGCAGGAGCCGACGAAGACAGGACCCGTGACGATCGCGGTCTGCGCCGACACCTGCGGCAATCTGATTCAGCTCTATCAACCACCCGCGCGGGTGTGAGCTCCAGCTGTGCCTGACTGGCGGCTCACTTCACCTTGTCCAGGAACGCCACCAGCAGCCGGTTGAACTCCTCCGGCTTCTCCATCATCACAAAGTGGCCGGTGCCTGCCATCTGCGTCTCTTCGAAGGCCGGCAGTACCTTGCGCGTCTCGGCGACGTTCGGCAGCTGACCGGTGCCCGCCACGATGGCGAGCGCCGGCATCGGCGTCACCTCGTCTGTGCGGAGCGAGGGATCGAGGATCGACTGCATGGCGCCCGCGGCGGTGGCTTCGGGCGCCGCCAGCATCATCTTCAGCACGTGCTTCTGCACCGGCTCTGGCGTTTGCGGCGTGAACATGCCGCGAATCATGCCTTCGCGCGTTTTGAGCCCTTCAGGACCGGTCATCGGCGGCGGTGTGAAGGCGCCGCGGCCGCCGGGGCCGGCGGCGCCGAAGCCGCGCATGTCGAGCGGACCATCGACGGCCACGAGTCCGGCGACGTGCGAGGGAAACTTCCGCGCGTACTGGCGGATGACCGGGGCGCCCATGCTGTGGCCCACGAGCACGACCTTGTCAGCGTTGGCCTCGGCGCGCACCGCCTCGACCGCGCGCGCGAACAGGTCCATCGTGAACTTCCCGTCCTTCGGCGACTCGCTCTTCCCGTGTCCAGGTAGATCGATCGTGATCACACGGTACTTTTTCGCCAGCACGGGCACCTGCGCATCCCACGACGACGAATCGCACGTCCAGCCGTGCACGAGGATGATGGTCTGATTGCCCGCCCCGGCGACGGCGGATTGGATACGCATGCCGTCGACAGTGGCTGCGGACACCGGGGCCGCAATCGCCAAGACGGCGACAAGCGCAAATAGTCGTTTCATGTGTGAGTCTCCTCGCGGGATCATACTCCGCGTCTCCCGACTTCTGTCACCCTGGCATAGCGCCGGAGGTGGTCAGGCGCCAGCGGCGCACGACAATCGCGCCGCAACCGGCCAGACGATAAGCTACAGTCGATTCTCACATACGCCATGAGCCATTTCAGGATTGCTGCCGCCCAGATTCCCTCGGTGCGAGGAGATATCGCGGCGAATATCGCCACCCACCGGGATGCCGTGATGGCGGCCGTCGCGCGTGACGTGTCGGTACTGGTTTTTCCCGAGCTGTCGCTCACCGGATACGAACCCGACCTGGGGGCCGCGCTGGCGTGTTCATCCGACGACAGTCGGCTCACGTCGCTCCGGCATCTTGCGCTGCAGCATCGCATCACGCTGGTTGTCGGAGCGCCCATCCGCGTCGGGACCGACAAGCCCGCCATTGGGGCCTTTATCTTCACGCCCGCTGGTGAAATCAACACGTATCGGAAAATGCATCTTGGCGCGAGCGAGACCGCATATTTCTCCCACGGCCAGACGCCTGTGGCGCTTGACGTTCAACGCGAACGCATCGGAATCGCCATCTGCGCCGATTCATCGCGCCCTTCTCATCCGGGAACCTACGCCGAGCAGGGGGCGGGCATCTACGCGGCCGGCGTATTCCTGACGGACGAGTGGTACATCACTGATACGCCGAGGCTGCAGAAATACGCCGCCGATCTCTCGATGTTGACCCTGATGGCGAATCAGGGCGCGTCCACGGGCACTTACCAATCGGTGGGTAAGAGCGCAGTGTGGGCTCCTGGCGGACGCCTGCTCGCTCAAGCCGAGGGGGTGGAGAACGCGCTCATCATCGCGACGAAGGGAACCACCCGCTGGGAAGCTGACAGGTGCGGCATCTGATTCACGATGGCGATCGAGCGTTGCGCGTCGAGGAATCGGTCTGGGCTGGCCGCGCCAGTGGCGCTAGTATCTGACGCATGAAATCCATGCTGACGCTGCTGGTCTTCGTGCTTCGCTTGTTGCACGCTTCAGGCGCAGGAATCGCGATTCAAGGCCATTACCGGCGTGACGCTCGTCGACGTCGCGGGGCGCGCACCCTTGGAGGACGCCGTCATCGTCATCGACGGTCCGAAAATCACCCAGGTTGGACGTCGCGGAGCGGTGACGCGTTCCGCCGGGTGCCACCGTCATCGACGGCCGCGGGAAGTTCGTGATTCCCGGCCTGGCGGACATGCACAATCACCTCCTGAGCGGAAGCATGCGCCTGCAGCAGGATCTTCGCGGCAACCTGCGCCGGATGCTCGCCTCGGCATCACGACGGTGTTCAATCCGTCAGTCGGCTTGCAGGATTTTGCCGCGCTCAAGGCTGCCTCGTCTGAAGATGCGGCGCCGTTCGCGCGCTTCTTTTCGACCGGGCCCGCCGTCACGATGAAGGGCGACCCGTTCGGGCAAGGCAGTCCGACGCCGGAAACGCCGCAACAGGCTGAAGCGGTTGCGAGAGAGCTCAAGGCCGCCGGCGTCGACGCGATCAAGGTCCAGCGCGACGAAGCGAGCTGGATGATGAACCAGACGTTTCCGGTGATGAAGCTGGACGTGCTGACGGCTCTGGTCAACGAAGCGCATCAAGCAGGGCTTGAAGGTGTACGCGCACGCGCCGATGTTGAAGCACGCGAAGGACGCGCTCCGCGTGGGCGTGGACGGCCTGATGCACGGCATCATCGACGAACCGGTCGATCAGGAGTTCATCGATCTGATGAAACGCAACCGCGCGATCTACGTCCCGACGATGGCGCTGTTCAACGACGTGGCGGATGTGGCGGCGTGGGCTCGACGTCAGGCGCCGAACTGGGACAAGGCCGCGCTGCAGCCGCCGCGCATCTACGAACCCTTCTCGTCGCCGGCGGGCGTCAGGCAGTTCGAGTCGTTTGTGAACAACACGGCCTTCACGAAAGAGCATCTGCCGATTCAGAAGGCCAACGTCAAGAAAGTGTTCGACTCCGGTATTCCCATCGTGCTCGGCACCGACAGCGGATTCTTCGGCGTCTTTCTCGGCGTGTCGACGCAGATCGAGCTCGAGCTGCTCGTCGAGGCCGGGCTGAAGCCGGACGATGCGCTCGCGCGCGGCGACGATCAACGCCGCGCGGATGATCGGCCGCGAGAAGGATCTCGGCACGATCGAGGCCGGCAAGCTCGCCGACCTCGTGATCCTCGATGCGGATCCGCTTCAGGACGTTCGCAACGTGACGCGGATTCACCGCACCCTCAAAGGGGGAGTGGTCTACGAACCCAACCGGTAAAGGGTCCATGCGACTGGCTGTCGAAACGAAGGGGCTGACGCGATTGTTCGGCGGAGTGCCGGCCGTCGACCGCCTTGATCTCCAGGTCGAGCGCGGCACCTTCTATGGCTTCCTGGGTCCCAATGGAGCGGGCAAATCCACCACGATCAAGATGCTCACCGGTCTGCTGGCCGCCTCCGAGGGCGAAGCGCTCGTGCTGGGCAGGAACATGTTCGACGTGCGGCGAGTCGCTCGAAGCCAAGCAGAGGATCGGCGTCGTTCCCGAGGACCTGGCGCTGTTCGAGAACCTCACCGCCCGCGAGCACCTCACCTTCATCGGCCGGATGTACCTGTTGCCTCGGGACACGATCCGCGCGCGGATCGACGAGCTGCTGCAGCTGCTCGGACTCGCCGACGAGGAGAAGAAGCTCGCGCTCGAGTATTCGCACGGCATGAGAAAGAAGCTGGCCCTGGCCGCCGCCCTGCTGCCGAATCCGGATCTCCTGTTTCTGGACGAGCCGTTCGAAGGCGTGGACGCCGTCACGTCGCGCGTCATTCGGGACATGCTGGCCGATTTCGTCCGGCGTGGATCCACCGTGTTCCTGACCTCGCACGTCCTCGACGTCGTCGAAAAGCTCTGCACGCACGTCGGCATCATCGCGAAGGGCCGGCTCGTCGAACAGGCCTCGCTCGACGACATCCGCCAGGGCGGCTCCCTCGAGGCACGCTTTCTGGAAAAGGTCGGCGCCGACGAGGCGGCGACGCGCAAGCTGTCCTGGCTCGACGAGGAGGCCCGCAGCGGGTGAACTGGGCGCATCTGAAGACCTTCGTCTGGCTGCGCTGGCGGCTCGCCGTCAATCAGACCAGGCGGTCCGGCCCGGGCGGCGCCGTCGTCTCCGCGATTGTCACCGTGCTGATGACGGCCGGCGGCGGCGTCACGCTGATCGTCGGGTTCCTGGTCGGCTTCCTCGCGTTGCGCACCGGGCCCTCCAGAGCCGTGATGGTCGTCTGGGACGGCGCCATCGTCGGCTTCGTGTTCTTCTGGCTGGTCGGACTGATGTCCGAGCTTCAACGTTCCGACGCGCTCTCGCTCGACCGGTTCCTGCACCTTCCGGTCTCGCCGACCGGCGCCTTCCTCATCAACTATCTCGGGTCGAGCGTCAGCCTCAGCCTGGTCCTGATGCTGCCGGCGATGACTGGCCTGTCCGCCGGACTGGTGCTCTCGCGCGGACCCGGCATGCTTGTCGCTGTTTCCGCTGGTGGCGGCGTTCTTCCTGATGATGACCGCCGTGACGTACCAGTTCCGCGGGTGGCTGGCCAGCATGATGGAAAACCCGAGGCGCCGGCGGACCATCATGGCGGTCGTGCCGGTCCATGTTCGTCCTGCTGTTCCAACTCCCCAACCTGTGGATCAACCTGGGCCCCGGCGCGAGGGAGCGGCGCGAAGCGCGAACGCAGCGTGATCAGGACACTGGACAAGGATCTCGCGGCCGGGCGCATCACCCGGGAGGAGTACAGCACGCGCCGTCCGGCGTCGCCGGCTCGAGACTCGGACGATGGCTACGAAACGGCACGGATGGTCAACATGATCGTGCCACCGGGCTGGCTGGCCTACGGCGCGGAAGCCGCGGCGGACGGGCGCGTGTGGCCCGCATGGGCCGGCGTGCTCGGGATGGGGCTCATCGGAGCGGTCAGCCTGAGGCGGGCCTACGGAACCACACTCCGTTTGTACAGAGGCGATTTCGACAGCGGACGACGCGCGGCCGCCGTCGGCAATCCCCGCTGCGTCGCTCCGGCCGGGCCGTCGCCGCGCGTCAGTCCACCGCGTTGGTGGAATGCGCGGCTCCCGTGGATGTCGGAGCGCGTGTCGTCGGTGGCCGTGACGGGCTTCCGGTCGTGGATGCGTGCGTCCGAAATGAAGATGGCGCTGTTCACGCCGGTGATGATGCTGGTCGTCTTCGCCAGGATGTTCGCCGGCGGGAGCGGGACGGCGCCCGAGCTCGTTCGCCCGCTGACCACGTCGGGCCTTGCGGGGCTCGTGCTGATTCTCGGCATGGTTGGGCCCGTTGGGAACCAGTTCGGCTACGACCGCGCGGGGTTTCTGGCCTTCGTCCTCAGTCCCGCTCCGCGCCGGGACGTGCTGATGGGGAAGAATCTCTCCCTGCTTCCGTTCGCGCTCGTGACGATGGTGGTGATGGTTGGACTGTCGCAATGGTTCAACCCGATGCGGCTCGACCACCTCGTCGCGCTCCTGTTCCAGCTGGTCTCGATGTATTTGCTGTTCTGCCTGGCTGGGAACCTGCTGTCCATCATCGGTCCGATCGCCCTGAAGCCGGGCTCTGGCATGCCGGCCGGACACCAGGGCATACGGAGCTTCGCTCCGCTCCTGTTCATGGTGGTGGTGCCCATGCTCCTCGGACTGACGCTGATTCCGCTGGGCATCGAAGCGCTGCTCTCGGTCATGAACTGGTTCGCCTGGTTTCCGGCGTACCTGGTATTCGGCGCCGTTCAGGCGGTCGTGATGATCTGGCTGTATCGCCGTGTGCTCGACTGGGAGGGTGGTCTGCTGCAGCGTCGTGAACCGCAGATCCTGGACATCGTCGGCTCGAGAATCGAGTGAAATCCCGGGCTATCGCGGCCGTCAGTTCCTTCAACAGCGCCACGGTGCTGGGCGACCGATCCTGACGCCGCAGCGCGACGTCGAGCGGCGTGCGTCCCTGGCGATTCTTGGCATCGACCTTCGCGCCGTGCGACGCGAGGAACCTGATGATCTCGTCGGCGCCCCGGATCGCGGCGCCGTGCATCGCGGTGTCGCCGACGTCGTTGCCGGCGTTCATGTCGGCGCCGTTGGCCAGCGCCATCTTGATCACTTCGATCGCGTCGGACTCCGAGCCGCGATCGTAGACGGGCAGCGCTCCCCCGCCGTCGCGCCAGCCGAGCCCGGCGGCAACCCCTAAGAGAGATGTCCCGTTCTTCTGCACGAGCGTCGGATCCGCTCCGTAATCAAGCAGCATCCGCATGACGACGACGTCGCCGGTTTTTGCCGTGCGCATCAGCGGCGTGGCTCCGGCGCCCAACACCGGATCGCCAAGCGCGTGATGGCGGAGGAGGAGCGGCGACGACAGCGCCGCGTCGGGATTCGCGCCGGCCTCCAGCAGAAGCCTGATGAGATCGACGCTGGAGAGACGGTCCGTGGTCTTCGGCGCCGGTCGCCCCTGCATCCAGGTGAGCGTGTGCATGTCCACGGCCGCGTAGAGCGCGCCCATGCCCGACGCATCGGCGATTTCAGGATCCGCGCCGCGCGCGAGCAGCAGCGCGCCGAGATCGTAGTGCGCGTTGATGATCGCGATGACGAGCGCCGTCGTGCCGTCGGGATCGGTCGCGTTCCTGTCGGCGTTGGCGTCGAGCAGCACGCGCGCGGCTTCGACCGCGCCCTGGCGCGCCGCGTACATCAGCGGCGTGAACGCGCCCTTCGGCAGCGCCATCGGCACGATGCCCGACGTCCCGAAATTCAACTTCGGCAGCGATGACGGCGCCGATCGCCGGTTCACGTCGGCGCCCGCCTCGATCAGCGCGCGTGCCGCCTCTGGATGATTCTCCGACACGGCCCAGATGAGCGGCGTCTCCCCTTCGACGCGATCGGACGCGTTCGGATCCGCGCCGCGACTGACCAGCGCCCGAATCACGGGCGCCGAGCCCGTGCGCGCCGCCGTCATCAGTACTGTTTCTCCGCTCGGCAGGCGGCCGTTCGGATCGGCGCCGGCCTGGAGCAGCGCATCGACGATCTGCGCGTTGCCGTTGATGGCCGCGAGCGTCAGCGGCGTCATGCCGTAGCGGTTCGCGGCATTCGGCTGCGCGCCGCCTTTCAGCAGTCGCGTCACCTCCGCCGCGTCGTCCCGCTGCACGGCCCAGTGAAGCGGCGTCGTGCCGTCTCTGTCGGCGGCAGCCACAAGACCGCCGACGCCAAGCGCGAACACGACAAGGGCAGCACGAATGCGACCAGACCTCACGACGTACAACGCAGAGATCGCAGAGATCGCGGAGAAGTACTCGATTGGCTTTCTCTGCGGTTCTCGGCGATCTCTGCGTTGATCGTCGTCGTGTTGGTTCACAGCTGCAGCGTGCTCGTGCTCTCGCCGAACGAGGGAATGTCGGCGCCGAAGCGATGCGCGACGCCGAGCCAGAGATCGGCGATCGACGTTTTCTCCATCGGCTGGATGTGCCGGCCGCCTCGCGTGCCGCCGCCAACCGCCACGAGCGGCAGCGGGTCGGGCGCGTGGGCGTTGCCGCTGCCCATGCCGGCCCCGTAGAAGATCAGCGAATGATCGAGCAGCGAGCCGTCGCCATCGGGCGTCGAGCGGAGCTTCTCGACGAACTTCTCGAAGAGGCCGACGTGATACGCGTTGATCCGCGCGCACTTCTCGATCTTGGCCGAGTCGTTGAAGTGGTGCGAGATGCCGTGATGCGGCTCGTTGATCTCGAGCTCGGGATACGTCCGCTGGCTCGCCTCGCGCGACATCATGAACGTGAACACGCGCGTCATGTCGGCCTGATACGCAATCGCCAGCAGGTCGAACATCAACTTTACGTGCTCGTCGAACCGCTCCGGAATCCCTCCGGGCGCGTCGACGTGGACGATGTCCTTTTCGGCGCGCGCCTCGGTCTGCTGAATCCGCCGCTCGAGCTCACGGACATCATCGAGATAGCTGTCCAGCCGCTCGCGATCGCGCGAGCCGAGGCCCGTCTTCAGGCGGCCGGCGTCGCCCGTGATGGAGTCGAGAATGCTGCGGCTCCGCCGCGTCCACGCGGCGCGCTGCTCCGCCGTGCCGGCGCGCCCGAACATCCGCTCGAACATGACCCGCGGGTTGATCTCCATCGGCAGCGGCGTCGTCGGCGTCGCCCACGAAATCGTATTCATGTAGGCGCAGCTGAACCCGGGCGTGCACCCGCCCACGTACCCGGTGAAATCCTCGGTGGCGACCTCGAGCGAGGGGAACGGCACGTCGTTGCCGATCTGACGCGCGACGATCTGATCGATGGTCGTCCCGGCGCGGACGTCTTCTCCTTCAGTTCTCTTGGCCAGCGACCCCGTGAGCCATCCCGCGGAGCTCACGGCGTGATCGCCGATGGCCGTTCCCGCGCGCGACAGGTTGCTGACGACCACGAGCGACTGGCGATGCGGCTCGAGCGGCTTGAGGCTGGGCGAGAACTCGAACGCCGATCCCGCCGTCGACGGGAACCACTTGTCGACGATGATGCCGTTCGGGAAGTAGACGAAGCCGAGGCGCCGGACCGGCGAGGCCGCGGTCTGCGCGAGCGCGGTCGCCGCCGGCACCATCGCGTCCAGCAGCGGCAGCGCCAACGCGGCGCCAAGGCCGCGTAGGAACGTGCGTCGCGGAAGGCTCAGTTTGGTGATGAACATAATGCGTCCCCGAACAGAACCACCAAGCTCACAAAGAACACAAAGTCAATTTCGCACCGTGTTCTACCTTCATCGCGCGTCAACCGCCGCCACCCTCATGCGGAACGGCGTACTCCTGGTAATCCCGAGCACGAGCGACGAAAACCGATAGCCGTCGGCCGCCGCGCTCCGAACAATTGTACGCACGGCCGGCATGTCCGTCGCGTCCAAACCGCGGCCGAGTGCATATACGAGCAGCTTCTCGGTGACCGTGCTGACGAACACTTCGGGACGCTTGAGCAACGCTTCACGGAGCGCGACGACGCCGTCGACGCTCGCGCCGCTTATGAGCTGACCCGACGTGTCGATGGGCTTCCCCGCCTCCGTGGTGCGCCAGGCGCCCACGGCATCGAAGTTCTCGAGGGCGAAGCCGAGCGGATCCATGAGCCGGTGACAACTCGCGCACTCCGGGTTCGCGCGATGCCGCTCCATCCGCTCGCGCATCGTCTTCGGCGCGGCATCGTCGCCCTCTTCCTTGAGCGCCACGCCGGGCAGCGGCGGAGGCGGCGGCACGCCGAACAGATTCTCGAGAATCCATTTTCCACGGACGACGGGCGAGGTCCGATCCGCGTGGGACGTGACGGTGAGAATGCTGCCGTGGCCGAGAATCCCCCGGCGGGCCGGATCGGCGACGGCCACGCGACGGAGCTGGCTGCCGTACACGTTCCGAATGCCGTAGTGCCGTGCGAGCCGTTCGTTGACGAACGTGAAATCGGCGGTGAGCAACTCGAGCACGCTGCGATTCTCGCGCATCACGGTTTCGAACAACAGCTCGGTTTCCCGCCGGAAAGCTCTGACGCAGGTTGTCGTCGAAGTCCGGAAACTCGGTCGAGCTCGGCTGCGCGCTGTTCAGGTTTCGCAGCTGCAGCCACTGTCCCGCGAAGTTGCTCACGAGCGCGCCGGCGCGCGGATCGGCCAGCATGCGGCGGACCTGACGGTCGAAGGTCTCGTCACGAGTCAGCGTGCCCTGGCTCGCCACCGCCAACAGCTCGTCGTCGGGAATGCTGCTCCAGAGAAAGAACGACAAGCGCGAGGCGAGCGCCAGATCGCCGAGGCGATAGACGGATCCTGGCGCCGCGCGCGGCGGATCCGGCTCCGCGCGGAATACGAACTCGGGGCTGGCGAGGATCCGCTCGAGGGCGAACTGGATGCCCCGCTCGAACCCACCTTCCTTGCGGCCGTCCTGATAGAACCGCATCAGCGGCTGGAGATCCGCTGCTGAGACGGGACGACGATAGGCGCGGCGAGCAAGTGTCGCAACAAGCCTCCGGGAACATGCGTCTTCGCGACATATGAAGATCCGTCTGCGGCTTGGCGTGTCTCCCGGACCGGTCGCGTCGTACGGGCCGGTCACCGTGACGGAGTTGACGTGTGGACGACCGGTGATGTCGTACGTGTCGGCCGAGCTCCGCACGAACGGCTGCAGGCGGCGCGTGCCCTGGCTGATGTCGCGCACGAACGCGACGCCGACGACGTGCGGCCCCGCTTTGATGCGCACACGCGCTTTCAGCCGCGCGTCGATCGCGTCCGATGCGTTCGTCGGATTCGCGAACACCGCGGTCGCATCCGTCGCGCCGCCGACGGTGTCGAAGAAGACGCGCTCGCCGTCGACGGTCATTTCGATCTGATGCGGAAATTCCGTACCGCGGATCGCGTTCAGGTTGGTGCGGAACAGCTTGATCTGCAGGACGTACTCGGCGTCGAGCGGAAAGGTGTGGCGGACCTGCATGCCGCCGATGGTGCCGAGCGGAAGACCGTCGATGTGCTGATCCTGCGAGAGATCCTGGCGCGCACGATAGGTCTCGCTGCCCGGCGCAATGCCGGGCTCGCCGACGGCCAGCGCGCTCACGCGGCTCGCGGCCGTCAGGTATCGCTCGAGCAGGGACGGCGAGATGCCGAGGACGTCGGCGACGTTGTCGAAGCCGTAGCTCGAATCGTCGGGCGGCAGGAGCGAGGTGGCGTCGACCTCGAGCGCCAGCAGGTCTCTGATCGCGTTGGCGTACTCCGTGCGGTTCAGACGATGCAGCAGCGGCCGGCCGGGATTCGGCGCGGCTGCCGCCGCGGCGTCGAGGCGCGCTTCGAGCCACGTGCGTAACCGGTCGGTTGTGGCGCCGTCGGGACGCGGCGCTCCAGCCGGCGGCATGGCGTCGGCGCGGAGCTTGCGGACCACCTTCTCCCACACGTCGGGATGGTTGGCGACGCGCGACAGATCGAAGGAGTCGAGCGCAAGGCCACCGGTTTTCAAGCGCTCGCTGTGACACGTCAGGCAGTAGCGGCCGACGACGGCCTGGGGCACAGACGCGTCTGGAGGGACGGGGGCCCCTGGAGGTGAAGACTGCGAATGGCCTGTAGCGGCTAACGCGAGCCACGCGCCCAGGCAAGCCATCGCGAACGAGCATCGCCTCATCACGTCACGCCGTCCATTCACCTCTTGCCTCTCGCTGGACTCGGTCCGCCTGACCGGCGGCCAGTCACGCGGGAGCGGAGTGAGCTTCACACGCACGCGTGAGACCTGCTAGTCTACCTCCGCGTACGGAGGCTTTGACATGACGCGAGTTGCTGAAGGAATTTTTCTCGCCGCCGTTTTCGCAGCGACGCCGGCCGGGGCACAAGGCACGTGCGATCGCGCATGCCTGCAGAACCTCGCCGACACATACGTGGCCGCGCTCGTCGCGCACGATCCGTCGAAAGCGCCGATGGCGCACGACGCGAAATTTACCGAGCAGTCCACAGTGCTGAGCGTCGGCGAAGGCTTGTGGAAGAGCGCCGTGTCGAGCTCGACGACCTTCAAGATTCCCGTCGCGGATCCGGTGTCCGGACAGATCGGCGAGATTCTGATGATGAAGGCGTCGGCGTCGGCCTTCCCCGCGCCGGCGGGCGGCGGCGCCCCGGCCGCGGGCGCCGAGCCGAACGCGCCCGCCGACATTCAGCTGGCGCTCCGCCTGAAGGTGGTCAACAGGAAGATCACCGAAGCCGAGCACCTCATCGCGCGCATCGCCGCGCCGAGTCAGCTCAACGCGCTGAAGACGCCGCGCGCGGCGTTCATGGCGACCGTGCCGAGAGCCGATCGCAATCCGCGAAACATCCTGCTGCTCATCGGCAACGCCTACTACGACGCGCTCACGCAGAACGACGGCGAGCTCGCGCCGTTTGCCGACGACTGCGGCCGCCGCGAAAACGGCATGCACACGGCCGGCGCCGGCCGGCCGGCCGATGCGCCGCCGCCGCCCGCGGGTTTCGGCGACACGCCGTCGGACTGCGCCGGACAGCTGACGTCGCGCGCCATGAGCTACATCACCAGCATCGATCTGCGACGCGTCTCCATTGCCGACGAAGAACGCGGGCTCGTCTTCGGCCTGTCGATGTTCCGGCATCCGATGGAGCAGAAGACGATCACGATTCTCAAGAAGGACGGGACGACGAGCGAGCGGCCGATGAACTTCAACCCGTTCGATCTCGAGGCCGCGCACATCTTCAAGATCTCGGGCGGCAAGATTCACGAGATCGAGGCCATGGGCTTCATGCTGCCGCTCTACTCGAAGAACGGCTGGAATCCATTCATCAAGTGAGCGGAAGGTGTTCTCCCATGAAGAAGAAGATGTCGATGTCATATAAGTCCGTCTGTGCATTGGCCGCACTCGCCGCTGCCCTGCGGCTGTCGGCGGTTGGCGCGCAGTCACCCGAGCCCAGGCCGGCCTTTCAGGGCCAGACCGATGCGCCACCGCCCTCGAAGCCTTCGGCCCCCGTCGCCGTTCAAACCGTGGCGGGCGGGCTCACGGGCGCCTGGGCGTTCGCGTTCCTCCCCGACGGCGCGCTGCTCGTGACGCAAAACAGCGGAACGATGCGAGTCGTCCGATCGGGTGGCGTGGTTTCGGCGCCACTGGCCGGACTGCCGCCCGTGAAATCGGTGGCGGCCCAGGGGCTGCACGATGTCGTGCTGGATCCCGAGTTCACCCGAAATCGGATCCTGTACTTCACCTACTTCGCTCCGCCGAGGGGTGAGGCTCCCGCGACGTGGCCCATCGAACACTTTTACGAGCGCGTCTGGACGACACCATTCGCCGAGCGCCGGACGATGGACCTTGGCACCGAGCGAGTGGCCCGCGCGAGACTGAGCGCAGACAACAGCAAGCTGGAGGATGTCGAGGTCCTGGCCGAAGGCGTCGAGCGCAACATCGTGCTCGCGCCGGACGGCACGATGTTCGTCCTCGGCGCCGATCGATTCCGCTTCTACGACTCGCGACCTCGATGGCGTCGGTCACGATTTCACCGACAATCCGGACATCCGCCGCAACTTCACCGGGCGTGCCATTCGCATCAACCGCGACGGCTCGATCCCGAAGGACAACCCGTGGCTCACCCGGGCGACCGTCCTGCGCGAGACCTATGCGCACGGCTTCAAGGATCCTGAAGGCGCCGCGATTCACCCTCAGACAGGGGAGCTGTGGGCCGTTGATCACGGCCCCCAGGGCGGCGACGAGATCAACATCGTCAGGCCGGGGCGGGACTACGGATGGCCCGACGTCTCCTACGGGAAGCAGTACGACGCGCGACAGGCGGATGGCCGGAAGAACGTGTCCGTTGGAAACGGCGCGACGAGCATGAAAGGCGTCGAGGAGCCGATCTATTACTGGGTGCCGTCGATCGCGCCATCGGGAATGATGTTCTACACGGGCGACCTCTTCCCCGATTGGAAGGGCAATCTCTTTGTCGGCGCGATGTCCGCCGAGCACGGGCATCACCTGGTTCGTCTCGTCCTGAACGGCGAGGCGCCTCCGCCAAAGCGTCGGCGAGCCAGGCTGCCTACGTTGTCGCCGAGGAGAAGCTGCTCGCGGAGCGCAAGGCGCGCATCCGGTTTGTCCGTCAGGCGCCGGACGGATCGATCTACGTGCTCGCAGGCTCTGAAATCTGGCGGCTCACGCCGAAGCGATAGACATCAGCGACATGGCGGCGGTCCGAGCATCGACCTGGAAGCATCTTCCACAACTGTGTAGTTGCTTAAAGGGCGCCCCCGATCCGCCGCCTCAATTCGGCAAACACGAACGTCGGCGCGGCAAAACGCGGTGGCCGGCGACGCGTTTTGGTGCCTCGCTGTCTCGCCGAGTTCTATCGTTTGCCGAACTGAGGCGGCGGATCGCGGGCGGTGTCCGGCAGATCGAGCTGTCCCCATGCGGCTGCCCTCGGCGTGTGTGCCGGGCGATCGATAGGTCGCAGCCCGGCCCGTGATCGCCCCGAAAAACGGCGCCGCAGCCACTTCCACGCGCGGCCAATCCTGGCCGCGCGTGCCTAACAAAGATCGATATCGCTGCGGCGCGGTTTTTCCTGGCTGTCGACCGTGATCGCCAGGCACGCACGCCGAGGACAGCCGCTACGCCAAATTGAAAACAGCTCTAGGATCACCGCCACGCGTCGATTGATACGGTCGCCCGCAGTGAGCCGCTGATCATCTTCCAGGCGCCCTGCGTCTCGCCCCCTGCCACGACGATATTGATGTCGGCCGGCTCGAATATCCTGATGAGCTCGTCGGGCGCGGCTTTGAGTCGCGACGCGTACGGCTCGACGCCGGCGACGGCCTTGGGACGCATCAGATACTGAATCCATTGATTGTCCCAGTACTCGCGGGCGGTCATGAGCGCGTTCTCCGCGCACCAGGCGATCAGCTTCTCCTTCGTGTCGAAGCCCAGATCGACGAAGCCGCGCGCAGACACCGGATCGATCACCAGCAGCGGCGGGCTGTACTGCTCGACCGCCGCAAGGGCGTGCCGCATCTTCTCCTGCCATGTGGCCCGCGGACCGTAGCCCGCATGCGTGTACCAGCCGCCGAAAAAGATGCTCGCGATACTGTCGGTCGGCTTGAAGCCCTTCTGCACGTGCAGCGGCTGCCACGGGCTGCGCTCTTCGGCCTCGGGCAGGGCCGCGGTGTACGCGTACCAGTTGCCGAGCGACCCCATGTACGTGTCGCCGGGGACTGACCCGCCCTGCAGATTCTGCGACAGCAGGCCGTACGCCCGCCCGATGGTCGCGTTGGCGTGGTTGTACGGGCCCATCGCGCCTATCCCAGAGTTCATCCCAATCTCGTTGCGAATCGGGCCGTTGATCACACTGATTGTCGCGAAGGAGTTGGTGCTGCTCGACCGCGAGCTGATGCCGCTCGCCGCGAGCGCGAGCACCACTGGAAAGTCCTCGGGCCGCGCCCCGGCCATGACGGCGTTCACCGCCACCTTCTCCACGGTGAATTCCCAGAATTCCCGGAAGGCCGTCGGACGAAGTCGTCCCACCACCTTGTCCGGCGGATGGCTCGTCCCCTTCAGCATGGCCTCCACGCGCGCCTCCGTCGGCAGCGTCACCGGCAGGAAATCGGTCCAGTAGTTCTCCTCGAACAGACGCTGCAGGTGATCCTCGGTGTCGGGCTCGAGCAACCGCGGCGTCGTCCGCTCGAAGGACAGGCCCTGCAGATCGGCTTCGTCGAGCGGGACCGTGAGACCGTCGAGCACCTCCTGCATGAACGGCCGCTTCGAGACAGGATCGGTGCCGTCGATGTACGCGCGCAGGTCGGCGGCCGAGCGATCGACCACCGGCTGCGGCACGTATGCCTGACGCAGGCGCGGCATGCCCATGGAGAGCGCGGTGGCCTTGCAGAGCCGCGCGAAGACGTGCGTGTGCACGGCGACGGAGGGAATGCCGTCCTGCTCGAGCGCCGCGGCCAACCCGACGACCGTCGGGCTGCACGTGCTTCAAAGGCCGACGCCGAGGATGGCGGCGGCGCCGTCGGCCGCGATGCTCGCGCGCATCTCCTGGTCGTCAGACCAGGTCTCCTTGGGGCGGATCGTGCGGATGCTCACCGCCGGCAGGCGCTCGACGAACCAGTGCTTCAACTGATCCATGAACACATCTGAATTGTCGAACAGGCAATCGACCAGGTAGATCGTCTTCCCGTCGAGCGTCGGCAGCCGCGGCGCCAGTCGCTTGCCGACAACCTTCGGTGGATAGCCGCGTGGATCGTGGACCGTCACCTGCTGAGACATCGACACTCCCTTCTCGCCGATCATGCCGGGCGCACGCCGTTTCTGCAATACAGGTGCGCGACCGAGGTCACCGCCACGCGTCGATGGACACCGTCGCCCGCAGTGAGCCGCTGATCATCTTCCAGGCGCCCTGCGTCTCGCCCCCCGCCACGACGATGTGGATGTCCGCTGGCTCGAAAATCCGGATGAGCTCGTCGGGCGCGGCCTTGAGTCGCGACGCGTGCGGCTCGATGCCGGCGACGGCCTTGGGACGCAGCAGCTGAATCGATTGATTGTCCCAGTACTCGCGGGCGGTCAGGCGGGCGTTCTCGGCGCACCAGTCGATGAGCTTCTCTTTCGTGTCGAAGCCCAGATCGACGAAGCCGCGCGCAGCACACCGGATCGATCACCAGCAGCGGCGGGCTGTACTGCTCGACCGCCGCAAGGGCATGCCGCATCTTCTCCTGCCATGTGGCCCGCGGACCGTAGCCCGCATGCGTGTACCAGCCGCCAAAGAAAACCGACGCGACGCTGTCGCTCGGCTTGAATCCCTGCTGCACGTGCAGCGGCCGCCACGGGCTCCGTTCTTCGGCCTCGGGCAGGGCCGCGGTGTACGCGTACCAGTTGCCGTGCGACCCCATGTACGTGTCGCCGGGGACCGACCCGCCCTGCAGATTCTGCGACAGCAAGCCGTAGGCCCGCCCGATCGTCGCGTTGGCGTGGTTGTACGGGCCCATCGCGCCTATCCCAGAGTTCATCTTGAGTTCGTTGCGTATCGGGCCGTTGATCACGGCAATCGTCGCAAAGGACGTCGTGCTGCTCGACCGCGCCGTGATGCCGCTGGCCGCGAGCGCGAGCACGACTGGGAAATCCTCGGGCCGCGCCCCCGCCATGACGGCGTTCACCGCCACCTTCTCCACGGTGAATTCCCAGAATTCGCGGAAGGCTGTCGGCCGCAGGCGTCCCACCACCTGGTCCGGTGGACGGCTCGTCCCCTTCACCATGGCCGCGACGCGGGCCTCTGTCGGCAATATCACCGGCAGGAAATCGGTCCAGCGGTTCTCCTCGAACAGACGCTGCAGGTGATCCTCGGTGTCGGGCTCGAGCAACCGCGGCGTCGTCCGCTCGAAGGACAGGCCCTGCAGGTCGGCTTCGTCGAGCGGGACCGTGAGACCGTCGAGCACCTCCTGCATGAACGGCCGCTTCGAGACGGGATCGGTGCCGTCGATGTACGCGCGCAAGTCGGCGGCCGACCGATCGACCACCGGCTGCGGCACGTACGCCTGGCGCAAGCGCGGCATGCCCATCGAGAGCGCCGTGGCCTTGCACAGCCGCGCGAAGACGTGCGTGTGCACGGCGACGGAGGGAATGCCGTCCTGCTCGAGCGCCGCGGCCAACCCGACGACCGTCGGGCTGCACGTGCTTCAAAGGCCGACGCCGAGGATGGCGGCGTCGCCGTCGGCCGCGATGCTCGCGCGCATCTCTCGATCGTCGGCCCAGGTTTCCCTGGGCCTGATCGTGCGGACACGTGCCGCCGGCAGGTGCTCGACGAACCACTGCTTCAACTGATCCACGAACACGTCTGAATTGTCGAACAGGCAATCGACCAGATAGATCGTCTTCCCGTCGAGCGTCGGCAGCCGCGGCGCCAGTCGCTTGCCGACAACCTTCGGTGGATAGCCGCGGGGATCGTGGACCGTCACCTGCTGGGACATCGACATTCCCTTTCTCGGAAACGCAAAACGCACAACGAAAAACGTAGAATTCTTACCAACTGACGTTTGGCGTTCTACGTTTGGCGTTCTACGTTTTCTTCAGGGTGACCCCTTTTCAGCACCCTGATGTGTCATGCCGGCCACGCGCCGTTTCTACAATACAGATCCGCCGCGACAGCAGCCGTCGCCCCGTCGCCGGCTGCAGCGGCAGCCCGCCCAGCCGATCCGGATCGCGCCGTGCCGGCCGCGAACAGGCCTGGCTGCCGGCAGCGCATCGCTTCGTCTGTCGGAATCGCTCCCGACGAATCGAGTGCGAGCAGGCCGTCCAGCCACGCGGTCGCGGGCGCGAGTCCGACATACACGAACAGGCCCGCCACCTCCAGATCGGCCAGCGTCCCATCGCTCACGGTCCGCGTGCGGACGCCCGTCATCACGCCGTCGCCGACGACTTCCTCGACGATCGTATTGAACCGGACTTCGATCTTCGGATGTTCACGAACGCGCTGGCTGTACGCGGCCTGCGCGGAAAACGTGGTGCCGCGATGCAACACGATCACCCGCGCCGCGTGCTGTGCCAGCGTCAGCGCTTCCTGCAACGCGGAATCGCCGCCACCCACGACGGCGACGACGCGCGAGCGAATGAGCGGGCCGTCGCAGCTTGCACAGTGGCTGACGCCCTTGCCTCGAAGTTTCGCCTCGCCCGGAATCCCGAGCACCTTCGACGTCGTGCCGCTTGCAATGACAACGGCTCGAGCCCGCACATCACCCTCGCCGTCCGTCACGCGCCAGCGGCCCGCGTCCGCTTCGAGACGGGTGACCGTCGCGGCGCTGAACTCCGCGCCCGCGGCGGCTGCCTGTTCCTGGACCATCGGACACAGGTCGTAACCGGGTATTCCGTCCGGGAAGCCGGGATAGCCGTCGATCCGCTCGATGCTCAGGAGATGCCCTCCGAGCGCCGGTCCGGTCAAAACGCGCGTCGCGCGCCCGGCGCGCGCCGAGATCAGGGCCGCGGTGAGGCCGGCGATACCCCCTCCGGCGATGACGACGTCGTAGTTGTTGTTCGGCATCGCGTTTGTTTCGGTCAGCATAGCTGTACATCGCCCATCGTGGTATGCCTTGATAAACTCGCGACACTATTCCCGCAACCGTCAAAGCATTTGACCCGCAGATGGAATCGCATAAAGGTCTAGCGGATGTCTACACCTTCCGCAACGGCAAGGCCATTCAGATGCGCGCATTCGCCGACAGGCGGCAGGCTCTCGAATGGGCTGGAGTCAAAGCCTCAGATGCAAACTGACCCACTCACCTGTACGTTATCGCGTCGCAGTTGCGTCCGGCGGGAAGGTGTCGAAAGGCACGACTTCAGCGTACGACTGGCGCAGCTTCGCCACGTCGGCAACCGGCGCGCCTTTCAGATAGACGTCAAAGAATGTGTGGACGTAGGCTCTGGTGATCGCAAGGCCGCGCAGCGCGCCGGGGCCACCCCTGACCAGCAGAAACGCGCGGACGAAATAGCTGCTCTTCGTCACCATCTGATCGGTGAACGTGAAATGGTTGGCCCCCCGGATCATCACTAGGTGGCGGCTGCTCTTCAAATGGTCGTAAGCCGAGTGAATATCCGCGAGCACTTCGCGGCCTTCCGTTGTCGACAGTTCACTCGTGTGATCGCTGAGTAGGAACAAAAATGGCTGCGACGCGCCCTCCTGAATGGCGTTTCCGAACGGCATCCCATCGATGTCCATGCCGGCCTTGCATCGCGTGTCGTCGTGGCAGAACTGCAGCGCGGTCGCGCCACCGAATGAATGTCCGAAGATGCCGAGCTTTGCGATATCGAGCCTTCCTGTGAACTTTCCTGAGGGGTCTGACTTGTCGAGACGCTCCAGTTGATCGACCACGAAGGACGCGTCGGTAGTCCACATCGGCAGCAGTTTGTTGGCGACTTGCTTGCCCGCTTCATAACTCATCGTCTCGGGATTGTCAGCCGACTGGCGTTTGACGACATGACCATCCGGGAACACGACCAGGCCACTGCGGTAAGGCGCATCAAACCCGACGACGAAGTAGCCGTGACTGGCAAGGTCCTCGGCAAGCGTGTTCAATCCGGCGGACCTCATGATGACAACAGGATAAGACGGCTGCGCTGTCGAAACGGCGGGGTCGGCCAGGCTGTTCGTGCGGATAAGAGCGAAGTCGCGGCTGAGGTAGTCGCGCATCAATGGTACCATCTCTTTTCCTGCGCGGAGCGCCACGCCGGTGGCATGTAGTCCGCCAGCGCCGAGGGCTGCGCCGTGGAGGCGGGGTACCACATCCAGACGAACACTGTCCGCTTCGTCTCAGGCGTCGGCGCGAGGTCATCGGTTAGCGCGTCGTTCGTCCAGACAAAGGCGGTTTGGCCAACAGCGAATCGGCCCGTGGGTTTGGGCAGCGTCATCTCGGCGCCGTGTTCCCAGCGAACCATCCCGATCAATGCCGCAACTCCAAGAAGAAGGACAATGAGGAATATCCCGACAACCTTGAGTACGGCTTTGAGCAGCTTCATGCACGCTCACACTACGTGAAGTGCTTTATTGCGTCAAGCACACCGTGACATTTTTGGCAAAGTCACGGAGCACGAATCCAGGCGGCAGGACTCTTCCAATGGCCGGTTTGGGATGGCCACCGAGGCCCCGGACTTCAAATCACCCGGATCCTCCGTCGTTCACGACAAACGGAAGCGAGACAGAACTGCTGCACGTCTCCGTTCACGGTGCGACAATAGGAAACATTAGGGCCGTTCGGCCGGGTTAGCATTAAGGTCCCTTCTCAGATCCCCCCTTCAACAGACGCGACACTCGGAGAGGTTTTTCATGCAGGTGAAGACGTACGCGTTTGAAACGGCTGCGCGGCATTATGCCCGGCGCATTCGTCGGCCCCCGCTTCGACCCTTGAGATCGAACGTCAGTCTTCTGGAAACCGAAGCGTGGTAGCCTCGCGTCCCATGAGATGTCGTCGCCGGCAGACGAGCGCTTCACGGCGGCCGGCGGGACGTTTGGAGCGGCTCCCACGCGAAGCGAGCAGTCGCCTTCTCCATGACGGCCGGGGACAATCGGTCGCCCTTGAACGCTGTTTCTCGCCTTCTCAGGGCAACCGCGGAGATCTTCTGACCAGGGCGCGAAGATGACTTTTCCGGTTTTGATTCGACTGGGACCTCTCGCGCTTCATCCGCACTGGGTCTTCGAAACGCTCGCGTACACTCTCGCCGGCTATGTGTACGCCCGTGATCGCCGGCGTAGAGGCGACGTTGTCGAAACGAGAATCCGCTGGTGGGTCATCGGGGCAGCCGCGTTCGGTGGCCTTGTCGGCAGCCGTCTGCTGTATCTCGTCGAGAATCCGGTCGAGCTCATGCGCCGCTGGTCCGAACCGGCCGACCTGGCCGGAGGCAAGACCATTGTCGGTGGACTGATCGGCGGGCTCATCGCGGTCGAGTGGATCAAACGCCGGCTCGGCGTCGCGGTGGCGACTGGCGATCTGCTTGTCATGCCGCTCGTGCTCGGAATCGCCGTCGGCCGAATCGGGTGTTTCCTGTCCGGGCTGGCGGATCGTACCTACGGCGTCGCGACCGGACTGCCTTGGGGCGTGGACTTCGGCGACGGCGTCGCTCGGCATCCGACACAGCTCTACGAGATCGCCTTTCTTGCGGCACTCGCTGTGGTGCTGGTGGTCCTCGTCCCCCGGTTTTTGGTGGCTGGCGATCGGTTCAAGTGGTTCATGATTGGGTATCTGACGTTTCGATTCGCGATTGATTTCATCAAGCCTGCCGTCCGCATCGGTGGGTTGTCCACGATCCAATGGGCGGCACTGGCGGTCATCGCCTATTACGCGCCACACGTGCCACGACTGCTTGCTGGGGTGCGCCGTGGCTGATCGCGTCCGTCCGTACCTGTTCTACGACGTCGCCGTGTCGATTTGCTCCACGTGTTACCAGAAGGTCGAAGGCAAGATCGTCTTTCAAGATGGCGCGGTCTACATGCTCAAGCGGTGTCCGATGCACGGCCAGGAGCGCGTTCTCATGGCAGACGACGTGGACTACTACCGGCGGTGCCGCGAGATCTTCATCAAGCCGCCGGAAATGCCGCTCGCCTTCAACACGCCGGTGCGGTGGGGCTGTCCGTATGACTGCGGGCTGTGTGCAGATCATCAGCAGCACTCGTGTCTTTCTCTCATCGAGGTCACCGACCACTGCAACCTCCAATGTCCGATCTGCTATGCCGAGAGCGGTCCCTCGCGGCAGCAGTACCGGACCCTCGATCACATTCAGCGGATGATCGACGCCGTCGTGCGGAACGAGGGAGAGCCGGACGTGGTGCAGATTTCAGGCGGCGAGCCCACCCTCCATCCGGACTTTTTCGCCATCCTCGACCGCGCGAAGGCCGCGCCCATCCGGCACCTGATGGTGAACACGAACGGCATCCGGATCGCCGAGGACGAAGCCTTCGCGAGGCGGCTCGCCGACTACATGCCAGACTTCGAGGTCTATCTGCAGTTCGACTCGTTCGAGCGGCACGCGCTGTTGGCGCTGCGTGGGGCCGACCTACGCGACACTCGGACCCGCGCGCTTGAACGGCTCAATCGGCTGGGGGTGTCGACGACGCTGGTGGTCACGCTGAAGAAAGGGCTCAACGACCGGGAAATCGGCCGCATCATCGACTTCGCGCTGGAGCAGCCGGCCGTTCGCGGCGTGACGTTTCAGCCGATCCAGGCGGCCGGCCGGCTCGACCAGTTCAACCCCTCGACTGATCGATTGACGCTCACGGAAGTGCGTCGGAAGATCCTCGAGCAGACGAGCGTGTTCCGCCCCGAAGACCTGCTGCCTGTTCCCTGCCATCCGGACTGCCTGGCAATGGGATATGCGCTGAAGGTCGGTGGCACCGTGGTTCCGCTCACCGGACTCATCGATCCGAACACCCTCATTGAGGGAGGCCGCAACACGATTGTCTACGAACAGGATGAAGCGGTGCGGCAGGGTGTATTCAAGCTGTTCGCAACGAACCACTCGCCGGCATCCGGGGTAAAAAGCCTGCGCGACCTTCTCTGCTGCCTGCCACGATTGGACGCACCGGCAGACCTTGGTTATGAGAACATCTTCCGCGTGCTGATCATGCAATTCATCGACGCGCACTCGTTCGATGTGCGTTCGGTGAAGAAGACCTGCGTGCACATCGTGCATCCGGATGGACGGCTCATCCCGTTCGACACCTACAATCTCTTCTACCGCGACGGTCTCGAGCAGTCGCGTTTGGCGCCGCTCAGGCAGCGGGCCGACCTTGGCATCGAAGGGGGGACCATGTGAAGCGCGCGCTCGTCGTTATCGTGGTCGCACTGCTCGTCGCATCTGTGTCAGGCATCAACGACGCGTCGTTGGCGCTCGAACAGGAGGCCGCGCAGGCGACCGGCGCGCATGAACGGGAGATTGCCTCGCGGGTCCGCAAAATCGGCGTCAACCACGTCGTCAGGATCGAACGCGCGGACGGCGGCAGGTCCAATGCCGTTCTCGAGGAGGTGCTCCCGGATGCCGTCGTCGTCAACATCCTGGAGGGGCAGAATTTCCGTCGTGAGACGATTCCGTTCGCGGAGATCAGAAAGATCGACGAGGTGCGCGGGCACGCACTCCGGAACGTGCTGATTGTTGTCGGAATATTGGTCGGAACCTGTGCGGTAGCGGCGGCGGTCTCTTATGAAACATCGCCGCGGGTCGAACCGGAGCGAAGGACGCCTGCGGCAGTCGAGGGGCCCCGGCGCTAACGGCCGCGTGGCCGCTCCGGCGTCAGCGCTTCCTGCAACGCGGAATCGCCGCCGCCACCCACGACGCCGACGACGCGCGCGCGAATGAGCGGGCCGTCGCAGCTTGCACAGTGGCTGACACCCTTGCCTCGAAGTTTCGCCTCGCCCGGAATCCCGAGCACCTTCGACGTCGTGCCGCTTGCAATGACAACGGCTCGAGCCCGCACGTCGCCCTCGCCGTCCGTCACGCGCCAGCGGCCCGCGTCCGCTTCGAGACGGGTGACCGTCGCGGCGCTGAACTCCGCGCCCGCGGCGGCTGCCTGTTCCTGGACCATCGGACACAGGTCGTAACCGGGTATTCCGTCCGGGAAGCCGGGATAGCCGTCGATCCGCTCGATGCTCAGGAGATGCCCTCCGAGCGCCGGTCCGGTCAAGACGCGCGTCGCGCGCCCGGCGCGCGCCGAGATCAGGGCCGCGGTGAGGCCGGCGATACCCCCTCCGGCGATGACGACGTCGTAGTTGTTGTTCGGCATCGCCTGATTCGGTCCGCCCCCGGCCGATTGGAGTCGAGATGACTGCCAGCAGTGAGGGTCAGCGAAGTCGGCGGATTATACGCTGCCGATGACGATAGGAGCACTCGGGACAGCAGGGGTGGCTTTTGACGCCAGCGAGAGCGAGATTTCGATGCGAGAGTGTCAGCGCTTTCTTGCCGGAGGCCCCGCGTCCACCGAAAGCATCGCCCCCGGATCAAAGGGCAGTTCAACGGGCGCTTCAACGTCGCCGCCGGCCAGGCGTACACGCTGCTGACGCCGGTGAAGGATCAGCTGTCGATCTGGCCATCCGACTACGAGCTCACCCTCGCAAGATCGGACTCCAGACTGCGGCGCACATAGACTTGCGCCAGCTCGTCCCGCTCGGCCGCCGGCTCTGTCGAGAGTTGGTGCGTCTCACGATCGGACCTGCGCGCTCGGTGTCGGCCCGTGAGCTGACCGACACGTATCGCCGGCCGTCATGGAGAAAGCGTCGGCGACGAGCCACGCCTTCCTATTGACGCCTGCTCGCGTTACGCCTTGCTCGCGGCGTCCAGCTTGGCCTCGGCCTCGTACCCACGGGCCAGGTAGTAGAGGGCCTCGTCGAAAAACTCGCCGACTCTCGCATTCAGATCCTGCAGGCTGTGCAGGTGGATCGGCAGCACGTAATCACTTTCTGTACGGGGAAACGCGGCGTCGACCAGACCGTTGTCCTGAATGTACCTGCGCAGATGCTGCTTCAGAATGATGATCGCGTACGCGATCTCGCTGAGCGGGATGCCCTGGCCGAAGCGTCGGCGTCCCCACTCGCTGAATTCGGCTTCGACCTTCTTGGACTTCGGACTGCCGATCCAGTTTCCGAGGTGATGAAACAGTTGAAAGACGCGCTGCTCGAGATCCTCCCTGGGAACAGCTCGAAACCCAGGCGTCCGCGGATTGGTGGCGAGATCGTTGGCCACGTCCGACGTGAGGCGGTTGGCGTGGATCTCGATCAGTTCGATCAGCTTTGCGGAGATCATCTTGGTTCCTGGCGGCGCGATCGCGTCGGCGGCCGGCGTGCCACCGGCGACCCGCGTACTGTCTCGACTATGACACAAGCGCGCGGCGCAGTTCTAGGGTGTGCTGTCCGGCCGGCGCTCGAAACGTGTATGCGTGGACATCAGCCGTGCACTCGATGAGTGAGTGTTCACGAGGACCGCCGGAGCCACCCAGTTCGTGCGCTCCGGCGCGGTTCTTCACATTGCTCGGCTTCTCGCGCAGAGGATCCCGAGCGCTTGATGAAGGCCCTCCGAGATATCGCCGAACAGCGGGAGGTGGTCAGCAGCGCTCTTGCCAGCGGTCTTCGGGTTAAACTCATTCGGTCGAAGGGAGATCGGGAATGACGAGGCGAATCTTTACGCCAGCCGCCGCACTAGTGGTGCTCGGCGTGGCGCTTTTCTCCATGAACGCAACGGGGCAGGCACCTTCTACGACGGCTCGCGCCGCCGCGGCCACATCACCTGCGTACGCGCCGCCTCGCACGCCCTGGGGCGACCCGGACTTCCAGGGCTCGTGGACGACCGACGACGTGATCGGAATCCCGCTTCAACGACCGCAGAACTTCGGCGACCGTTTCCACTTGAACGACGAGGAATTCGCGACGCGCGCGAAGGCCGACGAGCAGAACCGGCGCAACAATGCCAACGCGGTCGGGTCGTTCCGCTTCGATGTGGGCACGCGCAGCTTCCGGCAGACGTCCCTCATCTCCGATCCGCCGGACGGAAGACTCCCGGCGTTTACACCAGAGGCCGAAACGCGAAGAGCGCCGCGCGATCGTGGCACCAATGGCGACGGCCCCTTCGACAGCGCGGAGGACTTCACGTTCTACGACCGCTGCCTGACGCGCGGCGTTCTCGGATCGATCCTGCCGGTCATCTACGGCAACGGCGCCCGCATCCTTCAGTCGCCGGGCGTTCTCGTCATCAGCCACGAGATGATCCACGACACTCGCGTCGTCTACACGGACGGACGGCCGCATGTCGGCAAGACCGTTCGCCAGTACATGGGAGATTCGCGCGGCCGCTGGGAAGGCACAACACTCGTCGTCGAAACGACCAACCTGACCGATCAGACGAGCATCGGATTGAACGGCAACGGCGTGCGGCACAGTGCCGAGATGAAGCTCACCGAGCGATTCACGCGGACCGAGCCTGACGTCATCATGTACGAAGTGCGGGTGGACGACCCGAAGACCTACACGAAGCCGTTCACCATCACGATGCCGCTCACGGCGCCTGCGGGATTCCAAATCCTGCCGTACGAGTGCCACGAGGGCAACTACATGATCGCGAACTCGCTCAGCGCGGAACGCGCGGAGGACAAAGCGATCGAGGCAGACCTGAAGAAGGGCATCGTACGGCCGCGGAATCCCGTACAGACCGGCAACATATTCGGCGCACCCGGTGGCGGTGGCCGTGGAGGAGCCGGCCGTGAGGGCGGTCCAGGGCCGGCAGCGCCGCCGCCTCAGTAGGAACGCGACGAGCTCAATCGGGCGTCTGTACATCACGAAGCCACGAATCACACGAAGCTTTCGTTGTACAAAGAAAGACCTTCGTGATCATGGTGTCTTCGTGAAGTGCCGTCGTGTGAAGTCAGCCGGCCGCCGCTACGAAAACACTCTTAGACCTGCTAATCTACTAGTCGCATCATCGCTGAACAGGCGTTGGTTGGAGGTCTCCTGTTGACTGCCCCGTCCTTCATTCGTTGTCTGGCCATTCTCGTCGCCGCGGGTTCGATCGGGCCGTCGATGGCGGTTCCCGCGGCGCAGCAGCCAGTCGACCCCGGTGCTTCCCCGCATGCGGCGGTTGTGGGCAAGTACTGCGTCACCTGCCACAACGACAAGAGCCGGACGGGCGGGCTGTCGCTCGAACACGCCGATCTGACGGACGTCCCCAAAGGCGCTGAGACCTGGGAAAAGGCGATACGGAAGCTGCGTGTCGGGATGATGCCGCCGCCGGGCATGCCGCGGCCGCCGCGAGCCCAGCTCGACGGCCTGGCCGCGTACCTTGAAACCTCACTCGATCGGGCGGCCGTCGCGAAACCGCGCCCCGGCCGGACATCCATCCATCGCCTGAACCGCGCCGAGTACGCCAACGCCATTCGCGATCTTCTGGCGCTCGACATCGACGCCGCCGCGCTCCTGCCGCCCGACGATGAGAGCAGCGGGTTCGACAACATCGCGGACGTCCTGACGGTGTCGCCGTCGCTGATGGAGCGGTATCTGTCGGCGTCGTGGAATATCAGCCGGCTGGCCGTCGGCAATCTCGAGTATCGCGCCGAGCACGGCCGTCTACCGCGTGCGGCCGGATCTGTCGCAAGACCAGCATGTCGACGGGCTGCCGCCCGGGACCCGCGGCGGAATGCTCGTCCGTCACACCTTCCCTCTCGACGGCGAATACACCATCAAGCTGCGGCTCTGGCGGAACACCTTCGATCTGATGCGGGGCATGGAAGATCCGCACGACATCGAAATCGCGCTGGACGGCAAGCGCCTCACGCTCGTGACCGCGGGCGGCCGCGAGCAGTTCGCCAAGATGGCCGAGAACCCCGGCACGTTTGGCGCGGAGCTGGACAAGCGGCTGACGGTCACGGTGCCCGTGACGGCGGGCGTTCACACGCTCTGGGCCACGACGGTCCTCAAGAGCCACGCCGTTCGCGACGACTTGATCAAGCCGTTCCTGAAGACCACGGTGGACGGCCTCGACATCATGGGCGATCCATCCGTGGACCGCCTGACGATCGAAGGTCCGCACGCCCCGACAGGCTCTGGCGGCACCGCCGCCCGGCGAAAGATCTTCATCTGCAGGCCGACAAGTCCCGCCGATGAACCTGCGTGCGCGAGGCGGATCCTGTCCTCGCTGGCACGCGTCGCGTACCGCCGCCCCGTGGACAAGGTCACGGTCGACACGTTGATGGACTTCTACAAGAAGGGTCGCGCAGGAGCGACCGGCAGCGCGCCTTCGATCGCGGCATCGAATCGGCGCTTCAGCTCATCCTCGCGAGTCCGGAGTTCCTGATCCGCTTCGAGGCCGATCCGCCGAACCTCGCGCCGAACACGCCGTATCGCCTGGACGACTTCGCGCTGGCGTCGCGGCTGTCGTTCTTCCTGTGGAGCAGCACTTCCCGACGAGCCGTTGCTCACGCTTGCGAGCCAGGGCAGGCTGAAAGACCCTGTCGTGCTCGAACAGCAGGTCAAGCGAATGCTGGCGGATTCGCGATCCCAGGCGCTCGTCACCAACTTCGCCGAGCAGTGGCTGCACCTCCGAAATCTCAAGAGCTCGTCTCCGGATCTGGAAGCCTTCCCCGATTTCGACGACAACCTTCGACAGGCGATGAAGGAAGAGACCTCGCTGCTGTTCGACAGCATCGTGCGTGAAGACCGCAGCGTCGTGGATCTGCTGAACGCCGACTACACGTTTGTCAACGAGCGGCTGGCGCGGCACTACGGCATTCCCAACGTGTACGGAAGTCAGTTCCGGCGCGTCGACCGTCAGCAACGAAGCCAGGCGCGGGCTGCTCGGCCAGGCCAGCGTGCTCACGGTCACGTCGTATCCGAATCGGACGTCGCCGGTTGAGCGCGGCAAGTGGATTCTGACGAATCTGCTCGGCGTTCCGCCCCAGCCGCCGCCGCCCAACATCCCGACGCTGCCGGACGCCTCGGTCGACGGCAAGGTGCTCTCGCTGCGCGAGCGCATGGAGAAGCATCGGGCCAATCCCACCTGCGCCGGCTGTCACAAGGCGATGGACCCGATTGGCTTCGCGCTCGAGAACTTCGACGGCATCGGCCGCTGGCGGAACACGGAGGACGGCGCACGAATCGACTCGTCCGGCACGCTCTTCAACGGCGCCGACATCGACGGCGTCGTCGGGCTCCGCCGGAGCCTCGTGGCCCAGCCGGAGATCTTCGTCGGCGTCACGACCGAGAAGATGTTGACCTACGCGCTCGGCCGCGGCCTGGAGTACTACGACATGCCGGCAGTACGCACGATCGTCCGGGACGCCCGGAGCAGGAATTTCCGTTTCTCATCCATGGTGTTGGGCATCGTCCGGAGCACGCCGTTTCAGATGAGGGAGGCCAAGTGAGCTTCGTTACCAAGAAACACCTGTCGCGGCGGACGTTCCTGCGTGGCGCTGGTGTCACGCTCTCGCTGCCGCTTCTGGACTCAATGGTGCCGGCGCTCGACGGCGCTGGCGCAGACCGCCGCCAATCCCCGGCTGCGCCTGGGATTCTGCTTCATGCCGCACGGCGCGGTCATGGCGAACTGGACGCCCACCGCGGAAGGGGCGCTTCAGCTCTCGCCGATTCTGGCTCCGCTCGAAGCGCACAAGAACCAGGTGGTCGTCATCAGCAACCTGGCCCATGCGATGGCCGGTCCGCAGGGTCCGGGCGACAACGGCGGCGATCACACGCGCTGCCCCGCCGTGTTTCTGAACGGCGTTCACCCCAAACGGACCGACGGCGCCGACATTTACGCCGGCGTCGACCATCGATCAGATGGCCGCCGCGAAAATCGGCCAGGACACGCTCTTGCCGTCGCTCGAACTGGCCATCGAGGACTACAGCGGCCTCGTCGGCTCGTGCGACGTCGGCTTCAGCTGCACCTACATGAACACGATTTCCTGGCGCTCGCCGACCGCGCCGATGCCGATGGAGATCAACCCGCGGGTCGTGTTCGATCGGATGTTCGGAGACGGCGCCACCGCCGACGAACGGCGCCGCCGCATCGAAACCCAGCGCAGCATCCTCGATGCGGTCACCGATCAGGTCCGGCGCCTGCAGGGCGGGCTGGGCGCGAGCGATCGGAATCGGGTGGCCGAGTACCTCGACACGGTGCGCGAAATCGAACGGCGCATCGAGCTCTCCGAAAAGCGCGTCGCGTCGGATGCCGACGTGCCCGTCACGCCGCGCGGCATCCCCGACGATTTCGTCGAGCACACGAAACTGATGTTCGACCTGATGACCATCGCGTTTCAGGCCGACATCACGCGGATCTCGACCTTCATGATGGCCCGCGAGGTCAGCTATCGGACGTTCCCGATGCTCGGCATCTCGGAAGCCTTCCATCCGGCGTCGCACCATCAGAACAGCGCGGAACGGCTGGCGCAGTTGACCCGGATCCAGACCTTCCACGTCAGCCTGTGGTCGTACTGGCTGGACAAGCTTCGCGCGACGCCAGACGGCGACGGCAACCTGCTCGATCACTCGCTGCTCCTCTACGGCGGCGCCATGAGCAACAGCAACGTGCACAATCACGCGCCGCTGCCGATCGTCGTCGCCGGCGGAGCCGCCGGCCGGATGAAGGGCGGGCGCCACATCAAGTACCCGGAGAACACGCCGATGGCGAACCTGCTGCTGACGATGCTCGACAAGGCCGGCGTTCAGCGGGACAGCGTCGGCGACAGCACCGGTACGCTGTCGGAGGTTTAGTAGCATGTTGAAGAAGAACCAGACAACGATCACCGCAGAGCTCGCAGAGCCCGCAGAGACATCTTTAGGAAAAGCAACTCTGCGATCGCTGCGATCTCGGCGGTTAACGTCTTTTTCGTTGCTGGCGTTTCTTCTGGCGATCGCGCTCCCAGCCATCAGCGACGCCGCCGGCGCGGACGTCGCCGACGCGGCTCAGAAGAAAGACATCAGCGCCCTGCGCACGCTGGTGCAGCGCCGCGCCGACGTCAACGCCGCGCAGCCCGACGGCACCACGGCCCTCCATTGGGCGGCGGCATGGAACAACGAGGACGCGGTCAACCTGCTGCTGCGCGCGGGCGCGGACGCGAAGGCGAGGAATCGCTACGGCGCGACGCCGCTGTCGGAAGCCGTCACGCGCCGGCAGCGCGGCGATGGTCGACGCGCTGCTCAAAGCCGGCGCCGACCCCAGAACGCTGACCACTGAAGACGGCGAGACCGTTCTGATGACGGCCGCCCGCGCGGGCAACACCGACGTCGTCCAGATGCTCCTGGACCGCGGCGCGGATGTGAACGCGCGCGAGAAGTACAAGGGACAGACGGCACTGATGTGGGCGGCGGCCGACCATCATCCGGCAGTCGTGAAGCTCCTGCTCGATCACGGCGCCGACTGGAAGGTCCGATCGTTCGATCGCGAAACCAAGGTGCCCCGGCTGAGCGCGGCGTCTTCGATTTCGCCCATCGCGCGCGGCGGCTTCACGGCGCTGTCGTTTGCCGCCCGCGAAGGCGACATCGAGTCGGCCCGCGTGATGCTCGACGGCGGCGTGGATATCAATTACGGCGACGTCGACAACACCAGCGCGCTGGTCGTGTCGATCATGAACAAGCAATACAGCTTCGCCAAGTACCTGATCGACCGCGGCGCCGACGTCAACGTCGTCGGTGGATACGGTCGCACGGCGTTGTACGCCATCATCGACATCCGGAACGAGGACTACTCCGCGCTTCCGAACCGGAAGTCCGAAGATCCTCTTCCGAGCCTGGACATCGTCCAGGCCGTGCTCGCTCGCGGCGCGAACGTGAACCTCGCGCTCACGGCCAATCTTCCCGGCAGAAGCGGCATGGATGCCGGCGATACCACGCTGACCGCCGGCACGACGCCGCTGATGCGCGCCGCGCGAGCCGGCGACACCGCGGTGACGCGGCTGCTGCTGGCCAAGGGCGCCGACCCGAAGGTGACCACCAAGGACGGAAATACAGCGCTGATGTTCGCTGCCGGTGTCGGCTATCGCGACAAGAACACGCGCGGCAGCGAGGGCGACGCGCTGGAGACGTTGAAGATATTCGTCGAGGCGGGCCTCGACGTGCGACAGGTGAACACCCGAGGCGAAACGGCGCTGCACGGCGCGGCGGACCGCGGCGCCGACACCATCGTGCAGTTTCTCGTCGATCGCGGCGCCGAGCTGAACGTCAAGAGCAAGCAGGGATTCACGCCGCTCGACGTCGCGCTGGGCAAGTCGAGCATCATTCAGCTACCGGTTCCCAAGCCGACCACCGTTGCCCTGCTGAAAAAGCTCGGGGCTCTCGAAGCCAAGGATGTGAAGTAGCCCAACTTGCACTGCGAAGCGTTTCGATGAGAGTGACCAAGGGACTGCCTCTTGACACTCGGAGCTGGCGCAACCATAATCCGCGTTCATGAACCTGGCGAGGAGCGGCGGTAACTCCGGCGTCGTGGCACTGACGCCCGACGTGTCGGGCGTGTCGATCCTCACGCTTGTGCTTGGCGTTCTCCTGCTTGGCCTGGGGCTGCTTCTGGGAAGCACCCTCGCCGCCGGATGATGTAGTTCCCACAAGTTCAGCACGCAAAGGGCCATCATCCGACAAGGGTGATGGCCCTTTTGCTTTTTGAGGAACTGAAGTGAACCTCTCCTACGTTCACGGCGTCGGGACTACTCCGCTGCTCGCGGACACCATCGGAGGCTCCCTGAACCGTGCGGCCGAGCGCTGGGGCGACCGCGACGCGCTCGTCGCGTGCCATCAGCAGCTCCGCTACTCGTACCGCGCGCTCCGCGACGAGGCCGATCGCGCGGCCCGCGCACTGATCGCGCTCGGGGTGCAGCGCGGCGACCGCGTCGGCGTCTGGAGCGGCAACCGCGCGGAGTGGATGATCACGCAATACGCCGCGGCAAAAGCCGGCGCCGTCCTCGTGAACATCAATCCGGCCTACCGTCTGCGAGAGCTGGAATATGCCCTGAGCCATTCGGGTGTCAGCGTGCTCATCACCGCTCGAGGGTTCCGCTCGACGGATTACGTCGACATGTTGGTGGGGCTTATCCCTGAACTGACGGCGACGCCGACGGGGCCCATCCTGGCGGAACGGTTGCCGTCACTGCGCCATGTCATCTACCTCGGCACCGACGCGCAACCGGGTGGAATCGCCTGGACCGATTTTCTGGACCTCGGCAGTCGAATCGCCGCGCACGAGCTCGAGGCGCGTGAAACAGCGCTGCAGTTCGACGACCCGATCAACATTCAGTACACCTCCGGCACGACAGGGTCACCGAAAGGTGCGACGCTCTCGCACCACAACATTCTGAACAACGGTTACATCGCCGGCGAAGTGCTGCGCTACACCGAACACGACAGGATTTGCGTGCCGGTCCCGTTCTATCACTGTTTCGGCTGCGTGCTGGCGAACCTGGCGGCCGTCACACATGGCTGCGCCGTGGTCCTCCCAGGTGAGTCCTTCGATCCGGACGCCACGCTGCGGGCGATCGAGGCAGAGCGTTGCACGTCCATCTACGGGGTGCCGACGATGTTCATCGCGCAGCTGGACCATCCCCGCTTCAGCAGCGTCCAGCTCGAGACGCTGCGCACCGGAATCATGGCCGGCGCTCCGTGTCCGATTGACGTCATGCGCCACGTCATCGGCCGCATGCACGTCCCGCAGGTCACCATCGGCTACGGCATGACCGAAACGTCCCCGCTGTCGTTCCAGTCCAGGATCGACGATCCGATTGAGCTTCGCGTGTCGACGGTCGGCCACGTGCTGCCGCACCTCGAAAGCAAGATCGTCAACCCGGACACTGGTGCGACCGTTCCGCGCGGCACGCCAGGGGAGCTGTGCACGCGCGGCTACGCAGTCATGCTCAGGTACTGGAATGATGACAAGGCGACCGCCGCCGCGATTGACACGGCGCGCTGGATGCACACCGGAGACCTCGCCGTCATGAACGACGACGGCTCCGTGGCGGTCACCGGCCGCCTCAAGGACATGATCATCCGCGGCGGGGAGAACATCTCTCCGCGCGAGATCGAAGACTTCCTGCACACGCATGAGAAGGTCAGCGACGTGCAGGTGATTGGCGTGCCCGATCACTGGTACGGCGAAGAGGTCTGCGCGTGGATCCGGCTGCGCGACGGCGTCGCCGCAACCGAGGAAGAGTTTCGCAATTTCTGTTGCGGCCAGATCGCGACCTTCAAGATCCCGCGGTACATCAGGTTCACCGGCGAATTCCCGATGACGGTCACCGGCAAAGTTCAGAAGTTCAAGATGCGGGAGATTACCGTGGCGGAGCTGACCACCGCGCGGGCGAACGACGTGGAGCCGACTTGAGGGTCGTGCTGAGAGGAGACAACGGTGCTGACAAGAGTGACAAGATTGACAACCTTATCGGGGCTCATACCGGCGGCGATCCTGTTCGGCAGCCACGCTGCGTATGCGCAGCAGGGGTGCGAGAACCTGGTGAACCTGAAGCTGCCCTACACGCTCATCACCTCGGCGGCGAGCGTGGCGGAACGCGCCGCGCCGGCGCCTGCCGCTCCAGGCGCGCCGGCGGCGGGTCCTGGCAAGGTACCAGCGCATTGCGATGTTCGCGGCGTGATACGTCCGAGCCGCGATTCTGAAATCAAGTTCGCCCTGTGGCTGCCGACGGCGTCCGCGTGGAACGCCAAGTATCGCCAGGAAGGCAACGGCGGCTGGGCGGGCTCCATCAACACCGCCGCCTTTGCAGATCCGCTGCGCCGCGGCTACGCCGTCGCCGGCACCGACGATGGCCACGAAGGTGGTGGGCTCGGCGCGAACTGGGCCATCGGGCATCCGGAGAAGCTGATCGACTTCGGGTATCGCGCCGTGCATGAAACCGCCGTGCAGTCAAAGGCGATCATCCGCGCGTTCTACGGCCGCGACCCGGAGCGAAGCTACTTCAACGGCTGCTCCGACGGCGGCCGCGAAGCGTTGATGGAAGCGCAGCGCTTTCCGGAAGACTTCAACGGCATCCTCGCCGGCGCGCCGGCGAACAACTGGTCGCACTTGTTCACGGCGTTCGTGTGGAACGAACGTGCGCTGCTGGCCACGCCGGACAGTGCGATCCCGCCCGCCAAGCTCCCCGTGATCCAGCGCGCTGTCATGGCCGCATGCGATCGCCTCGACGGCGTGGCTGACGGCTTGATCGAGAATCCGCGCGCCTGCACGTTCGAGCCGGCCGTGCTTCTCTGTACAGGTGCGGACGCGGCCGACTGCCTGCCCAAGGCCCAAGTCGATGCGCTGCAGAAGATCTACGAGGGACCGCGCAATCCGCGCACCCAGGAACGCATCTTCGTCGGACAGCCGGTCGGGACCGAAGCCGTTCCGGGCAGTTGGGGCGCCTGGATCACGCCCGCGAACGCCTCAGGCGCCATCCAGTTCGGATTCGGGAACGGCTATTACGGGGCGGCGGTATTTGAGGACCCGAAGTGGAACTTCCGGATGCTCGACTTCGATCGCGACGTGAGCATCGCCGACGCGAAAACGGGACCGATCCTCAACGCGACCAACCCTGACCTGCGGTCGTTCCGTGCGTCAGGCGGGAAGCTGATTCAGTACCACGGTTGGGGAGACGCCGCCATTCCAGCGTCGAGCTCGATCGAGCTACTACGAGACCGTGCGCGCCTTTCTCTCGACATACCCGGACGCGCGCACGCCTGGTGCCCCGCCGACCGATGATTTCTACCGGCTGTTTCTCGTGCCCGGGATGGCGCACTGTGGTGGCGGCGCAGGCGCGAACAGTTTCGGTAACGGAGGCGGAGCGGCGACAGGTCAGGATCCTGAGCGCGACATCTTTTCCGCACTGGAACGATGGGTCGAGCGAGCCGTCCCGCCGGACCGTGTGGTGGGCACCGGTCGGGCCACTGATGATCCGTCGAAGCCGCTCACCCGGCCGCTCTGCCCCTATCCGCAGGTGGCGCAGTACCGGGGCTCCGGCGACGTGAACGACGCAGCGAGCTTCGCCTGTGCCGCACCGTCGTCGAGATAGAAAGATGACCGACCCCAACCGCGTCCTCATCTTCGACACGACGCTACGCGACGGCGAGCAGTCGCCCGGCTGCAGCATGACGCAGCCGGAAAAGCTGCGGGTAGCGAAGGCGCTCGCGGACCTTGGGGTCGACGTCATCGAAGCTGGCTTCCCAATCGCCTCGCCAGGCGATTGGGAGTCAGTGAACCTGGTGGCTCGCGAAGTCCGCGGTCCGATCATCGCGGGTCTCGCACGCTGTAATCGAGAAGACATTGACTCTGCATGGCGGGCCTTGAAGGATGCCGCGCGTCCACGAATCCATGTGTTCCTCGCCACCAGCGCCATTCATCGCGAATATAAACTCAACATGGCGAAAGAACAGATCGTCCAGACGGCGGTCGAGGGCGTGAGGTTCGCACGCAGTTTGTGCGCCGACGTGGAATTCTCGCCGGAAGACGCATCGCGCACCGAGCTCGAGTTTCTCGCGCAGGTGGTTGAAGCCGCGATCGACGCCGGCGCAACCACCATCAACATTCCCGATACCGTCGGCTATACGGTGCCAGAGGAATTCTACGAAGTCTTTTCGTATCTTCAACGCAACGTGCGACACATCGACAAGGCCGTACTCTCTGTTCACTGCCACAACGACTTGGGGATGGCCGTCGCAAATAGCCTGGCCGCCGTGCGCGCCGGCGCCCGGCAAATCGAATGCACGATCAACGGCATCGGCGAACGCGCCGGCAATTGCTCGCTCGAGGAAGCGGCCATGGCGATCAAGACGCGCGAGAATGTTTTCGGAGTACATACCGGGATTCATACCACACGCCTCTTTCCGACGAGTCGCCTGGTGTCGCAGATCACCGGCATGCCCATTCCGCGCAATAAAGCCATCGTGGGTGAAAACGCGTTCGCGCACGAAGCCGGCATTCATCAACACGGAATGCTCAAGCATCATTCGACGTACGAGATCATGCGTCCCCAGGATGTGGGGTTGACGCGCACCAATCTCGTGCTCGGCAAGCACAGCGGCCGTCACGCGTTTCGCGAGCGCGTGAAGGAGCTCGGCTTTGAGGTCAGCGACGACGAGCTCAATCAATTGTTCGAAGAATTCAAAGCATTGGCCGACAAGAAGAAGGAGCTTTTCGACGGCGACATCGAAGCGTTGGTCATGCGCTCGGACAATGAAGCCGCGGGGCCCTGGTCGCTGCAATCTCTGAGCGTCGCCACGCACGACAATCAACCGGCGCGCGTCACTATCACGCTGGCGCACACCGACGGCCGTGTCGTGGCCCACGATCACACCGCCGACGGACCCGTCGATGCCGTCGTCAAAGCCATCGACCATGCCACCGGAATTCACGTGCACGTGCGCACGTTCGAAGTGCACAGCGTCAGCGTCGGCGAGGACGCGCAGGGCGAAGCGGTGCTCACGGTCGAACACAACGGTCGCACCTATCGCGGCGCGGGCATCAGCACCAATATTCTCGAATCCGCCGCGCGAGCGTACCTGGAAGTCATCAATCGCATTGAAGCCACCAACGCCTACACAGACCGCACTGGCATCGACCGCCGCCCGCTGCTACGGCCGACGCTCGGACCAGGCGTGTAGAGGAAGGGCTGTAAGAAATGTGGCCTTTGTGACTTCGCGGTTGGAGTCGCCTGTGATTACCTCGGTCGTCTGTGAAAGCAGACTCATTCCACGGCAAACACGTACACGGCGCCGCCGGTCGGCACGGGCGGATAGTCGCCGGGCACGAGACGATTGAGCGCGGCCTGGGTGCCCGTCACATCCCCGCCCCAGCCGGATTCGATGGCAATGTACTGTTTGCCATCAACGAGAAAAGTGGAAGGCGGCGCAATCGCTCCGGAGTTCAAGGCGTCGGATTCCCAGAGAAGTTTTCCCGTGGCGGCGTCGAACGCGTGCAGCTTGCGATCCGAGGTGCCGCCGCTGATCACCAGACCGCCTCCCGTTGCCAGAACCGATCCCCAGTTGGGCGACTTCGCGAAGCTGTGTTTCCACGCCAGCATGCCGGTGTCGACGTTCCACGCCTGCACTTCGCCGAAGTGGTCGGCGCCCGGCGCCATCGACGATCCAAATCCCGAGACGCCGCCGAAGTTGCGGCCCGGTTCGTAGGTCACCGGCACGCCGATCGTCTGGCCGCACAGGTTGTTCGTGGCCGGAATGTAGATCATGCGCGTCTTCGGGCTGTAGGCGGCCGGCGGCCAGTTCTTCCCGCCGTGGGCGTCGGGACAATACGACGCGCTCTTCCCGGTTCCGGGTTTGCGAGTGAGATCCACGTCAGGCCGTCCCGTTTTCGGGTCGAGGCTCTTGAACACGTTCTGGTACACGTACGGCTTGCCCTCGACGAACTTGATCGCGCTCGCTGCCCCGAGCGGAGTCGAGGGGCGCTCGAGAAACCAGAGGTAGCCGTTCCGCGCGACGTTGATGAGCCCTTTGACCGTGCGGCCGTTGCGTCGGTAGTCCACCAGGATCGGCGGCGACACCTCGTCCCAGTCCCACGAGTCGTTCTGGTGATACTGGAAGTGTCCTTTGAGCGCACCCGTCGTGACGTCGAGCGCGATCACGGACGTCGTGTACAGGTTGTCACCAGGACGCTGATCCCCCATCCACGGTCCGCCGTTGCCGGTGCCCCAGTACGCGAGGTTCGTCGCGGGATCGTAGTTGCCGGTGACCCAGATCGGCGCGCCGCCGTGTTTCCATGCGTCGCCCGCGGGCCAGGTGTCGTGCCCGGGTTCACCGGGACCTGGAATGGTGAACGTCCGCCACAACTCTTTCCCGCTGTCCGGGTCGAGCGCGGCGACGAATCCGCGAACGCCGTATTCTCCGCCGGAGGTCCCGACCATCACCTTGCCGTTGGCCACGAGCGGCGCCAGCGAGATGTAGTAGCCCGACGTGTTGTCGGCGACCGTCGCCGTCCACACTTCCTTGCCGGTCTGCGCATCGAGCGCGACGACGACAGCTTCGCCGGCGGCGAAGTACACCTTGTTCCCGTGCAGCGCGACGCCGCGGTTCGTGTCGTGCGGCACGAGCGCGCCGCGAGGCCGCGGGCGCCTGTAGCGCCACAACACCGCGCCCGTCTTCGCCTCGAGCGCAATCACCTGGTTGTTCGGCGTGGTCACGAACATCACGCCGTTGTTGACGATGGGCGCCGACTCGTGGACGCGCGCTTCGCCGGTTTCGATCATCCAGACCGGCTTGAGACGACTGACGTTGCCAGTATTGATTTTCTCGAGCGGGCTGTAGCCCCATCCGTCGTACGTGCGGCGGATCGTCAGCCAGTCGCCGTCCTCCGGCTTCAACAACCGCGCAGCCGTGACCGGCTTGTAGTTCTTCAGGACGGGCGGCATTTCCTGACCCGCTGCGAACATGAACGCGTACGAAGCCACGGAGGCACAGAGGACACAGAGGACACAGAGGATCTTTTTCATAAAGGCCACTTGAGAGAACACAATACCAGATGCGCGTCGGGGGTTTTCTCGCGGCGCGGGCCCGATGATACGCTAACAGCGTATGCGGACTATCAGCGTGCTCGTTACCGTCGGGCTCGCCCTGACGTTGGTTCCCGGTGTCGCACGAGGCCAGTGGCTGAAGTACCCGACAGCCGGAGTTCCTCGAACCGCCGACGGCAAACCCAACCTGAGCGCGCCCACGCCGCGGCTGCCTGACGGCAAACCTGACTTCTCCGGGATCTGGCTCACGGCGACTAAATTCCCATGCACGCCCGGGGCGCCGGCCGAGTTCTTCGACTGCAGCCTCGAGCTGCCCATTTCTCCGTTGGCGGTCAACATCGGCGCGAACGTCCCCGGCGGTCTCCCGTATCAGCCCTGGGCCGCCGCGCTGGTCAAACAGCGGGTGGCGGACTCGAGCAAAGACGATCCGCACGTGCGGTGTCTCCCCGACAACCCGCCGCGGCCGTACGGCCTGCCGCACCTCACGAAAGCGATACAGACGCCGCGGCTCCTGGTGCTGCTCAACGAAGTGAACGCGATGTACCGGCAGATCTTCATCGACGGCCGGCCGCTGCCCACGGATCCGAACCCCTCCTGGAACGGCTACTCGACGGCCGCATGGGAAGGCGACACGCTCGTCGTTCGCACGATCGGCTTCCGCGACGGCCTGTGGCTCGACACGAGCGGCAGTCCCATGAGCGACGCCGCGAAGATGACCGAACGCTTCCGGCGTCCGAACTTCGGGAGGCTCGAGGTCGAGATCACGGTCGACGACCCGAAGACCTACACGCGGCCGTGGACCGTGTCGATGCCTCAGGACATCACACTCGATACGGAGCTCGTCGACGAGTTCTGCGCCGAGAACGAGAAGTCGTCTCAACGGATGGGCGTCGGGAAATAGAGGGCAGGAGGGGCGGGATGGTCGGCGTGGCGATCTTGCTCGCCGCCGTCACGCCGACCCTGGACATCACGAAGTCACGAATCGCGCGCCCTCTAGCGTGTCAGCAGTCGCACATTCCCGCGCAATTCGAATTCTCCGGTATCGCTGTGTTTTTCGGGCGCGCGACGCTGCAGAGACCATCGTTCAGAGCGCCAGCGTGATTCCAGCAATGCGCCAGTAGAGGCAGAAGGCCGCCAGCAGCACGGCGACGACCGCAAGCAGACTCGCTCGGAGACCTCCCCCGACACCGCCGACGCGACGTTGCGTGCATCGAGCCGCATGCCACACCGCAGGGATCGTAAGCACGACGGCTGCCCAGGCAGAGGCGTAGATGCCGAGCGCGAGCGGTGCGACGATGGGAGACGACATCGCCGCAAGCGGCCAGCCCCAGAACACCAGCCACATCGCCCCAGTGATTGCGAGGAGATTCGATAACAGCGCCAGGCGAGTCGCCAACTTCAATAACCTGGTGACGGGATCCATCTCCTCCTGCCTGCGCCGCAAGACCGAGACCGGCCACCACAGGACGGCCAGGCCCGCGACCAGAACGGACCCCGCGATCACTGGAACGACCAGATTGGCGCTCGCCCACCAAGGCACACGGAACAGCAGGCCTGCGGGTGATCCGATTTGCATCACGGTCGAGCGTCCGGACTTCGCGAAGGACACCTCACGACCCGACCATCGAAAGAGGCCAGGCTCACTCTCGTCGAGCGGCTCACCAAAAGGCAGAACAGCGGGCCGGATCGTGAGCGTGCCGGCCTCCAGTCGAACGGCAACCTGGTTGAACAATCGGCGAAGCCTGAAGAAATTGGCATCGGCGCCGGCGGCAAGCTGGTACACGCCGGCGACATCAACCGAGCGATCGGCGTTCGACGGTTGTCTGACATCGGCAAAGTAGCGTTCCGAAATCCGCTGCAGGAGCTCTTCCTGGGGCCGCGTCGCTTGAGGGAATCCGTCGCTGTTGTACGAAGCGAACACCCCGAAATGCTCGCGTGGAAGAAGCGCGAGCGTGCTGTGAAATCCACCAGTCAAGCCGTCGTGTCCGATGAAGGCGTTGCCTCCCGCTCCTCCCGGTGGTGAGAAGAGACCGAGACCGACAACGCCGCGGGGCGTCGGCGTCTGTGTCGTCATCATGGTGTCGAGTGCCGAGCGGGCGACAATCCCCGGTTTGGCAGCAAGCAGCGCACGCATCAGCCGCGCCATGTCTGCGCCGGATGTGGTGACGCCCGTGGAACCCACTTCGTAAATCGTCGCCGTCGCCATCGACGTTTGCGTCGGCCGCAGGTCGGACCGGACGTAGCCCCTCGACGCGCGTGACAGAAGCGATTCGGGCAGCGGCTGCACCGCCGTGGTGCTGGTCATCTGCAAGGGGCCGAAAATGTCATTCTGTAGGTACTGCTCGAAACTCCGCCCGGACGCGCGCTCCACGATGTAGGCCGCAAGCGACGCGTTGTAGTTGGAATACGCCACGACATCGTCGTCCTGACGTAGACGCGGCGGCATGTGGCGCGCGAGAAAGGGGCCGAGCGGCATCCGATCGCCCGCCCACGCGCCGATCCCCGCGGTTCGGTTCTCGAAGCCAGACTGATGGCTCAGCAGGCGCCTCAATGTGACCGGCGCTCGGCCAGGCAGCCTCGGAACGGCAAAGTCAAGGTAGCCGTTGACGTCGCGATCGAGGTCGAGTCGACCGGCTTCGACGAGTTGCATCACGGCGAGCGCTGTCAGGGTCTTGGTGATCGACGCGATCCTGACGAGGGTGTCGCGTCCCATGGGCCGAGCCGCGCCGACATCAGCGTGACCGTACCCCTTGCTGAGAACGACGACGCCGTCCTTGACGACCACGACGACCGCGCCCGCGATCTTTCTGCTCTCGAGCTGACCGAGCACAAGAGCATCGAGGAAACCCTCGATCTCCGCGGTCGTCCGCGCCGTGGCACCACGCACGCACACGACCCCCACGACCGCGCAGAGGGCGAATGTCAGCCAGCGCACGATCGGACTGCGCCGGGGGCCGAGCCCCCCGCTGTGAGATCGGCCAGGAGCTCGATCAGTCGATGGAGGTCGGCCGTCGCTGGTTGGGACACCGATGGAGGCGCGCAGCGCGCCGACCGGGAGGCCGCCCATGCAGGAGCGAAATCGCGGGCACCGAAAAGTCGCCGTCCAGGCAGGTGCAGCGCGCGCGCCGCGGGCAAGCCGAACGCGTGTTCGGCCGCGCCGGGATTGCAGAAGCAGCCGCCCCGGATCGCGATGCCGCGCTGCGCGCGCGCCGCGACTCCACCGACTTCGTAGTCGATGACTCGGCCGCCGGACGTAGAGATTGAAGGCCACCACGCCGCCGCGCGCCTGCGAGGTCGGCGGGCCCGTACACGCGGACCCGGTCTGCCGAAGCTGGCGAGCCGATCGAGCAGCTCGCGACGTCATCGCGCTCACGTGCCGCTCGATGGACGCCATCCCGACGCGCCTCAGCCACCGCAGGCCGTCGCACACGGCGGGCATCGCCAGGAAGTTCGGCGTGCCGTCCTCGAACGCGGCGCCGCCGGCCCGCTGCCGGAACACGTCGTTCTGCACCGACACGAACTGCACGGTGCCGCCGGCGAAGTAGCCGCGTTCGAGCGCGGCGAGCGCCTCGCGCCGCGCGAGCAGCGCGCCGACGCCGCTCGGATACCCGAACAGCTTGTAGTACGAGATCGCCACGAAGTCGGCCGGCACCTCCGCGAGCGACAGCGGGCTCGTGGGTGCGAATGCCGCGGCGTCGAGCAGCACGTGATAGCCCCGCGCCTGGGCGTCCTTCACCCAGCGCAGCGGATGGCGTACGCCCGAGAAGTTCGACTGGGCGGGAAACGCGAAGAGCGACGGGGCCGTCGCCCTGCGGCAGCCACGGTCGCGGATCGCGTGCGCGCAGGTTCGCGTCGAGCGGCACGCGCGCCACGACGGCGCCGCGCCGGCGGGCCGGCACGCGCAGGCCGTTCACCGAGTTGTGATTGTCGGCCGTGAGGACCAGCCGCGACCCGGCGCGAAACGGAAACGCCTCGGCCAGGATGCGCATGCGCGCCGCTCGCGTTCGCCGTGAACACGAGGTCGTACTCGCGGGGTCGGCGTCGAAGAAGCGCAGCGTCAGCGCGCGGGCCTCCTCGAGCGACTCCGTGCTCGCGAGCGACGGCGCGCTTTCCGAGTGCGGATTGCCGAGGACGCTGCGCAGCAGGCGGCGCGCATCGCGTCGGACCAGCGACTCCGGGTAGAGCGCCGAACCGGTGTAGTCCAGATACGACGCTGCCCGTGGCGTCCAGCCGCGAGAACTCGCGGCGGCGCAGCGCGCGCGAAGTCGACGCCGGCCCGCATCAGCACCCGCGCCGCCGGATCGCGGCCACCGACTGCATCGCCGCCGCCATCAGCAGCTCGTCGCTGCGCGACGGTGCCCGTCCAGTATCCCAGCGGCACCTCCTCGCGTGGCACACCGGCGCGGGGCACGCCGCCGAAGAAACGGCTCATCTCCGCCGCGCGCTCGAACTGCGGCGCGCTCGGCCGGCGTCGCGTCCACCGCCAGGCGCGGCTCGTGCACGCGGCCCAGCCACTCGAAGATGCCCTCTCGCAGACGTGAACGTTTCGATGGGGCCGTCGCGCGCAGCCCGCGCAGCGCGTCGGACAGCGTGTCCCGATCGTCTCCGTACAGCACGACGTCGGTCTCCGGCGCGAGCGCGACGACCAGCAAGATCATCTGGCGTCGGCATGACGGGCGCTCGGAATGTGGAACTGCTCGAAGGCCGCCGGCGGGCCGCAGATCGAAGAGCCGCAGGTCGCGGTCGCCGCGCATGATGCGGCCGGCAAGCTCCGGAGCGGAGATGAACTCGCGGCCTGAATGCCTTCGGGCGGTGCCCTGCGTTGCGGTCCACGATCGACGACGCCTGCGCCGACCGCCGCAGGCGGCGACGATGCCAGGCCGTGTGCAGCCGCCGCGACGAGCGCCGAGGCGCGAGGCGGGTCGGTTCACGCGCGACCCCGCTCGATGCGGCCCGCGACGACGAATCCGGCCAGGGCCATGGCGTCACGGCGGCGACGCCGACGCCCGGTGCGCATGCCGATGAGATCGGTCAGCCGCACGGCCCCAGCGGTGTCGCGGAGTAGAGCGGCGCAATCCAGTCGAACGCCAGGTTGAACAGCCAGCACGCCGAGCAGCATGCCGGCGATCGACCCCGAGCGCCGTCGCGCCTTCCGGTCGCCGCGGCCACGCACGACGTGCCCGGACACAGGCCGGCGACCAGAAACCCGACGCCAAACACCACGCCGCCGATCGCCTGCGGAAGCACGAACGTTTCCGGCAGGTAGACGAGATCGAGCTGGAGCACGCCCAGCCGATCGAGCCAGAACGCGCCCGAGCATCGCCGTGACCAGCGCGCTGAACATCACCTTGAACACCGTGAGATCGGTCAGGTAGAACTGCCCCGCCAGCTTCGGTGCGCTGCCGAGCCCGCCGCGCTCGAGAAACCAGCCGAACGCGAATCCGATCGCGGGCGCCGCCAGCAGCGCGCCCGACGGTCCCAGCCACCCGGTCTCGGTCAGCGGCGTCATCGCCACAGCCTCCGGGCGAGCGGCGCACAAGCCGTAGCCGGCCGCGAAGCAGCGCGGCGATGAAGATCCAGCTGCCCACCGACAGCAGCGCGCCGCCGCTGAGCGCCTGTCCGCTCGTGCAGCCGCGCGCGAACTTGGCGCCGACGCCCATCAGCACGCCGCCGCCGACGGCGGCGTACATCCGCTGGCCGGCGCTCACACGATCGCCGCGCTCCGTGACGCGGCGCAGCCGGCCGGCCAGCCACGCGGACGCAAAGCCGCCCAGCACGACGCCGGCGAGCTCGAGCACCAGCCAGTCCTGGAGCGGGCTCGCGACGCCGTCCGGCAGATACGGCGCGACCGCCGGCAGAGGCGGACGCTCGGGTCGTGCCCTGCACCGCCGCCGTGCCCGACGCCACCACGCTGGCGAAGGCGCCCGACGCGCCGAGTCCCTGTCCGACCACGACGTAGGCAGCCAGCAGCACGAGGCCGATGCCGATGCCCGCCAGGTACGGGTCGCGTGTAGGGCCGCGGGCCTCGATCACTTCTCCACCGGGCCCCGGTCGTTGACGGCCCAGTCCTGGAACGCGCCGTCATAGAGCACGTAGGGATGTCCGAGCAGCCGTGCCGCGAAGATCACCGCGGTGGCCTGCTGGCCGACGTGGCAATAGACGACGACGGTGTCGCCCGGCTTTGACGCCGGCCTTGCGGAACAGCGCCTCGACCCGCGCGCGATCGATCCGCAGCTCGTTGTCGGTGATCTCGGTGAACGGGATGTTCACCGCGCCGGGGATGTGACCGGCCTTGCCGTTCATCGTCGGCTCGATGCCCGTGTAGAACACCGGTGCGCGGGCGTCCACGAGCACGTGATTCGGCCGCTGCCGGACCGACTTCACGAACTCCGCGTCGACGACCACGTTCTTCGGCGGCCGCGCGCTCAGCCGGCCGGCGACGGGCGCCGGCACCGTGGAACTGACGGCCTTCCCGGCGCGCTGCCAGGCGCCAAGGCCGCCGTTCAGGAGCGACGTCCGCTCGCCCGAGCCCGAGGTAGTCCAGCGTGAAGATGATGCGCGTGGCGGACGGGACGCCGCCGTTCCTCCCGAAATAGACGACGATGCGGCTGTCGTCGGAGATGCCGAAGGACGCGACCTTCGCGCGCAGCGCGTCGACCGGCGGCAGCTCGAGCATCAGGTCCCTCGGGTTGCTGTTGTCGTGCGGCGCGGCGACGTCTTCCTCCGTGATGAAACGCGCGCCGGGGATGTGTCCCGCCTCGTACTCGGCCTTGTCGCCGACGTGCAGGACCACCAGGCCCCGGTCGGTCAGGTGCTGCGACAGCCACTCGACGTCGACCAGCGAGCGCCGGGCGGCTCCTGAGCCAGCGCGGGCCGCACGACGAACGGCGAGGCACACGAGAGCTCCAGCGACGATTTCGGTTGATTCGCCATGAACATCTCCTCGCACGGGATCATCCGCCACCGGCGCCGGCTCGGCCAAGGCGTTTGCAGCAGAAGGCGCCGGTTTGCAGCGGACGGACGCAAGGGCGCAGCCGGCGGCGCGCCGATCAGGGCGGGTCAGACCCGCCTCACCGAGGCGAAGCCGAGGCCGGACGAAGGGCTCCACGTGGGCCCGTCGCGAGCGGCTCACGGCCACCTCCGCGCCGTCGGACAGCGTCAGGCAGCAGTTGGCCCGAAGTCGCGGACGGTGCGAACTTCGTCCACGTTCACGATCGCCGTCCGGTGGACGCGCAGGAAACGTCGCGGATCGAGCCGCTGTTCGAACGAGGCCAGCGTGGCCCGCACCAGGTGCCGGCCCTGCTTCGAGTGGACCAGCACGTAGTAGTCCTCGGCCTCGATCCAGACGATCTCGGCGGCCTTGAGCACCACGGACCGATCGCCGTCCTTGAAGGCGACGCGCTGGAGGTAGCCGTGAGCATCCGAGCCGCTGGCGCTTCGTTGCCGTCCTGCTGAGCTCGGCCGACAGCGTCGCCACCTGATTGGCGAGCGCGCCGAGCCGACGCTCGCGGACCCTCCGCTTGGCGCGCTCGAGCGCCTCCTTGAACCGCTCGTCCGAGAACGGCTTCAGCACGTAGTCGGTCGCGCTGACGTCGAAGGCCTGCGGCGCGTAGCCGCTGAACGCGGTGACGAACACGACGATCGGCCCGTCGTCGGGCAGCTCGGCGGCCACCTGCAGTCCCGTGGCGCCTGGCATCTCGATGTCCAGAAACGCGATGTCGGGGCGAAGGCGCGCGATGCCCTCTCGGGCGCTCGCGGCGTCGCCGCACTCGAGCACCGACTCGATCTCGGGGTCGCCCTTGAGCAGGTTCGCCGACGATGCCGCGCGCCAGCGGCTCGTCGTCGGCCACGAGCACGCGGAATTGGGTCATGAGGCAGCGGCGGCAGTGGTCGAGCGGCGTCGCGGAACCGGAAAGGCGATCTCGACGATCGTGCCGGCGGCGCCGCCCGGCCCGCACGTCGAAGCTGGCGGCCGCTCCCGTACAGCTGCGCCAGTCGCGACCGCGTGTTGCTCAGCCCGGTTCCGGCGTGCCGCGTCGACGTCGAACCCGCGCGGCAGCCCGACGCCGTCGTCGGTCACCCACAGGCGCAGGCGTCCGCTTCCGTGCACGCGCCGATTCCGCACGTGGCAGGTGCCCGACCGCGGCGCCGCGCCGTGGCGCAGCGCGTTCTCGACCAGCGGCTGCAGCAGGAACGTGGGCACCGCCACGCCGGAGCAGTCCTCGCCGATATCTGGTACCTGCACCTGGAGGCGATCGGCGAAGCGGACGCGCTGCAGATCGACGTAGCGCTTCACGAACTCGATCTCCGCCGACAGCGCGACGAGCTGGTGCTTCGGCTGCTCGACGGCGGTCCGCATCAGGTCGCTCAGCCCGAGCAGCATGTTCAGGGCGCCGTCGTGATCCTTCAGCCGGATGAGCGCCGAGATCGAATTGAGCGTGTTGAAGAGGAAGTGCGGCTGGATCTCGAGCCGCAGCGCGTCGAGCTGCGCTCGCGCCAGCTCCGCTTCGAGGCGCGACTCGCGCAGGTCGAGTCGCCGCGCGCGCCGATTTCCGCAGTAGGCGCTGCCTCCGATCAACAGGAAGCCGAACAGGGACGCGTCGATGACGAAGTGCGACGGCAACCCGCCGAGGAACACGCCGAGGAAGCTCGACGGTGGGAGCGGATAGAACGGCTGCACGCCATACCGAGAGTCCGGCGTCGCACACTCATGTGGATCGCTGTCAGCGCGATCCCAAGAGCTGCCGCGCGGAACAGACGGCCGCGGATCGACGCGCTTCCCGTGAGGCGACCGCCCGCGCGAAGAACGAGCGGGGCGACGAGTCCCCAGAATCCCCAACTGCCCAACTGCCACGCGAACAGCCGGACAAAGGAATGCCCGTGCGTGAGCATCGACAGATAGACCTGAACGGACACGACAGCGGCCAGGACGAACGCAGCGCCGCACGCCAGCAGCATGGTCCGGCGTACCGGGACGATGTCGGCGTCGGGAGGCGTGGCGAGCGCGTCCATCAGGCAACCTTACAGGTCTGGGGCCGTCGCATCAACTTGCCCGCAGCCAGCGGCGACGACGAGGCGGCGAACGGCGGCGTCTTGCAGTGAATGGGCCGTCCACCGGGAACGCGGGAGTGAGGCCGAGTGAGCAGCAGCCTCCACAGGATGCGTCGAGTGTTTGACGGATTCTGCGGTACGCTACTTGCTCTTTCAGGTCGTACCCGCGCACCAGTGTCGGCTGACGGTATGTTCGAGGCAAGACACATGAGACATCGCGAGCGGCATCGGAGTGAGCGCATCGGCTGGCTTCGGGCGGCTGTGCTTGGTGCGAACGACGGCATCGTATCGACCGCGAGCCTGATCGTCGGCGTCGCCGCGGCCGCGGCAACCCGCCATGAAGTGCTCGTCGCCGGCGTGGCCGGACTGGTAGCAGGCGCGCTCTCGATGGCGGCCGGCGAGTACGTGTCGGTCAGCTCGCAGGCGGACACGGAGCGCGCGGATCTCGCACGGGAGAAAACCGAACTGGCGACGCAGCCGAAGGCCGAGGAGGACGAGCTGACGGACATCTATCTGCGGCGCGGCCTCGGCCGGGATCTCGCACGAACGGTCGCGCGCGAGCTGATGGCGAAGGACGCGCTCGCCGCGCATGCCCGGGACGAGCTCGGGCTGACCGAAGAACTTGCGGCCCGTCCGCTGCAGGCGGCCTTGGCGTCTGCCGCGACGTTCGCCGTCGGGGCCGGGGTGCCACTCGTCATCAGCGCGATCGTGCCGGCGGGCGCGTTGGCGCTCAGCGTGTCAGCCGTGTCGCTGCTGTGCCTCGTCGTGCTCGGTGCGACGGCCGCGCGCGCCGGCGGCGCACCGATGGCCACGGGCGCAGCCCGCGTGGCGTTCTGGGGCGCGCTGGCGATGGCGACCACGGCAGGCATCGGAAAACTGTTCGGGACGACCGTCGGATAAGACGGCGGTATCGCCAGGTATCGTCCGGAGGACTACGACTTCATGCGTGTGACGGCTTTCTGGAGCTCACGCAGCCACAGCACCGAGCTGGCCACGGCGGTACATCTCACCCAGTCGGATATCGTCAACGACTCGGTTGAAAACGCGCGTTGTAGAAACGGCGCATACACCACCAACCATTGCAGCATCACTGACAGCGCGACGGCGGCCAGGAGCGAGCGGTTCTTCAGGAGCCCGCGAAACGCCGTCTCGTCATCCGACCGCGCGTTGAACAGGTTGAACAGCTGGAACAGCATCAGCGTGCTGAACACCATCGTTTGCGCGTGCCGAAGGGTGCCCGCACCCTGAACCAGTCCGCCGGGCAGTGCGGCATCGAGCACATACAGAGAGCCGACGGCCATCACGGCGCCGACAAAGAAGATTCCGCGCCACATCTGTCCGGTGATGACGCCTTCGGAGGCGGGCCGCGGCGGCCGTTGCATCAATCCCGGATCGACGGGATCGACGCCCAGGGCGAGCGCCGGGGCCCCGTCCGTGACGAGATTGATCCAGAGCAGCTGCGTCGCGACGAGCGGGAGGACGACCGCGCTGCCTTGCGGCTCCAGCCCGAGTGCATCGGCGAACACGACGCCAAAGAACATCGTCATCACTTCGCCGATGTTCGACGACAACAGGTACCGCAGGAACTTCCGGATATTCGAGAAGATCGAACGTCCTTCTTCCACCGCCGCCACGATGGTCGCGAAATTGTCGTCGGCCAGCACCATGTCGGCCGCCTGCTTGGACACGTCGGTTCCGGTCACGCCCATGGCGATGCCGATGTCGGCCTTCTTGAGGGCCGGGGCGTCGTTCACGCCGTCGCCGGTCATCGCGACAATCGCGCCACGCCGCTGCAGTGCCTGTACGATCCGCAGCTTGTGCTCGGGATTGACGCGGGCGTACACGGACACCGCATCGACCGCCTCGTCGAGGGACTGGTCGGACATGCCCTCGAGCTCGGAGCCGGTGACCGTCCGACCGTCGGTCGCGATCCCGAGCTGCTGCGCGATGACGGCGGCGGTCTTCGGGTGATCGCCGGTAATCATGACCGGACGCACGCCGGCCCGCTTCGCGCGCTCGACCGCCTCCCGCGCCTCGTCGCGTGGCGGATCGATCATGCCGATGAGGCCCGCGAACACCAGATCCCGCTCGAGCGCCTCGCCGATCCGGTCGGGCGTGACCGTCGCGTCGACCGAGGCGCGAAACGCGACGCCGAGCGTGCGCAGGGCGCGTCCCGCGAGCGCGTCGTTCGCCTCGAGAATCTGGCGGGACCGATCTTCGGACAACGGACGCCATTCCTCACCGACGAGCTCGCACGTGCATCGCGTCAACAGGACGTCAGGCGCACCCTTCGTGAACAACAGGACGCGGCCTTCGGCGTCCGCATCGGTGTGGACCGTGCTCATCAACTTGCGTTCGGCTGAAAACGGAACCTCGCCGACACGTGCGAATCGCCGGTTCAGATCGTCGGCTGAGAGACCCGCCTTCCGGCCCGCGACGATGAGGGCCCCCTCGGTCGGATCGCCCAGCACGATCCAGCGTCCGTCCTGCTGGCGCACCGTCGCGTTGTTCGCCCGGTCGGCGACCGCGAGCGCGCGCTCCAGTTCGATCCGCAGATTCCCCGCGACGGGACCGCCGCTGTCCTGCCGCACCTCTCCGACGGGTGCATACCCCGACCCGCTCAGCAGCACGTGACCGCTTGCGGTCACCACCTCGCGAACGGTCATCTCGTTCCGGGTGAGCGTGCCCGTCTTGTCAGACGCGATGACCGACGCCGACCCGAGCGTCTCGACGGCGCTCAGATGGCGCACGATCGCCTTGCGCCGCGCCATCCGCTGCACGCCGATCGACAGCACGACGGTCACAACGGCAGGCAGCCCTTCCGGAACCGCGGCAACCGCCAGCGCGACGCCAAGGATCAGCACGTCGAACAGGGCCGCGAGGCCGCGGACGTCCTCGACGACGACGATGGTCACGATCATCACGAACGCGATGACGATGACCACGAGGCCGAGCCTCTTGCCGACCCGATCGAGCTCCTTCTGGAGCGGCGTCGGTCCGCTCGGGACGTGGGTCAGCATGCCGGCGATGCGTCCCATCTCCGTCCGCATCCCGGTCGCGGAGACCACCGCCCGGCCGTGGCCATACGTCACGGACGTCCCGCTGTAGATCATGTTGGTGCGATCGCCGAGGGCGACGTCAGAGGCGATCGCGGCGGCATCCTTGGACACGGGGAGACTTTCGCCGGTCAGCGCCGCTTCGGCCGCGTGCAGCGCGGTGGACTGGACGACGCGCGCGTCGGCGGAGACCGTGTCGCCCTCCTCGACGATGAGAATGTCGCCGGGCACGACCTCCGCGGCAGGCACGCTCGCGGGGACACCATCTCGAACCACGCGCGCGCGGGCGGCCGCCATCTGCCGCAGCGCCGCGATCGCGGATGCCGCTCGCTCCTGTTGGACGTAGCCGAGAACCGCGTTCAGCAGCACGACGACGCTGATCGCGATCGCCTCGTACGGCAGTGCGGAGTCGCGTTCATACCACCACAGCGCCGCGGAAAGCGCCGTCGCGACGAGCAGCAGGACGACCAGCACGTCGCGAAACTGGGCGAGGAATTGTCGCCACGCCGGAACCGGACGCTCCGCGGCGAGTTGATTCGAACCGTACCGTGTGAGCCGCGCGCGTGCCTCGGCGTGTGTCAGCCCGCGCACGGCGTCACTCCCAAGGGCGCCGATCACATCCTCAGCCGTCTGCTGATATTCGATCGTCATTCCGGACCGCCCACTATCATGACGTGTTCAAGGAAAGAACGGAGGGCGATGTCTTCCCCGGCGAACCCCGGACGCAAACGGAATCGAAGGGTGAAGCCAGCGCGCGAGCGTTCAGGACGGTTGGCGGAGGTTTTGAGTTATAACTAGGCGTTCCAGTCGAGGAAAGGCATACCCATGAAACTGGCAGCGTTCGCTCTTCTTGTGTTGGCTCTCGGAAGCGTCGTCTCGTACGCGCAGCAGCCTCCGCCGGCCGTGCGGCCGCCGCTCCTGTTCAAGGAAGACTGGCGGCTCCCGCGGCACGAGGGTCCGGCGACGGACGAGAACACGCGTTTCACGCCGGAGGTCGTCACGAACGACCGGATCGAAGCCAAGCTGTATGGTCCCGGGTCGGCGCCGGTTCGCGCGGCCGAACACGAAGGGCGAGTCGATCTCTGGAACGGGCTCGCGACAACGCCGGTCGCGGTGACGCTGCGCGACAAGCGCAGCTATGTCGATTTGACCGGCCTCGCCCGGCTCCGCTGGATCGTGCGGACGAACGCGATTCACACCCTCTATCCCGTCGTCAAGCTTGCGGACGGCACGCTCGTCGTCGGGAGCCGCGGGATTACGACCGGCGGCGACTTTCTGCAAGTCGACATCGCGTTCACGGGCATGACCTGGTTCAAGCTCGATCCGCAGAAGATCGTCGTCATGACGGAAGTGAAGAACCCCGACTTGAGCAAGGTTGACGAAGTTGGACTCGCCTCGCTGGCGCCCGGAGGCGGTCACGGCATTGCGGGATCGGCGAACCTGTCGACGGTTGAGCTCTTTGCGAAGGCCGTGCCTCGATAAGGCTGTGCGCGAGAGGAGTTCGATGAAACGTATTGCTCTGATGTGGGTTGTGCTCACCGGCGCGCTGCTCGTCCCGACGACGGGCTTCGCCCAGATTTCCTGCACGCGCGAAGGGTTGCAGCGGGCCGTCGATCTCTACATTGCCGCGCAGACCAAGGGCGACACCTCCGGCATGCCGCTGGCGACGGGGCTGGGGTACATGGAGAACGCGGCGCCCGCCGATATCAGCACGGGCCTGATCAAGACGCCGATGAAGATCGATCACCAGCGGAGCCTGCTCGACACGGCGACGTGTCAGACGTTCACCGAGGTGATCGTGACGAACAAGGAGAAGCCATACGTCCTCGGCACCCGCCTGCGTGTGAACCACGACAAGATCGCCGAGATCGAAACGCTGTGGACGACGACGGGGTATTGGCTCTTCAACGCCGACAACTACCTGAAGTATTCGTCCACAGAGAAGTGGGACGTCATTCCCGCCGACAAGCGCGACACGCGCACCACGCTGGTTGCGGCGGCCAACGCCTACCTCGATGCGTTTCTCGAAGGGAAGATGGATCTGGTGCCGTGGGGCTTGCCCTGCAATCGCACGGAAGGCGGCGCGCACACCGGCAGAGGCGCCGCCGACGACTCCTGCCAGGTCGGCGTCCCGAGCGGTGTGAACATCGCCAACCGCCGCTTCGTGGTGGACGAGACGATCGGTTCGGTGGTGGCGTTCTGCACCTTCGGCGCCGGCGGCGCCGAACGGCGGCAGCGGCGCGCCCGATACGCACCTGTTCCGCGTGGAGAACGGCAAGCTGCGCTACGTGCACACGCTGACGCATCTGCTGCAGGCGAATTTCCAGGGCGGACGCGGCCGTGGCCGGGCGGGTGGAGCTGACGGACGGGGCGCGGGCGGCGGTGGCCCGCGCGGCGAGACGCTGCCCAACACTCCACGGTAGTTACCCGACGTAACGGAGGGCCCTCCCATGTCCACTAACATTCGCCGGTTGTCTCGGCGTCGGCTCTTGAGGAATGGCGCCGCGGCCGCGGCCGGCGGCGCCGCGCTATGGTCCGCCGCGCCGGCAGCGGCCCAGTCCGGCCGCGCGCCGGCCGTGGTGACAGCGCGGCGCTTCAAAGCGTGGATCGGGCGCGGCGAAGGGACCACCCGCACGAAGCTCGAAGAGGTGACGCTGAAGCCGATTGGCGGGCGCCAGGTGGTCGTGCGCACCGAGGCCTCCAATCTCTGTTATTCGAACGTGCCGCCAGTGCTCGGCATTCAGCCGACGTTGGCAGCGGCCGCGACACCGGCCTCGGCCCTGGCCGCGCCGAACGGCGCTCGCCGGATGAACGACATGGCCGTGATCCAGGGGCACGGCGGCGTCGGCATCGTGGAGGCCGTGGGACCGGAGGTCCGCCGTGTGCGGGTCGGCGATCGCGTCTGCGTGTCGGGCACGCCGCACTGCGGCGCCTGCTATCGCTGCCTGCGCGGCCGCTCGGACATGTGTCAGTTCCTGAGCGCCATCGGTGCTGACGATCTCGTCGCCGTGGCGGAACTGCGCGACGGGACGCCCGTCTACGAGAACTCGCACATCGGCGGGCTGGCCGAGCTGATGGTGACGTTCGAGGAATGGGTCGTGCCGATCTTCACCAGGGCGAGCGCGACCGACGTCGGGATGGCGTGCAGTTGCGTGGCGGTCGCCGGTCTCGGCGCCACGGCGTCACCGGGGCTGGCGATGGTCGAGCCCGCGTCGATCGTGGCCGTGCTCGGATGCGGGCCGCTTGGTCTGAGTGCCGTGCAAGGCGCCCGCATTGCCGGGGCGTCGACGATCATCGCGATCGATCCGATCAAGGCACGGCGCGACGTGGCGCTCAAGGTGGGCGCGACCCACGTGCTCGATCCCAACGTCGAGGGCGACAGCCTTGTCGCGCGCGTTCGCGCGATGGCGACCTGGCCCACCGAACGCCTGTGGTCCGGCGGCCGCAACCCGGCGGGCCGTCGTCCGGGCGCCGGCGCTGACTTCGTGATCGAAGCCGTGGGCCTCGACCACGTGAAGCCGAAGCTCGAATCCGGCCCTGATCCCACTGGCATCCTGCCCATGCAGCAGGGCTATCAGATCTGCGCCCTCGGCGGCCACTACATCACGACCGGCCTGCCGCGCGGCAACATCACCCTGCCGGGGAGCCTCTTCGCGATCGGCGGCGTCTCGCATCATGGCGGCCAGGCCGGCGGCGCGAGCCCCATGCGCGACATCCCGCGGTTCGTGGAACTGATGGAGAAGGGACAGTACCTGACCGCGCCGATGGCCACCACGGTCGTCCCGCTGGAAGGGATGCTCGAGGCCTACGAGCAGGTCGCCTATCGCACGACCATCACGGCGTTGATGCTGGGATCGTAACCCTCCAATCCATGAATCACCTCGGCATGAATGATTCCGTTCCCAACCATGCCGTGTGTCTGCCGGCGCCCGCTCTGCGCCCGTTCATCTCGCACTACGCGGGCTTCCGCGCTCGAGACGTGCCTCCGTGCACGCACGTGCCTCTGCCGTCGCGACATGTCGATCTCATCATCAGTCTGGCTGGTCCGATTGACGTGATTCGAATGCCGAGCACGGCGCAGGACCCTGCTGCGTTTCCGGCTTTCGTGAGCGGCCTCCAGGACCGACCGGCGTCTGTGTCACAGAGCGGGAACCTTGACGGGCTTCATCTGTTTCTCAAGCCTCACGGTGTGCGCGCGATTCTGGGTGTCTCGAGCCGTGAGTTGACGTCTCGCGTGGTTCATCTGTCGGACATCTGGGGCCGGGCGGCTGGCCGGCTGATCGAGCGGCTCATGACAGCTCGCAGCTGGCAGGAGCGTTTCTCCCTTCTGGATCAGGCATTTCTGCGCGCGCTGAAACCAGTCAACCCGCCCCGCGCACTCGCCTGGGCGTGGCGCAGACTTGCTGAGACCCATGGATGTCTACAGGTCCATCAGCTGGCGCGCGAACTTGCCGTCAGCCGCCGCCACTTCAGCGAGCTGTTCCACGCGGAGTTCGGTGTGGCGCCCAAGACTGCGGCGCGGATCTTCCGGTTCGAGCGGGCGTGCCGGATGATTGCAGACGAACGGCCGAGCCTGGCCCAGGTCGCGTTCGCGTGCGGCTTCCACGACCAGGCGCACATGACCCGCGAATGGAATTCGCTTGCGGGCTGTCCGCCGGCAGTCTGGATCGCCAATGAGCTCCCAAATCTACAAGACTACGAGCTGACGACCGGCGATGATAGGCACCATGGTGAAACCAAGCATCAGTCTCTCGTTTGATGGTCAATGCGAGGCCGCGTTCAGATTCTACGAGCGATGCTTCGGCGGCAAGATCAGGCTGTTGCTCGCATGGCGCGATTCGCCCATGGCCAAGGACGCGCCGCCGGAATGGGGCGAGAAGATCCTGCACGCGTCGCTCAGCGTCGGCGACATTGTTCTTTCGGGTGCGGATACGCTGGCGTATGAACGGCCGCGAGGGTTCAACGTGCTGCTTGGCCTCAGCGATCCCGTGGAGGCCGAACGGCTATTCCACGCGTTGGCCGAAGACGGAACCGTGACCGTTCCGCTCCAGGAGACGTTCTGGGCCGCCCGCTATGGCTGGGTGACCGATCGATTCGGCATACCGTGGGCGATCAACTGTGGAAAGGCCGAGTGACGGAAGCGGATCAACAAGGAGCGCTTACATCGAGCCGGCGGCTTTTCGAAGCGCGTCCAGCCGTTTCCAGTGCTCGTCGATCGCGCGACGTCCTTGGCTGGTGATCTCGGCTGTCGTCTGCGGGTATTTCCCGTTGAACGCCTTCGACAACGTGATGAGGCCGGCCTGCTCCAGTTTCACCAGATGTTGGGACAGATTGCCCGCTTGAAGCGCGGTGAGGCGCTGCAGGAACACGAAGTCGGCCGACTTACACGCTGAGAGCGCTGTCAATACCGCAAGTCGGGCCGGCTCGTGAACGACCTTGTCGGCGCCGACGAGTTGTTCGAACGCGGCCCCGCGGTGCTTAGACGCCATCGGGCCTGTGGCGACCCGCGGTATCCATGGTGGACAGATGCCGTACCAGCACGCGGTAGTCCTGGATGCAGACGTAGGCCCATCCGAGGCCGAAGGCCGACATGATGATCGACCCAAGCGTTTGGGGATCTTGCAGGCGGTGGCCACCGACGAGAGGAACAACCGCCACACCGACGCAGATCGTGCCGAGGACGTAGAGATGTGGACGAACACCGTTGCTGGCGCGTGCGCCCCACGCCAGCCAGGCGCCGAACGCGACCAGCCCGAGCCGGACAGGGGCACGAACGACGGTTGAGACGAACTCCAAGCCGCACACCACGAGGACCAGCACAACCCCCCAGCCGGCCTTCACCCGTCCCGGAAAGGAGTCGGGAGACGGCGTCACGACTCCGTAGGTACGCTTGAACCAGCGTGCGGAAAGCGCGGTCGCGAGCCCGGCGAGGGCAAGCGAATAGAACCACCACGCCTGCGGGACGATGCGGAGCTGGACGAGCGCAGGCATCAGCGCGAACCACAGCGCCATCGGCAACCAGGGCGGGTCTTTCATCATCGCCGACCCCCGCGTGAATCGCTTGATGTGCTCAGGATCCTGCATGGCGCCTCCCGATGCGCGCTGTCACCGTGGAGTGTGGAGTATGGACCGCAATCTAGTTATTGTCAATAAGTAGTTATCGAGTCCGTCTACTCATCGGGCGACCGGAAACGGACCATGTGACCGTCCGGGTAGGTGATCGCGACCAGAAGCCCAATCGGACTCTTGCCGTCCGCCGCCGGCATGTGCGTGACGGTGATTTCATCCCCGACGTGGAGGGCGTTCGGTCCGGTTTTGCCGATCCCGAGCCTCGCGAGGCTGGTGACGCTGCCGCCGGTGAACGCCCACTCGGTGATCGTGCCATCCGCGTTCTTGACGTCGAGTTTCATCGACGAGTGGGGATTCACCAGCCTGAACGCCTTGAACGCCCCAGTCACCTTCGCTTCCTTCCCCAACGCGTACGCGCCCGCGAGGGAATGATGCGCGTGCAACGACGCACCAGCCACGAGCCACCCGCACACGACGACGCATCGCAGAGTCCACCGAGTCATTCGTACCTCCCTCAAGTAATCGACCGAACATCTGGCGACGAGGCTGCTCGTCGCACGGACCTCATGACGCCGCACGCTCGAAGACCCAGACATTGTCCTGATCGCGGCCGGCGCCGCGCAGTTGCTCGGCCGCGCGCAGGCGGCGTCCGCCTTCCTGCAGTTCATAACGAAACACGATCGTCATCTCGCCGTTCGGCGTCGGCACCCTGTCCTCGAACAGCAGGGCGTCGCCATCCCACTCCGAGGGGCGCTCGAATCGCGCGTCGAACGGCTTGCCGTCCATGGTGATGCTGAGGTGCACCGACACAGCGGGCTCGCGATGCTCGATCTTCACGAAACCGCCCTGCACCACGGGCGCGACGACCGGACTGAGCGCGGACGCCTGGACGTCCAGCGCCCACTCACCGGTGAAATCAGGCTTCCGCATCTCAGCCTCCGCTCCTAACATCCAGCGGCACCTCGGTACTCTTCTCTGCGTGCTCTGCGCTCTCTGCGTTGTACGTACGTTCTAGTGCCGAATCTGCGTGGCGTTCGCGCCTTCCTCGTAAATCTCGCAGTTGCCGCGCTCTCGCATCAGGCCCGCGTCGGGATTCGGGTTGCGGCGGACCGTTCGCGTCGGCAGCACCCACGGCTCCACGAGCACCTCGGGGTCTTCGACGGTGACGTCGTACAGGAGTGCGTCGCCCTGACGCGTGAATTTCTCCACGACATGCATCCGGTCCGAGTGGAAGAACCCGCCGCGCCCCAGCCAGGTCGTATCGATGAACGAGATGGAGTCGAGCACCAGCGTGTCGCCCTCCCAGCGTCCCACGGTGTTCCCCAGATAGGTGATGTCGAACTCCGCCTCTTTCGTGCGCGCGCGGCCATCGGTCGGGATGATGCGATACTCGCCGTATCCACCCCCGGCATCACCGCCCTGATAGATAAAGGTGATATCCCTGTCCGACTGGTAGATGCGCCGGGGCGGGCCCTGCCGCGGGACTCCCAGCGGTTGGCAGGTCATGACCGGGTCGTACTTGTTCGTCCACATGTCGAGCTGCTGAACTTTGTCCCAGTGCTGCGGCTTGTACATCGGTCGATTCAGATTGCCGAACCGCGAAGGCGAGTAGAGCTCGAAGTCTTCGGTCTGATTGGTGGTCCGGCTGCAGCCGGCTTTCTGCGTCGGACCGCATCGGCGCCCGCCGCCCGTCATGTAGTTCCCAATCCAGTCCGTGTAATTCCAGTTGCCCGTCAGGTCTGGATGCGCGCCCAACCGCGGCGTCGGCGCCGACTTGTTGACCGGAGGTTCCGTCTTGGCGAACACGCCGCTCGGAATCTGCCTCGTCACATTGATCGCCGCCTTCACGCTTGCCGGCACGGGCGCCACCACGTAAACGTTCCCCGTCTCCGTCACGTCCGTCGTCAGGTCGCGGACGACGGCGCCGTTGCGGCGCTCGACCATCCTGCCGGCGTACAACACGTCGATTTTGTTCAACGGGTTGTTCCAGTCCTGATACCCGCTGTACGTGAACTCGGTCGTCGTTGCACCCTGCGTGACCACGACGCGCTCAGCCATGTATTTCGCATCGAGGGTCGCGACGCCGGTCGCTCCCGGCACGCCCGGAATCGGGAACGTCACGACCGGTCTTCCCGCCTGCCATGCCACGGACGTCTCGCGCACCTTGTCGACTCCGGCGTCGAACAATGTGCCTGGATTGGAGCCCAGCCAGAACGTCTCGGTTGTCCCCATCAGCGCCGCCTTCGGCGCGCCCTGCGGACTCGCCCAGATGCGGATGAGCCGATCCTGCACGGTGGCCGGCATCGGCGTGGCCTTTCCTTTCGTCGGACCGATCTCCGCGCCGGCCGTGTCTTCGTTCCACGCGTACAGCCCGCTGACGACTTCGATATTCGAGTAGGCCTGACCGTTTCCCCGCGTGCACGTGTACTGGATCCGCTGGCTGAAGGTCTGGTAGTTGGTGCTCGCGCGGAACTTGGTGAGCGCGCACGGCTGTCCGTCCACCTGCATCGTGCCCTTGCCCTGATACTCGAGCGAGGCGACCATGTCGCGTTCGTCGTGGCCCTTGAGCATGCCTGTGCCCCACATCCAGTTGAAGAGCACGGCCTTCAGATCTTTGGCGTCCTTTGCGGGGGTGTAGGGTTCAGCCGTGCCCGCGCCAGGGTTTGGATTCTGCGCAAGGGCCGTCGTTGCCGTCATCACCCCCAGCGGCCCGCCGATCACGAGGGCGACCCCGAGCGCGGCTCTTATCCAACCAATCCGTCGACGAAAATCCATGGTGGTCCTCCCTCCGGGCGGATGACTTCGGCCGAGCATTTCAGGTTGAGCATGCCCGGCCGAAGGGGCCGAGATCAAGACCAATGTTAGGATGAGCCCATGAAACGTCTGGTCTGGCTGTTTCCGCTTCTCTGCGTTGTCATCTCCGCGGCTGTCATCTCCGCGGCGCCGTCCATCCCGCAACAGGGAGCGGCCGCGCTTTCCACGTTCCTCAAGGAGGCGACCGATCGCGGTGACGTGCCTGGAGTCGTCGTCGCCGTCGTCAACAAGGACGGCGTCCTTTACAACGAGGCCTTCGGCCTGAGCAGCACGCTCGGCAAAAGGCCGATGACGAAGGACACGATCTTCAACATGGCATCGATGACCAAGCCGGTCACATCGGTCGCCATCATGATGCTCGTGGACGAAGGCAAGCTGAAGCTGGACGACGACGTGGCGAAGTACCTGCCGACGTACAAGGATCCCCTCGTCATCAGCACGTTCAACGAGGCCGACGCCAGTTACGAGACGCGGCCTGCCAAGCGGCCGATCACCATCCGGCACCTCCTGACGCACACGTCCGGCATCGGCTACGGGTTCTCGAGCCCGACGCTGACGAAGATCATGCAGAAGACGCGCAAGACCGAGTTGGATCTTCCGCTCCTGTTCGACCCGGGTGAGAGCTGGGCCTACGGGGCCAGCACACGCGTGCTCGGCAGCGTGGTCGAGGTGATATCAGGGCAGAAGCTCGATGCGTTCCTCGCGTCGCGCATCCTGGATCCCCTCGGCATGCACGACACGAGCTACCTCGTGCCGACGACGAAGTATCCGCGCGTCGTCTCCGTCAACACGCGGGGCCCGAACGGGAAGTTCGTGGAGCTGCCGAGGCCGACCACGCTGACCGCGACCGTTCAAGGCGACGGGGGCCTCTACGGCACCGCCAGCGACTACGGCATGTTCCTTCGCATGCTCCTCAACCGCGGGAAGCTCGGTGACAAGCGCATCCTGAGCGAGAAGTCGGTGAAGACGATGCTCGAGAGCCAGACGGGCAACGTGGTGGTGCAGCCACAGGAGTCGACGAACCTGACACTCTCGAGAAACTTCCCGCTGGGTGCGGGCAAGGACCGCTGGGGGCTCGGCTTTCAGCTCGCTGCGGAAAAGCACCCGAACAGGCGCAGTCCGGGGAGCGGAACGTGGGCCGGCATCTTCAACACGCACTTCTTCATCGACCCGAGTCGAGAAATCGGTGTGGTCGTGATGATGCAGACGCTACCGTTCTACGACGAGCCGGCGATGAAGGTGTACGCGGGTGTCGAAGAGGCTGTCTACAGGAATCTGAAGTAGCGCCGCCCTGTTCTTTTCAGACGGCGGGCCGCGTCGACAATCGGATGGACGCGATCAGATCGTCGATCTTGAACGGCTTCGACAGGCACGCATCGCAGCCGGCCTCGAGCGCTTCGACACGGCGCAGGGTCGCGGGATCCGCCGTCAGCGCGATGACCGGGAGGTCGTAGCCCCGCTTCCGCAGGGCCCGTGTCGCCTGAACGCCGTCCATGTTCGGCATGCGCAGGTCCATCAGGACGACATCAAACGACGCCGACATCGTCTTGGTCACCGCCTCCTGGCCGTCGTGTGCCGATTCCACCGTGGCGCCCGCCCGTTCCAGCGACTCACGGATCGCGTAGTGCAGGTCGCGATGGTCTTCGGCCAGCAGAATGCGCACGCCCGCGATGGCGCTTTTCGAGCGCTCGAGCGCGACATTTCTCAGCGGGTCCAGCGGGCCCATCTGCCCGTCGGGCTCGACGGCGACTCGCGCGGCTCCGCCTTGAGGGGCGTCAACGTGAGGCGAAACGTCGTGGCTTCGCCGGCCGTGCTGTGCAGCAGGACGAGGGTCCCGCCGAGTTGATCGGCCAGTTTTCGGGAGAGCGCCAACCCCAGACCGTTGCCGCCGTAGGCCCGCGCGATCGACGCGTTCGCCTGCTCGAATGGCTCAAACAGGTGCGCTCGTTGATCCGCCGTGATGCCGATGCCGGTGTCGGTAATGTCGATCGTCCAGTGGCCGTCATCGAGCGCGTGCGTGGCGCGCAAGGACACCGCAACGCTGCCGGCCTCGGTGAACTTGACGGCGTTCGCCACGAGGTTGACCAGGATCTGGCGCAGGCGAAAACGGTCGGTCACGACAGACCCGAGCGCCTCGTTCGTGGCCTCGACGCGCATCTGCAGCCCCTTCGTCCTGGCGTCGACTTCCACGCTCCCCAGCACCTCACGGACCAGGTCGATCACCGATACGGGCTCGGGCCTCAGCACGATCTTGTTGGCATCGAGCCGGGCCAGGTCGAGCAGGTCGTCGAGGAGGGACATGACCGCAAGGCCGTTGGCCTGCAGCCGACGCAGCAGATCCGGCCGGTCCTGATGTTCGGCATCGCTCGACGCGACGAGCTCGGCGAAACCCAGCATCGCCGCGATCGGCGTGCGGATCTCGTGGCTCATGTTGCGAAGGAAGGTGTTCTTGGAGGCGCTCGCGCGCTCGGCGCTGGCCGCCCGCTCTTCCTGCGCTTCGACGACGCGCGCCGTCGCCCAGCCCAGCTCGCCAACCAGGACGTTGATGCCGTGAGCGATGGCGTCGAGCTCGTCGTGCCGGTCTGAAATCTTCAGCCGGATCCCGGTGTCGCCGGCCGCCATCAACTCGAGCAACTTCAGGAACCCGGCAATCCGATCGGCCGAGAACTCTATCGTCGAGGGCGACCGCGTCACAACCGATGGCCGTTCAGCCATAGCACCGCCTGCGCCTCATCGGCGAACAACTGCGTCGGAATGCCGGGACGTGCGATGCGGAGGTAAACGTTCCCCATCATGCGCCCGAACGGGCTGGCGTCGATGAGGAGCGCCAGCGCCGAGAACCGTTCAACCAGCGTCTGGCCCGAATAGTGATGGCGCGCGTCGGAATCCAGCGGCTGCGCCGTGCGGATGTCGATGAGCAGCGGGCGGCGCGTGCCTCCGGTTTCAGACACGGCAGCCGCCAGATTCTGCCTGGCGTCCTCCAGCGACTGCGCGGCGCCGTCGTTGACCCGCACGATCAGCAGGCCTTCGGCATTCAGTTCGATTCGCGCTGTCCGTGTCTCTGGCATATCAGGCGGCGGGCCAATCTTAGCCGAACTCCGGCGCTAGTGGCCCGTCCACGCTGAACGAGGACCAGATCGCGGGCGCGGCGCCCGGATGGCAAGGCGTGACGACCGAGAATACCGGGAGTATTTGAGGGAGGAGCAACGCAGCCGGCCGGGATGCCCCGCCCGCGAGGTGGTCCTCGATCAGCGTGGACGGGTCACTAGTGTGGCTTCGCGACGCTGAGGCGGTCCACGAGACGGTGGTATCTCGCGTCGGTGCGCAGCGACAGCAGCTCCGGCTCATTCTGCAGCTCGTTGACTGGATATCCCGCCTTCAGAGCACCTTCGACGGCCGCCAGGGATCGCCCGCGGTCGGCCGCCAACTCATAGACGACGGCGAGGCGATACAGCATCTGCGCGCTCAAGTCGCGTCGCGTCGCGACGCCGGCGATTTCAGAGAGCGCAGCCTTGGTGTCGCCCATCTTGATCAAATACAACGCATGTTGCGTACGAAGGTCCGGGTCCTGTGGCTGCTGGGCGATCCGGGGCTTGAGGAGATCGCTCGCGCGGCGATAGGCGCCGGCCGCTTCGCTGCGCCGGCCTGGCGCCCACCGGTAGCCGTCTCCGAGATTTCCCCAATACAGGTAGCTGTTCGCACCGAGCTCGACGGCTTTCTCGAAGGCGCCGACGGCGTCGGTATAGCGCCCCTGGAAGAAGCGGATGGTTCCCAGGTTGTTGTAGATGGCCGCCGATGGCCGGACTTCCAGCGCGCGCTGCAGCGAGGAGGCCGCCTCGTCGTGACGGCCAAGGAAGAAGTAGGCCGCAGCGAGGTTGCGCAGCACGTTGACGTTGTCCGGCGTCACGCGCCGCACGGCCTCCCACGCCGTCACGGCATCGTCGTATCGCGCACGAGTGAAGTAGAACTGTCCCAGCTCGATCCGCGGGCGAAAATCATCGCCACCGAGCTCGACCCCTTTTCTGAGCTCTTGCTCGGCCTCGGCGTCCCGACGCTCGGCGGTGAAGACCATGCCAAGGCCAACATGCGGCATGGGGTTGGCCGGATCGAGATCGGCCGCACGCCGGTACGCTTTGGCCGCCTCATCCCTCGCGCCCCCCTCGAGCGACGCGCGCGCGAAGGCCAGGTGTGAGGCGGCGAGATCGGGACCGAGGTCCACGGCGCGCCGTGCGGCCTCGCGCGCCTGATTCAACCACTGCGGGTCGGGGTTGTTCCGAAACTTTCGCACGTAGGCTTCCGACAGGTAGGCGTGTGCCGTCGCGTACTGCGGGTCCACGCTCAACGCTCGTTCAAGGTTGGCGATGGCGCGATCGACGTTGCCGTCCTTGTCGTACCGCGCCAGGAGAGCGGCCGACTGCCGCGACAGCTCCTGAGGATCCGCCGGCGCCTCGGCGAGAGACGAGCTCCGCGTGCCCCCCGCATCCGCGAACCACCAGAACGCGGCGGCCACGCCGGTCGTCAGCAACACCACGACGACGGGCGCCATGGCACGCCAGGACGCCACAGCCGATAGGCGGCGGATCCGGTCCAGTGGCGTGAATCGCCGATTCGCGGTCCGACTGACGGTGGTCGCCACCATCGATTCCGTCGAGACCGCGCTTCCGATCGCTGCGCGCAGCGCAAGGGCGACGTCCGTGCATGACGCATACCGATCGAAGGGCTTCTTCGCCAGCGCGCGCGCGACGATCTCAACGACCGCCGCAGGCACTTCCGGACGGAGCGACGCCAACGGCGGCGGATCCTGAAAGTGCAGCTTGTGCAGCATCTCGGCCTGCGTGTCGGCCGCGAATGGCAGCGCCCCCCCGAGCATCTGATAGAGAACGACGCCGAGCGAGAACACGTCTGACCGCGCATCCACCGGGTCACCGATCGCTTGTTCAGGAGACATGTAGCCGACAGTTCCGACCGTGGCTCCGATCTGCGTCAACGCCATCTTCGTGACGTCGTCATCGCCGGCGGTTCTCGCCGGGCTCGACGTTTTCGCCAGGCCGAAGTCCAGGACCTTGACGAGTCCCTCGGCGGTCACCATGATGTTGCCCGGCTTCAGATCGCGGTGCACGATGCCGGCGCGGTGCGCCCGTCCGACACCGTCGGCGACTTGAAGGGCGAATCGAATCGCCGCATCGACGGTGAGCGCGGCGCGGCGCATCAGCATCGCCAGCGTCTCGCCGACGACGTACTCCATCGCAATGAAGTCGATGCCCTGGTCCGCATTGATCTCGTAAATAGTGACGATATTCGGATGATTGAGCGCGGACGCGGACTTGGCTTCGCGAACGAGTCGCTCCTTCCGCTTCGGGTCATCGATATGCTGTGGCGGGAGAACCTTGAGGGCGACCTCGCGTTCGAGGATGGTGTCACGCGCCTTCCACACCTGCCCCATGCCGCCGTGGCCGAGTGGCGCGGTGATGACGTAGTGTCGCAGGGAGCGGCCGATCATGACCTGTCCGACTGTGGAGCGCCTTCGTCAGGCGCGCCGCGATTATATTCCGTTCCTTTCTGAGCCAGACGGGTTAGAATCCCCGGTCCAAAGGAGGAAGGCATGCCAACGACCGTGAAATGCAATTTCGCCATACCTGCAAATACGAATGCGGGCAGCCGACTGCAAGGCGCCGGATTCGGATCGGCAACTCCCCGTCTGAACGACGGCGACAGCCTTCAGGTTGTCGTGACCTGGGGAGGGCCCAATCCTCCGAATTCGCTGAATGGCTACTTCATCTTCTCACCGGCCGCGGATGCGGCAGGCAATCAATCCGCTCCGTCCCCGTTTCTCAACGGCCGTAACTTCCTGTGCTTCCAGGAACAGGTCGCGAACAAGAGCGCGAGCGGCCAACAGTACACCTTCACGGCGTTCACGGTGCCGGCCGGCGCGGTGGCAGGCAACTACGAGATGACGATGGTCGTGGAAGATGCCACGAACACACCGAGCACGCAGTGGTCCGAGGATCCGGAGTTCGATACGACCGGTGACTGATGACCGCGACGTGCGTGACGAATGCTGTTACGCGTGTGACGAGATGATGCCGCTCATGGAGTCGGCGGTCCACCACGACCGCCACGTCCGCCGCCGGGCGCAGCCGGCAGGGGCAACGCGAAGGCGACCAGTTGGCCGGCCGGCTGGCCTCCGACAGACACCAGAATGAACTGTCTGTTCTGGTAGACGTACGTCATGGGCACGGCCGTCTGACTGCCGGGCATCGGCAGTTCGGCGACGTTCTCGCCCGTCTTCTTGTCGTAGGCGTGAAGAATCGGCCGCCCGCCCCCGCCCTCACCTCCGATGAGCAGCGTCTTGGTGACCACGAATGAAGACTGCGCGGGGAAACCCGTGGGTGGCACGTTGGTGAGACCCAGCTTTGCGAACGCTTCCTTGATGGCCGGCGGCGTGTCGCCGTTTGGCACCTGCCACGCGATTTCGCCCTTGTTCATGTCGTACGCCGTGATTCGACCGTACGGCGGCTTGAGCAACGGCAAGTCGCGAACGGTCGGGACCGGACCGCCTCGACCAGCGGTGTAGGCCGCTTTGTTCGGATCGGGCGGATCGGTTTTCACGACGCCGGCGACGAAGGGCCTGGTGACCGAACCGACGAACACAAAACCGGTTTCCGGATCCGACGCGCCTGACTGCCAGTTGGCGCCGCCGCCGAAACCCGGCGCGACGATGGTGCCTCGGTTCACGTCGGGCACGACGAGAGAGGGCGGAGCAAAGGGCCCTCCCAATCGATATCCCTTGATGGCCTGCAGCGCTTCCTGGCGGAGCTCCGGCGTGAAGTTGATCAGATCGTCGGTCTTGACGCCGACGACGTCGAAGGCCGGGGGCCTGGTCGGAATCGGCTGCGTCGCGGCGGTCCATTCAGTTGGCACGTCGGTCTGCTCGACAGGAACATCGGGAATCGGCCACACGGGTTGGCCGTTCGTGCGATCGAACACCCAGGCGTACGCCATCTTCCCCATCTGCACGACCGCCTTGATGGGCCTGCCGTTGACGGTGATGTCGACGAGGATGGGATGCACCGGCATGTCGTAGTCCCAGATGTCGTGGCGAATGAGCTGCTTGTACCAGAGCATCTTGCCGGTCTTGATGTCGAGGCACACCAGCGAGTCGGAGTACAGATTCGCCCCGGGGCGATGACCGCCGTAGCCGTCGTTGGTCGGCGATTCGGTGGCCAGGTACACGTATCCCAGCTCATCGTCGGCCGAGAACGGACCCCACACGCCGACGTTGCCCGAGTACTCCGCCGATTCCTTCAGCCATGTTTCGTAGCCGGGCTCGCCGAAGCGCGGGATCGTGTGGAAGGTCCAGAGTTTCTTGCCCGTCCGCACGTCGAACGCCATGACGTCGCCCTTGACGTTTTCCTTGTTCGGGCTCGTTCCACCTTGCGTCAGCGCGGGGCCGATCACGATCACGTTGTTCGAGACGACTGGCGCTGAGCTGTTGCCGATCTTGCCGATGGGATCGAGGGGCGTCGTCAGATCGAGCTGCGTGAACAGATCGACCGAGCCGTCCTTGCCGAAGTCGCGAACCGGAAGGCCCGTCCTGGCGTCGAGCGCGAACAACTGGAAGCCCGGAGTCACGGTGATGATTCTGGCGCTCGTGCCATCGGTCCAGTACGCGACACCACGCGAGACCTTTCGCGGCGCCTTGTCGAAGCGCTCGCCTTCGTCGGGCCTCCACGTCCACAGCGTTTCACCGGTGCCTGGGTTGACCGCAATCACGTTCCGGCGCTGGCCGACGGTGAAATACAGGACGCCATTCGCCATGATGGGCGTCGTCTCGCTGTTGCCGCCGCCGAAGTTGTCGAACTTCCAGCTCCACGCCACCTGGAGACTCTTGACGTTGTCGCGATTGATCAGGTCGTACGGGGCGTAGCGTGTGCTTCCCGGGTCGCCGGCATACGACCGCCACTCGCCGTCTCTGGCGCCGCGCTGGGCACGCAACGCGTTCGCCGTGAGAGCCAGACCGGCCAACAAGGCCAACGCGCACACCTGATAACGAAGCAGCCGCGACATCGTTTCCCTCCAGACTGAACGCGAGTGGACGTGATCTGATCAGGGCCGCGGGGGTGCCGGCGGCGGCACGGTCGACGCGGGCAGTGGCCAGTTTCCAGCGTAAGGTGGCCAGTTCGGCACGGCAAGCTCTGGTCCGGGGTAGAACATCGCCGTGTGGATGGTGCGGATTCTACCGTCCTCGATGTTGAACCACTCGCTGAAAACATTGCGTGGCGTGGGCGAGCCTGGACGCCTGATGAAGACCGCCATGCCGAGCACCACCTGCGCTTCCTGATCGACCAGAGGGATCCGCCGAGCGACCACCATCGAGAGATTGAAGTTCGCGAGGCCGGACACACAGTCGTTCGTGGACGCCGTCGGTGGCGTTCCCGCCGGGGGTGCTCCTGCCGAGGGTGCTCCCGCAGCGGGTGCTGTGGCGGGGATCGCGGTCGCCGCGGGCGGAAAGAAGCGGCCGGCCGGCGCGGGCGAGCCGTTTTCCGCGCGACCGCATCCGGGATGGGTCAGCGCCACGGAGCCGTCGTGCGACGTGATGGCGTCGAAGTAGCTGTTGACGACCGCCACGAGCTCGTCGCGCGACAGACGCTGCGCGCTCGGCACCGCGCGCTCTGGCGGAGGATTGGCGGTCACGTACTCCGTGTTCAGCAGGTTGGCCGGCGGACGACCGGGCTGCCGCGGACCGTTCAGCCCGGGATCGTTGGCGCGGGCCAGATACCACTCGGCTTCAGTGAGCTTGCGATTCTCGATACGCAGCCGCACGGTCGCCAGCGAGACGCTGCCGCCCTCTTCGATGAGACCGTAGTAGCCAGCCTGGCCGCTGACCTCGTCTACGTACCGTCGCTGCATCTTTCCAAGACGCGTGACGGTTTTCCAGACTCCCCCGCCTGGCGACACGTTGATCGCGTTCTCGGTTTGACGGAAGCCGACGATGAGTGGGACGGCCTTGGGATCGTGCTTGACCACCGCGGCGAGATACTGATCGAGCAGCGTGCGCAGACACGTCCGATCGCAGACGGTCTGGGCCGAGGCGCTCCCGGCACTGGACATAATCCACGCAGCCACCAGCACTCCCGCCAGCATCCCCAATCTCGGGCGAGTCATTACCATTCCTCCCTTACACACTTCCACACTTCCACACTTCCAAGCTTACCCACTTACTTTTGCACTTTACACTTTGCACTTTGAACTTTCAGCTGTGTATCTATATCACGGTCACGACCGATGGCCGTGGCTTCCCAGCAATTGGAGTATCCGCGAGTACGCCGGAGCAGACGACGCCTCCTTCTCCCACCATTCCGGCATGCCCGGTTCGATGCGTGCGCCCGCCGCGAGCAGCGCGCCGATGACCGCGACGTAGTCCCCGTTGTCCGGCGTGTTCAGCGCTCCCCACAACGCGCCGCCGAGCGATGTTCCGCCGTATGAATTCCTGATGTCGAGCGCTGCGCCACGCGCAATGAAGAATCGGACGGCTTCAGCCCGGCCCATCGTCGCCGCCATGTTCACGGCGGTAAACCCATCCGCCTGCGCGTTCACGTCGATGCCGCGATCGAGCAGGAACGCCGCCACGGCGCTGTCGCCGTTGTTCCACGGCGACACGAGCGCTTTTTCCATCTCCGCCTTCGTCACTGCCAGCTTCCCGTCCGCGTCGAAGTACGTGCGAACCACGTCGAGACGTCCGAGCATTGCCGCGCTGACGAAGTCGAGCGGCACGCCTCGGCTCACGAGGTAATCCGCAGCGTCACGACGTCCGTTCGCGAGACACGACCGCACGAGCGACGGCCCTCCAGCCACTGCCGGATGATCGAGCCTCGCGCCGCGATCGAGGAGCAGCTGCATCAGCACCTGCTGCACGCCGGCCCGTTTCGGGTGCAGGCTCGTGGCCACCAGCCCGAGCGTCGTAGACCCGCGGTACACGTCGGCGACCGCGTCCACTTCCGCGCCCGCGTCGAGCAGTGTCTCGGCGATCGCGACGGCATTCGGAGGCGTGTGCTGACGAAATCCCTCGATACCGTTCGCACCAACGTAGTGGAGCAGCGCCGAGTGATGCCCGCGGAGCGATCGCGCGCGAATGAGGCTGGTATCGTCATGCAGCAGTTGCCGGAGCGTTGTGAGGTCGCCGCAGACGATTGCGTCGGCTGCCGCTTCGAATCGCGCGGCCGGTGACGACTTGTCGGCGATGGCTCTCGTGAACGCTTCGAAATCCTCAAAGGTCCTGAAGTGATGCGTACTCGCGATGATGGCGCGCGCATCGCCGGCGTCGTAGCTGGGCGCGAGCGTATTGTGCCACCACGACTGCGGCCGTTGTGTGTGCAGCCGGTCGCCGTACTGGCGGAGCACTCGCTCGAGCGCCGCGACATTGCCGGCAACGATCGCGTCCTCGGCCGTCTTCCACGCCGTCGCGGGCACGCGATCGCTCGCGCGCACGATCTGCTGCCTGAACTTCGGCCAGCTCTCGTGTCCGTGTTCGCGCGCGATGACCAGCTGCGCATCGGCAAGATCGAAAGTATCGCCTGCCTGGCGCGGATGATGTTCGCGCACGCGCTGCAGCGCGGCCTCGTCGCCGGCGCGAAACGCTTTGACCAGTTCTTTGGCTTGTTTCTTGTACTGCTCGAGATCGGGACGAGCGGGGAGTTCACGGGCGGGCATACGAATCTCCTTTCAAGAACGCCTGGAGTCCGCCCGATTCAGGCTGAAAGAAGGTTCGTCGCCTTCGCTTCGTGTTGGTGGGGTGGGCACGGCCCTTTCCGCGGACTGGAAGCGCCCCTCGCGCTCAACCCGCAGTGTAGGAGATTCAGAACTTACAGATCAAGCCGAGTGACCGAGGCCGGCGTGCTCCTGCGGCTCGAACCAGCGCCGTGATTGCATCTACAATCGCACCATGACGTCCCGACGCGCGGGTACGTGGGCAATAGCCGTCGATGTATTCGCACTCGAGTAGGTCGTGCCTTCGCGTGCTGACGGCGATCGCCGGCGTCGCCGCGATCAGCGGCGTCGCGCTGGCGCAGGTCGGCTTCGACGAGTTCCGCGGTCTGTATCGACCCCTCAAGAACATTCCGTACGACGGCCGGTTTACCTTTGTCCGCGTGCGTTACGATCCCGCTCCAGGCGGCTACTGGCCCGGCCGCCGTCCGTCGTGGATTCACGGCTATCCGCTCGCCGAGCACAACCTCATCAAGATCATGAACGAGGTGAGCTTGCTGAACGCGCACGACGATGTGAACACGGTGACGCTGGACGACCCTGCGCTCTTCAAGTACCCGATCGCGTACATCATCGAAGTCGGCTGGTGGACGGTCACCGAGAAGGAAGCCGCCGGGCTGCGCGCCTATCTGCGCAAGGGCGGATTCCTGTTTGTCGACGACTTCAAACCGCCCGGATGGCGCGGTGTTCCAGGCGGCGGCTGGGAACCGTTCGCCGACACGATGCAGCGGGTGTTGCCGGGCGTGGAGTTCCTCGACATGGAGCCAAGTGATCCGGTGTTTCACTCGTTTTTCGAGATCAACGATCTGAAGCACTTTCCCCAGGCGTATGTCGGAGGCAATCCCGTCTTCAAAGGGATCTTCGAGGACAACGACCGGCGGAAGCGGCTGATGGCCATCATCAACTACAACACGGACGTCTCGCAGTTCTGGGAGTGGTCCGGCCGCGGCCTCCGCCCATTCGATCAGACCAACGAGGCGTACAAGCTCGGTGTCAACTACCTGATCTACGGCCTCACACACTGAGGCGAATCACACGACCGCGACTTTGACGTTGTGGATCGGAGGCAGCGAGTCGAACAGGCACTCCCATTTCTCGCCGCCCTCCCTCCCAATCCAGAGCTGACCAGTCGTCGTTCCGAAGTAGAGCGCCGGCGCCTTGAGCCGATCGATGTCCATCGCGTCACGCAGAACGGTGAAGTAGCTCTGCTTCTTCGGCAGCCCACGCGAGAGCCGGCTCCACGAGTCGCCGCCGTTCTCGCTGCGCCATACCGCGGGGGCGCTGTCCGGGCAGGTGCGCGTCTCCGGGGTGAGCGGCATGACGTAGACGGTGTCGGCGTCGTGCGGGTGGACGACGATGGGAAATCCGAAGTCTGAAGGCAGTCCCTTGGCGATCGATCGCCAGGTGTGACCGTGGTCGTCGCTGCGCAGCACACCGATGTCCGGCCGCGGCCCACCGGGCCCGGTCCACTTTGCCCATCCGCCGTGGTTCTGCATGTAGAGCCGGCCGGGCGCATCGTCGTGCCGCGCGATCTTGTGCACGCACTGACCGAACTCGGGATAGGGATCGGGCGCGAAGCCGGCGCCGACGCCTTGATTGGATGCCCTGAACGACTCGCCACCATCCTCGCTCAGATAGTGCCCGCCGGTTGAGATACCGAGGTGCATCCGATTCCCGTCGCGAATGATCGTGTGCATGCAGAGCCCGCCGTTGCCGGGGTTCCACTTGCGCGCGTGCTCGTGGTTGCTGATGCCGGGCACCATCTCCCACGAATCGCCGCCGTCGCGGCTCCTGAACAAGGACGCCGGCTCCACGCCGCACCACAGCTCCTTCTTGCCGCTCCCGGCCTCGAGCGACCAGATATTGGCAAGCGCGCGTCCGTCGTCCTTGGGGAATGCCGGCGCCGACTTGGTCTCGGTGAAGCTCTTCCCCATGTTGGTCGAACACAACACCTTCATGCCGAAGAACGGATTACAGCTCGAGGCATACAGGCGCGGTGTGCCGCGCGTGTCGATGAGCGTCGCGTACACGGGGACGCCGGGACCAAACGGCCCGCGCAGCGCGAAGCTGCGCCTTGGTTTCGCCGCATCGGCCACGAACACGCCCTTCTTGGTGCCAATGGTGAGAACGATCTTATCCGCCACCTTCAACCTCCCGAGACGGCCGGCAGGATCGTCACCACGTCCCCCGGCGCCAGTAACGTGTCGATTCCGTTCAGGTCGCGCACGTTATCAGCGTTCACGAACACGTTCAAGTGCCGGCGAACCGCGCCCGTTTCGTCGCAGATATTACGATACAACGCGGACTGGCTTCGTTCGATATCATCGAGTGCGGCGCGCACGGTGTGCGCCGAGATCGCGAGCTCGGCTGCGCCCGCACAGTACGTGCGCAGCTGGCCCAGGACATGGAACGTGATGGCGGGCGCTGAACCCATGGCGTGAGACGAAGCTTATCGCACCTACGTAAACTCGATGACTCCAACAATAATCGTGCGGTCGGCCGTGTCCTGGACGGCCTGACGGCTGTCCTCGAATCGGTATCTCTTCGTGATCATCGACTTCGCGTCGAGACGGCCCTTTTCGATCAACTTCACATAGCGCGGGATGTCCCGCATGACGTGCAATCCGCCCTGCTGACCTGGATGTATCGTCCGGCCAAGCAACGCGAGCGCCACACCTGGAAACGGGACGGGCTGCAGCGTGAAGCCCATCAACATGACGTGACCGCCCATTCGCGTGCACTCCCACGCCTGCAGGACGGTCTTCACATTCGTCGGGTCGGGCTGCGGCTCCACCTTGGGCGGCAGGGTTTGCAGTCCCGCGGCTTCGACGACAAAGTCCGCACCGCGCGCCATGACGGCGTTGCCGGCACGGCCCCAACTGACGCCGCCGGCGAATCGCCGATCGTTTGGCCCTCGACAGAGCTCCCGGACGCGCTCGACGAGACCGTCGCCTTCGGCCACAGGATCGAGCGCCGTCGTCGCGCCCATCTTCAGCGCGAACTCGCGACGATATCTGACCGGATCGATCGCAATCACCTGACCCGCGCCCGTGACACGGCCCGCCTGAATCGCGCCCACGCCCACCGGGCCGGCGCCGAACACCACGACGTCGGAGCCAGGCTCGAAGCGCATGTCCGCATGTCCGGCGGCGAAGCCCGACGCGAGTTGATCGCCAAGCAGCGTGATCTCGGCGGCCGGCAGATCGCTGAACACCGGGACGCAGTACTCCTCGAACGCCGTCATGATCTCGCTCATGCCGCCGATGCCAGCTTGCGCGTACACGGGCGTGCCGTCGCGCATCTCCGCGAACGGCGGAAACGGCTCAACGCCCGGCACATTCGAAAAGAAGGTGAACTGACAGTAGTCGGGACGGCCGTGCAGGCACTGGTAGCACTGGCCGCACTGCGACGTGCCGGCAACCACGACACGGTCGCCCACCTGCACGCGCTTCACCATCGCGCCGACCGCCTCGACGACGCCGAAGCCGCAGTGGTTCGGGACCTCGGCGCGGTTGATGTTGTTCGTGCCCAATGCGCCGCGCACGATCGTGTAGCAGGGAGCGACGGCCAGCGATCGAATCACGACCTCTCGCGGATCGGTTGGACGGAGGCGGAGTTCCTGGATGTCGAGCGTATTGGCGTGACGTACCAACCCCCGGAACGTCCGGCCGGTTTGCGTGTTCGTCAGCACGCCAGGCGCCTGACCACTCTGCGCGCTGGGCGTCCCCGCTCCGGCTAGATAGGCCGCACCGCCACCGAGAGCGGCGGCGCCGCGCCTGAGGAGACTGCGGCGCGAAACCGCGCCCCTGGTCGAACTTTTCCGATTGCTCATCGTTCGAGTCTACGGCGTTGTCGAAGGTGGACGTACCGCAAATCCGCAGTTCGGGATGGTACACACGGTCAGCGTGTGCACGTAGCGGATCTTGCCCTTCTCCAGGCGGAACAGATGGCTGTCCGGCAACTTGTTGACGCTGAATCGCGACAGCACGACCACGGCGCCGATTTCCGGATCGACGACGAATCGCCGGTTGGTGATGGGCATGCCGGTCGGCACGCCGGCGTTGCAGCTGTCGTCGGGCAGGCCCTTGCCGCTGCGCATGCCGCCCTCGAGCCGGTTGCACGGCGTGCCCCAGGGGACGACAACCTTGTTGTCGAAGAAGACGTCCTCGTACACGTTGGCCGCGGCAACCAGCGTCTCGCGGCTGTCGCGCGTCTCTCGAGGGATCGCGCCCCAGTTCTCCTGCGGCGAGTACTTCAGGTAGTTGTCCGCGTTGAACAACCAGTCGCCCTGGTCGGTCACCATCGCGTCGATCTCGGTGATCTTCCCGGCGGCGACCTTCAGACGGATGCCCAGCACGTACGGATGCTGTTTGTCGGTGACGATCACTTCGGTGAACGTCTCGCATGCGTCGGTGTCGAGGAGGCTCCGATGGAAATCGATCTTCAGCGCGCTCTGCAGGATCCCTCGCTCGATCGCCGCAGCTTCCATATTCTCGACATATTTTGAGGGCGTGGCCAGCGGCAGACCGGACGGACTGCCCTTCGCTTGAGCCGAAAGATACCTGTCCACGGCCGATTGCAGTTCCGCCCGCGTGCACCGCGCCTGCGCACGCGCCGCCGAAGGCGCCAACACCACGCAGCAGAACACGGCGAAGGTTATTGAAGTGCGACGCATGATCCGCCTCCGATGCTCAATGTAGAACTACTTGCGGGGCTCTGTCTCGATCCTGAGCCGGATGAGCACAACCGCCGCGAGAAGCGACCCAAGAGCCATCGTGAAGGCCACACCCGGCAACAAGTACCCGGCAGCGAACAGGAACCCGGCGACGATCGGTGCGAGCACCGAACCGCCGCGGCCGACGCCGATGGCGAAGCCGGTGCCGGAGGCACGGACCTCTGTCGGAAACGCCTGCGCGATGATGGCGTACAGGCCGACGATGCCCGCGTTGGTGCAGAAGCCGGCGGCGGCACAGATGAACGACAGCCGCTGCAGATCGGCCGGAGCCCGTCCGAACAGCGTCACCATGACCGTGGACAGCAGCAGCGTGGCGATGGTCAACCCTTTGACGCCGTAACGCTGTGTCAGGATGCCGAAAATCGCGGCACCCGTCGCCCCGCCCACATTGGTCCACACCAGGACACCGGCCGCCGACGAGGGGGCGAAGCCCAGGTCCACGACGATCTTCGGGATCCATTTCACGATGAAATAGAAAGTCGTAATGTGGAAGAAGTACGCGAGCGTCACGATTGTCGTGGTCGCGGCGAGTCCCGGCGTGAAAATGTCGGCGATCGGCCGGCCGCGCACGGCGGGGGGAATCGAGGGCAGCGCCGTGACGGCGGCATGCCCCATACGGGTCAAGGCAAGGTTGATCTTCTCTATCGCGCCCGAGGGCTGTTTGCGTGCGAGCCAGTGAACCGATTCCGGGACGATGAAGTACACGACGGGAATCAAGACCGTCGTGGCGCCGGCGCCGAAATAGAACACCGAGCGCCAGTCGTAGTCCCGCAGCAACTGTGCGGCGACCGTACCGCCAACCACGGCGCCGACCGGATAGCCGAGGGACATGAGCGACACGCCGAGATGTCGCCGCCGGGCGTTCGAGAACTCGGCGGCCACGGCGTTGATCGCGGCCAGCATCCCGCCAATCCCGAGACCGGTGACGACTCGCCAGATCGACAGGTCGACGAGGCCCGTAACCGTCGTCGCCATGATCATGCCGAAGGCCATGACGAAGAGGCACCCCAGGATCAGCGGGCGACGCCCAATCCGGTCCGCCACGCCGCCGAGCACGATCGAGCCGATGGCCATGCCGATGAGCTCCATCGACAGCACGATGCCAAGCGCGCCCCGGTCGATGCCCCACTCCTTGGCAATGCCGGGCGAGGCGAAGCTGATTGAGAGCACATCGAACCCGTCGAGGGCGTTCAGGGCGACGGTGATCGCCACGATGAGCACCTGCAGCCGGCTCATCGGTGAAAGGGAAATCACCTCTCTCGGATCAGCGTTCATCTCGCGTCGAATCGCGGTCTCATGCGCCGGATAGTCTCACCCGCTGCTGTATAGTGTCAATGCACAGATGGAGCCTCTTATGCCCAGCATGAAGTCCTTTGCGGCACTTGTCGCGATCGCCGTGATGGCGCTGGCAACGTCGCCGCTCGTCGCGCAGTGGCCGGCCTATCCTTCCGGAAATGTTCCGAAAACCGCGGACGGCAAAATCGATCTGAACGCGCCCGCGCCGCGCACGGCAGACGGCAAGCCCGATCTGTCGGGCGTCTGGGAAACGACGCCGTGCCCCAACTGCGCGCCGCCCGTCATCGACGGCCTGAGTCCGCCGCCCGCCCCCGGCCGGGGCGCCGCACCGCCCGCGGCCGGCCGTGGTACTGCACCGGCGCAGGGCGGCGCCGCAGGCGGAAGAGGGCGCGGTCCGTTCCGCAATCCGTTCGGTAACGTGGGATCGACCACGCCGGAAGGCGAACCACCGTATCAGCCGTGGGCGGCCGAGCTCGTCAAGAAGCGGATGGCTGACAACAGCAAGGACAATCCGGATGCCCACTGTCTGCCGATGGGCATCATGCAGCTGACCTCGCATCCGTACCCGAAGAAGATCATCCAGACCCCGACTGAAGTGGTGCTGATTTACGAAGGATCCGGAACCACGGTCCGCGAAGTGTTCCTCGACGGCCGCCCGCTTCCGAAGAGAGACAGTGTCGAGCCGTGGTGGCACGGCTACTCCGTGGGCCGCTGGGAAGGCGACACGCTCGTCATCGAAACGAGCGGATTCATGGACGACGGGTGGCTCGACGTTCGCGGCAGTCCGCTGACGAGCGCCGGCACGCTGACCGAGCGGATCCGCCGGCTGAATTACGGCTATCTCGAAATGAAAGTCACCATCGACGATCCCAAGGCCTACACGAAGCCGTTTGTCGCCGAGGTGTACAACCGCATCATGCCGACGGCGCAGCTCAGCGAATTTGTCTGCATCGACAAAGACGCCGCGCACTACGTGGGTGCCCAGCCGAAATAGCGGATCCGCTGAGACCTGACTTTCCCCGTTGAGACCTGGACGGCCGGAAGGTGCACGGTGTGATGTTTCACCGAATTGACGTCGCCGAGGCGCATCCGATTCCTCAGCTACAATCTGAAATCCTCCAAGACGTTCACGGCGCGCGAAAGAGAGAGAACCCGTGCCCGAACTTGCCGAAAGAGCCTTGCATACGCGCATCGCCCGGTCGGTCGACGCCATCCGGCGGTCGTTCGTCGACAACCTGTTCTACATCACCGGCCGGACACTCGAGAACGCGACCACGATCGATCTCTACACTGCGCTCGCCTACACGATCCGCGATCGCATGCTGGCGCGAATGGTCGGCCTCGGGCGAGTCTCTACAGGCGGCGGGGCGCCAAGACCGTGGCGTACCTGTCGGCGGAATTCCTGCTTGGCCCTCACCTGGCGAACAACATCCTCAACCTGAAGCTCGGGGACAAGGTCCGGGAGGCCGTGTCGGCGCTGGGCCTGGACCTCGAGGCCATCCTCGACGCCGAGCAGGAGCCGGGCCTCGGAAACGGAGGTCTCGGGCGCCTCGGCGCCTGCTACATGGATTCGCTCGCCACGCTTGAAATTCCCGCCATCGGCTACGGCATCCGCTACGAGTACGGCATCTTCGAGCAGTCATCCGGGACGGCTGGCAGGTCGAAGTGGCCGACGCGTGGCTGCGACACGGCAATCCCTGGGAGCTGCCGAGACAGCGGCGCTATCCGGTGAGGTTCGGCGGTCACGTCGAACGCTATCAGGACGACGCGGGCGCGCAGCGCGTGCGCTGGGTACCCGAGTCCACGATCTACGGGATCGCCTACGACACGCCCATCCTCGGCTACGGCGTGCTCAACGTGAACGTGCTTCGGCTGTGGAAATCCGAGGCCCGGGAGTCCTTCGACCTGCAGGCCTTCAATGTGGGCGACTACTACGGCGCCGTCAACGACATGGTGCACGGCGCAGAACATCAGCAAGGTGCTATATCCCAACGACGAGCCGGAAGCCGGCAAGGCGCTGCGGCTTCGCCAGCAGTACTTCTTCGTCTCCTGCTCGCTCCAGGACATGATCCGCCTCACGCTGCGCGACAAAGGCAGCCTGGAACACTTTCCGGACCGGTTCGTCGTCCAGCTCAACGACACCCATCCGGCCATCGCCATCGCCGAGTTCATGCGCCTGCTCGTGGACGAGCACATGATCGGCTGGGACGAGGCCTGGGGCCTCACCCGGCGCAGCTTCGCGTACACGAACCACACCCTGTTGCCGGAGGCGCTGGAAACCTGGCCCGTGGAGCTGTTCCAACGCACCTTGCCGCGCCACCTGGAGATCATCTACGAGATCAACGCCCGGTTCCTGGACGACGTGCGCGTGCGCTTCATCAACGAGCCAGCACGGGTCGCCCGCATGTCGCTCATCGACGAGGGCGCGGGCGACGGCGTCCGGCGCGTACGCATGGCCAACCTCGCCTGCGTCGGGAGCATGGCGATCAACGGCGTCGCCGAGCTGCACACCGAACTGCTCAAGCGCACGGTGCTGAGGGACTTTCACGACATGTGGCCGGAGAAGTTCCGGAACAAGACCAACGGCGTGACGCCGCGGCGCTTCATCGCGCTGGCGAACCCCCCGCTGGCCGCGCTCCTCGAGGAGACCATCGGCGGCGACTGGCTGCGCCACCTGGAGCAACTTCGCGGGCTGGAGTCCCACGCCGACGACGCGCGCCTTCCGCGAGCGCTGGCGCGCGATCAAGCGCCTGGCCAAGGAACGCCTCTCGGACTACATCCGCCGCACCTGCAGCGTCACCGCTGGATCCCGATACGCTCTTCGACATTCACGTCAAGCGCATCCACGAGTACAAGCGCCAGCACCTCAACGTCCTGCACATCGTCAGCCTCTATCACCGCCTGAAGCAGAATCCCTCGATGGAGATCGCGCCGCGCACGTTCGTATTCGGCGGCAAGGCTGCGCCGGGCTACCACGTGGCGAAGCTGATCATCAAGTTGATCAACTCGGTCGCCGAGTCCATCAACCGCGACGCCCAGATCAACAACGTGCTCAGGGTGGTGTTCGTGCCGGACTTCAACGTCAAGACCGGCCAGCGCATCTATCCCGCCGCCGACCTCTCCGAGCAGATCTCCACGGCCGGCAAGGAGGCGTCGGGCACCGGCAACATGAAGTTCGCGATGAACGGGGCGTTGACCATCGGCACGCTCGACGGCGCCAACGTCGAGATTCGCGACGCGGTCGGCGAGGAGAACTTCTTCCTGTTCGGCAAGACCGTCGGAGCGAGGTCGAGGAGACCCGCGCGGCGGGTTACCGTCCCCGGGACTTCTACGACCGGGATGAGGACCTGCGCAACGCCATCGACCTGATCAACTCGGGATTCTTTTCCCACGGCGACCGAAGCCTCTTCCGCCCGCTCACCGACAACCTGCTGAACTCCGATCCCTTCCTCGTGTGCGCCGACTTCCGCGACTACATCGATTGTCAGGCCCGCGTCGGCCTCGCCTGGCGAGACCCCGAGCGCTGGTCGCGGATGTCCATCCTCAACGTGGCGCGCTGCGGGCACTTCTCCTCGGACCGCGCGATCCGCGAATACAGCGAGGACATCTGGAACGTCACGCCGCTGCCGCTCGAGACGTCAGGGGCCTGACCGCCGCGTGGCTCCATGGACGTGTATCTCATCGACGGCACGTACGAGCTCTTCCGGCATTACTATGCGGTCCCGTCCGCGCGCGACCGCGACGGCCGGGAAGTCGGCGCGGTCCGCGGCGTGCTGGGTTCGCTCCTCGGCATGATGACGGTGAACACCACCCACATCGGCGTCGCGACCGATCACGTCATCGAATCGTTCCGCAATCAACTCTGGCCCGGCTACAAGACGGGCGACGGCATCGAGCCGGACCTCTTCGCGCAGTTTCCGCTGCTCGAGGAAACGCTGACGGCGCTCGGCGTGGTTGTGTGGCCCATGGTGGAGTTCGAGGCCGACGATGCGCTGGCGGCTGCCGCCGCCAGGGCCGCGGCCGATCCGCGTGTGGACCGCGTGCTCATCTGCACACCCGACAAGGATCTCGCACAGTCGGTACGCGGCAGCCGCGTCGTGCAGATGGATCGACGCGCCCGGACGATCCGCGACGAGGCGGGCGTCATCGAAAAATTCGGCGTCCCGCCCGCGTCCATCCCCGACTACCTCGCCCTCGTCGGCGACAGCTCCGACGGCTATCCGGGGCTCGCAGGGTGGGGCGCCCGATCGACGTCGGCTGTGTTGGCCAAGTACGGGCACATCGAATCGATTCCCGCCGACTGGACCTCGTGGAGCGTGAACGCCTCGAGGCCGGCGGCGCTCTCGGCCACGCTGGCGCGCGATCGCGACCAGGCACTCCTCTTCCGCGATCTCGCGACGCTTCGGACGAACATCGACGTGTTCGACACGGTGGACCAACTGCGATGGAACGGGCCGACGCCGGCCTTCCAATCGCTGGCCGCGCGACTCGACGCCGCGAAGACCCTGCCTGCCGGCGATCGGCCGGGGCCCCGAAGAAAACCCCAGTAAGTCGGCGCCGAGACGCTTATACTCTCCCTAGCCGCCCGGCGGCCGTGCTGATTGGCCGTCAGCCTTACCAGACGGAGTCGTTGGATGCGAACCGGTTTCCGCAACGTGACGCTGCTCGTCTCTGCCTTAGCCGCCGCGCTCGGCTTCGCCGTGTTTGACATGCCGGTGTCGGGGCAGGCCCCGGCATACCGCGCGCCCCGCACGGCTGACGGCAAACCGAACCTGAACGGAATCTGGCAGGCCATCAACGAAGCCAATTGGGACATCGAGGGCCACTCGGCGGCCATGGGCCGCGTGACAGCGCTCGGCGCCGTGGACGCGGTCGTTCCAGGACTCGGCATCGTCACCGACGGACCGCTGCCGTATCTGCCCGCGGCCGTCGCGAAGAAGAAGGCCAATTTCGAGAAGCGCCTGGCCGCCGATCCCGAAATCAAGTGCTACCTGCCCGGCGTGCCCCGCGCGATGTACCTGCCCCAGCCGTTTCAGATCATCCAGAGCGGGAAGCACATCATGATGGCGTTTCAGTACGCCGGCGCCGTTCGTACCATCTACATGGACGAACACAAAGAAGCGCCAGCCGACAGCTGGATGGGCTGGTCGAACGGACACTGGGAGGGCGAGACGCTCGTCGTCGATAGCACCGGGTTCAACGACCTGAGCTGGTTCGACCGGGCCGGGAACTTCCACAGCGACGCCTTGCATGTGGTCGAACGGATCACGGCGGCCAGTCCGGATCACCTAAACTGGGAAGCCACGATCGACGATAAACAGGTGTTCTCGCGCCCGTGGAAGATGAGCATGACGCTCTATCGGCGGAAGGAAAAGGGCGCGAGGCTGCTGGAATTCAGATGCGTCGAGTTCGTCGAAGACTTGATTTACGGGCATCTCCGCAAGCCCGGTACGAGGACTCCGTAGCGTCAGAAGAAGGAGACGTCAGATGAGGCATCGAGCTCTCGCGTCATCATTACGTTCGGGCGGCGTGCTGCTGGCCGCGATCGCGGTGACGGCTCTGGCGACCCGCGGCGTCGCGGGCCAGGCCCCGGCCGGCGCGAAGCCGGCGCCAGGCGGCCCAGGCGACAAAGAAATGGACGGCGCCCCGCACGCCCGACGGCCAGCCGGATCTGCAGGGCTACTGGACCAACTCGACGTACGTCCCCCTCGAGCGGCCCGACAAGGTGACGAAAGCCACCTACACGGAAGAGGAGTTCGCCGCGGTGATCAAGGACGCGGCGGCGCGCGAAGCCGAGCAAACCGAGCCCGGCACCGTCGCCGACGTGCACTACGACTTCTCTCAGTTCGGGCTGGACCGAAGCCAGTCGGCCTTCGTCAAGAACGACCTGCGCACCTCGCTGATTCTCGATCCGCCGAACGGAAAACTTCCGCCGGTGACGGCCGAGGGCCAGAAGCGCGCGGCCGATCGCGCCGCCGAGCGGAGGCGCATGGGCGCGACGACCGACGCCGTGCAGAACATGCCGATCGGCACTCGCTGCCTCGTCATGGCGGGCCTGGGACCGCCGATGATGAACGCGGGCTACAACGCCAACTATCAGATCGTCCAGGGCGCCGGCTACGTGATGATTCTCGTCGAGATGATCCACGACGCCCGCATCATCCCGATCGACGGCCGGGCGGCCGCACTCCCGGAGAACATGCGCCAGTGGATGGGCGATTCGCGCGGTCACTGGGAGGGCGATACCCTCGTCATCGAGACGACGAATCTGAACGGCAAGAATCCATTCCGGGGCGCGAGCGAGAACATGCGCGTCACTGAACGCATTTCGCGCGTGGACGGCGACCATCTCAGCTATCGATTCACGGTCACCGATCCCGCCACGTGGGCCACGCCGTGGACGGCTGAAGCGCCCATGACGAAGTCGATCGGACCGATCTTCGAGCACGCGTGCCACGAGGGCAACTACGGGGTCACGAACACGCTCGCCGGCGCGCGGCTCGAGGACAAGAAAGCTGCTGAAACCGCCGCGAAGAAGACCTCGAATTGACGCAGTTACTGGCGCGACTCAATGTCGCGCCTAAGTTCGCGACTCAATGTCGCGCCTAAGTTAAGGAGGAGCGCGTGCGAACGAAGCATCTGATCGCTGGAGTCGTCGGCGTGGGCCTGTTACTGACGACCGGCCCGGTATGGGCTCATCACGCGTTCTCGTCGGAATTCGACGTGAAGAAGCCCCTCACGCTGAAGGGCACCATCACCAAGTGGGAGATGATCAATCCCCATTCCTGGTTTCACCTCGAAGTGAAGGACCCGAACGGCCAGGTCGTCGAGTGGATGATCGAAGGCGGGAGCCCGAACTCGCTCATCCGGCGTGGTGTGACCAAGAACAGCATCCCGGTCGGCACCGAGGTGACGATCGAGGCCTATGCGGCGAAGGACGCGACGAACAAGGCCGTCGGCAGGAACTTCATCCTGGCGAATGGCAAGCGGCTATTCGTCGGGTCGCCGGGGAGCCCGGACGCGCCTCCAGAGGCGCCTTAGCAATAAACGAGGGCGTCGGCTCGACCTGGAGTACCGAACTGAGCGTCTGAGCCTCGCGGCCGGCATGGCGCTGAGAGGTGTGCACCAGGTCTGCGTCGGGGCGCTGACGGCTTCCAGTGCCAGCGTACCCCGCCACGTGCGATCCGATGCGCCGAAGCCTCCGCCCGCCAACAATGGCGATGACGTGCTCGACCAGCCGTGGCGTCGGCGTGCCCAGCCTGCGTTCGAGCGCCGCAAGGGGCGACATCGCCCCCGAAAGAATCTCCACGGCCCAGCAGCTGTCAATCTGGGCCTCTGCCCGTTTGGTCGTGTCGGCCTCGTCGTCGTCGCTGCCGGATCGCGCAGCGACGACACGCAAGCTCCCCGTGCGCTCGTGCAGCTCGAGAACGTAGCCGCACCGTTGCAGGTCTCGACCGTCGGTGTCGAAGCTATGAACGAAGTGAACATCGCCCACCGGGCGAGTCCGCGTTGAGTGTCGCTCCGACGCCGGGATCGCTCCCGCGGCCGATGATGTGAGTCCTCGCATGGCGGCGCCTGCGAGCGGCGGCTGTCGACGTCGCGGCGGGGACCTGGCACGAGGCCCCGGTCTCCTGCCCGCCTGCCGACTCGAGCCGCACGATCAGCGACTCGATGGCCCGCAGCAGAAGCACCCACCTGTCTCGCGGCCGCGGGCCTCGCTTCTCCTCGCTGCTGAAGACGTGTCTGGAGCTCTGCCCAGATCCCTGCGAACGCGGTCGTCGCAGGGTCTCGTGCGCGCGAACACGGCGAGGGGCATGCGCCGGACGGTCATCTGTTCCACGACGCTGGCGTAGGGGACTTGTCCGGTCAGGAAGACCTCGGGGTGGCCCGCAGACCAGTCGCATGCGCGCCGATGCAGTGCCTTGCGGCGGTCGACCATGCTGAAGAACGCCGCCAGCTCTGATGGCGAGTCGGAACGATCGGCCCACTTGATGAGTCGTGCGACCGTTCGCAGCGAGAGCACGGTCGGAATGGTGGGCACGAGCACCGCGTCGGCCGCTGCGAAGATGCCCTCGGTCAACAGCGAGAAGCCTGCCGGGCAGTCGAGGAACACGACGTCGTAGTCGCGACCGAGCGTGCTCGAGGAGGGCCGTCACCACGCGTGCGGGCTTGCCGAGGTGACCGAGCAGTCGATCGAGCTTGCGGTAGGCGAAGTCCGCCGGCAGCAGGTCCAGGTTGTCGTAGTCGGTCTCCTTGATGGCTGCGGCGAGCGCCTGGCCGCTCTCCAGGCTCTTCTTGCCGAACCCTGCGACGCGCGGCCGTACGCGGAACGCGAAGCTGGACGCTGCCTGCGGGTCGAGGTCCCAGAGCAGGGTCCGCTGGCCGGCCGCCGCGGCGAGATACGACAGGTTCACCGCCGTCGTGGTCTTTCCGACGCCACCCTTCATGTTGTAGACCGCGACCACGCTCATCGTGCACGCTCCGCCGCATCGGCTCTCTTGAACGCGCGCCGACAGGCCAATCTGCGTGTCGTCGAGCGCGGAATCGTGCCAGTCCCTCGACGACCTGTCCGCGCAGGCGCTCGCGGCGTTGACGGCTCTGCTCGGCCAGTCGCCCGAGGGCAAGCAAGGCGCCGGCGGGCCCGCCGGCGGCGCCCAGTGCGAGCCCGCATTCGAGCAGCCGCTCTTCCTGCGACGTGTGCATCGTTGAAGTCGCCAAGCACACGCTGCAGCTTCTTCAGGGCGCCCAGGATGCGCTCGAGATCGGCCGCGTCGTAGAAGGCCGGCGTGACGTCGACCAGATAGCGCAGCTTCTTGGCGTCGATGCGCACCTCGTGGAGTCGCGCCGGCTGCGGTGTGCTCGTCGATCGTCTCGGCGCTTGCGGCGATTCGCCGGCTCAGGCGCCAGGCACGCTGCGAGACCACGTCCGCGAGGAGGCGTCCTGCGTTGCGGCCTCCGGCTCGGACGCGGACCGGTCGTTCGAGGAACGCCTCCCACTCCGAGAGCAGCCGTCGATAGCGGTCGCTGTCCAGCGCTTCGACGAGCCGCCTGGTGCTCCTGCTGCTGCGCCTGGCCCAGGAAGGCCATCAGCGCCTCCATGTCGCCGGCAGGAACGTCTCGTCGGCTGCTCTCTGAGCGCGAGGACGAGCACGTCCATGTCGCGCGGCGGGCCGGTGAGACGACCGATCCACGAGAACTCGGTCGAGAAGTGCTCGACGACGTCGGGCGGGAACACGTGCCTGATCTGGCCGAGCAGCGAGCGCGTGCGCCGGACGGCCACGCGGAAGTCGTGGAGGAACTCCGTGTCGAGATTGGCGCGGAGACCGGGCTCGTTGGCCACGAGGATGCCGAGCAGCGCCAGATGGATCTGCCGGGCCCCGACGTCCGCGCGGATCGTCGGGGCGAGGTCCACGCGGGGCGACGAAGGTCGCCTCGTTCCGGTGCGCCAACCTGGCGAAGCATCACGCCGTGCGAGACCCTCCGGGCAGGACTCGATGCCGGGCGACTCTCGATCACCGGCACGAGTCGCTCGTAGACGTCTTCGTAGCCGCGCAGGCCCGTCAGCGTGACCATGGTGGGCAGCGGTTGCCAGGCATTGCGCGACATCGGCAACCGGGCCCGGCCCGACTCGATCCGCAGGCGTGCGACCGTCTTGTCCCGATCGTCGAGGATCTCGAGCAGCGACCCGTATTCCTCTGCGTCGGCCTGCGCGAGCAGCCGCCGCACGCCAATCACCGGCGCCAGCACCTGCTGAAGCGGACCATCGGGAAGATCCCAGGCGAAGCTCACCGGCTGCTTCAGCCGGACCGCCAGGTGGCTTCCTCCGCCGCGGGGCTGCCACGCCACCGCGGAGGCGCCGTTGACGCCGCCTCGCGTCAGACGTGCTCCCGCTCGTCGGACGCGGCCGTCGAACGTGTCCAGCACGGTGAACCGGTGCCGGACGATCGGATGATGCCGCGTCGGCAGGAGCGCCTGCAGGCTTCTCGTGATCGCCTCCGGTGACACCTCGCCCCGGACGACGTACACGGATTCGGTTGCGGTCGACGGATCGCTGCCCACGCCTGCCACCCGCTCAGGAGTCCAGTTCGACCGCGCCTTCGACAGCGTGGACGAACTGCTGCAGCTCTTCCCGCAAGCAGGCCGCGGCATCGGGGATACGCATCCAGCGTCGTCGTCCGAAGCTTGTCCTCGAGCCAGTTCTCGAGCACGTTGGTGACGCGCATCAGGTAGACATCCACCCGACAGGGGCGATTGCCCTTGACGTGAAGATAGCGGCCGAGCGGCTTCCGCGGGACAACCCCCAGCAGGCCGGCTTCTTCCTCGGCTTCGCGGATCGCCGCTTCGCGGGGCCGCTCGCCATCGTCGACCGACCCCTTCGGCACGACCCAACCCTTGCCCCTGGATGTCGTCACCAGGGCCACCTCGACGCGCTCCTTGCGGATCCGATAGGGAATCACCGCCGCCTGCTGGTGTACCCGCGCCATCCATTCCTCCTGTCGTGACTGTTTACAGGCCTGGCCGCCGATCAACGCCTGACGGCGTGCTGCGGCTGAGATGCTTCACGAGGGGAAACGTACCAGAGGCGGATCCAAAGTACAAGGTGTAAAGCTCGCGGCCCCTCGTCGCTCCGCAGAGGAGCGCACGGGATCGCGCGGCGGCGTGGGGAGTCAGAAAATACGGCGAGGGTCTTCTGCCGAAAGCTTTACGCGCACTTCAAGTTTGTGGCCCGCGTAGGCTCATACGTTGTCCGACGCGTCCTGACTCAGACGGAGCCTGGTGAGATCCATGAGCGTCTGCTGCGTCCCCAGGCTTTCCGGTCCTGTCCCGATCAACTGGGCGCAGCTGCGTGTAGCGGCCTTCGCTGTCCAACGGCCATGCCTGGCGCTGGTCCTTCAGCGAGATGTCCAGAATTTACCAAAGCTTCTCGCGGGCGCTCCGCGCGACGACAGCTCCGGGACAATGTGGCCGAGAAAGCAGTCAGCCTGTTGCCGGAGCATGTGCTGGAGTCGGTCACGAATTTCACCAATCAGCCCTTGCCGCTCTGGCGTGCGGATTCCCGCAGCACCGCGATTCGCTTCATGAAGAACTCGTCGAGGTTCGACGTGAAGATGGCAAGGAACTTCACACGCTCGAGCAGCGGCGTTCGTTCGTCGAGCGCCTCCGCCAGCACTCGGCGGTTGAACTCGATCCAGCTCAGATCCCGATCGAGCCACACCGCCGAGAGTGACGCGTCGCGAACTGTGGAATTCGTCGCGTCGTCGCCCCGACGTTCAGGCGCATCGTGCGAATGCGGCGCCTCACGCTGCGAGAGGACATCGTGAAGCGGTTTCGTCAAGGCGGCCGAGTATAAGGTGACTCTGGAACGACTGTTTACACCCTCGCAACATCGCCTCGCTATCAGGGTGACGAAGGCGATCCAGGTACGGGCCTCTCTGGGGAATAGTTCGCGCGGGCCGAGCAATCTTCACCAGCGAGTCTGCACGGTGCGCGCTGCGGGAACCTCTGAGTTGGCAAATCGACAAGCAACAACAGCCCAGAGGGAGCGCTTGATCTTACTGTGTATCGCCTTTGTAACATCCGTGTAGCTGTACGGTTCTTGCTTGAGCGACGGGTAGTCGTACTCGTAGCTCGCAGACGCGGAGGGCGCCATGTTCGATCTGATTACCGAGAAGACACCACACATGCCGAGCGGTGGCCGTGTTGCAACGCTGCTTTCGAGCGTGGTCCACGCGGGCCTCCTCGGCGCAATCGTGACGGTGCCCCTGCTATTCGTCACGAACACGCTGCCGCATATGCCGACAATGCTGGCATTCGTCGCAGCAACAGCACCGCCTCCTACGCCTGCCCCGCCTCCTCCACCTCCCGCGCCGCGCGCGAAAGACGTGCCCGCGAAGGTCCTGGTATCGAACCAGAATGCCGCGCCGCTGACAGCGCCCTCTCGCATCGAGCCCGAACCAGCCGGACCAACAGATGGCGACGATGGCGCGGTGGGTGGCGTCGACGGCGGGATATCCGGTGGCATCGTCGGCGAGATCGTTGGAAACCTGGCGGCACCGCCGCCACCCCAGCCGCCTCCGCCGCCTCCGCCGGCCGCACCACCCGGACCGGTTCGTATCGGTGGAGAGATCCGGCCGCCAACGCTCTTGCAGCGGGTCGAACCGGTCTACCCCGTCCTGGCCTTGAACGCACACGTCGAAGGAACTGTGATCCTTGAAGCCATCATCGACGAAAACGGGACGGTGCAGAGCTTGAAGGTGCTACGCTCAGTCTCCCTCCTCGACAAGGCGGCTGTGGCCGCTGTCGAACAGTGGCGGTACTCACCCGTGATCTTGAACGGCAGGCCCGTGCCCGTCATTCTGACCGTGGTTGTTTCCTTCAAGATTCCCGTGACGTGACTCTGTTCGATGATTCTTGGGGTGAGCCGTGTCTGCGGACCACAACGGATGACACCCGACACTGACGGCCAATATTTTGGGGACGACACCAAAGTATCTCTTCTTTCGTCCACACGAACTGTTGAAAAGCTTCAAACCCACTTGGCCTGATAGGCCTGTCCTTCGAATCCAGAGAAGTCGTCGTCACAAAGACGAGACACGTCACGCATACACTGAAGGGGCGAATCGGAGCCGACATTGAGGAGGTCAGTCATGACGAACGCGATGCGCCCTGTGCCTGAGGGTTGCCAGACGGTGACACCTATCCTCACGTTCGACTCCACCGCGCGCGCGATCGAGTGGTATCGGGACGCGCTCGACGCGGAGGAGTTGTCGCGAGACACGGGACCCGACGGCACGATCCTGCACGCGGAGCTTCGCCTCGGCAGCTCGCGCCTGATGGCGCGTGATGTCATCACGCCGCACACGACGCCCAAGGCGCTCGGCGGTTCTCCGGTGACGTTCTGGGTGTACGTGGACAACTGCGACGCGCTGTTCAGTCGCGCGATTGCGGCGGGTGCTCACGTGGAGATGCCGATTGAGGATCAGTTCTGGGGAGATCGCTACGGGACGTTCCGCGATCCTTTCGGGTACAGCTGGTCGGTGGCGACGCGCGTGGAAGACCTGACGCCGCAAGAGGTTGAAGATCGGCAAGCGGGGTGGACGGCACAGGTCCCCTGGAGGCGCGAGCACCTGGCAACCGGTGACGTGGCCGCCGGGACCCTGGGGCGACTAAAGGGGCCCACGCCACCCCCATAGACGTGTCCGGTCTCGCCGTCGATTGTGAGCCGCTCGCCTTCGTGGAACGTCCGCTCGCCGATCGAGCATCGGCCGATTGCTAGGGATGTGTCGGCATGGTCCGCTTTCCGTCAACGATAGGCGGAAAATCCTTCGCCTCGTCGTAGGCTTCGGTGATGAAGCGATCCTTGCTCTGCTGCGTGTCGCCCTGGGTTGTCTTGTCGTAGGGCGCCGTCAGATTCGCCGCAAGAACGTCCTTCAGCGACTTGCCTTGATTGCGGAGCGCCGTGACCCTGGCCAGCACGTCCACCAGCATCGCGCGATAGGGCAACAGATCCTTCGTCTTGACCAGCGTGCCGTGGCCGGGGACGAGCGTGGTATCGGGGCCGGCCACTTTCTCGATGAGGTCAATGGCATCGAGCATGCCGTTGATCGATCCGCCATTGGCCTGATCGGCGAAGGGGTAGCCGAAATTGCGGTAGAAATCCTCGATGTAGATCACATTGGCGTTGCGGAAGCGCACGATGGTGTCGCCCGCGGTGTGCGACGGCATCATCGGGATGAAGTCCACCGTTTCGCCGTTCATGTCGAAAGTGATCGCCGGCTGGCCTGACGCCGCGGGGTTGTATTTGTAGGTCGTCACCGGCACGCCGGCCAAATCGGGCGCCGGCGCCGGCTGGCCGTTGGCACGAACGGCTGGACGCAGCATCTCGGCGCGTAGATTCTCCTGCGAGAAGATCAGCGCGCCCTGCCTGGCGAAGAAGGCGTTGGCGCCGGTATGGTCGCTGTGAATGTGCGTGTTGACCAGGACCTTGATGGGCGCGTTCGTGAATGAGCGGATGGCGGTCAGCGTCTTCTCGGCCACCTGCCTGTTCTGGCTATCGACCATCAAGACGCCATCCGGTCCGAAGAGCACCATAATCCGTCCACCGGACGCTTCGGGGTGCGCGGGATCGAGACCCTCCGAACCATGCAGCACAAACAGGTTCGGCGACATCCGGGCCGTGACCATGATCTCAATCTTTTCCCAGGGCGTCTGGTAGCCTGCGGGAAACGTGTACGGGGGTTTCCCCTGTCCTTGTCCCCACACCATCGCGGGAACTGCTGCCACTGCAGCCAAGCCCGACAACAGCCATGAGCGCTTCTTCATGATCCCTCCGTGTCAGCCCGCGAACCGATCGGCCTCCGCGATGACTTCCGCGCAGATCGACGACATCACCCGGCCGATCGGCTCTCGGAGGACGACGTCGGCCAGGTGATCGAACGGCGTCGGTTCGGCGTTGACAATCACCAGCCGCGCGCCGCTGCCCTTCGCCACGGGCACCATGCCGGCAACTGGATACACCTGCAGGCTGGATCCGATCGCGAGCAACAGGTCGGCGCGCTGCGAGGCGCGCATCGCCCGATCGATGACCTCTGGAACCAGCGGCTGGCCGAACGAGATCGTCGCGCTCTTGAGAATGCCTCCGCACCGGTGACATGGGGGATCGTCTTCCCCGCTCCGCACGCGATCGAGCACCGGCTGCATGGGGCCGCGCCAGCCACACGACATGCACGTCACGTCGCGCATGGTGCCGTGTACTTCGACGACCGTCGCCGGCGCGCTGCCCGCCCGCTGATGGAGGCCGTCGATGTTCTGCGTGACGAGCGCGTGCAGCATTCCGGCGCGTTCGAGCGCGACGAGCGCGAGGTGGCCGGCGTTTGGTTCGGCGTGCCACGCCGGATGTTCCAGGCGGGTCTGCCACGAGAGCTTCCGGATCTCCGGATCGGACATGTAGGCGTGAATGTTCGACAGCCGTTCTGCCTTCGGATTCCTGGTCCAGACTCCGTTCGGACCGCGAAAATCAGGGATGCCGGATTCGGTGGAAATGCCGGCGCCCGTCAGCGCGACGATTCGCGCGGACGAGGAGACGAGCCGGCAGGCGGTCGCAAGGCGATCGCTCATGGCGCCAGTTTACTCCGGTGGATAGGGCTTGAGCCGCGCCGCGCGAAGGCGGATACTCTGCTTCCATGAAGCGGAGGCCGATCCCGCAAAAGCGGGCGGACGCGTTCGAGCTGGTCAGGACGGTTGGGCTCACGCTGCCGGATGTCGAAGCCGCGACCAGGTACGATGGATCCCCGCTGCTGAAGCTGGGCGGCTGCTTCATGGCCGGCCTGGCCACTCACGCTTCAGCGGAACCAGACACGCTGGTGGTCAGGACGAGCGTCGAGGATCGCGAACTGCTCATCGAGGACGCTCCCGAGACCTACTACGTGACGGACTACTACCGGAGCTATCCCCTCGTGCTGGTCCGCCTGTCGCACGTCGATCGCGAGGCGTTGCGCGACCTGCTGTCCGTATCGTGGCGCTTGACCGCCGCAAAGGCACGCAGGCGCGAACGACGGCGCGCCTGACCTGGAGAACTTTTCGCGCGGGTGGGTGTCTAAGGCGACATGAGAAATGTCGTCGTGGTCTGCCGCGGCCGTGATCTCCCTGGGCCAGGGCCGTCGGGTCCGGAGTTCGAGGTGGCGTCGGTCAAGCCGGTGGACCGTTTCGAAGCTCGGCGCCGCCATCTCGATGAACCTTGGCACGGTTCGGCGCGAAGAAGTGACGTTCGGCAACGCCACCTTGAACGACTGCATCCGCTTCGCGTATGGCATCGGCTCCGACGCGCAGATTGCGGGACCGGATTGGATCAAGTCCAAGGGGTTTCTCTACGACGTGGTCGCCACGGGTACGCCTGGTGCATCGCGCGAGCAACTTCAACTGATGCTGCAGACGCTGCTCATCGAGCGCTTCAACCTCTTGACCCACCGCGAGCAGAGGCAGATGTCGCATTACGCACTCGTGCCGGCGAGGAGTGGGCCGAGAATCCAGCCCGTCGCGGTCGTGCCGGATGGCTTCCGTGGCACGACGTACGGCGGGCGCATCGACACCATCCTGCCGATGCCCGTGCTGGCGTACTTGCTGTCCCGCTTCGAGACCGAGCGGCCGATCATCGATCACACCGGCCTTCGCGGACTGTATCGAGTGAAGCTCGAGTGGACCCTGTTGCAACAACCCGAACGCACGGACGCTGCTTCTCTGCCTTCCCTGTTCACCGCGATCGAGGAGCAGCTCGGACTCAAGTTGGAAGGGCGCAGGGGCCCCGTGGAGGTACCTCATCGTGGATAGTGCCGAGAAAGTTCCAGTGGAGAATTGACTGTCGGGCAGGCTGCAGGGCAATGGCTTCCCGTCAGTCCAGGTATTTCATGAAGATGACTTCGTTGTGCGTCTCGTTGTACACGAGCTCATCGACCTTCGCCCGAACCATCAGAAGGCCGAAGCCGCCCGCGCGCAGCCCCTTTTCCTCACGAACCTTCTCGTGTTCGAGGGGATTGTCGGGGTGCGAGATCGCCGCATGATCGAGATTCTTCAACTGGAAGCCGGGGCCGGGATCCGCGATACGGTAGATGAGCACCCGGTTCGTGCGCACGCACGCGATGCGCACTTTCCGCTTCGGATCCAGACGGCCACCCCACTCGACGGCGTTCAGCAGCAGCTCGCGAAACGCATCGGCCACCGATCCGATCACCTCCGCCGGCAGGTCCGCCCCGAGCCGGGCGACCACCGGCTGAATCTGTTCCGCGGCTTCGCGTGTACAGGGGACGAGCAGCTCCACCCAGCTGGGCTGCGCCGAGATCACTTCGATCGCCACCGGCGCGTCCGACGCCTGCAATGCGTCTTGCACCACGTTCAGCAGGTTCCTCACTTCCAGTTCGCTGACGAGCCTGGCGAGACGCGACGCGTTCTCCGCCTGCGCCTGACGTGCGGCCACCAGGTCGCGTGAGTAGCGCGCGATCGTCGCCCGTGCCTCTTTGCGCTCGGTGATGTCCCGCGCCGCGGCGTAGATCGTCTGCTCGCTCGGATAGGGCACGGCGGCCCACTCCAGCCACCGATAGGTGCCGTCTTTCGCACGATAGCGATTCTCGAACGCGAGCACGTGGCCGCCAACGCTGAGCTGTTCGGCCACTGTCGTGGTCGGGGTCCGATCGTCGGGATGCACGAAGTCCATGTACGGCCGCCCGAGCAGTTCTTCTCTCGTGTAGCCCAGGACACGTTCCCAGGCCGGATTCACGCGCTTGAAATAGCCGTCGAATCCGGCCACGCACAGCAAGTCCAGGGACAGCGTGAAGAATCGATCCAGTTCTTCTTCGGCGCGCCTGCGCTCCATGAACTGGCCGACTTGCGTGCCGACCCGCGTCAGCATCCGGAGCAATTCTTCGTCGGGCTCGCGGATCTCTCGACTGAAGAATTCCATGACGCCGACGACGGTCCCTCGAATCAGAAGAGGCAACGCGAATGCGCCGTGCAGCCCCTCCTGCCGCGCCACCATCGCCCGCGGAAAGTTCGAATCGGCCACGACGTCGGGAACCCATGCCGGCTCGCCGCTGGCCCACACCCGCCCGGGCAGCCCGACGCCCCGTGCGAAGGTCGTGTCGCGGCTGGTGACTTCGAATTGGGGCAGCGTGAGCGTTGGTAGTGCCAGGTTTCCACGCAGTGGAGGACCCCGCCATCGGCATCCACGTTCCACAGCGCGCCGTAGTCCCACCCAAGCGCTTCACAGAGGGCTTGCAGAACGCGCACCGCCGCCTCGGCGAGCGTCTCCGACTCCGCGAGCGCACGCGCCGACACGTATTCGGCGGTCAGTCGCTGCGCGGCCGGACGATCGACATCAAACCGCACGGCTTACTCTGAAAGGGGCCGGCGGTCCGGGCGATGGAGGAGGTCTATGGCGGCCATCAGTGCGTGGCCGGGATTATACCCGCCGGACTTCAGCCCCTTGCACGAATCGTGGATTATCTCCCCTTCGACCCGGTCACCTCGAACGCAAATCGCAAGGCGGGGATGCGATTGCCGGGATGATCGTCCGCGTAGGTGAGCTGCGGCAACCGATAGAGTTGCTGGCTGCCTTCAGGACCCTGGTAGATTCCCGGGTAGAAGTCGATCAGGTGCACTCCAGGCGCTCCGGCGGCGGTGAAGTTGACGACCACGTCGCCGCGGCTGTTGAACCCGCACGCATAACCCATGTAGCCGTTGTCGTAGGTCGCGACATAGATATTGTCGTAGTCGGTCCACCCGACGCCCTTGAGATGAATGGTCACCGGTGTCCCCGCCGGGCCTGACTTCGGCGAGATGCCGACGATGCTGGTTTCGATCACGAAGTGCGTCTTGGCTAACGTGCGGTCGCCCGACCGGATGGAGATCGTGTGGAGGCCGCCGAGATCGTCCGGGATCTCGAGCGGCGTTTCGAGCCGCCCGTCTCCGCTCACTCGCAGCTTCGAGAGCTCGGTCTCTTTCGGTGCGAACCCATTGCCGGAGACGCGGCTGCCCTCCCATGTGCCCCAGACCAGTGTCACTGACGAATTGGCGGGCAGCCCCGCCGCTTTGAGCGTGGCGCGAGTCAGGACGGCCCCTTGCGTTGGCGTGACGCCGAGGCTGACACCGGCTGAACCCGTGACAGGTTCCGCCTCGGGCACCGGCTGTTTCGCGTACGGCTCGGCGTACGCGGACGTCGCAACGCTTCCTGGTGTCACACGAAACACGAACGCCGGCCTCGGCAAGTACGCGTTGGGGGCCTGCTCGTGATTCAGGTAGCCCTGCCCCATGTAACCGGTATACACGCGGACCTGATGGTCGCCGACACCGCCGCTTGCCCGGAAACGCGCGGTCGCCGATCCACGCGAGCCGGTCGCCGACACCCAGCCCACTTCCTGGTTGTCCCAGTTGATCACCCACGTACTCTCCATCGTCCGCCAACCGAGACCCTTCACTCGAATTTCGATCGGTGTCCCGACCGGTCCCTCGGTCGGTCGCATCTCGAACGTCTGGCTGACCTCGATGCCGCCCTGGGCGATCGGCGTCCCGTTGTCGGACACGATCAGCTCGTGCACGCCGCCATAATCTTCCGGAATCGGGAAATGCGCGGTCAGGCGGCCATCGGCGCCAATCACGGTCTGTCCCAATGACGTGGCGGTTTCCGTGAACTTCTTCCCGCGGAAGTGAAAATAGTCCTCGATGACCCAGCCGCCGTTGACCGTCTGCCACATCAGATCGACTGCTCGGCCTGGAGGCAGCCCGTCGGCGGTCGCATCGATCTCGGTACCCGGAACGGCCTTCGCCGCGCTCGGATGATTGAGCCTCACCGGCTTCAACGGCGAGGCGGCGGCGGTCTTCGTCGTGGAGGATTGGCCGGCAGCCTGGGCGTGGAGATATGAATCGTGGAGATGTGAATCCGTTCCGCGTTGACAAGCCGTCGCGCCGAGCGACGCGAACAGCGCCGCGCCGATGATCGCCAGCGTCGGCCGATTACCCAACATTCGCTTCATTCCACGATCGTCAGTTGAGATGCCTGAACTTCGAAGGGCTTGAATTCTCCCGTGCGCCCGTACTTGTCCGTGGCCGTCACCGTGTATCGGACAATCCCGACCGGTGTGTCCGGCGGCACCACCCATTTTGCGACCCAGAATTCGCGTTCGGGCTGTGCGGCCGTCGCTCGATAGCGCATCGGAACATCGACGGTTCTGCCGGCCACATTCACGTGAACGACAAGCTGTGCCGACTCCTCGCGTTTCCCTGTCGAGGGGTCCGCCACAAACATCCGGAATCCGACCGGCTCGCCCCGCTTGAAACGATTCCTCAGCACGCAATTGTCGGGATGGCCTGGAGGCTGAAACAGCGCCATGTCGCCAAAGACAATCAATCTGCCCAGTCCTGTCGGCGGCGGCGCGGGCGCCGCCTGACCGGCGAGCATCGAACGACCACCGGAAAGAAACAGCAGTAACACGGCGAGCGCCGCCAGCGATCCACGCACATCCGCCCCCTTCGAGTATTCGACCAGGCAGTAGCTTCAAGAGCCTTGTCGTGGCACGGGCCTAGTATGCGGACTTGACCGGTGCGTTTCCAACAGTTTCTTGCCGGGCTCGCAGGAACTTTTTCGGGGTCCCGGCCGTCTCTTCGGCGTCGGTGTCTAAGAGTGCATTGCAAAATGACGCGCGTAGGGCTGAAGGCTCAGGGTTAATGGCAGATGTAAGCGGGAAAGCCCTCAGCACTTAGCCCTCGGCCCTGACAGGGAGCTAGTTTCGCAACACGCTCTAACGGAGGCGGTCCTCCTGATCGATCACGTGGCCGAAAAGGCGACAGACAGCTGACACGCCCAGCGAGACAACCGTTCGACGTCGAGATCCGTCTTAGAGGGGGTCGTCTGGAGGTGTGCGGGTGTCGTCGTTAATCCAGGATCTACGATATGCGGTGAGAACCCTGGCGAAGAGCCCAGGATTCGCCTTCGTGGCGCTGTTGACGCTGGCGCTCGGCATCGGCGCCAACACGGCCATCTTCAGCTTCGTCGATGGACTGCTCCTGAAGCCGCTGCCCTACCCGAACGCCGACCGCATCGTTCGCGTGCTCGAGAAGCCGCCGCGCGGCGACCGCAACGGCATCTCGACGCTCAACTTTCTCGACTGGCAGAAGGACAACGCCGTTTTCGACTTCATGGCGGCCCAGACCGGCGGCGGCGCCACCCTCACCGGGGTGAGCGAGCCGGTCCTTCTGCGCGGAGCTCGCGTCTCGGCCCATTTCTTCGACATCTTCGGGGTCAAGGCCGCGCTCGGCCGCACCTTTCTCCCTGATGAAGATCAACCCGGAAAAGACAAGGTGGTCGTCCTCAGCCACGTGCTGTGGGTGAGTCAGTTCGGCGCCGACCCGGCCGTCCTGAACCGGACGATTCTCCTCGACAACGTGCCTTACACGATCGTCGGCATCCTGCCGGCGGGCAGCGCCTTCGACCGCGCGTTCAATCAGGTATGGCGGCCGCTCGCCTTCGAGCCGTCGAACATGACGCGCAACTTTCACTGGCTGACGTCGTTTGCGCGCCTCAAGCAGGGCGTGACCCTCGAGCAGGCCAAAGCCAACATGAACACGATCGGGACGCGCATCGAGAAGGAGTTTCCCGATTCGAACAAGAACTGGGGGGTGGTGACCGAGCGCTACGGCGATACGATCATCGGCCCGGATCTCCGCACGTCGCTCCTCGTGCTGATGACCGCGACCGGACTGGTCCTGCTCATCGGGTGCGCGAACCTCGCCAACCTGGCGCTCGCGCGGGGTCTGTCGCGCGGCCGCGAGGTGGCGGTCCGCGCCGCCCTCGGCGCCGGGCGGTGGCGACTGGTCCGCCAGTTCATCACCGAGAACGTCGTCCTCTCACTGGGCGGCGGAGTGCTTGGCATCGGGGTCGGCTACGGCATCATGAAATGGTTGCAGCTCCTGGTGCCGCCGTTCTCCTTCGCACGCGAGGCCGAGATCACGATGGACGTCCGCGTGCTGCTCTTTGCGCTGGCCGTCTCGGCGGCGACCGGCCTGCTGTTCGGCCTGGCCCCTGCGTGGCAGGCGACGTCGCCGAATCTCAGCGGAACCATGAAGGAGGGCGGACGGGGATCGAGTGGCAGCGCCTCGCACAAGCGCCTGCGCGACGTGTTGATCGTGGCGGAGGTGGCGCTGGCGTTTGTGTTGCTCGTCGGCTCGGGACTCATGATGCGCAGCTTCTTCCGCCTGCTCAACGTCGACCCGGGTCTCGATTCAACCAACGTGCTGACGATGGGCATGCCGATCGCGACGGATCGCTTCCCCGACCCCGCACGGTTGAACCAGTATCTTCGCGAGATCCGCGCGGCCGTTGAAGCCGTCCCGGGCGTGCGGGAGACGGCGCTGAGCTGCGCGCCGCCGATGCAGGGCACCTGCTACGGGATGCCCATGCAGGTGGCCGGGCGCCCGATGACCGATCGCGCGAACCGGCAGGGCGGATTCTACAAGGTGGTGAGCCCGTCGTACTTCAGCACGCTGGGGCTCCGGCTTGCCCGAGGCCGGGCGCTGTCGGACCGCGACGTCAAGAGCGCGCCGCCCGTCCTTGTCATGAACGAGCGCCTGGCCGCGCGTGAATTCCCCGGCCAGAATCCGATCGGTCAGCGCATGCTGATTCAGGAGATCATTCCGGGGAAAACCGGTCTCGGCCCCGAGATCGCGTGGGAAATCGTCGGCGTCGTCCGCGACGAGAAAGTGCAGGGCATGGCCGACGACCGCAGCGCCGGCGTGTACGTGTCGAACGAGCAGAGCCCCGTGTATTTCATGACGCTCAGCGTCCGCGCCCACGCGGACCCGACGCCGCTGCAGAAGTCGATCAGCGCGGCCATTCACAGCGTCAACAAGGACCAGGCGCTGAACGACATCCGCACCGTGGATCAGATCAAGGAACTGTCGATGGCCGGGAACCGGCTGCAGACGACCCTGCTCGTCATCTTCGGCACCACGGCGCTGCTGCTCGCGGGCATTGGCATCTACGGCGTGATCTCGTATTCGGTGGTGCAGCGCACGCACGAGATCGGCATTCGGGCCGCGCTCGGCGCGAGCAGCAACAGCCTCCTGCGTATGGTGCTCGGCCGGGGGCTCGTCTTGACCAGCGCCGGCCTCGTCATCGGCCTCGCGGGCGCGCTGGGCCTCACGAGACTCATGGCGAGGATCCTCTACGGCGTCGGCGCGCGCGATCCCGCGACGCTGGCGGCGGTGGCGGCGGTGCTGGCGGCGGTGGCCGTGGTCGCCTGCTATGTGCCCGCGCGACGGGCGACACAGGTGGATCCGATGGTGGCTTTGCACTACGAGTGAGGACGCGATGATGATGCCCGCAACCGACATGCCGCCCGTCATCAAGCTGAACGGGGTCACCAAGGTCTTCGTCACCGACGAAGTGGAAACACACGCCCTCGAGCAGATCGACGTCGAGATCGGTCGCGGCGAATACGTCGCGATCTCCGGACCGTCTGGCTGCGGCAAATCGACGCTGCTCTCGATCCTCGGCCTGCTCGACTCCCCGTCCGGCGGATCGTATGCGCTGAACGGCCGTCAGGTGGCCGAACTCAAGCCGTGGGAACGCGCGCGGGTCCGCAACCGCGAGATCGGGTTCATCTTCCAGAGCTTCAACCTGATCGGCGACCTCTCGGTCTTCGAAAACGTCGAGCTGCCCCTCACCTACCGCGGCATGCGGCCGGCCGAGCGGCGGCAACGCGTGCAGGAGGCGCTCGAGCGCGTCGGCATGGCGCACCGCGCCAAGCATCTGCCGAGCCAGCTCTCGGGCGGCCAGCAGCAGCGCGTCGCCGTGGCACGCGCCGTCGCCGGCGAGCCGGTGATCCTGCTCGCGGACGAGCCGACGGGCAATCTCGATTCGAAAAGCGGCGAGTCGGTGATGGAGCTGCTGCGCGAACTGTACATGAACGGCGCGACGATCTGCATGGTCACGCACGACCCGCGCTACGCACGGCACGCCGACCGAAGCATCTTCCTGTTCGACGGCCGCGTGGTCCAGGAACCGGAACCGACCGAACCTTGATGAGTCGACTAGGGTTTGTGTGCCCTGTCCATGCGTCCCAGATCCTTTTCGTTTTCGCAGAACGTTTCGATCAGATCGGAATCCGCGAGGAGATTCACGGGCACCTTCGCGTGCCAGGGCTTCAGGTACGCTTTTGCATCGTCGATGGTGATGTCGATGTCCATGTGCCCGACGTCGCGCCGTGTGAAGCGCTCGGTGACGCGCGCCACGTCGGTCTGCGGGTGGCCCGAGCTGGTATCGACCCAGGCGCGGCCGTTGAACCCGGCGCTGTCGACGACAAGCGTGTCGCCGTCCCAGCGTCCGATCGAATAGCCCAGCCAGGTTGGCTGCGGATCGGTCGGAAGCGGGCGGCCGTCGAGGAACACCTGACGGAACGTCTGGTTCGTGGAGGTTTCATACAACAGCACGACCAGTGACGGCGTCTGCACGACCTTGAAGGGGTGAGGCATGCCTCGACTGCCTCCAAGGTTGATTCGGGGAACGCCGGGCGGCAGACATGCGACCATCGGATCGTTCTTGTGCAGGTTGGTCTGGTTGTCCTTCACCTGGGCCTCCGCCCACGGAAGCATGAGCAGCTCACCCGGCTTCAGATCCTTGGCGAGATTGCCGAAGTACCCCCCGCCGTCCAGCCACGTTCCGGACAGATCGGGCTTCCCGTCCGGCGTTCTCGGCGTCGGCGCGGTGAGATTCACCTTACCGTCTGGGGTCCGCGGAACTCCGGGGAGGCGGTAGTTCAACCACTGCCCGTGAACGGCGGGCGCGGCCAGACACCACACCGCGATCGCACACTGGGTGATTTGGTAGGACAAGGTTCGCTTCTGTCCGGCCATGGGTCCTCCGTTCAGGAACGCGGTCAATCCTCCGCCGCGTCAACGACTACCGCGCGACGGACGTGGCTTGTCCCTTGAACACGGCGTCGATCGCCGCCTGGGCACACTTCTCGCCGTCGGCGCCGGACACGCCCATCGCGCCGATGAGTTGACCATTCAGCACGACGGGCAGCGCGCCCGGCTGCGGAAAATCGTTCATGAAGGTTGGCGCCAGGTTTTCGCCGCTCCGCACCATCCTGTTGGTCTCCGATGTTGGACGCCGCCAGCGCAGGGCAGACTTCGCCTTGAGCAACGCCGTCTCGATGGCGTTCATCGGGGCGCCTTCCATGGCGTGCGACTCGATGAGGTTGCCACCCCAATCGAGAATCGCCATCGCGACGATCTGCTTGTTCCGCTCGGCCCACGCCGTACACGCGTCGGCCAACGCCCGCGCGCCAGCGCTCGAGATCATCCTGACGTCCCTCGTCAGCTTGACGTCCCCCGCTGGTATCGCCTGCGCTGAGAGATCGCCGCCGATCGACACCGCGACGGATCCGAACAGCAAGAGCAGACAGAGCCGCATGCGCATGGGGTTTCTCCTTCTGGAAGATGCCAGGGACACGGCGCATTACAGCACAGCCGCACCGCTTTCGCGACGGTATAATCCCGGCAACTCCCACGTGACCCTGCAGCCCGGCGCCCACCTTGGCCCTACGAAGTCATGGCCCCTGAGGTGCGTCGAGCGAGACCGGGCCATTGTCGGCTTTGTGTTGAGGTAGACTCGGCTATGAGCTTTTGTGAGCATTGTGAAGGGCAGCGATTCGACCGGGCGCAGGTCCTTCGGGTCCTCCGGGCCAGGCGAAAAACGGTCAGCAAGCACGGCCGTGCGGATGAAGCACTCGTGATGGCGATCAAGGCCGTGCGCGCGCTGGAAATCCCTCACCTGGAACGCAGCGACGAGACGTTCGACGAACAGATCGTTCACTAGAAGCGCCTCTACCGGGAGTGGCCGTGTGAGGACGCGCGGTGGAGGTTTCGATGAACGCTCGGAACGTTCTTGGCGCGGCTGCAATGACCTGCGGTGTGCCCGTCTTTGTCCTCGTCTTTGTCACAGTCTGGGCGGCGCCGCTCGTGGCCCATCACTCGTTTGCCGCGGAATGGGACAGCAAGAAGTGCAAAGACTTCACCGGGACACTGACGAAGCTCGACTGGCAGAACCCCCACCCGTATTTCTACATGGACATCAAAGACGCCAGCGGCAAGGTTGAAAACTGGTCGTTCCAGGCGTATTCGCCCGTCACGCTGAGGAGAAACGGCACCGACCGGCAGGTGTTCCTCGACAACATCGGCAAAGAGGTGTGGGTCAGAGGGTGCCTCGCAAGGAACGAGAAGGTGAACGCCGCCGCGGCCGGAACCCTCAAGTTTTCGGACGGCGTGCTGCGTCAAGTCGGTCAGCTTCAAGATTAGTCGGGTACATGACGCCTTACCTGCGTTGCGGCGTAGCGTGCTTGACCCTGATGGCGCTCTCGCACGCGCTGTCGGTGCCCGCGGGAGCGCAGAGCACGGAGTACGCGATCAAGGTGCTGCCACCGGGAGGCCCGGCGCCTCGGCTGGCCGACGGCCATCCGGATTTCTCGGGGCACTGGTTTCCCAATGGTGCGGGGCAAGGCGTCAGCGGGCGCTACGGCGTCGACCCGGCGGCACTCGGGACATCCGATCCCAAGGGCGCGCCCGAGGAAAAGCCGGCATTCCAACCTTGGGCGCTGGCCAGGATCAAAGCGATGACGCCGACCGAGCTCGAACTGTCGAAGTCGTCGGTGAATTGCCTTCCGCGCGGAGTGCCAGCCATCTGGCTGCAGAACCCCTATACGACGATGATGGTGCACAAGCCCGGCTTGCTGGTGCAGCTGTACGAAGTCCTCAACAACTGGCGCGTCATTCACCTGGATGGACGCGCGCTCCCCAAGAATCCAGAGCCGTTCTTCCACGGCAACAGCACGGCTCGCTGGGAAGGCGACACGCTGGTCGTCGAATCGATTGGATTCGACGACAGAACGTATATCATGCCGAACGGGTGGTTCCACAGCGACGAACTGCGGGTCACCGAGCGCTACTCCCGTCCTTCCATGAACTACCTCATCGTTCAGGTGAGCGTCGACGATCCGAAAGTGCTGGAGAAACCATGGAAGTCGTCGCCTCGCCGCTGGACGTTGGGCGACGGCGAGGTGTACGAGTTCTACTGCACGAACAACAGGGAACTGGAGGAGCTCCAGAAACTGCGTGCGCTGGAGCTCCAAGGGAAGTAGTCAAGCCGCCCATGATCACGATCACCGCGGTGCACGCAGCGTTCGCAGTGAAACCTTTGGAAATCTCTGCGGGCGCCGGCGAGCACTGCGGTTCATCGTGACAGCATCGACCTTGCTGGCGGAAAACGGCTTTAGCGACCCTCACTCGAGAACGCGAGCAGCACGTTGCCGGGCGTGTGTCCGGTAAACATGTACCCGGAGTTCACGAACACCGTTCCGTCGACGACGACGGCGCCCGATCCGTCGAGCGATCCGCCGCTCGCCTCGACGCCGTTGACGGTGTCGAACTTGCGCGCCGTGTCCGTGTCCCAGATGATCCGGCCGGTCTTCGCGTCGTACGCCCTCAGGTGGCCGTCGAGTCCGCCGGAAAACACGACACCCGGGATCGCCGTCGTCGCTGCCGACTGCGCCGGGCTGCAGCCGGGCGTCTTGTTGCAGCCGGGATGCGGCGTCTTCCACGCGACCTCGCCGGTCTTGAGATCGAGCGCGTAGAGTCCGCCGCCCGCGTCGGGGTTCAGCATCAGCGGGATGCCGAAGAACGTGGGCCGGCCGCCCGCTGCCGTCCGGCAGCGGCGCGGTCATCTGCACATCAGACACGGCGGCGTAGACGTAGTTCGCGTCGACGGAGATGCCCCACTGGATGCCGCCGATGCGACCGCCCTGCACCGATCTTGCGCTGCCAGAGAATCTCTCCGCCGCGATCGGGATCGATCGCGTGCACGAATCCAGACTTCTGGCCGGCGATGAGCGCGCGTTTGCCGTTGCCCAGGTTGATCGAGTACGGCCGACGATCCGAAATCGAAATCAGGTCCGTTCGCCACCGGGCAGTTTGCTCCGGGCTGCCTCCGGGGCAGTCGCAGTCGACGGTGAACGCATCGCCGCTCGTCATCTGGCGCGACCACAGCAGCTTCCCGGTCTTCAAGTCGAACGCGACGAACGCGTCGGACGTGTCGGCGGCAGGATCGGAATAGCTGTCGCCCGTCGTCACGAACACCATGCTCTTCTCGAGATCCACCGTCGGCGACGACCAGACGGCGGCGCCGGACGGCCCCATCAGTTGGACGCCGGCCTTGTTCTTGCGGGCGGGCTTCGGCTCGTCAGGGATCGTGTACGACTTCCAGATCACCGCGCCGGTCGAGGCGTTCAGCGCGGAGACGCTGCCGCGAAACGTGCAGCACGCGTAGGCCGGATTTGCCCCCAGCACTTCCTCCGATCGACGACGTCGGCACGTAGAGCCGTCCGTCGGCGAGCGTCGGCGCGCCGGTGATGCGCGCGGCCGGATGCTCGTCTACGCGTGTCTTCCACAACAGCGCGCCGGTGGTCGCGTCGACGGCGTACGCGAATGCCTTCCGATCGCCGAAGTAGATGGCCATGGTGTTGCCCGCCAGGCCGACGCTGATCGCCGTGCGTACCTGGGCGTCCGCCTTGAACGTCCAGTAAAGACAGCCGGTGTCGGCGGCGAGCGCGTACACGGTCCCGTCGCTGCTTCCGACGAACAGGCGCTTGCCGACGATCGCCGGCTGGCCGTATGCGGACGTGCGCGCCGGGGAAACCGAACGCCCACTTCAGGGTCAGCTTCGGCACCGCATCAGCGCTGAGCCGAGCGCGGTCGGCAGGTTGGAAGCGCTGCTGCGTCGGCGACGCGCCCCAGCCGTTCCACTGCGGTTGGCCCGCGGATACGGTCAGCGGGACTGTGGCGGCGCAGCGATTCCGCGAGGCTCGCCGCTTTGCGCGGACGCGGACGCGGCGCCGCTGATGACGATGAGCGTAGAGACACACGTCGAGCGCAATGACGAAGACATCGGCATTTCTCCTCAGCTAATGCGTGTTAGACGAAGTCGCGTTTTCTGGACTGGAAGTAAAACGTCAGCACGAGCGCCGCGACGATGATCGTGATTTGTCCGGCAAGAATCAGCAGGATTGGCTGGCTCCAGATGGCGACGGGACTCTTCAGCTCCTCTGGGCAGACCAGGAATCTTCAGCAGGAGGAACCAGAAGGAGTACGCGATGTTGGTCGCGCCCATGGTCAGCATCGCCCACATTTCCGATTCCACGACGATCGAGACGGCGAGCAGGAGACAGAAGGTCACGAACGGCGACAGCGCCGCGACCATCCCGAATGGAATGACGCCGCCGAAGACGCCGGTGCGGGCGAGGGTGCCGAGCACGCCGATGGCGATCACCGCCCACAGCAACAGAAACGCCGAGAGATTGCCCACGACCTTCGCCGCGGTGTACTCCATCGGCGAAATGGGAAGGCTCATCACGAACGCCAGGTTGTGCTGCTTACGCTCGTTCACGACCGTCTGCATCGGCAGCAGGATGCTCAGCATGATGGCGGCGATGAGCGCGCTGATCAACCCGATGGTGCCGGTGTCGTCCCGCCGCAGGTACAGGAGGCCGATCGAGAGCGTGCCGCCCGCGGCGATCAGGACGAGTGGCACGCGGCTCAGGTACCAGTCCTTGAGAATCAGGCGGACGATGAGTGCGCGATTCATGCGTGGTCTCCCTCTCGGCTGTGCTGGACGTTCTGGACGAAGATTTCTTCGAGCGTCATGTTCTCGACGGCGTGCACGTGGATCGCCGGCCGCCTCATAGGCGCTGGGCAGGCCCGCCGTCGAACGCATTCGTCGTCGCCACCGCCAGCCGGCCCGACTGCTGTGATGTCGATGACGCCTGTCAGCGCGGGAAGCTGCACCCCGGATGGCAGCTCCACGCGGATCCGCCGCCAGCGGTCGATGAACGTCTCCTTGTCGCGCGAGTCGATGATGCGGCCGCGATCGATGAACGTGATCTGATCGGAGATCTGCTCGACGTCCTGCGTGTTGTGCGACGAAAACAGGATGCTGCGGCGATCGTCGCTCATCACGTCGGTCAGCTCGCGCAGGATCTCGTGGCGCGCCACCGGATCGAGCCCCGTCGTCGGCTCGTCGAGGATGAGCAGGCGCGGCCGGCGCGCCAGCACGAGCAGCAGGGCGGCCTTGACGCGCTGGCCGTGCGACAGCCCCTTGATGTGCTGTTCGGGTTTCAGGTCGAAGCGCTTCAGCAGGAGCTGCGCGTACGGCCTCGTCCCACGCCGGGAAGATCGAGCGGATGAAGCGCATGTGCCAGTCGAGCGTGGCGGCGTCGTAGAGCCGCATGTCCTCGGAGGCGAAACCGATGTCCCACTTCGCCGCCGCCTGCTGCTCCGGCATCCGATGGCCGAGGACGGTGACGTCGCCGCGATCCTGATGCACGAGGCCCATCAGGATGCGGATCGTCGTCGACTTGCCGGCGCCGTTCGGCCCGATGAACCCCATGATGTGGCCGTGGGGCAGCTCGAGCCGGACGTCGTTGAGCTCGAAGAACTTGTACTTCTTCCCTACGCCGTCCAGCTTCAGTGCGACATCGGTCATGTTCGTTCCTTGGCGAGCCGCGGTCGAGCCGCTCCAGCGGCTTCGCGCAGCCGTGATTGGATTTCCTTCGAGCGTCAGGCCGAGCAGGTGCGCGATCCGCAGCGACCTGCTCGAGGTGCGTCGCGAGCTCCTGTCTCGTGAATTCGCGCACCGACGTCGGCGCCGTCGCGACGACCGAGCCCTTTGCCGTGCTGCGTGGCGATGACGCCCTCGCGCTCGAGCTCGAAGTAGGCCCGCTTGACCGTGATGACGCTGACGTCCAGGTCGACGGCGAGCTGGCGGATTGAGGGGAGCCGCTGCCGGCCGGCCAGTCGCCGACGGCGATGCGCTGCCGGATCTGCTCGATGATCTGCAGATACATCGGGCGGCCGTCTGCGTGCGAGAGGACGAATCCGCGCACTGAGCATGTCTATATACTGAGTATATACACATGATCACTGTTGTCAAGCGATGGCAAAACGGACTGATGGGTCGACTAATCTTCGGCTCGGAATGGCACTCGGGCCGTAATCGTGGTCCCGCGCTTCAATTGCGAGTCGATGGAGAACTCGCCTCCCACCAACTTCAGACGCTCTTTCATGCTGGTCAGGCCAATTCCCCGGCCCTGGGCTGCGATCCTCGGGTCGAACCCGACGCCAGCGTCACGCACGGTGAGTCGGACCGCATCCGAGGTTCCCTGAAAGTGCACCACAACGTGGCGCACGCGGCTGTGTCTCACGGCGTTGTGCAGGGCTTCCTGCAACACCCTGAAGAGGCAGAGCGAAATCTCCGGCGGCACGGTGCGCGGAACATCTTCGTGGCTGAACTCGATCTCGACTTTCCGCTTTCCTGATAGCTCCTTGCAGAAGCCCCGCATCGCGGCCACAACACCCAGAAGCTGCAGACTCGAAGAGTGCAGTTCGTGCGACAGGGCATGCACGTCAGCCGAGATCTCCGATGTCTGCTTCTGCAGCGCCTGCAGGCAACGGCGGACCTCACCTGCCGAATCCGAGGTCAGGTGTTTCATTTCCTCGAGCGTCACGGCCAACAGCGCCAGCCGCTGGCCGATGTCGTCGTGCAGGTCGCGGGCGATCCGCGCACGCTCCGTCTCCTGAGCCTCAATCAACCTGCGGCTCACGCTGGAGAGCACGTCTTCGGCAAGCTTCCGTTGCGTGATGTCCGCCACCATGCCGACGATCCGCAGCATGCGCCCGTTGTCGTCGAAGTGCGCACGGCTGACCCGTTCCACCCAAATCACCGTGCCGTCCGGTCGCGTCAGGCGATAGCTGACTTGGAGGTGTGGCTGCTCGGGACTGAGGGCCGTCACAGCGGCCACCACGCGTTCGCGGTCGTCCGGGTGAATCTTCGCCAGTATCTGCTGACCCGTCACAATGCCCGCAGAATCAAAGCCAAGAATTGGCGCACACTCCCCCGAGCGAACGACCACGTCGGTGGCCGCGTCCCACGTGTAGGCGAACATCTTTCCCGCCTCAGCCGCTAGTCGCAACCGTTCTTCGCTCTCGCGCAGGGCCTGCTGCGCCAACCTGCGGTCGGTAATGTCACGGACAGCGTTGACCAGGTAGGTCCGGTCGAGCGTGACGCGCTTGACGTGGACTTCCACCGGGAACATCGATCCGTCCTTCCGCCGATGCTGGCTCTCGAACCTCACGACTCCCGACCCCGCAGACATGCGTTCGTGGTCCGCCGCTATCGAGGCATCGACAGAAGGGTCGATATCGCAAACCGTGAGAGACAGGAGCTCTTCCCGGCTTCGGCCAAGATCGCGGCACGCCTGCTCGTTGACGTCGAGGAAGCGAAGCGTTTTGGGATCGATGACCTCGAGCGCATCGCTCGAGCCGTCAATCAGGCTCCGGAACAAGGTGAGTGATTCTTCGCGCTGCTTGCGCTCGGTAATGTCATGGGTCGTGCCACGAAGCCCCGCGACGCGGCCGTTGGCATCAGGCTGCGCTTCGCCACGAGCCGTGATCCACCTCGTCGTGCCGTCCGCTCGGACCATCTCCAGATCGAGCTCGTACGGCGTGCCGCGGCCGAGCGCCTCTTCAACGGCGCGGCGCAACCGTTCCCAGCTTTCCGCCGTGAACAGCTGGGAATGCTCCTTGTAGCTGACGGCCGGCAGATTGGGGTCGCGACCGGCCAATCGATAGAGTTCTTCGGACCAGACGACGGTATCGGTGTCGACGTCCCACTGCCAGCTTCCGACTCCCGCCAGGCGCTGCGCTTCCCTGAGCTCCATCTCTTTCCGTCGCAGTGATTCTTCGGCGTGCTTGCGCTCCGTGATGTCCAGCGCCATCCCCACCATGTGCTCGGGCTCACCGTCGGGTGAATAGTAGAAGCGTCCTTTGGCGGCAACCCAGCGCACCGTGCCGTCCGGCCAGCGGACGCGGAATTCCGCCTCATAGGGCGCTCGGCTTCGCTGGGCGTCGCTCACCGCCTTCAAGACGCGTGAGAGATCATCTGGATGCACCGAGCGTCGAAAGTCGCCTATGCCTCCAACGTTGTTCTTGGCGGGGATTCCGAACATGGTTTGCAGGTCGCCGAACCACGTATTGCGGTCGGCCTTGACGTCCCACTCCCAGCCCACGGTCTTCCCGGACTCCATGGCCAGGTGCAGCCGATCGTTGGCGATGGCGACCGCGGTCTCCGCCCGCTTGAAATCCGTGACATCGACGCACGATCCAATGTAGCCGGTAAGGGACCCATCCGGGCTGAATCGCGGGAGGCCGTTGTCGAGCACCCATCGATATTCGCCGTCGTGACGACGCAGCCGGTACTCGATGGCGAACGGTTCTCGCCGGTCGAAGGCCTCCCTGTGGATGTCGAGGCGCTTCTGCCGATCGTCGGCGTAGACGCCTTCTGCCCAGCCGTGGCCAAGCTCGGAGTCGATGGTTCGCCCGGTGAAGGCCAACCAGGGCTTGTTGACGTAAGTGCAGAGTCGATCGGCGTTGGACATCCAGACCAGCACTGGCGCGGTATCTGCCACCAATTGCTGGAGATCTTCACTTTCGCCGTGAGGGACACTGGTCATGCTCATTTCTGGGTCATCCTTGGCACGATCATCTTAGGGTGTCGCATCGTTCCGGAGCAACACCCGGACGCAGCACGGACGCGAAGCTCAACAGCGGGGATCCTCACCTCAAATGTCGATGCCGTATCAATCGCGGCGGGGTTGTCTCCGCGGCGCGACAGGCCGGCGACCGCGCGGTTCCCCGTAGGACAATAGCGTCAGACACGTGCCGCACAGGACAGGCTCCCCCAGCCGTCGTTCTGGTGCTCGGTATGAAAGGACGCATCAATGACGATGACGCAACACACGCTGTCGGTCCAGGTCGAGAGGCTCAGAGCCCTCTTGTCGATGCTGGCATTCGCCGGCGATCGCAAGAGGCACGACGAACTGATCGAGAAGACTCGCTCGGCGATCGCCAACGTCCGGACGAGTCGAGCCGCGCTGGCCACTCGCGATAGCGGGCGGCGTGGTTCGAACGATCCCGCCTGATACCCATCACCTCCTGTTGCCACGGCGCTCCACATTCCGGGGCGCCGTAGCCGTCCGTCGGGCGCGACGCTCGTGATCGCTTGGGGACCGCCCGGAGAATCGATGTCTGGATTCGTGCCACTAAAAAGGGCACAATCAGTGTGGATTCTGTGGTGAGGACTCCCGCCGTCATCATCGTCGCTGTCGCCGTCCTGAGCGGAGCCCTGGGGGCGCAGGAAGACAAGCCGGTGCCGAAAGACTCCGTGCGCGTGTCTGTTCCGGGATGCAGCAAGGGCTCTATCTTCACTGTCGGCCCACGCACCATCGAGCAACCGGGGAGCCTCGAAATCCCCGAAGGCATGCATTTGCGCATGAACGGGCCGAAGAAGGTCATGGCGGAGATCAAGGCTCACGAAGGTTCGATGATCGCGATCACCGGCCTGATGAAGAGGGGCCAATCCAAGCCGGATGGCGTCGGCATCGGCGGCGGCGTGCGGGTGATGCCTGGTGCGGCGCCCACGGGCGGCAGCCCGGGGGGCAGTCCGATGGTCAGCCAGATCTTCATCGACGTCGAGGGCTGGCGCCCGGCGGCGGGCAACTGCCCGGCAAGATAGCTCACACCTCGAGCGGCGACAGGCAGCGCTTCCCCTGAACATCACATGACGGACACTATCGAACTGGGGCTCGACACGTTCGGCGACGTGACCACCGACGCGAGCGGCCAGCCGCTCAAGCACGCGCAGGTCCTCCGCAACGTCGTCGCCCAGGCCGTACTGGCCGATCAGGTCGGCTTGCAGTTCATTGGCGTCGGCGAGCACCATCGAAAAGATTTTGCCGTGTCGGCGCCCGAGGTGCTGCTGGCGGCCATCGCCGGACAGACCTCACGAATTCAGCTCGGATCGTCGGTGACGGTGCTCAGTTCGGACGATCCGGTCCGTGTCTACGAACGGTTTTCCACGCTCAACGCGCTGTCGAACGGGCGGGCCGAGGTGATCGTCGGGCGCGGCTCGTTCACCGAGTCGTTCCCGCTGTTCGGGTTCGATCTCGCGCAGTACGAGGCGCTGTTCGAGGAGCGGCTCGAACTCTTCGCGGCGCTGCTCACGGAGCGGCCGGTGACGTGGTCGGGACGCACGCGCGCGCCGCTTCGCGACCAGACCGTGTACCCGCCGATCGAGTCGGGCCGGCTTCGCGTGTGGGTCGGCGTCGGCGGCACGCCGGAGTCCGTGGCGCGCGCGGCGCGTTACGGCCTGCCGCTCATACTGGCGATCATCGGCGGAAGCCCGCGGCGGTTCATGCCCCACGTCGATCTGTTTCACCGCGCGCTCGCCAAGTTCGGCCACGACACGTTGCCCGTGGGGGCTCACTCGCCCGGCTACGTGGCGCCGACCGACGAACAGGCGCGCGAGGAGCTCTGGCCCCACCACGCGGCCCTGATGACGCGCATCGGCGCCGAGCGGGGATGGCCCCCGATGACCCGCGAGCAGTTCGAGCGGGAGGCGAGCCCCGGCGGCGCGCTGTGCGTCGGCTCGCCCGAGACGGTCGCGGCGAAGATCGCCACGACGATTCAGACGCTCGGGTTGTCGCGATTCGACATGAAATACAGCAACGGCACGCTGCCGCACGACAAGCAGATGACCAGCATCGAGCTGTACGGCACGCACGTGGCGCCGCGCGTGCGGGCACTGCTCGACGCGGCAGGATACCGGGCCGGCGCGCTCGCGTCTCGCTCGTGAGCCTTGGTTGGCGGGGTTTACTCTCAGGGGAATCGACTCGCTAGACCCGTCCCGGCACGGCGCAGCCGAATAGAGGGGCCGCCAGCGCCAGACTCTCTGGACGGTCAAGCCAGCCTGTCAGCGCATCACGCGAAACGCGCGCGCGCACGCTCTTGCGCCTTGCGCGCCTCTTCTTCCCGGTTTCGAGGCGGCGCCGTGGTCACGAACGACGCAATGAGCCGATGGGCGGCCGCGGTCACCTCGTCAACCGCGCGGTTGAACACGAGCTCGTTGGCGCGCGACGGGCGATTCGCACCGCTCACCTTTCGGACAAACTGCAGGGCGGACGCGCGGATTTCGTCCTCGGTCGCCGGTGGTGCGAAGTTCGCGAGCGTTTTGATGTTGCGGCACATATGTGTGGGCTGTCAGGTCAACGCGGGGTGAAATGGTTGTTCTCTTCGCAGATGAACTCGATGATGTCGGTATCGAGCATGATGTCCTGGAGATGTCTGACGGTCCACGGCCTGGTATAGGCCTTCGGATCGTCGATCGTGATGTCGATTTCCATCCGTCCGAAGTTCACGCGCCGGAAGCGCTCGGTGAGCCGGGCTTCGTCAGTCAGCGGCGTGCCGATGATGTCGAGCCACCCATCGTCGCGCAGGTTGTTGGTTTCGACCACCAGCGTGTCGCCTTCCCACTTTCCGCTGGAGTATCCGTAGTACCACGGCTGCGGATCGCTTTTCTGCGGAAGCGGCCGGCCGTCGGTGAAGATCTGACGGATGCCCGAGCTCGCCTCGTACAGGACGACGATCAGCCCCGGCGTCTGCACGAACTTGCGCGGAAAGCCCTGCGTCCAGAACTGCATGATGCCCATCGGCAGACACGACGCCTCGGGGTTGTCCTTGCTGTTGCGCGCCATGTGCTTCGCCAGCAGATCCTTCGCGTACGGGGTCATCGGCAACCCGTCTTTGAACGTCGAGGCGATGTCGCGAAACGTGGCGAGCGGCGGCGTGCCAAGCGCCGGCTCGGGCGGCGGCGCACCGCGCCGGCCGCCGGCAATGGCGGCGCCGCGCCAGACGCCGGAAAAATCCGGACGGCCATCCGCGGTTCTCGGCGCCGGGGCCGTCAGATCTGCCTCGCCGTTGGCCTTCTTGGGCGTCTTGTACGCCGGGTAACTGGGCCATTGCGCCAGAACCGTTGACGACAGCGCCGCGCAGACCGCCATCACGCCGAACGCGTTGTAGGCCGCTTTCATGGGCTGATTATCGCTGGGGCAGACAGCCTTGTTCAAGACGGCCGGTGGAACGGCGCAGTGAACCGGCGTATCATGACCGGCGAGCCTTTCGGGGAGCACCTATGAACGCCAGGTCGATGTGCGCGCTTGCCGCCGGTTTCGGCGTGATGGTCGTCGCGACCCCTGTAACCGATATCACCACTGTGTCGGCGCACCATTCGTTCGCCGCGGAGTTCGACCAGAACAAGCCCATCACCGTGACGGGCGAAGTGACCAAGCTCGAGTGGACCAATCCCCACGCGCGCGTGGCGGTCGAGGCAAGAGACGCCGCCGGGAAAATCGTCCTGTGGGATTTCGAGCTCGGTCCGCCGACGGCGTTGATGCGGCGGGGCTGGAACAGGAACTCGCTGAAACCCGGAACCATCGTCACCGTCGCCGGCTTTCTGGCGAAAGACGAGCCCCACGTCGCCAACGCCAGAACGGTGACGCTGGCCGACGGCCGGCAGGTGTTTGCCGGATCGTCGTTCGACACGCAGACGCCGGCCCCCGCAAACGGCGTCGCGCCGTAGCCCACCGGATCAACCAACACCAGACTGGCGCGTGAGCAAGGAGGCCGTTGTGCACCGGGTGCTCTTGTTGGGCGCTGGCAAGATCGGCCGGATGATCGCGCGGCTCCTCGTCGACTCGGGCGACTACCGTGTCATCGTGGGCGATGCCAGTCCCGCCGCAATCGACCGGATTTCCAGCCGCATCGGCGTGGACACGGTGCTCGTCGACGTCGAATCGCCGGAGCAGCTGGCCCGGGCGCTGACCGGCTGCGACACGGTCATCTCGGCCCTCAGTTTCTACTACAACCCGCGCGTCGCGGAGGCGGCCCTCGCCGCGGGCGCCAGTTATTTCGATCTGACCGAGGATGTGGCAACCGCCGGCCGCGTCCGTGAGATCGCCGAGCGGGCCCGCGACGGCCAGATCTTCATGCCCCAGTGCGGACTGGCGCCTGGATTCATTTCGATCGTCGCTCAACACCTGACGCATCGCTTCGAAAAGCTCGACTCCGTGCGGATGCGCGTCGGCGCGCTCCCCCTGTTCCCCACCGGCGCACTCAAGTACAACCTCACCTGGTCGACCGACGGATTGATCAACGAGTACTGCAACCCGTGCGACGCCATCCATGACGGCCACCTCGTCGAACTGCTGCCGCTCGAGGGCTACGAGGAGTTCTCGCTCGACGGGGTGCGGTACGAAGCCTTCAGCACCAGCGGCGGTCTGGGGACGCTGTGCGAGACGCTCGAAGGCCGCGTGCGCGAGCTGAACTACAAGACGATCCGCTATCTCGGACACTGCGAGCCGGTGAAGCTCCTGGTCAACGAGCTGCGGCTCAAAGAGCGGCGCGATGTGCTCAAGGACATCCTGGAAAGTGCGGTGCCGATCACCTTTCAGGATGTCGTGGTCACGTTCTGCACGGTCACCGGGTGGCGGAACGGGCAACTGGTGCAGATCACCGACGCCCGCAAGGTCTACCACGGACAGATCAGCGGCGAGAATTGGAGCGCCATCCAGATTACGACCGCCGCCGGCGTCTGCACCGTGCTCGACCTGTTCGTGACCGGCCGGCTGCCCCGTCGCGGATTTGTGCGACAGGAACAGGTTGACTTCGACGCGTTTCTCGCCAACCGGTTCGGCGCGCACTACGACTCGCAAATCTCGACGCGCTTCAGCGGCGGGGCGGCGTCAGACAGCGGGGCGACGCCGCCGATGGACGGGTTCAATGCCCGCACGGAGCCCGGACGGGCATGAACGAGACCGTGCGTGAAGCCCTGGACGCCCTGGGGATAACATCGCGGTTGGGCGCCCCCGGCCCGCTGCGCGGCGTTTCGATCGGCAGCCTCTGGCTCGAGGGCGCCGGCGGGAAGTTGTCGGCCCGCTCGCCGATCGACGGTGATCTGCTGGCTGAACTGACGGTCGCCGACACCGCCCAGGTGGATGCCGCAACCGAGCGCGCGGCCGAGGCGTTCGAAACGTGGCGCCGGGTGCCCGCGCCGGTGCGCGGGCAATTCGTCCGGCGGTTTGGCGAGCAGCTGCGCCGCCACAAGATCGACCTGGCCACGATCGTGAGCCGCGAAGCCGGCAAGATCACGCAGGAAGCCCTGGGCGAAGTGCAGGAGATGATCGACATCTGCGAGTTTGCCGTGGGCCTGAGCCGCCAGCTCTACGGCAAGACGATCGCCAGCGAGCGGCCGGGCCATCGGCTCAGCGAGCAGTGGCATCCACTGGGGCCGGTTGGGGTGATCACGGCGTTCAACTTTCCCGTCGCCGTCTGGGCGTGGAACGCGGCCATTGCCTGGGTCTGCGGCGACCCGGTCGTGTGGAAGCCGTCGGAGAAGACTCCCCTGTGCGCGATTGCCTGCCAGGCGCTGGTGCAGAAGACGCTCGCCGAAGTCCCCGGGGACGTTGACGTGCCCCCGGCGATTTCGAGTGTGGTCATCGGCGGCCGCGAGGTGGGTCAGCGACTCGCCGCTCGCCAAAGTTGCCGCTCGTGTCCGCGACCGGGTCGGTGCCGATGGGCCGCTCGGTTGCGGCGGCCGTCGCAGAGCGGCTCGGCCGGTCGCTTCTGGAGCTCGGCGGCAACAACGGGATGATCGTGACGCCGTCGGCCGACCTCGACCTGGCCGTCCGCTCGATCGTCTTCGCCGCGGTCGGCACCTGCGGCCAGCGATGCACGACGCTGCGGCGTCTGATCGTTCACGAGTCGATCGCCGACGAGCTGCGCAATCGCCTGCTCAAGGTGTATACAGGCCTGCCGATTGGCGACCCATCGGTCGAGGGCACGCTCGTCGGTCCGCTGATCGACGAGCAGGCCGCCGCGGCCATGGACGCGGCGCTCATGGCAGCCAAGGAACATGGCGGCACGATCCACGGCGGCGGACGCGTGAGCGCGGGCGTCCCGAAAGGCGGCTGTTTCGTGCGGCCGGCGATTGTCGAAATCGGCCGAGAGGCCCCGATCGTACAAAAGGAAACGTTCGCGCCGATTCTTTACCTGCTCCGCTACCGGAGCTTTGACGAGGCGATTGCCATCCACAACGACGTCCCGCAAGGGTTGTCGTCGGCCATTCTCACCGGCGACGTTCGCGAAGCCGAGCTCTTCTGCTCCCCGGCCGGCTCGGACTGCGGCATCGTCAACGTGAACATCGGCACCAGCGGGGCGGAAATCGGCGGCGCGTTCGGCGGCGAAAAGGAAACCGGTGGCGGGCGCGAGTCGGGCAGCGACGCCTGGAAGCAGTACATGCGGCGCGTCACCAACACCGTGAACTACTCGCGCGAATTGCCGCTGGCGCAGGGCATCCGGTTCGACGTCTGACCTTCCACGTCTTTCCTAGAGCATCTTCCACAACTGTGTCGTTGGCGCTTCCAGGGGGCACCCGCGATCCACCGCCTCGATTCGGCAAACACGAACGTCGGCGCGGCAAAACGCGGCGCCGGCACTATCGATCACTGTTTGACGCTCAAGGCCAGGATTGGCCTTTCGCGGCGGTGGCCGGCGCCGCGTTTTGGTGCCTCGCTATCGCGCCGAGTTCGAACGTTTGCCGAATCGAGGCGGTGGATCGCGGGCGGCGTCCAGTGGATCGATTGGTTCCCATGCGGCTGCCCTCGGCGTGCGTGCCGGGCGATCGATAGGTCACAGTCCGCCCGTGGTCGCCCCGAAAAACGGCGCCGCAGCTACCTCCACGCGCGGCCAACCCTGGCCGCGCGTGCCGAACAGACACCGATGTTGCTGCGGCGCCGTTTTTCCGGGCTGTCGACCGTGATCGCCCGGCACGCACGCCGAGGACAGCCGCTACGCCAAATTGAAAGCAGCTTTAGCGCTTGACCGCTTTGCCGTAGACCTCGATGCGGCCCACGTTGATGTAGCCTCCCGGGCCATGTCCGCTTCCGGGCATCAGATCCGCGAAGCCGATCTCATCGACCTTGCTCAAGTCAGGATGCTCGATCCAGGTGCCAACCGCGACAACGCGCGCGATGTCGAGCTTCAACCAGCGCAGGTCCGCCAGCGAGATGTCGCTCTCGTTGAAATCCGCCTGCGCGCCCGACGCGCGGTCGCCCACCAGCCACGTGCCGTCGGCAAGCTTCAGAATCGGCCAGGCCTGATGAAAGCCGGACGTTCGCACCACCCAGCGGATCTTGGCCAGCGCGCCGCTCAAATCGACGAAGTTGTTCCGGTCGCGCAGCGCGGCCGCGCTCGGCGAGGTGGTCGTCCCCGTCCAGAGGTTATTCGGCGTCACGTCGCTTTGCGCTCGTCCCGCGACGAGCTGAATCTCCTTTCCGGATGTTCCATACAGCTTGAGCTCCAGGTTGGGATTCGACACGCCTCCCTGCGAGGCCGGCCACGCGCCATGATCGTCAGGAGGCGTAGGCAGCGGCCTCCACGGCTCGCTGAAGAACACCGCGGGGCGCATGGGTACCGGCCGGGTCGGAGGCTGTTGCGCAAGTGCTCCACTCGCGATGCCCACTCCACACACCCAGCCCGCCAGCAATACTCGCCGTCGTGACATGAACAACTCCATGATCCTCGCAGTATGATGTGCAGCCAGGATCGCCGCAAGGCATATTGTTTGGAGGAATCCACCGTGCGAAATCGATTCAGTAAATCAACGGCCGGCTGGGCGCTCGCGGTGGCCTGCGTGGCGGGCGCCGCCAGCGCGCAGACTCCGGCGCCGGCGGCTCAGACTGCACAGGCCATCGTCGCGGTCGCCGCGCCAACCTACATCTCCATCCCACTCGAAATCAGTGTCAATCGCCCCGCCGCCGATGTCTGGAAACGCGTCGGCAAGTTCTGCGATATCGGCGAATGGCTGCAGATCCCGTGCACCATCACCGCGGGCAAGGATGGCGAATTCGGAGCGGTCCGTACCGTCGGGGCCGAAGTCCTCGTCGGCAAGACCGAACTCTCGTACACGTACACCCAGCCCGCGCGGGATGGCCGGCCGTACAACCTCTATCACGGCACGCTCGAAGTTCGGCCGGTGACGGCGACCACGTCGAAGATCGTCTACACGTTGTTCTTCGACAACTCGATGCTGGCCGACGATGCCGCCCGCGAAGCGGACCGGGCGCGGAGGGTCACGGCGTTCACGAGGGCGATGCAGAACATGAAGACCCTCGCCGAAGGCGGCACGCTGCCGCCGCCCCCGCCTCGCGGCGGCCCTGCACCGGCAGCACCCGCGCCTGGCCGGTAGTTCGCGCGAGCGTCAATAGCGATGCCCCTGCAACCCGGCGCGCGCCTGGGCCCGTACGAGCTCATCTCGCCTCTGGGCGCCGGTGGGATGGGCGAGGTCTATCGCGCGCGCGACACACGTCTCGATCGCACCGTCGCGATCAAGATCCTGCCCGAAGCGCTGGCCGCCGATCCGGAGTTCCGCGAGCGCTTCGATCGTGAGGCCCGCGCCGTCGCGGCGCTCAACCATCCGCACATCTGCACGCTTTACGACGTCGGCGAACAGTCCGGCGTCGCGTTCCTGGTCATGGAGCTCGTGGAGGGCGAGACGCTCGACGGCTCGACTCGAACGCGGCGCGCTGCCGCCGGCCGACGCGCTCAAGATCGCCATCGAGATTGCGTCGGCGCTCGACAAGGCGCACCGCGCCGGGATCGTCCACCGCGATCTGAAGCCCGGCAACATCATGCTCACGAAGGCCGGCGCGAAACTGCTCGACTTCGGCCTGGCCAAGTCGAGCGCGCCCGCCGGGTCCGGCGACCGGCCTGTCGATGCTCCCGACGACGCCGGCCAACCTGACCGTGCAGGGAACGATTCTCGGCACGTTTCAGTACATGGCGCCGGAGCAACTCGACGGCCAGGAAGCCGACGCACGCACCGACATCTTCGCGTTCGGTGCCGTTGTGTACGAGATGCTGACCGGCAGGAAGGCCTTTGAGGGCAAGAGCCAGGCGAGCCTGATAGGCGCCATCATGCACGCCCGGCCAGCACCGATGTCTCAGCTGCAGCCGCTGACGCCGCCCGGACTGGATCAGCTGATCGCGACCTGTCTCGCCAAAGATCCCGACGAGCGCTGGCAGACGGCCGCCGACGTGGCCCGACAACTGAAGAACATTGCCGGCGCCGAATCGCAGACAGTCAGCCAGGTTGGCGCGGCGCCCGTCGTCGCGGGTCGCAAGCCTCGCACGTCCATCGCCTGGATCGTCGCGGGCGCGTTGTTCATCGCGCTCGTCGCCGCGCTGGCGCTGGGCGTGGGCGGTTATCTCAATCGAGCACCGACTGACACACACGTCTATCGCACGCTCATTCTTCCGCCCGCCGGCACCGCGTTTTCTGCGGGCGGCGCATCCGGGAGCCGCTTCGCCCTCTCCCCCGATGGCCGGCGTCTCGCCTTCGTCGCGCAAGGATCCGATCTCCGCCAACTGCTGTGGGTGCGTCCGATGGACACGCTGGTCGCGCAGCCGCTCGCCGGCACCGAAGGCGCCACGGCGCCATTCTGGTCGCCCGATTCCCGGCACGTGGCCTTCACCGCTTCGGGCAAGCTGAAGAAAATCGATGTGTCGGGTGGCCCGGCGCTCGTCCTGGCCGATACTGTCGGCATTCCCTCCACGGGTTCCTGGAACCGGGACGATGTGATTCTGTTCTCGCCGAAGCGAGGACCGTTGGCCAGGATCCCGGCGGCAGGGGGAACGCCTTCACCCGTCACCACGCTCGACACGGAGACCAGCGACCTCGCGCACGCCTATCCGTTCTTTCTGCCCGACGGCCGCCACTTCCTGTACCTCTCGGTTGCAAACGTCGGAGGCGTGCCCTCGACGGCCACGTACGTGGGCTCCCTTGACGCGAAAGACAAGCCCCGGCCATTGGTCAAGGGGGTCTCGAATATCGTCTACGCCAGGGGACACGTCCTGTTCATTCGCGATCGGACGCTGATGGCCCAACCATTCGACAGCGTCCGTCTGGAACTCAAGGGCGAAGCGGTCCCGATTGCCGAACAGCTGGAGATCGGTGGCGCGCTCGCGCCGGTTGGCGCGTTTACCGTCTCTGAGAATGGCGTCCTCGCCTACCGAACGGGTGCCAGGGATATCCGCTCGCAGCTCTTCTGGTACGACCGCACCGGGAAACAGCTGACGGCAGTCGGCGAGCAGGCCGACCAGATGAACCTGGAACTGTCTCCCGACGAAACCCGCGCCATGGTCAGCATCCTCGACACGGCCCGCAACACCCGCGACCTCTGGATCTACGACGTCGCGCGCGGCCTGCGGACCCGGTTCACCTTCGACCCCGCCGACGAAATGCTGTCGGCGTGGGCGCCCGACGGCAGCCGCGTCGTGTTCAACTCGCGCCGAAAGGGCAACCTCGATCTGTATGTGAAAGCATCGAGCGGGGCCGGCGGTGAGGAGCCGGTCCTGGCGGACGGTCGCAATAACCTGTATGCAACGGATTGGTCGCCCGACGGCCACCACATCTTGTATTTCACCGGCAATGCCAATTCTCCGACGGGCAACGATATCTGGTCGCTGCCGATGTCCGGCGATCGCAAGCCGGCGTCAGTGCTGCGGAGTGAGTTCAGCGAGTTGAACGGGCGCTTTTCTCCGGATGGACGATGGCTCGCGTACGTCTCGAACGAGTCGGGACGAAACGACGTGTATGTCGCGTCGTTCGGCGGCGCCGGCGGCAAGTGGCAGGTGTCCACCGCCGGTGGAACGGTCCCCCGATGGCGGCGTGACGGCAAAGAGATCTTTTTCCTATCTCCCGAAAGCAAACTGATGGCGGCGACTGCGAACGGCCAGGGGAACGCGTTTGAGGTGGGCGCCGTGCAGCCCTTGTTCGACGTCCGCCCGCGACTCGAAGGATTTGCGGGTTCGAATGGCTGGAGCTATGCCGTGTCGGCCAACGGGCAGCGCTTCCTGGTCAACACGCTCGTGGAACAGGCCGTGTCGCCGCCGATTGCGATCGTCGTGAACTGGACGGCGGGGCTGACTAAATGACGAAGAGCGTGGCTGTGCCCCTATAATCCACGAAATCGCTTGGCTCTCACCGCTGGTACGCGTCTCGGCGTCTACGAAGTCACCGCCAAGATCGGCGAAGGTGGCATGGGTCTGGTGTATCGCGCGCGCGACACGAAGCTCAAGCGCGACGTGGCACTCAAGGTCCTGCCTGACTCCTTGGCGAGCGACGCCGAACGGCTCACACGATTTACACGCGAAGCCCAGACCCTCGCATCGCTGAACCATCCAAACATCGCGCAAATCCACGGTCTGGAGGAGTCCGGCGGGGTGCTCGCCCTCGTCATGGAACTGGTTGAAGGCGAGGATCTCGTTCAGCGGATTGCACGTGGGCCGGTCCCGATTGACGAGGCGCTGCTCATCGCAAAACAGATCGCCGAAGCACTCGAGGGGGCGCACGAGCAGGGGATCATCCATCGTGATCTCAAGCCCGCGAACATCAAGGTGCGCACCGACGGTACGGTCAAGGTGCTCGATTTTGGTCTCGCGAAGGCGATGGAACCGGTCGGGAATACACCGTACGTATCGCAGTCGCCAACCGTCACGACACCGGCGATGACGCAGGCCGGCATGATTCTCGGCACGGCCGCGTACATGTCGCCCGAGCAGGCGAAGGGCCGGCCCGCGAACAAACGCAGCGACATTTGGGCGTTCGGGGCGGTGCTGTACGAAATGCTCACGGGCGCCAGAGCCTTTGCCGGCGACGAGGTGTCTGAGGTGCTGGCGTCGGTGCTCGCGCGCGAGCCCGACTGGGCGCGGCTCCCTGCTTCGCTCTCGCCCGCACTCGCCACGTACATCAGGCGATGTCTCCACAAGGACCTGAGGCAACGGATTCACGACATCGGAGACGTCCGTCTGGCGCTGGAGGGCGCATTCGAAACGGCCACGCCACAGACGATGGGATCGGTCACCTCACCGGCGCCGCGCGGACGGCTGGCCTGGATTGCCGCGTTCGCCGTCGCGCTGGTGGGGTTGGCCGCGATGGCGGTGCCCACGCTGCGGCATTTGCGCGAAGCGCCACCGCCCGAGACGCGCGTCGACATCGTCACACCGCCCACGAACGGCCCCACGGACTTTGCGCTCTCGCCCGATGGCCAGCAGATCGTCTTCGTCGCCTCGGGTGATGGGACGTCCCGCCTGTGGCTGCGACCGCTGGCGACGACGACGGCGCAGCCGCTGGCGGGCACCGAAGGGGCCACGAGACCGTTCTGGGCGCCCGGCAGCCGATCCGTGGGGTTTTTTGCCGGGGGTGCGCTGAAGCGGCTCGACCTCGGTGGCGGTGTCCCGCAGACTCTGGCTCCGGCCGAAAACGGGAACGGCGGGACGTGGAACACAGACGGCGTGATCGTGTTTGCGCCAAGCGGAAACTCCACGTTGATGCGGGTGTCCGCCAACGGGGGCGTTGTGGCCGCGGCGACAACGCTCGGTCAGCTGCAGGGGGGCCACGCCGGTCCGCACTTTCTGCCCGACGGCAACCGGTTCACGTACTTCATGAACAACGGTGGGCCGAACACGGCCGGGGTCTACCTGGGCGCGCTCGACGGGAGCGCGCCGGCTCGGCTGACGCAAGGCGGCGGGCCGGGCCAGTATCTGCCCTCTGGGTGGCTGCTGTGGATTCGGACGGGCACGCTTGTCGCCCAACGGCTGGACCTGGCGCGTGCGGTACTCACCGGCGAGCCGGTAACGCTGGCTGACGGGGTGGACGCCGTGTCGGTGGCGGCGACGGGACTGGTGGCCTACCGGAACGTTGCGGGCAACCCACGGCAACTGGCCTGGGTGGACCGGTCGGGAACGGCACGGGGCACCGTCGGCGACCCGGACCGGAGTCTCTCCAATCCCCGTGTGTCCCCCGACGGCCGTCGCGTGGTCGTGGAGCGCACGATGCAGGGCAACACGGACCTGTGGCTGCTGGACGGCGCCCGTACGAGCCGGTTGACGTTCGATGCGGCTGCGGATCGATTTCCTCTTTGGTCGCCCGATGGCAAGCGGCTCGTGTTCCGCTCGAACCGGGAGGGTCTAGGCGACCTCTACCAGAAGCTCACGAGCGGCGCGGGCGTGGAGGAGCGGTTTGTAGCCTCCGACCAGCTCAAGGCCCCCACCAACTGGTCGGTCGATGGCCGGTTCGTGCTGTATCAAAGCATCGATCCACAAACAATCGGCGACCTTTGGGTTGTGCCGATGCTGGGCGATCACGCGCCGTCGGTGTTTCTGAAGACCCGCTTTCGCGTGGCCTACGGCGCGTTTTCGCCGGACGGCCAGTGGGTGGCCTACCAGTCGAGCGAATCGGGCCGTACTGAAATCTACGTCCGTCCTTTTGTCCCGCCCGGCGCGGCCGGCGCGGGCGCGGGGGCGGCGGCTGGCCAGTCGCAGGTCTCAACGGCGGGCGGCATCCATCCCTTCTGGCGACCCGACGGCAAGGAGCTGTACTACCTCAACTCGGCGGGCGCGATGATGGCAGCACCAATCACCGTCACCGGGTCCACGCTCGAGCCGGGCACGCCAGTCGTGCTTTTTCCCACGCGCATCGTCAGCGGCGGCGTGGACAATGCACAGAGTCGGCAGGGCCGGCAGTACGACGTCGCCCGCGACGGGCGGTTTCTCATCAACACGGTGCTGGACAGCGCCCCCCCGCCGATCACGCTGCTGATGAACTGGCATGCCGAGGCGAAGAAGTGAGGCTCTCGGGTCAGCTGTTCGGGCGCGTCAGCGTCAGACCCTGCGACAGGTCGTTGTCGTCGGGCGGCTCGATCTGGATGACGCGCAGGATTTCCTCAGCAGTCGTGAGTCCCGCGCGCATCTTGTAAAGGGCATCGTCCAGCAGAAACCGGGTGCCCGCCGCCGATGCGGCGCTTCTCATCTCCGACTCGGTCGCACGCCGGCTCACCAGCTCCTTGAGCCGCGTCGTCAGCCTCAGGATCTCGAAGATCCCGACTCGCCCGGCGTACCCGGTCTGCCCGCAAGCCGCGCAGCCCCTGCCGCGCACAAACTCCTGGGCGTCCCCCTCGATGCGGAGCCTGCGAAGCACATCGGCTGCAGGCACGTAAGGCTCGCGGCACTTCACGCAGATTCGCCGCGCGAGCCTCTGCGCGACGATCAGGTTGATCGCGCCCGTGACGAGCAGCGGCTTGACGTCGAGATCGAGAAGCCGCTCGATCGCGGCGACCGAGCTGTTCGTGTGCAGCGTGCTGAGCACCAGGTGGCCCGTGAGCGCCGCCTGAAACGCGATTTCGGCGGTCTCCGCGTCGCGAATCTCCCCCACCATGATGATGTCGGGATCCTGCCGAAGGATGGCGCGAAGGCAATTGGCGAACGTGAGGCCGGCCTTGATGTCCACCTGTACCTGGTTGGCGCCCGACACCTGATACTCGATCGGATCCTCGATCGTGACGATGTTGACCTCGGTGGAGGGGCGGCGCGTGAGCATCGAGTAGAGCGTCGTGCTCTTGCCCGCGCCCGTCGGGCCGGTCACGAGAATCAACCCCTGGGGTTGGGCAAGGGCGTTGTCGAAGAGCGCCGTTTCATGGGCCGACAGGCCGAGCGCGCCGAACGTCGCGGCTCCGGCCAACCCGAGCAGCCGCAGCACGGCCTTCTCGCCGAAGCGCGTAGGCAGCGTCGAGACGCGCAAGTCGATCGCACGGTCGCGCGTCCTGACCTTGATCCGGCCGTCCTGGGGAAGGCGCTGCTGGGCGATGTTCAACGTGGCGAGAATCTTGACCCGCGACAGCAGCGCCGGACCAATCCAACGCGGAAGCCGCATGTGGTCGCGCAGCACGCCATCGACCCGCAGCCGAACGCGCAGCTCGTCGGGACCCGGCTCGATGTGAATATCGCTCGCCTGCAGCCTGGTCGCGTCCAGGATGATCCGTCTGCACAGTTGCACGGCGGGCGTCGTCTCGGCCAGATCGGCCTCATCGAGGTCCAGCACGTCGCGCTCGCTCGTGACAAGAGTGAGCGTGTCCTCGGGCGCCAACGCGGCGTCGGCCGGGCGCGCGTCGCCGGGCGGGTAGTGCTCGTCGATGCGCGTCAGGATCTCGGTCCGGCAGGCGACCACAGGCTGCACTTGCCGGCTCGACGCGAACTCGACGTCCTGAATCGCCTGGCCGTCGAGCGGATTCGCCATCGCGAGCACCAGGCTCTTCCCGTCGAGGCGAAGCGGCAGACAGATGTGCTTGCGCGCGAGCCGACCCGGCACCGCCTCGACCGCGGTGGCTTCAATGCCGAGCGAGTCGAGCCGCACGCGCTCGAGGTTCAGCCACTTGCTGAAGGCGTCGGCGAGCGTCTCCTCGGGCACCTGCCGTTCGATGACGAGGAGTTGCCAGAGCGAAATATTGCGACCGTTGGCCTGACTGAGGCTCTGCTCCAGCTCCTGCGACGTGAGGGTGCCCGAATGCCGAAGAATGACTTCCAGCTGCTGGCTGTCGATCTTCACGCCGGCCGCCGCCGCCGCATTTCGCCGCATCCCTCGAAATTCTAACGGGACCAACGAGCGGAGTAGATGGCCCATTAGTGGGGTATGCCGCCGCTGACCGGGGTTATGCCAGGCGCGGGGCCTCTGAACCGGTCGTGGCGACGGCGTCCGTCAGCCTCGCCAGGTACTCCTGACGCGCGATGGCGACGGCGCCGAGCGAGGCGAGATGTTCCGTGCACCACTGCACGTCGAGCAGCGGCATGCCGCTCGTCCGCATCAGGTCGACGAGCGCCATCAGCGCCACCTTCGACGCGTCCCGCTTGAGATGAAACATCGATTCGCCGGCGAAGAGTCCGTCGATGCGGACGCCGTACAGCCCGCCGGCAAGCTGGCCATCGCGGTCGAACACCTCGACGCTGTGCGCCCATCCGAGCTCGTGCAGCCTCGCGTACGCCGCGATGAAGTCTTCGGTGATCCAGCCGTCGTCGCGCGACGGGTCGGCGCACCCGCGGATGACGCGCGCGAAACAGGTGTCGACCCGAATCTCGTACCGCCTGGCGCTCTGCCGCATCGACCGCGTGACGCGCAGACCGATCGAGCGGCAGAATGCCCCGCGGATCCGGCGACCACCAGCCGAGCACGCCCGGCAGTTCGGTCACCTCCATCGGGAAGATGCCCCGGCGATAGGCGTTGATGACCGTCGAGGGCTCGAGATCGCCTCCGATCGTGACGAGGTCCCCGTCCGGCAGCTCGGAGGGCAGCGGAAAACGCCATCGGCTCTCCCCGACCGGCTGCGGTTTCGTGGCCCAGTCCGTCACATCTCGCCTGAACGACATCTTAGCGCGCGGGCGGACATGCGCTACTCTGTGGGTATGGCCGAGCAGGGTGGGTGATGAGGATCGGGACCGGCGGAGCCGTCAAGGAACGCGTCCAGGAGAAAACCAAGGAGCCGGCGCTCTACGGCGTCGTCCTGCTCAACGACGACTACACGCCGATGCAGTTCGTCGTCGACGTCCTGGAGACCGTGTTCCAGAAATCGCCGGCCGAGGCGTACCGCATCATGATGCAGGTGCACCTCAACGGCCGCGGCGTCGCCGGCATCTACCCGTGGGAAGTGGCGGAAACCAAAGTCGACACGCTCATGTCGCGCGCGCGCGAGGCCGGGCACCCGCTGCAGGCGACCATCGAAGACGCGTGAAGTGATCCAGGACCCGTGTTTTCACCAGCTCTTGAAATCGTTCTTCACATCGCGTTCCGCGAAGCGGTCTCGCGCCGTCACGCGTATCTCACGCTCGAGCACCTGCTCTACGCCCTCGCGCACGATCCGGACGGCGAACGAATCCTCGCCGCCTGCGGCGCGGACCTGCCGGCGCTGCGCGCGCGCGCTCGGCACGTACCTCGACGAATCGATCGAGCGCCAGCGCCGCGGCGCGGAGCGGGAGCCCGAGCAGACGATGGCGTTTCGCCGCGTGCTGCAGACGGCGATTCTGCACATCCAGAGCGCGCAGCGCGACGAAGCGAACGCCGGCGACATCCTCGCGGCGATTCTCCAGCAGCCGAAGAGCCATGCGGCGCAGCTGCTGGCCGACCAGGGCATCACGCGTCTGGACATTCTCAACTACATCTCGCACGGCATCACGAAGACGCCGCTCGCGCCGCCGGGGCTTCGCCCCATGCCGATCAGCCGGCCGGCGCCGAAGCCGGCGCGGCGCCGTCGCCGGCCGATGCGCTCCGGCGTACTGCGTGAACCTGACCGAACGGGCGCGTCAGGGACTGCTCGATCCGCTGATCGGACGCACCGAGGAGCTCCAACGGACGATCGAAGTGCTCTGCCGCCGCCGCAAGAACAACCCCGTGTTCGTCGGCGATCCAGGCGTCGGCAAGACCGCCATGGCCGAGGGCCTCGCCGCGCGGCTTCTTCACGACGATGTGCAGGGGGCGCTCGAAGGACGCGGAAGTCTTTGCGCTCGACACCGGTGCGCTCCTGGCTGGCACGCGCTATCGCGGCGACTTCGAAGAGCGCTTCAAGGCGGTCGTCGCCGCGCTCGCCGCCCGGCCGAAGCCGATTCTCTTCATCGACGAAATGCACTCCACCGTCGGCGCCGGCGCGGTCACCGGCGGCACGATGGATCTGGCGACGCTGCTCAAGCCGCTGCTCACGGCGGGCGATCTTCGGGTGATCGGCTCGACGACGTTCGAGGAGTTCAAGCACATCGAGAAGGATCGCGCGCTCGCCCGGCGCCTGCAGAAGATTGCCATCGAGGAGCCCTCCATCGACGAGACGGTGAAGATTCTCGCCGGGCTGCGGAGCCGATACGAAGAGCATCACGGCGTCCGCTACACGGACGCGGCGCTCGAGGCGGCCGCGAAGCTGGCGTCGCGGCATCTTCGCGACTACCGGTTGCCCGACAGCGCGATCGACCTCATCGACGAAGCCGGCGCGGTCACGCGAATCCAGACGCTCGCGGCGAACGCGGCGGCAGACGCCGCCGCGCGCGAGCGGCCGACGGCCTCATCCGGCACCCAGCCGTGCCGCCACCCGTCGTGGACGCGCGGGAGATCGAGCGCGTCGCGGCCCGCGCCGCGCGCATCCCCGATCAACAGGCGACCTCCTCGGATCGCGAACGCCTTCGGACGCTCGAGGAGTCGCTGCGGCGTGTCGTCTTCGGGCAGGACGAGGCGGTGCATGCCGTCGGCGCAGGCGATCAAACGCTCACGCGCCGGCCTGGCGCAGCCGGACCGGCCCGCGGGCTGCTTTCTCTTCACGGGGCCGACCGGCGTCGGCAAGACCGAGCTCGCGAAACAGCTCGCCATCCTGCTCGGCAACGAATTCATTCGCTTCGACATGAGCGAGTACATGGAGAAGCACGCGGTGGCGCGACTGATCGGCGCCCCGCCGGGATACGTCGGGTTCGAGCAGGGCGGACTGCTCGTCGACGCCGTTCGCACGCACCCCTACAGCGTCGTGCTGCTCGACGAGATCGAGAAGGCGCATCCGGACATCTACAACGTCCTGCTGCAGGTGATGGATCACGCGACGCTGACCGACAACACGGGACGGAAGGCCGACTTCCGCAACACCGTGCTCATCCTGACGTCCAACGCCGGCTCGCGCGAGATGAGCGCGCCGTCCATCGGGTTCGCCGACGGGAACGATGAGACGCGCGGGAGCACGGCCGCCGGCAAGGCGAAAACCGCCATCGAGCGAGTCTTCAGCCCGGAATTCCGCAACCGGCTCGACGCCATCGTCACGTTCAAGGCGCTGACGCCCGAGGCGATGGAGACGATCGTCGACAAGTTCATCCTGCAGCTCGAGAGCCAGCTCTCCGACCGGCACGTCGCGATCACGCTGACGCCGGCCGCGCGCACCTGGCTGGCGACCGCCGGCTACGACCGCGTGTTTGGCGCGCGCCCGCTCGCACGAGTCATTCAGAAGGAAGTGCGGGACGTGCTGACCGACCAGATCCTCTTCGGCGCGCTCGAACACGGCGGCACGGTCACGATTGACACTGGCGGACAACCACCTGACCTTCGCCTACGAGTCGCGCCCGTGATCACGCACCGCTTGTAGCGGCACGCGCCGCGGTCTCTTCGGCGGCGTACATCCTCAGTAAACGAATCCTCCTCCGCTTCCTCTTCTACGTTCAAATACTTGGATCGACGGCCAGTGATTTCGCTGACTTCTTGGATCGACCAGAAATTTCGCTGACATCGGAGGCTGGAGCCGTTGACGGGGAGTGCTGGGGCTTTTTAGCATGACGTTAACCTTGAGAGTCCGATCACCGTCTTAGGGTTTCAGGCGTCTAGGTTCATCAACGAAGGAGGAAGCATGCGCGGTTTAGTACGTGTCACGGTGGCGCTGGCATGGCTGATGGCGATTCCTGCGATCACGTTTGCCCAAGCGACGCTCTCTGGCGTCGTCAAGGACACGTCGGGCGGCGTGCTGCCTGGCGTCAACGTTGAAGCGTCGAGTCCTGTTCTGATCGAGAAGACGCGTTCCGCGATCACCGATTCGACCGGGCAGTACCGAGTTCCCGATCTGCCGCCTGGCCTCTACAAGTTGACGTTCACCTTGTCCGGCTTTGCCACGGTCAGCCGTGAAGGCATCGAGCTGACCGGCGGGGGCGTGACGAGCATCAACGCCGATTTGCGCGTCGGCACCGTGTCTGAAACGATCACGGTGACGGGAGAAACGCCGGTCGTCGACATCCAGACGAGCACAAGAAAGCAGGTCGTGCTCTCGAACGCGGTCGTTGAATCGATCCCGGCCTCCCGCGGCTACGGTAATCTGCTGGCCACGGTGCCGGGCATCCAGGCTACCGGCCTCGACGTGAGCTCGGGCGTGTCGACAAACTTCTTCACGGCACGCGGCGGGCGAGGCAACGAGGGCACGATTCAGATCGACGGCATGAACGTCGGATCGGCATTCAACGGCGGTGGCGTCGCGGGCTTCGGCTATCCGATCGGGGAATCCTCCGAGATCCAGGTCACGATCGCGGGCGGACTCGGCGAGACCGATCGAGGCGGCCCGGCGTTCAACCTCGTCCCCAAGACCGGTGGCAACTCGTTCAGCGGCACCGGGTTTCTGAGCTCGGCGGGCAAGTGGTCGCAGGGCAACAACCTCAACGACACGTTGCGCAGCTATGGCCTCACGGACGTCCCCGCCCTGGTCAAGAACTGGGACGCCAACTTCGCGCTCGGAGGCCCAATCGTGAAGGACCGGCTCTGGTTCTTCAATAACGTCCGGAGCTACGGAAACCACCAGGACGTCCCCGGTCTCTTCGCCAACAAGAACGCCGGCGATCCCACCAAGTGGACCTACCTGCGCGACGACAGCGTGAAGGGACGCGCCGCGGCGGCGAAAATGATCGAGGCCATCCGTCTGACGGGGCAGGCCACCCCGCGCAACAAGGTTGGCTTCTACCTCGATTACCAGCAGGTCTGCAACGGTTCGGCGTACGCGAAAGGCGGGGAACAGTGCCGCGATCGCGGCGACGATTGGGTCGCCATCGGCAGCGTCGGCGCCGGCTTCTTCGGCGCGCTGGCTCCTGAGGCGGGCAACGTCTGGGACAACCGCGAGAAGATCACGCAATTTACCTGGTCGTCGCCGGCGACGAACAAACTGCTGTTCGAAGCGGGCTTCTCACAGTTCGCCAGCCGGTTCGGCGGGCAGATTCCCGGCGGCGCGCTCACCAACTTCATCCCCGTTCAGGAACTGAGCACGCTTGGCGGAGTGCCGGTCGGCAACTTCACCTATCGCGGCTGGGCCTCGGCCGGTTCGAACGAGCAGTTCCACAACGTCTGGCGCGCGTCGGGGACCTATGTCACCGGCGCGCACAGCCTGAAGATCGGTTATCAGGCCGCGTTCCAGGTCCAGAAGAATTTCCAGAACGTCGGCAGTCAGGTCCGATACGTTTTCAACACCAACGTGCCGGTCCAGGTCGAGCTGCGCGACGCGCCGTTCTGGCAGAGCAACCGCACGCGGTTCGACGCCATTTACGCGCAGGATCAGTGGACCCGTGGCCGCCTGACGCTGCAAGGCGGCGTGCGATACGAGCACGCGTGGAGCTGGTTCCCGGAAGGCGAGAACGGGGTCGTCGCGGACAACCAGTTCGGCTCGACGTACCTCTTCCCGCGAACGGACGGCGTCACCGGCTACCACGACATCACGCCGCGCATGGGCGCCGCCATCGACGTCTTCGGCAATGGAAGGACGTCGCTGCGGGTCAACGTCAGCAAGTATCTGCAGGCGGCCAACAACGATGCGCAGTACACGATCTCGAACCCTGCGGTGACCTTCCAGCAGACGACCAATCGGCAGTGGACCGACAACAACAAGGACTTCGCCGTCAACTGCGATCTGAAGAATCCGGCCGCGCAGGGGCCGACGACGACGGGAAGCGTCGACACCTGCGGACCGTGGCTGAACTCCAACTTCGGCAATCCGTTCAGCACGACCACCGTGAATCCCGATGTGCTTCATGGCTGGGGGATCCGCCCCTACGACTGGCAGTGGGGTGTCGCGGTCCAACAGCAAATCGCGCCCCGCGTGTCGGTAGACGTGGCCTACAACCGCCGCTTGTGGGGGAACTTCTTCTTCACCGACAACAGGGCGATCGGACCGGAAGACTTCGACATCGCGACGATGACCGCGCCGTCCAACGCGAATCTGCCGAACGGCGGCGGCTATCCTGTCTCGTTCTACACACGCAACACGAAGAAGCCGTTCGGCGCGACTGACAACTACTACACATTCGCCAGCGATTACGGCGACGTCACCACGTACTGGCACGGCGTCGACTTCAACGTCAACGCGCGGACGAACAAAGGCATCACGTTACAGGGCGGCACCAGCACGGGCCGCGGCGTGCGGGACTACTGCGCGGTCATGCAGAAGCTCCCGGAAACCTACGTGACGCCGGCGACCGTTCTCGCGAATCAACAGGTGGGTGCGTGTGCCGCCACCGAGCCATGGCTGACCACCGTCCGAGGCCTCGTCTCGTACACCGTCCCGAAGATCGACGTACTCGTGGCCAGCACGTTCCGGTCGACTCCGAACGTGCAGCCGTCAACGGTCAACACGTACGTGGCGACCAACGGTCTGTCGACGTCGGCCAACGAAAACGTGACCAACGCGGTTCTTCTGGCCCAGGGATCGACGCTCGGCCGCCCACTCAATCCAGCTCTCGCATTTCAGACGGTCGATCTGACGTTGCCCGGGGGGGTCTATCCGGATCGGATCAACTCGCTCGATCTGCGGGTCGCCAAGGTGCTGCGGTTCGGCCGGTACCGGACCAACGTGGGTTTTGATTTCTACAACCTGTTCAACGCGAACACCGGCACGGCGTTCAACCAGACCTTCGATCCTCCGCCGTCCAACGGCGCGGCGTGGCTGAGGCCAACGAGCATCCTCGGTCCGCGGTTCGCGCGCTTCAACGTGACGCTCGACTTCTGATACGGAAAGACCGGCGTCGATAGGCCGGTCGTGTCAGATCGTTCGTTCGGCTCTCCAAAGGCCCGCTCTCGCAAGAGAGCGGGCCTTCTTGTTTCTCGGTTCACACCGCGGGCTACTTAGGGCCGTCGCCCACCAGATGCTCGACGTCCTTGTTGTTCTCCGTGCAGACGTACTCGAGCAAATCCTGGCCGACGACGAGACGGGAGGGGCTTTCGTTCACGGTCCACGGGCGGGTGTAGGCCTTGGGATCGTCGATGGTGAGCGTCACATCCATGGTGCCGAAGTCGCGCCGCCGATAGCGCTCGATCGTATGCAGCGCATCGCTGTGCGGCCGGCCGGCGTTGTCCATCCAGGTCCGCTCGTTGATCCCGATGGTGTCCACGACAAACGTGTCGCCGTCCCACTTCCCGACGGAGTAGCCCAGCCATGACGGCTGCGGATCTTTTGGCAGCGCGCGGCCGTCGGTGAAGATCTGCCGGAACGTCGTGAACCCTTCGTACAGAATGATCGTCACGCCCGGAAGCTGGGCGATCTTGTACGGATACGGCAGGACGATGAGTTTGGGCATGCCCGGAATGCAGTGGGCGGCGGGATCGTCCTTGCCTCGCGCTCCGTTCGCGCGCTCCTTGACCAACTGCTCGGCCCACGGCTGGTACGGCACCTCCCCGGGTTTCATGTCGGCGGCGAGATCCTGCAGCGCCCGGGTGTTGGGCGCCCACACACCCGACAGATCGGGGCGGCCATCGGCGCCCCTTGGCGCGGGTGCGCTGAGGTCGGGCTTGCCGTCGGCGGTGCGCGGGACACCTGGCGTCGGTGTGTTCAGCCACTGCGCCGAGAGCGGCACGCCGTGGAGCACGCACATGACCAGCCCCAGCGCGATGTGCCACCGTGCGGTGTGTTTTTGGAAACAATTCATCGGCATGGACAACAGCTAGGCCGTCATGATCGCCGTCACCGTGGTGCGATACGCCACCTGCTCGTAGGCGTCGCGCATCCCCTCGATCGGCACGACGGTTGTCGCCAGCGCCTTCGCGTTGTACTGGCCGCTGTCGAGCATGGCGACGAAGCGCGGGATATCTCGCATCGGGCTGCAGCCTCCGGCCTGGCCGGCGTGATGCGTACGGCCGCCAATGGTGAAGAGCACGGCCGGCAGCGAGAGCGTGCCCCGCGGCAGGCTCGTCGTGACGATGTGGCCGCCGGGCGCGCACATTTCATAGGCCTGCCGCAGCGGGACGATGCCGGACGGATCGGGACCGGCCTCGAGCTTCGGCGCAGCGGCGTCCGCGCCGACGGCCTCGAGCACGAAGTCGGGGCCGCCGCCACCGAGCAGACCGCCCGAGTCGCGTCCGCCGAACCACAGGCGATCGTTGGGGCCTCTCGAGAGATCGCGCACCTTGTCGACGAGGCCGTTGCCCTCGACGTTGGGATCGAACACGTGCGTGGCGCCGATCTTCAACGCCACTTCCCGCCGCGCTCGAATCGGATCCACCGCGATGATCCGGGAGGCGCCGGAAATCCTCGCGCCCTGAATGCCGCTGAGCCCCAGCGGACCGCATCCCACGATCGCGACGGTGCTCCCGGCCTCGACCAGCCCCGACGCGTGAGCCGTCGTCGCGCCGAGCCCGGCGACGGCCACGCAACTGCACACCATGCCGAGGTCGGCGGCGGTGGCCTTGGTCACGAACGGCACGACCCATTCCTCGAAAGTGACCATCAGCTCGGCCAGGCCTCCGATGTGTGAGTTCGCATACACCGGTGTGCCGTCGCGCATGTCCGCCATGGCCACGAGATCGTCCGGACCCTGACGGCCAAGGAACTGGCACATGTCACTGCGCCCGCGGAGGCACTGATAGCAGGCCCCGCACTGCGGCGTGCCCGACACACACACGCGATCGCCTACCTGCACGCGCCGGACGTCCGGGCCCACGGCCTCCACCACGCCCACACCGCCGTGACCCTGAATGAGCGCCATCTGGTTCAGCCGGCCGAACCCGCCGCCGGCGGGCGGGGCATTGGGCGGCGTGCCGGCTGGAGGCGCAGCCGGAGGTGCGGGCGGCGGTCCGATGTTCGGACGCAGCCCAAGCACGGCACCGACGTTCGAGTAGCAGAGGTTGGTCGCTTCGGTGCGCACGACGACCTGCCGGCCCGAGATCGGGCGCAGCGTCAACTCCTGAAGCGTCGTCCGCCCCTCGCCGGCGCCGCGCGATACCCATCCGCGAAAGCGGCGGCCCGTGACGACCGCCGCGGTCCGTTGTTCACTCCTCTGCTGCGCGAGCGCGCCCGCAGGAGCCAGCGCGGCTCCGCCGGCCGCGGCGATGCCGAGCTTCAGCAGACCGCGCCGTGACGTCTTCTTCTTTTCCATGGCTCCCTCAAGGCGACGGGATCAGATTACAGCGAGAACCGCTGCGCGGCCAGCAGGACCATCGCGAGGGTCAGGCCCGCTATCGCAAACTCGCCCACCACACCGACCACCAGCGGACGCCAGCCCTGCTTCATGAGCTCTCGCACGTTCGTGCGCAGTCCCACACCGGCAAACGTCAGCAGAAACGCCCAGCGCGACAGGTTCGCCAGGTCGGCGACTTGCGCCGGCGTAAAGGCGCCCGCCGTGGCCATCGCCGAGATGACGAGGAACCCCAGCACGAATTTCGGGAACTTCTGCCAGAGGAACGCAGCCTTGTTGTCGATCGCCTTGCCCTGGTTCTGCTTCACCCAATACACGGCGTACCCCAGCACGACGAACCCGATCGTGGCATTGCGGGCCGTCTTGGCGAGCACGGCGAATTTTCCGGCGGCATCGGAATAGAGCGCGCCCGCCGCGGTGGCCTCGGCCGTGTTGTCCACCGCCAGGCCGACCCAGAGCCCGTACGCGTGATCGCTCATCCCGAGCGCGCGGCCGATCGAGCGGAAACGCGAACAGGCTCACGGCGCCCAGCGCCAGAATCGCCGCCATCGCGTACGACGCGTCCTCATCGTCGGCGTCAATAGCGCCCTTCGCGGCAATGATGGCGGACACGCCGCAAATCGACGATCCGATCGCCAGCAGGCTGACGAGCTTCCGCGACAGCCCGAACGCGCGGCCGAGCGCCGTCATCAGCACAATCGCGGCCGCGAGCTCGATGGCGACGCAGGCGAGGCTCACGCCGCCCAGCTTGACGATGTCGCCAAGAAGAAACCTGACGCCCAGGAGCACGATGCCGGCCTTGAGCCAGAACTCGTAGGTGTCGACGCCCGGGCGGAAGATCGCCGGAATCCCGACGGTGTTCGCGACCACGAGGCCGAACACGATCGCCCAGAGGACGTATTCAATGTTCGGCAGCGTGAGGTGGTGAGCCTTGCCGTAGGCCGCAATGGACTGCTCGGTCACCTTCCCGGCAAAACCCACGACCGCCAGGAGCAGGGTTCCCGGCACGATTTGCAGCCAGGTCGGCCATCGTCGGGTCGCTGTTGCAGGGTAGGCCAGGGTCGTCATCTCGTGGTATCGCCTGACATCGCTTACCAGGGGACGCCGGCGAGCAGGCCGACTTTGATCAGAATGACAACCACGGCGGCCGCGAGCACGGCCCACCAGTCGAGCGAGATGCGCACGGGCCTCATCAAGGAACAGCAATGATGCGCCAGACTGACCATTCTGGCAACGGGACGCGAAAGGCTGAAGGGCGCCGTCGAGGACGAAGTAGAATGCCACGGATTCTCAAGGAGATCGCCATGAAGAAGTTGATGCTCTGGGCCATCGCGATGGTCGCACTGTCGGGAGTTGCGGTGCTCGCGCAGGATCTCGCCGGGACCTGGCAAGGCGCGCTACCGGCCGGCGGGAGAGAGCTTCGAATGGTGATCAAGATCACCACCGCGGAGGGCGGTCTGAAGGCTGTCCTGTACAGCATCGACCAGGGAGGCCAGGGCATGGCCGCCAGTGCCGTCACGCTGCAGGGTTCGACGGTGAGAATCTCGATCGCCGGAATTGGGGCCACCTTCGAGGGAACGCTGAATGGGGACCGGTCTGCGATCGCAGGGACCTTCACCCAGGGAGGCCCATCGCTCACCCTGAACCTGAAACGCGCGACCACCGAAACGGCGTGGGCGATTCCGGAACCTCCAGTCCCGCCGAAGCCAATGGCAGCGGATGCCTCGCCGGTGTTCGACGTCGCGACGATCAAGCTGAGCAACCCCGATGCGCGAGGCAAGAGCTTTCAGATCAGAGGCCGCCAGCTTTTCACGAACAACACCTCTCTGAGCGATCTCATCACGTTCGCCTACGGGCTTCATGCCCGGCAGATCACAAGCGGGCCCGACTGGCTCGAAAAAGACAAATACGACGTGACGGCCAAGCCCGACGGAGAGGGCCAGCCCAACGAAAAGCAGTGGAAGACGATGCTGCAAAAGCTGATGGCGGACCGCTTCAAGCTCGCCTTCCATCGCGACAAGAAAGAGCTCTCCGTGTACGCACTCACCGTCGGAAAGACCGGCCCCAAGCTGACCAAGAGTGAGGGCGACCCGAACGGCCTGCCCGGACTGTTTTTCAGGGGCCTGGGGGTATTGCCTGCGAGGAACGCGAACATGGGGGACCTGGCCGGCGTGATGCAGACCGCGGTTCTCGATCGTCCGGTCGTCGACCAGACCGGACTCAGCGGACGGTTCGACTTCACGCTCACCTGGACGCCGGACGAGTCGCAGTTCGGCGGCCTTGGGATCAAAGTCCCGCCCCCGACCGACGATGCGGCGGCGCCTCCGGGGCTGTTCACCGCCATCCAGGAGCAGCTGGGGCTGAAGCTCGAGTCTGCGAAAGCGCCCGTCGAAGTGCTCGTCGTCGACCGCGTCGAAAAACCGTCCGAGAACTGACGCGCACGACTGTCTCAACCCCGGCGGATTTCCGAGCCTTGGAACCGGATCTGGATCCGGTAGACCTTCTTGGTGCTGCATGTGATCGCGCCGGTCGCGGCGTCGAAGCGTTCGGGCACGTCGACGCGATGGATGTCCACGACGGCGTGGTAGCCACGCTCGGAAAACACGTCGATCAGCATCGCCAGCGCCAGCGGGTCGTCGAGCACGGCGTCTTCGGTGTTGATGTGCGCGACGCCGGAGATCGCGTGGCGAAGGACGATCGGCATCATCTTCCGTTCGATGAACGCGATCGACCCTGGCGAAGAGCTCGCTGTACTCCAGCTCGTAGCTGTCGAGCCGCTTCACCAGTTCCTGCCGCGCGTGCACGATGATCTCGCTCGCCACGGGCACGCCGCGCAGCCGTTCGACGGTGCGCGGGTCGAGCTCGAGCGTGCTCTGATACTGGAGCTCCTGCAGGATGTTCTGCTCGACCTTCTCGAACGGCCCCTGGGCGTTGACGAAATGGTAGTGGAAGATCTCCTCGAGCGACTGGAGCGCGTCCCAGGTCTGCTCCTTGAACGCCTGGTAGCGCCGCCGCGCGAGCGCTTCGTCGTGGTCGGTCGGCCGATCCTCGCGCAACTGGCCGACGCCGGTGCGCCGCACTTCCTCGTTGTGGGCGAGCGTTTCGCGGCCGCGCTTCAGCTGGCGCGCGATCGATTCCTTCTCTTCGACGAACAGCACCATGATGTGAATGGTCGGATGCCGGAAATGGATGCTGAGCGGCGTGTTGAAGAACTCGCGCCGCAGCGCGTGCATCTTGTCGACCAGCAGCTTCAGGCACTCGACCTGCACCGTGGTGCGCGGAAAGCCGTCGATGATCACGCCGTCGTGATACTCCGGCGCGCAGGAGCTCGCGCAGCAGCAGGCCCACCACCTCGCGGTCGCCGACCATGTTGCCGGCGTCCTTGAGCGCTCTCGCCTCGGGCGAGTCGAGCAGCGCGCTCATGACGATCGGGCCGCACGTGAGGCTGCGCGTCTTGGCGATGAACGCCGTGTTGGTGCCCTTGCCGGCGCCGGGCGCGCCGCCGAGCAGAATGATCTCCTTCGGGAAACGCAGATTGCTCGCGGCCCGACGTCGGCTTCGAGATCCTGCCAGACGGATTCGAAGATCAATTGCGCGTCTTTGATCTCGAGAGTCGTTGAGCTTACCTCCGGCCGGGTCTGTACTTTGTGGGTTCATGTGGGTGACCGAGACTGTTCGAGCCGACCCGGCGTCGAGTCCGAGTTCGGCTACCGCAGATCAGAAACAACGACCCCGCCCTTGATCACGAGCTTCGTGTTCAGCAGGTTCCAGTAACCCTCGAGAGGGTTACCGCCAACCAGGACGATGTCGGCCAGCTTGCCCGCTTCGAGCGTACCCAGCTGGTCGCTCATCTCGATGTAAGAGGCCGTGTTCGGCCCCATGAGCTTGACGATGTCCTGCATCGAAAACATCAGGTTGAGCGACTTCAGCTCGTGCTCGAGGCCCGCCTTCGGCGCATAACCTGTGTCGGTGCCGTACCCGTAAACCACACCGGCATCCCACGAGGTCCGGGCGTTCACGGCCTTGTAACCGGCTTCCTGCCCGCGGCCGTCTCCATCGAGGATCGAGTCCGGCCACTTCTTGCCGTCGCGGAAACGGGGCTGGTTGTCGTCCGCGAATACGCCGAAGACGGGTACGCCGAAGCCGATGGTCGACAACTGCTTCACGCCGGCGGCGGCGACTCTCTTCGCGTCGTCAAAACTCAGCCAGCCGAAATGTGGCGTGTGGACAAGCTTGGGCACGCCAGCGTCCACGGCGGCCATCATGGATTGCGGACTCACCGCGTGTATCTGAATCCAGACGCCGGCCTTCTTTGATTCGTCAACGGCGGCCCTGAGATTCTCCAGTTCCCTGGCAGTCGGCCCAGGCTTGGGAGTGAGCGCCTGTTCGCCGATGAACGTGATGCCAAGCGCGGCGAGCCTTCGCACTTCAGCGCGGATCGCATCGGGCGTGCCGCCTGCGAGATCCAGACGGCCCGACGGGATGATGCGCGGCCCCTTGATGACCCCTTTCGCGATACGGTCGGCAAGCGTCAGGTTCCCTTCCGCCGGACCGCCCCCGGACAGAATCGTCGTGTAGCCGGCATCGAGCAGCTCCTGCATCTGCAGCTTCTCGTTGGGTCCCGTGTTGACGTGCCGGTGAGCGTCGATGAACCCGGGCACGGCGGTCGTGTTCCGGGCGTCGATCGTCTGCACGCCGGGAACGTTGGCGGGACCGGCCGCCACCGACGCGATCCGCCCCCCACGGACGACAATCGAACCCTGACCGATCACCGTCCCGTTCCCCACGATGATCCGCGCGTTCGTGATCACCAGATCCTGGGCCGTCAGACTCCGGACGGTGCCCAGGCTCCAAAGCAGGACAAACCACGTGAACGAAGAACGTCGCTTCATGCTGATGAGTCCTCGCCGGGCATGGAATGGAAGCGTCACGACAGAGGCTTCTGATTGTAGTCGAGGTCAAAAGAGCGACGGGCGGCTTGCCGCGCGATATCATGTGAAGTCTGTCCCAGCCTTCCTTCGAACCCAGCCCGCTGGCTCCCCGGCGCTCCCCGGAGGAGCAGGCGCGGGATCGCGACCTCGGCTTCGGCTCGGTCGTCAACCGCGACAACCGCCAGCGCCTGCTCAATCGAGACGGCTCCTTCAATGTCGCGCGGTCCGGACTGGGATTCCTCGAGAGCTTCGCGCCCTACCACCTGTTCCTCACCATCTCGTGGGCGGGCTTTCTCGGCATGGTGTGCGTGGCCTATCTCGCGCTGAATCTGCTGTTCGCTGTGGCGTATGTGGCATGCGGGCGCGACGCCTTGCTCGGCGTGGGATCGGCGATGCTGGGTGGACGGTTCAGCCAGGCGTTCTTCTTCAGCATTCAGACCTTCGCCACCATTGGCTATGGCCAGATCGGCCCGAACGGGATGGCGGCCAATCTTGTCGTCACCGTCGAGGCCCTGGTGGGCCTCATGTATCAGGCGCTCGCCACGGGTCTGCTCTTCGCGCGGTTTACCCGGCCGACCGCGGCCCTGATCTTCAGCCGCCGTGCGGTCGTCGGACCGTACAACGAAGGCCAGGGTCTCATGTTTCGGATCGTGAACCGGCGCCGAAACGAAATCATCGCCCTTGAAGCGCAAGTGCTGTTCAGCGCGATGGAGCCTGACAACCGCGGCGGCACGGCGCGGCGCTATTCGCCGCTGGCGCTCGAGCGCAACAAGGTGACCTTCTTTCCGCTGGCCTGGACGATCGTGCATCCGATCGATGCCGCCAGCCCGCTGGCGGGGCGAACGCCGGAAGACCTGAACCGGACACAGGCCGAGATCCTCGTCCTGCTGTCCGGCGTCGACGAAGCGCTCGAACAGACCGTCCATGCCCGGTCGTCGTATCGCGCGGACGAGATCGTCTGGAACGCGCGATTTCGATCGATGTTCCTGCCGCCCGATGGACGATCTCAGGTGAAGGTCGATATCAGTCTGGTCCACGAGATCGAGTCCCTTTGAAATGCCGCCACGTGCCGTGTCTCTCATCTCCTTCAAGAGGAAACCATGGTCCTGACCAAGTCCGAACTCATCGCGTGTCTGCAGAACGAAGTTCGCATCCTGCTCCACCTCGCCAGCAAGATCGACAAGCCCACTCGCGACTACCGCCCCACGGCGAAGCAGCGCAGCACGATCGAGCTGCTGAAGTACCTGAGCGTGATGGGGCCCGAACTCGTGAAGGCCGCCAAGGCCGGAGGGTTCGACCCGGCTGCCTGGACGGCGGCCACGAAGGTCGCCGACGCGCGCGACTTCGATCAGACGATTGCCGCGATAGCCGCGCAATCCGACATCTATGCCAGGTTGCTGGCCGACGTCTCCGACGCCGACTTCCGCGTCGAGATCGACAGCTTCGGCACCAAGACCAGTCGAGGGGCCTTCATCGTGAACCTCGTGCTTTGTGGACACGCGGCCTACCGCACGCAGCTGTTCCTCTACCTCAAAGCCTGCGGCCGCGATGAACTGGGCACGACGAACCTCTGGGGCGGCGCCGATGCGCCGGCCTGATGGGATCGTCGAAGGGCTAAGAGCTAAGGGCTCAGGGCTGGTTCCTATCGCGAGGAGCCCTGAGCCCTTTGCCCTAAGCCCCTATCAGCCCTTTACGGGCCGAGCACCTTCGAGGCGAGGTAGCGCTTGCGCGCCCGCGCGGTCAGGTCGGGTTGCGACAGGCGGACGGTGAGGTCGTGCATCTTGCCGTCGAGCTTCTCCGGCGTGAAGCCGAGCGCGTACTGATGATGGAGCTCGTCGGCGACGCGCGCGAAGGTCGACGGCCAGATCTCGCGGCGACGTCAGCTCGAAGTAGCCGCCGCCGGTCGCCGCCGCAATCTTCGGCAGCCCTTCGTCGGGTTTCTCCATCTGCGGCTGGCCGCCGCCGAGCCGCCGAGGCCGCGGCCGCCGAGGCCGCCGAACCCGCCCGGCCCAGCCGCCGCGGCCGCGGTCGCCGCCGCGTCCGCGCGCCCGGCATGCCGGTCTGGCCGGCCAGGCCGATCGCGTAGACCATCACGTTCTCTTCCTCGGCGCGCTTCATCACGTCCTTGAGCGACTTGTTGTTGTTGCTGAAGTTCAGCGGCATGTCGACGCCGTCGGTGAACACGAGCACGACGCGGCGCCCCTGCTCGAGCAGCAGCTTGTCGATGCCGCGTGTTCACCGCGTTCCAGAGCGGCGTCGGTCCGTCCGCCTGCAGGTCGTTGCGGAGAATCTTCAGCAGCGCCTCGCGATCCGACGTGAACTCCTCCGGGTCGATCTGGATGCGCGTTGCCGAAGCTGCCGATGCGCGCCTTGTCGGCCGGGCAGCATCGCGCGGACGAACGCCTCGGCCGCCTGCTCCTCGAGATCGAAGTTCGGCTTCATGCTGCCGCTGCGGTCGAGCAGCATGACGACCGTGATCGGCTGGATGTCGTTGGCGAACAGCGTGAGCGTCTGCCGCTTGCCGTTGTCGTCGACCGAGAAATCGTCGCGCGACAGGTCGGGCACGAGGCGTCCCCGCGCGTTCGTCACCGTCGCGTAGACGGCGACCGTGCGGGTGCCGGCGACGAACGAAGGCGGCTGCGTCTGCGGCGCGGCCGTCGGCGCGCCGAGCGACGCGGCGAAGAGCACGGCGATGAGAATGACGGATCGGTTCATGTCCTTAGCCCTCAGGCCTAGCCCCTAGCCCCTAGCCCCTAGCCCCTAGCCCCTAGCCCCCAGCCCCCAGCCCCTACAAGGATCGCACTACCTGAGCGGCAGCAGGGCCTCGGCGCCCAGCACTTCGATTGTCGCGGACGCGAACGGCGTCGGGACGAATCCGTCGTTCAGTTTCAGCTCAGCCACGGCTCCGGGCTGATAGATGTCTTTGATGTAGTCGTATCGCTGGTCGACGATGCGTCCGCTCGCATCGCGATAGGTCGTCTGGTGCAGCACGTCACGGTAAGCGACCCTGGGGTTCGTGTTCCGCAGCGTGAACGTCCAAAACGCGACCCGCCGCGGACCCATGGTCTGCGTCACGTTGGACAACTTGACGTCGTTCCGGCCGTCGTACGGGCGCGACGGATCGTTCAGGACGGGCGGCCCTCCGTCGATCGCGAACGCCCGGCGATGGGCGAACAGCTCCGGCTGCTTGCGCTCAATCGCGGCGGTCACGACCTCGCGATTCCGGTAGAGGGACATCTCCGGCGCCTCAATCCACGCCAGGCTGGCATGCAACACGATGTTGGCGGCCAGCAGGCCGGCCGCCATCTGGCGCCACCGCGGCGAGTCGACGAACGTCCAGCAGTACGCCGCGAACATGAAGGCCACCGGCGCGACGACGTAGAACGCGTGCGCCTGCGGGGGTTCCAACACGAACCAGTAGCTCGCGTACACCAGCCCGACGGTTCCCGCCAACAGCCATTTGAGCGGCCGCCACTCGGCAAACGGCGACCGGCTGCGGAACCACTCCCGCAGCATCCAGATCGGCTGCCAGAGGCCGGCCAGCCACACGACGACCACGATCGGCGCGAGCCACAAATGCTCCAGCATGAACATGAACCGCTTGCCGTCGTCGGCCGCGATGAACCGCCAGATCTCGTGGCTGGCGAAGGCCAGCAGACGCGCGAGCGTCGTGATCGCGATCCACGGGTTGACAAAGTGCGGGCGGAGATTTCTGAGCGTGCCACCCGATCCGCCCTCCAGTCCGTACGTGACGACAGTGGGAATCAGCAGCACGCCGAAGAGCAGCAGACCGCCAACCAGCCCCGCCGTGTTCGCCGCTATCACCCGCGCGCCTCGACGCCACATCGAGAGCCACGCGAGTGCCGCGTACGGCAGCAACAGGGGCCACGACATGTGGATCTGCATCACCCATGTGATGGCCGCGCCCATCAGGGCGAATGCAACGGGCTCGGGAATCCTGCCAAGACGAAACGCCGGCACGGCTTCGAAGAAGCCGATGAAGAAAAGCAGCGCGGGCGCGAGCAGGTAGGAGGGGTTGATGACATGCGTGGAGAACTGGAGCGTCCACGGCAGCGTCATCAGCCAACCCCAGACCAGCCACCGGGGCAGCTGCGGGAGGCGCGCGGTGATGTACCACGCGAATGCCGCGAGCGCCGCCATCGACAGCAGGTTGAGCAGAACGAACGGCGCTTCCGGCGCGGGCACGATGTTCAGCGGGACGCCGACGAGCAGGGCCTGCAGGGCGCCGGGAATGACGCTCTTCGTCCAGACGACGTCCGCCCCGAAATACGGCCAGGCGCCCGTGGCGTGGTAGCGCAGACCCATCAGGAAGATCTGCGTTTCGTCCTCGAAGAAAAACTCGCGCGACAAGCCGAAGAGCAGGCGGAAGACGAAGAGAGCCGCCAGGGCGGCGGACCATAGAGCCGCGCGACGCCACGGAGCTGCCACAGCCGTCCGCACGAAACTTACGCTACCACGGGTCGATACGACTTTACGCGAGCGGAGACCGCGTGGGGCCGTCAGGTGCAACCGGAACGACGCTGACGCCGACGTACAGCTCGTGGGCGGCGCTGCCGAGGACGACGCCGCGCAGCGGGACTGACGTCGCCGTAGTCGCGGCCCCACGCCGTCGTCACATGGCGCCGAGTCGGGAAGCACGGCGTTGGTCGGATCGAGATCGACCCAGCCGTGACGGGGACACCACACCGAGAGCCACGCGTGCGACGCGTCGGCGCCGACCAGCCGCGGCTGTCCCGGCGGCGGATCGGTGAGCAGGTAGCCGCTGACATAGCGGGCCGCCAGGCCGAGCGAGCGGAGACACGCGATCTGCAGGTGCGCGAAGTCCTGGCACACACCGCTCCGTTCGGCGAGCACGCGCGTCACGGGTGTCGTGATTGACGTGGCGCCCGGGTCGAATCGGAACTCGTCGTGGATCCGGTGCATCAACGCGATTGCGGCCGAGAGCAGCGGCCGGCCCGGCGTAAACGCCGGGCCGCGCGAAGTCGGCGAGCTCGGCGGCGGGCTCGATATACGGCGAGCGATATCGAAACGCGGCCGCCTCGTCGCACGGTGCGTTCGCGCGAAATGCGCCGAGCTCGCGCACGTCTTCCCACGCCGGGCTCACGTCCGGATCGCGGTCCTGAACGGAGGCCGACCGCGGCCACACTTCGACCAGACTCCGGCTGGTCACTCCAGCTCGGTGTACGGACGTCAGGATCGAAAACTGCGTGACGCTGTTGCCGAAGGCATCGGCATGAGTCGTGCGGTCGGCCGGGTACGGGTCGATGCTGATCGCTGTGCAGGTGAACCGACTGCCGGGGCAGCGTCCGCGGGGTCAGGTAGCCCAGGTGGCGCGACGTGGACACGCGGCCGGCGTGCACGTATCGCGTCTCGTGCTCAACCTGGTACAACGCGCTCACCCGTCATCGTCCGGTGATGGCGTACTGGAGCTCGTACGCGTGGCTGAAGTACCGCAGGGTCAGGGCGTCCGACAGCCCGAGTGCCGCCGGCTGGCACAGGGCGAGCAACCCTTCGACCGACGACTGACGGGAGCGGCACAAGGCGATTCGAGCGCGCGCATCTCCGGCACGCCGTCGAGCGATGCCGCGCCCGGCAACGCCGACACGTGCTTGACGATCTTCGCGACCTGAAACAGGATCGACCGCGGATTGCGCGCGTCGAACAGCAGCAGCTCGACCACGGCCGGCCATTCGGGCTCGCTCACGTATCGCGCGCGAAACGTGATGAGGCTGTCGGACAGCTCGAGCAGCCACGCGAGCAGCGCCGGGTCCGACGACTCATCCGGCGCCAGCATGCCGAGCGTGGCCGCGGCAAACAGCAGCCGCTCGAGGTGCCGCCCCACGCCCAGAAACCGCCACCCGTCGTCACGCGTCATGTGCGCCATCTCGAGGCCACCGACGGCGACGAGCGACACGATCGATCGATCGATGAGCGCCAGCGTGTCGTCGAGATCGGGCGCCGGAGGCGGCGTCGCGACGAGATCGAAAAGCTGATTGACCAGGCGCCAGTTGTCGGCCGACAGCCGGTCGCGGATGGCGCCCGCGACGCGCACGGTCTGCTCCACGTTGAACGCGAGGCTCCGTCGGGCCCGCCGGTCGAACAGGTTGTGCAGCAGCCGCGCGGTCAGCGCCGATGCGTCCATCGCGGACGCGCCGCCGGCCGTCGCGCAGATCGGTCGATCCGAGCAGGCTCTGATCGACGCACGTCCGCAGAAACGACGGATGGACCACCGCGGGCGCAGACGGGTCGCTGAGCCTCGTGAGCACGGCGCGCAGCAGTCGCGCGGAGCTCTCGGCCCGCTCGGCATAGCGGCCCAGCCAGAACAGATGCTCGGCCGCCCGGCTCGACACGCCCAGATCGTTCTGGCGGCCCAGCTCGACCTGCGGGCGATGCGCGGCGCCGGCGTGCGGCGTCTCTGAGAGCACCCACGTGTCCTTGCTGCCGCCGCCACGCTGGCTCGAGACGATGGGTCCCAGCTCGCCGGCGATCCGCGACAGGCCGCCGGGCATGATCTCGTAGCCACCGCGGCCATCGGCGGCCAGGAACACGCGCAGCATCAGCGTGCGCCCTTCGACCTGTCCGTCATGCCAAATCGGCGCGTGCGAAAGCGGCACGAATTCCTCGACGACAAAGGCGTCCGGCGTGTCGGCAAAGCGCTGCATCCAGAAACGGCGGCCGGCGGCGTCGAGATCCGAAAGAAACACGGGCTCCATCGGCACATCCGGAAACGCCGGCTTGATCACGCCGCTCTCCATTCGCCCGACGTCCTCGCTCGTGCACGATCCGTCGCCGCACCACCTTGTGACGAGGCTCGGCATCTCGAGCGGTTCGCCGAGCAGGCGCTGGCTCACCGCCGGCAGCAAGCCCGGCAACGCGGACGACTCGAGAATACCCGTCCCGAATGCATTGGCCACGAGCACGTGGCCGGCGCGCCATGCCTGCACGAGCCCGGGCACGCCGAGCGTCGAGTCGGCCCGCAGCTCGAGCGGATCGCAATAGTCGTCGTCCAGCCGCCGGACGACGGCGTGAACCCGGCGCAGCCCCGCGATCGTCTTCAGGAAGACCCGATCGTTGCGCACCATGAGGTCGGCGCCCTCGACGAGCGCAAACCCGAGGTGCTTCGCGAGGTACGAGTGCTCGAAGTACGTTTCGTTGTACGGGCCAGGCGTGAGGAGGACGATATGAGGCGACTCGTGGCCGTCGCACGGCGCCATCGAAGTCAGCGCCTGCTTGAAAGCGTCGAAAAACGGCGTCAGCGGCTGGACGTTCAACTCGCGAAACGCGCCGGGAAACACGCGCGGAATCGCCGCGCGGTTCTCGAGCGCGTACCCCGCGCCGGACGGCGCCTGCGCGCGCGTGTTGACGACGCGCCAGCGGCCGGCCGGGTCGCGCGCGAGATCGAACGCGACAAGGTGCACGAACACACCGCCCGGCGGATCGACGCCGTGGCACGCGCGAAGATATCCAGGATGCTGAAACACGAGCGCCGGCGGAACGAGACCTTCGTGCAGCACGCGCTGTGGACCGTAAAGATCGGCCGCCAGGGCGTTCAGCAGCCGGGCGCGCTGCCGCAGGCCGCTCGAAATCGACGCCCACTCCCCGGCCTGCACGACGAACGGCAGGACGTCGAGCGTCCACGGACGGTTGGGACCGTCTTCCGCCGCGTAGATGTTGTAGGTGACGCCGTTCTCGTGCATCTGGCGCGCGACGCGTGCCTGCGCGCTTGCCAGGTGCGCCGCGCTCAAGTCGGCGTGCGCCGCCAGCGACGACCACCAGGCGCGCGGCTCGCCACGCGCATCGAGAAGCTCGTCGAAATGGCCGTCCGGAACGGTGTACCTGGTCAGCAGCGGGTCCCGCATCGTCACGCGCGCAGGTCCAGCGTATACGGAAACTCGCGGCTCGGCTCGGCGGGCGTCACGCAGAGGGGCCCTGGCGTATGGCCGAGACGCGAGAACCGCGCGAGCCGCCGGCTCTCGGCTTCGTAGCTGTTCACGGGAAACTGGTCGTGGCTCCTGCCGCCCGCGTGCATCACGTGATATTGGCATCCGCCGAGCGACCGCTGCATCCAGGTGTCGACCACGTCGAACGTCAGCGGCGCGTGCGGGGCAATCGTCGGGTGCAGGGCCGACGCCGGCTGCCAGGCGCGGTAGCGCACGCCTCCGACGTACTCGCCGTTCGCTCCGGTCGGCTGCAGCGGCACGGCCCGGCCGTTGCACGAAACGATGAAGCGATCGCTCGTGAGACCGGAGACGTGCACCTGCAGCCGTTCAAGGGACGAGTCCACGTAGCGCGCGGTGCCGCCGGCCGTGCCTTCCTCGCCAAGCACCGGCCATGGCTCGAGCGCCTGGCGCAGCGTCAGCTGAACGGAGCGCACCGCCACCTCACCCGCCAGCGGAAACCTGAACTCGAAGTGCGGGAGGAACCACGCCACGTCGATTGGATAGCCGGCGCGCCGGAGCTCTTCGACCACGTCCTCGAAGTCGAGCCAGACGAAATGCGGCAGCATGAACCGATCGTGGAGCTCGGTGCCCCACCGGACGAGCCGCGTCCGTGTACGGCTCGCGCCAGAAGCGCGCGACGAGCGCGCGGAGCAAGCAGCTGCTGCGCCAGGCTCATCCGCGCATGCGGCGGCATCTCGAACGCGCGCAGCTCGACGAGGCCCCGGCGGCCCGACGCCGTAGTCCGGCGCATACAGTTTGTCGATGCAGAACTCCGCGCGGTGCGTGTTGCCGGCGACGTCAACGAGCAGGTGGCGAAACGCGCGATCGACGAACCACGGCGGCGTCGCGACGTCGCGCCCGGGCAGCTGGCCGAATGCGATCTCGAGCTCGTACACGCTGTCGTGCCGCGCCTCGTCGATGCGCGGGGCCTGGCTGGTCGGGCCGACGAAGACGCCGGAAAACAGGTAGGACAGCGCCGGGTGGTTGTGCCAGTACGACAGGAGGCTCCGCAGGAGATCGGGCCGGCGCAGGAACGGGCTGTCGAGCGGCGTCGTGCCGCCCAGCACGAAATGGTTGCCGCCACCGGTGCCCGTATGCCGGCCGTCGAGCATGAATTTCTCGGTCGTGAGCTTCGCCTGGTGCGCCTCCTCGTACACGGTTGTGGTGGTCGCGACGAGCTCGTCCCACCCCGCGCTCGCCTGCACGTTCACTTCGATGACGCCCGGGTCTGGCGTGACGAGAAAATGTTTCAGCCGTGAGTCGTGCGGCGGCGGATACCCTTCGACGGCGATGCGGGTGCCACGTTCGGCCGCCGTCGCTTCAACGGCGGCCACCAGATCGAGGTAGTCCTCGAGCGCCGCGACCGGCGGCATGAAGATGTACAGCACGCCGCCGCGAGCTTCGGCGCAGATCGCCGTGCGCACGATCCGCGAGGCCGACTCGAAACGATCCGGCGCGCGGACATTCTCGCGCGACCGGCCTCCTTCCAGGCGGGTGGCGGCGTGATCGCGGCCCGAGACCGCGGGCTGAAACTTCGGAGGGGACGCAGGCGCCGGCAATCGGGCGCGCGACACCGTGGGATCGGGTTCGGCCACATACGGATAGTCGGCCTCGGCGACCCACGGCAGCGAATCGAGCGGCAGGCGATAGCCCATGGCCGAATCGCCGGGCAGCAGATAGAGCCGCTCGTCGCGCAGGAACCAGGGACTCGATCGCCACGCCGCGGCCGCGCGATCGCGTTCGAGCGGGAGCACGTAGCCGACGACCGAATCGAGGTTGCGGCCGAACACGCGTCGCAGCCGTTCGCGCTCCATCTCATCGTCGAGCCGCGAGTCGAAGGGATCGACGTTGACGGGCAGCCGCCGCTCGCGCCAGAGGTAGTACCACACGTCTTCGTAGGCGGCTTGCACGTGCTCGTCGCTCAGATCCAGTCTCCGGGCGAGCGTGTGCAGAAACCGCTCGGCCTCCGGCGCGCCGTGGCCGTCCGGGCGGCTTTCGTCGGCGATGAGCGACGGGTCGCGCCACGCGGGCTGGCCGTCCGTGCGCCAGTAGCAGCCGAGCGCCCACCGGGGGAGCTGCTCTCCCGGATACCATTTGCCCTGGCCGTAGTGAACGAAGCCGTGCCGGCCAAACCGCTTCCTCAACCGCCACAACAGATCCGTAGCGAGCCGCCGCTTCGTCGGGCCGAGCGCCGCCAGATTCCACTCGGGTTCGTCACGATCGTCGGCCGCGACAAATGTCGGCTCGCCGCCCATCGTCAGACGCACGTCCTGACGAGTGAGATCGGCATCGATGGCGCAGCCGAGCGCGTTGATGGCCGTCCACTGTTCCTCGGTATACGGCTTGGTGACGCGCGGCGATTCGCGAATGCGCGCGACGGCCATCTCGTGCGCGAACTCGACCGTGCACGTGCCGACGTCGCCGGCGACCGGCGCCGCACTCGCCGGCTCCGGCGTACACGCGAGCGGCAAATGTCCTTCGCCCGCGAGCAGCCCGGAGGTCGGATCGAGACCGATCCAGCCTGCGCCCGGCAGATACACCTCGCACCACGCATGAAGGTCCGTGAAGTCGCGCTCCGCCCCGGCCGGGCCTTCGAGCGGCGCCACGTCGGGCTTCAACTGGATGAGGTAGCCGGAGACGAAGCGCGCGGCGAGGCCAAGATGCCGAAGGATCTGGACGAGCAGCCACGCCGTGTCGCGGCAGGATCCGGTCCGACGCGTGAGCGTCTCCTCCGTCGTCTGCACACCGGGATCGAGGCGGATGAGGTAGCCGATGTCGCACTTCAGCCGCCGATTGATGTCCACCAGGGCGTCGATGGTGCGCCGGCGGGTGCGGTTGACACCGGCGAGGTACTCGGTCAGCTGGGGCGTGACGGGCTCGGCGCCAAGAAACGGCTGCAGCTCGCGGAGCTGCCAGGGTTCGTAGCAGAAGGGAAACTGTTCGGCGGACGGCTCGAGAAAGAAATCGAACGGGTTGTAAACCGACATTTCCGCCACGAGATCGATCTCGATGCGGAACTCACGCACGCGCTCGGGGAACACCAGCCGCGCAACGTAGTTGCTCTGCGGATCCTGCTGCCAGTTGATGAAGTGCGTGTCGGGCGCGATGCGCTGCGAGTAGGACAGGATCCGCGTACGGCAGTGCGGCGCCGGACGCAGCCGCACGAGCTGCGGCGACAGCACGACGGCGCGATCGTATTGATAGTGAGTGACGTGACGCAGGGCGACGTGGATGCTCACTCGGGATCTCTTGTGGACGGCCTGAGGTTCGATTATCGCGTGTGCGCACCGCCGGCACAATTCTGTCGGCGTGTAAGATGCGCCCCTGCTCGCCGCCGATCGGCGGGAGGATGTGCGACAATCACTAAACGTCCTCTGGCGTCGTGACGCAGCAGTGCCCCGATGAAGCTCGCCGACTCGTTCATTCGCTCGTTGCCCAAGGTCGTCCTCCACGACCACCTCGACGGCGGCCTGAGGCCGCAGACGACGATCGAGCTGGCCGCGGATCAGCATTACCAGGCGCTTCCGACCACCGACCCTACTGAGCTCGCCAAGTGGTTCCATCGCGGCGCCCAACGCGGCAGCCTGACGGAATACCTTGAAGGGTTCGCGCACACCTGCGGCGTGATGCAAACCGACGAGGCACTCGAACGCGTGGCCTACGAAATGATGGAGGACATGCACGAGGACGGCGTCGTGTACGTCGAAACGCGCTTTGCGCCCGTCTTCCATACCGAGAAGAAGCTGCACTGGGACGATGTGCTGAACGCGGTGTTGAAGGGGCTCGAGCGCGGAAAGAACGACTTCGGGGTCGAGTACGGCCTGATCGTCTGCGCCATGCGGAACATGCGCCTCTCTCAGGAGATGGCGGAGCTCGCGGTGGACTATCGCGAGCGTGGGGTCGTCGGATTCGACCTGGCGGGCGAGGAAGGCGGATTCCCGCCGAAGAAGCACGTCGATGCGTTTCACTACATCCAACGGGAGAATTTCAACATCACCATTCACGCAGGCGAGGCGTTCGGCAAGGAAAGCATCTGGCAGGCGATCCAGTGGTGCGGAGCGCACCGCATCGGACACGCCACGCGGCTGATTGAGGACATCGGCCTCGATACGCACGATCCGACAAAGATCGTCAGAATGGGATATCTCGCCCAATACATTCTCGACAAACGCATTCCCCTGGAAATCTGTCTGACCAGCAACCTGGACACGGGCGCGGTGGAAAGCATCGAACAGCATCCGTTCGGCATCTACTACCGGTACGGGTTTCGCGTCACGCTGAACACCGACGATCGCCTGATGAGCGACACGACGATGACGAAAGAGTTCGCGCTGGCCCACGAGGTGTTCAAGCTGGGCCTGGAGGACATCGAAAAGATCACGATCAACTCGATGAAGAGTGCCTTTGTCCCCTACAAACGCCGCATCCAGCTCATTTACGACGTGATCAAGCCCGGATACGCGAAAGCGAAGACGGCGCTCAAGAGAAAACCGCGGCATTCAGCCTAGCCACCTCCCGCCTCGCCGTTCGTTGCTACTATTGAGGGATGGCTCTCGACGAACGCGCCTTTTTCACGGAAAGACCGGAAACGCGGCCCGGAAAGTATCAATGCCCGAAGTGCCGGCGGATCGGCGAATACAGCATCCGGTGGGTGCGGCACTCGAAGAAGGACAGGCCGCCGGGCGGCGCCGACGAGGTCGATCGGGCCAAGTTCGCCAAGCTGCGCGACTACCTGCTTCGCGTGGACGACGAAGTCACGTGCAAGGCCTGCGGCAAGCGGTTCGAGATCCCGTCGCAGCACTCCCTCATGTTCGTGGATCAGCTCGCCGGTTTGCCGAACGAAGCCGAGCTCGAACGGGAAATCAGCGAGGCCGCCGGAGAGCCGGAGCCTCCCGCCGAGAGCAAGCCGGCGTTGCCCGCACGGTTCACGCGCAAACCGACGGGCTGGAAGTAGCCGACTCGGCCGGGGAAGGATTTACGCGCGTCTCAGCCGCGCATGCAGGGCCGCGAGAGCGTCGTCATCGGACAGCCGCGGCCGGGCCCCCGCGCGATCGCGCGTGTCGTGCAGGATGACGAGGGCTTGTGCTTCGGTCACCCGCTGACCATGTCGAAGAAGATTGTCCACGTCCGGATAGGCCAGCCAGCCATTTCCGTCCCAGGCTTCCACGGTTTTGCGGCGTTGGGCGGGCACCCATCGCCGTACCAGGAGGCCGCCAACCTCATAAAAATGCAACCGGACTCCTCGGCCCCGCGGGCGGAGCCACTATAACATCCCGCGAGTCGAGGAGTCGAAGCGGACGGGACGCACCGAATTCTCAAACCGCGAGATGCGCGTCGACGCGCGATCCTCAGACCTTCCTCGATCATCCTCGCGCCGCTCGCGCAAGCTCATCTGCGATCTCGACTCATCAAGCACACTCATCAAGCACATCAACAGATGTGCACTCGCACACTCCGTCTTGTCGTGCGGCGGGTGCGCGCAGGAATGAATGTTTTACCGTGAAGGGCAGATCTTACGCGGTACAACTCAACGGTGTGCCGCGCGACTGATGAGCTGATCCATCAGCGATCAAGTGATTTCGCGTGCGAATACATCGCACACGTTGCGACGTCGACGAATTCCGAAAGCTCGACGATGTTTTTTGCGCACGTGTGGAATTGATCTTGCCTTACCTCCAGCGGGTGTCCGGAACAGAACATCTGTCAGCTTCCGGGACTCTCATCTGATCGCCACCGGCAACGAGCCCACGGTGGGCTGCCGGTTCACCTTCGTCTAGGCCTCCGCGTTCCTGCGATCGCTGCTGCGAGCGGTTTCACCGGAGGTGTGTTCGCGGTGTTGATCGCCAGGAGGCCGGAGGTCTGCCTGGACACGAAAGAGAAGAATGAAAACCACACTCCGCCACGTGCTCTTCCTGACAGCATTCGTATTCTTCGGTTGGAACGCCGCGAACGCGCAAAGCTTGAAGCTCATGTGGGACCAAACGTTGGCGCCCCCGGTCACCGGCTATTCGGTCACCGTAGACGGCGTTCGCATCGACTATCAACTCACACCGGCGGCAGCGAACGGCGCGTGCGGTTGCTCGATACCGCTGCCGTTCTCCGGCGGCAGGCACACTGTCGTGGTGGGGGCCTATAACGCCCTGGGCGAAACGTTCTCGGCGCCGCTCGTCGTCGCGCCAGTGGCGAAGGCCGGCGGACCCTATGCCGGGCAGGCCGGAGTGGCGGTGGCCGTCAGCGGAAGCGGCTCGAGCGACCCGACGGGGACAATCACCTCTTACAGCTGGAACTGGGGCGACGGCACGAGCGCTCAAGGGTCATCACCGCAGGCGTCGCACACCTACGTGTCGGCCGGTACGTTCACGATTACGCTGACCATCACCGACAATGCGGGCGCCACCGCGTCCGCGACAACGACCGCAGCGATTTCGGGCGGCACGCCGACGTTGCCATCGGTGCCGTCGAATCCAAATCCGGCTTCCGGCTCGACTGGCGTTTCGACATTTCCCATTCTTCCCACGCTGACCTGGTCGTCAGCGGGCGCGACAAACTACACGATCAACTTCGGCACGTCGAACCCGCCGCCGCAGGCGGCCACCGGCATTACGAGCGCCTCGTTTGCGCCGGCCTCGCTCCTGGCGGGCGCGACCTATTATTGGCAGGTCGTCGCGCGCAACACGGGCGGGTCAACGACGGGTCCGGTCTGGTGGTTCACGACCGTCACCACGACGACGCCGACCGTGACGGGGCGAACGCCAGCCAGCGGCGCCACGAACGTCTCAACCGCCACAACGGTAACGGCGACGTTCAGCGAAGCGATGGCGGCCGCGACGATCAACTCGACGACCGTGCGATTGTCTGGCCCCAGCGCTGTTCAGGTGACGTCCACGGTGACCTACAACGCAGCGACGCGGACAGTGACGTTGAAGCCGACGGCAGCGCTGGCGAACGGCACTGCGTACACGGCGACGGTCAAGGCCAGCGTCACGAACCTGGCCGGCAACGCGATGACAAGCGACGCGGCCTGGGCGTTCACGACGGCTGCCGCTGTGCCGACGCCAGTTGCGCCCGCGGTTCCGGGTTCGCCAAGCCCCGCGAACGCCGCGACCGGTACAAGCACGACAGCCACGCTGAAATGGAGCGCGGCGGGTGCGACCAGCTACACCGTGAACTTTGGTACGTCGAACCCTCCCCCACAGGCGGCGGCCAGCATCACCGGCGCGTCGTATGCGCCGACGCTTGTGGCTGGCAAGACCTACTTCTGGCAGATCATCGCGCGCAACGCGGCCGGAGCGACGACCGGCCCGGTCTGGTCGTTTACGACCGCGGCCACCACCACGACGTGTCCCTGCAGCCTCTGGACGCTCTCCACGACGCCGGGGCCGGTGGACAGCGAAGCAATCGCCGTCGAGCTCGGTCTGAAATTTACGTCCGACATCAGTGGCTTCGTGACCGGTGTGCGCTTCTACAAGTATTCCCAGAACTCCGGGACGCACATTGGCAACCTCTGGACGGCGAGCGGCACACTACTGGGGACCGTCACCTTTACCGGCGAGACGGCGTCGGGATGGCAGCAGGCCACCTTCGCCACGCCGATCGCGATCAAGGCCAATACCACGTATGTGGTGTCCTACCACACCAACACGGGGCGGTACGCGGCGACGGCGCCTGGGTTGACAGCGGCCGTGCATCGAGCGCCGCTGCATGCGCCGTCAAACAGCACGGCGGGGGGCAACGGCGTCTATCGGCAGGGGGCCACGGGGTTCCCGAATCAGACCTGGAACGCCTCGAATTACTGGGTGGACGTCGTGTTCAGACCGTAGCCTGGATTCCCCGCGGACGAGTCTTGTGAAGAGATTGCCGCCGGCCGCGAACATCGATGCTCGCGGCGGCGGCAGCGGGATCCGACACGTCACGAACCTGACGCCCGGCGGCGGGTTGGTTCGATCGTGGCTCTACTGAAGGACGCCCGTGGTGTTGCGCTTCGGCACAAACCCCACGGGAATGCGCGCGACTTCTTTCAGCGACTTGATGTCGACCACCGAGACGTCGTTCGTCACCGGGTTCGCGACGTACGCCGTCTTGCCGTCGGGCGTGAGCGTCACCCAACCCGCGCCCTTCCCAGTGAGTTCAGCGCCTCCCAACGATTTCAAATCCGGCAGGGAATACGCGTAGAGATGGTTGTTCAACCGGCTGCAGACGACCAGCGTCTTGCCATCCGCGGTCACGGCCATGCCGTGCGAGGGATCGGAGCCTTCGGGCACGGTCGCCTTCCCGGGTGGCAGGTCGGGATTCTTGATGCGGTTGATTTCTTTACGGGTCGCGAAATCGATGACGGCAAAGCCGTTGAAGTCGGTCAACTGGACGAATATCCACTTCGTCGATCCGTCGCCGTTTGCCGCGAACGCCATCGGCCGGACCCCCAGGTCCATGTCGAGCACCCACGCGGGCTGTTCGGTCTGCGCGTCGAACACGTTCACGGTCTTCCCCTGAATGGAGCCCGCCACCACGTACTTGCCGTCCGGCGTGACATAGGCGTTGTGGATCGTGCCCTTCGTCGGAAGCGTCTTGACATTCTGCATCGAGGCCGTGTCGATCACGTCAACACCGCCCGGCGCCTGGATGATGCCGACGTAGACGCGGCGGCCATCGCGCCCGATGGCGATGTTGTTGGGGTGTCCGCTGAGGGGAATGCGCTTGATGACCTTGAGCGTCTTCACGTCGACGACGTCGAGCGTGCTGTCGGCTTCGTCACTGACGTAGATGCGACTGCCGTCCGGGGCGACGGCCGCTCCGTGGTTCACTTCGATCCCGTCGATCACCCCTACCACTTTATTCGTCACGGGATCGATGATGTGAACGTTGTCTCCCGCGCTGTTGGTCTGGATGATCCGGACCTTCTTGCCCTTACCGTCGTTGTCCGCCGCCCCCGTGGACAACGTGGACAACGCGCACAACAAGATCCCGACTGCCACCGCCAGATACGGCCGAAGCCCTCGAGTAATTGTCATCGCATCAACTCCTCTGTTTACATCGTTAACCACGAAGACACGAAGGCACGAAGAATCTCTTCGCACAGGATCGCTTCGTGACTTCGTGCTTTCGTGGTTGCATTTCCGCCTAGTTCACCTGTCCAAGTACAAACGCTTTCAGCACCTGCCACTCCGGATCGTTCTGCGAGGTGAAGTGCTTGCCTCCGCTGTGATAGAAATCGCCGCCCGCCTGCTCTTCGAGCGCGTGAAGAAGGAGACGGCTCTTCACGCTGCCGGGCACCACCACGCGCTGAATCGCCTGAAAACTCTTGCGCGCCTCATCGTCGGTCCAGGTCGTGCTTCCCTTTGCCAGCGGCTGAAAACGCAACGGGGTTCCCTGCCCGTGGCACGCGATGCAGCGGGCATGGCCGGGACGCTTGGCGAGGAGAATCGGCTGAACCTTCGCCTTGAAGAAACCGAAGTCGAGCGACTGTGATGACGCCGGCGTTTGTGGCCCCTGCAAGGCCATCAACAGCGCCCAGAACACGAGTGTTGTACCCACGAGAGACACCTCCCTCACACACCAGGTTCAGCCTGGGGCGGCCCATTCTCAGACCATCGATCGCCCTTGTCAACGCACCGCATCAGCGTTCCTCGGCGCCGGCTGGCCGGTCTTGATTCCAGGTTTGGCGCCGTGCTCGACGAGAAACGTGACGACAGTGTCGTACTTGAGGCCCTGGCGGCATCGAGCGCCGTGCGGCCGTCGGTGTTGGCGGCATTGACGTCGACGCCGAGCTCGACGCGCCAGCTTGACCGCTTCGAGCGTCAGCGCTTCGCGCTCGCCGCGGTCGGGTTGAACCCACGCCGTCGGCCGCCGCCCATTCCGGTCGCGGCCATCAGCGCCGTCGTCACCTCGGTCCGGTGTTGAAACCCGTTGCCGCCCTGCCCCTCGACCACGTGCTCGCCGTGGTGCACGAACAGCGGATCGGCGCCGTGTTTCACCAGCAGGCGCATGACGCCCGGTTCGCTGAAGCGCGCGGCCAGCCAGAACGGTGTCGCGCCGACGAGCTCGGGCGCGAAATTGAAGTCGTCGCGATGACCGGCGCGTCGGCGTCCACGTCCGAAGCGGCGCGTTCGCGTCCGCGCCGTGGGCGAGGAGCGCGCCCACCATCCGCTCGTCGCGGCGCATGATCGCCTCGTGCAGCGCGGTGAAGCCGGCCGCGGCCGCGTTCGGGTCGGCGCCCTTCTCGAGCAGGAACTCCACCAGCTCCCGGTAGCCGGAGTGCGCGGCCAGCGTCGTGGCGCTGACGCCCCAGGCATCGGCATCGTTCACGTTGGCGCCGGCGGCCACGAGGAGCTTCGCCGATGCGAGATCGCCGACGCGCGCGGCAAACAGCAGCGCCGTGTCGCCGCCGGGCGGGATCGCCTGGTTGTACGGAAGATAGCCGTGCGGCGGCACGGCCATCACCTGGCTCCAGGCGTCCGAGCGGGCGTGAACGTCGGCGCCGTGCGCGAGCAGCACCTTCACGACATCGGGATGCTTCTGCGACACCGCCCACATGAGCGCCGTCTGGCCGCGCGCGCCGCGCGCGTTCACGTTGGCGCCTTTGGCGATCAGCTGTTCGACGACCGCGGGATTGCCCGAGCGAGCGGCCACCATCACCGGCGTCTCGCCGGCGAGCAGCGCGGCGTTCGGATTGGCGCCGGCCGCCAGCAGCCGCCGGACCATCGGCGCGCTGCCGTTCTGGCTGGCCGTCCAGAGCGGCGTGGCGCCGAGATCGTTCGCCGCGTTCACCTTGGCGCCGGCGCGAATCAGCAGGTCGGCGCTTTCCACATCGTCCCGGTAGCTCGCCCAGTGAAGAGCGGTGGTGCCGTCCGCCTCGGCGGCGTTGACGTTCGCGCCTTTCTGGAGCAGCGCGCGCAGCGCGTCCCGGTCGGCGTTCCGGGCCGCGTCGACAAGCGGCGGCCGGCCGGCCGCGCCAGCAGGAGCCCGGACAGCGCAATCACGATCAGACGGTGCATATGACCACGCCGTTTCACCCATCGCCCTTAACCACGAAGGCACGAAAGCACGAAGAAGCTGAAGTACACTTCCTGTCTTCGTGCTTTCGTGTCTTCGTGGCAGAGCTGTTCTACACTCCCGACAGCGTGTCGAGCGGCAGCTTGCCGGTGCTGCCGCCGATCTGCTCGACCGGCACGTCCATCTTGTCCATCAGCGTCACCAGCAGGTTGGCCATCGATCGGCTTGTCGGTGTACTTGAGGTGCCGGCCGCCCTTGAGCGTCCCGCCCCGCCGCCCACCACGCAGCAGCGGCAGGTTGTCGCCCGAGTGCCGCGTGCTGTTGGAAATGCCCGAGCCGTACAGGATCGTCATGTGATCGAGCAGCGAGCCGTCGCCGTCGGGCGTCGCGCGCAGCTTCGCCAGATACTGCGAGAACAACTGCGTGTGATACCGGTTGATCTTCGACATCTGCGCGATCAGCTCCGGAACGTTGTTGTGATGCGACAGCGGATGGTGCGCCTCGGGCACGCCGATCTGCGGATACGGGCGCGCGCTCTGCTCCTTGCCGATCATGAACGAGATGACGCGCGTGAGATCGGACTGAAACGCCAGCAGCTGCAGGTCCAGCATCAGCGCCAGGTGATCTTCGAAGACCGGCGGCGCGCCCTGCGGCTGCTCCATCGTCGGCAGCTCGATGTCGCGCTGCTCCTCGGCTCGTCTGAATGCGCCGCTCGACGTCGCGAACCGCCTCGGTGTATTCGTCGACCTTCGATCTGATCCTGCGGTCCGAGATCCTTCTTGAGGCTCGCCAGCTTCTCGGTCACCGAGTCGAGAATGCTCTTGTGCTGCCGCAGCCTCGCTTCGCGCGCCGTCCGGTCCGTGCTGCCGCTGTCGCCGAACAGCCGCTCGAACACCGCGCGCGGATTCCACTCCATCGGCAGCGGCTGCGTCGGGCTGCGCCACGAGAGCGTGTGCGTGTAGACGCAGCTCAGGTTGCCGGTGCACGCGCCGGCGTTGGCCGGGGCGTCCATCGACAGCTCGAGCGACGCCACCTGCGTCTCGCTGGCGAAGTGCCGCGCGAGCAGCTGGTCCATCGACACGTCGGCGATGATCTCGATTTCGGTTTTGTCCGCCGCGCGCCGTGCCGGTCAGAAACGATCCGGAGGCGCCGGCGTGGATGTAGTTCCAGCTCGCCTTGATGCCCGACAGCACGAGCATCTGATTCCGGTACGGCGCCAGCGGCTCCAGAATGGGCGAGAGCTCGAAGGCGCGTTCCCTCCCCTTTCGGCGACCAGTACTCCATGGCCATGCCGTTCGGCACATAGAACGTCTGGAACCGGTGCACCGGCTTCGCGGCCGCCGCCCGCGCGGCGAGAAGGCGGGAAGCATCGCCTCGAGGAACGGCAGCGCCAGCGTCGCGCCCAGCCCCCGCAGGACGGTCCGCCGCGGCAACGATTTCGTGACAGAAACGCCATCGCCATCGTCTCCTTGACTCTGTCGCTGTCAGCTTCAACGCGCCGGTGGACGCCCGCATCAGAAACGCCGGACTCTTGACAATCCCCAGAATGAGCGACGACCAGCGGTAGTCGTGCGCCGCGGCGTCGCGGACGATCTTTCGCACCGCCGGCCGATCGTAGTACTCGAGCCTTCGGCCGAGCGCGTAGGCCAGCAGCTTCTCGGTGACCGTGCGCGGAAACTGCTCGGGCTGGTCGAGCAGCAGCGCCCGCAGTCCGGACAGCCCGTCGACCTTCGCGCCGCTCACCGTGGTGCCGCTCGCGTCGACCGGCTTGCCCGCTTCGTCAACCGTCCGCCATCCGCCGATGACGTCGAAATTCTCCAGCGCGAACCCGAGCGGATCGATGACCGAATGACAACTGTTGCACGAGGGATTCTGCCGGTGCTGCGCCAGCCGCTCGCGCATCGACGCCGGCGCCGCGCCCGGCTTGTTCTCCGTCAGGTTGGTGTCGACGCCGGGAGGAGGCGGCGGCACAGGCAAGCCGAAGATGTTGTTCAGCAGCCATTTGCCGCGCAGCACCGGCGACGTGCGATCCGGATACGACGTCGTCGCCAGCAGCGCGCCCTGGGCGAGCAATCCGCCGCGCTGATCGTGGTTCGGGAGCGTGACGCGGCGGAAGCGGCTGCCGTAGATCCCGGGAATGCCGTAGTGCCGCGCCAGCCGCTCGTTGACGAACGTGTAGTCGGCGTTCAGGAGGTCGACGACGCTGCGATCCTCGCGGATGCGTGCTGCCGACAAACAGCTCCGTTTCCCGCTGGAACGCCTGCAGCAGGCTCAGGTCGTAGTTGGGATAGCGCTCCGGATCGACCACCACTTCCTCGACGCGGCGCAGATTCAGCCACTGGGCGGCGAAGTTCGTCGACGAGCGCATCGGCGGCGCGCGGGTCGGCCAGCATGCGCCGCACTTCCTTTCGAGAATCGGCGGATTCGTCAGCTGGCCGCGCTCGGCCAGCGTGAGCAGGCGATCGTCGGGGATGCTGCTCCAGAGGAAGAACGACAGGCGCGACGCGACTTCGAGATCGCTGAGGCGATGGACGGCGCGAACGGGCAGCGTCGCGGCCCGGCCGCTTCCGATCGCTACGTGCGTCCGAGGGCAAAGGCTTATGGACGCGCAGGAGGAAGTCCGGGTCGACGAGCATGCGCTCGAGCGCGAACTGAATCCCGGCGTCGAAGTCTCCCGACTCCGCTCCGCTACGTCGGGGGCCGGCTGGAGCCGTCTCGCCCGATATCGAAAAACTCGAGCAGCGTCTGCACGTCCGCGTTCGTCACGGGCCGGCGATACGCGAGCCGGGCCATTCTCGAGAGGATCTGTCGTGGCGCAGGCGCGCTCTTCCGCGGCGGCCTTGGCTGGCAGACGAAGATCGCGCGGCGGCTGGGCGTGTCCTTCGCCGGCCCTGCATGTCGTGTACGGACCGCCGATCTGGACCGAGCCCACGTTCGCGTAGTCCATGTACACCTGGTCGTTCGTGATGACGCGGCCCCGTTGCAGCGGCTGCGGAAGACCTTCCGGCTCCCACAGCTCCCGCACGAACGACACGCCGACGATGTGCGGGCCGGCGTCCACCGGGCACGCGGATCTCCAGAGCCGGCGTCGCCGCCGATCTGCATGTACTTTTCCCACGAGTCATCGCCGGCAAAGCCGGGCTCGCCGTCGCCGGCGTAACTGGCGGCCGCGGGCCTGCCCTGCGCCTTGCCGCCGACCGTGAACCGCTTCAGCAGCTTGCCGTCGAGGCGGACGTCGAGCTGCTGCGGCCATCCCATGCCCTTTGAGGTAGTCCTGATACTGCCGCTGGAGGCGAACCTTGATGAGGTACTCGCCGTCGACCGGAAAGTCGTGGCGAATCGCGATGCCGCCGCGCGATCCGAACGGCAGATCTTCGCTCTGCCGATCGTCCTGCATCACGTGCAGCGGAATCTCGAACGTCTCGATCGCCGGGCTCGCCGGCGGCAGACCCGTCGCGAGCCGCGTGACCTGACGAGCCACCGACATGTAGCGCTCGAGGTGCGCGGTCGAAATCGAGAGGACAGTCCGCGAAATTGTCGAAGCTGCCGTCCGCGGTCTCGTCGCCGGGCAGCAGCGGTTTCACGTCGAGGTCGAGCGCGAACAGATCGCGAATCGCGTTGTTGTATTCCGCGCGATTGAGGCGATGGACCGCGCCGATCCGGCCGGGATTCGGATTGGCCGCCCACGCGCGGTCGATGTCGCGCTCCAGCGGCGCTCGCCACGGCGCGATACGTGGCCGCGTCGGGCCGCGGCAGTCCGGGCGGCGGCATCGAGCCGGCGCGAAGCTTCGCGATCACTTTCTCCCAGACCTCCGCGTTGGCGCCTGGCGCGCCGAGGTCCAGGGTGTCGAGCGCGAGTCCGGCCGGTACGGAGCCGCTGGTTATGGCAGGTGATGCAGTACCTGATCGATGACCGACCTGGGGAGTGGAGACGTGGCGGGGGCGGGGATCTGCGCCGTCTGGACCGATAGCGACGCGGCGACCGAGCCGCCGACGAGGAGCGCGGAGACCCTGCGCCGGAAACGCTTCGCATCCTCCACAGCAACGGCTCCCACGGCCCTGTTCTTCGGGGCCGTCTGGCAACGGTCGATGCCGACGTGGGGTCATTCTGCCTGACAAGTTCAGGCCAAGTAAAGGGTTAGTGTGCACCAGATCTGTACAGCGGGATGCTCCGGATCGATACACATGGCCCCCCTCGCGGGCGGCCATTCAGGGCATTAGCGTGGCCCAGCCCTTGCGATCATGGCTATCACCGCCAACGTGCCACATTTGACACACGACCGCGTTCGTCGCCGGCTGGCGTTTGAATTCCGCCAGAGCCGGATTCGTCTGGCGTTGCCGGTCTCCGCAATGCTCGCCGTGGCAGTGGTCATCAGCGGGCTCGGACGGGCGCAGACGCGGCCAACCCCTCAAACCGTTTCGGTCAACGGCAGAAACGCCGTCGCCGGCGAAGTGATCGTGAAATTCAGGCGTCAGCTCGCCCAGTCGGAGCGCCTTCAGCTGGAACGAGACCTCGATGCCAATGAGAACGAAACGGTCGGCCGCGACTTCAGGCGCGTGCGTTCTCGCCGGCTCAACGTGCAAGCGCTCGTGGCCTCATTGAGGACCCGCGCGGTGGTTGAGTACGCCGAACCGAATTACCTCTGGTACGCGTCCGTCGCCCCGAACGACCCGCAGTTTCCCAGCCTCTGGGGACTCCTGAATACGGCTCAAACCATCGGGGGCCAGGCTGGCAGCGCAAGCGCTGACATCCACGCGGCGTCGGCATGGGCCGTCGCGAGCGGATCGCGGGCCAACGTGGTCGCCGTCGTCGACACGGGCCTCGACTACACGCACGACGACCTCGCGGCCAACGTCTGGAAGGCGCCGGCCGCCTTCACCGTCACGATCGGCGGCGTATCGATCCTCTGCGCCGCGGGCACGCACGGCTTCGATGCGATTACGAAGACCTGCGATCCGCAAGATGACAACAATCACGGCACCCACGTCTCGGGCACGATCGGCGCGACCGGCAACAACGGGCTCGGCGTCGTCGGGGTGAATTGGAACGCGAGCATCATGGGCTTGAAGTTCCTGGACAACACCGGAAGCGGCTCCACATCCGACGCCATCAACGCCATCGAGTTTGCGATTCAGGCAAAGAATTTCTTCGCGGCTGGCGCCAACGTGCGCGTTCTGTCGGCCAGTTGGGGCGGCGGAGGGTTCTCGCAGGCGCTGCTCGACGAGATCAACAAGGCCAACGCCAACGCCATGCTGTTCGTGACGGCCGCGGGAAACAGCGGCGCGAGCAACGACGTTTCGCCTTCGTATCCCGCCAGCTACCACGCGCCGAACATCATTGCCGTCGCCGCCACCAACAACACCGATCATCTGGCGTCGTTTTCCAACTTCGGGTCGTCGGTCCATGTGGCAGCGCCCGGCGTCGGTATTCTGTCGACGACCATCGGCAACACGTATCAGTACTTCAGCGGCACGTCGATGGCCACCCCGTATGTCTCCGGCGCGGCCGCCCTGATTCTGGCGAGGTGCGCCATCGACACGGCGATGCTGAAGACGACCATCTTGAACAACGTGGACCCCATTCCCGCACTGGCGGGCCGCGTCAGCACCAGCGGCCGATTGAACGTCGATCGGGCGCTGCGGGCCTGCGCGCCCTCGACCGTGCCGACGGCGCCCGGCGCGCCGTCCGGGGTGATCATCAAGTAATAGACAGGGCAAGGGGCAAGGGGCTAGGGGCTGGGGGCTCGGGGCTAGGGCTAAGAGCTGAGGGCTAAGGGCTCAGCCGCGAAGATCAACTTGCCTTGCTCATTGGCCGCTGCCCCAGCCACCAGCCCCTAGCCCTTAGCCCCTAGCCCCTAGCCCCTAGCCCTTAGCCCCTAGCCCCCAGTCCCCAGTCCCCAGTCCCCGCCATCAAGTTGACAGCGCGATGCCGCGGCGCTACTGTGCCGCGGGACGCCTCGTCCATCCCGCTCCGTTGGAGGCTACATGATCAGAAGAATTCCGTACGTCGTCGCGGCGCTCGCCATTGCTGTGTTCGTGGCTGTTTCATTTGCCGGACTACGCGCCGGTCAGGTCGCCACGGGAGCCGTCGCGATCGACAATGACGATATCGGGGGGGTGGTCACGGGCCCGCAGGGGCCGGAGGCCGGTGTCTGGGTCATCGCGGAAACCAGAGACTTGCCGACCAAGCTGATCAAGAGCGTGGCGACCGACGACCGCGGCCGCTACCTCGTGCCCGACTTGCCGAAAGCGAACTACGACGTCTGGGTCCGCGGCTATGGGCTCGTGGATTCGCCGAAAGTGCAGTCGGCGCCGGGCAAGACGCTGAATCTGAAAGCCGTGGCGGCGCCAACCGCCAAGGCCGCCGCGGCCTACTATCCCGCGCAGTACTGGCTGGCCCTGCTGCAGCTGCCGCCGAAGAGCGACTTCCCCGGCACCGGGCCGCAAGGCAATGGGATCTCGCCGAACGTCAAGAGTCAGGGCGAGTGGATTCGGAACATCGTCAACACCGATGGCTGCACGGGCTGTCACCAGATGGGCAATCCCGCGACTCGCGAGATTCCGAAAGCGCTCGGCACATTCGAAACGTCCGCGGACGCGTGGGATCGCCGCATTCAGTCCGGGCAGGCCGGCGGCGGCATGAGCGCACGGTTCACGCAAGTGGGCCGGCGCCGCGCGCTGGGCATGTGGGCGGACTGGACCGATCGGATCGCGGCCGGCGAGCTGCCGGCAGCGGCGCCGCCGCGGCCACAGGGCCGCGAGCGCAACGTCGTCGTCACCATGTGGGACTGGGCCGACCCCAAGGCGTATCTCCACGACGAGATTGTGACGGACAAGCGCGATCCCAACGTGAACGCGAACGGATCGATCTACGGCGCACTCGAAGCCAGCGCCGACTACATGCCTGTCGTCGACCCGACGCGAAACACCGCCACGCAAGTGAAGCTGACGGTCCGCGACCCGAAGACGCCGAGCGAGGCGCAAACACCGCCCGCACAGCCCTCGCCGTACTGGGGCGAGGAAGCGATCTGGACCAGCCAGGCAAACGCGCACAGCTTCTCGATGGATAAACAGGGCCGCGTCTGGATTGCGGCGCGAATCCGTCCGAACCAGACGCCGGCGTTCTGTCAGCAAGGCTCGACGCATCCGTCGGCGGTCGCGTTCCCAATCGCGCAGAGCGGCCGGCAGATGCAGATGTACGACCCGAAAACGAAGCAGGTCACGACCATCGACACCTGCTTCGGCACGCACCACCTGAACTTCGACTATAACGACGTGCTCTGGTACACGGGCGGCGGCCCGGTTGAAGGCTGGTTCGATACGAAGATCTACGACAAGACTCACGACGAACAGAAGGCGCAGGGCTGGACGGTGTTCGTCCTCGACACCAACGGCAACGGAAAGCGCGATGCGTACACGGAACCGGACGCCCCGATGGATCCGGCCAAAGACAAGCGCATCAATGCGCCGTTCTACGGTGTGGCGCCGAGCCCGGTGGACGGCTCCATCTGGGGATCGGTTCTCGGCATGCCGGGATCGCTCGTACGCCTGACGCCCGGACCAAACCCGTCGGTGACCGCGTTGTCGGAGATCTACGAGGTGCCGTTCAACAATCCGAAGGCGTCGGGTCAAGGCTTCGCGCCGCGTGGGATGGACGTGGACAGCCAGGGCATCGTCTGGACGACGCTGTCGAGCGGCCAGCTCGTGAGCTTCGATCGCCGCAAGTGCAAAGGGCCGCTGAACGGCCCGACGGCCACCGGCCAGCACTGCCCTGAAGGCTGGGTTTTCTACGCGTATCCCGGGCCGAACTACAAGGGCGCGCAGGATTCCGCGAGCGCCGACTCGGCCTACTACAACTTCGTCGATCGTTTCGACATGCTCGGCATGGGCAAGGACATTCCGCTGGCCACCGGAAACGGGTCGGAAGGCCTGCTCGCGCTCGTGGACGGCAAGTTCTTGACCTTCCGCGTGCCCTATCCGATGGGCTTCTACGGCAAAGGCATCGACGGCCGCATCGACAACGCGAACGCCGGCTGGAAGGGGAAGGCGGTCTGGTCGACCTACGCGACGCGCGCGCCGTTCCACGCGGAAGGCGGCAAAGGAACCACGAGCAAGCTGGTGAAGTTCCAGGTCAGGCCTGACGTGCTGTCGAAGTGAACGAACCAGAGGCCGGGGGCTAGGGACTAGGGGCTGGGGGCTGGGGCCGAGGAAGAACCCCTAGCCCCCCTAGTCTCTAGTCCCCAGCCCCTAGCCTCCAGCCCCTACTTCTTTTTCGCTAGAGACCGCAGGTAGTTCACGACACTCCAGATATTGGTGTCGCTGATGCGGTCTCCCCACGGCTCCATGTTGAGTTCCGGCGGGACACCGTTCTTGATCACCGAGAAAATCTCACCATCGGTTGACCCGTGCTTCCACGCGGTTCCGGTCAGATCGGGTGCCGGCGGGCTGATGTCGCTCCCGGATCCGCCCTCGGCGTTGACGCCGTGGCAGCTCCGGCAATATCGCTGATAGACCTGCTTACCCGAAGCAATCGACTCCGGCGTCGCGGCCACCGGGTTCGCGATCTTCGCCGCCTCGGTGTTGCCTTGCGCCGTCGCCACGATGCCGACGAGCGGCGTGGGCACGACGCCCGAGAACACGAACGAGACGAGGACGCTGGTGGTGAGAAGCGCTCGCAGAAAACAGGGACGCATGGCGCACATGTTATCAGCATCGATTTCGTTCTGGCCGGCTGACTCGCCTCGGCCCGCGCCAGAGGACAGAGACGCCTTGTACTCGCTCGACGCGCCCGCACGGATGGCACCCCTGCCGCAACACAAGGCCGGAGATTCGGGGGTTGCCAATTAGTGTCGTGGCCGCATGGCAGTTCTTGTCAGTTGGTGCCCCACCGCTGACGGAATTGTGTTCGGCGCTCACGTATTTGTTTGCACGGACGGGCAGCCGCGCTAACACAAACCGCATCTGAGCGGACTTCTTGGCCGCCCAAACCCTGGCCTCAATCCTGCACAACCCAGGGTCAGGAAAATCATGTCCATCATTTCGCCGACTCCAGTCACGCCGGAGCGCCAATGGCGGTCGCGATCGGCAGCGTTTAGGTGGTACCTGTCTGCCATCGGATTCGTGCTGGCCGGCGGGTGTCTTCTCTATGCGAGCGTGGTCGAACTCGGGCCGTCGCTCGGTCCGAAGCCCCACGAAGTGGCGCGGTCGATCATCGTCAGGAACGTCGCCGACCTGGCTGGACGACACGCTTCTTTCAGGATTCTTCTCTTCACGGACGAGTTCCGCTGGCGCTTCGGCTCGGACCTGGCCCTCGAGAACGGACTCGCGCAGCCGGAATTCACCGCCGAGATGAAGGCGGTTCTGAACAACGCGAAGGAAATCATCTGCGTCGGCGCCAGCTCGGAAGAGATTCCCAGCGGTGTCACGATCGAACAGGGGCGCGCTGAAGAAGAGCGGCGCGCGGGCCGGCGCGCGGAAAAGATTGCGACGTGGGTGCGCAGGGCGGTGTCTCGTCCGATTCCCGTCCGAAAGCTCAACGTCGGTCATCACGCACCGACGGCTCGTCCGGGCGATACGTCCAACCAGCGCCGCGTGGTCATCATCCTTGTGCTGAATCAAGACAACCAGACCAACATCGACCAGGCGCTCCGCGCCGCGATGGCGAAGGAGAGCGAGCGCGCACCGATCTTCGATGCACTACTCACGCAATACTCGCTGGCCGGATCATCGAGTTTCGTGTGGGTTGATTAGCAGGGGATTGTCTGCCATGACTTACATGAATCTCCTCGGCGAGCTCTCAACGCTTCTGAAGGTGGCATGGGTGGCATGGCTCGTCTGGGGCATCGTCCAAATCACCTGGCGGCGTCGTGCGCGAACCGTTCCTGAAGACTTCACGGAGAAGAAGATCCTGGCGTCGTCGTTCTCCGGAGAAACCCGACAGGCGGCGGCCCGCAAACGCGAGATCAAGAAGCCCTTCGAGAAGCCCGTCGCAAAGTATGCCGAGCCGGACCTTGGGAAGGTCGTGGACGTGGAGGTGCGAGTGGGGTCGTCCGCCCCTGCCGCCGCCATGGACTCTTCCTCTTCTTCTCCAGGGGACCCGGCGACCGAGAAAACCGCCACGCCTCGCCGAAGAGTGCCCGCGAGCGCCCAGGTCGCCGTTCACTCGACCCAATGATGCCGCGGCGGCAGCGGCTCGCCCGCTGCGGCGCCCATACCTAGCGGCCCGAACACCAGCACTCGCGACTTGTCCGCCGTAGCGCGTCGCGCCCCAGGAGGACTTGTTCGCCGTAGCGCGTCGCGCGAAGGCGGATGGGCCTATAATCGGCGCATCTCGTGGGAGGCTATGAATAACGTCAATCGAGCGATGGCGTGGCATCTCCTCGCGCTCGCCGCGCTGACCCTGCTCATCGTGCCGCTGTCGGCGCAGCCCCCTCGCCCGGCCAATCCTCCAGACATCGCGGGCGAATGGAACCTCACGAACAACGAAGAAGACACCACCGCTCAGCCGCCGCTTGGCGACTATCTCGGGATTCCGTTCAACGCGGCAGGTCGCCAGCGGGCCGACACCACCGCTGAATCGATCTGGGGAACACCCGAATACCAATGCCGGCCGCACTCGGCGCCGCACCAGTGGCGCGGCCTCGGTGGAGCGCGCATCCTGAAAGAACAAGACCCACTCACGCGCGACGTCCGCGCCTATCACATCCAGTTCATGCGATCGCTCGACTGGCCGATCTTCATGGACGGCCGCCCCCATCCGCCGGCCTGGGCGCCGCACAGCTGGACCGGCTTCTCCACCGGCGAATGGGTCGGCAACACGCTCAAGATCACGACGACGCACCTGAAGGACGGCTACCTCAAGCGCGGCGGGCCGCAGACGAGCGATCTGTATACGATGACGGACTACATCACCCGTCACGCCGACATCCTCACCATCGTCACGTCGGTGGACGACCCGATCTACATGGACGAGCCGTACGTGGAGTCGACGACGTACACGATCGACGTGAACTCGAACGTCGCGATGGAAACCTGCAACGGATCGTCGTTCGCCGAAAACGGCGGCACCGACCGCCATCACGTGCCGCACTTCCTTCCAGGCCAGAACACGGCGCTCACCGAATGGCTCAAGCGGGACGACTGGATTCCCGTCGAGCCGACGCGCGGGGGCGTGACCACGCTGTACCCCGAGTACCGCGCAACACTCGGCAATGCGGCCGCGGGAGCGACGGTCAAGGTTCCCGCGTCGCGCTCGGCCGTGTCCGGCGAGAAGAGCATCGCTGAACAGAGTCCGAAAGACGGCCAGGTCCATATCCTGCCGGTCCAGGGCAACGTCTACATGCTGGTGGCCGATGGCATGAACATCACCGTGTCGATGGGCGCGGACGGCGTGCTGCTCGTGAACACCGGGTCGGCGGCGATGACCGACAAGGTGCTGGCGGCCGTCAACCAGCTCGCCAACAGCGCCGTCACTCCACCTGGGCCCAACACCTGCTTCGGCGCCAACTGCCCCAACATGTGGGGCTGGGCCAGCCCGTACATGAACAGTGTGATCAGCTCCCCTGCTCCCGCCAGGCCGGTTCGCTACATCGTCAACACGAGCGCGGCGCCGGAACACGTGGGCGGCAACGAGAAGATCGCCGCGTCCGGCTTCTTTCCGCGCGGCGGCGGATTCGGCAGCGCTGTCGAGAGCATCGGACGGCATGCCGCGATCGTCGCGCACGAGAACGTGCAGAATCGGCTCTCCGGTCAACCGGCGGCCGCGCAGCCGACCGACACCTACTTCGACGAGTTCCAGAAACTGCCCGAGTACTTCAACGGCGAGGCGGTGATCGTCTATCACGCGCCGGCGGCGAACACCGACGGCGACAGCCTCGTGTTCTTCCGCCACTCGGAGGTCATCAGCGCGGGCAACCTGCTCTCGACGATCAGCTATCCGCTGATCGACGTCGCGAAGGGCGGCAGCATTCAGGGCGTGATCGATGGGCTCAATCGCGTGCTCGATCTCGCCGTGGCCGAATATCGAGGACAAGGCGGCACGTGGATCGTTCCAGGGCGCGGGCGGTTGTGCGACACGGCGGACGTCGCGTCGTACCGGAACATGCTGACGATGATTCGCGATCGCGTGAAGGACGCGATTGGCAAGGGCATGACGGTCGCGCAGGTGAAGGCCGCCAGGCCGACCATGGACTTCGACGGGCGGTACGGGTCGACCGCGGGTTCGTGGACGACGGACATGTTCGTCGAGGCGGTGTACAAGAGCCTTCAGGAGAAGAAGTGATGCGTAAGCTTCTGTTACTCGCGATGGCTGCGATGGCTGGCGCCGGCACGACCGCATACGCCCATCATTCCTATGCGGCGACGTACGACGTCACCAGGGAAATCAAGCTCGAGGGGAAGCTGGTGCAGTTCGTCTACCGCAACCCGCATTCCTTCGTGCACATGATGGCGGCCGACGACAAGGGCGTGGTGCAGCGATGGGCCGTCGAGTGGAGCGGCACCACGCAACTCGGCAGCCAGGGCGTGAACCGCGAAACGCTCAAGGTCGGCGACGAGGTCGTCATTGTCTGCCGGCCTTCGCGCGTGGCCGGCGAGTACCGCGCGCTGATGTTGAAGCTGAAGCGGACGAGCGATGGATTTACCTGGGGCAGCCCCGGCCAGACGGTCGACTAGGGCTGGGGGCTGGGGACTAGGGGCTAGGGACGCAACGATGAGAGTGTTGGCGGTTGTCGCGGCGGCGTGCGTGCTCGTAGCGCCTGTCACGATGCGCGCGCAGCGCGGCGGCGGGCGCGGCACGCCGGCCACGGCGCGCGAGGCGGCCGCAATCGATCTCACCGGTTACTGGGTGTCAGTCATCAGCGAAGACTGGAAGTTCCGGATGGTCACGCCGAAGAAAGGCGTGTACGACTCGCTGATGCTCAACGCCGAAGGCCGCCGCGTGGCCGACACCTGGGATCCGGCGAAGGACGAGGCCGCCGGCGAGCAGTGCCGTTCGTACGGCGCCGCCAACATCATGCGCGTCCCCGGCCGGCTGCACATCACCTGGCAGGACGACAGCACACTCCGCATCGACACCGACGCCGGCACGCAAACGCGTCTTCTGCGCTTCGGTGCGGCGGCGGCCGCCGCGGGAAACGAGGCCCCGAGCTGGCAGGGCCAGTCCGCGGCCGAGTGGCAATACGCCGCCGGGCGTGGCGCGCCGCGGACTGGAAACCTGAAGGTCGTGACCACCAACCTGCGCGCGGGCTACGTGCGCAAGAACGGCGCGCCGTACAGCGACAAGACCGTCCTGACCGAGTACGTCGACCGCAACACGATGCCAAACGGCGACGTCTGGTTCACCGTCACGACCAAGGTGGACGATCCCGTCTACTCGAGAGGGTCGTATCTGACGACGACGGATTTCAAGAAGCTTCCCGACGCCGCCGGCTGGAATCCCACCCCCTGCTCGGCGCGATAGGACCCGCGCAAATACAAGGCTGTTCGGTCCGATGCCCGGCTTGACGTCATCGTTATATAGTCATAATATTCTGGTCATGTCTGAAGTCTCGCCTGGCGGGAAGCGGAAGAAAATCTCGCGCGCCAGGGAGACCAGCCCGACGCTCGCCGCGGCGGACTTCAAGGCGCGGTGCCTGGAACTGATGGACAACGTACGGGACACAGGCGTCGAATACACCATCACGAAGCACGGCAAGCCTGTCGCAAGGCTCGTGCCCTGCCAGCCGTCGAAGAAGCAGCCGCTGTTTGGATGCATGAAAGGCACCGTGTTGAAGTACGAGCGACCGTTCGATCCGATCGACGGCGAGTACGACATCAACCGCTAGGGCAGTGTTTCTCCTCGACACGCATGTGTGGATTTGGAGCGTCGAGGGGCGCGAGCGCCGCATCGGCCGAGGAACGCGGCGCCTGTTATCGCGCGCCGAGTCGAGCGAACTCGTTCGAGTGTCTCCGGTCAGCCTGTTCGAAGTGACCGCTCTCCATGCGGCTGGGAGCCTTCAATTCTCGCGTCCGATCGAGCAGTGGATCCAGGGCGCTCTGCGCCTCGGAGACGTCCGCCTGGCGGACTTGTCAGCGGCGGTCGCGATCGACGCCGGCCACATTCCGCGATCCGCGCTTGCCGATCCGATGGATCGACTGCTGGTAGCCACCGCCCGTCAGCTCGACGCGACATTCCTGACGGCCGACAAACAGATTCTGGAATATGCGGCACACACCAGAAACGTCCGCGTGCACGACGCGAGCCGATAGGGTCCAGCCGCCTCAGACTCCCCCACGCAGTTCTTGAACTCCCAGGCCATCGCGGCGATAATCCGCCAATGATTCGAGCCTTTGGGTCTCTCGTCGTGTTCCTGTCGTTGACCGCCCTCGCCCTGTCTGCCGTCGCGGCGTCGTCGCCGACGGCGAAGCCAGAAGACGTCGGGATGTCGGCGGAGCGGCTGCAGCGAATCAGCCAGATGATCGCGCGACGTATCGACGCCGGCGACCTTGCCGGCGCCGTCACCGATCGTGGCGCGCAAGGGCAAGGTGGTCCACCTCTCCGCGCGGGGCGTCATGGACCTGGAGTCGAAGCAGCCGATGACGCCGGCCGCCATGTTCCGCATCGCCTCGATGACCAAGCCGGTTGTCGGCGTGGCCGTCATGATGATGATCGAGGAAGGCAAGCTGCACCTGAACGACCCGGTGTCGCGATACATACCAGAGTTTCGCGGCATGAAGGTGGGCGTCGCGCAGCCAGCCAACCCGCAGCCCGGCGGCGGACAGGCCGGTGGCGGACGAGGCGCGGAGCTGCAGTTCTACACCGTGCCGGCGCAGCGCGAGATCACGATCAAAGATCTGCTCACGCATGTCTCCGGTCTCGGAAGCGGACCGATGGGCAACAGCGGCATCGAAAAGGTGGCGCGCAAGGACGGCGAGAAGCTGTCCGACTACATCCCCGCCTGGGAGGCACGGCGCTCGAGTTCCAGCCCGGATCGCGCTGGACGTATAGCCCAGGCGCCGGCTTCGAAACGCTCGGCCGCGTCGTCGAAATCACTTCCGGGATGCCGCTCGACCAGTTCTTTCGCAGCCGCATCTTCGATCCGCTGGGGATGAAGGACATCACGTTCTGGCCGACCGGCGCACAATGGCCCCGCGTGGCGACCGTGTACGGACGAAGCCAGAATGGCCTCACGAAGTCGCCGACACCCAACGACACGCTGGGGAAAAACGTGTACTTCAGGGGCTCGGGCGGCTTGTACAGCACAGCCGAAGACTACATTCCGCTGGGGATGATGCTGGCCAACGGCGGCGAATTGAACGGCAAGCGGCTGCTGAGCCGCAAGACGGTTGAGATGATGAGCGCGGCCCACGTCCTCGACACGCTGCCAGGGCGCCCCGCCGGCGAAGGCTACGGCCTGAGCGTCCGCGTCGTCACCAATCACGCCGCGCGCGGCACGATGTTGTCCGACGGGACCTATGGATGGACCGGCGCCCAGGGCACGCACTTCTTCGTCGATCCCAAGGAGCAGCTCGTGGGCGTGCTGATGGTGCAGACGTCCATTCAGGAAGTGCAGCGCGAGTTCGAAGACCTGGTGGCGCAGTCGGTTGTGGACTAGCCGCCAGGCGCCACGCGCGCACTGAATGTCAGCCGCCGGAGCGCGCTCGAAACGCGAGATGGGTCCCTTGCCCTCCGCTAGGGCAGGTTGCCGTGCAACGAGAGGTCCACAGTGCCCGCACGCCTGACTTCGGCAGCGATGTTGGGCTGCGCACTCGCCTTGGCCGGCCGTTCGTAGGTCACGCGATACTGGTGGCTCTGGCGCGCCTGGCTCTTGGCGATTTGCTTGCCGATTTCCGGTATGAGCGTCGTCAGACGACTGGGGGACGCGATGCCTTCGTAGCGGCCCCCGCTCAGCTTGCTCAACGTGATCCCGATTTCGGTCTGCGTCCCTGCTGCACCGGCGGTGGCGCCGGCGCCGCCGACCGTCACGATGGTGTGGGTGGTGACGCCATGGTTGTAGATCGTGGTTTGGAGCTTCGAATACTCCTGATCGAGCACACGGATTCTTCCGAAATCTGATCCGATCATCAGGATGACAGGAAAATTCGGCGTCTTATCCTTCTCGATGCGCTCGGCCGCTTCCGTGAGCGCGCTGAAAAACTCCCCGGCGCCTGTGTCCGGGACAATCAGGTTGATTCCGTCGATCAACTTCTGCTTGTCGGCGGTCGGCTTCACGATCGGGCGCACCGTTCCCGACGTCACATAAAGCGACATCTCGACGCCGTCCGGCATCTGCTCAAACAGTGCCTTGAGACCATCCCTGAGGTTGTTGATGGGATTGGTGTTGGCCCGACCGTTATCGACCAGCACCTGCAGCTTCATCGGCCATTCGACGGGCTCGATCTTCACGATCTTGCAGTCAACGCCGTCTTCGGTGACACCGACCTCGTTGGCTCGCAGGCCCTCCACGGGCTTGCCGTCCGGTGCCGTCACGCTGATGAAGAACTGCTGTTGTTTTTGGGCAGACAGACGTGGTTCGACGGACACCACAGCAAGAATCACTCCCGCGACAAGGCACCATGGGCGCATCACAGCCGTCCTTTCCTTGAGTCCTTGAGCTCCTGACGCTTCTTTAAGGTCCCTCGGGCTCTCGACGCTCTTCACGCGTCTCAAAATGCCAACGATCATAGAGTCAGTGGCAACGACGGGCAACGTCTGGTGCACGATGTTTGTTGCCCCGGAGTTAGACGGAGCGTTCACGCCGTTGGTTCTGCCCGGCGGGTCCTGAGTGGTATCGTGAAGCACATTCTTGGAGGCTGGTTATGAGGGTGCTCCGTTCGATGTTTGTGCTGGCGCTGGTTGGCGGGATGTGTGGACTAGCCCAGGCGCCCCGCCCGCACTGAATGTCGAGCCGCCGGAGCGCGCTCGAAACGCGAGATAGGTCCCTTGCCCTCCGCTAGGGCAGGTTGCCGTGCAGCGAGAGATCCACGGTGCCCGCACGCCTGACCTCAGCAGCGATACGTGGCTGCGCGTTCGCCTTGGCTGGCCGTTCATAGGTGACGCGGTACTGCTGGCTCTGGCGCGCCTGGCTCTTGGCGATCTGCTTGCCGATTTCTGGTAGGAGCGTCGTGAGACGAGTGGTGGCGTTGATGCCTTCGTAGCGGCCACCGCTCAGCTTGGTCATGAGGAGCCCGATCTCGGTCTGGGACCCTGCCGCATTCATGCCACTATCAGTAACGCCCGCCATGACGATGATATGGGTCGTAACGCCGCGGTTGATGACCGTGGCCTGAAGCTTCTGATAGTCCTGATCGATCACCCGGATTCTTCCAACATCTGACCCGACCATCAGGATGACGGGAAAACTCGGCGTCTTCTCCTTGTCAATGCGATCGGCCGCTTCCTTGAGGGCATCGAAAAACTGGCCGGCTCCGCTGTCGGGTGCAATCAGGTTGATCCCGTCGATCAACTTCTGCTTCTCGGCCGTCGGCTTCACGACCGCCCGTGGCGTGCCCGCCGTGACATAGAGCGACATCTCCACGCCATCCGGTATCTGCTCGAACATTGCCTTGAGCCCGTCCCGGAGGCTGTTGATCGGATTGGTGTTGGCCCGGCCGTTATCGACCAGCACCTGCAGCCTCATTGGCCAATCGACGGGTTCGAGATTCACGATCTTGCAGTCAACGCCGTCTTCGGTGACGCCAACTTCGTTGGCCCGCAGGCCGACCACGGGCTTGCCGTCCGGAGCCGTCAGGCTGATGAAGAGCTGCTTTTGTTTTTGGGCAGACAGACGTGGTTCGACGGACACCACGGCCAAAAACACTGCCGCGACAAGGCACCATGGGCGCATCACGGCCGTCCTTTCCTTGAGCTCCCCGAGCTCTTTCGCTGCTTTAGGGTCCCTCAGGCTCTCGACGCTCTTCACGCGTCTCAAAATGCCAACGATCATAAAGTCAGTGGCAACGACGCCAACGTCTGGTGCACGATGTTTGTTGCCCCGGAGTTAGACGGGGCGTTGACGCCTTTGGTTCTGCCCGGCGGAGTCGTGAGTGGTATTGTGAAGCACATTCCTGGAGGCTGGTTATGAGGGTGCTCCGCTCAGCGTTCGTGCTGGCGCTCGTTGGCGTATTGGCCGGACCCGCCGCCGCTCAGGTCAAACGTCAGGACAAGGCGCAGGCGCCGCTGGTGCTCAAGAGCCAGGGCAGCTTCTTCGTCGGCGGCGAGTCGAAGACGATCACGACCGCCGGACCAGGGGCGGGCGCGAGCGGCGAGGTCACCGTCAACCAGATGTACGTGCAGTATCAGATTCCGCCGGCGGCGATCGCCACGTCCCCGTCGTCATGGTGCACGGCTGCTGCCTCAGCAGCAAGACCTGGGAAACCACCCCAGACGGACGGATCGGGCTGGAGCGAGTACTTCGTGCGGAAGAATCGTTCGGTCTACCTGGCCGATCAGGTCTCGCGCGCCCGCTCCGGTTTCGACGCCGCGGTCTTCGCCGACGTCAAGGCGGGCCGTGTGCCGCCCGCCCAGTTGCCGAACATCCTCAATGCCACCCATCAGGTTGCGTGGACGGTGTTCCGCTTCGGCCCGAGCTACGGCAAGACCTTCCCCGACGGACAGTTTCCGGTTGAAGCGATTGACGAGCTCTATAAGCAGATGATTCCCGACTTGAACGCGATCCTGCCGACGCCGAACCCCACGTGGACGAACATGGCTGCGCTGGCCGTCCGTCTGCGCGGCGCCGTCCTCATGGGACATTCGGAATCCGGATTCTTCCCAGAGCAGGCGGCGCTCATCGACTCGTCTGGCGCCAGGGGCCTCGTCTCGATCGAGATGCCGTGCCCCACGCTGACGCCGGCGCAGATCGCCACGATCGCGAAGATTCCCACGCTGGTGATGTTCGGCGACCATCTCGGCGACGTTTCTGGCGGGCCGGCGAACTGGGCGGCGTCGTTCGACAGCTGCAATGCGTTCGTCGAAGCAGGTCAACAAGGCGGGCGGCGACGCGCAGATGATGCACCTGCCGGCGCTGGGCATTCGCGGCAACAGCCACATGCTGATGCAGGACAGAAACAGCGATCAACTCGCCGACCTCGTGATTGCCTGGATCGACAAGCACGTCGAAACGAAGAAAGGGCAGGCAACCCGGTAGTTAACGAAATCCGCCGGTCGCAATCTCAAAATGGAACACAAGGCCCGCTGACAATTCCGGCGGGTATCCACAGGGTTCTTGAGATCCAATCTTGAACCTCACACAACTTCAATGCGCTCATCAGTTATGGGGGGCACCGCGCAGGCGAATGGGCAGCCTGGACCGGCGAGGAACTGATGGGCCGTTGGCACACCAGTTGCCCTAAATCGAGTGGGGGCCAGCATGACAAGTGCCTTGCTCGCCGAGCGTCCGACAGCGGTCCAGAGCGATGCGGTGGACGGTCACGCCGGGATTGCCGCGGTCGATCTGAGGGCCGCCAGGGAACGGAGAGGGCTCTCTCTCGAGCGGATCTCGGTCGACACCAAGATTCCACGTGCGCTGCTCGAGGCACTGGAAGCCGGAAAGCTCGACCAGTTTCCTCAGGGGATTTATGCCCGGGCATACGCCCGGGCGTATGCCGCCGCGGTTGGGTTGTCATCGGATGCCGTGCTCGCGGCGTTGGCCGATCGCCTGCCCGAGGAGGAATCGCTCGAGCAGATCGCCCACGCGACGCCGAGGTCGGTCGAGAGTTCGAAGCGCCTCGCCAAACGAGGTCGCGCCAGGTTGGCCGTGCTGGTCGTGTCGCTGGCCGGCTTGCTGGTCGTCACCGGCGCCTGGGCACTGGGACCGCGCGTCACCGGCCTCAATGCGGATCAGTTCCGGCGGCAAGCCAAGCCGACTGCGGGTGCAGCCGAGCCCCTTCAGGCGCGAGCGATCATCTTCGCGGAACGAACGGTCCAAATACCCGCGGCGCCGAGCCGCACTGCGCTCGAGTCCGCCCTGGAGACAGCGCGTCGGCCATCGGCCCGCGAGCGTCTCCCGCTGGAAGGCACGGCACCGATGCCCACGATGGCCGCGCCGCAACCGAATGATGCGCCCCAAGCGCCGGAGCCTCTAGCGGCGCAGGCGCTCGTGACTCCCATGGTCGGTGCTTTGCCTGGACCCACGGCCTCCTCTCTCTCAAACGCCGGTGCCGAGCCGTCGAACACCGGGAACCGTGCCTTGCGGGGCTTGCGGAAGGTTCTGGGACGATGAAGGCCGCCGGTTAGACGGTCTCCAGGTACTCGTGAACCATGCTGACCGTCGCGGATCCTTCCCCGACCGCCGCCGCGACGCGCTTGCCGGATCCGTGACGGGCGTCACCCGCGGCGAACACGCCCGGAACGCTCGTCTCGAACAGGAACGGATCGCGATTCGCCGTCCAGGCCTTCGGCCACTTTCCGTCCACCAGCAAATCGCGGCCGGTCAGAATGAACCCCTGCGGGTCGCGCTCGACCAACCCGGCCACAACCTCCGTGCGCGGCGCCGATCCGATGAAGATGAACATCGCGTCGGCGGCGACCTCCCGCGTGGCGCCGCTTGCGGCGTCGGCCAGCGTGATGCCCTCGAGCCGCCCCTGGCCGCGGACCGACGCGACGGACGTGTTGGGCAGCACGTCGACGTTCTTCGCTTCCTCGATGCGGTCGATGAGGTAGCGAGACATCGAGGCGGCGAGGCCTGGTCCCCGCACGAGCATCGTGACCTGCTTCGCGTAGCGTGAGAAGAACATCGCGCCCTGCCCCGCGGAGTTCGCGCCGCCGACGACGTACACGTGCTTGCCGCGGTACATGGCGGCTTCACTGAGCGCGGCCCCGTAGTACACGCCGGCGCCGACCAGATCCGCCACGCCCGGAGCGTCGAGCTGCCGGACCTTCATGCCCGACGCAATCAGGATGGCGTAGGCGGAGATCTCCGATCCGTCCGACAGCACGGCGATGCGATACGGATCCTGCCGGCGAATCTCGACGACATCCTGCGCCGAGAGGATCTCGGCGCCGAAGCGCCTGGCCTGGAGCGTCGCCCGCCGCGCGAGGTCGGCGCCGCTGATGCCGTTCGGAAACCCGAGATAGTTCTCAATCTGCGAGCTGGTCCCGGCCTGCCCGCCTGGTGCGTCCCGCTCGATCGAGCAGCGTGCGCAATCCCTCGGACGCGCCATACACGGCCGCCGCCAGGCCCGCCGGTCCGCCGCCGACGACGACGAGCTGGTAGAACGAGACCGACGACTCCTTGGGATGCGTCTGCATCCCCAGCCTGTCCGCCAGCTCGCGCGCGGTCGGCTGCACCATCGTCGTGCCGTCGGCGAAGAGCAGCACCGGCAGGCGCGACATCCCGTCCGGCATCGAGAGAATCAGGGTCGCGCGTCGCGGCATCGGTTTCGAGATCCACCCACTGGTACGGGACCTGGTTGCGCGACAGAAAGTCCTTGATCACGTAGCTCGACGGCCGACAAAGCGGTGCCCGCGACGCGAAGACCGTCGAACGGCGGCCGCACGCGTCGCGAGCCAGTCGAGGAGCAGATCGTCGAGTGCGGGATACAGGCGTTCCTCGGGCGGCTCCCACGGCTTGAGCAGGTAGTAGTCGAGCCCGACCGCGTTGATGCCGGCGATCGCGGTCTGCGTGTCCGCATAGGCCGTCAGCAGCACGCGACGCGCGTCGGGATACAGCTTGATCGCCTCGACGAGAAACTCGGTCCCGGTCATGCCCGGCATCCGCTCGTCAACGAGAAACAGCGCGATCGGCGTGCCGCGCTGCTTCAGCTGACGTGTGGCCTCCAGCGCCTCGGCGCCCGACCGCGCCTTCATCACGCGGTACGCGGTCGCGAAATGGTGGCGGAGGTCTCGTTCGATCGCGTTCAGGACTTCCGGCTCGTCGTCCACGGCCAGGATCACGGGCTTCGCCATCGCGGGTTATCTCTGCGGGGAGGAGCCGGGCGTGTCGGGGCGACCGGCAGTGTGACCCGGAACTCGGTTCGGCCCGGGACGTGATTCGAATTCGATGTCGCCGTCGTTGCGGCGCACCAACCGGCGCGCGATGTCGAGACCGAGACCGGTGCCCTGCCCGACCGGCTTGGTGGTGAAGAACGGGTCGAATATCTGTTCGCGGATCTCCGGCGGAATGCCGGGCCCATCGTCGATCAGGTGGACGATGACGAAGTCGAGGCGGCGTTCGGCGGTGATCGTGACGTGGCCGGACTCGCTGACGGCGTCGAGCGCGTTGTCGATGCAGATTCGTCCAGATCTGGTTCAGGTCGCCGCCGATGGCGCGGACGCGCGGGAGATTCGGCTCCAGGTTCACGCTGACGCTGCACCGACTTCTTGCGCGCCTTGTGCATCAGCAGCGTGACGGAGTCGTTCAGGCTCGACCGAGAGATCGACGGCCTCCGGCGCGTTGGTCCGGTCCATGTACGTGAACCGCTTCACGGCCGCCACCAGGTCGTGGATGCGTGTCGTGGATTTCTCGACTTCAACGGCCAGCGTGCGGCTGGTGCAGTCGGCGGCCAGCCACCGCACGATCGTGTTCAACGCACCACGGTCGAGCGTGGCCGCGAGTGATTCGAGGTCCTCGAAGGTCAGCGCCGTGTCCACCAGCGCGGACGCTGTCGTCCGGATTCACGCCGTGCGCCTCGAGCCACTCGACCGATCGCTTCCTCGCGATCGGCGCGTTCGAGTGGCGACAGCGCGGACAGCGGAGCGGACCGGCAGGCCTGGCGCCACGTGTTCGACGTCGTTCGAGCTGCGCCGCGCTCAATTGCGCGGCGCCCAGAGCGCGGGAGGCGTCTTCGAGAGCGAGTCAGTCCCTCGGACAGCAGACGGGAACTGCGCGCAGCCGCCGATGCGGGATTGTTCAATTCGTGCGCGAGTCCCGCCGACAGCTTGCCGAGCGACATCATTTTTTCGTCCTGCAGGTCGTTCGACGTGAATCGCCGCACTCGGTCGATCATCATGTGCACGAGCGCCGTCGTCACCGTGGGGCACTCGCGAATCATCGCGGGAAAGTGGGTAGCGGGGCACCAGGAACAACTCGCAGGGCTCGACGGTGACCGCATCGCCGCCGGGAGGTCTGTCCCGGCTCATACGCGAATATGGCAGGAGGCCGGTCACGTCGCCGTCGCGCCATTCCATGACCTTGTGAGGGCCAAGCCCGCGATCGACGTAGATTGCGATGTGGCCGGACAAGACCGTGACCATCTCGTCCCACATGTCAACCGATCGCGACAGGATTTCGCCGGATTCCGAATGACGCAGCCGGCCGTGCGCGGCCAGCCACACCAGTTCTTCGCGTGGCGCCGCGCCGACGGTACGATGCTGCGCGAGACGCTCGACGACGGAGTCTGTTGAGCCTGCGGGGAGGATCACGTCTCGGCGACCATCGAAGACGCGATGATACGGTCAATCCGATTGACGTGCAATGCTATCGGCCGATGATGGCAGACAGAAGGCTCTTCAGGGTCAACGGCCCCTCGGACCTGACCACCTTCGACGGCGACGTCGTGTTGACCGTCGGATCGGACTCCGTGGGCGTCTCGCCGTCTTCCCGAAAGTGAACCTGCGGAAAGGCACCGAGGAGCGCATACGTGAGCGCGGGCGCCCCGGCGTTGGTCGTCAAGGGTGTGGCGACGTACGTGTAGCGCAAGCATTCGTCGAATGGGCGCTCGTAGTACCTGTTGCATGACGTGCCGGACCATTCGAACCTGTACCCGTCGCGCTCCGACTGGCCAAAACTGGCCGGGAGAAACGGCCCAATGCGTTGCCACCGATCAGGATCGGCCAACGCCTCTGGCGGCGCGAACCCGTTTCCCACCGACGAGTTGTAATTGACCGCCGCCTCTGCGAAATCGAGCAGTTGGTTGACGATGGGATCGTCGCGAAAACCCGGGGCCAGATCGCCAGCCCGTCTGAAATGTTCGCCCAGACGCCGGCCGACGGCCATGGCCTTTTCCGAGTTGGCCATGCGATCGGCCGCACTCCTGCCGGCGGCGGCCGGATCCGGCGGCGCTGACATCCAGTTCCATGCGGCCCACGCGACAGCCGCCGACACAAGCATGGCGACGATCGGCCGCCAGGACAGCCGCGCCGACGTCTGAACGGACGCAGGTGGTTGGCTTGTCGCAGCCGGTGCGGCCCGCACCGTCGCGCCCATGACTCGGCTGGCGTCGAGATCGACCAACGCGAGGCTCACCGGATCGATCGGCTGCCATCCTGTTCGTTCGACGAGGCGTTTGACAGCCGCCAGTCCTTCGGCGCCCGCCACGTCCACAACGACGGTGGTCGGCTCGGCGCCATCGAGCGTGAAGGTGATCTGATAGCTGCCGCGGCGGAACGAGCCCGTGCCCTCTGAAAACGTGGCGCCGGGCAGCAACTCGGTGATGCGCGCCTCGATCGCCTCCCGCGTCCCAAGCGGACGCGCGTCCATCAGGTTGGGATCCGACAGGTCCTTCGGCCAGTCGACGAGCAGGAGGCGGCTATTGAGCATCGACCGGCGTGTCCGCTGATGTAGGCACGCGCCGTTCCTTCGTTGCGAAGATGGTGCCGTCCTGAGACAACGCGAAGGTACGGCGGTCGGCCGGCCCCGACTCGGTTGGCCGGGCCACGTACATGAATCGCGCGTACACAGGATGGAACACGTCTGGGCGCAACTCCGAGATGGTCAGACCTTCGCCGATGAACTCGTACTCGTACCCATCGCGCTGCGACAGAAGGAAACGGCTCGGCAGCAACGGCGCGTAGAACTGCGCCTTGGCGAACGCGCTGGCGTCGGCGAGTTGCTCCGGCGGCATGTACTTCGATGTGTCACGCATGTACAGACGCCACTCGATCTCGGCGCGATTCACTGCTCGTAGATCGCTCAGGGCGATCGCCTCGCTCGGTTCGATCGCTCCGGTGGCGGGGCGGAACATGTTGAGCGTTCGACTGAGCCACCCCCACCAGCTTGGCCGCGCCTCCGCGTGTGTCTCCGAGGCGCCGCCGTTGTCCACCGTGTCGTCAGAAAGGTCGGGCGTGCCTCCACGGTCCCGATAGCGAATCCGCATGTCGAAGCTGTAGAGCGCATAGCCGGGCGGCAGCGATTGTCCGAGTGGCGGCGGTCCCTTTGGCACGGCCACGTACACGAAGCTCTCGCAATCGGTCGGAATGCCCACGTCATCCACGTTGCAGTCGGAGGCGTTGAACTGGAGCGTGTAGTCGCCTTCGGCCGACACGTTGAACTCCGGCGGCACGATCTCGGGCACACCGTGCGAGCGGAAGAACCACGCGTGTCCCAGGTGGGCGGGGGTCGCGTATCGGCCCCGGCCCACGCCCGCTTGGTACTCTTTCTCGGCGATGGCAAAGTCGATCAGGCGGCCCACCACGCGATCGTCCCGAAAGGCCGGCGAGAGCGTGTCCAGCCGATTGTGGCGCTGCTTGATATGTTGCGGCGGCCACGCGAACCCGTCCTCGCTGACCAGTTGGTCCGGCTCATGTCCGGATTGCCCCCAGGCAAACCAGCCGCCGAGCAGGACGACGAGGGCCGCAGCCGTCCACCATCGCCACCGGTCCGAACCCCGCTCGTGGCCTCCCGACCTGACGTCGGACTGCCCGACGTGCACGATAGCGCCGGCACGGTGGGTGGCCCCCAGATCGACAAAGCCCGGGCCGTCCGGATCGACGACGCGCCACCCGGTTTTCTCGACGACGCGCGCGAGCGGTACACATCCTTCGCCGCCGTCCACGTCAACCTCGACGCGTGTCGGCTCTTCATCGTCGATCCTGAACGTGAGCTGATAGGCACTCCGGCGGAATACGCCGTGGTTGTCGACCCCAAACGTCGCACCGGGCAGCAGTTCCTTGATTCGAGCGATGATGGCGCCGCGCGGGCCGAGCGATCGGGCGGCAGCCAGATCCGGCAAAGCGGCGCCGGCCGGCACGTCAACCAGCCACAGGCGCATCACCAGAACCGCACCGACTCAGGCCAGAACCAGTGCTCCTCTACCTTCCTGTAATAGTTGTATTGCCGGCCGATACGGTACTTGTGCGTCTCCATATAGACGGTGTTTGCGTGTTCCACGCCCGTGCTGGGAGACACGGTTCCGTCGCCGCGGCCGACTGCCCGCCGCATCGTGGCTTCGATCAGGACGAAGATCTCCGGATCCAAGCCGAAGAAACGCAGCGTCTCGACGACCTTGGGCTCAATGGCCAGCACCTTGGCGAAATCGCGGAATCGCTCGATGCTCTTGCCTCCGTCATGGATGGTGTCGTACAGGACGCGGTCGTGAGCCAATAGCTTGTTGACCGCGTCGCGCGCGTTCACAAACCTCAAGACGATGATGTCGTCGAGCAGTATTTCGCGAAGCGGGAAACCCCCATCGGTCCCGATGTGAACGGAGGGCCGGGTTTCCGCCTTGCGCTGCTCTTCGGCGAGCCGCGCGGCATCGGCCAGGGTCTGCGCAATGACGGGAATGCCCATCGCCCCCACCATCGTCACGACGGCCAGCGCGATTACGGCTCTTCTACGAAGCGCCATGTTCCCCACCAGGGCTCCACCCGTTCGACGTCCTGATACCGGCGTTGGATGTCGCGAACCCGCTTTCGATTGTTGCGGACGTACATCACGTTCGCCCAGCGCGTTTCGTTGGGCAGGAGCTCGTCGTCGATCGCACCGTGAGGCCAGCGCGTCCGCGGTCCTCAGCGCCTGCTCGCGCTTGAGATACTCGTGCGCCGTGAGGCCGGACGCCTCGAGGGCGGCAACGATGAGCGGCTCGGCGTTGAGCGCCGGCTCGAGCGCCAGGAGCGTCGGCGCGTCGATGCTCGCGTTCCACAGACGCTGGTACACGTCGATATGCACGCGCCGAATCGACGCCACGGCAAACCGCGCGTTCGCATACTGCTCGAGACCGGCGGTCGTGATCGACCACTCGCCGGGGAGATCGGCATTGGTGACCAGCGGGGAGGCCGTCTTGACCGATTGGCGTTGTTTCTCGGCGTTTCTGGCTGCGTCGGTCAGCGATTGCCCGGCCGCGATCGACGACGGGCACCACGCCGCAACGAGCACGAGGGCGGACGCCGTCGCCCTCACGGCCGGATTCTCCGGGAAAACTCGAGGTCCTTTTCCTGCTGGTGGACGAACGACATGAAGTTATGGCCCCGATAGTGTTCTTCGACGAAGGCGAGGTTGGCCGCTCGAGCCGGCGACAGCTTGGCCTGATCGGCCTTCGGTAGTTTGGCGTCTTGCATGGCCCGGTTGAACGCGACGTCCGCCATCACGTATGCGTGCGCGTTGACGCCGCTGAAGTTCAACAAGCGCATGACGTCCGCGTCCCGCCGGTAGACGTCTTCCATGTCGAACAGGCCCGTGGCCTCGGCCTCCTGTTTCACCAGGGCCCGGTCGAGCGGCCGGCTCCTGGCGCGCTCCTGGATCAGCAATGTGCGAAAGCTCTGGTAGCGCTCGAAGTTCGGAGCCAGCCGGTAGTCGCCCATGATCCCGTCATACCCGTTCGCTCCCAGCAGGCTGCCGTTCGTGAGGACCGCCACGGCTTGCCCGGACGCTTGCCGCTGCTCTTCGGCGCTCTTGGCCGCGTCCGCGAGCGACTGCGCGCTGGCACGGTCCGGGGCGAGCCAGCTCGCGGTCGCGGCGATCGCGACCACAACGGCGATCGCGCAGGCTCCGCGCGGACACATATGAGAAGCTTATCGGATGACCCTGCTGCAGCCATGCGTTTGACAAACTGTGCACTCCCCTGCAGCCGAGCCCGATACGTTCTGCTGGCTGCCGGTACTGGTGTCTCAGATGCAGATTACTGCGCAGTCGCTGTCGGAGTTGGCGCGACAGTCTGAAGAGGCGCGAGCGACCGCCGCCGCCGACGATCTGTTCGCGAACCGTCACTTCGCCGGAGCCACGTACGCTGAGGCCAAGGACGCCGTCAACCTCCGGCTGACGCTTCCGCTGTTCCGGCAATTCTGCGTGGCGTGGGCTGATGTGTCGCGCGCGCTGCTGAAGAACGCGGAGTTGGCGCGCCGTTACACCACCGCGTTCACGCGCGCTCACACCGCGGATGAGTCAGAGCGCGCGATGACCAGCGAGCCCCTTCTGCTGGCGGCGCTTGGCCCGAGCGGGATGACGGCCCGCATGTACGTGACGACCGGGCTCGCCTATCAGTTGGCGGGTTTGGTGGAGAATCGAATGTATCCGGCCGGGCTGGCGGATTTCGGCAACATCGGACCCAACGTCAAGCTCCTCGCGCGTTACCGGACCGAGGTCGACGCCTTGCGGAAGGAGCCTGTGGATCTGGCACGGCTGGTCGACGCGCTGCTGGACGCGCCGGCGGCGAACAAGTAATCGCGCGCGCCGGCGTTCAGGTGATGCCCGCCCTGGTGTAGAGCTCCCGCATCACGCCGGGATAGATGCCCATTTTCTTCGCGTCGATGTCGAGTTGGTCGAGCCGGTCCCGGAACGCCTTCTCTTGGGTTATCAATGCGGCCGTGACCGCGTGGCACTCCGGCGAATTGGCGTTGTCTTTTTGAAACGCGCCGACCGGAGGCGGGTAGCTGTTAGCCGCCTGAGGGACGTTCGGATTCAGCGCCGCGTTGGGCCGACGAATGATGCTGACCGTGACGTTGGAGCTTCCGGTGCATGCGATGACCTGCCGGACACGCAAGGCGGTCAGCGTTGACTGCGATTGCGCGAGGCCCACGATCCGGTGCCAGAACGTGATGCCCGCCTGTTCCTGCATCTTCTCGAGGTCGGTTTTCTCACGCTCGGTGGAGCCTGGATATCGACGTGGCTGATAGTACGCTCCGCCATACGAACGTGGCGGATAGTAGGCTCCGCTATTCGGACGTGGCGGATAGTAGGCCCCGCTATACGGAGGTGTACGCGGGCTGAAGTTGGGCATCGTCACCACGGGCTCAGGGCCGGGCGTGTCCGTCTGAGGGGGAGGCGGCGCCGTGTCAGGACCTTCACGCGCCACGGCATCGGCGCGGCGCAACAGGTCCGCCAGGGCAACGTCCGCTTTGGACGGTGGCGTCTCCGCCGGCGGTTCGGTTTTCCGACAGCCGCCGAGCACGACACATAAGGAGATCGCCAGGGCCGACGCGCTCAGCGACTTCAAGTCATTTCTCCGGCGGGTCGCGCCCATCAGACGGCGCGCCCGTGCCGGACGAACCGAGAAACAGCCGCTGCCCGCCCGGCAGCACGAGATCCCGACCGTTCGCCCGATTGGCCCCGTTCTTCGCGCGGTAGCCTTCGACTGTGAGCTCCGTGCCGGCCTTCAGGGAATCTTTCGTGAAGCCTCGCCTGAGCAGCGTATTCGGCGTGCCGCCTTCGATCATCCAGCTGGTGATGGTGCCGTCGGCGTTCTTCACGTCGAGGTGGATCCAGGAGTGAGGGTTGACCCAATCCATCCGAGTCACCGTACCGTGCAGGGTGACGGGCTGCTTGGCGTCGAATTCCGCGGCGAACGAGTGGTGCGCCGCCGCCGGAGCTGCCGCCACCACCGACCAGAGGGCCACACCAACAATTGCAAAGGCGAACCGTCCTGCCACGTCTTCCTCCTGTGCTGATTCTCGCGCTCACCAGCCCTCAGCCCTAGCCCTTAGCCGCGCAGTTCAGGGATGCTGATGCTGCGCGGCCGCCGTCTTCTCCTTCTCGGCGGTTTCTTCGTCGCGCGCGACTTCGAGGATGTCTTTCAGTCCGATGTTCGCCTCGTGGCACGCGTACTCGTAGATCTGGCCCTCGCTCGGTCTCAACGGCAACGCCGCCGTCCAGGGCTTCACCCACGTCGCGGGGTCGTCGACGGTGATCTGGAAACCGATCGTCTCGCGATCGAGGCGGGTGTAGCGTTCGACCAGACGCATGGTGGGACTCGATCCTCGGTAGCTCGTCTTGTCCGAGAAGTTCGTCGTCTCGACGACCAGCGTGTCACCCTCCCAGTGGCCGCGCGAGCTCCCAATCCACTGGCGGATCGAGGGCGTGAGGGCCCCACGCCCGTCGAGCGGCACGATGCGAACTTCGTGGACCATCTCGTGGAGAATCGCGACGTATCCGGGCGCCTGAAAGATCTGAATGTTGTTGTTGTAGAGCGTGGGAAGACTCGCCGTCGGCAACCCCTGCGTGATGCAACGCTCCAGCGAGGTTCGGTCCTCAGGTCCATCGGCGCGGCCGCCTTCGCGGCCGCCGCCACCCCGTGCCCGCAACTGCGCCCGAACCTGCCCCTCGGGTGTCATCGCGGGAATCCTGCCGTCAGGCGGGTCGATGATGAGCGACGTGCGCTTGTCGTCCAGGACTTTCCTGCCGGGATCGGTCCAATACGGGGCGTGGATCGTGTTGGCCGGGACGGTGTCGTCCGGAGGCTGGTCCAGACGTTTCGCGGCTCGGGCCTCGAGTTGCGTCGCTTCCGCGTCCGTCAGAAACTCGCGGCCGCCGACATTTGCGGGCCGTTCGAGCGGCGTAATGGTTCTGTAGTCCCACACGCCCTGCAGATCGGGATCGCCCCAAGGGGTGCGCGTGAGCGTCGAACGCTTCGCCGCAGCCGCCGCTGGCTTCTTCGGCGCATCGGCCGCCTTCGTCGCGGCTGGCCCGGAGGCCTGCGCACCGATCGGAACGGCCGCCACCCACACGAGCGCGATCGTGGCCACCAATCCGCCAAGCGACGTCAGGATTCGTCTGGTCATTGATCTCTCCTTCGACGTGGCTCTATTTTCCGTCATCTCTTGGCATTTCTGATCATTTCCTATCGGGAAGGGCGAAGACGTACAGTGCATTTCCGGTCGCCGGAGGATGAAGATCGGGAGCGATGGTCGCGGGCACGAGCCGCGGGCTGCCGCCGCCGTTGCCGCTCGTGACCCCGATGTATTGCTTTCCGTCGATGCTGAAGGTGACAGGGAACCCCTGCACGGATGTCGCCAGCCGCGTTTCCCACAGAATCTTGCCGGTCTTGACGTCGAACGCGCGGAACTTCCGATCGAGATCGCCGGCAAACGCGACGCCGCCGGCCGTCGAGATGGCCGCCGTCATGAACGGCGCGCGCTGCTCGTACGACCACATTTCTTTCATGGTCCGCACATCGAAGGCCGCCAGCTTGCCGATGTTGCCGTCCGAGCCCGGCATTTCATAGAAGCGCCGGCCCGCTCCGCCCCCGCTGCCGCCGCCTTCCTTCTGCTCGACTTTCTGCGCGCTGATCTCGAGGCAGCTCTGGCTGAGCGGGATGATGATCTGGTTCGTGCCGGCGTGATAGCTCGACGCCGGCCAGTTGTGGCCGCCTTCCGTGCTCGGGCATCCCTGCACCCACTCGCCAAACTTCTGCTCCAGGATGTCCGCGCGGTAGGTGGGCCTTCCGGTTCGCGGATCGAACGACTCCCACACGTTCTGAAAGACGGTTTCCTTGTGGCCGAGATACTTGCCGGTCTTCCGATCGAGCTTCCACAGAATGCCGTCCTTGCCGACCGTGAACACCAGGTTCTGGTTGTTGTCGTCGACGAGCACGCGCTCGAACACGACGTCGAGATCGAGCGACTCGGCCGGCGCGTGCTGGAAGTACCAGGCCAGCTTGCCGGTGTCCACATCGAGCGCGAGCGTCGAGCTCGTGTAACAGCGCGTCGTCTTTGATCGACATGCCGCGGCTGATGGGCATCCAGGGCTTGGCCTGCGCCGTGCCCCAGTAGGTGAGATTCAGCACGGGATCGTAGCTGCCGGTGATCCACGATTCGCCGCCGGCGCGGAACAGGCTCGGCAGCGTCGCCCCAGGTGTCGCCGCCGGGCTCCCCTTGCCGGGCCGTCGTGTAGAACCGCCACAGCTCTTTGCCGGTGGCGGCGTCGTACGCGCTGATGAAGCACTTTTCTTCACGGTAGGTCTGGCAGCCGCCCAGCCCCTGAATGACCTTCCCCTTGGCCACGAGCGGGCCGCTGCTCGTGCTGTAGTTGCCCTTCGAGCGATCGCCGATCGTTTTCTCCCAGACGGTTTTTCCGGTCTTCGCGTCGATCGCGATCAGGTGCGCGTCGCTCGTCGCCGCGATCAGCTTGTCCTCGTAGATACTGATGCCGCGCATGGCGGCGGCGTTCGCGTTCGAGCCGTACCGGTTTTCCCAAATCAGATCGCCGGTGCGGCCGTTGATCGCCTGCATGACGTTCCCGGCGTTGTTCAGATAGATGACGCCGTTGTGGACGAGCGGCGCAGGCTGATTCGCACCGCCTTCGTTCATCGCCCAGATCCACTGCAAGCCGCAGGTCCTTGACGTTGTCCGCGGTGATCTGATTCAGCGGGCTGTAATTGTTCGCGTGGTAGTCGCGCCGAATCATCAGCCAGTCGTTCGGATCGGGAGTCGCGCAGCATCGCGTCGGTGACGGGCACGTAGTTCTTCACTTCGCCCTCCACCGTGATCCCGACCGGCGGCGCGGCCCCTCGTCCTCGCCCGCCGCCGGCCGCCGCGCGCAGGCGCGGCTCCGCGTCCCTGCGCGCTTGCGCCGCCGGCGCCTGACCGCTCGCCACGGCGCCAATCGCGACGTCCGCGGCCGCCGTCGTTGTCGCCAGCGGCTGATTCCCGGCTGGCGCACCGTTGCTTTGCAGGACGAACGCGACGATGTTCAGGTATTCGTCCTGGCTGAGCGCGCCGGGCCGCGTCGGCGGCATGGTCAGCTGCATGAAGCGTGAACAGTTCGCGAGGCGAGCGCCGGCCCCAGCGCGCTCATGAACTCGACGCCGGCGAGCGGCGCGGCGTCACCCTGGCCCCGGAGATCCGGTTGGTGGCAGCTCGCACACTGCGCCTGATACATCGTGCGTCCAGCCGCCGCCTGCGCCGCGGTATACGAACCGGCCGCCGGCGGCTGTTGACCCGCGACCATGACGAGACCGGACAGGGCGAGCGCCATCAGTGCCAGCAAGAGTTGATTTCGAAATCCGCGCATGGCTGTGTGCCTCCCGAGCTCGCCTAAATCGCGATCCGTGACGTAGAGCTGTAACGGTGAACTGTGAACCGTGAGCTGTGAACCGTGAACTGTAACCCTGAACTGCGGCCCAACGAGCTCTCAGCCGACCTAGCTCTCAGCCCTTAGCCCTTACTTGAGAAGCCAACCCCACAGATTCCCCTCCGGGGCCTTCTCGCTTGAAATTTCCACGTAGAGCTGTCCGCGTCGAAGACTCTGCAACTGTTCCGGTGTGAGATCGAGCGAGCCGGTGAGCGTCCCGTTCGTCGCCCTGGAAACCGTCAGGGCGCCAAGAGCCGCTCCGCGCACGCCCTTCGCCAGACCGCGATGAAGCTGAGCCGCGGTCGCCGGCGAGCGCAGCCCTTCGAACGTTCCGGTGATCGCGAGCTTCGTGCCGGCCAGCACGGCCGACGCCGAACCGGATCCGGCCACCGTATTCCGCATCCCGCCATCCATCGGGACCGTGGTCAACCGTATCTTGTAACGTTCCTGATTCTGGGCCGCCCCGGACTGGGCGAACATGACGATCCCGGCGATGGCCAGAGCAGCAGCTGCCTGCCTTGAATTCATATATACCTGCGTATGAGGCTGCATTCTAACCCCGACTGCGGGCGCTCGGCTCCCCATTTGGGTGATCCGCGGCGTCCGCGGTTCTGCCACGATCGACGCATGACCAATGACCTTCTCACAACGTTCTCAACTCAGCTCGCCGACGCCGTCGCGGCGGCCGCGCCGTCCGTCGTGCAGGTGCAGGGCCGGCGGCGTCCGGCGAGCGGTCTCGTGTACGCTGACGACGTGGTGCTGACGACGGTGCGCGCGCTCGGCCGCGAAGACGGCCTGCGCGTCCGCCGTCACGACGGCCGCACGCTCGACGCCGAGCTCGCCGGCTGGGATCCGACGACGAGCCTCGCCGTGCTGCGCGTGGCCGGCCTCGACACGCCGGCCGATCGCGCCGGCGCACGCACAGGCCGCGCGTCGGTCATCTCGCGCTCGCCGTCGCGCGCTCCTGGAGCAACGTCGTCACCGCCAGCGCCGGCATCGTGTCGGTGATCGGCGGCCCGCTGCCGACCGGCCGCGGCCGCGCGATCGACGAGGTGATCCGCACGACGGCGCCGATGCACGACGGCTTTGCCGGCGGCGCGTTCGTCGACACGTCGGGCGCGCTGCATCGGCATCGCGACGGCGGCGGCGATTCGCGGCCTCGGCGTCGTCATTCCCGCGGCGATCGCGTGGAAGACGGCGGCACCGTGCTCGAGCACGGCGGCCTGAAGCGCGGCTACCTCGGCATCGCCGGCCAGCCGGTCGCGCTGCCGGAGAACCAGCGCGGCGCCGACGGCCGCGAACGAGGCGCTGCTCGTCGTCGGCGTGACGAGCGGCAGTCCGGCGGCGGCGGCCGGCGTGCTCGTCGGCGACGTGCTCCTCGAATTCGACGGCCACCCGATCGAATCGCCGGAGGACCTGCTCGATCTGCTCGTCGGCGATCGCGTCGGCCGGACAGCTGACGCTCCGCGCTGCTGCGCGGCGGCGCGGTCGTCGAATCTCGCCGTCACGGTCGGCGAGCGGCCCACCTCCTGAATGCGCGTCCTGCTCGTCGGCTCGCCGCTCGAGCGCGCGCGGCTTCGCGACGCAGCTCGACCGCGCGTCGATCGACGTCGTCGGCGGAGTTCGCGACGCTCGCGGCCGCGCGCGGCCGAGCGAGCGGGCGAGGTCGACGGGATCGTCGTGGCGCCGGATCGAACGCGCGAGGGACGAGGCATCCGAGGACGGCGTCGACGAGCCGCTGACGCCGCGCGAGGTCCAGGTGCTCGAGCTGCTGGCCGAAGGACTGCCGAACAAGGCGATCGCCGCGCGGCTCGGCATCAGCGATCAGACCGTCAAGTTTCACGTGTCGTCGATTTCCGGCAAGCTCGGCGCCGCGAACCGGACGGACGCCGTGCGCCGCGCGGTCCGGCGCGGACTCGATTACGCTTGTAGGTCTCGCTCGCCGGCACGACGGTCGAGCTGGCGCCGCTGGCCGGCGCGCAGAATCGTCAGCGGTCGTCGGCACGCCGATGCGATCGTCGGTGAGCTGCCGATGGAGATCGTCGATGCCGGTGACCGCCTCGCCGGCGAACGCCAAGGATGACGTCGCCGTCCCGGAGCCCGGCCGTCGCGGCCGGACTGTCGGCCTCGACCGACGCCACGAGCACGCCCGACGAGACGGCGAGCTGATGGGCGCGCGCGAGCGCGCGCGGCACTGGGCACGTTCTGCCCGGCGACGCCGATGTAGCTGCGGCGGATGCGGCCGTCGCGAATCAGCCGCGCCGCCACGAACCGCGCCGTGTTGCTGGCGATCGCGAAGCACAGCCCCTGCGCCGGCAGAATCATCGCCGTGTTGATGCCGATCACCTCGCCGCGCGTCGTCACGAGCGGACCGCCCGAGTTGCCGGGATTGAGCGCGGCGTCGGTCTGGATGATGTCGTCCATCAGGCGGCCCGACCGCGCGCGCAGCGATCGGCCGAGCGCGCTGACGACGCCGGCCGTCACCGAATGATGGAAGCCGTACGGGTTGCCGATGGCGATCGCGACCTGGCCGACGCGAACGGCGCGCGAGTCGCCGAGCGTCGCCCAGGCGAGCGGAGGTCCGGCGAATCCGTCGATGCGGATGACCGCGAGATCGGTGTCGGCGTCGTGGCCGACGAGGTCGGCGCGGAATCGACCGGCCGTCGGGCAACGTCACCGTGAGGTGCGCGGCGCGCGCCACCACGTGGCTGTTGGTGAGGATGAGGCCGTCCGGCGTGAAAACCACGCCGGATCCGCCGCCGCGTTCGGCGTCGACTCTCACGACGGCCGGTCCGACGGCCTCGACGCCGGAGACGACGGCCTGTGAATACGCGTCGAGCAGTCCGGCGTCTTCCTCGCTTTGCTCACTTTGCTTACTGGGGCGTAACCGCGCGATCACGCCCCAGTGTACAACCCGATCGGCGCCGCCACACCACCCGTATGGGTAGGATCGTTCTTGTCAGAGGATGTGCGCGTGCTCTATTCCCGCGTGCATTGCGTGACGCCGCTGCATATGCCGCTGCTGGTTACCGTGGCGCCGCAGTCCGCAAAGGCTTCAGATTGGGTTGGGACCACAGGAAACCGGCCGCCGTTCGACGTATATCCGGAATAGCCGACGTTCCCTGAGAAACTGCGGTCAGGTGGGAAACACATGCCCAACCAGCCGTTCGGCAGGTTTCCCTGCAAGTTCGTTCGCGTGGACGAGCAGTAGAACATATGTCCGTTACCCTGGACGTTGGGGACACCCGCGCAGAACTCTTCGGGCGTGGCGGGTTGATCTGTGTCACCAATGAGATCGGCGCAGCCCCAGCTGGCCGCGACGAGGATGATAGACGCGGCGAGAAAAAACTTGCGCATGACACACTCCTGCCGGCAGAGGTGGTTTCTCGCGGAGTACATCCACGTACGTCCGCGGGCGCGGCGCTGGGTACGAACCGAAGCGGCCGGGGCAAGAACGAAAAGCTGGGCGAGGAACCCGCCGGGCGCGGGTGACTCAGGGAGGTGTGCACTGTAGCACACCAGCGGTGACGAACTGTGCAACAGGAATGTCGAGGCGTAGGACCGACCGGACGTGTGAGGCTGCTTACTGATGAGGTCGACGCGGCGGAGCAGCCACTTACGGTTTGGACTCGGCGTAGACCTTCTCGACGTCGGCCTTGGCCTGGGCCATGTTGTAGTCCTTGAACTTATCCGGCAACTTCAGCCCGCTCGCGGCTTCGTCCGCGCTCTTGCCCGCCTTCTTCGCTGCTTCCGCGGCCGCCACGAAGTCGCGCATGAAGTCGGCGTACTCCTGCAGGTCGGACCATTTCATCACGGGATTCGATCGCACGAACGTCACGCCCGGACCGGATCCAATCGTCGTGGTGCTGTGGCCGGTGATCACCGTATCGACATCCTTGATCCCGCTGACCACCCTTGCGAGCGTCCGTGGAAAGGCCGTCGCGCTCCCGCCGTTGTCTACGTCGACGAGCGGCGCCCACTTCCGGGCAAACAGGTCGCCCATGACGACCGTGCGCAGCGCGGGAAACACGATCACCGCGTCGCCGTTGGTGTGACCCGGCCCGAAGTAGTACAGATCGATCCTGTCCTTGCCGCCGACGAGCGACGTCCGGTCCTTGAACGTTTTCGCGGGCAGGAACGCGGCGTTCTCGCCCTTGAAATCGGCCATCCGGGCCATGTTCACTTTCGTGTTGTCGTGGGCGACGAACTCCACCGTCCGCGGAAACTCGCTGTTCCCGCCCGTGTGGTCGCCGTGTGTGTGCGTGTTGACAATCGTCGTGATCGGCTTGTCCGTGACCGACTTGACCTGATCCAGGATGGCCTTCCCGAACCCCTGGTACTTCGTATCGATCAGCACGACGCCGCTGTCGGCGACAAACACCGTGGTGTTTCCCGCAACGCCTCCCCCCTGCGCCGCGGTGCCGCGTCCCCCGGTGACGATATAGAGGCCGTCTTTGACCTTTTCGATTCGAATAGCCGTGAGCGCCTGTTGCGCCGACACGATGGCGATCGACAGCGCGCCGGCGACGACCACAACAGTCAGGACGACCGCTCGTTTCATGCTTTGGCCAGAACCATTCCGTAACCCTTCGCCCGCGGGCTCACGCCCAACAGGCGAACGCCGTTCATCAGTCCGTGCGGCGTCGACGAAACGACGGGGACCTTGATTTGATCTTCGAGCGGGACGATCAGATCGAGCGTCCTCAGGGCGCCGCACGAGACGACCAGCGCGTCGGCCTTGCGTGAATTCGAGTAGGCATCCATCCCCAGCTTGAACAGGATGTCGTGCGTCGCCGCGCCTTCCGGGATGGTCTCGAAGCCGAGTCCCTTTGCGAACGTCACCTCGAAGCCGTGTTCCTGGAGAAAGAGCTTCAGGCGTTCCGTCACGATATCCGTGTAGGCGGTGGCAACCGCCACGCGCTTCGCGTTGGCGGTGCGCAAGCCGTCCACGAGACCGTTGCTCTGGGTGGTGGCGCGCCGTCCGGTCGCCTTCGTGACCTGGCTGATCAGATCCTCGTTGAACTTGGCGCCTTTGTAGAAGGTCAGCGACGACCCAAACACGGAGATGACAGAGGCGCCCTGCTTGGCGAGCCTTTCCGCCGCGGGCAGCACCCTGGGAATCGCTTCGTCGTATCCCGCGGGCGTCATGCCGCCGGGCAGGCCGACGCCGTCGCCCAGGAACCGGACGCCGGTCGGATAGAGCAGCCTGGCGTCGGGCGGGATGGGATAGTTCAACGGAGGAAAAATCAACCCGAGCGCCGGCTCTTCGGCCGCGCCCAAGGCACGCTCTCCCAGGACACCGTACGCAGTCGCGACGCCGCCTAGCTTCAGAAAGTGACGACGGGAACTGATCATGAAGCGCCTCCGCTGACTATTTTAGCCCTTTAACCCGCGTCGCGGCGTGCGGGCATCTCGAGAAAACTCCGCATCACATGCCACAACTGGTGGCGATTGAGACCCAACGCGATGGAGTGTGACATGCCGGGAAGAACGATCAGCTGGCGGTCGCGGTTCGGGAGCTTCTGGAAGAAGCTGACCAGGTCCTCCTCGGTGGCGATGCCGTCGTACTCGCCGCGGACCATGAGCACGGGTGCGTGCACGCGCAGCGGATCGACGACGGGCAGGTTCGCCGTCATGTCGAGATACGTTCCGGTCGGGACGCTGTCGCCGAACGGCAACTCGACGTCGGCCATCGCTTCGCCGACAGCCGGGTCCGCGGTGCCGGGCTTGTCGCGCGTGAAGATGCTGCGGATCATGTCGCGGTCGCGCGGCCGCCGGTTGTGTGTGCGATAGAACTCGACCTGCTTCGCCCGATCCGCCAGTGTGGGCGAGCCTTGACCGGTGTACGTGAACGCCGCGAGCACGAGGCGATCGACCCGGTCCGGATGCCGCATCGCGAACGCGCCCGCGCGCAGACCCCCGGACGACTCGCCGAAGAAATGCACGCGACCCTGCCCCGTCTCGCGCAACACCACGTCCGCGCCGGCCTTCAAGTCGTCGACGCCGCTCGCGATGTTCGAATTCCCCTCGGTTCTCGACGACCGCCCGTAGCCTTCGAAATCCATCGTCCACACGTCGAACCCGTGACGGGCGAACGTGTCCATCATGGAGTACTCGCCGTGGCCCGGGACCTTGAGATCGAAGGTCGATCGCGACGAGATGGACGATCCGTGGACGAGGAACAGCACGGGCGACGGCGCCGCGCCGCCGACCGGCGCGCGAAGCCGCTTGCGAAACATGTTGAGCTTCACGTCGCCTTTTTGCGCCCAGTACCTCCTGGCTCCACAGCCGCGGCGGCTGTGGAGGGGTGCCGCGCCCGGTGACTTCTTGCGGCGCGACGCCGAAGGCCGCGAGGCCGCTGGCGCCGAGGCCGTGCAGGAAGGAGCGGCGTGAAGGATCGCTCATGACATTACTTACTTGGCGCGCTTGGCCACCAGCGGCTCGCTGATGTCTCCGGTCTTGCGGGTCAGCTTCATCTCATCGCCCGAAATGGTGCCGGCGTACTCGAAGACGACTTCCATGTCCATGAACTTCAGAATCTCGGTGAACGTCACCGCGTCGCCGTTCACCTTGCCGTCTTTGATCACGGCCTCGCCAAGGTTCGATTTGGCTTTCCCCGAGAACTGAGACCCGCTGAGCACGAAGTCGTAGGTGTACTCCTGCACGCCGAACTGCGTCTCGATGGCGGCGGTCCACTTGCCCGCGACGTCGCCGGCCGCATGCGCATCGGCGCGGAGCAGCAACGGAAGGGCGAGCACGGCGAGCGCGAGGAATCTGCGAGCAGTCATGAAAAACTCCTTGTCACTGAAGGGAATATCTTACGGCATTCTCGAGCGCCTTACGGCGCAGGAAAGCGCGCGATCTTGTCGCCGCGGACCGACCCCACCCAGATTTCCTTGCCGACTTGAATCGCGCCGGTCGCGAAGTTGAAGACGTCGTTGTAGGGGTAGCGAATCACGTCCTGTACCTTCAGCGTGTTGGGATCGATTTTGATCACGCGCGAAATCGCATTCCCGAACCCTCCGGTGGCGCTGGCGGGGATCTCCTGGCCCGCCGCCAGAAGCATTCCGTCGGGGGCCCACCGGAGGTTGTCGAGACGGAATCCGACGGTGAACTCGTCCCGCTTGATCACCGTCCGGCCGCGCGAGAACCGGATGAACGTCTGGTTGCCCCACCCCCCCATGTAGAACCACTTGCCGTCCTTCGAGATCTCGATGCCGTTGGCCCCGGATGCCTCGCTGCCCGGGACGATCTTCCACCCGGTTTTCGTGTGCCATTCCCACAACTGGCCGTTCTTTTCGCCCGCGAACATGTTGGGGCCGCCGCGGCCCGCGCTTCGCGGCTGGAAATTTGTCGTCGCGAATCCGCCGTCCGGAAGCGCGACGACGGAGTTGAGGCCGACCGGATCCGGGGCGATCGCGCACCCCACCCAAGTCAACGCGGGCGCCTTCGCACGCGCGTCGAATTCAAACACCTCGATCGACTCCCGGTTGCCGTGGTGGACAACGTACAGCGTGTGAACCGAGCTCCTGCCGGATCGCAGAGCCAGCCCGTGCGCCCTGAATTTGTCCTTTTCGTCGGGGTCGATCGGGCCGGGACAGGAATTGTAGGTCTTGGCATCGAGCCGCTCTGTCATGGCCGGAGACGGGTACAGCGGCGCGGTTGACTTGTCGCGCACGTTGATGAGCGTGATGGCCCCCGGCGCCGCGTCTCCAGAGGCGATGACCCAGTCCGAGCCGGGCACGGCGACGAGATCTTCGGGACCGACGAGACCGCACACGAACTGGACATCGCCCACAGGGTCGCATCCCGCTGGCCTCTGCGGCGCGGGTACCTGAGGAACGGCGAGGGCCAGCACACCGAGCAGCGTCACCACTCTCATCGAAGTTCTCCGCGGAAATCCTACGGGACGATCACGGCCGCTTCGCTTTTGTTCTTCTTCACCAGGTTGTCGACGACCTTCTGCATGGCGTCGCGACGCTCGAAGATCGCGCGAATCTGTTTCGCGTCGAGCAGCCCGCCGACGGCCGTCGTCACCTGCTCGGAGGTAAGGGCCTTCATGCGGTCCCACAGATCGCGTTGGACGCGCGTCAACTCGTGCACGAGCTTCTTGTCGGTCGCGAACGCCCGCGAATTGTCGATCAGGATCAGGTTCCACGCGGGATCGACGAGCCAGTTGCCGAGGTTCGGATCCGTTTCACCGATGAGATCGTGGAACATCTTCGCGCGGATCATCTGCCGGTTCCACATATCCAGGTTCCGCGACGGCACGGTGGGCGCCCCTCCAAGATCCTTGAAGCTCTTGGTATTCGCCGCCCACATGACCGCCACGCCAATCGTGCCGTTCACACGCCGCTCGACCTTCGGCGGCACCATGTTCAGCTCGAGCAGCTTGTCCATTTCGTAGCCGGCGATCTCGGACTTGTAGCTTTCGTGGAAGCCCCCTTTGAAACCGTCGGCCGGCAGCACCTTCCACGCCATCTCGCTAATCGGTCCGCCAGGCGCGAGGTAGGCGTGCCTGGGCTTGGTGACGCCGACGCCGATGTCGTCCATCTTCACAATCTCGGCGGTCTTCAAGTACTCCTCGATCGCGTGCTCCTTGCCCAGCCAGGTCTTTGCGCTCGCCGGAGCAGCCGGGGCCTGCTGCGCCCGCAGCCCGGGAAGCATCACGACGAGGCAGACGACACACCCTGCAGCGACAACGCCGGCGATTCTTCGGTGAGCAGTAGTCATGGCATTACTCCGGGGGAAGTGTAATACGGACCAGACTAGTGCGTTCAGAGTATTGCTCCTCCTGAATATTCACCATAAATTTCGACCCTCCATGAAGACATTCTTGCTTTTCGTTCTGTTCGCGTCGCTCTGCGTGTCCGCTTGAGGCCCAGACCATCGACGACGGGATCATGATGGGCAAGCACGAGCTCTTGACCGGAGGTCTCTACTCCCACGAGAGTTGGGACCGAGTACTGGGAGGGAACCGCTCAAGCGCGTGAACGGGAACATCGGGACGGTCACCACGCAAACCAACACCTGGTTCGCCGAACTATGGCGTCACGGATCGGCTGAACGTCATCGGCGCCGTGCCCTACGTGTGGACCCAGCGCCAGCCAGGGCGTGCTCCAGGGCATGAGCGGTCTTCAGGACATCACGGTGGCGGGGAAATACAGCTTTCTCGAGCGGCCGTCCACGAAGGATCGGTTCGCTGCGAGCGATTGCCGTCGTCTCCGGCGGGCATTCCGCTGACCGACTACACGCCCGACTTCCAGCCGCTCTCGCATCGGCACCGCAGAGCCAGCGCCTCGCCGGCGCGGTTCACGCTGAACTGTCAGTCCGAATCCGGGATGGTATCGTCAACGGCTCGACGGCCTACACGTGGCGCAGCCGACGTGACGCTCGACCGGCCCTACTACTTCACCGACGAGTCAGTTCTTCTTCACCGACAGGTGGACATGCCCGACGTGTTCGACTACATCGTCGAGCGCGGGCTACCTGAAGCACGGGCTGATGACGAACGTCTCCTTCTCGCAGCAGAGCACGCAGGGAGGAGGCGACATCCGCCGCCAGGACATGCCCGTTCGTCTCCAACCGGATGAACTTCTCCAAGGTGGGCGCCATGGTGATGTACCCGATTCCGAAGCTTCCGGGACCTGGCGTTCCAGTTCGCGTACGCCGTACACGGTGACCGGCCGGAACGTGGGACAGGCCACCGCATTCACGACCGGCTTGCTCTACACGGTTCAACGCCCACCGGGGAGACCGATCGAATGAGACTACGCCGAGCACACGTTCCCGCCGGCTCGTCGCCGGCCGCGATCGCCCTCACGCTCGCGACCGTCGCGACCCGATCCGACCACGCAGGCCGGCTGGCGGCCGCGAACAACGACGCCGACGCCGGCACGTGGCAGATGATCGTGCTGACCGGGCCCACGCAATTCACGGTGGCGCCGCCTTCGTCGGTCACCAGCCTCGACTATCAGGCCGAGTTGGCGGCGATCAAGAGCGCCCAGGCGCGACTCACCGAGTGACCAGCGCAAGATCGATCGACTACTGGAGCCGCGGTGGCGTCTTGCGCTGGAACGAGATCCTGCTCGAACTGGTCTCCCGCGCCGACTTGCCTCCGGCGCCGAACGCGGACGGCACCTACCCGGTTCCGGACGCGAACAATCCGTTTGCGGATCCGCAGTTTCCCGTTCGGCAATCCACCCTACGCCGCGCGCGCCTACAGCTACGTCACGCGTCGCGCAGTTCGAGGCGTTGAAGGTGGCGTGGTACTACAAGTACCTGTACAACCGTCCGTCGCCTTCCAAGGTCGACAGCGGCGTTCAGGCGTTGATACCGCACCAACGACCTGCCGGCCTATCCGTCGGAGGACGCCGTGCTGTCGGGTGTCACCGCCGAGTTGCTGAAGCTGCTCTTTCCGGCGTCGGTCGAGCAGATCACGCTCAAGGCGGGCGAACAGCGGCAGGCGGCGCTACCTGTCGGGCAAGGCGACGGCCAGCGACATCGCCGCGGGTCTGGCGCTGGGGCGGGCCGTCGCCCCGGTGTTCACCGCGCGTGCGCGCGCGCCGATGGCATGGGGGCCGCCGGCGGCTCGACCGCGGCCGTTGCAGGCCTTGGCGGACGCAGCCGCGGCGCGCGGCGAGATTCCGTGGAAGAGCCTGGACATCCCGCCTCGTCCGCCGATGCTCCCGCTGTTCGGCAAGGTCAGGGCCTGGATGATGACGCCGGACGACATCGTCAAGGAACGGCCGGGGCCGCCGCCGTCAACCTCGTCGCCCCTGATGGCGCGGGAACTGGCCGAGGTCAAGCAAGCACGGTCGACCAACCTGACGCGCGAGCAACTCGCCATCGTCTACAAGTGGGCCGACGGCGTCAGCACGCCCACGCCTCCCGGCCACTGGAACTTCATCGCGGCGCCGTACATCAGAGACGCGCAGTTCAGCGAGGTGCGGGCCGCACGGGCGTTCGCGCTGCTCAACATGGCCCTGCACGACGCCGCCGTCGGGTGTTGGGACGCGAAGTATCTTCTACTTCAATCCGCGTCCCTCGCAACTCGATCCCGACATCAAGACGGTCATCGGTCTTCCGAACTTCCCGTCGTACACCTCGGGGCACTCGACCTTCTCGGCGGCGGCCGCCGAGGTGTTGTCCTACCTCTTTCCGAGCGGCGCGGCGTACTTCGAAGCGCAGAAGGAGGAGGCCGCGATCTCCCGGCTGTATGGCGGCATTCACTATCGGTCCGACATCGAAGTGGGCAAGGACCACGGCAAGCGGATCGGAGGCTACACCGTGAGGTTTGCCAGGCTCGACGGCGCGGACAGCCCTCTCCGGTCCCCTACCCCTGCGGCCTCTACAGCACCGGCGGCCCCGGGGTTCCCTCCGGCCCCGGTCCCCGGGAGAAGGACGCGTTAGATCCTCGACTCACCTTCCCACCATGTGCTGGACGGATTTTTCATTTTCGTTGCAGATGAACTCGATGAGATCGGTGTTGAGCACGATGCGCTGGTTGACCCTCACGGAGAACGGTTCGGTGTACGCCTTGGGATCGTCGATCGTGACGTCGATCTGCAGCGTGCCGTAGTTCAGGCGTTTGAAGCGCTCGGTCATTTTCGCGGCGTCGGTGAGAGGACTCCCCCAGATGTCGAGCCACCCGCCGTCGCGAAACCCGGTGGTCTCCACGACGAGCGTGTCGCCTTCCCACTTTCCCACCGAGTAGCCGTACCACCACGGCTGCGGATCGTTGTTCGGGGAGGGCCGGCCGTCGGTGAAGATCTGCCGGATGCCTGAATTGCCTTCATACAGGATGACGATCACGTCCGGCGTCTGGATGATTTTTCGCGGCTGCGGCTGTTCGTGAAACTGCATGAGACCCATGGGCAGGCAGTTCGCATCGGGATTCTCCTTGCTCCCCCGCTCTCTGCGCTCGTTCATGAGCGCGGCCGCCCATGGCCTGAACGGCAGCCCGTTCTTGAACCCCGCGCCCAGGTTCATGAACGTCGAGGCAGGAGGTTCGCCGGCTGGCGAGACCGGCGGCGGCGCGATCTTTCCCTCGTGAAACCAGGCGTTGTTCCAGAGTCCGGTGAAGTCCGGCTTCCCGTCAGCGGTTCTCGGCGTGGGCGCTGCGAGATTCGGCTTGCCGTCGGGCGTCTTCGGAACGCCGCGCGTCGGGTACAACGGCCACTGCGCCAGAAGCGACACGGAAGAAGCGGCCACGACAGCCACGACGCCGGCGGCCATGAAGGTGGTTTTCATGAGGCGATCCTAGCCCAATCAGTCGGGGCGAATCCGTGGACTCTGGCCGACCTGCTCGTACCAAAAACCGTCCGCGGGACGGTCGAGCCTGAGGAGTACAGGCTTTGTGGCTGGGCGCGGGCGAGGCTGCCCGTGGCCACGACGCGATCGCCCGGCTTGAAGGTGTTGGCGGTCACGCCGATGTTCTCGAGCTCGCCGCGGTTGTCCATCTCGAGCCGCCAGTGTCGCGCTTCGCCGGCGCCGTCCTTGACGTCCACGAACAGCCACGGATGTGGATTGATCAGTTGAAAATTGGTGACGACACCCTCGACAGTGACGCGCCGGCCGCTGTCGTAGATAGCAGAAATCGAATGATGTGCATGGGCTGCGACGCCGCCGGCGGCGATGACCGCGGCGACTGCCGGCATCCATCGTGACCTTGCGTGTGTCATGGCGCGACGCACCGGAAGTTTGCCGCCTCGTCCACGCTGCCTTCGCCCTTGTAGCGGGCGACCTGCGGGTAGGGACAGAGCGGCCGCGTGCGAACCACCTGGGCGTTCACGACCTTGCTCGCGACGAGGGAATCGGGGGCCTTGCCCTTCTCCACCCAGTCGATCACCGCCGTCACGGGGTCGTGTCGATCGGGCCCGACTCCACCGCCGCAGTGAGCCATCCCGGGGACCATGAAGAGGCGAAAGAAATCGGTGGTCTTCGGGCCGTTCTTCTCCAGCGCGCGCTCGTAGTAGTTCACGCCCATGAGCGGCATGAGGATGGAGTCGGCCCAGCCGTACGTCATCAGGAGCTTTCCGCCGCGCTTGTTGAAGCCGGACAAATCCGGGTTCTTCGCGTCGGCCAGCTTCCCCCAGCGTTCGAGCAGACCGATGTCGTTGTCGAAATCAAACGTGCGAAAGTCATAGTCCGGCTTGGGCTGCTGGAACACCAGGTACTTCATCGTCGATTCCGCCAGCGAAAAGTCAGCGGGCTTGGCGCTGGGATCGGCGTCACGTGGGACGATCATGCCGACCCATCCGCTGACGCTGGCCGCGTTTGGACCCAGCCCGGGTGCGATCGCCTCGCTCCCGTACATGAAACCAGGAAAATACGGGCGGCCGCCACTCATGGCGCCGCCGTAGATCTTCTTCAAGGTGGTGGCCTGCGCCGGCGTCAGACATCGTGCGGAATCGGTCCCTGCAGCGCAGGCCGGCACGTCGCGCGACGGATCGAAATCGCAGCGCCGCGGGTCGTCAATCAGCCCGTCGGCGAGGCCGTCGACGAGATCGCATTTCGCCATCACGCGTTCCGCCACGAGTGCCAGCTTGTCCTGCGACAGCGGCGCCTCCACGACCGCGCGCTGATTCCACAGCGCACCGACCGTGTAGCCGGTTTGATCGACCCAGGGCGCGCTGGCCACGATGCCGTCGAAATCCTCCGGATAGCGCTGCGCTTCGATGAGACCCTGACGCCCACCGTTCGAACAGGAGTTCCAATAGGAGTGCGCCACCGGCTTCCCGTAGGTACTCCTTCGCAATGCGTTTGGCCGTGTCCGCCGTCAGGTGAACCGCGCGATACGCGTAGTCGATGGCCTTCTGGGGGTTGCTCAACACAAATGTGGCCTGAGGCTCTGTCCTGGCGTCATGGCCGGTATTGGTCGTGGCGATCGCGAAGCCCAGCTGAAGCGCACCGGCCCGCTGGGCGGCGCGGCCCAGATCGTCGGGACGGTCGCCCGCGTGCCCGCCGTTGCCGATCATGTAGAAGCGGCGGTTCCAGCGTGCGGGCAGATTGACTTCAAAGCCGATCTCCGGCGTCAGCGTTCCACTCACGCGGCAATGCGCCGGCGCGTCGCCGGCCGCGGGAACCTCGCGCGACTGGATCTGCGCGATCTCCTTGTTCTTGAACTTCGCGAGGTCGGCGCAGGCCTTGCCCGGCTCGACTTCCGTTTGTGAATAGTCGACCGCCGCGCCCTTCAGATTCGCGAAGGCCTGTGCGTAGGCAGGTTTCGCCGTGGAGCAGAGAAGCATCACCGCACCTGCGGCCGCTGTGGCGGCGAACGCCATGTCGTTTCGTCTCATTGCGAAACCTCCAACTGGAAATACTACGACACGCCCGACATTCCCGTCAGCAGAAAGTCCAGACTGGATCCGCTCACGAACTCGGCCGGCGCCTCGCCGCGGCGGAACAGCCGTGCGCCGGTCGATCCCTGCAGCAGGACGGTTGACCCCTCGACGAGCAGCCATGCCCCTTCTCTCAATCCCACGACCGCCGGTGTGTTCTCCTCGTGAAACTCGGCAATCCGCTGCTCGCGGGTTTCCCCCATGTGCGTCGAGCCCGGCATCGGATCCTGGTAGTGCGGGTTGATGTTGAACGGCACGAGGTCGAGAGCGGCAAACGACGGCGGCTCGACGATGGGCATGTCGTTGGTGGTGCGTATCGACGGACAGGCGACGTTGGACCCGGCGCTCGTCCCGATGTAGGGCATGCCGGCCCTGACACGGCGACGCATCGCGTCAACGAGCCCTTCACGCCACAGGGCGTCGAGCAGCCGGAACGTGTTCCCGCCGCCGACGAACAACACGTCGCCCTCGGCGCCGGCTTCCTCCAGAGCCCGGACCGGCCCGCCGGGCGCATCGTGGATCGAGTGGAGCGCAAGGCCCATCGCTTCGAATCGCGAACGCGCCTTGGCGGCGTAGGCATCGCGATCGAACAGGGCGTACGGCACATAAAGCACGCGCCCGGCGGATCGCCCCAAAAATGACCCGATGGCCTCGGCGCAGTGATCGAGGTAGCCGCCGCCGTAGAGAGTCGAGTTGCTGATGAGCAGGAGCCGCATCGCTCGCGACGTGAGCCGCTTTCCTACACGACCTTTGCATCGTGGACGATCCGGCCGTCGACGATGGTCAGGACCGAGCGGATCTTCTTGATCTCGACATCGGGCACCGCGAAGTAGTCCCGGTCGAGCACCGCGAGGTCGGCCAGCTTGCCGGGTTCGATCGAGCCGATCTTGTCTTCCATGCGCAGGAACCAGCTGTTGCCGCGCGTGAACAGGCGCAGCGCCTCCTGCCGCGTGATCTGCTGGTCGCCGTTGACGCGTGTCGCCGAACGAGTTGACGCCGGTCGTCGCGAAGTAGATGTGCAGCCAGGGATTCAGCGGCGCGATGTGGACGCCGTCGCCGTGGATGCCGGCCTGAATGCCGTGATCGACGATGGTCCGGAACTGGCGGGCCGACGACGACCTTCGGATCGGTCGACGTGACCCAGCGGAACGCGCGCCATCTGCACGCCGCAGCCGAGCGCCTTCAGCCGCGTGAGCAGGTCGGCGGTGACGACCGGGCACGTGATGGACCATCCAGCGCAGGCTGCGTGATGTCGAACTCCTTGTTGACCGCTTCGTAGGCCTCGACGACCTGCGTCAGCGCCGGCCAGATTCTGCACGCTGTTTTCGTTGCGCCAGCCGGCCTGCGCGACGAGCCGCTGCGCCTCGCGCCAGACGGCGCCGCTTCCGAGCGGCGCCGCCCACTCGCCGATCGAGCCGGTCATCATCATGTCGTCGCCGAAGAACTGGAACTGGTTCCGCAGGCGTTCCTTCAGCTCCGGCAGCGCGGGATCGTTCTGGTTCTGCAGGAAGTTCATCTGCAGCCGGACGATCGTCTTGCCTTCGCGGTGGAGCGCGAGCCACGAGTCGTACATCCGGTACTGATCGAGGTTGGACAGGATCTGGTTCGGGTGGAGCGGTCCGGGCGTCGGGAACAGCACCTGATCGAGATGCGCGGTCAGGCCGACGCTGGCCGAATAGTTCATCGCGTCGAGCGTGCTGCGTTTCTTGTCGTCGAACGTCTGCATCCGGCGCAGGTGGAAGAGCGCGCTGGCCGACGGTCCGCCGCCCGCAAAGCCGGCAGCCGCGATCGCGCCGTTGTCGGCGACGTTCACCTTGGCGATATTCGGATGCACCGGCGGCGGCCGCATCGGCGGCGTCGAAGAACGCCTTGCCGAGGCTGTTCGTCGCGCACGGGCCGGTGAACCGCTCGTAGAGCAGCACCGGTCGATCCGGCACCGCTGCGTCGAGCTCCTGCCGCGTCGGATGGCGATGCTCGGCCCACTGGTTCGGATGCCAGCCGCCCATCGACGTGATCCACTGCCCCTGCGGGCACGTCTTTCCGCCGCGCGGCCAGCGCTTCCTGAATCTCGCGAATCGACGTCGTGTTCTCGAGAATCGTGTGATAGCCGGGACGGTTCGCCAGGCTCACGCTGTGGATGTGCGCCTCGATGATCCCCGGCACGGCCGTGCGGCCTTTCAGATCGATGACCCGGGTGTTGGGTCCCGCGGCCGGCGCCCGGCCGCCGACGGCCACGAAGCGGCCGTTCCTGATCGACACCGTGTTGGCGACGGTGTTGGCCGCGTTCATGGTGTGGATGCGGCCGTTGGTGAGAACAAGCGTCTGATCGGGCGGCGCCTGGCCAGCCGATCCGGCAGCTCGAGGCGCCTGGCCCGACACGACGTCTGCGTTAGGTCCCGCTCCAACAGTCAGAGCCGTCCCGGCCACCGTGCCGAGGAACTGCCGACGCGACAGGCCACGCTTCTTCTTATTCATCACGACCGAGCTCCTGGCGAAACGACCGGAATGGCCAAGGTCGGACTATAGACGTCGCGCCAACATCGTGCAACGTGCATTCGCGCGGCCAGCTCGAGCGACGTGCGTGCGCAAGGCTACTCGGCCAGCAGAACGTCCACTTCGTGTGCGGGCTAGTGAGTGACGCTCGGGCGATTGAGCCGGCGAATGTGTCGTCCATTTTAGACCGCACTGTCGGGCGGTCAATCGCGTAGTCGGTGAGGACGCTCGCTGCGCGCATCTCCCCTACCGTGGCATGGGGCTAATTGATAATTATACTTTCAATTAGCACCCACTGGTTGTATGATCGGACGGTGGTCGCACGCACGATCGAGCCATACCTGAAGGCGCTGGCGAAACGGCATCCGGTCGTCACCCTCACCGGCCCACGACAGTCCGGCAAGACGACGCTCTGCAGGAGCGTGTTCCCGAACAGGCCGTACGTCTCCCTCGAGCCTCCAGACCAACGCGAGTTCGCGCGCACCGACCCGCGGGGATTTCTCGGGCGCTATCCACGGGGAGCCGTGATCGACGAGATCCAGCGGGTGCCCGATCTGCTGTCGTTCATTCAGGAGATCGTCGACGACCGGCCCCGGCCCGGGCTCTACGTGCTCACCGGATCGGAAGACCTCGGCCTGTTGGCGGCAGTCACGCAGAGCCTGGCCGGCCGCTCGGCGCTGCTTCAGCTTCTTCCGCTGGGCTTGGAGGAGATACGGCGCTTCCCGAACGCGCCTCGACAGCTCTTCGAGATCCTGTGGACGGGTGGCTATCCACGAATCTACGACCGTGCGTTGCCACCCGGCGAGTGGCTGGCGAGTTATACCGCGACGTACGTCGAGCGGGACGTCCGCCAGACACTCCGCGTCGGCGACCTTCAGACGTTTCAGACATTTCTCCGCTTGTGCGCGGCGCGTGTGGGCCAACTCGTGAATCTCTCGGGGCTCGGCGCGGATTGCGGGATCACGCATACGACGGCCCGAAGCTGGCTGTCGGTGCTGGAGTCGAGCTTCATCGCGTTCCGGCTGCCACCGCTTCACGCCAACCTCAACAAACGCCTGATCAAGACGCCCAAGCTCTATTTCCACGACACGGGCCTTCTCTGCTACCTGCTCGGCATCCGCACACCGGAACAGCTCGAGCTCCATCCGCTGCGCGGTCCAATCGTCGAGTGCTGGGTGGTATCCGAGATCCTGAAATACCACGTGCATCGGGGACAGATGCCTCATCTGTTCTTCTACCGCGATCGCAAGGGCGCCGAGGTCGATCTCATCGTGGATCGCGGGTCAGATGTGCTGGCCGTCGAGATCAAGTCGAGCCGCACGGCCGCCAGCGAGTATTTCTCGGACCTGACGCGTGTCACCGGCGGCATGGCGTCACCGCGAGGCCGTTCACGACGGTTCCGCCACGTTGTCGTATACGGCGGAGACGCCTCGCAGACCAGGACTGCGGGCGACCTGGTCTCGTGGTCCGACGTCAGCACGTTTCCGTGGATGACGGCGAAGCCCCAGCGATCGAGAACACGTGCGCGCAGAACGACGACGACGTGACGAGCAGTCGAGGCGACTCGCGCGGAAGGCTACTCGGCCGGCAGAACGTCCACGGCGATCGCGCACGCAGGAAGCAGCTGGGGCGAGACGGCCTGGCCGCGATGGAACTGCTCGAGGCGCCGATACCCGACGTTGCCCGGCGCGGAGTAACACGACAGCACGTTCTCGTTGAGGTCGGCCAGCCAGTACTCCGCAATCCCCATCTTCGCATAGACAGCGGCTTTCGCTTCCCGGTCGTAGTCGATCGAGGACTGCGCGATTTCGATGATCAGCAGAATGCCGGCGGGGCCGGGATGCGCGGACGCGTAGAAGTCGGCCCGCGGCCGGAGCAAGACGAGGTCGGGTTCAGGCTCGTGAAAAAGATCCAGCCGGACCGATCGGCGCCTTCCTGACGACCTCGCCGTCCGTGAGCTCGACGCGGTCGTCTTCGCACAGAATGCCGGTCTCGCCCATGCGCTGGTATTCGTCGGCGGTGAACCGTCGCCTGGTGATTTCAACGGCCATACGCGCTCCATTCTAGCAGCGCCGGAATTGCCAAGGTCGTGCCGACTGGAAGTCGGCGCGAATACGCGGACGCGAATCTACGGTTCGCTCCTGCCTGTTGTATGCACATTGACGACCGATTGTTATTCACATATCATGGCTATCGTTATGCGGACGACTATCGCTGTCGATGACGCTCTCCTCGACGAATTGATGCACGCCGAACCGGGCGTCAGCCGATCGGAAGCCATTCGGCGCGCGATCCAGGATTATCTCCGGCGAAAGCGTGTCGAGTCGTTCAAGCGTCTTGCGGGCTCCCGGATCGTCGACCTCGATTGGCGCGAGGCCGAGCGGCAGGAGATGGCTGAGGTCAAGCAGCGTGAGCGCAAACGGCCGCGTGCTCGTTGACACCTCGGCGTGGATCGACTATTTCGCCGGTGACGAGGGACTGGCCACGAGCCTCGCCCGCTCGATGGACGAAGGGCGGATCGTGATTTCCGGCCAGATCGTGCAGGAAGTGTTGCAAGGCACGCGTGATGAACGATCGTTCACCCGGCTCGAACGCGCCATGTCGGTCTGGTCGTACGAGGCCGAGACGCCGGCCGATTTCGTCGAGGCGGCGCGGCTCTATGCGCGCTTGCGTTGGAAGGGCATCACCGTCCCGCCCAGCGACTGCCTGATCGCCGCTCTGGCGAAGCGTTGCGGGCTCGCGGTCTGCGCCACCGATCCGCACTTCGAACGCATCCCGGGCCTACGACTCGTCGAGCTCTGATCGGCCGCCGTCTTGTCAGCCCTCTGCCCTTTGCTCTCGGCCTAATCCCCAGCCTCCAACCTCAGACCTCTAACCTCCGACCTCTGGCCTCCAACCTCCGACCTCCGGCCTCCGACTTCGCGTCAGTTCACATGCGTTTGACCGGCCTCGAAAGTGTAAGTCACGCTCGCCTGAATGAGCTGATTAACAACCAGATTCGGAATAGAGACGGTAGCGGCACTGAAAACTCCGCTACCGGTAATCCTGCCGTCAGCGGCAGGGATTGCGCAGCGCGAGGGAGCGAGGCCCATTTCCTCCAGTCGAGGCAAATTGCACGAATTGAAAGCTACTGCGACAAAGTCGATTCGCCCAGCCCTCCTCACTGTCGCCGTGCCGCTCAGCCCGAATCCACTTGGAGCTCTCTGTAGATTGTAGAATTCGCGCTGTGAAGTGGGGTCTATTCCAAGAGCGGACCAAGCCGGTTCCCACATGGTGCAAGACGTCGGCGCGCCGTTGTTCTCCATGCAAGGGGAGTCATCAAGGTTTTCAGTTACCAATCCGATCCGCCAGTTCGACGGGACCACGCGGCCCGCAAGAAGGTCGGCAATCAGAGCTGCGCCCTGTGCTGTCAGCGCGTTCTCGAACTCTCGGTGAGTCACGAGGGTACCATCCGGCTGGCGGACATCAATCGTCCAGTGGCCGTGAACAGTGATTCCCTCCTTTGGCGCACGAGTGCCATTTGCCGGCGCCTGGGCACCGACACGCAAGCTGCCGGCCGCCAGAAATGCCACGGCAACTGCCGTTGCCACGCTGAGCCCCCAACGTGCGATGGGTTTCTGCGTCTCTCTCATAAATTCTCATCTCCTGTTCAGTTGCTTAACGCCGAATCAACCCTTCCGACTGGATGTTTCCCTCTCTCAGCGTGCCGCTCCCGGTCGCGACCACCGTTCCCCTCCTGTCCCGGATGGTGATCGCAAACGTGTCGCGCCAACGGCCCGGCTCGCCCTCGTCACTTGCGCGCGCCTCGAACGTGTAGCCAGGCGTGCCGTTCCACCTCCCCGTTCCTGAAAAGACCGCCGAATCGACGGCCGGCTTCGGCCCCCAGCCCGGCCTGAACGCCGGGTCGTTCCAGAACGTGATCGTTTCGACCGACGTCGATTCGAATCGATCGATCTTCTCTTTCGGCTTGCCCGACTTCGGCGTCGTGCGCGTGTAGTGCAACTCGCCGCGCTCGACGCCGACGTGGCGCTCGGCGATGTGGAATCCGAAGCGATGCTCGTGTCCGTGGGGCGCCTCGATCTCGCCAGCGCCGCTCATCCGCCCTTCAAGGCCGGTTACCGTGTAGGCGATCGTCCTGGTCGTCGTATTACCAGCGGCGTCCGTGGCGGCCACGACGAAGGCGTGCTGCCGTTCGGTGCTGGTATCGATTGGACTACCCGAAGGCACCGGCCCGGCGCATGTCGCGATGCCCGACCCGCCGTCCGAGCACGCATAGCTCGCGACAATGACCTGGTTGAACAGGTAGGTCGTGGCGACGGGCCTGATGATTGTCACGCCGGGCGCTATCGTGTCGCGCACGGTGACGACGACGGCGTCGTTCGACGTGCCGCCGTTGCCATCGTCCACCGTCAGCGTGATGACGTTCGTCCCGAGTGGCAAGGTGACGTTCGCTGTCGCGCCCGAACGCGTCCCGAACGGTCCGGTCCACGTGTACGCGAGCGGATCGTCATCCGGGTCGCTCGACGCCGAGCCGTTCAACGTCGCGGCGGCTCCGGATGGCGACGTGGCCTCGATCACCTGATCGGGGCCAGCGTTCGCGACCGGCGGCTGATTAGCGGGCTCGAAGATAGCGAACGGCGACAGCGAGTCGACGACGGCACACGCAGTGGTCGTCGCGAGGTTCAGTGACAGGGTGTGGTTGACCCACACTCCGCCTTCGAAGTGAAACAGCTGGAGCGCCGACGGATTCCTGAACTTCATCCCGCTGTAGTCGATGCACACCGTGATCGGAGGTGTGTAGCTCGCCGTGGTCGTGATGTCGAAATAGAGACTTGGCGTGCCAATCGCGAAGCCAGCCGGGATGGCCGGTCCAACGCTGCTGGTCGTCACAGCCGTCACGCCGGCCTGCGTGACGCTCGAAAAGGTCACGGTGACGGGCGTTCCACCGGTGGCCGGATCGATCGGCCGCACGGTTACGTTAGTGCCTGGTGGTGTGTTGCCTGTGACAAAGCCATCGTCCACCGCCACGGTTTCCCTGACGGTCAACATCGCCGAGGGCCTTGGGACGAGCGACTCCTGAACCGCAACCCCTTCGATGATTGTGATCCTGGCGGGGGCAATCACGCCGGGCGTGATCGATTCCGCGACCGCCACGGTTTCGACGACTGTCAACATCGCCGAGGGCCGCGGCGTGAGAACCTCCTGCACCGCGACGCCTTCGATGATCGAGATCACCGCCGGAGCGATAACCCCTGGCGTAATCGACTCGGCGACCGCCACCGTCTCGACGATGGTCAACATCGCGGAGGGACGCGGCATGATGGTCTCATCAACCGAAACGCGCTCGGTAATCGCAATGGTCACGGTCAACGGGGCCACCGACACGACCGCGATCGCCGACTGGCTGGGCATGAAGCGCGGTTCGCCGCTGAACTCGGCGACGATGTCGTGGCTGCCGACGGCGAGACTGGAGGTCGCAAACGAGGCGCTACCGGCTACGACGTCCACCGTGTCGAGGACGGTGGCGCCGTCCTTGAAGGTCACCGTGCCGCCCATCGCGTTCGGCAACGGGATGGACCGAGCCACGGTCGCGGTCAACGTTACGGTCTCCCCGAATATCGACAAACCCGGCGAGGCGGCCAGTGTGGTGGTCGTCGCCACCGGCCCCACCGCAACCACAACCGTTCCGGTGTCCGTGCCGCCGCGCCCGTCGGTCAGGGTGTAGGTGAAGCTGTCGCTGCCAATCGGACCCGACGGCGGCGTGTAGAGAATCGACCCGTCCGCGAGGATCGCCGCCACACCGTACGTGGCGGCGCCGACGCTCTCGACGGCCAGCATGTCGCCATCGGGATCGGAATCGTTCGCCAGCACGGCGATCGTGACGGACGTGTCGATGTCGGTGTGGACCACGTCGTCAACGGCCGCGGGCGGCCGGTTCGGCACGCACTTTCCGAACTGGCCAGCCACGACAATCGCTTGAATTTCCTGAGCCGTGAGCGGCCGATCGTAGAGGCCGACTTCGTCGATCAGGCCGGGGAAGGTCTCGATCCGGCCGAGCGACGTGCGGTTGTAGCTCCCGATGCGCAGCCCCTGACCGGACGGGTCGACCGAGCCGACGAGCGGATTCGAGCCGCTGCCGATGAGCGCGCCGTCCTTGTAGACACGCAGCGTCTTCGTCGACCCGTCGAAGGTCATCGCCAGATGGACCCACACGTCAAGCGGCATGTCGACACCTGTGCCGAGCACGACCTCGTGGCCGCTCCCGTCACCCACTGCCGCGGTGATTTCATTCGTGGTCGGAGATCCGGCACCGCCGGTGCCGGCTGTCAGCACGTAGCCGTTGGCGAAGTCGCCGGCGTGTTTTGCGACGACCGGCGCGATGGCCTGCGTCTGCTGCAACTGGCGCTTGAACAGCCACGCGTCGACGGTGAAGGAGTTAGTCCCTGGATTCAGCGTCGGCTGGTCCGGCACGTCGACGCGGCCGTCGATCCCGTCGAAACTGAATGCCTGACGCACTTCGCCGGCCGCAAACGTCACGCCGCCCTGTGGCGTGCCGTTGTGGCCGCCCTGAATGTCGGTGGCGTTGCCTTCGCCCGGCCACCACGCAACGAGACCGCTGGGCGGCGCCACGCACTGGAGCGGCGACTGCACGGTCACCGTGACGGTTGCGGTTGCGCTGCCGCCGTCGGTATTCGTGATCGTGTACGTGAAGCTGTCGACGCCGGCGAAGTCCATCGCCGGCGAGTAGGAAAACGTCCGGAGCTTGCTGTCGTAGGTGAGCGCGCCGTGATCGGGTGGCGTGAAATCCGACAACGTGAAGCCGATGGGACCGCACGCCGCGGGGCTGACGTCGTTGGCGAGCGCGAAGATCTCGACCTCGGTGTTCACCAGCGTCGTGACGGCATCGTTCTGCGCGATCGGGTTGCACGGGAGGTTGCGCACCGTCCACCAGAACTCGACCCGAGACGTATAGAAACCATCGTTCGCCTGGATGGCGACCGGATAGTTACCCGCTGACTGGTAACCGAGGAAACCCCTGATGTGTCCGTCGGCCTCAAACGCGAGACCGGGCGGCAGCGGGTACAGCGCGTCAACGCTGTACGTCAGCAGGTGGCCTTCGGGGTCCGTCGCGTCAATCGCCAGGTCGATCGTGGTGCCTTCGTCGCTCAACTGGTTGCCACGGTCCACGATTTGCGGAGGCCGATCCACTTCTGATTCGAACGCGCCGACATCGCAACGTGTCGTGCCGCTCCCTGGCCGGACGACGCCGCGCTGATCCTTCGCTTCGCACGTCGCGCCGTCAGATCCTGGCGCGCCAGGATCGCCGTGATCGGCCGCGGGACTGCCGTCGAGCAGCGCGTGCGTTTCGGTGGGACCGCCGTTGTCCTGAAGCGGGCCGAGCCGCGCGTCGATCGGCGCGGCAGTCGTCCCGACCTGATCATTCTCTTTGTCCTCGTCCGTCTTCCAGTCAACGTTGCCGCCATCGCCGTTCCCGATCAGGTTGTGTCCGAGCGACGTCACCTTGCCGTGGCTGTGATACCAGCCGTCGCCCGCGTTGCCGGCGACGATGCTGTTGGCCACCTCAACCTCCGCATCTGCGCCCCAGCCGCCGTAGATCGCGCTCGGCGAGAGCGTGCCGGTAATGGTGAGGTTGTTGAAGCGGATGGCACGGGGGAAGCCGGCGCCAATCAAGATCGCACCGCCGTTGTCGGTCGCCGCGTTGGCCGAGAACGTGCTGTTGGCGACGGTCGCACTCGTGTCGTTCAGCATCAACGCGCCGCCGGTGCGCGCGGCGTTGCGCGCGAAGGTCGAGCCGCGCACGACGAGCTCGCCGCTTCCCGAGTTGATCGCGCCGCCGGCGCTGCCGGCGACGTTGTCGCTGAACGTGCTATCGAGAATCGTGCCCTGCACGCCTTCGAGGGCCCCGCCGTAGTGGCTGCCCGCACGGTTGCGCAGGAAGCGCGTCCGGACGATCGTCGAGATCGCTCCGGCCACGATCGCGCCGCCGCTCTGGGTCGCGATGTTGTCGGCGAACATGGAGTCGGTGAGCGTCAGGGTCTTGAATGTGGTGGAGCACTTCTCGATGTCGATCGCGCCGCCAAGACGCGCACTGTTCGCTCTGAAGGTGCTGCCGGCAGCCGCGATCGCGCTGCAGTTCCCCTGGTAGACACCGCCCATCTCGGCGCTGTTGTCGCTGAACGTGCTGCCGGCCACGTCAAATCCCACCTCGAAGGCCACGCCGCCGTTCTGTTGAGCTGAGTTGTGCTCGAACCGGCTGTTCACGGCGCGCAGGAAGCCGCGCGTGAGCACACCTCGTGCGAAGACGCCGCCGTTGCCCGTGGTGGTGTTCTGTTCGAAGACGACCGTGTCGGCGATGAGCGTGCCGCTGATGACCGCGCCGCCGTCCCGGTTGAACGCCGGATCGGGGTGTCCCCCGCGCACGCGCAGGCCACGCAGCGTGAGCTCCGCAGAGTTGACGATCTGGAAGAACCGCATCTCGGATGCGCCGGGGCCGCGCTCGATGACCGTCTGATCCACGCCGTCGCCGCGAATCTCGATCAGGCTCTCGACCTTCGGCAGGGCCGCGGGGCCGTCAATCGGATCCTTGAGCTGCGCCAGGGCCATAGGGTACGTGCCGGCGGGCAGCAGGATGAGATCGCGGCCGTGGCCGGCGGCGCACCCGTTGACTGCGCGATCGGTGTTGGCCGCGCGGATCGCGTCGCCGAGCGTGCAGTCACCAGGCAGGGTCGAGCTCTGCTGCGTGGTGTTGACACGGATCGGCTCGCGGGCAATCACGTCGCCCGACGCGGACACGCCGCCCGCGGGGACGCCGAACTCCGCCGTGACCGTCGCCGTGTTGCGCAGGACACCCGTGGACGTCGCCGCCACGATCACGTCAATCGTCGCCATCGCATCCGGCTCGATCGCACCCAACTCGCACGTCACCGTTCCGCTGGTGACAACGCAGAAGCCCTGGCTCGGTATGGCGCCGTCCGGCGTCATCTGCGCCGGATGGTCGGTGATGACGACGCCGGTGGCGAGTCCGCCGCCCGTGTTGACGACCGTGATGCGGTACGTGAGCGGCTGGCCGACATACCCGAAAGGCGTCATCGCCGTCTTGCCGATCGACAGCACCGGATCTGCCGTCACAACGCGTTCGATGGCGCCGATGTCGCACCACGACGTGCCGCTGCCAGGCCTCGCGACGCGCCGCTGGTCGAGCGCTTCACAACCCGGAAAGTCCGCTCCCGGCGCGGACGAGTCGCCGGCGTCGACGAGCGGGCTGCCGGCCATCGGCATGTGCGTTTCTGTCGGGCCGCCGTTGGGCGCGAGCGGACCCAGCTTCGCGTCGAGCGGGTTCTCGCTCTTGCCGGCGAGATCGCCGGGGCCGTCCCAGGGCACGCCGCCGCCTTCCGCGTTCCCGATCAGGTTGTGCCCGAATGACGTGACCGACCCGTTCGCAAGGTACCAGTCAATGCCGGCGTTGCCAGCAACGACGCTGTTGGCGATTTCCACCGTCGCAGATCCCTCTTGATACACGGCGCTCGGTGAGACGGTGCCGGTCAGCGTGATGCTGTTGATCCGCAGCGGGCTGCCCGCCAGGATCCAGAGGGCGCCGCCGTGGTCCAACGCACGGTTCGCCGAGAATGTGCTGTTGGTCACGGTGGCGCTCGGGCCGTCAAAGTGGATGGCTCCTCCGCGAAAGACCGCTGTGTTGCGGGCGAACGTCGAACCAAACACGTTGAGTACGCCGTTGCCCGTGTCGATCGCTCCGCCACTCGTGCCGGCTGTGTTGTCCGCGAACGTGCTGTCGGTGATCGTGCCGTTCAGGCCGTCGATCGCCCCGCCCTGGCTGCCCGCGCGGTTGTGCAGAAAGCGCGTCCGCGTAATCTCGCCGGTGCCAAAGAAAGCAATCGCGCCGCCGAACCCCGCTGTGGATCCGAACCCCGCCGTGTTGTCCACGAACGTGCTGTCGGTCACCTCAATCGAGGGCGTGCGGTTGGAGCAGCTCTCGCTGTAGATGGCGCCGCCGGCGCGTGCCTCGTTGCCGTCGAACCGGCTCGTCGTCACGACGGCCGAACCGAGGCAATTGCCGTTGTACACGCCGCCACGTGCGTCGTTGTCCGACCCGACCGCGCGATTGGCGGTGAACGCGCTGTCGATCGACTCGAACCAGCTCCGATCGTAATTTCCACTTCCGGCGACCACGCCTCCGCTCCTCGCGGAGTTGTGCGCGAACCGGCTGCTGATGGCGCGGAGTCCGCCTCCAACCGAAGACGGGCCTCGAAGCAGGAGCGCGACGCCGCCGTCGCCAGCGGTCTGGCCTCCCTCCATGTTCAGGCCGCGGAGCGTCAGGTCGCCGAAGACCAGAAAGAACCGCAACCCCGCTCCGCTCGGAGGCCGCACAATCGTCGTCAGGTTTGCGCCCGCGCCGCGGATCTCGAGTTGATTGCCGGCGCTCGTGGTGACGCCCGGCAGTGCGGAGTCGCCCCAGTTCGGGTCCGTGTATCCGGTGCCGATCAGCGAGTAGGTGCCGGCGGGAACGAAGATGATGTCGTCGCCCTGCCCGGCCGGACAGCCGTCGAATCCCGAATTCAGGTTCGCGGCCATGATGGCCGCGCTGAGCGTGCAGCCGCCACTGTGCTGGTCCGTTGTGTTGACGACGATCGTGGGTGGCGGAAGCGGTGCGGGAGGCGGCGGTTCAGCGTCAACGTAGAGCGTCAGCCCGGCGATCAGCATCGTCTGCAGCACTCGGGCCGCAGTCGCGCGCCACTGGCTCGACTTCATCTTGATCTTGCGAGGCTGATTCTAGGCTTTCGGTGTTGCGACTCAACAAGTTCTTTACGGTTTCTTCGCTGAACTGCGGGGAAAAGCCCGATTCTGGGCGGGTTTAGTCGCCCTGCCATGGGACTTCTGCAGGTCGGCTCGTACTGCCTACGATGAACAGGCCTCGGCCAGTGGTCTAGAATCACCTGACCGTCACCTCCCAGTCATGCCCTAGTCATGCCGATTGATCCTGCGGAGTGGCCGCGTTGATGGCCGAGCAATCGCTCGAAGGCCGGCGAATCGGCCCGTATCAGCTCGCCTCGCGCATCGGCGCCGGCGGGATGGGCGAGGTGTACAAAGCGATCGACACGCGCCTCGACCGCACGGTCGCCGTCAAGGTGCTGCCGGCGCACGTCGCCAGCGACCCACAGGCTCGCGAGCGATTCGACCGCGAAGGGCGCGCGATCGCCGCCCTGAACCACCCGCACATCTGCGCGCTCTACGACGTCGGCGAAGCCACGCTGCCAGGCGACCGATCATCAGCCAGCAGCCACGAGCCACCAGTGACCGTCCAGTTCCTCGTGATGGAGCTGCTCGAGGGCGAAACGCTGGCGGCGCGACTGACGCGAGGACCGCTGCCGCTCGCGGAAACGCTCGACTACGCCGTGCAAATCGCGTCCGCGCTCGACAAGGCGCACCGCGCCGGCATCGTGCACCGCGATCTGAAGCCGGGCAACATCTTCCTCGTTCCCGGCAACGGGGCCACTCCGACGCTCGCCGCCAAGCTGCTCGACTTCGGGTTGGCCAAAACGGCGACGCCGAACGTCGGCCGCCGCGCTCACGGCCATACAGACTGCACCGGATCTGACGATGCCCGGCACGATTCTGGGCACGGTGCAATACATGTCGCCGGAGCAGGTCGAAGGAAAAGAGACCGACGCACGCAGCGACATCTTTGCGTTCGGCACGGTCCTCTTCGAGATGCTCACCGGACGAAAGGCGTTCGAAGCCGACAGTCAGGCCTCGCTGATGGTGGCGATCCTCGACCGTGAGCCCCGGCGGCTGTCATCCTTGCTGCCGCTCGCGCCGCCCGTGGCTGGACGATGTCGTCGGGCGATGTCTCGCGAAGAATCCCGGCCAACGTTGGCAGTCGGCGCGCGACGTGCTGATCGAACTGCAGTCGCCCCACGAGCCGGCCACGCCATCGGTGACATCGACGTCCGTTCTGCCTGAGACGGGCGCAAGGTGGCGGCGCCGATCGGCGATGACGGCAATCGCGATTGTCGTTGTCGCCGCCGTCGCGGCCGCGCTGCTGCTGACTCCGGTGCGCCGCTGGTTCACGGCCCTGGCGCCTGGTGGCGCACCGCAGGCCCTCCAGACAGCGGCGCTCGCGGTTCTTCCGCTTCGCTCCATTGATTCGCCTGATGCCGAGGCCCACCTCGGCGTCGGCATTGCCGACGCCATCGTCACCAAGCTCGCCAGCGTCCAGGCGATTCGTGTCCGCCCCAGCAGCGCGACCGCGTCGTTCGAAGGCCGCACGATCGATGCCGTGGCCGCCGGCCGTCAGCTTCAGGTGGACCACGTGCTCACGGGAACCGTGCGCCGGGCCGAGGACGCCTATCGCTTCAACCTCCAGATGATTCGCGTGAGCGATGGCGTGCTCGAGTGGGGCCGTCAGATCGATGTGAGCCGGCGCGGGCTGTTCGGTGTCGAGGATCAGGTGAGCGCGGAAGTCGTCGCGGCGCTTCAACTGCAGATTTCGACGAGCGAACGGGCGCGGCTCAATCAACGCTCGACGCAAAACCCGGACGCGTACGATGCGTACTTGCAGGGCCGGGCGCTCCTGGCCAACTACAGCGAATCGAACCTGCGGCAGGCGATGAGCCATTTCGAGCGCGCGTTGGCGATCGATCCCGACTACGTGCTCGCCGACGCGGGACTGGCCATGGCCGCGGGGATTTTCAGCACCCGCTTCGCATACGAGCCACAGGCGCGCGAGTGGGGACGCCGCGCGGAAGAGCACGCGGAGCGGGCGTTGAAGCGCGACCCGAGTCTCGCCGAAGCGCACCTGGCCATCGCCGGCGCAGCGGGCACTCTCTACCGGAACTTCGACTGGTCAACCGTGATTCAAGAGGCCCGGGCCGCACTCAGTCTCAATCCGAACCTCAACCTGGCGCACAGCGCGCTGGCGCGCGCCTTCTATCACATCGGCCTGCTCGACTGGAGCGGCCTCGAATCGCGGCGGGCCCAGGACACGAGCGGGGGCACCGACGTCGAGGTCATCCGCGTCGGCGTCTATGCTCAACTGCTTGACGGCCACTTCGACGAAGCGCGCCGCGGCGCCGAGGCACTGCTGACGCGGACGGATGCGCCGGTCATCCGCCAGTACCTCGGCCTCGCCGTGTTCTACGCAGGCGATCATGCGAAGGGACAGGAGCTCCTGGCCGGTGTGCGGCGTCCGGATGGCCGCGCCGATACGCGATCGCAGGCCTCGCTTGCCGGCGTGCTGGCGGCCAACGGCCGGCGCGACGACGCGGAGCGGACCATTCGCGCGGTCCTCGACACGGGCTACATGGACCACCATGTCGCGTACGGACTTGCCGCCGCTCACGCGCAACTTGGACGTCGAGCCGACGCCGTCAAGTGGCTCCGTTCCGCGGCGGACACCGGCTTCCCGTGCTATCCGTGGATCGATCGCGACACGCTCCTCGATCCGATTCGCTCCGATGCGGAATTTCAGACACTCCTGACCACGCTTCGCAGCGATTACGACCGCTCGCGGACGCGTTACCAGTCGGCCGCGCTCACGCCTTAGTGGCCCGTCCACGCTGAACGAGGACCAGATCGCGGGCGCGGCGCCCGGATGGCAAGGCGCGACGACCGAGAATACCGTGAGTATTTGAGGGAGGGGCAACGCAGCCAGCCGGGATGCCCCGCCCGCGAGGTGGTCCTCGATCAGCGTGGACGGGCCACTAGTCCCTCTTTAGTTGCCGCTCAAGCTGCGGAAGGGCGAATTCATGTGATACGTCGCCGCGGGGCCGATCATCTCCACGCGGCGGATCTTGCCGCCCTCGATGAGGAAGGCCTCGGTCACCAGGATGCTGCCCGGCCGGTTGAAGCCGGGATACGAGAACGGTTGGCCATTGGACAGTGTCCCTGAATTCACGGTGCCCTGATCGAACACCGAGTGCGCCCAGACGACGCCTCGCTCGGCGTCGACGAGCGGATAGCGGCGGCCGTGAATCGACTGGACGACGAAGTAGTAGCCCATCTTGAACTGGCCCATGCAATCGAGCGCGAACACGGGGCTCGGAGGCGCCCCGTTACGGCCGGGCGTGGTCACGTTCGTCGTCGGCGATCCGTTTTCAATCCGGTGGCAGTCGTTGGTGAACGGATAGGTGCCGGTGCCGTTGACGCCTTTACCGTCGTTCTTCTGGAGGCCGGAGAAGTACGCGTCGGCAATCGCGATCATCTGCTGGCGCGGCAGGCGCTGCGCAGGCGGTATCGTCTTGAACCAGATGTCTTCGGCCTTGCCGGCATCCACGGCGGCGATGTTGTTGGGGCCGCCACCGCCGGCGCGGAAGTAGCACCGATTCGATTTCCGTGATGCGTCCCAGCTCGATGCGGAGGCGAAGCGACAGCAGGAGCGCCGCGCCGGCCTCCTGCATCGTGCCCATCAGCGCCACCTGGCCGAACTCGGGGTCAGCGAAGATGTGCTTGTAGTTGCCAACGCCCGCCGCCGTCTTCCAGAAGCCGTCACCCACCTTCAACACCTGACCGTTCTCGGTGTAGATGACGTCTTCGGAGAGCGGCAGCCCGCTCGGATCGTGCTTGACGACGGCCGCAAGGTACTGGTTGATGACGCCTTCGAGACAGGCGCGATCGCAGTTCAGCGGGATGGGACCCGTCGAAGCGTTCACCTTCGGGGCGAGAGAGCCGGTCAACGCGGCGGTCACGATGACGACGGCGGCAAGGGCGGCGAGTGTGGAGCGCATCGAAGTCCTCCTGTTTGGGGAGAGTCTAACCTTTCTTGACCCCGGGCGAACGCGGTGCCACCATGTCGCCATCGTGGGGCGGAGTCGAGACGCGAGGAGGTGTTGAATGCGTCACCAGCTTCGAGGCTTGGACATTGTTGCGGCGGCGGCCATCGTCGCCACAGGCTGGTGGGCTGCGCCGCCCGCCGCCGGCCAGCAGCGCCAGGCGGGCACGGCCAACTACCGGACTCCGCGTACGGCAGACGGACAGCCCGATCTCCAGGGCACCTGGGCCAATAACAACGCGACGCCGCTCGAGCGGCCGTTGTCGTTCGGCACGAGACAGCTTCTGACGGACGAGGAGCTCGCGACGCTCAAGGCGCGCGAGTCGCGGCTCTTCAGCGGCGACGGCGACGCCGCGTTTGGCGACACCCTGTTCCAGACGCTCTTGTCCAACCCCGACAAGTTCGTCTCGACCGATGGCCGCACGGGCGACTACAACCAGTTCTGGCTGCCCGACCGCGTGTGGGACCGCCGCACATCGCTCATCGTCGATCCGCCGGATGGCAGAATCCCCGCGCTGACGCCTGCCGCGCAGAGGAGACAGGCAGAGGTGGCCGCGAGCCTGCAGCGCATCGCGGAGGGGCCGGAAGACCGGTCGCTCAGCGAACGGTGCATCACGTTCGGGGTGCCGCGGGTTCAACCGGCATATATGAGCTACTACCAGATCGTGCAGTCGCGCGACCACGTGGTGTTCGCCATGGAAACCATCCACGACGCGCGGGTGATCCCCCTTGATGGGCGTCCACACGTCGACGGAAGAATCCGCAACTGGCTGGGCGACTCGCGCGGCCATTGGGAGGGCGACACGCTCGTCGTGGACACGACGAATTTCTCGCGGGCGAGCAACTTCAGGGGATCGCACGAGAACCTGCATCTCGTCGAGCACTTCACGCGCGTCGATCGCGAGACGCTCAAGTATGAATTCACGGTCGAAGACGCGACCACGTGGGCGAGGCCGTGGAGCGTGATGATCCCGTTGAAGCTGTCGCGCGAGTCGATGTTCGAGTACGCCTGCCATGAAGGGAACCTGGGACTGGCCGGCATCCTGACCGGAGCACGCGCGGACGAGAAATCGAACTAGTTAAGTTAAGAGCAGGCTGCGAAGTGAGCCGGCACACTGAGTCACCCTTGAACCAGTGAATTGCGCGACGGCTACGCGGTCTACTCCAAGACCTGTTAGACCGCACAAGTACAGAGACAACGTGAATCACGAATGAAGGCCATGGAAATCGAATATCGCATCGGCGAGTCAGCCCTGCCGGCCGAAGCGTTCGTTGCCCTTGCTCAGCGTGTATGGCCTCGTAGCTACGACACCGCCAAGATTGCGTCCGCCTTGACCAGAACAATCAATATCGGAGCGTGGGCGGGAAATCAGTTGGTGGGCTCGGTTCGCGTGTTGTCGGACGGCTACCTCTTCAACACGGTTCCTGAGGTGCTGGTCGATCCGGAATATCAACGTCGGGGCATCGGGCGCGAGCTCATGCATCGGGCGCTCGACCTGGCGCCCGGTGGTCGGCTGTTTTTCGGTGCCCAACCTGGCAACGAGCCCTTCTTCGAGCGCGCGGGCTTCCAGCGAGGTCCGGTGGGGTTCGTGGGACGCCGAGAGACCGTTCTAAAATCACGTGCGGTCTAACAGCAACTGGAGCCGACGGCGCCGGGGATGACAAGCCGAAACGCGCCGCGGCTCAGTTGCGGCCGCTAGCCGGTGCAAGCCAGACACTCGGGACGGTGCTATTCTTGAATTCATGAAGAACACGAAGCAGTTGCTGGCCGAGGCGCTGCAGCTCTCCCCTGAGGAGCGAGCGGCTCTTGCCGGCGAGCTGATTCAGAGTCTCGAGACCGAGGTCGACGCAGACGCCGAAGCGGCGTGGTCGGCGGAAATCCGGGCGCGCGTCGATCGGGTTGACGCCGGTGCCGCCAAGACGATTTCTTGGGCCGAGGCCCGCCGCCGAATTCACACGGCAGCGGGACGTGGCAATCACACTTGAATATCTCGAGGAAGCCCTTGAAGACGCCGAGGCTGCGGCCCGGTGGTACGCCGAACGTAGTGCCACCGCCGCCGCTGGTTTCAGCGAAGAAATCGACGCGGCCGAGTCAGCCATCAACGACTTCCCAGATGCTTGGCCCCTGTTCGAACACGGCACACGCCGATATCTCCTTCGACGCTATCCCTTCAGCATCATCTACCGGATCGAGCCGAATCGGATTCTGATCCTGGCAGGCGCTCACGGTCATCGGCGGCCTGGGTACTGGAAGTCACGAATCTGATGGGGCCAGAGACACACGCCTCGAGAAACGCGGCAAGCCAGACGGCGAGATGCCACGACGTGGGCGAAACCGTGGAGCGTAATGACCGCTGAGGCTGTCGCGGGCACCGATGTTCGAGAACGCCTGCCCTGGGACTGGCTGGTATACTTGCCGGAGCACGCGAGGACGAGAAATTGAACTAAGGCAGATTGCCAGGGCTGGTGTCATCAGGCTCAACCACGATGGCTCACGAGCGCGATCCTTCGGGCGACGATGCACTCGTGCCGGAACTCCAAAGCTACCAACACCAGTTCGCGACCATCGAGATGGAGGCACGGCGGTTGCTCGACGGGCTCACCGAAGGCCAGCTGACGTGGCGCCGTGATGGCCGGACGTGGTCGATTGTCGATTGCCTGAATCACCTGGTGGTCACCGGCAATCACTCACTTCAGGGCATCCGCAGCGCGGTCCTTGCAGCTCGCGCCAACGGGTGGCTCGCCAGAGGTCCCGCTCGGCACAGCCTGCTTGGCCACTGTTTCGTCCGCCTGATGGATGCTCCGCCAAGAATCAAGTTCAGGGTTCCGAAGGCGTATCAGCCCGCAGCGGATGTGCCGGCGTCCGAGGCCGTCGCGGGATTCTTCGTGCTGCAACACGAGCTGATCCGGGCGCTACACGAGGCGAACGGGATAGATTTGGCGCGTGTGAAAGTCGCCAACCCTGTGAGCAAGTGGTTCACGATGAGCCTCGGACAGGAATTCGCGTTGACGGCCGCGCACGAGCGACGCCATCTCTGGCAGGCCTCGAGAGTACGAGCGCTGCTCCTTTCTCAAGCCGCCGCCTGAACACGAGACCGCCATCAGCGTGGACGCGCCACTAGTTCGTCGTAGAGCTGGCCGTAAAACTGCGGGTTGAACTGCCAGCCCAGGTCGTCGGTCTTCACCTGCGCCGCGAGCTGATCCTTGGTGGCGCCCGCCTTGATCGCGTCTGACGCGCGGCTGACCAGGCTGGCAAACTTGGTCCGGAACGCCTGAACCTCGGCCCGGCTCTTCGGCTCGCCGCGGCCTGGAATCGCCATCTCGAAGTCCAGCTTCAGCACACCGTCGAGAATCTGCGTCCACTCGACGGCGCTGCCGCCGTTGGCGAAATCGACAATCGGCGTGGCGTCGGTGATCTGATCGCTCACCATGACAACCTTCACATCGGGGAAGTACACCATCGTGTCGTCGCCCGTGTGGCCGCGTCCGTACGAATGTGCCTCGACCTCAGCGCCCCCGAACTTCAGCACGTAGTCTTTGGCAAACGTCATCGTCGGCAGGCCGGGGATGTCCTTGGTTCTCGGATCGCTCGCCATGCGCGTCTTCAAGGCCTCGAGCGCGACGACCTGAGCGCCGGCGTCGATGAACTTCTGATTCGTGCCGACGTGGTCCGGATGATGGTGGGTATTGAAGACGTACTTCACCGGCAGGTTCGACACCGACTCTGATCTCTTCCATCAGCCGGTTGTAGTTCTCGTCGCCAGGAATCTTGGTGTCGACGACGATCAATCCTTCGGTGGTCACGCGGATCAGGGTGTTGGCGCCGCCGCCCGTGATCATGTAGAGGTTGGGCTTCAACTGCCGGATCTTTTCGACCGTCTGTCCAGGCGCCGGGCCCCGCCCACCGCCTTGCGCCGGCTGCTGCGCAAACATGCTCGAAGCGACTCCCAAAAGAACGACGAGGGATGGAATCAGAACACGTCGGGACATGCTTCCTCCAGCGCTCCAGATATTGCCACGGGTCGGGTCGACCTCGCCCTATAATCGGCCTGCATAAAGGGAGGGTCACCATGCTCGCCAGCCTGAGCTTCGCGCTTCTCGCCACCGCAGTGTCGGCGACGCCGTGCGAGAGCCTGCGTTCGCTCGCGATTCCCCAGACCACAATGGTGGCCGCGGCCGTCGTCCCGGCCGGAATCTTCGTGCCGCCCGCACCGGCGGTGCCGCCGGCCGGCGGAAATGCCCGCCAGGGAGGCCCGCCTGCGCCGCCCGCCCTGCCGATCCCTCAGCACTGTCGCGTGACGATGGTCCTCAAGCCGACGACCGATTCCAACATCAACACCGAGCTGTGGATGCCGACCGAGAATTGGAACGGGAAGCTCCTGGTGGTCGGCAACGGCGGCTTCGCGGGATCCATCCAGGGGTATGGCGACATGCAGGTCGCGCTGCGTCTGGGATACGCGACGGCAGCGACCGACACCGGGCACTCCGCGGCTGACGGTCCCAACGGCATGTTCGCGCTCGGGCATCCGGAGAAAATCGTCGATTTTGCCTACCGCGCTGTTCATGAGACGACGGTGAAATCAAAGCAGCTGATCAAGGAGTTCTACGATCGCGCGCCGCAGTACTCGGTACTTCAAAGGGTGCTCGACCGGCGGACGCCAGGCCGTGATGGCGGCCCAGCGGTACCCCGAAGACTACGACGGCATCATCGCCGGCGCCCTCGCCAACCGCCACATCCACATGCACACGGCCGGCTCCGCGCGCGCGATTCACCTGGCACGCAATCCCGATCAGGCCATCTCCCCGGAAAAGGCGCAGATGGTGACTGGCGCCGTCATGGCCAAGTGCGACACGCTCCACGAGGGTTTCCTGAACAACCCCCGACAATGCACGTTCGATTTCTCGTCCCTCGTCTGCAAAGGGGCGGAGTCGGACTCGTGCCTCACGCAGCCGCAGCTGAAAGCCGTGGAGATGTTCTACGGCGGCCTGAAGAACAGCAAGGGCGAAGTCATTTTCTCCGGCCAGGCGCTCGGCAATCCGCTGACGCCGCAGCGGAGCAACCAGACGATCAACGTGAGCGACACCGTTCGCATCTGGGCGTTCCAGAATGCGGACTACGACTGGCACGACTTCAATCTCGACCGCGACATGCCGATCATCGACCAGAAGATCGGATTCGTCGACGCCACCGACCCTGACCTCCGCAAGTTCAAGGCGCATGGCGGAAAGCTCCTGCTGTATGCCGGTTGGGGCGATACGGGGATCACTCCGGAAAACACCGTGCTCTATTACGACAGCATCCTCGACAAGATGGGAAAGAACCAGGCCGACTGGACGCGCCTCTTCATGGTTCCGGGCATGGGTCATTGCCGCGGCGGAGACGGCCCGAACACGTTCGACACGATCGGCACGCTCGAGCAGTGGCGCGAGCGCGGCGCGGCGCCGGCCCACATCAAGGCGTCGAACCCGCAATCCGGCCTGTCCCGTCCCCTATGCCCGTATCCCCAGTACGCGAAGTACGACGGAACCGGCGATCTCAAGGACGCGGCGAACTGGGCCTGCGAAGCCCCTCGCTAGGGTTCTTCTTTCTGCCTTGAACCTGATCCTCTTCGAGCGCAGCGAAGTCAGCAGTTCGGGTGAGGTCGGACTTTCCGGCGTTCGGGCCGGGCACCTGTTGAACGTCCTGAAGGTCGCGCCGGGGCATCAGGTCCGCGTTGGCGTCCTCGACGGCCCGCGGGGCGTAGCGACCGTGCAGTCGGTGACGGGCGGAACCGTTCGATTGTGCTGCGCGTTCGACCGGGAGGTGCCATCACGACCGCCAGTCGATCTGCTCCTTGCCCTTCCACGGCCGAAAGTGATGCGGCGGCTCTGGGCCCAGATCGCCGCGCTTGGCGTGGGACAGATCATCGTGACGAATGCGGAGCGCGTCGAACGCAACTATTTCGACACGCACGTGCTGACGCCGGACTGCTATCGGCCGCTGCTCGTCGAGGGACTGCAGCAGGCACGCGACACTCGCCTGCCGGCCGTTTCGATCCACAGGCAATTCAAGGTCCTGGTTGAGGATGAGCTCGACACGGTCTTTGCCGGCGGGCTTCGTCTCGCCGCTCACCCGGCCGCGAAACCGCACGCGGGCGCGATCGTACGTGAGAAGAGCGCGGAACGCGTCCTGCTTGCCATCGGCCCGGAGGGCGGCTGGAACAACTTCGAAACGGCGCTGCTCGAGTCGCACGGCTTCGCGCTTGCCGGCATGGGCGCCCGCACACTGCGCACCGACACCGCGTGCATTGCGCTCCTCGCGCTCGTGCACGACGCGCTGAAGACCTGACGAGCTTGAAATAGCACCCCCAGGGCGTGGTACACTCCAGCCCTTCCCGCCTGTTGCGTGCCTCGGTCCGGCTGACCGGCACTGCGACAATCCGCCATGCGGTCCCACGCGTGGCAGTGGTACCAGGTAGACCAGCGACCGTCTTGATGTCTTGATGTCTTTTCCCGGGGGGGGAGAACACTATGCGTTTCCAGCTATGGACTCGGCGGCTGCCCGCGGCCGTTCTCGCGGCTTCGACTCTTGCATTTTTCGCAGGAAACGTGGGCGCCGCGAGCGCACAGACTCGCCAGGTTTCCACCGAGAGCCTGATTTACGATCTCCGGAACCCCGACGCGCCCAGACGTGTGGCGGCGGCGCGCGAACTGGGCATGGCGAAGTACCTGCCAGCCATTCCGGCCCTCCTGCCGCTCGCGGAGGATCCCGACGTATCGGTTCGACGTCAGGTGGAGCTCGCTCTCGAGGAAATGGGCGACATCCGGGTGCTCTCCGGGCTCGTGCAGTTCACGGCCGACAGCGAGCCGGACATTCGCGATCGAGCGGTTCGCGCCCTGGTGAACCTCTACCTCCCTCGCACAACCGGGCCCACGGCCGTGCTCGTGAAGTTGGGAAACCTCATCAATCCCTGGTCGGACGAATACTCGGACACGGTAGTCGAACCTGACATTCCGGTGGACGCCTCGGCCGTGACGGCGCTCCGGGCGCGGATGAGCGACACCGAGGACAAGATTCGTCAGAATGCGAGCCGGGGATTGGGGATTCTTCGCGCCGAACCGGCGATCCCGGAACTGCTCGCCGCCCTCGGTCAGGATCGCGACCCGCAGGTCCGATTCGAGGCGATCCGCGCGCTCAAGAAGATCGGCAGCGCGTCGGTCGGCGATGCCCTCATGCCGATGCTGAACCTCAACATCGACAAAGTACGCCACGAGGTCATCGTCACGCTCGGGTCGCTCAGATACCGCGGGGCCGTGCCGGAGCTGACGCGGATCTTCGAGCAGGCCAAGACGGCCGACCGGGCGCGCATGCTGGCGCTTGGGGCGCTCGCGGACATTGCCGACCCCTCCTCGCGGCCGATGTTCCTGGGCCTCAAGGCCGACAAGGACTCCACCGCCCGTCTCTATGGCAACGAGGGACTCGCGCGGCAGGGCGACGCCTCGCTGCGGACCATGATGTCGGCGGATCGCTTGGTCGAAAAAAACTCGCGCGTGCAGCTCGCGCAGGCGTTCGGCTTGCTGCGAATGGGACGGGAAGAGTATCTCGACGAACTGGTCCGCGGGCTCGGGAACCTGACGACCAGGGATCTGGCAAGAGAATATTTGATCGAGACCCGGTCCGAAGAGCGTCCGACGTTGTTCGCAACGAAGGCCAAGAGCGCCACCGTTCGCGCCGAACTGGCGGATGTGTTCGGGATGATGGGCGACCGATCCGCGCTGCCGGCGCTCCAGGAGATGGAGCGCGATTCCGACAGCGACGTCGTACGAACGGCCGAGCGGGCCATCCGCCGGATCAACGCCGGGCCACGCTTCGACTAGTCGAGAGGGAGAACAACCTACTCGCACCGCAGCGCGACGGTCGGACTGACGCGGGACGCGCGGCGCGCCGGGATATAGGCCGCGACGAGCGTGACGGCCAGCACGGCCGCCGCAACCCACACGAACGCGATGAAATCAGTTCGGCCGCCGCCGGGGGCCGCCGGGAAATGCCGCCGCCATCGCGCGGCCGGCGCCAAGGCTTGCCAGCAGGCCGACGCCTAGTCCGGCGACCGCCAGCCCCGCGCCTTGACCGAGCACCATGCGCAGAACGCCGGATTGGTCGGCGCCGATCGCCATGCGTATACCGATCTCCTTGGTTCTCCTGCTCGCCGCGTACGCCACCAGACCATAGAGTCCCGCAATGGCCAGGCCCAACCCCATCATTCCCATGGCGCCAATGAGCGCGATGATGACGTTCATCACAACGACGGCACGGAGCCGATACAGCTCCTCCATCGTGCGCACGTTCGAAATCAGCAAGTTCGCATCGAGCCGCCTGACGACGTCCCGCAATGGCGTGACGAGATTCGACGGATCACCGGTAGACCCAGCGAGCAGGATCATCGACTGCGCCGAACGCTGCCTGAAGGGGACATAGAGAAACGCCGTTGGCGGCTCGACGATGAAGTTGTACTTGCTGGTCTGCGCGAGCCCGACAACCTCCACCCAGGGCCCACGGCTGCTCCCCCAACGAAAACGTTTGCCGATGGGATCCTGACCCGGCCAGTAGCGCTGGGCGATCACCTCGTTGACGACGGCGACCTTCGGCGCGTCGGCCGAATCGGACGCGCGGAATCCGCGTCCTTTCAGAATCGGCACGCCGATCGTGTTGAAGTAGTGCTCGTCCACGATCGAACTGGCATGAGTCGCGCTCTCCATGCCCGGTGGAAACCGGAAGCCTTCCGGAACCATCGTCACCGGCGGAGGAATGCCGTCCAGCGGCACAACCCGTGTGAGGCTCGCCGACTTGACTCCTGGCACGAGCCGCGCCTGTTCGACGAGCCGTTCGAAGAACCGCCGAGCCTGTTCCTCGCTGTAGCCCAGTTGGGCAGGATCGACGCTCAACATCAGCAGACGATCGGTGCGAAAGCCCGGGCCGCTGCTCAGCTGCCATTGAAAGCCTCGATACATGAACGTGGCAATCACCAGCAACACGACGGAGATCGCGACCTGTCCGGTGACGAGCACGGCCCGGCCCCACTGGCGGCCCCGCCCGAACCCGGCGGCGTCGGTCGCCTTCATCACCGCGGTCAGGTCCGCGCGTGTCGCCCGGATCGCCGGAGCCAGCGCGAACAGGACGACGCTCAGAAGCGCCACGAAGAGGCTGACGAGCAGCGCGCGCCGATCCATTTCGAAGGCGAGCACAAGCGGCAGATCCGTCGGGATTTGGATCCGGCTGAACAGCGCCACAGCGGCATAGCCCACGCCAAGGCCAAGCGTGCCGCCGATGAGCGCAATCAGCAGGCTCTCGGTCATCAGCTGTCGGATGACACGACGGCGCCCGGCTCCGATGGCCAGCCGTAATGCAATCTCACGCGCTCGAACCGGCGCACGGCTCGCCAGGAGTCCCGCGACGTTGGCGCACGCCACAAACAGCACGGCCCCAGCGAGTATGGTGAGCATCGCCAACAGCGCGACGACCGGCGGGTTTTGCGCCATCCGGTTCTGCACCTCGGTCCGCGCCACGATGCGTCGGTTCCGGTTCGAATCCGGGTAGGCGCGTTCGAGGTCGGTGGCAATCACGGCGAGCTCTGTCTGCGCCTGTGACAACGCCACGCCAGCCGCCAGGCGTCCGCCGATGGTGAGGTTCCGGTAGTCGCGCGCCTCCAACGGTTGGACGCTGGAATTTGCGATGAGGCGCGGCCACATCATGAGGGGCGCATAGAACTGGTTCCGCACGTACTGGTCCAGGCCCGCAAACCCGGCTGGCGCCACGCCGATGACGGTGAACTCGATCCCATTCAGCCGGACTCGGCGTCCAAGAACGGATCGGTCCGCGCCGAATTGCCGCTCCCACATGTCATGGCCGAGAATCACCACAGCATCGCGTCCGGGCACCTGGTCTTCCTCGGGGCGAAAGTCGCGTCCCAGCTGAGGCGCGACGCCGACGCGTGAAAGAAATTGCTGCTGACCAGCATGCCCCTGCCCGGTTTCGGAGCGGCGCCAGGTTCGACGGCGAACGCGCCGCTGTACCCGGTGAAGGCCGTCAACCCGTCGAAGCTCTTGCTGCGATCCCGAACGTCGAGATACTCGCGATAGGAGGCAACGAGAGCCTGCCGCAGCGGGTCGGCTGTTCCCACCATCAGGAACTCGCCGGGCCGGGGAATCGTCAGCGGCCTGAGCAGCAGGGTGTCGGCAAAGGTGAAGACCGCGCAGTTGGCGCCGATGCCGATCGCCAGCGAGACCGCCGCGACGATCGTGAAGCCCGGGTTTCTGGCGAGCATGCGGCACCCGTAGCGCAGGTCGCGCGCCAGATCCTCGAGCCACGGCAGGCCGCGCTGATCGCGCAGCACCTCCATCGTCTGGGCGATGCCCCCGCCCTGGAGCCTCGCGGCTCGCGCTGCACCCTCGGGCGAGCGGGCGCGCTGCCGCGCGTCTTCAGCAGCCAACTCCAGGTGGCCCCGGATCTCGGCATCCAGATCCTGATCCGCGCGATTCCCGAGCAGCGTCCCCCACAAGCGACTCACCCATTCGCGGAGCATGGCCATCGAGAACCTTCTATTCGTGCCGCAACGCTTCGGTGGGATTGACCCTGGACGCGCGGCGCGCAGGGACATATGAAGCCAGGAGCGTGACCAACAGGACGGCCATCGCGACCAACGCGAGCGCCACGAAATCCCTTCGGCCGTTCCCGGGGGCCACGCCAGGAAACAGCGCGCCCATCGCTCGGCCTGCGCCCATGCTCATCAGCAGACCGAGGCCGAGTCCGGCCACGGCGAGCATCATGCCCTGTCGCAGGACCATCCGCAACACGTCCCACCGGCCCGCGCCGATCGCCATGCGAATGCCGATCTCCTTGGTGCGCCGGCTCGCGGCGTACGCCACGAGACCGTAGAGTCCGACGATGGCCAGGCCCAATCCCATGATTCCCATCGCGGCCACGAGGCTGCTCACCACGCCGAATTGCACGACAACCCGCATCCGATACAACTCTTCCATCGTGCGGACGTCGTAGATCGGTTGGTTCGCGTCGAGGGTGCGGACGACTTCGCGCAGCGGGGCCGCGAGACTGCTGGGATCGCCGATCGATTCGGCGAGCATGATCATCTGAGGCTGCGGCCGTTGCCTGTAGGGGAAGTAGACAAACTCGGTGGGCCGCTCCCCGAGGAAGATGTAGGTGCTGGTCTTTGCAAGGCCGACGATCTCGACCCACGGCCCGCGGTTGTCGCTCAATCGAAAACGCTTGCCCAAGGGATCCTGGTCGGGCCAGTAGTGCTGGGCGACCTGCTCATTCACCACGGCCACTCTCGGAGCATCGGCGGAATCGGTCGAGCGGAAGCCGCGGCCCTTGACGATCGGCGATCCCCATCGTGTCGAAGTAGTGTTCACTTACGCTCGAACCCAAGACCGTAACGCTGTCCTTGCCAACCGGGAACTGAAAGCCTTCGGGCAGAATCGTGAACCCACCAGCAGGATCGGTGCGCATCGGAACGGACGAGGTCGAGCGCGACTGATTTCACACCGGGCACCGACCGTGCGCGCTCGGCCACCTGCTCGAAAACCGCTGCGCCTGCGACGCCGTGTAGCGCACGAGGCCGGGATTGAAGCTCATCATCAGGAGATGATCGGTGCGGTAGCCGGGACCGATGCCGAGCATCCTTTGAAAGCCCCGGTACATGAACGTGGCCACCACGAGCAAGACTACCGAGACGGCCACCTGTCCCGCCGACGAGCCACGCGCGGCCCCATCGCCTGCGCCGCCCGAAGCCAGCCGCATCGGTCGCCTTCATCACCGAGGTCAAGTCTGCGCGCGTCGCCCGGATTGCCGGGGCCAACCCGAACAGCACCGCGCTCACGAGCGCCACGATGAGGCTGAACAGCAACGCGCGCCGATCGAGCTCGAAGCGGAACGCAATCGGCAAATCGGTCGGGATTTGCACCTGCCTGAACAGCGTCACGCCGGCGTACCCGACGCCAAGACCGAGCACGCCGCCGAGCATCGCGATCAGCAGGCTTTCCGTGACCAACTGCCGAATCACTCGCGGACGTCCGGCCCCGATGGCCAGGCGCAGCGCGATCTCGCGAGCCCGCACCGGAGCGCGGCTCGTCAAGCAGCCCGGCGACGTTGGCGCACGCGACAAACAGCACGGCGCCTGCGAGCAGTCGTCGAGCATCGCGAGCAACGTCGCGCTCGACGGCATCTGCCGCGATCCTGGTCTGCAGCTCGGTTCGCGCCGCGACGGTTCGATTCCGGTTCGTGTCCGGATACGCTCGTTCCAGATCCTTGGCGATGACCGACAGCTCCGTCTCCGCCTGCGTCATCGTCACGCCGGGCTTCAGACGTCCTTTGACGGTCAGACTCCGAGCATCGCGCGCTTCGAGCGGCTGGGCGCTTGGATCCGGCGATGAGACGCGGCCACATCATGAGCGGCGCGTAGAAATCGAACCGGACGTAGTTGATCCAGGCCGGTGAACGAGTCGGGCGGCGACGCCGATGACGGTGAACTCGATCCCGTTGAGCCGCACCGTGCGGCCGAGGATGGAGCGGTCGGCGCCGAACTGCTGCTCCCAGAAATCGTGGCCGAGAATCACGACCGCGTCGCGTCCGGGCACCTGGTCTTCGTCGGGCCGAAACGTGCGGCCGAGCTGCGGGCTCGACGCCCATGACCGGGAAGAAGTTGCCGCTCACCAGCATGCCGATCCTGAGTTTCGGCAACGTATCCGCGTTCGGTGGCAAACCCCACGGTGGAGTCGGTGAACGCGACCAATCCCTCGAAGCTCTGTGCTCCGATCGCGGACGTCGACGTAGTCGCGGTACGAGGCGACCAGGTTGCTGAACCCCTGAATGGATGCAGTCGATCCGACCGTCAGCACCTCGCCGGGACGCGGCACCGGGAGAGGCCGGAGCAGCAGCGTGTCGGCAAAGCTGAAGACCGCGGTGTTGGCGCCGATGCCAATCGCGAGCGAGAGGACGGACGACGACGCGTGAAGCCCGGGATTGCTGGCGAGCATGCGGCAGCCGTAGCGCAGATCGCGCACCAGATCGTCGAGCCACGGCAGGCCGCGCTGGTCGCGCAGCGCCTCCATCGCCTGCGCGACGCCACCGCCGCTGGAGTCGTCGCGGCTCGTGCCGCGCCCTCGGGCGAGCCGGCGCGCTGCCGCGCGTCCTCAGCGGCCAGCTCCAGATGGCAGCCGGAGTTCCTCCTCGAGGTCGCGATCGGCGCGGTTCCCGCGCAGCGTCCCCCAGAGGCGACTCACCCATTCGCGGAGCGTGGCCATCGCAGGTCCTCCTCGTGCTACAGTGCGGCTCGCGCAGGAGCGTGCTGCATGATGGACGCCATGCGATCCCACTCCGCCTTCTCGGTGGCGAGCTGGCGGCGGCCGGCGGCGGTGATCGTGTAGAACCGCGCCTTCCGGTTGTTGTCGGTGACGCCCCACTTGCGCGCGCACGAGCCCGCGCTGCTCGAGGCGCATCAGCCCCGGATAGAGCGTGCCCATGTTGAGGCGGAGGGCGCCGGCCGGACACCTGCTCCAGCCGCGCGGCGATCGCGTAGCCGTGCAGCGGTCCGAGCGTGCGCCAGCGGTCTGCAGCACCATCAGGTCGAGCGTGCCCTGCAGGACGTCGGCCTTGGCGGGCTCTCTATTAGCCATGCCAATGGAGTATACAGTCGTTCAGTTAGAATGTCAAATGGAACGATGGCGCGGGGGGTCGGGCCGGGGTGGACCCGAAGGTAGGGCTAAGGGCTGAGGGCTAAGCCCTAGCCTTCAGCCCTGTGCGATCGCATCGACTGGGCTATCGTGCCTTGCCCAGGTATTCCTCGTCGGTGACTTTCTCCAGCCATTTCGTTTCGCCGCCGCCAAATCCGACAGCCACGTGCACGAGAGCCTCCGTGGGGCCCGCGCCGTGCCAATGCACGATGTCCGGGCCGGTGAAATCGCTTTCGCCAGCCCTCATGTCTTTGAACGGCTGGCCGCGTTTCTGAATGCGTGCCCGGCCCTCTTCGACGAGGAGGAGCTGCCCTCGCGGATGGCTGTGCCAGGCTGTGCGGGCGCCCGCCTCGAAGCGCCGGCGGGTCACGCCCATGCCGGGCGTCTCCATCGCCACGCTCTTCCCGGTGAAACGCGCCTCCTCACTGGGTTGTTGGGCGCGCGGCGTCCAGACGGCCGACATCGCGAGCAACAGAACGAACGAGCAAAAAAGAGCGATTCTCGCCATGGCCCCTCCAATCCCTACGTTCCACTTTCCACTTTCCACTTTCCACTTTCCACTTTCCACTTTCCACTTACTTTCAACTTTGCACTTTGCACTTTACACTTTCTACTCTACCCGAGCCTGCTCGATGAAGTCCGCGACCTTCTGCCACGTTTCTGGCTCCATTCGGTAAAGCGACGGCGACGTACCGCGCGAAGCGTCGGCGGCCAGTCGCGGCGGCCCGCCCACGCCTTCTTCATTCCCGCTTTGACGACGGGATCGCCTTCCGCCTCGTCCTCGAGCACCGCGTTCCAGCGGCTCACCAGCTCGCGCGCCCGCTCGCCGGCGGGATCTTCACCGAGCGCGGCTTCGACGTCGCGAAACAGCGCAATCCGCGCCTCGTTGACCCGATCGGGCGCCCGGAACTGACTCGTGCCGTGCTTCCGGCGTTCGGCCTCGCCCAGCGCCCAACCCGCTTTGTTGATGAACTTCGCGATCTGTTCGAGGTTGAACTCCGCGATACGCTGGTGCAGCGCTGGCGGCCACTGGTCGCGGTCGATCCAGGCCTTCACCAAGCCGGCACGCACCCGTGGACGTCACCGTCGCTCCTCGAGAGCGCCACCCACCGCGCCGCGAGCGCCAGTCCGCGTTCGCCGGCCGGATCCTCCCCGAGCGCCGCTTCGACATCGCGGTACAGGTCGCGCCACTCCTGTGACGGCCACTGCTCGTAGTGCCGCCTCGCGTGAGCCCACGCGTCGTCGCTGAAGTACCTCTTCATGACGTCCAGCTGATCGTGCATGCCGATCACCTCGATGAGTGCTTTGAGAACGGACGCCGCCGACGCGCCCCCCGCTGGAATCCGTGCTTCGGCGTCCTCGATGGCCCGGATTGCGCGATCGAGGCGGCGGCGCTGCTCGTAGAGCACCTCGCGCTGCAGTCGCAGCGTTTCCGCCAGCGGGAGCGCCCGCCGATTCAGCACGACTTTGATTTGCTTGAGCGACAGCCCGAGGAACTTGAGGGCGACGATCTGTTCCAGACGCTCGAGGTCGCCGTCGGCATACACACGATACCCGGCGTCGGTGCGTCTCGGCTTCAGCAGACCCAGCCGATCGTAGTGATGGAGGGCCTTCACCGTCACGCCGGCCCGTTCAGCAAACTCGTGCACCCGATACAACGCGCTCACCTCGATTCACCGACATGGTCGGGCCTGACCCAGGGGGAGGGTCCACTCTCTCCTTGAAAAGCGCCTGAAGAGGCCGGAATAATGGGGCCAACAATACCAACACGCCCCAAGTACACCAATGACGCGCCGAACGTTTCTCAACTCGTCGCTGATGGCCGTGGCCGGCGGCTTCGCGAGGCCGCCCGCGGGCCGGGCCCAATTCGGGTTGATCCCAATGGAGCGAACCATTCAGACGCCGGTGTTGAACATCGGCTTCGAGGAAAACGGCAACCCCGCCGGCTTTCCCGTGATCCTGCTCCACGGTTTTCCAGACGATGTGCGAGCGTGGGACGACGTGATAGCGCCGCTCGTGAGAGCCGGCTATCGAGTGTTGGTGCCGTATCTCCGGGGGTACGGCCTGACCCGCTTTCGCGATGCGGGTGCGCCCCGAATGGCCGAGCAGGCCGCCATTGGGCAGGATCTGATCGATTTCGCCGACGCACTCCGTCTCGCGCGTTTCGCCGTCGCCGGCTACGACTGGGGCGGACGCGCGGCATGCGTCGCCGCCGCGCTCCATCCCGATCGCGTGCGCGCCGCTGTGTTTGTCGGCGGCTATTTGATTCAGGACGTGTTTGCGGCTCCCCGACCGGCGGCGCCTCAGACGGAAGCCGCCTTCTGGTACCAGTGGTATTTCAACACCGAGCGCGGACGCGCCGGGCTCGCCGCCAATCGCCGGCCGTTGTGCAAGCTGCTGTGGCAAACCTGGTCGCCAACCTGGCGCTTCACCGACGACACCTTCGACCAGACGGCCGGGTCGTTCGACAATCCGGATTTCGTGGACTGCGTCATCCATTCCTATCGCCACCGCAACCTGAACGCGGCCGGCGAGCCGCGGTTTGAAGCCACCGAGCGCCGGCTCGCGACACGTCCCACGGTTGATGTCCCGGCTATCCTTCTTTATGGCGCGGACGACGGCCTCGTGAGACCCGCGGCGGATTCACCGGCCGATCGGGCCTCGTTCACCCGTCTCGTCGACCGCCGCATCGTCCCCGGCGCGGGACACTTTCTGCCGCGGGAAAAGCCCGACGCCGTGTCGTCGGCGATGCAGGAGCTGTTGGCCGCCACAAAATAGGTTGTCGATTTGGGGCACCCCCGAACGACTATCTGCTGAATACCATCTTTCAATCAGTTTTCACAAGGAGCGATGTCATGAAGTATCTGTGTCTGATCTACGACAACGAGAACGCCTGGAAGACGATGACGAAGGAGCAGGGAGAGGCGATGATGGGCGAGTACTTCGCCTTCACGGACGGCATCAAGAAGAGCGGCCATTACGTTGCCGGAGAGGCGCTCAAGCCGACCCAGACCGCCTCGACCGTCCGCGTGCGCCAGGGCAAGATCTCGACCACGGACGGTCCGTTCGCCGAAACCAAGGAACAGCTCGGCGGCTACTACCTGATCGAAGCAAAGGATCTGAACGACGCCATTCAGGTGGCATCGCGCATTCCGGCGGCCAAGACCGGGTCGGTCGAAGTCCGGCCCATCGAAGTGTTCTAACAGGAGCCCGACCTGGCCGATCCCAACGATGAAGCGGCACGCGCGCGCGAGCAGATCGAAGCCATCTACCGGTCTGACTCGCGCCGCGTCCTCGCCACGTTGATTCGGCTGCTCGGCGATTTCGATCTCGCCGAGGAAGCCATGCACGACGCCTTCACGGCGGCGCTCGGCGCCTGGCCGCGAGAGGGCGATGCCGGAGAACCCTCGGGCGTGGCTCGTCTCGACGGGACGGTTCAAGGCGATCGATCGCCTGCGGCGGGGCGCAAGGTTCGACGCCGCACTCGCCGGACTCGCCGAACAGCTCGACACTCATGTGACGCCGGATTCAGGGCTCGAGGCCGAAGGCGTCGAGGACGACCGGCTTCGGCTCATCTTCACCTGCTGCCATCCGGCGCTCGGCGCCGACGCGCGCGTCGCCCTCACGCTGCGCGAGGTGTGCGGCCTCGAAACCGAGCAGATCGCGCGCGCGTTCCTGACATCGGCGCCGACCCTGGCGCAGCGCATCGTGCGCGCCAAGGGCAAGATCCGCGACGCGCGCATTCCGTATCAGGTGCCGTCGCTCGCGGAACTGCCCGACCGGCTCGATGCGGTGCTGCACGTGGTCTATCTCGTCTTCAACGAAGGCTACTCGGCGTCGGGGGGCGAATCGCTCACCCGGCCCGATCTGTCGGCCGAGGCCATCCGTCTGGGACGGCTGCTCGCGGAGCTCCTGCCCGAGCCGGAGGCCGTCGGTCTCCTCGCGTTGATGCTGTTGCACGATGCACGCCGGGCCGCGCGAACGTCCGAGGACGGCGAGATCGTCCTGCTCGACGCGCAGAATCGCGCGCTGTGGAATCGTCAACAGATCGGCGAAGGGCTGGCACTGGTTGAGCGTGCGCTCTCGATGCGCCGTGTCGGCCCCTACGCGCTGCAGGCGGCCATTGCGGCCGTGCACGCCGAAGCGCGCGACTCCGCCGCCACCGACTGGCGGCAAATCGTGGGGCTCTACGATGTCCTCATGCGCGTGGACGCATCGCCGGTCGTGGAGCTCAATCGCGCGGCCGCCGTCGCGATGCGCGACGGCCCGGACAAAGGGCTGGTCCTGGTGGACGCGATCCTCGCCCGCGGCGAGCTCGCAGACTATCAGTTCGCGTATTCCGCGAAAGCCGACCTCTGCCGGCGCCTCGGACGAACAGCCGACGCGATTGGGGCGTACGAGCGGGCGCTGGCGCTGACGACGCAGTCGCCGGAGCGAAGGTTCATCGAGCGCCGCCTGGCGGAACTGCGGGCGGCCCAGTCGTAAGTAAATGCGTTGCCTGATCCATTACCGCAAGCTCTACGACGTTGAACGCAGAGCACGCGGAGTTCGCAGAGAACTCACATCAGGAAAGAAAGCTCTGCGGCCTCTGCGATCTCTGCGTTGATCGTGGTGACCCTTCGTGTCCGTCGTGGCTTCGTGACAAACAAGCCGTGTAAACTGACTCGAGGCGAGGGAGCGTAGACATGACTCGACGACTCATCGTGTGTCTGAGTCTCGCGGCCGGCATCACCGTGACGGCGGCGCCGTGGACGGCGCCAAAGACGGCGTGGGGCGATCCGGATCTGCAGGGCCTCTGGCCGGGCACGGCCATGATGGGTGTGCCGCTCGAGCGGCCGCTGCAGTTGGGCGAGAAGCTCCTGCTCTCCGACGATGAATTCGCCGCGCGGGCCGAGCAGGCGCGGCGGCAGGCTGAAGCGGATAACGAGGAGTTCGTCGCCCCGGCTCCGACGCCAGCCGCCATACTCACGGGCGCCGGCTCCGGACCGCCCGGACACTGGGGCGAACGCGGTCAGCCGCAGCGGCAAACCTCCCTCGTCGTCGATCCGTTGAACGGCCGCCTGCCGGAGATGACGGCCGAGGGACAGCGGCGAACAGCGGCCATTCCCGCAAGCTTGTACTACGACAACAGCGGCGGCGGCGTGTTCAACGGCCCTGAAGATCTGAGCGTGTACGACCGCTGCATCACGCGCGGCCTGATCGGATCGATGGTGGCGATCGGCTACAACGCCGGCAATCAGATCGTGCAGGGCCCGGGCTGGGTGGCGCTGCGCAACGAGATGATTCACGAGGCGCGCGTCATTCCCGTCATTCCCGTCATTCCCTTCGGGGGCCCCGCCGGCAAGCGTCCGCATCTCTCCCCGGCGATTCGGCAGTACATGGGCGACTCGCGCGGACACTGGGACGGCGCCACGCTGGTGGTCGACACGACGAATTTCAACGGCAAGACGGGCATCGGCGCCAACGGGCGCGCCGTCTACCACAGCGATGCGCTTCACGTGGTCGAGCGATTCACGCGCGTGGACGCCGACACGATCAAGTACGAGGCGACGGTCGACGACCCGAAAACCTGGACGCGCCCGTTCACGATCGCGTTTCCGCTGAAGCGCGACCCCGGGTACGGCATGTTCGAGGACGCGTGCCACGAGGGGAACTACGGACTGCGGAATATCCTGAGCGCCGCGCGCGCCACCGACAAGGACAAGGTCGTCGCCCGTTAGGCATGTTCAAGGCCATTCTCTGGGACAACGACGGTGTGCTCGTCGAAACCGAGCACTTGTATTTCGAGGCGACCAGGCAGGTGATGGCGTCGGCCGGCATGGCCTTGACCGAGGAACAGTACGTCGAGTTCTTTCTCGTCCAGGGGCGAGGCGCCTGGCACCTCCTGGAGGAGCGCGGGGTCGCCGCCGATGACATCGAACGCCTTCGCGGCGAGCGCAACGCGCTCTACGCCGATTTGCTCGCGAGCGGATCCCGCGTGAAGGACAATATCGAACACGTGCTCGACGCTCTGCACGGCCGGTATGTGATGGGCGTGGTCACCAGCTCGCGGAAGGATCACTTCGACGTGATTCACCGGTCGTCCGGCCTGCTCAAGTACTTCGATTTCGTTCTCTCGGCCGGCGACTACAGTCAGTCGAAACCCGACCCCGAGCCGTATGTGCGAGCCGTCGAGCGAAGCGGCGTCGCGCGGGGCGCGTGCGTGGCCATCGAAGACTCCGAGCGCGGCCTGGCGTCGGCGAAGGGCGCAGGCATCAGCTGCTTCGTGATTCCTGGCGCCCTGACGCGGGGATGTGAGTTCGCCGGAGCCGACCGGATTCTTGACAGCGTCGCCGAGATTCTGACGGTATTGTGAACGTGATGTCCAGGCTCAACCTCTTCGCGTGTCTCCTTCTCCTCGCCGCAGGAGCCGACGTCGGTCAGGCGCAGGGTCAGCCCCAGCCCGATCGTCCGGCGGTCACGGTGCGGGGACACACCTACACGCCGCGTTCGATCCTGGCGCGCAACATGGGCACGGAAGAAGATCAGACGACGGCGTTCACTCCCCACCAGATTGTCGGCAATGTCTATTACGTGGGGACACGGACGTTGAGCTCGTTCCTCGTCGTCACGCCACAGGGACACATCCTCATCGACAGCACGTATGAGCGGAACGTGCCGGTGATTCAGAAATCCGTCGAACAACTGGGGTTCAAGTTTTCCGATATCAGGATCCTGCTCGGAAACCACGCGCACGGCGATCATCAGGAGGGTGATGCCCTGGTCAAGCAGCTGACCGGCGCGCAAGTCGTCGCCATGGCCGAAGACGTGCCGGCGCTCGAACTGATCAAGCCCGGAGGCAAGGCACATCCGATTGACAGAATCCTGCATGACGGAGACACGGTGACGCTCGGCGGCACGACGCTCGTCGCCCATCTGACCCCGGGGCACACTCGCGGCTGCACCACCTGGACGATGAAGGCGCAGGAAGGGGGCGGAGCCTACAACGTGATGTTCGGCTGCAGCTTGCGCCCGCCGGGCGTGCTGACGCCGGCCATGGTGGACGAGTTCAACCGTTCGTTCAAGCTCGTACGGGCCCTGCCGTGCGACGTCCAGCTCGGCGACCACGGCGCGCAGTACAACATGCAGGAGAAATTCGCGAAGATGCGGACCGGCGGCAGCAATCCCTTCATCGAACCAGCGAGCTGCACGCTCGAGGCAGAGATTCAGGAAGCGATGTTCCACGCGATCCTCGAGGAGCAGCAGAAAGCTGCCGGCCGCAAGAACTAGACCGGTTCGCTCTTCCGAGCGCGCGTCGCTGATTCATCAGGCCAGACGCGACGGCCGTCCACTGAGATTGCCGCCACCCACTGTGGATCGAGCCGCATCGTGTGGCTTCGATCGGGCGAGAGCTGATCCTCCGGGAACATTTCACGCACCCGCACGAACGTCAGGCGTCCCCCTTCCGACCCAACGAACCGCATCCCGCCAAACCCAACGCGCGCGTGACCGCCGGAGTCGTCCGTGAGGACAATCTGATCGGTCGGCAGAGAGACTCTCAGACCGCTCGGAAAGACAACGAAGGTGCCGGGCGGACCGTTACCGACAATCGGAAGCTGGGAAGGCCGGTCTTGCTCGCGGAGAAGAGACGTCGGCGCCGAGAACTCGATCAACACAGAAGGCTCGTTCGCGGGTACTGGGTTCCACTGCCGCCGCTGCCGATCGAGCGCCTCCGCGCGGGCGAGCGCCCGGTTCACGATTGTCTCTGGCGCGCCGTTCAGCTTGAGCAGCGAGATGGCGTTTCGGCTGGTCGCCGGACCGGAGGTCAGGCGATAGTCGAAGACCAGACCCTCAGGTCCGACCGCGTCGCCGAAGTGACAGACGACGTAGCTGTCGCGCAGGAGATCGACCAGCTCGCCGTCGTGCGTCGCGGCCAGCACCACGTGCGGTTTGCCATCGCCGATCAACGCGCCCAGCACCGCCTCGGCCGCCGCAATCCGCTCCACGGCATTCGTGCCGCGAAAGAGCTCGTCGAAAATGAACAGATGCGGCTCCGCACCCTCGCTCGCGCGCACCAGCGCGAGGACCGACTCGACTTCCACCAGGTAGTAGCTCTTCCCCGCGATCAGATCGTCGGCGCGGCCGATACAGCTGCGCACCTGATAGACGGGCGCATCGTAGGCGCGGGCCAGACACGTGTTGATCGTTTGCGCCAGCACCGCGTTGACGCCGACGGTTCGAAGAAACGTGGACTTGCCCGACATGTTGGAGCCGGTGACGAGCACACCGTGCGGCGGAGCCAGCGCGATCGAATTGGGCACCGGCCGCTCGACGAGCGGATGCCGGAGGTCGGTGAGACATCGCACGGGCGTCGGGCGCGGCAAAGCGAGGCCGCACCCATCCGTCCAGCCCGGCTCGAAACGAGGCCACCGCGATGGCGGCGTCGATTTCGCCGACGGCCTCGATGACCCTAAGCAAGTGCGGCCCACGCAACTGCAGCTCACGGCCGGCGAAATACAGCGCGTTTGCGTCCATGACGAACAGCACGTTCAGGAATTCCATGATGACGAGCGTGAGGGGATCCGTGGCGAGCGGATCGCGGCTGATCCAGCGCGCGATACGGCCGAGACGCGCAAGAGCAACGAGGTCGGGCCTGAGCGTTCCGGTGATCGCCGTCGTCTCGTCCGTGCCAATCGCCGCCAACTCGAACGCCGCGGAGAGCAACGGACCCACTTGCCTGAACCACGCGATCTGTCCCATGGCACGGCGTGCGGTCACGATGCGGATCGCCAGGTTCACGACGTAACAAGCCGCCCCCGCGAACAGCAGCTTCGGCACGAAGTACGCCAGCGACATACTCATCAGGGCCACCGCGGTCCACATCGGGAACACGACGTGCCATCGCCGCCGGTCGAGCGCGTCCGGCCGGGCGAGACGATGCACGTTGTAGGCAGCCGGAGACCGCAGCCCTGCCAACAGCGCCTGGGCGCGCTCGCGTCGAGCGGCGTCATTTGCCACGCGAGCCACGATCGCGTCGAAGGCGTCCAGAGCGCGCGGCGTTGGCGCAGAGCGCAGCCGGTCGTAGAGCACTTGCTGACCGCCGCTGCTTTCGGTTCTATCCAGATGCGCGAACACGTCATCCAGCAGGAGGTCGGTCCACGTGCGGTCGTCAAGGAACGCGCCCGCGCCGTCGCGCGAACGGAACAAGTCCGCCACGGCGTCCATGTCTCTCGGGACCTCGCGACGATGACCCCACTCGGCACGAACTCGAGCCAGCAGGCGGGTTCGTGCACGCCAGGACGACCACGCCGGCGCCACGAACAGCAGCAGAAAGACCACCAGACCGAAGAGCACGGGCGCGATCATGTGGCGTTCAGTTTAGATATGATGCACAGCGAAAGGAACACCCGATGACGAACACGCGATTGCTCGTCGCCTGCGCCACTGTTCTCACCATCGCCGGAGTGGTCGCCGCGCAAGCCCCGCCCACGCAGCCTCGGCCCGATCCGAGGAACATCAAGTTCAGAGGCGATCGGTTCAAGCCGCTCACCTACGAAGAGATGACGCCCGCGCAGAAGACGATGCTCGATCATCTGCTCGCGGGGCCGCGAGCGGGCGCCGACGGCCCGTTCAACGTGCTGCTTCGCAGCCCTGAGATAGGCGATATCGCACAGCAGTTCGGCGCGGCGACGCGCTTCAACCAGGCGATGCCCCGCCGGCTGAACGAGCTGGCGATCATCATCGTCGCCCGCCACTGGACCTCGCAGTACGAATGGTACGCGCACCACCGCGCGGCGCTGGCCGCAGGCCTCAGCCCCGCCATCGCGGACGCGATCGCGGCGGGCAAGCGCCCAACCGGCATGCAGCCGGACGAGACCGCTGTCTACACCTTCTGCACGGAGCTGTTGACCACCAAGCAGGTCAGCGACGCGACGTTCAAGGTGGCGAAAGACACGGTCGGCGAAAAGGGCATCGTGGATCTGATTGGCGTGATGAGCTGGTACCAGATGGTGTCGATGCTGCTCAACACCGACCGGTATCCGCTGCCGGACGGCGTTCAACCGGAGCTGAAACCGCTGAACTAACGACCGCATCACGAAAAACCCGCCACGACGGTAAACGCAGAGCGCGCAGAGTTCGCAGAGAATCCGGGCCAGGAAACTCTGCGTTCTCAGCGATCTCTGCGTTGATCGTCGTAGTCGCGGATCAGTCCCGCCGCGACAACACCCATTGCGGGATCACACCCGCGTTCGACAGGAGGTGGTCGCGCGCGTCGTTCAATCTCTGCAGCAGCCGGGGCAGGTCCACGCGCACCAGCTGGCCGTTGTGCTTGACGATGCGGCCGGCAACAAACACGGTGTCGATGTTCGACGTGTCCGCGGAGATGACGACGGTCGCGACCGGATCGACGACGGGAGCGACGTTGACCTGGTCGGTCCGAATCAGGACGATGTCGGCCTGTTTGCCTGGCGTGATGGTCCCGATCTTGTGATCGAGCGCGCACGCCTTCGCGCCCTCGACCGTCGCGAACTCGAGCACGTCACGGTGCGTGAGCGTCGGCGCAAACGCGTCGTCGGGCGTCTCGGTGAAGGCCAGAATGCGCTCCTGCACCAGTGCGGTGCGCATCTGCGTGAACATCTCGCCCGGCACGCTGGAGACGACGTCGATGCTCAGCGAAGGCCGCACGCCCCGTGCGACCAGCCGGCCGGTCGGAGGCACGCCGTGGCCCATCAGCATCTCGACAAACGGCGCCACAGACGCAGACCCGCCGGATTTCGCGATGAGATCCAGCTCCTCGTCCGTGGAATCGGTGCAGTGGATGTAGGTCGTGTCCGGACCCATCAGCCCAAGTTGATTGAGTGTGAGCACGTGCCGAACGTGGACGCCGGTCAACCGCATCCCGACGTGCACGCTGATGCGGATGCCCAGGTCGCGGGCGAGCTTCCAATCGTGCGTCGCGACTTCAGGCGTGGTGTTCCCGGGCGCTCGCGCCGCGAGCGCGAGCGTCAGCAGTTGATCGTCGGACTGAAAGTATTGCTTTCGAATGCGTCGGATGTCCTCGGGATGTTCCCGCGAGCTGTAGGCCCACCAATCGCTTCCCACGGGCACGCCGTGGGCGTACACCGCGCGGATGCCCGCGTCGGTGAGTCCCCCAATCGCCGCGTCGGCGTGCTCGGGGGTGTTGTTGACGTGCGACCAATCGAGGAGCGTCGTGATGCCGGCGTTGAGCGCCTCGAGCGCGCCCATCAGATTGGCGATGTAGACGTCTTCGGCGCGGTACTGGAGGCCGATGTTGTCGAGCATCCCCGCGAAGTACTGGTCGAGCGTGCAGCTGGGCAACACTCCCCGCACCGGCGTCTGCCACGTGTGCCGGTGCGTATCGACAAAGCCGGGCATGACGATGCGATTCCGTGCGTCGATGACGTTCGCATGGGGCCCGGCGGGCAGGTCGTGGCCGACCGCGCTGATCGTGTCGCCGTCGATCAGGACGTCCGCGTGAGGCATGTCGCCGAGCGACGGATCGAGGGTCAGGAGATACCCGCCCCGGATCAAGGTGGTCCGGTCGCCAAAAACGTGTCCGCCGATCATTTGTCGAGCTTGACTGGACGTCAGTGGGTCGATGACTTGCCCTGCGCGGTCATCGCCTTCCGGATGATCGCCGCAGCCTGCGGGAATTCCTTCTTCGCGTTGGCGAAGAAGACGCCTTCGGCGACGAGCAGCGGCGTCCAGCCCAGCTTCGTGATCGCGTCCACACGCGCGCCGCGGTCGATGAGGTACTGGACAATCGACGGCTGTCCCGATACGACGGCGCCGATGAGCGCCGTGCTGCCGCTCCAGCGCGGATCGCCGACGCCAAGGTCGAGCAGGTCGTCGATGTTGTGCGGGTAGTAGAGCAGCGTATACGCCGTGTCGCCCGTCATCGTGTAGCTGCCGAAATCCGCGGACGCGTTGACGTCGTTGCCGAGCGCCACGGCCAGCTTCACGGCCTCGAGCCGCTCGGCCTCCGTCAAGCCCGCGAACGGCCCCGGGCTCTCGCCCTCCCAGTAGTCGAGCCCCGACGCGACCATCAGCGGCGTGATGCCGGCCCTGGTCGTCGTCTTCGGATCGGCGCCGTGATCCGCGAGCAGCTTCATGTAGGCCGCATCGCCGTTTTTCGCGGCCACGTAGAACGGCGTCGCGCCGACATACGAAAGAAGATGCCGCCCGAGCTGGATGTTCGGCGGGTTCCTCGCCGTCCCGCCTTCCTTGCCGAACCTGTTTTCCTTCCAGCTGATTCGCGCGTTGGGGTTCGCGCCGTGATCCAGAAGCTTTTTCGCCAGGTCGAGCGCCGTCAGCCTGCCGCTCGGCAGCGGGGGCGCATGCCCGACGTTGCCGACGGCCGCCGCGCCGTCGGTCCCCGGCTTCCGCAGCCACGAGAGCGTGTGCAGCGCCGAGCCGCGCGGGTCGGGCATGTTCGGATCGGCGCCGCGATCGAGCAGCATCGCCGCGAGATCGAAATACGCGTTGACGACGGCCATGTTGAGCGCGCTGGTGCCGTCGGGGGCGACATCGTTCACGCCCGCCCCGTGATCGAGCAGAACCCTTGCCGCGTCGGCGTGATCGTTGCGAACCGCGAACAGGAGCGGGGTGAATCCGGCCTTCGACTTCGCTTTCACGTTCGCGCCGTGCGCGATAAGAACGTCCGCTGCGGCGGCGTTGCCTTCCGACGCCGCCCACATCAGCGCGGTCTGCTGCTTGTAGGGTTCCACGGCGTTGACGTTCGCGCCGGTTTCGAGCAGCAGGCGGACCGCCTCGGGCTTGCCGGTGAGCGACGCGGTCATCAGCGCCGTCTGCCCTTCTTCCGAGGTGCCGTTCGGATCGGCGCCGGCTTTGAGCAGTCGATCGATGAGCGCGGCGTTGCCGTTGGTGCACGCCAGGGAAAGCGGCGTGACCTTGTACCGCGTGGCGGCCTTCACGTCGGCGCCGGCGGCGATGAGCAGGGTGGCGATGTCGACGTTGTCGCGCTGGACGGCCCAATGGAGCGCCGTCGATCCGTCCGCGTCGGCCGTGTTCACGGCCACGTGTTTCGCGAGGAGCGCGCGCACGGCATTCGCGTCGGAGCGCTTCACGGCATCGATGAGTTTGGTGCCGGCAGAGGCGGGGGATGCGAAGAGCCAGGCGGCGAGGACGGCCAGCCCTAAGCCCTTAGCCTTTAGCCCTTTTCGGTCCTTACGAACGCCGCTCATTCGCATGGCGTGAGTGTAATATAACCGCCAATGCCGTGCTTACTTGTCGCCGTGGCGGTAGCAGGGCTCGCGGCCCAGGCCACTCAAGGCGCGCCCTCGCCCGCACCGGCGTCCGCCGCGGCAACGGTCAACAAGTACTGCGTCACCTGCCACAACGATCGCCTGAAAACCGGTGGTCTGTCGCTCGCCGGCGTGGACGTCGAGCATCCGTCCGCGAAGCGCCGAGACCTGGGAAAAAGTCATCCGCAAGCTGCGAACGAGCGCGATGCCTCCCCAGGGGGCGCCGCGCCCCGACACGGCGACGTACAACGCCCTCGCGACGTACCTCGAAACGTCAATCGATCGCGACGCGCTCGCCGCACCTCGTCCCGGCAGGCTCAGCCTGGTCCATCGCCTCAGCCGGACGGAGTATCAGAACGCCATTCGCGATCTGCTCGCGATTGACGCGCTGCCAAAAGAGATCGACTACTCGCTGCTGCTGCCCGCCGACAACTCGGCGAGCGGCTTCGACAACATCGCCGACCTGCTGTTCATGTCGCCGGCGATCATGGAGCGCTATCTCGACGCGGCGGAGAAGATCAGCCGCCTTGCCGTCGGCGACCCGGCCGCGCCGGTGATGGTCAACCGTTATCGCCTGAGCGCCGAGCAGTGGCAGGGCGCGCGGGTCGACGAGCTTCCATGGGGCACGCGCGGCGGTCTCGCCGTCAAGAGCCACTTCCCCGCCGACGGCGAGTATCTGATCAGAGTCCAGCTCGCGGTGCCGCCGGCCGAGCCGCATCAGCTCGAGATCACGGTCGACGGCGAGCGTGTGCAACTCGTCACGGTCGGGGGGATAAGACGAGGCCGCCCCTCGGCTGCGCTCGGGACAGGGGGTCGCGGCGCCGCCGCCGCGAACCAGACGCCACCCGCTCCGCAGCCCAGGACGGGCGAGCCGGACCCGGATCAGCCGCTCGACCTCCGAGTCTCCATCAAAGCGGGGCCTCGGCTCGTCGGGGTCACGTTCATCGAACGCAATGAGGTGCGCGACGAGGCGACGCTGCGCCCGCGCATGCGCGGCCGCGGCTTTGAGCCCGCGCTCTCGATGGTGACGATCAGCGGGCCGTACGGCGCGAAGACCCCCGGCGACTCGCCGAGCCGGCGACAAATCTTCAGCTGCCGTCCCTCGACTGAGATCGGGACGGCCCAGACCTCGCCGAAGGGCCGGCCTGGCTCGCCGGGCCCCGAGGGCGTCGAGGGGCCCGGACAGAATGCCTCGGCCTGCGCGCGGCGGATTCTGTTGTCGCTCGCGCGCCGTGCCTACCGTCGTCCGGTCACCGACGCGGACATTCAAGACCTGCTGCCGTTCTACGAAAGAGGCCGCAACGGAGGCTGGCTTCGACGCAGGCATCGAGCGCGCGCTCGAACGGCTGCTCGTCAGCCCGCAGTTTCTCTTCCGCGTCGAGCGCGAACCTGCCAACGTCGCGGCCGGGGCCTCGTTCCGCGTCAGCGATCTCGAGCTCGCGTCCCGCCTGTCGTTCTTCCTCTGGAGCAGCATCCCGGACGACGAGCTGCTGAACGTCGCCGCGCAAGGACAACTCAAGACTCCCCGCGTTCTCGAGCGCGAGGTGCGGAGGATGCTGCGCGACAAGCGGTCGGAATCGCTCGTCACCAACTTCGCCGAGCAGTGGTTGTTCGTCCGCGACATCGAGGCCAAGCAGCCCGACGGCCTGGTCTTCCCCGACTTCGACGAGACGCTTCGCGACGCGATGCGCCGGGAGACGAATCTGTTTCTCGACAGCGTCCTGCGCGACACCCGCAGCGTGCTCGATCTGCTCACGGCGAACTTCACGTTCGTCAACGAGCGGCTCGCGAAGCACTACGGCATCCCCAACGTCGCGGGCAGCTACTTCCGGCGCGTGACGTTCCCCGCCGGCAGCCCCCGCGGCGGGCTGCTTGGCCAGGGCAGCATCCTCACGCTCACCTCTTATGCCACGCGCACCTCGCCCGTCGTCCGCGGCAAGTGGGTGCTCGAGAATCTTCTGTCCGCGGCGCCGCCGCCTCCGCCGCCGAACATCCCGGCGCTCAAGACCGAAGGGCCCGAACCAGGGAAGACGCTGACGATGCGCGACGCGATGAGCCAGCACCGGGCCAACCCCAGCTGCGCGGGGTGCCATGCGCGGATGGACCCCATCGGCTTCGCGATGGAGAACTTCGACGCCGTCGGCCGCTGGCGCGACCACGACGCCGGCGCCACCATCGACGCATCGGGCGCGTTCCCGAACGGCGTGACGTTCGACGGCATGGCGGGCTTGAAAAAGGTGCTGCTCGCCGACCGCGATCAGTTCGTCAACACCGTGGCCGAAAAACTCCTGATGTATGCGCTCGGGCGAAACCTTCAGTACTACGACCAGCCATCCGTCCGCGCCATCGTCCGCCAGAGCGCGGCCGGCAACTACACGCTCGCGTCGCTCGTGACGGGCGTCGTCCAGAGCGCGCCGTTTCGACTGAGAACCAAACAATGAACCACAATGATCACGAAGGTCACAAAGATACTTTGTGGTCTTTGTGACCTTTGTGGTTCATGGACTGATCTGATGCTGTCGGCCGGCTTTCGCCTCGGACCCTACGAAGTCGTCGCGCCCCTTGGCGCGGGCGGCATGGGCGAGGTCTATCGGGCTCGAGACACCAAGCTCAATCGCGACGTCGCGCTCAAGATCCTGCCCCAGGCGTTCGCGGCCGATCCCGACCGGCTGGCTCGCTTCAAGCGCGAAGCCCAGGTGCTGGCGTCGCTCAACCACCACAACATCGCGGCAATCCACGGCCTCGAAGAATCCGGTGGCGTGCAGGCCCTCGTGCTCGAGTTTGTGGACGGCCCGACGCTTGCGGAGCGGATTGAAGGGCTAAGGGCTGAGGGCACAGGGCTACCGATTGACGAGGCCCTGGCGATTGCGAAACAGATCGCCGAGGCGCTCGAAGCCGCGCACGAACAAGGCATCGTCCACCGTGATCTGAAGCCCGCGAACATCAAGCTGCGACCGGATGGCACGGTCAAGGTGCTGGACTTCGGATTGGCGAAGGCGCTCGATCCCGCATCCGGCATTCACGCCGACCTGAACAACTCGCCGACGATCACGTCGCCCGCAATGGGGATGACCGGCGCTGGCATGATTCTCGGCACGGCGGCCTACATGGCGCCCGAGCAGGCAAAAGGGCGCGCGGTCGACAAGCGCAGCGATGTGTGGGCGTACGGCATCGTGCTCGTGGAGATGTTCACGGGCACGCCGGTCTACTCCGGCGAAACGGTGTCGGAAGTGCTTGCCGCGGTCATCATGAAAGACCCCGATCTGCGATCGCTGCCGTCCACACTGCCCCAACCCGTCCGGCGCCTGATTACGCGATGCCTCCAGAAGGATCCGAAACGCCGGATGCGAGATATCGGCGAGGCGCGTCTCGCGCTCGAAGAGAAGGAAGAAGAAGAGAAAGGCACGCCGGCGCCAGTGGCCAGCGGCGCGTCGCGCCGCTGGCATGTCGCGCTGACTGCGCTCCTCGCCCTGGCGCTCGCCGGCACCATCGGCGTGTCGTGGCGTAACCGAACCACGGTCGCGCCAGCTCGTCACCCGCTACGACGTCATCGCGCCGGAGAAGACCGCGCTCAACCTCGCCGATCGCCCTGCGGTCGCGCTCTCGCCGGATGGTTCGGCGCTGGCGTTTGTCGTCCTGGACGGCGGAGCCAACCGTCTGTTTCTCCGGCGGCGTAACGAGACCGAGTCGCGAGCCGTCGCCGGCGGCGAAGGCATCACGTATCCGGTGTTCTCGCCCGATAGCCGCGCTCTGGCGTTCTTTGCGGACAACACACTCAAGGTCTACGCCGACAACTCGATCAGATCCATCGCGAAAATCGATGGCGTCAGCAACAATCGCGGGTTGGCGTGGCTCGACGACGGTTCATTCGTTTACCCGCCGGGCAACGCCACAGGACTCGTTCAGGTCTCCTCGAACGGCGGCGACCCGAGGATCGTTTCAACCGTCGATCGCGGCAAAGGTGAGCGCACCCATCGCTGGCCGCACGCCTTGCCCGGCGGCAAGGTCGTGCTGTTCACCGTGGGCGCGCAGGCGAACCCGGACGACTACGACGGCGCAAACATCGAAGCGCTCGTGCTCGCGACCGGGGAGCGGCGCCTCATCCTCAAGGGCGCCAGCATGGCGTGCTACGCGCCGACAGGACACCTCCTCTTTGCGCGAGAGGGTTCCCTTTACGCGGCACGATTCGATCCCGGCACGCTCACGGTCCACGAGCCGGCGCGGCTCGTCGTGCAGGGTGTGGCGGGGGATCGGACCACCGGGGCGTCGCACTTCTCGGTGGCTGCTGATGGCACGCTCGCCTACGTGTCCGGCGCGGCGACGACAGGCGACCGCCGCCTGGTGTGGGCGGATCGCCAGGGACGTCTGCAGCCACTCGACCTGCCCGCGGGCTACTATGCCGACCCGCAGATTTCGCCGGATGGCTCCAGGCTGGCAATCACCGTGGGAACGGGCGATACGCGAGATGTCTGGATCCACAACTTCTCCACCAAGACGTTCACCCGACTCACGTTCGGCGGTCAGAACTGGACGCCGGTCTGGTCGGTGGATGGCAGGGATATCTTTTATGTCGCCATCGAAAATGGAATCAAGGCCACTCTGTTGAGAAAGCCTGCTGACGGGAGCGCTGACGCCCAGCGGCTGGCAGAGATCGAAGGCGAAGCCTATCTGACCCACGCGCGGGACAACACGGCGATCTTCGAGTTCCGTGATATCAGGCAGGAGCAGACGCCGACGCCGCGGCGGTTCGACCTCGTGACGCTCGATCTGAAGGCGCCGGGCAAAGTGGCGCCGATTGTGGCGACGGCCGGCGCCGATCTGTCGGGCGCCGTGTCTCCGGACGGGCGCTTTCTGGCCTACGGAAGCGACGAGAGCGGCAGGGCGGAAGTCTACGTGCGCGATTTCCCTGGCCCCGGCGGCCGGTGGCAGGTCTCGACCGCCGGAGGCGAAGAACCGCACTGGTCGGCCGACGGACGTGAGCTGTTCTATCGCAACAACGATCTCTTCATGGCGGCCGCCGTGGATACGCGCGGTGCGTTCCAGGCGTCCACGCCGGCGCTGCTCTTCAAAGGCGTGTACAACATCAGGACCACCACGCTCCTGAGCTTCGCCGTCGATCCCCAGGGGGGACGGTTTCTGATGATCCGTCCGGCGAACGAAGACCGCGAACGGTCGCGCGTGCAAGTGGTGTTGAACTGGTTCGAGGAGCTGAAACAGCGCGTGCCGGCGAGATAGCCGATGACCCTGACACCCGGCACCCGACTCGGCCCCTACGAAGTCGTCGCGCCCCTTGGCGCGGGCGGCATGGGCGAAGTGTATCGGGCGAAGGACGCGAAACTCGATCGCCTGGTTGCCGTCAAAGTCCTGCCGCCGCGTCTCGCCGACGATCCCACGGCGCTCGCGCGCTTCGAGCGCGAAGCCAAGGCCGTGGCCGCGCTGTCGCACCCGAACATCCTGGCGATCTTCGACTTCGGCCGTGAGGGCAGCACGGCCTACGCCGTCATGGAGCTCCTCGACGGCGAAACGCTGCGGCAGAAACTGGCGGCCCCGATTCCCGTGCGCAAGGCCGTCGAATACGGCGTCCAGATCGCCCGCGGTCTGGCCGCGGCCCACCTCAAAGGCATCGTTCATCGCGATCTGAAGCCCGAGAACGTGTTCGTCACGGCAGACGGCCACGTGAAGATTCTCGACTTCGGCCTCGCGCGACAGACACTGGCCGCCGCGCCCACGGCTGAGACCGCGTCACCGACGGCCGAACGTCACACCGATCCGGGCACCGTCTTCGGAACGGTCGGCTACATGTCGCCGGAGCAGGCACGCGGCGAACCTGGAGACCAACGGTCGGATCTGTTCTCGCTGGGCGCCGTGCTGTACGAGCTCATCTCGGGCCGGCGCGCGTTCCAGCGCGACACCGCCGCCGAAACGCTGACGGCGATCCTGCGCGAAGAACCCACGCACCTGACTTCGTCATCGGCCAGCGAGGTGCCGCCCGGCCTCGCCCGCGTCGTCGAACATTGCCTGGAGAAGCATCCGGCCGAACGCTTCCAGAGCGCGAGCGACGTCGCCTTTGCGCTCGAGAGTCTGTCGGGATCGGGGACAGCCGCGGCGCAGATGCTGGCGGCGAAACCGGCGCGGCGGCGCGCGTGGCTTCCGTGGACGGTCGCGGCCGTGTTCGCGCTGACGAGCCTGGCGCTGGCGATCGTCAGCTTCCGCGCGCCAACGGCCGCCGCGCCGCTCACGCGTCTGTCGGTGCAACTCCCGAAAGATCTCCCCTACGACGCCAGCGGCGGACCGATGCGCTCTCTCGCGATCTCCCCCGATGGGCGCGCGATCGTCTACGTCGGCGTCACGGGCCCGGGACGCCGGCAGCTCTACCGCCGATGGCTGGATCGCCAGACGGTGGAGCCGATCGCCGGCACCGAGGGCGCCTACCAGCCGTTCTTCTCGCCCGACGGCCAGTGGCTTGCGTTCTTCACGTTCGCCGGCGAGCTGCGGAAAGTGTCGCGCGACGGCAGTCCGCCCGTCACGCTCGTTCGCGGCCTGCTGAACGGCCGGTGGGGTTTCGGCGTCTGGCGTCCGGACGACGTGATCGTGTTCAGCGCGTTCGAAAACCTGCTCCAAGTGCCGGCTGCCGGCGGCACGCCCACGGCGTTGACAACGGTGAACGCCGCGGCGAACGAGTCGTTTCATCATTTCCCGCTGCTCGTCCCCGGCACGGGCGACATCCTGTTCACCGTCGTGGGCAACGACGGACAGCGCCGTCTCGATCTTCTGCGGTGGAATACCCATCAGCGATCGACCGTGCTCACGGGCGCGAAGGGCGCGATTCTCACGGCGTCGGGACATCTCATCTTCAGCCAGGACGACACGCTGATGGCCGCGCCGTTCGACGCGCAACGGCGCGTGGCTGGAGCGGCCGTGCCGCTCTCCGAGTCTGTCGTCGTCGACAGCGCCAACTTTTCAACGCCGCAGCTTACGGTCTCTCCAACGGGAACGCTGGCATACGTGCCGACCAACCCGAACGAGCCGATGGCGATGGCCGGGTGGATCGACCGCGCGGGGATGTTCGAGGACATCGGCCCGCCGCCGAAGGGCACGACCGCTGCCGTTCTCTCTCCTGACGGCCATACGGCCGCCGTCCTGGCCGGCAGTCGCCTGTTTCTCTTCGATCTCGTCCGCCACGTGACCACGCCTGTCGACGTCGGGCGCCGGCAGATCGAGTCGGTGAACTGGCACCCCGACGGCCGGCGTCTCACGCTTGGCGGCGCGTACTTGTCGCTCTTCGACCCCGACACGGGAAAAGAGACGAAGCTGACCGACACCGGACGGCCGAAGCGATTTGCGTCGTGGTCGCCCGACGGCCGCACCGTGGCGTACATGACCTTCAACCCGAATAACGACATCCACGTGCTCTCGCTCGACGCGGGCGCCAAGCCTCGGCCGTTGGTGGCGACCGAGGCTGTTGAAAACAGCCCGGCCATCTCGCCGGACGGACAGTGGATGGCCTACACGTCCACCGGGTCGCCAGACGCGTCGGGAAGAAACGACGTCTACGTCGTTCGATTTCCGGAAGGCACGGGCAAAGTGCAAATCACGAACGCCGGCGGTGGTGCGCCATTCTGGAGCCACGACGGCCGCGAGCTGTTCTTCGGCGCGCCTCCGGGCGTGCTGCAGGCGGTGTCTATCGCCCCCGGCGATCGGCTGCAGGTGGGCGCCGCGCGAACGTTGTTTCCCCTGAAAGACCTCCGAATGAGCGGTGTGTCGCCGGACGGCAAGCGTTTCTTGGGCATTCGCGTGCCCCGCGTCGATCCGCCCACGGAAATCGTCGTCGCGCAAAACTGGCTGCAGGAACTGACCAGGCTCGTGCCGACGCGCTAGCAACCAGCGCTAGACGCTTCGCAGCGGCAGCTCCGGCGCCTTCCGCGCAAGAGCGATCAGCGCGGCGTCGGCGGTCAAGAGCACCAAGTGCTCGGCGACCGCGACGTTCAGCAGCAACCGATCGAACGGGTCGGCGTGCTCGAGTGTCCGATCAACGGCAGCAAGCACGTGGGCGTCGGTGACGGCCAGGATGACGGCGCCGGCCGCCAGCATTTCGTCGCGAAAGCGCCGCGCCGGAATCGGCAGTTTGCCCCGCCGGTGCTTGAGATCAACTTCCCAGATGCTGGCCACCGAGACGGCGCACGGCGAGCCGGCGACCAGTTCGCGCGACGGCCTCGACAGCCTGGGGCTGGCGGTCAGCCACCACAACGCCACCTGCGTGTCGAGCAGCAGTCTCACTCGGCGCCGAAGCTCCGCGCAATCTCGGCATCCACCTCAGGCGTGAACGCGGCGTCGACCTTTGCCGTCAGCTTCTTGAGACTCCCCCAGCCGCGCAGGCGGCCTTTCCGGGCGACGGGCACAAGCCGCACCATGGGCTCGCCATTGCTCGCGATCACCACATCCTTGCCGTCCAGCGCCTGCCTCACCAGGCGGGACAATTGGCTCTTCGCCTCGAGCATGTTGACCTTCACTGCGCCTCCAGGCGGTCAGTATAGCCTGTCTTAGCCAGGTTAGCCAATGCCGAGGCGGCTCTGGCCGGGGCCGGTATATTTGCCGCTTGCAGTTCTCGCGGCCGGGTCTTACCTTCTAGCTGATGTTCATCACCAAGAGAGCCGTCCCCCGGCGAACGTTCCTGCGAGGCCTGGGCGCAACGCTCGCGCTGCCGATGCTGGACGCGATGGTGCCGGCACTGACCGCCGCGCCGGCCGCGACGCCGCGCGTCAGCTTCCTGTACATCGTCGAACGGCGTCATCCAGGATCAATGGACGCCGAAGACGACCGGCGCGGGCTTCGAGCTGACGCCGATTCTGAAACCGCTCGAGAAGCTCAAGAACGACGTCAACGTGATCAGCGGCCTCGCGCATCTGCAGGCCGACACGTTCGGCGACGGCACCGGCGATCACCCGCGCGCCTCGGCCGCGTGGCTCACGGGCGTGCACGCGTACGACCGCACGCAGCCCGGCATCGACGTGAAGCTCGCGACGTCGGCCGATCAGCTCATCGCGAGACAGATCGGCAGGACGACACGCCGTGTCGTCGCTCGAGCTCTCCGTGGACTATCCGACGGCGGGCGCCTGCGACTCGGGCGACTGCTTTTTCGTGAACACCGTCTCGTGGCGCAACGAGACGACGCCCAATCCGGCCGAGATGCATCCTCGCGTCGTGTTCGAGCGTCTGTTCGGCGACGGCGGCACCGCCGCCGAGCGGCTCGCGCACATCCGCAAGACCGGGAGCATTCTGGATTCGGTGACGCAGGAGGTCGGCCGGCTCGCCAGCACGCTCGGCGCCGGCGACCGCGGCAAGCTGGGCGAGTATCTCGAGTCGGTCCGCGACATCGAGCAGCGCATCCAGAACGCCGAGAAACAGGGCGCCACGTCGTTCGAACTGCCGGAGCGGCCGGTGGACGTGCCGGCGACGTTCGACGAGCACACGAAGCTGATGTTCGACCTGCAGGTGCTGGGCTTCCGCGCCGACGTCACGCGCGTCACCAGCATGATCATGTCGCGCGAGCTCAGCCCGATGACGTTCCCGCAGATCGGCGTGCCCGAGCAGCACCACGCGACGTCGCACCACCGCAACGACCCGGAGCTCATCGCGAAGAAGGCGAAGATCGACGCCTATCAGGTGCAGCTCCTCGCCTATTTCCTCGACAAGCTCAAGAACACTCCCGACGGCGACGGCACGCTTCTCGACCACAGCCTCGTCGTCTTCGGCGGCGGGATGGGCAACGGCAACCTGCATCGCCACACCGACCTGCCCTGTCTGCTCGCCGGAACACTCGGCGGCCAGTTCACGACCGGCCGGCACCTCGCGTATCCGCAGAACACGCCGATGACCAACCTTCTGCTGACGATTCTCGCCGGCGTCGGCGTCCGCCAGGACACGCTCGGCGACAGCACGGGGAAACTCGTGCCGGACTATCTGTCCCTGGGATAGCCGGTTGGCGGACAACGCGCCCGGTCGCGCTCAGGACCCACTCTGCGGCATCGCTTGATATTCCGGATAGTCGCGCACCTTGCACTCCGGACAGAGCGCGTGGCTCACGCGTAAGTCGGGCGCTTCGTCCAGGTATCGATCGAGCGGCAGCCAGGTGGTTTCGGCGCTCCTCACCCGCTTGCAGTGTGGACAAATCGGCAGCAAGTCGCTCAGCGTCTGAATGCGGGAGTTGGCTTCGCGAAGCTCGCCGATGAGCCGGCGCTGTGCGGCTTCGGCGCGGTTCCGCTGCGCCGCGATCGAACTGGTCACGACAGCCGCCACGGCAAACACCGCCAGCCGAAACAGGTCGTCGGTCCCCACGTCAAACGTGAAGCGCGGCGTCATGAAGAAAAATGCCGTCGATGCGGCGGACGCCGCCGTCGCCATCAGTCCGGCCGCGAGCCCCCCGTAGAGGGACGAGGCCATGACGGCGACGAAGAACAGCGGCGACGATGACGGCTGAATGTAAGGCCAGAGGACCAGGGTCAGCGCCGTGGCGGCCGCCACCGAGCCCGCTGGCCACGCCACAAGTTTCAACACGCGCATGGAGCATCCAGAATACTGCCATCTCCTGCTAAATGTGCTGGTCGTGTGCACCGCTCACAGACACAATGGAGACTGAAGGAGCGACACCACGTCGAGTTCAATGAAAGACCACGGCGCATCACGGGGGTTTTCTGGCCTCGGCCTCGTCGACGAGCTGTCAGCCGCCGTGAGTCAGCTGGGATACGAGGAAGCCACGCCGGTTCAGCGCGAAACGATTCCGCTGCTGATTGCCGGACGCGATCTGCTGGCCCAGGCCGCCACCGGCACCGGCAAGACCGCCGCGTTCGCACTGCCGATGCTGCAGGCGCTCTTTCAGGATGCCGAAGGACGGCGGCGGACGCGCGGCCTCGTGCTCGTCCCCACGCGCGAGCTGTCGATGCAGGTCGCGGAAGCCATTCACAAGTACGCCAAGGGCGTCGGCGTCTCGGTCGTGCCCGTCTACGGCGGCGCCCCGATTTCGACGCAGATCAGAACGCTCGAGCGAGGCGCCGGCATCGTCGTCGCCACGCCTGGACGTGCGCTCGATCACATCAAACGCGGGACGCTCAAGCTCGACCACCTGCGAATGCTGGTGCTGGACGAAGCCGACGAGATGCTGGACATGGGCTTCGCCGAGGACCTCGACGCGATTCTCGACGCGACGCCGAAGACGCGGCAGACGGCGCTGTTCTCGGCGACGATGCCGTCGCGAATCCTGGCGATCGCCGAGCGTCATTTGAAAGCGCCGTCGCGCGTGACGATCGCGCGCGAGAAGACCGCCGCCGGGAAACTCCCGCGCGTGCGGCAGGTCGCGTATGTGGTGCCGCGCGCCCACAAGCCGGCCGCGCTCGACCGCGTGCTGGACATGGAGAATCCGACGTCCGCGCTCGTGTTCTGCCGCACGCGTCTCGAAGTCGAGACGCTGGTCGAGACGCTGAGCGCGCACGGCCGGCGCGCGCAGGCGCTGCATGGCGGGATGGAACAGCGGCAGCGGGATCGCGTGATGCAGATGTTCCGGGGGGCAAGGCCGATCTGCTGGTCGCAACCGACGTCGCGGCCCGCGGCCTCGACATCGAACACCTCTCGCACGTCGTCAACTACGACGTGCCCGCGTCCGCGGAGGCGTACGTCCACCGGATCGGCCGCACCGGACGCGCGGGCCGCGCCGGCACCGCCATCACGCTCGTCGAGCCGCGCGAACATCGCCTGCTGCGAAGCATCGAGGCGTTCACAAAGCAGAAGATCGACGTCGCCACCGTGCCCACCGTGGCTGAGTTGCGGGCGCGACGGCTGGACGTGACGAAGGCCTCCCTGCGCGAGCGGATCCTGGCCGGCGATCTGGACGAGGTGCGCGTGGTCGTCGAATCGCTGGCCCAGGAGTTCGACATCGTCGACATCGCCGCTGCCGCGGTGAAGCTGGCGCACGCGGCCGAGGCGGGAGACGAGACGGAGCGCGAGATCCCGATCGTCGACCCGCACGAACGGACCAGAGGCGACGATCGGCGCCCCGGACGGCCCACGGGCGCGGCCGGGAAGGGCGCCCCGCGACACGTGCCGGCCCGCGGCGGCGGAGGCGCGACGCTGAACGTCGTCCGGCTGTTCATCGGAGCGGGTCGCGTCGCGGGCATCCGGCCCGGCGATCTCGTCGGCGCCATCACCGGCGAGGCGGGCATCGCTTCGCGCGATCTTGGGGCCATCGAAATCGCCGATCGCTTTTCGCTCATCGACGTCCCCGAATCGCGCGCCGACGACATCGTCGCGGCGCTCCTGGCCACGACTCTGCGGGGGAAGAAGGTCACCGTGCGGCGCGATCGTGGTCCATCGCGCGCGTAAGAATCAACGCACCCGGCGATCCGCCGGAACGGCCTCGGCCCAGCCGTAGCGTCCCGTGTGGTCCGCTCGGTTGGGTCCGGCCGAGCCTCGCGGGGCCCTCGGAGAATCCCCGTTGACATCAGCCCGCGGCGCACACCTCGACGTGCTATCCTCTTACGTTATTCTGCTGCCGCTCGCGACAGACAGAACGAGAACGGACGTCAATTGGAGGGTCTCGTATGAAACGCATCGCCGTGATTGTCATCGGTGTCCTGGCGGTTTCGATCAGCGTCCTGGCGCAGCAGGGCCGGGGGGGACCGCCGCCGCCACCACCGCCGCTCGAACCGGGCGCCTCGCAGGCCGACGTTGACGCGGCGCTGGTCGCGGCTCCCCCCAACCTGAAAGATCAGGCGACGGTCATCAAGTGGAAGCCGGACCAGACCTACACCACGCTGCGGAAGGGCACCAACCGTCTGGTGTGCTTCGACCGCTCGGGCTTTCCGATCCAGCAGGCGTACTCGATCGAGTGCACCATGCTCGGCAACCTCGACCGCGTTGCCCAGAACATGAAAATCGAGGCGCTCGGCGACCGCGCGAAGGCGCAGGCGGCGTTCGAAGAGGCCGAGAAGAACGGCACGCGCGTCAAGCCTGAATTTGGCTCCGTGTTCTATCACATCCAGGGGCCGGACAAGGATCGCGCCCGCAGCCACATGACGGTCGCCGTGCCGGGCGCGACGACGGCAACCATGGGACTGCCTGACACCGGCCGCGGCGGCGGCGTGTGGATCATGAACGCGGGCACCACAACCGCTCATCTCATGATCCCAGGTGAGTAGAGTCGAATAACAACGAGCGGTGAAATATCTGATCGTCGGTCTGCTTGCCGGGGCAGCGCTCGCTGCCCCGCGCAAACAGACGTTCACGGGCGTCATCACCGACGACATGTGCGCCCAAACCGGCCACGCGGCGATGCGAATGGGACCGACCGACGCCGAGTGCACGGTCGCCTGCGTGACGACCCACGGCACGGCATACGTTCTACTCGTCGGCAAAACCACATACACGCTGAGCGACCAGCAAACGCCGGGAAGTTTGCGGGGCAGAAGGTCAACGTCACCGGCACCCTCGACGCCAAGACCAACACCATCTCGGTGGATTCGATGACCGCGGCAAAGTGAGTCGCGCGCACATGACACGCCTGGCCTGCCTCACCATCGTGTTTCTCGCGGCCGGCAGTGCGCACGCGTCGGCTCAGGACGGCGCCGCCTTGTACGGCCAGAACTGCGCCGCGTGCCACGACATGGGCGTGGACCGCGCGCCGAGCACGCGAGGCACTGCAGACGATGACGGCCGAGCGCGTGCTGACCGCGCTCGAAAGCGGCGCCATGCTCTCGATGGCCAGCCGGATGTCGGCGGCCGACCGCCGCGCCATCGCGCAGTACATCACCGGCAAATCGCTTTCGGCGCGCGACCTCTCGATGACGCCGCCGGCGCAGGCCATGTGCACGGCGCCCGGAAGTTTCACGAACCCACTCAACCGGCCCGGCTGGAACGGCTGGGGCAACAACACGAACAATGCTCGTTTTCAGGACCGCGTGTCGACCGGGTTCACGGCGGCGCAGGTGCCGCGGCTGAAAGTGAAATGGGCCTTCGGCTTCCCCGGCGATCTCGACGCCAACGCACAGCCCACCATCGTGGGCGGACGTGTGTTCGTGGGCAGCCAGGGCGGCAAGGTGTACGCCCTCAGCGCCGAGACGGGCTGCATCCACTGGTTCTTCGAAGCGAAGGGCGCCGTGCGTGGCGCCGTCACCATCGGCCAGGTGACGACCGGCAACGGCGCGGTCTACATGGCGTTCTTCGGCGATCTGAGCGGCAACGTCTACGCCCTGAACGCGACGACGGGCGCGCTCGTGTGGACGGTGAAGGCCGACGCGCACCCGCTTGCGCGGGTCGTCGGATCGGTGGTGTTCCAAAGCGGGCGGCTCTACGTGCCGGTCGCGTCCGGCTGAAGAAACCGCAGGAGCGGCGCCGATGTACGAATGCTGCAAGTTCCGCGGCAGCGTGACCGCGCTCAATGGACTGAACGGCAGGCAGATCTGGAAGACGTTCACGATTGCCGAACAAGCGCAGCCGACGCAGAAAGAACGCCGTCGGCACGCAGCTGTGGGGACCCTCGGGCGCGGGCGTCTGGAGCAGCCCGGCCATCGACCTTCGCCGTAACGTGTTGTATGCCACGACGGGCGACAATTACAGCGCGCCCGCGACGAACATGAGCGACGCGTTTGTCGCGATGGACCTCGACAGCGGAAAGATTCTGTGGGCGAGGCAGATGACCGCCGGCGACGCGTGGAACACGGCGTGCCGCCTGCCGGACAAGACGAACTGCCCGGATACGACCGCGCCCGATTTCGACTTCTCGTCTCCGCCGATTCTCGTGACGCTTGTCAACGGCAAGCGCGCGCTGGTGGCCGGCCAGAAATCGGGCATGGTGCACGCCGTCGATCCGGACGATCAGGGAAAGATTCTGTGGCAGTCTCGCGCCGGCACGGGCGGCACGCTCGGCGGCGTGCAGTGGGGCTCGGCGTCTGACGGCACCAACGTCTACGTCGCGCTTTCGGATATCGTCCGAACCAACATCCCGAACAGCCTCGGCACCAATGCCGATCCGAAGGCGGGAGGCGGCATGTTCGCGTTTCGTCTCGAGACCGGCGAGCGCGTCTGGTACACGCCGCCGCCGGGATGCGGCGACCGCCCACGTTGCAGTCCGGCACAGTCGGCCGCGGTGAGCGCCATTCCGGGCGTCGTGTTCTCGGGATCGGTGGACGGTCACCTGCGCGGCTACTCGACGACAGACGGAACGATCCTGTGGGACTTCGACGGCGTCGGGCCGTACAAGACGATCAACGAAGTCCCCGCGCGGGGCGGATCGTTTGACGGCCCCGGTCCCGCGATTGCCGGCGGGATGATGTTCGTCAGCTCCGGATATGCGCGCGCCGGCGGAATGCCCGGCAACGTCCTGCTCGCCTTTTCGGTCGACGGCAACTGACGCGATTCAGTCAGGGCTGAGCGATCACTTCTTCGGTACGAGTTTCACGATCTTTCCGCCGTTGCCGTCGGTCATCACGTACAGCGCGCCGTCAGGGCCTTCGTTGACGCCGCGGATTCGGCTGTTGAGCTCGGTCAGCAGACGCTGCTCGCCGACAACGCGCTCGCCGTTCAGCACGAGCCGCACGAGCTACTTCGCCGGCGAGCGCCGCCACGAACAGATCGCCCTGCCACGCCGGAAAGAGCTTGCCGGTGTAGAAGGCGATGCCGGCCGGCGCGATGTCGGGCGTCCAGAAATACACCGGCTGCTCCATCCCTGCCTGGGCCGTCTTGTCGCCGTTGATCGGCTTCCCGGTGTACTCGCGTCCGTAGCCGATCACCGGGAACCCGTAGTTCTTGCCCTTCTCGACGGCGTTGATCTCGTCGCCGCCGCGCGGTCCGTGCTCGCTCGTCCACAGCTTGCCGGTGCGCGGATGGATCGCCACGCCCTGCACGTCGCGAAAGCCGAGCGCGTAGATCTCGGGATGCGCGCCGGCGCGGCCGACGAACGGGTTGTCCTTCGGAATCGATCCGTCGGTGTTGATCCGCAGCACCTTGCCCATGTTGCTGTCGAGCTGCTGCGGCTGCGGCCAGTCGACCGAGTTGATGCCGAGGCCGGCGGGAATCGTGGACGTGACGAACAGCGTGCCGTCCGGCGCCTGAATCACCCGTCCGCCCGTGCCTTCGGCGTTGAGCAGCACCTTCAGATCCTCGAGCCGTTTGTCGTCGGCGGACAGTTTCGCGCTCGCGACCATGAGCACGCCAGGAGCTGCGCGGCAGCGCGGCTTGATTCGATCGCCTCCGGAAGCACGGTGTAGGTCAGGTAGATCGTGCGATTGGTCGCGAACGCTCTGTCCGGCCTCACCTCGAACAGGCCCTGCCCGCGCGCCCACAGGTTGGACGGCAGGCCCTCGATCGGCTCCGACACCTTGCCGTCCCTGCCGACGATCTTGATGCGGCCCGGGCGCTCGCCGACGATGATGCGGCCGTCGGGAAGAAAGTGAAACAGAACGCGCCTGTCAGACCTTCGGCGACCGTCTCGACATCGAACGCGGCGGTCTTCGCCGGCTTCGGCGCCCGGGTCTGCCCCAGCCATTCCGGAATCGGCGCATAGCCGTCTGGCGCCGCGCTGCCGTCCTGCGGGATTCGGCGGTCCCGGCGCCTGCGCCGGAGGGCGCGGAATCACGCGCGCGGTCTGCGCTTCACTCCCTGGGATCCCGGCCCCACCAAGCGCGAGACACACGGCACCAGCCAGAAACGTCGAACGATTCATCCGTCCTCCTGTTATGCAATCTGGGAGCGCGCCCCAAATATTGCCGCGCACCAGGACCTAGGGCTAAGAGCTAAGGGCTCCTGACGACGACAGTCAGCCCTTTGCGCTTGGCCCTCAGCCCTTCATGATCGCATTTTCCAACGTGCTCTTAGTTCTTTTCCGCCGCGCGAGCGCCCGCCAGGATGTTCGGCAGGCTGTAATTGCCCTCGTGACACGCATACTCGAAAATCGGCTCGCGGATCCTGGCCATGGGAAACTGCGCCGTCCAGGCCCGGGTCCACGTCGCCGGGTCGTTCACCGTGAATTCGTAGAGCAGCGTGTCGGCGTCGACGCGCGTGAAGCGCTCGACGAGGTGAAGCGATGCGGTGGCGCTCCTGAATACGTTCGGCCTGAAATTCGTCGTATCCACGACAAGCGTGTCGCCGTCCCACCGCCCGCGCGAGCTGCCCATCCACAACGTGATCGGCGATCCCACCCGCGGCCGGCTGTCGATCGGCACGATGCGGTGTTCGTGGACCATCTCGTTGACGATCGCCACCGCATCAGGCGTCTGGAACAGCTCCATGTTGTTGTTGTACGCGCCCGGCACCATCGGCGGTCCAGTCACCGTCCAACCCAGGCAGCGCTCCTGCAGCGGGCGGTCCACGTAGGAGTCGAAACTCAACCCGCGTGCGCCGCCTTCGTACTCGCCGTTGGCGGTCCACAATCCGCGTTTGTCCTCGGCGCGCCGCTGCCCCTCGACTGTGAGCGACGGGATGCGGCCATCCGGAGGGTCGATAATCAAAGACGTCCGCCTGGTGCCCACCACCTTCGCTCCGTACTCCCACCAGACCTGGTTGTAGGCACGGTCGAGATCCGTCCGTCCGTCCGAACCGCGGCCGCTCGGTCCGTCGCCGTCGCGCCGATCGCGATTCTGCACGGCGAGCGTCTTTCGCTCGAATTCAACCGCCTCCGCATCAGTGAGAAAGGCCTTCCCGGCAAACTCGGCGGGTCGTTCGAGCGGCGTCAGCGTGGCATAGGTCCAAATCCCCTGCAGGTCGGGACGGCCTTCTCGCGTGCGGGGCGGAGCTCCCCGGCCTTCGACGAGAACGACGGCCGCCGCCGACACGATCCCGATCAGGCCGGCGAACGCCGCAAGACGATGTTTCATGTGGCTCCCTCGGTCGAGGGAGATGATGACGCATGTGCCGCGTCACGACAAGACGACTACAAGCCGGCGGCCACAGTACGAGGGCTAAGGGCTAAGCGCCGAGGGCTGCTGGCGACCAGAATCTGCCCTTAGCCCTACGCGATCGCTCAATCTGCCCTGGCCAGCGCGCGCCGGGCCGTGTGATCAGTCGCCTGCCGACCGATGTCGCCGTAGTGGCTCATCTCCGCCCGCACGCGTTCGCCCGTGCGGATCGCCGCCGTCGTCTCGAACTGTTCCAGCCGCGGCCATCGGCATGTCGCGAACCCGATGGCCGAGAACAATTGGCCGAATGAGACTTCGTCCACCACCGACGGCGCGGAGGCAATCTCCACCACGTGCTGCAGCTCGTGGCCGACAATGGCCGCGATGCCCTGATCGGACTGGTGGCAGCGAATCTGGACGCGAACGTAACGCACGCCAGGCCGCACCACCGCCAATGCGGTACGCCCGCTCAGCGTCGAATTGTCAAATCGTTCACACGTGAGATACACGATCAGATCGGACTGCCCGATTCGCTCGACGAGCGAACGAAACGTCGCTGATCGATCGGACGCCATCGCCATCGCGGCGACCAACTCCGGCGACTCGGGACGGATACGTCGAATTTCGCCGGCTCGCGCCTGCTGCGACATCGCCGGCGCGACGACGATCGTGAGCGCGAGAAGTCCAGCGGCGCGGAGACACGTCGTGTGGGTGGCCATGACACCTCCTTAGCAACACCCACACCATAGGAACTCCGTGCGTCGAAGCTGTCACAGCCCCAAGTCTTTCGCGTGTGTTTCAATGTATTTGCACGCGCGACGCGCGCGAGACGCGGGTGTTTCCGCGACAAACATGTAGCGTCAGCATTGAGGCCTGACAATCGCGTGGGACAGTCTTGGTGGCGTTCCCGGGTCGTCGGCGCCAGGTAGCCCTGGCGTCTTGGCATTCTCGTCCATTGCGTTTACTCTAGCAGCGGTCAGACACGACACGAGAACACAACAGGAGGAATGTATGCTTCGCATCCCCGGTTTGCGGGCCATCGGCGTGACGTTCGTGCTGCCGATGTTCATGGTGCTCGGGTCTGCCGCGGCGGCCGACCTCGATCCGAAAGCGATCACCGTCCAGCTTCCCAAAGAGATCAAGTGGGTCCGCAACGCCAACGGCACCGCGGAAACCGTGACGCTGGTCGGCGATCCGTCCAAGCCCGGCCTCTACGTGGTGCTCCAGAAGTGGCTGCCGCACAACAACAGCCGCCCGCACTTTCACCCGAACGATCGCTACATCACGGTGCTCTCGGGCACGTGGTGGGTGAACACCGGCGCCAAGTACGATCCGGCCGGGTTCAAGCCGGTGCCGGCCGGCAGCTTCGTGACGCACACCGGCAAGGAGATCCACTACGACGGCGCCAAGGATGGCGAGTGCGTCCTGCAAATCGTCGGCATGGGACCGGCAACCTCGACGAACGCGGAAGAAAAGTAGCCCACGGATGACCCGCAGGTCGCTCGTCAGCGTATTCGTCGCGATTGCCGTCGTCTCGAGCGCCTGGGTCGTGTACACCCAGACGGCCAAGCCGCCTCGCCCGCTTCGCATCGAGAAGGTCAAGAACGACCTGTACATGGTGTCGGGCGAGGGCGGCAATGTGGCGCTGTACGTCACCACCGAGGGCGTGATCCTCGTGGACGACATGTTCGATCGCAATCACGCGGACATCCTGGCGCAGGTGAAAGCGGTGACCAACCAGCCGCTCAAGTACGTCGTGAACACCCATCAGCACGACGACCACGCGGGCGGCGATCTCAAGATGCTCCCGATCGCCGAAGTCATCGCGCACCGCAACGCCAGGGCCAACCTGGTGCACATCAAACAGCCGTACTACGAAGACACGCCGGGCACGCCGATCGGTTTGCCGCGGATCACGTTCTCGGACGAAACCTCCGTGCACCTGGGCGGCAAGGAAGTTCGCGCGAAACACTTCGGCCGCGGCCACACCAACGGCGACGCGGTGGTCTACTTTCCCGAGCTCCGGGTCATCCACACCGGCGATCTGTTTCTCGGGCGGCAGGCCGGACGCGCCGGCGCCGCGCCTTCGTCGAGGCCTCCCGGCGTGAACATCTACGTGGACTACGCGCAGGGCGGGAGCTTCCTCGACTGGACCAAGACGCTCGACGGTGCGTTGACGCTCGACTTCGACACGATCATCCCGGGCCACGGTCCCGTCTCGACCAAAGACGATCTGGTGAAGTTCAGGGCCGATCTCGAAACCATGCGCAATCGCATCGCCGGCATGGTGAAGCAAGGCAAGAGCAAGAGCGACGTCGTGAAAACCCTCGAAGACGACTACGGCTGGAGGGCCACCGGCTGTCCGCCCAGTCCACCCACGCCGGGCTGCCTGCAGTTTCAGCAGGTGGACGCGCTGATCGCGGAGTTGAAGTGACGTTGAATGAGAAGCGAGTCAAGACGGCCCGGTTTCAGGTGACTTCACGGCTTGCGCACTTCCTGGTCAGCACGCTGTGCGTGCTCGCCGCCGTGCAGAACGCAGTCGCGGCGGACGCGCGTTGCGACCGTGCGTGCCTCAGAACCGCGCTCGATCAGTACCTTGACGCAGTCGTCAAACACGATCCGTCCGCAGCCCCGTTGTTCGTCGCGTTTCGGCAAACGGAAAACGCCGTTGTCCAGCGCCTGGGCACCGGCGCCTGGCAGACAATCACCGCGCTCGGCAAGGTCCAGAGGCGCTATCTGGATCCAGTAACCGGGCAGGCGGGATTCTTCGGCATCGTCGAAGAGGGCCCCAATGCCTCGGTCGCGACGCTCCGGTTGAGGGTGGAAGATCGAAAGATCACCGAAGCCGAATGGATCATCGCGCGCAAGGATGCCTGGGGACCGAACGCGCCGGGCGGCGGGCTCGTCGATCCCGCGAGCCTGATGGCGAATCCTCCCGCCGAGAGGATCGTCCCCAAAGACGCGCGCTCGTCCCGCGAGGCGATGATCGCGGTCGCCAACAGCTACTTCGACGGTCTCTCGACGCACGACGGCTCGATCATCATTCACGAGCCTGGGTGCACGCGGATCGAGAACGGCACGGTGATGACGGGACGCGCGCGCGGGGGACAGCCGCCGGGAGACTGCACCGCCAACCTGGAGCAGATCAACATTTCGCTGGTGGCGGCGAGACGCTATCCCCTGGTCGATGAAGAAGCCGGCGTCGTGCTCGCCATGGTCGTGTTCATGCGAAAACCCGGAACAGCGACGCGGCGAAACCTGCTCAGCGAGTGGTTCTTCATCGACCGCAACAAGATTCACACCATCTACGCGGCGATGTTCTTTCCGCCTCCCGAATCGCCGGTCCCCAACTGGCCGCCCTACAACGGCAACTGGCCCCTTCCACCGCCAGCGCCGCCGGCGCCAGCGGCGAATCGATAGGTCGGGCCTCAGTCAGTCCGGATTCAGCCCGTGGCATGAGCACGTCCCGCGAACCTCATCCAGTCATTCGCGTTTCCGGCATCCGCAAGACGTACGGCCGGACGGTGGCGGTGGACGATGTGTCGTTCGAGGTCAACGACGGCGAGATCTTCGGCCTGATCGGGCCAAACGGCGCCGGCAAGACGACGACGATGGAGTGCATCGAGGGCGTGCGCACGCCCGACAGTGGCACCATCTCGGTGCTTGGCTTCGATCCCTTCCGCGACGTGGTCGCCCTCCAGAATCGGATTGGCGTGCAGCTCCAGCAGGCGCAGCTGCAGAAGCGGATCAAGGTGTGGGAAGCGGTCGATCTGTGGGCGTCGCTCTACCCGAAGGCGGTGGACGGCACACGCCTGCTCGACCAGCTCGGACTCTCGGACAAACGCCACGCGTGGTTCATGACCCTTTCGGGCGGTCAGAAGCAGCGGCTCTTCATCGCGCTCGCCCTGATCAACGATCCGGAAGTGGTGTTTCTGGACGAGCTGACGACGGGCCTCGACCCGCAGGCACGGCGGGCGATCTGGGATCTGGTCCGCGGCATCCGCGATCGCGGCAAGACCGTCTTTCTGACGACGCACCTGATGGAGGAAGCCGAGCGGCTGTGCGACCGCGTCGCCATCATCGAGCACGGGCGGATCATCGACATGGACCGGCCGGACAAACTTGTCGATCGGCACTGCCCGGAGCGCATTGTCGTGCTCGCGACCACCGACCCGAACGCCGGAGAACGACTGCGGGCGATTCCACGAGTTGACGCGGTCGTCAACCGAGACGACGAATTCACGATTCGCGGCCGTGGCGACGACCTCGTCACCGAGGTCATCCACTGCCTGTCAGAGCACAGGATGCGGGTCACCGACTTCCGCACCGTGCTCCCGAACCTCGAGGATGTCTTTCTCAAACTGACGGGGCATTCGATTCGAGATTAGGACGTCTGCCTTCGCCGACAATTCAGACTTACCCTAATTCAACCAACCGGTCCAGCGAGTGTTGCGCCTCCGTCTTGAACCGGCTCGGATACTTGAATTGCCATTTACGTCTCTTCCATGCGGCACAGTGTTGGTTCCACTGGTGCATTTGCGCTGTCGTAGTCAAATCATCAGCCAAACCCGCAACAAAGGCCGCCAGCCGTGCATGTTTCTCACCCAGCCGCCTGACTCGCCCGAAGGCTTCTTTGCGAACGTGTCGATAATGTTCGGCAACCTCTCGTGGTGTTGTCGAAGGATCGATAGACAGCTTGATCCTCGAACGTACCAACAGGGGGGATGCTGTGGTCACCGTGGCGCGAATTGCGTGCATGAGCGGAGGAGAGCCGGTCAAGACAAAGGCCGTGGCCTGCGCCTCGTCCCAGCCGTAGAAATCCTCTAGGCGTTTAGCAATTACTCGTAGCCGATCCAGAGTCCCTCCGGTTCTTACGGCTACACGCTGCATCCAGTCCGATCCGGGGCTCACATATCCAAGCGTTGAGACACCACGGGACTTGCTGTCATCGTAGCCGACTCTCGTCGAGGCTACGGGTGGACCGTCGCGTGTCTTGTGCTCCTCAACCCATTTGGCCACCTCGTTTATCTTGAGCAACCGCCCGCCCAGTAAGTCATTCCTGAATTGTCGGACGCCAAAGCGGTGCTGTGTCTCCTGTTCGGCATGACAAGCCAGCACATCCGAGACGGCCATTTCGTGCCAGTCTATATGTCGACTTCCCGCCCGTCGGTTCGGGCCGGAGACGAACGGCTCGGCGAGGCGCTCATCGGTCCGATGTGCCCGACGCCAGAGGACGATCCTGTCAGCAACGTTGGCAGCGCTCTTTCCGCGTTGCTCGAGTTCCCCAATCGTACCGTCGTCCAATATCGCAGCCCATTCATCATCGGAGATCGGACCTCGGACGCTGCCATCCGTGCCCTTGTGATGACGAAACAACTCATGGTCAATCTGTGTGCGCCATCCCGTATTCCGAGCTTGTCGTTGTAGAGCCATTGATGTTTTATAGTACTACTAAAATATCAGACAGAGTTTATACCATCACACTGTGAAGCTCCGGGACGTCCTCCGAAAGCTCGGTGAAGACGGATGGCAAGTGGTCGAAATTCACGGCAGTCATCGCCAGCTGAAGCATCCGACCAAGCCTGGGCGAGTGACGGTTGCTGGCCATCGGTCCCTGGAAGTGCCCAAAGGGACCCTCAACAGCATTCTGAAACAGGCCGGGCTAAAATGAGGTGTGCAGTACCTCGTCGTCATTGAGCGCGGGCCGTCATCGTTTGGAGCTTACGTGCCAGATCTCCCAGGAGTTGGCGTCGTCGGGCGGTCGATCCGGGAGGTCAAGCGCCTCGTCGAAGAAGCAATTCGGCTACACGTCGCGGGTCTGCGCGACGACGGACTTCCCGTGCCCGCACCTACGGCTCGTCCCCACGAAGTAGCGGTGCCGTCGCGCAAGACGCGACACGGTTCCCGTCGTCTGAGGGGCCACACACCGAGTCGACGCGCTGCCCGATCAATCGCGTAACGCGGTTAATCGCGACCAAGGCGTCTTCGCAGCCGCGAGCTTGCCTTCACAGGAGCTCACCCGGAAAACGTCCCAGGTGGTGACATGATGCTGCGCGGACTCACGAAGCTGACCTGGATCGAGATCAAGATCTTCCTGCGCGAGCCACTCGGCGCGTTCGGGACGATCGCCGTCCCCGTGCTGATCTTCGTGGTGCTCGGCCGGGTGGCCGGCCGGACGCTGACACCGCCGGCGCTTGCCGCCAGCGCCTTCGTCCGCGTCGGCCTTCCGGTGTTTGCATCGGTTCTGATCGCGATTGGCGCCGTGCAGTCGCTGGTCACGATCATCTCGATCTATCGCGAGGGCGGCATTCTCAAGCGGCTCCGCGCGACGCCGCTCGGCCCGCAGACCATTCTCACCGCCCACGTGCTCGTCAAGCTGCTGCTCGCCCTCGCGACGCTGGTCGCGATGGTCGTCGCCGGCAGGCGGTACTATCCGGTGGACGTCACCGTGCCCCTGTTCAGTTTTTCGATCGCGCTGCTCCTCGCCACCCTGAGCATCCTGTCGATCGGGTTTCTCATCGCCAGCATCGTTCCGACGGCGCGCTTTGCGCAACCAATCGGCGCAGTCATCCTCTATCCGATGCTCGCCATCTCCGGACTCTTCATGCCGGTCGACTCGCTGACACCGGCCGTGCGACTGGTGTCGCGCGTGCTGCCGCTCACCTATGCGGTGTCGCTGCTCCAGGGAATCTGGAAGGGCGACGCGTGGTCGGCGCATGTGGGAGACGTGGGGGCGCTCGTGCTGGCGTTTGCCGTCTGCACGGCGCTCTCGGCCAAGGTGTTCCGGTGGGAGTAACAGAGAAGGCGGAGGCTCGCTGGATCTACCGGCCGTCGCTCGATCTGATCGTCGGCTGCGGCGCCTGGTCGGCGCCTCTGCTGCTCGTCGCCAGCCTGTCGGCCGCGTCGGCCACGCGCGCCTGGGCCGTGGTGTTCTACATGCTCGCGCTCGCGTTCAACTACCCGCACTACATGGCCACGGTGTACCGCGCGTACCACACGCGGACCGAGTTCGCGAAGTACCGCATTTTCACGCTGCACATCACGGCGCTTGTCGTGTTGCTGGCGCTGGCCTCGCACGTGTGGACGCCGCTCCTGGCATGGGTGTTCACGCTCTACGTGACGTGGAGTCCGTGGCACTACACGGGCCAGAACTTCGGTCTGGCGATGATGTTCGCGCGGCGAAACGGCGTGGCGCCGACCGATCGCGAACGGCAACTGCTTTACCTGGCGTTTCTCGCGTCGTACGGGCTGATGTTCGTGTCGTTCCACACGGGACCGTCGTACGACCCGATGGTCCGCTCGCTCGGTATCCCTCTGGGGCTCGCCGGTCCGACGCGGTCGGCGTTGCTGGCGTTGTTTGCCGTGCTCACGACCACTGTGCTCGTCCGCATGATGGTGCGCGGGGGCCTGCGAGCGACGCTGGCGCCGCTCACGCTTGTCTCGACACAGAGCCTCTGGTTCGTCGTCCCGGCGCTCGCCATCTGGCTCGGCGGCGCCCCGGTGGCGCAAACGCGATACAGCTCCGGCGTGCTCGCGCTGATGCACTCTGCGCAGTACCTGTGGATCACGAGCTACTACGCGCGCCGCGAAGCGGAATCCGCGCCGGGCGAGTCGTGGCGCCCCTGGTCGTACCTCGCGATGCTCGTCGGCGGGGGCATCGCGCTCTTCGTGCCCGGACCGTGGGTGGCCAGCTACCTCTTCGGCATCGACTTCCCCAAGAGCGTCCTTGTGTTCACGGCCATCGTCAACATCCACCATTTCATCCTCGACGGCGCCGTCTGGAAGCTGCGCGACGGCCGCATCGCCGCGCTGCTCGTCGATTCGCGGCGTCAGGCGGCGGATGCCGGCGTGGCTGCCCGGCAGGCGACGCAATGGCTCGCGGGCCGGGCGCCCTCGGCCAGAGCGTTGCGGGTCGCGGCCCTGGTCGTGCTCTGCGCGTGGGCCGCTCTCGACCAGACGCGATTCGTGCTCGGCACGAACGGAGACGACTTGTCGGCGCTTACGCGCGCGTCCACGTTGAACCCGCGCGACAGTTCAGTGCAGCAGCGGAAGGCGTCGCTGCTCGTCGGGCAAGAGCGGTACCGCGAAGCGTACGACGATTACGAGCGGTATCTCACGGCCCAGCCGCACGACGCCGATGCGCTGGTCAACGCCGGCCTCGTGGCGATGAAGCTCGGGATGACCGATGCGGCGGTGCGACGGTGGCAAGCGGCATTCGAGTTGAATCCGAGCCTCGAAAGCGTCCGCGGCTACCTCGCGCAGTTCTGGGCGAGCCGCGCCGATGCGCTCGATCGCGAGGGACGCACCGACGAGGCCGGCGGCGCGTTTCGCAACACTCTCACGTTCGACGAACATGGCGGCGAGGCCGAGGCCGCCGGGGCGGACTGGTTCAACTACGGCCAGTTCCTGCGACGACACGAGGTGGAGCCGCGGCTTGTGCTGGCGTGCCTGCTTCGGGCAGAAATACTGCTCGCCAAGGGGTCCGACGCGCAACTGAACACGGTGCGGACTGCGCGAGCCGAAGTCGAACGTGCGCACCCGGAGGCCGCCTCAGCGGTCCAGGCGTCGCCGGCGGACGCATTGGCCGCCGCCCTCGCCCGCTATCCTCCCGGCATATACTGAGCCCCAACGCTCGGAACTTTTTCGCCGACACGTCGCGGGAGCCGACAACATGTCGAACTTAACTTTCGCCGTCGTTGCAGTCATCGCTGCCCTCACCGTCGCCCCTGTCAAAGAGGTGGCCGCACAGGGCGCGCCGGCGACAAAAGCGCGGGCGCCCAAAACCGTGCGGCTCTACGTCTTCGACTGTGGCGTGCTCAACGTGACAACCGAGGGCGTGGAGCGGTATCACGTGACCCCCGTGGAAGTCGGCGAATCGCGGATGTCGGTGCCGTGTTTTCTGGTTGCGCATCCCAAGGGCACGCTGATGTGGGAGGTCGGCGTCATCCCCGACAGCCTCATCGATCCACAGGCGCAGCCTGCCCGCGGGGAAGTCAATGCCGTGACGGCGGCTGTCGTCACGCGGACGCTGAAGAGTCAGCTCGCGCAGATCGGATACAGCCCGAAGGATATTACCTTCGTGGCGATCTCGCACGCCCACATCGACCACAGCGCCAACCTGAACGAGTTTGCCGCCTCGACGTGGCTCACCCGGCCCGCCGAGCGCGATTTCATGCTTGCGGAAAACAATCCCCGCGTCCGGCCGTCCTTTTACACGGAGCTGAAAAACAGCAAGACAATCCCCGTCGACAAAGACGAGTACGACGTCTTCGGCGATGGCCAGGTCGTCATGAAGGCCGCACCCGGCCACACGCCCGGGCACCAGGTGCTCGTCCTCAAGCTGGCGTCCACCGGACGCGTGATGCTGAGCGGGGACTTATATCACTACCCGCCGGAGCGCACGTTCCAGCGGGCGCCGCCTGACAACGAATTCAACGTCGAACAGTCGGCAGCCTCGCGAACGCGCATCGAGGAATACCTGAAGAGGACGAAGACCGAGCTCTGGATCGAGCACGACTTCAGGGCCAACGCCGGGCTCAAGAAGTCTCCGGACTATTACGAATAGTCGTTCGACGGGACGGGCAAATCAGGCGTGCCGGTGGGCGTCCGGCATGCCCAGGCGGCTGATCGTGTCGCCTTCGAAGTCGAACTCGATGAGGACCACTGGCTCCTTGCCGACGACCCACCCGTCGTGTCCGGGATCGATCGCCACCACCTGCGGAGCGCGAAATTCGGCGACGCAGCCATCGGCGTACTCGATGTGAATCTCTCCGTGCGCCAGAAACCCGACGTGGGCGTGCATGCACAATTCGGTGCCGACGACGGGCTTCATGTCCTTCGCCCAGTGAAACCCCGGCGGATACACCATGCGTTTCACTCGACCGGCGCCGGCACGTCCGACATCGAGCCGGACATGGCCGAACGTGCGGCGCTCGGCGCCCTTGACTGGCGCGAGGAGCGTGGCGTCCATCGAAACTGACTTCCGTGTGGGCTTGCTGGCGGACGCTCTTGCCGATTTCTTCGCGGACTTCTTCCCGCTTTTCCTGCCGGGCTTTCGCGCCGTTGCTTTCCGCATGGCACCTCGCAATGAGAGCGTCCATCATATACTTGTACTCGGCGCCGACGTGCTCTACGTGTACGAGCTGCGCACGTCGGTGCTTTGTACGTGCTGAACGTCCGCACACATGACCCGCTGGGCACTTGTCACCGCGTCTGCTGTATTCGCGAGCGTGTTCGCCGCGGCGCTCCTCGCGCAGCGCACGGATGCATTCGTCGCGTCTCGCGATCACGCAGCCATTGAGTATTCGAAGGGCGAGACGACCGATCGCGTGCTCGACCTGAACCGGCGGATTCGCGACGGCAGCGTGCGGCTCGCCTTTGACGGCGCCAGCGGCTACCTGCGCTCCACGCTCGACGCGCTCAACGTACCAGTCGAGTCGCAAGTGGCCGTCTTCGCGCAGAACAGCTTCCAGGGCCAGCTCATCGGCATGAAGAATCCGCGGACGCTCTACTTCAACGACGCGGTGGCCGTCGGGTACGTCAGAAGCGCCGCGGTCCTCGAAGTAGCCGCCCACGACGCGCGCCAGGGCGAAATCTTCTACACGCTCGACCAGAAGGCCGTGGACATCCCCCAGTTCAAGCGCGACGACAACTGCCTGGCCTGCCACCTGTCGTGGACCACGCTCGGCGTTCCTGGACTGTTCCTGTTCAGTACGCAGACCGTTCCCGCGGACAAGAACGCGTACGCCTCCGGCTTCGCGAGCGATCATCGCGCGAGCTTCGACAGCCGATGGGGAGGCTGGTACGTGACGGGGAGCCTCGGCGCGATCCGTCACATCGGGAACAAGCCAGTGTCCACGGCGAGCACACCCGACCAGGTGAAGGCGGAAAAGCGCGAACTGGCGTCGCTGTCGGGCCAATTCGACACCACGGGCTATCCGTCCGCCCAGAGCGACGTCGTCGCGCTGATGGTGCTCGAACACCAGGCGCACATGACGAACCTGATCACGCGCCTGGGCTGGGAGTCGCGGCTGGCGACTCATGAAAGTTCAGGACGCGCACCAGACCCTCCACGCGTGCGCGAAGCCGCCGCCGACCTGGTGGATTACCTGCTGTTCGTGTATGAGACGCCGCTTCCGGGGCCGGTGCGGGGCGCGTCCGGATTTTCCGAGAAGTTCGTGGCCGGGGGACCTGCCGACAGCCACGGCCGATCGCTGCGGCAACTGGATCTCTCGAAGCGCCTGCTGCGCTACCCCTGCAGCTACATGATCTACTCCGACGCCTTCAACGCCATGCCCGCGGCTGCGAAAACCCTCGTCTACACGCGTCTCTGGCAGGTGCTATCCGGCCGCGACACGGCGCCGCGTTACGCCAGGCTCTCCCCTGCCGACCGCCAGGCCGTCCTCGAAATCCTGCGGGACACCAAGAAGGATCTGCCCGACTTTTTCCGTTAGTGTTCCGCGGTCTGCCGACGCGAGATCGGCTACGACGATCTACACAGAGCACGCCGAGTTCCGTGAGTGGTTCCTCGAACTACGCCCACGGACGTGATAGGGAAGTCGGTTTCATTACAAACCGGCTAGACGCGCGCTAGTGCGCCGGGCGAAGCCGGGCATGCCGATCGATTCGTAGAGCGACAGCGCTTCAGCCAGCAGGGCGCGGGCACGATCGCGATCGCCGGAATCGTTGCGCGCGAGCAGCATATCTGCATACCAGACGCGCGCATCGGGCAGGAAGATGCGGTAGGCGGCGTCGGCCTGCTGGATAGCGAGTTGATGGTGTGCCTCCGCACGCGTCCACTGGCGCGCGCACGCCGCCGCGACGCCAGCGGCACTGGCGAACATGGTCGTGCTGACTTGCGCGTAACAGTGCACGCCAGTGGCGGCCAGGCCTTCGGTCGACGCGTGCAGGGCGGCGGCCTCGTCTCGGCGACCAACGAGCGCGAGGCTCTCGACGGTGTTGACCAGCGCGAACCACGTGCCAATCGTTGCAATCTTTCCTGGCGCCGGCAGACGTGGCGGTCGGCCACGCAGGACATCGGCCGCAGAAGGATCGCCCTCGTGGGCGAGGACCCATGCGAGGGATGACGCCGAGCACCCCGAAAAAAATGTCTGTGGTTCCGTGTCCGTGGCATCTTGGAGGTACGCGATCGCCTCGGCGCTCCGGCCTTGAAAGAAGTTGACGAGGCCGAGGAGCAGCGAATCGAGAAAGCGCCAGCCGCTCGCGAGCGCTTGCCCAAACGCCACCGACTCGCGAGCGATGCGCTCGGCAGCCTCCAAATCAGCGCGGAACATCGCAGCCGCACCGCTCAATTGCCGCAAGACACCCTCGGCTCTCTGGTGGCCCACACGCTCGGCAAGCGGCCTCTGCTCTTCGATCAGCCGCACCCCCTCGGTAACCCGCCCGCCGCACAGAGCGGCCCATGGCTCATGAAACCCAACGTCGACCTCGGACCACACGTCACGGGATGCCCGACATCGTCGGACCGCATTCCGGCACGTGCTGACGACGCGGTCAACCTCTAACACCTGAGCCAGCAGGAAGGTCTCGACCACGGCGCCTTCGCGGTCCAAATCGAGCCTGCTGAGCGACCGTTGAAGCTGTTGGGCCTCTGCCAGCACCGCGAACGCCGCGTCCGGCTCGGCGCCGCCGCTAACGCCCATGGCCCGCAGCAACAGCAGCCGGCACCGCAACATCGGAATTGCCTCGCCAAGCCGATCGAGGGCCTCACGCGCGATGTGGAGGGCCGCATCCATGTCGGCATTCCAAAAGTGCACCCACCCGAGGTCGACGCTGGTCACCGCCATCTTCTCGACGTCGCCAGCCTCATCGAACAGGGCAATGGCGCGCTTGAAGACTTCAATGGCCTCACCGATGCGTCCGAGGCTTCTGAGCCCGGCCGCCCGCCGCGCGTGAATGTCCGCGATGCGACCGCTGACCTCCCCTTCCCAGAGCGACACCGCGTTGTCCAGATGCGCCAGCGACTCCTCGTGCGCCGCCGCAGCGCGCGTCTGCTCAGCGGCGACAAGAAGGTATTTCGAGGTCTTCTCCGCGTCGGCCGCCGTGCCGGCCTGATAGAGATGGTGCGCGAGGGCCGAGACGTGTTTCTCGAGCGACGCCGCGTACACGCGCTCGATCGCCTCGGCGATGCGCGCGTGCACACGCTGCCGCCGCGGCAGCGACAATGTCTCGGCCAGCGTCTGCCGAATCAGCTCGTGCGCGAATCGGTAGCGCGGCTCGCGTCCGGACTCGGCGACGACGAGATGGGCCCGCTCGGCCTCTTCGAGCGCGTCAAGCGCCGCGTCGGGTTGTGTCGTCTCGAGCGTCTCGATCAGCGAAAGGCTGAATGTCCGCCCGACGACGGCCGCCGTGGTCAGGACGCGGCGGGCCGCATCGCTCAACCGCTGCAGGCGTCGCCCGATCACAAGGCGCACGCCCTCGGGAACTTGAAGCGTGTCCACTCGAAGGTCAGACCGCCATGCGCCGCCGGCGGCGAACAGCTTGCCGTCCTCGGCGAGATGCTGAAACACTTCCTCCACGAAAAACGGATTGCCTTCCGTCTCCTGAAAAATGACGCGCGTCAGCGACGAGGGCGGCGGCTGATGGCTCATCCCGCGCAGCATCGACTCGACGCCTGACAGCGGCAAGCGTTGCAGCGAGATTCGCGTCGCGAGCCGCTGGCGGAGGAGCGTTTCGAGCGTTCTCGCGAACGGACGCGTGACGTCGAGCTCGACGTCGCGATAGGTGCCGACGACGAGCAACGGCGTCGTCGACATTGTCTGGGCGAGGTGCTGCAGCAGGAGCAGCGTCGGCTCGTCGGCCCAGTGCAGATCTTCGAGGACGACGACCAGCGGCGTCATGCGGCAGCAACGGTCCATGAACTCGCGATAGGCGTTGAAGAGAAACCGGCGTTGCTGTTCGGCCGGCAGTTCGATTGGGGGAGGGATGTCTGAAAAGATCCGCCGAAGCTCCGGCATCAGCTTCGCCACTTCCGACGCCGAGTCGCCGAGCGCATGCCGGAACGTGGCCGGCGGGATGATGCGCGTGCTGTACTCGAGCATCTCGATGAACGGCACGTAGGGCGGCGCGCCTTCCCCCTCATAGCAGTGCCCCACGAGGCTGACGCACTCACGCTGCCGCGCGTCGGCCAGCATTTCCTGCGTGAGCCGCGTCTTGCCGATGCCAGGTTCGCCCCCGACGAGCACGATCGATCCGCGACCGGCGATCGCGTCTTCCAGGCCGCGGACCAACTCGGCACGTTCGCTGTCACGTCCCACGAGCGGACGGCGAGTGGCGGTGGGTCTCGCGTCCGGCGTCGCCAGCCGCGTCGTGCCGCCGCTTGAGGAGGCCGATACCTTGCTCAAGTCGATGCGCAGCTCGGCAATCGTGGCGTATCGCTCAGTCGGGGCCTTGGCGAGCAGGCGCCGAATCATCACTGTGAGCGGTCCCTGTAGACCCACTGCGGCGTCGCCGGCGATCGACGGTGGCTCCCGCAGAATCGCCGTCATCGTCTCGCCAGACGACGACCGGCGGAATGGGTGCGTGGCGGTCAGCAGCTCGCAGAGGACGATGCCGAACGCGAACAGATCCGATCGCTCGTCGAGCTTGTCGCTCAGCACCTGCTCGGGCGACATGTAGTCGGGCGTGCCGAGGCGCATGCCACCGTCGGTCAGGGGCGGTTGACGAAATGCAGTCTCCGCCTCCGTTGCGCCGGGATTGAGCGGTGAGACCTCGGCTGGCCCCAGCTGTTTCGCGAGCCCGAAGTCCATTACCTTGACGCGCCCTTGCGTTGTCAGCATCACGTTGGCCGGCTTCAGATCGCGGTGCACGATGCGTTTAGCGTGGGCGGCCTCGAGGGCCTCCGCGATTTCACCGGCGATGCGAAGCGCCACGCTGGCCGGCGGCCGTTCGGCCGACAGCCGAGCGTGGAGCGTCTCGCCGACGACGTACTCCATGACGATGAAGATGGTGTCGTCGTGTTCGGCGATCTCGAAAATCTTGCAGATGAATGGATGGTCGAGCGCCGCGGCGGCGAGCGCTTCGCGGCGGAACCGCTCGCGCGCGACGGCATTATCGGCCAGGTGCGGAGGCAAGACCTTGATCGCGACCTCCCGCTGCAAACGCGGATCGCGCGCCCTATAGACCTCGCCCATGCCGCCCGCACCAAGGGCGGAAAGGATTTCATATGGGCCGAGACGAGTGCCGGACTGGAGGGACAACGGCTTGAGTTGTGGATTATACCCGTCCGGTTTCAAACACCTGGCGAATCGAAGGCAATTCACCGCCCGAAGGACCGGGCGTGCAGAAACACAGCCTGGGCGCCGTCGAGCAGGATTACGTACTCGCGGCGAACTTGAAGTGAGATCAGCGGGGGTTCTCGAGGACTCGAACTCGCTTGACGCGATCGGGAGGATGCACCCACACTGAACGCGTCGATGACGTGCGAGGTGTACGCCGCAGAACCCGACGAACTTCTGGAGAGGCTCGGGCGCGAGTTCAGCAGCGAAGCAGGGCGTGCGATTGGCAGGCGTGGCTTCGTCGCGATCGCCCTGCCGGGCGGTTCAGTGGCGGTCACCTGCTTTCCTTCTCTCGCGGCGCTCCCTCTCGATTGGCCGCGGACGCACTTTTTCTGGGTGGACGAACGGGCGGTGCCTGCGTCCGATCCGGAATCGAACTACGCGCTCGCACGGGATCTGTGGCTGGAGCGGGCCGGCGTGCCGGACGCCTCGATTCATCGCATGCCGGCCGATCGGCCGGATCTCACCGCCGCGGCGGCGGCCTATGCCGAAGAACTGACGAGCGTGCTGGGCGCGCCCGCCCGACTGGATGTCGTGCTGCTCGGCGTCGGGCCTGACGGCCACGTGGCATCGCTCTTTCCGAAGCACCACGCGTTGACCGAGGAACGTGCGCGTGTCACGGTTGTGCTGGACGCGCCAAAGCCCCCTCCGCGACGGTTGACGTTGACGCTGCCTGCCCTTGCCGAAGCGGAGCGCGTCGTGGTGGTGGCCTTTGGCGACTCGAAAGCCGAAGCGCTTCGCGAGGCCATCGAGCGCGACGATTCGCCGCTGCCGCTCGCGCGGCTGTTGCGCCGGGCGAGGCGGCCGCTGGTGTTGGCGGATTCGAGCCGCAGCCGGGTTGCTTGGGCACTAGAATCGAGTTGACCAGGTAGAGGAGCACCTCGAGATGCAACTGGGAATGATCGGACTCGGACGGATGGGCGCCAACATGGTGCGACGCCTCATGGCTGGAGGACATCGCTGCGCCGTGTTTGACACGCATCCGGAGCACGTCATGTCGTTGGCGAACCAGGGCGCCACGGCATCGACGTCACTTGAGGATTTCGTGAGCAAGCTCGACGCGCCGAGGGTGGTCTGGCTGATGGTCCCGGCCGCGGTAGTCGATCGGACGGTTCGCGAGCTCGCCTCGCACCTGCAACCAGGCGACGTGATCGTCGATGGCGGCAATTCGTTTTACGTGGACGACATCCGGCGCGCCGAGGACCTCCGGGCGCAAGGCATCGACTACATCGACGTGGGCACGAGCGGCGGCGTCTGGGGACTCGACCGCGGCTACTGCCTGATGATCGGCGGGAATCCGGACGTCGTGGCGCGGCTCGACCCCATCTTCAGGACGCTCGCGCCTGGCCGCGGCTCGGCAGCCCCCACTGCCGGGCGCGACACAGCACCTGCGGCGAACACCGCCGAGGAAGGGTACTTGCGCTGCGGGCCGGCCGGCGCCGGTCACTTCGTCAAGATGGTGCACAACGGCATCGAGTACGCCCTCATGGCGGCATACGCCGAGGGACTCAACATCCTGAAGCACGCGAACGCCGGCGCCCGCGATCGACCCGCCGACGCCGAGACGGCCCCGTTGCGCGCGCCGGAGCACTACCAGTACGACCTGCCAATCGCCGACATCGCCGAGGTGTGGCGCCGCGGCAGCGTGATCGGTTCGTGGCTGCTCGATCTGACCGCGGCGGCGCTCGCCGCCGAACCCGATCTGGGTCAGTTCTCGGGCCGGGTGTCCGATTCCGGCGAAGGCCGATGGACGGCGAATGCCGCCATCGAAATCTCGGCGCCGGCGCCCGTGCTGACGGCCGCGCTGTATCAGCGATACAGCTCGCGGGGCGAAGGCGACTTCGCGGACCGCCTGCTGTCGGCGATGCGCTATCAGTTTGGCGGCCACGTCGAACGCCCGGCGGACGCCTGACGTGCATTGCGACATTGACCTTGTCAGGGCTGAGGGCTCAGTGCTGAGGGCTGTTGACCGTAAAGTTCAGCCCTTAGCCCTGAGCCCTAAGCCCTACGGGCTGACGCGCTCTTCACGCCATGCCCCCCGCTGACGCCCAGTCGGACGCGTTGGTGCTGTTCGGCGTGACCGGCGATCTCGCCTTCGAGCAGATCTTCCCGGCCCTTCAGGCCATGTCTCGCCGCGGCCATTTGAACGTCCCGGTGATCTGCGTCGCGAGGCCGGAGTGGACCCTCGAGCAGCTTCGCGCGCGCGTGCGCGCAAGCCTCGACGCGCGCGGAGGCGTGAACGCCGGCGGCTTTGCGGAGCTCGCCGCGCGGCTGTCCTACGTCGCCGGCGACTATCAGGCGGCGGCCACCTTCGACAAATTGCGCACGGCGCTCGGCTCCGCCGCACGGCCGCTTTTCTACCTGGCGATTCCGCCGAGTCTCTTCGCCAGCGTCGCGTCCGGGTTGGCCCGGTCGGGGTGCGCTCCACATGCGCGGGTGATCGTCGAAAAACCGTTCGGCCGCGACTTCGCGTCCGCGCGGGCCCTGAACGCCAGCCTTCACGAATCGTTTCCCGAGCCGGCGGTCTTCCGCATCGATCATTTCCTCGGCAAGGAGCCGGTGCAGAACCTCCTCTTCTTCCGCTTTGCCAACACGTTTCTGGAACCGATCTGGTGCGCCGACCACGTGGACAACGTGCAGATCGTCATGGCGGAGGCCTTCGGCGTCAAAAGCCGTGGCAAGTTCTACGAGGAGGTCGGCGCCATTCGCGACGTCTTCCAGAACCATCTGCTCCAGGTCATGACGCTGCTCGCCATGGACGCCCCGGCGGCCAACGAGGCCGGGGCGATCGACGCCGCGAAGGTGGCGCTGCTCACGGCGATCCGCCCGCTTCGCGAAAACGACGTGGTGCGCGGACAATATCGCGGCTACCGCGAAGAACCGGGCGTCGCGCCGAATTCACGCGTCGAAACGTACGTGGCCGCCCGCCTCGAGATCGAGAATCGCCGATGGGCCGGCGTGCCTTTCTTGATCCGCACCGGGAAGTGTCTCGCGGTGACCGCCACCGAAGTGCATGTCAGGTTGAAACAACCCAAGACCCGGCTCTTCGACTCCTCGGCGACAGCCCGGCGCAACGAAATCTCCTTTCACCTGAGCCCTGACGTGTCGATTTCGTTGGCGGCGCAAGCCAAAGCCCCGGGCGAAGCCATGGTCGGCGAGGAGGTGCGCCTGGTGGAACACCGCCACCCGGGCGATGAAATGGCGCCGTACGAGCGCCTCATCGGCGACGCGCTACGCGGCGACCGAACCCTCTTCGGGAGCGAAGCCGGCACCGAGGCTGCGTGGCGCGTTGTCGATCCGATCCTGAACGTTGATGGCCCCTTGCACGAGTACGATCGCGGAAGCTGTGGACCGGCCGAGGCCGAGCCGATGGCAGCGGAAGCCGGTGGATGGATCGAGCCTTCAGCGACCGCACCATGACCCGCGGACCATGGTACGATTCGGCACCTTTTTCTCACGGAGGAATTGATGTCTTCGGGCTTCACGCGATTCGTTGCGGCCTCCTGCGCCTCTGCGTTCATCGCAGCTTCCTCATTGTCCGTACTCGCCCAGGCTTCACGAACCGCAAAGGATGGCGTGTACAGCGACGAGCAGGCCAGACGCGGACAGACGGTTTACAAAGACCGCTGCGCCAGTTGCCACGGCGAGACGCTCGGCGGCGGCCTTGCGCCGCCGCTCTCCGGCAATGAATTCACGGCCGTCTGGGGCGGGCCCCTGTCCGACATCGTCAACAAGATTCAGAACACGATGCCGGCGAACGAGCCCGGGACGCTGACTCGCCAGCAGTCGTCCGACATCGTGGCCTACATGCTCCAGGCAGGGAAATTTCCCGCGGGCCGCACCGAACTGAGCGCCGACGAAGCCGCGCAGAAACAGATCGCGCTCGCCGCGGCGCCGCCGGTCCAGGCACGGCCGCAAACGGCCGCGTCGGCGCAGGCGCCCGTGTTTCCGCCTGCTCGGCAACCTCAATCAGGTGATGCGCGGCATCCTGTTTCCCAGTTCCAACTTGATCTTCAACGTCCAGACCCACGATCCCGGCGCGCCGCTGCCCAAGCGCCCGGCCAATCAATCGACCGAGGCGGCATTTTCGATGGTCGACTGGGGCGCCGGCATCTACAAGGGCTGGGAAATCGTCGACTACGCCGCCGTGGCGCTGGCCGACGTCGCACCGCTGATGTTGACGCCCGGACGCCGTTGCGAGAACGGCAGACCGGTTCCGGTGGACGACGCCGATTGGGTGAAATACACCATCGAGCTCGCCGAGGCGGGCAAGGCCGCCTACAAGGCCTCGCAGACAAGGAAACAAGACGTGGTGAGCGACGTCACCGAGCAGATCGCCAACGCGTGCCTGCACTGCCACCAGGTGTATCGCGACAAGCGCGGGGGAGAAACGCCGCCGATCCGTCCAACCAGGCGGCCCGATGCGTCAAATGATGTGCGCGCGCCCTCGTCCCCGGCGAGGGTATGACGTCCTGACGCTATGACATTATGATGTGATCAGACCGGGTCGACAGGAGAAGAGCCGTGTTTCGATACCTCACCCTCCCCCGCTGCCTCTACCTCGGCCTCTGCCTGATTCTGGCGACAGCCACGTCCCGCGCGGCAAACACCGAACAGGACCGGCTGGAAAACTGCGGCCTCGTCATGCAGGAAATCCTCGGCGTTCCCGACAACATCCCGCAGCAGGTCCTCGACAAGTCCGAATGCGTCATCGTCATCCCATCGACGACGAAGGTGGCCGTGGGCGTCGGCGGCAGCTACGGGCGCGGCGCCATGACGTGCCGGACCGGGAAGGACTTCGACGGACCGTGGGGCGCGCCGGCCATGTACGCGCTCGAAGGGGCCAGCGTCGGATTCCAGCTCGGCGCCCAGGCAACCGACCTCGTGCTGCTCGTCACCAATCCGCGCGGCGTGAACGCGCTGCTTGGCAGCAAGGTCAAGGTCGGCGCCAATATCTCCGCCGCGGCCGGTCCCAAGGGCCGCGATGCTTCAGCGTCCACCGACGCGTCGATGCGCGCCGAGATCCTGAGCTATTCGCGCACGCGCGGCCTGTTTGCCGGGGTGTCGATCGAAGGTTCCTCACTCCGTCCTGACGACAAGGCGACCGAACTGGTGTATGGACAGCCGCTGACCGCGCGCCAGATCATCACGGGCACCGAAACGCCGGTGCCAGAATCGGGCCGTCATCTGATTGACGTGCTGCAGCGGCAGTCGCCGCGCAACGACTCGCAGAAATCGCCGAATCCCTGAACCAGCCACAGCAGCCAATGCAAGCAAAGTGAACTTATGACCTGGCACACATCGCTCTTCTGTGTTCTTGCGGCGGCGTGCACGGCCACGGCCGCGAGTGCCCAGAACCGGCCGGTCCGGTCGGACCAGCAGATTCTCGTGCAGCTCGAGCGCGACTGGGATGCCGCATTTCAGCGCAAGGATGCCCGCTTCATCGAATCGATCCTGGCCGATGAGTTCGTCGCGACGTACGGCGATGGCAGTCGAGGCGACAAGGCCAAGGAGCTGGCGCTGGCGGCTGAATTCAACAAGCAGATCGACTCGTCCACCCAGGACGAGTTCCTGGTGAAGGTCTACGGCGATACCGCCGTTGTGTGGTTTACACAACGCCTCGTCGGCCCCAGCAAGGGCCAGAAGCTCGAAGTGACGTTCCGTTACGTTGACGTGTTCGTGTGGCGCGACGGCCGCTGGCAATGCGTGTCGAGCCAGAGCACGAGGGTCGCCCCCGCACCACAAGGCTAAGTGAGCATTGCAAGATTGATTCGATGAACCACGAAGCTCACCAAGAACACTAAGAATCTCCAGCGCTTGGTGACCTTCGTGGACTTTGTGGTTCGTTGAGAGTCCGGGCCGCTGAGTTACTGTCTGCCGGCGAGCTGCACCTTGTTTTCGACGGCGAGGATGCCCGGCGTCAGCCTGGCGATGCTCTCGGCCGCGATGCGCTCGATCTGAGAACGCACGACGCCGACGAGCGTCACGTGACCCCTGTTCACGATCACGTGGATCGGCGGATCCACCATGGAATAGTCCTGAAACGCCTGGTCGCTGTAAATCCCGGTCGCAATCGCGACGCGCAATCGATCGTCGTCCTGCGAAGCGGGCAGCACCTCAATCTGGTTGTCGATCGCCTGCACTCCACGCAGTTTCGCCACCCGCTCGACGATGTCCGCGGATTTCTTCGGATCGGTGACGGCGCCGATGAGCCGCACGGTCCCGTTCAGCACACGGCCGTCGATGGTGTCGTAGACGGTGTACAGGCTGTACTTGCGGATGCGGTCGGCCACCTGGCGTGCGAGCGCCAGATCGTTCTCCGCTCTGGCAATCGTCAGGTCGGCGACCAGAGATTTGATGTCGCCCGTCTTGAGCGCTCTCCGGATGGCTTCTTCTTTGAGCCACAAACTCGGGACGTTGCCTGAAAGCGTCACGACCCCGTCAAGCACCTCCACGGTGATGCGGGACGAACCGAGATCGAGCCGAGCCAACTCCCGCTGCACGTCGGCCTTGATCCCGCTGTCGGTCTTTGCCGCCGCGACGGGCGTGGCGGTTGCCGCCAGCCAGGCGACCGCCGCCACGCCCACCACGGACAGCACCGCTCTCATCTACCGCGCCAACTCCATGGCGCCCTGATACGGGAGCACCTGGCCCGCCACGATGTTCACGTCGAACGTGATGGTCCGGTAGCCGGGCGCGCGAATCTCGATGCGATGCGCCCCCACCGGCAAGCCCACCGGCTGCGTCGACGGCGTGAAGTCGGCGACGATGCCGATGAGATTGCCGTCCACGAGCACTTCGGCGTCACCCGGCGTGATCTCGAAGCTGACGCCCCCGGTGTTCGAAGGGTTCAATGTGTTCGCCGTGTTACCCTGGCCGGGCTGAACGCCGATCGACCCGGACGCGGACGGCGGATACGCCTGTTGCTGCGGATACGCCGAAGCCGGAGGATACGCCGGATAGGGGGCCGCCGGGTACGGAGCGCTGTACGTCGGATAAGCGGAAGGATACGGGTAGCTGTAGGGGTAGTAGTAAGGATCGTAGTACCCGTAGGAAAACGCGATCGGGTAGCCGACCCAGAGGCCAAACCCCAGGCTCAGGTGCGGCCGGAACGAGTAGTACGGCCGATAGTATCGCACCGGAGCAACCCTGACATATCCGCGATTGTAGCCTCCACGATAGTAGGAGCCGTGATTGTAGGAACCGCGGTTGTAGGAACCGCCGTTGTGGGAACCACTGCTGTAGGAACCACCGTTGTGGGAACCGCCGTTGTACGACCCGCGATTGTAGGAGCCGCCATTGTTCGCGGCGCCATTGTAGCTACGCGAGGTGACCCCGCCGCCAGGGACGACAACGCTTCGCTGACCGGAGTCGCCCCCCCGCGGGGCGACGTTCTCGCGAGGCGCGCTCCTCTCCCGCACCGCACCGCTCTCACGCGGCGCACGGCTCTCCCGTTGCGCATTGTTCTCCTGCCGCGAACCACCTCCGCGGGGGTTGCTCGACTCGCCCCGGCTGACAGCAGTTCCCCGGCTGGTGGCACCCTCACGGCTATGTCCGCCGCTCGTACGCTGAGCAAAGCCCGGCGATGGGACGCCGACCAAAGCGGCCAACACGCCGGATGAGATAAGAGTCTTCGCAACGTTCATAAGGCCTCCCACCCCGGATCCCGCAAGTGGCTTGCCAACACGCCGTGCCGTTTTCCGAGCCAAATCAGCAGGTTCGGGCCCGCGGGCGCGTCCCCCTGACGTGGTCTTTAGGTGACGCTTATCACCCGTATACTACGCCTCATGCGGCTCATCCGGGTGTTCCGCCCGCGATACAATGCCCTTTCAGGAGACCTGATTATGCCAAGCCGCCGTACCACACTCGTTGCGCTTTCCCTGGCTGTCGCCGCGGTCGCCGCACTGGCGATTTTCACGACAGCTTCCCCGTCAGCAGCGTCAGGAGCGACCGTGTCCTCGTTCTACGACCTCAAAACCTCGTACCTGGACGGCAAGCCCGCCGACCTCGGCGTATTTCGAGGCAAGGTGACGCTGGCCGTCAACGTCGCCAGCAAGTGCGGCTTCACGCCGCAGTACGAGGGCCTCGAAAAACTGAATCGCGAGTTGAAGCCGAAGGGGTTCGCCGTCCTGGGATTCCCGAGCAACGACTTTGGCGCGCAGGAGCCGGGCACGGCGCAGGAAATCGCGCAGTTCTGCAAGCTGACCTACGACGTCACCTTCCCGATGTTCTCGAAGCTCGTGACGAAGCCTGGCGCCGATCAGTCGCCCATCTACCAGTTCCTCGGCACATCAGGTAGCCTGCCGAAGTGGAACTTCAGCAAGTACGTGATCGGCAAGGACGGCAAGATCCTGGCGTTCTTTCCGAGTGACGTGACGCCGGAGTCGCCCGCGCTCCGCGGCGCCATCTTGAAGGCGCTCGACGCCCACTGAAAGACAGGGACTAGGGGCTAGGGCTGGGAGCTGCGAAGAACGCTGTGTTCTTCTAGCCCCTAGTCCCCAGCCCCTAGCCCCTTCGTGTTCGCGTGTTCGCTACTTCAAATCCAGCGTCAGGCTGATCTTCATCAATCGTGGATTGCTGATCGAGGTCGGAGTCTGCCAGACGTTATTGGTCAGGGCGTACGCGGCGTTGGCCGTCAGGATCGTGCTCTTGTTCAGCATGTTGTAGAGATCGAGGTTGATCGTCGATCTCGCTCGACCGAACTTGAACACTTTGCCGACACGGAAATCGAGCTGGTTGTCGCGATCCAGTACACCGTATCCGGACTGATGATCTGCAGTTGCGTGTTCTGCGTGGGCGCCGTCGTGCCCGTCAGCAACCGGCCCAGGTTCGAGTTCGTGGCGAGGTAGGCGTTGGTCGCCACGAAGTTCGCGGGCAGGCCGGATGGCTGCGAGCCACCCCCTGCATTCGTTGTGTTCGGATCCCGGGCAGGCAGCGGAACACGACCGCGAATTGCACGTCCACTTTGGGCAGCGTGTACATGACGAGCCCCTTGAATCCGGTCATCCACGGTTCTTCGAGATGGCAGAACTCCTTCGCCAACTGGGCGCCCGCCGTGGTCGCACCGGCATTGGCCGGGCCAAACGACAGCATTTCGGGCAACTGCGCAATCACGGCGCAGTTATCGACGACCGTTCGTCCGGTGCTCGTCCCGGCCTGGAACCGCAGACCGTTCGTGAGCCGTCCGTTGACGCTGACGTCCACGCCGTTCCAGTGTTCGTACTCCTCGCCGAACTTGTCCGACAGCGTGTTGTAGTTCTGGGTCTGCCCGACCTTGTTGGCGTTGACGTTGTAGTAGTTCAATTGATTGCCGCCGCCGCCCGGAAGCCGCGTGTCGGTCGGCACCGTCATGGTGAACTGCTGGAACTCATTGGCCGCGACCAGCACGTTGTCGATCACGGGGAAGTTCTGCCAGATGCGTCGGTAGTAGCCGACTTCGAGCGACATGCGCCCGGGCAGTTGCTGTTGGAAGGCCCCGGAGAATTCCCAGTTGCTCGCCCTGTGGCCGAAGCCGGTCAGCAGATCGGGATCGAAGGTCTGGAGGGGGATGGTCGTGCCGAACGCGTTGTTCGCGATGGTGCCGCAGTTGTCGCCGCCGCTCGCGGTGAGGTTCTGCGCCGCCCCGCTTGCCAGGTTGCAATCAGCCGACGAAGTTCTTGTTCGAGTCGGTCCAGGGACGCGTCGTGATCGTCACGAGCGCGTTGACGGGGTTCGGCGACGCCCCGAAACCGTTGAGCGTCTGCCCGAGCAGGTACTTGTTCGCGGCCACCTTGACCGCCGTTTTGCCGTCGCCGCGCACGTCGTAGACCATGCCCATTCGGTAGGTGAGGTCCTTCCAGTTGAGGTTGTCGGCCGCCGGAAAGCTGATGTTGCGGTTCGCGAGGCCGACCAAGGCGCTCCCTGGGCCGATGGTCTGCGCGGGGAATCCGGTCTTGAACCAGTCGTACCGGATCGCCCCGATGACCGTCGTACGATTTCGCTTCCACGTGTCCTGCACGAACATGCCGAAGTCGTGGTTCTGCTCGCTCATCGCGGTGTACGGCGTCACCACCTGGGTGATGCTGGTCGGCGTGCCATTGAGGAACGTGTAGCTAATCGGCTGGTAGTTGTAGTTCTGCGCGTTGAGGTAGCCGAACGTATCGTTCCAGCCGGTCTTGAGGGCGTGCGTGCCCGTGATGTAGGACGCCGCCACGCGGTACGTGTAATTCGGTACCAGCGTGTTGTTGAGGTTGGCGAGGCCGCCGGTGGCCTGCGCCGCGTAGCTGCGATACATCAGGTTCGTGGACTGCTCGACGACCGAGATCATGCTCCCGATCGCCGCAGCCTGCGACGCGTCGAGCGAGCCGCCGTTGTCGGTCGCCCGCAGGTCCATGTTGCCCCAGCGTTCGAACAGGTGCATGCCGACGAACTCGAGCAGGAGCCTGGGGGTGACCACCGAGGTCAATTCCACGTGCTCCTGGCGGAGCCGCGGGAAGCGCCGATCGTAACCTGTCTCCGGCGCCCGCGTCGCGCTGAGCGCAAACGGGCAGTTGCAGAATGAGTCCACTTTCTGCTCGAACGCCACCTTGAGCTTGGGCGCCGCCTGCCAGGTGATGCGCAGGTTGTTCTGCTGCACGTCGCCTCGGTTTTCCGCGGGGCTGTTGGTGTCGGCCACATACGTCCACGCGTTCGTGTTGTACGCGTTCTGGTTCGCGAAGACTCCGGCGTACGTATTCGCTTTGTTGAACCGTGTGGAGAACCAGAACCAGGCCTTGTCACGTTTGATCGGACCGCCGATTGACTCGTTGAAATCCCAATTGTTGTGGATCTTGGTCGGCGTCGCCAACCCCGCGGCTTTCAGCGCGTCCGTGAAGTTGTTCCCCTGCATCGACTGGTTCGCAAAGGTAAAGAACGTCGAATTGCCGAAAGTGTTGCCGCCGTCTCTCGGGATGAAGTTGATGCGCACGCCGCCAGTGGCCTGCTCGGCGGAGAGCGACGAGGTGTCGATGGCGATTTCGGCCGCCGAACCCACGTCGGGCTGCTGCCCGCCGATCTGGCCGCCGGCCTGCAGCGTCATGATGCTGACGCCGTTCAGCATGACACGCTGATCCACGTTCTTGCTGCCATGCACCGTGAGGGCAAGGCCCACGTCCGCGATGGCGGCGCCGCCGACGTCGTTCCCGCCGCCGGACGTGCCGGCCGCCATGCGCGCCAGCGTGAAGTATTGCCGCGAGCTCGGCAGGTTCTGGACGAGGTCGTGGTCGAGCACGACTTCCTTCTTCGTGCTCGAGAGGTCGACGACCGGCGATTCCGCGGCGACGGTGATCGTTTCCGCCACCGCGCCGACGCGCAACGTGGCGTCAGCCGTGGTCGCGGCCGACCCCGACACCGAGACGTTGTCGAGCTTCACAGTGCTAAAGCCAGGCAAGGTGAACGTCACCGCGTAGTCGCCGGGCCGCAGGTTCTCGATTCTGTAGTTGCCCGAGCCGTCCGACACCACGGTGCGCGTTTTCTCGATCAGGACCGGGCTCGCCGCTTCCACGGTGACCCCGGGCAGCACGGCGCCGGAGGCGTCCTTGACGGTGCCAGCGATGGACGCTTGCGCGTACGCCACGGCTGGAATGACGAGCACACACGAGAGGACGACGACGGCCGTTCTGAGAGCGCGCATCCTGCCCCTCCTCATCCGCAACCGATTGCATCCCTGGCCCGGAGCGACCGACCATCCGGTTGGAGTCGAGAGAATCTGATGGTCGTGCGCGCATCATAGGCAACTGACAGATCAGTGTCAACGCGGAATCACAACGATTTCCACGCGCGTCGGCGCCCGACATGCCGCGTATTCGGAAAGTTGGATAAGCGTTCGCTATACCGCCAGGGAAAGAGCCTATACCGCGACGACAACGGCTTGCGCACGGCGCCCGACCGACGAGTTAGAATGGCGCCCGCCACACAAGGGAGAATCAGCATGGCCACCAACACCACCGCTCCGAGCGATCGGGTCACGACCGACGCCCCGCGTTCGCCCGATGACGGGCGATGAATACATCGAAAGCATTCGCGACGGTCGCGAGATCTGGATCTACGGCGAGCGGGTGAAAGACGTCACCACGCACCCGGCGTTCCGGAACACCGTGCGCATGATCGCGCGGCTCTACGACGCCTTGCACGATCCGGCCCGGCAGGCCGTCCTGACGACCGAGACCGACACCGGGAGCGGCGGCTTCACGCACCGGTTCTACAGAGCCACGCGCAACGCCGACGAGCTGGTGGGCGCCCGCGATGCCATCGCCGAGTGGGCGCGCGTCACCTACGGCTGGATCGGCCGCAGCCCCGACTACAAGGCCGCCTTCCTGGCCACGCTCGGCGCCAACTCCGAGTATTACGCACCCTACGACGAAAACGCCCGGCGCTGGTACAAGCGGGTTCAGGAAGAAGTCACCTTCGTCAATCACGCCATCGTGAACCCTCCGGTCGACCGCGACAAGCCGCTCGACGAGGTGAAAGACGTGTACATGCACGTCACCAAAGAAACCGACGCCGGCCTGATCGTCAGCGGCGCGAAGGTCGTCGCCACCACCTCGAGCCTGACGCATTTCAACTTCATCGCCAACAACGGGGCGCTGCCGATCAAGACGAAGGAATTCGCCTTCGTCTGCATGGTCCCCACCGACGCGAAGGGCGTGAAGCTGTTCTGCCGGCCGTCGTACGAACTGACCGCTGCCGTCACGGGCACCCCGTTCGACTACCCGCTCTCGAGCCGCCTGGACGAGAACGACTCCATCCTGGTGTTCGACAACGTCTTCGTGCCGTACGAGAACGTGTTCGCGTACGGCGACATCGAGAAGGTCAACAACTTCTTCCCGCGCTCGGGCTTCCTGCCGCGGTTCATGTTCCAGGGGTGCACCCGGCTCGCGGTGAAGCTGGACTTCCTCGCCGGCCTGCTGCTCAAGGCCGTCGAGGCCACGGGCGTGAAAGACTTCCGCGGCACGCAAGTGGCGGTCGGCGAAGTGCTCGCGTGGCGCAATCTGTTCTGGGGCCTCACCGATGCGATGGCGCGCACGACGACGCCCTGGACGCCGGGCTACGTGCTGCCGAACCTCGACTACGGGCTGGCGTATCGGGTGATGGCGAGCATCGCCTACCCGAAGATCAAGGAGATCATCGAGAACACGCTGGCCAGCGCACTGATTTACCTGCCGTCGAGCGCGCTCGACTTTCAGGTGCCCGAGATTCGGCCGTATCTGGATCAGTTCGTGCGGGGCTCGAACGGCTACACCGCCGTGGACCGCGTGAAGCTGATGAAGCTGATGTGGGACGCCATCGGCACCGAGTTCGGCGGCCGGCACGAGCTCTACGAGCGCAACTACTTCGGCAACCACGAGAGCATCCGCTTCGAGACGCTGATGGTGGCGGAGAAGACCGGCGCGACGGCGCGCTACAAGGGCTTCGCCGAGCAGTGCATGGCCGAATACAACCTCGACGGCTGGACCGCCCCCGATCTCGATCAAGGCCGACGACGTCAACGTGTTCATGAAGAAGAACAAGGCCTAGCAGGATCGATGTCGATCGACGCTCGCACGTTCCGTCACACGGTCGGCCAATTCGTGACCGGCGTCACCGTCATCGCCGCCGAAGTGGACGGCTCGATCAAGGCCATGACGGCGAATTCGTTCACCTCGCTGTCGCTCGACCCGCCGCTCGTGCTCTATTGCGTCGGCAAAACCACGCACATGGGACAGATCGTCCGCTCGGCCCCGAGGTTTTCCGTCAACATCCTGCGGCAGGACCAGCAGAATCTGTCGACGTACTTCGCGGGCGGCTGGAAGGAACCTTCGCCCCCGGAATTCTCGTTCATCAATTGGGACGGCGGCCACCGGCTCGACGGGATGTCCTGCGGCGATCGGATGCGCCCTCGAGACCATTCACGAGGGCGGCGACCACTGGATCGTGATCGGCCGCGTGGTCACGCTGTACCGGAGCGAGGAGACGTTCGCGCCGCTGGTATTTCACGCCGGTCGCTACGCCTCGCTCGAAGTGCGCGAACCCTGAGCGGGCATGTCAACGTCTGTGGCGCTCACACCGCCGGCAACCTGTAGGTGATACCGGACATGTCAACCGTCAAGCAGCCCGTCGTTGGCGTGGTCTCCACCGCGGTGGTCGTCGCCGTGTCGCTGGGCTTCATCTCCCTCTTCGCATTTCCGACGTTCACGGGATGGGTGGCCTACTTCCTGCTCTGCGTCATCCCGATGCAGATCGTCGCGGCCGTCACCTGGGGCGCCAACCCCCGGTTCGTCGCGTCGCTCGGCCAGCCGGCGAAAGGTCTCGTTCTGCTGCTCACCACACTGGCCGTGGGAGTCGTCGTCGCGGCGGTATCGTTCTTCACGATCGGCGGCGGCGTCAATCCACCAACGCCGATGCTCGCCATGTGCAGCATCGTCTCCGTGGTCGTGACGTTCTGGGCGGCGATCATGTGGGGCGGCTGGCCGTTCACATCGACGATCAAGCATCCCGTCGCCGCGGGCTTCGTGATGCTCGTGGCGTGCTACCTCGTCAACTACGCGCTGTTCCGCGTGTTCTTCGACTACACCTTCATGCAGGACGCACCGGTGTATGTCGCGGCGCAGGATCCCAAAGGATTGTTCCCGGCCTGGAACGCGCTCGTGTTCTATCTCTCGTGTCTCGCGGCCATGTTCCTGATGATCAACTTCGAGTTGTGGCCGCTCACGAAGTCCGGTGCGGTGATGCGGCAGCCCGTGCTGGGCGCCGTGTGGACGGTTGCCGCGCTGGCGCTGGGCGGCGCTGCGTTTTTCGTCGGCGTCGTGGCGCTGCGGATGGATCCCGTGGCCTTCATGGTGCGCGTCCCCGTGCCCTTCATCTTCGGGACCATCGTGGTCCAGAACATGCTCAAGGGATCGCTCTTTGCGAAGCACCCCCAGCCGGCCAAAGGACTGCTCAATGTCGTCGCTGTCGTCCTGATCGGTGAGTCGCTATCCTGGATGTACGGCAGGTTGACCCCGATCGTGACGGGGAGCGTCCGCCCCGGTCCACCGTCGTACGACTTTGAGATTTGGTTGGCGTCGGCGTTGCTGAGCGTCACGTTTCCGCTGCTGATCTTCTCGGCGGAGTACTTCCAGTTCTGGCCGCTTGCGAAATCGACGGCTCCGCCGGGTGCGGTGGCATCAGACCTCCCCTGAATCAGGGCCGCTGGGACATCTCGACGTGCTTGGGAGGGAACAACTCGCGGGCAGACTTCAGGAACTCGCACACCATGGCCGAGGCGTCGCCCTTCCGCCAGGCCACCTGCACCTCGAAATCGGCGTGCGGTTCATCGAGCGGCACGACGGCGACGCCGCGAAGCGGCTGGTAGCTCCTGCTGATCGCGCCGCGAAGCGCCAGGCAAATCGCCTCGCCCGACACCACCGCCAGCATCGACGCCTGATTGCCGGGAATGGCCTCGAGCGTCACGATGCGAGGCGTCACGCCGGCCGCGGCGCACATCGCGAGGATCTTTTCCTGCGCGAGCGACGCCCAATCACGGTCCTGCAGCAGCAGGCGCTCGCCGGCGAGCTGCTTCAGGCGCAGCGAGCGGCACTTGGCGAGCGGACTCCTTTCGCTGACCATCACGACGAAGCGCTCGGCGAAGAGCGGTTCCGACTGGATATCCGGATCGTCGGCGACGTGGCGAAGCAGTCCGACATCCATCGTCCGGCGGCGCAACGCGTCGTGCTGGGCGGACGACGCCATGTCAACGCCCTCGATCATGAGATGTGGAGAGCGGTCGACCAGGTGCATCCGGATCCGGTTCACGGCTTCACACAACCCCGGCGCCATGGCGACGCGAAGCGGGTTCACGAGGCCGGCTTTCGCGCGACCGGCCAGCTCGAGAAAACCGGCCGTGTCGGCCATCACGGTCCGGGCCTGTTCGAGCAGAAGCGTGCCCTCGCGGGTCAACTCCACGCCACTCGCCGCGCGCACGAACAGCTTCACGCCGAGCTCACGCTCGAGCTGGCTGATGTGGCGGCTGAGCGGCGGCTGAGCGACGTGCAGCAGGCGCGCCGCCTTTGAAAAACTACGCGATTCGGCGACGGCGACGAACGCACGCAGATGACGAAGCTCCATGTCCGGTACCCTACAGGGGGCTGATCATAAACCCGAAGACGAGATGGGTTCTGGAGAAAGGGCGGCGTGCGGTCACGCGGACGAAGGGAGGCCTCTCACCAGATTGACGATTTCCAGCAGGCTGACGGGTTTTTCGAAGGCGGCCAGCGCGTTGAGCTCCGGCAGCCCGTCGGCGTCGGCGCCCGACAGCACAATGACCGGGATCCGCGACAGGCGTGGGTCGAGCCGCTGTTCACGGCGAAACGTCCAGCCATCCATCACCGGCATGCGCAAATCGAGCACGATGACGGCGGCGTCGCCGCCCCCGCGCAAGTACGCCAGCGCTTCCTGGCCGTTCTCCGCTTCGATCACGGAGAACCCTTCGCTCGTGAAGAACCTGGCGATCGTCCGGCGGACCGACACGTCGTCGTCCACGACGAGGATCGGCCGCACGTCTGCGCGAACGTTCGGCGCCTCCGGGCCATCAGCAACCATCAGCCGTAGTCTGCGCCGTTCCCGGGGAGGAGTCCAGCCGGGTCGAGCGGGCCGTTCAGACGGGAGCAACGGCGCGAGCAAAGTCGATATAGCCCCGCTCGGCATCGGTGCTGACGAGCGTCACCCTCAACTTGTCGCCGACGTCCACGCCCTCCTGACCTCTGGCCAGCAGTCCCTCGACATGGGGCGTGAGCACGCGAACGAAGGTGCCGCTCGGCGTCACGCCGGTGACGATGGCATCGAAGCTCTCGCCGATTCGTCCGCTCATGGCCACCGCGGCAATCCGCTTCGACATCTCACGCTCGACTTTTCGCGCGGCATTGCCTTTCAGCGTGCAGTTGCGCGCGATCGCCGCCAGTTCGTCGTCCGCGTAGGGCGCCGGCTCGCCCGCGAGCAGGGCTTTGATCAGGCGCTGCGTCACGAGATCCGCGAAGCGCCGGTTGGGCGCCGTGGAGTGCGTGTAGTCCTGCACCGCGAGTCCGAAGTGGCCGCCTTCCGGATCGCCCGGGCGTTCGAGCACGTACTCGCCCGGCCCCAGGAGCTTGATGATCGCCAGCGACACGTCGGCGAAGTGATCGGGATCGGCGGCCTTGCGCGCGATCAGAAACCGGTTGAGCGCCCGTGAATCGGGCGCCGCGGGAAGCTCACCCCCGAGCGTGGCCGCCAGGGACACAATCCGATCCCAGCGCTCGGGCGTCTTCACGACGCGCCGGATCGACGAGACGTGCGCCGCTTCCAGCATGCGAGCGACAACTTCGTTGGCGGCGATCATGAAATCTTCGATGAGCTCGGTCGCGCGGTTCTTGTCCTGCCTGACGACCTCGACCACCTGACCGTGCAGCACGACCGGGCGGGTTTCGATGGTCTCGATATTGAGCGCTCCGTGGCGATATCGCGCGCTGCGAAGCGCGTGCGCACACGCGTCCTGCAGCGTGAGCTGCGCCTGCAGATCCGGCGACGCCGCGACTTTGGGCGGGGCCGGACCGGTCCGCTCCAACCAGGCGCCGACCGATCCGTAGGCCAACTGCGCGGTGTTGCGGACGACCGCGCGGTACACCTTGGCCGAATGGACCGTGCCGTCGGTTGCCACCACGAATTCGGTGACGACGCTCAGCCTGTCGTGAGCCTCGAGCGAGCGAGGTGGTGCCTGTCGAGAGCGGCTCGGGCAGCATCGGGAAATTCCTGACGCCCGTATAGACCGTCGTCGTGGCGATGGCCGCGTGATCGTCGATCGCCGAGTGCTTGCCAACGAACGCGTCCACGTCGGCGATCGCCACGAGCACCCTGATGTCGCCGCCGGGCAGGGGCTCGGCCACCTCGAGCTGGTCGAGATCGCGTGAGGTGTCGTTGTCGATTGACGACCAGAGGAGCTGCCGCAGATCGCGAACATCTCCGCCGGCCTCCACGAGCGGAGGACGGGCGGTGAGCGCGGTCAACTGCTGGAGCGCCTGCGGAGAAAACTCAGGCAGAAAGCCATGCGCGTGCATGGCCTGCGCTGCGGCCGCCTGGAGATCGATGGTGACCTACTTCCGATCGAGGCGAAGGCGACCGGCGGCCACGAGCATGCCGAGGCCGGCAGCCGCCGCCGCGCCGCCATAGACGGCCCACTGCATCTGGCCCGTCATGAAACTTCCGGGCAGAACATTGATGCCCTGCAGGAACCAGGTGACGCCCATCAAGACCAGCAACGTACCGACGACGCGCAGGAGGATTCGCACGGAAGGAACTCCAGTCACCATAACACAGTGGCTAGAATAGTTCTGTATGAGACTCCTCTACGCGTACCTTCGGCACTACACCGGGCTGGTGGTGCTCGCGCTCGTCCTCGCCACCGTGAATCAGGTCTTCTCGCTGCTCGACCCGCTGATCTTCCGCCACGTGATCGATGAATACGCCACGCGATTCCAGGAATATTCGACGGGCCAGTTCTTCAGGGGTGTGAGCCTGCTGCTCGGCGCCGCCGTAGGGGTGGCGTTCGTCTCGCGCGTCGCGAAGAACTTTCAGGACTACTACATCAACGTCATCACGCAACGGCTGGGGGCCGAGCTGTACTCGGACGGGATTCGGCACTCGCTCAAGCTGCCCTATTCGATCTTCGAGGATCAGCGCAGCGGCGAGACACTCGGCCGTCTCCAGAAGGTCCGCTCCGACGTCGAGAAGCTCATCGCCACGGCCATCAACGTGCTGTTCACCTCGCTCGTCGGGATCATCTTCGTGATGGCCTATGCGTTCAGCGTGCACTGGGTGATCGCGCCTGTCTACTTCCTCACCGTGCCGATTCTCGGCGTGCTGAGTTCGGTGCTCAGCCGCCGGATCAAGCAGATCCAGAAGGTCATCGTCGCCGAAACGACGGCGCTCGCCGGGTCGACGACCGAGTCGCTTCGCAACATCGAGCTGGTGAAGAGCCTGGGGCTGCAGCAGCAGGAAATCGACCGTCTCAACGGGACGACCGACAAGATCCTGCGGCTGGAGCTGAAGAAGGTGCGCTATCTGAGGAGCCTGAGTTTCATCCAGGGGACCGCGGTCAACCTGCTCCGGACGAGCATCATGTTCCTGATGCTCTACCTTATATATACGCGCGCCATCACGGTCGGCCAGTTCTTTTCGTTGTTCATCTACTCGTTCTTCATCTTCGGTCCGCTGCAGGAGCTCGGGAACATCATCAACATCTACCGTGAGACCGAAGCCTCCCTCAACGTCTACGAGGACATTCTGCGCATTCCCGAAGAGCCGAGGCCAGTCAACCCCGTGCCGCTCCACGACCTGAACACACTCGCCTTCGAGCACGTCAGCTTCCAGCATCAGTCCGCCTCGTCGCCGGCCGTGAGCGATATCACGTTCAGCCTGCGGCGCGGAGAGACGGTGGCGTTTGTCGGGCCGTCCGGCGCGGGCAAGACCACCCTCGTGAAGCTGCTGGTCGGCCTCTATCAGCCCCTGGCCGGGCGCATCGTGTACAACGGGGTTCCCGGCAGCGACAGCGATCTCGACGACTTGCGCGCGAGAATCGGGTTCGTCACGCAGGACACGCAGCTGTTTTCAGGAACGATTCGCGAGAACCTGCTCTTCGTGAATCCGGCCGCCACCGACGCCGAGTGCCTCGACGTGCTGCGGAAGGCGGCCTGCGACAATCTGCTGGCACGGGCGGACCGCGGCCTCGACACGGTCATCGGCGAAGGGGGCGTCAAGGTGTCGGGCGGCGAGAAGCAGCGGCTGTCGATTGCGCGAGCCTTGCTGCGGCGCCCCCATCTCCTCGTCTTCGACGAAGCGACCTCGTCGCTCGACTCGTTGACCGAAGAGGGGATCGTCGACACGATCCGCGAGGTGGCCACCGGCGGCGACGCCATGACCGTCCTGATCGCGCACCGGCTCTCGACGATTCTTCACGCCGATCGCATCTACGTCCTCGAGCGCGGCCGCATCGTGGAGACCGGACGCCACGACGTGCTCGTCGATCAGAAGGGGCTGTACTACGCGATGTGGCGGCAACAGATTGGCGAGCGGCGCGCCCTCGAGGCTACGCCGCTCGCGGGAGCGGCTCGAGCGACGTGATCGTCTTCATCCCCAATCACGCCTTTCGAAACTTCCGGCGAATGTCCGGCCAGAATTCCTTCAGTTCGTTCGACAGCGTGTCCCACATCACCTGCATGCCCCAGCGCGCGAGCGTGTCCGAGACCGATCGATCGCTCGGGGGATGGTAGACGTTGGAGATGCCGGCAGAGAGCAGGTTGCCCCCGATTTCGGCCGCGTTGAACATCGTCTTCCCGGAGTCGCTGCGCGCGACGAACGAGCGTGTGACGGTGTAGGCGGCTCGATGCCATGCGCTGCCCTTGCCCAGTTGGTAGTAACGCGGATCCTGATGGAAGAGCGACGGCACCACACCGACGGTCATGAAGCTGCCGAGCGTGTTATCGGCGAACGCCAGCCCATAGCGCTCGATGTACGAGTGATCGCCCTGGCCGCCTCCGACCGCCGTAACGACGCCGATGAACGGATAGACGAACGGGTCGAACGCGTACTGCGCCGCCATGCGGAACTTCCGTCCCGGGGACAGCGGTTGAATCCCGTCGGCGCCCTCAACTGTTCCGTAGTTCGGCATCACGCCGAAGATACGACTGTTCCCTGGCGATGGCTTTGCGCTCTGCGGCGGCGTGGCGGCAGGTGACGTGTCGGGCTGCGGCGTTGGGGGTTGGTCCGTCTGCTGCGCGCTGGTCGCCGCCGGCATGCACAACAGCGCTGCCACAAGGATTCCGTAAGTCGTCGTCGCGAGGCGCACCGTGCCGCGAGAGTGCAACTGAAATGCCACGGGGGATCGTGGTGAACGCACGGGAAATCTCACGAGCTCCTCCGTCGGTGTCATTCCCTCGACACTGGTTGCGAGACCACTGTCCGATTATGACCATAATCTCCTCGTGCGCCACGCCCTCAGCTGGCCCTTTGTTGGCCCGCCGGTCGCCCTCCTCATCGTCCTCGGCGAAGTCGGCGCCCGACTTGCGCCGCCGGCGGCCGAGGTGGCCACCTGGTGCTTCGGCGCCGCGGCGGCCCTGCTCGCCCTGAAGCTCATTTGCTGGATGGCCGCCTCGCACCGTTCGTTTGGGCGCGAGGCACGTTTGGCGGCGTTTGTCATGTTCGCGTCGATCGCCATGGGGTGGTCTGCCAGCCTGCAGTGGCTGCACGAACGGCAGTTCGACTACGTGGTGGCAGCCCAGAACGCGGATATCACACTCACGGCCGCGCAATTGTCCGCGACGATTCTCGCCTTCGTGGCCGAACGCGCCCGCCATGCGCCGCCCGCGCCGCGGCCGGCCACATGGAATCAGGACGAGACCGCGATCGAACGCTACGAGATGGAAACCGCCGGCGCGTTCGAACGCCGATTCGGAAAGCAGACGCGCGTCGCGCGCGACGTGTTCCGCCAACTCGGCATCCGCGACAGAGACTTCGATCTCTTCTACGCACATCCCGCGAACCTGTTTCAGATTCGTATCGTCGGCGAGAGGCTCGCGGCTCTGGCCAGACGGGTGCCCCAGTAGGAGAGCGCCGTAGACTGTAGAATTGAGCGTGCGACGCGGGCGGTGGTACGGAGCGATCCTGGCAGTGGGGATGGCGTGTTCGGTGTGGCGGATTGTCGCCGCCCAGGGCGCGCCGTCCGCGAGGCCGTGGCAGTTTGTCGTGTCAGGCGACGCGCGCGACTGCGGCGACATCGTGGTGCACGGCATCGCCAGGACGGCACGAAGGAACCGCGCGGCCTTCTACTGGCACCTCGGCGATCTTCGCCGCACGTTCGGTCGCGACCAGGACATGCTGCACCAGCCGGAGCACATCGAGACCCCGCTGTCGATCGACGACTACCACGCCATAGAGTGGCAGGACTTCATCGACAACCAGATCGCGGCCTTCGGCTCCATCCCCTACCTCGTCGGCATCGGCAACCACGACGTGATTACGCCGAAAACGCGCGACGAGTTCGTCGCGACGTTCGCGCCCTGGCTCGACACCCCCGCGCTGCGCGCGCAGCGACTCCTCGACGACCCAGACGATGAGGTGGTCAAGCCGTACTATCGCTGGATCGATCGCGGCATCAGTTTCTACTCGCTCGACAACGCCTCCAACGAGCAGTTCGACGAGGCGCAGCTCACGTGGTTCGAGGGCGTGCTGGCGCGCGACATCGCCGACCCGTCGATCACCGCCATCGTCGCCGGCATGCACAAGCCGCTGCCCGATGGCTACAACCGCGACCACAGCATGAACGAATCGCCGACGAGCACGGAGACCGGCCGTCGCGTGTATGCCGACCTGCTGCGCGCGCAGAATGACGGCGGCAAGCGCGTCTACGTGCTGGCCAGCCACCAGCATTTCTACATGGCGGACGCGTACGACTCGCCCTATTGGAGAGACAACGGGGGCGTTCTGCCGGGCTGGGTGATCGGCACGGCTGGCGCCGAGCGCTATCCACTCCCGATCCCTTCGCCGAAGGACGCCACGACCAACGTCTACGGCTCGCTACTCGCCACCGTGCTGCCGGATGGAGAAATCCGTTTCAAGTTTCAACGGGTTGACGAAGGGCACATCCCCTCCGAGGTGAAGAAGCGCTACGGGCAGGACTTCGTGCACTGGTGTTTCGAGAGCAACTCGCTGGCGAAGCCGCGCCGTGTCGCCGCGCCGCCGCCGCGTCCCTGACGCGGCCTGTACGCTTCCACTTGGCATCCTAGTCCACGACGTGGTAGGGTAGCTCTACTTGAATGCCTAGTGCTAAACCGAAACCGCGCATCGAGCTCCTCCAGGGAACGCTCGATCTGATCGTGCTCCGGGCGCTCTCGACCATGGGGCCCCAGCACGCCTATGCGCTCACCACCCGGCTTGAACAGATCGCCGAACATCCGTTCACGGTGAACCAGGGCACGCTGTACCCGGCGCTCGTCAGGCTGGAGCAGAAAGGCTGGATCAAGGGCACGTGGCAGCAGACCGAGAACAGCCGCGACGCCAAGTACTACGCCATCACCAAAACGGGAACGCGGGCGCTTGGACAGCAAACGGAACGCTGGCGCCGCCTGGCCGGCCTCGTCAACAAGCTGCTGCTCCACGAGTCGTAGCGATGGCACGCGTCCGCCGGTTTCTCCTGCGGCTCGTCAATGTGTTCCGTCCGCAGAAAGCGGAGCCGGATCTCGCACGGGAATTGGCGTCGCACCTCGGGCTCCTCGATGAGGACTTCGAGCGCCTGGGGATGCCGCCCGACGAGGCCCGGCGTGCCGCGCGCCGCGCGTTCGGCGGCGTCGAGCAGACTCGGGAGCGCCATCGTGAGACGCGCTCGCTTGTGTGGCTCAGCGATGCGGGGCGCGACCTCCGACACGGGGCGCGGGCCCTTCGACGCGATCCGCTGTTTGCCCTGACTGCCGCGCTATCCCTCGGCATCGGTATTGGCGCCAGCACGACGATCTTCACACTGGCCAATGCGCTTCTCTTTCAACCTCCCACGGGCGTGAACGACCCCCGCCGTCTCGTGGACATCGGCCGCAGCCGGCACGGCGATGGCTTCGGCCCGAGCTCATTCGCCAACTACCTCGACATTCGCCAGCGCACCACCACGCTCGCCGGCGTGTACGGATATTCGCGCTTTCCCCATGCCATGAGTCTCGGCACTGCCAACAGCAGCGCGGCTGAGAACATCCTCGGCACTGACGTGACGGCCAACTACTTCACGGTGCTCGGCGCCGTCCCGGCTGCCGGACGGCTGTTCGACGTCAGCGACAGCGACCGACCCGGCGCGAGCCCCATCGCGGTGTTGAGCTACGGATTCTGGACGCGGCGCTTCAACAGGGATCCCGCTGTCGTCGGTCGAAGCCTCACGCTGAACGGACGTCTGTTCACGGTTGTGGGCGTGGCGTCTGAGGGGTTTCGTGGAACCGGTGTCCGCGCGGGCGATGTGTGGCTGCCGATTGGCATGGCCGCCGTCACTGCCCAGGGCGCGGCAACGCTCGCCAACCGCGCGGCGCCGTCGTTGCTCATCGGCGGTCGGCTCAAACCCGGCGTCCCGGTGTCCGAGGCCGCCGCGGAGATGGACGCGATCGGCCGCACGCTCGCGCGCGAGTACCCGGAACAGAATCGAGACGCGGGCCTGCGACTGCTCGCCTCCTCACCCACTCCGGGAAATACCGGGCCGATTGTCGCATTCCTTGCGCTGCTCACGGCGATCGTGTCGCTGGTGCTGGCCGTCGCGTGCGCCAACGTCGCAGGCGTGTTGCTCGCCCGCGCCACCGCCCGCCGGCAGGAAATCGCCGTGCGCCTGACGATGGGCGCGGGACGCGCGCGGCTTGTGCGTCAACTGCTCACGGAAACGCTGCTGCTGTTCGCACTGGGAGCGGCCGCCGGCTTGCTGCTGGCGCGCGCGGGCACGTCGCTGCTCGTGTCGATGCTGCCCTCGCTCCCCTTCCCCGTTGACGTCTCGATCGCACTCGATGGCCGCGCGGTCGTCTTCACCACGGGGCTCGCGCTTGTCGCTGCGCTGTTGTCGGGACTCGCGCCGGCCATTCATGGATCAAAAGCCGACGTCGCATCTGCGCTGAAGAACGACGCACAAGCACCCACCCGCTTGCGGCTGCGGCATGTGTTTGTCGTTGCGCAAGTGACCCTCAGCGTTCTGCTCGTCGCGGTCGGCAGCTTGTTTGGGCGGGCGCTGCAGCAAGCCAGCTCGATCGATCCGGGTTTCGAGCCGCACGGCATCGAGCTCGCCTCACTCGACGTGTCGCAGGCCGGATATACCAATGCGACGGGACCGCGCTTCGTGCGCGAGCTGCTCGATCGGGTGCGGGCACTGCCGGACGTTTCTGCCGCGGCCGTTGCGACGGTCGTCCCGGGCGGCTTCGAGACGATGCGGAGCGCGATGACCGTTCCTGGCGTGTCCCCGCCAGACGGACAGCCCTTTTTCAGCGTCGACTGGACAATAGTGGAGCCTGGCTATTTCGCGACGCTGCGGATTCCGGTCGCGGCGGGAAGAGACTTCAATCCCGCCGACCGCGACGGCACGCCGCCCGTCGCCATCGTCAGTGAGACGGCCGCTCGGCAGTTCTGGCCCGGCAGGCCGGCGCAGGATGCGATCGGCCGATACCTGGCGCAACCGGTCTTCGGCCCGCACGGACCGACAGGCGAAACCCGGGCGCTCCGCGTCGTCGGCGTGGCGCACGACGTGAGGTTCAGCAGCGTCATCGACGGTGTATCCCTCTCATGCGTCTACGTGCCGCTGCCCCAGGAGTACAGGCCGAACATCACGATCGTCGCGCGGACGACACGAGGGCAGCGCATTCCCGATGAGCTTCGGGCGCTGGTGGCGTCGATGAATCCGAACTTGCCCATCATCACGGCTCAGACGCTCGAGGACTCTCTGGCGCTCGGCCTGACGCCTCAGCGAATCGTGGCGTCGGTCGCGGGCGGCCTGGGCATGGTCGGCCTGCTGCTCGCGGCCATCGGGATCTACGGGGTGACGGCGTACGTCGTGGCTCGCCGGACGCGCGAGATCGGAATCCGCGTCGCACTCGGCGCAGAGCGTGCCCATGTCATTGCGACGATCGTGCGGCAAGGAATGACGCTCGTCATCGCGGGCTCCGCCCTGGGACTGACGTTCGCCGCGGCCGCCGGGTCGATCCTCACGAGTCACTTGTTCGGTCTTCCACCCATCGATCCACTGACGTTCTCGGGCGTGGCGGCGTTGTTTGTGTTGATCGGCCTGGCCGCGTGCTACGCGCCTGCGCGACGGGCGACACAAGTCGATGCCATGGAGGCGCTCAGACAGGAGTAGCCGGTGATGGTCCGCATGATGTCCCGGTGCAGACGGTTCTTCCTCAGACTGGCCAATGGTCTCCGGTCCGGACGCGCGGAGCCGGACCTCGCGCGAGAAGTGGCCTCACATCTCCGCCTGATCGAAGAAGACTTCGTACGCCGCGGCATGACCCCCGACGCCGCGCGGCTGGCGGCGCGCCGCGCGTTCGGCGGCGTCGAGCAAACCAAAGAGCTCCATCGCGACGTTCGCTCGTTCGCGTGGCTGGGCGATCTTCAGCAGGATGTTCGTCTCGCGATTCGCACGTTGGCGGCGACACGAACTGTCACGACCGTGGCCGTGCTGTCGCTCGCGCTCGGCATCGGCGCGAACACGGCGATATTCTCCCTCGTCAACAGCCTGCTGCTACGACTGCTCCCGGTCAGAGAGCCCGATCGGCTCGTGTTGTTGTCGAACAGTCCGTACGGTGGCGGTTCTGATTGGGACTATCCAATCTGGCAGGAGATTTCGCGGCGGACCCAACTGTTTGACGGCGCCCTCGCGTGGTCGCCGACTCGGTTCAATCTCGCCACCGGCGGAGAGACGCAATTCGTAGAAGGCGCGTGGGCGAGCGGTTCGTTCTTTCAGACCCTCGGTGTTTCGGCGTGGCGCGGCCGGACGTTCAGCGATGTCGACGATACGCGCGGTGGAGGACCGAACGGAGCAGTCGCGGTCATCTCGTATGGTTTCTGGCAAAGTCGGTTCGGCGGAGCTACAGACGTCAGTCATCTGACCCTGACGCTCGATCGTGTGCCGTTCACAATCGTGGGCGTCACCCCGCCCGGCTTCTTCGGGACCGAGGTTGGCCGTGCCGTCGATGTGTTCGTCCCCTTGGGCACCGAGCCGCTCGTCCGCGGTCGCGAGACGTGGCTGGATCGTCACGACTACTGGCTGATGATCATGGCGCGGTTGAGATCGGATCAAACGATTGACGCCGCAACGCAGTCGTTGCGCGGTGTGCAGCCACAGATTCGGGAATCGACGCTCCCAAGAACCTGGCGGCGCGAGTATCTCGACGCGTACCTCAAGGCACCAATCACGCTCGTGTCTGCGGCCACGGGACCTTCGGTGCTACGAGGGCGCTACCAACGCGCACTGACAACGATCCTAGTCGTCGTCGCCCTCGTGCTGCTGATAGCCTGCGCGAACATTGCCAGCCTGTTGTTGGCCCGCGCGACGGCGCGGCGTCACGAACTGAGCGTGCGGACTGCGCTCGGCGCCTCGCGCTGGCGACTGGTCCGCCAGTTGTTGGCGGAGAGCGCCGTGCTCGCCGCAACCGGAACGGTGTTGGGAGCGCTTCTGGCGTCTTGGGGAAGCCGGTTGGTCATGCGTCAGCTGTCGACGCCTGCTGGCGCCGTGTTCCTCGATCTGTCCCTCGACTGGCGCGTTCTGACGTTCACGATCGGCGTCGCCTCCGCCACGGCATTGCTCTTCGGCCTCACTCCGGCGTGGACGGGATCGGCGGTCGTTCCGATTGAAGCGCTCAAAGAGCGCGCGGCGGGCACACCCGGTTCTTCCGGGAGAAGATTTGGGGAAAGCGGGCTCGTTGTTGCGCAGGTCGCCCTATCGCTCGTGCTCGTCATCGCCGCTGGATTGTTTTCACGAACGTTCCTGTCCCTTGCGACGCGTCAGGCTGGGTTCGATCGCAACCACGTGCTCCTCGTTGAGGTGGACGCACAGAGCGCCGCGCCAGATCTGTCTCGGCGTATTCCCACGTATCACCAAGTGCGCGAGCAGGTGCGCGCCCTGCCTGGTGTCCGCGACGCCGCCCTGTCGGCATTGACGCCTGTCGCCGGACGTGGATTCGCGGCACAGTTCGAGGTATCTGGTGGCGCGCCGTTCACAGATGGTCCATATCCGACCAACGCCGTGACGAACGTCGTTTCGCCCGGATGGTTCAGCACGTTGGGCATTCCCCTCGTCTACGGCCGCGATTTCACCGACGGCGATGCACAAGACACGGCGCACGTGGCCATTGTGAATCAGACACTCGCTCGGGCGTCGATGAACGGCGCGAGCCCGATCGGCCACACGCTGACGATGACCACGCCCGGACGTGTGATAAAGATGGACATCGTCGGCGTAGTCGCGGACTCGGTGTATTTCTCGCTTCGCGAAACGGCCCACCCGACGGTCTACACGCCTCTCGACCAGTTCTACTTCTCTCCATCGGCATTGCCATCAATCAGTCTGAACGTGCGAACGACCGGTCCGCCGGGGGCGATGACGCGCAGCGTGGAGGAGGCAGTTCGCGACGTGAGTCCGCGCCTTGCCGTGACGTTTCTGCCGCTCGCGGACCAGTTGAGTGCGTCTCTCAACCAGGAACGCGTGATCGCAATGCTCGCAGGCTTCTTCGGTGGGCTCGCGCTGCTTCTCGCGGGACTCGGTCTCTACGGCGTGATGTCGTACGCCGTGAGCCGGCGACGCACAGAACTCGGGGTCCGCATGGCGCTCGGCGCCACGGCGGGCCGCGTCGTTCGACTCGTGTTGTCGCGCCTGGCTGTGCTCGTCGCACTGGGGATCGTCATCGGCGGCGCGGTGAGTCTCTGGGCATCGAAGTTCGTGGCCACATTGCTCTACGGCCTCGAGCCGCGCGATCCCGCGACACTGATCGGCGCGGTCGTCGTGCTGGCCGCGGTCGGCACGCTCGCCGCCGGGCTGCCCGCGTGGCGCGCGTCACATATCGATCCGGCCGTGACCCTTCGCAACGAATGAGCGGTCATGAAAGCACTGCTTAGGCGCGTCTCGCGCAGCCAAGCCCTTTGTCAGCCCACGATCTCGATGGGGTGGTGGCGATGTCCGCGACGAATTCGATAGGTGTCGAAGTCCCGACGGTCGATCGTGAACACTTTCCGGGTTCCAAGGGCTTCGGCGGCTGCGACGAGTGACGCATCCGCCAGATCCATCGGGTGATCGGCGTAACGCTCCATCAGCTCGAACGCCCGCGTCACCGCGCGACGATCGAAGAGCCAGACCGCAAGCCCGCCGTCTTCCACGAATTCCCGAAGCCGGTCGGATCCGACGCTTGCCGGTCCGAGCATGTGAAACGCCTCCGTCAGCACCGGCATCGTCGTATATATCGGCTCGCGAATACCTCGGAGCGTCCTGGCGCATCTTTCGTGCTGCTCGTCCCTGGGATCGAACAAGGCCACCAGCGGCCCGGTGTCGACAAGGATCATCGCTTGAGCTTGCGCCTGATGGCCTGATTCACGCCGCGCCGGGTATCCGTCGAAGGCGCGATGGCATAACCGCCGGGACCAAGATCGAGCTGCCGATAGATGTCGTAGGGCGTCCGCGTCGTCTCGTCCTTGACGCGCTCCTGGAGGGACCGCAACCCGCGCTTCAACGCTTCAGAAATCGGGAGCCCCGTCGCGTCGCGTATCTGCTTGAGCGCGGCTTCAGCCTCGTCGTCGAGTCTGACCGTTCGGGTGGCCATGCACGTCTCCTGTATTACACATCGTAATACGTTACCTCGTCTGGCGTCAAACGCCGGCGGGCCGAGATCCACGTCGCTGCGCCGGGCGGCCGGCACTCGCGAACACCCGCGATGCGAATTCATGAATGGCAGCTTTCATGGAGCCTCTCGAACCTCCAGAGCCTTGGAACCCAGGAACCCTCGTTCAGTCCTGTCGCAGTGCGACAAGGGGATCGACGCGGCTTGCGCGACGCGCGGGCACGTAGCAGGCGGCGAGCGCCACCGCGGCGAGCACGAGGCTCGCGCCGGCAAGCGCGGCGGCATCTGTCGGCTGAACCCCGACGAGCACGCTTGCCGACACGCGCGCGCCCGCCACAGCGAGAGCGAGGCCCGCCACAATGGCGACGGCAACAAGCGACAACGTGCGGACGAGCACCTCGCGCCGGACCTCGGACGTTGATGCCCCCAGAGCGAGGCGGATCCCGATCTCGCGCGTGCGCTGCGACACCGTGTACGACATGACGCCGTAGACACCGACGCTGGCAATGGCGACGGCCACGACGGCAAAGAGCCCGAGCAGCATCGCGAGAAACCGCCAGGGACCGCGAGCGCCGTCGACGATCGACGAGAGCGACATCACGGCCCACACAGGCTGATCCTTGTCCACCGACCAGATGGCGCTTCGCACGTCATTGGCGACGGCCATCGGCGCCTGTGACGTGCGCGCGACGAGCGACGAGAAGATCTGCGGGTTCTGAAAATGGGAGATGTAGAGCTGAGGCCGCCGCAGTTCGGTCGGATTTCCATGCTTCGCGTCGTTCACGACGCCGACGATCCTGATCCAGTCGGGAAGATCCGGCGTCTTGATCCGTTTTCCGATGGCGTCCTCGGCCGGCCAGATGCTTCGCGCGAAAGTCTCGTTGATCACGGCGACAACCGGGGCCGCCAGATCGTCGTGATCGGTGAAATCGCGTCCACGAAGCAGCGCAATCCTCATCGTCTTGAAGTAGTCGGGCGTGACCAGGTGGTAGCGGGCCAGCGGCTCGCTGCCTTTCGCCACCGGCTGACCTTCAACGGCGAACGGCGTGTCGCCGCCGTTCCCGCTGAGCGGCACCGCCCGGACGAGCGCCGCCGATTCCACGCCCGGAACCGCGCGCACGCGCTGGATCGTGTCGCTGAAGAATCGGGCGATCTCCTCACGGCCCGGATACTTTGCCGGCGGCAGGCGGAACTGCAGGGTGAACACATGATCCGGATCGAAGCCGAGCGGCGCGCGTTCGACCGCCCACAGGCTCTTGACCAGGAGCGCCGAAATCGCGACGAGCGCCACCGACAACGCCAGTTCGGCCACCACAAGTCCTTCGCGCGTCCGTCGTCTCGTGTCGGTCGAACCATGCGCGCCCGTCTGCAGCGCGCCCGACGGATCGAGACCCGCAATCCGGAACGCAGGCACCAGAGCGCACACGAAGGCCACGACTGCGGCGACCGCGATCGTGAACAGCAGCACCGTTGCGTCCAGAGGGATGCTGCGCGGTACGGGAACGCCTGCCGTGCCAAATGCCGTGAGCGCACCAAGCGACCACCGTCCGAGCATCAAACCAAGTGTCGCGGAGGCCGCCGTCAACAGCGCGGCTTCGACCGAGAACTGACGAATCACGGCGAACCGGCCCGCGCCGAGCGCAACGCGCAAGGCGACCTCGCGTTGCCGATCCACCGAGCGCGCCAGCAGCAGGTTGCTGACGTTGACGCAGGCAATCAGCAACACGGCGCCGACGGCGGAGAGCAACAACAGCAGCGAGACGCGCGATTGGCCCACGAGGCTTTCCTGCAGCGGCACGGCGGCCGCCGTTCGGCCGCTCTGCATGTCGGGGAAGGCCGCGCGCAGGCGTCCGGAGATGACGTCGAGCTCGGCCGATACACTCGCGAGACTCACGCCGGGTCGGGCGCGGGCGACGCCGAGAAGCGAGGGTCCGACGCTCGAGAGATCGTTGCGTCCGGGGAACGCGCCTGCCGGAATGAACACGTCGGCCTCGATGGGGCCGCCGCGGCCCGGCACCGATGTCAGGGTCGAACGGCGCGGCAAGAACGCCCACGACGGTAAAGGCCGACCCGTTCAACGTGATCCGCTCGTCGAGGATCGACTCCCGTCCGCCGAAGCGCTCCTGCCAGAATGCGTGCGTGATGACGACAAACGGCTTCGTGCGCCCGGGCGCGCTCTCGTCTTCGGTGAAGAATCGGCCCCGCTCGGGAGTCAGACCGAGTGCATCGAAGAACGAGCCAGTGACGAAGTTGCCGCCAACCCGCTGCGGCTCGCCGCCCGTGAGGTTGACGCTCTGCGTCAGCCACAACCCCACACTCTCGAGTGAGCGCGCCTGTTCGCGAATCGCCAGGTACTCGCGGTACGAGAGCAGGCTGAACGGCCGCGTCGGCGTTCGGACCGAGAGCGCAAGCAGCCGCTCGGCGCTCGGATACGGCAGCGGCCGGAGCAGCACCGCGTTGACGACGCTGAAGAGCGCGGTGTTGGCGCCGATGCCGATCGCGAGCGTGAGCACCGCGACGGCAGCGAATCCCGGATTCTTGCGGCACACGCGAAGGGCGTAGCGCAAGTCCATCAACAGCGCATCGACGACGGGTAGACCACGCTGGTCGCGATAGGTTTCCTTCACCTGGTCCACGCCGCCGAACTCCCGACGTGCCGCCGCGCGTGCCTCGGCTTGCGGCATCCCCCGGCGGACGTATTCTTCCGTCAGGAGATCCAGATGCGACTGGATCTCGCTATACAACTCGGCGTCTCGGAGACGTTTCGAGAAGAGTCCGATGACGCGCAACGCAAAGACCCGCAATCGATTCATCGCCTGGAACCTCTGTGAACCTCTCGAACCTCTCGAACCTCTCGAACCTCTCGAACCTCTTGAACCCCTCGAACCTCTCGAACCTCTTGAACCTCTCGAACCTCTCGAACCCCTCGACCCTCTAATCGTGCTCGAGCATGCGCGTCATCATCGCCACCGTACGGGCCCAGCTTTCAGCTTCCACCGCCAGCTGCTTTTTTCCCGCTTTGGTGATCTCGTAGAACCGCGCGCGGCGGTTGTTCTCGCTCGTCCCCCACTCGCTCGAGATCCAGCCCCTTTGTTCAAGGCGCAGCAGCGCGGGATAAATCGTCCCCTGGTTGAGCGCGAGCGAGCCCATGGCGACCTGCTCGATCCGCCGCGCGATGCCATAGCCGTGGAGGGACCCCATCGCGTCGAGGGTCTTGAGCACCATCAGGTCGAGCGTGCCGTAGGGAATTTCCGCGTCGGACGGGGCCATGCCGGCTCCTTCTGTTGAAAGTCAACAGGAGCCTAACATTTAGTCATGTGGCCGGTCAACATGTGCAGCGGCGAGCGGCACTCAATCCCCAACCTCGCGCCGGATTCCATGTCCAATGGAGACGGCGGCCTTCGTTTCAAAGGCCTCTCTCACGGTTGGGGCCTCCCGCGCATAAAACTGGAAGACCGCTGCGGTGGTCGTGAGCGTCGGATCGCCGAGCACTTCGAGCGCGTGCCACAGTTCGTGACCGATGGTGCCCATCAGGTCCTGACGTGCCTGGCGCGTCGAGGCGCTGTGGACGTCGACCAGAACTCTCAGGAAGCGAAAACCCGCCGACGGCGTCACCGAGAGGCTCAAACACGCGCGCACACCGTGGCGGCACACGCCCTCTTCCACGTACACGATGCCGTCGGTGGCGGCAATCGCGGCCACGACCTTGCGAAACGTCGGCGACGCTTCAATCGCCTCGTCGATGACGCCGCGGATGAAGGGGTGGCTCGAGCGCACGCGGGGGATGTCTTCGGCGCTGGCTCGTACGGCGCCCGCAGCGGTCAAGACCATGGCCACGAGCACACGGAGCAGATGCCGGGAGCGGCGCCCTTCCCCTCTCATACCGCGCCTTTCTCGCGCGCGCCTCGCGGGTGAGGCTCGCAATCGATATGTGCACCGTTAGACGCGTCGGAGCGCGGTCGGTTCACAACCGCGTCCCCACCGGCGCGCTCGCGACGGCTGCCTATTGCAATCCCATAGGACGTGTGACACCCTGCTATGGGAATCCAAGACGAACCAAATCACGGCGCGGTCCGTCTAACGACACACCTGGAACGGGAGCGAGGCACCCCAGCGGTGAACTGTCGAACCGTGAACCATGGACGGTGAACCATGGACGGTGAACCGTGAACCCTGAGCCAGGTACCTGACTATGGACATCGCCCGACCGTCCAACGCCCGCCAGAAGCGAATCCGCCGTGTGCTCTACGGCACCGCCGTTCTGGCCGTGGTGGGCCTTATCACTGTGGGCGTCATGCGCCTCAAGCCGGCGGCCCCCGTCGTCGAGCGCGCAACCGTCTGGATCGACACCGTCAAGCGCGGGCCCATGCTGCGCGAAGTGCGCGGCCTGGGCACGCTCGTGCCCGAAGACATCCGGTGGATTCCCGCCACCACCGTCGGCCGCGTCGAGCGCATTACGCTCCGCCCGGGCACCGTGGTCGCCGCCGGCAGCATCATCCTCGAGCTCAGCAACCCTCAGCTCGATCAGGAGTTGCAGGACGCGACGCTGAAGCAGCGAAGCGCCGAAGCGGGCCTGACCAACCTGCGGGTGCAACTGCGCAACGACGCGCTCGCCCAGGAAGCGGTGACGGCCAACATCGAGGCGGATTACCGGAAGGCGGTGCTGCAGGTCGAGGCGAACGACCAACTCAGCACCAAAGGCATCGTTTCGGAGATGACGGCGAAGCAAGCCAAGCTCGATGCCGATCAGCTCTCCGCGCGCTATGCGATCGCCAAGAAACAACTCGCGAGCTATGCCGAGTCGATGCAGTCGCGGCTTGCCGTGCAGGAATCAGAGGTCGAGCAATCGCGCGCCGTGGTGCGTTTGAAGCAGCGGCAGGTAGACGAACTGCACGTGCGCGCCGGTTTCGCGGGGGTGCTGCAAGTGGTGCCGGTCGAAGTCGGCCAGCAGGTGGCGCCCGGCACGAACCTGGCCCGCGTGGCCGATCCGTCACGGCTCAAGGCGGAGCTCAAGATTGCGGAGACCCAGGCCAAAGACATTCAGATAGGCCAGCCCGCCGCGGTTGACACGCGAAGCAGCATCGTCAAGGGCCATGTGGTCCGCATCGATCCATCGGTGCAGAACGGCACGGTCACCGTGGACGTGACGATGGATGGACCGCTGCCGAAGGAAGCGCGTCCCGATTTGAGCGTGGACGGCACCGTGCAGCTCGAGCGGCTGGCCGACGTGGTGAAGGTCGGGCGGCCGGCCTTCGGCCAGGAGCAGAGCGCGGTGGGGCTGTTCAAGCTGCAGGCCAACGGCGAGGCCACGCGCATGCAAGTGAAGCTCGGCAGGACGTCGGTGAACGAGGTGGAAATCGTCTCCGGCCTGAATGCCGGCGATCAGGTGATCTTGTCGGACATGTCCCAGTGGGACGCATTTGACCGGGTTCGGTTGCAATGACAGTCCGATTACCAAATTACTCGATTACCCAATCATCAAATAGAGAGAGCCCATGATCCCATCAGCCACCATGCCTCCTGTGATCAAGCTTGAAGGGGTGACGAAAGTCTTCACCACCGACGAGGTGGAAACGCACGCCCTCGCGGCCGTGGACGTGGAAATTGCCCGCGGCGAGTATGTCGCCATCTCCGGACCGTCCGGGTGCGGCAAATCGACACTGCTGTCGATTCTCGGCCTCCTCGATTCGCCGAGCGGGGGCTCGGTACGCGCTCAACGGCCGCCCCGTGGGCGAGCTGCGGCCGTGGGAACGGGCGCGCGTCCGCAATCGGGAGATCGGCTTCATCTTTCAAAGCTTCAACCTGATCGGCGATCTCTCGGTGTTTGAGAACGTCGAGTTGCCGCTCACCTATCGCGGCATGCGGCCGGCCGAGCGGCGCCAGAGAGTCGGCGAAGCGCTCGAACGCGTCGGCATGGCGCACCGCGCGAAGCATCTGCCCAGCCAGCTTTCCGGCGGCCAGCAGCAGCGCGTCGCGGTCGCTCGAGCGGTCGCCGGCGAGCCGGTGATTCTCCTGGCCGACGAGCCGACGGGCAACCTCGATTCGAAGAGCGGCGAAGCCGTCATGGATCTCCTGCACGAGCTCTACATGACGGGCGCGACCATTTGCATGGTCACCCACGACCCGCGCTACGCACGCCATGCCGATCGCAGCATCTATCTCTTCGATGGCAAGGTGGTGGACGAGCCGGAGCCGACGACGGGTAGCGTGGAACTGACAACGTAACATGTTAATTGCCCTTCGCAACCTCGAGAAGTCGTATCCCCAGGGCCCCGCGCGGAGCTACGTCCTGCGGCGGATCACCCTCGACATCAATCCCGGCGAGTTCGTGTCGATCATGGGTCCGTCCGGCGCCGGCAAGTCGTCGCTGCTCCATATCCTCGGCATGCACGACGCCGCATGGTCGGGCGAGTACGACTTCCTGGGGCAGCCGGTCCATCGCCTCTCTCCGAAGCAGCGCAACGAGCTCCACAAGCGCCACATCGGCTTCGTGTTCCAGAGCTATCACCTGCTCGACAACCTGACCGTCTACGAAAACCTGGAAATTCCGCTGTCGTACCGCGACGTCGGCCGGAAAGAGCGCCAGAGCATGGTGGCCGACGTGCTCGATCGGTTTCAAATCGTCGGGAAGAAGGACCTCTACCCCAACCAGCTCTCGGGCGGACAGCAGCAGCTGGTGGGCGTCGCGCGCGCGGTGATCGCCAACCCGCAGGTGATTCTCGCCGACGAGCCGACGGGCAACCTGCACTCGGGTCAGGGCAAAGAGATCATGGAGCTGTTCCGCAAGCTGAACGACGGAGGGACGACGATCATTCAGGTGACGCACTCTGAAGTGAATGCGTCGTACGGATCACGCGTCATCCACCTGCGCGACGGCTGGATTGTTGACGACTAACCTCTTAACTTTTGACTTACTTTTCACTTTGAACTTCTCACTTTCACCGGTAGCAGGAACTTTCTTCTATGGGCAACAAGACTGACGTCTGGCAGGGCACGCTGGCGCTGATGATTCTCAAGACCATCGAGACGATGGGCCCGCAGCACGGGTACGGCATCGCGCGACGCATCGAGCAGACGAGCGGCCACCAGCTGCTCGTCAACTACGGCACCCTGTATCCGGCGCTCCTGAAGCTCGAGCAGGAGGGCTACGTCAAATCGGCGTGGGGCGTGTCGGACAACAATCGCCGCGCCAAGTTCTATCAGCTCACGCGCGCGGGCAAAAAGCAGGTTGCCCGGGAAACGCGCGACTGGGAGCAGACCCAGGCCATTCTCGCAAGGTTTCTTTCGCCTAACGAAGCGTAAGGTGCCCCGATGAGGTCGTTGACGCCATTCCGGATCTGGGTGTCTCGCCTTGCGGGACTGTTCGGCCGGCGGCAGCGCGAGCGTGAGTTCACCGATGAGCTCGACGCTCATTTGCAGGCGCACATCGACGACAACGTGAACGGCGGCATGACGCCTGACGAGGCGCGACGACGAGCGCTTCTCGCACTCGGTGGCGTGGAAAGCACGAAAGACGACTACCGCCGGCAACGCGGCCTGGCGTGGCTCGAGGATCTGGCGCGCGATCTCTCCTACGCGTCCCGGATGCTGCGGCGCTCGCCCGCGTTCGCCTTCGTCGCCATCTTCTCGCTCGCGCTCGGCATCGGCGCCAACACGCTGGTCTTCAGCGTCGTCAACGCCCTCTTGCTGCAGCCGCTGCCCATCGACCGCCCCGAACGCGTCGTCTTCGTCCAGCCAAAGAGCTCCGGCCGGTTGGGGAGCTCGTTTCCCGCTTACCGGGATCTGCGCGATCGGAACGTCACGTTCGACGGTCTCGTGGGCTACCGGATGACGCCCATGGATATCGAGGCGAAGGGGGCGCCCATCCGCGCCTGGGGGTTCCTGGCGACGGGCAACTACTTCGAGGTGCTGGGGGTTCGGCCCGCCCTCGGACGCTTCTTTACTCAAGCGGAAGACCAGCAACCGGGAGCGGCGCCATTTTGCGTGCTCAGTCACGACTTCTGGCTGTCGCACTTCTCAGCCGATCCTTCCGTTGTCGGCTCGACGATCAAAATCAACCGTATGGCGTACACCGTCCTCGGGGTCGCCCCGCGCGAGTTCGTTGGGACCGAGCTGTTCTTCAGGCCGCAGGTGTGGGTGCCGTTGATGATGGCGGCGCAGATCGAAGTCAACCCCTGGCTCGAGCGGAGGCGGTCGTTCAACCTCTGGTTGGCCGGACGATTGAGAGCGGGCGTCTCCCCTCGAGAGGCGGAGGGCAACCTGAATGCCATCGCCGCCGATCTCGCCCGCCAGTACCCGGACTCGGACGGCGCGCTCGACTTCAAACTCGCCAAGCCTGGGCTCGTTGGCGATGCCCTTCGCGCGCCGACGCGGGCCTTCACGCTCGGCGTGCTCGTGCTCGCCGGGCTGGCGTTGCTCACCGCCTGCGTGAATCTGGCGAGCACGCTGGCCGCGCGCGGCGCGGACCGCGCCAGAGAGATCGCCGTCCGGCTGTCGATTGGCGCGAGCCGCGGGCGCATCGTTCGGCAGCTCCTCGCCGAGACGCTGCTGCTCGCCACCGTGGGCGGCAGCGTGGGATACCTGATCGCGTACGCGGGTTCGAGCGCACTCAGCCAGTGGCGCCTTCCCATCGAGCTACCGGCACAGCTCGACGTCCATCCCGACGCGAGGGTGTTCCTCTTCACGTTTGCCGTGACGATGTGTGCGGGCGTGATCTTCGGTCTGGCACCAGCGCGCCAGGCTTCCAACGTCAACACGAACGCGGCCCTCAAGAACGGGGACGGCACTACCGGCGGGCGGCGCTGGGCGTTCCGCGATTTCCTGGTCAGCGCGCAGGTGGCGTTGTGTGTCGTGCTGGTCGCGGCCTGCCTGCTTTCGCTGCGCGGCCTGCAGCAGGCGCGGTCGATGCCGCTCGGATTCCAGCCCGACGGAGTCTCGAAGGCGAGCTTCGAACTCCACCTCGCCGGCTACAGCGGCGATCAAAGCGCTCAGTTTCAGCGACGCGCTCTCGATTCCGTGCTTCGGCTGCCTGGCGTTCAAAGCGCGGGCGTACTCGAACTCGCTGCCGCTCGACATCATCCAGTCGAGCGAGGAGGTGTATGTCGAAGGGCAGGCCGAACGGCGCGGCATGAATCGCGGCAGGTCGGCCGTCAAGTACTCCGTCTCGCCGGGGTTCTTTCGCACGCTGGGCATTGCGCTGCAACGCGGCAGGTACACGGACGCGCGGGATACGGCGGCAGCTCCACGTGTGGCCGTCGTGAACGACACGTTCGCACGCACGATCCTGCGCGAGGACAACCCGATCGGGCGCCGGTTCCGCTTCAACCCGAGCGGACCGCTCATCGAAGTCGTGGGGGTCGTCGTCGACGGGAAGTACCAATTCCTGACCGAGCCCCCGCGGCCGGCGGTGTTCAATTCGATCTTTCAGGACTTCCAGGGCACCACGACGTTGGTAGTGCGTTCGGCGGTGCCGGAGGCCGTCGTGATTGGACAGATGCGGCAGGCGATTCAGACCCTCGATCCCGCCCTTCCGATCTATGGCGCGGGCAGCCTTCGTGAAATGCTGGGTCTGGCGCTGTTCCCCAACCGCCTCGCGGCGATCGCGTTGAGCGCGTTCGGACTGCTGGCCCTCGTGCTCGCGGCGACCGGGATCTACGGCGTGGTCGCCTACGCCGTCGCGCGACGGCGCCGGGAGATCGGCATTCGCGTGGCTGTCGGCGCCAGCCGATCGGACGTCGTTCGCCTCGTCCTGAGCCGAATCGCCACGTTCGTCGCCGTGGGATCGGTCGCCGGGCTGGCGCTCGCGCTTCTCGTCGGCCCCCTGCTCACGCGAATCGTCTATCAGACCTCGCCGCGCGATCCCCTCGTCCTCGCCGGCGTCGTGGGCATTGTCACACTCGTCGGCATCCTCGCCAGCTGGGCGCCAACCGCGCGATCGCTGCGCATCGACCCGATCGTGGCGCTGCGTTCGGAATAGGGGCTCATGAGATGGCTGCGCGCCGCGTTGTTGCGACTGTTCGGCCTGTTCGAGAAGCAGCGCCGCGAGCGCGATCTCGCGGCGGAGCTCGACGCCCACCTGCAGGCGCACATCGACGACAACGTCCGCGCGGGGATGACGCCGGCCGACGCCCGCCGCGATGCGATCCTCTCGCTCGGCGGTGTCGCGCAGGCCGCTGAAATCTATCGCGACCGGCAGAGTCTTCCTTTTCTGGAGACGACCATGCGGGACTTTCGTTATGCGCTGCGGATGTTACGGAGAGCGCCGGGCTTTTCGCTGGCGGCCGTCGGCATCCTGGCGGTCACGATCGGCGCGAATGCCGCCGTCTACACGCTCGTCGATCGGCTGCTCGTGCGGCCGCTGCCGTATCCGCAGGCCGATCGCCTGGGCACGATTATCAGGCACTACGAGCGTGGCGGCCGCAGCGAGAACAGCTATAACACGAACGGCGCCACATGGCTCGCCATGCGGGGCGGGGTTCGGGACCTCGACGTTGCCGTGGCCGCCGGCGGCGGCGCCGTCAGCGGCGTCAACCTCACGTCCGGCGACGAAACCGCCTACGTCCGGCAGCAGCGCGTGTCCTCCGGATTTTTCCGGGTCCTCGGCGTCCCGCCTGCACTGGGCCGCGAATTCACGAGCGACGAGGACCAGCCGGGCGGACCGTCTGTCGTCGTGCTCAGCCATTCGCTCTGGGCGCGCGTCCTTGGCGGGGATCCGAACATCGTCGGCCGGGCAATCACACTCCGCGGCGAGCCCTTCATCGTCATCGGCGTGATGCCCGACGGTTTCCACTCCAACGCGCCCGCGGATGTGTGGACGCCGCTGCGGCCGTCCACGCAAGGCGAAGGCGGCGGCGGCAATTACAGCCTCATCGCGCGCCTCCGGCCTGGCGCCCGATGGACGGACGTCGAACACCAGGTCGACGTGGTTGGAAGTGGGCTCGTCCGCGACCTGTTCCGCCCGCCGCCGGATATCCGCATGACGATTCGCCTCGTGCCGTGGCAGCAGGCGGTCACGCGCAGCATCCGCCAGCCGCTCCTCGTCTTGTGGGCCGCCGTGCTTGTCGTGCTGCTCATCGGCTGCGTCAACATCGCCGGGCTCCTGCTCGCGCGGTCGGCGGCGCGGGCGCCCGAGATCGCCACGCGCATGGCCATCGGCGGCGGCCGCGCTGCCATCGTGCGTCAACTTCTCGTCGAAAGCCTCGCCCTCGCGGCGTGCGGCGCGATCGCAGGAATCGGCCTCGGGTACGCGTTGTCCAGAGGGATTTCAGGACAGCTCGAGAACCTGATGGCTCTGCCGACGAGTCCAGACCTGCGCGTGCTGCTCATCGCGTCGGCGGCGGCGCTGGGAACGAGCGTGGTGTTCGGGTTGTTTCCCGCGCTTCACGCGAGCCGGACCGACGTGCGAACCATGCTCATCCAGGGCGCCGGCGGCATCGCGGGGCCGTCGCGGCGCTGGCCGACGCGCATGCTCGTCGTCTCGCAGGTGGCGCTCGGCATCGTCCTGGTTGTCGGCGCCGGCCTGCTGCTTCGCACCTTCAACCATCTCACGCAGCTTCGCTCCGGCGTGGACGCGACGAATGTCGTCACCGGCACGATGTCGCTGCAGGACGCGCGGTACCGGACGTCCGACAGCATCAACACGCTGTTCGCGCAGAGCATCGAACGCATCGGCCGGATACCGGGCGTCGAGCACGCCGCAGTCGCGCTGTCGCTCCCGTACGAGCGCGCGCTCAACAATGGGTGGCAGTTCGACGGCGAGCCCGCTCCGCGGCCTGAATCCATCACGTTCACGTACGTGACGCCGGACTACTTCCGCGCCCTCAGGATTCCCGTGCTGGGCGGCCGCGTCTTCGACGAACGCGACACGAGCACGGCGCCGCTCGTGGTGGCCGTCAACGACGCATTCGTCCGGCAGTACTCTCGCGACGGCGACCCGCTTGGCCGCCGCCTCAAGCTCGGCGGGCCGGCAGGTCCCGCGTTGCTGATCGTCGGTGTGGTCGGCGCGATTCAGCAGCTTTCCACGTTCGGCAACCTGGGGCCGGTCGCGGCGTTGCCGGGCGCGTACGTGCCCTCGACACAGTTCGGTAACGGCGCGGGCGGATTCGCGCTCGCCCACACCTGGTTTCAGCCAAGCTGGATCGTCCGTACGAATGGCCCCGTGGCCGATCATCCCGTCGCTGCAACGCGCGCTTCGCGAAATCGATCCCCAGCTGACGTTCAACAAGTTCAGGACGATCGAGGACGTCCAGGGCGAAGCGATGACGACGTCGCGCCTGCAGGCGTGGCTGCTCGCCGCGCTCGCCGGCATCGCATTGACGTTGTGCGTGACGGGCGTCTACGGACTCGTCGCCAACTCCGTCGTCGAACGGCGGCGCGAGCTCGGCGTCCGGATGGCGCTCGGCGCGACGTCGCTGCAGACGTTGAAAACGGCGGCCGCCGCCGGAGTCGGCCTCACGTTGTGCGGGACGGCCATCGGCCTGCTGCTCTCGCCGCTCGTCACCGGCGCCATGCGGCAAATGGTCTTCGGAATGCCCGTCAACGATCCGCTGACGCTGGCCGCGGCTGCCGGCATCGTCGTGCTGACGGCGTCGGCAGCGGCGATCGTGCCCGCGCTGCGGACGCTCCGGCTGAACCTCACGTCGGTCCTGAACAACCGGTGATGCCGAATCCCATCAGGTCCCTTTCCGCGCTCGTGTCGAAGGCGTCCACGCTCCTGGGCGCGCGGCGGCGCGATCGTCAGATCGCCGACGAGCTGGCCTCGCACGTCCAGCTGCACGTCGACGACAACCTGCGCGCGGGCATGACGCTCGACGAGGCGCGGCGTGACGCGCTCGTCAGACTCGGCGGGTTGACGCAGGCCAGTGAGAGCTGGCGCGACCAGCGGCATCTTCCCTTCCTGGAGAAGACAATGCAGGACATTCGATATGCGCTCCGGATGCTGAAAAAGACGCCTGGATTCGCGGCCGCCGCAATCCTGACGCTCGCGCTCGGCATCGGCGCCAACACGGCGATCTTCTCCGTGCTCAACGCGGTCATCCTGAAGCCCCTCGAGTACCAACAGCCCGATCGGCTCATGAAGATCGCGACCCGGTTTCCCGACTACGACGAATTCTCGCTGTCACCTCCAGAGTTTATCGAGTTCCGTGCGTGGGCGCGCGCATTCTCCTCCCTCGGCGCCTACCGGAGCGGCAATTCCAATCTGTCGGCGGCGGATCGCCCCGAGCGCGTGCGGATGATGCAGGCCTCGGACGACTTGTTCACGACGCTTCGCGTCAGCCCGCTGCTCGGCCGGACGTTCGACGCCTCGGAGACGCGTCCGGGCGGCGCGCCCGTCGCTGTCCTATCGGAGACGCTGTGGCGGTCGTCGTTCGGCGGCAACCCGAATCTCATCGGCACCGGCGTCGACATCGACGGCGTGCGCCGGACCATCGTCGGCATCATGCCGCGCGGTTTCGACGTCGCCGACCTCCGCATTCAGCTCTGGCTTCCGCTCGTCATCAACTCGCCCACCGCGAATCGCGGCGGGCACGGCGTGTTTCTGATCGGCCGGCTCGCGGACGGCGTCACGCTCCCGGCCGCGCGCGCCGAGCTCCAGACCCTCTTGCCGCAGTGGTACGACCGGGCCATCGCCGCCGGACCGGTCGGAGCGCCGCCCCAGCCCAACAGGCCTCTTCACACCCCGAACGCAACGACCCATCCGCTTCGCATCGATCCCCTGCACGCGCGCGTGGTCGGGACCGCGACCACCGCCGTCTGGGTGCTGCAGGGCGCGGTCGTGCTCGTGCTGCTGATTGCCTGCGCCAACCTGTCCACGCTCCTGCTCTCGCGCGCGGAAACGCGCCGCCGCGAATTCGCCGTGCGGTCGGCGCTCGGCGCGACGTTCGGCCGCCTCCTCCAGCAGTCGGTCGCGGAGGGCTGCCTGTTGTCGGCGGCCGGCGGAACTCTGGGGCTTGGCGTCGCCGTCGGGAGCTTGCGCGCGCTCGTCGCCGCGTTTCCCGAGAGCCTGCCCCGCTCCGGCCACATCGCCATCGACTGGCGCGTGCTGGTGTTCACGCTTGGCGTCGCCGTCGCTACCGGCGTGATCTTCGGGATCGCCCCGCTGCTGCACCTGGGGTCCGAGTCGACAGCCCCGGCGCTGAAAGAAGGCAGCCAGCGAGCGACCTCGGGTCGTAACCTGTTGCGCCGAAGCCTCGTGGTCGGCGAAGTCGCTCTGGCGGTGGCGCTGGTCGTCGGAGCGGGCCTGCTCATTCGCACCGTCGGCAACCTCACGAGCGTCGACGCGGGCTTCGACCGATCGCACCTGGTGACATTCGCCATCAGCCTGCCGGTTGCCAAGTACACCACGCCCGTCGACCGGCGGCAGTTCCACCAGAGGCTGATGGATCAACTGGGCGGAGCCCCAGGAGTGACAAGCCTCGCGGCGATGACGGGCCTGCCGCCGCTGCGGCAGGTCGACGCGAACACGACGACGTTCGAAAACGACACGCCGGCACCGAACCAGCCGTCACAGGAGGTCGACTACTATCAGGCGATCACCACCGGCTACCTCGACACCATGGGCATTCCCGTCGTCGAGGGACGCGCGTTCTCGGACTCCGACATCGACGGTCCGCCGGTCGTCATGATCAACCAGACCATGGCGCGCACGTTCTGGCCCGGACAGAACCCGATCGGCCGCCGTCTACGTCCGTGCTGCAATCCCGCGACGCCGTGGATGACGATCGTCGGCATCCTCCGAGACGTCAAACAGGGCGGGGTCGACAAGAAGACCGGTACGGAGCTGTACTTCCACGCCGGCCGCAACGCAGCGGCCACGATGAACATCGTGATCCGGACGCCGCTCGCCGCGGGCGCGCTCGCCGGCACGATTCACCGCGCGGTCGCGGGCCTCGATCCGACGGTGCCGGTCGTCGGGCTGCGAGGGATGGACGAGGTGTTCGGGGAGGCCATCGGCCGGCCGCGCCTGCTGTCGCAGTTGCTGGCGATCTTTGCGTCGCTCGCGCTCCTGCTCTCGACGATTGGCATCTACGGCGTCCTGTCGTACATGGTGGCGGAGCGCCGGCGCGAAATCGGCATCCGCGTCGCGCTCGGCGCGACCCGGCAGTCCGTGCTCCGCATGGTGCTCGGGCAGGGCTTTCGCCTCACGAGCGCCGGCCTGGCCATCGGTCTCGTCATCGCCCTCGCCTCAGGGCGGTTGATTTCGTCGCTGCTGTTTGGCGTCAACGCGTCGGATCCGCTGACGATGGCCGGGGTCGTCGCCCTGATCAGTGTCGTGGCGTTCATCGCCTGCTATCTGCCGGGCCACGCAGCCACACGCGTCGATCCTATCGTCGCGCTGCGCGCGGAGTGAGCCCATGCGAGTGATTCGAGCGTGGCTGAGGCGGCTGACCGGCGTTGACGGCCGACGCGGTCAACGCGACGCGATTGCGGCCGAGCTCGACGCTCACCTTCAGCTGCACGTCGACGACAACCTGCGCGCGGGCATGACGCGCGGCGAGGCGCGCCGGCATGCGTTGCTCACACTAGGCGGATTGGAAATGACAAAGGACACGTATCGCGATCGCGGTGGAATACCCATGCTGGACACACTGTTTCAGGATCTGCGCTACGCCCTGCGCACAATGAACAGGAACCCGGGCTTCACGGCTGTCGCCGTTGTGACGCTCGCGCTCGGCATCGGCGCCAACACCGCGGTGTTCAGCCTCGTGCACACCGTGCTCCTGCGTCCCCTGCCCTACCACGACCCCGACCGGCTCGTCGCCGTCTGGAACCGATGGAACGGACTCGCCGCGGCTTCGCTGTCGAATCCGGAATACCTCGACTACAGCGAACGCAGCAAGACGATGGCGATTGCGGCGAGCGCGGGCAGCGAGGTGAACGTCGGCGGTGCGACGGGCGATCCGGAACGAGTGTTTGCGGCGTCCGTCACGGCGAACACCTTCGAGGTGCTGGGCATCACGCCCGCGCTCGGCCGCGGCTTTCGCGCCGGCGAAGACGTGGCCGGCCACGACGGCGTCGCCGTCCTGTCGAACGCGCTCTGGCGACGCCGATTCGCATCCGACCCGCTCATCATCGGGCGCCGAGTCGCGATCGACGGGGCGACCGTCGAAGTCGTCGGCGTGATGCAGCCGGATGTCGTCCTGCCCTCGTCGCTCGGCGCAAACAACCGCTCGGACGTCATCGTCCCGCTGGTCCTCGACCGTGCCGCGCCTCGAAACCGGCGCGGCGGACATTACCTGCAGGCTTTCGGCCGGCTCGCGCCCGGAGCGACCGCCGCCTCCGCCGCGAGCGAGATGAGCGCCATCCTCGCGCCGCTCATGCGCGAATATCCCGATCAGCACAACCAGGGCGGCTTCGGCATCGTCGTCAGACCTCTGCGAGACGATCGGCTGGGACCCTCCCGGCCGATTCTCTGGACCCTGATGGCGACCGTGGGACTCGTGCTGCTGCTCGCCTGCGCCAACGTCGCGAATCTGCTGTTGGCGCGCGGCGAAGCCAGGCGTCGCGAGCTTGCGGTGCGCGGCGCCCTCGGCGCCAGCCGCCTCAGGCTCGCCCGCCAGCTCGTGACTGAAGCGCTCGTGCTGTCGAGTGCCGGGGCGGGCGCCGGCCTCGGCGTCGCGGTGCTCTGTCAGCGCGCCGTGCTGGTCTTGGGACCCGCGGCCCTGCCACGACTCGATCAGCTGAGCCTCAGCCAGCCTGCGCTGGCGTTCGCGGCGGCCGTCGCCGTGATGAGCGGACTTCTGTTCGGCCTGTTTCCGGTCATTCAGATGGCGGGCTCCAACGCGGACCCGCACGTGGACGGCTCCCGAGGCGGCAGCGGCGCCATCCGCGGCCGCGCGCGCAACGCGCTGATTGTCGGCCAGGTGGCTGTCGCGCTGATTCTCCTCGTCGCGTCGGGGCTGGTCATCAACAGCTTCGTCAGGCTGGTGAACGTGCCGTCGGGATTTCAATCGGAGCGGGTGCTGACGTTGCGCGTGGCGCTGCCGCCGGCACGATATCCGGGCCGCGTGGAGACCGTCGGCTTCTTCAGCCGCCTGCTCGACAACGTGCGCGCGCTTCCGGGTGTCGACGCCGCCGGCGCGTCGAGCGGTCTGCCGCTCGCGGTCGGCACCGGCGACTGGGGCTTCGACATTGCCGGACGGCCGCGCTCGGCGAACGGGCGCCGGCCCGGCGCCGCGGACGCATACGCGGTGACACCCGGCTATTTCGAGGCGCTCCGGATTCCCCTTCGCCGCGGAAGGCTGCCCGACTTGTCGGATGGCGCCGACACCACCCCGGTCATCTTCATCAACGAAGCCACAGCGCGAGCGCTGTTTGCGAACGTCGATCCGATCGGCCAGCGAATCCAGCCGGCGCGATCGACGGGGCCGGAGCAGCCCTGGCGGACGATCGCGGGCGTCGTGGCCGACGTCCATCACCGCGGACTCGACGCAGCACCCCGAACGGAGATGTACATCCCATACACGCAGTACGCTCATTTTGCGGCGGGCGCGCCCGCGCGGGCCATGAGCCTCGTCGTGAAGACCGCCGGCGCATCGCCGACGCTTGCCGCTGTGCTCCGCGCTGAGATCCACCGGATCGACGCCGAGATTCCGGCCGCCGACGTGCGGGAGATGGACGCCGTCGTGTCGAACTCGCTCTCCGGCAGGCGGCTGAACGTCGTGCTCATCGGCGCGTTCGGCACGCTGGCACTCGCGCTGGCGGCGATCGGCCTGTACGGCGTCATGGCCTACACCGTCACGCAACGCACGCGCGAGATGGGCATACGCATGGCGATCGGCGCGTCGCCCGCGAACGTCCTGGCGCTCGTGGCCGGCCAAGGGCTCAAGCTGGTGGGCACCGGACTCGCGATCGGCCTCACTGTCGCAGTGCCGCTCGCCGGATCGCTCGATCGGTTTCTGTTTGGGATCGCTCCGCGCGACCTCTCGACGTTCGCGTTGGCCGCCGCGGTGCTCGTTGTCGCCGGCGCCCTGGCGTGTTACGTGCCGGCGCGACGAGCCATGCGGGTCGAGCCCGTGATCGCGTTGCGCGAGGAATAGCACCGGCCGAGACGCCCGGGCGAGCGATTACGACGATAAACGCAGAGATCGCAGAGCACGCAGAGAAACGTCTTGGACTTATCTTCTCTTTCTGCGATCTCAGCGGGCTCTGCGGTGTACGTGGAAGCCGGCCGGTACCATTCCCCCACCCGATGGGCAGCCTGACGGTATAGTGAAACCATGAGGACTACCATCGAGGCAGGTCGAGTGGTCATCCCGGCAGTTCTCCGGGAACAAGCCGGCCTATTCCCGGGCGCGGAGATGGAGATCACAGCGGACGAGATTGCATCCGGCTCGAACGCGTCGCCTCGGGTCCCAGGCTCGTGAAGGTGGGACGCCGTCTCATCGCCCGTCCGACCGTCGCCGCGGACAACCGGCCCGCCATCGACATCTCGGCACTCGTCGAAGCTGAGCGAAACCGCTGGTCGTGAGCGTCTGATATGGACGATCAGCACCTCGTGACGTGTCCGTATTGCGGTGAGATGGTGGAGATCTACGTCGAGCCTGACGTGAAAGGCAGCTTCGTTCAAGACTGCGAAGTGTGCTGCAATCCCTGGCGAGTGCGCGTGTCAGGCCGCGGTGAAGACCGCGACGTGTCCATCTCACGCGCCGACGGCTCGGAGTGAGCCCTACTTTCCCAACGTGGACTTTTGAAAGCCCTGGTCGGGGAACTCGCGATTATCTTCGCAGATGTACTCGAGCAGCGTGTAGCCGGGCATCCGCCGATAGGCGTACACGACCGTCCACGGCTTCTCGAGCGTGACGGGATCGGTGATGGTGATCTCGTTCCAGAGGATGTTCGGCGCCACAAGGTGCAGGCGCTCGGCAATCCGCATGTCCTTCGAATGCGACGTGTTCTGGTAGCGGACGTTTTCTTTGACGCCGACCGTGTCCACGACGAGCGTGTCGCCTTCCCAACGTCCCACGGACCGCCCGTAGAACCCCGGCTCCACGTCGTCGATCGCCTTCTGCGGCTGGTCGAGCAGGATCCGGCGGACCTGCGTGAAGGCCTCTTCGATCACGGTCACCTGGCCCCGGCTCTGCAGAATCTCGAGCGGGAACATGGCGCCCATCATCGTCGGCATGCCGTCTGGGAGGCAGGTGGTGTAGTTGGTGGCAAGCGGCGTCCCCTTGGCGTCGGCGTCGCGGGCGGCCTGCACGCGAGCCTGCCATTCCTTGAGATACACGGGCTTGAGCGGCGGCGGCGGCGCCTGGGGCGGGATCGTGGGGTCGTTGCGCTGCGCTTCGGTGCGCGGGCCGAAGATATTCCCGTAGCGCTCCCACGAGCCGGTGATGTCGGGCACGGCCGCGGAGCTCGTGGTCTGCGCGTTCTGCGCGCGGGCGGCCACCTGCGCGAGGGCGGCCACGGCAAGCGCGATGCAGGAAGCGAGACGGGCCATACGCATCACTCCGCTTCCGGGGTTCGCTTGAACGTGCCAATCGCCGGCACGCCCGGCTCGAGCTTCCTGCCGTCCGGCAGCGTGATATCGAGCAGCAGGCCGCCGCGCTCGCCATTCAGGAGCGGCGCCATCACCGCCTTGACCTTGTCGCCGGCCTTGATGAAATTCGAACGCCAGCCGAGGCGCTGCATCATATTGATGCTCGTCAGCTCGAGCGTGTAGTGCGTGACACTACCTACAGGGCCCCCAGGCCCACCCGAACCGGGCACGTCGATCTCGAGGATGGCGTGCGGGTTGGTCCACTGAAACTTCGTCACCTCACCTTTAAGCGTCACGGTCCGCGTGTGGTCGAACATGGCGAAGGAATGATGCGCCAGCGCGGAGGCCGCGTGCGCCAGCAGTGCCAGTATCGCCAGCCCGCCCGTAAGTTTCTTCATCGCCACGCTCTCCAAGCAGTGTAAGACCGACGCGGACTGGCGAAAGAATAGCACGCCAGGCGAATGCTCTTGCCATTGCACGGTTTTCGCGCGGGTGCACAACGAATCGCTTTCCTGGAGGCGTGGACCGCCCCCAACACTGGTAGGTTACGAACGTCCTCTGATATGGCTCAGCCCATCCCGACACGGACCGGTGATGTCTTGATTCTGCGGACGGAGAAATCCTTCGTTCTCAACGCGATCGGACGGACTTCGCAGGACGGGCAGCAAGACCTCGAGGGTCAACGGCAGGTGAAATACGAAAGGCAACATGTCTCTGCGCTGGCGGCGGCGAAAGCGCTGGCTGCGCCTGGCGGGCGGATATTCCTCGTCGACATCGACCGCGGCGTTTGGTCTGAGATTTCGACTGAAACCTGATTCGACGTGTTACGGCCTCAGCCGGTCGAAGTGAGCGCGGATGATGGGATAGCATTCGCACGACGCACGTTCCAGACCCTTGCGGTCCCGCACCGTGACTCGCCCGCGCGTGTACCGAATGAGTCCCGCCTCTTGCAGCGTGCCGGCGACGACACTGACCGTCGGACGCTGCACGCCGAGCATCACGGCCAGAAACTCATGGCTCAAATTGAAGTCCTGGTTGTGCATTCGGTCATGCGTCATCAGCAGCCAACGAGCGCAGCGTTGCTGGACGGCGTGCAGCGCATTGCACGCCGTCGACTGCATCATTTGTGCGATGACGACTTGTGTGTAGTGTCCCATGAGGTCGTGCAGCGCGCCGTGTTTCGCAATCTCGCTGCGGAAGTCGTCGACTCCCAGCATTTCCGCGTCAGTATCCGGTACCTGCATCAGCGTTTCGCCAGGCGCGACCACATCGTCGCTGAGGAACGCCTCGATCCCGAGCATCCCCTCGTCACCTACCGTCGCTACTTCCACCGTGCGTCCGTCCAACAAGATCGAGGTGATCGACACGACGCCACCATTGGGAAAGTACACGTGTCGAAGCGGTTCACCTTGCTTTTGAAGGACCTGCCTCGTACGAATCTTGATGGTTTTCAGATGCGGCGCGAGGCGGCGAAAGTCGTCGGCGGGAAGAGCGGCGAGCAGGCGGTTTTTGGGTCGTCCCTCGGGCGGCGGCGGTCGAACGGCAGGGGGCGGACGTACGGATCGCAGACGCTTCCTGGACACAGGCAGATGCCTCCCGAAAAGCAGTGACGTTTGGCTTTGGAGAGGCTGTGCTCGGCGGGGTAACCGCTCGAGCCGCGATGGCAGACTCAGGAAAGCAGCGACAAAAGCAGCTCAGCCTACCATGTCTGCATCTGGTCCGGAGTTCGAAGAGACCGTGCGAGCCCTTCTGTCCGCCCGAGCCTTGGGGAACTGGCCGAAAGCGCCATCGACCTGTTCTATCGCCAGGGCGAGTGCGATCAGGGAGTTCATGTGCTGATTCAACTCTCTCAGCACCAAGTCGATCCGTGCTTGCCGTTCCCGGTACTGATCCGCAACCCGCGATGAATGGCTCACGACGACCGATTCTGTCGCAATCGCGTCGATAAAGTCTGTCAGGAACCGTACAATTCCGTCCTTTTTGACCTCCCGCGGGCGGGCGCGAACGCGTCGGTCGCGCCGTTGTTCATCAGATTCTCCAAAGTGGACGCCGCTGAAGACGATGTCGCCCGCCACCATGGTCCGGATGGACGGAATCCACACGAACGAGTTGTTGGGACCGTCGCCCTAGACGCCGCCGAACACCAGCAGAAGGGCTATCTTGGTTCGTCACGCGCCTGACGAACGCCGCGAGGTGCGAAGAATCCGGCAGTCCGGGCCGAAGAATTCCCAGCCGGCAGCGGCGATCGAATCGCGCGCGCAGGAACCTCCGTATTTGACGCCCGTGTCGTTGGCACAGCATCTGCTCGTCATGCTGGCGTTGTTGTGTGGAAAGAGGAGTAATTGTATGGAGACACCTTCTCGCGCTAGCAAGGCGTCCAGGGGCTCGCTGGCGGCCGCGATGGTCTTGTTGCTGGGAACCGGGTTCGCGGTTGCGCAGAGCGCTGACAAGAACCAGGCGCCAACGCCGCCAGCACCCGCCACGCAAGGCCGCATGGGTCCGATGATGAACGCCGGCCAGGGGCGTGGGATGATGGCCGAGCACCAGCAGATGATGGCCGACATGAAGGTCATGGATCAGAAGCTGGACGATCTGGTGGCCAAGATGACCAACGCGAAGGGCAACGATAGGATTGATGCAATCGCGGCTGTCGTCAAGGAACTGGCGGCGCAGCACACCCAGATGCGCGGCCGGATGATGACGATGCACGACGGCATGATGAAACAGATGATGCAGACGCCCGCGAAGGAGGGCTCGGACGCCGATCACTCGTCGCATCCCCGGTAGGGACATGGGCGCCACGAACGTAGAGAGGAGCCGACTGACGTGACTCAACAGACCGGTTGTTCGTATGCCATGGAGCGGCGTCTCGAGCACGCGACATTCGAGGGAGCCGTTGCACAGGTCACGGACGCGCTCAAGCGCGAGGGATTTGGTGTCCTGACGCACATTGACGTCAAGGAGACGCTCAAGAAGAAGCTGGACGTGGACTTTCGCCGATACGTCATCCTCGGCGCGTGCAATCCGGCGCTTGCGCACAAAGCTCTCACGGCCGAATCCCAGATAGGGTTGTTGCTGCCGTGCAACGTCGTCGTGCAGGAGCAGCCGCCCCACGCCGGAGTCCTGGTGTCGATTGCCGACCCGCGGGCGATGTTCACGCTTGTTGACAACCCCGACCTGGTGCCGGTTGCCGAGGAGGCGGACCAGCGGCTTCGTCGGGTCATCGCGTCGCTGGCGTAAGCGCGCGGGGAACGAGGCCCTTGGTCATGGCCGAATCAGCACCGAGCCTCAGTGCCCGTTGGCCGGCGATCGTGAAGCGGCCCGGCGAGGGGGTGGCCGTTCCCAATCTCGTCGACTACGACCGGGCCAGAGCCGAGTTCTCATGGGCTGGCGCGCGCGCGGAGCTCGACGGTTTAACCGGTGGGCGCGGGCTCAACATCGCGCACGAGGCGGTCGATCGTCACGCCGCAGGCGCGCGGCGGAACCGCGTCGCGCTCCGGTCGTTGTCCAAAGACGGTGCACGGCGCGACTTCACCTACGCCGATCTCCGAAGCGAGACGAACCGCTTCGCCAACGTCCTCAGGACGCTCGGCGTCGGCAAGGGCGACCCGGTGGCCGTGCTGGCCGGGAGGATTCCGGAGTTGTACATCGCCGCGCTCGGAACGCTGAAGAACGGCAGCGTCTTCACACCGCTGTTCTCGGCATTCGGACCGGAACCGATCCGGTCGCGGATCGACATCGCCCAGGCGAAGGTCCTCGTGACGACCGATGCCTTGTATCGCAGGAAGGTCGAGGCGCTGCGCGGTTCGTTGCCCAGCCTCGAGCACGTGCTGCTCGTCGGCGAAGCCGGGTCCATCCACGCGCTGTCCGGCGTGCGCGGTCTTCGGGCGCTGATGTCTCGAGCCGACACCCTCTTCACGATCCCGCCGACGGACCCGGAAGATATCGCGCTGCTGCACTTCACGAGCGGCACGACCGGCAAGCCCAAAGGCGCGGTGCATGTGCACGAAGCGGTCGTCGCGCACCATGCCACGGCGCGCTTCGCGCTCGATTTTCATCCGGACGATGTGTTCTGGTGCACGGCGGACCCGGGCTGGGTGACCGGCACGTCCTACGGCATCATCGCGCCGCTCACGCACGGCCTGACGAGCATCGTGGACGAAGCGGACTTCGACGCGGAGCGCTGGTACTCGATCCTCGGCACGAGAAGGTGACCGTCTGGTACACGGCGCCAACCGCGATCCGCATGCTGATGAAGGTCGGGCTCGAGTCCGCGCGGAAACACCACCTGCCCTCCCTGCGATTGCTCGCCAGCGTCGGCGAGCCGCTCAATCCCGAAGCGGTCGTCTGGGGCATCGACGCGTTCGGCCATCCGTTCCACGACAACTGGTGGCAGACAGAAACCGGCGGCATCATGATTGCGAACTTCGCGGCCATGGAGATCCGGCCGGGATCGATGGGGCGCCCGCTTCCGGGCATCGACGCGGCCATCGTGCGACGCACGAGCGACGACACCATCGCGGTGATCGACTCGCCGGGCACCGAAGGCGAACTCGCCCTTCGCCCCGGATGGCCGTCGATGTTTCGCGGCTATCTGTCCGACGAACCGCGCTACCGGAAGTGCTTCGTCGGCGGCTACTACCTGACGGGCGATCTCGCCCGGCGCGACCGCGACGGCTACTACTGGTTCATCGGCCGCGCCGACGATGTCATCAAGTCGTCGGGGCACCTGATTGGACCCTTCGAAGTCGAGAGCGTGCTGCTGGAACACCCCGCCGTCGCCGAAGCGGGCGTCATCGGCAAGCCCGATCCGGTGGCGCTCGAAATCGTGAAGGCCTTCGTGGCGCTGAAGCCGGGATACGAGCCGACGGAGCATCTGAAGCGGAGCTGCTCGGATTCGCGCGCCCGCGCCTCGGCGCGGCCGTCGCGCCGAAGGAGATCGACTTTCGGCCGACGCATTCCGAAGAACCGCGCCGGCAAGATCATGCGCCGGCTGCTGAAGGCGCGCGAGCTGGGGCTGCCCGAGGGCGACACCTCGACGCTGGAGGCATCATGATTGCCGAGCACGGTCTGCGCCTCCTGCACGAGATGCTGCGCATCCGGCGCTTCGAGGAGAAGTGCGCCGAGCTGTACAGCGCCGGCAAGATCCGCGGCTTCCTGCACCTCTATATCGGCGAAGAGGCCGTGGCCGTCGGCGCGATGCGGCGCTCTGCACCCGGACGACGCCGTCGTCGCGACCTACCGCGAGCACGGCCATGCGCTGGCGCGCGGCATTCCGTCGGATCGCGCTGATGGCCGAGATGTACGGCAAGCGCGAGGGCTGCAGCCGCGGCCGCGGCGGCTCGATGCACGTCTTCGACGCCGCGACGCGCTTCTACGGCGGCAACGCCATCGTCGGCGGCGGCCTGCCGATTGCCGTCGGCCTGGCGCTCGCCGACAAGCTGCAGCAGCGGCCGCGCGTCACGGCGTGTTTCTTCGGCGACGGCGCGGTCGCCGAGGGCGAGTTCCACGAGTCGCTGAATCTCGCGGCGCTCTGGAAGCTGCCGGTGCTGTTTCTCTGCGAGAACAACCTGTACGCCATGGGCACGCGCATCGAGCGCGCGCAGTCGCAGACCGATCTGGCGGCGCAAGGCGCGCAGCTACCGGATGCCGGCCGAATCGCGTGGACGGCATGGACGTCCTGGCCGTGGAGGCGGCCAGCGCGCGTGCGGCGAGCCGTCAGGCGCGGCGACGGGCCGGCGTTTCTCGAGTTCCGCACCTATCGCTTCCGCGCGCACTCGATGTTCGACGCCGAGCTGTATCGCGACAAGGCCGAAGTCGAGGCGTGGAAGAAGCGCGATCCGATCGCGACGCTGACCGCGCAGCTCAAGGACGGCGGACAGTGCCGACCGACGCGCATCGCTCGCCGCGCTCGAGGCGTCCGTGGCCGACGAGATCGCCGAGGCCGTGCGCTTCGCCGAGGCGGGCACGTGGGAGCCGGTCGAGATCTGCTGAAGGACGTCTACACGCCGCCGAACTGCATGCGCCGACGACGCTACCGTGAAGCCGATCGCGGGCCGCGCTTCGCGAGGCGCTCGCCGAAGGATCCGCGCGTCTTCCTGATGGGCGAGGACGTCGGGCCGCTACGGCGGCTCGTACGCCGTGAGCAAGGGCCTGCTCGCCGAGTTCGGACCCGAACGCATTCGCGACACGCCGCTGTCGGAGTCGACGTTCGTCGGCGCCGGCATCGGCGCCGCGCTCGGCGGCATGCGGCCGATCGTCGAGGTGATGACGGTCAACTTCAGCCTGCTGGCGCTCGACCAGATCGTCAACAACGCCGCGACGATCCGCCACATGTCGGGCGGGCAGTTCAGCGTCCCGCTGGTGATCCGCATGGCGACCGGCGCGGGCCGGCAGCTCGCGGCGCAGCACGCGCACAGCCTCGAAGGCTGGTACGCGCACATCCCGGGCCTTCGCATCGTCGCACCGGCGACGATCGAGGATGCGCGCGGCATGCTCTGGACGGCGCTGGAGGATCCCGATCCGGTGCTCATCTTCGAGCACCAGACGCTGTACAACATGGAAGGCGAGCTCGCGGACGCGGCGGGTGCCGTGGACATCGATCGCGCGGCGGTTCGCCGCCGCGGCCGGGACGTCAGCGCTCATCACCTACGGCGGCACGCTGGGCAAGACGCTGCAGGCCGCGGACGACGCTGGCCGCCGAGGGCATCGACGCCGAGGTGATCGACCTGCGCACGCTCCGTCCGCTCGACATGACCACCGATCCTCGACATCCGTGCGAGAAGACGCATCGGCGCGGTGATCGTCGACGAAGGCTGGCGGAGCGGCAGCCTGTCCGCCGAGATCGCGGCGCGAATCGTCGAATGCGCGTTCTACGAGCTCGACGCGCCCATCGCTCGCGTCTGCAGCGCCGAAGTGCCGATTCCGTATCCGAAACACCTGGAAGATGCGGCGGTGCCGCAGCCGCCGGCGATCGTCGCGGCGGCGCGCGAGACGGTGGGCCGACGTGGCTGAGTTCCGCATGCCGACGCTCGGCGCCGACATGGAAGCGGGCACGCTCGTCGAGTGGCTGAAGCAGCCGGGCGACGCCGTCGAAGCGCGGCGACATCATCGCGGTCGTCGACACCCACAAGGGCGCGATCGAGATCGAAGTGTTCGACGACGGGGTGATCGACAGCCTGCGGTCGAGCCTGGCGAACGAGTGCCGGTCGGCACGGTGCTGGCCGTCATCCGCGGAGGCGGCCCCGAACCACCGGTCGTCTCGCCGGCCCCGGTGCGGGCGCGCGTCTCCCCCATGGCCCGCAGGCGCGCGGCCGAACTGGGCGTCGACCTGGCCCGGTCGCAGGCACCGGGACCCAGGGGGCGATGACGCGCGAGGACGTCGAACGCGCGCGGCCGGGATGACACCATCCGGCGCTCCGCCAGCGCCGGCACGAGCGGCGCGCCGGACATGCGCGCGGCGATTGCCGCGGCGATGGCGCGATCGAAGCGCGAGATCCCGCACTACTACCTGTCGACGACCATCGACATGACGCGGCGCTGACGTGGCTGCGCGTCGAAAACGAGAAGCGCGCGATGACTGAACGGTTGCTGCCCGTCGCGCTCCTGATCAAGGCCGTCGGCCTGGCGTTGCGCGAGGTGCCGGAGCTGAACGGCTACTGGATCGACGGTGGATTCCAGCCAGGCCCTGGCATTCACGTCGGCTGCGCCATCGCGCTGCGCGGCGGCGGCCTCGTGGCGCCGGCCCTGCACGACACCGACAAGACGGATCTCGGCACGCTGATGCGCACGCTGGCCGATCTGGTCGCGCGGGCACGCGCCGGCTCGCTCAAGAGTTCTGAGCTGTCCGACCCGAGCGTCACCGTCACGAACCTCGGCGACCAGGGCGTCGACGCGGCCTTCGGCATCATCTACCCGCCGCAAGTGGCCCTCGTGGGGTTCGGCCGGATCGCGGAGCGGCCGTGGATCGTGGCCGGAACGATCGCGGCACGGCCCCTCCTCACCGCGACGCTTTCCGCCGATCATCGCGCGAGCGACGGTCACCGCGGGGGCATGTTCCTGACCGCCGTCGAGCGCTTCCTGCAGAACCCGGAGACGCTGTGACCGCCGACGAGATCAGACGCGTGGTCATCGACGCGCTGACCGGTATCGCGCCGGAAACCGATCGTGCATCGATTCAACCGGGTGTCAGCTTCCGCGACCAGCTCGATCTCGACTCGATGGATTTCCTCAACTTCGTGCTCGCTCTGCACGAGCGGCTCGGAATCGATATTCCTGAAGTTGACTATCCCCTC
>CAVWIZ010000003.1:0-656442 GCA_963755195.1 uncultured Acidobacteriota bacterium | reverse complement strand
TTAGTGGCTGTCTTGGCTGAATCGGTACCACTGACGACGAAGAGACGGGAAACGCAGAGCACGCAGAGCACGCAGAGCACGCAGAGCACGCCGAGCACGCGAACTGACTTATTCAGAAGCCTGTGAACGATCGGCCCGACGCGGGACGGCCTGCAACGTAGGCCGAGAAAGCGGAGCGATCGGGCTCGGACGAACGACGACAAAGCCGTGACCTGTCGTTCGTCCGCGCCCGATCGCTCCGCTTTCCGCCGCTTCGCGGCGCCGCGTCGGGCGTCGTCTCTGCGGCCTCTGCGAGCTCTGCGTTGATCGTCGTGACTGGTCGTCACCCATCGTGTACGGGCTACTAGCCCTGGGGCGCAGCAGTGCGTCGAGGCGATTAGGGAGCAGAAGGGCCGAGCACGTCTGCGTCTACTGGGTCGTGAAGGTCCAGGTGGGGCCGACGGTCGTGGTCTTGCCGTCGCTGACGGTCGCGTACCACTCGTACCTCGTGTTCGGCGCCAACCCGGACCACGTGACGGCCGCGCTCGAGCCGGACGCCACCTGGAGCGCCGTGCCGAGCGCCGCGAACGGCGTGCCCTGCATCGAGTAGTTCAGCGTGAACTGGCTTTGCGCGTCGGTGTCGAACTGGCCGAGGCCCCCGTTCCGAGTGGGCGAGTACGTGTATGCGTAGATCGTGTTCTCCGCCGGCTTGAACGTGAAATACCGCAGCCATCCGTCGCCGCCGTTCGGACCGTCCTGATAATCCTGCACCACCTGGTGCACGGGCTGGCCGCAGCTGTTCAGATCGGTTCGCCGGGATTCGCCGTGGTAATGGCCGTTGATCGATCAGGAACACGTTGCAGTTCGGCGCGATGAGCTGCTGCCAGACCTGCTCGGCGGACGTGCCATTGGACCTGAACTGCGGACTGGTCGGGCGCACGCCCGAGACGTTGAGATAGATGTGCGTGCTGATGATCGCCCGGCGATTCGGATAGCGCTTCAGAATCTTGTCTGCCCACGCGAGCGAATAGTCGGGGATATCCATCTCCAGGTGCACGACGAGGAAGTCGAGCGATCCCACCGAGAACAGCTCGTAGTTGTCCTTGTTCTGTCGATCGATCTCGCCCTGTTCCTTGCCCGAGCCATCCCGCGTAGCTTGGTTGCGGAAGGAATCGGCTCACGGGGAAGTACTGATCGTAGAACTTGGCGACGCCCGCCGCGCTGATGTCGTGATTACCCGGCGACACGGCGTACGGGATGCCGGCGTCGTCGAGCACCTTCATGCTCGTGTCCGCCCGCTTCCATTCCTGCTCCACCGCATCGATGTTCTGCGTGATATCGCCCAGGTGGGTGACGAAGGCGATGTTGAGCGCGTTCCTGTTGGCGACGATCCACTGCGTCTGCGCGGTGAAGGTCGGGTAGTTCGCCGAATCGACATAGTGCTGGGTATCGGGGATCGCCGCGAGCGTGAAATCCGGCGAGGCAGCGGGCACCGCACGCCCGAAGAAGGTCACCGTCATCTTGTCCTGGTCGGCGTCCGACACGAGCACATTCAGTGCGGGCGACCTGGGAACTCCCGTCGCGCCGTCTGCCGGGGCCGCTCAGAATCGGCGCAGAGGGCGCGATGTTCGCCGAAAAAGGTGCGCCGGTCACCCAGCTCCAACTCGTACCGGCGATTGTTCCGTTGACGCCGCGCCCGGACGAATCGGCGGCGGTGGTTCCCGTCGCTTCGTTGAAACCCCAGCGCCCGAGCAGGTTCGGCGCCGACACCATCTCCGCGTTCATGTGTCGCGCGGATGTCCTGTGACGTCCGCGCCACGCTCCAGATCCGCACCTCGTCGATGATCCCGTTGAACGACCCCGCCGCGGCGCCCGTGGAATTCATGGCCGTGCCGACCGCGGCGTGCTGAATGCTGTCGGCGCGCGTCGGCCGATTGACGGTGAGTTGGCCGTCCGGCTGGCCGTTGACATACAGGCGCCACGTCACGCCGTCGTAGGTTGCCGCCGCGTGATACCAGGTGTCGTTGACCAACGTGGTCGAACCGGTGACCGGATGGTTCAGCCCGGGGTTCTGGCCACTCGCCACCTTCCTCGAAATCGGCGACAAGGTGATGGCCCGCGTCGATCCCGAGGAAATAGTTCATGTCCTTGTTGCTGGCGTCGGACTCGCTCCTGCCCTTGGCGACGAGCGGAACGGCGGTCACGCCGCCGGTGCCGGTGCTCGTCGTCTGTCCGGTGCCAAGTCCGCGGAACCAGGCTTCGAGCGTGAACTGCGATGCGCCGAGAGCCGCCTGACCGAACGTGACGTACGCGCCGGAGCCCGGCAGGCTGACGCGGTGTTGCTTGCCTGCCTGAGCGTTCACCGTCACCGCCACGGTATCGCTGCTCGCGAGCGCGCCGTCGCTGGCGCCGAGCGACAGGACGTAGGTGCCCGGGCTGCGAGAAGGTGGCTGTCGTGGACGCGGCGGCCGCGTTGCCGAACGTGACGAGGCCGGGGCCGCTCGTTTGGCTCCAGCTGATCGTCAGCGTGCCATTGGGCAGGTCCAGGCCGTCATCGGTCACGATTCCATTGAGCGTCAACGGACCTGGCTGGGTCACCGATCCGTCTGAACCCGCGCTCACGGTGGGCGCCTGGTTGACGGGCACTGCCGCGCTCACCTGCACCGCCACATCGTCGCTGCTCGTGGACTGGCCGTCGGTCGCCGTCAGGCGGAGTACGTACGCGCCCGGCTGCCGAAAAGGCGGCCGTGGTGGACGCGGCGTTCACACCGCCAAACGTCACGATGCCCGGGCCGCTGACCTTGCTCCAGGTGCTGGTCAGCGTACCGGTGGGAAGCGCCATCGTCGGTCACCTGTCCGGAAAGACTTGCGCGTTGCCGGCAGCGTCACGGATCGATCCGGACCCGCGCTCACAGCGGGCGCCTGATTCGACGGCGCCGCTCAACGAGGGTGCGCCCGCAATCCACGCCGGCCCGTTCTTCAGGCTGCCGTGCGATGCCGCTGCCGGAGGAATCCGCCGCCGTGCTTCCGGCGCCTTCATCGAGCCCCCAGCGCGCGACGCAGGCCCGACTGCGACGAAATCTCGTCGACAGCTCCGGCTCGTTTGAATCGCCGTCGCCGAGCGCGCGTAGTTCCAGATGCGGACCTCGTCGATCGCGCCCTTGAGGAAGCCTGCCGCCGTACCCGCCGAGTCCTGCGCGCTGCCGATGGCCGCGCGCTGGATGCTGTCGTTGCGCGGGGTGAAGGCGCCGACCGACAGCGTCGCGTCCAGCGCGCCGTCAACGTACAGCCGCCAGGTCGATCCGTCGTACGTCGCGGCCGCGTGATGCCACAGCGCGTCACAGATGCACGTCTTCCCGATGACGGGATGGTTGGCGCCGCTCGCCTTGTCCTCGAAGTCGGCGACCAGCACGCGGTTGCTTCCCTGGATCCCAAGGAAGTAGTTCATGTCCTTGTTGCTGCCATCGACTTCGCGCGCGGCCTTTGCTGACAAGCGGAACCGCCGTCACGCCACCGGTTCCGGTCGATGTCGTCACGCCGGCGCCGTCGCGTCTGAACCAGAGTTCGAGCGTGAACGTCGACAGGCCGATCGCCGGCGGATTTGCCAAAGGTCACGTAGTCGTTGACGCCGTCGAACTGCAGCGCGTAGTTCGGCGATGCCGCCCGCAACTGACCGCCGCCGAGGGCGAGTGCGGCGCCGAGTGTGCCGAGCACGCCGTGCCGGACGTGTCTGGCGAAGAAACGCGCGATCAGTTTCATGGTGTGGACCATTGTGCCGCAAGTCCCTGAATGGAGCAGCGTACAAACGAGCGATCGCGAGAATCCGAGCGGGCTCGTGGAGACAGAAGTCTCCCTTCTGCCGGACATAAGTCCGCCTTGCACCAGGGGATCGTCAGCGCGCGACTCTCGGTGCCCAGAAGGTCGTCTCTCTGCGGAAAGATCAGATTTAGAATTCGGCTGGCGGAGGAAACATGAACGTAAACGTAAACGCATCCAGGGCGCTTTCGATCGCTGGCGGTTTGCTGTTACTGATGCTGTCTTCGTCCCACCTGCAAGGGCAAATCAGTTTCTCAGCGTCGGAGCTTCTCGGGCGTCCGACAGATACGTCGATGACGATCAACGTCGTCGCGAGCGCCGCGATAGAAGGCTACGTCAGGTATGGAACCCAGTCAGGAACCACTTACCCGAACCAGACGGCTATCCTCTCTGCCGCGGCGAACGCGCCGCTCGTGTTGGTTCTGAGCGGTCTCCAAAGCGATACCCACTACTACTACCGACTCGTGTACAGGCAAGTCGGCACGTCCTCCTGGATTACGCGGGACGAGCACTCCTTCTACACGCAACGATCGCGGGGAACCCCGTTCACGTTCACGATCACCGGTGATTCACACATCAACATCGTCTTCGGCAATTCGAGCCTGTATCAACGCACGTTGCAGAATATCGGAAATGACCATCCTGATTTTCACGTCGACCTTGGCGACACATTCGCCATGGACAACGTCACAACCCAGACGCAAGCCAACAGCGCGTATCTCAGCGCGCGCGCGTACTTCGGGCTGGTCGGTCATTCGTCTCCGATCTTTCTCGCTCTGGGAAACCACGAGGAAGAAGAGGGCTGGCATCTGAACGACACGGGCACTGTCGCGACCAGCAAGCCGGTCATGGGAGCGAACGCGCGTAAACGATATTTTCTCAACCCGGTTCCGGATTCGTTCTATTCGGGCAACACGGACTCGGTGCCGGCGATTTCCGGCGACCATCTTCCCGGGGATTACTACGCCTGGGAATGGGGCGACGCGCTGTTCGTGGTGATCGATCCCTACTGGTACACGACCACCAAACCTTTTGTTGGAAATAACGGCGGAGGGGAAACGAGCGACGTGGGGTCAGGCGACCGATGGGACTGGACCCTCGGGTGGAATCAGTATCAGTGGCTTCAGCAAACCCTTCAAAACAGCCAGGCCGCGCACAAGTTCATCTTTGCCCATCATGGGACGGGCGGGACCGACGACTACATACGAGGCGGCGCCAATGCCGTGCCCTACGTGGAGTGGGGAGGGCGCAATGAGGACGGGACGACCTGGACCTTCGACACTCACCGGCCCGGCTGGCCGCTCCCCGTTCACCAGCTGCTGGTTCAAAACCACGTCACCGCCTTCTTCCACGCTCACGACCATGAGTTTGCCTATGAAAAGCGTGATGGGGTCGTGTACCAGCTGATTCCGATGCCGAGCGACGCGAACTACGGCTACGGTTCGTTCCAGCTCTACCACGAAACCGATCCGTACACGATCCGGGTTCTACCCAATTCGGGGCACCTCCGCGTGACGGTTTCTCCAGCGAACGTGACGGTCGACTACGTTCGAGCGTTTCTGCCGGGTGCCGGAACCAACGGGCAGGTAGCGTATTCGTACACGATGGGCGGGACGGCCTCCGGCGACACCACGCCGCCCACTCCGGCCCCGACCAGCGTCACCGCGTTCCCGGTGAACACGATCATTCAGAGCGGCACGGCGCGCGGCGGGAGCGCCGCCAGCCTCGTCGCCGATGACAACATCTACTTCGAGGTGAACTCGACGGCCTTCGGCACGCGCACGACATCCGCCTACGCTTCGTTCACCGGAGTCCCGAACAGTCTGAGCAGCCTCAAAATCACCTACAAAGGCAAGAACTCGGCGAGTTGTACGCAGGCGATCTCCGTCTGGCGCTGGACGACGAACAGTTGGGTCCAGCTCGATTCGCGCAGCGTCGGCACGACCGAGGTTCAAGTCGCGAATCTCACTCCCGGAGGCACGCTGGCCGATTTCGTGAGTGGCACGTCCGGCAACGGTGAGCTCAGAGTGCGTCTCCAGTGCACACGCACTTCGAACTTCTTCTCCAGTTGGGATCTGATGCAGATCGTCTACGCTGCGCCGTGAAGTGACGCTCCGCTGCAGCGACCGAGGCGGGGCCGGGAATATCTCGACTACTTCGCCGGAGGCGTGGCTTCCGCAGGAGGCGTCGCCGGTGCCGGTGTGGGTACTGGTGTCGCGGTCGGTGTCGACGGCGCCGCGGGCGCCCCCGCAGCGGGCGCGGATGCGGGCGTCGATCCTGTCGGTGTTGTCCCTGTGGGTGTTGTCGCGGGCGCCGGAGTGGCGGGCTTGGTCGCCGCCGGTGGCGGCGCCGGCGTGCCGCCCATGAGCGACCCCGGTCCGCGCTGTCCCATGATGGCCAGCGTCAACGAGCCCAGCATGAAGAGCACGGCGAAGATGGCCGTCAACTTCGTCATGAGCGTCGCGCCGCCGCGCGCGCCAAACGCGGTCTGGCTCGAGCCGCCGCCGAAGGCGCTGGCCATGTCGCCGCCCTTGCCCTGCTGCAGAAGAATGACCAGCAGCAGCATCAGGCAGATGATCACGTATACCGTCGTGAGCGCGTAGTAGAGGATCATAGGCGTCTTTCGAACTACGGATTATACCGCAGCGGGGCGGCTGCCGGTCACGATGTCGGAGAAGCTCTTGAGATCGAGGCTGGCGCCACCCACCAGCGCGCCGTCCACGTCAGGTTCGGCGATGAGCTGGCTGATGTTGTCGGGCTTGACGCTGCCTCCGTAGATCACACGGCACGCGTCCGCGGCATCGCCCCCGAACCACTGCCGCAGCCGCGCGCGGATGTGGGCGTGCGCCTCGCCGGCCTGCGCCGCGGTGGCGTTGCGCCCGGTGCCAATCGCCCACACCGGCTCGTAGGCGACCACCAGTCGGGCCAACTGTTCCGCGGTGATGCGGTCGAGACCGTCCTTGACCTGCCGATCGAGAATCGCGAGCGTCTCGTTCCGCTCGCGTTCTTCGAGCGTCTCGCCCACGCACATGATGGGGACGAGGTTCCCACTGATGGCGGCCATGACTTTTCGGTTGACGATGACGTCGTTCTCGCCGAACAGCCGCCGGCGCTCCGAGTGGCCGATGATCACGTATTCGGCGCCGGCCTCCTCGATCATCGCGGCCGACACCTCCCCGGTAAACGCCCCTTCGCGCTCCCAGTGCAGGTCTTGCGCAGCGACGGCGATGTTGCTGTCTCTGGCCGCCGTGGCCGCCGCGTGAAGCGCCGTGAACGGCGGGCCGATCACGATATCCACGTCGTCGACGTCCTTCATCAGACCGCGAAGCTCCTTCACGAACACGATTGTCTCGCTCACGGTCTTGAACATCTTCCAGTTGCCGGCGATGCAAGGTGTTCTCATGCGATCCTGCCTACCTTCCAGCCTTCTCTGTCAGTGCCGCCACGCCCGGCAGTATGCGGCCGCCGAGGAATTCGAGCGAGGCGCCGCCGCCGGTGGAAATGTGGGTGATGCGGTCGGCGATGCCGGCCTTCTTCACCGCCGAAATCGAATCGCCTCCGCCGACAATCGTCGTGCCGTGCACGTTCGCCACCGCACGCGCCACACTGTTTGTGCCGGCGGCAAACGCGTCGACTTCGAAGATCCCCATGGGCCCGTTCCACACGACCGTCTTCGCGTCGGCCAGCAGCGTCTCGTACGTGCCGATTGTCATGGGACCGATGTCCACGCCCATGCGATCGCCTATCGACGGGTCGGTGACGAGCAGCGTGTCTTTGGATCCGGTGCCGTCGATCTTGTCCGTCACGACGTGATCGATCGGCAGCGCGAAGACGATGTGGCGTGCCTTCGCGTGGTCCTCGATGGCTCGGGAAGCTTCGAGCTTGTCGTCTTCCACGAGCGACTTGCCGATCGGCACGCCGCGCGACTTGAAGAACGTGTACGCCATCGCGCCGCCGATGATCAGCCGATCGACCTTTCCCAGCAGGTTCTCGATCACCTCGATCTTGTCCGACACTTTCGCGCCGCCGAGGATGGCGACAAACGGACGCTCGGGCGACTCGAGCACGTGGCCGAGGTAGCGGAGCTCCTGTTCCATCAGCAGCCCGGCCGCCGCGCGCGGCAGGCAGCGCGTGATTGCGTCAACCGACGCATGCGCGCGATGCGCCGCTCCAAACGCGTCATCCACGTACAGATCGGCCAGCGAGGCCAGAGCCGCCGCGAACGCGGGATCGTTCTTCTCTTCTTCGGGATGGAAGCGGAGGTTCTCGAGCAGGACGACGTCGCCGGACGCGAGGGCTTCCGTGGCGACCTCGCCAATGCAGTCGGCGGCGAACGTCACGGGCCGGGCGAGCAGCTGCGACAGGCGATCGGCCACCGGGCGCAGGCTGAACTGGGGCGCCGGCTTCCCCTTGGGTCGTCCGAGATGACTGGCCAGGACGACGCGTGCGCCGTGCTCGAGGGCGTAGTTGATCGTGGGGAGCGACGAGCGGATGCGCGTGTCGTCTCCGATCACGCCGTCCTTCAGGGGCACGTTGAAATCGACCCTGACGAACACGCGCCGGCCCTTCAGCTCGAGATCACGAATCGAGAGCTTCACAAGCCTTTCTTCACCAGCAGCCGGAGCAAATCCACGCAGCGGTTCGAGTAGCCCCACTCGTTGTCGTACCACGACAGGAGCTTCACGAAGTCGCCGTCCATCACCTTGGTGTACGCCGAGTCCACGATCGACGAGTGCGGGTTGCCCTTGAAGTCGATCGACACGAGCTCTTCGGTCGAGTATTCGAGGATGCCCTTCAGCGCGCCCGCCGCCGCGTCCTTGAGCGCCGCGTTCACTTCTTCAGCCGTCGTGTTCTTGTTCAGAATCGCGGCCAGATCGACCACCGACACGTTCGGCGTCGGCACGCGCATCGCGAAGCCGTCGAGTTTGCCCTTCAGCTCCGGGAGCACTTCGCCCACCGCCGCCGCCGCGCCCGTGGTGGTGGGAATCATCGACAGCGCCGCCGCGCGCGCCCGCCGGAGGTCTTTGTGCGGCAGATCGAGCAGCTGCTGATCGTTGGTATACGAATGAATCGTCGTCATCCAGCCTTTCTTGATTCCGAACTTCTGGTGGATGACTTTGGCAACCGGCGCGAGGCAGTTGGTCGTGCAGGACGCGTTCGAGATGATGTGGTGCTTGGCCGGGTCGTACATCTCCGCGTTGACGCCGAGGACCACCGTCAGGTCCTGTCCCTTGGCGGGCGCGGTGATGACGACTTTTTTCGCCCCCGCGGCGATGTGCTTGGCGGCGCCATCGCGCGTCGTGAAGAGCCCGGTCGATTCGAACACGACGTCAACGCCCAGGTCCTTCCACGGCAGTTGCGCCGGGTCGCGCAGCGACAACACTTTGAACTCGTCGCCGTCCACCGAGATGGCATCTCCTTTGGCCTCGACCCGCGCGTGCAGGTTGCCAATCACCGAGTCGTACTTCAGGAGGTGCGCCAGCGTCGCGGCGTTCGTCAGGTCGTTGACCGCAACGAAGTCGATGTTCTTGTCGGCGAGCGCCGCCCGCATGATATTGCGGCCGATGCGTCCGAAACCGTTGATGCCGACTTTCACAGACATCCTGTATCCTCCAGAGCATCCCTGCAGACCGTCACGAGATTCGAGAAGACAAACACAACATTCTAATGAACGCGCTTGCGGAGGGTCAAACCGCAACGCTATAATTTCGTGTCTCTAAGCGCAATTCCGTGAGGCCCTTCCGTTAATTCCAGGCAACTCTTAGTCTCCAGGGGCGTATGTACCTCGTCTACAGCCTGCTGACGCTGCTCGCTTTTGTGGTCGTCTCGCCGTACTTCGTGTATCAGGCGATTCGGTACAAGAAGTACATCGGCAGCCTGCGCGAGCGGCTCGGCTACCTGCCGATCTCGTTCAACCTCGACGGCGAGCCGTCGATCTGGATTCATGCCGTATCGGTGGGGGAGGCGCTGACCGCGCGCGCGCTGGCCGCGGATCTCAAGGCGCGCTACCCGCGGCTGCGGCTCTTTCTGTCCACCACCACCATTCCCGGCCAGCAAGTCGCGCGGGCCAGCCTCGGGTCGGTCGTGGACGCCGTGTTCTACTTTCCGTTCGACTGGACGTTCATCGTACGCCGTACGCTCAAGCTCGTGAACCCGCGGCTCTTCATCATGATGGAGACCGAGATCTGGCCCAATCTGCTCCGCGTCTGCCGCAAACAGGGCGTGAAGACGATTGTCATCAACGGGCGCATCTCGTCGCGCTCCTACCCGCGCTACCGCATGATTCGGCCGTTTTTCCGCCGCGTGCTGGCCAACGTCGATCGGTTCTGCATGCAGAGCGACGAGTCGGCCAGCCGCCTGGTGGACCTGGGCGCGCGCACCGACCGCGTCTCGGTGACCGGAAGCCTGAAGTTCGATTCGCTCGACGTGCCGCCGGCCGCGGGCGCCGGCTTCGGCCATGGCAAACCGCGTGAGCGCGCGCTGCGGTTCTTCCGCATCTCGGCCAATCGGACCGTGATCGTCGCCGGAAGCACGATGCGCGGCGAAGAGACCGCCGTCCTGAAGGCGTTCGCGAAGATCAAGACCACCCTGCCGCACGCGCTGATGATCCTCGCGCCGCGACAGCCCGAACGGTTCACGGAAGTCGAGCGGCTGTCCCGCGACGCCGGGTTCGTCACCATCCGGCGCTCGGAGCTGCCGATCGACGCCGAGCCGCGCGCCGACGTGGTGGTGCTCGATTCGATTGGCGAGCTGGCGCAGCTCTACCAGGTGGCGACGGCGGTCTTCGTCGGCGGCAGCCTTGCCGATCACGGCGGACACAACATCCTCGAACCGGCCATCTTCGGCAAGCCCGTCGTGTTCGGACCGCACATGCAGAACTTCCGGGAAATCGCCGAGGCGTTTGTCAGAAACGGCGCGGCGATTCAGGTGCAGTCGGACCGCGAGCTCGACGAGGCGATGCTGGCCCTCGTCCGCGATCCCGTGCACCGCGCGCGGCTCGGCGCGGCGGCGCGCGCGCTCGTCGAAGCCAACCGCGGCGCGAAAGACAAAACGCTCGCCGTGATCGCGGAGCTGCTTCCTCCCGTGGGGTCGGGAGGCGTCGTCCGGCCCTTCCGGCGAGTGCACTGATTGATTCAGACTCTCAGCGCTGTGTACGGCGCGGCGGCCGCATGGCGGCGCGACTGGTACGCCCGCCATCCCGAGCGGCGGCACCGCCTGTCGCGTCCGGTCGTCAGCGTGGGGAACCTGCGCGTCGGCGGCACCGGCAAGACGCCGATCGTCGAACACCTGGCGCGGCTCCTCATCGCGCACGGTGAACGTCCGGCGATCCTCAGTCGCGGCTACGGCCGGCGGACCGCGGCGGCCGGCGTCACGGTGGTGTCCGACGGCAGGCGCGTGCTCGCCGGCATCGACGAAGCCGGCGACGAACCGCTCATGCTGGCGCGCGCCGTCCCCGGCGCCATCGTCGCGGTCGGCGCCGATCGCTTCCTGTCCGGCTGCCTGGCCGAACGCCGCCTGGGCGCGACCGTCCACATTCTCGACGATGGGTTTCAGCATTTCGAGCTGGCGCGCGACGTCGAGCTGCTCGTGACGGGAGAAGACGACCTGAACGACCGGCCGCTTCCGGCGGGGCGTCTGCGCGAACGGCTCGGGGCGGCCAGACACGCCCACGCCGCGATTGTGGACGCGGGCTATCTGCCGGCGGCCGAGCGCGTGGGACGCGCGCTCGGCGTGGCGCAGGTGTTTCGCGGCACGCGCCAGCTTGGACCGCCTCGCATGGTGCGGAGCGGCGACACGGTCGTCGTGCCCGAACAGTCGCGCGTGTTTGCGACGGCGGGCATCGCCCGGCCCGAGCGTTTCTTCTCCGATGTCGTCGCCGCGGGCTGGCAGGTCGTCGGCACCATGGCGTTTCGCGACCACCATCGATTCACCGCGCGCGACGTCGCCCGCGTCGCCGCCGCCGCGAAATCGGCGGCGGCCGCCATCGTCCTCACGACCGACAAAGACGCGGTGCGGTGGACCGTGTGCGATTTGGAAGACCTGCCGATTGCGGCCGTGCCGCTGACGGCGACCGTCGAGCCGGCGGAACAGTTCCGCGCATGGCTGTTCGAGCGCCTGAGATGAAACACGCGCTCGAGCATCTGCTGTACCTCATCGTCAAGACGATCAGCGCGATGCCGGCGCCACTGGTGCGGGCGTGCGCGGGCCTGTTCGGCCTCCTGTGGTATACGTTCGATCGCGCCCGCCGCCGCATCGCGGAGGCCAATCTCGCCGCGGCGTTTCCGTTGCGATCGGCGCCGGAGCGCCGCACGATTCTCCGCGCGGCGTTCGCGCACTTCATCCGGCAGGTGTTCGAAACGCTCAAGTTCAGCACGCTGGCTCCGCAGCAGATGCTGGCGCGCGTGGAGTTCGACGGCGAGGAGCGGGCGCGCCTGGCCTACGCGCAGGGGAAGGGCGTGTTGTTCATCACCGGCCATTTCGGCTTCTGGGAGCTGCACGCCATCGCGCACCCGCTCCGCTTCGAGCCGATTGGCGTGCTGGCGCGCGCGCTCGACAACGTGCGCCTGAACGCCGTGCTCGAGCGCATCCGTCAGCGCACCGGCAACACGGTCATCTATCGTCAGGGCACGATCCGCCGCGTGATGCGGATGCTGCAGGACCGCCACGGCGTCGCGGTGCTCATCGACCAGCACATCCACGGGCCGGACGCCGTCGTGGTCGAGTTTTTCGAGCGCCGGGCGGCGACGACGTCTGCCGTCGCGGCGCTGGCGCTTCGGACGGGCGCGCCGGTCGTGCCCGTGTTCGCCCTGCCGATCGGAAAGGGACGGTACCGTCTGATCTACGAACATCCCGTCGCGCCGCCGCCGGCCGACACCGAAGACGCCATCCGGGAATTTACGCAGCGCTGTACGGACGTGCTCGAGATGTACGTGCGGCGCCATCCCGACTTGTGGCTCTGGATGCACCGCCGCTGGCGCGACAACGGGCTCTAGCTCACTTCTTCCCGTAGTTCTGCTTCGACGCGGCGTCCATCAGCGCGGCGCTTTCGGTTCCCGTGCACCCGACTTCCATGATCTGATCGAAGGGCGCGAGCCGCAGCGTCTGCTTGGGAACCGTCCACGGTCCCGTCAGGACTTTGGGGTCTTCGATGACGGCCTCGACCTCGAGCGTGGCCTTGTCCACGCGCCGGTAGCGTTCGACGATGTGCAGCGCGTCGGAGTGAAACGACACGATGCCTTCGGCGCTCATCCAGTTCGAGTCGGCGAAGTTCGTCGTGTCAACGACCAGCGTGTCGCCCTCCCAGCGGCCCACCGAGTCGCCGCGGAACGACGGCGGCACATCGTCGCGATGTTTGCGCCCGTCCGTGGGGATGAGCTTGAAGCTGTGATACGTCTCCGTCAGCAGGACGACGAAGCCGGGCGACTGGACGATCTGGCCGACGAAGCCCAGACCGTACAGGCTCACGTTCACGGTGCCGAAGGCGACCGGCACGCATCGCAGCGACGGATCGTCCTTGTCGCTGAGCGTTCTGGCCTTTTCGATCGCCCACGGCTGGTAGAAGCTGGCGAAGTTGACCGGCCGCGGTCGTGGCGCCGGGGGCGGCGTGTTCGCCGGTCGTGGCGCGGGCGGAGTGCTCGTGAGCGGCGCCACCGGGAGGTCGCGGCCCGGCCACCACACGCCCGATAGATCCGGGCGGCCGTCCGCCATGCGCGGCGCCGGCGCGGGTGCGGACGCGGCCGCCGGAGCGACGCCGGCCTGGGCCGCCGCGCGGCCCGCACTGACCGATCCCAGAAATACGAGGGCCGCCGCCGACGTGATGCATGCGCGCTTCATGTTGACGTTCTCCTGACTTTGCGCGTTACGAAATTCGCTTCTGTCAGGGCTGAGGGCGCCTTCAGCCCTACGCGTCATTTGACAATGCTCTCTCAGCGTTGCGGCGCGAAGGCGGGCCCGACGGCAAACGCGCGGCCGTCCGCCATCACGAGCTCGCGGGCGGCGCCCGCGTTCTGCGATGCGTCGCGAGCGTGATAGCCCTTGATGGTCACTTCGTCGCCGGCCTTGATGACACCCGGCTTGACGCCGCTGCGGATGAGCGAGGTCGGCGTGCTGGCCTCGAAGCTCCATTTCTCGATCTGGCCGCTGGCGTTGGTCACGTCGAGGAAGAACCACGAGTGCGGGTTTTCCAACCGAACCTGGGTGATCACGCCCTTGACCGTCACGGGCTTGTCGGCGTCGAACTCCGCGGCAAACGAATGATGGGCGAGCGCCGGCCCCGCCGCGACGAGTGCCGCCAGGCCTGCGAGCAGAACAGCGAAGCCTCTGCGTGCCATGCTCCACCTCGATCTTCCAGCGCGAGTCACTGGCGCCTATTCTACTGCTGCGACGGCTAAGGGTTGACCTTGGCCGCAATCGGCATGCGCCAACCGGTGCCGAAGGCGCGGTCGGTGACTTTCAAGCCCGGCGCCGCCTGCTTCCGCTTGAACTCCGCCCGACCGACGAGGCCGAGCACGCGGCGGACCGTCGCCGCGTCGAACCCGGCGGCGATGATGGTGTCGGCCGGCTCGTGCTGCTCGATGTGTCGCTGCAGGATGTCGTCGAGCACGTCGTACGGAGGCAGTGAATCCTGATCGGTCTGGTTCAGACGCAGCTCGGCCGACGGGGCTTTGGTCAGGACGGCCTCGGGGATGACCGCGTGTTCCCTCGCCGCGTTCAGCCATCTGGCGACGCGATACACCATCGTCTTCGGCACGTCCGCGATGACCGCAAGACCACCCGACATGTCGCCATACAGCGTGCAGTAGCCGACGGCCAGCTCCGACTTGTTGCCGGTGGTCAGCAGCAGCGCCCGGCGTTTGTTCGACAGCGCCATCAGGAGGTTGCCGCGAAGGCGCGCCTGGATGTTTTCCTCGGTGACGTCGGCCGCCATTCCACGGAACGCCCCTTCGAGCGTCTGTTCCATGACTTTCATGGCCGGCTCAATCGGCAGCGTCAGCGTGTCGATGCCGAGGCGATGCGCGAGCTCGACCGAGTCGTCGATGCTTCCCCGGCTCGAATAGGGCGAGGGCATCAGCACGCCGAGCACGTGGTCCGGTCCCACGGCCTCGGCGGCAATCGCGGCCGTCAGCGCGGAATCGATGCCCCCCGAAAGTCCAAGCAGGACGGATGAGAATCCGCACTTCCTGACGTAGTCTCTCGTGCCCAGCACGAGCGCGTCCCAGATTTGAGCCTCGGCGGCCGGCTCGGGGAGAAGCGCGAGCGGTGTGCTCGCGTCGAGATCGACGATCACGATGTCGGTGGCAAACGAGCGGCCTCGAGCAATCAGTGAGCCCCCGGCGTTCCAGGCCGAGCTCTGGCCGTCGAAGACCAGATCGTCGTTGCCGCCAATCTGATTCACGTACAGGACGGCCCGGTGGTGTTTCGCGGCCATGCTGCCGAGCATCTGCGCGCGCAGATGAGGCTTGCCGATCGAGAACGGCGAGGCCGACAGATTCACGATGGCTTCGGCCCCGGCGCCGACCAGCTCGAGAACGGGATCGACGTGATAGCGGCGCCGCTTCCAGAAATCGCGATCGTTCCAGACGTCTTCGCAGATGCTGATGCCAAGGCGGCGGCTGCAGAGCTCGAGCACCTGCGGGCCGTGAAACGGCTCGAAGTACCGGTCTTCGTCGAAGACATCGTATGTGGGCAGCAGCGTCTTGCGGAATCGCTGGTCCATCCGACCGTCACGCATCAGGACGGCCGTGTTGAACAGCGGACGTCCTTCATCGGAGGTGTTGGCCTCGGGCAGCCCCACGAGTACGGCGGGTCCTCCGGCGAGCGTTCTGGCCAGCTCGTGCGCCGCATCCCAGCAGCGGCTCACGAACCCCGGGCTCAGCAGGAGGTCGCGCGGAAGATACCCGGCGAGAGCCAACTCCGGCGTCACCGCCAGATCGGCGCCCGCGCGGCCGGCGGCGGCAGACGCGTCGGCGATGAGCTGCGCGTTGCCGGCGAAGTCGCCCACCGTGGGATTGATCTGAAGGAGCGCAATCTTCATTGATACTATTAAACCACTGTGAAACGTCTCGTGGTGGTCGCGCCGAACTGGCTGGGCGACGCGGTGATGGCGCTGCCCGCGATAGCGGATGTGCGCAGGGGACAGCCAGGCACGTCGATGGTCGTCGCCGCACGGCCCTCGGTCGCTCCGCTTTTCACACTCGTCGGCGACGTTGACGAGGTGGTCACCCTCCAGAAAGACCGACCATCGGCGCTCGACGGTTGCGATGCGGCCGTCCTGCTGCCGAACTCGTTTCATTCCGCGTTGATCGTGAAGCGCGCCGGAGTCCCTGAGCGGTGGGGCTACCGGACGGACTGGCGCGCGTGGCTGCTCACGCGCGCTGTGCCGCGCGCGCCTGCCGGCCTCCATCAAATCGCGTACTACCAGCAGCTTGTCAGCTCGCTCGGTTTTCCGAACGGTCCGAGCGTGCCGCGCCTGGCGGTTCCGTCCGGGCAACGGGCTGCCGGCGCCGGGATTCTCGAGCGAGCCGGCTGGGACGGACGCACGCCGCTCGTCGCGCTCGCGCCTGGCGGCGCGTACGGATCCGCGAAGCGCTGGCCGCCGGCTGCCTTCGCCGATCTCGCGGCTGCTCTTGCCGGCGACGGCATGAGGACGGTCGTGTTGGGATCGTCAGCCGACGCGAAGACGGGCGCGGAGGTGGTGCGGGCGCTGGCCGGGCGCGCCACGGTCGTCGATCTCGTCGGCAAGACCGATCTCCCGGCGCTGGCTTCGGTCCTGGTGAATTGCCGCGCCCTGGTCGCCAACGATTCCGGCGCGGCGCACCTGGCCGCTGCCCTCGGAGTGAACGTCACCGCCGTGTTCGGACCCACCAACGAGCGCCTGACGGCACCCGTGGCCGCGATCTCCGAGCCGCAAGCCCCTGGCCCCGAGCCCCGAGCCCCAAGCCACGTCACCGTCCTGACCCATCCGGTGTGGTGCCGGCCCTGCATGCTGCGTGAATGTCCGATCGATCACCGTTGCATGCGGGGCGTCGACGTACCCCGCGTGCTCGACGCGACGCGGCGGATGTTGTGACGAGCTCCGCGAAGCCGGCGCCTGCCGCGTTCACGGGACGCGCGGCATTTCTCGATCGCGACGGCACCATCATCGAAGAAGTGGGCTACCTCGATCGTCCCGAGCGGGTGGAGTTCTATCCGTACACAATCGATGCCATCCGCGCCCTCAATCGCGCGGGTCTGGCCGTCGTCATGGTCACCAATCAGTCGGGCGTGGCCCGCGGGTTCTTCACCGAAGCGGTCGTGGACGATGTGCACCGGCACATGGCGGACATGCTCGCGGCCGGTGGCGCGCATATCGACGCGTATTACTATTGTCCCCACCATATCGACGGCAAGGTGAAGGGATACGCGCAGGCCTGCGACTGCCGGAAGCCGGGCCGCGGGCTGGTCGATCGCGCGGCGCGCGAATTCGGCGTCGATCCCCGCCGTTCGTTTGTCGTCGGCGACCGGTGGGTTGACGTGGCCCTCGGCCGCGCGGTGTCCGCCGAGAGCGTGCTGGTGAGAACGGGATACGGTATGACGGAAGAGCAGAGGCCCCCGGCCAATCTGGCCGCCGACGCCGTCGTGGACAACTTGATCGCGGCCACCAGCTGGATGCTCGGCAGACTCTAGAGACCCATGCTTATTGCGCGCTCCGTGCACCCATTGCCCGGCGAAGCCGAGCGGAAGGAACGTCTGCTCGGGCTCATCGACGGATTCGCCAGCCGCCGAGTGCTGATCGTCGGCGATCTGATTGCCGACGAATTCATCTACGGCGACGTCGCTCGCGTGTCCCGCGAAGCGCCCGTGCTGATTCTCAAGTACGACGCGACGCAGATGGTGGCCGGCGGCGCCGGCAACGCGGCGAACAACGTGGCGGCCCTCGGTGGCCGCGCGCGTCTGGCGGGACTGGTGGGCGGCGACCCCGAAGGCGGGCGGCTGCTGAGCAGCTTTCACCGCGGCGTCGAACGGTCGCACGTCGTGCGCGCGAAGGCCTACCGGACGCCGGTCAAGACGCGCATCCTCGCCGGCGGCGTCCACGCCGCCCGGCAGCAGGTGGTCCGCATCGACCGCGAGAGCGGATGGCCCCTTGCCCGCAACGTGAGCGGCGCGTTTGCAAAGAAGGTTGCGGCACTCGCCGATTCGTGCGACGCGGTGCTGCTGTCCGACTACGGGTCGGGCCTCGTCACGCCTGCGCTCGCCGCCACGATTCGGTCGAGAGTCGCGCGGCGCTCGCGCCGCCGGCCGATTCCGGTGCTCATCGATTCGCGCCACCGTCTGCTCGAGTATCGGGGCCTGACGATGTGCACGCCGAACGAGTCGGAGATTGAACAGGTGCTCGGCGTCGCCATCGACGACGACCTCGACGTGCTCGAACGGGCCGGCCGGCTCTTGTTGCGGCGCGCGCGCATGCAGGCCGTGCTCGTCACGCGAGGCAGCCGCGGGATGGCGCTGTTCCAGCCGAAGCAGCCGACGATTCACGTGCCCATTTTCGGCGCCGACGAAGTGACCGACGTGACGGGCGCGGGCGACACCGTCATCGCCACGTGCAGCCTCGCGCTGGCCGCCGGCGCGTCGTTTTTCGAAGCGGCGCGCCTCGCCAACTATGCCGGTGGCCTGGTTGTCATGAAGCGCGGCACGGCCACGGTGTCGGCGCAGGAGCTTGCCGGCGCCGTGACACGAGACCACGACACGTCGCTCGAGCACTGGTCGCAGGAAGGTCCGCCTCAGGGTAGGAAAACGTAAAACGGAAAACGGAAAACGCCAAACGGAGAACGTCGAACGCACTTTGCACTTTGACTTTGCACTTTGACTTTGCACTTTGCACTTTTCACTTTGAACTTTCAGTTATGGGACAGGTCGTATCTGAACGCGAGTTGGCGCAGGCCGCGGCGCGAGAGCGCGCCGCCGGGCACGCCATCGCGTTTGCCAACGGCTGCTTCGACCTGCTGCACGTCGGTCACGTGCGCTACCTGCAAGCGGCGGCGAAGGAAGGCGACTGTCTTGTCGTCGCCGTCAACGACGATCCGTCGGCCGCGGCGCTCAAGGGACCGGGCCGGCCCGTGATGAGCGCCGCCGATCGCGCGGAACTGGTCGCCGGTCTTCGCGACGTCGACTACGTCATCGTCTTCAGCACGCCAACCGTCGAACCGCTGTTGAGGCTGGTCACGCCCGACGTGCACTGCAAGGGCACCGATTACACCATCGACACGGTGCCGGAACGCGCGGTCGTTTCTGCCTACGGCGGCCGCACCAGCATCGTCGGCGGACCCAAGTCGCACTCGACCCGCGCGCTGGTGGCACGGCTCACGCGTGGCTGAATCGATCCCCATCAAGCGCGTCCTCATCGTCAAGCTCGGAGCGCTTGGCGACATCGTCCACGCGCTGCCCGTGGCTGCGGCGTTGCGCCGGGCGTTTCCGGCTGTCCGCCTCGACTGGCTCGTCAGCGCGAAGCACCGCGAGATCCTCGATCTCGTGCCCGTCATCGATCGCCGGCTCGTCATCAACGATCGTGGCGATGCGACCGGTGGCGCCCGCGGCGGTACCGGTGTCTTTGACGCCATTCGGGAGCTGCGCCGCAGCAAGTACGATGTCGCGCTCGACCTGCAGGGCTTGCTGAAGTCGGCGTTCTTCGCGCGCCTCTCGGGGGCCACCCGGGTCGTGGGTTTCTCGTCGCGTTACGTGCGCGAGCGGTGGGCGCGTCCGTTCTACACCGAAGTGCACGACCCGGGCGGCGGCGGCATGTATCACCCGGACGAAACGCACGTCATGTGGACCAATCTGGGGTTGCTCGAGCCGCTCGGCATCCGCGTCGCGACGCCGGAATTTCCCATCGAGCCGGTCGCGTCTGACGTGGCCGGGGAGGTGAGCACGCGAACGAACGGCCGGTACGCGCTGCTCAATCCCGGCGCGGCCTGGCCGACCAAACGGTGGGCGCCGTCGCGACTGGGCGCCGTGGCGGCCGCGCTGCGCGACAGGCACGCGCTGACCTCCGTGGTGCTGTGGGGTCCTGGCGAGGAGTCGCTCGCCAAAGAGGTCGTGTCGGCGTCGGGCGGCGCCGCGATGCTTTCGCCGCGCACGTCGATCGCCGATCTCGTGGCGCTCTCTCGAGGCGCGACGCTGTTTGTCTCCGGCGATACGGGGCCGGCGCACATCGCCGCGGCCGTCGGGACACCCCTTGTCGGCATCTACGGACCGACACGGCCGACGCGCAATGGTCCGTGGGCGCCGTCCGACGTCGTGGTGTCGCGCGACGCGTCGTGCCAGTGCCATCACCTGCGGCGCTGCAAGCTGGAGACGATGTGCCTGACAGATATTCAGGTGGACGAAGTGTTGGCCGCCATCGATCGTCGTCTCGCCCGAGGGCGCCGTGTCTCCTGACCCAGGGCTCGTGTCACGCCTGACGTACGTCATTTCTCGGCTGCGCGTGGCCTCGGGCTTCGCGTGCGGTGCGCTGGTGTTCTGGTTGGCCCATCCGACGGCGGCGACGATTCTTCCCGGTCTGGTGGTGGCCGTGGCAGGCGAAGGGGTCCGCATCTGGGCGGCCGGTCACCTCAACAAATCGCGCGAGGTCACGAGCTCCGGGCCCTATCGATTTGTGGCGCACCCTCTGTACGTCGGCTCGTCGATGATGGGCGCCGGTGTGGCGATTGCGTCTGGAAGCCTCGTCGCCGCGGTGGTGATCGCGGCGTATCTCCTGATCACGCTGACGGCGGCCATCCGGAATGAAGAGGCATTCCTGCGACGGGCTTTTGGGGACGAGTACGAGGAGTATCGCCGCGCGGGCGTCGCCGACAAGGCCGGCAGCCCCGGCATCGATGTCGAGCGCCGTCGATTCAGCCTGGCGCGCGCGATGGTCAACCGCGAGTATCGCGCGGTCGTCGGTCTGGTCGTCTCCGTGTTGCTGCTCGTCTGGAAGGCAACGTATAATGGGATGTTTTAGTGGACAGCCGGAGCCGATTCCGTGGTCATGCCGGGCGGTTAGCTCAGTGGTAGAGCACCGGCTTTACACGCCGGCTGTCACAGGTTCGAATCCTGTACCGCCCAATCTCGAGACAGTGGAAAGTGCAAAGTGCAAAGGGTAAAGTGAAAAAGTCAGTGAAAAGTCAGTTAGAGAAGTCACTTTCTACTTTGCACTTTGGACTTTGGACTTTCTTCTTGGGGTCGTAGTTCAGTTGGCTAGAACGCCGCCCTGTCACGGCGGAGGCCGCGGGTTCGAGTCCCGTCGACCCCGCCAACATCCCGCCTAGATCCGGTATGTTGGCGCCTCCCGAGTTTCACTGACACGCCTACCGCGCACTGTGGCGGTGGGTGTGCCACTCTCTCGTTGCTTGCCGCCCAACCTCGAGAAAGTGGAAAGTGCAAAGGTTAAAGTGAAAAGTAAGTGGGGAAGTAAGTGAGCCAGTCACTTTCCACTTTGAACTTTGCGCTTTGAACTTTCTATTTGGGGGGCACCGGTGACACGCCTACCGAGCACTGTGCCGGTAGGTGTGCCACCTTTCAACCCAACCTACACGGCGACCGGGAACTTCTGAACTTTCTGTGCCGGCGCGTCCACGTCGATGCGTCCGCGGAGAACGGCTCCGTCCCGGACAGCCAGGCGTGGTGTGGTGATGTCACCGTCCACCGATCCTGTTTCCCGGATGTCGATCCGATCGGTCGCCTTCACGTTCCCCGTGACGGCGCCGCTGATGATCAGCGTATGGGCCGTGAGGTTCGCCTGAATGGCTGCTCCGACCCCGACGGTCAGGCAGTGCTCGCCGAGCGCAATGGTCCCCTCGATTCGGCCGTCGATCGTCAGGTCTTCGTCACTGATGAGCTCGCCCTTGATGAAGACCGATTTGCCGATCCACGCGGCGTTGCGCCGCTCCGGCGCGAGCTTCGGCTCAGCGACGGGGCCTGGCTGAGCCGTTAAGGGGCTTGGCTGAGGGGTCGCGGGGCCTTTCTGCTTGGGTCCTTCCTGGTTCCACATTCCACACCTCCCTGATGCGTCGTGTATCGGCGCAAGCCGCAGGGAAGATGAGTGGTGATCGCAGAAATATTTTCCGACGCGGCCCCTTACGATTTCGTGATGGCGGCGAGTGGTACATGCATCACCGCGACCATGAGAGTGCCCACGATTCGGGAGGGGATTTGCCCTACATAAGAGCTGAGGGCTAAGAGCGATGACGCTGAGCATCAGCCCTTAGCCCTGAGCCCTGAGCCCTAAGCCCTTCGTGATCCCTATTCGCCATAGACGAACCGGTGCCCGACCTGTTCGCCGAGCGGGAACCACGCCGTGATGGGCTGCGCCGCGCCGGCGGCCGTTTCACCAACCAAAACGATCAATTTGCCGTTGTCATCGCGTGGACGCTCGACCTCGCGGGTGAATGCCGTCAGATAAACCGTCCTGCGGTCGCGGCTCGAGACCCGCACGATCGAGTTCGCCATGGCGTTGTCCGGCGTCTCGAAGATATAGGTGCCCGCCGCCAGCTCAACGCCCGGCAGCGCCACGGCGCGGCTGAACGTCAAGTAGTTGGTGTGGTTGTTGACGGGCCACGCATGGGTCGAGGCGGCCGCCGCCAGGCCCAGGAACAGGGCACCGATCGCCGCGACTCGTAGATGTCGAATCACCATTGGACTACCCTCCTCCGAGCCGCGGGATGCCCTGGCGTGAACAATGCCTCCATTGCTTGGAGAGGCTTACAGGTGGCTTGCCGGGCCTGCGTCTCGGTTCAATGGGGTACGCGCGGCGATGAGCGGGAAGGGCTCAGGGGTCTCGATTGTCACGCCGGCGGCGGCATGACGCGCCGGTACACGAGCGCGTCATCGGTTGACCACGCCCTCGTATCGACCACCCAGATTTCGTGCACGCGATTCAAATCGGGAAAGTCGAGGGAAGCCGCCAATTCCGTGCGGAGCTGGCTGACGCTCCACAGGCCGTCGCCTTTTTCGAACAGCAACACATATCGATCGGCCGACGCGGACACGAGCGTACCGAGATAGCGTTGCAGGCGATTCTGGACAACCACTTCGAAATTCCGCGGGAGCTCGGCTCGAGTAATCGAAAGCCCACCCGGCTCTCCGGGACAGGGTGTCTTGTCCACCTGGAGGCGCACGGGTGTGCCCGCGACGGTGAACACATGGCTCGACTCGCCTTCAGGCGCCGTGCGAAGGTGACGGACGCACCAGCCCTGAAGCGCCCCGACGACGAGCTGTTCGGCGACGCCCGTCGGGACGACGCCGAGACGGACCATCACGTCAACGTGGAACGCTGGAATGCGCAGCGCACGATCCTGCTCGAGGGGCACCACGGCTCCCAGCCACCGTTGCGTCACCTCATCGTCGGCGGCCAGCTTGTCCATCGACACGTGCTCGATGGCTGTCGTGCGGCCCGTCTCCTCCATCGCGATCACGTGAACCGCGGCCCTGGAGCGGATCCGCTCGTCGGGAAAGTCGAGCGACGTCCAGCGTTGATCGCGGACGCGTGCCAGGTGCGCGAGGAGGCCCTTGATCAGGGTCCGGTCGCGCCGTTCGCCCGGAATCGGGTCGATCGCAGACGCGGGCGTGGTCATCCGGCGGTCAGGCTACCACGAGCCACCGCGCCTGAGTGTCTCTGATATCCTCTGGAGCGTCTTGGTGACCACGCGGGTGCGCGCGGCGATCTTTGGAACCGGTTTCATGGGCCGGGTTCACCTCGAGGCGGTGCGGCGGCTGGGGTTTGTCGATGTGGCCGCCGTGGCGGGCAGTAGCCAAGAGAAGGCCCGCACGCTCGCCGACGCATTCGGCGTGGACCGGGCCGAGGGTGATTACCGCGCCATTCTCCGCGACCCGGACATTCACGCCGTTCACATCTGCACGCCGAACGCCCGACACGTCGCGATGGCATCGGCCGCACTCGAGGCCGGCAAGCACGTTCTCTGCGAGAAGCCGCTCGCGATGACGAGCGCGGATGCCGCCGCGCTCACGGAGCTGGCGGCGGCGACGTCGCTTCGTAACGCCACCTGTCACAACCTACGCTACTACCCGATGGTCCAGCAACTGCGGCGGATGCGCGAAGCGGGGGAGCTCGGCGAGATACTCGTCGCGCAGGGCACCTATTCCCAGGACTGGCTGCTGTACGACACCGACTGGAACTGGCGCGTCGAGGCGAAACAGGCTGGTCCGCTCCGCGCGATGGGAGACATCGGCTCGCACTGGTGTGACATGGTCGAACACGTCACGGGCCAGCGGATCACGTCGGTCTGCGCCGATCTCGCGACGTTTCACAAGACCCGCAGGCGGCCGAGCCGATCCGCCGACACCTTTGCCGGCGCGCCGCAGAAGGCCGCCCCCGGCATCGATGACGTCGATGATCAAGTCGCGATTGTCGACACCGAAGACTTCGGCGGAGTGCTGTTTCATTTGGGCGACCGGGCGCGCGGGGCGTTCACGGTCAGCCAGGTGTCGGCCGGGTGCAAGAACCGGCTGACGATCGAGATCTACGGCACCCGCGCGGGGGCGGCATGGAACCAGGAACGGCCTGACGAGTTGTGGATCGGCCGTCGCGACGGCCGTAACGAGGTGGTGATGAAAGACCCATCGCTCCTCCTGCCTGCGGCGGCGGCGTATGCGGACCTGCCGGGCGGCCACAGCGAAGGTTACGACAACACGTTCAAGCAGCTGTTCCGCCGCTTCTATCAGTCGATTCTCGATCCTCGCGCGGCGCCGGCATATCCGCAGTTTCTGGACGGTCTGCGCCAGATGCGCCTGCTCGACGCGGCGCTCGCCAGCCACCAGCGGCGCGGCTGGATGGATGTCCCGGCGGACTGAGAACCCGTCGGCGGCCGCGCAGACTTTCTACTTATCTACTTATCTACTTACTTTCCACTTTCTACTTTCCGACTTTCTTCCGGCGGTGGCGCGGTGCTCTCGCGCACGACGAGCTTGTGCGGAAGCGTCACCGATTCCGGCGTCTCCGCGTCGCCGCCGCCCGCCAGGATCCCCAGCAGCAGCCTGACCGTCCCTTCGCCGATCTGCCGCATCGGCTGCGCGATCGTCGTGAGCGGCGGGGCCATGTGACGCGCGAAGCGGATGTCGTCGAACCCGACGACCGAGAGCTGTTCGGCACGCGCACTTTCAAGCGGTGCGCCACTTCGATCACCCCCATCGCCATTTCGTCGTTGAAGCAGAAGATGGCCGTGGGCGGCTCGCGCCCGTCCGAGCAGCCGCTCGGCGGCCGCGGCGCCCGACTCGATCGAGAAGTCGCCGTGCATCACGACGAAATCGCGCTCCGCCTTCTGCTTCTTGCGCGCGCGCGGTCGCGCCGCTCAGGCGATCGCGGCTGAGCGGGCTCACGAGCGGCCCGGTCACGATCGCCGATGCGCCGGTGGCCCGAGGCCGTACAGATGGTCCATCGCCTCATACGCCGCCTTGGCGTTGTCGATGTGCACGCTCGGGATGCCGAGCGTCGGGCTGAACTCGCAGCCGTTGACGACCGGCGCGCATCGCGGCGCCGTCGGCCCGGATCAACGCGCCGCGGCTTCCTTCGGCAGGCGATGGCCGAGAAAGATCAGGCCGTCGGCTTCCTTCCGCTTGAGCATCAGCGCGTAGCGTTCTTCGCGCTTGTCGTCGTGCTGCGTGTCGCCGACCAGCACCGAGTAGCCCTCGCGCTGCGCCGCGTCCTCGATGCCCTGGAGGATCAGCGAGAAGAACGGGTTGGAGATGTCCGGCACCGTGACCAGCAGCTTGCCGGTCCGCAGCGTCCGCAGGTTCTTGGCCGTGGAATTCGGCGTCGTATCCCAGGCGTTCGACGGCCTGCAGGACGTTCGCCGGCGTGTCGCGGGCGCGACCACGTTCGGCTGGCTCAGCACGCGTGACACGGTCGCGGTGGAGACGCCCGCACGTTTCGCGACTTCGTAGATGTTCGACACGTGGTGGCGCGGCCAGTCGGTTCGACCGTGCGTTCATGATACCCGGAAACGGTTCCGCCCCGCCCCAGGAGCCTGGTGGAAACCGATGACGTGAGGGCGGCCGCCCGAATTCGAGCGCTTGGATCGCGGGCGCCGGATTCCGACGGATCCCCGGAAAAAACGCTTGACAGCCCGCGTCTCGCTCCTTAGCATCTGCAATCGATTACATAAGGTCTGCAATCGGTTGCTTCTGGACGGACGGAATCAAGAAGGAGAAGCGTATGTTCCGTGTTCGATCGCTTCGTCTGCCTGATCGTGCTCTCCCTCGCGCTGCCGGCCTCGGCCGCCGCGCAGGTCACCACCGGTGACATCGTCGGTCGGGTCACCGACGCGAGCAGCGGCGTTCTTCCCGGTGCGACCGTCACCATTGAGAACGTCGGGACCCACGCCGTCCGCACGACGCCGACCAACGCGTCGGGCGACTACGTCTTCAACCTCCTGCCGATCGGAACCTATACGGTCACGATCGAGCTGTCAGGCTTCGGATCGAGAACCTCGCGCGTGACGCTGTCGGCGGGCGACCGCACTCGCATCGACGCCAAGTTGCAGGTGGGCGCGGTGGCTGAAAGCATTACGGTGACCGGTGAATCGCCGCTCGTGCAGACGGACAGCTCGACCGTCGGGACGCTCATCGACCTCAAGAACGTGTCGGATCTGCCGGTCAACGGTCGCAACTTCGTGCGCCTCGTGCAGGCCATTCCCGGCGCGAACGAAGGGCTGCCGAACTCGCTGGCGAGCGGCACGCGGCCTGACGATCGACGGCAGACCTCGGCGATCTCGATCAACGGCGCGCGGAGACAACCAGAACAACCAGCTGATTGACGGGATGGATAACAACGAGCGGGCGATTGGCACGATCGTCGTGAAGCCCTCGATCGACGCGATCGCCGAATTGAAGGTGCAGACGATCATGCCGACATCACGAACCTGCACCTGAAGGATCGAAAAAAGCACCAGGGCGACAACCTGCCGTGGGGGCAGGGCGACACCCCGATCCGCGAGGTCCTGCTGATGCTCAAGCGCGAGAGGTGGCCGATTCCGGCTTACATCGAGTATGAATACCGCGGCGCCGCGACGTCGAGCGAGGAGGTGAGGAAATGCTTCCAGTACGCGAAGCAGATCCTCGCGTAGGCGTCGAACGCTCCTGCGACACGAAGCCCGCCGAGTACAATCGGCCTGTGGCCCCGGTGGTATCGTCGCTCGCGTTTGCCCCGAAATTCATGAAGATCGGCGTGCTCACGGCCGCGTTCCAGGAGTTGACCCCGCGAGACGTGCGCGATGCCGATCCCGATCGGGCGATCGAAGACTGGATTCAGTTCGCGCACGAGCTCGCCGTGGACTCGATTCAGCTGTCGGCCGCCTTCCATCCGGCCGACACGGACGTGCCGCCGGCCGCCATGCTGGATCCGGTGGCGAACACCCTCGATCTGCGCGAGCCGTTCGATGCGGCGCGGGCTCGCCGCGTCGAGCGCGCGCTCGACGCCACTGGTCTGGCTCTGTCCGACATCGGCTACTTCGACAACATGCTGCACTCCGATCCGGCGATTCGCCTGAAGAAGCATGCGTTCATGCTGCGCGTCTTCGACGCCGCCGTGCTGCTCGGCGTCGACGCGGTCTGCGGTTTCGTGGGACGCAACGGTTCACACTCGATGGATCAGAACCTTCAGGACTTCGAGGAGCAGTTCGTGCCGCTGCTCGTCGAGGCGAAGGCGCGTGGACTGACCTACAGGGTCGAGCCGTGCCCGATGCCGGGGTGGACGACCGCTGACAGCTTTCACAACAACATCGCCTATACTCCCGGCACGTGGATCGCGTTGCACCGCATCTGCGAGAAACACGCGGTCGGCGACCAGTTCCGCATTCACTACGATCCGTCGCACGCCATCCTGATGGGACAAGACAGCCGATCGATCTTTCAATACCTCAAGGACGCCGGGTATCACTTCCTCATCGGCGGGTTCCACGTCAAGGGGCAGGTCATCAACGGCCGCGGGATCGCGGCCTGGGGCTACGGCGGGCAGACGATCGAGCGAGGCGACTGGAAAGACGGTCAGCCGTCGACGCGGCCGAGCGACGAGCTCCAGGCGTGGAAGAAGCAGACGGCGCTCGCCGAGCATGAGCTGCCGGGCACAGCCCGCCACGACCCGCTTGCGTATCTGCAGAACCGGACGGTCGACTGGCTCGATCATCAGCTGGCCGCGCGCGAGCTCCTGAATCTCGACGTCGCGAACACCCATCTGGTGGTGGAGCACGAGTATCCGAAAGCGCGCATCCAGGACCGCGACCGTCTGAAACCCATTTTGCAGGGCTCGATTGCCTTCATCCGCCGGATCGATGAAGCGGCCGCCTGCATGTGGGCGCTGCAGCACGAGGTACTGCCGGCGCAGGACATTTCCACGCAAGGCACCGGACGCGAGCCCTACCGATCGTGAGCGCCTACCAGAAGACACGGTTGTTCCTCGTCAGCAGCCTTGCGCTGACGATGGCCGGTATCGGTGCGGCGCTGCGCGCGAACACCGCGAGCGACCTGCAGCGGATCTTCCTCGACCCGATCGACAAGGCCCATTCAGGCGAGATGATCGCGAACGTGCTCGGCCTGCCGTTCCTCGGGTTCGCGCTCACGATCGCCATCGGCAGCCCGCTGCTCGACTACATCGGCATGGGCCTGCTCCTGCCGCTCTCAGGCATCTGCTTCACGGTGGGCGCGCTGACGATGATGTTCGCCGGGTCGTTGTCGTCGGGTCCCGGCGTGTACACCGTGATCTGGATCGGCGCCCTGATCACCGGAATCGGCTGGGGACTCGTCGAAACGGTCGTCAACCCGCTCATCGCTTCGCTCTATCCGGAGGAGAAGACCGGCAAGCTGAACACGCTGCACGCCTGGTGGCCCGGCGGTCTGGTCATCGGCGGTCTGCTGGGCGTGGCGATGTCAGGCGCCGGGCTTGGCTGGCAGGCGAAGCTCTTCGTGGTGGTTCTCCCCGCGCTCGGCGTGGTGGCGCTCTCGATCGGCGTGCGGTTTCCGCCCACCGAGCGGGCGGCGGCCGGTGTGTCGATGGGCGAGATGTTCAAGGAACTGCTCAATCCGCTCTTCCTCGTCCTCTTTTGTTCGATGTTCCTGACGGCCGCCACCGAGCTTGCGCCGGGGCAGTGGGTGGATTTTGCATTGAGCCGCACGGTCCACATGCCGGGGATTCTGCTGCTCGTGTACGTCAGCGCGCTGATGTTCGTCATGCGCCACTTTGCGGGTCCGCTCGTGCAGAGGCTGTCGTCAATCGGCTTGCTGTGGATTTCGTGTCTGACGGGATCGCTCGGCCTGCTTCTGCTCGGCGTGGCGAACTCACCGGTCACGGGGCTCCTGGCGGCGACGGTGTGGGGCACGGGCGTGTGCTACATGTGGCCGACGATGCTCGCGACGGCGTCCGAACGGTTTCCGCGCGGCGGCGCGTTGCTGATGGGGTTGATGGGAACCGCGGGCACACTGTCGATTCGCTTCGTCCTGCCCGTCATGGGGTCGATCTACGACGGGAAGAAGATCGAGGTGGCGGGCGGCGAGGCGGCCTTCAGCGCGCTTCAGCCGGGCCCGGAGCTCGAACGTGTGCTCGGCATCGCCGCCCAGACGTCGTTTCGCGCCGTGGCCGTTCTGCCGGCCATCCTGCTGATTGTTTTCGGGGGAATCTGGCTGTACGACCGGCGGCGCGGCGGGTATCTACCTGACCGCTTGATGTAGTCGACAGCCCGCAAAAACGATCACCGCGGTGCACGCAGTGACCGCAGAGAATTCGAACCACAAAGTCCATGAAGGTCACCAAGGGCTGGAGATTCTTTGTGTTCTTCGTGGCCTTAGTGGTACTGATGTCAGTTTTGCAACGTGGTCACGCTGCGAGCGTTGCGAGCGCTGCGGTGACCGTGGCTTTCTAGTTTGAATCGAGCTTGTTCACGTCTGCGTATCTCGCGCAGGGTGCGCCGCATCTCTTCAACGACCTTCATGTGTTCGAGCGTCGCTGCCAGCGCGTCGGCGGTGGCGTGCACGGCTTCCATCGCCGCGTGCACGAGCCGCCTCTGCCGCGACTCGTGCCTCCTCGCCGGCCTTTCGTGCCGTCTCGCCGGCCTCCCGCAGCCCCTCCGACTCCTGCCGGATCGTCTCGAGCGCCTCACGATGCTGGTCGCGAACCTCGCGCGCTTCCTCGGCGAGTTGCCTGAAGGATTCCGCCTCGTTACGGTTGACTTCGGCCGTCTCGCGGACGGTCTCTGCCTTCTTCGGCGGTTCTGCTCTGTGGAAGTAGGATCGTTCGACGCCATCGTCGATGCACGTGCTCAGCGTAACCGAGACGGTTCAGCACCGAGGACGTGTGCTCAAAGGGACATCAGCCGCCGCGGTGCATCAGTCGTGCAGGACGATGCTGAGCAGCGAGCTGTTGATCTTGAGGCCGCCGTTGTACTCGATGAACCCGAGCTTCCTGAACTTGTTCATGAAGAAGTTCACGCGCGAGCGCGTCGCCCCGATCATTTCCGCGAGCGTCTCCTGGGAGATCTTCGGCAGCGTTCGCGTGGGGATTGGCCTGGCCGTAGCGCGCCAGCAGCAGCAGCGTCCGGGCGAGCCGCTTTTCGCTGGAGTTGAAGAGCTGATCGACGAGGTCCGCTTCGATGCGCATGTTCCGGGTCAGCATGTAGGAGATGAAGCGGTCCGAGAACGCGGGCTCGTCGTGGAGCAGCTGGACCATCGCGTCCTTCTCGATGATCAGCACGCTGGCTCGCGCACGACCGCCGTCGCCGTCGCGATGCGAACCGGCTGACCGGCCAGGGCGCCCTCGCCGAAAAAGTCGCCGGGGGCCAGCATCGCGACCACCGCCTCTTTGCCGATGCGGGAGAGCACCGAGAGCTTGATCGCGCCCTTCTGGATGTACCTGATGTCGTTGCCGGGGTCGCCCTGCGAGAAGACGACCTCTCCCCGTCGATACTTCACGACTCTTCGCGCCGGGCCGGTCGATTCGAGATAGCGTCTCCACATCGAACCCGCGCCGTTTCTTTGGCTCGTCGGATCGCGTCTTGGTTTCATCACCGCCATAATGCGCTCGAGGCCAGTCTCTTGATGAGATTCTGCATTGGCCGCGTCGACGGACGGCCACGACGCGACTGCTGTGGCCTTCAGGCCAACCGATTGCTAGCAGTGCAACGCATTGGCCGCTCGGTTGTCGCAGGTAATTTCGCGTACAGCGATGGTCAGTCGATTACGGCCAATCGAGCTTCGGCCCCGGATCTGTCAAGGTGTCAGTATTAACGCGTCCGAGCAGTGCGAGTGTCAGAGTCTCAACATGCTTCTCCAGCAATGGGGATCGCCAGCGCATGAAAGTCCGAAGCGAAGCACGGGCCCGTTCAACGCCCAGGCCTTTCTCGACTCGGCCGGGCATCGCCAGGAAGATCGTGGAGTACCGGCGAGCCGAAGTCATCTTCACCCAGGGCGACCCGTGCGAGCACGTCCTGTACATCCAGAAGGGTGGCGTGAAGCTCTCGGTGCTCTCGAAGGCGGGCCGGGAGGCCGTCGTGGCGATGCTCGGGCCCGGCGAGTTCTTTGGCGAAGGATGCCTGGCGGGTCAACCCGTCCGCATGGGGAGTGCGACCGCGACGACCGACAGCACCATCCTCCTCGTGGACAAGGATCAGATGGTGCGCCTCCTGCACAAGCAGCACGCGCTGTCGGATCGGTTCATCGCGCACATGCTGGCGCGGAACATCCGGATCGAGGAGGACCTGATCGACCAGCTGTTCAACTCCAGCGAGAAACGGCTGGCCCGGACGCTCCTGCTGCTGGCGCGGTACGGCAAGCACGACAAGCCCGTGCGGGCCGTCCCGCCGATCTCCCAGGAGACGCTGGCGGAAATGGTCGGCACGACGCGATCGCGCGTGAATTTCTTCATGAAGAAATTCCAGCGACTGGGGTTCATCGACTACACGGACGGCCTCAAGGTCAACAACTCGCTGCTCACCGTCGTCCTGCACGACTAGAGCATTTTCCACTCCCCACGGTCACCGCAGCGCTCGCCACGCACGCAGCGTTTAGAGCTGTGTTCAAGTTGGTGTAGCGGCTGTCCTCGGCGTGCGTGCCGAGCGATCACGGTCGACAGCCCGGAAAAACCGCGCCGCAGCAATATCGCTGTGTGTTAGGCACGCGCGGCCAGGATTGGCCGCGCGTGGAAGTGGCTGCGGCGCCGTTTTTCGGGGCGATCACGGGCCGGGCCGCGACCTATCGATCGCCCGGCACACACGCCGAGGGCAGCCGCATGGGGACAGCTCGATTTTGCCGAATTGAGGCGGCGGATCGCGGGCGGCCCTGTGAGACGCCAACTACACAGTTGTGGAAGATGCTCCAGGGGCATGCAAACGGAATTCTCGGCGGTCGCTCCGTGCACCGCGGTGATCGTTTGTCCGGCGTCAGGAGGAGCGCGCTTCGAGAAGCGTGGCGAACTGATCGGCAACCATCGGACGGTTGAAGTAGTAGCCCTGCGCCTCCTCACAACCCGCGGCCGTCAGAAAGTCCAGCTGCTCGCGGGTTTCCACGCCTTCCGCGATCACGCGCTTCTTCAGGCTGTTGCCCATGCTGATCACCGCGCTCACAATTTCGGCGTCGTCGGACGTCGAGGAAATCTCGTGCACGAACGACTGGTCCACTTTCAGCGAATCGATCGGAAACTGCCTGAGATAACTCAGGCTCGAATAGCCCGTGCCGAAGTCGTCCACGGCGAGCTGCACGCCGATGTGTTTCAGCGACTTCAGCGTCGAAACCGTCGACTTCGGCCTGCTTCATCAGGACGCTTTCGGTGAGCTCGAGCTCGAGGCACTCCGGGTCGAGCCTGGTTTCCTTCAGGACTCGCGCGGATGCCTTCGACGAAGTCCTTGCTTCGGAACTCGATGGCGGAAATGTTCACCGCCATGGGCACGGGCGGCAATCCGGCGTCGAGCCACGCGCGCGATTGCCTGCACGCTTCACGCAGCACCCATTGTCCGATCGGAAGGATCAGGCCGGTGTCCTCCGCGATGGGCACGAACTGCGCCGGCGGAATGAAGCCCCGTTCCGGGTGCTGCCAGCGCAGCAGCGCTTCGACGCCGACGACGGCGCCGGTGGCCGAGGTCGATTTTCGGCTGATAGTGCAGCGCGAACTCCTGGCGCTCCAGCGCGAGCACGCAGGCTGCTCTCGATGAATTGCCGCTCCACCGCGCGGACGATCATTTCCTGTTTGAAGAACTGGTAGTTGTGGCGTCCGTTTTCCTTGGCGTAGTACATCGCCGTGTCGGCGTTGTTGATCAACGTGTCCGCATCGTTCGCGTCGTCGGGGTAGATGCTGATGCCGATGCTCACCGGCACGTGCAGGTCGTGGGGACCGATGTGATAGGGCACGGTGAGCGCCGCCGAGCAGTTTGCGCCGCCGCCGACGCCCGCGTTGGCCGGCCGCGTCCAGCTCGGAGAGCACGACGACGAACTCGTCGCCGCCCTGGCGGCCGACCGTGTCCGAGCGCCGGACCGCAGCGTCGCAGGCGCATCGCCACCGCCTGCAGCAACTGATCGCCAATCACGTGCCCCAGGGAATCGTTGATGTGCTTGAAGCGGTCCAGATCCAGGAACAGGACGGCGATCCGGTATCCGTGGCGCCGCGCCAGCGAAATGGCCTGCTGAAGCCGGTCGTTCAGCAGCATCCGGTTCGGCAAGTCCGTCAGAAAGTCGTGCTGCGCCAGGTGCGACAGTTGCGTCGACCATCTGCCGCGCCGCGCTCACATCGTGAAACACGATGACGGCTCCGGTCGTCTCGTCCTTCGCGGTCGTGAATCGGCGCGGCGGAATCTTCGATGGGAGACTCATGTCCGTCACGCCGGATCAGGATGCAATTTGCCGTCAGGCTCACGGTCCTGTTCTGCCGAATGGCCAGATGCCATGGGGTTTTCCGAGGGCTTACGCGTCGTCCCGTCGATGATGTTGAATACTTCCGCGAGAGGCCGTCCCACCGCCTCCGCCGCCGACCATCCAGTCAGTGCTTCCGCGACCGCGTTCAAGTAGGTGACATTCCCTGACGACGTCGGTGCTCAGCACGGCGTCGCCGATCGAATTCAGCGTGACCGCGGCCCGCTCCTTCTCCACAGACTGGCATCGTCCCTCGGGCCGGCTCGAGCATGCGTCTTCACGGCACGCGTCAGCGAATAGGCTGTCGAAATGATCCTTCAGAAGGTAATCGTCCGCGCCGCGTTCGACCGCCAGCCTGCCGAGGTCTTCATCGTTGTGGCGCAGAGCACCAGAATCGGAATCTGTCCCGCTGCCGCCCGTGCCTTGTCGAACGTCTCGATGCCCGCGCTGTCGGGCAGGAACAGATTCAGGAGAATCGCGCCAATGCCCGGCTCTCTCAAACGCTGCAGCCCGTCGGACAGGCACTTCACCCATTCAACGTGCGGCTGGCCTTGACCGGTCAGCGCTCCCAGCACTTGTTTCGCATCCACGAGGTCGCCCTCAATCAAAAGCAACCCGTCACCGGTGTGGTCCGCGCCGTGACGAGCTTTTCCCATCCCACAGGGGACCACGTTCGAGGGAGGCGATTCTGTCAAATATTGAACAGTTGGGCTGCACCGTCATCGACATCGGCACAAGGGATGAAATCCCGGGAAATCACAGTAAATCGCGCGAAACCGCGTGCAAACGTCCACAAACAAGCACACCCGCTGCCGGTGACCGGCGGATAGCGCGGGCAATTCGAAAGTTGTGAACGGGCGTAGGGCGCCTGTCCGTTTGTGGACAGGTCGAAGGGCTCCTTGCGTGCGATGCTCCACGACGCAGAAGATTCCGGTCAACTCGATCGAAGTGAGGGGTCACATGAAACCAGCCGCCATTCTCGGCCTGTTGCTCATCGCCTTCGGCCTCGCCGCCCTGGCCTACCAGGGCTTCACGTACACAAGACGCGAGAAGATACTCGACATTGGTCCGATTCAGGCCACGGCCGACAGAGACAAGACCGTGCTGCTTCCGCCCGTGGTCGGAATCGTGGCCGTGGCCGGGGGCGTTGTCCTGGTGGTCGCAGGCGTTCGCGCGCGTGCGTAGCCGCGCGGCTTTTCGGTGCGATCATCCTTCTGGATGTGCAGTTTTCGGGGCGCATGGGCCTGTTCTCTTCTGGACATGTCGATGGGCCGGTCGTGTGCCAAGCTCGTTGCCGTCGGTTCGATTCACCGAACGCACGAACCTGACAAGACAGCGTCCCGCTTCCTCTCTCACGTCCGTCGCTTATAGATAGATAGCCGCGCCCCCGCACGGCCCCTGACACAAACAGCCCTGCCCGCTTCCGGCCGCCACGATTCGGATCTTCTTCGTGCAATTGACGGGAGCATACGCATGCGAGGACTGATTCTGCGCGCCATCGTTGCCCCGGCAGCGGCACGCACGCTTATATTGGCGCTTTCCGCCTTCGTCGCCGTCCCGTCGGCAGGACTCGCGCAGGTGCGCGCGCGCGATCTCAGCCAGGTGTCAATCGAAGATCTGTTGAACATTGAGATCACGTCGGCGTCGAGGAAGGAACAGCGGACGGCGGACGTCGCTTCGGCTGTCTTCGTGATCACTCACGCCGACATTCGACGATCCGGGATGACGGCGCTTCCCGACCTGCTCAGGCTGGCGCCCGGCGTCGAGGTTGCGAGAATCAACTCGAACAAATGGGCCGTGTCGATGCGCGGGTTCAACGCTCTGTATGCGAACAAGCTCCTGGTCCTTGTCGACGGCCGAAGCGTCTACAACCGGATCTTCTCCGGCGTGCTCTGGGACACGGCGGACCTGATGGTCGACGACATCGATCGGATCGAAGTCATTCGCGGCCCAGGCGCTGCCATCTGGGGCGCCAACGCCGTGAACGGCGTCATCAACATCATCACGAAGACGACCGCCGAGACGCTGGGCGCCCTCCTCCGCATCGACGCCGGGAGCTCCGGTCAACAGGGAGCAGCCCGCTACGGCGGGACGATCGGCGATGCGAGTTACCGCGTGTATTCACAGTGGACCGGCCAGAATCAATCGCTTATCGCCACGGGCGCCGGCGCCAACGATGCCTCTCACAGCACGACGACCGGATTCCGCGCCGACTGGACCACTCAACCCGGCACGTTTCTGCTGGAAGGCGATTTCACGGCGGGCCAGGCGCGCGCGTTGTGGCCGAACCTCGATCCGCAGACCGCGGCTCGCGAAGCGCTGGCCAACGATCCCTCGAACACGCAGGGCGGCCATGTCCTCGGCCGTTGGACGCGAACGCGCCGCAACGGCGCCGTGCTCCAAATCCAATCGTTCGTCGACCTCGAGGGCCGGCAGGAGCCGGTGGGAGACTACCACCGGCACGCGTTCGACTTCGACGCGCAATACCACACGGCTCTCGGCGCACATCAGGATCTGGTTGCCGGCGCAGGCTACCGGTTCATCGACGAGAGGTTCGACGGAGGAATCGGTTTTTCGATGACTCCGGCTGAGAGTAACTCGTCTCTCTTGAGCGCCTTCTTTCAGGACGAGATCGGGCTCTTCGGCAACCGGTTGGCTCTCACGCTCGGCAGCCAGGTGCAGTACGACTCCGAATCGGGCGCGGGCGTGCAGCCGACGGCGCGTGTCATGTGGAAGCCGCGTCCCGACCAGCGCCTTTGGGCGGCCACGTCTCGCGCCCTGCGGACGCCGTCGCTCTATGAACGCGGGCTTCGCTTGGACTACCCCGCGGTCCCGAGCGTCAGCGGGCTCCCGCTGCTCGTGAGGGTGACGGGCAACCCGGCGGCGGAAACCGAAACCTTCGTCGACGTCGAAGCCGGATACCGCGTCGAAATTGGAACCGCCGCGTCGATTGACGTCACCGGATTCGTGGGCCGCTACGACCACCTGCGGACTTCGGAACTGGCGGCTCCCGTCGTGCAGTTCGTGCCGTCGCCGCAAATCATCGCCGCCTCGCAACTCGGCAATCAGCTCGCCGCAACGACGCGCGGCCTCGAAGTCGCCGGCCAGTGGACGGTGCTGCCGACCTGGCGTCTGGACGGCAGCTACACGGCCTTTCACGTCAGCCCCCAGCTCGCCGCAACGAGCCGCGATCCGATCGCCGCGGTGGAGGACGGGAGCGCTCCGCGCACGCAGTGGCAGCTGAGGTCGGCGTTTTCGCCGACCGCTCGCTTGACGCTCGACATGGCGCTCTTCCGCGTCGGTCCGCTCGAGCAACTTCAGGTAGACGCTTATACGCGAGTCGACGTCGTCGGCGAATGGAGATTCACCAGCCGTTTGTCAGTCGCGGTCATCGGCCAAAACCTCTTCGACGCGGCGCACGCGGAGTTCGGCGGCACGGGCTCGCTGCTCCTGGCAACCGAAGTCGCGCGCAGCGCCAGCCTGCGGCTGCGATGGGCGTTCTGACCACGGTCAGTCCCCGTGCTCGTCGCGTCCGTCTCGGCATGGCGTGTGTCCTGCTGGCCGCGACTTTCGTCGCACCGCCGACGAGCGCCGCCGACACGGAGCCGGACATCGTCGCCCTGAAGGCGGCGTTTCTCTACAACTTCGCCAAGTTCGCCGAATGGCCGAATCTGCCGCCCGGCGCCCCCCTGGTCCTCTGCATCGTCGGTGACGATGCCATCGCCGCGGCGCTCGTCGGGACGATCCACGGACAAAATATCGGCGGCCACTCAGTCGAGGTCTCGCGACCTTCGGTCATCGCTGCGTGGACGGGCTGCCATCTGCTGTTCATTGCACATGGCGCGGCTCCGCGAGCCGCCGGGTTGGTTGGGATCAAGACGCAGCCGATTCTGACCGTGAGCGACGTCAAGGATTTCTCGCAAGCGGGCGGCATGATCGAGCTTTTCGTCGAAGGCGGACGGATCCGCTTCGCGATCAACGTGGATGCAGTCGACCGCGCGGGGCTGCGCATCAGCTCGCGACTGCTCGGGCTCGCCAAGATCATCAAGAGCGGGCAGGCTCCATAGCTTCGCGCACGTGCTCCGCTGTCCCCTTGTGTACACGCGCATGAGCCAACGGCGTGGCATGGTCGGTGTACCGCGGGGGGCGCTGGACATCTGGATTGTGGCAGCGCTTTGGCGGATTGGATTGGTCGTCGCCGGCGTTTCGTACGAATGCGCGGTGTAGGCCACACAGGAGAACAGCGATGAATGACAGGCACGACTTCGTGATTGGGTTGTTGACGGGGAGCGTCATCGGCGCCGGGTTGGCGATCTGGTGCGCCCCAAAGCTGGCGGCAGAACTCCGCGAGCGAGTGACCGACGCGGCCACCGACCTCGGCCGTGAGGCGTCCCGGCGCTACCGGGAGGTCTCGAACCGTGCCTCGGATGTGGCTGACCGTGTCGCGGAAGTCGTGGACACCGTGACCACGAGAGGGCAAGCGGCTCGCGACGATGTGGCGGAGGCGGTTGCCCGCGGAGCGCGCTCGGTCGAGCAGTTTGCGAGAGCTTCGAAGACCTGACGTTCAACTCCTGCGTGTCGGCTTCACCACGACCGTCGCCAGCAGGTAACCGTGCCTTCGCACGGCCGGAACGTGGCGATCGAGGAACACGAACGGGCGCACGAGGGCGCCCGTCACCGACGGCGAACGGCCGGCACCACGAGTGGCACGCGAGGTCGAGCATCCTCAGCCACCCGGGGATGAAGAGGATCGCCGTTTCGGCGACCACGTCCAGGCCGGCCCGTTCGAGCATCTGTCTCAGTGCGCGGCGTGAGTAGGACTTCTCGTACCCGTACCCGTAGAGTCCGACCGCCTGGAGCACCGTCGCGAACAACGGCCGGAGAAACGGATCGTGCCGGTTCGGCACGCCGACGATGGCGCGCCCGCCGGGCTTGAGCACGCGAGCCATCTCTTCGACGGCGCGCTCGGTTTCGTCGAAGTGCTCGATCGTGCCCATCGAGTAGATCGCGTCGAAGCTCGCGTCGCGGAAGGGCAGCGCGCGCACGTCGGCCGACCGCGCCCGCAGCGGCGCCCGAGTCGCGCGTCGAACGCGGCCCGCGCCTGCGTGACCGTCGGCTCCGAGATGTCGATGCCGAAGGCGCGCGCGCCCTGGCGGCCGCCCACGCGAGGATGCGCGTGTTCTTGGCCTCGTCCCAGAGATCGGTCTTGAGAATCCGCAGTCCGTCGAGCGCGGGGAAGTGCTCGGTGAACAGACGCCGTTCGTTGTCCGAGTAATAGCGCGTCGACGCGGCGCCGCCGAGGTCGGGAAAGCGCTCGCCGACCCCGGCCCAGAAATCCCGGTAGGCGGATCGCGGCGTCACGGCGGCTCACCCCGCACGTCCAGCTCCACGTGCCGAGCGCAAACGACAGCGCGCGCCGGTCGCCGTTGTCGATCACGTCGTCGGCCACCGTCGGCGCCTCGGCCGGATGAAACACGAGCTCGTGATCGCCGGGCGTCACGGTGAGCGGGACCGATCTGGTAGATGCGGCGCGATGGCTCGACGACGAGCGTCTGCACCGGGCGTCCGTCGAGCCGCAGCTCCATGCGGCGCGCGACGGTGGAACGCCGACATGTCAAGGTCGAGGGTGGCGACGATCGGCTGGGCGCTGGTGTTCACGATCGTCCACGCCGCGTCCGCTCCCATCCATCGCCACGACCACTCCGCATCGTGCTCGCGCGGAAAGAACCCCGTCATCGCCGCCGTGTAGATCGCCGGTGTGTCGCGCCGTGACCGCGAACACCTGTCCATCGTCGAAACGCGCGGCGACGCGCAGTCCGTCCGGCGCAGGGTGATCGGCGAACCATTGTCCGTCGGCGGTGTCGCGCCGCACGAGCAGATGCGTGTACCCGTTCGCCGCAAGCTTCTGGGACAGGTTCGGCTCGGTGCAGTCGCTCGATCGCGCCGCCCAGCAACGTCACGCGATCGCCCGTCAGCCACTGAACTGATGCGGACTCCTGATTGAGCGGCGTGCAGTCGAGCGACCCGCACGCGATCGGGCTGCTGCATCGACCCAGCGGTGCGCCGTCGTCGGCAGCACGTCGCGCCACAGCGCCGACGGCGAGACCGCGTACTCGCCGGCGGCGAGTGTCACGAGCGCGACGCACACGATCTGCGCGCGCCTGCGTGCCGGCGCGGCGGAGCCAATCGACGCCGATGCCCGCCAGCAGCGCCGCCATGAGCTGCACGACGACCCCGAACCGCGCGTACGCCCGGAACATCGGCACGACGTCGTACAGAAGCGCCGAAGGCCGGACGAACGGTGAACGCCCCGATCGTCCGCTCCGGCGACAGCGAGCACACGAGCGCGGCCACGGCGACGATGACGAGAACTGGAACCGCGCCAAGACGGCGGGAGCGGCAGAGTGGCGCGACCGGACGCGCGGAGCGCAGATGGCGGACCGGCCACCGAAAGGACGGCGATGAGCCCGAGCGCGACGATTCCCCAGCCGAGGCTCACCTGCTGTTCGAGCAGCCCCTCGCGGACGCCCGCCGCCGTCCAGATGCGATGCGCGGTCGCGCCGAGCAGCGGATGCTCGACCGGCGGCACCAGATAGCTCCACCATTTCGCGCTGTAGCGGAACAGATCGGCGCGAGGGAACGCGAAGGCCGTCGCGGTTCGACGACGACGGCGCCGGCGGCGTACGCACGCGTACGCGATCCCGGCAGCGGCGATGAGCGCGAGACTCCCGACCGTGATGCCAAGCCGGCGCAGTCGATCGCCGGTGTCGTGCGCCCGGCTGCCGGACGACGCAGCCAGTAGGCCGCCACGGCGACCGGCGTGATGACGGCCGCGATCAAGCCGCCGTAGAAGTTCGAGAGCGTCACGGCGATCGTCGCGGCGCCAAGAAAGCCGACCGCGGCCGGCGAGGCGTTGTCGAGACAGCGCCAGAGCGCGAGCAGGTACAGCGGCACCCACTGGGTCTGCGCGATGTGGGGATGATAGGCGGCGTGCGCCACATGGAACGGAGAGAACGCGAAGGCCATCGCCGCGACCGTCGCGCCCGCCGGCGACAGCGCGAGATGACGCGCAAGCAGGTACGCCGCGGCGGCAGACAGTGGAAAGCTGAGGAGGACCAGCCAGTTGTACGCGGCCACCGCGCCAGAGATGCGCGCGAGCAGCGCGCCGGTGATGTCGGTGACCGGCTGCGAGTACACGCCGACGGCGATCGGGCGCCCGAACTGCTCCATCACGGTGAACGGATCGTGGTGGCGCCCGACGATCTCCATGCCGAACAGTCGCTCGGACGGCGCGCGAAGAACCGGTGCGGCGATCGACCACGGTGACGATCGTGGCCAGTGCCGAGACCGCGACGACTTCAGCGACGCGCCCGGGCAACGTTGACCACCGCGGCGACAGATCAGCAGAGGGCCGGCGACCGCCCAGCCGCGGACGTCGCGCACGTGCGCCGTCAGGCCGGAGTGGCTGGTGAGGGCGTGCAGCGCGAGCAGGCCCGCCGTCTGCGTGACGCCGAGCACCGCGAGTCCGGCGAGGAAGCGCCGCCAGCCGAGCGCCACGAAGGCCGCGACCCAGAGCGCGAGATAGAGGCCGACCTGGAACGCGGGGAGGAACGCGATCGCTCCCTGCGGATCGTCGAGCGGGGCGCCGGCTGCATACGTCGACCGCGCGCGTGTAGAACGGACCGAGCAGTTGGACGAACAGCACGCCCACGATGACGCCGGCGAGCGCGTGGCCGAGGCGCCGCTCTGCCGCCGTGGCGCCACAGTGCGGCGAGGAACACGACCACCGCGCCGAGGAGCAATTGATAGAACGCGTGCACGAGGAATAGCGGCGAGGCCACCACGGCATCGGGCAGCGCGACCACCAGGAGCCGGGCGATGCCGAGGGCGATGAAGAGCGGCAGCGTCGCGAGGACGCCCAGCGATCAGCCGCCGCCACGTCGGCGAGTAGGCGCAGACCGCCGCCAGATAGACCGGGATGAGCGGCGTGGAAATGCACTCCTGCGTGACGAGGAAGCCGCCGCGCGGCGTCCAGAGCACGTTGGCCGCGGCGTGTGCGCTGACGCCGACGGCCGCCGAGGATCGCCGCGGCCGCGCGGGCGATGAAGCCGGCCAGCGCGAGGACGGCTCGGACTCTCGAGATAGAACGGTGAGGCGGCCGCAAACAGCACAACGAACGCGGCTGTCAGCACGATGAATCGTGCGCGACGGTTGCGGCGCCAGTCGCGCCGGAGCCAGCGGCGAAGGCGGAGCGTGTCGCGCCGAAGCCAACGGCGAAGGCGGAACCGCTGGCCGATCCGCGAGGCGCATCCACGCGAACACATATCCGGCGATCGCGAGCGTGAGCACCGCGGGCCAGACGTAGAGGTGAAGCGCGTTGAACAACGCGGGCGACGTCGGCCGCCCGTCCCAGCGTGCCGATCCGCAGGTGTTGAGGCCGAGGATCAGTGCGATGCCGCCGGCGGCGCCGGCAAGCCGGCGTTCGCCACTGCACCGGGTAGGCGAGGACGGCGCCGAGGCACAAGGCCAATGCGTCGGCCCCGCTGCACGCCAGCGTGACCTCGACCGGCAACGCCGGTGCGCCGAACAGCCCCGACGCGAGCCCCGCCTGCACGCGGGTGAGCGGCAGCACCGCGTGCGCTTCGGTCCAGGTCAGGCGGAGCAGGCCGAAGAAGCCGAGGCTGCACGCGACGGCCCGCAGCGTGAAGCTACGTGCGGCCGTCCGGCCGCGGGCCGTGTCCGTCGGCACGGGGGATCTCCTGGAGCGGTACGCTGTTGGCGCCGAACGACCGGCCCAGCTCCTCGATGGCGTCCAGGCTCTTCAGCCTCGTCGAGCACGAAAAGATGTCGATGTTTACCGTGCCGGTCTCCGGCCACGTGTGAAGGACCGCGTGCGACTCGCTGAGGATCAGGACGCAGGTGAGTCCGGTCTCGGGAAATGAATGAGAGAGCTCCTGCACGACGGTGGCGCCCGCCCGCCGCAGCGCCCTGCAGAACGTGGCCGTGATCGCGGCCGGCGCGAGGTTCGCGAGGTCCGCACACTCCCCCAGGTCGGCCGAGTAGAGGGCCGGCGGCTCATGCATCCCCATGGCAAGACCTTATCGGGTGCCGCGATCCGGCACTGTTCGAAATTGGACAGTTTTCTGAACCGCCCCCCACTTACGATGCTCAGGTTCCCACCCGGTTGGAGGTGCGATGCTGATGTTGCGCAAGTGCAAGCATGTCGTGACAGGAGTTGGGTTCGTCGCGCTGCTGAGCGTTCCCTCCACAACGTGGGCCCAGGTGGCCCCGACGCTGGGCGCGGCGGGGCAGTTTGGAGCCCTTGGCAACTCGGCGGTCACCGGATCGACCGGCTCCGGCACGGTGGTCAACGGCGATGTGGGTTCGTCTCCCACCGCCACCATCTCCAACTTTCCGCCATCGAGCACAGTTCCTCCCTTTATCGTCCACAACACGAATGATGGAGTCGTCCAGGCAGGCTCACACGGATGCTCAGAATGCGTACACCTTCCTCGCGGGCCAGGGCGGCAGCGTGTTGAACGACAACTTGAGCACGAACGGAGTCATCGGCCCAGGTGTCTATTCGTTAGGCGCGGCAGATTTGCCGGCGTCGACAACCCTGACGCTCAACGGAGCCGGGATCTTCATCTTCAACGTCGCGAGCACGCTGGTCATGAACGGCAGCTCCGTGGTGACCGGCACCGCGAACCCGTGCAACGTCTACTGGCGTGTCGGCACGTCCGCGACGCTCAATGGAACTTCATTTATCGGCACCGTCATCGCCGACGCGAGCATCACGGTGGGCGGAGGCACCGTCACTGGGCGTGTGCTGGCTGGAACGGGTGCAACCGGTGCGGTGACGATGCCGACCGGTGGGGGCACGATCGGCGGCTGCAGCACCGCCGTTCCCGCATGTCCCACCATTACGGTTGGCCCGCCGACACTGCCCATCGGAACCGTGGGCGTGGCCTACTCGCGCACGCTCACGGCGAGCGGCGGCACCGGCACCTACACCTTCTCGATCACGAGCGGCGCACTGCCGGCCGGGCTGACGCTGTCGGCGGGCGGCGTGATATCGGGGACTCCGACCACGGCGGGCCCTTCCGTCGTCACCATACAAGCGACCGACGGGAACGGGTGTCCTGGCGCGATCACGTACACGATCACCATCGCACCGGCCGGATGCCCGGTGATTACGCTGGCCCCAACCACCGCACCCAACGGGACGATAGGCGTGGCATATTCGCAGACCTTCACCGCGAGCGGCGGTACGGGCGCCTACACCTTCACGGTGCTGAATGGCGCCTTGCCGACCGGGATGACGCTGTCGGCCGGCGGCGTGCTGTCCGGGACGCCAACGACGGCGGGCTCGTCCACGATCACGATACGAGCGACCGACGGAAGCGGGTGTCCGGGCCTGGCCACGTACACGATCGTCGTGGCCGCGGCGGTGCCGACGCTGCCGCAGTGGTCGATGATCGCGCTGATGAGTCTTCTGGCTCTTGCCGGCTTTGCGGCGATGCGCCGGCGCGCGGCCTAACTTAACGAAGAGTGCATTGCAAAATGACGTGCGTAGGGCTGAAGGCTAAGGGCTAAGGGCAAATGTAGGCGGGAAAGCCTTCAGCACTTAGCCCTCAGCCCTGACAGGTGCAGCGGGCCAGCCCAGTAAGCGGCGCACTCGCTCGATAAAGGTCGCGCGTCCGGCGAGTCGTCGTTCGCTGGGCGCGCCGCCTCCCTCGAACTCATATCCCCGTCTTTCGAGATCAGAGACTGTTTGCCGTTGTGGCGCCGGTGCGGGCCGGCTTGTGGCCGCGGACGTGCCGCTCTCCGGGCTTCGTTTCACTCGCACTTCCCGCGCGCCGGGGATGCACAACGACGCGCCCGTTTGCGTGGCGCGCAGGACGTGGCCGGCAGTCGTTTCAGCGGGCGTGGGATGGTCGGAATCCGCGCTCAAGTCAGGCCCCCGGTTTCGTCGTCAATCTCCCCGTTCAGTTTCCTCGCTGATGGTCGGCTTGCCCGTGGCGACCGACGCCATGATCCCGATGCCGACGACCACGAGGCCGCCGATCCCGATCCAGATCGGCGCGACGCGACCGAGCACACCGGTCTGCCACAAGGCGAGGGCGATGCCCAGCACGAGGATGAAGTACCCGACCAGAAACAAGTGAATGAATCGCATGGCCACCCCTATTGCTCGTTGTCAAATCACTACGCAGCCCTTTGCGCTCAGCCCTTAGCCCTTCCGTGATCGCGGCCTCCGACGGAACTACCCGCTGACAGGGTTACGGCCTTGAATGACGCGGAGCAGCACGACGACGATCGCCACGACCAGCAGAACGTGGATGAGGCCCCCGAGCGTGTAGGAGCTGACGAGCCCGAGAACCCACAAGATGAGGAGAACCATCGCGACTGTGTAGAGCATGTCGATTCCTTTTGTTGCTGATCTGTCAGCAATGGTAGGCCCCGGCCCCTACGGCGCCTGTTCATTACTGAACACGCCCACAAACCGGTCGCATGGCATGCTCGGCGCATGATGAAGCCTCGCAACCTCTCCTCCCCCGGAGGGCCGAGACCTGTGGTCGTCGCGTTTGATGTGCAGACGTTCCTCGATTCGCCCGGCGTGGCGAAGACCATCGTCGAATACGGGCGAGGCGAGACCGTCTTCACGCAGGGCGACATCTGCGACGATGTCCGGTACATTCAAGCCGGCGGCGTGAAGCTGTCGGTGCTGTCAAAAACCGGAAAAGAAGCCGTCGTGGCCCTGCTCGGCCCGGGCGACTTCTTCGGCGAGGGGTGCCTCGCCGGCCAGCTCACGCGGATGGGCAGCGCGACGGCGATCACTCCGAGCGTGATCCTGATTATCACCAAGGAAAAGATGGTTCGCCTGTTGCACAGGCAGCAGGCGATGTCGGACCGGTTCATCTCGCACATGCTGTCGCGGAACATCCGGATCGAAGAAGACCTGATCGACCAGCTCTTCAACTCGAGCGAGAAGCGGCTGGCCCGGGCGCTGCTGCTCATGGCGCACTTCGGCAAGTCGGATCAGCCGGCCCATGTCGTGCCGAAGATCTCGCAGGAGACCCTCGCGAAAATGGTGGGCACGACCCGCTCGCGCGTCAATTTCTTTCTCAACAAGTTCAAGAGACTGGGCTTCATCGAATACGACGGCGAAATCCCGCTCACCATCAACAATTCGCTGCTGAGCGTCGTCCTGCACGACTGAGGCGTTTCGACGCGCCCTCTCAGGAACTGGCCACGTTCGCGAAGAGCGACAGGCCGCCGCGCCGTTCCGACATCTGACGCACGCGTCGTTGTTCCTGCTCGCGCCTCTCTTCACACGACTGGCAGCGCACGGCGAACGGCAACGCCCGCAGCCGTCGTTCGGGAATCTCCCCTTCGCATTCGAAACACGATCCGTACTTGCCCGCGTCGAGGCGGACGAGCGCCTCGTCGATGCGGGCCAGGGTCTCCGCCCTCATCTGGAGCAGCGTGAACTCCAGCTCTCCCTGGATGTCGGCGTCGGAATGTTCGATGTCGTCGCCGACCTCCTTCGATCGGTCGGCTCGGCCGTCGCGGATGCGTCCCCTGACGTCGTTCTGCATCTCGCGCCGGCGCTCGCTCAGCATGTGCCTCAGGTCCGCAGTTCGCGTCGCGACGTCAGTCATTTTCGTACTCCAGCGGGGGGGCCGCTTCGACAGGAGCATGCCGGAAGTCGCATCGGGGCCGATGTACCGTTGTGTACACCCCCCACTTTCGCCGTCCGCGTAAGGTACTGACAGGAGAACTGTTTACATGAATGCACAACCCCAGGAACGTCGAGATTACGGCTTCGTCATCGGACTCTTGACGGGCACGGCGGTCGGCGCCGGCCTCGCGATGTGGTTGGCCCCGCGACTGACCGCGGAGCTGCGCGAGCGGGTGACCGATTCGGCAAGGACGCTTCGCCGCCGGGCTTCCGCACGTTATCAGGAGGCCAGCACTCGTGTCGGCGATGCGGTCGAGGACCTCACACGGAAGAGTCAGGATGTCCGCGACGAAGTGGCCGATGCGGTGGCGCGCGGCGCGCATGAGGTAGCTCGGGGCGCCCACGAGGTGGAGCGCTACGCCACCGCCGCAAAGAGCGATCGGGCCTCGGAAGGCAGGAGTGCAAGACGAGGCGGTGACTGAAATCACCCCCGTCACGACGCCTCCCCCCTCGCCGACCCGCGTCGCCCTCCAGGTCATCCTCATCATGGTCGGCGTCGCCGCCGGCTTCTGGGCGTTGGACCGGCTGGCCTCCGTCGTCCTCCTGTTGATCCTGGCGGCGCTGTTCGCGTACGTGATTGCGCCGCTCGTGCAGCTGGCCGCGCACCCGATTCGAATCGCGGGCCGGCCGCGCCGGTTGTCGCGAGCGGCGGCGATCTCGGTCGTCTATCTGTTGCTGGCCGGCGGCGTGTCAGCGGGCGCCGCGCTGCTGCTGCCCAGCGCGACCGAGCAGGTCGACGAGATGATCGCGCACGCCCCGGCGTACGCGCAGTCGCTTCTCACGTGGGAGCACGGCTGGTCCAGGTATTACACGCGCCTGCGGCTGCCCGCCGAACTGCGGAAGGGCATCGACCAATCCGTGCGGGCCGCCGGCGATGCCGCCGTCGAGTCCGGACGGAAATCGTTGTTCACGCTCATCACGGCTCTTTCGAATCTGCCGTGGCTTGTGCTGATTCCGATACTGGCCTTTTTTCTCCTGAAGGATGCCGCGAGTTTGCGTCGAACCGTTCTCACGGCCCTGCCGCACCGGGTCCGGTTGCGCGGTCACCTGTTGTTCGATGACTTGAACGCGACGCTCGCGGCATACATTCGCGCGCAGCTTCTGGCCTGTGTCCTCGTCGGCGTCCTGTGCGGGCTCGGCTTCGCCGTGATCGGGATTCCCTACTCGGTGGTGCTCGGCGTGCTGGCGGGCGTCCTCGAATTCATCCCGCTTGTCGGGCCGCTGGTGCTGGCGACGGTGGCCGCGATTGTCGCCGCGCTCCAGGCGCCGATCCTGGCGTTCTGGGTGATCGTGTTTCTCGTGGTCCTCAGGGTGGTCGAAGACTACGTGATCTACCCGCGTCTCATTCGCCGCGGCATCGAGCTGCACCCGTTGGCGGTGATTGTCGCGGTCCTCGGTGGCGCCGAGACTCGGTGGAGTTGCGGGAGTGTTCCTGGCAGTGCCCGCCGTGGCCATCGCGTCGGTCGTGTACCGCCACTGGCTGCAATGGCGCGGCGACGAAGGGGTTGTCGAAACCAGGGCTGAGGGCTGAGAGCCCAGGGGCCGGGGCTGGGGCCCGGGCGGCTGTCCAATTGGGAACAGAACGCCGCCGCCGCCAGGCATACAGTGAACGGCCGTGCAACAACGCGACGGGTAGAAAGGAGTGAGCCACGCGCCATGAAATACGCGATCTACGAAAATCCGCTCACCCACAAGTTCACTCTGATCCGCCTGCCGAATCTGTTCATCGACGGCGACGAACTGCCGATTCTGCCGAGCGATCCGTGGTTCGACAGTCACGAGGAAGCCGTGGCGGCGCTTCCCGAACTCTTGAATCGGGAAGAATGATGCGAGTCTGACAGAGCGTCAGCATCCTGCCCGTTGCCAACGTGACGACGAACAGACGGAAAACGCAGAGCACGCAGAGCACGCAGAGAGAACTGACTTATTCGACGGCTGTGAACCATCGGCCCGCCGCGGGCGGCCTGCAACGCAGGCCGAGAAGGCAGAGCGATCGGGCGCGGACGAACGACGACAAAGCCGTGACCTGTCGTTCGTCCGCGCCCGATCGCTCCGCCTTCCGCCGCTTCGCGGCGCCGCGTCGGGGGTCATCTCTGCGAACTCTGCGAACTCTGCGTTGATCGTCGTGACCGAGCGGTACCGGTTCAGCCAAGACAGCCCATTAGCCCACACCGTTCCGACCGCGCGGCGTGACGAGGCGGTGTCCTAGCGCGGGGCCGCTCCCGCGCGGTACACTACACGGCTTGTGAAGGTGATCAAATTCGGCGGGTCGTCTCTTGCCACGCCCGCTGCCGTACGTCTGGCAGGCGCGATCGTCCTCGAGGCGCGCCGGCGCGAGCCGGTGATCGTCGTCGTGTCGGCGTTTCAGGGCGTGACCAACCAGCTCCTCGACTGCGCGCGCCTCGCGGAGCGCGGCGATACCGCCTACACGCGCCTCTTCGAGGAGATCGCCCGGCGGCACCGCGCGGCTGTCACGGCCCTGGTCGTACGCAGGCGGGCCCAGACGCGGAAAGACGTGGACGCCCTTCTCGAGGAGCTGCGGAGCACGCTGCAGGGCGTCCATCTCCTTCGTCATTGCCCCCTGCGCGCGCTCGACATGACCGCCAGCTTCGGCGAGCGGCTGTCGGCGCTCATCCTGGCGGCGCACCTCAATCGCTTCCGCCCGGCAAAGCTCGTGGACGCCCGGGGCTTCGTGCGAACCGACGACCAGTTCACCCACGCCGTCGTGAACTTCGCCGCCACCAATCGTGCGGCGCGCTCGCAGTTCCGCGCGCTCCTTCGCGGCCGTCGCGCGGCCATTCCCGTCGTCACCGGCTTCATCGGCGCGACCGAAGACGGTCAGACGACGACGATCGGGAGGAATGGGTCGGACTACAGCGCGGCTATTGTCGGCGCCGCCGTCGGTGCGTCGATCATCGAAATCTGGACCGACGTCGATGGCGTGCTGAGCGCCGACCCCAGGCTCGTGGCCGGGGCGTTCGTCCTGCCGCGGATGACGTACGAAGAGGCGATGGAGTTGTCGTACTTCGGCGCGAAGGTCATCCACTCGGCGACCATCGCTCCGGCCGTCGCCAAACGTATTCCGATTCTGATCAAGAACACATTCAACCCGTCGGCGCCCGGCACCCTCATCTCGAGCGAGGCCGGCGAGCCGGGGGACGCGCCCGCGACGGGCATCACCACTGTCGGCGATCTGTCGCTGCTGACGCTGCGCGGTCCGGGAATGGTCGGCGTGCCGGGCATCGCGGAACGCTTGTTCCGCACGCTGGCGGTCGCGCGCGTCAACATCATCCTCATCTCGCAGGCCTCGTCCGAGCACACGATTTGTTTTGCCGTGCGCGACGCCGACGCGTCGCGCGGCATCGACGCGATCGAGAAGGAGTTCCGCCACGAGGTCGGCGACCATCTGATGCTCGTCGAGCACAAGCCCGATCAGGCGATTCTCGCCGTGGTGGGCGAGGGCATGAAAGGGCGGCCCGGCGTCTCGGGGAAACTTTTCGACGCGCTCGGCCGGAACAACATCAACATCAACGCGATTGCCCAGGGCGCGTCGGAGCGAAACATTTCGTGCGTCATCGACGCGCCGCTGCAGGGCCGGGCGCTCAACGCGATTCATCAGGCGTTTTTCGAGACGCGCAAGCGCCTGGCGCTCGCGGTCGTCGGCGTCGGCAACATCGGCAGCGCGCTGCTCCAGCAGCTCAGGCAGCAGCGTGCCTATCTGTTGTCGCGCGGTTTCGACGTCACCGTGGTGGCCCTGGCCAACAGCCGGCGCTTCGTGGTGTCGCCGGCGGGCGTCGATCTGACGCACTGGAAGAAAGCGCTGGGCGCGTCGAGAAGCAAGATGAGCCCCAAAGCGTTTGTCGATCGGATCGCGGCGCTCGAGCTGACCAACGCCGCGCTGGTCGACTGCACGGCCAACCCCTCGATTGTCGACGCGTATCCGGCGTTCATCGACGCCAACCTGCACATCATCACGCCGAACAAGCGTGCCAACGCGCTGCCGTGGCGCCGCTACGCGGCGCTGATGCAGAAGATGGCCAGCCGGCAGAAGCACTTCTTCTACGAGGCGAACGTCGGGGCGGGGCTCCCCATCATGTCAACGCTGCGCGACCTGATCGCCAGCGGCGACGAGATCCTGAAGATTGAAGGCATCCTGTCCGGGACGCTCAGCTATCTCTTCAACAACTTCGACGGCCGCGTGCCGTTCAGCGCGCTCGTCCGCGAGGCGCATCGGCTGGCCTTCACCGAGCCGGACCCGCGCGACGACCTCTCGGGCCAGGACGTCGCGAGAAAGCTCCTGATTCTCGCCCGCGAGATTGGGCTCAGGATGGAGCTCGACGAGGTGAAGGTGGACAGCCTCGTGCCGATGCCGCTCCGCCGCGGCCGTTTTTCCGGCGCGTTCTTTTCGAAGCTCGCCAAGTACGACGGCGACATCGCCGCGCGGGTCGCGCGCGCGCGCCGCCGAGGCGCGGTGCTCAGATATGTCGGCGTCCTCGAGCACGGACGCGCGCAGGCCGGGTTGAAGGAGTTCCCCCGGGATCACCCGGTGGCATCCGCCAAGGGCAGCGACAACGTCATCGCGTTCACGACCAAACGCTACCGGCGGACGCCGCTGGTCGTGCAGGGCCCTGGCGCCGGCGCGGACGTCACGGCCATGGGCGTCTTTTCCGACCTCCTCAAGCTGCTGCACTATCTGCCCAGGTGAGAGACATCGAGAGATATCGAAAGATATCGGGCAATATCGGGAGATATCGAGAGAAACCGCCGCTTCAGGACGTCCTGGCGGCCCTCGGCAGCCCCTGGCAGCCCTGTCAGGAATGCTACGATTCGAATCGACCGGCCATGCCTTTTCGAGACGTCATCGTTCACCGCGGTCACCGGCGCCTGGTCGGGCTGCTCGCGCGATCGGTTGGCCGCGACCGGCTGCCGCCGAGCCTGATCTTTTCGGGGCCCGCCGGCGCCGGGAAGCGCCAGACCGCCGTCGCGATGGCCCAGGCGCTCAACTGCCTGGCGCCAACGGGCGACGGCGAAGGTAGGGACTCCTGTGGCGTCTGTTCGGCGTGCACGCGCATCGCCCGCCGCGTCCACCCCGACGTGCTCATCGTCGAGCCCGGCGAGAAGGGTTCCATTTCTGTCGATCAGGTGCGCGACATCGTCGATCGATCCGGGTACCGGCCGTTCGAAGGACGCCGCCGGGTTGTGATTGTGGACGACGCCGATACGATGATGGCGCCCGCGCAGAATGCCCTGCTGAAGACGCTTGAAGAGCCGCCGCCGGCGTCGGTGTTCGTGCTGGTGACGACGAGGCCGGAGATGCTGCTGGCTACGGTGTTGTCGCGATGCCCGCGCTTGCGATTTCCGGGGAACGGGCCGGACGCCATCGACAGCGAGGCCCGTGAGGTGGCCGAGCGCGTCCTCGAGCAGGCGGCGGCCACCGACGAGCCGCGCGTCCGGATCGAGGCAGCGAAGGATCTGTTGAAAAATACCGGCGGCGGCAACACAGGCGCCGCCGATCGCGCGCAGGTGGCGTCTCATCTGCACGCGATGGCGTCGCTCCTGCGCGACGTCGAACTTCTCTCAACCCGCGCGGCCGCCGGGGGGCAGGGGCCCCCCGTGAGTGACGTTAAGGAAGTCTGTCGGCTTGCCAACGCGGACCGCGAGCCGGAGCTCAACCGGCTCACCAAAGCGTTTCAAGGCGAGCGCGGACTACGCGCGTTTACCGCGGTGGATCGGGCCCTGGTGGCGCTCAATGGGAATGCGGGCGTCAAGATCGTGGCCGACTGGCTCGTGCTGAACTTGTAGAACCGGCCAAAATCCGTAGTGTTGGCGGCTCTGAAAGGGCCGCTCTACGTGATTTTGTATATATAGAAGGAAGGTGCCCCGTGAGCGCTCCGAACGCCCCGCGCCTCGTTTCGGTCAAGCTCTCTCCTGTCGGCCGGGCCCATACCTACCTTTCGAATACGTCGAGCGATGCCGCGCTCCTCCCTGGCGACCGCGTGGTCGTGCAGGCCGACGGCGGCTCGGCGGTCGGCACGGTCGTGCGATCGATTCCGCAGCTGCTCGAGCGGCGTCCGGCGGCCGACCACGCGTCGGCTCCCAAGGTTGTGCGGGTGGCGACGCACGACGACATCGTGATGCGGCTGAAGCACGAGCAGCGTGAACGCGAGGCGTTTCGCATCGCCACGCTGAAGATTCGCGAGCGCGGGCTCGGCATGAAGATCACGCGCGTCGAACAGGTGTTCGACGGGTCGCGGCTCCTGTTCTATTTCACGGCGGATGGCCGCGTGGACTTTCGCGAGCTGGTGCGCGAGCTGGCCGGTGAATTCAAGACGCGCATCGAGATGCGGCAGATCGGCGTGCGCGACGAAGCCAAGATGATTGGCGGCTACGGGTCGTGCGGACGCCCCCTGTGCTGCACGACGTTTCTCACGTCGTTCGAGCCGGTGTCGATCAAGATGGCCAAGCAGCAGGATTTGAGCCTGAACCCGTCGAAGCTGTCGGGCCTGTGCGGCCGCCTCAAGTGCTGTTTGCGCTACGAGCTTCCCAACGCGAAGGGCGTGGCCCACGGCGGATGCGGCAGCGAAGGCGGCTGCGACAACCCGTCGGGGTGTGGCAGCGGCGGCTGCGGAAGCGGCGGCTGCGGAAGCTGCGGCAGTCATGGCTAGAGTGCGTATCGCCATCACCGAGGGCGATCCCGCGGGCATCGGACCGGAAATCGCCAGGAAGGCCGCGGCCGATCCGCGCGTGCTCGACGTGTGCGAGCCCGTGCTTTACGGCGCGGGGGAAGGAGCCGCGCGCTTTCCGCCGGGCGTGTTGTCGGCCGAGGCCGGACGCGCCGCCTACGACGCCATCGTTGCCGCGTCCGGCGACGCGCAGCGCGGCGTCGTCTCGGCGGTGGCCACGGCGCCGATCAACAAAGAGGCGTTCCGTCTGGCCGGACTTCCCTGGAGCGGGCACACCGACCTGCTGGCGCACCTGACGGGGGCGGCGCACGTGGCGATGATGTTTTATTCCGACGAGCTGCGCGTCGTGCTCGCGACGGTGCACGTTGCGCTCGCCGAGGTGCCGCGCCTGCTCACGCGCGAGGTGATGGAGCAGACGATCTCGCTCGCCGCGCGTGAGCTCCCCAGGTTTGGCGTGGCCGCGCCGCGCCTGGCCGTGGCGGGCCTCAACCCCCACGCCGGCGAGCACGGCCTGTTCGGGTGCGAGGAGCAGACCGTCATCGCGCCCGCCATCGCATGCTGTCGTGCCAACGGGATCGATGTGTCGGGACCGTTTCCCGCCGACACGCTGTTCGTGCGCGCGCGCCGCGGCGAGTTCGACGCCGTCGTCGCGTGCTACCACGACCAGGGGCTCATTCCCGTCAAGCTCGTGGCGTTCGGGCGCGCGGTCAACGTGACACTTGGGCTGCCGATCGTCCGCACCTCGGTCGATCACGGAACGGCGTTCGACATCGCGGGCAGAGGGATCGCCGATCCCGAGAGCATGATTGCGGCGGTGCTGCTCGCCGCAAGGCTGGCCCGCGCGTAGCGTCCGGCTCGATCCGGCCGACCACCATGGCAGAAAAAACCGAGCGCGAGCTGGCGCAGTCGAACATCGCCGAGAACCGCAAGGCGTTTCACGACTATCACCTGCTCGAAAGCTTCGAGGCCGGCATCGCGCTGCTCGGCACCGAAGTGAAGGCCATCCGCGAAGGGCGCGTCAACCTGCGCGACAGTTTCGCCCGCGTCGAGAACGGCGAGGTGTTTCTCTTCAACGTGAACATCAGTCCGTACAGCCACCGCGGGTACGCCGAGCACGAGCCGCTCCGCCGGCGCAAGCTCCTGCTGCACCGTCACGAGATCCGGAAGCTGATTGGCAAGACCGTCGAGCGCGGCATGACGCTGGTGCCGACGCGGCTCTATTTCAAGAAAGGCCGCGTCAAGGTGTCGATCTCGCTCGCGAAGGGCAAGAAGGAATACGACAAGCGCGAAACCGTCAAGCGCCGCGAAGCCGACCGCGAAACCAGGGCGGCGATCAAAACAAGACGGTAACCACAAAGCTGATCTTTGTGGTTCAATAAACCCCTCATGTCTCTTCGAGTTCCTTTGCTCGACTTGCAGGCGCAGTACCAGCCGTTGCGTGAGGAGATTCTCGCGGCGATCGCGCGCGTGTGCGACAGCCAACGGTTCATCATGGGGCCCGAGGTAGACGCGTTCGAGGACGAGATGGCGCGGATGCTCGACGTCCGCCACGCCGTCGCGGTCTCATCGGGCACCGATGCGTTGCTCCTGGCGATGATGGTCCTCGACATCAAGCCGGGCGACGAGGTCGTGACGTCCACCTATTCGTTCTTCGCGACGGCCGGCGCCATCGCGCGCCTCGGCGCGCGGCCCGTGCTCGTGGACATCGACGAGACCACGTTCAATATCGACCCGGAGCTTGTCGAAGCGGCCATCTCGCCGCGCACGAGAGCCATCATCCCCGTGCACCTGTTCGGCCTCAGCGCCGACATGGGTCCGCTGGTCGACATCGCGGCACGCGCGGACATTCCGTTGATCGAAGATGCCGCCCAGGCCATCGGCGCCACGTACAAGTCGCGCCCGCTCGGCGGTCTCGGATCGGTTGGCTGCTTTTCGTTCTTTCCGAGCAAGAACCTTGGCGCCTTCGGCGACGCGGGCCTGCTGACGACCAACGACGATCGGCTCGCCAACAGCGCCCGGCTTCTGCGCACGCACGGCATGGGGCCCCGCTACTACCACCACGTCGTCGGCGCCAACTTCAGGATGGACGCGCTGCAGGCGGCGGTGCTGCGCGTCAAGGCGCCGCATCTGCCGGCCTGGACCGAGCGGCGGCGCTCGAACGCGCAGCGGTATCGCGCGCTGTTCCGGGCGGCCGGATTGGGCGATCGCGTCACGCTGCCGCTCGAACCGGCCGACCGGCGGCACGTCTTCAATCAGTTCGTGATTCGATCGGCCGATCGCGACGGCCTCAGGCAGCACCTCGACGAGCGCGGCATCGGCACCGAGATCTACTATCCAGTCCCGTTTCACCTGCAGCCGTGTTTTTCGTACCTCGGCCATCGGCAGGGCGATTTCCCGCAGGCCGAACAGGCCGCGATCGAGAGCCTGGCGCTGCCGATCTACGGCGAGCTCACCACCGCGCAACAGGAGGCCGTCGTCGGCGCGATCGGCGAGTTCGTCCACCGCCGAGTCGGCGTGTGAACGCCGGACGGCCGCGGGGGCGATTCGCGCGTCGCGTTCCCAACCTCACGACACAAATCCTCATCGGGCTCGTGGCCGGCGTCCTCGTCGGGGCGATCTGGCCGCGCGCGGGTGTCGCCGTCAAGCCGCTGGCCGAGGCGTTCCTGCGGATGATCAAGATGATCATCGCGCCGCTCATTTTCTCGACCCTCGTCGCCGGCATCAGCGGCGCCGGCGACCTGAAAGCCCTGGGGCGCATCGGGCTCAAGGCGATCGTCTATTTCGAAGTGGCAACCACGGCGGCGCTCTTCATCGGCCTCGGGCTGGCGAATGCCTTCACGCCGGGCGCGGGCCTGGCGCTGCCGCTCTCGACTGACACGACAGCCGTGACGGCGATCGCGAAGAATTCGCAGAGCGGCTGGGACATTTTCCTGCACCTGTTTCCGACGTCGATCGTGGACGCGATGGCGCGCGGCGACATCCTGCAGGTGGTCGTCTTCGCGACGATCTTCGGCGTCGCCCTCTCGGCGCTCGGCCCCGCGGGCCGGCCCGTCGCGGCGGTGTTCGAGAGCACCGCGCACGTGATGTTCACCTTCACGTCCTACGTGATGATGTTTGCGCCCATCGGCGTGTTCGCGGCCATCGCCGCAACCGTCGGCAGCAGAGGCCTGGTGGTGCTCTTCGCCCTGGGCAAGCTCGTGGCGCTGATGTACGCGGGCCTCGCGTTGTTCGTGCTCGTGGTGATCGTCGGCGTGTCGTATCTCATTCGCGTGCCGTTTCTCACCTTCGCGAAGGCGGTTCGCGAGCCCTGCCTCATTGCGCTGACCACCGCCAGCTCCGAAGCCGCCCTCCCGAAAGCGCTCGAGGTCATGGAGCGCTTCGGCGTACCCAAGAATATTGTCGCGTTCGTGCTGCCGTTGGGCTACAGCTTCAACCTTGACGGTTCGACGCTCTATCTGTCGCTCGCGAGCGTGTTCGTCGCGCAGTTTGCCGGCGTGGACATGACTCTCGGCCAGCAGCTCATCATGATGCTGACCCTCATGCTGGCCAGCAAGGGCGTGGCGGGCGTGCCGCGCGCGGCGCTCGTGGTGCTCACCGCGACGCTGACGCAATTCGACCTGCCCCTCGAGGGCGCGGCCGTGCTCCTCGGCATCGACCAGATCATGGATATGGGCCGCACGTCCGTCAACGTCATGGGCAACTGCATGGCGACGGCCGTGGTGGCACGCTGGGAAGGCGTGCTGGAGAGGCCCGCCTGACGTGCGCGTGATGGTCGTCGGCGCCCGCGGCCAGTTGGGCGCCGCCATCGTCCACGAGTGCGAGGCCCGCCATGAGGTGCTCGCCCTCGGACATGACGCGCTCGACATCACGAGCGACGAGGCCGTCGCCGCAGCCGTCGAACGTGCCAGGCCGGATGTCATCGTCAACTGCGCCGCGTACAACGACGTGGACGCGGCCGAAGATCATCCGATCGACGCCCTCAACCTCAACGCGTTTGCCGTGCGCGCCCTCGCGCGGGCGGCTGCGGAACACGACGCGGCGCTGGTGCACTACAGCAGCGACTTTGTCTTCGACGGCGCCGCTCACGAACCCTACACCGAAGTCGATCCGCCGAATCCGCGAAGCACGTACGCCGTGTCGAAACTGCTCGGCGAGTGGTTTGCGGCCGATGCGCCGCGCGCGTATGTGCTGCGGGTGGAAAGCCTGTTCGGCCGCGCGCCCGGGGCCGGCCCCGCAAAGGGGAGCGTCGCCTCGATTGCGAGAACGCTTCTGGCCGGCGGAGAAGCACGCGTGTTCGAGGATCGCACCGTGTCGCCGACATACATCTTAGATGCGGCCAGGGCGACCCGGCAGCTGGTGGAGCTGGTGCCGGCCGCGCCTTCGGGTGTGTACCACTGCGTGAATGCCGGCCACTGCACCTGGCTCGAGCTGGCGAAGGAATTGGCTCGGCAGCTCGGCGTCGAGCCGCGGCTTGTGCCGATGCGAATGGCCGCCGCGACGCTTCGGGCCGATCGCCCGGTCTATTGCGCGCTCTCGATCGCCAAGCTCGCCGCCGCCGGCATCGTCATGCCCCCGTGGCAGGATGCCGTCGCGCGCTATGCGCAGGCGGAACGCAAAACGTAAAACGCCAAACGTAGAACGCGAAACGCTGGAGCTATTTTCACAACTTTCACGACGTTAAACGCAGAGCACGCGGAGTTCGCAGAGAATTCGGTCCCTATTTGTTCTTTTGCGGCTGCCACAGCTGAATGGGATTGCCGTCCGGATCGTGGAGTTGGGCGAACCGGCCGTTGGGATACGTTTTCGGATCGACCTCGACCTTGATATCGGCGCGCCGGAGCTGTGCGACCATCGCGTCGAGGTTGCTGACGCGGAAGTTCAGCATGAATCGCTGCTCGGGGGGGCCGAAGTACTTCGTGTTGGCGGGAAACGGTTCGAAGACCGTGGGACCGGCCGCCTGCTGCCAGGGCTCGGCGCCGTAGTCGGACGGCGTCAGCCTCACGCCGAGGTGATCGCTGTACCACTTCGCGAGCGCCTTCGGTGACTCCGACTTGAAGAAGAAGCCGCCGATGCCGTCGACGCGCTCCATCTTTTCCTGCGCGGACGCCGCCCCGGTCACCGCCACTGTGAGCGCAAGTGCAAGATACAATTTCATGCGCCCATTCTAGCCAATCAGGTTGTCGGTCGACAGCCCAGAAGGGCGATCGCCGCGGCGCACGCTGTGATCGCCGAGCATTCCGCCTGAATGCCCCTCTAAGTCAGCATTGCGGGATTGATTCGAACCACGAAGCCCACAAAGAACACAAAGAATTTCCAGTTCTTGGTGACCTTCGTGGTCTTTGTGGTTCGTTGAGAATCAGTTTCGCAACGTGCGCTCAGACTGAACGCTGCGAGCGTTGCGAGGGGCCAAGTTGACCGTAAGCGGGTCCCACCGGTAACATCATGCACATGAAACGCACGAATCTTGTGTTGAGCGCAGATCTACTGGATGAGGCGCTTCGGTTGAGCGGCGAGCGGACGTACTCGCGCGCGGTGGAGCGCGCGCTGGGCGATTTCGTGCGGCGCGTCAAAGCCCGGCGGATTCTGGAGCTGGCCGGGTCGGGCCTGTGGGAGGGCGACCTCGCCGCAATGCGCAACGATCGTCCCGCGCGGAAGGCCGGTCGCCGTGGTGCTCGTTGATACGTCCGTCTGGATCGAGACCTACCGGCGCGGCACGCCGTTCCGTCTCGACTCGGCTGTCGATTTCGACGACGTCGTGACGTGTCTGCCGGTGGTGCAGGAGGTCTTGCAAGGCTTCCGCGACGAGACCGCCTTCCGCCTCGCGCGAGAAGCGATGCACGCGCTGCCGATGGTCGAATCGCCGCTGCCGGTTGGCGTGTTTGATGAAGCCGTCGATCTCTACAGGCGCGCGCGGCAGAGCGGCCGGACCGTGCGATCGGGCGTCGACTGCCTGATTGCCGCCTGCGCGCTCCGTCACAATCTCGTCGTGCTGCACCACGACCGCGACTACGGATCGCTGGCGGCGGTGTCACCGCTCCAGCAGCGGGAGATCCGTACGGAACGGAAAACGGAAAACGGAAAACGGAAAACGTAGAACGCCCGAACAATCCCTCACGGTCACCGCAGCGCTCGCAACGATCGCAGCGTCTAGACGACGGTGCAAGACCAAAATCAGTGCCACGAAGGCCACGAAGAAAACGAAGAATCTGGCTAAATTCTTGGTGACCTTGGTGCCTTTGTGGTTCGAATTCTCCGCGGTCACTGCGTGCACCGCGGTGATCGTGTTTCCGCGCTGTCGCCCGCCGTTTTGCGTTTTCCGTTTTGCGTTTTCCGTTTGGCGTTTCTTACAGTCGCTCCTGCACGATCTGGCCCACCATCTCGCCAATCGCCAGGCACGACGTCAGGCCCGGCGATTCGATGCCGGCGGCGTGCACCACCCTGGGATTCTCGCGGTCGCGGCGAATCAGGAAATCCGCAAACGACTCGCTCGCCGGGTGCAGCTTGGGACGGATCCCGCTGCCGGACAGGCGAAGATCGGCCACCGTGAGCATCGGCAGCAACTGCCTGGCCGCCTCCGCGAATTCCTCGACGGCCAGGCGGTCGCTCTCGTAGTCGTCTTTCCGCTCCTGGTACCGCACGGTTGGACCGAACCACACGTTGCCCCCCGTGGACTTCGTGACGTGCACGCCGAGGCCGTGGCCGGCGGCGTGCGGCATCGGGTACACGAGCGCGTTGACGAGCGATCGCTTCGCCGGCACCAGCTCGGCGTATTCGCCGCGCACGGGGTAGATCGTAAACCGCTCGCCCCCCAGCATCCGCGACACATCGTCCGCATAGAGACCGGCGGCGTTGACGATCGTGCCCGCGAGAATCGTTTCGTGCTCGGTGCGGAGCTGCATGCCGTCCGGGTCGGTGTCGGCGCCCACGAGCTTCGTTCCAGGAAGAAAGATCACGCCGGCGGCTTCGCCGGCGCGCAATAGCGCCTTCACGAGCGCCTCGGCCTCCACGATGCCGGTCTCGGGCGAGAAGATCGCGGCCGCCGCGCGGATGTTCGGCTCGCGCCTGGCGACAAACGCCCGATCGACCAGCGTCAGGCCATCGACGCCGTTCGCTGTGCCGCGCGCGTAGAGTGATTCGAGTTGGGGAATCTCGCTGTCGTCGGCCGCCACGATCAGCTTTCCGCATTTCTGATGCTCGACGTTGTGCTTCCGGCAGAATTCGTAGAGGAGCGGCCGGCCTTCGATGCAGAGCCGCGACTTGAGCGTGCCGGCCGGGTAGTAGATGCCGCCGTGGATGACGCCGCTGTTGTGCGTGCTGACGTCGAGCCCGGGACGCGGATGCCGCTCGAGGACGCACACGGAAAGGCCGCGCGACGCCAGCGTCAGCGCCGACGCCAGGCCGGTCACGCCCGCGCCAATGACGGCGATATCGATCTGTTCCATCAGCGTCTGTATCCGATCGCGGCGCAGTCGAGGTACGTAAAGAGCAGGTTGTTGAGAATCGCCGCGCTCGCGTTGAGCGCCCGCGCCATCTCAACCAGGGCGTTCGCCTGCGGGCCGCCCGAGGCGGCGAGGGCCGCGACGTCCACCGGCTGCATCTTCATGTGCTCGGGCACCGGCGCCGTGTACTGAAGCGTCACGTTGTCGAACCCATTCGACCGTAAGAGATACAGAAGTGCCTCGGGGTGAATCGGCTGTGTAAACTCGTCCCGGCACGCCGGGTTTATTGTCTCGACGACGATCGGCGAGCCTGGGCGAAGTTTGTGATGGGCGGTTGTCAGCAGCCGCATCAGACGGTCCGGTTCCAGACGCTCCACAACCTGCGCGGCGCAGATCAGCCCGCCGATCGAACCATCCGACAGCGACTCGAGGTGCGCGAGCGCGTTGGATTCGGCGGTGAGCACGTCCTTCGCGCCGGCAAACACCAACTCGCGGTTCAAGGGGTTCGAGAGGTTCGAGAGGTTCGAGAGGTTCGAGGGGTTCGAGGGGTTCGCGGCGCGCTGCAGGGCGGCAACCTGCGCCTGAAGATCGGGGAGCTGATTGAGCAGGTGCTCGTGCCGGTCGAGCCGCGACGCGGCGATCGCCGCCACGTGGCGATCTTTGCTTTCGACGAACGCGGTGATCTTCTGTAAGAAGACGATAAGCGCCGTCTGGAATTTCGCGAAGGCGCGGGCGTGGTCGCGGCCGGCGATCCTTTCGACCGACTCGACGACGTGCATGTCGAAGGTGCGCTGGCGCGCGAACACCGGCGCGAGCCAGCGGTGGATGACGCCGAGCCACGGTTTGAGCACGCCGCCCGGCGGCGCCAGCACCGCATTGGGCCACTCCAGAATCGGCTTGTCGTCCTCATACAGCGGGACGATGGCCGCGTCGAGCGCCGTCAGGGCTTCGTTGTAGATGCGATCGGCCTCCTCGGCTTCGGCCCCGTGGTCGCTCATCCGCAGCGATTGTAACCGAGGCGACTGCGGATTGCCTTGACCCGCGCGTGATCCGCCCCCTACAATTTGGAGATCTTCATGGCGAAACGAGTGCTCATCACGGGAATCACCGGTCAGGACGGATCGTACCTGGCCGAGCTGCTGCTCGAAAAAGGCTACGAAGTCTACGGCATGATGCGGCGATCGAGCGCGCCGAATCTCTTGCGCATCCAGCACCTCGTCGATCGCATCGTCCTCAAGCCGGCCGACCTGCTCGATCAGTTGTCGCTGCTGCGGCTGGTGGACGAAGTCCGCCCCGCCGAAATCTACAACCTCGCGGCGATGTCGTTCGTGCCGGCCTCGTGGGATCAGCCGATGCTGACGGGCGAGTTCAATGCCCAGGGCGTGACGCGGCTGCTCGACGCCGTCCGGCAGGTCGATCCGGGGATTCGCATCTATCAGGCCTCGTCGAGCGAAATGTTCGGCAAGGTGCGCCAGGTGCCGCAGACCGAGCAGACGCCGTTCTACCCGCGCAGTCCGTACGGCGTGTCGAAAGTGTTCGCGCACTACATCACGGTGAACTACCGCGAGAGCTACAACCTGTTCGCCGTGTCCGGGATGCTCTTCAACCACGAGTCGCCGCGGCGCGGCCTCGAGTTCGTCACGCGCAAGGTCTCTGACGGCGTCGCGCGCATCAAGCTCGGGCTCGCCGACTCGCTGTCGATTGGGAACCTCGACGCGCAGCGCGACTGGGGGTTTGCCGGCGACTACGTGCGCGCCATGTGGCTCATGCTCCAGCAGGACCATCCCGACGACTATGTGATTGCCACCGGCGTCAGCCATTCGGTCCGCGACCTGGTGGACATCGCCTTTTCGCACGTGGGCCTCGACTGGGAGGAGTACGTCCGGACAGACCCGGCCATGATGCGGCCGGCCGAGGTCGATCATCTCCTGGGCGATGCGACGAAGGCGCGCACCGAACTGGGCTGGACGCCGAGCGTCGATTTCAAGCAGCTGATCGAGATGATGGTCGATGCCGATCTGGCGTTGCTCCGCTCGACCGCCTCGAATGTCTCGACAACTGCGCCCATTCCCGCGCGGTAGTCTGGCATCCCCATCATGAGCGCGAATTCGTACAGTCTGGCCCTGCTCGATCGGATCCGTACGAAGAAGGCCAAAGTGGGCGTCATCGGACTCGGCTATGTCGGCTTGCCGCTGGCCGTCGAGTTTGCCCGCCAGGGCTTCGACGTCACCGGATTCGACGTGGACGAGTCGAAGGCCGGCCAGATCAACGCCGGACGAAGCTATATCCCCGACGTGCCGCAAGCCGATCTTGCCGCGGTCGTGAAGGCGGGACGGCTGCGCGGGTCGTGCCTGATGTCCGGGCTCGCCGGCATGGACGCCATCGACATCTGCGTGCCGACGCCCCTCAGAAAAACGAGGGATCCCGATTTGTCGTACGTGGTGCGTGCGGTCGAGGCCGTGGTCGCGACGCTCAAGCCCGGGCAGCTCGTCATCCTCGAATCGACGACGTACCCGGGCACGACCGACGAGGTGGTGCAGCCGATGCTCGAAAGCCGTGGGCTGACGGCCGATGTGGACTTCTTCCTGGCCTTCTCACCCGAGCGCGTCGATCCGGGAAATCAGAAGTACAACACCAGGAACATTCCGAAGATCGTCGGGGGCGTGGGGCCGGCCAGCACCGAGGCGGCGGCGCTCCTCTACGGCGCGATCGTCGAGCGCGTGGTCTCCGTCAGTTCCACGCGCGTGGCCGAGATGGTAAAGCTCCTCGAAAACACGTTTCGGGCCGTCAACATCGGCCTGGTGAACGAGCTCGCGCTGATGTGCCACAAGATGGACATCGACGTGTGGGAAGTGATCGACGCCGCGAAAACCAAGCCGTTCGGCTTCATGCCGTTCTACCCGGGGCCGGGGCTCGGCGGCCACTGCATTCCCATCGATCCGTCCTACCTGTCGTGGAAGGCGAAACAGTACGGGTTCGAATGCCGGTTCATCGAGCTGGCCGGGAACATCAACTCTTCCATGCCCGACTATGTGGTCGACCGCGTGGCCGAGGCGCTCAACACCGCGCGCAAGTCGATCAACGGATCGCGCGTGCACCTGGTTGGCGTCGCATACAAGAAGGACGTCAACGACATGCGCGAGTCGCCCGCGCTCGACGTGCTCGAGCAGCTGTCGAAGCGGGGGGCGCAGCTGAGCTACTCGGATCCGTTCGTGCCGAGCCTGACGCACGCCGACCACCTGATGTCGTCCGTCGAGCTGTCGGCCGCCATCAGTTCGAAGCCGGATTGCGCCGTGATCTGCACCGATCATTCGGGGTTCGACTACGACGCGCTGGTGAAGAGCGGGACGCTCATCATCGACACGCGCAACGCGCTCAAAGGGAACGCGGCGACCACGATCTTCCGGCTGTAGGTCCGTGCCGCTGCCTAATTCCCCGGCTCACCGCTGGAAGGCCCTCGGCGAGGTGTACGTCGCGCCGCCGCCGGCCCCGAGTCTTCGCAGCTTCGGACTGACCGTCGGCGGAGTCTTCGTGCTCATCGCGGCGTTGAGCGCCTGGCGGGGGCATCCGGTTCGCGCCGAGGTCAGTGGTGTCCTGGGCGCGCTGCTTGTGGTCGCCGGAATCGTCAAGCCGGCCGTGCTCACCGTGGTGGCGCGGCAGTGGGGACGCCTCGGCCACGCGCTCGGCTGGTTCAACTCGCGCGTCATCCTGACGCTGATGTTCGGCCTCGTCCTCGTCCCGGTCGGGCTCGTCAGCCGGTTGTTCGGGAGCGATCCACTGGGCGCGCGCCGCCGGTCCGGGTCGCTGTGGATCGATTACCCGGCCCGCTCGCGCGATCCGAAACAGTACGAGCGCATGTTCTGACGTGCCGGAGGAAAGTCCATGTCGAAGTTCCGAGTCGTCGGTGAATTCTTTCAGTTCCTCAGGACGGAGAAGAAGTACTGGCTGGCGCCCATCATCATCGTGTTCGTGTTGTTCGGGTTGCTGATCGTCTTCTCGCAGTCGAGCGCCGTCGCGCCTTTCATCTATACGCTGTTCTAGACCGTGCCCGTGCCCGACCGCATTCTCGGCATCTCGGCGTACTACCACGACTCGGCCGCCTGCCTCGTCGTCGGCGGCGACGTCGTGGCCGCGGCGCAGGAAGAGCGCTTCACGCGGAAGAAGCACGACGCGTCGTTTCCGTCGCACGCCGTGGCGTACTGCCTGAAGGAAGCGGGGCTGACGATCGCTGACATCGACCTCGTCGGGTTCTACGAGAAGCCGCTCGTCAAGTTCGGGCGGCTCCTCGAGTCGTACCTCGCGGTGGCGCCGCGCGGCCTGCGATCGTACCTGATGGCGATGCCGCAGTGGCTCACGCACAAGCTGTGGCTGGCCGACGGCATCCGGCGCGAACTGGGGCGCGAAGACCTCGAAGTGCTGTTTGGCGACCATCACGAGTCGCACGCCGCATCGGCCTTCTATCCGTCGCCCTTCGAGGACGCCGCCATCCTGACGATGGACGGCGTGGGCGAGTGGGCGACCTCGTCGATCGGTGCTCGGCCGCGGATCGTCGATCGAGATGTTGAAGCAGCAGCGATTTCCGCATTCCGTCGGGCTGCTCTACTCGGCGTTCACCTATTTCACCGGGTTCAGGGTGAACTCGGGCGAGTACAAGGTGATGGGCCTCGCGCCGTACGGCAAGCCGCGGTACGTCTGCCGCGATCCGCGACCACATCGTCGACATCCACGAAGACGGCAGCATCCGTCTCGACCTCGACTACTTCGAGTTCGTGCACGGCCTGACGATGACCGGCGGTGGATTCGAGCGGCTGTTCGGCGGCCCGGCGCGAAAACCGGAGTCGCCCCTGACGCAGCGCGAGTTCGACCTCGCGCGGTCCATCCAGGACGTCACCGAGGAGATCATGCTGCGCATGGCCCGCACGGCGCACCAGCTGACGGGCCTTCGAAGAAGCTCTGCATGGCGGGCGGCGTGGCGCTCAACTGCGTCGGCAACGGACGCATCCTGCGCGAGGGGCCGTTCGACGAGCTGTGGATTCAGCCCGCGGCGGGCGATGCCGGCGGCGCGCTGGGCGTTGCGCTCAGCCTCGCGCACCACTACCGCGGCGGACCGCGGGTGAGCGCGGAGCGCGCCGGAACATGGCAGCCGCGAACAACAACTGCACCGGCGTCCGGCGGATCGGCGTGCGTGCCCGCGTACCGCGACGGCATGAAGGGTTCGCTCCTCGGGCCGGCTTTCAGCGACGACGAGATCGCGGCGTGGCTGGCCGAATCGGCGTACGCGGCGGAGCGAATGGACCGTGCGCGGCTCGCCGGCCGCGTTGCGGAGATGCTGGCCGGCGGCCTCGTGGTCGGCCTGATGCAGGGCCGGATGGAATTCGGGCCGCGCGCGCTCGGCGCGCGCTCGATCATCGGCGATCCGCGCTCGCCGAAGATGCAGTCGGTGATGAACCTGAAGATCAAGTTTCGCGAATCGTTCCGGCCGTTTGCGCCGTCGGTGCTGCGCGAGGAGGTCGCGAACTGGTTCGAGCTCGATTGCGACAGCCCGTACATGCGCTCGTCGCCGACGTCGTCGAGCGCCGACGGATTGCGATGACCCCGGCGCAGGAGGCGCTCTGGGGCATCGAGAAGCTGAACGTGCCGCGGTCGGAGGTCCCGGCCGTGACGCACGTGGACTATTCGGCGCGGGTGCAGACCGTGCGGCGCGACATGAATCCGCTCTTCTACGACATCCTCGCCGCGTTTTTCGCGCGGACCGGCTGTCCGGTCATCGTCAACACGTCGTTCAACGTGCGGGGCGAGCCGATCGTCTGCACGCCGGACGACGCGTACCGCTGCTTCATGCGGACGTCGATGGACGCGCTGGTGCTGGAGTCGTTCGTGCTGCTCAAGGACGCGCAGCCGAAGGTCGAGGTCGGCACGGAGTGGCAGCACGAGTTTGCGCTCGACTGACGATCGGCGGGAGCGGGCAGAAACTTGGCCTCGACTGTAAGTTCCTCGAGCTGGACGGTTTGATAATCGGTTCCGGGCGCATAAGATGGCGCATAAGATATGCCGGACTGTTCGCCGCTTGAATTCCGCGAGGAAGTCCGCGGAGACGGGGCATTTGCCGACGCCCTGTACTAATGTAGCTGACGTGACTGATGTAACTGACGGGCACGAAGTGTAGACGATGATCCAGCCGCCCCTTTTGCGTACTGCCCCCAAGCCGAGCGTCCCGGCATCGAGCCTGGTGTTCCCGGCGCCGGTCCGTACGCTTGGCCCCGAGGTCCCGACGCTCTTTTTCGTGCTGCTCGATCTCCTGTCGCTCGTCGCGGCGTTTCAGGCCGCGTATTTCGCAGCGCCCTGGTTCAAGAGCCTGCTGCTGACGGGCAACAGGATCCCTGCCGCGTGGGTCTCGCTGCTTTCCCCGGAACTGGCCGGTGAATATCGGCCGCATGCACGACGTCGCCTGGGTGCTGCTGGTCATGACGGTGGTCATCCTGCTCGTGCGTGCAGGTCATGGGCGGGTATCGGCCGCTCGTGCGGCAGTCCCGCACGCGCGTCGTCCTGACCGCGCGTGGTGGCGCCGCTCGTCGGCCTCAGCACGATCACGCTGATCCTGTTCACCCTCAGAAGTCCGAGTTGGAGCCGCCTGTTCATCTTCCTCTTCACGGCTTTCAGTGCGCTCGAGCTCGGCACCTACCGGCTGCTGTTGCGGTGGTATCGCACGAAGCGGATTTCGTCGGGTTTCTACGCGCGGAACGTGATCCTCACCGGTCCGTTGCACGCGATGGGCTGGCTATCCATTCACATGGCCAAGAACACGTCGCCGGCCGATTACGACGTCATCGGCTACCTGAGCGTGTCGCCGGGACACGACCGGCCCGTGGGCTTCGAGACCGACACCGGTCCGAAGGGATCTGCCATGTCTTGGGGATGTTGGTGCGCTCGGCTCGCTGCTCGTGCACCGGCCCGTGCACGAGGTGATCGCGGTCCAGGGCGGCGCCAGCCCATGGCTGAAGGACGTCGTCGAGGTGTGCGACTACTTTCGGATCACGCTGCGGATCGTCCCGGAAGATCTGGTATTCGGACAGCTGCAACGACCTGGAGCTGACGTATCACTCCGACCCGTTGCGGCTGCCTGAAATCGTGCTGCGTCCGAGAGCACCTCGACTCCACGGCGCTCTTTTTCAAGCGCCTCATCGACATCGTCATCTCGGGCGCGGGTCTCGTGATCTTGTCGCCGCTCTTTCTGCTGATTGCCGCGGCCATCAAGCTCACCACGCCCCGGCTGCCGGTGTTCTATCGATGGCAGGTTGTCGGATACAACGGCCGCCGGTTCACGGGCTACAAGTTCACGTCGATGGACGCCGACGCGGACTCGCGCAAGGCCGAGTTGATGGGCCGCAACGAGATGCAGGGCCCGGTGTTCAAGATCCGCAACGACCCGCGAATCACGCCGCTTGGCCGGTACCTCCGGAAGTTCAGCCTGAACGAGCTGCCGCAGCTCTGGAGCGTGCTTGAACGGGGACATGAGCCTCGTCGGTCCGCGGCCGGCGTTTCCCGCGGAGCTCGAACGTTACGAGATCTGGCAGAAGCGGAAGCTGTGCGTGCGGCCCGGGATCACCTGCCTCTGGCAGGTCCGCGGCCGCAACAAGGTCTCGCGGTTCGACGACTGGGTGAAGATGGACCTCGAGTACATCGACAACTGGTCGCTCTGGCTCGATCTCAAGATCCTGACTCGAACGGCCTGGGTTGTCATTGCTGGGACCGGGTCCTAGATACGTGGTTCGCGCCGGCCCGCCACAACGCTCGACGCGGCTGATGTGCCCTTGCAGCGCGTGATCTGGCAATAGCCTGTGCTCAATGACACGCGCCCGCGCATCGCCGTCGTCGTCCAGGCGCGGTTCAGTTCTGCACGTTTGCCCGGGAAGGTGCTGTTGCCCTTGCGAGGGCGGGCCTTACTGGGCCATCTGCTCGATGGCTTGGCGCAGTGCCGCACGATAGACGGAATCATACTGGCGACCTCCACGGACCAGACCGACGATCCCATTTTGGTCTTTGCTCATGACTCTGGCATGGCTTGCTATCGCGGTCCACTCGCGGATGTGGCGAGCCGGGTCCTCGGCGCGGCTCGATGCGCAGACGCTGAGGCGCTGGTGCGGATCAGCGGCGACAGTCCGCTGCTGGATCCCACTCTAGTTGATCACGCCGTCAGTCTCTTCAGGTCCGGCGGCGTCGATCTGGTGTCCAACGTGGTCCGCCGCACGTTCCCCAAAGGACAGTCAGTCGAGGTGATTTCATGCCACGCGCTCACCCGTGCACTGGCGGAAATGTCGACGGCGTACGAGCGCGAGCACGTGACACCGTTCTTCTATGCGCACCCCGAGGCCTACACCATCCGTTCGTTTGAGGCGGCCCATCCGCGGCCGGACGTGCAGCTGAGCGTTGACGAACCGGCCGACTTGGAGCGTTGCGAAGCGATTCTCGCGGCCCTCGGCGAGGCGCCGTGGAAAGCCGGCTGGGAAGCGTGCGTGCGGGCGTGCGATGCGCTACAAGGGACGGCGGGATCGTGACCGGAGTGCCGCTAGGCGTCGGAGTCATTGGGCTCGGCGTCGGGGAGCAGCATGCGCACGCGTTCGCGGCCCACTCCGCGTGTCACGTGACTGCCGTCTGCGATCGCGACTCCGCGAAGTTGGAAGCCCTAGCGCCTCAATGGCCTGAGGCGCGACGTTACCGGATCGCCGCCGATCTCATCGACGATCCCAGCGTCGCGATTGTCGCCGTAGCCAGCAACGACGACGATCATTTTCCACAGGTTGTGCAGGCGCTTCGGGCTGGGAAGCACGTCTTTTCGGAAAAGCCTCTGTGCCTGAAGTCCGCGGAACTGCGCGAGATCCGGCAGGCGTGGTCCGAATCCGGGGGGCGGCGACTGACGACGAATACCGTGCTCCGGAGGTCGGCGCGATTCCGCTGGCTTCATGACGCGGTTCAGACGGGTCGGCTCGGACGCGTGTGCTCCATCGAGGCGGACTACGTGTACGGGCGCCTTTCGAAACTCACCGAGGGTTGGCGAGGGCGCATCCCCGGGTATTCGGTCATGCTGGGCGGCGGCATTCACCTGATCGACCTCGTGCTGTGGATTACCGGCGAACGGCCCGTCGAGGCCTATGCAATCGCGAATGACCTCGGGAGCCGAGGCTCCGGCTTCACGGGCAATGATCTGGTGCTCGCGCTGATCAAGTTCGACAGCGGTTTGGTGGCTAAGATTGGCGCCAACTTCGCCTCCGTGCATCCACACTTTCACCGCTTCCTCGTTTATGGCACAGAAGCGTCGTTTGAGAACACGATGTCGGGCGCGGCGCGGCTATGGACCAGCCGCAGGCTCGAGGACCCCGTGGAGGCCGTGGACGCCCCGTATCCTGGCGTCGCGAAGGGCGATCTCATCCCCGCTTTCGTCGATGCGGTCCTGGGCCGCGGTGAGCCGGATGTGACCGAAGATGAAGTGTTCGCCGCAGTGTCGGTGTGTCTGGCGATTGACCGCGCAGCCGCTGAGCAACGACCGGTGCCTGTCGAGTATCACTAGTTTCGGCGGGCGTCGCGCGTGCCCGGAGGAAGGCAGATGACCCTAACCAAGACCACCGACATCCCGTTTGGCCGTCCGATGATCGGTGACGAAGAGCGAGCGGCGGTACTCGACGTGCTGTCTTCTCCGCAGCTCGTCCATGGCCCGCGTGCGCACGCGTTCGAACGGCTGTTTGCTGAGAGCCTCGGCCCTGGCGCGCACGCGACGACTGTATCCTCGTGCACCGCAGGCTTGCACCTGGCCTATATGCATCTTGGTGTCGGGGCGGGAGACGAAGTGATCGTCCCCGCTCAGACCCACGTTGCAACCGCCCATGCCGTCGAGGTCACCGGCGCACGCCCGGTGTTCGTCGATTGCGACCGGCTGACCGGCAACATCGACACGCGAGCCATCGAGTCTGCGCTGACCGAGCGCACGAAGGCGATCAGCGTTGTGCACTACCCGGGCCGGCCCGTGGATATGGGTGCTGTGAATGCGATTGCCCGGCCGCTGGGCCTCTTCGTCGTGGAGGACTGCGCGCTGGCGGTCGGCGCGAGCTTCGACGGTGTCGCCTGCGGCCTGTTGGGCGACGTCGGCGTGTTCTCATTCTATCCGGTCAAGCACATGACGACGGCGGAAGGCGGCATGGTGGTAAGCCGCCACGCCGACGTGGTAGCGTCGATTGCCAACCTCAAGGCCTTCGGATACGACCGAACCCCGGCCGAGCGCAAGGTGCCAGGCGTCTACGACATCGCGCGCCTCGGGCTGAATTACCGGATGAACGAAATCTCGTCGGCGATTGGCCTCGAACAGTTGAAGAAGGTTCCTGCCTTCCAGCGACGGCGCCAAGCCAACACCGCCGTTCTGCGCGCGGCGCTCGCCGACGTGGCGGAGGTGACCCTGCTCCTGGATGCCGACGAACGACGCGTTCACGCCAACTACTGCCTCGTCGCGGTCCTCGACGACCGGGTGGCGCCCGCGCCGCGGGGCGATCATCGAGTCCATGAAGGCGGCCGGAGTCGGGGACGAGCGTGTACTACCCCGTGCCGATTCCCCTGTCGGGTTACTATCGCCGAGGTACCATACTCCGGCTGACGCGTTTCCCAACGCTTCGCGCATCAGCCATCATTCAATCGCACTTCCTGTGGGTCCACACCTCGACGAAGACGACATGGGAGTGGTGGCCGACCGGTTGACGCGCGCGATCGTGGAGACAAAACGGTGAAACTCGATATTGCCGGTAAGCGAATCGTCCTGATCGGCGGGGCGGGCTTCATCGGACACAACCTGGCGCTCGAGCTGAGGCGCCGCGGCGCCGAGGTCTCGGTGATCGACGGGTTGCAGGTGAACAACCTGCTGTCGCTACACTGCCAGACGAGCAGCAACGTCGATCGGGATCTCTACCTGAGCATCGTCAACGAGCGGATCGAGCTGCTGCGCGCCGCCGGTGTGCCGCTCTACGTCGAGGATGCCCGCGACTATCTGCGGCTCAACCTCATCCTCGGGGACCTCAAGCCGGAGGTGGTCGTGCTGCTCGCGGCCGTCGCGCATGCCAGCCGTTCGAACAAGGACCCGTTCCACACCTTCGACCACAGCTTCCGGACGCTGGAGAACGCGCTCGACAGCGCGCGAAGTGGCGTCAAGCACTTCATCTACTTTTCGTCGAGCATGGTGTACGGCAACTTCGAAGGAGCGGCGGTGACGGAAGAGAGTCCGTGCAATCCGATGGGCATCTACGGCGCGCTGAAGTTCGGCGGCGAGAAGCTGGTCATCGCGTACAACCAGGTGTTCGAGCTTGCCGTACACCATCGTCCGGCCGTCGGCGCTGTACGGCGAGCGCTGCATCAGCCGCCGTGTCGGCCAGGTGTTCATCGAGAACGCGCTGCGCGGCCAGGATCTCGTCATCAAAGGCGACGGCGACGAGTGCCTCGATTTCACCTACATCGGCGACCTGGTGGACGGCGTCTGCCGCTGCATCGGCAACCCGGAGGCCGTGAACCAGATCTTCAACCTGACCTACGGGCAGGGACGGTCGCTGAACGAAATGGCCGGCATCATTCAGCAGGAATTTCCCGGGATCGAAGTGAGGCACGTCGGCGCGCGACGCCCTGATGCCGGAGCGCGGTACGCTGTCGGTGGACAAAGCGCGCCGGATCATCGGATACAGGCCGCAATATCCGCTCGAGGTCGGGTACCGCAAGTACATCCAGTGGTATCGCGGACTGTTCGATCGGGTGAAGGCGACGCCGAAGGTCGGCCTTGCACCGGAGGTCGATGTCGTCGGCGTCGGACCGCAGGTCAATGAATAAGTGAGCGCGTCGCCTCGCAGCGCTCTGGTTCGGGATTCGTTCGCAGAGCAGTACCTCGGCAAGCCGGTGTACCGATTGGCGCAGACCGCGCAGGCGGCCGAGGCGCTTCAAGGGCTTGCGGGCACTGGCCCATTCCTGATCGAAGCCAAGGTACCAACCGAAGCTGTCGCGAACGACGGCCAGCCTCGCGGCGCTGGGATTCAACGTTGTCGATACCGGCGTTCAGCTCGATGTGCCCGCGATGACGATTCGCGCGGCAGACAAGCCGGCCCTCGTCGCGGGAGTCTGCATCCGCAACGCGACTCTTGCCGATCGGTCCGAGGTCGAGCGAGTGGCCGGCGACAATCTCGTGACTTCACGATTTCATCTCGATCCACAGATCGAGCCCGCGCGCGCCAGACGCTTGAAACAGGCATGGCTCGGAAACTACTTTGACGGAAAGCGCGGAGAGCGCTTGCTCGTGGCGGAGTGCGACAAGGCGGTTGGCGGCTTCCTGCTCGTGCTGGAGCGCAGGGATGTGGGGACGATCGATCTCATCGCCCTCGACCCCCGGTTGCGCGGGTCCGGTGCGTTCGCGGGGTTGATCCGGGCGTGGCTCGACAGCGCGCCCGCGATTTCGCGAGTCGTTGTCGGCACGCAGATCTCGAACGTCCGATCCCTCAGGTCCTATTGCCGAATCGGGTTTCGCGTGTGCGCCACGGCTTACGTCCTCCACTATCACGGCGATAACGGACAGAGGGCTGTGCGCCCCCACGTATGATCATTGGATCACACGACACTGGTCAGCGCGTGCTGATCGTGGCCGAGATCGGCAACAATCACGAGGGACGCGTCGACGTCGCCGAACGACTGGTCCGCGAAGCCGCCGCCTGCGGTGCGCACGCGGTCAAGTTTCAGACGTTCCAGACGCGGTATTTCGTTCGCCCCGCCGACGCCGCCCGGTTTCAGCGCCTATCAGCCTTCGAGCTGACACCCGCCGCGTTCCTCCACTTGCAACGCGTCGCGAAGAGCGAAGGACTTCTGTTCTTCTCGACGCCGCTCGATCTGCCCAGCGTCGAGGTCCTGCGCGATCTCGTCGACGCCTACAAGATCGCGTCCGGCGACAACACGTTCTATCCGCTGCTGGACGCGGTCTGTGCCACGGGACGTCCGATGATCGTGTCGTCGGGGGCGACCGACCTGGCGCTGCTTCGACACATCGCGGGCTACATCGAAGGGCGTTGGCGTCAGGCCGGCGTGGCGCCAGGGCTGGCGGTTCTGCACTGTGTGAGCTGCTACCCTGCACCCCCTGACCAGCTGGGTCTCGCGGCGATTGGCACGCTCGCGCGCGAGTTGTCCTGCGTCGATCGGCTATTCGGATCACACCATTGGCACACGGGCCTGCGTGCTGGCCGCCGCGCTCGGGGCGCAGATCCTCGAAAAGCACTTCACGCTCGACAGGCACTTTTCTGATTTTCGGGACCACCAGTTGTCGTCCGATCCCCATGAGTTCCGCGATCTCGTCGCCAGCGTGCGCGAAGTCCTGGCCATGCTCGGATCGGCCGACAAGGCCGTGCGGCCCTGCGAGGTCGAGATGGTGCACGCCATCCGGCGGTCGATCGTCGCGGCGGCTCCCCTGCAGGCCGGGCACCGGTTGACCAAGGGGGATCTCATGTGGGCGAGGCCAGCCAGCGGCCTGCCGCCAGGCCGGGAGGCGGACGTTGTCGGGCGTGTGCTGACGGGGCCGCTCTCGACCGGCGACGATATCCAGTCAGAGCACCTAGAGTAGGGATCTTCCTTCCACGATGTGCGGCATTGCAGGTTATGTCGGTTCCGACCCGCCCGAGGAGCAGCGTGTCCGCGCGTGTCTCGCGTTGATGCGGCGGCGTGGGCCAGACGCGGCAGCCGCGCGGCACTGGATCCGCAGGATGGCGCCCAGGTGCACCTGCTGCACAGCCGGCTGAGCATCATCGATCTCGACGAGCGCGCGAACCAGCCGTTCCACGTCGGGATCCCGCTGGATCGTCTTCAACGGCGAGATCTACAACTACCTCGAGGTGCGCGCGGAGCTCGACGCCGGCGGGAGCGCGCGTTCGCGACGGCCTCGGACACCGAGGTGCTGCTGCACGACGCTCGATGAGTTCGGCTGGCGCAGGGCTGGATCGCTGCGAGGGGATGTGGGCGTTCGCGATCTACGACGAGCGCGAAGGGTCGTTGCTCCTGTCGCGCGATCGCTTCGGCGAGAAGCCGCTGTACGTCTATCCGCGATGCGAACGGCCTGTACTTCGGCTCGGAGGTGAAGTTCATCGTGGCGCTGCGCGGCCGGCGCTCTGGCCGTCGACACCGATCACCTGCACCGGTATCTCGTCAACGGCTACAAGGCGCTCTACAAGAGCCGCCACACGTTCTTCGAGGGCGTGCGGGAGCTGCGTCCGGGCACGGCCCTCGTGTTGGCGGCCGATGGTACCGAGACCGAGCACGCTACTGGCGCCCGGCGTACCTGCGCCGACGAGCAGATGTCGTACGACGAGGCGGTGGCCGGCGCGCGCGAGCGGCTGATCCGCTCGGTCGAGCTGCGGCTGCGCGCCGACGTGCCGCTGGCGTTCTGCATGAGCGGCGGCGTCGATTCGAACGCGCTGATCAGCATCGCGAAGCGTGTCTTCGGCTACGACGTGCACGGCTTCACCATCGTCAACTCGGACGCGCGCTACGAGGAGCAGGATCTGGTGGAGCACGCGGTCGACGAGCTGGGGATTCGCCACACGCCGATTCCCGTTGCAGGTCGACGGAGTTCCTGCCGCGGCTGCGCACGCTCGTCCAGCAGCACGACGCGCCGGTCTACACGATCACGTACTACGCGCACTGGCTGCTGCAGGAGAGCATCGGCGAGCACGGCTACCGGATCTCGGTCAGCGGCACGGCGCCGACGAGCTGTTCACCGGCTACTACGATCACCACCTCGCGTACCTGTACGAGGTCCGACAGCGAGCCTGCGCTCCATGCGGCGGCGCTGGCCGCGTGGCAGCGAGCACGTCGGCCCGTCGTCCGCAACCCCTTCCTGCGCGATCCGGACCTGTTCCTGCATCGACCCGGGCTTCGCGATCACATCTTCCTGAATGCCGACGAGTTCGCCGATTACCTCGTGCGCCCCTGGTCCGAGCCGTTCGCGGAAGAGCGCTTCACGGGCGACCTCCTGCGCAACCGGATGCTCAACGAGCTGTTCCACGAGGCGGTGCCGGTCATCCTGCACGAGGACGACCTGAACGCGATGTACTTCTCGATCGAGAACCGCTCGCCGTTCCTCGACCGCGAGCTCTTCGAGTTCTGCTCCCGGATCCCCACGCGGCATCTGATCCGGGACGGCCGCGCCAAGGCCGTGCTGCGCGACGCGATGCGCGGCATCGTGCCGGATCGATCGTCGACAACCGCCGAAAGGTCGGCTTCAACGCGCCGATCTACGCGTTCCTCGACGTCGAGGAGCCCGCGGTGCGCGAGACCTTGCTCGAGCGACAGCCCGGTCTTCGACCTCGTCCGCCGCGATCGCATCGAGGCGCTCATCGCGAAGCCCGATCTGCCGAACAGCGAGAGCAAGTTCCTGTTCTACTTCCTCAGCGCCAAGATGTTCCTCGAGGAGTTCGCGGCATGAGGTACTGCCGCCGGCTGCATCACGCCGGCCACACGGCCGCGCATCCGGTTCGATGCGGACGGTGTCTGCAACGCCTGCGCGGCGCACGGCACAAAGCGCGCGATCGACTGGGCGGAGCGCGCGCAGGCGTTTCGCGACGTCGTCGGAACGCGAAGGCGCGGAGCGCGGGTTACGACTGTCTCGTCCCCGTGAGCGGCGGCAAGGACAGCACCTGGCAGGTCGTCAAGTGCCTGGAGTACGGCCTGAACCCGCTGGCCGTCACCTGGAAGACGCCCGCGCGCACGGCGCTCGGCGCCGCGAACCTCGCGAACCTGGTCAGCCTCGGCGTCGATCACATCGACTACCAGGTCAACCCGCAGGTCGAGCGGAAGTTCATGTTACGCGCGCTCGAGCGCTTCGGGTCGACGGCGATCCCGATGCACATGGCGCTCTTCAACATCCCGCTGAAGATCGCGGTGCGCTTCGGCATCCCGCTGGTCGTCTGGGGCGAGAACTCGGCGTTCGAGTACGGCGGCGCCGAGGAGGAGCGGTACGGGTTTCGCCTCGACGGCGCGTGGCTGCGGACGCTACGGCGTGACGCACGGCACGACCGCCGCGGACTGGGTGTCGGCGGATCTGACCGCGCAGGAGCTGACGCCGTACTTCGGGCCGACCGACGCCGAGCTGGACGCGAACGGTGTCCTCGCGGTCTTCCTCGGCTACTACTTTGCGTGGGACCCGGCCAAGACACTTGCGGTCGCGCGAGCGCACGGATTCCGGAGTCGTGCGGAAGGGCCGAAGACCGGCTACTACGACTACGCCGACATCGACGACGACTTCATCTCGATCCACCACTACCTGAAGTGGTACAAGTTCGGCTTCACGCGCTCGTTCGACAACCTCTCGCTCGAGATCCGCAACGGCCGCATCACCCGCGAGCAGGCGATCGACTGGCTGCGCCAGCGCGGCGACGAGACGCCGCACGAAGACATCGACCGATTCTGCGCCTTTGCCGGCATCGGCCGCGAGCGGTTCTTCGAGATCATCGAGCGGTTTCGCAATCATGACGTCTGGACGCGCCGCGAGGGCAGCTGGGTGATCGACGACTTCCTCATTCCCGATTGGAAGTGGGCATGAAGCTCGTGCTCAACGATCCCCCGCGGGTCTTCGGGACGGGCCGGAGCGAGCCCATTGACATCAAGGATTGCGGACGTGTCGCTGCTCGAGCCGACGAGCAGGTCACGTTCGTCACCGAATCGGGCGCCGAGTACGACGTCGCGCGGAAAGCGTGGGGGTTCTACGCGACGCCGTCGCTCAACGGCCGCCTGATCGATTTCGGCCTGCGTGCCGTGCTCGCCCGCAGTTTCGTCGGCAAGTACTACGTGATGCTCGTGGCCGCCGGACAGGAAGGGCCGTTCGACACCTACCTGCGCGCCGAGGACAACGTTCTCGTTCGGTGGCTGGACAACGACGCGGATCTGAGCGGGTTGGAGTCGCACCACCTCGGCGCCGCGGTGCGGGCCGATGACGTGCACTGCATGTGCGACGCGGAACGGCTGACGACCGTTCACATGTACTTCGCGCCGCCGACCGGAGAAGTGCCATCGTTGCAGACGTCTGACGGAACCTATCGCCGGGAGGTGTTTCGGTGCTCGGTCTGCGGTCATTTCATCTCGACACACAAATGGGGCGTTCCGCGTTCTACGAGGCGAGTACGTCGACGCCACCTATGGCGATCTCGCCGGCATTCGCGCGCATTTCGACCGCATCGTGGCGCTTCCGACCGATCGGTCCGACAATGCGGGCCGCGTGCGCAGGATTCTCGAGTTCACGGCCGGGCGCCGGCGACAGGACGAGGCCCTGTCCGTGCTCGACGTCGGTTCGGGATTGTGTGTCTTTCTTCACGGCATGAAGGCTGCTGGCTGGGCCTGCACCGCGCTCGATCCTGACGAGCGGGCGGCGGCTCACGCGCGAGACTACGTCGGCGTGGCGGCCATCGCCGCCGATTTTCTGACGGCGGGCGGCCTCGGCCGGTACGACGTCCTGACGTTCAACAAGGTGCTCGAACACGTCAAAGACCCTGCCGCCATGCTGGCCCGCGCGGCGACCCTCGTCAATCCCGGTGGGTTCGTCTACGTCGAAGTGCCGGATGGCGAAGCCGCGAGCGCCGACCCCGACGGTTTCGGCCGTGAGGAGTTCTTCGTCGAGCACTACCACGTATTCAGCGCGGTGTCGGTCGCGATGCTCGCCGCGCGCGCGGGATTCGAAGCCGTGGAGATCGAACGGCTGCGGGAGCCGAGTTCGAAGTACACGCTCCGGGCTTTTCTGAGGCTCGGAGCGCGTGGTCGGACAGCCTGACGCCGCAAGGAGACAGATCCAGGAATGTCCACGTCAGAAGCCAAGTACGAACAGATCTACGGTGACACGTTCGCGGACTACGGCCGCCGGGACATGGACGAGTTCATAGAGCCCCTCGTGACGCGCTTCAAGGAAAACCACCTCGACGCGAAGGCCATCTTCACGGACAAGCGCTGCCTGGACGCAGGCTGCGGTAATGGCCGCGGCGCCTTGTTCATGGCGATGTCCGGCGCCCGCGAGATCCAAGCACTGGACTTCAGCCGGACGAACGTGGACAGCACACGGCGGTTCGCGGCGGAGTACGGATTCCGAAACGTCACGGTCGAGCAAGGCACTATCGAGGCCCTGCCGTTTCCAGACGAGCACTTCGACTTCGTCTGGTGTAACGGGGTCCTGATGCACACCACGCATCCCAACCGCAATATCTCAGAGTTGGCGCGCGTCCTGCGGGTCGGCGGCCAGAGCTGGATCTACGTATACGGGTCGGGGGGCGTCTACTGGCGGACGATTCAACACTTGCGCGCGTTGATGCGCCCGCTGTCGGTCGAACGATGCCAGCCGATGCTCAAGCTCATGCGCTACGAGCCCCGGTACATCGCCGAGTTCATCGACGATTGGTACGCCGTGCATCTGCGCAGCTACACGGCCGCGGACCTCGAGGCGCGGTTGATCGCCGTCGGCTTCGATCGTCCGGAACGCCTCAAGTTCGGCGTGCCGTACGACACGAGCCAGCGGCGTTTCACCACGAGCTCTCCGCTCGAGCGCGACATGATGGGAGAGGGCGACCTCAGATATCTGCTGACCAGGAACACTCGTGAGATCCGCGCCGACGACGCCTTGCTGGACGAAGGGGTGTACGGATCGGCGTACCCCTGGCCGGCTAGCATCGAGGCGGTCGAGCCGGCGTTCGTTGCGTTCACCGAGGCCGTGCAGGGATCCGCCTGGCTGGCGGTGGCGGCGTCGGCCCACCTGCACCGCGAGCTGCGCCTTCTGCTCTCTCAACCGGGTGACTTCGATCTGTCCGCGCTCGTCGGGGTGATGGAGCGTCTTGGCCGGTTGGCCCGCAACGCCCGCCCATGAAGTGCCGGATGGTGTCGCATCCGGGGTGGTGGCCGGAAGGGACTCTCCGCGAAGATGGCCTCACCTTTGCGGCCTCGACACCGGCGCTGGTGACACTGCTCGATGACCAGCTTCCACACTCCACAACCGGGTCGTTTCTGTCCACGGCGGACTACCGGGAGATTTGGGAGCAGACCTTCCTGGATGTCTGGCGGCTCGTTGAGCGGTCGATGGAGGAGGAAACGCCGGACCGGCCGAACCTGCTCATGCTTCACGGGTATTCGATATTCCTATTGCTGTGCGAGTGCCGCGTCTTGTGGACGGTTCTCGACCGTGCGTCCGCCCGGACCCGTCTGACAGAGCTCGTCGTTGAGCCCATCGATGCGCAAGAACCCGGCATTTACCTCTATTACAGCGAGCTCTACAGCCGGTACTTCCACGAAGTCGGTGCCCTCTGGGCTCGCGCGCGGGGCGTTCCGATCACGGTCGTGAGCGGCGCTCCACCTCGATCGACGCAGCGCGTCCGGCGCCGCCGCGGCCCGCTAGAGGTCAAGTATTTGCTGCGCCGCCGGCTTGGCGAACGCGCACGCGAGATTTGGCGCCGGGCGATGTCAGGAAGCAAGACGCCCGCGCTGCCGAGCCGTCAGCGGATCTTCTATGTGCCTCAGGCGGCCTGTGGGCTGGATCATGACGCGCCGGCGGGGGCGCTGGATGCGACACCGTGGCTCCAGAAGTTCTCTGCGTCGCCGTTACGCGCGGACGAGTGTGCCCCGGTCCCGCGACTCGATGGCCTCCTTCGGCGCAGTGGCGATCCGCCGTCTGACTGGTTTCAAGAGCGTTTCGACCGTCACGTACGCCGGACGCTTCCGAGCGGCCAGGCAGTGTTCGACGGATTCCGTGGCGTGGTTGCCGACTTAGTCGTTCAGGGGAAACAGCCCGCTGCAGTGCTCTCGGCGCCATTCATCGACTTCGGCGGTTGGTCAGGCTATATGGCCGAGGCATTCCGTCTTTCCGGAGCGCCCGTCGCGGGCGTGCAGCACGGCGGGAACTGTCGCCTTGTGCGCAGGGGCGCGGCGCCGACACTGCTGACGGACTATCTCGGGGGGCTATTTTTCCAGTGGGGACCAGGCGCGACGGATGAGTCCGCGACCTACCGTGTTCAGCATGCGTTCACGGTCGTGACGACGGGAAGCGTCCGGATGGCGCGGCTCATGGCGGCTTCGGCTACTTCTTCGGGCCGGCGCCGAAGGGCCGGACGCACGCTTCGCGTCCTGTACGCCCTACCGGTACTCGACGTCGTCACCACGATCGGGAACAACGTGCCTTGGGATAGCTACCTATCAGTCGTTCGCGGCGTCTGTGAGCGTCTCTCGGCGTCTCGCCACGAGTGCCTGGTCAAGGTGCATCACTTCGACGAAGCCCCGTTCCTTGGCCTCCGCGGTATCCAGGGCATTCGCATCGTCGAGTGGGGAAGATTCGTGGACTTCATGCGAGACGCGGACCTCTTGATCCTCGATTCCCTGGCCAGCTCACCCATCTATGAGGCGCTGGCGACCGATCTGTCGATCGTGTTGTATACCGCCGACGAGCACCAGGAATGGGATCCGGAATTTATTGGAATGCTGAGGCGCCGGGCCCTCTGTTACTCAGATCGCCAGAGCTACCTTGACGGACTGGAGACTGTCTTGCGCGATCCCGAGGGAGCGTTCTCGGCGGCGGGCGTGGTGCCTGGAGATGAGCTCCGGCGCGCTTACTTTCCCCCAGCGTCACTCGAGAGTTTCTGGGCGACGGTCAGCCGCACCTTGAACGACTGCGACCGAGGGCAGCTCCGTCATTGAAGGTGCTCTACCTCATTCTGAACGGAACTGATGCCGCGACGGTCGCGGAGTTGGTCACATCATCGGCATCGGAGATCCTGGAATTTGGCTCCTTGGGAATCGGAACGCAGCTTGTGGAATGCGTGCCCGGCCTGCATCTCATCGATGTGCGCCGCGCGTGTTCGGACGCACTCCCTGAGGTTCGCAGCCAGCTTACGCGATTTGTCGCCGAATGGCCCAATGGCTACCAGGTCGGTGAGCGTTCGTTCAAGGCATGGTTACGCCGAGACGGTGGATTGCTCTGGTGGCTGATGGAGCTCTCCCAGAAGAACCTCGAGAGCAGCCGGACGTTACAGGTGCTGTGTCACGCGGAGGTCCTGCGCCGGCAATTGGCGCGGCAACAGTACACGCGTACCGTCGTCGTCGGAGGTGATCTCCCGCTCGTCAAGGTGTTTGGTGCAGTGTGCCGGCAAGCGGGCATGCCCTTCGCTGCGCACGCGACCACTCGAATCCGCGGCACGACATTCAGCGGAAGGGTCTGGGCCAGAGCGAGGTCGGCGGCAGGGGCACTGCTCAAAACGTGGTTTGCGCGGCGACTCGCCGTCAGCCAATCGGCCAGCCCGGAAGGATCCCTGCGAGTCGCCTTTCTGACATGGTGCCCGGCGCAGTGGGTCGACGTGAAAGACAGGCCGCGCGACCGGTACTTCGTAGATTTGCCGGGCTACCTTCAGGGGAAGGGAGCCGCCGTTCTCTACGTCGGCAGCCTCTGGGGCGTGCGGGCCGGTGGTCTACGCGAGGCCGTTCGGCAGATCCGTGGTTTTGTCGGTGGCCTGCAGCAGGAAATCGTGTGGATGGAGAGCTTCTCAAGTTGGTGGTCGATTCTCAAGCTCTACCTCGACGTCAAGGTCTGGCTGCAGACCGAATGGCGCGCCCGTCGAGACCGGGACTTGGCGCGCTCACTGGCGGCGCAGCCTTGGCATCGACCTGTCGCCCGTGCTCGTGCCGGATCTCTTGCGGTCGCTGGCCGTTGATCTCCCGACATACCAGCTGCTCGGCGAACAAGCGCGCGGGTTCGTGACCGCGCAGCGGCCCACGCATCTGGTGACCATTCTGGAAACCTACTGCTACGGGCGGGCAGTCACCCGAGGGACGCGGCTGGCCGGACAAGGCACCAAGGTTGTCGGACTGCAGCATAGCCCCGCCAACCGAAACCAGCTCTTCTACCGCTATATGCCGACCGAGGTGACGGGTCCCGATCCTGTTCCGCTTCCAGATCTCTTTCTGTTGCATGGTCAATTGGTCGAGCAGCAGCTCCGCGAGGCCGGCGTCGAGGCGGCACGTCTGCGGGTGGTCGGAGCCCCCCGCTATTTGCCGCTGCTCGATTACCGCCGCCTGCGCGGTGAGCGTCGTCGCGCGATCGGTGAATCGCCACGCGCCGGAGAAGCCCCGGAGGGGCGGATGATCCTGCTCGCGGGCGTCATCTGGGCCGACGAAACGGCCAGAATCCTACGGTGGGCGTTCGCGGCAATGGCCGGTCTCCAGGAGACGGGGGCGACACTCGTCATCAAGCCACACCCGATGAATCGCGGTCTCGAGAACCTCGTCGAGGAGCTCACGCGCCGATATCCGGGAATCCGGTGCGTCCTGACCGATGAGCGGTTGGACGCCCTGCAAACGCGTGCGGACGTCATGATCACCGGGAACTCAACGTCCGACGTCGACGCCGTCGCGATTGGCTGTCCCGTCATCAAGCTCTCCACCTTTGACATCAGCTCGAGCCCAACCGACGAGTTTCCGGACTGCGTCACCGAAGTGAGATCGCCGGCCGAGCTTCAGGCCGCGCTCGGCGAGCCCGCTCGGGCTCACGACGCAGGCCAGCTCGTCACATGGGCCCTCGGCCCCCTGGACGATCGCATCTGCGAACGCATTCATGACGCCCTCCTGGATGCGGCCTAGCACCGTCTCCTGATGCGACGACGCCATGCCTACCGCTCCGCTCGTGTCGGTCGTTATCGGAACGTTCAACGCGAGTCCGTTCATCGAAGCGACGATCCGCTCCGTGCTCGGATCAGAATTACCGCCGCCTCGAACTGTTGGTGGTGGACGATGCGTCGACGGACGATACAGCTGCGCGGGTCGAGCGCATGGCGAGGGCGGACGATCGGGTGCGGCCGATTGTGCTGGAGCACAACAGCGGCCGTCCGGCCCTGCCGAGGAACTCGGGCATTGCGGCAGCCCGAGGGGAACTGGTGGCCTTCTTGGATGCCGACGATCTCTGGTCCCCCTGGAAGCTCTCTGACCAGGTCGCCGCAATGACGCGTCACGACGATCTCGTGCTGGTGCACTCGATGATCAAGTTCTTCGGCGACGTCCACGGCGCGACCGCTGAGCGAGGCGTCAGGCCCTTGCCCTTCCGCGCGGCGCTTTCCGCGTGGGGCGCTGGAACAAGAGAACACCATCGCCTGTTCGTCGGTGCTGGCTCGTCTTGATCTCGTAGATTCTCTGGGCGGGTTCGACGAGGAGCCGCGCTTGGCCGCGGTGGAAGACTGGGATCCCTGGTTGCGGCTGAGCGCGAAGGGCCGATCGGGTTCATCCCGAGGATTCACGGGTTTTACCGGGTGCATAAGGCGGGGATCTCACGGCGAACGGACATGCAGTCACGCGTGCGGTATCTGTGCGGCCGACACGGGATTTCGGTCCTGGCCGGAGCCGCGCGAACTCCTGGTCTTCCGTGGACGTTGACGCGGGCCGCAATCCACGAATCGGTGGTCGCGTGGTCGCGCGCCAGCGAGTGGTTGACGCGGGGCCGGGCGGCGGTGCCAGCTTCGTCGTGGGACGTGGCCGCCGCATGAGTGACCCGGGACGTTCGGAGAGTATCCGCAGGCGCTACGGGGCCACGCTCGCCGGCCAGGCGATCCAGTTCGCCACGGCGATCGTCGGCCGGCGTGGTGCCTCGGGTGCTCGGCCCCGCGGTATTTGGCAACTACAACTTTCTCTTGACGACGGCCGCGACCCTTCGAGGCTTCACGGAACCGAGCGCCCAGCAGGCGTTCTATACGTTCTCGTCACAGGAGCGCGAGAGCGGCCCGCTCGTCAAGTTGTACGGTGGCTGGGTGCTTGTGCAATTTGGACTCCTCGTCGGACTCGTGGCGGTGTCCGTCCTGGCAGGCTTCAGTCATTGGATCTGGCCCGGTCAGCGACCCGATCAGATCCTGCTGGTGACGGTGATCGACTGGGTGGCGTTCGTCGCGCTTTCACTGCGGCAACTGGGTGACAGCAAAGGGCTCGCCGTCAAACCGCAGGCGATCGGCGTCGCAACGTCTCTTGTGGGGCTTGTGGGACTCCTCGGGCTCGCGCTGACCAATCGGCTCGACTTCTACACCTTCGCCAGCCTGAACCTCATCGTCGGTTCACTGGGGTGCCTGGCGCTGGGCTACTGGTTCCTGACGGTTCATGGCGATCTATGCTGGGCGGGAAGTCTGAGGGGCCGAGTCCGCGAATACGCTGCACGGTGGTGGCGGTTTGCGGCGCCTATCCTGTTGGTGGAGTACACACGCCGCTCGTCGGCTTTCTTGGGTTGTATCTTGTACAGATGTGGTACGGGTCAGTGGAGCAGGGGTACTTCGCGCTTGCATCTCGATGGTCGGCCGTCGTGTTGATTCTGACGGCTTCGGCGATCCCCATCATTTGGCGTGAGATTGCGCGTGCGAGCTCGCTCGGTGACCGGCAGCAGGCCGGCCACGTGTTCGTGCGCTCGACGCAGATCCTCTTCTTCACTACCCTGGCGCTTTGTGCGTGGCTCGCGGCCGGGAGCGACACGCTCGTCCGCACGTGGGCGGGAGACCGATATGCGGCTGGAGTGCCGGTCCTGGCCATCATGGCGTTCTACCCAACCCAGCAAACGCTCGGACAATTGAACACGACGGCTCTCAAGGCGACCGGTCGAACAACCACATTTCGCAACCTGAGCCTCGCTCTGTCGGTGCCGGATCTTGCGCTCACGTCACTCCTCCTCGCGCCGGCGTCCGCTCCAGTACCTGGCCTGGGACTTGGCGCGATCGGCGTGGCGCTGCGAATGGTGGTCTACGGGCTCGCCAGCGTTTTGGTGTACGAGTGGTTCAACCTTCGACACTTCGAACTCTCGTGGCGGGATGCCTTGGCCCACAAGATACGCGCCGCGGTCGTCGTCGGCGCATGCGGATATTGTGGCGTTCCTCGGCCTTGGTAGCTGGCTTGTCGCTCAGGTGCGGCTTGCGCCCCTGCTCGGGTTTGCACTGGCGTCCGCCGGGTCGACTTTTCGGCCATCGTCGCGCTGGTGCTGAGGTGGCCTCGCCTGCTCGGCCTGCAACGCGCGCAGATGACAGCCGCCCTGGGCGCAGTGCAGACGAAAGGCTTCGGTGTCCTTGACTGAACGATCGGAAGTTCGATTTGCGCTCATCGGATGCGGCCGCATCGCCAAGAATCACGTGGCGCCACTGATGGAGTGTCCTGGCGCGAGATTGGCGGCAGTGTGCGATCTAATCTCCACGCGCGCGCAGGGATACGCGGAACGGGCCGGCATTCCCCGTACACCAACTACCAGTGCGATGCTCGCTCGCGAATCGGTCGACGTCGTCTGCATCCTGACGCCGAGCGGAGCCCATCCCGCGCACGCTATCGATGTGATGGAGCGGTATGGGAAGCACGTGATCATAGAGAAACCGATGGCGTTGGCGTGGGACGATCTTGGCCGGATGAAAGCGGTCGCGGACCGCCGCGGCGTGCGGATTTTCCCCATCTATCAGAATCGCTACAACAAGGCCGTCCAACGAGTTCGCGAGGCTCTGCTCTCCGGCGCTCTTGGCAAGCCGGTGCTCGGCACCGTGCGCCTCCGCTGGTGTCGTCCTCAGCGCTACTACGATCGAGATCCCTGGCGCGGCACATGGGCCATGGACGGCGGAGCCCTCACCAATCAGGGCATCCACTATCTGGATCTTCTTCAGTACCTGATCGGCGACGTCGAGTCGGTGTCTGCGCGAATCGCCACGCAATTGGTGACCGTGGAGGTGGAGGATACCTGTGTGGCGACGCTGCGCTTTAGCAACGGGGCGCTCGGAATTGTCGAGGTGACGACAGCCGCGCGCCCGGATGATTTCGAGGCGTCGATTTCGGTGCTCGGCGAGAATGGGACCGCCGTACTCGCCGGCATTGCCTGCAACCAACTGAGCGTGTTCACACCGGATCCCGTCAGCAACCTCGGCCTGCTCGGAGGTATTTCCGGACGCTTACGGCTTCGGTCACGGCCCATTCTTCAGGGACGTCCTTGCCGAGTTGAACGCGGGCACGCCGCATCCGTTGTCGTTTGAGGAAGGCACCAGGGCGATCCGGTTCCTGAATGCGCTCTACAAATCGGCCGAGGACGGACGTGAGGTACGGCTTGTCGAGGATGTCTCTTCCCGCAAGTTGGGCCGCCAAGATTCGAGACTGGCTGCTCTCTACAGAACCGTCCCGGAGAAGTGCTGAATGGCGCGGTCCGACCGCGGCGCGCCATCGTCAGCGCCTGCCGCTAGCATGACTGCCGTTGAAGAAAGGGGCTATCGGTTTGAGACCTGGCTCTCCAACGAGGAGTCGCTCGAGTACAGCGACTATTGGAACTCTGAGCAGGCCGAGCGCGACAAGCCTTTCTGGATCGAGGACGGCAACTTTTATCGGATGGAGAACTACCTGGCCGAGATCGAGCGACCACTCAGCTTGAAGAAGCGGTTGGGTGCGCGCAGCGGCAATTCGGCAGGGCTCTGCGCGGCACCGGATGCGATTTGGCCGCGGGCATCCTCTGGGCCACTCCCCATCTCTTGCGCTTGGGCCAGGTCGACCGCATCTACTGCGTCGAGTACTCGAAGCATCGTCTGGGGAAACTCGGGCCTCTCGTGCTTGATCATTACTGTGTGCCGCGCGAAAAGGCCGTCCTGGTGTTGGGCGACTTTCACCGGCTTAGGGTTCCGGACGGATCGCTCGACTTCGTGTTCATGTCGGCCGCCTTTCACCATTCGGATCGACCTGCCGTGCTGTTGACCGAAATACGACGAGTGCTCAAGCGGGACGGACTCGCCATATTCATCGGGGAACACATCGCTGAGCCGTTTCGCTCTGACTACGCCCTGCAGCCGGCCAAGTTCCTGGCGAGTAGGGCGCTCCCGACGTTCCTGCAACGACGACTGTTCGGCCGACAGCTCTCGCGGCACGGATGGCTTCCTAATCGGATTCGTCCGAGCGCTGCCGATGACATCATGGGAGACCACTACTACGATGGTGACGAGTATCGCAGGCTGTTTCTGAGCGCTGGATTCGATTATCGCGGAATCCAGTACCGTGGCTTACGTGTCCAGTCGTTCGTGCTCATCCCGAGCTGACCCCACGAGTGGTAACAAGCATGCACGTCCTGGTAACCGGCGGTGCTGGGTTCATTGGCAGCCATCTGACGCGCCGACTGCTCGCGCTAGGGCATCACGTCGTCGTCGTTGACAACCTGTCGACCGGCCGGCGTGAGAATGTTCCACCCGGTGCGACGTTGATCGAGGCCGACGTCTCCGCGCCGGACGCCGTCGAAGCGATTCCATTCGAACACTTCCACGCGGTCTGCCATCTGGCCGCCCAGTCGTCTGGTCCGGCGTCCGCGGACGTGCCGTACCTACGACCTGCAGGTCAATGCCGCTTTCGACTCTCCTGTTGTCCCGATGGTGTTTGACGAGACGCGTACCGCGGTTCCTGTATGCCAGCTCGATGGCCATCTATGGCAACCCGGGGGCCGTCCCGGTCTCCGAAGCGGCTCCCTGCGTGCCGGTCTCCTACTACGGCGTGTCGAAGCTGGCGTCCGAGCACCTGCTTCGATTGGCGGCGGCTGAACGCCTCAGCGTCACGTGCCTCCGGATGTTCAGCGTGTATGGCCCCGGGCAGGATCTGAACAACCTGCGCCAGGGCATCGTCAGCGTCTATCTGGCCTACCTCCTCCGTGGCGTCGAGGTGCCCGTGACCGGCTCTCTCGATCGCTTCCGCGACCTCGTCTATATAGATGATGTCGTCGACGTGTGGCAGAGAGCGCTGCTCCGTCCATCAACGCCCTCGCCGGCGTACAACATTGGTTTCGGCAGGCCCACCACCGTCCGGGAGTTGCTGAAGGCGCTGCTCACCGCTCTGGCACTGCCGGCGGACCATCCGATTCGCGAACTGGCCGGCTCTCCATCGGATCAGTTTGGCCTCTATGCCGACACGACGCTTGCCCGCCGCGACTTCGACTGGCAGCCGACGGTGTCGTTGGGCGAAGGACTGCGGCTGATGGTCGAGTCCGTCCGGTCGGATTCGCTCCAATCCTAGGATGCGCCACGGCTATAAGTGCATCCGCTTCGAGGTTGGAGCGGCCCGGCGCACCGACGTGGATCGCACGGGCGCCGAGTTCGCGGAGACGATGCGATATGGGGCGCGGCGCTATGAAGACCGCGATGACTTTCTTCGAGCGCACTCCGCCGACTGGGTTCTCGAACTTCGGGAGGCACTCAAGGACGTGCTCGAGAAGGAACGCACCGTTCTCTCGATTGGTTCGGGCGAGTGCGAACACGAGATTCCGCTGGTGCTTGAGGGATACCAGATTCAGGCTTCCGATCTCGTTCCAGAGGCGTTCGATGCGGTCACCGCACTCTTCCCCGAACTCCCGGTCCGCCAGTTCGATATCCTTGCTCCGGTGCAGCGGATCATCGTGGGATGACGTGCTGATTACGGGCCTGGATTTCTATTTCGAAGACGCCCGTGCGGCGAGGATCTTCACCAACGTTCGATCCTTGCTCCGGCCCAGGGGACGCTTGATCTTCACATTGAGATACCGCGACAGTTTCGTGACGAGCATGATTGACCGTATTGGCATTCCGTGCCTGTGCGCCGTGTCCAACCTGGTCGAGTACGTGCGCCGCCGGAGATACCGCCACGGACTCAAGCTGCACGGCTATCGACGCAGCGAGACGGACATCATCAACCTTGCCCAGCAGGCTGGTTTTCGGGTCGGGAGAATCCGGCATGCCGCCTTCGGGTGTGAACTGATGCGGCTGAAGCTTGAGGTGATCGCGCCGGCGCTGTACCGGATTGTCAGACGCGCGGATCGCCGCCTCCATTGGTTTTCGAGCGCCACCGTTTTCGAGTTTCTGACGTGAGTGCCAGTCATCCCGTGTGTCGCATTTGCGGATCGGTCGAGGCCCGGAAGGTGAGCGACCAGGTCTCGGATGCGCCCGAGTCTGCCGTCTACCGTTGTGCCCGTTGCGATCTCGTGTATCTGCATCCCATCATGACCCAGGCGGAAGAGGCCGGCTTCTATCTGAATCAATTTGAGAAGTACATGGAAGGGCGTTCGGGCGCCGGGTGGAAGAGCCCCGAGTTGCACTTCCAGTCGTACCAGGCTGAAGGCGAGCGGCGCGTTCCGCTCGTGCGCCCTCACGTACGGCCCGATGACGACGTCCTCGAGATCGGCAGTTCCACCGGCTACTTTCTCGATGACCTGCGTGGCGGCGTTAAGTCGGTCACCGGTGTGGAGCCCAGCGACGCGTACCGGGCCTTCGCCGAGTCGCGCGGTATCGAGACGGTTCGGGACATCGGCGATCTCGGGACGCGTAGCTTCGACGTCATCGCCCTGTACTACGTGCTGGAACACATGCGGGATCCGATTGACTACCTGCACCAGATGCAGTCGCATCTGAAGCCCGGGGGACGTCTGCTTCTCGAAGTGCCGAACGTAGACGACGCGCTCTTGTCTCTCTATGCGGTGCCGGCGTTCGGGCCCTTCTACTGGCAGAAGGCGCACTACCAGAACTTCAGTCAGAAGACGCTCGGGCTCGTGCTTGGCCGCGCGAACTATGACGCAACGATGTTCCCGGTGCAGCGCTACGACTTGTCCAATCACATGGTGTGGATGATGGAGGGCCGGCCTGGCGGCTACGGCCGGTTCCGCAACGTATTCACCAAGGAGGTCGAGGCAGCCTACGCCGAGGCGCTCAAGACGCACTGGGTGTGCGACACGGTCTTCGCGGTGGCCACCTCCCGACCGGGCGGTGGTCGGTGATCGCCCCTAACGAACACCTGCTGAGCATTCATCGCGACGCCGAACACATGCGCGAGCGCGCGGGGTTCGTGCGCCTCGACCGCAACGAGCGGGTCACGCCGTTCTCCGCGAGCGAATTCCGGGACATGCTCGCCACGCTCACTCCTGAATCATTCTGCGCATACCCGGATCCGTCGCCGTTGTACGAGCGGCTATCGGCCGCCCTCGGCGTCCCGGTCGACCACCTGTCCCTGACGAATGGGTCGGATGCGGCGGTTCGAAAGGTGTTTCAGACGTTCATCCGACCCGGTGACCGGGTCGTCCTGACGGCGCCGACCTACGCGATGTACGAGATCTACGGAGCCATCTTCGACGCTCGTTGCGAGGTCGTGGCGTACCAATCAGGACCGGCGCCTCGACGTCGGACGACTCCTCGGATTGCTGGAGACGAATCCGCGCCTCCTCGCGCTGGCGAATCCCGATCAGCCGACCGGCGCAGTCCTGCGCCCGCAGGCCATTCGCGATCTGGCGATGGCCGCGTGCTCGCGGCGGGTCTTGTTCCTGGTGGATGAGGCCTATTACCCGTTTCACCCGGAGACGGCGCTGCCCCTGGTGCGCGAGTACGACAATGTCGTCGTGACGAGGACCTTCTCAAAGGTGGGCGGCCTGGCGGGCTTGAGGTTGGGCTACCTCGTCGCCAGTCCGGACGTGGTCGATAGCATCACGCGGATTCGGGGTGCGCATGAAGTCAACGCGGTCGCGATCGCGGTGGGCAGCTACGTGCTCGACCATCCCGAGATCGGCGACCGATATCTTGCGGAGGTGACGGCAGGACGTCAGGTGCTGGCCGACGCGGCCGCCGGGCTTGGTCTGGGTTTTCCGGAGTGTCCGACCAACTTTCAACTCCTGGAGTTGCCTCCGGGTCTCGACCCGGCGGCGACTGTCGCCGGCCTCAAGGCCAAGGGTTACCTCGTCAAGGGCGGATTCTCCGCAGCCGCGGTACGGCAGTGCCTCCGGATCACACTCGCAGGGCCGGCGGTCATCGCGGGGTTCGTCGATGCACTTCGCCGCACGCTGTCTGAGGCAGTACGGACGTGACGACCATCGACGAATTCGTCCAGAGCGAGCAGGCGGCCTGGAAGGTGCGCGACAGCCTGGAGTTCTATCAAACGCATCGGACCACGCCTGATGAACTCTATGAGTCCGAGCGCTTCTTTCTTCCGCGTATCGCCGCCAGCGTTCAGTCGATTCTCGATGTCGGCTGTGCGGCCGGCGGATTCCGGCCCATCGTGCGAACGTTCAACCCGACGGTCCGCTACGTCGGCGTCGATATCGTTCCGGAGTTCATCGAGCTGGCCCGCCGCCGCTTTCCCGACGGTGAGTTTCACGTGGCTGACGGATTGACGTTTCCGTTCGAGCCGGCGTCGTTTGACCTGGTCCACGCGTCCGGCGTCCTGCACCTGAACTCGCGGCACCAGGAGATGGTCCAGGCGATGTGGGATCAGTCGCGCCGCTATCTGCTGTGCGACTTCCGGCTGACCCGCGGACCGAGCGTGACGGGACAAATGGCGTTGCATTTTGGAGCCGCCGCGTCCGCCGCGGCTGTGCTCCCGTACTACGTGCTGAACGTCAACGACCTTGTGACGTTCCTTCGGTCCTTGACGCCGCGACCGATCGCGGTGAGCGCGAAGGGCTACACGCACCGGGTGAGCGACATGGCTCACTTGTCCGAAGGCGAGGTCATCATGGCGTTCTTCTTGTTGGAGAAGGGGCCTGGCGCGGAATGTCATATTGACCTCCAGCTTGCCGGCTGAGGAGCGCCGGCGGCAAGCCGCGGCGGCGGTGGCTCGGAAGCTGGGCCTCCGTAGGTCGATGCTGTGGCAGGGCATGGCGTCGCGGCACTACCGCCACAAGCTGCGCCTCAACGCCGGGTTTCGCGAATTCGCCGAGTCGCATGCCGCTGAGGTCGCGGCTCACTGGGGCCACGAACAAGTCGTCGACCGATTCGGCGTGATGCACCTGGCGTCGCAACTCTACGAGTTGACGGAGATGCTCCAGCGCCGGCTCGCGCCGATCGGAGATGCCGCAGTCCTGGATGCCGGTGCCTCTGACGGCATGTTCCTGGCACGCCTGGGCGTCCGCCGTGGCGTGGGCGTGAACTTCCTGCAATCGTGCGTGCAAGGCATCAGAAAGGACGGCTATCTGGCGTGCACCGCGGACGTCGAGCGCCTTCCGTTTGCGAGCAAGTCGTTCGACTATGTGATTTGTTGCGAGACGCTCGAACACGTCCCGAACCCAATCGCGACACTGAATGAGCTCGCGCGGGTGTGCAGGAAGCGGGTGGTTGTCACAATTCCGTGGCTTCCGCGGACGAGAATCAACCGACGGCCGGCCGGATGGCCGGAGGTGGAGGCGCACATTCTGGAGTTTTCAGAAGCGGACTTTCTGAAGATCGTGACGCATGCCCGCGTCCGTGTCATGTTCCAGGGTCGTGTCCAGGTGTTCCCCGAGCCACGGAATCCTGTGCTGCAGTGGTGGCTCAGCCGCTGGATGTACCCGTCCTTCTTTCCGAAGCTCCAGTACTATGAATTCGAACCTTTGTAGAATGCGGCCATGATCTGCGCATTGCTGCTCGGCCGCCACGGCTCATCGGGGTTCCCCGGCAAGAACACGTTTCCTGTGCTTGGCCGCCCACTCGTGGCGTACCCGCTGATCGCGGCGCGGGGCGCGACGTTGGTCGACCGCACCTACGTCTCGACGGATTCCCCGATTCTCAAGGAGATCGGTCGCGACCACGGCGCAAGGATCATCGACCGACCGGCGCACCTGGCCAGCAAGACGGCGCTCGGTGAGCACGCATACGTGCACGGCTACCAGGTGATTCGCGAGGAGTTGGCAGCCGAAGGCGAGGCCATTGAAGCCCTGGTTCTACTGTTCGCCAACGCGCCGACGGTCACGTCCGCTCTCATCGACGAGGGCGTGACGGCCTTGCGCGAGCGGCCGGAGATCGATTCCGCCGTGTCCGTGTCCTGCTACAACATGTGGAGTCCGCTACGGGCGAGGAAGATCGAGCCGGACGGGTTGTTGCAGCCCTTCGTGCCGTTCGAGACGTTCGGTGATCCGGCGACTCTCAATTGCGATCGAGATTCCCAAGGCGACGTGTGGTTTGCGGACATGGGGCTCTCGGTTGTTCGTCCGGCGTGTCTTGCCAATCTCGAGTCGGGGTTGCTCCCGCAGAAATGGATGGGCCGCAGGATCTACCCGCTCAAGCAGTGGGGAGGGCTCGACGTCGATTACGAATGGCAGATCCCGCTCGTAGAGCACTGGCTGCGGGCGCACGGTGTCGAGGCCGCGGAGTGTGACGCATGATTGCCGCTCTGGTGTGCGGACGCGCTGAGAATCAGCCGTTCAGCGGGCGCAACACGTTTCCGCTTCTTGGCCGTCCCCTCGTGGCGTACCCGCTGCTTGCGGCCATTCATTCTGAAGAGGTCACGCGCACCTTCCTGTCCAGCGACGATGCAGGTCTGATCAGGATCGGCCAACACTTCGGCGTGGAGGTGATCGCGCGCCCGCCGGCGCTGAGCGGTCCGACGGTGACGCTTGAAGAGGTGATCGCCCACGCGTATGACGAGATCTGCCGCCGGGTGTCGGATCCAGTTGAGGCGCTTGTCGTGCTGCTGGCCAATGCGCCGACGGTGACGAGTGAGCAGATCGATCACGCAGTCCGCATGCTTCGAGTTGATTCCGATCTGGACGCCGTGACGAGCGTGTCGCCACACAACGAGTTCAACCCGGCCTTTGCGTTGCGGATCCAGGCCGACGGTCGCGTGGCGCCGTATGCGAGCGATCGGGCTACCGCGTCGGGCGACGTGTACTTCCCGGACGCATTGCTCTGGGTGCTCAGGCCGGCGACCTTCTTTGGTGCCGCACGTCGCGCTCTGAGGTCTAACTGGATTGTCGACGCAGCCGAGCATCGCGTCGGCGCCCTGGTGCACGAAGGATACGGAGACATCGACTACGCCTGGCAGATCCCCGCCGTCGAAGAATGGCTGCGGAGGCGCGGCTTCGACCAGACCCGCACGCCGTACTCCGATCGTCCTTCGACAAGGCCGGTGTCTCCACCGCCCCTCGCCCAACCGTCGGTCCCGCGACTCCAGTCGGCGGTGGCGCGCCGCGTGCTGGTGACGACGGTGCCCTTTGGGCAGGTGAACCGGCGTTCGATCGGGCTGCTGGAGGACGCGGGAATCGAATACGTCATCAATCCGATTGGACGTCGGTTGACGGAGCAGGAGCTCGTCGAGATGGCTGCCGGTTTCGGCATCCTGATCGCCGGCACGGAACCGATTACCGCCTCAGTGATGAACGCGGCACCTCACCTGCGCCTCATCTCCAGGGTCGGTGTCGGGCTCGACAATGTCGACCTGGTGGCGGCGCGGGAACGTGGCATTCAGGTGAGTTACACGCCCGAAGCCCCGGCGCCGGCGGTCGCCGAACTGGCTGTTGGCCTCATGCTGTCGCTGCTGCGCGGTGTGCCCGAGGCCGATCGCAACCTGCGGAGCGGCGTGTGGCACCGGTTCATGGGACGGCGCCTCTCGGAAGTCATCGTGGGTGTGATGGGGGTGGGCCGGATCGGCAAGGGCGTGATTCGGCACTTGACGGGAGGCTTTCCAGGGGTGCGGGTGCTCGCCAACGATTTGGTGCCGGACGTCGAATTCGGTCGACAGCATGATGTGCGCTGGGTGGAGAAGGACGTGCTCTGTCGCGAGTCGGACATCATCTCGTTGCACCTCCCACTCACCGGACTGACTCGCCGACTGATCACCGCGCGCGAGATTCGCATGATGCGACCGACGACCGCGTTGATCAACACGTCGCGCGGCAACATGATCGATGAAAGCGACCTCGCGCAGGCGTTGCGGGAAGGCCGGCTGGCCGGCGCCGCGATCGATGTGTTTGATCGTGAGCCGTATTCGGGTGAGTTGGCGACGCTGGGCCGATGCGTCCTGACCTGCCACATGGGATCGATGTCCCAGGACTGTCGAGCCCGAATGGAGATTGAGGCGGCCGAGGAAGTCGTGCGATTCGTGAATGGCGAGGCGCTCCAAGCGCTCGTGCCCGAGACTCGAGTACCTTGCCGCGGGAGCCGTCTCGTGAAGACGATTGTCTTCGGTGGCGCGGGATTCGTCGGGAGTCACGTCGCCGACGCGCTGACGGCGGCCGGGCACATGGTCACGATCTTCGACCTGAAGTCGTCGCCATACCTCAGGGCAGACCAACGGTCGATTGAGGGAGACATTCTGGATGCGGTAGCCGTCGACAGCGCCATCGCCGGGCACGACGTGGTCTACAATTTCGCGGGCCTCGCGGACATCGACGAGGCGCTCGTGCTGCCGGTGGAGACGGTTCGGTTGAACGTCCTTGGCTGCGTCAACCTCCTCGAGGGCGCCCGCCGAGCCAGGGTCCAGCGGTTTGTCTTCGCGTCGTCCATCTATGTGTACTCCGAGGCCGGCGGGTTCTATCGCGCCAGCAAGCAGGCGTGCGAGCTCTATGTGGAGGAGTACCAGCGGCAGTTCGGTCTGCCTTATACCGTGCTCAGATACGGAACGCTGTACGGGCGTCGCTCGGATCGTCGAAACAGCGTCCACCGTTACTTGAGTGAGGCGCTCGTCAAGCGCAGGATTACCGCAACCGGAACGGGCGATGAGCTTCGCGAGTACATCCACGTGGAAGACGCCGCTCGGGCCAGCGAACAGATCCTGAGCGACGAATTCAAGAATCAGAGTGTGATCCTCGCGGGCCATCATCCAATGAGATTTCGCGACTTGCTCTACACCATTCGCGAAATCGTCGGCGCCGACGTCCAGGTCGATCTCCGGCCTGCGCCAGAGGGCGTTCGGGAGGACCGAGGCCACTACAGCCACACGCCCTATAGCTTCCGGCCGAGAATGGGCAAGAAACTCGTGAGCAATTACTATCTCGACCTTGGACAGGGCCTCCTCGATTGCCTCGACGAGATTCATGGCAGTGTCCAAGGAACGAGCGATGGCAGAGCCGCCGGGAGGTCCGACACTGATTGACGGAGACGAAATCCGCGGGACGATGAACGTGCTCAAGGATGTGGATGCCGTCATTTTTGATTTCGATGGCGTTCTGGTCGAATCAGTCGAGATCAAGACCCGTGCCTTTGCACGCTTGTTTGAGTCATACGGGCCTGAAGTCGTCGAGAGAGTCGTGGCGCATCACCGGCGTCACGGCGGCGTGTCGCGATTCGAGAAGTTCCGTCACTACTACAACGAGTTTCTCAGTCAGCCCCTTTCCGACGATGACATGGGTGTCCTGGCTTGCCGGTTCGCGGATCTGGTAGTCGAGGAAGTGACATGTGCTCCGCTTGTGCCCGGTGCAGAGCGGTTTCTGATCGAATGCAGCAGCAAGGTGCCCTGCTTTGTAGTCTCAGGGACACCTCAGGATGAGCTTCGAGAAATTGTCCGACGCCGGCGGATGACCGATTACTTCCGGGACGTACCTCGGGGCGCCGGAGACCAAGACGGCTAACGTCAAACACATCCTCGATGCCTATTGTTTGCCGGCGGCGCGCGTGACGTTGTTCGGCGACGCCGACGCCGACTGGGCCGCCGCACACGACACGGGCGTCGCCTTTGTCGGCGTGGTCCGTGACGGCGATAACCCGCTTACAAGCCGCAGCGGGTTTCTGAAGATCGCAGATCTTGAGGAGCTGCGGCTGGAACGAACGCGCACGTGAGAGCAAGACTGTTGCTGATGGCGCTCGCAGTCGCCGCGACACTTCCGCCGGTCGTTGTACGGAACGCCGATAGCCTTCTGTTCCTCCACCGATGGTCGGGAGCATCGGATCTCTCTGGTCTAGCGATGCCGGTGGGCGATGTTTTTCGCCGGGAGCAGGAACGCGTGTATCAACAAGCCCGCCAGATCTTCTGTGCGAGTCACAGGGACGGGAGCGAGTCGCTTGATGCCGCCTGCGCGGCGGCGCTCGCGTGGCGTGTGCCGTGGAGCGATCGTCTTGCGGGCGCTCTCCGTGAACGGGCGGGCGCGTCCGACGGGACCGCTTTCAGTTTTTCTCTGGCCGAAGTGTACCAGCGTCAGAACGATGATGACCGTGCGCGCGCCGCGTACGCGCGGTTGCTCGCTGACTCTCCCGGCGACGAAGTCCGTCTCCGGCTCGGGCTGCTCGCGGAGGTGACGGCCACGCACGCCCCCGATCCCGCTCGATGGCGCGTCGAGGCAGAGGGGTGGTATCGGGATTACCGTAACAGGGTTCCCACCGACGTGTTGGCGCTCGAGCGCCTTGTCGTGCTGTGCGCCGTGCAATCCTGCCGCGATGCCGCTGCGCTCGATGCTCAGTGGAAGACGCTCAGCGACGACGCAAACATTGTCGCCGGTCTGCTCGGGCAGACCGGCGAGGCGGTAGCGTTTGCCAGTTCCTCTTCGGCGGTACTTGGATGGCGGTTCACGTGGCTTCAAGATGGGTTGCCTATCGATGCCCGTCCCGATCTTGTCTTTGGTGGTCATGACGCGTTGGAGTTCCAAGGTTCGGTGGAGGTTCTGCGGGCGGACGGATTGGGGCCCGACCACCGGAAATCCGACGGCGTCGGCGGCGCGTTCATCACGACCTTGGCGGGCTTGCGGCTGGACACGCCACTGCTTCTGACCTTCCTGTACAAAGGGCGGGGATGCCGGCCCTACGACATGAGTTTCTCCTCAACCCTCATCGAAGAAGGCACGGCATCTCTACCGGATACGGCCGGTGCGTGGTGGAAGGCGGCAGCGGTGATCTGGCCAGGCCAGACACAAGCGGAGTTGCGATTGACGAACCTTGGCGCCTGCCAGGGATGGTTTGCCGATGTCCGCACGCGAGTACCTTGGTCCCCTGCATATGATCGACCACGATGGGTTGGCGACACGGTTGGGTCGGCGCACCCTAGCTGCCGTATCCGGGGTCGGTTGGGCGCGCGGCTGGTGGACGGTTGGGGGCTCAACGCGGTAGCGATCTGATGAGGTACTCGCTGGTTCTTGAGGCGTTTCTGACGCTCTACGCCCTCGCGCTCGTCGCGACGGCGCTCGCGGCAGGTCTGAATCCAAACGTCAACGCTTGGTCAATCGTGCTCGTGGTCACCTGGGTTGTCGTAGTGCAGTTCGCGCTACTGACCGCCGCGCGCGGGATAGCCGGTCGCTTCATCCTCTGGTTGGCAACCTTTCTCATCATCTTCTTCTGGATTCCATTCATCGGCTACCTCGTCATGCCCTCGGAGTTCCCAAAGCTGCGCGAACTCCACAACGGTGCCGTAACGATGAACGTGGCACTAAGCTACATGCTTGCCGGCACGGTCATGATCGTGCTCGGTTACCTCGTGGGCGCGGCAGCCGCCCAGCCGATTCACCGGCATTTTGCCCGCAGATCGTCCGCGCGATTGCAGCGGCCGCGCCGGCTGCACGTGCGCCCGCTGTGGTTCTTCCTCAGCGCCATGCTCTTTCTAGCGTTCGATGCCTATATGACCCTTCGGTTTGGGCTGTTTTTTGTGGGCGACGCCGCGGCCGGCGAAGGCACTTGGTGGCGGCGGTTCTTGGCATTTACGCTTTTCAATCTCGTGGGTAACAGTGTACTTGCTCGACCACTGGCGCGATCTCCGGTGGCGAAGCCGAGCGCTCATCGGCTTGCCGATCGCCCTGAGCTATCTCCTGCGGGTCGTGGCTGGGAGCCGGTCGGTTGTCTTCTATGCCGGTCTCTTCGTTCTCCAGTACTTCCTGGTCAAGCGGGGCGACTTCCAGGTGCAGCGTCGCCTCGCCCTCGGGTTGGTGGCCTCGGCGGTCGTGGCCATCGTCCTGTTCCCGGTGGCCTCCGAGGCACGCTTCTTCTGGTCCCGGGCTTTTGCCTCAGGATTCGAAATAGAAGAGGCAAAAGCGGGGCTGACGGAGAGCTTCCGCAGTTGGCGAGATCCCGAGGTCTATGTCGCTCCGTTGTCGCGGCTCGATCTGTTCGGAGTTGTGCTACTGATTGTTGATGGCCCTGAGAGTCCGCTGATCGATCCAGCGCCGCATCTCGGCCCTGTTCACGATTTCAAGGCCTTCGTGAACATCATCACGCCAGGCGAGCCGTTCCCCGGTGTGCTGGAGAGTTCCTTGACCTTCAATCTGATCTACCTTGGCCTGCCGGCATCCTACTTCGCCGATTTCAATCGTGTCACGACGACCTGGACGATGTGGGGGCTGGCGTATGCCTGGAAGGGCTTTGCGGGTGGGCTGATCCTCATGTTCTTCTTGGCGGCGACTTGCACGCTTTTGTATCGCGTGACGATCGCGTGGGGCAATGGTCCCTTCTCGCGGTATGTGTCAGTCTGGCTGTTCGTCAAGCTGACAGAGCAGCTCCAGACGTTCGGGTTCGACATGTCGATGGCGTATGTCGTCTACGATCTCATGGCGTTCGTGCCGGCTATGCTGCTGCTGTGGTTCGGCGTACGCCTGCGACCACTCGCCAATGGCGGCTCCGCCACGATCGTTCCGCCACAGCGACGACCCCCAGCGGAAGGCACGTTGCTGCCGAACCCCGCAGGACAATGAGCACAGCGAGCGGCGTTGTGGGACCGACGCTCTTCGTCGTCGAGGCGCCCGGGTTCCACGGAGCGCCGTTGAAGGCGCTCCTCGTCGGTCGCGCGCTCAAGGCTCTGGGCCGCCGGGTCCTGGTCGCAGTACCCCCGAACACGACGGCTATATGCATGCGCTGCGACAAGCCGGCCTCGAAGTCGTGGAGACGAAGTACCCCCGCTTCCGCAACGCGCTGGACCCGGTTGCCAACATGCGCGCGGCGCTCGGGTTCGGACCGGCGCTCTGGTTGTTGGTTCGACTTGTTCGGCGCCAGCGCGTTGACGTCCGTACACACCTTCGAGCTGCATCAGGTGCTCGGCCCAATCGCTGGTCGCCTTGCCGGCGTGAGCGTGGCGTGGCACCTGGGCAACCTGACCAGCTACGGCGTGTTTGGTCGGCCGCTCCGCTGGCTAGTCGATCGGCTGGCCGATCAGGTGGTCGTCGTGTGCCGCGCGGTCTCGGAGGCGCAGTTTCCATCCCGCCTCGGTCGGGATCCCCGATTTGTCGTGCTGCCGGTGCCCGTGGATTTGGATGAGTTTCGTCCCGGGCTGGACATTACCGCCGTGGCTCGCGAACTCCACCGCCGCCCGGACGAGGTGTGGATAGGTCAGGTGGGAGGACTCTATCCGATCAAGGGTGTCGAGCCCTTCGTCAAGGCTGCGGCGCTCGTGCGGGCCCGCAGTCCCGTCCATTGCAGTTCGTGCACGCTGGGCCCTTCATGGACTTGCACGAGGCATATCGTGCCGAGATTCTGCAGCTCATCCGGACGCTCGGTCTAGACGGGCACTTCCGGATCCTTGGCGCGCGAAAAACCGTGGCGGACGTGATCAGGCTCTGCGACATCCTCGTCAATGCGTCGTTGACCGAAGGGCTTCCGACCGTGGTGCTCGAAGCCATGGCGTGCGCGCGTCCGGTTGTGGCGACCAACGTGGGCGGTGTGCCGGAATGTGTCGTCGATGGCGTGACCGGCATACTGGTGCCGCCCGGCGACGTCGAGGCCTTGGCTGCGGCCATCTTGCGCTTGGTCGAAGATCGCGGGTTGGCCGCGTGCATGGGCCTTGCGGGCCGGGAACGGGCACTGGAAGTGGTCGGCCCTGAGGCGCTGGGCACGCAACTCCGCGCGCTCCTCTGAGTCAAGTCGCGCTGATACTCGCCGAATCCTATCTGCTCCAGTAACCGAGATTCTCGAATGACCGCAATTATTCTGGCCGGTGGGAAGGGGACCCGTCTCAAGCCCCTGACGGTGACGATTCCGAAACCTCTCTTGCCATTGGGAGACGTGCCAATCATCGAGGTCGTCATCGCGCAACTGGTGTCGGCGGGCGTGACTCGCATTCTGATGTCTGTCGGCCACATGGCCGACCTGCTCGTGGCGGTCCTGGGGAACGGGACCAGATGGGGTGTGGAGATCGGGTATCTGCGGGAAGCCGAGCCCCAAGGCACCGCCGGGGCGCTGAGACTCGCTGGGGACCTTGGCGTGGAGAGCTTCCTGGTGATGAACGGCGACGTTCTGACGACGCTCAACTTCAAGGAGCTCCTCGACTGGCATGTGCATCAGGAGTCACATGCCACGATTGCGGCGCACCAACGATACGTCGACATTGATTTTGGCGTGCTGAACATCGGTGCACGAGACCGCTTGGACAGCTATGACGAGAAGCCCCGGTTGTCGTATTGGGTCAGCATGGGCGTCAACGTCCTCCACCCTCGCGCGTTGACCTACCTGCCGGCACAAGGGCGATTCGACATGCCCCAGCTGATGCAGTCGATGAAAGACGGCGGCGAACGAGTCACCTGCTTCAGGACCGACTGCTATTGGCAGGACATCGGCCGACTGGACGACTACAACCAGGCCAGTGCCGACTTCATGGCTGATCCGCACAGGTTTCTTCCAGTGCACCCGCGAGCATGAGAGTACTTGTCACGGGCGCCCTGGGATTCACAGGCCTTCACATGGTGAGAAGGCTCAAAGAGGAGTCTGCAACACGCGTCATCAGGGCTCGGCAGGAGCCAGTCGATTCCGACGTCGGTGCCCCTCGATGACTATGTCTGCGGCGATCTCGCTGAAGACGGAATCGCACTGAAAGCAATTCGGGACACGGAGCCAGATGTCGTCATTCACCTGGCGGGAGTGATGAAGGGGGCACGTTCAGAGCTCTGGCGAGCGAACGTGGTGGCGAGTCTGAGGCTGTTGGGCGGTGTGGCGCGGGAGCGACCGAGCGCGAGAGTGCTCCTCATTGGATCGGCGGCCGAGGTACGGACGCGTTGAGCCAGGGCGGTTGCCTGTCAGAGAAGGCGAGGTCTGCCGTCCCGAAAGTGCTTACGGCATGACGAAACACCGCGTGACGCGCCTCGCGCGGACGATGGTCAGGCGTTTCGGGGTCCGCGCGGTTGTCGCGCGTCCATTCAATCTGGTCGGCTTCGGTATGCCTTCGAGTCTTGTCGCAGGAGCTGTCCTGGAGCGAGCCAGGACGGCGATCGCAGAAGGCCGGGACGACGTGGCGGTGGGCACGTTGACACATTCCCGAGACTTCGTGAATGTGGCGGACGCCGTGGAAATCTACTGGCGGCTCGCCCAGGCCGAGCGCTGGGGTGAAGTCTTCAACGTGTGCACTGGAGTGGGAAGGCCGGTCCAATCGCTTCTCGAAGAGCTCCTGAGTTATGCACCGCGACCATTGAGATTGGTTCACTCAGCGGAGCTGACGACGAGCGGGGAGGTCACCGCCTTGTACGGCAGTCCGGACAAGACCCAGGCGGCGACAGGATTCAGGCCCTCGCCGAATCTGTCCTTCGCCTTGCGGGACGCGTGGAGACCGACTGTGCAGCGCGCCTCTCTTCGGTGAACGTTGATCATGATGAGACAGGACGAATTCACTCGTGTGGCGACCGGGCGAACAGCTGCGCTCTTCGAGAGTGACGTAGATGCGGCGCGGGAAAGGATCCAGGAATCGTTCTCAAACACCCGGGTGCTGATTGTTGGCGGCGCTGGTTCGATAGGGAGTGCGACCGTCAGGCGCGTTCTTGCCTATCGTCCCGCGCTGGTGTGCGTGGTCGATCAGAATGAGAATAGCCTCGTCGAGCTGGTCCGCGACCTGCGCAGTGACGGTACGCAGCTGTCTGGGTCCCGGTTGCATCTCTTGCCGCTCGACTTCGGCTCACCCGTCATGAAGCGCTTCCTGGAGGCGGAGGAGCCCTTTGACATCGTGTTGAATTGCGCCGCCGTGAAGCACGTCCGGTCCGAAAAGGACGTGTTCTCGGTTCTCCAGATGGTCTCGACGAACGTGCTCAAGGGCGTGACGCTCCTCGAATGGCTGGCCCGTAAGGGAGGCACGCGGCGATACTTCTGCGTGTCGACCGACAAGGCGGCCAATCCCACGAGTGCCATGGGTGCGACGAAACAACTGATGGAGCGGTCAATCTTTTCCGCGCGCGCGCTCGCTGGTTTCGAAGGAGAGACTACAACTACACGCTTCGCGAACGTGGCGTTCTCGGATGGGAGCCTGCTGGATGGGTGGACAAGACGGCTTCGGAAGGCTCAACCACTCGCGGTTCCCAGAGACACAAAGCGGTTCTTTCTTGCGCCAGAGGAAGCGGCCTCTCTGTGCGTGCTGGCGGCCGCGGCCGGGCCGTCGGGTTGGGTCCTGGTGCCGCGCTTGAGTCCGGAGACGGATCTCGTGGAACTGACGCAGGTCTGTGACAGGTTTCTGCGTGGCGCCGGTTATGAACCTGCGTACTATTCCCTGGAGAGTGAGATGCGGGCTGCGCTTGGGACGTTGAGCAGCTCGGTGTATCCGGTCCTTGTCACGCCTCGAGACACAGACGGTGAGAAGGGCTATGAGGAGTTCGTCGCTGCAGGGGAAGAGAGCAGGGAACTGGGGTTCAGGGATGTCCTCGGTCTAAGGCCTCCCGCTGTCGATGTTGTGGAGTTGAGCCGGGTTCTCGGTCAGTTGCGAATGTGGGTCGATGGTGAAGGTCCGGCTGTAGACAAAGGCCACGTCCTCGACGCCATCAGCGGCGTCGTGAGCGGCTTTTCTCATGTGGAGACAGGCATCAGCCTCGATGAGCGATTCTAGTTCGTGATCGCGCCGGACGAGGTCGCGTCGTGCGGATACTGATGCTCGCCGAATCGTACCTGCCGCGGACGGGAGGGGGCGTTCGCTTCGAGGCCGACGTAGTGAGCCACTTCCGGTCACTCGGGCATACGGTCGACGTCGTCACGGTGAATCACGCGAATCGGGCTGGCGCGATCGAGCAGGAGTCCGGAGGGCGCGTGATCCGGCTGCCGCGTCTCGTGAAGTTCGACTCAGCGTTGATTTCCGCGGCGTTCGTTCCGCACTTGCGACGGGTCATTGGAGAGTACGACGTCGTGCATTTCAACTCCCCAAACCCGATCGGAGAGCTCGCCTTCGGTCTCCTCCCGACTCGCGTGCGGGCACGCGTGGCGACAGTCTGCTCGGTGCATCACGCGGTCATTCCGGACAAGCCGTTCGCACGTGCCTATAACGGCTGGTTCTTCCCGAAGCACCTGAGCCGGATGGGAAAGATACTCGTGGGCGCGCGCGAATTCGCCGACAACGATCCCGTGCTGCGGCGGTTCATGGGCAAGGTGCGCGTCGTGCCTTACGGAGTCGATGTTGGACGGTTCAGGCCGGACGCCGTGGCGCGCCCTTGGAGGAAGAGGGGCGGTCCCCTTCGTCTCCTGTTCGTCGGACGTCTGGTACGTTACAAGGGTGTTTCGTACCTGCTGCAGGCCATGGCGAATGTCGAGTCGCGCCTGGAGATCGTCGGTGAAGGCGTCCTTGAGCCGGCGCTCCGTGCGGAGGCGGAGACGCTCGGACTAGCGGATCGGGTGAGCTTTCTTGGGCGGCTTCCTGACGACGCGCTGCTACGGAGTTATCAAGCCGCGGATGTCATTCTTCTCCCGTCGGTAGATAGGGGTGAGTCGTTCGGGTATGTACTCGCTGAAGCGATGGCGTGCGGCGCCGCGGCGGTGAGCACAGAAATAGGGACGGGGACGTCGGTCGTGAATCGCCACGATCAAACCGGGTTCGTCGTGGCGCCACGTGACAGCGACGCCTTGGCCACCGCGATCCGGACGCTCGACACGGACCGCGATCGTCTGGACCGTTTTCGAGCCAACGCGCGGACGCGCGCAGTCGAGCACTTTAGTCTGGAGCGGATGCTGCGAGACATGGAAGCGCTGTACGCAGAGGTCGCGTTGAAACCATGACGTCGTCACCTCGGCGCTGGTCCGTTGAGTAATCGATGAAAACGGCGCGCCTGGTCCCGAGGCTGCTGACTCTTGCGTTGTCGATCGGCCTGGCGCTGTTGACAGCCGAAGCGTCAGTGCGTTGGTTCCTACCGCAAGTCGTGTCGGGCGACTTCGAGCAGCGCTACCTGATCGACGACCGGGAGGCGCCGGAACCCGGCTACTTCGCGAGTGATCCGGTACTGCCGCAAGTGCTTCGGCCTGGCTTTCGTCATCGGCTGGCGGACCGCAGGTCGGCGCCAAGACCGGTTCGCATTTCACTTGATGCATCCGGCTATCGGAACGCGGACCGAACCGGTGACGCCCCAGTCGTCTTCGTCGGCGATTCGTTGGTCTTCGGCTTTGGTGTGGACGATGAACAGACGTTCACGGCACAAATGGGCCGGAGCCTTGGCGTGAGCGTCGCTAATTTAGGCATTCCCAATGCAGGGCCCGCCGAGTAACATGATCATGCTCGAACGGTACCTTTCCGCCGGCGCAACCCCCGCGCTGACGCTGGTCGAGTTCTACACGGGCAACGACGGGCAGAATCTCGCCGATTCGTCCTGGGATGAACTGAGTCGCTGCGAGCTTCCGACCGGTCGCATCCGTCGGCGCGACGTAGTGCCCCGCGGCGTGGCGCGGCCAGCATGGCTGCTCACGTCCGGGCTGGGCGCGTCACACTTGTTCACGGCGTTGACCGCCGTTGACCCCGGACAGGAACCGTTGAGCCCAGTCGAAACGGTGCAACTGTTGCGGTTGCTCGGCGACCGCGCCGTGGGCGACATGAAAGACGGCTGGCCCACGGCTGGGGAATTGACGGAAGCCGCCCGGATGGCCGCGCTCTACTCGAAGCAACTGGGCCAGTCGGCGTGCCTCTCGTCCGACGAGCGAGGAATGCTGGCCCCGTTGAGCGAGATGGGGACTGTCGGCGACTGGCGGGCTGCGTATCCAATCGCGTTGGCTCTCGGCCGTCGCCTGTTTGAGGAGGGATGTCTACCGCTCGACACAACGGAGATGGCCGGCGTAGCGCCGCTTTTTAACTCCTACGCCGGCTACTACTGGAGCAAAATCGAGAAGAAGCCAACTGGCAACATTCAACTCTACAGCCGCCTCTTGAGGTCACTGGCGAAGGATCCGGCGTGGTCCTCTTTCACGGATGCGTTCTCTCGCATCCGCGCCAAGCTCGACGCCCGTGATCCGAGCGTAGAGTCCGACACCAAGGCGCTGAATGTGCAGCTTCAAAATCAGTTCGGCGATGGGGTGGTCAAGCCGGGAGCGGGCTGCGACCCACTCGCTCTCGTCTTCCGGCAAATGGCAGCGCGTGCCGGCCATCTGCTCGTCGTCGTACTCCCGGCTGAATATCAGTTGAAGTACGTCGCCAAAGACGCCGGCGTTGAATCCTTGCGACCAGCAGACGGCGAGGCTCGGAATCGCCTGCTTCAACACGACGCCCCGGTTCACCGACCTCTATCGTCACGCCGACAGGTCCTTCTACGTCGACGGGTCACACCTCAACCCGGATGGCATCGCGCTCGTCGTGGGATGGATTGTGGACTGGTTGCAGCAGAACCGGCCGGACTGGCTGAAGACATTGAAGTAGTCCCATGCGTCTGCTGATACTCGCCGAATTTGGATGCAGCGCGACGTGGAAGCGCCGTACGCAGATGTGGGGTTGAGGATGGGCGGATGAGGCCGTCGGTCCAGGCGACGAAGCGGGCGGCCGATGTCGGATGCGTGGTCGGGCTTGGCCCAAGTGGATGCGACGGCCGGAGGCGGTGAATGCGTTGCGATGAGTTGAGTCATTCGAGTGAAAGGCTGTACCGGTGGAAGGTCCGATGGATCATGGCCAGCCTGCACTGGTTGGCCGAGCTCACCCCCTACCACGATCCGAAGGCCGGTCACGCGTACAACTCCCAACTGCATGACATCTGCTCCCGGTATCTCAAGGATTCAACCGTGTTGGACGTGGGTTGTGGGCCGGGAGAGCAATCCACCGGATTTGTGAAGGAGTACCGCGCCCGCCGATGCGTTGGCGTCGACAATTCACGAGGCATGGTCACTGCTGCCCGAAATGACGCCGCGAACGTCGCGTTTGTCCAGTCGACGGCGCTCCACCTGCCTTTCTCCGACGGATCGTTCGACGTCGTCCACAGTCGCGCGATGTTCCACCACATCGCGCCGGATTCCAGAGTAAACGCCTTGCGGGAACAACTGCGAGTGGCACGGCACTGGGTCGTGCTCGAAGATGTGACTGGCTTGCCGCCAGGGCTGCTGTGGTACTGCATCGGGTCTACTACACGGCGTTGGACGGCTCCTACTACCGATACCGCGCGGCCGAGTGGCGCGAACTGGTGGAGAGATCCGGTGCGGAGCTAGTAGATCTGGTGGAAGTTGGCCCGCGCGTGCTGGCAGGTCGGTACATCTGCCTGGTCGTCCGGGCGGGCACGACCTATCGGTGACCAACCGATCGGTTGATCCCGCAACTGGGTAAACCAATCCATGCGACTGCTGACGCTCGCCGAATCGTACGTGTCACGAACGTTCGCGACATACAGGGAAACGCTGGACGCGGAGGTCGGGTCGAGGACGAGCAGATGAGATCGCTGGCTCTGGTAGTGAAGCGAGCAGCCGATGTCGTCCTGAGCCTGCTGGCGCTGGTCATTCTGCTCCCACTGCTGCTCTTGATCGCCTGGCTCATCAAGTGGAACACGCCGGGTCCCGCTGTGTTTCGGCAGGTCCGTTCAGGCCGCTTCAATCGTGAGTTCGTTTTCGTACAAGTTTCGAACGATGCACCAGGACGTCTCGCTCGAACGCCACGCAGATGGGTCGGCGCGCGTGACCGCGGGCGACCCGCGACTCACCCGCCTCGGCCGGCCGTTGAGGGAGTTCGGGCTCGATGAGCTCCCGCAGTTGGTCAACGTGTTACGCGGGGACATGAGCCTGGTCGGGCCGAGGCCGTACATGCCGATCCATACGGCGATGCTGCCAGGGTGGGCGCGCCGCCGCTTGGACATGCGACCGGGGCTGGTCTGCTTGACCGAAGTATCGGGGCGCAATGCGTTGCCTTGGGTCCGACGTTTGGAGCTCGACACCTACTACGTGGACCATTGGTCACTGTGGCAGGACTTCGTGATCGTCTTGCGTGCCGTGCCCGTCGTCCTCTTCCGCCGAGGCGTGTATACTGCGGCGGGCGAAACAGATAGCGCCGTCAGCGCGAAACGTGACGTGATGCCCGGCGACTAGAGACGAGTCTCTGCGGGATGCGACGAACGCCGACCGGCGAAGGAGCTGCACATGGCGACCCATACGGAAGAAGTTCTGGCGGTAGACGGCGGGACGCCGCTGAGCCCGGAATTCCTACATCTCTGTCGTCCGTGGATTGGAGAGGAAGAGCGCGCTGAGGTGCTGGACACGCTGTCTGGCATGTGGCTCAGTCGGGGACCGAAGGTCTCTAGATTTGAAGATGATTTTCGAGCGTACATTGACGTCCGCCACGCCATTGCCGTCTCTTCGTGCACGGCTGCGCTACACGTGGCGATCGTCGCGGCAGGTGTGAAGGAAGGAGATGAGGTGATTACGTCGCCAATCACCTTTCCGGCCACCACGAACGCCATCATGTATGAGCGCGCCCGCCCCGTCCTGGTCGATGTCGACCCTCGCACGTTCAACATCGATCCTGACCTGATTGAAGCCAGTATCACGCCCCGCACCAAGGCCTTGATTCCTGTCCACCTTGCCGGGCAGCCGTGTGACATGGATGCCATCATGGACATCGCTCGTCGGCACAACCTGACGGTAATCGAGGATGCTGCGCACGCGGTTGGTGCGACTTACCGCGGGCAGAAGATCGGGGCGATTGGCGACTGCGGAACCTTCAGCTTCTACGCAAGCAAGAACCTCGTCACGGGTGATGGAGGGATGCTGACGGTCAAGAGCGACGATCGCCTGGCCGAGTTTGCGCGGATCATCAGCCTCCACGGCATGAGTTCGACCGCCTGGAAGCGTTACTCGAAGGAAGGCACGCCGACGTGGGAGCTGGTCTATCCAGGCTTCAAGTACAACATGACCGATATCGAGGCGTCCCTTGGCATCCACCAGTTGAGGAAGATCGAGCGGATCACGGAGCTCCGTGCCCAACACGCGGCACTCTATACCCGCCTGCTGACCGACGCCGACCTTTCAGAGGTCACCTTGCCGTATGTCGCTTCGGACCGGCGACATGCGTGGCACCTCTACATCATCCAGCTCAATCTGGAGCGCCTGACAGTCACTCGTGATCGCGTGATGGAGATGCTGAAGGCGGAGAACATCGGCACCGGCGTCCACTTCGTGTCGGTGCACCGACAGCCCTACTATCAGTCACGCTTCGGTTTCAAGGATGCCGACTATCCGAACGCCGCCAGGCTGTCCGATCGGATTCTTAGTCTGCCTCTCTTTCCGCAAATGACCGGACAGGACGTCGAAACCGTCGTCCGGGCTCTTGGAAAAGTCATCCGCCATGTGCGCAGGTAGATCATTGACAGTCACGGATCATACCGCGCCGGTCCGCCCCGAACTGGAGCTTCGCCTGCCGCTCGCGTCCTCGGAAGGTTGCTGAACATGTCGAAAATTGCAGGCAGTCGTGTCTTCGTGACCGGAGGCGCGGGTCACATCGGCTCGCACATCGTGGACGAAGTGCTCTCGAATGGCGCCGCCGAGATTGTGGTCTATGACAACCTCTCCGAAGGCCGCGAGTCAAATCTCGGGCACTGGGCCGGCGATAAACGGCTGACGCTCATCCGCGACGACATCCGCGACCTCGAAGACCTGGAGCCGGCAATGCGCGGGTGCGACTACCTGTTCCATGTCGCCTCGGTCCTGTTGCTCGAATGCCGCGACCATCCGGCGAAGGCGTTGGAGGTGAACATCCGCGGCACGTTGAACGTGACTCCAGGCCGCCGTGAAGAACGGGATCAAGAAGGTGGTGTTTTCCTCGACCGGATCCGTGTACGGCGAGCCGCTGCACGTGCCGATGGACGAGGATCATCCGTACAACAGCGAGACGATCTACGGCACCACCAAGATCGCCGGCGAGCACTTATTGCGCGACTTCTACCGCGCGCACGGTCTTGAGTTCGTCGCCCTGCGCTACTTCAACGTCTACGGCCCGCGCCAGCACTACAAGGGGGCCTATGCCCAGATCGTCCCGCGATGGGTGGACCGGCTCGTCGCCGGAGAGTCGCTGGTCATCCACGGTGACGGGTCACAAACCATGGACATGACCTACGTGACCGACATCGCCCGAGCCAACGTCCTCGCGCTCGAGAGCGACGTGACGCACGACTTCGTCAATGTCGGTACCGGGGATCAGCACCTCTGTGCTGGAGGTGGCGACGATTCTGCAAGAGGTCACGGGCATTCATGTGCCGCTCACCTACGTCAGCCAGGATGTCAATCTTGTCAAACGGCGTCAGTGTGCCACGGAGAAAGCCAAGAGACTCTTGAGGTACGAGGCTCAAGTGAGCGTGAGAGAGGGCCTTCGAGGCTACTGCAAGTGGAGACAGGCGATGGCGCCGGCGTCCGTGGCATGAGCGCGTGTCTGCAACCTCTCTAGCGGCGAAAACCATGGACGACTCGAGTGCGAATCAGCCTGAGATCGACGCACTCCTCAAGGACCACTTCAGGGCGGGCAGCGATCTCTGTCGCGTGGTCGAGTGCGAGCAGGCCCGCGCGTTGCTCACGCCGCCAGCGACACATGACGCTCCAGAGATCAGGCATCGTGCTTCCCCTGCCGGCGAGGCTGGGGTTCTGGTCGCCGAACCGAAGGCCTGGGAATCAGGCTTCTTCGAGTGCCCAGTCTTCCAGCTCTCGCTTTTTGCCGCTTCGTCGAACTACACGGCGAGGCGCGAGTCGGCCGAGGCGCTGCTGCGGGGTTGGATCCACGACCAGCCGGCCGAGGTGCGAGCCTACCTCGTCGTCAGGATTGCGGCGGAGGACGTCGCGTTCGCCCATGCGCTCGAGAGGCAGTCGTTCTCTCTGCTCGTGCCCATGGTCACGATGGAGCGTTACGCGGCAGGGATCCCGCTGGCGAGAATGCCTGACCACATCGAGGCAGGTTCCGTAAAGCCTGACGAAGTCGTCGCGCTCGGAGCGATCGCCCGGGATGCGTTCGTGTACGGCCGGTTCTGGATCGAGCCGCGCCTGCCACATGAGGTTGCAGGTCAGATGCACGAGGCCTGGGCTCGAAACTGCTGCACCACTCCGCTCGCCGACGACGTGCTCGTGGCGCGGGTAGGTGCGGCGCCTGCCGGGTTCATCGCGATGCGGACTCGGAGTTATGGCCACGTCTCTGTAGATGAAATCAACCTGATCGCGGTGGACGCCTCGCATCGGGGGCGCGGCCTGGGCCGTCTTCTCGTTGAGGCTGGTCGGCATTGGTCGCAAGAGCGATCGGGCAGGCTCGTGGTTCGAACGGAGCTACCCAATGCCACGGCCGTTCGTCTCTACGAAGGCTGCGGCTTTCGCTTGGGCAACGGTTCACTGTATTACAGGCGCTGGCTGGAACCGGATCGCCGGACGTCCGATGCCACAGGCATTGGACCGGCCGCATGATCGATATCACCAAGGCGATGATTCTGGCCGCAGGTACGGGGACCCGCCTAGGCGCGTTAACGGCGAGTCTGCCGAAGCCGATGCTCGAGCTCGGCGGAAAACCGCTATTGGAGTACGTGATCCGGGGCTTGGTCCGGGCTGGTGTGACCGACGCGGTCGTCAACACGCATTACCACGCCGACGCCATTCCGCGCTACTTCGGCGATGGATCGGCGCTCGGGGTTCACCTCACGTATTCGTACGAGCCGACGCTGCTCGGAACCGCGGGCGCGCTCAAGAAGGTTGCAGGTTTCTTCTCGGGCGGGCCGTTCCTCCTGGCGTACGGGGACAACCTGACGACGTGCGAGTTCTCCCGTCTCGTGCGCCTGCACGAAGAGTCCGGGCCAATCGGCACCGTGGCGCTGTTCTGGAAGCAGGACGCGTCGCCGCACAGCGCGGTCGAGGTCGACGCTCACGGCCGGATCACGAGCTTCGTCGAGAAGCCCCGTGGTGCCACGCACGTCAGCCGTTGGATTAGCGCGGGCGTGGCCATCCTGGAGCCAGCCGTATTCGACTACATTCCGGCCGAGCGTCCCTCCGATTTCGGCTTTGACGTCTTTCCCAAGATCGTGGCGAAAGGGCAGCATCTACAGGGCTACCAGATGTCCGACGCCGAAGGACTCTGGTGGATCGACACCCCGGAGGACTACGCGCGCATTCAGGCACTCTGGGAGCACGGGACTCCCCCATTCGCTCGCTGATGGAACTGCGCCGCCTGGCCACGTTAATCCGAGGCGTGCCGCCGATGCGGTGGGGGCTTCGGTTGGTCATGCGCGTCGTGGCGCCGCGGCAGTGGGTGGGGGCTGTTGGCGCTGTCTTCAACCCTCTCGGTGAGGTGCTCCTACTGGAGCATGTATTTCGGACCGACTACCCCTGGGGATTACCTGGCGGCTGGGTGGAAAGCCGTGAAGATCCGGCCGACACTGTTCGTCGCGAAATCGCAGAGGAGCTCCATCTGGAAGTTGAGGTTAAGTGTCTCCTGCACTGTGCGCCAGTGGCAGCCATCGCGACGAGCGCGGCACCGGCTCACCTCGGCCTGGGCTACTTCTGCCGGCTTGCGGGCGGTCGCGTGATCGTCGCCTCGGAGATTCTCGCTTCCGAATGGGTCGATCCTCTCAAAATAACCCGAGATCTGGCTCCGTTCCAACGACGGGTCATCGAGCTTGGTCGGGAACAGTTCAATCTCGAGGCCGGACGTGCGGCACGATAACGGCTGGCTGGCGCCGATTTTCGGCTAGCGCGAATATTTGACCGGCGAAGTCACGATGCGATCAGTTTGGCCACCATTCTTGTGACCCAGATTCCTACGAACGGCTCGGTGCACAGAGGCGGAGCTGTCTAACGTGGCCTTTTTTGTCACGGGTGGGGCAGGATTCATCGGCAGCAATCTGGTCGACCGGCTGTTGCAGCGCGGCGACGGCGTGACGGTCTACGACAACTTCTCGACTGGCCAGCGTCGCTTTCTGGACGAAGCAGTGCGCTCGGATCGAGTTCACGCTGGTCGAAGGTGACACGCTCGATCTCGAGCGCCTGACGGCGGCGATGCGCGGCTGCGACTTCGTGTTCCATCTGGCCGCCAACGCCGACGTCCGCTTCGGCACCGAGCATCCGCGAAGGGATCTCGAGCAGAACACGATCGCCACGTTCAACGTGCTCGAGGCGATGCGCGCCAACGGCGTCCGCCGGATCGCGTTCTCGTCGACCGGATCGATCTACGGCGAGCCGGACGTGTTCCCCGACGCCGGAGACCGCGCCGTTCCCGGTTCAGACCTCGCTCTACGGCGCGTCCAAGCTGGCCGGCGAGGGGCTGATCCAGGCCTACTGCGAAGGGTTCGGGTTCCAGGGCTACATCTTCCGCTTCGTGTCGATCCTCGGCGAGCGCTACTCGCACGGCCACGTCTTCGACTTCTATCGCAGCCTCCGCGCGAATCCGAACGGAACTGCGCGTGCTCGGCAACGGCCATCAGCGCAAGTCGTACCTCTACGTCCAGGACTGCATCGACGCGATCTTCACCGCGATCGAGAAGGCCCACGACAAGGTCAACATCTTCAACCTCGGCACCGACGAGTACTGCCAGGTGAACGACTCGATCGGCTGGATCACCGGCCACCTCGGGCTCGAGCCGGTGCGGGACCTACACCGGCGGCGAGCGCGGCTGGATTGGCGACAGCCCGTTCATCTTTCTCGACACCGCCAGGATTCGCTCGCTCGGCTGGAAGCCGAAGCTGTCGATTCGCGAAGGCATCATCAGGACGCTCGACTACCTGCAAGCGAATCCCTGGCTGCTCGAAGAACGCTCGTGAAGGTGTGCGTGCTCGGTCTCTGGCACCTCGGCACGGTGACCGCCGCCTGCCTGGCGTCGGGCGGCCACGATGTGACCGGCCTCGACTTCGATCCGGCCGTCGATCGCAGCCCTTGCCGGCGGCCGGCCGCCGATCTTCGAGCCCGGGCTCGAAGATCTCGTCAAGGCCGGTCTCGCGGGCGATCGCCTGCGCTTCACGACCGACGTCGCCGCGGCCGTGAAGAATGCCGACGTCGTCTGGGTCGCCTACGACACGCCGGTGGACGACGACGATCGGGCGGACGTGGATTACGTCGTCGAACGGGCCGCCAGGCTGTTTCCGCACTTCCGGGACGGCGCGCTCGTGCTGATTTCGTCGCAGGTGCCGGTCGGCACGACGCGGCGGCTCGAGCAGATGTTTGCGCGCGAGTCACAGGGCCGCGTCGTCGGCTTTGGCTACTCGCCGGAGAACCTGCGCCTCGGCAAGGCCATCGACGTCTTCACGCACCCGGATCGCGTCGTCGTCGGCGTGCGGCGCGACGGCCGATCGCGCGAAGGTGGCGGAGCTGCTGCGGCCGTTCACGGAACGCATCGAGTGGATGTCGGTCGAGTCGGCCGAGATGACCAAGCACGCGCTCAACGCGTTCCTGGCGACGTCGGTCACCTTCATCAACGAGATTGCCGCGCTCTGCGAGCAGGTCGGTGCGGATGCGACGGAAGTGGAGCGTGGACTGAAGTCCGAAGCGCGGATCGGTCCCAAGGCCTATCTGTCGCCGGGCGGCGCCTTCGCCGGCGGCACGCTCGCGCGAGACGTCGTCTTTCTCGTCGGAGCTCGGTCGCACGCACGGCGTGGCGACGCACCTGCTCTCGTCGGTGAAGACGAGCAACGACGCGCATCGGCAGTGGGCCCAGCACCGGTTGTCGCAGGCGCTGGGAAACGTGACCGGGAAAACGGTGGCCGTGTGGGGCCTGACCTACAAGCCGGGCACCGACACGCTTCGGCGGTCGAGCGCCGTCGAACTGTGTCGGTGGCTGCACGAGCAGGGCGCGACTGTCCGCGCCCACGATCCCGGCCGTGAAGGCAGCTTCCGCCGGATGTCGCCTCGTGCCTGCGGTTGGCCGACAGCCCGATCGATGCGGCGGCGGGTGCGTCGGCCCTCGTCGTGGCGACGCCCTGGCCGGAGTATCGCGAGGTCGCCGCAGACGAGGTGAAACTGAGCGATGACGCGGCACTCGTGCTCGATGCGAACCGCTTCCTCGGCGAGACGCTCGGCAGGGATCGGGCATCGAGTACTCAGCGTGGGCAGGACCGCTGAGCGGAGAGTTCAGCCGTGAACTCAGCCAGGTCGTCTTCGGTCCATGTCGTATAACGTCCGAGACGTTCCCGGCGTTCCTTGAAGACAACCGCTGTGGCAAGAATATCGACCACGATGGCGTTGACGCTGCGCCCGTGGCTTCGACTGAGCCGGTCGAGCTGGGACGCCACGTCATCAGGCACCCCGCGGATCGTCAATTGTTTGGTCATGAATTCATGATATCAAAATTGTCCTGCACGCAGGCGACGTGTGACAAGCCTGCATGACGAAGCCGCTCGAGGGTCGGACGGCACTCGTCACGGGAGCGAATCAGGGCCTGGGACTCGCGATTGCCCGCGCGTACGTCGAGGCCGGCGCCAGCGTGATGATGTGCGCCCGCGACGGCGACCTGCTCGACAAGGCTCGCGCGCAGGTGGCCGCTCTCGCGTCGCCGGGCCAGGTGGTGCTGGCGCGGCCCGCCGACGTCTCGCGGCGGGAACAGGTTGACGAGCTGGCGGCCGCGACGCTGAAGCGCGTTTCCGGAGTTGCACATCCTGGTGAACAACGCCGGCGTGTACGGCCCGATGGGGCTCATCGAGGACGTGGACTGGGACGCCTGGGTGCGGGCGATCGAGATCAACCTGTTCGGGTCGATCCTGATGTGCCGCGCGCTGCTGCCGCACTTCAAAGCCCGCCGCTACGGCAAGATCATTCAGTTGTCCGGCGGCGGCGCCACCAACCCGCTGCCGCGCGTGAGTGCCTACGCGGCGTCCAAGGCGGCGATCGTCCGGTTCGCCGAATCTCTTGCGCTCGAGGTGAAAGGCGATGGAATCGACGTGAACGCGATCGCGCCCGGTGCGCTCAACACGCGCATGATGGACGAGCTCATCGCCGCCGGCCCGGCCAAGGTCGGCGCGGCGTTCTTCGAACGCATGCAGCGCATCGCCGGCGAGGGCGGCACCCCGCTCGAAACGGGAGCGGCGCTGGCGGTGTTTCTTGCGTCCGCCGCGAGCGACGGCATCACCGGGAAGCTCCTGAGCGCCGTCTGGGATCCCTGGTCCGATCTGCCCGCGCACCGGGCGGATCTCGACAGGACCGACGTGTACACCCTGCGGCGCGTGACGCCGAAGGACCGGGGCTTCGACTGGGGCGGAGAGTGAGCCTCGGCGTGGCGATCATCGGATGCGGCCTCATCGGCCGGAAGCGCGCGGCGGCGCTCGGCGGAGCCCGACTCGTCGCGTGCGCCGATCTCGATCGTGCGCGCGCCGAATCGCTGGCCCGCACCTCGTCGGGTGCCGTCGCCACCGACGACTGGCGGTCCGCGATCGGCCGACCCGACGTGGACATCGTCGCCGTCGCGACGACCAACGAGATGCTCGCCGAGATCGCGCGCGCGGCGGTCGAAGCCGGCAAGCACGTGATGGTCGAAAAGCCGGCCGCCCGCTCGGTGGCCGAAATCGATCCCGTCATCGACGCGGCCCGGCGGGCGCATCGTCTCGTGCGCGTCGGGTTCAACCATCGCTATCACCCCGCGCTCCGAAAGGCGCGCGAGCTGTTCGACGCGGGCGTCCTCGGCGATCTGATGTTCGTGCGCGGCCGCTACGGACATGGCGGCCGCATCGGCTACGACAAGGAGTGGCGCGCCGATCCCGCGCGCTCGGGTGGCGGAGAGCTCATCGATCAGGGCGTGCACCTGATCGACCTGTCGCGCTGGTTCCTCGGAGAGTTCACGGTCGTGAACGGGTTCGCGCACACGTACTTCTGGCAGATGCCGGTGGACGACAACGCGTTCCTGCTGCTGCGCACGGCTCGCGACCAGACGGCGTTCCTCCACGTGAGCTGCACGGAGTGGAAGAACCTGTTCTCGCTGGAGATTTACGGACAAACTCGCCAAGCTTCACATCGAAGGGCTGGGCGGCAGCTACGGCGTGGAGCGGCTGGCGTTCTACAAGATGCTGCCGGAAATGGGTCCGCCGGAGACGACGATCTGGGAGTACCCGCGAGGCGACGAGTCGTGGACGCTCGAGTTCGCGGAGTTCCTCGAAGACATCAGGCTCGGCAGAGAGCCGTCCGCCGGACTCGCCGACGCCCGCGCCGCGCTCTCCGTCGTCGACGAAATTCACCGCACGTCTGGTTACCCGCGGCCGGCTTCCGCTCCGTCATAGCCTGACGGTGTTCCACCGAGCGCCACCTGGTGGAGCGACACGACCAGTCCCAACGTCAGCCAGAAGAGCACACCGACCTTCGAGCCGAGCGGGATCGCGTCGGTCATGCTGAAGACGAAATGGGCGATGAGACCGGCGCCGAGGCCGCCGGCCATGATCCGGTACGTCGGTTCGCCGGCGCGACGGTAGACACGGACGAGCAGCGTGGCGACGACGAGCCAGATCGAGAGATACGCAATCAGCCCTGGGATGCCGAGGTCCAGCGCGGCCTGCAGCAGGTGGTTGTGGGCGTGAGCGACGTCGAAATCGGGCGACGTCAGGAACGTCGGGTACAAGACCGGCATCACCTTGCGAAACGCGTTCATCCCCATCCCGGTGAACGGGAAGTCCTGAATGCCGTAAAGTGCCCTCGACCAGAGCTCCACCCGGCCCGACACGTTGCCGGCCATGCCGGGTCCCGAACTGCTGACGGCGAGGTCGAACAACCGCTGCGGTCCAAGAGCCACCGCCAGGACAATCACAGCGCCCGCCGCGATCGCCGCAAGCGCGCCTGTGCGCCAGCTATGCCAGGCGAAGAAGGCGACGGTCGCGGCAACGCAGTCCGACCCAGGCGCCTCTGGACTGCGTCAGCAGCAGCGTGCCTGCGGTCAGCACCAATAGAAATGTCTGGATCACGAGAAGCCACGTGCCGCGGCCACGAACTCCGCCTGCTCGGGTCAGGCTGTGACGTGCGTCCGTCGCGAGCAGCGCGACCTGCAGCGGAATGAACAACACGAGGCATCCCGCGACGGCGTTCGGCTGGAAGCCCTCCTCGGCGCCCGGCACTCCCCGGATCGCCCGTGGTAACCGCTCGATGATGGCGCCGAGCACGGAGAACTTGTCGATCCAGTTGGTGCCGAGCAATCCGATCACCGCGAGTCCCGCGCCTGCCAGCAGGAACATTCCCGTTCCTATCCTCAGCGTGTCGGAGTGTGCTCATCCAGCGCGTGACCGCCCAGAAAAGCAGCACGTCCAACAGCACGCCCGACACCTTGCCCAGACTGAACGTGATGTCGAACGTGGCGAACAGGCTGACGCCGGTCATGACGAGGAGCGCGAAGATCAGATGCGTTCAGCGGCGTCGGAGGAATCCATCGACCGCCAAGACGCCGGTGGCAAGCCCAGGTGAGCGGAACCAGCAACGCGAGAAGAAGGCGAGCCGGGGTGGGAAAAAGCAGCGCGGGCGCGATGAGCAAGCACGATCGGCAGTTCGGCGGCTGCGAGGCCGGCGGTCAGCCGCTGGAAAACACTCTGCGTTTTCACGAAGGCATGCTAGCACTACCACCGGTGTATGATCTCGCGCGGCGATGATCATCACGCGAAGTCCGTTGCGCGTCACGCTTGGCGGCGGCGGCACCGATTTGCCGTCCTACTATCGAGAGCACGGCGGGTTTCTGATTGCGGCGGCGATCGACAAGTACGTCTACGTCACGGTGATGCGGCCGTTCACGCCGGGCATCTTCCTGAAGTACTCGAAGCTCGAACACGTCGAGCGCGTCGATGACGTCCAGCACCCGATCATTCGAGAGGCCATCCGGATGATCGGCCTCAAGACTCCGCAGATCGAAATCACGACGCTCGCCGATATTCCGGCGGGCACCGGGCTCGGCTCGTCGGGCAGCTTCACGACCGCTCTGCTGAAGGCCCTCTACGCGCACCGCCGGCACCTGCTGCACCCGAGCGAGCTCGCGGAGCTTGCGTGCGAGATCGAGATCGACCGTCTCCACGAGCCGATCGGGAAGCAGGATCAGTACATCGCCGCCTACGGCGGGGTCACCTGCTTCACGTTTCATCCGGACGAGAAGGTTCAGGCGGAGCCGCTCCAGCATTTCGATGGAGGCGCTGTTCAACCTCGAAGACAACCTGCTGCTGTTCTTCAGCGGCTACTCACGCAGCGCCGGAAGCATCCTGGCCGATCAGAAGGAGCGCACGCAGAAGCACGACCAGGAGATGCTGGCGAACCTCCACTACGTGAAAGAGCTGGGACTGCGCAGCCGCCAGGCGCTCGAGCGCGGCGACACGGCGCTCTTCGGCGAGCTGATGCACGAGCAGTGGGAGCACAAGAAACGGCGCTCGGGCGGGATGAGCAATCCGCAGATCGACGAGTGGTATGAGCTCGGCCGGTCGAACGGAGCGATTGGCGGCAAGCTCGTTGGAGCGGGCGGGGGCGGCTTCCTCATGTTCTATGCCGAAGACCATCGCCGGCTCCGCGCGGCCATGGCCAAAGCCGGCCTCGAAGAAGTGCGATTTCGGTTCGACTTCGAAGGCACGAAGGTGCTGTTCTCGTGAGCCTGCCGGTCGCCATCCTGGCGGGTGGGCTGGCCACGCGTCTGCAGCCGCTGACCGAAGCGATTCCGAAGATCGCTCGCTCGAAGTGGCGGGCCGGCCGTTTGCCGAGCATCAGGTCGACGCTGCTGCAACGCGCAGGGCGTGACGACGCGTGGTGTGTCTGCCTCGGATACCTGCGGCGAGCAAGTCGAGGCCGCGCTCGGGGACGGCCGGCGCTGGCAGCATGACGTTCCGAGTACGTGCTCGACGGTCCGGCGCTCGCCGGGACGGGCGGCGCCATCCGCCGCGCGCTGCCGCGGCTGGGCCAGGCGTTCTTCGTGATGTACGGCGACTCGTATCTGGAGTGCGACTTCGCAGCCATCGAGGCGGCGTTTCAGCGCAGCGGCAGCATGGGTCTGATGACGGTGTATCGCAACGACGACCGCTGGGATCGCAGCAACGTCGAGTACGAGGATGGACGTATCCTCCGCTACGACAAGATCAGGCGCGACGCCCACGATGCGGCACATCGACTACGGGCTGGGGATTCTGACGCGCGCAGGCCTTTGCGCCGTGGACGCCGAGCGGCGAGCCGTTCGATCTGGCGCGGGTGTATCAGGATCTGATCGCGCAGGATCAGCTGGCGGCGTTTCGAGGTGGCCGATCGCTTCTACGAGATCGGATCGCCCGAGGGGCTCGACGGACACGCGACGGCTGCTTGCGGCCGTCAGAGGATAGTCGACGTGAGTTACACGCAACAGCACCTGAACGAAGCGGTCAAATCATCAACCAGACTCGATCACGCCAGCGATCGAACGGGTCGTCGAGGTGCTTGCCGGCGACGCGCGAGCGCGGCGGACGCCTCTTCTTCCTCGGCGTCGGCGGCAGCGCCGGCAACTGCTCGCACGCCGTCAACGACTTCCGCAAGCTCGCCGGGTTCGAGGCCTACGCGCCGACCGACAACGTGTCGGAGCTGACGGCTCGGACCAACGACGAGGGATGGGACACGGTCTTCGCCGCGTGGCTCAAGGGGAGCCGCCTCCGCGCGGAAGACGCGCTGTTCGTGTTCTCGGTGGGCGGCGGAAGCCTCGAGAAGAACATCAGCCCGAACCTGGTCCGGGCCGCTCGACTACGCCAAGCAGGTGGGCGCGAGCATCGTCGGCGTGGTCGGACGCGACGGCGGCCACACGGCCAAGGTGGCCGACGCCTGCGTCATCGTGCCGACGGTCAATCCCGAGACGATCACGCCGCACGCCGAGGCGTTCCAGGCCGTCGTGTGGCACCTGCTCGTCTCGCATCCGCGGCTCAAGGCGGCGCCGACCAAGTGGGAATCGACCCGGTGAAACGGCGCGCGGTCTTTCTGGATCGCGACGGCGTGTTGAACCGGGCGGTCGTGCGCGGCGGGCAAGCCGTATCCGCCGGCGAGCGTGGACGAGCTCGAGATTCTTCCGGGCGCCGCCAGCGCGCTCGCGCGTCTGAAGGCCGCCGGCTACGCGCTGGTCGTCGTCACCAACCAGCCCGACATCGCACGGGGGACGACGACGCGCGCGGCCGTCGATGCCATTCACGCCCGGATGGCGGCGCTGCTCCCGATTGACGAGTTCCGCGTGTGCCCGCACGACGACCGGGACGCCTGCGCGTGCCGGAAGCCGCGGCCCGGACTGCTGGTGGATCCGCCCACGAACGACGTGGCCGCCAGCGTGATGGTCGGCGACCGTTGGCGCGACATCGAGGCAGGCCGGGCCGCCGGTTGTCGTGCGACAATTCTGGTCGACTACGAGTACGATGAAGAGATACCAAACGAGCCCGATGCGCGTGTGGCATCGCTGAGCGAAGCGGTGGAGTGGATTCTGACCCGGCACTGCAGAGGCGATTGGCCGATGACGCTAGCCGACCTGAACACGAAGATCTTTGCCGACGGCGCCGAGCTCGACGGCATGCTGGCGATGTACCGCGAGCCGCACATCAAGGGATTCACGACCAATCCCACGCTGATGCGCAAGGCGGGCGTCACCGACTATCGCGCCTTCGCGAAGCAGGTGCTGGCGGCGATCCCGGACCGTCCGATCTCCTTCGAGGTGTTCTCGGACGAGTTCGCCGACATGGAACGGCAGGCTCGCGAGATCGCCACGTGGGGCGAACACGTGTACGTGAAGATTCCGGTCACCAACACGAAGCGGCAGCCGGCGTACGACCTGATTCACCGGCTCTCGCACGCGGGCGTGAAGCTCAATGTCACCGCCATCATGGGCCTCGACCAGGTCCGCGATGTCGTGGCGGCGCTCAAGGGCGGGGCGCCGTCGAACGTGTCGGTGTTCGCGGGCCGCATCGCCGACACCGGCCGCGACCCGGTGCCGCACATGGCGGCGGCGATGGAGCTCGCTGAAGCTCGAACCGAAGGCCGAGCTCATCTGGGCCAGTCCGCGCGAGCTGCTCAACGTGTTCCAGGCCCACGCCATCGGCTGCCACATCATCACGGTGACCAACGACATCCTGAAGAAGCTCTCGCTCGTTCGGCCAAGGACCTCGACGACTACTCGCTCGAGACGGTCAAGATGTTCCACGACGATGCGCAGAAGGCCGGCTTCACGTTATAGCTCTGAAGGTTGGAGGGCAGAGTGGATCGCGACACGAATCTAGAGGACGAACAGGACGGAGTGTCAATCGTCGGCTTGTTGAAGCCTATTTGGGCCCACCGGCGCCTTTTGGTAGTCACGACGTTGTCGATGACAGTGCTCGCCATTGTGCTTTCAGGAATCCACTATCTCTGGCAACCAGTGCGTTGGACGGTCTCCCTGGAGTTCCGCCCGACGTTCCAGGGCGCCGAGCTGGGCAGGTATCCGAACACACTTCCTTTTGCCCCGTCCGATATCACCGATCCGTCCGTGCTCGACCAGGTATTCGACGCGAACAAGATCCAGGATTTCTGCACGCGAACTGAGTTTCGCTCGGCCTTCTTTATCGAACAGCGCTCGTCCGAGCTCGAGCTCATCGACTCGGACTATCAGGCCCGCTTGGCCGACACCCGTCTGACCGCGGTCGATCGCCAGCGCCTCATGGATGAATACCGCGCACGGCGAGCCACGGCCCCGCTGCAGTATGGTGTGACGTTCATTCGTCCCGCCGCGTGCCGCACGCTTCCTGCGGCGGTCGCTGTCAAGATGCTCGACGATGTCCTGCTGACATGGGCCGGCGACGCCGAATCGAGGCGCGGCGTGTTGAAGCAGCGCGTGAGAGTGCTCAGCCCGAACGTGTTCGACATCTCGGCGATCGGCAAGGAGTCGCTCTTCGTCCGGGCCAACCTCGTCTGGACCAACATCGACAGGGTGATTCGAAATATCGCCGAGGTCGAGACGTTTCCTGGCGCCGAGCTGATCCGCTTTGGCGACCAGCGGGTTTCGCTGGCCGAAATCAGGGCGAAGATGGAGGATTTGCAGCACGCGCACCTGGAGGCGCTGATGACGTCGGTTGGCGCCGATCGCGACCGCGAGTCTGTCCGTTGGGTCGAGGACGCGCTGGCGACGGCGACGAGTCAGCAGCAGGTGGCACAGAACCGGGCGCGGATCAACCTGGATGCGCTGCGAGAGTATTCGGGTGTGGTGCCTCAGGCCAACCCTCAACGATCGGAGGGTCAACGGCCGCAGGGCGCGCCCGACGTTCAGAGCCTGACCCCGCAAATCGACCGGACGTTCATCGATCGCCTCGTGGAAATGTCCAAGGAAAACATCACGTTCCGTCAGGAGCTCACGCGCGCGATGGTGAAGGCCACGCTCGACGCCGTCGAGTACGAATCCGCCGTCAACCACTACAAACAACTGCTCGCGACGCTCAAGAGCGGGGGATCGAGCTCGTCGGGGGCCGATCTCGGTTCGCGGCTCTCCGAGATTGTCAAGGCGGCCAAGGAGCTGACCGCTCAGTTCAACGGTTTGTCTGACGAGTGGTCGCGCGTCTCGTTGCGGGCCGCCGGCGCCATGTATCGTACGGAAAAGCCGGGGGCCATCGCCGTGGCGCGGCCGTTCACGCTGGCGACCTACGCGACGGCGATTGCGCTGGTCTTCTTCATCACGTTGTTCATTGCGATGCTGATCGCCCTGGTGCACACCCAACTGTTGCCGGCCATCCTTGCCAAGAAATAGCCGGTGTCTGCCGCGATCACGTGGCGCGGCGCAGCCGCCACAAGTCGAAGGCGGCCGCGGCCCAGATGAGTAGCCATAGCCCTCGTTCCCACCAGCGCGTACCCTGTATGAGCAGAAAACCGGAGGCCAGGAGGAGCACACCACCGGCCAGGCTCACGTTCCATCCACGCGCGATGCGCAACATCTGGCGCAGTGGCATCTGCCGCTCTTCCGCCAGCCAGTTGTAGTAGCTGAATGCCGCCAGCCCGACGGCCGCGCCAAGAATCCACAAACCGTGCGCAATGACAAACCGGATGTCGATCATGGTGGTGTTTCTGGCGTGCGAGCCTACCATGGCAGCGACCGGCCCGTCGTGAAGCTGCCCTATGCTGGAAGCATGCCGCTGCAAATGCGAGTTCCGGCGGACATCGCGCGTCGGCTCGCCACGCTGGGGGACCGACTCGCCTCGACCTGCCCCGATGTCGAGTTCGCCTATGTCTTCGGCAGTGCCGGAACGGAGCGCTCGACGCCTGGCAGTGATGTCGATCTGGCGATCTATGTTTCGGAGACCGCCGACGTGTCCGTCAACCGCCTGGAGGTGGGCCGTGTCGCGGCGCTTCATCTCGGCACGGACGCGATCGATATCGTCCTCTTGAACACGGCGCCCGTGGCCCTGGCTGGACGCGTCCTCACCAGCCGGCGGGTGATCGTGGACCAGCAGCCATTCGTGCGTCACGCGTACGAGTCTCGCACTGCCCGTCTGTTCCAGGACTTCCGGCTCCGCGAGCACCGGTTGCTCGCCGAGCGGTACCCACGTGGTTGATCGGGACCTGGTCCTTCGAAAAATCGCCGACGTCGACCAGTACCTGCAACAGTTGGCCGACTATCGGCAGATCGACCTGGACTCGTACCAACACGACTGGAAGACCCAGCGGATCATCGAACGGACTCTGCACCTGACGATCGAAGCCTGCATGGATCTGGCGGACCATATCGTGGCCGACCGGCGGCTGCGGGTGCCCGAGACTGGGGCGGAGACGTTCGACATTCTTGCCGAGGCCGGGGTGATCCCGATCGACCTTGGCGCGGCACTCGCACGCATGGTCGGATTCAGAGACATCCTCGTGCATGACTACGCGCGCGTCGATTCGACCATCGTTCTTCGCGTCCTGCGGACAGACCTCGCGGACGTCGTGCGCTTTCGTGAGGCCATCCTGCACATAATTTGACGGTTGCAGAGCAACGAAACACGATCACCGCGGTGCACGCAGTGACCGCCGAGAATTCGAACTCGTTTCTCTGTAGCTGTGGATTCTGAGCCTGCGGCTGGCTATCACGAAGACACGAAACACACGACGAAGAACTCTCCACGGCTGAGGATGCTGCGAAAGACGATCAACCAGAGAGATCACAGAGACCGAGGAGTAACGATCGATTCGACGCGGCCGGCAAAGCCGGCCCGGGCGGCAGGTTGAAAGAATCAGAAGACAAACCAGGCGCGGTTCCATCTGGCTTGTCTTCTGATTCTCTCAACCTGCCGTCGCCGCTTCGCGGCGCCGCGTCGAATCGCTCTGCGATCTCTGCGCGTGCTCTGCGTGCTCTGCGTTCGATCGTCGTATCGAGGCGCACTACATGGAAATGGAAGACGCTCTAGTGGCACTGATGTCAGTCTTGCACCGTGGTCTCAACGCTGCGAGCGTTGCGAGCGCTGCGGTGACCGTGGGGAGTAGTTGACGCCGTGAGATTGCCGCACGCTAACTGGCGCGCGGCGCGCGTCGTGGTTGGCGTACTCTGCGCAATCGGAGCGCTCTATGCGTGCGCCGTCAACATTGACTGGACCCAGGTCCTCGACGCGTTCCGCCGTGCGAGCCTGCCATGGACCGCCGCCGCCGCCGTGTCGGTGCTGCTCACGCTCGCGCTGGTGACGTTTCGCTGGGGCCTGCTGGTCGGCGCCAGCCCGTCTGCTGGAATAGATTCCCGGACCGGGCGCGACGGTGTACGGTGGCGAGTCTTGTGGGACTCGGTTGTGCTCGGTCAGGCCGTGAACATCATCGTACCCCTCAGGTTCGGCGAGGGCGCTCGACTTGCGGTGACCTGCCGCGGACTCGATGTGCCGGTCGGACGCGTGATGGTGGGGCTCGCCCTCGAACGGGCCTTCGACCTTGCCGCGTTTGCCACGATTGTGCTCCTGCTGATTGTGAGCGGCTGGATGCCCGTCGCCTTCCGCGGGCTGCTGCCGGCAGCCGCCGCGGCGACGCTCGCGACGACGGGTGTCGTGCTGCTCGCGGTGCGGTTCCTCCCAGCGGTCCTCTCGTGGGTGCGACGACATGTCGGCGTGCTGGCGCCCGCGGCAGCCTGGCTCGAAACGCAGGAGTCGGCGATGCGCAGCGGGTGGATCGACATCACCCGTCGGCATCGACTCGCGATCACGGCGCTCCTTACAGCGCTCGTTCCCGTCGCCGCGGCCGCGACCAACCTGCTGGTGTTCCGGGCCTTCAGCCTGCCGGTTCCCGCCGTGGCGGCGTTCGCTGTGCTCGTGGTCCTGCAGTTCGGCACCGCCCTCGTGTCGGTGCCCGGAAACGTCGGCGTGTTTCACTACCTCACGGTGGTGACGCTCGCGGCCTGGGAAGTGCCGCGGCCGGACGCCCTGGCCGCGGCCATCGTGCTGCACGCCGTCAGTGTGGGCCCCAAGGTGATCCTCGGCGCGTTCGCGCCGGCGGTCTGGCAGGGATCCTTCGACGAGACGTTGCGCCACGGCGGCGACGTCACGCGGATCCGTTAGAATGCCACTCATGGAAAGCAGCCCGGCGGCCGCGCGGCTTCCGGCGATCGTCGAAACCACACTCCACGCGTTTCTCGCCGGAGTCCGCGAGCGGTTCGGGCCCAGAGTCGCCGAGATTCGCCTCTTTGGCTCGTACGCCCGCGGCGATGCAACCGCAGACTCCGATGTCGACTGCCTCGTCTTGCTCGATCGCGTGGACCAGGACGACGACCGGGCTATCACTAATCTGGCCGCCGACCTCACGTGGCAGATCGCTGGAGTTGTCGTATCCCCCATGACCATGTCCGTCGCGGAGTTCGATGCCTGGAAGGCCCTGGAGCGCCGCACGCCACTGGAGATCGAGCGCGAGGGGATTCGGCTGTGACCGACGCGAACAAACGCGCCAACATCGCGTCGGAGCTCGGTCGCGCCGACGAATCCATGCGCGCCGCCCGCCTGCTGGTTGACGCGGCGCTCTTCCACGACGCCGAAAGCCGCCTTTACTATGCGATCTATCACGTCGCGGTCGCGCTCCTGCTCACCGAGGGCCTCGAGCCGCGATCGCATGCCGGCACCGCAAGCATGTTGGGTCTCCACTTCGTCAAGACCGGCCGGATGGATCCTAAAGACGCCCGGCTGTTCGCCCGGATCCAGAAGTACCGTCTCGAGGCCGACTATGGCCGCGACTTCGTGCTGACGGAAGCGGCGCTCCGGGAAGATCTCGCCGCCTGCCAGGGATTCCTCGACCGCGCCCGCTCCACCATCGCCGCATTCCTCGGGTAGCTGTCTCGTGAGCCGTCCGCTGCGGACGTCGGAACGCCGGCTCGCGCTCCTGCTGGGAGATGCCGCGGCCGTCACCGTCGCCGTGCTCCTCGCGCTGTGGACGTGGTCGCTCACCGCCGGCTTCCCCTTCAACCTGGCGTTTCTGCGCGCGCGCGTCGTGTGGCTGCTCGCCGTGCCGTTCTGGCTGGTGCTGCTCATCCCGACGCGCGACGCACGCAGCGTGCTCGACATCCGTGAGACGGCCGCCGGGGTGATTCGTGCGGCAGTGGCCCTCCTGATAATCTATCTCGGCGCGTTCTTCTTCGCGGGCGGCGACCGGCTGCCTCGCCTCGTGGCGCTCTATCTTTTCTGGGACGCAACCCTGCTCGTGTTCGGCTGGCGCATCGTCGCGCTGTGGTCGCTCACGCGGGCGCCGTTCTCCCGCCGCCTGCTGATCGTGGGCTCCGGTCACGCGCTCTCGACCGCGATGGACGTCCTCACGGACGCAAGTTTCAGAGACGCGGACATCGTCGGCGTCGCGACCAACGATCCGGCCCGCGCGGAATGGAAGGTCGTCGGGTCTCCGGCAGAGGTTGACCAGATCGCGCGACGCCTGGACGTCACCGATCTGATTGTCGCGCTCGAAGGGCCACTCGACGACGTGGACGGCCAGTGGGTGCAGCGGCTGCTGCGTTGCCAGGAGTCGGGCACGCACGTGGTTCGCCTGGCGCAACTGTACGAGGACACGCTGGGCCGGGTGCCCGTGGAGCACGTGGACTCGTCGTGGCTCGTGACGAACTTCTTCGACGTCGCACGATTTCGCGATGCTTCTCCGTTGGCCAAGCGCATCCTCGATGTGGCCGTGGCGACCGTGCTCGCAGCCGGCGGACTGCTGCTGGCGCCGGCCATCGCGTTGGCGATTCTCTTCGAGAGCGGCCGCCCCGTTCTCTATCGGCAGGCGCGGCTGGGCCGGGGCGGACGGCTGTTTCAGATGACCAAGTTCCGAACGATGAAACACGACGCCGAGCCCGACGGCCAGGCGCAGTGGAGCACGCTGAACGACGCCCGCGTCACGCGCGTCGGCCGCGTTTCTTCGGCGCACGCGCCTCGACGAGCTGCCGAATCTGGTGGCCGTCCTGCGCGGCGAGATGAGCATGGTGGGACCGCGCCCCGAACGGCCGCAGTTCGTCGAGCAGCTCGAGCGCGAAGTGCCTCTCTACCGCGCCAGGCTCGTCGTCGCGCCCGGACTGACCGGCTGGGCGCAGGTGAACTTTGCGTATGGCGACTCGGTTCGCGACGCGGTGGTCAAGCTCGAGTACGACCTCTACTACGTCAAGCATCAATCGATCGGGTTCGATGTGCTGATTCTCCTGCGGACCGTCGGGACGATGATTCGCCTTGGTGGACAGTGAGACAGTGAGGGCAATGACCTGTTCCTGGTGGAGCCGGCAGCCGTGACCGTGTCCGTCGTCATCCCGTGCCTGAACGAAGAATGGGGCATTACGGCACTCCTCGACGCGATTCGGCTGCAGGATGCTCCGGTTCACGAAATTCTCATCGTCGACAACGGCTCGACCGATGCGAGCGAAGACCTCGTTCGCGACTACCAGCGCAAGTTTCCGGAATGGCCGCTCCACCTGTTGCGATGCGCCGAGCCGGGAGCGGCCGCGGCGATGAACGTGGGCATCCGCGCCGCCACCGGAGACGTCATCGTCCGGCTCGACGGCCACAGTCTTCCCGCGCAGGGCTACGTCCGATTCGCCCTCGAAACGCTGCAGGGCGAGCGTGTCGGCGTGGTCGGCGGGTCCTGGGACACGGTCGCGCGAACCGGGACGCTCGTGTCGCGCGCCATTGCGGCGGCGCTCACTCATCGTCTTGGAACCGGCGGCGCGGCCTATCGGCATCCGGACATGTTTCGCGAGTCCCACGATGTCGATACGGTGGCGTTCGGCTGCTACCAGAAAACCCTCTGGCAGAAGCTCGACGGGTACAACGAGCGGTTGCTCATCAACGAAGACTATGTGTTCAACTACCGGGCTCGGCTGCTCGGGCTGCGCGTCGTGCTCGACCCGCGCATGCGATGCAAATACTTTGCGCGCGCCACCTTTGGCCGGCTGAGCCGCCAGTATTTCCAGTACGGGTGGCGCAAGGCCGACATGCTGCGCGTGTTCCCAGGGGCGCTGCGCCTGCGACAGATGCTGCCGGCTGGACTCGTCGGCGGACTGCTCGCGCTGGCGGTCATCGGCCTGTTCGCGCCCGGCGTGTGGTGGGTTCTTGCCGCGGTGCTCGGCGTGTACGCCGCGTTCCTGATTCTGGTGGCCGGAGAAATGGCGCGGACGAACACGTCGCGCGGGAGTTGGCGGTCCGTTCCGGCCTGTGCCGCGGCGTTCGCCGTCCTGCAACTGTCGTGGGGCGCCGGCGCCTGCGTCTATCTGCTGACGCTCGGACGATGGCCGCCATGGAAGAAGCAGAAGCCGAGCGCCGATCGGCCCATGACCTCGAGGTTGCAGGACTGAAAATGCAGGCGCGCGATCTTCGCGGCGATCAGCTTGTCGCTGCGCTCATCTTGATTGGCGTCCTGTGCTTCGTGCTGCCGCCGGCCGCGGCCTGGAGCGTGAACCGGTCGCGTGTGCGCGTCGCGTCGGCCGAAGTCGCGGCGTTGGCCGACCTGATGCGTCAGGCCGGGCCCGAGTTGCGCGAAGCGGCCACCCGTGCCGACGTGTTGAGCGGACCGGGACATATGCCCGTGGCGTCCGCGCCCGATGCCGAGCGGTGGGTGACGGCCCCGCGCGGGCCGCTCGCTCGCGCAATCGGCGGGCGTCGCACCTTGTCCGTCGATCCGTGGGGCAACTCTTACGTCGTGAAGCTGGCGCCCATTGCCGCCGGCGAACCCTCGACTCCCTGGGTTCTCTCCGCCGGACCCAACGGCATCATCGAAACGCCGTTTCTGCCACGTGGTGATCAGGGGCTTGCCGGCGACGATGTCGGGGCGCGCATTCGCCAGTCCCAGGCGGTGCCCTGAGTCGTCGCCATGGTCAGGCCGAAAAGCATCCAGGTCAGCGAGTGCAGCCTTCCGACCCCGCCGCTTGTCAGGAAGAACATGTTGGTCGAGATGTTCGATCCCGCGGCTGCGACGATCGCCAGAAATAGACCCAACGAGAGAAATCCAGGCCGCTCCCGGGCCGATCTCCAACAGAGCGTGAGCACCGCAATCCACAGAACCACGTACATCGCGCCGCCGGCCAGCCCGAGCTCCGCGAACTGGTGCAGCCACAAATTGTGAGCGTGGACTCCGGCGCGTCGCAAGTCCTCGTTCGGGTCCGTCACGTAATTGGCTTGAAACACCTCGTAGAAATTTCCCGGGCCCACTCCGCGAATGGGATGGTCGGCAATCATCTTGACCGACCTCTTCCATATCTGGATTCGACTCGTCGGTGGGGGCGACATCCGCTATCGCGCCACCGCGGGCCCAGGCGGGGGCCGTGCCGCCCGTCACCGTCGTGACGGCGAGGTACCGAAGCGTTGGATTCGAAAGGAACAACACCAGCCCGGCAACGGCCACGATGCCGGCGATTCCCGCTGTTCTCGCCCAATGCCCACGCCGCGCCATCACACCGACGGCTGCCAACATGACCACGCCAATCGCCAGCCACGCCCCGCGTGAGTACAGGAAGTTGAGCTCGACGAGGTTGACGACGATGAGAATGGCCGTGACGAGGAACATGGGCTTGCTGCCGGCGGTTTGGAGCGCTGCCACCAGCAGCCCGAACTGAAGCGCCGCGAGCGTGCCCAACTCGGGGTACCCGCCCCAGCCTTCCGGCACCGGGTATACTTTGGGCCGCGTAAACAGTCCCATCTCCGCGTGATAGGCGAGGGCCATCGCCATGAGCATCGCGATCGACGCGATCAGCAAGAGCAGGATTCCGTGGGCGAGGCCTGGCGCCTTTCGTGCGAGCGCGATTGTGGCGTAGAACATTCCGACGTTGCCGGCGAGCGACAGAACAGCGACCGATGTGTTGTGTGGGTTGGTGCCTCTCGTGGACGCGATCGCCACAAACACCAGGTAGAGCGCCAACACCGGGTCGATCGCGCTCAAAGGCCAGCGGCCGGCGAGCAGATCGGGCGCGCAGATGATCGCCGACGCGAGCAGGCAGAGTGCGGTCAGGGAGAACGAGAGGCCAAGCCCGAAGGGGTCCGGCAGCTCGCCCGGCCTGACGACCAGCGCTATCCAGACAAGAAAGGCTGCGAGCTGTAGACCTAAGAATGTCCTCGACAAGAACTGCGCTCCTGGTCTGCCTGTGTGGTCTGGCCCTCGAGGTGTATCTGCTGGCGTTCCATTACACCACGCACGTCGAGGCCAGGGGCGCTCGGCCGGTACTCCTGAAGGAATTCGGCGCGGGCATCCCGTTGACGGAGACCTTCACCATGCAGAACAACGGGTTGAAGGGCATTCGCATCCGTCTCGCGGCAAGTGAACCCTCTGAGGTGACGTTCGACTGGCGTCTGTCCGAGCAGGGCCCGCTGGGATTCACGACCGTCAGGGGAAACCGCCGCCAATTGCGCGTCTCGGGCGAACGATGGGTCGATCTCCGGTTCCCGGCGATCGCGCAGTCGGGCCAGAAGCGCTACACGCTGGAGATTCGTGCCGTTGCCCCGGCTTCGAGCGCCGTCGCGATTGCCGCGTCGCTCGACGACGCGCTGCCGGCAGCCATGTTCCATGTTGGTGGTCAGGAGCGATGGGGAGACCTGGTAATGGACACGGTCGCGACCGGCGACACGATCGTGGGCCGTGTCAGGCTGACCACGTCGGGCCCTGCTGGGAATGTTGGGCATGTTCGCGGCGGGCTAATTGCGGCGGTCGCGCTGGGGCTGTACAACGTTCTCCTTGTCACGTTCGTGGTGCATTTCTGGCCGCGTACGCCCGCTCTCCACTCGGCTGCTGACCCGATCGCGGATCGTCCATGGTCAACCCGCCGTATTGTCGGAGTCGTGTGCGTGTACGCCCTGGCGGCCGGAGTGACCGTCTACAGTCGCGGTCGCCGTCCGGCGATCGACCTGATCGATCAATTGTATGCGGCCGAGCTGCACGCTACGTTGGATCTTCATCTGGCGTTCACGCCGACCGAGCTTGCCGTGGGCGGCGAGTTCATGCGGGCGATTGTCGCGATTCCTCAGAGCGAAATCGCGTGGACGGTGGTGGTACCATCGGGGGCGAGGCTGCGCACGGCGATCGCCACGGTTCCGATGGTGTGGAGCCTGCCCGGGGACGGCGTCGTGTTTCGAATCGGCGTCTCTGAAAACGGCGCCTACTCGGAACTGTTCGCGCACCACCTCGACCCGGCTCGCGTGCGGGCGGACCGGCGGTGGGTGCCCGTGGACCTCGACCTGTCACGGTTTTCCGGCCGCCAGATCAGATTGATTTTCAGGACCGACGCCTCCATGCCAGGCCGGCCACCCGACTTCACGTACGACTGGTCCCGCTGGGGAGCCCCCCGCCTCGTGACCAACTGAAACCTACCGGCCGCTGAGCCACGCCCAGGGCCGCCTCGCCCGCCAGAACCAGCTCCGCTGCATTTGCTCAAGCTCTGCTCGAGTTTCGGTCAACGCCTTCATCGCCGCATCGCGCGCCGCCTCCGCCTCAACCCGCGCCTGCGTGGTCCGCGAGACCACAGTCTGCTCCCCCAGAGCCAGAAGGCGCAGCTCGTTCCGCTCGATGACGACCTTTGAAAAGCTGCGCTCGTAGTCGGCGACGATGCGGTGCGGCGGGTCGGTCCGGTGTCGAAAGCGGGCGGCCCAGGGGGCCACGAAGGACGCGTCGAAGTCCACGTCCCGATAAAAATCGTGGCGGGCGAACTGGGCTGCCCAGTATTCGGGCGGCTGCGTGTTGAGGTGCGTCGGCTCGCCATAATGGACCGGCGACGACGAGAACAGGATGTCGCGGCTGTGGGCGCAGAAGTTCGCAATCGCCGTCTCGCCGTCGGCAGCGGTCAGGTGTTCCAGGACTTCGAGGCAGACGATCAGATCGTACTGTTCGCGCAGCGGCTCGGTGACCGACGCCTGCCAGCAGAACGGCTTGAAGGGTTCGTACACGTGCTCGATCGCGAAAGCGGAGAAGTCGATGCCAAACGCATCGATGCCATGTGCCCGCAGCGTTTCGACGAGAAGGCCGAGCGCGCATCCCGCATCGAGCACGCGCCTGGGGCGCATCTCGGCGGCGATCCGATCGGAGATGCCGGCGAAGAACGCGAGCCATTCGGTGTTCCGCTGGTAGGGCCGCCCGCCATAGCGTCCGTAGTAGCACGCGTCGTACGTGCGGCCGTCGACGATAGGACCGGCGGCGTGGACATCAGACTCATTCGGCATGCTGTTGGTTGCCCGAGGCTACCGTCCGCTGAGCCATTCCCAGGGCCGCCTCGCCCGCCAGAACCAGCTCCGCCTCATCATCTCCGCGGTTTCTCGAGCGGCGCTCAACTCCTTCGCGTGGGCGTCGAGGGCAGCGCGCGCCGCGCCGGCACGCGCCTCCGCTTCGTCACGCGCCCGCGTGATCGCCGATATCTCCGCCTGCGTGAGCACCGCCTTGCTGCGAAGCTCGTTTCGCTCGATCGCGAGCTGCGAAAGGCTGCGCTCGTAGTCGGCGACGATGCGGTACGGCGGGTCGGTGCGGTGCCGGAAGCGAAGCGCCCAGGGGGTGATGAACGAGGCGTCGAAGTCGAGGTCTCGATAGAACCCGTGGCGCGCGAATTGACCCGCCCAGTACTCGGGCGGCTGTACGTTGAGATGCGTCGCCTCCATGAAATCCGTCGGCGAGGACGAAAACAGGACGTCGTCGCTGTGGGCGCAGAAGTTCGCGATGGCCTTTTCGGCCTCGGCAGCTTCCATGTGCTCGAGGACCTCGATGGAGACGATGAGGTCGTAGCGATCGCCGAGTGGCTCGCTCACCGAACCCTGCCGGCAGAACGGCTTCACCGGTTCGTAAACGTTGTCGATCGCGAACGTGGAAATGTCGATGCCGAAGGCGTCGATGTGACGATCGCGGAGGGTTTCGACCAGCAGACCGAGCGCGCATCCCGCGTCGAGGACACGACGCGGGCCAATCTCGGTGGCAATGTGTTCGGCAATACCGCCAAAAAACGCCAGCCACTCGTCGTCGCGTTTGTACGGCCGCCCGCACGAGCGGGCGTAGTAGCACGCATCAAACGCGATCATGGCGTCATCATATAATGAGTCGGCATGGGAACCGGAATACGCCAGATTCCTAGCCAGTAGATGCCGGACACCGTTCTCGTCACCGGCGCCGCCGGTTTCATCGGGTCGCATGTTGCCGAGCACTGCGCAGCGCTTGGCTTGCGGGTGGTCGGCCTCGACGACTTGTCGGGAGGGTTCCTCGAGAACGTTCCCGGCTCCGTCAGTCTTGTCCAGGGCTCGGTAACCGACGTGGCGCTCGTCGAGCGGCTGTTCCGCGAGCATCGGTTCAGCTACGTGTATCACCTGGCCGCCTACGCCGCCGAAGGCCTCAGTCACTTCATCCGTCGCTACAACTACGAGAACAACCTCGTCGGCAGCATCAACCTCATCAACGAGTCGGTGAAGCACGACGTGCGCTGCTTCGTCTTCACGTCTTCCATCGCGGTGTACGGCGCCAATCAGACCCCGATGACTGAAGCGGTCACGCCGCAGCCGGAAGACCCTTACGGGATCTCGAAGTACGCGGTCGAGCTCGACCTCAAGGCCGCACACGAAATGTTCGGCCTGCCATACATCGTCTTTCGACCGCACAACGTCTACGGCGAACGTCAGAATATCGCCGACCGCTACCGAAACGTGATCGGCATCTTCATGAATCAGGTGATGCAGGGCAGGCCGATGACGATCTTCGGCGATGGCACGCAGACCCGAGCGTTCTCCCATATCGACGACGTGGCGCCGACTATCGCCAGGGGGCCGCTGGTTGCGGGCGCCTACCAACAGGTATTCAACATCGGGGCGGACAAGCCGTACAGCGTAAACGAGCTGGCCGGAGAGGTGGCGCGCGCGTTCGGTGTCGAGTGCAAGATCGACCACCTCGCCGCCCGGAGCGAAGTGCTGCATGCCTTCTCGAGCCACGAGAAGGTGACGCGCGTGTTCGAGACGCCACCGGCCGTCAGTCTTCGAGACGGCATCGCGCGAATGACCGAGTGGGCCCGCCATCGAGGCCCGACGCCCGCGTCCGTCTTCAGCAACATCGAGGTGAGAAAGAACCTTCCCCCTTCGTGGAACGTGTGAGCCCCGTGACGTCGCCAACCCCGACGGTCAGCGTTGTCATCCTGAACTACAACGGCCGGCACCACCTCGACGCCTGTTTGAGCTCGTTCGCGGAACTGGACTACCCGGCCAATCGGCTCGAGCTCATGCTGGTGGACAACAGCTCGAGCGACGGCTCCGTGGCTTACGTGGCGAGCGCGTTTCCCCACGTCAAAATCGTCGAGACCGGCGCGAACCTGGGGTTCGCCGGTGGGAACAACTACGGCGCGGCGGCGGCCTCGGGTGACTACCTCGTCATTCTCAACAACGATACCCGAGTCCATCCGTCGTTCATTCGCGGTCTCGTGAGCGCGATCGGTGGACAGGCCGATGTGGTGTGTGCCGGCGCGAAGGTCTTGAATTGGGAGGGCACGGCGTTCGACTTCGCCGGATCCGCGATGCACTTCGCGGGCTTCGGCTACCAGATTGGGTATGACAAGCCGGTGACCCCGGACGATTTCACGAGCACGCGCCCGATCCTTTTTGCGTGCGGCGGCGCAATGATGATCGACCGGAAGGTCTTCCTCGACGTCGGCGGCTTCGACGACGACTTCTTCATGTGTTACGAAGACGTCGATCTCGGTTGGCGGCTCTGGATCCTCGGGTACCAGGTAGTGTTTGCTCCGGAGGCGGTCGTCTACCACCGCCACCACGGGACGCTCGGCGGACTTTCCGACTACCGCCGCCAGGTTCTGTACAAACGAAACACCTTGTACGCCCTCCTCAAGAACTACGACGAGCAGAATTTCGGCAAAGTGGCCGCGGCCGTGATGTTCGGAACCCTCGATGGCCTCGCGCGCGACCTGAGCGGGAGCGGCCAGCTCCCTCTTTCCGAATACGAGCTCACATCAGGCGCTCCCGCCATTACAGGCCCGACGCTCACACGCGATCAAGCGAGCGCGCTCGTGGCTGTCCACGATGTCGTGGAGCACCTTCCGAGCGTCATGACGAAGCGCCGGAAAATCCAGGCGGCGCGGCGGCGTTCGGACGAGGAGGTGGCGCAGCTCTTCCGCTGGCCATTTCGGCACTGGCCGGGCGTGGCGAGCGATATCCAGTCACGTGTCGTCGACGCCTTCGACGTCCTCAGTATTTTCGAGACGGCGCCGCGCCGGGTGCTCGTCATCAGTTCCGATATCCTTCCGTTTCCCGGCCTACCGACCGTCGGCTCCGGGTTGCGGGCGTGGGGAATCGGCCAGGGGCTGCGGTCGCGCGGCCACGACGTGCTGTTCTCGATGCCGAAAGCGGTCCTTGCCGGTCGCGAGGAATTGATTCCTCCAGAAATCGCGGCGTTGACCTGGGAGACGTTTACGCTCGGCGACGTCATTCGGAAGGCAGAACCCGACGTCGTTGTCGTGTGCAATTGGCCGATCCTGGCGCTCGTGCCGGCCGCGTGGATTGACGTGCCGATCGTCCTCGACCAGCACGGCCCGCATTTCATCGAACGCGAGTTCCAGAATGCGGGCAACGACGCCGACAACACGATGTACAAGCTCGACGCGCTCCGCAAGGCCGACTTCTTTACGTGCGCGGGGCACAAACAACGGGAGTATTTCCGGTCGTGGCTCGAACGAGCCGGGTGGACTGAAGCTGAGCAGCAGGAACGCGTGGCGGCGATGCCGGTGTCGCTGTCGCCCGAGCTTCCCGATCGCCAGCCGGCTGCTGAGCTGACCTTCGTGTACGGAGGCGTGTTCCTGCCGTGGCAAGACCCGACGCCGGCGCTCACGATGGTCGTCGAAACACTCGAGGCGCAGCAGACGGGGAGGCTGTGCTTCTTCGGCGGACGCCACCCCGTGTACACCGTGAACCCGGGCATGCTCGAGGAGCTGGCCGAGCGGCTCCAGAAAAGTCCCCGCGTCGTGGCGCCGGGCATGGTGTCGCACGACGAGCTGATCGAACACTATCGTCGCGCGCACGTGGCCGTGGACGTCATGCGCCGCAACCGTGAGCGCGAGCTGGCATTCACGACTCGCACCGTGGAGTATCTCTGGTGCGGCCTGCCGGTGATCTACCACGACTACGCCGAGCTCTCGGATCTCATCCGCGAGTATCGGGCGGGCTGGATCGTGGAGCCGAACGACACAAAGGCGATTGCAGCCGTTCTTGAAGAGATCATCCAGCATCCCGAAGAGGTTGAGGCGCGAAGCCTAAACGCTCAACGTCTCGTCCGCGAGCGGCTGACGTGGGACAAGACGATCGGTCCGCTCGACGACTTCGTTCGACGGCCCCGCCTGCGCCAGCGCCGCCCCGGCGTCGTCGCGTCTACGGGCGTCGCGTCCGTCGCCGTCGCGGCCCTTGGCGGCCGGACGCCGCGCGAGCTTCTCAAAACGGTCGTGGGCGTCTATCGAACCCAGGGCGGCCGCGCAGTCTGGCGCAAAGGGTACGGCTTTCTGCGCTACCGCTTACGGAACCGATTGGGCGCCTGAGATTCCGTTTCTGCAACAGCCGCTTTCTGCTGGACCAAATTCGTAATCGCGATCCGATTCTGTAATTTGCGCTGCCTGCCGATCTAATGCTTTCCGACGACGCGGACGATAACCTGAAAGGGTATTTCTGCGGCCTTTCGCATCCGTTCGACGGCAGGGGGCATCAATGAGTGTGGCGACAAATCCCAGCGCGGCGGGTCAGACCCGGCGGTGGACTCGGCGGGCAACCGTCGTGGCTGGCGCCCTTCTATCCTTACTAATGGCACGGGACGCAGCCGCAGCCTGTCAGGGCGGTTCATCGACGCTGGCGGTGAGCTCGGGCCAGGACTTGGCTTCGATTATCTCGAACTCGAGTTCGCCCTGCACGCTCAACGTCGCCCCCGGCGTGTACACGGCTCCGACGACCTTCCTGATTTCGAGCAACATCACCATCAAATCGACGGGCGGGCCGAGCACGACGTTTCTTCAGGTGCCATTCGGCCAGTTTTTTGCCGTGGTCATCGAGGCTATCACCGGCAGGTGCCCGAGCGGCGCGACGCTCGACGGGTTCACGCTGTCGGGCGGGTACTGGGGAATTTTTGCGCAGCTCAACCAATCGGGGGTCTGCGCCTCAAATCAGGTGACGGGGATTACCTTGCGTAACCTCGTCATCAATACCAACCCGAGTTCCGGTTCACCCGGCCACGGGATCTATTTCGATAACATCCAGAATTCCGTCATCGACTCCTGCACCATAACCGACGCTTACGTCAACGGCATTTTTCTCGGGAACGCCAGCAACAACAATATCGTGATGAACAACACGATCCAGCACACGGTGACTCAACACGCGATCGTGCTACAGGGCAGCAACGACAACGCGATCGTGGGCAACACCGTTAACGGGTCTGCCTACCACGGGATCCTGCTGAACTCGCTTAATGGGCCGAGCCTCGCGGGGGCTCCAGGAGCCTCGCGCAACCGGGTCGAGCGAAACACCATTGTCCACCACATGTTCGACGGAGTTTCGATCAACGACGCCAGCAACTCCAACTACGTCGGCCTGAACACGGCCGTGTCCGACTCTTACAACCCGATTTCGAAGCCGTCGCCGAGCCCCGCCTTTGGAGTGGGCATCTGGGTCAACAACGGGTCGAACGGCAACTATCTCTTTGGCAACGACCTGTCGGGATCGCCCGAGAACGGTATCGACGTCACCATTTCCAAGAACACTTACATGCAGGCGAACAAAGTGCACGGGAACCTGCACGGGGGCATCTGGATGTCCAACAACCTGTTCTTAGGCGATACCAATCTCAGCCCGACGCCATTTGACATGGTGGTCCATAGCAACCACGTCTTCTTCAATACCATTAACGCCAACCTTCACTTCGAAGGGGTGACCCGGGCGGATGTCGCCTACAACCACGTCGCGGGCGATGACGCCTCGGGCACGCTCCCGGGAACCAACACGATTGCCCTCTTCATCCATGAAGACTCGACGCGTCCTCCGACCGTGGCGAGCAGCGGCATCAATGTGTACGAGAACACGATCACGGACGTGAACAACCGGGCGATCGTCTACCCCTCGACGACGGGCTCGGTGTTTTTCCGCAACAAATTCCTCAGGGGCTCGAACAACCCCGCCGCGACCGACGGCCGCGCGGGCCTGACGTACTCCTTTAATCCCGCAGCCGTCTCATGGGACGGGAACAGTTTCCTCGGCGGCAACCACTGGAGCGACCTTGCGGGAGTCAGCGGGAACCCCGATCCGGCGCACCCGTACAGAGGCTTCCTCTACGGCGGCGCGAACGGAATCGACGGCCTCAGCCAATATGTGGACAGGTATCCCTATTCGTCCGAGCACCTCGGGGCGCCCTGGGCCACTTACAGCGTGAGCACGGTGGAGCCGGTCGCCGGCGCGGTCCTCGCGGCGGGGACGACGAAGACCATCCGATGGATTGCGCGGGGCTGCGTGTATGTCAACCTGTGGTACGGCGCGGGTAGCCCGACGAGCCTCGTCGCGTACCGCCATCCGAACATCGGACACTACTTCTGGACGGTGCCGGCGGCTGCCCCCGGCACTAACTACGTCATGCGGGTTGACTGCCTCAATTCCGCCGCGGCGGCGGTGGGGGCCTTTGGCGACAGCGCGGCCTTCACGATCGCCACAAACGACCTCGTCCTGATGAACCCCGGCCGTGCGTTCCGGGCCGTCAACGGCAGCAACCTGCGCGTGGCGTGGAAGAAGAGCGCCGCTGTCGGAAATGTCAATATTTTCGTCAAGTCCGGTTCGGGCGGCGAGACGGCATTTGGGCCGTTTACCGGCACGTGGGCGGACATTACGCTGCCCGGGACCGTATCAGATTCCAGCCGGGTCACGATTCGCATCCAGGACGCCTCGGTTGGTACCCGACAGGATTCGGTGGACGGCTACTTCATGGTCAGGGGAACGGCGCCGGCCTTTTTCAATCTCACGGGGCAGAGTTTCCAGATCGGATCGATTCAAGTGCTGCAATGGGCGGGGAGGTCCGATTCGTACCTCGTCGATCTCGACTTGTACAACGGCGGCGTCTTCGTCCGCTCGATCGTGCGCAACCTGCCGGATTTTGGAAACTTCACGTGGCTCGTTCCGGACAACGGGTCGTCGAACTCCCAGATCCGCGCGACATTCAAGAACGAGCTCGGCACGGTAGTTGGTTCCACACTCGTGAGTGGAACCTTTACGATGTCGTCGCCGCCGATTATCACCCTGCAGCCGGCGGATCAGATTGTGAGAACGGGGTTCTCGGCGACCTTCACGGTGGGGGCAAGCCCGGCGCCCACGTTTCAGTGGCAGGTTTCGATTGGCGGCGGGTCGTTCAACGATCTCTCCAACAACGCCATTTACAGCGGCGTGACAACGGCGACGCTGACCGTGTCGAATGCGTCGGCGGGCCTCAGCGGTAACAGGTATCGTGCCGTGGCGACGAGCGCCGGATCGGTGAACAGCAACTCCGCGATGCTGACCGTGGCCGACTTCGCCAACTCCCCCGGCGACAGCGACGGCGATGGGAAGGGCGATCTGATCTGGCGCAGCCTGGCAACGGGCGATGTGGCCGTGTGGCTGATGAATGGCGCGACGATAACCTCGGCACCGATCGTGGCGCCGGGCGTGCCGCTCGGATGGCAGATCGTGGGCATCGGCGACCTCGATGGCGATGGCAAAGCCGATCTGGTCTGGCGGCACTCGGTGGCCGGGGACGTGTCCGTGTGGCTGATGAACGGCACGACGATCAGGTCAGGGCCGGTGGTGGCCGCCGGCGTGCCGTTGGCGTGGCAAGTCGTCGGCGTGGGCGACCTCGACGGCGACGGCAAAGCCGATCTCGTCTGGCGAAACAACGCAACCGGCGACGTGGCGGTGTGGCTGATGAACGGTGCGACAGTGCTGCAAGGACCGGTGATTGCGCCGGGCATGCCGTTGGCGTGGCAGATTGTGAACGTGGGCGATCTGGATGGCGACGGCAAGGCCGATCTCGTCTGGCGCAACAACGCCACCGGCGATGTGTCCGCGTGGCTGATGAACGGAACGACGGTGACGAACGCCCCGGTCGTGGCCGCCGGCGTCCCACTGACCTGGACAATCGGCGGCGTGGGCGATCTCGACGGCGACGGCAAAGCCGATCTCATCTGGCGCAACAACGCAACCGGCGACGTGGCGGCGTGGCTGATGAACGGCGTCGTCATCAGGGAGGGGCCCGTCGTCGCGCCGGGCCTGCCGCTCGCGTGGCAAGTCAGCGTGCTCCGCGATCTCGACGGCGATGGCAAAGCCGATATCGTGTTCCGCAATACGACGACCGGTGACGTGGCGGTGTGGCTGATGAACGGCGTCGTCATCGGGCAAGCGCCCATCGTCGCGACTGGCTTGCCGCTGGCGTGGCAGATCCAGCGATAATCAGCAATCCAAATGGATTGCCGCGCGTCAACTCTTCGTCTGGCTGTGGCAACGGCGGTCGCCGTTGCCACAGCAATTGTGCACGAGTTATCTTGCCTCGACGCTGACCCGGGCGGTGAGTGCTCCGTAGGTGAACATCGCTGTGTACGTGCCGCGCTGCTCATAGGTGTGGGTGTTCTCGAAACGGCGGCGAATCTTCACATCAGCCGACCACGGCGTGCAGCTTGGGGTCATGGTCAAGCCGGGGCCGTCCCCGAAGGCCCACGTGGTTGCCTGGCAGTACCAGATCGGGGTTGTTATCTGCGCCTCCGGTAATCTCCCCCACGAATCGAAACGTGCGAGGCTCGCCTGCGGCGGGAGTCGCGACGAGTACCAATCGAACGTCTGCCTGCGCGCCAGCCGGCGACGTGTCGGAGAACCCGTCCGCCGCTTGCGGAGAGCCGCTGATGACCGACGCTCTTTGCGCGCAGGCGGCCAGTGCCGCGCACACCAGGACCGCGCGAACCGTTCTGTGTGGCATTGTTGATGGTTCCTGGCTATTTGTACATGCGTCTGAAGAAGCCTGCAACTTTGTCGTGCGCTGGATCGCGCTGCCGTGGGCGCTTTGTTCGAGCCTGGAGTAACCGCCAATCGATCTGGGGAGAAGCCAACTCCATGAACCCTACGCGAGATCTCGCCCGATGCGCCACCTTCACCGTCATCGCGCTCTTCGCGGGACACTTGCACGCGTTCGCTGGACAGCGGCTCGATCCGCAGATCGCCGCGGCGGCGGGCTGCGACACGGCCGCGCTCAGCCGGGCGCAGGCGGAATTCGAGCGCCTTCAGACGCTCCGGGAGCTCTCGCCAGACGCGGTCTCCGCCGACGCGCTCCGCGCGGCGTCTCGTGATTACGTGTGGCAGTCGGAGACGTGCTATCAGGCGCTCTATGCCAACTCGCCAAAAATCGATGATGGCGGAATGCAAATGGGCGGGGCCGTGGGGGTGCTCGGAGCGATAGCGCAGCCGTTCGCGACGACGAATGGAAACAAATGGGGTGCGGGGTCTCCGTACGTGATTAAAGGACAGGACGTGCCCGGACCGGGTATTCCCGGCGGCACCGTCACCTACAGCTTCATGGCCACCGGCGTCAGCATGATCGACGAACCGGCCGACGCCAACGTCGCCATCACGAGCCTGCCTGGGTATCAAGCTTGCTTTATCACCGACATCACGAGTGCATTCGCCGCATGGTCCGCCGTTGCGAACATCCAGTTCGTGCAGGTGCCGGATAACGGCGTCGCGTTCAATGGAACAGGGGCCGCCGGAGACATCAGGATCGGCGCCCACACCTTCGACGGCCCTTTCAATGTTCTCGCACACGCATTTTACCCGCCACCAAACGGCAACACCGCGGCAGGCGACCTCCACTTCGACAGGCAGGAGTCGTGGTCCTGTACCCCAGGGAGTTCGATCGACATCGGCATCGTGACGTTACATGAGGTCGGTCACTCAATCGGGTTGAATCACGAGCCAATTAAACTGGCCGTCATGAACCCGACCTACAACACGGCCGTCTCGACGCTCCAGCCCGACGACATCAACGGCGTCTCGTCCATCTATGGTCCCAATAGTTCGATCCCCCCGACGGCGACCACCGGGACGGCCAGTGCGATCGGAGTGTCGAGCGCAACGTTGAACGGCAGCGTGAATCCCAATGGAACCGCGGCATCAGGGTTTTTCCAGTATGGGACGACCGCCAGCTACGGCTCGGCACTTGGGCCTTTTTCACTGGGGTCGGGTTCGACCGCCGTGCCGCTGGCTGTCACGGCGTCAGGCCTGACGTGCGGCACCCTCTATCACTTCCGAATCGTCGGCTCGAGCTCGGCCGGGACGACGAATGGGTTGGATGCCACGTTCAGCACGTCGGCGTGCCCCCAGCTGACCCTGATCAAGACGGGCACGGGCACCGGCACGGTGACCACCAATCCCGCGGGCGTCAACTGCGGAAGCACGTGCACGGCGTCGTTTCCGGTCGGGCAGGTGGTGACGCTGACCGCGACTCCTGTGGCGGGTTCCCTCCTCACGGCCTGGAGCGGCGACCCCGACTGCAGCGACGGCGTCGTCACGATGTCGGCCGCGCGCAACTGCACGGCGACGTTCACCGTGATCCCGCCCAATTCCAAGATCCTCACGATCAGCAAGACCGGCAGCGGCACGGTGACCGGCAGTCCCGCAGGTATTGATTGCGGCGGGATCTGCAGCGCGTTCTTCACGACTGGTCAGGGCGTGACCCTCAGCGCCACCGCGTCGCCGGGCTCGATGTTTGGGGGCTGGAGCGGCGATCCCGACTGCGGCGACGGCTTGGTCACGATGTCGGCGGATCGCGGTTGCACCGCGACCTTCAAGCTCGTGCCGGGCGGCGACGTGAATGGTGATGGGAAAGGCGACTTGCTCTGGCGTCACACGCAGACGGGCGACGTCGCGCTCTGGCTGATGAACGGCGCCGCGATAACACAGGCCCCGATCGTGGCCTTCGGGCTGCCGTTGGCGTGGCAAATCGCGAACGTGGGCGATCTCGATGGCGACGGCAAAGCCGATTTCATCTGGCGCAACAGCCAGACGGGCGACGTGGCCGTGTGGTTGATGAATGGGGCCGCCATCAAGCAAGCCCCGATCGTTGCCGCCGGGCTGCCGTTGGCGTGGCAGATCGCGAACGTGGCGGACCTCGATGGCGACGGCAAAGCCGATCTCATCTTCCGCAACAGTCAAACGGGCGACGTGGCCGTTGTGGCTGATGAACGGAACCGCTATCACGCAGGCCCCCATCGTGTCCGCCGGCGTTCCCCTGGCGTGGCAGATCGTCGGGGCGGGCGATCTGGACGGCGACGGCAAGGCCGATTTCGTCTGGCGTCACTCCCAGACCGGTGATGTGGCGGTGTGGTTGATGGACGGTGCGACGATCAGACAGGGTCCCGTCATCGCCGCCGGCGTGCCGCTCGGGTGGCAGATCGCCGGCGTGGGCGATCTCGATGGTGACGGCAAGGCCGATCTAGTGTGGCGGCAGACGCAGGTGGGTGACGTAGCGGTGTGGCTGATGAACGGGACCAGCGTGAAGCAGGGCCCGGTCGTGGCCCCCGGCGTGCCGCTCTGGTGGCAGATCTCCGCGCTGCGCGATGTGGACGGCGATGGCCTGGCGGATCTCGTCTGGCGCAACACGACGACCGGTGACGTAGCCGTGTGGCTGATGAACGGCCTCGTCATCCAGCAAGCGCCCATCATCGCGTCGGGCATGCCCCTCGGGTGGCAGATCCAGCGATAGGCACCGGCCACAAGCGCGAGCGCCTTCTGCACATTCCGCTCCGTGCCAACTGCGCAATCGGCGAAACGCGAATTCACGTGCTGGATCGAATCGCCGGATGCTGCAGCGGGCGATGCTAGCGCGATCTTCTGCTACGCTTAGTGGCAAAATCGTGTTCAAGCAGCATTACGATGAGAGAGGTACTCGTGAGTGAACTGCCGCAAGTGTCCGTCATCGTGCTGAACTGGAACGGCCGCGAGTACCTGTCGGACTGTTTTGAATCGCTGCTCGCGCTGAACTATCCGCCTGAGCGATTGGACCTGATCATGGTGGACAACGGCTCCACGGATGATTCGGCCGCCTTCATGCGCGCGCGCTATCCGCAGGTCAAGGTGGTCGAGACCGGGCGCAACCTGGGTTTTGCGGGTGGCAACAATGCGGGCGCGCGCGCCGCCGCCGGCGAGTACGTGGCTTTTCTCAACAACGACGCGCAGACCATGCCGGACTGGTTGATCGAGTTGGTGCGCGCCGTCCAATCCGATCCAGAGGTGGTCTGCGCCGGATCGCGCCTGATGAATTTCGCGGGCGATCACGTGGAGTTTGGCGGATCGTCGATGAACTTCTACGGCTACGGTTATCAAGAAGGCTATGCTCGATCCAACATCACCCCTTACGCGGGCACGCATCCGACGATCTTTGCCGGTGGCGGCGCCTTTCTCATTCGGCGCGATGTGTTTCTGGACAGCGGCGGCCTGGACGAAGACTATTTCATCTACTACGAAGACGTGGACCTGGGCTGGCGGCTCTGGGTGATGGGGTACAAGGTGTTGTACGTCGGTTCATCCGTGGTGCTGCACAAGCATCACGGCGCCAAACATCAGATGCCGGATGCCAGCTGCCGCGTGCTGTTCGAACGCAACGCCATGCTGACGTTGATCAAGAACTATGATGACGTCAATCTCGCGAAGGTGTGGCCCGCCTCGTTGCTGCTGGCGATCAAACGTCTGTATCTGGCCAGCGGCCTCGATTCGAATACCTATCGCATCGGTTATCCTGCGCCCAGGCTGCCGGCCGCGCTGCCTTCGAGCAAAGCCGCGCGATGGTTCTCGTTCTTGAAAACCGAAGGGCCGATCGGGGTGGCGCGCCATGTCGGGACGTTTATTCGCCGTCGACTCGGCAACGCCGGTTTATCTTACCCGCTGCCCGATCGACACACGCTGCCCGGCCTCGAGCCAGGTTACGAGCAAGTGTCGCGCATGGCACTGGCGCACTGGTTGCCGCGAACGACGTGATCGATCTGCTGCCACGGGTCTATGAGAAACGCGCGTCCGTGCAAGCCGCGCGGCGCCGTAGCGATGCCGATATCTTTGCGCTGTTTGGCCGCCCCTTTGGTCTTGGTTTTGTTGATCCCGCATATGAAGCCGTGCAGCAACGGTTAACCCGGCTCTTCGAGATCGATCGGATGTTTGATTCGGCCCCGTTGGCGTGATCGGCCGCCAGAAAGACCCAGGCCATTCGATCATGCCGGGGCAAAGACCTCTTCGGCATAGCCCTGGTACATCCAGTACCGGGAACGGGACAGGACCCGGAAGCCTCCCACTTCTTCCACCAGCGCGGCAACGCAGTTCTGACGTCCCGTCACCGGGGCCGCGGCCCGAGCTTCCTGGTTGATCGAAAAGAACAGGCCGCGCAACACCCGGCGGGACTGTACCAGGTACCCCCGGGCCGTGTCGGGAGGCAGCTCTGGCAGCGAATTGGTGTTGACCACAAAGTCGATCGATCGAGGTTCGAGTTGATGGAAGCACCAGAATGGCAGGACGTGCAGGGAGCCCTCGGATTCTCCGTAGAGGCAAACCGATCCAGCCGGCAGTGAACGGATCAGGAAGTAACCTTGCAACGCGTTCACCCAGGGTAGGTCGTAGATGGCAAAGCGCTGCAACCCGGCCCGGAAGGCCAGCAACGCCAGGCAGCCGTAGCCTCCTCCGATCTCGGCGATGACGGGGTCGGGCGAATGGGGAGTGGAAGCCATCAACTGGCGCAAACGATGGACCGCGTAACTGTGGGTCAGGGAATCCACGGTCACCAGCTGGCCGGCGATCCGGGCGCCGTGGATCCCTGCCAGTGCCGGGAATGACAGATCCAGCCCCGTCCGCATGGCCACCTTCTCGAAAACCAGATCGAGATCCACGTTCAGGGCTTCCAGGTATCCCTCCACACCCTGCTGTTCAACCGAGTGCAGCCTCGTTTCACCCACCGCCTCTGCCAGGCTGACCAGCGTGTCGGTGACACGCTGCTGCGAATCCTGGATCTGGGCCTCTCCTCGATCCGCGAGCAACAGAATTCTTCCCAGACCAAAGCACAGCTTGCTCTGGAACAGGCTGCCCAGCTGTTCCTGGACGGCGGGAACGTCGGCTCGATCCAGGGCTTTCTGGAAGGGCTGGTGCTGTTGCTGGATCACGTCCCAGAGCCCGGGCTCGGGTGCAATGCCATCGGCCTTGGCCCGCTGGTAGGCGGCCACCACCCGCTCGACCGCCTGGCGATTCTCTGCCGTGGGCTCGTCCGGGGCGACGCTGACGGCGGGAGCTGTGCGGATGTTAACGGGATAATGCTGGTACGAATGGTTCCAGAAGTCAGACCGCAGCTTGGCTTGCAAGCCATCAAGTCGTATCTGCAACTCGCGGTTGGAACGTAACCGCCACCGTCGCTCGAGTATTGCGACCGCCCGTATCATGCGGCGAAAAGTGGTGTCCTTGAACACATGCCAGGGCCTGAGTTTCATCCTGGAGTCCTTGTTGCCCCATCCCGGGGAGGTGATTGGTATCAAGCCCCCAATGGGGCGAGCCGAAGGGCGCTAGATCCTCCGGAGGATCACGAGAGTTTCGATTCCGTTTCTGAGGAACAGCTCGAGCTCGAACCGGACCAGACGTTGAAGTGCCGCCACGAACTCGAGCAGTTCGTCGGAACGCCAGACGTGATAGTGAATGCTGTAGTCAATTGCGAGAAGGTGCTCGACCTCCTTCTTGGCTTCGGCCTCATCGGTGCGCTTGTTGACGAGCCGGGCCCACTCCTCGAAGTGCTGCCGTTTTGACCATGCGGGCCCTTCGGAAAAGTCGCGCAGGATGTGTTCGATCGTCGTCGAAGGACGATCGACGTCGAACGTGAAGCGCTTGTCCGGCACCGCCAGATAGAGCACACCCTCCGGCTTGAGGACACGAAACACGTTCTGCAACATCTGAATCGGATTCTGGCAGTGCTCGATGAAATGGTTGGCGATGACGAAGTCCTGCGTCTGGTCCCCGATCGTCGTCAATTGTTCCCCATCGTCGATGATATCGGCCTCGACCAGCGGGTGGTCGGCCAGCTCTTCGTACTGGCGGCGCAGGTCCGACACGCTCATGCGATCGACGTACTTCACCCGCGCTGACGCCGGCACGGGCAGCGGCTGGTGGAGAGCCCCAATCTCGATGCCGTTGCCGCGCAGGAAGATGGCGGCAATCGTTCTGCGCGTCTCATAGAAGTTTGCCTGAGAGCCGAGCAGGGCCATTTCAGGAGCCGGCTGAACCCGCTGCCGCACGAAGTTCGCGAGCCGCCGTCGTAGCCTCACCACACCAGTCCGCAACCTCACGCAGGAATTATAGGGCCTGGCACGGCATTTCTGTTCGAGCAACTGTGTTGATTTGATGTTCTGATATAGTCCCGCGCACGATGCGCCCACTGCGCCGGCTCAAACGTTTTGTTCGTTCGATGATCCCCAGGAAGCCTCCAGCACCGGGAGTCGCGAGCATCCTCGACTGGTATGTCCAGACGGCCCCCAATCCCCAACGGACGCTGGATATTTTCAAAGGCGAGTGGGCCTCGGCACTGCCCGCCCCTTTCAGCGACCTCGAAGCGGGCCCCATTCCGCTCTTCGGCGACGATCGACTCGAGTGGGCGGCCAAGCTGATCGGACCCTTCCGGGACAAGAAAGTGCTGGAGCTCGGTCCGCTCGAGGGCGGCCACAGCTGGATGATGGCCAACATGGGAGCGGCGTCGATCACCGCGGTCGAGGCGAACATCCGCGCGTTTCTGAAATGCCTCATCCTCAAAGAGATGCTGAACACGCCCCGCGCGAGCTTTCTCTGCGGCGACTTCATCGCCTATCTCGAACAAGAGCAGCCGCGCTTCGACATCGTCGTCGCTTCCGGGGTGCTCTACCACATGCGAGACCCGGTCCATCTGATCGATCTGATCAGTCGCACGGCCGATCGGGTGTTCTTATGGACCCACTATTTCGACCCCAAGGGGTGCGGCGCGGTCGGCTCGGCGCGCTTCCCCACGGCCACCGAAACGGAGTCTGGAGGGTTCAGGCACACCTTGTACCGTCACGAGTACCTGCATCTTCTGCAGAACGAAAAATTCTGCGGAGGAGGCGCGACGTTCACCAACTGGCTCACGCGCAGCGAAATCATCGGCGCGCTCCGCCACTTCGGGTACCAGCGGATCGAGACGTCGTTCGAGCAGCCCGATCATCAGGGCGGACCAGCGTTCGCGCTCGTGGCTCTGCGGGGGTGATCGCCAGATCGCTAGACCGTGCGTGCATGAATCAGGATCCCCATTTGGAGAATGTCGGCATCGCCACGTCTGCCAGTGCGGCTCCAGCATCGATCCGATCCTGAACCGCAAGGTCTCTGTGCAGCGCACTGTCGAACATCGCAACCCGTTTGGCGTCGCAGCCCGGCGTGCCGAGAACCGCGCTGGTCCATTCTCGAACGAACTGGCTGCTCGCTGCAGGTCCGGTTGACGCCCCCCGTTCAAGCACGAGACCAAACTCAATCTGTCGTGGGTCTCCCGGCAGGTACAGGTCACTGAATTTCCAGGAGACGAGGGCGTCGGCGAGAAGCCCGGCGATAAGCGAAGCGAACTCCTCCGGAGACCAGCAGTGGACGTGAATGCTGCGCCGGCGGTGCAATTCGAGCCGGTCGGCGTCAAGTTGCTGTGGGTTGTACCATTCCCGAACGACGGCCGGATGAATCGGGGGCTGGTAGTAGATCGCGCGGCAGAACTCTCTGATCTCCTCGTCGTCGACGAGCTTCGCTCCCTGATGGAACTTGGCCAGCACCTGCGCCAGCGGAGTGGGTTGGCGGACGGAATCGAACGTGAGGTTCCGGTCCGGCACCACGAGCACCAGGCGTCCCTGACGCCGGAGTACGCGCTCGAACTCACGGAGGGCCGCAATGGGATTGGCCAGGTGCTCGATCAGATGACACGCGATGACGGCATCGAGGGACCCGCTGGGGATGGCGGGCAGCCCGTCGATGTCGAGATCGATGCTGAAGTCGGCCTGGGGACCACGGGGAAAGTGGACAAGCTCCGGCCAGTTTTCGTCGCGGCCCCCTTTCACCGAACGGTCGGCATAGCGGACGCGCGTGCCTGGAGCGACGGGAAACGGATCGTGACCCGCACCGATCTCGAGGACGTCGCCCGAGAGCGTCCGCCCGATGACGCTGCGCGGGTCCTCTCTCACAGCGGACAGCCTAGCATATGAAACGCGAGGCTGGGCCTTGCAGAACGACCGGACGCCGATCCTACGGTTGGATCTGTGAGGTCAGCGGGACGCCGAACGCCACGACCGGTGCTTGTCTGATCGTCGCGCCGTCCATCAGCCACTCCGCGACGTCACCGGTTTGCATGTGGCGCCAGACCAGATCGGCTTTGCCGTCGCCATCGACGTCGGCCACCTTGGCAATTTGCCACGTCAGCGGGACGCCGGACGCCACGACCGGCGCCTGCTTCACCGTCACGCCGTCCATCAGCCAGGCCGCCACATCGCCAGACTGTGTCTGACGCCAGACCAGGTCGGCCTTGCCGTCGCCGTCGAGATCGCCGACGCCACTGACTTGCCACGCCAGCGGGACGCCGGACGCCACGACTGGCGCCTGCTTCACCGTCACGCCGTCCATCAACCAGACGGCCACGTCACCGGCCGAGTTGCGCCACACCAGGTCCGCTTTCCTATCGCGGTCGAGATCGCCCAGGCCGACGATTTGCCACGACAGCGGGACGCCGGTCGCAACGAGCGGCCCCTGCCGTACCGTCGCGCCATCCATCAACCACGCCGAGACATCTCCGGTCTGTGTGTTCCGCCACACCAGGTCGGCCTTGCCGTCGCCGTCGAGGTCGCGCGCCCCGGCGATCTGCCATGCGAGCGGCACGCCAGACGCCACGATCGGAGCGGCACTGACGGATACGGATCCGCTGCTTGTAGAAATATGCCAGATGGCCACGTCGCCCGTGTTTGTTTCGCGCCAGACGATGTCGGATAGCTCATCTCCGTCGAGGTCGGCCACGCCAGCGATCTGCCACGAAACAGCCACGGAAGCCAGCGGCGACAGGGTCAAGCTCAGGCCGTTCATCTGCGACACCGACACCTCGCCGTTCTGCGTCTGCCGCCAGAGCAGATCGACGCTGGCGTCGCCGTTCAGGTCGCCGGGAATCGGTCGCAGGGGGATGGTGGCGCTGATTTCCTCAGACAGGGGACTTTGCACTCCGCTCGCGTTGAAGGCGCTGACGGCGAAGTGGTATTGCTGGCCTACTGTCAGGCTGGTTCCCGTCCACGATGTCCGGCCAGTGACGACAGCGCTGCTTGAATAGCTGCCGGACGCGGTGCCGTAGTAGACGACATAGCCTATGACGTCTGCTTCGGTATTGGGATCCCAGGCGATCGTCACCGCTCCAGCTTCGAGGGATCGACTCGAGCAGACGAGCAGGGCGAGCGCGGCGAGTACTCGCCCGATCCAACGGGACACGTTCCCACGATTGCACATGGACGTTCGAGATTTTTACGCCATTCATGGTGGTTTGGTCAATGGCACGAACGGGCCGAAGCATCACTGCCCCATCATCTTGTGGGCTCGGCTCCAGGACCCACGTTTAGTGGTGCATGCTAGTACAAAGAGGAAGGGGGCCCAGCCGCCGCTGCACTTGCACGGCGATTGAGCCCCCGATTGTCGTTGCGGCTGCCGGCGCATATGCGCCGCACAGCACGTCGGTCTCTCGTCCTACGGTTGAATCTGCGACGTGAGCGGTACGCCGAACGCCACGACCGGCATCTGCAATATGGTCGCGCCGTCCATCATCCACTCCGCGACGTCACCGGTCTGCAGGTTGCGCCACACCAGATCCGCTTTGCCGTCGCCATCGACGTCCGCCACCTTGGCGATTTGCCACGTCAGCGGGACGCCGGGGGCCACGACCGGTGCCGCCTTCACACTGGCGCCGGCCATCAGCCACGCTGACACATCGCCCGTCTGTGTGTTGCGCCACACGAAATCCGCGTTGCCGTCGCCGTCGAGGTCGCCGACACCGGCGACCTGCCATACCATCGGTAAGCCGGCCGCCACAACTGGGGCCTGCCTGACCGTCACGCCGTCCATCAACCACACGGCCACGTCACCAGACTGTGCGTTGCGCCACACCAGGTCCGTCTTCCCGTCGCCGTCGAGGTCGCCCAGGCCGACGATTTGCCACGAGAGCGGGACGCCGGCCGCCACGACCGGCCCCGTCCTTACCGTCGAGCCATCCATCAACCACGCGGCAACGTCTCCGTTCTGCATGTTGCGCCAGAGCAAGTCGGCTTTGCCGTCACCGTCGAGGTCGCGCACGCCGACGATCTTCCAGTCGAGCGGTACGCCGGGCGCCACGACGGGTGCGGACCTGACATACGCCGATCCGTTGTTGATCGCGGTAAACCAGGCGGCCACGGCCCCCGAGTTCGTTTCGCGCCAGACGATGTCGGACAGGTCATCTCCGTCGAGGTCGGCCACGCCGACAATCTGCCACGAAAGCGGTACGGACGCCAATACCGCCTGGCTGAAGTTCGAGCCGTTCATCGGCGACACCGTCAGGTCACCGTTCTGCGTTCGCCAGAGCAGATCGACAGTCTCATCGCCGTCCAGGTCGCCGGGAACCCCGACGCGGCTGTCCGTCGTGCCGCCTGTGCCGGAGATGCTCGTCGTCGCCGCGCCGCTCGTTTGATTTGCCGTCACGGTCACCGTGCCGCCGTACGGCGTCGTGGCCACCGGCGCAAAGGTCACGGTTACCGTCTGTGTGCTGCCCGGGGCAATGGTTCCGCTCGCCCAGTTGCCCGTGAACCCCGCCGGATAGCTGATGCCGCTCACCGTCATCGTCGCCGTGCCGCTGTTCGAGATCGCGAGCGTTCTGGTGGTCGTCGCGCCCACTGTCACCGAGCCGAACGCCATCGAGCCGGCGAGCGAAATGACTCGAGTGACCGTCGTGGTCCCCGCGCCGGAGGCGCTCGTCGTCGAGGTGCCGCTGGTCTTGTTCGAGTTGACGGTCACGGTGCCGCTATATGACGTGGCGGACGTCGGCGTAAACGTCACGTTCACCGCCTGCGTGCTGCCCGCGGTGATGTTCCCGCTCCAGTTTCCGGCGAATCCCGTCGGGTAGCTGATGCTGCTTACCGCCAGCGTCGCCGTGCCGCTGTTCGTGATCGAAAGCGTCCGGATGGCCGTCGAGCCCGTGGCCACGGAGCCGAACACCAGCGAACCGCTGAGCGAGATGACTCGCGTGACGGTCGTGGTCCCCGTGCCGGAGGCGCTTGTCGTCGAAGTGCCGCTGGTCTTGTTCGAGTTGACGGTCACCGTGCCGCTATATGTCGCGGCGGAGGTCGGGGTAAAGGTGACGGTCACGGCCTGCGAGCCGCCCGCGGCAATATTCCCGGTCCAGTTGCCGCTGAATCCCGTCGGGTAAGTGATGCCGCTCACCGCCAGGGCGCCCGTGCCGGTGTTCGTGATCGTGAGGGTCCTGGCTGTTGGTGAGCCGACGGCCACCGAGCCGAAGGCCAGCGAACCGCTGAGTGAGATGATGCGCGTGCCAGCCGTTCCGGTACCGGAGATGCTCGCGGTCGCGGTTCCGCTGGTTTGATTCGCCGTCACCGTCACCGTGCCGCTATACGTCGTGGCCGCCGTCGGTGTGAAGGTGACGATCACCGCCTGCGAGCCGCCGGCCGCAATGCTGCCGCTCGACCAGTTGCCTGCAAATCCCGCCGGGTAGCTGATGCCGCTCACCGTGAGCGCCGACGAGCCGCTGTTGGTGATCGTGAGGGTCCTGGCGGACGTCGAGCCCACTGTCGTCGTGCTGAACACCAGCGAACCGGTGAGCGAGATGATGCGCGTCGGCGTTCCCGTACCGGAAGCGCTCGTCGTCGCGGTGCCGCTGGTCTGATTCGCGTTGACGGTTACCGTGCCGCTGTAGGTCGTCGCGGACGACGGCGTAAAGGTGACGGTCACCGCCTGCGTAGCGCCCGCGGCAATGCTCCCGCTCCAGTTTCCGGTGAATCCTGTCGGGTAGCTGATGCTGCTCACCGTCATGGCCCCGGTGCCGCTGTTGGTGATCGAGAGCGTTCTGGTGGCTGTCGTGCCCGCGCCCTGGTTGCCGAACGCCAGCGAGCCGCTGAGCGAGATGATCCGCGTGCTGGCGACGTTGGCGGCTGTGAACGTGGAGTCCATGAATCGCCAGGTGGTGCCGATGAGCGTCCACAAGCGGACAAATACAGGGCTGCCGTTGGTCGGTAATCCCGAGGCGGTCGTACTCGTGACGGTAAGCGCGGTTTGATCGAAGAGGTTCCCGCTTCCCAATACGGAGCCCACCTGCAGTCGATACATCGAGGCGCCCGTTCCGGCCGACCACTGGAACAACACCGAGGATCCGCTCAACGTCGAGCCGGGCACCGGCGAGGTGATTTGGCCAGGGTTGTCCGTCGACGTCACAGTTGCGCTGACTTCCCCGGAGTAGGGGCTTTGCAACTGGCTCGTGTTGTAGGCGCGGACGGCGAAGAAGTATTGCTGGCCGTTGGTCAGAGTGGTCCCTGTCCACGACGTGACGTTGCCGACGTCAACACTGCCCCCGTTGTAGTTGCCGGACGCGGTGCCGTAGTACACGATGTAGCCCGCGATGTCTGATTCGGTATTGGGATCCCAGGCGAGTGTTATCGCACCAGCCTCGAGGGATCGGCTGGAGCCTACCAACAGAGCAAGCGCGACGAGCGCTTGCCCAATCCATTTGCCGTGTCGTGAACGTTTGACCATACGGTGTCCACGAAACGCAAGCGCCATGCCCGAGGCTGATTACTGGGTCATCCCGTTATTACACAGTGAGATGCGAGGTACCCTCCGCCGCCGCTGCGAGTCCCCCCAAGGACCAACATTGTAATTGGAGATACAACTGGCACCTCGGCCCTGATGAGCTTTTGGCATATAGATGACGTTCACGAATGTCGGGAAATGACGAGAACGGACTCGCCGCGAGGATGCGTCGAATCCGGAAGGCGATCGACTTGCAGTCCCAGCACGCCGCACACCTGTTCGATCAGTCCGAATGAGTAATGGAACGGCTCGCGATCTGAATAGGTTGTCACACCGTTTGCGTGCGCGATGGGGTCGAAGTTGGCGGGATCGGGGTTCTCGTACCAGGTGGCATAGAGACGTCCGGAGGGTTTCAGCGCGCGGCTCACGACGGCGATGGTTTTCGCGACGCTGTTGAACGTCATGACAGGAAAGAGCGAGTTCGCGATCGCCACGTCTAATAGATGTGGCAGTTCATGGACCCGGTCGGGGGTGCTGCCCCAGTAATCGCCCCCAACGAGAAACCGCACCAATTGGGGACTCTTCGGGACCGTTGGCCCGACTTCCACAACGGACTCGCCGGGCTTCAGACCCTCGCTTCGCAGAAAGTCAAACAGCCATTCCCTCGCCCTCTCGTCGCGCTCTTCCGCCGCCGCCATCCTCGCCTCCAGCACGGGGGCGCCACTCCCAGCGTGCCCCAGGATCGAGTCGTAGAACGCGAGTCCCTCTTCGAGGTCGCCGTCGAAGGCCAGCTCGCCCTGCTCGAGCACGCAGACGCGGCGGCAGATGGCGCGGATCGCGTCGGGCGCGTGCGAGACGAAAATCATCGTCTTGCCCTCGTCCATGAACCGCTTCACCGTCGCCGATGCACTGCTGCTGGAAATCGGCGTCGCCGACGGCGAAGATCTCGTCGAGCAGCAGGATGTCGGGATCGAGGTTCGCGGCAATCGCGAAGCCCAGCCGCATGTACATGCCCGGACGAGTAGTTCTTGATCGGGACGTCGATGAAGTGTTCGAGCCCGGAGTACTCGACGACCGGGTCGTAGATGCGTTCGATCTCCGCGCGCGTCAGCCCGTGGATCGCCGCGTTGAGAAAGACGTTCTCGCGGCCGGTCAGCTCGGGATGGAAGCCGACGCCGAGCTCGATCATCGACGAGATCCGGGCGTCGCGCGCGACGAGCAGGCGGCCGCTCGGTCGGCCGGTGGATGGCGGCGATGCAGCTTCAGGAACGTGCTCTTGCCCGATCCGTTGCGCCCGACCAGGCCGACCGCCTCGCCGCGCTCGATCCGCAGCGAGACGTCCTTCAGCGCCCAGAACTCCTCGACCGACTCCCGCTGTCCCGGGTGCAGCAGGCTGAGGAAGCGGACCTTCAGCTCGACCGACGCGTTGTGCCGGAGCAGAAACCGCTTCGAGAGCTGCTGCGCTTCGATGACCGGCACTAGAGCTGCTCCGTGAACCGATCCTCGAACGCCAGAACGAGCAGTCGTGCCGACGACGAAGCGCGCCCGCGGCGTAGGTGCCGGCCATCAGCCACACCGTCGGCTCCGGCCACTCGCGGATAGAAGAAGATCTGCTGGTACGCGACGACGAACGGCGACATCGGGCTCAGCAGGATGAGCAGCCGCAGCCGATCGGGGATCTGGTCGCAGCTCGTAGACGATCGGCGTCGTCCAGAACAGGACCGACAAGCGCCACTTCGAGCAGGTGCCGGACGTCGCGGAAGAACGCCGTCGCCGTCGCGAGCATCATCGCGACGCCGATCGTGAAGAGCACCTGCAGCGCCAGAAAGACCGGGAACAGCAGCATCGGCGCCGACAGCGGCACGCGGTACCAGAGCATCATGATCGGCAGGAACACCGACATCGTCAGCAGGTACTGCGCGAGGTTGAACAGCACGGTCGCGATCGGCAGGATCGCCCGCGGAAAGAACACGCTCTTGAGCAGGCCGGCGTTGTCGACGATGGCGCCGGTCGACATCGCAGGCCGAGCTGGCGAAGAACGTCCAGGAGAGCTGGCCGAGCATCAGGTAGAAGACGAAGCCCTCGCGTGCGAATGCGCAGGATGTAGGTGAACGCCACCGTGTAGACCACGATCATCAGCAGCGGGTTGACCAGCGACCAGAGGAAGCCGAACACCGAGCCGCGATACTTCAGCTTGAGGTCCTTGATCACCAGATTCCTCAGCAGCTCGCGGTAGCTGTAGAGGCTCGTCACGATCGCTCCGACCGTCGTCATCTCCTCGGTGCGATCGACCAGATCGTCGGGCAAGCGGGCGGCGCACGCGACGTGCGCGCGCGGCGTGGACAGGACCCAGGCGCCTCGCCAGGCGAGGGCGGCGATTGCCCAGCAGCATGGCGTCGGCGACGAACGCGGTGCGCGAGACGCCCTCGAAGCCGATGGTCACGCCGACGAGGGCGGTCGCGGCGGCGGTGCCGGCGACGACGCCGACGATGACGCGGGCACAGCCAGTCGATGCGCGGCCGCGGCGCATAGGCGCCGGCGAGCACGAGCGCCACCAGCTGTCCGGCGACGACGAACGGCAGCGTCGACCACGCGCCCGGGAGAAACGCCTCCAGGCGCTCGCCTTGAAATCGCAGCCAATACGAGGCGAGATAGGCCGCGATGCCGAGCGCGCAGTCCAGGACCACGCTCAGCAGCCAGCGTCGGCCGTCGTGGCACGTGCGGAGCCGGCGACACGCGCGGCGTTCGGATCGTGCGCGACGACTGACATCAGTCGAAGCGTCCTTGACAGGTGCGGTAGAAGGGATCGGTGCCGGACGGCGAGCGTGCTATTCTGGGCCGCCCACTCCCCCGCGGCCAGGCATCGATCCTAACACGGAAGATTTCACCGGATGACGGTTGCCGTCCTCGTCGTCAACTGGAATGGCGGCGACCTGCTGCGTCGATGCCTGGAGTCGCTCGAGCGGCAGCGCCGGCGGCCCGATCACATCGTCGTCGTCGACAACGGCAGCAGCGACGACTCGCTGCGACTGGCGGAGCACGCGCTGCGCGACGTGCAGCTGATCCGCCTGTCCGACCAACGTCGGATTTGCGCGCGCGAACAACATCGCCGCCCGGGCGGCCGATCGGTTCGATCTGCTGGCGCTGCTCAATCCGGATGCGTTCGCCGAGCCGGAATGGCTCGAGGCGCTGGTGACGCGGCCGAGCGAGAGCCGAGCGGTGGCGGCGTTCGCGAGTCAGATGCTGCTGGACGTCCGCGCCCGACTATCTCGACGGCGCCGGCGACAGCTATCACGTCTCCGGCCGCGCCTGGCGCAACGGCCACCGCGCGCGCGCGCGCGAGCTGGCCGGCCGCCGACGTCGAAGTCTTCGCGCCGTGCGCCGCGGCCGCCCTCTATCGCCGCGCCGCATTCGACGAGGTCGGCGGCTTCGACGAGCAGTACTTCTGCTATTTCGAGGATGTCGATCTCGGTTTTCGCTTGCGGCTCCGCGGCCACCGCTGCGTCTACGTGCACGCCGCCGTGGTCCGCCACGTCAGCTCCGCCATGAGCGGATACCGCAGCGACTTCGCCGTCTATCACGGCGAACGAAACGCCGTGTGGACGTTCTTCAAGGACATGCCGGGACCGCTCCTGTGGCTCTATCTTCCGCAGCACGTCGCGCTCAACATCGCCGTCGCTCCTGTTCTATCCGTGGCGCGGGCAGGGCAAGGTCGTGCTCAAGGCGAAGCTCGATGCGCTGCGCGGCCTCTGGTCGATACTCAAACGGCGAAAAGGAGTTCAAGCGACGCGCCGGGTGAACGCCTGGACGCTGCGACGCGCCCTGCGGCGCGGCGTGGCGGTCCCGTACATGGGCCGCTACTCCATGCGATGAATCCCAGGCTCGCTGTCGTCATCGTCAACTTCAACGCCGGCGGAGCGTTGGCCGCCACGCTGGCGTCGCTCCCGAGTGGCCTCGAGGGCCTCGATTGGGAGGCGGTGGTCGTCGACAACCAGTCCTCTGACGGAAGCGAGCGGGCCGCGGAAACATCCGGCGCGCAGATCACCCTGCTGAGGCAGACGGCCAATGTCGGATTTGCGAAAGGGGTGAACGCCGGAGTGGCGGCCACCTCGGCGCCGTTCGTGCTCGTGCTCAACCCCGATTGCCGGCTGGAACGCGGTGCGGCGTCGCAACTGCTTCAGGAAATCGAGCGGCATCCACGTTGTGCCGTCATCGGACCGAGGATCCTCGATCCCAACGGCGCGCTGCAGGAAAGCGCGCGCGGGGATCCGACGCTCCTCACCGGCATCTTCGGGCGGACGTCGTTTCTCTCGGCGATGTTACCGTCTTCGTCCTGTCGTACGGCGGAACCTGGCGGCGGGCGGGCTGCAGACGGGACAGAGCAGCCATGTGGTCGACTGGGTTTCCGGGGCGTGCATGTTGGTGCGCCGGCGGGCGCTCGAGGAGGTGGCCGGGTTCGACGAAGGCTACTTTCTGTATTGGGAAGACGCGGATGTGTGCCGCCGGATCCGCGGCGCCGGCTGGGACATTCGGTACCTGCCCGGTGCGACGGCTGTTCACGAGGTCGGGCAGTCGAGCAGAACCGCCCGAGTGGCCGCCGTTCGCGAATTCCATCGCAGCGCATACCGCTACTACGCCACGCACGTCATCCCGCAGCCCTGGCATCCGGGGCGGCCCGTGGCCTGGCTGATCTTGACGCTGCGATCGATGTTCAAGTCGCTTCCGTTATAGAGTGTCCTCCGTGCTGACCGCAGCGTTTCTGTCGGCTCTGGCAGCGGCTGGTTTATCGGTGGCCCTGTGCGGTGTGGTGCGCCGCGTCGCGCTGAGCAGAAACGCCGTCATTCCTCCGAGGTCGGACCGCTGGCACGCTGCGCCCACGCCGACGATGGGAGGCGTGGGGTTTGGGTTGGCCACTCTGGCGGTGGTGCTGGTGGCCGAACTGCTGGGCGGGGCGTCGTTCAGCCGGCCGCGCGAGATCGCCGTACCTGCCGCGGCGCTGGCCATGTTGGTGATTGGCGTGCTCGACGATCGCCTGCAGCTGTCGCCGCTGGCGAAGCTCGTGTCGTCGCTGTTTGTCGGCGCGCTTGTCGTTTTCGTGATCGGGACCTCCGAGGCCGGCAGCCTCCCCTGGCCCGCGACTGTCGTCGCCGTGATCTGGTTCGGCGGCGTCGTACACGCGCTGAACCTGCTCGACAACATGGACGGCCTCGCCGGCGGCGTCGCGATGTCCGCGGCGGCGCTGATGGCGTATCTGTTCGCGGGTGTCCTCGGCGACGCGCTGATCATCTATCTTGGCGCTGTCGTGGGGAGCCTGGCCGGATTCCTCTACTGGAACAGGAGACCGGCGCGCCTGTTCATGGGCGATTCCGGGAGCCTCTTCGTGGGCGCGTCGCTGGCGGCGGCGTCGCTCATCCCGCTGACGGCGCCGGACGTGGATCTGTTTCAGGCGGCCGCCATGGTGGCGCTCGTGCTCGTGGTGCCGCTGTTCGATACGGGCTTTGTGCTCGTGCTGCGCCGGTTGGCGGGAAGACACGCGACGCGCGGCGGCACCGACCACGTGTCGCACCGCCTCGTGTCGCTCGGATTCTCCGAACGCAGCGCCGTGGGCATTCTCTACCTGCTGGGCCTTGCGGCCGGCGGCGTGGCCTTTCTGGTTGGGCGCGAGGGGCTTCAGGGGACGCTCCCTCTGGCGGCGATGTTCGGCGTGGCGCTTGTCCTGAGCGGGATCTACCTGGCGCGCGTCCGGGCGTACGACGCCGACGATTTCCGTGTCCTGCAGAAATCGTCCTTTGCGCCGTTTCTGAACGACCTCACGTTCAAGTGGCACGCCGGCCAGGTGCTGCTCGACCTCATCCTGATTGCGGTCTGTTATTACTCGGCGTATCGCATCCGCTTCGACGGAGAGGCCTTCAATACCTTCTTCCGGTACTTCGCGACGTCACTCCCGATCGTGCTGGGTTGTCAGCTCGCCGCTCTGTACCTGTCGGGCCTCTACGAGCGATCGTGGGACACGTTCAGCTTCGTCGACCTGACGGCGCTCGTCCGAGGCGTCGTGTCCGGCTCGATCGCCTCGGTGCTGGTCGTGGCCTACGTCTACCGGCTCCAGGGGTTCTCGCGCGCCGTCTTCATCATCGACGCGACGCTGCTTCTGGTTGCGGTGGCGGCGACGCGCGCGTCGTTCCGCGCCATGGGCACCGTCGTGACCATGCGCCGGTCGAAAGCCAAGCGCGTGGCGGTGTATGGCGCGGGGGCCAGCGGCCAGCTGCTGGTGCGGGAGATACGCGCGAATCCACAGTGGAACATGCGGCCGGTCGCCTTCATCGACGACGATCCCTTCAAGACGAACCGCCTGGTACTCGGCGTCGTCGTGCGCGGGGCATTCCCCGATCTTGAACGCATCATTGCCTCGCACCGCGTGGACGAAGTCGTCGTCACCAGCGACGCGATCGACGCGGTCCGCGAAGCCGCCGTTCGCGATGCCTGCCAGAAGGCGGGAATCAGCGTGCGGCGCCTCCACATCGAGATCCGGTAGGGCATGCCGCGACTGGCCTGGTTCACGCCGTTACCACCCATCAGGACCGGCATCGCGTCGTACAACGTCGAGCTGCTGCCGGCCCTGGCGCAGGACCACCAGATCGATCTCTTCGTCGATGGCCCCCCGGCTCGCTTCACGCGCCCCGATGCCGGAACGCCGGTCTACAGCGCGCACGACTTCGTCTGGAAGCATCGGCTACACCCTTACGACCTCATCGTCTATCAGCTCGGGAACGCCCCCTGCCACGACTACATGTGGGCGTACCTCGTTCGATATCCCGGGGCCGTCGTGCTCCATGACGGACAGCTCCACCACGCACGCGCACGTTGCCTGCTGCAACAGAAGCGAGACGACGACTATCGGTCCGAGCTCCGGTTCAACCATCCGGGGGCCGTCGCGGATCTCGCCGAGCTCGGCGTCGCCGGATTCCTGGGATCGCTGACCTATTTCTGGCCGATGCGGCGAATCGTCGTCGAATCCGCGCGGCTCGTTCTCGTGCACAACGACTGGCTGGCAGCCGAGCTCCGTGAGGAGCACCCGAGCGCCAGAATCCAGGTGGTGAGCATGGGCGTTCCCGCTCCGGTGGCCCGCCCCGACGCGAATGCGGCTGTCCGGAACAGGCACGCGCATCCCGGCGGATGCGGTGTTGTTTGTCGCCTTCGGCCGAGTGACGGCGGAGAAGCGGATCGCGCAAGCCATTCGCGGGCTGGCGTCGATCGTCGAAGTGCTCCCCGATGTTCACCTGCTGCTCGTCGGCGAAGCGGCGGATGACTGCGACCCTCTGGCGGAAGCGCGTGCTCTTGGCCGTGCCCTCGGCATAGAGAAGTTAGAAAAGAACGTCACCATCGCCGGCTTCGTGTCCGACCAGGAGATGGGCGACTATCTGGCCGCCGCCGATGTCTGCCTGTGCATGCGGTGGCCCTCCTCGCGTGAGACGTCGGCATCCTGGCTGCGGTGTCTCGCGGCCGGCCGGCCGACCGTGATCACCGACCTCGTCCATACGTCCGATATTCCCGCGCTCGACCCCCGGACCTGGACGCTCCTGCACGCGCCCCAGCCCGACTCCGGGCAGGGCGGCCGGAAGAAATCCGGCCCGGTCGATCCCGTGTGCGTCAGCATCGACATCGTGGACGAGGATCACTCGTTGCGGTTGGCGATGCGGCGCCTCGCGACCGACGCGCGACTCCGTGCGTCATTGGGCCGCCGCGCCCGTCGGCTTGTGGATGGAACGATTCGCGCTCGACCAGATGGTCATCGGCTACCGGAACGCCATCGAAATGGCCTGCGCCGCGCCGCTACCCGACGCCGCGCTTCGTGCACGCTGGCCCGGACACTTTCTGACGGATGGGACGGACCACGCGACAAACCTGCTCCGACAGACGGGGCTGTCCGAGCCGCGTATCGCCGAGATTTGGCGAAAATCGTCCGCACCTTGACGTACCCCTATAAACTAAGTCGCTTTCATTCTGAATGATTCTGCCAGTTGCGCCGCTCGCGTCGCGCCCGGCACCCATTGCCGGGGAACGTCCCCGGCTGGTCTGGACCGCTTTGGCGTGTGTGTTCGCCGCCGGCGCCGCCCTCCGCTTCTGGAACCTGACCGCCGGGTTCCCCACGAGAATCGGCGTGGACGAGCCGGTCATCGCCGAACGCGCCCTCCACATCCTGAAGACCGGGGATTTCAACCCCCAGTTTTTCGATTATCCGGGACTCTATATATACGTGCAGGCGTTCGTCGGGTGCGTGCGGTTCCTCGCGGGCGCACTGGATGGCGCCTGGCGATCGCTCGACGAGTTCTGGCCGGAACACCTCTTCGCGTGGACACGCGCGCTGAACGCCGCGCTCGGCGCGATGACGATCCTCGTCGTGTATCGGGCCGGCCGGCGCTGGGGACGGTGGGTGGCGCTGCTGGCGGCTGCCTTGATGGCGGTCTGGCCGAACCACGTGCGCGAGTCTCACTTCGCATTGACCGACGTTCCCTTGACGCTCTTGACGACGCTCGTGCTCGTGTTGTCGATGCGGGCGTCCGAGACCGGACGGCTCGTCTGGTTCGTGGCGGCGGGTGCGTGCGTGGGCCTCGCCGCCGCCACCAAGTACGGTGGCGCTGTCGCGCTGGTCATGCCGCTCGTCGCCGCGGCGTTGGCCAAATCACCGCCTTCGTCCCGCGCATTTGGCGCCGTCGCGGCCGTCGGAGCCGCCGCTGTCGCGTTCGTGGTTGGCGCCCCGTATACGTTCCTCGACCTTCCGGCATTCCTCAATGCGTTTGGCCGGATGTCGGGTTCATTCCGGCCCCGGCCGTTCGTCAGCGGTGCGCAAGCTTACCTGGCTCACGTCACGTTTTCGGCTGGGTGGCCCGGCGTCGTTGCCGTGGGCGCCGGGATGGTCTGGTGTGTGGTGAGTGCCGTCGTCCGCGGTCGAGGCATCGCGAAGTGGGTGCTCATCCTGGTTTTCCCGTTGGTCTATTTCCACATGATTGCGACCAAGCAACTGATCTTCGGGCGTTACCTGCTGCCCGTCGTGCCATTCTTCTGTCTTCTGATCGCGACCGTGGTGGTGGACGGGACGACGTGGGCCTGCCATCTGCAACCGCGGCGGTGGGCCCGAGCGGTCATTGTCCTGGTGGTCGTTGGCGTCGTGCTATTTCAGCCGGTGAGGGCCGGGATCGCCTGGCCCAGCGAGTACGGCAAGCGAACGACTCAGGACGTCGCGTACGGGATGATTCGTCATTTCATCCCGCAACGCTCCGGGGTGGCGGTCGAGAACTCCGTGCTCCGGCTCCCCGATAGCGAATATCGTGTGCTCAACGTCCCCAGCCTGGCCGGCCGATCTCCGGAGCAGTACGTGTCGTCGGGGTTCACGTATCTGGTCGCCTCGTCGGACGTGTTTGGCAACATCTTCGCCCGTCCCGACCTGCATGCCGACGCGTACCGAGCCTATCGCAAGCTGCTGGACGAACCAGCGGAATGCCTGCCAATCGTCGAGCCGACGGGAGCGATGAAGGGACCGCGGATCCGGATCTGCCGACTGCTGGTTCCTTGAGGGATCACCGCGGTTCGGATGCTCACTGCGGCGGGCGCCAATGACCGGAATCGAAGAACGATGAAGCACCGTCTCGTTGCGTGGGCGCCCGCTCACGCCGTGCTCCTGGCGTTGGTGGTGTTCTGCATCGACAGTCTCCTGCTGAAGTTCGATCACACTCTGGCGAGTCTCCTGCCGATCGGTCTGCTGCTCCTGCTGGGCCTGGCGCTGCTGCTCAGGGTGATGGCGCGTCGAGTTCCACCAGATCGACGGAGCGCTCTTCACCGGGCATGGTGCGCTCTCGACAACATCGGCATCGTGTGGCTCGTCTTCTTCTTCGTCCTGCTCACCATCTTCCACTATGCGTTCAGCCGGGCCAGCGGAGATGGCCGCGAGTATTTTTCGCAACTGCACTCCGCGTTCATCGATCACGACCTGGATCTGTCGAATGAGGCTCGAGACTTCGGGTCGCACGACGCGGCGATTTTTCCGTTCGGCAGCGCGGTATTGTGGGCGCCCTTCTACCTGCTCGCGCACGTGTGGCTGATCGTGCTCAATGCGTTCGGTGGAGGTTTCCGTCACGACGGCTATTTCTACCCCTACCAGATGGCCATCGGTCTGGGGACACTCGTGTACGGGTTCGCCGGACTGATTCTGATCTACCGGGTCGCGTGCGACTACTTCTCGAGGCCGCTGGCGCTCGCTTCGACCATCGCGTTGTCGGCCGGATCCTTCATCGTCTGGTATCTGGCCGTCGACAACTCATACACCCACGGCAATTCGCTGTTTGCCGTCACGCTCTTTCTCTTCCTTTGGTACCGCAGCCGGGCCGCGCGGTCGCGGGCGGCCTGGGGATGGCTCGGCCTGAGCGGCGGCCTCATGGTGATGGTCCGATGGCAGAACGCGGTGTTTCTGGCTCCGCTGGCGCTCGATGTCCTGCTGGCCGCCTGGCACGCCGTGCGCCGGAACGACCGTCCGCTGCTTGCTCGGGACGCGCAGGGGATCGCGTTGGCCTCGGCCGGCTTCGCGATCGGCTTTCTGCCGCAGATGTACTTCTGGAAGGTCGTCAATGGCGGCTGGCTGGCGTTGCCTCATGGTCAGTCCGGACAGCAGTGGTGGCGTGATTCGTTGATGGCGGACGTGCTCTTTTCGCCCAACCATGGCCTCTTCGCCTGGCATCCGATTGTCTATGCGTCGGTTCTTGGCGCGCCGTTGTTCTGGAAGCGCGATCGCTATTTCGGATCGATTCTCGCCGCGCTGTTCGTGGCGCAGGTCTACATCAACGGTGCGGTGACCACGTGGTGGGGCGGATCGGGATTTGGGAGCCGTCGATTCGACGGATGCGCCCTGTTCTTCGTCCTGGGCCTGGCGGCGTTGATACAGTGGTGTCAACAGCGCCCCGCTGTCTTGTGGGCGGGTTCGCTCGGCGTGTTGCTGGTGGGCAACGTCTTCTTCATGCGGGACGTTTTCCTGGGACGCCTGCCGATGGGCGAGGGGATCAGCGTCGAGAGCATCGTCGATGCCACGACGCGACGGCTCGGCAATCCGTTTTCGCTTCCAGCCAGTGCGATCCTCGCCTGGCGCTACGGGACGAGCCCTGCCACCTACGACCGTCTCGGGCTGCACATGTTCAATGACGTCGTGATCGATGTCGGAAATGCGGGTGACGAGCGGTTTCTGGTGCGGGGCTGGTCGGATCGCGAACGAGACCGCAACGAGACGTTTCGATGGGCTGTCACCCGGCAGTCGGTCGTGGGGATGGCCCTGCTGGGCCCGCGATACCTTCAGCCAGGCGAGCCACAGCAGCTCGCCGACTACGTCTTGCGCCTGCGCGCGGCGCCGTTTGTGTTTGCGGGGAGCCCGCCGCAGATTCTCAGTGTCGACGTGAACGGCGAGCGGGTGGCGGAGCAGACGCTCGCGCCCGAGCTGCGGGAGTATGAATTCGCCGTGCCGCACGAGCGCCTGGGCCGCAGCCTGAATATCATCACGTTCGGGTATCAGTACGCCCGCTCGCCGCAAGGAACTTGGCATGGGCGACGACGCGCGCCAGCTCTCGGTTCGTTTCGATTACATTCATCTCGTTCAGAAACCTGGCACCGGGCGGTAGTACCGCATACACGATGGTTTACTACCGATCACGACGATCAACGCAGAGTCCGCAGAGGCCGCAGAGTCCGCGGAGAAGACGCTCGACGCGGCGCCGCGAAGCGGCGGTGGACGGCGCGTCGAGCGTCTCACCACGGGGCATCGAATCATCGAGGACGTCTCTGCGTTCTCAGCGGTCTCTGCGTTAATCGTGGCTGGTCCTTCTTCAGTTGGAATGCGCCACTAGCGGTAGCTGGGCCGGGTGCAGGAGCCTTAGGATGCCGATGTCTACACGTGCTGGTAGTGCCGACGATCTCGCTCGGCTGAAACGCGAGCGCGCCGACGCCGACCGGCTGTACAACGATGCGCTCACGGCGCTCGACGGCGCGATCCAGAAACTGCGCGATCTGCCGCATCCGCCGCCGCCGCCCGACGAGAGCCAGATCACGCCGCTCAACGAACGGTGGGAGCTGCTGTCGCGCAGGCCCGCCGACGGGAGCGGCTGGTTCAAACGGCTCAGGACACACGTCTGGGTCATGGTGGCGCCGCTGTTCGAACGGCAGCAGGCGTTCAATGCGGCGGTGGTCGATCACCTGAACCGGAACGTCTCGACCGAGCGCGAAACGGCGTCCGTGATGGCGAGCACGCTGTCGGTGCTGCGCGAAGAGCTCGAGCGCCTGATCCAGTTCCAGACGGCGCTCATCCTGTACGCGCAGCAACTCACGCCCTACATCGACACCAAAGACCGGGAGGTCGCCGGGTTGATGCATGGCCTGGCGGCCGGGCTCAGCGGGCTGGGTGACGAACTGCAAAAACGCTGGGAGTCGATGGTCGCACGGGAGCAACGCTTCCAGTCCCAGGTCGACGACGTGCGCGGCACGCTGAGCGTCATGCAGCGAGCCGTACAGACGCTCAAGCGTGAGCTCGAAACGCGGAGGGGAGACGATGCATCGTGGCGAGACGTCCCGGCCGGCCACGCCAGACTCCCGCCCCGGATCGCTCGATTCCTATAAGTACGTCGGGTTCGAGGACCGGTTTCGCGGGTCGGCGCAGGACATCCGCGAGCGCGCCTCGGCGTATGTGCCGGTGTTCCTGGGATGCGAGCGACGTGCTCGACATCGGGTGCGGCAGGGGAGAATTCCTGGATCTGCTCCGTGAACACGGCATCTCGGCGCGCGGCGTCGATCTCAACGACGAGATGGCGGCCCTCTGTCGAGAGCGCGGCCTCGAGGCGACGGCCGGCGACGCCCTGACGTATCTTGCTGGCGCAGCCGGACGGCTCGCTCGGCGGTCTCTTCGCCGCGCAAGTCGTCGAGCACCTGGAGCCGGATTACCTCATGCGGCTGCTCGACGTCGCGTATCACAAGCTGCGGCCCGGCTCGAAGATCGTCCTCGAGACGATCAACGCGGCGTGTTGGTACGCGTTCTTCGCGAGCTACATCCGCGACCTCACGCACGTCCGGCCGCTTCACCCCGAGACGCTGCAGTACTTGATGGTGGCGAGCGGCTTTCAGCGGGTCGAGATCCGCTACAGCGCCCCCGTGTCGGACGAGACGAGGCTGCAGCCGATCGCCGTCCCGCCGGCGCGCCCGGCAGCTGACGCGGCGCAACCGGCCGACCGGATTTCAGAGATGGGGGACGTGTTCAACGACAACGTCAGGAAGCTGAACAGCCTGCTCTTTACCTATCTCGACTACGCCGCCATCGGAGAACGCCTCTAGCAGGGTGCTGAAAAACGCACCCTGAATGCCAAACGTAAAACGAAAACGCACGCCACGGGCAGCCGCACGGGCACGATTCGATTCATCGGATCGCGGGCGCCCAATTGGGGGATCGGGCGGGGCTTCTCTACGGACGTGGAGCCCACGTCAGCTCTTCCGCGGAGTAATCGAGTCCCCAGCGTTCCCGGTGGACGAGCGCCTGTCGGCGCAGCGGCTCGGCGAAGGCCGACAACGTGATCCCTTCCACTCGCTGCTCCGCCAGGTGCGCGAAGGTGTGCTCGAGACGTTGAAACAGGTCGTCGACCGCCTCGACCGTCGTGTTGTGCGGCGAGCCGTTCGGCATCAGCTCCGAGGAATGGAACATCATCTCGAGAGCCGGCAACTCGAGCCGCCGCGCGGTCTCGTACACGGCCTTCAGCTTCGCGACGCTCATGTCCGAGAACGGTCGAAACCACTGCGGCGCGATCCAGAACATGCGGTTGAGCAGACGGGCGGGCGACGCCTTTCGATATCGCGCGTACGCCGCACGGAGCAACGGGGCACGGCGCATCACGGTATTCGTGTACAGAATCGTGACCGGAACCTCGAGAAGTCCGGACGACCCTTCGCGGGCCGGGTCGCCCCACGCCATGAAGTACGGGCCGACCGGCGCCGCCGAAAAGTCCTGGCCGCGCTCGCGCGCGCCCCGGTCGCGCCAGTTGACGAGCGGCGTCACCGAGCAGTCGACGATGTAGCCGAGGTGGAGCAGGATCGGGATGTGCGCCGCGGAGAGGCCCCACCGGCCGGCTCGATAGCTTCGAGGCGCCGCCCCGAGCTTCGTGGTCAAGAGCGTCGTCAGACACTCCAGTTTCCTCGCGAAGACTCCCGCCGGCAGCTCCGACGGGTAGGCGGCGGCCGCCTCTCCGCTGTCCCATCGCGCATCGATCGGAGGGTTCGTCCACGGGTGCAGGTGGGCGCCGACTTCGGCGTGCCCGCTCTGGTGCAGCGGAACGAGAATCTCGTCGAACGCGGGGTCTTCCGCCACGTCGTACGTACAGAGATAAGTAGGCGGGAAGCCGTACCGGTCGCAGAGGGCTTGAAAGCGCGGGATGTAGCGGATGTTCGCCGTCGATCGCGGCCGCGAGGGGTCCCACTGATTGTCGCCCTCGGTGTCGATCGTGATGATGAGCTTCATGAACTGACTGCCGGCCCGGCCGTCTCTATCTATCACTCACGGCTGCGCCATCACGCAGGCTGCGCGGCGAGCAGATATTCCATGTTGGTGACGAGCACGTCGCGGAACAGGGGTACGTCACGCACCCGTGTCGACAGCGAGGCGGGCAGGAGCCGCTTCGCCAACCCGCTGACGTACAAATCCTCGCGCACGAGGTGAAAGCCGGCAGAGACGATGTGGCGGCGCAGGTTCTGGACGGTCACTTTGTACAGCAGGTCGTCCACTTTCGGTTCGCCGCTCCGCGCCAGCGTGACGAAGGACGAGCCCTCCGGGCCGACGTCGAGCCATTGCGGCGCGTGTCTCGCGAGCCAGCAGAATGCGGCGAACGCCGCGCGGCGTCCGACGAGGAGGTGAATGGGAACAGGGATTTTGAGTCTCGGCAGGTGCGAGCCGTGCGGCGACAGGTACGGTGCGGTCTGCAGAAACAGGAAGCCGCCGGGCTTCAGCACGCGGCGTGCCTCGCTCAGGTAGGACGCCGGGTCGGCCACGTGCTCGATCACGGCGTGCGACAGAACCACGTCGAACGACGCGTCGCGAAAGGGCAGCGTGCTGCCGTCTGCCTGCGTGAACCGGACGTTCGACACGCCTTTTTCACGCGCCAGTCGCTCGCCGGCGTCTCGAAAGCGATCGCTCAAGTCGAGACCGACCACCCACGGCGCTTCCTCGGCCAGCGACACACACATCCCGCCGCCGCCGCAGCCGTCGTCCAGCACGCGGCCGAACGTGCGGACACCGGCGCGCTCGAGATAACCCAGCATCTTGGCGCTCCGCCAGTACTCGAAGACCGCGTAGTGGTACTCGGAGCGGAACCGCACGGCCGCGTGCTCGCGAATGGCTCGATCGTCGACGATTCTCACCGGTCAACCCTGTAAATCAACGTCCATCACACTCCATCACGCGTCATCGCTCTCAGGGCCGTCGCACGGCCCACACGTCCCGATTTCGAGCGTACCGGCCGAGTCGATCGATCAGCGCTCCGGACGGCGCCAGCGATTCGACCTCGTGATTATACGTGTAGGCCGGATCCTGCACGGTGTCGAGCACCAGGCAGCCGCCGCGGCGCAGGTGCTCCGCGAAGTAGCGGTGAACCGCCTGACGCAAGCGTTGACGGTTCGATGTCGTGGATCCAGTTGACCATGACGATCGCGTTGTACTCGCCGGAAAGCTGCGCCCCCGGAAACTCGAACACGTCGAACGTGAGCCCGGCGCGTCGCCGGAATCCCGACAGGAGCCTCGCGGCCGCCAGGACGCGAGAATCGCGATCCAGGCCGACCGACGTGTGGAAATGCAAGCGGCGGATGATGTCGCCCAGGCCGCACCCGATCTCGACCACGGCTCTCGCGATCCGCTTCGGGCCGCTCGTTGAGGTACCGCACGATGTCGGCCGCATACGGCTCGCCGGCGTGACCGACGTGCCACCGATCGAAGCCGTAGATGCGCTGGAGCAGGCGTCGCTCGAGACGCTGGGACGCGAGGGCCGCCTGATGAAGCGTGATCATCGTCGGACATGCGCGTCCGGCGAGTCCATCGCGGGCGCCTGCACGGCAATCGGCGTCAGGAGCTGACTCATCTGACTCAGTTCATGGGGCTTGAAAAACCGGACCAGGTACAACCCGACCGGAAACAGCGCGAGCAGCCCGGCCCGCAGCCCCAACGTCCACCATGGTGAGGCCGGCGCGGCCATCGTCATCACGAAGTAGGTGATGACGCTGACGCCGAGCACCTTCGACAGGCGCGCGATTTCGTACGGGATGTGGTACGCGCGCTGCGCGAAATACACGGTCACGATCGTCGTGAGCGTCTGACTGCTGAGGAGCGCCATGGCAGCGCCACGCATGCCGAAGGGCGGAATCAGCAGCAGATTCGCGCCGAGGCTGGCCGCCGCGCCGATCGCGGTGAGGATCGGGTAGACGCGGGTCTGCTTGGCGATGTTGAGCGACGTCACCAGGAACCACGTCAGCGCCTGGACGGCCATCGCGACCACGAGGATCGGGACCAGTGGGGCCACCGGGCGATAGCTGGCCGGCAGCACGGCCGCCATCGCGGGTGGCGCGAGGCCGGCGAGGGCCACCGCGAGAAACGCGAGAACCGCGAACGCGTACGTACCCATTCGCGCGAACAGCGTCGGAGCATCGCTCCGGCGCAGCGAGTCGAAGGCAAACGGCATCCATGCGGTTTCGAAGGCCACCGGGTAGAACTTGATCACGCCGGCGACGGTGTTGCCGATCAGGTACAGCCCCACTTCGCGCAGAGGCATGTAGATGCCCAACACGAATCGATCGGCCATGCCCATCGTCTGGCTGAGCAAGCCGTGCGGTACGTGCGGAAGGCCATAGGCCAGCACATGGCGAAGCATGGTCCAGGAGAACCGCCACGCCAACATTCCCCGCGTCGTGCTGGCCAACGCGGCCAGGAGCAGGACAGTCACGATGACATCGGCGAGGACGATGCCCACCACGCCGTATCGGAGCCCGATCACGAGAATCAGCCGGAAGAGCAGGGTGCCGAACGAGCGTAGAAACGTCAGCGTCGCGAAGAGACGCGAGCGTTCCTGGATGCGAAGCAAACCGAGCGGAAGCAACAGAAACGCCCCCGCGAAGTTGTTCAGCAGCAGCAACTGATACGCCGCGGCGAATTCGAGCGAACCGAACAGCAGACGACTGGCCGGCGCCGCCGCGGCCAGAAGCCCGACGAGAAGCACGCCGTTCGCCACGGTCAGGAAGGCGGCGATGGTGCCGCCGAGCGTCTTGCGTTCTTCTTCCGTGCGGTACTCGTAGTAGAAGCGCAGGAAGCTGGCGTCGAGTCCCCAACGGTTCACGACTTTGAGAAATGCTTCGCAGACCAGAAGCATCGCCAGCGCGCCGTACTCGGTCGTTGAAAGGACGCGCGTGTAGAGCGGCAGCAGTAACAGATTCACCGCGAGAACCGCAACGTCGGCCGATCCGTACGCGGCAAGCTGCCGGGAAATGCGGCGTACGTTGTCAAACATTCATGGCATTATAGAATCCATTCGTGCACGTGTGCATGATCAGCCCGCACCTTCCACCAGAACAGGCAGCGAACGCACTGCTTCCTGTGTTGCTCGGCGGTGAATTGACAGCTCGCGGCATCACCATCAGCTACGTGGCGCATCCGCCGGCGGCCCCGCGGCATCCGCCGCCGGTCGACCGTGTCGTGTACGTGCCGCGGCGCGGCCGCGATCGATCGAGCCGGACGTTCGTTGGCGCGGCGATCGCGGCCGGCCGGATGGCCTGGGGCGCACGGCGTGCGATTCAGGCGAGCGACCTTGTTCATCTGCACGGCAACGGACTCATCATCGAAGTCGGCCAGTTCGTCGCCGCGCGATACCGAAAGCCCTACGTGTTGACCCTGTACGGCACCGACGTGTGGCACCACGACCCCGCGCGCAACGGACGGTTCGCGCGAGTGGTGCGCGATGCGGCGTGCCGCGCGTTCTACAGCAACGGTCTGCGCGATTTCGCGAAGAACCTCGGCCTGGCTCCCGATCCGTCGATCGTGATCTACGCTCCCGTGCCCTCGACCTTCGAGGCCGTGGAAGCGGATCGGCGCCGCGCGCTCCGCCGCGACCTTGGCGTCTCTGACGGCCCGCTGCTGCTGACCGTGAAGCGGCTCCATCCGGTCGGCGGACACGAGGATCTGCTGCGCGGCATGCCGGCCATTCTGCGCGAGTGTCCGGATGCGCAGCTCTGGCTCGCGGGAGAAGGAGAGCTGCGACCGGCTCTCGAAGCGCTGACGCGCGAGCTGGGGATTGCGTCTCACGTCCGGTTTCTGGGCCTCGTCGACAACGAGGTCCTCGTGGCGCTACTACGCCGCGGCCGATCTGTTCGTGTTGCCGTCACGCCTCGAATCGTGGGGCACGGTGATGCTCGAAGCGCTGGCCTGCGGAACGCCCGGTCGTCGCCACCGCCACGGCCGGCGCCCGCGAAGTGCAGGCGCTCTTTCCCGCCGACGTCGCGGTTTCCGAGCCGGGAAATGTTCCCGCCTTGGCGGCGGCGGTCGTCGCCCGCCTGCGCGAGCCTCGCAGGACCGATCCGGCGACGCTTCGCGTACTCCGGGATCGGTTCAGCACGTCGAGGTGTGCGGCCGAGTACCTTCGCGTTTATGAGGAAGCGCTCGGATGAGTCCGTCCCTTCCCGATGTACGCCGGACGGGCCTGCTGGTGTTTGCGCTCGCTCTCAGCCTGTACGTCGCCACGACCGGTGGCAGCATGGCCACCGACATCATGTCGTACGAGGTCACCAAGGGAATCGTCGAGCACGGCACGGTGGCGATGTCGTACAACGTTTTCCAGAATGACGCCCACCGGGGCGTTGACGGCCGCTACTACGCGCCCTACGGCATCGGCCATGCGGTCTACTCGATTCCGTTCTACGCGCTCGCCCGTCTTGCCGAGCGCTGGACCGGTCTCGCCGTCGGCAAGCCGGAGGCCCTGACGAAGGCAGGCTTCGTCGTCGGCAGCGCGGTTGCGTCGGCCCTCGCCGTCTGGATTGCCTTTCTCTTCGCGTGGCGCCTCTCCGGGAGTGTTCGCGCCGCGATCGAAACAGCGTTGGTGCTTGGAGTTGGCACGATGTTGTGGCCGTACGCCAAGTACGGGTTCAGCGCCCCGCTGGCGACGCTCTGCGTGCTGTTCGGGACGTACGGGGCGTGGGTGGGCGCGCGCTTCGATCGTCGGGCGCTGCTGGTTCTTGGCGGCATGGGACTCGGCGGCGCCTTCCTGGTCAAGCACGAGCTGGCGCTCCTCTGGCTGCCGGTGGGACTGTGGCTCGTTGCCGAATCCAGATCGGACTGGCGGCTTGTTCTCAGGCGTGGACTTCTCGTCGGCCTCCCGGTCGTGATCGCCCTGCTCGTGACGCTCTACTACAACACGACGCGTTTCGGGAATCCTCTCGACACCGGGTACCTCCGAGACCAGGAACTTCTGCTCGGATCGTTCTGGGCTGGGCTCGCGGGACAGTTGGTCAGTCCGGGGCGATCCGTGTTCCTGTACTCGCCAGTCCTCGTCGCGGGATTGGCTGCGCTCGTCTCGCTCCGTCATCGCGATCCGCGGACGATGTGGCTGTTTGCCGGGGAATTCCTGATCGTGGTGCTCTTTTACGCGACGCTCTCAAATTGGGACGGCGAGCGATCGTACGGACCGCGGTATCTTCTGCCGGTTCTCCCGCTGCTCATCCTGCCGCTCGCCGATTGGTTCCGCAGAAGTCGTGGCCGGTTTCAGCCGACGCTGCTGAACGCGATTGTGGTGTTGAGCGTTCTCGTGCAGATTCCAGGCGTTCTCGTCGATTTCTCGAAGGTCGGCTCAGCGCGTCGCATCGGGCCCCGCACCCAAACGGAGCGCCAGTGGACGTGGGGCACGTCGGCGCTGACGTTGAACACTCGCGCGTCACTCGTGGCGATTCCTGAGAACGTGAGGCGCCTTGCCACCGGAGCGCGCCCGCCGGTCAAGCCCGGCCAGAGCGACACCCGTGACTTCGGCGACCAGTTCACCTTCAGCCTCGATTTCTGGTGGGTCTACCTCTTCTACCTTGGCGCGGTATCAGCGCCCGTGGCGCTGGCTCTGGGCGCCGTCTCGTTCGGCGCCGTCGCTATTTTCGCTCGCCAGCTCTTTCGCAATTACCTGGCCGCAGCCTCATAGGCGCCCCACGACCGCCGCCTTTGGCGCGTACCGACGGAAGAAAAGGACCAGCCACGATCAACGCAGAGATCGCAGAGATCGCAGAGTTTTTCTCTTTATCTTGAATTCTCTGCGAACTCTGCGTGCTCTGCGTTTAACGTTGTGAAGGTGGTGTCAGTCACACCGACCGAGCCTTCCGCAATGTCAGCAACGCGACCACGAGCGGCGTCGCGCCGAGGGCTGCCGCCGCCGACGCGGAAATCGCGCCGAGATAGTAGAGGTAGAGCCACCAGAAATCGAGGCTGAAGGCAAGTCGCTGGGAAAGCTCGCGGTCGTCCTGATCGGCACGCCGCGTCTCGACGGGCGGCCGCTCACCGAGAACCAGGTGCCGGACGTTCCTGGGCACGGCGGAGATCGCGGCGCGAGTGTCCAGCACGAGGCTCGATTCGTGCCAGTTGTCGATTTTTGCGTCGCGGGAATAGTCGCCCTTCGCGCGCGCATACGCAATCGAGACCTTGGAAAAATCGACCACGACGCCGGGCAGCTGAATGACAACGCTCAGCGCGACGACCCACAGAAGGGCACGCCGCCATCGGCCGTTGCCAGGTTCCAGCCACCACACCAGCGGAATGATCAGGAGAGGCAGCACCGGCACGAGATACCGGGGTCCGTAGCCGCGCAACCCGTCCCAGTACCGCAGAGAACCGTACAACACGAGAAGCGACACGAAAATGGCGGCGAAGAGCACCGCCGTGGACCGATCGCGGCGGGCAAACGCCGGAAAGGCCAGAACTCCGGCGAAGGTCAGCGGCGCGTAGATGAAGAGCGACCGTCCGGGACTGAAGAGCAGACCTCGTATTCCAACGATCGATTGGCCGAAGGCGAAGTATTGGTCGAGATCAGGGTCCGTGCCGAGATTGCCGGTTTCGAACGGATTGCCAAACCGGATGAAGTTGTACCAAAGCCAGAAGCTCAAGGCGACAGCGAGCGGAGCGCCCAGCCAGGCGATCCGCCCGGCGAGCAGCCGCCAGTCGCGGCGTGTTTCGAAGACGATCCATGCGGCGACGAGCACGGCCGCCGCCGCCATTTCGTGCCGCGTCAGGAACGCGCAGGCCAGCCAGACGCCGCCCCATGCCACGAGCCGGCGACGATCGAGCCGCACACCAACCCATGACGCATACACGCCCGCAGCCAGGCACCAGCCCGTCAACGTCGCGCTGAAACCGAACTTCGAGTACGGCCAGATAAGGGTGCCGAATCCCAGGGCGAGTGCCGTGCGGCGTGCGGCGGTGAGGCTTCCGCTCAGCCGCCACGCGAACAGATACGCCACCCACACAAGGCCGGCCGCGGCGACGGCGCTGCCGAGCGCGACGGCCGACTTCTCGATGGTTTCGGATCTCCCGATGCGCAGACCGAACCACTCGCGGGCGACTCGCCCAGCCAGGTAGAACGGAATGTTAAAGATGGACTGGCCGATGCCGAACGGCGAGTAGTAGCGTCCGTCAACGCCGCGATGGTGATTCAACCCGGCGACGTCGAACGACGAGGAGCCGTGCGATACCAGATTCTTGGTGACCTGGTACGTCATCACGGCGTCGACCGACGTCAGGCCGCCGCCGGCCGTGAAGATGTAGAGGCAGAGAGCCGCGACCGCAATCAGGCCGGCGGCCCGACGCGATTCGGCGGTCATCGGGAACGGCGGCACTCAGGGTCCCATCCACGCGCGGAGCAGCTGCCAGGGTAGCGTCAGCCGATCGAGCAACACCTGCCGGATGGTGGCCGGATAGGGCGCGAACTGCTGGAAGCCTCGCATGAACAATTGATACTGGAGCAGGAAGAGCAGGTTGTACACGACGAGCGCCACGGCTGTCGAGCGCTGCAGCACGGGCCGCTTCTGCCAGAAATCGCTGGCGAACAGCGCCGCCAGACCCAACGCGAACACGACGGAATAGCCGACGAAACGCCGTGCGCCGAAGGCCTCGCCCGCCCACCAGTCGCTGACCGCCGCGTTGATGTAGACCGCCAGCAGGAACACGGCGGCCGCGGACCAGCCGACCACGGCGTCTCGGCGCACCAGGTAGTAGAAGCCGATCACGGCCACCAACACTGCCGGCGTCCAACTGAACAGCCCGTGTCGAAGGGAAAACAGGACGGATATCAGCGCGGGGCTGGTCCATTGCATGAAGCCGCCTCCCTGCGGCACGAGGAAGAAGCGGCCGTAGATGGCCTGCCACGCGAAAAACTGCGGCAGCAGCAGCGTCACCACGACGCCAAGCATGACGCTCGCATGGAGTGCGGAGCTCGCGAGCCGCGACCGTCCTTTCGCGACCGCCCAGGCGAGCTCAGACAGCGGCAACACGAGGATCACGACGTCCTGCCACCGAACGAGTGTGGCGAGGCCGGCCAGGATGCCCAGCCAGACATCGCGTCGAATGCTGTCGCCGCCGCGCGTCTTGAGCCAGACATAACAGAACAGCGCGGACGCAAACAGCGACGTCGCGTGGGAGTACGCCGGAGAGATCAGGGAATAATAGACGGCCGGTGTGGCAAGCCAGGCCGCCAGTGCGCCCCAGAGTGCGGGTCTTGCCGCGAACAGCAGACGGCACGACCGGTAGCAGAAGAAGGCGCCGAGCGTGGCATACGCGATGCCGGCGAGGCCAACTGAAAGAAGAAACGGCGCCGCCAGTCCATCCAGCGGGATTGCGAGCCCGAGCGGTCGAAGAAGCGCGAGCGTGGCGTAGGTGGCCAGGAAGGCCGGCGCCCACAGCAGCGCCGGGCCGATGGACATCACGTTTGGGGGACGGCCTCTGCTGGTTGTCGTCCTCAGCCACACGTTGTCCGCGTTACCGCCGTCGGTTGGTCGATACAGCAGCCGGTAGTCGTTGGTGAAGTCCACGTCGCGATCGACGACGAGCGAGCGCAGATAGGCGTAGTACTGAATCGCGTCGCCGTCGATGATCCGCCCGTGGCGGGGAAACACCGTGAATGCGGCGACGTACACGATGGCGAAGACGAACCCGATGGCAGTGAAAACCCGGCCGGGATGGCGCTCGAGCGGCTCCAGCGTCAGAAGGCGAACGAAGGTGTGCATCGCTCACGCCGGGCCTTGGACATGCGGCTGTCATTATACAATCGCGTTCGAATGACGCTGTCGGGTCGGATTGCGCCGCGCGGCGTCAGGTTCCGTTCGTCAGAGTGGCTCGTGCTGACGCTGCTCTTCCTCGTGTCGCTTCCGGCCGTGACACCGCGGCTCTACGCGTCCGACGAGATCGAGTACTTCGCCTACCTGCGGTCGCTGTGGTTCGACCACGATCTGTCGTTCGAAAACGAATACCGATATTTCTACGATCGGGGCATCGCCCGCGGGCAGGGGTTCCACGAAACGTTTCTCGAGAACGTGAGCGAGACGGGCCTGCGGCTCAACTTCGGCACGATCGGATCGGCGCTGCTCTGGGCGCCGATGTACGGCGTGGCCGATCTCGGCGTGCGCGCGGCACGCGCGGCGGGTTCGCCGGTCGCCCCCGACGGCTTCTCGCGCCCGTACCTCGCGGCGGTTGCATACGGGTCGGCCTTCTACGGCTTCCTGGCCGTCTTGCTCTCGGCGTTCGTCGCGAGACGCGTCGTGGGGGAGGGCCGGGCGCCGGCCGCGATCGTATGGCTCGGCACCCCACTCCTCTTCTATATGTACCTCGCGCCTGGTTTGTCGCACGCGTGCTCCGCGTTTACGGTCGCCGCATTCGTGGCGATCTGGCTCGTCGTGCGCGAGCGGTGGTCGACTCGGGGCGTCATGGCGCTCGGCGCCGCGGCATCGCTCATGACGATGGTCCGCGAGCAGGACGCGTTTTTCGTAGTCGGGATCGCCGTCGATTTCCTCTGGACGCTGGCCGACGATGTCCGCGGCGGCAGGCCAGCGGCCGTCGCCGATCAGGTGAAAGCCCGGTTGACAGCCGCGCTCGCGGGCACCGCGGTATTCGCCATCTGTTTCCTGCCGCAGGCGTGGGCCTACGTCGTGCTCAATGGGCGCCTCGGACCTGCGGCGTCAGTCTCCGCCAAGATGCTGTGGACCGCGCCGCACGCGCTGCAGGTTCTCTTCTCGCCCGAGCACGGGTGGTTTGCCTGGAGCCCGCTGGCGCTGCTCGGTCTCGTGGGAGTGCTCGCATGGAGCGTCGCTCCGCCGGCGACACTCCAGGCGCCGGCCGCCACTCGCCGCATCATGATTTGTCTGCTGGCGATGGTGGTCGCGCAGGTCTATGTGTCCGGCAGCGTCGACACGTGGACCGTCGCCGGCTCGTTCGGCCAGCGTCGCTTTCTCGGCACGTCGGTGGTGCTGGTCACCGGGTTGGCCGCGCTGGCTTCACGAGGCCGCGCGCTGGCGGCGAAACGCGCTGGCGGTGGCGATGGCGCTCTCGGTCTGGTGGAACCTGGGTCTCATGGTCCAGTTCGGCGCAGGCATGATGGATCGACAGCGTCTGGAACTCGCCGGTAACGCCTACAACACGTTCGTCGTGGTTCCTCGCACGCTGCCAGGCCTCGCCTACCGGTACCTGTTCGACCGCGCGTCGTTTTACCGCCCATCTGCACCGTGAAAAGGAACTGGCGCGCGGTGGTTCTTGGCGCGGCCGCTGCTGGTCTGGTGGTGCGGCTGGCGTTTGGTCTGGGTTACTGGGTCGGCAAGCCGCTCACGCAGGACGAGTTGGAGTACCTGATGCTCGCGAGAAATCTTGCGAGCGGCAGTGGATTCAGCTACGACCGCGCCGCCCCTTCGTCGGCCGAATTGCCGCCCCAGAGGTTTGGACGTGCCCCGGGCTACCCCGCTTTTCTGGCCATCGTCAGCGTGCTTGCTCCGTTGCCCGCGAGCCCGCAATCGGTTCCGGTCAGTATCAAGGTGGTGCAGGCCGTCGTGGGCGCGATTGGGGTCGTTCTCATCGGAGCGCTCGCGGGCCGGGTCGCGGGACCGACCGCGGGCGCGCTCGCCGCGGTGATCGCGTCGGCGTATCCTCCTCTCGTCTGGATCTGCGCCTACGCGTTGAGCGAGGCGCTGTACTCGGTGCTCGCGCTTCTCAGTGTGTGCACGCTGTGGAGCGTCATCGATCGCACCGGCGCGCGCGCCACGACAACGGATGTCGGCGGCGTCGTTCTGGCCGGCCTCATCGCGGGCCTGGCCGCGCTGACTCGCCCCTCCATGGTGGTGTTCCTGCCAATCTGCGCGCTGTGGCTGGCCGTGCGCCGACTTCGATGGCAAGCCCCCGCATTCATCGTCGGCGCGGCCCTGGTGGTGGGGCCCTGGTCGATTCGGAACGTGCTCGAAACCGGGCGCTTCGTGCTGATCGCGCCACAGGCCGGTGTGAATTTCTGGATGGGCAATCACGCGCTGGCAATCGGTGAAGGCGACCTCGCGGCCAACCCGATCCTCAAAACCGCGGATATCGCGCTGCGACGCCAGCATCCCGGCCTCGATGCCGTCCAGCTCGAACCGATCTACCGCCGTGAAGCCTTCGCACAGATCTCGGCGCACCCCGTCTGGTGGGTGAAACTCTTGGCTCGCAAGTTCTTCTATCAGTGGATTCCCGTCGGGCCGTCGTACCGGCTCCACTCCGTGCGCTACTACGGTGCGTCGCTCGTCTCGTATGCGCTGGTGTTTCCGTTGGCGCTCGCCGGACTCGTGGAGTTACACCGGCGCGGGCGGTTACCGGACGCGCTGCTGCTTCTGGCCGGCTCTGAAGTCCTGGTCGGCCTCATCTTCTTTCCACAGGAGCGCTATCGGATTCCGGTCATCGATCCGATGCTCATCATCTGCGCCGCCGCCTGGATTTCACTGAAGGGAAGGCGTTCGGACGGCGGGAGAGGTGTTCCGTTTTCTGGCAATTGAGATGAACGATGGAGTCGGGCGGCGCGGGTAGCCTCGGTAATACCACTCCTGAGTCAAGCCGACCGGTTTCAACACCTCGGCCAGCCGCGCGGGGGTGAAACCGTTCTTGTGGAACATACCCTCGTGCTCCTGGGAGCCGTAGATCATCTTGATTCCGTAGTCCCATCGCTCGGGTTCGTTCATCGCCAGCCAGCCCGTCAGCACCGCTTCCAGATCGGGAGCGCTCACGATGAGCAAACCGTCCGGTTTCAATACACGAGCCCATTCCGCCAGCGCACGATTGAGCGCCGCGGCGCTCAGGTGCTCGATCAGATGATGATGCTCGATCACGTCAACGGTGGCATCCTCGACTTCATGCAGGTCGGTAGCGTCCCACTGCCGGTCGGCCGACGGGTCGTAGAGATCACAATTGATAGCTCCGGCGATGCGCTTTCCGCCGGCGCCCAGATGGAGGACCGTTCCAGATCCCCGAAGTGTTTCGAGAAAACGTTTGATGCGGCGGGCAACCCACCATCTCGGCTGCAGCCAGGTCCTTGGGTAACGCATCAGGTGTCTGATCGCCAGGCTGAGGATTCCCGCCGTGGCGGTGCTCACTGGTTGTACCACGGAAAGAAGCCGCGAGGGCCTCTCGTCTGACGACATCTGGCCTGCACGAAGATCGAAGAGATCGCCGGCAGGTTGGTTGAGATTCTGCCGACCGCCGAGGTAGACTGCCAAACGGTGTTACCGACGCTCGCTTCTCGATACCCGTGGCCATCACCGGCCGGTGTCCATGCCGCACCACAATGGATCGGGGATGGATTTCAGGTAGGCGTTCGCCACGAGCGCGTGCTGCAGTACGGAATCAACGAGGATGGATGGAGCGACGATCTATCCGCTTTGCACGAAGACGTCGCCGGCTCCGAACACCCGATGGATCGGGCCTCACGGTCTTACGCCTTGGAGCAGCTCGGCCGGCATGTAAAGCCGCAGAGTGTGATCCTGGAGGTCGGGTGCTCGTCGGGGTACTTGTTGAAGGAGCTCGGAGCGCTTTTTCAGTCGGCTCTCGTCATTGGCGCCGACTCTATCAAGTGGTTGGGGGAAGTCGCGGACCGGGCCCCCGGAATCCCGCTCCTGCAGTTCGACCTGACAACGTGCCCCCTGCCTGACGCCACGGTCGACGCCGTCGTGTGCCTCAACGTCCTGGAGCACATTGCCGACGATCTCGCGGCGATGCGGCAGATCTCGCGCGTGCTGCGTCCGGGGGGCATCGCGGTCATCGAAGTACCCGCGGGTCCGGCGCTCTACGATTGGTACGACGAGTCGCTGCGCCACTATCGCCGATATTCGATGAAAGGGCTGAAGGATCTCGCGGAACGGGCTGGACTGGACGTCGTTCGCGCCACGCACCTTGGCGCATTCGTCTACCCCGGATTCGGGCTCTTGAAGCGTTACCGCCGGTGGCAGCAGCCGACAGCCCCTGATCTCAGCGCGGTCAAGCGCTCGGTGAGTCGCACGCGTGGCAGCAGAGGGCTGGCGGCATGCATGGCGATTGAACTGGCCGTCGGACGAGTGATGCAGTATCCCTTCGGTATCCGGTGCGTGGCCACGTGTCAAAAACCGTCGTCCAGTTAGAACCGGGCGCGACGCTCGACGGTCACGGCCGCGCGGCCGGTGAGACTTCACGTCGGCCTGACCCTCCAGACATTACCGTCGTGGTGGTCGCCTTCAACGAGGCCGCCACGATCCGGCAGACGATTGTCGAGACGATTGACTACTTCGACCGGCGCGGACTCCGGTGTGAAATCGTCGCGGCCATCGACGGGGACGATGGCACTCGTGAAATCGTGGCCAGCCTTTCGAAGGAGGACCGTCGCATCAGACTGCTCGGTGGTCGGGGACGACGTGGAAAGGGTGTGAGCATCCGCGAGGCCGTCCTTCAGGCCGAGGGGAGAATCATCGGGTTTCTGGACGGCGACAACAAGGTGCCGATCACGGAATTCGACAAGCTGGAAGACTGGCTCAAGAGCGGCTGCGAAGTGGTCATCGGATCGCGAGGGCTGCCGGCATCGATCATCGAGAGAAATCAACGCCGGGTGCGTCAGGTCGGGTCGCGAATGTTCGCCTTCGTGATGCATACGCTCATCGGCCTGAACGATATCGTCGATACGCAGTGCGGCTTCAAGTTTTTCCGTCGCGAGGCGGCCATCGACCTGTTTGCCCGGCAGAAGGTTGACGGTTACATGTTCGATGTCGAGATTCTGCTCATGGCCAAGCAGGCGGGCTACGCCGTGAAGGAAGTGCCGATTCGGTGGCGTGACGATCACGACAGCCGGCTGAACCTGTTCGCTGGAAACTTTCGCAACGGGCTCGAGCTGCTGTCGATCTGGTGGAGGCTTGGCAAGGCCTCATCCGCTCGAGGCGCGGTGCGTGGCCGACAGGCCGGCGACGCGCGGCGACATCGAACGGACGCCAGTCAAGACGAGCATGCCGACCCCCGGCCGAATTGACGACCTTTCCATTTCAACCTGATCCGTGGGCGTGTTGCTCGTAAGTTTGCCCTGATGAGTGTCGTTGCAATCCTCGCGCACGTGCTGAGCATTGCTCACGGCGTCGGCGCCAGCCTGGCGTGTGCGGCGTGCTTCTACATCGGCGGTCTGGCGCTCATCCCTCGCCGGTGGGACGACTCGCTCGGCCGTGGTGAATCTCCGGCCCTCCTCGGCGCGGCCTTCTACGTGATTCTCTGCTGGTTCGGCATCGCGTGGGGTGTGCCACTCACGCGCCTCGCAATCGGCTTTACAGGCTTGGTGCTGGTTCTCGCTGCCTTGCGGCGCCGCTCGGTCGTCCGCGCCCTCAACGACCGCGTGATCCGCAACCGCGCCACGCACGGCTGGCTGCTCGTCTTCGTCCTGCTGTACGTCCTGGCATACCTGTTCACGCTGCCACCGGCGACCGCTGAGTCCCTGGAGCCGGCGTGGGGAGGCAACGTCGACTTGCTGAGCTACGTCCTCTGGACGAAATATCTGCTGCGATTGGGTCAATCGAATCTCGTCGGGTACTCCTACCTGGATTACGTATATCTCTTTACGCCCGCGGTGTTCTACGTTCTCGGGTGGTTTTCGCTGCTGTTCAACCAGCAACCCATCGCGGCCGCCATGCCGGCCCAATTTGCGCTCATCGCGCTGACCGGTGTCTTCGCGGCGCGCATCTCTCGTTCGGTGTTCACCGTGTCGCGCGGGGCGGCGCTGGCGATTGCGTGCATCCTGGTCAGTGGACCGTTCCTGCGGTACATCGCGTTCTGCTACTTCCTGTCCACCTTGATGTCGACGCCGATCGTGCTGTACCTGCTGTGGACGACAGTTTCGCACCGTTCACAGCGTGTGTTGGACGCGGGACTCGCGATCCGCTTTGGCAGCGCGTATGTGCTGCTGCTGTTCCTGTACCCCTTCTTGCTCGCTGTCGGCCTGGCCGCCCAGCTGGCCGCGGTCGTCTTGACGCTCGTCGCCGAAGTCCAATCAGGCGATGCCCGCGGCCCCGCTTGGCGCGGGGCCGGACAGAACGCCGGCCGGACGATGTTTGCCATTCTTCTGCCCCTTGCGGTGCTGGCGGTCGGTCTTCGGGAACGAGTCACATGGTCCGCCAACCTGCTCCGTCCCTTTTCTCAGCCGGGGGTGGCTGGCTGGCCCCTGGATCTCATCTCGCCCTCGGCGCTTCTGGGGCTGCCCCGCATGGTCGAACATATCCAGGTCAATGGCGACGCCGACCGCGTGTGGGCGGTGGCCGTCTATAGCGCCGTCGCGGTGGCATTCGGCTTTCTCTACTTCTGGCGGCTTCGCCACAAGACGACGACGGCTGAGCGGACGCTTGGGGGACTGGCGGGTGGGTCCTTCATTCTTTACGTGTTCTGCTTTCTCCAGCTCGGCCCCTCGTATCAGCAGTGGAAGTTTGCCTCCTACACTGCACTCCCGTTGTCGTTCATGGTGTTTGCGGGCGGTTTGCAGCGGCTTCGACAGTCCGCCGTTTTCGCTCGCCTGACCCGAACGGCCGAGCGGCAGCGTCTGGTGGCTGCGCTGATGGTGGGCGTGGCGGTGGGTCTCGTCGGCGGCAACCTCGTGGTCCACGCGCTCAGCGACCCCGTGCTCAAGCGGTTCCATGGTGGGTTGCGCAACCTCGAGGACGTGGACGCGCTCCCGTTTTTCAGGGAGATGTCCGTGCAGATGAGCGATGAGTTCCTGATACGAGTGGCCCTGTATTTTCTGCCCAACAAGCGCGTGCACGTGATTAGCCCGACTTTCAAGCCGAGTGAGCCGCTCGCGTTCGAGCGGATCACGCGCCAGCGGCCGCTCCTCGTCCAGAACTACGGGTGCGAGGGCGTGGGGCACGACGAGACGATGACGGTGCCGGGTGTGGGGTGCCTGGTGCTCGCGCCGCCCAGCCTGAAGCTGGGTGCGTCGTATCCCTTCAACCAAAGCTTCCTGTTCGTGGACTTCGAGGGCATGACCGGCCGGGACGGAGGAGGACGGTGGAATACCCGCCCAACCCTGCTCCTGAAGCTCTCGGCGGATCCCCGGCGGAGTCGCATCATCGATCCCGTGTACGTGAACCTGCTCGTCAACCCATTCCTTCCGGCTGGGACTCCGCCGCAGCGGCTCGTCTTCTCCTGGGGAAAGAATCAGCGTGGGGAGGCATTGATGAGCGACCGTGGGTGGATCAGTCTGCCGGTGTTCCCAGGCGATTGGACCGGCGAGTGGCTGTGGACGCTGCCGATCTCGATCGACTTTCCAGATCGCCGCAGGTTCCTGTTCGAGCAGCTGTCGAGCAGCATCACTCCACGGGGTCGCGTTGTGTCGCCAAACTAGTGCTCGACAGCCCGGAAACACGATCACCGCGGTGCACGCGGTGACCGCCGAGAATTCCGTTGGAATGCCCCTAAACCAGTTTTCATTTCTCTGTAGCTCTGGATTCTGAGCCTGCGGCTGGCTGCCACGAAGACACGAAACACACGACGAAGGACTCTCCACGGCTCAGGATGCTGCGAAAGACGATCAACCCGAGAGATCACAGAGATCGCAGAGTGACGCGTCGATTCGACGCGGCCGGCCGGCAAAGCCGGCCGGGGCGGCAGGTTGAGAGAATCAGAATACAAACCCGGCGCGGTTCCATCTGGCTTGTATTCTGATTCTCTCAACCACGGCCGCCGCTTTGCGGCGCCGCGTCGAATCGCTCTGCGATCTCTGCGCGTCCTCTGCGTGCTCTGCGTTCGAATCGTCTTATCGAGCCGCACTACACGGAAATGGAAGACGCTCTAAACGCTGCGAGCGTGGCGAGCGCTGCGGTGACCGTGGGGGTATTCGACGTTGTGAGATAACCGCATGCAGTCGTTTGCCGAATTGACCCGGCGGATCGCGGAGTTCTAGTGTTCCGGAGCCTCCTGTCGGCGCGTGATCGAGATCTCGCCCACGGCGACGCGGCGCCTGCTCTCGGGGAGACTGTCCGGAATATCGAGGGGCGTGACGTGCAGATCGACGCGCCAGTAGGGCTGTTCCGACACGGGGGCGTTGATTCCGACGTCGTGCCAATCTCGACCTCCCAGCGTGACGCTGTTCGCCGTGCGTCCGTCCACAAGGATGTCGACCTGCGCACCAGGGGGGATGTCTTGACGTTTGGCGGCCATTGGCACGGTGATCGCCCTGACCGACCGTCTCATGAAGAATGTGATCCGGGGGCCGGCCCAACGGAAATCCCGGTCGTCGGCCCTGCTCGCATCGTGGAAACCATATGAGACGCGGGACAGATCGATGTTGGCAATGTCGCGGCCGGCGCGGATTGGCACGGAACCCACCACGAGCAGAATCGTTGCGGCCAGCGCAAGACGCGTGAGCAGCGGTTGCCGGCGGCCACCGGCCGCCGCGGGCGCGGCGTTCGTGGTGTACCCGGCGAGCAGGCCGAGCATGATCCAGAAGGTGTAGGCAACCTGCGGAACCCCCAGGGGCTGTCCGACGATCCACGTGATGACGAACGCCGCCAGACCGGCAAACACGCCCAGAAACCAGTCATTCTGGCGACCGCGCATTTGTGACCAGCAGCGCGCGCACGTCGCACCAAGGATCCACAGCAAGAGGGCGACGCCCGCCAGGCCGAGCTCCGCGCTCGTCCACAGAAAGTAGTTGTGCGCGTTGTTGTTTGGATAGACCGCAAGGAGTTCCGGCGAGGCGAATTCCGGGTACGTCAGCTCGTACTGGCCCACGCCGACGCCGAAGAACGGATGGCTCTGGATCATGCGCAATGCCGTTGAGCCGAAGAGGAACCGGTGACGCAGCGATAATCTGGCCAGCGAGCTTGTGGGCCCACTCGCGAAGACGTACAGCGCCACAACCGCGCACCCGATGCCAATCGCCACGACACCCGCGACGGCAATCGCGCGCGACGGCTTCAGCCTCAGTCTCCGCGGCATCGCGAGCCACACGGCAACCGCGGCAATGACGGCGAAACCCGCGACGATCGCGGACCGTGTCTGCGTCAGCCACATCCCCCCGATGTTGATGGCGGCAGCCGCGAGGCCCGGGAGCCGGTACGCCCGAAAAGCGGCGGCCGTTCCGATGGCGACAAACGCCAGCAACATGAAATAGGGACCGGCCGTGTCGATGCTCGGGATGGCGGGCGACCCGCGGCGGATTGCCAACATGGATAGGAGCGGTTGCCCGAGACCCGAAGCCGTCCTAATGGACTCGTAGAAGCTCAAGGACGCGACGCCCACGCCGGCCATGACCATGACGCTCGTCAGCCTGGGCGCAAGCCCTGGATTCCGCCGGCACAGCGCGCTGGCGCAACGCAACAGGCCAACCCCCTCGAGCAACGTGGCTGCCGTCCACACGAAGCCACGTCCGTCCACCCAGGGCCGCGGATCGATGAGAGTCGTCAGATACTGGGTGACGAGATATTCGAAGAAGCGGGTCGCGTACGTCAGCGGATAGTCGTGCCACACTTGCAGAACGGAGACCTGAACGATAGACGAAGCGAGAACGACGAGCGCGAACAACCTCGAGGGGAGAACCCAGGGATCGGGCGGAGCGGTTGCCTCGAATGTTTCTCGACGCTGTCGCCACAGATAGCCCGCAAAAAACGCCAGCACCAACGCTTCGGAGAGCGCGAACGGGTACGCCTGCCACACGCTGGTGACCAGCACGTGGCCGAAGGGCACGACGCCCGCGACAACCAGCAAACCCGCGCCGGGGTGCCACGCGGACAGGACCGCGACGGCGGCCACGCCGAACTTCAGCGCCGATGGCACACGATCGTCGCGGAACGTCGACTGGATCAGCAGTACGACCAGCGCAAGGGTCAGCGCCCACCCGACGCGGCGGGCGATGCGAGACGAGCCAGCAGAGGAGGGAAATACCACGGCGGCACGCGTACTGTCGGAGGGCTGAGCACTCACCCTACAGGTGACACGGCGAAAGTGTACCATGAGTGAAGTGGGCCGTTTGACCGGGCTTCGAGTCTGCCGCTTCGGCAGCTACGATTCGAACTATTCGCGTAACGTCATCATCGACAAGTGTCTCAAACGCGCCGGCGCCGACATCGTCGAGGTGAGGGACCACCGGTCTCTGGCGGTTCGGACACCGCGGCTCGTTGGCAGAGCGCTGCGCGAGCGCTTCGATGTGATCCTCGTGGGTTTCCGCGCGCACAGCGACATGTTGTCGGCCAGTCTGCTTGCGCGCGTGCGCGGTGTGCCGTTGATCTTCGACCCGCTCCTTTCGCGGTACGAAGAAAAGGTGGTCGACAGACAGCTCGTTCAGCCGCGCAGCTGGCTGGCGCGCTGGTATCGTCTGAGCGACGCGTGTGGCTGCCGGCTCGCCGATACCGTGCTGCTCGAAACCGACACGCAAGCGGCTTACTTTGCCCGCACGTTTTCGATGCCGGCGTCCCGGTTTCGCCGCGTGTGGCTCGGCGCCGACGATGAGGTCATGTATCCGCGCCAGTCGTCGGCCTCGTCGGCATCGACCCGTCCGTTCACCGTGTTCTTTTACGGCCGGTTCAGCCCGTTGCACGGCGTGGAGCACATCATCCGCGCCGCCGCCATCCTGCAGCAGCGCGCCGACCCCGTCCGGTTCGTGCTCGTCGGGGCCGGCCAGATGTATACGATGGCGCGAGAGCTGGCCGATCGCATCGGGGTGGACACGATCGAGTTCGTGCCGCCGGTGCCCTATGCCGACCTTGCCGTCATGATGAGCGAGGCGGATGTGTGTCTGGGAAGCTTCGGCACGACGGCCCGCGCTCAACGCGTCATTCCGAACAAGGTGTTTGACGCGCTCGCCGTCCGGCGCCCGGTGCTGACCGCGGATACTCCGGCCGTCCGAGAGGTGCTGGCGCCGGGTGAACATGTCTGGGTATGCCCGCCGGGCGACGCCGAGGGGCTGGCGGACGCCATCGCGCTCCTCAAACGAGACCCGGACCTGCGGCGATCGCTCGCCGACCAGGGCTACCAGCGGTTTGCGGAACGATTCTCTCTCGCGGCGATCGCACGAGAGCTCGGCGAGATCGTCTCACACCTCCTTCAGGGCAATATTGCGCATTCGCTACCTCGCTGACATTCGCTTTCCGCTCGAGCGGGCGAATGGGATCCAGACGGTTGAGACGTGCTACGCGTTGGCTGAAAGAGGCCACACCGTCCAACTGCTGGTGCGCCCGGATCCGGTGCGGCCGCCGCGCGACCCGTTTGCGTTCTACGGCATCGCACCTCACGCGCGGCTTTCCGTGCAGCGAGCGCCGATGTTCGGCGCGGAGCCCATGCGGCGAATGGCGTACGTGGCCAACGCCTGTGTCGCGGTGGCCACGGGGCAATGGCGGCCCGATGTGGTGATGACGCGAGATCTCGCGGTCGCGTCGGTCCTCTTGCGGCTGCCGAGATCGATGCGTCCTCCGCTGGTGTACGAATCGCACGGGTTTGCCCCCGTGTTCGCGGAGACGCTGCCGCAACTCTTGTCCGGCGCCGTGGCGGCATCCCGATCGAAGGTGCGGCGGCTGCTGGCCCGCGAGAAGCGGGTCTGGCGGCTCGCGGAAGGATACGTGACGATCACCAAGGGCCTGGCGGCCGAGCTGGTCGATCGATTTGGCGATCGGGACAAACTCATGGCCATCCCCGATGGAGTGCGGCTCGATCCGCAGCGCCGGTTCATTCCGCCGCGTCAAAGCGGATTGCCCGTGGTCACGTACACCGGCCACCTCTATCCTTGGAAGGGTGTTGATGTCCTGCTGCACGCGTTGGCGTTGCTGCCTGGCGTTTCTGGCGTAGTCATCGGGGGGCACCCGTCCGAGGGCGATCTGGCTCGGCTTCGGAGCCTCGCAGGCACCCTGGGAATTGAGAGTCGCGTGACGTTTGCGGGCTTCGTGCATCGAAGCAAGGTCCCCGCTTTCCTCGAACAAGCCCACGTGCTCGTGATGCCTCACACCGCGACGCCGGTTTCAGAGCGCTATGCGTCGCCGCTCAAGCTCTTTGAATACATGGCGGCGGGCAAACCAATTGTTGCCTCGGACCTGCCGGCGGTCCGTGAAGTGTTGCGAGACGGCGAGAACGCCCGCCTGGTCCGGGCTGCTGATCCCAAGGATCTGGCCTCCGGGATTGCGACAGTGCTCGGGGACAAGAGTTTCGCCGAGCGGATCGCCCGCACCGCGTTCGCCGAAGCCTCGTGGTACACCTGGGACCGCAGGGCCGAGCAACTCGACACGCTGCTCGAGATGGCCGTGAAACGATCGTGATCTCGGATCGCCTCAAAACCATCGTGCGCTGTCCCGACTGCGGTGGCGTTCTGGCGGATCTCGTGTGCCAGGGCTGTCGCCGGCAGTACCGCTTCGCCAGACGGCGCCTTCCTCGATCTTCGTCCGCTGGCCTCCTTCACCGAGACCACGAAATACCTGGACGAGTCGCTGCATGCGGACGGACGTCACGAGACGGTGTCTCCGCCGGTGTTGTCGGCGGCAATTCGCAACGACATGCTTCGATCGTTTCTGGCGCTCGGCCCCGCCGATCGAGTGATCGATCTTGGATGCGGCAGCGCGCGCGTGCTGATCTGGAACCAGGATCTCGGGGCGTATCGGGTGGGCGTCGATGTCAGCCCGCACTTCGCAGCCGAAGCGCTCGCCACTGTGGACCTTCTGATTGCGGATTTGCGGCGGCTTCCGCTGGCCGACGGTTCGTTCACGAAGGCATTCACGCTCGACGTCGCCGAGCACCTGTCGCGCGAGAGCCTGCTCGACATGCTGAGGGAGGCCTGCCGCGTGCTGGTCCCAGGCGGCGCGCTTTTCGTCTACACGCACGTCCGCAAGAATTCTCGTCTCGCCCTCGGTCTTCGCGCCATCAACGGCGTGGCCCACCGGCTCGAGCGTCTGGGCCTCATCGATCTGCGTCAGGAACACCTGCACAAGTCCGATCACATCAATCCGCTCGCCGACATCGACGACTTGCAACGGATCGTGGCCGAGGCGGGGTTCCGCCTGGCGCGCATCCGCTATTACACGCCGCTCGTGAGCGCGCTCGTCGAGAACCTTCTCGTCCGGCTTGCCGAAGGGATGCTCGCCCGCCGTGCGGCCCGGCATGTCGCCTCTTCCGGGAGCCCGGGCCCGGACGAAGCCGCCGTGCGTGTGGCCAGGCGCGAGGCCAAGCGCCGGATCGCGCGGCGGGGCCCGACCTACGCCGCGCTCCGAGCGCTGACCTGGCTGATGAAGCTCGACATCGTGCTCTTCGGCCGCATCCGGTCCGGCCCGTTTTTCGCGTTGTTGATCAAGGAGTGACGCGAACACGGCATGCGGATCCTCTATGTGGCGATCGACCAGCAGGTGCCCGGGACCACGGGCGGCTCGATGCACGTGGCCGGCGGTGGCCGAGGGGCTGACGGCGTTGGGCCACGAGGTGCACGTCTGGTGAGCCTCGGGCCCGGCGGTGAATTTCCGTCGGGCCCGGTGCGATGGCATCGGCTCGGACCGCCGCTCGGCATCCGCCAGCTCCGGTTCTGGCGGGCGCGCCAGGTGCGCGCGCTCGCGGCGGCGATCCGGCCTGACGCGATCATCGAGCGGTACTACAACTTCGGCGGTGAAGGCGTGCGGGCGGCCCGTGCCACGGGAGCGCTCATCGTGCTCGAGGTGAACGCGCCCGTCATCGACTACCCAGGCTCGCCAAAGCGTGTGCTGGACCGCGCGCTGCTGGTCGAGCCGATGCGGCGATGGCGCGAATGGCAGTGCGCCGCCGCGGATCTGATCGTGACGCCGAGCGCCTCGATTCTCCCTTCGTCGGTGCCTCGCGAAAAAGTCCTCGAGATCGAGTGGGGCGCGGACACGGCAAGGTTTCATCCAGGCGCAACAGGCGCGGTGCCGTTCGCGCGCACTCCCGGCAGCACCACGGTCGTGTTTGCCGGGGCATTTCGCCCCTGGCATGGCGCGATTCATCTGGTCGAGGCCATACGACGGCTCCGCGAGCGCGGACGGCGGGACATTCGCGGCCGTGATGATTGGAGACGGCCCCGAGCTCCCGCGCGTGCGCCGCGCCGCTGCCGGTCTCGACGGCGATCGTGTTCACCGGGGCCGTGAGCCACGATCGCATGCCGGCGTGTCTTGCCGCGGCCGACATCGGTGTGGCCCCATTCGACGTGGCCGCGCACGCGCCGCTGGCGCTGGACTTCTACTGGTCGCCGCTCAAGATCTTCGAGTACATGGCGTCCGGTCTGCCGGTCGTGACGCCTGACATTCCGCGTCTGCGGCGGCATCATCGGCAACGGGCGCGAGGGCATCCTGTACGATGCCGCCGATCCGGACGGCCTTGCGCGCGCGCTGGAGCAACTGGCGGACGCCGGCACCTCTCGGTCGGCGCTCGGCGCGGCCGCTCGGCAACGCGTCGTGCGCGAGTTCGGCTGGGACGTGCATTGTCGGAAGCTCGAGGAGGCGATGCGCCGGGTCATGATGAAGATTCTGCTCGCGACCGACGCGTTTCCGCCGATCTGCGGTGGCAGCGGGTGGAGCACGTACGAGCTGGCGAAGGGACTCCGCGACCGCGGCCACGACGTCATGATCGTCCGGCCCGTGATCGGACCTGGCGTCCCGCCTGCACGTGAGGCTTCGACGGCCCGCCGTGACGCCAAAGAGAAAGAGTACGACGGATTTCGGCCGGTCGAATTCTCCGCGTGGGCGCCGCGCGTGCCATTCGTCCGCAACTATTTCAAGAACGAGCGCCTCTATCGGCTTTTCGAGACGTTTCTTCGAGATTTCATCCGGCGGCACCGCGTCGACGTCGTTCACGCCCAGCACCTGCTCACCGGTCCACCGAGCGTCGCAGCGGCTCGACAGCTGAAGGCGTGCCGGTCGTCTGCACGATTCGCGACTACTGGCCCGTCTGCTACTGGTCCGACCTCATCTACGACCGCGACGTCGAACACGCTCTGTCCGGGCTGCTCGGCGGCGATGATGACGCGCTGCGTGCGGCCGCGAGCCGGCGCGTTGTGGCCGCTGGCCGCTGCCGATCATTCCGTACATGCGCGCGAACCTCGCGCTGAAGCGTCGGAGTCTGTCGTCGGCGAACGTGGTCGTCGCCGTCAGCACGACGATCGCGCACGACCTGCGTGACGCGCGCGCCCGAGTTGGCCTCGACGCGGATCGAGACGATTCCCAATCCGGTGGACGTCGCCGGCATTCGCGCGCAGGCCGAGCGGAAGTCCGCGCCCGATGGCGGGCCCGTACGCGGTCTACGTCGGCAAGCTCGAGCCCAACAAAGGTGTCGCCAAGCTGCTCGCGGCGATCGAGCGGGCGCAGCTCGACTGGCCGCTCGTCGTCGTCGGCGACGGCTCCGAGCGGCCGCGACTGGAAGCCGCCTCGCGTCAGTCCGGCCGCGACGTTCGGTTCACGGGCTGGCGGCCGCGCAACGAGGTGCTGGCATGGCTGCGGCATGCGCAGCTGCTGATCTTTCCGTCCCTTGGCCCCGAGTCGCTGAGCCGCGTGCTGCTCGAAGCCAGCGCGCTCGCGATCCCGATCGCCGCGATGGACACCGGCGGCACCCGCGACATCGTGGTCGCCGAAGAGACGGGCCTGCTCTCCCGGTCGGCCGACGAGCTCGGCGACGATGTCGCGCGGTTGAGGCATGATGAGGCGCTGCGCGCGCGGCTGGGCGAGGCCGCGCGCCAGCGGGCCGCGCGCATGTTCGAAACAGCGGTCGTGGTTGGTCGAATGGAGCAGTTGTACCAGGAGCTGGTGGTTGCGACCTGAAGATCTCCACATCGTCGTGCTGGCCCGTGCGGTGGCTCCGCTGCACGGCGTCGGCGGACTCGAGCGTCACGTGCACGACCTCATCCGCCACGTTCTCAGACACGGCGTGCAAGTTACGCTGATTACCCCGCCGCCCCACAGCGGGAAACCGTCAAGCCCGGACCTGTTCGGCGATGGGCGACTGTCTCTGCGCTTCGTGCCGTACTGGACGTTTCCGTTCGCGGGGCGCCGGTTCACGACTGTTGTCGATCGCAGCTCGGCGTATCCGCTGTTTGGCTGGCGAGCGGGGCGCCTGGCCGCCGGGCTCGTGAGGCGAGGGGGGATCCAGCTCGTCTACGGCCTGGGCGCCGCGTCGCTCGGGTACGCAAGCGCGCGTCGAGCGGACCGGATCGGCACCGTGCCGCTGGTGCTCAACCCGCAGGGCATGGAGGAATTCGGTTCGACGGGACCGGGCCTCGGTGCGATGAAGCAGCTGGCCTATGCGCCGCTGCGCAAGGCGGTTCGCGTTTGCGCCGGAGCGGCCGATCGGGTGATCGCGACGGACCGCGTATTGGTGTCGACCGTGCTGAAGCACCTGGGGGTCAATGGCACGCGTGTGAGCGTTGTCCCGAATGCGGTCGATCTGGAAGAAATGGACCGTCTCGCGGCTGCCGCCCCTGGAGGTAATGTCGGTAATGTTGGCGACGTTCGCCAGCGTCTCGGCCTGTCTTCAGAAGACGTGTTGTTGCTCGGAGTCGGGCGCCTCGAAGAGAACAAAGGCTTTCACGGCCTGATTGCCGCGCTGGCCCGCTTGAGTGTTCGCCCCTCGCCTCTCGGCGAGCGGTGGCGCTGCGTCATCCTGGGCGACGGACCAGACCGCGCGCGCCTGGAGCGAACCGTGGCGTCCAGCGGCCTCGGTGAGCACATCGTGCTGCCGGGTCGCGTCAGCGACGCCGAACTCCACGCGTGGTACGAAACGGCGACGCTGTTCGTGCATCCAACACTGTACGAAGGCAGCTCGCTCGTGACGCTCGAGGCGATGAGCTCACCGCCGGGCCGTCGTGGCCACTTCGGCCGGCGGACTGCCTGACAAGGTACGGCCCGGACGAAACGGTTGGCTTGTGGCGCCCGGCGACGCGGACGCGCTGGCCGGCGCGCTGGCCGATGCGTTGAGCGACAGGACTCGTCTGGACACGATGGGCGCAGCAAGCCGCGTGATCGTCGAGCGCGAGTTCGCCTGGACGTCGGTCGTTGTGCGGCTTCTCGATCTTTTCAATCAGGCGCTCGCCGGGTCCGGCACCAGTGCGCAGACCGATTGAAGAAAGACCCGCCACGATAAACGCAGAGACCGCCGAGAACGCTGAGACGTCCCTAACGATCCGAGTACGCAACGTCTGCGTTTCAGGCGCGGTGCGGCCGCCTCTTCCGTTTCCGCTGCGGCTCAGCCGTTAGATTGCGTTCTGAATCCACAGCAGAAAAATCACGATTATCGGAATGGTCAGCAACCCCCAGCCGATGAACCACACCAACCCTGCCGGAGTCGGTACTGCCGACCGGCCAATGGCACCATCGGCGGGAGTACCCATCGCGTCGGGAAACCAAACGCAGAACCAGGCGAGGAAACAGTAGATCGCTGTCTCGGTCCCAGCCTGTATTCCCCTCGATGCAAGTGCCATGATGACGTAGGCGATTGCCACCAGCGACGACAGCCATCGCGACACCAACCCGTCGCCGACCTCTCTAAATGTAGGTCGCACTATCCCTCATCTGGCTATCTAAACGTCTTCGCAAACAGCGGAGACTCCCAAGATAGACCATCGCGGCTCACATATAGGCCCTCATCGTCTATGAACCACACGGTTCGCTTAGCTTCAACCTGCTTGACGGCACCATTTTGAACAAGCACCCACAGAGTAGGTGAGTGATTCAACAAAGGCGTATCGTGGGCATAGAAGAGCAGTTGGCCAGTTGGACCCCAGGGCTCTCTCGAGAGTGGCGTTCCCAGCAATTTCACAAGACTCGCCTCTGTCATTCCCAGTCGTATCGTGCGAATGCGCTCAGCTGTGACGCCGGGGGCGATCCGAAACGGGATCGCGCTCAATGCGACAGCAGTCGCGCAAGAGACGAGAGCCAGACCAGCGAGTGTCCTCACACAATAGGTCCAACAGGTCGGTAGTGGGTCATTTCGGATGTGAGGTTTTCGCCAATAGAGTGGCTTAAGGACCACACTCCCGAGTGCCGAGAGCCCACCGGCTGCCAACTCTGTATAGGACCACAGTCGGGTCTATCTCTGGTGTCCGAAAAAATACAGTTCTGCCGGTGACATCCACATCGTCGACATCATCCGTGGATCGACTAGGCGTCTTCTCCGCGGACTCTGCGGCCTCTGCGTTGATCGTCGTGATCGCGGCGTCAATTCCGCAGCAGCTCGTCGGCGGCCCGGCACACCGTTTCGACATCGATACCGTTGAGGCAATCCGGTACGCCACCCGCACACCGGGTGGGCGGCCGGCGAACGCGGTTGCACGGCCGGCACCAGAGATCGGCGGTCAGGACGCGCGCCCGGTCGGTCAACGGACCGTAGCGGCCGGGATCAGTTGGCCCGAACAAGGCGACGATTGGTGTGCTCACCGCCGCCGCGAGGTGCATTGGTCCGGTGTCGCCGGTCACGAGCACGCTGAGTTGTTCGAGAAGGCCGGCAAACACAGGCAGGTCCATCGAGCCCGACACGTCGAGCGTCTCCACATCGTCAGGCAGTACGGACGTGATTCGTTCGATCAGGGGCTTGTCCTCGGGTGTTCCGGTGAGGACGATGGTCGCCCCGTGGTCGCGGGCGAGCCGCGCCGCAACCTGGGCGAATCTGTCCGGGTGCCACTGCTTGATCTGCCGCCCGGCACTTGCGTGAAGGCCGACGAGCAGCCGGCCGGCGGCCGCGTCGCCGAGGAGGCGTCGCGCTTCGCGTCGCGCCTCGTCAGGGAGCGCGAGGCGCGGGAATCGCGGCCCCGGGTCGACCTTGCCCGCCGCCACCGGCAACGCCGTGTCGACCAGCCGCAAGTTGTTTGCGGCCGTGTGTGCGCTCGGGATATACGACAAGGCGTTCGTCAGGAACGCGCCGCCGCCTCCCGACGAGAATCCGACGCGGTGCGGCGCCTCGCTCAGCGCCAGGAGGAAGTTGCTGCGGATGTCGGGCTCGAAGTTCATTGCGAGGTCGAAGCCGCGCGCCCGCCACGACCACGCGGTGCGGACAAGCAAGGCCGTCGAAGCGGCTCGGTCCTCTCGAGCCAGCCATGGCACGTTGAGCGTTTCAAACGAATCGATGCCGGGCAGAAGCGCGGCTAACGAAGCGTTCCAACTTCCCACGACCAGGTGAACCTTTGCGCCGGGGGCTCGCGCCCGCACGGCTTCGATCGCGCCGAGCGTCATCAGCAGATCACCGATGCGTTCAAGACGAAGGAGCAGAATCTCGCGAGGGAGGCCGCCGGCCTGGCGACGATGAGGCGGTCGCGAGGCCGCGGCGACCCTCAGGAGCGCGTCGGCGCAGCCGACCATCAGCCGCTCGCGCGAATCGTAGATCTGAAGGTGGCTGAACACGATGTGGCCCGGTGGGCGGGATTGTACCTCGGCGCCATGCTACGATCCGGCGCCGCGCGCGTGGTGAATCAGCGAATCGAGGAATCTGACGTGGGGGACCGGGATCTGTACGACGGGTATCATCAAACCCGGTTCAGCTACGTGCCGGGCCGCGAGCAGGTCTGGCGCGTCATCTGCCGCTATCTCGAGCGCTATCTGCCACCTCGCGCGGCGATCCTCGATCTGGGCGCGGGCTATTGCTCGTTCATCAACCAGGTGCGGGCGGCGGAGAAGCACGCGCTCGATGTGTATCCCGGCTTCGTCGCTCACGCCGCGCCGGGCGTGCACACGCATGTAGGCGCCTGTTGGGATCTCAGCGCCTTCAGCGACAACCAGTTGGACGTGGTGTTCAGCAGCAACCTGCTCGAGCATCTGAGCCGGACCGAGGTCGCTCGACACGCTCAATGAGGTGCGCCGCGTCCTGAAGCCCGGCGGTCGTCTCGTCATCGTCCAACCGAACTTCCGGTACTGCGCCCGCGAGTATTTCGATGACTACACGCATCAGTTCGTGTTCAGCCACGTGTCGCTCGCCGATTTCCTGACTTCGGCGGGATTTCGCGTGGACGTCGTCGTTCCGCGCTTTCTGCCGCTGACTCTCAAGAGCCGCCTGCCTCAGTGGCCGTGGGCCGTGGCGCTCTATCTCCGGTTGCCCGTTCGGCCGCTTGCGAAGCAGATGCTTCTGGTTGCGACCCGCCAGGCGGGCGAAGTAGAATCGGTTTCTTCACCGATGTGGCAGGGACAGACCATCTCGGTCGCGCTTCCAACCTACAACGAACGCGCAGTCGATCCGCGGAGTGCATCGAGGGATTCTTCAGCACCGGCGTCGTCGACGAGGTCGTCGTGTGCAACAACAACGCGGCGCCGGGCACGTCGGAGGAAGTCGGCAAGACCCGCGCGCGCGAAGTCTTCGAAACGCGCCAGGGGTACGGGTGGTCGTGCCGCAAGGCGATGGCCGAGGCGACCGGCGACATCGTCATCCTCGCGGAGCCGGACGGGTCGTTCGATCCGCGGGACATCCACAAGCTGCTCGCCTATGCCGTCGACTTCGACGTCGTTCTCGGGAGCCGCACGAATCGTGAGTTGATCTGGACCGGCGCCAACATGGGCTTCTTCATGAAGTGGGCCAACTGGGCCGTCGCCAAGTACCTGGAATTCCTGTTCAACGCGACGACCCTCAGCGATGTCGGCTGCACGATGCGTCTCGTCTCTCGCCCGGTGCTCGAGCGACATCGCTGCCGCTGTTTGCCGTCGGCGACTCCCACTTCGGGCCGGAGATGATCATGCTGTGCATCCTGAGTGGCGCGCGCGTCATTCAGATTCCGGTCAACTACAAGGAACGCGTCGGTCAGAGCATGGTCTGCGGAAACCGGTGGGTCGCGGCGCTTCTCGGACTCCGCATGGCCGTGCTGATTACCACGATGCGACTGGCCAGCTGGTTGCGGCCGTCGTCATTTCGCACGGCCCCGCGCGGTGCGGCCATGGCCGCGAATGAGTGAGGCGCAGGCGCCAATCGGTTTTCGCGATCTCTTCGGTCTCCACTGGTTCTGCTCTTCGCGCTCGGCCTGATCGCGCGGCTTCCCGGCGTGCTCTTCAACGGCATGACGGATCTCTATCAGATCCTGCTCGAGTGGGGATTCGCCGTCCGGACCGAAGGTCTGGTGTCGGCATTCCACATCAACTACGGCATCCTGTCGTACGCCGCGTTCGGGCTGGCCGCTTCAGCCGCGGAGCTCGTGCCGAGGTTCTGGTGGGCTCCATACAAGCTCATCATTCTCGCGTTCGATGTGGCAGTCCTGGTCGCGCTGCTCCTCATCGTTCCGCCCGAGCGGCGCCGGCTCACGCTCATCCTCTATTGGCTGAATCCCTGGTTCGTGATCCACGAGGCCTACCATGGATTCTGGGAGGGGCCGCATATCCTCTTCGGGCTGCTGGCGGTGCTGGCCTTGAAGCGTTCACGGAAGACCGGCGCCTGGTTCGCGGCCGGCGCGCTGCTGATGGCCAGCGCCATGTTCAAGCCCCAGGGACTCGTCCACTTCATCGGCCCGCTCGGCGTTTTTCTCGCGGTTCAATGGTGGCGGGGCACGCGCGCGCCTTTCGTGTTCTGGCTGGCCGGACTCGTTACGGTGGCCGGTACGACGTCTATTCTGATTGCGGCTGCCGGCGGGTCGGCGCTCGCGCTCGTCGACAACTATCGGTCGGCCTTTGTGACGATGTCGGGCGTGTCGAATGGGGGACCCGGGATCTGGCGTTTCGTAGCATTTTCTTACATGGGCGCGACTGGGACAAACCGGGCACGTCGCCTTTTCGCACATGCCCAGGCTGTTGATTGGCATGTTGTCTGGGGTGGCCGGCCTCGTGTGCCTCGCGGTCTTCGTGGTCTTCTCGTTCAGGACCGAGCTTCGGGAAAGCGGCCCGGCATCGACGCGGCCCTCAGCCGAGATGCTTCTCCTGATGCTGGCGCTGGGGTCGCTCGTGATGTCTCAGTTTGGCGCGCGCGCCCACATCAACCACAGCTTCACGGCGATGGTGCTGCTCGTGCCTCTCGCCGCAGCCAGCATGAACACGCTGAAGCTGTGGACCGCCATGAACGTGCTGCTCGGGCTGTCGCACTTGGCTGTCTTCGCCCTTGGCAACGCGGCGCTGCTGCCCCCGGAAAGCGTGCTCTCGAGATACACCGCGGCTGCGTCGTTGGTACAGAAAGTCACCGCTCTGCCGGCGTACCTGTCGCCCGACGCGCTCATTACGTTTCAGCAGTGGATGATCGACCTCATGGACCGGCTGCCGGGCGAGACCCTGGTGTCGCTTCTGTCGCCGCTCGTGTTTCTCCTCGCGTGCCTGTTGGTTCGTTCCGTCTTCCAGGCGGCGGCTCAACCGAAGCTGGGGATGATTGCGCCGGAGCCGCCTCCTATCTGATCTCGATCCGGTCGAGCATCACGCCGAGCTCCCGGTCGTCTCTGACGCTCAACTGCCGAGCGGGATTCCAGGTACTCGTGACGAGTCGCAGTTGCGCGGCATCCTCGGATCGGGCGACGGCTGCGGCCAGCTCGGTAGGAATCGAGAAAAGATAGGGCTCGAGCGCCGCGCCTACGCTCACGCTCGCCCAGCGCGCGGTCGTTGAGGAACACCGTCGACCGTCGCGGGGCCGGCCGAAGGCGGACGGCCGCCGTTGCTCAGCCACAACGTGAGGCGCTGCTGCTCGGGACGCGTGCCGACGATCGACACGTACGACACATCCCGCGTCCATCGGAACGTAAAGCCGTTCGGCGGCCGTTCCTTCGCGTGGAAGCGGCGGACGTACAGGTCGTCGGCCGCGCCGACATCGAGCTCGAAGCCCCTGGCCTCGGCCGGACGCGGCAGAAACTCGTAAACGCCAAAATCGAACTCCTTGAATCTGACGCCGCGCGGATACGCGTTCCACGCGCCTCGTACTCGGGAACCTGGAAGCGCTCGCCGCCGGTCGATTCGACGTTCATCGTGCGCGAGAGCAGCTCGGTTCCGCCTCCGCCGATGAAGAACACTCGCTGATAGCGGGTGCGAGCCCAGGCCAGGAACTCGCGAAACGCCCGCTTGTCCGGGTTCGTGGTCGCAAAGACGAGGACGTTGCGGGCATAGATGTAGGCGAGCGGGAGCGCCAGCACGTGGACGTCCGACGAGCCTCGAGACTCGACCAGCACCAGATCCTTGTCGCCGAAGGTTGCCGCCAGTTGCTCCAGACGCGGGATCAAGCCCGCGTACTCCACGTGCCGGAGGATCGGCTTCGTGGCGCCGAGGAAGTGACGTCCCAGGAGCACGACGAAGACCAGCCCCACCGCGTAGCGAGCCACTTGCGCACTCCGGCCGTTGGCCCAGCCAAGACGTCCCCCGGCGGCAAACCGGACCTCGGCGAACGCGGCGGCGCCGACGAGCAGCAGAGCGCCCGGCAGGATGACCGCGAGAAAACGGCGCGCGGCCCAGAAATGCTCGGGGACGATGCGAATCTTGTAGAAGAAGAAGAACGAAAACACGGTGACGACGATCAGGAACGGTGCGGCTGTCAAGAACGACCGGCGGGTCATCACCAGGAAACCCACGAGCGCCGCGGCCAACCCGTACGGCGACAGATAGAACGCCGTGAACGTCCGCAGTGCCTCGGCGTCGTTCAGCGCCAGCAGGCCCCCCGCCGACCGGAAGAAGAAGGCGTAGATCGCACCAAGCCAGACCGACGCCACAAGCAGCACGGGACACCAGATGCGGATCCAATCGGAAACTGCCGGCCGGCGTGCGCCTCGCCAGAGGAGAAGACCGGCGATCGCGAGCACGCCCAGCACGGCCACGTTCCCGGGCCGGAGATTTCGGAAGAACCCGACCGGCACGGCAAAGTACGGCGTCAGAATCGCGGCCAGGTAGGCCACGACGAGGCACGTGCCGACCGCGAGTGGAATGGCGAACGAGAGCCGCAGGCGCTGACCGCAGAGCGAGCCGAGCACGGCAGCGGCCCCGACGGCCGCGATTGCGATAAGCGCCGTGATGTGGGCGAAGACGGCGAGCATGAGCAGCAGCGCCGAGACGGCGCCGAAGAAGCGATCCTCATCGGCCGCCGCTCGCACGTAGGCCAGAAGCCCGGCGAAGACGAGCGGCTGCATCACGAGCTCGGCGTTCGGGTAGCGCGCGTACCAGACCTGCACGACGTGCACCGCCAGCAACCCCGCCCCCGTTGCGGCCGCCGCCCGGCCCATCACCCGCGATCCCAGGAAGTAGACGGCCAGCACGCCCAGAATGCCCCACAGGCCCAGAATCCAGCGGGCGCCGCTCAGGCCGTTGACGCCGTAGGCGATGGCGATCCAGATGGGGTACAGGTGAGGAAACTGGCCGACGACCGTCCCTCGCCCGGGATCGAGGATGAAGAAGCCCATGAAGCGATTGCTGTAGTACCAGGGATCGCCCCGCCACGGGAAAAAGAGGTCTCGAAAAGCGGAGGGAACCGTCGCGACGACCTCGTCGGCCGTCACGAGAGTGCCGCGCTGAGCGATCTGAATCCCCTCGTTCATGTAGACGCCGGGATCCCTGCCGCCGATCACGTACTCGGCTGGAGGCACGTTGTAGTTCAGCCACAACGCCAGCGCGACCAGACCGAGCGGGAGGAGTGCCGTCCACGTGGGATGGCGTGCCGCGGGCCCGAGTTGAAGACGGCCGCGAACGACGAGAACGATCAGCAGGCTGACCGCGCCCGTGATCCAGAGCAGGCGATCGAACTGGTACCGCCCCGCGGCCGCGAGCGCCAGCGCGAGACAGGATGACCAGACGACGCTCAGCAGGATGCTCCAGAAGACACGCTCCTCGGCCGGCAGCGAGGCGCGCGTCGCCGATCGGCAATCGGCAGGCGGAAGATCAGCGCGCCCGGCAGGTAGGCGATGACGAGGGGAGTCGAGGAAAATGCGCAACATCAGCAGACGCGCTCGTAGATCGTCTCGAATCGTTCGGCGACGCGCGCCCAACTGTAGTCGCGACAGACGACCTCGCGCGCCTGCCGGCCGATCGCGGTTCCCAGAGATGGCTGCCGCAACAATCCGCTTATCGCGACGGCAAGGGCGGCCGCGTCTCGCTCTGGCACGAGCCGCGCGGTCTGTCCGTCGACCGCGACGGCGCCGATTCCGCCGACCGGCGTGGCCACGAGCGGCGTGCCCGACGCCATGATTTCCAGCACCGTGTTCGGGAGCCCATCGACGTTGCCCGCCTCATCGTGAATCGACGGCGCAACGCCGACATCCGCGGCGGCGAGCAGTCTCGGCGTCATGTCGTGCGCGACGACGCCCATGAACTGCACGCAGTCGGCGACCCCGGCAGCAGCGGCGCGTGCGCGCAGTGGTCCGTCGAGGTCCCCTTCGCCGGCCAGCACGACACGCAGCGACGGATGGTCGCGCCTCACGAGGGCCGCCGCGTCGATGAGATACTCGAACCCCTTTTTCCTGGCCAGGCGCCCGAAGGCGAAGACGAGGGGCACATCGTCGGCGATGCCAAGGGCCGCCCGCCCCTCTGCCCGGGCACGCGCGTCCGGCTTGAACCGCTCGCTGTCCACCCCGTACGGCACAACCGAGGTCCGATCGGCGCGAGCGCCCAGCGCGATGGCGCGAATCCGCAGGTCTTCGCTGCACGCGGTGACCCATGCCGCGCGCCGGAACGCGGCTCGCGCGGCCTGTCGGGCGAGGAAGTGACGCTCGGCGACGTAGACGTCGGACCCGTGCAGGCTGACGACGAGCGGACGCCGGCCGGCCGCGGCCGCTCCGATGACGCCGCCCGGGATCACCCAGTGTGCGTGGACGATCGTCGCGCGCGTGTCGCGCGCAACGTGCCGCGTTCGGCGTGCTCCCGCGACGAGCGCGAGCGGCGCGACGGCGATGGCCGACACGCGCAGGCGAACGTCGGCGCGCAAGGCCGCGGCATACCCGAACACGTTCAAGCCGGGCAGGGGCGCGTATCGAAACAGGTGGAAGTGCACGCCGCCTTCCGACGCCTCGCGGCGCCACCGCGGATGCCAGGGGGCGACCACGTGCACCTCGTGACCGCGCGCGGCCACCGCCGTGGCGATCGGCTCCATGAACGTCGCGATCGAGTCTCCGGGAAACCGGGGATACGAGCTGGTGACCATGACGACGGTCTGGCGGGCTGCTCGCGCGTTCATCGTCCAATCGTCCAAGTCATCTCGGTGCGCGATGTAGAATACTGCGCGCCCTCCGCCGCACTGATGGCCATCCAACGAATTGTCGTCTGCGAAGCCCAGGTGCCCTTTGTGCGGGGTGGCGCCGAGTACCTCGTGAGGACGCTGGTCACGGAGCTTCGGCGCCGTGGCTACGATGCCGAGCTGGTCGGCCTTCCGTTCAAGTGGTACCCGAAGGAAGAGCTGCTCGCGCACGCCGCCGCCTGGCATCTGATCGACTTGAGCGAAAGCAACGGCAGGTCCATCGACCTTGTCATTGCGTCGAAGTTTCCGACCTACTTCGTCCGCCACCCGAACAAGGTCACCTGGCTGATGCACCAGTATCGCGCCGCCTACGAGTTGTGCGGCACCGAATATAGCGAGTTCACGCACACGGAAGGCGACGTCGGCATTCGTGACACGGTGATACGGTTGGACGGCGAGGCCTTGCGAGAGTGCCGGAGGATTTTCAGCATTTCCAGGAATACGACGGCGCGCCTCGCGAAATTCAACGGCCTCGACAGCGAGACGCTCTATCCCCCGCCGCCGTTTGCCGACCGCTTCGAGCCCGGACCGTATGGCGACTACGTGCTGTTCGTGGGGCGGCTCGAATCGATCAAGCGCCCGGATCTGGCCGTGCGCGCGATGTGTCACGTCGATCGACCGATTCGATTGGTGATGGTCGGCACGGGCACGCAGCGGCAACGGACCGAGGAGCTCGCCGAATCGCTCGGCATATCCGATCGCGTGGACTTTCTCGGCTCGATCGAGGAGCAGGACGTGCTCGACTTCTACAAAGGCGCGCTGGCCGTGCTGTACGCGCCGTACGACGAAGACTACGGGTACGTGACGCTCGAGGCGTTTCTCGCCCGCAAGCCGGTCATCACGTCCACCGACGCCGGCGGGCCGTTGGAGTTCGTCGAGGACGGCGTCAACGGGTTCATCTGTCCGCCCGAGCCCGAGGCTGTCGCGACGGCCATCAATCGCCTCGCCGGCGATCGCGCCCGGGCGGCGAGCCTTGGACTCGCCGGATTCGACCGCGCCCGCTCCGTCACGTGGGATGGAGTGATCGACCGGCTGATAGGAACGTAGTCGATTCGCATGGCCAAGCTCATCATTCAAATCCCCTGCCTCGATGAAGCCGTGACGCTTCCGGCGACGCTCCGCGACCTCCCCAAGAGCATCCCCGGCGTCGACGTCGTCGAGGTTCTCGTCATCGACGATGGATCCACCGATGGGACGGCTGAGGTGGCGCGCGCTTCCGGTGTGGACCACATCGTGTCGCTCCGCCACCGACGCGGCCTGGCGACCGCCTTCATGACGGGCATCGACACCTGCCTGAAGCTCGGCGCGGATTTCATCGTCAATACCGATGGGGACAACCAGTATGCCGGCCAGGACATCCCGGCGCTCGTGGCCCCGCTAGTGCGCGGCGACGCCGACATCGTCGTCGGCGATCGCAACGTGGCGGCGCTGCAGCACTTGTCCTGGAGCCGCCGGTTCCTGCAGCGGCTGGGGAGCTGGGTCGTGCGGCAGGTGTCGAACACGCACCTGCCGGATACGACGAGCGGCTTCCGCGCGTACACGCGCGAGGCCGCGTTGCGGATGACGATCGTGTCGGAGTTCACCTACACGCTGGAGTCGATCATCCAGGCCGGCAAGAGACGGATGTCCATTACGCACGTTCCCGTCCGGACGAACCCGCGCACCCGCCCCTCGCGGCTGTTCGGCAACGTGTGGGTGTATGTGAAGCGGTCGGCATCGACCATCGTGCGGATCTACACGATGCACGAGCCGTTGAAGGTCTTCGCGTCGATTGGCCTGCTGACGTTTACGGCCGGGTTTGCGGTCTCAGTCAGGTTCCTCTACTTCTACCTCACCGGCAGCGGTGGGGGACATCTTCAGTCGCTTCTCCTCTCCGCCGTGCTGATGATCGTCGGTTTTCAGGTGATGCTCATCGGCCTGGTGGCCGACGTCATCTCGGCCAATCGCAAACTGCTTGAGGACGTGCTGTACCGCGTCCGTTCGATGGAGCTTCCGAGCGACGGGCATTCCGAAACACCCGCCGATTCCGTCGTCTGGTCGAAGCGACGGGATGCATCTCGTTGAGATCCGAGTACGTCGTGACGATTCGGCCCCGGCGCATCGCCGTTGCCGCCGGCGTCACGCTGCTCATCGTCGTTGTCCTTGGGGCTTCAGCGTGCGGACTGCGCGCACCGCTCGCTGGCGTGGGCCGGCCGCCTGCTCGTTGACGTTGACGATCCGGCGCCATCCGACGCCATCGTGGTGTTGGCCGGCAGAACTCCGGAACGGGAGCTCGAGGGCGCCGACTTGTACCGCGCGGGATTAGCTCCCCTGATTCTGATGACACTCGAGCCGGAGGAGCCCATCGAGGAGATTCTGCACGCGCGAGGGATTCCCACCGTATCGCGTCTCGACCAGCGGCTGCGAGACTTCCAGGCGTTCGGCGTTCCCGCGAACGCGATCACCGTGTTGCAGCCAGAGGTCAGGTCCACGATGGACGAGGCGGAGGCGATTGCGGCGTGGACCCGCGCGCATCGCGTCGCGTCCTTGTTGATTGTGACGTCGGCCTACCATACCGCGCGCTCGCGATTCGCGTTCACGCATGCGCTGCGCGGAACCGGCGTGACGGTCAGGCTCCGAGCGGCTGCCGCAGACCCGTACGAACCCGAGAGTCTCTGGCAGCGGCGGAGGCAGTTTCGCAACACCATCCTCGAATGGGGGAAGTTCGTCGTGTATCGATTGCGTTACTGCTGTCGCTGAAGGCTATTGCGGCAGGCCGAGCGGTGGCTGAGCGTCTCCGTCCGCGCGCGCGAGCGTCGCGCCCAGCAGAATCCAAAACAGGAACGCCGCCTCCGGGCGCAGCCAGTGGCTGGTCAGGCACGCAACGACGAACGCCACGAGCGCGCCGGCGGATCCGAGCAGCAGACGATCGTTCGGACTGGCCTTCAATCCTCGCGAGATGCGGACCGCGGCCGCCGTCCCCATCCAGAGCAACGCCGCCAGGCCGACGCCTCCCAGTGCTCCGTGCCGTGGGTCGACCGCAGTCGCAAGGAGGTCGGTCACCGACAGCGGCGATCCGGCGGCGTTCACGGCTCTTGTCGGCGGAAGGCCGAGTGTGATGGCGCTCATGATGAGCGCCCCGATCGCGGTTGCCCTGAGCAGGTGGATCGGCCGCATGACGCCGTCGCGGGCATGCCGAGCGACGGCCAACATCAGCGCGACTCCTTCGGGCACGTACGTGACGTACACGATGTAGATCGCCAGGGACGACCAGACCGCCACCACACTGAGAACGATCCCAGGAATCGCGATCGCCGGGCGCTGCGGCTCGAGCGTTGTCAGTGGCGTCCGGACCGCCGCGATCATCGTGCCGGACAGAATGAGGATCACGATTGCTTCCGTGTCCACCTGCACCGAGTTGAGCCCACGGAGCAACGGTACGGTGACGGCCAGCACGAGCAGGGCAGCGTGCGGCCGAATGACAGCGAGCAACCAGAGCACGGCGAGCAGCAGGCCCGCGTAGACAGGAATGCCCGTTGAATAGAGCGCCGACGCGAGAGCGACGAGGAGTGCGAGGCCGAGACCAGCGAGGCCGAGACCAGCGAGACTAAGCGATACCGGTCGCAGTGTCACGGAGCGGCATCTGCGTGACGCGCGTCACCGACCGACCATTCCTTCAACCGGGCTGCTGGCGGTCGCGTACATCTTCCGCGGAATGCGGCCGGCGAGATAGGCCAGCCGGCCGGCGCGGACGGCGAGCTTCATCGATTCGGCCATGGCCACCGGATCCTGCGCGCCGGCGATGGCCGTGTTCATCAGCACGCCGTCGGCGCCGAGCTCCATCGCGAGCGCGGCATCCGACGCCGTGCCGACGCCGGCATCGACGATGACGGGCACGTGCGAGAACTCGCGGATGATCCGGATGTTGTTCGCGTTCTGAATGCCGAGGCCCGAACCGATCGGGCGCGCCGAGCGGCATGACGGCGGCCGCGCCGGCGTCTTCGAGCTTGCGGCAGACGACGGGATCGTCGCTCGTGTAGGGCAGCACGACGAACCCTTCGCCGACCAGCACGCGTGTGGCTTCGACGAGCGCTTCGTTGTCCGGGAACAAGCGTCCGCTCGTCGCCGATCACCTCGAGCTTCACCCAGTTCGACAGACCCGCCTCGCGGCCGAGCCGCGCCGTCCGGATGGCCTCGTCGGCGGTGTAACAGCCGGCGGTGTTCGGGAGCAGGAAGTACTTCGACGTGTCGATGTAGTCGAGCAGCGATTCCTCGCGCGACCCGCGCGCGGCGCCGCCCTCGCCCGGCCGCGAGATGTTGACGCGTCTGACGGCGACGGTGACCATGTCGGCGCCGGACGCGTCGTGCGCCTTGACCATGACGGCGGTTCGACGAGTATTTGCCGGTGCCGACGATGAGGCGCGACGCGAACGTCTTGCCCGCGATGACGAAAGGATCGGGGTTCATGTTATCCGCCGCCGACAAAGTTGACGATTTCGACCTGATCGCCTTCGCGCACGATGGTGGCGTCGAACACCGCACGCTTGAGGACGACGAGATTGTGCTCGACGGCGACCCGGCGCGCGTCGATGTCGAGCCGCACCAGCAATTCGCTGACGGTGAGCGGACCGGACAGGTCGAAAGGATCGCCGTTGAGCGTGATCTGCACCCGGGGCGGCCCCATCCGGTGGGCCATTTTATCCCACATCGACACGGACGACCGGTTTCGTATAAGGATCAAGGCGTGACTCTGGACCGCGAGGCCGCCGTTTCCTGGTATCGACGCAACCGCGACCGATCGCGGGCGCTGTTCGACATGCTTCCCGAGCCCGTCTATTACAGCCGGCCGATCGCGCTCCGCCATCCGATCGTCTTCTATGAGGGCCACCTGCCGGGGTTCAGCTTCAACACGCTCGTGAAGAAGGCGCTCGGCCGACGCGAGCATCGACGCGCGCCTCGAGGCGCTGTTCGCGCGGGGCATCGATCCGCACGAATCGCCAGACGCGGCGCCGAAGCCTGCGCGGTTGGCCGTCCGCGAGCCGCCGTTCGCGCAGTTCGCCGATGAAGCGGACGCCCGCGTGCTCGACGTCCTCGCGCGCGAGGATCTGGATCGACCGGGCGATCCGCTGCTCGATCGCGCCGAGGCGGTGTTCAGCATCCTCGAGCACGAGGCGATGCACCAGGAGACGCTCCTGTACATGTGGCATCGCCTGCCGTTCGACGAGAAACGGCGTCCGCCGGTGTATCGTCCAGCCGTCGATGGCCGTCCGCCTGCCGAGGCGTGGATTGAGATTGCCGCCCGGGTCGCGCCACGCTTGGCGTCGATCGCGCGGCCGTCCCGTTTGGATGGGACAACGAGTTTCCCGCCTGCGCGGTCGAGGTGCCGGCGTTCGCAATCGAACAGCACAACGTGACGAACGCGCGGTTTCTGGAGTTCGTCGAAGCCGGCGGTTATCGCGACGCCAGGTGGTGGCGACCGCAGGACTGGCAGTGGGTGCAGAGCGAGCACGTCGAACATCCGCTGTTCTGGGAGCGCGTCGATGGCGGCTGGTACTGGCGCGGGATGTTCGACCTGGTCCCGCTGCCGCTGTCGTGGCCGGTCTACGTCAGCCACGCCGAGGCGGCCGCGTACGCGCGATGGCGCGGCGCGCGGCTGCCGACCGAAGCCGAATACCAGCGTGCCGCGTTTGGCGCCGACGGGACGAGCGCCGTCTCTCATCCGTGGGGCGCCGCGGAGCCGGACGACGCGCACGGCGTCTTCGACTTCTCGAGCTGGGATCCGCAGCCGGCCGGCAGCCATCCAGCCGGCGCGAGCGCCTGGGGCGTCGACGATCTGGTCGGCAACGGATGGGAGTGGACGAGCACGACGTTCGCGCCGTTCCCGGGCTTCCGCCCGATGGCGTCGTACCCCGAGTATTCGGCCGACTTCTTCGACGGCGAGCACTTCGTGATGAAGGGCGCGTCGCCGGCCACCGCGCGCGAGCTGCTGCGGCCGACGCTTCCGCAACTGGTTTCGCGCGCGCTATCCGTACGTCTACGCGACATTCAGGTGCGTCAGATGATGATCCGTACCGAGCCAATCGCGCCGCCGGTCGCGCAATTCGCCGCCGACGTGCATTACTACCTGAACCTCGCGCCGCGCCAGCTCCCGTCGCGGTACTTCTACGACGAGCTGGGGTCGGCGCTGTTCGACGCGATCTGCGCGCTGCCGTGGTACGGCATCACCCGCACGCGAAACGCGGCTGCTCGCGGCGCACGGCCGATCCATCCTCGCCGCCGGTACCGGGCCTGACGACGATCATCGAGCTCGGGCCCGGGAGCGGGGAGAAGCTGGCGACGCTCGTGGGCCAGGGCCGGCTGGGCACCGAGCGCCTCGACCTGCGGCTGGTGGACATCTCGCCGAGCGCGCTCGATGCGGCAACCCGTACGCTGGCGGCGACTCTGTCCCGACGTCCACATCGTCGACGTACGAGGCGCGCTACGAAGCCGGGCTGGTCGCAGGCGGCCGGCGAGACGCGGAGCGGCCGCGCGCTCGTCCTGTTTCTCGGATCGAACATCGGCAACTTCGATCGGCCCGGCGCCGAGGCCTTTCTGCGACGGCGTCCGCGCGGCGTCTGACGCGCAGGCGACGCGTTGCTCATCGGCGCCGACCTCGTGAAGCCCGAGCGCGAGCTGCTCCTGGCCTACGACGATCCGCTGGGCGTGACCGCCGCCTTCAACCGGAATCTCCTGGTTCGAATCAACCGCGAGCTCGGCGGCAACTTCGACATCGGCCAATTCGTCCACCGCGCCGTGTGGACGCCCGCGCCATCGCGCGTCGAGATGCACCTGGTGAGCCGCGTGTCACAGCGCGTGTCGGTGCCGGCCCCTGGAATCGAGGGCGTGGACGGCGTCGATATCGTCCTCACGGAAGGCGAGTCGATCTGGACAGAGAGCTCGTACAAGTACCGTCCCGACGAACTGGTCGCGAATCTCGAGGAGGCAGGCTTCCGGCTGTTGAAGCAATGGATCGATCCGGCCGACCGCTTTGCGTTGACGCTTGCCGAGGCAGTGTAGGCACCGGCGGCACGGCATTCATGGCTATTCAGCGCATCACTCCGATGTACCAGTGGCCCAAGCAGCTTCCCGTGCTGACCGACGAGCAGAAGCGTGCGCGCGAAGACTTCGTGATTCACTGGCACAAGGTCCTGCCCGACAAATATGGAATGGTCGAGCGTTTCAACCATCGTGGCGCGTTTACCGAACCGATCAAATCCGGCTCGCGGACGCTGGAGATTGGCGCGGGGCTTGGCGCGCACCTGGAATTCGAAGACCTCGGCAAGCAGTCCTTGTCGCGAATGAGCTTCGCGCCGAGATGGCCGACGAAATCAAGAAGCGCTTTCCCCAGGTGCGAGCTTCGACCGGGCGTTGGCGGTGCATGTGCTCGAGCATCTCCCGCGGCTCCCGGATGCCGTGGCCGAAATCCGGCGCGTGCTCAAGCCAGACGGGTTCTTTCAAGTCGTGATTCCCTGCGAGGGCAGCCTGGCCTATACGCTGGCGCGCAACATTTCCGCGCGGCGAATCTTCGAAAAGCGCAACAACATCTCCTACGATTTCCTGGTCGAATCGGAGCACGTCAACCTGGCCGACGAGATCGTCTTCGCGCTCGAGAAGCACTTCACCGTCGAGCGCCGCACATTCTTCCCGCTGCCCCTCCTGCCGATCCAGACGTGCAACCTTGTGATGTCGATGGTCTGCCGGCCGAAGTGACCAGCCGGACCTAGTTCGCCGGGCCGTCCTCGCGCACCGGGCCTTTTACCGTCTTGTGCGAGAGGTGCTTCCACGCGCCATTCTGTTTCTGATAGACCCGCTCAAACCACACATAGAGATGTCCGGGCTGCCGGTTGTCCGACTGCGGCAGGTACCAGGTACCGGCCGACCGTAATCGCGATGTCGCCGTGCAGCTCCACCTGCACGTGATCGAGCTCGCGGTAGAGATACGGCGCCGGCTGCTTGACGACGTAGGCGAGCCAGCTGGCTTTGGTGTCGGTCTTGAGCGGCGCGCCGCCCGTGGTCCAGCCGTCGCCGTGCGTGAAGATGAAGTCGGGCGAGAGCATGGGATCGAGCGTCTTCGCGTCGCCGCGCACGACGGCGGCCTCCATCTCTTTTTCAAACGCGAGCACCTCCCGGATCGTCGCGGCGTCGGCCGCGCTCGGCGGCGGGTTGCCGGTCGGCTGAAGCGTCGGCGCCGGCGCGGTTCTCGGCACGTGCACCGCGGACTTCTGGGCTCCTGCCGCGGCGGCAAGCGAAAGCACGGCCACGATTGACGCGACAGCTCGCATGGGCGCTCCTCCTGAAGTACGTGATAGGGTAATCGCAGTCGTGGCCGAGCGCGTCGATTTCTCGCGGGGTGCCTCTACATATGATCGTCTGGCGCGTCTATAGCCGATCAGCCATATCCGCGGCGCCGGTGTCTAACGGGCCATGATGAAAACGGCGTTCGCGCTGGCCGTCGCGGCGGTTCTGGGCTTCGTGGCGTTGTTCGCGCAGCAGATGCCCGTGTTCAAGCTGGCGCTCGTCGATCGCGCCGGCGTCGTCACCTCATTGGGCGTGCTTCTACCCGGCGTGTTCGCGCCGAGAATCTCGCATGACGGACGCCGCGTGGCCTTCGACACGGGCGACGGGAGTGTGTGGCTCGCCGACCTCTCAAACATCGCGGCGGCCCGGCGATTCGGCGCCGGACGCTTTCCCACCTGGTCGCCTGACGATCGACGGCTCCTCTTCACCGGACCCGAGGCGGCGAGGCTGTTCTGGCAGGCCGCCGACGGATCCGGATCGCCGGAGCTCCTGAACGACACCGCGCGGGCGCCGGAGATGTGGTCGACGTCGCCAGATCTGATCACGTACATTACGCGGAAGGAAAACGACGACTACGACATCTGGGCGTTCACGCCGGGCGAGCGTGTGATGCGTCCCTTTGTCATGGCGCCCACCTCGGCCGAGTTGAGCGGACGATTCTCACCGGACGGGAAATGGTACGCGTACACGTCGAACGCGTCAGGCACATTCGAGATCTATCTCGAGCCGTACCCGCGGACCGGCGCCAAGACGCGGCTGACGACAGGCGGCGGGGAATGTCCGATGTGGTCGCCTGACGGACGCGAGATCTTCTACGACCGCGACCACGCCATGTATTCGATGACCATCCGCACGGCGCCGCAGGTCGAGGCTGGACCTGAAGTCGCGCTGCCAATCAAAGGGTTCCTGCAGAACACCGGCCGCCGCCGTCAGTGGGATCTACGGCGAGTCGGTCACTTGGTCACGTAAAATCGATTCTCTCCGACGCCGTATTTCCAAACGCCTTCCGGGTCGTTCGGGCCGACCCGGCGAAGTTTCTCGACCCTGTCATACGAGAGCCCGTTTTCGAGCCACTTGACGTTCCTGAATCCGGCCCGGGCAAGCAGGGACGTGACCTCTTCGCGAGAGGATCGCGTATTAATAGGGACCTGCGTATGATCCAGAATCGAGTAGATCCGATGGCCGGCGGCGCCGAGGACTTTCATCGTTTCCCGTGCATATCCTGGATCGACCGTGCTCATCACGGTTCTTAAGAGGTCGATCGTATCCAGGAAAACGCCTCCCGGTTTTTCGAGAAGAAACAACAGGGCTGTTCCTCCCGTCCGCAGGACGCGGTGGATTCTCCTGAAGACCCCGAAGAATGGAAGAAGTATGATGAAGCACGCCATTGGAAAGGACGAAAGTCGAACGACGCGTCTGGATACGGAAGGTTCAGCGCGTCGCCCCTTTCGTAGATGACTCCCTGAATCTTTCTCGCATCCCGTTTCTCGATCGCCGTCTTGATATTCACTTCGCCGGAATCCAGGCCGTGCACGCGAGAGAAGCCCATCGCCTTGAGGACCAGGGTGAAACGCCCACCGCCGCAGCCGGCGTCGAGCGCAATCATGTGCTCAATGTCATCGATTCGCAGGCGATTCTTCTCGAAGTAACGCTCCCGCAATAGAACGGAAGAGTGTTCGTAATAGTAGCGGTCGTCGAAGCTTTCAAAAAGCGTCCCGTAATGTTCCTGGGTCAGGTCCTCAGCTGTCCGTCTCGCATGATCCGTCCCGGCGCCGTCCGCGAGCCGCCCGCCATAGGTCTCTCGATCAGCCACCAGGGTCGATGCCAGCCGAATCGCATCGAGCAGTAGGCGCTGATAGTCTCGAAGTGTGAAATCCGTCTTTTCCTGAAGGTGCTCGACCTTGTGAAACAGATCGAAGGTCACATAGCAGCGGACAAAGTCGGCGCCCGGCCGACTCCCCAGATGTCGAAAGAGATCACAGAACTCCGCGGCCTCCTTGGCGTAAGGCGCGCCGTTTCTGATGCAGTCGATGTCCTGGGGGATATTCATTCTGACGAGCCGTCTATGTCGTCACCCGGCTGTCTACCCAGTAGTCGCCCATGATCAGAGCGTCGACGTTGCCGCGAAGATAGCTTCGGGCGGCATCGCCCGGAGAGCACAGGATCGGCTCCTCGTGGTGGTTGAAGCTCGTATTGATGATCGCGGGGTTGCTGGTCAGGCGGACGTATTCCTCGATCACGTCGTGATACTCGGGATTATCGTCGCGAAACACGACTTGAGGACGCGCGGTATCGTCGACATGTACCACCGCTGGGCATTTCTCCTTGAGGAGAGGCGTGCAGAGATAGCAAGTTGTCATGAAACGCGAGGCGGGTTGATCGGGTCGCCAGTCTTCGAAGCATCGCGCCGCCTGGCTTTCGATCGTGACCGGCGCGAACGGCATGAACTCGCTTCGTTGCAGTCGTACGTTGAGCGAGTCGTTGATGCTGGATTGAGTCGCCTCAGCAAGAATAGAGCGTGCCCCCAGAGCGCGAGGCCCGTATTCCATGCGACCCTGAAACCAACCGACGATGTTCCCCTCGGCGATCAGACGCGCGGTCGTGCGGATTTTGTCCGGCCCGGAGAGCTTTCTGAACGGGAGCTGATGCTGTTTGAGCGCGTCCTCTATTTCCCGCGCCGTGAACTCGGGGCCTAGATAAACGGTGCGGAGGTCGAAGGACTGTCTCTTCTCCATTCGAATCGCGACGTGCAAAGCGCCACCCAGCGCATTTCCGCCATCCCCCATCTGGGGGAACACATAAATGTTGCGGACTGGGCTGAGCCGAGAAAGCTCGTAGTTCAGTTTCACGTTACCCATACAGCCGCCGGCCAGGCAGAGGTCGACGGAGTGTTCGGGACGGTCGCCGATGTTCTTCATCAGGAAGGAAATGAGGGTTTCCTCCAGTATCTTCTGGACGGCCCAGGCGATATCCTCCTTCGAGTAAGGACTCAAGCGGTTGCCGAGCGACTCGATCGAAGCAGAAAGAAACGGGCGGTAGTTGGCGCCGATCCGGCTTCGGATCCGACCGGCTTTTTCGTCGTAAAAGAATCCAGACTTCAGTATTTCATATGCCGGGGTGTGCTTTCCGCGGGCCGCCAGGCCCGTCACTTTTCCCTCGTGCCGATCCGGCGTGAAACCAAGGTGTTTCGTGATCATTCCGTACAAGGATCCAGGGCTGGTCAGCTCTGTTGCCAAGTCAACCAGGTGGAGCCCGGATCCCTTCGTGGCCGACCACAGTGTGACGGAGCGAAAGTCCCCGCGTCCGTCGGCGATGAAAACCATGGCCTCATCGAACGGGGAGCAACAGTAGGCCGTCAGTGCATGGGAGTAATGGTGGTCACAGAAAAGAACCTTCTCAGGAGCGATCGGCAGCCGAGCGAGGTTTGAAAGCAAGTCGTCTTTCGCCTTTTGGTCGTGAGCGGAGGAGACTCTGCATCGCTGCAAGAGCTGAGCGCGCGTTTCGTCCTCTTCGTGATCGAGCTGGTCGAAGATGTCCTCGACCAGCCGAGGGAGGGTGGTCTGGTTGTCAATGCCGTTCCATGCCCCGCATCCGACCCAGTCGATCTCCCGGACAGAAATACCCTGAGTCCCGAGAACGTATGAGATCGATTCGTTCGGAAAGCACCGAATCTGTTTTTGCCGCGTGAATCTCTCCTCGTTCGCCGCCGCCACGATCTTGCCGTCCACGATGAGCGCCGCCCCGCTGTCGGTCGCGTTGAAGAGTCCCAGGATCTTCATGAGGCCAGGTCTATTCAGCTTCTCAGGAGTACTGGTTTTGAGTCAATCGTCTAACGCCGGCTCACACCATTCAGTCCCTCCGGTTGCTTGTCGCGGAGCTTCACCGTCTGTCGCCGGCGTCCTTCCGATCGTTGTTGAAATCGTGATCCTGAAGAACCCGGTTCTCGTAGCCAATCAGCCGACATGCCCCGACCGCCTGCGGGTTGAATTCGACCCGCACCTTGACGTCCTTGGCCACGGTGACAAGCGTGCCCCCGGCCTGTTCGACGAGCACGATTGTCGAGATAAACTGTCGTCGCAGCGCCGCGCGTCAGGCGAATTGAATCCAACTTGTTGCAGAAGTCCAATCGGATGGACGAGGAGGCGTCGTGAGATTTCAGACTGCGTCGATTGCGGTGCTCGCAGGATTGATGGCGGCCGTTTCCACCGGCGTTCAGGCGCAGAAGCCGGCGGCGGCCTCGAAGCCGATGGTGCTCACGGCGCTCGACTACATCGAGATCGAGCAGCTCGTCGCGAAGTACTCGCGGTTTCTGGACACATGCTCGAACAACGGCTACGACTACGCCGACCTTTACACGCCCGACGGCGTGTTCGCGCCGACGATCAACGGCAAGCCCGGCCCCCGCTTCGAGGGTCGCGAGCGGCTGGCGGAAGCGTCAGGCGGCGGGAAACTCGGCTGCAAGAACGTCGGCTGGATCCAGCAGGGCATCCGTCACCTCTATCCCAACCACGTCATCACGCCGACGCCCACCGGCGCGGTCGGCGTCGTCGACATGCTGATGATCGGCCTCGGCGGCGATCCGAACAAGATCCAGTACGACGGCTACTACGACGATGTGTATGTGAAGACGCCGCAGGGATGGCGATTCAAGTCGCGTGTACACCATGCCGTGCTGCTCGAAGGACGCCCGGTCGCGCGCTAGGTTCCGCGGATAACGCGCCACGCTGGCTCTACGATTTTCGCCGCCCCTTTGCAACGATGATTGCGCCCCACATGATGATTGCCAGGAGAGCCGCGAAGGAGATGCACCGCAACGCTTGCGCCGAAACGATCGCCGCCGGCGGGATCGTTGGGCGCAAGCTTGTTCGTCTGCGACCACGTCGCCCCGGGGGTTCGCGTGAACAGATACACGGAACCGGCATGGGCTCCACAAGGGTGTCGTCGCCGCGTGCGCCGATGGCAACACCGCCGAGCTTCTATCCGACCGACGCGAACGTATACCCGCGCTCTTGCGCCCGACTGACGGCGACGATCCCAGCCGGCACCATGTGAGAATTGGCGACCAGGTTGGCGGCCAGCTCGTTATACACCGCATCGGCGTTTCCGCCAGTCGCTTGCGCGAGCCCACCGGCAAAGAGCCGGGTCGCCAACTGACACACACCCAGATGAACGCCTCGCTTGAGCACCCCATCGAGCGTGTTGCCAAGACTGGGCAGGGCGGCGGCATGGGCGGTCGAATTGTAGACGTTGATCTTGGCCGGTTCCTTGGTCTGGGGATCGTTGAAGCTGATTCGCTGTGAAATCGTCGGGCCGTACTTGGCCCACATCGCGTCGTTGTATGCGAACACAGTCGAGAAATGGCGCACCACGATGACAACGGCGGAATCGGAGTCCTTCAGGCCGTAGCCGGCTTGGCTTGCCGTCAGGAAATTGTTCGCATACAGCAGTGCATTGCCAAGTCCATTGGCTGTGGTGGTATCGAGGAGGAGCCGATGCTGGCCCGGAAGCTCGAACCAATCGTCCTGAGCGTGCCGTCTCGGCTGTCGCCCACTTCCGCCCGACTGCGCTTGCAACGTCGCCGCGCCACCGACCAGCGTGGCGCCCAAAACCGTGGAAAGCCCCGTGCCAACCTGCGAAAGAAACGAACGTCGGGCCAACGGCAACCAGCTCATAGTGTTCCTCACTTTTTCGGCATGTCGTGTCGCGCGGTCCGCCAACACGGTCTCAGGGTTCTCTTCCCGCACACAGCCAGCATCTTATTGTCTTGTCGCGGGCAGGCCGCGTCAATGCGCCGGAGCTGGTCGGACCGAGTAAGATGCCTGCGTCATGCGTCACACTGGCATGTTTCTGACCCGAACGGCCCTGGCCGTGCTGTTGGTGGCATTGCCGCCCGTCTCACATTCCCTGCTGGGTAAGTCGCCGGCTCTCGCGACGGACGGAGCCGCCGCACTGGTCCAGCTCCTGGACGCGACAGCCCGGCGCGGCGTCGTGCCGGCGATAAGCGTGCTGGTCACGAACGCCGACGGCGTCCTCTTCGAGCACGCGGCCGGCCGCCGCGACGTGGCCGCGAACGCGCCGCTGCGCGACGACGCGATTTTCAGGATCGCCTCGATGACGAAGCCGGTGACTTCGGCGGCGATCATGATGCTGCTGGAGGCGGGACGGCTGAAGCTTGACGACCCGGCAGGCCGCTACTTGCCGACAATTGACGCTCTCAAGGTAGTGACCGGCCTCAAAGCCGACGGGACTCTCGAGTTGCGACCGCCGCGCCGCGCCATCACGATCCGCGACTTGCTGACTCATACGTCTGGAATTGGCTACGGCTTCTCGGATCCGATCCTGTTCAAGCTCCAGCAGAGCGGGAAGAGCGACTCCGATTTTCCTCTGCTGCATGATCCAGGCGAGAAGTGGACATACGGTGCGAGCACAAGATACCTGGGCGACATCGTCGAGCGGGTGTCCGGACTGCCACTCGATGCCTTCCTGCGAACGCGGTTGCTGGAGCCTCTGAAGATGGCTGATACCTCGTTCGAGGTCGCCGCGGGCGCCCGCTCGCGTCTCGTCACGGTGCACCAGCGCGCGGACGGCATCCTGACCGAACGGCCGAATCCCGACGTCGCGCGAAGTCCGGTGCGCGGAGATGGCGGCCTGTTCTCCACCGCCCGCGATTACGGAGCATTCCTGCGACTGTTCCTCAACGGGGGCCGCACCGGTTCGACCCGCCTTCTCACTGAAGAGTCGATCCGGGACATGACTCGAAACCAAATCGGTCACCTGGTGGTCGCGAGACAGCCCGCCGCGAATCCTGCGGTCAGCAAGCCATTTCCGATGGGAGCAGCCAACGAGTACTGGGGCTTTGGCGACACCTGGGGCCTCGGATTCCAACTTGCGGCGCCCACGACCGTGCCGCATCGACGCCGGCCCGGCAGCTACAGTTGGGCGGGCATCAACAACACTCACTTCTGGGTCGATCCCGAACGACGGATCGGCGTCGTCGTGCTGATGCAGCTACTGCCGTTCTACGACGACGCGTGCATCAAGCTGCTGACCGATGTCGAAGAGCTCGTCAACAGCTACGTGGGAGATTGAGAGGCCGCGCCTCAGGCGCCGCCGTTCAGCGTGCCTCGCGCAGCAGCAGGATGAAGCTTCCCACCGCCAGCTCGGCCTGGATCTTCACCGGGCGCCGCCGCGCGTCGTCTGAAATCCAGACCGCCAGATTCCTGCCGACCGATTGGCCCGCGTCGTCGGTGAGCGCCGGCTTGATCTTCCAGGCGCTGACCTCGCCGAGCGGCGTCTTGATGCGCTCGGGCGCGGCGACGTCGATCCCCACCCGGTAGTTTCGGCCATCGTCGCTGATCGGCATCGTCATGTGATCGCCGGACTTGAACGGAATCGCCCTGAGTACGTAGATGGCCGAGAGAGCGTCCTGCGTGAACGGAGGGACCGCGAAATCGGCCTTGACCGTCGTTCCGGATTGGTATTCGAAGAAGACCTTCCGCGCGCCGCGGTCGAAGGTCGTCGTCTTGAAGCGGTGTCGCTTGCCTTCTTCGCTGTACACGGACCCGCGCTGCGGAAGCAGCGTATAGGTATCAAGCAGCGTGTCCAGCTTGTAGTAGAGGGTGTACAGCTTGGACAGCAGTGTCGTCGGCCTGGCCTCGGCGACGATGTAGTAAGCCGTCGAGCCGTATGAGGGCCGTTTCTCCTTGACGGCCACCACGGCGGTTCCCGCCGTGAGGAACGAAGACCACGAGACGTCGTAGGTCAGCGTTTCGCCCACCTGGAACGGCACGGGGCGCTCGGCCCGCGCCGTCGCCGCCGCCGGCGGCTTGGCGGGAGACTTGACTGGAGATTTGGACTTTCGCTGGGCGGACGACGCTGCCGGCACAAGGATTGAAAGTCCGAGCGCGAGCACGACGGCAGGCCTCATCGATTGCCGGATTATAGTCCACCGGTCTGTCGTGAGCTCGGCAGCGGAGAATTCAGTGTTGAGCTCGCATGCCGCAGTCCATCCCGCCCAAGGCAATGCGTTCGTGTCTATTTGGCCTTGATGTCTTCAAGCGCGTGCGCGACGGCAGCAGACATGCCCGACGCATGGCCGGCCTCCAACGCTTGCGAAAGGGGAGTGGCGACTGTCACGACTCCTTGCTTCGTGCGAACCTTCGCGGTAACTGTGTAGTCACCATAAGACGTCAGCTCTTCCTTGAACGCCGATGCCTTGTCCAGTACTTCTCGAGCGGGGTCGTAGTACGACTTGTGCAAGTTGTACGTCACAGCGTAGGTGTCATCGGGTGCATCCAACACCCGAAGCTGAATGTTGTAATGCTTATTCGAGCCTTTGGTGATGGCTTTGGGCGTTCCCTTGTCGTCGAGCTCGAACTGGGCCGCAATTTTCGGTTCGAACATCACGGGCTCCTTGTCAGCTTGACTGCCGTAGCGTTGGGTCCGGCGGCAGTGCCCAATCCTTCTGGTACTGATTACACAGCACGCCGACGCGCGACGTAACTTCCTGCTCGATATTGTCGGCGAAGGGGAGCCACGGCCACGCCTCCTCCTGAATGCTTCGGTCTACCGACGGACGTATCTGTTTTTCGAGGAGCTGCGTGATGTCAGGCATGGGGTCTGGCTTGCCGAGAATGCCCGGAAGTGACGCTTCTGCCACCCGTAATGTCCGCACACAACTTTTCGCCAAGACGGCGCGCTTCTGTCCCTCCTCGCGATTGAACGCAACTCGAAGAACCACCCAGATGATGACGATCAGGCCGGCGGGCCACACCGCCCAGGCCGGGAGGCTGGCTAGTGCCGATGTGACGGAAGGCGTCGATGGTTTTTCGGCTCCTGTATTGCTGACCGCGCCGAGCAGAGTCAGAATCGGAACCGCAACGCCCAGCGCCGCAAAGGTCGCGACGAGGTCTGTCGTATATCCGAATGTCACGTGCACACGGTAAAACCACTGGCGGGTCAGCTGCCGGCCTGACACAAGATACGGAATAACGTCTCGCTCAAGAACACGAGAGACTGGGTGGTTGCTCATCGGAGTCTCATGCCGGATGCCAGCCTCGCGAAATACGAAGCCATAGAAGGTCGCGGGAATTGAAGCCGTGAACAATCTACTGCAGTCCTACGGGCGGTGATAAAGAAATCCGCCCAAAGAGGACGAGGCCAAGAAGTTAGCCGCAGTGGCCAACTTGGCGCGCTCCTGGCCTGCGTCGCTCACAGCCAGCCGTCAACCGCGGCCGGACGTGTCTCGCGGCGCGGGACGCCTGCGTGGCAGGCGGACTGGAGTCCCGACGGCTACGCGAACCCCCGCGATCATCCTCGTCGGCCGGTAGCGCGCGTTCGCGCTCTCCCGGGCTCCTCCGCCGGTGCCCCTCACTCCGACGTGAGAATCTTTCGGACGACGTCGGTGCTCCCGGACGGACGGATCTCCATCATAATCGCCGTCTTGCGGCTCGCTCGTCCACGCGAACCCTGCTGCACCAGCCGATCGAAGACGACGAAGAACGTGCCCTCGGCGAATGAATCCGTGTCGTCGCCCATGGACACGAAGTCGGCCGTTGCCTCGTTCAGTTCCTTCTCAGGCAGCGGTTCCCGTTCGGATTCGGGTTTCTGCCGATTACTCTCGAGGCGATCCATGACTCGGTCCAGCGCGATCAGGCGCTTGATGAACTGCCGCTCCGTCAGAAAGAAGGTGTCGAGCCGGTGGGTCACGACGTCCGGGACCTTCAATTCTCTCGGCGTCGAGCCAGTGAACCACGACGGGATGATGAAGCGGATCGTGCGGCCGCCAAGGCTGCCGCGGTTGGCTTCGTCGGCGAGCGCCTGGGAGCTACAGGTGAAACCCAGAGCGACTTCCGCCGAGGCCAGCGACTGACGCGGTTTGCTGAGGTTCACCATCGACACAAACTGACGCAGTGCGACTCGAGCGGTCGCGCCGAGCTCGGGGTCGTTGAGCTGAAACGCGTCCCTCACCGCCTGGTCGTCATAGCGAACCGTGTACTTCACGGTCACGCGTCCGAGACCCGTCGGAAAGTCGCGATTCAACTGGGCGATCAGATCGCTGACCGTGCTCTCGCCTCCCACCGCCACAGAGGGCATCAGTCCCAGCAGGTTCGCAAACTGAAGGTAGTAGGTCAGCTCGTCGGCCTTCGTGCGCTCGTCGTCAAACGACAGATCGAAGTCTACGGCCATGGCGTTGAGGGTCCGGATGAGGAATTGCTTCGTCCGCGGATCGATAGCCTTGGCCGAGTCGCCTTCGGGCTGGAAGGTCGCGGCGGTCGTCTGAAGCAGGAACTTGGAGGCGACTGTTTCCTTGAACTTCCGTCCACTCTTTCGGATCTGCTCGAGCGAGGTTTCCGTTGCAAACACGTGGAGCAGGCCACCCGACTGCGCCTGGATCGTGTGCTTCGGGTCCTGCACCATCGTCACCAGCGAATCGAAGCCCCACCCCATGACGTTGATGTGAGCGTGCGTGGTGGTCTTCAGCGCGCGCGTCAGCACTCCGCTTCGCACCTTCACCACCGCCGAGGCGTACCGCTCGAGCACTTCGACAAATTGCCCACGCGCGGCCTGCTGCGCCAGTCGTTGGCCGACGGGATCCGCCAGGTTGATTTCCACGTCAACGAGTGCCTGATCGTTCCTCGCCCGCGTGTATGCGATGCCGAGATCGACGTGGAAATTCTGTTCGGCCGCGTCGGTTAGCTTGCCGTACCATTCCTTCTTGAAGGCCTCGATCTTGTCCAGCGTGTCGTGGACCTTCTTGAGAGCCTTGTCGGCGCCGAGCTGCTGCAGCTCCTCGAAAGACTTTCCGACGAGCCGTTCGGTCAACCCCTTCAACCGATCGTCGACGATGGTTCGCACGTCGGTCACTTTCTTCAGCTTGGCGACGAGGTCGTCGAGGTGCAGATCCGCCTTCACCGTCTTGATCAGCGTCTTGATGTGCTCGTGGGCCCCCTCCTCGAGGAAGTCCTGCGCCTTTTTCACGAAGGCCTGGAACTGGTCGTATGCCGCCTTCTCCAGCAGCAGGTCGAACACGTCGTCGCCCCACGTGCGCATCACGAAGTCGACTGCGTCCTGGTTCACGATGCCGCCTGCTGCGTTTCCCAGAAGCTCCTTGAGATGCTCCGGCGTCAGCGAGGCCAGCAGGTCGAGGGTCCGCGTGAGCTTGGGGATGTCGGCGAGGGCCTCGTCGTACAGCTGGATGATCCGCTTGTCGACGTTTTCGTACTCCTCGATGGCCTTGCCGACGCGATCGAAGAAGGCCTTGACGTTCTCCTGGTTGAGCGCCTTGTCCACCCAGACCATCGCCAGCTTGTCGACGGCGCCCGACGCGAGTCGACTGACTTCCTTCTTCAACGCGTCGAGCGTGCTCAGCTCGCGTGCCTTCGCCAGCGCATTGAGGACGCTTTCGGCATCCGCCCCCAGCACCTGGGCGATGAAGGCGTCGGCGGCCTTTTCGCCCTGGGGAAGCCCTTTCAGTTTCACCTTCAGATCCGCGCCCAGGTCGGCTGCGAAGGAGAACTCAGACTCGCGGCTCTTCTTGACCACGTACCGCACCCAGCCGTCAGGGGATCCGCGGCTCGCCTGCAATTCGAAGTCTCCGGCGAGCTTGTAGCCGACGCTGATTGACGCCGCGACCTTGAGCGCGTACTCGATTTCGAGCTCGAGCCGCGGGACATCCAGCGCCTTCGACCCGCTCAGGGAATAACCCCACGTGATGCCTGCGCTCAGATTGAGGTAGCCGCCGAAACGCACGATCACGACATCGCCCGGTGGCGGAATCTTGTCGACTGTGTCGATTTGCTGCGGCAGGTGGACGGACTTGAAGAGCTCGCCGAGGATGTCGCGAGCCGGCACGGAATCATTGAAACGCTTCAGCAGCTCGTACGACGCATGGCCACCTGCCTTCAGCCCGAAGTTGACCTTGACACCTGCGGGCACGTCGAAATGACCGGCGGCCGAGGCGTTCCCTTGCGCCGACATCAGGAGGTGGACGTAAAGCTGGCCGGGCGCGAGCACGAAGCCAAACTGCGTGAGGATCGGATTGGTGCTATCCGGCCAAATCAGCTCGATCTGATTGGCAGCCTCGAACGCTCCGCCAAACGTCAGGTTCAGCCCGTCCTGCTTGCCGAGCGTCACCGCTCTCGTGGATCCGACTCCGACCTTGAGCTCGACGAGCTGGTCGACTTCGCCGGGGTTCGGCTTGAACGTGTCGCCTTTCTGGACGAGGGTTTGCCAGACATCGCCGTCCGACTGGATTTCCAATGTCCCGTCCCCACCTAGAAAAGATCGCTTGAAGGTTTCGGCGTTGATAGGCAATGACAGCATTGGCTCCTCCTGTATCGATGGCTGAAGTAGCGGAGGAGACTATCACGGTCGATCTGTTCTTTGTGTCTTCGTGTCTTCGTGGTTGCATTGAATCGCGGGCCGCGTCGTCGGTGAGCGCCGGTTTGATCTACGTCGTCAGCCGACGCGCCACCCCTCGTTGCGAAGCGTGTTCATCAGCTCGGCCGATCGTGCGATGAGCTCGTTGGGCTGCTCGACTTCCTCGACCGACTCCGAACCGTCAGGCCGCGTGACGACGACGCGATAGCGGCCCGAGTGGCGATCGTGCGTAATTTCGTAGCGAAGTCGCTCGCCTTCTTTGTCGAAGAACCAAATCACAGCCACCGCAGAATACCTTAACGACGGCCGCTGGGCGCCCGATCAAAATTGTCTTTCGATCGGGAACGGTCGCTGGTGTTCACTCGCTGTCGTTTCTGTCAGATATGTGAACAGAAATTCGCAGCGCCGAGCAGGCCTGCCTCAGCATTCAGGACCACTTTTACCGGCACCTGTTCGAGCAGCGCTTCAAACGGCGCCTTGGCGCGAAACGCATCGAGAAATCGACCGGTTGTCAGCGCGGGCAGGATCTTCGGCGCAATGCCGCCGCCGATGAAGATGCCTCCGGTTGCCAGGGTGCGGAGTGCCAGATTGCCCGCTTCCGCGCCGTAGGCCTCGACGAACAGGCTCAGTGTGTCGATGCAGCCCGGGCAGACGCGCGCGAGCGCGGCCGCCGAAATCGCGGCCGAGGCGTGCGGGGTCTCGAGGTCGATCGCCGCGCTGCACGGGGCGGTGTGGCTGATGCGATGAATGTTGACCAGACCGCGGCCCGACACGACGTGTTCGACTTCGGCGCGTCCGTAGCGCCGGACGAGGTCGTGAAGCAGGCTGACATCCCGATCGGTCCGGGCGGCGAAGTCCGCGTGGCCCGCCTCTGAGGCGACCGCGACGAACCGGCCGTCCACGCGGTGCAGAAAGGCTTCGCCCAGCCCGGTTCCGGCCGCGATCACGGCGATGTTGCCGGCGGTGTTTTTCCGTCCTTCCTGCAGTACGTGGACCTCCGAGTCGTGGAGCACGTTTACTGAATGGGCCATGGCCTCGAGATCGTTCAGCAGGCTGACCCGCGTCAGCTTGAGCGCGTGGGCGAGGATCCGCGCATCCACGCGCCACGGGACGTTGGTGAGCGTGGCGACGTTGTCGGCGACGGGTCCGGCCACGCCGAAGCACGCCGACTCGGGCGGCGCGCCGCGTCCCTCCGTTTTCAGAAACGCGTCGGCCATCGTCTGCAGATCGGGGAAATCGAGCGTGGTGAACACACGCGTGGCCAACGAGCGCGGCCGCGACGACGTCTTCTCGAAGAGACCGAGCCGTGTCGTGGTGCCGCCGACGTCGCCCGCCAGAAGATTCACCATTGACATTCGAATCATTCTCCATCATCTTTGGAACCGTTCCCCCCGTTTGTTGTCCGCCTGAATGCGGACACGACCCGCACGCAAGACAAGCGGAGGCCGTTTGCCCTTCACGACGTCGAATCTGCCGAACCCTCAGCCACTCGCGGCACAGCTCGTCGTTTTTACCGGTAAGTTGAGCTCGCTCGGCCGCAAGGATGCGTGGGCGCTCGTCGCGCGTCTCGGCGGCGCCACCGCCGACGACGTCAACGCGAAGACGACGATGGTGGTCGTCGGCTCGGAAGGGTTCGGGCCGGCCGCTGCCGCATCGTTGGGTGAAGATGCCCCGCGCGAACGGAGCAACAAGCTCAAGCGCGCCGAGGAGCTGAACGCCGAGGGCGCCCGGATTCGGATTCTCAGCGAAGACGAGTTCTGCCACCTGGCGAACGTGCCATCGCCTGAGGCGCTCAAGCGCCAATATCACGCGACGCGCGATCTGCTCGTCCGCTACCGGGCCTTGCGCGACGATCACATCAGGTACATGGTGAAGTGCGGCCTCATCCGCCCGCTGCTCCGCACCAATGCCGACACGTTCTTCGCGTTTTCCGACCTGGGGGCGATCAAGCAGGCCAACGACGAGCTGGCGAGCGGCGTCTCGTTCCGGAGCGTCATTCGGACCTTGACCGCGTCGCGGCATGGCCAGCTCGCGTTCGACTTCCGTCTCGACGCGGCGCCGGCCAAGATCATCACGCTCCGGCGGCCGGCGGTGGAGAGCGCCGCGGCGCGCACCGATCGGTCAAACGCCGCCGTCCGCGACACCGCGATGGCGGAGGACTATTTCCGGGCGGGCTCGGCGCTCGACGATGGCGACGAGGTGAATCTGGAGGAAGCGGCGGCGGCGTACCGGAAGTCGCTCGAGTGCGACCCGTACCTCGTGGCGGCGCTCATCAACCTCGCCAACATTCATTACAGCCGCGACGAGCTGGCCGAAGCGCAGGCCCTCTACGAGCGCGCCATCGGCCTCGAATCAGATTTCTTCGAGGCGCACTTCAACCTCGGGAACATCTACCACGACCTCAATCGGTTCCCGGAGGCCCAGGCCTGCTACCTCGAGGCGCTGCGGCTGAACCCGCTATACGCGGACGCGCATTTCTATCTCGCCGTGACGTTCGAAAAGATGGGGTTCTCGGAGGACGCCCGCCCGCACTGGCGCTCGTACCAACAACTCGCCCCGCAAGGCGAGTGGGTGGAACTGGCGAGGGAATTCTCCGAGTAGGGCTAAGGGCTGAAGGCTAAGGGCTGATCCGAAAGCATTCGCGCTAGCCCTCAGCACTTAGCCTCTCAGCCCTATCTAATACCTGTACTCGTCGGGGCTGCGCTTTTTGGGAGTCCGGCGGAGCTTGTAGAAGTTGCACCCGGGACACCAGGCTTCAGGATCGAAACCCGTCGAGCCGGCCATTGGCAGCACGTCGCGGTGGCCGCAGCATTCCGGTCCGTCTTCAGGCGGACGCCGCCAGCGGCACGACTTGAAGCGGGCCACCGCCGGCGACTCGGTCGGCGGTTCAACGGCAGAGCTCGCTGGCGTGTCAGGCGGGGGCGCGGGAGCAAACGGGTCAGCCATCGGATCTCATTGTAAATGAACGCCGACGGATTTTTCTAACGCCGCGAGGGCGCGCCGCTCTTCCGGCGAGACGAGCGTGATCGCGCGGCCCACTTCGTTGGCTCGTCCCGTTCGACCCACGCGGTGCACGTAGGTATCGGGCGAGTCGGGCACTTCGTAGTTGATGACGGTGTGAATGCCGTCGATGTCGAGCCCGCGTGCCGCGATGTCGGTCGCCACGAGCACGTTGTACTTCCCCCCGCGGAAACCTTCCACGGCCTGCCGGCGCTGATCCATCGTGCGATCCGAGTGGAGCGCGATGCAGCGCACGCCCGCCGATGCGAGCTTCCGTGCCAGCCGGTCGGCGCCGATTTTCGTTCGTGAGAACAGGAGCACGGGGCCTTCAGGGCGGCGCAGATGCTCGATCAGCCACTCGATTTTCTGGTTCGCGGCCACCGTGTGCGCGTGGTGCGTGATGCTGCGCGCGGGGGCGCTGCGGAGTCCCACCTGGACGAACTTTGGCGCCCGCACGATTTCGAGCGCCGACCGGACCACATCGTCGGGCATCGTCGCCGAGAAGAGCAGCGTCTGGCGGCTGACGGGGAGCGCCGAGATGATGCGCCGCACGTCGGGCCAGAACCCCATGTCCATCATGCGATCGGCTTCGTCGAGCACGAGGAGGTCGACGCCCGAGAGGTCGGCGTTCTGCTGCCGCATGTGGTCGATCAAGCGTCCCGGCGTGGCGACGATGATGTCCACGCCCGCGCGGAGCGCGCGCTCCTGGCCGCCCATTTCGACGCCGCCATAGACGGCTGCGCTGGTGACCTTGGTGTGATACGAAAGGCCGTGGATTTCGTCTTCGATTTGGACGGCAAGCTCACGCGTCGGCGCGAGGACCAATACACGACTCTTTGACTGGTGAACGGCGGCGCCAGCGTGGGCGGTCTTGTGGACCGCGGGCGCTTCCGCGCCGCGTCCTGACGCGAGCAGCCGCTGCAGCATCGGGAGGACGAACCCGGCGGTCTTGCCGCTGCCGGTTTCGGCGCACGCGATGAGATCGTCTCCGGCGAGCGCCAGCGGAATCACCGCGCTCTGAATCGCACGCGTTTCGCTGAACCCGAGATCGCGAATGCCTTCGAGCAGGCGGGCGTCGAGGTTCAGCGACGCAAACGGAATTGGTGTGGTGTCGCAGAGCGTCGGTTCGAGGGCGGGCGTCTGCGACGCGGTTCGCGGCGCCGGTGTGTGCGCACTTCTGCGCGCGGGGCCGCGCGTCGATCGCTGTGGGCGGCGAGATCGTCTATCGGTTGTGTTTGAGTTCAAACGGTGTTTTGGCTAGCGCGCACGGAACGTGATGATGCCCCTGACCGGATCGTACGGCGAGACGCCCACGGTTACCCGATCGCCTGGAACCACCTTGATGCGGAAGCGGCGCATGCGGCCGCTGAGCTGGGCCAGCACTTCGTGGCCGGCGTCACATTGCACGCGGTAGAGCCCGCCGCTATGAACCGCCACGACCGTGCCCTGCATGTCGATCAGATCGTCCTTGCTCAATCAGCTAGCAATCCTTTCTATTTCCTGACAACTATTGTGACACAGGAACGGATTGGGTAATCGGGTAATTGGACAATTTGGCAATTGGGATTGCCGAATCGCCCCAATTGTCCAATCAATTACCCGATTACCCGATTACCCGATTACTCGATTACTCAATTATCCAATGCCAAGTGTTTGACCTCGTCTTCGACCTGCTTCGCGAGCGCCTCGTAGTCGTCCCCCGTCAGCCGAAGGGGCGCGCCGAACGCCACGCGCACGCGTCCGGGCCTGGCCATTCGCCAGGTGTGGTGCAGCACTTTGTCGAGACCGACGACGCGCACCGGCACCACGGGCACGTCCAGCCGCGACGCCATCATCCCGACGCCCGGACGGAACCGGCCGATCGCGCCGGTGTCGGTGCGCTTGCCCTCGGGAAAAATGAGCACCGAGAAATCGTGCGCCAGCAGGTCGCCCGCATAGCGGAGCGTCTGCCGGGCCCCGGCCTCGCGCTGCGGGATGGGAAAGGCGTTGAAGAACAACGCGGAGAGCCAGTAGTTCAGGCTGTTGGTGAACCAGGCCAGTCGCGTGTGTTCGGCGGGAAAGAAGTGCGGCTTGAAGAATTCCTTGGCCATGGCCGGCGCCACGCGGTAGCGCCATCGGCGAGGCAGCGCCGCGAGGATGACCGGCACGTCCATGTGGCTCTGATGGTTGGCGGCGAAGATGACCGGGCCGGTCACCGCATCGAGCCGCTCGAGGCCGTCCACGCGAATCCATGCGAATACGCGGGCGAGCGGCAGGATCCACGTCGGCAGGCTGGCGCGCCGCACGGCGCGCGCCGGCCACGAGCGATTCCACGTCGGAAAATCGACAGGTTCGCTCGCCGGCGCGTCGCTCGTCGGCGCGTGCTCCACGAGCGATCGGAGCTCCCCGAGATCGCGGGCGCCGGAGAACGCGCCTTCGTCGAGGCGCGTCTGAAACGCATCTTCGAGCGCGACCATCAGCTCGACGCGCTCGAGCGAACTGAGCCCGAGCTCCTCGAGCGTCGTTGACGGAGGCAGGTCGGTGCGGCCCGCGTACTTGCTGATGAGCGCGGACAGGCGATCGGCCGGCGCCGTGGTCGGCGGCGCGGTGCCGCCCGCCACCCATGCGCGAATCGCCGTGCGCTTGAGCTTTCGGGTCCCTTCGGTGCGCGGCAGCTCCGGCTCCGGCCACACGAGCCCGCGCCGGATCTTCTGATGGTCGGCCAGCGCGGCGTTGGCCTGACCTGATGACTGCGTCGATCTCGACGGCAGGCTCGAGCACCATCACGGCGTGTACACGTTCTTCCCCGCCAACCGGCACGCCGACGACCGCGGAATCGCGAACGCCGCCGATACCATTCAGCACCCGCTCGACGTCTTCGGGAAAGACGTTCAACCCCTCGGGCGTGACGATCATTTCCTTCTTGCGCCCGCGGATGAACAGCGCGCCGTCGGTCCCGATTTCGCCGACGTCACCCGTGTGGAACCAGCCGTCCTCGAAGGCCCGCGCGGTTTCCTCGGCGGCATGAAAGTAGCCGGTCGTGACGTTCTCGCCGCGCACCAGGATTTCGCCGTCCGGCGCGATCTTCACATCGACGCCGGCGATCACTTTCCCCACCGACCCTTTTTGAGTGCCGAACGGATGATTCAAGGTGACGATCGGCGCGGTTTCGGTCAGGCCGTACCCCTGCACGACCACGAACCCCAGCTCGGACCAGAAGGCTTCAAGGGCGCTGTCGAGCGGCGCGGCGCCGACGACAAACGCCCAGAATTTCAGGCCGAACAGCCGATGAATCGCGCGGAAATGCCACCACCGGCGCGTCCAGTGCCGCTTCGGGCTGGGGCTCGCCGCCTCGGGCGCAATGCGAAGCACGTGCTCGCGCAGGACGTCGAGGATCTTCGGCACGCAGACGACCACCGAAATCCGCCGGCTGCGCACCTGGGCGACGATGTCGACGGGGTTGTAGCCGCGCATGAACACGACGACGCCCTGCAGCATCGGCGGGACGAACGTGGCCATGGCCTGGCCGAACATGTGGCTGAGCGGCAGCAGGTTGAGAAACCGCAGCGGGAAGAAGGGACGGCTCCACTTGCGATACTTCAGCACCTCGCGCTCGACCGGCACGATGTTCGCCAGCACGTTGCGATGCGTGATCACCACACCCTTGGGCTCGGCCGTCGCGCCCGACGTGAAGATGATCTCGGCCACGTCGTCGCGCGTGATGGCGACCGGGGCGAGGGCCGGCGGCTCGGCCACCGGCCACTCGAGCTCGTGAAGTGTCCAGACCGGCGTGCCGGGAACCGCGCGAAGCGCCGGCACATCCTGCCCGACGAGGATGAGCCGGGCCGACACGATCCGGCTCACGCGCACGAGAAAGTCCGGCGACGCGCGATAGTCGATCGGGACCACGACGATGCCGCGGAGGAGGCACCCCCAGAACGCCGCGATCCACTCGGGGCGGTTCTCGCTCCAGAAGACGACGGTGTCGCCCTTGCGGAGGCCGGCAGCATGGAGGCGCGCCGCGAATTCCCGCGCCATGCGGCCGATGTCTTCGTACGTGTAAGAGCGGATTCTGAAGCCGTCGTCGTACACAAGAAAGTCGCCGCGAACGGTCGAGAAGTCCTGGAAAAAGTCGATGAGCGTGTCGCGAGGCACGAGTGAACTATGATATACGCCCGCGATGCGGATCTTTCTCACTGGTGCGACCGGCTACGTCGGCCGCGCCGTGCTCGACGCGCTTGTGCGCGCCGGCCACGACGTGACCGCGCTCGTGCGCGACAACGAGAAGGCGCGGCGTGTGGCCGCACGCGGCGCGCATCCGGTCATCGGCAACCTCGCCGAACCCGAGTCGTTTCGGAGCAGCGTCGACGCGCAGGACGGCTACGTGCACACCGCGTACGACGGCAGCGTCGGGACGCGGTCCGGCGAGTCGAGCAGCGGCGCTCGAGATGATCGTGCACGGCGGCGAAGCGTCCGCGTACGGCCGCGCGTGCCGGCGCCGGCCAGGCGTTTCATCATCTACACGTCCGGCGTGTGGGTGCTCGGCCGTCGCCCGAACCGGCCGTCGAGGACACGCCGGTCAACCCGATTGCGTTGACGCGCGTGGCGACCGGCTCACGAGCAGTTCGTGCTCGCGGCCGCGACCGATCATCTGCGGACCGATGGTCGTGCGGCCCGGCGTCGTCTACGGCGGCGGCAGCGGCATCGTGGGCGACCTGTTCAAATCGGCCTCAACGGCCTCGTGCGCGTGGTCGGCGACGGCAACAATCACTGGCCGCTCGTCTACGATCGCGACCTCGCCGACCTGTACGCCAGGCTGGCCGGCAGCACGGACGCCGTCGGGGATCTTTCACGCCAACGACGAGGGCGACGAGCGCGTCAACGACATCGTCGCCGCCATCCCGCCGTACGTGCCCGTCCGGCCCGACGTGCGCCACGTGCCGATCGAAGAAGCGCGAGCGAAGATGGGACTCTTTGCCGACGCGCTGGCGCTCGATCAGGTGGTGCGAAGCCCGCGCGCGCGAGCGCTCGGATGGGCGCCGACGCTGCATTCGGTCGGAGGCAACGCGGCGCGGCTGCTCGAAGAGTGGCGAAGCGCCCAGTCATGACTCGTGACGAGATTATCGCCCTGGTCGCGCGGTGCCAAACGGCGCTTAACAGGCGTGACGCCATCGCGATCGCCGCCGAGCATGCCGAGGCGTGCGTGATGGAAAGTCCGACGGCAGGCGCCGCGATCACCGGCCGCTCGGCGATTGCGCAGGTGTACGACGCCTGGTTCAAGGGGTTTCCCGACCTCACGATCATGGCGGGTGACGTGGTGGCAGAGGAGGACCGTTTCGCGCAGTTGTTCGTCCTGTCGGGCACCGACACCGGCGGCTTTCTCGGACTGCCGCCCACAGGCAAACCGTTTCGGGCCCCGATGGTGTGGTTCTGCCATGTGAACGAACACCACATCGTGCATTCGCAGCCGATCTACGATTTCTCCGGGGTGCTCATCCAGATTGGCCTGCTGAAAACGAAACCGGCGTAGATCGGCGTCTAATCTCCGAACTTTTCCAGGTCTTCCTCTTCCGCGCCAGGCAGCAAATCAAAAAACGCGTCGAAGCTCCGGTCGAGCGCGCGGCGGAGTTGCGGTATCGTGCCGTCGATGGTGTGCAGCGTCACGCCGGCCTTGGAGCCATCCAAGAGCGTCAGCGTCGCTTCGCTGGCGCCCGTCAGCGTACCTTCGGGAACGAGTCGCACACCGTAGACGAGCGTGTATCGGGCCATCGTGCGATTGTACAAGGGCAGGAAGGGCAGGAAGGGCAGGACAGGCAGGACGCGGGGGACGGGTAGCTCAAAGTGACGATGGTACAATGTGTGCTCAGTGAGGTGTTAGTGGAGCCGGGACATTCTCCTACCAAGCTCACCTACGCCGACTACGAGCTGTTCCCGGACGATGGTCTGCGACACGAGATCATCGACGGGGAGCACTACGTGACCGCGTCGCCCGTCACGCGGCATCAGCGGATCTCCATGAATCTGTTCTACTTGATCCGCTCCCACCTCGAGACTCACCCAATCGGTGAAGTCTTCTATGCGCCCTTCGACGTCGTGTTGTCGTTCACCGACGTAGTGGTTCCCGATCTGATCTACCTCTCCAAGTCTCGGGCGCACCTGTTGACAGCGAAGAATCTGCAAGGTGCACCGGACTTGGTTGTTGAAATTCTTTCACCAGGCACACGGTCTCGCGACGAGCGGCTGAAACGCGACCTTTACGAACGCGTGGGCGTCGAGGAGTACTGGCTGGTCGATCCGGAGCGCGACGTCGTCTCCATCTATCGCCGCGGCGCCGAAGGCTTCCTGCCGCCAGTCCGCTTCGAAAAGGACGGCATCGTCACGACTCCGCTCTTGCCAGGCTTCGAGCTCCAGCTCGACCGCGTCCTGACCTGAGCGCGATCGCTACTGCGCTTTCTCCTCGGCACGCGCGGCGCTCAGCATATTTGCAATGCTGTAGTTGCCCTCGTGACACGCGTACTCGTAGATGGCGCCCCTGGCGGCCGTCCAGGGCACCATGGCGGTCCACGGCCGTGTCCAGACCGTGGGATCGTCGACCGTGAACTGGTAGTCGATGGCGTCGGGCGCGGATCGCGTGAAGCGTTCGGTGAGCGTGAGGTTCTGATCGGCGTATCGGAACAACCCGCCCATTCCGTTGCCGTTCGGGTGGAAGTTGGTGGTCTCGACCACGAGCGTGTCGCCCTCCCAGTGGCCGCGCGAGTCGCCGAGGTACTGCCGGATCCGCGGAGACGGATGCGGACGCCCGTCGAGCGGGATGACACGCGTGTCGTGAATCTTCTCCATTGCGATGACGACGTAGTCGGGCGTCTGGATGATGTGATACAGGCTCATGTAGGCCGCGAACAGATCCGGGATGCCGTACGAGATGCACCGATCCGTGACGTACATGTCTTCGGGACCGCGCGGAAAGCGCGGCCTCGCCGCCGCGGCCATCGCCCGCGCACGCGTCGCGTCCTCGGTGAGCGGCGGGAGCTTCCCGTCCGGCGGATCGATGATGAGCGAGGTGCGGTGCTCGAGATTCCGGTCGGGCAGCCAGTTGGCGCTGTAGGTGCCGGTGCCGCGCCCGCCGCCGTTGGTGTCGGCGAGGAGCGCCAGGTAGAAGCCATCGCCGAACGCAGCATCGGCGTCGGCCGAGAAGAGCCTGGCCGCCCGTGCCCTGAGATCATTCAGTTCGGAATCGGACAGCCGGGGCTTGTCTGCCAGTTGCGCGGGACGCTCGAGGGGAGTGGCGCTGTTGTTTTCCCAAACGCCCTGCAGGTCGGCGTGGCCGTCGGGCGCGCGCGGCGCCGTCCACGGTCTTCGCGAGCCGGTCGCGATTGCCCGGTCGCGCCTGTCCTTGAGCGAGTCCCGGCGAGTGGATCGAGGTCAGAAAGTACGGCACCACAGAAGCCCGCCAAACAGCGCGCGAGAACGCGATAGCGCATATTGCCTGTCCCCTCGCGGGCTATCGTCTCATAGAACGAGCCGGGCCATTTCTGGTTCGTTCTCTTGCTTCGCGTACTCGGAACGGAACGGATCGTCGGTCAAGTGACGATGGTACAGATCCGTGCTCACCGGAGGTGATAGAGGAGGACGTGATAGTGGAACCTGGACATTCCAAGACCAAGCTCACCTACGCCGACTACGAGCTGTTCCCGGACGACGATCTCCGACACGAGATCATCGACGGGGTCCACTACGTGACCGCGTCGCCGATCACGCGGCATCAGCGGATCTCTCTGAATCTGCTCTACTTGATGCAGTCCTACCTTGAGGCTCATCCGATTGGGGAGCTTTTCAGCGCGCCGTTCGACGTCGTGCTGTCGTTCACCGACGTCGTTGTGCCGGATTTGATCTATTTGTCCAAGAGTCGTGCGCACCTCTTGACGGCGAAGAACCTGCAAGGGGCGCCCGACTTGGTGGTTGAAATTCTTTCACCCGGCACGCGGTCTCGCGACGAGCGGCTGAAGCGCGACCTCTACGAAAGAGTCGGAGTCGATGAGTACTGGCTGGTCGATCCGAATCGCGACGATGTCACGATCTATCGCCGCGGTGCCGACGGATTCCTGCCGCCGCTCCGATTCGAGAAGGACGCCGTCGTCACGACCCCGCTCCTCCCCGGCTTCGAGCTTCGCCTCGACCGCGTCCTGAACTGAGAATCCTGTGGCATCGCCCCAGTCCCCAGCCCCTAGACCAGTTTTCGTTTCTCTGTAGCTCTGGATTCTGAGCCTGCGGATGGCTACCACGAAGACACGAAGCACACGACGAAGGACCCTCCACGGGTGAGGATGCGGCGAAAGACGATCAACCCGAGAGAGCACAGGAATCGCTCTCAACCACCGCCGCCGCTTTGCGGCGCCGCGTCGAATCGCTCTGCGATCTCTGCGCGTCCTCTGCGTGCTCTGCGTTCGAATCGTCTTATCGAGCCGCACTACACGGAAATGGAAGACGCTCTAGTCCCAGCCCCATGTTTGAGAAGGCGTCGCGCGGCTGAGGTCGCGTCTTCGAGCGTCGTGACCGTCCCGTCCATCTGCTGCTCGTAGACCGCCTTCAGAATCTCGCCGACGCGCGGGCCGGGTGTGAGGCCGAGCGCGAGCAGATGGCGGCCGAGGAGAATCGGCGCCGGCGGCCGATGCTCGACGCCGAGCGACCGCGCGCGCTCGAGAAACCAGTCCATGGCCGTGCAGTCGAAGTCGCCCGGGCTCGCGGCCGAGGCAATCCGACTTCGCGAGCCGCGCCAGCAGCTCGAGGTCGACCTTCTGCGCGAGCCGCCGGAACGCGCCGTCGCCGACCTCGTCGCGCACCTTGAACCACGCGCCCGGCTTCAGATGCTGCGCGACGAGGCCGAGCGACCTGCCGCGCGCACGTCGTAGCCGTCGATCGAGTGCACGTTCAGCCGATCGAGAAACGCCAGTCGTCGGCGCGACGCCCTGCTCCTCGTGATCCATCGATCGGATGCGGCCGTCGATCAACGCCGTCGTCGCCGGCTTGCCGAAGTCGTGGCACACCGCGCCGAGCATGACGGCGATCTGCTGCGGACGCGGCAGATCGTCGATGCGCGTGCCGCGCCTGGTCGACGACCTGCAGCGTGTGCACCCAGACGTCGCCCTCCGGATGCCACTCGGGCTCCTGCGGGCAGCCGGCGAGCGCCTGCAGCTCCGGAAACAGCTGTCGCGACGACGCCGAGCTCGAGCGCGAGCGCGAAGCCGATCGACGGCCGCGGCGCGAGCAGCAGCTTCTCGATTTCGCCCCAGACGCGCTCGGCCGGCAGATCGTCGAGCGCGAATCGACCGGCACAGCTCGCGCGCCTGCGTCGTCGAGCGTGAACTCGAACCGCGCGGCGAACTGGACGCGCGCGCAGCACGCGCAGGCTGTCGTCGGCGAAGCGTCGCCGGATCGACGACGCGCAGCAGGCGGCGGTCGATGTCGCCGCGGCCGTCGAACGGATCGAGGTACTCGTCGGTCAGCGGATCCCAGGCGATGGCGTTGACGGTGAAGTCGCGCCGCCGCGCGGCCTCCTCGACCGACATCGTCGGGATCGCCGGTGACGTCGAAGCCGCGATGGCCGCGGCCCGACTTCGATTCGCGGCGCGGCAGCGACACGTCGATGTCGCCGATCTTGTAGACCTGAAAGCTCTCGCCGACGGTTTCGACGCGGCCGAGCGATTCGAGCAGCGGTCGCAGCCGCTCGGACGGCGACGCCGTACACCTCGAGGTCGATGTCCTTCGAGTCGCGGCCCATCAGGCGGTCGCGCACCCAGCCGCCGACGATGAGCGCGCGGCCGCCGGCCGTCGCGGACGGCGGTCGCGATGTCGTTCGCGCGCGTCGAACGCGAGGTCACTCACGGTTCGACGGTGCCCCGCACCGGCTCGTCGGCTGGCACGGCTGGCGCCCGAACCTCTTGACGAAGCGATCGCAGAACCCCGGCGCGATCGCGTTCAGCCAGCACGAGCCCGCGCGCCTTCCGGTACGGGTACACCTCCGGCACCGGGTGGGCGATCGCGCGCGCGATCGCGTCGGCGACCTGCTCGGCCGTCTGCGGCGGCCCGAGCGATCGGCTGACGTCGATGCCGGTCTCGCGCACCATGACGTCGACGAACTCCGTGTCGGTCGACACCGGGTAGACGACGCTGACGTGGATGTCCGATCCGGCGAGCTCGGCGCGCAGACATTCGGCCAGGCCGACCTGCGCGAATTTCGTCGCCGAGTACGCGCCCATGTACGGCACGCCGCGCTTGCCGACGATCGACGACACGATGACGACGTGGCCGCGTCCGTTGCCGTCGGAACACCGGCAGCGCCGCGCGGGCGGCGTAGTAGGTGCCGAAGATAGTTGACGTCCATCAGCTTCTGCATCTGCGCGGGCGCGATGTCGTCGATGGCGCCGTAGATGCCGAAGCCCGCGTTGCAGATCATCACGTCGAGCCGGCCGAAGTGCTCGACGGCGCGAGCGACCAGGGTTGCCATGTCGTCTTCGCGCGTGACGTCGGCGACGACCGGCAGCGCCTGGCCGCCCGCGGCCTCGATTTCGGCGGCGAGCCGCTCGAGACGGTCGCCGCGCCGCGCGCAGGCCACGATGGACGCCCCGTCGCGCGCCAGACGCAAGGCCGTCGCGCGGCCGATGCCGGCGGAGGCGCCGGTGATGGCGACGATTCGATGCTGACGCATGGTCCCTTCAGCTTAACCTGCTAGTCCGTTTTCACTATTGAGCCACCCGCCCACTTCTGTACTTATCTACTTATCTACTTACTTTGCACTTTGACCTTTGCACTTTTCACTTTCCCCTGAGGTTCCCATGCCGCACATCTCGCTACCCGAGGGTCTTCCCGGCATTACCAGTGCGTTCGCGTTTCGCCCCGAGACGGCGAAACCGATGCGCGAGCTCGCCGAAGAGCTGCTCCGGGGCCCCAACACGCTGACCCGCGGCGAGCGGGAAATGATTGCCGCGTACGTGTCCTCGCGAAACGACTGCCATTTCTGCCAGGCGAGCCACAGCGCCGCCGCCGCCCATCACCTCGACGGCAACTACGACGTGGTCGAGGCCGTGAAGCGCGACTACCAGTCGGCGCCGGTGTCTTCAAAGCTGAAGGCGCTCTTGACCATCGCGGGCAAGGTCCAGCAGGGCGGCAAGAACGTCACGACCGCCGACGTCGAGCGCGCGCGGGCGGAAGGCGCCACCGACAGGGAAATCCACGACGCCGTGCTGATCGCCGCCGCCTTCTCCATGTTCAATCGCTACGTGGACGGGCTCGCGACGCTGACGCCGACCGATCCGGCCGCCTACGACCAGATGGGCCAGCGAATGGCGAAGCAGGGCTATGTTCAACGTTCGTAACTCTGATGCGACCACTGACCACTGAATATGGCTCACATCACGCTTCCTCCGGATCTGCCGGGCATCCGAGGCCCGATGGCCTTCCGGCCCGAAACCGCCAAACCGCTGAACGAACTGGTGGATGTCCTGCTGAGAGGCCCCCACACGCTCTCGCCCGGCGAACGCGAGCTGATCGCGACGTACGTGTCGTCGCAGAACGACTGCGAGTACTGCCAGACCTTCCACGGCGCGGTGGCCGCGCACCATCTGAAGAACGAAGCGCTGGTCGTTGACGTCAAGGACGACTTTCAGGCGGCGGCGATCTCGCCCAAGCTCAAGGCGTTGCTGGCGATTGCGGGCAAGACGGCGAAGGGCGGCAAGAGCGTCACGGCGGCCGACGTGGCGCGCGCCCGCGAGCAGGGCGCCACCGATCTGGAAATTCACGACACGGTGCTCATCGCCGCCGTGTTCTGCATGTGCAACCGCTATGTGGACGGTCTCGCGACGTGGATGCCCCACGATCCCGACTTCTACCGGCAGCGCGCGGCGCTCGTCGCCGCGAACGGATACGCGGGCGTTTACTCAAAACGCGAAACGTAGAACGCGAAAACGGACCGTTTTCCGTTTTACGTTCTACGTTTTACGTTCATCGCGGAGGCTCCTCAGAACCGACGCGATGTTGGCGGGCCGCTCGCCCAGCCGGCGCATGAAGTAGGGAAACCACTCGCGTCCGAACGGCACGTAGACGCGCACGCGGTATCCCTGCTCGACGAGCGACGTCTGCAGATCGCGCCGCACGCCGTAGAGCAGCTGGAACTCGAATCGTTCCGGCGCCGATGCCGCGTTCGGCCGCCCATTGGCGCGCGAGCGCGTGCATCGGCGGGGTCGTGCGTGGCAATCGCGGGATACTCGCTCCCGGCGAGCAGCAGCTTCATCAGCCTGCGCGTACGCCGCGTCCACGTCCGGCTTGTGCTGGTGGGCGACGCGTCTTCGGTTCCTTGTAGGCGCCCTTGACGAGGCGCACGCGGGCGCCGAGCCGCATCACGCGCGGCAGATCCTCCTCGGTGCGGTACAGCGCCGCCTGCAGGACGACGCCCATCTGCCGGTAGCCCTGGCCCCACAGCGTTTCGAAGATGTCGAGCGTGACCTCGGTGTAGGCCGAGCCCTCCATGTCGATGCGGATGAAGAAGCCGGCCGGCTCCGCGCGGTCGAGGACTCGTCCGCAGGTTGTCGACCGCGCTGGCGCGGTCGACGTCGAGGCCGAGCTGCGTCAGCTTGAGCGAGATGTTCCGGCCGATGCCGGCCGCGACGATCGCGTCGATGACGCTCGAGGTACTCGCGCGTGGCCGGCGTCGGCGTCGGCGAGGCTCGTCGACGCTCTCGCCGAGATGATCGAGCGTGATGCAGCAGGCCGCGGCGCTTCGAGCGGCGCGGGCCGCGTCGATGGCTTCGGTCGGTCGTCTCGCCGGCGATGAACCGGCGGGCGAAGCTCGTCGGGCCGCCGCATGCCGTAGCGCGACGCCAGCTTCTTGAGACCGTGGCTTCGAGCGAGGAGGTGGAAGAACGCCTTCGATGCGCTGTCGAGCATCAGTGCGTCCGGCCGGGGGTCGCCAGGAGGTGCTCGATGGTCCGCGCGTAGTACGCAGCACGTTGCGGTCGCGCACGCGGAACCGTCCGCGTTCGAGCACGACGATGCCGCGCGTTTCGAGCGGTTCGGCCGCCTCGTCAATCGCCTGCCGTGCCGCTCGTGACGCCGAGGTTCGCCTGGCGCGCGGACAGCTCGTCGAGCATGCGATCGATTCGCGTCCTCGAGATCGCGCCGAGTGATCGACGGCCGCATGGCCGCGCAAAGACGGCGGTCGGCAGCACCTTGTAGAGGCGCCGATGCGCGCGCGGATGAGGCGCGTCAGCGCCAGCACGTCGCTGCGCGACTGCGGATCGCAGTCGCCGACCGGAATCGGCGACGCCGAACGTGACGAAGGCGCGCGACCGGTAGCCGACGGCGTAGCGCACCATCTCGGCCAGCTCGCGCGTGAACGGCCGCTGGAGCTTCTTGACGCCCTGCTTGGCGAGGATGTGATCCTCGAGCACGAGATCGTAGGCGATGCGCGACCGGGACGATGACCAGATTGGGCTGCGTTGGCGGTGAGCGCCGCGTGAATCAGCCCGGTCTTGGCCGCCTTCAGCTCGCCGCTGTAGCTGCGGCCGCCCTCGGGATAGAAGAACAGGTCGTGCTTCTTCAGGATCTCGGCGATGTAGGCCTTGAGCGTGATCAGGTACGCGGGATCCTTCGTGTTGCGCCGGATCGGGATCGCGCCGGTGATGTGCCGGTGGATAAGCCCGAGCGGTCCGCCGAACAGGTTGATGCCCGCGGCGATGAGCGGCGGCCGCACGCCGCTGTCGTCGAGCACGATCGGTTCGACCAGGTAGTCGAGGTGGCTCTTGTGGTTCGAGGCGTAGACGACGCGGTGGTCGCGCGTGGCCGACAGCGCGTGGTGCTGCTGTTCCGGGACTTTCTCGATCTTGCGGAGAATCGGGATAGAGCGGATGCTGCAGCGCCCGGTACATCCCGTACCGCTGCGTGGTGCGAAGCTCGTCGAGGTAGCCGTGGACGCGCTCGCGCGCCTGCGCCTCGTTGTCGCCGTATCCGCCGCGCAGATACTTGACGACTTCCTCGCGGGCGAGAACCGCCTGGGAGAGTTCGTCGAGCATGGACTCCGGTCGCGACTATAGCATCGGTACTGACCGCGTCGGCGAACTCCATGGTGGTGGCGCTTCCACCGAGGTCGCGCGTGCGCGCCGTGCCGGCGGAGAGCACGCGCTCGAGGGCGCGCATCACGCGTCCGCCGCCGCCCTTCGTCGATGTGGCGGAGCATCATGACGGCCGACAGCAGCAGCGCCGTCGGGTTCGCGACGCCTTTGCCGGCGATGTCGGGCGCGCTGCCGTGGACGGCTTCGAAGACGGCGCAGTCGGCGCCGAGGTTGGCCGCGCCCACGACGCCAAGGCCGCCGACGAGGCCGGCGCACAGGTCCGAGACGATGTCGCCGTACAGGTTCGGCATCACCAGCACGTCGAACCGTTCCGGGTGCAGCACGAGCTGCATGCAGGCGGCGTCGACGATGCGCTCGTCGTAGGCGATGTCCGGAAACTCGCGCGCGACGGCCCGGACGCACTCGAGAAACAGTCCGTCGCTGAGCTTCATGATGTTGGCCTTGTGAATCGCCGTCACGCGTCTTGCGCCCGTGCCGGCGCGCGTAGCTCGAACGCGAACTGCGCGATGCGCGTCGAGGCCCGCTCGGTGATGATCTTCAGGCTCTCGACGACGCCGGGGACCACTTCGTGCTCGAGCCCGGCGTAGAGATCCTCGGTGTTCTCGCGGACGATCACGAGATCGACGTCCGTGAATCGCGACGGGACGCCGGGCAGATTCCAGACCGGGCGCAGGTTGGCGTACAGGTCGAGCGCCTTGCGCAGGCCGACGTTCACGCTCGTGAACCCTTCGCCGATCGGCGTCGTCACCGGTCCCTTGAGCGCGACCGTGTTGCGTCGAATCGACGTCGATGAGCTCGGCCGGGAGCGGCGCGTCCCCGCGCTCGACGGCCATGACGCCGGCGACGTGACGTTCCCACTCGATCGACGACGCCCGCCGCGCTCAGAATCCGAACCACGGCGTCGGTGACTTCGGGACCGATGCCGTCGCCCGGGACAAGCGTGATGGTGTGGGTCACTCTGGTCATTATAATTGCCGGGTCGCGGAATCAGCGCGATGACAGGATTGACGCGGAATGTCTGAGATGATTTCGCGTGCGATGGAGAGCGTGACCGACGTCGTGCTGCAGGCGCTCGCGCGGGAAGAAGCGCCGACGCCGGCGGCGCGTCAGGTTGCTGCTGCGCCGCTACGGCGCGACCGGTCGCGACGACATCCGCCTGGCGCCTCGAGCCGGCGCTCGCGCGCGGCCTCGAGGCAGTGGCCCGCGATTCCTCGAGACGAGCATCCAGGCTGGCTGCTGCTGTTCGGCGAAGCGGCCGCCGTGTCCGACGACGACCGGCTGCAGAGCGCGGCCCGCGATCTGATCGCGAGCCTGCGCTCGGGATGGGGCCGCGAAAGCCGGATCGACATCGCCGCCGCCGGCGTGGACGCGTGCCTGCGCCTGAGCGACCGTGCCGGCTCGATCGACATCCTTCAGGCAGCCATCGACGAGCTCGAGCGCGTCGTGGGTGGCGCGTACCGCCCCGGCGAAGGTGTGTCTCGAACGGCCAGCGCGGGCGGCGGGTCGCGGGGGCGCCTGGCCGACCAGATGGCCGCCGCCTCGGCGCTGCTGACGGCGTTTGAACACACCAGCCGGCTGCCGTACTCGATGCTCGCCGAAGAGCTGGTGCAGTTTTCGCGGCGCACGTTGTGGGACGCTGACGCCGGCGGTTTCTTCGACGGCGACCACGGCGCGAAGCCGTTCGCACTCAACTGCGAGGCGGCATCGGTCCTGTGCCGGCTGGCGTTGCTGCACGGCTCGGACGAGTATCAAAGCGCGGCCGTGGTGGCGTCCGGCGCCGACTACGGGCGCGACGCCGCGCAGATTCTGCGGTGGCTGGCGCCGTCCGCGCCCGATCTCGGCCTGGCCGGCGCCGTCTACGGTCTCGCCGCCGGCGACTGGCAATCGGTACTTTGAAATCCGCAATCGACAATCTACAATCGACCCTCCCATGCCATTAGACCGGTCCTCTCTCGTCCCCGCTCTCAAGAACGTCGCCACGCGCCTGCGCATCGACTCGCTGAAGTCGACGTCCGAGTCGGCGAGCGGACATCCGACGACGTGCTGCTCGGCCGCCGATCTGCTGGCGGCGCTCTTCTTCGCCGAGATGCGGTTCGATCCGAAGGATCCGCGCCATCCCGGCAGCGACCGGTTCGTTCTGTCGAAAGGCCACGCCGCCCCGATCCTGTATGCCGCCTGGGCCGAGGCGGGCGCGTTCGATCGCGCCGATCTGATGAACCTTCGACGCATCGACTCGGATCTCGAAGGACATCCGACGCCGCGGTTGCCGTTTGTGGACGTCGCGACCGGCTCGCTCGGACAGGGCATCTGCGCGGCGCATCGGCTGTGCGCTCAACGCCCGGCGCGTCAAATCGGACTACCGCACGTACGTGCTGCTCGGCGACGGCGAGTCGGCCGAGGGGTCCGTGTGGGAAGCGGCCGACGTCGGCGCGATGGACGGCCTCGACAACCTCTGCGGCATCACCGACGTCAACGCGCTCGGCCAGAGCGGCCCGACGATGTGGCAGCACGACATGGACGCGATCGCACGCCGGTGGCGCGCCTTCGGCTGGCACACGATCGTCATCGACGGCCACGATCTCGACCGCGATCCTCGACGCCTACGACGAAGCCCGCCGCACCAAGGGCCAGCCGACGATGATTCTTGCGCGCACCATCAAGGGCAAAGGCGTGTCGTTTGTCGAAGGCAAGGACGCCTGGCACGGTCGGGCGTTCAAGAAAGGCGAGGAGCTCGATCGCGCGCTCGCCGAGCTCGAACAACAGTTCGTCCCCGCGCCGCCAGGCGTGGACCTCGCGAAGCAGATTCAGAAGCCGGCCGCGCCGCCGGCGGCGGCGCCGGCGCCCAAAGCCGTCGCCCCGCCCGCGTACAAGCTGGGCGAAGAGGTCGCGACACGCGAAGCGTACGGCGTGGCGCTCGTCAAGCTCGGCGAAGCCGACTCGCGCGTGGTTGCGCTCGATGCCGACGTCAAGAATTCGACGTTCAGCGACAAGTTCAAGAAAGCGTTCCCGGATCGGTTCTACGAGAACTTCATCGCCGAGCAGGTGATGATCGGCGCGGCCATGGGTCTGGCGGCGCGCGGCGCGATTCCGTTTCCGTCCACGTTTGCCTGCTTCCTCTCGCGCGCGGCCGATTTCATCCGCATGGCCGCCATCAGCAACGTCGGCATCAAGATGGCCGGGTCGCACGCCGGCGTCTCGATCGGCGAAGACGGGCCGTCGCAGATGGCGCTCGAAGATCTGGCGATGTGCCGCGCCGAACCGAACATCACCGTCCTCTATCCGTGCGATGCGGTCAGCGCCGAACGCCTGGTGGCGCTCGCGGCCTACCATCCCGGTCCGGCGTACATTCGTACGAGCCGGCCGAAAACGCCGGTCATCTACTCGAACGACGAGACGTTCACGGTCGGCGGGCTCAAAGTGCTGAGAGAGAGCGGGGACGACGTGGCGACCGTCGTGGCTGCCGGCGTCACCGTCTTCGAGGCCCTCAAGGCGTACGACCAGCTGAAGGCGACCGGCACGTCGATTCGCGTCATCGATCTCTATTCGTTGGCGCCGGTTGACAGCCAGGGCCTGATCGCTGCCGGGCGGGCGACGGGTGGCCAGATCATCACCGTGGAGGATCACTACGCCGCCGGCGGAATCGGCGACGCGGTCGCGGAAGCCGTGGCGAGCGCCGGGCTGACCGTTCGTCGTCTGGCCGTGCGCGCGATTCCCCGGAGCGGCAAACCCGACGAGCTGCTCGATCGGTACGGCATCTCGGCGAACCACATCGTCAAAGCCGTGCGCGCCGTCTCGCTGGTCCCCAGCCACTAGCCACGACCAAAGATTAGCGATCCACGATCAACGCAGAGCACGCAGAGTCCGCAGAGAATTCAAGGTTAAAGAAAACTCTGCGGGCTCAGCGATCTCTGCGTTTAACGTCGTCGTTTCGGGCCCCGAGTCAGGACCTCAGCGCTTCCGCTGACGGCGAGTCGGGCCAGGCGGGCGCGGCGGCGGCGACGTATCCGGCGTGAGCCAGCCGGCCCTGGAACAGGGCCGTTTCGGACGCCCAGAAGATCAGTTTCACGGACAGCCGCGCCAGGATGTAGAGCTGGCCGATCGCGAAGCCAACCCACATCGTCCAGCCGGTGCGGCCGGCGCCCGGCGCCACGGCCGCGTACGCTCCGAGCGTCAGCGCGAACAACGCGACGTTGAGCAGATAGACGGTGATGGTGGCGGCGCCGTTGCGGCGGATGAAGCGGACCGCGCCGACAAGCGCTCCGAGCGCGCTCCGCCGATCTTCGACGACGAAGCGGACCTTGGCGTAGTCGAAGACGAGATTGCAGGCGGCGAGGACGAGGCCGAAGACGAGGTACAGTCCCGCGCGGATGAGGAACGCCGTCCGCTCGACGCCGACCTCGCGGGTCAGGCGGGTATACAGGCGATCGAACAGCCACGGGTGCACGTAGCCGAACAGCACGCCGTAGACGGCGAACATCACGATCGCCAGCCGCAAGAACCGGAAGAAGAACACGCCGGACGCCGAGAAGAAGCCGTGCGCGCCCGTGGCCCGATCGCGCGCGTAGCGGTCGATGATGCCGCCGGCCACAAACAACCACAGGGCGATATACGCGCTTGCGGCGCCGACGATGACGACCGGCCGCGCCGTGTTGTCGATGAAGGCGCTGAGGTTGTCGAGCACCGCGCCGAAGCCGAGGACGGTCGGCTTGAAGGTGGCGCCGAGCCCGGTTGCCTGATCGGCAAACTCCTGCATCCACTCGTAATTCACCCCGGCGGCGGCCGTTTCGGCCGTCAGGCTGGCGCCCAGGTTGTTCGCGATCTCGCCGCGGACGGCCAGCGTCAACGGCAGGCTGACAAGCGTCGTCATGAGCCAGACGCCGGCGAGAACGAGCGGCGCCGCGACGACACGGCGGATGCCGTCGCGCCACGCGCGGACAGGGTTCATACGAAGACGCTCCACGAGAGCAGGCAGTCCTGCAGCCAGACCATCCACTTGAGCGACCACTTCGTGGCGGCCGCCGGACCTTTCGGCTCGAGGGTCTTCGTGTTGTTGGTGGCGTTCACGTCGAGCAGCAGCACACGCTCGGGGTCGACCTCGGCCGAGCGCGCCCTGGCCGCGCGGTCGTACACATACAGGTGCCAGCGATCGCGTCCGTCCCAGTGCTCGGTCACGTGCTCGCCGTCGTCGAAGGTGACGCGAACGTCGACCGGGAAGATGGCCTCGCCGTACCGGCGGACGACCACCTCCGTGCGAAAGCGGCCGTTTTCAGCGGCGCTTCGCAGTTCCTGGATGCCGTAGTCGAACACGTTCGAGCTGCGGTGTACCTGATCGAAGTACCACCCGAGATCGCGTCCGGCCACTTCGTTGGCGACGTCGAAGAAATCCTGCGGCCTGGGGTGCTTGAACCGCCATCGCGTGAAGTGCGTGGACAGGATCCGCTGCAGCGTGGGCCAGCCGAGCCACCGTTCCATCGTGTTCAGCCACAACGCGGTCTTGTTGTAGGTGATGACGCTGCCCAGGCCGGGATAGTACCGGTAGCTCGGCGTCGATTGCGGGTCGCTCTTCGGACCGCGTCGATACCCCGTGAAGCGGTTCCAGAAGATCTCGCGATCGAGCACGACGTCCTTGAAGCGGTAGGGAATGAAACCCCCGAAGTAGCGCTGGGCGAGGTACGTCGGCGTATTCCACACGCCCATCACGCGCGCCTCGGAAAACGTGTTGAGCCCCTCGTCCAGCCACGCGTCCTCGAACTCGTTGTTGCCGACCATGCCGTACCAGAACTGATGGCCCGCTTCGTGAACCGTGACGTCTTCGGGATCGTCGGTGTGCTCCGGCTGCGATCCAGCGTGTGCCCGCCGTGAACAGCGTCGGGTATTCCATCCCGTCGGCGCCGCTGCGATAGGCTGGATCGACGATCGTGATGTGACCGTACGGGTACGCGCCGTACCACTCGCCGTAGTACTTGAGCGCGGCTCGCGTCGCGTCGAAATGACGGTCGGCCTGGCGCGCGTGTTCGGGCTGCAGCAGCAGCCGCATCTCGACCGCCGGAAGCGTCGGGTGCTCGAAGCGCGCGGTCCGCTCGAGGTAGTCGGGGCTCGTCGTCCAGGCGAAGTCGTGCACGTCGTCCTGGACATAACGGTGGGTGGTCGTGACGTTGGCCCCAGGGGCCCCAGGGCCCCGTCATATTGTCGTGCCGCTCGCGCTCGACGCCGGTGGCGCCAACCGGCCAGCCTCTTGGCACCGTCATCCTGACGTCGTACGTGCCGTAGTCGGAGAAGAACTCCGTGGCCGAGTGGAACTGGTGGCAGTTCCATCCCGCCTCCTGCAGCACGCCGAGCTTGGGGAACCAGTGGGCGATGAAGAAGAAGTTGCCGATGGCGCCGGTTCGCGGGAAGCCGTGAGGCACGTGCGCCGTCCACTTCACTTCGATGGTGAGCGTGCTGCCGGGTGCGGCCGGCTGCGGCAGCGGCGCCGCCACCACCGTCCGATCGTCCGCGTTGCCGTCGTCGGGCGCGATGAAATGGAGCTGAGAGGTGAGATCGATCGGCGTGCCGCCGCCGATGAGCCGAAGCGACGAGACGTCGATGCGCGAGCGATCGTCCGGGCGGATCGCTGGCATGGTCGTCTGCCGAGGGTCCAGTTTTCGCTCGCGCCGCCATGTCGAACGGTCGTCGCGCCACGCGTTCCAGTAGAGGTGGAACTGCAGATCGCCAACGGCCTTCGTGGTGACGTTGCGCCAGGTGATGACCTCCGAGCCGGTGATGGTTCGACTGACGGGATCGAGCGTCGCGTCGATGGAGTAGCTGGCGTTTCTCGGCGAGAGCGGCGGCGCGATGGCGCCGGTCACCTGGGCGCGCAGCGCGACGGCGGGCGCAAACAACAGAACGAGCGCCGCCGTGAAACGCAAGGGCCGCATAGGCGAGTGGTGGAAAGCAATCCTACATCGGAAGCAGAGCGACCGATACGACGCCGTCGGGAGCGCGATCGAGCGGCGCGCCCACGTTGTCGTGTTCGATCGCGTGCGCTCGGTACCCGAGCGTGCGCATCGCCGACAGGAAGCCGTCGGCCGTCGTTCCCGAGGCCCGCTCCAGTTGCGTCGGATGGAGCTCGCACAGCACGACAGGGCGATCGGATTTGAGCAGGGCGGTTGCGCCCTGCACCACGAGCGGTTCGGCGCCTTCCACGTCCAACTTGATGAACCGGACCGGACGCCGAATCGACACTTCGTCCAGGGCCAGGATCGGCACGTCTTTCTTCCGGTTGCCGGCGAGTGCGGCCGTGCCCTCGCGCAGGAGGTACGCGCCGCCCGTGTTCAGCGTTTCGAGGGGAAAGGTCAGCGTGGCCGTCCCGCTGGCGGCGCCGACAGCGGCGCGGCGGAAGACGATGCGATCCGTGAACCGGTTCTCCACGATCGATCGCTCCAGAAGGTCGGCGTTCGCGTCGAACGGCTCGAAGGAGTACACGCGGCCAACGGCGCCGACGATCGAAGCCATCTGCATCGTGAAAAAGCCGATATGGGCGCCGACGTCGATGGCGATGTCGTCGGGTTTCAGCACACGGCGCAAGTAGCGAACTTCGTCGGTCTCGTAGTGTCCGCGCACGATGTTGAGGCCGATCACGTGGTCGGCCAGATCGACGAACAGGCGAACGCCGCCGGCGAGCTCCTTGATGACCACCGTTCGATCGTTCGTGTGGGCGTAGTCGCGGTTCTTGGTCTGGAACTCCGCGGACGTCATCAGGTGACGCCGGAGCTCGGCCGTGTCGTGCGATGCGGCGAGCTTCGGGCCGATGACGTCTTCGCTCTCCGGTTCGCGATCGAGCAAGAGCCGATAGGCCCAGATCACGTGCTCGCGCGTCAGCCCGCCTGCGGGCGCATCTTTTCCCATCGGTCGTTCATCGTACCACCAACCCTCGGGCTATAATCCGCTGGTATGTCAACCATCCGTGTCGTGCACTTCGGGCTGGGTCCCATCGGCGCGGCGGTCGCCAGAGAAATCGCGGGGCGGCCGGGATTCAAGATCGTCGGCGGCATCGACATCGATTCCGCGAAAGTCGGCCGCGACTTCGGCGATGTGGTCGGCCTGCCCAACCGCCTCGGCGTGAAAGTTTCAGACGATGTCGCCAGGACGCTGAAAAAGCTGAAGCCGCACGTCGTCGTTCTGTGCACGAGCTCGTCGATGAAGCTGGTGATGCCGCAGCTCGAGGCCGTGCTGCGCGCCAGGGTGCCCGTCGTGGCGACGACCGAGGAGCTGGCGTACCCCGGCTATACGCACATCGGTCAGGCGCGGAAAGTGGATGGGTGGGCGAAGAAGGCCAAGGTTGCCGTGCTCGGCACCGGCGTCAATCCCGGCTTCGTGATGGACACCCTGCCGATCGCGTTGATGGCGACCTGCCACCGTGTGGACCGCGTCACGGTCAGGCGTATTCAGGACGCACGCAGCCGGCGCCTGCCGTTCCAGCAGAAAATCGGCGCGGGCCTGACGACCGAACAATTTCAGAAGCGCGTGGACGACGGCAGCATCAGGCACGTCGGCTTCACCGAGTCGATCGCGATGATTGCCGACTCGCTCGGCTGGACGCTCGATCGCATCAGCGATCACGTGGAGCCCAAGCTCGCGCAGGTGACGATCTCGAGCGAGTTCCTGGCCGTCGATCCCGGCTACGTGTGCGGGATCATCCAGGAGGGCATCGGGTATCGGAAGAAGGAGCCGGCCATCCGTCTCTACATGGAAGCGTATCTCGGCGCGCCGGACTCGCACGACCTGATCGAAATCGACGGCGTGCCGCGCCTGTCGGTGAAAATCGCCGGCGGCATCCACGGCGACCAGGCGACGGCGGCGCTCGTCGTCAACTCGATCCCGAAGGTGCTCGACGCCTCGCCCGGGCTGCACACCATGAGGGACCTGCCGCTTCCTTCATTTTTTCCAGGAAGGTGATTCGGTAATCGGGTAATTTGGCAATTTGGTAATTGATCTCAGGCATCTCTAATTCACGCGACCGCTCGGTCGTCCAATTACCCGATTTCAATTACCAGATTACCCAATTATCCAATTACCAGATGCAAGTTCTAGCTCGTTGTCCTGAGTGTGATGCGGGCCTGCCGCTCGACGCGGCCGAGGCCGATGCGCCTGGCGCCATCAAGTGCGGCCGGTGCGGCCGCGACATTCCGTTGACCATCTCAGAATCGCTTCAGGCCGGCAAGGGCGTCGATCGCTGCCCGGTGTGTGGCGGCGCCGACTTCTACGGCCGGAAGGACTTCGATCCGAAGGTGGGCCTGACGGTGGTGATCATCGGCATCGCCGTCAGCGCGGGCTTCTACTGGTTCAAGCGCGACCTCATCGCCTACAGCATTCTCGCCGCCGCCACGCTCATCGATCTGATCATCTACCAGCGGCTCAAGGACCTGACCGTCTGCTACCGCTGCCACACCGAGTTCCGCGGCCCCGAGGCACGCCGCGCGCCCGCCTTCGACCTGAAAACAGCAGACGTGCTCGAGCAGGAGTACGAGAGGCGGATCGGGAGACGGTGAATCTGCAATGGGTAATTGGGTAATTGGGTAATTGGGTAATTTGGTAATTGGACGGCTAACGCCGTCTGTTGCGGCGAGCGGTTCCGGCGCTCGCTGAGAAGATTGCCAGGAGCTCTCGGCTTTCTTGCCGCAGCTCGGTCAGTCCTGAGAAGTTCACGAGCTTTGCTTCGGCAATCACATCGAGCCACTCGGCAGACTCGTCGGCTTCCTCGGCGACGAGGCCGATTTTGGCGGTGAACTCGGCGTGACTCCGGGCGCGGCAGGAAGCGCGATAGTTCATATCCATCGACGTGGCGGATTTTGCCAACTGTCGCTTGATCAGCGGCCCAGGCTCGGTCCATGGAAGAAGCCTGATCAGCCTGATGATCTCGAGCGCAAATCGCCGCGTGCGCTTCTTGAGCAGTTCGGCTTGTTCGGACATGACCCGCGCGCAGACGCACGATCGCTGCCAATTACCAAATTACTAAATTACTCAATTACCCAATTCAAAACAGCGTGACCTCCACCTCCGCGCCTTCTTCAACCACGCTCTGATCCGCGGGAATCTGGATGTAGCCGTCGGCCTGGGAAAGGCTCGTGATGTCGCCCGAGCCCTTGAATGCCGGCATCGCGATGCCACCGTCGATTTTCACCGTGTAGAACTGGAGCCGGCCGGCTTGCGAGACGATGCGGCGTCCCATGCGCAGGCGAATCGTGCGGTTGGGTAACTCTGGCAGACGGGCGGACGCGCGCAGAAACGGCACGAGCAGCACGTAGGCATTCGACAGGCACGACGTCGGATTCCCGGGCATTCCGAAAAACGGCGTGCCGGTGGACCCGGTGAGATTGACGCGCGCGAACGCCGTCGGCTTGCCGGGCTTGACCGCGATGCCGTGGAAGATCATCTCGCCGCGTGCGGCGACGAGATCGACGATGAGATCGCGTTCGCCGACCGAGCTGCCACCCGAGAAGACGATGATGTCGGCGTCCGCGCACGCGTCGAGCGCGGCGCCGAGCGATTCGACGGTGTCGTCCACGGGCCGGCGCGCGTCGGCGACGCCGCCGTGCGACTCGACGATGGCGGACAGGGTGAAGCGGTTGACGTCGAAGATCTGGCCGGGGCCGAGCGGCGTGCCGGGCTCGATCACTTCGTTGCCGGTCGAGAGGATGGCGACTTGCGGTCGCGCGTAGACCTCGATGGCGCCTTGTCCGATGGCGGCCAGTGCGCCGACACGGCCCGGGTTCAACGTGTCTCCTCGACGAACGACGACAGCACCCGCGGAGATGTCCGCGCCGCGGCGGCCGATGTTTTGTCCAGCGGTGGCGGCGGTTGCGAGAAGCACGCGGTCGCTGGACTCCAACTTCGTCTGCTCGACCATCACAACGGCATCCGCGCCGGCTGGTAAGGGGGCGCCGGTCGCAATTTCGGCGCAGGTGCCGGAGACGATAACGCTCTTCGGCATCTGGCCCGTGTAGATGCGCTCGACAATTCGAAGGCTGGCCGGCGAGTCGCTGGTGGCGGCGGTGGTATCCGCGGCGACCACGGCATAGCCGTCCATCGCCGAGCGCGCGAATGGCGGGACGTCGATGGACGAGGTGACGTCTTCAGCCGCCACTCTTCCGGCCGCCCGCTCGAGCTCGACGCGCTCGGTGCGCGCGATGGGCCTGACGGCCTCGTTCAGCCGTCGTCGCGCTTCGTCGAACGAGATGGTCGAAGTGAAGGGACGCATGTCACCGTGAGGCTTCTCTCACCAGGTGCCCCAATTCGGGTAGCAGCAATTTCTCGAGCGCCAGTCGTACGGCCGCTTCAGATCCTGGCAGCGACACGACGACGCGTCCGGCGATGAGGCCGGCGACGGCGCGGCTCATCATGGCGGCGGCGCCGATCTGCTCGTAGCTCAGCATCCGGAACAGCTCGCCGAAGCCGTCGAGTCGTTTCCACAGCAGGCCGCTGACGGCTTCGTACGTGTTGTCGCGAGACGTGATACCGGTGCCGCCCGTCGTGATGATGACCTGCACGTCCGGGTTGGCCAATTGGCGGCCGATCGTGTCGCGCACCAGATCGGCGTCGTCTTTGACGATGGCGCGGCCGATGGTCCGATGGCCCGCGGCGGTCAGGAGCTCGATGATGGCCCGGCCGCCCGTGTCGGTGTCTTCCGTTCGCGTGTCGCTGACGGTGATGACGTAGCAGCCGACGCTTGTTGGCGCCGTGGCTTTGTGTTCGAGATCACTTCGAGCCGGCCATGCCCGCATATTGTACCGCGCGGGTGGCGAACCGCTTCGGTGTGCTGTGATAAACTCAGAAATTCGTTCGAGTTATTTGACCGCAGCGGGGCCCATAGCTCAGTTGGATAGAGCGTCTGGCTACGAACCAGAAGGTCGCAAGTTCGAGTCTTGCTGGGCCCACCACTTGATCCCTTCACGTTCCTCATCTGCCAGGCGCATGCGCGAGCGGGCCGGCGCACACGAGCACGTTGTAGTTCGTATCCGAGAACGTCGTGCCGCGCACGGAGGGCAAGGGACGGAATAGCCGCGACACCGGATGATAGTCGCCTGATACACCCACCGAAAAGAACATAGCCGGGCGGATCCGCCGGTGCTCAGAGGACGTCACCAGTAGCGCCGTGAGCGCCGCAGCGGCCGCTGCGACGGCGACGTGGCGAGTGCGCCGAAGATTACGCCCGGCAGTCGCGTTTGCACCAGGCCAAAACCGAAGACGCTCCGAATACTCCTCGAGTGGCCAGCACGCGAGCGGGATCGTTCAGGATGACCTCGTCATCGGCCACGAGCGGATAAGTCGTGAGGTCCACCGCGTTGATCGCGAGAAACATCAACGCGACGGTGGCGCGCTTGCGATCCGAATGCTCTTGTGCGCGGCGCGTTCGAGAGCGACAACAGCGCCAGTCTGCCGAATTTGCACACAATTCTCTTTCGTTCTCTGAGGTCAATCGGTTGGCCACTTTGGCCAACGAACTGCCGACCTCATCCGCTAGTGACGGCTCCGTTGGCGCTTCGAGTCGTCTCGAACGAGCCACTTGATCAAATCCGTCGCTCGCTGTCGCGGGCCGCGCGACGTTGCTGAGCCTCGGCATCGAAATTATGTGCGGTAGCATCAGCGCGCAACATCATCGCCTCTGCTGCTGACCCGCGGAAGATTTCATGAGGACTCCGTGCACACAAGGACGTCATCGTTTCGCTTGCTCCTTCCGGCTGCGATCGGCACCCTCGCACTCGTGCTGGCCAGCCCGGCTCGCGTACAAGCGCAGTCGGGTCCGGGCGCGGCGCATGCGTTCAGCGAAGGGACAGGGACGACGACGACGGATGCATCGGGGAATGGCAACACCGGGACGCTGGTCAACGGACCGACGTGGACGACTGGCGTGTATGGGAACGGGCTGCGCTTCGACGGGGTGAACGACGCGGTCCAGATCGCGCCGAGCGCGACGCTCGACCTCACGGGCGGGTTCACGTTCGAAACATGGATCAAGCCAACGGCGCCCTCCGACGCATGGCTGTGGCATCAATCGCAGACGTCCGGTCAGCCGGTGTACGTGCTCGGCCTGCAGCCGGCCGGGACGGGTGCACTTTGGGATGTACACCAGCACGGCCTACTACCCGTTGTTCACCGTCATGCAACTGCCGTTGAATGCGTGGACGCACCTGACCGTGACGTTCGACGGGACGAACCTGAAGATCTATTTCAATGGGACAGCGGTCGCCAGCCGGACGGTGACCGGCACGCTGGTATCGGCCACGCAGCCGATGTGGCTCGGCGACTGGCTGACCGGCCTGCTCGACGAAGTGCGGATTTACCGGCGGGTGCTCAGCGCCGCCGAGATGGCGCTCGACCGGGCGACGCCCGTGGACACCACGACGCCCTTCCAGGTGACGCTGCAGACGCCGGTGAACGGGGCGCTGGGCGTCCTGACCACGCCGGTGACGGCGGCGTTTAGCCGCGCGGCCGATGCGGCGACGGTGACGACGACCACGGTCGAGCTGCGCGACGGCAGCAGCACGCTCGTGCCCGGGAGCGTCAGCTACAGCACGGCCACACACACGGCGACGTTCACGCCGTCCAGCGCGTTGTCGCCCCTCACCGACTACACCGCCCGCATTGTCGGTGGCAGCGGCGGGGTGACGGACACGAGCGCGACCGCCCTGGCGGCCGATGTGACCTGGACGTTCCGGACGGCGGCCGCGTCCATCGTGCCCAGCGCGTCGTGGGCGTTCAGCGAAGGCACGGGGACGGCGACGGCGGACTGGTCGGGCAACGGGAACCCGGGCACGTTGGTGCAGGGACCCGCGTGGACGACGGGCCGGTTCGGCAACGGGCTGAGCTTCGATGGGGTGAACGACGCGGTCCAGATCGCGCAGAGCGAGACGTTGAATCTGGCCGGGGGATTCACGTTCGAGACGTGGCTCAATCCGACGGCGCCGTCCAGCGCGTGGCTGTGGAGTCAGCAGCAGACGACGGGCAACCAGACCTACGCGCTGGCGCTCGCGACGAACGGGACCGTGAGCTTCACGATGTACACCAGCACGGCGTACTACCCGCTGTTCACGACGTTGACCGTGCCGTTGAACACGTGGACGCATGTGGCGGTGACCTACACCGGGACGAACCTGAAGATCTATTTCAACGCGATCGAGGTGGCGAGCCGGACGGTGGCGGGGACGCTGTTGTCGTCGCCACAGCCGCTCCGCCTGGGCGACTGGTTGACCGGCAAGCTCGACGAAGTCCGGATCTATCGGCAGGCGCTCAGTGCCACGGACATCGCCTCCGACATGCTGGCCCCGGTTGATACCACGTCTCCGTTTCAGGTGACCGGCACGAGCCCGACCGGCGGCAGCCTCGGCGTGTTGACGACGCCGGTGACGGCCACATTCAACCGAGCCGCCAACGCGTCAACTGTCACAACGGCCACGTTCGAACTGCGGAACAGCGCCAACGCGCTCGTCCCGGCGAGCGTGGGGTACAACGCGACCACGCGCACGGCGACGTTGACGCCGACGAGCGCGCTGGCGCCGCTCGCCGACTATTCGGCCCGCATCGTGAGCGGCAGCGCGGGGGTGACGGACACCGTGGGCGCCGTGCTCGCCGAGGACGTGACGTGGACATTCCGGACCGCGGCGGCTGTATCGAGTCCCGCGGCGGCGTATGCGCTCAGTGAAGGCGCCGGGACCACGACCGCCGACGAGTCGGGGAATGGCAACACCGGGACGCTGGTGAACGGACCGACGTGGACGACCGGCGTGTATGGGAATGGGCTGCGCTTCGACGGGGTGAACGACGCGGTCCAGATCGCGCCGAGCGCGACGCTCGACCTCACGGGCGGGTTCACGTTCGAAACATGGATCAAGCCCACGGCGCCCTCCGACGCATCGGCTGTGGCATCAATCGCAGACGTCAGGTCAGGCGGCGTACGTGCTCGGCCTGCAGCCGGCCGGGACGGTGTACTTCGGGATGTACAACACCAGCTCGACGTGGTTCCCGCTGTTCACCGTCATGCAACTGCCGTTGAATGCGTGGACGCACCTGGCCGTGACGTTCGACGGGACGAACCTGAAGATCTATTTCAACGGGACCGTGGTCGCCAGCCGGACGGTGACCGGCACGCTGGTATCGGCCACGCAGCCGATGGTGCTCGGCGACTGGCTGACCGGCCTGCTCGACGAAGTGCGGATCTACCGGCGGGTGCTCAGCGCCGGCGAGATCGCGCTCGACCTGGCGACGCCGGTGGACCCGACGACACCGTTTCAGGTGACGCTGCGCACGCCGGCCGACTACGCGCTCGGCGTGCTGACCACGCCGGTGACGGCGGCGTTCAGCCGCGCGGCCGATCCCGCGACGGTGACGACGACCACGGTCGAGCTGCGCGACGGCAGCAGCACGCTCGTGCCCGGGAGCGTCAGCTACAACACGGCCACACACACGGCGACGTTCACGCCGTCCAGCGCGTTGGCGCCCCTCGCCGACTACACGGCACGCATTGTCAGCGGCAGCGGAGGGGTGACGGACACGAGCGCGACGGCGCCCTGGCGGCCGATGTGACCTGGACGTTCCGGACGGCGGCCGCGTCGACCGTGCCCAGCGCGTCGTGGGCGTTCAGCGAAGGCACGGGGACGGCGACGGCGGACTGGTCGGGCAACGGGAACCCGGGCACGTTGGTGCAGGGACCCGCGTGGACGACGGGCCGGTTCGGCAACGGTCTGAGCTTCGATGGGGTGAACGACGCGGTCCAGATCGCGCAGAGCGAGACGTTGAATCTGGCCGGGGGGTTCACGTTCGAGACGTGGATCAATCCGACCGCGCCGTCGAGCGCCTGGCTGTGGAGTCAGCAGCAGACGACGGGCAACCAGACTTACGCGCTGGCGCTCGCGACGAACGGGACCGTGAGCTTCACGATGTACACCAGCACGGCGTACTACCCGCTGTTCACGACGTTGACCGTGCCGTTGAACACGTGGACGCATGTGGCGGTGACCTACAGCGGGACGAACCTGAAGATCTATTTCAACGCGATCGAGGTGGCGACGCCGGACGGTGGCGGGGACGCTGTTGTCGTCGCCACAGCCGCTCCGCCTGGGCGACTGGTTGACCGGCAAGCTCGACGAAGTCCGGATCTATCGGCAGGCGCTCAGTGCCACGGACATCGCCTCCGACATGCTGGCCCCGGTCGATACCACGCCACCGTTTCAGGTGACCGGCACGAGCCCGACCGGCGGCAGCCTCGGCGTGTTGACGACGCCGGTGGCGGCCACGTTCAACCGAGCCGCCAATGCGTCAACCGTCACGACGGCCACGTTCGAACTGCGGAACAGCGCCAACGCGCTCGTCCCGGCGAGCGTGGAGTACAACACGACCACGCGCACGGCGACGTTGACGCCGACGAGCGCGCTGGCGCCGCTCGCCGACTATTCGGCCCGCATCGTGAGCGGCAGCGCGGGGGTGAAGGACACCGTGGGGGCGGTGCTCGCCGACGACGTGACGTGGACATTCCGGACTGCGGCGGCTGTGTCGGGTCCCGCGGCGGCGTATGCGCTCAGCGAAGGCGCCGGGACCACGACAGCCGACGAGTCGGGGGACGGGAACACGGCATCGCTCCTGAACGGCCCCACATGGACGACGGGCGTCTACGGCAACGGCCTGAGTTTCGACGGCGTCAACGACGAGTTGCAGTTGCCGTCGAGCGAGAACCTGAACCTGACCGGTGGCTTTACATTCGAAACGTGGATCAATCCGACGGCGCCCTCGGATGCCTGGCTCTGGAATCAGCTCCCAGACCTCTGGTCAGTTGGTCTATGCGCTGGGTCTGCAGTCGGACGGGACCGTGTACTTCGGGATGTACAACACCAGCTCGACGTGGTTCCCCCTGTTCACCGCACTGCGGCTGCCGCTCAACGCGTGGACGCATCTGGGCGTGACGTTCGACGGGACGAACCTCAAGATCTATTTCAACGGGACGGAAGTGGCCGGCCGGACGGTGACCGGCACGCTGGTTTCGTCCACGCAGCCACAGCAGGTGGGCGACTGGCTGACCGGTGATCTCGACGAGGTGCGCATCTACCGTCGTGCGCTCGGCGCGACCGAGATCGCCCTCGACATGGCGACGCCGGTAGACCCGACGACACCGTTTCAGGTCACGCTGCGCACGCCGGCCGACTACGCACTCGGCGTGCTGACCACGCCGGTGACGGCGGCCTTCAGCCGCGCGGCCGATCCAACGACGGTGACGACGAGCACGTTCGAGCTGCGCGACTACTTCAGCGACACGCTCGTGCCGGCGAGCGTCGGTTACAACGCGGCCACGCGGACCGCGACACTGACGCCGACGACTGCGCTGGCGCCGCTCACGTACTACATCGCACGGATTGTCGGTGGCAGTGGAGGCATCACGGACTCGAGCGCGACGGCCCTGTCCGCCGACGTGACGTGGATTTTCAGCACGGCCGCGGATTCGACGGCGCCGAGTGCGTCGTATTCGTTCAGCGAAGGAGTGGACACGGAAACGGCGGATTGGTCGGGCAACTGGAACACCGCCATGCTCATGAACGGGACAGCCTGGACGTCCGGCGTGTATGGGAACGGGCTGCTCTTCGACGGCGTGAACGACGCGGTACAGATCACACCAAGCGAAACGTTGATCCTGGCCGGGGGGTTCACGTTCGAGACGTGGATCAATCCGACCGCGCCGTCGAGCGCCTGGGTGTGGAGTCAGCTGCAGGGGTCGGGAAACCAGACGTACACGCTGGCGCTGGCGCCAAGCGGAGTCGTGTCGTTCACGATGTACACGAGCACCGCGTACTACCCGCTGTTCACGACGGCGACGTTGCCGCTGAATACATGGACGCACCTGGCGGTGACGTACGACGGGACGAACCTGAAGATCTACTTCGACGGCGTGGAGGTGGCGGCACGGACGGTTGCCGGCACGCTGCTGTCGTCCACGCAGCCGCACCGGCTCGGCGACTGGCTGACGGGCATGCTGGACGAGACGCGGATCTATCGCCGGGCCTTGAGCCCCAGCGAGATCGCCGCCGACATGCAGTCGCCCGTCGACCCGCAGCCGGTGATCTCCTCCCTGACCCCGACATCAGGAGCCATCGGACAAGCGGTCACGATTGCGGGGACCAATCTTGGCGCGCAAGAGTCGGGCACCGTGACGTTCAACGGCACGGACGCGACGGTCACGAGTTGGACGCCCACGAGCATCGTGGTCACCGTGCCAGCCTGGGCTGGCACCGGGCCCGTGGTCGTCACCAACCAAGGCGTGTCGAGCAATTCGATCGACTTCACCGTGCTTCCGACGCCGGCGATCGCGTGGTTCGACCCGACAACCGGCGCGGCCGGCCAGGCCGTGATGATCTTCGGCACGAACTTCGGCGCGACGCAGGGCGCTGGCACCGTGACGTTCAACGGCACGGTCGCGACGACGATCACGAGCTGGAGCGACACCAGCATCGGCGCAACCGTGCCCGTCGGCGCGAGTACGGGACCGGTGGTCGTGACTGCGCTCGGCGTCCCCAGCAACGGGATCGACGTTTACGGTCCTGCCGACCCCAGCGATTTCGACACTGAATCCCGCGGCCGCGGGCGTGGGCCAGGCCGTGACGATTTCCGGGAGCAACTTTGGCGCGACGAAGGGGTCGAGCACCGTCAGATTCAATGGCACCACGGCGACAACCACGAGCTGGAGTGCGACGAGCATCGTGGCGACGGTGCCAGCCGCGGCGACCACCGGGAACGTCGTGGTCACCAGGCAGGGCGTGCCGAGTAACGCCGTGGCGTTTACCGTGAATCCGACGCCGGCGATCGCGTCGCTCAACCCCACGTCCGGCCCGGCCGGACAGGCCGTCACCATCACCGGCACGAACTTCGGCACGACGCAGGGCGCGGGCACCGTGAGGTTCAACGGCACGGTCGCGACAACGATCGCGAGCTGGAGCAACACCAGCATCAGCGCCGTCGTGCCGGCCGGTGCGACCACGGGACCGGTGGTCGTGACCGCGCTCGGCGTCCCCAGCAACGGGGTCACGTTCACGGTCCTGCCGACTCCGGCGATTTCAACCGTGAATCCCACGGCCGCCGGTGTGGGCCAGGCCGTCACGATTGCCGGGATCGACTTTGGCGCGACTCAAGGCACGAGCACCGTGACCGTTGGTGGCGTCGCGGCGACAGCCACGAGCTGGAGTGCGATCAGCATCACCGTCACCGTACCGGCCGGGGCTGCTACCGGGTTCGTCGTGGTCACCCGGCAGGGCGTGCCGAGTAACAGTGTCGCCTTTACCGTTGCTTGCGACGCCGGCGATCACGTCGCTCACTCCCACGTCGGGCTCAGTGGGACAGGCCGTGACCATCACCGGCACGAACTTCGGGGCAACCCAGGGTACGAACACCGTGACGTTCAACGGCACGGTCGCCACGACGATCACGAGCTGGAGCAGCACCAGCATCGGCGTCAACGCGCCGGCCGGCGCGACGACGGGACCGGTGGTGGTGACCGCGGCCGGCGTCCCAAGCAACGGCGTCACGTTTGCGCTCCCATTGACGATTGCGGCGTTGAATCCCGTGGCCGCGGCAGTGGGCCAGGCGGTCACGATCACCGGGCACGAACTTCGGACCGACGCAAGGCTCGAGCTCGGTGAGCTTCAACGGCACGGTGGCGACCGTCTTCACCAGTTGGAGCGGCACGAGCATCACGGCGATTGTGCCGGCCGGGGCCACGACGGGCCCAGTCGTGGTGACGGTGCAGGGCATCGCAACGAGCGGGCCGTCGTTTACCGTGGTGGGGGCGAAGGTCGTCGCGGGTGATTTCCACACCGGTGTGCTCAAGCCCGATGGCACGTCGTGGGCCTGGGGCACGAACAACAGCGGTCAAGTGGGAGACGGCACGACGATCGCACGCGTTCAGCCCGTCCTGGTGACGACGTTGTCTGCTGTAACGGCGATCGGCAAGGGCGCTTCGCATTCGCTGGCCGCGAAGTCGGATGGCACCCTGTGGGCTTGGGGTAACAACGGCAACGGCCAGTTGGGCGACGGCACCACCACGCAGCGCACCGCTCCCGGTACAGATCACGGCGCTCACGGGCATCGTCGCCCTCGCGGCGGGCACGTCACATTCCGTGGCGCTCAAGTCCGACGGCACGGTCTGGACCTGGGGACTCAATTCCAGCGGCCAGCTTGGTGACGGCACCACGACCGCAGCGTCCGTCACCCGTGCAGGTGACCGGCCTGACCGGCGTGATCGCGATTGCCAGCGGCAGCAATCACACGTTGGCGGTGAAGAGCGACGGCACGGTGTGGGCGTGGGGCGCCAACGGCAGCAACCAGTTGGGCGACGGCACGACGTCACCGCGGACGTCGCCGGTGCCAGATCAGCGGGCGTGACTGGTGCGATCGCCGTGGCGGGAGGCAGCCTCCACTCGCTCGCGCTCAAGAGCGACGGCACCGTGAAGGCGTGGGGCTACAACGGCTACGGGCAGCTCGGCGACGGGACGAACGCACAGCGCGCCGACGCCGGTGTCGGTGACGAACCTGCCAGGCGTCGCTTCGATTGCCGCGGGCGGCAATCACTCGCTGGCCGTCGGGCAAGACCAGTCGCTGTGGGCGTGGGGCAACAACGATCAGGGCCAGCTCGGCGATGGCAGTGGCTTGCGCCAGTCGACGCCCGTCGCCGTGACCGACCCTGTCCAACATCGTCTCGGTCGCGGGGGGATCCGACGCACTCCACGTCCATCACGATTGACGGGACCGTGTGGTCGTGGGGACATGGCGGCTCCAATCAGGTGGGCGACGGCACCACCGTCACACGGATTACGCCGGTGAAGCTGAGCGAGGCGGCGTACGACTGGAAGGTCGGGACGCCGGCGTTCAATTTTCCGGCCGGCTTGTATTCGAGCGTCATCAACGTCACCCTGACCGAGGCGACCGCCGGCGCGACGATTCACTACTCGACAAACGGCGCGGACCCGACCGAAGCGGATCCCACCGTGGCGTCCGGCGGCGCCGTGACGGTGTCGCAGAGCCTGACGCTCAAGGCCAGGGCGTGGAAATCCGGCATGCCCGCCAGCAACGTGGACGGCTATACCTATACGCTCAAGGTGCCGCTCATCAGCATCTCGCCGGGCACGAATACCTACAACGTCAACCAGAACGTCACGGCGACCTCGTCACTGTCGGGCGTGACGATTCACTACACGCTCAACGGCGTCGATCCCGCCGAGTCGGATCCCGTGGTGGCATCGGGCGGCACGGTTGCGCGTGACGCAGTCGTCGACGCTCAAGGTCAGGGGTTGGCGAACAGGCTGGGTGACGAGCGATCTCAGCTCGGCCGCCTACACGATGAAGATCGGGACGCCGTCGGTGAGCTCCGGCGCCCGGCACGTACACGTCGGCCCAGAACGTCACGGTTACAGAGGTGACGTCCGGCGCCGATCTCCACTACACGCTCAACGGCGCCGAACCCGCGCCGTCCGATCCGGTGGTGCTGGCGGGAGGCACCATTGCGATCGGCTCGACGACGACCTTGCGCATCAAGGGCTTCAAGACGGGATGGACGTCCAGCGACTCCGCGGTTGCCAGCTATGTGTTCAATCTGGGCACGGTTTCCACGCCGACGATGACGCCGGCCGGCGGGACGTATACATCCGCGCAGTCGGTGACCCTCTCCACGACAACCGCCGGGGCGACGATTCGCTACACGCTCGACGGCACGTCCCCCACGCTTGTGTCCGCCGGTCTACGCGGCGCCCATCACGGTGGGCGCGCCGACTCACGATCAAGGCGCGCGCGTTCAAGACGGACTTCGCCGGCAGCGGCGTGGGCGCGGCGTCGTACGTCTTCAACTACGGCACCGTCGACATCCCGACGCTCGTGCCGCCCGGCGGCTCGTACGCGACGACGCAGACCGTCACCATCGTCGACCACGACGGCCGGCGCGACGCTGCACTACACCACGACGGGCTTCGATCCCACCGAGTCTGATCCGACGATCGCCTCCGGAAGCACGGTGACGGTGCGCGGCGTCGCAGCGGCTCAAGGCCAGGGCGTTTATCTCGGGGACGCCGCCGAGCGCGGTTCGCGGTCGCGGACTACCGATCACGGGCGCGGTGAGTGCGGGCGCGTCCCACACGCTGGCGCTCAAGGCCAACGGCACGGTGTGGGCCTGGGGCTATAACCAGGACGGCCGGCTCGGCGACGGCACCACCACGCTGCGGTCGTCGCCGGTGCAGGTCTCCGGCCTGACGCGACGTCGTCGCGATTGCGGCCGGGGGCATTCACAGCCTCGCGCTGAAGCGCGATGGGAAGGTGTGGGCGTGGGGCTCGAATGTCTATGGAGCAACTTGGCGACGGCACGACGACGCAACGTTTGACGCCCGTGCAGGTGCAGCTACCCGCGAACGTGGTGATCGTCGCCATTGCGGCCGGCTGATGCACAGCCTGGCGCGTCAAGAGCGACGGGACGGTGTGGGCGTGGGGCAGTAACACCGCCGGTCAACTCGGCAACGGTCACGGCGACATCCGCGTGTCCACTCCCTTCAAGATCACGACGCTGTCCGGTGTGTCGGCCATCGCGGCGGGCACCAACTTCAGCGTCGCGCTCAAGACCGACGGTGCGGCGACGGGCGCCGTGTGGACGTGGGGCCGCAGCACTCGAAGGGCAGCTCGGCGAAGGTCGCGACCGGCGTGCTCGCGCGGCTGCTTCCGGCCGACGTGGTGGGCGGCGCCGTGGCGGTGAGCGCCGGACGCGAGCCACGGCCTGGCGATCTTGGCCGACGGCACCGCGCAGGCGTGGGGGAGACAACCAGGACGGACGTCTGGGCGACGGCACGATTACGAACCGGTTTGCGCCGGTGCCGATCCTCGATCTGGCGAACGTCGTGGCGCTCGCGCGGTGGCGGCCTGCACTCGGTGGCGATCACACAGGACGGATCGGCGTGGGCGTGGGGCAACGAAACCTACGTCGGGATCCAGTTGAGCGGCGGGCAGCCTGTCTCGCTGCCCGCAGCTCGTGCCTGGGGCCGGCATCAACGTCGTCGGTATCTCGGCCGGCGGGATGCATTCCGTCGCGGTGCGGGTGGACGGCACGGTCTGGGTGTGGGGCGACAACGGGTTCGGGCAGTGGGGGAACGGCACGGCAGACGGCACGCAACCATTTCCGGCTTCCGCTAGCCGGTGCCGAACTTTTCGCTTGCGGACAACTCGTGGCTGACGGGCGACCAGGACAACGACGGCCTGCCGACGTGGAAGGAGCTGCAGTTCGGCACCGACCCCGTCAATCCAGACACCAACGGCGACGGCTTGCGTGACGGCGCGGCGGTGGCGGCCGGCGTCAGCGCGACGTCGCTCGACACCGACGGCGACGGCGTGCCGAACACGCGGAGATCGCGAACGGGACCAATCCGTTCCGCGCAGACACGGACGGCGACGGCGTGAACGACGCTGCTCGACTGCTTCCCGCTTGATCCGTCGCGATCGGCGTGCGGGCAGGCGGATCCGAACGATCACACGGCGCCGGTGATCACGCTGCAGTATCCGACCAATGCGGTTCCGTTGCCCTGAGAGACAGTGGAACGCGCAAGTGCAGAGTCGGACAGTGAAGTGGAAAGTTGAAAGTGCGTTCGAGGCACTGCCGGACATGTTGGAGACAGTGACGTTTCGCGTGGACGCCGGGCCGATGCCAATCGCACTGTCGGCCGCTCAGATCGTGGCGCGATCCCGCTTGGTGCGCGAGCTGGCAGCCGTCTGGCGATGTCCGGCAGCAGCGACAAGCGTCGGAGCCGCCCGTCAAGATCAACCGGACGGCGCCGCGCGTGACGCCGGTCCCGAGCATGCCTGTGTTCTCGGATCCGCCGACGACGGCGGAGCTCACGCGCGCGCGCGTGTTCGAGGAGCCGCTGCTGCCCCTCGGCGCGGAGCCACTCGTCGGACGAGAACCGGGAGCTGGGCCGGTCTCCTGATGAGCTACCTTGAGGCCGGCGTCCCCGACGGGACGCAGGCGATCTCGAGGCCTTCGTCGTCGGCGCATTCGAACTCGCCGTGGCGCGCGTCGCTCCTCACCAATCTGGGCGTCGTCTGGCGCCGGACCGGCCATTTCTCGAAGGCCTACAACGCGTGGCAGGCTGCCTGGGCAGTTGGCGAAGGATGCGACCGATCAGCACGGGCGTGCCGTGGCCGACAAGGCGCTCGGCGAATTCGTCGAGCTGAGCGCGCGGCTCGGGCGCTTCGACGAGCTGACCGAGCTGTTCGAGGAGATCAGTGGGCGCAACATTCGCGGATCGGCGACGGAGCAGGTGTCCGGCGCCCGACAGGCCGTGTGGCTGATGAACAACGAGCCCGAGCACTCGTTCCGCTGCGGCCCGCTGGGCCTCGACGCCGTGCTGCGGGCGGGCAACAGCCGGTATCAGACGCCGCAGGCGATCGGATCTGTCCGTCGACCAAGCGCGGCACATCGCTCCTTGGGCATGCGCGACCTCGCCAAAGAGGTCGGCGTGTCGATGGTGATGGCGAAGCGGGCGCCGGGCGCGGACGTGATCGTGCCCGCGCTCGTCCACTGGAAGGTGGGCCATTTCGCGGCGCTGGTCGAGAAGCAGGGCGACAAGTATCTGATACGCGACCCGACGTTCGGCGACGAGCTGTGGCTGACGCAGGCGGCGCTCGACGAAGAGGCGAGCGGCTACTTCCTCGTTCGGCAGCCAGGCGTTGCCGGACGGGTGGCGGGCCGTGGCGACGACGGAAGGGGGCGGCGTGTGGGGAAAGGGGTCGTCGCGGGCACGGATCCGTCCGACACTGACTTCCCGCCGACGTGACCATGCGGGTGGTGGTGACGGTGGCGGCGGTGGCGGCGGCGGTGGTGGCGGTGGCGGCGGTGGTGGTGGTGGCGGCGGTGGCGCCGCTACCGCCACCGACTCTTCTGTGCGACCCGAGGGCATGGCCGTCGTGCGACATCCGGAACTCATGCTGGCCAGTGTGATGGTGACGGATACGCCGCTGTGGTACACGCCGCCCAAGGGTCCGGCCGTGGAATTTCGCGCGGCCTACAACCAGCGCGAGGCGTTCCAGCCGCAGACGTTCTCCTATTCGAATCTCGGGACCGAAGTGGACGTTCGACTGGCTGTCGTACGTCACGGACGACCCGTCGAACCCGAGTGCGGCGATCACGGTGTATCTACCGGGGGGCGTGCGCGGAAAGCGCCACGGGCTACAACGCCACGACGCAGCAGCTACGCGCCGACGGCGCGCCGTGGCCGTGATTACGCGGACGTCATCGTCGCCGATTCAGTACGAGCGGCAGCTGCCGAACGGGGCGGTGCAAGTGTTCAGTCAGCCCGACGGCGTCGCGACGTTTCCCCGCCACGTGTTTCTGACGGCCGTGCGCGATCCCCAAGGGAACGTCCTGACGTTCACCTACGACGCCACTCTGCGGCTGGTGTCGGCCGCCGACGCCCTCGGCCAGGTGACGACGCTGTCGTATGAGGATGCCGACCCGCTGAAAATCACGCGGGTCACCGACCCGTTCGGCCGGACCGCGACGTTCAGCTATGACGCCAGTGGCCGGTTGCAGGCCATCACCGATCTGCTGGGCCTGACGTCCGCGTTCACGTATGCGTCGAGCGACGTCATCGCGGCGGTCACGACGCCGTACGGCACGACGACGGTCACGGCGGGTGAGGCGGAAATCGGCCTGAAGCGGTGGGTGCAGACGACCGACCCCATCGGCGGCAAGGAACGGGTGGAGTACGGCTCCGCCTCGGTGTTTGTCGCGGAACCCGCGCCGGCCATGCTGACGGTGGCGAACAACAATCATCACAATTCATCGTACTGGGGCAAGCGGGCGATGGAGGTCGCCCCGGCCGACCCGGCGTCGGCGACCGACTACTGGTGGACCACGGCGCAGGACGGCAGTTGGGTGAGCACGGCCGCGCCGGCCGGGATCAAGAGGCCGCTCGAAAATCGCGTCTGGTATGCCTATCCGGGCTCCGGCGTCGTCCACAGCGCCTCCGGCGCGGGCGCGCTGACGGAGGGCACGATGCGGCGGGTCGCGAGCGTCGGCCGGGTGCTCGACGATGGGTCGTCGCAGGTGTGGTCGTATGCGTACAACGCGCGCGGGCAGATGACGCAGGCGATCGATCCCCTCGGGCGGGAAACCGATTACGTCTACGACGCGACGGGCCTCGACGTGCTGCAGATCAAGCAGAAGCGCGGCGGCACGTTCGACGTGCTCGAGACGCGCACGTACAACAGCCAGCACCTGCCGCTGACCGATCACCGACGCGGCGGGGCGGACGACCACCTACACGTACAACGCCGCCGGGCAGATCGCTGACGGTGACCAACGCCAAGGGCGAGATCACGACGTTCGCGTACAACGGGAGCGGCTACCTCACGAGCCTCACCGGGCCCAGAGCCGGCGCGACGGTGACGTTCGGCTACGACGCGTATGGACGCGTGAATGCCGTGACCGACTCGGAAGGCTACAGTCGTCACGGCGCAGTACGACGCGGCCGGGCGCGTGACGCGGACGACGTATCCCGGACGGGTCGTACGAGCAGACGATCTACAACCGGCTCGATCCGCAGCAGCAGCGGGATCGGCTCGGCCGGTGGACGACGTTCACCTACAACGGCGCGCGGCAACTGGTGGCCGTCCGCGATCCGCTGGGTCGCATCACGACGCTGGACCGCTGCGGCTGCGGAAGCCTCGACGCCCTCGTGGATGGCAACGGGAACCGCACGCGCTGGGACCGCGACGTCGAAGGCCGGGTCACCGCGGAGACGCGCGCGGACGGAACGGCGACGCACTACACGTACGAGACCACGACGCCGCGCCTGAAGCAGGTGACGGATCGGAAGGGCCAGGTCGCGACGTACAGCTATTTCAAGGACGACGCCTTCAAGCAGAAGACGTACACCAACACGCAGGTGGCGACGGCGACCGTGAGCGCGACGTACGACGCGAGCTATCAGCGGCTGGCCACGATGGTCGACGGGACGGGCACGACGACGTACGGCTACCACCCCGTCGCGACCGGCCAGTTGGGCGCCGGGCAGTTGGCGAGCGTGGACGGCCCGCTCGGGAACGATACGATCACCTACACGTACGACGAGCTGGGTCGGGTGGCGAGCCGGTCGATCAACAGCGTGGCGCAGTCGCTGACGTACGACGCGCTCGGCCGGGTCGACGGGCGTGACGAACGTGCTGGGTGCGTTCGGCTACACGTACGTGGGGAACAGCGGACGGCTCCAGACGGTGACCGTATCCCAACAGCCAGACGAGCACCTATAGCTACTTCGGCCACACGGGCGACGACCGGCTGCAGACGATTCTCCATCGTCGCGCGGACAGCTCGACGATCTCGCGGTTCGACTACACGTACGACGTGGTGGGGAACATCGCGAGCTGGACGCGGCAGGTGGACGCCGCGGCGCCGACGGCGTATCAGTTTGGCTACGACGCCGCCGACCAGGTGACGGCGGCGACGAAGCAGACGACCGACGCGACCCCGAGCGTGCTGACGCGGTACCGGTATGCGTACGATCCGGGCGGGAATCGGACGAGCGAGCAGATCGACGACGCCCTCACGAGCGCGACGTACAACGCATCGAACGAACTGGTCAGCACGCAGCCGTCCGGTGGCCTCTATTTCTCTGGCACGGTGAACGAACCGGCAAGCGTGACGATTGCCGGCAAAGCAGCGACGGTGGCGCCCGATGGCACGTTTGCCGGCACCGCCCCCGTCGCGTCGGGCACGAACACGGTAGCGATTGCGGCCACGGATGTCAGCGGCAACACGGCGACCAAGCAGTATCAGGTGAGCGTCAGCGGGATCGGCGCGACGCTGACCTACGACGCGAACGGGAACCTGACGTCAGACGGGACGCGGTCGTTTACATGGGACGCGGAGAATCGGCTCATTTCAGTTACGATCGGCACGCACATGAGCACGTTCATCTACGATGGCCTAAGCCGGCGTGTGGAGATGGTCGAGGCGGACAACGGATCCACCACGAGCGACACACGGTTCCTGTGGTGCGGACTGGCGATCTGCGAGGCGCGGGACAGCACGGGCGCGACGGTGACGAAGCGCTTTTTCCCGCAGGGCGTGCAGGACGTGGGCGTGGCGTACTTCTACACGCGGGATCATCTCGGCAGCGTGCGCGAACTGACCGACAGCACGGGGACGGTCCGCGCGCGGTACGACTACGATCCATGGGGGAGACGGACAAAGGTCAGCGGTGACAAAAATGCTGACATCGGCTACACGGGACATTACCAACATCTCGCCAGCGGCCTGACCCTCGCGCTGTTTCGTGCGTACGATCCGACAACCGGCCGGTGGATTTCAACAGATCCCATGGGCTGGGCGGCGGGAACGAATCCGTTCGCCTACTCTTCGAACAATCCTGTTGCGTTATTTGACCCACTGGGGTTGTGTCCCAACAATCAAGATCCAGATCAGCAAAAACCGTACGACGCCAACAAGTTTGGCCCCGAGGATCCGACCAATCCTGGTCAACCTTTGTACAGGAATCCACTAGTCAAGAAGGCAATGAACGAAGCCTGGACGAAGACGGCAAACGGCACGGCGCGAAGCGGGCTTGCGGAAGCCGGTTTCACCATCGACTACAAGAATGGCGTTATATCGATTGCCAACAAGAGGGATTCGGTGTACGACAGCTCGTCAAAGCCGAACGAGCTTACGTTCCCACCTGACTTAGATGCGATAGCAGTATTTCACACACACGGTTATGGTGTCCTTGCGCCGCCGTCGGCTCCAGACAAGCTGTCACCAGTTCCGAATTTCGTAATGTCGTCAAGAGGCACCTACGTGACAGTTCCCAAAACTGGCACTTACATAACACTGCCGTCGAAGTAGGAGAGATGTGATGGTCCGAAGAGCTCTTGTCTTCACGTTGTTTTTTGCGACAGTCTTGAGTTCAAGGGCCTCCGCTCAGCCAGGCGACCGTCGCTTGAACATGAAGGCGCAGGTCCTTGACGCCGTCTTCCCTCTGGAGGTTGCACCGACGCCCTATTTTCTCAAGATGGTTCTCCGCTTTGGCGACACCGATACCCAACTGGCGATTGTCGTGTATCCGGGCAGGAAGACCGAAGTGATTCGGTATCGTTTGGCTGGCATGGGTCCCGGCGATCTCCAAAAGTTCGTTTCAAAAGCCGTCGCTGACAATTCAGCAGTGAGGCCGCGAGATATTGCAGTCAGGTTGAAGCTCGATGTCACTCGTTCGCCAGTTGATTACGCGAGTGTCAACAGAGCCATCGACGAACTGAAGACCATACGGATTTCGCCAGCGCTACCGACACAGATATCTGTTGATTTCTCTGAATTTGAATTCTGGTGTGACACGTGGCAGGAACTGGTCCACTACGTGATCGTGAGTCCATTTCAAGACGAGCCGACGGACGCACTAGGAAAGTGGATGCTGAAGTTCAGGGCCACTGCTGAGGAGTGGCTGAAGGGGAACGCAGGACCTCCGAGAGGTGGCGCGCGTTAAGCCTTGGATCCTACTTTGGGACTAGGGCCCGCGCGCTCGTGTTCGAAGGGAGCCGAGTGACGAACATCATCCATGCGATGAGCTGGTAATTGGGCGTCGATCCCCCCGCGCTAGCCGCGTGCCCAGCGGCGCCTTCAGAGTTTACGATTCCTCGACTGGGAGGAAGCAAAGTTATGAGAGCAATGTTGTTCGCAGCAATTGTGACGATACTGGCATCGGGAGGAGAGACGGCGTTGTCGAGTGCCTCGCGGGTCGAGGTCATCGATTCGATTCAGGGTACCAGCTTCCTGGCGATAGTGGCCGCGTTGCCCGCATTTGAACGGCACAAGCCAGAGTTGTCGGATTACAGAATCCGAGTTGCGCGCGCCGGCAGCTCCCTGGTCGTCATTTTTTCAGACAAGGCCGATTCTGGCGTCGTCAGGGGCAGCGGCGGCAAAAGGCCTTCGTTCGAGGTTCAGATGGACGCGAAAGATCTGCGGGTCGTTCGATCAAATTACGTCAGGTGACTTTGCCCCTGGACGATAGCGGAGCGCTGGAACTGATCCTCGAGCGAACCTACTGTGCCGCTGCCGCCGGAGATGGCGTTTGGTCTCGGCGGACCGGTGTCCTCGCCAGGTTCTCCCATCCGGTAGTCTCGTCGTCAGGGGGATGGGCGATGATTACCACGAAGTCCGGCACGCATGACGCGCATGGTGGCGCCATGGTGCCGATTTCGCCTCACTTAAAGAAGAGTGTGGACTAGCCTTTCACACCGCCGTGATCAATACAGGCGGTCGTCTTGGTTTTCCCACTCTGAACCGTTCCGTCGTTGCACGTCGCGGTGGTCGTTTCCGGTGTCAGTGCGTCTTTCGTGGCCTTCGCGGCTTTCTTGGTCCCGGTGGCCGTTTCCTTGGCGGCGTCCTCCGTAACTTGCGCCGTCTTCTTTGCGACTTTTTTCGTGCCCTTCGCCGTGGCCTTGCCGGCGTCCTTCGCAGCCTCGCCTGCGCTCTTCCCTGCGTCCTTCGCGTGCTCGCCTGATTTCTTGGCATCCTCGGTCGCGGTCGTTTGCGCGAACGTGCCTGCAGGAATTCCAACACGCGTTACTGGACCGTGCGGCATGGCCATCGTTCTACTCGGGAAACTGCTGGCCAACGTGATGGTGTGGGACACCCCGCTGTGGTACACGCCGCCCAAGGGGCCGCCCGTCGCGTTTCTCGCCGCCTACAATCATCGCGAGGCGTTCCAGCCCCAGACGTTCTCCTACGCGAATCTGGGACCCAAGTGGACGTTCAGCTGGTTGTCATATGTGACGGACGACCCGTCGAACCCGAGTGCGGCGATCACGGTGTATCTGCCGGGGGGCGTGCGCGAAAGCGCGTCGGGCTTCAACACCTCGACTCAGAAGTACGCGCCCACGGCGCGCGCGGTGGCCGTGATTACGCGGACCTCGTCGTCGCCGATTCAGTACGAGCGGCAGCTGCCGAACGGGGTCGTGCAAGTGTTCAGTCAACCCGACGGTGTCGCGACGTTTCCCCGCCAGGTGTTTCTGACGGCCGTGCGCGATCCCCAAGGGAATGTCCTGACGTTCACCTACGACGCCACTCTGCGGCTCGTGTCGGCCGCCGACGCCCTCGGCCAGGTGACGACGCTGTCGTATGAGGATGCCGACCCGCTGAAAATCACGAGGGTCACCGATCCGTTCGGCCGGACGGCCACCTTCACGTATGACGCCAGTGGCCGGTTGCAGGCCATCACCGATCTGCTGGGCCTGACGTCCGCGTTCACGTATGCGTCGAGCGACGTCATCGCGGCGGTCACCACGCCGTATGGCACGACGACGGTCACGGCGGGTGAGGCGGAAATCGGCCTGAAGCGGTGGGTGCAGACCGCCGACCCCATCGGTGGCAAGGAACGGGTGGAGTATGGTTCCGCCTCGGTGTTTGGCCCGGAACCCGCGCCGGCCATGCTGACGGTGGCGAATGACAATCATCACAACTCGTCGTACTGGGGCAAGCGGGCGATGGAGGTCGCCCCGGCGGACCCGGCGTCGGCGACCGACTACTTGTGGACCACGGTGCAGGACGGCAGTTGGGTGAGCACGGCCGCGCCGGCCGGGATCAAGCGGCCGCTCGAAAATCGCGTCTGGTATGCCTACCCGGGCTCCGGCGTCGTCCACAGCGCCTCCAACGCGGCGGCGATGACGGAGGGCACGATGCGGCGGGTCGCGAGCGTCGGCCGGGTGCTCGACGATGGGTCGTCGCAGGTGTGGACGTCTGCGTACAACTCGCGCGGGCAGATGACGCAGGCGATCGATCCCCTCGGGCGGGAAACCGATTACGTCTACGACGCGACGGGCCTGGACGTGCTGCAGATCAAGCAGAAGCGCGGCGGCACGTTCGACGTGCTCGAGACCAGCACGTACAACAGCCAGCACCTCCCGCTGACCGTCACCGACGCGGCGGGGCGGACGACCACCTATACCTACAACGCCGCCGGGCAACCGCTGACGGTCACCAACCCGAAGAATGAGATCACCACGTACGCGTACAACGGGAGCGGCTACCTCACGAGCCTCACCGGGCCCACGAGCGGCGCGACGGTGACGCTCGGCTACGACGGGTATGGCCGCGTGAACGCCGTGACGGACTCCGAAGGGTACGTCGTCACGGCGCAGTACGACCTGGCCGGGCGCGTGACGCGGACGACGTACCCGGACGGCTCGTACGAGCAGACCATCTACAGCCGGCTGGATCCGCAGCAACAGCGGGATCGGCTCGGCCGGTGGACGACGTTCACGTACAACGGCGCGCGGCAGCTTGTGTCCGTCCGCGATCCGCTGGGGCGCATCACGACGCTGGACCGCTGCGGCTGCGGGAGCCTCGACGCGCTGGTGGACGGCAACGGGAACCGCACGCGCTGGGATCGCGACGTCGAAGGCCGGGTCATCGCGGAGACGCGGGCGGACGGAGCCGCCACGCACTACGCGTACGAGACCACCACGCCGCGCCTGAAGCAGGTGACGGATCGGAAGGGCCAGGTTGCGACGTACAGCTATTTCAAGGACGACGCCTTCAAGCAGAAGACGTACACCAACACGCCGGTGGCGACGGCGACTGTGAGCGCGACGTACGACGCGAGCTATCAGCGGCTGGTGACGATGGTCGACGGCACAGGCACCACGACGATCACGTACTATCCGGTCACCAGCGGCCAACTTGGGGCCGGGCAGGTGGCCACCGTGGATGGGCCGCTCGGGAACGACACGATCGCGTACACGTACGACGAGCTCGGGCGCGGGGCGACGCGCTCGATCGATGGCGTGTCGGCCTCGATTGCGTACGACGCGCTGGGCCGGATCACCGGGGTGACCAATGTGCTGGGTGCCTTCGCCTACGGGTACGTCGGCGCCACCGGTCGCGTCGCCAGCGTGGCGTTCCCCAACGCCCAGACCAGTGCCTACAGCTATTTCGGTCACACGGGCGACGACCGGTTGCAGACGATTCTCCATCGCCGTGCCGACACCACGCCGATCTCGCGCTTCGACTACACGTTCGACAGCGTGGGCAACATCGCGAGCTGGACGCGGCAGGTGGACGCCGCGGCGCCGACGGCGTATCAGTTTGGATACGACGCCGCCGACCAGGTGACGGCGGCGACGAAGCAGACCACGGGCGCGACCCCGAGCGTGCTGACGCGGTACCGGTATGCGTACGATCTGGCCGGGAACCGGACGAGCGAGCAGATCGACGACGCCCTCACGAGCGCGACGTCCAACGCATCGAACGAGCTGGTCAGCACGCAGCCGTCCGGCGGCCTCTATTTCTCGGGCACGGTGAACGAACCGGCGAGCGTGACGATTGCCGGCAAGCCAGCGACGGTGGCGCCGGATGGGACGTTTGCCGGTACCGCCCCAGTCGCGTCGGGCACGAACACGGTGGCGATTGCGGCCACGGATGTCAGCGGCAACACGGCGACCAAGCAGTATCAGGTGAGCGTCAGCGGGAGCGGCGCGACGCTGACCTACGACGCGAATGGGAACCTCACGTCAGACGGGGCGCGCAGCTTCACCTGGGATGCGGAGGACCGACTGATCTCGGTGACGATCGGCACGCACGTGAGCACGTTCACTTACGACGGCGCGAGTCGGCGCGTGCGCATCGTCGAGACCGACAACGGTGTGACGGCGGGCGACACACGGTTGGTTTGGTGCGGGCTGGCCATCTGCGAGGCGCGGGATAGCACGGGCGCGACAGTGGTGAAGCGCTACTTCGCGCAGGGCGTGCAGGACGCGGGCATCGCGTACTTCTACACGCGGGATCACCTCGGCAGCGTGCGCGAACTGACCGACAGCACGGGGACGGTTCGCGCACGGTATGACTACGACCCGTGGGGGCGGCGGACGAAGCTCGGCGGCGACAAGGATGCCGACGTTGGGTTTACCGGCCACTATCACCATGCCGCGAGCGGACTTGCGCTGGCTCCCTTCAGAGCGTACGACGCGAATCTCGGGGCGCTGGATTTCTGAAGATCCGATTGGCATGGTGAACGGTCCTAACCTCTACGGGTATGTTCTTGGGAATCCAATTAAGCTCTACGACCCGCTGGGGTTGTGTGGCGTCGACTCCGAAAAGCCAGCCGCACCATGCAACGGATTCTGTCAGATTGCCCGCGACGTTTCTCGTCGCGCTGGACCAATGACGCAGCCGAAGACCTACGGGCAACTGTTCCTGATCTCGGTTACCGGTGCGGTAATTGGTCTAGTTGCTCCGCTTGTTCCTGCGGCCCTGTCTGCGGCCAGTGAGGCTGCCGCTGCAGTTGGTGGCCTCGCAATCGAGGTGAGCCTCAAGTTCGAGCTGCTTCGTCCAGGAATCTCAAAGTTCGTGATAGACGCAATTGAAACGCAAAACAAGTCCCCGACTCCCACGACGAGCTGGGGCACCTGGTTTGGAAATGCGATCAACGTTATCGTGCATTACCTCTCTTGGTGAGCGACAGCCCGTCACACGCGCAACGCACTTGCGCTCGAGATGAGCTAAGGTACAACGATGGGCGTTGAGAATCAGCGCACAGTGGGCGAACCAGTGTGTCCCGTCTGCTCCGCGGAGCTTTCATGGGGTAACGTGAGCTTTCGATCGACGTTCCGTTGCCCCACATGCGGTGAAAATCTGTTCGTGCCGAAGTTGTACTCGCAACGGTTGGCGTGGATGGCTGTGCCCGTGGCAATTCTGTTGGCTTATCTTGTCGGGGCACGTGGTTGGTGGTGGCTCCTCGTTACCATCATTCTGTACTTTCCGGTAACAGTCGTTATCGCCTCTGCCTACCGCAGGCTCATACCGCCACACCTGATGAGTGGCGATCAGCGTCTTTGAGCGCCTGACTGATAAAGCAACCGAGGTCATACAGATGACGCTTGAGATGCGCGTCACATAATCGACCATCTCATGCCGTATTTTCTTCTCGCGCTCCTGCCATTGGCCTATAAGGGCATTCCAAATCCTGTCTCGTTCCGATGGGGATTCACGCATGGAGACGTGGCCATGCCGTTTGATATCGAGCGCAGGGCGAGAAGGGTCGGCATTGTTATCGCATTCTTGGCGCAGGGTGTCGTAGCCATCGCAGTTGTGCTCGCAGTCAACCGCATGGGATGGTCATTGACAACCCTTGGACTGCGTCCGAATCATTGGCTAGCGACCACGATCAAGGGTGCGATCGCCGGTTTCGCCTGGTTGGCGTTATATGTGTGCATTCTGCTTCTCGAGCGGCCCCAGCCGAGCCAAGTCGAGGCCCGCATCCTTGAGCGCCCATTGTGGTTTTGGTTGTCCTCAGGTCTGTCGTCTGCGATCGTTGAAGAGGCCTGGCGGATTTCCTGCCTGTTGGCTCTGGCTGACCATGGCCGCTTGGAAGCGGTCGGAGGAATGGCCATCGCTTGCGGAATTGCACATGGCCTTCCGCTCGGACGCTTGGTGTCGACCACACTCTTCGCGGCGTACGCCGCGGTCCTGTTCTTCTGGACCGGATCGCTGTGGGCCGTGATGGCCGCCCATGCAATTGTTAACATCGGAACGATTGGGCTCCTTTATCTGACCTATCGCTGGTAGTGGCGGATACGACGGCGGAGCTGACGCGCACGCGCGTCAAGGAGCCGCTGTTGCTATAACGGTGTCGGCCCCACTGGGAATTGTGCGCCCACGAGTCGGCGCGGGGCGGTGATCACGCGCACCTCAACGTCGCCGATTCAGTACGAGCGGCAGCTGCCGAACGGGGCCGTGCAAGTGTTCAGTCAGCCCGACGGTGTCGCGACGTTTCCCCGCCAGGTGTTTCTGACGGCCGTACGCGATCCCCAAGGGAATGTGCTGACGTTCACCTACGACGCCAATCTCCGGCTCGTGTCGGCCGCCGACGCCCTCGGCCAGGTGACGACGCTGTCGTATGAAGACGCGATCCGCTGAAGATCACGAAGGTCACCGATCCCGTTCGGCCGCACTGCCACGTTCGCCTATGACGCCAGTGGCCGGTTGCAGGCCATCACCGATCTGCTGGGCTTGACGTCCGCGTTCACGTATGCGTCGAGCGACGTCATCGCGGCGGTCACCACGCCGTACGGCACGACCACGGTGACGGCGGGTGAGGCGGAAATCGGCCTGAAGCGGTGGGTGCAGACGACCGACCCCATCGGCGGCAAGGAACGGGTGGAGTACGGCGCGGCGTCGGTGTTTGTCGCGGAACCCGCGCCGGCCATGCTGACGGTGGCGAACAACAATCATCACAATTCGTCGTACTGGGGCAAGCGGGCGATGGAGATCGCCCCGGCGGACCCGGCGTCGGCGACCGACTACCTGGTGGACCACGGCGCAGGACGGCAGTTGGGTGAGCACGGCCGCGCCGGCCGGGATCAAGGCGGCCGCTCGAAAATCGCGTCTGGTATGCCTACCCGGGCTCCGGCCTCGTCCACAGCGCCTCCGGCGCGGCGGCGATGACGGAGGGCACGATGCGGCGGGTCGCGAGCGTCGGCCGGGTGCTCGACGATGGGTCGTCGCAGGTGTGGTCGTATGCGTACAACTCGCGCGGGCAGATGACGCAGGCGATCGATCCCCTCGGGCGGGAAACCGATTACGTCTACGACGCAACGGGCCTGGACGTGCTGCAGATCAAGCAGAAGCGCGGCGGCACGTTCGACGTGCTCGAGACCAGCACGTACAACAGCCAGCACCTCCCGCTGACCGTCACCGACGCGGCGGGGCGGACGACCACCTACACGTACAACGGCGCCGGCCAGATCGCTGACGGTCACCAACCCGAAGAATGAAATCACCACGTACACGTACAACGGGAGCGGCTACCTCACGAGCCTCACCGGGCCCACGAGCGGCGCGACGGTGACGTTCGGCTACGACGGGTATGGCCGCGTGAACGCCGTGACGGACTCCGACGGGTACGTCGTCACGGCGCAGTACGACCTGGCCGGGCGCGTGACGCGGACGACGTATCCCGGACGGGTCGTACGAGCAGACGATCTACGAGCCGGCTCGACCCGCGCCAGCAGCGGGATCGGCTCGGCCGGTGGACGGACGTTCACCTACAACGGCGCGCGGCAGCTGGTGTCCATCCGCGATCCGCTCGGTCGCATCACGACGCTGGACCGCTGCGGCTGCGGGAGCCTCGACGCGCTCGTGGATGGCAACGGGAACCGCACGCGCTGGGATCGCGACGTCGAAGGCCGGGTCATCGCGGAGACGCGGGCGGACGGAGCCGCCACGCACTACACGTACGAGAACACCACGCCGCGCCTGAAGCAGGTGACCGATCGCAAGGGCCAGGTCGCGACGTACAGCTATTTCAAGGACGACGCGTTCAAGCAGAAGACGTACACCAACAGTCTGAGATTGAGCGCTCAATTCGACGCGGTGTCAGTCGGAGAGCGCTCCTTTGCAAGAGTTACCGTGTTGCTCGTGTTTGCCACCCTGGTGTGCAGTTGTGGCGATACATCGACGGTGTGGACCGCTGAAAGTCGATCACCGGACGGAAAGACGCTTGTACGTGCTCGCACTGTCCAGCCAAGCGGGATTGGTACAGGAGATTTCGGAACCTTTGCAGACCTCAATTGGACAGTAGGCTCCCAACCTCCGGTCGTGATTTTGGCATTCGCTGAAGGACCGAATGAACCCGGCGGTATGAACGTGGGGATGAATTGGCTAACACCGACGCACCTTGAGCTGACATACAAGGGGGCTCGGACGATCGACTTCCAGGCCATCAAGTGGCACGGCGTCGATATTTCAGTCCGGGACCTTTCGGCCGGGCCTGACAACTTTCAGTCTAGGTAGCGTTGTTCCTGCAACGCAAGGATTTCCCGTCGTCCCGTTCAAGAGCGGATGGCCCAAGCCGGAAGGCATGCAGGTCACGTTCCACCCCATCTCAGAGGCCTGAGCTGGAACCTCGTCGGCCACACCATCCAAACGGCTTTTGCATCAACGCATTTGCTATGATGGTTGCGATCGGATCAGTATGGACAAGCCCTCAATGAAAGCGATCGAGCTGATCGGCGATATCGATGATCACCATCAGCTTCGTGCGCAGGTGCCTAACGAGCTGCCCGCCGGGCAGGTCCGTCTGATTGTCTTGCTGCCCGAGGAAGATGAGGCGGGGAGGACCTGGGCACAGCGCCTGGCAAAAGAATGGTCAGCCGATCTGGACGACCGTCGACAAGATATCTATACGCTTGAAGACGGTCAGCCCGTGAATGCGCCCCGGTGAGATTTACCTGGCCCGTTTCCCGTTCGGAGACGTTCCGGGCATGAAGCTGAGGCCGGTGCTGCTGTTGACCGGCAGCCTTGGTTCGGTTCCAGAAGTGTTGGTTGCCTACATTTCGTCCGTTGTTCCCGCTCAACCCCTTCCCTCCGATGTCATCGTCGATCCCGCAAAACCGGAATTTCAAAGCACCCGGCTCAAAGTCACGTCGACCCTGCGCCTCCACAAGTTGGCCACCATTCATTGCTCAAGCCTGGCGCGACATCTGGGCGCCCTGGATCCTGCTCAACAAGTCGTCGTCGCCGCGAAGCTGAGAGGCTTGATCGGCCTTTGAGAGGCGCGACGCTTCGACAAGCACGTGCCTCGTCAGAAACGAAGTGAGGCTCTTGATCGACAGTGATGTTGGCATCTGGTACGCCAAGGCTAGAACTCATCTTTGAACGCCTGACCGCTCCGATCTCGGCCAGACGGCCGACTCTAACGACGTTCGCGCAGAGCACGCGGAGTTCGCGGAGAGTTCAGCGGGGAAGAACCCTCAGCGGTCTCTGCGGTCTCTGCGTTTATCGTGGCTGGTCTTCGTCAGTCGAAACGCGCCGCTAGCCTTTCACGCCCCCGTGATCCTCACAGGCGGTCGTCTTGGTCTTCCCACTCTGAACCGTTCCGTCGTTGCACGTCGCGGTGGTCGTTTCCGGTGTCAGCGCGTCTTTCGTCGCAACCGCGGCTTTCTTGGTCCCGGTGGCTGTTTCCTTGGCGGCATCCGTCGTGACTTGCGCCGTCTTCTTTGCGACTTTTTTCGTGCCCTTCGCCGTGGCCTTGCCGGCCGCCTTCCCAGCCTCGCCTGCGCTCTTCCCCGCGTCCTTCGCGTGCTCCTTTGCGTCCTTGGCATCCTCTGTCGCAGTCGTTTGTGCGAACGTGCCTGCGGGAATTCCCAACACGAGCAAACCGGCAACCGCCGCGCCACACAGTAGATTCTTTAGCATTGTGCCTCCTGGCAATATTCAGCGTACGCGACTCGAACCTGGGGGCGGTGTACGGTTTGAGACACTAGCTCAGGCGTGACTTGACGGGGGAATCGGATCGTCCGGATCGGGCCAGTACACGCGCGACAGGTAGTGCAGCGCGATGCCGACGCCCCAGCGGTTCGGCGCGGTCCAGATGATCAACGCTCCGAGGAGGGCGATCACCGCGAGGCCGAGGACGGGGTGCGATCGGACGAGGCCGAAGTAGACAAGAACAATGATGGCCGCCACCGGAAGGCGATCGCCGAGGATCGTGAACGCCCACGTATCGCCGGGGTTGCGCTCGAAGACGAGGCCGCACGCCGAGCACGACCTGACGTGATTCCAGCCGGAGAAGAGCGAACCGTTACCGCAGTGCGGACAGCGCTTGCGGACACCGCGGCCGAGCGCGGTTCTGAACAGATGTTCGTCAGCCTGCGCCATTCACCTCTGCTACCGAATCGTCCAGAGGTAGACGCGCGTGCCTTCGAGGCGCACGTCGGCCTCCGGCTTCCAGTCGCCCATGTCGAACCGGTGCGACACGACGCGGGCGCCCGGCTTGAGCTGCTGCTTCAGGATCGACTCGAGTCGCATGTTGATGGAGTTCGACAGATAGAGCGTGACGACGGTGGCGTCCGAGAGGTCGGTCTTGAACAGGTCGCCCTGGATGAACGTCACCTTGTCGGCGACGCCGGCCTTCATCGCATTCCTGGTCGCGGTCTTGATGAGCTTCGGATCCAGTTCGACGCCGACGCCGCGGGCGCCGTACTTCTTCGCCGCCGCAATCACGATGCGGCCGTCTCCAGACCCCAGGTCGTACACCACGTCGCTCGGCGTCACCCGCGCGAGCTTGAGCATGGCGTCGGTGACGCCGCCCGAGGTCGGTACATAGTGAATGTCCGGTGTCGGCGCCTTGGCCTGCTGCGCGACGGCCGGCAGGGCCGCGGCCAGCACGACGACCAGCAATCCCATCGTCAGCGCGCGTCGCATAAAGGCGGCTTCAGGCATAATCGAAATGTGTTCTTCGAGCGACCCAAACGAATTGTAATCGTGTTTGGCTGCGCAGCGGCCCTGGCCATCGTCGTGCCGGCGGCGGGCGAGGCCCATCGGGCAGCTTCCGACAAGGCTACGCGGGCTGCTACGCCGAGCGTGGCGAAGGGCGTTGCGCCGGACGTCACGCAAGATTTGGCCGCAACACCCGACGTGCTCGTCTCTCGTCAACTGCTCGCGCGCGCCCATCTGACGGTCGGCGACGTGGTGACCGTGGCCACCGATCCCGCCGGCACGCGATCGGCGCAATTCCGCGTGGCGGGCGTGTACGAGCCGACGCCCGATCCGATGAAGTTCAACGTCGAGCGCCTCGAAGCGCGCCTCCACCTCGACGACCTGCTGTCGTTGACCGCGGATCCGGCCGACCCGGCGTCGAACGAGTCGGTCACGTCGATCAACGTCGCGCTCGCCGATCCGGCCGGCGCCGCGGCGTTTTCGCGCGCGCTCGCCGCTCGCATCCCGCTCGTCGGCGCAAGCGCGGCCGCCGGCGCCGAGAGCGCCACGTTCACCGTGATCGATCGTTTCCACACGGCCATTGCCGCCGTCACCGTAATCGGCAGCACGGCGTTTCTGCTGGCGCTGATGGTGATCCGCGCTGAGGAGCGCAAGGAAACGGTCGGCATCCTTCGGCTGATTGGCATCTCACGCAAGTCGATTCTGGCCGAGGTGGTCGTCGAAGGACTGCTCGTCGCGATTGGCGGCGCCGTGGTCGGCGTCACCATCGCGCTCCTGGCCCAGCGCGGCGTGAACCTGATCTTTCAGGCGCGGTACGACACGACGCTGGTGTTTGTCCGCGTCACTCCGGCCATTGCCCTCCGCTCGGTTGCCGTGGCCGTGCCCGTCGGCGTCATCGCCGGAGCCGTGGCCTCGTGGACGCTGCTGCGCCGCGGCGCGGCGGCGCTCGTAAAAAGATGATTGGCTTCGCGAGATGACGGCTTTCGCGCTGGCGTGGCGAACGGCCAGGCGCTACCGGGCGCGCGCGGTGCTCGCGATCGTCGGCGTCGCGGTCATCGGCGCGCTCAATTTCGACATGCTGCTGCTCTCGCACGGCCTGCTGCTGTCGTTTGCCGACCTGATCAACAGCACCGGCTACGACGTCCGAATCGTCGGCAGCGCCGGCCTTCCGCTGGCCCGGCTGCCCGTGGACGATGCCAGCAAGCTCATGGCGGAGATTGCCGCCTTGCCGGAAGTGGCGGCGGCGGCGCTCATCCGCACCGAACCGGCGGTGACGACGGTGAAGGGTCAACCGGCGCTGCCCCTGGAGCTTGTCGCGACGACCGATTCCGACGGGCGGCGGCACCTGGACCCTCGTGAGCGGAGGGAATCTGCCTGACGGCGCCGACGGCCCGACCGCAGTGTCGCCGCCGATCGTCATCTGCGCGATCGCTGGCCTCGCGTCTGAACCTGAGGCCCGGATCGGACCTCCGTCTTCGCGTCAGGATCGCGGGCGCGTTGTCTGCCTTGCCGTCGGTCGATTTCCGCGTGGCCGGCATCGCGGACTTTCCGTTCGAAGCGGCCGGCGCCTACATGGTGGCGACCACGATGGCGGGATTTCAGGCGGCGCACGGCGGCGTCGCGCGCGACCAGGCCGACATGGTGCTGGCGGCGTCGGCGCCAACGTCCGGTCCCGACGCGGCAGTCGCGGCGATCGCGAGGCTGCGTCCCGACCTTCGCGTGTTCTCGAACGACCAGGTGATCTCCACGTTCAACCGCAACGGCTTTGCCTATTTCCGGCAGATCTCGATCGTGCTGTCGTCGACGACGGCCGCGTTCACGTTCCTCCTGGTGGCGACGCTGCTGACCGTGTCGGTGAACCAGCGGCTCGGCGAAGTGGCCGCGCTTCGCGCGCTCGGCATCGCCCGGCGCGAAGATCGCGCTGACGCTGCTGTGGGAGGCCGCGCTGCTCGTGGGCGTCGGGGGCGTTCTGGCGCTGCCGCTCGGGTCGCTGCTCGCGCTCGGACTCGATCGGATTCTCCGCCGGATGCCCAGCCTGCCCGATGGGCTGCATTTCTTCGTCTTCGAGCCGCGGGCGCTCGTGCTGCACGCGGCGCTGCTCGTCGTGACGGCGGTCGTCGCCGCGCTCTATCCCATCTGGCTGGCCGTGAAGCTGCCCATCGCGCGGACACTGAGGCAGGAGATCGTGTCGTGACGATCGTCGAGGCGCGCGGCCTGACGCGCGTGTTTCCGATGCAGGCCGGCCCGGTCACGGCGGTGCGCGACGTGTCGCTTCGGGTCGAGGCGGGCGACTATCTGGCGATTGGCGGACCGTCCGGCTGCGGCAAATCGACGCTGCTGCACCTGCTCGGCTGCGTGGACGCGCCGAGCACCGGCTCGGTGTGGTTCGAAGGGCGCGACGTCGGCGCGCTCGGCGACAGCGAGCGCGGCCGGATTCGGCTGACGCGCATCGGCTTCGTGTTTCAGCGCTTCTTCCTGCTGCCGATGCTGACCGCCTGGGAAAACATCGAGCTGCCGCAGGCGGAGGCCGGCGCGGCGGCCGCCGAACGCCGGGCGCGGACGCGGTCGCTGCTCGAGTACGTGGAGCTCGCGGACCGCGCCGATCACCTGCCGTCGCAGCTGTCGGGCGGCGAGATGCAGCGCGTCGCCGTCGCGCGAGCGCTGGCCAACCGGCCGGCGCTGCTGCTGGCCGACGAGCCGACGGGCGAGCTCGACGAGGAAACCGGCGAGCACATCGCGGCACTCGTTCGATCGCGTCAACGCCGACGGCACCGCCATCGTCGTCGTCACCCATAACGCGGCCCTGGCCGCCCGCGCCCGCACGCGCCTGACGATGCGCAGCGGGCTGCTGCCGATGATCTTCAGAGCTCGCGCTTCGTTCGCTTGCCGTTCGTCCCGTCAGGACCGCCGTGCTCGCGTGCGGCTTCGGGCTCGGGATTGCCGTGATGGCCGAGCTGCTCGGCGTTGGCGACGTCATCCTCGATCAGGCGCGATCGCCCGCGCTGCAGGGCGGCGGCGACGTGGTGGTGTCGGGAGCCTTCGGCACGATCGACAACGCGCGCTACGTGCTGTCGGTCGTTCGCGGCACGCCTGGTACGCGGTCGCGTGTCGTGACGGCGTCGCCGTCGCGCAAGCAGAGTCTCTATCTGATCCAGCCAGGGCATGGCGGTGCCGATTGTCGCGCGCGGCGGCGTGCCGAGCCTCGAGAAGGCGGTCGGCGACAAGGAAGTGGCGGACGCGGCCGCGTGGGTGGATGCGCCGGACGATGCGCGGTGGACGCACGCTCGATCCCGGCGACGTGCTTCGGTCGATGGACCGGTTCCATCGGCAGCCCGACGTTCCTGAATTCTCCGTCTCGTGGGCCGAGTGGCTGTACTTCAACGGGCGGACGGCGGACGGCCGCGTGCGGTTCTATCTCACGTTTCTCGTCGGGCCGTCGATTCGGCCCGGGCGTTCGATCGGCCGGCGTGCGACTGCAGCTCGATCGCGACGGCCAGGTGAAGAACTACACCTCACGCGCGGAGGTGGACGAGCAGACCGTCGCTCGAGGGCGCACCCAATCTCGATATCGGCGGGAACCAGGTGCGCCTCGACGGGCTTCAGTACCGCATCGCGTCTGCGCTTGCGTGCGGACGAGCGGCGGTTCAGCGCTCGAGGCCAGGCTGACGCTCGATCCCGACGCCGGCCGCTCGCTTCCGCCCGTCGTCATTCGCGGCGCGCGAGGCTGGCTCTCCGGCTACGTCGTGCCGGTGTTGTCCGGCCAGATTGCACGGGGCCATCACCCTGGGGCGCGAAACCATTTCGCTCGCGGGCGCCACCGGCTATCACGATCACAACTGGGGATTCTGGCGCGACGTTCGCTGGCAGTGGGGACAGGTGAGCGAGGGCGATCTCTCGCTCGTGTACGGGCGTGTGTTCCCGCCGGCCGACGTCGCCGATCCGGAACGGATGCCGGGCTTTCTGGGCGTGCTCGATCGGCAGGGGCTGATCGGCGTCGCCACCAACGTGTCGATTGTGGAAGAGCGGACTGCGGGCGCGCCGACCAGCATCAACGTGACCGCACGCGGCAGTGCGATCGACCTCCACCTGACGTTTGCGGTAGACCGCGCCATCCGCACCGAACGCGCGATGTCGGGCGGCCCCACCGATTTTCTTCAGCTTGGCGGCACCTACCGTGTCGAGGGCCGGGCGGGCGGCCGTACGATCAACTTCACGGCGCGTGGCGCTGCCGAGACGTTTCAGCCCCGATGATGGCCTGACACGAGAGCGGCTCGGCTGGACGGGCCGTTGGCGTTTCTATTGTCGGCGACGAAGGCTGCGCACGCACGGCGGCCGTGTACGGCGCGTAGCGATCGACGCCGTCAACGGGCGCGACGATGACGCGCTCGCCGGTGAGAAACGTCAGCTTGTAGCTCAGCCAGTAGCCGGCGTACGCCGTGCGGATGCCGGACCGATCGAGGCATTCGACGATCGCGCTTGCCTCGCGATCCGGTTCGAGCCGCTCGTACCAGGTGATTTGCTGCAGGGCGAAGAGCGCGAGCAGGCTTGTCAGCAGCGCGACTCCCGTAATCCGGTTCGAGCGAAGCGTGGCGTCAATCCCCACCGCGTAGACGAGCGGAAGCGCGGCGTGCAACGGCATCAGATACCGATACGACTGCGCGTCGATGAACGAACCGCTGATCACGAACACAATCGGCGTGGTGACCAGGAAGGCATGGAACAGCCGCGTGAGCGGCGCCCGCGCGACCTGTCTTGTCTGTTGCATTTGACGGTACGAAAGCGCGATGACGCCAACGATGAGGAGGGCGGCCGAGCCTGGCACCGCCAGCCGTTCAGTGGTCGGACTCTTGAAGCCGAAAATGATCGGCAGCGCGACGTTCGTGAACGGTGACATCGCCGACCACAATCCCGCGACGTCCATGCGCGCTATCGGCGCTCCCATGCCGTCACTTGAAAAACGTCCGATCAGGGCGGGCGAGAAGCCCACGAGAAAACCAACGGCCGGCGCCAGCCACGCGCGTGGGGTGGTTCGCGAATGTCCCCATGCCAGCCGTCCGCCTGTCAGGCCGGCGACACTCACGATCAGCAGCGCCGCCGCGATCCACCACATCTTTTGCGGGTGCGTCACCGAAATCCGAACACCGAGCGGAGCGACGTCGAAGCCGAGCCCAAGAAAAGCGGCAAGGCCGAGGACGATGTAGAGGCCGGCGGCGGCTACGACCAGGCCCAGCGTGAGGCGAAACCACAGAGGCGCCATGCGCGCCGTGACGAGCTCGCGGAGCCGGGCGCGCCCTTCCGGCGTCAAATCCAGCGACAGCGTCGCGAGCGCGACAATGTAATAAAGGATGTACTGCTGCACCCACAGGCCGAAGCCAAAGGCCGTCGCCGCCGCGACCAGCCCCGCGCGTGAGCCGGAACGGCGCCAGGCGTCGATGCCGAGGCAGAGCACCGTGCCGGCGATGAGGCTCATCACGATTTCCGCGCTGCCGCTGAGGCTCCACAGCACGAGCGACGGCGGACAGACGATCAGGAACGACGTGGCGATCAGACTGAGGCGCCGGTCGAAGAGCCGCGTGAGCAGCCGGAAGTTCAGGCACACGAACACGACGAAGCAGGCGAGCGTGACGGCCTTGAGCGCGACGACAGCCGCAGCGCCTGCGGACGTGGACGGCAGCCAGCTGAACACAGTCGCCGAGAGGTACACCTCCGGCACGCCCTTGTATCGTTGCCCCCAGAGGAATAGAGGATGCTCGCCCAGGAGTACGTGGCGCGCCATCAGGCCTTCGACCGCTTCGTCGGAATCGAAGAAACGATCGGCGCGCAGCAGGAAGGGCAGGCGGGCGACGATCGTCGCCGCGGCGATGAACGCCAGCGTGACGAGATCGGCTGCGCGGCGCGAGCTGCCCGCTGAAGGCATGGCGTATTATGGCCGCGAATGGATCTCGATCTGCTGATGGGTGAGGCGCTGGCTTTGGCGCGGCGCGCGCGCGACGCGGACGAAGTGCCGATCGGCGCGGTGGTCGCGCTCGACGGTGAGATTGTCGGCCGCGGATTCAATCACCCGATTGGCGCGGTCGATCCCACCGCGCACGCCGAGATCGTCGCGATCCGCGAGGCCGCGAACCGCGTGGGCAACTATCGGCTCACGGGGTCGACGCTGTGCGTGACCATCGAGCCGTGTCTGATGTGTGTCGGTGCGCTCATCCATGCGCGCGTCGGCACGCTCGTCTACGGCGCCGCGGAGCCCCGGTCGGGCGCCGTCGTCTCCACGGTCCGCGGCGGCGAACTTCCCGGTCACAACCATCGGTTCGAGGTGGTCTCGGGCATCCGCGAGGACGAGTGCCGGACGCTGATGCAGGAGTTTTTCGCGGGAAGGCGCTGACGAGAGGTTCGAGAGGTTCGAGAGGTTCGAGGGGTTCGAGAGGTTCTGGAGGTTCGAGGGGTTCAAGAGGTTCAGGCCGTGCGGCAGGTGCGTTAGAATGCGGACGTTGAGAATCAGATGAGGATCAGATCATGAAGCGGGCGATTTTGAACGCTGTCGGTGTCGTGGTGGTGTGTTCCATTTCCGTTGCCGCGCAGTGGGGGAAGGTTGTTGACCCGACTGTCCCTCGCGACGACAAAGGGGCGGTGCGGATGGACGCGCCGACGCCGCGCACAGCCGACGGCAAACCCGATCTGTCCGGGATCTGGATGCGGGCCAACAGCGGACCGCCGAATGAGGGGCGCGGACGCGGACGCGGCGGCCCTGGAGGTGGCGTCGGTGCCGCCGGCGCGCCGGGCGCCGCGGCGGGCGGCGGTGCGGCCGCGACGCCTGCTGCCGGCGACAGACCCGCCGCCGCTGCACCGGGCGGCGCCGCGGGACGCGGCGGCGACACGGGTGCGGCGTTCGCCCCCGGACGTGGTGGCGTCACGCTCGAGCCGCAAACCGATCGCTTCCCGTACGATCCGAGCGGTCCGCCGGTCGCCACGTTCTTCGAAGCCGGTGGCAACATGCAGGGCGGTCTGCCGTACACGCCGTGGGCATCCGCGATCAGAAAACAACGCTTCGAGGTCGACAAGGCCAAGGACAATCCCGACGCCATGTGCATGCCGATGGGCTTCCTGCAGTTCCACCAGCAGCCGCAGCCCCGCAAGATCATGAACATCTCGAACCCGAAAAGTCTCCTGGTCGAGTGGGAAGCGAACTACGGCCTGTGGCACATCTATCTGGATGGCAGGAAGCTCCCTCCGCAGGGCGAGCCGCAGCCGTGGTGGTACGGCTACTCGGTCGGCCACTGGGAAGGCGACACGCTCGTCGTCGAAACGAACAACCTGCGCGGCGCCGAAGACGGCCTCTACGACGGGTGGCTCGACGTCAACGGCAGTCCGTACAGTCAGCAGGCGAAGTTCACACACAAGATCCGCCGGCTCAACTACGGTCACCTGCAGATGGACATCACCGTCGAGGATCCCAAGGCGTACACGAAGCCGTTTACGGTGCGCATCGATCAGCGCATCACGGCGGACGAAGAGATGATCGAGTTCATCTGCAACGAGAACCAGCAGTTCCGGCGCCGCATCAAGATCGATTAGAGCTGTTTTCAATTTGGCGTAGCGGCTGTCCTCGGCGTGCGTGCCGGGCGATCACGGTCGACAGCCCGGAAAAACCGCGCCGCAGCAATATTGCTGTTTACTAGGCACGCGCGGCCAGGATTGGCCGCGCGTGGAAGTGGCTGCGGCGCCGTTTTTCGGGGCGACCACGGGCGGGCAGTGACCTATCGATCGCCCGGCACGCACGCCGAGGGCAGCCGCATGGGGACTCGATCCACCGGACCCGCGGGCGCCCCCTGGAAGCGCCAACTACACAGTTGTGGAAGATGCTCTTGCGCGCGAAAGAATCTGGAGCAGAGAGGCGCAGGCCCACGGAGACCTGCGCCTTTTTTTGTGCCTCAGGCCAGACGTTGGCCGAGCCGGTCGAAGTATTCGCCCCACGCCTTCTTCATGGCGTCGGCCGCCGATCGATTCGGCAGCTTCTCGTGCTGGACGGCCGCCACGCTTTTCGCGGCGCCCTTCGAGATGAACCCGATCTGCGCCTGCGTTCCGTCGTCCCAGGCGATGCGGATGCGCTTGTGCGGCGTGGAGGAACGCACGGTGACGGTCACCGGCAGCCACGCGCGGCGCGTTCGTGCGTTCGCGAACGCGTTGAAGAGCCGGGCGATCGGCACGTTGAACGTGCGGCTCTTGCTCGCGTCATAGCCGCCGCCGCGGCGCTGTCCCCGCTCGCGCAGGCCGCGAATGCGCTCGTAGCCGACGGTCACCATCTGCGTCCACCAGCCTGGCGTGCCCAGTGACGACACGTATTCGGCGATTTCCCCATGCGGCTTCCCGGCGGCCCCGGTCGCATCGAGCACGCGAACCCATTCCGCCCACGTGCGGCCCGTTTTCTTGCTGACCGACGCATCGCTCATGCCCGCCACGCTGGCGAAGTCGGGTTTGGGTGCGTTCTTCTTCCGGAGTTGAAGCCGCGCGGCCGTGTACGACTCGCCGGTTTTCTTCATGCGGGCTCGGACGAGCCGCCTGAGGTCCATGTGCCCCCTTTGCCTCGGCGAAGGCCCTTGCGTGGGGAAAAGCCCGCCGCGCAGGAATGTAGCCCGATTGGGAGACGAAACGCAACGGGGTGTTGTTGAGGTCAGCCGTGCGCTTTCCGAGCGGCCGCCGAACACGGTAAAATGAGTAGTTCGTCTACCGTCAGGAGAGGTACCGAAGTGGTCGTAACGGGCGCGCCTCGAAAGCGTGTTGTCGGGTAACCGGCACGTGGGTTCGAATCCCACCCTCTCCGCCAATCCCTCACTTTCGTTCGGTCTTGTCGGTTCGGGTCGTCTTCAGGCTTCGCGCGGCTCTCGCCGCGCTCGGCACGAATCCCACCCTCTCCGCCATCCTTCGCTGGTCTATACCGGAGACATGGGTAACAGTTCGTTCCGCTAGCCTTTAAGACTAACGGCGTAAGCCCATGGACCGCAGCAACCCACCCACGGTTCGACGCGTCCGAAGTACGGTGGCGTGAGCCATCCAGCGGACGTTCACACGGATTGCGACGAGCGCTTGGCCAAGTTTGGTTCCTTGAAGTGCAGCGTTGCGGGAAACGATGGCGGTGCCTCCTGGGACCTCGGCGTCAATCGTCCACCGATACCCAAACGCGCGGCACACCTGTTCGCACACTTTCCAGTCCGGGGCTGCATGAGTCAGGACATCGTGCAAAAGAATGGTTCCTTGCCCGCTGAGCACTTCTCGAGAGCAGATCAAATACAGATCTAGCGGATACTTCGGCTTGTAGTGATCGAGAAGGATGAAATCGAAGGCGTGCCGGCCCGCCCCTTTGACGACTGGAGTTGAATCGCCCTCGACGAACTTCAGCGGCGCGGTCACGCCATTGTCTCGCAGATACGACTCGATCAATCGCAGCGGCACGGCATTCGTATATTCAAGATTGTCGACACCGGTATAAGAAAATGCTGGCCATGATGAGGCGTGCAGGATGACCGGAACCGCAAATCCTCCGGCCTGTACGCCGAGCTCCAAAACGCGAGTCTGGCTTTTTCGGGCCAAGAGCGTTAGCGCTAGACGTTCAAGACCCGGATGTTCCGGTCCGATGTGCCACGTGTCTTCGGGTAGTCCTAGATGTTGGAAGTATTCTTCTAGCTGCATGATACGCGTACGGGATAAGAACCCTATAGGACGTGCTCATCGAGGACGATCGCGGTCGTGTTTAGGTTATCGCTCCGCCATCATATTTGCCAATGAATTTGCTTAGTCATCCCGCCTTTGCATTTTGGTGTACCTATATATGTGTCCCTGATTTGGAAGGTGTTCGGCGCCGGCCGGCCATCTCTGGCTAGAATGACGACCATGACGAGCTCAGGTCGGCGAAATCTCCTCGCGGGCGTGAGCGCCGCGCGCAGACGCCGCGAGCAACCTTGACGCCGCACCGCCGGTTCGTCGTGACGCTGCGCTGACATGGGTCAAAGAGCGAAGCGGGCAATCGCGAGATCTGGCAGCGTCGGTCATCCGTCGGACACTCGCGCGGATCGGCCTCAACGCGCGAGCGCGACGCGCGCCAGCACGTGGCTGATGGTCGCCCTCGTCTTTCTCTCCGCTCTTCTGCTGTACGCCAACGCCATCCGTCATGACTACGCCCTGGACGACTGGATGTACACGACTGAAAACGCCTACGTAAAACAGGGGTTTCGAGCGTTCAGGGACGTGTGGACCAAGGGATTGTTTGCCGGCTTCAGCGGACTCAACGACCACAACTATCGCCCGCTCGCGTTGTTCTCCTTCATGGTGGAGTCACAGGTCTTCGGACTTGACCCCCACGTCAGTCATCTCATCAACGTGCTGCTGTTCGCGCTCAGCTGCGTACTGATCTACGTCCTCCTCACACGGCTGTTTCCGACACTGAATCGAGCTTTTCCTCTCTTGATGGTCTTGCTCTTCGTTTTTCATCCGGTCCACGTGGAAGCCGTCGCCAATATCAAGGGCCGCGACGATCTCCTGTGTCTGTTGTTCGGTATCGTGTCTCTGCTTCAGATACACCGGTACGCGCGCACCCTCCAGGCAGCCAGCTACTGGAGCTCGGTCCTCGCCTTCGCGGCGTGCGCGCTCAGCAAGGAAAGCGGCGTGACATTTCTGCTCGTCATCCCGCTGGCGCTGTACTTCTTCACCAGCGTCGCGTTGACCAGGATCGTCAAGATCACGATTCCGTATCTGGTGGTGATGCTGCTTTACCTCGCTGTTCGCAACACCGTGCTCGGCAGCATCACGACCGGTCGGCTGCCGGTCATGAACAATGCGTTGATGGCCGCGACCTCCACGTCGGACATGCTCGCCACGAACTTCGTCTTGCTGGGGAAATATGTCTATCTCCTCGTGATCCCCTATCCGCTCAGCTGGGACTACTCGTACAACCAGATCCCCATCGTGTCGTTTGCCAACGTCTGGGCGATTGCCGGGCTCGTCCTGTATCTCGGCCTCGGCGCCTATGCCGTGGTGCGGGCGAAGTCGAAAGACGTATTTGCCTTTGCGATTCTTTTCTACTTCGTCACCATGTCGATCTCGTCGAACCTGTTCGTCAAGATCGCGGCCACGTTCGCGGAACGCTTGCTCTACACACCGTCGCTTGGATTCTGCATTGCCGTCCCTCTTCTGATCGCGAAGCTGCTGGCCATCGACCCCGAGGCAAGAACAGGACATCGATCGCCGTGGCTCTACGGCACCGTGGGGCCCGTACTCCTCACCTTTGGAGTCATCCTCGTCACCAGGAACGAGGCATGGGCGAACAACATGGCGTTGTTCAGTGCGGGCGTCATCACGTCTCCGAACAGCGCGCGAGCACAAGCGGCGCTGGGCAACGAGTTCAAGAACGAGGCCAACCGTACGCCCGACTCTGCGAAGCGTGCCAATCTTCTAACACAAGCATTGGGCCGCTACGAGAAGGCGGCCGCCATCTATGCGGACGATCCCGAGACGTGGGTCAGACAGGCCGATATCTACCGTCAAACGGGCGACAGAGATAGAGCGATCAGGATGTACGAGAAGACGCTTGCGATCGATCCGCAATACGTGAGAGCGATGAATGGTCTGGGCCTCATGTACTGCGACCAGAAGGATTACGATAAAGGCATTGCGCTGTTCGAGCAGGCGCTGGCCGCGTCGCCTCGATACGCCGATGCGCTTGTCAATCTCGGCGCGGCATTTCACGGCAAGGGTGATTTCCAGAACGCCATCAAGGCCTATACGAGGAGCCTCACGCTACAGCCTGACAATCCACTCGTGCTGACCAATCTGGCGAATGTCTACAGCGTCGTCGGCGCCACTTACTTCAACGCCGGAGACTGGGGCAAGGCTCTGAGCAATTTCACCGAAGCGTCGACATACGCGCCAGATTCGGCCGGGATCATGACGAACATCGGCAGCGTGTACGTCAATACGGGCAATCTTTCGAAGGCGATCGAGTTCTACAAGAAGGCGCTGTCGATTGACCCGGCGAACGCAGAAGCCCGCCAACACCTCGCACACATCGAGGCGACCGCTCGGCGCTGACTCCCGACCAGCAGCGCTTCAGTCGTCCTGTGGCCGTATTGTCTCATTGCGCGGCACGCGAACATGGCCCCTTTCTGAGAAAAATGGGACGCCGTCCGCGATAATATCCACAGGTATTTGCAAACCGGATCTCGATCTGGAGGAAGTATGAGAAAGCGAGCATCTTTCTGCCTGGCGCTGGTGGCGCTTCTTGCCTCTGCGTTCTCCTCCCCCACAATCGGGCAGCAGGCACCCGCGGGTCGGCAGGGTGGCGCCGGCGCCCCGGGCGGACGACAGGGTGGACCACCAGCCGTACAGCTGCCGGAAGGCGCGGGCCGTGAGCAGGTGCAGGCCTCGTGCACACGCTGCCATGGTCTCAACCTGATTGCGAACTCGTGGGGCTACACCAAGGACGGGTGGCAGGACCGCATCGCCACCATGGTCAAGCTGCCGACGCCCGAACTCGAAACCATCTCGTCGTACCTGGCGGCGCACTACACGATCAAGGACGTTCCGGGCGCGGTGCTGATCTCGGGTCCTGCGACCGTCACCATAAAAGAGTGGCTGGCTCCCACGCTCGGCTCACGACCGCACGACTCGCACGCCGCAGCTGACGGGTCGATCTGGTGGACCGGCCAGTATGCCGGCAAGCTCGGACGTCTCGACCCGCGGACGGGCCAGATCCGCGAGTTCGACGTGCCCGCCAACAGCCAACCGCACGGTCTGGCGGAGGATCCCCAGGGAAACATCTGGTACACCGGCATTCAGAAGGGCGTGATCGGGCGGCTCGACCCACGTTCGGGGCGCGTCGAGGAGTATCCGCTCAAAGATCCGGGCGCACGGGGTCCACACACGCCGATTCTGGATAAGCGCACCGGCGACTTGTTCTTCACGCTGCAGTCGGGACATGTCGGCAAGCTCAACACCAACAGCGGCGACATGGTGATCAAGAAGACGCCAAGCGACAACACCTATCCGTACGGCATCCGGCTCAACTCGCAGGGCGTGCCATGGTACGTGGACTTCCGCGGCAATCGCATCGGCAGCGTCGATCCGCGCACCATGGAGATCAAGGAGTACACGCTGCCGAACACGGACGCGCGCCCGCGCCGGCTGACCATCACGCCCGACGACGTCATCTGGTACAGCGACTTCGCGCGAGGCACGCTCGGGCGCTTCGATCCGAAGACCGGCCAGGTCAGGGAATTTCCCTCACCAGGGGGCAAGTCCTCTGAGCCTTACGCGATCACGTCGATCGGCAGCGTGGTCTGGTACAGCGAGTCCGGCGTGCGGCCGAACACGATGGTGCGATTCGATACGCAGACGGAGAAGTTTCAAACCTTCGCGATTCCGTCGGGCGGTGGCGTGCTGCGCCACTTCGAGGCCACCGCTCAGGGCAACATCGTCACCGCCAACAGCGGCGTGAACAAGATCGGGCTGGTCGAAATCGGAACGCTTTCAGCGAACCGGACAAACTGACTGCCACAGTGATATCGTCCCGCGCATGAACGGGAAGAACACTCGCACGCGCGCCGCCGGTATCGTGCTGACGATGCTCCTGGTCGGGGCGGCCGTCGGTGATGCTCAGCGCTCGCGCGCCTTCGATGTCCACGAGGCGACCATCGCCGACATCCAGCGTGCGCTTCAGAGCAAGCGCATCACGACCGTGGCGACTCGTCGAGCAATACCTGCGACGCATCAAGGCCTACAACGGCACATGCGTGAACGAGCCGCAGGGAATACTCGGCCCGGTCACGACCATCCCCCGCGCCGGGCAGATCAACGCGCTCTCCACGCTGAATCTCAGGCCCGCGGCTCGCGAACGCTGGGGCTTTGACGCCCGCAAGGCGCGCAGCCTGACCGATCGCGTGGACAGCGCGTCCGGGATGCCGGATGCCCTTGAAACCGCCGCCGCCCAGGACCGGGAATTCGCGCGCACCGGACGGCTCGCCGGCCCGCTGCATGGCGTGGTGATCGCCATCAAGGATCAGTACGACACGAAAGACATGCGCACGACGTCAGGTGGCGACGCACAGTACGCGAACGATCGGCCACCGGACGATGCGACGTTCGTGGCGAAGTTGCGAGACGCGGGCGCCATCATCCTGGCGAAGGCAAACCTCGCCGAGTATGCGGTGGACGGCGCGCGCAGTTCGTTTGGCGGCACGTTCTGCAACCCGTACGACACCGAGCGCGAGCCGGGCATGTCGAGCGCCGGTTCGGGTAGCGCCGTCGCCGCGAACCTGGTGACCTGCGCGATCGGGGAGGAGACCGTCGTGTCGGTCCGCTGGCCCTCCGCGGTGAACAGCATCGTCGGCCTCGCGCCGACGAAGGAGCTGGTGAGCACCGACGGGATGATTGGCGCCGGGCTCAACATGCGGGTCGGGCCGATGTGTCGCACCGTGGCGGACACGGCCAGGATTCTCGACGCGATCGCCGGCTACGACCCGAAGGACGAGTACACCGCCTTGAGCGTCGGGCGTACGCCGCCGGCTGTCGTATACTCGAGGCGACGAACGCCCGCTCGCTGGCCGGGTTGCGCATCGGCGTCGTGCGCGAATACCTGAATCGCAAGCTGCTCGCGCAGGCGGATGCCGAGAGCGTCGACCTCGTCGAACGGGCGATTGGCGTGCTGAAGACGCTTGGCGCCACCGTCGTGGATCCAGGACCGGAAGGCGCGCTGTTTCAGCAGTGCATCGCGCATTCAGCGCCGGAGCTCCTGTCGTCGGCATTCGCGCGGCAGTATCGGCAGCTGTTTCCCGTGAATGCGTCCGGACAGCCGGAAGGCGATCAGATCGCCACGCTCGTGGAGATGCGCGCCAACCCATCGCGTGTGCCCGAGGCGTTGACGCTGCGCACGCTCGGCGGCGGGTTCGGCGAGCCGGGCGAAGACAAGTACATGATGAATCGCTACCTGCGTGAGCGCGGCGACGCGAACATCAGGACCAACGCCGATCTGATTGCCAAGGGGACGTTCTACGACGATCCGAACTTCCCGAACCGCCGGGCCGCGCGCGAGCAGGCCGAACGCGCGACCGCGCTGGACACGTCGGCCCGCATGCACACGCGCTTCGCGTTGCAGACGCTCCTGATGAACTGCATGGCGGAGCAGAAGCTCGACGCGCTCGTGGCGCCGATGTCCACCGTGCCGCCGAGGAAGCTCCTGTCACCGCGCGAGCCGCCGAGCAACGGTCGCACGCCGATCGGCTGGTTCATGTTCGGGCAGCAGGGATTCCCGGTCATCGACGTGCCGGCCGGCTTCACGACGGCCGTGTGGGACCGCGAACGTGTCGGCAACGGCAACGAGACGCGGCTCGTCGGGCCAATCGCGGCGAAGCTGCCCGTCGGCGTCGACTTCATCGCCAGGCCGTTCGGTGAGCCACTGCTCTTCCGCATCGCCGCCGCCTACGAGGCCGCGACGAAGAACCGGCGGCCGCCTGAAGGGTTCGGGCCGCTGCCGTGAACAAGAGAGAAGCTCAGCGCCAGCCGAGCTCCGGTGCGACGTACTTGAGGATGCTCTCGATGGCGTGGGCGTTGTAGTCCACGCCCAGCTGGTTCGGGACGGTCAGGAGCAGGGTGTCGGCGGCGGCGATCGCCTCGTCCGCGGCGAGTTGTTTGACCAGCACGTCGGGTTCGCCGGCGTACGAGCGGCCGAAGATGGCGCGGGTGTTGGCGTCGATGTTGCCGATCTGATCCTGGTCGCGAACGTCGCGTCCGAAGTACGCCCGGTCGCGGTCGTCCACGAGCGCGAAGATGCTGCGGCTCACGGAGACGCGCGGCTCACGCTGGTGCCCGGCCTCCTTCCATGCCTCCCGATAGGCTTCGATCTGCTTGCGCTGCTGCACGTGCAGCGGCTCACCGCTCTCGTCGTCCTTGAGGGTCGAGCTCTGGAGGTTCATGCCCAGTTTCGCGGCCCACCTGGACGTGGCGTTCGAGCTCGAGCCCCACCAGATCCGCTCGCGCAGCCCTTCCGAATGTGGCTCGACGCGCAGCAGCCCCGGCGGATTGGCGAACATCGGCCGCGGGTTGGGCTTGGCGAAGCCGTGGCCCTCGAGCACCTGCGAGGAAGACCTCGGCGTGGCGACGGGCCATGTCGGCGTCGGTCTCGCCCTCAGCGGGCGCATAGCCGAAATAGCGCCAGCCGTCGATCACCTGCTCCGGCGAGCCGCGACTGATGCCCAGTTGAAGGCGGCCGCCCGCGATGACGTCAGCCGCCCCCGCGTCCTCGACCATGTACAGCGGGTTCTCGTAGCGCATGTCGATGACGGCCGTGCCGATCTCGATGCTGCTGGTGCGCGCGCCGACGGCCGCAAGGAGCGGAAACGGCGACCCGAGCTGGCGGGCGAAGTGGTGCACGCGGAAATAGGCGCCATCGGCGCCCAGTTCCTCGGCGGCCACGGCCAGCTCGATCGACTGGAGCAGCGCGTCCGACGCCGTGCGCACCTCCGAGTGGGGCGACGGCGTCCAGTGCCCGAACGACAGGAATCCAATCCGCTTCACCTGCACATCCCTTCTCTCGAATCGAAAATTCGGGCCGCGGCTATTTTGCGGAACCAGCGTCGTACCAGGGAGCCCCAACGGGTTGGCGGCCGTGTGCGAGTTGCGAAGATTAGACCCAAGGCGCCCTCATGGCTTCGCGATGCAGTACAGATAGCGATTGCCGCGCAAGTAGAGCTCGTTGTCCACCAGTGCCGGCGAGGCGTCGAACCCATCGTCCAGCGAATTGGTCGCCAGCACTTCGAAGCGCGACCCGTGGCGGATGACGAGCGTCGTCCCGTCGCGGCTGGTGATGTACACGCGTCCTTGCGCGGCGACGGGTGAGGAATAGACCTCCGGCAGCCCGTTGAGGCGCTGAAGCTGATAGTGCGGCCTGCCGCTCCTGGCGTCGAAGACGGACAGGATTCCCGCGTTGCTCTTGAGGAGATACAGGACGCCGTCGTACAACAGCGGCGACGGCACGTAGGGTGTATCGCGGTCGAGCGTCCACGCAATCGCCTTGGAGCCCGCGATATGACCTTTGGCGTCGGCCAGACGAATCGCGTGGAGCTTGCTGCTCTTGAACCCGGCCGTGACAAAGACCATTCCATCTTCGGCAACCGGCGAGGGAATCGGGTTCATGCCGAAACCGTCGTGCTCCCACACGAGCCGGCCGGTCTCGAGGTCGTAGCTCCTCACCCGCTTGTCTCCGGTCGTGACCACCTGGGCGCGGCCGTCGTGCTCTACCACGAGCGGCGTGCCCCACGAGTCGACGTCCCGCCGCTCGGCGCGCCAGATTTCCTGGCCCGTGGAAGCGTTGAGCGCAACAATAAACGAGGTGCCTTGATGGTCCCACACGACAACGAGGTGGTTGCCGTGCAGAACGGGCGTGCTTCCGGATTCGCCAACCTCTGCAAACATGTTCTTGTCGCCGAAATGCTTCTGCCAGAGCAGTGTGCCGTCCATGTCGTAGGCGTAGAGACCGCTTGATTCGAAGAACGCGAAGACGCGTTGGCCATCGGTGACGGCCGAGCTCGACGCCCACGTACCGTCTCTCATCGACGGCGCGCGTGGACGCTCTTCGCGGGCGGTTCGCTCCCACACCACGCGCCCGGTGCGCCGGTCGATCGCCAGGACCGTGAACCGGTGGACGTCCCGTGGCCGCTGCTGGCCTCTGGGATCATGCGAGGTCGCACCTGAGGCGCCCATCGGGATCGAGGTCACGACAAACAGACGCTCGCCCCACACGACCGGTGACGCCGAACCTCGTCCACGGATTTCGGTTTTCCATCGAATGTTCTTCGTCTCGCTCCATTCAACGGGGGGATCGGCGCTTCTGGAGACACCACTTGCATACGGGCCGCGCCACTGGGGCCAGAATCGTTCCGCCACCGGATCGGCTGCCAGCAGCACGGAAGACAGCCGTGCGGCGCCCACGAGGGCGGTCAGTCCCGCTGCACAGAGTCTCGTCAGTGTCATTGTTCGCCCTTCACTGCCTGCCTGCGGCTGATGGAGAGGTGATGGCGTCCACAACTCGCTTGAAGCCCTCGCTCGATTGAGCGCTCCATCGCCAGACCACGACGAGATCGTGACTCGGGTCGATGAAGATGATGTTGCCGCCGTTGCCCACGGCTCGGTAGATGCTCGTGGGCGAACCGGCCCATTGACCCTGTTTCGTGTTGAGCCACCACAAGAAGCCGTAGTCGGGACCGTGGGCGCTCGGCGTCGTCGCGGCCTTTACATACGATGGCGAGACGATCTGACGGTCGCCCCATGCACCGCCTCTCAACCAGAGCAGACCAAACCGCGCCATGTCGAAGCTGTTGATCCACATGCCGCCGCCCCAGCGCGTGCCCCCGCTGACCGATGGCATCCGCTTGCCGTCGACGTCGACATAGGCATTCGCGTACGGCACCCACTTCCACGTCGTCGACGCGCCAATCGGGTTCATCACTTCGTCGCGGAACACGTCCGGAATGGGCTTCTTGAACCGCCGTAGGAGAGACAGGGCAAAGCGGTTGATGCGGACGTCGTTGTATTCGTAGAACGCGCCGGGCGCCTGGATCGTCCGCGGCGCCATCTGACCTCGGCCAAATCCCTCGGTCCCGAGGAAGTTGGCGTTCTTCCCCCACAGCTCGCCTTCCCATTCCGACTCCTGCTGCAGGTGGTTCCGCCAGGTGACGCGCCGGTTGTGCGGGGAATCGTAGCCGCCGTCCTTGACGACGTTCGCCACCGGATCGTCGAGGCCCGGAATCAGCCCTCGGTCGAGCGCGATGCCCGCGACGGTCGACAGCATGCTCTTCGCGACGCTGTAGGTCGGATCCGGCCGTACGGTGTCGCCAAATTCACCGACGATGTAGCCGTGGCGAATGATCAAGCCATTGGTGGCCGCACGCTCCGTGGGGATCGACCCGAGCAGCTTTCCAAAGATCACTTCCTGGTCGGAAAAATCTCGCGCCGGGGAGGCGGTTTCGTGGGCCTTCATGAACTCGATGGCCGCAGTCAACCTGGCCGCGTCCATACCGACCTCCGCAGGCGTCTTGCGGGCCCACTGACCGGCTGGTGGATAGTAGGGCGCCTGTGTCCTGGCGGGCTCGGGGCCGAGCGTCCAGGCGGCAAGGATCGCCAAGAGAAGCGGGGTTATGACCTGGCGAGCAGTCGTACGCATTCAACGCCTCCTCGAGAAGCCGGCGATCACTGCTGTGCGATTATCTGCGATCTTGAAGCTTTCCCTCTGGACGCGAGTGTATGCGTCCGTGGTCTTGGATTGAGCCGCTTGCGCATAGAAGGCGGATGGCTCCAGGGTTATGATTCCGTGGCGTCCTCTCGAGTCGCGAGGAGCGATATGAAAACGACGATAAGGCTCGCGCCCCCAGGCCGGAGGTTGTTTCTTCAATCAGCGGGACGTGTCTTGCTGACGATTGGCTCGGTTGCCAGGCGAGTCGAACAGGTCGCCGCTCAGTCGTTTGATATTTTCGAAAAGAGCATACGGGACCTCCAGGCGGCCATGACGGCCCGTCAGCTCACGTCGGTTCAGCTCGTTCAATTCTGTTTGAACCGCATCGCCGCACACGACCAGGCCGGTCCCGGCTTGAATGCCATCTTGTATGTCAATCCCAATGCCTTGGCGAATGCGCGCGCTCTCGACGCTGAACGAAGGAGGCGCGGCCCTCGCGGCCCACTGCACGGCATCCCGGTGCTCTTGAAAGACAACTTCGACACGATGGACATGCCGACGACCGGCGGCGCGCTGGCGCTTTCCGGCATCGTGCCCAAGGCCGACGCCTTTCAAGTCAAGAAGCTACGGCAGGCCGGAGTGGTGATCCTCGGCAAGGTCAACCTTCACGAGCTCGCGCTTGGTCTCACCACGATCAGCTCGCTCGGCGGCCAAACACTGGACCCCTACGACCTGACACGGGCGCCCGGGGGATCGAGCGGTGGCTCCGGCGTCGCTGTCGCCGCCAACTTCGCGACGTTCGCCATGGGCACCGACACGAGCGGTTCCATTCGAATACCCAGCTCTCACAACTGCATCGTCGGCCTGAGGCCATCTGCGGGTCTGTCGAGTCGAGCGGGCATCATTCCGTTCGGCCACACGCAGGATTCCGGGGGACCGATGGCGCGGACGGTCGCGGACATCGCGACCATTCTTGACGCAACAGTGGGGTACGACCCGGCCGATCCGGTGACCGCAGCCAGCCGCGGGCAAATCCCGCGCACGTACACCTCTTCTCTGAAACGCGATGCGCTCAAACGCGCACGAGTCGGCGTGCTCAGCCAGTTCTTCGGCGATGCACCTGAAGACCAGGAAGTCGGCGGCATTGTTCGGCGCGCCATCGAGGACATGAAGGCCGCGGGGGCGGCCGCGGTGGACGTGACGGTTCCTGACCTGACAGCGCAGCTGATGGCTTCGAACCTCCTGGTCCAGGAGCTCAAGTTCTATCTCGGTGCGTACCTCAAAGGCGCGGCGGGTTCTCCGGTTACGTCCGTCGAGGAGCTCCTGGCATCCGGTCTTCATTCCGCGCAGCTGCAGGGATTCCTCGAGGGCGCCAACGCCGTTGCGGACGACTACCTGAGCAGCGCGGAGTATCGTCAACGCCTGGCGGCGCGCGACGCTCTGGGTCAGGCCATCGTCAAAACCATGGACGAGAACCGCCTTGACGCGATCGTCTATCCCACGACTCGCCGAATTGCACCGCGGATCGGGGGCAATCAGATCGGCAGCAACGCCGGACTTTCGGCTCAGACCGGCTTCCCGGCGATCACGGTGCCAGCCGGCTTCACGCCGAGTGGGTTTCCAGTGGGCATCGAGCTGTTGGGACGGCAATTTGCGGAACCAACTCTGATCGGGTTGGCCTATGCCTATGAGCAGTCGACGCGACATCGCCGTCCACCGTCCACGACCCCGCCGCTTGGTGCAGCGCCGACGCAGAGCACGAACGAAGCGCCCAGATTCATCGCGGAGCCAGGTGCTTTGACCTTCGAAGCGACCGCAAAGGGAACCGATTCCGATGTGCCCGTCCCATTCGATGTCATGGGCCGATTCACATTCAACAGACAGACGCGTCAGCTCGGCTATGACGTTCGCACCTCCGAAGCGTCACCTGACGAAATCGGTGGGATTTATCTCCACCGCCGCGCAAGCCGGATGAACGGCGGCGTCGCCTACATCTTGTCGAAGGTGTCTCGGTCGCCAACTGCCGGCGTCGTGATCCTGACAGAGGGCGAGGCCGCTGATCTCGTTGCAGGGAAGTTCTACATCGCCGCAGTGAGCAAGAAGAGCCCGCGTTTGAGTGCTCGAGCCAATCTCGCCCCGTCAACCAGGTGACGCCGCTCGCACCTCTCGACTGACGGCTATCGACAGGGCTTTCGCTGAAAACGCCGCAGCGGCTGCGCCAGTGGCCCGTCCACGCTGATCGAGGACCACCTCGCGGGCGGGGCATCCCGGCTGGCTGCGTTGCTCCTCCCTCAAATACTCCCGGTATTCTCGGTCGTCGCGCCTTGCCATCCGGGCGCCGCGCCCGCGATCTGGTCCTCGTTCAGCGTGGACGGGCCACTAGCGGATGGGCCCGATCATCACGATCTGTCCCGTCTGGTCGGGATGGCCTTCGCGCACCCAATTGAACTTCATGTCAGCTTGATCGTCCAGGGCTCGGTGTAGAAGTGGGGATCGTCGATCGTCATCTCCACTTCGAGCGTGCCGAAATTCGGCCGGCGAATCCTCTCGGTCACCTTCCCGGTGTTGCCCAGAGGATTCCCACGCGCATCCAGCCACAGATCGTCCTTGAATCCGATCGTCTGCACCACCAGCGTGTCGCCGTCCCACCTCGCCGACGAGTAGCCGTTCCAGGTCGGGTTCGGGTCGGAAAGCAGCGGCCGTGCATCCGTGAAGATCTGCCGGTACTGCATGTTGCGCTCGGTCAGGATGATCACGCGATCGGAAACCTGAAAGATCCGCTTGTAGTAGTCGTCGGTCCAGATGCGCGGCGCCCCGCGCGGCATGCAGTGGACGTTGGGATCCTCGTCTTGTGCCGCCGTCCGCTTCCTGACCAGATCCGCCACGCCCGGCTGGTAGGGCAGGGGGCCCTGCCGGCTGGCGGCGATGTTCATGAACTCCCGCGCGAGTTGAAAATCGTTGCAGCGCGCGCCGCACTTCGCCGGCGTGTCCCACCCCCACATGCCGCTGAGGTCCGGTTTCCCGTCCGCGGTGCGCGGCGCGTGAGCCGTCATGTTGGGCTGACCGTCGGCCGTGCGTGGCACGCCGGGTGTCGGGTAGTTCAACCATTGGGCCGAGACGACGCCCGGCAGCGCGGCGATCACCCACGCCGCGACACTGAACAGACCCAACCTGACCACCATGAACGTTCCTCGAAATGCGTGCCCGCCGGCGACAGGCACGCTATCACATCCGTGGCGTGGCTGTAATCGTCGCCATCGATGGGCGCGTTTCGGACCATCGTCCCCCCTGCTCTCGAAAAACCGGATGAATGACATTTCAAGTCTTCGAAGAATCATCGAACCAGCCACGCCCACGCGATGAACAGGACCTGCATCGGCGCTCGCAGCCACAGCGTCGTCGCCCGGCGACCGCGGATCTTCGTATCGCGTCGTGCGGCGCTGATGTTGGCGGGAAACATCAGCACCATCAGTGCAATCAGTCCGCATGCCGCCCAGAACCTCGTGGATGGAACCATCAGGCCCACGGCGCCGGCCACTTCCGCAACGCCCGTCAGGAACACCAAGACGTCAGGCCGCGGAAGTCCCGGCGGCACCATGGCAATCAGGTCCTTTCGCATGGGTGCGAAGTGCGAGACGGCAGTGAACAGGAACATGGTGGCCAGCGCCGCCCGCGCGCTCCCGAGCCACGTGGCGAGGATTTCGACGCCAACCAGCCCCAGCAGTCTATAAAGCAGCAACGAACCGAACAGAACAATCAACACCGCCATCGCGACCCTCCCTTCGCCGCCGGGCTCTACCTTAGGCGAAGCTTCGCCAGTTTCTCGGTCGGCCGCTTCAGCGATTTCCCGTGGCGCCGCAGGTCGGCCCACACGTCGCCGACCTTGCTGATGCGATCGAGCATGTTCCGCATCGTGAATGTGACGGGCGTCGACTTCGCCGCGCTCGACCTCTTTCCACGTGCACGGCGCCGACACCGGCGCGCCGCGTTTCGCGCGAACGGTGTACGCGGCGGCAAACGTCGAGTGGTAGCCGTTTCTGCCCGTGTCGACGTAGATCCGGCCACGTCGATCGGCCTTGCTGAACTCCTGCGTGAGGCTGTCTGGCGCGAGGCTCACGAAGAGGCTTCCCACGGCATTCGACGAAGCGCGCAGCCTGACCGATCGTCGTCTTGCCGTCGAGCGGAACGACGATGTGGAAGCCCTTCGAGCCGGTCGTCTTGATCCACGACGGCAGCGTCAGCTCCTCGAGCAGATCGCGCAGGCCGATCGCCGCGGCGCGAACCGCGGCCGGGTCGTCGTTCGACGGATCGAGATCGAACACGCAGACGTCCGGATACTTCAGGTCGGGGACGCGCGACGTCCACACATGGTGCGTGATGGTGTTCTGGTTGGCCGTCCAGAGGAGCGATCGCAGGTCGGTGACCACCGGATGGTGGACGACGCCGTCCTTCTTGGGAACCTCGACGCGCTCGCAGCCAGTCGGGAAAACCCTTCGAGACGTCCTTCTGCCAGAATCCCTTGCGGCCGATGCCGGCCGGATATCGTTCCATCGTGAGCGGCCGTCCGCGCAGGTGCGGCAGCATGACGGGCGCGATGGCTTCGTAGTAGGCCGCCAGATCGCCTTTCGTGATCCCGTCGTCGGGGAAGAGCACCTTCTCGGGATGCGTGATCACGGCTGTTCTCTGGTCACGTCGAGCGGATTCTTGTCAGCACGCACACCAAGGAGCCGCGGGTGCCGGAGCTTCCCGTGCACGGTCCACTCGATGAACCCGATCTGCACGACGATGTCCGGACGGACCCAGTGGCCGTGCCGGGGCAGGCCCTTCGCCTTCGTGAACGGCGATTCAGTCGAATCGCGATCGCGTCGAGGCGCGTTCGCAGATCCAGGAGGAGCGTGGTGTCGAAGCCGGTGCCGATCTTCCCGGCGAAGACGAAATCGCCGTCTTCGTAGTAGCCGACGAGCAGCGCGCCGAGGCCGACGCGCGCGCCCTTGCGGATCCGTGAATCCGCCGACGACGAACTCCTGCGACAGCTCGCACTTCATCTTCAGCCAGTGTTTCGAGCGGCGATGCTCGTACGGCGAGCCGCGCCGCTTGGCGATCACGCCCTCCCATCCCTCGCGCCTGGCGCGTTCCCACGGCTCGTGATCGTCGACGAGCTCGACGCGGCGCATCGGATCCTCGAAACGGCAGCTGTTCGCAGCAGCGCGCGTCGCTCTTCGAGCGGCAACGCGGTGACGAGCGCGTCCGTCCAACCACAGGATGTCGAAGACGTGATAGCCGCTCCTGCCGTCCCAGGTCATCTCGCCGTCGAGAATCACATCGTCGACAGGAAGGCTGCGAATGGCGGCGGCGATCGCCGGCAGGTTCTGCGGAAGCCGATTGCGCGAGAAGAGCTGAACGTCGGCGCCGCGCTTGTACGCGAGCAGCCTGATGCCGTCGAACTTGCGCTCGAACAGCCAGTCAGGTCCGGCGAAACGCTCCTGCGTCAGCGTCGCGGCCATCGGCTCGAGCCAGTCGGGCATCCCAGACAACACCGAGTGCATCGCCGCCCAGCCTAGACCACGGCCGCGTCGGTGTCACGTTCCGGTGTGCACTTTTGAACACCTTTCCCTTGCCAGACCATCTACGCTAGTTGCACTTCAATGCAGCGTGTGCCGGGCGTTTGTGAATGTAAGGGAACTGACATGGTGACCGTTGGGTTGGCTGATGACCACGTGATCGTGAGGCAAGGGCTGCGCCTCTTGCTGGAGTCGGATCCGGAAATTACCGTTGTGGGCGAAGCGGCTGACGGCACCGAGGCGCTCGAAGCTGGTCGAGCGCCGAAAGCCAGACGTGCTGGTCCTCGATCTGATGATGCCTCGGCCTGGACGGACTGGAGGTCACGCGCAGGGTCTCGCGCATGAAGCGCGGCACTCGTGTGATTCTCCTGACGATGTACGGAGACGAGGCGTACGTGCGGGACGCCCTCAGGGGCGGTGCGACGGGCTATGTCGTGAAAGAGTCGTGTGGAGCAGACCTCTTTCAAGCGATACGCGACGTGGCCGCGGGTCGCCGCTATCTGAGCCCCTCACTGGCCAGCTTTGGGAAGCGGTTGCCCGCGGCGCCGGCACGGCGCCCAAAACAGACGTCACGATTCCATTGAAGCGTTCGCAAACAGGACCAACCATCGTGACCGCGGCGAAGCGACCGGCGACCAAGAGCGACACGGCGGGACTGCAGCCAACCAGGAGAGCGATTCCGAAGGCGCCGACTGGCATCGCCGGGTTGGACCTGGTGTTGGGCGGCGGGGTGCCCGCCGGACGCGTGACGATTCTCAGCGGCGGCCCCGGGAGCGGCAAGAGCACGATGGGCTTGCAGTGCCTGCTGCACGCCGCCGCTGCCGGCGATGCCGGCGTCCTGGTCATGTTCGAGGAGCGGGCCGCGACCGTGCGTCAGGATGCCTGGAGCCGGGGATGGGACCTGGCTCGCCTCGAGAAGAAGAACAAGCTCCACCTGATGGATGCCCGCCTGGATCCGAACGCGGTCCTCGCCGGCGAGTTCTCCATCAATGGTCTGCTGGCGATCCTCGATCAGCGGATCAAGGCCATGCGGCGCCAAGTATGTCGTGATCGATGCGGTGGACGCGCTCCTGCATCTGTACGACAACCCCATGCGCGAGCGCCACGAACTCTATGCGCTGCACGAGTGGCTGCTCGACCGGGGAGTGACCACGATCATGACCGTCAAGGCCGTCCCGCAGGAGGAGGCGTCTTCCCGGTATGCGTTTCTGGACTTCATGGCGGATTGCGTGATTCAGGTGGACCAGCGCGTCACCGCCCAGATCACGACGCGGCGCTTGAGAGTCATCAAGTACCGTGGTTCAGGCTACGGCCGCAACGAGTATCCGTTCATCATCAGTGAGGACGGCATCAGCATCATTCCCATGACCAGCAACGTCCTGAACCATCGTCCACCCGGGTCAAGAGTGTCGAGCGGCGCGGCCTGGCTGGACGACGTGCTCGACGGCGGCTACAAACGTGGCACCAGCATTCTGATTGCGGGGACCGCCGGCGCGGGAAAGACCACGCTGGCCTGCGTCTTCGCCAGAGCCGCCTGCATGCGCGGCGAGCGAGTGCTGTATCTCAATTTCGAGGAGTCGCCGGAATCGATGGTCAGCAACATGCTGAGCCCCGGCGTCGCCCTTGCAGCCGCTGATCGAGAAGGGGAGGCTGGCGATTCGATCCTACCTGCCGGAGGCGATGGGCGTGGAGGAGCACCTGTTTCATTCCCTGATGGACATCGAGCGAGTTTCAGGCCACCAGCGTGGTCGTGGATGCGATCTCGGCCTGCCGACGCATGGGTTCCGACCAGGCGGCGTTTGAATACGTGATGCGGATTCTGAACGCCTGCAAGGAGCAGGGCATCACGTGCATGTATCTCAACCAGAGTGCGAGCCTCGAGCTCGTCGACGGCATCAGCGGGATCGGCATCTCGTCCCTCATCGACACCGTCATCCTGCTCCGCCACCTTCGACCGGCGCCGGCCATGGTGCGCCAGTTGACCGTCATGAAGTCGCAGAGGGTCGAAGCATTCCGAACAGTTTCATGAATTCCGCATCACCGATCGAGGCGTCGATCTGGTGACGGTCTAACGCTGCTCCGCGAGCGGTGCGGAACGACGCGCGATGACGAAGACACGCAGGCGCCGGAAGCGAGCAGGCCCGGGCCTGGACGTGAGGTGTACGTCTTCCGGCTGTTCGTGGCTGGCACGAAACCAATTCCGTCGCAAGCCATGCGGAACCTGTCGCGCTCTGCGAGGAGCACATCAAGGGACGCTACAAGATCCAGACGGTGGACGTGCTCAAGAACGCCACTGTCGCGTACGCCAACAACGTACTGGTGACGCCCACCTTGATCCTGCGTCAAGCCCCTTCCGAAGGTCACGGTGTTGGGCAACCTTCAGTGATCTCCAGCAGGTCGTGGCCGCACTCAGACTGACGCGGCGAGCGATGAAGAAGCCGAAATCGGTGTACCGCGAACTGGAAGACAAGCTGAGAGACGAGGAGGCGCTCATCCACGCCCTGAGGACCCGGCAGGTGGACGCGATTGTCGGCGAACGTCATCACGTCATGCTCGTTCGTTTGAGGCAGACGGAAGAGAACCTCAAGACCTCGCGAGATCAACTTCGCGTGCGCTCGCGGCAACCTGCTGTCGGTGCGCGACAGCGAACGGGTCGCTGATCGCGCGCGAGCTTCACGATGAGTTCGGCCAGGCGCTCACCAGCCTGCAGCTGGGATTGTCGTGGATGTCCCGCAAGCTCACGCCGGGGCAGCGGCCCGTGCAGACGAACGCATCCGATCGATGTCGGCGACCACGACGAGCATGATCCGGTCGGTGAAGAACATCACGGTCGAGTTGCGACCCGGCGCGTTGGACGAGTTGGGCCTGCGTGAAGACGCTGGAATCGCAGGCGAGGGAATTCAAGGCCTGCACGGGAATACCGTGCGGGTTCAAGACGAATGCCGCAGCCGTCACGTTCGACCGTCTGGCGGCCGTCGCCGTCTTCAGAATCGTCCAGGCGGGTCTGACCAACGTCGCCCGGCACGCGCATGCCTCGCGTGTCTTCGTGTCGCTTCATGAAGAGCAAGACCGACCTGATCGTCACGGTGAAGGACAACGGGAAGGGCATCGACGGGAAGCACGGTCGACAGTCAGACCTCGATTGGCCTCATCGGCATGCGGGAGCGCGCCCTTGCGCTTGGCGGCGTGTTTACCGCTCGAAGGCTCACGAGGCAGGGGAACGATCTTGACAGCACGGATTCCTCTGTCGCGGGCCCTGCGGGCGCGACGCTCTGAAGACCGACCAGGACTCTCCCATGAGCGTGACAACGAAGACTGGCGCCTTCAACGTGCAGACCTTTCTCGACTCCGCGGGGATTGCGAGAAAGATCGTCAAGTATCGGCGAGGGGCGGCTATTTTTACGCAGGGTGACCCCGTGTGAGCACGTCCTGTACATCCAGAAGGGCGACGTGAAACTGTCCGTGGTGTCCAGGGCGGGGCGGGAGGCCGTCGTGGCGATGCTCGGCGACGGCGCGTTCTTTGGCGAAGGTTGCCTCGCGGGTCAGTCCGTCCGCATGGGGAGCGCGACCGCGGCGACCGATAGCACCATCCTGCTCGTGAACAAGGACGAAATGGTGGGGCTCCTGCATCAGCAGCGTGCGCTCTCGGATCGATTCATCGCGCACGTGCTGACGAGGAACATTCGGATCGAAGAGGACCTGGTCGACCAGCTGTTCAACTCCAGCGAGAAGCGGCTGGCCCGCATGCTCCTGCTGCTGGCTCGGTATGGCAAAGACGACAAACCCCTGCGGGCCGTGCCGGTGGTGTCCCAGGAGACGCTGGCGGAAATGATCGGCACGTCGCGTTCGCGCGTCAATTTCTTCATGAAGAAATTCCAGCGGCTCGGCTTCATCGAGTACGGGGAGAGGCTCAAGATCAACGCGTCGCTGCTCACCGTCGTCCTGCACGACTCCAGCCCGCACCAGAAAGAGTGACCGACCGTGCACAAATCACGGCGTACGTCCCGCGTTGACGTCGAGGAGCTCGCGGCCGCCATGGCGCAGGATCAGAGTGGATCGCCGCACGAAAGGTGCCTACACTGGGCCTCGGAAATCGTGGCGACCATGCGCGTGTTCTTCTCCGCCGCACTGTCGGCGCTCCTGTGCGTGACGTCCGGCCACGCGCAACTGAAGCGCGGAAGCGACGGCGACTTCTCCGCCGCGACACTGACGGCGCTCCCGACGACGAGCTGGCCGACCAACGGCGGCAACCTGTACAACCAGCGCTACTCCCCGCTCACGGCCATCAACCGCGCCAACGTCGCGCAGCTCAAAGGCGTGTGGCGCGCGCGCCTGCGCGGCTCGGGCACCGCGCCGCAGTACTCGGGCTTCGCGCAGCCGATCGTGTACGACGGCGTCGCCTACGTGAGCACGGGCGCCAACGACGTGTTCGCGCTGTCGATCGACACCGGCGAGATCCTCTGGCAGTACACGGCGAACCTCGACCCGAACATCACCTCCGTCTGCTGCGGCTGGAACAACAAGGGCGTCGCGATCAGCGACGACAAGGTCTTCATCGGTCAGCTCGACGGCCAGCTCGTGGCGCTCGATCGCGCGACGGGGAAGGTCGCGTGGTCGATTCAGGCCGAGCGCTGGCAGGACAACTTCTCGATCACGGCCGCGCCGCTGTACGTCAACGGCGGGCGCATGGTCATCATCGGCTTTGCCGGCGGCGATCGCGGCACGCGCAGCCGCGTCAAGGCGTACGACGCGAAGGACGGCCGGCTGATCTGGACCTTCTACACGATTCCCGGTCCCGGCGAGCCCGGCCACGACACGTGGCCGAAGGACAACGACGCGTGGAAGTACGGCGGCGCCGCGATCTGGCAGACGCCGGCCGTCGATCCCGAGCTCGGCCTCCTCTATTTCTCGACCGGCAATGCCGCGCCCGATTACAACGGCGCCTTCCGCGCCGGCGACAACCTGTACGCGGCGTCGATGCTGGCGATCGAGCTCGCGACGGGAAAGTATCGCTGGCACTTTCAGCAGGTGCATCACGACATCTGGGACTACGACGCGGTCAATCCCGTCGTCCTCATGGACGTGAACGTCGGCGGCCGTACGCGCAAGGCGATCGCCGAAGTCGGCAAGACCGGCTGGGCCTACATCCTCGATCGGCAGACCGGCAAGCCGCTCATCGGCATCGACGAGAAGCCCGGTGCCGCAGGAGCCGCGGCAGGCGACCGCCGCGACGCAGCCGTTCCCGCGCGGCGACGCCGTCGTGCCGCAGCTGATCGAGATTGCGCCGGAAGGACACGCGCTCGTCAACGACGGCCGCATCTTCACGCCGTTCGTCGGCAAGAGACCCGACGATCGTCGCGCCGGGCATCTGGGGCGGCGCCAGCTGGCCGCCGAGCGCCTACGATCCCGTGCAGCAGCGGCTGTTCGTCTGCGCGTCGTCGGTGCGTCAACGGCTACACCGGCGGCGGCGATGCGAAGTTCGTCGCTCCCGTGAACGGCAACTCCTTCCTCGGCGGCGCGACGACGTTCACGCGCGTCGCGCGCGACGGGCATCATCGCGGCGCTCGACGTGACCACCAACAAGCTCGCGTGGCGGTACCAGTGGCCCGAGCAGTGCTACAGCGGCACGCTCGCGACCGGCGGCGGGCTGCTGTTCGTCGGCCGCAACGACGGGCGCCTCACGGCGCTCGACTCGGCGACCGGCAAGCAGCTCTGGGAGTTCCAGACCGGCGCCGGCATGCACGCGCCGGTGAGCACGTTCGAGCACAAGGGCAAGCAGTACGTGCTCGCGTTCTCGGCCGGCAGCGCGCTGCTCGGTTCCGCGCGCGGCGACAGCGTCTGGTTGTTCGGTCTCGACGGGACGCTCCCGCCGGTTCAACCGGGCACGCCGGTGTCGCGACAGGCGGCCGTCACCGGCGCCGCCAGCCGACCAGACGCCTGCCGTCGCGGCCGCAGCGCCCGCGCGCCTCGCGCGGCGAACCTCGTCGCGGGACAGCGGCTCTACGAGCAGGCGTGCGTGTTCTGCCACGGTGCGGACGGCAAGGGCGATCACGGCGGCGCGCCGCTCGTCGGCGTCAAGGATCTCGCCGGCCGCGATTGCAGACGGTGACCGCGGGCCGCAACGACATGCCGCCGTTCGGCGCCACGTTCACGCCCGAGCAGATTCGCGACGTGAGCGCCTACGTCGTCGAGGCACTCGCAAGTTCACAGCTCAAAGTGGAAAGTGGAAAGTAAGAAGACGGGGGCCTATGCATCGTCGAACAGACGGACGTACGGCTCGTAACGAAACCGCCGGTGCCGCGCGTTGCCAGTGATTTCCTTCAGGATGCCGATGGCGGTCATCCGCTGCACGATCTGATTCGCGCCGGCGAACGTCGTCCCGATCAGATCCTGCACCTGCCTGGCGCTGACGATGGGATGTTCGTAGAGGTGCTGCAGGATTCGATGGCCATTCCCTGCAGCGCGGCCGAGGCCGTCCGCGATCGCGGACCGATGCTCTTCGCGAAGCAGCAGAATTCGGCGTGCCTTGTCCGCTGCCTGCGCGCTCACCTCGGCGACGCCTCGAACAAAGAACTCCAGCCATCCTTCCCAGTCGCCGGACTCTCGCACCGCCTGCAGACGATCGTAGTACTCCTGACGATGAGCTTGAGATAGTGCGAGAGATACAGCACCGGCTTGTGCAGTGCTCCGCGCTCGCACGAGAAGAAACGTGATGAGCAGCCGGCCGACGCGGCCGTTGCCGTCGAGGAACGGGTGAATCGTCTCGAACTGCGCGTGGGCGAGACCGATCTTGACGAGCAGCGGCAGGTCGTCGCGTTCGTGCAGGAACGTCTCGAGATCGCCCAGCGCCTCGGGCACGTCGTCCGGCGGCGGCGGAACGAACGTCGCGTTCGCCAGCGTCGATCCCGCTGGACCGATCCAGTTCTGACTCCGCCGCAGCTCGCCCGGCGTGAGGCGTGATCCGCGGCCGCCTTGCAGAAGATCCGTGTGGATCTCGCGGATCAGGCGCGCCGAGACCGGGAAGTTCGTCCAGGCGCGCGAGGCCGCGGTTCATGGCGCGCACGTAGTTCACCACCTCGGCGACGTCGCCCGGTGTTTCCCCGCCGAGCACCTCGGCCTCCGCGGACAGGAGATCCTGGAGCGAGCTTTGTGTGCCTTCGATCTGGCTCGAGAGCACCGCTTCCTTTCGGACGTACATGTAGACGAAGAGGTCGGGATTCGGCAGCGTGTGGATGGACCCGTCGAGCCTGCCAAGGGCGCGATCGGCTTCCGAAAGCCGCCGCTGAAGCTCGCCGTCGATCGCAACTCCTGGCAAGGGCGGGAGGCGCGTGGGAAGGAAGGCGCGATAGCCTGATGGCTGCGCCACATACTGCCCGGCTCGAAGCGCTCCCTTATTATTGTTTACGTTTACCATGGTTCGAATTCTTCTCTATGTTATTTGTTACGTTTAGTATAGATGGGAATTGACCCTAGCAAGACTCGATGCTGCTCATGTAAGACATTGGACAAATGCCCAATAGGCAGTTTGAGTCCGAGATACTGGACCGAGGAATGTTTCGCTACACTGGAGCTCAGAAATCGTGGTGGAGCAAGGCCATCCGACACGTCGACGGATATTGAGGGCCGTAGTTGGCGCCGCCAGCTTCGTTCTGTGCGCGCCCGTTCGGCGCCTCGCCGCGGCAACCGCGCAAACGGCGCCGCAGGGCGCGGTCATTGAGAGACTAGGCGATGACCTGTTTGTGGTGAGCGTCCCCGGAGAAGCCAATGTCGTCGCGCAGACCGGCGCCGATGGCGTCCTGCTCGTCGACGGCGCCTCGGCGGGCGCGTCCGATGCACTGATGAAGGCTGTCTCGGCGCTGCCTGGCGGTGGCGGCCCGGTTCACACGATTTTCAATACGCATTGGCACGCGGAGCAGACCGGCTTGAACGAGCAGCTGGGCAAAGCCGGCAGGACGATCGTCGCGCATGAGAACACGCGGCTGTGGCTGGCAACCGACGTCACCTGGCCGTGGAACGGGCGCCGCTTCAAACGCGTGCCCAAGATCGCGCAACCGAACAAGACCTTCTACGACACCGGGCAGACGAACGCGGGCGTTCGCTACGGATACATTCCGGATGCAGCGCACACCGACGGCGATTTGTACGTGTACTTTCCAAAGCAGAACGTGCTTGCGGTGGGCGACGCGGTCTCGGGTCAGGGCTGGCCCTTCGTCGATTACTCGACCGGTGGATGGATCGGCGGCATCGTCGGCGCGCTTCAACGTCTGCAGACCGTGGCCAATGCGGACACGCGCATTGTGCCTGGACGCGGGCCGGTGCTCGGCCTGGCCGATCTCAAGGGGCAGCAGGAGATGTATGGGACGATCTACGATCGGCTGACGCAGCTGCTGAACCGGGGGCGTGGGCCGAGCGAGGCCGTCGCGGCGGCGCCGACCAAGGAATTTGATGCGCAAATGGGCAATCCCGACGAGTTCGTGCGTCGCGCGTTCGAGAGCCTGTGGGGATACTTGTCACCGGACGCATAGATGAAAGGCATTTGCCTCACCGGCGCGCTCCTTGTCTCGCTTGGCGGCGTGGTGTTCACGACGCCGCAGACCGCGTCCGTCTCTCAAGCATCCGAAGGCCAGCTCGCCACCATCAAGCTGTATTGCGCCGGCTGTCATAGCGACCGCACCAAGGCCGCCGGCGTGAGCTTCGAGGGACTCACGGCCGACAGCATCGGCCAACACGCCGACGTGTTCGAAAAAGCCGTGCGCAAGCTACGTGGGCGCGTCATGCCGCCGCCCAATGCCCGGCAGCCCGACGCCGCGACCGTTGATTCGCTGGTCGCGTGGCTGGAAGATTCGCTCGACAGGGCGTCAGCCGCCGGCCCGTCGCATTTGCCGGACAAGGTCGCACTCCACCGGCTCAATCGCAAGGAATACGCAAACGCTGTTCGCGATCTGCTGGCCGTCGAGATCGACGCGCGCGAGCTTCTGCCGGCGGACGACATTGCCGAGGGCTTCGACAACATCGCGTCGGCTCTCCAGGTGTCGCCGTCGTTCATCGAGCAGTATGTGATCGCGGCGCGCGCGGTCGCCGTGAAAGCGCTCGGCAGGCCCGACGCCAGGCCGGGAGGATGGACGTTTCGTGCCGGCGCGGGCACGCAGCTTACGCACGTCCCCGGTCTTCCGCTCGGTACGCGTGGAGGCATCCTCGGAAAAGTCGATCTTCCGTCTGACGGTGAATACGCCGTCTCCATCGCCGACATCGTCACCCACATCTGGGGCAACGGCATGGAGTTCGCGAACCCGCTCGTCGTGACGCTCGACAACAAAGTTGTCTACGAGACCGTGATCGGCGGCGAAGAGGACATGAAGCTCTACGACCAGGTGCAGAGCGGCGCGCTCGATCGCGTCAACGCGCGGCTGAAGAACATCCGCTTTCAGGCGATCGCAGGACCGCACAAGATCGGCGTGACGTTCAAACGCCGCACGTTCGCCGAATCCGATGATCAACTGCAGATGTTCGCGCCCGGCGGCGGTCAGGATCGGCTGTATCGCGTGAATTCATTCCAGGTGCTGGGCCCGTTCAACGCGAAGGGGCTGAGCTCGACACCGAGCCGCGAGCGGATATTCGTCTGCAGCCCGGCCGCCGCTCCCGAATCGAGCGAGCTACGGCGCGGCAAGCCGGCCGACGACGCATGCGCGAAGACGATCATCGCGACGCTCGCCAGGCGCGCGTATCGGCGCCCCGTCTCGGCCGACGATGTGAACGAGCTGATGCAGTACTACACCGAAGGCGTGAAGGACGGGGGATTCGAGGGAGGCATCCGCAGCGCCCTCACGGGACTGCTGGCGAGTCCCTTCTTTTTATACCGTGGCGAGCACATCCCGGCGGGTCGCGGTCCCGGTGACACGTACGCCGTCACCGATCTCGAGCTCGCGTCGAAGCTGTCTTTCTTCCTCTGGAACACCATTCCCGATGACGAGCTGCTGCAGCTCGCCATCGACGGAAAACTCCACGAGCCGGCGGCGCTCGACCGGCAGGTGCGGCGCCTGCTGGCGGATCCGCGCTCTGTGACGCTGGCTGGCAATTTCGTGCCTCAATGGCTCGATATGAAGCGCCTCGACGAGGTCGTGCCCGATCAGGCGGTGTTCCCGTATGCGTCCGGCCGATCCGATCCCCGTGAGGACTTCCGCACCGAGCTGACGCTGTTCGCCGACAGCATCTTCAAGGAAGACCGCAGCGTGGTCGATCTGTTGAGAGCGAAGCACACGTTTCTCAACGAGCGCGTCGCGCTGCAATACGGCATCACCGACGTGAAAGGCGATCGCTTCCGTCGGGTCGAGCTCGCGCAGTCGGCGCGCTGGGGTCTGCTCGGCAAAGGCGCGGTGCTGATGGCGGCGGCCTATCCCAACCGCACGTCACCGGTCCTCCGAGGCGCGTTCATCCTCAAACACATCCAGGGTGTGCCGCCGGTGAACCCTCCGCAAAACGTGCCGACGCTTGACGAGAAAGACATCGGCACGACGAAGGCGCTCACGATGCGCGAGATGATGGCGAAGCATCGAACGAATCCGACGTGCGCGTCCTGTCACGCGGTCATGGATCCGCTCGGCCTGGCGCTGGAAAACTTCGATGCGACGGGACGATGGAGAGATCGCGATCGCTATGCCGGCGTGGCGATCGATTCCTCCGGGAAGCTGCCCGACGGGACGGCCGTCAACAGCCCGGACGACGTGCGCAACGCGCTTTTGCGCCGCCCCGACCAGTTCGTGCAGACCTTCACCGAGGGCCTGCTGACGTATGCGACCGGCCGGACGCTCGAGCCGTGGGACATGCCCACCGTGCGTCGCATCGTTTCTGGTGCGGCGGGCGGCGACTACAAGTTTTCAGCGCTCGTCCAGGCCGTGGTCCACAGCGAGCAGTTCAGAATGCGGCGCGTGCCGAAACCAGCGGCGGCGGCGGGACACTGAAACGGAAAACGGAAAACGGAAAACGGAGAACGGAATGCATCTTTTCAAGAAGCACATCTCACGGCGCACGATGTTGAAGGGCGTTGGCGCCAGCATCGCGCTGCCGCTTCTCGATGCGATGAGCCCCGCCGCGACCGCGTGGGCGAAGACGGCGGCCGGCTCGTCCCCGAAGCGGCTCGCCTTCATCGGGTTTCCCCACGGCGCGATCATGGATCGCTGGTCGCCGGCGCAGACCGGCGCCACCTACGAGATGTCGACGATTCTCGCGCCGCTCTCGCCTTTCCGCGAGCACATGACGATCGTCTCGGGCTTGCGAAACAAGCCGGGCGAAACGCCCGAGCCGCACGCGTACATCGAGTCGACGTGGCTGAGCTGCGTAAGGCCGTGGGAGCACGGCGTCGTCGGTCCCGAGGCCGGCATCACCGCCGACCAGATGGCCGCGCGGCATATCGGTCAGGACACGCGGCTGCCTTCGCTCGAGCTGACGACGTCTCAAGTGGGAGCGCGGCTGGCCTGGCGGACGCCGACACAACCGCTCCCGCAGGAAGGCAATCCGCGCGCGGTGTTTCAGAAGTTGTTCGGACAGGGCGACACCGACCAGGAGCGTGCGGCGATCCTCCACGAAACCGGCAGCATTCTCGACCGCGTCAAGGGGCAGGCGGCGCGGCTGCAAGCCGACCTCGGCATCCGCGACCGTGTCGTCGTCGGCGACTACCTCGACTCGGTCCGCGAGATCGAGCGGCGTGTGCAGATGGCCGAGAAGGCGGACATGTCCACGCTGGAGATTCCGGACGCGCCGGTCGGCACGCCGACCGACATCACCGAGCATTTCAAGCTGATGTTCGATCTGATGGCACTCGCGTTCCAGGCCGATATCACGCGCGTCATGACGTTCTCGATGGATCACGAAGCCAGCATGCGGACGTACACAAATCTCGGGATCGCCGAGGGGTTTCACCCGCTCTCGCACCACGGGAACAACCCGCAGAAGCAGGACAAGCTGGTGCAGATTCAGACGTACCACACGCTGGTGTTCGCGAAGTTCGTCGAGCGGCTGTCGAAGGCGCAGGAGGCCGATGGCACCGTGCTCGATCACTCCACGATTCTTTTCGGCAGCAACATGAGCAACAGCGACAGACACAATAACGACCCGCTGCCGGCGGCCATCCTGGGCCATGCGCACGGCCGCATCAAGGGCGGTCAGCACTTGAAGTATCCGCAGGACTCGCGCTTTGCCGACCTCCTCGTGACGCTGTTCGACCGCAACAACATCCCGGTCGAGAAACTCGGCGACAGCGGCGGCATCTTCTCGGAGCTCTGAGATGCGCGTACTCGCAATCGTCGCGCTCCTCGCCACCGCCTCGATCGCGACAGCCGCCTTGGGCGCCGAAGCCTTGGCGAAGGCGGCCGAGACCACATTGGTCGATTCGGCCGAGCGCGGCGATCGCGCGACGGCACTGCGCCTGCTGGCGAAGGGCGCCAGTCCAAACGCGCCAGGACCCGATGGGACAACGGCCGTCATGTGGGCCGCGTCGAATGACGATCTCGAGCTGGTGCGCGCGCTGATCAAGGCCGGCGCGAACGTCACGCTCAAGAACCAGTTCGGCACGTCTGCGCTGACCGAAGCCGCCGTCATCGGCTCGGCGCCGATCGTCGACGCGCTGCTCAAGGCGGGCGCCGATCCCAACACGAAGAACCCGGAGGGCGAAACACCGCTGATGGCCGTCGCACGCAGCGGCCATGTCGAAGCCGCGAAGCGGCTCCTGGCCGCGGGCGCCGACGTCAACGCCGAGGGAAGACTTCGGCGGGCAGTCGGCCTTGATGTGGGCCGCCGCGCAACGTCAGGCCGAGATGGTGAAGCTCCTGGCGTCGAGCGGCGCCGACGTCAACGCGCGGGGCATCGTCCGCCAGTGGGAACGCAAGGTCATCACGGAGCCCCGTCCCAAAGACATGAACAAGGGCGGTTTCACGCCCCTGCTGTATGCCGCTCGCGAGGGCTGCGTCGAGTGCGCGAAACACCTGATCGCCGCCGGCGCCGATCCGGATATCGAAGAGCCGGAGCGCATCACGCCGCTCAACATGGCGCTGCTCAACCTGCACTTCGAGTTCGCCGCGTACATGATCAAAGCCGGCGCCGACGTCGACAAGTGGGACTTCTTCGGCCGGTCGCCGCTGTACATGGCCGCCGACGTCAGCACGCTGCCGACAAAGGGGAACGGCGCGATGGCCGTCATCCCGAGCGAGGACACGCTCACGGCGCGCGACGTCGCGACGCTGCTCCTCGACGCCGGCGCAAATCCGAATCTCCAGTTGAAGCGCCGTCCGCCGTATCGCGACGTGCCGCAGGATCGCGGCGGCGACACGATTCTGGCGCAGGGCGCGACGCCGTTGTTGCGCGCGGCGAGGGCCGGGGACGCGCCGTTCGTCGACCTGCTGTTGAAACACAAGGCGCTCGTCGACCTGCCGAGCAAGGAAGGCGTCACGCCGCTGATGGCGGCCGCAGGCGTCGAATTCGGCACTCGAGTGACGCGCGGGCGCAATCGCACCGACGAAGGCGTGCTCGCGACGATGAAACTGCTGGTCGATGCGGGCGCGAACGTCAACGCGAAGTCGGTGGCCGAGCCGGGGCGCGGCCCGGCAGACGGCTCATCGCAGGCATCGGCGTACGCCGCCGCCCTTCGACGGTCGAGCCAGATGCCGAGCGCGTCGGCCGTGCCGAATCAGACGGCGCTGCACGGCGCGGCGGAGCGCGGCTACACGGCGTTCGTGAAATTCCTGGCCGAGAACGGGGCCGATCTGCAGGCGAAGGATGCCCGCGGCAGAACGGCGCTCGATCTCGCGAAGGGCGTCGGCGTCCCGGGCGTGAAGTCCGCGGTTGCGGATCCGCACCCGGAAACCGTCGCGCTGCTCGAGAAGCTCATCGCCGCCAAAGGTCACTGAGGTTCAATCGATGAGACAGCACGTAGGGCGGGCCTTTGAGGCCCGCCGCCGACAGGTGACCCTGAAAGGGTCGTCCTACACCACACTGCTGCTCGCGCTCGCGATCGGCGTGGCAACGCCAGGCCGCGCCGCCGCCGATGACACGCCGGTGCTGATGGCGGCGAGCACGTGCGCCGGCCTGCAAGGCTTGTCGATTCCCGCGTCGGCGATTGGCCTCCCGACGTCAGGCGCCGTCGTGCAGACGGCCGTCTCGGTCGGCACGTCCGACACCGGCAATATCAATGGCGACTTCTGCAAGGCGATCGGCATCGTCAAGCCGCAGCACGCCGGTTCGCCCGACCTCGAGTTCGAAGTCAACCTGCCGCTCACGTGGAACCGGCGCGTGCTGCAGATGGGCGGCGGCGGCTACGACGGCACGCTCGTGACGGCGTTGACGCTGTTCACGCTGCAGCCGGCCACCATGGACACGCCGCTGAAGCAGGGCTACGTCACGCTCGGAAGCGACGGCGGCCACAAAGGCAAACCAGGGTTCGACGGCAGCTTCGGGCTCGACGACGAAGCCCTGAACAACTTCGGCAAGCAGTCGGTGAAGAAGGCGCACGACGCCGCAATGGCCGTGATCAAAAAGGCGTACGGCCGGGCGCCGGAGCGGTTCTATTTCATCGGCGGCTCGCAGGGCGGACACGAGGCGCTCGACGCGGCCGCGCGGTATCCGCAGGACTACGACGGCGTGGTCGCGCACTACCCGGCCTACAACGTGACGATGCTGCACCTGGCGTCGTTGAACGTCGGCAAGGCGCTGTACGCCGACGGCGGAGCGGCGTGGATCAATCCGAAAAAGACCAAGTTGATTGGCGATGCGGTGTACGCGAAGTGCGACGATCTCGACGGCGTCAAGGACGGCATCATCAGCCACGTCGCCGCGTGCAATGCCGCGTTGGACGTAAAGACGCTGCGCTGCCCGAACGGCGCGGATACGGGTGACGCCTGCCTCTCCGACGCGCAGCTCAAAACGGTCGCGACGATCACGTCGGAGTACAAGCCGGGATTCGCCATCGCCGGAATGGACGCGTTTCCGAAGTGGGCGCTCCTCGAAGGCGCGCTCTTCCAGGGGCGGTCAAGCTTCGGCGAGGCCCCGCAGCCGTCGAACCCGGTTTCTGGAAAGGAACCACTTCTGTACATGGCGGGCGATCAGACGGTGAAGTTCATCATCACGCGCAATCCGACATTCGAAACGATGCAGTTCGATCCAAAGCACCACCGGGCTCGTGTGTTGACGGCGGGAACGATCATGGACGTCACCGATGTCAGCCTCGACAAGTTCCGTGCGAAGGGCGGCAAGATCATCATGACGCACGGCACGGCGGACGACTTCATCACGCCGCACAACTCCATCGCGTACTACAGGCGCCAGGTTGCGCAGTTCGGTCAGTCGCGCCTCGATGGCTTCATGCGCTTCTACGTCATTCCTGGCCTGGGCCACGGATTCGGCGTCTTCAACGCCAAGTTCGACAGTCTTGGCGCCCTGCGCGACTGGGTCGAGAACGGGAAGGCGCCGGCGGGGCTCACCGCCGTGGACGGAAATCAGGGGCCGACAGCGAACCGCACGCGGCCTTTGTGCGACTGGCCGAAATGGCCAAAGTTTACCGGCGCACCCGGCAGCGAGAACTCGGCGGCCGGCTTCACCTGCGTCGAGCGCTGAAAGCCGCTCGGCGTCACGAAACCTCCTTCACGTCCCCCCTCGATAGAAGCCACACAGCGCAAACGACTGCGGCGTCCGATGAGCCCGGCTGAGACTCTTCCGCGCGTTAGAACGGCAAACCGCGGAGTCTTACATGTGTCCTTCTGGCCAGCCCTTTGACTTTCTTTACATCTTTGCGCTTGATTTCACGCACGCAGCCCACATAGACTCCGCCTCTTTAGCTCAGCCATATAAGACCGAACCCCCAGGATTCAAGTCGAGCTGCGAGCGTCGAGGACGGTAGTCGTCCCGGCTCACGCGGCTCTTTGCGCGTTGGGCGGCCCGTTTGCCCGCGCGGCAGGAAGTGAACGATGACTCCTCGAGTAACGCGTCGCCCGTTGTTCACGACCGTCGTAGTGACCGTCGCCCTTGCCGTCGCATCGAGCGGACTGGTCTCTGCCGTTGGCGGTCCCCCGACGCGATACGTGATGACTGATCTCGATGTGCTTTTCGGCAAGCACGTCACGATCAACGCCATCAACGCGAGCGGTCAGATGGCGGGATACACGCTGGACGACGACGGCCTGTCCCAGGCAGTCCTCTACAGCAATGGCAGCCTGATTGAGATCCCCAGGCTGGCTGGTGGCGCTGAGAATGAGGCCCGCGGCATCAACGGTGCTGGTCACGTCGTCGGATGGTCGTCCACGGCGGATAGCATCCACGCGTTTCTGTTTGACGGGGTCGTGCACGATCTCGGCACACTCGGCGGCAACTACAGCGAGGCCTGGGCGATCAACGACGCCGGGCTCATCGTGGGGCAAGCGTCGACGACCGATGACGCCGAGTATCACGCGTTCGTCAGCGACGGCGTCAACCCGGCGCAAGACCTCAGCACGCCTGGCACCTACAGCCTCGCGACCGGCATCAACGGGGCCGGTCAGATCGTCGGGTCGTCGACGACGATCGGCGACAGCGTCTCGCATGCTGTCCTGTACGACCACGGTGTGACCGCGGATATCAGTGCGCTGTGGCCCGACGCCAGGGAAGCATTCTCCATCAACGCCGCCGGCCATCTCATCGGACGGGCAGCTGTAGGCGGAGAGAACCACGCGTTCATCTACGCGGACGGCACATTTACTGATTTGAGCACGCTGTTCGGCGTCCCTTACAGCGTCGCACTGGGCATCAACGCAGCAGACCAGGCCGTCGGTCAGGCCGCCACGGTCGCTGGAGAGTTTGCGTTTCTCGTCGAGGGCGGTACGCCCGTCGATCTGAACACCCGCCTCGTGTCGAACCCAGACGTATGGTGGCTGACCGTCGCGACGGCCATCAACGACCGCGGCCAGATCGCCGTCACCGGCGAGCTCAGTGGGCAAACCCATACGTTCCTGCTGACGCCGCTTCTTCCAGCCGCGGTGACAGTTGATGACGCGTCGGCCACCTACGGTCAGACCGCACCACTCTCGGCGAGGTTGACGGTTTCCGGAAACCCGTTGAGCGGGAAGACCGTGCGCTTCTTGATCGACAACCTGCAGGTCGGCATCGGGCAGACAGGTCCGAACGGCGTTGCGTCGTTCGATCTTCCCGCCGGACGCGATGTCGCGACGTACGCCATCAATGCGATGTTCGACGGCGACGACTCTGCCGAAGCCGGATCGGGCGGTGCGAATCTGACGGTCACTCCAGCCGATCCAGGCGTCGAGTGGCACCCGGAAACGGTCATTCCGTACGGCCGGCCAATCGGAGACGCACAGCTCAACGCAACAGCAGCTGTCCCCATTGGAGCTCCCCAGTATTCGCTCGACACGGGCGCCATCCTCACTTCAGGCACGGTCCTGGGCATCGGACGCTACCGCGTTACGCTGACCGTTCAGCCACCCAGCCCGAACTATCAGGGAAGGGTATTGACAGAATTCATCGAGGTCGTGAAGGCCGCGACCTCGACGCGCGTTTCGGGCTGGCCCGATCCAGGCTTGACGACACGGCCGCCGATTTTCACGGCCTTTGTCACAACGGAGACAGGGATACCCGTCAGCGGAGTGGTGAGCTTCTTCGATGGTCAGGAGCTGCTCGGCGAATCGCCGCTCATGTGCGATGGCAGCCAGTGCTGGGCGACTGTCGGAGGCGCTTCGTTGAGCGTGTCGGAAGCCGGTCACACGATCACGGCGCACTATGGGGGCAACGACGTGACAACCCCGAGTGACAGCGATCCTCTGGTGCAGCGGATTCGCGCCGGCGCCTACGCGATTGTCGATCTCGGGACGCTCGGCGGCTCGTTCGCGCTGCCGACGGCCATCAGCCCGAGCGGCCAGGTCGTCGGGTACGGCGCGACCGCCGACGAGAGCGTGCACGGCTTCCGTTCGACGGCGACGGGCCTCTCCGACATCAACACACTCGGCGGCACCTACAGCTCCCTCGCCGCGATCAACAGGTAGCGGGCTGGCGGCCGGCACGTCGTCCACCGACGGCGACGCCGAAATGCAGGCGATTTCCGAGGCGGGCGGATCACCGGTTGGTCTCGGCACATTGGGCGGTCCTTACAGCATGGCCTACGCCGTCAACGACGCTGGCGAAATTGTCGGCGAAGCATTGCGCGCGGACGGGTCCGTCCACGCGTTTGCCTATTCCAGGCGGCGTGATGCGCGACCTCCAGACGCTGGGAGTGGGAGGCCGCTACAGCATCGCCATGGCCATCAATACGCCCGGTCAAATTGTCGGGCACATCGACGAATGCGAACGCCGCAGCAGCGTGCCGTCATCTTCGGCGACCCGATCACGGACCTCGGCGACGTTGGGAGGTTCAGCAGCGCCGCGACCGCGATTAACGTCGCCGGTCAGGTCACTGGATACGCGAACACGCTGGACGATGCGGAAACCCACGCCTTTCTGTATCTGGGCAGTGGCCCGCTTCGAGATATCCCGACATCTGGGAGGCACGTTCGGCACAGGGACGGCGATCAACGCGGCCGCACAGGTTGCGGGTGACTCGACGACAGCCGGCGAGACCGAGCGCCACGCCTTCCTCTACAGGAACGGTGTGACACGCGATCTGGGAACGTTTGGCGGCATGTACAGCACGGCGTCGGCACTGAACGACGCAGGGCAGGTCGTCGGACACGCCACGACAGCCAGCGGCGAGCGGCACGCGTACGTGCTCGCTGCCGATCAGCTTGTCGACTTGAACACCGCGATTCCCGCGAATTCCGGCTGGGTGCTGAACTATGCCACGGCCCTCAACGACTCCGGTCAAATCGCCGGCGAAGGCACGATTGGCGGGGAGCGACACGTGTTCCTGCTGACCGCCATCCCCGCGGCAACGCTCGAGCTCGACGATGTACAGGCTCGCTACGGCGAATCGCCGAGACTCACCGCGCGGTTGACTGTCGACGGCGTGCCGCTCGCGCACAAGACCGTCAGCTTTTCGATTGGCGGCGTGAACGCCGGCTCCGCGGCCACGGGCGACGACGGCGTCGCGCACGTGGACGTCAACGCCGACGCGCGCGTCGTCGGACCCTACCCGATGACTGCCGTGTTCGGAGGTGACGAAGGGGCGGGCGCGGCAACCGACGGCGCGACGCTGACGGTCATCAAGGCCGTCCCCACGGTTACCTGGACGCCTACCGGCTTCACGTTTGGCACGCCGCTCGGCGACGATCAGCTCAACGCGACGCCGAGCGTTCCGGCGGATCCGATCTACTCGCCTGACCGTGGTGCCATATTGAATGCCGGACGGCCATCGCTGCATGTGAGTTTCATTCCGAGGGATTCTGACAACTACGAGATCGCGGAAGCGAGCCGAGACATCTACGTGCTGCGAGCAGCCACCTCCACCGCGCTCGCGAGCTCTCGCTCGACAGCCCTCACCACGCAGCAGACCGTATTCACCGCTACCGTCACTTCGGCCGCCATCGGGAACACAGGCGGCGAGGTCCAGTTCAGCGACGGAGGCACGGTGTTCGGGACGGCGCCGGTTGTCTGCCAGAACGCGGTCTGCACCGCGGTGTTGTCCGCCCAATTCGCCCAAGGGCCGCACACCATCGCGGCGCGGTTCCTCGGCTCGGACAATTACCTGGACAGCCCGTCCAATCCGGTCTCGTTGACGGTCGGGGTGGTCCAACTGCTCGCCAAGCCGGCCTCGGCGCCTTTCGCGGGAACGACGACGCTGTCGGCGACGCTCATGGCCAACGGCCTGCCGGTCGCTGGGCAGTCCATTCTCTTCACCTTGAACGGCGAAGACGTCGACTCGGCAGTAACGGGTCCGAACGGCGTCGCCACGCTTGCGGCTGTCGGTGTCGGCGCGCTCAGTGTCGGCGCCCACCCGAACGTCATTCGTGTCTCGTTCGCGGGCAATCTCGATCTTCCCGGCGCGGCTTCGTCGGCCGACCTCGCGATCACACCCGGGAAAGCCGGCCGCCTGGCGCGTGTCCTCACGTTCACGAGCCAGCCTCGCAACGTCGGCGTGCAGGAGCCGATCGTACCGCCGGTGCAGGTCACCGCCCGCGACATGACAGGCGCCTCGGTGCCCGGAATGGCCGTCAAGCTTTCGGTGCTGCAAGGACCATCGGGATCCACGTTGATGGGCACGACCACCCGCATCACGAGCGCGAACGGAACGGTCACGTTCGACGATCTCAAGTTGAACAAGCTTGGTCAGTACGTGCTTGGCGCCGCCTCATCTGGCATCGGGCCGTTTGCAAGCAAGTCGTTCAACGTTGTGCGCGCGCTCGCGTCGGCCAGCGCGTGCGCCAGCCCGACATTCGCCGGGCCCTTCCTCATTCCAGGAGTGGACACGACAGGAGGAGGCGCCATCGCCGACTTCAATGGCGACAGCCTGCCCGATCTGGCGTTCGTCGATGAGAGCTCAAACGAGATCGCGATCTTCCTGGGCGGTCAGTTCGAATTGGATCCGATCCGCATTCCCTTGCCTGGTGTGCAGTCGCCGGGGGCGATCGGGACAGCCGATCTCAACAACGACGGCAGGCCCGATCTGGTGGTCACGAACAACGTGCAGGACGGCGGCATCATCACGCTGCTCGAAGACGGCACCGGAGGGTTTCCGACCCTCACACCGTTCGCGCTGCCCGGCGCCGTCCCCACGGCCCTCCGGCTTGCGGACGTCAATCGCGACGGCCGGATCGACGCGATCGTGGGGAGCAGCGCAGCACCGTTCGGGTTCTGGATCATGCTGGGCAACCCCAGCGGCGGGTTCTCACCAGGAACATCGTTCCCGACCGCCGTGCGCACGACAGATCTTCTTACCGGCGATTTCAACGAGGATGGCAAAGTCGACGTGGCGGTCGCGGACGATTCGGCGGCCGGACCGTCATCTGTTGAAATCCGTCTTGGCACGGGTACCGGAGGTGTCGGGGCGTTCGGTCCCGCCATCTTGATGACGGTCGGCGCGCAGGCGCGGCTCTCCCTGGTCGGCGATATGAACGGCGACGGCCACGCCGACCTGGGCCTCCTCGACGGACAGCCGGCGCATTTCAGCCTGCTTTACGGCGACGGCACCGGCCATTTCGACGCACCCGTCGAGATCGTCCCAGCGTCGTCGATGCCCGGCTCTGTCGTGAGCGGTGACGTCAACGGTGACGGCAGGCGCGATCTCGTCGTCCTGCCCAGCTCCGGGGAATCACTCCACCTCCTTCTGAATGACGGTCTCGGAGGATTCACCGCGTCAGGCGATCTCCCCTCGCCACCGGGCCAGCTGATCGTCAGCGACCTGACCGGCGACGGCAAGCTCGACCTGCTGATCACGTCCCCCGATGTGATGGTGCTGTTGACGAACAACTGCGGTATCGGAGCTCCGACGGATCTCGAGCTGACGATCCCGCCGCCGGTGATTCAAGGATCGACAGTGAGCATCACGGTGAACGCCGTTAATCGAAGCCTGACGGCGGGAACCGGCGTCCACTTGACCTTGCTCGGATCGAACCTGTCGATCCAGGGCTTCACTGCGAGTCAAGGCCAGTGCCTCAACTTCGGCGACGCCCTGCTGTGCGAGTTGGGCCCAATCGGGCCCGGAGGAGTGGCGACGATTGTCATCGACGCCGTTGCCGACGCGGCCGGCACGTTGACGGCGAACGGGACGCTGGCCGGCGCCGAGGGGGATCCGAACTGGGCCAACAACACGGCGACGGCCTCCGTCGTCGTCATGCCGCCGGCGCAAACGCTGTACGTCAGAAACACGAATGACAGCGGTCCCGAGTCGTTACGTGCCGCCATCGATCAGGCGAACAATCTGCCTGATGTCCCGGTCACGATTGCGTTCGACATCCCCGGCGGGGGCGTGCGCACTATCAACCTGCTCAATGCGTTGCCGCCTGTGACGAGTCCGCATGTGACGATCGACGCGACCACGCAAACTGGCTTCAGCGGAACTCCGCTCATCCAGTTGAACGGCGCGCCGCTTGGACCGTCCGGCGTCGGGCTGATGCTGTGGGGAGGCGGCACCGTTGTTCGAGGCCTCGTGGTCAATCGATTCGGGTCCGTGGGAATTCAAGTGAACAGCAGCGACAACGCGCTCTTCGGCAATTTCGTCGGCACGAATCCCGCCGGCACGGCCGCGCTTCCAAACGGGTTTGGGATGACTGTGGTCGGTATGCACAATCGCATCGGTGGACCGGGGGTCGGCGAGGGGAACCTCCTCGCCGGAAATCAGCAAAATGGCATCGGGCTGTTCGCCGGTGGAATGCCGAGCGGAGAGAACCTGATTCAGGGGAATTTCATCGGGACGGACGTCACCGGCCACCTGAAGCTGCCGAACAAGAACTTTGGAGTTGGCCTTTCCAGCCCCAACAACGTCGTCGGCGGTACGGGCGCGGGCGAAGGGAACGTGATCTCCGGCAACCAGAACGAGGGAATCAGCGTCTTCAGAGAGGGTAACCGGATTCAAGGGAACCTCATCGGCACCGATGCGAGCGGCCTGAACCCGCTCGGCAACGGCAACGGCTTCAACGGCGGCGTGTCCGTCTTTGGCAGCGATACGCTGATCGGAGGGACCGTCCCAGGCGCGCGAAACGTGATCTCGGCCAACGATGGCAGCTCCATCAACGTCAACTTACCGGCGACTTCTGTAGGTCGCACGCTGATTCAAGGCAATTTCATCGGTGTGGACGCCAACGGCAATGGCGCGCTCGGCAACAAGTTCAGTCTCAACGCCAACGGGCCGAACACGACGATCGGCGGAGACAATGTGGCTGCCCGTAACATCATCGCAGCGACGACCCAGGGCCCTGGCATCAGCGCCAACGGGACTCAATCGGCGGGCCTCGTGATTCGCAACAACTACATCGGCACCGACGTCACTGGCGCCTTCGATCGCGGCAACAGGAATGACGGCGTTCAGATCGGCGGAGTGCCGGGCGTGACGATCGATCGGAACGTCATCTCCGGCAACGGTGACCAGGGTACGGACGCGTTCGCAAACGGGATCTCGGTGAACCAGGGGTCCACCGGTGTGAAGATCACGCGCAATCTCATCGGGGTTGCCGTGTCTGGAGACGTCGCGCTCGGGAATGTCGGGAACGGCGTCAGCTTGAACGGCGGCCAGGAGACGTTCGTCGGTGGAGCGTCGGTTCAGGACGGGAACGTGATCTCCGGCAATGCGTCCATGGGAGTCTGGATGTCGGGCGACACGGCCGGGAACGTGGTGGCCGGCAACCTAATCGGCACGGACAGTGGCGGCACGTTTGCCATCTCGAACGGCAACGGTGGCGTCGGCCTCAACGGCTCGTCGCAGAACACCATCGGCCTCGCGGTCAGCAGGAATGTGATCTCCGGACATGTCAACAGCAGCGCGATCAACATTTCCGTCGAGTTCATCCCGCCGCCGTCCACGGCGATACCCAGGGTACCGACTGGCAATCGCGTCATCGGCAATCGGATCGGCACCACGGCGAACGGATTGCTCGCTCTGGGCAACGGTTCGAACGGCGTCTGGGTTCAAGGCGACAGCAACACGATTGGTGGCGCGGCGCCCGGCGAAGGCAATGTCATCGCGGCCAGCCGTTGGTCCGGGATTTACCTGCGCGGCAACAACAACGTGGTGGCCGGCAACCTTATCGGGACCAACGCGACCGGCCAACTGGCTCTTCCCAACAACGGCGCGGTGTTCATCGACGGCCAGTCGTCGGGCAACATGATCGGTGGCTTTGCGGACGGTGCGCGGAATGTGATGTCCGGAAACATCGGCACGGCCCTGAACATCCAGTCGCAGGCGAACGGCAACGACGTCATCGGGAACTTCATCGGCACGGATGTGTACGGCGCCTCGGCTCTGAGCAACGAAGGCGGCATCTCCATCTGGAGCGCCAACAACCAGGTTCGCAACAACCTTATTTCCGCGAACTTCGGAAACGCCGTCAATGTGTCCGGGCCCACGGCGACCGGCAATGTGATTGCCGGCAACAAGATCGGCGTGACTCGCGACGGCCTGTCGGCGCTGGGCAACGCCAGCTCCGGAATCGCGATCAACGCCAACGGCAACATCGTTGGCGGTGTCAGCGACCTGGACCGGAATGTCATCGCGGCCAGCCTGTTTTCGGGCATCGATCTCCGCGGCAACAACAACGTGGTGAGCGGCAACTTCATCGGCCTGAACGGGGACGGCACCGCGGCACTCGGCAATCACGGAGGCGTGTACGTCGGCGATTTCTCCGTCGGCAATACCATCGGCGGCTCCACGGCCGGGGAGAGGAACGTCATCTCCGGCAACTTCAACTCGGGCGTGTCTGTGGCGACCACGGCCGACAACACGAAAATCGTCGGCAACTACATCGGCACGAACAAGACCGGAACGGCGGCGCTCGGCAACAGCGGTGGCGTCAACGTGAGCAGCAGCAACAACCGCATCGAGGGCAATCTCGTCTCGGCCAATTGGGGGCCGGGCATCGTGTTCTCCGCATCGTTCAACGGGCCCGTTCCAAGATTCAATCGGGTGATCAGCAACTTGATCGGCACCACCGCCGACGGTGAGTCCGCCCTCGGAAACACCGGCCCGGGGGTGATCCTCGACGGCTCCGAGAACACCCTGGGCGGGCTGCTGCCGGGCGAACGCAACGTGATTGCCGCAAGCGGCGCCTCAGGGGTGGAGGTTCGTGGCGTTCAGAACCTCGTCCAGGGCAATTACATCGGCACGGACAAGGCCGGGACCAAGGCGGTGGCGAACCAGGGTGGCGTCGCGATCAACGACAACAGAGCGACCGGCAACGTCATTGGGGGCTCGCTCGACGCGGGGAACGTCATTTCCGGCAACATCGGCACCGGCATAAACCTCAATGCCAACGGCAATCGGGTGTCGAACAACTACATCGGGACAGACGCGACGGGCTTCCATGCCCTGGGTAACGACACCGGCATGAACATCAACGGTGTGGACAATCGTGTCGAGATGAACGTGATTTCCGGAAACCGGGGTGACGGCGTCGATCTGTTCAACTCGGGCACGGTGCTCAGGGCCAACCAGATTGGCACCGATCGGAGTGGCATGTTGCCGATCGGCAACAAGAGCGCGGGCGTCTATGTAAGTGGATTCAACAATCGGATAGGAGGACCGGACGCACCGGACGGAAACCGGATTGCCCACAACCAGACGGGCGTGCTCGTTTCGTTCGGGTCGGGGAACGCCATTCTGTCGAACCTGATGGACGCGAATGCCGGAGCGGGCATCAAGCTGTTGTTCAACAGCAACAACGGGCAGACAGCGCCAGTCGTGGGCGTGATCACATCGGATGACGTCTCGACCACCATCGCGGGGTCGCTCTTCAGCGTACCGTTGCGCACTTACACGGTGCAGCTCTTTGGCAGCCCCGCATGCCATCCATCGGGATCCGGAGAAGGCGCCACGTTCCTGGGCCAGACGATCGTGACGACTGATGCGGTGGGCTTCGCCGCCTTCACGTCGCCGCCGGTCGATCTTCGGGCGCCAGGAACCGTGGTCACCGCGACAGCCACCGATTCGCAGAACAACACGTCGATGTTCTCCGCGTGTCGGAGTGTTCCGTGACGATCGACGCTTTTCACTGGCTCGTTCCCTCGTGAGGACAGGCGGCGGGGCGTTGCGCGCACAAGTGCACGCGGCTTCCCGCCGTTTCGTGGCACGCTTCCTGCCCCTTCGGACCGCAAGAGGTGTCCGATGGTCCGTCGCTGTCTCGTATTGCTGACGATGCTCGCGGCTCGCTCCGCCGGTGCCGGACCAGTGGTTCAGTGCGATCCGGCAGCGTTTGAGGAGGCTGCGGATACGGCACGCTCCAACATCATCGCGGCGGTTGATGGAGCCGAAGCGCTCGCGAAGTGGAAGTCTGTGATCGGCCGAGGCGGCGCGATTGCCTGGAGCGTCACCGAGTACAACGTGGACGCGCGCAGCACCTTCGTTCTGACGTTCGACAGCACGGCGCTGCGCGTCTATCGTGCCGGCGCGTTCGGCGGCGGCCTCGACCGCGCCATGGCTGGCTGCGTGGACCCGGGCGTCGAGCCCGAGGCGGTCGTCTTGTGGCAGGACGTGCGCGAAATCGAGGCCGGCAACTGGGTGGTCTCGTTCAAGCTGCGGAAGCCCGTGGAGATTCGATCCGACCGCGGGAAACGACGACAGGTCAAAGAGCTGAAAGCCTATTTTCACGGCGCCGGCGGCGGCGACCTGACCTACCTGTACAACGTGCGGCGCGAACGTATTTCGTTCTGGAACTTCGACCTCGACGTCGATCGCGTGGAAAACCTTCGTGGCATTGCCGTCGGTCCGACCGACTTTCAACGGCGGCTGCAATTCGTGCTCGCGCGCGCCGTCGATCCCGAGGGGCGCATCGCGCTGCCTCGCAAAGGGCGCGGCGCGGGCTGGTAAGCCTGGAAGGCGTCAGACACTACCGTCAGCAGTCGCGACGGCTCGCGGCCGTTCCGGAGTGATGGTCTCGCCGCGCGCGAGCATGGCGACCAGCGCCGCGATCTTTTTCGCGCGCCCGGCCGGCGTTTTCATGTTGTTGGTCCGAAACGCCAGCGCGAACAGGTTCTGACGACCGAGCGTGCGGAAGGTCTTGCGTGCCCGCGGGTTGGCCTCGATAGCGGCGCGTAGATCCGCGGGAATCGTCGCTTCGTTCGCGCTGCGCATAGGGGCATAGGCCGCGTCCCAGCGGCCATCGGCTTTGGCGTCATCCACCTGCCGCTGGCCGTGCGGCGTCATGCGACCGGCCGCGATCAGCCGCGCCACATGATCGCGATTGATCTGGCTCCAGATGCTTCGCGCCCGCCGCGGCGTATAGCGCTGCAGAAACGATTGTTCGTCGAACGACTTGCGGATGCCGTCGATCCATCCCCAGCACAAGGCAACGTCGAGCGCCTGCGCATAGGTCACCGTCGGCAGGCCCGAACCTTTCTTGTGAATCTTCAGCCAGAGCTCGGTCTCGCGGGCATGGTTCGCTTTCATCCACGCCGCGAACGCCGCCTCCGTGCGAAAGCTCTTGATCTTCCTGGGATCAGGAATTATCGGTGCCATGGGTTCCTTGCAGACATCCCTCCGAGCTTAGCAAGACCTGTTGCGCCTTGACACTGGGTGGTCGTCGTTCCAGATACAATCTCAGCGCGATGACAACCTCGCCCACCCTGACTGGGTGCAGACTCGGCGTCTATCAGCTGCATTCGTTGCTGGGTGTCGGCGGAATGTTCATCGTCGTCTGGTGACCACCGACCTTCAACCTCCTCGACCCGCCGCAGGCGAACGGACGCAGGCGCTGGCCATCTTCACGGCCCTGCTGGCCGTCGCCGCATTGCTGGCGCCGCTCTGGGCGGCGGAGCCGGAGCGCGTGGCGGGCCTGTGCCTCCTCGCCGGCGCCGCCGCGGAAATTGTCCAGGGATTCCGGCGCAGGACGTCCGCCGCGCAACGGAGCGCCTGGTCGAGCGCGTGCGTACACGCTGCTCCTCGGACTGCTGCTGCTGAACGCATCCTGGCTGGCGGTGACCGCGCTCGCGATCTTCGTGGCGGTGCCGTTCGCCGTCGACGCCCTGCGTTACGCGGGTCTGGTTGTCCGTCAGATAGCCGGGCGGAAGTCCTTTCGGCAAGCTGCAGGCGCCGCGGCCTGGAATCTGGCTGTCGCACTCGCGGTCCTGCTGGTCGGCAGATACGCCGCGAACTGGGTGGTGGCGCTCGCCGCAGGTCTGCGGCTGGCCGCGACGACGCTCAATCTGGCAGCGGCCCCCGTCTACTCCGAGCGCGACGCGGACGAGAGCGTGATCGCCGACATCGGCATCGAACGGCCCGAGCGCCTCGCCGAAACCGGCGCGCGGCTCCAGCAGGCCGAAGAGAACCGGGTGGCGGCCGATCGCAGCTGGATCGCGGCGCTCCTGGCCGTGCTGTTCGCGATTCACGTCAGCCGCATGGGATTCGACCGATCGGCGTTGGGGATTCTCTCGCCGCTCGTCGCGGTCGATCGGCGACGTCGTCTTTGCCCTGGGCCTGACGTACTTCGTGATCGTCCCGCTCCGCCTGTTCGTGCGCCGCCTCACGCGCGGGCTGGAGCGGCAGGCCTGGGAGCGGGTGCTCGCCGTGCCCGCTCGAACGGGCCTCGTGGTCTGGGCCGATCGCGCCCTCCGGTTGTGGCTCGAATCGCGCATGCGATTTGCCATTCGCGTGCGCGCGTCCCGCTATTCCCTGAGCTGCCGCCCTGGGGCGCGGGCTCCAGATCGGGCTGCCGATGGCCGCGATCATCGTCGCGTCCGTTCCGATCTGGGGCATGAGCTGGTACTTCGACACGGAAAACTGGGCCGCCGGCATCTGGAACTCGTGGGCCGCTCAGCGCACCGACACGTGGCGCGAGGCGATGGTTCGCGCGGTCGTCGCCAGCGGTCAGACGACGCTCGACGGACGCGGCTTCATGGTGGCGCCGGAGGGCCTGGATGGCTCGGCGCCGTTTTCATTCGTCGTCATTGGCGACACCGGCGAGGGCGACGCTGAGCCAGCAGGTGCTGCGCGACTCGCTGATTCGCGCCGCGGCGGCCGACGACGTGCGATTCGTCGTGCTGTCGTCCGATGTCGTGTATCCCACGGGGGCGATGCGCGACTACGAGCTCGCGATTCTGGCTGCCGTTCAAGGGCGTCACGAAACCGGTGTATGCGATCCCGGGCAATCACGACTGGTACGACGCGCTCGAAGGCTTCGTGGCGACGTTCTTCCAGCCCGACGCCGCGCGGGTGGCGATGCGGGCGCGCATCGACGCAGACGGAGGCGTGTCGAGCACGACGGATGCCGTCATCGAGGATCTCATCAGGAAGGCCGACTTCCTGCGCGGCCAGTACGGCGTGTCCACGGGATTCCAGCAGGCCCCGTTCTTCCAGGTGCAGACGCCGGGCTTCGTCCTGCTGGCGGTGGACACCGGTGTGCTGCGCCGCGTGGACCGCGAGGAGCTGGCGTGGCTTCGGGCCGCGCTCGACGCGTCGCGCGGGAAGATGGTGATGGCCGTGCTCGGACATCCGCTTCTTCGCCGGCGGCCACGATGTCTCGACGGGCGACGAGGACTTCATGGCGGTGCGCAGTCTCCTGCGCGAATACGGCGTGCGCGTCGTCATGGCGGGGGACACGCACGACCTCGAGTACTACCCCGAGCTCGTGAAGGGCGCGGCCGGCGCGGAGACCGTGCATCACTTCGTGAACGGCGGTGGCGGCGCGTATCTGAGCTTCGGGACGTCGCTCGCATGGCCGGCGGAGCCCGCGACGTCGCAATGGGCCTACTATCCGAACCGGCATGACGTCGTCGGGAAGATCACCGCCGCGACGCCCTGGTGGAAGTGGCCGGCGTGGGTCTGGACGCGGGAGCTTGGCGCCTGGCCCTCGTCACCCGAGTGGCTGTCTGCGATGTTCGACTACAACGTGGCGCCGTTCTTTCAGAGCTTCGTGGTCGTGACGGTGGATCCTGCCGGACGCACGCTGACGATCCGGCCGTGGGGGATTCGGGGTCCGCTCACGTGGAAAGACTTCGAGCGCTCGACGCAGGTGATGCCGCCGGGCGCGTCACTCGATCAGCCCGTCGCGTGGGTGATTCAGGAATAGGGATCCCCACGGTCACCGCAGCGCTCGCAACGCTCGCAGCGTTTAGGGTCATTCAAAAAGGGAATTCTCGGCGGTCACTGCGTGCACGGCGGTAATCGTGTTTCCGGGCTGTCGACCGTGATCGCCCGGCACGCACGCCGAGGACAACCGCTAGCCAGTTAAGAACGGCTCTTTCTAGAGAGCGGGAGCCTGAGCCGGAGAGGCCGCGGCCGGTGTCGCGTCTCCGTGCGGCTCGCGCTTGGCCAACAGCGGCCGCTTTCCTGACAAGTACGGAATCACCCGCTCCAATACCTCCGGCAATTCCGCGCACGGCACATCTTCGAGAATCTTCGTGCCGGCCCTGGCGTTCGGACCGGACTTGCCGCCCACGAACACGTCCACGGCCTCGACGATTTCCCCGTTGATCCGGACGTTCTTGCCGAGCAGGCCGATGTCGGCCGCGGCGTGATTGCCGCAGCCGGCCGGGCATCCCGACCAGTGCATCGTCAGATGCTTGTTCGCCGGAAGTTTGCGTTCCAGGTGCCGGGCGGTCTTGATCGCCGAGATCCTTGGTCTCGACCAGCGCGAAGTGGCAGTAGTCGATGCCGGTGCAGCTCACGAGCCCCCGCACGACGCCTGGCGGATCGGGCTGGAAATCGCGCAGCAGCGATTCCGAGGCGAGGTCGAAGAGCTTCCCGTCCGGCACGTTGGGCAGGATCACGTTCTGGCTGGTCGTCACACGGATGTCGCCGCTCCCGTACGTGTCGGCGAGCCGCGCCAGGTCGAACAGTTGCGCATCCGTGATTCGCCCGACCGGAATCGCGAGACCGACGTAGTTCAACCCCGGCTGCTTCTGCTTCACGATGCCCAGGTGATCGGCGGTCTTGCGTCCCGCGCAGATCCTTGCCTGCCAGGCGCCAGCGGACGGCCCATGCGACGCTCGAGCTCCGCCCTGAACTTCGCGACGCCCCAGGCCTCGATGAGAAACGCCAGCCGCGCGCGCGTCCGGGTCGCTCGCGATCCGTGGTCGCGAAAGATGAACGTCACCTGGCTGCACAGTTCGACCGCGTCTTCCGGCCGCACGAACACATCGAGCGGAGACGCCAGGCGGTATCCGCCCGATCCCATCTTGCCGCCGACCGCGACGTTGAAGCCCTTTCACTTCATGCCCGTTCACGATGCGGACCGCCGGCGTCAGCGCCAGATCCTGCGACTCGCCGTGCGTGCAGTGCTCCGTGCAGCCGGTGATGCCCACGTTGAACTTGCGCGGCAGATTCGTGAACGCCTTGTTCCGGAGGAACGCCTCGGTGAATTCGTGCGCGATCGGCGACGCGTCGAACAGCTTCGTGCCGGGTCAGCCCGGCGACGGGACACCCGATCACGTTGCGGATGTTGTCCATCCCGGTCTGGAGCGAGACGAGGTTGACGCGCTTCGAGGCGCGCCCAGATTTCCGGCACGTGCTCGATCTGAAACCCGCGCAGCTGAATCTGCTGGCGCGTCGTGATGTCCGCGTACCCGACGCCGAACTCTCGCGTGATTTCGGCGAGCACGCGGATCTGCGCGGCGTTGGTGATGCCGTTCGGCATGCGGACGCGCATCATGAATCGCCCCGGCGTCTGGCGCCGGAAGAACACGCCCGCCCACTTCAGCCGCTCGCGGTCGCCCTCGTCGATCGCCTGCCACCCGTCCTGCGCCAGGCGGGGCACCTCACCGCACGATGTCGAGGCCGTCCTTTTCGAGCTTGTAGCGCTCGATCTTGTTCTGCGTGACGACGATGTCCGACGCCGCCGGCGCGCGCAACTCGCTCAGGATCCGCCGGCGACTTCCGCGAGCACCTCCGGCGCCACCAGTCCCTGGCACGCCAGCTCGACGATGGCCTGCACTTCCGGTTTGCACGAGCCGCAGCCGGTGCTGGCGCGCGTCGCGTCGCACACGGCGCTGACGCTGCGAGCCCCGCCAAGCACGGCTTCGATGATCTGCGCCTTGGTGACGCCGTTGCAGTTGCAAATCAGCGCCGTCGTCCGGCACCGCCTGCGCGCTGCAGGCGGCGCCACGGCCATCGCGCGGAACAGCAGCTCGGCGCGATCGTCGGGCACGCGCGTGGACTCGGTGAACACGCGCAGGAGCGACGGCACCGATCGCGCCGTCGCCGATGACGATCGCGCCGACGAGCCTGTTGTTGCGAACGATCGAGCTTCTTGTAGACGCCGCGCGACGGCTCCGCGTAGCTGACGACCTCGTCGTCTTCCTCGGCCGGCATCCTTCTCGCCCATCACGGCGACGTCGACGCCCGGCCACTTTCAGCTTCGTGGACGGCTTCGAACCCGACGTACAGCGCGCGCGGGTTCTTGCCGCGTCAGGCGATCGGCGAGCACCTGCGGCCTGTTCCCAGAGCGGCGCCACCAGGCCGTACACGCGGCCGCGATGCTCCGCGCACTCGCCGATCGCGTACACGTCCGGCGCGCCCTCGCACGCGAGGTCGTCGCCGACGACGATGCCGCGCTTCACCGTCAGGCCGGCCTGCTCGGCCAGCTCGACGTTCGGCCGGATGCCGGCGGCGATGACGACCATCTCGCACGTCGAGCGTCGATCCGTCGTTGAAGGCGAGGCCGGTCACGTCGCTCGTCGCCGAGAACCGCCGTCGTCGCCTTCTGGAGGTGGACGTGCAGGCCCATCTGCTCGAGCTGCCGTCTGCAGGACGCGGCCGCCTGGCGCGTCGAGCTGCGTCTCCATCAGATGCGACATGAGATGGACGACGTGCACGTCGAGCCCGGCGTTGAGGAGGCCGCGCGCCGCTTCGAGGCCGAGCAGGCCGCCGCCGATGACGGCCGCGTGGCGCACGCGGTTGACGAAGGCGAGCATCCGATCGCAGTCGGCCAGCGTGCGGAACACGAACACGCCACGCTTGAGGCTCACGTCGCGCTTGCGCGGGCGGCCGGCGACAGCTCCGTTGCTCACACCCTCGATCGGCGGGATCGCCGGCCGGCTGCCGGTTGCGATGACGAGCACGTCGTACGCGCTCGACCGTGCCGTCCGAGCCCGTCACCTCTTTCTGGCGCCGTGTCGATCGTCTTCGACGCGAACGCCGGCGATGCAGCGTCACGCCGTTGGCGGCGTACCACGGCAGCGGGTTGAGGAAGATGTCCTTCGGGTCGTGCGTGCGCGCCAGGACGCTCGACAGGAGAATCCGGTTGTAGTTGCCGACGGGCTCGTCGCCGAACACGACGATGTCGTACCGATGGCTGCCGCCGCGGGCGAGCACGTCCTCGACGAGGCGCGCGCCGGCCATGCCGTTGCCGACGACGACCAGCCGCCGCTTCGCGCTCACTCGACGCGTGCTCCACCGACGGCGAGTGGCCCTGACCGCGCACACCTTGAACTCGGGCATCCGGCTCGTCGGATCGAGCGCCGCGTTCGTCAGTCGGTTGATCGACTGCTCGCCGCCCCAGTGGAACGGGACGAACACCGTGTCTTCGCGGATCGACGGCGTGACCTTCAGCGTGAACGAGGCCGCGCCACGACGCGTCGTGAGCCTGACGAGCCCGCCGTTCGAGCAGTCCGTAGAGCCGGCCGTGGCGGGATGCATCTCCGCGAGAGGTTCGGGCGCAGCCTGCTGCGAGCTCGTCGACATGTCGAGTCTGCGTGCCCGACTGGTAGTGCGCCAGCACGCGCCCCGTCGTCAGAAACAACGGATGCGCGTCGTCCTGCGCGTCGGCGGGCGTCTGATGGGTGGCCGCGTGAAAGCGCGCGCGGCCGCTCGGCGTCGGGAACCGGTCCGCGAACAGACGCGGCGTGCCGGGATGGTCCGGCGCCGGGCACGGCCAGAACACGCCGTCTTCTGACTCGATGCGTTCGTAGGTGATGCCGGAGTAGTCGGCGGCGCCGCCGGCGCTGGCGCGGCCGAGCTCGTCGAAGACATCGCAGGCGGTGCTGGACGCGAAGAATCGTCCCTTGCCGAGGGCCGCCGCGAGCGCGCGCGATCACCTCGAGATCGGTGCGGACGCCCTCGGGAGGCATCATGGCGCGCCGCCGCAGAATCACGCGGCCCTCGAGGTTCGTCATCGTGCCCTCTTCCTCGGCCCACTGCGCCGAGGGCAGCACGACATCCGCGAGGCTCGCCGTTTCGGACAGGAAGAAGTCGCAGACGACGAGAAAGTCGAGCGCCTTCAGGCGCGCTTCGACCTGTGACGCATCGGGCGCCGACACGACCAGGTTCGACCCCATGACGAACAGCGCGCGGACGCCGCCTTCCGCGCCGATGCTGTCGATGAGCTCGACCGCGGATCGGCCTGGCCCGGGAATCGACGCGGCCGGAACGCCCCAGACGCCGGCGACGTGCCGCCGCGCCGCGGGATCGTCGATGCGGCGGTAGCCGGGCAGCTGATCGGCTTTCTGTCCGTGCTCGCGGCCGCCCTGGCCGTTGCCCTGTCCCGTGAGCGTGCCGTAGCCGGCGAACGGCTGGCCGACGCCGCCGAGCGCGAGCGCCAGGTTGATGTACGCGAGCGTGTTGTTGACGCCCTGCGCCTGCTGTTCGGGACCGCGCGCCGTGAGAATCATCGCGTGCTCGGCGGCTCGCCGAGGTGCGAGCCGCATCGATGAGGGCGGCTTCGGACACGCCGGTCACGCGCTCGACCCGCTCGGGCCAATACGCGGCGGAGATGCGGAGCGCCTCGTCGAACCCTTCGGTCCGCCGCGCGATGTACTCCTCGTCGATCAGATGCTCGCGAACGAGCACGTGCAGCAGGCCGTTGGCGAGCGCGGAGTCGGAGCCGGGACGAAGCTGCAGATGTTTCGTCGCCCACTGCGCGGTTGGCGTGCGCCGCGGATCGACGACGATCAGCGTCCCGCCGTTCCGCTGCTGCTGCTTCGAAGTACCGCATGATCGGCGGCATCGTCTCGGCGACGTTGCTGCCGACGAGCAGGATGACGCTGGCGTGCGGGATGTCGGCGAGCGGAAACGGCAGCCCGCGATCGAGACCGAAGGCCTTGATCGCGGCGGCCGCGGCCGACGACATGCAGAAGCGGCCGTTGTAGTCGATGTTCGACGTGCCGAGCGCGACGCGCGCGAACTTGCCGAGCAGTACGCTTTCTCGTTCGTCAGCGATCCGCCGCCGAAGACGCCGACGGCATCGGGTCCGTGCTGCCGCTGCACGTCCTGGAAGCGGTCCGCGATCTGCGTCGAGAGCCGTTTCCCACGACGCGGGCACGAGACGTCCTGATGCGTCGCGGACGAGCGGCGTGCGCAGACGATCGGGATGATCGAGGGTTGCGGCCGCCGACCAGCCCTTGATGCACAGACCGCCCTCGTTGACCGGGAACCTGGTGTTGCCCGCGACCTTCACGCCGTTGGCGTCACCGAGCAGGTGCATGCCGCACTGCAGCGCGCAGTACGGGCAGTGCGTCGTGACGGTGGACGCGAGCAATTTCATCAGGCAATCGTGGCTGCAAGACGCGCTCCCGAATCGCGTCGCTGTCGCCAGCACGTTTTGCTGGGAATCCTGCGATACGCACCGGCGCCGTGCGGCGGTGTTCCATCATTTGTGAACCGAACGCGGTGTCTGCAACATTTCTGTGTGATGACGATTTGTAAGACGACCAGTCGCCGATCGTTCGCGCATCGCGACGCCACTGTTTCGAACAACGTTGTGCGTCTTTTCCCGCCGGTCAGACACAAATGTCCCGCTGACGTGCCGCTGCTCGTCCGGAAGTCAGCGGTGCGCGAATGTCGATGTCAGCAGTGAAATCAGCACACGCATCGCGCGCCTGAGGCGATTCCGATGTCGCGCGGCAGTCGTGGCACGGCCGTTGCTCAATCGCCGATCGTGGATTGCACGACTTCTCCTTCACAGAAGTTCACACGAGCGTGGAGACTTCACATGGCCAGTCGTTCGAGTGGACGCGGTCGTCTGATACTCGCGGTCGCAAGCGTCTGCGCGCTTTCCGCGCCAGCGTTCGCGCAGAGCACGGAACTACAGCCGGTCAAGATCGGCAACGACGTCATTGTCGCGGGCTCGCTGAGAACCCGCATGTACTCGTGGGACTGGTTCGGCAGCACGCCGGATGGCGAGTATACGTACTCGGGTTCGCTGCTGCGTTTTGGAGTGACTCAATCGAAGAAGACACTCGACTGGCAGGTCGAGTTCGCCGTGCCGACGCTCGTGAACATGCCGACCAACGCCGTGATGCCGGCGCCGTTCGGCCAGCTGGGCCTTGGCGGGAACTACGCCGCGGCGAACGTGGGCGAGACGAGCACGTCGGGCATCTTCCTCAAGCAGGGTGCGGTTCGATTCAAGGGCCTCGGCGGCATCGCGGGGCAGTCGTTGAAGGCGGGCCGGATGGAATTCATCGACGGCACCGAGGTCGCGCCGAGACATGGCACGCTGGCCGCGCTCAAACGTGATCGCATCGCGCAGCGGCTGCTCGCCAACTTCGGGTTCACCGACGTGCAGCGCAGCGTCGACGGCGCGCAGTATGTCCTCAACACGCCGAGGCTGAACGTGACCGCGCTGGCGGGCCGCCCGACCGAAGGGGTATTTCAGGTCGACGGCTGGGCGGAGCTGAAGATCAACGTCTTTTACGGCGCGCTGACCGGCCAGCACGGCAGGTTTGCCGCGACCGACTGGCGTGTGTTCGCGCTCGGCTACAGCGACTACCGCAGCGGCGTCGTGAAGACGGACAACCGGCCGGCCGCGGTCAGAATCGCCGACACCGACACGATCAACATCGGCACCTACGGCGGCCACGTGTTGCACATTGTGCCGACGTCCACCGGCCCCGTCGACCTGCTTTTCTGGGGCGCGCTGCAGACTGGATCGTGGGGCACGCAGTCGCACCGCGCGGGCGCATTCGCGGCCGAAGCGGGATGGCAACCGGGAATCCTGAAGAAGATCAAGCCCTGGATCCGAGCCGGGTACGACTTCGGATCGGGCGACGACAATCCCGCGGACGGCACGCACTCGACGTTCTTCCAGGTGCTGCCCACGCCGCGCATCTACGCGCGCACGCCGTTCTACAACCTGATGAACAGCCAGGACGCCTTTGCCGCGCTGATCCTGCGGCCGAAGCGCGTCGCGCTCCGATCCGACGTTCACGTCGTGCGGCTCGCCGACGCGAGCGATTTGTGGTACGCGGGCGGCGGCGCGTTCCAGGCGGCGACGTTTGGCTACACCGGCCGGCCGTCGAACGGCCAGTCCACGCTCGGCACGCTCTACGACATCAGCGCCGACGTCACGCTCACGCCTCACATCGGCGTCGGCGGCTACTTCGGCTACGCAACCGGTGGGCTCGTCACGCAGGCGATCTACTCCGGCGGCAACGCCGTCCACCTGGGTTTTTTCGAACTCAACCTGAAGTTCTGAGGGCGATCCGATGACCACGACATCGCGACGAAGGTTTCTGAAGCAGACCGTCAGCGCCAGCGCCGCGGCGACGCTGCTGCGCGGCCTCCCGGGGGGATGGGCAGGCAGTGCGTACGCCGACGACTCGCCGGAAACGCCGAACATGCGTTTCGGCATGATCGCACTCACCGACTGCGCGCCGATCGTCATGGCCCATGAGCTGGGCTTCTTCAAGAAGTTCGGCATCAACTCGGTCGTCTCGAAGGAAGCGTCGTGGGCGGTCATTCGCGACAAGCTGTCGCTCGGCGAAAACCACGCGACGCACATGCTCATCGGAATGCCCTTCGCGTCCACGATGGGCCTGGCAGGCTCGCCGGTGAAGCCGATGGTGATTCCGTGGCTGCTCAACCGCAACGGCCAGGCGATTACGCTCAACAACAAGCTGAAACTGGCGGGCGTGAAGACCGCGAAGGACGTCAAGCCGATCGCCGACAGGGCGAAGGGGAGCGGCGAGCCGCTGACGTTCGCGATGACGTTCCCACCAGGCACGCACGCCATGTGGATGCGGTACTGGTTGGCGTCCGGCGGCATCCATCCCGACAAGGACGTCACCCTCATCACGATTCCGCCGCCGCAGATGGTCGCCAACATGAAAGTGGACAAGATGGACGGCTTCTGCGTCGGCGAGCCGTGGAACAACCGCGCGATTGCCGACGGCATCGGCTTCACCGTGACGACGACGCAGAAGATGTGGAAGGACCATCCGGAAAAAGTGTGCGCGTTCACGGAAGAGTTCGCGGCGAAGAACCCCAAAACCGTCAAAGCCGTGCTGAAGGCGCTGCACCTGGCCAGCGAGCACCTCGACAAGATGGACAACCGGCCGTCGGCGGCGGAAATCATCTCGCGGCCGACGTACATCAACTGTCCGCCCGAATCATCCTCGAGCGGCTGCATGGGCAAGTACGACTACGGCGACGGCCGCAACGAGCAGGATCCCAACTACATGATCTTCTCCGATCGGCAGTGCAACTACCCGCAGCCCGATGTTCGGTACGTGGTGGCTCACGCAGTTCCGCCGCTGGGGCATGGTGAAGGGCGCGCCCGACTACAAGGGCATCGTCAAGAAAGTGATGCGTCCGGACATCTATCTGGAGGCAATGAAAGAGATGGGTGTGTCAAGCAACGTGGCCGAGCTGCAGAAAGTGACGCTCTTCGACAGCACGCTCGACGCCGCCGATCCAGAAAAATACGCCATGTCGTTTCCCGTCAACAGCATCAGCAACGGCGCATGAAGCGCCTGCTGCACGCACTGACGCCGCTCGTCGGCATCGCGCTCGCGCTGGCTGCCTGGTGGGCGGCGAGCGCGATGGTGACGGACCTGCCGTCGCCGATGAAGACGTGGGACGAGAGCAAGATCTACATCCTGAAGCCGCTCGAGAAGCGCGGCGAGATGGATCAGGGCATCGCGCTGCTCGCGTACTACAGCCTGGTGCGCGTGGCCCGCGGATTCCTGCTCGGCATCGCGATTGCCACGCCGCTCGGGTTTCTCCTCGGCGTGTCGAAGACGCTGACGCGGATGTTCGATCCGGTCATGCAGGTGATGCGGCCGATTTCGCCGCTCGCCTGGCTGCCGCTCGGACTGATCCTCTTCCGGAAGTCCGAGCCGGCGGCGCTCTTTGCGATCGCGGTGTGCTCGATGTGGCCGACCGTGATCAACACGATGGCCGGTGTACGCGCCATCCCGCAGGACTATTGGAACGTGGCCAAAGTGCTTCGGCTGTCGCGGTTCACGACGTTCACGAAGATCGTGATTCCCGCGACGCTGCCCTACATGTTCACGGGTTTCCGGCTCAGCCTGGGCATCGCGTGGCTGGTCATCGTGGCCAGCGAGATGCTCACCGGCACGCCCGGTGTCGGCGGGTTTCTCTGGCAGGAATACAACAGCCTCATCTACGCGCACATCCTGCTGGCCATCCTCACGATCGGCGTCGTGGGCTTCGTGCTCGACCGCGCTGATGGGCGCGGTCGAAACAAAGCTCTCGACACTCGGAAATCGGGCAATTGGGTAATCGGGTAATTGAATAATTGAATTGAACAATGGCAATTACCAAATTACCAAATTACTCAGTTACCAAATTCTGATGCCTTTCATCGAAGTCGCAGCCATTTCGAAAGCGTACCCCTCGACGGGTGCGCCGCGCGAGATCCTGCGCGACGTCAGCTTGTCGGTGGAACGCGGCGAGTTCGTGTCCATCGTCGGCATGATGGGCTGCGGGAAGTCGACGTTTCTCAAGATCGTGTCCGGGCTGCTCGCGCCCGACGGCGGCACCGTGACGATTGACGGCGAGGTCGTCAACGCCGTCCGGTCGGACGTCGCGATCGTGTTTCAGAACTACTCGCTGCTGCCGTGGTTTTCGGCGCTCGAAAACGTCCGGCTGGCTGTCGGCGCGGCCTTTCCGGCCTGGCCGAAGGCGAAGCAGCGCGAGCAGGCCGCACGGCATCTGGAGGCGGTGGGACTCGGGCAGGCGCTCAACCGCCGGCCGGGCCAGTTGTCGGGCGGCATGCGTCAGCGCGTCGCGATTGCCCGCGCGTTTGCGATCGAACCGGAAATCCTGTTCCTCGACGAGCCGTTCGGCGCGCTCGACGCACTGACCCGCGAGGCGCTGCAACAGGAGCTGATGCGGTTGTGCGCGGCGGTCGAACGTCCCGTGACGGTGGTGATGATCACGAACAGCGTGGAGGAGGCGTTGCTACTCTCCGATCGCATCGTGCCGATGACCCGCGGCCCGCGCGCCTCTCTGGGCACGCCGGTTGCCGTCACGCTCGCGCGGCCGCGCTCGCCGAGCGAGCTGATTCACGACGACCACGCGGCTCGCGTCCGCGCACACGTGGTCGCGTCGCTGACCGATGATCTGGAGCGCTCGCGGCCGCGCCCTGCAAGCAACGTCCACCACGTCAGCCACGGCAAACATGCCGGGCACGCCGGCCACGCCCGCCCGGCCGACGCCGTGACGATCAGCCCGCCGGCGATGGGTCTGGCCGAAGCGGAAAGCGAACGATGATTCCGCCGCTCGAAATCACCGGCCTGACGAAGGTGTTCGACACGCCGTCTGGTCCCCTTGTCGCCGTCAAAGACGTCAACGCCGTGGTTCAGCAGGGCGAGTTCGTCTGCATCCTGGGCCATTCGGGTTGCGGCAAGTCGACCGTGCTGTCGATTCTCGCCGGCCTCGACCGCGCGACGCTTGGCGGCGTGGTCATCGACGGCAAGCAGGTGGTGGGACCAGGGCCCGAGCGTGCGCTCGTGTTTCAGTCGCCGTGCCTGCTGCCATGGCTCACCGCCCGCAGCAACGTGCAGCTGGCCGCCGATCGTGTGCGACCGCAGGGCCGGCCCAGGCCGGAGGCGGGCGGCGCGCTCCGGTATCTGGATCTCGTCGGCATCGGCGACGCCGCCGATCGGCTTCCGGCCGAACTGTCGCTCGGCACGCAGCAGTGCGTCTCGCTGGCGCGCGCGTTGTCGCTCGAGCCGAGGTTCCTGCTCCTCGACGAGCCGTTCTCGATGCTCGATTCGCTGACCCGCTTCGAGCTTCAAGACACGCTGCTCGACGTGTGGGAGAAACAGCAGCGGACGGTCGTCATGGTGACGCACGACATCGACGAGGCGCTGTATCTCGCCGATCGGCTCATCCTGATGACCGATGGTCCTGAAGCCGGCGTGGGAGAAGTGCTCGACGTCCCGTTTCCGCGTCCGCGTCGCCGCGCGGCCGTCCTGGCGCACCCCGAGTACTATGCCTGCCGCCGGCGCGTGCTCGATTTTCTCGATCATCACGCCCAGCAGTCGCGAACCTCGCCCATCGACGATCTCTTGCGCGCTCGCAGATTGAATCAAGACCTTCCGTAGCGATCGAGGTCGGGCCTCTGGTTGACCTACCGGCGCCTTCGCAATTGATACGGTATGCCGATGAGTACGTTCACCAGCAAGAAGAGAAGAATGGCCGGGCCGAGATCCGGATCATCCGGGAAGTTGGCTTTTGCAATGGTCAGCGCGATCAGCGGGTGTCGAGTGGCCGCGGACAATGCGAGCACGACCCGATGGTCTTCGTCCGGTCCGCCCAGCCAGTGACCCACCGCGAGACCCGCGACCACGAACGCGGCCATGGCGACGATGGTGCCGTTGCCGGCCAGCGCGAGCGCCGCGGGCAGCCTGCCGGCGAGAAGCCCGAGAACGCCGACGACGAGCAGCACCATCGCGACGAGGCCGACGGCCCTCGCGATGCGCGCGGCGCCGGCCGGCCACACCGCTCGAAACCCCAGGCCTGCCGCCATCGGAAGGATCACCGTCATCAGCGCCAGCCTGGCGATGGCGGCCGGCGACATGGCAAAGGGGCGCACGAAGTATCGGCCCAGGAGCCATACGGCCGCCGGCACGATGACGATCGACGCCGCGCCGACGATCGTCATCAGCCCTAGAGCGTAGGGTGCGTATCCGCCGGCCTTCTGCTGCCTCACGGGCAGGAGCGGAGGAATCGGCGAGATGGAGAGCGCCACCAGAACGATCTCCACTGACGGGTGAAGGGCAAAGACCCTGACCAGCGCGACGGCGACGAGTGGCATGATCACGAACATCGCCACGAGCGAGCGGCCGAGGAGCGATGGCTGCCGCACGACGTACAGCGCGTCACCCACGGTCGTCCGCAGGCCGAATCCGAAGACTGTCATCAGAATGCTCGCCTGCAGGGCCAGCACAATCGACGGCGTCAATGTCATCGTGGTCTCACGCGCCAGGACATCCTCTCATGGGGAGCGAATCGCGGTAGGATGCCAGGTTTGAACGCGGTTTCGGTCCGAGCGCGGACCTCGACTGACGGCTGACAACGCGATCGCCGGAGGACGACATGGATATCAACGGTATGGCTCAGGCCTCGACGGCAATCCTGGTCGCGGCGGCCTGGAAACTCGTGGGAGCCGTGCTCCTGTGGCTGGTGGGCCGCAGGCTCATCACCTTGGCTCTCGGCATCATGAGCCGCTCGCTGGCGAAGCAGGGGTTCGACGCGACATTCGCCCGCTACCTGGATACCAGCCTGCGCGTCATCTTGAACATCGTGCTCGTCATCGCCATCCTTGGATTCTTTGGCGTTGAGACGACGACGTTTGCCGCGTTGATCGCCGCCGGAGGCGTCGCCATCGGGGTGGCCTGGGGCGGCCTCCTAGCCAACTTCGCGGCCGGGGCGTTCCTGGTGTTCCTCAGGCCGTTCAAGCTCGGCGATTTCGTCACCGCCGGTGGCGTCACCGGGACGGTGGACGCGATCGGCTTGTTTGGCACGACCATCAATACCCCAGACAACGTGCAGACCATCGTCGGGAACAACAAGATCTTTTCTGACACGATCCAGAACTATTCAGCCAATCCGTATCGTCGCGTCGATCTGACGGTCACCATCAACAATGCCGTCGATCATCGCGAGGCGATCGGCATCCTGAAGCGCCGCTTGTCGACAATCCCGAACGTGCTCGCGACGCCGGCTCCCGACGTCGACGTGCTGCAGTTCACGCCCGCCGGTCCGATGTTGTGTGTGAGGCCGTACTGCGCCAATGCAGACTATTGGCAGGTCTACTTCGATACCAACCGGCTGATTCGCGAGGCCTTCGGCGAAGCCAATTTCCCGGCGCCGGTCCCCGCGTACATGTTGAGTGGACCGCTGCCCGGACCCGCGTTGGACGGCCCGAAGTGCTGAGAAGGAGAAAGGTCCGAGCCGGCGCCGCGTTGGAGCGCGGCCAATTGATACACGCCCGCTGAGAGCCGGGTGGCGTAGCCTTCGGCCACCAGCGCGTGGTTGCCGCGTCCGGCTTCTCGCCTGGAGAGGGCCGTCACGCGGGCCAGTTCGCCCGGGATCGTCATGCCGGCTCCGGCCAGAAAAGCGCGCGCGATTTCACCGAGCGCCGTGTCCCGACTGACGCGTCGGACCAGCGCGTCGGGGAATCGTCCGACGCCGAGCGTCCAGATGTAGGTGAGCTTCGGCAGATAGAGCACGTCGCTCGGCACCACAATCATGGCGGCCTGAAGTTCGTCTATCGCTCGCGTGAACGCCTTGCGGTCCTTGACGCCTGACTCCTCCCGCAGGTCGCCCGTGCTCATCTCCCACTCCCGACGGAGCACGCGCAAGACCGCTTGTGCGTGCCTGCTCAACCGGCGTTTCTCCTCCGATCGGCGCACGCCCCAGACGGCGTGAAAGTGCGGGATCATGCGCGGCGCGAGAAACGTGGCCCTGCCCCGCGCGAGCTTCGCATAGTAGACCCTGCCGCGCCTGATGATCTCGTCCTTTATCTGCCACGTCAGCGACGCCTCGGGGTCTTTCTGCACGTGGCGCGGCATCACGGCGTCGCGTCGTCCACAGACCGCCACGTACAATGACGGTCCCGGCCGCCGCGAATCGGCCAGGCACGCCGTGAAGCCGACCTGCTCGATGAAGCGTTCGGCGTCGAAGGCCGTATCGATCGGCCGCATCCCGTCGCGGAGCCAGCGCTCGTCGCGATAGTCTTCGATCGCCTCAGGAATTCGTGGCTGTGGTTTCATCCGTCGATCTGGCGGCCATAGTAACAAGGTCTCGTCGCTCCGACCGGCTGGAGCGCGTCGCGTCACGTAAGCCCTTACCGCGTGCGTAAGGCCGGGTTGTGACAGCCCTTAGCCCTCAGCCCTTTGCCCTGCGCAAGTCCCTGTGGTCGTGACCTTGCATTGACGCTCTCCCCGAGAAGGCGGATGCTGAAGGCTCTGCTTTGGAGGCCGGCATGCGGAAGATACGCGCGGTGACGGTCGTGCTCGCGACCCTGCTGCCTCTGAGCGCGGTCGCACAGGATGCCAGGACTGTTGTCGAGGACGTCGCCAAAACCATGGGCGCGGACAACCTGACGTCGATCACGTACTCGGGAGCCGCCGCGGTGGGCAACTTCGGCCAGAGCCGAACCATTTCTTTCGGGCTGGCGTCGACGGCCATCAGGAACTACGTCCGCACGATCGACTTCACGCTGCCGGCATTGCGCACCACCGGCGACACGCAGCCGCCGGCGGCGGTTCGCGGCGGTTCGCTCCCGCCGATGGGGACGTACAGCCAGAGCATCACGGCGGCCAACGGCGGCGTGGGCGCAGCAGATGGAGATCTGGGTGACGCCGTGGGGATTCCTGCGCGGGCGCGCTCGCCAACCACGCGACCGTGAAGTCGCAGAAGATCAACGGCGTGGCCTACAAGGTGGTGACGTGGAGTCCGGCGCAGAAGGCGCCCTCCGGAGCGGCCTACAAGCTCGTCGGCTACATCAACGCCGACAAGCTGGTCGAGCGCGTCGAAACCTGGGTGGAGCACCCGATCATGGGCGACCTGCACCACGAGTTCTTCTACAGCGGCTATCAAACCTTCGACGGCCTGATGGTCCCCGCCAGGATCTCGCAGAAGCAGATCAGCATGGAAACCTTCGTCGTCGCCATCAACAACGCGCGGGCGAATCCGCCAGACCTCGCGAAGCTGATGGCGCCGCCGCCGGCCTCGGCCACGGGTCGAGGCGCGGCAGCCGGCGGCCCGCCGCCTCCACTTCCGCCCGCCGCGTCCGAGAAGCTCGCCGACGGCGTGTATCGCATCACCGGCGGGTATGTGTCTCTCGCCGTCGAGTTCAAAGACCACGTCGTCGTGCTCGAGGGCGGTCAGAGCGAGGCGCGCGGCCTCGCGGTCATCGGCGAGACGAAGCGCCTGTTTCCCGGCAAGCGCATCAAGTACGTGGTGAACACGCATCCGCACTTCGATCATGCCGGCGGCCTGGCGCCGTTTGTCGCCGAAGGCGTCACGATTCTCGTCGACGACAACTGCAAGTTCTTCATCGAAGCCTCCCTGAGCACGCCGCGCACGCTCGTCGGAGACGCGATGGCGAAGTCGCACAAGAAGCCGAAGGTCGAAGGCGTGATCGAGCAGATGGAGTTGAAAGACGACACGCGCGCGCTCACGCTCTATCACGTCACTTCACTCGAGCACAGCGACGCGATGCTCATCGCGTATCTGCCGAAGGAGAAGATCCTGTTTACGGCGGACTTCAACGTCCCGGCGCCGGGACAACCCGTCAGCCCGTCCATTGCGACGCTGATGGCGAACCTGGATCGGCTGGCGATCGACTTCGAGCGGCACGTCACGGTGCACGCGCCCAATCCCGATCGCGTGCTGACGAAGGCCGATCTGTTCGAGCTTGCGAAGAGGATCAGTCAATGACCCGTCTGTGGCTTGCGCTCGCGATCGGTGGCGTGATGATCGTCGCCGTGTCCGTTTCCAGGACGCCGCTTCTGGCGCATCACTCGTTCGCGGTGTACTACATCGAGGCGGACACCATCGAAATCGACGGGCGACGTCGTCGAGTTCCAGTACAGGAACCCGCATTCCGTGATCTTCGTGCAGGGAACGGAGGGTTTCGGGCAGTCGAAGCTCTACGCGGCGGAATGGGTCAGCGTCTCGCAGCTCGAGCGCACCGGCATACCCAAGAACTTCTTCAAGCCCGGCGACGTGCTTCGCATCTGGGCGTCGCCGAACAAGAACCCGAGCGACAACCGCGTCCGCCTCAAGCGCATGGAACGGCGGTCGGACGGCTGGAAGTGGGGCGGGCAGAACCGCGGCGACAGCCGCTAGTGGTCTGTCTTGGCTGAATCGGTGCCCTTGACGACGAAAAACGCAGAGCACGCAGAGCACGCAGAGCAAAGAGAACTACTTATGGAAGCCGTGAACCATCGCCCGACGCGGGCGGCCTGCAACACAGGCCGAGATGGCGGAGCGATCGGGCGCGGACGAACGACGACAAAGCCGTGACCTGTCGTTCGTCCGCGCCCAATCGCTCCGTCTTCCGCCGCTTCGCGGCGCCGCGTCGGGGGTCATCTCCGCGGCCTCTGCGGCCCTCTGCGAACTCTGCGTTGATCGTCGTGACTGGTCGTAAACCATCGTGTACGGCTACTAGACGGCAACTTGATTACAATGAGCGCCATGAAATTACGCTGGCCTGACATCGCCGCGTGGCTGACCCTGTTGACGCCTGTATTAATAATGTTGCTGCTGACCTCAGCGGGAGGCGTGCGCGTCGGCGCCCAGGCGCCCCCGCCAGTCCGGACCGTCTGGGACGGTGTCTACACGGACGCCCAGGCCGCACGCGCCACGGCCACCTTCACTTCGGTCTGTACCAACTGCCACACGCTCTCCCCCCAGGGCAACAGACCCGTCACCGGCGACAAATTCTGGGAGACCTTCACGCAAAAGACCGTCGGCGAGATGCTCACGTATGTGAAGACCAACATGCCGAACGGCGCCGCGGCCGGGTCGCTCTCGGCGTCCACGTACAACGATCTCGTCGCCCTCATCCTGAAGTCCAACGGCTTCCCCGCGGGCACGACGGAGTTGACGCCCGAAACCATCGCCAACGTGCAGATTATTCCGAGGGACGGCCCGGGAGAACTGCCCGCCAACACGCTGGTCCGCGTGGTCGGGTGCCTGGCGAAAAACGGAAGCGACTGGGTGTTGACCAGCGCGACGGCGCCCCAACGCATCGAACGTACGGGGGCGGTTCCTGAGGACGCCACCCGTCCCCTCGGCGCTCGCACGACAACCCTCAAGTTTGTCCTGACACGCCTTGATCCCTTCGTCGGCCAGCGCATGTCGGTGAGCGGCCTCCTGCTGGGGGTGGGGGGGGCGGACGGCGTCAACGTCACCACCGTGAGCCGCGTCGCCGAGACGTGCCCGTAAACATAGTTGGCCTGCCCCCAGTAATATCGTGAGCCTGCCCTCGGACTTGAGGAGAAATACTCAATCAAGCCGGGTTTTTCACGGGTTCTTGGGGCCCTGTATCCGGCGGGCGACAGCCCCCAGTTCTTAGCCCCGGCGGGCACAGTACAGGTGTAATATTTGCCTCATCGGGGCCAGTTCGCGAGCCGGTCGACTTGTGTCCGGCGGATGTAACTTTGTCCTTACTTTTTGCTTTGAACTTTCGCCTTTGAACTTTCTCGAGTGAGGGGTCAACCATGCGGACTTCCAGATGGCTGCTGACATCATTACTGTCGCTCGTGATCCTGTTCCCCGCGGTCGGCGGACAGGCCGCAAGCGATACCCCCCTCGTTACGGCTGCCAAGAACGATGACCTGCAGGCGGTTCGCGCGCTGCTGGCCAAGCGCGTGAATGTGAACGAACACGCGCTCGACGGATCCACGGCCCTGCTCTGGGCGACATACAACTCGAATCTCGAGATGACGCAGGCCCTGCTTGCCGCGGGTGCGCCCATCAACACGCCGAATCACTACGGCATCACCCCGCTCCTTCAGGCCAGCCGCGCCGGCGACGCGACGCTCATTGCCGCGCTGCTCAAGGCCGGGGCTGACATGGCAGTTGCCCATCCGGACGGCGAGACGCCCCTCATGGCCGCGTCGCGCACGGGCCACCTCGACGCCGTGCGGCTGCTCATCGAGACACGCGCGAACGTGAACGCCGCGGACTCGTACCAGCAGGAGACGGCGATCATGTGGGCGTCGGCGGAAGGTCACGCGGACGTGGTCAAGGCGCTGCTCGCGGCGGGCGCGGATCCCAATCGCAAGGCGCACATCAACAGCATCGAGGACCGGAAGCACGGCGACCACCCGACAGGCGGTTTCACGGCCCTGATGTTTGCCGCGCGCAACGGGCACGAAGATGTGGCGAGCGCGCTCATCAAGGGCGGGGCCGATCCGAAGGCGACCAACGGCGACGGCCTCACCGCGACGATGGTGGCCATCAGTAATGGTCGATACGATCTCGCCGCCAAGATGATCGATCTTGGCGCCGACCCGAACGACGGATCCCTGTACTTCGCCGTGGACATGCACGACGCCACGACCGACATGCGCGCCCACGACGGTTCGCGGCTGCGCGCCACGCACCCCAACAAGCTGACGTCGCTCGACCTCGTGAAGCTGCTGCTCGACCGCAAGGCCGATCCGAACAAGCCGTACGTCGGCCAGGTGCACTCCACCTCGCTCTGCTGCGATCCCGAGGTCAACAGCTCGCCGTTCTTCCGCGCGGCGGCGGCGTCCGACGTCGAGGTCCTGAAGTTGATGCTCGCGCACGGCGCCAAGGTCGAATGGAGCCCGAGCGAGGTCAAGAAGGAAGGGCGCGGAGGACCGGCAGGCGCGGCCGGGGCCGGACGCGGCGTGAACGCGAACGTCGGCAAAACGCCGATGATGGTGGCGATGACCGGCGGCCGCGGCGCGGCGTTCGCTGCGGGTCCGGGGTTCGACCGCATCGGGCCGCCGCCGTTCCGCGAGGCGTCGAATCGCGATCCGCACGAGGCGCTCAAGGTGCTGCTCGCGGCCGGGGCGAACCCGAATGCGAAATCAACCGACGGCTCATCGCTCCTGCACCAGGCGGTCACGGCGCGGCAGGTGCCGATCATTCGGACGCTGGTCGCGGCCGGCGCGAAATTGGATGCCGTCAACAAGGACAACCTGACGCCGCTGCTGCTGGCCGAAAAGCCGGAAACCGCCGCGGCGCGCATCGCGGCATCGCAGCAGGATCCGGGCGTGTACCGGCCGCGTCGTGATACACGCGAGGACGTCATCGCCGCGCTGCGCGAGCTCATGAAACTGGGTCCCGACGATCCAGCGCCCGTGCCGCCCGCGCCGGTCGAAAGCAAGAAGACCGGCGACAAAGACGCCAAGAAGCCGGCCGCGGCGGAGGCCGAATGAAACGAGTCCTGGTGACGGCGGCCGTCGTTTGGGCCGGTGCGGTGGTGCTGCTGGCGCAATCCGCCGGCGTCCCTCGCGCGGGTGCGACGCCCGCGCGTGCGCAGTCGGCGAGCGGTGTCGAACCGTCGGCGGCCCGCGCGACCGCGCAGGCACCTCTGTCGGCGCAGGCTGACGCGGCGAAATACCGGGCGTGGGTGAATCAGTACTGCGTGGGTTGCCACAACAACCGCACGAAGTCGCCGTCCGAAGATCCGATCAACCTCGAGTCGGCGAGCCTCGACAATGTATTGCCCCACGCCGCAACGTGGGAGCGCGTGCTCCGCAAGCTGGCCGTGCGGGCGATGCCGCCGCAGGGCGCGCCGCACCCGCAGGAGCCCGAGTACGCGGCGTTTACGACATGGCTGGCTGGATCGCTCGACCGCGCCTGGGAAGGCAAGAGCACGCCGGGACGCTACGTCGTGCATCGTCTGAATCGCACCGAATACGGCAACGCGGTCCGCGATCTACTGGCGCTCGACGTCAACATCACGGAGCTTCTGCCGAGCGACGGCGCGAACTACGGCTTCGACAACATCGCGGCCTCGCTGAACACGTCGCCGTTCCTGCTCGAGCGGTACCTCGCCGCGGCGCAGCGCATCAGCCTGCAGGCGGTGGGCGATCCGGACGTGCCGCCCGGAACCACCGAATATTCGATCAGCCGTGAGTTCACGCAGAGCGGACACATCGAGGGCCTGCCGCTCGGGACGCGCGGCGGCACGCTGGTCAATCACGTGTTTCCGGCTGACGGCGAGTACAAGCTCTCGGGACGGCTCGTCAGGGGCGTCGAAGAAGGCTACGCCGGTGTCGAAGGGAATGACCAGCCGCACACGTTTGTCATCACGGTTGACGGCGCCGAGGTCTATTCCGCTCTCGTGGGCGGACCCAAAGACCACGAGGTGCAGGTCAAGGACATGAACGAGGCGCGCGTGCTCGTTGACGCGCGAATGACCGGCCGCGTCACCGTCACCGCGGGCGCCCATGAAGTGGGCTTCACGTGGAAAGAGCGGCCGTCCATGCGGCAGGATGTGTGGCAGCCGGCGCTCCGCGACAGCCAGGAAGTCCACATGATTGCCGGCCTGCCGCGGTTGAAGACGGTGGGCGTCGAAGGCCCGTACAAGGTGACCGGCGTCAGCAACACGCCCAGCCGCGAGCGGATCTTCGTGTGCCGCCCGGCGACGGTTTCCGAAGAGCCCGGCTGCGCCGACAAGATCCTCACGAACCTCGCCCGTCGCGCCTACCGGCGGCCGGTCACGGCCGCCGACGTGGAGCCGGCTCTCACGTTCTATAAGCAGACGCGCCAGAGCGGCGGCAAATTCGACGCCGGCATTCGCGCCGGGGTTGCGCGCATCCTGTCCAGCCCGTCGTTTCTGTACCGGATCGAACGCGATCCGGCCGGCCTCCAGACAGGCGCGGCGCACCCGGTCAGCGATGTCGAGCTCGCCTCACGCTTGTCGTTCTTTCTCTGGAGCAGCATCCCGGACCAGACGCTGCTGAACCTGGCCATTGCCGGCCGCCTGCGCGAGCCCGGCGTGCTCACCGCGCAGGTGCGCCGCATGATTGCCGACGAGCGCGCCGATGCGCTGGTCGACAACTTCGCCGGCCAGTGGCTGCAGCTGCGCAACCTCGAGTCGAAGGTCAGTCCCGACCTGCTGCTCTTCCCTGATTTCGACGACAACACCCGGAAGGCGTTCCGCCGCGAGACGGAGCTCTTCTTCGAATACATCGTGCGCGAGAACCGGAGCGCGCTCGAGCTGATGAGCGCCGACTACACGTTCCTGAACGAGCGGCTCGCGAAGCACTACGGCATCCCGGGAGTCTACGGTGAGCGGTTCCGGCAGGTGAAGCTGACGGATCCGAACCGGCGCGGCCTGCTGGGGCAGGGAAGTGTGCTGTCGCTGACGTCGGTGGCGACTCGAACCTCGCCCGTGTTCCGCGGCAAGTTCATTCTGGCCACCTTCCTCGATACGCCGCCGGCTCCGCCGCCGCCGAACGTGCCGACGCTCGAGGAAAGCAACAAAGATCCGAAGACCGCCCCCAAGACGGTGAGGGGGCAGATCGAACTGCACCGGGCCAATCCCGGCTGCGCGTCGTGCCATCGCATCATCGACCCCCCGGGCTTTGCGCTCGAGGGCTTCAACTCGGTGGGGCAGTGGCGCACGGCCGGACCCGACGGCGCGCCGATCGACGCCGCCGGCGTGCTGGCGGACGGCACCAAGGTGGACGGCCCCGCCGCGCTGCGCGACCGCCATCCTGAGCCGTCCCGATGCGTTCGTCACGACGCTCACCAATCGCCTGCTCACGTACGCGTTGGGCCGTGGCATCGAACCATCCGACATGCCCGTCGTCCGGAAGATCGTGAAGAGAGCCGCGGCGAACGACTACCGTTTCGAGTCGATCATCCTCGGCATCGTGTCGAGCCCGTCGTTCCAGATGCGGACCAGGCTGGAGCCGCCAGAACACACCAACACAGTCGCGAGGATACAGCAGCCATGATCATCACAAAGAAGCACCTGTCCCGCCGCACGTTTCTGCGCGGCACGTTTGGCGCCGCGATGGCGCTGCCCCTGCTCGATGCGATGGTTCCGGCGCTGACGGCGCAGGCCCGCACGGCTGCGGGAAAGACATTCCGGTTCGGCGCCGTGTACATGCCGAACGGCGTGTTCCCCGACACGTGGCATCCGAGTGAGGTCGGGGCCAACTTCCAGTTCAAGCCGGTGATGCAGCCGCTCGAGCCGTTCCGCGACCAGCTCGTGACGGTCAGCAAGATGAAGGCGCCGTGGGGGGCATCGGTGCACCTCGGCGCCAGCTCGGCGTTTCTGAACGGCGCCGGACCCGTCGCCACCAGAGAGGGCACGAGCGACGCGTTCGGCAAGATCCAGTCGAAGAAGACCGCGGACCAGTACATCGCCGACGTCGTGGCCGGCGACACCCCGCTCCGGTCAATTGAGGTCGGCACCGAGGACATGGGCACGGCCGTGGGCGCCTGCGACGGCTTCCCGTGCACCTTCTTCAACGCGCTCTCGTGGCGCGAGGATACGAGCCCGCTGCCCGTTTCCATCAACCCGCGCGTGACCTTCGAGCGGATGTTCGGCGAGACCGGCTCGACCGAACAGCGGACCGCACGTCTCAAGGAACGGCAGACGCTGCTCGACTCGGTGCTGCAGGAAACCGGGAAACTGCGCAGCACGCTCGGCGCCCCCGACCGCGCGATTCTCGACGAGTACCTCAGCAACATCCGTCAGGTGGAGCAGCAGCTCGACCGGATGGAAACCCGGCTCGGCGCCGTCGGCACCAGCGCGGAAGCGCCTCTCGGGATGCCCGAAGCGTTCGACGACCACATGACGGTGACCTACAACCTGATGCACCTGGCATTTCAGGGCGACATCAGCCGCGTGTTCACGTTCATGATCGGTCACGAGGCGAGCGACCGCGGCTACGCGCACATCGGCATCCCCGAAACGCACCACAGCATCTCGCACCACGGCAACGACGCCGAGAAGCTGGCGAAGTACGCCAAGATCGGCACGTACCAGATCGTGAAGCTGGCCGAGTTCCTCGACAAGCTGAAGGCCACGAAAGACGGCGACGGCAACCTGCTCGATCATTCGCTGCTCTACTGGGGCAGCGGCATGAGCAACGGCAACGAGCACGATCGCAACAACCCGCCCGCCGTGCTGGTCGGCGGCGCATGCGGCGGCCTCAAGGGCAACCGTCACGTCGTCGCGAAGAAGGACGAGCCCACGGCGAACCTGCTGCTCGCGATGTCGCATCTGGCAGGCGCGGACATCCCCAGCCTCGGTCCGAGCACGGGGCGTCTCGACCTGTAAGGGATCCCGACGATCAACGCAGAGAACGCCGAGATCGCAGAGAAATCAGGCAAGTCCTGAACTCTGCGAGCTCTGCGGACTCTGCGTTGACCGTCGTACTACTCGCCTTCCGATTTTTCCGATTTCTGTGCCCGGCTCTGTCTGAGGTAGTGCGGGCTGTACGCGAGGCCGTACGACGTCTTCTGCACGGCCGCGGCTTTGTGACGGTTGAACTCCTCCCGCGACGCCTCGAGGGTTTTCAGCTCTTCGCTCGTGCAGGCGCGCATCGTGATTTCCTCGCGCGGGATGAAGCAGACCTGTCCGATCGGGATGCTGTGGTCGACGGTCAGCCCTTCGCCCGCCTGCAGCACGTAGCGAAATTCGGTTTCGTGCGTGTACCAGTCGGTTTCGACGCGAACGACCAGCATCGGCGCGACGGGCCGCTCGATCATGTTGAAGATCGGCGTGTACACGGTGTCCCAGCCCGAAGGCGTGTGGAAGTTCGTGGCGCCCCGGAGCGCGATGCCGCCGGTCGGCGTGCCCATGTCTTCGGGGACGAGAAACGCGCGCGCCACCGCCAGCGCGGCTTCGCGCGACAGCATCGGCACACCGACGAACGTCACCTCTTCCTGCAGCATCCCGATGCCGCCGATTGACAGGCTCATCATGACCTGGAAGAGCGGCGTGCGTTGTCCGTCCTGGGTCTGGAGGTAGTAGACGAACTTGTAGCGTCCGTCACCCTCGTGCTCGATGTAGAACGACTCCTTGGGCTCGAGCGGCGCGTAGACCATGAAGCCGAGCGCGCTGCCGGCTTCGAGGACCGGACAGTGGCGGGCGTGCTGGGGCAGCAAGGGCCGTGTGCCTTCGCGCTTCGGTTTGAGACCCACCCCAGGACGCCGGGAATTGGGAGACAGGCGAACTTCCATGCCCGTATCTTACTTGCGTCCTACTTGCGCACCGCCTTTTCGTCGCCGCCGCGGCCTCGCCAGACCAGATGCGTGACGGTGCCCCGGGAGTCCTTGACGAACTCGATCGCGTCGTTCGTGACGCTTGCGAGGAAGGTGGTCTCCGACCGGGACACGAACGCGAGCCTGGCGTTCGCGCCGTCCTGTGCGAACAGCAGGTCGCCGCTCGTCGTGACGACCACCGTGCGTCCCGGCGCGAACTCGTAGGTCCCCGCGTATTTCGAAAGCGTCTCGGGCGCCAACCTGACTCCGGCCTGCAGGTGCGCGCCGCTCTGTTCGTTCTCGCAGACGTCCTCGAGCAGCGCCGTATCCGGTTCGAGCACCTGCTCCATCCGCATCGAAATCGGCTTCGCGAACGTTTTCGGATCGGTGAGCGTCATCTCGAGCTCCATGTGCCCGAAGTCGCGCCGCCGGAAGCGTTCCGTGATTCTCAGCGACTCGGTTTGCGGGTGTCCGCCCACGTCGAGCCAGCCCCGGTCGTTGAAGCCCGCGGACTCGACCACGAGCGTCTCTCCCTCCCAGTGTCCGACCGAATATCCCAGCCACGTGGGATTGGGATCCTTCGGGAGCGCGCGGCCATCGGTGAAGATGGTGCGATGGGGGCTGTTGGGCGATTCGTGCAGCACCACGATCAGTCCAGGCGTCTGGACGATTCTGGCCAGGCCGCGGGAGTTGAGGAACGGAAGGCTGACGGGCAGGCAGCGCGCGAGCGGGCTGTCTTTTCTGAAGTCCTGGACCCGCTGGAGCCGGAGGGTTTCCGCCCAGGGCTGAATCTCCTCGGGCTTCAGGCTTTGCGCAACGTCGTAGTCGTAGCGCGACCTCGGCCCGCCGGATCGCCAGATGCCGGAGAGATCCGGCTTTCCCTCCGCGGTTTTCGGCGCCGGCGCCAACAGGTTCGGCTTGCCGTCGGGCAGGCGCGGGACTCCAGGCGTCTGGAAGTTGATCCACTGCGCGCCGGCGGGTGCGGAAACCATGGACGACAGCGCGGCCGCCACGAGCCAAAGGCGAGTTCTCATCCGAAGCCTCCAGTCCGGCAATTATAGGCCGCGGTTGGGTGCCGGCTGCGCCGAAGCGACCGTCAGGCTGACTCGGCGCGTGCGGCGGCCGACATGATGCGTCCGACGTTTTCCGGTGCGAAAAACGACTGCACCGGAAGCGTGCCCGCCATCATGCTCACGAATTGATCCTGCGCGTCCTGACTCCCGGCCGTTGCGCCGAGCAGTTGCTGCATGTCGGGAGGCGGCGGCTCCAGCGTGGCGAAGTTGCACGTCACCCCAAACATCGGCAGCGAGTGTTCGTCGCGCGCGTGCTGGTACTCGGCCATCGTTTCGTCGAACGGACGTTTGCCAGTGAGCCACTCGTCAAGCGCTTTGGCGCACAGACCGGCATCGCGGAACCCGTCGCTGATGCCCCACGCCGTCACCGGATCTTTGGTGTAGCCCGCGTCGCCGACAAGTGCCCAACCAGGGCCGAACGGCTTGCGGAAGAAGTTTGAAACGCCGGCGCCGCGGAACGGCGCCTCGCGTGTGGCTCCGCGCACGCGCTCGGCAAATTCAGGCGCGAGTTCGAGCGACCGCAGATAGTTTCCCTCAATGTCTTTCTTGTTGTTCTCGAACTCCGCGTGTGGCCATCCGATGACCACCAGCGTCAGACCGTCGTGCGTGGGGATGGCCCCCAGCCTCGATGCTCGCGGATGTAAACCTCGAATCCCTCCACCGGCAGGTTGCTCCAGTACGTGTAGTAGCCGGACTGGATCGGCGGCTTCTCGTTGTACTGCTCGGGCTGAACCGACTTGGCCACGAGCGAGTGCCGCCCATCCGCGCCGATGACGATGCGGGCGTGCTCCGTGGTGGAGGCGCCGCCTTGCGCATGGCAGCGGACGCCGGTGACGCGACCGTCCTCGAACAGCAGTCTCCTCGACCGTGAAGCCTTCGCGGACTTCGGCTCCGGCTTCCAGGGCGGCGTCCACGAGGAGCTTGTCGAGGATTGTCCGGCGAGGGCCGTAGCCCACGCCAACGCCTTCGGTCGGCGCCGGACGTCCGCGGATCGTGAAGGTACCCGAAGTCGAACTTGTAGCGTTCGATCGCCGGGCATCCCGTCGCGACCAGACGGTCGAGCAGCCCCCACTGCTTGAGGCACGCGATGCCCGGCGGGTGGACCATGTGCGTGGACAGCGTGTCGCTGGGGAAGTGATCTTTGTCCAGCAGGAGGACTTTGTGACCATTGCGAGCCAGCAACATCGCCGTTGGCGAGCCCGCGCACCTGGCGCCCACCACGATCGCGTCGTACCCATTCGTCGCCATGTGTCCCCTTCTGCCTCGGGAATCATCCTAGCTCTGGAGAGAGACACAGAGACCGGAAACTGCACATTTTGACAAACTAGTTTCTGGCGAACATCGAGCGTATGACCGGCCCTGTCAGCCGCAACAGGTATCTTCGCCATATCCGTGTGCGGAACAGAACATTGCCTCTCGCCGGCTATTCGTCACAATCGATAACTCCGGGCCCCGTCGTTTAGAGGCGACGCGATAACGCGGCTGGTAAGTCCGACGCAGGGAGGTGGCGTGGATCCATTCGTCGCCCAGCTCGCTCGTCTCTGCACGGCACATCGCACCCGCGCGAAGTGGGTCTTTGTCCCGACCCACGCGCTCGGACGCACCCTCGGCGACCGCCTCGTCCTCGAGGGCACCGACTGGGCCAACCTTCGCTTCGTCACGCCGCTCGACATCGCGCTCCGGATGGGCGCGCCGTTCCTCGTCGAGCGCGGCATCGATCCTTCAGAAGAAGAGCTCGGGCCCGCGCTGATCATGCGGCTGCTCCTCGACCTGCCGGAGGAGGGCGGCTACTTCCGTGCACTCGCCGATCAGCCGACGATGGCGCAGGCGCTGTGGACGACGGTGCGCGAGCTGCGGATGGCGGGCGTGCGCGCCCAGCAGATTCCGCCGGAGGCCTTTGCATCACCGGCCAAGCACAAAGAGCTCCGCGCGCTGCTGACCGCGTACGAGACATTTCTCGCCACCGAGAAGCGCGGGGACATGGCCACGGTCTACGAAGAGGCGGTTCAGCATCCCGATTGGTGCCCGATACAGCCGACGGACTGCTGGACCGAGTTGCCGGACGCGCAGTGGACCCCGTTGCAGCGCGTCCTGATCGACAGCATGCCGGGCGAACGCGTCGTGCCGCGCGCGTTCGAGATCGCCGGCTCGACGCTGCCGCGCCGGTATGCCGGCGCACACGTCGAACGCATTCCCGCGGATCCGCGAACATCGGCGCTCGCATTCCTGATGGCGCCGGAACGAAGCCAGCCGGCCGCTCTGCAGCTGTTTCATGCGGGTGGTCGTGATGCCGAGATCGAAGAGGTGTTCCGCCGCATCCTCGCATCCGGCCGCTCGCTCGATCAGGTTGAAATTGCCTGCGCGACTGACGAGTACGCGCCGCTGGTGTGGGAAAAGGCGTGCCGGTACGAGTGGCCGGTCACGATCGGTCCCGGCGTGCCCGCCGCGCTGACGCGCCCCGGACGCGCGCTGCTCGGTCTGTGTGCGTGGATCGAAACGGATTTCACCGCCGGCGTCCTGCGCCGGCTGCTCGAGTCGGGCGACCTCACGCTCGGGAGCGTCGACGATCTCACGCCGGGTCAGGCCGCGAGGCTGCTCGTGAAAGCCGAAGCGGGCTGGGGCCGCGCCACCTACGACATCTCCCTGCGCCGCCTCGCGAAACACTATCGTGCGGTCGCCGACGATGCGGATCGGTCCGACGAGCAGCGCGCGGCCAGCCTTCAAAAGGCCGGTCGAACCGAACGGTTGCTCGCGTGGATCGCCGCGATTCTCGCGTCGGTCCCGGCATGCGCGGAAGACAAGCAGGTCGCGATTCACGACATCGTCGATGCCGCCCTCGGCGTTTCTCGCCGCCTGTGCCGCCAAGGCGAGCGCGCTCGACGGCGCGGCGGCGATCGCGCTGCAGGACGCCGTCGCGGACCTTCGTGCGCTCGGCTCGTTCCGTTGCCCGCTGCCCGTGGCGCTCCGCTTCGTCCGCGAGCGTGTCGAAGGTGTCAGCGTGGGTCGCGATCGATCCCGGCCCGGCCACCTCCACGTGTCCAGGCTGGCGCAGGCCGGCGTTCCCAACCGTCCCCTTCTCTTCATCGTCGGCCTCGAAGAGGGGCGCGTGTTTCCGGCCGCGGTGGAAGATCCCGTGCTGCTCGACGCCGAGCGGCAACGCATCAGTCCCGCGCTGCGGTGCTCGAGCGACCGGACCGAAGAGGCGGTGCACGCCGTGCTCGCGCGCCTCGCCGTCGTCGACACGGCGGCAGGCCGTGAGGTGTGCCTCAGTTACTCGTGCCGCGACCTCCGCGAGTACCGCGAGACGTTTCCGTCGTGGCTGATGCTTCAGGCGTATCGGTTGCAGACGGCCGATCCGTCCAAGTCGTATCCCGATCTGAAGGCCGCACTTGGAGCGCCGAAGTCGTGCGTGCCGGAATCGGCGGCGGCCGCGCTCGGTGACGCCGGCTGGTGGCTGCACGGCCTGAAGCTCGCGGGCGCCGCGGCGCAAGCCGTCCGTCCTGCGGCAGTTTCCGGCGCTGGCGCAGGGGATCCGAGCCGAGGAGGCGCGCGAGGCGCCGGCGTTTGGCGAGTACGACGGGTTCGTGCCGGCGGCCGGCAAGGTGCTCGATCCCGTGCGCGCGAGAACGGCCGGTCTCGTCCACGCAGCTGCAAGGCGCCGCGGAGTGTCCCTTCCGCCATTTCCTCGAGCGTGGGCTGGGCCTCCAGGCCGTGGACGAAGGCGAGCGGGACAGCGACGTCTGGCTCGAGCCCATGTTGCGCGGCACGGAGCTGCACGACCTGTACGCGGCGATGCTGGCGAAGTGCCGCGACGAGAAACGCAAACCGAATCTCGAGACGGACTGGCCTGGCTGCGCGATCGGACACACAAGCGCCTCGAGATCCTGCGCCACGAAATGCCTCCGCCGTCGGACGACGTGTTCGAACGGGAGACGCAGGATTTCGTCGCCGACGTCGAGCTGTTCCTGAAGGCCGAGTGCGAGATCGAAGACGGCCGGACGCCGGTCGGCTTCGAGGTGTCGTTCGGCCGGGTGCTGGACGAGGACAGCAGCGAGCCGCTCGCGCAAGCGGAGCCGATCGTCATCGACCTCGGGAATGGCCTGCGGTTCCGCCTCGCCGGACGAATCGACCGCATCGATCAGATCGGTCCCTCGTCATTCGAGATCATCGACTACAAGACGGGCGGCTACTTCGCGGCCGACTGGAAAGGCACCTTTGCCGGCGGCCGTCGTCTTCAACATGCCCTGTACGGGATCGCGGCCGTGGAGCTGTTGAAGCGGAAGTATCCGCGGCCGACGATCGCCCGCGGCGTCTACTACTTCTCGAGTGCGAAGGGACAGCAGGAGCGGACGCGGATCGACCGTCCGTCCACGGCGGCGACCACGGCCGTGCTGTCCGATCTGCAGGAGGTGATTGCGTCCGGCACGTTCGTTCACGCGGCCGACGAGTCGGCGTGCAAATGGTGCGACTTCGGCAACGCCTGCGGCGAGAACGTGTTCGAGCAGGCCGCGGCCAAGCAGGGCGACCCGAAGCTCGCCGCGTACCGGCGGCTGGTGGCGCATGAGTAACGAACGCCAACTCGCCGATCAGCGTGCGCGGGATCGCATCGTGTCGGATCTCGATCGGAATCTGCTCGTGGAGGCGGGCGCCGGCTCCGGGAAGACCCACGAGATGGCGCGGAGGATGGCCGCCGGCATCGCGACCGGTGTGTATCAGGTCGAGCACATGTCGGCGGTCACCTTCACGCGCAAGGCCGCCGCGGAGCTGCGCGGCCGTTTTCAGCTCGCGCTCGAGGATCAGCTCGCACAGAGTGCCGGGCTTCCGGACGCCGCCGATCGCGTCGCGCGGATTCGAGCCGCCCTGTCGAATCTCGAACGGTTCTTCGCGGGCACCATTCACTCGTTCTGCGCGCACCTCCTTCGCGAACGTCCGGTCGAGGCCGGCGTGTCGCCCGGCTTCACCGAGCTCGACGAGGTGGCGGACGCGATGCTCCGGAAGCAGTCGTGGCGCGATTTCCTGACGGCGGCGAAGGCCGACCCGATCGTGCGGGAACTGCGCGATGCGGGCATCAAGCCGAAGGATCTGGACGGCGCGTTCGAAACCGTCTGTCTGTACGAAGAGGTCGAGTTCCCGCCGGGTGACGCGGTGCGGCCGGACACGGCGGCCGGGTTCAAGGCGCTCGACACGTTCTGGGCGGCGATGTGCAGGAAGCTCCCGAAGGACGATCGCGCCGGACACGACGTGTCCGACGCAGAAGAAGGCGCGCGGGTTCTACGGGCAGATGCGCATCGCGAAATCGCGTCGCGCCAGGCCCGGCACCCTCGCGGCGCTGCTCGCGACGTGGGACTTCGCGCCGGAGATCACGCAGAAGTGCTGGGCTGATGACGCCGCGGCGAAGAAGAAGATCGCCGCGGAGATCACGGCGCTGCACACGGCGTTTCGGACCGACGTCGATCCAGCCATTCCTTGCGGCCTGGCGGCAGTACATCTACCGGCTGAGCGTCACGCTGCTCACGACCGCGCGCGCGCACGCCGCGCGCGAGCGCCGGCGCGGCAACACCCTCAACTACGGCGACCTGCTGCAACTCGCGGCTCGGGTGCTGCGCGGCAACGCGGAGGTCCGCCGGGCGCTTCAAGGGAAGTACCGATGGCTGTTCGTGGACGAATTCCAGGACACCGATCCCGTCCAGGCCGAGATCATCTTCCTGCTCGCGGGCGAAGACGCCGGGTCCGCCGGCGGCCGGACCCGTCGGCGCGGCCGACCCGGTCGACTGGCGCTCGATACCGCTCCGTCCCGGCGCGCTGTTCGTCGTCGGCGATCCCAAGCAGTCGATCTACCGTTTCCGTCGCGCGGACATCGACATCTACAACGTCGTTCGCGATCGGCTGACCGATCCACGTTCGGGCCAGGTGCTGTCGCTCACCACGAACTTCCGGTCCGTGCCCGCCCTGTGCGAGTGGGCGAACGACGTGTTTCGGCAGCAGTTTCCGTCCGAGCCGACGGCGCACTCGCCGAAGTTCGCGCCGCTCGACGCCGCACTCGCGCCGAACGACGCGAAGGCCGGCGCATCCGGCGTCCACACCCTGACCATCCCGGCTTCCGTGAACAAGGGGGACGTGCCAGCCGCCGAGGCCGACCGGATTGCGCGCTTCATCCGGTCCGAGGTGGATGCCGGGCGCCGGTCGTTCGGCGACTTTCTCGTGCTCACACGGAAGAGAAAGAACCTCGCGTCGTATGCCGAGGCGCTTGAAGCGTTGCAGGTGCCCGTCGAAGTGAGCGGGGCCGGCGCGTTCGGCGAATCGGAGGAGGTCGCGCAGCTGGCGTTGCTGCTGAGGGCGCTCAGCGATCCGCAGGACGGCGTCTCGCTCGTCGGCGTGTTGCGCGGGCCGCTCTTCGGCATCAGCGACCAGGACCTGTTCGCGTTCCGTCAGGCCGGTGGCTGGTTCAGCATCTTCAGCCAACCGGACGTACTCCAACGCCACGACGTGCGTGCCCGCGGCGCTCGCCTCCCTGAATCAGATGTTCCGCTGGACTCGCATGCTTCCCGCCGGCGCCGCGCTCGAACGGATCCTCGAACACACCGGGTATCTCGCGCTGGCGGCGACGACGGCTGGGGGTGTGGAGGCGGGAGACCTGCTGCACGCGATCGATCGCGTGCGTCAGGTCGTCGAGGACGGGCAGAGCCTCGCCGCGGCCGCGGCAGCGCTCGAAGACGATCGCGAGGCATCGAGCGAGGTCGAATCGCTCCCGCTCGAGCCAGGACAGAGCGACGTCGTGCGCGTCATGAACCTGCACAAGGCGAAGGGGCTCGAAGCCCCGGTCGTCTTCCTGGCCGACCCGTGCGGCGGCTTCAAGCCGCGCGTCGACGTCCGGATTGTTCGCGACGGACTCATCGCGCGCGGGCTACTTCAGCATCACCAGCGACTGGGGCCACGCCGAGAAGGTGCTGGCCGAACCTGCCGGTTGGGATCAGCTCAAGCAGGAGGAGCAGACGTATCTCGCGGCGGAGGAGCATCGGCTGCTCTACGTGTCGGCGACCCGTGCCCGCGACCTGCTCGTCGTGGGCCGATGGGCGAAGAGCGGTGGCGGTGGCGTGCGTGCATGGGAGGCGTTCGCGCCCTTCCTTGCGCGGGGTGCCTGAGCTCGCGGTTCCCGCGACGGTCAGCGCGCCAGCCGCGCAGCCGGCGGACCTGTCCGCGGCTGCCAATGCGCAGGCGTCCGCGATGCGGGATGCCGCCCACGACCGCGCGCGTGTGCCGTCGTGGTCGGCGACGTCCGTGACCGCGGAAGCCCGCCACATCGCAAAGATCGCGCGCTCCGTGGAGAGTGATGCCGGACGATCCGACCCGCGTCGTTGTCGCCGACACGCCGAGCCACCGCGCCGACGCCGGGATGGCCTGGGGGACGCTGATTCACGGTCTGCTCGAGCACGCCATGCGCCACAAGACCGCCACTCGCGACGATCTTCGCCGGCTGGCGATGTGGCTGACGGTGGAGGAGCCGCAGCTGCGGCCGGTCATCGACGAAGCCCTCGACACCGTTCTGACTGTTGCTGCCGCCGGAGTTCTGGAAGGAGGCCAAGGCGACGGCCGAGGGCCACGAGGAGGTGCCGTTCGCGCGTGCGCGTCGACGCGGAGGCGATTCCGAGAGTGCTGAACGGAACGATCGACCTTGTCTATCGAGCGGCGGATGGCTGGCGGTTGATCGACTACAAGACCGACGCGGACGCCTCGGCCAATCTCCATGAGCGATACGGCGATCAAATCGAACAGTATCGGGCCGCCTGGCAGCAGACAACCGGCGAGCAAGACGACGCGCAACGGTCGTTCGAACGCGAGCGACCGCGGCGCCCGTGAGGCGCTGAATGAGTGTTGGGCAGACGAATCAACCATTCGAGATGAACGACTCGAAGTCGTGGGAAAATCAGGGCCGTGGCAACGGTGTACGTCGGAAACGACGATCGTCAGCTACTTTTGACCGCGCGACCGGGTCGCGACGCGGTGCTTGCGGCGCACCAGACGTTGACGCGCGACTGGTGGCGAGATCGGGCCGCGTTCGACCTGCGGATCTCGCAGCTTGTGATTGACGAAGCTGCGGTGGGCGACGAGTTCCAGCGCGCGCGCCGCTTGCGCGCATTGCGAGGCATCCCCGTCCTCTCGCTCACGGATTCTGCGACCCGGCTTGCGAAGGAGTTGGTTCGGCAAGGGGCCCTCCCGGAGAAGGCGACCGTCGATGCGTTCCACATCGGGGTCGCTGCGGCCCATGACGTGACGTACTTGCTGACGTGGAACTGTAAGCATCTGGCGAATGCGACGATGCGTGGTACGATCGAAGCCGTCTGTCGCTCCGAGGGTCTGAGCCCGCCGATCATCTGCACACCTGAGGAGCTACCTGTGAGGAGGCCGTCATGAAGCGTCGGGACGCCATCATCGAGAATCTTCACAAGCTCCGAGAGCGAATCGGCCGGGCACATGGTTTTGATGTGGATCGAATCGCCGCGACCATCCGCGAACACGAACGTGAAGCAGGTAGGGTTCTCGTAGAGCCATCATCACAACGCACGAAACGTCGCGTCCAGCCTCGTCGTCGACCGGCTGCCCAACAACGCGATGGAGCCGACGGCGCGTGAACTGACGCTGGCGCGCCGCGGCTCATCGCTGCCATTAGCCGCTCGTCCCTCTGCTAGAATCCGCCGACGCATGGCCAAGTCCAGCGAAACGAAGAAACCGGCCGGAAGCATGTCGAAGAAAGCGTCGGGCAAGCCGCCGAAGGCGCCCGCCGGCAAGGTCGCCGAGGGCTACACGCATCCGGACCAGACGCTGCTGATGCGGCCCGAAGTCGGCACGCAGGCGCAGTTCCGGAAGAAGAAGCCGCCGGAGACCTATCGCTACGACTCCTCGCTCTCGCCCGCGCTCGACTGGGACGGCCAGAACGGCGCGCGCGAGCTGGGCGAGTGGCTGCTCGGCGTCATCGAGCAGGCGGCCGCGCTGCCGGCGCCGCACGAGCTCGCCGATCACCCGCCGAGTTCAAGGCGCCGACGGCCGCGTCGTCGTCTCGGTGCGCTCGCTCGCACGACGCCGTCGAGCAGCTCAAGCGCCTGGGCCGGCCGTTCCTCAACTGGGCGGGCAAGGCCGAGCGGCTCTCGTTCGACGTGCCGACGCTGCCGCTCTTCGTCCACGAGCGGCTCTCGACCAAGGCGATCGTCGAAACGCTCGACGGCCACAAGACCGACAAGCAGGCGGATTTCTGGGAGCTGTTCGGCGACCCGCAGCACTCCGATCGCCGACCAGGTGCTGCAAGGCCTACGAGTACCAGGACAACTGGGTCAACCGCATGATCCTCGGCGACTCGCTCGTCGTCATGAACTCGCTGCTGCACTACGAGGGCCTCGGCGGCCAGGTGCAGATGATCTACATCGACCCGCCGTACGGCGTGAAGTTCGGCAGCAACTTCCAGCCGTTCGTCCGCAAGCGCGACGTGACGCACAACGACGACGAGGACCTGACGCGCGAGCCGGAGATGGTGAAGGCGTACCGCGACACGTGGGAGCTGGGCCTGCACTCGTACCTCACCTACCTGCGCGACCGGCTGCTCCTCGCGCGCGAGCTGCTGACGCCGAGCGGCAGCGTCTTCGTGCAGATCAGCGACGAGAATGTGCATCACGTGCGCGAGCTGATGGACGAGGTGTTCGGCGCGGAGAACTTCGTCGCGTCATGATCGCTTCAAGAAGACGACGGCGGCCTCGGCGAGCTCGGTCTGCCGCAGTCATCGCGACTACCTGCTCTGGTACGCGCGAGACATCGAGCGTCTGAAGTATCGACAGCTGTTCGTCGCCAAGAGCGCTCGGAGCGACGATGCCGGCGATCGCTACACGCTGGGTCGAGCTGCCGGACGGGATCGCGACGATCGATGACCGCGGACGAGCGCGACGATCCTGAGCTGCTTCCGGACGGGCTGCGCGCATTTCAGCTCGACAACCTCACGATCCGGCGGCTCCGAGCGAACACGACGTTCCGAGTATCGAGTTCGAAGGCGAGACGTTTCATCCCGGCCAAACGGCACGTTGGAAGACGACCGTGACAGGACTGGATCGGCTCGCGGCAGCCGGACGACTCGATGCGTCGGGCGAACACGCTGCGCTACGTGCAGATTCCTCGATGACTTTCCGTTCGTCGAGCTCGACGAACGTCTGGGACGACATCGGCACGGCGCGGCTTCACGAGACAAGCTCTACGTCGTTCAGACGCAGCACGAAGGTCGTTCAGCGCTGCCTCCTCATGACCACCGACCCCGGCGATCTCGTGCTCGACCCGACCTGCGGCAGCGGGACGACGGCGTACGTCGCCGAGCAGTGGGGCCGGCGCTGGATCACGATCGACACGAGCCGCGTGCCGCTCGCGCTCGCGCGGCAGCGACTGCTCACCGCGACGTTCCCCTACTACGAGCTGAAGGAGCCGGCGCGCGGACCGGCCGGCGGCTTCGTCTACAAGCGCAAGCAGAACAAGAAGGGCGAGGAAGTCGGCGGCATCGTCCCGCACGTCACGCTCAAGAGCATCGCCAACAACGAGCCGCCCGACGAAGAAGTGCTCGTCGATCGGCCGGAGGCCGACAACAAGATCGTCCGCGTCACCGGCCCGTTCGTCGTCGAGGCGACGATTCCGACGCCGGTCGATTGGGAAGGCGACGGCGTCGAGGACTCGGGCGCGCGAGTCGGCGCAGTCGTACGGCTCGTTCGTCGAGCGGATGATCGAAGTGCTGCGGCGCTCGCCCGTGCTGCACGTCGGCGGCGGCAAGACGGTCGCAGCTCGGCAACGTCCGGCCGCCGGCGAAGTCGCTGTCGCTCTCGGCGGAAGGCGTCGCGCGTCAACGGCGACGGCCGAAGGCCGGTGCGCCTTCGTCTTCGGCCCCGAGAACGGCGCCGTCAGCGAGAAGCTGGTCCACGCGGCGCTCCAGGAAGCGCAGCTCAAGAGCTACACGCACCTCTACGTCATCGGCTTCGCCATCCAGCCGAACGCGCGCCAGCTCGTCGAGAACGCGGCCGAGCATGGGCCTCGTGCCGGCGACCTACGTCCAGGCGACGCCCGACCTGATGATGGGCGACCTGCTCAAGAACATGCGCTCGAGCCAGATCTTCAGCGTCTGCGGCCTGCCGGAAGTCGCGGTTCACAAGGTCGAAGCCGGCCGACGACGGGCGGCCCGCCGCGCTATCGAGGTCGAGCTGCTCGGCCTCGACATGTTCGACCCGACGACGATGGAGGCCGACCATCGGCGCGGCGACGACGTGCCGTGCTGGTTGCTCGACACGGACTACAACGGCCTCTGCTTCCACGTCTCGCAGGCGTTCTTCCCGCGCACGGCGGCGTGGGACGACCTGAAGAAGGCGCTCAAGGCGCGACTACGACGAGACCGTGTGGGATCACCTGGCCGGCACGCGCAGCGCGCCGTTCGAGGCGGGCGAGCACAAGCAGATTGCGGTGAAGGTGATCGACGACCGCGGCAACGAGCTGCTGGTCGTGAAGGCGCTGGTGTAACGTGGATCTCGATGTCGTAAAGCGTCGTGCATCGACGCGCGCTCGACAGGTCGTCGACGGTGTCGCGTGTACTGCGCGTCTTCGGTGCGATGGCGCGCAACTTCCACGGCGCTGGTGTCGGATCCACCGAGGATCTCGGACCGTCTCGCGTTGCGACGCTGAACGCGACGAACGAGTGCCGTTGACGCGTAGCGTCACGCCAGGCGATTGCATCGAGACGCTCGCAGCGCGATCCGGCGATCTGCGAGTATGTCGACGCCGAGGGTCAGTCGCTATGAGCGTCCTGATCCACGCTACATCGTGCTCGACCCGGCTGAGCGAAGCGTCTTCCTTCGACAATCTGGAATGCGAGCGTGGTCGACTTCGACGGACTGACGGTGACCGTCGTGACGCCTGCAGCAAGCGCGCTAGAGATGTACCTGAAGGACTCTGCCGAGGTCGATGACACGAGCCGATCCGAAGCACTGCCCGGGCTGATCCCGCACTGTGGACCTCGCAACCGCATGACGATTCGTGTGGCGACTTCGGCCGTCTGCATCGAATCCGATGCGCGGTTACGCCCGCGCTATCCCGAGTACCGCTCGATTGACGAGATGAGCCGGGCACTGCGAGCAGCCATTGAATCGCCGAGCGATGTCGACGCGCGCTGAGCGCGTGCCAACGGCACGGATCGATGAGCGAGTTCGAAGTCCCGCAGCCGATCATCTGCTCGCCGTTCGAGGAGCCGGCCAAGCACTGGCATCTCGAAGAGGGCACGGCGCCGACGAGCCGACGCCGGGCCGGCGTCCGGCCCACTACTTCTACCGCGAGCCCGGCCAGCGAAACCGAAGAAGGGCGCGCCGACCGGCATCGCCGTTCGAGCTGACGCTCGTCAACCTGATCCGCGAGCGCCTCAAGGAGTGGCGGCGCGCGGGCTATCCGGGCGTGACGGCCACGACGCTCGAGCTGCTCAACTACTGGCGCCGCGACGGCCGCGCATTCCGGCTCTTCTTCGCCCAGCTCGAAGCGGTCGAGACCATCATCTTCCTGAACGAGGCGCGGCGCGACTTCCTGCAGGGCATCGACGTCCCGCGCGACGAGCCGAGCGACAAGCAGAAGGAAGAGCTCGGCTACAAGGCGTTCCAGCGCTACGCCTGCAAGATGGCGACCGGCTCGGGCAAGACGACCGTGATGGGGATGCTGGCGGCGTGGAGCATCCTCAACAAGGTCAACGACCGCGCCAACGCCCGCTTCTCCGACGTCGTCCTCGTCGTCTGTCCCGAACGTCACGATCCGCAGCCGGCTCGGCGGAGCTCGATCCGAAGCGCGGCGAAGCGAGCCTCTACCGCACGCCCGACCTCGTGCCGCCGCACCTGATGCCGGATCTCGCGCAGGGCCGCGTGCTCGTCACCAACTGGCACGTCTTCGAGCCGCACGGCACGCAGACCGGCGGCGTCAGCGCGCGCGTGTCGAAGGCCGGCCGGCGCGAGGTGATGCCGGAGACCATCACCATCGGGCCGAAGACGACGACGGCGCGCGGGCGGCGGTACCTGACGCAGGAGGAGTTCGACCGGCAGGTGGCGGCGGGCCTGCTCGACGTCAAGGACGAGGAGCGCGACAAGGACGGCAACCTCGTGCGCGTCGTTCGTGGCGCGCGAGCGGTACGTCGAGAGCGACACGGCGCTGGTGAAGCGGGTCCTCGGCCGCGAGGTCGGCGGCAAGCAGAACATCCTCGTCCTGAACGACGAGGCGCATCACGCCTACCGCATCCGGAAGGACGAGCCGGATCCCGACGAGGCGGATCTGCTCGGCGACGAGGACGACGCCGACGAGTTCTACAAGGAGGCGACCGTCTGGATCGAGGCCTCGACCGCATCAACAAGCTGCGCGGCATCAACTTCTGCGTCGACCTGTCGGCGACGCCGTACTTCCTCGGCCGCGTCGGCCAGGACACGAACCGGCCCTTCCCGTGGGTCGTGAGCGACTTCGGGCTGACCGACGCCATCGAGTCCGGGCTCGTGAAGATTCCGCAGCTCGCCGTGCGCGACACGACGGGCGCGGAGATTCCCGGCTACTTCAACATCTGGCGCTGGATCCTGCCGCAGCTCACGCCGGCGGAGCGCGGCGGCAAGAAAGGGTCGCCGAAGCCCGAGGCGATCCTGAAGTGGGCGAACACGCCGATCGCGATGCTCGGCGGCCTGTGGGAGCAGACTCCGCGCGGAGTGGGAGCAGTCGAAGGACGACCCGCGGCCGCCGGTGTTCATCCTCGTCTGCAAGAACACGGCGATCGCCAAGGTCGTCTACGAGTGGCTCGGCGAGAACAAGCCGCCGATGGGCATTCCGCCGGCGAAGATTCCCGGATTCCGCAACGCGGACGGCCGTCATCAACACGATCCGCGTCGACTCGAAGGTCGTGCACGAGACCGACACCGGCCGCGCGAAGAGCGACGACGCGCAGTGGATGCGGTTCACGCTCGACACCGTGGGCAAGACGGCGTGGCCGCGCGACTCGCAGGGCCGGCCGATCTATCCCGGAGGGTTTCGAGGAGCTGGCGAAGAAGCGGGAGCAGCCGCTCCATCCGCCGGGCCGCGACGTGCGCTGCATCGTCTGCGTCGGGCATGCTCACCGAGGGCTGGGACTGCAACACGGTCACGCACATCGTCGGCCTGCGGCCGTTCATGTCGCAGCTGCTGTGCGAGCAGGTGGTCGGGCGCGGCCTGCGGCGGCGGACCTACGAGCTCGGCGACAGACGGCCTGATGACCGAAGAGGTCGCCAAGGTGTTCGGCGTGCCGTTCGAGGTGATTCCGTTCAAGGCGAATCCGGCGGCCGGGCCGAAGCCGCCGCAGAAGCGGCATCACGTCCACGCGCTGCCGGGCCGCGCGCAGCTTGGCGATCACGTTTCCGCGCGTCGAGGGCTACCGGCAGGCGATTCGCAACCGCGTCGCCGGTGGACTGGAGCACGGTGCCGCCGCTGTGGCTCGACCCGGCGAAGATTCCGCCCGAAGTCGAGGTGAAGGCGTCGCTGCCGACCAACACGGGCCGGCCGTCGCTCAGCGGTCCGGGCCGGCTCGAAAGCGTCGACCTCAATCCGTATCGTTCGGGCCGGCGGCTTCAGGAGCTGGTGTTCGAGCTGGCCGAGGACCTGACGCGCGAGTACGTGAAGAGCGGATCCTGCGAGGCGCCGGCGCACGTGCTGTTCCCGCAGCTCGTGCGCATCGTCCAGAAGTACGTGGACGAGAAGGTCACGCCGATCGCGCCGGCCGAGCGAGTCGACCTGTTTCTGTCGCCGTACTACGGCTGGGTGATCGAGCGGCTCGTCGAGGCGATTCGGCCGGACACGTCGCAGGGCGAAGCGCCGAAGTGCCGCGCTACGAGACGCAGCCGGGGGCCCGGCTCGACCGCCGACGTGGACTTCTGGACGAGCAAGGACGTGCGCGAGGTGGTCAAGAGCCATCTGAACTACGTCGTCGCCGACACGAAGAAGTGGGAGCAGGCGGCCGCCTACCACATCGACACGCATCCCGCCGTCGACGCCTTCGTCAAGAACGCCGGCCTCGGTTTCGCCATTCCCTACCTGCACAACGGCCAGCCGCACGACTACGTGCCCGACTTCATCATCCGGCTCAAGACCACTCCGGTGGTTCATCTGATCCTCGAGACGAAGGGCTTTGACGATCTCGCGGAAGTCAAGGCGGCGGCCGCCGAGCGCTGGGTGGCGGCGGTGAACGCCGATGGCACGTTCGGAACGTGGCGGTACGCCATGGCTCGGAAGGTCGACCAGGTTCGGCAGATTCTCGATGGTTGCGGACAACCGTGACCTGACAAGAGATTCTCGCCAGTCTTGTTACCATGCTAAATTGTCCCAAGCGGATGAGCCTCCGGAGGCACCACATGGCTTCTACTATCCCCGCGCGACGCCTGCTCGCGTGTAGCGCGGTCCTCTTGCTGTCGGTCGCCGATGTCGCCAGGGCTGGCGCGGCCAGCGCCGAGCTGGCTGACGCGGCCATGAAGCAAAACCGCGAGGCCGTGCGCTCGCTGCTGCAGCGGAAGGCCGACGTCAACGCCCCGCAAGTCGACGGCACCACGGCGCTGCACTGGGCGGTGCGGCTCGACGACCTCGACACGGCCGACATGCTGATCCGCGCCGGCGCCAACGTGTCGGCGGCCAACCGCGCCGGCGCGACGCCGATGCAGCTCGCCGCGCTCAACGGCAACGCGGCGATGGTCGAAAAGCTGGTCAAAGCCGGCGCCGATCCGAACGCCCCGCTGACGCCGTCCGGCGACACGGCGCTCATGATGGCGTCGCGCACCGGGAAGACCGACGCCGTCAGCGTGCTGCTCGAGAGCGGCGCGAACGTCAACGCGAAGGAAACCTGGGGCGGCACCACGGCCCTGATGTGGGCCGTCTCCGAGCGCCATCCGGCGGCGGTCAAGGTGCTCATCGATCGCGGCGCGGACGTCAACGCGCGCTCCAACTTCGTCCCCGCCGCCAACGGCCGCGGCTTCGAAGGCAGAACGCCCGCGGCTCCCAAGCCCGGTCAGGCCGTGGACGAGTTTGCCAGCGGCTGGTTGACGCCGTTGATGTTTGCGGCGCGCGAAGGCGACGTCGAATCCGCGCGGCTGCTGGTGGCGGCCGGAGCCGACGTGAACGCGATTGCGGGCGACGGGAAGGACGCGCTGGGCCTGGCGATCTTCAACGGCAACTACGAACTGGCCTCGTTCCTGGTCGACAGCAAGTCGAACGTGAACCAGGCCGACACCCAGGGATTCACGCCGCTGTTCTGGGCGGTCGATCGCCGCAACATGGAAACGGCGCCGAACTTTCCGTGGATGGTCACCGCGGATCCGCTTCCGCTCATCAGGAAACTTCTGGACGCCGGAGCGGATCCGAATGCGCTGGTCAACAACACGCCAAGAGCGCGCATGCGGGCGGGCTCGCCGCGAATCGTGTTCGCGACGGCGTTGATGCGCGCGGCATTCTCCGGCGATCTCGAGCTCGTCAAGCTCCTGCTCGCGAAGGGCGCCAATCCGACCATCGTGTCCAAGGACAACGAGACGATGATCGAGGCGGCCGCGGCGCTCGGGTTCATCCAGGGCTACAGCAAGGGAAAGCCTGCCGCCGAACGTCTGGAGGTCATCAAACTGCTCGTGGACCTCGGCGCCGACGTGAACGCGCCGGACGACTACGGCATCACGCCGCTGATGGCCGCCGCGAACATGGGAGAGGTGTCGATCATCCAGTATCCTGGTTGACCGCGGCGCCGACCTGGGCGCGTACGACCTCGGCAAGAAGAACGACGGCGCGTTCGGCGCCAGCGTCGAGCCGCTGATGCCGGTCGACTACGCGATCGGCGTCGGCACGTTCGTGCCGAACAACGCGATCATCTTCCACGAGAAGGCGACCGAGCTGATGATGCGCCTCATGAAGGAAAAGGGCATCAGGCACACGACGTCAGAATGCACGCTGCGAGGCTTCACGTGCGCCCAGGCCAACGTCGATCCCAAGGTGGCCACGCCGGCCGAGATCGCCAGGATGCGATCGATCCAGATCGGCCACCAGGTGGAAGGCATCACCGGCGGGCTGGAAGTCAAGGATCAGAAGTAGAACGCTCGCCAGCATTAGCCGACGCCGGGTCCTGTCCGCGAACAGCCCACTCGGGTGCTCGGCGACAAGCGCTGGTCACGGGTGACGCCTCCGCGCCCGAGCGGGCGCCCGTTCGCGGCCACCCGCCGACGGCTAATCAGCGAGCCGAGAAATCGTTCGTGCTTTCGTGTCTTCGTGGTTTGCAGTCGCTGACCGCTGGCAATGTCGCGGCTGAAGTAGGAGCCTATCGTTTTACGTTCTTCAGGATGGCCGGCGTCGCCGCGTAGTTGTCCAGCGCGACGGTCCTGGCCTCGTTGTCCACAATCACCTTCGTCGTCAGCGACGTCTTCCCTTCGCCCAGCCCCTTCGCGTCCAACCGGATTTCGATCAGCGTGAACTCGTAGTCCGTGACGGGCGTGGCGGCCACCGGTTTCCATGCCGGTGAATAGGCGCCGAGACGGCGATCCGTCGCGAGGACGATGCGTTCGCCGCCGTCGGGCAGGGAGGCGTGGTAGGCGTACTTGATCGAATAGCCGGTGACGTCGTTCGTCCAGATGTAGCCGAGCGTTGGCGCCCTGCCGATGGCGGCCGTCAAGGCCGCGATGGGACTGAGCGCGGCGCCACGGCGCCGCCGCGGCCGGCCCCGCGCACCGCGGCCTCCGCGCCCGCCCGCCCGACCGCCGCGAGCCGCCCGCCGCCGCTGGCGGACTTGCCGCGGCGCGGCCGGAGCCGCGGCCGCCGGTGCGAGCGGGAGTCAGCGCGGCGACGACTGGCGTGCGCTCCTCATCGGTGGACCACCGGAGAATTCGTATCTTGACCGGGCTGCCGGGCTCGCTGACGTTCGCGGACGTGGCGGTGAGGTTGACCTCGCTCTGCGCGTGCGTTGGCATCGCGCCGACGAGCAACCGCCAGGCCCGATGATCCGCGCCTAGGCTGCCAACGCGCCTCGACCCTGCGCCATCCAGCCCTCCGGCCGACTCTCACTGATTCGGGTTCGTCCCCTTGACTCGTCCCAACCACTCGACCAGGCGTTCCACTTCCTCGTCGGTCAGCTTCGCGCCCCGCTCTCGCATGTCGAGCGCGACGACGCGCCACCGGTCGGGGCTGTACCTCGTGTCGTTCACCCGGTCGAGGCCATGACACGTCGTGCACGCCCTGTCGAGAAGAGCCTGGGCTTCGGGGTCGCTGAAGAACGTCGTGATCTCGGGGGGAACGTACGCCCGCGGAAACGGCCTCGACGTCGGACCGAATTTGGCGACGACCCAGTCGAGGAGAAGATCCCGGTCCGTGTCCGAAATGGAAACCTTCAGGTCTTTGTGCTTGGTCTCGATGAGCGCGTTCCATCCGGCTCGGTCGAGCGCGTTGTACGCGTAGTCGTCGATCCCGTGGCACGACGTGCAGTTCTTGAAGATGACCTGCCGCACCGGACCCTTCGGCGGCTCCACCTGCGGGACGGGTGGGCTTCTCGACGAAACTGCGCCGCTGCTGGCGCCGAAAGACCGCATGAGCGACGACGTACAACGCAGACGATCGCAGAGGCCGCAGAGACACACCAGGAACTCACTCGGCGATCTCTGCGTGCTCTGCGTTGATCGTCGTGACATCATCACACGCGCGGTTACGCGATTTCGAGCGGCTGCAGCGGTCCGGTGCTCGTGCCGATCCTGTCCTGCTCGATGCCGAACAGGTGCAGGATGCTCAACAGCATGTTGGACGTCCGCTGCGTGTTGTCCGGGAACACGATGTGACGGTTCCCCTTGAACGTGCCGTCGATGCCGCCGACCAGGATCACCGGCACCTTCTCGTGCGCGTGCCGGTGCGAGTTGCCCATGTTGCTGCCCTTGTAGATCAGCACGTGATCCAGCACCGTAGCCGTCGCCGTCGGGAATGTTCCGCAGCTTGTCGCAGAAGTACGCCAGGTTCTGCACGTGATACCGGTTCATCTTGGCGTAGTTGGCGACGTTCTCCGGCTTGTCGCCGTGGTGCGACGATCCGTGCCACCCGCCGTTGAAGCCGGATTCGGGGAAGCTGGTGCCGGTGAGGTCGCGGCCCAGCATGAAGGTCGCCGAGCGCGTGATGTCGCCCTCGAACGCCAGCGCCATCAGGTCGTACATCAGCCGGTAGTGGACGTGCTTGCTTTCCGGCAGGCCGAACGGGACGTCGACCGTCGGTTCCTTCACCGAATTGCTCATCGCAATCTGGATGCGCCGCTCGAGCTCGCGAATGTTCTCGAGATAGGTGTCGAGCCGGGCCCGATCGCCCGCGCCGAGGTCGTTCTTGAAGAATCCGAAGCTCGCGCGTGACCGAATCGAGAATGCTGGCGTTCTGCTTTCGTCCGGCCAGCCGCTCCTCCGGGCTCGCTGCCGTCGCCGAACAGGCGCTCGAAGGCCACGCGCGGATTCACTTCCGTCGGCAGCGGCTGCGTGGGCGACGACCACGAGATGGAGTTCGTGTACGCGCAGCTGTAGCCCCAGTTGCAGTTGCCGAAGTTCCCCGTGTCCTCGACGCCGAGTTGGATCGACGACAGGATCGTGTCCTGGCCGTACTTGTTCGCGATCGTCTGATCGATCGTGACGCCCAGATAGGGGCTCACGGCGTTTCGTCGCGGCCGGGCGCCGGACAGCAGCACCGCGCCGCGCGCATGGTCGCCGCCGGGCTCGTCGTCGGTGGCCATGGCCTCCGGCATGTCGAGTCCGGTGATGAGCACGACGCGATTGCGGAACGGCTCCAGCGGTTTCGTGATGAACGAAAACTCGAAGTCCTTGCCTTCCTGCAGCGGGACTCCAATAGCCGGGCGCCGCGCCGTGCGGGTGCCAGATGCCGACGAAGCGCCGCACCGGGGCCGCGGCCGTCAGGCGCAGACGGCGTCAGCGCGGGCAGCATCGACTCCAGCAGCGGCAACGCCAGCGTCACGCCGGCGCCGCGCAGAAACGTCCGGCGCGGAATGTGCTTCTTGGTGATGAACATCTCGCCTCTCCTGATCCACGATCGCTTGCCACAGTCCGTGCCTTGGACTTCGTGGTTGCACTTAGTCGTTCTCGTCCTGCTACTTGCTCGCTCGCTTTCGTTCTCATCTGGAACTGCGCGCTCTTGACGATGCCCAGCACGATCGCCGAGAACCGGTTGTTGTCCCTGGCCGCATCCCTGCACGATCGAGCGGATCACCGGCATGTCATAGTATTCGACGCCGCGGCCCAGGGCGTAGGTCATCATCTTCTCGGTCACCATGCGGACGAACTGAGGCGAATACCGCAGCAGCGCCTGCCGCAGCCCGGCGGGCCCGTTGACCTGCTGGCCATCGTACAGCTCGACGGACGCATCGATCGGCGTGCCGCCGTCGCCGCCCTGCTTGGTTCGCCACTTGCCGTCGGCATCGAAGTTGTCGAGCGCGAAACCGATCGGATCCATGATCTTGTGGCAGCCGGCGCACGGCTGATTCTTCCGGTGCACCGTCATCTGCTCGCGCAGCGTCAGCACCTTCCCGGGCCCGCCGGCCGAGTCCTCCAGCGGCGGAACGTTCGGCGGCGGCTCCGGCGGAGGAGTGCCGAGGATGTTTTCGAGCACCCAGACGCCTCGCTTGACCGGTGACGTCCTGAAATTCTGCGTCCAGGTGACCGCCAGAAAGCTGCCCTTGCCCAGCAAGCCCTCGGCGGTAGTCGAGCTCCGGCCCGAGCGTCACGCGGCGGAAATGCGATCCGTAAATGTTGGGGATGCCGTAGTGCCGGGCGAGCCGCTCGTTGACGAACGTATAGTCCGCGGTCAACAGATCGACGACGTTGCGATCCTCCCGCATGATGCTTTCGAAGAACAGTTCCGTCTCGCGGCGGAAACTCTGCCGCAGCTCGTCGTCCCAGTCGGGATAGAACACGCCGTCCGGCGAGGTCGCCGGCAGATTCCGCAGGTACAGCAACTGTGCGGCGAAGTTGCCGACCAGCGCGTCCGATCGTGGATCGGCGAGCATGCGCCGCACCTGCTGCTCGAGCACCGCTGGCGTGTGCTCAGCCGTCCCTGGCTGGCCACGCGTGATCAGCTCGTCGTCCGGAATGCTGCTCCACAGGAAGAACGACAAGCGCGACGCCAGTTCCAGGTCGCTGATGCGATAGGCTCGGCCCGCGCGGCAGATTGGCCGGTTCCTTTTCGGCGCGCACGAGGAACTGCGGGCTCGCCAGCAGTCGCCGAAGCGCCAGCTCGATGCCGTCCTCGAAACGTGCCGCCGCGACGGCCTTCCTCGTAGAAGGTCATCAACGCCTCGAGGTCCTGCGCGGTGGCGGGACGCCGATAGGCGCGCCGCGTCAGCGTCGAGAGGATCGTCTCTCGCGCAGGGCTCCTCCTGGCTGGCGTTGGCCCCTCGACCTGGCTCGGGCGGCAGGTAAAGACCTTGCGGATGCTGCGCGAGTCGGTCGGACGCTGGGCGGTGAAGGGTCCCTGAATCCGCAGGAAGCCGATCGCCGGGTAATACTGCAGCTGAGGGATGCTGTTGTTCTCGAGCGACTTCCGATCGTATTGCTTGACCATGTCGAGGCTGGGCCGGTAGTTCGTCGCCAGGAAACGTGGCGCCCACCATGCGCGAGCCCGCTTTCACCGGGATGGTCACGTCGAGGGAGCCGTCGCCCTCGCCGGACATGCCCTGGCTCAACCCCACGCCCTGATACTTGAAGAGATGCGCCCGCTCGCCGTCGATGATGAGCTCGAGCTGCTCGCCGGGAATGTAGCTGCCGATCCCGAAGTTCTGGATCGAGAACTTGTACTCGCCATCGGCCGGGAAGTTGTGGCGCACGAGCATGCCGCCGCGGGTGCCGAACGGCAGGCCCTCGATGTGCTGATTCTGCGACGTATCGCCCGGCGCAAGATAGGTCGATTCGGTCGGCGTCTTCCAATAGCCGACCGCCATGCGGGCGACCCTCGTCGCCGCCGTCGTATAGGCTTCGAGCAGCGTCGGCGAGATCGTCAACGAGCCGGCGATGTTGTCGAAGCCTCTGGCCGAATCGTCCGGCGGCAGGAGCGTCGTGACGTCGATCTCGAGATCCAGCAGGTCGCGGACGACGTTCGCGTATTCGGTCCGGTTCAGACGATGGAGGACGACGGAGCCGGGATTGACGTGAGCGGCCGCCTTGCGATCGATTTCCGTTTCCAGCCAATCCCTGAGCGCCTCGTACTCGGCCAGCGGCGGCCGTTTCACATCCGGCGGAGGCATGACGCCGGCGCGAAGCTTGCGCACGACTTTTTCCCACAGCTCCGGGTGGTCGCCCACGGTCGCGAGATCCAGCTTCTCAAGCGACAGATTCGCCGTCTTCATTCGATCGTTGTGGCAGGTGACGCAATACTGATCGAGAAGCGCCCGCTCGGTGGCCCGAGATGTGGACCGAAGTGGTTTGGGAGGCTGCGACTGCGCGCCGAGCGGGAGGGCCGACAGCGCGACGAGCGCGCCGACGCGAACGACCCACCGGCACGCACCCTGAACTGCCATATCAAGTCCGCGGATGATGCTACACCAGAATGAGCTTAACCTGAAGTTCCGGTGCGACTTGCGGCAACGTGTGAGACACTGCACTGCACGCGGCTGATTCTCCTGGAGGAACCGTGAGGTTTTGCGCATCTGCTGGCGCTTTTCTGCTCAGCCTGTTCGCCGTCCTGGCTGCGCGTCCAGCGTTCGCGCAGGTGGACCTGTCCGGCGAATGGAGCGCCCGCTACCACGAGGATCAGGAGCACCGCATCCCGGGACCCGAGCTCGGCGACTACACGGGCCTGCCGATCAACGACGCCGCGCGCCTGAAAGCGGACAGCTGGGACGCCTCGATTCTTTCGCTGCGCGAGCACCAGGCCAAGCCGCATCCGTCCACGTACTCCCTGCGCGGTCCGGCCAACATCCGAATCAGGAAGGAAATCGATCCCGTCACGCAGGCCACGATCGGCTACGAGCTGTTCGGCACCTTCGGCCAGGCGACGCGCATGATCTGGCTCGACGGCCGCCCGCACCCGCCGGCGTACGCGCCGCACACCTGGGCGGGCTTCTCCACCGGCCGGTGGGAAGGCGAGATCGCTGACGGTGACGACGACGCACTTCAAGGTCGGCTGGCTTCAGCGCAACGGCGTCGCGCACAGCGACCGGGCGACGATGACCGAGCACTTCATGCGGCACGGCGACCTGCTGACCGTCGTCACCATCGTCGACGACCCCGTCTATCTCGAGGAGCCGTTCATCCGCAGCTCGAACTGGGTGTTGAACCTGACGCAGGAAGTCGGCCGCAGTCAGTTCGACGTCGTGGACGAGGTGGCCGGTCAGCCCGAAGGGCTACGTGCCGCACTTGCTGCCGGGGTCAGCCGGCGCGCAGTTGAAGCTGACCGAGTTCGCCACGAAGCATCGGCATTCCGCCTGAAGCCGCGAGGGGCGGCGCGGCGACGACCTATCCCGAGTACCAGCTGAAGATGCGAGCAGCTGAAGTCGCGCGCGAATGTCGGCGGGCAGCTCACCGGCGTCTGCGAGCACATTCCGTCCGCGACTGCCGGCCGCGCCGAATCCCCGCGGCGCCGACCAGGTGCGGCTGGTGCCTGTGCAAGGCAACGTCTACATGCTGGTCGGCGCGGGCGCAAATATCACCGTGCAGATTGGCGACGAAGGCGTGCTGCTGGTCGACACCGGCGCGCGAGCCACGAGCGACGAGGTCCTCGCCGCGATTCGGCAGGTGACGGACAAGCCGATTCGCATCCTCATCAACAGCAACGTGCACGCGGATCACACCGGCGGAAACGAGGAGATCGCGAAAATCGGGAAGTGGCTCGGCGGGAACGCGCCCGGCAACTTCGGCCTGGCGACGACCAGCGCGCGCGTGCTCGCGCACGAACGCGTGCTCGCGCGGATGAGCGCGCCCGAAGCCGCAGAGCGGCGAAGGCGGGCAGCCCTTCGCGGCGTGGCCGACCGAAACGTTCTTCACCGCCGACAAGGAGATCTTCTTCAACGACGAAGCCATTCAGCTGCTGCACCAGCCCGCGGCCCACACCGACGGCGACGTCGTCGTCTTCTTCCGGCGGTCGGATGTCGTGAGCGCCGGCGACGTGTTCATCACGACCGGCTACCCGGTGGTCGACGGTCGCGACGGCGGCAGCATTCAGGGCGTCATCGACGGGTTGAACCGCATCCTCGACGTCACGATCCCGAAGGACAAGGAGGAAGGCGGCACGTACGTCATCCCCGGCCACGGACGGCTGAGCGACGAAGCCGATGTCGTCGAATACCGCGACATGGTCACGATCGTCCGCGACCGCATCCAGGATCTGGTTCGCAGGGGCCTGACGCTCGAGCAGGTGAAGGCCGCGAGGCCGACGCTCGACTACGACGGCCGGTACGGATCGCCGGACGCGTTCATCGAGGCCGTCTATCGCGATCTGTCGCGCAAGCGCTAAGAAGCACCCACGATCACCGCAGTGCACGCAGTGACCGCCGAGAATTTCCGTTTGAATGCCCCAAAAACACTGCGAGCGTTGCGAGCGCCGCGGTGACCGTGAAAGCCATTCGACTCGTGTGATCAGATTTGGCGTACTGGGTCCCCGCCTGGCGTGGCAGTTTCTGCGTCCATCTAGCGCGCAAGCCGATTTATCCGAGCGTTGGGGGATGGCCCGCATCGTGCTTTCCCTCAGCGTTGGGCGATGGGCAGCGACCGGATCGACTTCATTTCCGCCTACTGCGACCGCTGGTGCGAGCGCTGTGCCTTCACGTCAAGGTGTTCGGCATATGCCTGTGAAATCGCGGTGGCGATGTGCGGCGATTTCGCTCAAGGCCTCGAGCTTGCGGTCGGAACGCCCCATCCTGTCGACGGCGAGCCGCCGTTTCGGATTCGGAAGGGTCCGGCGCTGGCGGCGGAGTTCTTGAACGTGGAGATGCCCTCGCAGGAAGAAGTGAGCGCCGTCGAGCAGCGTGAGGAGGCGCGTCACGCCCGGGTCGCCGACGAACCGCTGACCTCGATGGCGAGGGCCTACACGATGCGGTCGTACCGGTGGTTGACGGAGCATCACGAGCGTGACGATCATCAAGGGGCCCTCCGTACGGCGTCCGATCCCGTGCTCGCCGAAGCGCTGGAGGTCGTCGCGCACGACTCGGCGTTCGTGAGCGCGAAAATTCATCGAGCGCTCGATGGTCGAGATCGTTTCGGGGACGAGGAGGATCTCGACGATCATCCCGTGCAGAACGATTGGAACGGCTCGGCCAAGGTGGCGCTGATTTCGCTCGAGCGGTCGGAGGCAGCCTGGCGCGTCATCGTTCAGGCGACCGACGACGATGCCGCGGCCGCGCTGGCCGACGCGGCCGGCAACCTTCGGCGCCTGACAGTCGCCGAATTTCCCAGAGCCCTGTCATTCATCCGGCCAGGATTCGACGAGCCGTGGCGTTAACGCTGTTTTCAACTTGCCGTAGCGACTGCCCTCGTCGTGCGTGCCGAGCGGTTAGGGTCGACAGCCCTGAAACACGATCGGCGCGGTGCACACGGTGACCGCCGAGAATTCCGTTTGAACGCCCTAATCGCTGCGAGCGTTGCGAGCGCTGCGGTGACCGTGGGGGTGTTCGACGTCGTGAACTACCGCCTGCTATCGTTTGCAGAATTGATGCGGCTGATCATCGCGGGCTAGACTTGTAGTCACTCTTAGGCGAGGCCTGTATGGAGACGGTCGGCATCCGTGAACTCAAGACGCATCTGAGCCGCCACCTGAAGCGGGTTCAGTCAGGTGTGCGGTTGCTCGTCACCGAACACGGGCGGCTCATCGCAACAATCAACCCGGTGGACACGCCTGCTGACGTCGACTGGGCCCATCAGCTCGTTGCGGAGGGTCGTGCGCACTGGAATGGCGGCAAGCCAACGGGCGCGACGCAGTCAGCGACGGTGAAGAGGAAAGGCAAGTCTGCCGCGTCGATCGTGATCGCGGATCGCCGGTGAGCTACTTTCTGTGCCGGTCGAGGAAGTCGAAGATTTGCGTCGCGTAGGTCAGGTACGCCTCCAGGTGGGTGCCGCCCGGAACCGTCGCATACGTCGCGTCCACACCTGCGGCTTTCGCCGCTTCCGCCATTTTTTTCGAAGCCTCAATCGGGTTGACCGTGTCCTGGTCGCCGTGAATCACCATGAGGGCCAGTTTCCCTTTGAGACGGTCGAACGGATACGCGTCGTACACGATCGGTGCGGAGCTGACGACAACAGCCGCAAAGCGGTCGGGATACTTGGCGGCCAGATGGAGTGCGCCGGACCCGGATGGATTCTGCCCGTGCAGGTACACGCGTGAGAGGTCGACGTTGTACTCCTTCGCGACGAGATCCATCACATACAGATCACGTCCTGCTCGGCCCGTTCGTTCTCCTGTGCGGTCCAGCCGGCGGCGGGGGCCGCCGCGGTGGGGCGGGCAATCTGATACGGGCTGCCGTAGTACGGCTGGCTCAACCCGCGATACCCCATCGGCGTGACGACGATGTAGCCCCGCTGCGCTGCGACCTTCACGAGATCGTTTCCGGCCCGATATGGACCGTCCACGGTGTTGCCCGCGCGAAGCGTGACCAGCATCGGCAACTTCGTGTTCCCGGTCCACGTCGACGGCACGAAGAGCCGATATGGAATCGACTCGCCGGTTGCGGGGAAGTTGTAGACTCGGTATTGCTCACCTTTCTGCTGATAGAGCGGCGCCGCGGGGCGCGGCTCGGGCGGCGGTGGGGGCGCCTGCGCGCCCAGCAACATCGTCTGGGCACACAAACAAATCGTCACGAGCGTCGACACGAACCGCGTCATTTAGCCTCTTGGCCACGAAGACACGAAAGCACGAAGAAGAAGATCTATCTGACCGATTCTTCCTTCGTGTCTTCGCGCCTTCGTGGTTGCATTATCTCCTAGAAATCCGTCTGCACGTTGAACTTCACGTCTCGCGCGGTCGCGATGGCGGACCGGGGTCGCGTTCGACGATTCGAAAGAACCCTTGACATGATGGACCGGTCCGCCAAGATAAGCATTGGGGAGTTCTGCTTGAAAAGAGCACTGGTCGCGGGCGGCGTGGTGGCCATAACTGTCATGTCAGGGGCCCTTGTTTCCAGCCAGTCTGGCCCCTCGACTTCACCCGGGGCGACGCCGAGCGTGTCGAAAAGCGGCCAGGCGCCTGGAGAGACGAAGCCGGGCGCGGATGCCGCCGCCCAGCGTGCGCTGGTCGATCAGTATTGCGTGACGTGCCACAACGCGAGGCTGAAGACGGCCAACCTGCTGCTGGACCAGCTGGACCTCGCGCACCTCGGCGACCATGCGGAAATCGGGGAAAAGGTCGTCCGGAAACTTCGCGCGGGCATGATGCCGCCGACCGGCGTGCGGCGGCCGGATCCGGCCACGCTCGAGTCGCTGATCCGCTGGATGGAGAATGAGCTCGATCGCAGCGCGGTCGCCCATCTGCCGCCGCCGGGCCTCCATCGCCTCAACCGCACCGAATACGCGAATGCGATTCGCGACCTGCTGGCGCTCGAAGTCGATGCGACCAAGTTCCTGCCGCCCGACGATTCGACGCGCGGCTTCGACAACATCGCGGGCGCGCTGACGATGTCGCCGGCGCTGATGGAGGCGTACCTGTCGGCGGCGGGAAAGATCAGCCGCCTGGCGATCGGCGATGTGTCGGCGCCGACGCAGGCCGTGTTCGACGTGCCCGCGGACACCGCGCAGAACTATCACATCGAAGGGCTGCCGTTCGGCACGCGCGGCGGCATCCTGATCAAGTATCAGTTCCCGGCCGACGGCGAATACACCTTCAAGGTGAAGGGCGTCACCGGCTACTTCCAGGCGGTGCTGGGCGGCGTCAAGGGCGAGCAGCTCGAGGTCACGGTCGACGGCGAGCGGGTGAAGCTGTTCGACTGGGACAAGGAAATTGCGAACACGACCGGCAACGGCCGCGCGACGCCGCGCATCCCGGTCAAGGCCGGCCTGCACACCGTCGGCGTGACGTTCCTCGCGACCAACGACGTGCCGGGCAGCGAGCTGAACAGGCCGTTCCAGCGAACCATGAACACGCCGGGCTCGATCCCGGGATTCCTGTTCTATCCGCACGTCGGCCAGGTCTGGATTGAAGGGCCCTACGACGCCAAGGGCGCCACCGACACGGCCAGCCGCCGCAAGATTTTCGTGTGCCGGCCCGGCCAGCGCGCGCGAGGAAGGCGCCTGCGCGCGACACGATCATTTCGACGCTCGTGAAGCATGCGTTCCGCCGTCCGGCGACTGCCTGCGGACCTGGAGTCGTTGATGGAGTTCTATCTGGCGGGCCGGAGCGAAGGCGGCAGCTTCGACGACGGCATCGAAGCGGCGCTGCAGCGCATCCTCGCGGATCCGGAATTCGTCTATCGCGGCGAGCGCGGAGCCGGCCGGGCTGGCCGCCGGCAAGAGCTATCGCATCAGCGATCTGGCGCTGGCGTCGCGGCTGTCGTTCTTCCTGTGGAGCAGCATTCCCGACGACGAGCTGATCGATCTCGCCGCGCAGGGCAAGCTCAAGGATCCGGCCGTGCTCGAGAAGCAGGTGCGGCGCATGCTGGCGGATCCGAAGTCCGAAGCGCTGATCGCCAACTTCACCGGGCAGTGGCTGAGCGTGCGCTCGCTGAAGACCAGCGAGCCGGTCGTGAATCTGTTCCCGGATTTCGACGACAACCTGCGGAACGCGTTCCAGCGCGAGACCGAACTGTTCTTCGACAGCATCGTGCACGAGGATCGCAGCGTCCTCGATCTGCTGACGGCGGATTACACGTTCGTCAACGAGCGGCTGGCGAAGCACTACGGCATCCCGAACATCTATGGCCCGCAGTTCCGCCGCGTGACGCTGCCGCCGGAGCTCGACATGCGCCGCGGCCTGCTGGGCAAGGGCGCGCTGCTGACGGTGACGTCGAACGCCGGCCCGCACCTCGCCGGTGACGCGGGGCAAGTGGTTCCTGCAGACGTTCCTCGGCGTCAGCCCGCCGGATCCGCCGCCGGACGTCGACCGGCGATCAAGGAGAAGCCGGCGGACACGACCGGAAACGCGAAGGCGCCGACGATGCGGCAGACGATGGAAGCGCATCGCACCAATCCGACCTGCGCGACGTGCCACAAGATCTTCGAGCCGATGGGACTCGCGCTCGAAAACTTCGACGCGGTCGGCGCCTGGCGCACGCTGGATGAGGGCAGTCCCATCGATGCCACCGGCGTGCTGGTGGACGGCACCAAGGTGGACGGCGTCGGCGAGCCTGCGCGATGTCGCTGGTGCGCTACTCCGATCAGTTCGTGCGCGTGGTCACCGAGAAGCTGCTCACCTACGCGCTGGGCCGCGGCGTCGAGTATCAGGACATGCCGCTGGTGCGGTCGATCGTGCGCGACTCGGCGGCCAGCAAGTACAAGTTCTCGTCGATCGTGCTGGGCATCGTGAAGAGCGACCCGTTCCAGATGAACATGAAGCAGGTCGCCAGCAGCAACTAGAGGTCACGGCAGTCGGATGACGAGCTGAACCTGACTTAACCGGAACGAACGAGACACCGATGATGTTTATCACCAAGAAACACATCTCCCGCCGGACGGTTCTGCGCGGCGCCGGCGCGACGCTCGGCGCTGCCGTTGCTCGAAGCGATGGTGCCGGCCGCGACGGCGCTGGCGCAAACGGCGGCCAGCCCGAAGCCGCGATTTGTCGGCTTGCTTCGTGCCGCACGGCATGGCGCCCGGCTACTGGGTCCCGGACAAGGAAGGCGACCGGCTTCGAGCTTCCCGTTCAACTTCAAGCCGCTCGAACCGTTCCGGGATCACGTGACGATCCTGAGCGGCCTGCATTCCCGGTCGGCCGAACCGCCTCCGGGCGCGACCGGCGCCGACCACTGGGTGGCGGCGGCGTTCCTGTGCGCGAACAAACCGAAGAAGACCGCCGGGGCCGACGTCTACGCGGGAACCACGATCGATCAGATGATCGCGCAGAAGATCGGCCAGGACAACCTGATGCCGTCCATGCAGCTCGCGGTCGAGGACCCGGGCGCGAATTCGAGCAACTGCGGCGAGGGTTACAGCTGCACCTACACCAACACGATCTCCTGGTCCTCGCCGACGCAGCCGCTGCCGATGGAGCTGAATCCGCAGGTGGTGTTCGAGCGCATGTTCGGAGACGGCAGCACGGTCGAGCAGCGGGCCGCGCGCCGCAAGCGGGACCGCAGCATTCTGGATTCGCTGACCGGCAGCCTCTCCCGTCTGCGCAGCGAGTTCAGCGCCGCCGATCGCGCGCGGCTCGACGACTACACGGAGAACGTCCGCGAGATCGAGCGCCGGCTGCAGATTGCGATGAAGGCCTCGACCGTCGCGCCGGCCGACATGACGCGTGCCGGTGGGTGTGCCGCAAACCTTCGACGAACACATCAAGCTGCAGTTCGATCTGCTGGCGCTGGCCTTCCAGGCCGACATCACCCGCGTCGGCACGCTGCTGTTTGCCCGCGACCTCACCGGCCGGACCTATCCCGAGAGCGAAGCGCCCACGTCGGGTTTCCACGGCGTGTCGCATCACGGCGAAGATCCGAGGCGAATCGCCGAGCTGTCGAAGATCAACCAGTATCACGTCAAGATGCTGGCGCATCTCGTCGACAAGCTGGCGAAGACCCAGGACGGCGACGGCACGCTGCTGGATCATTCGCTGGTGCTCTACGGCAGCAACATGGGGAACTCCAATCAGCACCTGCACTACGATGTGCCGCACGTGCTGGTCGGCGGATTGAACGGGAAGCTCAAAGGCGGGCGTCATCTGGCGTATCCGACCAAGACCGTGCCGACCGGCAATCTGCTGTTGAGCGTGCTGGACAAGTTCGACATTCACCAGGACAGCATCGGCGACAGCACGGGCCGGCTGGAGAATCTGTAGACGGCAATCGTGAACTGGAATCAGCGAAGCGATCACGCAGAGAATCTACGAACTGCGAGTTGCTACTGTGAAGGCGACGCATGTATCGTGAGACGCATCACTGGGAGTCGGTGCGGCGGTCTGTTGCTGTCGATGGCCATGCTCGGCGCCGGGCGCTCCGACGTCGCCGACGCGGCCATGCGCGGCGACAAGGCGGCCGTGCGCACGCTGATGGCGCAGCGCGCCGATGTGAATGCGCCGCAGGCCGATGGCGCGACGGCGCTGCACTGGGCGGTGTACCGCGGCGACAAGGAAATGGCCGACATGCTGATTCGCGCGGGCGCGAACGCCAAGGCCGCGAACCGCGAGGGCGCCACGCCGCTCTGGCTGGCGAGCGTGAACGGAGATGCCGCCATCATCGCCGCGCTGCTCGACGGCCGGCGCCGATCCCAACGAGCAGCTGCCGCTCGGACGGACGCCGCTCATGGTGGCGTCGCGCACCGGCAACGTGGAGGCGATGAAGGTGCTGCTCGACCACGGCGCGAACGTGAATGCGAAGGAAACCCTGCGCGGAACGACGCCGTTGATGTGGGCCGCGGACGAAGGCCATGCGGCCGCGATTCAGCTGCTGATCCAGCGCGGCGCGGACATCAAGGCCCGCTCGAATCCGGCCGAGCGTGGACGAGGGCCGGCGCTCGGCAAAGTCGAACGATCCGAGGAGAGCGGTCGCGGCGCAGGGCGCAGCGCTGGCTGCCGGAGAAGGCGTCGCCCGGATCTGGGCGCGCTGAACTGCGGCTGGCGGTCGGCAACGCGCGTGCGGCCGCTGCGGCGGGCGCGGGCGCCGCTGGTGGACGAGCGCGGCGGCGCGGCGCGGCGGCAGCGGACGGCGATCAGGACGATGACGCTGCGTCGCGGCGTTCGGCGGCCGCGGACAGCAGGCGCCGAAGGACGGCGGCGCGCTGACGCCGCTGGTGTATGCCGTGCGCGCCAACGATCTCGAGTCGGTCAAGGTTCTGCTGGCGGCCGGAGCGGACGTGAATCAGGTCACCGGGTACGGCTGGAGCCCGCTGCTGGTCGCGACGCAGAATCGCTACTACAAGCTCGGCGCGTATCTGCTCGACCACGGCGCCGATCCGAACCTCGCCAACAAGGGCGGATGGATGCCGCTGTATCTGGCGACCGACAACCGCAACATCGAATCCGGCGACTATCCGGTCCGCAAGGGCGACATGGATCATCTGGATTTCATCAAGCTCCTGCTGGACAAGGGCGCCAACGTGAACGCGCGGGTGAAGGACAGCACGGAGACCCGCACGGTGTTCACGAACCAGTGGCTGGATGAGAACGGCGCGACGGCGTTCCTGCGCGCATCGCAGTCCGGCGACGTCGCGCTGATGAAGCTGCTGCTGGCCCGCGGCGCCGATCCGAAGATCGCGACGACGCTGGGCGTGACGGCGCTGCAGGTGGCCGCCGGAATCGGCTGGGTGGAGGGGATCACCTACGAGTGGTCGGAGAAGGACACGCTCGAAGCCGTGAAGATGCTGCTCGACCTGGGTCTCGACCCGAATGCGCAGGCCGACACCGGCCGCGTCGCGCTGCACGGCGCCGCCCACAAGGGACGCACCGCCGTCGTGCAGCTTCTGGTGGACCACGGCGCCAAGCTGGACGTCCAGCGATTACGGCAACACCGACAACCGCGGCGGCAAGCTCGCCGTTCACACCTGGCAGCCGGTGGACTACGCCGACGGCCTGGTCCGGGTCGGCGTGCAGTCGGCGATCGCGCATCCCGAGACCGGACTGCTCCTGCGCAAACTGATGGCGGCAGCCGGGCTTCCCGCGCCGCCGGTGGGCCGCACGCTGGAATCCATCTGCATCACCGACGCGTGCGAGTAACCCGCGGTCGACAGGCCCTGAAAACCTGAAGACGATCACCGCGGCGCACGCAGTGAGCGCCGAGAATTCGGTTTGAGTGCCCCTGAACGCTGCGAGCGTTGCGAGCGCTGCGGTGACCGTGACTCTTTATCGGCCCGCCTGCTTCGAGTAGTCGATGAAGCCCTGCTCCTTGCACTTGTCCTGCGTGTACGGCGCGTCGGCGACCTGGATGACGTCCGAGCCTGTGTACTGGCCCTTCAGGTACACCGGATCTTCGGCCACGTAGGAGCGCGTCAGCTTCATCGTCTTCGGATCGAGCGAGAAGCGCTCGACGACGTGCAGTTTGTCGCTGTGGCGAACCGGCCCGTTCAACACGCCCGGCAGGAAGCCGACGGTGTCCACCACCAGCACATCGCCCTCCCATCGGCCGATGGAGTGACCGGCGCGGCGTCGGCTTGATGTTCGCCGGGTGCTCCTTCATGTTCATGTGGATCGTCCGCTTGAGCCCCATCTGCCCGTACTGAAGAAGGATCGTGTCCTTGTTCTGCGTGATCCGGTTCACCGGTCCGTCGAACGTCCAGTCGAAGAGGATGCTGGTCGTCTCGCAGCGGAAGCGCGGATTGTCCTCCCGCGTGAAGCTCGCCGCCGCCTGTTCGCCGAGCCTCGGTCAGCTCGGTGCCGCCGTAGAGCCGTGGTCCGGTGGGCGGCGCCGCCCCGGCGTCCGCCGCCGCCGCCTGCCGGCCGCTCGCCGGGCTTGAGCTGGCTCAGTTGGCCGAGCGGCACCAGCCCGCCGCCGGTGCCGCGCGGATCGACCATCACGACCTGTTCGGCGGCCCAGTCGCCCGAGATGTTCGGCTCGCCGGTGGGACGCCGCAGCTCCCGCGCGGTGTTCGGTGACGACCACCGGTCCTCGCACCTCCTGAATCCCGCCTTCCGGCGCCTTCACGTACTGGCCGTAGCGATCCATGTGGCTGCCGTTGTCGAACTTGATCGTGTTGAGGTAGCACGAGTTGGGATCGACCTTGTCCGGCGCGGCCTCGACCGTGATCCCGCTGGCCGACCGGAAACAGCTCCTTGGTCCAGCCCGACCGGCGCAGGACGTGCACGGAGCGCATCTCGCACCGATGGTGCGACACGCGCCCGTTCGCGTCGGTGACGTCAAAATAGAGCCACGAGTGCGGATTGATCAACTCCACTCGCGTGAGCTTGCCCGTGTAGGTGACGGACTTGCTCAGGTCGAAACGTTCCGCCGCCATGATGGGCAAACGCAGGCCCGGCAGCCGCAATCAAGACGACGCTGAACGCGGCGGATCGAATCATGCTGGTTCTCCCGGTCAGGTGATGTGCGTCGAACACTCCGCTATTCTAGGCTTGTTCACCGGAGTCGGCATATCATCCCCCAATGACCACTCGACGATTCCTGCCCGCGCTCTCGGCGGCCGTGATTGCTCTCCCGCTGCTTGTCCCGCCCGGCGCACCGGTTGCGGCGCAACAACCGAGCACGCTCAGTCCACCGGTATTTCAAGTCGATCCGGCGTGGCCGACCATTCCCAACAACTGGGTGCTCGGCGAAGTGACGTCGATCTCGGTCGACAGCAAAGATCACATCTGGGTGCTGCACGTCCCGCAGTCGATTCCCGAGGCGCAGCGCGCGAACGCGGCGCCGCCGGTGCTCGAGTTCGACGCCGCGGGAAAACTCCTGACGAGCTGGGGCGGGCCGGCGGAAGCGATGCCGGCTACGAGTGGCCGGGCCGCGAGCACGGCATCTTCGTCGACGCGAACGACTTCGTCTGGATCGGCGGGCGCGCCGGCTGGCCGCGGGCGACGACGCCCGGCATCAGCGACGACATGATCCTGAAGTTCACGATGGCTGGGAAGTTCGTCATGCAGATCGGCCATCGCGGCCAGAGCAAGGGCAACACCGACACGGAAAACGTCCATCAGCCGACCGACGTGTTCGTCGACACGTCGGCGAAAGAGGTGTACGTCGCCGACGGCTACGGCAACAAGCGCGTCGTCGTGTTCGATTCGGAAACCGGGCAAGTTCAAGCGCATGTGGGGCGCATTCGGCAACACGCCGCCGCCGACGCTGGCCCCGAATCCCGCCGTGCCGCAGCCGCAGACCACGCCCGACGGACCGCCGGAGTTCGGGCTTGCCGCACGCGATCAAGGTGTCGACGGACGGCGTCGTCTACGTCGCCGATCGCATCAACAACCGGATTCAGCTGTTCACGACGGCAGGGAAAGTTCCTCAAGCAGGTGCGCGTGACGAACGAAGGCAGCACGGTCGTGCCCGTGCCCGCGGGCTTCGCGTTCTCGCCGGACAAGAAGCAGCAGTTCCTCTACGTCGTCGACTCCGGGCCGATGCGCGTCGTGATCTTCGATCGGCAGACGATGACGCAGATCGGCGTGATCGGCATGCGCGGCGCGAAGCCGGGCGACTTCGACATCGTCCATCACATGGCGGCCGACTCGAAGGGCAATCTCTACACGGCGGAGATCGTCAACAACCGCCGGGCGCAGCGATTCGTGCTGCAGGGAAAGCGATAGTGCGATCGCGTTGAGGTTGCAGGTTCGCGGTTGCGCGCTGGGTTAGCGGTCGTCACGACTCGCGATCGCGCTTGCCTTCCGTAACGCTGTCGGCGCAGTGGCCCTCCTTCGTTCGCCAGGACACGCCGCGAACTCCGGACGGCAAGCCCGACCTCAACGCGCCGCCGCCGCGTTTGCCCAACGGGAAGATCGATTTCTCGGGGACATGGGAGAGCCGCCTGCCGCCGAGCGGACGGCTCGGCGGCCCGATGGTTCCGAATCTCAGTCCCGCGACGGATCCTCCGCTTGCGGCTTTCTTCGAACATCGGACAGAACGTCAAGGACGGACTGCCGTTCACGCCGTGGGCAGCCGAACTGCGGAAGCAGCGCATGGCGACCAACTCGAAGGACAACCCGGACGCCCACTGCCTGCCGCTCGGATTCATGCAGCTCCACACGCACTCGCAGCCGCGCAAGGTCGTGCAGACGGTCGAACGACCTCGTGATCATGTACGAGGCGAACAACGGCCTGCGCAACATCTTCACCGACGGCCGGTCGCTGCCGGCCGAACGATCCGCAGCCGTGGTGGTACGGCTACTCCGTCGGCAAGTACGAGGGCGATACGCTCGTCGTCGAGACGATCGGGCTTGCGAGACGAAGGCTGGCTCGACGTCAACGGCGCGCCGTTCACGACCGGCGCGAAGATCACCGAGCGGTTCCGCCGGCCGAACTACGGGCGGATCGAGATCGACGTCACCATCGACGATGCCGAAGGCCTACACGAAGCCGTGGACCGTGCGCGTCAACTGGCGGCTCGGCGCGGACGAAGAGCTGATCGAGTTCGTCTGCCACGAGAACAACATCGACGTGAAACACCTGCGATAAGTGGAAAATTCAAAGTTCAAAGTCGAAAGTAGGTTCGAAGTCGTGGGCGACTTGCTGACTTACTTTCACCTTTGCACTTTGAGCTTTTCACTTTATTAGGGGTTCGGGACGCTGAATTGTGAGTCGTCTATCGGAACGTTGTGTTTGATCTCCCTGAACCTGGTGGAGATGATGCCGGCGCTACCGAGTTTGAGGCGAATCGTGAATGGCAGCTTGATGCCGTCCACCTCACGGTAGTCCTCGAAGTAGACCTCGGAGGCGACCCTGACCTGTGACTCCCCATCGCTCGAGACCTCCGCGGTGCCGTCTCGCCGCACGAGGAGCCCGGTTTGGGCATCGAAGTACAGCTTCTCGGTGTTGCCTGCGGCGGAGACCGCTTCGATGACATACGCCTCGCGGTCGCCCACCTTTTTCTTGCCGGCCAGCGTCAGCCTGGCGTACAGCTCCCTGATCTTGATTTCCTTGTAGAACTCGGCCTCCCGTTTTTGGCGCGCCAGGCCGGCTCCGGTCAGTTCACGAAGCCCGTTCTGAGTCGTGTTGAGCGACCAGCCGACCTCTCCGTTGAAACCACTGGAGGCCTCGCCGAAGCCAATGATCTGAACATACTTGTCGGGAGCCTTCACGTAGATCTCGAGAGGTCTCGTCAGGCCTCTTGCCTGGTTCTCCCACGTTCCCACCATGACTCTGGTCGTCAATTTTGCGAAGGCCGCCTTGCCGCCGATGGCCTGAACGTACCTGTCGAAGATCTGATCCACCGTCGGCGTCGCCGCCGGAGCTTGGGCGTGTGCCATCACGCCGACGACCAGACTCAGTGCCAGGCACGTCAACATTCGCGGGACTTTGAACTTACTTTGAACTTTGCACTTTGAGCTTTGCACTTTAGCTACTCCTGCCTGAGCGCCACCAACGGATCGACGCGAGATGCGCGCAGTGCCGGAATGCTGCTCGCCAGGAACGCCGTCATGATGAACAGGCCGGCCACCGTCACAATCGTCAACGGATCGCGTGGGCTGACGCCGTACAGCACCGTTTGAAGGACGCGGACGATGGCCAGCGTGCCGAGCAGACCCGCCAGCAGGCCGCCGGCCACGAGCCGCATGCTTCCCCTCATCACGAGGCTGAAGATGTCGCGCCGGAGCGCGCCGAGCGCCATGCGCACGCCGATTTCCGCCGTTCGCTCCGCGACCAGATATGAGAGCACGCCGTAAATCCCGACAAGGGCCAGCGTCACCGCAAGCACCGCAAATCCCGCTACCAGCACGGCACGAAACCGCGGGTACGCGAGCGCCTTGCTGAACGCATCGTCCATCGAAGAAAAGCGGACCGGGACTTCAGAATTCAGCGCGCGTGCGGCTTCGCGAATGGATGCCGCCAGCGTTTCTGGCGCGATGGACGTGTGCGCGAGCAGCTCGAGACGGCTGCCCGGCCCCGGATGCTGCAGATAGGGAAGGTAGATTTCCGGGAGCGCCGGTGCGTCAGGCGACATTTCGCGCGTGTCGGCGACGACGCCGACAATCTGCATGCCCCGCGACGACTCCTGCGTCATGCCCGTCCGGATGACTCGTCCAAGCGGGTTGCCGGCGCCGAACGCGTCGCGCGCGAGCCGTTCGTTGACGATGGCCACTTGCGGCCGGCCGAATTCATCGCTGTCTGAAAAATCCCGGCCGGTTCGTATCCGCATGCTGATCGTGTCGAAGAAGGCCGGTGTGATGACCTGGATCTGCGCACTCGGCCACTCGTTGGGCGGGCGTGTCGCGCCAGCATCGATCGAGTAGCCGGAATTGGACCACAGGCCGATGAACGGCATCGTTCTCACACCTGCCGCCTGACGGACGCCGGGCATCCGGCGGACACGCTCGACGAGATCGCGATAGAAAATCGCGGCTCGCCGAGCGTCGTCAGGACCGAGGGCCGGCACAATCGTGGTCGTTGCCAGCACGCGATCGGTTGAAAACCCGAGGTCCACCTGATTCAGCTGCACGAACGACCGCAGCAGCAGGCCGGCTGCCACCAGCAGCGCGAACGAGAGCGCGACCTCGACGATGACCAGAGTGGCTCGCACCCGCGGCGCAGTCATCTTCTGACGGCCGATTGAAGTACGCGCGCAGGCGCGACCACAGCCGGCGGAGCGTTACGGGCATCGCGCCACCTCACGACTTCTGCGGCTTCAGGTCCAGGACCCGGCCGATGACGTCGGCAATCTGCTCCCAGCTCGCGGTTTCGCGCGCGAGCTGCCGCCGGCCGGCGCGCGTAATCGAGTAGAACTTCGCACGGCGGTTGTTTTCCGACGCGCCCCACTCCGCCGCAATCCACCCGCTCTGCTTCAGCCGCATCAGGGCGGTGTACACCGTTCCCTCGTTCAGCTGCAGCCGGTCGCCGCTGACCTGCTCGAGCCGGCGCGCGATGCCGTAGCCGTGCAGCGGTCCGACGGCCTCGAGCGCCTTCAGCACCATCAAGTCGAGCGTGCCCTGCAGAACTTCCGAGCGCAGCGGGTCCATCCGTGCTCCTATGCGATGTGCACATGAGCATAGATCAGCTCATTTGGAATGTCCATATGAGCACCGTCCGAAGGGCGATGGGCCCTACGGTCTCTCGACGCGAAGGGAAAACTGACCGTCGTTGCTTCGGCGCAGCACGCGCGCCTCGGCCAGCCGCTCGATGATGCGTGCGGCGATGTCGGGAGACAGGCCCCACAACCTGGCGGCCTGGCTCATCGTCAACGACAGTCCGGGCATCTCCTCGAATTCGCTCTGGATGCGACACACGAGCGCGTGACGAGCCGCCACGTTACGACGTTCAACGGGGACCGTAGGGGGCAGGTGGGCCGCCGCGGGAACCAACTTGATGTCCAGGATCGACGGCCACCTGGATTCGACCGGCTTCCTCTCGGTCATCCATCCTCCGAAAAACCAGCAGGTGTTGCGTGCGCGAGAGTCCCAGGGGTTCCTGCGGGGGGATTCGCAGCCTGGAGACGCATCGTGCCGTACACGGCGGGCGGACGCCTGTTCTTTTTGGGACAGGTTCACGCCCGCCAACCATGCTTGAGGATGTGATTCGCCCGTTCGGTTCTCGCCGATACGGTTGAGCGGACCGGCGCTTCGTTCCCTGATCTACTTTTTCTTGGACGGGTATTTCTCGAAGAGCTTGTGGATGTTCTTGGGGAGGTTCGACGAAATCTTCGAGGCGTTGTCCTCGTCGTCGCGGTAGATGCCCCGCCAGATGAGCTCGCGTCCAGGCCTCTTCAAGAGGTCCACGACGAGCGTGCCTTCGGAATAGTGGTTGGCCGTGTAGCGCGTGCCCCTGCCCCAGCGCCCGACAGGCCAGCTCTCGATTTCCTTCTTGTCCGCCGAACCCAGTCGAAACGCCACGAACAGGTCCGAGCCCTGGGGCGGCTCTTCCCGCATGCCGACCTTGGCGAGCTCGTCGCGCAACGCGTTCTGGATCTTCTTGCGAACGATGTCGCCTCGCAGCTCCGGCTTGTTCGACTGCAGCTGGCCCGGGCCGATGGCGAAGCTCTTGAACTGCGAAAAGTCCGTCTGCGGATCGAAGTCCACGCTCCTGTCATCGGGAGCCGGGACGGGCAGCAACAGCAGGGCCGAGACGACAACAGACTTCACCAACATGGCACCCCTCACTTCTTGTCATTGGGAAGCTCGAGTCCCTCCGCGCACGCGAATTCCCGGAGCTGATCGTTGCCGGGCATCGCCCTTCGGTAGGTTCTCACGGTGTCCCAGGGTTTGGTCAGCGCAATCGGATCGGTGACGTGGATGCGGTCTTCGAGGACATCCGGACTGACGAGCCGGATGCGCTCGCTGACCGTCATCGCGTCGCTGTGCGGCGTGAACCCCTCGATGAAGGTGCTCGTGTTCAGCGCCACGGTCTCGACGACCAGCGTGTCGCCTTCCCAGTGCCCGGTCGAGTAACCGGCGTACGTCGGATCGTCGAGGATCTTCGGTGTCGGCTTGCGTCCGTCCAGGTAGACCCGCCGCAGCGCGTCGTTCAGCTCGCTGAAGAACGTGATCTTGTCTTTCGTCTGCATGACTTCCATGCCGTACGCCATGCCCATCATGGCGGGCATGCCGGGCGGCAGACACTTGGCGTTGTTGTCGTACTCGTACGATCCGGCCATGCGCGATTTCCGCATCACTTCCCACTTCGCCATGTACTCGGGCGTGAGCGACGGCGCGTCGGGCGACCGACCCTGCGAGCCATCCGAGAGGGGAGCGGACGCCGTCGGCCGGGGCGGCGGTGTTCCGCGCTGGGCGCCGGCCGGCGGCGCGCCGGCCCGCTGGCCCTGACCGCCGCGACCCTGCGCCACCGGGTAATAGACGCCGGAAAAATCCGGTGGAGAGGTGGAAGGAGAAGCCGCTCCCTGGGCGGCCAGCGGCGCAGGGGTCAGCGACAGGCTCGAGAAGATCGCCGCGCCGAGCAACGACACGATGATCCTGGGCATGCGAATCGCTCCTTCCGCGTGTGGTCGCTCCCGCACTATTGCGGGCCCGGTTGATTCGACAGAATGGTGCCGTCCGCCTTCGTCACTCTCGCGATGATCGCCGTGTGCGACCCGTTCTTCGCCGGGCTCATGTCGACCGTGACTGTTTCCCCGCCCTTGAGCGAGCTTCTCGTCCAGCCCGCCCGCAGAAGCACGCCGGGCGCGCGACCTTCGGCGGCCCACTCGACCGTGGCGCCCTTCCCATCGTCAACGGTGAGGTACAGCCAGGTGTGCGGATTCGACCACCGGAATTCCTTGACCACGCCCGTCACGGTGATGACCTTGTTCACTTCGTACGCGACGTTGCTGTGGTGGGATTGCGCCGGTCCGGCGCGGAGCAGCAGGCCGGCTAATACGAGAGACGTCACGACCGTCCGCGTCATCAACAGCCCTCCTCGCGGTGTTTTTGAAAGTTCGCGTGGATTATACGGCCGGCCGGGCGACGCGTCCATGTTGCACCAGTGTCAGGCCGGGACGGGGCCGACGTACTTCGACGCTGGCCGTATCAGGCGGCCGACGCGACGCTGTTCGTCCACGTGCGCGCACCAGCCGACGACCCGCGACGCGGCAAACATGGGCGAGAAGAGCGTCCGGGGGATGCCGATCGCTTCAAGCAGCACGGCGGTGTAGAACTCCACGTTGGCGCTCAGTCGCCGTCCGGGATGGCGTTCAGCGAGCAGGCGCTCGGCTTCGCGCTCGACCGCCCTTGCCATCGTCAGGCGCGGCGTGGCGATGTCGGAACGTTCGAGAATTGACGCCGCACGCTCGAGCGCGGCCGCTCTCGGATCGCGGACCCGGTAGATGCGGTGGCCCATCCCCATGATGCGCCGGCCAGCCGAGAGTTCCGATTCGAGCCAGGCTCGCGCGCGGCCGGGATCGCCCACCGCGTCGAGCATGTCCAACACCGGTCCTGGCGCGCCGCCGTGCAGCGGTCCTTTGAGCGCGCCGATCGCGGCCACGATGGCGCTCACCAGGTCGGATCCGGTCGAGGCGACCACCCGAGCCGCAAAGGTGGATGCGTTCATGCCGTGATCGACCACGCAGCACAGGTACGCATCGAGCGCGGTCACGCGCGACGGATCCGGCGCCGCGCCCGACAGCATTTGCAGGCAGTCGGCGGCGTGCGACAACGCCGGCTGTGGCGGCACGGGCGGGTGGCCGGCTCGCGCGCGGGCCCAGGCCGCCGCAAAGACCGACAGTGCGCCGGTCAATTGCAGCGCGCCCCTGGTGAGATTGGCGAGATTGTCGAGATTGTGGAGATTGTCGAGATCGTGGAAACCGCCGGAATCCGGCACGTGTCCGGCCGCCGCCCGCAGCGCCTCCATGCCGTCCGTGGCACCGAGGGCGCTGCCAAGGGACGGAAGGAGCGCGAATGCCTCGCGCCGCGCCTGCGCGAGCGCCACGCGCAGCGTCTCGCGCCCGGCGCCGGTCGGCAGGCTTCCGTTCCACATCAGGCCGCATACGTCTTCGAACGTCGCCCGCTCGACCAACTCTTCGACTGGATACCCGCGAATGATCAGGTGACCCCGTTCGCCGTCCACGTCGCTCAGCGCCGTTTCGGCAACGACGACGCCGTCCAGACCGCTCGCGGTCGGTGCGCTCATCTTCCGCTCCAACTCCAATGATTTCGTGAGTGACGAACCCGCGATTGAATCACTCCATTGTAGTGGCCAGACAGATGGAGACAACAGCCTTGGAGAGCATTGCAAAGTGACGGGCGTAGGGCTGAAGGCTCAGGGCTAATCTACGGTCCAGATCGGATCGACGTGGCCACCTTGAACGGGACGTAGTCGCTGGCGCCGTCATCGCTCGCAGGCAGCATCATGCCTACGTAGATCACGGCTTCGCCCGCGCTGACGTCCAGATCCGTCGTGAGCTCGGGATATGTGCCGGTGATCCGTCGTCCCGCTGCCCACAGGTTGAGCGCCATTCCCGATCCGGTCCAATTCAGGATCACGTGCAGCGTGCCGGCCGTTGGATTGACGACCCGGATCAATCTGCAGGGAAAGCAACGATCGGCGCCGACCATGTAGGACATGTCGTGCGGCGCGAGCTGAAGCGTGACCGATTCGCCGGCAGTGACGCGGATGACCCGTTGCAGCGAAGCGTCGTTGAAGATGCCGGGCCGCGCGTCCAACTCGCCGGCCTCGAAGCCCTCTTTCTCGAAGACCAGATGTTCGCTGGCCAGGCCAGCGATGGAAAAGCTGCCTTGGGAATCGGTCAGCGTGGACGCACCGGACAGCGGCTCCGATACCCGCGCGCCGGCAATCCCTCCGGCGCCGGGCTCCCTCACGCGCCCGTAGAACGCGAACGTATTGGGCGGCGTTGCCGACAGTTGAATCTGGGAGACGCGCGTTCCGAGCTGCGCTCGGAGGCCGGCCACGCCGAAACCGACGATTGTCACGACGCCGCTCGATGAGACGGTGAACATCGACGGCGTCAGCGACTGCCACTGGGCCTCAGTCGTCACGTTCCTGGTGGTTCCATCAGAGTAGTTGGCGGTTGCCGTCATCTGCCTCGTTTCCCCGATGGCGCTGAACGCGACGCCGCCGGTGATCGCGAGGCTGGCGACTGTCGGGGTCAGCGTGGCCGTTGTGCCGCTCTGGGACGCGGCTGGCAGCTGGCCTGGCGCCGTGGGCGTCTGGCTGCAGCCCTGGCCTGCGACCGCGAGGACGAGCGCCACGAGGCGGGCGAATTGATGATTCTGCATTGGCCACTCCTCCCGACGGCGCGTTTCCCTGGAGCGGAAACAGACTGCTCAACTTCCAATGACCAACGCGGCGAAAAGGGCAAGGAGGGAGCACGGGATGATGGGTGAAGATGACGCGAGGCGCAGCTTCTGGAGCTGGCGTACACACGAACACCGGGGCTCAACGACGCCTGTCCGCAGTCAGTCGGACGAGTAGCGCCGGCGCGCTACTCGCCGTCGCGGGGCGCGGTGAACACGTGCCCGCACTCTTCGCAGTGATACCAGAGGTCGGCGGCCACCGTGTGACGCTGCATGGTGACGACGGGTTCGGTCTCCGAACCGGCGCACTGCGTGCACGGTGGTGAGGTCGGTGAGCCCGTGCGCGGGCGGCTGCCGCTCACGGGAGTGTTCGTTCTCATACTCAAGAAACTACCGGAGGGGGGATACGGCGGGCTGTACCCGATTGAACACCACCGACTGCTGATGATCCGGTGCGACGGCCGTTGACGGGCGATACCGCCAACAGCCGTTCGAGTCAGTCTACGGACACGTGGCCGCGATCGTTTTCATGTTCTTGACGCCCAGGTACGGGCCGCTGGCTTCGAGCTTCGAATGCGTGTCCTTGGTCGGACCGTCCGTTTGCGTTTCCGTCTTGATCTCCACCTTGCCGTGACCGCGATCGGCAACCTTGCCTTCGATCGTCACGCGGTGGCCGACGACTTTCGAAAAGTCGTCGTTGTCCGACACCAGCACATATTGATGCAGGTCCTGTGTTTTGGTGGCAACGTTGGTCAGGACATAGCCGCCCGCCGAGCCCGCCTCCACGCAGCCGGTGACCTTCACGTCTTTCCCGTCCTTCACGTCGATCTTCGTCGTGGTCTTCGTTTCGCTCGACTGGGCGCCGACAGCAACGGCACCAGCGACCGCGAAACACAGTGTGAGCGTCGTCATTTTCATCATGCGTCCAGCGTAGACGCCCTGACGCAATCGCCCTGTTTCATTCAGCACAGCCTCCGGTGGGCGCTCGTGCGTGCCTCAGTCAGTGCTTCTTCGCGCGGTCTGCCACGGCGTGCCGCGAGGTGGCGGTCCACCGATGCTTTCTTCTGGCGCCGCCGGCAGCCCGGTCTCGTCCCTTCTTGAGGATGAAGGTAACCGGCAGTTCGTCCTTGTCGAAGCTGTCGCGCAAGTCAGGGAAGAGGCCCATGAGGAGCCTCGCTTCGTGGAGCAGGTCACTCAGTTGTGCCCGGGCGCCGAGCTTCGCCAGCTCGTACAAGTGTGTGTCTTGCTTCGTTCTCGCCACGGCAGGTCTCCTTTGTCGGATCTCCTGCACACTATGGTTGAGTCAGACGCGGCGGGCTGTCTCCTATTGCACAACTCGGCTAACGCGACCGTGGGATGCACGTGGCGAGGAACCCCGGGCCTTCGGGACCGCAGTCGCCGGGACGATAAAACGTCAGCAACCGGCCGCAGACGATGACGCCGATCCACATGCACAGGGAGATGGTCGCGATGATTTTCGCCGAACGCGGCGCGTCGGCCGCGGCGCCAGGCGCCGTGGCGGGCCTATACGCCGTGAAGTAGAACGCCGAGGCGTTGAATCCCGCGACGGCCATGAAGAGCAGCTTGAAATGAAACGCCGGGTTGTAGATGTACTGATTGGGCTCGGTCATCAGGAACGCGGCGCCGCTGACGAGATTGATGCCGTAGCCGGTGATGCCCCACGGGATCAGCCGGTGCAGCGCGGCAATCGGAATGCGTTTGCCCAGGCCCAACAGGCGCAGATCGAAGAGGCCGATGCAGCCGACGAGCAGCGACAGCCCGAGGAAATGAACGCTCTCGGCTATGGGCCACCCCCACGGGGAGTTCATGACATCGAAAATGGGGTTGATGTGTTTCAGCGTGCTCACGAGCCAGATTTGAAACCCGTCCATGCAGCCCTCAATTCCCCGCCATGAGGCGACTGTACGTGTAAGCCAGCAGGCGCCCCGCCGTGATCGCGCTGGCCCATGACACGAGGGACGCGGCCGCGAAGACCCTGATCGTGCCCGTGATCCGGGTGTCCTCCGGGTTGGATCGGAACAGCCTCCGCGTAATCGACTGCACGAACCCCATCGCGATCGCGATGAACGTCAGCTTGAGGTAGAACACCGGGTTGGTCAGCGCTTTGGTGGGGTACCCGACGAGCAGCGCGACGCCTGAGATGGCGTTCAGCCAGAACCCGAACCACATGACCGGCAGGAAGCGCTTCATCTCGCCCACGGGCACCGCCGGGGCCACGCCGAGAATGCGCAGCGCAATCGCCGCATTCACGCCGGCGACGAGCCCCATGCCGACCGTATGACAGGCGAGGATTCCCGGGAACGCAAACACGGTGGTCGCCTCGCGCATCCACGTGCTGAATGCGGTTGATTCAAGCCAGACGAGAAACGGTTCCATGTCCCGAGGATCCTAGCAGCTCGTGGTACAAGTCGTGATTTTCACGCGAGTGACCGTGTGACGACGAATCCAATGATGGACGGTTCCAGATTCGCGAGCGCTTGATTGCTCCATGCGCTCTCTCCTCGTCGTTCGTGCCACGCTCTTCAGAATGTCGGTCCTCCGCCTAAGGCCAGAACGTCGCCGTTGGAGAACCTGATTTGCCCGCCGCCCACGATGCGCGGGGATTGTCTCGCGTCATCGGGCCGCGTCGGCAAGACCGTCTGCGCGTCGTTCAGAAACAGCGGGTTGCGCGGTGGCCACACGCGAGCGGCGATCGAAATGCCCGGTTGCAGGCGCTCCTTCAAGCCCGCCTGACGCATCGCGTTGTTCAGTGAAGCGCCTTGGAGAATCCATGTCTCCAATTCGCCATTTTCATCCTTCGACTGGAGAAACAGAAGGACGTGTGGATTGATCCACTCCACGCGCACGACCGTGCCTTCCAACGTGACGGCTTTGGACATATCGAAAAAGAGCGGATTGGAGTGATGGGCTGTCGCCTGGATACCGGACGCGACGACGACCGCCAGGACGGTCGTCCCAGACATGCGTCTCATGGATGTCCTCCCGTTGTCGTAAATCATTTTGCAAATCGGCGCATCCAGACGGTACCGAGGCAGTGTTACCGGTTTATTACGGCGCCCGCGTCGCCGCCCGGAACACGGCTTTCACCACGGGCTGCTAGTCGAACTCGTCTCTGGCCGGCTCCGAAAGTTCTCAGCCTTTTGGGCTTCCTGCGCCGGCCTTCTGGAGAAGCCGCGCGACGCACCAGGCGGTCATCACCGCGTGAACAATGACCGTCGGCCACAACGCGACGCCGACTGGCCGAGACCCGATACCAGCAGCGCCAAGAATGACCGCTACGGCGACGTTGTACAGCAACACCGCCGCGATCAGGCCTCTCGCCGCGCCAGTCTGCGCGTCGCTGCTCGCGAGTCCGCACGCGACGCTCAGCGAAAGCAACGCGGCACCGCCGACGCGACCAACGCTCAAGGCGGCCGGTTCCGTCAGCGGAGTGCCAAGCAGGAGTGTTGCCATCGCCGACGGCAAAGCCAGCAACGCCACGCCCGCTCCCAGTTCAATGACCGCGGTCACGATGAGCAGCTCTTTCATGAGTCGATTCGCTATCTGCGGCGGCGGCCGTCCCCACTCGCACCGGGGCGATAGCATACATAACTATGCACTTTCGGCAGGCGTTCGCCCAATGTTGCCGTGCGACTTTAGGAAGCTAGTGGCCCGTCCACGCTGAACGAGGACCACCTCGCGGGCGGGGCATCCCGGCTGGCTGCGTTGCTCCTCCCTCAAATACTCCCGGTATTCTCGGTCGTCCCGCCTTGCCATCCGGGCGCCGCGCCCGCGATCTGGTCCTCGTTCAGCGTGGACGGGCCACTAGAGAGGCGTTGGCGGCTGATCGCCCAGCACGATCTGCACCTGGTGGGTCCGGCCGTCGTTCACGAGCGGGATCGCGCCGGCGTTGACCGGTGCGCCGTCCAGCGTGGCGGTCGCGACCCCACGGCACCGGCGGGTGGGGTTGCACACCGTGATCGTGTAGTGGCTGTCGAGATGCTGCCAGTCGATCCGGTATTCGGGCCACGACGAGGGTATGCAGGGATCGACGATGAACGTCTCGCCGCGCCGCCGCAGGCCGAGAATGCTCTCCACACCGGCGCGATACATCCAGCCGGCCGATCCCGTGTACCAGCTCCACCCGCCGCGACCTGCGTGCGGTTCTCTCGCGTAGACGTCGCCGGCCATCACGTACGGCTCCGCCTTGTACCGGGACACGTCCGCCGCGGTGCGGCCGTGGTTGATCGGGTTCAGCATGTGGAAGAATTCACCGGCCTCGTCGCCGCTGCCGAGCTTGGCCAGCGCCATCACGATCCAGACCGCCGCGTGCGTGTACTGGCCGCCGTTCTCCCGAACGCCCGGCGGATAGCCCTTGATGTACCCGGGATCCTGCGCCGACCGATCGAAGGGCGGATGGAGCAGCAGCAGCACCTGCGACCCTCGCGCGATCAGGGACGTCCGAACCGCGTCCATGGCGCGCTCGGCAAAGCGCAGCGGGACGGCGCCCGACAGAACGGCCCACGATTGAGAGATGGAATCGATGCTGCACTCGTCGTTGTGCGTCGATCCCAACGGCGTGCCGTCATCGTAGTACGCGCGTCTGTACCACTCGCCGTCCCACGATCGCTCGAGCTTGGTGGCGAGCCGCCGTGTCTCGTTCACGTACCGGTCTGCCTTGAGGTTGTCCTTCCGCGCGCGGCAGAGCGGCGCAAAGTCGCTGAGCACGTTGTGAAGGAAGAAGCCCAGCCAGACGCTTTCGCCCCGCCCGGCCGGTCCGACGCGGTTCATGCCGTCGTTCCAGTCGCCTGTGCCGATGAGCGGAAGACCGTGGGCGCCGACGGTGAGGCCCTTGTCGATCGCCCGGACGCAGTGTTCGAAGAGCGTCCCGTCCTCGGCCGACACGCGCGGCTGGCCGTAGTCCTCGAGCATCTCCGGCGCAAGAAGCGGCGCCTCGAGAAACGGCACGCGCTCGTCCAGCACGTTGACATCGCCGGTCGTGCGGATGTACTCCGCCACCACGTACGGCAGCCACAGCAAGTCGTCCGAGCAGCGTGAACGCAGGCCGCGGCCGCTTGGCTCGTGCCACCAGTGCTGAACGTCGCCTTCGACGAACTGCCGGCCCGCGGCCCGGAGCAGGTGCGCCCTGGCGAGCTCGGGCCGCGCCAGCAGCAGCGCCATCACGTCCTGCAATTGATCGCGAAAGCCGAACGCGCCGCCCGGCTGGTAGTAGCCCGCCCGCGTCCAGAGACGGCAGCTCATACCCTGGTAGACGAGCCACCGATTGATCAGCACGTCGAATGAATCGTCCGGTGTTCGAACCTGAATCGTCTCGAGCGTCCGGTTCCACGAGCTCCGTACCCTCTGCAGCGCGGCATCGGCGGCGTCAACCGTCCGGTGCCGTTCGATCAGCCGCTCGACATGATTCGTGTCGGTGCCCTGACCCAGCAAGAAGAGCACGCGCCGGCGTTCTCCCGGCCGCAGGACGACCTGCACCTGGAGCGCCGCACAGGGATCGAGGCCGGCGCCGAACCTCGCGTCAAGCGTCAGATGGCGCAGGGCGGCCGGCTTTGACAGCAGTCCGTTTCGACCGATGAACGACAGACGGTCGCCCGTCGCGGAACGCGGCGGCTCGCTGGCATGCACGAACGCCACGCGCCGGGCGAAGTCGTCGCTGTACGCATTGCGCGCGAGGATGGTCCCTCCCGTCTCGTCAAACGTCGTGGCAACCTGACCGGACTGACCGACGCGCGGCGGGCCGAGCGCCCAGTCGTTGTACGAAAACACGCTCAGCATCCGCGTCGCCCCGCCGTCGTTGGTCAGCGTGAGCAGCGAGAACTTCACGGGGTCGTCGACGTCGACGAACACGTCGAGCTCGTGGCGGATGCTTCGCGTGACACGCGAGAACCGCGTCACTCCCGCCGAATGATGGACGACGAACTGCCCGCTCGTCCGGTGCCGTGCCATCGGCCCAGGCGTCGGCGACCACGCATCACCCGAGTCGTCGTCGCGAATGAAGAGGGCCTCGGCCGTCGGATCGACCACCGGGTCGTTGGCGAAGGAGGTCAGCCGGTTCTCGCGGCTGTTCTCCGACCATGTGGTTGCCGATCCCGACGCCGTGACGATGGTGCCGAAGGTGGCGTTCGCGATGACGTTCGCCCATGGCAGTGGGGTGTCCTCGTCGCCGGAGAGCACGATGGCGTAGGCGCGCCCTTCGTCGGTGAAGCCGCCGAGGCCGTTCGACAATTTCATTGATGGCGGGGCAATCGGCGGGGCAAAGCCCGACTCCTCCTTCGTGCCGGCCGCGAAGGTCGGAACGCGGCTGGTCTGAACCGGGTGCGGTTGGTCGAGGTGGGCGCGGAGGTCGCCGCGTTCCCCGGTCAGCACCGCCCGCGCGACGGCCTCGATGAGCGTGCACGCCGCTTTGCCGATCAGATCCGCGCGCAGGAGGTACGCGCCGCCGGATTGGTGTTTCCACGTTCGCCAGGGCCCGTTGTCGAGAAGGGCGGTGAGTTGGGCGTGCATCTCGGCCAGGTAGCTCGTCGGATCCTCGTTCAGGATGACGACATCGGCGCTCAGCCCTTTCAGGCGCCAGTACTCCTGCGCCTGCAGCACCTGGCGTACGAGCGTCACATCGCCGTCGCTGACGACGCGGACGAGCAAGATCGGCAGATCGCCGGAAATACCGTGCGGCCACAGACCGGCCTGGCCGAGCTCGTTCGACCGAATCGTCTTGGGATCGGCCCGCAGCGAGCCATCCGCGAAGAGCACTCGCGAGGCCAGGCGTTCGAACAAGAGCGCCTCGTCGCTCGAGATGTCCAGATAGCGCAGACCGCTCTGGGCGTGCGTGAAGGCGAGCGCGAACGTGCGGGATGCCGCGCTCGGGTCACGGTACTTCTGGGCGAGCGCCTGGGCGGTCGCCCGATCCGACGCGATGCCCGTGGCGAACGACAGCCGCACCGACGCCCCGGGGACGAGCCTGATCCGCTGGCGGAGGCTCAGAATGGGATCGAGGACGATGCCGGTCGTCCCCGACAACGCGCGGCCGTCGAGCGCGGCCGGGCGGTCCATGTCCCGCCCGCGGCCGAGGAAGCGGGCGCGATCGGTCTCCCACTCGACCGGGCCCTGCGGCCGGCCCTCGAGGCTGAGGACGTGCACGGCCCAGACCGCCGGGTCGCGAGGATCCCGCGGGCGGCGATGGCAGACGAGCGCCGCGCTGTCGGGCAGGTATTCCGTTTCGAGAAAGAGCTTCCCGAACGCCGGATGCGCGAGGTCGGCGGCCGGGGGAGCCAGGACAATCTCCGCGTAGCTGGTGACGTCGATTTCACGAATCCGGGTGCTCTGATTGACGACCGTGACCCGGCGGACTTCGACATCGTCTTCAGTGGACACACTGATGTCCAGCCGCGTCGAGATCTCGTCGTCGTGGCGGCGGAACGTCGCCCGTTCCGCGCGGAATTCGACGACGTAGTCGTCCGGCTCCGCCGCCGTCGGATGATAGGTCGCCGACCACACCGACCCGCTCCGCACATCGCGCAGGTACACGCACTGGCTGCCCGGATCGCGTGTCGAGTCGCGTCGCGCCTTCGTCACCGCGAGGCCGCGGCAGAAGCTGCTGCCCCCGCCGGCGTTGGTCACGATCGTGACGTAGTTGCCGTTCGACAGAAACTGCGCGTGCGGAGCGACCGAGTGCGGCGATCGGTACCGCCGCACCGGCATGGCGGGCGGCGGTGCGACGACGCGCATTTCATCGAGCGGCCGCGGTTGAATGGTCTGGGCGTGACGAGGCACGCGCTCCTGCAGCAGCAGCTCGGTGGCCTGCACGCGTGGGTCGGCGTGAAAGCGCTTCACCATGACATCGCCGAGCAGCGCGTTCGCCAGGGCGACAAGTGTCATGCCTTCGTGATGTGCCAGGTAGGCGCGGACGACCGTGCCGGATCCGGAGGCGGGGGCGGGGCTTTCATGTCCGTCTTCTGCTCCATGGGCGTTGTCGTGGTCGGACTCGCGAACGCTGTAGTCGATGGCATCGAAGAATCCGTAGTCGCCCTCGAGGCCGGCGGCCGCGAGCCGTCGCAGGTTGGCCGCGCTCTGCCGCGCATCGATCATGGCGGCGAGCGCCGTGGCGTAGGGAGCCACCACCAGCTCGTCGCCCAGGCCGCGCTTCAGGCCGAGCCCGGGGACGCCGAAGGCCTTGTACTGGTACGTGTCGTGCCGGTCGACGACGTTGTAGGCGGACTCGGAGATGCCCCAGGGCACGCCGCGCGAGGCGCCGTAGTCCACCTGGCGGCGCACCACCAGTCGGCACGATTCGTCGAGGAGCGTGTCCGGATAGCTGCGCATGACGAGCAGCGGCATCAGATACTCGAACATCGTGGCGCTCCACGACAGGAGCACCGGCGCTCCGCGGACGCTCGTCACCGCGCGACCCAGATGGAACCAGTGGGATTCGGAGATGTCGCCCTTGGCGATCGCCAGAAAGCTGGCCAATCGCGCTTCGGAAGCCAGGAGGTCGTAGTACGACGGATCGCGGCGGCCCGGCCCTTCTTGGTTCGCGAGACGATAGCCAATCGTGAACAACTGCCGCTGGGAGTCGTAGAGGAACTTGAAGTTCATCCCGTCGAACAAGGCCACGGCTCGACTGGCCAGATGGCCGAGAGACAGGCCCTGCAGCGCCACCGACATCGTCAAGAGCACGCCCGCGAGGTTTCCGCTGTCCACAGTGGAGATGTAGGCCGGCGGCAGCGGCGCCAGCGTGCGCGTGTCGTACCAGTTCAGGAGATGCCCCTCGAAGCGTTCCAGGCTTTCGACGGTGGTGAGCGTGGCGTCGGTCCGTTCGGCGAGCTCCTCCGTGCTCGATGAAGCCAAAGTCGTGGGCCGCGAGCGCTGCGAGCAGCGACATCCCGATGTTGGTCGGCGAGGTGCGGTGCGCGACGGTCAGCTCCGGGACCATCTGCACGTTGTCTGGCGGCAGCGCGTGATCTTCGGGTCCGACGAACGTCTCGAAATACCGCCACGTCTTGAGCGCGACCAACTTGAGGAACTCGCGATCTTCCGGGCTGAGCACGGCGCGACGGGTCGGCACGGGGCGGCTCAGCGCGAATGCGATGAGCGGCGCGGCCGCCCACAGCGCGAGGATCGGTAGCGACGCGGCCAGGGAGTGCGGGCGGACGGCGACGATCAGGGCCAGGCTGGCGAGCGCGACCACGGGGCTCGCGATCATCTCTTTCGCGAACACGCGCAGGCGCGGCGGGCCGTCGCGGCGGGCGCTGGCCGCGGCCGTCTCCCATTCGAGCAACCGGTGCTTCGTGATCGCGAGACGCACGAGCGTCACCGTGATCGCGTGCAACATCTCATAGGCCTGATTCGCGAGAAATACCAGCTGCAGGAAGACCCGGGCGAGATCCGCGTTGATGTCTTCGATCGTGGTGCGCAGAAACGCCGGTCCCGACTCCAATCGTGCGGGCCCGCGCAGCAGGTGGAAGAGCCGCAGACACACGGGCAGCCCGATCGCGGTGAGACCGATCGCCGTCCAGGCGACCGGCGCGCCGGGCAGGACGGTCCAGCCAAAGAGGAGGGCGGCAACCGTCGCCGGCGCCACGAGGCTCCGGCGCAGGTTGTCGAGGATCTTCCAGCGCGACACGAGCGGCAGGCGATTGCGCTGCAGGCCCGTACGCGACGGCACGAACGGAAAGAGCCACCACAGAATCTGCCAGTCGCCGCGCACCCAGCGGTGTTGGCGTCTGGCGTGCGCGAGGACGCTCGACGGATAGTCGTCGACGACCTCGACATCGGTGACGAGCGCCGTACGCGCATAGAGGCCCTCGAAGAGGTCGTGCGACAGCAGGGCGTTCTCCGGCACGCGTCCTTCGAGCGAGGCCGCGAACGCATCGACGTCGTAGAGGCCCTTGCCGGTGAAGATGCCCTCGTCGAAGAGATCCTGGTACACGTCGGAGACGGCCGTGGTGTACGGGTCCACGCCGGTATGGCCGGCGTACGTCCTCGCGAACAGCGATCCGGCCGCGCTGGCCATCGTGACGCTGACTCGCGGCTGCAGAATCCCGTAGCCTTCCATGACGCGGCCGACGCGCGCGTCGAAGCGCGGGCGATTCAACGGATGCGAGATGATGCCGACGAGCTCCTTGGCGACATCGCGCGGCAGGCGGGTGTCCGTGTCGAGCGTGATGCAATAGCGCACCGACGCGAGAATGTCCAGTTCGCCGACCTGTACGCTGAAGCTCGTGTCGAGGGCGCCCCTGAGCAGCCGGTTGAATTCCTCGATCTTTCCGCGCTTGCGCTCCCACCCCATCCAGACGTGTTCCTGGGCGTTCCAGCGCCGCGCGCGATGAAACAGGAAGAAGCGATTCGCATGGTCCGGACCGAACCGCCGGTTGAGGGCTTCGATGCCCGATTGCGCGGCGTCGAGAATCGGCTGATCCTCGGCGAGCTCGCGGGAGTCGGCGTCGGTGAAATCGCTGAGGATGGCGAAATGGATGCGGGGATCGAGGTTGCCCAGCGCGAGCACCTCGACGTGCTCGAGGAGCGCCGCCACCGACGCCGTGCTCGTCAACATCGTGGGCACGACCACCATCGTCCGCGCATCGTCCGGAATGTGATCGGTGAAGTCGAGCCGAGGCAGGCGGCGAGGCGGGATGACCCACGCGATCGCCTGTTGCGCGAGCGCAATCGCGATGTCGGCCGCCGGAACGAGCAGGAGGAGCGCGAGCACCGCCAGCGCGGGTGTGGAGGCGCCCGAGCGCCAGGCGTAGGCCGCACAGCCGGCCAGCAGCCCGGCCGTCATCACCGCGATCGATCCCAGGTAGGCGAGCGTCGCGTGTTCGAACAGGAAGCGTTTGGCCCGGCTCGCGAGGCGTGGCCGATGGGCGACGTCGATCTCGAGGTCGCGCCGTCCCGCGTCGATGAGGTGATAGCCCACGTGGGCCGCGCGATCGGCGGGTGAGCCGCTGGCCGCCGCCTGCCGGGCGCTTTCGACCGCCCTGAGAGCGACCCTGACCTGCGCGTCTCCGTTCGGCGCCGCGAGCTGCTCCACGGCCTGCCGCTGCCGATCCCGGCTGAGAAAATCCATCCGCCCGTAGGCGCCGGCGGGATCGCGCTGCAGCACCTGCTCGACCAGGCTCACCGACTCGACATACTGCCGCCAATCGAGCGCGGAGCACAGGCGCAGGCTGGTGATGGCGTTGGCCACCGACACCTGGTTGGCCGCCTGGTGCTGGTGCTCGCCGCGAATCGCGGCTTCAGCCGTCATCTGCTGGGCCGCGAGGTGTTCCTCGACCGCCGTTCGAATCGACGACAGCCGGAGACCGTACTCGCGGAGCCGGTGCAGCAGATGGACGATAAACGCCACGCCAACCGCCGGCGGCAGGGGGCCTGCGCTGTCTCCGGCTCCGGCTTCGATTCGTGACACGTAGGCGTCGGCGGCCAGGCGCTCGTGGCGCGCCTTCAGCGTCTCCGCGGCCAGACGCCTCAGGTTTTCGATGAGCGCCAGCTTCAGCATGCTGGGCCAGGCCCAGAGCTCGCCAATCGTCAACGGGGCGACGCGCTGGTAGCTGTTGACGAACACCGCGAGTTGCTGGCGGTCGAACCGGCTGTCGCTGTGACGCACCAGTTCGACGGCCATCGCGTAGATCCGCGTGTGACCCGCCTGCTCGCGGGAAGCGAGTGTGGGCAGTTCGCGGTAGTAGGTGCCGGGCAGATGCTGGCGGATGTCGCGGATTTCCGACGTCAGCAGGTGGTAGTTGTCGAGCAGCCATTCCGCCGCGGCGGTGACCGTGCCGCCTGTCCGGATGTCCTCCGCCAGGGTCCGGTACGCGCCGCGCAGCACGCGCGCGTTGTCGTCGAAACGGGGAAAGATGTTGCGGGCGCGGCGGCGCGGGCTCGGGTCGATCGTGAAGCTCGCCGCGAGGGCCAGCGCACGCTCTTCGAGCCGCTCGGTGCCGAGCAGCTCGTCGCGAAACGGCTTCTCCGGGTGCGGCGTCCCACGCAGCCGTTCGAGCAGATCGCTCACCGAATGACCACCGCTCGGGGCCACCATGAGGTCCCACGCGCGGGGGTCATCGTCATGTTGCTCACGCCATGCTAGAGGCCAGATCGGGAAAACGGGTGTGCTGTTGGGAACACCCCGGCGGCCGACGCCGGGACTAAGGTGGGATCGGTGTTCCGGCTCGTGGCGACCATGCGTCGCGGCTCTTCGTCTGGCATGCCCCCGGCCTGGGCCCGCTACGCCTCGGTCGAAGCGGCCAGGGTGGGAGGCGCCGATCTTCTGCGGGAAGACCGCGTGCTGCGGGTCATGATCGTCCGCAACGAGATTCCGCAGGCATTCGTCGAATGGTTGGAACGGTGACGTTCATCGGATTTTGAAAGAGGTCGCGAGCTGTGCTGAACTACTTCTCTCGTGCCCGGTTGGTCGGAGCGTGGGTCGCCGCGATCGTGGTGATCGGCGCGGGCTGCGTGGTGCTTGGCGCGGGCGTCAACCTCGGCAATGCGGCCTTGTGGCTGGTGCTGTGTCTGGTGCCGCCCACGGTCATGCTGCTCGTCTGGCGAGGCCCGCCGCCAGCCACGATCGCGGAATTACTGCATTCGGTTGACGGGCCTTCCAAGGAGGGCCCCTGAAAACGACAATGACGACAATGATGACAATGACGAGGACGCTCGCCGTCGCGGTGGCCATGATCCTTTCGACGTCCACGCTGTACGGTCAGGCCAAGTCGCACTATCGCGACTTCCTCCTCGGAAGCACGCTCGTCTCGGTGTCGGGACAGGTGAATGTCGCCGCGTCCGACGCCAAGGTCATCCATCAGCGTCCCGCGTTGATCCAGAGCCTGCAGTGGCGATCGTCCTACTTTCAAGCGGGCTCGAACGAGCCGCTGAATGATCCCGTCCAGCAGATCCTGTTCAGCTTCTACAACGACCAGCTGTTCAGGATGGCCATCGACTACGACCGTCAACGGACCGACGGGATGACCGAAGCCGACATGATTGGCGCGCTCTCGGCGACGTACGGCGGGGTGCTGAAGCTTGCGCCCCGGACGGCTCAGACGTTTGTCTCGCAAATCGACGACGTGTCCGGAACACCGATCGCCCGTTGGGGAGACGCTGATTTTTCGCTCGTGCTCCTTCGTTCGACGTTCGGGCAGGGATTCCGGCTCGTCGTGACGTCGACGAGGCTCGACGCGCTGGCACGAACGGCAGACACTGAGGCCGTCCGCCTGGACGCCCGTGAAGCGCCTCAACGTGAAATCGCGCGGCAGAAGAAAGAGGCGGACGACGCCCGCGCGTTGCAAGAAAAGGCACGAGTCGCGAACAAGGCCTCCTTCAGGCCGTGAGCGATCTCACAACCAACCACACACACTCAACTCTTCGGGGGCAGCCTTGGACCAGACACATCACACATCCATGAAGCGACGGTTAGTGCTCGGTATATTGGCGGTTGGCATCACGATCGGAGCCGCCGGAGAGGCACGGGCGCAGGGTTTCATCAGCCCGTTCATCGGTTATAACTTCGGCGGCGACGCCGGGTGTCCGACCCTGGCGACCCTCACCGCCTGCGAAAACAAGAACTTCAACTACGGCGTCGGGTTCGGCGCCATGGGGAGCGTCTTTGGCGTCGAGGAAGAGATCGGGTACGCTTCCAGCTTCTTCGGCAGCGCGCCCGCCCTCGACTCGAGCGTGCTGACGGTGATGACCAACCTCATGCTCGTTCCCAAGATCGGTCCGGTGCGCCCCTACGCGACGGCGGGGATCGGCCTGATCAAAACCCACGTCAATCTCACCGTCCCGAGCGTGTTCACGACCGACAACAACGGCCTTGGATGGGACATCGGCGGGGGGCTGATCGGATTCTTCGGCGCTCACGTCGGGCTGCGCGGCGATATCCGCTACTTCCACTCCTTCCAGGACCTGAACGTCCTGGGTTTCAACTTGAGCAGCCAGAAGATCAACTTCGGGCGCGCAAGCGTTGGATTGATCTTCAAATTCTGAGCGCGCCCGCATGACAAGTCCCTGGCTCGATTGGTGGAGGCGTCGATCACGAGCGCACGGTGAGCCCGTCGTCGTCGCGGAACCGGTCAAGCCGCGGGGCCGCGTCATGTCCGGCAAGTATCTGCTGCTGTACAACTACCTGGAGAACAGGTACGCGAACACCGTGGTCCTGACGTTCGCGGAGATCGAAGACCTGCTCGGGTTTGCCCTTCCCGAACAAGCGCGTCTCGAGCGGGAATGGTGGACGAATCTCGAGATCACCAACTACTCGGATTCCTGGATGCTCGCCAGCAGGACGGCCATGCCGAACCTGCTGGCCCACACGGTCGCGTTCGAGCGCGCGTCCTAAGGTTCCTTCCTCGTTGACAGCTGGTTGCGAGTTTGGCTCCGGCAGCGTAGGCTTCGGGCGCGAAGTGCGCGTGTGAACGAGCTGAGCTGGCCCTGGATTGCGCTGATGCTGACCGTGCCGCCCGCGGCGGGCGCGCTGGCGGCGTTCCCCTGGTGGCGGAAGAACGAGATGATTCTCGGGAACCTCGCCGGCACCATCGTGATTTTCGGCGCGGCCGTCGCGCTGATCGTGAGGGAGTCGATCGAGATCAACCGCGTGATCGCGCGGTGTCTCGACGCCAATTACACCTGTTGGCCCGTGCCGAGCGCCTTCGCCCGATACGCCATCTACGCGTTCATCGCGCTGGTCGAAGTCGTCGCCCTCTTCAGCGTCAGCCTCAAGGTTGAAGAGCGGAGGCGGAACAGCCACTACGCCCCGGAATGGCGGTGACGCGATCGTGGGCTCGCCCTGCGATCGGGTATCCTCTTGTGCACCATACAAGGAGCGCGTCATGCCACGTTGGCTGATTGCCCTGATGCTGACCGCCACGGTGGCGGCGCCCAGTCCGGCCTTCGCCCAGATCGACATCTCCGGCGAATGGGCGGCACGCGTCCACGAAGATCAGCCGCACCGCGGCCCTGGCGCCGAGCTCGGCGACTACGCCGGACTGCCAATCAACGCTGCCGCGCGCCAGAAAGCCTCGAGCTGGGACGCCTCGATCCTGTCGCTGCCCGAGCAGATGGCGAAACCGCACCCGGCCCAGTACTTCATGCGCGGTCCGGGCCCGAACATGCGGATCAACAGAATCAACGATCCCGTGACGCAGACGCTCGTCGCGTACACGCTCGAAGGTGTGTTCGGCCGCGACGACCGCGTGATCTGGATGGACGGCCGGCCGCACCCCTCGGAGTACGCCGAGCATACATGGGACGGGTTCTCGACAGGGAAGGTCGAAGGCAATCAGCTGATCATCACGACGACGCACATGAAGTACGGCGTCATTCAGCGCAACGGCGTCGCGAGCAGCGCACACGCGACGATGACCGAGCACTTCATTCGTCACGGCGACTACCTCACGCTCGCCACGATTGTCGACGACCCCGTGTACCTCGAAGAACCGTTCATCCGCACGTCGCAGTGGATGCGCACATCGGGCATCACGCTCGACCAGCGGTTCATCTTCGAGGTCGTCGATGAAGTCGCCGGACATCCGCAGGGCTACGTGCCGCACTACCCGCTCGGCACCAGACAGGACGGATTTGCGAAGAATCACGGGCTTCCGTTCGAGGCGACTCAGGGTGGCCGGGAGACGATCTATCCCGAGTACGAACTGAAGCTGCGTACGCTGCTGGCCGGGATGGCGGCGGCAAAGTGAGGCGCGCCCTCGTACTCGCTCTTCCGCTGGCGCTTGCGGCCGCCGCCACGCCGCGCGTCGGCGCGCAGCAGGTGCCGACGGCCAGGGCGCTCGCGGAACCGTGGCCTGAAATCGTGAAAGTGGACGGCATTGAGATCCTGCACGTCCGGAAGGGCATCTACATGCTCGTCGGCGGCGGTGCGAACGTCACTGCCCAGATCGGCGAGGAGGGCGTGACGCTCGTCGACTCGGGGGCGCCGGGGCAGGGGGAGAAGATCGTCGCTGCCGTGCGGCACCTGACGAAGAAGCCGCTGCGCTACCTTGTGAACACGAACGCGGACCTCGACAAGACCGGCGGCAACGCCGCGGTGGTGAAGGCGGCCGGCGGCACGAACGGCCGTGCCGGCCAACGGCGGCGGCGCAGCGAACGCCGGCATCCTGGTCATCTCGCACGAGAACGCGCTCAACCGGATGATCAGCGGGCGGACCCGGCGCGCCGGCGCTGACCGGCGACGCGCTGCCGGAGTCGACGTTCTTCACGCCGAGGAAGGATCTCTACGCCAACGGCGAGCCGATCCAAGTCTTCTTCGAGCCGAAGGCCCACACCGACGGCGATGTGATCGTATTCTTCCGCGGATCGGACGTCGTCAGCACCGGTGACCTGTTCCGCACCGACAGTTACCCGGTCATCGACGCCGCAAAGGGCGGAACGATCCAGGGCGAGCTCAATGCGTTGAACATGATCCTCGACATCACCGTGCCCGAACGCAACCAGATGGGCGGCACGCGCGTCGTCCCCGGCCACGGCCGCGTCTGCAACGAAGCCGACGTGCTCGAGTACCGCGATATGCTGACAATCATCCGCGACCGCGTCCGCGACATGGCAAAGAAGGGTATGACGCTGCCGCAGGTGAAGGCCGCGCACCCGACGCTCGAGTACGACGGCATTTACGGCACCCGGAAGGACTGGACCGCCGAGATGTTCCTCGAAGCCGTCTACCGGGAGCTCAGCCAGAAGACGTAGCGGAGACCGGGTTATGCAGCGTGGACGCTCAGGAGCATGGTGCCGGCTGTTCGCGGTCGGCGCAGTGGTGGTTGCTGGGTTCGACGCCGTCGGTGGCGGCGCCGCCGCGCAGCAGGGGCGCGGAGGTCAGGCCGCGCAGGCGCCGGCCGCCGCCGCGCCCGCCGACTTCACCGGCTACTGGGTCGCCGAGATCACCGAGGATTGGCGCTTCCGCATGGTGACGCCGCCCAAAGGCGACTACCCGGGCGTGCCGCTCAACCCTGAAGGCGTCAAAGCCGCCGACGCGTGGGACCGGGACAAGGACATCGCGGCCGGCGAGCAATGCCGGGCGTTCGGCGCCGCGGGCATCATGCGGATGCCGATCCGCCTGCACGTGACGTGGCAGGACGACGCCACGCTGAAGATGGAGATCGACAACGGACAGCAGACGCGGCTGTTTCACCTCGATCGCTCGAGTCCGCCGCCCGCCCAACCCGGCTGGCAGGGGCACTCGATCGCCGAGTGGGAAACCGTCGGGCAGGGGCAGGGCGTGGCGCCCGCCGCGCCCGGGCGCGGCAACGCGGCGCGCGGGCCCGTGCTGAGCGGCTCGCTCAAGGTCGTGACGACGAAGATGCGGCCCGGGTACCTGCGGCGCAACGGCGTGCCTTACAGCGGCAACGCGGTGCTGACGGAGTTCCTCGACCGGACCGCCGAGACGAACGGCGACTCGTGGCTGATCCTCACCTCGGTCGTCGACGACGCCATGTATCTGCAGCAGCCCTTCATGCTGACCACGCACTTCAAGCGGGAGACGGATGGATCGAAGTTCAATCCGCGGCCCTGCGAAGCGACTCCGCCGGTCGTCGGCGAACGGCACTGACAGACGACATCTATCCTGCCTGCCCGCGATAAGGCGATAGAATGTCCCGCCGACGTCGCCGCCGCGACGCCGCAGCCAAGGGGATGTCATGAATCGAATGCTCATCGCGGTGTTGCTGGCGCTGCTGGCGTCGGCCCACGCGTCGCCTGCGTCCGCGCAGCTGTCGAATACGAGTGCCCCGGTCGTGGTGGGCCACATCCACCTCAACGTCACCAGCGTCGAGGCGCACAAGAAGTTCTGGGTGGATACGCTCGGCGGGACGGCGATCAAGATGGGGCCCGACAACATCGACGTCATCAGGTTCCCCGACGTCCTGGTCGTCCTGCGCGTGCAGCCGCCGACCGGTCCCACCAGGGGCACCGCGTTCGACCATATCGGCTTCGCCGTGCCCAACGTCCGCGACGTGGTCGCCAGGGTGAGGGCGAACGGTTTCCAGACGACCAATGGCCGCGAGCCCAAACCTGGACAGACTGTCAGCCCGCAGGCCGCCGGCACGCCGGAAGAAGTGGCAGGAGTCGCGTATCTGCTCGGCCCCGACGGCGCGAAAGTCGAGCTCGTGACCAACCGCGATGCCAATCCGCCGCCGATCAAGTACCACCACGTGCACTTCATCAACAAGCAGTACGTCGAGATGCAGCAGTGGTACATGAAGGCGTTCGACGCGACGCTGCGCCCGGGCCAGACCGATTTCTTCATCGGCGCCGATCTTCCGGGCGTCGGCTACAGCCTGAACTTCTTTCGATGGGAAGGCGACCAGAGCGTGACCCACGTCGGCACGGCGGGCCGCGTCGTCGATCACGTCGGGTTCGAGGTGAAGAACCTCGAGGAGTTCTGCCGGAAGCTCGAGGCCAAGGGGATCGCGCTGACGGCGCCGTATCGCAAGGTGCCTGGGATGGACAACGTGTCGACCGCATTCATCGCCGATCCGTGGGGCACGTCCATCGAGCTGACGGAAGGGCTGGACAGGCGCTGAAGGAGGCCTCGGTGAACCAAATCAAGCCGCGACGTGTCCTGGTGGTTCTGCTGGGCGTTGCGTGTTTCGCGCTTGGAGCTGCGTTCCAGAGGTACTACGATTCTCGCCGGCCTGGTGGCGCCGCCATCGGCACGGACGGCGAAGCCGGAGCCGGCGGCGGAAGCGCCGAGCGCCGACCACGGCGCCGCCAACGTCGCGCCGATCAAGTTCGAGCACGAGCCGCTGTGGGCGTACGGCTTCGACACGCCGCCCAAGCCCGGCGACAAGGCGCTGCCGCAGACGCCGCCCACCCGGAACCTGCGGCCGAACCAGGATCCGGTCGAGCAGACGAGGCCCCGGCACCTCGACGGGCAGCAGCGCGACGTACTCGCTCGTGGACATCCGCGACGGTCAGAACGTGATCGACTGGTTTCCCGGCGATCACCCGCCGATGCCCAACGTCGTCGCGCACGGTCCCGCTCGGCTGGGCAACGCGACGCGCGGATGCGGCTCGTGTCACCTGCCGAACGGGAAGGGACGTCCGGAAAATGCCGCGCCGGCGGCGCTCCCCGTCACCTACTTCATCCGCCAGATCCACGACTTTCGAAACGGCCTGCGACACACCGCCGATCCGCGAAAGCCGAACACCAACACGATGATCGAACTGGCGAAGGCGATGACCGACGAGGAGGTGAAGGCGGCGGCGGAGTACTTCGCCTCGATGAAGTGGACGCCGTGGATCCGCGTGGTCGAGACGAACCTGGTGCCGAAGACGCGGATCGCCGGCAATCTGTTCCTCGCCGACCGAGCAGGCGAGGACCGAGCCGATCGCCGGTCGCATCATCGAAGTGCCGGAGAACGAGGAGCAGGCCGAGACGCTACCGCAATCCGCACTCCGGGTTCGTCGCCTACGTGCCGGTCGGCAGCATCAAGAAGGGCAAGGACCTCGTGACGACGGGCGGCATGAAGATCGTCGGCGAACAAGATCGTCCAGGGCAAGACGACGGCGTGCGGCACGTGCCACGGACTGGATCTCATGGGCGTGGCCGACGTGCCGCCCATCGCCGGCCGGTCGCCGAGCTACATCGTGCGGCAGATGTGGGACATGCAGCAGGGCACGCGGAACGGCGCGTCGGCGCAGTTGATGAAGCTGGTCGTCGCGAACCTGACCGAGGACGACATGGTGGCGATCGCCGCCTACGTGTCGTCGCGTCTGCCTCCAGGTGTGTCCGCCCCGGCCAGGCGCATGACCACGTCGCCCAGCACAAACTGACGTGGCGTTCTCGCCGGCCTCTCGCGGACGCCTGACCGACCGCGACGTGGGCCGCTTTTCCGGCGACACGCTGTTTGATCGCATAGCCCGCGCCGTGTGCCACGCGGGATGTTTGCCGCGCAAAGAACTGTACGAGTCGTGGGAGATGGCGCGCCGGGTGCGCCGGCTGTTTCGCGGCGGACGCATCGTCGATCTCGGCGCCGGACACGGGCTGCTCGCCCAGGTCATGTTGATCCTGGACAATTCGTCGCCGACAGCGCTCGTGGTGGACAAGACGATGCCGCCTTCATGCGGAAAGCTGCACGAGGCGCTCGTGCACGCCTGGCCGCGGCTCGGTGGGCGCGTGGAGTTCGTCGAGACCGGAATTGACGGCATCGAGTTCGAGATTCTTTCGAGCGACGTGGTCGTCTCGAGCCATGCGTGCGGCGACCTGACCGATCGGGTGCTCGAACGCGCCGCTGCCGCGCGCTCGCGCGTCGCCGTGCTGCCGTGCTGCCACGATCTCGCCACGTGCGATGCGGGCGAGCTCTCCGGATGGGTTGACGGTCCGGCGGCCATCGACATCGTCCGGGCCCTGCGGCTCAAGCAGCAGGGCTATCGCATCTGGACGCAAACCATTCCCGCCGAGATCACCCCGAAAAACCGCCTGCTGCTTGGCGCGCCCGAGACGAGACCTACTGACCCGCCCGCCCCGGCTGCAGGACGTTGAGTTTCAACGCACGCGCGGCTGCGGCCAACCGGTCGTCGTAGGTAATGAAGGCTTCAGGATGGTCGCCAAACGACACGGCCGTTGCGAGATGGAGCGCGTCGAGAGAGCGCACGTCGCGTGGACCGATGTGTTCAGCGAGCCGTAGGACGGGCGCGTCTATCCGCACCAACACACATCTGGCGAGCAGGTGGTCGGCCCTGGCCCGGACGCTCGCGTTCGCCCGCTCGCGCGTGAGGGCACGGCGGCATTCCACGGTCGTCAACTCGCTGGTCACCCAGTCAGGCCAGCGCCCCAACTCGAGCTCCAACGCATCGCTTTCCGGTTCGGGGAGCAACAGTTTCAGAAGCGCGGACGTTTCGACATAGGCCGGGAGGAAGTTCACAGTCGGTCTTCACGCGATTCCTGGAGCGCTCGCTGCAAGCGCTTGCCGAGGTCGGCCGGGATCTTGCCCCTGAGGGGAGGCAGGCTGCGACTATCCCGCGTAGCTTGAATCGCCCGGCCCTCCGCGACCAACCGCTCCACCAGAGTCGCCGCGGGCGGAATGGGGATCAGCATGGCGACGACGAGGCCGCGGTCGGTCACGTCGAACCGCTCGCCCGCCACGACGCGCTCGAGGTAGACGCTGAGGTTCTGACGGAGCTCGCGCACGCCGACTCGTGGCCGGGCGCCCGGGCGCTTGACGGAAGAAATCATGCGGGCGGTCTTGGCGCTTGACATGTAGCACATTGTAGCACATCACCAAAGAGCGCAAAATCCACGACACCTGGACGGCGTCGGCGACAGCCTACCCCGTCGCGCCCAATCCGCTGGCGATCGCGTTGACCGTCAGGAGCAAGCCGGGCAGGAGGGCGTCCGCGCCTCGTCGTCGCCGGACTGACGCATCGCGCGCCAGTCGCGCAGCAACGCGATCTGCTGGCGGTGGAGCACCCGGAGCGGCCGCCGCCGCATCTGCAGGCTCGCCTCGATGTTCGGACGACGGTCGGCGAGCGTGCCGCCGTAGATCCGTTCCAGCATGCGCGAGGTGCGCTCGAACTCTCCGGTAATCCGTATCAGAAACACGTCGCGCAGCGCTTCGTCTTCAACCAGCATGGCGTACTCGTTCATCACGTCGGGGTCCGCGGCCGCGAGACACGTGGCGGCGTTGCTCAGCGCGTAGTGAAGCGGCGCCCATGTGTAGAGATGCGGCGAGAGCAGCGCGAACTGACGAGGATGCTCGGCCAGGAGCCGCTCGAGCGCGCTGCCCACGCCGTACCATCCCGACAAATAGAAACGCGACTGACTCCAGCTGAAGACCCACGGGATGGCACGGAGATCGGCGAGCGCCGGCTCTCCGGTCCGCCGCGTTGGACGGGATCCGATGCGGCTCTCCTCGATGAGGTCGATGGGCGTCGCCTGGCGGAAGAAGGTGAGAAAGCCTGCCGTCTCGAGCAGGCGGCAGTACGTCTGACGGCTTTGGTCGGCAAGCCAATCCATCGTGGGTTCGAGGACGTGTTCCGGCTCTGGGCTGTGCCTGTCGAGCAGCGTCGCCCGAGTCATGCCGGCACACAACAGCTCGAGGTTGTACACCGCCGTCAGGCGATTGGCGTACTTCTGCGCAATCGTTTCGCCCTGTTCGGTGAGCCGCAGGTCGCCGTTGAGCGCCTGTGGGTGAATCGCCTTGACGAATCGATGCTCCGGTCCGCCGCCTCGGCTCATGGTGCCGCCGCGTCCGTGGAGAAAGCGGATGCGCACGCCGGCCTCCCGGCCCACGCGAGCCAGGGACGCCTCGGCGCGGTAAAGCGACCAGAGACTACTGAAAATTCCGCCGTCCTTGTTGCTGTCGCTGTAGCCGACCACCACCTGCTGCACGAGCTGATCCTCGCCGCTTTCGCGCCGCTGTTCTCTCAGGCTCCGCGCGGTCGTGGGATGCTGCAGGAACGCGCGCAGGATCTCCGGGCTCCGCGCCAGGTCGTCGATCGTCTCGAACAGCGGGACGACCGGCAGCCGGCACGACAGACCTCCGGGTGTGCTCGCCGTCAGGCCGACTTCACGGGCGAACAAGTACGGGGCGAGCAAATCGGAGAGGCGCCGCGTCATGCTGACGATCAACGCGCCCAGGCCGCTCGGACCGCAGTTCGCCAGGTGTTCGACCAGCGTCCGGTACGTGCGCAACACCGCGTCGGCTTCGGGACCCACCGACGTGTCTGCGCGCAGGAACGGCCGCGGCGACGCCAGCTCGCGGTTCAGCAGATCGAGCCGGCGGTGCTCATCCCAGTCGTGGTAGTCGGGTTCGTCGAATCCGGCGGCCGCCAGCAGTTGAGACATCGCCAGGTCGTGGAAGCGGCTGTTCTGGCGAATGTCGAGCGACGCCAGGTGAAACCCGAACGTCTGCACGGTTCTGATGAGGGGCCCCACCGCTTCGTCGGCCAGACGCCACGCCCCGACGTCGATGAGCGACTCGTACAACAGTTGAAGATCGCGTAGAAGTTCGCCGGCCTCCTGATATCTTGTCGAGTCCTGCAGCAGGCGGCCGCCTTCGGGATAGACGCTTTCGAGCGGCAGGCGTGCGAGCATCAACATGACCAGTTGGCGCCATGTTTCTTCCGGGTCGCTCTGGATCGCCCGCCGTCCGCGCTCGCCGAGCTCGGTGGTGAGCGACCGTACGCGATCGCGCAATGCCGGCGGCGGCTGCCTGCATGCGATCGGAGAGGCTCGATTGCCGAGCCAGCTCCACCAGCTGGTGCTGGATCAGGAGCAAACCGTGAAGGCGCAAGTCGTCGAGCGTCTGGCGCGTGACCTCCGCGGTGACGAAGGGGTGACCGTCGCGATCGCCGCCCACCCATGTGCTCAGCGTGAAGTGCGGGAGGCTCGCGGGCGCGCGCAGCAACTCGGCGTCGAATCCCACGTACGCCCACGTCTGGCGCAGGCGACGATCGAGCACCGGAAGCACCTCCGGAAACACCGTGTACAGGTAGTGCATGATGTTCCGGCGCTCGGCGGCCACATCGGGCTTCTGCAGGAAGATCTCGCCCGTCCGCCACAGCAGCGAGAGCACCGTCTTGGTCTCCTCCTCGATCGCCCGCTGCTCGAAGGGCGTCCACATCTGGTTCTCGCGCTTCACCAGCAGCAGATACAGATGCCGATGGTGCTCGAGGACGATCGTGCGCTTGGCTTCGGTGGGGTGCGCGGTGAGCACCAGATCGAGGCGCATCCGCGGCAGCGCCTCCGCGATCTGGCGGGCATCGAGGTCGCGTTCCCGCATCTGCTCGAGGCATTGTCCCCACAGGGCCTGCATGGCCGTGAGGCCGTCTTCGGCTTCGGCCGTGCGCTGCCGCTGCACCGCCGCGTTCTGCTCGACCATGCCGAGCAGGTGGAAGGCGATCGAGTAGGCCTGCGACAACCGCTCGGGTGACGATTCGTCGGAAGGCTGGCGGCTGCCGTCCCGCTCCAGGGAAGGTGCGCGGCCAGCGCGAGCTCTCCGGCTTCCTCGAGCACCTCGCGAAAGCAGCGCATCAGGAACGCGAGGTCGCGCTCCACTTTGGCCGGGTCGAGGGTGAGAATCGGCGACAGGATCATCGGGCCATGCCAGCGCGAAACCCAGAGCAAGGCGCACGCCAGCATCCCGCGCGGGCGAAGATGTTGGCTACGCGGCTCGAATCGACGATTTTGTTGGTGATTGACCGGTGTTCCTACAATTGCGTTCACGATCGCGGGCCGCGACCGCGACGCTTCCCCCGTCCGCGCCGCAACCACCGCGGCGTGGTCTTTGCAGAATCGTGACAGCAACGCCTCATAATGAAGTGAGCATGAAACGCATCGGCATCCTGACCGCCGGCGGCGACACGCCCGCGCTGAACGCGACCATCCACGGCGCCGTCGTGCGCGCCAATCAGCTTCGGATCGAAATCTACGGCCTCATCAAGGGCTTCAACTGCCTCTTCAATCCGCGCGTGCCGCACGTCCACCTGAATCCGCTGTTTCAGGACATTCCCGAGCTCGACCCGACCAAGGGCGGCACCCTCATCGGCTCGTCGCGCGACTACGTCGACCCGGACAAGAAAGAGGAGCTCGACCTCATTTCGTCGCGTCTCTCCAGGCTCGGGATCGAGGGACTGATTGCCATCGGCGGTGACGGCACGCTCAACGGCGCTGCAGCCGCTGGCCGAACGCCTGCCGACCGTGCTCGCGCCCAAGACGATCGACAACGATCTCGGTTTGAACTACCCGAGCGAGCCGGACGAATGGGTGCGCGTCAAGGATCCCGGCGACAACAACGGCTACCACTACAAGCGGTCGGCGTCGAGCGCCGTTTTCGATCTCGATCAAATCGTCAACTACGCCACGCCCGGCTATGCGACGGCGGTGTTCGTGACCGCGCAGGGCGTCGAGCGCATCCGGACGACGGCCGAAAGCCATCGTCGCATCGCGATCATCGAAGTGATGGGCCGCCACTCCGGCTACATCGCGCTCGGCACGGCGTACGGGCAGCCGGACATCATCCTGGTCCCGGAACATCCGCTCGACATCGAACTGCTCGTCGAGCGGGTCAAGCACCTCTACGACCTGCAGAAGAACGTCGTCATCGTCTGCGGCGAGGGCATCGTGGACGAGCAGGGCAACGAGCTCGGCGCCGAATCGACGTCCACCGATCCGGCCGGCAACGTCGCGCTGAGCGGCGCGGCGGAAGCGCTGCGCGGGAGGATGATCCAGCTGCTCGGCGACCGCTACTTTCAGCTGTACCGCCGCGGCGAGCTCGGCGAGGGAAGCGATCTTCACCAGGAAAGTCGGTCACACGCAGCGCGGCGGCCGGCCGATTCTGTTCGACCGATTTCACGCGGCGCTGCTCGGCTCGAAGGCCGTCGATCTATCTGGTCGAAGGGCGCAACAACGCCGTGTCGGTTCTCCAGTACCACTCTCAAAAAGGCTTTCACGTGGAGGGCTACGACGCCAACCGGTTCCGCGATCGCTGGGGCCTGATTCACGCGCGCCAGATGCATCCGGCGCTCTACGATCCGATGTTGATGAAGCCTTCGCAGGATCGGCATCGACTACCTGATGCCGATTTTCACGGATGCCATCGGCAACGACGATGCCGAGCACATGAGGCAGACGCTGTTCGATCCGGGCAACCTGGCGCAGCCGTATCACTCGATCAACACGGACGTCCACAAGCGCATTCGGTATCTGGAGAAGGACGCGTCTGATTGATGGCGCTGCCTCATCGTCCCACGGAAACGCGCGAGCGGCTGTGAGGTATGTATGATGTAACGCATGACTGGCAAGGTCGCCGGGGTCATCGCAGCTCTGGCGCTGGCCGCTGGAGCGATCGCAACGGCGCAGCAGCGCCCGCCGGTGGGCGACGCTGACGCCATCGGCCTCGAAGTCCTGCAGATTCGGCCCACCGTCTACATGATCGCTGGCGCCGGCGCGAACGTCACTGTCCAGTTCGGCCCTGACGGCGCAGTTGTCGTGGATGCCGGGACGCTTCAGAACGCCGATGCCGTCGTCGCGGCCGTCAAGAAGCTCACCGGCCAACCCATTCGGTACGTCATCGATACCAGTGCAGACCCCGATCACGTGGGCGGCAACGAAAAGGTGTCGAAGGCCGGCAAGACGCTCTTCCAGACGCAACAACCCACTCGGCCAGGGGATGACCAACGGCGGCGCCGCGGCGATCCTGTCGGCCGGAGAAAGTGCTGACGCGGATGAGCGCACCGACCGGCAAGGTGTCGCCGTTTCCGACGGCTGCGTGGCCCACGGAAACGTTACGATCAGAAGCGGAAGTACATGTATCTCAACGGCGAGGGCATCGAAGTGCTGCACCAGCCGGCGGCGCACACCGACGGCGACAGCGTCGTGTTTTTCCGCCGTTCCGACGTGGTGGCCGCGGGCGACATCCTCGACACGACGCGGTTCCCGGTGATCGACGTCGCGCGCGGCGGCAGCATCCAGGGTGAGATCGACGCGCTCAATCGGCTCGTGGACCTGGCCATTCCGTCCATCCCGCTCGTGTCGCAGGAAGGCGGCACGTACGTCATCCCCGGTCACGGCTATGTCTGCGATCAGCTCGACGTCGTCGACTACCGGGACATGGTCACCATCATTCGCGATCGCATTCAGAGCCTGATCGAGAACGGCAGGACGCTCGACGAGATCAAGGCCGCGTCGCCGACCAAGGGCTACACGCCGCGCTACGGTTCGGACGCCGGTCCGTGGACGACGAATATGTTCGTCGAGGCGATCTACAAGAGCCTCACCCAGGGGAAACAGAAGTGAAGGAGTGCCGGACGATACTGGTCGCGCTAGTTGCCGCGACCTCGTTTTCGGCGACGCTGCACGGCCAGCGAGGCGGTCCGCCGGGAGCCACGCCGCCCGCCGCCCAGAGCGGCCGCGCCGATCGATCTCACGGGCTACTGGGTTGCGCTGGTCACCGAAGACTGGCGCTACCGCATGGTGACACCGACCAAAGGCGACTATCAGGGCGTGCCGATGACGCCAGACGCCGTGAAGATTGCCGACAGCTGGGATCCGGCCGCCGACACAGCTGCCGGCAACCAGTGCAAGAGCTACGGCGCCGCGGCTCTGATGCGAGTGCCCGGCCGCGTGCACATCACGTGGCAGGACGACACCACCTTGCGCCTCGAAGCGGACGCCGGTACGCAAACGCGCACCTTCCGGTTCGACCCTTCGACGAGCTCAGGATCGTCGCTGGCCCTGTCGAGGGACGAGAAAACGCCAACGAAGGGCGAGCCGAGCTGGCAGGGCGATTCGACGGCTCGGTGGGAGACGCCTGGTGGCGGTCGGGGCGGTCGCGGCGCCGGTCCCGATACGCCGAAAACCGGATCGCTCAAAGTGGTGACCACGAACATGAGGGCCGGGTATTTGAGAAAGAACGGCGTGCCGTACAGCGAGAACGCGACACTGACCGAGTACTTCGACATCGCGCGTGAGCGCAACGGCGACCAGTTGCTCGTCGTCACGGCCATCGTCGACGATGCGAAGTATCTGCGTCAGCCGTTCATCGTCAGCTCGCAGTTCAAGAAACAGGCCGACGCGAATGGTTGGGAGCCGACGCCGTGCTCATCGACATGGTGACCCTCATCAAGGCCGTCCTCCGGCTTCGAGCGGGCCTCGCGATCTTCGCGTTGACGGCGTCGATGACGGCCGCGGTGTCGCGCCCCGCTCTGGCGCAAACGGATCTCTCCGGGTCGTGGGCCGCGCGAAACCACGAAGATGCGCTCGAGCGCGGCGGCGGTCCCTACGCCGTGGACTACGCGGGCCTGCCGCTGAACGAAGATGGGCGCGTGAAAGCGCTCAGCTACTCGGCGTCGCAGTTGGCGATGATCGAGCGGCAGTGCGGGTTGTGGCCGCCGTTCTATCTGGCCCTCGGGCCATTCGGCATGAAGATCTGGAACGAAACCGAACCGGTGAGCGGCACGACCATCAGTTGGAAGATCGGCGCGTGGGAAGATCGCGCCGCGACGACGATCTGGATGGATGGGCGGCCGCATCCGTCGAAGTTTGCGCCGCACGAGCGCAGCGGCTTCACGACCGGCACGTGGGAAGGCACGACGCTCGTGGCCTACACGACGCACATGAAGGCCGGATCCATCCGCCGGAACGGCGCGCCGAGCAGCGACCAGGCGACGATGACGACGCACTTCATCCGGCACGGCGATCTGCTGACCGTGCTCGAGATGATCGAAGACCCGATCTATTTGACCGAGCCGGAGATTCTTTCGAAGAATTTCCAACTGGACGCGGCGGCGATTTCACCGGTGGGGCCGCCGTGCGTGCCTGGCTACGAGGGGACGAGCGGCGAAGGGAAGGTTCCGCACTATCTGCCGGGGACGAATCCCTCAATCGATGAATTGACGAGGTTCTACGGCATCCCGCGCGAGGCGACGTTGGGCGGCGCGGAGACGATGTATCCGGAATTCCGGAACAAGATTAAATCGTCGTTCGTTCGGCCAGAAAAGTGCACGCAGAATTGCGGCGTTCCCAATCCGCCGCCACCGCCTGCGGCGGGTACGCCGCCGCGCTGACGCCAAGCGTGGCGTCCACGCCCTACGGCGACGGCACGCGGCTCGATTACTTGACGACTGGCTACGGCCGAGTAAGCGGAAACCGCGCGCACGAACAGCGGTGTCGTGGCAGTTTCTGCGCTGTCTCGCGTCGTCCTTCTGAATTCCCGAACAATCCAATTGGCATGGGCGTCGCAATGACGATGCTAAAATGCCATGCGCAACAGGCACTCCATGTCCGAAACTGAAAGGGTCGTCACCGCCGAAGAGCTGGAGAAGTTTCCAGACGACGACTATCGGTACGAGCTGGTGGAAGGCCGAGTCATTCGCATGAGCCCGGTCGGCTTTCAGCATGGCCGCATTGTCATGCGATTTGGCTTCCTCCTCACTCGCCACCTCCAGGGACGCCATCTCGGAGTTGTTCTGACGGAGGTGGGATTCAAGCTCGCCTCGAATCCTGATACCGTCAGAGCACCCGACGTGGCGTTCGTCCGTCAGGACCGAGATTCCGTCGCCGGATCCCCGAGGGTTTTTGAGCGGTCCACCCGATCTTGCGGTCGAAGTTCTGTCGCCCGCCGATCGGCCATTCGAAGTTCAGGCGAAGGTCGACGAGTATCTTGCCAGAGGCGTGCCCCTTGTGCTGGTGATTGATGGCGACGCGAAGACGGTCGCGCTGTTTCGCCCCACGCCCTCCCCGTCGCCTACAACGCTGCGAGTTGGCGGAGATCTTCTGGATCTGGACGATGTGGTGCCCGGCTTTCGTTGTCGGCTGGACGAGGTATTCGAATAGAACGCGAACGTCTGGACACTATTGACGCAGGGCGTAAGCAAACAGCGAGTTGCCGGCCGTGATCGCGACGTACTGTTTTCCGCCGGTCGAATACGTCATCGGGCCGGCGGACACCTGGCCGCCCACGCTCGCTTTCCACAGGAGCGCGCCGCTGCGCGCATCGAGCGCAAAAAAGTACCCCTCGCGTCCGCCGGAGAAGAGCAGGTCTGACGCCGTCGTCAGCAGGCCGCTGTCGGTGACGTCCGTCATCTTGTACTCCCACTTCTTCTCGCCCGTTTTCGGATCGAAGGCCAGCACGGCGCCGTACCCGTCGGCCGGGAGCCGTCTGTTGATCACGGGACTTGGCTGCAGCATGCCGACAGGCATCATCGGGAGTGCGCCCGTGAATCGCTGGCCCTCCACGTAGACGGTCGGACGCTTGATGTAGGTGGAAGACGTGTCCATCCAGCCCGGAATGTAGAAGAGCCCCGTGCGCGGGCTGTACGACGGGGAGTACCAGTTCGTGCCGCCCTGGTTGCCGGGGTAGATGAGCGTGCCTTGCGGAGTCGGGCTCAACACATTCATGGGCCGGCCCTTTTCGTCGAGACCGCTCGTCCAGTTCACCTTGACGAACGGCTTGCCGAGCAGAAACTGACCCGTGGCCCGATCGAGCACGTACCAGAAGCCGTTCCGGTTGGCCCACAACATGACCTTGCGCGTCCGGCCCTGCCACGGCACGTCGGCCAGAACGGGAACCTGCACCGAGTCGTAGTCGAACTCGTCGTGCGGCGTGAACTGAAAATGCCACTTCAACTGGCCCGTGTCCGCGTCGAGGGCCACCACCGATTCGCTATAGAGATTGTCGCCGGCACGCTCGTCGCCGTTCCAATCCGGTCCGGGGTTTCCGATCCCCCAATAGGTCAGGTTGAGCTCGGGATCGTAGGAACCGGTCACCCAGACGGGCGCGCCGCCATGCGTCCACGAATCGCCCGCCCATGTGTCGTGGCCGCGCTCGCCAGGACCGGGGATTGTGGCGAAGCGCCACGCTTCCTTGCCGGTGCGCGCGTCGAAGGCGGCAAGAAAGCCGCTCACACCGTACTCACCGCCGGCAGATCCAACAATCACCTTGTCTTTGACGACGAGCGGCGCCAGCGTGAAGGCATAGCCCGCCTCGGGCCTGGCGCGTGCGACCGCCGTGTTCCAGACGAGACCACCCGTTTTGGCGTCGAGCGCAATCAGGTGGCCGTCGATCGTTCCCATGAAAAGTGTGTTGCCGAGAATCGCCAGCCCGCGATTGACGCGGCCGCAGCACAACCGCGCCTGCGGCGACGGGCTGTACGGATACACCCAGAACACACGTCCCGTCGCGGCATCGAGCGCGACGACATCGTTTGGGGCCTGCACCGTATAGAGGACGCCGTCCACGACCAGCGGCGTCGCCTCGAATTTCTCGAGCGATCGCGCCTGAAACACCCATTGCTGCTCGAGATTCCTGACATTGGCCGGCGTAATCTGCGTGAGCCGGCTGTACCGCTGGCCGAGCACGTTGCCCGAGTAGGTGAGCCAGTTCTGCGGCTCTTCGTTCGCGCGAAGGATGCGGTCGAACGACACCTGCGCGTCAAGAGTGGCGGCGGCGAGGCACACGAGCAGCACCGCGCGCGCGATGATCTTGCGGGCGATCATTGACGGCCTTTCAGAGAGCCCAGATAACTGACAATGTCGGTCAACTCCTGGGTGTTCAGTTTGTCTTTGTAGGAAGGCATTGGCGAGCTCGAGAGCACGGCGGACTCGCGAAGGTTCGATTTGGCGATCGTCACGAGACGTTCGTTGGCATCGAGCAATTGCAGCGTGAAGGTGTCCTGGTTGAGCAGTCGTCCCGTGATGGTGGCGCCCTCGCGGGTCACTGCCCGGACGCTTCTGTTCTCGGCCCTGATCTCGGCGTCGGGTTCAAGGAGCGAACGTTCCAGCTCGCCCGCCCGCCGCACCGCGCCGATGTCGGTCAGCGCCGGGCCCACTCGTGCGCCGCTGCCGCTGACGCTGTGGCAGGTGAGGCATTGCCCCTTGCCGTCAAACACCGATCGCCCGCGGGCCGGATCGCCCGCCGCCGGCGCGCTTCTCGCGGCCATCGACCGGAGATACGCCACAATCGTGAACGCCTGGCCCTCCGAGAAGTTGCTTGGCGGCATCGGCGTTCCCGGAATGCCGCCGATGATGATGCGGACGAGCTCGTCGTCGGTCGAGGCCCTGCGAATGCGTCCAGCGCCGAAGTTCGTGCCTGCGACGCCGTCGCCGTCGGCGCCGTGACACCCGACGCAGTTCGCCTGGTAGACCCGCCCGCCGTTTTCGATCTCCGAGGGAATGTAGACGCGTGGCTGGGCGAAGAGGGCGTCGGTCCAGAACAACGCAATCAACATCACGCCGCGCACTCTGACGATCATCATGCTCCTGTCTTTCGAAGAGTGAAGATAGTGATGCGCCTCATCGACCGTGCCGCTCCGTGGTCTTCACGTCGTTGGCCAGAACAGCTCGTTCCCTTCGATCTCGTTGAAGCAGTCTGCCGCGGTCAGGCCGCGATAGACGGTGAACCAGCGGTCGGTGTGGCGGAAGTAGGCGAGATCGAACCGGCCGAAGCCAGTGAGCGTCATCCGCGTGTGGCGGACGACGAAGTCATCGTCGGGGCGGCGACTCCGAGCACGGTATCTGACACAGAGGTAAAAGGCCTTGCCGCGCCATTCAGAGAACACTTCGACCGGATAGTTGAATGGTCCTGGGTCGCGCGCACGCAATTCAAGCAGTTGCGAGAATGTCGCGTGGAGCCACGTCTTTGCCCATTGGTCCACCTGCGCCCGCACTGCGACAGGCACCGACGCCAAGACGCGCTCATAATGTCGATGGCCGCCCACGGCGGCGCGAGGAGACCTGTTGGTCGCACGAGCTGGCATTCGCGGATATTCCGTCAGGCGCCTCATGAACGTCAAGGAGGGAACCCAGGAGCCGCCCCGGAGGCAGGCCTCGAAGAGGGCGGGCGAATGCTACCTGACTCGTGGACGACCCTGCCGTCGACGATCGTGAGGACCGCGCGAATCTTCTTGATCTCCACATCGGGTACCGAGAAGTAGTCTCTGTCGAGCACGGCCAGATCGGCGAGCTTGCCCGGCTCGATCGTGCCGAGCCTGTCCTCCATCCGCAGATGCCAGCTGCTTTCGCGCGTGCGAAGACCGAGCGCCTCCTCGCGCGTGAGATGTTCACCGGGGTTGACCTGCTGCCCGAATGAGTTCACGCCGGTGACGACGTAATAGAGGTGCAGCCATGGATTCAGCGGCGAGATGTGGGTGGCGTTGCTGAAGAGGCTCTTGTGGATCGGGTGTTGATTGATCGTCCGGTAGGCATGACCCGCGACGACATCGGGGTTGCTCGAGTTCACCCAGTTGTTCGCGGACAACTGGATGCTGCAGCCGAGCGCCTGGAGCCGGTCCAGAAAGCCGGCGGTCACCCAGCCGACGCCGGTTCCCAGCAGGTTCACGTTCCACCGCAGGCTGGTGATGCCGACGTCCTTGTTGACATCCTCGAGCTGCTCGACCAGTTGCGTCAACCCTCTCAGGTTCGACGCGTCGTTATCGCAGCGCCAGCCAGCTTGCGCGACGAGCCGCTGGGCCGCGCGCGTCTGCTCGACGGCGGCCGCGGGCGCCGGCCATTCGCCAATGCCGCCGGTCCGTAACATGTCGTCGCCGAAGTACGGCAACCCGTTCCTGAGGTATTCCTTCAGCATCGCGTTGTCGTCGCGCTCGGCGAAGGCCGTAAAGTCCATCTGCACGCGCATCGACATCCGGCCGTCGTTGTGGACGGCGTTCCAGGGATCGCGCGACTTGTACGGATCGACGTTCGCCGACCCGTGACGCGGGTGGAGCGGTCCCAGCGCGTAGATCGTCGATTTGTCGAGCCATGCGGTGACGCCGATGCTCGTGGAATACGCCATCGTTCGGAGCGCATTCCGCTTCCTGTCCTCGAACGTCTGCAGCCGGCGCAGCAGGTAGAGCGCGTTCGTGGACGGTCCGCCCGTCGTGGCGTTCGACTCGCCGATGGCGCCGGTCTCGGAGACATGCACGCCTTTGTAATCCGGGTGGAGCGGCGGCGCCGCATCGGCGGCGTCGAAGAACTTCTTGCCCAGCGTATTGGTCGCGGCCGCGCCGTAGAAGCCCTGGTACAGGAACACCGGCCTGTCTGGCACCGCATCGTCCAGCTCTTTCAGAGTCGGGAAGCGATGCTCGGCCCACAGGTTCGCGTGCGCCGCGCCGATCGCGGTTATCCACTGGCCTTCGGGGACGGTCGTTCTGTGCGCCGCCAGCACGTCCTGCACTTCGCGAATCGACGTCGCGCTCTCCACGTCGAGCGCATGGTAGCCGGGGCGGTCGGCCGTATCGAGGCCGTGGAGGTGGGTGTCGATGAGTCCCGGCACGACGGTGCGCCCGCGAAGATCGATCACCTGCGTATTGGGCGGCGCTGCCCCACGCTGCGGAGCGTTGCCGATGGCCGCGAAGCGGCCGTTGCGGATGGTCACCATGCTCGCGACGGTGTTGCGAGCGTCCATGGTGTGGATGCGTCCGTTGACGAGCATCAGATCTTGCGCGGGACCACCTGCGAAAGGCGCGGCCTGTGGAGCCTGCGCGGCCAGCACGACCACGTCGGCCGGTGCGATCGGCAGGGAATGCCCAGCCACGACAGCCAGGCCCGCCCCCGCCGTTGTGTCGAGGAACTTGCGACGCGAGATCCGGCGATTCGTTCCCATGTGGTGTACCTCAACCGCAGGCTTCGAACAGCGCAGCTGCCCCCTGACCGCCGCCAACGCACATTGTCACGACGCCGTAGCGTGCCTTTCGCGCGAGCAGCGCGTTGGCGAGCGTCCCGACCAGCCGTGAGCCCGTCATCCCAAACGGATGCCCGATCGCGATTGAACCGCCGTTGACGTTCATCCGGTCCATCGGTATCCCGAGCGTGTCGCGGCAGTAGAGCGCCTGCGATGCGAAGGCTTCGTTCAATTCCCAGAGGTCGATGTCGCCGACGCTCAGTCCGTGCCGCCGGAGCAGCTTCGGTACGGCGAACACCGGTCCGATGCCCATCTCGTCCGGTTCGCAGGCGGCGACGGCGTAGCCCCGGAAGACGAGCTTCGGTGTGACGCCTAGCGCCCGGGCGCGCTCCATGGACATCAGAAGAGTCGCCGACGCGCCGTCGGAAAGCTGCGACGAGTTGCCGGCGGTGACGCTCCCGTGGCCGCTGATGGCGTCGAACACTGGCGGTAACTTGCGCAGTCTTTCGAGTGTGGTGTCCGGACGGTTGCACTCGTCCCGATCGGCCTCGTGGTCCTCTTCGCCACTGGTCTGGCCCGTCTTGTCGATCACGGCGCGTCTGACGCGCATGGGCGCGATCTCGCCGGCAAAGAATCCTTCGAGCTGCGCCCGCGCGGTGCGCTGCTGGCTCGTCAGCGCGAATTCGTCCTGGGCGTCGCGGCTGACGCCGTAACGCTTCGCCACGACCTCTGCCGTTTCGCCCATCACCATATAGAGAGCCGGGCGGTGCTCCTGCAGCCACGGATTGGGCGAGCTGTCGCGCTGCACCAGCGTGAGCGACTCGACGCCGCCGCCGATGGCGGCGTCGGCGCCCTCCTGCAGGATCATGTGCGCGGCCTGGACAATGGCCTGAAGTCCCGAGTTGCAGAAGCGATTCACCGTGACGCCAGGCGTCGTGACCGGCAGTCCGGCCCGCAGCGCCGCCACGCGCGCGATGTTGTGACCTTGCGGCCCATGCGGCTGACCGCATCCCAGGATCACATCGTCGATTTCCTTCGGGTCGAGCTGGGGAACCTTGCCGAGGACGTGGCCGATGCAATGGGCGGCCAAATCGTCAGGCCGGGTGATGTTGAACGACCCGCGATGCGCCTTCGTCAACGGCGTCCGGATGCTTGCGACCACGACCGCTTCTCTCATGACACCTCATTCTTCCTTACGCGCGATGGTTCTTCCCGCGCCGTGTGCGAACACTCTCGACACCACCCAGACGAGCGCCGCGGCCAACACGACGAGGGTCAGCCAGCGCATGGCGGTCGCCGCGGTGGCGAGATCGATCGACGGCCATGTGAATTGATACTGCCGGAGCTTGTCCGCACGGTCGAGCATCCAGTGCCAGCCGGTGTGAGCCACGAGCGCCGACAGGATGATCGTCCCCATACGTTCCGCGACGACGAAGCGGAACAGGAGCTCGAGTGCCGGTACGAGGAGCGCCAGCACGAGGAGCTGTCCAAGCTCGACGCCGACGTTGAACGACAGAAGCGACGTCAGCAAGTGGGCGCCCGCGAACTGCATGGTCTCGCGCAGGGCGAACGAGAAGCCGAAGCCGTGCACGAGGCCGAAGGCGAACGCGATCAGCCATCGCCGCCCGACCCGCGCGGAGACGATGTTCTCGAGCGCCATGTAGACGATGGACATCGCGATCAGGGTTTCGACGAGCGGCGGAAACCACAGGGCGTCGGGCGCGACGTTGTACGCCGACGCGATCAGCGTGACCGAATGGGCGACGGTGAACGAGGTGACGACGGCGACGAGCACGCGGAGCCGGCGGAGCGGGATCACCAGGCAGCAGAGGAACAGCAGGTGGTCGGTCCCGTCGAGGATGTGGAAGAACCCCAGTCGCACGAATCGCAGCGCCGCCTGGTGCCAGCGCGGGTCGAGGCGCACGAGACCCGGATCGCCCGAGTACTCGAAGGCGCGCACTGCGCCGCCCGGCGTCACGAACCGGAGCACGGTGACCGTGCGGAGACCCAGGCGCGCCAGCCCCGGATGGATGGAAAACCGGGCGCGGTCCGACTGAATCGGATACTCGAACAGGACGTCGAGAAGTCCGGCGCTCCAATACACCTCGCTCGCTGGCGGCAGCCGCGGACCGGTCACGTGGGCCAGCGCGTCGTCGTAGGAACTGAACGATTTGTCGCCAAACTCGGAAATCCGTACCTCAACGAGGCCGCGCGGTTCGAGTCGCCGGTCGTCCTCGTAGACCTCGATGGCGTTGCCGATCCACTGCACGGCCGCGTCCCGAAGGAGCGGCTCGATGCGGGTCAAATCCACGACGTTTGGCCCACGGAAGGGCACCTGGACGTCGCGCATCGCCTGTAGCGGGACGCGAACCAGCAGGCGCAGTCGATGGCCTTCGGGCTTGATAAACGCCTGGATATTGACGTCGGCGGGAATGTCGTGGGCGGCGAGGGGAGCAGGAACCGCGACCGACCCCGCGGCCAGCCCGAGCGCGCCAAGCACACGTCCCACGCGTCCCCTCACCTGGTCAGCCTACCGGCCGGTCGGTCTGCCGCACAAGCCGAAACCTCTCCGGACGGCTGCCGGATGGCGGTATACTGCCGCGTCGAGGGAGGGATGGTCATGAGACGGACGCGTGATCTTTATATCGGTGCGATGTTTCTGGCAATCCTGCTCTCGCTCGCGATCGGGCAGGCCCTCCTCGGACGGGCCGCCTCGGCGCAGGCCAAGGGGAGCGTCCAGGCCCCGCGATTCGAAGTCGATCCGATGTGGCCGAAGCCGCTGCCGAATCACTGGCGGATGGGCAGCACGATCGGCGTCGGCGTGGACACGCAGGATCACATCTGGATCATCCATCGCGGCGCGGCGACGCTCGACGCCAAAGAGATGTACGCGACGACCAATCCGCCCTCGGCCGACTGCTGCGTGCCGGCGCCGCCGGTCCTCGAATTCGATCAGCAAGGCAACATGGTCCATGCGTGGGGCGGACCCGGGCAGGGCTACGAGTGGCCGGAGAGCAACCACGGCATCACCGTCGACTGCAAGGGCATCGTCTGGATTGGCGGCAACGGCGCGAACGACGGCCACATCCTGAAGTTCACGCACGACGGCAAGTTCGTGAAGCAGTTCGGCTTCGCGTACGCGAACGCCGGCAGCAACGACCTCTGGGCGTTCAGCAGGGTGGCGAAGATCTTTCTCGACGAGCCGAGCAACGAAGCGTACATCTCCGACGGCTACGGCAACAAGCGTGTGGCGGTCATCGACATGGATTCGGGCAAGATCAAGCGCTACTGGGGCGCGTACGGCAACAAGCCGAACGACGCGGCCCTGGGGCCCTACAATCCGAGCGCGCCGCCCGCGCAGCAGTTCCGCAACCCCGTCCACTGCGCCGAGCTCTCGAAAGACGGCTTCGTGTACGTCTGCGATCGCCCGAACGATCGCATTCAGATCTTCACCAAAGACGGCAAGTTCGTGAAGGAAGTCTTCGTCAAGAAGAACACGCGGGGCGACGGATCGGTGTGGGACATCGCGTTCTCGAAGGACGCGGCGCAGAAGTATCTGTACCTCGCCGACGGCGCGAACGAAAAGGTGTACGTCTTCGACCGTGCGTCCATGGACATGCTGACGAGCTTCGGCGACGGCGGACGCCAGCCCGGCCAGTTCTACGCCGTCCACAGCATCGCGACGGATTCGAAGGGCAACATCTACACGACCGAAACCTACGAGGGGAAGCGGCTGCAGAAGTTCGTCTACAAGGGTCTGGCGCCGGTCACCAAGCAAGACCAGGGCGTGGTCTGGCCGAAGGACGCGTCGCGGTAAACGGGGCGCGTGCCCTCTCGCCACGGGAGCATACGATGACGCGAAGACTCTCATACGCGCTGCCGCTCGTTGCGCTCGTCGTGACGGTCAGTTGGATGACGGTCGGGCCGTCGGGCCAATCGGCCGGCCTTCCGAGCACCAGGAACGGCGACTGGCCGGCCTACACCGGAGACATCCGAGGCACACGGTACTCGCCGCTCGATCAGATCAACGCGTCGAATTTCAAAGACCTCGAAGTCGCCTGGCGGTTCAAGACCGACAACCTGGGCACGCGGCCCGAGTACAAGCTCGAAGGCACGCCGCTGGTGGTGAAAGGCGTGCTCTATACGACGGGCGGCACCAGGCGATCGGTGGTCGCGCTCGACGCGAAGACGGGCGAGGTCATCTGGACGCACAGTCTGCGCGAGGGCACGCGCGCGGCGATTGCGCCGCGCCAGCTCTCCGGCCGCGGCGTCGCCTACTGGACCGACGGCAAGGGCGACGATCGCATCATCTACGTGACGACGGGCTATCGGCTCGTCGAGCTGAATGCGAAGAACGGCGCCGTGATCTCCTCGTTCGGCAAAGACGGCATCGTCGACTTGAAGGTCGGGATGATCGTTGGCACCGGAAAGCCGGTCGAGCTCGAAACCGGCGAAGCCGGCCTTCACTCGACGCCCACCGTGGCGCGAGACGTCATCCTCGTCGGCTCGTCGTTCAAGGAAGGCATGACCGTCAAGACGCACAACAACACGAAAGGCCTCGCCCGCGCCTTCGACGTGCGCTCCGGGAAGCTCCTGTGGACGTTCAACACGATGCCGCGTTCTTCCGAGCCTGGCGGCGACACCTGGAAAGAGAACTCGTGGGCGGCGAACGGCAACACCGGTGTCTGGACGCAGATCACCGTCGACGAGGAGGCTGGCCTGGTCTACCTGCCGGTGGAGTCGCCGACGTCGGATTTCTACGGCGGCCATCGGCCCGGCGACAATCTGTACGGCGAGAGCCTCGTGTGCGTCGATCTGAAGACGGGTCAGAAGAAGTGGCACTATCAGATCGTCCACCATCCGATCTGGGACTACGATCTCTCGTCGGCGCCGATTCTCGCCGACATCACCGTCAACGGAAGGCCCATCAAAGCCGTCGCGCTGCCGACCAAAGAAGCCTTTCTGTACGTGTTCGATCGGATAACCGGGCAGCCGGTCTGGCCGATCGAAGAGCGTGCGGTTCCGCAAAGCGACGTGCCCGGCGAGAAGACGTCCCCGACGCAGCCGTTTCCAACCAAGCCTCCACCGTACGCGCGGCAAGCCGTGACCGAGAGCGAACTGATCGACTTCACGCCGGCGCTGCGGCAGCAGGCGCTCGAGCAGTTGAAGTCGTACCGCATGGGTCCGATGTTCCTGCCGCCGGTCCTGAGCAAGCCCGGCGGTCCGTACGCGGCCGTGACGATCGGCACCGCCAACGGCGGCACCAACTGGCCGGGCGCCGCGTACGATCCCGAAACGCACACGGTCTTCGCGCCGGCGTCGAACGCCGCTGTCTTCCCGATTGGCCTCATCGAACCGCCGGACAGCTTCTCGGACATCCGCTACGTCCTGGGCACGGCCGGGCAACCGTTTGTCGAGCGCGAGGGGCCCGGCTTCGGCAGCGCGGCTGATGCACCTCAACGCGGCGCGGCTGCCGCCCCGGCGCCGGCAGGCGGACGGGGACGCGGACGAAGCGAGCAGAGCGCCGCTCCTCCGAGCGCGACGCAGGTTCAAGGTCTCTCCATCGTCAAACCGCCCTACGGCCTGTTGAGCGCCATCAATCTCGATCGCGGCGAGATCGTGTGGCAGGTGCCGCACGGCGACACTCCGGACGTCGTGCGAAACAGCCCGCTGCTGCAGGGTCTGAACATCCCCAAAACCGGTCAGAGCGGCGCCGTCGGCGCCGTCGTCACCAAGACGCTGGTCGTCATGGGCGATCCGCAGGTGACGACCACGCCGGCGCATCCGCGGGGCGCGATGCTGCGCGCCTACGACAAGGCGACCGGGAAGGAAGTCGGCGCGGTGCTGCTGCCGGCGCAGCAGAGCGGATCGCCGATGACGTACATGGCGGACGGTCGCCAGTACATCCTCGTCGCCGTGAGCGGCGGGGCGTACTCCGGTGAATATCTGTCGTTCGCTCTGCCGACGGAGGCGCGGCTGGCGACGCGATGACGTCAAGGTCGATTCGCGCTGTCCTCGCTTTCATCATGGTCAGCGCAATTTGCGTCGCGCGCGCTCCCGTTCGCGCCCAGAGCGGCAAGACGGTCTGGGACGGCGTCTACTCGACCGAGCAGTTGCAGCGAGGCCGCGTGCTCTACGACGAGCGGTGCGCGTCGTGCCACGGTGCCGCGCTGAACGGCCTGGACGTGGCGCCTGCACTCGCCGGCGGCGCGTTTCAGTCGAACTGGACGGGGCTGACCGTCGGCGATTTGGCCGAGCGCATCCGCATCTCGATGCCGCAGGGCAATGAGGGCTCGCTCAGCAGGCAACAGGTGTCAGACATCATCGCGGCGATCTTCGCGGTGAACGAGTATCCGGCGGCGCAGGTGGAGCTTCCGAAGGAGCTCGAGCTGCTGAAGCAGATTCAGATCGCGGCACGGAAGCCGTGACAGCGGAGGGTTCGATGACATCGCTGACATCGTTCATATCGATCACAGGGGCGCTTCGACACACAGCGGCGGTCGTGCTTCTGATGGCGGCCGTCGCGACCGCGCAAACTCCTGTCGCACCCAGCCCGCCCACCAATGACCTCCCCAATCCTTACCGCACCATCGAGAACTACTTCACGCTGCTCGAGGGACGGACGTGGGGCTCGACGAGCTCGATCGAGATCGACAAGGACGGCCGAAGCATCTGGGTCGCCGAGCGATGCGGCGCCAACACGTGTCTGAACTCGAATCTGCCGACGATCCTCAAGTTCGATGTGTCGGGAAAACTCGTGAAGAGCTTCGGCGAAGGCGTGCTCATCTTTCCGCACGGAATTCATGTGGATCGTGACGGCAATCTGTGGGTGACCGACGGGCAGGACAACGCGCCGCGCCCGGCGGGACAGCGCGGCGGCGGCAATCTCTCGGGACCATTGCCCGGAAGCACGAAAGGCCATCAGGTCTTCAAGTTCAGTCCCGACGGCCGCCTGCTGTTGACGCTGGGCAAGCCGGGCGGCGCGGCCGAACCCGACTACTTCTACCAGCCGAACGACGTGCTGGTGGCCAGAAACGGCGACATCCTGGTTTCCGAGGGCCACGGCGGCGCCAACTCGCGCCTCCTGCGGTTCAAGAAAGACGGTACGTTCATCAAGAGTGTGGGGAAGAAGGGCACGGGGCCCGGCGAGTTCGATCAGCCTCACGCGCTCGCGATGGACTCGCGCGGGCGGGTGTTCGTCGGCGATCGCGGCAACAATCGCATCCAGATTCTCACCGAGGACCTCGCGTTTCTCGAGGAGTGGAAGCAGTTCAGCCGTCCGAGCGGCATCTACATCGACAGGCACGACATCATCTACGTCGCTGATTCCGAATCCGAATCGGTTTCGCGAAACCACGACGGCTGGAAGCGCGGCATCAGAATCGGCAGCGCCAAAGACGGCAGGGTGACGGCGTTCATTCCGGATCCAGTGGAGAAGGCCACCACGACGAGTGCGGCCGAGGGTGTCGCCGCCGATGCGGCCGGCAACGTCTATGGCGCGGAAGTTGGGCCGCGCGCTGTCAAGAGATACGTCAGAAAGTAGCTTCAGGCCTGTCGGACCCGCGGTGCTGCGCTGCCGAGCTTCGGGATCCAAAAGCGCGTATGCCGCGATGCGGGTCGAGCTTTTGGTGTTATGCCGCCCCTCGTTTGGGTTCCGTGTGCAGCGCCTCGATGACCGCCTTCGGATTCCTGCGCGGCCACTCGGAGTAGAGCCAAGGCTGGTCCGTCCGGTGTCCGCCGTCCCTGCTCCCAATTCCGCAGCGTCGCCACGCTCACCCCAATCATGAGCGCGAATTCCGCCTGGGACGCACCGAGTTTGGCCCGAACCGCCTGCACATCGGTCGGCTGAAAGGTAATCGTCCTGGACGCACGTCGCGTTCCGCGCCGAATCCGCGCCGGCCTGCCGCACGCTCGTGAGCAGTTCCTGAAATGCGCCGTCTTTCATTTGAATTCCTCCCGAACCACTCGACTCGAGCTGGCGAGTCTGCGCCGGGGTCAGATCGCCCTGCTCGGACTTCGTGTAGGCGTACATCATGTAGAAAGCCTGATCGCCGGGGGCCCAGTAGTAGATGACCCGCAGCCCGCCGCGCTTGCCCGCAGCCGGTGGTTGCCCACCGCACCTTGCGCAGGCCGCCCGACCCCTGAATGACGGGCCCTTGCTCCGGTCGCAGCATCAACGCGATCTGCAGCTGCCGATACCGTTCGTCGTCCAGATGCCGCCGGATCGCGGCCGTGAACACGTGCGTCTCGACGAACCGCATCGAGTGCTAGTCTACGCCATTGGCGTATCGGTATTCAATCGAGACCGAATCTTCGTTCGTGTCGGAATAACGTCAGCAATAAGCCGCCGGCACACGTGATTTTCCCGCGAGCCGGCGTCGGCTTCATTGCTTGGTTAGGCGCGGGCCGGTTCTTGCTTGCTCGGTTCCCTGCAACTCCGGCTTCGACCCTATCGAAGATGATCGAGTGAAAGCCGACCCCGAATTCCTTTTCCAACATCACGTTGAGAAGGCCTGCGTGCGTAAAGAAGTGATCGGTGTCGTTGTGATCTCCCCCTTGGTCCGTCCTTCGCCCAACAGTATCGCGGTCCTCGGCCAATGCGGTTTCTACGTGTCGATCGATCAAGGCCTCCAGGTCATTGCGTCGAACGATGCCTAGTTTTGTCAACTCCCAAACGAGCATCGAGTACGGCTCATAACCTGCCTTGTTCCTGCGAGGAAGCCGACTGTCAAGCACGGCCCGGAGAATGTCCGTGTTCAGCCTGCTGTCGGCGCGATCTGCCTCGATTCGCGCACGATACTGCTCTCGCTCAACCAGCAAGCGCTCGTACTCGGCGTCAACCGTTTCGAGCAGCGACGCGATTCGATGGATCGAACGTCGAACCTCATCAGGAACGGACTGCTCGACTTTGTACTGAAGTTCATGGGACGCGGCAGCCCACATGTGCTGCGCGACCGTGCGAATCTGAATTTCCGCCGTGAACCGATCAAACGCCAGGATGGACGGCACGATCGACCATTCTTTAGGGACCGCAACATCGACGTGAACCGAGGCGTAGCCAAATTGATCCACGCCATGTCGTTTACCCTTGTCGTCCGCTTCGAGGATCTGAAAGGTCTCACCGATGGTGGCGCTCACGCGCGCGATGTCTCGTGCAAACAGAACAATCACCCGGATGCCGATGAGGTCACTCAACTCCGATAGGGTGGCGCCAGAAAACCTACGGAACGCTCCAAGGTTGGAGCCCGCCCGAAGAAAGCCCTGCTCGATGGAGTCCCACGTCTTGACGCGATTCTCGATAGGCACGGCAAGGGACACGTCTGCGCTTCGAAGGATCGCCTGAAGCTCTCTCTCCATCAGGTTCGCCATCGCCGCCGCGACTGGGGCGACATCGCGGTACTCCTCCTGAAGCCGAAGCAAATGCGCATCTGACATGTATGGCATGTTCTGGCCCCGCGTCTTGCCTTCGAACTCTTTGGTCCGCCGCCGAACCTAACGCCCGTCAGGCAATCCTAATCTCAAGCAATTCACACAAAGCGACCCTGACAAAATCTCGAACGCGAATCACTTCGTCGCGCCCAGTGGCGGTGTGGGTCGACACGCTCGACCGAAGTGACACATATTTCACGAACGTACCGAGTGTGCTCTCGACAGAATCGATTGCCGCCTCCGATGCTTCAACAGCTGCCCGCAGGTGGCCCCGCTGTCGGAGGACATAGCGGACCTTTTGCTTCATGGTCGGTCCACTCGCATTTGGCTCCAACTTGAAAGCCGGGTGTTTCGTGACCTCAGAGTCTGGGGCTAGGTGATCGAGTGTTTCGCGGAGCGCCTCCCGGAGATCGGTGGCCGGGCCGCGCCAAGACAGCCTCCCGCCGGCGGCCATGTCCAATAGAGCCTGCTCGTAAGCGAGGGCCGCCGTTGGCACAAGGCCTTGGAGGACTTCGATGATCCGGCGATCGGTTGCGTCACCAGCCGCGCCAGCACTTCGCGAACCAGCAGAAGCGAGCACGCGGGCTTCGGCAGCGACGGCTACCTTGCGGAGGTCGCGAATGAGGCTTTTGTAGGCCGACTTTCCGGTCCTCTTGTGGGACGACTCGAGGAGGCCGTGCATGCACGAATCGATTGGAGTCAGGTCCGCGTCAGAAAAGCCGGAGCCCTGCAGCGCGGTCCGCAGGGTCGTGAAGTAATCGTCGACTATTCCTTGCGCCAGTGTCAGAAGGTCGGCTCGCGTGACTGACGCGGCCTTCAGTTTCGCGAGCTGTCTCTCGAACGACACGAGCCGCGCGCCGAGGTCTCGGAGGCCCTGGACCACAGAATTGGACCTCGCGCTAGCGCTTCTTGTTGGCGCGTTTCGCGTTTCTGCGGCGACCCTTCGCGGAGCGACGAACCGCTGTCGGTCGAGCGGCTGCTTCCCACCGGACCGAGGCAGCGAGTGAGCCACCAGGTTGTGGCCGACTGCGTTCAGCTTGTATGCGCCGCGGCCAGCCGATTCGAAGTACCCAGCAGCGCGAGCGTTTACAAGCAACTGATCGGACCTTCGAGGTAATGGGAACCCGGCTTGATTAAAGTACTTCTCGACATCAGCCGCAGAGATTGACGGCTGCCGTTCATTTGCTGGCGCCAAGTGTTGGAGATAGTAGGCCAAGACGCAGGCCATTTCGTTTGCCGAAGACGGCGCCTTTTGCTGCTTGAACGTACGAATATCAACTTGGCCCGCTGCACGGGGGTCCACGGTCGACGGCTCGCCAGATGAAGAAGTCAGGAGCGGACCGCCGAGACCAGGGCTTCCCTGCAGCGGAATATTGAGATGATCACAGGCAGCCCGAATTGCTGTCAGCCTGGCCGTCGCTTCAAGTGGCTCCAGAGCCGCAATCAGTTCGTCAATCGCCGCGCCAACTGACTTTGGGTCTGGTGACACTGGTCCTCCTTTTTTGGATCGATCCTGATCGTTGCCGCTACTGATGCGCAACGGCCAGCGTTCACCAGCGGCCGTTACACGATCGCATGAGCGGCCGTCTGGTGCAACGCGTGTTGGGCGGCGCGATGTACCCACTCCTTCTCGCGTCCCGGCCCCAGAATCGTTCGATGCGCCAGAACGCTGTGTCCTCCTGGTCCCAATCGGGAGCGAACCTTCGAAGCTACGCGGGCTTTTCGCACAACCCCCGCAAGGCAATGCTCCCCGCGATCCGCGAAGCCTGCTTGTAGACGAGGACTACGTAGTGGGTGAACGCGAGAATGGCGATAGAGCCTGCACCGTCGATGAAAGCCATGTCGTCGGCGCGCGTCGGGTCATCGTGAAATAGCCTTCCGTTGATGAGTGTATCCGACGCAAAGCCCGGCTCCATGGGCCGCAGCGGCTCACCCATTCCCATTCGGACTCCCGCAGTCGACCGGCACGCGTCGTTCAGAATGCTCTTGATGTTGCGCAGTCGACGCCGATCTGGCGCTGATCCATAGCGTCCCAGAATTAGGATCACTCGATGAAGATTTGCGGCCTCTTGTTGAAGCGTGAGCTTCCGCCACGAAAGAAGGAATGATCGAAAGTCATCCCGATCGAATCGGCGGATCCTGGTAGCAGATAGGGCGTCCGCCTGAGTGCGATAGGTCTTGCTCACTGCGACGCGAAACTGCTTACCGAAGCGGCTAGCTTCCAGCTCGCTGCACACGAAACAGAACGTTCGCAAACAGTTCATTTCCCGACGTGTCATATCCATGCGGATCTCGTCCGCCCAACGTTACGCATCACCAGCGGCACGCTATCCGATCACGTCGGCGCGCCGTCTGGTGCATGCGATGTTAGACGGCGTGTTCGAGTGCCGCAACCACTTCTTCGACGTCCGCCGGCAGCTTGCCACGACGCTCGACCTTTGGCCACAGCGTAATCGGCGGAGACAGAACCAAGGTGCTGTCCAACGCAATGGCAGCGAGATCGTCGTGGAGATAGGGCCGCCGACCGCAATGAAGAGCATCGCACGACTGCCGCACACCAGGCCGACAGTCTCGCCAATGGCACGTCCGGCCGATGTACGTACCCCGTTCGTCGGCGAGAAACACGTCAGCCCCGCGATTGAAGCTCTGAGCCTGGCCTTGCAACCGCCGTGCACACGTGGCCAGCGCTGTCAGATCGGCATCGTCGGCAACGACCACAAGGACGTCGATGTCCTTGGGATTCTGCTTGGTCGTCACGATCGAGCCCAGCAGCGAAATGCGGTGGATACCGGCAATCTCTCTGGCATCTGCCACGAAGCGGCGCAATGCGTCGAGCAATTGTTGACGATGGCCCTCGCAAGTATCGTGCATCGGTGCTTCAATCCAGTGGCGGAACTTCGCCGAGCGGGACCACGACCTCGATCGAACGAGCCCGACCAGGAGTGCGTTTGATCAAACCACGTCGTTCGAGCGTGAGAATCATGTTGTGAACTGACGGCGGCGTCACATCGAAGTACCGCTGAAAGTCGGCCTCAGCGGGGGCGCGGCGATTCAACGTCACGTACGCCACGACGAATGCCAGATATTGACCCTGCAGCTTGGTGAACCGGTTTTCCACGGATCGAGTCTTCCGGGATCCTGTCTGTATCAGCCGTCTAACGGTTACATTTCAGCCGCGGCGGCTCATTGTCGCGCCAGCCGCTGTCGGCTGCATGCCGAGTTAGAAGGCACGTCCGTCCATCTGCTCGATGTGTCCGTTCACATGGTCGCGTCCAGGGTTATCCGAAGTTGACCCTCTTCCAGCACCACGGAAAACAGTTTCTTGTCGGACGAGTGGCTCGCATTGGGTGACGCTCCCCTCAGCTCGATAGTCGCTTTGTCGACGATGTCTGCCCCTTGCCTAAGAGACACGAGCGCCCCTTGCAACGCCACATCGCTTGGAGTTGGAAGAGCGAGCCGAATAACTCGTGCTTCACCCGGCGATGTGCTCACAGAACCAGTTAACTCTGCTTGAAAGGGTTCCTCACCGGTACTACGTGTCACGTATTCACCGGACACCACAATTTCGCCGTGTCCCCCCCCAGGACAATTTGCGATCCTCCCAGCGAACGGTATGTCAATAGCTTGGACGTCCAGTCCCGTGATCGTGCCTGAGCCCACTACCGTCCCATCTTGAATTGACGCGTTTGCGCTAGACGACTTCGCGTTCGCAGTATTGATCCACGCAGCCTTGACGTTTCCGCTGATAACCGCCGTTAACGGAGCCTGCCAGAGCGCTCTTGCCGACACCGTCTGTTCACAACCGAAATTGACTTGGCTCGATGACGCCAGAAATGGAACAGTGGCACCGACGGTGGTGATAGCTCGACGGCCAGTGAGTGCGACCGTTACCGCATATGTCTTGCGCGCTTGCGCTTCCACTCCGCGCTCGCTGTTCTGCGGATTCGTTCTGACCACGTAGATCAGAAGGCCGGCCGCCGACAGGCCAACGCTGCCGCACACAATCTGCACAAGATGAACGTGCCGAGGAATGTGATGATTCGACTTGGTTGCTGATCGTGTTGCAATCTAGACCACACGTTCCAGAGAAAGAATATCAAGCATCCAACGACGCCACCAGCGGCAGTTGTGCCGAGTGCCGCTAGCCGCCTCGAATTGGCCATGAACACGAATATCAATGCGATGAATACCGCAGTTGCGACGAGCGCGATGTTACGGGCCTGCTTGAATTCATCGGCGGGAGCCACATGTTGATTCCTTTCGACGACCCACGTCAGCGCTACTGCAGCTGCAAGAGCCATCAAGAAACCGACGATCCGTTCCAGATCGCCTAAAGCGCCATAGTCGATCATCGTAGATGGCATGCCGCTTAACTAACCTCACTAGTAAACAAATGTGTCACAGTTGCACGGGCTCAGATCAATGATCCGTCGTCGCAGCTGAGTCCGTCTAACGCCTGCAACTGAGCCGCGGCGCAGGTACGCTCGTCATAAAGATGCGCCGCCGGCTCCAGTTGCTGTTAGACAGCTCAAGAATCCGCGCCACGGGTTATCCAACAAAGATTCGCGCGATAGACTGCCATGCGGATGTGCGGCCGATGAGTTCGCGTACCGCATGGCTGCCGACTACGAGGGTGCCTCCCCACGCGTACACTCCAGCGAGCCGTCCGTGCGACATAGTGTCGTACGCAACGACTGCCAAGACGATCGCATCAAGTACGACGTATTGCCCCCACCGTGTGGTCTGGACAAAGTGCAGTGGCCAGCGCGCAACTGCCGCATCGAGGATGCCCAGCGTCGCGAGCAGCATCAGTCGCTTGTGCGAGCTCGACTCTCGCCGATAGACGATGGCGGCACCAACGAGAGCCGCAAACACCACGATGTCGCTGATCGGAATCGCAAAGAATGCGCGTGCGGCTTCGGCATCTCCAACGAGGACGGCGTGACGCACGGCCCCGAGTGCGGTCAACCACGCGACGACAACCAGCGTTGCAGCGAGTGCGGCACCCACCCAGCCTAGACGGCGGTGAATGTCGGTTCGCCGAGCCGCCACGAGGGTGGTCTGTGCGATGAAGAGCAGAATCCATGCCGTGAACACTAACCCATGGAGCTCGACAAGGAGCGGCAACGACTCGGGGTGAAAGTACGAGCGAAGGAAGTACGTCCGGGCGAAGCCGGCAAATACCACCGCCGCTATCAGAAGCGACATGCCGGTATAGAAGGTGTGCTCCGACCTTCTGGAGACGCTGCGACGTGGAAGGACGTCGTTCACTTGCATGATTGGATAGCCGGGTGCTAGTCGAGCTGTCTAACAGTCTATGGAGTAGACCGGAACGGGTCACTCGCGGCCTACCACGGACAGGTGCTCACCGTTCCGATCACTCGTATGTGCAACGAGGCCGGGATGATAGCACGATGATCACGCCCCTCGGCGGTGCCGCGTTGACACGCGAGCAGCAGGAATAGGCGTGGGCCTCGCGCGTATCCGAGGCACCGAGTGCAGCCGCCGCGTGCCAAACAACTGTTGAGAGCAATAAGGGTTACTGCCGAAAAGCGGTCAAAGCCCCGGCGTGGATACGCGCGAGCTTCGCGGGCTAAAGCGGGCTAAAGCCGGACACGACGCCTTCGTGTAGCGGACGATCGTCGGCGCCGACGCGTCAGGCGCGCCGTGAAGACCGGCGACATCATCCGACGTCTGGTTTGCCCTGTGTTGTGACGCAGGAAGCATGAAAGACGCGGCGTTGTCAGGGTGTGACGGATACCTTCACGACCGCCGTCGTCCAGCAGCACACGAAGCCTCCACCGCCCTCGCCGGAGTAGTCGTTCGCGGTGATGTGCAGCACGTAGTCGCCCGGTTCGCTGAACGTGACCTTCGTCGCCGCCTTCCCGCTGAACGGCGCGCTTCCGTTCGGCACGTTCTCCACTTCAGGCTTCGCGTTGTCGAATGTCGCCGTACCAGGCCCACGGAACTGTGACCAGGTGAGCGCAACCGGTGGACGCCGACTTCTCAGCGGCGCACCCGAGCCGCTCGTGTACTTCATGTCGTCGGTGGCCCAGACCGTCAGCGCCAGCGGCGCCGAGCGCGAGGCGGTGCGAGCCGCGGCCGTACTGAGGTCCGCCAGTGGACCCTGGATCGCCGGTCCGTTCTGCGCGAACCGAATGGCGGGCGGCGTGTTCCCGACGGCGACTTCCGAGAACGGGTTGATGATGTAGTCGCCGTTGAGGCGAAGAGGAATGCTGGTGGACTGACCGTTGGCCACGATCGTCCACGTGAACTGTTGCTGCGGACTGAAGTCCTTCGGCACCGGGACGACGAACATGCCGTGGTGTCGGCCTGGAAGAAAATGCGTCGGTTGGCCCAGGTCGGGTCCACCCGGCTCGATACGATTATTGGGCCCGATCGGTACGTCCAGCGCCTGCGTCAGGTTGCGATTCAAGTAGCCGACGAGAAAACTGCGGCTGCCGTCCGCGTTCTCGAACCAGCCTTCGAATGCGCCGGTCACGCTCGCGCCGAACTGCCGCCGCGGCTCACTGGGCAGCTGCTGGCCTGACAAGAATACGCCGCCGGCGAGAGCGCCGGCGGCGCAGAGGACTGCGACGGTCTTCACGGCCGCGGCTCGTTCGCGGCTCTTATCGTTGTCTTGTTCCTGCGTCCCGCGACCTGGGCCTGGTATTCGGCGTCGGTCAGATAGACGACGTTCATCCACGCGTGCGCCATCTCGTCCACGGTCCGGTCGCCGTAGCCCACCCATTGATCGGGATCGGGGTTGTTCTTGTTGCCTCGCGTGTTGTCGTACCACGCGCTCACATGGATGACCGTGCCCTTCGGCAGGAGCGGCGCCGCCTCGTCGGCGTAAATGTAATTCGTCATCCAGTTGAAGTTGAAGTTGCCGACGTAGCTGAGAATCTGCGTGCTGCCGTCCGGCAGCACCGCTTCCACCTGCATGGCCTTGCCGCGCAAGTGAAAGTGAGGCTGGAAGTTGGTGATGAGCGCGTTCTCCTTCAGCACCGTGAAGCCTTCCGTGTGCGACATCGAGTTGGGCGCGATGTCGAGGAATCCGCGCTGCCTCAGCCCGGTGAACCCGATCAGGTAGCTGCGCTTCCTGGGCTCCTGACCTTTCGGATAGAACCAGATCCCGATTTCAGATCCGGAGGTGATTTCCTCGCCCACGGCGTGAATGTGCTGGTCCCATGAAATCTTCTCGCCCGGCAGAATCAGCTTTCCCGTGTCCGGCCGGAACAGGTCGTAGCCCTTGCCGATCGCCCATTCCATCAGTTGCGGACGCCGGTCCACGAGGTCGTCGCCGCGGTCGAGGCCGCTCGGCCCAGTCGCCGTCCCGGTGTTCACGGCGTCGGGGTCGTTGTTCAGCACGAGATAGGCGATCGAGTGGTGGATGATCTTCCGGCCCTTCATGTTGGTCGGCCGGATTTCCACCATCCTGGCCCAGCGCGGCTCGGTGATGGGGATGTCGGACATGGGCCGGTACCACACGTCCTGGTGTTGCGCCGGCATCGTGTACTCGGACGACCTGATCACGAGGTCGGGCGGGCCGTAGCCGTCCTTCTCACCCTTCCATCCGTTGTCGGTCACGAGCGGCCTGGCGGGCGGCAGATCCTTCGGATCGCCCTGAGGCGCGCCTTCGTCCACCCAGCGGACGATGGTGTCGACCTGATCGTCGGTGAGCGACATGTCGTTCTTGAATTTTTGGACGCCGACGCTGCGGTCGAGGTGCCAGGGCGGCATCTGGCGCGCCGCGACGCGTTCGCGAATGGACCTCGCCCAGGGCCGCGCTTCCTGGAACGTGACGAGCGACATCGGCGCGATTGAATTCGGTTGATGGCACTCCTGGCACTTCGCCTGAAAGATGGGCGCGATGTCTTTGGAGAACGTGACCGGTGTGGCGCGCGCGTCGGCCGCCCAGCCCGGCGCAGCCATCGCCGCCGCGGATCCGACCACGACCACGCCCGCCAGCACCAGCCCTCGCCGCGATCCGCAAGCCATCATGCGCGCCTCCTTGCCTGCAGCTATTGTAGCCGAGCCTAGTTCACGGATCTACCGACCGGTCGGACAGTACAGGTGGTTCCAGTCAACGGCACTGACCGCTGTAGGGCAAAGGGCTGAGGGCCAAGAGTGCATTGCAAAATGACGCGCGTAGGGCTGAAGGCTCAGGGCTAAGGGCTGATGTGGGCGGGAAAGCCCTCAGCGCTTAGCCCTCGGCCCTGACAGGAGCCAATTTCGCAACGCCCTCTTAGCCTTCAGCCCTACATGCGCGTCATTCTGCAACGCGCTCTCAATTAAGATTCGCTGGTATGAGCGACGTGATTCGCGAAACCGGACGGCGATATCGCAACTGGGGGAAGTGGGGCGCCGATGATGAGCGCGGCACGCTGAACTACATCACCCCGGACGTCATCGCGCGCGCGGCCCGGCTGGCCCGCCGGGGCGCCGTGTTTTCGCTGGCCATCCCGTTCAATGCCAGGGGACCGCAGGTCAATCAGCCGCGGCGGTTCAACCCGATTCATCGCATGATGCTGACCGGGCCGGATTGCACGACCGGCGCCGTCACGTTTCCCGGCGGCGTCGGCTTCACCGACGACATGGTCATCATGCCGCTGCAGTGCGCCACGCAGTGGGATGCCCTCAGCCATTGCCTGCTCGACGGCCAGATCTACAACGGCTACGACGCCAACGAAGTCTCGAGTCGCGGCGCCCGCAGAAACGGCATCGACAAAGTCGCTCGCGGCATCGTCGGGCGAGGCGTGCTGATCGATCTGCCCCGCGTCAAAGGCGTGCAGTGGCTGGAACCCGGCTACGCGATCACCCCAGACGATCTCGATGCGGCCGTCGAGGCCGAGGGCGTCGAGATCCAGTCGGGCGACGTGTTGCTCGTCCGAACGGGCATGTTGACGATGTGCGGCGCGCAGGGTGGCTGGGGCGACTACGCGGGCGGCCCCGCGCCCGGACTCTCGTTCTCGACGGCCGGCTGGGTGCACGACCACGAACTGGCGGCGGTCGCCACCGATACGTGGGGCATGGAGGTGCGGCCGAACGAGATTCCCGATTCGTTCCAGCCGCTGCACCAGGTGTTCCTCGTGAACATGGGGTTGACGATTGGGGAAATCTTCCAGCTCGACGAGCTGGCGAGAGACTGCGCCGCCGACGCCGTGTACGAGTTCTTCTTCGCGGCGCCTCCGCTGCCGATTACGGGCGCCGTGGGATCACCCATCAACCCGCTGGCGATCAAGTGAGTCGCTTGTCCGAGGATGCGCGGCCCGTTCGAGCGACCGAGCAGCTCGACTGGCCGCGGCTCCAGGCGTACCTTCGCGAGCAGTTGCCCTCCTGCCGCATCCCCGGTCTCGATCTCTCTCTCGAGATGGAGGTCGAGCAGTTCCAGGGCGGCCACTCGAACCTGACGTATCTCGTGCGGTTCGGCGAGGTCGAGATCGTGGTTCGGCGTCCCGCCGCTCGGCCCCGTGCCGCCGACGGCTCACGACATGGCGCGCGAGCATCGCTGGCTCGCCGCGATGCAGCCGCTCTTCCCGCTCGCGCCGCGGCCGTACCTGCTCTGCGACGACACCACCGTGATCGGCACGATCTTCTACGCGATGGAGCGGCGGCAGGGTCTCGTCATCCGTCACGAAGAGCCGGCGCAGATCATGGGTCGCCCTGACGTGCGTCGCGCGGTGAGTCGTGCGCTCGTCGACGCGCTGGCCGATCTGCATGCGATCGACGTCGCGCGCCACGGGCTGTCGGGCCTCGGCAAACCGGCGGGCTTCGTCGAGCGGCAGGTTCGCGGATGGACCGATCGCTGGCAGCGGTCGAAAACCTCCGACGTGCCCGACATGGACGCGCTCGCCGAATGGCTCCTGGCGCATCTGCCGGCTCAGCCCGCGCAGCCCGCGGTGGTTCACGGCGACTTCAAGCTCGACAACGTGATGCTCGATCGATCCGACGTCACGCGCCTGGTGGCGGTCTTCGACTGGGAGATGAGCGCGCTCGGCGATCCGCTCGTTGACGTCGGAATTCTCCTCGCGTACTGGACGCCCGGCAGGCCCGGCGATCCCGGCGACGCGCTCGCCTCGGTCGTCGATCGCCCGGGCTGGTTCGGCCGCGAAGACATCGTTGACCGCTACGCGCAACAAAGCGGCCGCGACCTTTCGGGCATCCGCTACTACGAGACATTCGCGCTGTTCAAAGTCGCGGTCGTCATTCAGCAGATTTACGGCCGCTACGCGCGGGGCCAGACCGACGATCCACGATTCGCGCGCTTCGATGTGCGTGTGAGCGCGCTCGCGCGCCAGGCCGCCGAGATGGCGGAGCGAGCCTAGTGGCGACGTCCTGGCTGATTTGGTGCGACAACATCCACGACGCTCAGCGCAGAGCACGCGGAGTTCGCAGAGACTTCAAGATAGAAAGATAGAAAGAGAACTCTGCGTTCTCAGCGATCTCTGCGTTGATCGTGGCAGGTCTTTGTCAGTTGTCTACGCGGATCGGCGTTTTGGCCGGCGCGCGCGCGCGGACTGCGGCAGGAGCAGCCCTCCCAGCACGAGATTGGCGACCTCGTTGGCCACCTGCTCTTCGGTGAGCCGGCCTTCGTGGCGGAACCAGCGCGGGATCCAGAGGATGGTGCTGAGCAGGCTGAACGCGGCGACCGTCAGATCGACCCGGCGCAGGCGGCCCGCGGCCTTGAGCTCGGCGAGCGTGCCGCGCACGAGATCGAAATAGACGCGCATGCGCTGCTCCACCTTTCTCTTGGCCGGCGGGGGCAGCGCGCGGGTTTCGTCAGACAAGCTCGCGATGGCTCCGTGCGCGCGCGTCACGATCCGGGCGTGGCGCAGCACCAGCTGCCGCAGCCGCGTTTCGGGATCGCGCAGGGCCCGCACCGGCGTGATGACCTCGTCGTACACCCGATCGAGGCCGAACGAGATGATTTCGAACAGCAGGGCTTCCTTGCTCACGAAGTAGTGGTAGAGCCCGGCCTTGGTCATGCCGAGCGCGCGCGCGATATCGCTGACCGAGGTGGCGTCGAATCCCCGGTCGCGAAAGATCTGGGCGGCCGTCCGGCAGATTTCCGCGCGTCTGGCGGTGAGGCTGGGGGCCGGCTGACGACGGGCGGGCATCGGTCGCTTGTACCTCGGACCGTCAATCCCCGTCAACCAGGCGGCGCGGAAATGGCGTCATTCCATGGTGATCCAAAAAGACGTATAGGGCCGTCCGGGGTCCCAAAACAGATTGCAGAAACAACGTTGTCCTGCCGCACGGCCAGTGCTATGCTCCCGGCCAACCGACCGGTCGGTAGCAGGCGAGTTTGGAAACTGAGGGAGGGAGACCTGACTATGCGCACGTTCGCCTCGCGAATTATCGTCGTCCTCGCCGTGTTCGTGCTCTGTCCCGTCGCCGCATCCGCGCAGACGAGCGCGATTGCGGGCACCGTCAAGGACGCCTCGGGCGCCGTCTTGCCGGGCGCGACCGTCGAAGTGTCCAGTCCCGCGCTGATCGAGAAAACCCGGTCCGCGGTGACCGACGGCGCCGGACAGTACCAACATCATCAACCTGCGTCCCGGCACATACGCGGTAGTCTTCACGCTCGCGGGGTTCAGCGCCGTCAGGCGAGAGGGCATCGAGCTCACTTCGGACTTCACGTCGACCGTCAACGCCGACCTGAAGGTCGGCGCGATTTCGGAGACGATCAGCGTGTCGGGCGAGTCGCCGATCGTCGACGTGCAGAACATCACGACGCGGACGGTCATGACTCGTGACGTGCTCGACGCGCTTCCGACCGGCCGGAACATTCAGGCCGTGGGGATCATGATTCCGGGCACCACCATCGCGCTCGGCGGCGGCGGCGCGCTCTCGCGCGACGTCGGCGGCTCGGGCGGCCTGCAGCAGTCGCCCCTCCAGTTTCGCGGGTCGGCCGACACGGTGCAGACGATCGAAGGCATGCGCCTCAACAACCTGTGCGCCAACGGCGCCTACAGCGGCGTGTACTGGAACGACGGGAGCCTGCAGGAAATCAGCTATGTGACGGGCGCTGATTCGGCCGAAATGGGTCAGGGCGGCATGCGTGTCAACATGGTGCCGAAAGACGGAGGCAACGCGTTCCACGGCGTCGTCTTCGGCAACTACACGCCTTCATCGTGGTCCTCCGACAACTGCGGGTCTCCGGGCGTGGGTCAGGCCTGCACCCGATCCAATCTGTTCGGCGACACGACGTTCAACAAGACGAGTAACTTCCTCACCAACGTCAGCCGGCTCACGAAGAACTACGACTTCAACCCCGGCTTCGGTGGACCGATCGCCCGCGACAAAGTCTGGTTCTACGCGGCGTTCAGGTACCTGGGCGTGAACAAGACCGTGGCCGACAGCTTCTTCGATAAGGATCCGTCGCCGTTCAAATACGTCGCCGACACGAGCCAGCCCGGTATCGACGATGGTCACATCCGCAGCATCAGCGGGCGCGTCACGTTTCAGGCCAGTCAGCGCGACAAGGTGTCGTACTATCACGACGAGCAGGACAAGGTGCGTGGCCACTGGGGCATCGCGGCGCACGGTGCCTCCGGAAGCGTCCGCGATCCAGGCGACCCCGACCAGCTTCGTCTCGGTCACGAAATATACGCGGACACACTCGAACAAGCTGTTGTTCGACGCGGGCCTCGCGGTGTCTACGATCAGGAGTACATGAGCTCTACCAGCCTGGCGTCTTCGCGGGGGCCATCCCGCTCGTCACGATCAACGATTTGAGCACCAACAAGATCGCCGGGGCCTGGAACAACCCGGCGGATCACTTTTCGAAGCTGTTCACGGAGCAGTTTGCGGTCTCTTACGTCACCGGCTCGCACTCGTTTCGCTTCGGCACCACGATCAGCCAGGGTCGTTGGCGCCTCACCCAGCAGTACACCAGCGACGTTCAGCCGGTCACGTACAACTCCGGTGTGCCCGTGTCGGTCACCCTTCGCCTGCCAACCGACAGGAAAAACGCGGTCAAGAACGACAGCGCCGTGTTCGCTCAAGACAAGTGGACGATCAGGCGCGCGACGATTAGCGCCGGCGTGCGCTGGGACTGGTTCATCAGCGAGACGCAGCCCGAAACGCTTCCGGCCGGCACGTTCAACCAGGCAGTCCAGTACGACGACTGTCCGGACGGCATCAACAACCTGAACAAAGGCTGCACGGGTCAAGTGGCGAACTGGAAGGATATCAGTCCGCGCGTGGGCGTGTCGTTCGACCTCTTCGGCACCGGGAAGACGGCGATCAAGGCCAGCGTCGCCCGCTACGTGGCCGGCGTTGGCCTCGCGCTCTGGCAGCATCACGGACAACAACAATCCCGAAACGTCGGTCGGCCTGCTCGACACCCGCGCGTGGACAGACCGCGATCGCAACGGCTCGCCGTTCGACGCAGCCGGTCAGATTCAGCTGAACGAGCTGACCGAACTCGACGCCACGCCGAACTTCGGCAAGAACATCCCCTCGACGCTGACGACCGACCCGGCGGTGCTGACCGGTTGGGGAGCCCGCGGCTACAACTGGGAATACAACGTCAGCGTGCAGCACGAGCTGACGCCGCGCGTGTCGATCTCCGGCGACTGGTATCGCCGCAAGTTCGGCAACCAGACGGTCACCGTCGACAACCGGTACAGCTTCGACCAACGGCAGCTACGACGGCCCGTTCTGTGCGAACGCTCCGGCCGACTCGAATCCTGCCGGGCGGCGGCGGTTACCAGGTGTGCGGCCTGTACGACCTGAAGCAGTCGGTGGTCAACCTGCCGGCGAGCAGCACCCTCACCTTCTCGTACAACTACGGCGGCGCAGACGAACATCTACGAGGGCTTTGGGTTTTCGGTGAACTCGCGTCCCAGGGCTGGCGCGTTCTTCCAAATCGGCGCGGGCGCGCAGAAGCGCACCTTCGACCAGTGCAACCTGGTCAACGCGGGCATCAAATCCGCCGTCATCGATCGCGCTGACCGAAGTAGCGGAGATCTTCCCGGACGGCACGAAGGCGTGCCACCAGGAGCTCTCGCTATCGTCCGGACCTCAAGCTGTCCGGCTCGTACACGCTGCCGCTCGACGTCCAGTTCAGCGCCGTCTATCAGTTCACCCGTGGCGTGCAGAACGGCGACGATCGGAGGCAACAGCGTCCTGGCGACCTGGTCCACAACGCCGGCGTCGGCGACGACGCTCGGCCGCGCGTACTCGGCGGGTGCTGACCACCAAGACGTGAACCTGATCGCCAACGGCGCCAACTACGGCACCGAGAACCTCAACCAGCTCGACCTCCGCGTGGCGGAAGCGCTTCAAGATCGACAAGTATCGATTCCAGGTGAACCTCGACGCGTACAATCTCCTCAACAGCAACTGGCCCTTCGCGGTCACCAACACGTTCTCGACGGCCGCCACGTCGGCGTATCTCCGTCCGACCAACGTGCTGCAGTCGCGGTTCGTCAAGATCGGCGGGCAGTTCGATTTCTGAAGAGGTGATTGTCTGGTGCGAAGCCGGGTCGCGGTGCTCGCGTGTGTCGTCGCCAGCGCGCGGCTCGGCTTCGCACAGGATCTGCATTCGTCCCACCAGATCCCCGTCGTTCCCGCCGAACTGCTCCATCGCCCGGTCACGCTGCGCGCCGGCATCGGCGCCGCCCACGACGCGTCGTCGACGTCGTCGCGCGAAGCGCAGGCGTTTTACGATCAGGGTCTGGCGTACCTGCATTCCTACGCGTGGGTGGAAGCCGCGCGCTCGTTCAACCAGGCGCTGAAGCTCGACGCATCGCTGGCGATGGCGCATGGCCAGCTGAGCATCGCCTACACCGAGCTGAACGCGCCGAAAGACGCCAGGGCGGCACTCGATCGTGCGAAGGCCCTGGCGGCCAGCGATCACGATCGGCGGCATATCGATCTTCGATCGTTGCAGATGGCCGCCGAAGCGCGCGCCGACTGATGTGAGCAGGCTGGCGGCGTACCGCACGCTCCTCGACGAGGCGCTCTCGGCGTTTCCGGCAGACGAGGAGCTCTGGCTGCTGCGGGGCCTCGCCGAATCCCCGGACCCGGCCGAGCGCGGCCAGGGCAGCACTCGCGAGCGCGCGGCGTTTCTACGAACGGGCGCTCGCGCTTGCCCCGAATCATTTCGCCGGGCATCACTACCTGACGCATGCGTACGAGAACGCCGGCCGTCTGGACGAGGCGCTCGCGCAGGCGGCGGCGTACGTCAGGATGGCGCCTGCCGTCCCTCATGCGCACCACATGCAGGGTCACAGCCTCCGGCGCGCGGGACGCGTCGACGAGGCGATTGCGGCATTCGAGGCGGCCGATCGTCTCGGCAGCGAGTACCTCGAGGCCGAACAGGATCCCCGTCGAGTACGAATGGCACCACCACCACAACCTCGACCTCCTCGCGACGTCGTATCAGTACGTGGGACGGGTCGGCGAGGCGGAGCCGCTCCTGAAACGAGCGTTCGCGATTCCTTCCAACCTCGTGACGCAGGAGTTCAACAAGCGCGAGTGGCCGGTGTTTCTGCTGGCGCGCGGGCGCGCTGACGAAGCGCTGGCGGCGGCGATGGTGCTCGCGGCGCATCCCTCGCCGATCGTCCGCGCGACGGGACACGTCGAGGCGGGCGAGGCGATGCTCGCGACCGGCAGGTTCCAGAGAGCCGCCGACGAATCAAACGCCGCCCTGGCGGAGTTGAAAAAGGCGCCGGACGGCGGAGCCCTCGTGGCCACCTCGCTGGCAAAACTGCAGGGCGGGTTCTTCCTGCGCACGGGTCAACGGGACAAAGGCCGCGCGGCGCTCGAGCAGGTGATGCAGAAGGTGCGCGCGGCCCCTGGACCCGATGCGTGGATACAAGGCCTGTTCATGCTCGAAGCCATCGCGCGTACCGCAAGGGACGCCGGCGACTGGGACTTCGCCGATCGGGCGGCGAGCCAGATGCGCGAGCACGATTCGGCGTACGCGGGCACGCACTACGCGTTGGCCCTCGTGGCCGATCACCGTGGCGACCGCGAAGCGGCTCGGTCGGAATACGAGCTGGCGCTGAAGCATTGGAGTCGCGCCGATCGGGATCTCCCCGAGCTGGCGGACGTGCGGACGCGGCTCGTACAGATTTCTAAGACAAAATTACGTGGCGCGGCACAACCCGCGCGATAGGAGTTGCGATGAAACAGCCGTTCATGCGCCTGGTAGTTGCGGCCGCGGTATTCGCGGTGCTTGTGGCGAGCTCGCGCGTGTCGGCGGGACAGAACGCCGGCGCCCCGAAGATTGACGTCACCGGAAAATGGACGTTTCAAGTCGAAACCGGTGCTGGCTCGGGCACGCCTGCCGTGACATTCAAGCAGGACGGCGAGAGGCTGACGGGCCACTACGCGGGTCAACTCGGCGACCTCGATTTCACCGGCACGGTGAAAGGGAGGGACATCAGTTTTTCGTTCGGGACCGAGGTCCAGGGAATTCATCTCGACGTGGTCTACACGGGCACGATCGAGAGTCAGGACACGATGAAGGGCACGATCAAGCTCGGCGAGCTTGGGAACGGGACCTTCACCGGCAGGCGTCAGTGACGGTCAGCACGACTTTGCCCGTGACGTGGCGTGTCGCCATCAGCTTCAGCGCCTCCGCGGCTTGCTCAAGCGGGAAGGTTCGATCGATATGTGGCTTCAGCCTGCCCTCGCGGTACCACTGACAGAGCTGGTTGACGCCTGCTCGGTAGCGCGCCGGCTCGCGCACGATGAATCCGCCCCAGAACACGCCGACAATCGCGCAGCCCTTGAGGAGCGGGAGGTTCAACGGGATCGTCGGGATCTCGCCGGCCGCGAAGCCGACGACGAGGAATCGGCCGCCCCAGGCCGTCGAGCGCAGCGCCAGCTCGGCAAACCGTCCCCCGACGGGATCGCAGACGACGTCGACGCCGTGCTCGCCGGCCAGCCGTTTGACCTCGTCGCGGAGACTCGCGGTCGCGTAGTTGATGGCCGCGTCGGCGCCGTGGGCGAGGCAGACCGCGAGCTTGTCGTCGGTCGAGGCGCAGGCGATGACTCGCGCGCCAGCGGCCTTCCCGATTTCGACCGCGGCGAGGCCGACGCCGCCCGCCGCGCCCAAGACGAGCAATGTTTCGCCGGCCCGCAGTTGACCTCGATCGACGAGCGCGTGATGGGCCGTCCCGTACGTAAACAGGAACGACCCCGCCGTCACGTCGTCCATCCCGTCCGGAATGGGGACCAGACGCGGCGCGGGGACGGCGATTTCCTCGGCGAATGCGCCGTAGCCGGTCACCACCATCACGCGATCGCCGCGTGTGACGTGTTCGACATCGCGCCCGACATCCTTGACCACGCCGGCGGCTTCGCAGCCGGGCGAAAACGGCAGCGGCGGTTTCATCTGATACTTGTTCTCGATGATCAGGACGTCGGGGAAATTGACGCTGGCCGCCGTCACCGACACGAGCACGTCGCCAGGACCCATGGCCGGCGACGGTACATCTTCGACCACCAGAGAGTCAGGCGGCCCGTATGCTTTGCAGAGAACGGCCTTCACGCGGGTGAGTGTATCAGCCCACGCCGGTGCTATGCTGATTGTCCGACCGGCCGGCCGGTAGCCCCCGCCGCGCCGCTTTGGCCGCTGGCGACGGACGCGTATACTTTTCTGCGGTTGGGGCGGAACCCGGCGCTGTTGCACGGCGGCTCTCGCAGTCGGCGTAAAGCTCGTAAAGCCCAAGAAGGTGTGCGGTGATGCAGAGTGCAGTTCGACACGTGATGATGGCGATCGCCGCGGCCTGCGTGGGCGCCGTGCTGGCGACAGCCGTCCGGCCGGTGTCGGGACAGGCGCCGGCCGCGTATCGCGCGCCACGGCTCTCGAACGGGACGCCCGATTTGAACGGGATCTGGCAGACGCTCAACGAAGCCAACGACGATCTTGAAGCACACGTCGCGCGCCCGGCGCTGGCCCTTCGACCCGGCCCCTACGGACCTGTGCCGGCGACTGCGGTGCTGGCGCTCGGCGCCGTCGGATCGGTGCCGCCGGGTCTCGGCGTCGTCGAAGGCGGCTCGATCCCGTACCTGCCCGAAGCCGCCAGGAAAAAGAAGGAGAACCAGGAGCGCTGGCTCGAGCGCGACCCGGAGATCAAGTGCTACCTGCCCGGCGTGCCGCGCGCCACCTACATGCCGCTATCCGTTTCAGATTCTGCAGAGCGCCAATGCGATCTTCATCGCGTACGAGTACGCGGGTGCGACGCGCAACGTGCTACCTGAAAGACCCGGGCCGGCCGCCCGTCGATTCGTGGATGGGGCAGTCGGTCGGGCGCTGGGACGGCGACACGCTCGTCGTCGATGTCACCGGATTCAACGATCAGTCGTGGTTCGATCGCTCGGGCAACTTCCACAGCGACGCGCTGCACGTCGTCGAGCGCTACACGCGGACGGCGCCAGACGTGATCAGCTACGAAGCCACCATCGAGGATCCGAAGGTGTTCTCGCGACCGTGGAAGATCAGCGATGCCGCTGTACCGCCGCCTGGAGAAGAACGCGCAGCTCATGGATTTCAAGTGCGTGGAGTTTGTCGAAGAACTGCTGTACGGCCAGTGGCGCAAGCAGCCGCTCGGCCGGTGACCTGGAGGCTTCGGATGCGCAATCGATCTGCTCGCCGACCGCCGGCTGGGCCGCTGCCGTGACGATGGCGACGACAGCGGCGCTCATGATTGCGATCACGGGTTCGCCGGTCCACGTCGCGGGACAGGCGGGACAGGCGAGGCCTGCCATCCCGCGCGCGCCGGACGGGCATCCCGATTTGTCCGGCATGTACGATCTCGCCATGCTGACGCCGCTCGAGCGGCCCGCGGGCCTGCCGGCCGTCCTCTCGGACGCCGAAGCCGCGAAGCTCGAAAGAGACGTCGCCGATCAGGAAGGCGCAGCGCGGGCGCCGATTCGCGGCGATCGTGAGGCGCCGCCGAAAGGCGGCGACGGTTCGGTCGGCCCCGCGGGCAACGTCGGCGGCTACAACACGTTCTGGCTCGACCGCGGAACCCACTACAGCACGGTCGACGGACAGAAGCGCTCGTCGATCGTCGTCGATCCGCCGGACGGACGAGTGCCGCCGCTGACGCCAGAAGCGACGAAAGCGTGTGATTGGGCGGGCTGCTTGCGGCGCGACCCACGTCCGACGCGGCCGAGAGCACGACGAGACCCGGGCCTCGAGCCGGCGGGCTCCTACGACGACCCCGAGCGACGTCCGCTCGGCGAGCGGTGCCTGCTTGGCTTCGGTTCGACCTCGGGACCTCCCGTGCTGCCCAACTACTTCTACAACAACCTCCACCAGATCGTGCAGACGCCGACGTCCGTGATGATCCTCACCGAGATGGTGCACGACGCGCGGATGGTTCGCATGAACGCCGAGCATCTCCCTTCGACGATCCGCAAGTGGATGGGCGATTCGGTCGGCCGTTGGGAGGGCGACACCCTGGTGGTGGACACGACGAACTTCACCGAGAAGACGCGGTACCGCGGGTCAACCGAGAACCTCCACGTCGTCGAGCGGTTCACGCGCATGGATGCGCGCACGCTCAAGTACCGGTTCACGATCGAGGATCCGGCGACGTGGGCCAGGCCGTGGACCGGAGAGTACTCGTGGCCGATGACCGACGATCACATGTACGAGTATGCCTGTCACGAAGCGAACTACGCGCTCGGAGGCATCCTGAGTGGCGCCCGCCTGCGCGAAGCTGAAGCAAAGAAAGACGCCGAAGCAAAGAAAGGCACCAGGTAAATGCGAACGATACTGTCAACCGCCCTGGCCGGCGCCGCTCTCGCGTGTGCCGCCGCGACGCCACTCCTGGCCCATCACGCGTTCGGGAGCGAGTTCGATCCGAACAAGCCGGTGCTGTTGAAAGGGCCCATCACAAAAGTGGAATGGGTGAATCCGCATTCGTGGATCCACCTCGAAATCACCAAGCCGGACGGTACCAAGGAAGTGTGGATGGTCGAGGGGGGATCGCCCAACTCGCTGCTCCGGCGGGGCGTCACCCGCGAGTCGCTGGTCGTCGGCGCCTTCATCGTGGTGGACGGCTATCAGGCGCGCGATCACAACCTGCTCCGCGCGAACGGCCGCAACATCACGTATGCCGACGGCCGCAAGCTGTTCCTCGGATCGTCGGGCACGGGTGCGCCGGTGGACGGCTCCGACCCGGCCGACCCGTCCAAGCCGAAGTGACGCGAGGGGATTGCCATGTCTAGACGATCTTCGATCGGCGCCGTGGTCGCTGTGTGTCTGTGCGGGCCCGTCATGATGTCGATGTCGATGTCGATGATGTCACCCCTGTCAGCAGCGTCACCCCAGTCGCCGCCGGCGCAGCAACCCGCCGCCGCGGCCGTCCCGCCGCCAAACTCCTACAGCGACGTCGCGTCCTGGCTCTGCCGTCCTGGCCGTCACGACGCCTGCGACGTCGATCTGACGACCACCGTGGTCGCGGCTGACGGCAAGCTCACTCGGGAAACGTGGACAGCCGATGGGAACGCGCCGATCGATTGCTTCTACGTGTACCCGACCGTGTCCACCGACCCGACTCCCAACAGCGACATGCACGCCGACCCCGCGGAACTGAACGTCATCCGCCAGCAGTTCGCGCGCTTCGGGTCGAAGTGCCGGTCGTACGCGCCGCTCTATCGACAGGTCACCTTGGCGGGGCTGCGGACCAGGCTCGCGTCCGGCAGCGCCGGCGCCTCGCTCGCGCAAGGACTCCAGTACAACGATGTGCGCGACGCGTGGAACTACTACCTGGAGCACGACAATGGGGGCCGGGGCGTCGTCTTGATCGGCCACTCGCAGGGCTCGTTCATTCTCGCTGGAACTCATTCGCAATGAGATCGACGGCAAGCCGGTGCAGTCGCGGATGGTGTCGGCGATCCTGCTCGGCGCCACGCTGGCCGTTCCGCGCGGAAAGGATGTGGGCGGCACCTTTCAGCACCTGCCGCTCTGCCACTCGGCCTCGCAGACCGGCTGCGTCGTCACGTACGCGTCGTTTCGTTCGACCGTGCCGCCGCCGGCCAACACGCTGTTCGGAAAAGTGACAGACCCGAACATGGTGGCGGCGTGCACCAACCCGGCGGCCCTTGGTGGCGGCGCCGGCCAGCTTCATGCCTATCTCTCGAAGGCGGGCAGTACGATCGTCGGAACGGCGCCGCCCAAGCCATGGACGATGTCGACGTCGACGAATTCCGAGCCGCCCATCGACACACCGTGGGTCAGCGTGCCCGGGCTGCTGACCGCGAAGTGCGCGTCAAACGAAAACGCCACGTACCTGGAAGTGACGGTTCATGGCGATCCGTCGGATCCCCGTGTCGACGACATCACCGGCGACCTCATGGCCGCGGGGCAGCCTCTGGCGATGTGGGGGCTGCACCTCATCGACGTCAACCTCTCGATGGGGAACCTGGTGGACATCGTGGGGCAGCAGGCGAAGGCCTACCTGGCTGGATCGCGCAAGTAGGGAGTCAGTCATGGGAGACAAGCCTTTCGATCTCAGCCGGCGCGCGCTGCTTCGATCGTCGCTGTGGGTCACCGCCGCGGCCGCAATCCCTGCGATCCCAGGCTTACCGGAATTGGCCTCCGCAAGCGCCGCTCCCGTCGGCGCGTCGAAATCCATCGCGCCTGTTGTGGACACCACCGCCGGCAAGGTACGCGGCGTCGTCAACAACGGCGTCGCCGTGTATCGGGGGATCCCCTACGGCGCATCCACCGCCGGGGCGAATCGCTTCATGCCGCGCACGAAAGCCGGAGCCGTGGACGGGCGTGCGCGACGCGTTCCAGAACGGGCATTCTTCACCGCAGGTGCCGCCGACTCCCGGCGCGATCGGCTGGGGACTGCGATCCAATGCACAGCAGGGCGAAGACTGCCTGGTCCTGAATGTCTTCACCGGCGTCGCCACCAGTGAGAACGCCGGGCGCCGGCGGCCCGTGATGGTGTGGATCCACGGCGGCGGCTACGCGTACGGTTCGGGATCGTCGCTCGGCTATGACGGCACGAATCTGGCCCGCACCGGCGACGTCGTGGTCGTCTGCATCAACCACCGGCTGAACATCGTCGGCCACCTGTATCTGGGCGGTGTGGGCGGGAAGGTTCGAGGATTCCGGAAACGTGGGCCTGCTCGACATCGTCGCATCGCTGGAATGGGTGCGCGACAACATCGCGCGGCTTCGGCGGCGATGCCGGCAACGTGACGATCTTCGGTCAGTCGGGCGGCGGCGGCAAAGTCAGCACGCTGCTCGCGATGCCGTCCGCGAAGGGTCTCTTCCACAAGGCGATCGTCGAGAGTGGTTCGACGTTGAAGCAGGTTCCACTCGACGAGGCGCAGAAGACCACGCGGAACGTCATGGCGCAACTCGGCCTCGGGCCGACCCAGATCGGGGAGCTGCAGCAGCTCCCCATCCAGAAGCTGCTGGCGGCGATGGGCGCGGCCGCGGCTCCCGGCGCGGGCGCGGCAATCGGTTCGCGCCGGTCGTGGACGGGCATTCGCTCCCGCGCGATCCTTTCGATCCGGCCGCGCCCGATGTGTCGGCCGACGTGCCGATGATCATCGGCACCACCGAAACCGAGGGCTCGTACTTCGCGCCTCCCGAGCTGCTGTCGCTGGACGAAGCCGCCGTGCAGTCACGACTGCGCGACCGGCTCGGCGACGACGGCAACCGGATCTTCGAGCTGTTCCGGAAACGCAGGCCGAAGGCCACGCCGAGCGAGCTCTATTTCACCATTTCGGCATTCCCCAGCAATGCGATCGTTCAGGCCGAGCGCAAGGCCGCGCTACGGAAAGCGCCGGCGTTCCTCTACCAGATCCGATGGAGAACGCCGGTCGAAGACGGCCGCCGGCTGTCGCCGCACTGCATCGAGATTCCGTTCGCGATGCAGAACGTCTGGCAACTTCCAGAAATGGTGGGCACCGGCGCGGAGCTCCAGCCGCTGGCCGACAAGGTGAGCGGCGCCTGGGTCGCATTCGCCCGTTCAGGCAACCCGAGCCATGCGGGCATCCCGAAGTGGCCGGCGTACGACGCCAACGATCGCGCGGCCATGCACATCGACAACGAGTGGCAGGTGGTCAAGGATCCGGACCGCGAGGAACGACTCGCCATGGCGCCGTTGCCGCGGCTGCCGATGTTCTGAAGGCGTCGGGACTATTTCAGCCCCTCGACCAGATACAGGTCCGTCAAGTAGCGGGTGACGCTGTGCACAACGGTTCGGCCGTCCGGCGTCGTCACCAACCCGAGCCCGCGTATCCCGCTGCTGTCGCCAATCCTGACCGTTCTGAGCGTTTCAAGTCGGCCAGTCTCGAGATCCGAGCGCATGATGGCGTAGGTGAGCCAGTCGGGTGATCGGCGCCAGACGATCAGGCCGCGGCCGTCTGCGGTCCACGCCTTCAGGACATCATTCTCGGTGAGGCCGGACATCGTCCGCGGCTCGCCTCCTTCGAGCGGCACAATGACCGGTGGTCCAGATGCCCACGAACTGAAGAACCACTTGCTGTCCGGTGATACCTTCGGGCCGTAATCCACGCGCGACAGGGGAATTCGTGACGGCACTTTGCGCGGGCCGCCACCCGCCAGATCCTGCACATAGGCCGCTGCCGGCTCGTTGTCGTGTTCCGCGATGAGCAGAATCCGCTTGCCGTCCGGAAGCCATCCAGCGGTGATGTACCGAAAACCTGAAGTTGTCAACGTCCGTCGCTCGCCCGGTCCGGTCGGGACCATGAAGATCCCTGGCTGACTGTACGTGATGCCGAGCGCCCATCGCGAGTCGGGTGACAGCGAGACCCCCAGCCCTGCTCCCAGGAGAACCGTGCTGGACGCGTCGATCCGGCGTAGTCCGATCTGGTAGTCGAGGCCCGCGCCCTCGTCAAATCGAGCGAACAGGACGACGCGCCCGTCAGGGCTGATGTCTTCGGCGACGGCCCAGCCGAACCACGAGATATCACGTTCTGGTGTGTCTCCGGGGCCGAGCCACTTGACATCGGCATAGAGCGAGTTGGCGGTCAGCAGCACCCGGCCGTCCGATGACGCATCGAGAATGGCCAGGTCGGCCGGAGCCGCCCAGATCTCCCGATCGACGCCAGCGAGTGTTACGCCGTGCAGCGTGCTTCGCCCGTCGCCGGCGGTGTACCAGATTTCTCGTCCATCCGACGACCACGCGAGGCCTTCAGCGGCGCTCCATTCCTTGGTCAGGCGCTTCCGATCTCGGCTCGTTGAGATCAGGGACACCCAGCCACGGTTGTCGCCGTAGATCGGGTGATCGAGAAACGCGATCGCGTCGCCAGACGGCGACACTCGAGCATGACTCACGTAGCCCGTCGTTTCGTACAGCACTTTTCCGATTGGATATTCCAGACGGTCCTTGCCATCGACGCGGCGGACGACGGCGAGCTCGTCGCCCTTCGGCGACCAGTCAGCTCCGGAAATGGCTTCGACAATCTCCCTGGGCGAACCGCCAACAAGCGGTGCGCGCGCCAGGGTTCCGCTGTTGATCCATCCGACGATGAATCGCCGGCCGATCGAAACGGCCATCTCACCCGACGGTGCGACGGCAAGGACGTCGGCGTCAGGGAGCTGCAGGGGGATCGACTCAGGGCTACCGAGTCTGGTCTGAAAGATCCTGATCGGCTGGCCGTGCCATGTGGCGCCGTAGACGACCGTCCGGCCGTCGGGCGCGAAGCGGGCAGAGCGGACGGTTCCACGATCGAACGTCAACCTTGTCAGTCGGGGCGCCGACGTGGGCGCCCGCATGGAGCCGGCGACGAACGCGCCGACGCCGATGGCGATCGTGATCACGGCACCTGCAGCGGCCAGCCACACGCGTGTCTTCCGGGTGCGTGTCAAACCAGCGGATTGCACCGCTGGCGTCGCCGCGTCGCTTCTCGTGGTCGAGATGGCGTCGATGGCGAACGCCACGTCGCGCGCCGACTGGAAGCGCTCGTCCGGGCTCTTTTCCAGGCACCGCCTGACGATGCGGTCGAGAGCGGGCGGCAGCGCGGCGTTCGTCCTCGTGAGCTCGGCCGGCTCTTCCTTCAGGATCGCGTTCATCGTCTCGACGGCCGAGTCGCCGGTGAACGCGCGCTTGCCGGACAGGATCTCGTAGAGAATCGCCCCGAACGAGAAGATGTCCGAACGCTGATCGACCTCGCGGCCGCGTACCTGCTCGGGCGACATGTAACCGACCGTGCCGACGATGGTGCCCGCGCCGGTCAGCGCGGGCGAGGTCGTCATCATCGAAGGGGTGGGCGCGTCCGCGGTTGTGCCCGGTCCCATCTTCGCGAGCCCGAAGTCGAGGATCTTGATCCGGCCGTCCTGGGTGACGAACACGTTCTCGGGCTTGAGGTCGCGATGCGTGATGCCGCGCGCGTGCGCGGCGCCGAGCCCGGCCGCGATCTGCTGTGCGTACTCGATGGCCTTGCGCGGCGCAATCGCGCCGTCGTGCAGGTGCTCGCGCAGCGTCCCGCCGTCAAGCAGCTCCATGACGGCGAACGGCACCTGTCGCTCGACACCGAAATCGAAGATCCCGAGGATGTTTGGATGCGAGAGCGCGGCGACCGCCTGCGCCTCGCGCTCGAAGCGGGCTCGCGCGGCGGGATCGGACGCGAGCGCGTCCGGCAGGATCTTGATCGCGACGTCGCGATTGAGCTTCGTGTCGCGCGCCCGATAGACCTCGCCCATGCCGCCTGCGCCGAGCGGAGCGAGAATCTCGTACGGGCCGAGTCTTGCGCCAGGGGTCAGTGACATCTTCGAGCGACAGCATCCTACTTCACAATACGCTTCACAATCCGGAAGGGCTCGGCCATGCCCTTGCTTTCTTGTGCGGACGATGGCATCGTCGTCGTCGAACCATCATGAGGCATCACATGGCACCAGCGCCGTCTTTGATGACCGTCGATGACTACTTCACCAAGACACCTGAGACGGTGAAGCCGATGGAGCTCGCGCGTGGTGCGCTCCGGGTTTCGGAGGCGCCAACGCCCCGGCACCAGTCGGCGGTGCTCCAGCTTCTGCTGGCCCTCGACGCCCACGTCCGGGAACGGAGCCTCGGCCGGATGTGGGTGGCGCCGCTCGACGTCGTCCTCAGCGAAGACCAGGCGCTCATCGTGCAGCCGGATCTGTTCTTTGTCTCGAACGACCGCGCCCACATCGTCACCGATCGTGTTCGTGGCGCTCCCGACCTCATGATCGAGGTGCTGTCACCATACCCGCGCATCGGACGCACCGAAGAGCATGTGCGATGGTTCGCCGAGTGCGCCGTTCGGGAGTGCTGGCTCGTGCAGCGGGATCACCGGTCGATCACCGTCATCCGGTTTGCGAATCGGCGCGAGTCCACCAGACGAGTGTTCGCGCGCACGCAGCCCATCGAGTCGGCCGTCCTGCCAGAGTTCGAGTCTTCGCTCGACGACATCCTCGAGTGATCGCGAAGTCGCCTTAAGGGACGGATGGCGCGACGTTTGCCCGCGTGATGTCGGCAGACACGCGTACGAGCAGCTTGCCGAAGTTTCTGCCTTCGAGGAGCCCGATGAAGGCCTGCGGTGCGTTGTCGATGCCGTCGGCGATATCTTCGCGGTACCGGAGCTCGCCGCTGCGCACCCAGGCGCCGCACTCGGCCATGAAGGCGCCGAACCGATCGACGTGATCCGTCACGATGAAGCCCTGGATGAGGGCGCGGTTGATGAGCAGCGGCGCGAGGTTCGGAGCAGGCGCGGGCTCGGTGGCGTTGTATTGCGAGATCTGACCGCACAACGGAATGCGGGCGCCGCGGTTGATGAGCGGGAGGACCGCCGCAAGAACGGCGCCGCCGACGTTTTCGAAGTACACGTCGATGCCGTCCTTGCAGGCCGCGCGGAGCGCTTGGCGCAGATCAGGGGCGCGGTGGTTGACGGCCGCATGGAAGCCGAGCTCGCGCACGATGTAGTCGCACTTCTCGGGCGAGCCGGCGATGCCGACGGCACGGCATCCCTTGAGCCGCGCGATCTGGCCGACGACCGATCCGACCGCGCCCGATGCGGCGGACACGACGACCGTCTCGCCGCCCTTTGCGCGCCCGATGTCGAGCAAGCCGACGTACGCCGTCAGCCCGGGCATGCCGAGCACGCCAAGGGCGGTTGAGATCGGCGCGACGCGGGGATCGAGCTTCCGCAGTCCCGCGCCCGGCGTCGAGGCGTACTCCTGCCAGCCGTCCATGGAGACAACGAAGTCGCCTTTCGCGAAGTAGGGATTCCGCGACTCGATCACTTCGCTGACGGTTCCGCCGACCATGACCTCGCCCAACGCCACTGGCGCCGCGTACGACTTGGCGTCGTTCATCCGGCCGCGCATGTAGGGATCGAGCGAGAGATACACGGTCCGCCGCAGAATCTCGCCGTCCCGACAGACAGGCATCGGGGAGTCCACGATCGAGAAGTCGGCCGGCGTGGGCGCTCCGACCGGGCGGCGAAGCAGTCGAATCTGACGATTGATGTTGATCATAGCGGGTAGTAGCGGACAAGCCATTCGGCCACGCAGCAGGGTTTGTCGCCGTGCTCGCGTTCGACCGTCACGGACCACGTCACCTGAATGCCGCCGCCGGCCTCATGAGCCGCGACGGGAGTGAACCGGCCGCGGATCCGCGAGCCGGCCGGAAGCGGTGCGACGAAACGCACGCGGTTGAGTCCGTAGTTGACGGCCAGCCGGATTCCGCGGACCTCGATCGCACGCCGAAGGAGCGCTCCCAGGAGCGACAGCGTGAGAAACCCGTGCGCGATGGTGGCGCCAAACGGCGACTCTGCCGCCGCGCGCGCCGGATCCACGTGAATCCACTGGCGATCGTCGGTGGCGTCGGCGAACTGATCGATCCGTTCCTGCGTCACGTCCACCCAATCGCTGACGGCCAGCTCCTGCCCGAGCCGTTCGCCGAGCGTCCTCACGTCGGCAACGTCGATCATCGCGCAGCCATCGTCGGTTCGGGCTCGGTGTAGAATCCCCGGCCCTCCGTCGCGAGCCGCTCGAGCAGCGGCGCCGGACTCCAGTAGTCGCCGAACCGCGCCCGATATTCCTCGACGCGCGCGAGCACCGTCGGCAGACCGACCGTGTCGGCGTAGAACATCGGCCCGCCGCGATGGCGTGGGAAGCCGAAGCCGTAGCAGTAGATCACGTCGATGTCGCCGGCGCGAATCGCGTAGCCTTCTTCGAGCACGCGCGCGCCCTCGTTGGCGAGCGCGGTCGTGACGCGCGCGACGATCTCGTCGCTCGCAATCGACCGGCGCGCCGATGCCGCGGCGCGCCGCCGCCTCCTCGGCCAGCTGCTCGATCAGCGGATCGGGGATGCGCGTTCGCGGCTGCCCGCCTCGTAGCGTGTACCAGCCCGCGCCGGTCTTCTGGCCGTACCGTCCCATCTCGAACAGCCGATCCGGGATCTCCGACTGCGGGCCCTTCGGCGCGCGTCTTGCCGATCGACTTCAGGTACTGCCGGATGCGCGCGCCGACGTCGATGCCGGCGATGTCCTGCATGCCGAACGGACCGACCGGCATGCCGAAGTCCGTCAGCGCCTGATCGATCTGCGGCACGCTCGCGCCTTCTTCGAGCAGGAGGTACGCCTCGCGCAGGTAGTACGCCAGCATGCGGTTGGCGACGAACCCGAAGCAGTTGCCGACGACCACGCCGACCTTGCCGAGCCGCTTGGCCAGCTTGAGCGACGTCGCCATCGTCTCGCGGCTCGTCTCGCGACCGCGGACGATCTCGAGCAGCTTCATCACGTTGGCCGGGCTGAAGAAGTGATGGCCGAGCACCGTCGGCCGGCCGCCCGCTGGCCTGCGCGAACTCGTCGATGTCGAGCGTCGAGCTGTTCGACGCCAGGATGCAGTCGGGCCGCGTGACGCGTCCGAGCTCGGCGAACGTCGCCTTCTTCAGGTCCATGTTCTCGAACACCGCCTCGACGACGATGTCCACCGTGTCGAAGCCGTCGTAGGTCGTCGTCGGCGTGATCAGGCTCATGGTGCGCTCGCAGCGCGTCCTGGCGTCATCCTGCCCTTCGAGACCGACGACTCGTAGTTCTTGCGAATCGTGGCCAGTCCGCGGTCGAGCGCCGCCTGATCGACGTCCTTCAGCAGCACCGGAATGCCGGCGTTGGCGTAGGTCATCGCGATGCCGCCGCCCATCGTGCCGGCGCCGACGACGGCCGCCCGCGCGATGCTGCGCGCCGGCGTGTCCTTCGGCATGTCAGGGACCTTGGCCACCTCGCGCTCGGCGAAGAACAGGTGCCGCAGCGCTTTCGACTCGGTCGAGACGACGCAGTCGGCGAACAGCTCGCGCTCGCGAATCGACGCCGGCATCGAACGCCTGCTGCAGGCCGGCTTCGATCGCGTCGACGGCCGCGAACGGCGCGAGCAGCCCTTTTGCGGTCTTGCCGAGCGACGGTGCGCATCGGCGGCGCACGCGGCCAGACCGGCCGCGACGTCGGCGATCTTGTCGGTCCGCTCGCGCGTCTTGCGAGTCTTGTCGTGGCCGGGATCGCGGCGCGCTCTCGGGCGAACGCGATGGCTTCGTCGCGCAGGTTGCCGTCCACGATCTCGTCGATGAGGCCGCTCTCGAGCGCGCGCTGCCGCTGAAATCGGCTTGCCGTCGGTGCACATCTCGAGCGCGATCGTCGTGCCACACGAGGCGCGGCAGCCGCTGTGTGCCGCCAGCGCCGGGGATGATGCCGAGCAGAACCTCGGGCTGCCCGATCCTCGCGTCTCGTGCCGCGACGCGGTAGTGACAGGCCATCGCCACTTCGTTGCCGCCGCCGAGCGCATTGCCGTGGATGGCCGCGACGAGCGGCTTGCGGCAGTCCTCGAGCCGCTTCAGCAGCGCGTGCGTGCCGCCGGAACGCTCGAGCGACTGCTCGCGGGTCTTCAGTGTCTCGAAGACCTTGATGTCGGCGCCGGCGATGAACGTGGAGCCGGCGCCGATGAGCACGATCGCGTCGACGCCGGGATCCGCCGCCGCCCGGGCGACCGCGTCGTCGATCGCCGTCCAGACGGCCGGGCTCGAGCGCATTGACCGGCGGGTTGTCGATCGTGACGACCGCGACGCGGTCGACGACGTCGTAGCGAACCAGAGTCGGCATGGGCAGCTCCTTACAACGCAAAACGGAATACGCCAAACGCCAAACGCAAGACGGACGAACGCAGAATGTGGCCTGAACTCGACGTTCTCCGTTTTCCGTTTTCCGTTTTCCGTTTGACGTTCAGGCGACACTTTCCTGTGGCCTGCACTATCATCCGCGGATGGATTTCGAGTATTCCCGGAAGACGCAGGACGCTCGCCGCAGCGCCTCGCTCGCGTTCATGGACGAGCACGTCTATCCGAACGAGGCGACGTTTCACCGGCAAATCGGCGAGGGCGATCGCTGGCAGCCGACGCGCGATCGTCGAAGAGCTGAAGGCCAAGGCGCGCGCGGCGGGGCTGTGGAATCTCTTCCTCCCCGAGAGCGAGTACGGCGCCGGGCTCACCAACACCGAGTACGCGCCGCTCTGCGAAATCATGGGCCGCGCGGCGCCGCTTCGCCCCCGAGGTGTTCAACTGCTCGGCGCCGGACACCGGCAACATGGAGGTGCTCGTCCGCTACGGCACGCCCGAGCAGCGCCGGCAGTGGCTCGAGCCGCTGCTCGCCGGCGAGATTCGATCGTGCTTCGCGATGACCGAGCCCGACGTGGCCTCGTCCGACGCCACCAACATCCAGTCGACGCATCGTCCGCGACGGCGACGACTACGTCATCAACGGGCACAAGTGGTGGATCTCCGGCGCGGGCGATCCGCGCTGCCGGATCGCGATCTTCATGGGCAAGACCGATCCGGCCGCGCCGCGACACCAGCAGCAGTCGATGATTCTCGTGCCGATGGACGCGCCGGGCGTCACGATCCGGCGCATGCTGCCGGTGTTCGGCTACGACGACGCGCCGCACGGGCACGCGGAGATGCTGTTCGAGAACGTGCGCGTGCCGGCGTCGAACATGCTGCTCGGCGAAGGGCGCGGCTTCGAGATCGCGCAGGGGCGGCTCGGGCCCGGGCCGCATTCACCACTGCATGCGGCTGATCGGCGCCGCCGAGCGCGCGCTCGAGACGATGTGCCGGCGCGTGACGTCGCGCGTCGCGTTCGGCAAGCCGCTCGGCCGAGCAGGGGACGATTCGCGCCGACATCGCCGAGTCGCGGATCGAGATCGAGCAGGCGCGCCTGCTGACGCTGAAGGCCGCGCACCTGATGGACACGGTCGGCAACAAGGCCGCGCGCGGCGAGATCGCCATGATCAAGGTCGTCGTGCCGCGCATGGCGCTCCGCGTGATCGATCGCGCGATCCAGGCGCACGGCGGCGGCGGCGTGTCCGACGACTTTCGGACTGGCCGCGGCCTGGGCGCATGCCCGCACCATCCGCCTCGCCGACGGCCCCGACGAGGTGCATCGGGAGGCGATTGCCAAGCTCGAGCTGGCCAAGCTCTCCCATTAGCGCCGCCGTTTCGCCGGCACGCGCTCGACGAGGATGCACGTCGTCGTCGCGTGCGCGTACAGCTTGCCGCGCCGATCGACGACGCGGGCCTCGGCCGTGGCGACGCGGCTGCCGACGTGAATCACCCGCGCCTCGCACCGGACGGGGCCGACCTCCTCGTGTGAGCGGCCGTGTGAAGTTGATCTTCAGCTCGAGCGTCGTAAACGTCTTGCCGGGCGGCGCCTTGGTGTTGATGGCGCAGCCAAGCGCCGAGTCGAGCAGCGTCGCCGCCAGGCCGCCGTGGACGACGCCCATGCCGTTGTAGTGCGCCTGTGACGGCACCGCGGTGAACACCACGCGGCCGGGATCGGCTTCGACGCAGGCGGAAGTCGAGCAGCTCGGTCATCGGCGGCCGGCGTCCCTTGCGCGGAAGATGCGAGCCGTCGGAACGTACGCGCGAGCCGGCTACCCGGCCATCGCGCGTCTCCGGAACCAGGAGCGGCCTGCCGCAGTTCGTCGCGAAGGACGCGGTACAGGATCTTGCCGACGGCGCTCATGGGCAAGTTGTCGCGGCACTCGATCTGGCGCGGCCTCTTGTACTCGGCCAGACTCGCCGCGCAGTGCGCATCGAGCTCGTCGTTCGTCACGGACATGCCGTCCCTGAGCACGATGCACGCCTTGACGACCTCGCCGTGATAGCGGTGCGGCACACCGATGACCGCCGCCAGCCGCACCGCCGGATGCTGGTACAGCACGCCTTCGACCTCCGACGGATACACGTTGAACCCGTCGACGATGATCATGTCCTTCTTCCGCTGGACGATCGTGGTGAAGCCGTCCTCGTCGATGGCGCGACGTCGCCGGTGTGAAACCAGATGCGCCCGTCCGCGTCCGGCCGCAGCGCCTGCGCCGTTTCGTCGGGCTGGTTCCAGTAGCCCTTCATCACCTGCGGCCCGCGAGATGCACAGCTCGCCGGCCTCGCCGCAGGCGCAGCTCGCGCGCGCCGGTCTCGAGATCGACGATCTTGATGTCGGTGTCCGGCAGCGGCAGGCCGATCGTGCCGGGCTTGCGGCGCGCGAGCTGCGGCGTCGAATGCGTGACCGGCGACGTTTCGGAGAGGCCGTAGCCCTCGTTCAACGTCCGTCCGATGCGCCGCTCGAACTCCTCGATGACTTCGACCGGGCACGGCGCGCCGCCGGAGTTGCAGGTGCGCACCAGGTGCAGGCCGTACTCGTTGCACGCGCGGGTGGCTGAGCAGCGACACGAAGATCGTCGGGACGGCCGGAAAGTAGGTCGGCCGGTGGTCGCGGATGGCGCGTGAGCACCTGCTCGACGTCGTACTGCGGAATCAGGATCTGCATGCGCGCCGATCCAGGTGCCGCACATCATGCCGACCGTGAACGCATAGATGTGGAAGTACGGAATCACGAGCAGGTAGCGGGCCTCGCCGCGCACGTACGCGCGGTACTGCCACGTTTCGGTCTGGACGACATTCGCGAAAATGTTTCCGTGCGTCAGCATCGCGCCCTTCGGCGTGCCGGTCGTGCCGCCGGTGTACTGAAGCACGGCCACATCGTCCGGCGCGATGGCGACGCGCGGCGGCGCGCCAGGCTCGCCGGCCTCCTCGAGCAGGCTCGCGAGGCTGACGGTCCCGTCGACGCGCGGCGGCGCCGCGCGCGCGGCCGAGTACTCGGCGAGCGAGGTGACGATGACGCAGTCGATGTCGGTCTGCGCCCTGCACGCCCAGCACGAGCGGCGCCAGGCGATCGAGCGTGAGCAGCGGCGCGCATCCCGGAGTCGCGGGCGACGTTCAACACCTCGCGCGCCGTGTAGATCGGGTTCACGTTGACGACGATGGCGCCGAGCCGCAGCACGGCGAATGCGGCGATGACGTACTGCGGACAGTTCGGCAGCATGATGCCGACGCGATCGCCCTTGCCGCACGCCGCGCCGGGCCAGGGCGATGGCGAACTGGTCCGATTGGCGCTTGATGTCCCGGAAGGTGAGCTCGGCGCCGAGAAACACCGTCGCCGTCCGTCGGGGAGATCGACCGCCGTCGTGTCGAGAATCTCGCTGAGCGGCCGCCCGGGATAGGTCAGGTGCGGCGGCACCCAGTAGTCGTAGTGACGCAGCCAGGGACGGGTCGTGGACTGATCGTCGCGCGTGCGGGACATCATGGCTTCCTGATCACGTGATCGATCGGCCGCCATCGACGACGATGACCTGGCCGGTGATGTAGCTCGAGGCGTCGGCGGCGAGGAACACGCGACGCCTTTGAGCTCGCCGGCCGCGCCCGACGCGAGGAATCGGGCTCGACGCCTTGATGCCGGGCTCGGCCAGCGGCAATCGCCGGATCGGCCAGCCGCGAGTGGAAGAAGCCGGGCGCGATCGCGTTCACGCGAATGCCCTGGCGGACCCCACGACGCCGCCAGCTCGCGCGTCAGCCCCATCAGGCCGGCCTTGCTCGCGGCGTACCCGGCGTAGTGAGGACCGTGGACCGAGGCCTGCAGTCCGGCCACCGACGCCACGTTGATGATGCAGCCGCGCCGGCGCTTGAGCATCTCGCGGCCGGCGGCCTGGGAGAAGAGAAACGCGCCGGTCAGGTTGATGTCGATCACCTTCTGCCACTTGTCGAGCGGCATGTCTTCGGGCGGCGCGCCCCAGCTCACGCCCGCATTGTTGATCAGGATGTCGAGCCTGCCGTAGGTCGCGACGGCCCGATCGACCACGGCCTGCACCTGATCCGGCTGGGACACGTCGCAGATGGCGCCTTCGACCGTGACGCCGCGCGCGCGCAGCGCGGCGACGGCCGGCGTCAGCCACTCGCTCGCGGCGTGCGCACAGCACGAGCGCGGCGCCGGCCTCCGCCAGGCCGTCGGCCATTTCCTGTCCCAGGCCGCGCGATCCGCCCGTGACGATGGCCACGCGGCCGGTCGAGGTCGAACAATTCGTTGAGGGCAGGCATGTCAGGAAGGCTTATACTGACCGGTCGGTAGGTCTGTCAACTGGAGCGTTGCATGGCCCTTCACGTCCAGGACGCGGTCGGCGGCGGGCGGTTTCTCGACGGTGGCGGTCGGCGCCGAGGAGGTCTTCACGCGCGAGGACCTCAGCGAAGAACAGCGGCATGTTCGGCCAGACGGCCGCCGAATTCATGCGCCACGAGGTGCTGCCGCGCGAGCCGCAGCTCTACGCCCACGACTGGGCGCTCACGCGCGAGCTGATGCGCAAGGCGGCCGCGCTCGATCTGGCGCGCCTCGAAATTCCCGACGGCCTACGGCGGCCTCGGCCTCGACATGATCAGCGCGGCGTACGTCGGCGAGCAGATTGCCGTCAACCCGTCGTTTGCCGGGTCGCTCGGCGCGCACACCTCCGATCGGCACGCTGCCGATCGTGCTACTTCGGCACCGACGAGCAGAAGGCACGGTATCTTCCGCGGCTCGGGAGCGCGGAACTCGATCGGCGCCTACGCGCTCACCGAGCCGCAGTCGGGCTCCGACGCGCTCGCGGCGCGGACCACCGCGCGGCTGACCCCGGACGGCCGTCACTACGTGCTCAACGGCCAGAAGATGTGGATCACCAACGGCGGGTTCGCCGATCTCTTCACGATCTTCGCGAAGGTCGACGGCGAACGATTCACGGCGTTCCTCGTCGAGCGGGCGATGGGTGTCGTCAGCGGGCGCGAACGAACACAAGCTCGGGCTCGACGGCTCGTCGACGACCGCGCTGATGCTCGACAACGTGCAGGTGCCCGGTCGAGAACGTGCTCGGCACGATCGGCGAAGGCCACAAGGTCGCGTTCAACATCCTCAACCTCGGACGCGTGAAGCTGGGCACCCGCAACATCGCCGGCGCCAAGCAGGCGCTCAATCACGCCGTGGCCTACGCGAAGGATCGGCGGCAGTTCGGCCGCGCCATCTGCGAGTTCGGCCTCATCAAGCAGAAGCTCGGCCGAGATGGCCGTGCGCTGCTTCGTCGGCGACGCCATGGTCTATCGCGCGCTCGGCGACGTCGATCGCGCCCTCGAGGCCGTGCGCGCCGGACGACAGCGCGGCGCGTGCTGAAAACGATCGAGGCGTTTGCCGTCGAGTGCTCGATCAACAAGGTCTGGACGAGCGAGGCGCTCGCGCTATGCGGTCGACGAGGCCGTGCAGGTGTTCGGCGGCAACGGCTACTCGCGCGAGTTTCCGGTCGAGCGTGCGTACCGGGACGCGCGCATCACGCGCATCTACGAGGGGACCAACGAGATCAATCGCCTCATCATCCCCACGCGGCTGCTCAAGCAGTCGGCCGCGCTCTTCACGCGCAGCGAGCGCGCGGCAGGCTGCTGGACGAAGGCGACAGCCCGAGATGGCCGGTCGGCGGCGGGCCGCTGGCCGCGGAGCGCGCGCTGCTCGCGTCGCCAAGCGTGCTCGCGGTGGCGGCGCTCGGGTGTGCAGCGGACGCGTATGGCGACAGCCTCAAGGACGAACAGGAGATCGCTCGGCCACGCCGCCGACATCGTCACCGAGATCTACGCCGTCGAGAGCGCCTCGCGCGCGCCGAGAAGCTGTTGGCCAGCCTCGGCGAGGATCGCGGCTCGGCGGCGTCGGCGTCGCCGATCGAGCCCTGTGAGCGTCGACATCGCGCGCGTCTACGCCAGCGATGCGACCGATCGCATCGTCCACTCGGCCAGGCAGGTCGTCGCCGCGCTCGCCGCCCGCGGCGCCGAGACGAGCCCGGCTCTCGCCGACCTTGTCGGCCGGCTGGCGGCGCGCCCCCGCGCATTCACGCCATTGGCGCCCGGCGGCGCGTCGCCGACGCCGTCATTCGGGCCGGACGGTATCCCTTCTGAGCGCGAAGGAGGCGACAGTGTGGGTCGGCGATGGCCCCGGGTGCGGCTGTACGCGTTGATCGTGCTGTTTGCGATCAACCTGATGAACTTCTTCGATCGCCAGATCATCGGCGGCGTCGGCGAGGGAATCCGGCGGGAGTGGGGACTGAGCGACACGGCGCTCGGCCTGCTCGGCACGGTGTTCACGCTGCTCTACGCCGTCGTCGGGCTTCCGCTCGGCCGCCTCGTCGGACAAGACCGAGCGCCGCCGCATCCTGGCGGCCGGCGTGTTCGTCTGGAGTCTGCTGACCGCCGCGTCCGGCATCGCGCGCACCTTCTCGCAGTTGGTCGTGGCTCGTCTCGGTGTCGGCATCGGCGAGGCGACGTGCTCGCCGGCGTCCACGTCGCTGCTGGGCGATTTCTTTCCGACGACGCGCAGCGCGCGCGTGCCGATCGCCATCTGGATGCTCGGCCTGCCGATCGGCCTCGGTCTGGCCAACGGCGCCGGCGGATGGATCCTGCAGAACTGGGGCTGGCGCAACGCGTTCTACGTCGCCGGCGCTGCCCGGACTTGCGTGCGCGGTGGCGGCGCTCTGGATGCGCGAGCCGCGCCGCGGGATGGCCGAAGCGCACGCGGTCGGCGACCGCCGCCGCCCGGGCTCGCCGTATCTCCTCGTGCTGTCGATTCCGACGATGTGGTGGGTGATTGCGTCGGGGGCGCTGCACAACTTCAACATGTACGCGCTCGGCTCCTTCATCGCGCCGTTCCTCGTCCGCTTTCACCGCATGAACTTCCTCGACGCCGGGTGGGTCACCGCCGCGGCGTACGGGTTCTCCGGCGTCGTCGGCCTCGTGGGCGGAGGCGCGCTGGCCGATCGTCTGTACCGCAGGCGTGTCGATGGCCGGCTCCTCGTCGGCATGGGATCGATCGTCATCTGCTCGCCGCTCATGTTCCTGGCGTTGATGCGGCCGAGCGGCGACATCTGGGCGTTCGCGCTGCTCATGGGCACGGCGTGCGGCGTGATGTACGCGTACTACGCGACCGTCTATTCGACCATCCACGACGTCGTGGAGCCGTCGCTGCGCGGAACGGCGATGGCGCTCTACTTCTGCGCCATGTATCTGCTCGGCGCGTCGCTCGGACCGGTGGGCACCGGCCTGGCGAGCGACTACTTCACGTTCCAGGCCGCGAGCGCGGCCGGAGCCGTCCAGCCGCTGCCGTTCGGCGACGCTGATGCTCGCCGAGCTGCGCGGTCTCGTCGGCGAGTCGAAGGGATTCGACCTGCGCGCGCTCGAGCCGTTCCGAGCCGCAGGGCCTGCACACGGCGATGTACCTCGTGCCGATCGCTGGCGGCGATTCTGGCCGCTGGTGCTCTTCGCGGCGTCGCGGACGGTCACGAAGGACGTGCGCGAAGCTGCAGGCGTGGATGCGTGAGTCGAGGGTCACGGCCGCGAGCTAACCAAGGTGCCTCGACGCGTCAGTTCTCGGTAAACTATCCGCGATTCGAGCCCTCTGAGCGAGCGCACGTCACCGTGAGGATTCGCACATGCCCGGCGATGCCACGCCTGCCCCGAACGTCAAGCAAGCGGTACCCTTTTTCAACGTGACCGACATCGAGGCTTCCCTTCGGTTCTATGTGGATGGCCTCGGGTTCGTGCTCACACAGCGATGGGTTCCGCAGGGGCGCGTCAGGTGGTGCTCGCTTCAACTCGGCGAGGTTGCCGTCATGCTCCAAGAGTACTGGCGAGACGGTCGCAGAGCAGGGGCCCCAGAAGGGCCTTTGGGCCAAGGCGTCTCCATCTGCTTCATGTGCGCCGACGCGCTGGCTATTTACCACGAAGTCAGTTCCCGCGGGATCTCCGCGAGGCGCCCGTTTGTCGGCAATGGCCTGTGGGTCACCTCGGTGACAGACCCGGACGGTTACCGCCTCGATTTTGAAAGCCCCACGGACGTGCCGGAGGAAACCGTCTATTCCGGCTAAGCGCCGACGGGATGCTGGCTCCAGTAGGCCCGAATCGCACCGCGCGGATCGTTCTCAACCCTGGTGTTCGTATCGAAGATCATCGTCGCCCGCGTGGTGGCGTCGTACGTCGGCCAATGCGGGATGTGCTCGTTGTCCGGACGGCCGGTCTTGGCGAACGCGATCCACGTTGACGCCAGACGCGTGCACATCAGCCGGCCGTCCTTCCGCCCCGAGCCGCACATGCCGTTGCGAGACAGATTGAACGAGGCGTCCACGTCGTGGCCGTGCACGGCGCCCAGCTTGCCGTCGAAACCCGGCGTCGTCCACTCCCAGATGTACATCCACACGCCCGCGCCGCCCTGCGCCGCCTTGCGCTCGGCCTGCGTGATCGCGCGCGCCCGAACCTGATTGTCCGTGAAGACCTGCGCCTGAATCAGGTACGGCGTCTTGCTCCGCCTCGCGCCGCTGTACAGCTCGAGAATCTCGCTCGCCTTGCCGCCGTAGCGCTCGTTGAGGAGCGCGGTCAGCCCGGCGTCGCTCAGGTCCCAGTTCGTCAGACGCAACGCCGCATCTTCGAGCGTCGTCGAGACGATGAGCGGCACGTCGCGCGACTCGGGCGGGGCGGCCGGATCGAACGGATGATGCGGCAGGTACGTGCCGTTCATCACGGGCGTGAATCCCCCCGTGACGCCGGCCTGCGCTTCGAGCACCTGTTCCCACGGCACGTCTTGAATGTCGGCGATGCGATTGCGTGCGATTCCCAGCTTCTGCAGCAGCTGATCCGCGGACTTCGCCGCGGCGGCCTCGTCGGCGATGCGCAGCGTCGATCCGCTCTGCACCGCCGCGCGATGGAACAGCCCCTTGGCTGCGGGCGTCGCCAGCAGCGTCGACGTCTTCGATCCTCCTCCGGACTGACCGAACACCATGACGCGTGTCGGATCGCCTCCGAATGCACTGATGTTGTCGCGCACCCACTCGAGCGAGGCGACCATGTCCATGACGCCGCACACGCCGGCGTGTTTGAACTCTTCCGGCGCGCCGACCGCCGCCAGATGGGTGTACCCCAGGCTGGCGAGGCGATGGTTCACGGTGACGACGACGACGTCGCCGAGGAGGGCGAGCTGGCCGCCGTCATACATTGGTCCGTTGGCGGATCCGGTTGTCCAGCCGCCGCCATGGAACGAGACGAGCACGGCGCGCCTGCCGTTGTCGTTGACGCCGGGCGTCCAGACGTTGAGCGACAGGCAGTCTTCGCCCATGCCGCCGCAGCCGACATGGCGATCCCACATGATGAGTTGTGCGTAGTCGGATCGATAGCTCGACGGCGTCTGCGGCGAAATCGGTCCGTAGCCGATGCTGAGCCGTGCCCCGGTCCATGCCGCCGGCTTCCGAGGCGGCATGAATCTGTTCTTCCCGGACGTGTCGGCGCCGTACGGGATGCCGCGGAACACCTTGATGCCGGTGTTCGCCATGCCGCGCACGAGCCCGTTCGTCGTCTCGACGTCGAAGAACAGCGGGCCGTTGGCGCGGGCGACCGACGCCATCGCGGGAGTTCCACGAGGCGCCTGCGTGGCTGGTGCCTGCGTGTTTGCGAACGACACGCCGCCCGTGCCCGCTGCCACCAGGCCCGCGAGGCCGGCCTTGAGCACGCTGCGCCGCGACGAAACAACCGCCCGCCCGGTACGCTCTTTTGTCGCCATGTGCGTTCTCCTACGCTGGTGACGGCCCTGGGCCCATACATCCGACTCAGCCCTTGCCGGGCGGTCCGGCGAGGGCGTAAACTGGTTGATGATAACCGACCGACCGGTCGGAAACCATGCGCCGACCTCTAAGCTTTGACCTTAAACTTTGACCTTACTTTGACCTTACTTTGACCTTTTAACTTTGCGCTTTGAACTTAGATCTAGAGGAGCTGGTATGACACTCGCGCGCCTTGCCGTTTTCCGGAGCCTCGCCGTGACTGCCGCCGTGAGCGCCCTGTGCGCCGTCGTCGGCGCGTCGCCGGGCGGGTCGCCCCAGGACAAAGTCCCGCGCGTGCCGCCGACCGAGGGCGCGCCGACGTTCAGCAAGGACGTCGCGCCGATTCTCTACAACAAGTGCGTGAGCTGCCACCGGCCAGGCGAAGTGGCGCCGATGTCGCTCATCACCTACAAAGACGTCCGGCCCTGGGCACGATCGATTCAGGATCGCGTCTCGACGCGCGCGATGCCGCCGTGGTTCGCCGATCGCACGTACGGGCACTTCAGCAACGATCGCAGCCTGACCGAACGAGAAATCGACACCATTGAGAGGTGGGCCGGCGCCGGCGCCAGGCAAGGCAATCCCGCCGATCTCCCGGCGCTGCCGAAGTTCCCGAGCGGATGGCAGATTGGCACGCCCGACGCCGTCTTCGAGATGGCGACCGAATATCAGATTCCCGCCGACGGCACGGTCAACTATCAGTACTTCGAAGTGCCCACGAATTTCAAAGACGACAAGTGGATGCAGGCCGGCGAGGTCCGCGCGGGCGATGCCGAACACGTCCACCACATCATCGTCTCGGTCATCGAACCCGAGCTCATCCGCCGCCCGAACGTCGTTTCCATACGGCCGGTGCTCGCTCCCGGACAAACCGCGTCGCCGCGGGCGCCGCGCGAGATTACGTCCGAGCAGCGCACGCAATTGGCCCAGGCAAGCCGCCGCGCCGGCGCCGTCATGCTCGTGAACTGGGCGGTCGGCGAGGACGCGCCGATCTATCAGCCGGGAACGGCGAAGCGGATCCCCGCGGGTTCGACGCTCCTGTTCCAGGTGCACTACACGACCAACGGCGCCCCCGGCAGGGACCGTTCGAAGATCGGGCTCATCTTCGCGAAGGAACCGCCCGCCAGAGAGATTCGCACCGGCGCGATCGCCAACCCGTCGTTTGCGATTCCACCAGGCGCGGCCGATCACCAGGTTGAATCCGAGGCCGGCTTCACCGACGACGTCAAGGTGTGGTCCATGCACCCGCACATGCACATGCGCGGCAAGGACATGACGTACACCGCCATCTATCCCGACGGCCGCAGCGAGATCATCCTGCGCGTGCCGAAGTACGATTTCGGCTGGCAAACCGACTACTGGCTGGCCCAACCGCTTGCCTTGCCGAAGGGATCGAAGATTCGTGTGACCGCCCACTTCGACAATTCGACGGCGAATCGGAACAACCCGAACCCGAAAGAGACCGTGCGATGGGGCGATCAGACGTGGGAAGAGATGATGATCGGCTTCTTCACGTACACGGTCGAGAGCTCCGCGGCCACGACGGCCCGACGATAGGCCGCGTGCGCCAGACGCTGACGCTGGCGGTGTTGACGTGGTTCGCGCTGGCGCCTCACCAGGTGGCGTCCGGACAGGATCGAGAAGCCCAGCCGAGCGGCGAAGCGCTCTTCACGGCCTCCTGCGCGACGTGTCACGACGGATCCGCGAACTCACGCGCGCCCGCACCGGACGTGCTGCGTCAGCGAACGCCAGCGGCCATCCTCGAGGCGTTGGCCAATGGGCCCATGCGCGTCCAGGGCGCCAGGCTGAACGGGCCGGAACGACGCGCGATCGCGGAGTTTCTCTCGGCGACGCGGCTGAGCGGCGATCCCACGGGCGCCGCGACCGGCCGGTGCTCATCGACACCGCGATTCGATCTCGGGTCGGCGCCCATGTGGAACGGCTGGGGCGCGGCAGTGACCAACGCGCGGTTTCAACCGGCGGCCGCCGCGGGTTTGACCGCCGATCAGGTGCCGCGCCTGACGCTCAAGTGGGCGTTCGGATTCCCTGACGCCACCTCGGCCTGGGCGCAACCGACTGTCGCCGGCGGCCGCGTGTTTGTCGGCAGTCAGAACGGCACGGTCTACGCCCTCGACGCGAAGACCGGCTGCATCTACTGGTTCTTCAGCGCCGACGGCGCCGTGCGTACCGCGATGGCCGTCGGCGCGCGCGCCGGAGGCGGCGCGAGCGTGTACTTCGGCGACACGGCCGCGCACGCCTACGCGCTCGATGCCGCAACAGGGAAGCTCTTGTGGAAGACGAAGGTCGAGGAGCATCCGCTGGCTCGCGTCACGGGGGCGCCGACGCTCTTCGGCGACCGTCTGTACGTCCCGACATCGTCGTACGAGGAATCGCAGGGCGCGAATCCGCAGTATGGCTGCTGCACGTTCCGCGGGAGCGTGTCATCCCTCGACGTCAAGACCGGCAAGGTCGTGTGGCGGACCTACATGATGCAGGCGCCACTGAAGCCTCGCGGCACCAGCTCGGCGGGCGTGACGTTATACGGGCCCGCCGGTTCGGCCATCTGGTCGTCGCCGACGATCGACGCGGGCCGCCGCGCCATCTACGTCGGAACCGGCAACAGCTATACCGGACCGGAAGATCCGTCGAGCGACGCCGTGGTTGCGCTCGATCTGGCGACCGGAAAGATTCGATGGATGAAACAGCTGTTCCCGAAAGACGTCTACGTCAGCGGCTGCCAGCCGAACAGCAGCAATCCCAACTGCGCGGATCAGAGCGGGCCCGACTACGACTTCGGAAGCGCGCCGATGGTCGCGAAGCTGCCAAACGGCAAGGACGCGATCGTCATCGGTCAGAAGTCGGGCATCGGGTGGGCGATCGATCCCGACAACGACGGCGCGGTCCTCTGGCAGTACCGCGCCGGCAAGGGCGGCGTCCTCGGCGGCATCGAATTCGGGTCGGCGGTTGACGGCGAGCACGCGTACTTTCCCGTCTCCGATATCTTGTCGGCGACGCCAGGCGGTCTCCACGCGGTCAACCTGCTGACCGGCGAGCGCGTCTGGTACGCGCCGCCGCCTGCTCCCAAGTGCGGTGCTGGCCGCGGATGCAATGCCGCCCAGTCGGCGGCGATCTCCGTGATTGCCGGCGTCGTGTTTTCCGGATCGAACGACGGCGCCCTTCGCGCCTACGCGACGAAGGACGGTTCGGTGATTTGGGAAGCCGACACGAACAAAGACTTCGTGACGGTGAACGGCGTGGCGGCCAAAGGCGCGTCGATGCTCGGTCCGGGTCCGACGATCGCCGGCGGGATGCTGTACGTCAACTCCGGCTATGGCGCGTTCGGCGGCCGTCCGGGAAACGTGCTGCTCGCCTACGGCGTCGATCGCTAGATCTCAAAACTGCGTGACGCTCAGCGTGTTGCCGTCCGGGTCTTTGAACCACGCAATCCTGGCGCCGCCCGGCGCCGTCCAGACTCCACGTTCGTCCTGGGGCAGGCCCGGATAGAGTTCGAACGTCACTCCGGCGCGCACCAGGCTCTTGATGGTCGCCGAGATATTCGTGACGTGCCAGCCGAGGACGGTGTAGGGTGCCGTCGCAATCTCGTGAACCGTCGTGACGCGGAGCATGGTTCCGCCGACGCGAAAGACGATCGCAAACGAGTCTTCGCTGACAAGGCGCAGGCCGAGGGTGTCGCGATAGAACGCCTTCGCACGTTGCGGATCGCGCGTGGCGACGAAGGCGACGATCTTGTGCGACCCGAGCCCCGGCTTGACCGCCGGCTTCGAACGCGTCTTGCGGGAGCGGGGAGATGAGCGTTTGGCCATGCCCCAGTCTCGCGCAAAAATGGCCGCTTCAGCGGAAGATTCTTGGTGCGCAACCAGGCTGCTAACGACTCAGGCGCAACGCGCCGTCCGCAAACGCGCCTTCGCATGAGTCGCCGCCCGCATACGTGCCAGTGATGCTGCTCGCGGTGGCGCTGAGGGCTTTGCCGTCGATCGAGAAGCTGCAGGCGGGCGTCACATCGTCTTTGTCTCCGTCTGGAAAGAACATCGTCAGCGCGAGCGTGGCGCCTGAGAGCGTGCCGGACACCGTGCCCGGCTTGTTCTTGTGGCACGCCGCGCACTCGTTACGGGGGACTGTCGGGTCGTTGATGGCTTTCATCACCGCCGATCCGGAGACCGCGTTGCCGATTTGCGTCAACATCAGCGTCATGGTCGCCGATCCCTGCGGATCGAGGCTGGTTCCGGTCCAGGCGCCGCTCAGGACGAGTGGCGCCGGCGCCGCGGGTGAGGAGTCGGAGCCACCGCAGCTCGTCAGGATCGACAACAGAACGGCTCCGCCGGCGGCTGGAAGCAGCGATCTGATAGCCACGGAACTTCTCCTTGCCTAACCGCTCGTGTCCGGCGTTGACGCCGGCGCCGCGGCGTCGGCGGGCTGAAGCGTCACCTGCAGGTACGCGAACGGGATGCCGCTGCGCAGGTAGTTGTCGATCCGTTCGAGAACCGCCGCGCTGCGGAACCACGCTGGACCGGTGTCTCGCAAGCCGGTCCTCGATGAGCGTCGACAGGAACTCGAACCCGGCCGCGATCGCACGCTCGCGCAGCGACTCCAGCAGCAGGTTCTCGAGCTCGACGGAGTTCTGCACCGTGGGCAGCGTGGCCATCGCCTGCAGGTAGAACGTGTTGTTCTCGCCGAAGTGCGGATCCGAGCCGACGCCTTCCTCGTCGTGGTTCTCGAGCGCGCTGCCGAGCGCGTAGCCCACGAACCGTCCCGAGACGCGGTCGCGCAGCGCGATCCCGATCGCGCGGGGATTCGCCACCGTCGCTTCGAGCGTCTCGAGCGGGAACTGCAGCAGCGGCCGCCGCCCGGCGCGGAGCACGTCGGGCGGGTACTGCGCCGCGCGCCGTAGCGCTCCTGCTCGACGGCGAGGATCTGCAGCTTGTAGGTCTCGAAGCTCGCGGGCGTGAGATCCACGATCTCGACCGTGTCGAGCGGGATGGCCAGCGTGCCGACGCGGATCTTCAGCGCCGGCGCGGCGTCCGGCGCCACGCGTCCGCCGACGAGGTCCTCGATCGCCAGGCGCAGAATCGACAGCGCCTCGTCGATCGCGGACGGCTCGGTGTCGTAGCGCGGATAGAAGCGCACGCTGCGCTCGCCGGCCGGCAGCAGCACCAGGCCGCGCCGGAACGCGCGGTCGAGCAGCGCGTCGCACCAGTCGGCGCGCATGACGTCGAAGCCCAGCATGACGCCCGCGCCGCGCACGTTCTTCAGGATCTCGCGGTACTCGCGCGCCAGCGCCTCGAGCCCGCTTCGCGCCCGCTCGCCGGTGCGCCGCACCTGATCGAGATCCAGCTTGTCGAGCAGCGCGAGCAGCCGCACCATGCCGACCGAGTCGCCTTCCCAGGTCGTGTTGAACTTCTTCTCCTCCTGGAAGAACGTCGCCAGCTCCTCGCTCACGAAGAGGACGCCGTTCTGGGCCTTCTTGGCCCAGGTGACGACGTCGGGCGGGCACGGCAGATCGAACAGCTCGTGCGCCCACAGGCGGCCGGTCATGCCCCAGCCGGTCTGCACTTCGTCGAAGATCAGCGGCACGTCGTAGATGCGCGTCAGCAGCCGCAGCTTGCGCATGAAGCGCGCGCTCGCCATGCGCACGCCGCCTTCGCCCTGAATCGGCTCGACGAGCACGGCGGCGACGCGCCGCGACCGCCGGACGACGTCGGGGCGTCAGGTTCGGCGCGCTGCGCCTGGACGAACGCGTTCACGGCGCGTCGGCGTCCGCGGTCGCCGGCTCGCGCGAGGAACTCGTCGATCGCGTCCATCTCGCGGCGGAACGTGTCCTTGCTCTTCTCGGCGCGCGGCAGCCGGCCCGACACCAGCAGATCCCACAACTGCTTCAGGCTGCGCTCCTCGCGCCGCGCCGTCTCCTTCGGCGAGCGGGCCTCCTCGACCGGAAACGGAATGTGCGGCCAGTCGAACGTCGGAAAGCCGAGCCGCGCCTTCTTGCGATGCGTGACGGCGAGGCTGCCCAGCGTGCGGCCGTGGAACGCGCCCTCGAACGACACGATGAAGCCGCCGTCGCCGTCCTGCGACGTCATGACGCGGTTCATGAGCACCGACTTGATCGCGTTCTCGACCGCCTCGGCGCCGGTGTTGACGATGAAGTGACGCGGCGTGCCGGCGGGCGCGATGCGGTTCAGCTCGGCCTTGAGGCGCAGCGACAGCACCGTCTGGTACTCGGAATGCGCGTAGCGCGACGACGACGAACGGCAGCGACTCGAGCACGGCCCGCACCACGGCCGGATCGTTCTCGCCGAAGGCCTGCGTGGCGATGAGCGCGCCCATGTCGAGGAAGCGGTACGGCTCGCCGGCGGCGTCGCGATCGACGATCGCGAGATACGGTCCGACCGACTCGGCCGGATCGAAGGCCACCGGCAGCGAGAAGAACAGGCTGCGCGAGGCGGCCTCGAGCGCCGCGTGCGAAGCGGGCAGGTGCTGCTCGACCAGCTCCTCGAGCGAGCGCTCGCCGTCGCTGCAGCGCCTCGGGCACGTGCGCGTGCACCTCGCCGGCGCGGTACCGCGCGTTGAGTTGCGCCGCGCGGTCGAGGAATTCAGCAGTCCGCTGGAGAATGGGGTCGGGTGGGTTCATGCTCAACGGCCCTTGCAAGGCCCTATGCTATCGTGACCGTCATGCGCCTGACTATGCGATGTCTCCCGATCCTCGCGCTGCTGGCGGTGACCCTGCACAGCCAGCAACCCGGCCCGCCGAATCCGCGACACGCGCCGGTCACGAAGGCGCAGGTCGATCGCTGGATGAGCGAGCTGTCGAACTGGGGCCGCTGGGGGAAAGACGACCAGCTCGGCGCGTTGAATCTCGTGACGATGGAGAAGCGCCGGCAGGCGATGGCCCTGGCAAAAACGGGCGCTGTGGTGTCGCTCGAGCGAAAGATCGTCCCGTCGAAGGCGCCGGACGAGACCAGGGCCGACGGCAAGCCGCACGGCGTCTCGTATTTCGACATCCGGTTCAAGACGTTTCCGCCTGGCGATCCTCGCGGCAACGACGGCTTCAGCAGCGACATCCAGGAGTCGCACGTCCACGGTCCGATGACGCACCTTGACGCGCTCTGTCATGACAGTGCCGATGGCAAGTTGTACAACGGCTTCCCGCTGAACGACACCGTCAGCCAGGAGGTCGGCTGCACCAGGCTGGGCCTCGACAACCTCAAGGAAGGCATCGTGACTCGCGGGATTCTGATCGACATGACGCGATTGAAGAGCGCCGCTTCGCGCGGCCAGGACGCGCCTGTCTATGTGGACGACATCGAGGCCTGGGAGAAGCAGACGGGCATCACAGTGTCGGCCGGCGATGCGCTGTTTGCCTACAATCCCCGCCGCAACGATCAGCCGGCGGGCGCGAGCGTAGGCTTCGACTTGTCGGTGGTGCCGTGGATGAAAGCGCGCGGCGTCGCCGTCACGAGCAACGTGATGGCGATCGCCGACGATCGTCATGCCGACCACAAGCTGGTGCTCGTCGCGCTTGGAACGTATCTGCTTGACGGCGTGGCTCTCGAGGGCCTGGCGGACACGGCGGCCCGGCTCAACCGTTGGGAGTTCATGCTCGTCGTGGCGCCGCTCCAGGTGCCGGGGAGCACGGGCTCCATCGTCAATCCGCTCGCGATGTTTTAGGGTTCAAGAGGTTCGAGAGGTGTTCTAAAGGTTCCGGGCGGTTTCTGCGATAACAGAGGAGAGATGACCAGGAAAAGCGGACTACTGTCGTGGTTCGTGGCGTGCACGCTGGCGTGCCTCGGCGCGGTTGCCGTCGCGGCCGCCCAGCAGGCCCAGCCATCGCGGCCGGCACGCCGGGCGCCCACAGCCGCTGATTGGGCGCGGGTCGCGCGTCTGCCCGATTTCACCGGGGTGTGGGAACTGCCGCTCGGTCCGCCGCCTCGGGGCGGCGCCGCACGCGGCGCCGACGCGGCGGCCCGAGGCCGCGGGCGAGGCTTCGGCGGGCCGTCACTCACGCCCGAGTACGCGGCGAAGAAGAAAGCGTTCGACGCCAACCCGCCGGAGGACGGCGAAACGGCCAACTGCCTGCCGCCGGGAATGCCCGGGATCATGTCGCAGCCCTATCCGATGGAGTTCCTCCTCACACCGGGTCAGGTCACGATCGTCATCGAAGCCTACATGCAGGTGCGACACATCTATACCGACGGACGGCCGCTGCCGGAGGATCCCGATCCGACATTCCAGGGCACGTCGGTCGGGCGTTGGGAAGGGGACACGCTCATCGTGGACACGGTCGGGTTCTCGCCTCTCACGACGATCGATCGCGGTGTTCCGCACGGCGACAACATGAGAATCCGCGAGCGCTTCCGCCTGTCCGATCCCGATACGATGACCATCGAGACCACGATTGTCGATCCCACGGTGTTGACCACACCGTACCTCTTCAACCGGACGCTGAAACGGCATCGCAACTGGACCATTGCCGAGTACGTGTGCGAGGAGAACAATCGCAATTCCGTCGATGCGAATGGAAAAGCCGGCCTCGACCTCACACGGACCGGCGGATCTCCAACCAAGAAGGACGGCCGATGACGCACAGCATCCGACGCCTCGTCGTCTCCGCCCTCATCGGGTGCACCATTGCGGCGTCCGGTGTGATTGCGAGGGCCCACCATTCCTTCGCGCCGTTTGATCTCACGGTAGAAAAAACCATCACGGGCACGGTGAATCGGTTCGAGTGGACCAATCCGCACTCGTGGATCTGGATGGACGTGCCGAATGGAAAAGGCGGCGTGGACACCTGGGCGATCGAGGGCATGAGCCCAAACTTCCTGGCTCGCCGCGGGTGGACGAAATCGACGTTGAAGTTCGGCGACAAGGTCACGATTGCCTTCCGTCCGATGAAGAATGGCCAGAATGCGGGCATGTTTGTCCGCGTGACGCTCGCCGACGGCCGCGTCCTGACCCAAGTCGACCAGCCGAAAGACTAAAGAGCCGACACGGCTCAGCGTAAGATTTACACGGTCTCGCGCGCGAGTCCTGACAAACCCGGCCGTTTCCGGCCGAATTCCTTACCGATACACACAATTTCACTTTGGCAAGAGAGTTGAACTGTCGACTCGCGTGAAATTGATGTCGGCCCTCCTGATGGCAGTCGCGGCGCTCGGTCCGTGGCGTGGCGCAACGGCGCCTGAGGAGCAGAGTCAGAAACCGACCTTCACTGGCGGCGTCGATGTTGTCACCGTGAACGTCGTGGTGAACACGAGAAACGGCCGGCCGGTCGCCGGGCTTTCGCGCGCCGACTTCAATCTGATGGATGCCGGCGAGCTGCGAGAGATCGCGGGCTTTCGTTCGGAGCCGACGCCGATCAGCGTCGCTGTGCTCTTCGACATCAGCGGCAGCATGGGCGTGACGTCCAAGTTGTCCGATGCGCGGAACGCCGTGAAACATCTCGCAAGCTGGCTCGAGCAGGGCCGCGACCAGATTGCGTTGTTTGCGTTCGACACGAGGCTCGTCGAAGTCCAGACGTTTACGACGACGCCGAATGATGTTGTTTCCCGGCTGGGGTCGCTCGAGCCTTTTGGCTCCACGGCGCTCTACGACGCTATCGCCCAGACCGGGCGGCGCCTGGCGGCTGAAGGCGGCGGGCGGCGCGCGGTGGTGGTCATCACCGACGGCGTGGACAACTTCAGCCACTTGACCGCACGCGACGTGTCGGCGGTCGCGAGCGCGATCGACGTGCCGGTCTACGTCCTCGCGATCGTATCGCCGCTCGATCATCCCGGCACCGACACGGCGCTTGACCGTAGGCCGGATGCGGCGCGCTCTCATCCGCTCGAAGACCTGGCGCGTTGGACGGGGGGCACGCTGTTCTTCTCGAGCGCGCCCGCGCACGCGAGCGTTGCGGCCCGTCAGATCGTGACCGAGCTCCGTCAGCAGTACGTGATGACGTTCGAACCGAGCGCACGTGCGGGCTGGCATCCCCTCGTCGTCAGCACACGTAACACCGATCTCGTTGTGCGAGCCCGCAGCGGCTACGTTGCGGGGCCTCGCGTTAGTGGTCAGCCTTAGAAGGTTAGGAGGAGGTAGCGTATGTCGAAATGGGTTTCCACCGTCGCGGTCGCCATGTTCGTCGTCGTGGGTTCTACCGCGTGCGCGACGAAAGGCTTCGTCAGCAAGCGGGTTCAGGTCGTCAACGACAAGGTCGACACGCTCGGCCAGTCGGTCGAAGAGACGCAGGAGCGGACGCGCCGCAATGAGGGCGTCATCGGTGAAGTGGATCAGAAGGCCAAGGCCGCGCAAACCGCGGCCGATCGAGCCCAACAGGCGGCCGGCGCCGCGCACGCCGACGCAAGAGCCGCGGGCGACAAAGCCGCAGCCGTGGGCGTGAAGGCTGACGAACTGGACAAGGCCGCGAAGCGGCTCGTCTACACCGTGGTGATCAGCGAAGACCAGGGTCAGTTCAAGCTCGGCAAGGCGGATCTCCCGGTCGACGCGAAGGCCATGCTCGACGAACTGGTGGCCAAGCTCAAGGCGGATCCGAACGGCGCCTACTTCGAGATCGAGGGCTACACGGATTCACTTGGCCCGAAGGCCGTCAACGAACGCATCGGGCTCGAGCGGGCGGAGGCGGTGAAACGGTATCTGTTCGAACAGCACCAGATTCCGCTGCACCGGATGAACGTCATCAGCTACGGCATGGAAAAGCCGGTGGCGTCGAACAAGACCAGGGACGGCCGGGCGCAGAATCGCCGCGTCGTGGTCAGGGTTCTGGCGTAGATCGCTCTCTCGATTCGTCCCGCCAGCACACCTAACGGCCGGAGTGGGGAGCTCGTTGAGCTCCCCACTCGTTTTGTGTACTCAATTGTAGCCCGCGCCGGAAAACGCTAGATTGGTCATGTGGGCCGATTCGGCGACCTGACGCGTAGAGGGCTCGTTTGACACACAAGGACACCGACGACAGTTCCAAGCAACGGATCCTCGTCGTCGAGGACGATGCCGCCGCGCGCGTGGGGCTCGAGCAGCTGATTCGCGGCTGGGGCTTTACGGTCGAATCCGCCGGCGACGGCGACGAGGCTCTCGAGAAGATCACGACGTTCCGGCCTGACGTCGTCCTGACCGATTTGATCATGCCGCGCATGGGCGGCCTCGAGCTGCTGCGCGCCCTGCGCGCGCAGGGCGAGCAGACCGCGACCGTGATCCTGACCGCGCAGGGCACCGTGGCCACGGCGGTCGAAGCCATCAAGGACGGCGCGTACGACTACCTCACGAAGCCGGTCGATCTGCAGCGGCTTCGGATCGTCCTCGACAAAGTCGTTGAACGGAAAGAGACGCTGCGCGAGGTGCAGGTGCTGCGCCGCCAGCTGCGCGAGCAGGGCGCCTTCGGTCCGATGATCGGCAACAGCGCCGAAATGCGGAAGATCTACCACATCGTCGAGCAGGCGGCGCCGACCGACGCGTCGGTGCTGATCAGCGGCGAATCGGGCACCGGCAAGGAGCTCGTGGCGCAGACGGTCCATCGGTTGAGCCCGCGCGCGACGGCGCCGTACGTGCCGATCAACTGCGCCGCCATTCCGGAGACGCTGCTCGAGAGCGAGCTCTTCGGGCACGAGAAGGGCGCCTTCACCGGCGCCGTGGAACGACGGCCGGGCTGCTTCGAGCTGGCCAACCGCGGCACGCTGTTTCTCGACGAAGTGGCCGAGATGACGCCGACCACGCAGGTGAAGTTGCTGCGCGTGCTGCAGGAACGCACGTTTCGGCGCCTGGGCGGCCGGAACGAGCAGGCCGTGGACATCCGCATCGTCGCCGCGACCAACCAGGATCCTGCCGAAGCCGTCCAGCGCGGCCGTCTGCGGGAAGACCTGTTCTACCGTCTGAACGTGTTTGCGATCCGCCTGCCGCCGCTCAGGGAGCGCAAGGACGATCTGCCGCTGCTCATCCAGTCGTTCATCAGCGAGTTCAACTCGCGCAACGGCCGGACGGTCGCTTCTGTCGATGACCACGCGATGCGGATTCTCGAGCGCTACTCCTGGCCGGGCAACGTCCGTGAGCTTCGAAACGTCATCGAGCGCGCGACCATTGTGGCCGATGGCAAGTTCATCGAGGCCAAAGACCTGCCGACGCTCGTCGAAACCGGGCACGGCGGTCAGCCCGGCTCGGGGCTGCAGGCCGGCACGACGGTCGAGGAGGCGGAGCGTCAACTCATTCTCCTGACGCTCCAGCATACGAACGACAACAAGACCCGCGCCGCCGAAATGCTCGGAATCAGTCTGAAAACCCTGCACAACAAGCTGAACCGGCTGAAGATCAAGAAGCAGGACGGCGCCTCCTGACTCCATGCGCCTGAGCATCAAGGCGAAGCAGGTCGCCGGGGTCACGTCGATTGTCGGCCTGGCGGTTGTCGTTCTGAGCGGTGTCTACCTGTCGTCGCTGGCGCGCATCAGGCTTGAAGAGAGCCGGGCGCGCGGAAAACTGCTCGCCCAAGCCATTTATCAGCGGGCGCGAGAAGTCGTCGCCGTTGGCCGCGATCCGGGCGGGGCCCTCCGGGCCGATGCGGGGTTGCGCTCGATCCTCGAGTCGAGCGCCTATTCGAGCAATGTGACGTACGCGGCGATTGTCGATGTGGCGGGCAACGCGATCGTCCACAGCGACAGCACGCGTATCGGACAACCCCTTCCCCCCAATGCCGACCTCAATGCCTTACTCGATCACGGACCGCTGTCGCGGATTCGCGCCATCTACACCGAGGGGCCGTCGCTCGAGGTCCGGCAGCCGCTGCTGATGGGAACGGCTGAGTTCGGATCGATTCACATCGGCGTGTCGACGCTCTTGATCCAGCGCGAGCTCAACGATTCGCTGAGGTCGGCGGCGGTGACGGCGATCGGCCTGGTGATCGCGTCGAGCCTGGTGGCGATGCTGCTGGCGCAGTTGTTGCTCCGTCCCATTCATGTGATTCGCAGCGGCCTGACTCGGCTGGGGCAAGGTGAATTCGGCGTGGTGGTGGATCTCCCGCAACATGACGAATTCGGCGAGCTCGGCGATTTCTTCAATACGGTGAGCGCGCGGCTGTCCGAGCACCTGCCGTCACTCGCGCGGCCGATGCTCGAGGCGGGCGAAGATCCGCTCGAGGACGGCCTGGCGATTTTTGGTCCCGACGGGGAGCTGCTGTTCGCCAACCCCACGATGCGGGTCATGCTGCCGCCGGATCCAGTGGGGCGGCCGGTGGGCGATCTCTTCCCGCCGGAACATCCCTTTCGTGGGGCGGTTGAGCGGGCCGCGTCGAGCCGCGAGTCGGGTGGCCCTGTGTCGGTGCAACTGCCCGGCGAGGACCCGGATGAAAGGAGTGGGGCAGTGCCGCCGGCCGTGCGCGAGCGACTGATCCTGACACATGTGATCGAAGGTCCGGATCGACGTCTCGTGGCTGTCATGCTGGTGGCTCGCAACCTCGACTATATGAGCCATGTACGATCCACGATCAGTTATTCCCAGAAGCTCGCCGCCCTCAGCCGGTTGTCCGCCGGCGTCGCGCACGAGGTGAAGAATCCGCTGAATGCCACGGTCATTCACCTCGAGCTGCTCAGGCAGCAGTTGGGCGCGAGCGACTTGCCGCTCGCCATGGAGCACCTGTCGATCATCACCGATCAAATGCGCCGCCTCGACGAGGTCGTGCAGGGCTTCCTGAGATTCATCCGGCCCGAAGACGTGAAGCCGCAGCCTGTGGCGCTCGGCGCGCTCGTTGACGAGCTGATGCCGGTCATCGCCGCAGAGGCGCAGAAATACAAGGTCGAGGTGGTGATGGCCATCCCAGGCGACCTGCCGGCCATCAATGCGGACCGGGCCGTGCTGCAGCAGGCGCTCCTCAATCTGGCGCTGAACGCGTGTCAGGCCATGCAGAAGGGAGGGCGGCTGCAGATCTCGGCGTCGGCCGCGCGAGGGCGGCGCGTTGAGGTGGTGGTTGAGGATACGGGTGTCGGCATCCCGCCGGCCGACCTGGGGAAGATTTTCGATCTGTACTTCACGACGAAGGAGCACGGCAGCGGCATCGGCCTCTCGATGGTGTATCGCGCCGTCCAGCTGCTCGATGGCGAAATCGAGGTCCAGTCCACGCTGGGCCGCGGGACGACGTTCCGCGTGTCGTTGCCCCGAGCGTGATAGGTGCGGCGGCCGCCGTCGAAGGGTTCATAATAGGAGTGTGAACGCCCTGGAACGGACGTTACGGACGCTACGCATGGTCGTGCTCATCGCGCCGCTCGTCGGGTCGGCCGGGTGCGCGCTGCTTCGCGCCAACCCTCAGCCCACCAGCGTGCTGCTCGACACGCCTTTACCGCCGCCGCGGGTGATCACACCCATCGAGAGCGAGCCCATCGGGCCAGTCCTTCCGCCAGTCGAGGCGCCGGCCGCGCCTCCGGCGGAGCCGCCGGCCCGCCGCCCGGCGCCGCGCCCCGCAGCGCCGAGGGCGGAAAAAGTGGATCCGGCGCCCGCGCCGCCCGTGGTTGCAGCGCCGGCACCGGCGGAAGAACCGCCGCCCGCGCTGCAGACGACTGCCAACGCCGGCGAAACCGAGCAGAGAATACGCACGCTGCTCGCCACGGCGGCGCGCGACCTGAGCCGAATCGACTATCGCACGCTGAGCGTGAACGCTCAGGCGCAGTACGACATTGCGAGGCGATTCAGGGAGCAGGCCGAGGAGGCGCTGAAGGCGAAGAACCTGGTCTTCGCCGAACAGCTCGCCGACAAAGCGGCGGCGCTCGCGGAGCAGCTGCTCAAGCGTTAAATGCCGCTGCATACGCCGTGTGCCTGGGAACGGCCACATTGCCGGCTATCTACGACGGTCCTTCGTGTTCTTCGTGCCTTCGTGGCTAATGACGCAAGTAGGCGTTGGATGCGCTAGGGCGCGGCCCACGTTTGCTTCAACATGTCCCATTCGCCGCGCATGGCCGCCGCCGCCTGGACCGAGCTTCCGGGCGGGAACATCAGGCGGGCGCGTTCCGGAATGATGGCCTGCGACACGATCTTATCGAGATCGACCCGAAGCGCCGCGCTCCGATCGCCGGAGAGCGAGGCGCGAACCCATCCTGCCAGTGCCGCGTCCCAGGCGCGTTCCAGATCTCCGCTGCCGCGCGCGCTGGCGACCAGCCAATAGGCGGCGACGGCGGATCCGGCATCGCGACGAAGCTCTTCGTCCATCCGGCTCACGATGCGCGTATAGATTGTTCGCCGCTCGGCCTCCGGCCCAATCTGCGCCTGTCGATCGAGTGCGCTTGCCCACCAGTCGAGCACGCGTTCGCGGACGGCGACGTTGCGATCGCCGACGCGCCCGAGCGCGATTTCGAATTGTTCGGCCGCCGCTCCCGCGTGGTCTTCAAGATACAGCGCCTCTCCAAGAGCGATGATGAGCTCCACGCGATCGGACGGCGCCAGGGCTTCCGCGCGAACCAGCTGAAGCTCGCGGCGGGCCGCGGCGAGGTCGGCGGCGTCGGGCGCGACACGGAAACGCTCGAGGTAGGCCCGCGCCAGCACCAGCGCAGCGGCGTCGGCCGTGACTGGCGAACGGCGCGCGGTCGCGGCGGCTTCGATGGCAGCGTCGTACTTCCGCTCGTTATAGAGCTGACGCGCGCGCGACAGCGCGTCCTGGGGAGTGGCGCCGATCGACGCGATCATCACGACGAACAGCAGGCCGGACCTTCGCATATCGCCCCCCTCCCAATGTAGGTCCTAGGTCTCGCGCGGTGCAATAGCTGTGCTCAATTGCACAGCGACGGCCCGTCACCCTTCTTACCTGCCCGGAAGTAAGTCTTACACGACACTGGCTTCTGTGGTTCGTAACTATCTGTCTATGCTTGACTTAGGAGTAGTCTGTACTGGCACACCGGTTGCACTCCACTGCTCACGTAAACGTCAGAAGAGTTCGACAACCGAGTGGCGCTCCGTCTGGTCGCTGCTTGCTTAGACGGTAGGAGGATACGTGGCAAAAGCTGATCGCGGATTTGCGTCGATGGACCGAAGCAAACAGCGTGAGATCGCCAGCAAGGGCGGCCGCGTGGCTCATGAAAAAGGCGCCGCCCACGAATGGACGAGTGAAGAGGCCAGGGCGGCGGGACGAAAAGGCGGCGTGGCGAGTCATCGGTTCGGACCAGCCTCGGGGACGGTGAAAGCCACCCCCACCAACGCCGACTCCACGCTCTCTGTCGAGCAACGGCCGGCTCAGTCGCAGCCGGCTCCCTCGCCAGATGCGCGCGACTGATGAGCATCATTTCCTGAATCGCCGCCGGCGCGATCTGAGACAGATCGCGCCGGCACCGATTCCCCCCGCCGCGCCTGCTAGCGACTCATCAACAATTCATACAGCCCCTCTGTAGGGAACCGCTACAGCGATCCTCGCGTCGCATGCGCATCGCGACGTGCCGCTGCGGATCAACGCGAGAATTCCCAACAATTTGCTGCGGTGCGTTTCGCATCGAGTCGGGGATGACGTCTCACACAGGCTGGAGCCGCTTTTGCACCACGGGCAAAAAAGCATGCGGTTCATCCACCTCTACCTGATCGGCTACTGCCTGCTGGTGCTTGGCGCCGGCCTGGCGCTCTGGCAAACAGGCGTGCTCCAGCGCATGGCTCCCGTTTGGCTTGGTGTCGGCGCTCTGGTTGCCGTCGGCCTGGGGATCATGATGTCGGTCCGTTCAGGGAAACCCACGATCACCGAGGAGATCGAGCGTTGACGTTCCGAGCCGTTCAGCGGCCACGCCCCATTGCGCGAGTCGTTCCTCAACCATCCTGCCCGCAATGTGGAAATCCCAAAACCGAGCCCGTGACGACGATGCGGCTCCACACCTGTGACGCGGACCAGTGGTTTCGCTGCAACGAGTGCGACCACGTCTTCAGTTCGCGCGAGGCCGAGCGTTGGTGAGTGAATCTTTCCGCCGCGCTTCCGCCTCTGAACGACTCTCGTGACAGCGTCGCGGCTCGCGGCGGACGCCACCGTCCGCGCGCGAGCCGCTAGCGGCCGGATCAGTTCTGCTGCGTGAGGTCGGCGCGCCGGGACCGTCCCGGCGTCATGTCACGCGCGGCGGCCAGGCCTTTCGTCATGCCCTTCGCCGCGTCGCCGGCCAGCCGTTCGATTTCATCCGCGGTCGTGGCGACGCGTCGCCGGGCCTGTTCGTACTTCTCGCGGCCGGCTTCCGTCACTTCGTCAATGGTCTTTGAAACCGTGTTGCCAAACTCCGCTGCCCGGTCGGCGATTTCTCCTCTGAGCTCCGAGCCTTTGCGCGGCGCGAACAACAGCCCGAAACCAGTGCCGAGGACCGCTCCGGCGAACAGCCCGGCGACAAATGCCATGTTGCCTGAGGCCGCTGAATCTGAACGAGTGTAACCGTTACTCATCGTTACTCTCCCTTTGTGCATGGTCGAACGCGACGCTCGAGGCCGCAGGGCGCTCACGCGCCTTGAACGGTGAGCGGAGGGCGTACGCGATCGTCGCTTGGCGGATCCTGTACTGGCACCGGAGGTGGCTCGTCTGTCGGGGTTTCAGGCGCTCCATCATCTTCATCACGTTCAGGTGGTCTTCGATCCGCATCCGGTGTTTCTTCAGGAAGCGTCGGGTGCTTCTTCATGTCGGTTCCTCCTCGTCTCAATCGTTGCGGGTCCTTCTTCGATGCTGCTTCGCTGCTGCGCCTCGCAAGCGCTGTGCCTCATTGGGCTGGTAGGTCCAGTGAGCGCTAAAGAAACAACGTGGCGCGAAGTTTGAATGGTGATTGTCGAAAGTTAATGCGGTAAAGGGAGAAACAAAATGCTCTGGACAGTTTTCGTCGTGCTAGTGGTGTTGTGGTTGCTCGGTGTCACCACGGCGTACACGCTGGGTGGCTTCATCCACATCCTGCTGCTCCTGGCAATCGCTTCGGTGCTCATCAGAATCATTCAAGGTCGTTCAGTCGCATAGCGCACGCTAGACGACTGCAGTCAAGTCCCTCACTCCGCCGTTCCACACGGTGGATACCTGTCTCGCCAAGAAACCCCATGCACGGAGCGTCCCGGTGGGACGCTCCTCTACCTCTTGCCTCTTACCTCTCCAGCCACGAACGTCGAAATGCAGTCGCACATCGTGACGATTCATACACAGCACGCTGTAGTGAACCGCTACAGCGAGCCTGGTGTCCGCGTGAGCTCGTAGGGTTTTCCGTGGGCCAAAACCGACAGATCCGGACGCCTGCCGTGGCACAGACTTTGATATTCCGAATCGGAAGACGTGACTGGAGGCGCTGTGATCACAGAACAGAACAACAGGCGACGCGGGTTTGCATCGATGTCGCCGCAGAAGCAACGAGAGATTTCCAGCAAGGGCGGACGCGCCGCGCACGAGAAAGGCGCCGCACACGAATGGACCGTTGACGAGGCGAGAACGGCGGGAAGAAAAGGCGGCTACGCGCGCCATCGTCGCCGCGACGTGCTGCCTCTTGGGACTGGATCCGATGCGGTGGAGGCGACAGAACGATGGTCCGACGCCTAGCTGCCGTCGCGGTGGTCGCGCTGAGCGTGTCGGCGACTGTCAACGCGCAGGATGCGGCCACCGCCCAATCCCGGCCTGCATCGAACGCCGCCGATGACGGCAACACCCGGCCGGCGACGACGACGTTCTTTGGTGATACCGGATTGTGGTTTGTGCCAACCGCCGAAATCCTTCCGCACGGCCAGTGGTCGGGCAGCGGCTACCGGCGCGGCACCAATTACATTCAGGGCTACACGAACGTCGCGGACTTCGCGGGGACCTTCGCCGTGGGCATCAAGAATCGGGCGGAGGTGTTCGGCTCGTTTCTCTTCGACACGCGCATCGATCGCGACGTGCGGCCGTTGTTTGTGAACGATCCCGCCTACGGCGGGTTCATCGACCGGTATCCGCGGGTCAATACCACCTGGACGGGCGACCACCTCGGCGACTTCTTCGTCGGCGCCAAGGTCAACGTGTTGTCGGAGTCGCGCGAGAACCCCGTCGCGTTCGCCGTGCGAGGCATCGTCAAAGCTGCCGACGGGCGATTCAGGTGTCGGAAACAGCACCGGAAAGCCTGACTTCTTGTTCGACCTCATCGCGAGCAAGGAAGCCAGCAGGTTCGCTGACGTGTCGGGCTACGCCGGCTGGGAATTTCGCGGGAAGCCTGATGGCTTCGATACACCGAGCGGCGCATTCCGGTGGGGCAGCGGCGTGGGATTCGGATTGCCGTCCCGGAACAGACTCCGCGTTTCCGGCGAGTTGAACGGGTTGATCCTCGTCGAGTGGCACCGCCTCAATCATTGGCGTCACGCCACTGGTCGGGCACGATGGGTCGGTTTCGCCGCTGGTTTCGAACACTGAGAACATCACGCGCGCCACGGGCGCCGTCACCTATCAGGCCCCGAAAGGGTTTTTCCTCGGCGTCGGACTCAGCTGGAACGTGCCGCGTCAGGAGCGACTGTCGGGGCGGGCAGACTCGGACGATTATCCGTTCGCCGACTACTGGGACTGGCAAGTGCGCATCGGCTTCCACCCTGGCGTTCGCAAATACGTTCCTGCCGCCGCCGCCAGCGTCGCCGCCGCCACCTCCGCCAGCAGCAGCGTCGGCGCCGCAGCACAATCTCTCGGTGAAGGCACAGTGCGACCCGTGCACGGTGGAAGTCGGTCAGAGGTCGACGGTCACGGCAACTGTCCAGGATTCGATCAACTGTGTCGTGACCTATCGCTGGACCGCTCCGACCGGTACGTTTGCCAACGACAGCGCACGGCAAACGCCCTGGACAGCGTCGAATCAGCCTGGGAGCGTTCCGGTGACAGTGACGGTGACCTGTCCGTCCGACGGCAAGACCGCGAGCGACACGGTCAACATCCTGGTGACCAGTCCTCCCGTGAAGACGTATGCGTTTGACGACGTGTACTTCGACTTTGACCGGTACTCGCTGCGCCCTGATGCGGACCGCGTGCTCGATGAAGCCGTCAACGCGCTGCGCCAGGATCCGACTCTTCGCGTTCGGATTGAAGGCCACACGTGCAACATCGGCACGGCTGAATACAACCTCGCGCTCGGCGAGAGACGCGCGGCCGCTGTCAGGGCATATCTGATAGGCCGCGGCGTATCAACCGACAGGCTGACAACCGTCAGCTACGGCGAAGAAGCGCCCAAGTACGACAACTCGCGCGAGGAAACGCGCCGGCTGAACCGTCGCGCGGCCCTCGTCGTCAACCTGCAACGCTGAGGAACGAACGTGACTCGATACCTGGCGGCAAACATCGTTCTGATTCTGGCGCTCGCCGCGACCGGGTCATTACTCAACGCGCCCACGGCGGCCGAGACGCTGGGAACGGCCGAAACGAGCGACCGCTCCGGCGGTTCGCTCGGAACCGTTCGGATTGCGCACCGTGTGAAGGCCGATGGGAAAGAGCTGGCGCCAGGCGTCTACGAAGTTCGTTTGACGGACGCCGACGCATTGCCGACGCCGGCGGGCGAAACCGTGGGATACGAGCGTTGGGTCGAGTTCGTCCAACGCGGCGGTGTGAAGGGCCGCGAGGTCGCCACGATCGTACCCGCGAACGAGATGACGCAAGTCGTTGATGCCGGTACCACGCCGCCGCGGACCGGGCAGCACAGAATCGAGGTGCTCAAAGGCGACGCGTACTTGCGGATATGGCTGCTTCGGGGCGGTCGCCACTATCTGATTCATCTGCCGATCCTGTCGTAACCGCCGGTGAACACGCGAACACAGAAGGATGGATGAAATGATGACGCACACTCGCTTGATGCTCGACGTCACCCCCATTCAAGCGGAGGGGCGCCATGAGCGGTTGGCCCAACTGATCCGGCGCGCCACCAGACGCGCAGGCGAGATGCGCTGCGGAATCACCGGACACAATGTGCTGCTCCGGTATGAACGCACGCGGCTGTCGCTCCAGTGCTCGAGCTGCGGCTACGAGTCGCCTGGGTGGGATCTTGGGAAGGAGCGCCAGCCGCATTCGTGCCCTAGCGCTCCCTTCTCGCCCCCAGTCGCAGCGTAGTCCCACCCCCGCGGCACCCCCGCGGGGTACCTTCTCTGCATCACGCCAGCCGCGGTACGAAGTCTGCACAGAGCCAGGACATCTTGGCTCATCCACAACCATCCATCAGGCACGACGACACGCCTGATCTAATTGAAAATAGAGTCACTTATTCAGATGGCTGCGGCCCCAGTCCGGAGGCCAAGGTTCGTCGCACCAAAATCCACATTGTATTGAATCACTACAATGTGTTTGTAATCACTACACCATTCGCTACACAATTCTTCCCTTGCCAAGCTGAAGGAGCCAGCGACCATGGGTAGTCCGAAGCCGATCCGGGTCCTGATTGTGGACGACCACCCGGACACGTTGGAATGGATGCAGCTGCTGCTTGAAGACCGCGGCTACCTCGTGCAGACGTCCTTGACTGGAGCGGCGTCCGAGGACGTCCGCGATTCGTGGCGGCCGCATCTCGTGCTCATGGACTCGAAGCTGCCCGATGTCGATGGCACCGACTTGCTGACGCGTTTCAAGCAGGCCGCGCCGAGCGTGGAAATCATCATGATCACGGGTCATGGCAGCGTGGGCCTGGCGGTCGACGCCATGAAGGCGGGCGCCTACAGCTTCATCGAGAAACCGGTGGATCCGGATGTGCTGCTGGCCGTGATGGAAAAAGCGCTCGAGCGATCGGTGCTGTCTGAAGAGAACCAGCGCCTGCGGGAACAGCTCCAGAGCCACGCCGGGTTTGCCGACATCATTTCGACGGGCGCCAGGATGGGGCGCCTCTTTCAGCTGATGAGCCTGGTCGCGCCGACCGATGCCAACGTCCTGATTCACGGCGAAAGCGGCACCGGCAAGGAGCTGGTGGCCAGCGCGATTCACGAGCACAGCAAGCGCGCCAACGGACCCTTCGTCAAGATCAACTGCGCCGCGGTCCCTGCCGAGCTCATCGAGTCGGAGCTGTTCGGTCACAAGAAGGGCTCGTTCACCGGAGCGGTGTCGGACAAGGTCGGGCTGGTCGAGATGGCCAGCGGGGGATCGCTGCTGCTCGACGAGATCGGCGAGGTTCCGCAGCACCTGCAGGTCAAGCTGCTGCGGCTCCTGCAGGAGCGCGAATTCCGTCCGGTTGGCAGCAATCGCGTCGTCCGCGCCGACTTCAGGCTGATCAGCGCGACCAATGCGCCGCTCGACCCGGCCTCCCGCAAGCTGCGCGAGGATCTCTTCTTTCGCATCAACACCATCACGCTGGAGATTCCGCCGCTGCGCGACCGGCCCGAGGACATCCCGCTGCTCTGCGAGCATTTCCTGACGAAGTTCGCCAAGCAGCACGGGCGCGACGTCCGTGCGATACACCCGGTGGCTCAGGAGGCGCTGCTTCGCCACGCGTGGCCGGGCAACGTCCGCGAGCTGGAGCACGTCATCGAGCGCGCCGTGATCGTCGCGGAAGGGAAAGAGATCCTGAGCGACGATCTGCCGGATGTCGTGGACCAGGCGCCGCCGGTTGGGTCGGTTCCGCGAAGCGATCGCGGGCTCACGTTGGCCGAGATCGAGCGGCAGGCGATCGTCCAGACGCTCGAGCGAACCAACGGCAACAAGCGGGCGGCCGCCAGTATTCTCGGGGTGTATCGCCCAACGCTGTACGGGAAGCTCAAGAAATACAAGCTCGGCGAGTACGGCGCGGGCAAGGCTCCCGTTCGAGACAGGGGACCGCAGCGTGCCGACGAGCAGCAGGGTGAGACCGGACCCCAACCGCGAGAGTCTGGTGGCTTGCCGCGTTCGTGATGTGGTGCGTGGGTTACAGGATGGGCGTCGAGGCGTTTGCTCTGCCCGGCTCGAGGAAATATACTCCGACGCCTCGCATTTTCGAACACGGCTTCAGTGCGTCTCCATATGCCCGACCAGATGAATCGCTCGTCGCCCTCGGCCCTCGCGCCAGGGTCGTCGCACACGGCCAGCTTGGTCGATATCCTGGATCGGGTCCTCGACAAGGGCCTGGTCGTCGCCGGCGACATCAAGATCTCGCTGGCGGAAGTCGAACTGCTGACGATTCGCATCCGCCTGTTGATCTGCTCGATCGACAAGGCCGAGCAGATCGGCATGGATTGGTGGAAATACGACAAGAACCTTTCGCCCGGACGGTTGAGCTCGGCACGTGAGAACGAGGCGCTGAAGAAGCAGATCCGGCTGCTCGAGCGCAAGGTGGCGGCGCTGGCGAAGTCGCATCGCGGACCGAGTAGCCGGAGACAGTTGGATCTCAAGTAGAGCCACGCATGGCCTGCGCAAACTAGAAGGAGAGCAGAATGCCCGTTGAACGATCTTCGGGAGGGTCGAGTCTCATTGACGTGCTCGACCGCGTGCTGGACAAGGGCATCGTCATCGACGCCTGGGTGAGGGTCTCGCTCGTCGGCATCGACCTGATCACCGTGGAAGCGCGCGTCGTCGTCGCGTCGATTGACACGTACCTGAAGTACTCGGAGGCCGTCGGCGCATCGCTGCCGGTCGCGCGGCCGGCGCTTTCCGAGGGAAGGCCCGACGGCCCGTCGTACGAGCAGCTGCTCTCGGAGAACAGCTCGCTCAAGACACAGCTCAGGTCCCGCGAGCGCGCCGGGTGCCCGCCGCCTCGCCAAAACGCGCCGCCTCACGAGCGTAGCGGGCCATGCGGGCAGTACCTATGCGCACGGCGCGTGCCGTGGACGCGCCGACCAAGCTGGCGCTGCTCGAGCGCCTGCTTGGCGTCATGGACGTCGCCGAGTGCATCGATGGCACGCTCACCTGGCTCGCCGCGCACACCAATGCCGACCAGGCGATTTGCGCCCTGGCCAACCGCGACGCCGGCCTGCTCACCGGTGTCGCTGGCCATCGTCGTCACGGCGTTCCAGATCGAGTCGGTCTCCGTGGCGCTCGACGACACCAGCCACCCGCTCATTCGGGCCATGCACTCATCCGAGCCCACCTTCTCGGGAAGCGACGCGAGACTGGGCGGCGCCGGGAATGGGCTTGCGGCCGAGCTGTTCGGCCGGTCTGCCTACTGGGCCGTGCCGCTCTGGACTGCTCGGACCGGGGCAGCCGGCCGGCGGGCTGCTCCTGGTCGTGGTGAGCGGCGCGCCGACGGCCGATATCGCCTGGGTCGCGGACGTCCTGAGCCAGAAATTGCATACGCTTCTGTCACGGGACGCTTTGGCTGAGGGTCAAAACAAATTCCGCCGGGAACGTTCGCTCCTCCACGCGGTGATCAACGCCGTCGGAGATCCGATCCTGCTCACCGACACCGAGGGACGACTGCTGATTGCCAACAGCCGGGCTGAAGCCCTGTTTTCGACGTCGCCGGTCGAAAGCGAGGGCCGCCGCCGCGCGGTCGAGCTGAACAACATGTTCCTGTCCGCGGCGCTCTGGCGAATCGCCGTCGGCGCCGGACAGGTGGCCCCCCAGGAACTGCTGGTTGTCGATCCGGTCGACGGCTCCGACCTCCTGTTCGAGCTGCTGGGCACGGTGGTCCACGACCCGCGCGAGGGGACGGGCATCGTGTCGGTGCTGCGCAACGTGACCGACCTGCGCCGGGCCACCGAGGAGCTGTCTGAAAACTACCGCCGGATCCGGTTGGCCGAAGCCGAGGTGCGGGCCGAACGCGACCGCCTCGACGTCATCATCGACTCGGTCGCCGATCCGATTCTCGTGTCCGACGACGCCGGGAAGATGACGCTCATGAACGCGCCGGCCGAGCGGCTGTTTACCGGCGCTCCCGACGGCGCCGACGCGGCTCAGCGCCGCCTGCGGGCCAACGACGCGCACTTTTCGTCCTTCATCTCGGGCCTGCTGTCGGAGGGGACCGAGATCCGGCGGCGCGGCGAGATGTCGCTGACCGACGTGGCGACCGGGGCGGCGCTGCCGTTCGAGGCCATCGCGGGAAAAGTCGCTGTCCGAGGTCGGCGAGCTGATCGCCGTCGTGACGATCCTGCACGATCGGTCCGAGGCGCTCGAACGCGCGCGCCTCTACGAGCAGGTCAAGCAGGCCTCGGATGAGCTGGAGGCGAAGGTGGTCGCGGCCACGGCCGAGCTGGCGCGGCAGAACAAGTTGCTTCGCGATCAGGCGATCGAGCTCGAGCAGGCGTCCGCGCTGAAGTCCCAGTTCCTTGCGAACATGTCCCACGAGTTCCGGACGCCGCTCAACGCGATCCTGGGCTACGCGAGCATCCTGCTCCAGGGCATTTCCGGCGACCTCACGCCGGGACAGCGAAAGGCCCTCGACCGGATCGCGTCGAACGGACGGCACCTGGTCGGCATCGTCAGCGAGATCCTCGACATCGCGCGGATCGAAGCCGGACGCATGCCGCTCCAGATCGCCGACGTTCACCGTCCAGCAGCTCGTGGACGAAGTGCTGGCGGAGATGGAGCCCATCATCGCGCGCTCGAAGCTGACGGTCAGCAGCCACGTGTCGGCAGGACCTCGGGTCCGATGCGCAGCGATCGACAGAAGGTCAAGCAGATCGTCCTCAATCTGCTGAGCAACGCGCTGAAGTTCACGCGCGAGCGGCTCGGTGATCATTCGCGGCCTACGCGCGACGACGCCGGCGATGGTGGCGATCGCCATCACCGATACCGGCATCGGCATCGATGCCCGAGGATCGCGAAAAGATCTTCGAAGACTTTCACCAGGTCGACAGCACCGTCGCGCAGACCGTACGGAGGCACAGGCCTGGGCCTGTCGATCTGCCGCCGGCTGGCGACCATGCTCGGCGGCCGGACTCGAGATGGAGAGCGAAGTCGGACGCGGCTCGACGTTTACGCTCGTCGTGGCCGGCGCGCCTGCGACAAATGACGCCTGACGACCGCCGCGCCCGCTCGTGCTCGTCGTCGACGACTTCCTGGACGCCCGTGAGATGTACGCGGAGTACTTTGCGTTCTCCGGCTTTCGCGTCGTCGAGGCGTCCAACGGCGCCGAGGCCGTCCAGAAGGCCCTCGAGCTGATCCCCCACGTCATCCTGATGGATCTCTCGATGCCGGGCATGGACGGATGGGAAGCGACGCGACGCCTGAAGGCGGACCGACGGACCAAACACATTCCGGTGATCGCGTTGACAGGTCACGCGCTGACGGGATACGCGGAGAGCGCGAAGCAGGCCGGGTGCGACGCCTTTGTGACGAAGCCGTGCCTGCCCGACACGCTGGTCGGCCGAGGTCCGGCGGGTGCTCGGGGCGCCGAACACCAGGCGCGACCGTCGAAAGGGAGCATCACATGCCTAAGTCTCGAGAGAGTCGCCAGGCCGGTCGGCGGGAAACCGCCGACGGTGCGGTCGAGCGCGAGGCGTGCGGAAGAAACCCAGCGGGCGGTCCGTCGAAGCGCGCCGAAGCCGTCCCGAGCCGCGCAACCGCGCGCGTAGCGCAGCGGCCGCTGCAGAACAGCGAGCCGCGGCGCTCCGGCTGGCGGCGTCGGCGTCGACTGAGACCCCCGCTCGTGGCAAGTACGTGTACTGCGTCATCCGATCGAGCAAGCCCCTGCAGTTCGGCATGAGCACAATCGCCGGCGACGTGGGCCAGCGTGCACACCGTCAACTACAAGGACCTGGCGGCGGTCGTATCGGACGTGCCCCTTGGCCCGCTCGATTCCACGCGCGAGAACGTCCTGGCTCACGAGCACGTCAACGAGACCGTCATGCGCGAGCACACGGTGATCCCGATGTCGTTCGGGACGATCTTCAAGACGCGCGAGGACGCGCTCGAGCTGCTGCGGTCGGCCCACGATGCGTTCGACGACGTGCTCTCGAAGATGGAGAACAAGCTGGAGTTCGGTCTCAAGGTGCTCTGGGATCGCGATGCGGTGATTGCCGAGATCGAGGAGGAGGACGAGGACATCCGGCGTCTCAGGAACGAGATCGCGTCGCAGAAGGGCTCGACCTATTTCGCGCGCATGCAGTACGGGCGCCTGCTCGAGGCGGCCCTGCAGGCGCGATCAGAGCGCTACGTCTGCGGGGATCCTCGAGGAGCTGCGAGCCGCGGCGGTCGCCTCCCGGATCAACAAGCCCATCGGCGATAAGATGATCCTGAACGGCGCTTTTCTCGTGTCGAGAGACAGCGACGGCGCGTTCGACCGGCGCGTCAAGAAGATGGCCGCTCAGCACGAGAAGCTGACGTTCAAGTACACTGGGCCCTGGCCGCCCTACAACTTCGTCAACATCCGTCTGAAGCTCGAGCGGGCCTAGAGGCACTGTTCATTCTGGATTCGCTGCTGATCGACGGCCTCGGCATTCGTGTTCGACAAGATCCGCGTGGCGGCCGACGCCGAGATGGACGACGAGACGCGGCTGCGCGAGTCCCTGCTCGAAGGACAGACGCAGCTCGAGTCGGGCGAGATGTCCGAAGACGAATACGCGGCGCTCGAACGCGACGTCCTCGAGCGCCTCAGCGCGGCGCGCCGCCGACGGCAGGGCGAGCCTATCTCCGTCGCCGACTACCGAGTGACCGGCGTGGACGTGCAGTCTGACGGGTGACGACGACGAACGCTGACCTGCTGCCCGTCAGGCGGCGGCGTCCGAACTTGCATGGGCGCAAAAGCGACCTACGTCTACTGTGTCGTGCAGGCAGGCCGCCAACCCGTCTCGGGACGGGCTCCGTCGGGTCTGCCGGGCCTGGGCGCACTGCCGGTTGCTCGATGGCGGGACGAGGGCTGTGGGTCGTCGTCGCCGATGCGCCGCTGCCTCGCTTTGGCGAAGCCTCGATCCAGCGCGGCCTGCGCGATCTCAACTGGCTCTCCCGCTGCGCCGTGGCGCACGAGGCGGTCGTCGAGTCCTGGCTCCGCGCCCGCGCCGTCGTGCCGATGAAGCTCTTCACGATCTTCGAGAGCGACGTCCGGGCGCTCGCCGAGATCGGGCGGAAACGCCAGCAGTCTCGACCGCGTCGATTCGGCGCGTGGCCGGGAGGCGCGAATGGGGCGTGCGGATCAGGCGCGGTCGCCCGGTCGCCGGCCGTAGGTCCGGCCCGCGCGCAGGTCACGACGGGCGCTGCGTACCTTGCCGCAAAGAAGCAGGCGCGCGATGCGGACGCGGGAGCTGGCGGCACGCGGACAGTCTCGCGTGAATCGGGCGTTCACGACGCTGGCGGCGCTGGCGGCCGATGCCGAGCGGCGCCCACCGCCGGCGGGCGGAGAGCAGCAAGACGCGTCTTCTGCTCGACGCGGCGTTTCTGGTGGCCAGATCGCGAGACCGCGCGCTTTCGGGCGGCCGCGCGACGCGCTGGCTGCGCGACCTGGGCCGTGACGGCTACCGCGTCGAAGTGACCGGGCCCTGGCCGCCGTACAACTTCATCGAACCGTGAGCGTCTGATGCGACGACACGCTCGCCGGAAGCACGCCGCGGCCGCCAGCGTCCCCGGTGCCCGTTCGGCCTCGACGCAGGCGGACGTCTCGCTGCTCGACGTGATCGATCACGTGCTGAACCAGGGCGTCGTGCTCTCCGGCGAGATGACGCTCGGCGTCGCCGACGTGGACCTGATCTACGTTCGGCTTGCTGGCGCTCGTCTGTTCCGCCGATCGTGCGCTGTCGCTTCCGGCGCGGCGCTCGAGCCGTTCCGTCGACGGCGCGCGCCTGACGCGGCGCGGAGCCGATGTCATTGTGCGTCTACGCGATCGTGCGGCCGTCCGCTCGGGCGCCGTTCCGTGATCCACGCCAACGGCGCCAGGGTGCGACTCGGTCAGCGCCGGCGCGAGCCTCGGCCATCGTGGCCGACTGCGCAGGCCGCCTGTCGCCCACGGTGCGGGCGCTCCGCGGACACGACGCGGTCGTGCGGCGCATCGCGAAGAGTGGCTCCCGCCGTTCTCCCGGTCCGGTTCGGCACGCTCGTCGACTCCGACCGCTCGCTCGTCGCGCTGCTCGACACCTGGTCGGACGACTTGCAGAAGGCGCTGGCGCTCGTCGATCGGCCATTGCCAGATGACGCTCCGGTTGTTTGCCCGCGCGGGCGCCGCCTCGGCACTTGAACGGCGGCCCTGTAACTGAAGTAATTGAAGCCATTGAAGCAGTGGGAGCAGAGCAGGCAGACCAGGCAACTGAAGCCGCCCGGACGCACCCCGGTACCAGATACCTCATCGAGCCGAGCGCGCGCACACGCCAGCGCGCAGTCGGCTCCCGAACTCGAACCGCTTCGCGAGGCGCTCGCGCCGATCGTGACCGCCGAGCGCATCGCTCGCCGTCACGATCAGGGCCCCTTGGTTCTGACGGCCTATCATCTGATCCCGCGCGGCGCCGTGGCCGCCTATCGGCGGCTCCTGCGGCGACATGCGGCCGATCTCCGGTGCCGCGCCGTCCTCGAGTGGTCCCTGGCCGCCGTATGCGTTCGTTCCAGAGTTGCGGCGATGAAGAGGCGAACTCGCGCGGTCGCACGCCCCGGCCGAAGCGAGCGCGGCGGCCAGTGCGAGCCCGGCGGCCGCCGGCGCGCGCTCACGATCTCCGTGCGCTTCCGCCTGGCGATATCGACGCCCTGCGCGCGGAGCTGGAGCGAGCTTGCCGGCGCCTGGCGCGGCGCGATGGAATGCCGATCCAGAAGACGTCCAGCGATCCGTGGCGAAGCTCGTGCTGACGCTGATGGAGTTCCTGCGCAAGCTGCTCGAACGGCAGGCCATTCGACGCATGGAAGCGCGCACGCTGACCGACGCCGAAGTCGAGGCCGTTGGCCTGGCGCTGATGCGGCTCGAAGAGACCCTGCGGACGATGGGCGAGCGGTTCGGTTTGACGCCAGACGAGCTGAACCTCGACCTCGGTCCCCTTGGCCGGCTCATCTGAGACCGCGCGTCATCTCACGACGTCGAACACCTCCACGGTCACCGCAGCGCTCGCAACGCCCGCAGCTCTAGGAAACAATGACGGGCACGCGAATCGTCACAGGCTGAGCCAGCTTCACCGACAGCTTCGCGCCTGATCCGAGCGTGACCTCTTTGCCCGGCGTGGACAGGACGTAGGCTGTTCCTGCGCCGCCGCCGACTGCTGCCCCGATTCCGGCTCCCTTCTTTCCGCCGATCAGGGCGCCCACGATAGCGCCGCCGGCCGCGGGGATGCCAATCTGTTCTGCGTCCTTCTTTGGGGTTCCGGCGGCCTCGCGCGTCAGGCTCATCGTCGTGATGTCATACCGCGCGTCGCGCACGACCAGCGTGTTGAATTTGATGCCGAGCCGCGCGCGCCCTTTGACTTTTCCTGACGGCTGGACATCGACGATCACGCCTTCGATGTGGCTTCCGCGCGGCACGGCTTCCGTGTCGCCGACCACGATCGGCTGGTTCAGGCGCGCCTGGACGCGATCTTCCACGTGGCTGACGTTGGACGCCACGTCGCTCTCGAGTGTCAACGGCAGCATGGTGCCGGCGGCGATGGTGACTTCGCGGAACTCGGGCGGGCGCGAGACGAGGACGGCGTCTTGGGCTGCGTCAGAGGTAATCGCCGCGCGGGGCGAGCTGCAGCCCACCAGTCCAACCAGTGCGACGCCGACAGAAAGCTGCCTCAACATATCGATTCTCCCTGAATCAAACTGCAGCAAGAGTAGTGCCGGTTCAACGGGTCCGCTGTACCGCATGGAACATGAGCAGCTGAGGCAACCACTGGAAGCTCGCGGACTTCTTCGACGACGGGCCGCTCCCTCGGGATCGTCGGAAGCGCCCCCTCCGGCGAGAACCAGCTGGCAAGCGAGATACTGCTTCACGATCTTGAAGGCCCGCACGACCCCGCCTGGGTCTTCGCGAAATCATTGTCGGCAAGGAAGTTGCTCTGAACTGGACGGATTACCCCTCAGGAGTTGGGGAACACTGGATAGAAACCTGACAGCGGAACGGCAAGGTGACGACACACGCTCACGGCCGGTCGTCCTCGTGGTGGACGACGACCTTGACGCGCGGCAGATCTACCGACACTACCTGACCGTGATGGGCTGTCACGTCTACACGGCGCGGAACGGTCACGTCGGGGTCGAAATCGCCAAGCGCAGAAAGCCGGACGTCATTGTCATGGATTTGGCGATGCCGCGGCTCGATGGCTGGGCCGCCACGGCCGAGCTGAAAGAGTCGCCTGTCACCTGCGCCATTCCGATCATCGCGGTGTCGGCGGTACCGACGTCACGCACCGAGGCGCGCGCCGCCGGCTGCGACGGATTTCTCGCGAAGCCGTGTTTGCCGGAGTTGCTGTGGTTGGAAATCCGCCTTTTGCTGGGGCCGGAGCTGGCTGAGTTGAACTAACCCGTGTTCAGCTTCACGTCATCGACGTGTCGGCAGGTAGCCACCACGTCGCGCGATGAGGAGACGGCCCGCAGCTGCACGCCTGTTCCGAGACATCAGCGAGGCTGGCGGATCAGACCCTCGACCTGATTCTCGGTAGTCACCGGAAACGTCTGGCCGACGTTGCCAACGCAGGAAGCGGGCCCGCCTGGGACGATGTAGGTAAACGTGCCGCTCATCGTTCCGCTTGGATCGATCCGGGTATGCCAGTTGGTGAGACGTGCGGTTGCGGGAGTCGTGTTGCACACAATCACGTCGTCGGAGACTTCGAAGCTCAGAACTCCGGCCGAATCAACCGCGCCGACGAAAGCGCGAGCCGCGAGGGAATGTGGTGGACCGTCGAGCGTCAGTGTCCCGTTCAATAACGGGCCTTGCTGGTCGGCGACCGTCAACTTCATCGTATATGTGAATGGTCCCGGCGCAACTCCGAAGCCGAACTCGTTTCTACAGGTGCGAGGATCACTTCCGCCGCTGCAGGCGCTCACCAGATATTGTCCGATCCAAACGCCAACAAAGTTCGCCTGGCTCGGCCCAGTCGGAGACCCACAGCCCACCATCGAGATCGTGGAGAGGATGCCGGCGGCGATGCGAAGCCGAATCGACATGGCGCTGGTTAATGTCGGGACTGCCGGCGAACCGTAAAGACTGTCGTAACCCAGTGCACGTATGCCGCCCTGGAAGCGTCGCGCCGATCTCAGCCGATTGCCCGCCGCAGGGTTTGCCTGGCCTTCATCCTGTAGAGCGCCTGATCCGCTGTTGACAGCAGCTGCTCGATCGTCTCGCCGTCGCGGGGGTAGACGGCCACTCCGACGCTCGCCGATAGCCGGGGGGCTTCCGTGTCGTGGGCCAGGCGGTCGCAAATACGGCGCTCGATCGCCGCCGCCCCTTCCGGCCCGGTTTCCGGCATGACCACGGCAAATTCATCCCCGCCGTATCGCGTCACCGTATCGATCGACCGGCAGGATGTGCGCAGCGCGTCGGCGACGCGGCGCAACGCCCGATCGCCGGTCAGATGGCCGTGGCGATCGTTGATGGACTTCATCGCATCCATGTCGAGCATGAGGACGGCAAATCCTCGTCCGCTCCGATCGGCGCGCTTCAGCTCGGCGTCCAGGGCTTCGCCCAGGCGGCGATAGTTCGCCAGGCCGGTCAACGGATCGGTGGCGGCCAGATCGCGGAGATGCTGCTCCAGCGCGCGCTGCGCGGTGATGTCTTCGGCAATCAGCTCCCATTCGTCGCCGTCGCCGAGCCTCTGCGTCGTGCCGGAGACCCGCCGTCCGCTGAGACGGATTCGGAGCAGGGTTCCGTCGTGGCGCGTCACGTCGACGTGCCGTCCGTGAATGCGGCCCGTGGGGGCGTACGCGTCGAGAGAGTCGGTTCCGTCCGCAGACGTGATCACGTCTGTCATCAGGTTGGCGCCGACCAGCGCATCGCGGGACGGATAGCCCAGCATGGTCACGAGCGTATCGTTCGCGTGTACGAGCCGGCCATCGGCGTCAACCTGGCACACGCCGTACGTGGGGTTTTCCACGAGCGCCTCGTAGAGATCTCGCGAGCGCTGCAGGGCCTGCTCCACGAGGTTGCGCTCGTCCCTTGCGGCTCGCTCTTCGACGGCGAGCGCGACGGCCAGCGGCAGGAGGTGCAAGCGACACCGGTCCACGCAATCCGAGGCCCCGTTCAGGATGTATTGGGTGACGGCCTCGTCGTCTGCTCGGCTGGTGACCACGATGAAGGGCATGTCGGCGTCCCGCTCTCGCAGGAACTGCAGGGCACGCATTCCCGTCCAGTCGCGAATGACCTCGTCGGAGATCACGATGTCGTAGGGCTGCGTGCGCAGGCGCTCGGCAAAATCGTGGGCATTGCGGGCCACGTGTGCACTCGTCAGGAAGTGCACCTGCTCGAGCTCGCGGAGGTACGGATCCAACTCGGCAGTACTGTCGCTGACAAACAGGATTCTGATGGGCCGCCGCCTGCGCGGCGCGGTGGTGTAGACGACTGCGCCTGGCCGGACCGCCAGGTCCTGTGGCACAGCCGAGCCACTCGCGTGAGAAACGACGTTCATGCCGCGGGGTGTGCAACCGGCGTACCAATCAATTGGGTCTAGCTGGCGGGGAAATCCTCCTCATGAGCTCGAGTTCGACGGTTCAGCTGGTGTCCTGCTGATGACAGGCGGTGTAGTGATTTCTTTCATTGTGGACGTTCCGCCGCCTTCGACACGGCGCAACCGGGCGACGCGACTTATGGAAGAGGCAGGTACGGGGGTTTCATTCACATCCTGCTGCTGCTGGCGATTGCGTCGGTATTGATCAGGATTATCCAGGGACGGAGGCCCGTCTGAGTAGCACCGCCGGCCGCAGGGTCGCCGTGCGACCCTGCGGCCCTTCGTCGTGACGGTCGTCTACTGGGCGCTCGCCTGGGCTGGCGGGGGAATCGTCCGTCTGAGGGCTGCCATGAACGGCGCCGCTGCACGCGGGGCGCTCACCGACTTCTTGACGAGAATGTCGTGCGGCGAGACGTCGCGACCGTACAGGTCGCTGTTGTCGTCGCCGTCAGGTTTCAGCACGCCGCCCGTGAGGTTGATCCCGGCGAACAGGCCCTGTGAACGCGAATAGGAAAGGATCTCAGCCTTCAGCTGCGCATCCGTCATGGCGCGAACGTCGCGGCCGACTGGCCCGGCCGCCACGGAGGCTTCACCGCCCAGGGCCACTTTGTCCTCGAGCAGCCGGCTGACTCCGTGCTCGTTCATGATGAGCAAGACGAGATCGACCGTTTCGCCGCCAAGCTGAAAGCCGACGCTTCCCTTTCCGAGCAGGACGAACGACGGCGCACTCCAGTCATGGCCATCCCGGCAGCTGATGACGCCCTTGCCGTACTCGCCGCCGACAATGAACGCGGCCTTTTTCACCGAGGGAATCACCGCCACGCACGACGCCTTTTCCCAGAGATCGACAGGGATGTCCTTGTCGGCGGCGGCTCGAATCTCGTCAAGGACGATGGCCGCATCCATGATGCGTTTGGTCTGCGACTTCGTGGCGGCCGCGCTGACGACGACTGCCGATGCGATCAACGTGATGCCCACAAACATTATCCGTTTCATGTGTACTCTCCTTTGCTTTCACAGCGAATGTTTCCAGAACGCGCACGCTTGCAGAGTGCGGACCAGCGCATCGGTATCGGCTCCTGTTAGTCGTGCGCCACGACATTCATGAGTGAGGGGTTGATCTTCAGACCGTTGTCGTATTCGATGAAGCCAAGTCTCTTGAACTTGTTCATGAAGAGATTCACGCGTGATCGGGTGGTGCCGACCATTTCCGCGATGACCTGCTGAGAGACCGGCAGACCGAACGGTGTTTTGGGATGTTCGCGCTCGGCGAGCAGCAGCAGCGTGCGGGCCAGGCGCTTCTCGCACGAATTGAACAGTTGATCGACGAGATCCGCCTCGAGGCGGAGGTTGCGAGCGAGAATGTGCGCGATGAAGCGCTTCGATAGCGCCTGCTGTGTTCCAAGGCGACGGCTCATCTCGGGCGTGGCGATCTCGAGGAGCGTCGTTTCCGTCATGGCGGTCGCCGTCTCCTGCCGTTCGGTGACGCCGCTCAGCGCCTCCTCACCCAGAAACGCCCCCGGTCCCATCAGCCCGATGGTCGCCTCCTTGCCGTTTGATGCCAGCACGGTCAACCGGACGCTGCCCGTCTCGATGTACAGGACGCTCTCGGCCGGGTCGCCCTGGAAGAAGACGACGTCCTTCGGCTGATAGCTGTCGACGGTAAACGGAGTGCCGGCGTCATCGAGTGCCGCGCGAAGCCCGATCGTGCGTGGTGTCGACGGTTGCATGGAATGAATCCTTTCAACGTTGATTGCCCGTTCTGGGTGGTCTGTGACGTGCCCGCGCCGCAAGCGCATGTCGGAACTCATCGGTAATCTCTCCGAGTCGCCTTCGACTCTGGTCACGTCGAGAGAGCAAACCGATTGCCAATCGTTTTTCGTGGTTGAGGCAGGTGTGTACGTCCGCATGATGCGGCAGGCAGAACGGCTTCGATAACCTCGACGTGTCCCCACGTCTCCCCACGTCGTTCAGCCTGGCCACACTTCCACCACTGTAGCGACCTGAGTCACATTTCCGGGCAGATGCGTATCGTTAGCGGACGAAAGTCCTCGAGAAGTGTGGCAGCGCCCTTGCTCTCGGTCATCTGCGAGGTGCGCAATGGTTTCCCGGACTCTTCTGGAACTTCGACGCCGGTCTCGCATCAATGCCATCGCGATTGTCGTGGCGTTCGCGTGCGCCGGCTGCGGTCGTCGCAGTTCTCCAACTCCCGCCGCGCCAACGCCGCCAACGTCGGCGGCAGTGGCGGCCGTGGCTGTGACGGGAAGCCCCGCGACAACCGACACATTTCAATTGACCGCGATCGCGCGGTTCACGGACGGCACCGCACTCGACGTGACGTCGGCGGCTGGATGGGAATCGTCGAACACCGCGATCGCCACGGTGTCGGCGACCGGCCTGGTGGCGATACACGGGACCGGAGACGTGGACTTACTGGCGACGTATCAGTCCGTCACGGGATCGACGCAGCTGTTTGTGGCCCAGTCGGCCCCGACCAAGGTCACGTTGAGCGGCATGGTTCGCGAAGCGGGCACGAGGCGATTGCTGCCGGGAGTCCGCATCCTCGTGAACAACGGTCCTGACGCCGGGGCCATCGCGATCTCGGACGAGGGCGGCCTCTACACGTTCCCGAGTCTGTCCCTGAGCAGTGTGATCGTCCTGGAGGCGTCGAAGGACGGCTACCAGACTGGCCGAGTATTGAACCTCAACCTCTCGAGTAACAGGACGGATGATTTCACGTTGTACCCGATCCCACCGCACGACGCGAATGGCGTAGACGCAACGGCCCGCTGCAACGATCAATCGTGGAGCTGGGCTCAGACGTCGGACGAGGCTTGCACAAACCATGGCGGGGTGGCCTATCCGGTGTGCCCGGGCCCGCTCTGTGAGTAGCGGCACGGGCGACTCACGCCGGGGCGAATTGATCGGAGGCTGGCATGATCACGCTCAAGAACATCCTGGTCGCGACCGATTTTGGTGAAGCCGCAGACGCCGCGTTGGCGTACGGGCGCGAGTTGTCGCGCCGCTGTGGCGCGACGTTGCACTTGCTGCACGTGGCTGACAACGTCTTCGTCACCACTTTCGGCAATGAAACGCATGCCGCCATGGCGCCAGACCTGCAACGAACGCTCGAAGAGGCGGCTCGCGAGCGCCTCCACGATCTCATCCTGGACAGTGACAGGGGCGGGCCGCCAACAGAACCGATCATCCTGACGTCGAGCTCGCCCGCGACGGCGATCATCGATTACGCCGGCGAGAGAAGCATGGATCTCATTGTGATCGGCACCCACGGGCGCGGAGTATTTGGGCACCTGCTGATGGGCAGCGTGGCCGAAAAAGTGGTGCGCCTGGCGAGGTGTCCCGGTACTCACGGTTCGACGCCGTGAGCACGAATTCGTCGCGCCCGGCGTGCTCGAGTCCGCGCCGACCGCCAACGCCGTAGACGTCGCTCCAGGCCGCGAATGACCTCGGCCCGATCCGGCCCAATCTTTAATGACGCAGCCTCGCGAGCAGCCAGCCCGCCGCAATGCCGAGCACCGCGGCGCCGAACACTGGACCGAGCGGGCTGACGCGAACAAAGCGCGTGCCCTGCGGACCGATCTCGAGCGCGCCAACGGGCGTCATGCGAACTCCGCCTCCACCGCCCGCGCCTTGCGCTTCGGGACGACCGTTGTCGTCGGACGGACGCTCGTCGGGCGTCGTCGTCCGGCTGCCGGGCCCGCGGCCTCCGCCCGCGCCGAATCCGTAGGCCACCTGCGCGACGGGGATGACGGTCGTATCGCCGTGTTGTACCGGTTCCCCATAGACGTGGCGGATGCTCAGGCTCCGCTCAAGCAGTTCAGCAATAGGCGCGAACGGGGCAGGACTCGACATGATGACCTCCGCAGTTGGCCCTGGAGAGGGACCGCCAGGGGTTACGATGCTGCCCGGCAGTACAACACGTACGTAAAGCGACCCTGCAGCCACGCCTCGCCCTTCGCATCGTCGTGCTTCACGTCGATGACTTCCTCGAGGATGTGCGCGTAGTGTCCGTTGAGGCGCGCGACTTCCTGTTCCAGGCGGATACGAGCCCGTGCCATGAGATCCGTGTAGCAGCGGTCCCACAACTCGTCGCGATGAGCGATGTTTCCCTCCACCCGGTCGCTGGTGGCCTCGACCGTGTGCTCGCTCATGACCTCGGCGCTGACGGGCGGCAGGTCGCGGTGCCAGTAGGTGATTGGAAGGTCCGTCGGTATTGTGTTCATCTGATTCACTCCGAATCTCAGCTCTCTGTCCATCCTTCGCGTTTGAGCGCGAGGGCCCTGATCTCAAAGAGTTGCATATCCCTCTCGACCCGATGCCAATCATCCCTGTGCGTGTGGCGCAAGACGATCGAGTCCTCCTCCTCCCGCACGTCCCAGCCTTCGAGGCTGCGTTCGATGACGAACCGATGCAGGTGCCCGTTGCTGTTCAGGTGGCGATCGAGTGACATGGTGAACTCCTGTTCGGAACGCGAGGGCTTATTACCGCGCGATGCGAAGGTCCTTCAGGCGCCGGTGGCATTGGTAGCAAGCCGTAACCATGGTTGTGTACTGCACGGCCGCGGCATCCAGGTCGCGCCGTTTGGCCGCGGCGGCAAGGTCGGCCACTGTCTTCAGAAAGCTGTCTGTGTAGACCCGCAGCTCCCGCGTCTTCAGATCGTCCCATCGCGGCGAGGCCGCGATGCGCGCAAGGGCCGCGCTCTCACTGTCGAGAAGCGCGTAGTCGCTGGTCGTCAGGGCCTTGAGCACCTGCTGCGCGTGGCCCAGCTTTTCGCGCATCACCTGGCCGGTTCGCGCTGTCTGGGCCGGCGCGGCGCTGGTGGCGAGCAGCAAGAACACAAGGAACACTGCGCCGTGCCGTGCGGTCATCCTACGCCTCCGCCCCAGCGCCGGCCGCGTGGCGGGCGCCGACGACCGCGAGCGTGTCCGGCCTGACGAATTCGTGCTCCGGATGCCTGACCGTCAGCACGGGACACGGCGCCAGTCGCACCACCTTTTCGGCCACGCTTCCCATCAGCAGGTGCGCCAATGTGCCGCGCCCGTGCGTCCCCATGACGATCAGGTCGATGCCGTGTTCACCGGCGTAGTCGATGATGGCGAACGACGGCGAGCTCGACGTCACGACCATCGCCTTGGTCGGCGGCCCGCTGTGGTCGCTGTCGATCACGAGCTCGGCGAGCTGCGCACGAGCGGTGTCTTCAAGCTCGCGTTGCAGGTCCGGCGCCATCGCGGCGTAGGTTTCGGCGCCGAAGGTCGTCACGAAAATATTGTCGGCGACATGCAGCACATGCAGTGCCGCACTAAAGCGGCCGGCGAGTTCGCGTCCGTACGTCAGGGCCGCACCAGAGGCCTCGCTGAAATCGGTTGCGACCAGAATGTTCTTGAGCGTCATCATACAAACCTCCCTCTCGACTCAAGCCGTGTGGAAGTTGAACGTGACCGTCAGGACGAACGGCGTCGGAATGCCGTTCAGCACCAGCGGTGTATATCGCCATTGTTTCAGTGCCGTCATCGCCTCGCGATCGAGCAGCGGATGGCCCGGCCGGAGCACCTTGATGGACTGGACGCCGCCCCTGATGTCCACCGCGGCTTCCAGAACGACCAGCCCGGACACATGAGCGTTGGCCGCGATGTTCGGATACTGTGGTTCGACGCGGTGAAGAATCGCGGGCGCCTTGATCTGGCCGCCGATCCGCACCGGCGCCGCCGGCGGCCGCGGCGGCAGCGGCGCTGCGACGACGCCGCCGACGATTCCGCCGACAGTCCCGCCATCGATTCCGCCCACCGCTCCGCCTTCGACACCATTCGCCACTCCGCCGCCGGCTGCGGACCGAGTCGCATCGCCCGGGGCCTCCGGCTGTACTGCTGACGGAGCCTCCACCGGCGCCGCGAACGCATTGGCCGACGGCGTCGGCCGCGGTGTCGCAGGCTCAGGTTTCGAAGCGGCTCGCGCCGCAGGTGGCGGCGGAGGCGGTGGTGGCGTCGGAGCGGACGCGTCGGCCACAAACGCCATCATCGACGGCGCATCCGGCAGCGCGCTCGTGATGGTCAGGAGCGGAATCGCGACGATGAAGGTTGCGATGCCTACGTGCAGCGCTATCGAAAGAATCCGGGGCGCCGGTGCAGATTTCAGGAACGGGCGCTCGGTGTTTTCGGCGATGAGGTCGAACATGCTTGTCTCCCGCGCGTGCCCACTTTCGATGAATGGCTGAGCCGCGCTGGCAAGGTAGGCGCAAGATACGTGCCGGCCGGCATGTGGTGCGGATCTTGGGTAAACCTCTTGCAGGCAAGCAAATAGCTGAATCAAAGCTCGACAGGGTGTCGGGAATTCCTCCCCACGTGCTGGAAAACTCGCAGGCACCGTGGAAGATGAGCGGCTGGTGCACAGGTGTGCGGCAGAAACGCTCGCAGCCAGGGCGTCGCAGCTAGCCGACTGCTAACGGCAATCGCCACGGCTTCGGTAAGCTGGAGCCGCGATGAATCACTCTGCTGGACTGGTGGGAATCTTCGTCGCCGCTCTGGGCGGCGCCGCGATTGGCGTCGAGCGAGAGCGGTCCGGGCATGCGAGCGGACCACACGCACGATTCGGCGGAGTCAGGACCTTCACGCTGATCGGGGGAATCGCCGGCCTGGCGGGGTGGCTCACCACACAAAATCTGTCCGGCTTTGCGATTGTGCTCGCGGCCGGAGCGGTCGCGCTCGTCATATCCGGCTACGTGGCTGCGAGCCGGAACGAGATCGACGGGACCACCGAAGCCTCGGCACTGGTGGTCATCGGAGCGGGACTGGCGGCGGGAGTCGGATGGCTCGCACTCGCGAGCGGGATCGTGGCCGTCAGCGTGCTCCTCCTGGTTGAGAAGTCGCGGCTTCACGCTCTTGTTGGCCGCGTGGACGACGAGGAGCTGCGCGCGGCGGCTCGCTTCGGTGTCATGGCCATTGTCGTCCTGCCGCTGCTTCCCGAGGGTCCCATGGGACCCTTCGGCGGAATCCGGCCGCGCGAGTTGTGGATGCTCGTGTTGTTCTTTACGGGCCTGAGCTTTGCCGGCTATCTCGCGCGCCGCATCTTCGGCCCGGGGCGGGGGTATCCCCTGACGGGACTCCTCGGCGGCGTGGTTTCGTCGACCAACGTCACCTTCACGTTCGCGCGCTTGAGCCGAAAAGAGCCAGCGCTTGCACGGCCGCTCGCCGTCGGCACGATCGCCGCCTGCACGATGTTGTTTCCCAGAGTGCTCGTCGCCGCATCCGTGCTCAACCTGGCGGTCGCGCGGTTCCTGTTGCCCTACCTTGCCGCGCCATTCGTCATTGGCGCCGTGGCTCTGGCGGTCGGGTGGAGGAAGGGGACTCGACTCGCCGGTCAGCACGAGCGGCCGGGCAATCCGCTACAGATCGTACCGGCGCTGCAGATGGCCGCGCTCTTTCAACTGGTACTGTTCGTGGTCGGCGCCGCAGGCAGCGCGTTCGGGGACCGCGGGTTGCTCGTCTCGGGCGCCGTGCTGGGGCTGACCGATGTGGACGCGCTCACGATTTCGATGACCACCACGTCAAGCTCTGTCAGCGCCCCCGCTCTTGCCGCGAAGGTCGTCGCGATCGGGATCGTGGCCAACTGCCTGCTGAAGATGATACTGGCGGTGGTGTTGGGGACGCCGGCCTTCCGGCGTGTCACCGGTGCGCTGTTGGCCGCCATGGCCGCCGCCATCGCCATTGCCGTTGGCGGGATCGGCTGAGGATCGCGCGCAGGTCTTGGTGGGGACGTGTGTCAGTCGCCGAGACTGACTCGTACGTAGCTGGTGTTGTCGGTCTGCCGAAGGAACTTCGCCGCCACCAGAAGGTCGATCAACTCGTCACAGGTCTGGGGATCGAGCCCCCACATGCGCTGGACCTGTTTCTTCGTGAGTCGAAGGCCGGGAACTTCAGTGAACTCTCCGCGAATAATCTGGAGCCAATCCCCCGCAGCCGTTTGTACTGATGACATGTTTCTCCCCTTCATCGATCGGCTGTTTCGTCCGTGCGAAATATTTCAGACCCATCGCAAGCATTGTCGCACGCGCACCGGGTGGAGTTGGTGACGGCCGCGTAACTTTAGGTGGTCTTCTTTGTTTTCAGTTTCGCGAAGGCTTGTTTAGCGCGATCGAGCAGCCGTCGCGCCCACTCAAATTCCCTGGCCAGGAGTGCGAGCCCCGCGAAGATCGCGACCCATCCTGGCCCGGGCGTGACAAGCATCACGGCGCCCGCCGCCAACAGGAAGAAGCCGACGACGACGTTGACCACTCTCATGTTTTCCAGCTCTGGTGGGTGCGGACAGACACCTTTACGTATACGAGAGACACGCATACATTGTGCCGCGCGCCTGGCTCACACCACACCCTTATCTGACTCTAGTCTGCGCGCCCGCAATCCACACCTCTTGTTTTGGGCGGGCGATGATGGGATTGCCCGCGGCGGGCGGATCGCTTCCTGGCCCAGCCCGTGGTAAATTTGTCCCGAATTTCGACCAGCGAACAGGGGGACCAGATGGCCACGCGAGCTCGACTTCACGGCGCAGCGCTCCTTGCGGCGCTCGCGTACGGTGCGGTCGCTATCGCGCCTGTCGAGGCCCATCATTCCTTCGCGATGTTCGACACCACCCATCGCGTCACGATGTCGGGCACGGTCACGGCCTTTGAGTGGACCAACCCGCATGCCTACATCGAGCTCGACGTGCCGGATGCGGGCGAACCTGCAGGGCCTGGAGCCAATACCAAGCACTGGAGCATTGAGCTTGGAAGCCCGAGCATCCTGATGCAGGGCGGCTGGAAGTTCAAGGACCTCAAGTACGGCGACAAGGTGACGGTCGTCGTCAGCCCGCTCAAGAACGGGCAACGAGGCGCGTTGCTTGTGCGCATCACGATGCCCGACGGCCGTGTACTCGGGAACGGACCAGGTCCGACCGGGGGCCAGCCATGACCCGTTTGGCGATGGCCGCGGCGTCCGCGCTGTTGCCGGTGTTGTTGTCGCTGTCGGCGACGCCGGCGTCCGCTCAGACGGCCGCGGCGCCGGCCAGCCTGGCCGGCGTGTGGGCGCCGTACCGCGGCGGGCGCGGCGCCGATCCGAAACTTGCGCCGCCGCCGGCGAGTCCGCTGACGCTGAAGGCGCAGTATGCCGCGCCGTTCGAAGCGCGCCGGGCGGCCGAGGCCGATGCGGCAGCGAAAGGTGAGCCGCTGGCGAGCGGCGCCGTCGCGTGCGTGCCGTACGGCGTGCCGCGAATGATGTCGGTCGCGCTTTACCCGATCGAGATTCTCCAGACGCCGGGCCAGGTGACGATCGTGGCCGAAGCCTTCAGCGAAGTGCGGCGGATCTTCATGGACCGGCCGCAGCTTCCGCCGACTGAGGTGCCGCCCGGGTACTACGGGCGCTCGGTCGGCCGCTGGGACGGCGACACGCTCGTCATCGACACGGTCGGCATCAAAACGTCGGTGCCGGCATACCAGAACATGCCGCACAGCGACCAGATGCGCATCACCGAACGCCTCAGGCTCGTCACCGCCGACATCCTCCACGATCAGATCACGATCGACGATCCCGTCGTGCTCGAGAAGCCCGTCACGTACACGCTGGCCTACCGGCGGATGCCGAACTACGAGATGGTCGAATTCGTCTGCGACAACAACCGCGAATTCATCGACGACAAAGGCGGCACGCACATGAAGGTGCGCGAACGCTGACGCGGCTGATTCCGAGGAGGAGAGCGGGCATGAAGAAGGTCCTGACGGCCGCAGTGCTGATGCTGGCGGCCACCACGTCGTCGGCGCAGTCGCCGGGGGGCACCGCGGCGGTCGAGCCCGAACTGGGCGTGCTGGCGCCCACCAACCTGGCGAAGCCCCGTCCGAGGCCGCCGTTCACGGTCACCGGCACGTGGTTCGTCGATTTGGCCTTCCCGGGATCGTGGCGGTTTGGCCCGCCGTATCCGAAGCTGACACCGGCCGCCCAGGTGCATTTCGACGCCGCGCGCAAGGCGCAGTCGGAGGGCAAGGTCTACCGCGACGACATCGGCCAGTGCTGGCCCGCGGGCGTACCGCTCATCATGACGCGCGTGTGGTCGATTTCGATGGTGCAGCTGCCGACGGTGGTCTATATGATCAGCGGCTTCATGAACAGCCTGCGCATCATCAACATGGACGGCCGGCCGCACACGGACCCCGACCTCGTCGTGCGGAGCTTCAACGGCGACTCCATCGGCCGGTGGGAGGACGACGCGCTGGTCGTCGACACGAACAGCTTCGTCGGCGATCATCATTGGATCGATTCAGGCATTCCCGCGAGCGACGCGCTCCACATCGTCGAACGGATCCGCCTCGTGGATGGCGGCAAGAAGATGCAGATCGAATACACGCATGACCGATCCCAAGAGCTGGGAGGGCGAGTGGAAGATGACCAAGCAGTGGAATCGCGTCGATAGCCGCGACATGGAGATTGCTGAAGTCGAGTGCCTGCCCGACCTCAACTCGCACATACCGAGCACGCAATCGAAAGAGAACATTCGATAGGTTCGAGGGGTTCGCGGGGTTCGAGAGGTTCAAGGGGTTCAACATGAGACTGCGATTCATTGGATGCGTGTTGGCGTCAGGGATCGTGCTGGCGGCGCCGGCCGTGGCGCATCATTCGGCGGCGGGCATCGATCGCACGAAGACGCTCACGCTCGTCGGCACGGTGAAGGAGTTCGGCTGGAGGAATCCCCATTCGTACATGGAGATCGACGTCCCGACCGACGCCGGCGGCACGGTGACGTGGAAGGTCGAGATGACGTCGCCGGCCTTTCTGGTTCGCGCCGGCTGGAAGTCGACCACGCTCAAACCCGGCGACAAAGTGAGCGTCGTCGTCCGGCCGTTGGTCAGCGGCGACCCGGGCGGCCTCTTCGTGTCGGTGAAGCTCGCGAGCGGACAGGTGCTCGGCGAACGCGCGGTGGCGCCGCTGCCGCCGTCGACACCATAGCCAGGTGATTGGAGGATTCATGACATCACGAACTGCATCTACTATTGGAGTTGTTGCGCTCGCCGGAGTGATGGTCGTCGGCATCAACGGCGAGGTGACGCAAGTCGCGCAGGCGCCCGCAACTCAGGCTGCTGGCGGCCGCGCCCCGGCGCCTCCGACGCCGCCCTGCGGTCCGAACCTGCCGTCCGGAATGAAGAACGTGGCGAAGGACTCGCGCTGCTTCGAGCTGCGCACCTACACCGTGCGGGAAGGCAGCTCGATCGATCTGCTGCACTCACGGTTTCGCGACCACACGAACGCGCTCTTCAAGAAGCACGGCATGACGATTGTCGGTTTCTGGCAGCCTGTCGCCAAGCCCGACCAGCTCATCTACATCCTGGCGTACAAAGACGCCGCGGCGAGGGATGCGGCGTGGGCCGCGTTTGGCGCTGATCCGGAATGGGTGAAGACGCGGACCGAGATGGCGGTGAACCTGCAGGTCGAGAATGTTTTTATGAGCGCCACCGACTACGGACCGATCAAGTAGTGCCGCGCGTCAGTGCCTGATGACGTTGATCAGCATCACGCTGAGCTCGAGACACGCAAGAGCGATCGCGCCGACGACGAGTTGCCTGCGTACGAAAAACATCTCCATCTCTACACCTCTCCTCTTGGAAGTAGGGGCAAGGAGCATGCCTCGACGCTCGCCGGATCCTAAGTCATTGAAAACAGTAGAGCTTGGCGTGCCGATCCTGCGCGGCAGTTTACAGAACCGATGACAAAACGGGTACCTGCGATTTCAATTTTCGTGGGTCGGAAGGTTCGCGTTTCGAAGCCGCGTGTGCAATAGCGCACAGGCCGCCCGGGCGTCTGATCGCTACTTTCGCGTCGCTGTCTCGTCCGCCCGCGCCGCGCTGAGGATGTTCGGCAGTCCGTAGTTGCCCTCGTGGCACGCGTACTCGAACACCTGATAGCCGGCCTGCCTGGTCATCGGCACCGCCATCGTGAACGGCTTCGTGTAGGTCTTCGGATCATCGAGCGTCACTTCGTACTGAATGGTGCCCGCGTCCGTGCGCGTGAATCGTTCGACCAGATGCATGGCCGTGCTGTGGCGCAGGCCGTTGCCGTTGAACCCGACGCTCGTGCGATCCGTGAGGTTGGTCGTGTCGACGACGAGCGTGGCGCCGTCCCAGCGGCCGCGCGAGTCGCCCATGTACATCCGAATGTCCGTGCCGACGTGCGGGCGGCCGTCGAGCGGGATGACGCGCGTGTCGTGGATCATCTCGTGCGTGATGGCGATATAGCCAGGCGCCTGCACAATCCGCAGGCCGTTGCCGTACGGCCGCGGAAAAATCGAACCGATGACGCTGCGTGTGATGCAGCGATCGTAGTTGGTGAGGTCTTCCGGTCCGTTGAACGGCCCGGTGCCGAAGCTCCCGAGATCGCGGCCCGCGGCGCGCCGCTGCGCGTCGGGGGTGAGCGGGGGAATGCGTCCGTCAGGCGGATCCACGACGAACGAGGTTTGCCGCGTTGTTCGCGATCCGCGCTCGCCCCAGTGTCCGGGAGGTCCGACGGCGCCTCCGCCGGCGGCCGCCGGCGCGACGAATTCCTCGAGCGATGCCAGGCGCGCCGCTTCGTCCCGCTGCGACCGCTCGGCAAATTCCTGATCGCTCAGAAAAGCCTTGTCGCCGAATTGCACCGGCCGTTCAATCGGCACACCGATCGCGTCGTCGGTCGTCCACGTGCCTTGCAGGTCGGGATCGCCCCACGGCGTGCGCGGCAGCGCGGTGCGTTTCTGGGCGGATTGACCGGAGACCCCGGAACCCAATGTCTGCGCCGATGCGGCGACGCCGAGCATCGCGGCCGCGAGCACGGCCACTTTCAGGATATCCATTGTCGGGCGCGTCATCTGCATCCTCCCTTGTCGCGGGTTCCCTTGTCGCGGACTGCGTCCGTCCGGAATATAGCACCGGTGCCCTGAGACCTTCCACGTCAACCATCGGCCCGGCGGCCTCTCAGGGTCGGTTTTCGCGGTCTTTTCTCGTCCGGGACGGCCTTGCAGCCGATAAGGGTAAGTAGATAGTGACAAATCTCGTCGGAATCGCCCTTCTCTTCGGATTGGCGGCGTTGTGCGCGCTCGGATGGGTGCGCACACGCCGACTCCTAGCGACCGCCCGCCAACACCAACAGACTCGAGAGCACGATTACAGGATGACCGAGGAACGCGTCAGGATGGCGGAACAGGCTGCGCGTTTCGGCACATGGGCCTGGGACCCCGCCACCGAGCTCTTTGCACTTTCCGCGGGCGCCGCCGCCGTCAACGGACTGGGGAACCAGCCATTGGAACTCACTGGCGCGGAGCTCTACGCCACGGTTCACCCCGACGATCGTGCCGCAGCCAAGGCGGCTCGCGAGCAGGCCTTCGCGGAAGGCGGCGACTACGTGCACGAGTTTCGAAGGGTCTTTCCGGACGGGTCGGTTCGCTGGTACCGGAACCATGGACACGTGGAGCTGGCGGGGAAAGTGCCGCAGCGAGTCGGCGGCGCGATCATGGACATTACCGCCGAAAAGCAGGTGCTCGAGCGCCTGAATCAAAGCGCGGAGCGGATGCGGCTGGCTGAAATCGCCGCATCCTTCGGCATCTGGGAGATGGATCTCGCCAGCGGCATCGTCAAGGGCTCGGAAGCCTGGGCCGTCGCTCGAACGTGTGACGGATGCCAACGCCGGAAGACACGTCGATGAGGTGCGGGAGATCGTGCACCCGGACGACCGCTGGCTGCTGGCCAGCGGTTCCGATCGGGCGTTCGCCACGGGCGAGCCGTATTCGGTCGAATTTCGCATCGTGCCCGAGCCCGGGATCATCCGGTGGCGCCGCAGCACGGCGCAGGTGCAGTTCGTGGACGGAAAGCCGTCGAGGCTCATCGGCGCTTCGATCGACATCACCGACGAGAAGGAGATGGTCGTGGCGGCCGAAGCCGCCAGCCGTGCGAAGAACGACTTCATGGCCAGCATGAGCCACGAAATCCGCACGCCGATGAACGCCATCGTGGGCATGACCAGCCTCCTGCTTCAGAAGGATCTGGACGCGGAAACCGCCGATTTCGTCGAGACGATTCGGAGCTCCTCCGACGCGCTCCTCACGATCATCAATGACATCCTCGATTTTTCGAAGATCGAATCGGGCCGATTCGAAGTGGAAGATCAGCCGTTCGATCTGGTGAAGTGTGTCGAAGACTCCGTCGACCTTCTCGCCGTTCGGGCGGCGGAGAAGAAACTCGAGCTGGCGGTGGCCATCGATCCAACCCTGCCGCGCTGGATTCGTGGCGATGTCACCCGACTGCGGCAGATTCTGGTCAACCTGGTCGGCAACGCCGTGAAATTCACGGCGTCAGGCGAAGTGACGCTGACCGTCTCGCGGTTTTCCGGCACGCGCTGACGCTCCTTCGCTGCACTTCGCGGTTCGCGACACCGGCTGCGGCATCCCGCCGGATCGTCTGGACCGCCTGTTCCGAGCCTTCAGCCAGGTGGACGCCTCCACGACCAGGAGATACGGCGGCACCGGCCTGGGCCTCGTGATCAGCAAGAAGCTCACGGAGATCATGGGCGGACGCATCTGGGTCGAGAGTGAAACCGACAAGGGCTCCGTGTTCCAGTTCATCATTCCCCTGCACGCGGCCCCTGTAACAGGAAGGCAAGAAGCCAACGAAGCCCCGCCCGCGCCAGTTGGTCGGGCAAGCGAGTGCTGATCGTGGATGACAACGCGACCAATCGCGGCATCTACGAGGCGCAACTGCGGCACTGGGGGCTCGCGACTGTCTCGGTCGAGACGTCGCCCGACGCCCTCGAGTGCCTACGACGGGAGACGGTTTGACCTGGCGGTCATCGATTTCGACATGCCGGACATGAACGGAATGGAACTGGCTCAGCGTGTGGCTGACCTGGGTCTGGCCCCGGGCATGCGCATCATTCTGTCGAGCTCGTCCGGGATCAACAGAAGGCAGCTGCTCAAGAGCCTGGACAACCCGCCGTTCCACGCGTTCCTCACCAAACCGACGCGGTCGGATGCCTTGCGGGATGTCATTCGCCATTTGTTGAGCGGCGCGCCCGCGCCGCTCGTCCGGCGAACCTCACGCGACCGACACCACGCTTGCAGAACACCGTCCCTTGCGAATTCTGCTGGCGGAGGACAACGTCGTCAACCAGAAGGTCGTTGTCGCGCAGTTGAAGCGCATGGGATATCACCCGGATGTGGTGGCAAACGGGTTGGAAGTGCTGACCGCCGTCCACCGGCAGACCTACGATGTGATTCTGATGGACGTACAAATGCCGGAAATGGACGGGCTGGAGGCGTCGCGGCGGATCGTCCAGGAATTCGATGTCGCGAGACGGCCACGTCTGATCGCGCTGACAGCGAATGTCTTCAAGAGCGATCAGGATGCGTGCCTGGCAGCGGGGATGGTCGGCTTTCTGGCCAAACCGATGGAGCTGGCGCAGCTGCAGGACATGTTGTTGCAATGTCACCGGCTGCCGGAGCCAGAGGAAGTTGTCCGGTAGCGGCTCGTCATCAGAATACCACCACGGTCACCGCAGCGCTCGCAACGCTCGCAGCGTTTAGGGGCATCAAACGGAATTCTCGGCGGTCACTGCGTGCACCGCGGTGATCGTGTTTCCGGGCTGGCCGCCGAACCGCGCGCCGGCAGCAGGCTCTTGAGCTAAGATTTCCCCCGCCTTCCCGCTGAACCGTTTGGAGGCCGGCGGCGTCTTGCTCTGGTGAGACGAGATGCATGAATACGTCGATCGGCTCGCCGGCGGCGGCCGTTTCATAAGCGGCGTGGACCAGGCGCTCGAACAGGAGTTCGAGACCCGGCTGGTCGAATCGTCCACACTCGCCTTCCGCGTCGCCTACAGCGTCCTGCGCCAGCGCGAGGACGCCGAAGACGTCGCGCAGGAGGCGTTCGCCAAAGCCCATCGCAGTTTCCGACAGCTCCGCGATCGCGACCGCTTCCGCGCGTGGCTCGTGCGGATGACGTGGCGGCTCGCCATCGATCGGCAGCGCGCCGATCGCCGCCGTCTCTCGCGCGAGTTGGAACACGCGGACGCTTCTACCACGTCGGCGACAGCCGACATGCAGGCGCGGCTGCGTTCGACCGAGCTCTGGCAGGCGATCGACGCGCTTCCGCCCAAGCTCCGCATCGTGGTCGTGCTCGCGAACATCGAAGGACATGATGTGCGCGAGGTTGCGTCATTGCTCGGCGTGCCGGACGGCACGGTCAAGTCGCGCTTGTTTCTCGCCCGGCAGCGTCTCAAGGAGCACCTGAAATGGACGCGGTAGATCGTGAGATCGAGTCAGCCCTCGCCGTCGATCCATCACCCGAGTTTCTCGCGCGCGTACGTGAGCGGATCGCCGGCGAGCCGGCGCCGTTACGGCATGGGCTGTGGCTTGTCTTCGCCAACGGCGTGGCGGTCGCCTTCGTCATTGCCCTGGTGCTGATGGCGTCCTTTCAAAACGCCGATCGGAGCCCGGTGCCTGCGCTGGCGCCGTCGCCCGCGCCTGCGGTTGCCGCTCCGCCGGCATCCGCGGTATCCGTCGCGCCGGCTTCCGGCGTGGCGTCCGGCGTTGACCGGGCGATCCGGCCGGCCGGACTCCGCGTGCACCCGCGGCGTTGGCCGGACGTGCTTGTCTCGGCGAGCGAGGCGAACGCCTTGCGCGAGCTGCTCGAGGCGGGCCGTGACGGCCGCGCCGATCTGGCCGTGGCGCTGCGCGATGCGCCATCGGCTTCCGTCGGCCGCGTGGAGCCGCAGGCCGCCTTCGAGGTCGTCACGTTGTCGGGCGGGATTACGCACGTCGAAGAGTTGCTGACTTCAACAGGAGTTCACCAGTGACCAAGCATTTGCGAGGACTCGCGCTCATGACAGCCCTCACGGCCGTGTTCCCGGGTACGGCTCGAGCGCAGCAACGAGGCACTCCGCCCGCCGCGGCCGCCGCGGAATCCGCCGCGCCGCTCACGCCTCTGAAGGTGCAGGTCGTCATCTCCAGATTTCAAGGCGACAAGAAGCTGAGCAGCCTGCCTTACGTGCTCGCGGTGAATGCCAACGATAGGACGCGGTCGAGTGTGCACAACGGCATCCAGGTCCTCATTCCGATGGTGTCGTCCGAAGGCAAGACGGTCGGCCCCGTCTACAAGGACGTGGGTACTAACATCGAATGTACGGCCACGACGATCGATGCGGGCCGGTTCAGGCTGGATCTGACGTTGGAAGACTCGTCGGTATACACCGACGATCAGGCGGCGGCGAACAACACGCGAGTATCGACGCCGCCGTGGCTTCGTGCGTTTCGATCGAGCCAGGCGCTGCTGCTCAAAGACGGACAGACGACGCAGTACACGACGGCGACGGACAAAACCAACGGCGAAGTCGTGAAAGTCGATGTGACGCTGACGGTCGTCAAATAACGCTCTCGTCGTTTTCGCCTGGCGCCCAGACCTTCGGCGAACGGGCCGAGCGTGTTATATCCTGCCGGTGTGACCGTCTTGACCGTCTTGCGCTTTTTCGTCGCGCTCTTGAGTTTGTCGTTACTGCCGCCGGGCGCGGCCGCACAACAGCCCGCGGCAGCTCAGCGAGCCGGCGCAGGCCTGGCTGGAGCCGTGGACGACGTCAAGCGTCTGGAGGTGGATTCCCATGACGCCCGTTTCGACGCGCTCACCGCGCTGTTGCGCGAGCGGAGTGTGCCGTTCAGCGTCGAGCCCTTCACGATCGCGCAGCGCGGCACCGAACCTCGCACCGAAGGCCGCAACATCGTCGTCACGCTGGGCCAAGGGTCTCGTGATACTCCGAGCGGGGGCGACGACGTTGTGCTCGCCGCCCATTACGACGCGTTTCACTTCAGGGACGGCTCGTTCAGCCGCGGCGCCGTGGACAACGGCGCGTCGGTCGTCATCCTGGTTCGGCTGGCCGAGGCGTTGCGGAAGCAGCCGCCGGGAAAGCGGATCCGCCTCATCTTTTTCGATCTGGAAGAAAACGGGTTGGCCGGTTCGGCGAAGTATGTCGAAGCCCACGGCACCGGCGGCATCGGCCATGTCATCAATCTCGACATCAACGGCTACGGCGACACGGTCGTCTACGGTGACTTGAAGACCACGCAGAACGTCGCGCTCCGGCGGAGCCTGGTCGAGACGTGCGCGGCGAAGGACATCCCGTGCCTTGGTCTGGCTGAAATGCCGCCCGGTGACGACCGCTCGTTCTCGAGAGCCGGCATTCCCAATGTCATGTCGATGGGCATCGTGCCGGGCATCGAAGCCCACCAGTTGTGGCTGTTGCTTCAAGGCGGGAGGGAGTCGGGGCTCGCGCCTGGAACGGCGCCAGCCATCCTTCGCACGATTCATACGCCGGAGGACCGGTCCGACAAACTCGATCCGAAGGCGATGGAACGTGTGTTCGATCTGGTCCTGGCCCTCGTGCGTCACATCGCGCCCTGAGAGCGCTGGCCCTTTCGGTCGCTCGAGCGGCGAATCGAGCCCTTCAATCAGAGACGCGATTCATCCTTGTGAACAATGTCAAGTTTTTCGAGCAGGCGCTCGGTGAGCGTGCGATGGCTGGGCGAGAACTGGCCAACGGCCGCGCGGATGTACGGGCGAACCTGTCGAGTCGAGTAGACGACAGAGCCCTCACGTTGGATGTCATGCAGCGTCAGCCGGTAATCGTCGATTCGGAACCGCGAAACACGGCATGCCGACCACAACGACGGTCACTTGGCGTAGGACGCGAGCTCCACCACGCGTAGCCCCGGGATGGGCAGCAATCGGCGATCGTTCGTCAAGAACGTCGTACATCCCCCACCGATAGCCGCAACGAGCTGCAGTGCGTCAGGTGTCTTCACGCCGGTTGCCGCTCGAAGCTGCGCGGCTGCTCGCAACTGATCATGCGAGGGATCGACGAGCCGAACCCCGCGGCTGCGCGTCAGCAGGGCTTCATATCGCTCCGCCAGCGTGCGGTTGCCGGCTCGATACGGCACGACCAGCACCTCCAGCAGCGTCAGCGCCGACGTGACCAGCTCCCGTTTTCCTTGGTCGGCTTCTTGGAACAGCGGAGTGATCGCGGAGAGGAACTGTGTATGCTCTTCGATGAAATAAATGAAGATCGCAGTATCCACGCCGACGTTGCCGGCACCGAGATCTTCGATCAGTCCCACGAGGCTCGCTCTCGCTGCACGTGCGCGGCTCCGTCGATCCCCTGCCAATGCTCCTTGCCGAGCCCTTGCAGATCGAGGATTGAGAGCGGCTTCGACGATTCGAGCGCCTCACTGAGCAGATGCGTCACCTCTTGGGCAACGGAACGTCTGTCCCGCTTCGCCCGGGCCTGAAGTTTCTTGTAGAGACCATCCGGAAGGTTTTTGATATTCAAGGTCGCCATCCGTTCCTCCAATACTCCTCCATTTTGGATCCTGTGGGAGCAAGCGTCAAGTGGCGTAGCTCGGATAGCCTTCACGGTCAGCACCAGCGAGGTGTTACGAAGCGGCGCTCGAGTCGCCCACGTGAGAATGCCGATCGCGCCGCAATTCGATGATCAGAGCGATCAACAGAGGCGCAGTGGCAACCAAAAGAGCGACCGCTGCCATCTGGTTTCGCTCGACGTCATTGAGATTCGGCAGGACATCAGCGAACAGCCAAAGACCAAAGCCTCGCAGAACAAGAAACAGCATCCGACACCCAGGGCCAAGCCGGTTACAACGGCCCGCACGATCGGAGAGCTCCTCCAATACGTCGCCGCGAGCAGGGACGCGATTTCGAGCGGGAAGCCGACGATCACGATGAGTTTGGACGCCAAGCCACGCGGGTCCACCATGAAGGTGTTTGTAGAGGCCACAAGGCTCACGACGATCGCGACATGCAGAATGTGCGCCGCTGTGACTGCGGTGACCGAACACGTTCGTTTCGCGGATCTGACCACTTCGCGAGTGATCAACACTCCGATCCAACCCGTGAGCAGTGCTCCGAGCAAGAAGACGGTAATCGAGTACGGCCCCAGCCAGACGGCGAGCGCCACGGGGAAGAACCACAACACGTAGGTTGTCAGCCAGACCAAGGCGGCAAACAGTACTCGGTCCCAATGTTTCATTCACGTGCTCACTGTATCGGTCGACGTTGTTGAGTGAGGGCCCGAACGATTCGAAGGGCCGTCGTGGCCCACCACACTTAGCGAGCGAGTCGAAACAGCAGTGTCAGCGCGACGTCGCGTTTCAGCGCGGTATGGCGTGCGCGATACACCTCACCCATTCCGCCTGCGCCGATGGGGGCGAGGATTTCGTAGACGCCGAGGCGAGTGCCGGGCTGTACGGGCGAACGAACGTGTCGGGATTATAGTGACAATTCCTTCTTCTCGAAATCGGATTGGGGGCGTTTTGCGCTGTCGGAGGCGATCGATCGGAAGTTCCACATCGTCGTTGCCGGTACTGCTCGTGGCCGTCGGGCTCCTCGCGGGCTGCCGGAGCGATCGGGCGCCCGGCTCCGGGCAACCGGCACGCGAAACAGGTTCCGGCCCGGATCAGGCGTGGTTCGTCGATCGCGCCGAAGAATCCGGCCTCGACTTCGTCCATTTCAACGGCATGTCGGGCAAGTGGTATTACCCCGAACACATGGCGCCCGGCGCCGCCATGTTCGACTACGACAACGACGGTGACCTCGATGTCTTCTTGGTTCAAGGGCAGATGCTCGGGGAGGGTACTCCCTTGTTTCCCCCAAAGGGTCCGTCGCCGCTCGAGGGTCGGCTTTTCCGGAATGACTTAAAGGTGAATGCGGACGGCACCCGTACTCTGCGATTCACCGACGTGACCGAGACGAGCGGGATCCGCGCACGGGGTTACGGCATGGGCGTGGCGGCCGGAGACTTTGACAACGACGGATGCGTCGATCTCTACATCACCAACCTTGGCCGGAACCAGATGCTCCGGAACAACTGCGACGGAACGTTCGCGGACGTCTCGAAAGAGACCCGCACGGATGGGTCCGGGTGGAGTGTGTCGGCGTCGTTTCTGGACTTCGATCGCGACGGGTGGCTCGACCTGTTCGTGGGGAACTATCTCGCCTACAGCATCAAGACCGACACGCCGTGCTTCAGCCCGTCGGGCCGCCCGGATTACTGCTCCCCGAACGTGTATCAAGCGCAGCCGAGCCGGCTGTATCACAACAATCGCAATGGGACCTTCACGGACGTCACCGCCGCGGCGGGGCTCGCGCGCGAGTTCGGGCCCGCGCTTGGCGTCGCGACCGCCGATTTCAACGGCGACGGGTGGATCGATATTTACGTTGCCAACGACGGCAAGCCCAACCAGTTGTGGATCAACCAGCGCGACGGGACGTTCAAGAACACGGGGCTGCTGTCAGGCTCGGCACTGAGCGCGAACGGCAAGGCGAAAGCCAGCATGGGTGTCGACGCGGGAGACTTCGACAACGATGGGGACGAAGACCTGCTGATGACCGCGCTGAACGGGGAGGGTAGTAATCTTTACGTGAATGACGGGTCCGGCGTGTTTGAAGAACGGGGCATGCGTTCGGAACTCGGCCGCCTCAGCCTCGATCACACCGGTTTCGGCGCCGCGTGGTTCGACTTCGACAACGACGGCTGGCTGGATGTGCTGACGGTGAATGGAACGGTGCAGACCATCGAGGCGCTGGCCAGGGCGAACGATCCGTTTCCGCTGCATCAGCGAAAACAACTGTTCCACAATCTCGGCAACGGGCGGTTCGACGATGTGACCGACCGGGCCGGCGCGGTGTTCCAGTTGTCCGAAGTCGGGCGCGGGGCCGCCTTCGGCGACATCGACAACGACGGCGACGTGGACGTGCTCGTGGCCAGCAACAACGGTCGAGCGCGATTGCTCATCAACGACGTCGGCAGCCGACACCACTGGCTGGGGTTGCGGCTTGTAGGGCCTCGCTCACGCGGCCCTGAAGGGGCCGCGCGACAAGGACGAGACATGCTCGGCGCCCGCGTGGAGATTGTCCGGAAGAACGGATCGAAGATGTGGCGCCGTGCGCGTGCGGACGGGAGCTACGGGTCGGCGAACGACCCGAGAGTGCTGGCCGGCCTCGGCGATTCGGCGGAGCCCGTGAACGTCAGGGTCTGGTGGCCGAATGATGGCACGCCAGAAGAGTGGAAGGACCTCACGATCGATCGATACACGACGTTGACGGAAGGCAGCGGGAAGTGACGGCGTCGGGGGCGCGAGCCGGTCTTGCCGCGGCGTACGTGCTTGCCGCATGCGCCTGCGTCTCGAAAAACGACGCGGCACCGGCGAGGCCGGCATTGCGACCGGTCGTGTTGCCCGACCTCTCCCGCATGGAAAAGCCCGTGCAGGAGCAGATGCGCGAGGGCTACGCGTCGTTGATGGTCAAGATCGAGAACCCTCGGACGCCGACTGCCGAGCTCGGCAACGCGTACGGAGAGATGGGCAAGCTCCTCATGGCCGCCGCATACCCCGACGCGGCCGAACCCTGCTACCTCAACGCGCAGGCGCTCGTGCCGACCGAGGTGCGCTGGCCCTACTATCTCGGGCACCTCTACAAGACCAGGGGCGAGCCGGCGAAATCGGCGGAGTCCTTCGAGCGCGCCCTAAAGCTCGAGCCCGGCGACGTGGCAACGCTCGTGTGGCTCGGCGGCCTGTACCTGGATCAGGATCGTCCGGGGCCGGCGGAGCCGTTGTTCGCGAAGGCGTTTTCGCTTCAGCCCCGATCCGCGGCCGTGCTGTTTGGCCTCGGGCGCGTGGCTCTGGCGAAAAAGGATTACGCGTCAGCCGTCGAGCGCATGGAGGAGGCCCTGGCGATCGGTCAGACGGCGTCGATCATTCATTACCCGCTCGCCATGGCGTACCGCGGATTGGGCGATGTCGGCAAGGCCGAAGCGCACCTGCGACAGCGGGGCGACGTCGAGATTGGCCCGCCCGATCCGAAGATGCAGGAATTGCTGGGAGTGGTGCAGAGCGCGGTGGCGTACGAAGATCGGGGAATTCGTGCGATGAGCGGCGGAGACTATGCGGCGGCGGCAGGCTATTTCCGCAAGGGTCTCGAGGTGGCGCCGGACAGCCCGTCGCTGCGGCACGAGCTGGGGACCGCATTGTCGCTCTCAGGCGATGCCCAGGGCGCCTTCGAGCAGTTCACCGAAACCGTGCGACGTTCGCCGGAGTTTGCCAAAGGTCAGTACAGCCTCGGGGTGATGTTGGTCTCGAAGGGGCAAGTGCCGGAGGCCGTCGAACGCTTCTCGGCCGCGGTGAAGTCGGAACCCAACTACGTCGAGGCGCACATGCAACTGGCCGACGCCTTGCGGCGAACCGGACGCGTGGAAGAGGCGCTGCCTCACTACGCGCAGGTGGTCAAGCTCGATCCTCGCATCGCGGACGCGCAGTTCGGGTACGCGATGGCGCTCGTCCGCGTCAGTCGCTACCGCGAGGCTCGGGATGTGTTGACAGCAGGGGTGAAGCTTCATCCCGATCACCCGGCGATCGCCCAGGCCCTGGCCCGCGTGCTCGCGGCGGCTCCCGACGATCGAGTTCGGGATGGACGCCGCGCGATGGAACTGCTGCAAGAGCTCCTCAAGAAGCCCCAGACGACCGACCTGGGCGAGACGATGGCGATGACGTTTGCCGAGCTCGGACAATTCGATGAGGCGGTGGCCTGGCAGCGCAAGACGATCGCGGCCGCCGAACGCGGCGGGCGGACGGACGTGGTGCAGCATCTGTCCGAAAACCTCAAGCTATACGAGCGCCATATGCCCTGTCGCAGGCCCTGGTAATCAAGATCAAAGGAAGGAAGACGCGTGAAGCCCGGAACACAACTCGCCGTTTCGTTGACGGTTCTCGGTGCAGTCGGCGCGGCGGCCAGCGTCTTTGCGCTCCAGCGTGCCGCACAGCCGACCGGTCAGCCTGCGGCCCGACCCGCCGTGCGCCCGACTCCGGTGCGCTATCCCACTCCGGACATCGGCGTCGAGGCGCTTCCTGCGCGCGCGAAGGCGCAGCGCGGCACGGTGAGTCAGTTCAAGGTCGTCTACCAGTTCCAGTTCCAGGATCGCGTGACGGAGAGCGGCATCACCTTCGTGCACCGCACGGTGGACGACGCGGCCCGCTTCCACAAACTGGTCCACTACGACCACGGGACCGGGATCGCCGTCGCCGACGTGGACGGCGACGGACTCGAGGACATCTATTTCGTGAACCAGCTCGGCGGCAACCAGCTCTGGAAGAATCTCGGCGGCGGCAAGTTCAGGAACATCACCAGCGAGGCGGGCGTCGCGCTCGCCGACCGGATCGGCGTCACGGCGTCGTTCGCCGACATCGACAACGACGGCGACCAGGACCTGTTCGTGACGACGGTCCGCGGCGGCAACGTCCTGTTCGAAAACGACGGCCGCGGACACTTCAAGGACATCTCCAAGGCTCGCGGGCGTCGACTACGTCGGCCACTCGTCGGGGGCGGTGTTCTTCGACTTACGACACGACGGCCTGCTCGACCTGTACCTCTGCAACGTCGGGCGATACACGACCGACGAGAAGGGACGAGGCGGCGCCTACGTCGGGCTTCGCGACGCCTTCTCCGGTCACCTTCACAACGACCGCTCGCGAGCCTGGCATCCTCTACAAGAACGTGGGCCGCAACCAGTTCAAGAACGTCACCGCGGAGGTTGGGCTCGGCAACGCCGGCTGGAGCGGCGACGCGAGCGTGGCGGACATCGAACGGCGACGGCTTTCCGGACCTGTACGTCCTCAACATGCAGGGCGGCGATCACTATTTCGAGAACGTCGGCGGGAAGAAGTTCGTGGACAAGCACCGCGCAGTACTTCCCGAGGACGCCGTGGGGCAGCATGGGCGTCAAGTTCTTCGACTACGACAACGACGGCCGCCCCGACCTGCTCATCACCGACATGCACTCGGACATGAGCGAGGAAGTCGGCCCCGAGCGCGAGAAGCTGAAGTCGCGCATCCAGTGGGGCGGAGGATTTTCTCCGGGGCCGGAAGGACAGTTCGTCTTCGGCAACGCCTTCTACGGAAATCGTCGGAGGCGGAAAGTTCGAGGAAATCTCGGACCGCGTAGGCGCGGAAAACTACTGGCCCTGGGGGCCGAGCGTTGGCGACGTGAACGCCGACGGCTGGCAGGACGTCTTCATCGCGGCGTCGATGAACTTCCCGTTCCGCTACGGGATCAACTCGCTGCTCCTGAACAATCGCGGCGAGAAGTTTCTCGACAGCGAGTTCCTGCTCGGAATCGAGCCGCGCCGGGGCGGCCGCACCCACACGCCCTGGTTCGATCTCGATTGCTCGACGAACGATCCCGCGTTGCTGATGCAGTGGCCCAACGAGGCCCAGGACTTGTGCCGGGGACAGACCGGAAAGTTCACCGTCATGGCCACGCTCGGCAGCCGATCGTCGGTGATGTTCGATCTCGAACCAGGACGGCGGATCTGACATCGTGACCAACGACTTCAACTCGGCGCCGCAGGTCCTGGTGAGCGACCTGGCCGAGCGCCGGCCGATCCATTGGTTGAAGGTCGCCCTGGTGGGCACGGTCTCGAATCGCAACGGGCTCGGCGCGACCGTGCGCGTCTCGGCGGGCGGCCGCGTCATCACGCAGTGGAACGACGGCAAGTCCGGTTACCTGTCGCAGAGCGTGCTTCCGCTGTACTTCGGCCTCGGCGATGCTCACGAAGGTCGATCGCGTCGAAGTGGACTGGCCGTCCGGGCGCAAACAGGTCGTGACGGCAGGCCTGACCGCGAACTCGACGCTCCGCGTCACCGAAACCAGGTAGAGCGGCCCTTTCAGGGCCGCTGCCGCGGGGCTGAAAGCCCCGCTCTACGTACGGAGCAGCGCCCGCACTTCCGCGATCACCTGGTCGGGTGTGTCGATCATCAGGTTGTGCCCGCCGGGAAGGCTTTTGCCGGTGACCTTCGTGCCGCGTTCCTTCCAGATCGCGAGCACGTCGTAGATGCGGCCCATCGGCCCGCGTTCGCCCCACAGCGTCGACAGCGGACAGGTGATCTTCTTGTCGAGGTCCGCCTTGTCGTGCTGCAGATCGATCGACGCGGCGGCGCGGTAGTCCTCGCACATCGCGTGGATGTTCTCCATCGTGGACGCCGTGCGCAGCCACTCGATCTGAATCGGATCAGTGGCGCGCGCCTTGGCCGCTTCGTTCGTCTTGAAGATCTCGTTCTCGGGAATCGGGGCGGGCCGCAGCTGGTGGAACCAGTGGTAGTACGCCTGCACGAATTCGATCGTCACGTGTGTGTAGAGGTAATAGGTCGGCACGATATCGAGCACGGTCAGGTGCGTGACCTTGTCCGGATGGTCGAGCGCGAGGCGCTGGCCGACGCGCCCGCCGCGATCGTGGCCGACAACGGGGAAGCGATCGAAGCCGTAGTGCTTCATCACCTCGACCATGTCGAGCGCCATCGCGCGCTTCGAGTAGTTGACGTGGTCTGGCGTGTCGGGCGACTTGCTGCTGTCGCCGTAGCCGCGCAGGTCCGGCATGATGACGGTGCGATCTTTCGCGAATTGCGGTGCGACGATGTGCCAGGCGACGTGTGATTGCGGCGCGCCGTGGACGAGCAGGAGCGGGGGACCGTCGCCGCCGCGCACGACGTTGATCGTGGCGCCTGATGTCTGAACCTTTTCGTGTTTGAAGCCGGCGGGGAAGAAACGGAGCGTGTCGGCGTCCTGCTGCGCGGCCGCCTGACTGGCGCCTGACGTCACGGCTCCCGCCGTGACCGTGGCCAGGGCCGCGGCCCGTTTGAGCAACTCACGTCGATCGAAGTCTGCGGAATGAGACATGGCTCGGCATCCTTCACTTTGTGAAAGGCCTGATTCTAGCGCAAGAGCCCAGCACTTAGCCCTTAGCTCTCAGCCCTGATTCTGTCGCGTGCTCTCAGCGGGGCTCGGGCAGCTCGGCCTGGACGTTCTGCATGAAGTGGCGGACTTCGTGGATGTAGTGGAAGGCGAGCCAGGCGAAGAAGCTCATCATCAGGAGCCAGATGAGGCCCTGCCACATCGCGGAAGGATGCCCGTACGGTCCGTGGCCGGGATGGCCGTACCAACCCCATCGTGCGATGCGGAGCGGCATGAACAGAAAGCGGAACAGCATGAAGAAGAGGATGATGCTGAACCAGTGCGGGAAGCCCCAGTAGAACGGACCGCCCCAGAAGAACGGCCAGCCGAAGTAGCCTCCGCCTCGCGTCCAGAACGACAGCCAGCCAAAGGCGAGTATCAGGGAGAACGCAATGACGAGCGAGCTGAACAACTGCGGCCCGCCGCCGTCTCGCGACCGTTCCGCACGCTGTTCGTGCCGCTCCTGTCGCTGTTCGTGCCTCGCCTGTCGCTGTTCGTGGCGGGCCTGACGCTGTTCGTGGCGCCACTGCTGCCGATCGTCGCGGTCCCACGGCCAGCCATGACGGTCCCAGGGCCAGCCGTGGCGATCCCATGGCCAGCCGTCGCGGTCCCACGGCCAGCCGTCATGATCCCACGGCCACTGTTGCTCGCCGTCACTCGGCTTTTGGGCCTGCTCGCGCGTCGTCGCGCGCGGCAGGATGAACATCAGGCCCCCATACGCCAGAAAGCCCCAGCCGCCGGTCGAGATGGCGAACAGCACGAACAGAATTCGGATGATCGTCACGTCGATGTTGAGGAATGTGGCGATCCCCAGACAGACGCCGCCGACCATGCCGCCTTCTCGTATCTGGTACAGCCGTCTGTGCGTGTGGCTCTGCGTGTGGCTTTGCGTGCGTGCTTTCTCGCCCGTGCCGGCGCTGGCGGCACCCTCCGCGGCTGGCGCACGGCCGGCGTCGGCCGGCGCGCCCGATACCGGCTCGAGCTCCGAAAGGATCTTGTCTATTTCGCCCGCGGTGATGACGGTCTTGTGAGGTCCGAGGCAAGCCTGGCATTTCTCTGCGATGGTTCGTTCGATGTCCGCGAGTATGCGCGCGCGGTCCACGCTGTCTTTCAGCCGGGCTTCCGTCGCATCGAGGTAGGCAAAGAGCGCCGTGTAGCCTTTTTCGTCGAGCGGATACACGTTGCCGTCGAGGTTGATGCTGACGACTCTTTGCATGCGGCGCTACCTTGTCCCCGCTTGGAGCGTACCGAATCAGCCCGTTGCCGGCCTTCAGCCCGAACTCGGGTGTTCCGACTCGTAGGCGTAGACGGTCGGCGGCGGCGACAGGTTCCAGGAAAAGAAAGTGCAAAGTGTAAAGGGCAAAGGTGAAAGTCGAAGTTGAAAGTTGAAAGTGACCGCCGGTCCGACGACACGTTGGACCTGGCAGCTCGCGACGTCACTTCGTCGAAATAACGGCCGAATCTGAAGCCTGTCCAATTGGTTGGATCGTAGTGCGCTTCGGCCGCCCTTGAGCCGAATTTGCCTTGACTCCGCATAAGGGGGGCGCTAAAAACACGTTGTAATAAGCCCCGTCACAGTCGTTGACAGGAGGAAACAGGCATGCGTGGATTTTTTCGGCTCGGCTTGATCGCGCTGGTGGCCCTGGTGGGCTTGATCCTGGCCCCGGCGGCTGCGTACGCCCAGCAGGCATCGGTTGCCGGCACGGTGAAAGACAGTTCCGGCGCGGTGTTGCCCGGCGTGACCGTCGAGGTCTCCAGCCCGGCGCTCATTGAAAAGACGCGGACGGCCGTCACCGACGGGTCCGGCCACTATCAAGTGATTCAGCTCCTCCCGGGCACCTACACCGTCACGTTCACGCTGCCCGGGTTCAGCACGTTCAAGCGCGACGGGGTGGAGCTGACGGGTTCATTCATCGCGACCATCAACGCGGACATGAAGGTTGGCGCCGTCGCAGAGACCATCACGGTCACCGGCGAGACGCCGCTCGTGGACGTCCAGAGCGCGGCCGTGCAGAAGGTGGTCACCAAGGAAATCGTCGACGCCATTCCGACCGGTCGCCTTGGGATCAACCTGGCTGCCCTCCAGCCCGGAATCATCCTTGGCGCCGGTGGCGGCGTCGGCGCGGCCAACACCAACGCGCTCGCGTCGCAGGACGTCGGCGGCACGGCGGGCGATACGTTCACCGACCTCGCGATTCACGGCGGCAAGCCGGCCGAACAGCGCCAGACGATCGGCGGCCTCTCGGCCGCGACGACGATTCGCTTCGGCGAATCGCTCAGCAGCTCGCCCAGCTTCACCGCGATGCAGGAGATGTCGGTCAACACGTCGGGCGCCGATGCGTCGCTCGCCGGCGGCGGCGTGCAGATCAACTACGTGCCCCGCGACGGCGGCAACACGTTCAAGGGCCTGATGTTCTTCTCGGGCGCGAACAGCTCAATGCAGGGGACCAACTACACGTCGGGCACCCGCGACGCCACGGGCGCCTGCACGCCGACAGACAGCATGTTCTGCCGAGGCCTCGTGGCTCAGCCGGGCGCGCTGGTGTCGGTCTACGACTTCAATCCAGGGTACGGCGGTCCGATTGCCAAGGACAAGCTGTGGTGGTTCGCGACGGCGCGCTGGACGCAGGCCAAGAACGAAGTTCCGAACGACTACCCCAACAAGAACTTCGTCGTCGGCACGACCCCCGCAACGTTGCTCAACGCGACGACCATGACCTACGTGCCGAACACCAGCCTGCCGCTCGACACGACGCTTGGAGGCGGCGGACACTTCTGGGAACAGACGCTGCGCCTGACATGGCAGGCGAGCTCGAAGAACAAGTTCGGCTTCTACTACAACAACAAGAAGCGGACGTCGACCAACGGCCTCACGAATACGTCCCACGAGTCGTTGAACGAGGCGTACTTCTTCCCCTTCTCGGACAACCTGGTCCAGTGGTCGGCGCCGATGACGAACAAGCTGCTGCTCGAGGCGGGCTTCTGGCGCCATCAGGAAACGTGGGGAGGCAAGCTCGGTGGTCCGGACTTGACGGATCCGCTGGCCGTCGGCGTGACGGACAACGCTCCACAGACGCTCGTACCGGGCTACACGCAGCTCATTCAGAATTACCACGGCCGCGTCGGGCAGACCGATACTGGCAGCCACAATCCCAACTACCGCGGCAACTTCGCCGCGTCGTACGTGACCGGCTCCCATTCGGTGAAGGCTGGCTTCGACTTGAACGGCGCATTCCGGTGGAACGACCACAACTCTGTCATCCCCTACAGCTACGTCGTGAGCACGCTGCCGAACAACGGCGTCGGGGTCGGCATACCTGTGCCGGTCAGCATCTCCCTCCGTTCGGACGGATGCACGGATCCACTTCGTCGTCTGGTCAGTGGCAGCTTCGTCGGGGGGCACACGTCGATCCAGGGATTGTGTCCGACCGACGCGGCGGGCTCACCCAACAAAGTGACCAGCGAGGGCGGCATCTTCATTCAGGACAAGTGGACGATGAACCGCTTGACGGTCAGCGGCGGCTTCCGCATCGACTGGTTCTTCTCCGAGAACCCGGCGTTCCATCTGGGTGGGTCGCTGCTCACGCCGAACCGGAATTACGATGTCCCGGCCTTCAGCACGACGCGCTACAAGGACTGGACGCCGAAAGTCGGTGCCGCCTACGACCTGTTCGGCGACGGGAAGACGGCCATCAAGGCCAACGTCGGCCGGTATGTGCTCGGCCAGGCGCTCGTGATTGGCGGCCTTGCGAGCCAGCCCGGCTACAACCTTCAGTTGACCTCGTCCCGAACGTGGACGGACAACAACAAGAACTTCATTCCGGACTGCGACCTGGCGAATCCTGCGGCTCAGGGGCCGACGCTCACCGGCTCGCAGAACCAGGTGGACACGTGCCTCGCCCCGGTGGGCGCGAACGCCAACTTCTACAGCAATACGCTGATTCCGAACCTCGCCGTGCAGGACGATGCGCGCTACGGTTGGGGCAAGCGTCCATACAGCTGGGAGTTCTCGGTCAGCGTCCAGCGCGAGTTGGACAGAGGCATTTCCGTCTACGGTGGTGTCTACAAGCGGTGGTTCGGCAACTTCCTGATCACCGACAACACGTCCTCCGTCGCGGCCGACTACACGTCGTTCAGCATCAGCCCGGCCCCGCCGGCTGGGGTGTCTTCCGGCGGCCAGCAGTTGCCGACCGGCTACAACCAGACCCAGTTCTACAACGTCAACGCCGGCATCGCGGTCAACAACCTGACCGGACTGTCGGACACGATGTTCCCCGGGAGCAACGTGATCGACCACTGGTTCGGGTATGACATCGGCCTCAACGCACGGCTCCCTCGCGGGATCATCTTCCAGGGAGGCCTCAGCACCGGGCACCAGACGACGGACTTCTGCGACGTCGAGGATCCCGCGAAGGCCGGTCCCAAGGCGCTCATCGAAATGCTGACCGTGCTCGGCGTGAACAATTCGCTGGCCACGTGCCGGATGGAGCAGAAGTGGCTGCCTCAGGTGAAGTTCCTGGGGTCGTACACGGTGCCGAAGGTCGACGTGCAGATCGGCGCTTCATACCAGAGCATTCCCGGCCTCGAGTACGCGGCAACCTACGCGGCGCCGAACCCGACGTCGCGAGACCGGTGTCCCAAGGGGGACTCGGCCGGCTTCCGACCGGAGGCGTCCCAACCGGGACCACATCTGTGGGCCTTGTCCAACCGGGCTCCTTGTATGGCGAGCGCTTCAACCAGATCGACGTACGCTTCGGGAAGATCCTTCGCTTCGGCCGCACTCGAACCAACGTCAGCCTGGACATGTACAACCTGTTCAACTCGGGGGTGCTGAGCGGCGCCAGCGCGATCTACTCGACGTGGCTCGCGCCGACGGCTGTCGTCGCGCCGCGACTGCTGAAAGTGTCGGCGACGTTTGACTTCTAATCTGGTAATTGGGTAATTGGGTAATCGGGTAATCGGGTAATCGAGTAATTGGGTAAGTGAGACCCGCCCTCTTCACAGAGGGCGGGTCTTTTTCTTTCTAGCGGCAGGACTTCAGGAGGGCATGATGCGAAAGACATTCATCGCGGCGCTGGCGGTCGTGGCGGCATTGCAGAACGCGCGTGCGCAGGACGCAAAGGCCACACTCGACGCGGCCGCCACGGCGCTCGGCGCGGCCAACCTGACGTCCTTGCAGTTTTCGGGAAGCGGCGCGAACCACTCGTACGGGCAGGCGTGGAAGCCCGGCCTGCCCTGGCCGGCGTTCAAGGTGACGAGCTACACCGCGACGGTCAACTACAGCACGCCGGCGATGCGCGTCGAGCTCGATCGCACCAATCCGGATGGCGGGCCGATACGTGGTGGCGGCGGACTGCCGTTGCTGGCGCCTCAGAAACAGATCCAGGTCGTGAGCGGCAAGGCCGCGTGGAACGTGAACGCCGCGCCGGCGGCCGGCGCGCCCGCGGCGGCGCCGGCCCAGCCCACCCTCGGCGATCGACTGCTGGCGATCTGGACGATGACCCCGCAGGGCGTCATCAAGGGGGCGATGGCGAACAACGCCACGATCGCCGGCAAGGTCATCAGCTTCACCGCCGGGGGCACACCGGTGAAAGCGACGCTCGGCTCGGACAATCTGGTGACGAAGGTCGAGTCGAGGGCCGACGCCGCGGTGCTCGGCGACACGATGACTGAAACCAGCTTCCTCAACTACAAGGATTTCGGCGGCGTGAAGTTTCCGACGCGCATCGTGCAGAAGCAGGCCGGCTATCCGATACTCGACCTGACGATCACCGATGTGAAGCCGAACGCCGGCGCGGCGATCGACGTGCCGCAGAACGTGCAGCAGGCCGCCAGCCAGCCGGCCGCGCCCCCGCCCCAGACCGTCACCACGCAGAAGATTGCCGACGGCGTCTACTACCTCACCGGCGGCAGCCATCACTCCGTGGCCGTCGAGTTCAAGGATTACGTCGTGGTCTTCGAGTCGCCGCAGAACGACGACCGGGCGGTGGCGGTGTTCGAGAGCGTCAAGAAGACGATTCCGAGCAAGCCAATCCGATACGTCGTGAACACGCACAACCACTTCGATCACCTTGGCGGCGTGCGGGCCGCGATGGCCGAGGGCTACACGATCATCACGCAGGCCGGGAACAAGGCGTACTACGAGAAGGTGGCGACCATGCCGCATACGATCAGCCCGGATCGGCTGGGGAAGGCGCCAAAGAAGCCGGTGATCGAAACCGTGGCCGACAAGCGCGTGCTGACCGACGGTACGCAGACGCTGGAGCTCTACCGTCTTTCGACGGACCACACGGACACGATGCTCGTGGGCTATCTGCCGAAGGGCAAGATTCTGATCGAAGTGGATATGTGGAATCCGCCCGTGGCCAACGCTCCGCCGCCGCCGAGAATCAACCCGGTGATCGTGCAGCTATACGACGGCATCAAGCGCCTGAACCTGGACGTCGAGCAGATCGCGCCGCTCCACGGTACGCGGATGGCGCCGCTCAAAGACTTGCAGGCGTCGGCGGGAAAATGACCTTCAGGGTTCCCGGTTCGAACCCTGAACCGTGAACCGTGAACCGTGAATTACTTGACCGCCGAAATCTTTATCGCTTTCAGCGCCTCGGAATCGGTCGCGAGCTCGGTTTGCCCTGCGGGGTACTTGTTGAAGTTCAACATGAAGGCAATAAGATCCGCCACCTGAGGACGCTGGAGGCTCCCCGGGTTGTCCGCCGGCATTGTCGCGCGGATGCGCTCGAAGAGGGAGCTCACCGTTTCGTCTTTCCAGTTGGCGCTGAAGTCGGTGCCGGCGAGCGCCGGCGCCGTGCCGCTGCCCGCCAGCTGTGCGTCGTGGCATGACGCGCACTGCGCCTGATACACCTCGTTGCCGCGCTTGACCTGCGCCTCGGTGTACACACCGTCGTTGGTTGTCTTTGCTGCCGGGGCCGCCGCGGGCGCCTGCGCGCGAAGCGTGCCGGCCGTCGTCACCGCCAGAGCCGCAGTAGAAATAAGGGCGAGAACAGGGAATTTGATCGTCATGAAGCTATTTTACCGATTTTTCCGACCATCGACCACCGACCACCGCTACCGGTAGTTCCCAAACTGCAGAGCGACGCCGAAGTCGTGCCCGCGGAGGCGATTCATCACGTCCTGCAGCTCGTCTCTCGAAGGCGAGGTCACGCGCACCTGGTCGGCTTGAATCGAGGCCTGCACCTTCTTCATCTTCTGATCCTTGATGAACTTGACGATCTCGCGAGCGGCTTCGATCGGGATGCCCTGCTGGATTGAGATGAGACGGCGCACCTTGCTGCCGGCGGCCGCTTCGGATGTGGTCTCCTTGAAATTCTTCACCGGGACGTGCCGCTTGGCCATCTTGGTCAGGATCACTTCCCAGAGCGCGTTCATCTTCGACTCGTCCTCGGCGAGGAGCGTGAGGGTCTTTTCCTGGGCGTTGAGCGTGATGTCGGCGGTGACGCCCTTGAAGTCGTAGCGCTGGCCGACCTCCTTGCGTGCCTGGTTGAGCGCGTTGTCCACTTCCTGGAAGTCAACGGGCGACGTGACGTCAAACGAACAGGTGTCAGCCATGGGTCCACATTTTATCCATACTGGCCGTGTCGCGGGTGGCGGCTGCGCTGCGCAGTTACAATGTCCCTCGTGCCGCTGACGACGGGGACGAACCTTGGTCAATATGAAATCGTCGCCCTGCTCGGCCAAGGCGGTATGGGCGAGGTGTATCGAGCGCGCGATAGCAGGCTCGGTCGCGATGTGGCCCTCAAGATTCTGCCCGACGCGTTTGTTCACGATCCCGAGCGAGTCGAACGATTCCGGCGTGAAGCGCAGGTCCTCGCTTCGCTCAACCACGCCAATATCGGCGCCATTCATGGCTTCGAACGAGCCGACCCGTCGGCTGGATCGGGGCAGGCGGCCGTTCAATTCCTGGTGCTCGAACTCGTCGAAGGAGAGACCCTCGCGCACCGGATCGCGCGCGGACAGCTGCCGATCGACGAGGCGCTCGCTATTGCGCGACAAATGTGCGACGCCCTGGAAGCCGCGCACGAACAGGGCATCGTCCACCGCGACTTGAAGCCCGCCAACATCGTCCTTCACCAGACGCAGCGATCCGATGACGTCGTGGTGAAGGTGCTCGATTTCGGCCTCGCGAAGGTCGCAGAAGCGGACGCTTCTCGCGCGGGGCTGACGAACTCTCCCACGATGATGCTGGCGTCGATGCCTGGAACGATCCTCGGCACGGCGGCATACATGGCGCCGGAGCAGGCCAAGGGGCTGACGATCGATCGCCGGGCCGACATCTTCGCGTTCGGATCCGTGTTGTACGAAATGCTGACAGGACGGCAGGCGTTTCCTGGCGACACGGTGCCGGAGATTCTGGCTGCCGTGCTGAAGACAGAACCGGATTGGGGCCGACTGCCCGCGGGCACGCCGCCGTCGATTCGGAAGCTGTTGCGGCGCTGCCTGGAAAAGGATCGGGGCCGGCGGCTGCAGAATGCCGGTGACGTGCGACTCGAGATCGACGACGCGCTGGCCGAGCGCTCGACTGGGGACGAGGGCGTTGAGATCGCAAGGACGAAGACGAGGCCGATCGGGCGCCGTGGTTCGCTGTATGTGGGCCTCGTCGCGGTGGTGGCAGCGCTCGTGGCGGGCCTTGCCGCGTGGACCTTGAAACCGGGCGTCACGTCGAATCGATTGCCGGTTGCACGACTGACCGTCGCGTTGCCGCCTGGTGACACGCTCCAGTTGGTTTCGCCATCGGTGGCGCTGTCTCCCGACGGCCGGAGGCTGGCGTACTCGGCCAGCCGCGCCGGAGGCGCTCTGCAGTTGTTCGTTCGCCCCATCGACAGCCTGGAGATCACGCCGCTCTCCGGAACCGAAGGCGCCATCGAACCATTTTTCTCCCCCGATGGGCGGTGGATTGGCTTCTTCGCTCAAGGCAAGCTGAAGAAAGTGCTCGCGGCGGGAGGTGGCCTCCAGACGCTCTGCGACGCGGCGAGCGGCATGGGAGGAACCTGGGGCACGGACGATTCCATCTATTTCGCACCCTTCAACACGTCGGGCATCTGGAAGGTGTCGGCCTCGGGCGGCGCGCCGCAGGCGGTCACTCGACTGAACCGCACGCAGGGCGAAGTGAGTCACCGGTGGCCGCAGGTCTTGCCGGACGGGAAGACCGTGCTCTTCACGGTCTGGACCGGCCCGGGTTGGGACGAGAAACATCTCGAGCTGCAAATCGGAGATAGCGGCGAACGGCGCGTGCTCGTCCGAGGCGCGAGCACGGGTCGCTATGTGTCTTCGGGTCATCTCCTCTACGCGAGAGCCGAGGAGATGGTCGTCGTGCCCTTCGACGTGGCCAACCTGCGCGTGACCGGCCCGCCCGTCACGCTCGCCGATCGCGCCAGCGAACAGTCGGGCGAAGGCGCCCAATACGCGGTCTCCAACTCTGGGACGCTCGCATACATCCCGTCCGGCTCCAGCAACTCCGACCGCCGTTTGGTGTGGGTGGGAGCCGATGGACACGTCGAACCCGTGCCGGCGCCTCCGAACGCGTACACGGACCCGGCCGTCTCGCCGGACGGGCGTTCCGTGGCCGTCAGCATTCAGGGACCGACACAGACGATCTGGATTTATGACATCGCCCGCTCGACGCTCACGACACTGCCCTCCATGGGAAGCAGCCAGGCGCCGGTCTGGACGCCGGACGGGCGCCGACTCGTCTATCGCGGAACGCGGGCCGGCTATCGAAATGTGTTCTGGCGGGCCGCCGACGGCGCCGGCGAGGAAGAGCGTCTGACCACTGGAGAGACGATGCAGACGCCGACGTCGCTGTCATCCGACGGCATGCTCCTCTTCTTTGTCGACACCGCGGCCGACACAGGCGCGGACATGTTGATGATGCGGCTCGACGGCGGACGCCAGCCGCAGGTCGTCCTGAGGACGCGATCGAGCGAAGCGGCGCCACTACTCTCGCCCGACGGCCGCTGGCTGGCGTATAGCTCGAACGAATCCGGCCGCGGCGAAATATACGTGCGCCCGTTTCCCAATGCCGGAGGAAAATTCGCAATCTCGACGGGCGGTGGCTCTGAGCCACGCTGGTCGCGCGACGGACGGGAGCTGTTCTACCGCAACGGCGACAAGATGATGGCTGTCGCCATGGCGAGCGGTTCGATATTCACCGCGGGATCGGCGCGGCTGCTGTTCGAGGGGCAGTACCAGGTCAACGACGCCGGAGCGGCGGGCTACGACGTGTCCCCGGATCGGCGCTTCCTGATGATCGAGCCGACGGCGCTGCAGCAACCGGCCACACGCATCAACGTCGTGCTGAACTGGTTCGACGACGTGAACGCCCACGTCGGGGCCGCGGCCCGCTGAGGCGGGCGCTGCCGAGCAGTACGCGCTGCATCTGACCTACAATGCGCGCTATGGCCGAGGCGTTTCGGGGCGTGGCCGTCACGCGCGTCAGGGGCGGCGTGCGCTCTGCGGACGACGATCACGCGGCCACCGAGGAACCGCTCGAAGTCCGCCTGCACAACCGGCCGTTCTCGGTCATCATGCGGACGCCGGGTTCGGATCGCGAGCTGGCCGCCGGTTTCCTGCTCGCCGAGGGCATTATCGGCAACGCCGACGACCTTGGCACCATCGAGGACCTGTACCGATCCTGCGGCCGATCATCCCGAGAACATCGTCAACGTCAGCCTGACGAACGCGTCGGCCGAATCGCTCGAGCGGCTGATGAGCGAGCGCCGGAACGTCACGACCAATTCGTCGTGCGGCATGTGCGGCCGGCTGACGATCGACTCGCTGCGGACCAACGCGCCGGCGCTCGTGGTGCCATGGACGATTCCCGCATCAACCATCGTGGACATCCCCGACCGGCTTCGCAAGGCGCAGGCCGTGTTCGCCGAGACCGGCGGGCTCCACGCGGCGGGCCTGTTCACACGCGACGGCACGCTCGAAACCGTGGCCGAAGATGTCGGCCGGCACAACGCCGTGGACAAGGTCGTCGGCCGGATGCTGATGCAGGAGCGGCTGCCGCTCAGCAACCACGTGCTGTTTGTCAGCGGGCGGACGTCGTTCGAGATCGTCCAGAAGGCCTTTCTGGCCGGTATTCCCATGGTGGCCGCCGTGTCGGCCCCGTCGAGCCTCGCCATCGATCTGGCGGAGGAGTGCGGCATCACGCTCATTGGTTTTCTCCGTGGCCCCAACTTCAACATCTACGCGCATCCTGAGCGCGTCGTCACCTAGATCATCAGATCGATGGCCGACCTGCTCTCGAAAGATCGCATCATCGCCGGGCCCGAGTTCAATCGCTGGCTGGTGCCGCCCGCGGCGCTCGCGATCCACTTGTGCATTGGCATGGCGTACGGGTTCAGTGTGTTCTGGCTGCCGCTCAGCCGTGCCATCGGCATCACGCAGTCGGCGCCGGACGACTGGAAGATCAGCACGCTCGGGTGGATGTTCACGCTGTTTTTCGTGATGCTCGGATCGTCGGCCGCCATCTTTGGCCCATGGGTCGAGCGCGAAGGGCCGCGCAAGGCAGGCGTCGTGGCCGCGTGCTGCTGGAGCGGAGGGTTTTTCGTCTCGGCGGTCGGCATCGAGCTGCATCAAATCTGGATGCTGTGGCTCGGTTCGGGCGTGATCGGCGGCTGTGGCCTGGGGCTGGGCTACATTTCGCCGGTCTCGACGCTGATCAAATGGTTTCCCGATCGCCGCGGCATGGCGACGGGTCTGGCGATCATGGGATTTGGCGGCGGCGCGATGATTGGCACCCCGCTCGCCGACGTGTTGATGAAACAGTTCGCCACGCCGGAGTCGGTCGGCGTCTGGCAGACGTTCGTGGTATTCGGGGCGATTTACTTCGTCGTGATGATGGCCGGTGCGTTCGGGTACCGTCTGCCGGCGCCTGGCTGGTCGCCGGCCGGATGGACGCCGCCCGCCCACACGCAGGCCGCGACCGCGGCAGGCTCCGTGCCCGTGGACGTCGCGTGGAAGACACCGCAATTCTGGTTCCTCTGGGGCGTTCTGTGTCTCAACGTCACGGCCGGCATAGGCGTGCTCGGCATCGCGTCGCCGATGATTCAGGAGATCTTCAAGGGACGCGTCACGGCGTCGGCCGCTGCCGGCTTCATCGGACTGCTCAGCCTCTTCAACATCGGCGGACGCATCTTCTGGGCGTCGCTGTCCGACCACATAGGCCGCAAGACCACGTATATGGTGTTCTTCGCACTCGGCATGTTGCTCTACGCCTCGGCGCCGGCGGCGGGAGCAAGCGGCAGCCTGGCGCTCTTTGTCGCGATCTACTGCATCATCCTGACGATGTACGGCGGAGGATTCGCGACGATTCCGGCGTACCTGGCGGACATGTTTGGCGTGGGGAACGTGAGCGCGATTCACGGTCGCCTGCTGACCGCCTGGTCCACCGCCGGCATTCTCGGGCCGGTGCTCGTGAATTACATTCGCGAATTCCAGATCGGCCACGGCGTGGCGCCGGCCAACGCTTATACGTTCACGATGTACATCCTCGTGGCCTTTCTCGGCGTCGGCTTGATCTGTAATCTGGCCGTGCGGCCGGTCGGGAAAGACCTGTTTACTTTGTCGCCTGGGGCGCCGGTGGCCGGGCGCGGTCAGTCGAAGACGACGATGGCTGGTGCGCCGGCAGGCGAGTGGGGCCTGGTGGCTGCCGGCTGGCTGCTCGCTGGTGTCCCAATCGGCTGGGGCGTCTTCAGGACGCTGACGCTTGTCAGCCAGATGTTCAGGTGATTTGGAATTTGGTAATTGAGTAATTGGGTAATTGGGTAATTGGGTAATTGGGTAATTGATGGTGCCGGGATACGCCATGTTCTTCGAACGATTCAACTCTCGACGAAGCTTGACGATCACCATGATCGCCCTTGTGGCCGCAAAGCTGGTCATGGCTCAGGTGTCGAGCGATGCTCCCGATCTGGTCATGTATGGGCGCATCCGCGACGAGGGGATGACGCGCTCGAAAGTCATGGACTACGCAACGGAGCTGATGGACGGCATCGGCCCGCGCCTCACCGGGTCCCCGGGCCTGGAGAAGGCGGTCTCCTGGGCGATGGATCGACTTGCCGCGGCCGGGAGCTCGAACGTTCAGAAAGAGAGCTGGGGCGAGTTCGGGTTCGGCTGGCGTCAGCGCAATGTATGGGTGCGGCTCGTGGAGCCCTATGGCGCGAACTTCATCACGACGGCGGGTCCGTGGTCGCCGGCAACGCCAGGCCGGATCGCCGGAGACGTGGTGTCGGTGCACGGATTCGGCGACGAGAAGGGATTCGACGCGCTTCGAGGGAAGCTAGAAGGCAAGATCGTCCTGCTTGGAAGGGCGGCGAGCGTGCCGGAGACCTTCCCGATCGACAAGCCGCTGTCGGATCGGTTCGATGATGTGAAGCTCGCTGAGTTTGGACGGATTCTGCCGGGCGCGCCACGCGACGATGACGCGGCTCAACAAAATGTCGAGCGGGGGTTCGCGAACGCAGCGTTCGCGGAGCGGATTTCGCGCTTTTTCAAAGACGAGGGCGTTCGCGCCGTCATGGTCCCGAGTGGAAACAATCCGCGTGGCGGCGCGAGCGGTGGGACCATTTACGCGGATTGGAACTCCAACCTTGGGATGTACGCCTATCAGAAGGCGCATGCCATGCAGGTTCCGCTTGTGGTCGTGGCGGTCGAGGAATACCTCAGGATGACCAGGCTGTTGGATCGAAAGGTGCCGGTCAAGGTTGAGATGAACGTGGACGTGGAGTTCACGGGCGATCGTGTGGAAGGCTTCAATGTGTTCGCCGAGATCCCGGGTGTCGACGGGCGCCGAAAGAACGAGGCGGTGATGGTCACGGCCCACCTCGACAGTTGGGCGGCGGGCACCGGCGCCACAGACGATGGCGCAGGTGTCGTCGTCGCGATGGAAGCGATGCGCATCCTGAACGCGCTTGGCGTCCGGCCCGCACGAACGATCAGAGTGGCCCTGTGGACGGGAGAAGAGCAGGGCCTCCTCGGCTCGGTCGCCTATGTGAACCGTCACATCGCGGACGTGCCGCACGACGTCACGCCGCAGCAGTTGCTCATCCCGGAGGCGATGCGCAGAAGAGTGGGTGCCATTGTTCCAAAGCCCGACCATGCGCTCCTCTCGGCTGTTTACAACGTGGACCTCGGGACCGGCAGGATTCGAGGGGTGGGGCTCTCGGGTAATGCGGCCCTCCTGCCGATCTTTCAGCAGTGGATAGCGCCACTGAATGATCTCGGCACGACGCTGGTGACGCTGCGCCCCTGGTGCCCGGGCGACTGCCGCCCCTTTTTCCAGGCCGGGATTCCCGCTCCCGGCGTCATTCAGGACCCGCTCGAGTACGACACCCGCACGCACCACACGAACAGCGACACCTATGATCGGCTGGTCCCGGACGACTTGCGTCAGGCGGCCGTCGTCATCGCGACGCTGCTCTACAACACCGCGATGCGCGATGAGATGTTGCCTCGAATGCCGTTGACTCAGTAGCAGAGTCCCGTCGCTTCGGTTGCCGTCAGAGGCTGGGAATCGACGTGCGGATCTGTTCGAGCAGGGTCGAGGTGCCATGTTCGGTTGACCAGCGGCCCAGGTAGTCCCAGTCGACGTCGGCTCCTCGCACCGCGAGGATATTGCGAACGTCGTCGCGATCCTTCGCACGGTCGGCCTGGCTTGCCCAACGCAGCTTCGTCACAATGCGCGTCCAGCACCGCACGCACTGCTTCGTCGGCCGTCACGTGCGCTCGATGGACCGGAGCCGGTTCAGTCGGCTGATCAGGATCGCCTGCACGCCGGTTTCATCAAGCTCCGGATGCTGGTGGCGGATGCCATCGGCATCAGGCGACAGGCCCGTTCGAACAGGCGCGGACCTTCGAGCAGTTTCTCACCCGGCTGCATCGCGCGAGCCCGAGCAACTTCCTCGCGATAGAGCGCGTCGCTGAGTGTGGCGAGCGTGGTGCGCGACGGCAGCATAGCCACGAGAAATTCTAGCAGACCCGCAGCGCGCGCCTCTGTGCAATTAGGTAGACTACTCGCCTGCTGACAGACACGAGGCACACAATGAACTGTCGTTCTACTCTTCTCGGCGTGTTGGCGTTGCTCATGGCCCCTTCCATTGAGGCTCAGAGCGGCTCGGGAATTGCCGCCGAGGTGCAAGCCGTTTATCCGCAGTCAGAGGCGCTGTACCTCGACCTGCACCAGCACCCGGAGCTTTCGTTTCACGAGCAGCAGACGGCCGCCAAGCTGGCGACGGAACTCCGAGCGCTTGGCTACGAAGTGACGACGGGGATTGGCCGGACCGGCGTGGTGGGCGTGCTGAAAAACGGTATGGGACCGACCGTGATGCTGCGGACCGAGTTGGATGCCCTGCCCGTGACCGAGAACACCGGACTTCCCTATGCCAGCGTGGTGCGGACCAAGGACGACAGCGGCGCGGACGTGGGCGTGATGCAGGCATGCGGACACGACATTCATATGGCGGCATGGATGGGCACAGCCCGCATCATGGCCAACAGCCGCACGCGGTGGAGGGGCACGCTCGTGCTGATTGGCCAGCCCGCGGAAGAACTGATCATGGGTGCAAAGGCGATGCTCGCCGACGGCTTGTTCACACGGTTTCCCCGGCCCGACTACGCGCTGGCGGTGCACGACGATGCGCGGATGCCAGCGGGCGTCGTGGGCTATCACGCGGGCCCGATTCTGACCAATGCCGACTCGGTGAGCATCACCATCTTCGGGCGCGGCGGACATGGCGCTCGTCCGGACGCGACAGTGGATCCGATTGTCATCGCCGCCCGGACGGTGCTCGCTTTGCAGACGATTGTGTCGCGCGAGAACTCGCCGTTCGATCCGGCCGTGATCACCGTCGGCTCCATTCATGGCGGAACCAAGAACAACATCATTCCCGATGAAGTGCGGCTCGAGCTCACGGTCCGTTCCTTTACAGAGGCGGTGCGCAAGCGGCTTCTGAATGCGATTGCCCGCGTGGCCAAGGCAGAGGCGGCGGCTGCGGCTGCTCCGCGCGAGCCGCTGATTGAGATGGGCGCGGGCGCGAATGCGTTGGTCAACGATCCGGCCTTGACCGCGCGCGTGTCGGCCGCGCTGGTTCGCGAATTGGGTCAGGACCGGGCGAAGGACACGCCGCCGGAAATGGCCAGCGAAGACTTTTCGGAGTTTCACCTCGCCGGCGTACCGGCGCTCATGCTGCGGGTCGGCGCCGTCAGCCCAGTCGCCTACGACGCGGCCATGAAATCAGGGGCCGCGCTCCCGTCGCTACATTCTTCGCTGTTTGCGCCCGACCGTGAGCCGACCATCAAGACCGCCATCGCAGCGGAAGTGATTGCGCTTCGCGAACTCATGCCACCCGGGCCCAGGGGCAAGTGAGGCTCCGCACGTCTCCACACCATTCAGACCGGTGGGGATCGACGCGCGAATCGCTACTGGCGAAAGATTCGGATCAGCGGAAGCTCGAGACCTGCGAGCAACGGCGTCGTCAGCACGTCGCCGGCCTCGCGTGACAATTCAACAACACGGCCGAATCCCTCCGCCTCGCGGCGGTACACCCGGACGACGTCCGTCTCGGGATCGACGACCCAGTACTCCTCAACGCCCGAACGCTCGTACAGCCGTTTCTTGATTGTTTCGTCTCGCTTCCGCGTGGCGGGCGATCCGATTTCAACGACGAGCTCGGGCGCGCCCTGCATGTTCTTCGGCGTGGCGATTTGCGCGTGGCGCTCATTGGAGAGATACAGCAGGTCGGGCTCCACGACATCGAAGTTCGAGAACACCAGGTCCACCGGGGCGTAGTAGACGCGTCCAATCGGGTGAGCCTCGAGCCATGACGCAATCAGCAGATAGATGTTGCCGGAGACACCCTGATGATTCAGCCTGGGCGATGGCGTCACGTAGTGCTCTCCGTCGATCAACTCGTGCCGATTCCCATCGTCGGGAAACAGCAGGTAGTCGTCGTAGGTGAGCTTCAGGCCTGGGTTGGCCGGATTCACGCGATCGCTCCCTGGCATCGGCTCATTGTAGCGTCGTCGTGAGCACGGTGCGTGCCGGGTCGATCGATGCGACTCCAAGGCGCGATGGACGTCTCAGGTTGCCGTCGCATCGCAGAAACTTCCGGCGCGGACCGAGCCGCCGTGGCAGAATCTGCACGTCGATGTGGAGCCAAAGCGCATTCGCTCCGGACCAAGTAAACTACTAGATTGATGTCATCACTCGATCCCAAGGTTGCCGAGGTTGTCGCCGGCGTCGTATCAAAGCTGAAAGACACGCCCGGCGGACTGCTGCCGATTCTCCACGCGATTCAGGATGCGCTCGGCTACGTGCCCGCGGCCGCGGTGCCCACCATCGCCCTTGGGCTGAATCTGTCGCGCGCGGAAGTGCACGGCGTCATCAGCTTCTATCACTACTTCCGCGAACATCCGCCGGGCCGTCACACGATTCACCTCTGCCGGGCCGAGGCATGCCAGTCGATGAACCAGAAGGCGCTCGAAGCGCACGCCAAGAAGACATTGGGCGTGGATTTTCACGGGACGACGTCGAATGGCGCGTTTTCGTTCGAGCCGGTGTACTGCCTGGGCAACTGCGCGTGTTCGCCGGCGATCATGGTGGACGGCGAGCTCTACGGTCGCGTCACGCCCGATCGCTTTGACGCGATCGTTTCCCAGTGGGAGAAGCGGTAGTGGCTGCTGTCACGGTTTACATTCCGCGCGATGCCGCCGCGCTGTCTCTGGGCGCGGAGGACGTCGCGCGCGCCGTCGCCGCCGAGGCCGCCTCGCGCAAGATCGACATTCGCCTGGTGCGCAACGGCACGCGCGGCATGTGCTGGCTCGAGCCGCTCGTCGAAGTGGCGACGCCGGCGGGACGCGTGGCCTACGGTCCGGTCACCGTGGACGATGTCCGCGGCCTGTTCGATGCCGGCTTTCTCAAGGGCGGCACGCACGCGCTTCACGTCGGTCGCGTCGAATCGATTCCCTACTTTGCCAGGCAGGAACGGTTGACGTTTGCGCGCGTGGGCATCACCGATCCGGTGAGCCTCGACGACTACCTGGCGCACGACGGCTACAAGGGACTCAAGCGCGCCCTCACGCTGAGCCCCGCCGAGATCGTCAAGGAAGTGACCGACTCGGGGCTGCGAGGCCGCGGCGGTGCGGCGTTTCCCACTGGTATCAAGTGGAAGACGGTGATGGACGAGCCGCCCGGCCAGAAATACGTGACCTGCAACGCCGACGAAGGCGACTCGGGGACGTTCGCCGATCGCATGCTGATGGAAGGCGATCCCTTCGTGCTCATCGAAGGGATGACGATTGCCGGTGTCGCCGTCGGTGCGACGCAGGGCTACATCTATTTACGGGTGGAGTATCCGCACGCCCATCGCGCGCTGACGGCAGCCATTGGCGCCGCCTACGCGGCCGGTTATCTCGGCGCCGACGTCTGCGGCAGCGGCAAGAAATTCGACCTCGAGGTGCGGCTGGGCGCCGGCGCCTACATCTGCGGCGAAGAGACGTCGATGCTCGAGAGCCTCGAAGGCAAGCGCGGCGAAGTGCGCCCGCGGCCTCCGCTGCCCGCCATCAAAGGACTCTTCGGCCAGCCGACCATCGTCAACAACGTGATCTCCCTCGCGAGCGTTCCGATCATCCTCGACAAGGGTGGCGCGTTCTACAAGGACTTCGGCGTCGGTAGGTCGCGCGGCACGCTCACGGTGCAGCTTGGCGGCAACATCAAGCGCGGCGGCCTCATCGAGAAGGCGTTCGGCCTCACCATCCGCGAACTGTTGTACGACTACGGCGGCGGCAGCGCCACGGGCCGTCCGATTCGCGCGGTCCAGGTGGGTGGACCGCTTGGCGCATACCTCCCCGAGTCGCAGTTCGACACGCCGCTCGACTACGAGGCGTTCGCGAACATCCAGGCGCTCGTGGGCCATGGCGGAGTCGTCGTGTTCGACGACACGGTGGATATGGCCCAGATGGCCCGGTACGCCATGGAGTTCTGCGCCATCGAGTCGTGCGGCAAGTGCACACCGTGTCGCATTGGTTCCACGCGCGGCGTGGAAGTGATGGATCGCGTGATTTCCGGCCAAAACCGCGACGCCAACCTCGCCCTGATCGAGGAACTTTGCGATACCATGGTTAACGGGTCGCTCTGCGGACTGGGAGGGCTGGTGCCTTATCCGGTGCAGAGTGCGATCCGGCATTTTCCCGGGGATTTCGAGAAGGCTACGGCGACGTGGCCTGAAGTGCCCTGACCGAAGCAGCATGTATTCCACTGGCTACGACGACAAAGGCACGCCACACGTCGACAACCCGAAGCGCGTCACGCTGGAGATCGACGGCCAGACGATTACCGTTGCTGACGGCACGTCGATCATGCGCGCGGCCGCGATGGCCGGCACGCACATCCCGAAGCTCTGCGCCACCGACACGATGAAGGCGTTCGGGTCCTGCCGCCTGTGCCTCGTGGAGATCGAAGGGCGCCGCGGCTATCCGGCGTCGTGCACGACGCTCGTGGCCGACGGCATCAAGGTGAGGACGGAAACACCGAAGCTGACCCAGCTCCGCCGCAACGTGATGGAGCTCTACCTCTCCGATCATCCGGCCGACTGCGCGTCGAAGTCGCCGACGACCCGCTGCGAGGTTCACGACATGGCCTCGGTCCTCGGCGTTACCGGCTCTCGGTACGGCGTCGGCGGACAACAACACCTGAACGCGGCAAAAGACGAAAGCAACCCGTACTTCACGTTCGATCAGTCCGAGTGCATCGTCTGTTCCCGCTGTGTGCGGGCGTGCGACGAGGTGCAGGGGACGTTCGCGCTGACGATTCAGGGCCGCGGGTTCAATTCGAAGGTGTCCGCCAGCCAGAACGAATCATTCCTGGCGTCCGAGTGCGTCTCGTGCGGCGCGTGCGTCGAGTCGTGCCCGACGGGAGCGCTCGTGGAGAAGTCGCTTCTCCAGCTCGGCCCTCCGACGAAGGTGACGACGACCACGTGCGCGTACTGTGGAGTGGGCTGCTCGTTCAACGCGGAGTCGAAGGACGGCGAAGTCATCCGCATGGTGCCCAACCGCGACGGCCACGCGAACCACGGCCACGCGTGCGTGAAGGGCCGCTTTGCCATCGGCTACGCCACGCATCGCGACCGCATCACGACGCCGATGATCCGCAAGTCGATCGACGAGCCGTGGCAGCAGGTCACGTGGGACGAAGCGATCGGCCACGCGGCGAGCGAGTTCCGCCGCATCCAGGCGAAGTACGGGCGCGATTCGATTGGCGGCATCCCGTCATCGCGCTGCACGAACGAGGAGGCGTTCCTCGTCCAGAAGCTGGTGCGCGCGGCGTTCGGCAACAACAACGTGGACACGTGCGCCCGCGTCTGTCATTCCCCGACGGGGTACGGCCTCAAGAGCACGATCGGCGAATCCGCGGGCACGCAGGCCTTCGACTCGGTGATGAAGGCCGACACCATCATCGTCGTCGGCGCGAACCCGACGGAGGGCCACCCGGTGTTCGCGTCGCAGCTCAAGCGTCGCCTCCGTCAGGGCGCGAAGCTCATCGTCATCGACCCGCGCGAGATCGGCCTGGTCAAGACGCCCCACATCAAGGCGGACTACCACCTGCCGCTGCGGCCGGGCACCAACGTCGCGCTGTTCAACTCAATCGCGCATGTCATCGTCACCGAAGGGCTGACCAAAGAGCAGTACGTGGCCGATCGCTGCGAGGCGGATTCCTACCGCAAGTGGAAGACCTTCGTCGCCGAGGATCGCAACTCGCCCGAAGCCACCGCCTCGTCCACGGGCGTGAAGCCGGAACTGGTTCGCGAAGCGGCACGGATGTACGCGAAGGCCGGAAACGGCGCCATCTACTACGGCCTCGGCGTCACCGAACACAGCCAGGGCTCGACGATGGTGATGTGCATCGCCAACCTGGCGATGGCCACCGGCAACGTCGGCCGCGAGGGCGTCGGCATCAGCCCGCTGCGCGGGCAGAACAACGTGCAGGGCTCATGCGACATGGGCTCGTTCCCGCACGAGTTCAGCGGGTATCGGCACGTGTCCGATCCGACGACGCGCGCGCTGTTCGAACACGACTGGGGCGTGCCGCTGATAGCCGAACCCGGGCTGCGCATCCCGAACATGTTCGAAGCCGCGCTCGACGGCAGCTTCAAAGGCATGTATGTTCAGGGCGAAGACCCCGCTCAGTCCGATCCCGACACGCAGCACGTCACGGCCGCGCTGGCGAAGATGGAATGCGTGGTCGTCCAGGATCTGTTCCTGAACGAAACCGCGAAGTACGCGCACGTGTTCCTGCCCGGATCGTCGTTCCTCGAAAAAGACGGCACCTTCACCAACGCCGAGCGCCGCGTGTCGCGCGTGCGTAAGGTGATGGAGCCCAAGGCGGGCTTCCAGGACTGGGAAGTCACGATGCTGCTGTCGAACGCATTGGGCTATCCGATGCACTATCGGCACCCGTCGGAAATCATGGACGAGATCGCGCGGCTGACGCCGACGTTCAGCGCGTTCTCCTACGAAAAGCTCGATCGCCTCGGCAGCATCCAGTGGCCGTGCACCGACAAGGCGCCCGAAGGGACGCCGACGATGCACATGGGCGAGTTCGTGCGGGGGAAGGGCAAGTTCTTCGTCACCGAGTACGTCGCGACGAGCGAGCGCGCCACCCGGCGCTACCCGCTGCTGTTGACGACGGGCCGGATTCTCACGCAGTACAACGTCGGCGCGCAGACGCGGCGCACGCAGAACGTCACGTGGGCGTCGGCCGACGTCCTCGAGATTCACCCGCACGACGCCGAGGTGCGCGGCATCGTGCAGGGCGACCTCGTGGGGTTGACCAGCCGCTCTGGTGAAATCGTGCTGCACGCGGACGTCACCGATCGCGTGCGGCCCGGCGTCGTCTACACGACGTTTCACTTCCCGGAGTCCGGCGCCAACGTCGTGACCACGGAGAATTCGGACTGGGCCACCAATTGCCCCGAGTACAAGGTGACGGCGGTGGAAATCGTCAAGGTGAATCACCCGTCCGAGTGGCAGAAGCGGTTCCACGAGTTCACCGAACAGCAGCTCGAACTCTTGAAGGGCCGCGAGGCGACGCACGCGTGAGAGCCGAACGTCTGGTGTCGATGGCCAACGACATCGGCGCCTTCTTCAACGCCGAGCAGGACAAGACCGAAGCCGCGAAGAACATCGCCGGCCACCTGACGCGCTTTTGGGATCCGCGCATGCGACGCGAAATCGTCGCGCACTACCGCGAGGGCGGCGCCGGTCTCGACCCGTTGGTCCGATCCGCCATCGACTTGCTCTCGACGAACACCTGATCACACAAGGGCTACCGTGCGACATCAGATGTGCGGCGCCGTGATCGTTGCGACGATGCTTGTGGCCGCGGCGGCCGTGTCCGCGCATCATTCGACCACGGCCGAGTTCGACGTCACGCGCCGGATCACGATCGCCGGTACGCTGACGAAAGTGGACTGGGTCAACCCGCACATCAGTCATTCTCATGGAGGTGAAGGGCGCGGGCGGCCCCGAAGCCTGGAAATTCCAGAGCAATCCGCCCGCCTGGTTTCGGCGCGTGGGCGTCAACCGCGTCGATTTCGCGAAGGCCATCGGACAGACCATCACGGTCGAAGGCAACCGCGCGAAGGACGGTTCGGCCTTTGGCTACATGCTCAAGGTGACATTCGCCGACGGCAACTCACTGGAACTTGTGGCCCCTCAGGCTTCCGGCAATCCATAGCGGGAGTGGAGCGCGATGAAACACCTCACCTTTATCGTGGCGATCGCGGCGCTGACGACGACGGCCCTGACGGCTCAGAGCCGGCAGAGGCCCCCGGAGTGCAGCCGGGGCCCCAGACTTGAGCGGCACCTGGCTCTTTTCTATCGATCTGGCGCCGATCGCGCTCAAACGGCAGATCAACGGCACCGTGTCCGTGAAGGGCATCGACGCGAGCGGTCGTCGGCCCGCGACGACCGACGTGCCGGGCGCGCTGCCCTCGACGCCCGAGCCGTCCTACAAGCCCGAGTTCAGAGCCAAGGTGAAGGACCTGTACGATCACGAGAGCAAGACCGATCATGTGTTCTACTGCGGCAGGCCCGGCGTTCCGCGCATCGGACCGCCGCGCCGGATCATCCAGCTGCCGAATGAAATGGTGTTCCTCTACGAAGACATCTCGGGCGATCCCTACCGCATCATTCCCACCGACGGCCGCCCGCATCGCAAAGACCCCAACCCTTCGTACTACGGAGACTCCGTGGGACGCTGGGAAGGCAACACGCTCGTCGTGGACGCGACCGGCTTCGTCGAAGAGACATGGTTTGGCGAGGGCGGCTATTTCCACAGCGACGCGATGCGCGTCACGGAGCGCTTCTGGCGCCATGGCGCCAACCTCGCCTACCAGGTCACCGTTGACGATCCGAAGGTGCTCACGGCTCCGTGGACGATGGCGGTTCGGTTGGTGAAGCCGTCTACCGAGCCGCTCGAAGAGTCGCCGCGCTGCGTCGAGGAAGACGGCAAGTTCCTGCAGAACAACGACCACCACGACCAGCGATGAACGGCTGAACGCGAGAAGGTCGCATGCGTGCCGTGACAGGAGCGATGGTCCTTACATGCGTGCTCTCGGCCGTCAATGCCCGCGCGGCCACACCCTGTGCCGAGCTGAAGTCGCTGCCGCTCGGCGACGCGACGATCACGCAGGCGAAGTCCATTGAGGCCGGGCCGTTCGCGGTGCCTGGCGCGCCCGCTCAGCCGGTCACGCTTCCGGCGTTCTGCCGAGTGCAGGGCGTGATTGCACCCACGAAAGACTCACACATCGAATTCGAGGTGTGGCTCCCGGTCGCCGGCTGGAACGGCAAGTATCAGGGCGTAGGCAACGGCGCGTTTGCGGGCGCTATTGAGTACGCCAGTGAAGGCGGCGGGCTCGCGTCAGCTCTCAAGGCCGGCTATGCCGCGTCATCGACTGATACCGGACATCACGCCGACGGCCTCGATGCCCGGTGGGCGCTCGGCCATCGTGAAAAGATCACCGACTACGGCTACCGGGCGATTCATGAGACCGCCGAGAAGGCCAAGATCATCATCCGCGCCTTCTATGGCGAACCCGCGAAGTATTCGTATTTCAGCAGCTGTTCCAACGGCGGCCGTCAGGCCCTGATGGAAGCGCAGCGATATCCGGCCGATTACGACGGCATCATCGCAGGTGCCCCGGCGGCTAACTTCACGCGCATCCTGACGGGGCTCACCTGGAACCTGCTCGCGACCAGGCTCGATCCCGCGAGCTCTCTCCCCGATAGAAAATTCGCGGCGGTTAAGGCGGCAGCCGTTGCAGCGTGCGACGCGCGAGACGGCGTGAAGGACGGCATCATCGACGAGCCGGACAAGTGCGTGTTCGATCCGTCGGTGCTCCTGTGCAAGGGACCCGAGTCGGATGCCTGCCTGACGGCGCCGCAGGTTGCGGCGCTCAGGAAAATCTACGGCGGGCCGCAAACCGCAAAAGGCGAACGGTTGTATCCGGGGTTCCAGCCTGGTGGTGAGGCCGGATGGGCGGGATGGATGTCGGGCGCGGGAGCGGATCGGAGCGCGGCGTACCTCTTAGCCACGCAGGCCCTGTCGAACATCGTCTTTCAGAACGCCGCGTACGACTACAGGACTTTCGATGTCGATCGTGATGCCAAGGCCGCCGATGATCTGGCAGGCCGCGTGCTCAACGCGATCGATCCGGATCTGCGCGCGTTCCGGAAACGCGGAGGAAAGCTGATCCTGTTTCACGGCTGGAGCGATCCCGCGCTGTCGCCGATAGCGACGATTGACTACTACCGCAATGCCGCGGCGAAGCTCGGGAAGAAGGGCGCGGACGACACGATCCGGCTCTATATGGTGCCTGGGATGGAGCACTGCGGCGACGGACCCGGCGCCGACAACTTCGGCACGGCGCCGGGCCTTCCACCCGTTGAACCCGATCCATCGCGCAATATGAGCGCAGCTCTCGAACGCTGGGTGGAGCATGGTGCAGCCCCGTCCGCGATCGTCGCGTCGAAATACAACTCGCCGGACGACGCGTCAAGCGGCGTGAAGTTCACGAGGCCGCTGTGCCCGTATCCGCAGGTCGCGCGCTACAAAGGCGCCGGGAGCGTGAACGACGCCGCGAATTTTGCGTGCGAGGCGCGGTAGTGGGCGGGCCACCGATGCGACGACTCATGGCAATCGCCCTGCTTGCGCTGGCTGTCGCGACCGTTCACGCGCAGCGGCATTACTATCGCCGCACGACCGATTGGGGACAGTTGCCGGCCGGCGCGACGTGGGGTGAAGTCACGTCCGTGGACATTGCGCCCGACGGCACCGTGTTCGTCCTCTCGCGCTGCTTCGCCAAAGACAACAACGGCTGCATCGGACACGACGATGTGGCGCCGATCCTGAAGTTCGACCCGTCGGGGAAGCTGCTCAAGAGTTGGGGACAGGGGATGTTCGTGTTCCCGCACGGGGCTTCTGTTGATAAGGACGGGAATTTCTGGGCGACCGACTCGCGTGGCGCGGCAGGCAAGGGACACCAGGTGTTCAAGTTCAGTGGCGACGGGAAACTCCTGTTGACGCTCGGCAAAGCCGGCGTCGCAGGCCTCGGCCGCGACACTTTCAACCAGCCGACCGACGTCGTGACCGCGAGAAACGGCGACATTTTCGTGACTGACGGCCATCGCGGCTCGCCGAACAGCCGCGTCGTGAAATTCTCCAAAGACGGAGCGTACATCAAGGAGTGGGGCCGGAAGGGCGCCGGCCCTGACGACATCAGCGAACCGCACACCATTGCCATGGACTCGCAAGGCCGGCTGTTCGTCGGCGATCGTGAAAACAACCGGATCAAGATCTACGACCAGGACGGCAAGCTCCTCGACACGTGGAAACAGTTCGGGCGGCCGAGTGGGATCGCCATCACGAAGGACGACATGTTGTACGTCGCCGACTCCGAGTCCGGCCCCGACAACCCCGGCTGGCGCAAAGGCTTCCGCATCGGCAGCGCGAAGGACGGCGTGCCGATCGACTTCATTGAAGACATCGAGTCCACGACGCCGGACCACAGCGGCGCGGAGGGCGTGGGCGTCGATGCGCAGGGCAACGTCTACGGCGCCGTCGTCCGGCGGCACGGGCTGGACAGGTATGTGCGAGGGAAGTGATTGGGTAATTGAGTAATCGGGTAATTGAGTAATTGGTAATTGCCCAAACGCCATCGCATCGCGATGGCGCAATTACCAAATTGCCAGATTACTCAATTACCCGATTCGTAAACGTTGCCTGGAGTCCCATCGCCCCTGAGATGAACCCCGCCGCCACCAGGTGGGGCGCGATCGCGTGAATTGACGGCGGCAGGCCGTCGATTTCCTCAATCAACATGCCTCGAGGAGCGAGGTTGTCTCCGGCAGAGCTGCGCGCACGGGCGACGAGCGCGCGTCCGACGGCGCGGGCGGTGTTGGACCGCTGGGGCTCGCCCTCCGGCAGAAACGTCAGCAACTGTCGATCACCGCGTGCGAGATAGGCGGCCAGCGCGCCGTCGACCAGAATCACCGTGGCGCCTACCGATCGCGTGGGTCCTCGCCCCGCCGTCGCCGGCGCCGTGTCTTGGGCCTGCCGCGCTGAAGTCGACGCCGTGCCTCGGGCTTGCCGCGCCGAAGCCGGTGCAGTCGCACCGGCGAAGGCGGGCCACTTGATGGCCGCGCCGTAGGGATTGGCGGGATCGGTCGCGGCCAACACCACCTCCTCAGGTTCGCCACCATCGTGTGACTGCGGGTCGCGGAGCGAGCGCAGCAGATCCAGCGCGCCGGGCAGCGCGAACTGCGTTGCGCCGAGGCCCGCGACAAAATAGCCGCGCCGAATCTTCCCGCTGTCTTCCATCAGTTTCAGCACGGGATAAACGACGCCGAATCCACCGGCAGCGCCTTCAGACGCGACAGCCTCGCGCGTCAGCACTCCGTGGCGGGCGAGCAGCTGCTGCGCCCACGCCGCGGCCCATGCTGTGCTCTCCCGTCGCGCGGGGCTCTTCGCTCCACGCTCAGGCCGGTTCCGCGCGACGAGCGTCCAGCGCCCTTCGGCCGACAGCGGCGCGCTGCGGCGCGATCGAAATGCCGTCGCACTGGAGGATTGGCCCCGGCGCGAGCGCCGCCTCGGCATGTGCGCCGCCGTGAACGCGCGCAGCGCATGAAAGGTGTCATTCGCGACGAGGCCTCGCCACACCAGATTCCACAGCATCGTCACGGTTTCACCTGGGTAGCCGCCGCCGATCGCCGTGTGCAGCGGTCCGAAGAACGACGCGCCATGCTCCTGAAGATGCTCGAGGATGGCGGCCTCGCCCGAGTCGAGGTTCGGTTTCACGAGATCGGGCGGCAGCAGTCGAGACAGCTCGTCCGCAAGGTACAGCGCGATTCGGCCGTCGCGGTCGCCAATCGGTTCGACGCCCACCCACACGACTTCGCCCGCGGCCGTGACGGCATCGAGGTCGGCCGGATCGTAGGCGTCGATGCGCGCGGGCAGGATTTCCGTTTCGAGGATCGACGCCGGCAGGGGAGCGCCCTGGAGCTGTTCGATCGCGTCGAGCAACGCGTCCGTGCCGTGCCGTCTCGTCACAATCCCCTGCCACTTCGTTTCGAGACGCGCGAGCACCGACTGATCGACTGGTTCGACCTCCCGGCGAAGCCGGGCCAGCGAGCGCTGGCGAAGCCGCCGAAGGACCGCGGTATCGGTCCACTCGCGGCCCGTGCCGCCTGGCCGGAATTCGCCCTGAATGAGGCCGAGGCCGAGTCCGGCGTCGGCGGTGAGCCTGCCAAGCACCTCGCTGGCCGCTTCGACGTCGAGCCCGTAGCGCCGCGCGAACTCGGCCGCGGTAAACGGGGCGTGCGTCCGCGCGAATCGGCGCGCCAGGTTGCCGAGTGGATCCGGCGCCGGAGCGAGCAGCGGCTTCGGGATGCCGGTCGGCAGCAAGACGCCGAGGGCGTCACGATAGCGGGCCGCGTCCTCAACCGCGATGTACCGCGCATCGGCGCCTACACTCACGAGTAACGCGCGTTTCGCCATGACCAGCGCGTCGATGGCCGGAGCCGCCGCGTCCGGGATCGTTCGCGCCTGTATCTCCTCCAGCGTGAGATCGCCGATGGCCAACAGCATGTCGTGAACGGCATCCGCGCTTTTCGCCAGGTAGCGAGGATCCAGACGTTGCAGCTCGCGCTCGACGGCGTCTATCGACTCGGCGTCGAGCAGTTCGCGCAACTCGGCGTCGCCGATGAGCTCGCGAAGTTGCGCTTGATCGACGGCGAGCGCCTGGGCGCGGCGCTCGGCCAGCGGTGCGTCACCGTCGTACAGGAAGCTCGCCACATAGCTGAACAGGAGCGACGCCGCAAAGGGCGACGGCTTGTCGGAATCGACCGTCGCGACGCGCACCGTGCGGCTTCGGATGTCGGCGAGCGTGCTGATGAGCGCCGGCATGTCGAAGAAATCGCGGAGGCACTCGCGGTAGGTCTCGAGCAGCACGGGGAACGATCCGTACCTCGACGCCACCGCCAGCAGATCCGCCGATCGTTTGCGCTGCTGCCAGAGCGGCGCGCGCATTCCCGGCCGGCGCTTCGGCAGCAGCAGCGAACGCGCGGCGTTCTCTCGAAACTTCGCCGCGAACATCGCCGTGGCTCCAAGCTGGCGGACGACGAGCGCCTGGACTTCGTCGGGATCGGGCAGCAGCAGGCGCACGTCGGGCGGCTCGTCCACATCCGGAAATCTGACGACGAACCCATCGTCGCCCCAGAGGGTCTCGACGTCGATGCCTCGTTCCTCGCGGATCTTCGCGGCCGCGGCCATCGCCCACGGCGCGTGAATGCGTCCGCCGCGCGGCGACAGCACGCAGACGCGCCAGTCGCCCAGGTCGTCCCGCACGCGTTCGACGAGAATCGTGGTGGCGTCCGGTACGGCGCGTGTCGCCGCCATCTGATCGCGAAGGTACTGCAGAAGGTTTCCGGCGGCCACGACGTCGAGATCGTGTTGCCGCGTCAGCCGATCGACGGCGGCGGCAGGCGGCAGGCGCAGCAAGTCGTGCACGAGCCGGCCGATGGCCAGCCCGAGCTCGATTGGGCGGCCGGAGCGGTCGCCCTTCCAGAACGGCATCTTGCCAGGCTGGCCCGGCGCGGGCGACACCAGCACGCGATCGTGCGTGATCTCTTCGACTCGCCACGACGAGGCGCCGAGCACGAACGTCTCGCCGACGTGCGTTTCAAACACCATTTCCTCGTCGAGCTCGCCCACCCGCGACGTTCCGGGCGCCGCTCCCAGAAGGAACACCCCGAAGAGGCCGCGGTCTGGAATCGTGCCGCCGTTGATGACCGCGACGCGCTTGGCGCCTTCGCGCGCGGCAACCGTACCTGCCGCGCGATCCCAGGTGATGCGCGGCCGCAGTTCGGCGAACTCGTCGGAGGGATAGCGCCCGGACAACATGTCCAGCACACCATCGAAGGTAGCTCGACTGAGTTCGGCAAACGGCGCGGCGCAGCGGACGGTCGCGAACAGATCGTCCACGTCCCACTCGTCCATGGCCGTCATGGCGACGACCTGCTGCGCGACGATGTCGAGGGGGTTGCGGGGATAGCGGGTGGCTTCGACCGCTCCCTCGTGCATGGCTTTGGCCACGGCCGCGCACGCGACGAGGTCGCCGCGGAACTTGGGGAAGATGACGCCCTTGCTGATCGCGTTGACATGATGGCCGCCGCGGCCGATCCGCTGCAGGCCGCTCGCGACCGACGGCGGCGCCTCGATCTGCACGACGAGGTCGATGGCGCCCATGTCGATGCCGAGTTCGAGCGAAGACGTGGCGACCAGCCCGCGCAGATCACCGGATTTCAGCAAGTTCTCGACTTCCACGCGCTGCTCGCGGGCGATCGAGCCGTGATGCGAGCGGACGAGCATCTCGCCCGCCAGTTCGTTGAGCGCGCCGGCGAGCCGTTCGGCCAGCCGACGGCTGTTGACGAACACCAGGGTCGAGCGATGCGCGCGAATGAGGTCGAGCAACCGCGGGTGGATGGCCGACCAGATGGACTGTCGCGTGTCGCCGACTGACGCGGGACCGCTCGGAATGTCGTCCGAGGTCGTCAGGCGTGCCATGTCTTCAACGGGCACGTCGATTCTCAACTCGAGCGGCTTTCTCTGGCCGGCGTCGACAATCGTGACGGGGCGGTAGCGGACCACGCCCCGGTGCATGGCGAATTCCTGGTCGATGTCGGTTTCAGCCTCGGTTTCACGATTGTGGCGCGGGCCTTTCAGGCCCGCGGGCCGGCGGCCCTGTCGCCCTGCGGCATTGTTCGGTTGGACGCCTCCGAGGAATCGCGCCACTTCGTCGAGCGGGCGCTGCGTCGCCGAGAGGCCGATGCGTTGGAGCGGCCGATCGCCGCGCGCGGCGAGGCGCTCGAGCGACAGCATCAGGTGCGCACCGCGCTTGGTGGGCACCAGCGCGTGGATTTCGTCCACGATGACCGTGTCGATCGAGCGGAGCGCTTCGCGGGCGTTCGAGGTCAGCAGCAGATAGAGCGATTCGGGCGTCGTAATCAGGATGTCGGCCGGTTCGCGCTGGAAACGGGCCCGATCGGCCTGCGGGGTGTCGCCCGTCCGGATCGCGATGGCCGGCCGGATGTACGGGTCGCCGCGCGCCTCGGCGGCTGCGGCGATGCCCGCGAGCGGCGCGCGGAGGTTGCGCTCGACGTCCACCGCGAGTGCCTTGAGCGGTGACACGTAGAGCACGCGGCACCGCCGCGCCTTGTGGGGTAACGGCGCGAACATCAGTCGATCGAGGCACCAGAGAAACGCCGTCAGCGTTTTTCCGCTGCCGGTCGGGGCGAGGATCAGTGTGGATTCACCGCGCGCGATGGCGGGCCAGCCCTGTGTTTGCGGGCGGGTGGGCGCGCCGAACGCCGTGCCAAACCATGCACGCACCGCCGGATGAAATCGTGCGAGCGCATCAGAAGTCGGCCGCGCGGTCACGCGTTCATCTTATAATGTGGGTATGGGTGATGCTGGCGAAGGCTTGATCGACGCGGATTCACGAATTCAAGAGCGGATGGAAGAACTCGAGCGCGAGCGCGCCAAGGCGCAGATTCGCGACGTGCGCGATCCCGAGCGGATGAGGGTGCTCGAATCGCTCAGGCTCGCGCGTACCGAGCTCGAGCGCCAGATGGGCGCGACAGCGCACGAGCGGCGGCGCGACCAGATCGGCCAGGCGATGGCCGAGATCGATCGACGCATGGCCGAAACGACCTCGCTCATTGGTGTCTGAGCTCGACGCCGTCCATCTCTACCACGACGGCACCAAGCACCACTTTCATCGGTTCGCCCGGTCGACCGGCTATCTCGACTGGGCGTCGCAGCCTCGTCCCTTCCGTACGTTCAGCGGCGCGGCCTCGGTGCCGTTGTTTCCGGCGCCGGACGGTCCGTCTGCTGCTGCTTCGTCACCTTTCAGTTACGACCAGCTCTTTTTCCCCACGTCATCGGCGCCGCCCTCGATTCCCACGGCTGCCGCCGTCGGCGATCTGCTGCGGCACGCCCTTGGGCTGAGCGCGTGGAAGGAGTTTCGCGGTTCGCGTTGGTCGCTCCGCGTCAACCCTTCGAGCGGCAACCTGCACCCGACCGAGGCCTACGTGGTAACGGGTGCGCTCGACGGTTTGTCCGAGACGCCGTCGGTGTTCCACTACGCGGCCGATCGCCACGTGCTCGAGCGCCGGTCGGTCTTCGACCCGACGGCATGGCCGACCGCGTGGGACGCCGACGTCGTGTGCCTGGTGGCCCTGACCTCCATTCATTGGCGCGAGTCGTGGAAGTACGGCGAGCGGGCGTTCCGGTACTGCCAGCACGATCTGGGTCACGCCATCGGCGCCCTGCGGCTCGCGGCCGCGCTCCATGGCTGGCGGGCGGCACTGCTCCCGGAGTGGCCGCAGCGTGACATTGCGGCGCTCACCGGCATCGATCGCGACGAAGACTTCGTCGAAGCCGAGCGCGAGGAGCCCGGCTGCATCCTCGCGGTCACCGTGCGAGGCGCCGACGAAATCGTGCGACGTGCGGCGTCGCGCGAAGCGCTCGTGCGGGCTGTTCGTGGCGGGCGATGGACCGGGTGCGCGAGCCAGTTGAGCGAGGATCACGTGCAGTGGTCGTTCATCGACGAGATCGCGCTCGCGACGGAGGATCCGGGTCGCCTACCACCACCAATTACCCAATTACCAGATTACCCGATTACCCAATTCTCGCCGTCATCGTCAGCGGATGCTCGCAGGCTGATCCTCCAGCGTCGCAGTGCCGTGGCGTTCGACGGCCGTTCATCGATTGGCGTCGACCGTTTCGTCGCTATGCTTGCCCGCGCCGTGCCCGGTCCGCATGCGCCGTGGGACGCCATGTGGTGGACGCCGCGAATTCACCTCGTGCTGTTCGTCCACCGCGTGGACGGCCTCGAACCGGGTCTGTACCTTCTGCCGCGGGACGAGGGCGTGCTCGACGCGCTGAAGAAAGCGTCGAGTTCCACGTTCCTCTGGGAGAAGGCCGGCCCGCTCGTTCGTCTGGCGCGCGGCGACTGTCGCGCACTGGCCGCGCGTCTCAGCTGCGGGCAGGACATTGCGGCCGACGGTTTTTTCAGCATCGGGATGTTGGCCGATTTCGATCGCAGCCTCCAGGAATTCGGGCCGGCCTTTTACCGTCACCTGTTCTGGGAGTCGGGCGTGGTCGGCCAGGTGCTCTACCTCGAAGCCGAGGCGGCGTCGGCTCGTGCCACCGGCATCGGCTGTTTCTTCGACGACCCGGTTCACGACGTCATGGGCTTCTCCGGACACGCATTTCAAAGCCTGTATCACTTCACGGTGGGGATGCCGGTCGAGGACGGCCGTCTGACGACGGCGCCGGGGTACGAGTGGGAGCAGTGAGAACGCGCGTCAGTTGGCGAGGTATCCCGGCCTCGCTTTGACCTCGACGTCTCTACCCTTGATGCGCACCTCCAGCCGGTGCCAACCCTCCCCCGAGACACCAAGCGGTGAGTAGCTCACCAGGTATCGCTGGCGGAATTCGTCGAGAATCTTGACGAAGGTCGCCCCGAGATTCCGTGTCGATCCCGCGTCGTGGAATGTCCCACCGGTGAGCTCGCTGAGATCGCGTAGAAACGAGATCTTCCGCGATCCGCCCGCCACGACCGCATAGACCACCACGTCGGAGCGTTTCGCGATGTCCAGCGTGACGTCTGGCGTCAGGAAGCTGGCTGTGTCGAGCCCGTCGCTGAACACAATGACGAGTGCCCGGCCGACGTCGGATTCACCGACCGTCATCCCGGTATGGACGGCGTCGATGAGTGCGGTATCGCCGCTTCCGCTGGCCCGCGCCAGCGCAGCCTGCACCTGCTCGACATTCGTCGTCAAGTCGGAGCCTCGGACGACCGCTTCGCTGAAGGTGATAAGCGCCGCCTGATCGCCGCGCGTCAAACCGCTCAGCACGGCGCGGGCGCCTTCCCGGAGGTGCTCCAGACGTTCACCGACGACGCTGCTGCTCATGTCGAAGACGAGGACGAGATTGATGGGGATCTGCTCGAAGCTGACCAGGTCCACGCGTTGCGGAACGCCGTTGTCACGCACGTCGAAGTCGGCCGACTGAAGACCATGCACCGGCCGCCCCTTGTCGGTGACGAGCACATCGACCCGCACCGCTTCGACCTTGCTCGAAAAGCGTCTGCGTTTGGGCCGCAGCGCCGCCCGCGCTGGCGAGCACGAACCACGTCAGTGCGCCGCCGCTGCCGCTTGCGTTGCCGGACGCATGCTGTCAGCGCTCCTGTGGTGTCAGGAACAGCGCGGCACGAAGCTCGGACAGCAGCATCTGTGCCTGCGCGGCGCTTCCGGCGCAGGTACGTCGACCAGGGATCCTCATGCTCGCGATCGTCGGCTGAAAGCGCCAGCACCTGCTGAATGGAACGCAGCGCGCCCGCCCGATCGCCCCTGCGCCTCGCCAGCTGGCTCAGCGCCAGATATGGCGACTGGGCCCGTGGATACAGGGCCGCCGCCTTCTCGAAGGATTCGCGGGCACGATCCAGACGGCCGAGCGACTGCTCCTCGAGCGCCGAGGAACAGCCACGCGTCGTACTGCGTCAGCGAGTCGCCGGCGGTGACGGCCACCCGCCGAAGTTCGTTGGCGGCGTCCTCGTGACGGCCTTCGAGCCCGAGCACGCGGCCCAGGTGCAGGCGGGCTTCCGTCAGACTGCCGTCGAGCTCGATGGCCTTGTTGAAGAACGTCTCTGCCTGTCGAAGATTCGAGCGCGATGAACCGATGGCGGCCGTGCGATCGCCGGTGGGCGCGCTCGTTTTCGAGGAACTGCTGGATCCTGGGGGAGGCGTAGGTCTCGTGGAAGCGCCCACTGGCCGCGATGATCTCGGGGTCTGCGGGAAAGAGTTTGCGCGCGCGCGCCAGATGCGCGTCGGACTCGGACCACTGGTACTCGCTCGCGAAGAGCGTGGCGACAACTCGATACCACTGTCGCACGGTGGGGTCGCGCTGCCGGATCTGGCGTCACTTCGTCGAGCAGGAGACGGGCGAAGTCCCAATGAGCTCCGTAGTACGTCACGCCCACCTGCCTCCCGTCCACGACCACCACCGACGATCGCAGGTCGATGAGCAGGCGTGGCACGGATGACTCGGCATCCCTGTCCGCGGCAGCAGGAACGAGCACGGCGATGTCCGTGTGCAGGAGCGTGGCTCGCTTCACGAGGCGATTCACGATCCGCCTCGCGTCGGATCCGGTGAGCTGCGGCGGCCTGGCCGGATGATCGGCGACACGCCGCGCCTGCTGTGACGGCCAGATCCTGCAATTCCTCCAATTCCGGCGAGGTAAAGGCCCGCATCGCGCGCGGTGACCTTGGCGTCGTCCGCCGTGGTGATCAGTTGAATGAGCGCCTTGAGGTCGAAGAAAAGCGCCTCGAGCTCAGCTCTTGACCACGAGCCGACACTGATAGCGGCACCGTCGGGCTGGCCTGGGATGTGTCGATCGACGGCGTCGATCCACTCACGCAAGCCGTGGCAGATCGTGAGCCAGCCGGGGAACCGGCTCGGGCTGCGGCGGTGGTGTCGGGCCGGCGAAGGCCACGCCACCGGCGACGACGATCAGAGCCGCCACGAGCAGTGGGCGCGTCATGTAACAACCGTGGCGTCGGTCGCCATAGTACTGCCATTTCGAGCGCCTGGGCGGGCTGGCCCGCCTTCCCGCCGACTGTCGCCTCGAGACTCGACTAACGACTATCGACTGCGATAGCATTTGAGATTGCGAAATCGTTCACAAGCGTAAGTCGCCGCCGGATTCTGAACAATGCAAGGCTGGCTTTCCATCCTCATCATGATCGCGCTGGGCGCCGGGTTTGCGCTCGTCTCGGTCCTTCTGTCGAACGTGCTCGGTCCGAGCCATCCGACCGCCGAAAAAAGCGCGCCGTACGAGTGCGGCATGCCGTCGGTCGGCGACGCGCGCGAGCGGCAGTCGGTGAAGTACTACCTGGTGGCCATGATCTTCCTGCTCTTCGACATCGAGGTGGCGTTTCTGTATCCGTGGGCGATGGCGCTCCGCGACCTCGGCTGGAACGGTTTTCTGCAGGTGCTGCTCTTCATGGCGCTGCTGCTGACCGGCTACGTGTATGTCTGGCGCAAAGGCGCGCTCGACTGGGGCAACGAGAAGAGCGATGCCGCGGCGGCGGCGAGAGCACGGAGGGTCGCCTAGTGGGGTTGGAAGAAATCGAAATCCCCGTCCTCACCACATCCGTCGAGAAGATGGTGCAGTGGGCGCGCCGCTCGTCGATCTGGCCCGTGACGTTCGGGCTGGCCTGCTGCGCGATCGAGATGATGGCCATGAGCTGCTCGCGCTACGACATCGCGCGCTTCGGCGCCGAGGTGTTTCGCGGCAGCCCGCGCCAGTCCGACCTGATGATCGTCGCCGGCCGCTTGTCGCGGAAGATGGCGCCCGCGCTCCGCCGCATCTACGATCAGATGCCCGACCCGAAGTGGGTGATCTCCATGGGCGCCTGCGCGTCGATCGGCGGCGTGTTCGACAACTACGCGCTCGTGCAGGGCGTCGATCAGGTCGTGCCCGTTGACGTCTACGTGCCCGGCTGCCCGCCGCGCCCCGAATCGCTCATCTACGGCATCGTCCAGCTCCAGCGGAAGATCGCCGAGCAGAAGCTCACGTGATGGACGCGGCCGCGATCATCGCGTTGCTCGATCAGGTGGCGCCCGGCGCCGAGTTCGAAGCGGTGGCCAGCGTCGACCTGCAGACGACGTTCTATGTGTCGCGTGAACGGGTGGTGGACGTCGCACGCGCCCTGCGCGATCGGCCCGAATTGCGCTTCGAGTTCCTGGCCGAGTTGACCGCCGTCGATTTCTGGCCGCGCGAGCCGAGGTTCGAGCTCGTCTACGTGCTGGTGTCCCTCGAACATCGTCTGCGGCTCCGGATGAAGGTGCGTCTCTCCGGCGCGGACGCCCACGTCGGGACGGTCAGCGGCGTCTGGCCGGCGGCCAACTGGCTCGAGCGTGAAGTCTGGGATCTGTTCGGCGATCGTCGTTCGACGGACACCCCGATCCGCGGCGCCTGCTGATGCCCGAAGACTGGGAGGGCTACCCGCTGCGTAAAGACTTCCCGGTCCAGATCCGGAGACCGGCGTACGCCACCGAGCCGCTGCAGGTGACCGAGCAGGAATTCCGCGCGAACCTCGAAAAGGATCGGTTGTCTCGCTCATGATCGCCCGCCAACCGCGACGACACCGGGCGCCGTAGGACGAGCATGCCCGAGATTCGCACCGAGACGATGACCGTCAACATGGGGCCTCAGCACCCCAGCACGCACGGCGTGCTGCGCCTGGTGCTGGAGCTCGACGGCGAGACGGTCCTCTCGGCGTCGCCCACGATCGGCTACCTGCACACCGGCATCGAGAAGACCATCGAGCAGAAGAAGTGGCAGCAGGTGATTCCGCTCGTCGAGCGCATGGACTACCTGAGCGCGCAGTCCAACAGCATGGCGTTCTGCCTCTCGGTGGAAACGCTCCTCGGCGTCGAGGTGCCCGAGCGCGTTCGCGCGATTCGCGTGCTGCTGGCCGAGCTGCAGCGCATCAATTCTCACCTGGTCTGGCTCGGCACTCACGGCATGGAGGTGGGCGCCATCTCGGTGATGCTCTACTGCTTCCGCGAGCGCGAGCTTCTGCTGAACATCAACGAGATGATCGCCGGCTTCCGTCTGTTCCCGAGCTACATGCGCGTCGGCGGCCTGCGTGAGGACCTGCCTCGCGGCTTTCACGACGCGGTCCGCTCGTTTCTCGATCGTTTTCCGCGGAAAGCTCGACGAGTACGAAGACCTCCTGACCAACAACGAGATCTATCTGAAGCGGACGCAGGGCGTGGGCGTGATCTCGAGGGAAGACGCGATTGCGTACAGCCTGGTGGGCCCGATCGCGCGCGCGGCGGGCGTCAACTACGACGTGCGCAAGGTGTTTCCGTATCTCGGGTACGAGACGTTCGACTTCAGCGTGCCCACCGAGATCCATGGCGACGTGTACGCGCGCTACAAGGTGCGCGTCGCGGAAATGCGCGAGAGCATGAAGATCTGCCGCCAGGCGCTCGACCGGATCACGCCGGCCGGTCAGTACGCGATTGACGATCCGCGCATCACGCCGCCGCCCAAGGATCGCGTCTACACCGAGATGGAAGCGCTGATCCAGCACTTCCTGATCTACTCGCAGGGATTTACAGTCCCGGCCGGCGAGGCGTACGTGCCGGTGGAAGGGCCGCGGGGCGAACAGGGCTTTCACGTCGTGTCTGACGGCACGAACCGGCCCTGGCGCGTCAAGTCGCGGCCGCCATCGCTCCTCGCGTGCCAGGCGCTCGAAAAAATGATCGTCGGCGGCCTCATCGCGGACGTCATCGCCGTGATTGGCTCCATCGACGTCGTCATGGGAGATGTGGATCGGTGAGTTTTCACCCGAAGATGGCGTACGGCGCCACGTTCCACAAATCGTCCCGCCAGCTCGAGGACGAGGGCCCGGCCTTCGCCTATACGCCAGAGAATCGCGCGCGGTTCGACGTGCTCGTGGCGCGCTACCCGTCCGACCGCCGCCGTTCGGCGGTGCTGCCGGCGCTGTATCTCGCGCAGTATCAGCAGGGGTACATCACCGCGAACGCGATCCGCCACGTGGCCGAGCTGCTCGGCATCACGCGCGCCGACGTCGAGGACGTGGTGTCGTTCTACACGATGTTCTACACGCGGCCTGTGGGGAAGTTCGTGCTGCAGGTGTGCCGCACGCTCTCGTGCGCGCTGAACGGCGCCGAGCGGGTCACCGAGGCGTTGACGACGAAGCTGGGGATCAAGCCCGGCGAGACCGACCCGAGCGGCACTTTTACGCTCGTCGAGGTCGAATGCCTGGCGGCGTGCGACCGCGCGCCCGTCGTGATGGTCAACGACGCCTGGCACGAGTGCCACAAACCGGAAGACGCAGGGCGTCTCATCGACGACCTTCGCGCACGTGGAGAAGCGGCGCTCAGCGGGTGCCATCACGCGGTTGAGAAGCGAAGGGGCTAGGAATAAGGGCTAGGGACTGGGGTCTAGGGTCTGGGGACTAGAGTCTGGCAGGAGCGCCCGCGGCCAGCCGAGCGCGGGAGCGCGAGGCTCAGCGTAAGTTCGCGGCGGGGGTGGGGCCCCGCCGCCAGTGAAAAAAAGTAGACCGATCAGCTGCTATGGAACCAGTCCTGACCAAGTACGTCCGCGAGCCAAATTCCTTCACGCTGGATTTCTATCTCCAGCACGAGGGGTACGAGGCGCTGAAGCTGGCGCTTGCACGGAAGCCCGACGAGATCATCGAGATGGTCAAGGCGTCCGGACTCCGCGGACGCGGCGGCGCCGGGTTCCCGACGGGCCTGAAGTGGCAGTTCGTGGACAAGAAGGCTGAACCTCGTTACATCGCGTGCAACGCCGACGAGAGCGAGCCCGGCACCTTCAAGGATCACCTGCTGATTGAGCGCAATCCTCATCTGCTCATCGAGGGCTGCGTGGTCGGCTGCTATGCGATCGGCGCGAAAACCGCCTACATCTACATCCGGGGCGAGTTCCTGCACGTGCAGGACGTTCTGGAACGCGCGATCGAGGAGGCCTATCGCCGCGGCTTTCTCGGCAGAAACATTCTCGGCTCGGGCTTCGACTGCGACGTCTACGTGCATCGCGGGGCCGGGGCGTACGAGGCCGGCGAGGAGACGGCGCTCCTCGAGTCGCTTGAAGGAAAGCGCGCGCAGCCGCGGAACAAGCCGCCGTTCCCGGCGGTCGTCGGCCTCTACAACAAGCCGACCGCCGTGAACAACGTCGAAACCCTGTGCAATGTCCCGCTGATCGTGCTCAAAGGACCCGAGTGGTTCGCCTCGGTCGGTCCGGAGAAGAACGGCGGGCCCAAGCTCTACTGCGTGAGCGGACATGTCAAGCGCCCGGGCGTCTACGAAACGTCGATGAACGTGACGCTTCGCGAGCTGATTGACGGCTACGCCGGCGGCGTCCGCGACGGCCGGACGCTCAAGGCGGTCATTCCGGGCGGGTCGTCGGTTCCGATCCTGATGCCCGATCAACTCGACACGCAGGCGAGCTTCGACGCCATCCAGAAGGCCGGTTCGCTCCTGGGCTCGGCCGCCATCGTGGTCCTCGACGACACCACCTGCATGGTGTGGCTCGCCGAGAACCTGTTGCACTTCTACCGCCACGAGTCGTGCGGCAAGTGCACGCCGTGCCGCGAGGGCACGGATTGGCTCCACAAGATTCTCCAGCGCATCGAGCGCGGCGACGGGCAGATGCGCGATCTCGATCTTCTCTCGAGCGTCTCGGCCAACATCGTCGGCAAAACGCTCTGCGCGTTCGGCGACGCCGCCGCCACGCCCGTGTTGACGACGCTCAAGCATTTCCGGCACGAGTACGAAGCCCATATCAGGGAAGGCCGCTGCACGCTGCCGGCCTCCTGGCGGGCCAGTCAACCCGTGGGAGCGCACTAACCAGGCATGCCAATCACGAAGGCACGAAGCCCGCGAAGGCACACGAAACGCCTCTTGTACAAGAGGTGTCTTTGTGGCCTTCGTGTCTTCGTGATGCACAGTCGATGACGCCGTTGCTCATTGCCCAGATCGGGCTGACGCTCTTCGTGTTCGTGATGCTGCTGAATTCGGCGGCTGTGATGGTGTACGTCGAGCGCAAGGTCGCGGCCATGATGCAGCAGCGGCTCGGGCCGTACCTGGTCGGCCCTCGCGGCCTGCTGCAGCCGGTGGCCGACATCATCAAGCTGATGTTCAAGGAGGAGCTCCGGCCGAAAGCCGCCGACGCGCTCCTCTTCGCGCTGGCGCCCATCATTTCGGCGACCTGCGCGTTCGCGGCGTTCGCGGTCGTGCCCTTCGGCGCATCGACCACGTTCTTCGGGTTGCTGGACGACCCGCTGCGGCTGCAGGTGGCCGACGTCAACGTCGCGGCCCTGGTGATCTTCGCCATCGCGTCCATGAGCGTGTACGGCATCGTGCTCGCCGGCTGGAGCTCGAACAGCAAGTACTCGCTTATCGGCGGCCTGAGGGCGTCGGCGCAGATGATCAGCTACGAGCTGTCCTATGGGCTTGCGCTCGTCAGCGTGCTCCTCATCGGCAACTCGCTGTCGCTCAGCGAGATCGTCAACGGCCAGTCCGGCGCGTGGTTCGGTGTGGTGCCAAAGTGGTTCGTGTTTCTGCAGCCGATCGGCTTTCTGATCTACCTGACCGCCGGCATCGCCGAAACCAATCGAGCGCCGTTCGACTTTCCGGAAGCCGAGCAGGAGCTCGTGGCCGGCTACCACACCGAGTACAGCAGCATGAGCTTCGCGATGTTCTTCCTCGCGGAGTACGTCAACATGGTCACGGTCTCGGCCGTGGCGACCGATCTGTATCTCGGCGGCTGGCACGGGCCGTTTCTGCCCGAGTCGCTCGGCTGGATCTGGTTCCTGCTCAAAGTCGCCGCGCTGCTGTTTTTCTACGTGTGGATGAGGTGGACGCTGCCGCGCTACCGCTACGACCAGCTCATGAAGTTCGGCTGGAAAGTGCTGCTGCCGGCCTCCGTCGTGAACCTGCTCGTCACGGCCGCGGGCGTTCTCTATTTCGGTGGCTGAATGACGCTGTTCTATTTCTTTGCGGCGGTGGCCGTCGTGGCCTCGATGCTCGTCATCGCGCAGCGCAACCCGATTTACAGCGTGCTGCTGCTCATTGCGTCGTTCGGCGCGCTGTCGGGGCTGTACGTCCTGCTCGACGCCCCGTTTGTCGCCGTCACGCAGATCATCGTGTATGCCGGCGCCATCATGGTGCTCTTCCTGTTTGTCGTGATGCTGCTGAACGCGCCTCATGAAGACACCGAACGGGACGAGCGGGTGCATCCGCTTCGGCGCCCGGGCCCGATGCGGTTTGGCGCGGCGCTCGCGGTGATGCTGGTGGTGGAGCTGGTGTGGGCGCTGACGAAACGCGGCGCGGAGACGGGCGCGTTCCCGCCCGCCCAGGCCGCGTCGGTCCGCGCGATCGGCCGGTCGCTGTTCACCGAGTACGCATTCGCGTTCGAAGTGACGTCCGTGCTGATTCTCGTGGCGATGGTCGGCGCAGTCGTGCTCGCGCGGCGCGACACGCCCGGCCGCGGCGGCGGGGTTTCGGCCCCGCCAGGAGTCTGACGTTGCCCACGCTTGGCGACTATCTGATCTTGTCGGCGGTGCTGTTCTGTATCGGGACGGCGGGTGTGTTCGTGCGCCGCAACATCATCACGATCCTGCTGTCGATTGAAATCATGCTGAACGCGGTCAACCTGAGCTTCGTCGCGTTCGGGCGCGCCCAGGGCACGGTGGACGGGCAGATCATCGTGTTCTTCGTCATGACCGTCGCCGCCGCGGAGGCCGCCGTCGGTCTGGCCATTGTGATCGGGCTGTTCCGCCACCGCGAGTCGCTCAACCCCGACACGGCCACGGCGCTCAAATGGTAGAAAACATGGCCACGAAAGCACGAAAACACGAAGAAGAGCCTCTGATCTTTCGTGCCTTCGTGTCTTCGTGGTTGCCTTTGGTTCGATGCTGTTACTGATTCCGCTCCTGCCGTTTGTCGGGTTCCTGCTGAACGCCGGCCTCGGCCGCCGTCTGAGCAAGCCGGCGGCGGGGGCGATCGCGTGCGGCGCGATGTTTCTGTCGTTTGCGGTGTCGGCGGCGGGAGTGGCCAGGCTCGTGTCGCTCGCCCCGGAGAGCCGCTCCCTCGTCCAGCGCGCGTTCACGTGGATCAGCTCGGGCGACTTCTCGGTGGGTCTGACGCTGCGGCTCGATCCGCTCGCGGCCGTCATGATTCTTGTCGTCACCGGGATCGGGTTGCTGATCCACGTGTACTCAACCGCGTACATGCACGAAGAAACAGACGCTGAGTACGCCCGGTACTTCTCCTACCTGAACCTGTTCGCCGCGTTCATGCTCGTGCTCGTGCTGGGCTCGAATTTCCTGGTGATGTTCGTCGGGTGGGAAGGCGTCGGGCTCTGCTCGTACTTGCTCATCGGCTTCTGGTACCAGAAACAGTCCGCGTCCGATGCCGGCAAGAAGGCGTTCATCGTCAACCGCATCGGCGACTGGGGATTCATCCTCGGCGTGCTGCTCATCGTGGTACGGTTCGGTTCGCTCGACTTCCAGGACGTTGCGCGCGGCGTCGCCGCGTTGAGTCCAGAGACCACGTTCGGTACGGTGTCCATCATCACGCTCCTGCTCTTTATCGGCGCCACGGGGAAATCCGCCCAGATCCCGTTGTTTGTGTGGCTGCCCGACGCGATGGAAGGCCCCACGCCCGTCTCCGCCCTCATCCATGCGGCCACGATGGTGACGGCCGGGGTGTACATGATTGGACGCAATGCCGTGCTGTTCAGCCATGCGCCGCTGACGTTGACGATTGTCGCGATTGTCGGGACGGCAACGGCGCTCCTGGCCGGCACGATCGGCCTCGTGCAGAACGACATCAAGCGTGTCCTCGCGTACTCGACCGTTTCGCAGCTCGGCTACATGTTTCTGGCCATGGGTGTCGGCGCCTACTCCGCCGGCATCTTCCATCTCTACACGCACGCGTTCTTCAAAGCGCTGTTGTTTCTCGGGTCGGGCGCCGTGATTCACGCGCTTGCCGGCGAGCAGGACATGCGGAAGATGGGCGGACTGAGAAAAGATCTGCCGATCACGTACTGGACGTTCGTCATCGGTGCGGTCGCCATTGCCGGCGTGCCGCCGTTTGCCGGCTTCTTCAGCAAGGACGAAATCCTGTTCCGCACCTTCGCCAGCGGCCACACGCTGCTTTGGGCGGTCGGCCTGCTGACGGCGCTGCTGACGGCAACCTACATGTTCCGCCTGGTCTTCATGACCTTCCACGGGCCTTCGCGTTTCGCTTCGGCCCCGCAGGCTGGGCCTTCGGGCTTCACGTCGACCCCGCAAGTGGACGAGTTGTCGCACGGCGACGATCCGAACCTCTCGAACCCCTTGAACCCCTCGAACCACTCGAGGCATTCGAACCATCTTCATGATGCGCCGCCCGCGATGGCTCTTGCCCTCGTCGTGCTCGCCGTTGGCGCCATCGCCGCCGGCTGGGTGGGCATCGGCGCGCGGTTCGAGCACTTCCTCGAGCCGAGTTTTGGCGCGACTGGTGGCGAGGTCGCCCTCCACGGCGGACCGGAGACGACGCTGATGATCGTCTCGGTTGTTGTCGCGCTGGCGGGCATCGGCATCGCGGGGTACTTCTTCCTGAAGAACCGCGCCGCATCAGACCGGATGGCCGAGCAGTTCTCCGGCGTTCACCGCGTGCTCGCGAACAAGTACTACGTGGACGAAATCTACGACGCCGCCATCGTCCAGCCGATTCAGATCGTCTCCGAGGACGGCCTGTGGAAGGGCGTGGATATCGGCGTGATCGACCGCGCCGTCAACGGCGTCGGCCGGACGGTTGCCGGCGGCGCCGAATGGTTGCGTCTCGTGCAGACGGGCTCCGTGCGTGTGTACGCCGCGTCGCTGTTCCTGGGCGTGGTCCTGATACTCGGGTATTACCTCTGGCTCTGATGCCTTTTCCCATTCTCAGCTCGCTCATCGCGTTGCCGATTGTCGGCGCGTTCCTCCTGCTGTTCGTGCGGGACGAGGAGCACCACGAGCAGACGATTCGCGCCATCGCGCTCGTCGTGTCCGGGCTCGTGTTCGCCGAAACGCTGCTGCTCTGGAGCCGGTTCAACGCGGCGTCGGGCGAGTTCCAGTTCATCGAGCGCCACGCGTGGATCCCCTCGTTCGGCATCACCTATTTCGTCGGCGTTGACGGCATCAGCCTGCTGCTCGTCGTCCTGACGGGTTTCCTGACGCCGATTGCGCTGCTTGGCTCGTGGGAGTCGGTCCACAAACGCGTCAAGGCGTTCTCGATGTTCATCCTGCTCCTCGAGAGCGCGATGATCGGCGTGTTCGTCTCGCTCGATCTCTTCCTCTTCTACGTGTTCTGGGACGCGATGCTCGTGCCGATGTATTTTCTCATCGGCATCTGGGGCTACGAACGCCGCATCTACGCCTCCATCAAGTTCCTGCTCTATACGATGGCCGGGAGCGTCTTGATGCTGCTCGCGATTCTGGGCCTGGCCTATCTGCACAGCGTCGCCACGGGTGTCTACAGCTTCGACTTGCTGAAGCTCTACGACCTGCCCATAGCCGCCGGCGTGCAGTTCTGGTTCTTCCTCGCGTTTGCGCTGGCGTTCGCGATCAAAGTGCCCCTGTTTCCCTTCCACACATGGCTGCCCGATGCGCACGTCGAAGCGCCGACGGCCGGCTCGGTGATTCTGGCCGGTGTGCTGCTGAAGATGGGCACCTATGGGCTCGTGCGCTTCGCGTTCCCCCTGTTCCCGATCGCCGCGGTGTTCTTCGCCCCGGTCCTCGCCACGCTCGCGGTCGTCGGGATCATCTACGGGGCGCTCGTGGCGATGGTGCAGCCCGACATGAAGAAGCTGGTCGCGTACTCGAGCGTCAGCCACCTTGGATTCGTCGTGCTCGGCATCTGTGCGATGAACGTCCAGGGCGTGCAGGGCGCCGTCTACCAGATGCTCAGCCACGGGATCAGCACCGGCGGCCTCTTCCTGATCGTCGGCATGCTGTCGGACCGGCGGCACACCCGCCTCATATCCGAGTACGGCGGCCTCAAGAAAGTGACGCCGCACCTGGTGGCCGTGTTCCTGATCGTGACCTTGTCGTCCATCGGGCTGCCCGGACTGAACGGGTTTGTCGGTGAGTTCCTGATTCTGCTGGGCGTGTTCCGGTGGAACCCGCGGATGGCGGCGTTTGCCGCCACGGGTGTCATCTTGTCGGCGACCTACATGCTCTGGATGTTCCAGCGCGTGAACTACGGACCGGTTACGAACGAGAAGAACGCCCGGCTGGTGGACCTCCGCCCGCGCGAGTGGCTGGTCATCATCCCAATCGTCGCGATGGCGATCCTGATGGGCGTGCTGCCGAACGTCTTCTTGCGTCCGATTGAGCCGGCCGTTCAACGCATGCTCAGCCACGTTGAGCAGGGCAGCGCGCCCGCGCGCATTCAGGCTAGAACCGCGAGCCCGGAGCCGCGGGCCCAGATCCGCGCGTCGCGAGTCCTGAGCGTCGAGCCACGAGTCACCCCATGATCGCATCAGGCTCCTTTAACGCGATCGTGCCGATGGCCTGCGTGACGGCAGCCGCCATCGCCGCGATGATTGCGGAGGCCTTCAGCGTCCCCGGCGAGCGGATGCCGATTGCGCCGCTCGGCGTCATCGGCCTCATCGGCGCCGCCCTGGCGTGCGCGGTGCTCTGGAATCACAACGCATCGAGTTTCGGCGTCGTCGTGGCCGACAACTTCGGGCTGTTCGTCACGGGCGTACTGATTGCCGTCGGGCTGCTCTCGCTGGCGTTGTCGGCGCCGACCGTCGATCGGGAGCGTCTGCCGCGCGGCGAGTACTACGCGTTGATGCTGTTTGCCCTCGCCGGCATGATGCTCATGGCGACCGCTTCCGATCTGCTCGTGATCTTCCTCGCCCTCGAGGTGCTCTCGATTGCCGTGTACGTCCTGACGGGCATTCGACGTGACTCGCCCATCGCCACCGAGGCCGCCTTCAAGTATTTTCTGCTCGGCGCGTTTTCGAGCGCGTTTTTCCTGTACGGCATTGCATTCACGTTCGGGCTGACGGGGAGCACGCGGCTCGACCGCATTGGCGCCATGGTGGCGGCGCAGGCGACGACGCCCACGCCGATGCTGATGCTGGCCCTGGGTCTCCTGCTCGTGGGGTTCGCGTTCAAGGTGTCGGCGGTGCCGTTTCACATGTGGACACCGGACGCCTACGAAGGCGCGCCGCCGGCGGTCACCGGATTCATGTCCACCGGCGTCAAGGCGGCCGCTTTTGCGGCGTTCGTCCGCGTGTTTCTCGCGGCCTTCGAACCGCTCCGCGACAGCTGGGGCGCCGTCCTCTGGCCCGTCGCGGCGGCGACGATGATCGTCGGGACCGTGGTGGGGGTGGCGCAGACCAACGTCAAGCGGATGCTGGCGTACTCGAGCATCGCGCACGGCGGATACCTGCTGCTCGCGCTCGTGTCCGGCAACGACCTCGGCAAGGGCGCGGTGCTGTTCTACCTGCTGACGTACGCGATCACCAACCTCGGCGCGTTTGGCGTCATCGGTCTGCTCGAAGACGCGGACCGGCCGAACGACAAGGTGACCGACTACGCCGGACTCTGGAACGATCACCCGGTGCTCGCGGCCCTGATGACGATCTTCATGCTTTCGCTCGGCGGGTTCCCGCCGATGGCCGGGTTCATCGCGAAGTGGTATGTCTTCAGCGCGGCCGTCAAGGCCGGCTACACCTGGCTCGCCATCATCGGCGTGCTCACCAGCGTCGTCTCGGTCTTCTTCTATCTGCGCATCGTCGTCATGATGTACATGACGCCGTCGGGCGAGACGATGGCGCGGTTTCCGGCCGTGCCGAAGATTGCCGGCGCCGCGCTCGTCGTGTCGGCGCTCGTGATTGTCTACCTCGGCATCCTGCCCGCGCGCGTGCTCGACTGGGCCGCCGCCTCCATCAGCACCATTTTCTGAATCTGTTCATCGGGTGATTGGGTAATTTGGTAATTGGTGTGTCCACGAGCGGCACACGATTCGCATAGCGACGATGGTAGGACGGAGGCCCGTCTACCATGGATACCGAAACAGCCGAAGCCGTCGACTCTCTACGCGTGGATCTGCGCAAAGTCGAGTCCTCGCTGCGGAAGGACATCGAACAGTTGGAGGCCCGCATGCGCGACGGTTTCGCGGAGAGCAGGCGACATGTCGAGGTGATCACCGAAAGCCTGCGCGACGACATCCGCATCCTGGCTGAAAGGTTCGCGTCCCTGAATATGAAGGTCGATTCGCTCCTCCCCGCCTCAGCGGCGGCCGTGAGTTGAGTATTCTGCGCACGAAGTCCTGATTCGACCGCGCAGTATCTGCGCTTTCGTCCTCGTTCAAGGTCTCAATGAGAACCAAGTTAGACTTACGAAGAATGACGGAGGTACAAGACTCAGACTGGCGCCTTCAGGGGCAGGAGGTCTATCTTGCAGGAGTCGAGCTGGTGTGGCGGAAGTATGGGCAGTATCCCAAGAATCCCGACTGGGACCACGACCATTGCGAGTTTTGCTGGGCGAAGTTCATGGTTGAGGACCTTCCCGACGTTCTTCACGAAGGCTACTGCATCGTCGATCAGTATCGGTGGATCTGCAAAGGGTGTTTCGACGATTTTCGTGAGCGTTTTCGTTGGCGTGTGACCGCGCTTCCATCCGATGTCTAACATCCGGCGCCGCCGGCGAGCCGGTGCGTTAGCCCGTCGTCTGTTCAAGCACTCGACACCTAAGCCGCTGCAGCCGACGAGCGGCGATTTTGGCTTAGACACCTTCGCAAGAGGTTGACCGCCGCTCGCGGCTGCGCGGGACGCGTAGCCCGGCCAGCACGAACCATGGGGCACGTTCACATTGGGTTCTTCAAAGACTTCAAGGAGAGCGACACCTTGCTGATCGAAGGTGACAGCGAGGGTTTGCGGTCGTTGGCGCTTGCCATTCGCAAGCTCGCCACAAGTCGCAACATCGAGGTTGTCGCTATTCAGGACTTACCGTTCGTAGAAGTCCACCATGGCCTTCAGGTCTTGGCATACCGCGTGAGCGGCGACGACGGTGCTCGCTTTCAGCATGCAGGCGTCCTCGCCTGGAGGCGCTCGGCCGCGGGCTGGCAACAAGTCGCCGACAAGATTGACGCTCTTTGCGAACCCACCGCAGGTCACCATTACCTGGACGACTTGTCGGATGTCACCGTTCAGGCTTCAACAGGCGAGTACGGTGCTGCTTGGTGGCTAACCCACGGATAGCGTCGGCTAGCATCGCTGTTGCGGGACACGGCGGTGTAACTTCTCGCGGGAACCGGCGCCCGACGCGCGTCATTATCAATAGGGCTGTCGCTCGCCGAAATTCTCGCTGCTGGGCCCGAGGAACTGCATCAGGACAGCACGTGAGAAATGGCAAACCGAATGAAGGCCGTCTTACAGGAGCCGCGGGCGAGCGCCATCACGTTGGACGGACATCGCAACTGACAAATGGGGGCGCAAATGGGAACGCTCGTGATGATCCTGGCGCTCGGCGCGGCGGGTCTGGCCCAGAACCAGGCGGCTCGCTCGTCCGCGGCCGTTCCGGTGCTTCTGACACGGCTGGAAGACAAGGACGACCGCGTGGCAATCGATGCGGTCTCACAACTGATTGCCCTCGGCTCATCGGCAGCTCCGGAGCTCATCGGTGCCCTGCGGGACCGACACGGATGTCGATTGCAGTGGGTCGCATCGCTTATCCTGAACGAGCTGAAACTCGAGCCGCTTCTCGTCACCACGACGCTGATCAACATCGCAACGGGGCATTGCGAAGCCAGTTCGCCGGACGACCTCATGCTGAAGCGCCAAGCCGCATTGTTGGTGGTGGACAGAGTCGAAGGGATCCCTGTGATGGCGGCCATGCTCACCGAGAAGGATGTCTTTCTGCGGCGCAGTGCGGCGTTCGCATTCGATGAGCTCACAGAGGGGCTGGACGAGCCAACGACCGAGGTCCTGGAGGCAACCAGGAAGGCTCTTCCGTTCCTCCTGCAGGCCGCGCTCCGGGACGAGGACGAAGTCGTGAGGTGCATGTCCTACGAATCCCTCGATCAGGCGCGGCGCTCCAAGCACGAGTCGTTGCGACTGGAGGCGACCAGGCTGTTGGAAGAGAAGACGATTCCGTGCGCTCGCTGACCAGGGTGATCGACTCACAACCGGTTCTGTGGCACCCCGACGTCTGATGCGACAAGCACGATGGTTGTCGATCCCGCTTGTCGGGGCACTTGCCACGACCGGGGCGGCACAAGATAAACCGGACTTTTCCGGGCGGTGGGTGTTGGTGGCTTCAGAACGCTCGGGACCGGATGTGGCTCAATCTCTTCCGATCGTGGCTCGAACATCGCTTCCACGTCGAACACCGTCACGTATCGCAGGGACTAAACTGGGGCCCCCGCATCACAAACCGTGAAGACACTCGTAGCTCGGACTGCCGACCGGTGGCGCACGTGGCTCGTCGAGCACCACGATTCCGAGTCGGAGGTGTGGCTCGTCTTCTACAAGGTCCACACGGGTCGTCGATCGATAGCGTACTCGGACGCACTCGACGAGGCGTTGTGCTTTGGCTGGGTGGACAGCCTGGTCAAACGTTTGGACGACTCTCGCTACGCGCGGAAGTTCACCCCCAGGAAAGCGGATAGCCGGTGGTCAGCCATCAACCGGAAGCGCTACGCGGCATTGAAAGCCAGCGGTCGATTGCAGCCAGCCGGAATCAATCGCGCGCCGACGGACCGCACCTCTGATCCGCGACCGCCACGGTTCCAGATGCCGGCAACGCTGCCCCGGTACATTCAGGCGGCGCTACGGAAACGGCCGGCGGCATGGCGGTACTTCCAGGGGCTTGCGCCCTCGCATCGGCGGCGGTATGTCGGCTGGATCGAGTCCGCCAAGCGCGAGGAGACAAAGCTCAGACGCCTGCAGGAGGCGATTCGCCTTCTTGCGGCCGGCAAACCGCTGGGACTCAAGTAGTCGGCCGCCAACGACCGTCTCATGGGCATGCAGGCTCGTTTGAAGGCCAAGCCAGGCTGGCGCGTAAACGAACTTCGGAGTAGGCTCCGTGCATCAATCTTCATCGAGAGGAAACGGGATGACACAATCCATGCACGTGCATCGCGCGACTTTTCTCGCGCTACTCATGGCGCCGGTTCTCGTCACGGCGCAGGGGAATCTCGGTACCTACGAAGACCGCATCGCGGTCGAGGACGTGATGGCGCGTTATGTGTGGACGGTGGACTCACTCGATCCGGAAGGCTACGTTGCCGTGTTCACCGAAGACGCCGTCATCGACTCGAATGGGAGCATCAGCAAAGGACACGAAGAGATTCGCAAGATCGTCACAAGCCTGATAAAGCGGCGCGACGACAACAAGGCGAAGGGACTGCCGACGTCGAATCTGTACCACGTGATCAGCAACGTGCGCATCACGTTTCCGGCACCTGACGAAGCCGTGCACCAGTCGTACTGGCAGACCGTGCGTCGCGACCAGGACGGCAAGATGACCGCGGCGGCGATGGGCCGCTCCGAAGACCGACTCGTCAAGCGCAACGGCAAGTGGTTGATTCAGTGGCGCAAGCTCACCGTCTTCACCGACTGACCTGTGCGATTGGCCGGACAGTCAATCTGTGCTTCGAAGAATTGGCGGCGGACACCGTGTTCGTAGATTCGGCGGGTCGGTAGCGGCGGACGAAGAAACGTGAAACGGACGTTGGCAGCTCAAAGAGGAGATTGCAGAAATGGATAGGACACAGACGGCCACACCACAGCTCAAGTGGGAAACGCTGAATACGAAGCGAGAGGTCGACGGCATTCTGGACTCGAAGTACCTCACCGAGCGTGCCAAGGTTCCTGGGGGGTGGCTCGTGATCTCCCAGTTTCATGTTGGTGGCGCTCACGGACTGGTTTTCCTTCCAGATCCGAAACACGAGTGGGACGGTGGCAGCCTTCGATGATCCGTCGGTTCAGGTAATCGGGCTGGTAGGTGATGTCTTTGCCCCATCGGGTTCAGCCAGTGGTCGATGCGTATTTGGAATCGGTCGACGCGGCCGCTCCCGGCCTGGTTGAAGGCCTTTACCTGACTGGCTCGATCGCGCTTGGCGAGTTTCGTCCTCATACGAGCGACATCGACTTTCTCGCCGTCACGTCGACGCATCCTGACGCGTCCGCTCTCGCGGCCCTCCGCCGGGCCCACACCCGTTTGCGGAATCGCTGCCCTCGGCCATTCTTTGACGGCCGGTATGTGACGTGGAACGACCTGGCGCGCGACCCGCGACAGGCCGATCCCGGGCCGTTCTCGTACGAAGGCCGTTTCCACACACGGGGGCGAGACGCCTGCGATCCGGTGACGTGGCGCACCATCGCCGACCATGGCGTGCGGTGCCGCGGCGCAGAGCCGGCGGCGCTTGCCATCTGGACGGATCGCGCGGCATTGGCCTCGTGGACGCTGAACAACTTTGACAGTTATTGGCGACCGCTGCTCAAACGCGCACGTCGCTTTCCGGATCCGTGGAGCATCACCGCGTTCACGTCGTACGGCGCGGTGTGGGTGGCATTGGGTGTGTGTCGGCTCCACTACACGCTGGCCACCGGGAAGATCGGTTCCAAGGAAGAAGCAGGCTGCTACGGAATTGAGACATTTCCCGAACAATGGCACCGCGCTCTGAACGAAGCGCTGCGCATTCGGCGGGCCGACCGGGCCAGGCCGGATGTGACCAGCGCGTTCGCCGAGATGATCGACGACCTGCGAATCCGTCAAGCGCCCGTCGGCGGTTCGCTGTATCGGACACCGGTTGCGAGACGCAACGATGTCCTCGCGTTCGCCGACATGGTCGTTGCCGACGCCACGCGCCGGTTCGGACCCTGATTGATGAGATAGGCGACCCACGCGTCTAGTAACGTGTGCACGTCGGCCGCCGGTGCCAGCCGTCTTGTGCGATCATGTCGCCAAGTGAGAACGGCGCTGACTCGCGGAATGGGAGGATTCGCCCATGACCGACTTTGTGATTTGCGCCCGGAACGTGAAGGGGCGGAAGTTTGGCAGCGAGCCGGCCCCCTCATCGTACCTGGCGATTGAGGGGGACGAGCAACCGCAGCCGATAGCACGTCAGCGTCTGGAGCGCGGAGAATGGGCCAAACGTGTGCAGCGTGCGGCGCGAGCGGGGAGATCGAACGGCTCGGCGAACGTGCTCGTGTTCGTCCACGGGTACAACAACGATCAGAAGACGGTCATGCAGCGCCACCGGCGACTGCGCGACGATCTCAGCAACGCCCGGTTTCCCGGGGTCGTGGTCAGCTTCGACTGGCCCAGTGGCGACGTCGGCGCGTTCTACCTGGAGGATCTGGGCGACGCCAATCGCAGCGCGTTGCAACTGGTCAGCGACGGCATCATGCTGCTCGCATCGCTCCTGGAACCAGACTGCACCGTGAACATTCATATTCTGGCGCACTCGATGGGCGCGTACGTCACGCGAGAGGCGTTCACCGCCGCTGATGATGCCGACGACCTCACCGGACAAACGTGGCGCGTCGGCCAGGCCATGCTGATCGCGGGCGACATTTCGTCGAGGTCGCTTCGGGTCGAGGATCATCGCATGGAGGGTCTCTACCGCAATTGCACGCGTCTGACCTGCTGCTCGAACCGTCACGACGGCGTGCTGGCGCTGTCGAATGTGAAGCGTGCGGGTGGCCCCACGGGCCGGACGTGTGGGTCTGCCCGACTCCGCGCCGCCGCACGCGGTGAACGTGGACTGCAGTGACTATTGGACGTCGATTCCAGGCTCTCAACCGGTCATCGGCAATCGGGAGCATTCCTGGCACATCGGCGACCCGGTATTCACGCTGGACATGATCGACACGATGAACGGAGTGGATCGCGACGTGCGATCCACGCGAGACTTCATCACGACGAATCGCTACCGACTGAAGAGCCCTGAGTAGTGTTTGTGTGGAGATCGCCGCCTGGACGTCAGTGGATCAAGCCAAGGCGAGCGCCGACATCGAGCCACACGCACTCGAGCACCACGGACAAACCCAGGTGCTGCCGCCGCTGCAGGGGCCGTGGCCTCGCGACCGCCAGGTCGCTTAGAAGAATCGACCGATACCACGGAAACATGGCTCGGGGCAGATTGGTGAGAGGGAAATAGCGAGCATCGACGACATCGTCGGTGGGGCGTCTCGGACTCGCGTGGAGCGGCCGGCAGATGAAGGTCGGCGAACGATGGGCTCGGAAGCCGGTCCGATCGTACCAACCCAGCAGTTCGACGATCTCGATTCGAACGCCCGTCTCTTCTTCCACCTCGCGGCGCGCCGCATCTTCGGGCGTTTCACCGGCACGAACGCCGCCGCCGGGAAGTTCCCAGAGCGCGGGGCTGTCGCGTTGCACCAGGAGCACGTCCTGGTCACGCAGAACGACCGCCTGCGGAATCGTCGGTGGCTCCTCTCGCGCCAAGGCCGGCTTGAGGATATCGGACCAGTATTTGCGCAGCCTCAACGTCATCCTGTGGTCGTGCGACGAACTCGCAGCCTAACACAACGCCGCAGCGGTCGGCGGACGCCTGACATCGGGTGCGTGGTCGCTGCGGCTAACGGCATTTGCAGCCGACCGCGGCAGGTGCGATCATGAGCCGCCGCGGCTGAACGCGAGCGGTGAGACGGCCGACTTTATGGAGGCTCCGATGAAGTGTTCGCGATGGTTCGTCGCTTCAATGGTCATCATGCTCGTCGCGAGGCCCATCGCGGCTCAAGAGCGCGGCGGGCAGCGCGGCGCTGCCCCGGCCGCCGCCGGTCCGCCCATGACGCTGACCATCCCGGGGTTCCCAGACGGCGGCCAGATTCCCGTCAGGTTCAGCCAGGCGGCCGAAGGCGCCGCACCGGGCGAAGGAACATCGCCGGCGATGAGCTGGGCCAATGTGCCCGCTGGGACGCAATCGTTCGTGCTCAACATGCGCGACATGGACGTGGCGCGCAACCGCACCACCGACGATCAGGCGCACTGGGTCGTGTGGAACATTCCCGCGACGGCCACCGGGTTGCCGGAAGGGGTGCCCAAGGGTCCACAACTGTCGGACGGCAGCTACCAGATCAGCGCCACCGGTCAGGTGTATCGCGGTCCTGGCGCACCGGCGACCGGTCCGCGGCACCACTACATGTTCGAGCTCTTCGCCTTGGACACCAAGCTCGACGTTCAGCCTACCGCTGACGCGTTCGAAACGCGCGCGAATGTCGTGAAAGCCATGCAGGGACACATCCTCGGGAAGGCGGTCTATGGAGGACTGTTCAAGCGGCCACAATAGTCCGCGCACCCGACAGCACCACATGCCTCCGGCCAAGGTCATCGTCAGCTCATGCCTCCTGGGAGCGGAAGTGCGATATCACGGCGGATCTGCACGAATCGAAAGCTCCATCCTGAGTCGGTGGCAGGAGCAGGGACGCGTCGTGGGTCTCTGTCCAGAGGTTGCCGCGGGTCTGGGTACGCCTCGGCCCGCGGCGGAATCCATAGGAGGTGACGGAGCGAGGGTTCTTGCCGGCGCCGCGGCGGTTCTGACACGCGACGGCCGTGACGTCACCGATCGATTCCTGGCCGGCGCCGGGCACGCCGTCGCAATCGCGCAAGAGCTGGGCATTCGTGTCGCCGTCCTGAAAACCCGGAGTCCGTCGTGCGGCACGGGTGAGATCTATGACGGCAGTTTTTCCGGTCGGCTCGTGAGGGGCGCCGGCGTCACGGCTGCTGCACTCCAGCGCGCGGGCGTTCAGGTATTCAACGAGGCGCAACTGGCCGAGGCGGACGAAGCTCTCAAGGTGATCGACGAAGCCAATCATGACTAAGCGATCGATCTGGGCCGTGTTCGCGGGTGTGCTCGTCATCATCGTCGTCACGACCCTTGTCGACATCGTGCTGCACGCTGTCGGAGTCTTCCCACCTGTGGGCCAGCCGATGGGCGACGCGCTCTCTCTTCTAGCCACTTCCTATCGCATCGTCATCAGCGTCGTCGGCGCCTGGCTCACGGCCCGGCTCGCGCCTGAGAAACCAATGAAGCACGCGATGATCCTGGGCTACGTGGGTGTTGTCCTGGGGCTTGTCGGCGTGGTGACCACATGGAACCTGGGTCTCGGGCCCAGGTGGTACCCGATCGCGCTCGTCGTGCTGGCGATACCCCAATGTTGGGCCGGCGGCAGGATTTACGAGATGCAGTCGGGCACACGTTGAAGGACGCGTGGACCCATCAGTATGGTGTTCAGCAAGCACCTTCGCGAAGGGATTCGGCGCGGGAGAATCAGGTGCAGCGTGCGCATCTGGACGCGGCCCCACGTGAAGAAGGGCGGTCGCTACCAGATGGACGACGGTCAGATCGTGGTCGATTCGATCGTGCCGATGAGCATCGCGGATGTGACCTACGACTTGGCGCGCGAGTCGGGCTTCAGCAGCGTCGACGATTTGCTCCAGACGGCAAAGCACGGTAGAGGTGACAACGTCTACCTGATTCGATTCCACTACCTCCCTCCGGGTGGCTGGGACGTGAAGTAGGCGGAAATGGCTACGCGACTTCACGCGGCCGTCGGTTTCACCGTAAAGTCCGGGTGGGCCAGCGTGGTTCTGCTGGAGGGCGCGGCGGCATCCGTTCGTGTCGTGGACAGCCGTAGGGTAGAGCTGAGCGACCCGGCGGTCCCGGAATCAGTTCAGCCGTATCATGCGGGCTTCGGAACGGCGCGAGCAGGCGGGCCCAGACTTTCACGACTCGTCGCTTCGGTCGAGCGGTTCGGGCGGCAGTCCGTGACCGCCGTCATTCAGGATTACCAGGCCGGAGGACATCGGCTCGTCGGCGCCGGCATCGTGGTCGGGAGCCTCGTCGATCCGGCGACGATTGCGAACGACCACATTCGGATCCATGCGCTCGAGGGCCGCCTGTTTCGCGGTGTTGTGAACGACGCGGCCGCTCGAAGCCGGCTGAAATGCTCGGTCTGGCGTGAACGCGACCTGTACGCGTCGGCGGCGGGAGCCCTGAGCCAGCCCGAGCCTGACCTGCGCGCGGCGGTCACGGTGCTCGGCCGGGCCGTCGCCGGTTCGTGGCGTGCCGAGCACAAGGCGGCAACGCTGGCGGCGTGGCTTGTCCTGGCGGCACGCTAGATCTAGATGAGCATGCGCGCTGGAAGTGAATGTTAGCCGAGCGGGTTAGGAGAGACTCGATGCTGTCCAGAAGAGCGATACTCACGACCCCGGTGGCCCTCGTGGCCGCGCGCGCCGTTTCGGCGGCTTCGAGCAAGATGACGCTCGCCATTCACCAGAACACCTCCGACGGCGCTGGCTATCGGAAGTCGCTCGAGGGCTGGGCTCGCGCCGGAATCAAGCATGTCGAGATCACGGCCTCGTTGCTGGACCAGTTCCTGAAAACCGATTCACTCGCCGCCGCCGGGCGCGTTCTCACCGACCTGGGGCTCACACCGGTTTCGGCCGCTTGTGGCGTGCAGGGTCTATGGGAGCCGAATCCCGATCACGCCGCGGCGCTCGACGACCTGAAGAAGCGCTGCGAAATGTTCGGCGCGCTCGGCCTCTCGCGCATTTATGCGCACACGGGCACCACGAAAAAGATCACGCAGGACGACTACAAGGCCGGCGTGGACAACATGCGCGAAGTTGGTGAGATTGCCAGACAGTTCCGCATGACGGCGATGGCGGAATTCGTGCGCACGTCTCCGTTTATTTCCACGTTGCCGACGCTCCTGAAAATGACGCGCGCCGCCGCGCACCCGAACCTCGCTCCCTTGCTCGATTGCTATCATTTCTGGTCCGGCCTGAACAAGCTTGAGGACCTCGATTCGATCCGGCCCGGTGAAATCGGGCACGTGCACTTTCAGGATGTGCCCGACATGCCCCGCGAGCTGCTCGACCTCACCACCCGCGTGATCCCGGGCGACGGAATTTCGCCATTGCCGAAGATTCTGCGCAAGCTCGCGGACAAGGGATATGCGGGCCCTCTCTCTGTCGAACTCTTCCTGCCGAAATTTCAACAGGCCGATCCTTTTGAAGTGGCGAAGGAAATCCGTCAGAAGGGGGAATCGGTCATGCGTCAGGCGCGCGTGCTATGAAGTCGACCACCGCGCTGGTGATTGCGTGCTGTCTGTCGGTGTTGCCCACGACTTTCAGCCAGGCGACCGCGCAGGAGCGACCGCTCAGAGAGGCGACGGTGACCGCCATCCCGGGGGTTGTCGCCGCCGGACTGAGGTGGCAGCTTGTCTGGCAGGGATTCGACAATGCCGACGGCATCGTCGGCACGGCCGACGGCGGCCTGTTGTTCGCGCAGGAACAGCCCAATCGGATCCGCAAGCTCGACAAGAGCGGCAACGATGCCGTCTTCCTGGAAGATACGCATGGAGCGGGCTCGCTGGCGATCGATTCACAGGGCCGCATCCTCGCCGTGGAGCGGACCTGCACCGATCCGGGAAGAGCGTCCACATTGCCCCCTTGCGCGGAGCCGACCGTCGTGGGCGTCCTCGCGCCAGCGCGGAGAGTTCTGGCGGACAACTTTCAGGGAAAGCCACTCGGGCGCCTCAACGATCTCGTGGTCGACGGCAAGGGCCGTGTGTATTTCACCGTGGGCGCCGCCTACTATTTCAACCCGGGCGGTTTGGTCAGAAGCCTTGGCGACGATATCCGTTCGAACGGGATCATGCTCAGCCCGGATGAGAAAACCCTCTACGTCACCAACGGCCCCGTCATCCTGGCCTTCGATATCCTGCCGGACGGCACCGTGACGAACCGGCGGGACTTCGGAACGCTCGAAGGCGGCGGCAGCGGCGACGGGATGGCAGTTGACGCGGCCGGACGTCTCTACGTCACGTCGGGCCCCGGCGTTCAGGTGTTCGGCCCCGAAGGAAAATACAGAGGACTCATTCCGACGCCGAGGGCCGTGATCAGCGTCGCTTTTTCCGGCCCGGGCAAGAAGACGATGTATGTCGTCGGAAGCGGGGCGCTCGACGCTGACGGCAAGGAACACACGGTGCCGAGCGGGGTACGCAACAATGCGAAGTCGATCTTTGCGATTCCCATGCAGGCGCAGGGGTTCGAGGGCCGTGCGAAGTAGCACCGTACCAGCACCCGCCGCGAAGCCTTAAGATGAAGAAGCCTTAAGATGAAGACGCCATGAAAACCGCGCTCGCTTTTGTCATGCTCGTTGCCGGCGTGCTCGTCGTCCACGCCTGGCAGGAGCCGGTCGCGCCAGCCAACGCGAACTACGACGAGTCGAAGGTGCCCTCCTATACCTTGCCCGACCCGCTCGTCATGGCCGACGGCAGGAAAGTCACCGACGCGAAAACCTGGACCGAGAAGCGTCGGCCCGAGCTCCTGAAACTATTCGAAACGCATGTCTACGGAACCACACCTGTCGGCCGGCCGAGCCGCATGTCGTGGGAAGTCGTGTCCGAAGACCGCAGTGCGAGAGAGGGCACGGCGATCGAGAAGACCGTCACCATCTACTTCCCGGACGAGAAAAACGCATCCCGGATGCTGATGAACGTGTACATGACGCTGCCCAAGACCGGTCAGCGCGTGCCCGCGTTCCTCGTCGCCGGCGTCGGCCGCTCCGGCCAGCCGCCTCCGTTCAACGAGTTGGTGTTCGCCCGCGGCTATGGCGTGGCGTACGCCGACATTCTGGCGATGCAGCCGGATCAGAAAGACGATGCGGGCGGCTACGAGGACAGCGTGCGCAAGTTCTACGCGCCCGCCGGCCAGCAGGAGCCGGGCGAGTCTGAGTGGGGGGCTCTCGGTGCATGGGCCTGGGCGCTGAGCCGCGCCATGGATTATCTGCAGGCCGACAGGGATCTCGACCCCCGGCGAATCTATCTAAACGGTGTGTCGCGTTACGGCAAGGCGGCGATGTGGGCCGGGGCGCAGGACACGCGCTTCGCCACGACGTTTTCCGGCGAGTCGGGCTGCGGCGGGGCCGTCGTCGTCCGGCGCCAATACGGAGAAACCGTTCGAGCCATCACCGGATCGTTCCCGTACTGGTTCGCTCGCAAGTTCAAGGACTACGCGAACGACGTCAACGCGCTCCCCGTGGACTGGCATGAGCTCGTCGCCCTCCACGCGCCGCGCCCCGTCTACATCGGAACGGCCGAAGCCGACCGCTGGGGCGATCCGCGCGGCTCGTTTCTCGCCGCCAGGCACGCCGGCCCCGTCTATGCGCTCTTCGGCGAAACCGGTGTCGGCGTGGACGAGATGCCGCCTGTTTCCACACCGGTCGGCCGGCGCATCGGATTTCACATGCGGACCGGCTCACACGGCCAGAATGCCTATGACTGGGAGCAGTTCGTGAGCTTCGCCGACAGGCACTTTGGCGCGCCCAAACGTCCCCGTTAGCGCGAGAAGGGATATGAGAAGATCGGAAAGATTCCTGTGACATGACGGATCTCGACATCCAGTTCGGCCAGATCGATATCTATCTCTTCGACCAGCTACTTCGTGGACGCCTGAAGCCGGCGATGCACGTGCTCGATGCGGGATGCGGTTCGGGCCGTAATCTCGTCTATCTCATGCAGTCAGGTTACGAGGTTTTCGCCGTGGACCCGGACGTGGACGCAATCGCCGAGGTCCGCCGACTCGCCGCGACGCTTGCGCCCCGTCTGTCCGGCGCGAACTTTCGTGTCGAGTCGGTCGAGCGCATGACCTTTCCCGATGCCTTCTTCGACGTCGTGATCAGCAGCGCCGTGCTGCACTTTGCGCGCGACGAAGAGCAGTTCGTGGAGATGGTGTCGGGCATGTGGAGAGTCCTCAAACCCGGTGGATTGTTTTTCTGCCGGCTGGCCTCCGCGATTGGGATGGAAGCCCGGGTGCAGCGGGTGAAAGAGCGGCGGTTTCTCCTGCCGGATGGGTCGGAGCGGTTTCTGGTGGACGAGACGCTTCTCGTCGAGCTCACGGGAAAACTGGGCGGCACATTCCTCGATCCCCTGAAGACCACGATCGTGCATGATCAGCGCTGTATGACCACCTGGGTGGTCCGAAAAGCTGCCTGACAGGAGTGCGGGCGCAAGACGCTTGCGGTTGGCGGGGGAGCGCGCGTGACGCGACGACTGATAAGCTCTGGATCGACCTTCGAGCGGGAGATCGGCTACTCGCGAGCCGTCGTGGACGGCAACTGGATCTTTGTTTCGGGCACAACCGGATTCGACTACGAGGCGATGACGATCTCGGAGAGCCTCACCGAGCAATGCCTGCGGAACATTCAGTCGGCCCTGGTGCAAGCCGGAGCGAGTCTCCGCGACGTGGTGCGGGTTACGTATGTCCTGCCGAGGGCGGAGGATTTTCCTGAGTGCTGGCCGATCCTCCGCAAGTACCTTCGGCGACGTGCGGCCCGCCGCGATGATGATTTCGGCCGGCCTGGCGGACCCGCGGATGCGGATTGAGATGGAAGTGACGGCGCTCAAGGAGGGCGCCTCGTGATGCGTTTGCTGACGGCCATCGTCCTGGTCGTGTCGAGTGTCTCGGGAGCAGGCTGCGGGCGGGGCGCCACGACTGAAACAGCCGCTCCGGCCGTTCCCGCCAATCCCGCCATTCCCGCCAATTCTGCCCTTTCTGCCTCTTATAGCGCCGACATCGAGAAGTTCCGGCAGGCTCGCGAGGCCGTGCTGAAGACAGACACGGGGTGGCTGACGATCGCCGGACTGTTCTTCCTGACCAAGCCCCAGACGAGTTTCGGATCGGACAAGGCCAACGACATCGTGTTGCCGGCCGGCGCGCCCGCCCGCGCCGGGACGTTCGTACTCCGCGACGGGAAGGTGGCCGTCACGGCCGCGCCCGGCGTCAGCTTTGCGCTCAACGGTGAAACGGTGACCACCGCGTCGCTGAAATCTGACGCGACCGGGAGCCCAGACAGGATTGGCTTGCAGGATCTGACGCTGTGGGTGCACAAGAGCGGCGATCGCCTCTCCATTCGGCTGCGGGACAAGAACAATCCCCTTCGCAAGGAATTCACCGGCTTGAAGTGGTATCCCGTCAACGAGGCGTACATCGTCGACGGCGAGTTCGTGCCCTACGACACGCCCAGGAAGTTACAGATTCCGAATATCCTCGGCGATATCGACGAGATGGTGAGCCCGGGGCTGGCCACGGTGTCGATCGGCGGCCGGCAGTTCAAGATGATGGCCATCAGCGACCCGGACCACGAGAACGAACTCTGGTTCATCTTCCGCGACCTGACCAGCGGAACGGAAACGGACGCGGCCGCGCGTTTCTTGTACACGCCGATGCCGGTGGATGGGAAGCTGGCGCTCGATTTCAACCGCGCGCAGAATCCGCCTTGCGCGTACAACGCGTTTGCCACGTGTCCGCTGCCGCCCAAGGAAAACAGACTGAGCGTGCGCATCGAGGCCGGCGAGAAGCTTTACGGGCCCAAGCCGTGAGCGATCTGCCGTCCGACCACTGGAGAGATCACGGCGTCCGGATCGTGTCCGGCTCCGACCTCGACGTGAACACGCCGCAGACGCCGGGCATGACCCGCGCCGCCGCGATCACCAACGCGCGGACGGGCGCGAGCAAGCTCTGGGCCGGCACGGTGACGATCCATCCCAACGCCAAGACGGGCGCGCATCATCACGGCGATCTCGAAAGCGTCATCTACGTCGTCACCGGACGCGCGCGGATGCGGTGGGGCGAGCGGCTCGAGTACGTCGCAGAAGCCGGCCCGGGCGACTTCATCTACGTGCCGCCGTTTGTGCCCCATCAGGAGATCAACGCGAGCCGCGACGAGCCGCTCAGCTGCGTCCTCGTGCGGAGCGGTCAGGATCCGGTGGTCGTCAACCTCGACATCGCGCCGGCGGAGCCGCCCGAGCAGGTTGCCTGGGTGGACAACATTCATCCGCCGCCGGAGTCTGGTTTGTGAGAAGGGGTTCACCGACCGTCATGGAGTGGGAGGCCGTGAAGCATCTGACAACGGAGGAGCTCGAGGCGGGACTGGTGGATATTCGAAGCGCGCCGACGGACGCGGGTGTGCTGGAGCTGATCGTGCGCCGGCCGAAAGTCGGGCAGCGCGAGGTTCTGCAGGAAGGCCGGCTCGATGTCAGCGAAGGCCTGGTGGGCGACACGTGGCGCATGCGGAAGAGCGGGCGCACAGCCGATGGATCGCCGCATCGCGACATGCAGCTCAACATCATGAACGCGCGCGCCGCGGCGCTCGTGGCCGGAGAAAAGAGCCGCTGGTCGCTTGCCGGCGACCAGCTCTATGTCGACATGGACCTCAGCGCGGCAAATCTTCCCGCCGGCACTCGACTCCTGCTGGGAACCGCGGTGATCGAAGTGACCGATCAGCCCCACACCGGTTGTGCAAAGTTTGTCGCACGATTCGGCGTGGACGCGATGAGGTTCGTCAACTCGCCGGTTGGGCGAGAATTGTGCCTGCGCGGCATCAACGCGAGGGTCGTTGAGGGCGGCACGATCCGTGTTGGCGACATCGTGAACAAGCTCGGCTGAGAAGATGCACTACGTACTGCTTTACGACGTCGTTGACGACTACGCCAGACGGCGGATGCCGTTCCGGGCCGCGCACATTGCGTACGCACGGCAGGCGGTCGCGCGCGGAGATCTGGTCCTGGGGGGCGCGTTCGCCGATCCGGTTGACGGCGCCGTCCTGATCTTTCGTGGCGCATCGCCCGAAGTAGCGAGGGCTTTCGCCGACTGCGGATCCCTACGTCGTCAACGGCCTGGTGAAGACGTGGCGCGTCCGCGAATGGACCACCGTCGTCGGCGCGCTGGCGGAATCGCCGCTGCCAGATCCCTTCGTCGACTAGCGTGGCCCTCGTTGTCTTTCAGCGCTTAGCCCTTAGCCCTCATCCCTTAGCCCTTGTGATCAGGGAGGCCCCGCATGTGCGCACCAAACGTCATTGAATCCGTTCGACAGCAGATCTCCCGGCGCGGTTTTCTGGCCGCTGTCGGCGGGACGGCCGCATCGGCTGTTGCAGCGCCGGCATGGGCGCAGCCGCAGAAACCGATCAGGCTGGCGAAGGGCTTCCGTGACGTTCACGACCTGACGCACACGTTCTCGCCGAAGACGCCGGTGTTTCCGGCGTTCAAGCCCGTTCAAATCCGTCCGAAGTTCTCGATCGCGAAGGACGGATTCTTCGCCAACGAGCTGACGTTCGACGAGCACACGGGGACGCACATGGACGCGCCGGTGCACTTCGTCGCGACCGGGCTCACCGCCGACACGCTTCCGGCCGAGAAGTTCTTCGCGCCGCTCGCGGTCGTGTCGATCGCCGACCGCGCGGCGAAGAACGCCGACACGCTGCTGACGGTGGACGATGTGCTGGCCTGGGAGAAGCGTCACGGCCGTTTGCCTGGCGGGGCGTTCGTCGCGATGTATTCCGGCTGGGACTCGCGCGTCGGCAACGCCGACCGGTTCCTGAACCGCGACGCCAAGGGCACGATGCATGCACCGGGGTTCAGCGAGGAGGCGGCGCAGTTTCTCGCCAAGGAACGCGACATCGTCGGCGCCGGCGTGGACACGCTAAGCCTTGACGCCGCGTCGGCCAGCAAGTTCGTCGCGCACACGGCGCTCCTTGGCGCGGGGAAGTACGGTGTCGAGCTTCTGGCCAACCTGAATTCTGTGCCGCCCGCAGGCGCCACGATCATCATCGGTGCGCCAAAGCACGAGGGCGCGTCAGGCGGTCCTGTTCGCGTTTACGCCGTGGTGTAGTGGGCCGTACTTGATGAATTCGGTACAGCGTCGCCGATCAACGGGCCACAGAGTCACAGAGACATAGAGATGGAGACGATTCGACCTCGGCCTGCTCAGGCAGGCCGAGCGACACAGGCGGGAGGATCGAGAACACGAGCCGGTCGCGATCATCCAAAGCTCGTGTTTTCGATCCTTCCGCCTGCGTGCGTCGCTTCGCGACGCGTCGAATCGTCCGCTGTCTCACCAAGGCCAGGCAAGGGCTTTCACGAGAACGAGCCTCTGCGGTCTCAGCGGGCTCTGCGTTGATCGTGGGCGGTTCTTCTTCAGTCGGGCCTTTACCGGCGAAGCAGGTCGTAGTAGCTGCGGCACCCGGCGGCGCAGTTCGCGAGAAGCTCGTTCAGGGGCTGGACGGTGGAGGTGCTGTAGTAGCCCGGCGCCGATTCAGGCAGCGAATACCCGCCGAAGATCGCACGAATGATCAGACTGCGATCTGAATGCGGCAGGCGTTTCAGATTCGCGACGTACCGCGTGTAGCTGCCGTCCCGGAAGAGGTAGTTCTCGACGTTCGACACGTAGAACGCCGACAGGCGCTGGCCGCGCTCGGTCATCAGCTGCCCGATTGCCGCCACGGCATGCGGTCCGGCCAGGTCGCCCACCACCGGGATCACGCCGTCGCGCGCTTCGAGCGTCTTGACGAACTGAAAGTCGTCCTCCGACGCCAGATAGCATCTCTTTCTGCCCTGCCGATCGGTTTCGAGCAGCAGGTCGCGGTACGTCGGGTAGTATTCGCGCGCCGGTCGTCCGGTTGAGTGAAACCGGAGCGACAGTCCTTCGTCAACAAAAGCTGCGTGAAATCGGTCGATCGTCCGGAACTCTTCGGCTGACACGGGCACGCCGGATCGCCTGATCGCCGTGCGCAGCCGCTCGACATCCTCACGGCGCGCCGAGGCCGCGGCCGCTTTCGTCTCGTCGATGTAGGCGACGATCTTCTCGATGCTCGCGTCGCGCCATGTCTCCACCCGATCCGGCGCCGGCCGGCCGGTGAGCAGGCTGACAAACTCGGCCCGGTTTCGCGACGAGGCGAAGAGCGCCTTGAGCAGCAGGTGCATGAGCAGGTTGTCGCGACGGATGTCCACGATGAAGGCGTCGGTGGGGCGGAGGCGGGCGATATAAGAGAAGTTCTGATCCGGACCGACGCCGATATAGACGCCGCCAACGCCCGCCTGCTCGAGCGCCGGAGTCACGTGCAGATACGACGTCTCGTTGGAAATGAGGTTGTCAGTGTCGAACGCACCGTTCGGCTCGGACAGCTGTTCGACGAGTGCGGCAAACGGCCGCGGGGCCGGCGCCGCCTGGCTGCCCGACACCGCCTGGAGACCCGACAGGCCCCAGAATGCGCCCAAGATAATGACAAGCGCCGCCACGGCGACAGAGGCTGCACGAGTTTTTCGGCCGGTCCAATCTTTCACGTCTTTCACGTCTTTCACGTCTTTCCCTTTCACGTCCTGCCACCCTGCCATGCTGCCATTCTGCAATACAATTGGGTATCGTGGAACAGCCAAAGTTCCGGCCGCTCGAGCGGTTTTGGCCCTATGCCAATCTCTCCGAGCAGCCCACCGACGAGGAACTGGCCGCCCTCGACCCCGATCTGCACGACGCGCTCTTTGGCGCCCAGCCGCGCCCGTTTTCCATCACCATTGTCTTTCCAAGGCTCGACATCGCCGACTTTCCGCGGGCGCTCGACCTGGCGCGGCAGTCGGCCGAGTTTGGTGAAACCGGGAGCGGCGCTTCGCTTCGCTATCGCGCGCGCTTCTGGACCAGGGACGTGTCGCGGCTTCGCGATCTGTTCGAAATCGTCGGGCCGTCGCACGACACTGTGGTGTTGATCGACGATCGGCCGATGCCGTACGCGCGCGAGCTGTGGCTGCCGCTCCTCTATTTCCTTCTCTACCAATAGGCCGTGGCCGACATCACCAGCACGACCGAACGCGACCTGCAACGGCTCGAAGTCGAAATGAAGCGGCTCGAGGCCGAATACAACATGTTTTTCGCCGGACGGTCGAACAAACCGCCCTGGGAAACGCGTGGCCGCGTCGATGCGCTCGTCAAGCAGTTCGATCGGGCGCACATCCCGAACACCGGCGACCGCTTTCGTTTCCTGACGCTGCAGTCGCGGTACGCGGCGTTCGTCGACTTATGGGATCGCGGGCTTCGGGCGAAGGAAGAAGGACGATCGGGTCCCTTCGTCCACCAGCGTACGGACAAGCCGGTCGAGAAAAAGAAGCCCGAGAACCGGGTCCTCCACGTGGCGTCGTTCAGCGATCCGCTCCGCGAGCCGGACAAGCTGCACGATCTGTACGACTCGCTCGTCGAAGCCCGCCGCGAGCTCGGGGAAGAGGCGTTGCCGTACCACAAGTTCGCGGACCTGGTGAAGAATCAGGTCAACAAGCTCCGGGAAGGCGGGAGCCCCGAGGTGGCGTTTCGCGTGGCGGTGAAGGACGGGAAAGTGAACTTTACGGCGCGGGCGCTCAAAGGTACGGGGGACTAATCGGAGGCGTGGGGCCGAAGGCCGGGTTGCCCCTGGCCCTCGGCCCTGCCTGTGCGCGGTTTCAGACTTTGTTGACGTTGCCGGCTTGCGGGCCCTTCGGACCGTCAACGATCTCGAACTCGACCGCCTGGCCTTCCTCGAGCGAGCGGAATCCGTCGCCCTGGATGGCTGAGTAGTGAACGAACACGTCACTACCGCCATCGCGCTCGATGAACCCGTAACCCTTGGCGTTGTTGAACCACTTGACCTTACCTGTGATACGCATCGTTCTTCTTCCTGCTTGCTACGACGCCAGCGTGCCGCCGCGTCATTGAACCAGCCCCGGCAGTTGTTGCCGAAGCAAAAAAAAAGGCCGCATTGTGCGGCCTTTCCCTTTCGGCGCCAGGCCCGCCCGGCGTCGGGTAGATAATACTGAAAACACTGAACTTTGGTCAATATGCCAAGAGCCCTGCTGAGCGTCTCGGACAAGACGGGCCTCGTCGAATTGGGGCGCGGCCTCGCGGCCCGGGGATTCGAGCTTGTCTCCACGGGCGGCACCGCGCGGGCGTTGGCCGCGTCTGGGCTTGCCGTCGTCGGCGTCTCCGAACTGACCGGTTTTCCCGAGATGATGGACGGCCGCGTCAAGACGCTGCACCCGGCCATCCACGGCGGCATCCTCGCGCGCCGCGATCACCCCGACGATCTCGCCGCCCTCGAAACGCCTCGGCCTGGGTCTTGTCGATCTCGTCGTGGTCAACTTGTACCCGTTTGCCGCTGCCGCCGCCAACCCGGCGACGCCATTCGACGCGCTCGTCGAGGAAATCGACATCGGCGGTCCGTCGATGGTGCGCGCGGCTGCCAAGAATTTCCGCGATGTGCTCGTGGTGGTCGATCCGGCCGACTACGCAGGCATTCTGACCGCCCTCGACCAGACGCCGAGCCTCGAGTTTCGATTCGACCTCGCACGGAAAGCCATCGCGCATACCGCGGCGTACGACACGGCGATCGCCGCGACGTTGTCGACCGTCGCGTTGAGCGGTTCGACGTTCGTGAGGGGCCAGGCGCTCGACGAGCTGCCGTCGCGCATGCAGCTCACGTTCGAGAAGATTCGCGACCTCCGCTACGGCGAGAACCCGCATCAGCGCGCGGCGTGGTACGGCGACGGACCAGGAACAGTCGCGTCCGGTTTCAGCCGGACGACCATTCTCCAGGGCAAGGAGCTCTGGTACACGAACCTGCTCGATCTCGATGCCGCGGCCCGGATCGTCCTCGAATTCGACGAGCCCGCCGCGGCCGTGGTCAAGCACACGAACCCGTGCGGGGCCGCGATCGGCGACGCTCCCGCCGACGCCTACGTTCGCGCCCGCGACGCCGACACGATCGCGGCGTTTGGCGGCATCGTCGCGCTGAACCGGACCGTCGATGTCGCGGCCGCCGAAGCGATAGCGTCCACGCGCATCGACGCGCTCATCGCGCCCGGCGTGGACGATGCGGCGCGCGCCGTGCTGGCGCGCAAGGCGGGCATGCGAGTCGTCGTCGCTGACTTTTCCCGGTTGACGGGCGCCGGCACCGAGCTCCGGTCGATTCTTGGCGCGACGCTCGTGCAGGAACGCGATCGCGTCGTCGAAGCCCGCGCGGCCTGGAGCGCCGAGACGATGCCCGACGGGTTCAGCGTCGCGACCAGACGCCAGCCGACTGCCGACGAGTGGCAGGCGCATGCGATTTGCGTGGCGAGTGGGCGCGCACGTCAAGTCGAATACCGTCATCTTCACCGACGCGCAGCGCACGCTCGCGGTCGGCGCCGGCCAGATGAGCCGCGTGGACGCGGCGAACGTCGCGGTCATGAAAGCGCGTGACGCGAAGGTGTCACTTACAGGATCGGCCTGCGCCTCGGACGCGTTCTTCCCGTTTCGCGACGGCCTCGATGCCGTGGCCGCCGCCGGCGCAACGGCGGTCGTGCAGCCGGGGGGATCGGTGAAGGATGCCGATGTCATTGCCGCGGCCGACGAACATGGGATTGCGATGGTGTTTACCGGACGACGACATTTTCGGCATTAGGCAGAGGTCAGAGCTGAAGCGAGAGCGTGTTGCAAAGCCAGCCGCCGCCGGGTCCTGTCCGCGAACAGCCCACTCGGGTGCTCGGCGAAAAGCGATGGTCACGGCTGACGCCTCCGCGCCCGAGCGGGCGCCCGTTCGCGGCCACCCGCACACGGCTCGTTCTGCAACTCGGTCTGAGTCGAGTCACCATATCTTCGTAATGCGAGAACACCCGCGCGATCGCCCGGGCATTGCGTGTTGCGGCTACGAAATGGGTCCTTCTCTCATCAGTGGTTGCGCCTGAAATGTCGAAACTCAACCTTGTGCGGACGTCTGCGCGGTGGCTTGGCGTGGCGATCGGTCTCTTGGTGTTCCTGCCGAGTGCAAGGAGCTGCTTTACGCTTAGGAATCAAGACCTGCCTGAGGGCGAGTGGGCCCTCCTGGCTCCGTTGATCCTCCTCCCATTGATCGCAACATCCGTGGCCTTCCCCAAGGTTGGGGCTGTCCTGCTCCTCCTAGCAGCAGGGGTGTCGGCTGTTGCCACAGGTTTGTGGATCGCTCGACTGGGTTGGCTGCCTGGGCTCGGCCAATTGTTGGTCGTACTCGCTCTCATCGGGGCATTGGGTCTGGCGATCTTCTGGTCGAGTCGCAAGCAGGCGCCTCCCAGTTCCGAGTAGGCCGCTTTGAATCGGGCCTCGTGTGTGGTCTCTCGGACGTTGAATGACGGCCTGGTCTCCGCGACCGGGTGCGGCAGCGTATGATGCGCGGCATCGCGACCGCGTCATTCTTACGCTCCGGCGGCGCGCGGCAGAGCTCGGCTTGGAACTGATCGACCTGTCGATTGGTGCCGTGCCAGGGGATGCCGTTATGGGGGCGTGCCAGGGGAAGACCATGAGTGACTTCGATCTTTGGTTGGAGTTCGAGGTCGGTGATCCGATCGATCAACCGGCGAACAGTCCGATGGAGAACTTCGCCAACGTTGTGATCAGGTTGCCCGATGGAAAGCGGTATTGCCTGAACGTCTGGACTTTTGATTTCGTCCCTCTGGCTCGCTACTCCTGGCCGTACAAGAAGAACACCGACGAAGTGCCTGCCAAATATGTCATTCCGCCGGATCTCCTCGTTGAGAGGCTCGATCGCGCCACGATTCAAGACGTCGTATCGAACATGCTTGCGGCGGGGGAATTACGACCTGAGTGGCTGTTGCCGGACGACGAGGACGCCTGACATGGCGTTCAGCCAAGGCCGTTGGAAGCGCCCTGGACGGCGACGGCCGTAAGGCCGCACCGGCTCAAACATGAACGAACTCGTAAAGATGGCCAGGTCGGAGCACTGGTTGACCGTAACGTCGGTTTCCTATGAACGGCGAGATCTGACGCTTCGATTCGAGCTGTTTCCGGTTCCGTCCGATGGGACACCTCCGGCGTGGATTGTGACGTGCCGGAGCGTTCGCCAGGTCTCGTTGACAGAGTTCAACGGTGGTGGGCTGAACTTCTGGAAGACGAATCATCCTCTGTTGTCACAGTCTTCCAGTCCGAAGGCGTCGCTCAAGGTGACCATCGGCGGGCGTACCCGCGCCGAATGCAGAGGCTTGATGCTGGAGGCGCACGAGCAATCCGTCAATGGTTGGATCGACTTTGAGAGGTTCGTGCCCGGTGCGGCGTCGGTCGGCGCGGCTGGCGGCGATTCGTTCGTCATCAGCGGGCCTGCTTTCCTCCTGGAAATATATCGCCGGCGACTCAAGGGAGCGGGATTCGCCGCAACGCGCAAGAAGCACCGACGGGCGCTGTATTGGTCTGGCTCCAGGTGGTCGGAGCGGCGCCTGACCGTGTCGCTGCTGCACTTCGGCAGCTCTTTTGTGGTCGCGGAATCCTTTGCCGCGATGCCTGAACGAGCCGAACCCGTGCGGCGTAACCGGCGCTTGCAGCGTCGGGGTGCGTTCGCGAAGCGCCGCAGCTGAAGCGCAACGTTATGGGCCTTCGAGGCGTGGGCAGCTCGGCTTGATGAAGAAACTGTTCGCGAGACGACGTGCCAGATTCCGTTGGGTAGCGTTGGTCCCTGCGGCAGTGGCGTTCCTTTTCTCGGCCATGGCACTTGAAGACGCTGGTCCTCTTGGCGCGGTGCCGTATGTTGCGATCGTTCTGCTAAGCGTTCTCTACATCGTGCGGCCGATGTTTGCGCTCTGGGCGCCCCCGTTTGCCAGCTTCGTCGTCTATACTGTGCTCGTATTGGTCAACCCTCTGGTTGATCCCGGCAATGGGCCGCTCAGCGATTGGCTCGTCTTCTCAGCTCTCGGCATCGTTCCCACAGCGTTACTCTGGTTCGCCCGGCCGAAGTCTGAGGCCTAAGAGAAACCGATTCCTTCGAGGCGGGCGGGTTCGGTTGAGAGAGAACTGCGTCCTTTGGACAAGCACATGCAACCGGATCGTTTGACGGGATTCCTTGGCTTTGTTTGCGGATCGATCGTGGGTCTGGTCGTCGCGTTCTGGCTGGTCGCGTCCTACGCGGTTCAAGACCCAGTTGTGTTTGCCGGGACGTTCATCGCGGCCGGAGTCATTGCGGGAGCCCTCGCAGCTCGGTTTGGCGCCAGATTCTGGGAGGCTTTGCGCCACCTCCGATGGTTCGTTCCGTAGTGGCGTTGAGCTTCAGTTGGCTATCGAGTCCCTCGTGACAGGCGCACGCGTGCATCCCGTCCTCGTGACGGGAGCCACCGGCCGGGTCGGGCGTGCGGTGGTCGCCCAACTGCTGGGCGCGGGCGTGCCGGTGCGCGCGCTCACGCGCCGACCGGATGCGGCGGGGTTGCCGGCGGCCGTCGAGGTCGTCGCGGGCGACCTCACCGTGCCCGAATCGCTCGACGCCGCGCTGCAGGGCGTAGGTGCGGTCTTCCTCGTCTGGACCGCCCCGCCGACCACCGCTCCGGCCGTCGTCGAGCGTCTCGCGTCCGCACGCGCGGCGCGTCGTCTTTCTCTCCTCGCCGCACCGAACGCCGCACCCGTTCTTCCAGCAGCCGAACCCCATGGCTGTCCTCCACGCCGACATCGAGCGCCTGATCGCGGCCGCCGGCCTCGCGTCGACGATCATCCGGCCGGGGATGTTCGCGTCGAACGCGCTGCTCTGGTGGGCGGCCCAGATCCGGGACGGCGACGTCGTCCGGTGGCCCTACGGCGCGGCCGAGACGGCACCGATCGACGAGCGCGACATCGCGGCCGTGGCGGCGCGTGCACTGTATGAGGACGGGCACGCCGGAGGCGACTACGTCCTCACGGGCCCCGAGTCACTGAGTCAGGCCGAGCAGGTGAGCATCATCGGCGCCGCCATCGGGCGCCGGATCCGGTTCGAGGAGCTGTCGCCGGAAGAGTTCCGGCGCGAGACGGCGGGTAGCTGGCCGGGCCCGGTCGTGGACATGCTGCTCGCCGCGTGGGGGGCGACGATCGGACGCCCGGCGTTCGTGACGTCCACCGTGGCCGACGTCGTCGGATCGCCGGCGCGCACCTTTCGCCAGTGGGCCGCCGATCACGCCGACGCGTTTCAACGTCCCGAAACGCGCTGAGGTTCAAGAGGTTCGAGAGGTTCGAGAGGTTCCAGAGGTTCCAGGGGTTCAAGAGGTTCAAGGGGTTCGAACGGTTCACGGGAGTTCACGAGTTTCGAGGGGGTCGACGGCGTTGTCGATGGGCCCGACGAGGTCGCTTCTTCGGCGAGCAGGATTCCAGGTACAGGATGAGCCGGGTGGTGGCTTTGGCCGCTCGTCCGGCGAGACGCGACAAGCGGTCCCAGTCGGCCGTGTGTGAAGTATCCGCGGTCGCGGCCATCGCGCAGGCTGTTGTGAGTTTCGGTGAGCGACCCGCGCGCGTAATTGAGAAACCGGGCAAACTCGGCGGGCCGGAACAGGCCGAATCCTTCCGAGATGTTGCGCGTGGCCGACGCCGCCGAATCCCGAATCTGATCGCGAAATTTGAAGTCCTTTGCGGCGGGCCCCTTGGCAGTTAATGCAAACACATCCCGCTTCAATTCGTCGGCAAGCTGCCACGCCACAATGTCTTCGTATCGCGAGAACCCAGCCATGCGATCACGCGAGCATTGCTCGTTCCAACTAGTCCTGCGCGTTGATTGACCGTGGGTTGAGCCTTTGCAGTCTAATAGTAGTCAGCCGGACAAGGACAAATGCGAGTTCGCGAAGTTCTGCTTGCAACGCTGACGGAGCAATTCAGTGATCATGGGTTGCGTGCCGGCTCAGGTCTGGGGGCGATTGCTGTGGTTCCGGCGAAGCATCCTGACGTCGGTGAGGTCATTGTCGAGGACACCGGAATCGCGACGAATGTCAGTGCCATCGTCACCGTCGGTGACATCATCGTGAGCCACTTCACGAACTACGACTCTCACCTCGACGGTCCTGAACGTGCGAAGCGGCTCACCACGGACGTCGTCCGATTCCTCCGACAGCTCTTTGACGACCGTCTGTTGTTCTGGCGATCGACGGACGGCCGGAATGCGGGCTGGCGTGAACGCGGCGACCTGGCGTTCTCCGAGCCGCTGGTCCTCGACAACCGAATCTACCGTCTGTACGTCTGGTCAGGGCCGATGGCCGTCTGGCAGGCGATCCCCGCCGTCTTCGCGAGAGGCCGAATCCGAGACGACCGTGAGCATGAAATCGTCGCGTGTCTCCTCGAGGACCAGAACTCGGTCGACTTGCAAGGGGCAGAGCGGGATCTCGCGCGTCGGCTCGTTGCCGATTACCAGCGAGAGCGGGCGCAACCCGGAACATAGGGACAGTCGGCCGGCTAACAGCCGCTTGCAGCCGACGAGAGCGCGTCTGATATCTCGCGTCAAGCCGAAGACTCGTGCGCGCTCTCGCGGCTGAAGCGGAAACGTTCACCTGCTGTGTCCTCTCCTTCAGTGTCTGCACGGAGGTGCACGCACCGCACACAACCGGGATTTCCAGGTGGGGAAGACCATCCGGGTGGAAGCAAGCGGCTTACCGTCGAGATTGATGCAGTGTCTCGCAGTGAATCACCGCAACACCAGCGGATTTGTTCGAGGGTCTCGGATTTGCCGACTCAATCTTGCGTGTGCGAATACAGTTCTGACGTGCGCGAATCGAGCCGCCCGATCCGCTCACTTCTCGAGAAGGCCTGAGAAATGACCTTGCCGTGAGGGCTTCCGGGTGATATAACCCCGACACTTCCGATTCAGGATAGCGAGCCGTATGCTCCGCGTTGCGATGTGCGGACGCAGGAGCGCTTGATTCAGCAGCGGAGACGCTTCATGCGACAGCCCTCTTCGTTCGTCGGGATCCGTTTGCCGTCTCTCAGCCGCGCGACCTCCGTCGATTCCGTCCGTCGCCCAATCCTGGTCAGGTACCTGGTGCTTGCGGTGATCGGTGGAGTTCTGGTGGGCTCGTCGGTGGGCGCCCAGCCCGACATCAGCATGATCGACCTCGGCACGCTCGGCGGCACGACCAGCCGCGTGACGGCGATGAACAACGCCGGTCAGGCCGCGGGAGTCTCGGAAGCCAGCGGCCCCAGCCATGCTTTCTCGTGGACCCCGGGCACGGGGATGATTGATACCGGCCTCGGCGGCGAAGACCCCGCCGTGAATGGGGCCGGTCAGGTCGTGGGAGGTCTTCCCAGTGGCTGTGGAGCGCACGCGGCTGTCTGGACAGTGGCGACTGGGACTGTTGATCTCGGCACACTGGGCGGCTGCTCGAGTTTTGCGAGAGCCATTAACGACAGCGGCCAGGTCGCTGGATTCTCGGGGCTTGCCGGCGATGCCGAATCGCACGCCTTCCTGTGGGATCCCGCAACGGGCATGACAGATCTCGGAAACCTGGGTGGCGGTTACGCCGAGCCAAGCGAGAAGGCGGCACTCAGCAACACCGGCCAGGTTGTCGGGAGTGCCGACACGGCGGCCGGCGACTATCGTGCGTTTTCGTGGACGAGTGCAACCGGCATGATCGATCTCGGCACTCTCGGTGGGTCGTCCAGTACGGCGCTCGGAGTCAACGACGCTGGTCAGGTCATCGGAACAGCCAGCACGGCCAGCAACGAGGACCACGCGTTCCTGTGGACGGCCGCGACCGGGATGACCAATCTGGGAACGCTAGGGGGGAGCTACAGTCAGGCCAATGCGATAAACAGCGGCGGTCGAGTAGTCGGCCTGGCCAGCACATCCGGCACCTCGCATAACCACGCGTTCTTGTGGACGCCGGAGACGGGCATGGTCGATCTCACGCCGGGTGCCAGCTACAGCGAGGCCGTGGCCATCAGTGATGGTGGTCGAGTCGTCGGGTGGATTTCCAATGCCGCTGGCAACCTGTACCACCCGTTCTCCTGGACTCAGGAAGACGGGATAGTCGACCTCCCGACCCTGGGCGGTGCAGCGATGCCCGTGGCGGTGAACGACAGCGGACAAGTCGCCGGCTACAGCGGAACGGGCGCCGGCGAGACTCATGCGGTCGTCTGGCAGATCTATTCAACGGGCGGCAACAATACGCCGGTTGGAAGTAACGTAAGCGTCCAGCCCACTGACACGGCCTCTGGTGCCGCTCCGGTGCTCCTGTCGTTCACGTCCGTGACCCAGACGGGCACGACGACCCTCACGACGAGCAGCAGTGGACCAGCGCCGCCGGCGGGGTTCGCACTGGGCGATCCGCCGGTGTATTACGAACTGGCGACCAACGCAGCGTATGCGCCGCCACTGACTGTGTGCATCAACTACTCCGGCGCGAGCTTCACAGGCGAACCGGGATTGTTCCATTTCGAGGCCGGCTCATGGGTGGATCGCACCAGTTCAGTCGACACGGCCAGCGAGGTCGTCTGCGCCGCTGTCGACTCGCTCTCCCCCTTCGTCGTTCTGCAGCGCCTGAACCAGTTGACGGCGCTGACACCAGCCCGCGTCTGGCTCGGCCTGAGAAACAGCGATGACGTCGGCACGAAGTTCGATCTCCTGGCAGAAGTGCTCAAGAACGGTGCGGTCGTTGGATCGGGCCAGCTCAACGGCGTTGCCGGCGGGAGCAGCGGCTTCAACAATGCCGTGCTGCGCACGATCGACCTCACGCTGAATCAATCGGTCTTGCTGGATCAGGGCGCCACCTTCAGCGTCCGGCTGTCGGTCCGGATCGCGCAGAACGTCGCCGGCCATCGGAGTGGCACGGCGCGACTCTGGTTCAACGACCCACTGGCCAACAGCCAGTTCGGTGCGACTGTCGGTGGAGCGACAAATGCGTACTTTCTCGTCGGCGGAGCGATGCCGGCTTCGTTTGCGCTGTCGACGAGCACCGGCTCCGGGCCCCGGCGGTTCGCGGATGTCTTCGTGGATCGAGCCGTGGGCGGGAATCCGTTCAAGGCACTCGGTACCTGGAGCGTCGTCATGCCATGACGCCGGGCGTCGCCTTCCGTGCGTACGTGCGCGCACCAAGGCCGCGATCGACGACAATTACGGGAAGGACTCGGCACTACATTCTCGCAGAAAGGCACTGAATCAACCCGCGCGGCGGCGTTGGTCTCGGAGTCGGCGCAGTGAATCGCCACCTCATGCGCGGACCACTTGCCCTCGCCCGGCCGCCACTGCATCGCTTCGGCGGGCACCTTGGCGAGGGCCGCCCGGAGCTTGCGCGGTCCTTCCTCGTAGCGGCGAATCAAGGTTTCCCGATCGTCGGCTTCAGGGCTCATGGCGTCATCCTCCCCACAAAGTGCCGTCGAGTGAGACGACGGTCGTTTCTCCCAGGACCGCGGCGGCGTGGATCGTGCCGGCCGGAACATAGAGGCGGTCGCCGGGCCCCAGGTCGAAGGCGGCGTCTCCCACGGTGATCCGGAGGGTTCCCGCCAGAACGCCGTCGCACTTGTCCTGCGCGTGCTGGTGCTGCGGGAAGACCGTGCCGGGCCGGTACGTGAAGACCAGCACGTCGTAACCCTCGAACTCGAGCAGGCGCATCATCCGCTTCTCGGAAAGCGGGCCATCGGATGCCTGCCACCGCTCGAGGCGGACGCCGGTCATGCGAGCGGGAGTCTAACGCGGTATGACGGCGCCAAAGAAAAAGGGGGCCGCAGCCCCCTTTTGTCGCGCCCGATGTAAACGAGCTCAGTAACGGTCGCGCCGGCCTCCGCCACCGCCCCCGCTCTGGGTCTTGGGACGCGCCTCGTTGACCGTCAGGGCTCGCCCGCCGTATTCCTGGCCGGAGAGCGCGGAGATCGCGTTGCGCGCCTCGTCGTCGCTGCCGAATTCAACGAACCCGAAGCCCTTCGAACGCCCAGTGTCGCGGTCGGTGATGATCGCGACGGAGCTGACCGCTCCGTACTGGGAGAGGAGAGTCCGGAGATCGTCCTCGGTCGTGTTGTAGGGAAGGTTACCAACGTAGAGTTTCATCGAAACAGAGTCCTATCCGGCGTTGCTGTTCCGGTTTCGACCGCGCCGCTCGGCGGAACCGACTTCCCGTTGGATTCGTCGGAGTCCAGCCAGCGCGGAAGGCGTGCAGGAAGGCCAGCGATACGAGAAGGCGGTGAGTATATCAGGGGGCCCCGGGGGGTGCAACCGAGGCTTAAGGAGCCCTTAAGCCGCCGCTCCACCCCTGTCCCCGAGCTGCCGGAGCGCCGCCGCGACCCACTTCCGGGTCATGTCTTTACGCCACAGGAAGGAGAAGTCCGTGTTGTCCATGGGACGGGATGGCCCAGCCGCGGCGTCGGCGGCCTGGCCAATGGTTTCCTCATCCAACCGGCGGCCGGCCAGGGCCTGCTCGGCCAGGGTGGCTCGAACCGGCGCCGAGGACACCGCGCCCAGGACGATCCGCGACTCGATCACTCGGTTTCCCTCGCGCCGGACCGCGGCCGCAACCGAGAGCACCGGAAAATCGAACGCGCCGCGGCGCCGCAGCTTCTTGTAGACGGCCGACCACCCGTTGGGCGCCGGAACCCGGATCTCCGTCAGCACCTCGTCGGGCTCTTGGTGAGGTAGTGAATGCCGTCGTCGCGGTAGAGCTCCGCGATGGCGACCTCGCGCTCGCCCTCGGCCGACGCGAGGGCCGCGGTCGCGCCCAGCGCGATCAGGATCGGGACCGAGTCCGCCGACTGCACCGCCAGCACGCGCGACGCGGGCGCGACCCAGCAGATCTCCCCGTCCTTCTTCATGCAGAAGTCGATCGCCTGCCGCCACTCGTAGTTCTGGTCGTAGTAGTTGCAGCGCGTGTCGAGCAGAAGGTTGCCGCCGATGGTGCCCATGTTGCGCAGCAGCGGCGTGGAGATTTCCGCGATCGCGTGGACGAGGCCCGGATGGTCCGCCGGATGCGGCCATGGTTCTCGAGCTCCGAGAGCGTAACGCCCGCGCCGATCAACGTCTCCTCCGCGCCCGCGCGCAGCCGCCGCAGGGAGCGAATGCGCATGAGGCCGATGACGACCTTCGGTGTCTGCTGCCGCCGCTTCATGTTGGGATAGAGGTCGGTGCCGCCGGCGACGAAGGCGCTCTCGGAACCTTCGCCGGCCTTGATCTTGAGCGCCTCCTTGACCGTGGTGGGCGCGTAGTAGCGGAACTTGGGAAGGCGCATCATGGGAAGAACCGGCGTGCGTCGTGGGTCTTGCGTCGTTAGCCGGCTTGGCAAGCCCACGCATGACGCATGACTCGCAACTCCTGACCGTCCTCGTCATCTACTCCCCCGGCGCCCGTGACCGCCGCGTCGACCGCGCGCCCGTCGCCGCCTTCGGCCGGCGTCGGAACGTGGATCGGCTCGGGATACGGAAGGTCGGAAAGCCTTCCGGCCCGACGCGCGGCGCCTTGCCCTGCGCCTTCGCCTTGAGAGCGCGGGCAACCTTCTCGGGCGTAACGGGGATCTCGTCGACGCGCACGCCCACGGCGTCGAAAACCGCGTTGGCGACGGCCGGCATCATCGGCAGCAGCGGCCCCTGTCCCACCTCCTTGGCGCCGAAGGGGCCGTTGCGGATCCGGGTCCTCCACCAGGTACGTGTCGACCGTCGGGCATCTCCAGGTGGTCGGGCTCTTGTACTCCAGCAGCGACGGGAACTTGTGGACGACGTTGCCGTTGGCGTCCGTGCGGATAGGCCATCTCCTCCATCAACGCCTCGCCCAGGCCCATGTAGACGGAGCCCTCGACCTGCCCCATGACGAGCACCGGGTTGATGCGACTGCCGATGTCGTGCGCGATCCAGACCTTGTCCACCTGACGACCCGGTCTCCGGATCGACCTCCACCTCCACCACCGCCGCGGAGTAAGAGTACGCGGGCGACGGTCCGACGCCGGCACCGCGGTACTGGCCGGCGGACGGGGCGGCGTGTACGATCCGACCGTCCCCAGCGTGCCGAAGTCGCGTCTCCGCCAGCAGCACCGCCTCGGCGAAGGTCACCCCGCGCGCGGGATTCTCCGCGTCGAAGACGCGGCCGGTCGGCGAACGCCAGGCGCTCCTCGGGAATCTCGCAGCTTCGCGCACGGCCGCCGCGACCAGATCTCGCGCGCGCGCTCGGCGGCCTGGATCGCTGCGTTGCCCATCATCAGGGTGACCCGGCTCGGAGTAGGAGCCCAGGTCCACGGGCGTCAGATCGGTGTCGCCCGTGACCACCCGGATGTCGAACGGATCGATGCCCAGGACCTCCGCCACGATCGCCGCCAGCATCGAGTCGGAGCCCTGTCCGATCTCGGTCGCGCCGCAGAACACCGTGACGCCGCCGCAGCGGTCCAGCTTGAGCTGGACGCCGGAGTGCGGCATGGTGTTCCAGTAGATGGGCAGGCCGGCGCCGCAGAGGTAGGAGGAGCAGGCGAGCCCCAGGCCGCGCCCGAAGGGCAGCTTGCCGCGCCGCTTCGTTCCAGCCGGAGCCCGCGACCACCTTGTCGATGCACTCGCCCAGCCCCATCGAGCCGACGCGCAGCAAGTTCGCGGTCAGGGAGTTCGGCGGGCTGGAGGATGCTTGCGCCGGATGTCGGCCGGGTCGATTGCCAGATCGTAGGCGATCTTGTCGAGCTGCGACCTCGAGCGCGAAGCGCGGCTGCGGCGTGCCGTGGCCGCGCTTGGGGCCGCAGGGCGGCTTGTTGGTGAAGACGCGCGCGCCGTCGAACCGGTAGCGCGGGGACCTGGTAGGTCACGGTCTGCAGCGCGCCGGTGTAGTAGGTCGAGGCGACGCCGTAGGAGCCGTAGGCCCCGCCGTCGAGCAGGGTCTGAAAGTGCATCGCCGTGATCGTCCCGTCCTTCGCACCCCGGTCTTGACTTGCATCAGCACCGGGTGGCGGCCGCGGTGGCAGTAGAAGACCTCTTCGCGCGTCAGGCAGATCTTGACGGGCCGTCCCGTGATGCGCGACAGCCTGCGCCACCACGATCTCGTGGTTGAAGGGGTCGCTCTTGCCGCCGAAGCCGCCGCCGTTGGGGGTGGCGATGACGCGGATATGCGGCCGCCGGCATCTCCAGCACCTTGGAGAGCGCGCGGTGGACGTAGTGCGGCGTCTGCGTCGAGGACCAGAGCGTGAGCTTGCCGTCGGGTCCGAAGTCGCGCGAGCGAGGCGTGCTGCTCCATGGGCAGGTGGGTGTTGCCCTCGTAGAAGTAGATGTCCTCGAACACCCGGTCGGCGACGGCATCCGGCCTCCACGTCGCCGAACTCCATCGAGACGCGCTTGTGGACGTTGCCGGAGTCGCCGTAATCGTGGATCGGGATCCCCGCCGGCGAGCGCCAGTCCCTCGTCGATCGTGCCGATCGGCTGCAGCGGCTCGTAGCGGACCTCGATGGCGTCCAGCGCGTCGAAGGCGGCGTCCTCGTCGAGGGCGGCGACCGCGGCGACGGGGTCGCCCACGAAGCGGACGCGGTCGGTGCACAGCGCGTGCTCGTCCTGCGACACCGGGAGGATGCCGAAGGGGATCGGCAGGTCGGCGCCCGTCGCGATCGCGACGACGCCGGGACGCGCCAGGCGCCTTGGAGACGTCGATCGAGACGATCCTCGCGTGGGCGACGTCGAGCGCAGGAGCTTGCAGTGCAGCATCCGCGGCAGCATCAGGTCGTCGGCGAACGTGGTCTGCCCGGTGACCTTGGCGGGTCCGTCCACCTTCGGTACGGCGGCCGACGACGCGGGTGCGGGCCTTCATGATCTTCCCCGGCCGTAGGGGCGGGGCTCGCCCCGCCCGTCCCGGTGTCGGCCCTCTTGCGGGCGGCCGCAAGGGCCGCCCCTACGTTGGGATGCGTGGGCAGAAGTCCGCTCTCGTCAAAGTCGAACCCGTAGAGCGATTCCTTGCGCGGCTCAGCGTCCTCGCCCCGCATCCACGCCGCCGCGAGCTCGACGGCCTCGTAGATCTTGATGTACCCGGTGCAGCGGCAGAGGTTCCCGGCCAGCGCTTCCTTGATCTGGTCGAGGGTGGGCTTCGGGTGCTCCTCGAGCAGCGCCTTCGCCGTCAGCAGGAAACCCGGGGTGCAGTAGCCGCACTGGGCCGCGCCGAGGTCGGCGAAGGCTTTCTGCAGCGGATGCAGGCCCTGCGGCGCCGGCCATGCCCTCGACCGTCTCGACCGCGCGGCCCTCGCACTCGAGCCCGAGCACCAGGCACGAGAGCACCGGCTTCCCGTCCACCAGCACCGTGCAGGTGCCGCACTCGCCCAGCTCGCAGCCGTGCTTGGTGCCGGTCAGGCCGAGGTCCTCGCGCAGGACCTCCAGCAGCGTCTTATGCGACGCGAATAGGGCCTCGGTCGACTCGCCGTTCAGCGTCAACACGATGCTCGACTTCGATCGATCCGTGGGACGGGGTCTCAGGACACTGGCCACAACAGTGTCAATGTAATCCCTTTGTTTTGAGAAGGAAAGGCGACCCGCCCTGACCGACTGGTCAGGCAGTTTTCTTACGCAGTAATCCACCGGCTGAGCGGTCCCGTCAGTAAGTACAGGCGATCGAGCGGGTTACTCACGGCGTGAGCGGGTCCGCCCCCGATAGAGTTGCTGCACCGAGGGGTTCCTTTTCCCCCGACAACAGGAGGTCCCATGCGGATGCGGAAGGTTGCAGCCGGCCTCGCAATCATTTTCTTAGTGTCGCTCGCCGCGCGGGCCCAGAACGCGAGGGCCCCGATCGAAAAACCAAACTACGGCATCACAAACGTTACCTACTACACGATCGCCGCGGTCGAGTTCTTGCCGATTGATTCTTCCTTGGCGTACTCGAACGGGACCAAATTCGACCGATATCCCCTTGGGGTGAGTGTCGGGGAGTTCCAGGCGTCACCTCACCTCCCATCGGGGGCACTGCTCACGAGCGTGGAGTTCGACTATTGCGACAACAATCCGAACGCCGACGCCAACGACTCCCTTTATGTCAGCGACGTGAGTTGGGACGGCACCTATCTTTCGCAGGTCGCGGCGCTCAACTCGAGCGGCTTTCCAGGATGCAGCTTCGACAGCAGGGATGTTTCAGCTCAAGGCTATACGGTCGACAACGTCTTCCACCGGCTAGTTCTCCAAATTGTAGCTAGCACGGGTCCCGATCCGTCCTTTGTGGGCGTCATCCTGGGCTACAGGCTGCAGGTGAGCCCCGCGCCGGCGACTCAGACCTTCAGCGACGTACCGACGAACCACCAATTCTTCCAGTTCGTCGAGGCACTCGCCGCGGCTGGCATCACCGCGGGCTACCCCGATGGAAGGTTCGGCGTGGACGATCCGATCACACGAGCGCCTGGAGGATCGGTCTTTCTCTCCAAGCGCTCTTGGGCTGACCTGGCTAGGAACACGCGGCTCTCACACCGGTCACTCTCGAGGTTGAGCCGGCGGCCACGCCGGTAACTGCAGGAGATCGAGCGGGTCGACCCTGGCGCCGTTCACGCGGGCGCCCCAGTGCAAGTGCGGTCCCGTCGCCCGGCCGGTCGCGCCGACGGCGCCGAGCTTCTCCCCGGCGGCGACGCGATCGCCGAGCTTCACGTCGATGCGCGAAAGATGGAAGTACGTCGTGAAGAGGCCTCCGCCGTGATCCAGGATCACGGTTCCGCCCGAATAGTAGAGGTCCTCGGCCAGGACGACGACCGCCGGAGCCGGCGCGGTGACCGGCGCTCCCGTCGAGGCAGCGAGATCCACGCCGTTGTGGCGCGACCGGGGCTTGCCGTTGAAAACACGTTTCGCGCCGAAGTTCTCGCGCACCGGCGCTTCGACCGGCAAGAGGAAAGCGCGATCCCAACGCCGTCTCGCTGGGGGCGGCGGCCCAGACGCGGCGCGACGCTTTGCCGGTCACGCTCGATCCGCGCCAGCTCGGACGGCGGCGGCTCCACGTACGCGGGATCCACCGTCAGCTTCTGCTCCGGAAACCGGCCGGAAACGACCTTCAGCTGCCAGCTCGTCGAGCGGGCGTCCTTGCAGAGGCCGGTCGCTTCGAGGCGACACCCGGCGCGCCCCGACGTCGCTCTCGAAATCGACGCCCCAGAGGCCGCGATAGAGGCGCCCGCTCCCCGGCGCGGCGGCTCCAGCGGCGAACGGCGCTTGCCGTCGGTGAGCACCGCGCTCGCGAGAGGCAGGCTCGAGCGTCAGGGTCACGACGACGATGCCGCCCTGCTGGGGGCTCGGCGAGGACGCCTCGATGCAGAATCGGCGCGGGGCAGTCGGCGGCGGCCGCGAGACGGGCGGCCGCGCGCCCCGAGGCAAACTCCCAGCAGTAGGAGGCGCTGCCCTGAAGGCAGCGACAACCCAGGGCCGCCCCTACGAGAACGGAACGCGACGGATGTCCAGCGAGTCTACGCGCGCGGCGCCTTGACGACCTGGCTCCGCCTTTCATCACGAACAGGACTTTCTCCGTCGCATGGATGTCTTTGAGCGGGTCGCCCGGCACGGCGACGACGTCGGCCTCCTTGCCCTTCTCGAGCGTGCCGATCTCGCTCGACAGGCCGAGCAGCTCCGCGGCGTTGGGGCCGGCCGACCGGAGCGCGGCCGCCGGAGACATCCCGAGCTCCGACCATGAAGCCGAACTCCTGCGCGTTGATCCCGTGCGGGGAGACCGCCGAGTCGGTGCCGAACGCGATCTTGACGCCCGATCTTCACCGCCCGGCGAAACATCTCGTCGTGCGCGATGAACGCCGCCTTCGCCTTGACCGCGATGGCCGGCGGAAACCGTTCCAGCTTGCCGCCCGTGTACTGCCCCGCGAGGCACGTGGGCACCAGGAACGTGCCCTTCGATCTTCATGAGCGACAGCGTCTCGTCGGTCAGGAACGAACCGTGCTCGATCGAGTCGATCGCCCGCCTTCACGGCCGACCGCGCCGCGAGATCGCCGTGGGAGTGCGCCGCGGTCTTGCGCTTGAGCCGATGCGCCTCGTCGATGATCGCCGTCAGCTCCTCGTCGGTGAGCTGCGGCGCGGCGACGTCGTCGCCGAGCGACAGCACGCCGCCGGACGCGCACATCTTGATCACGTCGGCGCCGTACTTGACGTCGAGCCGCACCGCCTGGCGGCCCTCGTCGGCGCCATGGACGATGCCCTGCTCGACCCCTGGCTCCGCCCCAAAGGTGCCGGGCGGAAAGCCGGTGTTGTCGCAGTGCCCTCCGGTCGCGCCGAGGGCGTAGCGCGCGACCAGCATGCGCGGGCCCGGCTGAGCCCGTCGTTGATCGCGTTGCGCAAGCCGACGTCCAGGTCCTTCTCGCTGCCGACGTCGCGAACCGTCGTGAACCCGGCGTCGAGCATCTTCCGGGCATACAGCGCGCCGCGAGAAGCCCTGCTCCGTGACCGGCCGGCGCAGACCCTCGAAGAAGTCCTGCGATGTAGTTGTCGCCGCCCTCGCCGGTGACGTGCGTGTGGGAGTCGATGAATCCGGGCAGCAGCGTCGCGTCGCCCAGGTCGATCACGGTGGCGCCCGGCGGGGACCGGAAGGTTGGAGCCGACGGCCACGATCTTCGTGCCCTCCACCACGACCATTCCGCCCGAGACCGACGGAGTCCGAGCGGCCGTCGAAGATCCGCGCCGCCTTGAGCACGGTGGCGCGGCTTCGGGGTCGGCGCCGGGCCGTCTTCGCGGAGCGGTTCGCACGGCCGGCCCCAGGACACACGGCGGCCAGCGCCAAGAGTCTCCTCATGATTCTTACTCCATCGCGCCGTCCGGGGCCTGCGCCGCGGACCCGCGTCGTGAAGAGTAGATGAACGCGCCCGACCGCGAGGGCCAACGCGCCCGAGAGACAGCTGCTTGCCGGTTGCCTGGGACAGAAAGTAGAAGCACATCGCCAGTGCGAGGCACGGTATCAGGACGCCGCCCGGCAGCCGAAAAGTCCGTTCCGTCCCCGGCAGCTTGCGGCGCAGCACCGGCACCGCCGCGCCGTCCCGATATAGGTCGCCAGCCGCGCGATGACCGACAGCTCCACCAGCTCGACGAACGTGCCGGACAGCGCGAGCGGCAGCGCGACGCACGGTCTGGGTCAGGATCGCGACCCACGGCGTGCGGTAGCGCGGGTGGATGCGGGCGAAGACGCGGGGCAGCCGGCCCGTTTGGGCCAGCGCGTAGAGGTAGCGCGAGCCGGCCAGGACCGTGTTGTTGTTGGTGCCGAGCACCGACAGCGCGGCGCCGATGGTCAGGATCCAGACGCCGACCGGGCCCCATGATCCCGGGGCGGCGTCGGCGAGCGGCGTGTCCGAGGCCCCGAGGTCCGGGACGAGGCCAGCGCGACCAGCTGAACAGCGTGTAGATCGCCGTCACGATCCGATCTGACGAGCAGCGCGAACGGGACGTCGCGCTGCGGGTTGTTGAACTCGCCGGCGGGCGTCGCCGTGTTCTCGAACCCGGCGTAGGCGAACAGGACCAGGAGCGACGCGGCCCCGAGGCTTCCCGCCGGGGGCGCGGCACCGGGAAGACCCGCGACCAGTCGGAGAGACCGACGCGCGGCCAGGAGCGCGAGCGGGAGCACCTTGCCCGACCAGAACGACCGCGGGGCGGGCGCCGTGCAGACGCCGGCCACGTTGATCCACGTCAGGAGAACCACCGGCACGACGATCATGAGCGCTGCGCCCGAGACCGCGGCGGCGCCGCTCCAGACGACCGACCCCGCGGGCGAACCCGACCGAGAGGCCGGCCGACCGACGTGACGCGCGCGACCCACGTCATCCAGCCGACCTCGAAGCCGACCAGCTCGCCGAACGCCTCGCGCGTGTAGACGTAGCCGCTCCCCGGGCTCGTCGAACAGGCTGCCCGCCTCGGCGAAGCAGAGCACGAGCAAGAGCACCGCAGACGCCCGCGGCGAGAATCGCCCAGACGCTGGCCGGACCGAGGAGCGCCGCCGCCGCCTGGGATGCTCAGGTAGACGCCGCTGCCGATGACGTCGTTCACCGAGAGGGCGACGATCTGCCAGCGCGACACCGCGCGCGCAGAAGAGTGGGGGATGACGATGAGGAGCTCAGTGGGGCGATTCTAGTCGAGCCCGCGACTCGTTTCGAGTCTCGAGTTTCGGGTTTCGAGTTCGGGTTCGGGTTCGGTCCGACTCGAAACTCGTAACTCGAAACTCGTAACTTCCCATATACTCCCGCGCTCCATGCTGCGCGCCGGCATCGTCGGACTGCCGAACGTCGGGAAATCCACGCTCTTCAACGCCATCACCGCGGCGCAAGGCGGCGGCGGAGAACTATCCCTTCTGCACCATCGATCCGAACGTCGGCATCGTCACGGTGCCCGATCCGCGGATCGACCGCTCGTCGAAGATCTTCGAGTCCGAAAAAATCACCCCGCCGCCATCGAATTCGTGGACATCGCCGGCCTGGTCAGGGCGCCAGCCAGGGCGAGGGGCTGGGCAACCAGTTCCTCTCCCACATCCGCGAGGTGGACGCCATCGTCCACGTCGTCCGCTGCTTCGAGGACGAGAACATCGTCCACGTCGCGGGGCATCTGACCCGATCTCCGACATCGAGACGATCGAGACCGAGCTCGTCCTGGCCGACCTCGAGACCGCGACCCGCGCGCGGGACAAGTTCGAGAAGCTCGCACGCGGCGGCGACAAGGACGCCATGCTGGGGCTGCGACGTGCGTGGGCAAACTCGCTCGAGCACTTCAACACCGGGAAGCGCGCCCTCACGGCCCCGCTCTCCGACGGAGGAGAAGGCGATCGCCGCGCGCCTCTTCCTGCTGACCTCCAAGCCGACCCTCTTCGCCTGCAACGTGGCCGAGGACGAGCTCGCGCTCGGCGGAGAGCCACTCGCGCTCACGTGGCCGCGGTGAAGCAGTTCGCCGAGACGCACCTCGGTACCGAGGCCGTCGTCGTCTCGGCGTCTATCGAGGCCGAGCTCGCCGAGCTTCCCGACGAGGAGGCGCGCGAGTACCTCTCCCACCTGGGCGTGCCGACTCCGGCGTCGTCCTCCCCTGATCCGCACCGCGTACCACCTGCTCGGGCTGCGGACCTATCTGACCGGCGGCGAGAAGGAAGCGCGCGGCCTGGACGATCCACGCCGGCGACCGGGCGCCACAGGCCGCCGGGGTGATCCACTCCGACTTCGAGCGCGGCTTCATCAAGGCCGAGACGGTCGCCTACGACGACCTCGTCGCGGCCGGCTCCATGGCGGCCGCGCGCGAGAAGGGCCTGGTCCGCCAGGAAGGCAAGGACTACGTCGTGAAAGACGGCGACGTCATGCTGCTTCAAGTTCAACGTTTGATGCCTGAGCGTCCGATGTTCCGCCGCGCCATCGTCCGCCCCCCGCGCCCAACTTCGCCGACGGCCTGACCACGGTCGACCTGGGGACGCCGGACGTCGCGACCGCGCTCGCGCAGCACGAGGGCTACTGCCGGGCGCTCGAGGACTGCGGCCTCGCGCTCACGCGCTTGCCCGCCGATCCGCGGTTCCCGGACTCCACGTTCGTGGAGGACACGGCCGTGATCACGGGCCGCGGCGCGGTGCTGACGCGGCCCGGCGCTCCGAGCCGCGAGGGCGAGGCCGCCGCGATCGCGGATGCGCTTGCGGCGCTCTTCCCCGAGCTGCGCCGCATCGAGGCCCCGGGTACGGTCGACGGCGGAGACGTCTGCGAGGCGGGCGACCACTTCTTCATCCGGTCGGGCAGCGCACCAACGACGACGGCGCGCGGCAGCTCGTGCGATGTCTCGCGGCAGACGGGTACTCCTCGACCCTCGTCGACCTCCGCGGGATCGAGGGCCTCCTGCACCTGAAGAGCGGCATCGCCTGGCTCGGCGGAAAGACGCTCCTCGTCATCGACGCCCTCGCCTCCCATCCGGCCTTCCGCGGCTGGGACCTGGTCCGCGTCCCTCCCGGGCGAGGACTACGCCTCCAACTGCGTCCTCATCAACGACCGGATCTTCTTCGCCGAAGGATTCCCGCGCCTCGAGCGCGCGCTGGGCGAGGCGCGGGCACCGGCTGGCGTGCTGCCGATGACCGAGTTCCAGAAGATGGACGGCGGCCTGCAGCTGCCTCTCGCTGCGGTTCTGAGCCGGCCTAGAACCCGAAGACCACAGCCACCCGGCCGAGCGCGGCTGGGCCGGATGGAAGTGGACGTCGTTGACTCCCCCGGCGGGCTCCCCGGCCAGGCGAGACGCATAGAGGTAGTCGATATCCGACACCTTCGCGTCGAACAGGTTGAAGATCTCGACCTGTGCGCGCAGCCCGCGGACGATCTCGTAGCCGAGGAGAGCGTTGACCGTCGTCGAGGCCTTCGAGCGGACGCTGTTGTCCTCGGTCAGCGGTCTCGGCCCGAAGTAGCGGACGCGCAGGCTGCCGAAGAAGTCGCCCAGCCGGTCGACCGAGATGCCCGCGGAGAAGACGTTCTGGACGGCTCCCGGAATGAAGGCCCCGCCGGATCGTCGTCCCGGAAACGCGCCTTCGAGAGCGACAGGTCCGCGTCCAGCGTCAGCCACGGCAGCACGCGGTAGGAGTTGGACCACTCGACGCCGTAGCGCCGGCTGGGCCGCGAGGCCTCTGTCGTCCCCGCGTCGCCCACGAAGATGAGCTCGGAGTCGATGTCAGGCTCCAGAACGCACGTCTCAACGCCAGCGGCAGGCTCCGGACTCCGATCTCCCGATTTCGCCCGCGCCAGGGGCGTCACGCGTTGCGCGGGCTCGCCGGTCGACGGGTCGAAGGTGATCGTCGCGCCGCGGGCGTCGTTGGAGTGGAAGCCGTAGCCCCCGTTGGCGTAGATCTCGGTCTGGTTGAACGGACCGAAGATCATCGACATCTTCGGCGAGAGGATCCCCCGGGTCAGCGTGCCGCCGTTCTGGGGATCCGAGATGCCGTCACGTCGAAGTGGTAGAGGTCCCCGCGCAGTCCCAGGATCGTTCGGAACTTGCTCGTCCACGGGATGTCCGTCTGCGCGAAGAGGGCGCCGCTCCCCTGCTGAACCCGGTCGGCCGCGTCGTCGACAGACGCTGCCGCGCCTCCGTGTGGAAGAGCCGATCGAGTGGATGTCGTCGAAGCGGCCCTGGAAGCCGATCTCGTTCTCGGCGTCGACGCCGAACCAGCGCGCGAACCACCGATGGGTGACCTTGGTCCCGGAGACGTGCGGTCGTACGTAGGTGAAGTCGGAGAACAGGTTGAGCTTGTAGTCGATCCCGTAGACGACCGCGCGTGTGACCGAGGTCGCGCTCGAGCGCTGCCACTCGGCGGAGAGGCTGTAGCGGTGCGTCTCGCCGCCTTCGGTCGGATTCAGGCTGCCGAAGCGGCCGATCACCCCCTCGTCCACCGCGCGCTCGGCGATCTGGTCGGTCGAGTCCCACTTGCCGGAATAGCCCATGGCGGTGACCGCGAACCCGTTGCGGGCGTCTCCGACGCTGTAGCGCAGGACGCCGTTGAACTTGCGGAAGTTGTCCCCGTGCGTCCACGGCCCGTTGTCGTACGTTCCCTCGAGGGCGTAGAGCAGGTTCCCCTCTCCAACCTTCGGGGATCCTGCGAGGAGACCGCGGGCGTAGTCGAAGGACCCTCCGTCGAGGCGCGCGATCGTCTCGTCGAGCACGTTGACGTAGTTGACGTTCGCGGAGCCCGCGGTCGTGAAGTCGCCGTCCTCCACGAAGTAGGGTCCCTTCTTGTACTGGATGCCGCTGACGAGCTCAGGGATGACGAAGTTCAGATCCGTGTAGCCATGCCCGTGCGCGTGTGTCGGCAAGTTGAGCGGCATCCCGGCCAGCGTGGTGGCGAAATCGGTGCCGTGGTCCAGGTTGAATCCGCGCAGGTAGTACTGGTTGGCCTTGCCCTGCCCCGAGTGCTGGCTGACGACGACGCCGGGGATGGTCGAGCACGTCGCCGGCCCTCGCGATCGGACGCAGAGCGATCTGCTCGGCGACGACGGCGCCCTGCGTCGAGGCGCTCGCGATCCCGACGAGGCTCTCGCCCGGCTCGGTCGCGTCGGCGAGGCTGCGAAACGTCTTCTTGCCGGTGACCAGAACGTCCGCCGACACCGAGAGGGGCAGGGTCGCGTTCACCGCAGACGCCGCGCCGGGTCACCGCGACGTCCCGGCGCTGGACGCCGACGAAGCCGATCAGGCGGAAGGAGACCTCGTACGTCCCGGACGGCAGTCCGTCGAACCGGTAGGCGCCCGCCGAGTCCGTCGATTCGACGCGGGCCGGCGAGACGCCCGGCCCGGAGAGCTCGACGGTGACGCCGGGCAGCGCGGCGCCGGCGCCGTCGGCGACCCTGCCCGCGACCGCGCCCTCGGCCGAGACCTCGGCGAACAGGCGGGGTACGGCGGCGGCCAGCAGGGCGAGGCAGAGGACGGCGGCGCGCATGGCGGCTCGCCCCTTCTACGGCGGCCGCGGCCTCTTGGATCTGCCGCGGCTCAGGCCGACGCGAACCGCTCGAAGAGCTCGACCTCCGTCCGGCTGCCGATCGCGAGCGGGATCCGCGCGTGGAGGCTATCGGGCACGACGTCCAGGACGCGCCTCGCCCGTCGACGCGCGTCCGCCGGCCTGCTCGACGACGAAGGCGAGGGGATGGCACTCGTAGAGGACCCGCAGCTTCGGCTTCGCCTCGCCGCCCCGACGTCGGCCGGATACAGGTAGATGCCGCCCTCCAGCAGAAAGCGGTGCACGTCGCCCACGAGCGACGCCGAGTAGCGGGTGGCGTAGGGCCGCCCGGTCGCCGCGTCCGGCTGCTTGAGGTGCTCGACGAACGCCCGCACTCCGGGCGCCCAGCGCGCGCGCCCGGCCCTCGTTGACGGCATAGCCGCGGCCCCGCTCCGGCATGCGGACGTGGCGCCGCGTCAGGAGAAACTCGCCGATCGACGGCTCGAGCGTGAAGAGATGCACGCCGTCGCCGGACGTGTAGACGAGCAGGACGGCGGGGCCGAAGAGCACGTAGCCGGCGGCGACCTGCTCGCGGCCCGAGCGCAGCAGGTCCGCGGGCGTGCCGTCGCGCGCGCGGCCGGATCGAGAAGATCACCCCGAGCGTGCCGTTGACGTCGATGTTCGAGGACCCGTCCATGGGATCGAAGAGCACGGCGTAGCGGCCCTGCGCGAGCCCGACCCGTAGACGAAGGGCTCTTCCATCTCCTCGGAGGCCGCCAGCGTGACGAGGCCGCCGTAGTCGAACGTCTCGAGCAGAATCTCGTTGGCGACGACGTCGAGCTTCTTCTGCTCCTCGCCCTGCACGTTGGATGCCCGCCGCGCCGAGCTGCTGCGTCAGGCCTGCGCGGGCGAGCGCGCTGGCGATGCGCTTGCCGGCGACGCCGAAGCGCATCAGCAGGAGCGACAGCTCGCCGGTCGCGCCCGGCGAAGGCCTGCTGCTCCTCGAGGATGAAGCGATCGAGGGTGACCGGCGGCGCGCTCACTACTTCTTGCGGACGATCGACCAGCGGCCCGTCGAGATCGTGGTTTCGCCGGTCGTCGTGAACGTGCCCTCGATCGTGTCGCCCTTGCGTTGCGCCGACGAACGTCGTCTGCACCTCGCAGTCGCACTCCGGATCGCGGTAGGGGTCCATCGTCCCCTTCACGACGCCGCCCTCGGCGTTGACGAAGTTGATGTTCAGGACCTGGGGCATCGTGTGGATCGACTCGTCGGCCGCCGGCGCCTTGGCGCCCTTGGGAACCATCAGGACGTCGCCGTGGGCACTTGGCGCCGGACTTGAACTCGAACACGATCGAGCCCGTGCGCCCGGTCGCCTCGCTCGCGTATTCCCTCCCAGCGGCCGGACAGCGCCGAGACGTCGGAGCGCTCGCCCTCGACCGGAACGGTCGGGGCGGGATTCGAAGACGAGCAGCGCAGACGCCAGCGCCGTCAGGGAAGAAGCGCCGCAGGAAGTCTCAAGCGGAACATAGACCTCCCGGCCCCTCATCTTTTCACACCCGCAGACTCGCGCATCCACTGCCCCACGCCGGCTTCGGACGGCCGTCGGAGTCCTGGAGCCCGCGATGGCCAGCAGGGCCTGGCGCCGTCGTTCGGGCGACCGGCGCGATGGGCGGCGCCCGGAAGGGCGGGGTGGATCGCGCAGGCCGACATAGCGGGCGAACAGCAGCGCGCGGCCGTCGGCGCGGTTCAGAAACCGCCGGAAACGGTGTATGAACTCGGCCTGCTTCTCCGGGCTCGAGCCGTTCTCGGCGGAGGAGGAGTAGCTGACCGTGGAAACGCGATCGGACGTCCCGCTGCCGCTTTCAGCAGCGCGGACCAGTCCTTGTCGATCGAGTCCGGGGACCGTTGCTTGAAGAGGCGTGCCGGCGACGAGCGGGCAGTAGGTGTAGAAGAGCACCGCGCTCTTCCGGTGGAGCGCGGCGGCAACCTCCGGGGCACGGCTCTCGGTCGGCGCCGAGGTCGTGACACCGACGAGCAGTCGCGGCACCTTCTTCTGGAGAAATTGGACGGCGCCGTCGAAGAGCCGCCGATACGCCCTCAGCTCCTCCGGCTTGTCGGCGAAGTAGGTGTCGGCCGCATCGCCCAGCGAGAGCGTCTCGAAGTCGAGCAGAGCCGGCGTGAGAGCGTCCAGTAACCGACCCAGGCGCAGCGAGAGCTTCGGGTCGTCGAAGGAGGTCTGCGCCAGATCCGCCGGCACGTCCCGCGCGCTCTCGGTCACGAGCGGAAGGCTCAGGTGGAGCGTGGCGCCCGACTGTCGCAGCAAACGCGCCGTACGCGTGATCTCCTCGAGATGGTACTCGCCGGGGCGCGGCTCGGCAGCCGACCAGGACAGCTCCAGGGCGAAGAACGAGGCTCCCGTCCGCCGGACCGTCTCCAGCGCCGCCTGCCGGGTTTCGGGGCAGGCGGCGGGAGGTTGACGGCGATCCCCAGGGCCGGCGGCGGCGCGGCCTTCTCCGCGCGGACAGGAGCGGCGAGGAGAACGAGAAGGGCGAGGATCATGAGTTGTCCGTCGTGAGTTGAATCGGCGGCCGCCTCCGGACCACTCAGAACTGACAACTGCATGCCCCGGCTCCCACCAGCACCACAGCCCCCGTCGGCGCGGCCACGCCGCCGCGCGGCTCGATCGTGACCGCGAAGTTCTGGGCCTGCGCCTCGGGGAAGTCGGTCGACTCGAAGATTGCCCGCCCCTGCGCGTCCACGTCGAAAACGCCCGCATTGACGGGCTTGCCGTCGAGGAAGACCCAGAGCTCGTACTGCCGGTCGGTCGGCAGCGGCGCGAGGCTGTCGGCCACGAGCACGCCCCGGCGCGCGCGCGCGCTCCAGAAGACGCGGCCGCGCGCGTTGGGCTGCGGCCCCTTGCCGCCGAGCGTCAGCATGCGGACGTCGTCGCTCTCGAGCACGCGCGCCCGCAGCACGCGCTGGGCCAGGTCCGTCTGTGCCGACTGGAGGCGGCCCGCCAGGTCCGCAGATTGACTGCGCAGGTCCTCGCGTTGCCGGCGCAGGCGAGCGTCATCGAAAAACAGGACGAGCAGCAGCAGCGCCGCCGCAGCCGCGAGCAGGCCCCAGGTCCGGGACGACGCCGGGGGCCGCGCCGGGAGCGCGCGCGCCGGCGAGATCGCGTCGAGAATGCGCCGGCGCAGCTCGGGCGGCGGCGCCACCGGCGGCGCCTCCACCGAGAGCGCCGTGGCGGCTGACGCGCAGCTCGCGCAAGAGCCGTTCACACGTCGCACAGCCCTCGCGCAGGTGCGCGTCGAGCTCCGCGATCTCGGCATCCACCGGCATGCCGAGAGCCATCGCGGCGACGAGCTCTTCGTGCCGCTCGCTATGCGCCATCGCTTCCACTCTCCCAGTACGAGCGCAGATGCTCCCTGAGTTTCATCAATCCCAGGCGTACGCGCGTCTTCACGGTGCCCAGCGGCGTCGACGTCCGTGCGCCGCGATCTCCTCCTGGGTCAGGCCGTCGAAATACGCCAGCTCGAGCGCGCGGCGCTGCTCGTCGGGCAGCTGGCCGATGGCGGAGCGGCACCGCGATTCCCATTCCCGTCCGGCCGAGGCCGTCTCGACGTCGTCGGCCGCGGCGGGACCCTCGCCCACGATTTCCAGGCTGCGCATCTCGGGTCGCGAAGCGGGCCGGCGCGCGCGCAGCCGGTCGATCGCGCGGCTGCGCGTGGCGATCAGTATCCAAGTCACGGCCGATCCGCGCGTGGGGTCGAACCGGAGGCGGCGGCCGCCACGCCCACAGAAACACCTCCTGAACGACTTCCTCGGCCTCGCCGCTGGCGCCGAGAATCCGCTGCGCGAGTCCGAGCATGCGGCCACCGAGTCGGTCGTAGAGCTCGGCCAGCGCGTCCGCGTCGCGGGCCTCGATCCGGCGCATGTGCGCGCGTCGGGGTCGTCGCGTTTCAGAGTTATGCCTCTCGGACTCGAGCAGTCCCGCGCGTCTTATACCACCCGCCCGAAAGCGTGAATCCGAAAATCGCGCCAGCCCGTACTGGGCCCGAACGAGAGTCTCTTGGGCGCGGCCGGGGCTTTCCGGAGCCAATCGAACCCGGCCTTTTGAACTCGACAAGGAGGTCACGACATGACGGAAATCCGATTTCGAGGCGCGCGGCGCTGGCTTCTCGCAGCGCTCCTCCCCCTGACCCTGGCCGCATCCTCGGCCCTGGCGTCCAGCCATCGGGAGGCGCCAGGCATCTCCAACGACCCGGCCGCAGACAACACGGATCTCTATTTCTTCCGCGACCCGGTGGATCCGTCACGTCTGGTCATGATCTCCAACTGGGTTCCCCGCGCGCGCAAGCAGGAGGGCTTCGGCCTCGGGCTTGCGATCGCCCGCCGCATGGTCGACGTGATGGGCGGCCATATCGGCGCCGATTCCGTCGAGGGGAAGGGCAGCACTCTCTGGGTCCGCCTCCCTGTCGCCAAACCGAGCCCCACCCCGGTCGCATGAGCAGCGGGCGGATCCTGATTGCCGACGACGAGCCGTCGGTCCGCGACTCGGTCGGCTACGCGCTGGCCCAGGAGGGCTTCGATGTCACCGCCGCAGCCGACGGCGACGAGGCGAGCGAGCTGCTCGGCGACGGCATCCCCTTCGACCTGCTGATCCTCGACATCATGATGCCCGGCCCGAGCGGCCTCGACATCTGCCGTGACGTGCGCTCGCGCAGCGCCGTCCCGATCATCGTCTTGACCGCGAAGGACGCCGAGGTCGACAAGGTGGTCGGACTCGAGGTCGGCGCCGACGACTACGTGACCAAGCCCTTCTCCGTGCGCGAGCTGCTCGGGCGCGTGCGCGCCCAGCTGCGCCGCCGCGAACTCGACCGCTCGCCGCTGGCCCAGGCGGTGAAGATCGAGTCCGGCCCGGTCTCGATCGACCTCGTCCGCCACGTCGCCACCGTGCGCGGCCGTGCCGGTCAACCTGACCCGCTCGGAGTTCCAGCTGCTGCGCCTGCTCGTCGGCCGCCCCGGCGAGGTCTTCGCCCGCGCGCAGATCATGGAGGAGCTCTGGCAGACCGAGTTCGACGGCGACGAGCGAGCCTGCGACGTCCACATCTCGAACCTGCGCCAGAAGGTCGAGCGCGACCCGCAGCGGCCCGAGCTGGTGCTCACGGTGCGCGGCGTCGGCTACAAGTTCAGCGCCGACGGCGACCTGATCAGCGCTCGAGCAGCTCGCGCAGGCGGCGAGGCGCGTGCTCCCACTCGGCGCCGACCGCGCCGAGCCAGGCTGCGGCCTCGGCCAGCGGGCGGGGGTCGAGCTCGAAGAGCGTCTCGCGGCCGCGGCGGCGGTGGGTGACCAGGCCGGCGCTCGCCGCAGGGTCGCCGAGGTGCTTGGCGACCGCCTGGCGGCTGATCGGCAGCTCGGAGGCGAGGCCGGTCGCGGTCGCGGCGCGGCCGCGCGGCGAGCACCGCGACCAGGTGGCGGCGGGTCGGGTCGGCGAGAGCGGCGAAGACGGCGCCCGCCGCGGCGCCTCCCCGCCTCGGAGGCGGCTGGCTTCGCGACGTCCGCCATCTAGGCGAGGACGAGGCGGCCGCGGTGAGCCGCAGGCGGCCGAGTGGCGTCGCCCAGGTCGCGGCCAGGAGCAGCGGGGTGGTGGCGCGTAGCGGCGCCGGTCTCGATCACGGTCAGGCGCGGTGCCGCTCGGCGACCGCGTCGAGGACCAGTTCGACCCGGCTCGGCTCGCCGCCCTCGCGACGCCAGTCCAGGCGAGGCGTTCGGCCTCCTCGACCAGCTCGACCTCGCCGCGGCGCTCCTCGCCGTCCTCGATAGCGGCAGACGAGCTCGCCGCCCTCGCGGGGATCGATCTCGACCTCGTCGGCGAGCCACTCGCCAGCAGCGCGCCTCGGTATCGACCGATCGCCTCCCAGACCTCCCGGGAGGCGCGTCCAGGCTGGACCGAGCGGGATACGGTGTGTGGTAGGTTCAACACGCAACTGAATAGTTGCACATCTAAGCTTCCGGAACCCGAAGGAGGCCCAATTGCCACTGGTACCGATGGTCGTCGAGCAGACCGCTCGCGGCGAGCGCTCCTTCGACATCTACAGCCGCCTGCTCGCGCAGCGGATCGTCTTCCTCGGGGAACCGGTGACCGACGATCTCGCCAACCTGATCATCGCCCAGCTGCTGCACCTGGAGTCCGACGATCCCGACAAGGACGTCAGCCTCTACATCAACTCGCCCGGCGGCTCCGCCTACGCGGGCCTGGCGATCTACGACACGATGCAGTTCATCAAGCCCGACGTGCAGACCATCTGTTACGGGATCGCGATGTCGGCCGGCTCGCTGATCCTCACCGGTGGCGCGAAAGGCAAGCGGATGGCGCTGCCCAACAGCCGCATCCTCATCCACCAGCCCTCGCGGCGGCTTCGAAGGCCAGTCGTCCGACATCGAGATCCACGCCAGAGAGATCCTCGAGCTGCGCGAGCGCCTCGACGGGATCTACGTCCACCACACCGGCCAGACGCAGGGAGCAGATCAAGGAGGACATGGAACGCGACAAATTCTTCCAGCCCGAAGCGGCGGTCGAGTACGGCCTGATCGACCGGGTGATCGAGTCGCACGAGCTGAAACAGACCCCGGTCGGCTTCCGCGACGGCGGCGGCGGCGATGTGGCGGCGAACGGGGAAGGCGGGGGTCAAACGTCGAGCGCTTGAACCGCGCTGGGGCTCTCGTCGTATGACGACGAGTCTTGTTGCAGGGGAGCCGCACCCGGAAGTTGTCGCTGAGCCTGGTGGGGATGCTCGCCTCGTCCTCGTGCTTGGCTTCCCGACCGCCGCCGGCGCAGCGGTCGAAACGGTCAACTTCGACGGCAACGACGCCGTCAACGTCCCGGTCGGCTCGCCGCTCGAGACCGCGGGCCTGATCACCTTCTCGCGAACGCTCGGGTTCCGCCCCTACCGCACCGATGTCGGCCCCGCGCGGGCCAAGACCGGCAGCTTCGTCGGCGACGCCGGCCGCTGCATCGACGAGGCGATCGCCAACGGGGAACCGGTTGGCGGCTGTGAGCAGTTCCAGGCGCAGACCACCGTTGTCCTCGGTCACACCGCGGAAACGGTCTCTCTGTTCGCCGGCCGCTTCGGCCCGGTCCCCGAGGAAGCGAAGCTGACCGCCTACAACGTGCTCGGCCAGGAGGTCGGTCACATGGGCCCGCTGCCGATCGGGGAAACGTTCAACCGCTTTCTGGAAGTGCACGACCCAGCGGGGACGATCGCCAAATTCAAGGTCGAAGCGTTGGACGGTCAGAGCGCCGGCGCGGACCTCGGGATCGACGAAGTCTCGGTCAACTTCAGCGGCAGCGGCGACCCGGACTTCTTCATCGCCACGACCAGCCAGGTGATCCCGATCGTGCAGGGGCAGACCGCCGAAGTGCCGGTCAGCGTCGTCCGTCTGAACGGCTCCAGCGGCCGGATCGAACTGAACGTCGAGGGGCTTCCGGACGGTGTGAGCGCTTTTCCCGCCGAAGTCGAACCCGGCAAGTCGAGTGCGACGATCAAGCTGATCGCCGACCCCTCGGCTACCGACACTCACTTCGAACCCAAGGACGTGAAGATCGTCGCGCGCCCGTTCAACTCCAACGTCGGCCCCGGCCCGCGCAGCGCAAACTTCAGCCTTCGCGTCGCCACCGATTTCAGGCTCACCTCCGGGGATATCAGCGACGGCGACACGCGGAAGGTGCTGATCGAAGCTCCCGACTGCGCCCCGGTCAACGTGCCGATCGCGATCGACCGCGATATCGCGATGAACCGGAGCGTCGAGCTGAGCCTCCTGAACACCGAAAGTGGCGCTCCACCGGTGGGAGTCGGTGCCGAATTCCTGCCAAGCGCGACGGTGCCGCCGGGCGGCAACCTGCGAGCGCAACGAACCCTGCGGTTGCGAGCGGGACCCACTTCGATCCTCGGCGTCCACGAGATCGGCCTGCAGCTGCAGGGGTCCGACGACCCGCACGTCCCGCCGCGCCAGTTGGAAATGGCGATGCTCCACGTCGACCAGGCGACGGTCGGGAGCACGATTCCCGGCTCGGACCTCGGCGTCATCCCACGCTTCCTCGGGGAAGGCTCGCTGGTTCGCGTGCACGGCCTCGGGTTCTGCCCGGGGACGCAGGTGGAAGTCGGCAATGAACTCGCCAAGGTGCCGGCCAAGCTCCTCGACGACCACACCATCGAGTTCCGCGTGCCGCGCTATGCGACCACCGGGCGCCTGACGATCGACCCGCCCGGCAACTTTCCCAGCTACAAGACCGAAGACCGGCTCGTGGTCGACAACGTCCGCGACACCAATGCCTTCCCGTTCCGCAACTACCCCTTTGCCTACCTCGGCATCGACGAGTTCGCGAAGGCTTTTGGCGAGGAGGAAATCTTCCTCCACGTGAACCCGTGCTGGCCGTTTGGCGACTGCAGCGTGTCGACCGGCTTCCTGAGTCCGCTGGCTGCCTTCGATTGGGGCTGGATGAACGGCTTCCTGCGCAGCAGCGGTGGGCACTGCTTCGGTATCAACCTGGCGATCCAGCAGCTGGAAAGCGGCAACGAGCCGCGTCGCAGGTACGCCGATTCGGGCCTCAGCCCCAACCCGCGAAACGCGTTTGAGATGTCGACCCCGAGTGGGCCGGGCGAGGTGCTCAACGACTTTCTCGACGCAATGCACGCGCGCCAGTACTCCGACGAGTTCCTGCGGGCGTGGCTCAACCGCGATCGTTCGATGCAGCATCAGCTCGGCGTGCTCGAACGCGAACTGGGCCGGGGGCGGGAGCCGATGATCGCGCTCGAACGCAGCAGCGGCAGCGGGCACGCTGTTCTCGCCTACGACATGGAACGAACCGCGACCGGGACTCGGATCTACGTCTATGACAACGAACGCCCGTTTACGCTGAACGAGGAAGTGGCCGCGGGTCTTCACCGCGCCGCGGTCGAGCAGAGCACGATCACGACCTTCGACGCTACGTACACCTGGAGATTCCCCGTAGGGGGCAATGCCCCGGACTGGACGGGCTCGGGTGCCAACGGATCGTTCTGGGTGGTGCCGCTCGATGCCATCCCCGCGAACCCCTCGCTCCCCGACCTGAGCTCGCAGGCGCGGAGCCTGATCTCGAGCCTCGGCATCGGCTCTGCCGGTGGCTCGGTGCGGGTTCGGAGCGCCACGTCCGGTGCCGACTTCATGCCGACCAGCGACCTCGGGGCCCCGGAGGGCAACGGGGTCCTCGTCAGCGACCGTCCCGAGCAACCCCTGCGCGCGATCGTCGAAGGCCGCGAGCACGGCAGCTACACCCAGGTCTACACCGCGCCCAGCTTCAGCGCCGGCGTCCGTGACGTGGCCACCGGCCGGGGAGTCCGGGACACGGTCGCGGGGGCGGGTGACTCGCTGAGCTTCGAGGGCGGCACCGACAGGGTCCTGCGGATCGAGCTCGCGCGCCGCGCCAGCGAGGGGATGAGCGAGGCAGCGACGCTTGAGACGCACGCCTCGGCGAACGGAACCGACACCGCCGGCTTCGACGCGGGCGGCGCGCTCTTCTACGCCCACAAGGGGGACGCGAGCACGCTACGGCTGACGCTAACCACGGTTCGGCGCCAGGGCGGTCCCGCGACGTTCGTCTCGCCCCAGCTCAGCATCCACGCGGGTGACCGGTTGCGGGTGGTTCCGCTCGGTCGCGACCTGCGCCGGGTCCGGCTCGAGGTCCGCGATTCGGCGGGCCGCCGCCACACGCGGGTCCTACGCAGCCGCGGCGGTGCTCCCGGTCGGGTGAAGCTGGGAGCGGTGAGCGCCTCGCGGCGCAGGATCGTGGCGCGCTACAGCCTCGCCGGTCTGCACCAGCGGGCCCTCGCCGGGGCGGTGTTGCGCTTGGTGCGCGGGCACCACGTCCTCGCCCGGCACGCGATCGCGAAGGTGACGGCAAACGGTGCGCGGACGATCGTCTGGCGCCCGCGACGCCACTTCCCCCGCGGCCGCTACCGTCTGCTCGTCGACCTCAGGGTCCTCAGCCTTGGCACCCGCGGCTCGACCGTCAGCGGCAGCGTCCGCGCGCACCGGGCGGCGGCGATCCGCGTTCGCTGAGCGGCCCGCTGGGCGCGGCGCCGCTCAACTGAGCCGGCGGGCGGCCCAGACGCCGGCCAACGTGGCAGCGACCCCGGCGGCGAGGCCCCGGACGCCCGCGTCGGCGGTCTCCGGGTCGCGGGTCGCGAGGCCGAAGACGACCGCGTCGGCGGCGTCGACCGCGGCCGCGACAGAGCCGCCTCGCGCAGCTTCGCCGGGTCGTCGCGGGCCGCGATCGTCAGAACCCCGAGCGCGACGTCGCGGCCGCCGGCGAGGCGGGCGAGGGCGGTTCCGGAGGCGTCCGTCTCGGCGAACCCGAGCACGCGTCAGCGCCGGTCCCGCGTCGCGAACAGCGTGCCGACTCCGATCGCGATCCGCCCGGCGGCGATCGCAAGCACGGCCTGACGGGCGAGTGGGTCGCTCTTGCGCCGGCGCAGCACGGTCGCACCAATCTAGCCGCCGCTTCGGCCGCAGGTCATGATGGGGCGATGGCAGAGGGCGACACGATCCTGCGCGCCGCGCGGCGCCTCGACGGCGGCGCTGGGCGGCGAGACGATCGCGGCCAGCGCACCCAACCCGCGCGGCCGCGCCGCCGGCGTCGAGCGCCTCGACGGCCGTCGCCTCGAGGGCGTCGAGACCCACGGCAAGCACCTGCTGCTCGCGCTTCGGCGACCTCGTCCTGCACAGCCACCTGGGGATGAACGGCGGCTGGCACGTCTATCCGCGCGGCGCGCGCTGGCGCCGGCCGCGCTCGCTCGGCCTGGGCGGTGCTGGCGGGCGAGCGGCGCGGAGGCGGTCCAGTTCGGCGGCCCGACCCTGCGGGTGCTGCCGCGCCGACGCGGCGTCGCGCCGCGACCCCCAGCTCGCCCGGCTCGGCCCCGACATCCTCGCCCCGGACTTCGACCTCGACGCCGTCGTCGGCGGCGCTCCGCGCCGCGACCCCGGCCGCGCGCTCGGCGACGCCCTGCTCGACCAGACCCTGGTCGCCGGCATCGGCAACATCTTCAAGAGCGAGGCCTGCTTCGCCGCCCGCGTCGACCCCTGGCGCCCGGTCGGCGAGCTCGCCGACGAGGAGCTCGCGCGCCGTCCTCGACGCCGCCCGCGACGCAGATGCTGCGACGCGGTCGAGCGCGGCGGCGCCACCGCTTCGCCGTCTACCGCGCGCCGCGGCCCCTGTCCGCGCTGCGGCGGCCGCGTCCGCCTCGCGCGGCCAGGGCGACGCCAACCGCACCACCTACTGGTGCCCGCGCTGCCAGGTGTAGTGACTGGGCCGTGCAGCCATGTCCGCCAGGCTTAGGCCGCTTGAGGCGCCACCCGACCTATTACCTCGTCGCCGGGGTCGCGCTGGACCAGGAGATGGAGAGGGTGCGGGCGCTGCCGGTCTTCGCCGCGGGTCCCTTGGCGACGCAGGCGCCGGAGCTGAAGGTGCGCCGCGCCCGCCGGCGCCCGAACCGGCTCGGCTTCGCCGTCCCGAGCCAGTACCGACTCTCGGTGACCGCCTATCCCGGGATCCGCCCCGGCGACGTCCTCGAGACGCTGCTCCACGAGCTCGTCCACCTCCACGTCGGCCGCGCGCCCGAAGCCCACGCCTGGCACGGGCCGACCTTCAAGCGGACCCTGGCGCGAGCGATGCGCGAGGCCTTCGGCGTTGCCGGAGTGCGCCCGCGCGGCACCCGTCACGGCGATCTACGCCGAGGCGATCGAGGAGGCGCTTGCGGGTGGGCGAGCTTGTCGCTCAGGGCTAGGCTTGGGCTGACGGCTAAGGGTCCGGCATGGCTCGTCCTCACCTAAAACGCATCTGTGTCTTCGCCGGATCGGGCGATGGCAGGCGGTCCGAGTACCGGGAGGCCGCAAGCGTATTTGGGCGTGAACTGGGCGAGCGAGGGATTGGGCTCGTCTACGGAGGGAGCGGCGTCGGTCTGATGGGAGCCGCTGCCGACGCGGCACTGGCCGCAGGGGGGGAAGTGCACGGCGTGATCCCTGAGTCGCTGCTGGCGCTCGAGGAAGTGCACAATGACCTCACAGAGCTGCCACGTCGTCGACTCGATGCACGAGCGCAAGGCGATGATGGGCGAGCTCTCGAATGCCTTTGCCGCCCTACCAGGAGGCATGGGCACGCTGGAGGAGTTGCTGGAGGTCGCAACCTGGTCCAAACTCGGTATCCACGCCAAGCCGTGCGGCGTGATCAACGTATGTGGCTACTACGATCGACTCGCCGCGATGTTGGACAAAGCCGTCGAGGAGGGCTTCATGAGCTCCGAGGATCGGCGCATCGTGCTCGTCGACGCAAGCCCGGAGGGCCTGCTGCGCCAACTCCAGGACTGGTCTCCTCCGACTCCGATCCCTGCGACGCCGATGCCCCCTTCGGGCACCGGCGTAACTCCGTGACTACCTGTCCTCGACTCCGAGCTAGCCGAGCATGAAGCCCAACTGCAGGGCTGGGCAAAATGTCCTCAGGTTCGGTGGTCCTGACGGCCACTCGAGAGGACGAAGTCGCTCGTCTCCTTAGAGCCGACGCTCGGACTTGAACCGAGGACCCCTTCATTACGAATGAAGTGCTCTACCAACTGAGCTACGCCGGCGGGCCGGAGCATTCTAGGGGCGTGGCGGCAACGGTTCCGTCGCGCCCGGCCTCGATGATGCCGGCGTGGACCGAGCGCGAAGGGCGAAGCGGCGCGACCGAGAACGAGATCGAGTTCTCGCGCATCGTCGCCTTCAGCGACGGCGTCTTCGCGATCGCGATCACGCTGCTGGTCCTGCACCTGCAGCGTCCCGAGCGACCTCGCCAACGGCGAAGCTCGGCCACGCGCTCTGGGACCAGCGGGACAACTTCCTCGCCTACGCGATCAGCTTCGCCGTGATCGGCCGCTTCTGGCTCGTCCACCACCGCTTCTTCGGCGAAGTGACCGGCTTCGACGGGCGGCTGATCGGCGCTCAACATGCTCTACCTCGGCTGCATCGTGCTGATCCCCTTCAGCAGCGAGGTGCTGGGCGAGTACGGCGGCGCGACGGCGTCGGTCGTCCTCTACGCGGTCAACCTCGCCGTCGTGGTCCTGCTCGGGCTGGCTGATGGCCGCCGACGCGCGCCGCGCCGGGCTCACCTCGACCGACGAGGGCACCGAACGCGAAGCCCGCGTCCGCGCCGCCTACATCGCCGCCGTCTTCCTGGTCTCGATCCCGGTCGCCTTCGTCAACCCGCACGTCGCCCCGCTACCTCTGGCTCGCCCTCTTCTTCGACCCGGCCTCGCGCTACTTCGGCCGATGAGCCCGAGCGGCTGCCCGCCAGCCGCCTAGCCGCGTTTGGCGATGAAGGCGATCGCGTGGCCCTGCCGCGCGCAGCTGACCGCGAGCCCGCGCCGACGCGACGGTGCCGATGCAGCGGTAGCCGCGCACGGTGCAGGCGGAGCGCGAGGCGCCCGCCGCGGCGGCGCAGCCGTCGCTGACTGCTGCCAGGCGAACATCACCGCTCGCGCCTCGCCGCAGGAGACCGCGGTCGCGCGCAGCTGCGGTGGCGTCGACCGCCTGCGATCTCGCAGCTGCGCGCGGAGGCGCCGGGGGCGAACTGAGGCACCGCTCGCGTTGGGCGATGAGCCGGTCGTGCCCGCGGTCTCGCTCGTCGAGGAGCCGCCGCAGGCGGCGAGCAGGGCCGCGGCAAGCACGGCGAGGGCGATCGTGGCGGCGAGCCTCCTCACGCCGCGAAAGCTACCCGTCGATCGCCTCCCTGAGGGCTGGTCGTGGCGCAGGTGCCCGCAGACCGGGCAATCGGGCTCCGGCACGATCGGTTCGCGTTTGACCTCCATCGTCCGCAGGTCGTAGATGTGGGCGACGCCGAGGGTCGCGGGCTCGGCGAGCCCGGTCAGCAGGTGCATCACCTCCATCCCGACCTGGCCGCCGATCAGGCCGCAGGCGGGCCCCAGCGTCGCCGCCGGCGAGGGCTGCGCGCGGCGCTGCTCGATCGCCACGTCGAACAGCGGGTATTCGCGACGGTAGGCGCTCTCCTGGCAGGCGAAGCAGCCGGTCTTGTCCGGGCACGTAGAGCGGCCCGACCCGCGCGATCGGCGGGAAGTGGCTCATCGTCATGTAGGGGATGCGGGCCTCGAAGCAGGCGTTGTTGCACCAGCGCTCGATCTCGTGCGCGGGCCAGTCGGCGGCGTCGACGACGACGTCGGCGCCGGCGATGAAGTCGGCCAGCTCGGCCTCGCTCTCGAGGCGCCGCGCGGTCGCGGTCACCCGCATCGCCGAGTTGAAGGCGCGCAGCCGCGCCGCCGCGACCTCGACCTTGGGCAGGCCCGACGTCGGCCTCGGTGTAGAGGATCTGGCGGTTGAGGTTGGAGACCTCGACCCGGTCGCCGTCGATCAGCCACATCTCGCCGACGCCGACGCTGGCCAGCCAGAGCGCCGCCGAGCCGCCGAGCCCGCCGACTCCGAGCACGGCGACCTTCGCCTCGCGCAGTCGCCGCTGGCACTCCGAGGGCGTCGGCCCGCCGGCGCGGCCGACGTCGCTGAAGTAGCGCAGCTGGCGGTCGAAGCGCTCGAGCTCCGCAGCGCTCACGAGGTCGTCGTCGGCGCGCGTCCTCGACCAGCTCCAGCTCCTGCAGCTGGGCGATCAGCTGCGTCGACGTCGGCGTTGCCGAACTCCTCGTGGAGCTGGTCGAGCGTGTGCTCCCCGTCGAAGGCGGCGAGCAGGCGGCGGTCCCGCTCGTCGGGCTGCTCGATCCGGACGTCGCCGCCGGCGCTCGGGCGCAGCAACAGCAGGTCGCCGTCTGGGGCCTCGATCGGCTCGGTCGTGCGTTTGATCCTGGGCCGCTCCACGTCGGTTGAGACCCTCTCACCGCTCGGGCGGTTTCGCTAGCCGTTCAGCTCTCGGGCGCGCGAGAACACCGCGTCGATCATCGGCACCGTGAGCTTGCCCGTGAAGGTGTTCTGCTGGCTGGGGTGGAAGCAGCCGAGCAACTGCCAGCGGCCGAGGTCGATCTCCGCGCCGTGGCCGAAGCGCGGCCGTGGCCGCGGCACCTCGACCTCGAGCGCGCGGGCGGCGCGGAGCACGCCGTCCCAGGCGAAGGCGCCCAGGGCGACGATCGCGCGCGCGCGCTCCGAGCAGCTCGAGCTCGCGCTCGAGGTAAGGGAGGCAGTTGTCGCGCTCGGCCGGCGTCGGCTTGTTGGCCGGCGGCGCGCACCGGACGACGGCGGTGACGTACGCGTCGCGCAGTGCCAGCCCGTCGTCGCGCCGCACCGACTCGGCGCGGTTCGCGTACCCGGCCCGGTGCAGGGCGGCGTAGAGCCACTCGCCGGAGCGGTCGCCGGTGAACATGCGACCGGTCCGGTTGGCGCCGTGGGCCGCCGGCGCCAGGCCGACGATCGCCAGCCTGGCCTGCGGGTCGCCGAACCCGTCGAGCGGCTTCGCCCAGTATTCCTCGCCCCGGTAACGCCGCGGTGGGTCGGCCGCGCACGCCTCGCGCCAGGAGACGAGGCGTGGGCAACGCCGACACCCGTGCACCTCCCGCGCGAGCGCCCTGATTTCCTTGCCGGGATCCGAGCTCATAGTCTTGGCGGCGATTCCATGGAGGCGAACCGAATCATGCGAGGCGGCGCCTTGCTCAGAGGCCTTTCGATCCTGGCGCTGCTCGCGTCCCTGGTGCTGATGCTCGCGGCTTGCGGCGGCGCTGGCAAGACGACCACCGTGACCGTGACGACGGCTACGGCGCCTTCAGTCGACGAGGAAGCCGACGCCGCGATCCTCGACGAAGTCCTCGCACGCCAAACCGGTGCGATCGCCGCCTACGAACGGACCCTGCCCAAACTGCAAGGCGAGCGCCGTTCCGCCGCGCTCCACTTTCTCGCGCAGGAACAGGAACACGTCGACGGCCTGCTGAAGGCGTTCAGGGCATTGCGCGAACCCGCCCGAGGGAAGCCGGAAGCAATCGTGGCCAAGGGGCTGAAGACCGAAGCCGACCAGGTCCGCTTCCTCTACGAACTCGAAAACGCGACGATCGAGCAGGAGCAGGCGGCGATCGACAGCCTGACTTCGCCCACGGCACGAACGACGCTGCTCGCGACCATGGCCAACCAAGCCGAGCATCTCGTCGTCCTGAGGCGCTTCCTGGGTGCGAACCTGGCTGAATCCGTGCCGTCCGCCTTCGAGACCGGCACGACGCCCGCCCCGTCAGGAATGATTGCCGAATGACCGGGCCCCTTTACGCGATCGGCCGCTTCTGCTCGCGTCATCACTATCCGGTCATCGCGGTGTGGTTGGTGGCCGCCATCGCCCTCATCGCGATCAGCTCGGCCACGGGCAGCAAGACGAGCGAAAACCTCACCCTGCCGGGCACCGGCTCGACCAAGGCGACCGAACTGCTCGAAGACAACCTGCCCGAGCAGGCCTACGGCAGCAACCCGCTGGTCATCGTGTCAAGCGGCGGCAAGCTGAGCGAACCCAAGTACGCGACCGCGGTCGAAGAAACGGTGAAAAACCTGGAAGCGCTGCCGGAGGTGAACTCGGCAGTCAGCCCGCTGAGCCAGGAGAGCGGCGGGAAACTGCTCAGCAAAGAAGGGACGATCGGCTACATCCCGGTCGTGCTCGGGATCGGCCCGGGAGAAATAACCGAAGCAAAAGCACAGCGGATCCTCGACGCCGCCATACCGGCCGAGAAGGCTGGGCTGGAAACCTCGATCGGCAGCTACGTCGGCCAGCAGCTCTCCAAACCCGAGACCGAGGTGAGCGAGGCGATCGGCCTTGGCGCGGCGGTGATCATTCTCCTCTTCGCCTTTGGCACGGCGACCGCGATGATGCTCCCGATCATCTCAGCGGTCCTCGGCCTCGCCTGCGCGCTCTCAGCAGCGAACTGAACGAGTAGAGGGCAG
>CAVWIZ010000002.1:0-1737093 GCA_963755195.1 uncultured Acidobacteriota bacterium | reverse complement strand
AACGGCATTCTAATTTACGGCGACGGCAGCTTTTCCATCGACCAGCAACGCTACAATTTCCAATTCGGCGGGCAGACCTTCTGGGAAATCAAGAAGGGCAAGATTATCGGAATGCTGCGCGATGTTGCCTATCAGTCGCGGACGCCGGATTTCTGGGGCACCTGCGATGGACTGGGCGGTCAAGCGACCTACCAGCTCGGCGGTGCCTTCAATGACGGCAAGGGCGAACCCATACAATTGAACGCTGTTAGTCACGGCTGCCCCGTGGCGCGTTTTCGGCAGATTAATGTGCTCAACAGCGCTGCAGGGCAGGTTTGAGAGTTCGTCATGCCCCCAAGTATGGCGCTACGACGAATGAAAGGTTTGCGGCATCGGACCCCCTAAGGTCCCCTTTGGAAAGGGGGGACGATCTGTTGACCCAGGAATGTTTCACAACTTTCGGGGGACAGCGAGAAAAGCGAGCAGTGGGGTGCAATCGCCTTCCCAGGAGTTCAGAGGAATTTTTCATGGCGCTGGGCGGCGCCACATTCGATGAAAATGAGTCCCCTCCATCGGAGGGGTGTAGGGGTCGTTCCGAACGGAGAACCCACTCCTGAAGGCTAAAGCGTGCAGCTTTCTCAAAGCTGCACTCCCCTCCCAAGGGCAATAATATACTTGACACACCAGCACAGGGTGGCTCAAAATGATCGTGGAGGTCGGCATAATGGCCTCCAATAACAGCGTTGGTCAATATCTTGTTTTGAGTTATGGAAGTCATTCACTGGTACTAGTGCTGAAAGCGTACTTCGACGAAAGCGGAGATTCAAAGGACCCCAATTGCAAAGTTGTTGCGGTTGCGGGCGCTCTTTCGTCTCTAGAATTGTGGGGACAATTTGAGCCTTTATGGAAAGAGTGTCTCTCGAATTTCGGAGTCTCAGAGTTGCACATGAAACATTTCGCTCATTCCAATGGAGAATACGAAGGATGGGAAGAGGACAAACGGCAAAACTTTCTTGGATCACTGCTTGAAATTGCGAATAGGCATATTGATCTATATGTAGGATATGGAGTCAGCCTGGAAGCATTCAGGAATTTAAGCTCTGAAAAACAACGCTATCTAGGCGATCCCTACTATGTGTGTCTCCAATATTGCTTTCACCAGTCACTCATTCACGCTCATGAAATGCCGCCACAAGAACAGGTAGAATTGTTCCGTTGCCGAACAACGTTCATTCACTCCTCGTTTAGGCCAATTTATAGACAACTACCGTTCCACATTCAAGAATTCCAAGACCCGCTACCCTAATCTTGATGATCGCATCGGAACCTACACCGTAGTATTGAGCGATAAGTATGGACGAGCCCCAGTAAAGGTAGTTCCGCTTCAAGTTGCAGATTTAGTCGCTTACGAAACCGGCAAAGTATTCTCAAATTATTTGAGAAATCTTAATCCTGTTATTCAGGATGAGGATCTTCGCTGGCCGCTAAAGCAGTTTGCTGCTAAAAAGAATGTCTTTGAACTTTTCCAAACAGACGGATTAGAAAATGGATTTAAATGAAAGTCCAAGTCGAAGGCAAAACAGAATTTGAGAAGTTTCGAGAACTTCATGCGTAGGCTTGCTGCTGTTCCGCACAGCGAGATCAAAGCCAAGCTGGACGCAGAGAAGAGAGCGAAGAAGCGGAAGAAAGCTAGGTCTTCCGCTTCGGGCCGCGCTTCAAAGTCGTTCACCATTAAAGCACGGTCGTTTCACCCTCCTTGCCAGTCAGCTTGGTGTAGGTGACGCGCTTGCCAGTGACTTTCTTGATGAGCTTTCTGAATCGGTCGGAATCGTCCATGTCAATTCGGTTGTTGTAGCGGAACGATTGCTCATCAAGGTAACGGAACAAATGAAACGGCTCAACGCTAACGTAGGTTCCACGAAGGCCGCGCTTCAAGAGACTCCAGAAGTTCTCAAGGCCGTTGGTGTGAACCTTGCCGCGTGCGTAGGTTTCAGCGTGATTCACGAACTCATGGAAGTATTCATCGTTCAGCCCGTCGTATCCGCTGTGCGAGTCGGTATAGAGCTTCGCTTCCCGCCTTCACGTTCTTGCGAATGATTGGTTGAATGTCTTCACGGCTAGTATTCTGAACAGTGGTCAATCTGACTTTGGTTTTCCCTTTGCCGTGCCGTTGGAGCAAGTCCAAGAACAGCAACCTTGCCAACTGTGCCGCGTCCACCGTCGATCATTCTGAGTTTCTTCTCAAAGTGCATGTTGCGAGCCTTGCCGCCGATGTAGGTTTCATCAACTTCGACAGGTCCACCATTGCCGCCCATCTTCATGAAAGAACCGTTCTGCATTGCCAAGTCGGATTCTATGAAGCATGAACCATGCGGTCTTCTGGGTGACTCCAAGAGCGCGGTCAATCTCGTAAGAACTGATTCCGTTCTTGCTGCCAACGATCAGCCAAGCCGCTGGAAACCATTTAGTCAAACGAAGCGGGCTATCTTCAAAGATCGTTCCGACCTTGACGGAGAACTGTTTCCGGCATCCTTTGCATTTCCAGATTTTGCGAGTGCTCAGAAAGCCAGTTTCTCCATGTCCGCACCATACGCACTTGACACCGTTTGGCCAGCGGATAGAGGCGAAATACTCAATGCAAGTCATTTCGTCTGAGAAGTATTGAATCGCTTCTTGAAGTGTTTTGGGCTGATTGTTCGCTCATAATGAAGAAACAATAGCAGAAAATCTCAGGTGTGTCAAGTATATTATTGCCCTCCCAAGAGAGAATTTTCAAGGGAGACCAACATGTTGCTCGGCGAGAAGGAAGCCAAAACCATTTGTGATCGAGTGCTCGGCTACACCAAGACAGGTGACGCGCTCGTGAGCGTCACCAGCGAGAAGCATTCTCATCTTCGCTTTGCTGTCAATGCCTTTACTACCAACGGCCAACGTGAGGACACCAGTGTCAGCGTCACTGTCTGGATCGAGGGACAGCCGTCGCACTCACGGTGATTGGTGTCTATTTCGGGCTGATTCTCGTTCCGACCTGGTGGCCTGGTATTGCAGGCACCTTCGCCTACTTCCTGTACGGGCTTTCCATTCCAGTGGTGCTTCTCGGCCTTGTCGGTGTTGCTCTGTGGGGCATCGGCGGTGCGATCGCGGCGCGTCGCCGCGGGGCCTCGGCAAGCAAGCAGCATCGTGCCGTGATTGCGCTATCTCTCGCCAGCTTTGTCTCGTTTGCATCCGCTGTGACTCTCACGCGAACAATTCGAAGTGCGTTGCCCACAGGCTCGCACTTGCTTGCGTTTGCGCCAGAGGTATGGCTAGACTCTCGCTCTTCTCAGTTTGTCGGAGGCGACATTACTCCACGCCAGAAGATGCTAGGTAGCCTCGTCAAACAATTCCGTGCTTCGCAGAGTCGTGTCGAACTGGAGGCTATCCTGGGCCCTTCTCTCCAGACGCCGTACTCCTTGGGAGCACGGGCCGCAATCTGATCTATAGGCTTGGTCCAGAGCGAGACTCGTTCTTCGCAATCGACTCCGAATGGCTTCTCATCTGGCTCGACCGCGATCACTTCGAACGATTCGAGATTTACACTGACTGACCGGAGGAGCGGATGAAGAATTAGGGCCACATTCCCGATTCGGTGCTGACGGAATGTGGACATTTTGGAGGGCTGCTCGAATCGTGGCCGCTGCGTCGCCGCTGTTGTCCTTCGCGGCCACGGCGCAGACGCTGTCCCCTGTTGTTGCTGCCGCGGACGTTGTTTTTCTCGGGGGGACTGTCTACACGGCAGAAGCGGCGCAGCCGTCGGCCACAGCGGTCGGCGTGCGTGCTGGTCGCATCGTGTACAGTTGGCGACGAACAGGGGAGTCCGGCCCTTCGTTGAGGCGTCCACGCGCATCATCAATCTGCGGGCGGGATGCTCCTTCCCGGCTTTCACGACTCGCACGTCCACATCGTCCAGGGAGGTCTCGGTCTAGCCAGTTGCGAATTGGCGATGGATGCGACGGCGGACGCTGTGATGAAACACATTGCGGCCTGCGCACGCGAGAATCCTCAGGCGGCGTGGGTGACTGGGCGCGGATGGCAGCTTGGCACATTCCCGAACGCGAACCCCACGCGCGGTCAGCTCGATGCCATCGTGTCCGATCGCCCGGCGTTCTTCATGGCCGCCGACGGACACTCGGCGTGGGTGAATTCACGGGCGCTGGCCGCTGCCGGGGTGACTGCCTCGACGCCCGACCCGCAAGGCGGACGGATCGAACGCGATCAAGTAACGCGCGAGCCGACCGGGACGGTGCGCGATCTCGCGACGGGCTTCCTCCTGCGGGTGATGCCACCGCCATCGACGAAGGACATGGAAGCCGCCATCGCTCGAAGCATCGCACTTGCGAATTCCTTCGGCATCACGTCCGTGCACGAGGCGAGCGCCCAGGAAGTGATGCTCGCCGCGTACCGGGCCGTCGACGGTCGCGGTGGGCTGAACGCTCGCGTCACGGCGGCTGCAGCCGTCGATTTGAAGCTCACAGACCCGAAAAGTGTTCCGGGCGAGGTCGCGCGACTCGAGCGCCTCCGCAGGGAGTATCGGGGCACGCGTTTCAGGGTCACCGCTGCGAAAATTGGACTCGATGGAGCCCTGGAGGCGAAAACAGCGGCGCTGCTCCTACCTTACGTCGGCAGCGATAATCGAGGCTCGCCACTGCTTCCGCTGGAAGTGTTCAATCAACTCGTCGTCGGTCTTGATCGCGCCAAGTTTCAAGTGCACGTGCATGCGATCGGCGACCGTGCAGCTCGACTGTCGTTGGATGCGTTTGCGAGCGCTCGGGCGGCGAATGGCGCCGATGGCCCTCTCCATCAGGTGGCGCATCTCCAACTCGTCGATCCGGCCGACATTCCAAGGTTTCGCGTGTTGGGCGTCGCGGCGAACGTTCAGGGGCTATGGGCGTACCGGGATGCTGAAATTCGGGAGTTGGTCGAGCCTATCATCGGCCCGGAACGATCGGGCCGCTTCTACCCGATTGGGAGCCTGGCGCGTGCAGGCGCCCTATTGGTTGGCGGCAGCGATTGGTCGGTGACGTCCATGAATCCAGTCGCAGCGATCCAGGTGGCCGCCACGCGCCGGGGACCACGGGCTGCCGCCGGGCCCGCATGGCTTCCGGATGAAGTGGTGACGCTTGACGCCATGCTGGCGGCGTACACAATCAACGGCGCCCGCGTGCAGTTTTCAAGAGGATCAGGTTGGGTCAGTCAAGGTGGGGAAGGTCGCCGATCTCGTCGTTCTGGATCGCGATCTCACGACGACACCCCCTCCGACATTCCGGAACGCCCAAGTGCGTTATACGTTCCTTGAAGGACGGCAAGTCTATCCTCCGACGACTCCGTAGGAGCGACTGGTGAGCAGCCGCCGCGGCTGAAGCCGAGCGTTGTGCGGACTGAAATCACTGGCGACGCGATGCTCTACGATGATCCAGATCTCTACGACGCGCTGCTGCCCGTCTCAGCAGCTCAGTTGAACTACTATCTGAACCTTGCACGGCAGCGCGCAGGCGCCGTCCTCGCGCTCGCTTGCGGCAGCGGTCAGTTGATCGTGCCGATTTCCTCCACGGGTTTGCCAGCTACCGGACTCGATCAGTCATCGAAGATGCTGTCGGCCGCAAACCGTCGTGCGGCGGCTTCGGGTGCGCGGGTCCAACTCGTCGAGGGAGACATGCGGGAGTTCGACCTTGGGCGGCGGTTCTCGCTGATATTCGTGGCCCGGAACTCACTTCTTCACTTGAGCGAGCCGGATGAGTTCGCGGCCTTCTTTTCCTCTGTGCGACGCCATTTGGAGCCGGACGGAGTGCTGGCGTTCGATATCTTCAACCCCAACCTTCAGTTGCTTGCCCGCCCTGGCGGGGAACGGTTCCACGTCATGCGCGCGACATCGCCGTTGCACGGAGAACTGACGGTCGAAGCGACGAACGACTACGATCGCCAATCGCAGGTTAATCGGGCAACGTGGTTCGTTTCTACGCGGGGAGAGCGTGATGCCTGGGTGGTCCCACTCCACCTGCGGTCCATTTTCCCCCAGGAGCTGCTCGCCCTTCTCGCGGTGAACGGAGTTCACCTCACGCGCCGGGACGGAGACTATTCCGGTGGGAGCTTTACGAGCACGAGCGCGAGTCAGGTGTGCCAATGTCGGCTTGGGGCTCATGAGTGAAGGGCCCACCATGCGAGTGGCTCCGCTCTACGACATTCATGGAAATCTTCCAGCGCTCGAGGCCGTGCTCGAAGAAGTTCGACGCGACGGCGTCGATCAGATTGTCGTCGGGGGTGATGTGATACCTGGACCCATGCCACTCGAAAGCCTCGAACTGTTGCTGAGCCTCGAAATCCCGGTCCAATTCATCTACGGCAACGGTGAGCGTGCGGTGCTCGCGCAGATGGAAGCGAAGAATCCTGGCGACGTGACGTACTGGGGGACGACATCGGGAGAACCGCTTCCGGAACCGATTCAAGACGTCCTCCGTTGGACAGGACGGCAGCTTCGGTCTGAGCACCGACAGGTAATCCGGAGCTCGGCACACTCCGGGTTGATGTTCCAGAGGTGGGCACGGTCCTGTTCTGCCACGGCACACCCCGAAGCGAAACCGAAGGATTTACGCGCCTGAGACCCGAAGACCGCCTGTCGTCCGTGCTTCAGGGACTGGATTGCGCTCTGGTGGTCTGCGGGCACACGCACATGCAGTTCGATCGAATGGTCGGCGCGACCAGAATTGTCAACGCTGGCAGCGTCGGCATGCCATTTGGTCCACCCGGTGCGGACTGGCTTCTACTCGGAGGCGACATTCAGCTTCGGCACACGTCGTGCATCAATCTTGGAAAAGCAGCCGACCGCATTCGAGCCAGCTCGTATCCGCAGGCGGAAGAGTTCGCGGTCCGGAGCATTCTGGAACCTCCACTGGAGGAAGATATGCTTCGAGCGTTCACAAACATCTCGTTCCAATGAGCAGCTCCCAGATCGGGCTGCGGCTGGACCTGATAACGGCGAAGGTGCTCGTCTGGGCGGTTAGTGTGGGGCGGGATGCCGATCTCACATCCGAAGCTCACATCTACTTCTTCGACCGTTACCAGCGGCTGGCCGAGCACCACCGCCTGCGAGGCCACGGCGCGCGAGCCGCGCGACTGCAAGCGAAAGCTGATGAGCACTACAGGCTCGGAGGCGGTGACGGCCCACCGTACGCGGCGGCCATGGGCATGCCTCGTCCAACGCATTGGGTCGCCACCGAGGCCGTCGGCCGGCATCACCTCAAAGGGCCCGACGACGCGGCATAGTGAAGCGGACCAGGTCAGAGAGGGTCAGATGAAGCTACTTGAACGGACTACGCGACTCTGGTTCGTCGTCTCTGTCAGCCTGGCGGTCGCTTCGAGTGCGAGTCATGTTGCTGCCCAAAGGCGCGCGACGACGACGATCACGCGACTCTACACAGGCGCCGACGGTCAGTCGCACGCCAGCGACATTGAGGTCGCATGGCGGCCGGCAAAGTTGCACGCGGAGCTCAACGAGTCGGAATCGGTGAAAGTCACCGCCGCGCAGTTCCTGCGCTGGCCGCGCGGCTTCGTGTGGGAGGGCCACCCCGCGTCGAAACGCCAGTACGTGATCATCGTCAGCGGACGCGGTGAGGTCGATGTCGTCGGCGGGAAGAAGGTTCAGCTCGCGCCGGGGCGGGTCCTGTTGGCGGAAGACGTGACGGGGAAGGGTCACACGACGCGCGTCGGCGCCGACGAAGATCTGGTGATGCTCCTGGTGCCGCTCGCGCAAGAGCCTTCATGAGCCTGAAATCTGCGGCTCCGTGTGTGTCGGTCGTGATCGTGAACTTTCCGGTCACCGCCCAGGCGCAGTCCGCCAGCAAGATCATCGAGCGTCACATCAACGCCAGAGCCACCTATCGCTGATGTAGTATGTGCGGCACGTCCTGTCCGCCTTCAGGCGGACCATGAGAGGATCTCGTATGGACAGAAGAGAATTCCTGGCCGGCATGGCGGCCGCACCGCTTGCCGCGGTTCCGAGACGTGGACTCCTGTCGCCCATGGCCTCGCAAGGTGTGCCGGCCGCTCGCCCGCGCGCCCCCATCAGGCAAAGCGTGATGGCCTCTGTCTGGGGAACGGGATCGACGCTCTCTTTCGAAGAACGATGTCAGATCCTTGCCCGGATTGGATTCAAGGGCGTCGATCTCCCCACACCGGAACAGGTACCCATCCTGAAGAAACACGGCCTGGCTCCGGCGATGATGACCGGCGCCGGCACGACCTTCCAGGACGGTCTGATCCGCAAGGGGCTGCACGACAAGTTCGAAGCGCTTTTCGCACCGGCATCGACACGTGCGCCGACGCCGGTTGTCCGAATCTCATCGCGATGCCCGGCGAGCGCCGCGGCATGGACCGTGACGAATCGATCGACAACGCCGTCGCCATTCTCAATCGCGTCAAGGGCTACGCCGAGCAGAAGGGCGTGACGCTCTGCATGGAGATCACCAACTCCAAGGTCGTGGCCGATCAGCGGACGGATCAGGTCTTCAATCACCTGGCGTGGGGATTCGACGTCTGCCGCAAGGTCAACTCGCCTCGTGTGAAGATCGTGTACGACATCTATCACGTGCAGATCATGGACGGCGACGTCGTCCGGAACATGCGGGACAACGTCGATCTCATCTGCCACATCCACGTGGCCGGCGTTCCCACCCGTCAGGAGATCGATGACACGCAGGAGCTCAACTACCGTTTTATCGCGAACGCGATTGCCGACCTCGGATACACCGGGTTTGTCGCCCACGAGCACAGACCTGGTCCCGGCCGGGATCCGGTCAGAAGCCTCGAGCAGTGCTTTGCCATCATGAACGTCTAGGAGGATGTTCACATGAATCGGCGATTGCTTCCTTGTTTCGCGATTGCCGTCGCGTCCCTTTCCGCCGCGGTGGCGGTTTCCGCGCAGAACCGGGCTGGCCGCCAAAGGCCGCCCTACACGGCCTCGCGAACAGCCTGGGGGGATCCCGACCTGCAGGGGGTCTGGTCGTACAACGACGACGTGAATACGCCGTTCGAGCGGCCCGGCGAGCTTGCCGGAAAGTCAGAGGTCGGAGATGAAGAGCTCGCGGCACTGCTCGAAGAGCGCGCGAGAAGGAACGTCGAGCGTGCTCCGACGATCGGAGGGGAGACCGGCGCCGGCCCGGTGCACTGGTACGAGTTCTGGGACGCTGCGTCCGCCCGCACGTCGCGAGTGATCGATCCGCCTGATGGACGAGTCCCTCCGTTGACGCCCACGGCGCAGCAGCGCGAAGCCGCCCGTGCAGAAGCCAGGAGCGGACGTGGCCCATCTGACTCCTGGGAGGATCGAAGCCTGGGGGATCGCTGCATCGTGTCGCGCGGCGGTTGGCCGCACGTCGTCGTGAACCCGGGAAGCTACGGCAACATCGTCCAGATTCAGCAGAGTCCAGGTTATGTCGTGATCGTGCACGAGATGATTCACAACGCGCGCATCATCCCCGTAGACGGGCGTCCCCACATCGGACAGCAGATCCGTCAATACGTGGGCGATTCGCGGGGACATTGGGAGGGCAACACGCTGGTCGTCGAAGTGACGAACTTCTCCGACAAGACCGATTTCAGAGGATCTCACGACACGCTCCGTCTGGTCGAACGCTTCACACGCGTCGCCGCAGACACGATCACCTACGAAGTGACCATCCATGATCCGACCACGTTCACCAGGCCGTGGACGTTGGGTGTGCCTCTCAAGAGCGATCCCGATCAGACGCAAATCTTCGAGTACGCGTGTCACGAAGGCAACTACGCCATGACGAACATCCTCAGCGGAGCTCGCGCAGACGAACGGGCAGCCGCGAGCGCCGAGAGAAGCAAGTAGTTCCGGTGAACTCACGTGGACGTCCACGATCATTCAGGATCTGTGGGCTCCTGTTGCTGCTCGCTCAGGTGGCGTCGGCGGAAGTCGTCAAGATCGAGATTCGACGCAGAGACGACGCCGGGACGCACGAACGGGTGATCGGCCGGGTTCGGTTTGCCATCGATCCGAAGCTTTCAGCCAACCGTGCCATCGCGGATCTCGATCTGGTTCCGAGGAACGCCGAGGGGATGGTCGAGTTTGCCGCCGACGTGCTGTTCTTCCGACCCAAGAACCCCGACCGGGCGCGCGGCACGGTGTTCCTCGAGGTGGTCAACCGCGGCCGCGAACAGTCGCTGGCGATCATGAGTGGCGCGCAGCAGCGCGACCTGTCACCGGAGTCGTGGGACCTTGGCGACCGCTTTCTGCTCGAGCAGGGATTCGCCGTGGCGTTCCTCGGCTGGCAGTTCGACGTTCACCCGTCGCAGGGGCTTACTCTCCAGGCCCCCGTCGCGTCGATTGAAGGTCTCGTGCGTGAGACCTACATCGAAGCCGTTCGCGAAAAGCGGAACACGGCCTTCGCTCTCGCGTATTGCGCCGTCGATCCTGGCCAGATGAGCGCGACGCTGACGTTTCGCAAGAAGATGGATGAAACGCCTCGGCCCCTGCCACGTAACGCGTGGCGGTTTGCCGCGGACGGATGCTCCGTGCGCGTGGAGACCGACGGGGTGGGTCTTTACGAGGTGATCTATCAGGCCAAGGGATCGCCGTCGGCCGGCCTCGGGCTCGCAGCCATCCGCGACTTCGCGTCGTACCTCAAACATGGCGTGGAGGGAGCTGCTCTGCGCGAAACGCCCTCCGCACTTCAGAGGATCGTCGGATACGGCTACTCGCAGAGCGGCCGCTTCCTCCGCGAATTCGTTCGCGACGGCTTCAATGCCGACGAGCGCGGCCGCGCGGCGTTCGACGCGTTGATGATCTCGTCAGCTGGAGCCGGCGGCGGCAGCTTCAACCATCGCTTTGCGATGCCCGGGGTGGCCGGCAACTCCGTGCTGTCGGCGCTGCGACCGGTCGACGTGCCGCCATTCACCGACGAAGGTTTGCTCGTCAACGCTCAGGCGGCCCGGGTCATCCCGAAGATCTTCTACACGTTCTCGTCCACCGAGTACTGGGCTCGTGCCGGTTCCCTCACCCACACGAGCGACGACGGCCGAAGGGACGCGCCGCTTGCGGCGACGTCGCGCCTGTATTTCCTGGCGGGAACACCGCATTCGTTCGGAGTGCTCCCGCTGGCGAGGCCGGCGCGGTTTCAGCACTTCACCAACTTTGCCGAACAGCGATGGGTGACACGCGCCCTTCTTCTGGATCTCGACGCGTGGATGCGCAACGAGAGCGAGCCGCCTCCGTCGCAGTATCCCTCGATCTCTCGGGCTGAACTCGTGCCGTTTGAGGACGTCCGGTTTCCCGCCGCGCCATCGTTCCCGTTTACGAGGTACATGCCGCAGGTCTGGCGGATGGATTACGGACCCGGCTATACGACGACGAAAGTGATCACCAGGGAACCGCCGCAACTGGGTGCGCCATATCGGGTGCTGGTGCCTCAGGTGAACGCGGACGGAAACGACCTGTCAGGCATTCGTCTGCCGGAAGTGGCCGTGCCGCTTGGCACATACACCGGCTGGAATGTGACGATCCCACAATTGAGCGACCTGAGGTACCTGGCGGGGCTCGTCGGCGGATTCGAACCTTTCCCGCTCACGCGTGAGCAGCGGGAAAAATCCGGAGATGCCCGTCTCTCGATTGGCGAGCGCTACGCGAGCCGTCAGGACTACCTGGACCGGGTTAAGCAGGCAGCCGACGATCTCGTCCGCCAGCGATTCTTGCGCGGCGAAGATGTGCGAGCAGTAGTGCTGAGAGCGGAAGAAATGTGGAATGCGGTGGTGAATACCGGAAGCCGCTAGCATGGTGAACGCACAGGTTCCACTGACTCTTCCGGCCTTCGACACGCTCAGGGCAGGCTGCCAACACGGAACAAGCGCGCCGGAACTGCGTTCCTCCGGTCCCTGCTCTTTCGCCGCCGCGGCGATCAACGGGTTATTCCAACGACATCCGTCACGCGTGATCAGCGCTCGTGTAATCACAAGATTCCGATCGCGGTGACGGTGATCGCCGCGATGAGGACCTGCGGCCCGCAGTTAGCGCGACCTTGGCCGGCCGCGCTTGACGGTTGGCTGCCTGCCCTGAGCGTGTCGAAGGGCGAGCCTCAGTGCGACTGAATGTGATAAAGGTTGTCCGTGGATCACTCAATCTACGACAAGCGCAAGTATCCGATCGTTGAGGTGCGGGAAGGGTACGGCGAGTGGGTGCGAACCTACGAGCAGACGGTCCAGGACGAGATGGATCTGCGGCTGCTCGAGAGACTGCACACGGTCGACTGGGCCGCGTCGCGATGCGTGCTTGATCTGGCGTGCGGCACCGGGCGGATTGGCGTGTGGCTCAAGCATCGTTCTGCAGCCGTCATCGATGGCGTTGACATTACCCCCGAAATGCTCGAGGTTGCGCGCGGGACGGGCGTCTACCGGAGCCTCAACGTTGCGGATGTGTCACGGACGGGACTTCCGGCCGAGACGTACGATCTCTCTATTCAATCGCTCGCGGACGAACATCTGGCCGATCTTGCGCCCCTGTACCGGGAGGTCGCACGCGTCACAAAGCCGGGCGGGCGCTTCGTGCTTGTGGGTTTCCATCCTCACTTTCTCATGGTCGGAATGCCCACACACTTCGAGCGAACGCCTGGCGAGCCAGTGACCATCCGCAGCTACGTGCACCTGTTGAGCGACCACGTGAAGGCTGCTCATGCCGTCGGTTGGTCGCTTCAGGAAATGGATGAGGGACTCATCGACGATGCGTGGCTGCTGAAGAAGCCAAAGTGGGACGTCTACTTCGGGCTGCCCGTCAGTTTCTCGATCGTCTGGCGGCGGCGGTAGCCGAGCCCTGAGCCGTTCTTAGTCCGCCGTCGGGTGCTCCACGCTGTCGATGACGAGCACGTCCACCTGCCCTTTGGCCGGCTCGAGCTTGAGGCCAAGCTGCTCCCGCAACGCGGTGAAGATCGACGGGCCATTGGGATCGATCGGCGGAATGCCGGGCGGCGGCGCCTCCGTGGGCATTCGGTCGGGCGTCCACGCCAGGTTGAACGCGAACCGTCCGGCCAGCCCCGTCTTGTCGAAGACGAGCCGTTCCATACGAACAGACAGATTCGCGGCGAACTGCTGCATCGTCGCCCCACCGGCGATCGTGCGGGCGGGGCCGCCCATCAGACCACACGGCGGAGGCTCGTTGGGCTGCCGCGGAGGCTCGGTGCCGGCTCGACGCGCCGCAGCGATCGCGTCGCAGTCGACGTCCGACTTGTGCAGCTCCGGTCCGAGCTTGCCGTCCGCTCTTGCGACCACGAGCTCGTAGATCGGCAGCTCGCGTGTCTCGCCGTGCGTCCTCAACTTGAATCGTTCTTCGAGGAGCGAACGCATCATCAGGAGCAGTTCTCTGGGCGGCCCGTCGGGGGATGGTCGCAATTCCGTGCTCGACTTCGCGATGATGTCGTAGCGTTCGGAACCGATCCAATCCGGCCCGCCGAGAACGCGAGAGTCGATCAACGATGGCGGATCGCCCATCGCGAACGCTGCGGCGATGATGCCCTTCAACCGGGCGTTCGTCACGACAAAGCGGCCGCCCGGCTGCGTTCGCATGCTCGTCCGGCTCTCGCCCGACGTGTTCTTCTTGACCGACGCGACCTCGAAGTTCGGAAGGCGCTCCGGTGTTTGGGCCAACGCCGTCACGACCACGCCGACTGACGACAGGAAGAAGAAGCACCCGCGTTTCATCGACATCGCTCCAGGTTTCACCGGTAGCCAAACAGAGGCGGGAAGATGACCACCACCAGCGCCGCCCATACCGAGTACACGGGCAGATAGGCGATCTGCCATCGCTCCAGAATGGCAAACGAACCCCGGCGACGCAGGAAGCCCGCATAGAGCCACGCCGTCCACGCCAGGTTGACGAGCAGAATGAGATTCTCGCCAAGAGCCGCCACTCGGTTGGGAGTGAAGCCAAACTCCGAGATGCGGGCGGCGATCGCCCAGAGCGCGACCCCGTCGACCACGAGCGCGCTGACCACGAGCAGCAGTTGCAGGCCGTCGAAGAAGCCGGGCCGTGCCTGCGGGTCGCGCGCGGAGGCGGCGTAGAGCACCAGCCCAACGATCAGCGCCAGCAGCAGATCGAAGCCGATCAGGAGCTCGCGCTTCACGTTGATCGGGTTGCCCGTCCACGCCATCGTCACCAGAAACACCAGGAGCAGCAGCGTGAACAGCGGCGTGAACAGCCTGGTCAGCACCGGCGCCATGTTCTCGATGACGCTCTGTTTCGCCTCGACCAGCCAGGATCCGATGATGACGGCTCCTGCCGCTCCGCACGGGACCATCCAGCCCCCGATCAACTGGTCGGGCTTCATCCCGATGGATGTGAACATCATCACCGTGAAGCCGATCAGTACGAACCCGCCGAGCGCGATGAGCACGTAGTAGATCGCCAGCTCGCCCGAGAACCGCACGAAGTTCATGCGCCCGCCGTCGGCGAACCAGCGGCCCCGGACGTACGCGAAGCCCACGGCCAGCCAGAGGGCGATTGGCAAGTGCAGAACGGTCAGCAGCTCCGTGTCACGGCCCTTGGGCGCGTTGTCGACGACAGCCGTCTTCCACGGGTAGGCGTTGGCGAACACTGCGCCGGCGGCGAAGGGCAGCGCGAGCCAGAGCGCGCTCCGGGCATTCCACCCGCGCTTCCAGATGAAGTAGATGGTGAGCAGCGGAAAAACGAACAGCGTCGCGTTGCGCAAGTAGAAAGGCTGCACTTCCTGATTCGGGTCGATCGGAAAACCGAACAACGCCGGCACCTTGACGGCCAGCGCCGCCGCTACGGCAAGGCTCAGGACGACAGGAAATTCTGCGGGTGTGGTCTTCGCCGGCGCATCAGCGTCGCCCGCGATGACCAACTGCTTCCACAACCGCTCGGAATGCGCGCGTGCGAACTCGCGTGACAGCGCGTCGAGGTTGCCCATGCGCTTGACGGCGACCAGGAACGCTTCATCCCCGGCCAGGCCGGACTCGGTGAGCGCCACCAACTGGTCGCGCAGATGTCCCTCGAGCTCCTCCACGTCGGGACCGTGCAGGGCCTGCCGGCGGCTGACGTACGCGCGCCACTGCGCGATTTGCTCCTCGAGCGGTTGATCGGCGAAGGTCGTCATACGGTGCACGCCTTCATCCAGATACCGTGCAGCGTACTGTCCACGGCCTTCCACTGTTGCCGCTGTGCTGCGAGCTGCGCCCGGCCCTCTTTCGTGATCCGGTAGTACTTGCGCTTGCGGCCGTTCTCGGCCGCGGACCACTTCGCCGCGACATGACCCTGGCGCTCGAGCCGGTGCAGCACGGGATAGAGCATGCCGTCGGTCCACTGCAGGTGCCCGCCCGACAACTCGGCCACTCGCTTGATGATGGCGTACCCGTAACTGTCGCCTTCGGCAAGGATGGCGAGCACGAGCGGCGTGGCGGAAGCCGCAACCAAGTCCTTGCTCATGTCCATACGTAGCAGTGTTATACATTGTTGTTCTATGTATGTCAATAAACCTGAGGTCAACCGCCTCGATTGGGGGCATTAGACCGGTGCTGGACGTCCCACTCGGCCGTTCGCCTCAACCCTAAGCGGCTGTAAATGGTTTAGGCTACCTGTAAGTAGTCACACATATGACCACTCCGTCTGTCTGCTTGGCCATGGGTTTCGCTCTGCTGGCCGGGGCCTATTCCACGGTTCGCGCGCAGCCGCCGGCGCCCAAATCGGTGCTCGATGGCGTCTACTCGGCCGCGCAGGCCACCCGAGGCGAAAAGGTGTACGCCGACTCCTGCGCCGTTTGCCATGGTCCCAAGCTCCAGGGGACCGACACCGCCGGCCCGACCCTCTCCGGCCCGGATTTCACCAACGGCTGGAAGGACATGAGCGTTGGCGCGCTACTGAACAAAATCAAGGAAGACATGCCGTCGAACGCGCCCGGCACGTTGACACCCGAGCAGTACGCCGACGTGATGTCGTTCGTCCTGAGCGTCAACAAGTACCCGGCCGGGCAGGCGGACCTGCCGACCGATCCGGCTGCGCTCAGGCCCGTGAAGATGGCAGCGCCCCCGCAGTAGGGGTGGTGAACACGAGCGCGCGGAGGACGCGGGCGCGGGGAGTACAGTAGAATTCGTTCGCAGTGAAGAACGGTTTTTGTCGGCTTTTCCTCGGCCAGGAGGCAACTTCGTGGGAAGGATCCAGGTAACCAGGGCCGCCATGCTCGCCGTCGCGGCGGCGTGGCTCGTGTCCGTTGGCGTGGCCGTCAGCGCGCAGGGCGTGAAGAATCCCGAGAAGAATCCCGCGGCGGCCAAGCTCAAGAATCCGGCCAAGGCGACGGCCGAATCCATTGAGGCCGGCAAGACGGCCTACATGAAATACTGCAAGTTCTGTCACGGTGAAGATGCCAAGGGGAACGGCGCGCTCGCGCCAAAGGACACGCACCCGCCCAATCTCATCGACGCCACCTGGGATCATGGGAAGACCGACGGCGAGATCTTCACGGCCATAAAAGAGGGCATCGGGCCCAAGTTCGACATGAAGGCGATGAAAGCCAAGATGATGGACGCCGACATCTGGAACGTCGTCAACTACCTGCACAGCATCGCTCCGAAAACCAAGTAGCCCCGTCGGATGCGCGCCCGGTGCTGGATGGTCGTTCTGGGAATCGCCTCGTGTGCGTCCGCGTGTACCGCCGCGAACGCCCCGCCGTCCGACGTCTTTACTCCGGCACACGCGACGGTGTCGTCGGCCGTTCGAGATTTCTTCGGCATCCGTCCCGCGGCTGAGCAGCCGATTCCCTTCCCGCACCAGACGCACGTCGAGAAGGCGATGCTCAAGTGCACCGAGTACTGCCACGAGTCGGCGACCAAGGGCCCGCGCGCCGGTCTGCCGAGCGTGAAGACGTGCATGATTTGCCACGACTCGATTGCGACGGAGCGGCCGCTCATCCAGAAGGTCGCGGACTATCAGAAGCGGGGCGTGGACATCCCGTGGCAGCGGGTCTACGGTTTCACGCAGGAAACGCACGTGCGATTTGATCACGCGCCGCACCTGCGCGCGAAGGTGGACTGTGCCAATTGCCATGGCGACGTCGCGCGTCAGGACGTGGCCGAGCGCAGCGTGAAGCACTCGATGGGGTTCTGCGTGGACTGCCACCGCGAGCGGCAGGCGTCGAACGACTGCCTGACCTGTCACTTCTAGCCATGGACCGCCGCAACTTCATCAAGCTGACAGCCGTCACCGGCGGCGCCGCCACGCTGGCCAGCTGCGGCAACCCTGAGCACCAGCTCATTCGATTCATTCCCGATGAAGACCTGACGCCTGGGATCGCCGAGATCAAACCGGGCGTGTGCCCGCTCTGCCGCGCCGGCTGTGGCACGACCGTCCGCGTGATGCAGGGCGACGTCGACGTCGTGCGAAACGGCCAGGCCGGCGTCGTCACGATGAGCCTGGCCAAGAAGCTCGAGGGCAATCCGACACACCCCGTCAGCCAGGGCGCCTTGTGCCCCCGTGGGCAGGCGGCGATTCAGATCACCTACCACCCCGATCGGATCACGCAGCCGCTCAAGCGGCGAGGCGCTCGCGGAAGCGGCGACTTTCAGCCAATCAGCTGGGACGATGCGATTGCCGAAGTGGTGGGCCGTCTGGACGGGCTCGCGGCGTCTGGCGCGCAGGCGTCGCTCGCATGCTGGACGAAACCCGGAGCGAGCGCCCGGCACGACCTGACGACGCTGTTTCTCGAGCGTTTCGGCGCGCCGCCGCCGACGCGGTTTGAGTTGTTCGGCGACGATGTCCTGCGGCGAGCGAATCTCTTGAGCTTCGGCCGCGAGCAGTTGCCGACATTCGACCTGGCCGCGGCGCGCTACGCGATCTCGTTTGGCGCCGACTTCCTCGGGACGTGGAACACGCCCGTCGCGCAGACGGCGTCGTACGGCCGCATGCGAACGGGCCGGCCGGGTATTCGCGGCGCGTTCGTGCAGGTGGAATCGCGCATGTCGCTCACCGGCGCGAGCGCCGACGAGTGGGTGCCGATCAAGCCAGGCACCGACGGTGTGCTGGCCCTCGGCCTCGCGCACGTGATCCTCCGTGACAAGCTGCGACCTGCCGGCGCCGCTGGCCGCGCCGGTGGGCTCATCGACGGTTGGTCGCGCGGCCTCGGTGACTACACACCGGAGAAGGTCGAAGGGCGGACCGGCGTCACCGCGAAGCGTGTCGAACGGCTGGCGCACGAGCTCGCCGACCAGCGGCCCTCGGTGGCCATCATCGCGGGGCGCGCCTCTGGCCCAGGTCAACGGACTGTTCCAGGCGGTGGCGGTCAACGCGCTCAACGCGCTCCTCGGCAGCGTCGAAACGCCCGGCGGCTTGTCGTTCATGCCGCAGGCCGAGCCGGCCGTTGCCGTGCGCCCTTCGCGCCCGTTGCGGACCGTGGCTGCGGACATTCTGGCCGCCGAGAAATCGCCCGTGCAGGCGCTGCTCCTCGACGACGTCAACCCGGTGTTTGCGACGCCGCCAGGCTGGCGTGTGCGCGACGCGGTGCTGAAGGTTCCATTCGTCGTGAGCTTTGCGAGTTTCGTGGACGACACGAGCGTGCTCGCGGACCTGATCCTGCCAGATCATTCCTTTCTCGAGTCGTGGACCGATGCGCGGCCCGAGTCGGGCGCAAGCGTCGCGTTGATTTCAGTGGCCGGCCCGGCCATGAAACCGCTGCACCAGACGCGCGCGACACCGGACGTGCTGCTCGACGTCGCGACGAAGCTCAAACAGCCGCTCAAGCCCGCGTTGGAGTGGACATCCTTCGATCAGATGCTGCAGGCCTTGATTGGAGAAGACGCTTGGGCGACGGCCGCGAAACAGGGATGGCTGGAGCTGAAGGGCAAAGGGCTAAGGGCTGAGGGCTACCAAGGGCAAAGCGCAAAGGGCAAAGTTCAGAACGCTGAGGGCAAGGCGGCAACAGCCGTCCGGGTGCGCGCCGCGGAGTTTGACGGCGACGCGGCACAGTATCCGTTCCATTTCCTGCCGTTCGCGTCGCAGGCGCTGCTCGATGGTTCGCTCGCGCATCTGCCGTGGCTCCAGGAGATGCCCGATCCGATGACCACGGCGATGTGGAGCAACTGGGTCGAAATCAATCCGAAAACCGGCGCGCGGCTCGGCATCGCTGACGGCGACATCGTCGAAATCGCGTCCGCCCATGGCACGGTGCGAGCGCCCGCGGTGCTGTCGCCGGGCATCGCGCCCGACGTGCTCGCGATGCCGGTCGGGCAGGGGCACGACACGTTTACTCGGTACGCCAGTGGTCGCGGCAGCAATCCAGTGAAGGTGCTTGCCCCGACCGTGGAGCCTGAAACCGGCGCTCTTGCGTGGGCAGCCACGCGAGTCAAAGTCGCACGGGTCGAAGGGCCCAACGGCAAACTGATTCTGTACGCCGGATCGCTCTTCGATCATCCGAACGCGCACCGTTGAGCTGACGAGCATTCACGAGGCACGAGCCGAGAGAAACGAATATGCCATCACGCTGGGGAATGGTCGTCGACCTGGACACGTGCACGGGGTGCGAAGCCTGCGTGGTGGCATGTCATGCCGAGAACAACATCCCGACGGTCGGGGACGCGGAGGCCGCGCGGGGCCGCGCCATGCACTGGCTGCGCGTCGAGCGGTACTGGGAGGGCGAGTTCCCCGAGGCGCGGCTCAAGTTCCGTCCGGTGCTGTGCCAGCAGTGCGACGCGGCGCCGTGCGAGCCCGTGTGCCCGACCTACGCCAGCCATCACACCGAGGAAGGCCTGAACGCCCAGGTGTACAACCGCTGCATCGGGACGCGCTACTGCGCCAACGCGTGTACCGTACAACGTCCGGTTCTTCAACTTCTTCAACCCCTCGTGGGAGAAGCCGCTGCACCTCCAGCTCAACCCCGACGTGTCGGTGCGCGAGGTTGGCGTGATGGAGAAGTGCACGTTCTGCGTGCAGCGGATCAAGGCGAGCCAGCAAACGGCCAAGGCGGAAAACCGCGAGCTCAAGGACGGCGAGCTGAAGCCCGCGTGCGCGCAGTCGTGCCCGGCCAAGTCCATCGTGTTCGGCGATCTGAACGATCCGGAAAGCCAGGTGTCGCGGCTGTCGCGGTCGGGCCGCGGCGAGAAGCTCCTCGAAGATCTGGGCACGCTGCCGAAGATCACGTACCTCAAGCGGCAGGCCCAGGCATGACGTCATGACGGCGCGAAATATCACCGACGACCTGCTTCGTCCGCTGCTGACGACGTCGTGGCGCTTCTACGCCGTCGTCGTTATTCTCTTCGGGGTCGTCCTGCTCGGTATCGGATCGTTCGCCTACCAGGTGAACAACGGAATCGGCGTCTGGGGCCTCAACTGGCCCGTGTTCTGGGCGTTCGACATCACGAACTTCGTGTTCTGGATCGGCATCAGTCACGCCGGGACGCTCATCTCGGCAATTCTGCGGCTCGTCAACGCGGGGTGGCGGCGGCCCGTGACCCGCTGCGCCGAAGTCATTACCGCGTTCGCGCTGATGATCGGCGCGATGTTTCCCATCGTCCATCTCGGCCGGCCCTGGCTGTTCTTCTGGCTCATGCCGTACCCGAACGAACGGCAAATCTGGCCGAACTTCCGATCGCCGCTCGTGTGGGACTTTTTCGCCATCTCGACTTATCTGACGGGAAGCTTGCTTTTCCTCTACCTGCCGACCATTCCGGATTTCGCATTGGTCCGCGACAAGACCACCGGCCTTCGCCGCAAGGTTTACGGCGCGCTGGCGCTCGGCTGGCGGGGAACGACGAAGCAGTGGCACCGGCTCGAAACCGCCATGCAGATCATGGCGATCGCCATCATTCCGGTCGCCGTGTCCGTGCACACGATCGTCTCGTTCGACTTCTCGATGGCCCCCGTTCCGATGTGGCACTCGACGATCTTCGGCCCGTACTTTGTCGCCGGCGCCATCTTCAGCGGCATCGCCGCGCTCATCATCGCCATGGCCGCGTTGCGGAAGTTCCTGCACCTCGAGGAATACCTGCACCCGGTGCACTTCGAGAATCTCGGGAAGCTCCTGCTGATGATGTGTCTGCTGTGGGGCTACTTCGTCTTCGCCGAGCGGCTCACGACCTGGTACGGCAACGAGCCGTCCGAAATGGCCGTGTTCTGGCAAACGCAGAGCGGGGCCTACGCGCCGCTCTACTGGACGATGGTGGTCTGCAATCTTCGTGATTCCGTTCGCGATCCTGTCGATCAAGAAGCTCCGAACGATCACCGGCTGCGTCATCGCCTCGTGCACCGTCGTGGTCGGCATGTGGCTCGAGCGGTTCCTCATCATCGTGCCGTCGCTCAGTCACAAGTATCTGGCGTACTCGTGGGGGTCGTACCGGCCGCGGCTGCCGGAAATCCTGCTCCTGATTTCGACGTTCGGCGCGATGGGCCTGCTCTACACGCTCTTTTCGAAGTTCGTCCCGATCATTTCGATCTGGGAGCTCAAGGTGGGCGAGCAGCCTGAGCTCACGGAGCCGCACCGAGACGCCCGACGAAGCGGCGACGTTGTGGAGGACCCACCCATGACCGCGATGTACGGCCTGTACGACGAGCCCGACGGCGCGCAGCGCGCGTTCACCGCGCTGCGGCGCGCGGGCGTGGACGAACGGGAAATCACCGTCATCTCGGCCGAGCCGTTCGAGGCCTTCGAGTTCAGCGAACGCGACAAGTCGCTGACGCTCTTCCGGCTGGCCGGTGTTGGCGGCGTCGTCGGACTCGTCTTCGGTGCGCTGCTGACGAGCGGGACCGAGCGCGCGTGGCCGCTCGTGACCGGTGGGATGCCGATCGTGGCGTGGTGGCCCAACATCGTCATTACGTTCGAGCTGACCATGCTCGGCGCGATCCTGACCACCGTGGGCTCGCTGCTCGTGGCCGCGCGCCTGCCGGCGTCGCTCAAGCGCGCGCTCTACGATCCTGCAGTATCGGACGGCAAGATCCTCGTCGGCGTGCCTCTCCCTGCCGGACAATCGGCAGACGTCATCCGCGGAGCGCTCGAGGCCGCTCGGAGCGCCCGTTGCTGTCAAGACGGCCGACGTGGTTTGATAGCCGAGGAGGACATTCATGAGGCTCTGGTCGAAAGGACTGCTCTTTACAGTCACGACGTTGACGGTGGCGTGGCTGACCAGTATTGCGTTCGCATCACATGTTTCCTCCCCTCAATCGCATCACACGATCGCGCCGGGCACGGCGATTCCCCTCCATCTCGCCGGTAGTTTCAAGGCGGCCGCAGGCCAGGCGCAGGGAGCCCAGGGGACAGCATCTGGCGCGACGCCGCAAATGTCCGAAGCGGTCTTCAAGAACGTCCAGCTGCTCAAGGGCATTCCCGTCGACGAGTTCATGGGGACGATGGGCGTGTTCACGACGTCGTTGAGCCTGTGCTGCGGCAACTGTCACACAGGCGCCGGCACAACCAATCCGAAGTGGGAGGACGACACGGGGTCGCCGCAGACGGCGCTGAAGAGGACCGCCCGCACCATGATCGCGATGGTGCAGAACATCAACCGCCAGAGCTTCCAGGGACGCCAGGTTGTCACGTGCTGGACCTGCCACCGCGGTCAATTGCGTCCGTCGGTCACGCCGCCTCTGGATTTCGCCTACGGAGACGCCATCGTGGTGCCGCCCGATCTGCTTCCGCGGGCCACGTCGGGTGGACCGACGGTCGATCAGGTGTTCGACAAGTTCATTCAGGCGTCCGGCGGTGCCGCGCGCCTGAATGCGCTGACGAGCTACACGGCCAGGGGCAAGAGCCTGCTGTTCGGTGAGGTCGGAGAAGGGAATCCGGCGGAAATCTACGCGAAGGCCACGGGTCAAGCGGTGACGTTCGTCCACCAGCAGGAAGGCGACGTCGTCAGGGCCTTCGATGGCACCACGGCGTGGTGGCAGCTGCCGCTCACGGTGACGCCGCAGTACCCGCTGACGGCCACGCTTCTCGAAGGCGCGAAGTTCGATGCGGTGATGGCGTTTCCGTGGAAGATCCGATCCTTCTTCACCAACTGGCGCGTCAGCTATCCGACGTCGATTGACGGCGTCGACGTGGACGTCGTGCAGGGCAACAGCCCCACCGGCATGATCGGCACGCTGTACTTCGACAAGAAGACGGGCCTGCTCAAGCGTTACATCCGCTATGCAAACACGATGGTGGGCCGCATCCCGACGCAGGTGGACTACGACGACTACCGCGACGTCGCGGGCGTGAAGATGCCGTTCAAGTTCGGCTATGCGTGGGTGAGCGAACGCGACGACTGGACGCTGACGGGTTATGAGCCGAACGTCGCGATCGACGCCGCGAAATTCGGCAGGCCCGATCCCAAGACGGCGGGCGACCCCAACGAACGAAAAGCGAAGTAGCTGCGTCGGCGCTCTGAAATTGAGCCAGCTTCAACGGCCTGCGATCGTGTGCCTGATGTGGCGCAAGTAGCGAAGAGACTCGCGCTGCTGATGCTCATTCTGGCGACTGTCGGCTGCGATCGCGTGACCAAACATCTTGCGGCTGCGGCGCTCGCCGACGGCCGCGCGCGATCGTTCATGGCGGATACGGTTCGCCTCGAGTACGCCGAGAACTCCGGCGCGTTCCTGGGCCTCGGAGGCAGCTGGCCGGTCGAGGTCCGGACGAGCCTCTTCACCGTTGGCAACGCACTGCTCCTGTCTGCGTTGGTCGTCACGGCCATTCGACGGCGCTGGACCGGGCTCGCTCTCGCGGGTGTGGCGCTGTTTGTGGCCGGCGGCGCGTCCAATCTCGCGGACCGCGTCGTGTGGGGCAGCGTCGTCGACTTCATGAATGTCGGCGTTGGTCCGATTCGCACGGGGATTTTCAACGTCGCGGACATGGCCATCATGGCGGGCGCGGCCACGCTGGTGTTCGTGGGCGTCCGCTCCGGCAAGGTCCCCGCCACGCCTCGGCCTCTGTGAAGCGACCATAGGACAAGTTGGATGGCTTCCGTGGAGACGCAGTCCAACGGCTCGACAAGAGAGGCGCTGATCGCCGCCATCCTAGAGTTTCTTGCTGGTCACGATCTGCTCACGCTTGCGGATATTCGTGCCGCCCTCGAACGCGAAATCGACCAATCCGGACCGGAGGCGCTGCTCCGCCTGAAAGAGCGCCTCACCGTCGATAACGGCTGGGGCTATTACCCGAGAGATCCATTGGCGCAGCGGATTCACCATCTGCTCGCCGACAAGCTGTTGCGACCGGATTCGGCGCTCCTCGGGACCGAGCACCTGGCAAAGATACCGAACGCGCCGCTGACCATCTGCGCCAATCACCTCTCGTACGCGGATGCGAATCTCATCGAGATCCTGCTTCAGCGGTCTGGCAATGCGCCACTTGCCAATCGCCTCACGGCGATCGCCGGCCCGAAGGTGTTCACGAGTCGTCAGCGCCGTTTTTCGAGCCTGTGCTTCGGGACGATCAAAGTGCCGCAGAGCACCGAGGTGTCCACCGAAGAGGCCGTGCTGAGTGCACGGGAGGTGGCACGAGCGGCGCGGCAGTCCATCGAAGCCGCCTATGAGCGACTGAAGGCCGGGGATGCCCTGATGCTGTTCGCTGAAGGCACACGAAGCCGGACGTACGGCATGCAGACAATGCTGACAGGCGCGGCCCGCTATCTGGATCTTCCCGGCACGTGGGTCGTCCCGGTCGGACTCGTCGGCACCGAGGATCTGTTTCCAGTGGGTCAGGACTCCATCAGGCCGGCCCGCGTGGTCATCACGATTGGCCGCCCGCTCGAAGCCGACGCGTTGCTGGCACACGCTGATGGCGATCGACGCGTCGTGATGGACGCGATAGGCCTCGCGATTGCTGAAGTCCTGCCTTCGTCGTACCGCGGCGTGTATGGCGACGAGCACAACTTTCCACAAGCGACGCGCGTGTTACACGGTGGAGGAGTCTGATGGAGCGATCTATTGAAGTCATGGCCGTCATTCTGTTCGCGGTCATTGGTCTCTCGCACCTCGTGCAACCAAAGGCCTGGGTGGCGTACTTCATCCTCCTGCGAGGCAAGGGGGAACCCGGCGCTTTCGCGGACGGGTTTCTGCATCTGCCACTGGCAGCCGCGATCATTGCGTTCCACAACGTGTGGTCCGGAATACCTGTCGTGCTCACGCTTCTGGGATGGGCGTTCCTCATCAAGAGCCTGATTCGCTTCTGCCTGCCGCAACTGGGGTTGAAAATGATGGCGCGGGTTTCCGCGGAGCGGTCCCGGGAGTTCCAGGTGGCGGGCGTCGGCCTCCTGGGCATTGCCGGTCTCCTGGGATACGGAGTTTTCGCGGGCTAGCGCGCCCTTCGACAGGCTCAGGGCAGCCCGCTAACCGGCAAGCCGCGCCGGAAACGGCGTTCCTCCGGGGCTTTGTTTACAGCGCTCGGCGGCTCGGCTGCGCCGAGCTTCCTTCCAGCGCCTCGCGCAAGTTGCCGCCGCGGCGATCAAGGGGTTATCAGGACGACATCCGTCACGCGTGATCAACGTCGGTGGTGATCAGAACATTTCGGATCGCGGTGACCGTGATCGCCGCGATGAGGACCTGCGGTCCGCAGTTGATGTGATCAAGTCCGGCCGCGCCTTGACGGTTCGCCGCCTGCCCTGAGCCTGTCGAAAGGCGGAACCCTCGCAAGTAGCGACTCCGCCCGCGGCTATAAGGAGAAGGCATGAGCTCGGCAGCGTTACTCGTCGCTCTCTTCACCATCGTCGTCGGCATGGTGGGCCTCGTTTCGCCCGACAGCATGACGACGGTTCGACGGCTGTACTTCGCGACGCCCGTGGGACTCTATGCGGCCGGCGCGGTGCGCGTTGCCACGGGGCTCGTGGTGATCCTGGGTGCCCCGGCCTCTCGGGCGCCAAAGACTCTGCGTGCGTTGGGAACCGTGATGTGCATGCAAGGACTCGCAGCGACGCTCTTCGGACCCGATCGCGCGCGAGCAATACTCGAATGGGAGGCGATGCAGGACCCCGCGCTCCTGCGCGTCGGGGCCGCGGTGGCTGTAGCCGTCGGTGGCTTCATCGCGTTTGCGGTGACAGGCCACCGACCCAAGAGCGGAGCAAAATAGCCCACTACCGCAATTCGGAACGCGGCTAGCCGGAACATTTTCGCTTAGATCCGTCATGCTAGCATCAGGCGGATTCCGCCACTCATGAGCTCTGAACACAGAGGCGTCGCAGTCCTCCGAGGCAGACTTAGACACCTTGAAGCTTGCCTGCTCGATGTTCGGAGCTGCAATCCTCGGGTCATCCTTCGGTGGGTGGTTGTACTGGGTTGGCACGGGGAGAACAGCGATGTTCCGGTGGCAACCGACCCTCGTCATTAGCCTGCTGATGGTGGCTGTCGGTGCTTTCATGGCGCTGCGAGGTCGCGGTCTCTTCTTCAGGGGCGCCTGGGTAACGTTCGTTGTACAACATCTACTCTTTATGGTTCCGATTGTGGCGGCGAGAGCCCAGGCTCTCGGATTGTTCAAGGTTCTAATTGTCGTGTTTGCGCTTCTGCTGGTTGCGGCGGGCGTTACCAAACGAGGCCCGAAAGTCCTGGTAGCTGTCGTGGTCGTCTTCATCGTTGTAGCCGCAGGCAGGATCGTCATGCTCACTTACGCGGATCGCCTTCTCGGCAATCGTAGCGTCGTGGGTCTTTTGACCGGTGCCTGAACTCGCGACGGGAATGGGTGACGAGATCCGCTGAACGCTCACGGCGCGAATCGTTCAGGGGCGCTCTCATTGCGAACAGCGGGGTCGCCCTTCGACATGCTCAGGGCAGGCCGCCAACCGTCAAGCGGCGGCCGGACTCGTTCGCGACAACTGCGGGCCGCAGGTCCTCATCGCGGCGATCACGGTGACCGCGATCCGAAATGTGCTGATCAGCACGGACGCTGATGACGCGTGACGGATGTCGTACAAGCAACCCGTTGATCGCCGCGGCCGCGTAAGAGTACGGACCGGAGGCACGCAGTTCCGGCGCGCTTGTTCCGTGTTGGCGGCCTGCCCTGAGCGTGTCGAAGGGCGACGGAGAGCCGCGCGAACGCAGGGGTCTAAGAGACTTTGACCACGGACGCTGATCACGCGTGACGGATGTCGTGCAAGCAACCCGTTGATCGCCGCGTCAGCAACTTGAGCGAGGCGCTGGAAGGAAGCTCGGCGCAGCCGAGCCGCCGAGCGCTGTAAACAAAGCCCCGGAGGACCGCCGTTTCCGGCGCGCTTGCTCGTGTTGGCGGCTTGCCTTGAGCGTGTCGAAGGGCGACTACGAGACTTTGACGACGAAGCGACCCTTGGCGCCGCCGGCGGCGAGCGTCGCGAACGCGTCGGGCAGACCTGCGAGATCGATCTGGCGCGCGATCGACGCGAGCACTTTCGGCTTCATGTCGCTCGCCAGGCGTCGCCAGATCTCGAGCCGCGGCGGCATCGGACACATCACCGAATCGATCCCGAGCAGGTTGACAGCCGCGCAGGATGAAGGGGATGACGGTCGTGTGGACTTCGATACCGCCGGTCAGTCCCGAGTTCGCAATGCTCGCGCCGTAGTTCATCGTCTTGGCCAGCCACGCCAGAGTGTCGCCGCCGACCGGATCGACCGCGCCGGCCCACGTCACCTTTTCGACCGGACGCGGACTCTTCTCGACGACCGATCGCGGCAACACCTCAGTCGCGCCGAGCGACTTCAGATACGCGTGCTCGCCGTCTTTGCCCGTGATGGCGGTCACCTGGTAGCCGAGGCCCGCGAGGATTGCCACGGCAATGCTGCCGACTCCGCCCGTTGCGCCGGTCACGACCACCGGACCGGCGTCGCGCTTCAGGCCGTTCTGTTCGAGACGAATCACGGACAGGGCGGCCGTGAAGCCGGCCGTGCCGAGCGTCATGGCGTCGAAGAGGCTCAGGCCGGCGGGCAACTTGACCACCCAGTCGGCGGGCACGCGCACAACCGCCGAGTAGCCGCCGTCGTTGCCGACGCCGAGGTCGTAGCCGGTGACGACCACCTGGTCGCCCTCGCGAAAGCGCGCGTCCGTGCTCGACGCCACCGTGCCTGCGACGTCGATGCCGCCGATGAGCGGGAATCGCTTGAGAATCTTGACCGCGCCCGTCGCGGCCAGCGCGTCCTTGTAGTTGACGCTCGAGTAGGCGGCGGCAATGACCACCTCGCCTGCGCTCAGCTCATCGAGCGTCGCGTCCACGACGGCGCCGGAAGTCTTGCCGTCCGTGTTGGAGATTCTGAATGCCTTGAATGTGCCAGACGTGCCCGGTGTTTTCGTCACGCTATGAGGTTACAACATATACTTTGCGGCTGTGAGCCCAGCCAGCCTCATCACGCCGATCGTCAAGCGCTGGATCGACGATGGCCTACGCGATCCAGAAGGATTCTGGGAACGCGCCGCACGCGAGCTGCCGTGGTTTCGCACCTGGGACAAGGTCTTCGAATGGACGCCGCCGACCTTCCGCTGGTTCATCGGCGCCGAGACCAACCTCGCCTCAACGCGCTCGACCATCACGTCGCGCACGGCCGCGGCGGCCAGCGCGGCGCTCATCTACGTCAACGAACGCGGCGAGCGGCCGGCCTACACCTACGCGCAGCTCCTGCACGAAGTGAAGCGCGTGGCGGCCGCGCTGCGCGGCCTCGGCATCCGGAAGGGCGACCGCATCACGATCTACATGCCGACCTCCGCCGAAGCCATCATGCTGATGCTCGCGACGGTCCGCATCGGCGCGATCCACTCGGTCGTCTTCGCCGGCTTTGGCGCGAACGCGCTCGGCGATCGCATCGCCGCCAGCGGATCGCGGCTCGTCTTCACCGCCGACGTCACCTACCGCAAGGGCAAGGACGTCGCGCTGAAGGCGATCGTCGACGAGGCGCTGAAGACGTCGCCGGCGGGACAGCCGTCGAGCACGTGGTGGTGTGGAAGCGCGCCGACGAGCGCGACGCCGATGCAGGCGCCCGCGACATCACCTGGACCGAGTTTCTCGGCGGCGGCGACGGGCAGTCGAGCGACTGTCGAGCGGATGGAAGCCAACGAGCCGGCGTACATCCTCGCGACGTCAGGCACGACCGCGAAACCGAAGCTCGCCATTCACACCCACGGCGGCTACCAGGTCCACATCGTCAGCATGGGGCGGTGGTGCTTCGGCATGAAGCCGAGCGACGTGTGGTGGGCGACGTCGGACATCGGCTGGATCGTCGGCCACAGCTACATGGTCTATGCGCCGCTCGCTCATCGGCTGCACGACGGTCGTGTTCGAGGGCGCGCTCGATCATCCGCACGCCGAAGCCAACTGGCGCGCGGTGGTCGAGGAGTTCGGCGCCACCGGCATCTTCACGTCGCCGACCGCCGTGCGGATGCTGATGCGCTACGGCGACGAGCCGCTGCTGCAGCGTCGATCACTCCCGGCTCGAGCGCGTCGTGTGCGCGGGCGAGGTGCTCAACCCGCCGGCGTGGGACTGGCTGCAGAACACGGATTCTGAAGAACCGCGTGCCGGTCATCGATCACATGTGGCAGACCGAAACCGGCGGTCCGGTCTTCGGCAATCCGTACGGCATCGATCTGCTGCCGATCAAGCCGGGCTCGGCGACCATCCCGCTGCCGGGCATCGAGGCCGCGGTCGTCACGATGGAGCGGCGAGCCGTGCGCGACCGGCGAAAAAGGGATCATGGTGATCACGCGGCCGTTCCCGGGTCTGACGCCCGCGCTGTGGGGCGAGCCGGAGCGCTACGGCCGCGACTACTGGCAGAAGATCCCCGACGTCTACTACACCGGCGATTCGGCGCACATCGACGAAGACGGCTACGTCTGGTTTGGCGGCCGCGCCGACGAAATCATCAAGATCGCCGGCCATCGCATCGGCACCATCGAGGTCGAAAGCGCCTTCCTGAAGCATGCCTCGGTGGCCGAGTGCGGCGTCGTCGGACGGCCCGACGAGACGCGCGGCGAAGTCGTCTCGGCGTTCGTGCTGCTCAAGCACGGACACGCGGCCTCCGACGAGCTGCGGCAGGCGCTCGTCGAGACGGTCCGCCGCGAGCTCGGCCCGGTGGCGGTGATCGGCGAGCTGAACTTCGTGTCGATGCTGCCGAAGACGCGCAGCGGCAAGATCATGCGCCGCGTGCTCAAGGCGGTGATTCTCGACCGCGATCCCGGCGACATCACGACGATCGAAGACGAAGGATCGGTCGACGAGGCGCGGCAGGCCTGGCAGCAGATGCGCGCTGAAATAAAGCAGGCGTGAAGGCCGTATACTGATAGCCAGGCGTTCAGCAACTCGAAAGGACTACTCCATGAAGCGACCCGCTGTGACGATGCCCTTGATGATCGTCCTCGCCTTGGTATTGGCGTTCATCCCGGCGGTTGCCCAGGAAGTGAAGACCCCGGCGGCTGCGGCAAAGAAGGCGCCCGCGAAAGCCTACACCCCCCCGCGGACGGCCGTGGGGCGACCCGGATCTGGCGGGCGTCTACACCAACAAGGACGAGAACGGCATTCCCGTCGAGCGGCCGAGTCAGTTCGAGGGCAAGAAGATCGAAGACGTCGACGATTCCGAGTTCGCGGAAGTGGTCCGGGCGCGGAACGAGGCGAGCGTGGCGCGAGCGCCGGGCATCGGCGGCGCCGACACGGGCGCCGGCCCCGTGCATTGGTATGAACACTACGACGCGAAGAACAGCCGCCCGTGGCTCATCACCGATCCGGCGGACGGCAGGATTCCGCCGACGACGTCCGAGGCGGCGCAGCGCGCCGCCGCACGCGCCGCGGAGCGCAACGGCCGCGGTCCGGCGGATTCGTACGAGGACCGCAGCCTCTACGACCAGTGCATCACGCGCGGGCTTCCGGGCTCGATGATGCCGGCCATCTACGGCAACTCGTATCAGATTCACCAGGCCCCGGGCTTCGTGGCCATCCGCTACGAGATGATTCACGAAACGCGCATCATCCCGCTCGACCAGCGCGAGCACGTCGGGTCGAAGATCAAGACCTACATGGGAGACGCGCGCGGACATTGGGACGGCAGCACCCTGGTGGTCGAGACCACCAATTTCCTGCCGCAGGCGGCAAACCGCGGCGCCAGCGAGAAGCTGCGTCTTGTCGAGCGGTTCAAGCCGGTCGGGCCGAACAGGGTCGAGTGGTCGGTCACGTACGACGACGCCGCGACGTGGGCCAGGCCGTGGACCTTCGCCATGAACCTGACGAAAGACCCGGAGCAGGCGCCCTTCGAGTACGCGTGTCACGAAGGCAATTACGGCCTGCGCAACATCCTCAGCGCGGCGCGCGCGGAAGAGCGATCCGGCCGGTAACGTGTTGACTGTAGGCATGATGAGCGCGAACACCGCCCCAAGGTCGTCAGACGCCAAAGACGGCTACAACGAGACGTCGTGGGCCGATAGTCCCCTGGGACTCCGGTTGGAGACCGACGCCAACATCGATTAAGATAGACGCCACTGAGATAGTCCCAAGAGTCAATTAGCGGGAGGTTTTCGATGCGAACGAAGTTGTCCGTAATGATTGCCGGTGCTGCGGCTTGCTTGTGGCGGCCGTTCCGGTCGCTCGCGCACCATTCCTTCGCCGCCGAGTTTGACGCGAAGCGGCCGGTCAAGCTGCAGGGCACGGTCACGAAGATGGAGTGGATCAATCCACACGCGTGGATCTACCTCGACGTGAAGGGCACCGACGGCACCGTCACCAACTGGATGGTGGAAGCCGGCGCACCGAACGCGCTCCTGCGCCGCGGCTGGACCAAGAACTCGCTCCTGCCGGGCACCGAGATCCTCATCGAGGGGTACCAGGCCAAGGACGGAGCGAATCGCGCCAACGGCCGCGACATCACGTTCAAGGACGGCAAGAAGCTGTTCGTCGGATCGGTGGGCACCGGCGCGCCGGACGAAAAGAAAGAATAGTACCGTCCGCAGACAGCCGGACGCCAGAGATTCGACGCAGGGACGTCTCGAGGAGCGCGCTCTTCCGGGACGTCCCGTGCTCGTTCCCGCCACGTTTTCATGACCTCTCCACGTTGACACCGGCGCGCGACTTCGGGTAGAAGTTTGTTCGAAATCGCTCATCTCGGTTACAGACACTTGAACTCAGACGGCCGCCTGTCGTATGCCAGATTATTGGGATTGACGGAGCGGCTTTCAGAGGAGATCGGTCCATGCGAAATTGGTTCAGAAGCGTTCAGTTGATGGCGGCCGGTGCGGCGGCTGTCGTGTCGCTCGCGGTCATCCCGGCCGTCCTGCAGGGCCAGGCGCCCGCGGCCGGGGAGCGGCTCCGGCGGCCGCGCGCGTTCCGCGCACGGCCGACGGCAAGCCGAACCTGAACGGCATCTGGCAGGTGATGGTGAGCTCGAACTGGAACCTCGAGGATCACGGCGCATCGGCCGGTCCGTTCTTCCAGGAAGGCGCGATCGGCGCGATTCCGGCGGGCCAGAGCATCGTCGACGGCGGCGACATTCCGTACACGCCCGCCGCGCTGGCCAAGAGAAACGAGAACGCGCGCAACCGCCTGACGCTCGATCCGGAAGTGAAGTGCTACATGCCGGGCATTCCGCGCGCCACCTACATGCCGTATCCCGTTCCAGATCGTCCAGAGCCCGCAGAACATCCTCTTCGCCTACGAATACGCGTCGGCGAACCGCGTGGTGAACATGGGCAAGCCGACCGAGGCGCCCGTGGACAGCTGGATGGGCTGGTCGAACGGCAAGTGGGAAGGCGACACGCTGGTGGTCGACGTCACGGGCCTCAACGGCAACGCGTGGCTCGATCGTGCCGGCAACTACACGACCGACACCACGCACGTCGTCGAGCGCTTCACGCTGACCGACGCCGACCACATCAACTACGAAGCGACCATCGAGGACGCGAAGCTCTTCACGAAGCCCCTGGAAGATCCAGATGATGCTCTACAAGCACATGGAGAAGAACTTCCAGCTGCTCGAGTTCAAGTGCGTCGAGTTCGCCGAAGAGATGCTCTACGGCCACCTGCGCGAAGCGCTACTAACTGGAGCCAGAAGTAGTGCGGAACGTCAGGTCCGACGTGACACGGAACGTAGAACTGAAGGCCTGAACGACAACGCAGACCGACGTCGAGACGCAAGGCGCGCGCGGCGTGCCTTGCGTTTTTCGTTTTCTGGCGGGCTGCAGGCCTCGCCGCCTCCGCCGCGCGGCTGCCGCGCGGCCTCCGCACCGACGCGACGAATGGTTCACCGACAAGGCCAGGAAGCCGGGCTCGACTTCATCCACTTCAACGGGATGTCCGGCGAGTTCTACTACCCGGAGATCATGCCGCCAGGCGTGGCGCTGTTCGACTACGACAACGACGGCGACCTCGACGTGTTCGTCGTGCAGGGGCAGATGCTCGGAAGGAAGCCGCTCAGCGCCGCGAAGCCGCAGCCGGTCGGTCCCGCTCGAACAGCCGGCTGTTTCGCAACGATCTGAAGCGCGGCCGCCGAGGCACGCCTGCACTTCACCGACGTGACCGCGGCGAGCGGCATCGTGACGCGCGGCTACGCGATGGGCGTGGCGACCGGCGACTTCGACAACGACGGCTGCGTCGATCTCTACGTCACCGCGCTCGGGCCGAACCAGCTGTTCCAGCAACAACTGCGACGGGACGTTCACCGACGTCTCGAAAGCCAGCCGAACCGACGACGACGGGTGGAGCATCTCGGCGACGTTCTTCGACTACGACCGCGACGGCTATCTCGATCTGTTTGTCGGCAACTACCTGCAGTACAGCGTCGAGGCCAACATCCACTGCTTCAGCCTGTCGGGCAGCCTCGACTACTGCCCGCCGCACGTGTACCGTCCGCGCCGAGCCACCTCTATCACAACAACCACGACGGCACGTTCACCGACGTGACGGTGAAGGCGGGCATCGTCGCGCGAGTTCGGGCCGGCGCTCGGCGTCGTCGCCGCCGACTTCAACGGCGACGGCTGGATCGATATCTACGTCGCCAACGACGGTCAGCCGAACCAGCTGTGGATCAACCAGCACGACGGCACGTTCAAGAACACGGCGCTGCTCGTCAGGCGCGGCGCTGAGCCCCGAGGGCGAGGCCAAGTCGAGCATGGGCATCGACGCCGGCGACTTCGACAACGACGGCGACGAGGATCTGTTCATCACCGAGCTGGTCGGCCAGGGCGACGACCTGTACGTCAACGACGGCACCGGCGTGTTCGAAGACCGCAGCGCGCGGGCCGGCATCCGGCTGCCGAGCCTGCCGTTCACGGGTTTCGGCGCCGGCTGGCTCGACATCGACAACGACGGCTGGCTCGACGTGGTGACGGTGAACGGCGCCGTCACGCAGAACGTCGAGGCGCTCGCGCGCAACGAGCCGTTTTCGCTGCAGCAGCGCAAGCAGGTGTTCCGGAATCTGGGCGGCGGAGCCAGTTCGAGGACGTGACGAACGCCGCCGGCGCCGGTCTTTCAGATTCCGGAAGTCAGCCGCGGCCTCGCGTTTGGCGACGTCGACAACGACGGCGACGTCGACATCGTCGTCGGCAACGACAGCGGGCCGCTGCGGCTGCTCATCAACAACGTCGGGAACCGGAAGCATTGGGTGGGGCTGCGGCTTGTTGGCGGCAAACCCGTGCGCGACATGGTGGGGCGCGCGTGTCGCGGTGACGCGGGCTGACGGCGAACGCTGTGGCGGCGCGCCAGGCCGACGGCAGCTACGCGTCGGCCAGCGATCCGCGTGTGCTCGTCGGGCTCGGCGATCGCGCCGCGCCGCTGAAGGTGCGCGTGATCTGGCCGGATGGCCGGACCGAAGAGTGCGACAGAGCGTCCCGGTCGATCGGTTACACCACGCTCAAGGAAGGCGATGCGCACTAGAACGGCCGCTTGTCCTGATGTCGCCTCGCCGTGATGGCGCGGCTGCTCGTCGAAGAGCGATTCGACGGCCATCGGCGCGGTTCGACGAGCGGCGCCGGCGAGCACTACACGCTCAGGAAGGTGACGCTGCCGGATCTGTCGCACGCGGCGCCGTCCGTGCAGGATCAGCTCCGCGACGGCTACGCGTCCCTGACAGAGGAAGACTCGACGGCCCGAGCGCGCCGAGCCGACCGAGCTCGGCACTCGCGTACGGCCAGATGGGCATGCTGCTGATGGCGGCCGAGTATCGCGAAGAGGCGGAAGCCGCGCTTCTCGAACGCGCAGACGTTCGACCCGGCGCGATGCCCGCTGGCCGTACTACCTCGCGCATCTGTACAAGATCAGAGGTGACGCGCCGACAGTCGGCGGCGGCGTTCGAGCGCGCGCTCGAGCTGCAGCCGGACGACGTGCCGACGCTCGTGTGGCTGGGCGAGCGCCATGCTCGATCAGGGCAAGCCGGAAGCCGCCGAGCCGCTGTTCGCGAAGGCGCTTGTCGCTGCAGCCGCAACTCGTGGCCGCGCAGTACGGGCTCGGCCGCGCCGCGCTCGCCAGGCAGGACTACGCGCGGGCCGTCGAGCATCTCGAGAAGGCGCTGACCCTCGATCCGCAGGCGACCGTCATTCACTACCCGCTGGCGATGGCGTATCGCGGCGCGCGGCGACAGGCCAAGGCCGAGGCGCACCTCGCGCTGCGCGGCACGCTGCCAGATCAAGCCGGACGATCCGCTGATGGACGCAGGTGGACGCGCTGCTGCACAGCGCGCTCGTCGTACGAGGTCAGCGGCGCCGACGCGCTCGACCGCGGCGACTGGCAAGGCCGCGGCGGAGAGCTTTCGCAAGGGCATCGCACTGCGCGCCGAACGAGCCGTCGCTCCATCACAAGCTGGGCACGGCGCTCGCGTCTCTCGGGCGACGCGCCGCGGGGCGGTCGCGCAGTTCGAGCGAGGCGCTCCGCTGATCGCCGACCTTCGCGAAAGCGCACTACAGCCTGGGCGTGATTCTGGCGTCGACCGGCCAGCCGGCATCGGGCGGTCGACGCATTGGTTCGGCCGCGCTCAAGTCGCGAGCCGGGCTACGTCGAGGCGCGTCTTCAGCTGGCGCACGCGCTGCGACGAGGCGGGCAGCTCGCGGCGTCGCTGCCGCACTACGACGCACATCGTCAAGGACCGATCCCCGCGTGCCGGAGGCGAGATTCGGCTACGCGGCGGCGCTCATCCGCCTGCGGCGATACGCCGAGGCTCGCGACTGCCTCGTGGCCGAGGCGAGTGACGCTATCCCGACCGAGCTCGCGCTTCGCCCACGCGGTCGCCCGGCTGCTCGCCGCCGCGCCCGACGACAAGCGTTCGCGACGGCCGCCGCGCGCTCGGCGATCATTCAGGCCGGTGCTGCGCACAGGACTGCGCGACCGCCGACGTGCTCGAGACGATGGCGATGGCGCAGGCTGAGCTGGGGCAGTTCACGGAGGCCGTGACGTGGCAGCAGGAGGCGATTGCCGCCGCGTCGAAGGCCGGCGAGCCGCGGGATCGCCGAGCGCATCGCCGACAACCTGCGGCTCTACGAAGCGCGCAAGCCCTGCCGCACGCCGTGGCGAGCCGGACGAGCCGATCGAGTTTCAGCGGCGACCCGATGGCGTGCCCGCAGGCGACTGACAATCTGCCCAGCGTCATGACGCACCGTCTGGCCCAGGACACACCAAGACGTCGATCAGACTCGTCGCGTTCGCCAGCCTGATCGGCACGACGATCGAGTGGTACGACTTCTTCCTGTACAACACGGCCGCCGCGCTGGTCTTCAACAAGCTGTTCTTCCCGACGTTCGATCCGTTCGCGGGAACGCATGCTGGCGTTCGGCACCTACACGGTCGGCTTCGCCGCGCGTCCGATCGGCGGCATCGTCATCGGCCACTACGGCGACAAGCGTGGGCCGCAAGTCGATGCTCGTGCTGACGCTGATGATGATGGGCGTGGCGACGTGTCTCATCGGCCTGCTGCCGACGTACGACACCATCGGCCCGTGGGCGGCCGTGCTGCTGGTCGTCCTGCGGCATCGTGCAGGGCTTTGGCGTCGGCGGCGAGTGGGGCGGCGCCGTGCTGATGGCCGTCGAGCACGCGCCGCCAGGGCAGCGCGGGCTTCTACGGCAGCTGGCCGCAGATTGGCGTGCCGGCCGGGCTGCTGACGTCGACGATCGTCTTCTCGCTGTTCGCGCAGCTGCCGCCAGGAGCAGTTCCTGTCGTGGGGCTGGCGCGTGCCGTTTCTGCTCAGCATCGTGCTCGTCGTCGTCGGCCTGCTGATCCGGCTGCAGGATTCTCGAGACGCCGGCGTTCACGAAGATGAAGGAGACGCGGACCGGCGTGCGGCAGCCGATGCTCGAGGTGCTGCAGCAAGTACCCGAAGCAAGTGCTGCAGGCGGCGGGCGCGCGCTGCGCCGAGAACGGCGCGTTCTACATCTACAGCGCGTTCATGCTCGTCTACGCGACGCAGCACTCTGCACATCGATCGCGACGTCGCGCTGAACGGGATCATGATCGCGTCGGCGTGCGAGTTCATCGCCGTCCCGGCGTACGGCGCGCTCTCGGATCGCATCGGCCGGCGTCCGGTGTACATGTTCGGCGCCGTCATGACGGCGGTCCTGGCGTTCCCGCTGTTCTGGCTGTTCGACACCGGATCGACGCCGCTCATCATGGCTCGCGCTGCTGCTCGTGTTCCTGTGCTCGCACGCGCCGATGTACGCGCCGCAGGGCGCGTTTTTCTCGGAGCTCTTCGGCACCAGCGTCCGCTACAGCGGCGCGTCGCTCGGCGCGCAGCTGTCGGCGGCCGTGGCCGGCGGTTTCTCGCCGCTCATCGCCACGGCGCTCCTCCCGAGGTACGGCCGCGGCGCGATCGCGCTCTACATCATCGGCATGGCCGTCATCACGATCGTCGCCGTCTGGTCGGCCGCCGAAACGATGCGCCGCGACATCGAGAAGCACTGAGCCCATGCGCCGCGAAGTGGATCGTGGCGCTGGGCGTCGCGCTCGTCGCGATCGCCGTCGGCGGCGCTTACTGCTCGTGCAACGCTCGCGAGCGCGGCTGCCCGCGGCCGGATTCGCCGATCTACGAGGAAACCACGACGAGCTTCTATCGCGGCCTCGCCGAGCTCCAGGTCGGCCTGCTCGACGATGCGAAGCGCGAGTTTACGCGCGCGACGCGAGCTGGCGCCGGACGAGCCGGCGGCGTGGGCGAATCTCGGCTGTCACGTACATGAGGCTCGGCGAGTTCGACGCGGCGGCTGTCCCGATCGCGAAAGCGGCGGCGCTCGCGCCCCGCCAAAGCGACGTGGCGTTTCTGCAGGGCCGGCTCGAGACGTCGCGCGGCCGTCTCGACGAGGGCATCGCGCATCTCCGGCGCGCTGTCGATCTCGACGGCGGCGGGCTGCGTGCGAAATATGCGCTGGCTGAAGAGATTGAGCGCGGCGGCGGGGCGAACGCGGATGGCCAGGCGCAAGAGCTGTTGGAACAGATCCTTCAGGGCCGTCCCGAGCAACCTGGCCATCATCCTGGAACGTGCGCGGCTGGCGGCCAAGCGGAAAGATATCGCCCTGCTGCAGGATTCGATGCGGCGGCTCGACGTGGTGTCGGCCGGCTGGCCGGCGCCGGCGACCGAACAGTATCGCGGGCTGCGGCAGGCCGTTGAGGCTGGAAATTTCACCGACGCGGCGCGCGGAGTGGCGTTTCTGCGCAATGTGCTGGTGCGTGCCACGGTGTTCCGCGAGAGCCTCGCGGTGGTGCGGACGCCGTCGGAGCTGATCTTCGAGCCGTTCGAGCGCTTCCTGAAACTGCCCTCGCCGTCTCCGAATCCGTCGCCTGCCGACGCCGGCCTCACGTTCTCGCGCGACCCGGTTCCGGCGGCGAACGCTCTGCCGGCGTCGCTCGCGCTTGCCACCTCGCTCAACGGTACGGATGCCCCGGTCATCGTCGCCGGCGATGGACGCGAGGTGCGCGTGGCCGAAGCGAAATTCGCGTTCCCCGGTGGCTCGACTGCCAAGGCGCCGATGGCGAACGGCATCCTCGCGCTCGACTGGAGCCGCGATTTCAGGAACGATTTCGCGCTGGCGGGTCGCGGCGGCGTGCGGATGTTGGTTCAGCAGGATGACGGAGCTTTTGCGGACGTCACGGCGAAGGCCGGGGCAGGCGCGGCGGCCGTGAACGAAGACTGCATCGGGGTGTGGGCGGCCGATATCGAGATGGACGGCGACCTTGACATGGTCGTGGGCGTCACCGGCGCCGCGCCGCTCGTGCTCAGGAACAACGGCGACGGCACCTGGCAGAAGCAGCGTCCGTTTGCCGGTGTGTCCGGCCTGCGGGCATTTGCGTGGGGCGATGTGGACGGCGACGGCGACGCGGACGCCGCCCTCGTCGGAGAGCGCGGCGATCTGCACGTGTTCGAGAACCGGCAGGGCGGTGTCTTCCGCGAGATGCCCGGGGCGAACGCCCCGGATCCCATCGTCGGGCTGACTGTGGGAGACGCCAACGCGGACGGAGTGCTCGACTTGGTGACCCTCGACACGCGCGGATCGATTCGCCGGCTTTCAGCGCGGGCGAACGGCGCCTGGGAACGGGTGGATCTGGCGACGTGGCCCGATCGCATCGATTTCGCGGCGGCTAACGTGGTCGGCTCTTACCGGCTGTTCCTGGCGGATCTCGACAACAACGGCGCCCTCGATCTCGTCGTGTCGGGGCCAGGCCGTTCGCGCATGTGGCTGGGTGATGAGTCCAACACGCTGCGCTCGTTTGAAAGTCCAGCACTCCAGGATGCCGAAGTCTTCAGCGTGCTCGACGTGGACGGCGACGGCCAGCTCGACCTTGTCGGCGTCGCGGGCGGCCAGCCCGTGAGCTTGCGGGGACGGGGCACGAAAGGCTACCACTGGGCCGTGATGCGTCCGCGCGCGCAACCGACGGCCGGCGATCAGCGGATCAACTCGTTCGGCGTCGGCGGCGAGATCGAAATCCGGGCGGGGCTGCTCACCCAGAAGCAGACGCTGACCGGCGCGCCCGTGCACTTCGGTCTGGGCACGCGCACCGGCATCGACGTGGCCCGCATCTTCTGGCCGAACGGCGTCATGCAGGCCGATTTCGATCGCCGCGCCGATCAGGTGGTGGTCGCCGAGCAGCGCCTCAAGGGCTCGTGCCCGTGGGTGTTCACCTTCGACGGCGCCGGCATGCGCTTCGTGACCGATTTTCTCTGGCGCTCGCCCCTGGGCCTGCGCATCAACGCGCAGGACACCGCCGGTGTGACGCAGACGGAAGACTGGGTGAAGATCCGCGGCGACCAGCTCGTGCCGAAAGACGGCGCCTACGACGTCAGAATCACGGCCGAACTCTGGGAAACGCACTTCGTCGATCACGTGTCGCTCATGGTCGTGGATCACCCGGCCGATGAAGACGTGTTTGTGGACGAGCGTTTTGCCAGAGAGGCGCCGGCGCTCGCCGTCCATGCGATGAAGCGTCCGCGCGCGATTGCCCAGGCGTGGGACGACGCCGGCCGCGACGTCACGGATCTTGTGGCGCAACAGGATGGCCGCTACCTCGCGACGTTCGCGCGCGGACCCTATCAGGGTATCGCCCACGATCATTTCGTGGAGATCGAGCTGACGGAGGCGTTGCCCGCGCTCCCACACCGGTGGCTCGTCGCGAACGGGTGGATCTATCCGACCGACAGCAGCATCAACGTCGCCATCGGCCAGGCCGGCATTCAGCCCCGGGGGTTGTCGCTCGAAGCCCAGGGTGGCGATGGCCGGTGGGTGGTGGTGTCGCCGGATCTGGGCTTTCCGGCCGGCAAGAACAAGACGATCCTGATCGACCTCGATCGCGTTGCGCGTGCCGGCGTGTCCGGCGCCCGCCGGCTGCGGCTGCGCACCAATCTCGAGATCTACTGGGACTCGCTGGCCGTGGCCGACGGCGACGAGCAGGCCGTGCTCGAGATCACAAAGCTTCAACCCCGCGTCGCCGACCTTCGCTATCGTGGGTTCTCGAAAACCGACCACACAAAGCGCGATGCGCCAGAGACGCCTCGCTACACTGAGCTGGCCAATGTTGGCCAGCGCTGGCGCGATCTCATCGGCTACTACACGCGCTTCGGCGACGTGCGAGAGCTGCTGGCGGCCGCCGACGATCGGTACGTGATCATGAATGCGGGCGACGAGCTGCGGCTGTCGTTTGCGGCGCCGGCGCCGCCGAGGTCTGGCTGGACGCGCGACTTCGTGCTGGTTGGTGACGGGTGGGTGAAGGACGGCGACTACAACACGAGCTTTTCGAAAACCGTGGGGCCGCTGCCGCGACACGGTCACCCGGACTACGAGGCGTCCGCGACGCTCGAACTCGAGCACGATCCCGCGTATCTCCGTCACCCGCAGGACTGGCAGACGTACCACACACGCTTCGCGGCGCCTCGCGTCTTTCTGCGCGGTCTGCGATGAGCGAAGGCGTTCGCCAGCGGGCACTCTGGCTGCTGTGGTCCGTCGTGCTTCTAGCGTCGCTGGTTCTGGTGTTCGTCCTCAACCGCGCGTCCGCGCCGGCGGCGTCGGGCGGTTCTGTGTCAGGCGCAGCGTCCGGCTCGAGCCGGGCCGAGGCAATCAACCGGTACGGCTTTGCGTTCGAAGAGTCGGCGCATCGCCTCGGCGTGAACGTCTCGCATCAGGGTCCCACCTTCGACGCGCGGCTCGACCACATCATGCCGCAGGTGGCGTCGATGGGCGCGGCGGTCGCCGTCGCCGACTTCGACCGCGACGGCTGGCCCGATTTCTACGTGACGAACAGCGGCGAAGGCAGCCCGAATCATCTCTACAGGAACCAGGGCGACGGCACATTCAAGGACGTCGCGCCCCAGATGGGCGTCGCCGACGTCAACCAGAAGGGCACCGGTGTCTCGATGGGCGCCGTGTGGGGCGACTACGACAACGACGGCTACGAAGATCTCTTTCTCTACAAATACGGCCGTCCGGAGCTTTTTCACAACGACGCCGGCCGCGGCTTCACGTCAGTCACTGAGAAGGCGGGGCTGCCGCGCTGGGTGAACGCCAACAGCGCCATCTGGCTCGACTACGACAACGACGGCCGGCTCGATCTGTTTCTCCCGGGCTACTGGTCCGAGGACATCGATCTGTGGAGTCTCAAGACGACCCGGATCATGCCCGAGAGCTTCGAGTATGCCGAGAACGGCGGCAGGAAGTATCTGTTTCACAATCTCGGCGGCACCGTCCGGGGGGAAGGGGCCCCCGGACCAATATTTGAAGACGTTGCCGCGAAGCTGGGTCTCAACTCGCGGCGCTGGACCCTGGCGACGGCCGCCGCGGATCTCTCCGGCAGCGGCTACCCCGATCTGTTCCTGGCGAACGACTACGGAATCCCGCAGCTCTATCTGAATCAGAAGGGCAAGGGGTTTGTCGAAGCCGGCCGCGAGACGGGCGTGGCCCTCACGCCCAAGAGCGGCATGAACGCCGCGTTCGGCGACATCTTCAACGACGGCCGGCTGTCGATCTACAAGACGAATATCTCCGAGCCCGGTGTGCTCGTGCAAGCCAACGATCTCTGGGTGCCGAAGAAGGGCGCGAAACTGGAGTACGAAGACCTCGCGTCGAGCCTCGGCGTGGATCTTGGCGGCTGGAGTTGGGGCGCGCAGTTCGGCGATCTGAACAACGACGGCACGCTGGACCTGTATCTCACCAACGGCTACGTGTCGGCGGGTGAGCGCACCAGTTACTGGTACGACTTCGCGGTGATTGCCACCGGGCACAGCGCCATCATCGGCGATGCAAAGAACTGGCCGGCGATGCGTGGCCGGAGCCTCTCGGGCTTCCAGCGAAAGCGCGTCTGGCTCAACGACGGTCTTGGACGATTTGCGGATGTGGCCCAGGTGGTGGGGGTCACCGACACCTACGACGGCCGCGCGGTGGCGTTCGCCGATCTCGAAAACACGGGCCGCCTCGACGTCATCGTCGCGAACCAGCGCGGGCCGCTGCTCATCTACAAGAACAGCGTGCAGCCTGGACGCCACTGGATTGCGTTCCAATTCGAGGGACGCGCCAGCAATCGAAGCGCGATCGGCGCGCGCGCGGAGCTCGAGTGGAACGGGCAGCGGCAGGTGCAGGAAGTCAGCGGCGGCAGCGGCTTCAGCGCGCAGAACGACAGGCGCCTGCACTACGGTCTCGGGACATCGGCGAAAGTAGACCGCCTCGTCGTTCGGCTGGCCCTCAGGCAAGCGTCAAACGATCGACAACCCGGCGATTGATACGATTCACACCGTCAACGAGCCCGAATGACGCGGCGACTTCCATTCACATTCGACAACCGCTTTCTCGGCCCGATCCTCATCACGGGCATTCTCGTCTCCGCCCACTTGTCGTTCGGCATTCTCGAGGGCTACTCGAGGACGGGCGTGGCCATCGCGGTGGCCATCGCGGCGGAGCTCGTCATGGGGCGCCTCACGCACGGGACGTGGCCCCATCTGGCCAGCGCGTACATCACGGGGATCAGCGTCGGTATTCTGGTGCGGTCGCCATTCCTGTGGCCCTACGCGCTCACCAGCCTGATCTCGATCGCGTCGAAGTACGTCCTGCGGCTGCAGGGCCGCCATCTCTGGAACCCGTCGAACTTCGGCGTCAGCATGGTGTTGTTTCTCGCGCCGGAGACGGTCTCGCTGCTGAGCATTCAGTGGGGCAACACGCTCTGGCCGATGGTGGTGATCTGGGCGCTGGGCGCGGTCATCGTGTGGCGGGTCGGCCGCCTGCACATCAGCGCCACCTACGTCGTGTCGTTCCTGCTGTTTTCGGTCGTGCGGAGCGCCGTGACCGGCAACCCGTGGCTGGCGAGCGTGGCGCCCATCACCGGGCCGATGTATCAGCTCTTCATCTTTTTCATGGTGACCGATCCAAAAACCACCGTACGTCCCGTGCGGGGGCAGATCCTGGTCGTGTTCGTGGTGGCGTTCGTCGAGATGATCCTGCGGCTGGCGGAGGTCGTGTACGCGCCGTTCTATGCGTTGTTCCTAGTTGGCCCCGCGTCGTTGCTGGTGGAGTCCTGGCTGGCGTCGCGGCCGGCTGTTGACAGTAAAGGGTAGGGAGTCAGGACCTCGCGGCCTTTCGAGGTCGGCCGCCCTTTCGTCCGTTGGCGCGTGCCGCCGCCGCTTTCTTCGCGGTGCGTTTCCTCCCAAGTAGTGCGCCCAATCCGACGAAGCCGACCCGCAGCTCGGATCGTTTTCCGTACGTGATTCGTGCGACGCGCAGGCTTGTGCGCGCCTCGCGTCTGGCGGTTGGCAGCAACAGGCACGCGGCCAGATGCGCTTCGAGCGCCGACCGAATGGCCTGCGCCGCCTTTCGTTCAGAGTCCGCCGCTGCGAATACGCCGGGCACACCCACCACATAGGCGCTGACCGTGCCATTCGTCTCGTGTTCGAAAACAATCGGATAGTGGCTCGTCATGATTGTCGGCCCCTTGAGTCTATTGGGTATGTCAATTCGTGACCGGTGCTGGTGAAGCCGCAGCGTTCCAGCAGTCGATCGATCTCGCCTGTCGTTGCCTCGAGCTTTGAAGCGCCTGCCACCAAGTCGTCGGCCAGGACGGGGTACCAGTCGCACCTCGAGCGATCGAGCCAACCGGCGAGGTCGAACGGTTCGATCGCGCGATCGATGCGGTCGAGCAGCGCCTCGCGTGCGGGACCACTCGGCGTAGCCGCTGCAAGTGCGGTGCACGCGCGCAATTCGGGGCCAAACCGAGGATGGGCGTGCAGCAGGAAGCCCGGCGCCAGTTCGGGCCGGCCGAGCCGGCGCGCGGCCTCGCTGTAGCTGGCCGCGGCGAAGTAGAGCAGCGTGAGGCGCTTGAAGAGCGGGACGTCCGCCATGGTCGCGTAGAGCGCGGCCACCAGTTGCTCGGTGGCGTCCAGTTCGTCGAGCGTGGTTTGCTCGTAGCGGCGCAGCGCGGCCTCGCGCTCGGGCCCTCCATCGGTCCGCTCCAGCACGTCGAGCAGGCGACCGATGCCAAGGAGCGTCAGCGGAAAGCCGGTCGAGAGCAGGGGATCGATGACGCCGGCTGCCGACGGCAGGAGCGCCCATGTCGGGCCGCACACCTGACGCGTCCGAAACGCGATCCGCGGCGCATGGATCCACGGATGCACCGCGCGTGCATCGCGGAACTGATCGCCGACCGATGGCAGCATCGCCAGCAGGCGATCCCATGCCGGCGCGCCATCGGCCGCACCAATGCGCCCGGCCACCGTGTCGGTGAGCGCGGCGCCGGCGCTCGTGACGCCGTTGTTGAAGCGGAGCATCCAGATCCAGCCGCCGGGAAATACGTGATGGAGCGCGGCCGTGTCGGGCGGGTAGGGCGGCGCGGTGTCGCCGGTGGCGCTCGGTGTCACGTTGTCCCAGCGCTCGACATCGGTGAAGTGCGTGTACAACCCCTGCGTGGGCGGCAGCCACCGGAGCGGCGGCGCCTCGAGACCGAACGCCCGTTGGAGGAAGCCGCGCGGTCCACTCGCGTCCACGACAAACGATGCCGTGATGTGGACCGGCTGACCGAGTCGTGTGCCTTCAAGCGTCGTCCGATCGCCGGCGTGATGGATGCGGTCGATCTGTGTCTCGTCCAGGTAGACGGCGCCCGCGCCTTCTGCTTCGCGCGCGAGGTTCCCGTCGAAATCGGGCCGGTACCAGTGCGTGTCGCCGATCTCGTCGTGCGGGCTGGCGGCGACCAGCAACTGGCGGGCGTGATCACAATCGTCGGCGAACGGCTCGCCAGGACGATGGAAATAGAAGGTGAAGCCGCGCTTGAGGCCGCCCGCGATGTCGGGGCGTGCGCGCTGCCACGTGCCCCACTTCGAGAACACGCGAATCTGCGGCAGACCGTACCGATCGGCGAGCTCCTCGATGAGCAGGTTTGCGAGAGGAGTGGACGACTCGCCGATGACGAACCGGGGATGACGGCCGCGTTCGATCATCACCACGCGCCGCCCCAGCCGGCGAAGGCAGAGGGCCATGAGCGAGCCGGCGAAACCGGAGCCGATGATGGCGACGTCGGTCTCGTGGGTCATCAGTGGTGGTCGAGGGCCGACGGCCTGTGGTCGGTGGGGCAATGCGGGCAGGACACGGGCGGCAGAACACGCTGTTCGAGGTTCATGGCGTGCAGGCGAGCCCGCCGGGCGGCGAGGCACTTCGCGCAATCGGCGAAGCGTTCGAGGTCCCAGAGGTCAACGAAGATTCTCGAGGCTCGTGGCTGGCGGCTTGTGGCTCGTGACAATGCAGCGTCAACGCTGCGCTCCACGTCGCGGAGCCGCGGTTGGCGAAATTCGCCCGCGGCCGTCAGCGCTTCCATCGCGCCGTTGCCGTCGCGCGTCGGAACCAGGGACACGACTCCGGCGCCGCACTCGAACGCCATGTCGATCGAGCGCAGAAGCCAGGTGTCCTGTTCGTCGATCGGCACAAACGGTGGCGCGACCAGCACGAACGCACGGAGCTCCACGCCGCGCTGACGCAGCCCGTCGGCAGCGGCGGCAAAATCGTCGATGGTCATTCGTTTGTGCAGCCGCTCGAGGGCGTCCGGGTGCGCGGTTTCGAGGCCCATCGCGACCTCGAGTTGCGGGGCCCGACTGGATGCGCCGGCCTGGGCGGTGAGCGCCTCGAGAAAGCGGTCAACGCGCGGACCGACGAGTGACGGATGCGACTCGACAACGACCCGCTCCAGTCCGGCCAGCTGCACCGCGATGTCCATGTAGTCGGATTCGGGCACGGCGCGCGGATCGAAGAAATTCGCGGCGTTGTACAGCTTCAGCGCAGTCACGTTCTCGGACTGCTCGCTGAACGTCTGCCGCGCGGTCGCCACCTGAGCGGGGATCGCACCTGCGGGCGTGTCTTCCCGTGTCGTGTGGCGCCACAAGTCGCACATCGCGCAGCGCCACGGACACTCGCGTCCCGTGAGAAACACCGTGCCCACACGAGCGACGCGCCCCTCGGCCGTGCGCTCGTCTTCGACGGAGAGCCCGTGGTAGCGCCAGGGATCGTGGCGGGGCCGCGGACCCCGCAGGTCGAGCACCCATCGGTCGCGTGCGGCCGGGGCGGCCGGGTAGGCCGTCAGGTAGTGCATTTATACGATTGGCGGGAGCGCCGACTCTGGTCCTATACTAATTCACATGTACCCGGCGCACGCCGAGGCGCTGTCCTCGAATCAGACGTCGTTGGTCGATCGATTGAACGGGCCGTACCACGAGCTCGCGCTCAGGACGTTCATGGTCATCGTGCTCGCGCACTGGGCCGAGCACCTGCTGCAGGCGTTTCAAATCTACGCGCTGGGTTGGCCGGTGCCGGCGGCGCGAGGGCTGCTCGGCTACTACTATCCCTGGCTGATCCAGTCCGAGGTCCTCCATTACGGCTACGCGCTGGTGATGCTGGCAGGGCTCTGGCTGTTCCGTCCGGGCTTTACGGGCATCACGGACCGCCGGTGGTGGACCATCGCGCTCGCCATTCAGTTCTTTCACCACATCGAGCACGCGCTCCTCATCGCGCAGGCGGCGCTCGGCTACAACTTCTTCGGCCGTCCCGTGCCGACGAGCATCATCCAACTCTGGGTGCCGCGCGTTGAACTGCACCTTTTCTACAACACCATCGTGTTCATCCCGATGGTGATTGGGATGTACTACCACCTGTTTCCTCCAGCGGGAGAAGTCGAGGCCGGTAAGCCCCAGCAGTGCACGTGCGCGTGGAATCGGGGGAACTAGACGTTCTCGACTGGCCCGTCATCGGGACTTTTCTCCGGTGGCGCCACGCCCGCACGGCTCTTCAACTCGTCCTCCTCCTTCTCGCGGCCGCCGTCGTCTCTGACGGCCTGCTCAGCTCGCGAATCGATCCAACCAACTTCGCGACCGTCCTGACGTGGGTGCACTACCGCGGGCTGCTCGTGGTGGGGCTGCTCGCGGCGGGAAATCTGTTCTGCACGGGCTGTCCCTTCGTACTCGTGCGAGACGCGGGCCGGCGCATCCGGCCGCCATCGTTGAGCTTTCCGCGATGGCTCCGCACCAAATGGATTGGCATCGCGCTTTTTGTCGCCGTGCTGTTCAGTTACGAGCTATTCGATCTCTGGGCGCTGCCGCGGGCGACGGCGTATCTCGTCCTCGCATACTTTGCGTCGGCGCTCGCGATCGACATCGTCTTCACCGGCGCGAACTTCTGCAAGTACCTCTGCCCGATCGGCCAGTTCAACTTCGTCGCATCGACGATGTCGCCGCTCGAGCTGCGGGTGAAGGATGCCGGCACCTGCCGCAGCTGCCACACCGTGGATTGCATCAAGGGGCGTCGGGACCCCGCGGTACCGGCCGTCGTGCTGCAGCGCGGATGCGAGCTGCGGCTGTTTCTGCCGTCGAAGGTCGGCAACATGGACTGCACGCTGTGCCTCGACTGCGTGCACGCGTGCCCGCACGACAACATCGCGCTCGCGGCCCGTGTGCCGGGCGCCGAGTTGTCGGACGGCCGCCGGCGGTCGGGCATCGGCCGGTTTTCGCGCCGGTGGGATATCGCGGCGTTTGCCGCGATCTTCACGTTTGCCAGCCTGCTGAACGCGTTTGGCATGGTGGCGCCCGTTCACGGCGTCGAAGCCTGGATCGCGAGCGCGCTCGGGGTCACGTCTGAAGGGCCCGCGCTGGCGGTCCTGTTCATCGCCGTGCTGGGTGTGATGCCGGTGGTGTTGCTCGGCGGCGCCGCTGCGGTGACGAAACTTCTGGCCTCCGACCGGCAGCGCTCGCCCGCGCAGATTGCCGTGAACTACGCGTATGCGCTCGTGCCGTTCGGATTCGGGATGTGGCTGGCGCACTACGGATTTCACCTGCTGACGGGTGCTCTTGTTGTCGTGCCCGTCACGCAGCGCGCGGCCATCGACCTGTTTGGCTGGGCGGCGTTGGGCCAGCCGCTGTGGCGTTTGACCGGCATGAGGCCCGGATCGGTGTTTCCGATTCAAGTCGGCCTGATTCTGCTCGGGACGATGGGATCGCTGGCGGCGGCGTTTCGCCTCAGTCGGCGCGACTATCCCGAACGGGCCGAGCGATCCATCGTGCCGTGGGCGGCACTCATCGTGGGGCTCGCCGGCCTCGCGCTGTGGATCCTGTGGCAGCCCATGGACATGCGCGGCGCGGGATTCCTGGGATGAGATACATAGCCACGGAGGCACAGAGGACGCGGAGGGCTTTTCTTGAAGAGAGAAACTCTGTGCTCTCTGTGTCTGTGTGGCTCCGGACGTTGATCTTGATCCCATTGGCAAGTGTGGTCCTGCACGCCCACAGCGGTCCGCCATTTCCCATCGTCACCGATCGGGTTGTCGGCGCGTATCAGATTTCGGTCTGGACCGACCCGGATGCGACCGACGATCGATCGGCCGCGGGGACGTTCTGGGTGATGATGCGGCCAGCCCGTTCCGATGGACAGGGTGGCGGTATCCCGCCAGGCACGCGCGTAGAGGTGACGATCAGGCCGCTCGATCGTCCAGGCACTGAGCAGGCGGGGCGTGCCGATCCGGTCAACGGGGATGTCGCTCGGCAGTTCGTAGCGCTCGTCATGGATCACGAAGGGCCGTTTGCCGTGCGCGTCGCCGTCGATGGTCCGCTTGGCAAAGCTGACGTCGACGCGTCCACTGACGCGACGTACGATTTGCGCCCCCGGCCGATCCTGATGATTCTCTTCGTCATGCCGTTTTTGCTCGTGGGCTTTGTCTGGGGCAAACTCTTGATCCGGCGTAGAATGCAGACAAAGGGAGGCGGATGATGGCAAAGATGGCGACGGCGGGGAATCAGCGCTCGATCCTCTCCAATCAAAACAGGATTCTGTCGAATCAAGGCAAGATCGTGCGCAATCAGGAGCGCATCCTGGCGAACCAGAAGCGCATTCTCAAGAAGCTGTCGAAGTAGGCCAACCACGTAGCCACAGATGCACAGCGAACACAGAGTTTCTCTCTTCAAGAAAACTCCTCTGTGACCTCCGTGCCTCTGTGGCTATGTTTCGTTTCAGTAGTGCCGCTTCTTCAGCTATAGATGGCGTGGAAGGTGCGCCGGTAGCTGGCTTCCGAGTCGCCGATGCGCGCGCGCATCGCGGCCTCCGGCATGGCGCCGTGCTGGAAGCGGCGCTTGGGGAAGATCGGCATATCGAACCCGGTGACCGCCTTCACGCCGCGGCGGACGATCTCGCCCTTGAGCGAGTACAGCGTCGGTACGTCGTACCGCGTGAGCGCGGCAAAGGGAATCCCTTCGGCCACTTCGATGACGCCAGGTCTCGTGTACGGGCTGAAGCCGGCGAACCCGTAGCGGCGCGCGGGCGCGTACGTACGCACGTAGCTGCGGCTGAGGCCGCCGCTGTAGGTCAGGGAGTGCTTGACGCGGCCCACCCCCCAGCCCTCCTGATACAGCATCAGATTGTCCACGACGCTGCGGATGGTCAGCTCGCTGTTTTCCTCGATCGGATAGTCCTTGAGGTTCTCGTCACCGCCGTCACCGTCGGCCATGTGGCGCCACTCCGGATAGCGCTCGCGGATGCCGCGGCACAAGCGCAGACCCATCGCGGCGCACTCGACGTCGAGCGTCTTGTAGTCTTCGAGCACCCGGACGGTTTCGCAGACATCCAACTCGTCCGGTTTGGCGGCGATCTCCTCGAGGAACAGCGACAGGCCCATCGCGGATAGAAACGCGCGCGCCTGCTCGACGTCGGCCCCGTCTTCTGTCGGACGCCCACCCGCCTCTCCTGCCTTTCCGGCCCGTCCCGCCCCGTCGGCAACATTCAGCACGAACGCCTTGAGACGCGCAGGGGAGAGCCCCAGCCGCAGCATCGTGTGATAAATCACAAGAAACACGGATCCGCTGTCGATGCCGCCAGAAAACGCCACGCCGATCGGTTCGGCCCGCGACGCCCCGGCGTCGATGCCGGTCAACCACTTGGCGATCTCATCGGCGAGCGCACCGACATACCGGTGTCCAATCTCGTCGAGATCGGCGGGCAGGGCAGCGCGCTCGGGTGTGAAGAAGCGCGTATATGTCGGGGACGGATCCGGGCAGCCGACGAGCGCGAGATCGACCACGTGGTGCGCCGGCGCCATGCGTGTGTAGCTCGGGTGAAACTGCGCGGCCAGGCCGTCGCGTTCGAGCGCCCGGTGCAGCGTGTCGATGCGGTCGGCGACGTACAGCGCCGGACCTTCGTGCCGCTTGGCCAGGAAGTACCGCAGGGGTCGATCCATCGAGCGCGCCATCCGCACCGTGATGCCTTTGGAGGCCACCAGCGCAAAGGATCCGTCGATGGCGCGAACAGCCGACGCGTCGCCCTCGAGCACGCGGCGGCGCGCTTGGTCGAGATCGACATTCGTGAACGTGTTGAGCGAGGGATCGAGCAGGTCGACGACGCGGCTCACGGGCTGCAACATGGAGGGACCCTACGCGATCTGGTAATTGGGTAATCGCATAATTGAGTAATTGAGTTGGCTCATTGCTGAGTTGGTGAGACGAGAGATCATCAAATTACCAACTTACCCGATTACTCAATTACTCAATTGCTTAGTTACGAGGCCCGCCGCGACGGCGTCTTGGCGACGACGGTCTCCGGCTGCGCCTGCGGAAACACCTGCCAGACGCAGTTCAGGAATTGACGCACGACGGGGGACGTTTCGCCCCGGCGCCACGCGACGCAGACGTCGAGAGTTGCGTCCGGATCGCCGATCGGCACCACGGCGATCCCGCTCAACGGATGCGGACTGGTCAGCGGGATCCCCATGCACACGTACACGCCCTTGCCGGAAGCGACCAGCATCAGCCCGGCCTGGTTGTGGGGGCCGGCCTCGGGCGTCGGGACCATCTTCGGCGTCACCCCTGCTTTGGCGTAGAGGTCGAGGACCTTGTCGTACAAATACGGCATGAGGTGCCGGTCGTAGAGCAGCAGCGGTTCGCCGGCGAGGTCACGGATGCGCAGGGTCTTGCGCGAGGCGAGCGGGTTGTCTTCGCTCATCACGGCGAGTATGCGTTCCTGAAACAGCGGCGCTACTTCGAGTACTGTGTGGTCGAAGTGGGGACGTCCGAACACCACGTCGAGCGACCGGTCGCGCAAATGCTCGTTGTACTGCTCCGCGCAGAGCACGTCGGTCGCCTCAATCGTCACATTGGCAAACTGCCTGGCCGAGGCCACGCGAATCCTGTTGACCGTTTCCCACAGGCCCCACGCAATGCCGAGACGTACCTTGTTCGAGTTGTCGCTCGTGGTCTGCCCGGCGCTTTCGTAGAAATCGGCCGCCGCCGACGCGAGGGCCCTGGCCTTTTCGAGCAGCTGGTGACCTGCGTCGGTGAGCGTGACGCCCTGCCGGTGCCGGACAAACAGCCTGATGCCGAGTTCCCCTTCGAGCTGCTTGATGTGCCGGCTCAGGGGCGGTTGCGAGATGTGGAGGCGAGTGGCGGCCTTCGTGACGCTCGACTCCTCCGCGACGGCGATGAACGCTCGTAAGTGACGAAAGTCCATGGCCGGGGATTCTATACCAGATCCGTATGTGTCTCCGCCGAAAGATGTATTGGACAGGGAACATGCTGCCGATACAGGGTATGCGAGCAATATTCCACGGCGGTATGCCAGGCTGCGTCTTCGGGTGTTGGGGTCAATCTGTCAAGGAGGGATCATGCGTGGATGGAAGCAGGTTCTGTTCGCCATCGCGTTGGTGACGGTTGCCGCGCCGGCGTGGGCGCAAGCCACACTCAGCGGAATAATCAAGGACACGTCCGGAGCGGTCCTTCCCGGCGTGACCGTCGAGGCGTCGAGCCCGGTGTTGATCGAGAAGGCTCGGTCGGCTGTGTCCGACGGAACCGGCCGCTACCAGATTATCGATTTAAGGCCCGGCGCCTACGAGGTGACGTTCACCCTGACGGGCTTTGCGACGGTCAAGCGCAGCGACGTCGCGTTGTCGGGCACACTCACGACGACGGTGGATGCTGAGCTGCGCGTGGGCAACGTGTCCGAAACCGTGACGGTCAGCGGCGAAACACCCGTCGTGGACATCCAAACCACGACGCGGCAGACGGTCATGGATCAAGCGATCGTGACCGCCATTCCGACGTCCAGAAATTCATTCGCCGTGGGCACGCTCATTCCGGGCGTGACTGTCTCCGACGGCTTCAACTCGTTTTCCGACGTGGGCGGCGCGCTCGGTCCGACCACTCTGGCGCTGATGGTGCACGGCAGCCGGGTGTCCGACCAACGCCTGTTGGTGAACGGCGTCGCGCTGAGCACCATGATTGGCGGCGGGTGGGGCGGCGGCGCCGTCCCCAACGCGACCGGGACCGCAGAGTTCGCGATTGACACCTCCGGGGTTGATGCCACGGCGGCCACCGGCGGCGTGCGGATCAACTTCATTCCCCGCGACGGCGGCAACAAGTACAGCGGAACCTTCTTCGGCTCCTACGCCACCGAAGGCTTTGCGAGCGACAACTACACCGGCACCGACCTGCCGAGTCGGGGGCTGACGGCGCCCGGGAAGATCAAGGTCAACGGGGATTTCAATCCCGGCTTTGGCGGCCCGCTTGTCCAGGACAAGCTCTGGTTCTTCCTGTCGGCACGATACCAGGCAGCCGACAACTACGTGCCGGGCATGTTCATGAACAAGAACGCGAACGACCCGAACGCCTGGACGTACGTGGCGGACCCGGCCCGGCAGGCCCTGGCCCCGCGCCGCTTCCAGGTCTATCAGGGCCGCCTGACGCTGCAGGCGAACCCGAAGAACAAGTTCGGCATCACGTACGATCTCGAGTCGAACTGCTTCTGCCCCGACAACGTTTCGGCGACGAGGTCTCCCGAAGCCGGGACCGACCGGCGGTTCCCGCTGCAACGTTTCGTGCAGGTCGACTGGAACTCACCAGTGTCCAGCAAGATTCTGATCGAGGCGAGCGCGATTCATCGCGTCGAGCGGTGGGGCGGCATGAACCTGCAGACCGGCGACGGCGGCAACATCTCGTCGCTGAACCCGGCGATGATCGGAGTGGTTGACGACGCGACCAATTTTACCTACCGGGCGGCCGCCCAAGGTCTGGCCCCAGGCAGCCCGCCGTACGGCAATTCCTGGAACAAGAACCTCCACTATCGCGCGGCGCTGACGTACATTCCCGGCTCCCACGTGGTCAAGTTTGGTTTCAACAACGCGTGGGGCTATTACGACAACAACCCCTACACGAATCCGCTGCCCTACTTCTACCACTTCTTCAACGGCGTCCCGCAGTCGATCACGCTTCAGGCCGCGCCTTACGTTGAAAAAGTGGAAGTGGATCGCGACCTGGGCTTTTTCGTCCAGGACAAGTGGACCACAAAGCGGTGGACCCTTTCCGGGGGGATTCGGTACGATCAGTTCAAGAACAGCTTTCCCGAGCAGACCCTTGGTCCGACGTTTTTCACGCCGAATCGGAACGCGAGTTTCCCGACGATCGAGAACCTCAACTGGAAAGACATCACGCCTCACTTTGGCGCGACGTGGGACATGTCCGGCGACGGGAAGACGGCGCTGAAAGTGACGCTGAACAAGTACCTGTTGGGGTACGGAACACTTGGGCTTGGCGAAAACCAGGTGTCGTCATTGCCGAATCCCATCACACGTCTGGTCAACAACACCACCCGCAGTTGGACCGACAATGGAGCCGGCGGAGGGAAAGCCGGCGACTTCATACCGCAGTGCAATCTGCTGAACTTCAACCAGAACGGCGAGTGCGGAGCCACGGACAACCCGAACTTTGGCACGATTACCCCTGGCACGAGCTACGACCCGGATCTGATGACGGGATGGGGCAAACGGCAATACAACTGGGAGTTCTCTCTTGGCGTGCAGCGCGAGCTCATGCCCCGCGTGTCGCTCGACGTCAGCTACTTCCGGCGTTGGTACGGCAACTTCCAGACGATGGACGATCGGGCGGTCGGTCTGGCCGACTACACGAAGTTCACGTTCAAGGCGCCCGCGGATTCGCGCCTGCCCGGTGGCGGAGGGTATACGCAGACGGCGTATGATCTCCAGCCGACCAACTGGTTCCTCCCCCAGGATAACTTTGTCACGTTGGCGGATAAATTCGGGAAGCAGACGGAGCACTGGAATGGCGTGGACGTGAACGTCGTGGCGCGCCCGCGAGCCGGGTTCATCGTCCAGGGGGGCTTCAGCACCGGAAGCCTGGTCACCGACGACTGCGAGGTTGCCGCCAAGCTTCCGGAAACGCTCCACTCGTTCTTCGGCAGCAACACGCGATTGCCCTTCTTTGCGGCCAGGACGGTCGAAGACTGCCACTCCGATCAGGGCTTCACGACGCAGGTGAAGGGGCTCGCCGCCTATACGATTCCGAAGATCGATTTGCAGATTTCTGGGGCGTACCAGACCCTGCCCGGCATTATCGTTCCAGCGAACTACCTCGCGTTCGACACGGGCACACTGGGCCGTCCGTACGCCACGTTCCTGCCCTTCAGAACGTTCCAAATCGTCAATCCCGGCGTCATCCACGGTGAACGGATGCAGCAGTTGGATTTTCGTTTGTCGAAGATCTTCAAGGCGGGCAGCACCCGCACGAACGTCAACTTCGACTTCTACAACTTGTTCAATGCGAACGCCGTGCTTTCCGAGAACGCTACGTACTCGCCGTTCCCGCCGAACCCCTGGCGGACGCCGCAGAGTATCTTGCAGGCGCGGTTCTTCAAGTTCAGTGCGCAGTTCGACTTCTGAAATTGGGTAATCGGATAACTGGGTAGCTTGGTAATTGATCGGTCGATCGGGTAATTGAGCAATCAATTACCCGATCACCCGATTACTCAATTACCCAATTCGCCGCGCCTCTCATCGCTCCGGCCGCGGATGAAACACGGGGTCGTCATTGCGCCACGGCGTGCGGCACGGCTGCCGGCTTTCGTAGCGTCTGAGATTCTCTTCCAGTCGCGCTGTCAGATCCTCGCGCCGGGCTTGCCTGGCGGCCGTCATCGCCTCGCGCTGCCACACCGCCGCTTCCTCGTAACGCCCCAATTCAGCCAGCGTCATCGCCATGGTTTGCGCCAGCTCGATCGTCCGCTGCGTCTTGAGGAGCCCTTGCATCAGGGTCATCGCACGCGCGCCGTCGCGGACGCGATCGTCCGGCGCGGCCGCAAGCAGGCGAGCCAGTGCGTGCGCGAATCCCGGCTGGTCCGGGTAGGTCTGCACCGCGGAGGTCAGTCGATCGCGAGCATCCAGGTAGCGCTCGAGGCGAACAAGCGCCATCGCGTACCCGAACAGCGCCTGCGAGACGGCCGGGCTCAACCGCATGACTTCGGCATACTGCGTCAGTGACTCCTCGGGGCGTCCGCTTCGCCGCAACGCGTCGGCCAGGCTCATGCGCGCTTCGACATAGCTGGGCTCGTCCGTGACGGCGGCCGAGAATCCCGCGATGGCTTCCGGGTCTCGGCCCTCCGCCTCCATGACGATGCCGATGCCGTAGTGGGCTTTGGCCAGGTTGGGCGATCGTTTGACGGCGGCCTGGAATTGTTCCAGGGCCCCGGTCGCATCGCCAGTCTGAAAGAGGGCGGTTCCCAGGTTGAGCCGCGTGAACGCGTTGTCGGGCGCCAGCTCGATGGCCTTGCGCAGTTCGGTGACCGCCACGGCCCACTGGCGCTTGTCGAGCGCATCGGCGCCGCGCACTTCGGCGGCCGCTGCGTTCTGTAACAGCCCGGCGACCTGTTGCATCAGCGGATCGGCCGGGGGCACGTCCACGTTCCCGCGCAGCCGCAGGTGGGCGTCGGCGTTCCGTACGTCGCCCAGTCCACGGTAGGCGAGCGACAGCGGATAGTGGATGCTCGACGCCTCGGGCCGGAGTGCGAGGGCCGCCAGGAGATGCCTGACGGCGCCCGCGTAGTCGCGTCCGGCCAACGCGACGCGGCCGAGGCGATAGAGCGCCGCCGCTTCTCGCGGCTGCAGCGTCAGCGCCTTTGCGAGGGGCGGTTCAGCGGCCTCCGGACGGCCCTCCACCAGGTACATCTCGCCGAGCCAGACGAGGCTGGGCACGTGGTTGGGATCGAGCGCCAGCGCCTGCTCGAAGAGAGCGGCGGCTCTTGCCGGTTCGTTCTTGTGAAGATGCGCGCGATAGTAGGCCCATCGCATCTCGCCCGGCTCGAGCGTCCGCGCGCTGTCGAAGCAGCGTTCGGCCGCGTCGAGAAATTCGGCGGCCATGAACAGCTTGCCCATCTCGCCGTAGCCGGTGGCCAGCGCCGCAGCCGGCGTGCCGGCCGCCCCGATTTGTTGTTGCAGCGACGCGTATCGCTCACGCAGCTGCGCCTGCACGGGCGCGGCGACGCCCGAGAGATCGGGCAACTGGATGGGCTCGCTGGTGTTCGCGTCCGATGTCGCCGATCGGGTTTCCGTCGCCGGTTGTTGTGCGCGGCATCCACTCGCCAGCGCGACGAGGCACGCCAGCAGAATCCGCGTCACGTCTGAATCCCTCTGCCTTCCACGATCGTCACGTAGCGATCGATGGGGACATTCGTGAGCCGCTCGGTCCTGGCGCCGGGCCCCGGCCACGTGATTTCCAGCCAGTCGAGCGCGGTTGCGCGACCGAGGCCGAGAACTTCCCGCGGATCGTGCGACGAGAGGTAGCTGCCGCCCCCGTTTTTCTGCCGCGATCGCCGGACGCCGCCGGCCGACCACGTGAGGCGCGCGCCGATTGCGTCGCGATTGCAGGCGACGCCCTGGAGCTTCAGGCCGACCCAGTGGTTGTCCGCGCTCGCCGTGTTGCGCAGCAGCACCGGCGCATCGCCGTTGCAGCCGATGAGCACGTCCACGCGCCCGTCATTGTTGAAGTCGCCCACGGCCAGGCCCCGGGCGGAGAACGTTTTGGAAAACACCGGTCCGGCCTGCTGGCTGACGTTGCGCAGGCGGCGCCCGTCATGGCGGAACAGCAGCAGCGGCTGCTTGTAGCGCACCTCCGGCGCCCGCAGCGCAATCGTGTCGTCGGGGTGGCCGTTCGCGAGCAGGAGGTCGACGCGGCCGTCGTTGTCGACGTCGAAGAACTTCAGCCCCCAGCCGCTCAGCAGCCGCGTGGCCTGCGCCACGCCGTGATCCGGAGCGGCGTCGGTGAAGAAGTGCCCCGTTGTGATTCTCGTAGAGCGAGAACATTTCGTGGTCGATGTTGGCCACCAGCACATCCTGCCAGCCGTCGCCGTTGATATCCGCCGCGTCAACACCCATACCCGAGCGAAGGTTGCCCGAGGCGCTGTACGCGACGCCGGCCGCGACGCCGTTCTCCTGCCAGCGTTTTTCCCGCGATTGAGGAACAGGAAGTTCGGCGCCGTGTCGTTCGCCACGACGAGATCCATCAGGCCGTCGTTGTTGATGTCGGTGGCAATCGCGCCAAGCGCCTTGCCGAGCGCGCGCCCGATGCCGGTGCCGCGGCTCGCCTGCGTGAACGTGCCGTCGCCGTTGTTGTGCCACAGCACGCTCGGCGTGGGCTTGAACAAGTGAGGAATGCAGTAGTGATAGTAGAGCCCGCCGTCCTTCTTCTTCTCGGCGCACAGCAAACCCTGGTTCAACTGGTATTGGACGTAACTGCCCACGAAGAGATCCAGCAGTCCGTCGTTGTCGTAGTCGAACCACACCGCGCTTGTCGTCCAGCCGGAGGAGGCCAACCCGGCCTTCTCGGTGACGTCGGTGAACGTCCCATCAGCGTTGTTGCGATAGAGAATCGAGCGTCCGTACGCCGTGACGAACATGTCCGGGAACCCGTCATTGTTGTAGTCGCCGACGGCCACGCCCATGCCGAACGTTCCGCCGGCGACGCCGGCTTTGTCCGTGACGTCCGTAAAGGTGCCGTCGCGGTTGTTCTTGTAGAGCGCATTCTTCAGGGGGCGGGTCGGCTGGTAGAAGTCGCACGGGCCGCTGTTGACCAGGTAGATGTCCATCCATCCGTCGTTGTCGTAGTCGAGAAAGGCGCACCCCGGGCCGAGCGATTCGGGCAGGAACCGCGCGGCCGACATCGCGTTCTCGTGCACCCAGGTGATGCCGCTCGCTGCCGGCGGCACTTCCACGAAAAGCGGCGCAGCGTCTGGCCCGGCCGCCTGCAGACCGGCCGGCATTCGCGCCAGGCCAGGGTTTGCCATGGCGGCGAGCGCCGCCGTTCCGCCTTGAAGCGACGCGAGAGACGGAGCGACGTCCGGAGAAACGCCCGGCGTGAAATCATCGTCCGCCGCGTTCCGCGAGCGTGATGTACCGGTCGATGGCTACGTTCGCCCACTCGTCCACGCGACCATCCGGCCAGTGGACGCGCACGGTCGGCGTCTCGGTCGAATCGCCAAGTCCGACCAGGACTCGCGGATCGTTCGCCGACGCGTAGCTTCCGTCGGTCCGAGTGCGCCGCCAGAGACGCATGGGGACCCGGTTCCCGGCCCTCGGCTGACTCCGAACGATCTCCACGCGCGCGCCCGAGCATGTCTCGGGGCGGTAGGGCCGGGCTTTCCGCCCCGCCTCCGCGGCCCTGAATGGGCCGCGCGACGTTGCCAACCAGCCGTAGTCCGAGCCAATGGTGACGATTGCCGACGTTGTTGACCAACAGCCGCAGCGGCCCGTTGTTGTTGGCGACGACGACGTCGGTGTCGCCGTCGTTGTCGAGGTCGCCGAAGGCCGCGCCCCGACCGACCTCAGACAGCCGGAATGCGGCGCCCGCCGACGCCGTCACGTCCTCGAAGCGGCCGTTCCCAAGGTTGCGAAACAGTTGCTTGCGTTGATGCAATGGAAACGGATCGCGCGCCTGCGCGAGCGCCTGGATGGTCTGCACCGCGCCGTTGACGGTCAGCAGATCGAGCCAGCCGTCGTTGTCGTAGTCGAACCAGGCCGTGCCAAAGCCGGTGTAGCCCAGGCTGGCCGCGGCGAGCCCCGATTGCGAGCTCCGGTCCTCGAACGTGCCCGACCCGTCGTTGACGTAGAGATTGTGACCCTCGCCCGTCTGCTCGGTGATGAAGAGGTCGTCGTCGCCGTCGTTGTCGAAATCGCCGGCGTCCACGCCCATGCTGGCTTCGGCCTTGCCTTCCTGCGTCAACGCCACGCCCGACGGCAACGCCGTGTTCCTGAACGTGCCGTCGTGCTGGTTGATCCAGAGCTGATTGGGCTGGCTGTCGTTGGCGACGTAGAGGTCGATCCATCCGTCGCCGTTGAAGATCGGCCGTCGTCACACCGAGCGCCGGTCCGAATTCGCTGGCGATGCCGGCCTTCGCGGTGACGTCGGTGAAGCGTGCCGTCGCGGTTGTTGTGGAAGAGCCGGCCCGGCAGCGGCCGGTACGTGTTCGGCGTGCAGTAGTCGAGCGTGCCCGCCGGGCTGAAGCACTTGGTGGCGGTCTCGACGCTGTATCGCAGATAGCTCCCGACGTAGAGATCGAGCCAGCCGTCGCGGTCGAAATCGAGAAACGCCGCCGACACGCTCCACCCGCTGATGTCGGTACCGCTCTTCTTCGACACGTCGGTGAACGTGCCGTCGCCGTTGTTGTGGAGCAACTGGTTCGTGCCGAAGTTGGTCAGATACAGATCCACGAAGCCGTCGTTGTCGAAGTCGCCGGTCGCGACGCCCATGCCGTACCCTCGCGCGACGATTCCGCTTTGCTCGGTGACGTCGGTGAAGTGCAAGGTGCGTCCGTCGGCCGCTCGGGATGCACACGCAGATCGTTTCGATAGAGCCGGCCCGTGAGAGGCAGGGGCATGCCGGGCGGGAACAGTGCCTGGCCGATCGTCTTGCCGGCGCCGAGCATCTGTCCCTGCGCGACGAATACGTCGAGGTCGCCGTCGTTGTCGTAGTCGAGGAGCGCCACGCCAGGTCCCAGGATTTCAGCCATGGTGCAGATCGCCCGACATGCCGTTGAAGTGCACGAAATGCAGGCCGCTCTCCTCGGCGCGGTCCGAAAACCATTCGGCGTTCGGCGGCGGCGACGTCGTTGTCGCGGCCGGAGGCGTCGCCCGGCCCCGCTCGCAGCCCCAGGCCAGCAGCAGGAAAAGCGTAAGCAGGATCGGCGTATCACCGCGCACGTCGTGGATATCATAACGAAGTAGGGGTTGGGGACTTGGGGCTTGGGGCTAGGGACTAGGGGGCGGGGGGCTAGGGAGGCCTGTTGCGCCCGCGGCGTTCGCCTAGGCCGGCACGATGTCGGTCCGGCGGAAGTCGTCGCCGACGAAGAGCAGGGTATCCCCGGCCGCGGAGGCCGTGGCGTAGGCGAGGCAGTCTCCGAAATTCAGCGCGGCCGCATGCCGTCCGCGGCCGAACCGCCGGAACGCGTCGATCGCGGCGCGCCACTCGGCTTCACCGAACGGGACCACGGTGATCGCGAGTTCCTTGACGAGGCCTTCGACTTCACCCGCGGCCGGCGCACGTCGCCGGCCGGCGAGCACCAGGCTCGTCTCGACCAGCGTCGGCGCGCCGACGCGCACGTGACCGGCGTCGAGGATCCGGTCCACGAGGTCAAGATAGCCGGGCTCCGCGAACAGCACCGCGATGAGAGCGGAGGAGTCGAGCGTCACACCCCGCCAGGCCCGTAGCCCAGGATGTCGTCCTCTTCCGCACGCGAGAGCCGCCGGCCCAGTTGCGCTTTTGGCAACGTGGGCCACACTTTCTTCTTGAGGAACCGCAGGACGCGCGTGCGGCGGTTGTCGGTCGAGACGAGCCTGAGCCGCTGCCGCCGCTCTTCGAGCGCGCGGCGAATGGCTTCGGTCTTCGACTCACCGGTCAGGCGCGCGACCTCGGCCGCCAGGCGCGCGACCTCGGCGTTCTTGATGTTCAAGGCCATGATTACACCATGGTAGACCATCTGTGGTGTAAAGGTGTAGCGTCTCGAGTTCGGCGTGTGCCGGCAGGTTGGCCCCCGTTCAATTACCAAATTACCCGATTACCCGATTACCCGATTCCTCCGTTCCACCCCCCGGTGTATGCTTGCGGGCTACAACATGCACTACTTCGGTAAGTTCCATGAGAGCGCCCTGGGTGCCCACACGCTGTTTGACGGCCACAGCCAGGGCTACGCGCACGCCTCGCTCGTCAGCCACACGACCGGCTCTGTCCACACGGGTCTGAGCATCGACGAGCTCGCCCCCGGCGGGACGATCGCGCCTCACGTCCATTCCTACGAAGAAGGCTTCTACCTGCTGTCGGGCGAGGCGATCGTCAGCATCAACGATCAGGCCTACCGCCTGCGGGCCGGCGACTACGGCGTCGTCAAAGTGGGCGCGCTCCACGCGTGGCGCAACATCTCATCGGCGACGGTCCGGTGGTTTCAGATGGCCGCGCCGCAGCCCAAGCCGTTCGGCCAGGAGCGCGACACGTTCTTCCAGAAGGGCGGCGTCGCGCCCGCGACGGCGGCGCCGCTCGATCTGAACGACCTGCGGGGGAACCTGCTGGGGCACTTCGACGCCAGCCAGATTCCGCCGGTCGGGCAGCGCGCCAACGTCGTGGCAGGCCTCGAAGGCGTGTTCCTGAATTGGATGATCGACGAGAAGTTCGGCTCGCGTCATCATCGGATGCTGTTCATCGAATATCAGCCGGGCGTCAGCATCGCGCTGCACGACCATACGTTCGAAGAGGCGTACTTTCATTCTGACCGGCGAAGTCCAGGGAACGATGGACGGTCAGACCTACCTCGCGAAGCCCGGTGACGTGCTGTGGACGAGCGTCGGCTGCGTCCATACGTTCGTCAACGTCGGCAAGGAACCGGTTCGGTGGCTGGAGACGTTTGCGCCCATCCCGCCCGCCGAGAACGTCTTCCGGTTTACGCGCGACTGGGACAAGCGCGCGAAAGAGCTGGAGGGATAAGCCCGTGGCTGTCAGCAGATTGACGATGACCGATGAGCAGCGCAAGTCTGTCGCGCTCGAGTACCTCAAGGCCTTCGACAACAAAGGCGTCACGTCGAACGGCGGCAGCATCCTCGATCTGTTCGCCGACGATGCGCAGGTGTTCTTTCCGAAGTGGGGACTGGCGACGGGGAAGAAGCAGATCGGCCAGCTCTTCACCGACTTCGGCGGCAACATCAAGAACATCCTGCACGACTACGCCATGTTCAACTTCATCATGACGGGCACGGACGTGTTTGCCGTCGAAGGCACGAGCGCCGGAGAGCACAAGGAAGGCCCGTGGCGCGCGGGCGTGTCGCACTCCGGCCGCTGGTGCGACGTGTTCGAGGTGCGCGACTTCCTGATTCAGCGGTGTTTCATCTATCTCGATCCCGACTACGCAGGACTCGACACCAAGCGGTACCACTGGCTGTCGGCGAACGGACGCGATGCGTCGAAGCCGATGGGATAGCTCAAAAGGGCTAAGGCAGGCTGCAGAGGGCAAAGACGATGAGACTTCGAATTGCATTAGCAACGGTCGTAGTGGTGGGCGCGTGTGCGACACCTGCCTTGGCGCAAGCGCCCGACGGGAATGCCGTCTACCAGAAGGCGTGCGCGTCGTGTCACGCGCAGCCGGCAGCAGACACCGCGCGCCGAACCGCGAGGCGCTCGCCCAGTTCGCGCCCGAGTCGATCGTCACGTCGCTGACGACCGGCAACATGTTTCGCCAGGCCCAGGACCTCAACGACGCGGAGAAGAGGGCCGTCGCCGAGTTCCTGGCGGGTCGCGCGCTTCGGTGTCGCGGCGCCGCTGTCCGACGTCGGCCGCTGCACGACGCCCGCGCCGCCGATCTCCGATCCGGCGAAAGGGTTCGAACTGGAACGGCTGGGGCGGCACGGTCACCAACACCCGCTACGTGCCGGCCGACAAAGGCGGCCTCACGGCGCCGCTCGTGCCGCAGCTGAAGCTCAAGTGGGCGTTCGGGTTCCCCGGCGTGACCGCCGCGCGCGCGCAACCCGTCGTCGTCGGCGGACGTGCTGTTTGTCGCGAGCGAAAGCGGTGACGTGTTCGCGCTGAATGCGAAGACCGGCTGCACCTACTGGGCCTACCACGCGAAGTCCGGCATTCGCACGGCCGTCTCGGTTGGATCAGTACAAACGCGCCGCCGGCGGCACGGGTTACGCGATCTACTTCGCCGACGGCGCCGCGAACGCGTACGGCGTGGACGCGAATACCGGCAAGGAAATCTGGACGCGGAAGGTGGACGAACATCCGCAGTCGCGCGTCACCGGATCGCCTGACCTACTACAACGGCCGCGTCTACGTGGCGGTGGCCGGCCTCGGCGAAGAAGCGCAGGGCGGACGAGTCCGACCTACGAGTGCTGCACGTTCCGCGGCAGCGTCGTCGGCGCTCGACGCGAGCACGGGCGCCGTGGTGTGGAAGACGTACACCATTACCGATGAACCCAAGCCGCGCGGCGTCGACCAAAGAAGGCACGCAGGCGTGGGGACCGGCCGGCGGCGGCATCTGGGCGGCGCCGACCATCGACGCGCGTCGTCGCGTGCTCTACGTGTCCACCGGCAACGGCTACTCCGATCCGCCGCAGCCGACGACCGACGCCGTCATCGCGATGGACCTCGACACGGGCAAGACCAAGTGGGTCGCGCAGCCGGGTCCGGAGGACGTGTGGATGATGGGCTGCAGGCCCGAGAATCCGGACAACCCGCGCTGTCCGGCGAAGCAGGGTCCCGATCACGACTTCTCGATGTCGCCGATGCTCGCCAAGCGCACCAACGGCCGCGACATCTTGATCATCCAGTCGAAGTCGGGCATGGCGTACGGCTTCGATCCCGACAAGCAGGGCGCGATGATCTGGCAGTACCGCACGAGCGCGGGCAGCGGCCTTGGCGGCCAGTGGGGCGGCGCGGTTGACGACAAGCTGGCGTACTTCGGCGTCAACGCCTTCTTGTCGCAAACGCCGGGCGGCATGCGGGCGGTGAAGATCGACACCGGCGAGGAAGTGTGGTCGAAGCCGCCTGCCGACAAGCTGTGCGGCACCGACCCGCGGGTGCAGCGCCGCGCAGGGCGCCGCGCTGACAGCGGTTCCCGGCGTCGTGTTTTCGGGGTCCGGCGACGGCGGCCTGCGCGCCTACGCGAGCGACGATGGGACGTTGGTGTGGCAGTTCGATACGAACCGGCCGTTTGAAACCGTCAACGGTGTGAAAGCGAACGGCGCCTCGATGGACGGCCCGGGCGCGGCGGTGGTCAACGGCATGCTCTACATCAACTCCGGCTACGGCGGAATTGTCGGCCGGCCAGGGAATGTGCTGCTGGCCTTCGGCATAGACTGAAGAAAGTTCAAAGTGCAAAGTTCAAAGTAGGAAAGTAAGTAAGGAAGTAAGTAAGTAAGTAAGTAAGTTGAAAGGTCAAAAGGGCCCGGCGATGAACGCAAAGATTCTGACGGCTCTCGGCGCAGCGCTGCTCGCGGGAGTGACCGCGGCGGCGCAGGCGCCGGCTGCGGCGCCGGCCGGGCTGGTGGTCGGCTCCGGCAATTTCTTCAGTCCGATCGTGCGCGACCTCGACAAGGCCGTCGCGTTCTATCGCGACGGCCTCGGCCTTGACGTGGCAGGCACGCCGAGCAACGCGGATGCCAACCCGGCGCTCCGCAACATGTTCGGCCTGCCGGACGCCCAGCTCCGGTGGTCCATCGGCCGGCCGCCTGCGATGCGCACCGGCGTTGAGATGGTCGAGGTCAAGAAAGCCGAGAGCGCCGCCGTTGAACGCCGCGTGCAGGACAGCGGCGCGTTCACGCTGCTCGTCCTCGTGCGCGATATCGACGCGGCCTTCGCGCGCGTGAAGGAGACTCGCGCGCCGGTCGTGACGCTCAGCGGCGGGCCGGTCGCGCCAGGCGCCAACAAGACCCGCGCGGTCGTGGTCAAGGATCCGGACGGCCACTTCGTCGAGCTGGTACAGACCGATCCGCTGCCGGAGACCACGGCGCCGGAGACGGCGAACGTGATCGGCGTTCGTGTTCGCCTGACCGTGAACGACGCGGACGAGTCGTTGCGCGTCTACCGCGACGTCCTCGGCCTGCCGCAGGTGGGAGAGCGCGGCGAGTTCAGGAGCAATGACGCGGTGATGGCGATGTTCGGCATGAAGGGCGGCCAGTACCGGTTCAACACCGTGCAGGTGCCCGGGACGGGCCTCCGCATCGAGTTCATCGACTTCAAGGGCGTCGATCGCAAATCGGTTCGCGCGCGCATCCAGGATCCGGGATCCACACGCATGCAGCTTCAGGTGCGCGACGTCGATGCCACGATCGCGGCACTCAAAGGGGCCGGCGGCACGGTTGTGTCGACGGGCGGTGGAACAGTGGAGCTCCCAGGTCGCGGCGGGGCGACCACCAAGGTGGCGATCGTTCGCGATCCGAACAATCTCTTTCTCGTGCTCTTGCAGGCCACGCCACCCGCGCCGCCGGCGCCTCGAAATCCGTAGGGCCGGGGAGAACAGCCCGCCCATGCGCGCACGACTCGCGTGTTCCTGTGCGATGCTCGCGACGTCGATGGCGGCGGCCGCTTTGTCCGCCGCCGATCGGGGGCCGTCGCTCGACGACGTGCTCGAACGAGTCCGCGACTACGTGACCCGGTACGAGCGCGAGCTGTCGGGCATCGTCGCCGAAGAGCACTACACCCAGGATTCCGACATCGCCGATCGACCGTTCCTGACTCACCGCGAAATGAAGTCTGACGTGCTGCTGGTGCAGACCACCGGCGCGGAAGGCGAGGCCTACGTTCAGTTCCGCGACGTCTTCGAAGTGGACGGCAATCCGGTGCGCGACCGCAGCGAGCGGCTGCTGACGTTGTTCATGGAGCCGTCTGAATCCTCACGGAGGCAGGCCAGCCAGATCATGGAGGAGAGTGCTCGATACAACATCGGGAGCGTCACACGCAACGTCAACGTGCCGCTGCTGGCCTTGATGTTGATGCACCCGACCTATCAGCGCCGGTTCAAGTTTTCGATGAGCACGGAGGACAAGGGCGTCCCGAAGGGGCTGCCCCGATCGGGGCACTTTACCGTCTCAGTTGACGTGCGGGTGGTCGGTTTCAAGGAGATCGGTTCGCCGACCATCGTCCGCGGAGATCGCAACGCCGACGCGCGGTCGCACGGCCGGGTCTGGGTCGATCCAGACACGGGCCGGATTCTCATGACGGAGATCGTGATCGAGGGCCCCACCATCGTGACGACCATGCAGGTCAGTTACCAGGCCGAGCCGTTGGTCGGGTTTCTGGTGCCGATCGAAATGCACGAAACCTACGTGACGGCAAAGAAGAGGTACAAAATCGAGGGCACGGCCACGTATAGCAATTTCAGGCAGTTCACCGTCCAGACGGACGAAAAGATTGGGCCCATCAAAGAGGAGCCCTAGTCCGCCGGCCGCGGTGCCGCCGCAGGTCGGGTTTCCGCGGAGTCTACTGGCCGTTCAACGTCGCCGGCTTGGTCGCGCCGGTGACGCGAACCCGCGCGGCGCGGGGTCCGCTTACCCGATCGTCAATGAGCTCGAAGGTGACGGCCCCGCCAACTTCCATGTCGTTGTACTGGGCGCCTTCGAGGTCGCGCCCGTGAAAGAACACCGTCTGGCCGTCGCTCGCCCGGATAAGGCCGCAGAGGCGGCCGTGCGACAGCTGGGTGACCCGGCCTGTCATCGCTCTTCCCCGGCTTTCCGTGACGTCTGAATTCCAAGATGTCATCATTTTTGGTTGCTCGCATTCCTCACGCTGCCGACGCCCGGCGTTGCCGCCGGTCTCCAGAGACCACCCGCTTCAGGAAAGCGAGGCCTCTAGTATACCGGCCGATCGTGTATAGTGGATCTTGTCGTCCACAACTGAGCCTGCCGGCGCAATCCGACATCTCAACTTGTCAACAACGAAAGAGCGTGGCTGTGCAATGACTTCGACTGTGGTGGCTGCCGAGTGGATCAAGCGGATTGCCGACGACGAACGGCGGCGCGACGCCGTCCGTGCCCGCGAAGAGGAGGCGGCCGCTCGAAAGGCCGATCTGGTCCGCCGCAACGGCCGGCGCCTCATCAACGAGCTCCGCGAGGCCGTGACACGTGACATCGAGGCCTTCCGCGAGGAGTTTGCGGGAGACCCCACCCGCGACATCGTCATCGAGGCCATCGAGCCAGGCGGCGGGTTCGTGGTGCGGAAGGTCGCCTCTCCGGCCGTGGTCCTGACGGTCGCGCCAGATATGGACGCGGCCGCGATGGGCTGTCACTACCGGTTTACGCTGAGGAACGGCCTGCCCCCGCGCGAAGATCGCGTCGAACTGGTGCTCACCGGCGATGTGGGAGAAATGCTCCACGTGAAGCACCAGGGGACGGGGCAGATGTTCACGACGACCGATGCGCTGTCGGAGTTTCTGCTCGTGCCCGTGTTTACCGGTCGTCCGCGCTAGCTTGATCGTCTTCGGTCGCGTCAGCATGGGTCGCGTCGGCAACGTCGGGCCAGTGAAGAAAGTAGGCCGGTCGTGAATACGGTATGGGTGGTCGTCGGGCTGGCTCTTGCGGCGGGCCTCGTCGGGCTCTTCACGTCATGGCGGCGGGGCGATGAGTCAGCCGATATGGGGGCCGTCAGCCACCAATGGCTCATGGAACACAGGCTGGGCCCGGAGCGCGACTCGCGGCGCTAGCGAGACCAGAATGCCAGGGAGCAGAGCGCCAGCCCTGCCCCCGGACCTCGTTGCGAGCGGCTACCAGCGCGGCTCGGACCTGCGACGACCTGAATCGCCGCCGCCGTACCCGCCGCCGCCGCCCGAATACTCCGGCTTCGGACGCGCTTCGTTCACCGTCAGGCTGCGGCCGCCCATCTGATGTTCGTTCAACTGGGTGATGGCCTTCTGGGCCTCTTCATCCGAGCTCATTTCCACGAACGCGAATCCGCGGGCCCGGCCGGTGGCCATGTCGCGCATCACTTTCACCGATTCGACGTTGCCTGCGGTGGCAAACAACTCCTGCAGCTCGGTCTCACCGGTTTCGTACGGAAAATTTCCTACATACAACTTACGACCCATAACACTCACTCCTCCGTCGCGCGTGCGACGATCGGCGCCGCGTGTGCAGCGCACTTCCCTGACGGTCCATTCGGACACGTGGGTCGATTTCGTCTCGGCTAAGCAGGATTTCAGGAGGAGCGAGTTAGGAGAGACTCGTTTCGCTCGAAAGGCAGCACAGCACCCGTAAGACTTCCACCGACGTGCGTAGTCTATCACAGACGCCGCAGACGATGTGCTGTATAGTTACGTCTCCTCCTGTCGGTGAACCACACGCAGAATTGAACGCCATGGCCATCACTATTCGACCGCGAGTCAAAGATGCGCTCGCACGGCTGCGGGCGGTCTTCAGTGGAACATCCTGCGCCGCGCTGTCGGTGGCCGACGCGGCCCGGCTTGCCGGCCTCGACGACGAAGTCTGCCTGAAACTCCTGCACGATCTCTGCGACACGGGCGTGATCGAAAAACGCCGGCGCGGCACGTTCGCAGTCGTCCGCCAGAACTGAACGTCGCGCACCGGGGCCCTTGCGGCGCCCTGTTCTCCTCACGCATGATTCGATGATGGCTGACCGCGGCGACGGCGGGAAGGGCAGAGTCGTGTACTCGACCGGCATCGGGCGAATCTGTCCCGACTGCGGCTGGCCGGTGGGCGATTGCAAGTGCAGCGCGCACGCGGGCCATGCGCCGGTTCCCGAACAACCCGGCCGCATTGTCGCGAAGCTGCGCATGGAGAAAAAGGGCCGCGGCGGGAAGACCGTCACCGTCGTGGACGGTCTGCCGCGTAACGCGGCGTTTCTCAAGGAGCTCTGTCAGGAACTCAAACGCGCGTGCGGCACCGGCGGGACGGCTGTGGCCGGCGACGTCGGCGCCGTCGAGCTGCAGGGAGACCTCCGCGACAGGGTTCGCGACGTCCTGCTGAAGAAGGGATTCGTCGTCAAAGGTTGAGCGCCTCAGCCGGGGAGTGGCAGGAGCCCCGACAGAGACAGCAGGCCTTCGATATCCGGCGGGACGGCGGCCTCGGCGAGCACGCGGTCGCCCGTGACGGGGTGGGTGAACGCGACGCGCCAGGCGTGGAGCGCCTGGCGCGGAAAACTCCGCAACGCGCCGGCGAGGGCAGGATCGACAACCTGCGACCAGCGAGGCTCACCGTAGACCGCGTCGCCGACAATCGGCCAGCCGCGCGCCGCCAGGTGGACGCGGATCTGATGGGTGCGTCCGGTGACGAGCCGGCAGCGCAGGAGCGAGAGGTCCGCCGCCCGTGAGAGCCGCTACGAACGTGGTCAGGCTCGGCAAGCCGGCGTCTTTGGACGCGACGATTCTCCGGCGGTCGCTTCGATCGTGCGCCAGCCGGAAGTTGATCTCGCCGCGGGCCACGTTCACGCGCCCGTATACAACCGCCAGGTAGTCTTTCTCGCTGCGACTCGACGCCAGCTCGCGCTGGAGCGCCGCGTGGACGGTTCCGGTCTTCGCCACGATCACAATCCCTGACGTCAGCTTGTCGAGCCGGCCCACGAGCGACGGGCGAGAGTCGGCAGGCCACGCGCGTGCATGCCAGAGCAGTGCGTTCAACACGGTGCCGGTGTGGTTCTTGTACGTGGGATGCACGACGAGGCCGGCGGGTTTGTCCAGCATGAGGAGGTGGTCGTCCTCGTACAGGACCGTGATCCTGACATCCTCCGCCCCCATCGGGACGGACGGTTCCAGGAAGGGAAGCGCGACCGTGACGACGTCGCCCAGCGCGGCGCGCGCCGCCACCCGGCGAATCGGCGTGCCGTTCACCGTGACCTGCCCGTTTTCGATCCAGGACTGGATGCGGGTGCGGGAGGCGGGCCTGACGTCGGTCAGGTGCCGCCGGAGCACGAGGTCGAGTCGCAGTCCCGCGTCGCCGCGGTCCGCCGTCAGAATCCGTGGGGCCGTCATCTCGACACGCTACGGCGTGCGCAGTCCGGACGGCAGCCGGGGCGAGGCCAGCAGGTTCACGAACTCTTCCCACCGGCGCGCCGGCTGGCTCGCGACGCCGTCTCGCGACTCGATGAACTGCTTCACGAGATCCTTCCCGAGGTTGTAGTTGATGACGTAACTGCGATACGTGTCGAAAAACCGCGTGCGCTGTTCGGCCCTCACCGGTGACGTCATCGCGTACCTCGCGAGCCAGGCCACCGTGCCGTTGCGATCGAGCGATCCGTTCAGATACTGCCGCGCCGCCTCGTTCCCGGCGTACGCCAGTTGTATCGACCAGCGTCTGGACCTTGGCATACGCCGGCGCCTGCGCCGCGTTGAGGCCAGCCTCCGGATACAACACGTCGCGTTCGAATGCCGTGCGCTCATCATTGGGGAACGCGACCTCGATGCCGTAATTCGCCGTGCCTTCGGCGATGAGCGACTGCGGCGAGAACAGCGGGTAGACCGTGAACTCGACCCAGTCGCGGTCGCGCACGAGGCGTTGTTCGAGCAGCGCGTTGTAGACGTGGTGGCCCGGATAGCCCTCGTGACAGGCAAGGTCGATGGCGCGGTCGATGTAGATGGGAAGGTCGACGTTGACCTGGATCAGGCTGCGGTACTGACCCTGATACCAGTTGTAGCCGCTCCACGACTTGTTCGTGACGTACTCGACGGTAAACGTTTCGGCGGCGGGCAGACGCACGTGGGGAAGCGTTCGCCTGCGGCATTCGGCGATCGCGCGGTCGAAGACGCGCGCCAGCGCGTCGCGGGGGATCACGAACTGTTGCCGGAACGCGTCGTAGCGCTCGACGATGGGGCCGGAGCCGGGGAGAAGCTGGTCGAGTTCGGCGAGCGTGGCCGCAAAAAACGACTCGGGGTGCACTGGCGCCACTGCGTCGTACAGAGCCTTCGATTCCTCGTCGAATGTCAGCTTCGTTCCCTGAAGCATGCCGACACGCGCGCGCACGGCTTCGAGCTGCCGCCGGAGATATTCGCGCCGGAGGACATTGAGGTTGTCGCGGCGGTCGGCGGGGCTCAACTCGGGAATTTGGGCAATCAACCTCTCGGCGTCGGCGTCAATCCGCGCCAGCGGCACTTTCTGACGTTCCGCCTCGGTCTTCCACTCCGGCGGACCGTAGAACGCGTCCACGTAGTCCGCGTCGTGCCGTCCCACGGCCAACACGAGCTTGACGTACCGTTCAGCGACCGTATTCATCGTCAGTACTTGCACTCGCTGTGCTGGCAACGCGGCGACCGCCAGTGTGGCGGCGAGGCACGCGAGGAGCCACCGCTTCATAGGTCCATTGTAGAAGAAGAAAGACCCTGACAATAATGTACGGGCCCGCCTAGCCTCTTACATTCTGCGCATCGCCGACCATCTGCACCGATGAGTTCGCCAATGACGACAACGCGGTTCGTGATTGCCGGACACCTGAACGACTGGGCCAGAGCTACGACGTTGTAGGTCCCAAACGCGGACCGTTACAACTACGTAACGTGCCCATACGGACTTCTTACACGATTTGCCATTGAATTCGCGTGTACGGAATCGCGACAGGTGGAATCGCGTTTGCAATTCCGCGCAGTCACACTCCACGTCTTGTTGCCCGCAGACAACACGAGGATTCATCAACCGCGCTTTGGTGCGCCACGAGAGGATGAACCATGTTCCCGAGATTCGTAGGTACGACCCATCGATCGCTTGCGGCGGGCGTGATGCCCGCGCTTGTGGTCGGTGTCTTGTTGTGCGCCGCCAGCCGCTCGTCGGCGCAGGCGCCCGCCCCGCCTTCGGTGAGTGTCGGCGCGGGCGTTCAGGCCAGCTTCGTGCACGACTCCCCAGACGGCGGTGACGCCACCGACACGTTCCCGCTCAACAGCGTCCGTCTCTACGTGAGCGGCACCGTCGCCCCGAAGATCAAGTTCATGTTCAACACCGAGTACGACGGCCGAGCAACCACATCGCCGTGCTGGATGCGGCGGCGCAGTTCGAGATCTCGGCCAAGTTCAACATCTGGGTGGGCCGCTTGCTTCCGCCGAGCGACCGCGCCAACCTGTACGGACCGTACTACGCGCACCACTGGGCGGTCGTATCACCGACGGCGTCCAGGACGGCTATCCGTCGTCGGTCTTCCTGGCGCTCACGGGCCGCGACAACGGCGTGATGTACTGGGGCCAGTTCGACAAGGTCAAGCTGTCGGGCGGCGTCTTCGACGGCGCGTCGGCGACGGGCAACACGACGGTCATCGGCGCCGGACGCGTCCAGGTCGACTTCTGGGATCCGGAAGACGGCTACTACCTGAACGGCACCTACTACGGCGCCAAGAACCTGCTCGCCATCGGCGTCGCGGGACAGGTGCAGGGGAGCGACAAGTCGGCCTGCGAGCGTCGACTTCCTCCTCGAGAAGAAGGTGGCGGGCGGCGGCGCGTTCACCGATCGAGAGCGAGTACGCGAAGTACGGCAAGCTCGGCGGCTACAACGCGCGCTACGCCGAGAGCGACGGCGGCTACGTCCTGGCGAGCTTTCTCTTCCCGCCCGCGATGGGCATGCCGGCAAGTTCGAGATCCTCGGCAAGTTCGCGCAAGGCGAACTTCAGCAAGGGCCTCAGCGCGGTCGACCCGGACTACGACCAGAAGACGACCGAGTTCAATTTCAACTACATCATCAAGGAGTTCAACGCGCGCGTGATGATCTTCTACAAGGACACGCGCTTCAACGCCGTCCAGACCGAACTCCAAGCAGTTCGGCGTCGGCCTGCAGCTGCAGATGTGACGCGCGACGCGACGGCTCGTGCGCACGTCCTGGCGTTCTTCTCGTTCATCGAAGGAGTGGAACCATGAGACGGAAGCAGAGTATTCTTGACGGCGGGGCTGCTGGCGGCCGGCCTGGCGTACTCGACCGTGCTGTCCGCCCAGGCCACCATCAAGGTCGGCGTCCTGCATTCGCTGTCGGGCACGATGGCCATCAGCGAGACGACGCTGAAGGACACGGTCCTGATGCTGATCGACGAGCAGAACAAGAAGGGCGGGCTGCTCGGCAAGAAGCTCGAAGCGGTCGTCGTCGATCCGGCGTCGGACTGGCCGCTCTTCGCCGAGAAGGCGCGCGAGCTGCTCGAAAAGGACAAGGTCGCGGTCGTCTTCGGCTGCTGGACGTCGGTGTCCAGGAAATCGGTGCTGCCGGTGTTCGAAAAGGACAACGGCCTGCTCTTCTATCCCGTCCAGTACGAGGGCGAGGAGTCGTCGAAGAACGTCATCTACACCGGCGCGGCGCCGAACCAGCAGGCGATTCCGGCCGTGGACTACCTGATGAAGGAAGTGGCCGTGAAGCGCTGGGTGCTCGAAGGCACCGACTACGTGTATCCGCGCACGACGAACAAGATCCTCGAGGCGTACCTGCAAGGCCAAGGGCGTCGCCGACGCGGACATCTCGATCAACTACACGCCGTTCGGCCACTCCGACTGGCAGACGCGCGTCGCCGCCATCAAGAGGTTCGGCTCGGCCGGCAAGAAGACCGCGGTGGTCTCGACGATCAACGGCGACGCCAACGTGCCGTTCTACAAGGAGCTCGGCAACCAGAAGATCTCGGCGGAGGACATTCCGGTCGTCGCCTTCTCGGTCGGCGAGGAAGAGCTGTCGGGTCTCGACACCAAGCCGCTCGTCGGCCACCTCGCGGCGTGGAACTACTTCATGAGCGATCAACACGCCGGCCAACAAGGCCTTCATCGACCAGTGGCACGCCTACATCAAGAACCCGAAGCGCACGACGAACGATCCGATGGAAGCGCACTACATCGGGTTCAATCTCTGGGTGAAGGCGGTGGAGAAGGCCGGAACGACCGACGTGGACAAGGTGCTCGCCGCGCTCCCCGGCCTCGAAGTGCCGAACCTGACGGGCGGCATGGCGAAGATGCTGCCGAATCACCACATCACCAAGCCGGTCTTCATCGGCGAGGTGCGCGCGGACGGTCAGTTCGACATCGTGTGGAAGACCGCCGGCCTGGTGCCGGGCGACGCCTGGTCGGACTTCCTGCCGGGCAGCAAGGACATCGAGGCCGACTGGGTGACGCTCAAGTGCGGCAACTACAACACGAAGACGAAGGTGTGCTCGGGACAGAACTACAAGTGAGCGGGTCCGCTGGACGGCTGGCGGGCACGTGGCGGCTCTGCGCTGCTGCTCGCCGGCGCGGGCTGCTGTCGTGCTGCTCGCTGCCGCGGCTCGGCAGCCGCAGGCCCAGCCCGCGGACGCAGGCTTTCTCGCCACGCTGGGAGAGCTGCGCGAGGCCAGCTTCCCGGACAAGGAACAGATCGTCGAGCGCCTGAGCGCAGAGCGGCCATCCGAGCGTGCGGCCGGTGCTCACCGCGTTTCTCGAAGATCGTCTGTACTGTCCGCACCGGCGATCAGAAGATCTTCATCGTCAAGTCGGCGACGACAGCCTGCCGTCGCTCGAGCTGGTCGATCCGCTGTCGCTCAAGGACGCCGGCGTCGGCCGCCCGGGACGACCTGACCAAGATCGGCACGAACAACCGGCTGAGAAGAGTGCTGAGGACGGCGGTCGCGCGCTTCGAGCTGTCGAGCCCCGACGCGGCGGTGCGGCTCGGCGGCCGTCAAGGAGATGCTGCGCTCGCTCGACGAGGCGAGCATCGCGCTGCTTGCGCGAGCGGGTCGGCGTCGAAACCGACGCCGGCGTGAAGACAGGAGATCGAGACGGGCCTGGCGCTCGTCGCGCTCGACGGCGGCGATCCGAAGGCGCGCCTGGACGCGATCGCGCGCGCTCGCGCACCGGCTCCGGCCGGAAGTGCGCAACCGGCTGGCCGGCGATGCTCGAGAAGTCCGCCGGACGGCAGCTTCGTCGAAACCGACGCGGAGGTCAGGCAGGCCGCGGCCGAGGCGGTGCGCAGCATCGATCGCTCGCGCGCGTTCTACTCGGGCATCGAGACGCTGTTCTTCGGCCTGAGCCTCGGCTCGGTGCTGGTGCTGGTCGCGATCGGGCTGGCGATCACCTTCGGCGTCATGGGCGTCATCAACATGGCGCACGGCGAGCTGATGATGCTGGGCGCGTACACGACCTACGTCGTGCAGCTCGCGATGCCGAACCACATCGGGGTCTCGATTCTCGTCGCCATTCCCGCGGCGTTCGTCGTCGCCGGCGCTGGCGGGCGTGATCATCGAGCGCACGATCATCCGCTTCCTCTACGGCCGGCCGCTCGAGACGCTGCTCGCGACGTTCGGCGTCAGCCTCGTGCTGCAGCAGCTCGTGCGGTCGGTCTTCTCGGCGAACAACCGCTCGGTCGAAACGCCGGCCTGGATGAGCGGCACGCTGCAGATCAACGAAGCGCTGGCGATTACCTTCAACCGCCTCTACATCGTGATCTTCACGCTGATCGTGTTCGCGATCCTGCTGGCCGTGCTCAAGCGGACGCGGCTCGGGCTCGACATCCGGGCGGTCTCGCAGAACCGCGCGATGGCGCGGGCGATGGGCATCCGCAGCGAGTGGGTGGACGCGATGACCTTCGGCCTCGGGTCGGGCATCGCCGGCGTCGCCGGCGTCGCGCTCAGCCAGCTCACCAACGTCGGCCCGAATCTCGGTCAGTCCTACATCATCGACTCGTTCATGGTGGTCGTGTTCGGCGGCGTCGGCAATCTCTGGGGCACGCTCATCGGCGGCATGTCGATGGGCGTCGTCAACAAGCTGCTCGAGCCGTATGCCGGCGCCGTGCTCGCGAAGATCTTCGTGCTCGTCGCGCTGATTCTGTTCATTCAGCGGCGGCCGCGCGGACTGTTTCCGCAGACCGGACGCGCGGCGGAGAGCCAGTAGTGAACGTCGGTCGGCGGCTGCGGATCGCGCTGGGCGAGGATCGGGGCGGAGCCGTGTCTCCTGGCGCTGCTCGCCGCGGTGGCGATCGTGCGTGCCGGTGCTCAACCTGGCCGTGCCGGCCTCGTCGCCGCTCCACCTCTCGACCTACGCGCTCACGCTCATCGGCAAGTACCTGTGCTACGCGATGCTGGCGCTGGCCGTCGATCTCGATCTGGGGCTACTGCGGCATCCTGAGCCTCGGCCACGCGGCGTTCTTCGCGCTGGGCGGCTACGCCATGGGCATGTATCTCATGCGCCAGATCGGCCCGCGCGGCGTCTACGGCGATCCGATCCTGCCCGACTTCATGGTCTTTCTGAACTGGAAGAAGCTGCCGTGGTTCTGGCTGCGGATTCGACCACTTCTGGTTCGCGCTCGCTCATGATGGCGCTGGTGCCGGCCGCTGCTGGCGTTCGTCTTCGGCTGGCTCGCGTTTCGCTCGCGCGTCACGGGCGTCTATCTCTCGATCATGACGCAGGCGCTCAGCTACGCGCTGATGCTCGCCTTCTTCCGCAACGACATGGGCTTCGGCGGCAACAACGGCTTCACCGACTTCAAGGACATCCTCGGCTTCGACCTGCACGAGGACGGCACGCGCGTCGTGCTGCTCGTCGTCACCGCGGTCGCGCTCGCGGCCAGCTATCTCGCGTGCCGCACGATCGTCGCGTCGCGGGCCGGACGCGTGATCCGCGCGATCCGCGACGCGGAGAGCCGCACGCGCTTTCTCGGCTACCGCGTCGAGTCCTACAAGCTCTGGGTGTTCGTGTTCTCCGCCGTCCTCGCCGGCATCGCCGGCGCGCTCTACGTGCCGCAGGTCGGCATCATCAACCCGAGCGAGTTCGCGCCGATCAACTCGATCGAGGTGGTCATCTGGGTCGCGGTCGGAGGACGCGGCACGCTGTATGGCGCCGCCGCGGGCGCGGTGCTGGTCAACTACGCCAAGACGTTCTTCACCGGCGCGCTGCCCGAAGTCTGGCTCTACGCGCTCGGCGCGCTGTTCGTGCTGGTGACGCTCTTCCTGCCGCGCGGGCTGATGGGCCTGTGCCGGTCGCCGGCAGGCGGATGAGCGGGCTCCGCGACATGGAGTCCCGCTCGAACGTCCGACGTCGGACAACGCGACGGCACCCCCGATCTGCGCGACAAGATTCTCTATCTCGAGAATCTGACCGTCAGCTTCGACGGCTTCAAGGCGCTCGACGCGCTCACGCTCTACGTGGACGCCGGGCGAACTGCGCTGCATCATCGGACCGAACGGCGCCGGCAAGACCACGATGATGGACGTCATCACCGGCAAGACGCGGCCGGATCACGGCATCGGCGTGGTTCGGGCGGACGTCGATCTGCTGGCGCTCACCGAGCCGGAGATCGCGCAGGCGGGCATCGGCCGCAAGTTTCAGAAGCCGACCGTGTTCGAGCACCTGACCGTGTTCGAGAACCTGGAGCTCGCGCTTGCCGGGCGACAAGTCGTTCTGGAGACGCTGGTCGCCCGCCTGACGCCGCGCGCAGCGCGAGCGCATCGACGAAGTCCTCGACGTCATCGGGCTGACCGCGGAGCGCGCGCGCCCTGGCGGGCACGCTGTCGCACGGCCAGAAGCAGTGGCTCGAGATCGGCATGCTGCTGATGCAGGAGCCGGAGCTGCTGCTGGTCGACGAGCCGGTCGCCGGCATGACGCCGCAGGAAACCGAGCGCACGGCGGAGCTGCTCCTGTCGCTCGCCGGCGAGCACTCGGTGATCGTCGTCGAGCACGACATGGACTTCGTGCGGTCGATCGCGAGGCGCGTCACGGTGCTGCACGAAGGGCGCGTGCTCGCGGAAGGCGACATGGACCAGGTGCAGAACGATCCGCGCGTCATCGAGGTGTATCTCGGAGCATGAGCGTGCTCGGCGGTCAAGGCCCTCAACCAGTCCTACGGCGGCAGCCACACGCTGTGGGACGTCGACCTCGTCGTGCCGGCGGGGTCGCGCACCTGCCTCATGGGCCGCAACGGCATGGGCAAGACCACGCTGCTCAAGTGCATCATGGGGCTGCTGCCGGCGACGTCCGGCGAGATCGCGTTCGACGGGACGCGACCTGCGCGGGCTGCCCGCCGAGAGCCGCGCGCGCCTCGGCATCGGCTACGTGCCGCAGGGGCGCGAAATCTTCTCGCAGCTGACGGTCGAGGAGAACCTGCGCGTCGGGCTGGGCGTCGCGCAAGAACGGCCCGCGCACGATTCCCGAGCGGATCTTCGACCTGTTCCCGGTGCTGAAGCAGATGCTGCGCCGGCGCGGCGGCGATCTGTCCGGCGGCCAGCAGCAGCAGCTCGCGATCGGCCGCGCGCTCGTGCTCGAGCCGACGCTGCTCATCCTGGACGAGCCGACCGAAGGCATTCAGCCCAACATCGTCCACGAGATCGGCGACATCATCCTCAAGCTCAACCGGGAGGCGGGGGTCACCGTGCTGCTGGTCGAGCAGAAGCTGCCGTTCGCGCGGCGCGTCGCCAGCGAGTTCTGCATTCTCGAGAAGGGCCGCTGCGTCGCGGGCGGCTCCATCGACGAGCTGACCGACGACGTCGTTCACGCGCATCTCAGCGTGTGACGGGCGGTCACGGTTTCCAGGGTGCTGGGCGGTCACGGTTTCCACGGTGCTCGGCGGTCACGGTTTCCAGGGTGCTCGGCGGTCACGGTTTCCAGGTGCTCGGCGGTCACGGTTTCCAGGGTGCTCGGCGGTCACGGTTTCCAGGTGCTCGGCGGTCACGGTTTTCCAGGTGCTCGGCGGTCACGGTTTTCAAGGTGCTCGGCGGTCACGGTTTTCAAGGTGCTCGGCGGTCACGGTTTTCCAAGGTGCTCGGCGGTCACGGTTTTCCAGGTGCTCGGCGGTCACGGTCTTTCCAAGGTGCTCGGCGGTCACGGTTTTCAAGGTGCTCGGCGGTCACGGTTTCCAAGGTGCTGCGGTCATGGTTCTGGAGTGCGGCAAGCACCCTGGACAATCGCGCTATTGCACCCTAGTTGATCGCACCCAGCACCCTGCGAGATCCCGCCGAGCACTATATTTGATCGCACCCAGCACCCTGCGAGATCCCGTCGAGCACTCTAGTTGATCGCACCCAGCACCCTGCGAGATCCCGTCGAGCACTCTATTTGATCGCACCCAGCACCCTGCGAGATCCCGTCGAGCACTCTATTTGATCGCACCCAGCACCCTGCGAGATCCCGTCGAGCACTCTATTTGATCGCACCCAGCACCCTGCGAGATCCCGCCGAGCACTCTATTTGATCGCACCCAGCACCCTGCGAGATCCCGCCGAGCACTCTATTTGATCGCACCCAGCACCCTGCGAGATCCCGTCGAGCACTCTATTTGATCGCACCCAGCACCCTGCGAGATCCCACCGAGCACTCTATTTGATCGCACCCAGCACCCTGCGAGATCCCGCCGAGCACTCTATTTGATCGCACCCAGCACCCTGCGAGATCCCGTCGAGCACTCTATTTGATCGCACCCAGCACCCTGCGAGATCGCACCGAGCACTCTATTTGATCGCACCCAGCACCCTGCGAGATCCCGCCGAGCACTCTATTTGATCGCACCCAGCACCCTGCGAGATCCCGTCGAGCACTCTATTTGATCGCACCCAGCTCCCGTAGTTCAACGCGGATACCGTGGCGAATCAGCGCGTCGGCGAGCGCTTCCGCGTTGACATGCTGATCCACTGGAACAACGCCGGAAGGGCAAGGCTCGCCGGCGGCCAGCCGCGCCGCCGCAAGTGCCGCGGGAATGGCGGCCATCAGAAAGGACTCGGCGCCCGTGAACACGACGGTCGATCGTTCACGCGCCGCGCCTTCGACTTCATAGGCGAGGATGCCTTCATCACGTCCAAGAATCCGTGCCACCGACATTCCATGGCGCGCGAACCATCGAGCGATTGGCGAGAGCGCAGGCAGATGGGCAACGATGCCAAGCAGAACGCCTGCACCGCGGGTATTCGGGTCCACCCAGAAATCCACGTTCCGAATCGAGGGATACGCCCGCGGCAGTGTGAACGCATCGGCCATCTCCGTCAGGCGGCCCGAACGCCCCAGCAGGGCGAACTGTCGCGATTCGATCCAGCCGCGTACCTGATGCCACTCGCCAGCGCGACGGATGGCAATCGACTGGCCGACGCTCGACAGCAACGATTCCGTCACGCCCCGATGAGCTGTTCTGCGTGTCGCGGGCGCGAGGAATCCGTGAATTGCGATCGGCTCGCGGATCCTGCTGTGCCGAATGGCAAATGAGCTCAGCACGGACACGGAACTGCACGCGTTCAGCACACGCACGCCGCGATCACGCGCGGCACCGTTGCGCGACCACATCAGCCTCGCATAGCCCAGGTTGTCGGATAGATCCACGACGTCCGCCCCGATTGCTATGGCTTCGTCGATCAATGCCGCCGTCCGTTTGTGAAACGGCGCGGTGGCATCGACGATCACATCGCGTGGGCGAATGGCCCTGCGGATGGAAGCACGATTCTCGACATCGAGTATCAGATCAGCGCCCGGCCGCTGTGAAGCGATCTGCGGCGCGCAGGCTTCAGCGCGAAGCATTCGGACCACTGCCGAGCCGAAGAATCCGTGGCCGCCCGCAACGATGATTCGAGTCACCGCGCGTCGACGATAAAGCGGTTGGCGTGCCAGACCCAGGGAATGAAGGTGGCAAGCAGAAGCGCGGACGAAGCGACGATCCCGGAATCCCACCGCATCGCCCCTGCGATGGCGAGTGCGAATCCCGCGAGCCATGCGGTCCAGCCCCATACCCGAAACCAGGGCCGCATCGGTGCCGATGCAAACATGAACACCACACCGGCAATCGAATAGAGTCCGTTCGCGACGACCTCCGACACGAAGGTTGTGAGCAGCGCGTGACGCGAATAGCGTTCAGGAACCCAACCGATAAACAACGCATCGGCGAAGAAGTCTGCGGCGATTCCGACACAGCCGATGACAAGAGCCGTTCTCGCGAGGCGCGGCTTCGGAGATCGTGCGGCCCACCAGCCAAAGAACCCACCGAGCGAGATGGCTGCAGCCATCCAGACGAACCAGGCCGCGCGCCAGGACGGCGCGTGAGTGGCGATGTAGGCGGCGCGCACGATTGGATCCGGTTCGGCCTCGCTGCCGCCACGGATCCACGCAAGAGTCACGACGGCCGCAACGATGTGAGCAACGGCGCAGATCCGCGGCGCATGTCTCGCCAACACGTCCGCGAGCGCGGTACCCTCGATCAGATACATGGCGAACGGCACCCACCAGATCAAGTCGTCGAGAGCGACCAGCGAAATCATCCTCAGGGGTAATTCGCCGTTGTGCACGGCGAGGACGAAGCCGATCGGTCCGAGAATCTTTCCGGCTAATCCGATCCCGATCAGAAATCGCGTGAAGTCGTACTCGACGCGGCGTCCGGCGACGACCATCACGCTCCATCGCCGCATCGGGTCCGTGAATCCCACCTGCAGGTAAATCAATCCGTAGAGGCCAATGACCATGCCGAGGCACGCCCAGATGACGGGATGCGACGGCGCATTCAGATCGAGCACGTCGAACAGCGCGCGGGGCGCGAGCGCGGCCCACAGGCCGACACCGATGTTATAGACGCCGGCCAAAATGAAGATGACGCGGTATAACTGCGAACGACTCATCTACCGCACTATAGCTCCGCCGCTGTGGGAGGGGGGGATCACGTCTGCTAGAATGCCTCATGTCAAAACTGACGGTTGAGGGATACGGCACGTTCGACGTGCCGGTTGACAAGCGGCTTGTGCTCGCAATCGAGCAGGACGCGAAGGTAGACATCATGCACGCCTGTGGCGGGAATGCCCGATGCACGACGTGCCGCGTCGAGTTCGTCGCGGGAGAGCCGTCAGCCATGACGGTTGCCGAGCAGCAGGTCCTGACGGCAAAAGGCCTGAGCGGGGTGAGGCTGTCGTGCCAGATGCTCTGCGACCACGACATGACCGTTCGCGCGATCAGCCGTCTCGAGGGCACCGGCCGTCCCGATCCCGGCCGCACGCCCGAAGCGACCATCACGCCGCCGCCCGTGTGGGTGTGACGAATCGCGCGTGACCCTGGTCGCTGCCAATCGGTCCGACGGTTACATCGATTGGCTGGGCTGACGGACGAGGTGTCCCTGGAACTCGCGCAGCTGACGCTCGACTTCGCGCAGACGCGCCTCATGCACCCGATTCATCTCGGCGGCCTGGTCTGCCGACAGGAGGCCGGCCTTGACCGCAGCTTCGATCAGGCCCGCTCGCGCTTCGGTCACGGACTGTTCGATGTCCTTGAATCGCTTCCGGCGCTCTTCCACTTCAGCGTCGGACAATTCCGTCGCGCGGAGGTAGCTGTCGGCGAAGTTGGCCCTCAGTCGACCGTCCATTGCAGGCAGGCTGTCGCATGGCGCATGCCAACGCGTCGTCCCGCCGGTTCGGCCGAATTCGAGGATCGAGAGCGAGGAAGTTCGCGTCAGGGGCTGACAAAATACGCCGAGCGCAGGTCTTGTGCCCGCTGATCCGACCGCATCACAAGCTCAGGCGCGTAGCGAGCCTGCGAGCCGGCGGCGCGGGGCCCCGCAAGCGCCCCGAGCCGTGTGTGGGGCGGAGCCCCACGTGAGCTAGACCGGCTTGCGGCCCCAGGCCTGGCAGAAGAGCGACCAGGTGACGTACGTGTCGGCTTGCGACAAGTGGGCATGCAGCGACTCGGTCAGGTCGGTGTATTCCTCTTCGGTGAGGTAGCGTTTCTCAATCATCTCCGCACGGTTGATCTTCGAGAATGCCAACAGAAGGAACTGATACGCGTGATCGCGCTGGAAGACCGGCGTGTGCGTCTTGCACCGGATGTCCGTGAGGCCGGCCTGGCTCAGCATGCGCGGAAGGCGCCGGCCGATGTTGACGTCCATGCCGCGCCCGCGCCAGATGGCCGCGTTGATCTCGATGAGCCGCGACCAAGCGGGATGAATCGGATCGCACACCCATGAGATCCAGTCGACTTCCTCCAACGCCACCCAGCCGCCCGGCCGCGTGAGCCCGACCATCTCGAAGACCACTTCCTCTGGCTGTGGCACGTTGACCAGGAGCAATCGCGCGTGCGCGAGATCGAAACTCGAAGGCGGCAGCCCCGTGTGGCGCGCGTCGCCTTGAATGAGGTTGACGGAATCGAGCCGCCGCTCCGCCATCAGTTCCCTGCCGAACTCCAGCATGGCCGGGTCGCGCTCCAACCCGATGACTTCGGCGCCCGTTCCGGCCGACTCGGCCAGCAGATCGAGGATCCCGAGCGGGCCGCAGCCCATGTCGATCGTCCACCAATCACGCCCGACGCCGATCTGATCGAGCATCCAGCGCGCTTCAGGCTTGAAGATCTCACACTGCAGCAGCAGGCGTTCCCGCTCCGGCGTCGACGCGCCCAGAACGTAATTCGGCCTCCCGGGTTCGCGCAGATCGACGGCGCGCGTGACCCAACGGCGTTCGGTGCGGCCCTCCTCGCGCGGAACGGATTGCACCTTTGATCGGCGTCGTACGGTGGTCTGTTTGTGCGCGGTCATGTTTCGCATGCAAGACTCCTTAGAAGTCGACACCGCTGAAGCGGAACGCCTGAGCTATAGCGAATTCGCTGCCAGCGCGACACTGTGCAGCCGTGAGCAGCGAGCGACAGTTGAGAGGTATTTATGTCCTATTATGTCTTCTGTAGTTACAAACAAGGACACGGCGGCCTTTTGGGGCTGGCTCCTACTACCCTAGGCCACCGACGCCCCTCGTGATTCCACGCCCGAATCGTCGATCTCACTCATCGCCATCTCGAGGGCGGCCATCTTGTACCGCGTGAGGTCGGACAGCACTTCCATCTGCGCCTGCCGCTCCGAGGCCTGCCGCAGGGCGGCCGTGCCTTTGAGGCACCACGCGAACAGGACCACGTTCTCGAAGACGACCCAGCCCGCGTGCTCGAGGAATCGCCACGACTCGGGGTTGGCAATGCCATACACCGATTCGGGCCATACCAAGCCGCGGAGGAAGTGATCGGCTGCGACGACGACGGTCGCTGTCACGAGAACGGGCCAGTCCAGATAGAACGCGAGGAAGGCGAGCGAGCCGAAGACGTGGAAGTGCGTTTCGATCCGGCCGCCCGTCAGGTGGATGAGCAGCGCCGACCACAGCATCTGCGCGATGGCCATGACGTGCCGCGTGACGAAGTCGCCGGGCCGTAGGATCGCCAGGGCGATGGGGAGCGCGCTGAGCGCACCGCCGAGCCAGAGCGCAATCTGCACGTGCACGTGGACGGTCTTGACGGTGCCCGACCACGCGTACGGCGACACTGTGAACGCGATGAGCATCCCGAACGCCCACTGCGCCGCCATGACGAAGATAAACAGTCTGTCGACTTCGCCCATCGCCGCGCGGCGCTGAACCTTGAACAGCGCGCGGGCGCGCTCTTCAACTTCCTGTCCCGACGCGGTGGCTTCGAGAACTTCGTCGGTGGCTGTCGTCATAATCCTTCTCCTGTCATAAGTCGTGCGTTCTGGTCCGCGCTGAACAGCAGGCATCCGAACACGTTGTGAACGAGCGGACCCCGGGCGTCACCGGTGAGCAGCGCGATGACCGCGCGGCGTCCCAGGTTGTCGCCTTCGTGGCCGCGGGCGGCGGTGAGACCTCCGTTGTAGAGCAGACGGCCGGTGCCGTCGTAGACGAGCGTCTGGCCCGAGGTGTAGCCTCGAAACCGCCTTGCTTCAGTACCGTCCCGATCGACGCGGACGACGACACCTGGAATGGCTTGCGCGCGGCGCCAGGAATCGGTCTGCTCCCAGCGGGCCGGCATCTCGTGCGGCCGCACGAAAAGGACGTACGCCGTCAGCTTTCCGCTGAAACGCTGCATGATGACGTTCAACTCGCTGAGGCTCGCCCGGGTGCAGACACACTGCGGGTGCGCCAGGACGACCAACGTTGGCTGCCCAGACGTTCGTTGGAGGAGGCTGTCGGCAGGCCAGGTCTCGTCGGCCTTGGCCCGCGGGCCCGCTGTGGATTGGTACTTGAGCAGGACACTCATCCCTGTTCCAACAGCGGCCACCCAGAGCGCTCCTGCCATGAGGACCGTCCATCGGCTTATGCGTGCGCGTTTGGTTCCGGTTTCCCGTCCTTGCATCGGCGTCGTCATGATTTCCGAGTTGCCTGGAGAGGCGAGACAGGTTGACCCTTGCGGAAGAAGCGGACCCGCCCCTTACACAACTGATCGACGCGTTCCCGAAGAGCCAGCCGGAAGTACTCGTCCTGGTTCATCGTCACGCGACGGCCGTCCGGCTCACTGACGACGACTTCATCGAAATTCGCCTGTTCCACGCCGCGCAGGAGTGCAAGAAGAGCACCATATAAGACTATACTGTCATCTATAGTCTTTCAAAAGACTTCCGGCTAGGGGATGGGAGGTATCGACTTCCGGCTGTCTACCGGCCGGAAAGAGCGCCTGAAATTCAGACTTTCGTTCGCGGCCTTTCGTGTCGTGTCTTCGCGATCGGCAGGCCTCCAGGTTGAGTCAGTCGACGGCCTTGTAGACCCGCTCGTCGAGCGGACTCCCCGTCATCGGCTGCACCTGGTCGCGGTACTCCTTCGTGTGCGCGGCCGCCACATGCGCGTCGAACGCCTGCGCGTCGCGCCACGTTTCGACGATCGTGAAGTGGTTGGCGCGCATCGTGTGCTGCAGGACGTCGAATCGGAGATTGCCGGCTTCCTGCCGGCTCGTCTCGGCCAATCGCCTGAGCATGGCCGGCACCTTGGGATCCTGATTGACGTCAACGTGTGAAACGACCGAGATCGCGCGGCTGCTGGCCGCCCGTGGCGTCGGGCCGACCGTCAGTGTCTTGTAGGGGCGCTGGTCGTAGTCGCTCACGCGAAACGGCGCGAGCGCGTCCATCAGCTGCTTCTGCGCCGTCGTTCCACGCGCGTCGAACGCGGCCTGATCGCGCCAGGTCTCGACGACGACAAAATGACCGGGCCGGCCAATCTGCTCGAAGACATCAAAACGGACAAAGCCATCTCGCGTCCGGCTTGCCTCACGGTATTGCTTGAGCGCGGCCGCGGCTTTCGACGATGCCGAGGCTATCGCTTCAACGTAGGACACGGCGTGAAACGCCACGTCCGTGCGCGAGTCGGCGGAGGTCTGCGCCGCCCGCGAAGAACCACGTGCCGTGTAGGTTCTGCTGAACCCGTTTCGGCTGTTGGTGATCGTGTACTTGCCGTCCGGGGCGACGGAGGCTTCGATCCAATGACCCTGGCAGTCTGCCGTATCCTCGAGGTTCGCGATCATGTTCTCCGCGGCGTTGTGCTCACGGTCAAACAATGACAGGTGGCCCTGCCAGACACCTTCGATGCCCGGCGTCTTGGCAATGCGCTCGTAGTGCACGGTCTGCGCGCGCTCGAACCCTGGCGACGGCCCGCCCAGGCCCTTCCGCGGTCCGTTGTTCACGACCACGACCTGCGGCTTGATGGCGTACAGAAACCCCGGCGCGCCGGCGCCGTCGAGGGCGCCGTGACGGCCCGTCTGCCAGATGCTGACCTCGCCAAGTCTGTTGACCGGGCACGCCAGCTCCATTTCCTTTTCCCAGTCGAGGTCGGCCAGATCGAGGAACGTGAAATTGCCGTACGTGAAGAGCGCCCCGACCATGAGCTGGTTCTCCGGGACGTCCTTGGGTTTGTTCTCCGCGGTGGGGCACAGCGGATTCGGCCGGCCGCCGCCGATCGGCGTGGACAGCAGCCGTCCATCCGACGCGACGATGTCGACCTGCATGCCTTTCAGGGGAATCTTGTCGCCGGCTTTCAGGATGGTTCGCTTGGCTCCGCACGCCCCCAGGTAACCGTCGCGCCACTTTTGGTTCGCGGACTCGATGAAATCGCCGCGGTCGAAGCACCGCTCGATCGGAATCATCTTCGCCAGCGCGGGGAGCCCGCCCGCGTGGTCGCCGTGAAAATGGCTGAGGATGAAGTAGTCGATCTTCTTCACGCCGGCGTGCTGGGCGGCGGCGACGATACGCTTCGCGTCGCGGTCGCCGACTTCCCAGCCCGCATCGACGAGGAGCGATTCCCCGGACGGCGCCACCATCAGAGTGGCGGCGCCTCCCTCGACGTCCACCCAATAAATGCGGAGGTTGCGCGGCTGCGCCTGTGCCGCTCCGGCCGCGACAAGGAGAAGCGCGACAGGGCACAGCGAGCGCGCGAATGACTTCAGCATGATTGACTCCCTCGGATGGCCCACAGCATACACTTCGTCCGACCTTCTCATCACGAAGTCACGAAGAACACGAAAGTCTGCTGTGGCTATCGTTCGTCGTGCGGCTTCGTGCATTCGGTCTTCGTGATGAGCAGGCCTGTCTGGTAAATCGGTCGAGCCCCGTGCGAAAATGATCGCTCAGTCTGATAGTAAGAAGAGGAGTGGCCGAATGAAGCGAATTGTCGTCTTGGCGGGCGTGTTGGCCCTGGGAGTTGCCGGCGCGTGGCAGGTGCCGGCGCTGGCTCAGTTCGGCCCGCCGCCGACGTTGACGCCGTCGAAGCTGCGCGCCGTCCCGGCGGAGACGACCGCCGCCAAGGTGAAGGATCCGAACTGGAAGGCGCCCCGCACGCCGTGGGGCCACCCCGATCTCGCGGGCGTCTGGACGAGCGACGACATGCGCGGCATTCCGACCACGCGTCTGGCCAGCCAGGCGACCCGCGAGTCGTTGACGCCGGACGAGTTTCTGCGCCGGGCGAGCGGAGACGAGGCCTCGCGCGACCGTGCCGTCAACCAGGAGACGGTGCTTCGCAACGAGTTCGGCGTTCGCACCTTCGGCTACACGTCTTTCGTCGTCGAGCCGCCGGACGGCCAGATGCCGGCGCTGACGCCGCTCGGTCAGGCGCGCCAGCGCGCGACGTTCGGCGTGGGCACGTTCGGCGGCGGGCCGTTCAACGACTTCGACAACTTCAACCTCTACGATCGCTGCATCACGCGCGGCATCGCGGGTGTTTTCCCCGTGCTGTACGGCAACGGCCTGCGGATCATGCAGACGCCGAACGAGGTGATTGTCAGCTACGAGATGATCCACGACACGCGCGTCATCCCGCTCGACGGCCGGCCGCACGTCGGCGCGAACATCAAACAGTATCTCGGCGACTCGCGAGGCCGCTGGGAAGGCGACACCCTCGTCGTCGAAACGTCGAATTTCACGGATCGCGTCGGCGGCTTCAACGGACCGAACAGCGAGAAATTGAAGCTCACCGAGCGCTTCACGCGCATCGACCCGCAGATGATCGACTACCGCATCCGTGTCGACGACCCGGCGATATACACGGCGCCGTTCACGATCCGCTACACGATCACGCAGCAGCCGGGCTATCAGCTGTACGAGTATTCGTGCCACGAAGGCAACGGCGCGGTCGGCAATGCGCTGAGCGGCGAGCGCGCGTACGACAAGGCCGTGGCGAACGCGATCGCGAAAGGCCTGCCGATTCCGACGCGCGCGCCGATCGGGATGGAAGTGTACACGGGCGCTCCGGTCGAGGGCCGAGAGCCTGTGCGCGAATTCGGCACCGGCAAGTGAGAAGATGGGGCTAGAGGTTGAGGGCTAGGGACTAGGGACTAGGGACTAGGGAACCACAAAGGACACAAAGCTCTCCAAGAAGGTCTCCTGAGTCTTTGTGCTCTTCGAGGCCTTTGTGGTTCAGTAGATTAGATCTGGCGTCGGGCCGTTACTTCTTGGGCGCCGGCGCGAATGGTCCCACTTCAGGTTTGGCCTGCGTGTTGGCCAGCGGGCCGAGCTCGGCCGCGACGCCCCGGCCGATCGCCGCCATCTCGGTACCCGCCTGGAAGCACGTGAAGTCCGGCCGGTCGCGCCACGCGAACGGACCGCACAACCGCACGCCCGCCTTGAACGCGGCGTCGTGGACGATGTTGATGGCGCGCTCGTAGTCGGGCGTGCCGCGGTCGTAGCCTGAGAAGTTGCCAAGGTCGCCGCTCGCGGCGAAGATGGCGCTGACGCCGGGGACTTTCGCGATCTCGTCGGCATTCTTCAGCCCTTCGAGCGTCTCGATCATCAGGATGAGCACCACGTTGTCGTTGATCGTGGCGCGATAGCCACCCGGGACGCCGCCCCACATGTTGGGGTCGAACGCCTGTCCGCCGCCGTTGCTGCGTTTTCCGACCGGCGGAAAGTAGGTCCAGTTGCGCGCCGCGATCGCCTCGGCCACCGTGTCCACCGTCGGCACGACGATGACCAGCGCGCCGGCGTCGAGCGCGTGCTGGATTTCGCGCTCGTCCGCGTAGGCGACGCGCACACCGGGAACCGCCTTGGCGTTCGGGCAGGTGCGCCACATGCGCGCGACTTCCTCCCAGTCGCGCGAGTCGTGCTGCATCTCGGTCCACACGAAGTCGTAGCCGCTGTTGGCAAAGGCGCAGTACGTGACGGGATCCGTGCTGCTGAAGAGCGTGCCGCCCGTCACTTTGCCGCCCTGTGTCAACTTCAGCTTCACCGGATTCCACATCTTCGAGCCCGCCGGCGGGTTGAACGCGGGACCGTATTTCCATGTGTTCACGTCAAACGGTCCCTGATTGACCGCGCCCGGCGGCGCGATCGTCTTCGCGTTGCTGTCCTTGCCGGCCGGCGCCGCGAGCGGGAACTGGGTTTGTCGTGCGAAGTCCTCAGTCGTCCCATTCTGGGCTAGGACTCCAAAGGCGGCGATGCCGAACGCCGCCACTGCCGCCGTCGCGATGAGCACTCTCTTCATGGCTCTTCTCCAAGTGTGTGTCTTCCCGTGAATCGTGCGCATGTTACCCGACTTCGGTGGGCCCGGAACGTCATAAGATGGAGATGGAGGTTCGCATGCCCGAGCAGCCATCACGCGCTCGTTTCGGCACGTTTGTCGGCGGAGCGCTTGTCGCGGTTGCCCTGTTGTTGCCGCTTTCCGTCAGCGCCCACCACGGTTGGGGCGGCTATCTGGACGCGGAATTCGAAATCACCGGCACCGTTGAGACGCCCGTGAGCCTCGCGGGCCCGCACGCATCGATGACGATTCGTGCGGACGGCCACGTGTGGAACATCGTGCTGGCGCCGATGCCCCGCAGCCAACAGGCCGGCCTGAAAGACGGCATGATTCCGGCCGGGTCCAAGGTGACCGCGCACGGCCATCGCCACCGCGACAAAGACCGCTACGAGGTCAAGACCGAACGGCTGACGTGGGGCGACAAGGTGTTCAACGTCTACCCGGACCGCAGCTGACGCGAGGGCGTCGAGGATCAGTCGTTGTACGACGTCGCGACGTGGATGCAGGCGTCCGCGCTGGGTCACTTCATGCGCGAGTCGGGCCCCTGGACGTACGCGGTCGTCAACCTCTGTCACGTGCTGGGCGTGGGGTCGCTGTTCGGGTCGGTGCTGGTGTTGGACCTGCGCCTCTTGGGCGTCTGGCGCCGCATCCCGCTCGAGGCTCTGGCGATCGCGACCGTGCCGGTCGCGGCCGCGGGGTTTGCGGTCGCGGCGGCGACCGGCGTCGGCCTGCTGGCCACCAACGCGACCGATTACGTGGGCAACCCGTTCCTCGCCGTCAAGTTTCCCGCGATTGCGCTCGGTCTGATCAACGTGCTGGTGCTCACGCGTTCACCGGCGTGGCAGGCGAGGGGCGACCGTGAGCTTTCGCGGCGGGAGAACCAACAACTGGCGGTGATGGGTGGGTTATCGCTCGCTTGCTGGCTGACCGCGATCACCGCCGGACGGATGATCGGGTACTGGTAGTCGAGTCGGTGCCCGCGCCGGAACTTCAACGACGCCACCCAGGTTACTGCTGTATGAGAAAGGAACAGTGATGAACATTCAGACGCGCGCCAAAGGGATCGTCACCACCGTCGCGACCGTGGCATTTGTCGCGTTGACGGCCTGCACGGCTCTGGCTCAGACCATCGTCGGAGACTGGCAGGGGACACTGAAGGTCAGCGGGACGGACTTGCGCCTCGTGCTGCATGTCGCCGCTGGGGACGATGGGCGGCTCAAAGCGACCATGGACAGCATCGATCAGGGAGCCACCGGCATCCCGGTCTCGTCGATCTCGGTCAAGGATTCGAAGCTGACCTTCGCCGTGGATGCGATCCGCGGCTCGTATGAAGGGGCGGTCAATGCGAATGCGACCTCCATCGATGGAACATGGTCGCAAGTTGGGTCGCTGCCTCTCATTTTCGTTCGAGCGATCAAACCCTCCACCAGCCAACAGGCGCCGGCTGCGGCTGCGCCGTCCGACATCGATGGCGCCTGGTCGGGCACGCTCGCCGCGGCTGGTGCGCAGCTGCGAGTGGTCTTCCACATCACCAACACGGCCAGCGGTCTCACGGCGACGCTCGACAGCCCCGATCAGGGCGCGAAGGACATCCCGGCGACCGTGTCGCGCAGCGGCGCGGCGCTCAAGATCGAGGTCAGAGGGATTGGCGGCACATTCGAGGGCACGATCGGCAGCGACCGGGCGGCCATCGAAGGAACGTGGACGCAGGGCCCCGGCAGCCTGCCGCTCGTACTGAAACGTTGATATGGCAGAGGTGGTGGTGCCGCGGATCACTTCCCGACCATGTGGACCGGGTCTTTGTTGTTCTCTTCGCAGATGCTCTCGATCAGATCGGTATCCGGGAGCAGGCGCCAGGCCAGCTTGACCGTCCACGGCTTCGTGTACGCCTTCGGGTCGTCGATCGTGACGTCGACGTCGATGTGGCCGATGGTGGGGCGCGCGAATCGCTCGGTCACTTTCAGTGCTTCCGTGCCGGGAAGGCCCCGCATGTCGAGCCAGGTCTTGCCGTTTTGCCCGATGGTCTCGACGACCAGCGTGTCCTTGTCCCACTTGCCCACGGAGTAGCCCATCCACGTCGGCTGCGCGTTCTTGGGAAGCGGCCGGCCGTCCGTGAAGATCTGCCGGTAGATCGTGCGCGATTCGTGCAGGAGGATGACGCAGGTCTTCGGTCTGCACCAGCTTGAGGCCGTCGGGGATGTTGTTCTTCTCCGGAATGCCCGACGGCAGGCAGAGCACGCCGGGATGATCCTTGCCGTTGTTCTCGATCCGCTCGTTGTAGAGGTCGCGCGCCCAGGGCTGCAGGGGCACCTCTTCCGGTTTCAGGTCGGCCGCGAGATTCAGCAGGTGCTTGACCGGATTTTCCGGCATCCAGAAGCCTGAGAGGTCCGGCTTGCCGTCAGGCGTGCGAAGTGGCTTGGCGTTCAAATCCACCTTGCCGTCCGCCGTGCGCGGGACTCTCTTCCACGGGTACGGTTCCCACTGCGCACTGGCCACGCCGTTGGCCGTCCACACGAGGGCCAGAGCCATCACTGGAAGGAGCATCGCTTTCGAAAATGTTGTGTTGAGCTTTGCAATCATCGTGGTTCCATTTTCGCCCGGCTTGGAAGTGCTGGCGATGGTAATGCGATCGTCCTCTGAAGTCTATCCGTGGGATTGACTTTGAAGACTCAAAATAACAATTGATCTATATCAAAATCATAAGTAGTCTTCTTGTCATGCAAGAGCTTAAGCCCCGCCGCCGACTCCTGCTTCTGGCGGCTGCAGGGGTGCTCCTCACTTGTCTCACGGCGACTTCGTCTGACGCTCAATCGACAGACTCTGGGGCAAAGACTAGTGCGGCCAGCGCCCTGTCGGGCTACATGGAACTGCATTTCATCAACCAGAGCGATGCCGACCCCGTCATCGACTTTCGCCGCTTCGTCCTGCTGTTCGCTCACCGGTTCTCCGACCGGATTCGGTTCGTGTCGGAACTGGAGCTCGAGCACGCCATCGTCGAAGGCGGTGAAGACAAGGGCGAGCTCGAGCTGGAACAGGCCTATCTCGACTTTCTCATCGACCGGCGGTTCAACATCCGCGCCGGTCAGGTGCTCGTGCCCGTTGGCATCATCAACGAACGCCACGAACCGCCGGTTTTTCACGGCGTCCTGCGTCCTTTTGTTGACACCTTCATCATTCCGACGACCTGGTTTGATGCGGGTGTGGGCGTGTTCGGCGAATTCGGCCGAGGGTGGCGCTACCGCGCCTACGCCATGGCGCCGCTCGACGCCACCCAGTTCAGCGCCGACGAAGGTCTGGCCGAATCGCCGCAGTCGGGCTCGCGCGCAAACGTTCGTCACTGGGCCGGAACCGGCCGCGTCGAGTACCTGGGCATTCGGCGCGTTGCCTTTGGCGCGAGTTTCTGGAGCGGCCGGACGACGATGGGGACGCCGCCGGACTCGGAGCTGCCCGATCCCAGGGTTACGGTCGCCGAAGTTGACGGACGCGGACGAGTCGGCCGTTTCGACCTTCGCGGCGAGTTTGCAAAGGTGTTCATCGATGGCGCGGCGGAGTTGAATCGCCTGCGGGGTCTGCGTGAGGGTGTCGACCCGAACGTGGCCAGCCAGATGCTGGGCCTCTACCTGGAGGCCGCGCATCCGCTGCTACCGTGGCCCTCGCCGCGCGAGGTGGTGGGTTTCGTGCGCTACGAGCGGTTCGACACGCAATACCAAATGCCGGCGGGTTATTTCCCGCTTGGCGAATTCAAGCGTTCGGCCTGGATCATGGGCGTGTCGTACTTCCCCGATCCAGACGTCGTCGTGAAGGTCGACTACACCGTGGGGCTCAACCAGAGCTCCGTCGTCAAAGCGCCGAGCTCGTTCAACATCGGACTCGGCTGGTGGTTCTAAAAGGAATACCAACGTGAATAGATTCAGTCTCGCGGCCGCAGTCGTCGTGGCGATGGTCGCCAGGTTCGACCAGCCGCACGCCGCGGCTCAGGCTCCGGGAGCGGGGAAAGCACAGCCGGTGACGGTCCACGTCCTCGCCGAGCGATTCAGATTTTCGCCCGACGAAATCCGCGTGCGCCGCGGCACGACCGTGGAATTCCACCTCGAGAGCGACGACACCGACCACGGATTCCGCATCCTCGGCACCGACATCGATCGCGTGATCCCGAAGCGGGGGCGGGGCACGATCACGGTGACCTTCACGCCCGATCGCGCCGGCAAATACACGTTCGAGTGCTCGAAGCTGTGCGGCGCCGGTCATGAGTTCATGCACGGCGTCGTGGTGGTGGAGGAGTGACATCGCGCGGGTTCGTCCCGCTGTTCGTGATCTGGGCGCTGGCTCTCCTGATTGTCCCCATGGCCGGCCAGGTCGCGACGACGCGGCCCGGGGATCCGCTTCCCGGCGTCACGCCGCGCGAGTTCGAAGAGTTCCGTCTGGGCCTGAACGCGTTTACGGGAGTCGAGACCGTGGACGATGGGCTGGGTCCGGCGTTCAACGGGACGAGCTGCGGGGGTTGTCACAGCGTTCCGGCGATTGGCGGCATCAGTCCGATGGCCGAGGTCCGCGCGGGCCATCGGGAGCCGGATGGTTCGTTTCGCGCGCTGGACGGAACGGGCAACACGCTCTTCCACACGTTTTCCCTGCCCACGCACGCGTGTCAGCCCGTCCTGCCGCCCGACACGAACGTCGTCGCGCGGCGCATGCCCATTCCGCTGTTTGGCGCCGGCCTGGTCGAAGCGATTCCCGACGACACGCTGCTGTCGCTGGCCGACCCGCTCGACCGCAACCGTGACGGCAGCGCCGGGCGAGCCTCGATGGTCATCGACCTGGCCACGGGCGAGCGTCGCGTCGGCAGGTTTGGGTGGAAGGCGCAGGTCGCTACGCTCCTCACGTTTTCGGGCGACGCGTACCGCAACGAGATGGGGATTACCAACGACCTGTTCCCGACAGAGCTCGCCTTCGGCATCACGCCCGACCAGATGAAACTCTGCGATCTGATCCGTGACCCTGAAGACAAACTCGATCCCGTTACGGGACGGCGAGACATCGACCTGTTTGCCGACTTCATGAGGTTCCTCGCGCCAATCGCGCGCGGCCCCATCGACGACACCGTTCGCGAAGGCGAGCGCGTCTTCGGCGCCATTGGTTGCGCGGCGTGTCATATTCCGGTGCTGACGACGGGTCCAAGCGCCAACCCGATTCTCGACCGCAAGCCGGTACCGCTCTTTTCGGACCTGTTGCTGCACAACATCGGCACGGGCGACGGCATCAGGCAGGGCGACTCCACCGCGTCGCCCGACGAAATCCGGACGCCCGCCTTATGGGGGCTGAGACTCCGGCGGCCGTTTCTGCACGACGGCAGCGCCGCCTCGATCGACGACGCCATCAACAGGCATCGGGGTGAAGCCGAGTTGGCGCAGCGGGGGTTCGTTCAGCTGGACGAGCGGTCGAAGTCTGCGCTTCTTGCGTTCCTGCGGTCGCTCTGAGGTTTCTGCGAGCCTGTCTCAGGCGCGGCGGCGCGCCTTCCGTTTTGCTGCAGCCCGTTGTCGGGCTGTGTGCTCCGCAATCCGAGTCTTGACCAGCTTGCGCACCAGTGCGACCGGAAGAGGACTGTCCGCTTGAAAACGGATGGTGCCTTTGCTGGTGTCGTAGACCTTGAGCGCGTCCTGGTGGGCTTTGATGGGATGGGCGCCGGGGTAGAAGGCGCAATGCTTCGCGCCGCCGCCAAAGGCCACAAGCAGCCTTCCGTCCAGACGGAAGGCGGGGATCCCGTAGCTGATGCACTCTTCAGTCCTGGGCGCCGCGGACTTGATGGCCCTTCGGAGCTTCTGGAGCGCAGCCCGCTTTTCAGGGCTCAAGGGCGCAAGGAACTGGTCGATCGTCTCCGGTTTGGCCGACGTAGCTTGTGCTCGCGAACGCAAGGTTATCCTCCGCCGAAGCGGAATTCAGAAAGCTTCCTGGAGAGCCAGATAGAATCCGTGCGAGCCGGCTTTTCCCCAGCCGTAGTCCGTGCAGAGATTTGTTCGGGATCGCTTGTTCAGGAGAAAACGGAAACCGAAGCCGGCGCCGGGCGCGAAGTTGTCGAACAGCTTCTCGTTCGACTCCACGCTGCCGATGGTCGCCGTGTTCAGAAACGCCACGAGTCCCACCAGGCCGCTGTTCATCAGCGCACCGCGGTACTCCATTTCCCCGTAGAGCATCCGCTCGCCTCGATACCGGCCCTCGCCGTAGCCGCGCGCCGAGCGTTCCTGCGCCGCCGTCGCCGGCAGATCGAAATAGGGCGCAGTACCGCCGGTGACGAGGTCGCCGAGAAACCAGAACGCCAGCTTGTGACGGCCTGTCGGCGTCAGCTTCTTGTAGGTCCGCGCGTCGAGGTAGAGCTCCTGCCAGGTTGAATCGCCGCCGAGAAAGCCATTGAAGAACGTCCGGTATGTCGCGCTCGCGAGCGCGCCACGCTGCGCGTTGATGCCGTTGTCGCGGGTGTCGTAAATCAGCCCGGCGCTTGTGCCGCCCGATCTCTGCTCATCCAGAGCAAAGCCGTGCTTCACGCTGTACGCCACGTACCCGGTCTGGTCCCACGTTGTCTGGGCGTTGGTGCCCGGCCGCACATCGGTGTGGTCGCTGAAGTTCAGGCCGAGGCCGACAAACAGCCGCGGCTTGACGTTGCGGTACGTCGTCCCATAGAAGCGGAAGAGGTCGTACTTCACGTTCTTGGCGGCGTCGGTTGGCGTGCTGCCGCCGAGGCCGTAGATGTTCTGCGACGTCCACGACAGCCGATTGTCGCCCTGGACAAACCATCGGTCGTCACCGGTGAACGTCGCGAACTTGACGCCGCCAAGCGTCTGCCCCTTTTGCGACACCTTGAGGCCTCCGGAGAGCGACGAGATTCGTGTCGTCGCCGGATCGCCGAGATAGAACGCCATGTTGCCCGACACTCCGGCGTTGAGACCTGTGGACGGCTTCGATCCGATCGACGGTGCAAGGACGAAGAAATGTTTGCGCGCCTCGTCTGGCGTGTCGTCCTTATGGCGCGCCATGCGCCACAAATCGCCGACGTCCACGGCGTGGGGCGCGTCATCCTCCGCCCAGAGAGGCCCTCGAGCCACGAGGAGCAGAGGGACGACGAGACCGATGCAGAGCGCGTTTCGGGAGGCACGGATCATCACGCAACAATTCTAGCTCGCCGCTTGCGCAACCGGCGGCCACCGACAGATTCCTTATGAGAGGGCATGCGAATGAGATCACGAAGGGCTGAAGGCTGAGGGCAAAGGGCTGAATCTGACGGTCAGCAGCCCTCAGCCCTCAGCCCTTAGCCCTGGTACGCGGAGTCAGTAGAACTCCCGGTACAATCAAACGTGATGGAGCACGTATCAGCGGAGCTGACCGAACTCGAACGCGAGGTGTCGAGACGACGGACGTTTGCGATCATTTCGCACCCCGACGCCGGCAAGACCACCCTCACAGAAAAACTGCTGCTGTACGCCGGGGCGATCGAGCTCGCGGGCGCGGTGCGGGGCCGCAAGGCCCGCCGGCACGCGACGTCCGACTGGATGGAGCTCGAGCAGGAGCGCGGCATCTCGATCACGTCCGCGGCGCTCGAGTTCGAGCTGCAGGGGCGCCGCATGTCGCTCATCGACACGCCCGGCCACAAGGACTTCAGCGAAGACACGTATCGCGCGTTGATTGCCGCCGACAGCGTGGTGATGGTCATCGACGCGGCCAACGGCGTCGAGGATCAGACGCGGAAGCTGTTCGAGGTGTCGAAACGGCACCGGCTGCCGATCCTGACATTCATCAACAAGCTCGATCGGCCGTCAAAGGATCCGCTGGAGCTGGTGGATGACCTCGAGCGGACGCTCGGGATCCACGCCGCGCCGGTGAACTGGCCGATCGGCAGCGCCGAGCGGTTTCGCGGCGTGTACGACCTCGCGCGCAAGACGATGCTGCTGTACGAGCGCGAGGCGCAGGGGCAGTATCGGGCGCCGGTGGATATGTCTTCGCTCGACGACCCGGTGGCGCGCGAGTTGATCGGCGCCGAGGCGTACGCGCCATTTCAGGGAATCGCTCGACGTCATCCGCGCCGCGGGCACGCCGTTCGACGCAGAAGAGTACCTGGCCGGGCGGCAGACGCCGGTGTTTTTCGGCAGCGCGTTGACGAACTTCGGCCTCGAGCCGTTTCTGCAGGCGCTCGTCGAGCTCGCGCCGCCGCCACAGCCGCGTCCGAGCGACACGGGCGTCGTCAGCCCCACCGACGAACGGTTCACGGGATTCGTGTTCAAGATCCAGGCGAACATGGACCCCCGGCACCGGGATCGCGTGGCCTTTGTCCGCGTCTGCTCGGGCCGGTTCGAAAAGGACATGGTCGTCCTGAACAGCCGCGTGGGGAAGCCGCTCCGGGCGTCGCGCGCCTATCGCTTCTTCGGTCGCGAGCGCGAGACCATCAGCGTCGCGTATGCCGGCGACATCCTCGGTCTCGTCAACCCCGGTCAGTTCGCGATCGGCGACACGCTGCACACCGGCGCGCCCCTGCGCTTTGTCGAGGTGCCGCGCTTTCCGGCCGAGCACTTCGGCCGTGTGCGCCTCATGGACCAGCGGCACAAGCAGTTCGACGAGGGGCTCCGCCAGCTCGAGGAAGAGGGGCTGATGCAGGTGTTCTATGCCACGAGCGGCCGCCGCGAGCCCATCGTCGGCGTCGTCGGCGCGCTGCAGTTCGACGTGATTGCGAGCCGGCTGCGCAGCGAGTACAACGTGGAGGTCGAAGTCGAGCCCGCGTCATACACCGCCGCGAGGTGGCTGGCGGATCCCAACGTGGCGATTCCGCCGCTTGGCGGGGGCGCAGCGATTGGCGTCGATCGCCAGGAACGGCGCATCATCCTGTTTGCCTCCGAGTGGGAAGTGCAGTACTTCGCGCGCCAGCATCCCGGCATCGTTTTGCTGGCGGAGTCGCCGACGGCCGCGCCGACGACCAGCAGGAACTAGCGGGCCGTATCTGATGAATTAGGGCAGCGCTGCCGATCAACGGGCCACAGAGACACAAAGTCACGGAGATGAGGACGATTCGATCTCGGCCTGCTCAGGCAGGCCGAGCCACACAGGCGGAAGGATCGAAAACACGAGCGGGTCGCGATCGTTCGACGCTCATGTTTTCGATCCTTCGCCTGCGTGCGTCGCTTCGCGACGCCGTCGAATCGTCCGCTGTCTCATTGAGACCAGGCTCAACCGACCATGAATCTCTGTGTCTCGGTGTCTCTGTGGCCCATTCGTCGTCGTCGCATCTTCGGTACTGATTCGGGCGAGATAGGCCACTAGGCGAGTTCGCTCAGGGCCGAAACGATGTTCTCGCGGCCAGCGTCATCGCACCAAGCAGCAGTACGGCGAGCCAGATGGCGGCAACTAGATCGCCGCGATCGCCGCGCGGGACGGGATGTAACATTGCCCAACCTCCAGATCGGCGGATGCGCAAACCGTACCGAAACGACGGAAGGAGTACAAGAGGTATCTGGTAACACGTGTGTAAAACCTTTGGCGTTGGGCGGTATGAGCAGGACTGCGGGATAGGCTGGGCAGGGCGGGCAGGAGGGATCATGAGCATCGCGTACATTTTGCGGACGGCGCTCGTCGCGTCGGCGATCGCGCTCGGAGTTGTTGGTGTGCGTGCGCAGCCTTCTCCGGCGCGAACGCACCTGGTAATCGTCGTGGACGGACTCCGGCCCGACTACGTGACGCCGGAGGTGATGCCGCGGTTGTACCGGTTGGGACAGCGCGGTATCGTCTTCAACGCTCATCATTCGGTGTTTCCCACCGTGACACGGGTGAACGCCTCAACGTTTGTGACGGGCGCGTACCCCGAGACGCACGGCCTGCTCGCCAACACCATCTATATTCCGAAGGTCAACGCCACCGTTGGTTTGGACACCGGCGAGCGCGAGAACCTCGAATCGGTCTTGCGCGCCGAAGGCCAGTTGCTGACCGCGCCCACCCTTGGCGAGATACTGCAGCGCGCCGACAAGAAGCTCCTGGTTGTCAGTTCCGGTTCGACCGGCGGGGCATTCCTGCTGAATCACAAAGCCACGAACAGCGCCACCATCCAGTCGGACTTCACGCTGCCGGTCGAGCTGGGCCCGCGCGTGCTGGAACGGCTTGGACCGGTGCCGGCGCCCGCGACTCCCAACGACGCGCGGAACCAGCGCGCGATCGATGCGTATCTGAAAATCGGACTGGACCAACTCCATCCCGATGTCACCTTCATGTGGCTGAACGATCCGGATGGCACGGCACACGACCACGGGATCGGCGCCAGCCTCACGCGCACGTCGCTGTCGCTCGTTGACGCCGGCATCGGGCGCATCGAAGACACGCTTCGGGCGCAAGGCCGCCTCGATCGGACGAACATCATCGTCACCTCCGATCACGGATTCTCGACGCACACCGGTGCTCTGAAGCTCGCCGCGCTGGTGGAGCCGTTCGTCCGCAAGATGGACGACGGCTCACCCGACATCGTCGTCGCTGAAGGGGCGATCTATCTGCGGAGCCGCAACGATGCCGCGGCCAGGGTCGCCGCGATTGTCGCCGCGCTGCAGCGGCGGCCCGAGGTCGGGGCTATCTTCACGCGACCTCGTCCGCGCGGAGGCTCTGGAAGTGCCGAAGGTGTTGTTCCCGGCACGCTTTCCTACGACGTCGCGCGGTGGAACCACGCGCGTGCCGGCGACATTCTGATGTCGGCAAACTGGACCAGCGAGAAGAATGACGCCGGTTACCCTGGGAAAACCACCCAAACCGGCGTGGCCGGACACGGCTCCCCGAGTCCGTACGATATCCACAACACGCTGATGGCGGCCGGCCCCGACTTTCGCGAACGCGCGGTCAGCGAGGCGCCGACCGGCAACGTTGACATCGCGCCCACCTTGCTCCGTTTGCTCGGCTTGCCGGTGGCGACAACCATGACCGGCCGCGTGATTGAGGAAGGCCTGCGAAACGGCCCGTCACCTTCTTCAGTGAAGGTCGATCGCGTTGTCGAAACCGTCAGGACGCCCGATGGGACCTACGAACTCACTGCGCATGTCTCGGTCGCCGCCGGCCGGCGCTATCTCGATTTCACCGAGGTGAAGCGAAGGTAGTGCCGATCAGACGTCGGCGAGCGTCAGCGGGCGGGGAGTCGTGCCGTCGATGTCGGTGAAGCCGTACTCCTTCGCGAGGCTCGCTGCCACCAGGACCTTTCCCGTGTGGCGAAGCACATCAGGATCGGTGGCGAGGGCGACGACGGCCCGTCCGATGAACTCGGGGGATTCGGAATTGCTCAAGTCGAGCCACTGTGCCGCTTCCATGACCTTTTCCGTCCGGACCAATCCCGGGTACAGCGAGACAACGGTCACGCCGTGGCGCTTCAGCTCCGTCGCCATGTCAGCCGTCATCTTGTCCGTGGCGGCTTTCGACACGCCGTAGGCGACGTTGCCGATGTGCTTCTGTGCTGCCCAGAATGAGATGTTCACGATCAGTCCCCGGCGCCGGGCAATCATCGCCGGCGCGGCCAGCTGGCTTGCCTGGTAGTGCGCGCGAACGCCCGCGCTGAACATCGCGTCCCAGCGCCAGAGGGGCTGTTCCCAGAACGGCTTGGACCAGGTGAACTCGCCGTTCTCGATCATGCGCTCGTAGCCGCCCCACACGTTGTTGACCAGGATGTCGATCGCGTTGGCCTCGCGGACGATCGAGCTTGAAGGCGGCTTCCACCTGCGATGTCCTGCTCGATGGTCGCAGCGGATCGCCGTGGTCCGCGTCATCGAGACGCTCGTGATCCGGCGCCGAACGTCCCGTGACGAAGACGCGCGCGCCGCTTCGCGCAAGCTCGCGCGCGATGCCGCGGCCGACGCCCTTCGTGGCTCCCGTCACGACTGCGACGTTGTCTTGTAGGCTCATGGCCGTGATTCTACTGGCCCCCGGAATCGAACGTATTACAATCCCCCTTTGGCTCGCGGCACCCGAGCAAAGGAGCATCCGCATGGAACGAAAGAAGGCGTCCGACTACCCACAGGAGCTGCTGGACTTGTTTCACGAGTACCAGCATGGTGACATCAACCGCCGCAGTTTCCTGGACCGTGCGGGCAAGTTCGCCGTCGGCGGCCTGACGGCCGCGGCGATCTTCGAAAGCCTGAAGCCGAACTACGCCTGGGCGGAGCAGGTCAAGAAGGACGACGCGCGGATCAAGGTGAGCTACGAGACCGTCGCGTCACCGGACGGAAACGGATCGATCAAGGGCTACTTCGCGCGGCCGGCGACCGCGGCCGGGAAGCTCCCCGCCGTGCTGGTGATCCACGAGAATCGCGGGCTGAATCCCTATATCGAGGACGTGGCGCGTCGATTTGCGGTCGCGAACTTCATTGCCTTCGCCCCCGACGGCCTGACCTCGGTCGGCGGCTTTCCGGGCAACGACGAAGAAGGCGCGGTGAAATTCCGATCGGTGAACGGCCCGAAGATGACCGAGGATTTCGTCGCATCGGCGAAATGGCTCAAGGCGCGGCCGGAATCGAACGGCAAGCTCGGTGCCGTCGGTTTCTGCTTCGGCGGCGGCATCGTGAACCAGTTGGCCGTGCGATTGGGCAACGATCTCAGCGCGGGGGTGCCGTTCTACGGGCGCCAGCCGAGCGCTGAGGATGCGGCGAAGATTACGGCGCCGATCATGGCGCAATACGCCGGCAACGACGCGGGCGTGAATGCCGGCATCGCGGGCTACGAGGCGGCGCTGAAGGCGAACAACAAGAAATACGAGTTCTTTATCTACGAGGGCGCGCAGCACGGCTTCCACAACGACACGACGCCGCGCTTCGACGAGGCGTCGGCCAAGCTCGCGTGGCAGCGGACGCTCGACTTCTTCAACAAGAACCTTCGCTGACCGGCGCGTGCTTCGATGGGCAGCTTGGCTGGTTAGCGGCGCCTGCAAATCACGAAGGGCACGAAGGTCACGAAGAATGTCTTTTACAAAGAATTCTTCGTGCGCTTTCGTGTTCTTCGTGTTTTCGTGATAAGCCGACGTGATTACCAACGCATCGCCATTCTCCACTGAAATCAGAGTTCTGCTTAATCCCGCCGTGGCGTTCCGGGAGCTCAGGGAGCGCCCGGCTGCGGGCACCTGGTTGATTCCTCTGCGGCACCGACCCTCCACACGCCCGCCGGGTCTAGCTGGTATTCTGATCTGACGCGGCATGTCACACGGACACTCCCACAGCCACACCCCCGCGCACGCGAGGGTCTCCGCCAGAACGATGGGCGCAGCGGTCGTACTGACGCTGGCGTTCGTCCTCGCCGAGGCGGTCGGCGGATGGTTGGGCAACAGTCTGGCCCTGCTGTCGGACGCGGGTCACAACCTGGCGGATGCCGTGGCGCTGGGCCTCAGCTGGTACGCCCTGTGGATTGCAAACAAGCCCTCGCACGAGGGCATGACGTTCGGCTATCACCGTGTCGGAGTGTTCGCGGCGCTCGTCAACTCGGCCTCGCTGGTATTGATTGCGCTGCTGATCGGATGGGAAGCGATCGTCCGCATCGGACGCCCGGAGCCGACGAGCGGTGGCCTGATGATCGCACTGGCCGCGGCGGGCGTCGTGGTGAACGTGGCGATCAGTCGCTGGCTCTACCACGGCGCGAAGCACGACATGAACGTGCGGAGCGCCTATATCCACATGGTCGGCGACGCCGTGTCAGCCTTCGGCGTCGTCGTGGCAGGGGTCGTGGTGGCGACAACCCAGGCGCCGATCGCCGATCCGATCGTGGCGTTGCTGATCGCGGGGCTGATTCTCTACAGCAGCTACGGCGTGCTGAGTGAAAGCGCCACCGTATTGCTCGAAGGCACCCCGGCGGGGACCGACATGCCGGCCCTCATTGCCGCGATGAAGAACGTGCAGGGCGTGCTCGACGTCCACGATCTGCACGTCTGGATGGTCGGCCCGGGTGTCGTGGCGTGCAGTTGCCATATCGTGGTGGCCGAGCAGAGCATCAGGGAAGGTCAGCAGGTGCTCCGAGCGGTGGTGCACGACATCGAACATCGGTTTCACATCACGCACACGACCGTTCAGGTCGAGGTCGAGGGTTGCGACGCCACCGACATGTACTGCATGGGACAGCGGTCCGGCGCCGCGCGGTGAGCGCGCGCGATTAGTCGCGACGGCTGCCGGTGAACCGCAGGAGGAACAGGAACAGATTGACGAAGTCCAGATAGAGGGCGAGCGCGCCAACGATGGCGTACGACCCGATCTGGCCGTCCGGCGTCGTCAGAGCCATGGCCTTCAACCGCTGCGCGTCGTAGACGGCGAGGCCGGAGAAGACGATGACGCCGACAAACGAGATCGCGAACTGCAGCCCGTCGTTGTGCCAGAACATCCCCACGAGCGATGCCACGACGACGCCGATGAGACCCATGAAGAGGAACTGACCGAGTCCGGCCAGGTTGCGCTTCGTCAGCGTGCCGTACGCGGCCAGGCCGCCGAACATGCCCGCGGTGACGACAAACGTCGTGGCCACCGATTCGCCCGTGTACAAGAGGAGGATGAACGACATGGTGACGCCCGTGAGCGCCGAGTACAGCACGAACAGGGCGGACGCCGCCGACGCCGACAGCTTCTCCACGCGCGCCGACAGGGCGAACACGATGCCCAGTTGCGCAATCATCAGCCCCCAGAAGAGCAGCCGGTTGAGCGCAATGGCCCGGACCAGGGCCGGCGAACCCGCAACCAGCCACGCGGTGGTGGCGGTGATGGCAAGCCCGATCCCCATCCATCCGTAGACGGCATTCAGGAACGTGGTCACGCGGTCCGAGGCGGAAACGGCCGAAGGTGCGAAGCCTACGCGCATGTCGTCAGATGGCATGGCCCCATTCTACGTCCTCCAGCTATAATCCGCCGTCAGGAGGTTCAGATGCGCCTTCGAATTCTGGGTGCGCTGATGGCGGTTGTCGCGGCCGTGTCGCTGACCCAGGCGTGGGCGTCGTGGACGCCGCCGCGCACGGCCGACGGCCATCCGGACCTGCAAGGGTACTGGACCAACGCCACCGTCACACCTCTCGAACGTCCCGCGGAACTGGCCGGCAAGGAATTTCTGACCGAAGCGGAAGCGGCGGCCTACGAAAAGCAGCGGCTGCTTCAGGAAGAAAGCCAGGCCAAAGACGACATTCACTACGACAACGTCATCTGGCAAAAAGAGAACTACTCGAAGGTCGTGTCGCGCCGGCGCACCTCGCTGATTTTCGATCCGCCCGACGGGAGAATTCCTGCGCTGACGCCGGCTGGGCAAGTGCGCGCGGCCGCGCGCGCCGCGGCAATCCTCGGGCGCTCCCTCCGACAGCGCCGCCTCGCGGAGCCTCGGCGAACGCTGCATCTCGTGGGGCAACGAGGGTCCGCCGATGCTCGGGTCGTCCTACAACGCCCATCTGCAGGTGATGCAGACGGCCCGGCACTTCGTGATTCGCCACGAGATGGTCCATGGCGTGCGGATGATTCCGGTCGACGGCAGCCCGCACATCTCGCCGCATTTGCGCCAACTGCTCGGCGATTCGCGCGGGCGGTGGGAGGGTGACACGCTGGTCGTGGACACCACCAATTTCACCGACGCCACGCCGTTCCGTGGACCGCCGGCCACGGCCCGGCAGGACATCTTCACGAGTCGGGACCTGCACGTGGTGGAGCGCTTCGCCCGCACCGACGCCAACACCATCCTCTATCAGTTCACCATTGACGATCCGACGACGTGGACGAAACCGTGGTCGGGCGAGGTGCTGATGAGAAAGTGGACGGGGCCCATCTTCGAGTATGCGTGCCACGAGGGAAACTACGGCCTGGGATTCATCTTGAGCGCCGCTCGCGTGCAGGAGCGCGACGCCGCCAGGTAAGCGCTCGCCCCCACATGCGCACCAGCCATCGCGCGACGGCGGCGACCGTCCTGTTCTTCATCGGCGCGGTGCTCGCCGGCGATCGGGCGTGGGCGCAAATCGATTTTTCCGGAGAGTGGGCAGCGAGGCTCCACGAAGATCAACTGCACCGCAACGACGTCCTACCCGGCGGGCTCGCGGTTGGCGACTACACGGGTCTGCCCATCAACGACGCCGCCAGGCTGAAAGCGGACAGCTGGGATGCCTCGATCCTCAGCTCTCGCGAGCGGCAAACCATTCCAGGTCCATCTGTCTACGGCGGCCGCGCGGCCAGCGTCCGGATTTCGAAAATCGTGGACGACGACACGCAGGCGCTCGTCGGCTTCAAGATCTATCGGTCTCCTGGCAACAACGGCACGTTTCGCACGATCTGGATGGACGGACGCCCGCATCCTCCAGAGTACGCCGCGCATACGTGGCAGGGATTCTCGACTGGCACGTGGCAGGGCGGGATGCTGACGGTCGAAACGACCCACGTCAAGATGAGCTGGATTCAGCGTAACGGCGTACCGACGAGCGATCGCGCGACGATGACCGAGCATTTCATCAGGCACGGCGACTACCTGACGATTATCAGCGTGGTTTACGATCCGGTGTATCTCGAAGAGCCGTTCATTCGGAGCACGAACTACGTCCTCGACCTGGCTCAGGAGCTCGCCCCCATCCACGGAGAAATCGTCGATGAAATCGCCGGCCGGCCCGACGGATACGTGCCGCATCACCTGCCGGGTACGAATAACGACCAGTTGAAGGAATTCGCACAGCATCTCGGGCTGGCGTTTGAAGCCACGCGCGGCGGCAAGGTCTCGACGTACCCGGAATACCAGTTGAGGCTGCAGCAAAATGGTCAGGCCGGCAAGAGTAAGTCCGAGAGTAAGAGTAAGTATGTTCCGCCGCGCACGTCGTGGGGCGATCCCGACCTGCAGGGCAACTTCACAAATAAGTACGAGGGGAACACGCCGCTCGAACGTCCCGAGGAATTCGCCGGGCGGCGCGTCCAGGATGTGACGAGCTCCGAGCTGGCCGCGCTCCTCGAGAAGCGGCAAAAACAGTTCATCGAGCGCCCGGCCGCGGTCGGGCCGCTGCAGTTTCGCGATCCGCTCGAGGTAACGAAGGGCAGCCGCGCCTGGTTTCTCGTCGATCCGCCTGACGGCAAGATTCCCGCGATGACGCCTGCGGCGCTGCAACGTCTCGGCCCCGTCGATTCGTCCCTCGACACGACGCTCGGGGGCATCATCAACTCGAGGAAGCGGACCGGCGGCAGCTTTGGAGAGGGTCCCTTCGAAGGCCCCGAGGATTTTGGCTTGTGGGATCGGTGCATCACGCGCGGGCTGCCGGGATCGATGCTGCCGCACATCCTGGGCAATTCGTACCAGATCGTCCAGACGCCGGGGTTCGTCGCCATCCGCTACGAGCTCGTGCACGACACGCGCGTGATTCCACTCGACGGACGGCCGCACTTGGGCCAAGGACTTCAGCTGGAAATGGGCGACGCGCGCGGCCATTGGGACGGCAACACGCTCATCGTCGAGACGACGAATTTCAAGGACCGGAGCACGTACCGAAACGCCAACGCGGCCACGTTCCGACTCGTCGAGAGGTTTACTCGCACGGCGCCAGACCGGATCGAGTGGGCCGTCACCGTGGACGACCCCACAACCTGGACGAGGCCCTGGACGTTTTCGATGCCGCTGACGATGAATGACGAGGAAGCGGTGCTGGAGTTCGCGTGCCACGAGGGCAACTACGCCGTGCCGCACATCCTGAGCGGCGCGCGAGCGACCGAGAAGGGTAACTAAAGACCTATCGGCGGAGCGCGGCCCGGGCGTCGCGCAGCACGCTGTCGTCCACCAACCGCTGCAACGCCTGACGCTCACGAGGTGCTCGTTTCTGCGTCGAGGCCGCCCACCGTTCTTCTTCCGTCATGACATCGAGGAGATCGTCCGGCAGCGAACCGGCGAACCGGAAATGACGCCAGACAGCTGAAATGGTCGGCTCGCTGACGCCGATTTTCGACCCGACGAGCGGCCAGACACTGGGCGGCCGGCTGGTGATCTGTTCGGAGCCTTCGATCATGCGCGCGACGGCGCCAACCAACGCGCGCCGGCGGACTGGATCGGCCAGCAGCTCGGCCGTGGTGTTCAGGTTGAACAGCTCGCGATACACGGACCGGTCCTGGAACACGACCGCGTCGTTGCCGAGCGCCTGCACGGAATTCTCTGCATGGGGCTCCCAGATCGAGACGGCGTCCACGTCGCCGCGCTTCAACGCCGCGGGCATGTCCGGGAGCGGCAGCGGCACGGCGGTGATGTCGGATTCAGCAATCCCGGCCGTCCCGGCCATCTTCACAAGGTAGTAGTGCGCGGACGTGCTGAGCGACGTGCCGATTCTCTTGCCCCGAAGGTCCGCCAGTCGAGTGATGCCGGCGGATCGGCGTGCCACGATCCTGTAGTAGCACTCGGCAACCGTGAGGACGATGCGCACGTTCGGGTTTGCGGTGGACCGGAGAAGGGCCTGTGTTTCAGCGTGGGTGGCCGCGTCGGCGTCGCCCGCCACGAGCACTGGAATGCCGCCGGCCCTGAGTACGATGCCGGCGCCTCCAGCGCCCTCGGCCGCCAGAAATACGGGCGCCGACTCGATCGTCGTCATGTTGACGCCGATTCGGAGCGGCGTGCCGGTGGATGCGCCCTGGACGCCCTGCAACGGGGCGAGTCCGGCGAGGAGCACGAGGGCAACGAGCGCGATCGCGTTCTTGAACATGTGATGTGCCTTCCGGCCGGAAGAATTGTATGGCAGGATTGCGGCAGTTGGGGGAGGCGAATGCGTAATCGGACCGGGCGTCTAACGATGCTCTTGACGGCGATCGTCGTGGCTGCGGCGGCCGTGCACGCGCAGCAGAAAGCGGCAAAGCCGGCGGCCGCGCCCACGCTGACGCCACTCGACTACATCGAGATTCGGCAGCTCGTGTCTCGCTACGGCTACGCGGTGGACACCGGCGCCGGCAACGGCGCGATGTACGCGGACCTGTTCGCCCCGGACGGCGCCTTCCTCGACCGGACCGGGAAGGCGACGAAGGGACGGGAAGACTTGTCGGCGCTGGCGCGGCGGTTTCAGCGTGGGCCGCAGTCCACGTTTCACTTCCTCATGAACCACGTCATCGAGCAGATGGCCGACGGCGTCCGGGGCAAGGAATACCTCCTGCAGCTGCGGATGGGCGAGCCCAATCTCGAAAACGCCATCTCCGGCGGCGGCCACTACGAGGACGCCTACGAGAAAACCGCGAACGGCTGGCGATTCAAGACGCGCCAGTTCGTTCCTTCCGACCTTGCGGGTTCCATCGGAACCGGCGGCGCCGCGCCGCTTGCGGCGATTCCACCCGCGATCGCGACGCAAGCGCCTCCGACACTGCCTTCCGGGTCATTCACGGCACTCGACTATCTGCAGATCCAACAGCTCGTCAATCGCTACGGATGGGCGCTCGACAGCGGGGCTGACAACGGGTTTGCTTACGCCGATCTCTACACGACCGACGGCGTCTTCACGGGGACCAATCAGGGACCGGGCGGCCGTTCGTATCAGGGCCGCGAGAATTTGGCGGCGCTTGCGCGCGGCGGTCCGCGCGGACCTCTCTATGTCAGCCACTATGCCACCAATATTGTGATCGAGCCGACGGCCGACGGCGCGGTTGGCCACACGTATGTCGCCATCTTCAAGCTCGGTGAGGGCGGGAAGCCGTCGGTTCTCGACCACGGCGGACGGTACGACGATGTCTTTGCGAAGACGGGTGAGGGCTGGCGGTTCAAGCATCGGACGTATTACGAATCGACCTCCGGCGAGCCCGCGAAGCCTCCGCCCGCAACGCTCGCGCCGCTGAAGTCGCTTGCGGCAGGGAACAAGTCGTCGTCGCGGACCAGGGTCGCGGCGAGCGGACCGGCGCTTACGGCCGAGGACTACATCGGGATTCAGGATCTCGTGGCGCGTTACCCGTTCGCGCTCGACGCCGACACGGACGAGGGGGCTTCGTATGCCAACCTGTTTACGCCGGACGCCGTGTTCAGCCAGCCTCGCACCGAAGGACGTGAGGCGCTGGCCAAGCTGGCCGTCGCGCAACCCCATGGTCCGCAATACGCGCGGCACTTCATCATGAACCACGTCATCGACGTGGCGCCGGGAGGTGCAACCGGCAAGGAATATCTCGTCGTCGTCGACATCGGCGCCGTCGGCAAGCCGAGCTCTGTCTTTCTGGTGGGACACTACGACGACACGTACGTGAAGACGGCCCAGGGCTGGCGATTCAAGACGCGGACGTTCACGACCGCGAGAGCAGGCAACTAGCAGCACTCAGGGTCGAGGCCTCGCGGCGGGCTCGTTTCACACAATTTCACATCGACCATCCTGTTCGTCGCCTCCAAGGCGCCGGCGTGTGGCATCCTCGTGTGCGGTTAGCGGGATACCTCCCCGTCGTTAGTCCATTGCCGGGGCCGACCGCCTCGATGGAAAAGGAGCCGAACGATGCCGCCCAAACCCAAGACCAGACGGAAGCGAACGAGCACCACCCAAACGGTTCTCAGCACACCGAACGTCAGGCGGATCTGCAATGTCGTGCCTTCCAAAGACACCGGGCTGGACTGGAAATTCGAGACGGCCCTGGCCTCCGGCGTGCTCGGCGCCCCGGCGGCTCTGCCAGCGTCCGTCGATCTGAGGAAGTCGTGGTGGACCGTCGGCGATCAGGGCGAAACAGGTTCGTGTGTCGGCTGGGCGTCGGCTGATGGCGTCATGCGCTATCACATGGTGAAGGCCAACAAGCTCAAGACCAGCGAGCGTCTTTCACCGCGCTACGTCTGGATGGCATCCAAAGAGATGGACAAGGAGAGGAAGCGTCCTGAGAGCTTCGTCGAGACGGCCGGGACGACGCTGAAGACCGCGATGGACATCTGCCGCAAGTATGGCGTCGTCCCGATGAGCCTGCTGAGCTTCGACATCAAGACGCTGATGTACACCGGTGACGAGAAATCGTTCTACGCCGCCGCGGCGCAGCGGCGAATCACTTCGTATTTCAATCTCGGCAAGAACTTCGGTCAGTGGAAGTCGTGGCTGGCGTCCCACGGTCCCATCATGGCGGGACAGTCGATTGACCAGGCATTCGACAACGCCAGCAAGACGCACGGCAATATCGACGCCTTTCAACCAAACACGATTCGGGGCGGCCACGCGGTGACGATCGTCGGCTATACCGCCTCGGGCCGGTTCATCATCCGCAACAGCTGGGGCCCAGGCTGGGGCGACAAGGGATTCGGCTACGCGACGACGGACTACATCGCCGCGGCGTTCTTTGACGAAGCCTACGGCGTGACGATTTGACTCGGGCGCGTCAGATCACGGGATGACTGAATGCGCCCCTCCCGGAGACCTTGACCGAGTACTTCCAGTTGATGACCTTGATCGCCTTGGTCTTGATGACGTGGTCGGTCATTTTCTCCGGGATGTCATCCATGACGTAGATGCCCATTTTGAACTTCATCGCGTAGACGGCGCCTGTCTCGTCGCTTTGCGCAAAGCCAGGATCATCGTTCGTTGAAAAGGCATTGACGGCTTCCTGAAAGTAGGTCCAGCGTCCACTCGAGCCGCTGCCGAAGACCGCGTCGTTGTCCTTGCTGTCGACCTGCCAGGTCGGGAAGTTCAGCTCTTCACCGGTCTTCAGGGTGAAGAAGTCGCCGTTCCCGTCCTTGAAGAATCCCTTCTTCCAGTTGACCAGAGCGAACCTCTTGGGATCGACTCCTGAGTCCACCTTGAAAACGAACTTGATCTGTTTATGACTCTCACCACCCGAATCGACGTAGACGTTGGTGCCGGGCTGAATCTTGAAACTGGCGAGGCCCCAGCCGCTTTTTTCCCGCTCCGCGGCCGTCATGACGAGCGGCCCGGTCCGCTTCGCGACTTCGAAGCGCGCAAATTCAAGCTCGTCGAGGTTGACCGTATCCCCGGTCCATAGCAGGGGGACGTTGAGCCGAGTGAGCTCGTCAGTCAGCTGGGTGAAGCGTGCGTTCACGGCTCCCGGGCGCTTGAAGCGTTTCGCCGCGTCCTGAACGCCTTGTCCGAATGTGGACGCGAGCGAATTCAATTCATCGATCAACGCCGTCGTGTGTGCAGGAAGGCGGCCGAGGAGATCGATCGGGAGCTGCAAGGAGGCTTGCATCTTCGACAGGCTGTGCGCGGTTTCTTTTTCCATTATGCGTTTCCCTCGTAGATCGCCAGGACGGCGGAACTGGTTTCGACGCGTGGATCCTTTATCGCCAATCGCCTGCTCCGACGAAGGCGCCCCAGAAAAACGGGTGGGTTGATTCGTGCTTCGCTCGCCGGTTGTTCAACACGACGAGGCTTGCCTGCCGGACGGCATTGGCCGTGTCCAGGCCCTTGCGGAGGCGGGTGTCGTAGAGGACGCGCATCCACTCGCGCGTGCCCTCATCCTGGACCGGCCAGAGGCTCATGATGACCGTGCGCACGCCCGCAACCTGAAACGCCCGCCGGAGGCCGAACACGCCTTCTCCGGCCCTCACTTCTCCAAGACCCGTGTCGCAGGCGGACAGGACCGCCCATTCGACGCCCTGCAGATCCAGTGTCGCCACCTCTTCTGCGGTGAGAATGCCGTCTTCATCTCCTGGCCCGGCCGATGCGCGACGGTTGGCGCCGGCGAGAGCGAGGCCTGACAGCAGCAGCGGGTTTTCGGACAGTCCTGCCTGCACGGGCTTCCTGGGGAGAGCGACCGCCAGGCCTCCGACGGAGCGCGTGCCGCCGCCAGCAGGTGAGCAACCGGTGCCGAGGAAGAAACCGTGCGTGGCCAGGTGCAAGACCCGATGCCCGGGTGCGTCACGCTTGAACGCCCGCTCGCTGGCGTTCTTTCCCTCGAGGACTTGGGCGGGCGAGTCGGTCCACAGGCTCGCCACCTGGCGCACTTCCTGCCGAGTGCCGTCGAGCGGAACGAACTGCATCGATTGCAGCGATCCGCAGCTCTCGCGCAGTTGCCCGGCCACCGCGCTCTGGTTTACCGCCGATCGCTGGAGGGGAGCGACCGCCTTGTTGCCTCTCGCGAACAGCGTGGCATCGTCGAACGCGGCCCCGCCCAGGGCCAGCAAGCCGCGGCTCGTGTTCGCTCGTGGCGGAGCGGCCACAAGGTCGCGCTCGGCCGTCAGGTAGTGGATCACTGGAGCTCGATCGATCAGGTATTCCGTCCGACCGACCGGGAGCGCCGCCAGCGTCAACACGTTGAGCGCACCGTCGGGCACGACGAGAACAGTTGCCACATCTTTCAAGTACGGCGTGAGGGGATCCCAGACTCGCTGGCGAAGCGCCGAACCCGCGGCGCGGTAGCTTCGCTCGGCCTCGACAGGCGAGCTGATGCGCAACACCCCCGTCGCCTCGTTCCGCCAGCGGGCCACCAGAGAGTCAAGGCTGCTGGCCGCCCCCAGCCGTACCATCGAGATGTTTCCATCGCCAGGACGAACCACAAACGCGAGGTAAGAAGGAACGGCGCCGCCAGGGCGGGCCGTCTTGGCCGCCGGCGCAGTTGGCGGCGCGGCGGCTGAAGACGCCGGCAGGAGAGTTCGGTCGTACCGCACGAATGCAATCAACGCACTGCCCATGGGAAGGGCCGTTCGCACCTGGTCCAACCCGACTTCATTTCGCACGAGCTCGTTCTTAAACGTCGTGCTGACCTCGGCCAGGGCGCGTTCGGCCTTCTCCTTCTCGCGGCGCGCCTCGTCCACCAACTGCACGTACTGCATCGGCTGGCGATCGCTCGGTCCTTTCACGACGAGATTGGCGAGCCGCTGCCGGGCCGACGTGAGGGCCGTCCGAAGCGGTTCGACATCCGGCCGGTGGGCGTCGGCCGCTTCCTGGTGCCTCGCGGCCATTTCGTCGAGAACGAGTGCGCGATTCCGGATCACCGCGTCGAAGACAACGCTCGAGTCCGGCACTGCCGTAGCGACGCTCAGCGCGAGGTCGAGGCCTTTCGGACGCTTTGCGGCGTATTCCAGTGCCTGGCGTTCGGCCAGGTTCTGCAATGAGAGTCGCAGGTGGTTGCGGCCGATGCTTTCCGCGTCCAGAGATGCGCGTAGAGATTGGGACGTCTCACCCATCCTGGCGAATGCGGCGCCCAGGCCAGCATCTGCTTCCGCCACATCAGGATGTGACGGTCCAAGGACTTCCTGCCTGATCGTCGCTGCTCGTTCGTACGATTCACGAGCACCCGGCTGGTTGCCGCGCTGTGCCTCAATGCTGCCGTGTGCGATGAGTGCGTCGGCGAGCCCGATCGGATCGGAAATCTCGGGCCGCCTGCGGATTTCCAGTGCGCGGTTCGATAGGGCGAGCGCCTCATTCATTTTGCCGAGGCGAGCCAGCGTGACGGCCAGGTTCGAGAGCGAGCGAGCGACGTCGCGATGATTCGGGCCAAGACTTCGCTCGCGAATCACAAGCGCGCGGCGGAAGTGAGTTTCCGCTTGTGTGTTGAGACCCTGATCTCTCAACAAATCTGCGAGCGCCGAATGAACGCGCGCGACCGACGGATGCGATGGACCACGAGCACGCTGCAAGATCGCCGCAGCAGTCACAAATTCACGGCGAGCTTCCGTCAAATTGCCAAGGCGCCGATCGACGAGCGCGAGGTTATAGATGATGGTTGCGGTGACCGAATCAGTGGCATGCCCTGCTTGCCGTTCGGACGACAAGGCCTGTTCGTAAAACGAACGGGCCACCGCGTAATCGCCCGCATTGTAATAGGTATTCGCCAGGTCGTTAGTCAGATTGAACCCGCCGGATCGGTCGTATCCAAAGGAACGTTCACCGATCGTGAGGGCACGCTGCAAGAGCGCCCGCGTTGCCGCCCAATCCCCAAGATCGGTCAGCACGAGCGCCTGGCGTTGGAGGTATACGACCAACTCCGAGTGGTCCGTTCCCAACACTTCTTCCGCCAGAGTGATGGCCCGCTGATGATTCCTTCGCGCCTGCAGCAGATCGCCTTCGAACCACTGCTGATAGCCTAATAGGCTGATCGACGAGGCCATTTCTGGATTCTTTGGATTGCCTGACTCGCGGATCGTCAGCGCACGCGCCAGCGACTGTCGTGACGATGAGTAGTCGCCCCTACGTTGAAGAAGCCACGCCCTCACTTCCAGGCTTCGAGCAATCCTGATGTCGCGTGGCGGCAGGACGGCTTCCTTGACCGTCAACCCACGATCGATAACCCTTAGGGCTTCGTCAAATCGTTCGGTGAGCCCGAGCGATCGAGCAAGGCAGTCGTCAACCGCGGCCAGTTCAAGTGCGTGAGAACCGTCAGTTCGCGGACGGAGTCGTTCAGCGCGTTCCAGAATGGCGATTGACGCTTGATAGTCTCCTTTGCGAGCGAGGATATCGCCGAGATTTCGAAGAGATGGAACTAGTTCTAGGTCTTCGCGTCCCAACGCAGCCTGCTTGGCGTCGATGACATGCTCTGCCAGGGGCTGCGTCTCGGGCGCGCCACTCTTCCCGTTCAGGATTAGAGTGCCGACCAGGAAATCACTTGCACGGGCCGTCACCAAGGGCGAGCTCGTTCCGTTAGCGCTTAATCGAGAATACAGTGCCCTCGCCTGCGTCTCCGCGTCGGCGTAATGCCCATCATCAATCAGGGCTTGAATAGCAGCGAACTCCGCGCTTTCGGCAACGAGCTGGCGGCCGCTAGTGAGTGTCGCACCCGCCCACAGAGCGGTGCCGACGCTCATCACAACGAACGCGGCGCGCAACATCATCGTCAACTCCTATGATCATCAGGGTCTGCCCGAGGTGTCACCCTTCACCGTCTCCGCTTCAAGCACCTTGTGCCGCGTCTTGTGGAAGCTGGTCTTGACCTCTGCCAACGCGTCGTAGATCTCATCGAAGATCCGGTCGAACTTCTTCTCGGCATTCTTGATCTTGGCCATCAACTGGTCGAGAGCCTTCCTGCTCTTGGTTTTTCTCGTCTTGCTGGCCTTGTTGATCTTGGCCATCGTTTTTCTGACTTGCGCCGCCGTCAAGATCTGCCCGCCGCTCTTTTTCTTCGTCGTGCGCGTCCTCTTGGCCATCACTGTTCTCCTTGCTATCGCTTCTCGCGTAGCGTGTCCGTCACCTGACCCCATTGCGTGAGCTTGTTCAAATCGAGATTCTTATAGCGATCGGTCCCAATCCTCAGGCTTCGCCAGTCGTCCCAGCCGGTCACGTGTCTCGCGTAGATGCCGATTCCGTGGAGCCGCTTCAGGGACCGCCCGCGAGACGCGTGCGCGCGGATGAGGCCGCCAGGGCGCGCTCGAAGTTGTTGTCTGGCGCCGACAGCAGCTCGACGGACTCGCCGGTCGCGCGAGTGTTTCTCCAGGTTCGCGCAGAGATCGGCCAAATCGACGAGCGGTCGCACACCCTTGTAGCTGGTTGTCTCCTGGAATGCCGCGTCGATCTCCCTGCGACGCTCGCGCCGACGATTCGCCCGCGCTAAGGCAGCCGCCAACCGTCCCACCCCGCTTCCGATTGTGTGCCCCTGACGCAGGTCGAGCATGGTCATCGCCACGTGGCGACGCTTGTACGATCGAACCACGTCCCGAACAATCGCCGCGCCGAGTTCCGCCGGCCGGATCGACGGCCGCTTGCTGATCTTCGCGAGGATCGTCTGGTACGGCCAACCGGCCAGAGGCATCGCGGCCTGCGGGGCGATCATGAAGTCAACGCCGTCGCGCAGCTCATACACCGCTTCGGCGTAACTCATCGTGCACGAGTTGAAGCCAAGGACGTCAAGCCGTCGATCGCCGCGACGCCGCTTGAACGTTCTCAACACCTTCGCGAGATCGTCGATCTGAATCGCGTCGCGATCGTCGTGCCCGAAACGCAGACCGTAGGAGTGGCCCCAAAGCACCAGCATGTAGCGTCGAGCCGGATACGTCTGTGCCGCCCAGCGCATGAACGCACCCAGGGCCTTGGGCCCGCGGCCGCCAGGGCTGTCTGGGGTCACCTCGCCCTTCGCCCGGCCTCGACTGACGACGAGGCGCTGCGACTCGCGGATGAAATTCCTGTACTGAACGACGATGTTGAGTCCTTCTGCGCCGCCGACCCTCTTCATCTCGCGGATATGTCTGGCGGCGTACGACTCCTGCTCCAACTCCACCTGCATGAACACCATCACGGTCCACGCTTTCATAGATTGACAGTTTGGAGCGCCGCGCACGGCTCTACCTCATCAATAATCAGCGACACAAATGCGACGACCGGCTCAACCCTAAACGGCGACTTTCGCCGCGTCACGCGTCTTTCCTGGGGTCCCGGCAACGAAAACCGTGTGTTTTCTGGGGTTTTGAAGGTCGAAGGGTATCTCAACCGTATGCCGATCGCAAACCCTTTGGGCCTGTCCCGCCTCTATTAACGTTGCGCCGGCGATTTCCTAACGCCGCAAGCGGCAAAAAGGACAGGCGCTGTTAACGACTGTTATCCAATGGGCCCCCCGTCGTTATCTCCTGTAACTGCCGATGAATGTTGCTCATCTCTCAGCCGCTCAGTCCCTTCCGGACAGCACCGTGTGGGTGTTGACCGGGACGGGGGAGTATCATAGGCCGGCTCAACACTTACAGTGGCCTGCTGACATGGCGGACAAACGTGCCGCCGATGTGACGCCCGTTCCGCGCTCCCCCGAGCGCCTTTCGGAGGCCGAGTCGTCCATCGCCCTGGTGCTTCGCGCCCGCGAAGGCGACGACGCCGCGCTCGAGCAGTTGTGTGCCCGCTATCTACCCCGATTGTCGCGATGGGCCCACGGCCGTCTTCCCGGCTGGGCACGGGGAACCCTCGAGACGCAGGATCTGGCGCAAGAGGCCCTCGTTCAGGCCGTCCGACATCTCAAGACGTTCGAGCCGCGGCATGAGGGCGCGTTCCAGGCGTACCTGCGACAGGCACTGCTCAATCGCATCCGCGACGAAATTCGCCGCGTCAAACGCCACGGCCCGGCCGACTCGCTCGACAGCCGCAGGCCGACTCTCGATCCGTCGCCGCTCGAAGAGGCGATCGGACAGGAAACGCTGGAGCGGTACGAGGCCGCGCTGCAACGGCTGCGGCCGGAAGACCGCGAAGCGATCGTCGCCCGCATCGAACTGGGATACGACTACCCCGATGTCGCGGCAGCCCTCGGCAAGCCGAGCGTGGCCGCGGCCCAGATGGCCGTGAGCCGCGCGCTCGTGAAGCTCGCGAAGGAGATGGCGCATGAACGCCGAGCGTAACGAGACCCGCTGGCTCAAGCTCGCCGACGCCGTGTCTGCCGGCGTTGCCATCAACTGGGACGAAGCCGAGCATCAGGCCGCCGACGCGGAAGAGTTCCAGGTGCTTCGGGCGCTGCGCTCGCTCGACGAGATTGCGCGCGTCCACTCGACGCTGACCCCGGCGACGCCGTCCTCCGACCGGCAGACCGACGACCCGCCAAAGGAGACGGCCGCCGCCGTACCGCTCGAGGGCATCGAGCGCTGGCAGCACCTGGTGCTGCTGCAGCACATCGGCCAGGGCGCCTTCGGCAGCGTATATCGAGCCAGGGACGAGCGGCTCGACTGCGACGTCGCCGTGAAACTGCTCTGGCCGAAGTACGCCGCGGCCGCCACCGACAATTCGCTCGCGGTTAAAGAGGCGCGGCTCCTGGCACGTGTGCGCCACGCCAACGTCGTCACCGTTTACGGGGCCGAAATTGCGGACGGCCGCATCGGCATCTGGATGGAGCTCATCAAGGGGCGCACGCTCTCGGACGTGCTGACGGCGCAAGGCCCGTTCGGCGCGCGCGAGGCGGCGGCGATCGGCCTCGATCTCTGCAGCGCCCTGGCGGCGGTGCACGGCGTGGGCCTTCTTCACCGCGACGTGAAGGCCAGAAACGTCATGCGCGAAGACGGCGGGCGCATCGTCCTGATGGATTTCGGGGCCGGCACCGATCTCGCCAGCAGCGCCAATACTCACGACCTCGCCGGCACGCCGTTGTACCTCGCGCCAGAACTCTTCGATGGACAGCCGGCCACGGCCGCGACCGACATCTACAGCCTCGGCGTGCTGCTGTACTATCTCGTGTCGGGCGCCTATCCCGTCGAGGGAAGCACGCACGAGGAAATCGCGAAAGCGCACGGGCGCCATGAGTTCAAGCCTCTGCGCGATCGCCGCCCCGATTTGCCCGAAGGGTTTGTTCGCGTCATCGAGCGCGCCCTCGCGACACAGCCGGACGACCGGTACGCGAGCGCCGGGTCGTTTGCCCAGGCGCTGGGCGCCTCGGTCGGGTTCGCTTCGACGAGGTCTCCTCTCGATCAACGATCGACGGACGAGGTAGCCAGACCCACGAGCGCGCGGCTCCGTTCATCGGTGCTCGCCGCGGCCGCCGTGCTCGTCGTGGCGAGTGCCGCCGGACTGTTCTGGTGGAAGACGGGCGCTCGTTCAACGGGAGCGGCCCAATCGAGCAGCGGAGCGGCCGTTCAATCGCAGTCCGCGCCCGTCGGGGGAGTGACCGACGCAGGCCTTGGGCCCCTACCAGATCAACGCCAAGTTTCACGCGGTGAGAAAGAACGGAAAAGAGGCCGTGCTCCGTTCAGGCGGGAGCGTCGAGCCCGGCGACCTGCTGTACCTCACGGTGGAAACCTCGGTGCCGACCTTCGTGTACGTCGTCAACCAGGACGACAAGGGCGAGTCGCTGCTCGAATATCCGCTGCCCGATCCGACCGCGGCGCAGGCCTTGCCCGCCGGCACGGTGAATCGGATTCCCGGGATGATGGGGAAGGACGAGGTACCTACTGGCAGGTCACCAGCGCCGGCGGCCGCGAGCATTTCTACGTGGTCGCCAGCCCGGAGCGCCTCGTGGCGTTCGAGAAAACCGTCGCGGCGCTGCCGCGGCCGCGTTACGACCAGCCGGTGTTGCCGCTGTCGCGCGAAGCCGTCGGCATGCTGCGCAGCGTGGGCGGGCTGGCGAAAGCTGCGCCGGCCACCGACGGTTCAGTGTCGTCGCTAATCCCCCTTGCGACGCCGCTGCTCGACACCGCCGAGACGGTCCGCGGCTACTGGGCTCGCAAAATCACGCTCGAGAATCCGATCAAGCAGCGGTAGCTTCACGCTTCGGCCCAAGGCTACCGCGGGTCCTCGTCGTAAGAATCCACTGTCTCCAGTACGCGATTCAACTTCGTCACCCCCAGCAATTCTTTGACGCGGCGCGAGGCGTGCAAGAGCTTCACGGTCGTGCCGACCCGTGTGGCGGACACGTACGCCTGCACGATCGCACCGAGCATCACGCTGTCGATGTTGGTGACCTGAGCGACATCCACGAGGATGCAGTCGTAGCCCTCGGACAGGAGGCCGCGAAGCTTCGCCTGGAGTTGCGCGGCGCCGCTCTCGCCGCGGCCGAAACCGCCTTCGATATCGACGACCACAGTCGGACGAGGCGAGCGTGGTGGCAGTGGCATGTGTGGCATGACCGCCGCGGTCCCGCGTCCGCAACGTTACCCGAATTCAGTGAGAGTCCGCGAGGAATCATTTAGACGATCAGGAGCGTCTTTAGGCCGCCACACACAGCCGCCAGCGCGTGTCGTGCGAGGTCGGTCGCGAGACTTTGAAGCTCGATCGGAGCTCGATCCCGATCGCCGTCGGCGAATTCGTGACGCGTCTGTGCAATAGAGAACTGCAAGTCCGACCACCGCCGACGCAAACTGATGAGCTTCAAGTTTCATTTCAAGAAGGAAGTACATGAAAGCTCACCCAGCAGTGTCGTCTCGTCTCCGTCGTCTACCACGATTCGTCGTCACACTCGCGATGGCCGTACTCGTATCCGCCGCGTTGTTCCAAACCGCACGCGCGCTCGTCACACCGCCAGCACCCCCGCTGGGTACCGCCGTCAGTTACGCGGTCGTGGGTGGCTCATCCGTGACTTTCGGCGGCGCCCCGAACACCGTCAACGGAAATATTGGTATCGCGCCAGGTAGCTCCATCACTGGCTCTCCGAACATCCTTCCACCCTTCGCGAACAACGGTCTGGTCACGGCCGTTCAGACGGACGTCACCGCCCTGGAGACCGCCATCGTCGGGTTAAGTGGTGCCGATTCCCTGCTTCCTGAGCTCAATGGCCAGAGTCTCGTACCAGGCCTCTATGCCCTGGGAGCAGCCACTCTGTCAGCAGGCCCGCCTCTCATCCTCAACGGCCCGGGAGTCTTCATTTTCCAGGTCTCCAGTTCCCTCACTAGCTTCGCCACCTCAACTGTGCAGCTCAACAACGTGGATCCTTGCCAGGTGTTTTGGCAGTGTCACCAGCCTGGCGACTCTCGATGGCGTCTACTTCGCCGGAACGTCATCGTCGCCAAAGCCGGGCGTCCACATAGATACCAACCATGTCCTGGTCGGTAGAGCCTTGGCCACAATCGCCGGTGATGTGACGATTGCTGGCAACGACACGAATCGGTGGGTGCAGCGGCTCGGCGGCCACTATCGTCAAGACGTTCAATCCCACGAACATCCTGTCGGGCGAAGAATCTGCTCCTTACCTTTACGTTGAGCAACTCGACCGGCGCACCCATCATCGGCGCGTCGATCTCCGACGTATTGCCCTCAGGCGTCACGTTCACTGTTCCCGGCGCGCCCACCACCAACTGCGGCGGGACGTTCTCTAGCACCTCGGGCTCGGTGAACGTGATTGGAGCCACCATCCCGATCGCCGGCTGCACGGTGACGGGCACCGTCACCTCGACAGTCGTCGGAGACCCCACGAGAACACCGTATATTTGAACGGAACAATCACGGACAACGCGACCTTGACCGTTGGCAACGAGGTCAACGAAATCAAAGTTCACATCACCAAATACATCGACGGCATTCAGGCCACCGTCGCCTCCGATCGGTGGCCTTACGTTCCCGATGACGGCGGCTTGGGCCGCGCCGAACAGCTCGGGGACGGGCGTCTCCTATTCTCTGGGTCCGACCGGGTACAGCGCCGACACGTCAGCGTTGGCGACGCCCTTCGCTTACGTCACGTCCGAAATCATCGGCGGCATCGTTCTGGCTCCAACGGCCCAGTGCGTCCCAGGCTCCTATCGGCTGCTCGGTTATTCGACCTCCACAACCAGCTTCTTGGATGCCTCGGACAACGTCCTGGTGGCCGCAGTTGCGTTCACAGGCCTGACGACCGATCGATGGGTGATTGTCAAGAACGAGAACGTGCCCCCCTCCACCCACAACCGGGACGCTGGTCGTCAAGAAGACAACCATCGGCGGCACGGCACCTTCAGCTTCACGAGGCGGCCCGACTGAGCCCGTCTCCTTCACCATCACCAACACCGGCACAAAGACGTTTAACAACGTCGCTCCTGGACATCGTACACCATCACCGAAACGCTGACGTCCGGTTGGAATCAGACCCCTCCCGGCTCCTGCACGGTGATCGTCGTGGCTGGCCAAACGGTCACCTGCAACTTCACCAATACGAAAATCATCATCGTGACGCCCGCGCCCAAGCTTGAAATAGGCAAGACGGCGAACACCACGACTTACGACCACGTGGGCCAGGTGATTACCTACACCTATGTCGTGAAGAACACCGGCAACGTGTCGCTCACGGGTCCGTTCAAGGTGACCGATGACAAGCTCGGCACGTTTACCTGCGGGTCTTCAACGGCGGTTTTGGCGGTCAACCAGTCCGTCACCTGTACGAAGACCTACACAGTTCAGGCCACCAATCTCTGCGGCACGACGAGCTGGCAGCAGGGGAAAACCGCGAATGTCGACACCGGCCTGTGGCTGTCATTCACCAAGAGCACACAGGACACGAAGATCACCAACCATCAGGGCGGTCTGCCGAACGGCACGTATCCCTGCTGGTGCATACAGGACCACGTCCCGACGGACCTTCACGGCGGGAAAGCGAAGCTCTACTCGTCGATCGGGACCGGCTTGCCGGGCGACGTTGCCTCCTGGGGGTCGGCCTGGAACAAGGTCAACTGGCTGCTGAACAACAAAGGCCCTGGAAGCGGCCTCGCGTTCTTGAAGGATGTGCAAACCGCCGTCTGGGTGCTGACTGGTGAGAAGTATCCCGAGTGGGGCATCAGCAGCAGGGCGAAGGGGTTGATCACCGAAGCGAACAAGCATGCGACCTACGTACCGCCACCTGGTGGCATCTCCGCCGTCATCATCTACTCGGACGGCATCCTCGACCTCAAGAAATACCCGAACCAGATCCAGGAAAGCATCTGCGAAGTGAAGTGCAACAAGACCATCGTCAATACCGCGTCGGCGTCCAACGGGACCGTGACGTCCAACCGCGCGACAGTGACGGTGAGTGCCAAGTAGTTTCAGCGTGTCGACTGCAGACTGAGTCGCGTTCGCGAGGGTGCTTGCCGCGTCGGGCGGGCATCCTCGCGAATTGACGTGTCCCACCGCCGCCGATATCACCGTTCGATTCCGCGAGGCGTCGAACAACTCCCCCTGAGAACACCCCGCGCCATCGACCGCGCACGTCGGGAAAGCGCGATCCAAGAAAGCGTGAACAAGAGTAGAGCGGCGGGAATATACAAGGAGGTGTCCAAGCGTCCCTCTCGCGTGTCGGTGGCCGGTCCGGCACTCCTCGCGAGTCTGTTGGTCCTTCCATCAACCGGGCTCGCGCAGACGCCGGCCCAGAACGCGCCTCCGCCTGGTCCACCCGTGTTCAAGCTGGAGGTGATCGAGACGACGCCGCTTCCCGGCCTGGATCTCAAACTCGAGCAGATTCCTGCGCCCGTGCAAACGGCAGTGAGCGCCGACATCGACGCGAGCGGCGCGCTCGATCTCTCCGATTTTCTCAATCGGCGTTTCACCGGCGTCTTCGTCAACGAGACTGCAAGGCAATCCCTTTCAGCCCGATCTCAACTACCGCGGCTACACCGCGTCGCCACTGCTCGGGACGCCGCAGGGCCTGTCGATCTACATGGACGGCGTGCGCCTGAATCAGCCCTTCGGCGATGTCGTCAGCTGGGATCTGATTCCCCGCATGGCCATCGGATCGACGACGCTGATGCCTGGGTCGAACCCGCTGTTCGGCCTCAACACGCTCGGGCGGCGCGCTGTCGATTCAAACCAAGGATGGCCGCAGCAATCCCGGGACCACGGTGCGCGCGATCTACGGCAGCGACGTGCGCCGGGCCGTGGAGTTCGAGCACGGCGGCAGCCGCGCGAACGGCCTGCACTGGTATCTGGCGGGCAATCTCTTCGCCGAGGACGGCTGGCGCGACGATTCGCCGTCGAGCGTCGGCCAGTTCTTCGGCAAACTCGGCTGGCATGCATCGAGCAGCGATACGGCGCTGTCGGTCGGCTACGCGACAATGTCGTTGAACGGCAACGGCACTGCAGGAACAGCGGTTTCTCGACCGCGACTTCGCGAGCGTCTACACGAAGCCGGACGAGACCGACAACCGCGCGACGTTCGTCAATCTGACCACGCAGGCACGACTGGAGTCGCGCGCTGACGTTCAGCGGCAACGTGTACTACCGCGACATCCGGACGAACACGCTTCAACGGCGACATCAACGACGATTCGCTCGATCAGTCCGTCTATCAGCCGAGCGCGGCGGAGCAGCGCGCGCTGGCCGCGGCCGGTTACACCGGGTTTCCGACCAGCGGCGCGACGGCGGCCAACACGCCGTTTCCGTTCTGGCGCTGCATCGGCAACGTCCTGCTGAACGACGAGCCCGGCGAGAAGTGCAACGGCCTCCTGAACCGCAGCGACACGCGTCCAGCACAACTACGGCGTGTCGGGGCAGGTGACGTGGCGCGACTGGCTCGCGCGCACGCAACGCGCTTCACCGTCGGCGCGGGCTATGACGGCAGCCGCTCGACCTTCCACCAGTCGACCCAGCTGGGCTATCTGAATCCCGACCGAAGCGTCACGGGCGTGGACGCGTTCGCGGACGGCGGCGTCACCGGCGGCGAGCGTGGACGGCGTGCCGTTCGACAACCGCGTCGACCTGGACGGCCACGTGAACACCGGGAGCGTCTTCGCGTCCGACGTGCTGCCGATCGGCGACGGCCTGGAACGTGACGCTGTCCGCCCGCTACAACCGGACCAGCATCAGCAATATCGACCGGCTGAACCCCGGCGGCGGACCGGGCTCGCTCGACGGCGACCACGTCTTCAGCCGCTTGAATCCAGCCGCCGGCGTGACGTTCAGCCCGTCTCGCGCGGTGAACCTCTATGCCGGATACAGCGAAGGCAGCCGCGCGCCGACGTCGATCGAGCTGGGCTGCGCCGATCCCGACGAACCGTGCAAGCTGCCGAATGCGCTGGCGGGCGATCCGCCGCTGAATCAGGTCGTCACCAGGACGTTGGAAGCGGGCGTGCGCGGCGGGCAGGGCGTCGTCGACGTGGAACGCGGGGTTGTTCCACGCCGACAACAAGGACGACATCCTCTTCGTCGCGTCGACGCAGACCGGGCTTCGGGTACTTCAAGAACTTCGGCAGCACCCGCCGGCAGGGGATCGAGCTCGGCGTCAACGCTCGACAAGGGGCGCGTGACCGGCGGCGCCGGCTACACGTGGCTCGATGCGACGTTCGAGAGCCCGGAAACGGTGGACGGCACGGGCAACAGCACGAACGACTCCGCCGCCGCGGGCGGCAAGGGACTGGAAGGCACGATCGAGATCGAGCCGGGCGATCGCATTCCGCTGATTCCGCGACACACTGCTCAAGGCGTTCGCCGACGTCCAGGTCACCACGAAGGCTGTCGGTCGACCTCGAACCTCATCGCCGCGTCGGGCGTGTACGCGCGCGGCAACGAGAACAACCGGAGCCAGCCGGACGGCACCTACTATCTCGGGCCCGGCACGACGCCGGCGTACGGCATTGTCAATCTCGGCGCGCACTACCAGTTGAACAATGGCTCCAGGTGCTGGCGCAGGTCAACAACCTGTTCGACAGCCGCTACTACACGGCCGCGCAACTCGGGCCGACCGGATTCACGAGCACCGGCAACTACATCGCGCGGCCGTTCCCGGCGATCGATGGCGAGTTCCCGGTCCAGCAGGCGACGTTCTACGCGCCGGGCGCGCCGACGACCTACTGGGTCGGCACGCGCGTCAAGTTCTGAAATGTGACCGATCCCGCTTCGCCCGGCGAGGAAATCGCAGCCTGCGCATGCTGCTCCACCCGTGGCTTGCTTCCCTAGCCGGCGCCTCCACCACGACCTTCGAGCTCAAAGAGAAGATTCCTGGTGGTAGTCAGCCACGTCTCCTCGAGCGAGGACACTGTGTGTCGGATTAGCGACCCAGTTCAGGAGCAGGCCGACAAATAGGAGTGCCGCAAGCCCCGTCGCAAGCCAGAATCCATACGCGATCTGTCCAGTGACGTCGCTCAACGCGCCCATCGCGAGCGGGGCGATCACCGCCGAGAGGCACGTGAAAAAGAGGATGACGCCCGCCGCGGCGCCGTGCTCGTTTTTCGGGACGCAACTGATGCCTTTCGAATTGAGCGTCGGATAGATCACGGCCATGAAGAGACCGGAAGCGGGCAGCAGATACACCGCCCATTCCACCCCTCCGGCCACGCTCAACGCGAAACACGCCAGGATGGCGCCGCTCAGGACCGCGACCGCGGCATCCCACCTCCACCGCATCAGCATCCACGCGCCCAAAAACCGTCCAGCGGCGCGCAGCGCGAAGAAGATCGAGATGCCGTACGCCGCCAGCCATGTCGCGTGTCCTTGATAGCCCGCGAGCAGCGTCGGCATCCACACGTAGATCGCCGCTTCCACACCAACGTAGAGAAACACGCCGGCAGAAAACGCGAGCACGTACGGGTTCTTGACGGCCTCGATTGTTCCCGTCCGGGCTTCGGAGCAGGGCCACTGGGCCCGCCGACGTCGGATACGTCACGGACATCGCCATCACGATCAGGACCACGCAAACCGTTCCTGCCACGACGTACAGCCACTGCCACGACACGCCGCGCGCCAGGAGATACGCAAGGACGGCGGGACCGACGATCGAACCGACGCTGAAGAAGCCTTCGATCGTATTCATGATCGACGTGTGTTCCGTGGTGGACGTCGAGATGTCGCCGACAAGCGCCAGTGCGCCTGTCTTGAACACGCCGATGGCGAGGCCCGAGAGACCCATGAGGACGACGAAGAAGAGGAAGCTCGTGCCTGCGGCAAACAGAAACGATGCGGCCGCGAAGGCGGTGAGCCCGATGACAATCGTCCGGCGCCGTCCCAGGCGATCGGCGAGCGTGCCCAGACACAGACCGGCCACGGCGATGCCCGCCATCGTCGCGTACTGAAACGTCCCGGCCGCAGTCAACGTCAGCCCGAACGTCTTGACGATCTCAGGGATGATGAGACCCACCGAGTCGGTCGTCATCGCGAACATCGCGAACATCGCGTATGTCAGCGTCTTGACGACCGCGAGGTTGCGCCGGCTCACCGGCGGCGCCAGGCGAAGTAGTCGTCGAGCACTTTCAAGCCCCTCTGCGCTCACGAGCGGGACCGCCTTCGGCGAGCCGGCCAGATACATCATTTGCGGCGCGGCGCGTGCGGTACGCAGGCCACACCGGCAAGCCCGCCGCATTGGGGTCGTGTGTCTTGGCGAAGTTGGTCCAATACGTGATCATCGTGTCCGACAGCGCCAGATCCTCAGACGTTGGCTGCCGGTTCAAGAAGTGGTCGAACACGTACGCCATCTCCGCGGCATGGGGGGAGCCGAATCCGAACCGCGGTGAATCGGCAGGATACTCGGCGTGCTGGTCGAAGTAGTAGAGGTACGCGTTCGACTTGCCCGTCTTCTCCTGCAGTCGCGCCCACGTCCAGGTGTGCCACCCGAAGGTCGTGTCGCGTGTCAGGTCGCGGGCCGACTTTCTGGCGGCGCCCTCGCCCCACGGATACGCCGCGAGCAGCCTGTCGGCGAAGCGCTCGTAGCGCTGCTGAACGGTCGTGATGTACGCGTCGCGTGAGGTGACGATTGCCGAACGAGGCGCCCTCGTCGGAGTTGTAGCCCGCGAGCACCGGCACGTCGTTGTAGCGTCCTGCGGCGTACAGCTTGTACTGATCGTCGGGGATCACCCGGCCGTCGGTGATCGGCCACGCGATGCCGCGCTGGGCGCGCGCGGACTCGAGCAGCGTTTCGCCCGGGATCTTGCGCAGGTCGGCGAGGTTCGCAGCGCCCGCCTTCGACGACCAGGCGGCGCCGGCCTTCTCGGCCGCCGCGAGCGGCTGCATGTTCTCGCCCGGCCCGCCGCCTTCGCGGACCGGGCCGAACGAGCCGCCGCTTTGCGAGATCGCGGCCTGGAAGAGTCCTTTCGCGAGCGGCGATGCACACAGCTGGCTGACGGCGATGCCGCCGGCCGACTCGCCGAAGATCGTCACGCGGCCCGGGTCGCCGCCGAAGGCCGCGATGTTCTTCTTCACCCACTGCAGCGCGGCAATCATGTCCAGCAGACCGTAGTTGCCGGACGTGTGCGTGCCGCTTTCCGCGCTCAATTCGGGATGCGCGAGGAAACCGAAGACCCCGAGCCGATAGGCGAAGGTCACCACGACCACGCCTTTCTTCGCGATGGCCTCGCCGTGGTACAGCCGCTCGGGCGGCGTCCCTGCGGTAAACCCTCCGCCGTGGATCCAGACCATGACGGCGAGACGCTCATCGGCGCGTGTGGCGGGCGTCCAGACGTTGAGAGACAGGCAGTCTTCGTTCGGCGCCGGCAGATTCGCGATGGCCTGGTTGATCTGCAAGCACGCCCGGCCGAAGGTGTCGGCCTTCCGTACGCCGTTCCACTTCGCGGCCGGCTGGGGCGCGCGCCAGCGCAGATCTCCGACGGGCGGGGCCGCGAACGGGATGCCGCGATAGACCATCAGTCCGTCCTCGGCCGTGCCTTCGAGCAGGCCGCCGTCAACCTTGACGGGCCTGGCAACCTTGTCGGGGCCGGCGGCGAATGCGGCGCTCGCCAGCAGCAGCGAGATGACAAACGCGATCGTTCTCATCGATCCTCTCCTTGTGTCGCTCCGTTCATCGAGCTCCACGCGAGCGCCGCTGCGCTCGCGCCGTCAGCCGAGCAGGTGACGGCGGCGTCCATCTCCGTCAGATCGACGTCCAGCCGCGCGAACGCCGTGCCCTGTTCCCAGACGAGCGCGAGCCGCTGCGCATCCGCGGCCTTCACCTGAAACGCGCCCTGAAACGCGGGGTGGGTGTTGCGGATGTCGCAGGAGTGCGAGGAGCGACTGGACGACCGGCTGCGCCAGCGCGCGCTGGCAGTTCGACCGGTGTGTAGTAGTGCCGGTTGATGTCCCGCCCCTCGCGCGTGCGGTGCAGCAAGTCGAGATCGTTGGTGCCGGCCAGCAGCCCGACGTAGTAGATCTGCGGGATCCCCGGCACGAAGCACTGAATGGCCCGCGCGACGAGATACTCGGCATCGCGGCGGCCGAGCGCGTCGTAGAACGTGCAGTTGATCTGGGACGCGTCGACGTTGCGGGCGGCGCCGCCGCTCGCGAGCCGGCTCTCGTCGCGGCTCCGCACGTGGATCGTCTCTATCAGCGCGTCAATCGCGTCCTGCGCCAGCAGTCCAGGCATGCGGCCGTCCCGGTCCGCGCCGACGTCGGCCACGCCGATGCCATCGTGCGTGTCGAGCACCGTGATCGCGTTGTGCGGACGTATCTCCAGCCATCGCCGCAGCGGCGTGGCGTCACGCGTGTAGAGTGCGTGCAGCACGAGCGCCGGCAGCGCGAAGTCGTACACCCAGTCGACCTTCCGCGCCACGTCGATTTGCGTCTGGTAATGCCCGTGCACTTCCACCAGCACGTCCATCTCCAACGCATGCGCCTGCGCCGTGATGTCGTCGATGAAGGCGCGCGTCTCCGGGATCATGAAGCAACTGGTGCCGGGCTGCTTGATCGCGTATCCGATCGCGTCGAGCCGGATCGCCCGGACCTTCGCGGCCTTGAGTCGCGTGAGGATGCCTGTCAGGTATCGACGTGCCTCGGGATCGCGGACGTCGATGTCAACCTGATCGCTCGTGAACGTCGTCCAGAGGAGCATGCTGCTCGCCGCGCGCGTTGGTGTGCTTCGTGAACGGGAGAGTCGGGCGCGGGCCGTTCAAGGCGAGCAGGTCGGACTCGCAGGCGCCCCGAGGAAACACGCGTGAATAGGTCAGGAACATGCCCGCGTAAGGAGAGCTCGGCACCTGCGCGGTCCCAGTCGGCGAATTGCGGGGAATGACGCGACATGTGATTGACGATCACGTCCGCCATGACGTCCACGCGTTCGGCAAGGCTCGCGACGTCATCCCACGTGCCCAGCCGCGGATCCACCTGCGTGTGATCGATGGGGTCGAAGCCGGCATCGGCGCCGTCGATTGGATGGAAGAACGGCAGCACGTGGACGCCGCCGAACGCGCCCGACAGCGCCGTGCCGAGCAGCCGCTCGAGATCGTGGAACGTGCCGCCGGACAGCCGATCGACGTACGCGATGAGCTGCGCCTGGTTCTTCATCGGCCTGGGATTGCGCCCGGCACGCTGGCGACCATTGCGCCGGCACGATTCGAGAACTCGGCCACTTTCGGCGCCGGCCAGCCCGTGATGAGCCCGTGCAGGAATGCCGCGGCGAACGCGTCGCCGGCGCCGACGGTGTCGGCCACGGCGACGGGAACACCGGCAGCCTCGACGTAGTCGTCGCCCACGAGCATCGCGCAGCCGCGTGCGCCGAGCGTCACACACGCCGCCTGCCAGCCAAAGCGCGCGGCGCCGGCACGGCAGAATGTCTCGGCGTCGGCCGGCAGTCCCAGCCAGTCACGCACCAGTGTCAGTTCGCGTTCGTTCACTTTCACGACATCGGCGAGGTGCAGCAAGTCGCACGCGAGTTCGCGCGACTCGAAGCCGGGCCGCAGGTTGATGTCGCAGAACCGGCGGGCGCCCGGCAGCGCGTCGAGCAACCGCTGCAGCACGTGACGGCCATGCGCGCGGGACGCGAAGAGCGTGCCGTAGTAGCACCACGACGGCTTGCCACTGCACGATCTGCGCGAGGACGGCGTCTGAGATCTCCACGGCGTCGTACGCAGCCGGCCGTTCGATCACAAACGACGTGCGGTCGTCAGGGCCAAGCTGGACCGACGCGGTCCCGGTGTTGAACTGGTCCACCCACTGCAGGAACGTCGTATCCAGTCCGAGCGATGTGATCTCGGCGCTGGCGCTGTCGCCCAGTGCGTCCCGTCCCACGGCGCTCACGATCCGCGGGACGTGGCCCAGCCGCTTGAGGTGAACGGCGAAGTTCAGCGCCGCGCCGCCCAGTCGCGTGGCGTCGGGAAACACGTCCCACAGCACTTCGCCGACGACCAGCGCGTGGGCACGAACGACGTCCCGCGTCGGCGCATCCTGTATAGACAGATTCTCCGAGACGATGTGTTCCATCGAATCGCGCGGGACGGTAGCAGTCCCGCCGTTCGGCTGTCAACGGTCGCGCGATCCGCAGGACGCCCGCACCACCAGACGGAAGTCGACCAGCACGTCGCGCGGCGGCATCTTCGGATGCCGCAGCCGCTCGAGCATGGCGGCGATCGCCATCGTGCCGATCTCCGCGCACGGCTGGTGGACGGTGGTCAGCGGGACCGGCAACAGGCTGGCGTACTTCACGTCGTCCATGCCGACGAGGCGGACGTCGCGCGGGACCGACACCTTGAGGCCCTCGAGCGTTCTGAGGAGCTGCGCGGCGGTGAAGTCGTTGGCGCAGACGAAGCCGTCCGGACGCGGCTTGCGGAGCACGCCTTTCACCTGGGCGCGATCGGTCGGGTCGATTCGGCAGACGTGCGGGGCGAGCCCCGCGTCGGTCAGCGCCTCCTTGTACCCGCTGATGCGCGCGTCGACCGTGGGCGCCGAGCCTGGACGTCCCACGAAGGCCACGCGGCGACAGCCCTGCTGGAGCAGATGCGCCGCGAGCACGTAGCCGGCTCGCCGGTTGTCGATGCCGACGAGATCGTACTGGCTGCGCGCGGGATACGGCACGAGATCGCGATCGAGGAGGACGACAGGAATGCCGGCCCGATCGAAGACGTTCGCGATGCGGCGATTGATCGCGTCCTTCTCGGGCGTGAGCTCGAGAGGCGCGAAGAAGACCCCCGAGACTTTCCTGGCCACGAGCTGACGGCAGGCCTGCGATGCCTGTTCCTCGATGTTCGCGCCTTCCGTGAGCGACGTGCCCCAGAGCAGGACGTGCCGGCTGCCGTGCTGCGCGTCGGCCATGCCGCGGCAGATCGGTTCGAAGATTTCGGTGCGTCCCAGCTCGGGGATCAGCAGGCCGAAGACGTACCCGTGCGCGCTCGCGTCCGCGCGCACGTAGCTGCCCGATCCGGCGCGGCGGTCGATGAGGCCGGCGAGCTGAAGCTCGCGCAGCGCCCGGTTCACGGTCGGCCGCGACGCGCCGAAGGCCTTCACGAGTTCGGACTCGCTCGGGAGCCGCTGGCCGGCCTCGTACTGGCCGCTCGCGATCTGGTCGGTCAGGGTCTGCCGGATCCGTGTGTGTTTGGACTGCGCGGGTGTCGTGGCCACGATCCTGATAATACAGGTTGGAGCCGTCGCATTGACATCTCGCGCCGTCGTTGGTACAGATCCGCCTCGCCTTGCCAAGCTTGTCGTCTTGCGACTTCCGCCGCCGTCGTCATCGTCCTCGTTGTCGGCCTCGTGTCGGCGTTGCCGCGCAGGGCCCGCCGCCCGCGGTGCGATCGCCGGACGTGCACGGCGACCGCCGTGTCACGTTCCGGCTGCGCGCGCCTGAGGCGGCGCGCGTCGAACTGGTCGGCGAAGTGCTGCAGGGGAAGGGCCCGCAGGCGATGACGAAGGGCGCGGACGGCGTCTGGAGCATCACGATTGGTCCGCTGCCGCCGGAGATCTGGATCTACAACTTCCGCATCGAGGGCGTCGATCTGCCCGATCCGGCGAACATCAGCCAGATGCCGCGCGCGGCGGGGACGGCGATCTCGAGCTTCGTCGAGGTGCCCGGCGACGGCGCGGCGTTCTACGACGCTCGTCCGGTGCCGCACGGCGACGTGCGCATGGTGCTCTACGAGTCGAAGGCGATGGGCGTGAACCGGTACCTCTGGGTCTACACGCCGCCGAACTACGACACGTCCAGGGACCGCTACCCCGTCTACTACCTGCTTCACGGCAACGGCGAGACGCAGAGCGGCTGGGTGGCGAACGGACGGGCGAACATCATCCTCGACAACCTGATTGCCGAGGGCAAGGCGGCGCCGATGATCGTCGTGATGCCGCACGGCCATCCGATCCAGAGCGCGTCGGTCGGTCCGCCGGTGGTGGTCCCGCCATACGGCGGCGATCCCGGGATGCTGAACTTCACGCTCTTCACCCGGGATCTGCTCGATCAGATCATTCCGCTGGTGGACCGGCGCTACCGCGTCTACACCGATCCCGCGCACCGCGCGATCGGCGGCCTGTCGATGGGCGCGTTTCAGAGCATCGAGATCGGCCTCGCGCACCCTGAGCTCTTTGGCTACGTGCTGGCGTACAGCGGCGGGTTCGGATCCCTGGGACCGCAGCCGCCCGCCGCGCCCATCGAGACGCAGGCGCCGTGGGCGCAACTGCTGGCGAACGCGTCCGGAACGAAGAAGCGCCTGCAGATGCTGTTTCTCGGCTGCGGCCAGCAGGAGACCGGCATGCTCGCGCCGGGACAGCGGATCGTCCGGCTGCTGCAGGAGCGCGGGATCAACGCCCGCTGGTCGGACTATCCGGGCCGGCACGTGTTCAGCGTGTGGCGGAATCTCCTGCACGAGTCGGTGCCGATGCTGTTTCGGCCGAGGCCGAGCGGAGGGGAGTCGCGATGATCGAGAGACAGAAACGCGTGGCGGCCGCCGTCCTGGCGTTCGTACTGGCATTTGTCCTGCTGAACGCACCAGTGGCGCTGCGTGCGCAGACCGGATCGTCGCCGCGGTCGAACGAGCACTGGGTGACGACGTGGGCGACGGCGCAGCAGCTGGCGCCGACGCGTCTGCCGTTCGGACGCGGCGAGCTGGTGCAGCCACCGCCGGCCGCCCGCGTGCCGGCCACGCTGAAGGATCAGACGGTACGCATGATCGCGCACGCGAGTCTGGGCGGCAGGCGGGTCCGCGTGTCGCTGGCGAACGCGCTCGAGAAACCGACGCTGAGAGTAGGCGCCGCGCACATCGCGCTGCGCGCGACCGGCGCGGCGATCGTGCCGGCCTCCGACCGCGCGCTGACATTCGGCGGCCGGCCATCGACCGTCGTGCCTCCAGGGACGATGGTGGTGAGCGATCCGGTCGATCTCACGGTGCCGGCGCTGGCGGATCTGGCCGTGTCGGTGTATCTGCCGGAGGCGACCGGGTTGCCGACGGTCCATCCCGACGGCATGCACACGGCCTACATCACGGGCGGCAACGCGACCGGCAGCGCGGCATTGAAGGCCGACGCGACGACGACCGCGTATCTCTGGCTCGGGAGCGTCGACGTGCTGGCGCCGGCCGAGGCCGGCGCGGTCGTCACGTTCGGCGACTCGATCACCGACGGCGTCGGCGCGACGCTCGACACCGATCGCGCCTGGCCGTCGCTGCTCGCGGCGACGCTCGCGGCCGGCGGTCCCGCCGGCGCGCGGAGCGTCGTCAACGTCGGGCTGTCGGGAAATCGCCTGCTGCGGCCGGGGTTCGGCGTGAGCGCGCTGGCGCGCTTCGATCGCGACGTCCTCGGCCACGCCGGCGTGCGCTGGATGACCGTGCTGCTCGGGATCAACGACATCACCTTTCCGGCGGTGCCCGGCATAGCGCCGGACGAAGCGGTGACCGCGGATGATCTGATCTGGGGCTTCAGCAGATCATCGAGCGGGCGCATCGCCACGGCATCAAGGTGGCCGGCGCCACGATCATGCCGGTGGAAGGCGTGAACACCTATACCGACGCCGGCGAGCGGATTCGTCAGGACGTGAACAGATGGATCCGGACCAGCAAGGCGTACGACGCGGTCATCGACTTCGACGCGGCGGTACGCGATCCGGCTCACCCGGGCAGACTGCGTGCCGACTTCGATCCCGGCGATCACGTGCATCCGAACGATGCCGGCAACCGGGCGATGGCGGCGGCGATTGATGCGTCCATCTTCCGGCGGTAGCCAAGGAGACCAGACATGAGGGCCGCTCTCGCGATTCTCATCATCACCCTGGCCGCCGCGATCGCGGCACGCGCGTGTCTGCCGCGTCGCCGCTGCGGGTGGGAGCCGCGAAGGTCGACGTGACGCCGGCCGACTCGGCGCTTCCGAAGACCTACCTCGGCGTGCTCGACCGCGTGTACGCGCGCGCGATCGTGCTCGACAACGGCGCCGCACGCGCTGCGCTCGTCACCGTCGATGCCGGCGGGCTCTCCGACGCGATCTGGCAGGCCGTGACACGTCAGGTCGAAACGGAGCTTCGGATTCCATCGGCGAACGTGTTGTTGACGGCGACGCATACGCACAGCGTGCCCGGACCGCCGGCGGCCGACTACGCGACGAAGATCGTGGACGCCGTGCGGCGCGCGCAGCAGAAGCTGGCGCCCGCACGCGTGGGCTACGGGACGGGCGAGTCCTACATCAACGTGAACCGCCAGATCACCGATCCGAAGACGGGGAAGTGGTGGGAAGGGCCGAACCGGGAAGGCCCGTCGGACAAGACCGTCGCCGTGCTCAAGTTCGAGAGCCTGAGCGGCGAGCCGATCGCGGTGTACTACAACTACGCGGTCCACGGCGTGATTGCCGGTCAAACCGATCAAGTCAGCGGCGACATCCCCGGCGCGAGCTCGCGCTACGTCGAAGACGCCTTCGGCGGCGACCTCGTCGCCGTGTGGTCGACGGGGGCGTCGGGCGACCAGAACCCGATCTACTTCCAGCAGACGTACGACCTGCGCGAGATTCGCATCAAGGACTACGCGAAGCGCGGTCAGGACATCAGCAACGCGATGCCGCCCGGCGGGCAAGGCCTCGATCGCAATAACCCCGCGGTCGTGAGGTTGATGAACCAGCAGCGGCAGATGCTGTTGTCGATGGGGCAGTTCCTCGGCGAAGAAGTGCTCTACGTCATGCGGAACATCGAACGGACGGATACTGATGTCCGGTTGTCCGGCAGCCAGAAGACGATTCAGTGTCCCGGCCGCGAGCGGACCAATGACGGCCGCGCCGGATCCGAAGGCATCTACAAAGACGCGGGGCCGGTCGAGATCCGGTTGGGACTGCTGCGTGTGGGCGATGCGATGATCGGCGCGGTCAATGCCGAGGTGTTCAGCCCCATCGCACAACGGCTGAAACGTGAGTCGCCCTTCAAGGGTACGATGATGGCGACATTAACCAACGGGTCGGCGCGCTCCGGCTACATTCCAGACGATGCCTCCTACGGAAAGTACACGTTCGAGGTGCTGTCGTCGCGGCTGCGGCCGGGATGCGCCGAGTCGTCCATCGTGAACGGTCTGGTGGAGTTGATCGACAGCGCACGCAAGGCGCAGTAAGGCAAACCATGGAGCGTCGACCCCTTTCGATCACGTTACTCGCGCTTGTTCTGGCCGGCAGCGCGTCGCTCTGGCTTGGCGCGCAGACGTCAACGCGCGACAGCGACATGAGCCAGACTCCGATCGACGCGGACGACATCGCCGGAGTGGTCAGGAGCAGTCGGGGCCCGGAGGCCGGCGTCTGGGTGATTGCGGAGACCACCGACACGCCGACCAAGGTCCGGAAGATCGTGGTCACCGACGATCAGGGCCGGTATCTGCTGCCCGATCTGCCGGGACGACGCGCGACGTACGGGGTCTGGGTGCGCGGCTATGGCCTGGTCGATTCCACGCCCGTCCGCGCGACACCGGGCCGGCGTCTCGCGCTCACAGCGGTCGTGGCGGCCGACGCTCGCGCGGCCGCGAAGATCTACCCGGCGAGCTACTGGTACTCGCTGATCGATATCCCGCCGGAGAAGGATTTCCCGGGCACGGGTCCGTCAGGCAACGGCATCAGCCCGGAGATGGCCACGCAACATCACTGGATCAACCAGATCAAAGCGAACTGCAACGTCTGCCACCAGCTGGGTAACCAGGCGACGCGTGAGTTTCCGGCGGCGCTCGGGACGTTTCCGTCGAGCGTGGCGGCCTGGGATCGACGCGTGCAGGTCGGCCAGGACGGCGCCGGCATGAGCTCGGCGGTCACCGTGCTCGGGCGGACGCGCGGCCTCGAGATGTTCGCCAACTGGACGGATCGCATCGCCGCGGGGGACGTTCCGCCCGCGCCGCCGCGTCCGAAAGGTCTCGAGCGAAATCTCGTCCTCACGATGTGGGATTGGGGCGGCCCGGCGACGTTCGCGCACGACGAGCTGACCACCGACAAGCGGAACCCGACGGCGAACGCCTATGGCCCTGTCTACGGCGTTGACTGGGGCAACGACGGGTTCCTCACGCTCGACACGCTGGAGCACACGGCGAAAGAGACAAGGATTCCGGTGCTCGATCCGAAGACGCCGCCGGGGAAACCGCAGTCGATGCCGGTGCCGTCGCCGTACTGGGGCACGAAGCTGTACTGGTTCGACCCGGCTATCTCGAACCACGCGGCGATGGACGGCAAGGGGCGCGTCTGGATGTCGGCGCGGTTCCGCGTGCCGGAGAACCAGCCGTCATTCTGCAAGGACCATCCGTCCGCGGCGCTTGCGCCGATGCCCTCGAGCTTCAGGCAGATTCAGTACTACGACCCGAAGACGCAGCAGTTCAAGCAGGTCGACATCTGCTTCGACGTCCATCACGTGCAGTTTGCGTCGGACGCCGACGAGACGATCTACGGCAACGGGCCGTTCAGCGGAGCGATCGGCTGGGTGAACACACGCCAGCTCGAGGCGACCGGCGACGCCGGTGCAGCGCAAGGCTGGTGCAAGCCGTGGTTCGACGTCAACGGCGACGGAAAGATTGACAAGGCCGTCGATCAACGCGATTAGGGTCGGCTTGTTCTACAGCGTGATCCCGCATCCCGACGGCAGCGTCTGGGGCGCCGTGCCGGGTCCGGTGCCGGGCAAGATCGTCCGCATCGAGCCGAAGACGTGCGTGAGCGAAGCCTACGAACCGCCATTCGATCCGGCCAACGGCGTGGTCGGCTATACGCCGCGCGGTATCGACGTCGATTCGAACGGCGTGATCTGGACGGCGCTCGCCGGCAGCGGCCACCTCGCGAGCTTCGACCGGCGCAAGTGCAAGATCCTTTCAGGTCCGGCCGCGATGGACGGCCAGCACTGCCGCGAGGGCTGGACGCTTCATCCAGTGCCGGGGCCGCGTTTCAAAGGCGTGCGCGGTGATGTCGCCGCCGACTTCCAGTACTACAACTTCGTCGACCGCTTCAACACGCTCGGCCTTGGCGCGAATCTCCCGCTGGCGAACGGGACGAGCTCTGATTCGCTGCTCGCCCTGCAGCCAGACGGCACCTGGGTCGTGCTGCGCGTTCCGTACCCGCTCGGGTTCTTCTCGCGCGGCATGGACGGCCGCATCGACGATCCGAATGGCGGGTGGAAGGGACGGGCGCTCTATGCGGACTATGGACCCAACGCGGTCTGGCACGTGGAAGGCGGCCTGGGCACCCGCAGCGCTGTCGTCAAGTTCCAGATGCGGCCGGATCCGCTGGCAAAGTAGATGATGTCGCGGACGAGGCCTGGAGTGGCGGCTGTCAGTGCCGCGATCGTGTGGGCGACGATCGCGCTGTCGGCGCAGATGGATCTTTCCGGTTCGTGGGGCCAGCGATTTCATGAGGATCTTCCGGAGCGCGGCGCCGGTCCTGATATCGGCGACTACCTGGGGCTCCCCATCAACGACGCGGCGCGCCAGCGCGCCGATTCGTGGGACGCGGGCAAGTGGACGATGCCCGAGCGGCAGTGTGAACCACACCCGGCAGACTACGCGCCTCGTGGTCCGGCCAGCATGCGGATTTCGAGCACGCTCGACCCGGTCTCGCAGGACGTGACGTCGTGGCACACCACGCTGATGTGGATGCTGCCGCGCCGCACGATCTACATGGACCGCCGGGCGCGTCCGTCGCCTCACGCGCAACACGGCTGGCAGGGTTTCTCGACCGGCGAGTGGGAAGGCGACATGCTCAAGGTGACGACCACGCACTTGAAGGAGGGCTGGATCCGTCGCAACGGCGTGCCGCGCAGCGACAAGGCCACGCTCGTCGAGTACGTCATCCGCCACGGCGACTACCTGACGCTGGTGACCGTCGTGAAGGATCCGGTGTACCTCACCGACGCGTTCGTGCGGACGTCGAACTGGGTCGCCGATCCGGGATTCCAGCTGAGTCCCTTCTCGTGCATTCCCACCACCGAGATCGAACGGCCTCGTGGAGCCGTGCCGCATCATCTGCCCGGGACCAACGCCTATCTGAAAGAATTCGCCGCCAAGCACGGCATTCCCTTCGACGCGACGCGTGGCGGCGCTGCGACGATGTACCCGGACTACATGGCGCGCGTGCGTCCGGCGGAGGCCCGATGATCACGGCGCGCCGCGTCGCCCTCGTGCTCTTCGTGTTGGCGGCCATCGCCGCGGCTTCGGCGCAGCAGCGTCTCGAGATTCTTCCCGTTCAGGGCAACGTGTCCGTGATTGTCGGGCCTGGCGGCAACACCACCGTGCAGATCGGACCCGAAGGTCCGCTCGTGGTGGACACGCAACCGGCGGCGTTGAGCGGGGCAGTGCTCGACGGCATCCGCTCGCTGACGCCCCAGCCGATTCGGCACATCGTGCTGACGAGCGGCGACGACCAGGCGGCGGGCGGCGCGGGCGCGCTGTCCAAGGCCGGACGGTACGTCCGCGTGATCGACTCGATCGATCCCCGTGGGTCCGATACGCGGGCCTCGATCATCGCCCACCTGAACGTCCTGAACCGGATGAATGCGACGAAGGCGCCATCCGATACCTGGCCGACCGATACCTATTTCACGGCCCAGTGGACGCTCTTCTCGAATGGCGAGGCCGTGCGCTTCATCCACGTGCCGGCCGGGCACACCGACGGCGACACGATGGTGTTCTTCCGCCGCTCGGACGTGATCGCCACCGGCGCGATTTTCGACGCGACGGCGTACCCGCGGTTCGATCCGGATCGCGGCGGCAGCATCGCCGGCGTGCTGGACGCGCTCAACCGCGTGATCGAGATTGCCGTCGCCGGAGAAAGCCAGGAGGGCGGCACGGTGATCGTGCCCGGCCGCGGCCGGCTGAGCGATCAGACCGACGTCGCGAACTACCGCGACACGGCGACGATCGTCCGCGACCGCGTGCGGGATCTCATCCAGAAAGGCCGTTCGCTCGATGAGGTGAAGCGCGCGAAGCCGACGCTCGACTACGACGGCCTTTTCGACGCCCAGACCGACGGCTGGAACGGCGAGCGGTTCGTGGAGGCGATCTATCGCGACCTGACGAGGAGGGCGCGATGAACCGCGGCTTCGCGTGGCTCACCGCTTTCGCTGTCGCCGCCGGCGCCGTCGTCTTGGCGCAGGGACCGCCGCGCTGTCGCCCGGAGTGCGCGCGACTCGGCGTTGATCGACATCACGGGGCAGTGGGTGTCGGTCATCACCGAAGATTGGCGCTGGCGGATGGTGACGCCGCCGAAAGGCGACACCTCCAGCGTGCCGCTCAACGCCGAAGGCCGCAAAGCCGCCGGCGCCTGGGATCTGAACGCCGACCGTGCGCGCGGCGCGTTGTGCAAGGCCTTCGGGCCTCCTGGGTTGATTCGACAGCCCGGCCGCGTGCGCATCCGGTGGGAGAACGCGAACACGCTGCTTCTGGAGTTCGACGCGGGGACACAACTCCGCCGCTTCCGTTTCGGCGCCTCGTCGCCGGCCGGCGCGCGGTCGCTGCAGGGCGACTCCGAGGCTCGATGGTTCCGCCAGCCGCAGAACCGCGGCATCTTCGCTCAGGGTGCGCCCACGCCGGGCGGGTCGCTCGAGGTGGTCACGACGAATCTGCAGGCCGGTTACCTCCGCCCGAACGGCGTGCCGTACAGCGATCGCGCCGTCGTGAAGGAATTCTTCGACAGCTTCACGCTGGGCGACGACGGCACGTGGCTGATCGTCACGACAGTCGTCACCGATCCGGCGTTCCTGACGCAGGAATTCGTCATCAGCTCGCAGTTCAAGAAGGAAACCGATCCGGCCAGATGGAATCCCCGCCCGTGTGAGATTCCGGCGCCCCAGGTGCCGGCGCAAGCGCGGGGGCGGGAGTGAGAGAGGCCGGATAAGACGTGTAGCGACTCACCGCCGGCATTTCCGGTTGCCAACCCTCGCGTCTGCGTCTAGCCTTCCGGGGTGGAACTCCGGCATCTCAGGTACTTCGTCGCCGTCGCCGACGAGCTGAACTTCACGCGCGCGGCGGCCAAGCTGAACACCTCGCAACCGTCGCTCAGCCAGCAGATCCGGCAGCTCGAGTCGGATGTTGGCGTCGCGCTCCTCGACCGGAGCCGTCATCACGTGGCGCTGACGGACGCCGGCCGTGTCTTCCTGCGCGAGACGAAAGACATCCTCGGTCGCATCGATCATGCGGGGCGGCTCGCCAAGCAGGCGGCCGGCGGGCGCGCCGGCGATCTCTCGGTCGGAACCTTTCCGGCAGCCGACGTCCGAATCCTTCCGCCGCTGCGCCCCCTCGTCACGACGCACCTGCCTCACCTCCGCCTCATCCTGCACAGCAGGTACGCCGTCGAGCCCGTCACCGGGCTGCGGACGGGGGCCCTTGACGTGGCGTTCATGCGCGAGCCGCTGGACGTCGAGGGACTCGAGGTCCTCGATCTCCTGCGCGAGCAGATCGTCGTCGTGCTGCCCGCGCACCACGCATTGGCCAGGCGAAAACGGATCCCGGTGCACCTCCTGCACGATCTGCCGTGCATCACGATGGATCGGGCGCTAGCCCCCGCGCTGCACGACGCGATCGCCGCGTTCTACCGGCAGGCGCGGATCCGGATGCAGGCCGTGTCGAGCGCCGATAACGTCCTCGGCCATCTGCAGCTCGTCCAGGAGGGCCTTGGATTCGCGCTGCTGCCCGACTCGGTTGGTGCTCTGCTGCCTCCCGGGGTGATCCTCAAGCCCCTGGCCTACGACCCCGTGCCGACCGTGTCGATCGTCGTCGCCTGGAAAGCGGGCAACGCCTCACCGCTCGTCCGCGTCTTCGTCGATCTCGTCCGGCAGTCGATGTCGATCGGGAAAGACGTCGCACGTCTCACCGGACCGCCCGGAAAGTCTTAGCGCCATCCGGAGCCGACCTGTAGACTCCGGCCACACGATGTCGAGCGGCAACACGCCACCGAGCGGCCCGCTGGCGGGCCTCACGGTCCTCGATCTCACGCTGGCCCTCGCGGGGCCGTTTGCCACCTTCCTCCTGGCTGGCCTCGGCGCGCGCGTCATCAAGATCGAGAACCCGGAGTCGCCCGATCCGTGCCGCCAGAACCCGCCATACCTCGGGTGCGACGGCGTATCGCTCGGTCGCAGGAGCCCTGACGATATTTCCGTGTCGGCGCTGAACCGGCTTCGCGGTAAGTACGGCGTCACGCTCAACTTGAAACGGCCGGGCGCCCGTGACGTGTTTGCCCGCCTGCTGCGCGAGGCCGACATCGTCGTCGAAAACTTCAGCGCCGGAACACTGGAGCGGCTCGGCGTCGGGTATCCGTTCGCGCGGTCGATCAACCCGCGTGTGATCTACTGCTCGATTTCGGGCTTCGGTGCCGGGCACGCCCCAGGCACCGGCAAGGCCATGGACAACATCATTCAGGCATTGAGCGGGCTGATGATGACGTCGGGCACGCCCGGTGAGCCGCCGGTTCGCGTCGGCGTGCCGGTGGCGGACCTGGTCGCGCCGGTCTTCGGCGTGGTCGGCATTCTCGCGGCGCTCCGCCAACGAGAGGCCAGCGGTACCGGACAGCACGTTGACGTCTCGATGCTCGGCGTCCTGACGTCACTCGTCGCGGCCGAGCCTTTCGACCTGCTCGAGGCCTGCGGACTGCCGCAGCGCACCGGCCGTATCGTCCCGCGCCTGACGCCGTTTGGCGTCTACGAGTCGGCCGACGGTCACGTGGCGATCTGCGCGCCGACCGAGCCGTTCGCCCGCGGTGTCTTCGCCGCCATCGGGCACCCCGAGTTCGAACACGACCCGCGTTTCGCGACACGCGATGCCCGTGTGGCACACGTGGACGAGATGACTGCACACATCGAAACGTTCACACGCAGTCTTTCAACCGCCGAACTCCTGCCGCTGCTTGCACGCCACAACGTGCCGGCGGCAGAAGTGCGTTCTCCTCGCGAGGCGGTCCGCGACCCGCGCGTGCTGGCGCGGGGTGAAACGGTGCCGCTGGAGCACCCGCAGTTCGGGCGCGTGGCCGACGTCGTCGGCATGGGCATCCCGATCACCTTCTCAGACGCCAGCGCAGGATGCGTGCGTCCAGCGCCGTCGGTCGGCCAGGACAACGCGCTCGTCTACGGCGATTGGCTCGGATACGGCGCTGCCGGCGTTGAGCAGCTGCAGGTCGCCGGCATTATCTGAGAGACGCGCATGCAGGAGCCCTACGTCGTGGCGTCGTGGCCGGCGGTTCCAGTCGAGATCGTCCGCGCGGCTGGTTTCCGCGCGGTGATGGCACGAGGAGCCTCAGGCCCGACACCTGCGGCCGACGCGCATCTCGAGCCGGGCATCTTTCCGAACCGGCTTCGCCATCTTGTCGAGGACGTGCTCACAGGACGTCTGTCTCATGCGGCGCGCATCATCATCCCCCGTACCTCGGACGCCGACTACAAGTGCTTCCTCTACCTGCGTGAGTTTGTCCGCAAGGGAGTGGCGACAGGGCTCGCGCCCGTTGTCCTGTTCGACCTGCTGCAGTCGCGCGGTGGGGAGGTGCGGAATCACGACGTGGCGCGCACGCGCGCACTGCTCGACACTCTGGCCTCCTGTTCGGGCCGGATGCCCTCTGTCGACGATCTCCGCCGGGAGATCACACGAGCGAATGCCGCCCGTGCAGCGGCCAGACGGCTGGTCGCGCTCCGCCGCATCGTTCCACGCGTGACTGGAACCGACGCCTTCGGATTGCTCGCAGCATTCTGGGAGATGGAACCGGATCGCTATGTGGAGATGGCCAGCGAAGCGGCGGACAGGATCGCAGCGCGCCCATCGCTTGCCGGCCCACGTGTGCTGCTCACTGGAGCACCTGTGGATGGCCAGACACTGCACGAGGCCATCGAATCGCACGGCGCCATCGTCGTTGCCGAGGTCGGCCCATGGGGAAGCAGCGCAGCGGGAGACGACGTGCGGCTCGACGACGACCCGTGTGCTGCGCTCGCGGACAAGTATCGAGCCGACTCGATCGGTGCGCGCACACCCGTTGACTCGCTGCGCGCTGGACGGAGAGCATGCTCGACGACGTCGATGCGGTCGTCGTGTCGCTGCCCCCCGACGACGCGGTGTTCGGGTGGGACTATCCTGCGCTGCGCGACGTGCTGAAGGCCCGTCGCATTCCACACGTCTGTCTTCGCGGCGACCAGTATCAGGCGCCAACCCCGGCGGATCACGTGCAGCTCGGCGCGATGGTGTCCGCTGCTTCGCAGCTGCAGGAAGCCAGGCGTGGCTGACAAGCAGCTCGACGCGACGAGGGCTGCATCGGCGTTTCAGAAGCAGTGGTTTGCCGAGCTGCGCCGCCGCGTGTTCGACGAGCGCCAGCCCTACGCGCTGCTCCAGGCGGACGTGCCGTTCGAGCTGTTCGACCTCGTGGACGTCCCGGCGGTCAGCAACCAGTGGTGGGCGTCGATCGTTGCCGCCAAGCGCCAGGCGTCCCAGTTTCTCGACGCCATGGACGCCGACGGCCTCCACGGCGATCTGTGCCGCTATTGCAGTCTCGGCTACGCCTCGACGCGTTATCGAAGCGCAGGTGATCCCCCCTGGGGCGGCCTGCCGACGCCGCGCCTGCTCTGCGCCCGGCTCACGTGTGACTGCATTCATCGCGTCTTCCGGTTGTGGGCCGACACCTTCGGCGCCGAACTGTTCGAGATCGATCATCCGGGCGCTGGCGACCTGCCGCCGCGCTGGTGGGAACTCGGCCGGTACCGATGGCGCGAACTTGTCGAACCACATCGGCTTGCGTTCGTGGTCTCGACGCTCGAGAACCTGGTCGAACGTCTCGAGGCGATCAGCGGACGCCGTCTCGATCGCGATGCCCTGCGCGATCGGCTCGAGAAGGTCAATCAGCAGGAGGAAATCTTCGACGCCGTGCGCCGCCTGATTGCCACCGCGCCGGAGTGCCCGGTGCGGATGACGGAGCAGATCGCCAACGTGATGGCCACGCAGTGGGTGAGGGGCAGCGAGTGGGCACTGGCCCACGCGCGTGCCTTCCACGACGAGGTGCAGCAGCGCGTGGAGGCAGGCGTCGCGGCGTGTCCGGGCGAACGAGCCCGGTTGATGTGGATCGGTGCGGGCCTGTGGCACGACACCGGCTTCTATACCGCGTTCGAGTCATCGCACCGCGCCGTGTTCGTCTGGTCGATGTACCTCGCCTTCGGCCCGGACGGCTACATCCGCTACGGTCTCGACGACCCGATGGCCGCACTGGCCAGCCGGACGGCAAGCTTCAACGAGTACCTGCACAACCCGCCGTGGGCGGCCGAGTGGATTGTCGCACCAGGCTCTCGAGCACCGGGTTGACGGCGCCCTTGTCCTGCGCCCGCGCAGCATGAAGCCGGCGGGCACCGGGCGCCTCTTCATCGAGCGTGCGCTCGAGGACGCGGGTATCCCGGTTCTGCCGATCGACAGCTGACGTCGTCGATGCGCGTGGGTGGGATCCGGACGGCGCGCGCGCCGGCGTCCGCTCGTTTCTCGAGACGCGGGTCCTGCAGTGAGGACGACCGTTCTGCCGGCGGCTTCGGCGAACTGGCTGCTGCCCTTCGCGGCGACGCTCATCGCCATGTTCGCGCTGCAGTTGTCGAACCTGGGGTTCTCGCCGCTCCTGCCGTCTATTCAGCAGGAATTCGGCATGAGCTACACGCAGCTCGGACTCTTCACCGGGCTGTACGGCCTGCTGGCGATGCTGCTCAGCGTGCCGGCCGGCGTCAGCGCCCGGCGTTTCGGCGAGAAGCGCGTGCTCGGCCTCGGACTGCTTGGCGTGGCCGCGGGCAGCGTGCTGCTCGGAGAGGCGTGGAGCTTCGGGTCCGCGCGTAGCGTTCCGCGGCCTGACGATCTTCGGCTACCGGTTTGCGTTCGTCAGCGTGCTCATCGCCGTCGCGCTGACCGCGCCGCCATCGCTGCGCGGCCGTACGATGGGGGTGCTCGGCGCGACATCGGCGCTGGCGTCCGTCGTCGGCGCTCCGCTCGGGGGCGTGCTCGTCGGCGAGTTCGGCTGGCGCCTCGCCATCCTCGGCTACGCAGCGATGGCGGTGCTCGGCGCCACCGTGTTCTGGCTGTTCTATCGGCCCACGTCCGATGACCCGAAGAGCGCCGGCCACTCCGTGCACGACGCGCGTCAGCCGGAGCGCCTTTCTCTCGCCCGTCGTGTGGATGCTCGCGCTGATCGTCGGGCTCGGCGGCTTCGGCCAGTTCACCGTGACCTACTTCGTCCCGAGCGTGGCGAAGGCGCTGTACGGCCTCGACGCCACGGCGGCGGGAGTCATTATCAGCACCGGTTACCTCACCGCAATCGTGGTGAATCTCGGCGTCGGCCTGCTGGCCGACCGCTTCAACAAGCTCGTCGTGCTCGGTGCTCGTGTTCATCCTGCTGGCCGTCGCCTCCGCGTCGATGGCCATCGAGAGCCTGCTGATCTTCCGCGTGGCAACGGCGACGGTGATCGGCTTCGGCTTCACCGCGGCGAACCAGCTGTACGGCCTTGCCGGCCCGGTGATGCCGCGCCACGAGGCGGGCCATGCGATGGGCGTCGTCAGCCTCGGCGCCGGCCTGTTCGGATACTTCGGTCCTCAGATGCTCGGCATCCTGCGTGACCAGACCGGATCGTTTGCGGCCGGCTTCTACATGGTCGCCGTCGCCGACGTCATCACGCTGACTCTCATCGCCGTGCTCTACCGGATGACGCGAGGAGCAACGCACACATGAATCGATCATTCGCGACGTGTATCTGCGCGCTGGTCGCGCTGAACCTCACCGTCTCCGCCCAGGCGCCGCCAGCGCGTGCCACCGGCGACCAGCGCCGGCAGTATGTCTTTGCGCCGACGGGTCAGCAGATGCCGTATCGCGTCTACGTCCCGAAGACGTGGGATGGGAAGGTGTCGCTGCCGATCATCCTGATGCTGCATGGCGCCGGCGCAAACGAGGGCACGTATCTGGATCAGGCCGATGGCCTGCTGATGAAACTCGCCGAGCAGCACGGCTACATCGTCGTCTCGCCGCTGGGGTTCTCGCCGCTCGGCGCCTATGGCAATCCTCTTCGACTGCCGGCGGTTTTCGGCCAGACCGCGGCGGCCGCCTCGCAACGTGCCGCTGTCACGCCGGCGCGTCAGCGCGAGCTGAACCTGAGCGAGTTCGAGGTGATGACCGCGCTGGAGATCGTCACCGAGGAATACGGCGCCGATCGCTCGCGCACGTACCTCGCCGGTCACTCGATGGGCAGCGGTGGCGCGTGGCACCTGGCGGCCCGGTATCCCGAGCGGTGGCGCGCGGTTGCGCCGATGTCGGGGCCGTTCGTCGACGAGGCGACGTATCCGTTCGATCGGATCAGGCGACTGCCGATCTTCATGACCGAGGGCACCGGCGCGACCCCGTCGCTCGAGGGCAGCCGCGTGCTGGCGCGTTACATGCGCGAGCGCGGTTTTGCATTCGAGTACCTCGAGGTGGACGGCAACCACGGAAGCATGGTGCCGATGGTGTGGCCGCGGATCTTCGAGTTCTTCAATCGCCAGGGACAGGCGCCGGCGCCGCCGCCGAGCGCGACCGGGCCGATCGCCAGTGACGCCGTCGCGCAGGCGCCACAGGAGATCCGCCTCTGGCCCGGCAAAGCTCCGGGCTCGGAGCGCTGGACCGTTCCCGAGGCCACGACGACCTCACCCTCGGGCGACAGGACCATCACCAACGTCAGCGATCCGACGGTGACGGTCTTCCTTCCTGCCGCGGAAAGCGCGACGGGAACTGCAGTCGTCGTCGCTCCCGGCGGAGCACTGCGGCTCCTCGGGTGGGACAATGAGGGCGTCAAGGTTGCGCAGTGGTTGAACACCAAGGGCATTGCGGCGCTGGTGCTGAAGTACCGGACGTTGCAGACGATGCCCGCGAGCGGCCGCGGGCGTGGTGCGCCGCCGCCGGGTCTCGGGGTCGCTGGAGCGGGGCCGCGGAAGGAACTGGAGATTCGTAACGGCAACGCCAACCCTGAGCCCGACGATCCGGCGCTGCGGGAGGTGCTGCACATGGGGATCGCCGATGCGCAGCAGGCGCTGCGCCTTGCCCGGCAGAACGCGAGCGGCCTGGCGGATCGATCCCGCGCGCGTCGGCATCATGGGGTTTTCTGCCGGCGGTGGCATTGCCGTCGGGACGTCACTGGCCGAGCGTTCGGACGCGTCGCCGGACTTCCTCGTCTCGCTCTACGGGCCCTCACTGCAGGACGTCAACGTGCCCGCGCACGCGCCGCCGCTCTTCGTCGCCGTCGGTTCATCACATTTCAACGTGACCAACGGCTGCCTGGCACTGTTCGCTGCGTGGAAGGCCGCGGGCAAGCCCGCAGAGATCCATGTCTACGATCAGGTCAGCGCCGGCTTCGGGATGACGAAGCGCGGGCTGCCGGTTGATTCCTGGAACGACCGGCTGCTCGAGTGGTTGACTGCCCGGAGACTCAGATGACCAGACCAGGACCGATCGGCGTCGTGACGTGCGCGTGCGTTCTGCTGGCGCTGCTCGCGGCAGATACACGTTCTCAGCAGCGTTCCCCGTCCGCCGCGTCGTCACGCCCCAACGTGATTCTGATCATGACCGACGACATGGGGTACGCGGATCTTGGCAGCTACGGTGGCAAGGACATCAAGACGCCCATCCTCGATCGTCTGGCCAGGGACGGCGTGCGCCTCACCGACGCGTACGCCAACGGCGTGCTGTGCAGCCCGACGCGTGCGGCACTCATCAGCGGCCGATATCCTCAGCGCGGCGCGATCGAGACCGCGCTCGGACCAGAAGGCACACGCGGGCTTGCCGTCAGCGGCTCGTCGCTGCCGCAATTGCTGAAGAACGGCGGCTATCGGACCGGGCTGATCGGCAAGTGGCATCTGGGCGGCACTGTCACGGGCGGGGCAAGAAACGGCGGCCCACGCGCACACGGGTTCGACCATTTCTTCGGCCTGATGGGCAGCCACGTTGACTACTGGCATCACAATCGCGGGCCCGGGTCCGAGGATCTCTGGGAAGACGAGACGAAGATCTCGCTGGCCGGTCAGTATCTGACCACGCTCATCACCGAGCGATCGATCCAGTTCGTCGAACAGAGCGCGTCGGCCGCCCAGCCGTTCTTCCTCGATGTCGCCTATAACGCTCCGCACTGGCCGTACAACCGGCCCGATCGCCCGTCGCCGGCGCCGGGCAGCGGCGCGCACGTGACGGCGGACGCCGAGAATCCGCCGACGCGCGCCGACTACGCAGCGATGCTCGAAGCGGTGGACAGCGGCGTCGGGCGGATTCTGCAGACCGTCGCGCGCCTCGGCCTGACCGACAACACGATCGTCATCTTCACGAACGACAACGGCGGCGAGTGGCTGTCGAACAGCGGACCGCTCTTCAGCCGGAAGTGGACCGTCTGGGAGGGCGGGATCCGTGTGCCGGCGATCGTCAAGTGGCCCGGGCGCATCCGCGCCGGCAGCGTCTCGGATCAGCCCGCCATCACCTTCGACTGGAGCGCGTCGATTCTCGCAGCGGCCGGCGTGCCGGTTCCGGCCAGCTACGAGGGGATCAACCTCTTCCCGATTCTCGAAGGTCGCGCGCCAAAGCAGGAGCGGACGTTCTTCTGGCGGTCGGCGCCCAACTCCAACCGGTACGCAGCAGGCCGTGCGCCAGGGCGACTGGAAGCTCGTGGTTGACGCGAACCACCTGATGCTCTTCAACCTGCGTGACGACATCGGCGAGCGCCACGACCGTACGGCGCAAAGGCCGGACATCGTCCGTCGTCTTCGAACCCTGCTCGGTGACTGGGCGCGCAGCGTGGATGCCGATGCGAAGGCTGGGAATTAGACGGAGATCCAATTGAGGAGAGTCGATATGGCCAGTTTGCAGACCCGAATTTCACAGCTACTCGCTTGCCACGCTCCTCGGCTGGACGGTGTGCACGGTGGCGCTGCTCGCGCAGACGGCGCAGACGCCGGCGTTTCCGAACGCGCCGCAGGGCTTCGACGTACGACGGCAGGACGTCGCCGCCGGTCGCGTCGAACGCGTCGAGTACAGCTCGTCCGTGACCGGCGGGAAGAAGCCGGCCATGGTGTTCACCCCGGCGGGTTACTCCTCATCGCAGAAGTATCCGGTGCTCTACCTGCTGCACGGGATCGGCGGCAACGAGACGCATTGGCCGGGACCGGGGGCGGCCGCCGCCATCCTCGACAACCTGATCGCCGACAAGAAGGCGGTGCCGATGATCGTCGTGATGCCGCACGGCCGCTCCTCGAACGAGCCGGAGACATCGCTCTTTGGCGGACGCGGTGGACCAGGCGCGCGCGGGTCCGGCTCCCGATGCCCGAGCTGCAGCCGCTCGCGGCCGCGCGGCGATGGCGGTCGAGTTCCAGGCGTACGCAGGCGTTCGAGCGCGAGCTGCTATCGGATCTGATCCCGTTCATCGAGTCGAAGTACTCGGTGCTGTCCGATCGTGAGCACCGCGCGCTCGCCGGCCTCTCGATGGGCGGTGGCCAGTCGCTGAACTTCGGCCTCGGCAATCTCGATACGTTCGCCTGGGTCGGCGGATTCTCGTCCGCACCCAACACGATGCCGCCGGCGCCACTGGTGCGGGACCCGGCCGCTGCGCGGCAGAAGCTGAAGCTGCTGTGGGTGGCGTGCGGCGATCAGGACTCGCTGTTCAACATCAGCGAAGGCGTCCACAACTACCTGGTCGAGCAGAAGGTGCCGCACGTCTGGCACGTCGACATCGGAGGCGGCCATACGTTCCCGGTGTGGAAGAACAACCTGTATCACTTCTCGACCCTGTTGTTCCGGTGACCGGCTCGTGCGTGGCTTCATCTTCGAGCGCACAACAATGGAGTCCCGATGACCAGATGGAAATCGACTCTTCTCGCAGTGTGCCTCTCGGCCGCCTTCGTGGCGGCGGTGCCCCGGCCGACGACGTCGTCGACGTCGTGGTGGAGTCCGGCGCAGGGAACGCCGCTGCCCGAGTTCGCGACGTACGACAACGAGCAGGGCCAGCTCGGCGTGCTGAATACGTCCGGTCTGCTCGACACCAAAGGCCATCCGTTCTTCGAGCCCATCGGCACGAACGGCCGGGCCTGCGTCACGTGCCACCAGCCGTCGGACGCCATGTCGTTGTCGGTGCGCAGCATCCGCGAGCGGTGGACGGCCACCGGCGGCAACGACCCGCTGTTTGCGGCCGTGGACGGCATGAACTGTCCCAACTTGCCGGCCGGCGATCCCCGTTCTCACTCGCAGCTGCTCGAACGCGGTCTGTTCCGGATTGCGTTGCCCTGGCCGCCGCAGCGTCCCGACGGCACGCGCATCGATCCCGAGTTCACGATTGACGTCGTGCGCGATCCGGGCGGCTGCAACACGGATCCCCGCCACGGGCTGAACAGCGCGGCGCCCACCATCTCGGTGTACCGGCGTCCGCGGCCCGTGGCCAACACGAAGTACACGACGCACCAGAACTTCGGCGTCGGCCCGTTCATCGGCAAGAACGGCATGCCGGCGGCCGTCGATCCGGAGACGGGCAAGCCGACGAGCATGAACCTGATGTCCGATGCGCGCGCAGCCACGCTGGCCGTGCAGGCCCAGGACGCCGCCAAAAACCACCTGCAGATTGCGGGCACGCTCAGCGCCGCGCAGATCGCGCGCATCACCGACTTCGAGCGGCAGGTGTACATCGCGCAGGTCGCGCGCCGCGACGCCGGCAGCCTGGTCGAGCCCGGCGGCCCGCCGGCCTTCGGGCCGCGCAATCTCGCCGCGGGCGACGCCGGCGTGCTCGGCAACAACACCACGCGCTATGTCTTTCCGCTGGGCGGGCATGGGCGCACCTGCCGCGGACGGCTGACGAGACGGAGAACGCGCGCAGCGCGGCGCGCGAGTCCATTGCGCGCGGCCACGACGTGTTCATGTTCCGCACGTTCTGGATCAAGGACTCGATGCATCTCAACTCGGTGGGCCTCGGCAATCCCGTCAAGCGCACCTGCGCCACGTGTCACGGGATGCACATGACCGGCATGGACACGGCCAACGGCTGGATGGACATCGGCACGACCAACCTGCCGTGGGCCACGGAAGTGCCGCTGAATCCGTGGACCGAGGCGAAGCCGCAGATGCCGCTCTTCCGCGTCACCTGCAAAGCCGGGGTCCGGCCGCATCCCTTCCTCGGCCGCGTCATCTACACGCAGGATCCCGGGCGCGCGCTCATCTCGGGGCTGTGCAACGACGTCGGCACCATCGTGATGGAGCAGTTCCGCGGGCTGGCGGCGCGCGCGCCGTACTTCTCGAACGGGTCGGCCGCGACGCTGCGCGAACTGGTCGACTTCTACGACCGCCGCTACAACATCGGCTACTCGGAGCTGGAGAAGCAGGATCTCGTCAACTTTCTGGGGGCGCTCTGATGAAGCGCGTCGTGTGTTTCGCGCAGTTGCTGCTGCTGCAGGTTGCATCGTGTCCGTCGCGGCGGTGTGTGTCGGCGCCGAAGGGCCGCGGAAGAACTTCGTGAGCTGCCCGATCGTGCGCGACACCGCGTCGGTGCCGTGCTGGCTGGCCGAGTACGACGGCGAGCTGTACTACCTCACGATCCAGTCCGACGTGACCTCGCCGGTCACGCCGCCCTGGCTCGGCCATCGCGTGCTGGTGGAAGGCACCGTGTCCGACGAGCCCCGCATCTGCGGCGGCATCGTCCTGAAGCCGGTGCATCTGTCGGTGATGCCCGAGCCCGACGCGTCGTGCAACACCATGCTGCCGGCCGAAGAGCGATACAACCTGACGTTCGAGCCGCCGCGGCCGCCGGGTCCGAGCAAAGGACGGCTGGCGTTCGACAACGCTCCGCCGCCCGCCAGACCGTCACCCGCCGCGCTGCCGGCAACGAAAGAATTCGTGGTGCCGTACGATTTCGACGGTCTCGTGGGCTTCAACCACGCGCGGGTGCTGACCGATGTCCTGGAGTTCGCGCGTGCCGTGAACGCGCGCGACATCGAGATCGTCGGCTACCGCGGCGCCGCGCGTCTCTCGAATGGACAGGTCATGTCGGAAGAGACCGACATGGGGAAACGGCGCGCCGAGCAGCTGGCGACGCTGCTGCAGGGCGCGAGCCTCAAGTCGCCGTCGTACAAGGTGAGCTGGCGTGACGAGTCGGCCAGCGCCACCGGTGTCGATGACTACGCCATCCGGCGCGCCGTCATCACCGTCCGCGCCGGCGGCGCGGCGCGGCCGTCGAAATGAATCGGCGATCCTTCGAAACCGAAAGCGTCCCGTACGCGAACCCCGACGATCCGTTCTGGACGGGCGAGATCGCCGACGAGGCCATGCTGCGCGAGCGCGTCATATGGAGAGGAACGACGAGCGATCCAGGCTCTCCGCCGAGGTTTACCGGCCGGCCGGCTCGACGAACTCCACGAGGACGGCGTCAGGATCGATCGCGAACACGAACCGTCCGAACGCGCGTTGAATGGGCTTCGCGCCGACGCTGAGGAACCGGTAGCCCGCGCTCTTCGTGCGATCGATCAGCGCGTCGAGGCCGATCACCTCGAGCTGGAACTGCGGCGAGCCGACGTCCTGCAGCCGCCAGTCGAACCGCCTGGCCGGTTGCGCGGAGCCGGCCGGCAGCGCGAACTCCAACAGCACGACGGTGACCGCGGTGCCGGGGATCGACATCGCTGTTTCGGTGAGTGTGCCTCGCGGCAGACCGTGCAGGCGCAGCTCGTTCGCGCTCGCGGTGCGCGTCCCTCTGACGGTGAAACCGAGCAGCTTCTCGTAGAACTCGCGCGCTCGCTCGCGGCTGGCCACCGTGATCTCGATCGACGTCTCGATCACGTCGCCTGGCGCCGCCGCTCGTCACCGCCGCCGCGCGGCGCCTGCCTCGCTTCAATCAGGTAGCCGTCGGGATCGCGAACGAGCAGCGCGCGGCCGCTGGGCGTGTTGACCGGGATGCCGCCCGAGCGTCACGACCGGCGCGCCGCGGGCCTTCAGTCTGCGGGCGACGGCGTCGAGATCGCGGACCGAGAAGATCGAGCGTCGACGCGCCCGGGTCCCACGGATTGGCCGCTCGATCGCCGCGCGGGATGTCGAAGAACTCCGACAGCTCGAGCCCGAACGGCGTGTTGGCGGCACGCATGAACACCGTGCGGAAGCGCGAGCCGTGCGTGTTCGTCAGATCCCAGACCAGCGGATCGGAGCCGGCCTGCGACGCCGGCCGGATCGTCTCCGGCGGCGCGTTGGCGGGCGCGGCGCCGGCGAAGGGCGAACGCGCGAGCGCGATGCCGAAGACGTCGCGATAGAAGGCGAAGGCGCGCTCGGCATCGCCCGTGCCGTGAATCCAGTTGTAGATTCCGCGCACGGGGGCGTTTGCGGGCGAGACCGTTTGCGCCGCCGGCCCCCGTCCGAGCGTGGACAGCGCGATCGCCGCAGCACAGGCACGCGCGAGAAATCGTTGTCGCATGAACATGCCCAACATCTTAGAATGTGACGGTCTCAGGAAGGGACACTCATGAAGACAGCCGCACTCCGAACGCTTTCACTCACGCTCGTGTTCACGGTCGTGATTGGTGTCTGCCTCCGGCATCGCGTGGTGACCGCCGCCCCGGCCGGCGGTGCGGTCACGGCAGGCGAGTTCCTCGTCGATCCGCCGACGCTGATCAACCTCGGCTTCGAGTGGTTCATCCAGGGCGACGACAACCGGAACGCGTCGGTTGACGTGTCGTATCGGAAGCAGGGCACGACCGACTGGAAGCCGGCGCTGCCGATGCTGCGGCTTCAGGGCGAGCGCATCAAGCAGGGCGATCAGCTCGACGTCACCTCGCCGAACATGTTCGCCGGCAGCATTCTCGATCTCGAACCGAATACGGCCTACGACGCGCGGTTCGTGCTTCGCGATCCCGACGGCGTGAGCGGCCAGGCCACGAAGACCGTCACGGTGAGAACGCGTCCCGAGCCGATGCCGGCGGCGGGCGGCAACGTCTACCACGTGTATCCGCCAGGCTATAAAGGCGCGAAGATCGAGCCGTCGTTCGAAGGCCTGATGTGCGCGTACAACCTCACCTGCGCCGGCACCGACTGGGCGACGGCCGGCCGTCCGCGCGTGAAGGCCGGCGACACCATCCTCGTGCATGCCGGCGTCTACAAATACAACCGCTACGAATACACGAACGATCCTGCCGTGAATCGCACGACACCGCTCGACGGGACGTACTACCTGCTCGCGAAGGGCACGCCGGAGAAGCCGATCGTCATCAAAGGCGCAGGCGACGGTCCGGCGATTTTCGACGGCGCCGGCAACTTCGCGCTGTTCGACGTCCGTGCCGCGGACTACACGTACTTCGAGGGACTGACGTTCCGGAACACCGACTACGCGATTCTCGCCGGCACGCAGTTCCTGGCCGGCGCAAAGGGCATCACGGTGAAACACTGCCGGTTCGAGGACATCGGCGCCGGCGTGTTCACGAACTACTCGGGATCGAGCAACTTCTACATCGCCGACAACTACTTCATCGGGCGGCACGATCCCAATCACGTCATCGGCTGGGCGGGCGAGTTCTGGAGGAAGTTCGACGGCAAGGACGGACAGAAGTTCCCGCCGGTGATGGGATCGTACATCGCGGTCAAGGTGCTACGGTCCCGGACACGTCATCGCGTACAACTACGTCGCGAACTTCCACGACGGCATCGATACGGAGACGTACGGGAATCCGGACGGCTCGGCGGCGGTCGGCGGCCCGACGTATCCGACGCGCGAGTACTTCGACAGGCGCACGGTCTCGATCGACTACTACAACAACTACATGACCAACTTCCACGACAACCCGTTCGAAGTGGACGGCAGCATGCACAACGTGCGGGTGATGCGGAACATGATGATCAACTCCGCATCGCACGCGTTCTGCAACCAGCCGGCGATCGGCGGGCCGGTGTACTGGATCCGGAACATCGTGTATCACATGCCGGGCGGGTCGACGAGGCTGACCGGCGGCTCGGCGGGCGCGATCTTCTACAACAACACCGTGCTGTCGGAGACGCAGGCACAGGGCGCGTCGAACGTCCACTGGGCGAACAACCTGTTTCTCGGCGAGAACTCGGCGCCCGCGATTTTCGCGATGAACACGTACACCAACTACACCTCGTCGGACTACAACGGCTTCAGGCCGAATCCCGGCGCGCCGTATTCGTTCGCCTGGAACTCGCCGCCGTGGGCGACGGCTGCCGACTACAGCTCCGTTGATGCGTGGACGCGGCGCCGGCCCCGCGCCGGCGCCATCGTCGCTCGAGACGCGTCAGTACGGCACGCTCGAGGAGTACAGCCGTGCCACGCATCAGGATCAGCACAGCGTCCTCGTCGACTACGACGTGTTCATGAACGTCCCGAGGCTCGACGCGCAGGACGTCGCGACGGTCCAGAAAGTCTATAAAGCGGAATCGTTCGACTTCAGGCTGAAGCCTGGATCGACAGCCGTTGATCGCGGAAAAACGTTGCCGAACGTGACGGATGGATTCGCGGGCGCGGCTCCCGACCTCGGTGCGATCGAGCTGGGTCAGACAGCGCCGCATTACGGGCCGCGCGACTGACGCGCCGCGAGAGGAGAGTGCGATGAGGGGCTATCTGCTGTTCGTGGCCGCGGTGTCCGGTGCGATGACGTTGACGGTTCACGCCCAGGCGCCGCCGCCAAGCCACACCTGAAAGCCTCGTGAAGGCTGCCAAGCGCGCCGCGGGTACTCGACTACGCAGGCACGTTCCTTCGCATCTGTGTGGCGCCCGACAATCTCCAGGCGCCGCGGCCGGGGCGCTGCGGGCCGAGGCGCTGCGCCGCCCGCCGCCCGCACCGTGCCTGACCGCGCGCTCTGGTACGCAAAGCCCTACAAAGTCTTCGACAACCTCTACTTCGTCGGCACGAAAATTCACTCCTCCTGGGCCCTGACGACGACCGACGGCATCGTCCTCATCGACACGCTGTTCGACTACGCCATCGAGCCCGAGATCGTCGAGGGCCTGACGACGCTCGGTCTCGACCCGCGCAACATCAAGTACGTGCTGATCAGCCACGCGCACGGCGATCACGACCAGGGCGCGGCGCTGCTCCAGAGCCGCTACGGCGCAAAGATCGTGATGGGCGCGGCGGATTGGGATTCGACGCTCCAGCGTCCCGCGTCGGCGCCCGGCGGCGTGCCACAAGCGCGACGTCGTCGTCGGACCCGAAGGCACGAGGATCACGCTCGGCGACACGACCGTCGACGTGATCGCCACGCCGGGTCACACGCCGGGTACGCTGTCGTACATCTTCCCGGTCAAGGACAGGCGGACGCCCGGTGGTGGTCGCGTACGCCGGCGGCACGGCGTTCAACTTCCCGCGGCGGGCGGAGAACTTCGCCATCTACCGCGACAGCCAGCGCAAGACGGCGAAGGCGGCGGCGGCGGCCGGCGCGACGGTCGTGATGACGAACCACACCGAGTTCGACCGCGCCTACGATCGCGTGCGCATCGTGCAGCTGCCGCGCACGGCGGGCGAGAAGCACCCGTACGAGACCGACACGGCGACGGTGCTGCGGTATTTCGAGATGGGCGCTGACTGCGCGGAGGCGCAGCGGCTGTCGATGCAGTAAGACGGCGGCGCCGGTCTGACCATTGGACGAAAGCTTGCATGTTCATCACTCGTTCTCACGTGCGATACTGCCGCGCATGATCAGTCCTGATGTCCGCCGCGTGGTGTCGTGGCCGCTCCTGGCCGTGCTCGTGTTCGTCGTCACCGCCGCCGCTGCCGCCGCGCAGCAGCCCGCCGAGCAGCAACAATCGTCCTGACACGCCGGGCACCGGGCGTTTCCCCGCGATCAAAGAGGAAGTCGCGTCCCTCGCCGGCACATGTCGTCTACCGCCCGAAGGATCTCGCCGCGCTTGGCGCCGTGAAGCTGGGTGTCGTGGCCTGGGGCAACGGCGGATGTTCCGACGACGGCGCGAGCAGCCGTTTCCACCTGCTCGAGATCGCGTCGCACGGCTATCTCGTGATCGCGAGCGGCCGCATCCTGAGCGGGCCTGGCGCTCCGCCGCGCGAGCCGCGTGCCGGCAGCACAACCCGGTCAGATCCTACCGCCGCGCACGAAGGCGTCCGACCTCACCGACGCGATCGACTGGGCGCTTGCCGAAAACGTCCGGTCCGGCAGCCCGTTCTTCGGTCGCCTCGATCCCGCGCTCGTCGCGTACTCCGGCTGGAGCTGTGGCGGGCTGCAGGCGCTTCAGGTGGCGAAGGATCCGCGCGTGAAGACGATGGTGCTGCACAACACCGGCGTGCTGAACGACGGCCCGGGCGCCATCCCGGCATGGACGTCCGCAAGGACGTGCTGACGACGCTGCACACGCCGACGATCTACATCCTCGGCGGCCCCAAGGACATCGCGTATCCGAACGGCATGGACGACTTCGCGCGGATCTCGCACGTGCCGGTCGCGGTGGCCAATCTGCCCGTCGGGCACGGCGGCACGTATCTCGAGCCCAACGGCGGCGCGGCGGCGTCGGTCGCCGTGAGCTGGCTCGACTGGCAGCTTCGTGGCGACAGGCAGAGCGCGGGACGGTTCGTGGGTGAGCACTGCGGGCTGTGTCGGACGCGCAGTGGTCGCTGCAGCGGAAGCAGTTCCCGGCAGCCGTTGGCGGCCATTGAAGCGGCTGCGTCATCGCGGCAATTCCACGACCCCCCAGGTGCCGCTGTCGACGGCACGGCGGAGTCTTGCCTCGATTTTGATAGGAGACCAACAATGAGGGCCCGTCTCGCAACTCTCGTCACCGCGTCGCCGTCGTCACGGGGATTCCCGATGCCGGCGCTGCGCAGGATGTTCGCGCCGCGGCGACGAGCACGAACCGCATCGTGACCGAAGCGGACTGCACCGCGCCGTCGCTCGTGGCGACGATCGCGCCGGAGGAAATCGGGGAGCCGGTGCGAAGTGTCACGCTTCAGGCCGCGTGGGTCGCGGCCACCGACACGGTGCCCGCGCACTGCCGCGTCGACGGCGTGTTCGCGCCGGTCGACACCGCGCCGACGGCGCGCGTCATCAACTTCCGCGTGATCCTGCCGGCGTCGTGGAACCGCCGGGGGGCGCAGATGGGCGGCGGCGGCAACAACGGCATCATCCCGAACCTCAGCTGGCGGCGAGTTCGGCGCCGGTGGACCGTCGCTCCTGCAGCGCGGCTTCGCGACTTACGGCAGCGACTCGGGCCACCAGCTGCCGGCGTTCGGCCGCCGCGGCGGGCCGCCGCCCGCGCCCGCCGATCAGGACTGGGCGCTCAACGAGGAAGTGATCCGCAACTTCGGCTACGCGCAGATGAAGAAGACGCACGACGCCGCGATGGTGCTGATCCAGCGCATGTACGGCGAGCGCCCGCGGTTCAACTACTACATCGGCACGTCGCAGGGCGGCCGCGAAGCCCTGACCGTCGCGCAACGCTATCCGGCCGACTACGACGGCGTTGCGGCCAACGTGCCGATCGTGAACTTCTCGTCGCTGATGCTCGCGCCGGAGCTCATCCGCATCCACGAGAAGCCGCTGGCCAACTGGGTGACGCCGGCCAAGATCAACGCGATCCGCGGCGAGTTCGTGCGGCAGTGCGACGGGCTCGACGGCCTGGTGGACGGCATCATGAACAACTACATGGCCTGCCGCGCGATCTTCGACCTGAGCCGCGGCGCGGCCAACCGCCATCCATGGGCCGCGAAGCGCTGCCCGAACAACGTCGATCCCGATCCGTCCGACACGAGCGCGAACGCCTGCCTCACCGACGGCCAGATCTCGACGCTCGAGTTCGTGTACTCGCACTACAAGTTTGCGTCGCCGCTCGCCAACGGCGTCCGCGAGTTCGGCATGTGGACGCCCAACACCGATCCATCGGGCAGCGGTCTGATCCTGCCGGCCCGATTCCGGGGACAGGAAGGCGCGCCGGCTGATGCGCCCATGCACTCGCACCTCGGCGTCCTCGGCGTCACCGGCTTCCTGATGCAGGACGTCAAAGCCAACCCGCTTGACTACGTCGAAGGCGGCCCGCTCAACGAGCGACGGCGCTTCCTGTCGGAGATTCTCGACTCGACCAACCCCGATTTCAGCGCGTTCGCGCGTCGCGGCGGCAAGATGATCGTCGCCATCGGCACGAACGACACGCTGGCGTCTCCGGGATCGCAGCTCGATTTCTACCAGTCGGTCGTCGACAAGATGGGCCGTGCGCAGGTCGATCGATTCGCCCGCTTCTTCGTCATGCCGCAGACCGGCCACGGCCTGAGCGGGACGAACTACGCGACCAGCGGCGACGGCCAGACGCTTCCCGTTGCGCCGGTGCCCAACACCTACGATCGCCTTGGCCTGCTGTTCGACTGGGTTGAGCGCGGCGTCGCGCCGGGCATGTCCGTCACCGTGACTGCGGGCGAGAAGAGCCTGCCGCTCTGTTCGTATCCTTCGTATCCGAGATACGTGACCGGGCCAGTGGCGTCGGCGTCATCGTACCGGTGCAACCAGCCCTGATAAAAGCTGCACACTCACGTTCGATCCGGACGCCAGAAGGCGTCCATTCACGCATGTCTTCAAGATCCCGCTCGCAATAGGTGCACCTCGCCAGGCGCGGAACCACGCAACGGCTATCGAGCTGCCGGATTGGACGTATCCGCACAAACGATTGTCCAAACCGCCAGAGAACGACAGATAGTTGCAGCCGGGAGGCCCGCCGGATGAGATATCAATGGCCGCAGGTCGTGGTGCTTGTGGGTTCTGCGGTGCTCGGGCTCTCAGGCGCGGACGTCGCTTACGCGCAACGTACGCCGGCCGCGCGGCCAGCGCTGACGGAAGACGTCTTCAAGAACGTGCAGTTGCTGAAGGGGATTCCTGTCGATGAATTCATGGACACGATGGGGATGTTTTCCGCAGCAACGGGTCTGAACTGTTCCGACTGCCACGCGGCCGACAACAGCACGACCTGGGACAGTTATGCGGTGGACACGCGCCTGAAGCAGACCGCGCGCAGAATGCTGCGGCTCATGAACACGATCAACAAAGAGAATTTCGGAGGTGTTCGGGCCATCACATGCTACACGTGTCATCGGGGTGACCAGCGCCCAAGAGTCATTCCGAGCCTTGCGATCCAGTACAGCGCCCCGCCTGAAGATCCGAACGACATTGAGGCGTTTCCGTCAAGTGGAATGCCGTCGGCAGATGCCGTCTTCGAGAAATATTTCCAGGCACTCGGCGGAACACAGAAGGCCGCCGAACTGAGCAGCGTGGTGGCCAGCGGCACATACGAGGGATACGACACCGATCACCGAAAAGTACCGGTCGAGATTTTCAGCAGGAGTCCGGACTCACGCGCCACGATTGTCCATGCGCGGTTCGGCGACAGCGTCAGGACGTACGACGGAAGCCAGGCCTGGGTCGCCTCGGCCGACCGTCCGATGCTATTGATGCCGCTGACTGGCGGCAACCTCGCGGGAGCCCGAGTGGAGGCGCTCCTGCCATTTCCATCGGCCATCAAACAGTCATTCAGAGAATGGCGGGTCGGGCTCACCACGCTCGAGGACAAGGACGTCCAGGTGCTGCAGGGGAGGAATCCGGGGCAGCTTCCGATCAATCTGTATTTCGACGAATCCGGCCTGCTGGTGCGCGCCCTTCGACTCGCGGACACGGCCGTCGGGAGCGTACCGATCCAGATTGATTTCTCGGATTACCGCGACGTCGCCGGTCACCGAATGCCGTTTCGGTGGACGACGACGTGGACCGACGGACGGTCGACCATAGAGCTGTCTGAGGTGCACATCAACGTACCGGTGGAATCGTCCACATTCGCCACGCCTCAACCCGCCCGCCCGCTGAAGTGAGACGCGCGGCCGAGCATCGAGCAAGCCGATGCTCAGCATCCGAACAAACGATTATGCAGATGGGAAGCGCGAAGGCATAGTCGCGGCGTTGTGGTCACTTCACAAACATCGCGGAATCCGCTTGCCAGAGGAGATGTGGATGCTGAGAACGTCGGTTCGCCGGCTGGCTGCTGCCATGTCTCATCCTTGTCTGCGTCGCCAATGCCCGCGCGTCGGCCGCGCAGGCCGTGCGCGGCGCCATTCTGGGAACCGTGACCGACAAGACAGGCGCGGTGTTGCCTGGCGCGACTATCAATGTGACGAACACCGAGACGAGCGTCATTCAGACGACGGTCGCGGACTCGCAGGGCCGGTACTCCGTCGCTGATCTGCTGCCGGGGACCTACGATGTCGATGCGTCTCTGTCCGGATTTCAGAAGGTGGTTCGCCCCGCCATTCGACTCGTCGTCGGCAGCCAGATCCTCGTGGATTTCTCGCTGGGGCCGTCCAGTGTCGCCGAAACGATCACCGTAACAGCCGCCGCGCCCATCGTCGATACCGTGTCGGCCGCGCTCGGGACCGTGATTGAACAGAAGCAGATGGCCGAGCTGCCGCTGATCGATCGCAGCTACTCGCGTCTCATCACGCTCGCGCCGGGCGCGAATGAAGTGCCGACCGCGGCGGGACTGTTCCAGCAGTTCTTCGGACGCCAGCCGCAATATACGGTATCCGGCGCGCGTCCCGAAGGTCAGGTGTTCCTCATGGACAACACGAACGTGCAGAACTACTGGAACCGGGGCAGCGGGTCCGGACAGCTGGGCACGACCCTCGGCGTGGACGCGATCGCGGAGTATCAGGTGTTGACCAACACCTATAGTGCCCAGTTCGGCGGAAATGGTGTGGCGGTCAACGCCATCACCAAGTCCGGCACCAATCAGATGCACGGGTCGATGTTCGAGTATTTCCGTAACAACAAGCTGGACGCTTCGAACTACTTCGATGCGCTGTTGGGACGCCCGGATCCGACCCTGAACAAGAATCAGTTCGGCGTCAGCATCGGCGGCCCCCTTATCAGGAACAAGGCGTTCTTCTTCTTCAACTACGAAGGGCTGCGGCAGGACCTCGGACAAACGCAGACGATCACCGTTCCCGATCTCGGCGCGCGTAACGGGGTGATCAACGGCGTCAGAGTCGGTGTGAACCCTGCGATTGCGCCAGTGCTGGCCCTCTATCCTGTGCCAACGCGTCAGACCGCCGGCGCAGGCGGCGCAGGGCGTCGGACTGGTCGACGTGACCAACACCGTGCCCGGCCACGAGAACTACTTTGTCGGCCGGCTCGACTACACGATGACGAACAACACCTCTCTGTTCGCGCGGTATACCGGCGACGTCGCGACGGTGTTCGAGCCGAATTCAGGGTCGCCGGTTCCGTTGTGGAACAGCAGCGACCAGACAGGCAACCACTATCTGACCGCCGAAGTGCGGCGCGTGGTGACCCCGCGATTCACCTCGGCGCTGCGCTTCGGGTTCACACGGACAGCAGGAGTTGGCGTCCCGCACCGATCTCGACAACGGGCTGCTCGTGTTTTTTCCGGGCCGGCTGAGCGGCACTGTCGCGGCCGGGTCCGGAGTCGTCGGCCTTGGCGGCAATCAGGTGCTGCCGTTCACGCAGCGGCAGACGCGCGTGATCGTGGGCGACGATCTGATCTGGACTCGTGGCAGCCATTCCGTGAAAGTCGGAGTGGAGTATGAGCGGCAGACGACGTTCGTCAACCTGCCGTTGTTCGGCGACGGGGCCTGGACCTTTCCATCGCTGACCGCGTTCCTCCAGAACCAGCCGTCGCTGTTTCTGGGAGCGCTGCCCGGTCAGACGGATGCCGCGCGAAACATCGAGGAATGGCGTCTGACGAGCTACGTGCACGACGAGTGGCGCGTGTCGCCGAGAGTCACGCTCAACCTCGGGCTGCGGTACGACCCTCGAGGCAATCCTGTGATCGACAAGGCCCAGGCGCTCGTCAATCTCGCGCAATCGACCGGCTTCACGCCGATTCCGCAGGCGTTCGCGAGCAACCCCACGCTGCACGACTGGGAGCCTCGCGTGGGCATCGCCTTTGACCCGTCGAGCAATCACAAAACCGCGATCCGCGCCGGCTACGGCATCTTTCACAGCCCGATTACGGCGAATCGATTGGGTCCGGCCTACGCGCTGAATCCGCCGTTCGGTCTTGGAGCGCAGGTTCGTCTGCCGATTCCCGGCGTGCCGCCCCCGGTGTTTCCAACGCCCAATCCGAGCGCCTCGCAGGTGTCGCAGATGCAGGCGCTCGACTACGCGATGGGCGATGCCCCGCGGCTGCATCAGTGGAATGTCAACGTCCAGCGAGAGCTTCTCAGGAACACCAGCCTCACCGTCGCCTATGTCGGAAGCCACGGCGATCATCTTCAGCAGCAGCGAGACACCAATCCCGTGACTCCGAGGACGCTGGCGGATGGGACAGTGGTCTACGGCGTGCGCGCCGGCGCGCAGACGATCTCGAACGCGCGCGTGAATCCTGTGTTCGCCGCGCTGGTCAGTGCGAACACGCTGGGGACGTCCGACTATCATGCCCTGCAGGCGGCATTCAATCGGCGGTTCTCAGGCAACGTGCAGTCGCAGGTGTCGTACACGTTGTCACGTTGCCGCGATCTGACCTCCGGAAACTCCACCTTCGAGGGTGGAACAGCCGCGACCAATCCCTATGATCTGAACTACGACTACGGGCCGTGCCTGATCGATCGCACGCAGAATCTGAGAGCGAGCGTGATCTATCAGCTGCCGTTCAACGCGAACCGTCTGGTCGATGGCTGGCAGGTGTCGGCGATTGTGACGGCCGTGAGCGGCGCGCCCTTCACGCCTCTGGTGGGCTTCGATCAGTCCGGCCTGCAAACCGGGGGGACCCAGCGGCCGAACCTGGCTTCAGGCCAGTCGCTCGACGACGCCGTCACGGGAGGAACGCTCGACCCGGCGTGCGGCTGTATCGCGCGATACTTCGACCCCACACGGTTCGTGCTGCCGGCGGCCGGAACACTCGGTACCGGTGTCGGAAGAAATTCGCTCCGCGGCCCCGGACTCTTCACTACCGATCTCGGGATTACGAAGAACGTCCATTTGACCTCCGCCATGTACCTGCAGTTTCGCGCCGAAGTCTTCAACCTGTTCAATCGCGTGAATTACGGCGCGCCGACCCCGTCCGTCTTCATCGCCACAGCCGATGGAGGAGCCGTTCTCAATCCGAGCGCGGGTCAGATCACGACAGCGCTCGCCCCGCGGCAGGTCCAGTTTGCCGCTAAACTGGTGTTCTGATGAGAAACGTGCCGCTGCTTGTCGCCGTCGTGGTTCTCACCGCCAGCGCCACCGCTGCCACTGCCCAGGACCGCGGGCGCGGGGCGGCTCCAGGCACACCGCCCGCACCGGCGCGAGGCCGTGGCGGGCCGGGCTATCTGAAGTTGTTCGACTCGAACCTGCCGTTTGACCCGCACGACCTCGCGGGCATCTGGTCACCGAACGGAAACGGGTTCGGTGGCGGCGGCAGATGCCGCGACTGCGGCGACCGTGGCTACAGCTTCGAGTTCCCCGTGTTCACGCCGGCGGGACAGGCGGCGTTTGACAGGAACATCCCGTCATACGGCAGGGCGAAAGACAGCGAAGACGCGAAGGTGCACCCGGAAGAGCACATCGGGCGGAGGCGGGCCCAGCCTCCGGCGCTCGGCAACGACACGTATGGCACGTGCAATCCCATGGGAGTGCCGCGGGCGATCCTCTACCCCGACCCGGTCGAGTTCATCGCGCTGCCCGATCGCATCTATCAACATTTCCAGTGGGGGTACGGCCTGCGTACGATCTGGACCGACGGCCGCAAGCTTCCGAAGCCGGACGATATCGATCTTCCGAGGTGGTGGGGATACTCGGCCGGATACTGGGAGGGCAATACGCTCGTCGTCGAGTCAACCGGCTACGACGAGCGCACGTGGATCGACTACTTCGGCTACCCGCACAGCGATGCGATGGTGCTGCAGGAACGGTATACCCGCACCAATTACGACACGCTGGAGTTGAAGATGACCATTGTCGATCCGAAGTACTATGCGAAGCCATGGGTGGGCGAAATCAAGCGGATGCATCTGCTGCCGAAGGACTTCATCAAGTCTTCCGGATGGCCATCGCTACTCGAGGACCTGTGCGCGCCGGCCAACGAGACGGAATTCAACCGCTTGATTCGCGATCCGGCCGGTACCGGCAAGCCGGCCGCATCGCCGTCTTCGCGAGGCCGATAACATGCACACTGCACATCTCAGGACGTCCGGATTCGCCGCCGCCGCTGTGCTCGCCTGGATCGCCGGTGTCAGCGCGCATCACGGGACGAATATCAACTACGATCGATCGAAGCAGTTCACCGCCAACGCGGTGGTCACCGAGTTCAAGTACGTCAACCCGCACGCGCAACTCTTTTTCGACGTGACGGACGGCAAAGGCGCGGTCACGCACTGGAGTGGTGAGCTGCTGGCGAATCCAGCGGCGCTGATTCGAAACGGCTGGACGAGGAAGCGCTCGGTCGAGGCCCTTCCGTACGGCGCCAGAATCGTCGTCACCGTCGCGCCATCGCGAGCCGGCGGCGAGTCCGGACTGGTGCTGAAGATTGAGAACGAAAAGGGGGAAGAGCTGCTCGCCGGGGGACCGAATCCCGGTGGTCCGGAGCCGCCACAGCGCGGAGCGACTCCCTGAGCGATAGAGCCATCGCATCAGACAAGGTGCCCGTATGAAGCGGCGTCGCGATCGTGTTGTCTCGTTGCTGGCCTTCGGTCTCTGCTGCGCGTTCGGCGCACAGCTTCTCGCACAGCGTGGAGGTCCGGGCCGGGGAGCCCAGACACCGGCGACTCCAAGAGCGCAGGCGTCGTTCGATCCGACCGGGTACTGGGTCGCGGTCATCGACGAGGACTGGCGGTATCGCATGACGCTGCCGCCCAAAGGCGACTACGCCGGCGTGCCGCTGAACGGCGCCGGCCGTCAGGCGGCAGATGCGTGGGACCCGGCGAAGGACGAGGCCGCCGGCGAGCTGTGCAAAGCCTACGGCGCTGCCGGCCTGATACGCGTTCCGGGGCGGCTGCACATCACCTGGCAAGGCGACGACGTCTTGCACCTCGAGGCCGACGCCGGCACGCAGACACGCGTGTTGCCATTTCGGGTCCCTGGTGGAACCCCCGGTGATTGGCAAGGCGTCTCGGTGGCGACGTGGGATCGCGCCGAGAGTCCGATGGCCCGCGGCGGGTTCTTCCCGGGCGCCGCCGCGCGAGGCGGCTCGCTCAAGGTGGTCACGACGAACATGAGGCCCGGATACCTGCGCCGGAACGGCGTTCCCTACAGCGCGAACGCCGTGATGACGGAGTATTTCGATCGATTGGATGTGCCCGGCGGCGATTCGTTGCTCGTCGTCTCGACGGAAGTCGTCGATCCTGCGTACCTGGTCACACCGTTCTGGACGAGCACGCATTTCAAGAAACAGAACGACGCCTCGGGCTGGAATCCGACGCCGTGTTCGGTGCGCTGATGACGGAGCCTGTGGAATGACGACGCGAATTCTTGCTCTCGCAACACTGGCTGCGGTCGTGGCCATCGTCCGCCTCGGCGGGCAGGCGCCGCCGGCGGCCGGCGCCGCACCGTCGCCGGGCTTCGACCTCTCGGGCTATTGGACGGCGGCGATGCACGAAGACGCACTGGAACGCGGGGCCGGGCCTGAGCTCGCCGACTACGGCGGGTTTCCGATTAACGACGCGGGGCGGCTCTTCGCGCTGTCATACAACGCGTCCCGCCTCACCTTACGACATCACCAGTGCGATGGGTATGTGGCGCCGTATTCCATCCGCTCGATTGGCAATGCCCGGGCGTGGGAGGAACGGGACGAACATACGCAGCGGCTGATTGCCATCCATTGGTTCAACCAGACGTTCGAGGGGCGGCGGACCATTTGGATGGACGGCCGGCCGCACCCGCCCGCGTACGCGCCGCACACGTGGATGGGGTTCTCGACCGGACGCTTTGTCGGCAATGCGCTCGAAGTGCAGACCACGCACTTGAAGCAGGGATGGCTCCGGCGCAACGGCCTGCCTGAAAGCGATCAGACGACCCTCGTCGAGTTCTTCGTCCGGCACGGCGATCGGCTCACGCACACGGCCGTCATCACCGATCCCGTATACCTGGCCGAACCGGCGATTCGGACGACCGACTTCTTCCGGCAGCCCGCCGATCATCAGAGCTGGCTCTTTCCGTGCGATGACAGCGAACAGATCGCCGGCCGCGCACCGGACAGCGTGCCGAATTACGGATTCGGCGAGAATCCCTTCGTGAAGGAGCACGGCGACCGCTACCACATACCCGCCGCCGCGTATCTCGGCGGGCCGGAGACAGCCGAGCCGGCGTTCATCAGGCGGATTCCGGCGCTCACCGACGCGGACGGACTGGCGAAGCTGCGGCCATCGTCGAACACCCCGCGCCAGAGCCGCGCCACTGACCCGACACCGCGCGACGGGGAGATCCATACCTGGCGGATTCGCGACAGCGTCTATCTGCTTGCCGGAGACGACGCGAACACGGTGGCGCAAGTCGGAGACGAGGGTGTGTTCGTGGTCGATCCTGGCAGTGGACGGCTCGCCGAGAAGATCCTGGCGGCGATTCGCCGCCTGAGCGACAAACCGATTCAGTTCATCGCCAACACCAGCTTCCGGCCGGAACACACCGGTGGGAACGCTCAGGTGCGCGCATCGGGCGCAGATCCGAGCGTGCGAGGATCATTCTTCGCGCTGCAGTTTGCCGACGCGGGCGTCGGCGCCACGATCATGGCGCATCAGAACGTCCAGACCCGAATGGTGGGGTTGAAGGCGCCGCCTGCTGGCGTGCCCAGCGACACCTATCTCGAGGAGCGTCGGCGAACGTTCCATAACGGCGATGCGATCGAGATGTTCCTGGCGCCGCACGCTGTGACCGATGGAGACAGCATCGTTCGATTTCGGCGGGCCGATGTCATCGTTGCCGGCGACGTGTTTACGACGACCCAGTATCCAATGATCGATCTGCTGAACGGCGGCACGGTACAAGGTGAAATCAACGCCTTGAACGGCATTCTCGAGAGGACCGTGTACGCGCACGAGGGCGAGGGCGGCACGATCGTGGTCCCAGGGCACGGCTACCTCTGCGACGAGCACGAGGTCGTGGAGTATCGGGACATGGTCGTGATCGTGCGCGATCGCATTGCGGCGATGCTCAAGAGGGGTGCGACCCTCGACCAGGTCAAGACCGCGAGGCCGACGGCCGACTACGACACCCGGTACGGCGCGACGTCAGGACCGTGGACGACCGACATGTTCGTCGAAGCGGTCTACCGGGACCTGTCGAAACGAAAGTAGCGCGGGAGAGACAATGAGACTCGTTCGCCTCGGCGCGGCGCTGTTGCTCTCGAGCGTCGTCGCGGTCATCGCCGCCCAGCAGCCGCCGCAATCCGCCGCGAAGCCGGATACGGCAGACGTCAAGATGATGATCGACCGGCTTCGGGAAACGGTCGGGCCACGCTGGAGGGACGCCGTTCATTTCTGGTGCGAGGAGCCTCGCGCAAATCGGCCGGACGACCCTCCCATTGCTCCTGCCAGGATTTTCGACAACGTGTTTGCGATTGGCAACATCGGAACGACGGTGTACGTGATCCGCACGTCGTCGGGCTTGCTCATGATCGACGCGCTTGGCGGCAACGATGCGCCGTCGACCAGTGCCCAGGTCGAGTCGCAGTTGCTGCCGGGTTTTGAGAAACTCGGGCTCGATCCGGCGCAGGTCAAAGTGATTCTCGTCACCCACGGGCACGCGGATCACTATGGCGGATCCGTCGTACTTTCAGGAGCGGTATGGATCCAAGGTGTACGTGTCCGCGGCAGATTGGAGCCTGATGGAGAACCCGCCCGCACGCGGTCGCGGCGGGCGTGGGCCGGCCGGACCGCCAACACCTCTTCCAAGACACGACATGGAGAGTCGGGACGGCGAGACGATTACGCTGGGTGATTTGAGCGTCAGAACGGTCGCCGTGCCGGGGCATACGCCGGGATCGATGGGCTTTATCTTTCCCGTGAAAGACCGCGGGCAGGCGCACGTCGCCGCGCTGTTCGGGGGCGCGTGGCTTCTGCCGCAGATTCTCAGCGACGAGGCGCTTCGTACCTTTCAGATGTCAGTGCAGCACTTCAAAGAGGCAACTCGTCGCGCGAAGGTCGATGTGCTCCTGCAGAATCACATGCTGATGGATCCGATTCAGGACAAACTGGAGAAGCTGAGCGCGCGCAACCCGCGTGATCCCAATCCTTTCGTGGTGGGAGCCGCGCAGTATCAGAAATTCCTGGATGTCATGGACGGGTGCACGCGAGTGAATATCGCGCGCCGTCAGGCGTAATCGCAGCTTCTCACTGCGGCTCCCTTAACGGAGAGCCTTCGAGAACCGTTCCCCTTCGGCGCAGATCTCGTCGATCAGCTCGGTATCGCCGGCGAACTGCTGACGTAGGGTGACAGTCCACGGTCTGGTATAAGCCTTTGGATCGTCCACGGTGATTTCGATGTCGAGGTGCCCGAAATCGGGCCGGCGGATCCGTTCGCGGACCTTCGCGGCCTCGGTAATGACGCTCCCGTCCCAGTCGATCCACAGGTCATTGCGAAATCCAACGGAATCAATCTCCAGTGTGTCGCCCGACCATTTGGCCGACGAATAGCCCTGCCACGACGGATTCGGGTCTTTCGGCAGTGGACGGGCATCCATGAAGACCTGGCGGTAAATACCGTTGAACTCGTTCAGCATCACCAGAAGATCCGCCGTCTGGACAAACTTCAAGTAGTGCGGGAGTCCGTAGGCGCGGAGAAAGGGGTCGGGGAGGCATCGGATGTGTGGGTCGTCGATCGCCTGGTTCGCCGTGCGCTCGTCCACGAGTTTCGCGAGCCACGGCTGGTAGGGCAGCCCGTCGGGCATGTCGATGCCGAGATTGATGCTCTGGCGCGAGAAGCTGGCCGTCCGGGGTGGGCACTGTCGCCGACGGAGGATTCAACTTCAGAAGCTCGCTGACGGGTGCTGTTCCTCGAATGACGCAGAGTGGCTCTGCCGTCATCCACACGCCCGACAGGTCCGGTTGTCCGTTCGCCATGCGCGGGGCCACCGCCGACAGGTCGACACTTCCGCTCGCTGTCCGCGGCGCTCGTGAGGTCGGATACGTGAACCACTGCGCATTGAGCGGCGCGAGGACGCCGACGATGACCGCGAGTGCCAACGCAACGACTCCCGGTCTCCATGATTGGCTCACAACGTCTCCATGAGTGCAGCGAAACAATCGCACAGCTCGTGCGCTTCGCGTACATCGACAGATGCGATGACAGGTATCGACATGCCTGATAGTTAAGGCTGTTCAATTCTGCTGAACGATTTCGCGTAAGCTTTGTCGCGCGTAGTCGTCGGCAAAGGAGAAGTGCGATGGACAAGAGACTCGCCGTGTTCACGGTGGCGGCGGCGGCCTGTGGGGCGCTCGTCACCGGGCTCGCCGGCCAGGGAACCAGTGCAGAACTGCAGCTCGTGACGCGCAGCGCCGAGGCGCTCGGCGGGCGCGACCGCGTGATGGCGCTCAAGACGTTGCAGATCGTCGGCTACGGCGAGTTGGCCTATTTCGACGGCGGCGGAAACATTACCGGCGATCCGTCGGCGCCGCAGAAATGGCAGAAGGCCCTCGACTACAAACGCACCATTGATCTCGAGCACGGGCGCACGCGCGTGCAGCAACGCCTGAAGATGGATTTCGTCTTTGCGTCAACCGTTGGGCAGCTCGGGCTCAATCGAACCAACGAAACACTCGATGGCGATGTGGCCTACAACATCGGCGGCGGATTCCTGGCCAACTCCGCAGACCGGAACGGCTCAGCCACAGCCTGCAGGGAGCTGCGGCCGCACGGCAGCGACGAGTCGAACTCCTCGCCCATCCGATCACGATCGTCCGCGCGGCGCTCGATCCCACGACCAAACTGTCGAATCTGCGAAAGCAAGGCAACCTCCAGCTTGTGGACGTGACGGTGCGCCAGGGCGACACGCTGACGCTCGCGGTGAACGCGACATCGAGTCTACCGGAGTGGGTGAGTTATGTCGGACCGCACGTCAACCTCGGAGACGTGACGTATCGAACCCATTTCGTCGGCTACGTGCCTGAAAAGGGCATTCAGCTGCCAACCGCCTTCGCGACGATCAATCGATTGGCGCAATGTCGTCCACGGCAAACTCGACGTCGACCGCAACATCGTCGACGAACCGATCGACGATCTGAGTGCGCCGGCGTCAGTACGATCGGCGACGCCACAAGGCGGGCCAGGCGGAGGCGGGGCGAACCTGCAGCCGATCAAAGTCGCCGATCACGTGTGGTTCATGAACGGCAACACCTTCTTCGAATTCGATGACCACCTCACCATGGTCGAGGCGAACCGGCCAGGATGCCGCGCTTCAGGCGATTCTCAAGGTGGTCGAACGCGCTTGTCCCGGGCAAGCGTGTGACGCAGGTGATTCAGTCGCACCATCACTTCGATCACACGGTCGGACTTCGGGCGGCGGTGGCTGAGGGCTGACGATCATCGCGCATCGAGGCAACGAAGGTATCTTCCGCGAAATGGTGGCGCGTCCCGCCAAGCTGTTCCCGGACGCGCTGGGGAGGAATCCGAAGCCGCTGAAATTCATCCCGGTGGACGATCATCTCAAGCTGAAGGACTCCACGAACGAAGTCGACATCTACCATCTCATTGGCAACTATCACATGGCTGATGGCGTGATCGTCCACGTGCCGGCGTCGAGAGTGCTGGTCGAGGGGGACCTGACCACCCAGAACTGGGACTTCAACTGGTGGGGCGACAGCCTGATGAACAACATCGACTACCGCAAGATCAAGGTCGACACGCATCTGGCCGTCCATGGTCAGACGCCGCTCCCGCTCGCGGAAGTCGTCTCGGCGATCGAGAGGCAGGTCCGCAATACGCAGGCGTTCTGCCGCCGGGCCGCCGAGGCCCAGTTCTTCCAGCTCGGCTGTCCGATCCAGTACAACCGTCCGTTACCGCCGGTGTCGAACTGACCTGGGCGCCGTATTGACCATGGAAGGCGCGCGATTGATCGCCGCGGCAGTCGTCGTCCTGGCCGGCGCGGGCCTGATGCCGACGCTCGCTCAACAACGTCCGCCGGGCGGCGCTGCCCAGCACGGCCCGCTGGCGCTCGTCGGCGGCACCCTCATTGACGGCACCGGCAACCCGGCAGTTCGCAACAGCGTGGTACTGATCCGCGGCGATCGCATCGAACGCGTCGGCACGATGGACGCCGTGCCGGTGCCGCCGGGCTATGAGTTGATCTCGACCGAAGGGATGACCGTGCTGCCCGGATTGTGGGACCTGCACGTTCATCTGATGTACGCGGGACATCCGAATGCCCGCTACTGGTTTGATACGTACACGTCGCAGTTCGAGAGCATCATCATGCCGGCGTCCGCCGAGCAGATGCTGATGGCCGGCGTCACAACGGTGCGGGACCTCGCGGCGCCTGGCGCGCGAAATCATCGCGGTGAAGAAGCGCATCGCAAGTGGAGAGCTCCCGGGACCAACGCTGTATGTCGCGGGGCCGGCGCTGACGAAAGGAGCAAATCCCAGCGCCGTCCAAACGCAGAATGTGTCCGGCGCGGACGACGCGAGGGCCAAGACCAGGCAGCTCATCGACCAGGGCGTCGATTGGATCAAGATCATCAACGCCGACCAGTTGACCGCTGACGAGATGAAGGCCATCGTCGATGAAGCGCATGCGCGTGGCCGCAAAGTGGCTGCACATGCCTTTAGCGACGCGGAAATTCGACAGGGGTTGATCGCGGGCGTCGACGATTTTCAGCACCTGCGCACTCAAACCCCGGAATACCCGGCCGACATCGTCGCGATGATTCGCGAGCGGGTGACGAATGGACCGCCGCTGTATTGGACGATTACCGCCGGAGGAAATGGCCAGTTGAATGCCGCGTACCTCGCGTCGAATCCGGAGTTCCTGGATGACCCGGCGAACTTCATCGGACTGCCCAAATCGATCGCCGACGACGTGCGCCGTGCGATCGCGACGAGAACGGGCGCAGGCGGGCGAGGACGAGGCGGGGCGACGCAGAGCCAGGACGAGGTCAATGCGATCGTGAAGCGGAAGGTGGCCCAGATCCGCGACCTTGGCGTCGAAATCGTTTTCGGGACCGACGTCGGGAGTTGGGGCGAAGTGACCGGCCACGCGACATGGATGGAGGCCGATCTCTGGGTCCGTGAGCTGGGCATGGATCCGATGACGGTCATCCGCAAGATGACCCTCGACGCGGCCGGCGTCATGGGCGCAGCGGGCGAGTCAGGCTCGCTCCGCGAAGGGAAGTTCGCGGACCTCATCGCCGTGCGCGGCGACCCGCTGCGCCACATGGATGCTCTGCGCGAGGCCAGGATCGTCGTGAAGCACGGCCGTCGCTACAAATAGGCGACGCAGGGCTCGAGCCATACTGCTCTGACATCACGTCGGCGGTTCGCTGGCGCCTGAACCATCGGTATAATTGATGACCGAAGGAGCCGGGCCGATGCATTTGTACCGCTTCGATTTGAACCTGCTCGTGACGCTCGACGCGCTGCTGACGGAGAAGAACGTGACCCGCGCGGGTTTGCGGATGAACCTGAGTCAGTCGGCGATGAGCGGCGGACTTGCCCGGCTCCGCGAATTCTTTCAAGGACGAGCTGCTCGTGCCGGTGGGACGGCAGATGGTGCTCACGCCATTGGCGCAGGATTTGGTCCAGCCGGTGCGCGACGTCCTGCTGCAGGTGCAGCAGACGATCGTCACCAAACCGCGTTTCGAGGCGGCAACCTCGACGCGGCATTTCTCGATCGCGGTATCGGACTACGTGATGAGTGTGCTGATGGTGGAGGTCCTGCGGGAGATCCAGTGCCAATCCCCGTCGATCACGTTCGAGCTCCGGCCCGTCGGCAGGCGCGCCACCGAAGATCTCGAATCCGGCGAGCTCGATTTTTTGATCGCGCCGGAGTTGTACGCATCTGTCGTCCACCCGAAAGAAGTGTTGTTCGAAGACACGCACATGTGCGTCGCGTGGAGCAAGAACCGAGCGATCGGCGCCACAATCTCCGTTGAACAGTATTTGGCGCTTGGCCATGTCATTGTCCACGTCGGCGAGCGCGGCTCGGCCAATTACGATGAGCGGATGCTGCGCGCCGTGAACTGCAGACGGAACGTCGAGGTCGTCACGGCGAGCTTCGACCTGGCGCCGCAACTGGTCATCGGCACCGAACGCATCGCGACGGTCCCAGCCAGGCTGGCTCGCAAGTATGCCGAACTCCTGCCCATCAAGCTGCTGCGAGTGCCTGTCGAGATCCCGCCGATAGTCGAAGTGTTGCAGTGGCACCGGGCGCACGATCGCGATCCGGCGCACCTGTGGCTTCGCCGCCAGCTCAAGGCCGGCGTGGTTCAGCTCGAGCGTGCGGTCGAGGCCTCGGCGTCATCCGCAGCAGTACGTTCGGGCAGCCACCGACGACGCTCGCGCGCAACTCTGCGCGCCGTCGCTACGAGTGTGTGACCCTCAGAACATTCGGAAGCGGTTCGAAGCCTGGACGCGTCGCTGACAATTCGACGAACGAAGTGCGGAGAATTGGCTTGCCGGACGTAGCTCTGCGCGGGCAGTCAGCGGCCTACCTTCGCGCTGCGCGCTACGGTGGTGGGCAAACTTCTGGCGAAAGAGCGAAGCTCGGAGGCGGCGGGAGTCGTGCCGAGAGCGACGAACGAAGTTCGTCGCTCGAAGCCTGGACGCGTCGCCGAAACCAGGCCGAGCGAAGCGAGGGATGGTGGAGGCGGCGGGAGTCGAACCCGCGTCCGAAAGTACGCCATCGCGGGACTCTACATGCGTAGCCGCTCTTGTATGTTCGCGGACCCACGTCAAAGAGCGACGGAAACCGTGGGCCGCTAGCCCCGATTTGTCTCGCCGCCACACGTCGGAACAGCACGTGGCGGCCAGCCTGCATTTATGACATCCAGCCCCGCCCCACAGGCGAGGACGAGGTGGACGTCGCGGACTTAAGTGTTAGTTAAGCCGCGAGAGGCAGCTGCGTGTTCGCAGTTACGTTGTGTTCCATCGGATTTACGAGTCGATGGGGCTCGGCATGCATCCCACGAGTCTTTACCCCCGTCGAAGCCGTGTCGCCCCCATGATGAGAGACCGAAAAGGCTATGGGGCCAGCTCGTGTTCTGGCTGGCCGCCATTGTACCACGTGTCTCTGTGAAACGTCCGGTCAAATCACTGTACTCATTGGAGTTGTCGTATAATACAGCCGATAGAACAGGCAAGCCTGCACTCCCAGCACGGCCCTCAGGTCAGACGATCATGACATTTGACGATTCTCTCAAAACCGCCGTCGATACCCTGGGCGATCGCCTGCGCGACGAGATCAGTCGCGAGTTGCAGGCCATTGCGGACGAGCTCTCCGCGTCTGCGAAAGCCGACCGCGACGCCGCGGTTGCCGCTCAGGCGGCCGAACTGGCCGCGGTTGTGGCATCCGAGCGCGCCACAACCGAACGAGCCGCAGCCGAACGGGCCGCACGGCCGACGAGCCGCAGCCGAGCGAGCCGCATCGGATCGAGCGGGAGCCGACCGGACCGCTCTCGACGGGCTTGTCGAGGGCGTTCGGGCCATCGACGAGGCGCGTTCGCTCAGCGAAATCCTCGACACCCTCGCCGGGAGCGCCGCCCACGCAGCCTCGCGCGTCGGCGTCCTGCTGGTGAGCGGCAATCGCCTCCGCCGCTGGCGCTTCGTCGGCTTCCCGGCATCGTTCGACGAAGATTGTCCAATCGAGCTCCCACTCGGCGACGCGAACATCGTCGCCGATGCGGTCGAGCGCAAGCGCGCAAGCTCCACGAGCGCGTCCGGTAAGCCGGTGCCCCTGTTTGCGAAGCTGGTCGGCGTCGGAAAAATCAATGCGATGGCCATCCCGATTGCCCTGGCGGGCGAGGTCGTGGCCGTCCTGTACGCCGACGATCAGGGGAAGAACCCTGAACCGGGAACCGTGAACCCTGACCCCGCGGCTCTCGAAGTGCTGGCCAGGCACGCCGCGCGGGCGCTCGAAGCCACGACGGCGTTCAAGGCCGCCCGCTCGATCATTGGAGCCGACACCGGGTCGCAGAGCCGCGCAGGCGCCGGCGGCGCTCCCGGCGTCACGGCCGGCGGCGAAGACGCCCAACAAGATGAGGCCGCGCAGCGTTACGCGCGCCTTCTCATTTCGGAGATCAAGCTGTACCACGAAGAGGCCGTCGTCGCCGGGCGGCGCGATCGCGATCTGGCGACACGCCTGGGAGGCGAGATCGCGCGGGCGCGATCGCTCTACGAACAGCGCGTGCCGGCGCACCGGCGGGGCGCGTCTGAATGCTTTCATGCCGAGCTCGTTCGCACGCTGGGTGGAGGCGACGCGAGCCTGTTCGCGAACCCGAGCGTGTCGTGAAGCGGACCCTGTTGGCGGCGCTCTTCCTGGCCGCCACGGCTGTGGGGCGCGCGGAGCCGCAGTCTTCCATCGTGTTGCGGCCGACCGACCACCCGCGCCTGCCTCGCGACCTCTCACAGCTCTGGATGGCTCCGGAAAAGGGTCGGGTCAGGACGGCGGCAGAGGCCAATCTCGCGACGGCCATCACGTTCGAGCTCGACGGCAGCCATGCGAAAGCGCTGACGCTGCTGACGCACCCGGCGACCGCCCAGGACGGTCCGCTCGGTGCGTACGTCGAGTTTTATAAAGGACTGGCCCAACTCCATCTCGGTCGGCCCGCCGAGGCGCGCGCCACGTTCCAGGCGCTTCAGGCGCACGCGTTGACGGGCTTCCTGGTCGAAGGCTCCGCGTTGCGCGAAGCCGAGTGTCACGAAGCGCTCGGCGATCGGGCGGCAGCACTTGCCGTCTACGAGCGGCTGGCGGTCATGGCCACCACGATGCCGGACCAGGTGCTCATGCGGGTGGGGAAGACCGCCAGATCGATTGGCGCCGACGAAAAGGCGACGGCGGCATTCGAACGCGTGTATTTCGAGTATCCGTTCAGCGAGTCGTCGGATGCGGCCGCCGCGGAGCTCGGCAACGAGCCGATCGGACCGGGCAACCCCCGATACCGACGCGAGCTGAACCGCGCCGAGCGGCTCTTTGCCGCCAAGCAGTTCGGGCCCGCGCGAGCCGCCTTTGACCGGCTCAGGCCTTCGACGGAAGGGGCCGACCGCAATCTGGTGCGTCTCCGTCTGGCCGAGGCCGACTACTTCCTCAAACGCCCCCGCAACACGCGCGACGGCGTCCGCCCATATCTCGAGAACGGACCGCGTCAGGCCGAAGCCCTGTATTTCGAAGCTCTCGCCCTCCACGACCTTGGCGACCGCAGTCGGTACCTCGAATTGATCCACCGCGTCGTCACCGAGTTTCCGACAGAGAACTGGGCCGAGGAGGCGCTGAACAACCTCGGTACGTCCTACATCCGTGAGGACGACGACGATGCCGCCGATCTGGCGTTCCGCGAGCTGTACGAGAAGTTTCCCAAGGGTCGCTATGCCGAACGCGCGGCCTGGAAAATCGGATGGAGAGCGTACCGGAACAAGGAGTACCGCGAGACGGCACGGGTCTTCGCGAGCGCGGCGACTGATTTCCCGCGGTCCGATTATCGTCCCGCGTGGCTGTACTGGTCGGGCCGCGCGCACGATGCGCTCGGCGAACGACCACAGGCGCAGGCGCGATACACGGTCGCGGCGCTGGACTATCTGAACAGTTACTACGGGCGCCTGGCGGTCGCGCGTCTGGACGGCCGCATGCCCGAGCGCCGGCTCGTCGTCTCCCGCGCTGGAGCGGCCGGGCCAGGGGCAGGAACGCCGTCAGAGGCTGGAACAACTGACGAGGGTCCTCTGCCTGTGTCGCCGCTGCCGCCCAACGCGGCGGTTGTCCGCGCACTGCTCGCCGCGCGGATCTACGACCAGGCGATCGACGAGCTGCGCTATGCCGAAAAGGTGTGGGGAGCCACGTCGCCGATCGCGGCGACGATTGCGTGGACGTATCGCGAACAGGGGACGCTGACGTCGGGGTCGGAGCAGTTCAGCCTCTACCGCGGCGCCATCAACCTCATGAAGCGCGCCTATCCGCAGTATCTGGCGGCCGGCGGCGAGCATCTGCCTCGCGAGATCCTCCGAATCATCTTCCCGATGGCCTACTGGGACTCGATCCAGAGGAACGCGGCCGAACGCGGCCTCGACCCCTATCTGGTCGCCGCGCTGGCGGCCCAGGAGTCCACGTTCGTCGCCAACATTCGATCGCCCGCCAAGGCTGTGGGCCTGCTGCAGCTCGCGCCGCCGACCGCCAGGCAATATGCGCGGCGGCTCCAGATCAGTTACTCGGCGAAGATCGCTCATCGATCCGGAAGCGAATATCCGGATCGGAACGGCCTATCTGGCGGACAAGATCCGCGAGTTCGGCGACTTGCACCTGGTGCTGGCGAGCTACAACGCCGGTGAGCGCCCGGTGCATCGCTGGATGAGCGAGCGTCCGGGCCTCTCCGGAGAGGAATTCATCGACGACATCCCTTACCCCGAGACGCAGAATTACGTGAGGAAAATCCTCGGAACCGCCGAGGACTACCGCCGGATCTATGGCCCTGGGGCCGGCGTCACCGGCGACGACGAGATTCCGGGAATCAAGCGTGCGGCGGCGGCCGCGTCGGACGTCGACCCGGCGCTCGCGACGAAGAAGGCGAAGGCCGCGCCGAAAAAGAAAGCCCCCGCGGCCGCCAAGCCGGTCCGGAAGCGACGCACGGCGGCCTGAACGTTATACTCTCACTCTCATGTCGAAGCTCACCGGCTCCAAGAAAGCCCTGCAGTTCACCGAGTCGGTCATCCGCGAGATGACTCGGCTGAGCGACGCCCACGGCGGCGTCAACCTGTCGCAGGGGTTCCCCGACTTCCCGGCGCCGGCGTCGGTCAAGCAGGCCGCGTGCGCGGCGATCAACGCCGACGTCAACCAGTACGCGGTCACCTGGGGCGCGCGGCCGTTGCGCGAGGCGGTTGCGCGCGAGTTCACCCGCCGCTACGGACTTGAAGTCGTCGCCGACGAGCAGGTCACCGTCTGCTGCGGCTGCACCGAGGCGACGATGGCGACGATGATGGCAATCATCGATCCGGGCGACGAGGTGATCGTCTTCGAGCCGTTCTACGAGAACTACGGACCGGACGCCATTCTTTCGGGCGCCACGCCGCGATACGTCACGCTGCACGAGCCCGATTGGACGTTCGATCCCGACGAGCTGGCGGCCGCCTTCAACGAGAAGACGAAGGCCATCATCATCAACACGCCGAACAACCCGACCGGGCAAGGTGTTCACGCGCGACGAGCTCGAGGTCATCGCCGCGCTCTGCCGCAAGTGGGACGCGATCGCGATCACCGACGAGATCTACGAGCACATCATCTACGACGGCCATCAGCACGTGCCGATCGCGACGCTGCCGGGAATGTCGGATCGCACGGTGACGATCAACGGCTTGTCGAAGACGTACAGCGTCACCGGGTGGCGAGTGGGCTGGACGATTTCGCCGCCGTCGCTCACCGGGGCGATTCGAAAGGTCCACGATTTTCTGACGGTCGGCGCGCCGGCCCCGCTCCAGGAAGCCGGAGCGGTGGCGCTCGGCCTGCCCGATCAGTACTACCTCGACGTCGCGGCGAAATATCAACGGCTGCGCGACGTGCTGCTCGAGATCCTCGAGCGCCATCACTTCACCTGCTACAAGCCGTACGGCGCGTACTACATCATGACCGACATCAGCGGGTTCGGATTCAGAGACGATGTCGAGTTCGCGCGGTATCTGGTGAAAGACGTCGGCGTGGCGGCCGTGCCCGGCAGCAGCTTCTACAAGAACGCGGCAAAGGGCAGGACGAAGCTGCGCTTCTGCTACTGCAAGAAAGACGAGACGCTGCTCGAAGCCGATCGCAGGTTCGCGAAGCTCGTCCCGGCCGCCGCCGGCGCGCGCCCGCACTGATCGACGGACGCGTGCGGCGGTGTGGCCAGCCTGTGACGGCGGTCACCGTGCAGTCCTGTCCTAGGCGGCGTCGTCTCCCTCGGGGATGCAATAGCGCGACACCACTGCGGTCACATCGTCGCGTGCACCGGCGTCGGCGGCGAGGTTGATTAGCGTGGCGCACTGCTCTTGGGGCGTGCTGTCGGAGCTGAGGACCGCGGCAATCTGGGCCTCGCTGAGCACATCGGTCAGCCCGTTGCTACACAGGAGCACGACGTCGCCGTTCGCGAGGCGACAACGGTCGATGTCGATCATGGGGCCGGCCGGGTCGGCCGTGCCGATCGTTTCCATCAGGATATGGTGAAGGTCCCGCGTCGCGGTCGCGACGTCGACGAGCGGCCCATTGCCCCTCGCCGGTTCGTCCGCGAGCGTGTGGTCGCGCGTCAAGCGGACGATCTCCCGGTTGCGGACCAGATAGGCGCGCGAATGTCCGACATGTGCGAGGAACAGGTCGCGGCCCGCGCTGTAGACAGCCGTCAGCGTCGTTTGCAGCCCGGGCGGGCGGTCGTTGGGTTGGCGCCGCAGCCGTGAATCGACCTTGCGGTAGAAGCGTTCGGCGCGCGCCATGACCTCCTGCGCGATGCCGTCATCGATTCTCACGTTCCATCGGCCGAAGTGGATGGCCAGGTGCGCGAGCGTGGCGACGGCGAGCCGGCTGGCGGCTTCGCCGTGGCCGCCCACGCCATCGGCAACCAGCATCGCGTAGCCGTACTCGTCGAAGCGCCGCGGCACCTCGGAAGCGGGAAGGCTCGTCAGGAGCGTTTCCTGGTGCCGGCCCAGGCGCAGCACCAGATAGTGGTCGGTGTTCACCGGGCGCTCGGCGCCCCGGCGCGACAGCGCGCCGAACTCGACCAGAACTCCGACAGCGGGAGGCGGAGAATCGCGCGATGAGATGGCCCCTCCCACCCACATCGGGCCCCATTCGTCATGGCTCATCGATGGCCACCATACGCCTTGGAAGGTCACCCGTGCAAGTCGGTGGGACCGTGCGGACGTGGGATTCGCGGGTCTTAGTACCGGAGCACGACGCCGAAGTACGGGCCCTTCAGCTTGAAGTCGCCGCTATCGGTCTTCAGCAGGTAGCCGATGTCGAACGACCGATAGCCGCCTTGCACGCCGACGTTGTTGGTGAAGTTCAGCGTTCCGTAGAAGTCGATGTCGAAGAAGTGGCCCTCGGTGTCCTTGATGAGCGACGTGGGCAGCCAGCTGACGCTGGCCCCGGTGATTTCACCGGTCACCGAAATATTGGACAGGGGATAGACCCGGAAGATCGCGCCAAAGGTGGGGACCGGGGCTTGCGCCCTGGCAAAATCCGAGCGTATCGGGCTGGCCAGCGTCGCGCTGACGTCGGTGTTCTTGATGTCGAACAGGAACCCCACGAACCCGCGATCCCGATAGATGAAGTCGTACTCGTACCCGAAGCGCCACGCCTTCCAGTCGAGCGTCGAGTTGATCGGCAGATTCAACGCATAGAGCTGGCCGTTGAAGATGATGCTCCGTTTGAGAAGTCGCGGTCTGCGTGTAGTTGAGCGGGATGTACTGCAGGCGAAACTTGTGTTTTCTCGCGGGCCTCAGCACCAGGTGGAACTCGGGAAACCCGTGGTCCTGCATCCCCAGATCGTTCTTGAAGTCGATGTTCGTGCCGATCTGGCCGAGCCCGGTGCTCGCGATGTGCATGTCGGCCGAAGGCGACCAGAAACCGATGGCGCCTTCGATGTGGAAACTCTCGCCCGTGGCCGGATCGCCGACGGGCCGCGGCTGAAACTGCGCGCGCGCCGGCGCCGCTCCGACAACGATCAGCAGGAGCGCCAGCGTCAAGGTGGTGAACGTGTACAAACGGACAGCGGGTCGATTCGTCATAGACAGTCTTCGGCTCCGGAAAGTACAAGGCCCGCTGGGGAGAGGCCTGCGCTGGAAGGCATCCTCAGAATAACAGCTAAGATAGTCGTCTGGCAATGTCTCCGTTCACGCGGCTGCTCGGTTACGCCCTCCGATACCGTCGAGATTTCCTGCTGGGCCTGGGATGCGTGGTGATCACGACCAGTGTCGCGCTCGTCGCGCCCAGGGTGCTTGGCTACGCCATTGACGACCTGACGCGCGGAGTCACCGTGGCCAAGCTCATCGGGTACGGCACGCTGCTGCTCGCCGTGGGTATCGTGAGCGGCGTGTTCCGGTTTCTCATGCGGCGGATTCTCACCGGTGTGTCGCGCGAGATCGAGTACGACATGCGCAACGACTTCTTCGCGCACCTGCAGGCGCTGCCCATCTCGTACTTCCAGACGCACCGGACCGGCGACCTGATGTCGCGCGCCACCAACGACCTCAATGCGGTGCGGATGATGATCGGGCCGTCGGTGATGTATGCGTCGAACACACTGCTGACCTTCGTGGTCGCCCTGGCGCTGATGATCGCGATTGACGCGCGATTGACGCTGCTGGCGCTCATCCCGCTGCCGTTCGTCTCGATTTCGGTGAGCTACTTCGGCCGCGTGATCCACAAGCGATTCGAGCAGATTCAGGCGCAGTTGTCCGAAGTGAGCGCGGTCGCGCAGGAGGCCCTGTCCGGCGTCCGCGTCGTTCGCGCGTACCGGCAGGAGCAGGCCGAGGTCGATCGCTTTCGGCGGGCGAACGACGAATACCTGCGCCGCAACCGCAGGCTGATATCGGTCCAGGGGCTTTTCTTCCCCTGCATGTCGCTGTTGCTCGGCCTGGGCGCGCTGGTCGTGCTCTGGGCCGGCAGCCGCGACGTCATTTCCGGACGCATCACGGTCGGCCAGTTCGTCGCGTTCAACGCGTACCTGACGCTCCTCAGCTGGCCGATGATCGCGTTTGGCTGGGTGACGAACATGCTGCAGCGGGGGATGGCGTCGTGGAAGCGCATGCTCGAAGTGCTCGAAACCGCGCCGGCCATCGCGGACCAGCCTGGGATGCCGGACCTTTCTCGTAGGGCGGACGTTTCAGGCCCGCCGATCGGCGGGGCGAAGAGCCCCGGCCCACGGGCCATCCGCGGCGAGATCGAATTCCGCCACCTCACGTTCGGCTACGGCGCGACGCCAGTGGTGAGCGAAATTTCGGTGCGCGTCGAGGCGGGTCAGACCGTGGCGCTGGTCGGACCGACCGGTTCGGGTAAATCCACGCTCATCAGCCTGCTCGCGCGGCTGCACGATCCGCCGCCAGGCACCGTGTTCGTGGACGGCGTCGATGTGCGGGACATGCCGCTCGCCGAGCTGCGAGGGGCGATCGGGTTTGTCCCGCAGGAGCCGTTTCTCTTCTCCGACACGCTCGCCGACAACGTGGCGTTCGGGCTCGATGCGTCGGCATGGAGCGATACGTCAGCACGCCACGAACGGATTCTCGCGGCGTCGGCCGTGGCGCGCCTCGACAAGGACGTGGCGGACTTCCCTCGCGGCTATGAGACGCTGGTGGGTGAGCGTGGCATCACGTTGTCGGGCGGACAAAAACAGCGCACGGCGCTCGCACGTGCCGTGGCGATCGACCCCAAAATCCTGATCCTCGACGATGCCTTGTCGGCCGTGGATACGTATACGGAGGAAGAGATCCTGTCGCGTCTGCGCGTCGTGATGCGCCAACGCACCTCGATCATCGTCTCGCACCGCATTTCGACCGTGCGCGACGCCGACCAGATCCTCGTGCTCGAGGGCGGCCGCATCGCCGAGCGCGGCACGCACGACACGCTGGTGGCACGGGGCGGCCTGTACGCCGCGCTCTACAAGAATCAACTGCTCGAAGAGGAGCTGGCCGCGTCGTGACGACCTCGGTGCACGACGAGGACGTTCTCGGAAAAGCGTACGACGCGCGTCTGATGCGGCGTCTCCTGGCCTATCTGCGTCCTCATTGGCGTCAGGTCGCGGTGGCGCTGGCCGCCATCATTGCCGGCGCCGCCGCGCAGCTCGCACAGCCCTACCTCGTCATGGTGGCCATCGATCGGTACATCGGTGTCCGGCGTCTGGAAGGCCTCGACCGGCTCGCCGCGGCCTACCTGGCCGTTCTCGTGACCGCGTTCGCGCTCGAGTATGTCCAGACCTGGACGATGCAGCTGACCGGACAGCGAATCATGTTCGACCTGCGGATGGATATCTACAGGCACCTGCAGCGGCTCGACCTTCGCTACTACGACCGCAACCCCGTCGGCCGGCTGATGACGCGGGTCACCTCGGACGTGGACGTCCTGAACGATCTGTTCACCTCGGGCGTCGTCACGATTTTCGGCGACGTGTTCACGTTGGTTGGCATCATGTCCGTCATGGTCGGGATGAACTGGCGGCTGGCGCTCGTCTCCTTCGCGGTGCTGCCGCTCATCGTGCTCATCGCGCAGTGGTTCCGTCGCCACGTGCGCGATTCCTACCGCGTCGTCCGGGGCCTCATCGCGCGCATCAACGCCTTTCTGCAGGAGAACATCACCGGCATGACGACGGTGCAGCTGTTCAGACGCGAGGCGAGGAACTTCGAGCGCTTCGACGAGATCGACCGCCAGCATCGCGACGCGAACTTCGATTCGATCTTCTACTACGCGGTGTTCTATCCCGCAATCGAAGTCGTCGCCGCGCTCGCGGCGGCGCTGATCATCTGGTATGGCGGTGCGAGCGTCCTCGGAGGCACGCTGACGCTGGGCGCCCTGGTCGCGTTCCTGCAGGTACTCGCAGCGCTTCTTCCGGCCGATCAGCGACATGTCGGAGAAGTTCAACGTACTCCAGTCCGCCATGGCCTCGTCCGAGCGGATCTTCAACTTGCTCGACGAACCGGTGGTCGTCCAATCGCCCGACCGGCCCAGTGCGGCCAACCGCCGCGGCCGCCGGACACATCGTCTTCGAGAACGTGTGGTTCGCGTACAACGACCGGGGGGTAGGGGCCCGCCCAGGAGACAATGCCGGAGACGAAGCCGAATACGTGCTCCGCGACGTCAGCTTCGAAGTCAAACCCGGCCAGCGCGTCGGCATCGTCGGAGCCACCGGCGCCGGCAAATCGACGCTGACGAATCTTCTGCTCCGCTTCTACGACGTCAGCCGGGGTCGGATCACCGTGGACGGCATCGACATTCGAGAGCTCGACCTCGCCGAGCTTCGAGGGCTGGTCAGCCTCGTGTTGCAGGACGTGCATCTGTTTTCGGGGACCATCGCCGACAACATCCGGCTCGGCAACCAGGGAGTAGACGACGAGCGCGTGCGGCGGGCCGCCGAGTCCGTGCATGCGGACGCATTCATTCAGCGGCTGCCGAACGCGTACGGCACCGCCGTGGCCGAACGGGGCGCGACATTGTCGGTCGGGCAGAAGCAGTTGCTGTCGTTTGCGCGCGCCCTGGCGTTCGAGCCGCGCGTGCTCATCCTCGACGAAGCCACATCGAGCGTCGACACGGAAACGGAGCTCCTCATCCGCGACGCCCTGCGCGTTCTGATGACGGGCCGTACGACCATTGCCATCGCGCACCGCCTGTCGACCATTCAGGACATGGACCGGATTCTCGTCCTGCACAAGGGCCACCTGCGGGAATCGGGGACCCACCAGGAACTGCTCGCCGAGCGCGGGATCTACTACAAGCTGTTCGAGCTGCAGTACAAGACCGCCAGCGCGCAGCTGACGAGCTAACGTGTGACCACGTCGCTCACGCGCGAACGGTTCACATGCTCGACGACCTGGCTGAGATTGGCCACCTTCTTGTCCTTCACGAACACGCCGTCCGGGCCGACACGCAGGCTGTTGTTCTTGTACGTCGTCTTCGCCGTCGCGGCCATCCAGCCGGGTTGGGTGATGGCCATGTTCAACAGCTGGCGCGTCGGCAGATTCGGCGCGCCGAGATTCAGCACCACCAGCTCCGTGTCGTCCAACTGAACGAGATAGCGCTCGACTGGTGCGGCGCCGCTGACGGTGACGGTGATCCGGGTGCCGGGTTCGAGACGTCGCACACGCTTCCACATCGCATCGGCACTGTCGGCTTCCTGTGCTGCGTTCGTCCCGAGAAGAGCGGCTTTCGTCCCTGCCACCGCGGTATAGCCGGCTGTGGCGGACGATGCAGCCATCGCCGCGCACGCGATAAGAACGATCGGACTCGCGATCTTGTGCATACGCCTCCTGTTGTCTTGTTAGACGTGGAGACGTGGGCCGGCGTCTTGGCTGCCGGCGGAAATGATGGGATGAATCCGCGAGATTTGGTGACGAGCAAATGACAGCTGCTGGGATGTGCGCCGACTCCTGCGCCGGCCGGAGCGTCAGGCCGGTCACTCCTTTCTTTCTTGGCCGCCCGAGGACCGCCCGTTAGAATCGACTCGCCGCCCATGCCCCTGATCGCCGGCACGCAACTCGGCCCGTATGAAGTGGTGTCCGCGCTTGGCGCGGGCGGAATGGGCGAGGTGTATCGTGCGCGCGACACGCGCCTGAAGCGCGAGGTGGCGATCAAGGTGCTGCCGGAGGTCTTCTCCCGGGATCCCGATCGGCTTGCGCGATTCCAGCGTGAAGCGGAGCTCCTGGCGACGTTGAATCATCCGAACATCGCCGCGATTTACGGTCTGGAAGACCGGGCGCTCGTCCTGGAACTCGTCGAGGGTCCAACTCTGGCCGACCGGATCGCGCGCGCGGGTCTTCCACTTGCCGAGGCGATGCCGATCGCGCGGCAGATTGCGGACGCCCTCGCGGCCGCGCACGAGCAGGGCATCGTGCATCGCGACCTGAAGCCGGCGAATATCAAGGTTCGGGCCGACGGCACCGTGAAGGTGCTGGACTTCGGGCTGGCGAAGGCGTTCGGTCCTGCTTCAGGCTCGGGACCTTACACGGCGGATCTCACAGCATCGCCGACGATCACCAGTCCGGCGATGACGCACGCAGGCGTCATCCTCGGGACCGCGGCCTATATGAGCCCCGAGCAGGCTCGCGGAAAAACCGTCGATAGAGCCGCCGACATCTGGGCGTTCGGGTGTGTGCTCTTCGAGATGTTGACGGGCGGCCGCGCATTTGCGGGCGATGACCTCGCCGAGACGATTGGCGCCATCATGCGCGCCGAGCCGCCCTGGTCGCGATTGCCCCCCGACGCGCCCGAAAGCGTGCGGCGCCTCTTGCGGCGCTGCCTGCAGAAGGATCTCAGGCACCGGCTCGCCGACATCCGTGACGCGCGGCTCGAGCTCGACGAGTCGCCACTCGACGCCCCGATCGGCGCGCCGGCCGCTGCCGGCCGCCGCGCGCGCGCATGGCTCGCCGGCGGCCTGGTTCTTGTCACGCTCGTCGCGGCCGCGCTCGCAGTCGTGGCGCTCGGTCCGGCGCCTGCCGCGCCGGAAACCCGGCTCGAGATCATCACGCCGAGTGCAACCGACAACATCGACACGGTGTCCGTGGCGATCTCACCGAACGGGGAGACCGTCGCGTTTGTCGCCGGTCCCGGGCAGTCAAGGTTGTGGCTGCGGGCGCTTTCTTCCACGTCATCGCGGCCGCTCGCGGGCACCTACGGGGCCACGCTTCCGTTCTGGTCGCCGGACAACCGTGCCATCGGGTTCTTCGCCGACGGCAAACTGAAACGGATCGACCTCGACAGCGGATTGGTCCAAGTATTGGCCAGTGCGCCGGCGGGCCGCGGCGGGGCGTGGAATCGCGACGGGACCATCCTGTTCACGGCAACCAACAGCGGCGCGTTACTGCGGACGACCGGCACGGCTGCCGAGGTCACACCGTTGACCCGCCTCGAAGCGCACCAGCAGAATCATGTGTCCCCGCGATTCCTTCCCGACTCACGGCACTTCTTGTTTTTCGTCCAGGGCTCTCCCGAAGTACGAGGCGTCTATCTCGGCCATCTCGACGGAGAACGGCCGAAGCGCCTGCTCGAGGCCGACGCGGCCGCGGAGTACTCCTCCGTTGGTCAGCTGTTGTTCGTCAAGCAAGGGACACTGTTCGCGCAAAAGTTCGACGTCAACCGGCTGGAGCTGTCCGGCAGAGCGTTTCCCGTCGCCGAAGAGATGGCAGCGGGCGGAGGCGGCAGCGCCGCGATTTCGGCGTCGACCACGGGCCCCTTCGTCTATCGGGCGGGGCTGTCGTCGGGCCAGCGGCAATTCGTCTGGTTCGATCGATCGGGTCGAGAGATTTCGAAAATTGGTGAACCGATCAGTGGATCGGCGCTCAATCCTTCGCTCTCGCCTGACGGCAGCCGGCTGGCATTGCAGCGGACGATCGACGGCAACATCGATATCTGGCAACTCGAGCTCAACCGAGGCGTGCTGAGCCAGTTGATCGTGTCCGATGCGGCCACCGACGTCAATCCCATCTGGTCGCCCGACGGCCGACGGATTGCGTTCGGCTCGAGCCGCCAGGGCCCGGTCGACCTGTACGAGAAGTCGACCACCGGCGCGGGGAGCGAGGCGCTGCTTCTGACGTCCCCGCACACCAAGAGCGTCATGGACTGGTCCCGTGACGGACGATGGCTGCTGTTTCGTGATGCCGATCCGACCTCGGGGTTCGACATCTGGGCATTGCGGATGGATGGCGATCGGAAGGCCGTGCCGGTGGTTCAGACGAAATCAGAGGAGCGCGACGCGCAATTCTCTCCAGACGGGAAATGGATGGCGTACGGATCCAACGAGTCGGGACGCTACGAGGTGTTCGTGCAGCCGTTTCCCGGTCCGGGCGCCAAATCGCTCATCTCCACCAACGGGGGCGCTCAGGTGCGGTGGCGGGGCGACGGCAGGGAGCTCTTCTATGTGACGCTGGACGGCCGCCTCACGGCCGTTCCGATCGTGCTGGACTCGACCGCGCAGACCGCGCGGGTTGGGACCGCTGTGGCACTGTTCGCAGCCCGCATCGGCAACGCCGTGCCCGCCATCGATCGACAGGAATACATCGTGTCCGAGGACGGACAGCGTTTCCTGCTGAACATGTTGACCGACGAGTCGGCGTCGCCGATTACCGTCGTCCTGAATTGGAAGGGCACGCCGTGATCGCAAGACGGCCGGATGCTACTTGCCTTGTCCGCCGCCGGCGCTGGCGGCCTGCGCACGTTCCGCCCGCGACGTGCTGATGTAATCCGGGATCGCGCGATTGCCCTCGTGGCAGGCGTACTCCCACCACTGGTAGCCGTTGTCGAGCTTCAGCGGGAAGCGCGCCGTCCACGGCCTGGTGAGCACGACCGGATCCTCCGTCGTGATCTCATAGATCATCATCTGATCGTTCACTCGGGTCAGCCGCTCCGTCGTCTTCATCCGCTCGCTTGTCGGAAAGCGGTTCCCTTGAGGCGAGCCCACGACGCCGATGTTGGTGGCCGACGCGCCGGCCTTGAAGTTGGTGGTTTCGATCACCAGTGTGGCCCCTTCCCAGCGTCCACGGGAGACGCCGAGCCACTGTTTGATCGCGGGATTGGTCGCGGGGCCGCCGATCGGCACGATGCGCGCCTCGTGGATCATCTCCATGTTGAGGATCACGTATCCGGGCGCCTGCAGGATCTGCACGCCGTTGTTGTAGCGGAAGGGGAACATCGACGCGGGCATTCCGCGCGTGATGCACCGATCCCACGTGTCGAAGTCGAACTCGGAGTCGTACGTCGGCGTCTCGTCCGGGAGCGCCCAACTGCTCCTCATCAGCGCCGACAGCCGCTTGCCTTCGCCGGTCATCTCGGGGAGGCGGCCATTCGGCGGGTCCACAATCAACGATGTCTGGCGCTGCAGGACCGTTGGGTCGACGACGCCGGCCTGGAACGCGCCGCCGAAGTTACCCGACTTGATCGCATCCGCGTACCGATCTCCTCTCCCCGCCCTCTCGCCTGCCCGCGCTCGGTACTCCTCGTCGGTGTAGAACGCCTTTTGCGGATCACAGGGAGGCGGCGGATCTCCACCCCGGCCACCGAAGCCGCCGGCGCAGCGCTCGAGCGGCACGCTGCCCACATACGAAATCGGCCACGTGCCGTGCAGGTCCGGATCGCCCCACGCCGTCCGGGGAGTTTTCCACCCTGCGGGCGTTTCGATGAAAAAGTTGGCCTCACTCGGCGCTTGTCCTGCCGCCGTGTGTCTTGCCGGTGCTTGTCCGGCTGCGACGACGGCGAACAGCGCAGCGGCGAGGCTGCCGGTGACGAGGCGAATCGTGGTGCGATGACGTGCTGACATAGGCGTCAATACTCTCCAACGTATCGTACAGCACCGGCCGATCGAGGTGTTGCTCAGCGCTTCGCGTCGCTGCCATTGTTGCGGGCCCGGAAGCGGCCCACGCCATCTACTTGTTCGGACTCCTGGCCGGCGCCCTAACCCGCCTTGGAGAGAAGGTTCGTGCAGAAGAACTCGTCCGGCAGATGGGAGACGCACCCCTCCCGCTGATTGGGAGAGTTCTGTACCACGTGCTGTGCCTGGAGATGGATGCCGCGGCTGACTGGTATGAAAGGAGGATCGAGCAGCGCGAGCCGTTTGCCGTTATTTTCGCCGACGGCCCGATTTGCAGGCCGCTGCGCGAAAGTCCTCGGTGGCCGAAACTCGCGAAGATGATGAATCTGCCGGACAGAGCCTGACGTGGCCCTGGCTCGCGACTCGTGGCCGGTGGTCAGTCCGTGGTCAGTGGCGCGTGGTCCGTGGCGGGTGGGTCGGCCACTGGTGGTGCGTTGTCCGCAGTCACCTGGGGCAGCGGCCTCGACGGCAGGGTCACAGCCCGTTCGGGTCGTTTGAAGAGCCGTTCGAGGAAGGTAGGAGCCGTCGCCTGAGGGTTCCAGCCCAGGCGCAGCACGGTCAGGCGAATGGGCCGCCGGCCGAAGTCGAGTGCCTCGTAGCAGCTCCACATGTAAAGGTCGATGATGCGGCCCTGGATGGCCGGACCGGTGTCGAGGACGGTATAGATGCCGCTGTAGCGCGGGGGCGTCGATTCAATCTCAATGACCGACCCGACCGGCAGCAGCTCAGGGTCGGCGGCGGCGATGCCCGACTGCGCCGGGGCGCCCGAGGCCGTCGTCAGACCTTTGCAGTAGGCCGTGGCGCTGAATGCCAGGCGCGCGCCAGGCGCAGGCAGGGCCGTCGTCTCGCGCAGCACGCCCGTCCGGGCGGCGTACTTCGAGTCGAGGATGGTGACCTCGTAGGTCGAGACGAAGGCGATCGCCGCCACGCAGGTGACGAGGCCCTTCCGCCAGACCGAACGGGAAATAATCACTCAGCAATTGTAGACGGCTACCCCCCGATCCCCTGGTTTCAATTCTGCAATTGCACCCGGGAGTCCCAATGTGTATCAGATCTGCTATCTCTCATCCCTGCTATGAATTAGACGGCTGATTTTCCTGCGGCTGGTGAGAAAGGCGAGCGCCAGCGGGTAGGCGAAACAGGTCAGCACGACGGCGCCAAGCAGCGAACCGACCGTGTACGGCCAGAAGAAGGGCTCCAGAATCGCCACCAGACGAGCCCAGAAGTCCCGGCCGAGCACCGACAGCTCGAACATTTCGCGGACTTGCTCGCTGAAGGCCGGCGGTATGCGGTACCCGGTCAGCGGTGCGCCCACCACCATCGTCGTAAATGCGTAGTACGGCGCAATGATCCACGGCAGGTTCGCGTAGACGCCCAGCAGCACGGCCACCCGGTTGAAGTTCAGAAGAAAGGCAAACGCAATCCCGAGGATCGTGTGAAGGCCCAGAAACGGCGAAAACCCGAAGAATACGCCGAGCGCGAAGGCCGCGGCCGTCCGTTCCGGTGTGTCGTCAACGTGCAGCAGCGTACTCAGCCACCGGCGCAGGATTCCCTTGGTGAGATGAATCATCGGAAGTGGCTGTACCCAGACGGCATGGGTCGTTCACTCTGCTGGCCGGGAGCACCGCAGCGTAGAACGACGGAGCGGCCGGCGGTGCACACTCCGACGCGGGTTATCGGCACGTCGCCGTGCCGGGCGGCTGCCTTGAGCCGGCCGCGTGTTCTTGGTCGGACGGCAAACAGCAGCTCGTAGTCGTCGCCCCCGGTCAGTGCTGCTGCCGCGGCGTCCCCGACGCTCCGCGCAAACCAGGCCCGGGCTGCCGGTTCGAGGGGGAGCGTCTCGGCGTCGATAATCGCACCGACGCCGCTTTGGTCCGCGATGTGGTGGATGCCGTCGGCCAGGCCGTCGCTCAGGTCGATGCAGGCGCTGGCCGCGCGGTTCCTGCCGAGCAGCAGACCCATTCGGATCCGGGGCTCCGGGTAGAGATAACGCCGGGCGCACGCCGCATCGGTGCCGCCGGCGGCCTCGGCCCTGAGGCCCTCCCGAGTCGTCTCCCGCAGCATCTGTAATCCGGCCGCAGCCGCGCCGAGCGAGCCGGTCACGTACAGCTCGTCGCCCGGCCGGGCGCCGCTGCGTGTCAGCACCTGCCGTCGCTTGACCCCGCCCGACACGGTGACATCCACCAGGAGCGGGCCGGGCGATCTCGTCAGGTTGCCCCCCGCGACGTGCACGCCGTGGCGCGCGGCGAGCGCCGTCAAGCCGCCGATCATCGCGTCGAACTCGGTCACCGGCCACGTCGGGGGTAGAGAGAGAGAGAGCAGGCAGAGGCGGGGTTCGGCGCCCATGGCCGCGAGGTCGCTGAGGTTGACGGCCAGCGCCCGGTGACCGATGGCGTCGGGAGGGGTGAACGCCCGATCAAAGTGGACACCTTCGACCAGCGCGTCCACGCTCAACACCTCCAGGCGGTTGCGCTGGGGCTCGACGACCGCGGCATCGTCGCCGATGCCGACGGGCATCCAGTCTGGGGGCGGGGGCAGATGACGCCCGATGCGCGCGATGAGCTCGCCTTCGGTGAAATCGCCGACGGTGCCCGGTGATCGGTGATCGGTGATCGGCACTGGGTTCAATTCGTTACCGACCACTGGCCACCGAACGCAGTCCACCGATGCGTCACTTGGCGTAGTCAGTGGCACGGGTCTCGCGAATAACCGTGACCTTGATCTGCCCCGGGTACTCGAGCTCGTTCTCGATTCGGCGGGCGATGTCTTTCGAGAGCCAGATGGCCTCTTCGTCGGAAATCTTCTCGCTCTCCACCATGATGCGGATTTCGCGGCCGGCCTGCAGCGCGAACGACTTCGAGACACCCTTGAACGAATCGGCAATCCCTTCGAGCTTCTCGAGGCGCTTGACGTACGACTCGAGAATGTCGCGGCGGGCGCCGGGGCGCGCCGCCGAAATCGCGTCGGCGGCCTGGACGATCATCGCCTCGAGCGACGGCCAGTCGATGTCCATGTGGTGCGCGGCCATCGCCATCACGACCGCTTCGCTTTCGCCGTGCTTGCGGAGGAAGTCGATGCCGATCTGCAGGTGCGTGCCCTCCATCTCGCGGTCGATCGCTTTGCCGATGTCGTGCACGAACGCGGCCCGGACGGCCACGTGCGCGTCGAGGCCGACCTCGCGGGCCATGATGCCGGCCAGCCGGGCGACTTCGGCCGAATGCGCGAGGACGTTCTGTCCGTAGCTCGTGCGGTACCTGAGGCGGCCCATCAGACGACAGACGTCCGGATGCAGGTCGTGCAGGCCGAGGTCGAAGGCCACCGCCTCGCCCTCCTTGCGCATGGACTCGTCGGTTTCGTCTTTCACCTTCTGCACGACTTCTTCGATGCGCGCGGGATGGATGCGTCCGTCCGCGATCAGGCGTTCGATCGCCTGCTTCGCGATCTCGCGTCGGTACGGGTCGAAGCCGGAGAGGATGATCGCGCCCGGGGTGTCGTCCACGATGAGATCGACGCCGGTGGCCATCTCGAGGGCGCGAATATTGCGTCCCTCGCGGCCGATGATGCGGCCCTTGAGATCGTCGCTCGGAAGATCGACGACCGAGACCGTGGTTTCGACGGCGTGCTCGCCAGCGCAGCGCTGGATGGCCTGAGTGATGTAGTGCTTGGCGCGATCGACCGCTGTCTCGCGGGCTTCGGCGTCGAGTCGCTTCAGTAAGTTGGCGCTGTCGTGGCGTGCGTCGGCTTCGATCTGCTTGATCAGCAGCTCTTTGGCTTCGTCGGCCGTCAGGCTGGCGACGCGCTCGAGCTCGTGCTGCTGGCGGGCGACCAAGTCCTCGTATTTTTTCGTGGAGGCGGTGACGGATTTCTCGCGATCGGCGACCGTGCTGCCGCGGGCGTTCAGGTCTTTTTCAAGCCGGTCGAGCATCGTCTGACGCTCGTTGAGGGATGCGTCGCGGCGGGTGAGCGTCTGCTCGATCGCCGTCGCCTGCTGGCGCTCCTGTCGCGCCTGGCGTTCGGCCTCGACGACCAGCTCGTGCGCCTTCTCCTTGGCTTCGAAGAGCGCTTCTTTCTTCTTGGTGTCCGCGTCGCGCTCGGCGTCCTTGACGATTCGAAGCGCCTGTTCTTCGGCGCGCCCGACCGTTTCGGCGGCGATGCGTTTGCGGTTCGCCACCCACACGGCAAACACCGCCGCTGCCGCCACCAGGGTGATGGCAAGGTTGACGAAGTATCCGAGTATCGGTAACACGCGTGACGTCCTTTCCCGTGACCCACTTCGGGCTTGCGTGGAGTCGGCGCCGCGCGCGGGAAAGTCCCGCGGTCAAAAACCGAAAATATGGAGCGAGAGCCAAAAGCCCCGCTTTGCCGTGTGGGGAGGTCGATGAACCTGCGTAAACAGGTGGAACCGCTCAAACAAGCCGCGCTTTAGGCTTCCTCTTACAGAGGCATGCACACCACGCGGCATCGCGACTCACTTAGATGAAACGTTGGCTCAAACGAGCCTTCCGCCATCACGAGCAAAGCAGGGAACCAGCAAGGATATTAGTCGTTCCAGGTTCAGGGTTCAAGGTTCACGGTTTGGCGGTCAGGCGAGCAGCACTCGGTCGAGCAGGCGTTCGAGTTCTTCGGCGCGTTCGGCCAGGTTCCCGTCCTTGGCGCGCGTGGTCTCGCGGCATCGGAACAGCTCGTCGGCGACGTTGAGGGCGGCGAGCACCGACAGCCTCAGCGGATCGCCGCTCGGCGTCGTGTCGCCGGCCGCCTTCATCTTTTCGTCCACATAGGTCGCCAGGCGGCTCACGTACTCCGGATCGAGGGTGGTGCGGATGGAGTAGCGCTGCCCGAAGATATCGACCGGGATGACATTGCCGGCATCAGACATGATTCAGCAGTCCGCTACAGGTTGAGCGCTTCCAACTGGTCGAGCATCTCGCCGACGCGCGTGCGAATGACGTCGCGTTCGTCTTTGAGCGCCGAGATCTCGGTCGTCAGCGCCTCGGTCGACGACGCCCGGGCGCGGAGCGCTTCGATCTCATGTTTCAAACGCTGGTTCTCTTCGGCGGCCCGCGTCTGTTCGGCGGTCATGCGATCGACCATCGCCACGAGGCGCTTCACTTTGTCTTCGAGTCGATCAAGGGGTTCGAGCTCCAAACCTCGCGTCGCTGTCTTTGCCATATCCGACCCTCAAATTGGGTAATCGAGTAATTGAGTAATCTGGCAATTGAGCGTTTTCGACCAATCGGCCAGTCTGATGCCCCGTTGCCCTGATGCCCCGATTATCCAATTACCAATTTACTCAATTACCAATTTACTCAATTACCAAATCCCATTATCGCCGCAAGGCCCCGTGCTCGCGCACGAGAGCTTCCAGAATGCGATCGACGCTCTGCTGCACCTCGGTGTCGGTGAGCGTGCGCTCGGCCGACTGGAACGTCAGGCGCACGGACAGGCTGACCTTGCCGCTCGGCACACCCTTGCCTTCGTAGCGATCGAAGACGCCGACGCTGGTCATTGGCGCGGGCACAGACGCGGCGGCGGACTGAATGGTGCCACGAATGATCTCCGCAGGCAAGGCATCGTCGATCACGATCGAGAGATCGCGGACGACGAATGGATGCCGTGGCAGCGGTTGCACGCCGTCGGTCCGCTGCTTGCGCGCGGCCCACGCGAGGTCGAGGTCGATCTCGGCGACAAACAGCGCGTCCTGGCGCGGCGCGCCGCGAGCGTCGGCGACAGCCGGCGCGACGAGTCCGACAATCCCGAGCGGCACGCCACTGACGACGTCAATTACGTCGGCGGCGTGACCCGTCACGAGGAACGGCGGCACCGCCGGGGCAGTCGGTTCGAAGCGAGGCGCCACCCCTAGGACTTCCGCGAGCCGTTCGACGATGCCTTTGACGTCGAAGAAATCGATGTCGCGGACCCCGCTCTTCCAGTGGCTGCCGGCGGCACCGGTCCAGGCCAGCGCCACGCCGCGCGTTTCGCCGCGTTGGGCGGAGAACCGCGCGCCGATTTCAAACAGTCCCACATCGCGGCGGCCGTGGCGCCGGTTGCGCGCGACGGCATCCACGAGGCCCGGCAGAAGCGACACCCGCATCACATCGAACGACGCGGACAGCGGATTTTCGATTCGGACGTGATTCGCCGCGGGTTCGGTGAGAAACGCCTGGGCCGCCTTCGTGTCGATCATGCCGAACGTCACCGCTTCGGAGAGTCCGGCCGCAGTCAGGACCTTCCGCACCATCTGGTCGCGCGCAATACGCGGGTCGGGCGGTGGCGCCGGCGCCGTGACGCTCGGGAACGCGGCCTCGAGCTTGTCGAAACCGTGGTGCCGGCCAACCTCTTCGATGAGGTCCACCTCGCGCTGCAGGTCTACTCGAAACGTCGGCGCGACGACGTCCCAGCCGTCGGCCGCGCGGGAGACGTCCAGGCCAAGGCTCTGAAGGATTCGCTCGACGTCAGCATCCGCAACCGTCGCGCCGAGGAGCGACGTCAGGCGCTCGCGGCGAAGGTGCAGGCGCGCAGGCAGCGCCACCTTCGGGTACCGGTCCACGACATGACCGGATGCCCGGCCGGCTCCGATTTGCTCCATCAGCGCCATCGCCCGCCGAAGCGCCGCGACAGGTGCGTTGACGTCGGCACCCCGTTCGAAGCGGGCGGACGCTTCGGTTTTCATGCCGAGCCGCTTGCTCGTGCGGCGGACGGAGGCCGGCTTGAAGTAGGCGCTCTCGAACACGATCGCGCGCGTGGACGATGACACCTCGGACGCGGCGCCTCCCATGACGCCGGCCACGGCCTGGGCGCGATTCCGGTCGGCGATGACGAGCATGTCGGGATCGAGTCTTCGTTCCACGCCGTCGAGCGTCCTGATCGTCTCGCCCTTCGCGGCCCGCCGAATGCGGATCTCCTGGCCGGCAAGCGTCGCGAGGTCGAACGCGTGCATGGGATGGCCGGTCTCGATCAGCACGTAGTTTGTGACATCGACGATCGGGCTGATCGGGCGCAGGCCGGCGGCTTGCAGGCGTGTCGACATCCACGCGGGCGTCGTCGTACTGGCGTCAGCGATATCGGCCACGGCGGCGGCGTACCGCGGACAGAGGTCGGCGTCTTCGATGACAATGCCGATGCGATCGGATTCGCCCGACGGCACCGACGCGAATCCGGCCGCGGCCGTGGGAACGATCGGCAGCTCGTACGCGGTGGCCACTTCGCGCGCCAACCCGAGCACGCTCAGGCAGTCGGGCCGATTTGCGGTGACCTCGAAATCGATGACGGCGTCCGCGTCGTTTCCGCCAGCCCTCTCAACGGACGCGACCTCGAACCCACGCAGCCCCAGCGTGTCGGCGATCTCGTCGGCCGACGCCTTGACGTCCACGAAGTCGCGCAACCATGAGAGGACTAATCGCATCTAATTCAACGAATGCGCATCACGAAGTCACGAAGAGCACGAAGGTGCACGAAGCAAGATTTGTACAGTGTTCATCGAATCTTCGTGATGTGCTGTCGTCTCTAGTACGGAAATTGCTCCAGAAACCGTAAATCGTTCTCGTAGAACAGCCGGATGTCTTCCACGCGGTACTTCAGGATCGCGATGCGCTCGATGCCGACACCCCACGCGAAGCCGGTGTAGCGCTCCGCGTCGTAGCCGACCGCTTCAAACACCGCAGGGTGCACCATGCCGCACCCGCCGAGTTCGATCCAGCCGGTCTTCTTGCACATCGCGCACCCGGCGCCGTCGCACTGCCAGCAGCTGAGGTCGATTTCCGCGCTCGGTTCCGTGTACGGAAAGAAACTCGGACGGAACCTGATCCGCGTCGTCGGCGAAAACATCTGCCGCGCGAAGGCGAGCAACGTGCCCTTCAGATCGGCGAGCGACAGACCCTCGCCCACCGCGAGTCCTTCGAACTGACCGAAGGCGGGCGAGTGGGTGAGGTCCAGATCGTCGCGGCGGTACACGCGACCCGGCACGATGATGCGGATGGGCGGCTGGTGCGTCTGCATGTAGCGGATCTGCATCGACGAGGTGTGCGTACGCAGCAGGGTCCGTTTGTCGCCGGGTGAATCGCCCGGCATCGGCGTAGCGAGATAGAGCGTGTCCTGCATGTCGCGCGCGGGATGCTCGGCCGGCATGTTCAACGCGTCGAAGCAGTGCCACTCGTCTTCGACCTCGGGCCCCTCAACGACGGCGAAACCCATGCGCGTGCAGATTTCCTCGACCTGATCGCGGACGATCGTGAGCGGGTGTCGATGGCCGAGCGCCGGGACGCGCCCAGGCAACGTGACGTCGAGCGCGCCGGCGGGCCGCGCCAGCGTGCTCGCGGCTACTCGGCTCCGATAGCTCCGCCCATCGGCGCTTCGATGGCCTGCTTCAGCTCGTTGGCGTTCCGGCCGATGTTCTTCTTCTGGTCGGCCGGCGCGCCGGCAATCAGCTGCATCCACGACGCCACGACGCTGTTGTTGCGGCCCAAGTACTTGTCGCGAACCGCCTGCGCGTCGCGCGCGGAGGTGGCCGCGGCAAGCTCGGCTTCGAATGCGGCGATCTGGCTGGCGACGGCCGCGGCATCGGGGAGATTCATGGGCGAGGACCGTACCTCACGAAGTCACGAAGGGCACGAAAAGCGTCTCCTCGTTTTCGTGTCTTCGCGGCTTCGTGACAAGCGGGCGACAGAAACCTCAGGCTCGCACGGGTGTTTTCTGCGCGGCCTTGGCCTGCTGCGCGAGCTTGGCAAACGCGGCAGGGCTGGCAATCGCAAGCTCCGACAGGCTCTTGCGGTCGAGTGTGACGCCGGCGTTCTTCAGACCGCTGATGAACCGGCCGTAGGTGAGGCCGTGCTCTCGGGCCGCGGCGTTGATGCGGATGACCCACAGGCGCCGGAAGTCGCGCTTCTTGCGGCGGCGGCCGACGAACGCGTACTTCAGCGCGGTGTCAACCGACTCTTTCGCGGCACGATAGAGCTTGCTCTTGTTGGCGTAGTACCCCTTCGCCAGGCCCAGCAGTTTCTTGCGCTTGGCGCGGCGAACCGTTCCTCTCTTTACCCTCGGCATAGGTCTGATCTCTCCAAGTTCAAAGTTGAAAGCTCAAAGTCTAAAGTGAGTGCAAAGTTCCGAACTTACTTTGAACTTTCCACTTTGACCTTTGAACTTTCTATTTATAGGGCAGCATGCGGGCCAGCTTGCGCTGGTCCACATCCGCCACGGTGGTCGTGCCCCGGAGACCGCGCTTGCGCTTGGTTGTCTTGCTGCTCAGGATGTGCTGCTTGAACGCCTTGCCTCGCAGAAACTTCCCGCTCTTGGTGCGCTTGAAGCGCTTCGCGGCGCCTCGATGTGTCTTCAGTTTCGGCATCGTCGGTCCTCTAACTCCTCGTCACGGTGGTCGTCGCCGCCTTCGCCTTGCCGCCGCCCTGCGGCCGCCGGCTCAGGATGGTGTGCATCTGGTTGCCTTCGAGCCGCGGCATCGTTTCGGCGATGGCCACGTCCGCCAACTCCTGGATCACGCGCTCGAGAATGCGACGTCCGATCTCGGGGTGCGCCATCTCGCGGCCGCGGAAGAAAATCGTCGCCTTGACCTTGTCGCCCTCTTCCAGGAAGCGCTCGATGTGCTTCTTCTTGAACTGGTAGTCGTGCTCGTCCACCTTCGGGCGAAACTTGATCTCCTTGACCTCGATCACCTTCTGGTGCTTCCGCGCCTCGCGCGCGCGCTTCTGCTCCTGGTACTGGTATTTCCCGAAGTCCATGATCCGGCAGACCGGCGGCACGGCCGTCGGCGAGATCTCGACCAGGTCGAGGCCTTTCGTTTTGGCGATGGCCAGGGCCTGCGGCGGCGGCATGATGCCGAGCTGCTCGCCGGTGTCGTCGATCACCCGGATTTCACGGACGCGAATACGCTCGTTCACGCGCGTGCGGTCGTCGCGGCGGGGACTTCTGTCGAAAGCGATAACGGCCTCCTTACGATTGGCCGGGCTGGGCTGCCCGTCCGACCTCTGATTTACTGCTGATTTCGCCCCGCGCCGTCGCGATGAAGTCGTCGACCGAACTCGGCCCCTGGTCGCCGCCCGAGCGGCTGCGCACCGACACCGTGCCCTCGGCGGCTTCCTGGTCGCCCACGACCAGCATGTACGGGATCTTCTGCAGCTGGGCCTCCCGGATCTTATATCCAATCTTTTCCTGCCGTTCGTCGAGATCGACGCGCAGCCCGGCCGCCTTCAGACGGTCGCCGCACCGACGCGGCGTAGCCCAGATGACGGTCGGAAATCGGCAGGACGACGGCCTGCACCGGCGCCAGCCAGAGCGGAAACGCCCCGGCGTAGTGCTCGATCAGGATCGCGATGAAGCGCTCGAAGCTGCCGAAAATGGCCCGGTGGATCACGACCGGCCGATGCTCGGCGTTGTCGGCGCCGATGTACTTCAGGTCGAAGTTCTCCGGCTGCATGTAATCGAGCTGAATCGTCGCGCACTGCCACTTGCGGCCGATCGCGTCGGTGACGTCGAAGTCGATCTTCGGTCCGTAGAACGCGCCGTCCTTCTCGTTGATCGTGTATGCCATGCCCGTTCGCTCGAGCGCCGCCTTCAGCTGCGCCTCGGCATGGTCCCACGTGGCGATCTCGCCCAGGTGCTCGTCGGGCATGGTCGACAGCTTCGCGGTGAACGGCAGGCCGAAGTCGCCGTAGACCCGCTGCACGAGCCCGATCAGCCGCTCGACCTCGTCGCCGATCTGTTCCGGCGTGACGAAGCAGTGCGCGTCGTCCTGCGAGAACTGCCGGACGCGGGTCAGTCCGGACAGCACGCCCGACGCTTCGTTGCGGTGCAGCGGCGTCTGCTCGTGAAAGCGGATCGGCAGGTCGCGGTAGCTGTGCGCCTCGCTCGCGTACGTCAGGAAGTGCCCCGGGCAGTTCATCGGCTTCATGCTCATCGTCTCGCCTTCCGACTCGATGAGGAACATGTTCTCCCGGTAGTGCTTCCAGTGCCCGGACCGCTCCCACAGCGCCTTGTTGTAGACGAGCGGCGTCTTCACCTCGACGTAGCCGGCCGGGAAGAGCACGTCGCGCATGTAGTTCGCGAGCGTGTTGTAGAGCGTCGTGCCCTTGTCGAGCCAGAAGGCGGCGCCGGGCGCCCACTGGTGGAACGTGAACAGGCCGAGCTCGCGCCCGAGCTTGCGGTGGTCGCGCTTCTTCGCTTCCTCGATCTGCGTGAGGTGCGCCTTCAGATCCTTGTCGGACGCAGAACGCGGTCCCGTAGACGCGCTGCATCGGCTGGTTGCGCGCGTCGCCCTTCCAGTAGGCGTTCGACGTGCTGAGCAGCTTGAACGCCTTCAGCTTGCCGGTCGTCGGCACGTGCGGGCCGACGCAGAAGTCGATGAACGTCTCCTTGTCCTTGATCGTGTAGCACGAGACGGTCTTCTGGCCTTCCGTCTTCTCGTCGATGAGCTGCACCTTGAGCGGCTCGCCGCGCTGCGGCGAAGAACGCCTTCGCCTCCTCGCGCGGCCACATCTGCCGCTCGTACGACGAGATCCTGCGAGGCGAGCTCCTTCATCTTCTTCTCGATCGCCTCGAGATCCTCCGGGCACGAACGGGCGCGAGACGACGAAGTCGTAGAAGAAGCCTTCGTCGGTGGCCGGACCGATGCCGCACTGCGTGCCCGGGAAACAGGTTCGTGACCGCGGCGGCGAGCAGATGCGCCGTGCTGTGGCGATAGCAGCGCGAGCGCCTCGGGGCTGCGATCGGTGACGATACGTCACCGTCGCGTCGTGCTCGAGCGGGAACGCCAGATCGACCAGCTTGCCGTCGACGACGCCGGCGAGCGCCGCCTTCGCGAGACCGGGAGAGATCGCTTCGGCCGCGTCGCGGACGGGCGTACCCGCCGCGACGTTCGCGGCTCGACCCATCCGGAAGCGTGATGGTGATCTGACTCATGAAAGAGATGCCGAGCCCTTCGACTCGCCAAGGCGTGTGTGCTCGCTCAGGGCATTCGACTCGCCCGCCAGCGGCTTGCCATGAGCGAGGCAGCGGAGCGGCCGAGTCGAATGGTAGGCACGGGTGGACTCGAACCACCGACCTCCTGCGTGTCAAGCAGGCGCTCTAACCTCTGAGCTACGCGCCTACACCGAAAACACGTGAGTATATCAGGCGGCTTTCTTTTCGGCGAGCCTGGCGGGCTGGCTGCAGATGCTCGATCGCCTTGTCGAGCATCGGGTCGATGGCGTGGGCCCGGTTGCCCGAACTCGACGTCCGGCTCGTCGACCGCGACGGTCGGCTCCAGGCCTTTTTCGTGCAGCGGGGTGCCGGCCGGCGTGAGGTAGCGGATCGTCGACAGCCACAGCCCGGCGCCGTCGGGCAGCTTGATCAGCTTCTGGACGCCCGCGCGGCCGATCGTGTGCTCGCCGATCAGATCGGCGCGCTGGTTGCCGGAGAGCGCCGAGGCGAAGAACTCCGCCGCCCCCGACGTGCCGGTGTCGATGAGGAGCACCGTCGGGAGCGTGATCGCGCCGTCGCCGGGGCCGCGGCGATCGTCTCGCGCGGGCGCGCCCTTGGTTTCGCGCATCGCCAGCGTCCCCTTGGCGACGAACAGCCGCGCCAGCGCGAGCCCGTCTTCGTAGCGTGCCGTTCGACGTGCGACGCACGTCGACGATGAGCTTGGTCGCGCCGTCCTTCGGTGAGCTCGGCGATCTGCGTCTTCACCTGTTCGGCGGTGCGTCGGGCCGATCGCCGGCGATCCGGACGTAGCCGACGCCCGGCGTCGGCGATCCGTCCCGTGACGTCGAGCGGCGGCCTGGGCCTCGCGCGTCAGCTCGACGACGTGCGGATCGGCGGCGTTGCCGCGAATGATGGTGAGCGCTCACCTTCGAGCCGGCCGCGCCGCGCAGCGCGCGCATGCCTTCCCACACCGACATCTCGCGCGTCGGCATGTCGTTGATCGCGCGGATGTAGTCGCCGGTGCGGAGGCCGGCCTTGGCGGCGGGCGAGTTGTCGCGCGCGGCGATCACGCGCAGATAGTACTGGCGCGTCAGCTCGAGGCCGACGTCGCCGGCCGGCAGCGGCGCGCCGGCTCTCGACCTGCTTGACCTGGTCGGGCGAGAGATACGCGCTGTCGGGATCGAGCCCGTCGGCCAGGCCGTGCATCGCGCCGCGCATCACCTTGTCGATGTTGACGTCTTCGACGTAGTTGCTCGAAATCAGGCTCACCACGTCGTCGAAGATCTTGAGGTGCTGATAGGTGTCCTCGCGCGCCATCACCGTGCCGAGGAACCCGCCGACGATCGCGAACGCGATCACCGGAGCGGAAATGGACATCACGATGGCGCGGGTGCGGGAGCTCATAGACCTTTGACCCCGGACAGTGAACATGGACCTGACCTTGAACCTGAACCTGAACTCGGGTCACCGCTTCTTCAGCCATTGTAACGGATCGACCGGCTGACCGTCGACGCGAAGCTCGAAGTACAGCCCGGGCGGTCCCGCCGGGGTCGGGCCGACCGTGCCGACTGGCTGGCCGCGCTCGACGCGGGCGCCCTTCTTGACGGTGATGTCGAGCAGATCGCCGTACAGGCTGAAGGTCTGCGATCCGTGATCCAGGATGACCAGGTTGCCGAATCCGGCGAAAGTGTCCGCAAACGCGACGACGCCGTCGTGGACGGCCGGACGGTCGGCGCCCTCCGGCGCGGCGATCTCGATGCCGTTTGACGAGGCCTGTCCGGGCGAGCGGCCGGGCACGGCGGCTGAGCGTGCCGGTCGACCGGCCAGTCCAGATCGCCGCGGAACGGCCGGAGCGGCAGGGTGGCGGGCTCGGCGGAGGCCGGCGCTTGCCGACAGGTCGCGCAGCGTGCGCCTGCAGCTTCTGCTGGGCCGCCTGCAGCTCGCCGGACGAGCTGCGCGTTCAGATCGCGGCGGCTGTCGATGTCGCGGATGAGATCGGCGCGCGCCTGCGCGGCGCGCTGCGCAGCGGCCTGCGCGCGCTCGGCTTCGGCCCTGCAGCGTGTCGAGACGGCGGCCGCGCTGCTCGAGCGCCAGCCGCGCCTTCTTCAGCTCGTCGAGCGTCCGCTGTGCGCGACACGACGCGGTCGCGATCCAGCTTGGCGAGCGCGCGCGACCGTGCGCGACGCCTGGCCGACGCTGCGGAGATCCGGGGTCGAGAGCAGCAGCCGCAGGTAACGCGCCTGGCCGAGCTTGTAGATCTTCGACGAGCCGCGCGCGCAGCTCGGGGCGTCCGGCTGATTCCTGATTGCTCGAGCGCCTGCATCCGCTCGGCGGTTCGCCGACAGCTCGGTCCATCACCTGCACGGCGTCGGCCATCGGTCCGCTTCAGCTCCTCGGCCTTGATCTGGCGCTCGACCTCGAGCTTGCGGAGGTCGCCGAGGAGCGTGCGCTCCTCCGACGCCAGGCGATCGGCTTCGCGCTGCAGCGCCTGCAGCCGTTCGGTGGCGCGCCGCGCGAGCGCCTCGGTCCGCGCGCGGTCGGATGCTGGCGCTCGGCCGCGAAGCAACAGCAGCGACAGTCCGCAGGCGACCGATGACAGCGAGCCCCGAGCTCCGCCTGAGTCGCCTTAGAAGAGCGGCTTGCCATCGATATCTACTAGGTATCGGCACGCCGAAGTACTTCAACACGGTCGGCGCGATGTCGATGATCCGCGGGCTGGCCGCCGCGAGCGGGCGGCTCGAAATCAGCGTGCCGGGGGTCGACTTGTAGTCGAACGACCCGTGGTCGCCGGACCACTTCTTCATGTTCGGGTAGACGATGCCCGGCGCGAGCCCCGGCGTCGGCGTGGTCTGCCACGACGCGCGGTAACCGTCGGCGAGCCCGACCTGCAGCTCGGCGCGTTGCCGGCATGAACGGCCCCCGGTAGAGCGTCGTCGCGCTTGTAGACCGCGTCGCACGATCCGCGCGCCGGTCTTCGGGTCGGTCATCGTGAGCGAGCCGCGCCGTCAGGTCGTCCTGGACGGCCCGCGCCTCGACACCGGGGGCGACGATGCCCGGCCTTCGCGTCCCTTGAGGTTCAGATAGATCTGGCCGAAGCCCATCGCGTACGCCTTCGTGCGCGACCAGTCCCAGAAGTGCCGCCGCCGCAGCTCCTCGCCGGCGCTGCCCGAGCCATGAAGCCTTCCTGCACCAGCCACGTGTTCAGGTTCACCGACTGCCGGAACGAGTGGAACGCCGTAGTCCGACACGATGAGGATCGGGTGTGGTCGGCTCGACGCGATCGACGACCTCGCCGACGAAGTCGTCGCACCGGCGGTAGACGCGCTCGATGGCGTCGCCGAACTTCGCGGCGAGCGCCTTGTCGTACATCGGATGCGCGGGATCGATCAGCCGCCACATCATGTGCTGGACGCGATCGGTCGACTCGATGACGCCGACGAGCAGATCCCACTGATGCGTGTCGATGCGCTGCAGGATCACCTGCGCGCGATCGTCGAACGCGCGGTACAGATCGTCCATGAACGCCTTTTCGTCGACCAGGTTCGCGTTGAGCGGCCAGGTGGCTTCGGCCCAGCCGAGCGTGCGGTACGGTCCCAGCCGCTCGTAGAGATCGGCCGACAGCGACGCGGGCGACGACATCGGCGCGGGAGGGTTGTCGGGGCTCCAGTTGACCGGCGAGATGTAGAGCTGCAGCGACGAGCCGGCGCGGATGAGATAGAGCTGCGCCATGCCGTGCGTCCGCACGAACAGATTGACGCCGAAGTCGACGTGAATCCACTTGCTCCACTCGTCCTCGGGCAGATGGACCGAGCTGTCGCCGATGTCGATGGTCGCCGTCTTGTCGGCGCGGTTCCAGAGGACGGACAACGGCACGCGTCGACGCTCTCGCGGCCGGAACGCGGTGCGGACCGGCCGGGCCGACGAGGTCGGTGTGCGCGATGTCGCCGTCGAACACGAGCCGGCGGCGAATCCCGCCGAACTCGGTGTTCCCTTCATCGTGCGGGCTCAGATCCGTCCCGAAGTACGAAAACGTTCCCATCGTCCCGCCGCGGATGTCGGGCAACGGCCAGCCGGCGAGCAGCTCGCCGCTCGGCACGTCTTCCGGCGGAAACGTGACCGGCACCGTCAGGACGCTCGAACGGACGCCGGCCATGCCGGCCTCCACCCAGAACGATGTGCCGCGCCGCAGCGACGTCGCGCTGGCTCCGGCGACGGGGAAGTAGCCGAACAGCGCACGCGGCAGATCGTGGTGCACGATCGCGGACGAGACGGCGTAGGTTTGCGTGTCGCGGACGATCGTGTCGAAGACGTTGTGCTTGCCGGGATTGACGCCGGTGGCGAATGACGCCCACGCCGTCGGCGACCGGGCGACGGCGTCGTTTCGAGCCGGCAGCACACCCTGCGCCGCGAGCTTCTGCATGTTCGGCAGCTTGCCCTCGTTCATCCATTTCTGGGCGAGGCCCGGATCCATGCCGTCGAAGCCGAGCACGACGAGCTTCTGGTGATATTGTTCGGACGGGCGCTGCCCAAGGCACGCCGTCGCAAACGCAAGGCATGCGAAGGACACGACGAGTGTCGCTCGTTTCACAGAAGTTGTTTGGGGGGAGGACACATTATAGCATTTTGGAATCGCGGGGTTGCAGCGGGGCAGGATTACGGATTTCGCTGATGCGCGTGATGGCCATCGACGTCGGGGCGCGCCGCATCGGCCTGGCGATCAGCGACGCGTCGCAGACGCTCGCGCGCCCGCTCGCGACGATTACGATCAACAGTGCGGCCGAGGGGGTCGATCGCGTGGCTGAGCGAAATCGGACGTCTCGGGCTCGACGAGGACGGACTGGCGGCCATCGTCGTCGGCTTGCCCGTACGGCTCGACGGATCGCCGAATGACCAGACGCCCCGCGTCGCCGCCTTCATTGACGCGTTGAGGGCTCGCACCAGCCTGCCGATTGTGACGGCTGACGAGCGGCTGACGAGCCGCGAAGCGGAGAGCCGTCTCGCCGTCAACGAGCGCGACTGGCGCGAGCGGAAGGCCAAGCTCGATGCCGCGGCGGCGGCCATCATCCTGCAGGACTATCTCGATCGTGCGCGCGACTAGGGCTCTCGCCGTCGTCGTGATGCTGGTCCTCGCAGGCGCGGGCGGGGCGGCGGCTTGGGTGTACATGGGCGCGCGGCAGCCCTACGGGGTTACAGCGCCGAGGAACAGTTCGTCGAGATTCCGCCCGGTACCGGGACGCGCGCGATCGGCGAGCGGCTTGTTGCGGCCGGCATCGTCCGCGATCGGGTGACGTTTCGCTTCGCGCTGTGGAGAAGCGGCCGCGCGACGCGCCTTCAAGGCCGGCGAATACCGGTTTACCGATCCGGACACGCCCTACGGCGTCATCGACAAGATCGCGCGCGGCGACGTGTTCGTCATCCCGCTGACGATTCCCGAAGGGTTGACGATCGCGGAGATGTCGAAGATCTTCGAGGCGCAAGGGTTCGGGCCGGCGTCAACGTTTGTTGACGCGGCGCGTGACGCGAGCCTCGTTCGTGTATTGGATCCGCAGGCACGTGACCTCGAAGGGTACCTGTTTCCCGACACGTACCCGCTGTCGCGGCACACCGACGCGCCGCGGCTCGTGCGACTGATGACCGAGGCGTTTGACGACGCGTTGTCGCCCGGAGATGCGCGCCGCGGCCCGGGCGCGCGGCCTCACGATTCGCCAACTTGTGACGCTGGCGTCGATCGTCGAAAAGGAAACGTCGAACCCGCAGGAGCGGCCGCTGATCGCTTCGGTGTACGAAAACCGCCTGAGAATCGGGATGGCGCTCCAGTGCGATCCGACGGTGATCTACGCGCTCGAACGGGCGCGGCGCTACACCGGCAACCTGCACCACGCCGACCTGTCGTTCGACTCGCCCTACAACACCTATCGCTATCCCGGTCTGCCGCCGGGGCCGATCGCGGCGCCGGGGCGGGCGTCGCTCGACGCCGTGGTGCATCCGGCCGATTCGAACTATCTCTATTTCGTCAGCCGCAATGACGGCTCACACGAATTCGCCACGACGCTCGCCGAGCACAACCGGAACGTCCAGAAGTATCAGGTGCAGTACTTCCGCGATCGCAGGGCGGGCCCGGAGAGGTAGCGGAGGCGGGAAAGGCAGGACAGGCCTGGACAGGCTGGACGCAGGGGCTGGAAAGGCTGGAAGCTGCCTCTCTCTGCCCGTCCCGCCCTTCGTTTCCCGCCTAGCGCTGTCCCCAATTCAGCTTCTCTCTCAGCACTTCGAAGTAGCTGCGCGTGGCGGAACGGACGAGCCGCATGGGCTCGTCGGCTCGGCGTACGCTGATCTCGTCTCCGGAACGCAGTTCGAACCCCGCTTGTCCGTCGAACGTGACGAACACCTCGTCGCGCTCGTCCATGACGGGCTTCACGCGAACAGTGGCAGACGCCGGAATCACGATCGGCCGGTTCGTGAGGGTGTGCGGGGCGATAGGCGTGAGCACGAGCGCGTCGACGCTGGGCGCGACGATGGGTCCGCCGGCCGCCAGGTTGTAGGCGGTCGAGCCCGTGGGCGTGGCGATGATCAGCCCGTCGGCCCGCACGTGCGTCACGAATTCATCGCCAACAAACACCGACAGATCGATGAGGCGCGATCTGGCGGCCTTGGTGATCACGACGTCGTTCAGCGCGATTTCCGTCTGGGGCGCGGCCGAGGGCCGAAGAGTGGTCGCCCGGAGCATCAAGCGTTCCTCGACGTGCGCGCGACCGGCCAGCGCGGCTTCGAGCGCCGGGTACAGCTCGGGCAGCGTCACCTCTGTGAGGAAGCCGAGGCTTCCGAAATTCACACCCAGAATCGGCGTCCGCAATCCAGCATGACCGATACAATCCGCCATGCTCAGCAGCGTGCCGTCACCGCCGAGCACGAGCACCAGCGCCGATTCCGCGACGAGGGCTTGCTTGTCGGCGACGCGGCGGCCCGGTGCGGGCGGCATCAGGGCGGCCGTGGCCGTTTCGAACACCGCGGCGACGTTGTGTTTGTCCAGCCAGGTCTCGACGTCCACCAGATGCGGCGTGGCGGCCAGAAGGTGCGACTTCGCGACGACGCCGACGTGGGTGATGGGAGACGCAGTCATGGCGTGGATGGGATTATGGCAGAAGGGTCAGAGTCAGGGCTAAGGGGTGAGTGCTCAGGGCTGACAGCCCTCTGCCCTCAGCTCTCAGCCCTTCCTCAGGTGGAGAAAAAACTCCTGATTTCCTGTCGCACCGGTGATGGCGGAAGGCGCCATCGCTACGCGTCGCAGGCCGACGGCCTGCGCCTGTGCCGTGACACGTTCGATGGCTTCCTCGTGCACTGCCGGATCCGTGACCAGGCCGTGCCTGCCGACCTGCTCTCGCCCGGCCTCGAATTGCGGTTTAACCAGGGCGACCACGTCGGCGCCGGCCACGACGATCGGCTGAAGCGCCGGGAGAATGTGGCCGAGCGAGATGAACGACACGTCGATGGTGACGAGATCGACCGGATGGGGCACGTCCGCCGCGGTCAGCGATCGGGCGTTGACACCTTCGCGCACCTCGACGCGCGGGTCGTTGCGCAGGCGCCAGTCGAGCTGTCCGTGTCCTACGTCGAGCGCGATGACGCTCGCCGCGCCACGCTGCAGCAGGACGTCGGTGAAGCCGCCGGTCGACGCGCCGACGTCGAGCGCGTGCCGGCCTGCGGGGTCGATGCCGAAGTCGTCGAGTGCGTGCGCCAGCTTCACGCCGCCGCGGCCGACGTAGGGATGGTCGGGGACCACGAGCTCGACGCGTGTGTCGGACGCCACCGCGGTTCCAGCCTTCGCCACCACGCGATCGTCAACCTTGACCCGTCCGGCCATGATGAGGGCGCGGGCGCGTTCCCTCGATGCGGCCAACCCGCGATCGACCAGTGCGACGTCGAGACGAATCTTGCGGGTGCTCACAACCAAGGCCGGTCGTTGCTGATTCAGTAACGGCAGATCACCACGATCACCGCAGAGCTCGCAGAGTTCGCAGAGAAATCATTGGCTGAAATCCTCCGCGTGCGCTGCGGTCTCTGCAGTGTACGTCGTGTCAGATAGTACTGATCCATATGTCTGATCCATCGAAGACGCTCCATTAGCTCCGCCGCGAGACGACCCAGTCGGCGATGGGCGTCAACCAGCCGTCGCTGAGACGCGCGGCATGGAGCGTCTGTCGCGCGCGAGCGATGCACTCGGCCGCCAGCGCTCGTGACTGTTCGAGACCGAAGATGGCCGGGTAGGTGGGCTTCGTGCCGGCGGCGTCCTTGCCGGCCGTCTTGCCGAGCTCGGCCGCGTTGCCTTCGACGTCGAGAATGTCGTCGACAATCTGAAAAGCGAGGCCGATGTCGGTGGCGAACTCGTCGATCGCGGCGATCGTTTCCTCGCCGGCGCCGCCCATGATGGCGCCGCTCACGGCTGATGCGCGGATGATCGCGCCGGTCTTGCGCGCGTGCATGGCTCGGAGGCTCTCGGCATCGAGCGTTGTCGCTCGCCCCGGCACCTGACCGGCGGCCTGCAGGTCGATCGCCTGGCCGCCCACCATGCCGGCCGCTCCGGCCGCATGGGCGATCACACCCAGCACGCGCAGCTTTCGTTGTGCGAGCGACGGCGCGTCCTCGACGGGTTCGCGCGCCAGCAGCGCAAACGCCTCGGCCTGGAGGCCGTCGCCCGCCAGAATCGCGACGCCATCGCCGTACACGACGTGCAGCGTCGGCCGGCCGCGCCGTAGCGTGTCGTTGTCCATGGCCGGAAGATCGTCGTGAATCAGCGAGTAGGTGTGAATGAGCTCGATCGCGCACGCGGCCGGAAGCGCCATGTCGAGAGCCGGCCGAGCAGCCCTAGCCGCGGGGGCGGCGGTGGACGCCTCCGCGGCGTGCCCGCGTGCGACGGCGTCGGCGGCGGCCAGCGTCAGAATGGGCCGCAGCCGCTTGCCGCCGGCAAACACGCTGTATCGCATCGCCTCGCTGACAATCGCGGGGCAGGCCGGCGGAGTCGGCAGATACTGCTCGAGCGCCGCGTCGACACGGGCGCGGGCATCGTTGAGAAAAGCGGCGAGGTTCTCAGCAGCTGGCACGACGTGGTCAGCGCTCGCGTTCGTCGCCCACAATTGACGCCGGCGCCGGCCTGAGGTCGCCGCGCTCGCTGAGCAGCTCGATGCGGCGCTCGGCATCCTCGAGCCGCGCGTGACAGAACCGCGACAATTGCACGCCGCGTTCGTACAGGACCAGCGATTGTTCGAGGGCGAGGTCGCCTTCTTCGAGCTTCTTGACGATCGATTCGAGCTCGGCGATGGCCGCTTCGAAGTCCTTGATCGACGTATCGGACGTGACGTGACTTACAGGGGTCTTGGTCATTCTGAGGTCCTCGACACCTTAGCTTCAATTTCCCCGCGGCTCAAGGTCACGTGAACGGTCTCGCCGGGCGCGACGTCGGCCGCGTCGCGCAGCGCGCTCGTGCGGTCGGCATTCCAGCACACGGCGTAGCCGCGGGCAAGAACCGCCAGCGGGCTCAGCGTCTCGAGCCGGCTGGCCGAGCTCCGCAGCGCGGCATCGGACACGTGACGCCGTTCGGCGACGGCCGTGGTCAGCCGGCCGCGCGCAGACACCAGCCGTGTGCGGATGTCGGCGAGTCGGCGGTGCAGATCGAGCGTGTCGAGCAGTCGCTGGACGGTCTGGACGCGGCGTGCCCGCGACGTGACGACGAGCCGCGCGCCGCGGACGAGCGCGTGTCCGAGCTCGAAGACATGGCGTCCCCGCATCGCCAGCCGGCTCGTATAGCCGGCCATCGCCGGCCGTCCGCTCGCCATGTGCACGCGCCGGGCCAGCCGCTGCACGCGTCCGTGCGCGGCAGAGACAAGGCGCTCGTGCAGGCGGTCGATCCGGCCCGTGAATTCGTCCTTGCGAGCAACGACCAGCTCGGCGGCGGCCGACGGTGTGGGCGCGCGCACATCGGCGACGAAGTCGGCAATCGTGACGTCGGCTTCGTGGCCGACGGCCGAAATGACCGGCACCGGCGAGGCCGCAATCGCTCGCGCCACGACTTCTTCGTTGAACGCCCACAGGTCTTCGATCGATCCGCCGCCGCGTCCCACGATCACGACGTCGACACCAGGCACCCGGGCGATCGCGTGCACGCCGCGAGCGATGTCGAGCGCGGCGCCGTCACCCTGGACACGCGTGGCCCGAATCACGACGTGGGCGTTGGCGTACCGGCGGCGCAGCACGTTGATGATGTCGTGAATGGCCGCACCGTCGAGCGAGGTCACGACGCCGATCTTTCGGGGGAGCGCCGGCAGCGGCCGCTTGCGCGCGCCATCGAACAGTCCTTCGTCCTGCAGACGCTTCTTCAACTGATCGAACGCGAGCTGGAGCGCGCCGAGGCCCTGCGGCTCGAGGTGCTCGCATACGAGTTGGTACTCGCCCTTCGGTTCGTACACGGAAATCCGGCCCCGCGCGACGACGCGGAGGCCGTCGGCCGGCTTGAATTTGAGATAGCGGAGGGCCGATCGGAACATCAGGCCGCGGAGCTGAGAGGCCGAATCCTTGAGCGTGAAGTAGAGGTGGCCCGTGTTCCAGAGCCGGCAGTTCGAGAGCTCGCCTTCCACCCACACTTCGAAAAACTCCGCCTCGAGCTGATCGCGGACGCGGACCGTCAGTTCGGTGACCGTGTGCACGCGACGGCCCGGTGGCCGGTCGGTGGTCGGTGGTCGAGGGTCGGCGGCCGGCGGTCGGAGGCCGGCTGAAGTTTGTCCCGGACTCTCGACAATCGGCTCCTGACTGTCGACGTCGTCCTCGTCTTCAAACGGAAGATCGAACAGGTCGCTCATCTTTAGCGAGCTCGGTCAGCTCGTCCTGACTGTAACTGAGACGCTCGACGTCGGTGGCCCGCCCGGTGGCCTCGTCGGCGTCGATGAGAATCGCATTGAGCCGGGGATTGGCGGTGGCGGTTTCAAATCGCGCCGGCAGGCCTGTGAGGAATCGCCCGAGGGCCGGCTCGATTTCGACGCCGATGATCGAATCGTGCGGTCCTGTCATCCCGACGTCCGTCAGAAACGCCGTGCCTTTCGGGAGCACGCGCTCGTCGGCGGTCTGCACGTGGGTGTGGGTGCCGACAACGGCCGTGACCTTGCCGTCGAGGTGCCACCCCATGGCGGCTTTTTCCGAGGTCGCTTCGGCGTGAAAGTCCACGAAGATGATGCGCGCACGCGGCCGCATCAGTTCGATCTCTCGCAGGGCCACGGAAAACGGGTCGTCGATGTTGAGCATGAACACGCGGCCCATCAGGTTGATGACGCCCACCGACTGGCCGTTGCGCGCGCGGGCCACGTAGCTGCCGTTGCCCGGCACACCGGCGGGGTAGTTGGCCGGACGCAGCAGGCGCGGCTCGGTGCCGATGTAGTCGAGCGCCTCCTTCTTGTCCCAGATGTGATTGCCGGAGGTCAGCACTTCAACGCCAAGGCCCAGAAGCTCGTCTCCGATCTCACGCGTGATGCCGAATCCAGCGGCGGCGTTTTCGCCGTTGGCCACGACGAAGTCGACGTCGTGGCGGCTGACGATGGCGCTGAGGCCGAGCCGGACGAGCTGTCGCCCGGGCCGACCGACGATGTCGCCGATGAAGAGAAGACGCATGGCTGTAAGTCGAGTCTACGCGAATCCGAGCGAATGCGTCTGACGGCCATCGAACTCAGACCGTCACGGCATCGGGCGACAAATCGGCGCGCCGCGGGCTGGGATGCCGCGAGTTCTTCTGCGCGACGACCAGATCCTGATAGTCGTTGAAGCCACGCTCGAGGTAGCCCCGGATCTCGAACTCTGCGCCCCAGTGTTCCCGGATGTAGCGCTCGGTGTGCCAGGCGACCTGATACCAGGACGGGTGAATACCAGCGTCGGCCCCGAATCTCGCGAACATCATCCCGGTCTGTTTCAAGCTCGAGATCGTCCAGGACGGCAAGCGAGGCTCCCAACAGTGGGGGCCGTGTACGCTCGCGAGGAGAATCCCTTCCGGTTTCAGGATTCTCCTTATCTCCGCCAGCCATCGGTCCTGCCGCTCCTCATCGAGATGCGTGAACACCGAGCCGCACCAGACCAGATCGAAGGACTCGTTGTCGAACGGGGAGGGGGGCAAGTCGCGGTTCACGACGCTGGTACTGCGCTGACAATACTGCCGGCACCAGCCAATAGCCCGCTCGTCGACGTCGCAGCCTGTGATCTTGATGTCGAGGCCCCGGTTCAGCAGGGCGAGCATCAGTCGTCCGCAGCCGCAACCGAAGTCGAGGAGCGTTCGCATTTCTCCCAGCGTCTTGCCGACGGACCGAAGGGCGGCGTCGATATCGGCGACTGTCTGTTCTCCTCCGTTCAGGAATTGCTCGATCGTGCAAGGACCTACAACGTTGTATCGCAGTTCGGCGGGCGGAGCCTGCGTGCCGGGACGCGACGCGAGATATCGTCGGTCGTCCTCTTTCAGCCATTTCAACTGGCGTCGACGGCGCCAGCGATACACGGGTGACAGCAACGGATACAGCCGGATCGGGACGATCGGTCTGACAGCTCTCCAAACGTTCTCGAGAAACACAGCAGCAGTTGGCTCCGATGACCAGTGTAGTGCGCCGCCCGCCTTTTCAGTGCGACTCGAGAGTGGATTCGGGCCAAGCGCCCCCGTTGAATCGGACCGACACGTGGGAGGTGGGTTGGAGCAGGATTCGAGTCCTCCAGACCGGAGTCTACGCCTGAGCTCGCTTGCGTGTCGAATAACTGCCGCTGCAGCAACCAGATAGGAACAGTCAGTATATTAGTAATAAGCACTCATATAATATGCTTGACACACACTAACTATGGGCCTACACTGTTTCATCTTCTATTGGACAGGGGGCTTTCAACATGCCAGGCAAAGTGATCGGAATCGACTTGGGCACCACGAATTCAGTGGTGGCCGTCATGGAAGGCGGACAGCCCGTCGTCATCGTCAATCAAGAAGGCGCGCGAACGACACCGTCGGTCGTGGCGTTTGCGAAGGACGGCGAACGGCTGGTCGGCCAGGTCGCAAAGCGTCAATCAGTGACCAACCCGGAAAACACGGTCTTCTCAATCAAGCGGTTCATGGGCCGGAAACACGAGGAGACGACGGCCGAGGCGAAGCGCGTGCCCTATGCCATCGTGCGCTCGGCCAACGGCGACGCGTGGGTCGAAGCGCGCGGCAAGAAGTTCTCGCCGCCCGAGATCTCCGCGATCATCCTGCAAAAACTGAAGCTCGCGGCTGAGGACCACGTCGGAGAGAAGATCACCGATGCGGTCATTACCGTGCCTGCGTACTTCAACGACGCCCAGCGGCAGGCGACCAAGGACGCCGGCAAGGTGGCCGGCCTGAACGTGCTGCGGATCATCAACGAACCGACCGCGGCGGCCCTCGCCTACGGCCTCGATCGAAAGAAGAACGAGACGATCGCCGTCTACGACTTCGGCGGCGGCACGTTCGACATCTCAGTGCTCGAAGTTGGCGACGGCGTGGTCGAAGTGAAGGCGACCAACGGCGACACGCACCTGGGAGGCGACGACCTCGACCACCGTGTGATCGAATGGCTCGTGGCCGAGTTCAAGAAGACCGACGGGATCGACCTCAGCAAAGACCGCATGGCGCTCCAGCGGCTGAAGGAAGCGGCGGAGAAGGCCAAGATCGAGCTGTCCACGGCGCTCGAAACAGAGATCAACCTGCCGTTTGTCACTGCCGATCAGACCGGCCCGAAGCACATGCAGACGAAGTTGTCCCGCGCGAAGCTCGAACAGCTCGTGGACGACTTGCTGCAGCGCACCATGGCGCCCGTGAAACAGGCCCTGGCTGACGCCGGTATCGAACCGGGCAAGATTGACGAAGTCGTGCTGGTCGGCGGCTCGACCCGCATGCCGAAGGTGCAGCAGCTCGTGCGCGACTACTTCGGCAAGGAGCCGCACAAAGGCGTGAATCCGGACGAGGTGGTCGCGGTCGGCGCGGCCGTGCAGGGCGGCGTTCTCAGCGGCGAAGTGACGGACGTCCTGTTGCTCGACGTCACGCCGCTGTCGCTCGGTATCGAAACGCTCGGCGGCGTCATGACAACGCTCATCCAGAGGAACACGACGATTCCGTCGCGGAAGAGCGAAATCTTCTCGACGGCCGGCGACAACCAGACGAGCGTCGAAGTCCATGCGTTGCAGGGCGAACGCCCGCTGGCGCGAGACAATCGCACGCTCGGCCGCTTCCACCTCGTTGGACTGCCGGCGGCCCCGCGCGGCGTGCCGCAGATTGAAGTCGCCTTCGACATCGACGCCAACGGCATCGTCAACGTGTCGGCCAAAGACATGGCCACGGGCCAGGAGCAGAAGATCACCATCAGCGGATCGAGCGGCTTGTCGAAAGACGAGGTCGATCGTCTCGTGAAGGAAGCGCAGAGCCACGCGAGCGAAGACCTGGCGCGGCGCGAGCTCATCGACGCGAGAAACCAGGCCGACGCGATCGCGTACCAGGCCGAGAAAACGATCGCCGACGGTCGCGACCGGCTGCCGGCCGATGACGTGTCGCGTGTCGAATCGGCGATTGCGGATCTCCGGCGCGTGGCGCAGGGAGAAGACCTGTCGGCCATCAAGAAAGCCACCGACGACGTCCAACGCGCCGCGCACGCGATGGCGGAGACGCTCTACAAGGGGTCGACTGGTTCGAGGGGTTCAAGTGGTTCGAGTGGTTCAGGCGGTTCAAACGGTTCTGGCGTGAAAGACGCCGAGGTTGTGGACGCGGAATATGCCGAAAGCGTGTAAACGCTTCGGACTTTGAGGAGGACATCATGGCAATCGTTCGTTGGGATCCGTTTCGCGATTTCGGTTTTGCTACCGGCAACACCTGGGTACCCCCGGTTGACATCTATCAGACCGGCGACCACGAGCTGGTGCTGACGGTCGAAGTGCCCGACATGACGCGCGAGGCCATCGACGTCACGGTCGAGAACTTCGTGCTGACCGTCAAGGGGGAAAAGAAGTTCGGCAGCGAGGTCAAGGAAGATCAGTTCCACCACATCGAACGGCGCTACGGCGCGTTCAGCCGCTCGTTCTCGCTGCCCCGAACCGTGGATGCCGACAAGGTGTCGGCCGACTACAAGAACGGCGTGCTGACCGTACGCCTGCCGCTCCGCGAGGAAGCCCGGCCGCGGCAAATCAAGGTGGACGTGGCCGCCTAAGGGCGACCACCAGGGCAGACGGGCAGGTTGGGCGGGGAGGGCAGGAGAGGCGGGAGGCAGAAAAATCGGTCCCGGCCGTCCCAGCCTCTCCTGCCCTTCCGGCCCTCTCTCGTCCTTCCAGCCTCTCCCGGCAGTCCTGGCCGGCGCTTTCCAGCCGTTCTAGCCACGTGCTACGCTTGATACCCGTCATGGACGACGTGATGAACCAGAATATCGAACAGGCCGACGGTCAGGAGATTTCATCCGAACCGGCGCCGCCCATCCAGAGCCGCTTTCTGTTCGTGGACGTCGCCGCGCTTCGCGCCAAGCAGCTGCGCCGTGGGGCGCGGCCCAGGGTGGTGGCCGACGAAGGCCCACCGCTGCCACACAAGGCCGAGCGGCTGGCAATGGAAGAAGTCCGCCGCGGTCTGGTGTATTACGATGTGCCGCCGCAGAAGTCGGCAGCCAGAGAGGACGAGGCGTGAGCGCGGCCGACATTCAGCAGTTCGTGCTCAGTTCCCTGCAGGGCCTGGCGTCGAGCACGGTCTTCATTCTCGCCCTCTTCATCGGATTTTGCGTCATCGTCGGGTTGACCAAGCTGAAAAAGACCTCGGGCGGCGTGATGGTGGTCAAGAGCCTCGACGAGCAGGTGACGCACAAGCCCATGGTGTACCTGCAGCCGGACGCCCCGCACGGCCCCGCCGATCAGCTCCGATCGCCGGAACTTCTCGAAGCGGCTGCCCGTAAGTAGGGGTATGTTCTGCCTGTTCTTTTTTCCATTTCTCCTGCCGTTTCTGCTCCTGCGTCTTGTCTTCAAGCTGGTTTTCGGATTGATGATGTTGCCTGTGATGATGATGGTGATGCTGGTCGCGGGCCTGGCGGTCCTGCTGGCATCGATACTTGGGGCCGTGTTCGTCACACTCGCCGTGATGACGCCGATCGTACCGTTTGCAGTCGTGGCGCTCGTGATTTGGGCCCTTATGCAACACTCTCGGGCTGCCAACGCAGCCCCAAATTGATGATCCGCTGCAGGACGGCCTCGTAGGTCATCCCCAATTTCTCGGCCGACGCTGCAAAGTCCTCGCCTTTCGCAATCTGCGGATTCGGATTCGCTTCGAGTACCCACACGTTCCCCGCCTCGTCCAGCCGTAAGTCGATTCGCGCGTAGCCGCTCAGTTCCAGCGCGCGATACGCGCGTTTGCACAGGTGCTGGATTTCCTCGGCTTTGGCGTCGGGCAGGTCTTTGGCCGGTCCGCTGTCGATGCCGTACTTCTTCTGATACTTCACGCTCCACTTCACGCGATCGGTGGCAATCCGCTTGACGCCTTCCGGCATGTTGGTGAAGAACAGTTCCCAGACGGGCAAGACCTGAAGCGCCTGATTGCCGATGATGCCGACGTACAGTTCGCGGCCCTCGATGTATTGCTCGACGATGGCCGCCGTCCCGATGCTTTCGTGGATGAACGCGACGCGCTCCTTCAGTTTCTCGTCGTTGTCGACGACGGAGGCCTGCGAGATGCCGATCGAGGCCTCCTGCGTCAGCGACTTCACCATCAGCGGGTACGTCAGGCGCTTGGGCCGCCGGATCGGGCGGCCGGTGCGGAACACCTCGAAATCGGGGACGTGAATGCGGTGATACGCCAGCAGCTTCTTCGAGAGCGATTTGTCGCGCGCCAGGAGCAGCCCGCGCGGATTGCACCCGGTATAGGACAGCTTCAGCAGTTCCAGGTGGCTGACGACATTCTGGTCGAAGATGGTGACGTCGTCGAAGCCTTCGAGCAGGTTGAAGGCGATATGCGGTTTCCACTCCTCGGACGCCCGGCGAATGTCGCCGAGGTCGTCGTGTACAGGCAGGTTTCGCACCTCGTGGCCCATCGCCGTGAGCGTCGAGACCACGTCGTACTCGGTGCGCCACGGCGCGGCGGTGACGTCGGTGCCTTCCTCGATGGTGTCCGGAGGGACGAGGTGCCGATGCATGAGCGCGAGGACGCGCAGTTTGTTGACGCTCATAAGGCCACGCGGTGCCGTCCGCTGTGCAGATAGTTCATCGTCTGCACCGTGAGAAACACGATGAAATCGACTTTCGTTGCGTCTTCCGAGTCCATGAGTCGCAGGTTGAGCTCACGGCACCGCTTGATGATTTGTTCGAGCAGCTGGTCGATGGTGTACTGGTAGCTGTCGGTGAAGCTGGCCACCGTGCTCCGCACGTCGCGCCGGATGCGTCGCACGAATCGCGCAGCCGTCATGTGTTTCGCGTACGCCGGCGACGCGGAAAACAGATTGTGCAGGTCGCTGTCGTAGAAATCCGGGTGATCGAGACCGTAGTGCTCGCGCTTTTTCCGGTAGTGCTCGCCGAGCGTCTTCCGCAGCCGCTTCAGCGGATCGACGACCCGCTTCGATCGCACGCTGGGCCGGCGGGGCGCCAGCTTCCGCATCAGTCGATCCATGTATTCGAGCTTGCGCTGTGCGAGCCATCCGGCATAGCGCGTCGCCCACTGCGACTGCGGATCGAGCCAGACCGCAAATGTCTCGGCGAAGTCTTCGTCCGGGTGGCTCTGCGCGTACCAATGGTCGAGGTGCTGCACGAAGCTCTTGCTGTACGGCTTCGGCGTGTAGTACTCGGGGTACGGGGTTGCGGGGTTGCCGAACAGCCGGCGTCTGGTGGGCCGCCGCCGGAGCGCGTACGCGTTGTCGATGGCGTGCCCGACTTCGTGGCGCAGGATGCGCAGGCACGAGATCGGGTCGCCGCCTTCGACTTCGAGCATCTCCGCCAGTTCGAGCTTCTGAAGCCGGGGGTGCGCGAGGTAGAACGGAATCGCGACGCCCGGCACGCCGTCCGGCGTGAACCATTCGTCCGACAGCCAGTAGTGGGGCCGGAAGGTGAGTCCTCGCGTCGCGATCTCACCGTCCACCGTGGCGATACGGGCTTCGAGCTCGGTGCCCTCGATATGCAGGTCGAGATCGCACATACGGATCTCGAGCAGCTTGTCGTCGCTGAGCAGCGTCCAGTCGGACGGCTTCAGCGCGTCGCGATCGGCGGCTGCTGCATCCACCATTGGGTATCGCGTTCGTAGGCGTCGGCCATCCGCAAGAGCGTGGCCTCGTCGAATCGCCGGCCCGTGAGCTGAAGGCCGATCGGCAGCCGGACGGTCTCTCCAGGCGCCGCGGGCGACGCTGGAGACGCCGCGAAGCCGCACGGCACGCTCACCGACGGCAGGCCGGCCAGATTGGCGCTGACCGTGAAGATGTCCGCCAGATACATCTGCAGCGGGTCGGACACCCGCTCGCCCAGCTTGAACGGCAGCGTCGGACTCGTGGGCATCGCCACGACGTCCACGCGTTCGAAGGCCTGATCGTAGTCGCGCAGGATGAGGGTTCGCACCTGCTGCGCCTTCACATAGTACGCGTCGTAGTAGCCCGCGCTCAGGACGTACGTGCCGAGCATGATCCGCCGCTTCACCTCGGCGCCGAAGCCCTTCGCTCGCGTGCGGGCATACATCGTCCCCAGGTCGGGCTGTGTCTCGCGAAACCCGTAGCGTACGCCGTCGTAGCGCGCCAGATTCGAGCTCGCCTCGGCCGTGGCCACGAGGTAATAGACCGGAACGGCGTACTTGGCGTGCGGCAAGTCGATTTCGACCAGCGTGGCGCCGCGATCGTGCAACGTGGCGAGCGCCTCCTTGAAAGCGCGGGCGATCTCTCCATCCACGCCGCCGATGAGGCTCGACGGCACGCCGATGCGTGCCTCGCGGATGTCGCCGGTGAGCGCCGCCCGGTAGTCGGGAACGTCTTCCGACGCGCTCGTCGCGTCCGCCGGATCAGCGCCGGCAATCACGCCGAGCGCGATCGCGGCGTCCTGGGCGCGGTGCGTCAGCGGACCGATCTGGTCGAGCGAGGAGCCGAAGGCGAGCAGGCCGTATCGCGACACGCGGCCGTAGGTGGTCTTGAGACCGAGGATGCCGCACATGGCCGCCGGCTGGCGAATCGAGCCGCCGGTTTCGGATCCGAACGCCAGCGGGGTCATGCCGGCGGCGACGGCGACGGCCGACCCGCCGCTTGACCCGCCGGGAATGCGGTCGAGCGCCCAGGGGTTGTGAGACGGGCCAAACGCGGAGTTCTCCGTGGACGAGCCCATCGCAAACTCGTCGCAGTTCGTCTTGCCGACGATGACCGCGCCGGCGTCCAGCAGGCGCGACACCACGGTGGCGTCGTAGGGCGGGACGAACGTCTCGAGAGAGCGCGACGAGGCGGTCGTCCGCACGCCGCGCGTGCAGATGTTGTCCTTGAGCGCCACGGGGACGCCGGCAAGGGGCGCATCTTTGAACCGATCGCGATGCCGGTCGATTTCAGCCGCGCGGGCGAGCGCCTGGTCGGCCGCGACCGTGTTGAACGCGTGCAGAGACGGATCGGCGGCTTCGATGCGAGCGAGGCTCTCTCGGCACACGTCGACCGCCGTGCGGGCGCCGGACCTCACGGCGTCGCTGATCTCCGAGATCGTCGCCGCCTGGCTCATCCGATTACCCGCGGAACCTTGAAGAAGCCGTTCTCCTTCTCGGGCGCGTTGGCCAGCGCCTCGCCGATGTCGAGGGAAGGCACCACAACGTCCGGCCGGTCCACGCTTCTGGGCGCAACCCCATACGCGGTCGGCAGCACGCCGCTGGTGTCGATTTGTTGCACCTGGTCGGCGTAGGCCAGGACGTCGCCCAGTTGCTGCGCGAACAACTCCACTTCCAACGGCTCGAGATCGAGATGGGCGAGCGCCGCAACTGTTTCCACCTGCGCTCTCGTCAACTGAACGGGCATGGCAGATGCTAGCATGGCCTCTCGAAGGGGCTGGGGGCTAGGGTTAGGGGGCTAGGGGCTAGGGCTGCGGCACCGCTCCGTCATGCGTGTTGCGTTTTCCGTTCTACGTTTTGCGTTCTGACGAGGGTGCGATGGTGCGAGCGGTGCGACCCGCGGCGGTGGCCGGCACGTGGTACCCAGGAACGGCCGACGCGCTGGCGGCGGCCGTCGATCGGCATCTCGCCAACGCGACGCGCGATCTGGACGGCGATCTGGTTGCGCTCGTCGCGCCGCACGCCGGCCTGATGTATTCGGGACCGGTGGCCGCGCACGCGTACCGGCTGCTGCGCGGGCGGACGTTCGACGTCGCGGTGCTGGTCGGCCCGTCCCATTTTGTCGGCTTCGACGGCGTCGCGGTGTACGCGTCGGGCGGGTTCGACACGCCATTTGGCGTGACGCCCATCGACGCCGACTGCGCGGAGGCTCTCATGCGAGCCACGCCAATTGTTCGCGAGCACGCGCCGGCGCACCTGCGTGAACATTCGCTCGAGATGCAGCTGCCGTTTCTGCAGAGGGTGGCGCCCGGGATCGCGATCGTGCCGCTCGTGATGGGTCGGCAAACAGCCGACACCGCCCGCGACCTGGCCGAGGGTCTCGCCTCCGCGCTTCAAGGCCGTAACGCGTTGCTCGTGGCGAGCACCGATCTGTCGCACTATCACGACGCCGCTCGTGCGGCGCGTCTCGACGCCGTGGTGATCGACCACATCTCCCGATTTGACGCCGACGGCTTGCAGGCGGCGCTCGACGCGCAGCCTGAGCACGCGTGCGGCGGAGGGCCGACGGTCGCCGTCATGCGCGCGGCGCGGCAGTTGGGTGCACGCCAAGCCGTCGTCCTGCAGCGCGCGGATTCCGGCGACGTCTCGGGAGACAAGTCGTCCGTCGTGGGATACCTGGCGGCGGCGTTCGGAACCTTTTCCCGATGACGAAGAGCGAGGAGCGCGGGCAGTTGCTGCAGATCGCCCGTGACGCGATCACGGCTCATGTGACAGGCGGCGTGCGCGCCGTCGCCGACCCCAGTGGCCCTGTTAACTTTGACGCGCGGCGCGGCGGCGTGTTCGTCAGCCTTCACCGACATGGAGAGCTGCGCGGGTGTATTGGTCACATCGAGTCGGACGCCCCATTGACACGCGTCGTCGCGCAGTGCGCTGTCGCGGCCTGCAGCGCCGACCCGAGGTTTCCTGCCGTGACGCGAGGCGAGGTGGACGAGATTGAGATCGAACTGTCGCTGCTCGGGCCGCTGGAGCCGGCCGCAGGTCCCGCAGACGTCGAGGTCGGTCGTCATGGACTGCTCGTCGAGATGGGACGGCAGCGCGGGCTGTTATTGCCCCAGGTGGCCACAGAGTGGCGTTGGGATGCCGCGACCTTCCTCGCGCAAACGTGCCGCAAGGCGGGCCTCGCCGAAGACGCGTGGCAGCGCGGCGCGGCCGTGAAAGTGTGGAGATTCGAGGCTGAGGTCTTTGCGGAAAACGTAGAACGCCAAACGTAGAACGCAAAACGGAGAACGAAAACGTTCGGAGTTTTGCGTTTGCGTTTTCCGTTTTGCGCTTCTACCGACCCAACTGCGCGTCGAGAATCCGGCCGTCGGGGTCCACGTGCACCGTCGCGGTGAACAGGTTGCCACGACCGGTGCGTTGATCGACCGCGGGCCCGGCCGCGAAGCGCATGTCCGTCCACCGGACCGTAGAGACACCCGTCCGTTGATCGACGCTCCATCGTGCCGCGGGGAACCGGGAGAACCCGAGGAACACCTGAGCGAGAGGCGCGCCGGCCGCCGCCGTCACCGTCGCATTCCACTGATCGGGGTAGCGGACGGTGACGCGCCACCGCGCCTCACCGACCTCCGCCGGTCGCCGCAGCCGGGCGTCGAGCACGTCCACATTGTGCGTCTCGTACGCGTTCGACAAGCGGGCGATGAGTTGCCAGCGAAACGGCGACAGGAACGTCGGCATGGCCGCGATCTCGATCAGACAACGACTCGCTCCTCCTGCTGGTAGGGTCGAGGGCACGTTGACCGCGTGCGGCCATTCGACGACGAGCGACCGGTCCACGCCCTTCGGATCGCACGGTTGGGGCATCAGCGGGCCGAACACGCGTGGCGCCAGGGCGATCGCCTGATGGTGCGCCGCGGCGCGGACGCCGTAGTTGGCGGCCATCAGCACCAGCACGATCGCCGCGTTGCGCCGCCTCGACGCCGCCGAGGTCGATCCGAACAGCAGGCCGGCAAAGAGCGCGGCCACCAGGTAGATATCGACGATCGGCATCAGATCGGCGGCGAACCAGTGCCAGTTGAACGGGCTCAACAGCCGGGTGCCGTATGACGTCGGGAAATCCATCAGGATGTGGCACAACACGCCGGCCGCCGACACCGCGACGAGCATGCCGAACGACGCGCTGGGGACGGGGTCGGGAGGATCGGTGCGACGGTCGACATATCGCTGAATGGCCCACACCAGCGCAGCCGTCACAATCGCCAGTCCGGCAATCCCGACCAGCCCGTGCGTGGGACCGCGGTGCCACTGAAGGTAGGAGGCCGAGCCGCGCGCCGTCGCGACGATGTCGATGTCGGGGGCATTCGACGCGAGCACGAGCGCCATCGTGGTGCCCCGGCCCGCCCGGCCAAGCGGCGTGCGTCCGAGCGTCAACGCGAACAGGGTATGGGTGAGGTTATCCAATGCGTGAGGCCGCCGGCACGTCCCGTTGGTAATATACCTGCATGTCACGACGTCTTTGCGTCGCGCTCGTCGTTGTTGCCACGCTTCTGCCCGCGCCCGCCTTTGCCTGGGGTTTTGCGGCGCACCGGTACATCATGCGGCGCGCCATCGACCTCCTGCCGGCGGCGATCAAACCGTTTTTCGTCGAGCACCGGGATGAGATCGTCGTCCGCGTGATCGATCCCGATCTCTGGCGCAACGTCGGGTGGGAGGACGAACCGCACCACTTCGTGAACTTCGGCGCGCCTGAATTGGGGCCCTATCCGTTTACGGCGTTCCCGCGCGAGTACGGCGCCGCGCTCGAAAAATTCGGGATCGCGAGCCTCAAGCGCCTGGGCATGCTGCCGTGGCGTGAGGCCGAGCAATTCGGCAACCTCCGGCGCGCGTTCGAGGGGTTCAGGAAGCCCGGTCCGTATACTGGAAGTGACACGGTGCTCTTTGCCGCCGTCGCGGCGCACTACCTGCAGGACGCCCATCAGCCATTGCACGCAGCAGACAACTACGACGGGCAGCTCACCGGCCAGCGAGGCGTCCATTCGCGTTTCGAGCGCGAGCTGATGGAGCGATACGAATCGCGTCTGACCGTCAACCCCGCGCCGCCGAAGACGATGGCTTCCGCGCGCGATGCGGCGTTCGAAGCGCTCCTCGCCAGCCATCAGCTCGTCGCGCCGTTGCTCCGGGCCGACAAGGAAGCGCTCGGCGCCAAGGACGCGTATGACGATGCCTACTTCGAATCGTTCTTCGTGAAAGCCAAGCCCATTCTCGATGAGCGGCTCGGGGCCGCGATTACCGCGACGGCCTCGATGATTGTCGGCGCATGGGAACAGGCGGGGAGACCCGATCTGAAGAGCGGGGCGCCGCTACCGGTGCAAAGAGTCCAGAAGACCCCGGCTCCCGGTCAGTGATGGCGACGCCGACGCCGACCATGAAACTGCGCGACCTGGCCGAGGCGCTCCAGTGTCGCCTCGATGGCGACGGCAGCCTCGAGATTCGCCGAGTCTCCGGTATCGAACACGCACAGCCGGGCGACATCACGTTCGTCGACAACCCTCTCTACGCGCCGTTTCTCGCGACCACGCGGGCGTCGGCCGTGATCCTGAGCGCCAGTCAACCGCTGCCGACGTCAAGAGACACGCCGCTCGCCGTTCTTCGCAGCGACCATCCTTATATGACATTCGCGCGGGCGGTGGCCGTGTTCGCGCCGGCGACGGCTCCCAAGAAGGGGATTGACCCGCAAAGCGCCGTGGCGCCCGACGTATCGCTTGGGGCCGACGTGTCGATTGGCCCGTTTGTGACGATTGGCGCCGGCGCGTCGATTGGCGCGCGGACGACGATCCACGCGCACGTCGCGATCGGCCCCGGCGCGCGCATCGGCGACGAGTGCATCCTGTATCCGCACGTGTCCATTCGCGACCGCGTGACGATCGGACACCGGGTGATCATTCACGACGGCGTCGTCATCGGCAGCGACGGCTTCGGCTTCGCGAAGCAGCCGGACGGCACCCACCTCAAGATTCCCCAGACCGCGGACGTGGTGATTGAAGACGACGTCGAGATCGGGGCGAATTCGACGATCGATCGGCCGGCTGTCGGTGAAACGCGGATTCGCGCCGGCACCAAGATCGACAACCTCGTGCACATCGCCCACGGCGTCAGTGTGGGGCGCCGCGTCATCTTCGCGGCGCAGGTGGGGATATCGGGCAGCACCGTCGTCGAAGACGACGTGATTCTGGCGGGACAGGTCGGCGTCGCCGGACACTTGACGCTGGGCAAAGGCGTCATGGCGACCGCGCAGAGCGGAATTCCGAGCTCGATCGACGCGGGGCAGTACGTGTCCGGCTCGCCGGCCATCCCGCATCAGGACTGGTTGAAGTCGGCGGCGGCATACCGTCAGCTGCCGGCGCTGAGGAAACGCGTCGCGGAGCTCGAACACCACGTCGCCGAACTCGAGGAGAAACTCGAAGAATGTCGGATACGACTGACTCGTCCCTAGGGCACTCGGCGCGGGCCGAGTGCCGGTGTGCTCTCAACATCGTCGTCTTGCTCTCGCGCTCATCTCGGTACTCGGTGCGGGCATCGTGCCGGCCGGCGCGCAACAACCCGGACCGCCGCCGATCGACAAACCGAGTGACACGATGGTCTTCTTCCCACGGTACAACTTCCAGCTCGGGGGAAATACGTTGAGCGGCGGCGACCCGCGGTTCATGTCGGACGCGCATTTCGGTGGTGCCGCCGACCTCGTCGACTATGCCTACGGCGTCAAGGGACGGCTGTCTATCGTTGCCGACTACGAGGCCGTGCTCGGCACGGAGCATCAGCTGTTCGACCCGAACCAGAGCTTCTACATTCTGGAGGCGATCGGCGTCTGCCTGGGCTGGACGAAACGAGACTGGCTCTCGTGTTCCACCACGTGTCGCGGCATCTCGAGCGATCGCCCGAAGGACTACGCGATCGCGTGGAACATTCTGGGCGGGCGTTTCCTGCGCAAAGTCGATTTTGGCGGCAACACGAGCCTGGCGGTGCGTGCCGGCGGTGGGCAGGTCATTCAGCACGCGAAGGTCGACTACCGGTGGAACGCCGACTTCGACGCGGTGGTGCGACATGCAGTCAACCCGCACGTGGGCATCTTCGCCCATGGTTCGGGACAGGTGTTTACCGTCGAGCCGTCCGTCAGGGGCCGGGCCGACGCGCAGTACGGCGGCCGCTTCGAAGGCGGCGTCCGCTTCACCGGACGCGGCGGCGCCATCGAGCTGTTCGCCGGCGTCGAACATCGTATCGACGCGGACCCGCTCGATTACCTTCCGCTCACCTGGGCGATCGCCGGATTCCGGCTGGTGAGCAAGTGAGTTAGGTGATAATCAACTGCATGCGACGACGTCCGGTTCGCCGGCTTGCGGCAGCGACGCTTCTGGCGTGCGGCCTTCCTGTCGCGATGGCTGTTCTCTCGGCGGCGTCGCGGCCGCCGAAGCTGCAGTATCAGATGACGACGCTGCCGAACGGTCTCACGATCGTGCTCGAAGAGGATCATTCGACGCCCATTGTCCACCTGCAGCTGACGTATCACGTCGGCTCGAAGAACGAAAAATCCGGGCGGACCGGCTTCGCGCACCTGTTCGAACACCTGATGTTCAAGGGCTCCAAGAACGTGGAGCCCGAAGGCCACACGTCGATGATTGCCGCCATCGGCGGGCAGAGCAACGCCTTCACGACCGACGACGAAACCGTCTTCTGGGAAACGGTGCCGTCACAGTATCTGCCGCTCGTTCTGTGGCTCGAGGCCGATCGGATGGCGACCCTCCGCATCGACAAGGACACGTTCACCAATGAACGTGAGGTCGTCAAGGAAGAGCGCCGGCTCCGGATCGACAACCAGCCCTACGGCCGCCTGAACGAAATCATCTACGAGCAGGCCTTCACGACGCATCCGTACAAGCACGCGACGATCGGCAGCATGGCCGATCTCGAGGCCGCGACGGTGGACGACGTGCGGGATTTCTATCGCACGTTCTATGTGCCCGAAAACGCGACGCTGACGCTGGTGGGCGACATCGACTCGGTGCAGGCGTTGCAACTCGCCGTGCAGTACCTCGGGCGCGTGCCGAAGGCCGGCAGGCCCGTGCCGCGAGACATTCCGAAAGAGCCACCGCAGACCGCCGAAAAGCGCGTCACGCTGCCGCAGCCCTGGCCGCTGCCGGCGGTGGTCATCGCGTATCACATTACGTATGACGGCCATCCCGACTCGTACCCGTTGCACATCGCGGGCAAGGTGCTGTCGGACGGGCAGAGCTCGCGCATCTACAAGAAGCTGGTGTACGACCAGCCGCTGGCGGTGGCCGCTTTTGGCGGCCCGACCCTGATCGAAGATCCGAATCTGTTCTACGCCGTCGCCATCGTCCAGCCGGGACGCACGCCGGCTGAAGTGACCACGGCCCTCATCGCGGAGTTCGACCGGCTGAAGAACGAACCGATCACCGAACGCGAACTGCAGCGCGCGAAGAACCAGTTCGCCCGCGACTACATCCTGGGCCGTCAGTCCGACGAAGACAAGGCGCGGGTGCTCTCTCATGCCGTCGTGATTCACCGCGACATCAAGACGGCCGACGCCGAATTCGACATCTTCCAGGGTCTCACCGCGAGCGACGTGCAACGCGTCGCGCGCACGTATTTCACGCCCCAGAACCGGACGGTGCTCACTCTCATCCCCTCGGGGCGGCCGGAGCAGCCGTGACTGGGATCACGTACGCAGCCACGGAGGCACGGACAGCACAGAGAACTCTCTTTCCAAGACAGAGAAAAGTCTTGCCAGTGCTGTTCCGTTCTCTGTGTGCGCTGTGTCTCTGTGGCATCGTGACTCCCGCGCGTGCGCAGTCCGTGTCATGGCCTGCGGAGTTCCCGCCGCGGCCGCTGGCCGCGCGCAACGTGAATTTCCCGTCGTATCAGATGCAGACGCTTCCGAACGGTCTGCAGGTGATGGTCGTGCTCCACCACGAGCAGCCGGCCGTGAGCATCCGGCTCCTGGTGCGAGCGGGCAGCGCCTTCGATCCGAAGGCCAAGACCGGTCTCGTGCACCTCGTGTCGTCGCTGCTCGACCAGGGAACGGAAGGGCCGTCGGCAAAATCGGCCGAGGAGTTCAACGACGCGATCGACTTCATCGGCGGTGCGGCCGGTGCGGGCGCCCTTCCCGATCTGAGCTACCTCAACATGGTAGTGATGAAAGACAGCTTCGACGCGGGGCTCCGCATGCTGTCCGAAATGGCGCGTCGTCCCGCGTTCAAGCAGGCCGAGATCGATCGGCAGCGGCAGCAGCTGTTGTCGTCGCTCCAGGTCAGCTTCGAGGACCCCGATTTCGTGGCGAACGCGGTGTTCGATCGCCTGGTTTACGGCTTCCACCCGTACGGCCTGCCGCAGACGGGCACGCCGGAGACGATCGCGGCGCTCACTCGTGACGATCTGACGGCGTTTCACCAGCAGTACTTCGTGCCGAACAACGCCATCCTCGCGATCGTCGGCGACGTGGCGGCCGAGGAGGCGTTTGCGGCGGCCCGCCGCGTGTTCGGCGACTGGGAGCGCCGCGAGACGCCGCCCGCCACATTCGTCGAGCCGCCCATGCCAACCCGGCGGGTCATCGTCGTCAACAAGCCGGATTCGGTGCAGACCGAAGTGCGCGTGGGGAATCTCGGCATCCAGCGAAACCATCCGGACTACATGGCCGTGAACCTGGCCATCCGGATACTTGGAGGCGAGGGGAGCAACCGGCTGCATCAGGTGTTGCGGACGGCGCGCGCGTTGACCTACAGCGCACAGGCCGACTTCGACACCTACAAGGAGAGCGGCGACTTCGAGGCCGTCACCAACACGCGCACGGCAGCCACCGGAGAAGTGCTGCGCCTGATCGTCGACGAGTTCTGGCGGCTGCAGCGCGAGCGCGTGAACGAGCGCGAGCTGGCGGACGCCAAAGCGTATCTCACCGGAAGCTTTCCGCTGACGATTGAAACGCCCAACGCGATCGCCCTCCAGATTCTGAACGTCATGTTCTACGGCCTGCCGATCGAGCAGCTGCAGAACTTCCGCGAGCGCGTGAACGCCGTGACGGTGGACGACATTCAGCGCGTCGCGAAACTGTATCTCAAGCCCGATCGACTATCGGTCGTGCTCGTCGGCAACGCCGCGGCGTTCACCGACCAGCTCCAGGGCACCGGCTTCAGCACGTTCGAGACCGTTGATATCCAGAATCTCGACCTCACGGCCGTGGACTTCAAGCGTGCAAATGGACGGGCGGGAGGGGCAGGCGGTCCCGGAGAGGCAGGACGGGCGGGAGCCCGCTATCGACCGCCGTCGCTGTTCAAACGATCGGGCTCTTGACCCTTCGCGTTCTGCTGTCGTGCGGCGAGCCGTCCGGCGATCTGTATGCGGGCGCGCTCAGTCGCGAGCTCCGCGCCCTCGTGCCCGGCGTCGATGTCTTCGGCCTGGGCGGGCCGCACTTCGCCGCGGCCGGTGGCCGCGCCATCGTGGACTATCGAGGGCTGTCCGTCACGGGGCTCACCGAACCCATCGCCAAGATCCCGCAGCTTCTGGCGGCGCGCCGGCGCCTGGTGGCGAGCGCTCATGAAACGCGGCCCGACGTGTTCGTCCCGATCGACTTCTGGGGCTTCAATTTCAGGCTGGCGCGCAGGATGAGGCGTCAGGGCATTCCTGTCGTCTACTACATCAGCCCGCAGTTGTGGGCGTCGCGGCCCTGGCGCATGAAGACGATGCGCGAGATTGCGAAGCGGGTGCTCGTGATCTTTCCGTTCGAGGAGACGATTTACCGGGAAGCCGGCGTGCCGGTCGAGTTCGTCGGCCATCCGCTCGTCGAGCTTGCCGAGCCGACGGCGTCGCGTGATGCGTTCCTTGGTCGGCTCGGGCTGACGCCGGCGGCTCCCACCGTCGCCATCCTGCCGGGCAGCAGGGCGAGCGAGGTCGAGCGGATTCTGCCGGATCTCACGGCGGCCTCGGTCCTGATTCGTGCGCAGGTGCCTCGCGCGCAGTGTCTCGTGGCGCGCGCGCCCAATCTTCAGGACGGTCTGTTCGACGTCGTCCGCGGCGGTGAGCTTCCGCAAGCGGTGATTGTCGAGGGCGACACCGACACCGTGCTGGCGTCGGCCGACGTCGCGCTCACCGCCTCCGGCACCGCGACCGTGCAGGCCGCGCTGCACGACACGCCCATGGTGATCGTGTACCGCGTGTCGCCGTGGACGTACCGGCTGGGCCGGCATCTCCTCAACGTGGACACGTTCGGGATGGTGAATCTCATCGCGGGCAGCCGGATCGTGCCCGAGCTGATTCAGGACGCCTTCACGCCGGAGGCAGTCGCCGCGGAAGCCGTGTCGATGCTGACCGATAAAGCGCGCGGTGCGCGGATTCGCGAGGGGCTTCGCGAGGTGCGCGAGCGGCTTGGCGGAGCCGGCGCCAGCCGGCGCGCCGCCGAGGCGATTCTGCGCGTGGCGACCGCCGTCGAGTGAGCGGTCCGCGCGATGTCGGTGCGGTCGTGACCCGGGCGCCTGCTGCCTGGCTCCGATACGGCGGCAATTGCGTGCAGAATCGTCGTTTCGTCTCGAAGTCGGCCGGTCGCAAGGACGGGCGCGACCATGTACCATGGTCGCGAGAGCGAAATGGCAACGACTGATCGCGCTGGCGGCATCACGGCTCAGGACTTGATCGAGGCGGCGCCAGACGCGTTCGTGGTCGTGAACGACGCTGGCGACATCGTGCTGGCGAATACGCGGGCAGAGCAGATGTTCGGGTACCAGCCCCGAGAGTTGCTGGGCCAGCAGATCGAACTGCTGATGCCAATACGCCATCGCGGCGCGCATGTGGGTCATCGTGCAGACTACTGGCAGCACCCCCGTCTCCGCAGGATGGGCGACGGACCGGAACTGGTCGGCCTGCGGAAGGATGGCACCGAGTTTCCGGTGGAGATCAACCTGTCGCCGCTCGTCGCCGCGAGCGAAGCGTTCGCGATCGCCGCGATTCGCGACATCTCCGAGCGCAAGCGCGCGGAGGCCGAGCGCGTCCGCCTAGTTCGTGAGCGGGCGCAAATCGCCGAGACGAAGTTGATCCGCGAGCGAGTGCTGCGCGCCAAGACCAGTGACGTCGCGCGAGAAGCGCGCGCCCATTCGCTGCGCATGTCCTATCTCGCGCAGCACGACCCGTTGACCGACTTGCCAAACCGGCTGCTGCTGCACGATCGGCTGGACCGTGCCTTCGCCCTGGCACGCCGTCATGAGCGACAGGTCGTGGTGCTCTTCGTGGACGTGGATCGCTTCAAACACGTCAACGACTCGCTTGGACACGCGGTGGGCGATGAGCTGCTGCAGTCGGTCGCCAAGCGATTGGCGTCGTGCGTTCGTGGCTCCGACAGCGTCAGCCGCTACGGTGGCGATGAGTTCATCGTCCTGCTCTCGGAAGTGAAGAACGCGCGGGATGGGGCCGTGACGGCCGGCAAGATCATCACCGCGGTCGCCGGTGTGCATCACCTCGCCCAGCACGATATCCACATTACCGTGAGCGTTGGCGTCAGCGTCTACCCTGATGACGGTCAGGATGCCGACACGCTCATCAAGAATGCAGACACCGCCATGTTCCGGGCGAAGGCAGGTGGACGCAACACGTACGAGTTCTTCAACCCGGAGATTGCACTGCCCGCCGTCGATGCGGCGCTCGCCCACAGCGAGCCCGAGCCGGGCGCACACGGAGGACGTCCGTAAACCACGAACAGGGCCGCGCCGACAAGGGCGGCGTTGCTGTCAGTGGGGGATCCGTCACACGTCAATCACTGGTCCTGGTGAAGGCGGTGTCGGCGGGGGAGCCTGCTGTTTCCGGCGCAGCGCCACGACGAGCGCGACGCATCCGGTCCACATGGGCAACATGTCCGCGACGGGGAGAAACTCGAGGACGAATGTCGGCAACAACAGCGGGTGAAAACCGATCAACCGCCACGTCAGGATCATGGCCCCGACGTCGAGGATCTCGTCGGCGAAGATCCAGCCAAAAGGACCGAGCAGAAGCTGGATCACGTCGGTCGTCGCCGCAATCGCGAGGGCGAGCCGCACCCGGCTTCGCGTCAGCATCGGTGGTTGAAACATCACGTCGTGTCACTCGGGGGGCGTGGCGAGCTGTTGCTCGAGCGCCGCGATCGCGTCGGTCAGCATCCGTGTGTGAGCCGGTGTGCGGGCCGCCGCGAGATCGGCCTTCGCGCGGGCCAGCGAGAGCTCAACGGTGCGGCGCCTGTTCTGCTCGTCACGTTCCTCCGGTGTCAGCGTGCGGCCGGTCGCGTTCGTGCGACCGGCTTCGGCCTGTTGAAACTCGACATCCTTGCTCTCGAACCCTCTGGCCATCGATGTGAAATCCTAACGCCGATCGGGATCGAACGAGAACCCAACTGAACTAGGATTCAGGCATGCCGGCCCTCGAGTTCCGGGACGTGACGTTCGTGCGCCCGGGCGGCCTGCGCGTGCTCGACCATTTCAACCTCACCGTCGACGAGGGCGAGGTCGTGGCGCTGGTCGGCCGGAGCGGCGCGGGCAAGTCCACCCTGCTGAAGCTCGTGAACCGACTGCTCGTGCCGGACGCCGGTCACGTCGTGGTCGAAGGGCGCGACACGCGGGAGTGGGAGCCGATTCGTCTCCGGCGGCGCGTGGGCTACGTGCTGCAGGACGTCGGGCTGTTTCCACACATGACCGTCGCGGGGAATATCGGCGTCGTGCCGATGCTCGAAGGATGGGCTCCCGAGCGGACGGCCGCTCGCGTCGGCGAGCTGTTGGACCTCATCGGCCTCGAACGCCAGCGGTTTGCCGTGCGGTGGCCCGACGAGCTTTCCGGCGGCCAGCGGCAGCGCGTCGGCGTGGCCCGCGCGCTGGCCGTCGATCCGCCGATCCTGCTGATGGACGAGCCGTTCGGGGCGCTCGATCCCATGACCCGCACGGAGCTCCATGCCGAGTTCCGGCAGATCCAGAACCGGCTGCGGAAGACCGTGATGATCGTGACGCACGACATGCGCGAGGCGTTTGCGCTCGCCGACCGCATCGGTGTGCTCGATGCGGGACGGCTCGTGGCGTACGACAGCCCGCAGGCGCTGTCGAATTCGAACGACTCCCGCGTGCGCGAACTCCTGGCGGGCGCGGGCAGCGCGCAGAGTGAGTCGGGCGCGGGCAGCACGCAGAGTTAGTGATGACGCGGCTCTTCCTCTTCTGGTCGTCTCATCGCGCCGAGTTGGCCGGGTTGCTGGCACAGCACGTGACTCTTGTCGCGGTCTCGACACTTGTCGCGGTGGCGATAGGCGTCCCCCTCGGCATCTTTGCCGCGCGCCGTCCGCGGCTCAGCGCGCCCATCGTCGGCTTCGCAAACGTCGTTCAGACGATTCCGAGCCTGGCCATGTTCGGCTTCCTGTTGCCGGTGCCGCTCATCGGCGGCGTCGGCGCACGCGCCGCCATCGTCGTGTTGATTCTGTACGGTCTGCTGCCGATTGTGCGAACGACGATTACAGGCCTCACCGGAATCGACGCGTCGATTCGAGAGGCCGGCATCGCGATGGGGATGACCACCCGCGAGTTGCTGCGCCATGTCGAGCTGCCACTCGCCATGCCCTCAATCGCCGGCGGCGTGCGCGTCGCCGCGGTGGTGGGGGTCGGCTCGGCCACCATCGCGGCCGCCATCGGGGCGGGTGGGCTCGGCGAGTACATTTATCGCGGGCTGTCGATGGTCGATTCCACGGTGATTCTGGCCGGCGCCGTGCCGGCTGCGTTGCTGGCGCTCTCCGTGGACGTCGGGTTGTTGTGGATGGAGCGCCAGCTTTCCGCCAGACGCCGCACGGCGTCTCGCCGTACGGCCATCGCTGCCGGCGCCGTGGGTGCGGCCGCGCTCGTCGTGGTGTCGGGATCCGCCGTCGCCGGACGCTCCGGCAGCGCGATCATCGTGGGATCGAAGAACTTCACCGAGCAGGTCATTCTGGGTGAGCTGCTCGCGCAAACCATCGAACGCGACACCGGCCTGACTGTGCAGCGCCGCCTGAACCTCGGTGGAACGCTCATCTGCGACCGCGCGCTCCTGACTGGCGACGTGGACGTCTATGTCGAATACACCGGCACCGCGCTGACGGCCGTCTTTCACCGGCCGGTCATGACGGATGCACGAGCCGCGTTCGAAGAAGTCCGCGACCAGTACTCGCGAAGTGGACGAACCGCGCTCCCGCCGCTCGGCTTCGACAATACCTTCGCGATTCTCGTTCGCGGAAAAGACGCGAGATCGCTCGGCTTGAAGACGATCGAGGATGCGGCGCGCGAGGCGCCGCATTGGCGGGCGGGATTCGGCTACGAGTTTCTCGAGCGGCCCGACGGCTACCCGGGTCTGGCCGCGGCGTACGGCCTGCATTTTGCCGGTCCACCGCGCGTCATGGACCTTGCGCTGAGCTACCGCGCCCTCGCGTCGGGCCAGGTGGATCTGATCGCCGGCGATGCCACGGCGGGGTTGATCCGCGCGCTCGATCTCGTGCAGCTCGAAGACAGCCGCCACTACTTTCCGCCGTACGACGCGGTCCCGGTGGCGCGCGCCGCGACGTTGCTCAAGTATCCGCAGGTCCGCGTCGCGCTCGAACGCCTCGGCGGGCGTGTGTCGGCCGCCGACATGCGGGCGCTCAACTACGCAGCCGACGTCGAGCACCGCGACGTCCCGCGGATCGTTGCCGACTTCCTTCAGGCTAAGAAGAGTGCGTTGCGGAACTAGTTCCTGTCAGGGCCGAGGGCACCTTCGGCCCGACGCGCGTCATTCTTGCCATGCTCTCTAAGAGTGGCCAGACAGGGCACTGACGCCCCCCGACGCCACGTAGGCCTCTTCTCCGTGTTCGCTTTGATCGAGGCCGGTTGCCTCTTCCTCGCGATCGGCTCGCAGCGGGATGACGACGCCAATCAGCTTCAATAGCACGAAGGTCATGACCCCGCTGTACACAATCGACGCCGCCACGGCGGTTGCCTGAATGCCGAGTTGGGCGGGATTGCCGAAGAGTGCGCCGTCGGTTACGCCGTTGAGCGCTTTCTGCGCGAACACGCCGGTGAGCAGGGCACCCACCGTGCCGCCCACCCCGTGGGCGGCGACAACATCGAGCGAATCGTCGAGCGACGTCCGCGCGCGCCACTGAAGCCCGAAGTAGCTCGGGATGGCTGCCAGCCCGCCCAGAATGATGGCGCTCATGGGGCCGATGTAGCCCGCGGCTGGGGTGACGGCCACGAGCCCGACCACGATGGCCGTCGCCGCGCCCACGGCCGTGGGTTTGCGCGTGCGAATCGCGTCGAGCAGGGTCCACACGACCAGCGTTGCCGCCGGTGCGAGCAGTGTGGTCGTGAACGCAAGCACGGCAATCGGGTTTGCCGCGAGGGCGCTCCCGGAATTGAAGCCGAACCAGCCGAACCACAAGAGGCCGGCGCCAAGGATCGTAAACGGCACGTTGTGCGGGAGCATGGGCACTTTGGGGTAGCCGCGGCGCGGGCCCACGACCAACGCGGTCACGAGCGCGGCCGTGCCCGCGTTGACGTGCACCACGGTTCCGCCGGCGAAGTCGAGCGCGCCCATCGTGGACAGCCAGCCGCCGCCCCACACCCAGTGCGCGATGGGGCTGTAGACGACCAACGCCCACAGGCTGATGAACGTCACGTAGGCGGAGAACCGCATGCGGCCGATGATGGCGCCCGAGATGAGCGCCGCCGTGATGATGGCGAACGTCGCCTGATACGACATGAAGAGCAGGTGCGGAATGCTCCCCTTCGCGTCAAGGCCTACGCCTCGCAGGAAGAGGTACGACGCGTCTCCGACCCAGGCCGTACCGGTGGCGAAGGCGAGTGAGTAACCGATGACCGCCCAGAGGATGCCGACGAATCCGAGCGCGATCACGCTCATCATCATCGTGTTGAGCGCGTTCTTCGCGCCGACCAAGCCGCCATAAAAGAAGGCCAGTGCCGGCGTCATGAGCAGCACGAGGGCCGTGGAAGTGAGCATCCATGCTGTATCCGCGGGGCTAATCATGTAGTGAGCTCCTGTGGCTGTCCGTGACCGGCGATTGGGGTGACGCCGCCGCGCGGGAGTGTATCAAGAAATCGTAAGATGTGAACATTAATGTGAACGAGAATGTCGGTATTGAATTCATCTTCCACAATCGTGTCAAGCCTCGGACCGCAGTCGCGCGCACCGTGGCTCAGAATCCCGTGTGGTACGATGGCCATTTTCGAGGGCTGCCTTCATGCCGAGCGTGAACAGTTTCGGAACGCGGACGGCGCTGTCGGTCAAGGGCGGCACGGTCCACATGCAGAGTCTCCCCGCGCTCGCCGCGGCGGGTTTTCCTGAAATCGCGCGGCTTCCGTATTCGCTGAAAATCCTGCTCGAAAACCTCCTGCGCAACGAGGACGGCCGTTTCGTGAAGGCGGCCGACATCGAGGCGCTGGCGAAGTGGGATGTGAAGAGCGTCGCGCCGCGCGAAATCTCGTTCATGCCCGCGCGGGTCCTGCTTCAGGATTTCACCGGCGTACCGTGCGTGGTCGATCTGGCGGCCATGCGCGACGGCATCGTTCGGCTCGGCGGCGACCCGAACAAGGTCAACCCGCTGCAGCCGGTCGAGCTCGTGATCGACCACTCCGTCCAGGTCGATTACTTCGGCCAGGCCAACGCGTTCGAGCTCAACGCCGAGCTCGAGTTTTCCCGCAACACGGAGCGCTATGCCTTCCTGCGCTGGGGCCAGAACGCGTTTCGCAACTTCCGCGTCGTGCCGCCCGACACGGGCATCGTTCATCAGGTCAATCTCGAATACCTCGCGCGTGTGGTGATGACCGCGGAGACCGCCGACGGCGTGCTCGCGTTTCCCGACACGGTGGTCGGCACCGACTCGCATACGACGATGGTGAATGGGTTGGGCGTAGTGGGGTGGGGCGTCGGCGGCATCGAGGCCGAGGCGGCGATGCTCGGACAGCCCTCGTCGATGCTCATTCCGCCCGTACTGGGCGTGAAACTGTCGGGCCGGCTGCCCGAGGGCACTAACGCCACCGACCTCGTGCTGACGATCACCGAGCGGCTGCGCAAGCACGGCGTGGTGGGCAAGTTCGTCGAGTTTTTCGGACCCGGCCTCGAGCACTTGACGCTTGCCGACCGCGCGACGCTCGGCAACATGTGCCCGGAGTACGGCGCGACGATTGCCATTTTCCCGATCGACGTCATGACCCTCGACTACTTGCGGCTGAGCGGCCGTGAACAGGAGCGTGTCGAGCTGGTCGAAGCGTATGCCAAGGCGCAGGGACTATTTGTCGAGAAGGGCGCCGCCGACCCGGTGTATTCGGAAACCATCGACTTCAACCTGACGTCGATCGAGCCCAGCCTCGCCGGACCAAAACGCCCGCAGGATCGCGTGCCCCTCAAAGGCGCCAAGCAGGGGTTTGCCGCGGCGCTGCCGGGCATGATGGTGGCCGTGGGCAAGAAGTCCGGCGGCTCCGGAGCCGGCACTGCGGTCAGCGCCGTCGCCGCGCCGCCTCGCGCCGCTGTCGATCATGTTGAGCATGGCTCCGTGGTGATCGCCGCCATCACGAGCTGTACGAACACGTCGAACCCGAGCGTCATGATTGGCGCCGGGCTGCTGGCGAAAAAGGCAGTCGAGCGCGGGCTCACCAGCAAGCCGTGGGTGAAGACGAGCCTGGCGCCAGGCTCGAAGGTCGTCACCGACTATCTGAAGCAGTCCGGTCTCGACACGTACCTCGATCGGCTCGGGTTCATGCTGGTGGGCTACGGCTGCACGACGTGCATCGGCAACAGCGGCCCGCTGCCCGACGAGGTGTCGGCCGACATCGAGGCCGACGGCCTGGTGGTCGCCTCCGTGCTGAGCGGCAACAGGAACTTCGAGGGTCGCATTCAGCAGCAGGTGCGCGCCAACTACCTGGCGTCGCCGCCGCTCGTCGTGGCGTACGCGCTCGCCGGCACCATGAATCTCGATTTGACGACCGAGCCCCTCGGGAACGGGAAGGACGGTCGGCCGGTGTATCTGCGCGACATCTGGCCGAGCGAGCGCGAGATTCAGGCAACGATGCTCTCGGCCGTGCGATCCGAGCAGTTTCGGAAACAGTACGCCGATGTGTTCCGCGGCGACGAACGCTGGCAGCAGCTGACGGTGCCCACCGGCGATCGTTTTGCCTGGGCCGACGACTCGACCTACGTCCGCAATCCGCCGTTTCTTGAAGACGTCACGATGAATCCGCCGCCCCTGCGCGACATCAGCGGCGGCCGCGTGCTGGCCTTGCTCGGCGACAGCATCACCACCGATCACATTTCGCCGGCAGGTTCGATCAAGAAGGACAGCCCGGCGGGGAAGTACCTGATGGCGCACGGTGTGCAGCCGGCCGATTTCAACTCCTACGGCGCGCGCCGCGGGAATCATGAAGTGATGATGCGCGGGACCTTCGCCAACATCCGGCTGCGCAATCAGATGGCGCCCGGCACCGAAGGCGGCTGGACGACATTCGTGCCCGACGGCGACGCGATGACGATTTACGACGCCGCGATGAGATACAAGGACGCGGGCGTGCCGCTGGTCGTGATCGCAGGCAAGGAATACGGATCAGGGTCGTCGCGCGACTGGGCGGCCAAGGGCACGCTGCTTCTTGGCGTCAAGATGGTCATCGCCGAGAGCTTCGAGCGCATCCATCGGAGCAACCTGGTGAACATGGGCGTGCTCCCGCTGCAGTTTGAGAGCGGGCAGTCGCCGGTGACGCTTGGCCTGAGCGGTCGCGAGGAATACGCGGTCACGGGTATCGCCGACGGTCTGAGGCCGGGCGGACATGTGATGGTGCGCGCGAAGGACGACCACGGCAAGACGAGCGAGTTCAGCGCGCTCGTCCGGATCGACACGCCGGAAGAGCTCGTCGCGTTCCGGCACGGCGGCATTCTTCCGTACGTGCTTCGCCAGTTGGTGGGGATGTCGTGAGCGTGGCTTCGCACCTGGTAGGGCTGAGGGCAAGGGCTTCGGGCTTCTGCCTTTAGCCCTCTGTATGCGACTTAGCTCATCGGCCATCAAGGCGCGCGCCAAGGAGCTTGGCTTCGATCTCTGCGGAATCGCACCGGCAGCGGGCCATCCGGAACTGACGTTCTTCCGCGACTGGCTGGCCCGGGGATATGCAGGCACGATGACGTACCTCGAGCGCTCGGCCGACCAGCGGGCCGACCTTCGGCGCGTCCTGCCGTCCGCGACCTCCGTCATCGTCACCGCCACGGTCTACAACACGAACCGTCCGTACTCGACCGAGTGCGCCGATCCGAATCGTGCGCATGTCGCGCGATACGCCTGGGGCGACGACTACCACGACGTCATCGGCCGGCGCCTGGAGGCGCTCCTGGCGTGGATGCGTGAGATGTCGCCGGAGCCGTTCGATGCGCGCGCGTACGTGGACACCGGGCCCGTGCAGGAACGGGTCTACGCGCAGTACGCGGGTGTCGGCTGGATTGGCAAGAACACGTGCCTGATCAATGCCGAGCGAGGCTCGTGGATCTTTCTATCCGAGATCGTGTGCAGTCTGCGGCTCGAACCCGACGGCCCGGCGTTCGATCGATGCGGAACGTGCACGCTCTGTCTGGACGCGTGTCCAACGCACGCGCTGGTCGCGCCTGGCGTGCTCGATTCCACGCAGTGCATCTCCTATCTGACGATTGAGCTCAAGGGAGACATTCCCGCACCGCTCCGTTCGGCGATCGGGTCGCACGTCTACGGCTGCGACATCTGCCAGGAAGTGTGCCCGTGGAATGCGGCCCCCGTGACGTCAGCCGATCCCGCGTGGCAGCCGCGCCCTGCCTGGGACAATGTGGGCGTGCCGGCCCTGTCGGAGCGGAGCGACGAGGACCTGCGCGCGTCGATGCGGGGAAGCTCCATGAAGCGGGCGAAGGTCGCCGGGCTCAGGCGAAACATCAGTGTCGCGCTCGACAACGTGCGTGGACGATGACCGCTCTCCGATTTGTCGCCGCGCAGCCGGAAGACCTGCCTCGATACATCAACCTGCTCGAAGATGTCGCCGTCTGGCTCGAGGCTCGAGGCGTCGCGCAGTGGCCGGTGGGCCAGTTTGAGCTGTCATCGAGCTATTACGCCGCGTCGATCGCTCGCGCGGAGGTGCAGCTCGCCTTTTTCGACGACGAGCTCGGCGGCACGCTTCGCCTTCTGCCGCGGGATCCGGTCGTCTGGCCGGAGATCGACGTCGACGATGCCTTCTATGTCTACAATCTTGCGATCGGGCCCGCATGGGTGAGGCGCGGGCTGGGCCGTCAACTCCTGGCATGGGCTGAGCGTCGCAGCGCGTCGCTCGGCCGCCAGTACGTGCGCCTCGATGCGATGGCGGACAACCACGTCCTGCGCCGGTACTACAACGACGCCGGGTACATCGAGCGCGGCGAAGTCGATGCGACGTATCCGGCGCCCATCGGGACGCTGCGTCTGCGACGATTCGAAAAGAGGGTCGGCGTTTCTGCTACGATCTGAGTCGGTGAAGTGATGTCCTTGTCCCTTGCACCTGCCTTTCTGCTGTCGATGCCGCAGTTGACCGATCCGAACTTCAGCCGGACCGTCGTGCTGCTGTGCAAGCACAACGATGAGGGCGCCTTCGGCCTGGTGCTCAACAGGCCGCTCGTCACCGCCGGCCGGGTGGTCGTGAATCTCGAGCCGCCGGTCGAGACCGATCGCGAGCTGCAGCTGTGGATCGGCGGGCCGGTCGAACCCCAAAGCAGCTGGATTCTGGTGGGCGACGATCTCGACCCGGACGACGGCCCCGGTGGCAGGCGGATCGCGGAGGGGCTGCGGCTGTCGGCGTCGCCCCACGTCCTGCGCAGACTGCTCGATCCCGACCCGCCTCCGCGCACCCGCCTGCTCATCGGCTATTCGGGTTGGGGCCCCGGGCAACTCGAGGCGGAGCTTGCCGAGTCGGCCTGGCTGCTGAGCGACGTCGATCGCGACCTGATCTTCGACACACCGCCCGAACGCATGTGGGAAGCCGCGATTCGCCGTCTCGGCGCCGATCCCACCGCGCTGCAGATCTCGCGGGGGGTGCACTGACAGGGCTCGCGACCTGGGGCTCGGGACTAGGGGCTCGGGACTAGGGGCTCGGGACTAGGGACTAGGGACTAGGGACTAGGGCGTGGCCTGGCGATCTTGCGCCCCAGCGCGCGATGGAGTCCCAACAGGAGCCGTCCCACCGAATCGCACGCGGTGACAACGCGATCCCTGTCGTTTCGAGTCAGGAAGCCCAGGCGCAATCCGAGTTCGAGACACGTTTCGAGCTCGCCATGTGAGCCCATGGCGATGCTGACATGATGGCGGTAGGCCTTCGTCGTTTTCCGACAGTGTCCCTCGGCGACATTGGCCGGAATCGAAACCGCTGCGCGGCGCAGCTGGCCGGTCAGCCCGTACAACTCCGCCTGCGGAAAGCTCGCTGTCAGCTTGTAGCACTCCTCGACCAAGTCCATTCCCTGTTTCCATACATCGAGATCGCGGTAGGTGACGATTGTCATGCTCGCCACGCTATGCGGCCCCCGTGCCATCACGACTTCCCGAACGGAATGAGGCTTTTCGCATCCGACCTCGCAGTTTTTCCCGCATCGACGCGCTTCAATCGTGGCAGTTCTTGCCACTGGGCCTTAGCCTTAGCCCCCCCCAGCCCCTAGTCCCAAGCCCCTGTCCCAAGCCCCTAGTCCCAAGCCCCTAGTCCCAAGCCCCTAGTCCCAAGCCCCTAGTCCCAAGCCCCTAGTCCCAAGCCCCTAGTCCCAAGCCCTAGTCCCAAGCCCCTAGTCCCAAGCCCAGTCCCTAGTCCAGCCCTAGTCCCTAGCCCCACTAGTAGAATGGTTTCCATGCGGACGATCCCACCTGCGGTCCTGATCGCGGCGTTGTGTCTGGTGGGCGTTGGCGCGCAGGGGGAGAGCGTGTCGGAAACCGTCAGGCTGCAGAAAATGACCGCGCGATATGCGCCAACCAACATCCGCGCGGACCTGTCTGGACTGTCGGCGGCCGATCGGCGCGTCCTGGCGACGCTGGTGGAAGCGTCGAAGATGATGGACGCGCTGTTTCTGCGCCAGGTGTGGTCCGGCAACGAGGCCATGCTGATCGACCTGGCGCGGAACCGGACGGCGGAGGGCCGCGCGCGGCTGCACTATTTCCTGATCAACAAAGGGCCGTGGTCGCGGCTCGATCACGACGAGGTGTTCGTGCCGGGTGCGCCGGCCAAGCCCGCCGGCGCCAACTTCTATCCCGCGGGTGCGTCGAAGTCCGATCTCGAGCGCTGGATGCAGTCGTTGCCCGAAGGGGAACGGACGCGCGCGACGGGATTCTTCACCGTGGTGCACCGCGCCAGCGGCGGATACAGCCTCGCGCCGTATAACGTCGAATACCAGACGGAGCTCACCAGGGTGGCCGATCTGCTGCGCGAGGCTGCCGGCCTCGCGAGCGAACCGACGCTCAAGGCCTTTCTGATCAAACGCGCCGACGCGTTTCTGTCGAACGACTACTACGACAGCGACGTCGCGTGGATGGAACTGAAGGGCGCCATCGAGCCGACCATCGGCCCGTACGAGGTCTACGAGGACGAGCTGTTCAACTACAAGGCCGCGTTCGAGGCCTTCATCACCGTGCGGGATGAAGCTGAGTCGGCCAAGCTTCAGAAGTTCGGCGGGGAGCTGCAGGACATCGAAGATCACCTCCCGATCGATCCGAAGCACCGCAACCCGAAACTGGGCGCGCTCGCGCCGATTGTCGTCGTGAACGAGATCTTCGCCGCCGGCGACGCGAACCGCGGCGTGCAGACGGCTGCCTTCAACCTGCCGAACGACGACCGCGTGGTCCGCGAAAAGGGCTCGAAGCGCGTGATGCTGAAGAACGTGCAGGATGCCAAGTTCGCCAAGACGCTCGTGCCCATTTCGCGGATCGTGCTGTCGCCGGCGGATCAGAAGGACGTGTCCTTCGAGGCCTTCTTCACGCACATCGTCGTCCACGAGTTGATGCACGGGCTCGGCCCGCACAACATCACCGTGAGCGGACGGCAGACGACCGTCCGCCAGGAGATGAAGGAGGCGTCCAGTTTCCTCGAAGAAGCGAAGGCCGATATCTCGGGTCTTTTCGCCATCCAACACATGATCGACAAGGGCGTGCTGCCGAAAAAGCTGGAGCGAACCCTTTACACCACGTACCTGGCGTCGGCCTTCCGGTCGATCCGGTTCGGCATCAACGAGGCGCACGGCCGCGGCATCGCCGTGCAGTTCAACTACCTGCTCGACGCGGGAGGATTCGTGGCCCGCAGGGACGGCACGTTTGCTGTCAACCTGGCGGCTGTCAAGGCGGGCGTTGTGTCGCTCACGCGCGACATCATGACCATGCAGGCCGAGGGCGACTACGCGAAGAGCGGTCGCCCTTCGCGATCGCCTGGGCGTCGTGCGGCCGGTCGTGAAGCAGGCGCTCGACAAAATGGACGCTGTGCCCGTGGACATCGAGCCGAAGTTCACGACGGCGCAGGAGCTGGTCGGTGGCGCCGAGAGCGCGCGCCCGCGGACGCGAAGACGTCCGTCGCCCCGCACGGCCAGCAAGCGCTGAAGCCCGCCACGACGCATGGCCGACCGCATCGTCGATCCCGTGTGCGGTATGACGGTCGATCCCGACCGTGCCGCCGGCCGTGTCGATCATCACGGCACCACGTACTACTTCTGCTCGAAGGGCTGCGCGGCGAAGTTCAGCGCCGATCCCGAAAAGTATCTCGCCGGTCAACGCGAGCAGATGGCGTCGCCGACGTTGCAGGTCCAGGGGCTCGAGCGGATTCCCGCCCAGCCCTCGAGCCCTCAGCCCTTGGCCCTCGATCCGCACGAGCCGCGAGCCACGAACCGCAGCCCCGAGCCCCAAGCCCCGAGCCCCAAGCCCCGAGCCATCAACCACCTCGTACACCTGTCCCATGGACCCCGAGATCGTCAGCGACAAGCCGGGCGCGTGCCCGAAATGCGGCATGGCGCTCGAACCGATAATCACCGACCTTGGCGCCGCCGTGGACGAGCCGAATCCCGAGCTCGTCGACATGACGCGCCGCTTCTGGATCGGCCTGGCGTTCGCCGCTCCGGTCTTCCTGTTGACGATGGGCGATATGGCGACCGGTGGAGCGTTGATGCACCGCATCGGTGCCGGGCGCATCAACTGGATCGAGCTGGCCCTGGCGACGCCTGTGGTCGTGTGGTGCGGCCTGCCGTTTTTCGAGCGGATGTGGCAATCGCTTGTCGAACGCAAGCCCGAACATGTTCACGCTGATCGGCATCGGCGTCGGCGCGGCCTATGGTTACAGCGCGCTGGCGACGGTGCGCGCCCGGGCTGTTTCCCGAAGGGTTCCAGGTCCACGGCGGCGTCGACACCTATTTCGACACGGCAGTCGTGATTACGGTGCTCGTGCTGCTCGGTCAAGTGCTCGAACTCCGGGCCCGTCATCAGACCGGCGGTGCCATCCGGCAGTTGCTCGGCCTGGCGCCGAAAACGGCACGACGTAGTTCGCGCCGATCGGGAGGACGACGTGCCGCTCGAATCCGTGCAGCGCGGCGATCGCCTTCGCGTGCGTCCGGGCGAGAAGGTCCCCGTTGACGGTGTGGTCGTCGACGGGGAAGCCGCGGTGGACGAGTCGATGGTGACCGGCGAGTCGATTCCGGTGGACAAGCACCCCGGCGATCGCGTGATCGGGGCGACCATTGCCGTCAACGGGACCATCACGATGCGCGCCGAGCGGGTCGGCAGTGACATGCTGTTGGCGCAGATCGTCCGCATGGTCGGCGAGGCGCAGCGCACCCGCGCGCCGATCCAGCGTCTCGCCGATCGAGTCGCCGCGTACTTCGTGCCCGGCCGTTGTGCTGGCGGCTGTCCTGACGTTCGCGATCTGGAGCGTGTGGGGACCGATGCCTCGCCTGGCCCACGCGCTCGTCAACAGCGTGGCGGTGCTGATCGTGGCATGCCCTTGCGCCTTGGGGCTGGCCACGCCGATGGCCATCATGGTGGGGACAGGGCGCGGCGCGCACGCGGGGGTGCTGATCAGGAACGCGGAGGCGCTGGAGCTTCTGGCGCGCGTGGACGTGCTCGTGGTGGACAAGACCGGCACGCTCACTGAGGGTAAGCCACGCGTCGTGGCGATCGAGGCGGCCGCCGGTTTTACCGACCGCGAAGTGCTCCTACTTGCCGCGTCGCGTCGAACGGGGAAGCGCGCACCCGCTGGCGGCAGCGCTCGTGGCCGCCGCAGAATCGCGCGGGATTCCGATACCCGCCGTGTCACGATTCGTGTCGACGACCGGTCGAGGAGTCAGCGGTCTGGTCGAGGGTCGCGCCGTGGACATCGGCACCGCCGACTTCCTGAGCGGCCTCAGCGTCGAGACAAGCGCCCTTGTCGCACAGGCCGACGCCCACCGGAATGCCGGTCGGACGGCGATCATGATCGCCGTGGACGGCCATCCGGCCGGCGTGGTCGCGGTCGCCGACGCCATTCGGCCGATCGTCCGCCGAGGCCATCGGGCTGCTCAAGGCCGAGGGGCTGTCGGTGGTCATGCTCACCGGCGACAACCGCGCGACGGCGCTCGCCATCGCCGTCGCAGCTCGGGATCGACGACGTGCGCGCCGAGGTGCTGCCTGCCGAGAAGCGCGAACACGTCGCCGACCTTCAGCGGCGCGGCCATCTGGTGGCGATGGCCGGCGACGGCGTCAACGACGCGCCGGCGCTCGCGCAGGCGACGGTGGGCATTGCCATGGGCACCGGCGCCGACGTGGCGATGGAGAGCGCCGGCATCACCCTGGTCCGCCCCGATCTGAGGGCCATTGTCCGCGCGCGGCGCCTGTCGCGCGCGACGCTGCGTAACATCCGCCAGAATCTGTTTCTCGCGTTCGTCTACAACACGCTCGGCGTGCCTCTGGCGGCCGGGGTGCTCTTTCCCTTCGTGGGCTGGTTCATCAGCCCGATCTGGGCCAGCGCGGCGATGACGCTCAGCTCGCTCTCGGTGATCACGAACGCGCTGCGTCTCCGTCGAGTCCGGTTGTAGAAGAGTCGCCCGGGTGAGCAGGGCGGCCCTTTCAGGTTCGCTGCCGCTACTCAGGCTGAAGCGACGTGCGAACGAGCCTTCCGAGGTAGGCGCCCGCGAAAGGGAACAGCAACACGAGCAGCGTCGTGAAGTCGTGCGTCAGCGCCATGCCCTGAAGGGGAATCCAGGCGCCGACCCCGATGGCCCACAGCCAGGGCCGCCGGGGTCCGATGATGCCCAGCATCCCCGCGCTGACGAGCAGCGCGGCCGCCGTCACGCCGGCATCGTCGAAGTTCGGACGCGAGTCCATGTACGCGATCGACACGCCCAGCGCGACGGCGACGACGGCGAGCGCGGCGGTCGTCATGTCGGCGAGTATACGGCAGTGCACTTTGCTTAGCAAAGATAAAGCGCCCGCCGTGGTATGATGTCATACATCATATGAAACGAACGACGATCTTCGTGCCTGAAAGCCTCGAACGCGATCTGCAGCTGTACGCGAAGCGCGAAGGCAAGCCGGCGGCGGCCGTCGTCCGCGAGGCGATCGCCGAGTACATCGCGAATGGCCGGTCGCGGAGGACGCTGCCCTCGTTTGCGGCGGCGTACGACAGCGGACACACCGACACGGCCGAGCGGCACGAGTCGCTGCTCTTCGACCGGCTGTCTCCGCACCGTCCGGCTGTGGGACGCGCAAAAGGCCCGGCTCCCGTCCGGTATCGCCGTCGCCAGACCTCGCGCCGGCGCTGATGCTCCTGCTCGTCGATACCGGTGTGCTGTTCGCGCTTGCCGATCGGCGCGACGGCTGGCACAAGAAAGTGCGGGTCTACCTGGAATCGACCGCGGACACGCTGCTTGCGCCCGTCACGATCATCCCGGAAGTCGCCTATCTGCTTCGCCATCGGATAGGCGCACACGCCGAGCTCGCGTTCGTCAGGTCGCTCGCTGACGGCGAGCTTGCCGTCGAAGAGCTGACACGTCGTGACTGGAAGCGGATCGCGGAGCTGATGTCGGCCTATGAGATCCTCGGGCTGGTGGACGCGTCGGTGGTGGCCATCGCCGAGCGTCTGAAGCTGCGCACACTCGCCACCACCGATCGCCGCGACTTCAGCATCGTCCGGCCGGCGCACGTCGAGCGGTTCACGCTAGTACCTTAGGGCGCGTCCGGCTTTCAGGTCAGCCCTCAGGCCCTCAGCCCTCAGCCCTCTCAGCCCTCAGCCCTTCTTTGTCACCCGCCCGGCGCTTCGCTGGACGTGAGTTGCTGTGCATCGATGAGCTGCCGGGCCACGACGCGGAGGGCGGGCAGCCGAATATTGAAGACGATCGCGCCGGCAACGCAGATGCAGCCACCGATGGCGACGGTGTATGGCGCCCCGATGCGCTGGGCGAGTGCACCCTCGACGAGCGCGCCCATCGGCGCCATGCCCATGAGGCTCATCGCATAGACCGCCATCACGCGGCCGCGAAGCGCGTCGGGCACCATCGACTGGATGAGCGTGTTCGTCGACGCCAATTGCGTGATCATCGACATCCCGACCGCCAACAGCAGCGCCGCCGACAACCAGAGCGCGCGCGACAGCGCAAACATCGCGAGCGTCACGCCGAAGACAAGCGCCGAGGCCGCGACCACGCGGCCGAGGCCGCGGATGCTCGAGCGCGTGGCGATCGTCAGCGCTCCGCAGAGCGACCCGAAGCCCGCCGACGCCATCAGGAGGCCGAGCCCCTTCGGGCCGCCATGGAGAATGGAGTCCGCGAAGATCGGCATGAGGACCGAATACGGCATGCCGGCGAAGCTGACGAGGCCGACGAGCAGCAGCAGGTCGCGCACCGGCGTGGTGCGCAGAATGAAGCGGAATCCCTCGACGGTGTCGGCCAGCGCCGCGGGCGGTCGCGAGGCCTTCTCGCGGGCCGGGAGCTTCATCAGCAGCAGGCCCGTAATCACGGCGATGTAGCTCAGCCCGTTCAGGAGAAAGCACCAGCCCTCGCCGACGGCGGCGAGCAGGATGCCCGCGACGGCGGGACCGATCGTCCGCGCGCCGTTGAAGATCGACGAGTTGAGCGCAATCGCATTGATGAGGTCCTCTTTGCCGACCATCTCGACGACAAACGACTGGCGGGCCGGGACGTCGAACGCGTTCACCACACCGAGTGTCGCGGCGAGCGCGAACACATGCCACACCTGCACGCGTCCTGTGAGCACGAGGGTCGCGAGAATGAGCGGCAGCACCATCGACATCGTCTGTGTGATGACCATGATGCGGTGGCGGTCGAACCGGTCGGCGACAGTGCCCCCGATGGTGGCGAGGAGGAACACCGGAATCTGGCTCGCGAATCCCGCGACGCCGAGGAGCGCCGCCGAATCCGGTCAGCCGATAGACGAGCCACGACTCCGCCACCGTTTGCATCCAGGTGCCGACGAGCGAGACGAGTTGGCCGCTGAAGAAGAGCCGGTAGTTGCGGTGGCGGAGCGCGCGGGTGAAGTGAGGCACCCAGGGCCCTTCTAGTTCATCGAACAGGACCCGGGGCCGCGCGGGTCGCCGCACGAGCCGCACGGTCCCATGGACTCGCTCTGGGAAGCCGTCTTCGAAAACGTCGCGCCCGCGCCAACGGCGAACGCGGAGAGGCGCTTCTGCAGATTCGCGCTCTCGCATGAGGGGCACGCGGGTGATTGCCCGGCCCGGGTCAGGTACTCGAACTGGTGACCGCACGCGCGGCAGTCGTATTCAAAAAGAGGCATAAGGTATTCTACAGCCCGATGCCGCGAATGGGCCTTCCCGCCACGTCCGAGACCAGGAGCGCGTCCGGTTCGTCGGCGCTGCTGATCGTGCGCGTCGTCTTGTACGCGGTCGCGTTCCGCGTCGTCTCGGCGGTGCTCGCCTTTGCGAGTAACGTGGCGTTTCCGCTCGCCGGGCCCGAACAGTTCCCCAGCGTGTTTGGCACGATGCGCGCCTTCCTCGATCCGTTCACGCGATTCGACGCCGGGAACCTGTATCAGATTGCGCGATACGGATACCTGGGCGAAGGCCACGTCTACGTCGCCGGCGGCCGCAGCACCATCGCGTACTTCCCGCTCTATCCGCTGCTGATGCGATATGTGGGGCGCCTCTTCGGCCGCAGCCCCACCGATCTCTACCTGGGCGGCATCGTGGTTTCGTGGGTGGCGTTTGCCGCAGCGATGGTGCTGCTGCTGCGCCTGGCCCGCCTCGACGTTGACGACGAGCAGGCCGAACGGTCCGTGCTGCTGGCGGCCGTCTTTCCGTTTGCGTTCTTCTACGGCGTGGTCTACACCGAAGCCACGTTCCTGGTGTTGGTCCTCGCCACGTTCTACGCGTTTCGCCGGCGGTGGTGGGTGATGGGCGGCGTGTGCGGGGCGCTCGCGACTGCCACGCGCGCCAACGGCATCTTCATCCTGCCGGCCCTTGCCTGGATCGCGTGGCAGGGGGCCGATCCCAACGTGCGGGGCCGTCTGCGGGCCGCCCTCGGACTGGTGCTCGTGGCGAGCGGCGTTGGGGCGTACTCGATTTACATCTATTACTTGAGCGGTCATCCGTTCGAGTGGGCCGCCACGATCGGCCGGTGGGGTTATCACCCGGGTGGCATGCCGTGGCTGCCGCTCCAGAATCTCGTGCGTGCGCTCGCGACGCACCCCTACACGTTCCTCTCGACCGAGCATGCCGCGCCGTACGACACGCTGAACGGTCTGACGGCGCTCGTGTTCGTCCTCGCCGTGCCACTGGTCTGGTGGCGGCTCGGAACCGGCTACGCGCTCTACATGCTGGCCAACCTGTGGGTGCCGCTTTCGACCGGTCAGTACGAGGGGCTGGGCCGCTACTGCGCGGTCCTGTTCCCGTTTTTCATTCTGGCCGCGGGCATCAAGTGGCGTACCGGTTTCATCGCGATGGTCGTTGTCTCGGCGCTGCTGTACACGCTCTGTCAAGCCCTCTTCACAACGATTCATCCGATCTTCTAGGCAGGCGTCACGGCAGCAGGCCGTCCAGCAGAACCACGTCGGCGTCGGTTTCGACGACCGCCGCGTAGATGGACTTGCCGTCCGGCGACCACGACACCTGGCGGGCGATCAGGATCGGACGCCGTCCGAAATCGGTCAGGGCCCGGGGAGGTCCGCCGTCGGTCGGGAGTGCCCAGATATTGCTCGTTCCAGCATCCTTGAGCGGCATGGCGATGAAGCGATCGTCTGGAGACAGCACGTACCCCTGCGGAACGAGCGGAATCCGTGACGGCGCGAAATAGGCGAACGGGCGCGCCGGACCGCCTTCCGGCTGAGCCTTCAGGATTTCACCCTGCCTGGTGACTTGGGGAGAGAAGTAGAGCGTGGACCCGTCCGATGAGACCGCCATGTTCGCGGCGTCGCACCGCACACGAACCGGCGTACCTCCGTCGACCCGGACTTTCTCCACACACGTGCGTGCTTGTCCTGACTCCATCGGCTTGAAGTAGTAGAGCCACCGGCCATCGCGCGACCAGTACGCACCCGCACCGCTGGGAACGACCTCGCGCAAGCCGCTTCCATCAGGATTGATCAGCCACTCGCTGTTGCGGCCTCGATTCACCACGACCACAATCCGATTCGCCGTGGGCGACCAGATGGGGATGCCGATAGTGACGGCTGGATCCCGCTCGAACGTGATCTGGCGCGCGTTGGAACCATCCACGCTGGCCACCCAGAGGTTCGCGTGCCCGCCGCTGTCGGACAGGTACACGATTTCCTTGCCATCGGGGCTCGCTGACGGCGTCTGCACCTGGCCGGTCTGCCGCGTGATACGCACGCCTCGTTTGACGTTGTCGGGCGGCGTCCCGCCGATCGGAAATCCCCAGATATCGGACTGCATGCGAACGCGGCTGGCGAACAACTTGCCGCGCGCGACGATGTCCGGCTGGACGTACCAGACATCCCCGAACGTGAGCTGCCGTTCAACACCTCCGGCACTTCCGTCAATCGATACCGTTCGCAGGTTGAAGATGGGCGGATACGCCATGGTGCTTCCGGCAGAGGAGGCGAACACCAGGCCCGATCCGTCAGGCAGCCAGGAGATTCCTTGTATGTTGCTCGCGCGCGCCACGGCTTTCGGCTCGCCCTGCTTGGCATCGACCACGTAAACCGCCCGACTGAACGCCACTTCGGCGGCGCCCACGAAGGCGATCCGCCGATCGTCCGGCGACCAGCGGGGCGACACGAACTCGACCAGGCCGGGGAGAGGCCGTACGTCTTCCACTCGCGAGCCGTCTCGCGCCAGGACGGTGAGAACTGTCATGCCGTCCCGTAATTGAAAGGTCGCGATGTGCCGGCCGTCGTGGCTGATGTCGCCTTCACCCTGCGACGCGGCGAGCCGGCGCGGTGTGCCGCCGAGCGCCGCCACCTCCCACAACGTTCCCGGGTCTCCTTCCTTCGCCGACCCGGAAAAGTACACGAGGGAGCTCGAGTCGGGTGCCCAACGTGGGAACTCGTGGTCGCCATCGTCATGCGTCACCTGCAGCGGCGCACCGCCCGTCCCGGTCAGCAGGCGCACCCACACCTGTCGCCGGCCGTTGGCCGGCGCGATGAACGCCACCGTCTTCCCGTCGGGTGAGACGGCCGGGTTCTCTTCCATCCCGACGAAATCAGTGAGGCGCTGAAGCTGGACGTTCGTTGGTGCAGCGCTCGGAGATCGGGCGGACATCCAGAGGTACACGCTGCCGCCGACCGCAAGTGACGTCAGCGCCGCAGCCGCGAGCCACGGCCACCGGCGTCCCTTGGGTGCATCCCCGGCAGCTCGAGGGGCCCGATGCGCCTCGTCGATTCTTTTTCTGCCCAGACGTCGCAGGTCGACGGCCATCTCGCGCATCGACTGGTAGCGCTCCGCGGGGTCGTTTTCGAGCGCCTTCTCGACCACCATGCGCAGCATCGGTGGCACGTCGTCGCCGAGCGGCTCGGGGGAGCCATGAATCACGGTGTGGAGTAGTTCCAGATCGGTCGCCCCCGTGAAGGGCCGCCGGCCCGCGAGAAGCTCGTAGAGCACGATGCCGAACGAGAAAATGTCGCTGCGCGCATCCAGAGGTGTGCCGGCCGCCTGTTCGGGCGACATGTACGGGACCGTGCCGATCACAATGCCGGGACGCGTCCTGACTTCGTTGATCGAGCGAGTGGCCTCTGGAGCAGCGCCTTCGTCTTCGGTCAGTTTGGCCAGCCCGAAGTCGGCCAGCTTCGCATAGCCGTTCCTGGCGACGAGGATATTTGCCGGCTTGATATCGCGGTGGAGAATGCCGGCCGCATGGGCGGCGGCAAGGCCCTCGGCGACGCCTGTCAACAGATCGACGATCTGCCGCCACGATCGATGCTCAGCGGCCCAATCCTTGAGCGTTCCCGCGTCCACGAACTCCGTCACCAGATACTGGCGATCCTCGTGCTCGCCGACGTCGTGCACGGTGAGGATGTGCGGGTGATTGAGGGCCGAAGCCATCTGGGCTTCGCGCTGGAAGCGGCGGCGCGCCGACGCGGTGGCCAGATCATCGGAGAGGAACTTGATCGCGACCAGGCGGTTGAGCTTCGTGTCGGTCGCGCGGTAGACCGTCCCCATCCCGCCCTGGCCGATCGCCGCCTCGATGCGGTACGCGCCGACGTGCGTGCCGGGTGAAGGGGAATTGTGCAGGGGCTGATTATCGTCCAAGGCGACACCTGGTCAAAGCCGATCTTGAAGCCGATCTTGATGATTCAACCTCGACTCGATCCGCCTGTCAGGAACGAGCCAGATGAGTGCAACGAACGCGTAGATGCCCCAGGCGATCTCATGGCGGACGAGCGTCGACGCGATCGCGACGAGGTAGAGGATCGGCGAGATTGTGCCCTTGAAGTCGCGGCCGACGGCGGCCCGGAGCGTCGAGTGTTTACCCTGGTGGTGGATGATGGTCCGCACCAGAATGTAGAACGCGATCGCCGCGCACAGCAGGACCACGCCGTAGATCGTCGTGGGGAAAGGGTCGTGATGGTGATCGCCCATCCAGTTCGTCACAAACGGCACGAGCGACAGCCAGAACAGCAGGTGCAGGTTGGCCCACAGGATTCCCCCGCTGACGCGGTCAACAATGTGGAACATGTGATGGTGATTATTCCAGTAGATGCCGAGGTACACGAAGCTGAGGACGTAGCTGAGCAACGTTGGCGTCAGCGATCGCAGGGCGTTCCAGTCCGCGCCTTCCGGCACCTTCAGTTCGAGCACCATGATCGTGATGAGGATGGCGATCACGCCGTCGCTGAAAGCTTCGAGACGTCCTGTGCTCATGGTGGTATGGTAAACGTTCGCGAACGAGATCGATGGATCAAATCCTGGTGTACGGCGACTCGCTGAGCTGGGGCATCATTCCCGACACGCGCCAGCGGCTCGTGTTCGAGCGCCGCTGGCCGCAGGTGCTCGAGCGCGAGCTGATTCAGTCGGGCTGCGACGCGCGCGTCATCGAGGATTGCCTGAACGGCCGCCGCACGGTCTGGGACGATCCGTTCAAGCCAGGGCGCAACGGCCTCGTCGGTCTCGAGCAGAGGATGGAAGTGAGCTCTCCGCTCTCGCTCGTGATCCTGATGCTCGGTACCAACGACTTTCAGTCGGTGCACCAGAACGTCGCATGGCAGTCGGCGCAGGGCATCGCCGCGTTGGTCCGCGCGATTCGACGCGCGCCGATCGAGCCGGGCATGTCCGTTCCCCGCATTCTCATCGTCGCGCCGCCGCCGCTCGGCGCGCCGGCCGGGGCGATGGCCCTGAAGTTTGCCGGCGGGGCGGAGAGAGGCGCTGGTGTCGCCGAGGCGTACCATGCGGTCGCCCGCGAGCTCGAGTGCGTCTTTTTCGACTCGGGCCTGGTGATTCATACCAGCCGAGTCGACGGCGTGCATCTCGACGCCGACCAGCACCAGGTGCTCGGCCGCGAGCTCGCCGCGATCGTTGCGGGGCTTCTGACCGCGACGTAGCGACACCGTATAATCACTCCGCATGACGCTTGGCGCCGGAGCCCGCCTCGGCTCATATGAAATCGTCTCGCCGCTTGGCGCCGGTGGGATGGGCGAGGTCTATCGGGCGCGCGACAGCAAGCTCAAGCGCGAGGTCGCGATCAAAGTGCTGCCGGAGACGCTCGCCGGCGACCCGGATCGGCTCGCGCGCTTCCAGCGCGAGGCCGAACTGCTCGCGACGCTCAATCACTCCAATATCGCCGCCATCTACGGCCTCGAAGACGCCGACGGCACCAAAGCCATCATCCTCGAACTGGTCGAAGGCGAGACGCTGGCGGAGCAGATTGCGCGGTCGCCGCTCCCGCTCGACGAGGCGTTGCGCGTGGCGAGACAGATCGTCGATGCGCTGGAGGCGGCGCACGAACGCGGCGTCGTGCATCGCGACCTCAAGCCCGCCAATATCAAGGTCACGCCCGACGGGAAGGTCAAAGTGCTCGACTTCGGCCTGGCCAAGATGCTCGAGCAGGAGGCTGCCGCTTCGTCCCTGTCGATGTCGCCGACCTTGAGCGTCCATGCCACGTACGCCGGGGTCATCCTGGGCACGGCCGCCTATATGAGCCCCGAGCAGGCGCGTGGCAAGCCCGTCGATCGGCGCACCGACGTGTGGGCGTTCGGGTGTGTGCTCTTCGAGATGCTCACCGGCAAGCAGGTGTTCGAAAGTGCCGGCGACACGGTGTCGGACGCCGTCGCCGCCGTGTTGATGAAGGAACCGGATTGGAACGCGCTGCCCGCCGACACGCCCCCGCACATCCGCTCGCTGATTCGCCGGTGCCTGCAGAAGGACGTGCAGAAGCGCGTGCCGCACATCGGCGTTGCGCGGCTCGAGATTGACGAAGGCCCGGAGACCGACGCGCTGCCGGCGACCCCCCTTGCGGAAGCCGCGCGACCCCGACCGATGTGGCGCCGCGCGATGCCCGTCGCGATTGGCGTGCTGCTGGCCGCCGGGCTGACCAGCGCCGCGTGGTGGCGTCTGCGGCCCGAGGCGCCGCCGGCGACCGTCACACGGTTCGCGTTCACGCTCCCAGAGGGCCAGAACTTCACCAACGCCGGCCGCCACATGATCGCGGTCTCGCCGGACGGCACGCAGATGGTTTACGTCGCCAACCAGCGGCTGTATCTGCGCGCGATGTCTGATCTCGAGGCGCGGCCGATCGCGGGCTTCGATGGCAGCTCTCCTGTCATCAATCCGGTGTTCTCGCCGGATGGTCGATCGATCGCGTTCTATTCCCCTGCAGACCAGTCGCTCAAGAGGATTGCCGTCATTGGTGGAGCCGCCGTGACGATCGGTTCGTGCACCAATCCGTTCGGGATGAGTTGGGGAGCGGATGGGATTTTAGTCGGTCAGGGCGGGCGAGGTGTGTTGCGCGTCTCGCCAAATGGCGGGACGCCTGAAGTTGTCGTCAAGACCAACGCTGATGAATTCGCGCACGGTCCACAGATGCTGCCTGGAGGGAAGGCCATCCTGTTCACCCTCGCGAAAGGCATATTGAACGACAGATGGGACAAGGCACGGATTGTCGTCCAGTCGCTCGCGTCTGGCGATCGACAGATCCTCTTTGAAGGCGGGAGCGACGCGCGCTACGTGCCAACGGGCCACCTCGTATACGCCCTGGCCGGCGTCGTCCTCGCCATTCCATTCGACGCGCAACGGCTCCAGGTTGCCGGCGGCCCCGTGTCGATCGTCCAAGGCGTGAGGCGCGCCGGGGCGGGCCAGACTGGAACGGCGCAGTTCAGCGTGGCGGAAAACGGATCGCTCGTCTACGTGCCCGGGCCCGTCTCGACCGTCTCCGGCGCTCGAGAGTTGGCGCTCGTCGACCGCAAGGGGACGACGCAGCCGCTCAAGCTTGTGGCCGCCAACTTCGATCACCCGCGCGTCTCGCCGGACGGCAAGCGCATCGTGTTTGTCACCGAAGATGAACAAGAAGCCGTCGTCTGGACGTACGATCTGTCAGGCGCGACGGCGATGCGCCGGCTGTCCTTCGGTGGCAGGAACCGCTTCCCGATCTGGTCTTCTGATGGCCAGCGCGTGGCGTTCCAATCCGACCGCGAAGGCGACCTCGGCATCTTCTGGCAACGTGCTGATGGCGCGGGTACGGCCGAGCGTCTGACGACGGCGGAGAAAGACACTGCGCACCTTCCGGAGTCGTGGTCGCCAAAGGGCGAGGGGTTTCTCTATCGCGTGACGAAGGGCCCCGCGAGCACGCTCTCGTTCTACTCGGTAAAAGACAAGAAGGCCACGCCATTCGGCGGCGTGCAGTCAAGCGGCCAAATCAACGCGGTCTTCTCGCCGGACGGCCGATGGATCACGTACGAGTCGACCGGAGCCGACGCGGGCCGGCGTCAAATCTACGTGCAACCCTTTCCGGCGACGGGCGCCACGTATCAAGTGCCGGGGGTTGAGCAGGGCGGCTACCGCCATCCTCTTTGGTCGCCGGACGGCAAAGAGCTGTTCTACATGGTTGGTGGCGTCGTCCGGTTCCGGGTTGCTGGTGTGACCACGCAGCCGGACTTCGCGTTCGGCAATCCCTCTCCGCTCCCGAAACCCGCGTTCTGGCAGGACAGTTTCAACGACGTCGCGCGGTCGTACGACGTCATGGCGGACGGTCAACACTTCATCGCGAAGATTTCAGCCGGCGCCGTCGGACAGACCGACATGGGCCTGCAGCCGCAAATCCAGATCGTATTGAACTGGTTCGAGGAGCTGAAGCAGCGCGTCCCCGTGCGGTAACGCTCACCCCGTTACCCAATTACCCAATTACCCAATTACCCAATTACCCGATTACCCGATTACCCAATTACCCAATCCAAATTCCCCCTTCTGGTGTCTAAGGGTCATGCGCTTTTCACGGTGGCTGGTGGTCCTCGGGCTCGCGGCGTCGGCCGCATGTGCACCCACGAGACTTGCCCCTGTTGATCCGTCGATTGCCGCGCGGGCGACGTTGGCGGCGGCCGATGCGTTGGTGCGCGCTGGATGCTTCGATTGCCTCGCCGACGCGCTCACACAATACGAGTCGCTCCGGAAAGTACCAGCCGTGAGCGAACCGGCGACGGCCGGCGCCGTCCGAGCGGCGGCTTTGCTGGCGCTGCGCGAGCGCGAGTTGGGGACGACCGACACGGGGTTCCTGCAGAAAGCGCGCGAGCTGGCCGCGACGAGCGCGACGGTTGGTCAAGACGTCGCGCCACTGCTTGATTTCATAGCCCTCGTGCCATGGCGGGCGGGGTTTGAGCCGGCGGGCGCGCCCGATTCGCCGCGGATGCTCTATCAAGACCGCGAGAAGCGCATCGAGATGCTGCGGCCGTTGGCAGGGCGCGACGAGCTGTCGGCCTATGTCTGGCTCGCCAACATGTGTGAAACCAGCTCGGTTCGTGCGGACAAGAATGAGTTCATCGCGCCCATCAGTGCGATGGGCGACATCCCCCTCCTCGCGTTCAGGCAGGCCATCTGTCTCGGCGCCGACGGCAGGGCAGTCGAGGCGCTCGTCGAGCGCGAGCCGCGCTTCGCCGAGCTGGCCTTTTTTCGGGGAGTGGTGGCGGGCGGCACCCTCAAGCTCGAGGACGCCGACGCGCGCTACCGTGAGGCCTACGCCTGGCGTGCGACCTGGCCGGCCGCGACGCAGGTGCTCGGCAACCTCGCGATGACCGCCGAAGAGTTTTCGTCGGCGCTCGATTTCTACGTCAAGACGCTCGCTCTTGCCCCCGCGTATCCGGATGCGCTGCTCGGCAAGCTCAAGGCACTCACGTATCTGCAGCAGCACGACGCGGCATTGGCCGTGGCCGATGAGCTCCTGGAAATCAGGCGGTATCCGGGCGACGCCTATTACTGGCGCGCGGTCAACGAGCTGCAGCTCGAACGACTTGATCGCGCGTGGGACGATATCGAGTCCGCGGACAAGGCCATGGTCAACAGCGACGTGCCCAAGCTTGCGGGCATCATCCAGTTGCGTCGCCGGGAGCTCGACGTGGCGCGCCGGAAGCTCGAGTTGTCGCGCGAGCGCAACCGGGCGGACTGCGAAACGAGCTACTACCTGCACCTGGTGCTGGCCGATCAGGCGCACTGGGACAGCGTGGTGACCATGGCCGTCGGCGCGTCCGACTGCCTGAACGGTGCTGAAGCCTACGCGCGCCAGCAAATCGCCCAGATTGCCGCATCGTCGATCCCCGAGGAGCGCAAGGGCCGTCAGATTGCCAGGCGCGAACAACAGATCGCATCGGCTGTCCGCATGCGAGCCACGTGCTGGTTTAATGCCGCAGTCGCCAGTTTCAATCTGTCGAGGCCCGCCGAAGCGCGCCGTTTCGCGGAGAAGGTCAGCGACGACGAGCAGTTTGGCGAGCGCGCGCGCGACTTGCTGGCGCGGTTGGGGAGTCGCGCGGTGAGCCGGTAGTAACGGCCGCGCGACTGAAGGACGATAAACTAAGCAGTCATGACAGCTGGTGCCGTGCTCGTGTTCCTGGCCATCGGAGCCGCGCAATCGCCGCCGGCGCCTGCACCGGCGCCGGCACCGTCCGCCTGCTCCCAGGGTGTGGCCACGTCGTCCGATCCAGCCGCCATCGAGCTATGTCTCGGCGAGGAGCAGGTCCGCCTGGCCGAGGGCCTGCCGAAGCAATCCACCCTGCGGACGCGTCAGTTCGAGGCGGCCGCGGAGCGCTACCGCAGAGCGGCAAGCCTGGCGTCGAGAGCAGACACACGAACGAGGGCACTCGAGGCGCTCGAGCAGCTGTACGGCGCGCAGCACTTGGACGAGCCGCATCAAGTCGAGGCCGTCCTGAGGGAGTTGATCGCCCTCCAGCCAAATCAGCTCGCGCCGATCTTCCGGTTGGCCAAGGTTCAGGAGGACGCGGGCCGGGCCGATGCCGCCGAAGACACGCTGCTCTCAGTCCATCGTCAGCAGCCGGATGCTGTCGAGCCGAACCAGATGCTGGCCCAGTTCTACGCGCGGCGTGTCACGGCGCTGAGCAAACAAGCCGATGGGCAGAAGCCTCCGCAGGCGCCGGACGACCCCGGTGAGCGCGACGAAAACGGCGTGTATCGAGTCGGTGGCGCCGTCTCGGCGCCGTCGCGGCTGGACGTGCCGAAGTATCCGTCCGAAGCCGCCGCCGCCGGCATTCAGGGAGCGGTTCTTGTGGAAATCGTGATCGACGAATCGGGGACCGTGACCGATGCGAATGTGGTGCGCTCGATCCCGCTGCTCGACGAGTCGGCGCTCCTGGCGGTCCGCAACTGGCGCTTCGCTCCGACGGTGCTGAACGGCCAGCCGGTGCCCGTCAAGATGGTCGTCACGGTCAACTTCACGACGCGATAACAGCACGCCGGGTGTTGTCGAGCGGATGTGGTGCCCGTCTACTCGTCCGAGAGCACCAGATACAGGGCAACGGGAGCGATCACGACCAGCGCACCGAACGCGACGACAACCGACAGCGCGAGCGGCGACGTCATGGCCTGAGCCGAGACGCCCGCGAAGTCAAACGTCGGCGCCTGCTGCCGAATCCACCGCCATCCGACGGCTCCGACGACGAGCGTCAGCCACAAGACGAGCGCCGCCGACACCCACTGAGCGATGGCGATGGGCCGAGACGCCGCCCGGATGGCTTCCTGCTTCGCGCGCATTTCCGCGCGCCACCACACCTGACCCGACGAAGGCACGCTCGCTTCCTGCCACGCGCGGTCCTGATCGTCCCGCAACGCCTGCGCCACGACGGCGACGTCCGCGCAGACCTCGCACGACGCGACGTGAGCGACGAGCGCCGGGCTGACGCGATCGGGCCATCGCGCCGACGCGACGGCGTCGAGCACGTCCGATTCGCGAGGGCACTCGTGCAGCGTCATACAGATGCCCGTCGGGGGGCGGCGCCGCCGAGGAACGCCGCCAGGCGCTTTCGTGCGCGAAAGAGCAGCATCTTGATGCTCGCCTTCCGCAGTCCAAGCGAGGTGGCAATCTCCTCGTGCGACGATCCGTGCGCGTAGGCCAGCCAGAGCAGCTCGCGCTCGCGCGACGTGAGCCGCGCCATCGCGCGCGAGAGATCGGTGCGCCGCTCGGCATCGGCCGCGACGTCGTGGCCGTCCACGAGCGCCCCCGGTTCGTGTTCGGCCGGCACCGGGACGTTCAGCACGCCGTGTCCGCGGCGATGCCGATCGTGGGCGAGATTCGTGGCGATGCGGAACAGGTAGTTGCGTCGATGCGAGTCGCTGGCGAACGCGCGTTCCGCGCGCAGAAATCGATAGTAGCTTTCCTGCAGCAGGTCGTCCGCCAGCGCCCGGTCGCCGGTGATGCGCGCCAGGTAGGCCCAGACCGGTCGCGCCGTGCGGTCGTAGAACGCGCGGAACGTGTCCTCGTCCATCTGGAACTTCTCGACCGCCTCGGCCGCGACGCGGTCCAGGCGTTCGATATCGGTGAGTGTCAATTCACGCGAGAACATGGCTGCTCATCATACGATACACCTACGACGGTCCGCTCGGCGCCGCTCCCGCGTCGGATACCGATCCGGGCGCGGGCGCCATCAGGCCAAGCCGGCGCGACAGCCCATAGGCGACAACCGCCGACACGACAAACCCCAAGCCGATCGCGACGGCCGTCGCGCCCATGACGAAGAACGGCAGTTCGATCTCCGAAAACGTCGCGTTGGCAGCGAAGCGGGTGCTGGAAAACATGAGGCCGGCGCCGGCGAACGCCACCACGCAGCCGGCTTGCACCGACCACAGGATGCGTCCGAGCGGCGCTGACAGCGCGCGCGGTCCTGCGTCGAGGGGAATCGGCGCCGCTTCGAGAAATCGTCGTCCGGAGGGCGACTGCATGTAGGCCAGCAGATCCTCGTTCGACGTCAGCCGATCGAGGAGCTTCGTGTGCGTGTCGGTGTGGGTCTTCGACACACGCAGCCACCGGCGGTGTTCGATGACCGTTCGCAGCAACCAGCCGATGGTGCCCACGACCGTCAGGAAGCCGATCAGGAACGCCATGCCGCCCAGCGTCTCTTCCATCGTCCTGATCATGGCCAGCTTCGGATCGGTGGAGTTGTAGCGGTCGCCCCCGTACTGGCCGACGAAGAAGCCTGGGTTGTGCGCAATCTCGGGGTGCTGCGCCAGGAACGCGGCAAGGCCCGGGTACGGCTCCAGATACGCCGGGTTGGTCAGAAGCGTCGGATCGAGCCGCAGCACCTGGTGAAGCGACGGTGGGTACTGCTGCAGCAGCTCGTAGAACCGCTGCTGCGTCTCCGGGGCGCTGCTGTCGTAGGCCGGCGCAGCCGGCGCGACGGGCGCAACGGGCGGCCGTGGGGCAACCCGGCCTTCCCGTTCAACAGGGCGGGGATTTTGGGCCGCTGCCGGCACCGCGGCCAGGGCGATCAGCAGGGCGGCGGCAAACATTCGCTTCATATACCTCTATTACGGGGGGCCGCCCCCGGGGTTAACCGACTGACGCTCGGCGCCATCGGGAGCGGCCACCGACTTGGCCTGCCTGTTGCTCCGCATCCGCCCAGGAACGTCCAAATGAGGCGATTGTGGCAAAGACCGCAGCACGCGTCCCCGCAGACGATGGTAGGATTTTCCAGGTGGCACACATGTGGGAAGCGACCGTCGACGATCTGTATCGAGTCGATCAGAAGGCGGAGCTCGTCGGGGGGCGGCTGGTCCTGATGGCGGGGACTGGAGGACTGCCGAATTTCGCAGGCGGCGAGATCTTCGTCAGCCTCCATGCCTACGCGCGCGCGACCAGGGCTGGTTACGCCCTCACCGACAATGCCACGTTCATCGTCGACCTGCCGAATCGCCGGTCGTTCAGCCCGGACGTCTCGTTCACCACGGTGCCGACGCTCACGCGGAAGTTCATCAACGGTGCGCCTCGCTTCGCCGTCGAGGTGCGAAGCGACGGCGACTACGGGCCGGCCGCCGAGCGGGCGATGGCGGAGAAGCGCGCCGACTATTTCGCGGCCGGCACGCTTGTCGTCTGGGACGTGGACGTGCTCGACGAGCATCTCGTGCGCGTCTTTCGCGCCGGGGATCCAGGCACTCCTCGCGTGTATCACCGCGGCGAAGTGGCCGACGCCGAGCCCGCCCTGCCGGGCTGGTCGATGTCGGTCGACGATCTCTTCCCGATCTGACGTATTCGTGGCCGTCGCCGGACGCGAGATCGGAGCCGTCAGGGCGGTAACACACTGAATCGACGCTGACACTGCTACACTGGGAGGATGTCTTCGTCGAAAGTCGCCAATCCCTTACGTCGCAACATCGCGATCATCGCCCACGTCGACCACGGCAAAACCACCCTGGTGGACGCGCTGCTCCATCAGAGCGGCACATTCCGCGCCAACGAACGCGTGGCCGAGCGCGCCATGGACAGCAACGAGCTGGAGCGCGAGCGCGGCATCACCATCATGGCCAAGAACACGGCCGTCCACTACCACGACATCCTGATCAACATCGTCGACACGCCGGGCCACGCCGACTTCGGCGGCGAGGTCGAGCGGACGCTGTCGATGGTGGATGGGGTGATGCTGCTGGTGGACGCGTCGGAGGGACCGCTGCCGCAAACCAGATTCGTGCTGCGGAAGGCCCTCGAGCGCCGGCTGACGCCCATTGTCGTGATCAACAAGATCGATCGGCCTGACGCCCGAGCGCCGGAGGTGCTGAACGAAATCTACGACCTGTTCATCGATCTGGACGCCACCGAAGAGCAGCTCGATTTTCCGGTCCTCTACACGAACGCGCGTACGGGCGCGGCCAGCGTTTCGGCGGACGACGCGGGCGAGGATCTGCGGCCGCTGTTTGACGCGGTCGTCAAGCACGTGCCGCCGCCGTGCGGCGATCCCGACGCGCCGCTGCAGCTGCTCGTGGCCAATCTCGACTCGAGCGACTACCTGGGGCGCATCGCCATCGGCCGCATTTTCAACGGCCGCGTGAAAATCGGCGACGCGGTCGCGGTCGTGAAACTCGACACCGCCGTCCAGCACACCAAGGTCACCAAGCTGTACGCGTTTGACGGCCTGAAGCGGATGGATATTCAGGAGGCGGCGGCCGGCGACATCGTGTGCCTCGCCGGCATCGAAGACATCACGATTGGCGAAACGATCACCGACATGGAGCACCAGATCGCGATTCCGCCGATTGCGATCGACGAGCCGACCGTCCACATGATCTTCGGCGTCAACACGTCGCCGGTGGCCGGCCGCGACGGTCAGTACGTCACGTCGCGCCAGCTGAAAGACCGGCTCGACCGCGAGCTGCTGGGCAACGTCTCGATTCGCGTCGAGCCGACCGACACGCCGGAGCAGATGAAGGTGGTCGGCCGCGGCGAGCTGCAGTTGTCGATTCTCATCGAGATGATGCGGCGCGAGGGTTTCGAGCTGCAGGTCTCGCGGCCCGACATCGTGACGAAGGAGCTCAAGGGCGTCATCGTCGAGCCGGTGGAGGAGCTCGTCATCGACGTGCCGGAAGATCACCAGGGGATCGTCATCGCCCAGGTCGGCGAGCGCAAGGGCGTGATGACCAAGATGGTGAACAACGGCAGCGGGCGCGTGCGGCTCGAGTTCCGGATCCCGGCGCGTGGGCTCATCGGATTCCGGTCGCAATTCATGACCGACACGAAGGGCACCGGCATCATGAACCACATCTTTTCGAGCTGGGAGCCGTGGCACGGCGCGATCCCCTCGCGCGCGAACGGTGCGCTGGTGGCCGACCGGGCGGGCGTGGCGACCTCGTACGCGATTTTCAACCTGCAGGAGCGCGGCGAGATCTTCATCGATCCGGCCACGCAGGTGTACGAGGGCATGGTCATCGGCGAGAACGCGCGTCCGAGCGACATGGACGTCAACGTCACCAAGGAGAAGAAGCAGACGAACATGCGCGCGTCGAGCGCCGACGAAGCCATTCGCCTGATTCCCCCTCGTAAGCTCGGCCTCGAGCAAGCCATCGAGTTCATCAACGACGATGAGCTGGTGGAGGTGACGCCGGTGAGCATCAGGCTGCGGAAGCGGATCCTGTCGGCCAACATGAGACCGAAGGCTGCGAAAGAGTAGGGGGAGGGCCTAGGGGCTGGGGACTAGGGGCTAGGGGCTAGGGGCTAGGGGATGTTTAACCGTCGAACCACGGGTTCGGTTGTCTGTCCGTCCTGCGGATCGCTCGTCGGTGTCCGCGACGATCGATGTTATTCATGCGGTCGCTCGAACCCCGGGCTCTGGGGCTTCGGGCCGATGGTGCGGAAGATCGGCGCCGACTTCGGCTTCGGCTCGCTGGTCATCGGCACGTGCGTGACGCTCTGGGCGATCACGTTGCTCACCTCGGGCAGTGCGATGCACATGGACGGCCTCATGTCGCTGCTCGCGCCGAGCACGCCCGTGTTGTTTCTGTTCGGCGCTAGCGGCGCCGCCCCCGTGTTCACCTACGGACGCTGGTGGACCGTGCTGAGCGCGGGCTGGCTGCACCTGGGCCTGCTGCACATCTTCATGAACATGTACTGGGTCCGGCAGATGGGGCCGGCCATCACGGAGCTGTTCGGGGCGTCGCGCACGGTCATCATCTACACGGTCGGCGGCGTCACCGGTTTCGCGCTGAGCTCCTTTGCGGGCGCGTTTCTCCCCTCGATCCCGTTCCTCCACGGCGGAATCTTCACCGTCGGCGCCTCGGCGCCTGTGTTTGGTCTCATCGGCGCGCTCTATCACTATGGACGGTCGGGCAGCAGCGTCGTCAAACAGATGGCGGTGTCCATCATGGTGCAGGCGGTGCTCTTCGGCGTCGTCATGGGCAACGCCGGCATCGACAACTACGCGCACCTCGGTGGGTTCGCTGGCGGGTACGTGACGGCGGCCTTTCTCAATCCGATGATGACGCGCGAGCGCGGCGACCACATGGTCATCGCAATCGCCTGTCTCGGCGCGACGTTTCTCTCGATTGTCGCGTCGATCCTGACTGGGCTCCCGCTGTTCAAGTAGTTCAGGTCACCGCCGCGCTATTGGCGCTTCGCCGCCAACTCTTCGTCGATGATCCTCTTGAACGCTTCGAAGGGCTGCGCGCCGCTCAGCAACCGGCCGTTGATGAAGAAGGCGGGCGTGCCGTTCACGCCGGCTTCGTTGCCCTCCTTGATGTCGGTTTCCACGCGATCCTTGTATTTGTGCGTGTCGACGCACGCATTGAATCGAGACGTGTCGAGGCCAATCGCTGCCGCTGCCTGTTTCAGTCCCTCGTCTGAAAGCTTCGTCTGGTCGGCAAACAGCCGGTCGTAGTACTGCCAGAACTGGCCTTGCTCGGCGGCACACTGCGAGGCCTCGGCCGCGGGCCGGGCGTTGGGGTGGTTCGGCAGCGGATAGTGGCGGTAGACGAAGTGGATGCGATCGCCGTAGGTGCTGAGCACCTGGTTGACGGTGGGATAGGCGCGCAGGCAGAAGGGGCACTGGAAATCGGAGAACTCGACCACCTCGACCGCCGCGGACGCCGGCCCCCGCGCCGCGCTCCCGGCGACGGCCACCTTCTGCCGCGGCGGTTCGAGCGTGACGCGCACTGTCGTCTTGGCCTTGAGCTGATCGACGTACGACTGGTAGGCGACCTGCGTCCGCTCCTGCGTGAGGAGCGAGCGGATCGGCGCGCGCACCTGATCCAGTTTCGCGCCCTGCACGCGCGACGGGTTGGCGTCGTACCAGGCGGTCACGTCGGCCTCGGTGACGGTCGCCACCTTCGCGCCGATTTCCTGATCCGTGAGGGCCGCGCTCGTGATGCCGCGGGCCTTCGATTCCTGGGCCAGCAGCTTTTCGCCGACGATCTCGTCGATCGCCAGGCGCCGCGCTTCGTACAGCGCCAGCGACAGCTTCAGATTGCCGAAGTTGCCGGCCGGTTGCTGCAGGGCCTTTTCGTCAACCTCACTCAGCGTAATCGCCACGGTCCCAACCGTGGCCACGACATCGGTGGCTGCCTGCGGCTTGGCCGGCTGCGCCGCGGTCGAACACGCGCCGATGAAGACGAGGAACACGACCGACAGGGGAACAGCCAGCGCCAGGCGCGCCACGATCATGCGACTCATGAGGCCAGTATACCGTGGCCACGGCAGGCAACGTGCTCTGTGCCCACGGCTCCACGGTGCTTGGCGGCCACAGTTCCCAGGGTGCTGGGCGGTCACGGTTCCCACGGTGCTTCACGGTCACGGTTTCCAAGGTGCTGCGCGTCTGGGTTGCGAACGCGCATCGAGACGGCGCAGTTCTTGAGCACCTTGAGCAATCGCACGTCAGCACTCTGCGTGATCGCAAACAGAGCACCTTCAGACCGTGGCCGCCAGCACCTTGAGAACTGTGGCCGCCAAGCACCTTGAGAACCGTGACCGCGCAGCACGTTGGAAACCGTGACCGCGAAGCACGCTGGAACCGTGACCGCGAAGCACCTTGGAAACCGTGGCCGTGGACCGCCGAAGCACCCTGGAAACCGTGGCCGTGAAGCACGTTGGAAACCGTGACCGCGAAGCACCCTGGGAACCGTGACCGCGAAGCACCCTGGGAACCGTGGCCGCCAAGCACCTTGGGAACCGTGGCCGCCGACTACTGTCCAAGTCGCAGCGGCAGATCCGCGACTACGTAGGCCATGACCGTGATCGCCGCGGCGCATTTCGCCATCTCCGCGGCGTCGATCTTGTCCACCGTGTCGGCTGCCGTGTGGTGGATCAAGAAGTACTTCGATCCATCGACCTCGAGTGACATCGCGGGGATGTGCCCCTCCCGCACGCTCGGTGTGATGTCGGCGCCGTCGCCGCCCGCCACAATCTCCGAGGCCGCGATCGTGTCGAGGAGTGTCGCGATGGCGGTCACGGTTCGACGGGCGCTTTCGTTGCCCGTGAAGCCGAAGCCGAGCGGCCGAAAGACGCCGTTGTCCGACTCCATCATCATGACGTGCCGGCCGAGCTCGGCGCGATGCTGGTCGCGATACGCCAGGCCGCCGCGGCCGCCGTTTTCCTCATTCGTCCACAACACGACGCGCACGGTGCGGCGCGGCCGCATGTTCAGCTTCCTCATGATGCGCAGCGCCTCCCACGACACCACGCACCCGCCGCCATCGTCGCTCGCGCCGGCGCCGACGTCCCACGAATCGAGGTGGCCGCCCACGACGACGATTTCGTCCGGTTTTTCGCGCCCCAGGATTTCGCCCACGACATTGGCCGACTCGACGTCGGCCTCGAAGTGCGCCTCCATGCGCAGGTGGACGACCACCTTGTCGCCGCGCAGTGCCATTCGGTCCAGCCGGTCCGCGTCCTCGCTGCTGATGGCGGCGGCGGGAATACGCGGCGCGTCGGCGGCGTAGCTGAGCGCGCCGGTGTGCGGCAGCCGCAGCCCGTTGGGGCCGACCGAACGAATCAGCATGGCGACGGCGCCGTGCCGGGCCGCGCGCGACGCGCCGCTGCTGCGGTAGCGCACCGTTTCGTCGTACGTCGTGAAGGGGACGTTCAGCAGGACGATCTTTCCGCGCGCCTCGCTGGCGTGCGCTTCGAGCTCTTCGAAGCCGTGGACGACGAGCACGTCGGCTTGAATGCCCTCGCGCGGCGTGGCGACGCTTCCTCCGAGGCCGAGCATGGCCAACGGCTGGCGCGAGGGCCCGACGATGTCGGCGCTCTCGTTGCCGCGCACCCACTTCGGCACCATCACCTTTTCGAGATGGACGTTTTCGAGGCCGTCGCGCTTCATTTCGGCGATCGCCCACGCAATGGCCCGGTCGAGCTGGGGCGACCCGCTGAGCCGGTGGCCGATGGTGTCGGTGAGGACGGCCAGCCGGCGCCACGCGAACGTATCGCTCGTCGCTTCGCCTATCAGGCGCGCGGCCGGTGCACGATACTCGTCGAGCCATGCTGTCGTGGTTTCGGCGCGAACCACATCGCCCTTCGACAGCCCCGCCAGCGCGACCGCAAAGATGATCGCGCGGACTGGCAGCCCCTTGCCGTCAGCCCTCAGCCCTCTCATGATCCCGTCACAGGGCGTTGCTCGCGCGGGCCGGGCCCGCCACGGCGGCCGGCTCCGGTGTGAAATCCTCGCCGGGGTTGATAAAACGATCGCGCTCGAACCGGTACTGCTTGTCGTAGAGCTGGCGGTACCGGCCGGCTTTCGCAATCAGCTCGTCGTGGGTGCCGCGTTCGACGATCTCTCCGCCTTCGAGCACGAGAATCTGATCCGCGCTCTGGATGGTGGACAGCCGGTGCGCGATCACAAACGTCGTGCGCCCCTTGCGGAGCGCCTTCAGTCCGTCCTGGATGAGCGCCTCGCTCTCGCTGTCGAGGCTCGAGGTGGCCTCGTCGAGAATGAGCACCTTCGGGTCGGCGAGAATGGCGCGCGCAATGGCGACGCGCTGCCGCTGCCCGCCCGACAGGCGCACGCCACGTTCGCCGACGATCGTGTCGTAGCCCTTCTCGAACGCCTCGACGAACTCGTCGCAGTGGGCGATCCGGCTGACGGTCTTGATCTCGTCGCGACTCGCGTGCGGCCTCGCATAGGCGATGTTCTCGGCGACGGTGCCGTCGAACAGGAAGTTGTCCTGCAGCACGACGCCGAGGTGAGCGCGGTAGTCGCGCAGTTTGATGCTGTTGAGGTCGGCGCCGTCCACCAGGAGCCGCCCCGACTGCGGCCGGTTGAACGCCATGACGAGGCTGATGAGCGTGCTCTTGCCCGATCCGCTCGACCCGACGAGGGCGGTGGTCGATCCTGCTGGTGCATGAAACGACACATGCTTCAACACCGGCACGCCGGCGTTGTACTCGAACGTCACGTCCTCGAACTCGATTTCGCCCCGCGTGTCGGGCATCGGCCGCCGGCTGGCGTCTTCCTGATCTTCGGTGGCCATCTTCCGGATTTCACGGATGCGGTCGAGGCCCGCGAACGCCTCGGTCATCTGCGTGCCGATGTTCGCCAGCTGGATCACCGGCATGGTGATCAGGGCGACCGTCGACAGGTACCAGAACAACTCGCCGATCGTCATCGTGCCCGCGCGAATGGCCGAGCCGCCCACGAGCATCATCGCGATGCCGATGGCGCCGATGACGAGGCTCGAAAACGCGCCCAGGGCCGACACGCCCGTCAACGACCGCGCGACGTTTCTCAGCAGCCGGTGCGCGCCCTCCGCGAACACGAGCTCCTCGCGCTTTTCCGCCGTATACGCCTTGACGATGCGGATGCCGCCGAGGGATTCGCCGAGGCGGCCGGTGACCTCGGCGTTGATCTGGCCGCGCTCTCGGAAGAGTGGCCGCAGGCGTTGGAATGCCGTCGCCATGACCCCGCCAAATGTCACCAGAATCACGAGCGTCACCGCCGTCAGGCGCCAGTTCAGATAGAAGAGGATGAAGAGCGCCATGATCGCCGTCAGAATCGATCCCGTCAGCTGCACGAGGCCCGTGCCGACGAGGTTTCGAATGCCTTCGGCGTCCGTCATGATGCGCGAAATCAGTACGCCGCTCTTGGTTTGATCGAAATAGCGAATCGGCAGGCGCATGACGTGCGCCTCGACTTCCTTGCGCATGTCGGTGATGGCGCGCTGCGCGGCGACGCCCAGGATCTGCGAGTTGGCGAACGAGGTGATCGTCCCCACGATGGTGGCGCCCGCGGCCGCCATCGCCAGCTTCGGCAGCAGATCCCATTGCCCCTGGATGATCACGTCGTCCATCAGGTACTTGGTGGTCCACGGCATCACGAGTCCGGACAACCGGTCGATGACCATGACGCCGAGACCGATGGCGAGACGAACGCGATGCTGCCAGACGAGCGCGCGGGCTTCCTCCCACGCGCCCGAGCTCAGTTTCTTCTTGGGCGGGGGAGGGGCAAGGGCGACGGCGGTTCTCGGTGTGCGCTCTGAGTGTGCCACCATGGGATCATACTGAAAAACGCGAGGTTCAAATGGTTCAAGAGGTTCGAGGGGTTCGAGAGGTTCGACAGATTCGACAGGTTCGCGGACCGATTGTCGCGATCCTGCTGTGTCTCGGCTGTGCGGCGCCGGCAGCGGCGCAGCCCGCTGAGGCGCGACGCCAGGCTCAGGCCGCGATGCTCAAGGCCGATCGCGAATTCAATCAGGCGATGGCGGCGCGCGATCTGAATCGCTTTCTGTCGTTCGTGGCCGAAGACGCGGCGTTCGACGGCAGTCGAGGGCGCGAGGCCGTGGGCAAGGCGTGGGCGCCGTTTTTCGCGGCAGACGGGCCGACGATTACGTGGACGCCGACGAAGGCGGAGGCGCTGGTGGCGGCCGACGTGGGCTACACCGTCGGCACCTGGGAACGCCGCACGAAGGGCGCCGACGGCGCGGCGAAAATCACGCACGGGCAGTATCTGACCGTGTGGCGGAAGCAGAAGGACGGCTCGTGGCAGGCGGCGTTCGACACGGGTTCGACCGCGCCATAACGGGCGGCCACGGTTCCTACGGTGCTCGGCGTTCGCGGTTCCCAAGGTGCTTCGCGGTCACGGTTTCCAGGGAGCTTCGCGGTCACGGTTTTCAAGGTGCCGGGTAGAGAGCGCGGGCTTCCTCGAATTGCGAAGCGATGGTGCTCGCGAGACGGACGGGCGACACGACGCGGGCGAACGGGCCGAAACTGAGAATCCAGCTCTCGAGCGCGCGATCGAGACACACGTCGAGCGTCATCGCGACGCCGCCCGCATCGCTGTCGCGGATCTGCTGTGACGGGTGCCAGCTGCGCGCGCGGACATAGTCGGCCACAGCCGGCTGGAATTCCAGTTCGACGCGCTCGGGCGGGCCTGAGTGCACGCCGAGTGAGTGGGGAAACGCTTCGTCGGGAAGTTCCTCGATTGGCGTGAACGTCTCTTCGAGCAGCGAGAGCTCGGAAATGCGACCGACGGCAAACGTCCGCACCTCCCCGTATTCGGGCACGTAGGCGAGCAGGTAAAGCGCGCCCTGAGCATAGGCCAGACGGTAGGGATGCACGAGGTACGCCTTCGTACGATCGCTCGATTTCGAGTAGTACATGATCGTCGCCTGCCGCTGGTGCAGCGTGGCCTCGAGCGCGCGCGCTTCGATGTGCGATCGGCCCGAGCCGCCGCCGGCCGACTGGGGCTGCGCTTTCGCCGAGAGCACTCGCGGGAGTTGGTCGAGAAATCGCTGCATGTGCGGCGTCAGCGCCGCTGTCAACTTCTCGAACGCCCGATCGACATCGTCTTTGAAGGGCGTGCCCGCCAGCGACTCTGCCAGCGACCGGCTGAAGTAGAGCGCGCACAGCTCAGACAGCGTCAGCCCCGCCGCCAGTCCCTTGAACGCCTGGCCGTTGATGATCCACCGCGTCCGTCCGTCGTCGCGCGACCGGTCGTCGTAGATCGGGAACCCGGCTTCTTCGAGCGCCTGTAGGTCGCGCCGGATGGTGCGCGTCGTGACGTGGCACTGCGACGCGAGGTCGTCGATCGTGACGCCTGCGGCGCGCGACGCCTCGATCTCGCGAAGGATGCTCCACTGGCGGATCACTTCCGCGTTGCGCGGCACACGTGAATTGTACCGTCGCCCTGACGAGGCGGTCACGGTTTCCAAGGTGCTGGGCGGTCACGGTTTCCAAGGTGCCGGGCGGTCACGGTTTCCGACGTGCTGGTCGGCCACGGTTCCCAGGGTGCCGGGCGGTCACGGTTTCCGACGTGCTGGTCGGCCACGGTTCCCAGGGTGCTAGGCGGCCACGGCTGCAGGGTGCTCGGCGGCCACGGTTCCCAACGTGCTTCGCGGTCACGGTTTCCAGGGTGCTAGCGTGATTCAGCGGCTGCCTGCCGCTGTTTCGCGCGCAGCAACTTCATTGTGGCGGTGAGGGCGACCCGTGCCAGATGTGAGAGGTGCGAATGGCGCGCGCCGTTCAGATATCTGCGGTCGCGGCCGTCGATCAGACGGTATTGCGTTTTCATCAGCGATGCTCGGGCGAATTCCAGAACACGGGCAAACTCACGCGGTCGGAACCATCTGAATTCCTCGCTGATGTTGCTCGGAACTGACGCGCTCGACTCACGGATCTGACCGCGACACTTGAAATCCCTCGCGGCGGCCCCGGTGGCAGTGAATGCCAACACCTCGCACATCAGTTCGCGCCTCTTTCGCAAGCGCACTTCGCGCCAGCACGTTGGACCCGCGGCCGTGAAGCACGTTGCAGCCGTAGCCGCGAAGCACGTTGCCGTGGCCGCCGAGCACCTTGGAGACCGTGGCCGCCGAGCACCTTGGAGACCGTGGCCGCCGAGCACCTTGGAGACCGTGGCCGCCGAGCACCTTGGAGACCGTGGCCGCCGAGCACCTTGGAGACCGTGGCCGCCGAGCACCTTGGAAACCGTGGCCGCCGAGCACCTTGGGAACCGTGACCGCCGAGCACCTTGGAAACCGTGGCCGCGAAGCACTATGCTCTTTTCGTGACGCCCCAAGAGCAGCAAGTTCGCGAATCGTTGAGTGCGCTCGGCATCGCGTTCGAGCGACACGAACATCCGCCGGTGGCCACTGCCGTCGAGGCGGAGGAGCACTGGGCCGGCATCGACGCGATGCACTGCAAGAACCTGTTCGTCCGAAACCAGAAGGGCACGCGGCACTACCTCGTCGTTCTGAAGCACCCGAAGCGGGCGGACCTGCGACGTGTGGCCGACCAGATCGGCGACGGCAGGCTCAGCTTCGCGTCACCCGAGCGGCTGATGACGCATCTTGGCTTGACACCGGGATCGGTCTCGCCGTTTGGCTTGATCAATGACGCCTCGCACGACGTCCGCGTCGTCCTCGATCGCGATCTGACAGCGGCACATCGGATTTCCTTTCATCCCAACATCAACACCGTCACGCTGACCCTGACCTTCGCTGATTTCGAGCGGTTTCTGGCGACGTGCGGCAATCCTGTCCAGTACGTCACGATCTGACCGCCCCGGCCCCAGGGCCCTTCCCACCTGTGGACCTCGAACTTTGAACGTTGCACGTTGAGCTTTGAACGTTCCCACCCGTGACCTGTCCTGTCACAGTCGCGTTCTAGACTTCTTTGCAGGCCGCTACTTTGGCCTTTGGACTTTGACCTTTCAACTTTCCCCGGGGGGCACATGCGTCGCGTGAACAATCAACCTGTTGATGGCGAATGGGTTACATTTCCTGGCGGTGAGCTCGAAGGCAAACGCCCTAAGGCGCTATGTCCGGCGTGCCGGGCACGGGTCAATGGGTTGGCGCGCGGGCCGCGAGTCAGCCGTACCGGGTCTGGAGCCGCGAGTTCCGAGCCCCAAGCCACAAGCCCCGAGCCCCGAGCTCTTTGCTTCCAATGCTACCGGGTTGAGCTCGAACGTCAGCGGGCGCTTCAGGCCGCCGGCCAACTCGACACCGCGTCGGAGGAACGGTTTCAAGAAGCCCTGCCGTTTCTGCCCGTCAATCGGGCACGCCTCCTGACGCTCAAGGCCGAGCGAGCCGAAGCCCGGCAGATCATGCACGCGGGTGTGGGGCGTTACGTGGACAAGCGCCGGCACGCGCAGATCGCCGCGCGGCACGCCCTGCAGCGAATCGTCGCGGGATTGGCACGAGACGCGGGCGGTTCGATCGCCTCGCTGCGCCCTGGGTTCGCCGACGTGCACGAGCCAACACCAGCCGAGCGCGAACGTCTGGGTGCCGCCGCCATTCACGCCGCCGAGCTTCAGCTCCCCGACGCGTGGCTGCCATTCGTGGTGTCGCGATAAGACAAAGGGCGTGCGATACTGATAGCCATCGAACTGATCCTGCTCGTCGCCACTCTGATTGGCGGTCTTCTTCTTGGCGCGCTGGTGGGCTGGCTCGCCGCGCGCCCGGGCCTGGCTCGGCTTCAGGCTGCGCTCGAAAGCGATCGCGCTCTCCATGCGGCGAAACTTGAGGCCTATCAGGGTGCGGAAGCGTCCTTCCGCGACGCGTTCAGCGCGCTGAGCGACGCGGCGCTGAAGAGCAATAATCAGGCGTTTCTGGACCTGGCGGAAACGCGTCTCCGCGACGCGCGCACGGCGGCCACCGCCGACATCGACGACCGGAAAAAGGCCATCGAAACCCTGCTGGCGCCGATGGCGAAAACGCTCGGTGAGGTCGATCGCGAAATCAAAGAGTCGGAACGCCGGCGCGTCGAGTCTGGTGCGCAGCTCATGCAGCGCATCGCGTCGCTCGACACCGCCGGCCAGGATCTGCGCGCGCAGACGGGCAAGCTCGTGGACGCGCTCAAGCGGCCCGGCGTTCGCGGCCGCTGGGGTGAGCTGCAGCTCAAGCGCGTCGTCGAGCTCTCGGGCATGGTGCAGTACTGCGATTTCGTGGAGCAACACACGGTGGAGGCGAGCGATCCGGGCGGCGACGACCGCCGGATGCGGCCCGACGTCATCGTCCGGCTGCCGGGCGGCAAGAACATCGTGATCGACGCGAAGGCGCCGCTCGACAAATATCTGCAAGCGCTCGAAGCGCCAGATGAAGCGAGCCGGCAGGTCCTCCTCGCCGAACACGCCCGGCAGGTCCGCACGCATCTTTCGCAGCTGGCGACGAAAGGCTATGCCGCGCACGTCAAGCCCGGCCCCGATTTCGTGGTGATGTTTCTCCCGGGCGAGATGTTCTTCAGCGCGGCGCTCGAACAGGATCCCGAGCTCATCGAGTTCGGCGTCGAGCAGCACGTGGTGCCGGCCAGTCCCACGACGCTCATCGCGTTGCTGAGGGCCGTGGCGTACGGCTGGCAGCAGCAGGCGATGGAAGAGAACGCGCGGACGATCAGCGATCTGGGCCGGCAGCTCTACGAGGCGGTTCGCGCGCTCGGCGGTCACTTCGACGACCTCGGGTCGCGGCTGAAGTCGAGCCTCGATGCCTACAACAAAGCCGTCGGGTCGCTCGAAGGCAACGTCCTCGTCAAGGCGCGCAAGTTCAAGGATCTGCAGGCGGCGGTCGCCCTCGAAGACATCAAGGCGCTCGAGCCCGTGGATCGCGTTCCGCGCATGCTCCAGGCTGCCGAGTTCACCGGCGGGCTGCCATTTCACGACGCTGAGGACGTCGACGTGGCGGCGGCCGTGGAAAGCATCGTCGCCCTGGACGACGTCGACGTCGTGGAACAAGAGGTGTAGTGGCGCGTGCCCCGATATGAGAAGACATGAGATGACCATGAGATGACGAGCCGGGAACGTGCACTGCTGGCGGGACCGATTCGCGCCGTAATCGCTGGCCATCGGGATGGGTGGGATTCCCTGAAGGACCAGGTTGTGCACGGTCCGAAGGCGGCGGAGTTTCCGTACTACCCGGCGGCCCTCGATCTTGTCGCGGCTGTCAAGGACGCGGTTCAGGGGCTTTCAGTCCAGGAGAAGAAAGATCTGATCGCTGAGTGGCGGAGCGTCCCCCGGCTTGTCGATCGTTCGAGCGACGACAGCATCCTGGCCGGATACGCCGTGGTCGTCCTCGATCAGATTGTGGAGAAGGCCAGGACCGACGCAACCAGAACGACGCACTGATGCAGCCCAGCCTTCCCTTCGACGCGAACTGTTCGGCGCAGGCACCGCCCGAACCCCTTGAACCTCTAGAACCTCTCGAACCCCTCGAACCTCTCGAACCCTCCTCTCAAACCCGTATTCGTCCGTCATCCGCGCGCGCGGCGATACGTCATCTCTGTTCGCCCCGACGGCGTCGTGCGCGTCACGCTGCCACGGTGGGGTTCGCTGCGAGAGGCGCGGGCGTTTGCCGGCTCGCAGGAGCGTTGGATCGAACGGCAGCGGCGCCGCCTCGACGAGGATCGCACGGCGACGCCGGTCGTGCCCGAAGCGATTCAGCGCGAAGCCTGGGCCCGAGCCAAACGCGAGCTGCCGCCGCGTCTGCTCGCCCTGGCCGCGGAATGTGGCGTGACGGTTGCGCGGGTCAGCGTCCGCAATCAGAAGTGGCGTTGGGGCTCGTGTTCTCGCCGCGGTCACATCTGCCTCAACTGGCGCCTCGTGGACATGCCCGACTGGGTGCGCGACTACGTGATGGTGCACGAACTGATGCACTTGCGTCGGATGGATCACTCGAAACGGTTCTGGAAGCTCGTCGCGGCGGCATGTCCGGAGTACGAGCGCGCCCGCCAGTGGTTGCGCGCCTACCGGGGAGCAAGCCCGCCCTGAACGCCCTGAACCTGAAAATGACGCGCCTTCCGCGTGAATTTGGGCGTGCTAAGATTTCGCCGCGTGAAGACGCAGCGTCTTGTCGTCTGCTTTGAGTGGCGACAATGCACGAGGAGATTCTTCGTGCGTCTTTCGTGTTCTTCGTGCCTTCGAGGCTGAGGACGTAAGAAGTTCGAATGATTGGCCAGGTGTTCTCGCACTATCGGATCGTCGAGAAGATCGGCGGCGGCGGGATGGGTGTCGTCTTCAAGGCAGAGGACGTCAAGCTCGGTCGGATGGTCGCTCTCAAGTTTCTGCCGCCGGAGATGACCGCGGACCGCGAGGCGCACGAGCGGTTTCGCCGCGAGGCTCGGACCGCTTCGAGCCTCAACCACCCGAACATCTGCACGATCTACGAGGTAGACGAGCACGACGGACGGCCTTTCATCGCGATGGAGCTGCTCGAAGGCGAGCCGCTCGACCGATTCATCTCCGGCAAGCCGCTCGACATCACTTCGCTGTTGGATATCGCCATCCGCGTGGCCGATGCGCTCGAAGCGGCGCACGCTGAAGGCATCGTGCACCGCGACATCAAACCCGCGAACGTCTTCGTCACACTCCGCGGGCAGGTGAAGCTCGTCGATTTCGGCCTCGCGAAGCTCGCCGGACGACGCCAGGCCTCTCCTGGTGTCGCCGAGACCATCGCCGATCACTTTCAGACCACCGAGGGCACCACGCTCGGCACCGTCGCCTACATGTCGCCCGAGCAGGCGCGGGGCGAGCCGCTTGATCCGCGATCCGATCTCTTTTCGTTCGGCGTGGTGCTGTACGAGATGGCCACCGGCAAACACACATTCACCGGCGCGACGAGCGCCGTCGTCTTCGACGCGATTCTGAATCGTCAACCGATTCCGCCGGCGGAGGTGAATAGGGCGGTGGCGCCGGAGCTCGATCGCGTGATCGTGAAAGCGCTCGAGAAGGATCGCCAACTTCGGTATCAGACCGCGTCGGACATTCGCGCCGACCTGCAGCGCCTGAAGCGCGATCTCGACTCGGGCAAGGCGCGCACGGCCGCGGCGCCTTCCGCGCAACCGGCGCGACACCAGCCCCGTCGATTCAGCCGCGAAGGTCGGCCGCGGCGATCGCGGCCGCTGTGGCTGTTGTCGCGGTCGTTGCGCTCGTGGTGGCCGCCGGCTTGTGGTCGCGCTGGCGATCGAGCGCGTCCGTCCCGCCGGGCGTCGCGCAATCGAGCGTCAGCCCAGCGCCTCCCGCACCGGCGCCCGCGCCGCCGGCGCCGGCCCCGAGGTCCGCACCCTCTGAGCCTGCCGGCAAACCGGCGGGGGAGCCCGCCAAATCGACCTCCCCGGCAGTGCCCGCAACGCCCGCAACGTCCGCAACGTCTTCAACGGGGGGCGCTATTCGCAAGGCCCAGCCCGCCGTCGATCCCGCCGTCGAGCGACTGCGTGTCGCTCGCGCCAAGGCCGATGCGAAGCTCTTCGACCAGGCGTTAGCCGATCTCCAGGCCATCGTTCGCGATACGCCTTCGAGCCCGGTGAGAGACGATGCGTATCTGCTCATCGCTCTCGTTCAGACCGAGCAGAATCACCTGGACGATGCGACAGCGACCTATGTGGAATTGCGCAGCCGTACCAGGTCGCCGGCGCATGCGGCCGAAGCCGGATTCAAGCAGGCGGAGTTGATGGTGAGATCGGGACGTTCTGAACGGATCGTCGCGGCTCGCGACATCCTCACGGAGATCGCCGACAACCAGCCCGATTCCGAGTGGGCGCCGAAAGCGCTCGCGTTGAAGGCGCGCATCGAGGCGCGGGAGCCGCTTCGCAAACAGGAAGACGTGTCGAGCGGCGGCGGACGCGGATCCGCGGGTGGAGGAGCTCGCGCGGGACAAGGTAGCGGGCGAAACTCCGCAGGTGCGCAATCGGAGGTCGATCTCTGGCGGCTTGCCATCAGCTACGTGGACGCCCGCCGCCCCGTGCCGGCGATACAGACGCTGACACAGCTCGTCACGCGGTTCCCGCAGACGCAGTTCGAGGCATGGTGGCTGCTGGGCGAACTGCTCTCCCGGTCGCCGGCCCCTGACGCCGCCGATCGGGCGCGCAAGGCGTACGCGCGCGTGCCGCCCGCCTCACTTCGTTACGCCGAGGCGCAGCAGAAGCTGAAGGCGAGATAGAATCCCCCAATATGCGTCTGCTCAATCGCACGGCCATCAGCATCGTGGGCGGACGGCCTTACATCGAATGGACGCGCCGGACGGATGCCGATCTGAACAAGGGCACGCTGACGGTCGCCCGGACTCACCTGTACGGCACGGCCTTCCTGCTGCCGGAATTCGAGCTCGAAGAAGACGTGCAGGAGTGGGTGGAAGAAAACGCGCTCTGGCTGTTCGAGTTCCAGCTCGCGGCGTGGACGGTGGACGAAACGGTGTGGCCGGTCAACCGCGATCTGAAAATGTTCCGCGAATGGTTCCGCATCGACATCCACAGCGCTGTCGTCGATGAGGGAGACGATGACATCGAGGGCGAGGAGCTGTAATGGTCGTGCACATCGTGAGCTTCAAGTACCGGCCGGAGGTGAACGCGAAGGCGCGCCAGGATCACCGCGCCAAACTCCTGGCGCTGGCCGACATCGACGGGATTCTCGACCTGAAGGTCGGAGAAGACTTCATCCGCTCGCCGCGGTCGTACGACACCGGCCTCGTCGTCTCGTTTCGTGACCGCGCCGCGCTCGACGGCTACGCAAGGCATCCGCGCCACGAGCCCATCGCCAAACTCGGCCGCGATCTGAGCGATTCGATTGTGGCCGTCGATTTCGATGCGTGATTACGAAGGGGCTAGAGGCTAGGGACTCGGGACTAGGGAAACCGCGCTTCCTCCGGATTCTGTAGCCCTAGTCCCCAGCCCCTAGACCCTAGTCCCTACGACTTTGTAAAGATAAAGATGTGCTGGCGGGGCAGGTCCTCGTTGGTGCGCGTCAGCTTGAAGCCCTCGGCCTCGACTTCCAGTTTGGCTTCGGCTGCGCTCATCTTGTGTTCCGGCTTGATCGGGATGCTGGGATCTTCCTTCCGGTATTCGAGCAGCACGAGGCGGCCGCCAGGCTTGAGCGACGCGCGGATGTGGCGCAGCATCAGTTGGGGCTGTGACAGTTCGTGGTACACGTCGACCATGAGCACCAGGTCGAGGGTGTCGATCGGGAGCCGCGGGTCGTCCTGCGCGCCGAGCACGACGCTGACGTTGGTGATCTTGCCCTTGGCCAGCCGCTTGTTCAGCAGGTCGAGCATGCCCTGCTGGATGTCGTTGGCGTAAACCCTCCCCGTTGGTCCGACTTTCTTGACCAGCTTGACGGTCATGTATCCGGATCCGGCGCCGATGTCGGCGACCGTGGATCCTTTCTCGATCTTGAGCACGTCGATGGCGCGGTCGGGGTCCTCTTCGAGATCACGTTCGGCTCGGTCGAGCCAGTCCGCGCCTTCGGTGCCCATCGTGAGAGCGAACCGGCGGCCGCTCAGCGGGTGAACGCCTGTTTGTTGTGCCGCGACGCTCAGGGCAATCGCGAGCGTGAGGGTGGTGCCAACGGCCATCCGGACTGACGTGTGGCGCATGCGCATAGAATAGCAACTAATGACCGAACTGACGCTGACACCCGCGCGGCTGTGGAGACGGATGACGAGCGAGCAGCGGCTGAAGGCCGCTCGGGCGTTCTGGCAGGACGAGGAGGCCGCCGACGACCAGGTGCAGGCCGCCTTGCTCATCGCGCAGCACAAGAAGTTCCGCGCGAAGACCGTCATGTCGCTGGACGACGAGCGGAAGGCCCGGCATCTGGCCACGCTGCCGGTTCTGCCCGAGGCGGTGGCCGCTCGAGCGCTCATCATCTATCACCTGACGGAACAGCGCCCGATGATGGGCACGTTTCTCGACGCCCTGGGGATCCCCCACGAGGACGGCATCATCCAGCAGGACGACGTCAAACCGGACGCGGAGAAGATTGGCCCGGCGGCCGAACAGATCTCGAAAGACTTCGCGCCGGCCGACGTCTCGCTCTATCTGAACACCTTGCTGTGTCAGGACCCCGCGACGTGGGGAGGACTGCAGGAGATTGTGGAGAGGTTAGAGGTTAGAGGCTAGGGACTGGCAGGGACTAGGGACTGGGGACTAGGGACTAGGGACTGGGGACTAGGGACTAGGGACTAGGGGTGCGGAAACCTGTCATCCTCGTGACCGGCGCCGGCGGCGAAATCGGCCACGGCCTCCTGACGCGTCTCGCCGGCTCGGGCCGGCCGATCATCACGCTCGACGTCACGCCGCTCGACCAGACGCTGGCGCCGCTCGTGGCGCGGGAGTTCGTCGGGATCCATCACCGACACCCGCTTGCTCGACCGCATGCTGGTGGAATTTGAAGTTGATCTGGTGTTCCACCTGGCGGCGCTGCTCTCCACGCGCGCCGAATTTGCCCCGACGACCGCTCACCATGTGAACGTCGAGGGCACGCTCAATCTGCTCGAGTTCGCGCAGCGGCAGGGCGAGTCGCACGGACGTCAGGTCACGTTCGTGTACCCCTCGTCGATTGCCGCGTACGGCATTCCCGATCTGAACACCAAAAACAGCGCGGGCCGCGTCCGCGAGGACGACTTCCAGCATCCGACAACGATGTACGGGTGCAACAAGTTGTACTGCGAGCAACTGGGGCGCTACTACGCGCTCCACTACAAGCAGCTCGCCGTGGACACCGCGGCGCGCCGCGTGGACTTTCGTTGCGCCAGGTTTCCCGGGCTGATCTCGGCGGTCACCGTGCCGTCGGGCGGCACGTCGGACTACGCGTCGGAGATGATTCACGCTGCGGCCAAAGGCGAGGCCTACGCGTGCTTCGTTCGCCCGGATACCACCATTCCGTTTCTGGCGATGCCCGACGCCATCGACGCGTTGCTGGCGCTCGCGCAGGCGCCGCGCGATCGGTTGAGCAGAACGGCCTACAATCTCGGCGCGTTCAGCCCGTCGGCCGCCGAGATCCGCGACGTCGTGCTTCGTGCGTTCCCGGGCGCGGCCATCGCGTACGACGTGGACCTGAGGCGTCAAGCCATCCTCGATTCGTGGCCCGCCGAGATCGACGATTCCGCGGCGCGCGCTGACTGGAGCTTTCGTCCCGCACACGACTTCGCGACCGCCTTCAGCGACTACTTGATCCCGGCGATCCGGCAGCGCTACGGCTCGTGACACGGCGAACAGGGCCGCAGGTACAATAATCGCCCATGGTGATCCGTCAATGACCGACCGTCTCGTGACGGCCTTTGCTCCGGCGACGGTGTCGAATGTCGCCTGCGGCTTCGACGTGCTTGGCTTCCCGATGGAAGCGCCCGGCGACTGGGTGACCGCGCGCCTGACGGCCTCCGGCGTGCAAATCGACGACATCGTCGGCGACGAGGGCCGGTTGCCACGAGAGGCCGAGCGGAACACGGCCGGCGTGGCCGCGCGCGCGCTCCTTTCTGCGGCAGGCGAACGCCGCGGCGTCGCGCTCACGATTCGGAAAGGGCTGCCGCTCTCGAGCGGATTGGGAGGGAGCGCCGCCAGCGCCGCGGCCGCGGTGGTGGCGGTGAACGCCCTGATTGGCGGGAGCGCGTCGGTGGACACGCTGGTGGCGTGCGCGCTCGAGGGCGAGCGGCTGGGCGCGGGGTCGGCGCATCCCGACAATATCGCGCCGGCGATCTGCGGCGGCTTCGTGCTCGTCCGTCACCCGAACCCTCCCGATATCGTCCGGCTGCCCGTGCCGGCCGGCCTGACGGTGGTCGTGGTGCACCCGAACCTCGAAATCGAAACCGCGCGCGCACGTGCGCTGCTCGGCACGAGCGTCCCGCTCGCCGACGCCGTGCGTCAGTGGGCGAACCTCGGCGCGCTCGTGCATGGCCTGCACGTCGGCGACTTCGCGCTGATTGCGCGCTCGCTCGAAGATTCGATCGCCGAGCCGCGCCGCGCGCCGCTCGTGCCTGGGCTGGCGGACATCAAGAGGGCCGCCGTGGACGCCGGCGCGCTGGGGTGCAGCCTCTCGGGGTCGGGGCCGTCGATCTTCGCGTTGTGCCGCGATCGGGCCACCGCCGACCGCGTGGCGCCCGCCATGACGGCCGCCGTTCAGCAGGCGATCCCCGGTGAGTCGCAGACCTACGTCTCGTCCATCTCCACCCGCGGCGCGCACGTCGTTTCCACTTCATGAGATTTGTCTCGACGCGCGGCAAAGCGTCCGCGGCGTCCCTCGGCACGGCGCTTTTCGATGGCCTCGCCCCCGACGGCGGGCTGTATGTGCCCGACGCCATCGAGCCGTGGGCGGCTGCGGAGATCGATCGTCTGTCGTCGAGTTCGTTGCAGGAGCTGGGCGTCCGCGCGCTCAAGCCGTTCACGGCGGGCGCGATCGACGAGTCGACGCTGTCGGCTGTCGTCAACGAAGCGCTCGACTTTCCGATTCCCCTCGTCGAGATCGAGCCCGGAATCTTTGCGCTGGAACTGTTTCATGGCCCCACTGCGGCGTTCAAGGACGTCGGCGCGCGCGTGATGGCTCGGCTGATGGCGGTGCTCGGCGGCGACGTCACCGTGCTCACGGCGACCTCGGGCGACACCGGGAGCGCCGTGGCGAATGCTTTTCACGGCATCGCCAGCGCACGTGTCGTGATCCTGTATCCCGACGGACGCGTGAGCCCGACCCAGGAGGCCCAGCTCACGATGTTCAACAGCGACAGCGGATCGAACGTCCGCGGGTACGCCGTGGCGGGCAGCTTCGACGACTGCCAGCGGCTGGTCAAGGAAGCGTTCGCGGACAAGAGACTGCGCCGGCGGATTCCCCTGACCTCCGCCAACTCGATCAACGTCGGCCGCCTGCTGCCGCAGATGATCTACTACTTCGAGGCGGTGGCCGCGCTGCGGAGGCTGACGTCCTCGCCGACCGCTCCGATCGTATGCACGCCGAGCGGAAACTTCGGCAACCTGACGGCCGGCTTGATGGCCAGGCGTGCGGGCGCGCCCATCACGCGTTTCGTGGCGGCCACCAACGTGAACGACGTGGTGCCCGAATACCTGGCCAGCGGCCGCTTCATGCCGCGTGCGTCGGTCCAGACGATCGCGAACGCGATGGACGTCGGCAACCCCAGCAATTTTGAGCGCCTGCTCTGGCTCTACGATGGAAATCTCGAAGCCGCCCGCCGCGACATCGTCGGCAGCCACCATCAGGACGACGAAGTGCGCGCGACGATCAGGGACGTCTACGACCGAAGCGGCTACGTTCTGGATCCCCATTCCGCGATTGGCTATCTTGGCATCAAGGGGCGGGTTGGACGGGACGGGCAGGGAGGGCGGGAGGGGCCGGTGGGGCAGGAAAGGCGCGAAAGGCGAGCCGCGCGAGACCCCCAGGCCGGCGTGTTCCTCGCGACGGCGCATCCGGCGAAGTTCCCTGAAGTAGTCGAGCCGGTCATCGGCCGCCTGATTGAGAAGCCCGCCGCGCTTGCCCACGCACTGGCGCAGCCGCGGCAGATCCTCCGCATTGAGGCGACGATCGCGGCCGTGAGTGAAGTCGTTGTCGGCGCCTGACGATCCGACGTTCCGGTATCGGGAGGATGTGCTTGCCGAGTTGTGGAAGTACGGTGTCCGCCCCACCGGACGAACTCCCCCTGAGCTCGTCCGCGGGTTCATCAACGATCTCTATCGCCACGAGCTTCGGCGCCTGCGCGCCGAATTGTTGAAGAAGGCATTCCCGAAGCACGAGTACCTCGACCGCGTCGTCGCCGTCCGAGAGCGGTACCGCGTGCTCGCCCTTCGCCCGCGCGAGTGGGTGGAGTCGCGCCAGCCTGACGGTCACGAAGCATCGGGTCCCGTCGATTGAGTCCCTGGGCAGCCGCCGTTCGCCTCATGTGCTACCATGGTCACGAGGCTATGGTCATGAGCAAGTACAAGAATCGAAAGGACAAAGGCCCTCTCGCCGTGCGGGAATCGGCGCCGGTGTACGCGAGCGAGAGTCGCGCGGCGGCAGGCTTCAGTCGAGAGGTTTCAGCTGGTGAATTCAAGGCGCGCTGTCTCGCTCTCATGGACGAGGTGCGCGATCGGGGTGGGGAGTACGTCATCACGAAGCGCGGTGCGCCGGTCGCCAAACTCGTGCCGGTCCACACGGAACAGCGCACACTGCTCGGCAGCATGAAGGGCACCGTCAAGGTGGTCGGCGACATCGTCAGCCCACTCGACGAACCGTGGGAGGCGCTCGCCGGTTGGCCCGGTGACGGCGTTGAGCCCGATGGCCAATGACGAAGATCGCGCGCTGCTGCTCGACACGCACGTCTGGGTCTGGTATGTCGAGAACGCCGCGAGACGGTTTTCGCGCCGCATCGAACCGCTCATCGAGAACGCCGTGCACCGCGGGGACGTCGTCGTCTCGGCGATTTCTGTCTGGGAGATCGCGTTGCTCGAAGCGACCCGCCGTCTCGATCTCTCCGTGGACGTTCGGGCCTGGGTGGGCCGGGCGCTGGCCTTCCCCGGCGTTCAGCTGAAGGGGCTCTCGCCCTCGATCGCCATCGAGAGCACTCGTCTCCCCGGACCGCTTCACCGTGATCCAGCGGATCGCATCCTGATTGCGACGGCGCGATTGCTGGGCGCGGCCCTGGTGACATGCGACGAGCGCATTCTGGCGTACGCCAGGAAAGGACACGTGAAAGTCGTCGACGCGACTCCGTGAATCGCCGCGGCCGGCACGCTGGCGCCAGGGTCGGCCTTACACGGATAATGCGGGCAGCAACGCCGTATGCACGATGGATCCAGCCGTCCAGTCCCCGACGCCCACGAACTGACGCCGCTCGTCTATCGCGAGTTGCGCCGGCTCGCGGGGGCGTACATGCGGCGGGAGCGGCCGGGCCAGACGCTCCAGGCCACCGCGCTCGTCCACGAGGCGTATCTGCGTCTGGCGGGAGTCGGCACGCCGTGGCACGACGAGCGGCACTTCGTCGGCATTGCCGCGCGTTCGATGCGCCAGATCCTGGTCGAACGCGCGCGTGCGCGGGGCGCACAGAAGCGCTGGGCCGCGCTCGACCGTGTCAACATGTCAGCGGCGCTCGCCGTGGCAGCCGATCCCGAAAGCGTCCTACCCTCGCTCGACGACGCGCTGACGCGTCTCGAGGCGATCGATCCCGAGCAGGCAAGAATCGTCGAGTTACGCTACTTCGTCGGCTTGAGCATCGAGGACACGGCAGCTGCCATGGACATGTCGCCGGCCACGCTCAAACGGCGGTGGGCGCTGGCGCGCGCATGGCTGTTTCGCGATCTCAGCACGGAGCTGCCGTGACGCCGGAACAAATGCGGCGGGTTCGCGAGGTGTTCGAGGGCGCGCTCGACGTCGAGCCAGGCGACCTCGATCGCTGGTTGCTCGCCCAGCCAATCGACGGCCCGGTGCGCGCTGAAGTGGCCTCCCTCCTCGCTCATCATTCCCAGGCCGGATCGTTTCTGGTCGAGCCTCTTCCCGAACAAGTGCCCGAGTTGCTCGACGAGCCCGAGACCGACGACGCGTTCGAAGCTGGTGCCGTCGTCGGCCATTACCGCATCGTGCGCGAGATCGGCCGCGGCGCGATGGGGCGCGTGTATCTGGCCGAGGACTCGCGCCTGGGCCGCACGGTCGCCCTCAAGGCGCTGGCGCCGCATCTGACCGGCAACGTGTCCCACCGCGAACGCCTTCGGCGCGAGGCGCAGGCGGCCGCCGCGTTGACACATCCTGGCATCTGCACTGTGTACGCCCTTGAAGAGTTCGACACGTTCGAGGGCCAACTGTTCATCGCGTCCGAGTACGTCGATGGGCACACGCTGCGCGACGAAATCACGAACAACTCGCGGGCCACGGCACGCGCGATTGCGGCAACCGCTCGCGAGCTGGCCGAGGCGCTGGCCAGCGCGCACGCAAAGGGCATCACGCATCGCGATTTCAAACCAGAAAATGTGATGCGCGATCGGACCGGGCGTCTGAAGGTGCTGGACTTCGGCCTCGCGCGCATGGCGGAGCCGCCGATGCCCTCGCCCGCCGGCATGCTCGCCACCGCGCCTGGCGCCCTCGTCGGTACGCCGGCCTACATGGCGCCCGAGCAGCTGAATGCGCAACCGACCGACGCCCGCACGGACGTCTTCGCATTCGGCGTGGTGATGTACGAATACGCCTGCGGCGCGCACCCGTTCGAGGCGTCAACGCCGCTCGGCCTCGTCGCTCGCGTGCTCGAGAGCAACGCACGGCCGATTGCCGATCGCACGCCACACATTCCGGCGCACGTGGCGACCGTCGTCGATCGCTGCCTTCGCAAGTCGGCGCCCGACCGCTTTGCGTCGGCGACCGAGGTGGTCACGGCGCTCGGGGCGGGCGACGCCGGACCCTCGTGGAGCCGGTCACCGGGCCGTTCGATCACGTGGTGGCGCGCGCATCAGTTGGTGGTGATGGCGGTGTACGTCGTGGCCACGACGATCGCCTGGTCGATCAAGGAGACGTTTCCCGAATCGCGGCCGCCGTCGCTGTGGCTGTTCGTGGCGCTCGGCATCGGTTCGGCCGTCGCCGGCATTTCGCGCGGCCATCTGCTGTTCACCTCCAGGGTCAATCGCCCGCGTCTCAGGACGGAACTCCTGCGCGTCCGGCGTACGACGATGATCGTGGATGTGATCATCGCCGGCGCGCTGGCGGCCGACGGTCTCCTGATCGCGTCCGTGCGCCCGCTCTGGGGTATGTTGACGATCGCTCTTGGCCGTGGGAATTGCCCTGGCCGCGATTCTGATGGAGCCCGCGACAACCGCGGCGACATTTCAGGAATGACTGTCATCGAGATTCGCACACCAGGCGGGCCGGAAGTGCTGGTGCCGGCCGAGCGGCCGACGCCGACGCCCGCGGTCGGCGAGGTGTTGATAGAGGTGGCGGCCGCCGGTGTCAATCGGCCCGACGCGATGCAGCGGGCCGGACACTATCCGCCGCCGCCCGGCGTGTCGGACGTGCCTGGCCTCGAAGTGGCGGGAACGATTGTGGAGGTCGCTGCCGGCGTGAGCGGCTGGCGTGCGGGCGATCGCGTGTGCGCGCTCGTGGCGGGCGGCGGCTACGCCGAGTACTGCGTTGCGCCGGCGCCCCAGTGCCTGCCGGTGCCGCAAGGTCTCGATTTCACGCAAGCGGCCGCGATCCCGGAAACGTTCTTCACGGTATGGACCAACGTCTTCGAGGGCGGACGGCTGCAGCCGGGAGAGTCGATCCTGATTCACGGCGGTTCGAGCGGCATCGGCACCACGGCTATTCAGCTCGCGCGAGCGTTCGGCTCGCGCGTGTTCGTGACCGCCGGATCGGCCGAGAAGTGCGCGGCCTGCGAACGCCTGGGCGCCGAACGCGCCATCAACTACCGCGAAACGGATTTCGTCGCCGCCGTTAAAGACGCGACCGGCGGACGCGGTGTTGACGTCGTGCTCGACATGGTCGGCGGCGAGTATCTGCCGCGCAACATCGACGTGCTGGCCGTAAACGGCCGGCTCGTGCAAATCGCCGTACTCGGGGGAGCGCGCGGCCAGCTCAATCTCGTCGCGATGATGCGGCGGCGGCTGACGCTGACCGGTTCGACGCTGCGTGCGCGCGCCGTCGCTGAGAAGGGCGCCATCGCCGCCGCCCTTCGCGATCGGGTGTGGCCGCTCATCGAATCGGGCGCCGTCCGTCCCGTGATCCACGCCACGTTTCCGCTGCGCGCCGCGGCCGAATCGCATCGCGTGCTGGAATCGGGCGCGCACATCGGCAAGCTCGTGCTCGTCGTGAAGTAGAATCACGATCACCGCCGAGCTCGCTGCGCGCGCAGCGACGATAGAAAGATCGGAGAGAGAACAGCGATCGCCGCGAGCGCGGCGGTTTCCGTGACGTATGGATTACATTCGACTTGGGACTACCGACCTCACCGTCTCGCGTCTGTGTCTCGGCACGATGACCTACGGATCGCCCGACTGGCACCCCTGGACCCTCGACGAAGCGGCCAGCCGCCCGTTCATCAAGCAGGCGCTCGATCGCGGCATCAATTTCTTCGACACCGCCGACATGTATTCGCGCGGCGCCAGCGAGGAAGTCGTGGGCCGGGCTCTGCAAGACTTCGCGACGCGCGATCAGGTCATCGTCGCCACGAAAGTGTTTCATCCCATGGGCGACGGCCCTGACGATCGCGGCTTGTCGCGCAAGCACCTGCTCAAGGCCATCGATGCGTCCCTCCGCAGGCTGCGCATGGACTACGTGGACCTCTACCAGATCCACCGCTTCGACTACGACACGCCCATCGAGGAAACACTTGAGACGCTTGACGCACATCGTGAAGGCGGGGAAGGCGCGTTACCTTGGCGCGTCGAGCATGTATGCCTGGCAGTTCATGAAGATGCTGGCGGTGGCCGAGGCGCACGGATGGTCGCGCTTCGTGTCGATGCAGAACCACTACAACCTCGTCTACCGTGAAGAAGAGCGCGAGATGCTGCCGCTCTGCCGGGCAGAAGGCGTCGGCGTCATTCCGTACAGCCCGATGGCGAGGGGCTTTCTCGCAGGCGACCGGAAGAAAGAGGGCACCGGCGACACCGTTCGTGCGAAAAGCGACGATCTCGCGCGAAGGTTCTACTTTGCCGACAGCGACTTTGCCATTGCCGATCGCGTCGGTGAGCTGGCGGCACGGCGCGGGGTGAGCCGCATGCAGGTGGCGCTCGCGTGGGTCCTCTCTCGTCCCGGCGTCACCGCCCCGATCGTCGGCGTCTCGAAACTGCCGCATCTCGACCAGGCGATCGACGCGCTCGGCGTGAAGCTCACGCCTGAAGAGTGTGCGTTTCTCGAGGAGCGCTACCAGCCCCACGTCGTCGTCGGACCCCTCTAATCGTTCCCCGTGTCCGAACTGTTCGTTGCGCTCACACACAGAAACTTTCGCCTGATCTGGCTCGGGTTGCTGGCGTCGATCACCGGGTCGATGATGCAGAACGCCGCGCTGCTGTGGCACGTCTCGCTGCTGGTTGCGCCCGGCAAGAAGGCGCTCGCGCTCGGCATGGTCGGCCTGGTGCGCGTCGTGCCGATCGTCGCCTTTTCGATGTTCAGCGGTGTGGTGGCCGACGCCTGGAACCGGCGGACGCTCATGCTGTTCACGCAGACGTGCGCGGCGCTCGTGTCGCTGACGCTCGCCGTCCTGACCTTTCGCGGACTGTCGAGCGTGTGGCCGATCTACGTGCTCGCTGCGCTGGGCGCGTCGGTCGGCGCGTTCGACCTGCCGGCCAGGCAGGCGCTCGTGCCGACGCTCGTGCCGCGCGAACACCTGCCGAACGCCATCAGCCTCAACACGATCATGTTTCAGGCCGCGTCGGTCGTTGGGCCGTCGATCGGCGGCGTCATTATCGCCGCGTCGGGGGTCAGTTGGGTCTACGTGGCCAATGCGTTCTCGTTCGGATTCGTCATCGTCGCGCTGCTGCTCATGCACGGCGTCAGCGGGCGTCCCGAGCGAGAGGTCAACGCGCCCCAGGACGAGGTGTCGCTGCGGGCGGCGCGCGAGGGTCTGCGGTTCGTCTTTCGGTCGCCGCTCATCCGTTCGACGATGCTGCTCGATTTCTTCGCGACGTTCTTCTCGTCGGCAACGGCGCTGCTGCCGATTTTCGCGCAGGACGTCCTGCGCGTCGGTCCGACCGGTTACGGGTGGCTCTATGCGGCTCCCGCCGTGGGCGCCGTTGCCATGAGCGCCGTGATGATTCCGTTGACGAGCCGGATCGACCGCAGGGGGACGGTGCTCTTGTGGGCCGTGGGCGCCTACGGCCTCGCCACCGCCGTCTTCGGCGTGTCGCGCTGGTTCTGGCTGACGTTTGCGTGTCTGGCGATGACCGGCGCCATGGACACCATCAGCATGATCATCAGAAACATCGTCCGGCAGCTGGAAACGCCGGATCGGCTCCGCGGCCGCATGATCGGCGTGAACATGGTGTTCTTCCAGGGCGGCCCGCAATTGGGCGAGCTCGAAGCCGGCGCGGTGGCGAACTGGCTGGGTCCGGTGTTTTCCGTGGTGAGCGGCGGCTTGGGGTGTGTGATCGCGACGGTTTGGGTGGCGATCGCGACGCCCGCGCTCAGGCAGTACCGGTCGGGCAGGAGTCGCGCTACTTCGGCGTGAACGTGATGGAGATTTCGGGATCGAGCGTGACCTTGAACCCGGTCACGCTGTTGATGGTGGCCTTGGACTCCTCGAGCGTCCCGAGCGATTGCAGCTTCTTCACGAGATCGGGGTCGCTTGCGGCTTTGTCGATGTCGACGTCGATGAGGGTGACGCGGTTGCCGTCGATGAAGGGACTGCTCGTCTGCACGAGGCGGCCCTCGGGTTCGACGACGACGGTGAGCCGCGCGCCGGCGAGCAACTGCTTGACCATGTCGATCTGTTCGGCCGAGGGAGGCGTGCGAGTGCCGCCCGCGCCTGTGGGGAGTGACAGCACGCTCGGAGGCGGGACCATGATGCGCAGCTGCACGTTCCCGTCGGGCTGCCGCGTGAGCGCGAACGTGATCGGCTCCGAATCGGTATTCACGCCCTGCGCCTTCAGGCTGATCCCACCGGGAACCGGCGGCTGCTCGCTGATGCGCAGCTGGGTGATATCGGAGAACGCGTAGATGGTGTCGCGTCCTTGCGACTTGTCGATCTTGACTGGTGTTGACGACACGTACGTGACGCCCGGACCAATCGTCGCGGCCATCGACCTGGCCTGCGCTTCAGACGTCGGATCGGAGGAGCCCCCGGCTCCGCCGCCCAGGATGGCGAATCCTCGCAATTGGTCGAGCGCCGCGTCGGTGAGCAGCGTCCGCTGTTCGATGGTGCCGCTGCCGTCCGCCTTCACCTTGATGACCGTGGACGACTGGAAACAACCGACGAGCGGGAGAATGGCTACGGCAGCGAGGGCACGTCGGACAAGCGCCATATGAAGAACATGCCACAGAACGGCCTGCGGCGGCGCCGAAAAGCGACAGGCTCATCCGGCGTTCCGCTATGCCGCGCACTGTCCAAGCTGGGGGTGTTGTCCCGTGCGCAAGCCAATCAGGCCGTTCGGGCGGGCCGGGTGCGCGTGGACGGCCGCGTCGTACGGGATCCGGCGGTGCTTGTCGTGCCCGAGCGGGCGCGGCTGCTGGTTGACGGCGCCCTGGCGCGCCGCGCGGCGTGGCGCACGATTCTCTTCTACAAACCTCGCGGCGTCATCACCACCCGGAGCGATCCGGCCGGGCGACGGACCATCTATGACGTGCTCGGCGAAGCGGGTCGCGGCCTGGTCGCCGTCGGCCGCCTCGATCTGGCCACGTCGGGCCTGCTCCTGCTCACGTCGGACACCCGGCTCGCCGATTGGATTACCGACCCGGCTCATGAGGTGCCGCGTCTGTACGCCGTGACCGTCCGCGGCAGGGTTGACGACGCCCAATTGGCGGGTCTTACAGGACCCATCACGCTGCGGAAGTCGTCGTCTCGCGAATCGCACCTGCTCGTCGAGCTCCGCGAGGGCCAAAACCGCCAGGTGCGTCGGATGTTTGACGCGATCGGGCGTGAGGTGACCGCGCTCAAGCGTGTGAAGCTTGGCGGATTCGACCTCGCCGGCCTCGCTCCTGGGCAGTACCGTGAAGTCTTGCGCGCAGAAATCGCGTCAGCCTTGCCGGGCGCGCCGCTTCAGGAAGTATGATCCGTCGGATGGACACGTCCTCGGCTGTCGGAGCCCCGGCGGCGACCTCGTTCCGCGATCGGGCCGAGATTCCGGATCGCTTCAAGTGGGATCTCACGCACATCTTTTCAGACTGGAACGCGTGGCAGAGCTCGTACGACGAGCTCGACCGCAAGATTGCCGAGTACGCCGCCCTCCAGGGGACGCTCTCCGGCGGAGCGGAACGGCTGCTCGCCGTGCTCGCCCTCGCCGACGAAATCGGCCAGCTCGAGTACAAGGTCTGGTACTTCGCGTCGCTGAAGTACGACGAAGATCAGCGCAACAACGAGGTGAACGCCAGGCGCCAGCAGGTGCAAATCCTGTTTGCGAAGGGCAGCCAGGCCGCGGCATGGTTCAACCCGGAGCTGCTGAAGATTCCCCTCGAAACCGTCCGGCAGTGGATTGCGGGCCACGAGCGGCTCGCCGTCTATCAGTTCGCCCTCGAAGAACTGTACCGACAGCAGGAACACGTGCTCGACGACAAGGGCGAGCACCTGCTCTCGCTGTCGAGCCGGTTTTCGTCGACGCCGAACGACGCGTACGCCGCCCTGTCAACTGCCGACGTCAAACACCCGACGATTCGACTCTCGTCGGGCGCCGAGGTCACGGTCACCTACGGTCAGTACCGGGCCATTCTGGCCACGAACAGGAATCAAAGCGACCGCGCGCTCGCGCACAAGGCGTTGCACGAGCTCTATGCGTCGAACGTGAACACGTACGCGTCCCTCTACCACTCGGTCCTGCAGCGCGACTGGTTTCACGCTCAGGCTCGCGGGTACGCCTCGTCGCTCGATGCGGCCCTGCACGGCAACAACATCCCGACAGCCGTGGTCGAGAACCTGATCGAAACGACCAGGAACAACACCGAGCCGCTGCGCCGATATCACCGGCTCCGTAAGAAGGTGCTGGGGCTCGAGACGTACCATATCTACGACACGACGATTCCACTGGTCGACTTCGATCGGCAATATCCGTACGCCGACGTCCTCGAATGGCTCCCGGCGTCGGTGGCGGCCCTCGGCCCCGAGTACCAGCGGCAGTTGCGCGCCGCGCTGTCGAGCGACTGGATCGACGTGTACGAGAACCCAGGGAAGCGCAGCGGCGCGTATTCCGCTCCGGTGTACGGCGTGCATCCGTATATGCTGCTCAACTACAACGACACCCTCGATGCCGTGTTCACGCTGGCCCACGAAGTGGGCCACTCGATGCACACGCTCCTTTCGCATGCGCATCAGCCGTTCGTCTATGCGGGCTACACGATTTTCGTCGCCGAGGTGCCCTCGACGCTGAGCGAAGCGCTCTTTCTCGACTACATGCTGACGCGCGCCAAGGATCAGCAGGAGCGGAGCATCCTGCTGCAGCACGCGATCGACGGCATCGTGGGGACGTTCTACACGCAGGTCATGTTTGCCGACTACGAGCTGCGGGCGCACCGGCTCGTCGAGCAGGGGAAACCGGTGACGGCGGAGGAGCTCGGAGACATCTACTTCACGCTCCTCAAGGCCTATCACGGCGACGCGTACGACTACGACGACCTGGGGCGCGTCACGTGGGCGCGCATCCCGCACTTCTACAGCACGCCCTACTACGTGTATCAGTACGCCACCTGCTTCGCGTCGAGCGCCCAGTTGATGAAGCAGCTGACTGAAGGGCCGCCGGCCGATCGCCAGCTCGCGATCGATCGCTATCTCGCGTTGCTCAAGGCAGGCGGGAACGACCACCCGATGGCGCTGCTGCAGAAGGCCGGCGTCGATCTCAGCAAGCCCGAGACGGTCCGCGCGGTCGTGGATCAGCTGGACGTGCTGGTGACGCGGCTCGAGCGGGAACTCACTTAAGGGCTAAGGGCTAAGGGCTAAGGGCGAATTCAGGGTCGATAGCCCTCAGCCCTAAGCCCTCAGCCCTGGTTCTTTGCCTTCTTGGGCACCTGCAGAATCGCGTGCGTCGAGCCGATGCACGCGTCCATCACCACCGTCAGACCGCCGGCTTGCGCGCGAGCGGCCGCTTCGTCGTTGGCGATTCCCGTCTGCAGCCACAACGCTTTCGCGTGGATGCTCACCGCCTCGTCGGCGATTGGCGGCGTGTCCTCGGCGCGGCGAAAGACGTCGACGATGTCAATCGGCTCGGGAACGTCGGCGAGCGAGGCGTACGCGCGCTCGCCCAGAACCTCGGTCTCGCGTGGGTTGATCGGAATCACGCGATACCCGACCTGCTGCAGCTTCCGCATGATGCCGTACGAGGCGCGGTCAGGATTTGACGAGGCGCCGACCATCGCGATGGTCGAGGCGTTGGCGAGCAGGGCTTTCAGGTCCGAGTCGGACGGATTGTGGTGAGGCATCAGCTACGGCGGTCCCTTCCTGCCCGGCGGTCTCCGGTTCTGCGCTCGGCGCCTCCGGGGGGTCCAAGATTCACGAGACGGCGATCACGACGGCCGCGCCGATCCATCTGCCCGCGCCGATCGCGCGCCGCCTGGACGACGACGGCGGCTTTTGCGGCGTCGGCAGCCTCGCGCTGCTGCCGGAGCGTGCGGCGCGTGGGGTCGAGCACGTCGAGCAGCCCCTCATGGATGGCCTTCGTCCGCGCATCCACGGCGCCGGCCGAGATGCGCTCGCGCACGTAGGCGGCCGCCGCCTGGACGTTGGCCCGCTGCCAGTTCATGAAGGAAACTGTACCCCAACTGGCGCGTTTGGAAACGGCAGAGGTCGATCACAGGTTGCCAAGGCGCGCAGTTGCGGCGATTTCTGCCGCGGCGCGCCGCCCGCTTTCGACCGCGCCATTCATGTACCCCTGCCAGCGAATGCTGGTGTGTTCGCCGGCGAAGAACAGGGGACCGGCCGGCCGGGCGAGCCACTCGCGCAAGGCCGGATCGAACGACGGATCGAAAAACGCGTAGCCGCCGCGCGCCAGCGGATCCGCCTCCCAGACAATCTGCCGCGAGGCGATGAGGTCGGCGCGTTCGGAGCCAAGCCACGCGAGGCCGTCCGCGAACCGCCCGATGCCGTCTTTGGCGACCATCAGCTGCGTCTGGTCGCTCGCGGTGCCGCCGGCCAGGAGCGTGAGAATGCCGGGGCGGCCGGCCTGTTCTTCGTTGCCCTCCCAGATGGCGCCGTGCGGCAGCGGCGAGCCGAACGCCCGTGGACGCCCTGGCGCGCGCCAGAAGCGCCGCGAGAACTGCAAGAGCGTTTTCGTGGCGCGTCCGTACTTGAGGTTGGCGATGGCCTGGTGTTGGTGAGTGGGCAGCGCGGGCGTGATCGGCACGCGCCGCAGCACGGACGCCGGCAGCGCGAGCACGAGGTAGTCGCTCGTCAGGGCTGATGTGGTTTTGCCGCGCTTGACCGTCGCATGGACGGATCGACCGCGGACCGAGACGGCAACCAGTTCGGCGCCGAGTTGGACCCGCGGGCCGAGCCGAGCCGCCAACGCCTCGGGCAACCGGTCGTTGCCCCCGGCAATGCGGAACATCGCCCCCGGTCCCGGTTGTTCGCTCCCGGCAAACTGATCGACGAGCGCAAGAAGCGACAACTCCTCGGGGTCGGCGAGAAAAAACCCGCGCAGGCTCATCAGTGTGGCGCGCAGCTCCGCGTCGGCACGTTCGTCGTCGAGCCACTGCGCAACGGAGCGCCGGGCGAGATCGGCGGCGATCGGCGAGTCCCACCGCTGTTCGGCCAGCCGATAGCGTCGCGCCAGATCCTCGAGGCGCGCCGACAACCGATCCCAACCGCCCGCGGCGCCGCGGTTGACGAGACGCGGACGGACTGCCGAAATCTCTGAAGGTGTACCAGTTGACGAGGCCCGCCCCTGACGCACGTATCCGAAGCCGCCGCGCAGGATTCTCGACAGGGTCAGTCCCAGGTCGCCGGCCAGCTGCCGGATTTCATGCTGCGAGCCGTCGATCATCTCGCCGCCGGCTTCTGCGTGCTGCCGCCCCGCGAACCCGTCGCGGATGGTCCACACGCGGCCGCCCACGCGATCGCGAGCCTCGATCACCGTGACCGTGGCGCCCATGGCCGCCAGATCGTAGGCGGCGGTCAGGCCGGCGAGGCCGGCGCCCGCCACGAGCACTGACGCGCCTGACAACTCTGGGGACCCTGACGAGCCTGACAGGGCTGGCGAGCCTGACATCCTTGACAGGGCGGCCCGCTTATCGACTGAAGCGCGTGAAGAAGCTCGCGTCATTCCATTTGGGACGATCGCTGCGATTCGCGATGCGCAGGGCGAGCAGACGCACGACGTTGACGAATGCGTCGGCCGCCCGCAGGTCCACGGGCTGGCGCACATCGTCGGATGGACCGTGATAGCGAGCGGCGGTCCAGTTCCGCGCAATCGCCGCCTCGGCGGTGTTCGGGGCGTAGCCCACTTTCATGGCGAGCGCGGGAATACCGGCGCGGACGAAGCTGTATTGGTCGCTGCGAATGAACCGGTTTCGATGCGGCTCGGGATCGGCCTGGACGACGAGCTTCAGTTCGTCGGCCACGGCGCGGATATCCGCGCCGAGGTCCGACTCGTCGAGGCCAAGGACCATCAGTTCCTTGAGCGGAAACAGCGGCAGGAACATGTCGGTGTTGACGTTGGCGACGATCGCCCGCGCCGGCACCGTGGGATGCGCGGTGAAGAAGCGCGAGCCCAACTCGCCTTTTTCCTCGCCCGTCACCGCGACGAATACGATCGACCGCGCGCCGCGCTGCCCCGACTCGCGAAGGCGCGCTGCCACCTCCAGAATCAGTGCCACGCCCGACGCGTTGTCCATGGCGCCGTTGTAGATCCGATCGCCTTCCACCGGCTCGCCGACGCCAAGGTGATCGAGATGCGCCGACAAGACGACGAACTCGCCGCGCCGGTTCTCATCCGAGCCGCGGAGGATCCCGACAACGTTCTGCGATTCGATGTTGGCGCGAGTGACCGCCATCGTGGCCCTGACGCGGGAGGGGAGGGCGAAGCGGGGGAGGGGCTGGCCTGCGTCTTCGAGCGCGAGGAGCTCGCGCAGGGTGTGTCCCGAGCCGGCAAACAGCACCTCGGCGCGGGCCGGGTTCATCGTGACGGCGAGCTGTTGCCCCGACAATTCATCCAACGCCGTCTCCGCGAGCGACATCTGCGGCTGGAGCCGCTGCGGCGAGGATCGCGACCACGGGATCTCCACGCCTTTCGGGTTGGCGATGGTGATGGTGCCGATCGCGCCCGCCGCCTTGTACATCCGCCAGCGTTCGGCGGCCGATCCGAAATGGGCCTGAAGCGGCCCGGAGAGCGATGCCGGCGTTGCCGTGAAGTGCACCACCACGGCGCCCTTCAGATCGAGGCCGTCGAGATCGTTGATGCGCCGGTCGGGGATGTCGAGGCCGTGGCCGGCAAACACGAGCGGCGCATCCACGGCGGCCGCCGGATCGATTCGCAGGCTGAAGTTGGCGTCTTCGCCGAGCGTCAGCGGCACGGTATTGCCGTCGCGAAAGAGCGCCAGACTCGATCGGCGCTCGTCGATCCGGCGCGTCCTGAACTGGATCGGCTGCATGAATCCGCGTTCGCCGGCCGGCTCGAGCCCCGCCTTTTGAAACATGTCGGCGACGTACTGGGCGGCGCGCGCGTGTCCCTGGCTTCCGGTTTCGCGCCCCTCGAGCGAATCATCCGCGAGGAACGTGACGTGGCCCCACCAACGGCTGCTGTCGGCCGCTGCCGTCGCCGCAAGGCCGATCGCCAGCACCGCCGCGGCGAGTGCGCGCCGCGTCACAGTTGCACCACTCGAATCCCCTTGGCCTTCAGCAAGGTGAGCAGGCCGTCGGGCCCCACAAGATGCGCCGCGCCGACGACGACGAACGCGTGGCCGGGACGCGCGAACAAGGCGACGAGTTTGGGGAGCCAGTTGCGGTTGCGCTCGACGAGCAGCCGCTGGTACATCTCCGGGTCATCCTTGAGATCCTGGAGCACGAGCCGCTCCACCGTGGTTGCGTCCCCGGCCTTCCACGCATCCGCCACCTTGTGGACGCTGGCCTTCTCGCTGTCGAGGTCTTTCAGCGACTCGGCCAGGAAGTGGTCCTGCTGGCTCTTTGTCATGCCGTCGAACCGCGAGATCTGATACTCGGTCGTCTCCAGCCCCTGCACGGCCTTGCCGGCCGCCTTCGCGCGATCGTAGAAGTGCTTGTCGAGGCCGAGCTCGCTGTCGAAGCCGGCTTTCTGCCACTCGACGGCCATCAGCGTCATCGCCAGGAACCACGGTTTGAATTGCTGAAGCGCCTCGAGAGGCATGCCGAGATCGCCGACGCGTGCCTTGACGAGCGCCATCGTCGCGGGCGACACCATCGGTGTCGATCGTCTGGCCCGCCGGCAGCATGCCGCGCGACAGGAGCGAAAACTGCGTGGTCGGCGCCAGCATCTCCGCCAGATCGACTTCTTCTACCAGCAGATCGGAGTCGGCGAAGGCCGACTCGAGCGCCGGCGCGAGCGGGTAGTAGTCTTTCGTCAGCATGTGGACCGAGCCGACGAGATAGACCACGCCCTGGCCGCTCGTCGCTTTCCACATGAAGCTGCGAGCGGCGGCTGTCGGCTGCTGCGCGGCTGAGGCGGCGACCGATGCCGCCGCGAGCGTGACGGCAACAGCCAGACGAACGCGACGGCGGAGTGTGCTCATAGGTGTGACCTAGGGCGCGCGGAGCGCGGCCTGAAAATCCCCGAAGGTTCGCTGCATCCGGTGCGTGAAGGCCGCGTCGAAGTCGATGCCGTTGCCGAGATCGCGAAGGAGGTTGGCGACGGCCACGCCGCCGGCGTCTTCGATCAGACGGTGAACGGCCACGGCGCTGGTCGCGTAGGCCAGTTGGGCCTCGGCGCCGGTCAGCCGGCCGAAGGAATTCCTGAGGACGCTGAGGGGGACCGGCGGCGCCTGGCTGACGCGCCGGGCCGCTCCCTCGATACTGTCGGACTCGAGGGCCGACGCCAGGCCTTCGTTGAGCCACGTCGGCACGCCCTTCGCCGCCAGGCTGCGGACGAGCGCGTGCGTGAACTCGTGCGCCAGCACGCGATCCAGCTCCTTCTCTTCGTCGATGGCCCCGCGCATGGGCACGCGGATCGTGCCGTCGTAGGCGCCGGCCGCCCATGCGGGCGATTGCGTGATGTCGCTGAACTGCTCGGTCGTGTACAGGACCACCGGGACTGGTGCGGCGGGATGCGTGCCCAGGACGCCGCCGATCCGCCAGTAGGCGCGATCGAGCGACTCGATCGCCTTGGCGGCAAGCGCCTCTTCGGCCGGGCCTTCGAACGACACGGCGAAATGATCGCCGACCGCCTGTTGCATCCGCTGCTGCAGCTCGAGCTCGCGGCGCCAGCGTTCGAGCGTCGCCAGCGCGTCCCTGTCGTCCGGCGTCGTCTTGATCAACGTTTCGTACTCGCGAAGCGCGCCGAGCAGATCGCCGGAGCGATGACGCACTTGTCCCATCAGCGCGCGCGCGCGTGCCAGTCCCGGATCGAGCTCGAGCGCGCGGTCGAGCGCCGCTTTGGCATCGGCGTCCCGCCGTTCCACGTACGCGGCCGTGGCCGAGCCGAGGTACAGCCGTGCGTTGCCGGGATCGGCCGCGATGGCCTGGCGGAACGACTCCACGGCGATCCTGGTTTGGCCGGCGGCGAGGGCATCCCAGCCGGCGCGCTCGAGGAGCGCGGCCTTCGGGTCAGCCTGCGCGGAAATGCTTGTTGAAAAAGGCAGGAAGGCCAGCAGGAAGAAGGCCAGCAGGTATGCCATCCTTAACCATTCTATATGGACGTGGAGGGAGGCGTCATCGAAGCGATCAGACACGTCAGCCGGCGGCCGATCGAGCCGACGCTCACAAGCGATCTGATCGCCGATTTGGGATTCGACTCATTTCAGGTGCTCGAGCTCGTGGCGGAGCTCGAGGATCGTTTTGACATTTCGATTCCCCCCGATCGCACGCCCGTCGCGCGGACGGTCGCCGATGTCGTTGCACAGATCCGCGCAGTTCTCGAGGCGTGATGGTCCTCCGTACCTTACCTCGCGCGCTCGACGAGGCGGCAGAGAGCGGTCACGGCTACGTCTTCCTTGGGGCTCACGACGCGTCCGGCGTCCGCCGATCGTACGCGGAGCTGCGCGCCGCGTCGATCCACGTGGCGCACGCGCTCCGACAGGCCGGCGTGACGCGCGGCGAGTCTGGTGGCCCTCGCGATTGGCGACGCCGAAGCGTTTCTCACAAGCTTGTTCGGGGCGTCGATGGCGGGTTTCGTCCCCGCGTCGCTGCACCCGCCGGCCACGACACGTGATGTGGATTCGTATGTCGATCTGACCTCCCGAACGCTCCGTGCCGCGGGCGCGAAGGCGCTTGTCACGAGTCCGGCGCTCACCGAGCGATTCGAACGTGTTCGCGCCGCGTGCCCGGAGCTCCGCGTCGTGCTGCCGTTCGAGGGCCTAACCGGACGGGAAGGGCGGGAAGGGCGGGCCGGGCAGGACGGGCGGGATGGGCGGGAGGGGTGGGATGAGCCGTCGCTCGACGATCTCGCGTTCGTGCAATTCACATCGGGGGCGACCTCAGATCCGAAAGGCGTCGCGCTGACGCATCGCAATCTGTGCGCGAACGTCAACGCGATCAACGGTCCGAGGGGCCTGGCCACGACGGGCGCCGATTCCGCAGTCAGTTGGCTGCCGCTCCACCACGATATGGGACTCGTCGGCATGGCCTTGTGTCCCCTCTATGCATCGCGGCCAGCCGTCTTCCTGCCGTCACAGGCGTTCGTCAAGCGGCCCGCCGAGTGGCTTCGCGCCATTTCCCGCCACCGGGCCACCGTCAGCTTTGCGCCGAACTTTGCGTACGACTTGTGCGTGAGGCGCGTCAAAGATGCGGACCTGGCCGGCGTGGACCTCTCGTGCTGGCGCGTCGCCGGATGCGGAGCCGAGCCGATTCACGCGCCGACGCTGGCCGCGTTTGCCGACCGCTTTTCCGCCGTCGGTTTTCGCGAGACGAGCTTTCTGACAGGCTACGGTCTCGCCGAACACGTCGTGGCCGCCACGTTCGCGCCGCTCGGGCGGCCGTTGCGCACCGACGGCGAGCTCGTGAGCTGCGGTCGAGTCCTGCCGGATCACCGGATCAAGATTGTCGACGAAGGCTTCCGCGAGGTGCCCGAGCGCGGGGTTGGCGAAATCGCTCTGGCCGGACCATCCGTGATGCAGGGCTACTACGAAGACCGTGCGCTGACGCGCGAGACGATGTGCGACGGCTGGCTGCGCACGGGCGATCTGGGGTATCTCTCCGACGGTGAGCTGTACGTGTGCGGCCGGGCGAAGGATCTCATCATTGCCAACGGCCGCAAGTACTACCCGCAGGACCTCGAGTGGGGCGTCGACGATCTGGCCGGCGTGCGCCGCGGCCGGTCCGTCGCGTTTGGGACGAGCCGCGCCCACGACCCCGATCGCGTCGTTATCGTGGTCGAAGCGAACGGTACGGTCAGCGGCGAACAACTTGTCCGCGACGTGCGCCGGCGGATGGCCGACCTCCACGGGTTGTACGTGCACGACGTCGTCGATTGCGGCGAGCGGCGCCGTGGCGCGAACGACGAGCGGCAAGGTCCAGCGAGCCGTGACGAAGGCGCGATACGAGCGGGGCGAGCTCGGTCGGCGGTCGATGGCATGAGCAGGCTTCGCGTGGTCACGTCGACGTCTGCCGTGGCACGAATCGGGGCGGCGCGGCAATTCCTCGAACGCCTCTCATCGTCGACCGAATGCGTCGTCGTCGGAGCGACGCGCGGCGCGGCTGATGATTTCGTCCGAGCGATCGCCACGCGCTCGGGCGCGACCTTCGGTCTGAGCCGGTTCGGTCTGACCGAGCTGGCCGCCCGATCCGCCAGCGTGCGCCTTGCCGGTGCGCGTCGCGCGCCGGCCACGCAAGCGGGTGGCGAAGCGGTGGCCGCGCGCGCGGTTTTCGAAGCCGTCGCGGCGGGCGAGCTCGAGTACTTCACGCCCGTGGCGTCGATGCCCGGGTTCCCGAGGGCCCTGTCCCGCACCATCCACGAGTTGCGGCTCGCTGGCGTTGGTCCCGATCGGCTCGATCGTTCGGACACCGCCACGCGCGATGTCGGCCGGCTGCTCGCGCGCGTCGAGGCCGAGCTCGAGCGCGTCGGCGTTGACGATCGCGCGGCGCTCTTCCGGCTGGGCGCCGAGGCGGTGCGATCGGACCAGGTGCGATGGGCGGACCTGCCGGTCATTTTCCTGGACGTGCCGCTTGACTCCCACGCCGATCGGGACTTTGTGACGGCGATCGCCGGCCGTTCGCCGCAGGTGCTGGCGACGGTTCCCGATGGCGACGCGGCGACGACACAGGCACTCGTGGCGCTCGGCGGCGTGCTCGACGAGCTGCCTGACGCCGCGTCCGAGTCAAGCGATCTGGCCCACCTCCGCCGTCACATATTTTTCTTCTCGAAGGACCGGCCGCCGGTCCGCGAGAGGTCGGGCGACGTTCGCCTGTTCTCGGCGCCGGGTGAAGGGCGCGAAGCGGTGGAGATCGCGCGACGAGTGCTCGACGAGGCGGAACGGGGCGTCCCGTTCGACGAGATGGCGGTCTTCCTGCGGACGCCGCAGCACTACCTCGGGCTCCTTGAACACGCCTGCGCGCGCGCCGGCGTGCCCGCGTATTTCGACCGCGGCATCCGGAGGCCCGACCCCGCGGGCCGCGCGTTCGTCGCGCTGCTTTCGTGCGCGGTCGAAGGCCTCTCGGCGAAACGCTTCGATGAATACCTGTCACTCGGTCAGGTCCCGCAGGTTCGTCGCGCGGCGAAGCAACAGCCACCAGCCACGAGCCACGCGACCCGAGTCCCCAGCCCCGAGCCCCCAGCCCCGAGCCGCGGGCCCATCATTCCCCGCGACGAGCTGTTTGGCGGCCGCGCCCCTGGCATTGACGTCGCTGACGCCGCCGACGCGACTGACGCTGGCCGAGACCCCCGAGGACATCGCCGACCCTGGACGTCAGACCGACTGGACGCTCGATTCAGACGACGACGCGGTTGTTGCCGGCACGCTTCGATCTCCCTGGAAATGGGAAGAGCTCATCGTGGAGTCGGGCGTCGTGGGCGGGCGGACGCGCCGCGACGGCAGTGCGCGGTGGCGCCGCAGGCTCGACGGTCTGGCGGCGGACTATCGGATGCGGATCGGCGAGCTGCTGCGCGAGGAGCCCGAATCGGCCCGCGCGGCGGGGTTCGAACGCGATCTCAGGAATCTTCGACACCTGCGCGACTTCGCGCTGCCGATTGTGGACGAGCTGGCGGAGTGGCCGGACCAGACGACCTGGGGTGACTGGCTCGATCGATTGAATCGGCTGGCGGAACGGGCGCTCGACCGGCCGACGCGTGTCCTCGAAACCCTCGCCGCGCTCAGGCCGATGTCGGCGGTGGGACCGGTGGCCATCGAGGAAGTGCGCGATGTGCTGCACGGCCGGCTGGTGATGCTCGACTGGGAACCGCCGCCCCGGCGGTACGGACGCGTGTTCGTCGGCACGCCGCACCAGGCGCGCGGCCGCAGTTTTCGCGTCGTCTTCGTCCCGGGACTGGCCGAGCGCGTCGTGCCGCAGCGTCCGCACGAAGATCCGCTGATGCTCGACGAGCGCCGGCAAGCGGTCGATCACGCGCTCGTCGGCCAGGACGGTCGCAGCGCCGCCGAGAGATTGCTGCTGAAGTTGTCGATTGGCGCGGCCGGCGAACGCGTGTATTTGTCGTATCCGCGCCTCGACGTCGCCGAGACCCGTGTGCGCGTGCCGTCGTTCTACGCCCTCGACGTCGTGCGCGCGATCACGGGCCGGATTCCCGACCACCGCGTGCTGGCCAGCGATGCGGCCGAAGAAGCCGGCGCAAGTCTCGCGTGGCCGGCGCCCGCCGATCCCGATCGCGCGATCGACGATCTCGAGCACGATCTCGCCTCACTCAAGCCGCTCCTCGACACGCGCGATGCGTCGCTCGTGAAGGGCCGTGCGCATTATCTGCTTCAACTGAACGACGCGCTTCGGCGCTCGGTGATCAGCCGGTGGGCCCGAGGGCGGCCGGCGTGGTCCACGAGCGACGGGCTCATCAAAGTGGCTCCGGCCATCAAGACAGCGATGGTCGGTCAGCGTCTCGCCAGCCGGCCGTATTCGTTGTCGGCGCTGCAGCGGTTTGCGACGTGCCCCTATCAATTCCTGCTGTCCACGATCTATCGCCTCGAGCCGCGTGAAGAGCCGCAGCCGCTCGTGCGTCTGGATCCGCTCACGCGCGGCAGCTTGTTTCACAAGGTGCAAGCCGAGTTCTATCGCGCGATGCAGTCCGAGGGCGCCCTGCCGGTGTCGCGCGACGGGGTGGCACATGCGTCCCGCACGCTCGACGCGGTGCTCAGCCGCGTCGCCGACGAGTACGCCGAGCAGCTCGCGCCGGCGATCGAGCGGGTGTGGCGGGACGAAATCGACGAGCTGCGCCGTGACCTCGGCATCTGGGTGCAGAAGCTGGCCGACGACAACACGTGGCGCCCCGAGTACTTCGAGTTCAGTTTTGGCCTGAGCGACACGGGCCGCGATCCGCGCAGTCTTCCCGATCCGGTCCTCGTCGATGGCCGATTCGTGCTTCGAGGTTCCGTGGATCTCATCGAGCGCAAGGGCGACGAAGACGTCTTGCGTGTGACCGACCACAAGACGGGGAAGAACCGGTCGAATCCCGACTTGATTGTCGGCGGCGGGAAGGTCCTTCAGCCGGTGCTGTACAGCGTCGCCGTGGAGCAGGGACTGGGCAAGAAGGTTGAAGTGGGCCGGCTCTTCTACTGCACGACGGCCGGAGGCTTCACGGACCATCCAATTGCGATCACCGACTACAACCGGGGCCAGGGGTTGGCCGCGCTGACGATCATCGATCGCGCGGTCGAGCAGGGCTTCCTGGTCGCGGCGCCCGACAAAGGCGCGTGCCGGTGGTGCGACTTCCAGGCTGTGTGCGGGCCGCGGGAAGAGGAACGCGTGGCACGGAAGGCGCAGGATCGCCTCGCCGACCTGGCGGCGTTGAGGTCGATGCGATGACGCGCACGGCTGGCGACCCGCGCGCGGACGAGGCTGCCCGCCGCGCGATCAGCGAATCGCTCGACGAGACGCTGGTCGTCGAAGCGGCGGCCGGAACGGGGAAGACGACCGAGCTCGTGAATCGGGTGCTGCGCGTGCTCGAAACCGGACGGGCGACGATGGGAGAGATCGTCGCGGTCACGTTCACGGAGAAGGCCGCGGGCGAGCTGAAGCTCCGTCTACGCGAGGCCCTCGAAACCAGGCGGGCGTCGGCCGACGCGGCGCTGGTGAGACAGCGGCTCGAGGATGCCCTCGAGAAGCTCGAAGAAGCGCATGTCAGCACCATTCATGGTTTCTGCGCCGAGCTCATCCGCGAGCGGCCGGTCGAAGCGTGCGTCGATCCGCTGTTTGCCGTGCTGACCGAGCCGCAGTCCGATCGTCTCTATACGCGCGCCTTTCAGGCATGGTTGCGGGAGGCGCTCGAGGCGCCCTCTGAAGGACTCCGGCGCGCGCTGCGGCGGACGAGCGCGCCGTCGTTTTCGGGCGGCGGCGACACCGAAGGGCCGGTGGAGCGGCTGCGCGGCGCGGGCCGAAGGCTGGCCGAGTGGCGGGACTTCCCGCATCCGTGGCGACGGCCGCCGTTCGATCGCGCGGCCGCGATCGATGCCGCGCTCGTCGCGCTTCACCGCCTGGCCGACCTGACGCGTCGCCGTCTTCGACGCGCGACAACCTGTATGTGGACACGGACGCCGTGCGGCGATTGAGCCGCCAAATCACGCTCGAGCAGTCGTTCCGACAGCGCGACCTCGACGGATGGGAAGCGCGTCTTGTCGATCTGACGCGCGATCGCGGTCTGTCGCGCACGCGCAAGGGGAGCGGTGTGAGGTTCGGGAGTGCCGGGGGTAGGGGCCCGGGGAGTGAACCTGTCGCCCGCACGGAGGTGCTGGCCGCGCGCGACGTGCTTGTTTGCCGAACTGCAGCTGTTCCGAAAGGATGCCGACGCCGATCTGGCTGCGTGTCTCCAGCAGGAGCTGGCCGGCGCGACGGCGCGGTATCAGGCGCTCAAGGCTGCGGCGGGCGCGCTCGATTTTGGCGACCTGCTGGCCAAGGCCCGCGATCTCATCAAGGCCAACGAGGAAGTGCGGCGGCACCTGCAGACGAAGTTCGCGCGGATCTTCGTGGACGAGTTCCAGGACACCGATCCGATCCAGGCCGAAATCCTGCTGCTGCTCGCGGCGGACGATCCACAAGCGAGCGATCCGGACGACGTGCGCCCGTCACCCGGCAAACTGTTCATCGTCGGCGATCCGAAGCAGGCGATCTATCGGTTCCGCGGGACCGATGTCGGCACGTACTGGCGCGTGAGCCAGCAGACTCGAATCGCACGGCGGCCGGGTCCTGCAACTGACACGAGCTATCGCAGCGTGCCGTCGATTCAGCATTTTGTGAACGCGGCATTCGGCCGGGAGATGATCGCCGACGAACGGACGCTTCAGGCCGGCTACGTGCCGCTCGCGGAGTTCACGCGAGGACGACGGCCGTCGCAGCCGTCCGTGGTGGCGTTGCCGGTGCCGAAGCCGTACGGCCGCCGCGGATTCGGCGCGCTGAAAGCGTCGGCGCATGGCGATCGAGGAATCGCTGCCGGACGCCGTCGGCGCGTTCATCGCTGGCTGACCGATGAAGACCGTGGCTGGACCGTGTCGCGAGCGGCAAGCCGACGGCACCGACGCGCGCGTGCCGCATTCAGCCGCGCCACATCGCCGTCCTGTTCCGCCGATTCGTCAGTTTCGGCGAGGACATCACGCGCCGCTACGTGGACGCGATCGAAGCGCGCGGCATTCCGCATCTGCTGGTCGGTGGAAAGGCGTTTCACGGCCGCGAGGAGGTCGAAGCGATGCGGGCGGCGCTCGCGGCCATCGAGTGGCCCGACGACGAGCTGTCGGTGTTTGCGGCGCTCAAAGGGCCCGCTGTTCGCGATCGACGATGAGCACCTGTTCGAGTTCCGCCACCGCTTCGGCGTGTTTCATCCGTTCCGCGTACCCGCGGAGCTCGGCGGCAACTCCGGTCAGGAGCTTGCGCTGACCGGTGAGCCGACCGCGCACCTCGTGCCGATCGCCGACGCGCTGCGGCTTCTCCAGCAGCTGCACCGCGGCCGCAACTATCGGCCGGTCGCCGACACCATCGGCCGGCTGCTCGCGGACACGCGCGCGCATGTCGGCTTCATCCTGCGTCCGGCCGGCGAACAGGCGCTGGCCAACGTGCTGCACGTCGCCGAGCTGGCCCGGCAATACGAGGCCGGCGGCGGCATCTCGTTCCGCGGCTTCATCGACGAGCTGAAGGACGCCGCCCAGTCGACGGAGGTCGCCGAAGCGCCGATTCTCGAAGAGGGCAGCGACGGCGTCCGCTGATGACCGTGCACAAGGCCAAAGGCCTCGAGTTTCCGGTCGTCATCCTCGCCGACCTCACGTGCCGCATGAGCCGGACCGACGCCAGCCGCTACCTCGACGCGTCGCGCGGGCTGTGCGCGATCAAGATCGGCGGCTGGGCGCCGCACGAGCTGCACGAGCACGAAGCCGAGGAAGTGGCGCGCGACGAGGCCGAAGGCGTCCGGCTGGCGTACGTGGCCGCGACGCGCGCGCGCGATCTGCTGGTCGTGCCGGCGCTCGGCGACGATCCGTGGGAGGGCGGGTGGCTGAGCCCGCTGAACGCGGCGCTGTATCCGCCGACGGCATCGCGCCGCACGGCGACGCGAGGGCCGAAGTGTCCGGTGTTCAAGTCGAAGGATTCCGTGCTTCGAGCGGCCGAACGACGAACCGGCGGGCCGCGTCGACGGTGTGTCCCGGCCAGCACACGTTCGCGGAGCGGCTATTCCGTCGTCTGGTGGGATCCGAGCGCGCTGACGCTCGGCGCGAAACCGCCGCTCGGCGTCCGCCGCGACGAGCTGATCGTCAAGGACGTGCCGCGCGATGTCGTGGCCGACGGCCGCGACGCGGTACGACCGGTGGCAGCTGGCGCGGCATCACGGCGCGAGTCGCGGGCGCCGTGCCTTCGATCCGCGTCCGTACCGTGCGCGAGTGGGTCACGTTGCAACGTAGCCGCGGAGGCACAGAGAACGCAGAGCAAACCGACTGTTGCTCTACGATCCGAGGTCTCCGTGTCGTCTGTGCCTCTGTGGCCACGTGATCCAGGATCGCGGCCGTTTCGGCGGCGCGGCGTTTGGTACGCTCGTGCACGCGGTGCTGGCCCGGGCGCCGTTCGACGCGACGCGGGCGACGCTCGACGACATCGCCGCCGTCGAAGCGCGGATCCTGGCGATCGGACGACGACGACGCCAGGCGGCCGCGGCGATTGCCGAACGGGTGCTGGCGCACGATCTGCTGGCGCGCGCGCGGCGCGCGGCCGCCCGCGGCGCATGCCGGCGCGAGACGCCGGTCACGCTGACGCTCGACGACGGCACGCTCGTCGAGGGCGTCGTCGATCTGGCGTTCGAAGAAGACGGCGCGTGGACCGTCGTGGACTACAAGACCGATCGCGAAATCGCCGCGGCGGGAGAAGAGCAGTATCGCGCGCCAGGTCGCGCTGTACGCGTCGGCGATCGCCCGCGCGACCGGCCAGTCGGTATCCGGCGTGCTGGTGCGAGTCTAGGCTTGCTTGGGCCAGGGACCAGGGGCTAAGTCGGCAAGCTCTGCCGCCGGTCGGTGACGTTGTTCTTGTGTGTCTCGGCTCGGCGACGTAACCGTTCCGTGCGCGGACCGGTAGTCGGCGCCGCTGCACATCGCACGCGGATGCTGTGGAACTTGCCGTCGCCGCCGTGCGGGGAGTGTAGCCGATCACGTACTGATGATTGAGCTCGTCGGCGATGCGCGCCGACGCCGCGACGATGTCGGCGGCTGCTCTGCACGACCTCGGTGCGGCCACCGCTGTCGTCCGTGATCTCACGGAGCGTCGTCGGGGTTGACGCGGCGGTTGATGGGCCGGTGATGTCGGGCGAATCGATGGCGATCGCGTAGACGAACGCCTGGCTGCGGCGCAGCGCGAATCCGCACGTCGCGCAGCATCGCCGTGCTGGCCGTGTCTTCGCCGTCCGAGACGATGAGCAGCGCGCCGCGTTCGCGGTTGCGGCGCGCGATGAGCGGCATCGCCTTCGAGGACGGCGTCGTAGACGGCCGTCCCGCCCGTCGGTCGGAGGCTGTCGAGCGCCTCGCGCACGACGTCGGGCGTCTGCGTCCACTGCGTCAGGACGTGGGGGCGTGGTTGAAGGCGAGAATGAAGAACTCGTCCTCGTGATCGAGCTGTTCGAAGAGGAAACGATCGACCGCCGTCGCGCGCGTCGGTGATGCGGCGGCCGAACATGCTGTCGCTGACGTCGAGGAGCGACGCCGAGGCTGACCGGCACGCGCTCGCGCGTGAACTGCGTGACTGGTCTGACGCTCGCCGTCGTCGAAGACCTCGAAGGCCTCCTGCGGCAGGTCCGCTGACGAGACGGCCGTCGGCAGTCGCGGACCGTCACCGTGATGCCGGTGATGTCGATGCCGGAGCGAAACGTGTGGGGGTCGCGGACCGGCGGCTGCTGCGCGGACCCGAGCGAGGCCGGCCGCGGAGAAGGCGAGCAGCAGAGCGCGACTGCGGAGGCGCACGGTGTCAGCAGGCAGCTCTAGCATCAGGATCACCGTCGGTGCCGAGACCCTTCTGGTAGGATCAGCTCGTGAGTCCCGTCGGCGCTTCCTTGCCCGACCAGTCGCTGCAGGCCATCGCTGACGAACGACGGCTACGTCTTCGTGCAGGCCGACGCGATGCGCCGTGCGCTCGAGTCGTTCGGCTCGCTCGACGACTGGGACGCGTTTGCCGCCAGCTGGAACGATCTCGAGCTCGACGCGCACATGGCCGACGGCGGGCGCTACCGCCGCCGTCGCCACGCCGTGTTCGCTGCGGGGCCGGACGGCGCGGTCCGACGCGCAGCCGCATCAGCCGCACTTCCAGGCGCTCGACTACAACCCGCTGAACGGCGGCGTCGCGCGCTGGTTCGCGCCGGTGACGGAGGCGGTGGGCGACGGTCCGTCGATGCGGACGATTCTGGGGTTCTGCCGGCGCTGTTCGCCAGCTCGGAGCCTTCGAACCGTTCGAGCCTCAAGAACCCCTCGAACCTCTCGAACCTGTCGGATCCGCCGTGGAAGATCGAGGTGCATCAGTTCCGCATCGAGGCGCGGCCGGGCGCCGAAGGGCTGCCGACGCCGGAAGGCCTGCACCGCGACGGCGTCGACTACGTGCTCGTGCTGCTGGTGAATCGATCGAACATCGCGAGCGGCACGACGTCGATTCACGCGGCCGACGGCCGCGAGCTCGGCCGGTTCACGCTGACGCGATCCGCTCGACGCCGCGCTGGTGGACGATGCGCGCGTGAGCCACGGCGTCACGCCGGTGGAGGCGCTCGACGCGTCCGCGCCGGCGTATCGCGACGTGCTCGTCGTCACGTTCAAACAAGGAGATCCGGGGAGTACCGGGTCCCCGGAGTCATCAATGAAATCCGCTGGCATGGCCCCGGTCGACATCTACGACACGACGCTTGCGCGACGGCAGCCAGGGCCTCGGCATCTCGTTTTCGGTCATCGACAAGCTGCGCATCGCGGAGCGGCTCGACGCGTTCGGCGTGCACTACATCGAGGGCGGCTGGCCCGGGACCAATCCGAAGGACATCGAGTTCTTCGACGAGGCGAAACGGCGCACGTTTCGCCACGCGAGGCTCGCGGCCTTCGGCGCGACGCGCCGCAAGGGCGTGACCGCGGCCGACGACGAGCAGGTGCGGCTGCTCATCGACGCCGAGACGCCCGTGGTCACCATCGTCGGCAAGACGTGGCTGCTGCACGTCCGGGAAGTGCTGCAGACGACGGCCGAGGAAAACCTGGCCATGATCGAGGACACGGTCCGAAGTTCCTCAAGCAGCACGGCCGGTTTGTCGTCTACGACGCCGAGCACTCGTTCGACGGGTACAAGGACGAGCCGGAGTACGCGCTCGCGACGCTCGAGGCCGCCGAACGCGGCGGCGCCGACGTCGTCGTGTTGTGCGACACCAACGGCGGGTCGATTCCGGCGGAGATCGCCGACATCACCCGGACGGTCCGCGCGCGGTTGAAGGTCCAGATCGGCATCCACACGCACGACGACATCGGCCTGGGCGTCGCGAACGCGCTGGCCGCGCTCGAGGCCGGCGCGACGCACGTGCAGGGCACCATCAACGGGATCGGCGAGCGCACCGGCAACTGCAACCTGACGTCGGTCGTCCCGAACCTGGCGTTCAAGTTCAAGAGGGCGTCGGTGCCGGCGCGAGTCGCTCGTGACGCTGAAGGAGATGTCGCAGTTCGTGGACGAAATCGCGAACATGCGTCCCAACCCGCGTTTGCCGTGGGTCGGGGCGGCGGCGTTCTCGCACAAGGGCGGCCAGCACGTCAACGCGGTGCAGAAGCTGCAGCGCAGCTACGAGCACATCGATCCGGCCCTTGTCGGCAACAGCCGGCACGTGCTGATGAGCGAGCTCGCCGGCCGCAGCAACATCATCATGAAAGCGCGCGAGCTGGGGTTCGACGTCCGCAAGGAGACGCCCGAGCTGAATGCGATGCTCCAGCGCGTCAAGGCGCTCGAGCACGAGGGCTACGAGTTCGAGGCCGCCGACGGATCGCTGGCGCTGCTCATCCGGCGGGCGCTGCAGCGCGAGCCGAAGCCGTTTTCGCGTGGACGCGTATCACGTGTCGATGCGTTCGGACGGGACGAGTTCGATCTGCGAAGCGACCGTCAAGGTGAGCGTCGGCAACGAGCACGCGCACACGGTGGCCGAGGGCGACGGCCCGGTGAACGCGCTCGACGGCGCGCTGCGCTCGGCGCTGCTGAAGTTCTATCCCGACCTCGAGTCGGTCCGCCTGACCGACTACAAGGTCCGCATCGTCAACTCGTCGTCCGGCACGGCGGCCCGGACGCGCGTGCTCATCGAGAGCAGCGACGGCACGTCGACCTGGACGACGATTGGCGTCAACGAGAACATCATCGAAGCCAGCCTGCAGGCGCTCATCGACAGCCTCGAGTACGGACTCCTGCGCAAGGAGTTCGCCGCTCACGTCGGCTGAACCACAAAGATCACAAAGGGCACGAAGGACGGAAAGCTAAGTTATCTTCTTCGTGATCTTTGTGACCTTCATGGTTCATTGTCTTTTGTCACCAACGTCCGTGGCTCTTCGGTGGTTCATATGATCGGAAAAATTGCGATCGAGGAACACTTCGGGATCGAAGACACGCTTCGCGAGTCGGCCGAGTACGCCGTGCCGGGACAGTTGAACGTCCTCGAGCGGCGGCTGCTGGACCTGGGCGACGAGCGCCTGCGCCACATGGACGCGCACGGCATCGCGTTCGCGATTCTGTCGCTGAACGCGCCTGGCGTGCAGTCGGTCCACGAGCGCGTGCGCGCGATCGACGTCGCGCGTCGGGGTAACGACGCGCTGGCGGCGGGTGTCGCGAAGCATCCGGATCGGTACGCCGCGTTTGCGGCCCTGCCGATGCAGGATCCCGATGCGGCCAGCGCCGAGCTGACGCGCGCGGTCAGGGAGCTTGGCTTCAAGGGCGTGATGGTCAACGGCTTCTCGCAGGTCGGCGACGCCGACACCATCGTCTACTACGACGATCCGATCTACCGCCCGTTCTGGGCGACGGTCGAGAGTCTCGGTGTCCCGTTCTACCTGCACCCGCGCGACCCGTTGCCGAGCCGCATGACCATCTACGACGGACATCCGTGGCTGCGCGGCGCGTCGTGGGCGTTTGGCGTCGAAACGGCGACGCACGCGTTGCGGCTGATGGCGAGCGGCATCTTCGACACCCATCCGCGGCTCACCGTGATCCTCGGCCACCTCGGCGAGATGCTGCCGTACTGCATCTGGCGCTTCGATCACCGCGTGACCAAGCGGCCGCGCGAGATTCCCGCCAGGAAGACGTTCACCGAATACCTGCGGTCGAACTTCTACATCACCACGAGCGGCAACTTCCACACGCCGACGCTGGTCGACGCCATCACCGAGATCGGCGTCGATCGGGTGCTGTTCTCGGTGGACTATCCGTTCGAGGAAGTGCGGTGACGCCGCGACGTGGTTCGACGCGTGCGAGATTCCGGAGAGCGATCGCCTGAAGATCGGCCGCACGAACGCCGCCAGACTATTCGGCCTGCTTTCAGTGGCGTCGTAGCTGGTTACCGGCGACACTCAACCACGAAGGCACGAAGGACACGAAGACGCACGGAGAAGAATATCTCTCTAAAAAGGCGCGTCCTGAGGTGGCAGTCGCTTGTTCGACCATTGCCGGCCGTCGAAATAGAGCAGCCGTCCGTCGGCGTCGCGTTTGACGTCGCCCGCTCGCGCGGTGGCGTCGGCTGATTGAACAGCGGCGCCACCTGCCGTGGTGGCAGAGCGATCAGCCCACCAAACCGCGACGATCAGGCCGGTGAGAATCAGGACAATCCAGAGAGTCTTCGTGGAAGGTCGCGACATCTGAGCAAGATTCTAGTGCAAGACTTGGTGACCTTCGTGATCTTCGTGCCTTCGTGGTTTTCAGCCCTACGAATCAGCTGGAGGCTTCTGAAAGTGCACGTCTAGAGCGGCTCGCCTGGCTTCGGCGATCCCGCAAGCCACGCTTTGCCTTCCGCGTACAGCTTCTCCACTTCAGGTCCGCGCAGGCCCGGTAGTCCGATCTTCACCGTGAAACCGTTCCGGTTCTGCAGGTAGCCGAGGTGCCGGTAGCCTTCGGGAAATTTCGCGAGCAGGGCAGGATCGAGTTTCAAGACGCCGATGGATCGACCGGATCGAGCCGGTCCTTCTCGTAGATCGGCTGCCGCCGGACGATCGCCCACCGGCCGTCGCGCTTTTCGAAGAAGTCGTAGAACCGCCCCCAGCAGATGACATCCACCACCACGCCGTCGAGCGGCGCGCGCTGGAAGATGTTCATCTTGGCCTGCGAAATCGCCCGTGTGCCGGCCACGTCGCACGACCAGCCGTTGAGCGCGTGCAGGATATTCACGCCGCGCTCGAAGCCGTCGCGGCTGACCTCGATGAACTTGCTGGCCGGGCCCTGAAACCACGTCGCCGTCATCCAGCCGTCGGCGTGCCAGACGGTGGCGAAGCGATCCCAGTCGCCCGCGTCGCGCCACACGACCCAGTTCTCGACGGTTTCGCGAATAGCAATCTTGTCTTCCATGGGAGAAAGTTCAAAGTTCAAAGGGTAAAGTTCAAAGTAAGTTCAAAGTGTCTTCACGTTCTCCGTTTTGCGTTCTGCGTTTTACGTTTTCACGATCCTGTTCCGCAGCACGCCGATGCCCTCGACTTCGGTTTCGACGATGTCGCCGTCGTTCAGGAATTCCGGGGGCGTGCGGCCGAGGCCGACGCCTTCGGGCGTGCCGGTCGCGATGATGTCGCCTGCTTCAATCGTCATCCCTTGCGACAGGGCCTCGATGATGGCGTCCACCGGGAAAATCATGTCCGCGGTCGTGGAGTGCTGTTTCTCGACGCCGTTGACCCGCAAGGCAATCTGTTTGGTCTGCGGATCGCCGAATTCGTCGGCCGTGACGACCACCGGGCCCATGGGGCAGAAGCCGTCGAGGCTTTTCCCCTTGAACCACTGCAGGTGCCGCAGCTGCAGGTCGCGCGCCGACACGTCGTTGATGACCGTGTAGCCGAAGACGTGTTCGAGCGCGCGCGCTCGTGGAATGTTCTTGCCCGACATGCCGATGACGACGCCGAGCTCGGTTTCGTAGTCCACCTGGACGGTGACGGCCGGGTCCCACGGAATCGGGTCGTAGGGACCGCTGACGGAGGTCGGCGACTTGGTGAAGAACACCGGCGCCTCGGGAATTTTCATCTCACGGCCGCGCGCCCTGGCGCTTTCCTTCGCGTGACTGAGGTAGTTCAAACCGAGACAGATGACGTTCTTGTTCGGCCGGGGGATGGGCGCGTGCCAGTGGACGTCGGCCGCGCGATGCACCAGGGCGGGCGGCGGTGCGCCGGCGAGCGCCTGGTTGACGAGTTGTGCGACGCGCTCCCACGTGTCGCGGCCCTGCTGAATCAGCTCGGACAGCGTGCGGGGCAGCGGCCCGCTGGTTTTGCCGGATACGAGGGCGTGGACATCGATGATCGTGTCGCCTCGCGCGAGGCCGAGACGTTCTGATGGGTCGGTGGGCAGCGAAAAGGTGGCGTAGCGCATGCGCGAGAACGATATGTCACTTGTCCCAACGCACTCAAGTTCACCGAAATCCTGATACCGTTCGACCCTCGCGATCCGAGCCGTTGGATAGCACGAAAATCGGGCTAACTAGTGGTGTTACATCGTGTTGACAACGGGTCCTTCCCTGCTATACTCGCCGCCAAATTGATATGTCTGACCGATTTGTGACACTCGCCGTTTGAATGGGGGAGGGTGTAATGAGACGCGTGTTGGGTGGTTTCGTGTGCGGCGTGGTCGTGGTGCTTCTCACCGGCGCAAACGCCTGGGCGCAGGCCGGTGCTACCGCTCAAATCAGCGGGACCGTGAAAGACTCGAGCGGGGCGGTGCTGCCCGGAGTGGACGTGACCGTCACGCATGTCGACACCGGCCTCAAGCGAAATGCCACGACCGACGCGAACGGGACGTACGTCATCCCGAGCCTCCCGATCGGTCCCTATCGCTTCGAAGCGATGTTGCAGGGATTCAGCACGTACGCGCAAACCGGTATCAGGCTCGAAGTCGGTGCGAGCCCCGTGTTGAACATCTCCCTGACCGTTGGCGCCGTCGCGGAGACGGTGACCGTGCAAGGCAACTCGCTGATGGTCGAGACGCGCAACCTGGGTGTCGGCCAGGTCATGGACAACAAGCGAATCATGGACCTGCCGCTCAACGGCAGAAACCCGGCGGACCTGCTGTCGAATCTGCCGGCGGCCGTGCCGCAGCCGCAGCTGAACGCCACCAGCCGCAGCATGGGCGGCAGTAACGGCGGCATCTCCTACTCGCTCGCGGGCGGTCTGTCCTTTGGCGTGTCGTACGTACTCGACGGCGCCATGCACAACAACCCGTACGACAACCTGAACCTGCCGTTGCCGTTCCCCGACGCGCTCGCGGAATTCAAGGCCGAAACGAGCGCCCTCACGGCGCAAAACGGCATGCACTCGGGCGGCGCCGTCAACTACGTGACCAAGTCGGGCAGCAACCAGTTCCACGGCGATGGCTTCGAGTTCTTCCGCCATCACAGTCTGAACGCCACCGACCCGTTTGCGGGAAAGAACCCCGACGGCACGCGCAAAGACGACGGACAGCTGCGCAACCAGTACGGCGCCACCCTGGGCGGTCCGCTTACGAAGGACAAGCTCTTCTTCTTCGCCGGCTATCAGGGGACCAATACGCGGGTGAACCCGACGAGCAACCCCGCGTTTGTGCCGACCGCCGCGATGCTCGCCGGCGACTTCACGGCGTATGCCTCGCCGGCCTGCAACGGGGGCGTGCAACGCAACTCTACCCGCCCAGTTCGGGTTTGTCGGCAACAAGATAGACCCGGCGCGCTTCAGCAAGGCGGCGCGCAACATCGCGGCCAAGCTTCCGACCACCAGCGATCCCTGCGGCTTTCTGAACTACGGTCTGCCGGCTGCCGTTGACGAATCGCAGTACATCGGCAAGGTCGACTATCAGTTGAACAACCAGCATCGGTTGTTGGGCCGTTATATCGCGACCACGCAGTTTGATTCGCCACCGTTCGGCCTCGCCGACGCGGAACAGAACCTGCTGGTGACACGCCGTGGCGGGCGCGACAACCTGGCCCAGACCGTCACGGTCGGCGACGACTTCGTGATCAGCTCGAGCACGCTCAATAGCGTCCGGTTCGCCTTCAACCGCACCGGGATCACCCGCACCAGCACGGATTTCTTCTCCGCGCCCGAGGTCGGCATCAATATCTACAGCTACATGCCGCACTACATGCTGCTGGCCGTCGGCAACCAGACGAACGGGTTCCAGCTCGGCGGCGGCACGGAAAGCCTGTCGACGTTCACGACGAACTCTTTCCAGGTGAGCGACGACGTGACGCTCGTGCGCGGGGCCCATCAATTTGCATTTGGCGCGAACGTGGCCCACTGGACGTCGCTCTCGCAGGCCAACGTGCGTTCCCCAGGCCAGCTCTCGATCGACGGCTCACGAACCGGCCTGACCCTGTCCGATTTCATGCTCGGCCTGATGGGCACGAACGCGCTCGTGCAGTCGGCGCCGAACACCCTCGACATGGCGCAAACCTACGTCGGCGCTCTACGCGCAGGATACGTGGCGCATGGGATCGCAAGGTGACGCTGAACTACGGTCTTCGCTACGAGCCGTTCTTCCCGCAGCAGCTGGTGAACGGCGCGGTCTATCAGTTCGATCAGACGCGGTTCAATCAGAACGTGCACAGCACGGTGTTTCCGAAAGGACCGGCCGGCCTGTACTTCCCTGGCGATCCGGGCTTCCCGACGCAGGCGGGCATGAACACGCAGTGGGGCAACCTCGGACCGCGCGTGGGCGTGGCCTGGGATCCGATCGGCGACGGCAAGACGTCGGTTCGCGCCTCGTACGGCCGGTCGTTCGAGTTCGTGAACGCGCAGTTCCATCTGAACACGTCGGTCGCGCCGCCGTGGGGGTCCGAGGTCCGCATCAACGCCCCCACGGGCGGCCTGGACAATCCCTTCGTCGGCTCGGGCCAGACCAATATCTTCCCGGTCACCTTCGACCAGAACGCGCCGTTTTCGCTCAACGGACCGTTTCTGAGCCTGAGCAACGACATGGCGGCGACGCACGTGGACCTGTGGAACCTCACCGTCGAGCGCCAGATCTCGCCGGTCTGGTTCGCGACGGCCGGCTACGTCGGCAGCCGCACGAACAACATCTGGGAGTCGACGCCGCTCAACAACGCCGTGCCGGGCACGACCCCGCTCAACCACGCGCGCGGCCGCTGACGCTCCAGGATCCGGCCAACGGGCAGTACTACGGTCCCCTGGATCTCTACGTCACCGACGGCAAGCAGCGCTACGACGGCATGATTCTGTCGGTGCGCCGCAGCAGCGCGCGCAGCGCGCTGGCGGTGAACTACACCCTGTCGCACTGCCACGGCTCTCCTGACGGCTTCGGCGGCGTCACGACGAACGTGTCGTCCGGCTACAACCAACCGAAGAACCCGGGTTACGACGATGGCAACTGCACGGTCGACCGCCTGCACAACTTCTCGGCCAGCGGAAGCGTGACGACGCCGCGCTTCGACGGCTCGACGTTGCGCGCCGTGGGGTCGGGATGGCGGCTGGCGGGTTCGTTCCGGGCGTTGACGGGTTCGTGGCTGACCATCACCACCAACAACGTCGATCGGGCGCAGAACGGGCAGACGGGCACACAGCGCGCGAATCAGGTGTCAGACAACGTCCTCGTCGATCAGACGACGAACCCAGCGAACGGCTTCATCAGGTACCTCGATCCGACGGCATTCGCGCTGCCGGCGCTCGGCACGTTCGGCAACACGAGCCGCAACATCATTCGCGGTCCCGAGCACCAAGAACCTCGATCTGTCGTTGACGCGGGCGTTCGCCGTGTCGAACTCCCAGAACATCGAAGTGCGCCTCGACGCGTTCAACGCGTTCAACTGGTACGAACTGGGCAACCCCACTGTGGGGGTCGGCTCCCCGACATTCGGCCAAATCAGCAGCGTGGCCGTTCCCCCGCGCGTCCTGCAGCTTGCGGTGAAGTACACGTTCTAGGGGCTAGGGGCTAGGGATGATGACACGCAAACACACACGGCTCGTGACCGTTCTTGGTCTGCTGGTTATGCTCGTCGCCAGCAGACCGGCGTTCGCGCAGATGGACTTTAGCGGGGAGTGGGCCCCGGTGCAGGACGAGGACAACACGGGGAATCCGCTCATGGGCGAATTCCTCGGGATCCCGATGAGCCGGGCAGGCTCGTTGCGTGCCCAGGCTTGGAATGCCTCTCTCTATACACTGCCCGAGTGGCAGTGCCGTCCGCACGGGCCGATGTATATCTCCCGCGGTCCGTCGCAGGTCCGCATCTGGAAAGAAGTGGATCCGAACTCGAGGACGATCACCGCGTACCACGCCGAGTGGCTGCGGTCGGTGGACAACCCGTACTACATGGACGGGCGATCGCGCCCGCCCGCTCTCGCGCCCCACACCTGGGGCGGGTTTTCAACGGCCGAGTTCGTCGGCGACATGCTGAAGATCTCGACGACGCACCTCAAGGAAGACTACTACCGGCGCAACGGTGTGCCGTCGAGCGACGAGGCGACGCTGACGCAGTACTGGCTTCGACGCGGCGACATTCTGACGTGGGTCACGATCGCCTACGACCCGCTGTATCTGTCCGAGCCCATGATTCGGAGCAGCGAATACCGGTGGTCGCCAAACCAGCAGATTCCGCCATACCCATGCACGCCGGTCGAGGAAGTCGATCGCGCGCAGGGTGTCGTGCCCCATTACCTGCCGGGCACGAATCCCTTTCTCGCTGAGTTTGGCCAGAAATTCGGTCTGCCGACCGAGGTGACTCTTGGCGGGGCCGCCACCATGTATCCGGAACTGGCCAGGAAGATCGAGCGCGCCGCCAACGGCGTGAAGTAGTGCGATCATGATCACGACATCACGACGTACAACGCAGAGGCCGCAGAGTTCGCCGAGATCATGAAAGGATCGGTATTCTCTGCGTGCTCGGCGAAAGCCAAAGGCGAGGAAGTACTCTGCGTTGATCGTCGTCATCTCAGGAGTGACGTCGTGCGTGTGAGAATCGCTGCGTTCTCTGCGGCCTCTGCGTTGATCGTCGTCTTGTCTGTGTCGCTCGCGGCGCAGCAGGCTCGCCCGGCCCAAAACGCCCCGGCCGGGCGTCTCGAAGCCATTCCAGTCCGGGGGAACATCTATCTGATTGGCGGCGCCGGCAGCAACATTGTCGTGTCGGCCGGTCCCGACGGCGTGTTCCTGGTGGACAGCGGTCTTCCCCAGAACGCCGACAGGGTCCTGGCCGCCATCAAGGAATTGCAGGAGCGCCTGCAACTGACGCTGCAGGCGCAGCCGCGCGCGGGCGCTGAAACACGCGTGGCGACCAACCTCGAGCCCTACTACCGGACGCTGGCGCCGCCCAAGCCCATCCGCTACATCGCCAACACGAGCGCGCTCCCGGATCACACCGGCGGCAACGAGAAGTTCTCGATCGCCGGCAGGACCTTCACCGGCGGCAACGTGAGCGGCGACATCGGCGGCGCGGGCGACGGCGCGGCGATCCTCGCGCACGAGAACGTGCTCGCCAGGCTCGGCCAGGCGAAAGTGCCGTCCAAGGGCCTGCCGACCGACACGTATTTCGGCAGCGTCCTCAAGCTCGCTTACTTCTTCAACGGCGAGGGGATCGTCCTGCTCCGCGTACCGGCGGCAGCGACCGACGGCGACAGCGTCGTACACTTCCGCGGCTCGGACGTCGTGGCCACCGGCGAGTTGTTCGACTTCACCAAGTTTCCGCTCATCGATCTGGCCAGGGGCGGGAGCATTCAAGGCGTGCTGGCAGGCCTCAACCGCATGGTCGAGCTCGCCGTTCCCGAGTTCCGCTCGGAAGGCGGCACGCTCTTCATCCCCGCGCACGGCCGCGTCGGCGACATCGCCGACATCACGTATTACCGCGACATGACGACGATCATCCGCGACCGGGTGCAGGATCTGATCAAGAAGGGCCGGACGCTCGATGAGATCAAGGCGGCCAAGCCGACCGAGGATTGGAACGGACGGCTCGGCCAGGACAAGTCGTGGACGCCCGACATGTTCGTGGAGGCCATCTACAAAGGCCTCACGACTCCAAGCCAGAACCAGAAGAAGTAGCGCGGCCCGCGCTACCCGGAGGCCGAAACTGATGGTGCGCCAGATGTTGCGTGCAAGGTTGGTGGTGCTCTCGCTGCTCGCTGCGGGGGTGACGACGGCCCCCTTGAGTGCGCAGCGCGGCGGAGGACAAGGTGGCCGCGGCGCCGCGCCTGCCGGTCCGCCGCCGACCGCACGCGTCGCGGCGCCCATCGACCTCACCGGCTACTGGGTGTCGATGATCGTCGACGAATGGCGGTACCGCGTCACGCCGCAGAAGGGCGACATCCTGTACCTGCCGCTCAACCCGGGCGCGCGGGCGGTCGCGAACGCGTGGGATCCGGACAAGGAGCTGGCGGACGGCAACGCGTGCAAGGCGTACGGCGCCGTCGGCGTCATGCAGCGGCCGGGTCGCCTGCACATCACCTGGGACGGCGACAACGCGCTCAAGATCGACACCGACGCGGGCACGCAGACACGGATGCTGCGCTTCCCTTCGGCGCTCAGGGCAGGCGGCGGCGCAACTCGGCGAGCCGTCGTGGCAGGGCTATTCGGCCGCGGTCTGGCAGGTGAACGGGCGTCCGCTGATTGACACGGGCGGCACCGGATTCGTTCCCATCAACCGCGTCCAGGGCGGCACGCGAGGCGGCCAGTTGAGAGTCGTCACGACGAACATGAAGCCAGGGTACATCCGCAAGAACGGCGTGCCCTACAGCGCCAAAGCCACGCTGACGGAGTACTACGCGTTGCTCCCCGGTCAGCAGGACGATACCTATTTCGCCCTGACGGCGATGGTCGACGACCCCACCTATTTGACCGGACAGTTCATCCGAACCTACACGTTCAAGAAGGTCGCGGACGCCACGGGATGGGATCCCACCCCGTGCTGGACCAAAGTAGGCGTCCAATCGGGTAATTGGGTAATCGGGTAAGCTGGTAATTGATTGCCCGATTGTTCGATGTTCCAATCCCATTACTCAATTACCCAGTTACTCAATTACCAGATTCGGCTCCCTATGAAGCACCTCATCGTGGCGCTCGTCGTCGTCGTGCTCGCAGTCACCGCCGAGCGCGCAACAGAAACAGGCGACTCCCGCCCAGGAGTGGCAGACATTCAACCACGATCTTGCCGGCACCCGGTTCTCGCCGTTGACCGAAATCACCACCGGCAACGTCGCGAACCTGGTGCAGGCGTGGAAGTACGACTTCCCAGCCGCACCCGGCCGCGGCGGCGCGCCCGCTCTTGGCGGATCCTCGAAGCCGTGCCGATTGTCGTCGGCGGCGTGATGTATCTCCCCGCCGGCAACACCGTCGTCGCGCTCGAGGCAGACACGGGGAAAGTGATTTGGCAGCGCGAGGTCACCGGCGGAGGTCCGGGCGGGGGAGTGTCGCGCCGCGGCGTCGGCTATTTCCCCGGCGACCGCACCACGCCCGAGCGAATCATCGTGACTGCGGGCCCGCGCCTCCTGTCGTTCGACGCGGCGACCGGAAAGCCATCTGAAGGCTTCGGGACCAACGGCGAAGTCGACATGGTGATCGGCTACGGAGGGACGCCGACGATCTACAAGAACGTCATCATGGTCGGCGCGGCCGTCCTCGAAGCTGCCCGTCGGGCCGCCAGGCGACACCCGCGCGTTCGACGCGGTGACCGGCAAGAAGCTGTGGGAGTTCCACACCGTGCCACGGCCGGGCGAAGTCGGCCACGAGACATGGCTGAACGAAGGCTGGAAAGAACGGTCGGGCACGAACACCTGGGGATTCTCCGAGACCGTGGACGAAGCGCGCGGCATCGCCTATCTGCCGATCGCGGGTCCGGCGTCCAACTACTACGGCGGCGATCGCCCGGGCAACAATCTGTTCGGCAACTCCGTCGTCGCCGTCGACATCGCGACCGGCAAATACAAGTGGCACTTCCAGACCGTGCATCACGACATCTGGGACATCGACATGTCCGCCGCGCCCGGGCTCGTCGACATCAAGCAGGGCGGCCGCACGATTCCCGCGCTCGCGACCGTCGGCAAGGGCGGCTACATGTTCATCCTCGATCGCACGACCGGGAAACCGGTGTTCGGCGTCGAAGAGCGTCCGGTGCCGAAGGGCAACGTGCCCGGCGAGTGGTATTCGCCGACGCAGCCGTTCCCGCTGAAGCCGCCGGCGCTGGCGCAAGACGAGCTTCAAGAAGGAAGACATGGTCACGGCGGCCGACACGAACGCCGAACACGCGGCGAACTGTCAGGCGCTGTGGGACAAGAGCGGCGGCTTCGTCAACGAAGGACCGTTCACGCCGTTCATCTATCACGAGGACGGCGCGCCGCCGAAGTCGACGATTTCGTTTCCCGGCGGCACGGGCGGCATCAACTGGGGCGGTACGGCGACGGATCCGCGCACGGGCTACATCTACGTGAACTCGCACGACACGTCGCTTGTCGGGTGGGTGGAGAAGAAGAAGCCGGGCGTGAACTACAGCTTCGACACGGCCGGCTCGACGCTGCCGTACGATCGCGCATCGATTGACGGCGTCGGTCCGTTCCACACGTTCTCCGCGTCGGCGGGCAAGGGGCCGAACGGCCGCGACGTGATCCTTCCGTGCCAGCGTCCGCCGTGGTCGCGGCTGATCGCGGTCAACGCCAACACCGGGGACATCGCGTGGCAGACGACGCTCGGCGTCAGCGACTTCCTGCCGGCAGGGAAGCAGAACGTTGGCGGCAGCGGCAGCGCCGGTCCGACAGTGACCGCGGGCGGTCTCGTCTTCGTCGGGGCGACCGATGATCGCCGCTTCCGTGCGTTCGACAGCAAGACGGGCAAGGAGCTGTGGGCCACGAAGCTCGACCAGGTTGGCAATGCGAATCCGATTTCGTATCAGGCGAAGAACGGCAAGCAGTACGTCGCTATTGTGGCCGGCAGCGCCGTGTCGGTGTTCGCGCTGCCCTAACAGAATCTGGTAATTGGGTAATCGGGCAATTTGGTAATTGAGCTATCGTGAGGCTGCCTTCAGGGACGTCGCCGGCTCAGGCGATTACCAAATTACCCGATTACCCGATTACCCGATTATCGGATTCCGCTAGAGGTCCGGCGTCAATGTCAGATCGAGCGTGACAGTTTCGCCCTCGCGCACGCTGAATCCGCGCGCGCTGCGTCGCAGCTTCTCCTGGAACTCGGGCGCAAACTGGCGTCCCTGTTCGAGCGCTTCGATCGCGGTCGCGACGTAGCGGCCCGGCCGCATGCCGCGCGTTTCGAACCGGCCGTTCGTATCGGGGCGGACGGTGCGGATCCACCTCGAGGCGACGATCGGTTCCTTCGACTCCGCCGCCTGAATCACCACGACGTAGTCGCGCAGCGCCTCCCCTCTGGCATTTCTCACCTGGCCCGAGATGTTGGTCAGCTTGTCCGTCATCGTGATGACGAGGCCAGACACCGCCGGCTTTTCCGTCAGGTCGAGCGGCGCGTCGATGATGTCCTCGCCCGCGAGGGTCACGGACTTGACAATCCAGACGGGAGGCGCGGTGACGTTGAAGAACACGCGTCCTGACGATCCGGCAAGCTGAAAGCTGCCGCTCTCGTCGAGTGCTCCGTTCGACTGCGGGTCGCCAACGGGGAAGCGGAACATCTGCCCGGGATCGACGGGCATGGCCATGACGCGCAGTGGCGTTGTAGTGTCGGTGCGCGTCGATGTGCCCTCGAATACGACGCGACCTGTGATCGTCGCGCCTTTGCCCGTCACGATTCGTAGGCCTGTGATGTCGGCTCCGGACACGACGATTGGCATCGAGGCGGACTCACCGCTCGCGCCTCCCGGGCGAGGCTGCGGCCGGACATCGATTGAATGCTCCCCGGGAGCGATGCCGCTGATGGCGAACGTCCCGTCTGCTGCCACCGTGCCCGCGCCGAAACTGGACCCCCCGTTGCCTTGTCGAGTCGTGACCGACAAGCTCGCCCCGGCCGCCGGCCGCCCTTCCGAATCGACGACAACCCCGCTGACGCGCGCCATGCGCGACGCCACCATCGAGAACTGCACCGTCGTCTCTTCTCCGATTCCGACCGAGACGGCCTGCGCCTCCGCCGAGTTGATGGTCCCGGGATAGAACGTGGGCGCAAAGCCCTCGCTGGTGTCGCTCGAATTGGCGCCCGGCGCCATTCCCAGGTTTCGCGACGCCGCGCTGATCACGTACTCGCCAGGCATGAGGCCGTACGCTCTGAATTCGCCGCGATCGTCGGTCGAGTTCAGGCCGAAGACGGAGGTTTGCACCGCCGTCAGCCTGCGCTGACCGTCCTGGCCATACTGGAATCGCTGCACTTGGACCTGGGCGCCGGCAACGGGCTCGGAGAAGTCATCGGTGACTCGGACCGTGATTACGCTCCCACGCGGCAGTGAGAAGTCGATGCGCTCGACGCTCTGACCGTCGGCGAGCGTGACGGGCGTGCCGGCCTCGAAAGGGCGCCTCTGCCCGTACTGCAACGAGACATATCCGGCTTTGTCTGCGCTGACCGTGAGTCGGCCCGCGGGAAGCTCCACGAACTCGAACCGCCCCTCTGCGTCCGTCGTGGTGACCCGTCGCAACCTGGCTTCGGCTATGAAGACCGACACCTGCGCGCGGCGGAGTGCCACGCCCGTACCCGCCGCCACCACCCGCCCACGAAGACGGGCCGTACCCTTTTGCGGCGGCTGGGCCTGAGTGTCGCGTGGCGGCAGACCCGGCGCCTGGGTGCCGGGCGTTCCCGGTCGCGTGATCGGTGGGCCGCCGGGTGGGATTTGACCGAATGGCGGGGTCTGGCTGAACACGAGAGAGCAGCCAAGGACCGAGAGAGCGGCGACGAGAAGCAGGCGGTTCCGGCTCATATTCAGCTCCGGACGTGAGTTACCCGAGGTTAGACGCCGCGCATAGCGATCCGGCTCGCAGCGTGCTGTTCTTGCACGCTTCGAGGCTCATTTCGAGGCTCATTCTGCCACGGTGCGAGCCGCCGCGTGGTAGCATCCGCGCGATGCGCGGCGTCGCCTGCGTCCTTCTCCTGGCCGCATCGTCCGTGTACGCCCAGGACGTGACCGAGTATCGCCAGCTTCGCGCCGCGCGTCCTGACGGTCGCACGGTCGCGGTGAAGGGGCTGACGATCGCGCGGGACGGCTATCGGATCGAGCTCCGTTCCGGCGTGGTGCACCTGCTTGCGCCGCTCGGCCGTGACACGTTTGGCGCCGTCTTCATCGGAGAGGGCGTCTACTCCCTGAACCCCGCGACCTTCGCCGAACGCCGGCACCTGGCGCTCGTTTCCGGCAACAACAAACTCGAAGTCCTGACAGATCGGTTTACGCGGTTGATCCTCTTGTTTACGGATCGAACCGCGGCCGAGCTCCTGGCACATGCGCCGGTGGCGTCGGGGCCGCCCGATCGGGAAGCCACGCGCGTGTTCGACGAATACGTGCAGAAGCAGCTCACGGGCGCGCATCCGAACCTGCACCTGCGGGTGCTCGCCGACCTGCTCAATCGCCCGACTCGCACCGACGGCGTGTTTCTCGCCTTCGCCGAGAGTCAGTCCTACGGACCGGTCCTGATGGCCGTCGATCCGCTCGGGGTCTCGAACCTGACGTCGCGCTTCGCGTTCTTCGGCGGCGAAGAGGTGGCCCTCGTGTCGTTCGACGCCGCGAACGGCGGGCTCTGGTATTCGAGCGCGCTCACGGGGCAGGCCGTCAACGGACGTGGGCGGGCCATTCGTGCACTCGCCGATGCCACGCACTACGACATCGACACGATTCTCGAGGGCGGCGCGTTCCGCGGCAGGACGACGATCACGTTTACGCCGACAGCCGAGGGTGTTCGTGTGCTGCCGATCCATTTGTTCGAGAGGCTTCGGATCCGGACGGCGACTGTCGAGAGCGGGGCGACACCGATTCCGGCAGGGGTGCTTCAGGAGGAGCCTGCGGTGGGGTGGTTCGGGCGGGTCTTCGGCGACGAAATTCCCGCGGCGGACGTCGCGATCCTGTTTCGCGAGCCGCTCGCACGGGGTGCGACGGTCCGCCTGACGCTCGAGTACGAGGGGCGTGACGTGCTCGAAGGCAGCGGCGGCCGTTTCATGGTACGCGGCCGCGAGAGCTGGTATCCCAATCTCGGCACGTTCGACGATCTGGCAACCTACACCACAACCTTCCGCTATCCCGCGCGGAACCAGCTCATCGGAGTGGGCGAGCTTGTCAGCGAGCAGGTCGATGGTGGCCGGAAGGTGGCAACCTGGCGGAGCAGCACGCCGATACGCGTCGCGGGGTTCAACTACGGTGAGTTCAAGAAGACCTCGCAGAGCGACGGCGAATCCGGTGTCGCAGTTGACGTCTACACCGCCGTCGGGCCGTCGATGAGCATGGCGGGAGCCGCGATGGCGGATGCGGTGAACACGCTGCGCGCCGGCAACCTGTATTTCGGCAGGCCGCCGTATCGCCATCTCTCGGTCACGCAGCAGGTTCAGATGACATCCGGCCAATCGTGGCCGTCGCTCGTCTTTCTGCCGGGCGTGTCGTTCCTGACGTCCACGGAGAAGGCGCTCGGACTGGACGGCGATCCCCGGGCGGTCCTGGGACTCAAGGCGTTCGCCGACACCGTCGCCTGGCACGAAGTGGCGCACCAGTGGTGGGGCCACGAGATCGGCTGGTCGAGCTATCGCGATCAGTGGTTGTCGGAGGGCTTCGCCGAGTTCACGGCGGGCCTGATGCTCGAAATCACGAGCGGACGCAAGGACGCCGGCCGGTTCTGGGAGATGCGGCGCGGCGAGGTGCTCGGCGGGGGCGCCGGCGTCCCCAACGCGGACGCGGGCGCCATCACGCAGGGCTCGCGCCTGAGGACGCCCCGATCGCCGGGCGCCGCGCGGGCGATGCTCTACTCGAAGGGCGCCTATGTCGTGCACATGCTGCGGATGATGATGCGCGAGGACCGCGTGCCCGATCCCGATCGCGCGTTCAAGGCCATGATGCACGACTTCGTCAAGAGCTGGTCGGGGAAGAATCCATCGACCGACGATTTTCAGGCCGTGGCTGAGCTTCACATGACCAAGGACGTCAACCTCGCCGGAGACGGGCGGCTGAACTACTTCTTCAACCAGTGGGTGTACGGCACGGATATCCCGATGCTGACGTCCGATCTGCAGGCGACCGAGCTCGGTGGGCGCAAGTTCCGCATCTCCGGCACGATCACACAGGCTGGTGTGTCGCCGGGGTTCCGGACGCTCGTGCCCATCTATGTGGATCTTGGGAATGACCGTATCGAGAGGCTCGGCACGGTTCCGCTCGCGGGATCCGTGATACAGAAAGTGGGCGCCGTGATCGAGATGCCCCAGCGTCCGCGCCGGGTGCTGATCAACGCGATGCACGACGTGCTGAGCCGCTGACTCTCTAGTTCTCGGAGGGGTGATCCGCTCCGTCGATGATCAGAACCTCGACGGGGCCTTTCTTGGGCTCGAGTTTCAAGCCGAGCTGCTCCTGAATTGCGGTAAACAGCTGGGGTCCTCCGGAGAAGTCCGACCCTGAAGTCGCCGGCGACTGCGGCGTCGTGTCGAGACCCGGGCTTGCGGAAACGGGCCGACTGAACGTCAGCCGGAAGTCGAAGAGTCCCTTCAGGCTTGTCTCGTCGACGATGGGTCGATCGGCGTAGCGCTGCAGCATGTTCACGACCATCGGCATCGCCGCGGCCGATCCGGAGAACGTGGTCGTCGTGTCTTCAGAAGGCGAACGAACGTCGATGATCGTGCCAGGCGGCTGCCGCCCGGAAGGATCGAAGATGCGGAGCTGGCCGGTGCGCGGGGGCAGGACCTGCGTTTCGGAGAGTTTCATCCGCACGCCTGATTTCGCGACGACCAGCGCATACACCGGCGCTTCGCGCGTCTCGCGGTGTGTTCTGAGGCGAAAGCGATCCTCCAGCAGCGATTGAGTCATCCGCACCAGCTGCTCGAAGGGAACGGGATTCGTGCCGGCTTCCGCCTTGGCCTGAATATCGAAGCGGTCCGTGTTGATCCAGTTCGGCCCTCCAATGATCTGGCTGTCGAGGAAGAGATTGTTGTACCGTGTACCCGGACGGTAAGCCCACTGGACGAGCAGCCTCAGCGGGACGTTCGTCGCGACGAATCGATCGCCGATCGGACTCAGAGAGTACGCGGCTTCGCCAGGGGGATGAGCCTTGACCGAGGTGACTTCGAATGAAGGCCGCTCTGAAGTCTGCGCGGAGGATCCTGCCGGCGTCTTCCCGAGGTGCTGCGTCAGATAGTCGGCGAGAACATCGATCTGTGTGTCATCAACCGCCGCGCCGTATTCTTTCATCGTGACCACGACGTCGCGCCACTGGGCCCGTGTATAGAATCCGCGAAGCTTCGTGACCTCGCTCAAGTCGTGGCAGGTGGTGCACGCAGCCGTCAGGATCTTCCTGCCTTCGCCGTCGGGCAGTTCGTCGCCTGGCGCCGCCGCGCCCGAATGAGGCGCGATCAGCACCGCGCCCGCGAGGAGTCCCGCGCTGATTCCTAGCAGTCGTGGCACGACTTGATCACCATCGTCGCGTTTCGCTTCGGAGAGCGGCCCACTTTGATGCGGGTCACTTCCTTCCGCGCTGCGACATCGACGGCAACCACGGAGTCGGTGTTCTCCGTCGCGATGTACACCAGCTTGCTGTCGGGGGTGAACGTCACCCAGTCCGGCCGCCCGCCGAGGTCGACCGCGCCCGGCAGGAGCTTCAGGTCGGGGAGCGAGTAGGTGTAGACGCGCGCGTTGGGCCGGCTCGTCACCCACAGAGTCTTTCCGTCCGGCGCCACGCCGATCCCGTGAGACGGCGACGCGTTGAACGGCCCCTTGTCGACTTTCTCCGCCGGCACGTCGTTGGGCAGCTCGATGCGGCCCACTTCTTTCCTCTGCGCGAAATCGACAATGGCGAAGCCGTGAAAGTCGGACAGCTGCACGAAGACCCGTTTGGTCGATCCGTCCGCATTTGTTTCAAACGCGATCGGCCGCACACCTTCGTTGAAGAGCGTCCAGACCGGCTCTTCCGTCTTCTGGTCCATCACCGTCATCAGCTTGCCGGCAATCGAGCCCGCCACGACGTACCGGCCGTCCGGTGTGACGTAGACGTTGTGAATGCCGCCCTTGGTCGGAATGCTTTTCACGCGCTCGAGCGAGGTGGTATCGATCACGTCCACCGCACCGGGCGACGACACGATGCCCACGTAGACGCGCCGGCCGTCGCGCGTGATCGAGATGTTATTCGGCCGCCCCGACAGGGGAATCTTCTTCAGCACCTGGAGCGTTTTACCGTCCACGACGTGGAGCGTTTGCTCGGCTTCGCTGCTGAAGTACAGGCGGCTGCCGTCGGGAGCTGCCGCCGCGCCGTGATTGAGCGGGACGCCCTTGACCTCGCCGACGATCTGGTTTGTCGCCGGATCGATCAGGTGAATGTTGTCGCCCTGGGAGTTGGTCTGAAGGATCCGCACCTGCGAGGCGGCGGTGGATGCGACCGCGACGAGCATCGCCATCGATATGAGGCTTCGGCGGAGCGACGGATACATGATGATCTCCTGTACATCACGAAGCCACGAAGGTCACGTTCGTGGTCTTCGTGGCTGTTCGTGCCTTCGTGAAAAACGGACCGTTCGGGTTAGTGGTCGCCGCCCTGCTTCTCGAATGTGTCGCCGCTGGCGTTGAACGCAGGGACAGCCGCGCCGCCCGCGCGTTCGGCGAGGGCCAGCGTCGGACCCGCTTCGCCGCGCGGCAGCAGGCTCGGACCCGACCGTAGGAATGCCTTCGCGACGTTGACGTCGCGATCGAACAGGACGCCGATGAAGCAGTTGCTCATCTCATCCCAGTTCTGGGGACCCCAGACGATCTTCTTGGTGGGATCCGGGTTGAACCGGTTGGCCGGCGAGTTGTCGAAGTGTGTGATGAACCGCAGCTTCGTGCCCTTCGGCAGCTGCACGGGCTCCGCGTACTGATAGCCCATCTGCCACTCGAAATCGAACCGGCCCTTGAGCAGCGTCTTCGATTCGCCGCCCGGCATGATCACGCGCATCTCGAAATCCTTGCCGCGCAGGTGCATGTGCGGCTGCGCGTAGACGAGACGGCCCGGCGCGTCGAGCGTGACCTCGCTCACGACCTCGGCGTTGCCGTTGCCGGCCGGAATCGCGAGGTTGCTGGCCGTCGGACCCGCGTGGAAGTAGTAGCGCTTCTTCGGATCCTCTTTCGCGAGCACGAGCCCCAGCTTCGACACGTCCGAGGTGGCCTTGCCCATCGTCGTGTAGTGCATCTCGTAGACGAGGTCGGAACCCTTCGGGACGAACTTCGCGGCGCCCTCCTGATCGAACCGCTGCGCGCCAAGGCCGGGGTTGAACTTGCCGAGGATGTCGTTGCCTTCCTCGGGTGAGTTCCGGCCGATGATGTCACGCTGCGTTTCGTTCTCGTACGCCTCGCCGGGCACGGCATCCTTCAGCCACGTCGATCCGGCGGGGCGCACCCACACCTTGCCGTGGTGCAGCACCGACGAATTGCCCGGCCGCATCTCGGCGGCGACGACCCACATGTCTTCTTTGAAGTCCGTGTGGACGACGATGTACTTGTAGTTGATGGTGCCGGTGGCCGGGAGCTCGAAGGGCTTCGGCATTTCCACGATCACGTCCGGCTTGATGTTCCAGCCATCTTCGAACTTGCGCGCGGGCGGCGCGTCTTTCGGGTTCCCCGCGGGCGCGTCCGAGTCGGCCCAGGCGGCGAGCGTGGCGATCTCGTTCGTGCTCAGCTTGCGTTCGTTGGAAAACAGCCCGTAATCGGGATCCGCGAACCACGGCGGCATCTGCTTGTCGGTGGTCTTCGTCTTGATTGCGCGCGCCCACGGCCGTGCCTGTTCGTAGGTGAGGAGCGACATCGGTGCGACTTCGCCGGGCCTGTGGCAGGTCTGGCAGTTGCTCTGAAGGATCGGGAGCACGTCCTTATAGAAGGTCGGCGACGTGCTTTGCGCCGAGGCTGTTGGCGGCATCGACACTGTCCCGAGAACCGCGAGCGTGCCAATCGCGACCGTCACAAACCTTCTCATGTGCCCTCCTGGCGAGTCGAACTCTGGCTCACCAGTATAATGCGCCGGGGGAGGGTCCCGGTGCGTTTTCGCTCATTGCTCGTTCTTGCAGGGATCGGGGTCCTGGCCGTCTCGACCGGCCAGGCGCAGAAGCCCGCCGACGGGGATTGGCCAATGTTTGCCCGTGACCTTGCCGGCACTAAGTTCTCACCGCTGAAGCAGATCACGGCCGACAACGTCGGCAGGTTGCAGCCCGCGTGGAGCGTCACGCTGGTCGAACGGCCGGCGCCGGTCCCCGGGCAAGGCCCCGGACGGGGACAGGGTCGTGGGGCAGCCGGCCCCGAGATTCTCTCCAATCCCGAGGTGACGCCCATCGTCGTCAACGGCGTGATGTACCTGCTGTCGGCGGGAAACACCATCACGGCGCTCGACGCGGCGACCGGCACGGAGATCTGGCGGCACAAGATCGACGGCGATTCGACCGGCCGCGGCGTGGCGTTCTGGCCCGGCGATCGGAACAACCCCGAGCGGATTGTGTTGACGGCCAGTGCGCCCAAGGCCGGCATGCCGGCGCGGCTCATGGCGTTCGACGCGGCGACCGGCAAGCCGTCGGAAGGCTTCGGCACGAACGGCGTCGTCGACATCGGCGTGCCGTGGAACGGCGTGCCCGTCGTCTTCAAAAACATTGTGATGCTCGGTGCGACCGTTGGCGAAGTGCCCGATGGACCGCCCGGCGACACGCGCGCCTACGACGCGCGCGACGGGAAGAAGCTGTGGGAGTTCCACACGGTGCCGAGGTCGGGGGAGTTCGGCAACGACACGTGGCAGAACGACGGCTGGAAGCAGCGCTCGGGCGTGAACGTCTGGGGCTGGTACATGACGGTCGACGAGGCGCGCAACATTCTCTATATGCCCGTCGCCGGACCCGCCGCGAACTACTGGGGCGGCGACCGTCCGGGCAACAACCTGTTCGCGAACTCGATGGTGGCCGTCGACGCGACCACCGGCAAATACAAGTGGCACTTCCAGACCGTTCACCACGACCTGTGGGATTCGGACATGCCGTCGCCGCCGACGCTCGTCGACATCAAGCAGAACGGCAGGACCGTTCCGGCGCTCGCGTCCATCGGCAAGACCGGCTACATGTTCATCCTGAATCGTGAGACCGGCAAACCGATCTTCGGCGTCGAAGAGCGGCCCGTGCCGAAAGGCGACGTGCCGGGCGAATGGTATTCGCCGACGCAGCCGTTTCCGGTCAAGCCGCCGGCGTTGACGCGCGTCGACTTCGTGAGAGACCGCGACATGGTCAGGCCCGAAGACACGTCGGCCGAGCACGTCAAGGCGTGTCAGGAGCTGTGGGACAAGAGCGGCGGCTTCTACAACGCCGGTCCGTTCACGCCGTTTTCGTTTCACGAAGAAGGCGCGCCGCCGAAGTCCACCATTCAGTTTCCCGGCGGCACGGGCGGCGTGAACTGGGGCGGACCCGCGGTCGATCCGGGCACAGGCTACGTGTTCGTCAACGCGCACGATACGTCGCTCGTCGGGTGGATTGAAAAAGTCCGGCCGGGGCAGAACTACGGTCGAGGCACCGAAGGTTCGAAGCAGCTCTACGATCGCGGCAGCGTCAACGGCGCTGGTCCGTACTTCACGTTCAGCGCGCCGCTGAAAGACGACACCGGCCGCGTCGTCGCCAACCTGCCGTGTCAACGTCCGCCATGGGCGCGCCTGGTGGCCGTCAACGCCAACACCGGCGACATCGCGTGGCAGGTGCCGCTCGGCATCACCGACGCGCTGCCCGAAGGCAAGAAGAACACCGGCAGCAGCGGCAGCGCGGGTCCGATTGTCACGGCCGGCGGCGTGGTCATCGTCGGCGCCACGAACGATCGGCGTATCCGCGCGTTCGACTCGAAGAGTGGGAAAGAGCTGTGGGTTGCGTCCCTTCCCGGGCAGGGCAATGCAAATCCGATCACGTACACGGGGAAGAACGGCAAGCAGTACGTTGCTATCATTGCGACAGACTCGCTGCAGGTGTTTGCCTTACCGTGATGGATATGCCACTGATCCTCGTCTTCATACTGACGGCGCAGGTCGGCCTCACCGATCGCGGCGGGCCTGAAAACGCCGCGCCTCCTCAGGGGACCAATGCGCTTCCGATCGTCGAGACCGTCGGCTGCCTTGCGGAGGGACCCAATCGAGCCTGGACGCTGACGAACGCCGTCGAGCCGACCCCGGCTGGCCGTGCCGGGTTCTCACGTCCGGAAGACGTGAAAGCCGCCGAGGGACGCGGCCTGGGATCGCAGCAGTGGCGCCTCATCGGCATGACCGAGATGAACCCCGGTCCGCATCGGGGCCGCAAGGTTCTGGTCAAGGGACTGTTGATCAAGGACGCTGCCGGCCAGCGCATCAACGTGACGTCGCTCAAGACCGTGGGAGAGGCATGCGGAAAGTAGGCGTCGCGCTGCTGCTCGTGCTTGCGTGGGCGCCGGGAGAGGCTGTCGCGCGCGCGCAGCATTCCGGTCCGCCGACCGGCGCGCCCCGAAAGCAGTGCCTCGGCGACGCGGATCTGCAGGTCATCGCGAGGCTCAAGGCGCTCAACCGCCCGACGAGTCCCGACGACCCGCTGCCGCCGTTCAACCCCGACTACTTCGTCGGCACGTGGGCCATGGAGTACGACGCGCCGGATACGCCGCTCGCGCCCGAGGGCATGCACGCCGGTACGCTGACGTTCAAGCACGTCGACGGCTGTTACTACGAAGGCGAGTTGACGGCGAAGGATCCGAAAGGCGCGACGTACACGACGAAGATTCAGATCATGTACGACCCGAACGCCAAGTACCTGACCTGGATCGAAGCCGACAGCCGAGGCTACGCACTCTTCAAGCCCGGGACGATTGGCGCCGATCTGGGCGGTTACTTCACGCACTACTTCGAGACGCAGGGATTCAAGGCGTCGAAGAACGGGCTGGAACTGCACGTGAAGGGCAACACGTTCATCGCGTCGCCGTCGAACTTCAGAATCCGGCGGTCGCTGTCGGTTGGCGGCGACCCTTACATGAACATAGGTGAAATGTGGTTTCGAAAACGCTAGCCCGCTTCGTCTCCTGTCTGCTCACCTGTCTCGCGTTCGCGCCGATGGCGCGCGCGGCCGACGCTGCGCCGACGTTCAGCAAGGACGTCGCGCCGATCCTCTACAGCAACTGCGTGGTGTGCCATCGGCCGGGCGAGGTCGCGCCGATGTCGCTCATCACCTACCAGAACGCGCGGCCGTGGGCGCGTGCGATCAAGAACAAGGTCGTCGCGCGCGAAATGCCGCCATGGGGCGCGAGCGCCGACAGCCTGAAGATGGCCAACGATCGCAGTCTGTCGCCGAGAGACGTCGAGACGATCGTCAAGTGGGCCGACGCCGGCGCGCCGAAGGGCGAGGACAAGGACCTGCCGCCGACGCCGACGTTTCCCGCCGGCGGGTGGGCGTTCGGCACGCCGGACGCCGTCATCGATCTGCCGATCGAATCGAATGTGGCGGCCACGGGCGAGATTCCGCAGACGTCCTACTTCGTCAAGTCGCCGTTCCCGACCGACGTCTGGATTCAGAAGATGCAGGTGCGGACGAACAACCCGGCCATCGTGCATCACGCAACGCTGTTCGTTCGCCAGCTTCCGGAAGGGACCGTGATCAAGGACGGCCGGCCGGTCGTCGACGGCGTGCGGTCGGAAGGAGAACGTGACGGCCTCAACCTGCAGGCCGGGCTTCCGCCCGGCAGCGGCCCGGGCATCCGGCTGGTGTCGTACGTGCCCGGACGCGGCTGGGAAGCGTACGCCGACGGCGTTGCGCGGCGGCTGCCGAAGGGCGCGTACATCGAGATGAACGTGCACTATCAGGCGTCAGGGAAGCCCGAGAAGGAGCGCACGCAGTTCGGCATCTGGTTCTCGAAGATGCCCGTGCGCTACGAGATGCAGAACGTCTCGACGCTCGACCGCGGGACGACGATGGTGGACGACCAGGCGTTGCCGAGCGATCGGATTCCGACCATTCCGCCAGGCGCCGAATACTGGAAGATCTCGAACTTCAAGATCTTCCCAGAGCCGGCGACGCTCTACGCCATGTCTCCGCACATGCACCTGCGCGGCAAGGACATGAAGTTCATCCTCACCTATCCCGACGGCCGCGAGCAGCTCGTGCTCGACGTGCCGAAGTACGATTTCAACTGGCAGTTGTATTACGAGCTCGACGACGCCGCTGAAGATTCCGGCTGGCAGCAAGCTGACGGCGATCGCGCACTACGACAACTCGCCGAAGAACAAGTGGAACCCGGCGCCCGACAAGGAAGTCTACTGGTCGGAGCAGAGCTGGGACGAGATGTACAACCCGCAGATCCGATGGACGTGGGACCTGCAGGATCTGCACAAGGAAATCTGGTAATTGAGTAATCGGGTAATTTGGTAATTGATTTGGCAATTGAACATTCCAATTACGCAAGTTACTCCGATTACCCGATTACTCGATTGTCAGGGGCCTCACCATCGCCAGCGATCCGAACGCCACCACGGCGAGCGCGCTGGCCGCGTAGAACGCGTACCGGTAGTCGCCAAACGTGTCGAATACGCGTCCGCCAATCATCGGTCCGAACACGCCGGCCGCGCCCCACGCCGTGAACAGCACGCCGTAATTCAGTCCCAGATTCCTGGTGCCGTACAGGTCGGCGGTTGCCGATGCAAACACGGAGAGCTGGGTGCCGTAGCACCAGTACACGCACGCGACGAGCAGGAAGAAGAGCCCGGCCTGCGTGCGCCAGACAAACAGCGCCGGCATGGCGACCGCCGACGCCAGCACCATGACACGCAGCGTCGTCACGCGGCCGAGCGCATCGGACAGCCATCCCGACAGAATCCGCCCGCCAGCGTTGCCCGCCGCAGTCACGGGAAGCGCCAGCGTGGCGACGGCTGCGCCCAGACCTGCGCTGCGGGCAAACGGCACGAGCTGACTGATCGTCATCTGGCCCGCCGTCGCGCCCAGGGCGTAGGCGATCCAGAGGGCGTAGAACTGCGGCGTGCGAAGCATCTCTCGCGTGGAGTAGTCACGCCGAAGCGCCGCGCTGGGCGGCGGCGTCCACCCTGCAGGCCGGTATCCCTGTGGCGGATTCTCGAGCAGCCATGCGCCGACAAGTCCCATCACGAGGAATACCGCGCCGAGCAGGCGGAAGGTCGGCCGCCAGCCGACCGACGTAATCAGGTTTGTCGCGATCGGTCCGATGATGGCTGAACCGGCGCCGTACCCGCCAACCATCAGGCCCACCACGAGGCCGCGGCGGTCGGGAAACCATTTCGACGCCACCGGCATGGGCGTCGCGTACCCGAATCCGTTGCCGGCGCCGACGACCAGGCCGAAGGCGACATACAGAAACCAGAGCGACGTCGTGAAGCTTGCGGCAAAGAACCCGAGCGACACCAGGATGGCGCCGGCCAATGCGCAGGGCCGTGGGCCTCGCTGGTCTTGAATGCGGCCGGCCAGGACGAACGTGCTCGCGAACACGACGACCGCGATCGTGTACACCCATGACGTCTGGCTGCGCGTCCACCCGAATTCCATCTCGAGGGGCAGGACGAACACGCTCCAGGCGTACAACGAACCGAGCGCCAGGTTCATTGAGACGCCACCGACGACGACGCGCCAGCGATTCATGAAGTGGCTGCTAAACGTCTTCTCGCCATAGTCCGAGCGCCTTCTGCGCCGGCCGATCGGAGAAGCTGAAGAGCACCGACTCTTCGCTGCGCCTGATGCGACACCGGGTGCCACGACGGCGCGACGAAGACATCGCGCGGTCCCCAGGTGAACGTCTTCTCGCCGATGGTGCTGGTGCCGCGCCCTTCGACGGCGCAGAAGATCGTCGCGTCGGTCGCGCGAGAGGGCGTGCCGCTGAAGCCCTTCGGCAGCAACTGCAGATACGCGCCGATGGTCGGCAGCACGGCGGCGCCGGTTTTCGAGTTGCCGATACTCCAGCTTGTAGCCGTGGCGCGGGTCGAGGCGCGCCGCCCTTCGCCATCGACGCCAGCTTCGCGCGATGCGGCTCGTACGGATACTTCATCGCGGACGTCTCGACGAACTTCGCCTCCGGCGCGCCTTCCTCGTCGTGATCGTGGTCGTGTTCCGATTCCTTCTCGAAGAACGACGTGTCGAACATGTTGACGATCGGGATGTCGAGGCCGTCAAGCCAGACGACGGGCTCGGTCCCGGGGTTGCCGTGATCGTGATACGACCAGAACGGCGTCAGGATGAAGTCGCCCGGCTTCATCGTCAGCCGCTCGCCGTCGACGGAGGTGTACGCGCCGCTGCCTTCGAGGATGAACCGCAGAGCGGATGCGGTATGACGATGGGTATGGGCGGTTTCGCCGGGAAGAATCAGCTGGAGTCCGGCATACAGGCTCTGCGTGATTCGCGACATGCCTGGCAGGCCGGGGTTTTCGAGGATCAGCACGCGTCGCTCGGCTTCTTCGGCCGTGATGAGGCGTCCCGCTTCGCCGATGAAGCGGCGCATCTCCTCGTACCGCCAGAGCGCAGCCTGAACCGCCGTCCGCGGATCCTTGCGGACGATGTCGCCCAGCACCTCCCAGAGCGGCGCCGCGTTCTGCGTCTTCAGCCGCGCGTAGAACGCCTTGCGCTCGGCCGAGGCTTCCTGCTTGGTATAGAAAGATGTGGAGTCCATGGATGTTGAGAATGCGTTTTCGTGACCTTCGTGCTTTGTGGTTGTGATCGTCGCGATTCACCATGCCGCCCGAACCTTCACTTCCATCGATCCAATCCGTTCAATCGACGCGAGGATCGTATCGCCAGGCTCGATTGGTCCGACGCCTTCCGGCGTTCCCGTGAAGACGACATCGCCCGGGTGAAGCGTATAGCACGACGAGGCCAGTTCGATAATCTCGGCGACGCCGAGTGTCAGATTTCTCGTATTCGATTGCTGCCGCACGTCGCCGTTGACCGACAGGCTCAAGTCGAGCCTCCCGGGATCGGCAATTTCGTCCGCGGTGACGAGCCAGGGCCCGAGCACCGCGTAGCTGTCTGCCGACTTGCGAAAGCTGCGCTCCTCGGGTCCGCGGATGGTGATGTCGAGACCGATGCAGTAGCCGGCCACAAACGAGAGCGCGTCCTCGCGCGCCACGCGATGGGCGGTCTTGCCGATGACGAAGACCAGCTCCACTTCGTGGTCGTTGCGCCGGTCGAGCTCGCGGAGGGCGATGCCCTCGCCGGCGCCCGCCAGCGCGCTCGTGGCCTTCAGAAACAAACCAGCGTTGTGGATGGTGTTGACGGGGTTCTGGTGATGCAGTGCGGCGTCGCCTTTCACTTCGTTGAGATGCTTCTGGTAGTTGACCGGGGCCGCGACGATCTTGCCGGGGTTGGCAACCGGCGAGAGCAGCGTGACACTGTCGAGCGGCACGGAAAGCGACGCGGGTGCGATCGCCAGAACGCGCGCGATGACGGCGTCAAGATTCGCGATGAGCGGGTCGCACGCAGGCAGGGGGTACCGGTAGCTCGGCAGCACGTCGAGCGCCGCCGTCACGTCGCGCAGGCTCGCGCCCTCAACGATGCCGAGGCCCAGCCGGCCTCCGTTATTGAAACGGCATAACCGCATATAATGGGCACCTTTGCCCGGTCGAGACGGACTCATTTATACATCACCAAGGGCCGCTGTCCGTATGGATAAGGAGAAGTGGAGTTGCTGCCAGCCATGGCTTACCAGAATCTGGAGGAAGCGTTACAAACCGTCGGAAGCGCCGTCAAGCTCCTGCGGAATTCGCAGATCGGACCGTATGCGTTTCCGGTCGTGCCATCTGAGTTTACGAACTGGCGGGACGAGCAGCGCTCGTGGAGAGAAACGTGCGCGCTGTTCGACCAGTCGCACCACATGACGGATCTCTATCTCGAGGGCGCAGACACGCTCAAGTTGCTGTCCAAGCTTGGCGTCAACAGCTTCAAGACGTTCAAGGTCAATCAGGCGAAGCAGTTTGTGGCGTGCAATCATCAGGGCTACGTCATTGGTGATGCCATCCTCTTTTATCTGGATGAAAACAGGTGGAGCCTGGTCGGACGTCCGTCCGCCATCAACTGGGTCCAATTCAATGTCGAGACCGGCGGGTATGACGCCGCGGCAGTCAGAGACGAGAGGTCGGCAGTCAACCGTGGCACCCGGAAGTTCTTCAGATACCAGGTGCAGGGCCCCCATGCGCAAAAGGTGATGGAGAAGGTCACGGGGAAACCCGCGCCCGATATCCGCTTCTTCAACATGGGCATGTTCAGCGTCGCGGGGCGAAGCATTCACGCGTTGCGGCATGGCATGGTCGGACAACCCGGGTGGGAGCTGTTTGGTCCCTGGGAGTACGGCGACGAGGTCCGTCACGCCATCTTGAAGGCCGGCCAGGATTACGGCATTCGCCAAGTGGGCGCGAGAACGTATCCGACCAGCTGCCTCGAGTCGGGGTGGATTCCGTCGCCCCTTCCGGCGATGTATGTCGGGCGAGGAGATGAAGGCCTACCGGCACTGGCTGAGCGGGAAGAGCTACGAAGCGATGGCGTCGCTCGGCGGCAGCTTCTACTCCGACGACATCACGGACTACTACCTGACGCCCTACGATCTTGGCTACGGGCCGTTCGTCAAGTTCGACCACGACTTCGTCGGACGGGAAGCCCTCGAGAAAATGGCCGACAACCAGAAGCGCAAGAAAGTCACGCTCGTCTGGAACGGCGAGGATGTCGCCCGCGTCTTCGGCTCGTTGTTCCATGCCGGCGGCGACATCACCAAGTACATCGACCTGCCCCTGGCCAACTACGCCACCTTGCCGTACGACAAAGTGTTGAAGGGCGGCAAAATCGTCGGCCTCTCGACGTACACGGGCTACACCTACAACGAACGTGCGATGGTGTCGCTGGCGGTGGTCAACGTCGAACACAGCGAGCCGGGCACCCAGGTGACGCTCGTCTGGGGCGAAGAGGCGCGCGGCTCTTCGAAGCCGACGGTCGAGCGCCACGCGCAAACCGAAATCCGGGCGATTGTCGCACCCGTTCCAATCGCCGAAGTGGCGCGCGTCGCCTATCGGCCGAAGTAGGAAGGGGCTAGGAGCTGGGGACTAGGCGCTGGGGACTAGGGACTAGGGACTAGGGACTAGGGGCTGGGGAATCAGGAGGGACGTTCAGTGGCTTACATATTCCATCAAGATCAGCTGCCGCGGCTCGAGGGTGCGAGCGGCGGCCGTGTGCGGACGTTCTTCGTGAACAAGGAGCTCACGAAGATCGACGACATGCTGGCCGGCGTCATGTCGTACACCAAGGGCACGGCGTCGCCGTTTCACTATCACGAAGTCTGCGAGCACTTCTACTTCATCATCGAGGGCGACGCGCAGGTGGAAACGCCCGAAGGCATTCAGCCGGTGGGCCCCGGCATGATGATCTTCATCCCGCCGGAGCAGAAGCACCGGCTCCGCGCGAAGACGCCGCTGTTCTATTTCGAATTTCAGGCCCCGAACCGGTTCAAGACCCACATCCTCGAGGGCACCGAAGAGGATCTGAAATGGAACCGCGTGGACGGCGGCACCTGGATACAAACGTAGTGCGGGCCTTCAGGCCTGCCTGAGATCATCATGGCGAATACATACATCGACACGAACAAGCTGCCACACACAAAAACGGCCGGGGGCGAATTTGTCGAGGTGCTCAACAACGCCCTCTGCGGAGCCAAGAACGTGGTCGGCTCGCTGCGCTGGCTCAAGGCCGGCGAGCACTACGATGCGAGCGCCGCTGGCACGACACACCAGCTGTCTGTACCTGATGGAAGGCGAGGCGACGATGACCCTCAACGCGAAGGATCACCAGGTCGCCAAGGGCAACGGCATCTACCTCGGTCCGTCGGAGACCGCGCGCATCGCTCAGCGCGGTTCCGCGCCAGTCAAGCTCTTTCACCTGGTCGTGCCACACCAGGCGTCGTAGCAGGCGGCATGGTGAGGGGCGGGGACGTCCAGCTCGGGCGGGATGCGACGTCTCAGGCGGTGCGCGGGCTCCGGTCGCGACTGAGGACCAGCCACACCGCGATGCCGATGGAAGGCAGGACGGCGATCAGCCAGAAGATCTCCTCCCAGCGGTTGCCGTTCATCCAGCCGGACCACTGGCCGATGGCGCGAAGCAGCAGAAAGTTGACCAGGGACCATGATCCGGACGCGATGCCCGTCATCATCGCCGCCTGTTCGCGCGGGAAGGCGTACGATCCGACCTTGAGCGCCACCATCTGGAACCCGCCGCCGATGAAGGTCGACAACGAGACGATCGCCATCGTGAGTGCGACCGACGTGGTCGCCGTCGTGAAGCCGAGCGTGAGGGAAACGACGGTCAGCAGCAGGAACATCCCGACTGGACGCTGGGTGGTCGCCGCGTAGCGGTCGGCCGCCCATCCCCAGAAGAAATAGCCGATGCCCCACGTCAGCGGGGGAATCCAGGCGAGCTGGTTCACTTCGGCCTGCGTGAGCTTCAGCCGTCCGTTGAGATAGAGCGAGAGAATCGTCAGGACCGGGCCCGGCGAGATTGCCGGCAGCGCGTAGCTGAAGATCAGCGCCCAGACGCGGCGTTCCAGAAAATTCGGCCACGCCACCTTTGCCGTCCTGGGCGGCGCCTTGGGCAGGAACGGCGGGCGGGCAATGATCGCCCAGATCACGAGCCATGCCGCGCCAAGCCCCGCGGTCGCAATGAACGCGGCGCGCCAGCCATACTGAATGGCGAGCGGGCCGAGCAGCAGGGGCATCATCACCGCGCCGATGGTGCCGCCGGAAAACGACAGCGCAATCGCACGGGCGCGCAAATGCGCCGGCAGCGACTCGACGGCGGTTCGCAGGCCGCCCGGGAACGTGGCGCCTTCGCCGAGGCCGAGCACGAAGCGCGCGGCCGCGAATCCGGCGAAGCTGCCCATCAAGGCGTGTGACGCGCTCGCACCGGTCCAGACCGCGACGGCCAGCAGCATGCCGATGCGCAGGCCGACCCGGTCGAGCACAGATCCCCAGACCGGGTTGCCGACGGTGTAGGCGAGGAAGAAGAACGACGCCGCGTCGGTGAAGTTCTGGTTGGTCAGGCCGGTTTCGCGGATGATCGTCGGCGACAGGATCGTCAGCACCTGGCGGTCGACAAACGACAGCCACGAGCAGAGCGCCATGCCGAGGCATGGGACCCACATGCGCCAGTCCGGCGCGCGATCGACGGCGGGAAGGGCGCTGGGCATGGTCAATTTGATAATCGAGTAATCGAGTAATCGAGTAATTGGGTAATCGATTGTTCAATCGATCAATCCAATTACCCAATTACCCGATTATCCAATTACTCGATTGATTACTTTGCCGCGGGCGCCGGCGCCGGCTCCGTGGCTGCCTTCACCGCGGACTTGTTCGCGGCCAGCCACTGGTCGAACGTCTGCACCGATCCTCCGGCGAGCTTGCGCGTCTCGTCGACGCTGCGGACCGCGTTCACTTCCTTCTCGAAGTCGCGATATACCTGGAACATGTTGCCGTACTCGTCGGCGCCGGGGAAGCCGAAGCTCCGAACAGGTTGGCGTCGAGCGCGGTGTACTTGACCGGGCTGATCCCGAGGCCCTTCGAGAGCTTGTCGCTCATGTCGGCGAACGACACGTGCTCGCCGGCGATCGCGACCGTCTTGCCGATGTACTGCGAGCCCGCCTTGAAGATCCCGTAGGCGGCCTTGCCGATGTCGTCCTTGGCGATGCCCGCCAGCTTCGCGTCGCCCATCGGGAACGTCCAGCTGTACACGCCATCCTTGTCCTTCTTTGGCGCGAGGCCGAACAGGTACAGGTTGTCCCAGTAGAACGAGACCATGAAGAAGGTGGTCGGCAGACCCGCGAAGTGCGCGTCGGCTTCGGCCTTCGCGTCGAAGTGCGGCACGCGGTACTTGCCCTGCAGCATCGGCATCCGCGTGTCGTCGGCCTTCATCAGCTTGCGCGTGTCTTCGAGCGTCGACCAGACGACGTGCTTGACGCCGGCGGCCTTGGCGGCATCGGCGATGTTCTTCGCCTGGGCGATTTCCTTCTCGCCGGAGAAGTGTTCCCAGAAGTTGGTGACGGCGAACACGCCGTACGCGCCGGCAAACGCCTTCTTCAGGCTCTCGACGTCGTCGAGATCGCCCGTGACGACTTCCGCGCCCTTCGCGGCCATCGCCTTGGCCTTGTCCTTGCTCGGGTCGCGGGTGATGGCGCGGACGGCGAAGCCGCCGTTCGGATCGGCGAGAATCGCCGGCACGAGGCCGCCGCCCTGCGAGCCGGTCGAACCCAGTACTGCAATGATCTTCTTGTCAGCCATGTCTATTTCGCTCCAATTTCTTTGCGAACGATTGCCGCGCCGTCGGCCAGCGCCTTCAGTTTCATTTTGGCCACCATGCGCGCGAGCGGCTTCATGCCGCAGTCCGTGCTGAGCGTGACCTTTTCGGCCGGGACGGCCGCAAGGACCTTGCGGATGCGGGCCGCGACTTTCTCCGGGGTCTCGATCGCGTTCGTGCGGATGTCGAGGACGCCGCACTGCACGCCTTCGTTCTTCGGCAGGTTCTTCAGGAACTCGACGCCGGCCATGTCGCGGTTCGCGTAATCGAGCACGAACTCGTCGATGCCCTTCGTCTCGAAGAAGTACGGCAGCACCGTCTGGTAGCCCTCGGGGTAGTTCGCGCTGAGAATGTCGTTGCCCCACGCGTTGCCGAAGCAGAAGTGCCAGCCGATCTTCGCGTCCACGCCGTCGCAGCACATCTCGACCGACTCGCGAATCCACTTGTAGTCGTCCTTGTTGTTCGTGAAGAGCGGCAGCCACGCGCCGAGGTCTTCGAACTGCAGGTACTTGGCGCCGGCGGCGACGAGGTCCTTCATTTCCTTGTTGAAGATCGGCGCGAGCGCGAAGCTCAGCTCCTTCGCGTTCTTGTAGTGCTTGAAGTAGACGTGCCAGGCGAGGTTGGCCGGGCCGGCGCCGACCGAGACCTTGACCGGCTTCTTGGCGTGCTTCGCGGCGATCTTATAGAGGTCGGCGAGCCGGATCGGGCCATGGGTGACCGGGCCGCTGTTGATGACGCCGCCCCAGTCGTCGAGGATTTCCTTGCCCTGGCTCGGCGGTGCGTTCAAATATGACGGATGCGGCTCGCGCGACGGATCGAATCCGCCGATGCGCTCGTACATGTACCAGCAGAACGAGCCGATGACGCCGACGTAGTCGTCGTACCACATGTTGCCGTCGGTGACGATGTCGAGGCCGGCTTCTTCCTGATCGCGGATCACGGTGGCGACGGCGTCGTGATACGCCTCTTCGTGCTGAACTTCCTTGAACGCGACGCGCACGTCGCGGCCGAGCAGTTGATGTTTGAACCAGTGCGGCCGCGGATACGAACCGACCATCGTGGTCGGAAGAATGGTGTCGACGATCTTGGCTGGCATTCGCTCTCCTTCGATGGCGTCAGGCGGGCTCGCGAGGCTTCTTTATTCGGTTTCCTCATTTGGTTTCCTCTAGGGAGCGGAATTTCGGCCGCGCGAGCGTTCGGATGCTATCTGACGGCGAACTAGACGTCAAGCGTCCTTCAAGGTTACGATGCGTGTTACCCCATGTCAGGAGTCCTCCGATGACGCGCCGCAACCAGCCGGTCGGCCGATTCCGCGATCGGAGTCGACCGGTTGATCCACATGTACAGGCAGATGGTCGCCATTCGCCTGTTCGAAGAACGGGTCAACGACCTCTACACGCGCGCCCTGATGCCCGGTCTCGCGCATCTCTACATCGGTGAAGAAGCCATCGCCGTGCGGCATCTGCGAGGCGCTCCGCCGCGACGACTACATCACGAGCACGCATCGCGGCCACGGCCACTGTCTGGCGAAGGGCGCGTCGCCTGACCGCATGTTTGCGGAACTGCTCGGCAAGGAAGCCGGCTACTGCAAGGGCAAGGGCGGCTCGATGCACATTGCCGACCCCGATACCGGCAACCTCGGCGCCAACGCCATCGTCGGCGGCAGCGCCGGCATCGCGACGGGCGCCGCGTTTGCCGCGAAGTACAGGAAGACCGGTCAAGTCGCGGTCTGTTTCTTCGGCGAAGGCGCGCTCGGCCAGGGTCTGCTCTACGAAGAGATGAACCTGGCGCAGCTCTGGAAGCTGCCCGTGATCTTCGTGTGCGAGAACAACGGCTACAACGAATACACGCATTTCTCGGAGTCGACGGCGGGCGAAGTGCCTGCCGCGCGCCGCGGCCTTCGGCGTGGCCGAACGAGACGATCGACGGCCAGAACGTCCGCGACGTGTACACGCGGTGGCGTCGAAGTACATCGACCGCGCGCGCAAGGGCGACGGCCCCGCGTTCCTCCAGTGCATCACCTACCGCTACCACGGGCACCACGTCGGCGACATCGCACGCGCGTACTACCGGCCGAAGACGGAAGAGCAGGAATGGGTGACCGAGCGCGACCCGATCACGCTGCACGGCGAGTGGATGATGGCGAACAACGTGGCCGACCGCGCCGGCGCTCGACGCCATTCAGGCCGAGCTCATCACGGAGATGGACGCCGCGGTCGAGTTTGCCATCGACTCGCCCTATCCGGACCCGAGCAAGGTCGACGCAGGACATCTATGCTTGACACCGCCACGAACGTGCGCGAGCTGACCTTCGGCGAGGCCATCAAAGAGGCGATCGCCGAGGAGATGCGGCGCGATCCGAACGTCGTGCTCATGGGCGAGGACGTGGCCGAGGCCGGCACGACGTTCAAGGTGCTCACCGGGCTCGTCGACGAGTTCGGCAAGGACCGCATCATCGACACGCCGATCTCCGGAAGCCGGCTTCACCGGCCTCGGCGTCGGCGCGGCGATGGCCGGGCTGCGTCCGATCGTCGACATCATGTTCGGCGACTTCCTCGACGATCATCATGGACCAGGTCGTCAATCAGGCCGCCAAGATCCACTACATGTCGGGCGGCAAGTGGAAGGTGCCGATGGTCATCCGCGCGACGATGGGCGCGACGCGCCGGTCGGCCGCGCAGCATTCGCAGTCGCTGCACGCGTGGCCGAGCCATATTCCCGGGCTGAAGGTCGTCGTGCCCTCGACGCCGTACGACGCGAAGGGACTCTTCAAGTCCGCGATTCGCGACGACAACCCGGTCGTGATCTTCGAGCACAAGATCAGCTACAAGAAGGTGAAGGGCCCGGTGCCCGAAGGAGGACTACGTCATCCCGCTGGGCGTCGCCGACGTCAAACGCAAGGGGAGTGACATCACGATCATCGCGACGAGCAGCATGGTGCAGACGGCGCTCGCCGGCGCCAAGCTGCTCGAAGACGTGGGCATCGACGCCGAAGTGGTCGATCCGCGCACGATGTGGCCGCTCGACGAGGAGACGCTCATCGAGTCCGTCAAGAAAACGTCGCGCTGCATCGTCATGGACGAAGGCTACGGACGCTACGGCGTCTCGGCGGAGCTCGCCGCCACGGTGGCGCAGGGCGCGTTCTACGATCTCGACGCGCCGGTGACGCGGCTGTGCGCGATGCACGTGCCGATTCCGTTCTCGCCGTCGCTCGAGGACGCCACGGTTCCGAACGAGCGCGACGTCGTGCAGCTGGCCCAGAAACTGTGTAGGCGCACGTAGCAAAATTGTCGGCGGGCCTTCGGAAGGCCCGGCCTGGAGGCACCGGTGGGGCTGAAAACGTACGGCACGATGGCGGTCGATTGGGAAGAACGCATTGATTTCGATCGGCTGCGCAAGGAGCGCCTGGCACGCGCCAAGGAGTTCCTTGAGAAGTCGGAGATGGGGGCGCTGCTCTGCTTCGACATGAACAACGTCCGGTACATCTCGGCCACGCACATCGGCACCTGGGCCCAGGACAAGATCAGCCGCTTCACGCTCCTGTCGCGAGGCGCCGAACCCATCCTCTGGGACTTCGGATCGGCCGCCCGTCACCACGCGCAGAACTGCTCGTGGCTGGGTGAGCGGTCGAGGGCGGGCATCCCGCTCATGCGCGGCGCCATGTCGCCCGAGATGGGCCGCGCCGAAGACGTCGCCAGGAAGATCAAGGTCGAGCTCGAGAAGCTCAACCTCCACAAAGAACCGCTGGGCGTGGACGTGGTCGAGCCCGCCGTGCTCTTCGCGCTCCAGAAGGAAGGCCTGAAGATCGTCGACGGCCAGGAGCTGATGTCGAACATCCGCGTCATCAAGACGCAGGACGAGATTTCGCTGCTGAACCATTCCGCCGCCATGGTCGATGCCGCGTATCACGACCTCTACAGGGCGATGAAACCCGGCATGCGCGAAAACGAAGCCGTCGGCCTCGTGGCCAAGCGCCTCTACGACCTCGGCTCCGAGTACGTCGAGGGCGTGAACGCGATTTCCGGCGAGCGCTGCAGCCCGCACCCGCACGTGTTCTCCGACCGCATGCTGCGGCCCGGCGATCCGGTCTACTACGACATCCTCCACTCCTATATGGGCTATCGCACGTGCTACTACCGCACGTTCGCGATCGGATCGGCGTCGCGTGCGCTCAACGATGCGTACAAGCGCTGCCGCGACTACCTCGATGCGGCCATTGAATTGGTTCGCCCGGGGCGGACGACGGCCGAGATCGCGTCGGTGTGGCCGAAAGCGCAGGAGTTCGGGTTCCCCAACGAAGAAGCGGCCTTCGCCCTGCAGATGGGCCACGGCATCGGCCTCGCCATCTGGGAGAAGCCGATGATCAGCCGGCTCGTCTCGCTCGAGCACTCCTACGAGATCAAGCCGGGCATGGTGTTCGCGCTCGAAACATTCTGGCCCAGCAAGGACGGCTGGAGCGCGGCACGCATCGAAGAAGAAGTGGTCGTGACGCCGACGGGGCACGAAATCATCACGCGGTTCCCGGCCGAAAAGCTCCTCATCGCCGGCGCACCGTACATCACCGTCGACGGCCCGCTCGAGACGACGCGCGAGCTCGAGCCGGAGCCCAATCAGGACGTCGTCAACATGATCGCGGCGTCCGCGAGGTCTGAGGTTGGCGCCCGGTAGTCTCATCGCGATCCAGATCGCTCGCCAGGCCGAGGGACGGCTCGAGTCGCTCCCCGAGGTGAGGGCCGTTCCGGGGAAGGGCCTCGAAGGCGACAGGTATTTCGCCGGCGAGGGCAGCTTCTCGAAAACGCCCGGAACCGGCCGCGAGGTGACGCTCGTCGCGCGCGAGATGCTCGACCTCCTCGAACGCGAACAGGGCATTCACCTGCGTCCCGGCGATACGCGGCGCAATCTCGTCACCGAGGGCGTGTCGCTCAACGACCTGGTTGGCAAGGTCTTCCAGGTCGGATCCGTCCGCATGAAAGGTGTCAGGCTTGCCGAGCCGTGCGACCATCTCCAACGGTTGACGCAGCCTGGCGTGCTGAAGGGCCTCGTGCATCGCGCCGGACTCCGCGCGGAGCTCCTTGACGAAGGCGTGCTTCGAGTGGGCGATCCGATCGTCCCTGACCCAACCCTAACCCCTAGCCCCTAACCCCTAGCAACCCCTAACCCCTAACCCCTAACATATATGGCTATCAGCGTCGTGATGCCCGCTCTTGAGATGGCTCAGGAGACGGGCAAGCTCGTGTCCTGGAAGAAGAAGGACGGCGAAGCCGTCAAGAAGGGCGAGCTGCTGCTCGAAGTCGAAACCGACAAGGCGGTCGTCGAAATCGAAGCGGCCGGGGACGGCATCCTCGGCGGTGTCACCGCGCAGATCGGCGACGTCGTGCCGGTCGGGCAGACGATCGCGTGGCTGCTGAAGCCAGGAGAAGCCGTGCCCGCCGCGAAGGCGCCCACGCAGACTGGACGCACCGGCGCGGCAGCCAATCCGCAAGCGGCCGCCCCTGCAGCGGCTGTGGCAGTACCGGTGGCGGACGCCGGCCCCGTGAGGATTTCTCCGAAAGCCCGCCGCCTCGCGAAAGAACACGGCGTGGACGTGTCCAAGATCACAGGGTACTGGCCCTGGCGGCGAAATCGTCGCCGAGGACGTGCTTGCGGCCAAGAGTGCCGCGCCCTCGGGCGCGCCCGCGGCGCCCGCTTCCGCGACGCGCACGCCGGCTGCGGCCGGGCCGTCGTCGATTCCCTCGGTCTCGACTGACCTCGGCGCCATGAGCTCGATCGGCAAGCTCATGGCCGAGCGGACGACGCAGAGCTGGACGACGGCGCCGCATTTCTTCGTGTCGCGCGACGTGGACGGCACCGCGCTCGTCGCCGCGCGCGAGAAATTCGGCCCCGACATCGAGCGGCTGCGCGGCGTCAAGCTCACGTACACGGATCTGTTGACCGCGTCGATCGCGCGCGTGCTGCGCAAGCATCCACGGATGAACGCCAGCTGGGCCGGCGACGCCATCAAGGCCAACCCCGATGTGAACGTGGGTCTGGCAATGGCCGTGTCCGACGCCGTCGTCGTGGGCGTGGTGCCGAAGACGGACGCCACCTCGCTGGGCGATATCGCGGTCCGCCGCCGCGATCTGACCGAGCGCGCGCGGACGAACAAGCTGCAGCCGGCCGACATCAGCGGCGCCACCTTCACGATCAGCAACCTCGGGATGTATCACGTGGACGCCTTCACCGCGATCATCGTGCCGCCGCAGGCCGGCATACTGGCCGTCGGCGCCATGACGGATCGCGTCGTGCCGGTGCCCGGTGGCATCGGCGTCAAGCCGATGATGACGATCACGCTCTCGTGCGATCACCGAGTCGTCGACGGCGCGCGCGGCGCCGCGTTCATGCACGACGTGGTCGAAGCGCTCCTCGAGGCCGACAAGCGCCTCGCGTAGCCTTTGCCGCCCGGCTGCTATAATCCGCCCCGTCCAACCGGATGGCCCTTGAACCAGGTGTACGGATCGGCTCGTACGAAGTTACTGGCCCGCTCGGATCGGGCGGCATGGGCGAGGTCTACCGCGCGCGCGACACGAAACTCGGCCGCGACGTCGCGCTGAAGATTCTGCCGCCGGCCTTTGCCGGCGACGCCGACCGCATCGCGCGCTTCCGCCGCGAAGCCCAGGTTCTGGCGTCGCTCAACCACACCAGCATTGCCGCCATTTACGGTCTCGAGGACGCCGATGGGACTTCGGCGCTGGTGCTCGAGCTGGTCGAAGGGCCAACGCTCGCCGACCGTCTCGCACGGGGAGCGGTGCCTCTGAGCGAAGCCCTCGGCATCGCCCGCGCCATTGCGGACGCGCTGGAAGCGGCGCACGAGAAGGGCGTCGTCCATCGCGATCTCAAGCCGGCCAACATCAAGATCACTCCGGATGGCCAGGTCAAGGTCCTCGACTTCGGGCTGGCCAAGATGCTGGAGTCGGATGGGGCCTCATCGTCGATCTCGATGTCGCCGACGTTGAGCATCCACGCGACGAACGCCGGCGTGATTCTCGGCACAGCGGCGTACATGAGCCCCGAGCAGGCGCGCGGAAAGCCCGTCGATCGACGCGCCGACATCTGGGCGTTTGGCTGCGTGCTCTACGAGATGCTCACCGCCTCGCGCGCGTTCGCCGGAGAAGACGTCACCGACACGATCGCCGCCATTGTCAGAGACGTGCCTGAGTGGAGCCGATTGCCTGCCGATGTGCCGCCGGCCATCCGTCAGCTGCTGCGCCGGTGTCTGGAAAAGGATCCGAAGGAACGCCTGCCGTCGATCGGGTCGGCGCGTCTCGAAATCAAGGACGTGATGGCGTCGTCGAGCATCAGCGTTGCCTCTGCGGCTGCTGCGCCGCCTGCGCGAGCGGCGCGAACGAAGACAGTCGCGTGGATCGCCGCGGCGGTTGTCATGCTCGTCGCAGCGGGAGCCGCGGCCTGGGCGTTGCGTGGAACGCCAGTGGAAGCGCCGGTGTATCGAGCATCGCTCCTGCCGCCCGATAAGGCGCCGTGGGCCGTCGCCACGCCGGCGACGCGCTTCGCCGTCTCGCCTGACGGACGCCGCCTGGCGTTTCTCGCGGCCGGCGCCGACGGCATCACCCGGATCTGGGTACGTCAGCTCGACGCGCTCATCGCGCAGCCGCTCAGCGGCACAGAGGGCGTCCTTTACGCGTTCTGGTCGTACGACAGCCGCCGGCTGGCGTTCGGCGGCGGCGGAAAACTGAAGGTCATCGATGCGTCCGGCGGGCCGTCGATTGCGATCGCGGACGGGGCCAGCAACAACGGCGGCAGCTGGAGGCCGGACGACACGATTCTGTTCGTGCCGCAGCCGAACGGCGGGATCTTCAGAATCAACGCCGCCGGAGGCACGCTGACGCGCGTGACGAAGCCCGATCAGGCAGATCTCGAGGGCAACCACTGGCAGCCGTTCTTCCTGCCGGACGGCCGGCACTTTCTGTATCACTTGACCGTCAGCAAGAGCCAGCCAACCGGCGGCGTCTACGTCGCCGCCATCGACGGCGACATCACGCCCAAGCTGCTCCTCAAGGGCGGGTCGAACGCGCAGTACGCGCTCGGCTACGTGGTCTTTCTGCGGGACTCGACGCTGATGGCCCAGCGGTTCGATACCGACCGGCTCGAGCTGACGGGCGATGCGGTTCCCATCGCCGAGCAGATCCAGACCGGCGGCGGGACCGGACGCACGGGAGCCTTTTCCGTCTCACGGACCGGTGTGCTCGTGTATCAGGTCGGCGAAGGGGGACAGGCGTCGCGCCTCAAGTGGTACGACCGTTCGGGCAAGGAAATGGGCACTCTCGGCGAGTTTGGCGACTACGGCGACGTGGAGCTGTCGCCGGATGGGAGCCGGTTGGCCGTGAGCCTGCTCGACCCCTCGGTTCGGACCCGCGACGTCTGGGTGTTCGACGTGAAGCGCGCCTTGCGCACGCGATTCACGTTCGAGCCGGGCGACGAAGTCGGGGCGATCTGGGCGCCCGATGGCTCGAAGCTTGTGTTCAGCTCGCGAACAAGCGGGGCCCTCGATCTGGTGCAGAAGCCGGCCACAGGCTCGGGGCGCAACGAGATGGTCCTGGCTGACGGCGCGAACAATCTGGCCTCGAGCTGGTCGCCTGACGGACGTTCGATCCTGTTTTCAGCGGCGGGCGCAGGCTCGACCGACCTCTGGACGCTGCCGATCCCGGGCGCGGCGAAACCGAAGGCGCTCGTGCGGACGCCGGCGCTCCAGACGAGCGGCAGGTATTCTCCCGACGGGAGGTGGGTGGCGTATTCGTCCAACGAGTCGGGCCGCGCCGAGATCTTCGTCGGGCCGGCCTCCGGGCAGGCCGGGAAGTGGCAGGTGTCGACGGCCGGCGGCACGTTCCCGCGATGGCGCGGCGACTCGAAGGAGTTGTTCTACCTCGGCCCTGACAACAGGATCATGGCCGCGCAGGTTAGCGGCCAGCCGTCGGGGTTCGAGGTCGGTGCGGTGCAGGCGCTCTTCGAGATCCGCCCGAAACCCGCACAGCGGTACGCCTATGACGTCAGCCGCGACGGGCAGCGCTTTCTGGTGAACGTCAGCGAGAGCAATCCGGCGCCCGAACCGTTGACGCTCGTCGTCAATTGGACGAGCGCGCTGCGGCGGTGAGACGTCGAATCGCGAGAGACCGATCCAGCCGGTCTCTCGCGATCACACTTCTCAAACTCCCGCGAAGAGCAGATGGAGGAACGCTACCTCCTCCAGTTCCACGCCCATGCCCAGTTCCAGTCGTTGTCGTCGTCGTCGTCCCAGCAGACGTGGCCGTGGTGCCGGTGGTGGCGGCGGTCCTGTTTCACCTTAAAACCGGAGATTTTGAGCAAGGCGCCATGGTTGCCGGGGCCGAGGCTGTCGTTGATCGCCCGGTGCTGGATGCTGACGTAGGCCGACTCGCCGGATCCGGTGAAGATGAAGCCGGACGGCTCAGCGGTTGTGTCGCGGACCGACCCGAAGCGCACGCAGCCGTCGGACTGGACGTCGTCGTCGTCGCCGTCAGGCAGACAGATCCAGAGATCGTTGCCGCGAAGTTCCGTCACGAGGGGGCTGAGCTGTTTGACCGAGTCCACCGAGTTGTCTTCGGTGATGACGAGGTTGCCGGTGTGCGGCTGAAATGCCACGTTGTCGAACATGCCCCGCTCCTGGCTGCCGGCCACGAAGCGGTCGACCGTCGGGATTGTCCCCGTCAGGGGGTTGGGCGCGAAGGTGCTCGGAGGGTTTTCGACGAGGCACATGATTTCGGCCTTGACGCCGCTGTTCTCGACAAGGCTGCTGTCGGTGTGGCTCATGCGGCCGGTGTTCGCCCAGCAGGCCCTGAACACGCCATCCTCGAGCGCGATGGGATCGACGTCCATGTCTTCGGGCCGGTAGTACCCCGTGAACAGCTGGAGAATCTGCGCATTTCTCAGGATGATGTTGCTGTTGGCGTCCACGACGTCCGCGCCCGCCGAGGTTGACAGCGACCCACGCGCCGTTCCCCGTTTCGGCGCCCTGCCCCCAGCGCGGCGAACCCTGGGCGGCAACGCGTAACCCGAACACTGAGCCGGCGGTGAGCGGCGAGAGGGCGGGAACGGTCACGGGGCCGTTGCCCTGGAAAGGAATGGACGGCACGAACTTGTAGATGCCGCCGCCGGCGACGCCGGCCTGCGGATGCAGCTCGTCGCCGTAGATCATCGTCCCGTCCGCTTTGATCGCGAAGCTCTCGAACGAGAGGCTGCCGACAGCCTTCTGCTTCACGAGATGGAGCGGATCGCTCGTCGTCCCGGCAGCGCGATCGGAGACGTTGATCACGGTCGTGATGTTCACCGGGTCGAAGAGCTCGTAGAGGCCGCCGGTCGCTCCGGCTTCCTCGGCGACGATGATGGTGCCCCAGGGTGTTCGTCGCACGGGGTCGCAGGAACTGAGGCCGGTCACGATCGTCGTCGCGTTGCTGGCTGCGGGCTGGGACAGGTCGACGCGCTGCACGGCAGGATTCGTCGTCTCTTCATCGCAGACGAAAAGGTACTTGGGATGATCGTCGTCGGGCCACATCGCGATCTGGTCGGCTGCCGATGCGACGCTGCTGGACACGAGCGACACATGCAGGCCGGGGGCCACCTGAATGGCCATCAGGTTGTTCGCTCCGTCGTATGGGCCGAGCGCGCTCTCCTCGATCGGATGCCTGATGCCGAAGAGCTGTTCCGAGTGCTCGCTCAACTGGTCGGCAATGAACGTGCCGAAGTCGCGGTGCGGATGGTTTGCGATCATTCGGGACGTCATCCCGACGACCGCAACGCCGGTGACAAGAACACAAGTGCTGATCAACGATACGCGCATGGGGCGTTCCTCCTGTCATCGCCGCAGGGACGAGGCGGCTGACAATGGTCACCGATGGAGATGACGCTCCTGCGACGCGCCGGTCAATTCGGCGATCCAGAATGCCGCGAATGGCGAGCGAAGGTGAGGACGCTTATAATCCTTCGCGTCCCAGTTGGCCATCAAGCCGGGCACCCGATTCGGCCCGTACGAGATTCAATCTGCCCTCGGCGCCGGCGGGATGGGCGAGGTCTGTCGGGCGCGCGCCACCCGACTTGATCGTACGGTCGCCGTCAAGATTCTCCGCGACACGTCTTCGGACCTCGTACCGGCGAACTAATGATCCTTGCGGCGGCTCTCGTCTTCGTCGCCTTCATCATCCTCATGAAGTTGTGGGTGCGGCTTGACGCCATAGACGAACAGGTCAGGGCGATTCAAAGACAGCTGCGCCAGATCGAAGACCGGTTCGCGCCGCCCGCGCCGGCATCGGTTGCAGTGCCCGCGCCACCGCCGTCGTCAGACGCCCGGCCGCCGGCGATGGTGCCGCCACCATCGCCCGTTCCACAGATTCTCCCGGCTCCGCGACCGGCAGCGGCGCCGCCGTCGGCTGTTCCCGCGGCGCTTGCGCCGGCTCAGCAACGCGCAGCCGTGCCGCCCGTGGCGGCTCGGGTCGCGAGTGATCTCGAGTCTGAAATCGGATCGCGTTGGGTGCTCGTCGCCGGCGTGCTGGTGCTCGTGCTGGGCGTGGCGTTCTTCGTCAAGTACGCATTCGATCGGCACTGGATCAGCGAGACGCTGCGCGTCACGGCCGGGACGCTGGCGGGCGCGGCGATCTGGATTGGCGGGGTCTGGCTCGCAGGGCGAGGCTACCCGCTGTACGGCCGCATGGTCGCCGGCGGTGGTCTCGCGATGTTGTATCTCTCCGCGTACGCGGCCAGCGCGCTGTACGGGCTCGTGCCCCCAGGGGTTGCGCTGATGTGGATGGCCACGCTCAGCGGCATTACGGTCGTCACGGCCGATCGTCAGGACTCGATCGGTCTTGCGACGATGGCCATAGTGCTGGCGTTCGCGGCGCCGGCACTCGTCGCCACCAATCAGGATCACCACATCGTCCTGTTCGTATACGACACGATGCTGGTCGTGGCGACGTTTCTGCTCGTACGGCGCCACGACTGGGTGCTCCTCGGACTGACAAGCTTCTGGTTGACCTGGGTGTCGTTCGCCGCGTGGTCGGGCCAGTCGTATCGCGCGTCGTACTTTGCTTCGACCGAGGTCTATCTGACGATTGTCAGCGCGATGTTCCTGCTGATCCTGAGGGAGCATCGAAGCTCGCGTCATCCATTCGCGAAGTTGATCTGCGGCGTCTTGTCGATCGGACCGCTGATCTACCACTTTGCCTCGGTGGCGGTCCTCTTCGACCATTCGGTGGCGCTGCTCGTGTACTTCCTCCTCTTCACAGCTCTCGGGGTGGCGTTGCTCCGCGATCAGCCCTGGCTCCGTCTGCTGTTGTGGCTGGTCACCGTCGTACCGTTTCTGGTCTGGGTCGAGGCACACGATAGCGGAGCCTGGTACGTCGCCGCGATGGCGGTGGCCGTCGGGCTCTACGCGCTGCATCTTGCCGGTCAACTTCGTGCGCTGGACGCCAACACGGATCCCGCGCTCCCCGAGATGGCCCTGTTCCACTTGAACGGGCTCGGACTGTTCGCCTCGATGTACCCGTCGGTTTACGGCCATGCCGGGTCCACAACCACGCTCGCGATCGGTCTGGGCGTCTGGAACGCGGTGCTCGCATGGGGCTCTCGCCGTCGCGGCGCGGCCGGACCAGTGCCGCATGCCCTCGCACTCGCGTTCACCTTCGCGGCGATCGCGATCGCTCTTGGGCTCGCCGGACCATGGATCACTGTCGCCTGGGCCGCCGAGGGCGCCGCCGTCGTCTGGGTCGGCCTCACGCTTCGCCGTGCGCCTCTCCGCTACGGCGGCACGTGTTTGCTGGCGCTGGCCATTGTCCGGCTCGTGGTGTGGCAGTTCGGCGAGACGCTCGTGTCGTTCACGTTATTCCTGAACTCGCGAATGGCCGCTGGCGCTTTTATCGTGGCGTTGCTATATGGCTCAGCGGCCCTTCACTTTCAGTTTCGAGACTCGCTCGGCGACAAAGCGCGCCGGTGGATGGCGGGGTTCATCGCCGCGGCGAACGTGCTGACGGTTGCGCTGTTGACGGCCGACATCTCTTCCTTCTGGGATGTGCGCGGGGAACAGCTCACGGCGTCCTTCGGACGCGAAGTGAGCATTTCGGTGACGTGGGCGGCGTACGGGATGGGCCTGATTGTGTTGGGGTTCAATCGGCGGTCCGCCGTGCTGCGCTATCTGGCGCTCGGGCTGTTGGGTATGACGGTGACGAAACTGTTCGCCGTCGACTTGCTGACGCTCGACGGCGTGTATCGCATCGTCGGCTTCATCGTCCTGGGCCTCGTCCTGCTGGCGGCGTCGTTTCTCTACCACCGCTCGCGCGGGCGCATGCCGCGTGCGTCGACCGAGACGATCAGCCAGACGACCCCCGACCTTTGACTGCCGCGTACCTTCGATTACAATCCACGAGTTCCCTGTTTGCGGTGCCTTTCGAGGAGTCTTATGGCCAAGTGTGTCCGCCGAACACCTGTTGCCGCCTGTGTGGCCGCGCTCGCCAGCATGTTCGTGAGCGTCCCGGCGTCGGCGCAGGTGAACCTGTCCGGCGTCTGGAACAACTTTGGCGTCCTGCACGAGGACTGGCCCGACCGGCTGCCCGGCCCAGAGCTTGGCGACTATGCCGGCTTGCCGGTCAACGACGCGGTGCGGCTGCGCGCCGACTCGTGGGACGCCTCGCTCATCACATTGCCCGAGTATCAGTGCCGCGTCCATCCGTCCGACTACGTGTCGAGCTTCGCCGGCCTCCGCATCTGGGAAGAGCGCGACTCGGCGAGCCAGCAACTCATCGCGCTCCACACGCACCATTTCGCTTGGGGCACCGAGCGGACGATTTGGATGGACGGACGGCCCCATCCCCCCGAGTACGCGCTGCACACGGGCATGGGTTTCTCGACGGGCAAGTGGGAAGGCAACATTCTCGTCGTGACCACCACGCATCTCAAGGAAGGCTGGACGCGCCGAAACGGACTGACGCGGAGTGACAAGGCGACCGTCACCGAGCACTTCATCCGCCACGGCAACGACCTCGTGCTGGTCATCTCGGTCAACGATCCCACGTACTACACCGAACCCGTCGTCCGCTCGCGCAACTACGAGTACGAAGTCGGCGGCGACATCGGACCGTACCCATGCGAGCCGGTCGAGGAAATCATCCGACCCTATGGCGCCATCCCGCACCACCTGCCCGGCGCGAACCCGTTTCTCGCCGAGTACGCCAGGGCGCACGGCATCCCGCTCGAAGCGGCCCGCGGCGGCGCCGAGACGATGTATCCCGAGTACAAGAAGAAGATCGCACTGATGAAAGCGGCCGAACCCAAGGACGAAGCCCCGAAGGGCAAGAAATGAGCATGGTGACCAGAGCACAGTTCAACCTCGCGTTCGCGACCGTCGCGCTGACGACGCTGGCTTGCCTCGCCGTAGCCGCGCAGCAACCTGGCGGCGGAGGCGGGCCTCAGAATTTCGACAACGTCCAGGTCCACCTGCTGCCGGCCCAGGGCAATGTCTACATGCTCGTCGGCGCGGGCGGCAACGTCACCGTGCAGGTCGGTAAAGAAGGCGTGCTGATCGTCGATACCCAGTACGCACCGCTGTCGGCGAAGATCATGACGGCCATCCGGACGCTCTCGCAGGGTCCGCTGCGCTACATCATCAACACGCACAGCCATCCCGATCACGTCGGCGGCAACGAGAACCTGAAGAAGGCGGGCGCCACGATTGCGGGCGGCAATGTCACGATGGACATCGCGGACGCCGCGCAGGGCGCGCAGATCATCGCGCACATCAACGCGTACAAGCACATGAGCGCGCGGGTCAACGGTCAGTCGCCGGCGCCGGCCGCCGCATGGCCGACGAGCACCTTCATCGGCGAAGAAAAGAAGCTGTTCTTCAACGGCGAAGGCATCCAGATCAGTCATCAGCCGTCCGCCCACACCGACGGCGACAGCATCGTGTTCTTCCGCCGCTCCGACGTCATCAGCACCGGCGACATTTTCACGACGACGAACTACCCGGTGATCGATCTGAACGCCGGCGGCGGTATTCAAGGCATCATCGCCGGCCTCAATCACATCGTCGACCTGTGTATCCCGGTCTACGGCCAGGAGGGCGGCACGCTCGTCATCCCCGGCCATGGCCGTCTGTCGGACATGGGCGACGTCATCAACTACCGCGAGATGGCGACGATCGTGCGCGATCGCGTGCAGGACATGGTGAAGAAAGGCATGACGCTCGAGCAAGTGAAGGCGGCCCGGCCGACGCGCGACTACGATCCGGTGTACGGCTCGACGAGCGGCTTCTGGACGACGGACATGTTCGTGGATGCCGTATACAAGAGCCTGAAAAAGTGACTGCCATGCCAACTCCGCGACGCGTCACTGCCGCTCTGCCGATTGCTGTGCTTTCGCTCGCGCTGGCCGCTCCGGTGTTCGCGCAGCAGCCGGATTTGAGCATTGTGGATACGGCGAATCCGGCGGCTGGCCGAGGCCGTGGAGCCGCACCGAAAACTCCGAAAGAGGCGGCGCCGATCGATCTCACGGGCTACTGGGTGTCGATCGTTTCGGAGGACTGGCGCTTCCGGATGGTCACGCCGCCGGTTGGCGACCTTCCCAACCTGCCGCTCAACCCGGAGGGCGTGAAAGTCGCTAAGGCGTGGGACCCGGCGAAGGACGAGGCCGCGGCCGACAAATGCAAAGCGTACGGCGCGCCGAACATCATGCGCGTACCCGGCCGCTTCCACATCACCTGGGCCGACGACCGCACGTTGAAGCTCGACACCGACGCCGGCAACCAGACGCGCCTGTTTCGTTTCGGCGCGGCGCCAGCGGCCCCGGGGCCCGCGCAGCGCCAGGGCTACTCGGTGGCCCGGTGGGAAGGCCGCGCCCTCTACGCGGCGACGAACAACCTGCTGCCGGGGTATCTGCAGAGCAACGGCGCGCCGTTCAGCGCCAGGGCGACGATGACCGAGACGATGGATCTCATCAAGGAGCCCGGCGGCGAAACGTGGCTGATCATCAACACGACCGTCACGGATCCGACATATCTCGTCCGACCCTTCGTCCGGAGCACGCACCTCCGAAAACAGGCGGACGCCACGGGGTGGGATCCAACCCCGTGCCAGGTGCGATAATGGGATGAAGAATTGGGTAATCGAGTGATCGCGTAATCTGGTAATGTCAAAAGGATCGATCCAATTACTCAATTACTCAATTACTCGATTACCAGATTCAAAATGCCGATTTACGAATACAAATGCCGCGCCTGCAAGCACGAATTCGATACGCTGGTGCGGCCTCAGGATCCTCCACCTCAATGCTCGTCGTGTCAGAGCACGGATCTCGAGCGGCTGCTGTCGGCGAGCAGCATGACCACGGCGGACCAGACACGAGCGTTCGTCAGCAAGGAGCGCAAGCGGCGGCTGCCGAAGCATCGGGCTGAGCAGAACGAAGAGTATCAGCACACCCTGAAAGAACACCTGCACGACGAATAGAGGCTGGACGGTTAGGGGCTAGGGGCTAGGGCCTAGGGTCAGCCCAGCGCCTTCTTCAGGAACGCCGTCACCTCGGGCCAGATCTGGGCGGCGAGTTTTTCGTTCAACGTGCCCAGCGCGTTGTGCGGGCCCATGAACGCATGCCCGGTTCCGGGGTGCACCGTCAGGGTGCAGTCTTTCCCCATTCCACGAAGTTTCGCTTCGAGCGCACGCGCGCCGGCCGGCGGGAAGAAGCTGTCGTTTTCGGCCATGTGTCCGCTGATCGACGCGGACAACTTCGACCAGTCCGGCTCGGCGTCGCCCTGCGGGAAGCCGTAAAAGGGCACGACCGCCTTGACCTTGTCGCCGCGGTTGGCGGCGATGATGAGCGACAGCATCCCGCCCATGCAGAAGCCGACGACGCCGATGCCACGGCTGGTGACCGCCTTGTGGCTGGCGAGGTAGTCGACCGCGCCGCTCATGTCGCGGCCAGCCCGATCGGCCGGCATGGTGTTCATCAGGTGCGCCGCCTTGTCCATCTCGGTGTGACCGGCGACCTTGCCGTGATAGAGATCCGGCGCCAGCGCGACGAACCCGGCGGCGGCGAGCTTGTCCGCCGTCTTCTTCAGGTCGTCGTCCAGCCCCCACCATTCCTGGATGACGAGCACGCCCGGGCCAGACCCGCTCGGCGGTTTCACGAGATAACCAGTCGCGTTCTGCCCGTTGCTCTTGAATTCGACGGTTTCAGCCATGCGCGTAAGAATAGCGCATACTACGGCCCGCATGGTCAGGCGGACACTTGCCGGTGCGGTCGTCGTCATCGTTGCGGGCGGGGTCGCGCTGCAGCACGCGCAGACGCCCGATCGCCCGGTGTTCAGAGGCGGTGTCGAGTACGTCGCGGTGGACGCCCGCGTCGTTGACGCGAAGGGCGAGCCGATCCGCGGCCTCACGCGCGACGCCTTCAAGGTCGTCGAAGACGGCCGCGTTCAGGACATCACCGCATTCTCCATCGTCGATCTTCCGCTGCCGGCCGCCGCGGCGGCGCCGTTGGTCGCCTCCCTTGGCGTGAAGCCCGATGTCGTGACCAACGTACGCCCGGCCGCGCGGGGCCGGACCTATCTCATCGTGTTCGACGCGCTGCTCGTCGCGCCGTGCCAGACCCTCGTCGTACGCAAGGTCCTGCGTGAGTTCATCGAGCGCTCGATCAAGTCCGGACGACCTTGTCGCCATTGTCAGCAGTGGCCTCGACAGGTCGTTCCAGAACTTCACGAACGACAAGTCTCGCCTCCTTGCGGTCGTGGGGAGCCTCATCGGACAGGCCGAGCCGGGGCCGACCGTGCAGGACGCGACGGACATCGCGAAGCGTGCGGAACGTGCGACGGGGGCAGGCAGGGCGGGCGGGCCAGATCCACCCATTGGGGACGTCACCATGGACGACGCGCGTCAGGCGCATCGCCGGCTGGTGGAGCTCGTGCTGGCGATGTCGAGCCGCCGGCGAAGGCAGCAAAGCCATCATCCTGGTCAGCGAGAGCGCGTCCCACGATCTGGTCACAAACACGGAAGGATTGTCACTACTGGGGTTGTCGCTGCGGACCGAGCTCGAGCGGCTCGCCACGGTCGTCCGGCGCGGCAACGTCCCGATCTATCCGGTGTATCCGCGCGGACTGACGGATGGGGCGATTGCGAAACTACGGGCGCTCCCATTACAGACGGCTCTAGCGATACTGGCCGAGGTCAGGCGCCAGCAGGAGAACCTCCGCGCGATCGCCGACGACTCGGGCGGCGTGGCGATTCTCGGCAACAACCTCGCCGGCGGCCTCGAACGCATCGTCCGCCTCAGCAGCTACTACTACGCGATCGGCTACAACTCGACGAACAGCCGCGCCGACGGCAAGTACCATCGGATCGCTGTCACCGTGACGCGGCCGGACGCGCGCGTGCTGTCGCGCAAGGGCTACACGGCGCCAAAGCCGGCGAACGCCAACAACGTGCCCCCTCTGGCCGGTCCGCCGGGATCGTCGATTGAACTGCGCGCCGCGCTCAACGCGGCCCTGCCGGTCACGGACCTGCCGATCTCGATGACCGCTGCGGCATTTCGACAGGCCGACGGAGGGCGCGCCGCTTCGGCAGCCGTGGTGCTCGAAACACTCGGCGCCGATCTGGCGTGGGGGCAGAACGGCGCGCTGACCGTGCCGATTGAGATGACGGCCGTCGCCCTCGAGCCGCGCGGCGCGATCCGGACCGGCGAGCAGGGGCGCATCAACGTCGCGCAGGCCGCGGAGACGAACACGCGGATCCGGCAGTTCGGTTTCCGCTGGTTCGCGCGGCTCGACGATCTCAAGCCCGGCCGGTATCAGATCCGCGGCGTCGTCAGCAACGGCACCGACGAAGCAGGGCAGCGTCTGGTACGACCTCGAGATCCCTGATTTCGCGAAAGCGCCGCTGACGATGAGCGATGTGGTGCTGGCGTCAGTGGCTGCATCGCAGCGGATCACGGTTCGCCCGGACAAAGTGCTCGCTGACGCCCTGCCGGCGCCGGCCACGACGCTGCGCGAGTTTCCTGCGGCCGACACCATCGCTGTGTACGCTGAGGTGTACGACAACGATCGTCAGCACGAACACGATGTCGAGACGACGGTCGTCATCAGCAATGAGCAGGGTGAAGCAAAGGCGCGGGCTGTCGAAACGCATGTGAGCGCTGAACTCGCGGCCGCTGACGGCGTCATTCGAATCAAGGCGAGGCTGCCGCTGGCAGGCCTCACGCCCGGAGCCTACACGTTAGCCGTCAACGCACACCAGACAGCGAATCGAACGATTGCGACCGGACGTGCCATCGCGTTTCACGTGGTTTCCGGCAGCGGCGGAAACAAGTAGAGCGCTTCGACGCCGCCGGAAAGTGTCGTGAGTAGTGCGCTCAGCCGTCGGCCGTCGTCGGCCTGCGCCAAGTCGGCCGATTCGAGCAGGCCCTGCGTGAAGCTCTCGCCGTCCACGGCCGGTTTCAGGCACATGGCGGCGTGCATCCGCGCGAGCGCACAGGCGGCGTTCAGATGGGCGACGATCATCGCCACCTCGTCCAAGAGCGGTCGCCTCCCGGTCCCGATTGTGTCGAAGCTGGCGCACAGGTAGCGGTGCGCGATCGCGTGCACGGCATCGTCTTCCAGGCGGAGCGGCATCTTGGCGGCGCGCCGCAAATCGAATCGCGCCGTTCCAGGCGCGAGGCCGTGCAGATGGGCGAGCAGGCGGAAGAGGGCAGTGCGGAGCTGGAGCTTGCTCTGGCCGCTGCCTCCGTCGAGCCGCACCTGCACCGATATCGCCGTCAGCAGGAAGCCGCGGAAGAGCAGGCGAGCCAGGCGCGAGGCCGGCCGTGTCGCGGCCGGTTTCTGGTTCGTGAGCGCGTGACCGCCCATCACGTCCACGTACTCGGCGAAGTGCATCCGGGGCCAGGCGGCGCACGCGAGGTCTCGACAGGTCTTCGAGGAAGGCCGCCACCCTCCGCAGGTTCTGACGCAGGTCGGGACGACCCTCAGGGCTGGGCCTGTCGATGATCCCGCGCAGGATCCCTCGCAACGCGGCGAGGGCCGGGCGGGACAGCGCGTGGCCGGACACGAGCTCGACCGGCGCGGGACGCTCCGGGTGCAGACGCGTCCATGCCGCGTGAAGAACGCGCAGCTCGCGTGCCTGCGACGGAAGCGAAACGCCCTCGTTCGCGACGACCGTGGGGCAGGAGAAGCTCGCCGTGACCACCGTGTCATCGGCGGGATGGAACCTGAACGGAAACAGCCGGCAGGCAATGGGCTTGCGGTCGGCGCCCATCATCTCGTGAATGCGGCAGAGACCTTCCGGCGAGAGAAAGCCGCATGCGCCGTCGGCCCGCTTGCGGATGCGAAGCAGCGCCCCGAAGCCAGGGATCGGCTCGAACGGATCGGTCCCAGTCTCGTTCGAGGCATCGTCGTCGGTGAACCAACGCGACACGCCAGCCTTTCGGTAGGCCTCAGCCTCGCCGGCGGTGACGGGTACGGTCGTCCGCCTGCAGCACCTGCCGCACTGCGCGCAAGTGAAGCGCTGGTCGTGGGAGAAGAGCACGTGGCGGCCCTATGACTTGAAGACCTCTGGGTTGAGGATGTTGGGTGGACGCTGGCCCGTCAGGCCGGCGATGCAGTTGGCCGCCGCCATGTTCGACATCTTCAGCCGCGTCTCGACCGACCCGCTGGCAATGTGCGGCGCGAGCACCGTATTGGGAAGCTTGACGAGGCCCGGCGCCGGCAGCGGTTCCTTCTCGTAGACGTCCAGGCCCGCGCCGGCGATGCGGCCCTGCTTGAGCGCTTTCACCAGCGCCTTTTCGTCCACGACCGGTCCGCGGGCGGCGTTGATCAGGATCGCGCTCTTCTTCATGAGGGCGATCTCGGCGGCGCCGATGTAGTGCCGGGTTTCGGCGAACAGCGGCACGTGCAGCGACACGACATCCGATTCCCGGAGCAGGGTGTTCTTGTCCACATAAGACGCGCCGAACTCGCGTTCCACGGATTCGGGAGCGCGCTGGACGTCGGTGTAGAGCACCTTCATGTCGAAGCCCATCGCGCGCCGTGCCACCCCCTTGCCGATCCGTCCGAAGCCGCAGATGCCAATCGTCTTGCCGTGGACGTCGTGTCCGAGGAACTGCATCAGGCCCCAACCCTTCCACTTGCCGGACCGGAACGTCTTGTCGGCCTGAATGAGGCCCCGGGCCGTGGCCAGGATCAGACACCACGTGAAGTCGGCGGTCGTATCGTCCAGCACGCCGGGCGTGTTGGTCATCATCACGCCGCGCCGCGTGGCGGCCGGCACGTCGAAGTTGTTGTACCCGACGGCGACGTTCGACACGATTTTCAGCTGTGGATTCCTCGCCAGCACATCGTCCGTGATGATGTCGGTCAGGAGCGTAATGGCGGCGTCCTTGCCCTTGAGCTTCTGCAGGAACTGTTTGGCGTCGAGCGGCCGGTCTTTCTGATTGCTGTCGACGTCGAAATGTTTGGCGAGCATGCCGAGTGATTCGTCGAAGATTCTACGGGTGACCAGTACCTTGGGTTTCACGCGATCGGCTCCTTTTGTCGGACGCCAGACTCTACGAACGTGTGCACGGCCTGTCAAGACTGCGAGGCCAGAGTGCCGGGCTCACCTAAGCGCGGGGCCCCGCCGTCCCGTTTTGTGAGTGGCCGGCCGGCGGCGGCTCGATATGGATGACGGCATCGGCGATTTGTGGATAGCGCACCATCAATCGGTCTTTCACAACGTGCGAGAGGTCATGGGCGTCGGTGAGAGGCATGTCGGGCGGCAGCCAAACGTGCAAGTCGAGGAATACGTGATCGGCCGACCCCCGCGTGCGGATTCGATGACAGCCGAGCACGCCGTGCACGCTCATGACGACCCGTTCGAGATCCGCGTCCGACATCACGATCCGGTCGCTGAGGATTCCCGTCGTCGTGCGCGCAATCTGGTAGCCAGCGTGGCCGATGAACACGGCGACCACCAGCGCGGCGATCGGATCGAGAATCGGCAGCCCCGAGCGCACGCCGACCAGGGCGGCGATCACCGTCAGCGACGTCCAGACGTCCCCGCGTGTCTGGAGAGCATCAGCCATCAGCATCTCGCTCCCGAGACGCTCTGCCTCGCCCGTCTCATACCAAATCACGAACAGGTTCACGCCAACGGTGACCACCATCACGACGAAGCTGGCCGCCGATATTTCGTGGGGCGCGCTGCGGCCGGCCAGATGGTTGAACGCGTTGCGCAGCACCTCCAGCATGACGAGCAGGAGAAACGCCGTGACGGCAGCCGCGGCGACGGTTTCGTACTTGCGATGTCCGTACGGATGATCCTCGTCGGGCGGCCGTCGGGCGGCGCGAATGCCGATGATGCCGACGACGTTCGACGCGGCATCCGTGAGCGAGTGAAATCCGTCCGACAGGATGCTGATGGCGCCGCTGGCATAGCCGAACACGATCTTGGCGAGCGCGACGCACAGGTTGAGGATGAGGACGCGGACCAGCACGCGCGTCACCGATGCATAACGATCGGGGCCGGAATGTTCGCTCAGCGAAGCACCGGTGCGACGTACTCCAGCGTGTAGTTGAGGCTCCAGACCAGGAACAGCACGATGGGGACGTGGATGACAAACTGCAACGCCGAGTAGCCGACGATGTCGCGGGCTTTGAGGCCGAGGATGCCGAGCAGCGGCAGCATCCAGAACGGGTGGATCAGATTGGCAAGAGCCTCCGTCGCGTTGTAGGTTTGCACGACCCAGCCGAGGTGGACGTGCAGCACCTTGGCGGCCTCGAGCATGTACGGCGCTTCGATCAACCACTTGCCCCCGGCGGACGGGACGAACAGTCCCAGGAACGCCGAGTAGACGCCGACGAGCACCGGATAGCTGTGCGGTGTCGAGACGGCGACGAAGAAATGCGCGAGCTGGCTGGCCAGGCCCGACTCCGTCATCATCCTCACCATCCCGGCGTAGAGCGGGTACTGAATGAGGACTCCGGCGACCGACGGCACCGCCGCCGCAATCGCCCGCACGAACGACCGCGGGCGCCAGTGAAGGATCAGGCCGGCAATCAGAAACAGGAAGACATAGTGATTGAGCTCGAGAATCACTGGCGCGCCTTTGGCGGCCACTTCGCGCACCAGATACACGGCGCCGAACAGTCCCACCACCACACTGAGAAACGGGCTGTACTCGAGCCACTCGCCAGGTTTCTCGGGTTGGTCGCGTGGGGATGCGACCGCTTCGTAGGTGACGCCCATGTCCTGCATGCTTCGCGCGTGTTCGGCTGAGGGCGCGGAGTAAAACGCGATGGCCATCGAGGCTGCCAGTATCACGACAATCATGAACAGGCTTTGCCAGAGCCCGAGTGTCTGGCCGAGCGGGATCACGCCGCTGATGGCCAGAATCGACGGCGGCAGCGAACTGGGCGCCGCCATGATGAGCGCTGCTGACGACGACAGCCCGAGCGCCCACACGCTGCCCGTGCCCAGATACGCGGCAGCGCCGATGGCGCGATAGTCGGCGCCGCGGACACGATGCGTCACCTCGCGCGCCAGCAGCCCGCTGAAGATCAGGCTGAAGCTCCAGGAGATGAGCGACGTCAGCATCGAGAACAGCGCGACGAACGCGGCCGCGCCGCGGCCGGTCTTCGGGATTTCGGCGATCCGGCGAATCACGCGGTAGACAGGCGGCGCCGTCGCCACCGCGTACCCGGTGACGATGATCATCGCCATCTGCATCGTGAAGTTGACGAGATCCCAGAATCCGGCGCCAAACCACTCGGCCGCCTGCACTGGCGAGTTGCCCACGGCGACGCTCGCGACATAGACGACGCCGACGGCGACGAGGGCCAGAGCGAACGCATCGGGGAACCAGCGCTCAAACCACCCCGAGAGCCCAAGCCCGGCGGCGGCGAGCCACGAATTGCCCGATCGCTCGGAGGCATTCATAGGATGCGCATGATACCGTGCTTCAGCGACGCGGCAACGGCCGGCCGAGAAACACGAGCTTGCCCAGGCGCCTTCGGACCACGATCCCCTCGAATTCCTTGGTCACCGCCGCGAGGATCGGCTGGGGGCGGGCGAGCCAGGCTTCGTAGGTCGGCCGCTCCGCGTCAGTCATCGCCGCGAAGGCGTCGAGCGTACCTGACAGTCGGCGTGCGAGCCTCGTTTCGGCGACCAGATGCACGAACCGGAGAAAGGGCGTCTGCCAGGGCTCGATGATGATCACGCGGCCGTCCGGCTTGAGCACGCGGTGCATTTCCGCCAACGCCTCGCGCACATCGTCGAGCGAGATCAGATGGTGGAGTCCACCCTGGACGATCGCGACATCCCGCGACGCAGTGCTGATGGGCAATCGACGGGCGTCGCCCACGACCGACCACCGGCGGCTCTCCGAACGTTCGACGAGCGCCAGCGAAAGATCGACGCCGAACACGTTCGAGAACCCGAGCCGCCGCCATGCGACGAGGCCGTTGCCGCGCCCCGAGCAGATTTCCAGCACGCGTGTCTCCCGGCTCCACTCATGCACGCCGAGCCCTCGGAGGCGCCGGGTGAACTTGCGCCGCTCCTGTTCGGGTGTTTCGAAGCGTTGGTAGGCTTGCTCCCATTCGGTGACAGCCGTCACGTGCGGGGGCCTCTCGACTCCGTTTCGGACGAGATGGCGACGCCGCTCTTCAGAAACCGGATGCGATCGGCGAGGAGATTGAGTGTGATGTCCACCAGTCGCGCCGAAGCCAGGATGAACGCGAGGGAGAAGGCGAACGACATCGCGAAGAATCTCGACCAGTGGTGCTTCGCCGGGTCGATGAAGCCCGTGCCGACGTAGTCGACGGCCGCCGGCGCGACGGCCAGCGTGCCGAGGACCATCAAAGCAAGCGGAACGAACCAGAACACCCGGTGCGAGAGAAACGCGCCAACCCAGCCGGGCGCCAGCCGCCGGCCGGGGGCCCCGCCCGACAGCGTGATGCCCACGGCCTTGCGGCCGAGATACCCGGCCGTCATCAGCAGCACGCCCGCTGTCGTCGACAACTGGATGACGACGAAGTGGTAGATCATCCAGAGCTCGAACGCGCCGTACCGGTTGGTACTGCCACGCGAGGCGGCCGGTCCAGAACAGCGCCGAGGCGAAGGCGAAGACGGCGACGATGCCGAGCGTCCGTGACGGCCGGTGCAGGGTGGCGGCAGTCAGAATGACGTGCGAGAAGCGAAACGCGTCGCGAACCGGCCGCAGCTTCGACCGCCCGGTGCGCGCGTCGTAGGGCATGTCGACCTCGGCGACCGTCAGATCGTCGGCGAGAATCGCGCGCGCGCTCATGGCCGGCGTGAAATGCAGCCCGTCGGGCAGGGGCATCAGCCCCGACAGGCAATCGCGCCGGACGACCCGCATGCCGCTGGCTGAGTCGCGCACGCGCGTCGATCCGAGCACGGTCAGCATGGCGGCAAATATGGCGTTGCCCACGCGCCGCACGAGCGGCATGTGACTCGACGCGTGGACGCGCGAGCCCAGCGCCATGTGGGCGCCCCGGTCGAGGATCGCTGTGCACAAGTCGACGAAGAAGCGCGGATCGCACGTCCCGTCGGCGTCCAGAAAGCCGAGCAGCTCGGCGTCCGATTGGCGCCACGCCTCCATGATGGCCGCGCCGTAGCCGCGATTCTCCTTGAAGACGATCAGGCTGATGGCCGTTCCGAACGCCGCCGCGCGCTCCACCGTGCGATCGGTCGAGCCGTCGCTGACGACGGTGACGTGGACGGCGGTCACCGCGGTGCGCGCGACGATCTCGGCGCGCGCCGCGAGCGTCCGCTCAATCACCGTCGAGATGCTCCCTTCCTCGTTGAGCGCCGGGATGACAATGAGCAGCTTCATCGGGCGCCGCGCGCACTTCTCAGGCGGAGGGCCTGCTCGAGGTGCGCCTGCACCTCGGCGTCGTTGGGATCGAGCCGCAACGACTGCTGGAACTCGACGATCGCGTCGTCGAGCATCCGCAGCGCGGCGAGGGTCATGCCCAGCAGGTCGTGCGACAGCGGATCCGAGGGGCGGAGGGCCACGGCCTGGCGAGCGTGCCGGGCCGCCTCGTCTATGTCGCCTTTTTCAAGCAAGGCGCCCGCGAGATTGCGTTGTGCCGAGCCGGATTGAGGGTTCAGCTCGGCCGCGCGGCGAAAGGCGGAAATCGCGTCGTCGATCTGTCCGGTCCGCAGGAGGGAGACGCCGAGGTTGATCCACACGCCGTCGCTTGTGCCGTTGCCGCTGAGGTAGGCGCGGTACTCGCCGATGGCGTCGGCGTACCGCTGTTGCGCAAAGCGGACCTCTCCCAGACCGAGACGCGCATCCGGGAAGGACGGCTGCATGGCCAGGGCCAACGCGAACTGCTCGGCGGCGGCGTCGAGTTGTCCGTCCGTGAACCACGTGCGCCCGATGAGCGATCGGGCGTTCACCGCCTCGAGCAGCAGTGGCTCCAGACGGACGAACTCCTGCAGCAGCTCGCGAGCCTCGGCGAACCGCCCGTCCTCGAACAAGGCGAAGCCCAGCGTGTAGTGGGATCGTGGATCGTCGCGAACGGCCTCGCGCAAGACCGCCATCGCCTCATCGCGACGGCCGACCTTCAGGAGCTCGGTGCCCAGGACGTGACGTGCGTGCCCGGTGGGCCAGCGATCGATCACCGTGCGCGCGAGCTGCAGGGCCGACGAGTACTCCCGGTTGCGAGCGACGGTGCCCGCCACGAACGTGGCGGCGACGGCAGCCCATACGCCGACGCACGCGATGGCCACGGTGCGTGGCGTGGGGGCGAGCCGGGTCGTTCGGACTTGGCTCGACACCCATTCGAACAGGGAGACCGCCAGGACCACGACTGCCGCCAGGGGCAGGTACATCCGTCGCTCGGCTCCGACTTCTGTCGCAATCGGTGCCACGCTCGATGTCACCGCGAGCGTGAGGAAGAACCAGGCGCCGAGGAAGCCGAGCTTCGGCCGATATCGCAATGCCGCAGCGGTCAGCGCGAGCAGTGTGGCGATGAACAGCATCTGGGGGAGGACATCCGTCAGCGCGAGGACGCGAGGGAGGCCGTAGTCCGCGACCAGCCCTCGCGGCCAGACGGCCACCTGAAGATAGCGCGTGATCATGAGGCTCTGATTGAGCAGGTAGATCCACGGACTCACGCCGGAGGAGAGGCCGACCGAGTGGGCCGGCGGGCTCACGAGCAAAGTCACCACGATGACGAGACACGATGCGGCGACGGCGGTGTAGAAGCGCCATCGGCGGCGAAACGCCTCCCGCAGAGACTCGAAGAAGAACACCCGATCGACGAGCACAACCGCCAGGGGCACCGTCACCATCGACTGTTTGGACGCCATTCCAAGGACGCTCGAGAACACGGCCGCGGCGAGCCACCGAGTCGGCCGTGCGGCGGCATGGGCGCGCACGCTGGCGTAGATGGTCAGCAGATAGAACAATCCCATCATCGACTCGGTTCGCTGGCTGACATAGTCGATGGTTTCGGTGTTCAGCGGATGGACCATCCACAACGATGCGCACGCGAAGGCGAAGGCGATCGAATCGCTGAGGCGGCGAATCAGGCCGAAGAGGACCAGCGCGCACAGAATGTGAATACCGATGTTGCCGACGTGATAGCCGCCGACGTTCAGGCCACCGATGGCGTAGTTGATGGCGAACGTCAGGGTGACCAGCGGCCGCCCAAGGACGGGAGACTCCCCCGAGGCGGAGCGAAGGCTTGCGACCGACCACACGTGTCGAATGTCGGGGTTCTCGACAATCGACACCTGATCGTCGAAGACGAACGCGCCTGCCAGGCTGTTGGCGTAGGCGAGCGAGCCGAGGAGCACGATCGCGGTGGCACACAGCCAGAGAGTGGATCGTGCGTGGCGCGCCGGGTCGGCCGGCCCGCGCCGAGCCGGCCCGCGAGAGGCCGACCTTTTCGTCTGTGACGACCGGCGCGCTGCCATGTCGGGCGAGGATCATAGCGCGGAACCAGACTGGTGACTGCCTTCGGGCGCAACACGACCCCGCAGGGGCAGGCCGATACTTCCCGCGAATTTCCAGATAGAATCCTGAATTCGTTAGCGTGCTGCGGCTATCCAGAACGTTGAATCATGGACGACCTGGTCGAAGTCCCGCACAGCCCATTTCGCGGCCTGATCAGCCCTCAGGAGATGGGGTCACTGTGCCGGCCGGCTCGATGGCGCGTCGCGCGGGACCTTGTCCTCATCTGGATCCAGATCGTCGCGGCCGCCGCTCTCTACCTGCTGCATCCGGCATGGTGGACCTTCGCGGGCGCGTTCGTGCTGATGGCCGGTGGACAGCACGGTCTCGCGTTGGCGACTCATGAGTTCGCGCACTATTCGTTGTTTCCGGGCCACCGCCGCTTCAACGATCTGCTGGGCGCCTGGCTCTTCGCGGCGCCCGCCGGCATTCCGCTGGCGATCTTCCGGTATCGGCATTTCAAGCACCACCGCACCTACAGCACCGACGAGGATCCGAAGATCGTCTACCGTCATTCCGTGCGCGGTGGAGGACTCCTGCGTGAAATCGTGAGGAGCCTGACCGGCTACGAGCTCCTGCACCGCGTCCTCGTCGGCCGTGCCGATCACGCACGCGATGCCGCCGCCGGGACGCCGGGTCCAGATCCGCGTGAGGCGCTGCCTTCGCTGATCGCTGCGCAGGCCGTGGTGGCCCTGGTGTTCACGGTGGTGGCGAGCCCCTGGCTGTACGTGACGCTCTGGCTCCTCCCGCTCGTTACGCTTTCGGAGCTGTTCCAGAAGTTCCGCGCGATGATGGAGCATCGACCGCTCGAGGAGCAGATGGGAGCGAGCCCTGGCAGCGGCTACTATGGCGAGACGCCCGGGCGATTCGTCCGTACGGTCCGCGCCAGCGTGTGGGAGCGTCTGCTCATCTGCAAGCTCAACTTCTGCTACCACGCCGAGCATCACTTGTGGCCGCAGGTGTCGTATCAGTATCTGCCCGCGCTCCGCGGGCGGCTCGAGGCGGCCGGCGCCTTCGACGATCCTCGATTCGGCCACGAGGACACGTATTTCTCGACCATCCGCAAGCTCTGGCGGCCATCGACACCGGCCGCTGCACCGCGATGACCGAGGCGCGGGCGGACTGGCGCCGCGCGCCGACATCAGGGATCGCGGTCCAGGCGGTGCCGCGGTGTCCGGCATGCGACTCCAACCGTCGGCATGAGCGCGTGAAAGTGGCCGAGCACGAATACACCACAACCACCGACGACCGGTTTCCGCTCATGGAGTGCGAGGACTGCGGCGCCTGGTATCTGGACCCGCGGCCGGACGCGTCGGCGCTGAACATCATCTACCCGCCGAACTACTACGCGTACGTTCGAGACGCGATGGTTCGGCCGGAAGACAAGGAAGACGAGGAAGACGAGAAGGCGAGCGCCGGCCTTTTCGCCAGGCTCAGTTCCGTCCTGTTCAAGAGTCGCATCCGTCCGATCGCGAAATACATCGAGCTCGGTCCAGGAAAGACGTGGCTCGACATCGGCTGCGGAGGCGGATCGAGTCTCCAAGCGATGAAGGAAGCCTATGGAGTCGTGGGCTCCGGAGTCGATTTGTCCGCGGACGCCGCGGCGTTGTGCCGCACGCGCGGATTCTCCGCGACCGCCGGACGCTTCGAGGACTATGTGCCGGCGCCAGGTGAGGCCTTCGACCTCGTCCACAGTTCCCACCTCATCGAGCACGTCGAGTCGCCATACGCCTACCTGCGCAAGACGTGGGAACTGCTGAAGCCAGGCGGGTTGAGTGTCTTCATCACGCCGAATACCGCAACCTGGGAGGCCCGTGCCTTCGGCCGCAACTGGGGCGGGCTTCATGCGCCCCGGCACTGGACGTTGCTGCATCCCGGGAGCGTGCGGAAGCTCGCCGAACGCGCCGGCTTTGAGCACGTCGATACGTGCTTTTCGACGAACGGCACCTTCTGGACCTGGACGTTCCACTCGCTCTTGCGCGGCCGCATCGGGGCTCGCATGAACGACGCGGTGTTTCCGTCGGACCACCGATTCATCGAGAACAGCGTCTGGAACATCGCACGCATCGGCGCCTTCGCGCTGGTCGACGCGGCGAATCGTGTGGTGACCGGGCAGTCGTCCAACATGCTCGTCATCCTTCGCAAGCCTGCAGCCGCGCCTCGTGGGGCAGACGGCGCTCAGAACGTCTTCCGCATCGACGACCTGCGCCAGCTCTCGCGGGTGTCGAACGCGCGGTCGGCCCTCGATCTCGTGGCGGCGTGGGGCACCATCCTCGCGGCTCTCTTTGTCGCGCACCGCCTCGACCGCTGGTGGGCCTACGTCGCGGCCGCCGTGATCGTGGGCAGCCGGCAGAGCGCCCTCGCGAACCTCGCGCACGACGCCTGGCACGGCCTCTGTTTCCTTCCGCGATCGCTGAACAATTGGGTTGGCGCCTGGCTCTACGCGTACCCGGTCGGGATCCCGTTCCATCACGACCGGAGGCGACACCTGCGCCACCACAAACGCGTCGGCTTCGAGGACGATCCGGACTGGGTCAACTACAGCAATGCCGATCGCGAGACTCGTGCGCGGCTGTTCCGGTTCCTGGCGGGCCGGCTCCTGGGCACGCTTCTCGCCTCGACCATCTGGAGCGTCCTCATCCGCCGCCGCGCGCGGATCGACGTCGGCGACGACTCAGCGGACCTTCCGGCGGGTGCCGAATGGCTGCGTGTCGCGGCAACCCAGGCGCTTCTCTTCGGCGGGGCGACGCTGTGGTTGGGGGTGTGGGCCTATCCGCTGCTCTGGCTGCTTCCGCTCTCGACCGTGGCCGCGTTCTGCACCTGCGTGCGGGCCTTCGTGGAACACAGCGTCGATGACGACGAGGACGTGCCGGTCGAGCACCGTCTCCGGGATTACTCGCCGGGTCCACTCGAAGCCGCCTGGTTCTCGCCGTGCCATTTTCATTTTCACGCGCTGCACCACGCGTATCCGTCCATTCCGCACTATCGCCTGCCTGCCGCCAAAGCGTCCGCTGCGGCGACGGCCGGACGGTATCCGTTCACGGTGGCCCCGGGCTATCTGCACTCGTTGCGCGAGCGCCTCCTCGGCCGCACGCCGGGGCGACGTCCGCCTGAGCGCCGAAGCCCTGGCGGAGGCGGCTCCGCTGGCACGTCGTGACCGCGGCCACAGCCCCGGCGCGCGTACCGCGGCCTCGCATTGTCGCTGACTGCGACTTCTGCGGCAGCGCGCGGTGGACACCAATCCTCGGCCCGATGCTCGACGATGAGGACGCGGACCGGCTGCCGCCCGAGTTCCGCGCGCTGCGTTTTCGGTTGGGCGGCTGCGCCGACTGCGGTCTCGTCTACCTGCGTGAGAGGCCCGACCCGCGCGATCTCGACGTCTACTATCCGAGCGACTACAAATGCTTCCAGGCGTACAGAGCCGCGGCGCCATCATGAAGACGCTTGCCCGGCGAGTCGCCCGTTCCAAGCGCCGGCAGATCGAGCGCCTCATGCCGGCCGGGACGCGCACCCTGCTGGACTACGGATGCGGCACGGGAACGTGGCTCTCCGAGCTCCGGAAGGTGGGGTGTTCCCTGGACATGGTGGGGACGGACATCTTCGAGGGCCCGCTCGCGTCGCTGCGAACGCAGGGGATTCCCGCGTTCCGTTGCGATGAGAATGATCTATTCGACTACGTGCCTCCCGGCAGCGTGGGCGTGGTCCACATGTTCCACGTCATCGAGCATGTGCCGAGTCCGTCGCATGTCCTGGCCCGGCTCAAGGAGGCGCTTGTGCCGGGCGGCGTCATCGTCGGCCAGACGCCGAACTGCGCTTCGTTCGGCTGCCGGTTCTGGGGCGAATCCTGGAACCAGTGGCACGTGCCGCATCACTTCGTGGTCTTTACGCACGAGACGCTGGCCCGGCATGCCGCGCGTGCGGGCCTGGAGGTGGTGAAAATCTCGAACTCGCTCTCGGGCGCGACTCAGTGGGCACAATCCGGGCTCCGGGCCTGGGCGAACCAACGGCATCGCCCGTTTCTGGCGACGGCCGAACCGTGGTATCCAGCGCTTATCCTTGCCGCGATCCCGTTGACAGTGCTCGAGATGGCGTTTGGCCACACCTGTCATATGGACTTCGTCCTCCGGCGGCCCTGACTACCATTTCTTTATGAATTTCGGCGGGGGAGTTCTATAAATACGACATAATGCCCATCGTTGTTACACCGCGAAAGGATACCCGCGATGATCGATCCGCCGGGAACGCCGCTTCGCGTGCTGCTGGTCAAGCCGTACCAGCCCACCCGCATGCCCATGGCGTGTCCGCCGCTGGGCCTCCTGTATCTGGCCGCGACGCTACGGAAGACATTCGGCGCTGACGTCGACGTCCGCGTGGTCGATCTGACGCTCGACAGGCGCAGGTACTTTCAGGCGCGTGAACTCCTCGAGGAATTTCGCCCGCACGTGCTCGGCCTGACCGCCCTCAATTGGGAAGCGGAGGAGTCGGGCAAGCTGGCCTTGATGGCCCAGACAGACTTTCCGGGAACCATCGTCGCCCTCGGCGGACCGTTCGCCCATCGGAACACACAAAAAATCTGCGCGACGGGCGTGTACGACTGGATCTTCGACGGCGAAGCGGACTGGGCGTTTCCGGTGGCCTGCCAACGCTGGTTTCGCGGCGACAAGACGTTGGACGACATCGTCGGCCTGACATGGCGCGCCGCCCCCGGGCACGGTTTCGTCAACAATGCCGATCTCCTGCGCAAGACACTCAAGAAGCCGGCCGGGACGGTTGACGACCTCGACGCGCTCCCGCTGCCGGCCTGGGACCTTGTCGATTTCGACCGCTACGCGAAAATCCGCAACTTCATGTCGCTCCTCAAGGGCAAGCGCTACGCGCCCATCTTCACGTCGCGGGGCTGCCCGTTCCTGTGCACGTATTGCCACGACATCTTCGGCAAGACATTCCGCTGGCGCTCGCCGGAGAACGTCGCCGCCGAGGTCAAGCTCCTGAGCGACCTGGGAGTCGACGAGCTCGAAGTCGTCGACGACATCTTCAACATGAACCCGCCGCGTATGAAGGCGGTGTGCCGGGCGATCGAACCCTACAAGATGCACATGTGCTTTCCCAACGGGCTGCGCTTCGACGTCCTGGACGAGGAGGGCTGCGAAGCCCTGACGCGGGCCGGAACGTATGCCGCGTGTGTCGCGATCGAAACGATTACGCCGCGGCTGCAGACGCTCATCAAGAAACACCTGAAGGTCGACCGCGCGCAGCAGGCGATCCGCTGGATGGCCGACCGCGGCGTCCTGGTTCGCGGCTTCTTCATGCTCGGCTTTCCGACGGAAACGGCCGAGGAAATCGAGGCGACTCTCGATTACGCGGTCACGAGCGATCTCGCGCAGGCGTACTTCTTCCATGTCGTGCCGCAGCCGGGGACGCCCCTCTACGATCTGGCCCTCAAGGAAAACGCCGCCGCGCTCGAGTCGCAGGCCCTGCAGGAGTACAACGCGAAGACGCCGTGGTATGCAGCCGCCTACGGCGTCGACATGCGATCGGTCCTCAAACGCGGGTACGTCAGGTTCTACCTGCTCAGCCCGCGCCGCTGGCTGCGTCTGCTTCGGATGATGCCACGGAAGAACTTCCTTCTGGAGCTCCGCCTGTTCCTGCTGCTCGTTCTCTCGCGAAAACACATGGAAAGCGAACCGCTGCCGGAAGCGCTTCTGCCGCTGACGCAGCTCTACAACCCAGACGAAGTGACCCTGACGAGCGCCGAAACGCAGCCTCAGCCGCGTCAGTTCAAGGTCCTCCAGCCTGTTTCGTGAGGCCGCGCCGATCTGGCCGATAATTGGGCCATCGCCTCTTACGTCGTCAACACTCCTCGGTCGGAAACCGCTCTGCGCGATGCGTTCGATCGCGAGGGCTTCGTTGTCGTGCGCGGACTCTTCCCGCGCGCCGAGGTGATGGCGCTGCGCGCGCACGCCGAGTCGCTCGTGCGTGACGCCGGGGCGGAACCGTCGCCGTACGTCCAGACAGCGTTCGACGCCCAAGGCGTCGCGAAGCTGATCAAGGCGAGCGGGCTCGTGGAGCGTGATTCGCGGTTCAACGAGCTGGCGACGCGCGACAGCCTGGTTGACGTCGTGGAGACGCTCATCGGCGCCGGCAGCCGCCGTTTCCGCGACGTCCTCGTCGTCAAGCCGGCGCGCACCGGCGGTGTGTTCTCCTACCATCAGGATTCGGCGTACTGGGATGTCGAGCCGAAGGCGCTCGTCTCGGCCTGGATCGGCCTCGGCGATGTGCCCGCGGAAGCCAGCTGTCTCTGCGTCGTGCCCGGCACGCATACGCGATCCGTCGAACATGGCATCTACCTGCGCGGGCGTTACGAGGTGCCGCCGCCCATCACGCGTGCCCTCCGTGCGCTCGTGTCGCTCTCCGGCACTGGCGACAATCCGGAAGGGACCGGCGGCAGCATGCTGGCCTGGAAGGCGAAGCGGTGGATCCTGGCCGAGGCGACGAAGTACGCGCCGGTGCTCTTCGACTTCCAGGACTTTCGCGTGCCGCCGAGCGTTCTGAAGACCGAGCGCGAAGTCATGCTCCCGGTCGACGCGGGCGACGTGATCTTCTTCCACAGCCTGCTCTGGCACGCCTCGGGACCCAACCGCTCGGATTCGACGCGGTTCGCCGAGATCGTGTCCTTCATGGGGCCGACCGCGCGGTTCGTCGGCAGGGGAGACGGGCGGTTTCCTCTCGCGCGCCGGTCGTGACGGCGGTGACGGTCGAACCGGGCGTCTGTCCGCTATGCGGGCCAGACTATCCGCACGTTGAGGTCGCCAGGGGGCCCGACTTCCATCACGCGGTGACGGGCGCGCAGGAATTCGGGTTTGCCCGCTGCACCGCCTGTGCGACGCTGGTGCTCGATCCGCGTCCCGCCGACGACCAGATCGCGGCGTTGTATCCGCCCGATTACGTCTGGTACCGCTTCGATCAGCTGAATCCCGGTCATGCGGATGGCCCGCGATCTCGTGCAGCGTGGCAAGACGTCGCTTGCATCGCGGCGGGTTCCGCCCGGTGGAACCATTGTCGACGTCGGCTGCGGCGACGGAACACTCCTTCGGCTGCTGAGAGCGCGATACGGATCGCGGTTTCGCCTGATCGGCTGGGACTACCCGGGTCCGCACCTGGATGGTCTTGTGTCGGCCGGAATCGATGTGGTGGCCGCGCCTATCGAGACGGCGCACGTTCCGCTCGGCGTCGATCTGTTTATCCTGAATCAGGTGATCGAGCACGTCCCGTATCCCGATCGGCTGTTGACGATGCTCGCGGCGGCGCTCGCGCCCGGTGGGCACATCGCGATCGAAACACCCGACACGGACAGCCTCGACGCGCGGTGGTTCGCGGGCCGCTACTGGGGCGGCTACCACTTTCCGCGTCACATGGTGCTGTTCAACCAGCGGAACTTGCGCACGCTCGCGGACCGCTGCGGGTTGCGCGCCGTGGAGTCGGCGCATCTGGCGAGCCCGGCGTTTTGGGTGCAATCGCTGCACCATGCCGCCTCGGAGTCACGGGTGCCGCAGCTCGCGAGCCTGTGCGTGCTCGGCAACGTGCCGCTCGTTGCGTTGTGTTCGGCGTTCGATCTGCTGGCCGCGCCCTTCTTTGGCACGAGCAACCAGCGCCTCGTTGTGGAGCGGCGCGACTCGGTATAATTCACGCGCCGTGCCGCCGATTCTCGAGATGCGTGGGATTTGCAAGTCGTTTCCCGGAGTTCGAGCGCTCGAGGATGTGTCGCTCTCGGTAGACGCGGGAACGGTACATGTGCTGCTCGGCCAGAACGGGGCGGGGAAGTCGACGCTCATCAAAGTGCTATGCGGCGCGCAGCGTCCCGACCAGGGCGAGGTGCTCGTCGACGGCCGGCCGGTCGTCATCGCGTCGCCGGCCGACGCCCGGCGGCTCGGCATCGCGGTCATCTTTCAGGAATTCTCGCTCGTTCCCTATCTCGATATCGCGCAGAACATTTTTCTCGGCCGTGAATTTCGCGGCCGCGTCCCGGGCAGCCTCGATCGCCGCCGCTTGCACGGCGAGGCCAGGCGTCTGCTCGACACGCTCGGCGTCGATCTCGACACACACACGCTCGTCGGCACGCTGGGCGTGGCGCAGCAGCAGATTGTCGAGATCGCCAAGGCGCTTTCGCAGAACGCGCGCATCCTGGTGATGGACGAGCCGACGGCGGCGCTCTCGGGGCCCGAGATCGACCGGCTCTTCGATCGGATCAGGATCCTCAAGCGCGACGGCGTTGCGATTGTCTACATTTCGCACCGCCTCCAGGAAATCTTCGCCATCGGCGATGCGGTCACCGTCTTGCGCGACGGCCGCAACGTCCGGTCGCTCGTCCCCTCTCAGACGAGCATGGGCGAGCTGGTGCCGCTGATGGTCGGCCGCCAGGTGACGACGACCTATCGTCAGCGGTTTTGCGAGGAGCCGGGCAAGGTGGTCCTCGACGTGCAAGACGTGGATGCCGAGAACGGCGTGCGCGGAGCCAGCCTCGAGGTGAGGGCTGGCGAGATTGTCGGCCTTGCGGGCCTGGTCGGCGCGGGCCGGACCGAGCTTGCGCGCGCGATCTTCGGCGCCGATCGGATTGTCCGCGGTCGTGTCAGGTTCGACGGGACGCCGGCGAAGAAGGGGCCGGTGGGTGCCGTTCGCGCGGGCGCGGGCCTCGTGCCCGAGGACCGTAAGGCGGAAGGCCTCGCGCTCATGCGATCGGTGCAGGACAACGTACTGGCCGCCGGCTTGCGCGTCCTGTTTCCGAGCGGCTGGTACCAGCCGGCCACGGCCGCACGCGCCGCGGCCGCCCTGATCGACCAACTGCGCATCTCCACGCCGTCGCCGCGGCGGCTGACGAAGTTCCTGAGCGGCGGCAACCAGCAGAAAGTCGTGATCGCCAAGTGGTTCAACGCGAAGTCGCGGTTCTTCATCTTCGACGAGCCCACGCGCGGCATCGACGTCGGCGCCAAGGCGGAGATCTACAGCCTCATCGAGGGTCTCGTCGCGAATGGGGCGGCGGTCCTGATGATCAGCTCTGAACTGGCCGAGATGGTGTCGGTTTGCGACCGTGTCTACGTCATGCGCGACAAAACCATCGTCGGCGAGCTGGGCCGGCGTGCGCCCGGCGTCAGCCAGGCGCTCAGCGAAGAGAACATCCTGCGGCTGGCCATGCATCATGCGTGATATCCCGGGCGCGGGCTACGTGCTCGTCCTGCTGGCTCTGGTGTTCTCGATCTTCGGCAGCGGGTTCGCCACACCCGCCAATATCCTCAACATCGGCGTGCAGTCGTCGGTGCTCCTGCTGCTCGCGCTGCCGATGACGCTCATCATCATGAGCGAAGGCCTCGATCTCTCGATGGGCGCCGTCCTCAGCCTGTCGGGCGTCGCCCTGGCGCTGCTGCTGTCGGAGGGGCGCCCCTTACCGCTGGCGTTTGTGGCGGCGCTCGGCGTGGGCCTGGCGTTCGGCATTGGCAACGGTCTGTTGGTCACCGTGGTCGGCATTCCGCCCTTTGTGGCCACGCTCGGGACGCTCGGCATCGCGCAGGGCGTCGCGCTCGTTGCCACCGACGGTCAGAGCGTCGTCGGGATCGGCGACCGGCTGCCGGCGCTCTACAACAGCACGGTCGCCGGCCTGCCGTTTTCCGTGCTCGTGGCGGCGGCGGCCTACATCGCGTTTCATTTCGTGCTCCATCACACGCGCTTCGGCACGTATGTCACAGCCATCGGCGGCAACCGAGAGGCGTTGGTGCTCGCCGGCGTGCGCGTCATGCCGTATCACATCGGCATCTACGGCCTTGGCGGACTGATGGCTGGCTTTGCGGCCCTGCTGCTGACGGGGCGAATGAACGCCGGCCATCCCGTCGCCGCGATTGGGATGGAGTTCGACGCGATTGCCGCGGTGATTGTTGGAGGCACGTCGTTCGAGCGGGGCCGGGGAACGCTCGCTGGCACGCTCGTGGGCGTGCTGACGGTCGGCGTGCTCAAGAACGGTCTGAACGTGCTCGAAGTGTCGTCGTCGCTCCAGGTGGCCAGCATCGGCCTCCTGGTCATCGTCGCCCTTGTGATCGATTCGGTGAAGACTTCGCTGGCGAAGGGCCGGTTGCGAGGCGCCGCGTGAAGACGATGGTCTATCGCCTGATCGTTGTCGCCGGCGTTGTCGCGGCGCTCGCGGCGTCGAGCGACGCGTTTCTCACGGTGTCGAACCTGCTGAATGTCCTCCGGCAGGCCAGCCTGACGTTTCTCATCGCTTCGGGTCTGACGCTGACGATTCTGACGGCCGGCCTCGACCTGTCTGTTGGCGCAAACGTGGGTCTGTCGGCGTGTCTCGCCGCGACCGTGATGAAGGCGACCGGGTCGATCACGCTCGGCATCGGCGCCGGACTGCTCTGCGGCGGTGCGGTCGGCATGTTGAACGGGCTGATGATTACGCTCCTGCGTCTGCCACCGTTCATCGCGACGTACGGCATGCTGTGGGTTCTCCAAGGCATCACGTACTGGTATATGGCGGGCGACACGATTCACGGATTTTCGCCGGGATTTCGCGCGCTCGGCAGCGGGTACTGGCTGGGCGTGCCGGTTCCCGTCTATGTGATGGGGGCATTCCTGATCGCCGGAGGCGTGTTTACGCGCTACACTACGTTCGGCCACGAGATTTACGCGATTGGGGCGAACAGGGAAGCCGCCCGGCTGTCTGGTATCCCGGTACGCGCGCGGCTGAACCTCGCGTATCTCTTGAGCGGAGCGATGGCCGGCCTGGCCGCCATCGTGTATCTCGCCCGGCTCAATTCGGCGGAGGCCGACATCGGCGAACCGCTCACGCTGCCGGCGGTTGCGGCGGTACTCATCGGCGGTGCGTCGCTGTTTGGTGGTGTGGGGGGCCTTCTGGGTACGCTGGTCGGCGCCGTCACGCTGACGCTGGTCCTGAACGGCATGAACTTGTTGACGGTCAACGCGAACTGGCAGCCGCTCGTCACGGGCGTGATCGTGGTCCTGGCCGTGTGGGCCGACATCGCGGCGCGGCGCCGCGTCGAGGCGCGAGTATGAAGATCAGTAGCCGCGAAATGACAACTGCGATCAACTTTTACGACGATGGAACGCAGAGTTCGCAGAGGCCGCAGAGATTGATGAACTCTGCGTGCTCTGCGATCTCTGCGTCGTACGTCGTCGTCTTCGTACTGGTGCCTGCGAGCGTGTTCGCGCAGACACCGGCGCGCGATCCGTCGCGCTGCGCGCCGCAGATGGTGGCGGCGCCGCTGGGCGATCCGTTCGCCGGTCCGCGTTGGAACGGATGGGGCGCGGGAGTTGGCAACACGCGCTTCCAGCCCGCCGATCAGGCCAGGCTTGACGGCCGCCCAGGTGCCGAGCTTGAAACTGAAGTGGGCGTTCGGATTCCCGGATACCGTGTCGGCGTACGCGCAGCCGACGGTTGGCGCCGGCCGCGTGTTCGTTGGCAGCCAGAATGGCACCGTGTATTCGCTCGACGCGAAGACCGGCTGCACCTACTGGACGTTCAAGGCGCAGAGCGCGGTTCGAGCGGCCGCAACGCTCGGCCTGCGCCGGACGGCCGCTGGCGAAAGGGCCTATACGCTCTACGTCGGCGATCTGTCCGCCCACGTTTATGCGCTCGATGCGCGAACGGGCGACTTGCTGTGGGCGCACAAGGTGGACGAACATCCAGGGTCGCGCGTCACGGGTGCGCCGACGCTCTATCAGGAGCGCCTCTACGTTCCGGTGGCTTCGTCCGAGGAGGCCGACGCGAGAAACCCCGCGTACCCGTGCTGCACCTTCCGCGGCAGCCTCGTCGTTCTCGACGTGGCCGGCGGCGCGGTCGCCTGGAAAACCTACACGCTGCCGGAGAACGCGAAGCCGCTCGGCAAGACGAACGCCGGCACCGAAAGATGGGGACCGTCGGGCGCAGGTATCTGGAGCGCGCCGACGATAGACGCCGCGAGAAAACTGGTTTACGTCTCGACCGGCAACATGTACACCGAGCCGCAGCAGCCGACGAGCGACGCCGTCGTCGCGATGGATCTCGACTCGGGCAGGATTCGCTGGGTGTCGCAGCTTCTTTCGAAGGACGTGTGGATTGTCGGCTGTCCGCCGGCGGGCAACAACTGTGCGGCGAACGCCGCGGACATTGGTCCTGACTTCGACCTCGGCGACTCGCCCATCCTCGCAAAGCTGCCGAACGGGAAAGACGCCATCGTTGTCGGCCAGAAATCGGGCCAGGGATGGGCGCTCGATCCGGAAAAGAAGGGCGCGGTGATGTGGGAATACCGTGCCGGACGCGGCGGCACACTCGGCGGGATCGAGTGGGGGCCCGCCGTCGACGGCGTGAACGCGTATTTCCCCGTGTCGGATTTCCGCCTCGAGAATCCTGGTGGCTTGCATGCCGTGAACCTTGCGACCGGGCAGCGCACGTGGCTCACGCCGGCGCCGCCGCCCGCGTGCAGCGGTCCGGCGCCGAACTGCAGCGGAGCGCAGTCGGCGGCGATCACGGTCATTCCGGGCATCGTCTTCTCCGGATCGACCGACGGCGCGATGCGTGCCTACTCGACGACCGACGGAACGATCGTGTGGACGTTCGATGCGAACCGCGAATTCACGACCGTGAACGGCGTGAAAGGAAACGGCGCGTCATTCGGCGGCGGCGGCCCCGTGGTGGTCGGCGGCATGCTGTTCACGAACTCCGGCTACGGCGTTCCTGCGGGCCGTGCGGGCAATGTCCTTCTGGCGTTTGGGGTGGATTAGGTGCGACCAAGATCACGACGATTAACGCAGAGTTCGCGGAGAACGCAGAGAAAACACGTCTTCTCGGCGACCTCTGCGATCTCTGCGTTGATCGTCGTCGGTTTGATCGCATCGTCTCAGGTGTCTGCGGACGGCGAGAAGATCGCCGTCTTCACGAAGAACCAGACGAACCCCTATTTCCAGATGCTGCGGATGGGGGCCGACAACGCCGCGAAGCAGATGAACGCCCGGGTGACGCACTATGTGCCGACCAAGCCGGACAGCATCCCCGATCAGATGAGCCAGATTGAAGACGTCATCACGAAGCGGCCCGACGCGGTCGTGTTCGTGCCGGTCGATTTCAAGGCCGTGGTGCCAGGCGTGCAGAAGATGAACGCGGCGCGCATCCCGGTGGTGAACGTCACGGACCGCGTGGAGAAGGGCGAGATCGTGACATTCGTGGGCCTCGACGACTACAGCGTCGGGCTGGCGACGGCGCGGTATCTGTTCAAGAAGATGAACGGCACCGGCGGCATCATCATCCTCGAAGGTGTCCGAGGGGTCTTGACGAGCTCGGAGCGGCTGCGCGGATTCAAAAAGGCGCTCGAGGAGTTTCCGAACGTCAAGTTGCTGGCGTCGCAGCCGGCCAACTATCAGCGCCTGGCGGCCCTGACCGTGACCGAGAACCTGCTGCAGTCGCACGCCAACATCAACGGCGTGCTGGCGGCGAACGACTCGATGGCGCTTGGCGCGCTCGAAGCGTTCGAGGGCGCCAACCGCAAAGTGCTGGCCGTCGGCGTCAACGGCACGAAAGAAGCGATGGACGCGATCAAGACGGGCCGGCTGCTCGCCTCGGGCGACAACAACGGCTACGTGCAGGGCTGCATCGGGACGATGGCCGCGCTTCGCCAGATCCGGAAGCTGCCCGTGCCCAAAGAAGTGGTGTTCCCGGCGGTCGTCATCGACAGCACCAACTACAAGACGTATGACATCCCCGATGCGCAGCGCTCGTGCCCGAAATGGGAAGCGGTGGTGAAACCTTAGGGGCTAGGGGCTAGAGGGCCCGGGGCTAGGGACTAGGGGTGGGGGCTCGCGAAGGCTGGAGGTTGGGGATCATGAGAGCTCGAATCATCGCGTGGCTGGGCGTGCTGGCGTTGGGCGTCGGTCCTGCGCTGGCGCATCATTCGGCGATTGCGGAATACGACATGGAGAAGCCGGTCAAGGTGACGGGCACGGTGACGAAGGTCGAGTGGAGCAACCCGCATATCTGGTTCTACGTCGACGTGAAAAACACGGACGGGACCGTGACCAACTGGGGATTCTCCGGCGGCGCGCCGGGGGTGCTGCAGCGACGCGGCATCAGTCGAACGTCGATGAAAGTGGGCGATGTGGTCAAAGTCGAGGGCTTCCGCGCCAAGGACGGCTCGACGAACGGCTCGGGCAACAACGTGACGTTTGAAGACGGCCGTCGCGTGTTTACCGCGATGGAAGGGTTTCAGCCCCGCTGACGCGCGGAACGGAAAACGCAAAACGCAAAGCGGAAAACGCGAAACGGAAGACGGAAACGCAAGACGAGGAACTCGATCATGAACACGAGATTTGTCGCCTCGGTAGCCCTCGTGGCGGTTGTGCTCTCCGCGGCCCTCGCCAGCGTGCCGCGCGCGGCGCAACGGGGACCGGCCGCGGTCGCGGGTCCGGCTCCACGGACCGCCGACGGCAAGCCGGACTTCTCGGGGATGTGGGACAACCCGAAGCCGGCGAGCGGCCCCCTCCGGGGACCGGCGACGGTGTTTGACAAGAGCAAGTTCCCACCGTTCAAGCCTGGCGGCGAAGCGTTTTTTGAACCGCGAACTGGCGATCCGCGGCACGACGAACCGCGTGCGTACTGCATGCCGTCAGGTTTCCCGTCGGCCTTTCTCGGACCGTATCCGGTGCAGATGATCCAGAACGCGAAGTATCTCGTGATGATCACCGAGTTCATGCGCGTCACCCGTGTCATTCCGCTTGATGGCCGGCCGCACCAAACCGACATCGAGCCCACGTACTACGGCGACTCGGTGGGCAAGTGGGAAGGCGACACGCTCGTCATCGACACCACCAATTTCAAGCGGTGGTCGCTCGACGACAACTACTACGGGAACCCGAAAGAGTACCGGATGCACAGCGACGCGTTTCACACCATCGAGCGGCTGCGGCGAACCGATGCGAACACGATCGCGTACGACTTCACCGTGGACGATCCGAAGATCTTTACCGCGCCCTGGACCGAGAACTGGCAGTTCACGTTGCATCCGGAATGGGAGAAGACGGGTCTCTACGAGATGATCTGCCAGGAGAACAACCGCTGCCCGGGCGGCAAGTGCGACAAGTAGGCATCAAGGCCCGCGGGGTGTGCACAACTGTACAGACAACGGTTGCCTGATGGCCGCATGCTGTTGAAGGACCTCAGCAGCACGGGCCACAGGGGAGACACCGAAGATGGACATCATCAAGCACGCCGCGGTTGCGTCGCCGAAAGCCGTACCATTTACAGACGTGTGGTGGCACAGACCCTGGGTCAAAGCCACCGAAGGCGCGCTCTGGCACATCGCAGCCGTCGTCGTAGGCTTCGTGATGATGGTGGTCGGACTTGCGCTCGGCGTCACCATGGTGATGTTGCCGATCGGCCTCGTCATCGGGCTCCTCGGCGTGGCGATCTTCGTCACTGGCCTGTTCGCGCACATCAACACGAGCGCCTGACCCCGCACGGTCGGACGAGAGACGTCAGTCCCTCGCTGACAGCTTCTTCAGCAGCTGAATCTGCCCCGCGTGATACAGGTCGTGTGCTGCCACGCCCGAGAGCAGGGCGAAGTTGCTCACGGTGCCGCCCGTTGGCGTCCTGAGCAGTTCTTTCGTGGGCAGTGTCGCGACGGCCGCGCGTAGTGATCGGTGCATCTGGTCGAGCAAGGCGAGATCCGATCGCCACGCGCGTGGCGTTGTCTCCCGGGCCTCTCTGGGCTCCTGCGGACGCCGGAACCAGTTTGAGCCGCTGAGCGGAAACGACCCGCGCGCTGCACCGGTCAGGCGTCGCCAGGCCACGTACTTCCAGTACGCGGCGTGAACCACGATTTCCCAGATGTTGTGCCGGCCGGGCGCCGGCCGCCACGCGGCCTGGCGCGGTGCCAGGCCGCGCACCGATCCGCGCAGGTTGGTCCCGTGCCACGACCGATGGTCGTAGGCCTGATCGAGGATGGCCAACACCTGCCGCACGTCACTGGTCCGGCCCAAGAAATCCTCCGTTCGGCCCTAGTATCGCTCCTGACCCCACGAAAGCCGGAGGAAGGTAGCCACGTGCGTTGCGTCGCGCAGGCCGTGACACAATTCACCTCCATGACCGATGTTGCGACGACACAAACGACACCGACTGGGGCGCCAGCCGTTGCGCAGCTGCTCGCCAGGGCGACGAACCTTCGGCCCACTCTCGAGCAAAACGCCGAGCGCACGGATTCGCTCAGGCGCCTTCCGGACGAGAACGTCCGCGCGTTGAAGGAGACCGGCTTGTGCCGGCTCATGGTGCCGAAGCGCTTTGGCGGCCACGAAACCAGCGTTCGCACCTACGTGGAGGTCATCGCCGAAATCGGCCGCGGCTGCGGTTCGACATCGTGGGTGGCGAGCTTGATCAACGTGTGCGCGTGGCTGGCGAGCCTGTTCCCCGATCGGGCGCAGCAGGATGTGTGGGCACAGGACCCCGAGGCGTGGATCGCGGGTTCGCTGGCGCCGAATGGTGACGCGAAACCCGTCGACGGCGGGTGGCGCGTCTCCGGGCGATGGCCGTGGGCATCGGGATGCCTGCACGCCCAGTGGGCGGCCTGCGGCATCCACATGAACAACGATCGCGGCGAGACGACGAACTTCGGGCTGTCGCTCATGCCGATGAACGAGCTGACCATCGAGGACACGTGGTTCATGGCCGGGATGAAGGGCACCGGCAGCAACACGATTGTCGCCAAGGACGTGTTCGTGCCGGAGCACCGGTTTCTGCCGTACCCGGCTGCGTTCCAGGGAACCTATCGAACCGAGCACGCGGACGAGGTTGTGTACCGGGTAGCCCTGGTGCCCGTCACAATTCTTATCTTGGCCGGCCCCCAGCTCGGCCTTGCGAAAGCGGCGCTCGATCACGTGATCGCGAAGGCGCCGACGCGCGGCGTCACACATACGAACTTCGGCAAGCAGATCGAGTCCACCGGTTTTCAGATTCTCCTGGCCGAGGCGGCGATGAAGATCGAAACGGCGAACCTGCACGCGTTGCGCGCGGCCGACCATCTCGATGCCTGTGCCGCCGCCGGCCGCCATCCGGACCTGGCGGAGCGGGCGCGCGTCCGCGCGGACACGGCGCTTGTCGCGAAGCATTGCCGCGAGGCGGTCGAGATTCTCGTGTCGGCGCACGGGACGTCGAGTATGGCCGACGCCAACCGCCTGCAGCGGTTGTGGCGCGACGTGCACGTCGCCAGCCGCCACGCGATTACCGAGTGGCAGGTCAACCTCGAGATTTACGGGAAGGCGCTGCTCGGCGTCGAACCCAACATCACGCCGCTCATCTGATCAGCGCTTCACCTGGCTGACTTGAACAACGGGCTGCGTGTTCGTGTAGTTGGGCACGTCGGCCATGATCGCGGGCCCGTGAGCGGTGAACGCGGCCTGATACGCTTCGACGGAATCAAACGACAGGTGACACATGGCCAGGTACGCCGCAGGCGTGCCGGGCTGGCCGCCGCCGAGACCTTCTTCGATAAGTACGCCCTTGAGCGCGGCACCGATCTTCTCGCCAACCATCGGCATGTGCTTGCCGAGGTAGTAGGCCATGTCGAACTTCGCCCCGGTCGAATTTGGATACATCACGCTGACTTTGATCATCACGTCTCCTAATCCCAAGCCCCAGCCCCTAATCCCAAGCCCCAAGCCCCAGCCCCTAGTCCCAAGCCCCTAGTCCCAAGTCCCAAGCCCCTGCCTACCACGGCATCGTCCGCTTGGTGAACTGCCGGCCGATTTCCGCCGCCTGTCGGCTGGCCGGGCCGACCATCACGCCTTCCTTGATCATGTCGATGACATTGTTCACGTTCATGGAGTTGAGGAAGAAGATCTTGTTCGCCTTGCAGGCGGCGAAGACCTTCGCGCGGGCCGCGAGCATCTTCGGATCTTTTTCGGCGACGTTGCCGGGACCGCGCACGCCCAGCGACAGGGCCATGTCGCCCGGCCCCCACTCCGCGAAGCCGATGCCGGGCACCTTGAGATTCAGGTCGGCGTTGGCGAGCGCGTACTTGTCCTCGAGCTTGAGCCCGAGCAGCAGCTCGCCGTTCGGATTGAGCGGCCAGGGATCGGCCTTGTCTTCGTACTCCTGAGTCGAGACGCCCCAGATGTGCGCCGCCGTCGCTGTTCCGTGCGCGCCGCGGCGCCCTTCGTCGAGCACGCCCTTGCCGACGCCCTGCTGGTGGATGGGGAGGCGCGACATCTCGACGAACGCCCGAACCGCGCCGGGCGTGTCGGCGTGCGTGAGCATGATGCCGTGCACGCCGGTCGCGAGCACCTGGCTGAACATCCACGCGTTGGCGCGGACGGCCGCCTCGTCGATGCCGTTCACCGGCACGTTCACGATCACCGCGGGCGTCCGGTGGCCGCTCTTCGTCGGACCGCCCGCGACCAGGCCCTTCATGTACTCGGCGAGGCCTTTGACGTCGTACGGCGCGTGCTCCATGTCGTAGCTGATGTAATCCGCGAACGTCTGTGCGTCGGCCTTGCCGGCCTCAAAGGTCCCCTCGGTGCCCGAGTGCGATCCCGTGTAGTAGACCGGCTGACCCGCTTCGAGCAGTTCGATCGCGCGATTGACATGTTTCGGCTTCGGCGCCTGCGCGCCGAGAGAGACGACCGCGACGGCGCCGAACAGCAGGGCGACGCAAACGAGTCTCCGCTCGTGCTTCATGGTCCGCACCTCCTGTGAGGCGGCCAGTATAGTCAATCCGCGATGGGGTCCGGTCATTCACATCGGTGAGCGCGCGTTGACGGTGCCGTTCGCCGACGTCCGTCGGCGCGCGCCGATGGCAGGATCGCACGGAAGTCGGTCGGAGCGATTCCTCGGGGCGACTTCGGTCTGCGCGATCCGTGGCGGTCGAATCAGCTGGGTAGGTGCATGCCGCGACGTGGATGGCGAGCGATGCCGGCCGGGAGCGGCGAACCTGTCCTGCGTGACTACGCGCCGCCCGTTGAGGACGTTGCCGGACGGCGGCCGGCCTCGCGCAGAGTCTTCAGCGCCACGCGCTCGTCGCCATTCGGGTCGCCTACCACCTTGCACTCATCATCCAGAAACATCGTCGCGCGCCGGGTGGTGTCGAACGCCGGCCACTCGGGCAGGCCCTTCACGTTGGGATTGCCCGTCCGCGCGAACGCCGTCCAGGCGGCGCTCATCCGATCCTGCAGCGCGTAGCGCGACTGGTTGGCGCCCGTCATCGCCGTCGCGAGATCCACGTTCTCGAAGACGAACGGGATGTCGAGGGTGTGGAAGGCCTTCAGCTTGCCGTCGCGCACCGGCGATCGCCACGTGAGGTAGTACATGTAGACCGGCGCCTGCTTCAGCTCGGCCTTCCGCTCGGCCACGGTCAGCACGCCCTCGCGGAAGCTGTTGTCGGAGGTGGCAATCAGAGTACACGTCGATGTTGGTGACGCCCGGCCGTCCTTTCCTATACGCCGCGATCAGCTTGTCGGTCTCGGCATCGTCGGCGCGGAGGAGTTGTTTCATGCCGATCGCGCAGCGTCTGATCGTCCATCTCGTCGAGCGGCGTCCCTCGGGTGAACGTCACCTCGGTTTCCGTCGAACCGCACAGCAGCGGGATGTTGGCCGATATCGCCGTGGCGACCGGATCGAACGGCGCGACAGGAATGGTCCTGCCGTCGATGACCGGTCCGAAGTTGAGCCCGCCGCCACCCGGGCCACCACGGCCGCGTCCGCCTCCGCGCCCCTCGGCGTTGCCGGCCGCCACGTCCAGCAGCCGGCCCGGCCATGGCCGCGAGAATCTGTTCCGTCGGACAGTTTCTGCAGGTCGTCGAGCTGCGTGGGCTTCAGATTCAGTCGCGTCAGCAGCGCCTCGGCGCTCCTCGTGGCGTCAGATTTGCGACGTGCCGTTCACGAACGAGCCGCTCTGCGCGACGGCCTTGTGAAACAGACCCTTTCGCGGACGGCATCCCGAGCAGGGCGCACGACCTTTCCGGCGCCGCCCGATTGCCCGAAGATGGTCACGTTGCCCGGGTCGCCGCCGAACGCGGCGATGTTGTCGCGCACCCATTGCAATGCCAGCACGACGTCCTGCATGCCGACGTTGCCCGCGTTCGCCCACTTGTCGCCGCCGAGCTCGGCGAGATACAGGAAGCCGAACACGTTGAGCCGGTGATTGAGCGTGACGACGACCACGTCGCGCCGGCGCGCGAGGTTGGCGCCGTCGTAGATGACGAAGCTGCCCGAGCCCTGCGCGAATCCGCCGCCGTGCAGCCAGAGCATGACGGGCCGGCGCCCGGCGCCCGCTCCGGGCGTCCACACGTTCAGGCGCAGACAGTCTTCGCCCGCGGCCTCTCGTCGATCCTCGGCGGCGTCTTCCGGAATGAGCCCCGAGGGACCCTGCGGAGAGCGTGGCCCGTACTGCAGGCGCATCGCGGACGCCCGTCCAGGGCTGCGGCTTGCCCGGCGGCATGAATCGGCCGGCGCCTTCGGTTGACGCGCCATACGGCACGCCGTAGAAAGCGCTCACGCGGTCGGTGAGGATTCCCCGGACGCGGCCCGCGGTGGTTTGCACCACGCCGCTTGGCGCGGCGCCGCGCACGTCCTGGCCGAGCACGCGGGTCAGGCGTCCGCCAAGGGCGACGCCCGCCGCGGCCATGGTGCCGCATCCGATGAACGATCGGCGATCCATCACGTTGAGGTCGTTGTGCGACTTCATGGTTCCTCCTGGCCGTTACGTCAAGCACGATACACCGGGGGCCCGCCGCGGCCAAGAAGCTTTCGGTCACCCGGAACGAAGTGCGATATCAGAGGGAATGCGCGATGCTATACTCGCCGCCCATAAGGGGCGCACTATGAAGACTTACGGGGCTTGCTTCGTCGTCCTGCTCGCGGTGTCTGTGTCTGCGCCGGCCTCGGCCCAGGTGGACTTTTCGGGAGAGTGGGCGCCCCGGTTTCACGAAGATCAGCCCGAGCGTGTGCCCGGCCCGGAACTTGGCGACTACCTGGGACTGCCCATCACCGACGCCGCACGACTTCGGGCCGACAGTTGGGACGCGTCGATGATGACGCTGCCCGAATGGCAGTGCCGGCCGCACTCGGCCGACTACATCTGGCGCGGGCCGTCCCCGCTCACGATCAGAAAAGAGGAAAATCCCCTCACGCGGGAAATCACGGCCTTTCACGCCGAGTGGCTGCGGTCCATCGACAACCCGATCTACCTCGACGGCCGTCAGCGTCCGCCCGACGATGCGTTGCACAGCTGGGGCGGGTTTGCGACGGGCAAGTGGGAAGGCGACATGCTGACGGTCACCATCACGCACTTGAAGGAAGGCTACATCCGTCGCAACGGCATGCCCCGCAGCGACAAGGCGACGGTCACCGAGCACTGGCTCCGCCACGGCGACTTTCTCACGGTCGTCACGATCGTCAACGATCCGGTGTACCTGTCGGAGCCGTTCATTCGCAGCACCGACTATCAGCTCGACCTGCACCAGCACGTCCCGCCGTATCCGTGCGAGATGGTGCAGGAGGTCGAGCGGCCGAAGGGCGTGATCCCGCATCACCTGTTCGGCACGAACAACGACCTCAAGGAATTCGCCGACCGGTATGGGCTGCCGTTCGAAGCCACGCGCGGCGGCGCCGAGACGAGCTATCCCGACTACCGCAAGAAGCTGAAGCAGTGGATGGGGCCGACGCCGACGGCGAAGTTCCCGGGCGCGGTGCAGTAGTGGAGGTGCAGTAGTGACGCGAGGCGCCGTGCTCGCGAGCGCGCTGATGCTCGCCTCGATGTCCGCGGTGCGCGGGCAGGCACCGGCGCGCCTGGGTGAATCCCGCGAAGGCCGCGGAGATCAGAATCCTGCACGTGCGCGACAACGTCTCCGTGCTTCAGGGCGCGGGCGGCAACATCACGGTGCTGACGTTTCCCGAAGGGCGTCACGCTCGTCGACTCGGGCGCAGCGCCGATGGCCGACAAGGTGCTCGGCCGCTATTCGCACGCTGTCGGCCCAGCCGATTCGCTACATCATCAACACGAGCGTCGACGCGGAGCACACCGGCGGCAACGACACGCTCGGCGCGATCGGTGCGCAGATCACCGGCGGCAACGTCGCCGGTCAGGTCGGGACCGACGGCGCCGAGATCATCGCGCACGAACACGTGCTCGAACGGATGACGGCGCGCAGCGTGCAGCCGCCGATTCCCATCCGTGCCGTGCCGCAGACGACCTATCACACCGACCAGTTGAAGCTCAGCACCATCTATCACGGCGACGGGATTCAGGTCTTCCACGCGCCGGCGGCGCACACCGACGGCGACAGCCTCGTGTACTTCCGGCACAACGACGTGCTGGTCACCGGCGACGTGTTCACGACGACCAGCTACCCGGTCGATCGACCTCGAGCGCGGCGGCAGCATCAACGGCGTCGTGGACGCGTTGAACCACGTCCTCGATCTGGCGTTTCCGGATTTCAGACTCGAAGGCGGCACGCTGATCGATTCCCGGTCACGGGCGCCTCGTGCGATTCGGCCGACGTCGCGTACTACCGCGACATGGTGACGATCGTCCGCGACCGTGTGCAGGACATGGTCAAGAAGGGCATGACGCTCGATCAGGTGAAGGCCGCGAAGCCGACGCGGGACTACGATCCGCGATACGGATCGACGTCCGGCCCCTGGACGACGGACATGTTCGTCGAGGCCGTCTACAAGAGCCTCAGCGCGAAGAAGACGTTGACCGCACGTGGATCCTGCGACGCGTGGCGCGCTGCTGTGGTGCGTGCTCGTGCTCGCGCTGTCTGGGTCGCTCGCCGCTCAGCGAGGACAGGGGCGTCAGGGCAGCCGCGGCGGGGCCCGCCAGAACCGTGGCTCCGGTCGATCTGACCGGCTACTGGGTGTCGCGTCGTGACCGAAGACTGGCGCTACCGGATGGTCACGCCCGCTCGCGGCGACCACCCCAGCGTGCCGCTGAATGCCGCGGGCAATGCGCTGGCCAACGGCTGGGATCCGGCGAAAGACGATGCGGCCGGCGACGCGTGCAAGGCGTACGGCGCCGCCGGCGTCATGCGTGCTCCCGGTCGCCTGCACATCACCTGGCAGAACGACACGACGCTGAAGATCGAGACCGAAGCGGGGACGCAAACGCGACTGCTACGATTCGACGTCCAGGCATCGCCGCCGGAGGCGGCCGACCTGGCAGGGCAGTTCCGTTGCACAGTGGGAGTTTGCGGGCGGCGGGCGGGTGGACGCGGCGGCGCGCGCGGCGGCAACCTCAAGGTGGTCACCACGCGCATGCGGGCGGGATATCTGCAGAAAAACGGTGTACCCTACAGCGGAAACGCGGTGCTGACCGAGTACTTCAGCCGCACGATCCGAGAGCAACGGCGACTCCTGGCTGATCCTCACCTCGATCGTCGAGGATCCGCAGTATCTGACGGGACCGTTCATTCGGAGCACGCACTACAAGCGGCTCGCCGATAGCAGCACGGCCTGGGAACCTGAGCCGTGCTCGAGTCGGTGAGACTTGTGGCTAGGGGCTAGGGGCTAGGGACTAGGGGCTCGGGACCGGGCCCGGGCTTGAATAGAGGAGTGACACGATGAAGAAGATCGCGATCGTCTCGATGATGGCCTGCGTCGCGGCCTATCCGGCGACCGTGCGCGCGGCGTCGTGCGAGAGCCTGGCGTCGCTCGCGCTGCCGGCGGCGACGATCACGATGGCGCAGTCGATGGCGGCAGGCCCGTTCACGCCGCCCGGCGGACGAGCCGGGCGCGGAAACGCCGCGGTCAATCTGCCGGCCTTCTGCCGTGTCGCCGCGACGCTCAAGCCGTCGAGCGATTCCGACATCAAGATCGAAGTGTGGCTGCCCGCCGAGAACTGGAACGGGAAGTTCCAGGCGGTGGGCAACGGCGCGTGGAACGGCGCGATTGGGTACGCCGGCGATGATTGATGCGCTGCGCCACGGCTACGCGACGAGCTCGACCGACACCGGTCACGTGGGCGGCAGCGCGAACTTCGCGCTCGGACATCCCGAGAAGCTGATCGACTTCGCGTACCGATCCGAGCACGAGATGACGGTGAAGGCCAAGGAGATCATCAACGCGTTCTACGGCAGTGCGCCGAAGTGCTCGGTACTGGAACGGCTGCTCGGCCGGCGGCCGGCAGGCGCTGAAGGAAGCGCAGATGTTTCCCGCCGACTTCGACGGCATCATCGCCGGCTCTCCGGGCCTCGACTGGTCGGGACGGTCGGCGCAGGCCGTGCGAAGTCGCTCAGGCCCTGCAGAAGGAGGAGGCTCGCCTGTCGCCGGCGAAACAGCAGCTCCTTCACAAGGCGGTCGTCCAGGCCTGCGACGCGCTCGACGGCGTGAAGGACGGGCTCATCGAGAATCCGGCGCGCTGCACGTTCGATCCGAAGGTGCTCGAGTGTCAGGCGACCGGCAACAACGACGACGTGTCTGACGTCGGCTCAGGTGGCGACCGTGCGGGTGATCTACACGCCCACGGTGAATCCGAAGACGAAGCGCGAGCTTGCGGGCCTCGCGCCTGGCAGCGAGCTCGGATGGACCGATCAGGGATGGTCCGCGTCGGCTCGCGCGACCGGCCTCGACCACTATCGCTTCGTCGTGTTCAAGGATCCCGCGTGGGACATCGATCGCTTCAATCTCGACGCGGACATGCCGCGCATCGACGAAGGTGACGAGCGCCGCTATCAACGCGCTCGATCCGAACCTGAAGCCGTTCTTCGATCGCGGCGGGAAGCTCCTTCAGTATCACGGCTGGAGCGATCCGCAGATCTCGCCGCTCAACAGCGCTGCAGTACTACAAGCGCGTGGTGGCGGCGCTCGGCGGGGCCGAGCAAGGTCCACGCATCGTACCGGCTGTTCATGGCGCCGGGCATGGCGCACTGCGGCGGCGGCGAGGGACCGAACGACTTCGACAAGATGGCCGCGATCGAACAGTGGGTCGAGAAGGGCAAGGCGCCGGACGTCGATCATCGCGTCGCACTCGACCGAAGGCAAGGTCGATCGGACACGGCCGCTCTGTCCCTATCCGCAAGTCGCGCACTACAAAGGCAGCGGCAGCATCGACGAGGCCGCGAATTTCGTGTGCAGGTCGCCCACCCCATGAATCGAGACGAAGCCGCGGTGTCCAGCCTCGCGGCCGAGGCGTACGATGTCGTCCGGCGCCGCATCTTGCGCGGCGAGCTCTCGCTCGGGCAGGCCGTGTCCCGGCGGAAGGTCGCGGCCGAGCTCGGCATGAGCTTTCTCCCCGTGTCGGAGGCGTTGCTGCGGCTCGAGTTCGAAGGGCTGCTCGAAAGCCGTCCGCGCGCCGGCACCCGCGTGCGCATTCCTTCGCCCGACGACGTGCGCGGCCACTACCTGGTCCGCGAGACGCTCGAGACGCAAGCGGCGAAGCTCTTTGCGGAAGTCGCCTCCCGGCGCGAGCGCGTGGAGCTGCTGAAGCTGGCGGTGCGAGTCGATGCGCTGTCGCGGCGAGTCAACCGCGTCGCCGTACTTCAGCCTGCACTACCAACTGCACCGCCGCATCGCGGAATGCGCCCGCTGCCCGGTGCTCTCGGCGGCCATCGAACAGACGTGCGCGTTGTCCTCCACCTGGTTCTGCGTCCTGCCCCGGTCGACCGCGCCGCGCGCGGCGCGGCGACACCAGGATCTGGCGAAAGCGCTGGCCGACGGCACGCCGGCGCAGGCGGCGGCCGCCATGCGACAGCATGTCCGGTGGAGCAGTCAGGAAGCCATGGAACGGCTGCAGCCGTACTTCCAGATGCGCAAGGCGCGCGGCCGGACCTTTTCGAGGAGCGCGAGACAGGTCGTCTCGTGACGTCCGAGGGCTCGAGCCGCTTTTCGCGGCGCGAACTGCTGAAACGCGCGGGGCTGGTGGGGGCCGCCACGGCCATTGTGCCGGCGGCCGCCCGCTCCGCGTCCGCCGATGCTGCCGAGGGCGCCTCCGCCTCGCAGTCCGCGACATCCGACCACAGGCGCACTGGCGCGCGAGCCACTCGAAACGCTCACGGCCGCGGAATCGGATGTGCTCGAAGCGATCTGCGCCCGGCTGATTCCCACCGACGCAAACGGGCCTGGCGCCGCGGAAGCTCGCGCCGCACACTACATCGATCGCGCGCTCGGCGGCGCGCTGGCTTCGTCGCGGCAGGCATACACCTCCGGGTTGGAGGCGCTCGACCGCTATGCGATGTCCTCGCGCGGCGCGGGGTTCGCGAAGCTTTCCACGGCGGACCAAGACGCCGTCCTGCAGGACGTCGCATCAGGCGCGGCGACCGGGTTTCCCAACGGATCGATCACGTTCTTCAATCTCGTCCGGACCCACACCATCGAGGGCACGTTCTGCGATCCGTACTACGGCGGCAACGCAGGCTTCGTCGGCTGGGATCTCATCGGCTACCCGGGCGTCCGCACGGTCGTGACGGCGGACGAGCAGCGCGTCGGCATCGACCTCAAGCCAAACCACAAGTCGGCGTACGACTACCCGATGTTCACGAAGGCGTCGGCGCGAATCGTCCGCCCGCGATGACGGCGATCACGGCGGTCATGGCGACTAGGCTGAAAGACACCGACGTCGTGATCATCGGCCTTGGCGCCGCGGGCGGTGTGGCCGCGCTGCCCATCGCCCAGGCCGGCATCAACGTCGTCGGACTCGAAGCCGGAACATGGCTGACGAGGCGCGATTTCGCGCCGGACGAGCTGCGCAACAACGTGCGCGACTGGCCGCAGGCCGTGCAGAAGGCGCAGCTCGAAGTCCCGACGCAGCGCGTGAACGCCAGAGCGCCGACGTTTCGGGCCAACAGCCATCCGATGATGAACGCGGTCGGCGGGACGACGCTGCACTACTGGGCGCAGAGCTGGCGGCTGAACCCGTGGGATTTCAAGGTGGTGAGCGAGACCACGCGCCGCTACGGAGCCTCGCGCATTCCGAAGGGATCGACCGTCGAAGACTGGCCGTTCGGCCTCGAGGAGCTCGAGCCGTACTACGACAAGGTCGAATACGAGATCGGCGTGTCCGGTCAGGCGGGCAACGTCCGCGGCCGGATCGATCGCCGCGGCAACATCTTCGAAGGCCCGCGCACGCGCGAGTATCCGATGCCGCCGCTCCGCGGCACCGGATTCACCGACATGATGGCCGCGGCGGCGACCACGCTGGGCTGGCATCCGTTCCCGGGTCCGGCCGCGATCAACTCACGCTCGTACCAGGGTCGATCCGCCTGCATGTATCACGGGTTCTGCAACAAGGGCGGCTGCCACGTCGACGCGAAGAACTCGCCGGCGGTGACCACGATTCCGAAGGCGCAGAAGACCGGTCGCCTGCAGGTCGTGACGCGAGCGCACGTGACGACGATCGAAGTCGACTCGGACGGGCAGGGTCGAGCGGCGTCACGTACGTGACCGACGGCGTCGAGTACTTTCAGCCCGCCAAGGTCGTGCTGCTCGCGAGTTACACGTACGAGAACACGCGGACGCTGCTGCTGTCGAAATCGAAGGCGTTCCCGAACGGGCTGTCGAACAATCACGGCCAGGTCGGCCGGCACTACTTCAGCCACAATCAGGGCGCGGGCGTCACGGCGCTCTTTCCGAAGAATCTGAACACCTGGTATGGCCTGCCCGCGCAGGGCACCGGCGTTGACAACTGGGCCGACGACAACTTCGACCACGCGGGGCTCGACTTCATCGGTGGCGGCAATCTCTGGGTCTTCTCCGACCGGCGGCCGATTGCCGCGGCGGGCATGAGCACGTTCGGCCGGGCGCCGACCTGGGGTTCCGCGTGGAAGGCGTTCATCAAGGAGAACGCCGACCGCACCAACACGGCGTACCTGCAAAAGACGACGTTGCCGTACGAGGACAACTACCTCGATCTCGATCCGGTGGCCAAGGATCCGCTGGGGTTGCCCGTCTGCCGGATCACGGCGGACTACAAAGACAACGAACGCAAGATCGCGGCCTTCATTCAGGACAAGATGGAGGAGTGGTATCGGGCGGCCGGCGCGATTCAGATTCAGCGCGGGTTTCTCGGCACGATGGGACCGACCACGCATGCATACGGCGGCACCAGGATGGGCGACAACGCCGAGACGAACGTGGTCGATCGCTGGGGCTTTTCGCACGAGGTCCCGAACCTCGGCGTCCTTGGCGCGTCGGTGATGGGCACGAGCGGCGCGCGAAATCCGACGTTGACGGCGCAGGCGCTCGCCTGGCGGACGGCCGAGCACCTGGTCAAGAACTGGAAGGCGATATTGCTGGTTAGAGAAAGTGCTAAGTGGAAAGCTCAGGGAGCTCAGGAGCGTTCAAAGGAAAAGGGTAAAGTCATGAGAGCACGACCGAAGGCTCGCTGCATTGTTGTCGTGCTCGGTGATCGTCCTTGGTTGCCGGGGCGCCGCGCGCGCGCAGGGCGGCCGCATCAGCCCGCATGAAAGCACCATGGCCACGGTGGACGGATCCGCCATGTTGATCGAGTACGGCCGGCCGTCCACTCGCGGCCGCACGATCTTCGGAAGGCTGGTTCCGTACGGCGACGTCTGGTGCCCGGGCGCCGACGAAGCGACGATGCTCTCGACGAGCCGACCGCTGCGCATCGGCCAACTGAGTGTGCCCGCCGGCGAGTCCTCGCTGTGGATCCTGCCGACCGAAGGCGCCTGGACGCTCGTGATCAGCAAAGATGCGCACACGTTTCACACAAACTATCGCGCGTCGAGCGACTTCGGGCGTGTCGCGATGGAGAAGCGGACGCTGCCGTCGCTCGTCGAGCAGTTGACCTTTGCCATCGAACCGAATTCGCCGGGCGCCGTGGCGGCCGAATCGTGATGTCGTGGGCCACGACCGAAGCCTCGGTGCCCTTTCTGGTGGGCGATTGACCGGGTGTAAAATAACTGCCAAGAGGGGCGAGAACATGCGTGGACTCACGAGATGGATCGCGGTGCTGGGGATTGTTCTTGCTCCGTCGGCGGCGTTGGCGCAGGTGGACATGACGGGCGCCTGGGGCGCCAGGTTCTCGGAAGATCAGCCCGAGCGGCTTCCCGGTCCCGAGCTCGGCGACTACCTGGGCCTGCCGATCACCGACGGCGCCCGGCAGTGGGCGCTCAGCTGGGATCCGTCGCGCCTCACGCTGCCGGAACATCAGTGCCAGGTGCACGTCTCGCCCTACATCTACCGCGGGCCGATGCAGGTGCGAATCTGGGAAGAACGCGATCCGAACACGCAGCAGCTCATCGCGATCAAGCATTACATCAGCACGTTCGAACAGACGCGCACGATCTGGATGGACGGCCGGCCGCATCCGCCCGAGTACGCCGCGCATACCTGGGCAGGGTTTTCGACCGGCAGGTTCGAAGGCGACATGCTCACCGTGACGACGACGCACATCAAGCAGGGATGGGTCCGCCGCAACGGCCTGCCCGAAAGCGATCGCGCCACGCTCAGCGAGCACTTCGTCCGTCACGGCAACAACCTCACGCACATCAGCATCGTCACCGATCCCGTGTATCTCACCGAGCCGCTGATCAAGACGCAGGATTTCACCTCGATCGATCGCACGCAGTTCGGCCCCGGCGCCTGGCTGTGGCCGTGCACGTACGTGGACGAGGTCGCCGGCCGGCCGCAGGGCGTCGTACCGAACTACCTGGTCGGCAAGAACCCCGCCGTCAAAGAATTCCTCGACCGGTACCACCTGCCGCTGGATGCGGCCATGGGCGGCGCCAAGACGATGTATCCGGAATATCAGTTGGAACTCGAGAAGATGAAGGGCAAGTGAGGGTGCCTCTATGCACGATGGCCCATTCGTCACACACTATCGCCCATTCGTCACGGACTATTTCCCGTTTGTGACGATGGTCGCGGCCGCGAGTCTCGCCATGGTTGCTGTCGTGTCCGCCGGCGCCGGACAGCAGCCGGCGGCCTCGAAGGCGTCGGCGCCGTCCATCACGGGCCCGGTGGCGCTGACGAGCGCCGTCCGTGACGCCGCGCATGGCTATCCGTTCAACGCGTCGACGCTCGACCTTGCGAAGCAGGGGTACGTCGAAGAGGAGTTTTTCATCCGGGGCGCCGCGCGAAGCTACGACATCCCGCGCGACCAGTTGTCGAATGCCACCCCGGCCGACTCCACGCATCCATACAAGACGCGCATCGTCGTCCGCCGGCCGGCGGCGCCGGGCAGGTTCAACGGCACGGTCGTCGTCGAGTGGACGAATGTTTCTGAAGGGTTCGACAACGAGGTGGACTGGTTCCACACCGCCGAACACCTGGTGAGCGCCGGCTATGCCTGGGTCGGCGTGTCGGCGCAGAACGTCGGCGTCAGCGCGCTCAAGCAGTGGAGCGCGAGCCGCTATGGGACGTTGGGCGTGACCGACGCGGGAACCGTCATGGGCGATGCGCTGTCGTACGACATCTTCACGGCGGCGGGCCTGGCCGTTCGAGGCAAGGCGGGCGCCCCGGTCATGGGACGGCTCAAGGTCGAGCGGGTCATTGCCACCGGCCATTCGCAGTCGGCCGGCCGCCTCGCGACGTATTTCAACGCGGTCCATCCGCTCGCGCCCGTGTACGACGCCGTCCTCTTGCACGGCGGCGGCGGCAGGATGCGGACGGATCTCAACGTCAAGATCTGGAAGCTGCTTTCTGAAACTGACGTACTCGGACAGGTAGCGGTTCGACAGCCTGACAGTGACAAGTACCGTACGTGGGAGGTGGCCGGCGCCTCGCACCTCGACATCAAGCATGCGACCGAGCTCGTCAAGCTCGGGCTCCGCAGCAAAGAGACGATGCTGCCGAATCCGCCGCCAGCGCCTGCGGGCGGCGGTGGCGGTCGCCGTGGCGGGGGGCCGGGGTTCGGTGGGACGCCGGGTCCGTTCAACGGCTGCAATCACCCGCCGCTCAGCCATATTCCGGCGAATTACGTGCAGAACGCCCTCTACGATCATTTGGCGCGCTGGCTGAAAGACGGCACGGCGCCTCCCGCGGCGCCGCCGATCGAGATCAAGGCCGACGGCGAGCGCCCGTCGATCGTTCGCGACAGTTTTGGCAACGCGCTTGGCGGCATCCGCCTGGCGGAGCATGCGGTCGCCACCGCCACCAACAGCGGCGAGAACACCGGCGGCGGATTCTGCTTCCTGACCGGCTGGTACGAGGCCTTTGACAGGTCGAAGCTCGACGCGCTCTACTCGACGCACGCGGCATACGTGGCCGCGGTCAAGGCGGCCACGGAGATGAACGTGAAATCGGGTTACGTCCTCAAAGCGGACGCGCTGCGGACGGTCGCCGAAGCCGAACGCGCGGCGGTTGGCAAGTCGTAGCGCGGCGAGCCGGGCCGGTGTCGGAAATGACCAAGAAGATGACGCGCGAGAAAATCGTCACGTTGTTGGACCGCCGGCAGGCGGCGATGGATCGGCACGATGTACGGTCCCTTGTGGCCCTGCATTCAGAGGACTGCGTCGTCGAAAGCCCGATGGTTGGCACGGTCACGGGCCGCAAGGCGATCGAGCAGGCCCACCAGGCGATCTTCACGTGGTTTCCCGATCTCGTCGTGAGCAGCGAGGAAGTGCTGATCGACGGAGACCGCGTCGCGCAGGTCGTGACGCTCTCGGGCACCGACATCGGCGGGTTCATGGGGCTGCCGCCCACAGGCAAGCGGTTTCGAGTGCCGGTGATGCACCTGTTTACGATGCGGGATGATCTCATCGTCGCCGAGCGACGCATCTACGATTTCACGAGCGTGCTGATGCAGGTTGGCATCCTCAAGGCAAAGCCCGCGCTATGACTCAATCCGGCTGGCATTTTCTCCAGATTCCCGGTCCGACCAACGTCCCCGATCGCGTGCTGCGCGCGATGGCGCGTCCGGTCATCGACCACCGCGGGCCGGAGTTCGCCGCGCTCACCGCGGAACTGCTGGCCGGCCTGCGCACGGTTTTCAAGACGACCGGCGCGGTCGTCATGTATCCGAGCTCTGGTTCGGGTGCGTCCGAAGCGGCCCTGGTCAATACGCTGTCGCCTGGCGACCGTGTCCTGATTTTCGAGACCGGTCACTTCTCGCTCAGCTGGAAGAAGATCGCCGAACGGCTCGGCCTGCGCGTGGACTATGTGCCAGGCAACTGGCGCCGCGGCGCGTCAGAGGCCGAGCTCGAATCGCGGCTCCAGGCCGATCGGGCGCACGAATTCAAGGCGGTGGTGGTCGTTCACAACGAAACCTCGACGGGCGTCACCAGTCGCATCCCCGATCTTCGACGCGCGATGAACCGCGCCAATCACCCGGCGTTGCTGATCGTGGATGCCGTGTCGTCGCTGGCGTCGATCGACTATCGCCAGGACGAGTGGGGCGTGGACGTCACGGTGTGCGGATCGCAGAAGGGGCTCATGATTCCGCCGGGCCTCGGGTTCGTGGCCGTGTCCGACAAGGCGCGGCGCGCCAGCAAGATCGCGACGCTGCCGCGCCACTACTGGGAATGGGACGAGATCATCAAGCAGAACGAATCGGGCTTCTTCCCGTACACGCCCGCGACGAACCTCTTCTACGGCCTGCGCGAAGCCTTGCAGATGCTGCAGGACGAAGGGCTGCAGAACGTATTCCGGCGGCACGATCGCCACGCCGAAGCGACCCGCGCCGCCGTGCGGGCGTGGGGCCTCGAGATTGTGTGCGAAGATCCCCGCGAATACTCGAGCTCGATGACGGCCGTCTTTCTGCCCGACGGTCACGACGCCGACCGGCTGCGCCAGGTCATCCTCGAGCGGTTCAACATGTCGCTCGGGGTCGGCCTTTCGAAGCTGGCTGGCCGCGTCTTTCGCATCGGCCACCTCGGCAGCTTCAACGATCTCATGCTGATGGCCACGCTGAGCGGCGTCGAGATGGGACTGCGCGAGGCCGGCGTGCCGCACAAGGCGGGTGGCATCCTGGCCGCGCTCGATTCTCTCACCCCGATGCACATGTCCGTCGAACCCGCGCAGGTCAGGTGATCGCGGTCGAGCTCGAACAGGCACTGAAGAAAACAGTGCGCGGGGAAGTGCGCTTCGATGCCGGGAGTCGAGCGCTCTACGCCACCGACGCGTCGAACTACCGGCAGGTCCCTCTCGGTCTCGTCGTGCCGCGCGATGCGGACGACGTCATTGCGGCCGTGGCCGCCTGCCGGCGATTTGGGGCGCCGGTCCTTCCGAGGGGCGCCGGCACGAGCCTCGCCGGCCAGTGCTGCAACGTCGCCGTCGTGCTCGACTTCACCAAGTACATGAACCGGATCCTGGAGATCGATCCGGAACGCCGGTTTGCGCGGGTCGAGCCCGGCGTGGTGCTCGATTCCCTGAGAAGCCGTGCCGAAACCGATCGCCTGACGTTCGGCCCCGATCCCTCGACGCACAGCCGCTGCACGCTCGGCGGAATGATCGGCAACAACTCCTGCGGCACGCATTCGCTGCTCGCCGGCAAGACCGTGGACAACGTCGAGGAACTGCGCGTCCTGCTGTACGACGGCACGGAGATGACGGTCGGCGCCACCAGCGACACCGAGTTCGAGGCGATCAAGCGCGCAGGGGGGACGCCGCGGGCAGATCTATTCCCGGTTGCGCGCGCTTTCCGGTCAACACGCCGATCAGATCCGCGCGAAGTTTCCCAGGATTCCCCGCCGCGTGTCCGGTTACAACCTCGACGAGCTGCTGCCGGAGCGAGGGTTTCACCTCGCCCGTGCGCTTGTGGGCAGCGAGGGGACGTGCGCGATCGTGCTCGACGCGAAAGTGACGCTGATTCGCAAGTCCGCAGCACCGGGCGCTCGTGGGGCTCGGGTACGCCGACGCCTTCGAGGCGGCCGATCACGTGCCGGAGATCCTCACGTTCGCACCGATCGGCCTCGAGGGTTTCGAAGGCGCCATGGTGGACGGCCTTCGCAGGAAGGGTGCGGCCAACCTGGAACTGCTTGCCGCCGGGCCGCGGTGTGCTGCTGGTGGAGTTCGGCTCGGACGATCCCGGGCAGGCGTCGGACACGGCGGCGCGCATGGTCGAGAGTCTCAAGCGCTCGATCACCTCGCCCGTCACGCGGCTCTATACACCGGCCGAATCGCGCGCCGTGTGGAAGCTGCGCGAGTCGGGACCGCGCGCGGCGGCGAACATGCCAGGCGCCCCGCCGCGTTGGGAAGGCTGGGACGATGCGGCGGTGGCCCCGGAGCGGCTCGGCCCGTACCTGCGCGACCTCCGCCGGTTGCTGGACGCCTACGAATACAACGCCACGTTCTACGGCCACTTCGGGCACGGGTGCATCCACATGCAGGTCAGCTTCGACCTGCAAAGCCAGGCGGGCGTGGCCAAGTACGGGGCCTTCGTCAGCGACGCGGCCGATCTGGTGGTGCGCTACGACGGCTCGCTTTCAGGCGAGCACGGCGACGGGAAATCGCGAAGCGCGCTGCTGCCGAAGATGTTCGGCGCCGAGTTGATGGCGGCGTTTGGCGAGTTCAAATCGGCCTGGGATCCCGACAACAAGCTCAACCCGCACAACATCGTCAACGCCCGTCCGGCGACCGAGGACCTGCGGCTCGGCGCCGCTTACGCTCCGCTGAAGCTGCCAACGCGTTTCGAATTCCCCGACGACGGGGGGTCGATGGCGAACGCGACGCTCCGGTGCATCGGCATCGGCGAGTGCCGGAAACAGGACGCGGGCGCGATGTGCCCCAGCTACATGGTGACGCTCGAAGAAGAGCACAGCACCCGCGGGCGGGCGCGCATGCTCTTCGAGTTGCTCCGAGGCGACGTCGTCGCCGGCGGCTGGAACGACGAACAGGTCAAGCGCTCACTCGATCTGTGCTTGTCGTGCAAGGCCTGCAAGTCCGAGTGTCCCACGAACGTGGACATCGCGACGTATCGGGCCGAATTCCTGTCGCACTATTACGAGCGGCATCGCCGGCCGCTGCACGCGTATGCGTTTGGCATGGTGGACCGGTGGCTCGAGATGGCGTCGCTCGCGCCGTCGCTTGCGAACGCGCTGACGCAGGCGCCCGGTATCAACTCCGTCGTCAAGAAGGCGCTCGACATCGCGCCGCAGCGAACGATTCCACGCCTGGCGCCGGTCAGCTTCCGGAAGTTGGCGCGCGCGAGGCACGTGCCGACCGACGGCGGCGACGTCATCCTGTGGGTCGATACCTTCAACAACTCGTTCCACCCGGAGACGAGCCAGGCGGCGCTCGACGTCCTGACGGCGGCCGGGTGCAAGGTGTTCATCCCGCGGCAGCGTCTCTGCTGCGGCCGGCCGCTGTATGACTTTGGCCTCATCGATCAGGCGGTGGCCTATCTGCGGCGGATCCTCGATGTGCTTGCCGAACCAATCGATGCCGGTATTCCGGTCGTCGTGCTCGAGCCAAGCTGCGCGTCGGTGTTTCGGGACGAACTGCGCAACCTGTTGCCGTCCGATCTGCGAGCGGGCCGCCTGCGGGCGCAGACGTTTCTCCTGAGCGAATTCCTGGAGCGGCGCGTGCCGGGGTACATCCCGCCGCGGCTCGCCGGCCCACTCGTCCTCCATGGGCACTGTCACCACAAGGCGCTGATGAAGATGAGCGACGAAGAATCGCTGCTCAGGAAGATGGGCGCCGACGTCCAGTCGCTCGATGCGGGTTGTTGCGGCATGGCCGGATCGTTCGGGTTCGACTCAGGCAAGTTCAACGTGTCGATGGCGATTGGCGAGCGCGTCCTCCTGCCCGCGGTTCGGCAGGCCGATCCCGCGACGCCTATCGTGTCAGACGGATTCAGTTGCCGTGAGCAGATCGCGCAGGCGACAGGGCGGCAGGCCCTTCATCTGGCCGACGTCATGAAGCTCGCGCTGACGCGCTGACGACTCACGTGCACCGCGGCGATCGCTGAGATCGCAGCAAGAGGTCCGGCTAAGCCTGGCTTTGAGCGTCGGCTTCAAACGGCGTCTCGGGGTGCATGGTGAACGCCAGTGCGGCGCCGAGGACCAGGAGTCCCAGCGAGCCGATGAACGGCAATTGCCAGTTTCCCGTTCGATCGACGATGAAGCCGAAGGCCAGCGGCGAGAGGATGGCGGCCACGGCCGAGCCGGTGTTCATCATGCCGCTCGCCGTGCCCGAGTACTTGGGCGCGATGTCCATCGGAATCGCCCACATCGGACCGATGACCAGCTCCGCGCAGAAAAAGGCGGCGCCGAGGCTGAGGATGATCAGCACGAGGTTGTGTGTCAGAAAGACTGGCAGCATGAACACGAACGAGGCGAGCAACGCGACGACCACCATGTCGCGTCGTGCCTTCCGCAGGTTGCCGGTTCGCTTCAGGATCCGATCGCTGATAATGCCGCCCAGATAGTCCCCCCCGACGCCGCCGGCAAACACAGCCGCCGTAAACAGCGCCGACCGGCTGAGCTGCAGGTTGTATTCGTGGAGGAAATACGAGGGGAGCCAGTTGAGATACAGCCAGAGCGTCCAGGCGTAGCAGAAATACACGGCTGTCACGGGCAAGATCCGCCCTGCGAGTCGTCTCCAGGGCACCGAGGCCTGACGACGCTCCACGCCGCGCCCCCGATTTGGCAACTGGTCGAGCTCGGCCGCCGAAATACCTGCGTGCTCGCTGGGCGCATCTCGGAAGTACCACAACCAGACAATCACCCAGGCGAGGCTGGCAAAGCCAAGGACGACAAACGGCCTGCGCCATGAGACGCTCGAGGCCAGCGTCAGCACGGGAATGCCGGCGAGCGTCAGCGTGACCGGTGCGATAAGCCACGCGACGAGGGGCGGGGTGATCGTGTTGCCCAGACGTGCGAACGCGTGCGTGATGCCCTGCGCGAACGCCCGCCGGGAAGGCGCCGTCCAGTTCTGCATCGCTCTCGTCGCCACGGGAAACGTGGCGCCTTCGCCGATGCCCAACAGCAGGCGGGCGAGGTACATGGTGACGAAGCCGCCGGCGAGGCCGGTCAGAATCGTCGCCGTCGCCCAGATGAGGCCGCACACAAACAGGGTTCGTCGCGGTCCCCAGCGGTCGCCGATCCAGCCGCCGAAGATTTGAAAGAGCGCGTACGGATACGCCCACGCGGATAGGATGTGACCGAGCTGCAGGTTGGTGAGATTGAAGGCGCGCCTGATCTCCTGTCCCGCGGTGCCCGTATTCACGCGATCGACGTAGGTGATCAGATACATCAGGCAGAGCAGGCCCAGGACGGTTCCGGTGGCCGAGGGACGCTTGAGCCGCATGCCGACAAAGCCTACCATACGAGTGATCGTGCGATCTCGTAATCGGGTAATTGAGGGATTGGGTAATTGAGTAATTGGGTAATTGAGTAATTGAAGAGGGCAACGATGCAGCGATGCATGTCGACGATTCTCTCGGCAGCGGCGTTCACCGCTGTCGTCTCGGCGCAATCGGCGGCGCCGAGGGATGTGTTGCCGTTTCGCGCGACGGAGACGACGCTGGCCAACGGCCTGAAGGTCATCATCGTGCCGACTGGGTTTCCGAATCTCGTGAGCATCCAGATTCCTGTTCAGGCCGGCTCACGCAACGAAGTCGAGCCGGGCAAGTCGGGCTTCGCACACTTCTTCGAGCACCTGATGTTCCGCGGCACGCCGACGAATCCGCCTGAGCGATACCGGCAAATCATGACGAAGGCCGGCGCTCGCGACAACGCCGGGACCGGCGACGACTCGACGCACTACTACGCCACGTTTGCCAGGGAGGACCTGGAAACGATTGTCGGCGTGTACGCCGACATGTTCCAGAATCTGTCGTTCTCGGAGTCCGATTTCAAGACAGAAGCGCGCGCGATCCTCGGCGAATACAACAAGAACAGCGCCGAGCCCCTGGAGAAGCTCATCGAAGTCCAGCGCGACCGGTACTACCAGACGCACACCTACAAGCACACGACAATGGGGTTCATCCGGGACATCGAGAACATGCCGAACGAGTACGCGGTACTCGAAGCTGTTCTTCGATCGCTGGTACCGCCCGCAGTACACCACCGTCGTGATCGCCGGCGATGTGACGCCGAATCAGGTGCTGCCGCTCGTCGAGAAATACTGGGGCAACTGGAAGGCCGGCTCCGCCGGGCCGGTGACCATTCCGCCCGAGCCGATGCCGAACGGGCCGAAATACGTGCACGTCCCCTGGGCGAGCGACACCCTGCCGTGGGTCACGGTCGGATTCGCCGGACCGGCGTTCGACGAGAACGGCAAGGACTCGGCGGCGGTCGAAATGCTCGCCACGCTGGCCTTTGGTCAGACGTCGGATCTCTACAAGAAGCTGGTCGTAAACGAACAGAAAGTCGATCAGTTACTCGTTGACGCGCCTTCGAGCTTCGATCCGTCGCTGTTTACGGTGCTGGCGCGCGTCAAGAGCGCGGCAGATGCCGTGTACGTCCGCGATCAGATCCTGTCGACCTTCGCGGCTCCTCTCCAGGGACGGATGGCCGACCGTCTTGTCGAGGCCAAGTCGAACAACCGATATGCGTTTGCGCGAACCATCGACAGCAGCGAGCGCGTCGCGTCCATCGTCGCGCGATACGCGGCGTACAAGCGATCGTACCAGACGGCGAACAACTTCTACCGGACGCTCGATTCGCTGACGCCGGGCGATCTGTCGGCCGCCGCGCAGAAGTACTTCACCGATCAGGGATTGATCGTCGCAACCCTCTCGAAGGATCCGCTGCCCCCTGGCATCGAGCAGGCCCCCTCGCTTCGATCGTTCAGATCCGCCGGAAGCGCCGAAACGGCGCCGGGAGCGCCAGTGTCGTCCGCGAGCGTTCCACCCGCTCGGCCGCCCGCACCGGCCACCTCGAACGTGCCTGTCGTGCTGCAGCAGTCCCCGTCGCCACTTATCAACTTCAAGCTGTTGTTCGGCGTCGGCTCGGCACACGACCCGGCCGGCAAGGAAGGACTCGCCGCCCTGACCGCGGCCATGCTGACCGGCGCCGGTTCCGCGGCGATGACGATCGACCAGATCGATGCGGCTCTCTATCCGATCGCGGGCTCGTTCGGCGCGCGCACCGACAAGGAGATGACGACCATGACCGGCGTCATCCACCGCGACAACTGGCAGCGCTTTGTCGCCATCGTGTTGCCTCAATTGCTCGACCAGGGCTGGCGCCAGGAAGACTTCGAACGGCTCAAGACCCGGCAGCGGAACTCGCTCGTCCAGGACTTGCGTTCGAACAACGAGGAAGAACTCGGCAAAGAACGGCTGCAGGCGAACATCTTTCGTGGATCGCCCTACGGCCACGTGGTGCTGGGTACCGAGGCGGCGCTTCGTGCCATGACGCTCGACGACGTGAAGGCGTTCGCACGGCAGGCGTTCACGAGGGCAAATCTGACGCTCGGCGTCAGCGGCGATGTGCCGGACGGGATGGTTCGGGAAATCCAGGCGCGGCTGGGCGTGCTTCCTGCCGGATCGGCGGCGCCACGCGTGAAGGTCGAGGCGGCGCGGCCGTCAGGCATCGAGGTGGAGATCCTCGAGAAAGACACGCGGGCGACAGCTATCTCGTTCGGGTTTCCCACCGACGTGACGCGGTCACACCAGGACTTCGCCGCACTGTCGGTCGCGCGGGCCTGGCTCGGCGAACATCGTCTGTCGTCGGGTCGCCTCTACCAGCGCATTCGAGAGGTACGCGGCATCAACTACGGCGACTACGCCTACATCGAGGCGTTCCCGCGCGGCATGTTCCAGTTCTTCCCCGACCCCAACATCGCGCGCACGAGGCAGATCTTCGAGATCTGGATCCGTCCGGTCGTGCCGGAGAACGCACACATGACGCTCCGAATCGCCGTCCACGAGCTCGCGAACCTGATTCAGCACGGCCTCGCCAAGGCCGATTTCGAAGAGACGCGAGACTACCTGATGAAGAACGTCTACGTGATGACGGCCAGGCAGGACCAGCAGCTCGGATACGCGCTCGATTCCCGATGGTACGGAATCGGTGAGTTCAGCGAGTACATGCGCAGCCAGCTCCGGACGATGACGGTCGACCAGGTGAACGCGGCCATCAAACGACATCTGAACGCCACGAATCTGTCGGTCGTCATCGTGGCGAAGGATGCCGCCGGTGTGAAGCGGGCGCTGACGTCAGACGCCGTTTCGACCATCCGGTACGACGGTGAGAAGCCGAAGGAGCTCCTCGACGAAGACCGCATCATAGGCGCGATGAAGCTGAACATCGCGGCGGACAAGGTCAGGATCACGCCGATCGCCGAGGTGTTCGCACAATGAGTCGGCGCCTGACCGGAGCCGGCGCCACGGTGGGCTGGCTCGTGGCGGCAGTCGCTGTGGCCGTGGCTCAGCCGGCGCGCCCGGTGGTTCGGTCGCAGTTGGTGTGGGTGGACCGTGCCGGCGCGAGGCTCAGCACGGTTGGCGACCTGGCGGACCTCGGCAATCTCGAACTGTCGCCGGACGGCAAGCAGGTGGCGGTGGCTGTTCTGAACGAAACGACCGGGAAACGCGACCTCTGGTTGTACGACGTGGCGAACGGCCGTCGCGTCCGGCTCGATGCGAACGTGGCGGATGAGAACTGGCTCATCTGGTCGCCCGACGGCCGACGCGTTGCGTTCAACTCGCAGCGCACGCGCGGCCTCGACCTCTATCAGACGTCGTCTCGCGCGGGCGACCGTCAGGAGTTGTTGTTGGCAGACGATGAAGGGAAGTGGCCGGTGAGTTGGTCGGCCGACGGAAAGTTCATCCTGTACGTGACGAATAGCGCCGGCACGGGAAACGACATCTGGGTGCTGCCTTTGTCGGGAGATCGCAAGCCGTATCCGTTGATGAAGACGGCGGCCCAGGAAAACTGGGCGGCGTTTTCGCCGAACGGCCGGTGGGTGGCCTACAGCTCCACCGAATCGGGACAGGCGGAAGTCTATGTCATGCCGTTTCCGAAGTCCGACTCGAAGTGGCTGGTGTCGCGAGCCGGGGGATTCCAGGCACGATGGCGGCGCGACGGCAAGGAACTGTTCTTCATGGCGCCTGATAGCAAGCTGATGGCGGCCGCGGTCAACGGCGACGGCCGGGATTTCGAGGTGAGCGGAATGAAGGCGCTCTTCGAAGTGCGCTTCCCGTACGCGCCGTACCACGCCTTCGACGTTGCCGCCGACGGCCAGCGTTTTCTGGTGAACTCGCTTCTGCTGGCCCCGGGCGGGCCACAGCGAGTGGCCGGGCGCTAGCTTTTGAACAACGTACAACGCAAAACGCAAAACGCAAGACGGAAACGAAAACGCTAGACGATTGCGACGAGTTGCGGTGGAGAAGGCGACGCATTTTCTCGCTTCACCGCCGCAACCGCGCGCATCAGCCGTCGAGCGACATCGTCGGCCCGCGGCGGGGGTACGCACGAGAAGCAGAGCCGCAGCTCGCGGTCGCCGGCCTGGTCCACGTAGAACGCCTCGCCCCGGACAATGGCCACCGACTCGGCGAGAGCCTGCGCCTGGACCCTGGCCGCGTTGAGCCGCCCGGCCAGCCGGCACCACAAGTACAGCCCGCCGTCCGGCACGGCCCATTGCAATAGGCCGCTCGCGCCGTGGCGCTCCAGGGCCGTGACCATCGCATCTCGCCGGCGCCGGTGTTCGGTGCGAAGCTCGACGAGGTGCCGATCGAACGTTCCGTCCGCAAGAAAGTCGGCCATGACAAGCTGGTTCAGATTCGGCATGTGCGGATCGGAACGCTGCTTGAGAAGCGCCAGCTGCTCGATGATGGGCGGCGCGGCGGACAGCCATCCCAGTCGAAGGCCCGGCGCGAGGACTTTCGAAAACGTATTCAGGTGGATGACCACCGATTGTGTGTCGAGCGAGTGCAGCGACGCGGGGGGCGGCGTGTTCAGGTAGAGCTCGCGATACGTGTCGTCTTCGATGATGGGCACCCGCAGTCGCGTCGCCAGCGACAGCAGATGCCTTCGGATCTTGATCGGCATCGTCCAGCCGGTGGGGTTGTGAAACGTCGGGTTCGTGTAGACGAGCTTCGGACGATACCGGAGGATCAGGTCTTCGAGCTCGTCGAGATCGTGCCGCACCACGTCCCACCCGATGACGCGGGCGCCGGCGGCGTTGAAGGTGTGAATGGCGCCGAGATAGCCCGGGCGATCGACGATGACGGTATCGCCCGGATCGACGAGGCAGCGGGCCAGCAGGTCGAGACCTTGCTGCGCCCCCGCGAGGACGAGCACGTTGTGCGGCTGGCCGCCGAAACGCTGGGCGATGGCGTCGCGGAGCACGGGCAGCCCTTCAGTCGGGCTGTGTCCCCACGCGAGCCGCAGGTCGCGCCTGAGCGCAAGATCGAGGGAACGGCGATACGCGTCCGTGGGAAACGCTTCGAGCGCGGGGACGCCGGCGGCCACCGAAAAGATCGCCGGATCGCCGGCGTGCCGCAAGAGGTCGCGAATGGCCGAATCGTTCGATCGCGATGCGGCCGCGGCCACCTTGCCGCGCCACGCGAACGGCGCTCCAGAGGCGTCCGGGGCGGCGGACACAAACGTGCCGCGACCGACGTACCCGCGAACGAGGCCGCGAGTTTCGAGGTCGCGATACGCGTTGACGACGGTGGTGCGGCTGACCGTCAAGGCGCGCGCGAGCTCGCGTTCGGCCGGCAGCCGGAAGTCGAGGGTCAGCGTGCCGCTGGTGATGCCGCGTTCGATGGCGTGCGCGATATGCCGGTACACGGGCCGGGTACGCGGCAGCGGCGAGGCCGACAAGCCGAGCAGACGCAGCTGCGCCTCATCGACCTGCTCCCGCTGGTCGAGGCGCAGGGGCGCCGTGTTCTTGTTACGCATGAGCCGTTGTCTCCAGGTCCAGGCCGAGCCGCTCGATGACCGACGCGTAGCGCGCGTCTGACCGAAGGACATCGAACCGCGGTTCCGTCGTGAGCAGCATCAACGAAGGGTCGCGTTCGTCGCACGCGCAGACGAGGAGCGTGAACGCCGCGTCGAAGTCGCCGAGTCCAGTCAGGGCAAGCGCACGGTGGTACCTCGACACATAGCGCGACTTGCCGGCGTCGTCGAGCCGACAGAGGATGCCTCGCGCCCGATCGTGATCGCCCTTCGTCGCGACCGCGTGCGCGAGCCAGGCGAGCGTCGGCGGATCCCAATGAATCGACGGCACCGACTCGAGATGCCGAATGCTGGCGTCCACGTCGCCCATCTGCAGATATGAGGCCGCGAGCAGGCGATGGGGCGCGGGGAAGTCGGCGGCCATGTCTATCGTGTGACGGCAGCGTTCGATCGCCTCGGCGTAGTCGCCGCTGACGTACCGCACCCAGGCCGCGCTGGCGTTGGCGACGAGACACAGCGGGTCGAGCTCGCACGCGCGGTCGATCATCGCGGCCGCCTGCGTCGTCTGGCGGCGGGACGATAGAAACACGCCGTAGAGCCGGCGCGCACCTTCGTTGCTCGGGTTGAGCGTCAGCGCGCGACGGAAGGCTTCGTCCGCGCCATCCCAGTCCCAATCGCGCGACCGCCGGACTTCGGCAAGAGCCGTGTAGGCCTCCGACTCGGCCGGATCGAGGGCGAGGGCTCGTGATGCGGCGGCTTCGGCGGCGTCGTAGGCCTCCCGGGGTGCGCAGACGTAGTACTCGGCCGCTGCCACCGACGCGCGCGCGAGCGCGCCGTGCGCCGTTGCAAACTGCGGGTCGAGGGTCAGCGCCTGCCGGTAGAACGACAGCGCCTGGCGCAGCCCTTCTTCTCCGGGCCGGTGCCAAAAGTAACGGCCCTTCAGATAGGCCTGATGAGCCTCGAGGTTGCGCGTGCCGGCCGACGGCGTCGGCGCACGGTCGGGCAGCAGCTCCACCGCCACCGACCGCACGATTCGTGTGGCGACGTCGGACTGAACAAGCAGGCTGTCGGCGAGCGGCCGCTCGTACGATTCGGCCCACAGCTGCGTTTCGCTGTAGGCGTCGATCAGCTGCGCTGTAATCCGCACACGGTCGGTGTCAGTACGGACGGTACCTTCCACCAGATACCGCGCTCGCAGCGCGTCGCCAATCTCACGAACGGTCCGGTCGGTGCGCTGCACGCGCATGCACGACGACCGGGCGATGACGCCCAGATGGTCGGCGCACAATCGGCCGAGCTGCGTGATCAGCTCCTCCGTGAGTCCGCCCGCGAACGACTCCGGCGCCGATGCCTCGCCGAGGTTCAGAAAGGGCAGGACCGCGAGCCGCTGCCTGCCGTCGGCAGCCGCGGCGGACAAGGACGATCCCGGGGCGCCGTTCACGCGTTCAACTCGCGCGATGAATCGGTAGCCGCGACGATTGAGCGTCTCGACGAAGCGTGGACGCTCGGCGTTATCGCCCAGCGCCGACCGCAACCGCTTGACCGCCGCGTTGAGGCCGTGCTCGAAATCGACGAATGTGCCGTCCGGCCAGAGACGGTCGCGCAGTTCATCGCGCGTCAGGAGTTCGCCCGGACGTTCGAGCATGAGCGCGAGCACGGCGAACGGCTGCTCCTGCAGGCGAAGCCGCACGCCGTCCTTGCGCAGCTCTCGCGTGCGCGAGTCGATCTCGAATCGCCCAAACCTGAAGTCGGTCACCGCTCCCTCCGCTTTGGCTCCACAGCATGTCTTACACCGTGCCGACCGTAGGGTCCAATCGTAAATTGGACTGGTTCCCGGAAGCGGCCGCGGAGACGCGTCGGAGTCTGTCGAGGCGAGGAAAAACTGTGCCGTCAACAAGATAGCAGGTCACCAACGTTTCACCTTCCCGGCATCCTGGCGTCATTGAGGTCGCCCTGGGAGGGGGCCATATTGGCCTGCATGTCATTCATCCTTGCCGCGCTCGTCACCGCTCAGCTCTCCATCGTCATCCGCACCTACGACTCGGTCGGCGTGTCGCCGGCCGACATGGACCGGGCTCGCGTCGGCGTTGATGCCATCCTGGCCCACACCGGCATCAAGCCCGTCTGGCGCCCGTGCCATCAGCTGACCTGCACCGGACCTGTGAAGCCCCACGAAGTCATCGTGCGGATTGTCGCGTCCGGGCCAGCGAGCACGCCCGGCGCGCTGGGCTACTCCACGGTCGATGTCTCACGGCATGCGGGAACGCTGGCGACGATCTTCGAGGATCGTGTCCTGGCGCTCGCGGCGAATGCCCGGGTGAGCAGCGGTTTGTTGCTCGGCCGCGTGATCGCGCACGAGTTGGGCCACATGCTGCTCGGCACCACGAGCCACACCCACGGTGGTTTGATGCGCGCGCTCTGGCTGAGCGGCGAGCTCAGGCGCGATTCGCCGTCAGACTGGAGATTCACTCGCGGCGAAGCCGCGGAACTGCGCCAGAGGGTCGTCGTGCGCACGGCGTCGGCGCCGCCCCCGGCCGCGATCGTGGCCCAACACGAGCCCTTCAGCGGGTCCTTGGACAGCATGGCAAAACTGATTCGATGAACCACGAAGCTCACAAAGAACACAAAGAATCTCCAGCTCTTTGTGACCTTCGTGGACTTTGTGGTTCCTTGAAAGTCAGTTTTCGCAACGATGCTCTTAGATCGGTTTAGTGCTCGCCGCCCGGCTCGGTGGTCCACTTCGCGGTGAGGAAGAACAGCGCCATGATGGCGTACGCGATCGCGAACGGCCACGCCGGCGCCAGTTTCAGTACGGTGTCGTCCGACGTCCACTGGTAGGAGTGCATCAGCCCTGTGGCCGAAATTACGGCCGCGATTCCGCACCACGCCGCGGCCATCGTCCACTTGCGCTCGATCACGCCGACCACGGCCGCCGACAGCAGCATCGAACTGAACAGGAAGCCCTGTTCGAGCGAGAAGGCGCCGTGAATCCACGTATCGCTCTTCTGGAACTCGGCGATGAGCGCCTCGGTGAACGGCCGTCCCTCCGCGCCCATTCCGGCCGCCTTCAGGCCGCTCTTCGCCATCAACGCTCCCCATGCGCCAATGCCCGGCAGCAGGCCGATGACGACGGCCGGCGCGTGCTCGCGCGGGGTGGCCTGAAACGCCTGGGCGCTGATGACGATGCCAATCCACAAGACGATGGCCATGCCTGCGTCGATCGGCACGGCCCATGCGATCCAGGCGAGCGTGCCGGTGACGCAGATAAACGTGATGAAGGCGCCGTTCATCACCGAGTAGCCGATACGCGCTCCGAGTGCTTTCCAGCCCGGATGCCCGATGTAGATCGTCGTCGGGAAGGTTGATCCAAACAGCGCAGCCGCGATGCTTCCGAGTCCGTTGATCGTCAACGAAGACTGCGTGCGATACGGGTCGCCGGCCGCCTCGGCCGATTCGATGTTCTGAAGCGATCCCACCACGTTGAAGAGACCCATCGCCACGATCACGGAGAGATAGGGCAGGAGATGTCCACCGCGGAGCGCCGAGATCATGTCGCCCACCACGGGGACCGGAAAATGAAACGACGCCGGCGGAGGCGTTGGACCTGCGGGGGCGATGCCGATCGCCCACGACAGCGCGGTGCCGAGCGAGATCGCGACCAGACCGCCGGGAATGTGTCCCTTGAATCGCACCCGTCCAAAGTACGTGAGCACGACCACGCCGAAGGTCGTCAAGCCGACGATCGGCCGCGCGAACGCACGAAACAGAAACCCAAATGAAATGAAGCCGATGGCGATGCCGGCCAGCGTCGCGAGCAGGGCCGCTCGCGGCGTCGCCTTCCGGACGCGCTCCGCGAATGGCGCCGCGGTGAGCTCGATGATTCCGGAACAGAGCGTGGCCACCAGTCCGGCCTCCCACGCGATGCGGGAGGGATCGGCCGCTCCGGCGGCCGTGGCGAGCGCCTTGGCGGGCAGCATGATCAAAAACACGTGCGCGATGAGCGAGACCGTGTTGATGCCGTACGGGAGTGCGCAGACGTCGGTCCGTCCCGTCCGTTCGGCCAGCTTTTTCGCCTGGTATGCGTAGAACAGGTTGCCGAGAAGAATCGAGACGGCGGCGCCCGGCAGCACGCGTCCGTACACCAGCTCCGGCGGAAACCCCAGCACGAATCGGCACAACGTGTCGATGAGAAGCAGCTGGACGAGATTGTCGAGCGCGAGGCCGAAGAATCCATCAATGTCGCCGCGAGACATCCATCGCATGGCGCGGAGGATAGCCCAAGTCGCGGAGAATCAGTTAGGCAAAGCTGAAGTTAGAATAGCGCCATGGACATATCTGTCGGGTCGATGGCTCGCCGATACACCGTGGCAGCCTGGCTGCTGGCGGTCGCGCTCGTGGCCGGGGCGCAGGCGCAGGCCCCGTCGGCGCAGCAGCGCGATCGATCGAACATCCCAGACAAGTTCAAGTGGAACCTGTCGGATATCTATCCGTCCGACGCGGCGTGGCGGGCGGCCAAGGACAAGCTCGCGGCCGACATCCCCTCGCTCGGCGGCTTCCGGGGCCGGCTGACGTCGTCCGCCAACACGATGGCCGACGGTCTCGACCGGATGTTCGCCCTCGACAAGGAAATGTCGCGGCTGTTCGTGTACGCCAGCATGCTGGCCGACGAGGACACGCGCGACAGCCAGCATCAGGGCATGCGGCAGGAAATGACGCAGGTGGCCGCGACGCTCGCCGCGCAGGCGTCGTTTATCGAACCGGAAATCCTGCGGGCCGGCAAAGCGACAATCGACAGACTTCTCGCGTCTGAGCCCCGCCTGAACGTCTACCGTGTGTATCTCGACGACATTTCGCGGCGCGCGGCCCACACCCTGACCGACAACGAGGAAAAGCTGCTCGCCGACGTGATTCCGCTGGCCGGCGGTCCGTCGAGCACGTTCAACATCCTCTCGAACGCCGACTTCCCATATCCGACGGTGACGCTCAGCGACGGCCGCCCGGTGAAGCTCGATCAGGCAGCCTACAGTGACCTGCGGGCGCTGCCCAACCGCGCCGATCGCGAAAAGGTGATGTCGGCGTTCTTCCGCGCGCTTGGCGGCTTCAGCCGTACGTTTGGGGCGACGATGAACGCGGAAGTGCAGAAGGTGGCGTTCTACACGAAGGCGAGAAAATACCAGTCGGCGCTCGAGGAGGGGCTCGACGGACCGAATATTCCCGTGTCCGTCTACACGCGCCTGGTTGACGGCATGAACCGGAATCTACCGGCCTTTCACCGGTATCTGAAGCTTCGCAAGCGGATCATGGGCGTTGACGCGCTGCACTACTACGATCTCTACGCGCCGCTCGTGTCCTCGGTGAAGCTCGAGTACACGCCAGAGGAAGCGCAGAAGCTCGTGCTCGGCGCCGTGGCGCCGCTCGGACCCGAGTACGCGTCGGTGATTCAACGGGCGTTCGACAACCGTTGGATCGACCTGCTGCCGAACGACGGCAAGAAGTCTGGCGCGTACTCGAATGGCGGAGCGTTCGACGTCCACCCATACATGCTCATCAATTTCAACGGCAAGTACGCGGACGTCAGCACGCTGGCTCACGAGTTGGGCCACACCATGCAGAGCTACTTCTCGAACAAGACGCAGCCGTATCCCCTGGCCGGCTATCCGATCTTCGTCGCCGAAGTGGCGTCCACGTTCAACGAGTCGCTCCTCAACGACTACATGCTCAAGCGCATCACGGACGACGATGCGAGGCTGTCGCTGCTCGGGAGCTACCTCGAGGGCATCAAGGCCACCGTCTTCCGCCAGACGCAGTTCGCGGAGTTCGAGCTGCGCATGCACGAGATGGCGCAGAAGGGGCGGCCGCTGACCGGCGATGCGCTCGCGACGCTCTACATGGACATCACCAAGCGGTACTACGGCCACGATCAGGGGATCTGCATCGTCGACGACTACGTCGCCCACGAGTGGAGCATGGTGCCCCACTTCTACCGCGACTTCTACGTGTTCCAGTACGCCACGTCGTTCACGGCATCTGAAGCGCTGGCCGCGAAGGTGAAGGCCGGCGACGCCGGAGCCACCACGCGGTATCTGGCTTTTCTGCACGCCGGCGGGTCGAAATACCCCATCGACCTCCTGAAAGACGCGGGCGTGGACATGACCACCGACGAGCCGCTCGACCTCACCGTGCGATCGATGAATCGGGTGATGGACGAGATGGAGAAGATCCTGGCCAAGAGGCTGAGATGACTGTCAGGCACGTGTGGTTCGGCTGCGCGGCCGTCCTGCTCGCGACGCTCGGTCTCGGCGCCCAACAGCCGCCCCCGGCCCGGCCGGCGATCACCGCCGTCGATCCGCAATTCGATCAAGCGTCTGTCGAACGCGGCCAGCAGATGTTCGTCGCCCAATGCGGCTTCTGTCATGGGTCGAACGCGCGCGGCGGCTCGAGCGGACCCGATCTCACGCGGTCGGCCCTGGTGCAGGACGACGAAGGGGGGAGGCAGCTCGGGGCGTTTCTGCAGACCGGTCGGCCCGACAAGGGCATGCCGCCGTTTCAGCTCGCCGCGGATCAGGCGACCGATCTCGCGACATTCCTTCACGCGGCAATCTTCCTGAATGCGAACCGCCGGCTCTACAAAGTGCTCGATATCCTCACCGGCGATCCGAAGGCCGGCGAAGCGTTCTTCGACGGCGCGGGGAGATGCAGCACGTGCCACTCGGCCACGGGCGATCTGAAAGGCGTCGGCGCGAAGTACGATCCGGTCGCGCTCCAGGGACGTCTCTTGATGCCGCGAAGTGGCCGGGGCGCTGGACCGCCTCAGCCGGCCTACCTCGACAGAAACGCGATCAAAGTCACCGTCACGCTGCCGTCGCGTCAGGCCGTCTCGGGCGTGCTGGTGCGGTTGACGGACTTCGACGTCACGATCTACGACCCGAAGTCGGGGCAGATACGGTCGTGGCTGCGCAACGGCGACGTGCCGAAGGTGGATCTCGTCGATCCCTTGCAGGGGCACATCGATATGTGGACGAAGTGGACCGATGCCGACATGCACAACATGACGGCGTTTCTCGCGAGCCTCAAATGAACCTTCGAAGGCTGTTCCATGTTTCGGTCTGGCTGGCCGCCGCGCTCTTACCCGCCGGCGTCGTCGCGCAGCAGGGACCCGGGATCGATCCGTCGATGTTGCTGAAGGCGCCGACCGATGCCTGGCCGAGCTATCACGGCGACTATTCGGGACGCCGCTACAGCACGCTCACCCAGATCACCGCCGACAACGTGAAGAACCTGCAGCTCGCGTGGGTCTACAGGTTGAACACCTCTCAGACGTTCGCGAACATCGGCGGGGAGGGGCCCGACGTGCCTCCGGCCGCCGCCAGTGGGTTCGGTGCACCCACCATCAAGGCGACACCGCTGATGATTGGCGGCACGCTCTACTTTTCGTCGCCCGATCACGTCTGGGCCGTCGACGCGCGAACCGGCCGCGAAATCTGGCACTACTTCTGGAAGACGCGCGGCGGCATCCACATCGGCAATCGCGGCGTCGGGATGTACGGCAACTGGCTGTACTTCCTCACGCCCGACAACTATTTCGTTTCGCTGGATGCGACGACGGGCAAAGAGCGCTGGCACCACGAAATCGCCAACGTGAAGCGCGAGTATTTCTCCACGAGCGCGCCCATCATCATCGGCAAGCAGGTGATCATCGGCGTCGGCGGCGATTCGCTCGACGTGCCGGGCTATCTTGAATCGCGCGATCCGGAGAGCGGCCAGATTGTCTGGCGTTGGTACTCGACACCGAGACCGGGACAACCCGGCGCCGAAAGCTGGCCCAACGCCGACGCGATGACGAACGGCGGCGGGATGCCATGGCTGCCGGGCACGTACGACCCCGAGCTCAACCTGTACTACATCGGCACCGGCAATCCACAGCCCGTGCTCGCCGGGAAGAGCCGCGAAGGCGACAACTTGTGGACGTGCTCGATCGTGGCGCTCAACCCTGACACCGGAAAGCTCGTGTGGTACTACCAGGTGTCGCCCCACGACACCCACGACTGGGACGCGGCACAGACCCCGATTCTCATCGACGGCGTCATCGACGGCAAGCCGCGCAAGCTCATCGCGCAGGCCAATCGCAACGGCCACTTCTTCCTGCTCGACCGGACCAACGGCAAGCACATCCTGACGACGACGCATATCGATTCGGTGAACTGGACGAAGGGCCTGAACGCGACCGGCCAACCGATTCCGAATCCGGCCAAGGAAGCGTCGATTCCGGGAGTGCTCGTGTCGCCGGACACCAACGGCGCGACGAACTGGCCGCCGCCGAGCTTCAGTCCCGACACGGGGTTGTTCTACGTCGGCGTATCGCAGTCGTTCAGCGTCTTCTACCTGACCGACACCGACGATCGTCCGCAGGGCTGGGCGGCCGCCGAGCGCGGCGTCGGGAATCTCGGCCGGGCGCTCAAGGCGATCGACTACAAGACGGGCAAGGTGAAGTGGAGCCGGCCGCTGGCGATGAACGCCGGAGGAAGCGTAGGCGGTCCCATGGGCTTGCTCAGCACGGCGGGAAAGCTCCTGTTCGGCAACGACGGCGGCGGCAACTTCGTGGCCTACGATCCGTCAACCGGCAAGCCGCTCTGGCACGTCGGTCTCGGGACCAACACCAGCAACGGTCCGGAAACCTATATGCTTGACGGCCGACAGTTTGTCGTCGTCGGTGCGGGGGACACTTTGTACGCGTTTGCGTTGCCGAGATGATGCACAGGGGCTAGGGGCTAGGGGCTAGGGGTTGAGAGAATGTTGACGAGACGCGAATTCGGCAAACTGGCAGTCGCCTCGCTGGCTGTTCCGCGTCTGGCGGCCGCCGCGATCGACTCGCGCGTGGCAGGCGTCCGGATCGGCGTCCAGACCTACAGCTTCCGCGCGCTGCCGCGTCCAGACGGCGGCGACCTTGTCGACGTCATCGTCGGCGCGATGGCCGAATGCGGCCTTGGCGAGTGCGAGATGTTTGCGCCGCACGTCGAGCCGCGGCAGCCAGGGGGTCGCGGGCGATCCCAGGACGAGATTCAGCAGGCGCGAGAGCAGCTGCGGAAATGGCGCCTCGAAACGCCGCTCGACCACTTCCGGCAAGTCAGGAAGAAGTTCGACGCGGCTGGCCTGTCGATCTACGCCTATAACTACAGTCCCGACACCAGCTACTCCGACGGCGAGATCGACCGCGGGTTCGAGATGGCCAAAGCGCTGGGCGCCCAGATCATCACCAGCTCGACGACGATTCCTGTGGCCAGGCGCATCGTGCCGTTCGCCGAGAAGCACAGGATGGTGGTCGCGATGCACGGTCACTCGAACGCGTCGACGCCCGGAGAGTTCGCCGCGCCGGAAAGTTTCGCCGAGGCGATGGGGATGTCGAAATATTTCAAGGTCAACCTCGACATCGGCCACTTTACCGCCGCCAACTTCGACGCGCTGCAATATATGCGCGCGCACCACGAGAGCATCACGAACCTGCACCTCAAGGATCGCAAGAACAATCAAGGCGACAACGTGCCCTGGGGCGCCGGGAATACGCCGATTCACGACGTGCTGCAGCTGCTCAAACGCGAACGATGGCCGATCCGCGCGTACATCGAGTACGAGCACCAGGGCGAGGGCACGCCGGTCGAAGAAGTGAAGAAGTGCTACGCCTTCGTCAGGCAGGCCCTCGCATGAGACGCGCGCGCCGCTGATGCCCCGCATGACCATTGGCCTGGTCGACCCCGACTCTGGCCAGGTGAGCCCCGACTCCTACGTATGAAACTCGGCGTGTTTACACCGGTGTTCGGCGCGCTGGGCGTCAAGCAGATGCTGGCGAAGGTTCGCTCGCTGGGAGGGATTGCCGCGATCGAACTGGGCGCCGGCGGCTGGCCGGGGCACGATCATATCGATCCGGATGCGCTGCTGGCGGACAAATCCAGTGCGAGCGACTTCCGTCAGCTTGTCGCCGACGCGGGCCTGACCATCAGCGCGTTGTCGTGCCACGGGAATCCGCTGCACCCGAACCGCGCGCTTGCCAAGGCCGACGATGACGTGTTTCGAAAGACCGTCAAGCTCGCCGCGCAGCTCGAGGTGCCGGTCGTCGTCACGTTTTCCGGGTGTCCTGGCGATTCAGATGCCGCGGCGCACCCCAATTGGGTGACCGCCGCCGTGGCCGCCGGAGTTTCTGGAGATTCTCGACTGGCAGTGGGAGAAGAAGGCGATTCCGTATTGGACCGAAGCCGCCCGCTTCGCGGCCGACCACGGCATCAACGTCGCGCTCGAGGCTCACCCGGGTTTTGTCGTCTACAACGTCGAGACGGCACTCAGACTTCGGCAGGCCACGAACCCGCATCTCGGCGTCAACTTCGACCCGAGCCACTTCTTCTGGCAGGGCGTCGACGTGCCGGCGGCGATTCGCGCGCTTGGCGATGCCATCTTTCATGTCCACGCGAAAGACGTGGCGATGGATCCACGAAATGTCGCCGTCAACGGGGTCATCGATCCGAAGAGCTACCGGCGGATGGCGGAACGATCGTGGCTGTTCCGAAGCGTCGGGTGGGGGCACGACGAGCTCGAATGGAAACGCATCGTCTCAGCCCTGCGGCTGGCGGGCTACGACTATGTGATGAGCATCGAGCACGAGGATGCGCTGGCGTCGGCGGACGAGGGTCTTCGTTCCGCCGTCGATCTCCTGTCGCGCGTCGTCCTGACCGAGCCGCCGGCAGATCCCTGGTGGACGTGAAGGCTGAACCCTGAATGTCGCCCGGGCCGCCGTTACACTTCCTCGGTGTCGATCTGCCAGTCAGCCAGCGGCTGCGGCCCGGGCCGGATGTCCGCGATGTCCGGATCGATGCCGTCGGGCGACGATGGACCGGACGGCCCGCGCCGCGCTTTTTCAGCGCGGCGGGCCAGCTTGTCCTTCTGCTTGGTAATCCGCGCCTGCTCTCGCTGGCGCTTCGTAATCGTGGGGCGTGATCGTTGTGCCATCTGGTTCCGTTTGCTCCGTCTCTGTGGGCGGCGTCAGGACCGTTCGGTTACTCCTGATCGTCGGGGTTCGCCCGCCCGGGGATCGGCCGTGCGCCCGCGTCCAGGTTCTGCTGGACGCTCTTGCGTCTCCTGACGATCCCCTTCTTGGCGTCCTCTTCAATCGCCTTGTCTTCCGCGCGCTCGGCGCTCAGTGAATTCTTCAGCATGTAATTGCCTTCGTGACACTCGTACGGCAGCAGAACGTAGCCGGGCGGCGATGTGAGCGGCAGCGAAATAGTGAACGGCTTCACGTAGGTGTTGGGATCGTCCACGTGCACTTCGTATCGAAGTTCGTCGGCGTCCACGCGAGAAATCCGTTCGGTGATCTTCATGCCGGCGCTGTGCCGGAGACCGTTGCCGTTGCCGCCGCCGATGCTCGTCTGATCGGTAAAGTTCGTGGTCTCGACGACGAGCGTGTTGCCTTCCCAGTGGCCGCGCGAATCGCCCAGATACTGCCGGATCTTCGAAGGGAGGTGCGGGCGGCCGTCGGTGTAGATGACGCGGGTGTCGTGCACCATCTCGTAGCTGAGCACGACGACGCCGGGCGACTGGATGATGCGGTTGCCGTTGCCGTACACCACCGGCATGATCGACCCGACGATGCCGCGCGTGATGCAGCGATCGTAGAGCGTGAAGTCCAACTGGTCGTTGAAAGGGCCTTCACCGAAGGTTCCCCGGTCGCGCGGAGCCGTCCGCGTCAGCGCCTGTTCGGTGAACGCGGGCGTGCGGCCGTCCTCCGGTGCGATCACGAGGGACGTCTGGCGGAACGACCTCGTCTTCCACGCGCCGTCGTTTCTGAATGCCCCGACGGCGTTTTCGCCGGCCGTCCGCCGCTGCTCGTCGCTCTTGCGGGCCTCGGCGAACTCCTCGTCGGTCAGGATCGCGCGGGTGCCGAACTTGTCGGGCCGCTCGCGCGGGATGCCGAGCGCCGCGTCACTCGTCCACACGCCCTGCAGGTCGGGTTCGCCCCAGGGCGTTTTCGACCCGGCCTTCGCCGGCTCCGCCGCCGCGGCTTTGGCCGCGGCCGGTTTTGGCGTGGTCTGGGATTGAGCAGCGGCCGGGACGGCGATGACCGCGACCACGGCGGCCGCCAGGAGCGCCGCCGCTGCCACGCATCCTGACGCGAGATACCGCTTGGTCATGCAAGATCTCCTGAAATGGAGCCGGCGACTCGATTTGAACGGGTGACCCGTTGGCTACCAAATCCTACAGGGCAGCGTCCACGGAGTCCGCCCGCGTCTTTGCGGCCGTATTGTCTCCTATTGTAGTCTGTCGGTGTCCATATTTTCTACCGTCGGTCCAACCGGTTGGCTGTCAGCCTGGCTGTCAAACATGCGATCGACGATCCCATCCATCCAGTGGGAACCATGCCGATCACCTACGAACGCGCCGACTCGCGGCGGTTGATCACGGTGACGGTGACCGAGCCGTATACCGTCGAGGAACTGTTCGGTGTGATCGATCGGCGGGCGACCGTCGAAGTCTTGCTGACGGCCGCGCAGCGGGACGACTGGCTGGCGCGAAACGCGCACGTGCGAAAAATGTGAAGCGGTGAACGCGCCCGGCCAGGTCTAGCGTTTCGCTCGGCGGGGGCGCTTGAGGCGCGCTGTGACGGCGCGCAGTTGTCGCCGATGCGCCGCGAGATTGGCCTGAGCGTCCTTCCATAACATTTTCAGATTCGCCAGCTCGACGACATCACGTTCGATTTGCAGGAGGAGTTTTTGGAAGGCCGGACGACGCGTGGGCTTGTATGAGGTCAACTGGAGAGCCGTCGCACTGCTTCAGCCTTAAACGAGGGGACGCTCACGCCCGGGACGATAGCACGCTCCCGGGGGGGGGGGGGGGCAATTGCCGTCCCGTTTTGCACACGATCGAATCCGTCCACGATCGGGTTTTTTCTAATGAAAAATGGAGCTGGCGACGCGCGATGTTGTCGATGATCAAGCGTGCCTTGTGGTCGTTTTCGAGAACGTCCGCGATGGTGCTTGGCGCGTGTTGTGTGGCCGGCCAGACAGCCGTGGTCAACGCGCAGGCGGTGACGCTGCCCGACGCTTCGTTCGAGGCCATGTTCCGCAAGTACACACCTCCGACCAACGAATTTTCGCGCTTGTATTCCTGGGACGCCGACATGACCTTACGCGTCACTGTCGTTCGAGTGGGCTCAGGCAGCGTGAATTTTCGGAGCACATTCCAAACCGTCGGCACCGAGAACCTCGGTTCGCAGGTGAGCGTCGGGGGCACGGGTTACCTGCTTGGTCTCGGCTACGTCCATACACACTCGACGAACTTCACGCTTTCGACGGGAATCACGCACCTGAGCTCGCACCTGACCAGGGATCTCGACGAGAAGCTGGAGGAGATCCGAGGCCCGGGTGGAACGGTCCCGGTTGTTGCCGATCCGTCCGAGTACAACGTCGTCTACTTTGGGGCGTACCGGAAGCTATCGACGTGGCCGTTCACGCCGGAGCTCGAGATGGTCGTTGAACCCGTGAACTTTCGTTTCGACGGCAGTCCGGCCGGCTACCTTCGACCGGTCTATCTGGGCGCCCGTGCGACGTTGTGGCGGGGCAACCGGAAGGCAATCGTGGCCAGGACGCAGCACGAAATCGGCGAGAATCCATTCAACTACTATTCGCTATTGTTTGAGCTGCACGGGGGCAGTCAGGCGGAGGGCCGGTTCCAGATCTTTGTTGGCGCGTCGCCCGGAAACCATCTCCACGTCAGCCCTAACATCGGTGCGTTACGGGACGGAATCGCGGTGGGTATCCGATTGGTTTTCCGCACGTAGGCGAACGGCTCGCTGCCGTCCCGATGAAAAAATGGAGCCGGCGACCCGACTTGAACGGGTGACCTGCTGATTACGAATCAGCTGCTCTACCAACTGAGCTACGCCGGCCAGGCGGGTTGACGACGAATCCGCTAGTTTAGCACGCCGTCAGCTTCGGTACTGCGCATCGGTCACGGGCTCCATCCAGTTGGTGGCCGCGGTGATATTCACCGCCAGGTGAACGCCGCCAACAGTGGCCGTGGCTCCGTGCCAGTGCTTTTCGCCCGGCTGGATGACAACGGCGTCGCCCGCCTCGACCTCCTGCGCCGGCTCACCCAGCTTCTGGATGCGAATGCGTCCTTCGACGATGAACAGCCACTGCGGGCCATCGTGCGTGTGCCAGTGTGTGCGGGCGCCCGGCGAAAACGCCACGCGGTAGACATTGACCGGCGTCCCGGCTTTCTCCGATGCGAGCGTCGTCCGGGACACCGCACCGGTGAACGTGTTCGGGTCGCCATTCTCCGCCGTAACCTGCGCGGCGCGGAAGATTTTCATACATGCTACGATAAATGGTTTAGCGATACGCCGCAATCGCCAGTAGAGCACAGGCCAGAGCAGAGGTCATGTCCGACACCGACTCGGCAACCGCCCCGGCGCCTGCTGAACCCGCCGAGCTCGTCGTTCGGGGCGCACGCACCCACAACCTCAAGAACATCGATCTATCCCTGCCGCTCGGCAAGCTGATCATCGTCACCGGCGTCAGCGGCTCGGGGAAGTCGTCGCTCGCCTTCGACACCATCTACGCGGAGGGGCAGCGCCGCTACGTGGAATCGCTTTCCGCCTACGCGCGGCAGTTTCTCGAACGGATGGAAAAGCCGGACGTCGATCGTATCGACGGCATTTCGCCGGCCATCGCGATTCGGCAGAAGAACAGCATTCGCAATCCGCGCTCGACCGTCGGCACCACGACGGAAATCCACGATTACATGCGCCTGTTGTACGCCCGGGTCGGCCGGACCGTTTGCCGGAGCTGCGGCCGCGAGGTGGTGCGAGAGACGGCCGAAGTGGTGGCGAAACAGCTCGGCGACCTGGCCCCAGGCACGCGGCTGCTCATTGGCTTCGACGTGCCGGTCGTGGACACGGCGGAGCCCGCGCGGGAGGATGTCGCGATCGATGAAGTGGGTGAGCTGGCCGACGACACCGCCGGCGGAAATGGTACGACAGGTGCGCCCGCCCGAACCGGCACGGGCGGACGGGCCGCTGTCACGGCCACCATCGAGTCGATGCGGAGGAAGGGGTTCGGCCGGCTGCTGATTGAGGGACGAGCGGTATCGTTCGACGACGCGGTGGTCGCGACACTCGACGATCGCGAGATGCTGCAGGTGGTCGTCGATCGCCTCCAGCTTGGGAGCTCTGGAACGGAAGACCTGCGGCAGCGGCTCACCGATTCGATCGAAACGGCCTACGTCGAAGGCGGCGGCGCGGCCTGGGCCGTGGAAGTGCCGGCGACCGACCGAACATCCACCCCCGACCCCCGACCCTCGAGCACCGCCGAGACCAACGTCCACCGGTTCTCCGAGCGCTTCGAGTGCCGGCCGTGCGGCATCGCGTATGAGGTCCCCGAGCCGCGGTTGTTCTCGTTCAACAATCCGTTCGGCGCCTGTCCAACCTGCCATGGGTTCGGCAACATCATCGAGCTCGACACCAATCTGGTGATTCCCGATCCTGCCAAGTCGATTCAGCAGGGCGCCATCGAGCCGTGGAGCAAGCCTCACTATCGTGCCCAGCTGGCCGAGCTGAAGAAGGCGGCGCGCGGAAAGAAGGTCCGCTTCGATGTGCCGTGGGCCTCGCTCGGCGACGAAGAAAAGCAGTTCGTCATCGAGGGCGGCGCGACCGACGATGGCGAGTATGGGGGCGTGCGGGGCTTCTTCCGCTGGCTCGAGCGCAAGAAGTACAAGGTCCACGTCCGCGTGTTCCTCAGCCGGTATCGCGGGTACCTGACGTGTCCGGACTGCGGCGGTGCGCGGCTGCGGCGCGAGGCGCGCGACGTGCGGGTGTCGGGCCGGACGATCGATCGGGTGTCGTCGCTCACGGTTCGCGAGGCGCAGCAGTTCTTCGCGACGCTGGAGCTGTCCGAGAAGGAAACGACGATTGCGGAGAAGGTGCTCCGGGAAATCCGGCGGCGGCTCTCGTTCCTTGGCGACGTGGGACTCAACTACCTGTCGCTCGACCGACTGTCGTCCACGCTCTCGGGCGGTGAGGCGCAGCGCATCAACCTCGCCACATCCCTGGGGTCGGCGCTCGTGGGCACCCTCTACGTCCTCGACGAACCATCCATCGGGCTGCACTCGCGCGACAACCAGCGCCTCATCGACATCCTCTGCCAGCTCCGCGACCAGGGCAACACGGTCATCGTCGTCGAGCACGACGCCGACATGATCAAGGTCGCCGATCACATCGTCGATCTCGGGCTTGGCGCGGGCGAGCAGGGCGGCCGCGTGGTCTGCTCGGGTACGCTCGAAGCGCTCATGCGGGAGCCGCGCTCGTTGACGGCAAAATACCTGCGCCAGGAGCTCGCGATCCCCGTGCCGACGACAAGGCGCCGGGGGACCGGGCAGAAGATGCAGCTGCTCGGCGCCACCGAGCACAACCTGAAAAACATCGACATCAGCATCCCGATGAACATGCTGACGGTGGTGACCGGCGTCAGCGGGTCGGGGAAATCGACGCTCGTCCACGATGTGCTGTACGCGGCCGTCAAACGCGCGAAAGGCGGGTGGGATCGCCGCGTCGGCGCGTTTCGCAAGCTCGAAGGCGTGGAGTACATCACCGACGCCGTGCTGGTCGATCAGGCGCCGATTGGCCGGACGCCGCGGTCCAACCCGGTGACCTACCTCAAGGCGTTCGATCCGATCCGCGAGCTCTTCGCCTCGACGAAGGACGCGCGGTCGCGAGGGCTGACCGCCAGCCATTTTTCGTTCAACGTGCCGGGCGGCCGCTGCGAAACGTGCCAGGGCGAAGGCGAGATCCGCGTCGAGATGCAGTTTCTTGCCGATGTGTTCGTGCCCTGCGATCAGTGCGACGGCAAGCGCTTCAAACCGCAGGTGCTCGAGGTCCGCTATCGCGGCCGGTCGATTCACCAGGTGCTCGACCTCACGGTCCGCGAAGCGCTCACGTTCTTCAGCAGCTCGCCGAAAGTGCTGCGCCGCCTCCAGGTGCTCGACGAGATCGGACTGGGCTACCTGCGCCTCGGCCAGCCGGCGACGACGCTGTCGGGGGGCGAGGCTCAGCGGATCAAGATCGCGGCCCATCTGTCGTCGCACAGCGGTGAGCGCCTGCTCTACATTCTGGACGAACCGACGACGGGCCTGCATTTCGACGACATCGCGAAGCTGCTGACGGCGTTCCGAAAGCTGCTCGAGGCGGGCCACACCCTGTTCGTCATCGAGCACAACCTCGACGTCATCAAGACGGCCGACTACGTCATCGATCTCGGCCCCGAAGGAGGCGAGGAGGGAGGGCACGTCGTCGCGGTGGGGACACCTGAGCAGGTCGCTTTGATAGAGTCGTCGCACACTGGCCGATATCTTCGTACAGTGCTCGCGGAAGGACGCTCTCATGCATACGCATCTGGCAGGTAGGGCAGGTAGGGCAGGCGGGGCCAGCCGGGCAGACGGGGCTGGTAGGACTGGATGGGCGGGGGCCAGTCGACGGTTCCTGGTCGTCGTTCTCTGTCTCGTGGCCGGCCCAGGCCTTCCGGGAGTTCCTAGCCTTCCCGCCTTTCCTGCCGTTCCTGGCTTTCCTGCCCGAGTATTCGCACAGATCCCCTTCGAGCAGGCCGTCAGCGACCTTGGCAGCGCCGACGCGACTACGCGGTTGAGGGCGGCCACGCTGCTCAAGGGCGCGGCCTTCGCTGAGGCGGCGATTCCGCTCGCCAAGGCGGTTGGCGATTCGGAGGACGCCATTCAGTTCGAGGCCATCGCGGCCGAACTGAACATTTTTCTCGCGAACAAGATCGTGCCCAAGAAGAAGGTGGGTCTGGTCGTCGAAGTGCGGACCAAGATTGTGGCGGAAAGCGCCTTTGCGTCTGGACCGCTGGCGCTTGGTGCGACGCCCGTGCCGGCGGAGGTTCTGACGGCCCTTCGAACGGCCGCGCGCGACGACAACCCGCGAGTCGGCGTCGAGGCGTTGTACGCCTTCGGCGCGCTCGCGGCGGCGCCGGTGGGTGTGGCACGCCGTGAGTTGCTGCGGTCGTCGGGCCCGGATCTGGCCGCCATGATCGGCAGCTCGGACCAGGCGCTGCGACTGGCCGCCGTACGCGTCATCGGTCGCGTCTTCGAGAAGCGCAGGCAGGACGAACCGGTCGACACGAGTGTGGGCGACGCCATCATCACCGCGCTCAACGAGAACGACCGCGTGATCAAGAGCGCCGCCATGGACACGCTGGGCGCGATGCGATACGACCGCGCCGTCGATGGCCTGACACAGTTGTTCAATTTCTTCGTCAAGGGCGACCTGGCCGAAGCCGCCTTCGAGGCGCTGGCCAGAATCGGCAGTCCGTCGAGCATCCCGATCTTCGTCGAACAGCTGTCGAGCAAAGCGTCCGCGGTGAAAGCCGCGGCGATCGAAGGTCTGGCCAGGGCCGGCGACGTCCGCAAGATGACCGAGATCGACACGGCCTTGAAGGGCGAACAGAACGAAAGCGTGCGCCTGGCCGGCGACTTCGCTGCGGCGATGCTCTCGACCGGCACGGTCGATCGGATCACCGACGCGCTCTTGCGGCCAAAGCTGCGCGATGTGGCGAAGCAATACCTCGTCGAGATCGCGCCGGGCCGCCTGGACAGGGTGACGCGGTATGTTCAGGAGCCCAATCCGAAAATGCGTGCCGACATGGCCGACATCCTCGGCCTCGCCGGCGATCCGGCCGGCCTGCCCATTGTCGAAGGGCTGGTCAAAGATCGCGACGAACAGGTCGTGCTCGCGGCGCAACGGGCAGTCGGCCGCCTGCGCAACAGCGATCCGCGCGGAGATCGCTGACATCACGAGGACCGCTGCGCGCGCGGCACGGTCGGTCTTTCTGCGTATCCATCGGGCACGGCGGTCACCGTGGCAAAACTTCCTCGCCGTTTCTACAATCGCCCCACGCTCGACGTCGCACGTGACCTGATCGGCAAGGTTCTCGTCCACATGCGACGCGGTGTCCGCACCAGCGGAGTCATCGTCGAAGCGGAAGCGTACATTGGAGAGTCCGATCCCGCCTGCCACGCCGCGCCGGGACCAACGCGCCGCAATGCGCCGCTGTACGGTCCGCCCGGCTATGCGTACGTCTACCTGAACTACGGCATCCATTCATTAGTGAACGTCGTGACGGAGGCCACGGGCGCTCCGGCAGCCGTGCTCATCCGCGCGCTCGAACCGCTCGCGGGGATCGACGTGATGCGCCGCCGGCGCGGCCGCCCGGTCAACGAACGACGGGCGCAGCCGCCGTCAGCGATGGCCGTCGACAGGCTGTGCCGCGGCCCCGGTAATCTGACGCTGGCGATGGGAATCGGGTTGTCGGAAAACATGGCGGACTTGTGCGGCAACAGGCTGTTCGTCGAGGACGGAGGCGCGTTTACTCGGACGGCTGGTCTGGAGCGAACGCATCGGGATCAGCGTCGGGACGGAACGGCCGTGGCGGGTGTACGTGCAGGGTCACCCGGCTGTGTCGTCGCAGCGATGGAACTCCTCGGCGGCTAGATGATCGCGACGGCGACGCCGGCGAGGATCGTCGCGATGCCCGCGACGGCCATCGGCGTCACCGTCTCGTCGAGGAACGCGCGGCCCAGCGCCAGTGCCACGATCGGGATGATGAGCGTGCTCAGGCTGACGATCGTCGCGTCCATCTTCTTGATCAGGTAGTAGTAGGCCGAGAACGCGATCACCGATCCGAAGACGGCGAGATAGCAGAAGCGCCAGGACGTTGCTTCGGCTCCAGACGACGGCCGACCAACTCTCCAGGGCGGCGCTCATGGCGAGCAGGCACGCCGCGCCGAGGCCCATGCCGAAGAAGTTCAGCACGAACGGATCGCCGTGGCGGCCGTACTTCTTCATCGTCACGAGGTTGATCGCGGCGCACAGGCTCCCGCCGAGCGCCGCCAGCATCCCGAGCGCCTGCTGGAGTCCCAGGCGCTCGTGCGGCCAGAAGAGCAGCGCCGTTCCCAGGACGCCCACCAGGATGCCGACGACCTTGCGGCCGCTGAGCGTCTCGCTGCGCGTCCAGTACGCGCTCAAGAGCGACGTCATGAGCGGCATCGTGGAGAACAGGATCGCCGTGAGCCCGCTCGAGATGCGCGTCTCGGCCCAGTAGACGGCGGCGTAGTCGAGCCAGAACACCAGCAGGCCGAGAGAGAGCACGCAGACCTTGTCGTCGCGGGTGAGGTGGATGGCGCTTGCGCCGGGTGGCGAGCACGACGGCCGACGAGCAGCGTCGCCAGCAGGAACCGGAGGCCCGCGCCCAGAAACGGCGGCACTCCGACCAGGCCGACCTTGATCGCGAGCCAGGTCGATCCCCAGATCAGGCAGATCAGAGCGTAGAGGGCGGCGGCCATCCGGCGATGATATCAACTCCGCCGCGGCGCGCGACTGGTGGCCCGTCCTCGTTCAACGTGGACGGACCACTACCGAGCTCCGCAGCCAGTCGGTGACGACTGCCGTTTGTGTGTTCCGCAGCCGGATGCAGCTGTTGATTCGTTCAACGGTCTGGTCCAGCGTTCGCGCGGCAGCGGGCAGCGGGTGCTCGGCGAAGAAGCGCTTGATGTCGTCGCGCGAGGACGCGTCGCAGAACGCCGCCAGCGAGCCCACGAGCGTGGTGTCGCCGCCGAACACGGCGATCTTCGGCTCGAGCTCCTTCCAATGCTGTTTCAGGAACGCCCACGCGCGGGGACGCGCGGCTTCGCGGGCGAGGAACCGCGACAGGAACGACGCGGTGTCCTGACTGCGCAACTTGGACGTCAGGGCGTACTCGAGCGCGCGATCGATGAGCGCGGGATCGCGGAAGGAGGCCAGCGCGTGGAGATAGCGATACCGCTCGGCGGGCGCCGTCGCGCGCTCCGACGCTGCCAGCAGCGCGTCTTCGAGCGCCCGGTCGCCGTGGCTGGCGGCGGCCGTGACGATCGCGCCAGCCGTGGTGGCATCGAGCGCCGCGCCGCCGGCAAGCGTTCGATCGAGGGCCGCTCGCGCCTGGGAGGCCAGGCTCGCGTCTCCGCCAGTCGTCCCGAGCGTCGCGATCAGAGTTCCCCGCAGCGCCCGCCGCTCATCGCTGTCCGAGGCGGCCGACGTGAAGCCGACCTCCCGAAGCAGCGGGCTCAGGAGGCCGCGCACAAACGCCTCGAACTGGGGCCGGCTCGTACTGGTGGTCAGGTAGGCGTGGATGAAGGTGAGCCGATCGGTGACGTTGCTCAGCACGCCGTCGGTTTGCTCGCGGGCAAACCCCGTGGCCAGCGTCAGGTACTCGGCCGCGCTGTGATGCCCCGTTCGCACGAGCGCCCATTCGTCGCCGACGAGCACGAGCCGCTCAGCCGCCGTGAGCGTCTCGACGTGCGGTGTGAGCGCGCGCAGCGCCTCGGGGCTGTATGCCGTGCGGTAGTAGCCTTGCGCACCCGCATTGGCGAACACCCACGGAGAGCAGCCTACGCCGTCGAGCGCCGCCGTCTGACGCGGTTGCGTGAGGACCGCGCACGTGGCGTTCCCGGTGCCGGCTTTCAGGCAGACAGGCGCCTGCCAACGCTCGTCCGACTTGTCCGCCGAGACCGCGGCGTCATTGTCTACAACGGGCAACCGCTGCTGCGTCAGAATGACTTCGGTCCGATTGCCGCGGCACGACAGCGCGACGCCAACCAGAGGCGCCCCTGGCTGATTGACGAAGGTCGGCAGGATTGTGTCCACGGGCTTCCCGGACGATGCAGCCATCGCGGACCAGAAGTCCTGGGAGGTGGCGTTGCCGTACGCGTGCGCCTGGAGGTAGGCGTTGATGCCTTTCCTGAACGCGTCGGCGCCGAGATAGTTCTCGACCATCCTGAGAACCGATGCGCCTTTCTCGTACGCGATCGCGTCGAACGCTTCGTCAATCTGTGCCGGCGTTTCCGCGGGCGCATGGATGGGCCGCGTCGATTTGAGGCCGTCGAGTCCGAGCGCGGCCTGGTTCTGCTCGGCCTCGTCCACCGGCACGTTCCAGTCGGGTCTCATCTCAGCGAGGGGTCGATTCTCCATCCACGTCGCGAACCCCTCGTTCAGCCAGATATCGTCCCACCACTTCATGGTCACGAGATTGCCGAACCACTGGTGCGCCATTTCGTGTGCCAGGACCGACGCGATTCGCTTGCGCGTGGCCAGCGAAGCGTCGTTCGCGTCGACGAGCAGAGTGCTTTCGCGATAGAAGATCGCCGCGGTGTTTTCCATGGCCCCGGCGGCGAAGTCGGGGACCGCCAGGACGTCGAGCTTGCCGAACGGGTATTTGATGGCGAAATAGCGGTTGTAGAACGTGAGAATCTGCTGGGCCATCTCGAGTGCCGTGCGGCCAAGCTCTTGCCTGCCTTCGGTGGCGCAGATCCGTATCGGGACGTCGACGGCCGACCCCGCCACGCAGTCGAAGCGCCCGACCGCGAGGGCGACCAGGTATGTCGACATCTTCGGGGTCGTCGAGAACTTCATCGTATGCCGCAGGCCGTCCGGCGCCGGCGTGTCGGAGAGAACGCGGCCGTTTGAAATCGCCGTGTCGGCGCGGTCGATTGTGAGCGAGATGTCGAATGTGGCCTTGAACGCCGGCTCGTCGAAGCTCGGAAACGCCCGGCGCGCGTCTGTCGCCTCGAACTGCGACACGGCATAGCGGCGCCCCTTGTCCGAGCTCAGGTAAAAGCCGCGCAGCTTGTCGTTGAGGATGCCGGTGTAAGTCAGATGGATGTCGGCCGGACCCCTGGCAATCGCCTGGGGCACGGTCAAGGTTGCCGTCTGCTGCTGTTCGTCGAGCGACACGGTGGCGGTCTGGGTCGCCGACCCCGCGGTGATCGTCACGTCGTGGAAGCGAATTTCGATGGCGTGCAACACGATGGTCCGCGTCGGCTGCGGGATGTCCACGTGAATCGTTTCCACGCCGTCGAATCGGGCGCCGGCCAGATCCACCGTGAAGGCCAGATCGTAATGGCTGGGGACCGCGGTCGGGGGCAGCCGTTGCGCGTATACCGGAGTGGCAAACAGGGTGCCGCCGATCAGACAGGCAGTCAGGGCCGCCCGGCCCGTGGTTTGGAGGGAGCGCATCGCTCCTCAGTTTAGCGGGAAACCGTTGGGACTTGGCTCACCTCTCGGATGCGCCCGCGTCCCGGCAGCAGATATTGCATCCCGGGGGCCCATGCTTCTCGTATATGTCCCTAGTAGCATGTGGACCCCCCGGTGATCCCTCAACTCGCGCCCCCGGCTGACGCCGGCGAAACGGTTCCGCTCGAGTTCGAAGACCTGGGTGATACCGGCGCCATCAGGCGATGGTGTTCAGCATTGCGTTCCACTTCCTGCAGGATCGATCCACGGCCGAGGAGCTGGCGCAGGACGTGTTTCTCCAGTTGCACCGGCACCTGCATAGCCTCGACTCGCATGAGCACGTGACGTTCTGGCTTCGGCGGGTCGCGGCCCATCGGTGCATCGACCACACGCGGCGCCGCAAACAGCCGTTTCGGAGCCTCGACTCGGCGCCGGAGCCAATGATAGAGGAGCGCACGAACGACCCGTTCCTCTCGCGCCGGTTGCGCGCCCTGATCGCGTCGCTCTCCCACAAGGCCCGGCTTGTCGTGATCTTGCGCTATCAGGAAGATCTGACGCCGGACGAAATTGCCGCCGCCCTGGGCATTCCCGTCGCGACGGTGAAAAGCCAGTTGCAGCGGTCGCTCGCGATGCTGCGCGAGAAGATGGTTCGCGTGATCGGAGACAAACGGCCATGACGGACATGATGCACACCGACGACGAGCTCCGGCGGGCGTTGCACCGGGTTGATCCGCCGGCGGGCTTCGCCGAACGCGTGCTTCGCGCCGCCGCTGACGGTGGTGCGGCGGCCGTCGCTCCCCGTCGCGGTCCGATGCGACGCCTCGGCGGGCCGATGGTTCGCTGGGCAGCGGCCGCGGCGCTGGCCGTCGCCGTGACGGGCGGCGCGTGGTATCGCGCCGAGCAGCACAGGCAGATGCAGGGTGAAGAGATGAAGCGTCAGGTGATGCTCAGCCTGCGCATCGCCGGCGGCAAATTGCAGTTCGTTCAGGCCAAAGTCAATCAGCCGCGCGCACGCTAGGCGGCGGCACGTTTAAACAACGAAGAGGAGAGGTTGTCATGAACCAGCTCACTGCCGCACTCGCCCTGACCTTGCTCATCCCGGGCACCGGGCTCGCCCAGGAGGTGAAGATTCCCGATCGGATCGAGAAGCTCGCGGCCAAGGCCAGCGAAACCGTCAATGTCACGCTCGACGGCCCGCTGCTGCAGATGGCCGGACAGTTTCTGAATTCGAAGAACGCCGACGAGCAGCAGGCCAAGATTGTCCTCTCGAAGTTGAAGGGCCTCCATGTCCGAACCTTCGAGTTCGCGAAAGCGGGCGAGTACTCCGAGGCCGACATCGCCGAGTTCCGTTCGCAGCTTCGCTCGCCCGCCTGGTCCCGCATCGTCGACACGAACAGCAAGGAAGACGGCGAACACGTCGAGGTCTACCTGAAGCAGGAGAAGAATCAGGTGGTCGGACTGGTGATCATCGCGGCCGAGCCGAAAGAACTGACCATCGTGAGCTTCGACGGTGCGATCGATCTCAAACAGCTGGCGAGCCTGGGCGGGCAGTTCGGGATCCCGAAGATCGATGCGAGCGCCACGACACCGGCCGACGGCACGGCATCAAAGACGCCGCCCGACACGAAAGGCTCGCCCCAGTAATTGACGTCTGACAAAACACGACGCACGTCAGGCCGGCACACGCGCTCAACCTGGCGGCAAACCGCTGGAACACTTGACTTAATGGCTCCGGCTCCTGTAGAAGTAGAACTGTGATCCAGTCGCGTGCGTGTCGCGGGTGTTGCGTGGCTCCCACGAGCCCCGAGCCGCCGGTCTGGTCGCACGTCGATTGAAGACACTCTAGCTCGAACGAGCAGAGAGACCAGAGACCACTGAAGGCCCGGGAAGCTCAGCGCTTTCCGGGCCTTTTTTGCATATGTTGCTGCCACTCTTCCTCAACCTTGCCGGTCGCCGTGTCGTGCTCGTTGGCGGCGGTCCGGTCGCCGCTACCAAGCTGCAACAGCTCATTGCCGCCGACGCGGCGGTCTGCGTGGTCGCGCCGGATGTCATCGAGGACATCGAGCGGGCGAGCGCGTCGGTGGGCGTTCAACTCGTGCGTCGGGCGTTCGAGGCGTCCGATCTGGACGGTGCATGGCTGGTCGTCGCGGCCGCGACTCCGGCAGTCAACCGCGCCGTCGCGCACGCCGCTGAGACGCGTCGTGTGTTCGTGAACGCCGTGGACGATCCCGCCAACGCGTCGGCCTTCCTGAGCGGCGTGGTCCGGCGCGACGGTGTCACGATCGCCATTTCGACCAGCGGCGAAGCCCCGGGGTTGACCGCGCTGCTGCGGCAGGGGCTCGACGAAGTATTGCCGCGGCGCGACCTCGCGACCTGGCTGCGCGAAGCGCGGCGGCAGCGCCAGCAGTGGAAGGCCGAGGCCGTGCCGATGGAGCAGCGGCGTCCGTTGCTGCTCGACGCCATCAACCGGCTGTACGAAGCCGAAGGGCTAAGGGCTCAGGGCTCAGGGCTGAATCCACAGGTGAGCCCCAGCCCTCAGCCCTCAGCCCTTAGCCCTGACGATGTCCCTGTGATTGGCCACGTCTCACTGGTGGGAGCGGGGCCGGGCGATCCGGGGCTTCTGACGCGCAAGGCGATTGCGCGTTTGCGGGCTGCGGATCTGGTGCTCTACGACGCGCTGATCGACGAGAGCCTCCTGCGCTACGCGCGCCGCGCGCAACGTTTTTTCGTGGGCAAGCGCGCCGGCCGCCACGCACTCACGCAGGAAAAAATCAACGCGCTGATGATTCGCGCCGCCCGGCGCGGACGCCGCGTCGTCCGGCTCAAGGGCGGCGATCCCTTTGTGCTGGGGCGGGGCGGAGAGGAAGCGCAGGCACTCGGCGCTGCGAACGTGCCGTTCGATGTCGTGCCCGGCATCTCGAGCGCCATCGCGGCGCCCGCGCTCGCCGGCATTCCCGTGACCCACCGCGGCATTGCATCCGCGTTTCTGGTTGTCAGCGGCCACGACGAGCAGGTGTTTGCCGCCGCCGTGGGCGCGCTGGCGCCGAACGGTGTCACGCTCGTGATCTTGATGGGGATGGCCAGGATCTCAGCATTGGCCGGGCAGCTGATTGAGCGTGGTTGGGCGCACGAAACGCCAGCCGCCGCCGTCGTGGCGGCCTCGCTCCCCGGGCAGCAGACATGGCGTGGGACATTGGCCGACCTGGCCGGGGATCGCATTCATCTGGCGCTCGCCGGGCCAGGCACCGTTATCATTGGAGACGTTGTCGCGTTGGCGGACGTCACCGCGTCAACCACGGGCACCACGAGCGGGTACAGAGAGGGTCTATGTCAGCCGTTGACGATCAAACCACCTACGGACGGGCTCGGCTGTCGTTTGCCAAGCAGGCCGATATCGACGAGTTCGTCTCCGTGCTCGAAAAGTACGAGCGCGGGGAAATCACGCCCGACCAGTGGAGGGTGTTCCGGCTCGTTCGCGGTACCTACGGTCAGCGCCAGGCCGAAGATGCCCAGATGATGCGCATCAAGATTCCGCAGGGCCTGCTCACCGGAGCGCAGCTGAACGCGCTGGCCGACGTCGGCGAGCGATACTCGCGGGGCTTCGGCCACATCACGACGCGGCAAAACGTCCAGTTCCACTTCGTGAAGCTGCACGACGTCGAGCCCGGCATGCGGCATCTGGCCGAGTCGGGCCTCACGACGCGCGAGGCGTGCGGCAACTCGGTGCGCAACATCACCGGGTGCCCGTACGCGGGCGTCTCGGCCGACGAAGTCTTCGACGTCACTCCCTACGCGGAAGAGCTGACGCGCTTTCTCCTGCGGCACCGGCTGTCGTCGGTCCTGCCGCGCAAGTTCAAGATTGCCTTCGAGGGCTGCACGGTCGATCACATCGCGACGGGGATCAACGACCTGGCGTTCACGGCGGCGGTCGGGAGCGGCGGCGGCCGCGGGTTTCGCGTCACGGCCGGCGGCGGCACGGCGATCATGTGCACGGAGGGCGCGGCGATTCACGAGTTCCTCCCGGCCTCGGAGATCTTCCGCGTGGCCGAAGCGGTGCTGCGCGTCTTCCATCGCCACGGCGACTACCAGCACAAGCAGCGCAATCGCATGAAGTTCATGATCAAGACGATGGGCTGGACGCGGTGGCGCGAGGAATACGATCGTGAGCTGAGCGGCATCCGGCTGCGCGGCGAGGTGCCGACGCTCGAAATCGACACGCCGGCCGCCGAATCGAAACCGGACGACCCCCGTGCCGAATCGCCGTCGCTCGGCGACGTCTCGGTGCGCGTCACCGCAGGCAAGGTGAAAGGCCCGGGCATCATGCCGGTCGTCGTGCCTGTGCTCAACAGCCGCGACGAAGACTACACGCGCTGGCGCACGTCGAACGTCCGCCCGCAGAAACAGTTTGGCTATGCGATGGTGGTCGCCACGATTCCGCTGGGCGACATCACGAGCGCGCAGATGCGCGTGGTCGGCGACCTGGCGAAGGTGTACGGCGACGGGACGGTCCGCGTGACGATGGATCAGGATCTCGTGTTCCGGTGGGTGAAGGCGGGCGACGTGCGCCCGCTGTACAGCCGTCTGGCGGCCGCCGGGCTCGGGCTGGCTGAAGCGGGGACGATTGCCGACGTGACCAGCTGCCCGGGCGCTGAATCGTGCCGGCTCGCCGTGACGCAATCGCGCGGCCTCGGGCGCCTTCTCGAGGATCATCTTCGTCAGCGGCGCGATCTGATCGAAGCGGCCGATGGCGCGCGCATCAAGATCAGCGGCTGCCCGAACGGCTGCGGGCAGCATCATGTCGCGACGATCGGATTTCAGGGCAGCGTGCGGCGGCTCGGCGGCCGCGCCGTCCCGCAATATTTCGTGACGGTCGGCGGCGGGACGGAGCACGGCGGCGCCAGCTTTGGACGCCTGGCCGCGAAAATCCCGGCGCGCCGGATTCCCGAGGCCGTGGACCGGCTGATCGACATGTACGCGCGCGAGAAGCAGGCTGGCGAGTCGGCCACCGACTTCTTCGGGCGCGTCAGCGTCGAACGCGTCCGTCTGACGCTGGTCGATCTGGAGCGCCTGAAGGCCGAAGACACGGTCCCGGCCGATTTCGTCGATCTGGCCGAGTCGGCCGAGTTTGCGCCGGAGGTCATGGACGGCGAGTGCTCGGCGTAGTGGGATTGGGTAATCGGGTAATCGGGTAATTGGGTAATTGAGTAACTTGGTCATTGAGTAACCGGTGGGGAATCGGACCCTCGCCTTCTGCCCAATTACCCAATTACTCAATTACCCAATCACCAAATCCGTATGCGTAGATGCAACTGCTTGCGCCCTCCGCCCGGGCTTTGCTATAGTCCGCGGAACAACTGAATACGCTCTGCTTATCAAGAGTGGCTGAGGGACAGGCCCGACGACGCCACGGCAACCACGCGAGGCTTCCATAAGCACCCCGCTCGCGGTTAGGTGCCAATTCCTGCCTTCTCACGATCGCCGTGGGGAAGGGGAGATGAGGGAGACTTGCACCACAGTCCCAACCTCTCACAATTTGTCGCGAACGGCACGCACGTGCCGACAGGGCCGGGGTGTCTCACAGTCATTTCCGTGGAGGCCGTGTGAGCGCACTCATCGGATTGCAGTGTCACCTGTGCAAAGCGAGATTCCCCGCCGAAGCGTTATGGGTCTGCGAGAAATGTCTCGGGCCGCTCGAGCCGCTTTACGACTACACCGCCATACACGTCACGCGCGATGAGATCGAACGGCGGCCGAAGAATCTGTGGCGCTATCGTGAGCTGCTGCCGATTGTCGGCGAACCGCGCACCGGCTTCAATTCCGGCTTCACGCCGCTCGTGCGCTGCACGCGACTGGCCGACCGCCTCGGCCTGAGCGAGCTGTACATCAAAGACGACTCGGTGAACCATCCCACCCTGTCGTACAAAGACCGCGTCGTGTCGGTGGCCGCCACCCGCGCGCTCGAGTTGGGTTTCGACGTGCTCGCCTGCGCGTCGACCGGCAACCTCGCCAACAGCGTCGCCGCGCACGCCGCGCGCCTCGGCGTCGAGTGCTGCGTGTTCATCCCCGACAATCTGGAAGCGGGGAAGCTCCTCGGATCGGCCATCTTTCGGCCGACCATCCTCGCCATTGCCGGCAACTACGACGACGTGAACCGGTTGTGCACGCAGGTGGGCGACCGCTACGGCTGGGGCTTCGTCAACATCAACCTTCGCGCCTACTACGCCGAAGGCGCCAAGACCATGGGCTTCGAAATTGTCGAGCAACTCGGCTGGCGCTATCCGGACCACGTGGTCTCGCCGGTGGCGGGCGGGACGCTCCTGCCGCGTATTCTCCGTGGCTTCCGCGAGCTGGCCGAAGTCGGGCTCGTGGAGGGCCGGCTGCCGCGCGTGCATGCCGCGCAGGCGTCCGGCTGCGCACCCGTCGTCAACGCGCTTGCCGAAGGGCTCGATCATCCGGAACCGGTGCGGCCGAACACGATCGCCAAGTCGATCGCCATCGGCAACCCGGCCGACGGATTTCAGGTGATCGAGGCCGTACGCTCGACGAATGGCGCGGGCGCGGCCGTGACCGACAAGCAGATCGTCGATGCCATTCAGTTGCTGGCGGAAACCGAAGGCATTTTCACCGAACCGGCGGGCGGCACGACGCTGGCGGCCACGATCGAGCTCGTGCGTCGCGGCGTCATCGACCGCGACGAGTCGGTTGTCGTCTGCGTGACGGGCAACGGCTACAAGACCGCCGAGGTGATGCAGGATCGGCTGCTGAACCCCGTGAATCTGGGCCGGGGGTTCAAGGAATTCGAAGCCTGGTTCGAAGCGCGCCGCGCGGCGGCTGTCTAGCGCCGGCGGCGGGAGGCCGTCGAGGCGCTTGATTCGACTGGAATCTTGAACTCGGTCGTCCGGCCGTTCCGCAGCACCTTGAGCGTCGCCGTCGTGCCGATCGGGGCGTCCGCCACCATCTTGCGAAGCTGCGAGGCATCCACGATCGCCTGACCGTTGAAGCCGACGATGACGTCGCCCGGCCGGAGGCCCGCATCGAACGACGCGGAGTTCCGATACATCTGGGTGACGACCGCGCCATGGGTTGACCCTGCGCCCAGTTGTTCGGCGACCTCCTCCGTCATGCTGTCGACTCTGAAGTCAATCGAGCCGCGGCGGACTTCACCGTACTTGAGCAGGTCGTCGATCACGTGCCGGGCCAGATTGCTCGGCACGGCGAAGCCGATGCCCTGATACCCGCCGCTCTGGCTGAAGATGCCGGTGTTGATGCCGACGAGCTCGCCCCGCGTGTTGATCAAGCGCACCGCCCGAGTTGCCCGGGTTGATCGCCGCGTCCGTCTGGATGAAGTCTTCGTAGTCGGCGAACCCGACGTTGGTGCGGCCGGTGGCGCTGACAATGCCCGCCGTCACGGTCGCGCTCAACTGGAACGGGCTGCCAATCGCCAGCACCCACTCGCCGATTTGCAGCTTGTTCGAATCGCCCCACGGCACAACCGGGATGTCCGTGACGCCGAGCTTCAACAGCGCGATATCGGTGGCCGCGTCCGTGCCGACGAGGCGTCCGCGCACTTCGCGCTTGTTCGGCAGCGTCACCGTGATTTCGCGCATGTTCCCGCCGACCACGTGTGCGTTCGTCACGACGTAGCCGTCCGAGGAGATGATGACGCCCGAGCCGAGGCTGAGCGACCGGCGGTCGCGCGAGCCAAAGAGGTCGTCGCTGTCGCCGAAAAAGTACCGGAAGAACGGGTCGGCCCCGAGAGGAGAGTTCGGCGTGCGCACGACCTGCAGCGAGGAGATGTTCGCGACGCCCTTCACGGCCTGGCCGGCGATTCGCGTGAAATCCGGCACGCTCGACGAGACGGCGACGGCTGCCGCGGTGCCGCGGGTTTGAGCGAGAACGGGAGGAACGACTTCAGGCCGCGGCGCGGGGGTCGCGTCCGCGCGCGATTCGGACACGAGAGGCAGGCGGGCGGTCACGACGAGGCCGCCCACGAACCCCGCGGTCAACAGCACGACGGTCACGAAGAGCTTGCGCAGCATGTGCGTTCAGGGCGCGACGGCCACGCGCCGGGCTCCGCGCGCCTTGGCCTTGGGAATCTTGACGGTGAGGATGCCGTCCTTGAGATCAGCCGAGACGTGCGCCACGTCGATGGGCTCGGGCAATGCGAACGCGCGCGAGAAACGGCCGTGGCCGCGCTCCACGCGATGAAACTGCTCGCACGGCATGTCGCCGGGCCCGCCCACGCGCTCGCCGCGGAGGACGATCTTGCTCTCGTCGACGCTGATATCGATTTGCTCGCGCGAGAGGCCCGGGAGATCGGCCGTCAGGATGAACTCGTTCGCGGTTTCGTAGAGATCGACCGGAGGCGTCCAGCCGGGCGCGTCGGTGCCGACGAGTTGTCCGATTTGTTCGTGCAGCGCGATTAGATCGCGCTGCGGATCCCAGCGCGAAAAAGCCACGTTTTGCATCGTAGCATGTTTGCTCGGCCCTTCGGCAGGGCGGGGCGACACCCCGACGATATGTGCTACGATTGCAAGGATATACAGACCCTCAATGGCCTCATCTGTTCAGGCAACGCGGCTCCGCAAGGGGATGCTCATCAAGGTCGGCTCGGACCTCTTCCGCATCCTCGACGTCCACCATCTGACGCCCGGCAACAAGCGCGCGCACATCCAGGTGCGCATGCGCAATATCCGCACGCTGGCCCTGGCCGATCACAAGTTTCGGGCCGAGGAAGACGTCGAGCGTGCCGTGCTCGACGAGCGCGAGATGCAGTATCTCTACCACGACACCGACCAGTACTACTTCATGGACACGTCGAACTTCGAGCAGATTCAGATTTCGGCCGAGGCGCTCGGCGACTCGAAGGATTACCTGAAGGCTGACTCCACCATCAAGGTCGAGTTCTACGATGTCGAGCCGGTCGGGATCGAGCTGCCACCCACAGTGGACCTGATCGTCAAGGAGACCGCGCCGGGCATCAAGGGCGCCACGGCCAGCGCGCAGGTCAAGCCCGCCACGCTCGAGACCGGCCTCGTCATCCAGGTCCCTCCATTTGTCAACGAGGGCGACAAGGTCCGCGTGAACACAGAAACCGGGGAATATCAATCACGGGTGTGATCGAGTCAATTCGGGTAATCGGGTAATTGAGTAACTGAGACCCGACAAGGCCGTCGATTCTTGAACCACTCAATTACCAAATTACTCAATTACTCAATTACCCAGATTCGTTAGCCTGTTGAGCCAAACCCACCTGCTCCCCGTTGGGTGTCGCTCAGTTCGGCGACTTCCGCCACCTGGACCTGGATGCGCGGGCTCACGACCAACTGGGCGATCTTCATGCCTGCGTCAATCGTGAACACTGCCTCGCCGTGGTTGATGAGAATCACGCCGACCTCGCCGCGATACCCTTCGTCAATCGTCCCCGGCGTGTTCAACACCGTGATCGAGTGTTTCAGGGCCAGGCCGCTGCGCGGGCGCACCTGCGCTTCGGTGCCCGGGGGGAGCTCGATCGCAATCCCGGTGCCGACGAGCGCCGAGGCGCCGGGCGCGATGGCCGAAGCGTCCACGGCGAACAGGTCAAGGCCGGCGTCGCCGTCGCGCGCGTAGGCCGGCAGGATCGCGCGCGGATTGAGTCGTTTCACTCTGAGCTGCATCATGTCGCCGATTGCCAGGGGACGCTGAACCCCAGCCGTCTGAGCTTCTCTTCCATCTCGTGCCGCTCGCGGTTGGGCGCGAGGCGGCCGTCAGCGCCCTTCTTGAGCAGGCCGAGCGAGTCGGCAGCCGTGACGGCCGCGTCCGGCGACCCCGAGGCCAGCGCCGACACAATCTGCAGCTCGATCCGCGTCAGCCGCAGCGCGTGGCGCCGATAGTCGGTGAAGGCTTCCCACACGAGCGGCACCCACGGTCGCGACGATTTCGTCGCCGATCATCGCGGCGTACGCGCGAATCTCCTCCTGCGCGTGGTCGTCCATTCGCAGCTGGCAGAAAGTGCAGCAGGTTGTGCAGGTCGATCTTCCAGTACGCCTCGGTGTAGGTCGACAGGGGCAGATCCTTGCGCGCCTGCTCGCGGGCCACGCCGGCGGCGAGCCGTCGCGTCGTAGGTCGCCGTGGCGCGATTCTGGAGCTCCGCTTCCGCCGCGGTCAGCGCCTCGCCGTCCGCCGCCGGCAGAAAGCCGGCCGCTGCCTTGCCGGTTGTCGCGCGACTGCGTGCCGCCACTGGCCGGGCGCCGTGCGCTGGGCCGCGTCGATGGCCACGCGAATACCGCGTCGAGTACTCGTTGACGTTGGCGGTGCGGTGGCGAATCCACTGCCGCCAGGTGTCCATCGGCACGCGGACGTGCAGCTTGATCTCGCACATTTCAAACGGCGTGGTGTGCGCGTGGCGCAGCAGATAGCGGATGAGGCCGCGGTCCTCGTGCACTCGCTTGGTGCCGTCGCCGTACGACACGCGCGCCGCCTGCACGACCGATCCGTCGTGCCCCATGTAATCGACGACCCGCACGAACCCATCGTCGAGCACCGGGAAGGCCACGCCGAGCACGGCGTCGAGCGCGGCGACGGCGGGCCGGTTCAGCCGCTGGGCCTGCTCCGAGCTCCCAGGGCTCAACTGCGCGGGTCCTTTTCGTCGCCGTAGCGGCTGGCCAGCGGACCCGTCTGGTGCGCGTACTTGTTGCCGCGCTTGGCGGCGTACGGGACGTCGGCCGGCGACGACAGCGTTTCAAACGTGAACGAGCAGATGCGCATGCCTGGGTAGAGCGACACCGGCAGGATGCCGACGTTGCCGAGTTCGAGCGTCGGGTTGCCGATCCATCCCGGATCGAACACGCTGGCCGTGCCGTGGACGATGATGCCGAGACGGCCCAGGCTGCTGCGGCCTTCGAGCCGGGCGAGGAGGTCGGGCGCCAGTTCGAGCGATTCGATCGTCATGCCCAGCACGAGTTGGCCGGGATGGAGCGTAAACGACTCGTCGGCGCCGACGTCGATCTCCCGCATGATCTCGTCCACATCCACGCCCTTGCGCAGATCGATGTATGCGAATCGGCTGTGCTCGAAGACGCGGAACTTCGTGCCCAGCCGGAAATCGACCGAGCAGCTCCCGAGTTGGGTGTCGAAATCGACGGGCGGCGTGATTTTGATCTTGCCGGACGCGAGGTGCAGTCGGATGTCACGATCGGAGAGGACCAAGCAAAAACCCCCGCAAGATGTTACAGCACTTCAACGTGCGCGGGTGATTTCACCATGTGTCGCGTGGGACCTTGCAGGGTGCCGGATGCGTACTGGTAAAGTGCTGCCGTGAACGTCGACGTCGGGCCAGTGATTACGGGCACCATGCTGCTGTTGGGCGCCGGGTTTGCCGTGGCCAACGCGCGTCTGCTGGCCGAGTACCTTCGGTACCTGATGCGGCGGCGCAGCGCGTTGCTGACATGGCGCCCGCCGAAGCCGCCGTACTACGCGCTCCGTCTGGCGATCGGCGTCGTGCTGGGCGTCATTCTGTTCTACGACGTCTTCCGCCTGTACCGCTTTTATCACGGCCTGCGCCTCGACCAGCGCATTTTCGGTCTCGCGATGATGTTCCTCTACTACGCGTATCTCGTTCCGCTGCAGCTGCACCGTCGCGCGCGGGTTCTACGAGGACGGCCTGTGGGCGGACGGCGCGTTCATCCCCTACCCCGAAATCGGCGGCATCAGCTGGCGCGAAGGCGAGCACGAAGTGGCCCTCGTGATCATCTCGCGGCTGCGCAATCTTGCACGCCGTCTCATCGTCCCGGGGGAGTACTATTCCGGCGCCCGGCGGCTGCTCCGCGACAAGATCGCGAAGCACGACATTCACTTCAGCGGGACCGGCCTCGACCTGCTCGACCACGATGAGCGAGAGGATGTCTAGACGCACAAAGGCCCCGATGCACACAAAAATAGCCTTCCGGGTGGCGACGTGGTCTTCGCGCTTCCTCTATCCGATATCCTAGTGGTATGGCAGCACGAGCGACCTGGAAGGGCTTCCTCAAAGTCAGCCTGGTGAACATTCCGATCAAGGTGTTCCCGGCCACCGAATCGAGCGCGACGATCTCGTTCAACCAGCTCCACGCCGAATGCCAGACGCGCATTCAGCAGAAACGCTGGTGTCCGCACTGCAACCGCGAAGTGCCGAACACCGAGATCGTCAAAGGCTACGAGTTCGAGAAGGGCCGCTACGTCGTCCTGTCGGAAGAGGACTTCGACAAGGTCAAGACCGAGTCGACGCGGGTGATCAACCTGATTCAGTTTTCCGACGAGTCGTCCATCGATCCGATGTACGTGGACCGAACGTACTACCTGGCCCCCGACGGCGGCATGGCGGCCGACGCGTTCGCGGTCATGCGCGACGGGATGAAGGGCAAGGTCGGCATCGGCAAGCTCGCGCTCTACGGCCGCGAGTATCTCGTCGCCGTCCGTCCGCACGGCCGCGGCATCGTCATGCACACCCTTCACCACGCCGCGGAAATCCGCGAGCATGGACGCGGTGGAGGAGCTGAACTCGGTGCCGTCCAGTCGTGAAGCCGGCGGAAATCAAGCTGGCGAAGCAGGTGATCGAGCACGTTCGAGGCGCCGCTGAACCTGAAGGACTACACGGACGAGTACCGCGAAGGGCTCCAGCGCATCATCGACGCGAAGATCGCGGGCGAGGAGGTCGTCGCGCAGACCGTCGAGGCGCCGCCCAAGGTGGTCAACCTGATGGACGCGCTCAGAAAGAGCCTCGACGCCGTCAGCGCGAAGAAGAAGCAGCCTGCCAAGGCCGCAGTGGCGAAGCCCGTCGCCAAAGCGCAAGCGGGCGTAGCGGAAGTTACGAACCGGCCTCGAACGTCTGCGAACCCTAGAACCAGGATCGCGACGATCCCACTGAGGCCCGGACCGCTCGCCGTGGGATCGCCGAGCCAGTCGGGCGGCGTCAGCCACACGAACGCGAGAATCGCGATCACCCAGAGGTCGTAGGGAATCGTGGTGCGTTCGTCGGTCCAGAAGAACGCGCGGTTGAAGACGCCCGCGGCACCTTCTTTCGACGGCATCGGCAGGCCGTTCAGCACGAGATACGTGTAGTAGATCCGGTTGGCCACCGCCAGGATCGACAGCACCAGGATCACCCAGAGCACGCCAGCCATCCGGTTCGTGAACGCCCCGATCATGAAGAGCACGATCCGCTCCGGCCGCTCCATGAAGCCGACCTTGCACTTCTCGACGAGCGACTCGGCGCGCGCGCGCGCGTAGCTGGTCATGATCGAGAAGATCAGCGTGAGCGCGGCGACCATCACGTAGTCGCTGCGCCCGAGCTTCGAGTACAGGAAGATCAGCCCCGTCAGCAGCGCCAGGTCCGAAAAGCGATCGAGCGTCGAGTCCCAGAAGGCGCCGAACCGCGACTGCAGCTGCAGCTGGTGCGCCACCTTGCCGTCGATGAAGTCGAAGATGTTGGCGACGAGCATGATCACGCAGCGCCCATCGGAAGTGCCCGTAGCCGAGCGCCCACGCCGCGCCGACGTTGATGAGATAGCCGACGAGCGTCAGCGTGTTCGGGTGGATCCTGAGCGCGACGCAGAGATTGATGATCGCCCGCAGCGGGAACATGCAGACCGCGCCGATGGCGCCCGTGAACGTCATGGATCGAGACGGCCCTGCAGCCATAACGGGTGCGTCGTCGTCGAGACGGGCTCCCGGCCGTGCGGCGTGGCGTAAGATCGATGGTTTGGGCACGGCGGCGAAACGCGCAATAGTAGCGTATGGCTATCCAGGATCTCAAGGAGCAGATCGTCCGGCTGCCCGAGCAACCTGGTGTGTATTTGTACTTCAACGCGGGCGGCGATACGATCTATATCGGCAAGGCCCGGGCCCTGCGCGATCGGGTCAGGAACTACCTGGGCGCGTACGGCAGCGACCCCAAGACCGACGCCCTCCTCGACGAGGTGGCGCGGCTCGAGATCATCGTCACCGACTCGGTGGTGGAGGCGCTCGCGCTCGAGAACAACCTCATCAAGCAGCGCGTCCCCAAGTACAACATCCTGCTTCGGGATGACAAGACCTACCCCTACCTCCAACTGACGACCAACGAGGCGTTTCCCCGGGTGCTCGTGGCGCGGCGCGTCGCGCGCGACGGCAGCTTCTACGCCGGCCCGTTCATGCCGGCGCAGTTCGCCCGGAAGACGATGTCGCTGACGCACCGGCTGTTCGGCATCCGGTCGTGCAACGAAGTCATCACCGGGAAGCGTGACCGGCCGTGTCTCGAGTACGACATCAAACGCTGCATCGCGCCGTGCGTCGACAGTGTGTGTTCGGAGGAGGAATACGGCCGCGCCGTGAAGCTGACGCAGCTGTTTCTGGAAGGCAAGAACGACGAGCTGACCAGGACCCTGCAGGCGCGGATGCTCGACGCGTCGTCCGGCGAGCGCTTCGAGGAGGCGGCGCACCTGCGCGACGCCATGCGGACGGTGCAGACACTCCACGACCGGCAGCAGAAGATGGCGACGGTCGAGTTCGGACATCGCGACGTGTTCGGGCTCAAGCTCGGTCCGGCGGGCGTTGTCATTCAGGTGTTTCAGGTGCGCAGCGGCCGCGTGATCGAGCGCGTCGAGCTCGGGACCGAAGACGCGATTGTCGGCTCGAGCGAAGGCGAGATCCTCGAGACGGCCCTGGAGCAGTTCTACGAGCTGCGCCCGGCCCCGCCGGAGATTCACGTCCCGAGTGAGCCCGACGAGCGCGAGGCACTCGAGAGCTGGCTGTCCTCGCGGGCCGGCCGCCGCGTGCACGTGCTGGTACCCCAGCGCGGCGAGAAGCGCGCGCTGGTGGACCTCGCGACGCGCAACGCCGCCCTCGCGTACGACACGCGTTTCAACCAGGCGACGGCCGCGCAGTACGACGCGCTCGAAACACTGCAGTCCGTGCTGGCGCTGCCCGCGCTGCCGCGCCGGATCGAGTGCTTCGACATCTCGACGATTCAAGGCAGCGAAACCGTGGCGTCCATGGTGGTCTGCGAAGACGGACGCATGCGGAAGGCGGAATATCGAAAGTTTCGAATCAAAGGCGAACAGCGCCTGCGGCCACACCGAGCCGCGGACATGGAAATCCGCGGCGAGGTGTCAGCGTCAGTTCGCGGCGGGCCGGGGTCCCCGGCGCGGCAGCCGCGCCGGGGTGGAGGCGGTGGGGCCCCGCCGCCAGTAAATAACGATTTTGCCGCCATGCACGAGGTCGTCCTGCGTCGCTGCCGCGCGCTGCTCGAGCAGGGCGGACCGTTTCCCGACCTCATCGTGATCGACGGCGGCAAGGGGCAGCTGTCGGCCGCGTACGCCGCGCTCGAGGAACTGGGACTGGGCAATCTGGTCGCGGTCGGCATCGCGAAAAAGGAAGAGCTGCTCTACACGCGCCAGCATGCCGAACCCATCGCGCTCGCGACCAACGACCCGGCGCTGCTGCTCGTGCAGCGGATCCGCGATGAAGCGCATCGGTTCGCCGTCACATTTCATCGCCAGGCCAGGACGTCGCGCGATCTGAGCTCGGAACTCGATCGGGTGCCCGGCGTCGGGCCGCGGCGGCGGCGCGCGCTGTTGACGAAGTTTGGCAGCGTCGCCGGCGTCAGGCGCGCCACGCGCGAGGAACTGGCGGCCGAGGTGGGCGCGAAACTAGCTGACGCGGTTCTTGCGTTTTTCGCGAGTCGGCCGTAACCTGATCACTCCTTGTTCGATATCGACTTCGCGCAACTCCTCATTGCCTTCATCGTTCTGCTGTTTTCCCTCACCGTGCACGAATGCGCGCATGCGTGGACGGCCGATCGACTGGGCGATCCCACGGCGCGGCTGCTCGGCCGCGTGTCACTCAACCCGCTCGTGCACGCCGACCTCATCGGGACCGTGTTGTTTCCGCTCATCGCGATGGTGGCCCGCGTGCCGCTCATCGGCTGGGCCAAGCCCGTGCCGGTGAATGTCCGCAGACTGCGGCATCAGCGCCGCGACTATGTGCTCGTGGCGGCGGCCGGCCCCGCCAGCAACCTGGCGCTGGCCCTCGTCGCCGCGATCGGGCTCCGGTTCTTGACCGTATCGCCGGTGACGCTCGGCGAACCGAACATCTCGGTGCCCGTGGCGTCGCTCCTCGGCCGCGCCCTTCAGCTGAACGTGCTGCTCGCCGTGTTCAACATGATGCCGATTCCGCCGCTCGACGGCGGCAACGTGATCGGCGGCCTGTTGCCGCGACAGCTGAGCCTGCGTTTCGACGCGCTCATCCGTCCGTACGGCTTCATCCTGCTCTACGCGCTCATGCTGACCGGCGGCTTCGACTATCTGGTCGTCACGCCGGCGGTGTTCATCCTGTCTTGGCTTCGGTGACGAGTACCCGCGCGGGGAGGGCTCGCGTCGTGTCGGGCATGCGGCCGACCGGCCGGCTGCATCTCGGCCATCTGGTCGGGGCGCTCCACAACTGGGTGCCGCTTCAGGACCAGTACGACTGCTTCTATTTCGTCGCCGACTGGCACGCGCTGACGAGCGACTTTGCCGACACGAGCCAGCTGACGTCATACGCATACGAAAACGTGGCCGACTGGATTGGCGCGGGCCTCGATCCTGAGAAGAGCACGTTCTTCATTCAGTCGCTGGTTCCTGAACACGCTGAGCTGTACCTGCTGCTCTCGATGGTGGTGCCGGTGCCGTGGCTGGAGCGCGTGCCGACCTACAAGGAGCAGCAGGAGACGCTCAAGGACAAAGATCTGTCGTCGATTGGCTTCCTGGGCTACCCGCTGCTGCAGACGGCCGACGTCACGATGTACGACGCGCGTTTCGTGCCGGTCGGCGACGATCAGGTCGCGCATCTCGAGGTGGCGCGGGAGATCGTGCGACGCTTCAACAAGATCTTCGGAAGCGGCGCCGACGTCCTCGTCGAGCCAAAGCCCCTGCTGACGCAGCAGACAACGTTCAGACGGCTTCCCGGGCTCGACGGCGACAAGAAAATGAGCAAGAGTCTTGGCAACACCATCCACCTGGCGGACACGCCGGAAGACGTGGTGAAGAAGGTCCGGCAGATGTACACCGATCCCAAGCGCGTGCGCGCCGATATTCCCGGCACCGTCGAGGGGAATCCCGTGTTCCTCTACCACGACGCTTTCAACCCCGATACGGCCGAGGTCGACGATTTAAAGGACGCGCTATCGTTCGGGCAAAGTCGGCGACGTCGAGGTCAAGACCAAGCTCGCGAAGGCGCTCAACGCGTATCTCGATCCGATCCGCGAGCGGCGCGCGGCCGTCCTGTCGAAGCCCGACCAGTTGCGCGAGATGCTCTTCGAGGGATCGCGGAAGGCGCGCGGGGTCGCCGCCGAGACGATGGCGCGTGTGCGGGCCGCCGTGAAACTCTCGTACACGTGATGTCGAACCCCTGACATGGATCAGTCCCGCGATTTCGAGTCGGCCGTCGACGCCTTTCCGGTGAAGCTCTCGAACTTCGAGGGGCCGCTGGACCTGCTGCTGCACCTCATCAAGACGAACGAGGTGAACATCCACGACATCCCGATTGCGCTCATCACCCAGCAGTATCTCGACGCCATCCAGCTGATGCAGGAGATGGACCTCGATATCGCCGGCGAGTTTCTGGTGATGGCGGCCACGCTCATCCACATCAAGTCGAAGATGCTGCTGCCACGGCCGGAGACGGCCGCCGGTGTCGATGGCGAAGAGGAAGATCCGCGCGACGCGCTGGTCCGGCGCCTGCTCGAACACGAGAAGTTCAAGGCCGCCGCGGGCCTCCTCCACGAGCGCGAGCAGGTGCGCTCGGCGCAGTGGCTGCGTCCGGACGAGCGGGTGGCGCACATCGCGGGCGACGACTACGAGCCGGAACTGGAAGTCGATCTCTTCAGCCTGCTGTCGGCCTTTCAGGCCGTGGTCGAGCGCGCGAAACACCGGCCGAAATTGCTGCTGCCGCCCGAGCAGATGCCCGTCGAAGTCCGCATCGAGCAGCTGCTGGCTCGACTGTCGGAAACCGAAGCGTGCGGGTTCGAGGATCTCTTTGCCGACGTCAACGATCGCGGCGGATTGATCGTCACGTTTCTCGCGCTGCTCGAGATGATCAGGTTGAAGCTGGTCAGAGTGTTCCAGGTCGGGCTCGTTTGGCCCGATTCGGGTGTACAAGCGTGCGCGTCCGAGCGACGCACCGCATCCCATCGGAGATCCGGGGGACGCGATCGACAAGGGCTAAGGGCTGAGGGCTGAGGGCGGGAAGCAGGAGGACGTAGATGGCAGACGGGCAGCACGGGCGGGAACGACCAGAAGGGCAGGATGGGCTGGAGGGACGGGACAAGCAGGAACGACGTCCGTCGGCGGAGTTGAAAGCGATTCTGGAGGCGCTGATCTTCGCGTCGCCGGAACCGCTCACGCCCAAAGCGATCTGCAAGCTCCTCGACACCGAACCGAAAGACGACGTACTGGCCGCGCTGGCGGCGCTCAAAGAAGACTACAACCGGCCCGGCGGCCTGCAGGTCGTGGAAGTGGCGGGAGGCTATCAGATCGTCACGCGGCCCGATCTGCACGAATGGGTCCGGCGCCTGTTCCACGAGCGGACGACCCAGCGGCTGACCGTGCAGGGACTCGAAACGCTGGCCGTCATCGCCTATCGGCAGCCGATCACGGCGCTCGAGATCACCGAGGTCCGCGGCGTCAACACGTCGGGCGTGCTGAACACGCTGCTCGAGCGGCACCTCATCAAGATTGTCGGCCGCAAGCAGGTGGTCGGCCGGCCGTTCCTCTACGCGACCACGAAGGAATTCCTGATTCGCTTCGGCCTCAACGAGCTCACCGATCTGCCGAAGGTCGAAGACATGGCCGAAGCCCTCGGACTCGAGATGCCGATTCTCGTCGAGCAAACCCCGCCCGACGAACTCCTGCCGCTCGAGGAGCCCGACGAGGAAAACGAAGATCCCCCCCGTCAGCGTCGAGCGGATCGGTGCACTGAGCAGACACAAGATGCCGCGAGTGAGGGAAAGCACGGGTCAGGAAGGGCGAGACACCCGATTGCTGCGCGGACGCCGCGTGCGAGTCTTCGGCGGCTGAACCGGGCGCTCGGCCACGGACTCGCCCGTCCGCCGCAGGCGATCCACTTCCTGCATCGTCAGTTCGCGCCAGTGACCGATCTTGAGTCTTGCGTCCCGCAGCGGTCCGATGGCCACGCGCCGCAGCTCGGTCGACCGGGTGGCCGATCGCGTCGCACATCTTCCGCACCTGCCGATTGCGCCCTTCACGAACGGTGATGCGCAGCCGACCTCGGTCCGAGTGAGACGACCTCGGCCGGCTGCGTGCGGTGGCCGTCGATCGTCACGCCTTTGGTCAGCCGGCTGAGTCGTGGGCGTCGGGGACGCCGAGGCACGCTGACTTCGTACACGCGCGGCACGTCGTGGCGCGGATGGGTGAGCCGCGCGGCGAGCTCGCCGTCGTTGGTCAGAATGAGCAGGCCCTCGGAGTCGTAGTCGAGCCGGCCGACCGGGTAGACGTACTCGCGCACGCCCTTCAGCAAATCGATGACCGTCGGTCGTTTCTGCGGATCGGACCGCGTGGTGACATAGCCGCGCGGTTTGTTCAGGAGCAGGTAGAAATGGCGCTCGGGAATCTTGATGCGCCGGCCGTCGACCCGGATGTCGTCGTGCCCGGGATCCGCCTTCGTGCCCAGCTCGCGCACCGTCGCGCCGTTGACGGTGACGCGCCCCTCGAGCATCAACTGCTCGCTCGCTCGACGCGACGCGATGCCGGCCTGCGAGAGGATCTTCTGGAGACGTTCCATGGCTACGGCGACCGCCTGCTCATCACGAAGCGGAATGTCACGAAGGTACACGGAACAACTATAGGTTAATCTTCGTGGTCTTCGCGGCTTCGTGATGGCAGGCATGGATTGTGACGGCGCGCGCATGCTATCCTCCGACTCATGCGCGCGTTGACGATCGCCATCGACGGGCCTTCCGGCGCCGGCAAGGGCACGGTCGCGCGCGCGATTGCCGCCGAGCTCGGGTACCGTCATGTCGACAGCGGCGCGATGTATCGCGCCGTCGGGTGGAAGGCGCTCGCGGACGGCTGCCGCTCGACGACGAGCCGGCGCTGAGGCGCTTGCCGAGTCGTCGCAGATCGACATGGCCGCCGATCGCGTGTGTATCGACGGCATCGACGTGACCAGAGCCATCCGCACACCGGAAATCGATCGCGCCGCGGCCGCCGTCGCGCGGCTGCCACCGTGCGAGCGTCCTCGTGGCCAGGCAGCGCGAGCTGGGTGTGCAGCGGCGGAATCGTCATGGAAGGACGCGACATCGGCACGGTCGTCTTCCCCGAGGCCGACGTGAAGATCTATCTGGACGCGTCCACGGAAGAGCGGGCGCGTCGCCGCGCCCTCGACCCGAACCACTCCGGAGGACCGACGGCTGTCGCGGAAGTTGCGACGGCCCTGACGGCGCGGGACGAGCTCGACCGCACCGCGCGCCGCGTCGCCGCTCTACGCGGCCAGAGACGCCATCGTGATCGACACGACGTCGCATTCGATCGAGGAAGTCGTGCAGGAAGTGCTTCGCGTGGTCCACACGAAGGGGCTGGGGCTCGGGGCTAGGGGCTGGGGGCGTCGGCTGGTTTGCTCCGGCCACGAGCCACGAGCCCGGCCTAGGCCCCAGCCCCTAGTCCCTAGCCCCTAGTCTCTAGGCCCTAGTCCCTGTCTTTCTTGTAGTCGTCCGCCGAGGCCGGATCGAGCTCCCAGCGGTGCTTGTCGCGCTCGATGACTTTGTCGCTCCCTTTAAGCTCCTCGTCGTCCTGATAGGACACGCCGAGGGCCTTGCCCATTTCTTCGACGTCTTCCTGGTCGGGCGTCAAGTTGTCGCCGCCGGGGGCTTCGTCGCCGCTGAAGTAGGCATTCTCCCAGTCGGCGTCCAGGTCGCCGCCAGTGAGCGTCGGTGTCATGCCGGTGTGTTCGTGAAGATCTGCGATCGAGGGCCTTGCGGCCGCTTGCGCGGCCGCCGTATATCGGCCGACATCGAGAGAAGACGATGGCGTTGGGTCTGGGGCGTCTTTGAGGACGCGCCGTACGCGGTTGAGCCGTGGGGCCTTGGCGGTTGTCTTGGCGGACACCCGCGGGACCGTCCTGGCTCGCTTTTTGGCCTTCTGAGGGCGTTTGACCTTGGCCTTTGTCGTTTGCCGTTTGGCCAGGCGCTTCGCTGAACGCCTGACAGTCGGCGCCTTCCGGCGTCTCGTGTGCTTTCCTGCGCGTCGGTTAGCCTTCGTTTTGCCCCGCTTGGCCATCGTGAATAATCCTTTCCGAGCCTTGACAGTATCGCGATAAGTGTCGTACTCTCTGTTGCTTATCGGAATTCCGAAAGACACGCAGGGAGGACACGTAAGGCATGGCGAACGTAGACGACGAGAACACTCCAGGTCCGGCCAGAAGCGCGGGCACCGGCACGCTCGAACGGCCTGAGCGAAGCGATCGCGGGCTCAAGGCCCTTCATCGCGAAGACCAGGCTCCGATGGACCCGGAAGAGTACGCACGGCTCCTTGACACCTACGATAACAGCTTCCGGAACATCGCGGAAGGAGAGGTGGTCAAGGGCACGGTTCTCAAAGTGACGGCCTCCGAAGTGGTCGTCGACGTCGGCTACAAGTCCGAAGGCATCATCGCGGTCGCGGAGTTCGTTGACGAAAACGGCGAGATCACCGTTCAAGCCGGCGATATTGTAGATGTCCTGCTCGAACGGACCGAAGATCGCGAAGGCTACGTCGTCCTCTCGCGCGAAAAAGCCGAGAAGATGAAGATTTGGGACGAGGTCGAGAAGGCCTATGCGGAGCGCAAGGTCGTCATCGGCCGCGTCATCGAGCGGATCAAGGGCGGGCTCGCGGTGGACATCGGCGTCCGTGCGTTTCTGCCGGGTTCGCAGATTGACGTCCGTCCCGTGAGGAATCTCGACGCGCTGCGCGGGCAAGAGCTGCGCATGCGGGTGATCAAGGTCAACAAGAAGCGCGGCAACATCGTGCTGTCGCGCAAGGCGCTGCTCGAGGAAGAGAACGCGGAGAAGAAGAAGCACACGCTCGAGACGCTGGCCGAGGGCCGGGTGCTCAAGGGCGTTGTGAAGAACCTCACCGACTACGGCGCGTTCATCGACCTGGGCGGGATCGACGGGCTGCTGCACATTACCGACATGTCGTGGGGCCGCGTCGGACACCCGTCCGAGCTCTTCAAGGTCAACGACGAGATCGACGTCGTCGTGCTGAAGTACGACCCGGCGACCGAGCGCGTCTCGCTCGGCCACAAGCAGCTCATCACCGATCCGTGGGCCAACGTGATGGACCGCTATCCGGTCGGCGCGCGCGTCGCCGGGAAGGTCGTGAGCCTCACCGACTACGGCGCGTTCATCGAGCTCGAAGCGGGCGTCGAGGGGTTGATTCACGTCAGCGAGATGTCGTGGAGCAAGCGCGTCAAGCACCCGTCGAAGATCCTGAACGTCGGCGACGCGGTGGAGGCGATGGTGCTCGGCGTGGATCCGACCGCCCGCCGCATTTCGCTCGGCATCAAGCAGGTCGAGAGCAACCCGTGGCACGACCTCGCCGACAAGTATCCGGTGGGCGCGAAGATTACCGGCAAGGTGCGCAACCTCACCGAGTTCGGTGCGTTCGTCGAAGTCGAGGAAGAGATCGACGGCCTGATTCACATCTCCGACATGTCGTGGAGCAAGCGGATCAAGCACCCGTCCGAAGTCCTCAAGAAGGGCGACGTCGTCGAGGCGATGGTGCTCAACATCGACGCCGAAAACCAGCGCCTGTCGCTCGGCCTCAAGCAGCTCGCCACCGACATCTGGGACGACTTCTTCACGCGCCGTCATGTCGGCGACACGATTGAAGGCAAGGTCGTCCGCATGACGAACTTCGGGGCGTTCGTCGAACTCGACGAAGGCATCGAGGGGCTGATTCACGTGTCGGAGTTCGACGACTCGCCACAAACGGGCAAGGAAGGCAAGATCGAGCTGGTGGTGGGCGAGACGTATCCGATGAAGATCATCAAGCTTGCGCCGGCCGAGCGAAAGATCGGTCTCTCGATCCGGGCGCTCAAGTCCGACGAGTTCCGCGCCGACTGGGCGGCGTACCAGGAAGGCGAAGCGATCGGGCGCCGCGACGCTCGGGGATCATTTTAGGAATCGTTAGGTGTGGAGGCTGGAGCCGAGAGACTAGGGGCTAGGGACTAGGGCTGAAGATACCCCGGAACCCTAGCCCCCAACCTCTAGTCCCTGGCCCCTACAGTGAGGCAGCCATGACCAGCGGCAGCATGACGAAGGCGGAACTCGTCGAAGAAGTGTCGCGGGTGTCCGACCTGACGAAGAAGCATTCCGAGGTCATTGTCGACACGGTGTTCAAGAGCATCATCGACGCGCTGCATCGGGGCGAGAAGATCGAACTGCGTGGGTTTGGCAGCTTCCGGCTGCGGAAGCGCGAGCCGCGCAAAGGACGCAATCCCAAGACCGGCGACAAGGTCGATGTGCCGCCGAAGAAAGTGCCGTACTTCAAGCCCGGGAAAGAGCTCAAGGAGCTCATCAACAAGGAGCCCGCGCCTGCCGCGGGAACATCCGCGCCTCCCGATGAGCTGGCGGTCTAGCCGGGCACTCAGCCGTCGACGGTCCGCGGCCGGCCATGGAACGCCTCTGGTCTCCCTGGAGACTCTCCTACGTGACACGCACGGCGCGTGAAGAAGACGATGAGGGCGCCTGCATCTTCTGCGAGTTGCGCGGCCGCAACGAAGCGCTCGTCCTCGGTCGCGGCAAGCTCTGCTTCGTCATCCTGAACCTCTATCCCTACAACAACGGCCACCTCATGGTGGTGCCCAACCGGCACATCGCCACGCTGGCGTTGACGACCGCGGACGAGCGCGCCGAACTGATGGCGCTCGCCCGGCACGCTGAAATCGCGCTCGGTGAGGCGTACCGGCCCCATGGCATCAACGTGGGAATGAACCTGGGCCGTCCGGCCGGCGCCGGCGTCCTCGATCACCTGCACATCCACCTGGTGCCGCGGTGGAACGGCGACACGAATTTCATGGGAGTCGTCGGCAACACGCGGGTGCTGCCTGAAGACCTGTCGGAAACGGCCGCCCGGCTGCGGCCGATTTTCGAGCGCCTGCTGGCTCAGGATACGTAAACGAAAAGCTCTTGAGAACGGCTTTCACGCCAGAACGTTTGAACGCAGAGATCGCAGAGCACGCAGAGCAAGACATCTTGTCTCCGCGTTCTCTGCGGGCTCTGCGTTGATCGTCGTATGGTTTTTGATCTCACCCCGGAACAGACCTCATTCAAGCAATCTGTCGAGCAGTTTGCCCGCGAGGTGGTGGCGCCGCGCGCGGCGGCCATCGACGAGACCGGTGAGTTTCCCACTGACGTGCTGCGGGCCGCGGCGGGCCGCGGCCTGCTCGGCGTCACGATCGCGAAGGAGTGGGGCGGTGCGGGACGCGACTACCTGAGCTACGCCCTGGCGATCGAGGCCATCGGCCGGGCGAGCGCCACCGTCGCCGCATCGCTCGTGGTGACCAACTCGCTCGTGGCCGAGCTCGTCGAACACGCGGGAAGCCGGCAGCAGCGCGAGCGGTGGTTGCGCAAGTTGGCCACCGGAGAAATGATCGGCGCGTTCGCGTTGTCGGAGCCAAACGCGGGCACCGACGCGGCGAACCAGCAGACCACGGCGGTGCGAACTTCCGACGGCTACCGCCTTGCCGGCCGAAAGGTCTGGGTCGCCAACGCAGAGGCGGCTGGCGTCGTCATCGTGTTTGCGTCGACGCAACCCGGGCGCCGCGGCCAGGGCATCTCGGCGTTCCTCGTGCCGAACGACGCGCCGGGCATCACGCGCACGGCGCGCGACGACTCCCTGGGCGTTCGCGGCCTTGGTTGTATGGATCTCGACATCGACGTGGCCGTCGGCGACGACCAACTGCTGGGCCCGCTCGACGGAGGGTTCGGCCTCGCGATGTGGGCGCTGCAGGGCGGTCGCGTCGCGATTGCCGCCCAGGCTCTCGGCATCGGTCAGGCCGCGCTCGATGAGGCGATCAGGCACGCCAAGGCCCGACAACAGTTCGGCCGCCCCATCGCGAGCTACGAAGCGATTCAGTGGATGATTGCCGACGCCGCCACAGAGCTCGACGCGGCCCGCATGCTGATGTGGAAGGCCGCGACCGTGAAAGATCGCCGCGAACCGGGCACGCTCGAGTCGTCCATGGCGAAGCTCGCCGCGTCGGAAGCGGCCCACCGGTCGGCCGACAAGGCGATGCAGGTGCTCGCTTCGGCCGGCTACCGGCGCGGATCCGTGGTCGAGCGGTTGTTCCGTGACGTGCGCGCGGCCGAGATCTATCAGGGAACGTCGGAAGCGCAGCGCATGATCATTGCGAAGCACCTGGCCGACGTGTAATCTGACCAGCTGGAGGAATCCGATGCATCGTCGCGGCTCTGTGACACGGACAACCGGGGCGTGGCTGGTGATGGTGGCCCTGAGGTTCATGGCGGTTCCTCTGCTGGCGCATCATTCCTTCGGCGCCGAATACGACCCGAACAAGCCCATCACGTTGACCGGCGTGGTCACCAACATCGAATGGACCAACCCGCACAGCCACATGTACCTGGATGTCCGGGACGACAAGGGCGCCGTGGTCAACTGGAAGTTCGAAGGCTATCCTCCCGGCGTGCTGTACAGAACAGGCTGGAAGAAAGACGTGACGATCAAGCCGGGCGACACGGTCACGGTCTTTGGATGGCGCGCGCGCGACGGCGGAAACTGGGCCCACTCGCGCGAGATCACGCTGCCTGGTGGTAAGAAGCTGTTCTTCGGGCCCCCGGGAGGGACAGGTGACGGAGGAAATACCCCTGCGGTGGAGGTGCGGTGATGCGAGGTGCTGTTCTGCCGGCGATCGTCGCGATGGCGCTGTGCTCAACGCCCATGTCCGCTCAGACATCGCCTCGTCGCGCGACGGCGACGAAGCCGCCGGCGAAGGGCGCCGTGCCACGTGCCGCGGACGGGAAGCCCGATCTGACGGGAGTGTGGCAAGGCGGCAGCACGCAGCGCGGGAATTGGGAGGAAGCCAACGGTGGCACCGGCGTCGGGGGAACCGGGCGCAATCCGTCGGCGCCCGTCGTGCTGTCGTCGAACGATCGGCCGGCCGGCCGCGAGGGCGCGCCCTATCAGGAATGGGCGGCGAAGAAAGTTCTCGAAGCGTTCAACAGGAGGGGCATCGACGATCCGACAGCCCATTGTCTGCCGGGCGGCATACCCCGAATGGTGATGTTGGGGTTGTTTCCACAGCAGATCGTCCAGACCCCAAAACAGATCGTCATTCTCTACGAGTACATGCACGTCTACCGTGTCATTGCCCTGAACGCGAAACATCCCGACGATCTGATCCCGAGCTACATGGGCCATTCGGTCGGACACTGGGAAGGCGACACGCTGGTGGTGGATGTGATCGGCTTCAACGACAAGACCTGGCTCGCGGGAACAGGAACGTTCCACTCGGACGCCCTGCACGTCACGGAGCGCTATACCCGCGTGGACCACGACCAGATCGACTATCAGGTCACCATGGAAGATCCCAACGTATTCACCAAGCCGTGGATCCTTCGCTCGACCATCATGCTGCGGGAAGGCACGCGCCTTGAGGAGTACGTCTGCGCCGAAAACAACCTGGATCCAGCGCGCTATGAAAAGATGCTGAAAGAAGGCGTCAGTTTCACCAGACCGTAGGCCTGGCGCAGGAGACGAGCTATGGATCGGTTGCGGGACGCGGCACGAAATACCCAGGCCGGGCTGTCACATCGCCGCGACCGCGCTTGAGGCTCACCTTGAGGTCGTGCCATCCCGCCTGCGTGACTCCCTGCGGGTAATACGACAGCAGGTATCGCCCACGCATCTCGTCGAGGACCCGGACGAACAACGGCCGCAACTCGGCCGAGGAGGCCGCCGGCCAATGCCGTCCACCAGCGGCGGCGGCGAGACGTTCCAGAAAATCGACCGCTCGTGAGTCTCGCGGAAGGGTGGGTTGCCCAGCCTCGATGACGGTCGTCGGTTGCTCCACGAGCGAGACCGCGTGGATGACGACGCCAGAACGCCGGGCGCTGGCCACGACGTCTGAGGCCGAGAGCCAGCTCGACGTATCCTGGCCGTCCGTGAACACCAGCACGAGCGGCCGCGACTCGTCGTCTGGCCTCAACTGCAAAGCCACATGCACGGCGTCGCGAATCGCCGTGGCGCCGCGGCCCTCGATCGCGCCCAGCGCCGACGTGACGACCTGACGGTCATTCGTCAGCGGCACGCGTGTGGTGACGTCGGCAGAGAAGGTGATGAGCGCCGCCCGATCGTCGGGGCGGAGTACGCTGATGAGTGTTTTCCCGGCGTCGATGAGGTACGACAGCCTCTCGCCTGCAACGCTTCCACTGGTGTCGAGCACCAGGAAAACGCTGAGCGGCACGGAGTCGATGTCCACCTCGTCGACGCGTTGGGGCACCTTGTTGTCAGTCACGCTGAAATCGTCGGCCGACAGGCCGCGCACCGGCTGACCACTGCGCATCACGGACACGTCGAGGCGGACCGCTTCCACGCCGCTCTTGAATGTCGTCTGCTGCGGCGCCACGGCCCCGATCGCAGCCAATGCGGCGGCGATGAGCGAGACACGGGTCATCGCTGCACCCGCGCGCGCAGCCACTGCAGCGACTCGGCGTCGATGCCACCGTTTTGGTACGCCCACCACGGATCGGGGTCGGCCGGTTTGGGCAGGTCAGCAATGGCGCCAGCCGTGCGGCGGGCCTGTGAACTTGCTCCGCTCATGAGCTCGGCGAAGCTGAGGGCGATGTAGGGGGTCTGAAACCCTGGCGCCAGCTTCAACGCGGCTTCGTACTCCAGCCGCGCATGCGTGAAGTCGTTTTCGTAGCCGTCGATTCCGCCGAGAAACAGGTGAGCCAGATATAACAGGCGGACGCTCGTTGAGGTCTGCAGGACCGTTTCGAGTTCCTCGCGGGCTTGGGTGCGCCGATTCTGCAGGAACAGCACGCGTCCCAGCCGGAGTCTCGCTTCGACCGCCTGGCGGTCGAGTTCGAGCCCGCGACGATACTCGGCCCTGGCCCGTTCGAGCGTTATCCAGGCGCTTGCGGTCGCACTGCGAGTATCGCATCCGGGCCCGGAACATTCCGGATTTTCGAGATGGGCGAGCATCTCCTGGATGGCGCCGCTCATGACGTGCAGCTTCGAATCCCGTCCCGCCAGCCCCAGCCCCCGGTCAATGAGAACCCGAGCGGCCTTCGGGTTGCCTTCGGCCAGGAAGATGCTTCCGGCCAACGCGTACCAGCGCGGCTGAAATAGCGAGGCCTCGGGGGGTGGAAGCGCTCGTACGAAGGCTTCCGCGAGCGCGAGATGGCTCACGGCTGTCTTTGGATCCGCGACGATCTCGCGACGCATGATCTCGGTATGGAGCATCGCCGCGGCTTCCGCGAGGCGCCAGTCGCGACTCCTGAGCAGGGCGACACTGGCCTGATCGAGGTCGCGCGACGACCAGCGCGCCAGCGTGATCGAGGCGCTGATGATATCCCCGTGCTGATATGCGCGAACCGCGTTGGTGTAGGCCGTGAGCGATCGCGCGTCGGGCTGCGTCGATGCGGACACGCCGAAAATAGCAAAGCCACACGCAGCCAGGAAGCCAATCTCACGCATCAGCGAGTCCTAGCGCGCGATCCCGCGCTCCTTGAAATCGCCTCGCAGGCCGGCGGACTTGCCTTTGGGGATGCTGAGAGACTTCCAGTTCGGCCACGCCAGGTGCCGGGCCAGGTAGACGATTTGTCCCACGTGATAGGCCGCGTGCGTCACCAGCCGGTTCAACGCCTCCACGACGAGAAACGCTTCTCCCCGAATCGTGATCGTCTTGTCGAGATCCGCGGGCGTGAGCGCCTCGATTGACGTCAACGCCACGCTCCATCCTTCGTTCCACCAGCCCAGGATCTCGGCGCGCGACACCGGCTCGGGCGCCTCGAACTCGCCATCGCGGTTTCTCCAGGGCTTTTCGCCGTCGGTGGTCAGAAAATCCTGAAACCGCGACCGGAGGTTGCCGCTCAGGTGTTTGACGATGACGGCGATGCTGTTGGAATCGGGATCAATCAGCTTGTGCAGATCGTCGTCCGCGGGAATCTGCGCGATGGCCGCATCGCCCAGCGCTTTGTAGTTGCGAAACGAGCGCAGAACGTCTCGAAGGTAGGCCGCCTCGTCCATCACTCGCTTCTCCGTTATCCGATTGCCAAATTACCCGATTCTCCAATTACCCAATTACCCGATTGTCCAATTACCCGATGACTTGTTTCGCGATGGTCTGCAGCTGCAGATTCGACGTGCCTTCGTAGATCTGGCCGATCTTGGCGTCGCGGTAGAGCTTTTCCACGGGATAGTCCTTCACGAACCCGTAGCCCCCGTAGAGATTGACGGCGAGCGACGTGACGCGCTCGGCGACTTCCGAGGAAAACAGCTTGCACATGGCGGCTTCGGTCAGAAAAGGCTCGTGGGCGTCGCGCAGCCGCGCGGCGTTGTACACCAGCAGGCGTGCGGCCTCGAGATCGGTCGTCGCCCGCGCCACCTGATGCTGGACGGCCTGGAACTCGGCAATCGGCTTGCCGAACTGCCTCCGCTCTTTGATGTAGGTGATCGTGTGGTCCAGGGCGCCTCGCGCCAGGCCTACCATCTGCGCCCCGATGCCGATGCGTCCCTCGTTGAGTGTCTCAATGGCCACCTTGTAGCCGTGGCCGATCTCGCCGAGGACGTGGCTGCGCGGGACGAGGCAGTTGTCGAGGATCAGTTCGCACGTGCTGCTGGCGCGAATACCGAGCTTGTCTTCCTTCTTGCCGACCGTCAGGCCGTCCGTGCCGCGCTCGACGACGAACGCGGTGATGCCGCGGTGACCGGCCTCGGGCTTCACGGTGGCAAACACGATGAACAGGCCGGCTTCTCGGGCGTTGGTGATCCACAACTTGCGTCCGGTGATCGACCAGTGGTCCCCCTGTTCGGTCGCCCGCGTCGCCAGCGCAAACGCGTCGCTTCCGGATCCGGCCTCCGACAGGGCGTAGGCGCCGATGGTGTCGGCGGCGAGCATCCGGAGGCAGCGGTCGCGGAGGTCCGGGCCGCCCCAACGGAGCAGGGCGTTGATGACGAGCGTGTTCTGCACGTCGACCAGCACGGCGATTGACGGATCGACGCGCGACAAGGCTTCGACGGCCAGGACGGCATGGAAGAAGCTGGCGCCGCCGCCACCCAGCGGTTCCGGCACCTCGATGCCCATGACGCCGAGCGTAAAGAGCTTGGCGACGAGCGAGTCGGTGATGGCGGCGCGCTCGTCCATGTCGCGGACGAGGGGCCGGATTTCGCGATCGGCGAACTGGTACACGCTGTCACGGAATAGCCGTTCGTCCTCGGACAGCCGGGTCAGGGGCGGCAGCGGCACGCGACGGATGTTAGCACCGGAAACCGGCTTCGGGTGCCCCGGAAGCGTCTAAGATAGGGACATGAGGAGCACGATCCGAACGCTCGTCTGCACCGGAGTGGTGACGATCGCCTTGTGCACGGCCGGCAGTCGTGCACAGCAGCCACCGGCCGCGGACCAGGCGCCTCCGCCCGTGTTTCGCGCGGGCATCAACGTCGTTCGTGTCGATGTGATCGTCTCGGACAAGAACGGGGCCAATATCGTTGATCTCAAGCCAAGCGACTTCGAGGTCACCGAAGACAACAAACCGCAAGCGATCGACAGCTTCAAGTTCATCAAGCTCGACGGGGGAGCCCTGCCCGGGCCCGACGGCCCCCCCAGGGCGATTCGCACAGACGAGGACGAGGAACGGGAAGCCGCGAAAGACGACGTCCGGCTGTTCGCGGTGTTTCTCGACGACTACCATGTGCGCCGCCTGAACAGCATGGGCGTCCGCGATCCGTTGTCCAAATTCATCGAGACGCAGCTCGGGCCGTCCGACATGATCGGCCTGATGTATCCGCTCCAGTCCGTGCTCAACGTGCGCATGTCTCGAAATCACCAGGCGATCATTCAGGGCATTCAGCGGTTCAACGGGCGGAAGTACGACTACACGCCGATGAACGACATCGAGCAGCAGTATGCCAACTACCCGGTCGAGACGGTCGAGCGCATCCGGAACAAGGTGTCGCTCTCGGCGCTCAAGGGTCTCATCATTCACATGGGTACCCTGAAAGAGGGGCGGAAGTCGCTGATCGTTGTCAGCGAGGGCTATACCTACATGGTGCCGCCGCAGCTGAGGAGTCCGAATTCGCAGATGCCCGACCTCGCAGCCATTGCTCCGGCGGCGCCCACCAACTCGGTCTTCGAAGACCGCGCGAACTTCTCGGCAACGGTCGACATGCAGCAGGATCTCCGCGACGTGTACGACGAGGCGAATCGCCAGAACGTCTCGCTCTACACGGTCGATCCGCGCGGGTTGGCGGTCTTCGAATTCGACGTCAGCCAGCCCAGTATCGGCCAAGACACCGATCGGCAGTACCTCAACGCCACGATGGACACGCTACGGACGCTGGCAGAGAACACTGACGGCCGTGCGATCGTCAACCGCAACGATCTCGCGGGTGGGATGAAGCAGATCGTGCGCGACAGCAGCGCGTACTATCTGATCGGCTACAACTCGACGCTGGCGCGGTCGGACGGCAAGTTCCACGAGATTAAAGTGCGTGTGAAGCGCCCCGGCGTGCAGGTGCGGGCACGCAAGGGCTACTGGGCGCTGACGGCCGAAGAATCGGCACGCGCGCTGGCGCCGCCGAAGCCGGGACCGCCGCCGGCGGTCTCGGCGGCCCTGGCGAACGTCACGACCTCCACGCGTGCGCGCGTGATCAGAACCTGGGTCGGCACCTCGCGGGGAGAGAACGGCAAGACGAAGGTGACCTTCGTCTGGGAACCGACACCGAGGGCACTCGGCGAGCGCGCGCAGTTGCCGAGTGAGCAGCCTGCGCGCGTGGCGGTGATGGCTGTCGGCGCCGACGGCGCGCCCTACTTCCGGGGACGCGTGCCTGATGCGGTGCTGGCCTCGGCGACACCGTCCGCTGCGGCCGGCGCTGACGCCGGAAGCCCCGCGCGCTCGCCGTCGCGCGTGGTGTTCGAGGCGCCTCCGGGCAAGATGCAATTGCGGCTGTCGGTGGAAGGCGCCGGCGCCGGCGTTCTCGATTCCGAGGTGCGCGAGATCGTGATTCCCGACCTGACCGTGACGCAGACGTCGCTCGGCACCCCGTCGCTCTTTCGCGCTCGCACGCCCCGCGAGATCCAGCAGTTGAAGGCGGATGCGCAGGCCGTGCCGGCGACGACGCGCGAATTCAGCCGGACCGATCGTGTATTCATGCGTGTGGCGGCGTACGGCGTGGGCGCGCCGGCGCTCTCGGTTCACATGCTCAACCGCGCGGGCCAGGTGATGTCGGAGTTGCCGGTGACGGCGCCCGCCACGCCGGGCGCCGAGGCCATCGTGGACGTGCCGCTCGCGGGGGTCGCCCCGGGCGACTACATCGTCGAAGTGAAAGCGACCGGCGAGGGCGGCGACGCGAAGGAGCTGGTCGGCTTCCGCGTCACGAGCTAGTGTCCCGAGTCAGACATTCGTCGTGCACCGAGGGCGGCGATGCGCCCGACTGGTGAGGCGCGAAGAGCGAGAATATCGGGAATATTTGAGCGATGAGTAACGAAGCCAGCCGGGATGCAGCGCCGGCCGAATGCCGACGAATCTTCTGACTCGGGACACTAAGCCCATGCGCGCGTGGTTCCTCGCCCTGATGGTTGCGGCGGCGATCGGGACGGTCGGCAGTCCTGCGCAGACCCTCCCGCCCGCCGACCTCGTACGCATTGACGTGATTGCGACGGACGCGCGAGGTCGCGCCGTCGAAACCCTCAAGGCCGCCGACTTCGAGCTGCGCGAGGACGGCGCCGTCCAGACAATCGAGGATGTCCGCTTTGTGAAGGTCCGCGTGCCGAGCGCCTCGGCCGCGGCTCCGGCGCCGATCGTGGCGTCGGCCGCGGACGAGCGGTCAGAAGCGGCGGGCGACGACACACGTGTGTTCGGCATCTATCTCGACGACTACTACGTCAGTCCATCGAGCACGACGCGCGTCAGGGACGCGCTCCATCGATTCGTCAACCAGGATCTCGGCCCGCGCGATCTGGTGACCATCATGCGTCCGCTGGATTCGCTGCTGACGATTCGCCTGACCCGCGACCGGGAGTCGCTCCACCGCGCGATCGACGCGTTTGAGGGACGCCGCGGCGACTACGAGCCGCGAACCGCGTTCGAACGCAACTACATGGTCAACGAACGCGGCCGCGCCGACATCCAGCGCACACAGGCCACCTGGTCGACGCTGAACGCGCTGGGCCTGCATCTGGCGAATCTGGTGCCGGGCCGGAAGACGATGCTGCTCGTGAGCGAACAGGCGGATCCGCTGTTGCGGCGGCGCGGTTTGGAGGGGCTGGCGACGTCCTCGTCGGTGATGAGGACGGCGAACCGATCGAACGTGTCGATCTACGTGCTCGATCCGCGCGACGCGAGCGTTCCAGCCACGGCAGACGAGGGCCCGAATCTCCTGCGTGTGCTCACCGATGACACGGACGGTGCCGTGCTCACGTCCACGGGCGATGCGGCAACACCCGACGGCATCGCCCAGGGGCTGCAGCGGATGGTGGCTGATGCGTCCACGTACTACCTGTTGTCGTATCGCTCGATTCGAAATAGCGACGGTCTCTTTCACGCCGTCGACGTCAAGGTGCGCACGCCGGGTGTCCGGCTGCGGGCACGGAAGGGCTATTGGGCCCCGACGCCGGATGAAATCCAGCGTGCGAACCTGCTGGCGCGCGCGAACGATCCCCGGCCGTCGCAGCCCCTTCCGCCGGCGGCTCGCATCAGCGCGTTGATTCGGCCGTGGTTTGGCCTCGCGCGCGGCGCAAACGGAAAAACCCGCGTGACGTTCGTCTGGGAGCCCGCGGGGGCCGTGCCGGGCGATCGACGCGTTCGCACGCCGTCGCGTGTCGCGTTCACGGCGCTCGGCGTCGACGGGGCGACCGTGTTCGACGGCGTCGTGCGCCCCACCGGCGCCACCGTCGACGCGCCGGACGCGCGCGCGGTGTTCGACGTGATGCCCGGTCGCGTGCGTCTGCGGATGTCGATTGAGGATTCCGCTGAGCAGCAGATTGACTCGGACGTTCGCGATATCGTGGTGGGCGATCTCGGCGCCTCCGTCGCGGTGGGGACGCCTGAAGTGCTTCGGGCTCGGACAGCTCGCGGCTTCCGAGCGCTCGAAGCCGACCCGGGCGCGGTGCCTGTCGCTGCCCGCGAGTTCAGCCGGGCGGAGCGGCTGGTGATCCGCGTGCCCGTCTATGCGCCAGGTGAAGTCAGGCCGATCGTGTCGGCGACGCTGAAGAGCGGGGCGGGGCAGGCGATGCGTCAGCTCACCGTTGACGCAGAAAAAGGTCCCGCCGGCCTGCACCAGATCGACGTGCCGCTGGCCGGCCTTGCCGGCGGCGAGTACTCGATCGAAATAGTCGCGACGGCTCCGGCCGGCGTCGCCAAAGACACCCTTCGCTTCCGCATCACGAACTGATCAGGCATTGCGAAATTGGATAGCGTAGGGCTGAAGGCTGAGCGCTAAGGGCTGATTCTTGTCACCAGCCGCGAGTCACGAGTCCCGAGCCACGAATCATGCGTACATTCCGCGCATGCGCGTCACGTCCGCGACGCGTTTGATGGCGACGATATAGGCGGCCGTGCGCATGTCGACCTTGAAGTCGACCGCGATCTGGCGCACGGCGTTAAAGGCCTGGCTCATCTTGGCTTCGAGCCGATCGTTGACTTCCTTCTCAGTCCAGAAATAGCCGTAGCGGTCCTGTACCCACTCGAAGTACGACGCGGTGACGCCGGCGCTGTTGGCGAGAATGTCGGGAACCACGAACACGCCGCGGTCGTGCAGGTGCTGATGGGCATCCGGCGTGGTGGGGCCGTTGGCGCCCTCGACCACGATCCTGGCCTTGATGCCCGGCGCGTTCTCCATGGTGATCTGGTTCTCGAGCGCCGCCGGAATGAGGATGTCGAGGTCGAGCTTGAAGAGCTCTTCGTTGGTGAGCCGATCGGCCTCCGGGAACCCCTCAACGGTTCTGTTCCGGCCGGCGTAGTCGATGAGCTTCGGCAGGTCGAGTCCGGCCTTGTTGTACACGCCGCCTTTCCAATCGGTGACGGCGACGACCTTGGCCCCGGCGCCCGCGAGAAGCGTGGCCGATACCGAGCCGACATTGCCGAATCCCTGCACGCCGACGGTCGCGCGGTCGATGTCGAGGCCGACGTGCCGGGCGGATTCGAGCGCCACGATCATGACGCCGCGGCCCGTCGCTTCGAGTCGTCCAAGAGACCCGCCAAGCTCGAGCGGCTTGCCCGTGACCACAGCCGTTTCCGTGTGGCCGACGTGCATGCTGTAGGTGTCCATGATCCACGCCATGGTCTGCTCGTTGGTGTTGACGTCGGGCGCGGGGACGTCCTTTTCGGGTCCGATGGCGTCGATGATCTCGGCGACGTAGCGCCTGGTCAGCAACTCGAGCTCGCGCTTCGACAACACTGTCGGGTCGCAGACGACGCCGCCTTTGCCGCCGCCGAACGGGATGTGCGCCACGGCGCATTTCCAGGTCATCCAGGCCGCGAGCGCGGTCACTTCGTCGAGCGTCACACCCGGGTGGTACCGGATGCCTCCCTTGGCGGGTCCGAGCGTGATGTTGTACTGCACGCGATAGCCGGTGAATACCACGATCTCGCCGTTGTCCATCTGGACTGGACACGAGACGATGATCTGCCGTTTCGGGTGTGTGAGGATTCTCCAGATGCCGCGTTCGAGGCTCAGGATTCTGGCCGCCTCCTCGAACTCCTGCAGCATCGCGTCGAACAAACTGGATGCGGGCATGTCGCTGTCAGGTACGCTACCGTGCTGATTCGACGGAAGTCAAGACGCGGCATGTGTCTTCGTGGCTATAATTTCAAAGGATGCAGAAGACGGCGCCGGAACAAGCGCGCACGTGTACGACAATCTCCGGCCGGTCGATCGACCGCCTCTACACCGGGTCCGATATTGCCGGCGTCGACTACACGCGCGATATCAACAACCCCGGATCCTTCCCCTATACGCGCGGGATTCACGCGAGCGGCTACGACGGCAAGATCTGGACGATGCGTCAGTTTGCCGGGTTCGGAACACCGGAAGACACGAACGCCCGCTACAAGGCGCTGCTGGCCGCGGGCGGCACAGGCCTGAGCGTCGCGTTCGACCTGCCGACGTTGATGGGCCGCGATCCCGACCACGCGCTGGCGCTCGGCGAAACAGGGAAGTGCGGCGTCAACGTCACGTCGCTGGCTGACATGGAGACGCTGTTCGACGGCATCGCGCTCGGCGCGGTCACGACGTCGATGACGATCAACTCGCCGGCCGCGATGATCTTCGCGATGTACCTGGTGGTGGCTGAGCGGCAGGGCGCCGACTGGAAGACCCTCTCGGGCACGATTCAGAACGACATCCTCAAGGAGTACATCGCTCAGAAGGAATACATTTTTCCGCCGCGCCCTTCGATGCGGATCATCGCCGACATCTTCGCCTTCTGCTCGGAACAGGTGCCCAGATGGAACACCGTGTCTGTCAGCGGATATCACATCCGCGAAGCCGGGGCGACGGCGCTTCAAGAGTTGGCGTTCACGTTGCGCGACGGCATCGAGTACGTCCAGTGCGGCGTTGACGCCGGCCTGTCGGTTGACGACTTTGTGCCGCGCATGTCGTTCTTCTTCAACGCCCACAGCGATTTCTTCGAGGAGATCGCCAAGTACCGCGCCGCTCGGGCGTTGTGGGCGCACGTCATGCGCGACCGGTTCGGCGCAAAGGACGAACGGTCGTGCAAGCTCCGGTTCCACAGCCAGACGGCAGGCGTGTCGCTGACCGCGCAGCAGCCGTACAATAATGTTGTCCGGACCGCCCTGCAGGCGTTGTCGGCCGTGATCGGGGGCACGAACTCGCTCCACACGAACTCGCTCGACGAGGCCCTGGCGCTGCCCACCGCCTCCGCGGCCACGCTGGCGCTCCGGACGCAGCAGATCATCGCGTACGAAAGCGGCGTCACGGGCGTCGTCGATCCGCTGGGCGGGTCGTACTTCGTGGAAAAGCTGACGCAGGACATGGAAGAAGAGGCGCGGGGCTACTTCGATCGAATCGACCGCATGGGCGGAATGGTGGCGGCCATTGAATCCGGTTTTCCGCAGCGGGAAATCGCCGAGAGTTCCTATCGGTTTCAGCAGGCCGTCGAGCGCCAGGACAGGACGATCGTCGGCGTCAACGATTTCGTTCAGCCCGACGAGCCTCGAATGGAGATCCTGTACATCGATGAATCCGCTGAGGAACACCAGCTCGAAAAGCTGGCGCGGCTCAAAGCCTCGCGAGACGCCGGGCGGGTGCGAGTGGCGCTCGATGGCCTCCGCAGCGCTGCAGGCACCAAGGCGAACCTGATGCCGCCCGTCCTCGAAGCCGTGAGGGCGTATGCCACGGTGGGCGAGATGTGCGACGCGCTGCGCGACGTGTGGGGAGAGTATGAAGAGGTTGCGATCATATGAGGGCTGACGGCGGAGGGCCAGGGGCTAACGGCTGATGGCGAGAAAGCTGAGGGTGATTATTGCCAAGCCGGGGCTCGATGGTCACGACCGTGGGGCGAAGGTGATCGCTCGCGCGCTGCGGGATGCCGGGATGGAGGTCATCTATACCGGCCTGCGGCAAACACCCGAGCAGATTGTCACGGCGGCCCTTCAGGAGGACGCCGACGTGGTCGGTTTGTCGATTCTCTCCGGCGCCCACAACCACATCGCGCCCCGGTTGATGGACCTTCTGAAGGAGAAGGGGCTTGACGACGTGCTCGTGGTGATTGGCGGCATCATCCCGGATGTGGACGTCCCGAAGCTGCATGCCATCGGCGTCAAGGGTGTGTTTCTGCCGGGCACGCCGATGCAGGTGATCGTCGACTTCATCAGCGCGAACGCCCGCCCCCGGGGCGAGAACCCCTTGAACCTCTAGCACTTCTGGAACCTATCGAACCCGTTCGGAGTAGCCGATAGAACCAAGGTGCCGCAGACTCTGCTCCTCGCCGACGACAGCGTGACGATTCAGCGCGTCATCGCGCTGACGTTTGCCGACGAGGACATCAACGTGATCGCCGTGAGCGACGGCGACCAGGCCATCGCGCAGCTGAACGCGCATCCGCCGGACATCGTGTTGGTGGACGTCGGGATGCCGGGGAAAAGCGGCTATGAAGTCGCCGAGTACGTGAAGCAGACGCCGCGGCTGGCTCATATCCCGGTGGTGCTGCTGACCGGCGCCTTCGAGCCGGTTGATCAGGTGAAGGCGGCGGCGGCCGGGTGCGACGGCGTGCTCGCCAAGCCATTCGAGCCGCAGCTTGTCATTGGGCGGGTCAAGGAACTCCTGGGCCGTCAGGCACGTCCGATCGCGTCGCTTGATGACAGTCTGCCCCCTCTATCCACTCCTGCGGCGGGACTCTGGCCGGCCGATTCCTCGCGAGGTGAAACGATGAGCGTTGGCGGCGAGAAGCTTGACGACTATTTCGACCAGCTCGATGCGGCGTTTACCAATCTGTCCGGGAAGCCGGGGGATGCGAAAGCGCCCGCGGCCGCGCCGGCGGCAGAAATCGATTGGTTCGGGCTCAAGCCGGCGGCCGCGGCCACAGAGCGGCCTGAATTGTCGTTGTCATCCCCCGCGCCGCTTCCCCCCGCTGCGAAGCCCGCGGCCCCCGAGCCGCCGGTTGCTGCGACGCCCGCAGCCCCAGTGCCGCCGGTTGTTCCGCGGGCCGCTCCCGAGCCCGTTGCGGCCGCGGCGCCTGTGATGACTGTCAGTCCCGTCACTCCAGTCAGTCCCGTCAAGGTTGCAGAACCTCCCGCAGCCGTCGTTGCCCCGGCCGCGCGAGCCGCGAGTGTTGCGGAGGTCGCGGCCGCGCCGCCGCCGCGCTCCCCGACGCCAGTCAGTTGGGATCCGCCTCAGCGCTCCCTTCCGGGGTTGGCTGATGCCTTTGCAGCGATTCTGGCGGCCGAACAGGCCGAGTCGTCGCCCGTTGCGCCGACTGTCTGGCCATCGACGTCTGGCGCCGGAGCGGCCGTTCCCGGCGATCTGGTGGAACAGGTGTCGCGGCGCGTGCTCGAACAGCTCTCCGATCGCGTCGGTCGAGACGCGGTGGCTGCCACCGTGTCGGCGATCGCCGAGCGCCTCGTGCGCGAAGAGATTGAGCGCATAAAGGCTTCGATCGGGTAATTGGATAATCGAGTAATCGAGTAATTTGGGCAGCCAAGGCAATTACCAAGTTACCCGATTACCCAATTACCCAATCCCACCTTCTGTAATACGATCGCCTGATGCCCGTTCCCGAGAAACCCGCGCTGGAAGGCCTCGAGGCCAAGTGGACGGCGCGGTGGGAAGAGTCCGGCGTGTACCGGTTCGACCGGACGCGCTCACGCGACCAGGTCTTCTCGATTGACACGCCGCCGCCGACCGTCAGTGGCTCGCTGCACGTTGGCCACGTCTTTTCGTACACCCACACAGACGTCGTCGCCCGCTTTCACCGCATGCGCGGGAAGGCCGTGTTCTATCCGATGGGATGGGACGACAACGGCCTGCCGACCGAACGCCGGGTCCAGAACTACTACGGCGTCCGGTGCGATCCGTCGCTGCCGTACGATCCGAACTTCGTGCCGCCGGAGACGCCGCCCAAACCGCCGCTTTCCGTGTCCCGGCCGAATTTCGTCGAGCTGTGCGCGCGACTGACCGCGGAAGACGAAAAAGCCTTCGAACATCTCTGGACGCATCTCGGGCTGTCGGTGGACTGGTCGATGGCCTACTCGACGATCGACCATCGCTCGCGGCGCGTCTCGCAGATGGCCTTTCTGCGGTTGTTGACGCGAGGGCTGGCCTACCAGGTGGAAGCGCCGACGCTGTGGGACGTGGACTTCAAGACCGCCGTCGCCCAGGCCGAGCTCGAAGACCGTGAGATTCCGGGCGCGTATCACCGGATCAAGTTTGGCAGGGACGAAGGCACGGCCGTCGAGATCGAGACGACTCGCCCGGAACTGATTCCTGCATGCGTCGCTCTTGTCGCACACCCAGACGACGATCGGTACAAGCCGCTCTTCGGCAAGGAGGTCGTCACGCCCCTGTTCGGCGTTCGCGTGCCGGTCAAAGCACATGCCCTGGCCGATCCAGCCAAGGGGAGCGGCATCGCGATGATCTGCACGTTCGGCGACCTGACCGACGTCACCTGGTGGCGCGAGCTCGGCCTTCCGGTGCGGGCGGTGATTCAGCAGGACGGCACGCTGCGCGACGTGAGCTGGCGGGCGCCCGGGTGGGAATCGACCGATCCGGATCGGGCCGAACGACATTACGCCGATCTCGTGCGCCGGTCAGCCGCCAAGGCGCGCGTGCGCATCGTCGAGCAGCTGCGCGAGTCCGGCGATCTGGTCGGCGAGCCGCGCCCTGTCACCCACGCCGTGAAGTTCTACGAGAAGGGCGATCGACCGCTCGAGATCGTGACGAGCCGTCAGTGGTTCGTGAAGACGGTCGAGTTCCGCGAACAATTACTGGGTCGCGGCCGCGACCTGAAGTGGCATCCGCCCTATATGCAGGCGCGCTATGAGAACTGGACCAACGGGCTCAACGGCGACTGGTGCGTCAGCCGCCAGAGGTTCTTTGGCGTGCCATTCCCCGTTTGGTATCCGATCGATTCGAGTGGCCGCATCGTTCACGACAAGCCGATTGCCGCCCGAGAGGATCAGCTGCCCGTCGATCCGTCCACTGACGTGCCTGAGGGGTACAAGGCCGATCAGCGAGGCGTACCCGGCGGCTTCGTCGGCGATCCGGACGTCATGGACACGTGGGCGACCTCGTCGCTGACGCCCCAGATCGTCTGCCGCTGGGAGGAAGATCCGGATCTGTTCGCACGAACGTTTCCCATGGACCTGCGGCCGCAGGCGCACGACATCATCCGTACGTGGCTGTTCGACACGGTCCTGCGATCGCACTTCGAGCACGACTCGCTGCCCTGGAAGAACGCGGCGCTCTCCGGGTGGGTGCTCGATCCCGACCGCAAGAAGATGTCGAAGTCCAAGGGCAACGTCGTGACGCCGCTCGGGCTGCTCGAAGAGCACGGGTCTGACGGCGTCCGCTACTGGGCGGCCAGCGGCCGACCGGGCACCGACACCGCGTTCGACCCGAGTCAGATGAAAGTGGGCCGTCGTCTCGCCATCAAGGTGCTCAACGCGTCGAAGTTCGCGCTCAGTGCCGCGGAGCCCAAGGGTCAGATTGTGTGGCCGGTCGATCGCGCAATGCTTCGCAGCCTGTCGGCGCTCGTCGCGGAAGCCACTGAGGCGTTCGAGACCTACGACTACGCACGGGCATTGCAGCGGACCGAAACGTTCTTCTGGCGTTTCTGCGACGACTACCTCGAGCTCGTCAAAGGGCGCCGGTACGGAGAGCAGGGCGCCGACGCGGCCGGGTCGGCCAACGCGGCCCTGTCCGCGGCGCTGTCGGTGCTGCTGCGGCTGCTCGCGCCGTTTCTGCCGTTTGTGACCGAAGAAGTCTGGTCGTGGTGGCAGCCGGGGTCCATCCACACGTCGGCGTGGCCGGCGCCGCAGGAAGTGGAGGCGCTGCTCTTGGATAACTCGAATGACGTGCGGCAGGGCGATCAGTCGGCGTACGAGTGGGCGACCGACGTGTTGTTTGAGGTGCGTAAGCAACGCTCGGAAGCAAAGCAGCCGCTGAAGGTGCCGATTACGAAGGTATCGATTACGGCCGAACCGCGCGCGCTCGCACTGATGCCGCACGTGGAGGCGGATCTGCGATCCGCGCTGCGCGTGCAGGCGTTCGAGACGACAAGCGGGGAGCCCCGTGCGATCCTCGTCGCGGGATATGAAGCCATCGCCCCTTGACCCGCAGTCGTACCGCGATATCGTTCGGCGCGCGCTGGACGAAGATCTCGGTACGGCGGGCGACATCACCACCGAGGCGACGGTGCCCGCCGAGGCGCGCGCGCGGGGTAAGTTTCTGGTCAAGGCCGACTGCGTGCTGGCTGGCCTCGAGGTCGCAATCGAAACGTTCAGGATTCTTGAACCGACCGTTCAAGTCGCGATCCGCAAGAGCGACGGCGAATGGTGCGCGGCGGGCGACGTCGTGGCTGAGGTGACCGGAACGGCGCGTACGCTGCTCGTCGGCGAGCGAACGGCGCTCAATTTTCTGCAGCGGTTGTCCGGAATCGCCACGCAGGCGCGCCGGTTTGTCCACGCGTCCGGCGGCCTCATCACCGTCCTCGACACGCGCAAGACGACGCCAGGGCTGCGGGTGCTCGAGAAGTACGCCGTGCGCGCGGGCGGCGCCACCAACCATCGCGTCGGCCTGTTCGACGCGCTGCTGATCAAGGACAACCACATCCGGTTGGCCGGGAGTCTCTCGGACGCCGTTTCGAAGGCGCGGTCGCGTCAGCCGGGCCTTGCAGTCGAGGTTGAAGCCGAGACGCTCGATCAAGTGAACGAGGCCCTCCTGGCTGGCGCCGACACTATTCTTGCCGACAACATGCGGACCAGCGACATTCGGGAAGCGGTTCGCCGGGCGAGCGGTCGCGCGAAGATTGAGATTTCAGGAGGCGTGACCCTCGATCGCATTCCGGAGCTCGCGGCGACAGGCGCCGACTACGTGTCGGCGGGCGCGCTCACGCACTCGGCCCCGGCCATCGATATCAGCTTTGAAATCGAACCTGCCCGGTGAATCGCTTCCGCGCGATTTCGCGGAAGCCCTCGACCGCGTGAAGGGACGTCTCGGACGTCTGGCCCCGGCTGTCGCGTTCTTTCCGTCCATCGGCTCGACCAACGACGTCGCGGCGGGTCTTACGGCGTCGGGCGATTGCGAGGGTCTGGTCGTGTGCGCTGACGCCCAGACGGCCGGCCGCGGCCGGCGCGGCCGGTCGTGGCTGTCGCCGCCTGGCGGCGGTCTGTACGTGTCAGTCGTCTGGACGCCGGCTCGCGCGCGCACCGATCGCGACCGGGCCGCGACGCTGGTCACGCTGGCTGCCGGCGTCGCCCTGGCCGAAGCGATTGAGTCGGCGACAGGGCTTCGCGTCGATCTCAAGTGGCCCAACGATGTGTACGTCGGCCGCCGGAAGCTCGCCGGTATCCTCGCGGAAGGGGCGGCCAACGACGCCGTTGTCCTCGGGTACGGCATCAACGTCGGGCCGATGGCGTTTCCGCGGGAGCTAGCTGACCGCGCGACGTCGCTCGAAGCCGAGCTGGGACGCCCCGTCGATCGCGCGCACGTGTTCGCCGAAACGCTTGCGGCGTTGGCGCGGCGGTATGAGGATCTGCTCGATGGCCGGTTCGATGCTATTCTCGACGCGTGGCGCGAGCGCGCCCCCGCCGGGCGCGGCGCCCGCGTGTCGTGGACGACGCTTGCCGGTGTGCGCACCGGCGTGACGGCGGGAATCGACGACCGCGGCGCCCTGCTCGTCCGAGAGGGCGATCGCGTCGAGCGCATCGTCGCCGGTGAACTCACATGGCTGTGAACCCCTGAAGCTCCACGAACCGTGAACCCTGAACCGTGAACTCTGAACCGTGAACCTTGAATTCTTGAACCCATGTTGCTAGCCATCGACATCGGCAACACGAACATCGTCCTTGGCGTCTTTGACGGCAACAACCTGCGCGTCAGCTGGCGGCTGCTGACGCTGCGCGAGCGCACGGCGGACGAAGTCGGCCTGATGGTGACCGGCCTCTTCGCGCACGAGCAGATCGATCCGAAAGCGATTGCCGCGGTGGTCATCGGCTCGGTGGTCCCGCCGTTGACGCCGATCATGCTTGGCATGGCGCGCCGCTACTTCGGCCGCGACGCGTTGCTGGTCGACCCCACGTCAAACGCCGGCATGCCGATCCTGTACAAGAATCCGGCCGAGGTGGGCGCCGATCGCATCGCCAACAGCATCGCCGCGTACGAGAAGTTTGGTCGAGCAGGCGGCCTCCCGCTCATCATCGCCGACCTCGGGACGGCGACCACCTTTGACGCGGTGACGGCAAAGGGCGAGTACCTGGGCGGCGTGATCTGTCCTGGGCCGCAGATTGCGGCCGAAGCGCTGTTTCAGCGCGCGGCGCGCCTGCCGCGGGTGGATGTCCGCAAACCCGAAACCGTCATCGGCAACACGACTGTCGGTGCGATTGAGTCGGGACTCTTTTTCGGCTACCTGGGGATGGTGGAAGGGCTGGTGACGCGAATCACCAACGAGCTCGGCGGCCGCGCCACGTGCATTGCCACCGGCGGCCTGGCGCCTCTCATCGTGCCCGAGACAAAGGTGTTCGTCGCGGTGGAACCCGACATCACGCTGCACGGGTTGAGAATCGTGTGGGAACGGAATCAGTAGACTTCTGCCGCGAAATCGAATCCTACCTGTGTCGGAAAAATGACGGCCATCTCGTCCGGGTGACCGGGCCGTCGTTCGACCTCGTGTCGGGCTGGGCCGCGCAGGGTGTTCCGCTGAAGATTGCGTTTCAGGGAATCGACCGCTATTTCGAGCGGTACTACCGCAAGGGACCGCGCCGCAGGCCCGTGCGCATCGACTTTTGCGATGCGGACGTCCTCGACGTCTTCGACGAGTGGCGGCGCGCGGTCGGCCTGGCCACGTCTGCCTCGGAGACCGGTCACGCGGTGTCGCTGCCCGCGCACCTCGAGCGGGTCGTCCTCCGGCTCACCGCTGCACGGGCCAATGGCAGCCTCGGAGACGACTTCGACGCGATCATCGATCGCGTGGCGGGCGAGCTCGACGCCGCGCGTGCCGAAGCGAGAGGAGTGCGAGGGGACGCGCGTCAGGCGCTCGTCGCACGCCTGACGTCACTCGACGACGAGTTGCTGCTGGCCGCGCGGTCGTCGCTCGATCCGGATACCGCCGCCGAGTTGGCGCGCGAGGCCGCTGACGAGTTGGCGGCGTACCGGGAGCGAATGGCCGCCGATGCGTACGCCCGCGCGAGGGATGCGGCCGTCACGCGCCTCGTCCGCGAGCGGCTCAACCTTCCCACGATCGCATTCACGTGACGGTATCGCCTGGTGAATCCTTCGCGCTAACCGTCGACAAGCCGGCGGCCGGCGGACGCATGATCGGGCGCCTCAACGGTCAGGTCGTCCTCGTCGCCGGGGCGATTCCCGGCGAGCGCGTCACGGCCCGCGTCGAGCGCGTTGGCAAGGGTGTGCTGTACGCCGACACGGTGTCGGTGGATGAGGCGTCGGCCGATCGACGACCGGTGGCCGGCGATTCGCTGTGCGGCGGGTGTTTGTACGCGCACATCGCTTACCCGCGGCAGCTCGAGATCAAGTCGCAGGTGATTGCCGACGCGTTCGGGCGCATCGCGCGGCTGACGCTGCCGTCACCGGTGGTTGTGGCGGGTTCTCCGGAAGCCGGCTACCGGATGCGAGCCCGCCTTCATGTTCACGGTGGCCGTTGGGGGTTCTTCCGCGAGAGCACGCACACTTTGTGCGACGCGCGCGCGACGCGGCAACTGCTGCCGGCCACGTGCGACACGCTCGATCGGCTGGTGGCCGGGCTGGCGTCGCTTCTCCCCGATACCGTCAGGGAGATCGAGCTCGCTGAAAACGTCGATGCGTCCGATCGCGCCGTGTGCTTCGACGCTCGTTCCGCAACCGGCGGGGAGGTTCGACGACGGCTGGCTCAGACCGACGGGTTGACCGGCCTGGGACCACACGCTTCGGTCACCGATCGGCTGACGATCGGAGACGCGCAGGTGGTGTTGAGACGCAACGTGCTGGCGTTTTTTCAAGGGAACCGGTACCTGCTGAACGCTCTGGTCGCGCACGTCGTCGGCTTGATGCCGTCGGGTGTCGATGTGCTTGACCTTTATGCCGGCACGGGACTGTTTGCTATCGCCGCTGCCGCGACCCGGCAGGCGAGGGTGACGGCGGTCGAGGGCGACAGGACCGCCGCAGCCGACCTCGTGTCGAACGCCGTGGGCTACGAACACGTGGCCGTCCGTCACCAGCCTGTAGAAGCGTTTCTGGATGCGTCTGCACCGCCGCCCGCGCTGGTGATCGTCGATCCGCCGCGCACCGGCCTGTCGCGGGAGGCGCTCGACGGCGTCATCCGCCTGCGCGCCGGCCGCCTGGTCTACGTCAGCTGCGACGTTGCGACGCTCGCCCGAGACGCGCGGCGCCTCATCGACGCCGGGTATGCGATCGAGCGGGCCGACGCGTTCGACCTCTTTCCCAACACGCCCCACGTCGAAACCGTCGTCGTCTTTGGAAATCGGGAATCTAGCTGATAGGTGGATTCCATTGGCACGTCTCTGCGCGCGTCTTGATTTTCGCGCCCTGCAGGACAACGACGGCGTACGGCCACTTGCACCGGCACAGAGACCTCAGACAGCCGGCCGCGTGCCTATCGATCCGCCAAGGCCCTGGGAGTCGGGCACGCTGGCGAGCGCCAGGTCGGCCGGAATCGGGTAAAGCGGCGCGAGCGCCTGATCGAGATGGGCGCGCTCCTTGACAAGCTCCGGACGACGATGGCGCGGCAGAGTGGCGATCAGGTTCTCCAGCAGGGCGCGCAGCCGTCTCGCGATCTGCACGTTGCCGGCGCCGCAACTCCGGATCTCGGTGCAGGAGATGTGGACGAAGTCTTCCCAGTTCGGCGTGCGGTAGATCACGCGCGGCGAGCCCAGCCCGTCAAGCAGCACGTCGGCGCGGAGCCGCCGTCGGCCGACCGACCGCAGCAGGCGGTGGACCTGGTCGATGGCGAGCACGCCGGTCGTGGGGTCGTTGATCGCCGGCGACAGCGCCTTTAGCGCGATGTCCACGAGGATCCGGAACGCAAACAACGGATCCTGCTCCATCGTTCGTTCGGGGCCGAACGCCACCGACGCCCGAAGCCTGCGGTCGTCGATCGACGTGGCGCCGCCGTACAGGACGAACAGCGGCTCGTCGGCGGCGACGAAATCGCCCACGTGCGGCACGAATTCCACGATGCCGCGCGCGTGCCGAGCCTCGAGCATCAACGCCTCCACGTCCACGGCCACCACGATTTCCGATCGGCCGACGTGCGCGACGACGCGTCGGGGCGATTCCGGCAGGCTCACGACGGCGTCGGCATCGTCTCCCTTCTCTTCGTCGGTCAGGTCCTGGTACACGGTCTTGATGACCGCGAGGCCCTCCTGGGCCACGCGAGCCAGGATGCTGCCGGGCCGCAGCAGGCGCGCGGCGTAGTCGATCAAGAACAGAAACACCATGATAGACACGATGCCCAGCAGGGCCGTAATGAGCGCCACCAGGTCGTGCACGGTATTCTCGAGCCGGTCGAGCGCCATCACCGAGAAGACGAGCGAAAACACGAACAAGCCCACGGTGTAACGCACGACGTTGTCGCGCAGCAGCGTGGTGGCGATAATGCGGGGCGTCAGCTGGCCGCCGGCGATCTGAATCGCGACCAGCAGTGAGCCGAACGTGAAGACCAGAAACGAGAGGCTCAATGTGATGACCGTCTGATATAGCGACCGGGCTCCCTCCACGCCGAGGCCGACCAGGTCCCACTTCAGCCAGCTGTCGAGGACCCTGAGGATCGGCACGCTGGCGAGCACTGCGACGATGGCAATGAAGGGCACGATCCAGAGGGCGGAGCGGACATAGCTCGTGACGCGATACAGCCGGCTCCAGGTCAGCCTCCGGCGGAGGTCGCGCTTGGCACGGCGCCACCTCAACCGCAGATTCACCACGAGATCGGTCATGCTCGCCGTCGAGAACATGGCGGACAATCTACTCCACTTTTCGGAGTCTGTGAGTGTTGGTGCGCGTCAGGGCGATTCAAGTGATGATGCCGTCACACTTGAAGACAGGGATGGGAATACTAGGTGGCGTTGCGCCCCGGCCGCGTCTTGACAAAGCTTCGCCGGAGAAAGATGTTCAGCACCGCGAACGTTTTTGCGAGTGCGACGCCCCGCAGTCAGCCTACACGAACGGTTGCTTGACCACGACCTTCACGCCGGCAATGACTCCTGTCGCGGCCCTTTGGACCTGTTCGAGAAGAGTTGCGCTGACATCGCCTGCAGCCTTGATCGCGCCGGACGCCGCCGCGGATGCGGCCTCAGAGGCGTCCACACCGATCTCCTTGGCTCCCAGGATTGCGCCTTCCACCGCGGCTTTGGCGACTGCGGCCACATCGCCGCCGACGTCCGCCGTCGCCTTGACAACACTCCCGGCAGTCGCCGCCAAGGTGTCCGCCGTTTGACCGCTGAGGTTCTTGGCGCTGCGGAGCACACCGAGCATCGTGCCGCTGGCCACAGACCCGAGGTCGCCGCCCAGGTTGAATGCACCTTGAACGAGCCCGCGCGCAATCTTGGAGGTTGTGTCGGTGGCAGCCCTGCCTACGTTGCCGGCGCCCCGGATGGCGCCCGATGCGGCCGCTCCGATGGCATCGACGCCTTTCACGCCGATACTCGCCGCGCCCTCGATAGCGCCTTCCATCGCTTGCTGTGCGGCAGACCCGACATCGCCGCCGACATTGGCCGTCGCCGCGACGAGGCTCTGCACGGTCGAGCTGGCCGCATCGAGGACTTCACCTCCGACTTCCTTCGTGGCCTTCAGCACGCCGATGACGGCGCCCTTGGTGGCCTGTCCCAGGTTCCCACCAACTTGCGTGGTGCCGTGGATCACGCCACTCGACACGTCGGCCACGGCCTCTGTCAGCGCCTTCCCGACCGTTCCTGTGCCCTTCAACGCCGTCGCAAGCGAACCGCTCACGGTTTCAGTCACAGCATTGACGATTTCGCCTGTGCCCTTGATGGTGCCGATAATGGTGTCCTTCACGCTTTCGACGAGCTTCTGCATTGGAACTCTCCTGCGCAGTTGGGCGGGTTACGTGCGTGGCCTGGCTGTAACCGGAAGAACCACGTTTCAAGCGGAGTCTCCTCTGGACACTGACCGGTGTCAAGCCGCACTTCACCGCGGAATTGGAAGGTGCGGGACCTGTTATCTCAGGCATCACTGTCTGATCTATCAGTCGGAACTCAGTGACGATCGCTGGCCGATGGAGCCGGCGTTCGTCCAGGCACTTCGGCTTGCACGCGCGCTCGTACCAGGCCGATGTGCATCTTCAAGTTGTAGAGCAGTGGCGCAAACCTGAGCGGCACGCGCATCCGGTCCGCGCGGCGCGCCAGCCGGCCGAGCCGTTCGTCGAGCGCGGGCGACTGGTACTCGTTTCCCGTGTCGATCTCCATTTCGAGCACCTTCAACTCGCCGTAGAGCCGGAAGATACGGCGCTGCATGCCCCAGCCGTAGGCCGCCGGGAGCAACCGGAAGAGCGGATAGAGGATCCCGACGACCGGAATCAGCACGAGCAACATGCGCGACACCAACGCCGCCATCCAGAACCGCAGGTAGCGCTGCAGAAACGGGCGGCCGCTGTTGTAATACTGCCGCACGGACTCGCTCAGCGGCAGGCCGTCTGGCTCGGCGGCCGGAAACGCACCGGCCCTGTTGAATATGCCAGGCCCGCCGTGAATCTCAGACGCGGCCCCGAGCAGCAAGTACTGGAGCGCGGGATGCAGGTCGTCGCGCACGACGAGGCTGGTCTTGGCCGCGAGCATCGTGACATCCACTGGCGGTCGATCGCTGGCGAGGTCGGCGACTCCCCTCGGGAGCACGAGCTTGCTGAGATACGGACGCAGTGCCACGTGGGCATCGGCGCGGGGCCAGTCGCGAACCTGCACGGAGCGGTCGAGCAGGAGTCTGCGGACGATCGGCGCCTCCCAGGCCGTGACAATACAGACCAGATCGAGATCGCCCTTGAGAAGCCGCTCACCGGCGTCGACTGGATCGAGGTCGAGCACCTCGGTTCGGCTGAGGTCGAGGCCCACGGCCGCTGCCAGCTCGTGTGCGATCTTCGCAGTCCCGCTGCCGGCCGGGCCGAACGAGACCCGCATGCCCGCCTGGATCGTGCCGCCCGGCAGATTCTGCGGCCGCACCCGCGCGAAGACCCAGAACGGCTCGTAGGACAGCGTGCCCAACGACACCAGTTCCGGTGCCTCGGCCCGGCTCGTGGTGCCGCCCTGGACGAACGCCACGCTGACACCGCCCTGCGAGCTGCGCAGCCGCTCGACGTTCTCCACCGACCCGTTGGTGGCCAGCAACTCGAGTCGGACGTTCTGGCGGCCCAGGATCTCCTTGTATTTCTCTCCAAGCGCCGCGTAGCCGCCGCCCTCGGGACCCGTCGCCATCACCACAGTACCCTGCGGCATTGGCGGGGTGAACAGGAAGGTCAACGCCGTGACGAGCAGCGCCACTCCGACGACGGTCCACACCCACCGTGTCAGGCTCAAGGTACGGCGACCTCTTCGCGTCCGCACGTCGGGGTGATTCTACGCGAAAGGCACCGCCACGACAGATTGATGTTCAGGGGTCGACGTACCAGCGCGGTTGGAAGCGCATGGGAGTTTCTTGCCGCCGGTGGTGAAGCGCGCGTCGTTACAGCTGGGACTTCACCGATGCTTCCAGCAGGCCTTCAAACAGCGGGCGAAACTCGCCGGTCCGCCAGAAATTTTCCGGATGCCACTGAACCCCGAGACAGAAGCCGGCCGCCGGATCTTCGATCGCTTCGATGACCCCATCGGCGCCGTGGCCGACACGATGAGCCCGGGCGCCAGCCGGCGGATGGCCTGATGATGACGGCCGTTGACCTCGCCCGCGTCGGTGTCGCTCAACCGCTCGCGCATGAGTCTGTCAAGCATCGTGTCATATGTCGATGCTTCCGATCGCGCCGTGTGCTTCGACGCTCGTTCCGCAACCGGCGGGGAGGTTCGACGACGGCTGGCTCAGACCGACGGGTTGACCGGCCTGGGACCAAACGCTTCGGTCACCGATCGGCTGACGATCGGAGACGCGCAGGTGGTGTTGAGACGCAACGTGCTGGCGTTTTTTCAAGGGAACCGGTACCTGCTGAACGCTCTGGTCGCGCACGTCGTCGGCCTGATGCCGTCGGGTGTCGATGTGCTTGACCTTTATGCCGGCACCGGACTCTTTGCGATCGCCGCTGCCGCGACCCGGCAGGCGAGGGTGACGGCGGTCGAGGGCGACAGGACCGCCGCAGCCGACCTCGTGTCGAACGCCGTGGGCTACGAACACGTGGCCGTCCGTCACCAGCCTGTAGAAGCGTTTCTGGATGCGTCTGCACCGCCGCCCGCGCTGGTGATCGTCGATCCGCCGCGCACCGGCCTGTCGCGGGAGGCACTCGACGGCGTCATCCGCCTGCGTGCCGGCCGCCTGATCTACGTCAGCTGCGATGCTGCGACGCTTGCCCGAGACGCGCGGCGCCTCGTCGACGCCGGGTATGCGATCGAGCGGGCCGACGCGTTCGACCTCTTTCCCAACACGCCCCACGTCGAAACCGTCGTCGTCTTTGGAAATCGTGAATCCTAGATATCGCTGACAGGTGGATTCCACTGGCAGGTCCGACTCAACTGGTTTCCACAAGAAGAAACATCCGTCCGAGATGGGTGCCGCCGAAATTTCGACGTTTCCGACCTGGCTCGCAGTCGAGCGGCACGTCAGTGCGTCCCCGCAGAATCAGGCGCTGAGCGCGCTGCGGTTTCTGTACAAGGATGTACTTAGCGTTCGCCGTGGGAAGGGCCAGAAGGGCGTCCGGACGATGCTGCCCGTGACGGTCAGGGATTGGTTGCAGGGCCACTTGAGCACGAGCGCGATCTCGGGAAAGACGAACTGCCAGGCCCAGTCCGTTGACGCGTTCGGATACTTGCGATCGAGTGCAAGCGGAAGGACGACGCGTCCTTCGCCGTGCGGCGCACCAGGCGCGTTGGTCACCTGGGTTACGCGGGCGGCCCCCGCGCATCCATGCGCTCGCGGGTAAACGCCGCGGCGGCGAACGCCATCTCGGGCGTGCTATCATCCCGCGTTTGTTGCACATGGCTGGGGTCGGAGACGTTACCGCCGGGGCGTTGTAGCCCGCGAGCGATCCGTTCCGGTCTACTCCATAGAGCGTTAGACGGACTGTAACGATGAGTCGATGAACTTGATTCCGCTGCCCGAGCTTGTCGTCGCGCTCGCCGTCGGTTTGATTGTGATGGTGGCGCGGTCTGTCCTGAGACGCAGGTCGACTTCCGCCCCCAGCCCTAGTTCTGGCCTCCAGGCGTCGCGATCGGGCAGGAGCCCAGAACAAATACGAGCACGCCTGATCGCATCGTGCGTGGCCCTTGTGACCATCAGTATTCCGCTAATCCTTGAGATCGTGCCTCCCAACGGGGTTTATGGATTCAGAGTCAGTGGGACCAGGTCACCGGAGATCTGGTATCCGGCCAACGAGTTCATGGGATGGGCGCTGCTCGTTGCCGCGGCCATAGCTGCGACCTTGCAGATCATGTTGCCCCGGACGACCAAACGGTGGTTGCTGTGGACGGCTTTTCTGATGCCCATATGCGGAGCAGTCGTTGCGTCGTTTGGGTACTTGAGCAAATTGTTGAACGCCGTCTAGCCAGCGGTTGCACCGTGACGGCACGATGGCCCGCTCGCGCGTGCCCCTCGCGCGCGGTGCTATCGTTGGTGTGCGCGTGCCGCAGGTGAACGGCAAGCGTTGGGCGGCCAAAACCCCCGCAGTCGCAAATGGTAGAAGTGCTTCTGTTCGATCTGGGCGGGGTGCTCGTTGAATTTTCTGGCGTTCGGGAAATGGCACGCCTGTTACCCGTTGGAACATCAGAGTCTGAAGTCGTCGAGCGCTGGAGCCGTTGCCCCCATTCCGAGGCATTTGGCCTTGGCCAGCTGAGCCGGCAGGATTTCGGCGAGCGTTTCGTCCGTGACTGGGGAGTCGACCTGGCCCCCGAATGTTTTCTGGAGGAGTTTCGCTCCTGGTCGAAGTGTCTCCTTCCCGGAGCGGTGGAACTCCTTGCGTCACTTCGATCACGATTTCGCTTGGCGGCCCTGAGCAATTCTAATGAACTGCACTGGGAGCGCAATTCGCGCGACCTCGGCGTCACGGATCTTTTCGAGGTCGCAATCTCCTCTCATCAGGTCGGGCTCCGTAAGCCTGATCCTCGGATCTATCTGGCAGCACTGGAACGGCTTGACGTCTCGCCAGACGGCGCCATGTTCTTTGACGATGTACACGACAACGTCGTCGCTGCCGCGAAGTTGGGAATTCGGGCCTTTCAAGTCGACGGTGTCCAGGGCGTTCGCAAACGCCTGATCCGCGAGCATCTCCTTTGAAGCCGTTGCCGCCCAACACGGCTTGCAGCTGACGCCGCTTGGTGCGATCGTGAAGCGCCGCGGCTGAAGCGGAACGTTGGGCGGACAGGAAGAATCAGAGTCTGGAGGCGATATGAAACGCGCGAACTGGATCCGGGTCACACTGTGCGGGTTCGTCGCGGGCGTGATCTGGAATCTGCTGTCGGTCGTCTATCTGGCGATGTTCGCGCCAGATTTCGTGGCATCGGTACGACGGAGTGCGCCCCATCCCGCGCAGGGAGGGGTGTACTTCTTTGCCATCGACGTCTTGATGGGGGTCTGGGCAGTGTGGCTCTATTCGGCGATTGCGCCGCGGTACGGCACGAAACTCACAACCGTGGCCATCACTGGTGTCGCGTGGTGGATCCTGAAAACGCTGCAAAGTGCCAAATGGGCCGGGCTGGGGTTCGTGGAACTTGGCCGAAACCTTGTTCCGTTAGGGGTGGCGACATTGGGCACTACGGTACTGGCGTCGGTCGTGGGCATCTGGCTCTACAGCAAGGTCAGTGGCGGATCGCCACACGATCTTCCGGCGACGTAGCACGAAACGGAACTCGTAAAGGCATGGCATGAGTATTTCAAGTCTGGTAACTGAGACCGCGACAGCGAAAAGCGTCGAGATCACGGCCGACACGCTGATTGTCGAGTTGCGGGATGGCCGGGCCGTTTCGGTGCCGATCGGCTGGTACTCGCGCCTCTCCGAAGGCACGCCCTCCGAAAGACGACGCTGGGATTTGATCGGTCCAGGAATTGGCATCCACTGGCCCGCGCTCGATGAAGACATATCGGTCGGGGGGTTGCTGGCTGGATTGGCGTCGAATGAGAGTGCGGCATCCTTACGGCGATGGCGCGCTGCGCGACGGCCACCGGCTAACAGACGAATGGAGCCGACGCGCTCTGGATCGAAAAAGCGCGCGGGTCATTCGTGATCGTTAGACAGCTCAACTGACAACAGGTCAATCATGCTCGTCAACGACACTCTCGCTCGTCGCCGCGTCTCCTGGCAGTCGGAGCGTCTCTTCTACATCGGGATGTCGCTCATCATGGCAGCCGTGGTGTTCGCCGGTTTCGCCCGGACGTATTTTCTCCGCTCGCATTTTCAATCGCAGCCATTGGCGCTTCATCTCAAACTCCATGGCGTGCTGTTCACGGCGTGGATTGTGCTCTTCATCGTTCAGACGACGCTCGTCGCGGCTCGGCGAACCGACATTCACCGCCGCTTAGGGTGGGTGGGTGCGGTACTTGCTGTAGCGATGATCGGCGTCGCGTCTTTCGCCTCAGTCACCGCTGTGCACGACGCCGTACTCGTTGGTAACGCCGAGGCTGCCCGCGCATTCTTTGCGATTCCGGCTTCCGACATCGTTGTGTTTGCGACGCTGGTCGGTGCCGCCATCGTCTACAGGCGCGAAGCCGCCCCACACAAGCGACTGATGTTGCTTGCGACGCTCGCCATCCTCGATGCCGCGGTTACGCGCTGGCCAGTGCATTTTATCCAGACGACAAAGTGGGGTTATTACGTAACACTCGACGCAATCGTCCTCGCGGTCGTGGTGTACGATACGACATCGCGCAGAGGGATCGCTCGATCGTATCTGTGGGGGGGCATGCTCGTGATTGTCAGCCATGCGGTGCGGGAACTTATCGGCCACACGTCCGCATGGCAGTCATTTGCGCGGATGTTTGTCGGCTAGAGTTGTAGGCAGGCTGTGTGTGAGCCGACGCTGATGACTGCGAGCGCCGCGTTGCTGTCTGGCTGGCCCGATCAAGCGGTGTTGTGAATGTCAGGGAGTGCCTGTGAAGCCACCGATCGGTGGAGCACTCCAGCGGTGAAGAAAGACCATGAACAAGCAATTCGTGAAGGACGCCTTGGGTTGGGGCTTTTTTCTCTGGCTCATCGGCTACGCGCTCGGCATCATGCTTTTCGCCGTCGTGTCGGTGAGCGTCATCGGGTGGATCATCACGCCCATCGGAATGGCCATCACGCTTTGGATCGCGTTCAGGAAAGTGAGAGGCGATACGTTGCTGTACTATTGTCTTGTGGCGCTCGTGTGGCTGTCGATCGCGGTTCTCGGCGACTATCTGTTTATCGTCAAAGCGTTCAAGCCGGCGGCCGGATATTACAAGCCGGACGTCTATCTGTATTACGCGCTGACTCTGGCCATTCCGCTCGTTGCCGGTTGGAGAAGAACTTCAAGCGCAGGCTGACATCCAAGTGGAGCCGCCCACGGGCGCCCCGTCTCGACATGCGCGGGCGTGGTGTGTTCTTGTCGGTGCCCTTGCGGTGCATGTTGCCGATGAAGCGATCACGGGTTTCCTCACCTTCTATAACCCCTTGGTGGTTTCGATCCGATCTCGAATTCCGTGGTTTCCGATGCCCACCTTCACCTTTCGGATTTGGCTGGCGGGTCTTGTGGCGTTGGTGCTCCTACTGGCAGCGCTTGGTGGGGCCGTGCGGCGCGGAGCGTCGGGCACCCGGCTGGCCTCATGGGCGTTCGTCGCCCTCATGTTCCTGAATGGTCTGGCTCATTTGGGCGGGTCGCTGTACTTTCAGCAGTGGTTGCCGGGTTCAACCTCCGCGCCGTTGTTGCTGGTTGGCAGTATCTTGTTGGGCCTTCGGACCTGGGAGCGTATCCGAGGCGCGTCAGTACGGATTTGATGCGATGGATCTGTACGCGAACAACGCCGGGCGACACCGCGCCCGCTGATGCTCTTCGTTACGGCTTCGACTTCACCGATGCTTCCAGCAGGCCTTCAAACAGCGGACGAAATTCGCCCGTCCGCCAGAAGTTTTCCGGATGCCACTGGACGCCGAGACAAAAGCCGGCCGACGGGTCTTCGATCGCTTCGATGACGCCGTCGGGCGCCGTGGCCGACACGATGAGCCCGGGCGCAAGGCGGCGGATGGCCTGATGATGGCGGCTGTTGACCTCGCACGCGTCGGTGTCGCTCAGCCGCTCGCGCATGAGTCTGGAAAGCATCGTGTCCTTGTCGATCCAGACCTCGTGCGCGAATTCGAAGGCCTGGTGCGGAGGCACCTCGAGCTTGTGCGACAGCGCGCCTGGCACCTGTGACGGGATGTCCTGGACGAGCGTGCCGCCGTAGGCGACGTTGAGCACCTGCACCCCGCGACAGATAGCCAGGATCGGGAGCCGCCGTTCTCGCGCGAGCGAGACCAGCGCCAGCTCGAACTCGTCGCGGCCGGGCTCGGCTTCGTCATACGTGGGGTGGGGCAGCTCGCCGTAGCGCTCGGGCGAAACGTCGCCGCCGCCGGTGAGCAGCACGCCGTCGAGCCCCTGGAGAGCCGATGGCACATCGGCCGTCGGTTCGAGCAGGCGTACGTCGCCGCCAACGTGCAGCACCGACTGCCGATAATCTTCGATCTTGCGACAGTTCGTGACGCCGATGAGAGGCATACAGTCTTCTCGCTCTACATCCGGGTCGGCACGTCGATGCCCATCAAACCGAGCGCGCGCGTCAGCTCGTCCCTGACGTATGCAACCCCGGCGGCCCGCCAGTGTTTCCGGTCGGCTCGCTCCTCGTTCAGAATCGGATAGCGGTGGTAGAACGCGTTGAACATCTGCGCGAGGCCGAACGTGGTACCTGGCCAGCCCAGAAAACTCAAGCGACCGCACCACCTGCTCGACGACATCGTCAAGCCGCGAGGCCTCGAAGACCACAGCCCACAGGCTGGATTCGCCGTTGTCCTCGAGCTCGTCAGTCGGTATCGTCCCGAGGGCCGAAACGATGCCCGCAGCCGACAGGCCCTCACGGTCCTGCAGCCTGTTGAAAATGTTGTTCGCTCGCACGACAGCATACTGCAGGTAGGGGCCGGTTTCGCCCTCGAAGCTGATCGCTTCTTCGATGTCGAAGACGATGAGCTTGCCGCGCGAGAATTTGAGCATGAAATAGCGGATGGCGGCCACGGCAATCTGGATGGCGGTGCGCGCCTGCTCGTCCGGTGGCAGCTCGGGGTTCCGCTTGCCTACCTCGGCCTTGGCCTTTTCGGTCAGAAGATCGAGCAGGTCGTCGATCTTGACGCCGAGCCCTTTGCGGCCGGATACCTCCACGAACGGTTTCTTGGCGGCTTCGCTACCGGGCGCGATCTCGTAGCCGAGCTCCCGCGCGGTCGCGTGGGAAAGCGCGACCATTTCGTAGGAGAAGTGAATCGAGTGTTCGGCTTCCTCCGGGTGGCCGAGCACGCGCAGTGCCTGGCTGAGAAGCGCCTGAAGGTACATCTGGCGGGAATCGATCACATTGTAGATGTGCCTGGCGTGGCCGAACGGCGGAGCGGCCGGGTCGGTTTCGGCGGACGTCGTGGCCCACAGCGGACGTCCGTCGGCTTGAGTGCCGAAGAGGCGATACCGGAAGTCTCGGCCCAGCAGTCCGAATTTCCAGAACTGGTTGGCGATGTCTTTCCCGACGTAGGTGACGACGCCGTTCGACCGCACGATCACCTTTTCGCGATTCTCGGCTTCTTCTTTGATCGGCTCGATTGACTCGCCGGCGCGCTCGATTGACTCGCCGCCGCGCTCGATTGACTCGCCGCCGCGCTCGATTGACTCGCCGGTGGGCTCGATGGATTCGCTGCTCTCGTGCGGCGCATGACCCTCGTCGATGCGCATCACCCAGCACCCGGCGAGCTTCCCCTCGGTCTGCAGGAACACGGCGCCCTGGGCTTTCAGGATGTCGAATGCGTGCGCCCAGAACTTCAAGCGCAGGATGTCGCCCTCGTAGGTGAGCAGATCGTACCCGACGTTGAGCCGCGCCATCGTCTTCAAATGCGTGCGGACGATGCGATCGGCGATGAAGGCGCCGATCGCGGCGGCGTCGTTGTCGCCGGCCTCGAGATCGTGGAGCGTCGCGGCGCGCGCGGCGAGCCGTTCCTGATTGCCGTCATACCACTCGGTGACGCGCGAGTAGAGGTCCCAGCAGTAATAGTCAAACCGGGTGGCATCGGCAGTCTGCCGGATCTCGCCGAGGTTCTTCCGCTCGATCTCGCGGAAGCCGACGATGATGTCGGCGACCTGCACGCCGAGGTCGTCGATGTAGTTCTGCACTTCAACGGGGGTGTTCCTGAATCGCAGGACGCGAGCGAGCGTATCGCCCAGGGTCGCGTTTCGCAGGTGGCCGATGTGGGCGGCCTTGTTGGGGTTGATGGCCGTGTGCTCGACGATCGTCTTGGCGCCCGACTCGCGAAGAGGCGTCACGCCGGCGCCCAGCCGGGCGAGGAGAAACGCGCGCCGATCGAGCGAGAGGTTCAGATACCCGTTCGGAGCGGCCTCGACCTTCGCAATGCCCGGCATGGCGCCGATGACACCGACCAGTTCCTGCGCGATCGCCCGAGGCGCCTTCCTCAGCGCTTTGGCGAGTTGAAAAGCGACGGTGACGGCCAGGTCGCCGAGGGCCCGGTTGGGCGGCACTTCGATCGCGAACGGCGGGACCTCGACGAGACCGTAATGCCGCCTCACGGCGGCGGTCACCTGGTCCTGAACCTGAGCAAGAACGTTGAGAATCATGAGCGGGTGCCGTGGTGCGGGCGATGCCTCTGCTTGTCCGATGATGGTTGGAACGCTCGTGCTACGATTGGATTCCGTTCGCCTCGATGGCCCGGTAGTCGAGCGGCGTGTTCACGTTGGCCAGGAGGCGGTCTGGATCGCCGAACGCGGCTAACTCGTCGGCAGTCACGACGCGAACCCGCACATCGTCGAACAGGGCGACAAGCGTGAGGCGCCCATCGGCGAGCCGGCGTGCGATCGGATCGAGACACGCGCGCGTGTACACGGCACACATCGGATGATACCCGCGATCGGTGCGCGGCACGACGACGTCGGCCGTGTCGGCGCCATGGGGGCCGGCGGCGTCGGCGAGCGTCAGGAGATGGCGGAGCAGCGGCGCCGACAGGAACGGCATATCGCACGCAACAATGAGGACGGCGGCGCCGCGCGCTGCGGAGAGCGCGGCGTGGAGCCCGCCGAGGGGTCCGCAACCGGGGACTTGGTCTGCCACGTGTCGCACGCCTTCGGGAACGCCGGCGCGGACACCGCCGCCGACGATCAGCAGGTCAGAGGTTACTTGCGACAATTCGGCGATTTGCCGGTCGAGTATCGTCCGCCCGGAAACGACGAGCGCACTCTTATCGTGCCCGTCGAAGCGGGTGGCCCGGCCGCCGGCCAAAATGGCAGCGCTCGAAGAAAGTTCAAAGTTCAAAGGTCAAAGTTCAAAGTGGTTCAGGGTTCACGGTTCACGGTTCTGGGTTCGATATTACTCGCTTATGCGTGACGCCGGCATCGGGCGCGTTCTCGTCGCGAGCCTTCATCAGGGTATCTCGGAGGTGTTGCCGACCCGGCTCGGCTTCTACGAGAGCTGGTTGGACGCCAAGGGGCTGCGGGATGGCACCATCGGCCTCGCGCCTCTCTACGCGGTCTTGAGTTTTCTGCGTCAAGAGGGCGACGCCTACGACAAGATCACCGCCCGCGCGGGCGAGTACGCCGCCGAGTGGACGGTGGAATCGATGGCGCCGTTCGAGCGCACGTTAATCAAATCGTCGCCGGCATGGCTGCGCAACCGGCTGCTGCTGCGTCTGGCGGGACGTCTGGTCAACAGCAGCTATCGCGGCAGCCGTCTGGTGTCGCGCCTCCGGCGCGGACGCGCCACCATGGACCTTCGCGGGTCGCTCTTCTGTACCGTGCGCGAGGCAGGACCCCAGCCGCTCTGCGGGTTCTACGCGTCGGCGTTCACGCGGCTGAACGCGCTGTTCAATTTGACGGCGCGAGTTGAAGTCGTGTCCTGCCGCGGCACAGGCAAGCCGGCCTGCCTGATGGTCGCCGCGTTTGCCGACGTCCCGACCGACGCGCCGTGACGCGCCGCGGCCGGCCGGCGGTGGGGCTGGTACTCTTGCCGCGTGCGTGCTAGAATTGCCCCAATTTGGCTACCCAGATCCACGACGACGGCTTCCACGAGATCCAACTGAACGGCAAGCAGTTGGTGTTTCTGTTCATGGCCGCCACGGTGGTGTCGGTGGTCATTTTCCTGTTAGGCGTGATGTTTGGCCGCGGCGTCAAGGCCGAGCGTGCGGCCTCGACCGGCGACGCTGGTACTGTCGTGACGGTTGCCGATGCGACACCTCCGCCTTCTCCTGTTGCCACTCCGCTTCCTGCTGGCGCGGATCCGACCGCTGCGGCGCCGCCGCCGGCTGTTGACGACCTCAGCTATTTCAACCGCCTCGAGAAACCGAATCAGCCTGAAGCGCTGAAGCCGGCGCCCGAACCGCCCGCAGCCGAGGCCCCGAAACGGGCTGCACGTGCCACGCCCGGGCCAGCCGCGGCGGCGGTACCCGCGGTGTCTCAGCCGGCCGCGTCTCCAACCGCGGCGCCGGCCGCCGCGCCGGCGCCGCCTGGCGCCCCAGCCGGCGACGGTTACGCGATTCAAGTGGCGGCGCTTCGCGAGCCGCAAGAGGCCGACACCATCGCCAAGCGTCTCGTGTCGAAGGGCTATGGCGCGTATGTGCTCACACCCGCGGGCGGGACGCCGAACGTGTACCGTGTCCGGGTCGGCAAGTTCAAAACGCGGCGCGAGGCCGAGACCGTGGCGTCGAAGCTGCAAAAAGAAGAACAGTTCAAGCCCTGGATTACCCGCTGACGCGTTCGATCGTCGCGACAACGGCGGCCGTTGCCGCCCTGCTGATCAGTGTCTCTGCGGTCTCTGCACAGACGACCATCAAACTGGCCACGGTCGTCCCCGAGAATTCGATCTGGGACAAGAACCTGAAACAGATGGCGGCCGACTGGAGTCAGGCCACGGGCGGACGCGTGGCGTTGACCGTCTTCGGCGGCGGCTCGCAGGGCGACGAGCCGACGGTGCTCAGGAAGATGCGGGTGGATGCGCTGCAGGCGGCCTCGCTCACCGTCGTGGGCCTCGGCACCATCGATGCCGCGTTCAACGTCTTCGACGTGCCGTTTTTCTTCGAGTCCTACGACGAGCTGAACGAGGTCACCGACAAGCTGACGCCGGAAATCAGCAAGCGTGTCGAATCCAAGGGCTTTGTCCTGCTCAACTGGGGACACGGCGGCTGGACTCAGGTGTTCACGAAGAAACCGGTGCGGACGGTTGACGACCTCAAGAAGATCAAGCTCTACACGTCAGCCGGCAACGATCGCATGGTGCAGTGGTTCAAGGCCAACGGTTTCGAACCGCGCGCCATGGCCATGACCGACATCATGACCGGGCTGACGACGGGCATGGTCGAAGGCGTGCCGACGACCCCCCTCGCGGCGTTGCTGTTTCAGTGGTACCGCCAGACGCCGAACATGCTGAACATCGGCCTGGCGCCCGTCATCGGCGCCACGGTGATCTCACGCAAAGCCTGGAACGCCGTGCCGGAGGCCGATCGGCCGAAGCTGCGGGCCGCGGCAGTGGCCGTCCAGAAGCGCCTGCAGGACGACGTGCCGAAGCAGGACACGGCGGCCGTCACCGAAATGGTCAAGCGTGGCCTCATCGTCACCGAGGCGTCCGGCCCCGAGTGGCGGAAAGAGATGGACGGTCTCGCCAAGACCATGCGCGGCGAGATGGTCCCGCCCGACATCTTCGACCTCGCCGTCAAAGCACGCGACGCGTACCGCAAGCAGCACCCGGCCGGCCCGGCGAAGTGAACCGGCTGCTCGCCACGATCGAGGACGGGGTCGCCGCGCTGGCGCTCGCCGCGATGGTGGTCTTGCCTCTGGCCGAGATCCTCGCGCGCCGCCTCTTTGGTGTCGGCCTCCCCGGATCCGGTCCGTTTGTTCAACACCTGACGCTGTGGGTCGGTTTCCTCGGCGCGGCGATCGCCGCGCGCGAAGGGAAGCTCCTCTGCCTCGCCACCGGGGCCGTCGTTCCTCAGGGCCGCCCGCGACAGATTGCCGGGGTGTTTTCGGCGGCCGTGGCGGCCTGCATGGCCACGATCCTCGCGTGTGGCGCGGTGCAGCTCGTCACCACCGAACGCGAGACGGGCACCATCATCGCGGCGAACGTGCCCGCGTGGGTCGCGCAGCTGGCGCTCCCGGTCGGCTTTGCGCTGATTGCGCTGCGACTGGCGTGGCGCGCCGATCCGTCGTGGTGGGGGAGGTTCGTGGCCGCGGCCGGGATCCCGATCGGACTCGCACTCGTCCGCTACCCGGGCCTGCTCGAGAGCCGGCCGGCGTGGCCAGGTTTGCTGATCGTTCTGGCTGCCGCCGTGTTCGGCGCGCCGATCTTCGCCATTCTCGGCGGCGCGGCGGTGCTGTTGTTCATGAGCGATGGGGTGACCCCGGCCACCGTGCTCATTGAAACGTATTCGCTGAGCGTGTCGCCCACGCTGCCAGCCATTCCGTTGTTCACGCTGGCCGGATTCGTTCTCGCGGAAGGGCAGGCGTCGACGCGGCTGCTTCGCGTGTTCCGCGCGTGGTTCGGGTGGATTCCCGGAGGCACGGCGGTCGTCTGCGCCGTGCTGTGCACGTTCTTCACGGCGTTCACGGGCGGCTCAGGCGTGACGATTCTTGCGGTCGGCGGGGTGCTCTTTCCGGCGCTGCTCAAAGAAGGCTACCGCGACCGCTTTTCGCTGGGACTGCTCACCGTGTCGGGATCGCTTGGACTGCTGCTCCCGCCGTCGCTCCCGCTGATCCTCTACGCCGTCGTTGCGCAGATTCCCATCGAAGACCTGTTCATCGGCGGCCTGTTGCCGGGCGTCCTGCTGACGGTGATGGTGGCCGCGTGGGGCGTGCGCGAGGGCACGATACACGGCACGACGCGGCGGTCGTTCCGGGCTGCCGAGGCCGGTGCAGCGGTTTGGGACGCGAAGTGGGAACTGGCGATGCCGGCCGTCGTCCTCGTCTCGATGTTCAGCGGGCTCGCCACGGCTGTCGAGGCGGCGGCGCTGACGGCGTGTTATGCGGTGCTCATTCAGGCAGTCATCCACCGCGACCTTGTCGTGCGCCGCGATCTCCTGCGGGTGTTTGTGGAGTGTGTCGTCGTGATTGGCGGTGTGCTCGTGATCCTCGGCGTGGCCGTGGGCCTGACGAACTACATGGTCGGCGTTCAACTGCCCGCGAAGCTCGTGGACTGGGTGCGCGCGCACATCGAGTCGCGGCTGGCGTTTCTACTGGCCCTCAACGTGTTTCTACTGATCGTCGGCTGGCTCATGGAAATCTTCGCCGCCATCGTCGTGGTCGTGCCGTTGATCGTGCCCCTTGGCATGGCGTACGGCATCCACCCGGTGCACCTCGGGATCATCTTCGTCGCCAACCTCGAGCTCGGGTTTCTCACGCCGCTCGTCGGTTTGAACATCTTTCTCGCATCGTATCGCTTCAAGCGTCCCGTACTCGAAGTGTGCCGCGCCACGCTCCCGTTCATGGCGATTCTCGGCGTCGGCGTGCTCGTCATTACGTACGTACCGTGGCTGACGACGGGACTGCTCGAGTGGTGGGGACGCTTGTAGTCGCTGCATGAGGTGCACCCATGGCGAATGAAAAACGGACGCAGGCTGAGGGTGGGAGCCGCGTGCGCCAAGGGATCTCCCGAAGGACATTCCTGATCGGCGGGACCGCCGTCGGGATGATGTCGGCACGGACTTGGATCCGGCACTGGCTTTGCGGCGGCCGGTTCGCAGGCGAGGGGCGGTGCTGCCGCCTCGCCTGGCGGACCGGTGCCCCAGGATGTGGCGCTCGTCAACGGCAAGATCTACACGATGGACGGCTCGAAGCGGGTCGTCTCGCAGGCGCTGATCCAGAACGGCCGGTTCACTGCTGTCGGCAACAACGTCGCCGCGCCGCGCGGCAGTCAGGATGATCGACCTCAAGGGGCACACGGTGATTCCCGGGCTGATCGAGGCGCACGACCACATCGTCCTGGTAGGCAACCGGCCCGGCCGGCACGTGCTGCTGGAGGATGTGTTCACGCTGCCGGATGTCGTGAAGCGATACCAGTCGAAGGCCGCCGACGATTCCGGCCGGCGAGTTCATCACGACGATCGGACCGATTGCGTCGATGCAGTTTCCCGAGCAGCGGCTGCCGAACCTGAGCGAGCTCGACGCCGTCAACCGGCCGGTCTACATCAACGCCGCCCAGGGCGGCGTCAGGACGAACAGCCTCGGCAAGGCGTGGCTCGAGGCGAAGGGAGTGACCGTCGCCGCCGACGGCACGATCGCCGGCGGCGCGACCGGCGCGACGCTCGCGCTCCGGCTGCTGCGCGAACAATTCCTGACGCCGGAGTCCAGAAAGCGCAACTCGTTCGAGGCGCTCAGCTACTACGCCGGCCTCGGCATCACGACGCACCTCGACAACGGCGCGTTTCACTCGGACGCGCCGAGCGGCGGCGTGGCGAACGAGAACACCTACACGATGCACAACCCCTTCCTGGCGCTCGACGCCGAGAAGAGGCTGCCCGCGCGCCTCCGGTTCAACTACCTGCACCAGGACCCGCCAACCGACCCGACGCTGCCGACGCTCTCGCAGCGGCTCAGGAATTCGTTTCCGTTCTTCGGGAACGACTGGATCAGGAGCGGCGGCATCGGCGAGTTCACGGGCGGCGGCGTCAACGGGCTGCGGGCGATCGCCGCGGCCGGATGGCGCGGCGAGGACCATACGCTCAACCTCGCCTCGTTCCAGAGTCTCGTCGAGAGCCGCGAGATGGTGCACGCCCAGATCCCGATCACGAACCTGCGCTGGGTGATCTCGCACGTGCCGCAGGTGAACGTCGACCTGGTCAATCGCTTCAAGGCGATGGGCGGCGGCCTGCTGGTGGGGTGGGGCCCGCTCCGCACCGGCACGAACGTCGGGCCTGCCTACCGGATGCTGTTCGACAACGGCATTCACCTCGGCTACCACTCCGACGGCGGCGACATCACCGTGATCAACCCGTGGCTCAACTTCTACACGATGATCACCGGCAGGAACCTGAAGGGCGACCTCATCAACGAGGGGCAGACGCTGACGCGTGCGGAGACGCTCTGGCTCGCCACCGCCGCCAACAAGTGGTTCATCGAGGAGGACGACCTCGGCTCGATCGAGGTGGGGAACCACGCGGACATCGCCGTGCTCGACCGGGACTACTTCACCGTGCCCGACGAGGACATCAAGCACATCCGGTCGATCCTGACCATCGTCGGCGGGAAGATCGTCACCGACGCGCGGGCACTCTGATGTACCACGAAGGTCACGAAGGTCACGAAGACGCACGAAGAAGACAAAGGCCACGGAGTCACTGAGGCACAGAGGCGATTCGACGCGGTCGGCCTGCGGGGCAGGCCGAGCAGCCTGAGGCCGCCGCTTCGCGGCGCCGCGTGGAATCGCTCTCAGTCAACAGTCGCCGCTGCTGTGTCTTTCCTCTGTGTTCTCTGTGACTCTGTGGCAGATTCGAATTCGCGTTTTTCGTGATGTCGTGGAGAGAGGAGTCGAGTCTTGGTAAGATCAATCAGCTGTCTGACCATGAAGCCGTTCCTGTGGCTGTGCGTCGGTCTTCCGCTCGTCTCGTGCTCGAATAGCATGCCGCGCACAACTGCCAAACCACCGACGACCAAGGCTGAACCCGTCCGAGGAGACGCTGCACGGCGTCGAGATCACCGATCGCTACCGCTGGCTCGAGGGCGACAACTCGAATCCTGCCGATCAGGGGAAGGTCACGCCGGAGGTCGCCGCCTGGACCGACTGCGCAAAACAGCTACACGCGATCGGTGCTGGACAACCTGCCCGAGCGCCAGGCGCTCGAAGCAGCGCCTGCGGCCGCTGATGGAAGTCGGTGCGGTCACGCGTCCGATCGTGCGTGCCAACCGCTATTTCTTCTCGAAACGTGAAGGCAATCAGAACCAGCCGGTGGTCTACTGGCGCGAAGGATACAAGGGCGAGAACCAGAGTCCTGGTCGATCCGGCCCGCCTCGACGAGTCCGGCCTGACGACGGTCGAGTGGTTTTCGCCGTCACAGGACGGCCGGCTCCTCGCCTACGGCACCTATCGCGCCGGCGACGAGATCACCACGCTGCACCTGCTCGAGGTCGACAGCGGCAAGCCTGCTCGATCTCGAGATTCCCGACAAGACCCAGGCGCCCGACTGGCTGCCCGACGGATCGGGTTTCGTCTATCAGAACCTGAAGAACCCCAAGGATCCGTACAGCGGGCAGGTCCTCTTCCACCGGATGGGAACCGATCGCGCGAAAGACGCGCTCCTGTTCCGCCAGTTCACCAAGGAGGAGAATGCCGAGCTGGCGACGACGTGGGGACCCGTTCGGCAGCTTGTCGCGAGACGGCCGCTGGCTCGTGCTCGGCTACTGGATCGACACGAAGTCGAACGACCTGTGGCTCGTCGACTTCGATCGGTTTCTCAAGAGCGGCAAGATCGACAAGATGGTCGTGACGGTCGGCGTCGACGGCCAGGCGACTCGGCACCGTCGTCGACGGCACACTGTTCATCCACACGACGAAGGGCGCGCCCACGGGGACGCATCGTCGCCGCGAGCGCCGCGCAGCCGGAGCAGGCGCAGCTGGCGCGACGTCGTGCCCGAGCGGCCCGACGCGATCATCGATGCCGTGTCGTTCGGCAAGGGCGTCATCGCGGTCACGTATCTGAAGAACGCGTCCAACGTGGTCGAGGTGTTCGATCTCACGGGGAAGTCGCTGGGCGTCGTGAACCAACCGGGCATCGGCGCGGCGGGCGTGTCCGCGGAGATCGATCGCACCGAGGCGCTATCTGACGTTCACGAGCTTCAACTATCCGACGACGATCTTTCGCGTCGATCTGGCGAAGCCGCAGGCGGCGCCGGAGCTCTGGGAGCGGCCCGACGTGCCGGTCGATCCGGCGATCGCGGAGGTCGAGCAGGTCTGGTACCCGTCGAAGGACGGCACCAGGATCAGCATGTTCCTGGTCCACAAGAAGGGCCTGCGCGAAACGGGCGACACGCCGACCATGCTCACCGGCTACGGCGGCTTCAACATCAGCGAGACGCCGGCGTTTTCGGCCACGCTGTTTCAGTGGATCGAGGCCGGCGGCCTCTACGCCGTGCCGAACCTGCGCGGCGGCGGCGAGTACGGCGACGCGTGGCACGAGGCCGGCATGCTCGGCAAGAAGCAGAACGTCTTCGACGATTTCATCGCCGCGGCCGAGTGGCTGATCGCGAACCGCTACACGAACTCGCAGCGGCTGGCGATCACGCGGCGCGTCGAACGGCGGGCTGCTGACCGCCGCCGCCATCACGCAGCGGCCGGATCTGTTCCGCGCGGCGATCGTCGGCGTGCCGCTGCTCGACATGCTGCGGTATCAGAACTTCCTGATGGCGCGGTACTGGGTGCCCGAGTACGGCTCGGCGGAGAACGCCGAGCAGTTTCCGTTCCTTCACGCCTACTCGCCGTATCACCACGTGAAGCCGGGGACGACATACCCGGCGGTCCTGCTGACGGCCGGCGAACACGACTCGCGCGTCCACGCCTTGCACGCGCGCAAGATGGCGGCGTCGCTGCAGGCCGCCACGGCGTCGGATCCGGCCGAACAGCCGGTGCTGCTCTGGGTCGATCGGGAGGCCGGCCACGGTCAGGGCAAGCCGCTCAACCTGCGGATCCGCGACGTCGCCGATCAGCGCATCTTCCTGATGTGGCAGCTCGGCATGCTCGATCGATAAGAAAGGCCACGGTTCCAGGGTGCTGGGCGGCCACGGTCTCCAAGGTGCTGGGCGGCCACGGTCCCAAGGTGCTGGCGGCCACGGTCTCCAGGGTGCTGGGTGGCCACGGTCCCAAGGTGCTGGGCGGCCACGGTCTCCAAGGTGCTGGCGGCCACGGTCTCCAAGGTGCTGGCGGCCACGGTCCCAAGGTGCTGGGCGGCCACGGTCTCCAAGGTGCTGGCGGCCACGGTCCCAAGGTGCTGGGTGGCCACGGTCTCCAAGGTGCTGGCGGCCACGGTTTCCAACGTGCTTCGCGGTCACGGTTTCCAAGGTGCTGGCGGCCACGACTCCAGGGTGCTGCTGCGCGAAGTTACCAGCCGACAGGTTTTCCCGCGAGCTGTTGATCGAGCCATGCCGACAGGGGCGCGAAGTAGTCGAGGATGGCGGTCGCATCCATCTGTCGCGAGCCCGTCAGCGCCTCGAGCGCGTCCGGCCACGGCTTCGACATGCCCATGGAAAGCATGGCAATCAACCGCTGTCCGGCGTTCTTGCTCTCGAAAATGGAGCAGCGGTGCAGCGGCGTCGTGCAACCCGCGGTCTTCGAGAGCGCGCGGTGAAACTGGAACTGCAGGATGCGTGCGAGGAAATAGCGCATGTACGGGGTGTTGTCCGGCACGTGGTATTTCGCGCCCGGATCGAACAAGTCCTCGCCGCGCGTGGACGACGGCGCGACTCCCTGATACGTGAGCCGCAAGTCCCACCATGTCTTGTTGTAATTGGCCGGCGTCACCTCGCCGGAGAAGACCTTCCAGCGCCACTCGTCGATGATCAACCCGAACGGGAGAAACGCGAAGCGGTCGAGGGCCATGCGCAGCAGCAGTCCGGTGTCGTGCGACGCGTCCGGCGCCTTGTCGAGGAGACCAATCTTCACCAGGTACTCGGGCGTGACCGACAGCGCCACGGTATCGCCGATGGCCTCGTGAAAGCCGTCGTTGGCGCTGTCACGCAGGATGACCGGCTGCTTCATGTACGCGCGTTGATAGAAGCTGTGGCCCAGCTCGTGGTGAATCGTCGTGAAGGCCTCCGCGGTGGGCTCGATGCACATCTTGATGCGCACGTCGGTCTCGAGGTCGACGTCCCAGGCGCTCGCGTGACAGACGACCTCGCGATCCTTTGGCCGCGCGAAGAGCGATCGGTTCCCAGAACGTCCCGGGCAGCGGGTCGAAGCCGAGCGACGTGTAGAAGCGCTCGCCGGCGCGCACCATGTCGAGCGCGCTCATCTTGCGCTTCTTCAGGATGTCGTCGAGCGAGTAGCCGACCTCGATGTTCTTTGGCGCCACGAGCGGATAGACGTTCCCCCATTCCTGCGCCCAGATGTTGCCCAGCAGGTGCGCGGGGATCGGCCCCGTTTCCGGCACAACGTCGCCGTACTTCTCTCTCAGCTTCATCCGCACGTAGGCGTGCAGCTTCCGGTACAACGGCTGCACCTGTGTCCACAGGCGGTCCAGTTCCTTCGAGAACGCCTCCGGCGGCATGTCGTATTTCATGCGCCACATGGCGCCGGTGTCGGCGAACCCCAGTTCCTTCGCCCCCTTGTTCGACAGCTCGACGAACCGCGTGTAGTCCTTCTTCATCACCGGCGAGATCGTGTGCCAGCCTTCCCAGACTTCGCGCAGCCGCTTCTCGTCGCGCGAGGTGGCCATGATGTTCGTGATCTCGTCGATATTGAGGCACGTGTCCGCCTTCGCCGCGTCCGTGCACCACTTGCCCTTGCCGTACGCCGCCTGGAGCCGCGCCATGATCGTCGTCAGCTCTTCGGCTTCTTTCTGGTCCGCCGGCGTGACCATCACGAGCGACGTCTTCAGCACGTTCATCTGGCGCCGCTCGCTCTCCGGCAGCGTGAGCGCGTCGTACTTGGTCGCCTCCTTGGCGAACTTGACGGTCGCCTCGATCGATTCCTGGCTGATCCGGGCGTTCAGCGCCTCGGTGTCTTCGGTGATGAAGTTCTGCGCGACCCAGCCGCCCTGGTTGCCAAGGACGCCGAACTTGAGCAGCGTCTGGTTGGCGTTGTTGAGAAAGGTCGTGGCCTCGGCGGGGGTCGGCGGGACCGACGCGGGCGCGAGCGCGGGAGAGCAGGCAACGGTGAGGCTCAGCAACACGCCCGAACAGGCGAGGGGTATACGCGTCATCATGCGCTTATCTTAAACGGGTTTCCGGGGCGCATTTCCCGGTCGTCAAAGCCGCCGATGCGAACAGCGGGGACGGTTGCCGACCGTAGGGGGACGAGCGTAGACTTGGGTGACCCACCGACCGACCGGTAGGTTGCCGCTGGACGGCGGGGGCCGCGCGCCCACGGCGTCGATACGATCACAGGAGGAGCGCATGAGGAACGGGATTCTCGCGACGATTGGCGTGCTGGCCGTCATGACCGTTGCCTACGGAGTGGGGCCGGTGGAGGCTCAAAAACCCGAGGCGCGGACAGGCGTGACGGGGCCGCGCACACCATGGGGCGATCCCGACCTGCAAGGCACCTGGACGAGCGAGGGGGAGTTGGGCATCCCGTTCGAGCGATCGACCCAGTACGGCAATCGGCAACTGCTGACCGACGAAGAATTCGTCCAGCGGAAGAGTCAAGCCGACCGGCTGCTGCAAACCGACAACGCCGAGTTCAACGTCGAGACCGCCGATATCTCGAACGCTGGCCAGGTCGGATCGGCGACCTCGCCGCCGCCGCACTGGCTGGAGCGCGGGACGCCGTCGAGGCGCACGTCAATCGTCATCGACCCGCCCGATGGAAGAGTTCCACCGATGCAGCCCGGTGTGCGGCCCGTGCTGGCGCTCGGCAGTTTTTCGGCCGGGGTGTACAACGGGCCCGAAGAGCTCAGTATGTGGGACCGCTGTATCACGCGGACGATGCCGGGCGTGACATTTCCGACGGTGTATAACGCCAACACACGACTCGTGCAGGGACCGGGTTACGTCGCCATCACGTACGAAATGATCCACGACACGCGAATCATTCCGATCGGCCAGACGCCGCACATCGCGCCATCCATCCGCCAGTACTTCGGCGACTCGCGCGGCCGGTGGGAGGGAAATACCCTCGTCGTGGACGTCACCAATTTCTCGCCCAAGAACAACTATCGGGGATCAGGCGAGACGCTCCATTTGATCGAGCGCTTCACCAGGGTGAACGCGACCACGATGCGTTACGAGGTGACGATCGACGACCCGGCCACCTGGACCAAGCCCTGGACCGCCGCGCTCGACATGCGGACGCAGCCTCAGGGACTATTCGAGTACGCGTGTCACGAGGGGAATTACGGCATGCGGAACATGCTGTCGGCGTCGCGCGCGACAGAAAAGGCCGCCCAGGCCGCGGCGGGCCGCGCCAAATAGTCTGGTCTCGAGCGGAGGAGAGCGGCGGGCTACGGGCAGGACGCCGCGATCTTCTGGACGAACTCGACGAGCAACGTCGGGGCGTTGGCGCCGGTCTCACTGCGGGAGCTCGCGGCGCGCGCTTTGACCTCCCCCGAGATCTCCACCTTCGCCCCGACAAACCCGGAGAGGTGGCTTTCGATCGCTTCGAGCCGATAGGTCCGGCTCGAGGCGGCCGTGGTCAGATCCGAGCCGCCGGTTCCAGTTGGGACGGTCTTCTGGCGCTCGGCGTTGGCGAGGATGAATCGCGCGTCGCTCGGTTCGTTGGGATCGACTGTTGACGACGCGGAGGCCGCGTTCCCGGCGGGCGCCATGTGAACACAGCCGGTCAACGTGATTCGGTCGGCCAGATTCGGAGGCTCGGGCTGCGGCGTGCCAGGCGTCGGGTTGCCCTTGGCCGGTTTTCCGCCGCCCTGCGCCGCCGCGCTGACGCCGAGCGCCGCCACAATCGCCAGCACACTGCCGAACCAGGGCCGCGCCGACATTCTAGGCGCCGCCTCCCTGGACGGCGAACCGTCCAAGCTTCAGCACCTTGCGGGGATCGGTCTGCGCGTCGACCAGGACACCGAAAAACGGCGCCATCATTTCTTCCCACGTCATCCGGCCCAGGTACACCGTGCGGTTCGGATTCGGATTGGATTTGTTCGCCGTCGAGTTGTCGTAGTGGGCGTCCACGTACATCCTCGTGCCTTTCGGCACGCGAATCGGCTTCGCCGGCTGATAGAGGATTTGCCAGTTGAAGTCGTACTTCGGCACGTTCAGCACCACTTCGTCGCGGCCGTCAGGGTAGACCAGGTGATACGTCATGTCCTTCCCGCGCACGTGCATGTGGGGCATCATCTCGACGAGATCCACGTCGGCCGTGAATTCCAGATCGAACGGTGGGCTCTTGTAGTTCGAGTCGTTAGGCGGGATGGCAAATGTCGGTCCGCCGCCGACGATGCCGTAAGACATCCAGCGCTTTTCCGGAGCGGATTCAGCCACCGTAAAGCCGATGAGCGGCCGGTCGACGATTTCCTTCCCGATCGGCGTGTAGTGAACCTGGAAGGAGATATCGCTGTTGGCCGGAATCAGCTTGCCCGCTTTGAACGGACGGTAGTCGTCCGCCGACCGGCCGGGCACGTAACAATTGAAACCACCGGCGCCGTCCGAACCTGGCGGCGCGGGAGGCGGTGTTCGCGGCGGTCCCCCCGGCTGCGTCGCCGGCGGCGCATCGGTCTTGATGGCCGCTCCCTCGTCGTCTCGCGGCGACTCGCTCCAGCTGGCCTCGTAGTACTTCACGTTGGGCCGGTGCGGCTGAAAGGTGAAGCAGATGTGGTGGGTGACCGAGAGCACGCTCGGCTTGATTTCGAGCGACGTGATCCAGGTGTCCTTCGTAAACCCACTCGGAAAGACGAACGTCGTCCACTCCACGACGTCCCGCGGCGCGTGCGCGGGTACTCTGAACTCCGGTCCCCGCACCACGACGTCCGGCTTGATCTGCCATCCATCGGCCGGCCAGTCGATGGGGCGCGGGGCGTCTTTCTCGTCGCCGAGCGGTGTTCCGCCGTCCACCCACTTCGCAATTGTGTCGATGTCGTTCTGCGCGAGCGAGCGATCGTTGGCAAAGCGGCCGTGCCGCGGGTCGGCGAACCACGGCGGCATCTGGCGGCTTTCCACCTTGCCCTTGATGGACCGCGCCCACGGACGCGTCTCCTGATACGTGAGGAGCGACATCGGCGCGATCTGTCCGGGCCGATGGCACGACTGACAATTCTTCTGAAGGATGGGCAGGACGTCCTTCGTGAAGGTCACGGGTGTGTCGGCGGCAAAGGTCCCGACGGCAGCCGCTCCGACCACCAAGACCAGGAGCCCCGCGAAGCCAGACCGCAGCATACACACCTCCCCGTCCAATGACGTCCAATCCGGGCGGTAAGGGATACCTTACTGGACACCGCGATCACGGTCAACGCGCTTCGCGATTCACCGCTTTCGGGAAGTGAGGGCGCGATTCGCCGGCCGCCGGGGTCGCGCACGCGGCCGGAACTTTCCAAACGCACTATCAGTATGATATCAATCAGATACCAACTGAGCTTTTGACCGGGAGGAAGGGCACATGAGCATGAATCCGGGGGCGGCCAATCGCGAGCGTTCCGTGGCGGTGCAAAACGGGTGGGTGATGGCGATCGTGCTGTTTGGCCTGCTGCTGGCCGACATCGCCGGCATCGTGGCTTTCGGGCCAGGAGGGGCCACACCGCCTTGGATGCTGGCGGTGTGTCTCCCGGCGTTGCCCGTCATCATCGTCCTGCTGACGGGGTTCTTCACCTTGCAGCCCAATCAGGCGCGCGTGCTCGTGCTGTTTGGCGACTACCGGGGCACGGTGCGCGCCAGCGGCTTTCACTGGGGCAATCCGTTCTACACCTCGGGGGGGTCGGTTGGCGCCGCCGCGGCCGGGATGCAAGGCAAGGGTGCCTCCAAGCCCGAGCCCGCCGGATCGCGACAGCGGACGATGGGCCGCAACAAGATCTCGCTGCGCGCCCGGACCCACAACGGCGACACGTTGAAGGTCAACGACAAGCGCGGCAATCCCATTGAAATCGCCGCCGTGGTGGTCTGGCGCGTCGAGGACACCGCCCAGGCCATGTTCGACGTGGACGACTACGAAACCTACATGCGGACGCAGAGCGAGTCCTCCTTGCGCCATCTCGCCAGCCTGTACTTCTACGACGACGGGGAAGAGGGCGAAGCCACGCTGCGGGGTCACGTGGAGGACGTCTCGCGGGCGCTGCGCGCCGAGCTGCAGGAGCGCCTCGCCAAGGCCGGCCTCACGGTTGACGAGGCGCGCTTGACGCACCTTGCCTATTCACCCGAAATCGCCCAGGCCATGCTTCGCCGCCAGCAGGCCGAAGCGGTCATCGCCGCGCGGCAGAAAATCGTGCACGGCGCCGTCAGCATGGTGCACATGGCGCTCACCGAGCTGGCCGACAAGAAAGTGGTCGAGTTGGACGACGAGCGCCGCGCCGCCATGGTCAGCAACCTGATGGTGGTGCTGTGCGGCGAGTCCGAGGTTCATCCGGTGGTGAATACCGGCACCCTCTATAACTGAGGGACCGGGAAATGGCCGAACGAAAGCCCTTTCTTCTTCGCATCGACGCGGATCTGTGGGCCGAGCTCGAAGCCTGGGCACAAGACGATCTGCGCAGCGTCAACGGACAGATCGAGTACGTGCTGCGCCGTGCGGTTCAGAAGCGGAAGGGATCGCAGGCAACGAAAAATCCGGAGCCGGTCCAGGTGTCTCGGGGGCGCCGGCGGTAGAAGGACGAAGCGACGTGCGCTAGTTCTCCGTTGCGCCGGCGAGGCGACGGAGCGACGCGGCCGTGGCGCCCTTGGCCAGGTCGAGTGGCGCCTTGCCCAGCTTGTTCTTCGCGTCGAGCCTGGCCCCCTTGGCCGACAGGAACTCGACGATGCGGGTGGCGCCCGTCAGGGCGGCGTAGTGCAGCGCGGTGTTGCCGCCGTCGTTGACCGCGTTGACGTCGGCGCCCGCGTCCACAAACATCTTGACGGCCTCGAGTGGATCGGCGCGGCCAGTCTTGTCCGCGATTTCCTCATCGCCCCCCCGCCGTGCGCCGAACCCGGAGGCCACCATCAACACGGTGGAGCCGTCCTTGGCCGTGACATTCGGCTTCGCACCCTTGTCGAGCAGCGTCCGGATCAGCGTCAAATCGGTGGCTCGTGTCGCCCTGTAGAGAGGCGTCGCGCCGGGCGTGACGTTGATGTCGCCCTGTGCCTGCCGCGGCGGAATCTTCTTCGTGTAGGCCCGGTTCGGGTCGGCGCCTCGAGCCAGCAGGAGTTTCGCGACGTCGAGGCTGGTGAACTGCTTGTCGGTCTCCGGCGGGTTCGGCCGATTGCTGTACGTCGCCAGGTTGCGCATCTCGACGGCGGTATAAAGCGACCCGTCGTTGACGTCGGCGCCGTGGTCCACCAACCGCGCGGCGAGGTCGTAATGTCCGTTGAAGATCGCCGTCTGCATCGGAGTGAATCCGTACTGCGGCTCGACGGCGTTCACGTCGGCTCCCGCGGCGATCAAGCGCTCGGCCGTTTCGATCGAACCCTGCCGGGCCGCGAACATGAGGGCGGTCAACCCTCCCTCCGGACGGTCGTGGATGATGCCGCCGTTGCCGCCGGTCAGGGCCGGGAATTCGTAATGTATCGAACGCGCGTTGACGTTGGCGCCAAGCTCGATGAGCAGCCGCGCGACCGCCTCGTGATTCTCGGCCGCGGCCCACATCAGGGCCGTCTGTCCGCGCCATTTTTCGGTCGCGTTGACGTCGGCGCCGCGGACGGCGAGTATCCTGACGGCCGCCGCGTTGCCGGTATGCGCCGCCGTCATCAGCGGCGTTTCGCCCTCTCCCATCGGCGCGTTGGGATCGGCGCCGGCGTCGAGCAGCGCTTCGATCATCGCGAGGTTTCCGGCCGTGCAGGCTTCGTGCAACGGCGTCACGCCGTAGCGATTGGCGGCGTTGGCCTTCGCACCCGCACGAATCAGGAGCCTGGCCGTCTCGATGTCGTCCCAGTGGGCCGCCCAGTGGAGCGCGGTCATGCCCTCGACGTCCGCGACGTTCACGTCGGCCCGCTCCTTCAGCAGCGCGCGCGTCGCGGTCTTGTCCTGGCGCTTGACCGCGTTTGCGATCGCGGCGTTTCCCGTGGCGCCCGCGGGCGGGTGTGCGGCGAAGAGCGGTGTCGGGACGAGGGTCGCCGAGCCCATGGCAACGCAACACACCAAACGCAGAACGGAAAACGCAAAACGTGAAACGACAGACCACGTGCCAGAAACAGATGGGCGTATTTCGCTGTGCATTGGCGTTTTGCGTTTCCGTTTTCCGTTGTGCGTTTGTCGTTCGGCGTTTTCCGTTTGTCGTTTACAGATCCACGCGGCCCCAGCTTTCGCCGAAGCGGTCGGTCGGAACGCCGGCCTTGTCGAGAATCGTGATCATCAGGTTCGACAGCGGCGTGTAGCTGTCCATCGCGATGTGGCGGCCGCCCTTGAGCCGGCCGGCGGCGCCCCCGGCCGCCAGGATCGGCAGGTTCTCGTGCGTATGCTGATTGCCGTTGCTCATGCCGCTGCCGTAGAGCAGCAACGAGTGATCGAGCAGGCTTCCGTCACCATCGGGCGTCGATCGCAGGCGGTCGAGGAAGCCCGCGAACAGACCGAGATGGTACGCGTCGATCTTCGCCTTCTTCGCCACCTGCTCGGGCACGTTGTTGTTGTGCGACACCGGGTGGTGTCCGTCCGAGACGCCGATCTGCGGATAGGTGAGCGTGCTCAGCTCCCGCGCCATCATGAACGACACGACGCGCGTCATATCGCCCTGGTAGGCGAGCGCCATCAGCTCGAACATGAGCTTGACGTGCTCCTCCCACGACTCGGGCACGCCGACTGGCAACTGCGGCGCACTCAGGACGTGATCGGTGCGCTGTTTCTCGGCCTGCTGAATCCGCCGCTCGATTTCGCGCACGTTGTCGACGTACTCATTGAGCTTGGCGCGATCGCGCGCGCCGAGGCCGCGCTGCAGATCGCCGACGCTTTCCCTGACCGCGTCGAGGATGCTGGTGTTCTGCGCCAGACGGGCCTGCCGTGCGGCCGGAGTGGCGCCGTCGCCGCCGAACATCCGCTCGAACACCGCGCGCGGGTTGATCTCCATCGGCAGCGGCTGCGTGGGCGTCCGCCACGAGATCGTGCTCATGTACGAACACAGGAAATCGCCGGCGCAGCTGCCGAGGTGGCTGGAGTGATCTTCGGTGGCGAACTCCATCGACGGGAACGTCGTGTCCTGGCCCACCTTCGCCGCAATGATCTGATCCACCGTCGTCCCCAGGTGGATCACGCTGCCCTTGGCCGGGAAGGTGCCGCTCAGCCACATGGCCGTGCTCGGCGAATGCCCGTTCTCGCCGGTGTTCGACAGGCCGGTCACGACGTTGAGGTGGTCGCGGAACGGCTCCATCGGCTTGAGAATGGGCGAGAACTCGAACCCCACGCCTTCCTGGGCGGGCGTCCACTCCTTCATGATCGATCCGTGGGGCACGTAGACGAAGCCGAAGCGCTGCAGGGGACGCGCCGCCGTCCTGGCAAGCGGCGTCTGCGCCGGGACCATGGCGTCGAGAAACGGCAGCGCCAGACTGACGCCGACGCTGCTGCGAAGGAACGTCCGGCGCGAGATGTATTTCCTGGTGATGAACATAAGTGGTTCCTAATCCCTAGCCCCTAGCCCCTAGCCCCTGGGCCCTAGTCCTTGACCCTCATCTGAAACGGCGCACTGTTGGCAATGCCCTCGACAAGCGACGAAAACCGGTAGTGCTGGGAGGCCGACTCCCTGACCACGGATCGTACTACGGGCATGTCCGTGTACTCGAGTCCGCGTCCCAGGGCGTAGGTCAGCAACATTTCGGTCGCCGTCCGTGCGAATTGCTCGGGGCGACTCAGGATGGCTCGCCGGAGTCCGGCCGGTCCGTCGATCGCGGTGCCGTCCCACAGCGTGCTCGATGTGTCGATCCGCGCACCACCGTCGCTCGTCCGCCACCGGCCGATGCCGTCGAAGTTCTCGAGGGCGAGCCCGATGGGATCCATCAGCTTGTGGCAGCCCGAACACGCCGGGTTGCTGCGATGCTCCTCCATGCGTTCACGCATCGAAACGGCCTTGCCCGGCTTCTCGTCGAGCGGCGGGACGGCGGCAGGAGGAGGAGGCGGCGGCGTGCCGAGAATGTTCGTGAGGACGTACTTGCCGCGCGTGACCGGAGAGGTGCGGTTGCCGTACGAGTTGAGCGTCAGCACGCTCGCCTGGCCCAGCAGACCTCGGCGAGCGTCGTCTCTGACCTGGATGCGCCGGTATCGGTCGCCGTACACGTTGGGGATGCCGTAGTGCCGAGCCAGCCGTTCGTTCACAAACGTGTAGTCGGCACTGAGCAGATCGAGCACGCTCCGGTCTTCGAGGACAATGCTCTCGAAGAGCAGTTCGGTTTCGCGCTGCAGCGCCTGCCGCAGATTGTCGTCGAAGTCCGGGAAGACGTCCTCGTCGGGCCGGAGGCCCTTCAGGTTCCGGAGGTAGAGCCATTGGCCCGCGAAGTTGGCGCCCAGCGCGCGGGCCCGTTCGTCGGCGAGCATGCGCTTGACCTGCTGACCGAGTATCTGCGGGTTCCGGAGCTTCCCCGACACGGCCAGGTTGAGGAGCTGATCGTCGGGGATGCTGCTCCAGACGAAGAACGACAGCCGCGACGCCAGTTCGAGATCGCTGATCCTGTAGGGGCTGTCGGGAGGGGTCTGCTCAGGGTCGCGTTCGAACCGGAAGAGGAACTGCGGCGTCACGAGCATGAACGCGAGGGCGTGTTCGATGCCGGCATCGAAGGTGCCTTCCGTGCGCCGGCCGCTCCTGAAGAAGCCGAGCAGCCGATCGACTTCCGCATCGGTCGCCGGCCGGCGATAGGCGCGTCGGGCCAGCGTCGAGAGGATCGTCTTCGCGCAGGCGCTTTCTTCGTTCGCCGAACCGGGGCTCGCAGGACGGCACGTGAAGATCTGACGGCGGCTTGGCGAGTTGCCCGGACCCGTGACGTTGAACGGCCCTTCGATGGCGACCTTGTCGATTTCGGGAATCCCGACGGGGGTGATCGGATCGATGCGCTCGCGCAGAAACGGCTGCAGCAGATCGACGGTCGGCGCTGAGCTTTTCTTGAGGAACGCCACGCCGATCTCGTGCGGGCCGGCTTTCACCGGAATCCGCGTCCGGAAGCGCTTTTCGAGATCGTCGCCGGCGGCGGTCGGATTCAGGTAGTTCGCGCGCTCATCGTCGTTGCCGCCGAAGCGAGCCAGCAACACCCGCTCGCCGTCGAACGTGATTTCGAGATCGTGGGCGACTTCGAGGCCCCGGATGATGTTGACCGTTTCGCGGTACAGCCTCGGCTGCAGGGCGTACTCGCCGTCGACCGGGAAGGTGTGATGAATCAAGATGCCGCCGCGCGTGCCGATCGGCAGGCCCTCGACGTGGTTGTCCTGCGACAGATCGGACCGGACCCGGTACGTGTCGATCGCCGGCGTCGTTTTCGGATTGCCCACCGCGAGGGCGCTGATTTTCCAGGCGGCCGCCAGGTACCGCTCCGTCAGTACCGGTGACACGCCGAGGACGTCCCCGATGTTGTCGAAGCCGTAGGCGCTGTCGTCGGCGGGCAGAAGCGCGGTGACGTCCACGTTGAGCGCGAGCAGATCGCGGATGGCGTTGCCGTATTCGGCGCGATTCAGCCGATGGAGGACCGTGCGCCCGGGATTGGGATGCGCGAGGGCGGCGGCGTCAATCGACGTTTCGAGGTAGGACGCGAGGTCGTCGAGCGACGTTTTGTCCGGACGGGGCATGCCGACCGGCGGCATCATTCCACCCCGAACCTTCCGGATCACTTTTTCCCAGGTTTCCGCGCCCGACGGAGCCGCGGCGATGTCCAGCGTGTCCAGCGCGAGTCCGGCCGTCTTCGTGCGCTGGTTGTGACACGTGACGCAATAGCGATCAACCAGGGCGCGCGGCGCCGGCGTGGTCCGCGCGGGCGCGTCGACGGTTTGGGATGAGCCCGAGGCCTGAGAACGGCCCGAAAGCGTCGACAACGTCGACGGTGACCACGATCCAGCCCGCAAGCAGAACGAACAGGGCTCGTTTCATCGTGATGGCTCACCGAGGATCTTGCCTGAAGATCTGCGTTCCCGCAAGGCGCCTAGTCGCCTTTCGCCCGCGGCAGGAGCCAGCCCCAGAGGTTGCCCTCGGGGGCTTTCTCCGCGTGAATTTGAACGTAGAACCAGCCCTTCCGGAGTGAATCAACCTGCACTTTCGTCAACGTCACCGTGCCGCTGATGGCGCCGCTGCCGTCTGGCGCCTTCTCGACAGAAACGTCGAACTCCACAGGCCCGCGCACGCCCTTGGGCGCCATGTGCACCTGCGCCAACGTCGCGGCGCTCTTCATCCCGCCGAACGTGCCGCTCAGGGACAGCTTCGTCCCGGCGAGCGTCGCCGTGACGGAACCCCATCCGGTAATCGTCGCGGCCGCGGACGTCTCGACCGGGACAGGCGTCAGACGCGCTCTGAAGTTGGCGGGTTGTGTCTGCGCAACCGTACGGGGACCTGCGAGTGCCGCGGCGGCCAGCGCAAGGATTCCCAGGGCACGAGAAGTCGAACGCATGGGGGAATCATACGCTCGGACCGTGCGGGAGGGGTGTGAGGAGTACACTGAAGCCCACTTTGGCATCACGCGTCTCAAGTTTGCCACTCGCCGCCGCGTCAGGCGTGCTTCTGGCCCTCAGCTTTCCAAAGTTCGGTCATCCGGCGTTCGGGTGGATTGCGCTCGCGCCTCTCCTCCTGGCGCTCCTGTCGGGCGTGTCGCTGCCGCGCGCGTTCGCACTCGGACTGACGACGGGCCTGATTTACTTCGGGGGCACCTTGTACTGGATGTCCGGCGTGATGGCCGTGTACGGCGGCCTGCACCCCGTTGTGGCGGGGCTGATCAATTTGCTGTTCATCGCGTACGTCGGACTCTACCCCGCGCTCTTCGCGGTCATCATGCGCCGGTTGTTTCTCTCGCACGGCGCACGTGCGCTCGTTGCCGCGCCGCTCGTCTGGACGACGACCGAACTGGGGCGGTCATATCTTTTTACGGGCTTTCCGTGGGTTCTCCTGGGATACAGCCAGGCCACCGTGCTGCCGATTGCGCAGCTGGCCGCCCTGGTCGGCGTCTTCGGCGTCTCGGCGCTCGTGGCCAGCGTCAGTGCCGCAGTGGTGGGCGTCGCCGCCAGACGGGCATATGTGCCGGCGGTCCTCGTCCTCGCCCTCGTGGCCGCGACGGGTACGTGGGGGAGCCTCCGCGAGCGCCGCGGTGAACTGACGCATTCGGGTCAGCCGATCCGTGTGGGGCTCATTCAGGGCAATGTCGACCAGGGCCGGAAGTGGGACACGGCGAGCGCCTCGGCGATTTTTCAGGACTATCTGAACATGACGCGCCAGGCGATCGGCAGCGGCGCCGCGTTCGTCATCTGGCCCGAGTCGTCCACGCCGTTCTTCTTCGAACGGGATCACGCGGCCGCCGACCAGCTGCGCTCGGTGGCTCGTCAAGCCCGCGTCCCGATTCTGTTCGGGAGCGATCAGGTCGAGCGAGAGGACAAAGCCACGACGCCGAGCTATTACAACTCGGCGTTTCTGGTTCGCGCCGACGGGACCACGGGCGGGGTCTACCGCAAGATGCACCTCGTGCCGTGGGGTGAATACGTGCCGCTCAAACGGTGGCTGTTCTTTGTGTCTCCGCTCGTCGAGGCGGTCTCCGACTTCTCGGCCGGCACAGACGCGGCGCTGTTGCCGGTTGACGGGCATCTGGTGAGCACGGCGATCTGTTACGAGATCATCTATCCGGATCTCGTGCGGCGATTCGTGCGCGGCGGCAGTGAGCTGCTCACGACCATTACCAACGATGCCTGGTTCGGCCGCACGTCCGCGCCGGTTCAGCACTTCGAGCAGGCCTCGATGCGCGCGATCGAAGAGGGCCGATATCTCGTGCGCGCGGCCAACACGGGCATCAGCGGCATCGTCGATCCCTACGGGCGGGTCCTCGCGCGCAGCGACATCTTTCAGCCGGCAGTTATCGTGGGCGATGCACGGCTCCTCACCGTGTCGACGGTGTATTCGCGCATCGGCGACGTGTTCGCGTACGCGTCCGGCGTGGTCACGCTCGTGCTGCTCGTGGCCGCGCGGCGCCGTGTACAATAGGCGGCATGCCGACCGTCGACGATTTGATGCGCCGCTACCAGGATCTCAGCAAGCGTGCTGCGGATCTGCGGAGCTATCTTTGAAGCCGCCCGCCCCGACGAAGAGCTGACCCGTCTCGAGGCGCGCGCCGCCGCGCCCGATTTCTGGAAGGACCAGGCCGACGCGCAGAAAGTGCTGCGACGCCGCCGCCGGCTCGAGCAGGAACGCGAGTTGACAGAGTCGCTCAAGAAGAGGAGCGACGATCTCGGTGTGCTCGTGGAGTGGGCCGCCGCGGGCGAGGCCGTGGACGCCGAGTTCGCGCAGGCCGTCGAGGCGCTCGACCAGGAAGTGCAGGCCGGCGAAATCAAGAAGATGCTCGGCGGCGAGCACGACGGCAGGAACGCGATCGTCACGATTCACCCGGGCGCCGGAGGCACCGAGTCGCAGGACTGGGCCGAGATGCTGCTGCGGATGTACATGCGCTGGACGGAGCGACGGGGATTCAAGCGCGAGCTCATCGACTACCAGCCCGGAGAGGAGGCCGGCGTCAAGAGCGCCACGTTCACCGTGGCCGGCGAGTACGCGTACGGCCTGCTGTCGGCCGAGGTGGGCGTCCACCGGCTCGTGCGGATTTCGCCGTTCGACTCCGCCGCGCGCCGTCATACATCGTTCGCGTCGGTCTACGTCTGGCCCGAGTTGCCGGAAGACGTCGACGTCGAGATCGACGACAAGGACATCCGGATCGACACGTATCGGTCGAGTGGCGCCGGCGGGCAGCACGTCAACGTGACCGACTCGGCCATCCGCATCACCCATTTCCCGAGCGGCATCGTCGTGTCATGCCAGAACGAACGGTCGCAGCACCGGAACAAAGACTCGGCGATGCGAGTGCTCAAGGCGCGCCTGTACGATCTGAAGCTGAAAGAGCAGCAGGCCAGGCTCGATCAGATCGGCGGGACGAAGAGCGCCATCGCGTTCGGCAGCCAGATTCGCAGCTACGTCCTGCACCCGTACCAGATGGTCAAGGATCACCGGACGAAGGAGCAGATCGGCGACGTGAATCGGGTGCTCGACGGCGACCTCGACGGGTTGATCAAGGCCTATCTGATGCAGAAATCCACCGGCACGCTCGGTCAGGCCGCGCCAGACGACGATCTTGACTGAGCCGCCTGCGCCGGCCGGAGGCCCTCGGGTCCCGCGCACGGGCCGGTCGGCGTTGCTCGTCGCGATCGGCATCTTGTGCAGCCGGCTCGCGGGCCTCGTGCGCCAGCGCGTGTTCGCGCACTATTTCGGCCTTACCGCCGCCGCCGACGCGTTCATGGCCGCGTTCAAGATCCCGAACGTCCTCAGCAACTTGTTTGGCGAGGGCGCGCTGTCGGGATCGTTCATCCCTGTCTACGCCTCGCTGCTCGGACGCGGTGAGCCTGACACGGCCGATCGCGTCGCCGGCGCCGTCGCATCGCTCCTGGCGCTGGCCGTCAGCGCGATCGTCCTCGTCGGCGTGCTGGCCACGCCGCTCCTGATCGACGTCATTGCGCCGGGTTTCAGCGGCTCGACCAGAGATCTGACGATCCTCCTCGTGCGCATCCTGTTTCCGGGCGCCGGGCTGATGGTCATGTCGGCGTGGTGTCTCGGCGTGCTGAACAGCCACCATCGCTTCCTGGTGTCATACGCCGCGCCGGTCGTGTGGAACGCCGCGATGATCGCGACGCTCGTCGCCTTCGGCAGCGGCACCGAGCTCCCTCGGCTGGCCGCGATGCTCGCATGGGGGTCGGTTGCCGGCAGCGCGCTGATGTTCATCGCCCAGTTGCCGATCGTCTGGGCGCTCGCTCCCGGTGTGCGGCCATCGCTCGACACGGCGTCGCCGCACGTCAGAACGATCGTCGCGAATTTCGCGCCGGTGTTTCTCAGCCGCGGCGTGGCGCAGCTCAGCGGCTATATCGACACGCTGCTGGCGACGCTCCTGCCCACAGGGGCGGTCACCGCGCTGGCGAACGCCCAGTCGCTGTATCTCCTTCCCGTGAGCCTGTTCGGCATGTCCGTGTCGGCGGCGGAGCTGCCCGCGTTGTCGGCGCTTTCAGGCGCCGTCAGCGTCGACGGCGTCGCCACCGCGCTCGACAGCGTCCGCCGGCGCCTCGACGCCGGGTTGCGCCAGATCGCGTTTTTCGTCGTCCCGTCAGCGATGGCGTTCCTGGCGCTCGGCGACGTCGTCGCCGCCGCACTGTTTCAAACCGGCCGGTTCGGTCACGCCGACGCGCAGTACGTCTGGGCCATCCTCGCGGGTTCGGCCGTCGGTCTGCTGGCGCAGACGCTGGCGCGGTTGTACGCGTCAACTTACTATGCGCTGCGCGACACGCGTACGCCGCTTCGATGCGCGCTCGTCCGCGTGACGCTGACGACCGCGCTCGGCTACCTCTTCGCGTTCCCGCTGCCGGCGATGCTTGGGCTCGCGGCCAAATGGGGCGCCGCCGGATTGACGGCGTCGTTCGGCATCGCGGGATGGGTCGAGATGTGGCTGCTGAAACGGTCGCTCCACGGACGCATCGGCCGAACAGGCCTCGCGGCCGGCTACACCGCCAGGCTGTGGGCCTCAGCCGCCGCCGGCGCGACGGTCGCGTGGGCGATCAAGCTGTCAATTCCCACGTTTCATCCCGTTGTCACCGCTGTGCTGGTGCTGGGACCCTACGGGCTGGTGTTCTTCGCCGCAACCTGGCTCTTCCGCCTGCCCGAAGCGTCGCTGATGTGGACGATCGGACTGGGAATGTTGAAAACGGAAAACGGAAAACGCAAAACGTAAAATGCAAGACGGCCTTCCTCGTTCTGCGTTTTCCGTTCTGCGTTTTCCGTTTTCCGTTTAGCGTTCCGCGCGGCGCGCGGTTACGGGGCGCGGTTGATGCCGCCGGGCTGGGTGCCGGCGATGAACGCTTCACCGATGGCGCCCGGCGTGCTGGGCGAGAGGACGCTGCCGTTTGACTTGTCCACGGCGACAAAGACGATATTGCCCGGCGCGTCGAAGTCCGGCGGGTCGTCCTTGTCGGGACGCCCATCGATGTAGGCCTTCATGAACTCCATCCACATCGGCAGGGCGACGAAGGCTCCCTGCTCCTGCGCTCCAAGCGACTTGCGCTTGTCGTCGAACCCGATCCAGACGCCGACCGTGATGTCGGGATCGAATCCGACGAACCACGCGTCGGTGTTGTCGTCAACCGTCCCCGTCTTGCCCGCGAGCGGCCACTCGGCCGCGAGGCCAGCGGCCCGCGCCCCCGTGCCGCGCGGGCTGAGGACTCCGCGGAGGAGGTTGGTCATGACGTACGCCGTATCCGCGCGGATGACGTCGCTCGGCTCGGCGCGGTTTTCCTCGAGCAGGTTCCCGTCGCGATCTTTCACGCTGAGCACGATGAAAGGCTTCATCCGCACGCCCTGGTTCGGAAACGTCGTGTAGGCGCTCGTAATGTCGAGCAGCGTCGCATCGCCCGCGCCGAGCGCGATCGGCAGGTACGGCGGAAAGTCCTCCTCGAATCCGAAGCGCTTCGCGTAGTCGAGCACGTTCTTCGTCCCCAGGGCGTCCATCATCTTGATCGCCGGGATGTTGCGCGATTCCTCGAGCGCGTACCGGAGGGTGATCGGCCCAAGAAACTTGTGATCGTAGTTGTGCGGGCTCCAGGTTTGTCCGTTGCCGCCGGGATAGCTGACCGGCCCGTCCACGAGAATCGACGTCGGCGTGTAGCCGCGATCGATGGCCGCGGTGTAGACGATCGGCTTGAAGGTCGACCCAAGCTGACGATACGCCTGCACGGCGCGATTGAACTTGCTGCGGCTGAAGCTCCAACCGCCGACCATCGCCTTGATCTGGCCCGTGTGATTGTCGATGGCGAGGAGCGCGGCTTCGGCGAGCGGTGTCTGGTCGAGCGTGACGGCAGCCGCGCCGGTCGCGGCGTCAATTTTCGTGACGGCGACCTCGATGAGATCGCCCGGCTTGAATAAATCCGCCGCGGACGTGCGGCGCGTCCACGTGTAGCCCTCGCGGCCGAGATCCGCATGGTAGCGTCCGAACCTCACGCGGGCGGGGCCGGTCTTCGGCGCGGTCACGGCCACGGCGGGCACGACGTCGCCAACCGCGATCGGGCGATTCCAGCGCTCGTCCTTGACGCCGTCAATCGTGCGGCCGTCGGCCAGGACGTTTCGCGTCGGGCGGCGCCAGCCGTGGCGCTTGTCGTAGCCGCGCAGCCCGTGCTCGATCGCGCGGTTCGCCAGATCCTGCAATCGGGTGTCGAGCGTCGTGGTCACGGACAGGCCGTTTTCGTACAGCACCTTCGCGCCATACTCGCGCTCGAGATGCTTGCGGACCTCTTCCACGAAGAAGGGCGCAATGCCGGGCGGTTGGTTGGGCTGACCGACCGTCACAATCGGCTTCTGCTTGGCCGCGTCGGCCTGGGTTTGCGTGATGTAGCGCTCGTCGGCCATCCGCTGCAGGACGACGTTGCGGCGCGTCGTGGCGCGCTTCATGTTCACGAACGGACTCTGGCGCTCGGGCGTCTGAAAGATGCCGGCGATGAGCGCCGCCTCGTCGAGGCTGAGCTGCTTGTTTGACTTGTTGAAGTACAGCCGTGACGCGGCTTCGACGCCGTACGCGCCGTGACCGAGGTACATCTGGTTGCAGTAGATGGTGAAGATCTCTTTCTTGGTGTAGCGCTTCTCGATTTGAATGGCGACGATCGCCTCTTTGATCTTTCGTTCGATGGACTTCTCGTTGGTGAGCCCGAATTGTTCGCGCAGGTTTTTCGCCAGCTGCTGCGTCAGGGTGCTCGCGCCCTGCGCGGCGCGCCGCTCGGCGATGTCGGTCATCGCCGCGACGAAGATGCGCCAGATGTTCACGCCGAAGTGTCGTTCGAACTCGGCGTCCTCAGTGGCGATGATCGCCTGCCGCAGGAGCGGGTTGATGTCGTCGTACCCGACGATCACGCGGCGCTGGGTGGCGAATTCGCCGATCACCTGGCCCCTCGCCGTGTAGAGGCGCGTGATGGTGCTGGGCGTGTAGTTGTCGAGCGCGGAGATCCGCGGCAGGTCGCCCGCGTACGCGAACAGGACGCCGCTCAGGATGCCCAGGATCGCGGTGACGACGAAGAGCGCGATGATGCTGGCGTTGCGCGCGATGCGAATGACGTAATGGGCCACGCGGCTAGTGTACCAAGGACCAGTCAAAAGGGGACTAGGGGGCTGGGGACTAGGGGACTAGGGGCTAGGGCGGGGAAGCAAGGGCTCAGGCGACGTGGAGCCGGGCGAGCTTGCTCAAATGTTGACTGTCTTTCGCTCAACTTTTATACTTAGACGGGAATCATCTTCGGGCCTCTCCCGAGTGATCTCGCCCGATTCACGACCGTCTACGAGGTTTCAATGAGCAAAATTATCGGCATCGATCTGGGTACGACCAACTCCGTGGTCGCCGTCATGGAAGGCGGAGAACCGGTGGTGATTACCAATCCCGAGGGCGGCCGGCTGACGCCGTCGGTGGTGGCGTTCGCGAAAACCGGCGAGCGGCTGGTCGGCCAGGTCGCCAAGCGCCAGGCCGTGACGAATCCCGAGAACACCATCTTCTCGATCAAGCGATTCATGGGCCGCAAGTTCGACGAGGTCGACGAAGAGATGAAGATGGTGCCCTACGAGGTGGTGCGCGCCAGCAACAACGATGCGCGCGTGAACGCCAGCGGCAAGGAATACCCGCCACCGGAAATCTCCGCGATGATTCTGCAGAAGCTGCGGCAGGCGGCGGAAGAGTACCTGGGTCAGCCGGTGAGCAAGGCCGTGATCACGGTGCCGGCGTACTTCAACGACGCGCAGCGGCAGGCCACCAAGGACGCGGGCCAGATCGCCGGGCTCGAGGTGATGCGCATCGTCAACGAGCCGACGGCCGCGGCGCTCGCCTACGGCCTCGACAAGAAGAAGGACGAGACGATTGCCGTCTACGATTTCGGCGGCGGCACCTTCGACATCTCGATCCTCGAAGTGGGTGAGGGCGTCGTCGAGGTCAAAGCGACCAACGGCGACACGCACCTCGGCGGCGACAACATCGACCAGCGCATCATCGACTGGATCATCACCGAGTTCAAGAAGACCGACGGCATCGATCTCGGCAAGGATCGAATGGCGCTGCAGCGGCTGCGGGAGTCGGCGGAGAAGGCGAAGATGGAGCTCTCGACCGTGATGGAGACGGACATCAACCTGCCGTTCGTCACGGCGGATCAGACCGGGCCGAAGCACCTCCAGATGAAGCTGACGCGCGCCAGGTTCGAGCAGCTCGTGGACGACCTGCTGCAGAAAACCGTCGGCCCGACCAAGCAGGCGCTGTCGGATGCCGGCCTCGATCCGTCGAAGATCGACGAAGTGGTGCTCGTCGGAGGGTCGACCCGCATCCCGAAGGTGCAGCAAATCGTCAAGGAACTGTTCGGAAAGGAGCCCCACAAGGGCGTCAACCCGGACGAGGTCGTGGCGGTCGGCGCCGCGGTGCAGGCGGGCGTGCTCGCCGGCGACGTCAAGGATCTGCTGCTCCTCGATGTGACGCCGCTCTCGCTCGGGATCGAAACGCTCGGCGGCGTCATGACGCCGCTCATTCCGCGCAACACGACGATTCCGACGCGCAAGAGCGAGATCTTCTCGACGGCCGCCGACAACCAGACGAGCGTGGAAGTCCATGTGCTGCAGGGCGAGCGGCCGCTCGCGCGCGACAATCGCACGCTCGGCCGATTCCACCTCATCGGCCTGCCGCCGGCGCCGCGGGGCGTGCCTCAAGTGGAGGTCACCTTCGACATCGACGCGAACGGCATCGTGAATGTCCAGGCGAAGGACCTGGGCACCGGCAAGGAACAGAAAATCACCATCACGGCGTCGAGCGGCCTCAACAAGGACGAAGTCGAGCGGATGATGAAGGAAGCCGAGTCGCACGCCGACGAAGACAAGCGGCGCCGCGACGAGATCGAGACCCGCAACCGCGCCGACCAGGCCGTCTACGGCGCCGAGCGCATGATCAAGGACACGGGCGACAAGCTGAGCGCCTCAGACAAGCAGGCGATCGAGACGGCCATGGAGAGTGTCAAGAAAGCCAGCGAGGGCACCGATGCGGCTGAATTGCAGCGGGCGCTCGATCAGCTCACCTCGGCGCAGCACAAAGCCGCCGAGGCGCTGTACAAGCAGCAGGCGCCGGGCGGTGGCGCGGCGGGTGGCGGGGCGTCAGGCGGCGGCGCAGCGCCGGGCGCCTCGGCGGGCGGCGATCAGAAGGGCGACGTGATCGATGCCGAGGTGGTGGACGAGGGGAAACAGTGATCTTGGGATCGGGTCATCGAGTAATTGGGTAATCGAGTAATTGGGTAATTGGGTAATTTGAATCAGCGGGGCATGGACTTCTACATCATCCTCGGCATCGAGCGGGGCGCCGCCGTCAGCGACATCAAGCGGGCCTACAAGCGCCTGGCGCGCCGGTTCCATCCGGATATCAATCCCGGAGACCGGATGGCGGCAGCGCAGTTCCGCCAGATTGCCGAGGCGTACGAGACGCTCAGCGACCCGGAGCGCCGGCGCCGGTACGACGCGATCGGTCATGCGATCCTGGCGGAACCGTCCACGTACGGCTTCGAAGGGTTCGATTTCTCGGCCAGCGTCAGCGGGGCGTCGGCGCCGACGTTCGGCGATCTGTTTGCCGACGTGCTCAATCAGCGCGACGTCCGCCACGAGGGCGTCGCCGTGCGCGGCGCCGACCTGCATCAGCCGATCACGGCGACCTTTCTGGACGCGATGCGCGGCGGACAGCGGCAGGTGACCGTCACCCGCCAGGAGCACTGCCGCGCGTGCAAGGGGCTCGGCCGCCTTCAGGTCGCCGAGACCCGGTGCTCGTCCTGTCTCGGGTCGGGCGTGGTGAAGTCGGCGCGCGGCCACATGGTGTTCTCGAGGCCGTGCGCCAACTGCAGCGGATCGGGGCGGAAGCGGCAGGCGCGTTGTCCGACCTGCGACGGACAGCAGGTGGAAACCCGCACGGAACCGTTGACGATCAACGTGCCGCCCGGTCTGGCCGACGGCGCGCGCATCCGGGTGCCCGCCAAGGGACACGTCGGCCGCAACGGCGGGGAAAGCGGCGATCTGTACATCACCGTGACCGTGGAGCCGCATCCGCTCTTCGAACGGGAAGGCGACGACCTGCACGTCGTCGTCCCGCTGGCCATTCACGAAGCCGCGCTCGGCGCCAGAATCGAGGTGCCGGCGCTCGAGGGCGCGACGCGGCTGCGCGTGCCGCCGGGCACGCAGTCGGGCCAGCGCTTCCGCTTGCGCGAACGCGGCGTGGCGTCGAGCCGCACCGGGAGGCGCGGCGACCTGGTGGTCGAAGTCCGGCTCGTGCTGCCAAAGCTGCTCGACGAGCGCTCGAAGGAACTGCTGAGGGAATTCGGCAAGATCAACGTCGAGGACGTCCGGAAAGAGTCCGCGAAGAGTTGACAAAGACGAGTTGATACAGACGAGCTGATGAAGACGAGCCGATGAAGAAGTCCGGCAAAGCGTACTACATGATCAGCGCGGTGGCCCAGAAGTACAACATCCACCCGCAAACGCTTCGCCTGTACGAACGCGAAGGCCTGCTCAAGCCGTCGCGCACGGACGGCAATACGCGCCTCTACTCTGAAGAGGACCTGGAGCAGCTCGAAACGATTCTGTCGCTCACCCGCGACCTGGGCGTCAATCTGGCGGGCGTCGAGATCATCCTCAACATGCGCCGGAAGACCGAGCTGATGCAGCACGAGGTCAACGAGTTCATGGAATATGTGAAGCGCGAGATGACCCGCGGGCTCGATGATTGGGAGCAGCGTCTCTCGACGGCCCTGGTCAAGTCGTCGCCCACCGATCTCGTTCGCGCGGCGCCGCCTGCCGAAAACGCCAAACGCAAAACGCACAGCGCGAAATAGCGCGACCCTTTCGTCCGGCGCGTGACGTTCGCGATTTTCGTTTTGCGTTTCGATGTATAGTGGCGTCTCAATGTCGAAGCGTCATGACGCGACGAGTGACGCCAGCGCGCTCGCGGCGTACCTGCGTCAGATCGCGAAGCTGCCCCCGCTGACCGCCGACGAAGAACGATCGCTCGGTGTTCGCATCCGGCGCAGCCGCGACGAAGCCGCCGTGTTGCGGCTGGTCCAATCCCATCTCCGGTTCGTCGTGCGTTGCGCGAAGCGCTATCTGGGCTGCGGCGTGTCGCTGCTCGATCTGATTCACGAAGGCAACCGCGGCCTCATCGAAGCGGCGCGGAGGTTCGACCCGTCGCGCAACGTCAAGTTCATCAGCGAGGCGGCCTGGTGGGTCCGGCAAAGCATGGTCAACGGCATGACGAGCGGGGCGCGTGCGTGCTCGTTTCCGCCGCAGGTGCTGGCGACCCGCGAACGAGAGGCCATTGACGCCCTGAGGCTTCCGATGGGTTGGATGGAGCCCGAGGTGCGCCACGACGAGTTGGGCCACCTGATGCAGGACCATTTGGGCGTCGACGAAGGGATGGCGCACGGGAGCGACTGGCACGAGCTCGCCGACGCGCTGCACGAGCTCGGTGGCAAGGACCAGGAAATGGTCTGGCTGCGATTCGGCCTCGACGAGGACGAGCTGGGGACGCAGCAGGAAGTCGCCGACCGCCCGCTCCTCTCGCGCGACACCATCCGGCAGATCGAGTTGCGGGCCAAAGGCAAACTGCAGCAGTTGGCCCGGCTGCGCAGCCACCTCAACTGACATGGCCTGCCCGCTCTGCGACGACACCGGTTGGAAGCCGGCCACGAACGATATTGCGGTGGAGAGCGGCAAGGTCACGGGCGGTGATTCGCCGGCCGGCGTGCGCCGCGTGGTGCGTTGCGACTGCTGGCGCGAGAACGTCGGCCGTCAGCGGCTCGCCGACGCGAACATACCGAAGCGCTATCTCCACTGCACGCTCGGCAACTTCACGGCGTACAACGAGTCGCTGAAGAAGGCGGTCGTGCAGGCGCGGCGCGTCGCCGATGCCTTTCCCGAAGTCGGACGTGGACTGTTTCTCGAGGGACAGCCCGGCGTCGGGAAGACACATCTCGCCGTGGCCGTGCTGAAGCAGGCCATCCAGACGACCGGGGCGCGCGGCCTGTTCTATGACACGCGCGACCTGCTGCGGGTCATCCGCAGCACCTACGATCCGTCGACGCGCACCACCGAGCTCGACGTGCTGCGGCCGGTCATGCAGGCCGAGTTGCTCGGTACTCGACGACCTGGGCGCCGAGAAGACGTCCGAGTGGGTCGACGAAACCATGAATCTCATCGTCAACACGCGGTACAACGAGCGCCGGCTGACGCTCTTTACGTCGAACTATCCCGATATCCCCGACGACACGGAGCCCAACTCGCTCTTGTTTCGGATTGGCGTGCGTATGCGGTCGCGACTGCACGAGATGTGCGACTTCGTGGTCATGGATGCGGCCGATTACCGCGAACGGCCTGAGAACGCCGGTCCGGACGATCTCACGGCCATGTGGAAGCTGCGCAACAAGACGGCGCTCCCGACACCCCGCGGCGGAGGCCGCCAGGCCCGGGCGCAGATCCGCGACGGCAAAGGCGACCTCAAGTGGCCGGGAGGCCGGGCGGGGTCATGAATCTGGTAATTGGGTAATCTGGTAATTGGGTAATTGGGCAATTCGATGGCTTGTGGCATTGCCCAGGCCAATTACCCAATTACCCAATTACCCAATTACTCGATTACCCAATTACTCAATGTTAGGCCTCTATCTCCACATCCCCTTCTGTTCGGCCATTTGCAACTACTGCAATTTCAATCGCGGTCTGTTCGATGGGGCCCAGAAGGCGCGGTACGTCGAGGCGCTGCTTGGGGAGATCACGAGGGCAGGAGGGGCGGGGACGGCTGGAGGAGCAGGAAGGGCGGCAGCCGACACGATCTACTTTGGCGGAGGGACGCCGTCGCTGCTCGATCCCGTGGAGGTGGCGCAGCTCATCGCCGCGTGCCGTGAGACGTTCGATGTCGCGGGCGACTGCGAGGTCACGCTCGAGGCGAACCCCGAAACCGTCGACGTGGCGAAGCTCGAGGCGTTTCGCGCCGCCGGCGTGAACCGTGTCAGCTTCGGCGTCCAGTCGTTTCGCGAAGAGGAGCTTCGGCGTCTTTCGCGCCTGCACAGCGCCGATCGGGCGCGCCTGGCGGTGGACGAGGCGCGCCGCGCGGGCTTCGACAATCTCAGCCTCGACCTGATGATGTGGCTGCCCGAACAGCGCGTCGAGGACTGGCTGGAATCTGTCGATGCGGCGATCAGCATCGGACCCGAGCATCTCTCGCTCTACCTGCTGGAGGTCTACCCGAACGCGCCGCTCAAGGAAGAGATGGCGCGCGCACGGTGGTCCCAGGCGCCGGATGACGACGCGGCGACGATGTACGTGGCGGCGATGGAACGGCTCGAGCACGCGGGATACGAGCAGTATGAAATCTCGAACGTGGCGAAGCCGGGCCGCCGATCGCGCCACAACCTCAAGTATTGGACCGACGGCGAATGGCTCGGATTTGGGTGTGGCGCGCACACGACAAAGGCCGGCGTGCGAGCGAAGAATGTCGCCGGCACCGACGACTACATCGCGCGCATCCATGGCGGCGAATCGGCCGCGATCGAGGTCCGGCCGATGTCAGCGGAGGAGCGGCTGGGCGACGCGCTGTTCACGGGACTGCGATTGACGGACGGGGTCGATCTCGACGCCATTCGTGACCGGTACGGCGTGGACGTCTGGCAAAAACACCGAGGCGATCTGGCGGACTTCGTCGACCTGGGTTTGCTTCGCCACGAGGGGAGCCGTCTCTGGCTGACACGTCGGGGAATGCTTCTTGCTCATGAGGTGATGGCTGTTTTCGTGTAGCCAAAGAGTACGCTACAGTAACCGCCTTTCACGAAGGAGGCAGTGATGGTCCGATCCCCCAGGTTGCCGGCTGCTCAGGGCCGACATGTGTTGAGTGCCCTTGGACTGGTTGTTGGCGTGCTGTCGGCAAGTTCTCTTCATGCCGGGCAGGCCGCTCCCGCTCCCGCGGCGCAGGCCACGCCGGCACCGACGACCCGATTGTTCCCGAATGACGGCGGCATGGTGCTCAACTTCATCAAGGCCGATCGCACTGCCGACTTCGAGATGGTGATGGCGAAGTTGAAGGAAGCGCTCGGCAAGAGTGAAAAGCCCGAGCGCAAGGAACAGGCCAAGGGTTGGAAGGTGTTCAAGTCGCCCGATCCGGCCGGCGCGAACGTCCTCTACGTCTACATCATCGATCCCGCCGTCAAGGGCGCGGACTATCAGGTGTCGACCATCATCAGCGAGGGCTTCACTGGAGCCGAAGTGAACGACATTCTGAAGAAATATGCCGAGGCCTACGCCCAAGGCATGAACATCGTCAATCTCGCGTTGATTCAAGACCTCGGCAAGTAGCCCTCGCGGCCGGCGGCCGGGGTCAGAACTTCAAGTTCAATCCTGCGTAGACGCGGTGCGTTGGCGTGGTCAGCGCGCCGCTTCCCAGCTTGATGACGCGGTAGTCCACACGCAGGCGGAGAGGGCCGACGAGCGAGATCTTCGCGCCGCCGCCCGTGCCGACCGCGAAGCCCTTGTCGCTGTGTGTCCCCAGCTCTTCCAGATAGAAGCCGCCGCCGGTGACGAAGTACGGCTGAATCCCCAACACCGCGATAGGCGTCTGCAGCAGCAGGTTTCCCATACCGGTCTTGAGTGACGGTGCGCCGGCCGCCGGATCCTCGGTGGTGTCCGCGTACTCGAATTCAAATGCGACGATCAGCAGACCGGCGCCGATGGCGAGGCCTTTGACCTGACGGTTGGCGGGGGACGTGTTCGCGCCGAGAAACACCGTCACGTCGGCGAGGGCGCGGCCCGGCAGCCCCAACAGCAGAAGAGCCGTCACACCGCACGTCAGAACGTTTCTCAATCTTCTTTTCATGGCCTTTCTTTTCATTGCCGCGCGCCGCCTTTCTGCCATCATACCGGATGTGGACTTCCGGTTGACCGAGGAGCAGCAACTGCTCAGGCGCACCGTGCGCGAGTTTGCGGAAGCCGAGATGCGCCCGCACGTCAGAGAGTGGGACGAAACTCAGCATTTTCCAAGTGAGCTGATGCCGAGACTGGCCTCGCTCGGCCTGCTCGGCATTCAGTGGCCCGAGGAGTACGGCGGCGCGGGCATGTCGGCCATCGACTACTGCTTGTGCATTGAAGAGCTGGCACGCGTCGATCCGTCGGTCGCGTTGTCCGTGGCGGCGCACAACGGGCTGTGCTCGGCCCACATCGCGATGTTCGGCAGCGAGACGCAGAAGCAGACGTACCTCGTGCCGCTGGCGCGCGGCGAAAAGATTGGCGCGTGGGCGCTGACCGAGTCGAGCTCGGGGAGCGACGCCGGCGGGCTGCGCACGGCGGCGGCCAGAGACGGCGACGGCTGGGTTCTGAACGGATCGAAGGCGTTCACGACCCACGGCCGCGTCGGCGATATCCTCGTCGCGATGGCGATCACGGATCGCGCGGGCGGATCGAAGGGCATCTCGGCCTTCATTGTCGAGCGCGGGACGCCGGGCATGACCGCCGGGAAGAAGGAAGACAAGCTGGGCATGCGAGCCTGCGAGACGAGCGAAGTGCTGTTTGAGGACTGCCGCGTCCCCGCCGATCGGATGCTGGGCGAGGAAGGGCAGGGATTCATCAACGCGCTGCAGGTGCTCGACGCGGGGCGGATTGGCATTGCGGCGCTGGCCGTCGGCCTGGCCCAGGGCGCGTATGAGGCGGCCCTGCGGTACGCGGACGAGCGGATGGCGTTCGGCAAGACCATCAACCGCTTTCAGGCCATCCAGTGGAAGCTGGCCGACAACGCCACGCGCGTCGAGGCGGCGCGGCTTTTGACCTATCGGGCGGCGTACTTGAAGGATCGGGGCATGCGGACCACCCTCGAGTCGTCGATGGCGAAGCTGTATGCGAGCGAGATTGCCGTGAGGGCGGCCGACGATTGCGTCCAAATCCACGGCGGATACGGATTCGTGAAGGACTACCCGGCTGAGAAGTTCTTCCGTGACGTCAAGCTGACCACCATCGGCGAGGGCACGAGCGAAATCCAGCGGCTCGTCATCGCCCGGCAACTGCTGTCGTGAGCTCCACGCTGGCCGAGCGCGTGTTCGCCGGCGAGGCGCGGGCCGTCGCGCGCGCCATTTCGATCGTTGAAGACGAGGGGCCGGCGAGCGCCGAGCTGGTGCGCGCCATCTTCGGGCGCACCGGGCGCGCCTACTTCATCGGCGTGACCGGTCCTCCCGGCGCCGGCAAGAGCACGCTCGTCGACAAGCTGTCGGCCGAGATCCGTCGCGCCGGCTCCACCATCGGCATCCTGGCGGTCGACCCGACGAGTCCGTTCACCGGCGGCGCTGTGCTTGGCGACCGGCTGCGCATGCAGTCGCACTCGGCCGACGAAGGCGTGTTTGTTCGCAGCATGGCCACACGCGGCCATCTGGGCGGCCTCGCGCGCGCCACCGCCGACGCGGCCCTGGTGCTCGACGCCTCGGGTCGAGACATCGTCGTGATTGAGACTGTCGGCGTGGGCCAGGACGAAGTGGACATCGTGCGCACCGCCGACGTGTCGGTGGTGACGCTGGTGCCGGGAACAGGCGACGACGTCCAGGCGCTCAAGGCGGGCATCATGGAGATTGCCGACATCTTCGTCGTCAACAAAGCCGATCGCGAGGGTGCCGACGGACTGGTGTCGGCCATCGAGGCGAATCTCAGCCTTGCGCCGGCTGGTGCGGGCGGGTGGCGTCCGCCCGTTGTGAAGACTGTCGCGACGACCGGCGAAGGCGTGGCCGACCTGATGGACGCGGTGGCCAGATTCCGGACGCATTCCCAATCGAAACAGGCCGAGCGCCGTCGCGTGCGAAGCGAGGACCGGGTGCGCGAGCTCGTGTCACAACGATTCATGTCGCACCTCGAACACCACGTGCTCGCCGCCGGCGAGCTGGCGGCCGTCGTGGACCGCGTCGCCTCGCGCGAGCTCGACCCGTATTCGGCGGCTGACGCACTGCTGAGAACGAGTCCTCGCCGGCTAGCAGGGCCTGCATATCACGAAGTCACGAAGGACGCGAAAATGGGCTTTGTACTAAAATGCATCGTGTGCCTTCGTGTTCTTCGTGGCTTCGTGATGAACAGTCGTTGACATGAAAGCGGTTCTCGACCACGTCGGGATTGCCGTCAAGGATTTGCAGGCGGCGCTCTCGTTCTATCGGGACGCGCTCGGCCTGACGGTCGATGTACCCGAAGACGTCGCGTCGCAGAAGGTGCGCGCGCACTTCATTCCCGTTGGCGAAGGTGACCGCGGGGCGGGGGCCCCCGGAGTCAGGCTGGAACTTCTCGAGGCGACGGCGGCCGATTCGGCGATTGCCAAATATGTCGAGAGGCGCGGGCCTGGCCTTCACCACATCACGCTGCGGGTGGACGACCTCCGCGCGGCCGTGGCGCAACTGACGGCGCGCGGCGTCCGGCTCGTTGACGCGCAGCCGCGCCCGGGCGCCGAGGGCTCGCAGGTGGCGTTCATTCACCCGTCGAGCGCGCACGGTGTGCTGGTGGAGCTCAAGCAGGGCACGACCGATCGCTCAACGGCCACCGACCACCGTCCGCCGGCGGCGAGCGCGGTCAATCGCTTCACGCTTGGAGAACTCGAGCTGGTGTCGTTGTTCGACGGCTTCTTCCGGCTCGACGGCGGCGCCATGTTCGGCGTGGTACCGAAGCCGCTGTGGGAAAAGAAGACCACGCCCGACGACCGGAATCGCATCCTGCTCGCCATGCGTCCGCTCGTCGTCCGTGGGGTTCGGACGATGTTGATTGACGCCGGCCTCGGCGACAAAGACGATGAGAAGTTCCACGAGATTTACGGCGTCGATCGCACGCGCAACCTCGATCACACGCTGGCCGAAGCCGGCCTTGCACCCGAAGACATCGACATCGTCGTGGCCACGCACCTGCATTTCGACCACGCCGGCGGGTTCACCACGAAGGGCCCGGACGGCCGGGTGCGGCCGAGGTTTCCCCGGGCGCAGTACGTGGTCCGCCGCGGCGAATGGGACGATGCGTTGCACACGAATGAGCGCAATCGAGCCAGCTACATCCCCGATAATTACGTGCCGCTCGCCGAAGCCGGCGTGCTGCAGCTCGTGGACGACGACCAGACCATCATGCCCGGCGTGAAAGTCAGGCGGACGGGTGGACACAACCGGCACCATCAGATGGTCATGATGGAGTCGGGCGGCAAAACGGCGGCGTTTGTCGCTGAGCTCATCCCGACGGTCGCCCACCTGGGAGAGCCGTGGATCATGGGGTACGACCTGTATCCCATGGAGACGCTGGCGTCCAAGAAGGCGTTCTATCAGGAAGCCGGCGAGAAGAACCCGCTGGTGTTTTTCGAGCACGATCCCGCGATTTCCGCGGGCTATATCAGAGAGGAGAACGGGAAGCGCCGCGTGGTTCCGGCGCAGGCCTGACGTGATGAGTGTGTCCAAGACCAGCGGGGGCATCGGCATCGGCATCATCGGCGGAAGCGGGTTGTACGACATGGCGGAGTTGAGCGATCGCGAGGAACGATCGGTCGCAACGCCGTTTGGCGAGCCGTCCGGACCGTACGTGATCGGCACGCTGCGCGGCAAGCGGGTGGCATTTCTGCCCCGGCATGGCATCGGCCACCGGTTCCTGCCGTCGGAGCTCAACTTCCGGGCGAACATCTTCGGCTTCAAGGTGCTCGGCGTCGAGCGGATCCTCTCGGCCAGCGCCGTCGGCAGCCTGAAGGAAGAGTACAAGCCGCTCGATATCGTGATTCCCGATCAGTTCTTCGACCGGACGAAGGGCCGCATCAGCACGTTTTTCGGTCGCGGCCTCGTGGCGCACGTCGCCTTCGCGCATCCCTTCTGCGGCCTGCTGTCGGCCATTGCGGCCGACTCCGCGGAGCACGCCGGCGCCACCGTTCACCGCGGAGGCGCGTACGTCAACATGGAGGGGCCGCAATTCTCGACGCTCGCGGAGTCGAAGTTGTACCGGTCGTGGGGCATGGACGTGATCGGCATGACGAACCTGCAGGAAGCCAAGCTCGCGCGCGAGGCGGAAATCTGCTTCACGACGCTCGCCCTGGTCACCGACTACGACTCCTGGCATCCCGATCACGATTCGGTGACCGTCGAGATGGTCATCAAGAATCTGCTTCAGAATGCGAAAATGGCTCAACAGGCGATTGCCGAAGCGGTGGGGCGGATCTCCGGGCCTCGGACGTGCGCGTGCAAGGACGCCCTGGCTACGGCTATCATGACTCAGCCGGAGCACGTGCCCGAGCAGACCAAGCGCGAGCTCGAGCCGATTGTCGGGAAATACATGAGATAGTGCTCGGTGCGATCAGATAAGGTGCTGGGTGCGATCACGTAGGGTGCTTGGCGCGATCAGATAGGGTGCTCGCCGCACTCGCCAGCACCTTGGAAACCGTGGCCGTGAAGCACCTTGGAAACCGTGGCCGCCAAGCACTCTGGAAACCGTGACCGCGAAGCACCTTGGAAACCGTGACCGCAAAAAGGACACTGACATCGCTATGAAGATTATCGTGACCGGCTCGATTGCGTACGACTACCTGATGTCGTTTCCAGGCAAGTTCACCGAGCATTTCCTGCCCGAGCACATGCATCGGGTCAGTCTCAGCTTCCTCGTCGACACGATGGACAAGCGGCGTGGGGGCTGCGCGCCGAACATCGCCTACACACTGGCGCTGCTCGGCGAGCGGCCGTTTCTAATGGCGACGGCGGGTGAGGACTTCGGCGACTATCGTCAGTGGCTCGAGGCGGCGGGCATCGACACGTCGCTCGTCAAGCAGGTGGGCGGGAAGTTCACCGCGAGCTTCTTCTGCAGCACCGACACGGCGAACAACCAGATCGCGTCGTTCTACACAGGCGCGATGGCCGACGCGGGCACGTTGTCGTTCCGCGTGGCGAAGGATGCGCGGCTGGCGATTATCTCGCCGAACGATCCCGGCGCGATGGTGCAGTACGCGGAGGAGTGTCGAACGCTGAAGATTCCGTTTATTTTCGACCCCGGCCAGCAGTGCGCCCGCATGTCGGGCGACGAGTTGCGCGACGGCGTGACCGGCGCTCACCTGGTGATCTGCAACGACTACGAATTCGAACTGCTGCGCCAGAAAACCGGTATGGGCGAGCAGGACGTCCTGGCGCAGGCCCATGCGCTCATCGTCACCAAGGGCGAGAAGGGCTCGTCGGTCCTCACGAAAGACACGCAAGTGGACGTGCCGGCCGTCGAGCCCCACACCATCGTCGATCCGACCGGCGTCGGCGACGCGTTCCGCGGCGGGCTGATGAAGGGGATCGCGCTCGGTCTGCCGTACGACATGGCAGCCCGCTTGGGCAGCGTCGCCGCCACCTACGCGCTCGAACACCTGGGCGGCCAGAGTCACGCCTACACGTGGGACGAGTTCAAGAAGCGGTACGAACAGCACTTCGGGTCGCTGGCGGCTGCGAAGTAGCCGGCGCCGGCGTCCCGTCCGGCGGCAGCCTGGTGCCGACCCTCCGTTGTGTCAGGAAGTCCGCGTACATCTCGTTGAACAGCGCGCCGGGGCGCCGTTCGCGGATACGCGCGAGCGCCTCGGCGCCGGGCATGCCCAGCTCCGTGAGAATCAGACCGGCCACGAGGCCCGATCGGTTGAAGCCCGCGCTGCAGTGCGTCAGCAGGGTATGGCCTTCGCGCATGAGGGCCGCGCCGAGTTGTGAGACGGCCTGCAGCTTCGTCAGGCTCGGCATCTCGCGATCGTCATCTTCGAATGGGAAGTAGACGTAGAGGCAATGGTTCGCCTGCGTCGGGATGCAGAGATCGAGGCCGCCTTCGAGATCGATGACCACGTCCACGCCATGCGGGACGACAACGTTCCAGCGCTGAATCGCCGCCGACATGAACAGCCGGCCGTTGTCGTCGATCTGGAACAGATCCATTCGCCCGATTACCTCACCTTCGTCCTGAAGTACTCGATCGTCTTGACGAGGCCCTCTTCGAGCGGAACCTTCGGTTCCCACTTGAGAAGGGTTCGGGCCAGGGTGATGTCGGGCCGGCGCTGTTTGGGATCGTCGGTCGGGAGGGGCTGGTAGATGATCTTGCTCTTGGCGCCGGTCATCGTGATGATCGTGCGCGCGATCTCTTCGATCGTCATCTCGCGGGGGTTGCCGATGTTGATCGGGCCGTGCTCGTCCGAGAGCATCAGCTTGATGATGCCGTCCACGAGATCCGTGATGTAGGTAAAGCTTCGCGTCTGCGTGCCGTCGCCAAACACCGTGACGTCTTCGTTGCGCAGGGCCTGCGACATGAAGGCCGGCACCGCGCGGCCGTCCTTGACGCGCATCCGGGGGCCGTACATATTGAAGATGCGGACAATTTTGGTGTCCAGGCCGTGATAGCGATGGTAGGCGACCGTCATCGCCTCGGCGAAGCGCTTCGCTTCGTCGTAGACGCCCCGCGGGCCGATCGGATTCACATTGCCCCAGTAGGTTTCCTTCTGCGGGTGCTCGAGCGGGTCGCCGTACACCTCAGAAGTGGATGCGAGCACGAACCGCGCGCCCTTCGCCTTGGCCAGTCCGAGGGCCTTGTGGGTGCCGAGCGCGCCGACCTTCAACGTCGGAATCGGCAGCTCGAGGTAGTCGATCGGGCTGGCGGGGCTCGCCCAGTGCAGCACGTAGTCGACCGGACCCTCAATGTAGATGTAGTTGGTCACGTCGTGCTTGATGAACGTGAAATCGCGATTGGCGAGGTGCGAGATGTTCGCCGTGTCGCCCGTGAGGAGGTTGTCGACGCCGATGACCGCATAGTCGCGGTCGAGCAATGTTTCGGCGAGGTGCGACCCGATGAAGCCGGCCGCCCCGGTAATCACGACTCGTTTTTTCATGTTGTCGCTCGCGGCCCACTGCTCGCGGCCTGGTGACTCGCCGGAGCCCGAGTCACTCGCCACGAGTCTCTAGTAGGCATGCTTGTGGAAGAAGCCTTTGACGACCGTCAGCCAGATGATTTTCAAATCGAGCCGAACCGACCAGTTCTCGATGTAATACAGGTCGTACTCGATGCGCTTTTCGAGCGCGGTGTTGCCGCGCCAGCCGTTGACCTGGGCCCACCCGGTCAAGCCCGCCTTCACCTTGTGCCGGAGCATGTACTGCGGGATGCGGTGCTTGAACTGCTCGACGAAGTGCGGGCGTTCGGGGCGGGGCCCGACAATCGACATGTCGCCCCGCAGCACGTTCCAGAGCTGGGGTAGTTCGTCGAGGTTGGCCCGGCGCAGAAAACGGCCGAGCGCCGTCACGCGCGGGTCGTCGTGCCGCGCCCAGACCGGCCCCGTGTCGCGCTCGGCCTCGTGGGACATCGAGCGGAACTTCACGATCGTGAACGACTTCCCGTCGAGGCCCATGCGCTCCTGCCGGTAGAAGACGGGCCCCTTCGAGGTCAGCCTGACGAGCGCCGCCAGGAGCGCGATGGGAATCGCGAGCACCATGAGCAACGCCGCCGACATCACGATGTCGAGCGCGCGTTTGACGATCGTGTTGACACCCTGCAGGCGCGGCTCGTTGACATTGATGACCGGCACCCCGTCGAGATCCTCGAGGCGCGCGCGCAGGGCGATGACCTGCATCAGATCGGGCACGACCTTGACGTCGATGCACTCGCGGCTGGTGGCTTCGATGAGGTCGATCATCTGCAGGTGCTGCTCGGGCGGCAGCGCGACGTACAGGTGATCGATCGATTCACGCAGGGCAATCGGCGCGGCTTCCTCGATGGTGCCGAGCAGCGGCAGACCGCGGTATCCGAGATGATCCCCGGCGGCACGATTGTCGACGAAGCCGATAATCTGGTAGCCCAGCTCGCGGTGCTCGAGAATCTTGTCCGCGACCAGACGGCCGAGCTCGCCCGAGCCGGCAATCAGAATCCGTTTGAGGCCGATCCCCGCGCGCCAGCGCCGCTCGAACACCTCCCGCATCAGCTCGCGCAGTGCGAAGGTGAGCGTGACGTTCAGCACCAGGAACAGTCCCCACACCGCCTGCGAGACTTCGAAGGCGCCGCGGTCTTTCGCCGCATTCGGGGCGAGATAGGTTTGCACGTACAGCGTGGTGACGATCCCGAAGACGACGGCGAGGATGGTGCCGACGAAGACGGTGAAGAAATCGTCCACGCGCGATCGCCCGCGGCGCAGCCGGTACAGCCCCTGAAGCTGGAAGCCCAGGGGCACGAGCACGGCAATGAACGGCAGCACGTTGAAGTACTGCGCCAGCGGCGGTATGCCCTTGGTGATCGGAATCAGGCCGGTGTGGAAGCGGATGGCGTAAGCGAGGATGAACGCCGACAGCCCGAGGAGCGCATCCGAGACGACGTAGAACGCGACGAGGAGACGGTTATATCGCCGCAGCATGCCCTAGGCGCTCTCCCCGACAAGCGCGGAAATCTCGTCGCCGAAGCGTTCCCGGCCGAAGCGCTCGGCATGCCGCCGGATGGCCGCCGTGTCAAACCGTGTCTCGAGGGCTCGCGCGATCGCGTCGGCGAAGGCGGGCGCCGACGGGTCGTCCACGAGGAAGCCGGTCTCGTTCGCGATCACGGTTTCGAGGGCGCCGCCGCGCCCCAGCGCGACCACCGGACGGCCGCATGCCTGCGCCTCGACCGGCACGATGCCGAAGTCCTCTTCGCCGGGCAGCAGCACAACCGACGCGCCGCGGTACAGCTCGCGAAGCTCCTGATCGGATTGTCGTCCGAGGAACGTGACATCGCTGACGGCTGACGGGCCCGCCAGCCGCTCGAGCCGTGGGCGCTCGGGTCCATCGCCAGCGATCTTGAGGGGCACGTGAGCCAGACGGCAGGCCTCAATGGCCAGCGCCACGCGTTTGTAGGGAACCAGAGCCGAAACGACCAACGCGTATGGGCGACTGCCGGACGTTGACGTGATTCCGGCAGTCGAAGCCAGCGAAGCTGTCGAGCCTGCCGACGGCACCGGGGAGAAAAACTCTGTATCGACGGGCGGATACACCACAGTCGCCTCGCGATTATAGTATCGGCGGATCCTCCCCGCAACATAATGAGAAATAGCGACATAGCGGTCGGCACGACCGGCGGTGTCGCGGTCCCAACGGGCCAGCCCCGCCATCATGTGGCGCATGAGGGCGCTCGCTCCGCGCCCGATCCGTTCTGGCCCGAAGTAGGCGTCGAACTGGTCCCATGCGTAGCGCATCGGCGTCAGGCAGTAGCAGACATGCCTGGCGCGGCCGGGCCGGACAATCGACTTCGCCACGCAGTGGCTGGTGCTGATGACGAGATCGAAGCCATCGAAGTCGAACTGTTCGACCGCTGTCGGGAACAGCGGCAGATACAGCCGGTAGAAGCGCCTGACCAACGGCAGGCGCTGCACGAACGACGTGTGCGGACGCAGGCGCTCAATCGCGGGCGAGACCGAGCCGCGGACGTGGACCAGTGTAAACAGTTCGGCGTGCGGGAAACCGCTCGCAGAGCACCTCGAGCACTTTCTCGCCGCCCCGCATGCCGGTCAGCCAGTCGTGCACGAGCGCGATGCGGGCGCGTCGGCGTCTCACGCCCACCTGCCCGTAGATCTCGCGGACGCGCCGGACCGACGATTCCCACGAGAACTGCCTCGCGCGCGCCAGTCCGAGGCGCCGCAGGTCGTCGCGCAGGTGCTCGTCGGTGAGCACGCGGTGAATGCCGTCGGCGATGGCGTGCGCGTCGTACGGATCGACCAGCACCGCGGCGTCGCCGGCCACCTCCGGCAGCGACGACACGTTCGAGGTGACGACCGGCGTGCCGCTCGCCATCGCTTCGAGCGGCGGCAGGCCGAACCCTTCGTAGAGCGACGGAAACACGAACACGCCCGCCAGCCGATACATGACGGCGAGCGTCTCCTCCGGAAGGTAGCCGAGAAAGCGGACGTACTTGTGCAGTTGATGGCGATGTACCGCGCGCCGCAGCGCGGTGTACCTCGAGATGTCGTCGCCGATGAGCACCAGCTTGAGCTCGTCGAGACCGCGATTGCGCACGAGGTGAAACGCCTCGATGAGCCGCTCGAGGTTCTTGTGCGGCTTCACGTTGCCGGCGTAGAGGACGAACCGGTCGTGCAACTGGTAGCGCTCGCGCACTCTCGCCATGTCCTCTTCATTGGGCTCGATGCCGAACCGTTCGTCGTACGAGTTGTAGATGACGTCGATCTTCTCCGGCTTCACGTCCACGAAGCGCAGGATGTCGCGTTTCGAGCTTTCGGACACGGTCAGCACCCGCGTGGCGCGCTTGGCGGCCAGCGAGATCAGGGTTCTGGCGTAGGCCAGCGACCTCCGGTTGGGGAGGTACTGCGGAAACATCAAGTGGATGCAGTCGTGGATGGTGACGACCGACGGGCACCTGACAAGCGGCGGCAGGACGTAGTGAGGGGCGTGAAAGAGGGTCAGGTGTTCGCGCCGGACCGCCATCGGAATGCTCAGTTGCTCGGCGAACGAGTAGTTCCTGGCGCCTTCCGGCACGGCGCGAAAATTGGCCCCGAGCGCGCCGACCGTCTCGCAATCGTCGCGCCGGCTGAAGATGACGTAGTCCGTCTCGGCGTCCAGCCGTGCGAGCTGCCGCAGGAGATTGCGGATGTACGTGCCGATCCCGAAGTCGTGGAGCTTGCGGGCGTCGATGCCGATGCGCACGGTCTAATGATACTTGTCGCGCTTCTGTCGCGATTACCGATTCCAGCCCGCGTAGTCGAACCGGTACTTGCGCAGGATCTCGCGGCGCGTGCCGGGGTACACGTCGGCTCGCCGCGCGGGCTCTTCGGCCGACCGAACGCCGTCACGCACGGCGGTCGCCTGCTGCTGGATGTCCGAAAACGCGGTGTCGCATCCCTTCGCCACGACGCCCTGCATCGCGCGGGAGTCGAAGACGGCGAACCACTCCCGATCGAAGCCGCCGGAAACGGGGCCGCGGTAGCAGGACGACCGGAAGCGCCGCCAGTAGTCGTCGAGCGCGTCCGCGCGCCTCGCCAACTCCGCAATCGTCTGTTCGTAGGCGCGCGCGCCCTGCTCGCGTGTCGAGTCGGTGTCGGAGCCTGATGCGCGCGAGCCGAGCGTCTGGTTCAGGCTCGACGCGGGCGTCGTCATCGTATTGCTCACGTGCCGTCCGGCGAGAAGGCCCTGGACGTGGTCGATGGACACGGCGAATGAGATGCCTTGCGCGGAGGCGATGCCCATCGTGTTGATCCCGATCACGTCACCGTGGCGATTCACGAGCGGACCACCGCTGTTGCCCGGATTGATGGCCGCATCGGTCTGGATCAGCGTGACACCGCCCGCCTGTCGAACGCCGCTCACGATCCCGCGCGTGACCGTGTTCTGGAGGACGCCGAGCGCCGAGCCGATGGCAACCACCTCCTGGCCCGTGCGGATGCCGCTGGCCGTGCCAAGCGACACCGTGGGCTGGTCGGGCTGAACGCTGGACAGTTTGAGGATCGCCAGATCGACGTCGCGCGCCACGGACTCCACTCGCGCGGTGCTGACGTCGCCGGCCGAGCGACGGATTGAAACGATCGTGTCCGAGCCCACCACGTGTGCATTGGTGATGATGGTGTCTGGTCGCACGAAGAAGCCGCTGCCGCGGCCCGCTGAGGTTTCGACGACAACGACGGCGGGGCTGACGCGGGCGACGAGATCCTCGAGCGACGAATCCGCGACCGATGTCGGCAAAGCCGCCACCGTGGTCGGTGCGGCGACGGGCTGTGTTGACATGGGCTGAACGTCGGCGGGTGGCGTCTCCGCCGGCGTCGCGGCGCGCGTCGGTACCAGAGAGGCCCGACCGCGCGCGGCCCTGCCGGCGTTGTTGTTGCTGTCGTTCGGGCGGCCGGCGTTTCTCCGGGTCGGTTGCTCGCGTACCAGATAGCCCCGATCGCCGCGATTCCAACGACGCCGACAACAGCCAATCCGCGAAAACCTGAATCACGTCGCGCCTCGTCCGGCCATACCATTCGTGCCTCTGCGGGCGGAGGGGCCAAAGGCCGCTGGACGAAGCCGCAGCGGCACGCGTCCAGCTTGGCCGGTACCCGGCGGCCGCAGGTCGGGCAAGTCCAGCTGTATGTCGGCGAAGAATCAGGCATAGGTCGCCTGCTTATATATCGGCTTTGCGGAGCTGCAGATACAGCTTGAGGAGCGGCGCCCATCGGGGGTGGTGTTTTTCGTAGAAGGCGAGCTGGCTGCGGCGGTAGGCGCGGCTCGTGGTGGCGGGTGCCGACTGCGCGGATCGCCCCCGAAGGTGGACGACCTCCGCGTCCGGCGTAAACAGCACACGACGCCCACGTGCGCGAATCGCGGCGCAGAAATCCACGTCCTCCAGATACATGAAGTAGCGGGCATCGAGCAGGCCCACGGCTTCGGCGTCGGGACGGCGGACGAGCAGGCAGGCGCCGCTGACCCAGTCGGGGAACTGTTCGCGTCGCGTGGCCCGCTCGACGTGGGCCGCGACAACCGGTGCGTGCCGCGCGTGCCCTCGCACCAGGAACTTCTGCCTGAGTTCGCTGAAGGGTCCGACCATCCGGCCGAACGAGAGCTCCGCGCGGCCATTGGCGTCGACGAGCCGCGGACCGACGACGGCCACGTCCTGGTGGCGGTCGAGAGCCTCGAGCAGCCGATCGACGGCGCGCGGGGAGACGACCGTGTCGCTGTTCAGCAACAACAGGTTGGCCCCGGCACTCGCCTGAATGCCGACGTTGTTCGCGCCCGCGAATCCGAGGTTGTGGCCCGTTTCGATCACGCGTACAGCGGGCCAGCGCCGCGCGGCCTCGGCGCTCCCGTCACGTGACCCGTTGTCGACGACGATGATCTCGTGCGGGCGCGCGACGGGGTGATCGTGAAGCGACTGCAGGCAGCGCACCAGATCGGCGCGAGCGTTGAACGAGACAATGACGATCGAGAGGTCCATTTACGACTGCGCCGCCTGTTCGAGCACCGCCAGCGTCTCGCGCGCGGCTCTCGGCCAGCTGTATCTCGCGAGCACGCCAGGTGCGGCCGCGAGCAATCGGGTCCGCGTCTGTTCGTCGTACAGCAGACGCTCGAGAGCCTGTGTGACGTCGCCCAACTCGACGTAGAGGGCCGCCTCGCCGCAGCTCTCGCGCGCCACCGGCGTGTCAAGCAGCACCGGCGGCGCGCCTGCCGCGAGTGCTTCGAGGGGCGTCATGCCGAGCCCTTCGTACTCCGACAAGAAGGCAAACGCGCGCGCGCGTGCGTACAGCTCGCCAAGGTGTTCATCCGACACGTACTGATGCCAGCGGATGCGGCCGCCGAGCTGCTCGCGGTCGATGACCGCGTTGACGTCTTCGTGCGGGTAGCTGCGGTTGTCGCCGACGATATCAAGTGAGGCGTCGGCATGCCGGCGCGCCACCGGCGCAAATGCGCGGACCAGATCGGGCACGTGTCGTCGATTGAAGATCGATCCGACGTACAGGACGCGCGGCTCGGTCCGCGGGGACACCGATACGGTGGCCGGCGCGTCGATGCCTTGCGGGATGACGCGGACCCGCTCAGCGGATACCTTCAGCCGCTCCACGATCTCGCGGCGCGAGAACTCCGAGACGGTAATGACCGCCCGCGCGCGCGACGCCGTGCGGCGCGTCAGCCACCGTCGCCGCAGTCCCTCGCGCAGGTGAAACCACTCGGGGTGGGCGACGTACGACACGTCGTGGATGGTCGCCACGGTTGGCGCCGAGAGGAAGAGCGGCCCCGTGTAGGCCGGCGCGAAGAAGACGTCCAGATGGTCCCCGTGGGCCGCGGGTGGTAAACGGACCTGCTCCCACCATGTGCCCGGCCCGCCGGACACCTGATGCGTCGAAAAGTGCCGGCAATCGAGCGACAGCGCAGGCGATTGCGAGGCGTAGAGCACAAACTCGTGGCGCCGCGCCTGCGGATCGGCGGCCCATTCGCGCAGCAGGCCGCTCAGATATCTCCCCACGCCGGTCGCGCGGCCCGACAGCTCACGGGCGTCTATGCCGATGCGCATTGCCGGTGCTCGATGGCTTCTCGATACACGTCGTGCACGCGCCGGGCAGTCGCGTCCCACCGGAATTCGCGGGCGCGGGCCAGTCCCTTTGCGGCGCAGGCCGCGGCGAACGCGTCGTCAGTCAGCAGACGTTCGATCGCCGCGGCAAGCTCAGCAGGATCGTCTGGGTTGATCAGGGGGGCGGCCCCGCCAGCCACCTCCGGCAAGGCGCCGCGGTTGGCGGCGACGACCGGCACGCCGATCGTCATCGCTTCGAGCAGGGGCAGTCCGAATCCCTCGTCAAAGGATGGCAGAACCAGCAGACGCGCGCCTTCATACAACGCGCGTCGATCGTCGGCATCGACGTAGCCCAGGTGGCGGACGACGCCCAAGAGCGGTGGACGCTCGATTCGATCGAGCCACGCGCGGGCCGCGGCCGTCGCCTTGCCTGCAAGGACGAGCTCCGGCAGCGGGCGTGCGGCTCGCTTCCCATCTGGGTATTCCGCGCCGGTGCGGGCAGCCCGACCATTCAATAGTCGTTCGTACGCGTCGAGCAGCGCGCCGACGTTCTTGCGCGGTTCGAGGGTTCCGAAGAACAGAATGTAGCCGGGCGAAGGCGGTGTGACCCGGGCGGGCCACTCAGGCGCACCAGGAGGGCACAGCGCAATCTTGCCGGGTGTGACGTCGAGCCGCCTCGCGACTTCGCCGGCGGCGTACTGGGACGAGACGATCACGCGGTCGGCGCGGCGCGCGTGAGCGTGCACGAGGGCCGCGTAGTCGCGGCGAACATCGGTTCGCTCCCGGTCCTCATGTTGAAGGAAACTCAGATCGTGAATCGTGATCACCTGGGCGGCGGTTCGCGAGGGCAGCAGCAGCGGATGGGGCGAATGCGTGACGTCGAACTGCCGACCGGCCAGCGCCTCGGCCGTAGGCCAGCCGAGGCGATGCCAGGCGAGGTTGAGAAGCCGGACCGGCACGCGCCGATCGACGGCTCGGACGCCGCGGAGGCCCGGTTCGTCGAGCCGCAGACGATCTGTCCAGGAGCTCGAGAAGATGGTGACGTCCAAGGCGCCCGGGTCGATCGTCTTCGCCAGCGCCTTGACGAGCTCGAGGGTATATTCGCCGACGCCGGTCCGCTCCCGCAGGGCCGGGCGGTAGTCGATCAGAACGCGCACTTGTTTAAGTCTTTCCGCCTCAGTATCTTATTGTGATATGAAAATCGCCGTTGTGGGAACAGGATACGTCGGGCTGGTTGTTGGAGCTTGTCTGGCCGAGAACGGCAACGCGGTCGTATGCGTGGACAAGGACGCCTCGAAGGTCACCACGCTCCGGTCCGGGAAGATGCCGATTTACGAACCCGGCCTGGAGGAGATGGTCAAGCGGAACCACGGTGAAGAGCGGCTCATGTTCACCACGGACCTGTCCGGGGCCGTCAAGTCGTGCGAGATTGTCTTCATCGCGGTCGGCACGCCGCAAGGCGAAGACGGTTCGGCCGATTTGACGCACGTGCTCGACGTCGCGCGCGCCATCGGCCGGGCGCTCGACAAATACACGGTGATCGTGGACAAGAGCACGGTCCCGGTCGGAACGGCTGTGCGGGTGCAGGCCACGATCGCCAAAGAGACGGCGCAGCCGTTCAGCGTCGTGAGCAATCCGGAGTTTCTCAAACAGGGGGCGGCCGTCGAAGACTTCATGAAGCCCGATCGGGTCGTCGTCGGCGTCGAGCCGGGAGACGAGAGGGCAGGCGCTCTCATGAAGGAGTTGTATGGACCGTTTACGCGAACAGGCGCGCCCATCATGATGATGGACAGGGCGAGCGCCGAGCTGTGCAAGTACGCGGCGAACTCGATTCTTGCGTCGCGCATTTCCTTCATGAACGAGGTTGCGAACATGTGCGAGCTGGTCGGCGCCGACGTCGATCAGGTGCGCAAGGCCATGGGCGCCGACCGGCGAATCGGGTCGTCGTTCCTGTTTCCGGGCGTCGGTTACGGCGGCAGTTGCTTTCCCAAAGACGTGAAGGCCCTCCTCAAGACGGGCCAGGACCACGGGTACGACTTCCAGACCCTGCGCGCGGTCGAGAGTGTGAACGACGCGCAGAAAGAGCGGCTCGTCAACAAGATGCTGGCCCATTTCGGGAGCCTGAAGGGCAAGACGATTGCTCTGTGGGGGCTGGCGTTCAAGCCGCGGACCGACGACATGCGCGAGGCTCCGGCGATTGTCATCGTCGAACGGCTCCTGGCGCTGGGCGCGAGCGTTCGGGCCTACGATCCGGAGGCGACAGAAGCCGCGCGCTCTGTATTTGGCGATCGGATCACGCTGTGCGATAAGAGCTACGACGCGCTGACGGGCGCCGATGCGCTCGCGGTCGTCACGGAGTGGAACACGTTCCGCGAGCCCGATTTCGACAAGATGCGAGAGCGCATGCGTTCGCCGGTCGTCTTCGACGGCCGCAACATCTATGCTCCCGAGCAGATGAAGTCGCTCGGTTTCAGCTACTTCTCCATTGGCCGGTAGTGCGCTCACCGTGCTGGTGACCGGAGGCGCCGGCTACATCGGCAGCCATGCGTCCAAGGCGTTGTCCCGCGCCGGATACCGCGTCGTCGTCTTTGACAACCTCGTCGCCGGGCACCGGGAGGCCGCGAAGTACGGCGAGTTCGTCGAAGGTGACATCAGCGACGGCGCCGCGCTCCGGGCCGCGCTCGAGCGGTACGAGGTCGGAGCGGTGATGCACTTTGCCGCGTACCTGGACGTGGGCGAGTCGGTGCGCGATCCCGTCAAGTACTACCGAAACAACGTGATCGGAGCCTTGACTGTTCTCGAGGCGATGGCCGCGCGTTCGGTGACGTCGTTTGTGTTCTCGTCAACCTGCGCCACCTACGGCGAGCCGGTCGAGACGCCGATCGCCGAAACCCATCCGCAGCAGCCCATCAACAGCTACGGCGATACGAAGCTGGCCGTGGAACGTGCGCTGCCGCACTTCGAGCGGGCGTATGGCATTCATGCCGTCGCGCTGCGGTACTTCAACGCCGCGGGCGCCGATCCGGATGGCGAGATCGGCGAAGATCACTCGCCGGAAATCCACATCATCCCTCGCGCGATCGACGCAGCCACGGGCGGGCCAGGACTGACGGTGTTTGGTGACGACTACCCGACGCCGGACGGTACCTGCCTTCGCGACTACATACATGTGGCGGATCTGGCCGACGCGCACGTGCGGGCACTCGAGGTGGTGGCCGGCGCCGGTCGCTCGGCGGCCTACAATCTCGGAACCGGCCATCCGCATTCGGTGCTGGAGATCATCGCCGCCGTGGAGCGCGTGTCGGGAAAGAAAGTGCCGTGGACGCTCGGTCCGCGCCGGGCGGGCGATCCCGCCGTGCTCTATGCCGCGCCCGACAAGGCCAGGGTGGAGTTGGGCTGGGTCGCGCGGTTTCCGGACCTGCAGGCGATTGTCGGCACGGCGTGGGAGTGGCACCGCGCGCATCCGCGCGGGTACCGCGCGCCGTGACCGAGGCGCGCCGGCCCGCCGGACGGCTCGCCGATCCGCTGGTGTCGGTGGTCATGCCGGCGTACAACGAGCTCGGCACCATCGAGGAAATTGTCCGCCGCGTTCTCGGGGTGCCGCTCCGTGTTGAGCTGATCGTCGTGGACGACTGCTCGACGGACGGCACGCGCGAGCGTCTGCGGGCGATGCAGTCCGAGCTGGGTTTCACCTTGCTGCTGCAGCCGAAGAACAGCGGCAAGGGCGCCGCCCTGCGGGCCGGCTTTGCGCGGGTTGCCGGCGATATCGTCGTCATTCAGGACGCCGATCTGGAGTACTCGCCGGAGGAGTATCCTTCGCTCATCGAGCTCATCAGCGGCGGGCAGGCCGACGTGGTGTACGGGTCCCGATTCCTGGGCCGGCACCGCGTGTTTCTGTTCACGCACTATGCCGGCAATCGGGCGATCACCCTACTGACCAATATCCTGTACAACACCATGCTCACGGACATGGAAACCTGCTTCAAGGTCATGCGCGTCGAGGTGCTCCGCTCGATGACGCTCAAGTCGAACCGGTTCGGCATCGAACCCGAGCTGACGGCCAAGATCTTCAAGCGCGGATATCGCGTGTACGAGATACCGATTACCTACAACGGCCGCGGGTATGCTGAAGGCAAGAAGATCACGTGGCGGGACGGCATTGTCGCCATCTGGACGCTGCTCAAGTACCGATTGATCGAGTGACGCATCATCCCCTGAAGCGCTTGTTCGCGTACGCGGCGCCGTACCGAGGCCGATTGAGCGCGTCGGCGGTCGGCATGCTGGTTTATGCCATGGGGACGACGGGGCTCGCGGCGCTCATCCGGCCGATTGTCGATCGGACGCTGCCGACCAAGGAGCACCTCGCGCTCATGGCGTGGGGCATCGTCGGCCTCTATCTGGTCAAGGGCCTGGGTTCCTATGTGTCGTCGTACCTGACGGCTGACGTCGGACAGCGGGTGGTCATGGACCTGCGCAACGCGCTCTACCGGCACATCCTCGGACAGTCAGCGGGTTTCTTCGCGCAGCGGACGACGGGCCAGTTGATGTCGCGCATCAGCAACGACGTCGGTCAGGTGCAGCAGGTGGTGTCCGAGACAATCGCCGATCTCGCGCGGGAGTCGCTGACCGTCGTCGGGTTGCTGGGGTTGCTGTTCTATCTCGACGCGCGCCTGACGATCGTCTGCATGTGTGTGGCGCCGCTCATCGTGTATCCCCTGATTCGCCTCGGGCAGCGCGTGCGGCGAACCACCAGGCGGAGCCAGGAGGCGCTCGAGCACATCTCGCACATCAGCGCCGAAGCGTTCACCGGGCACCGCATCGTGAAAGCGTTCGGCACCGAGGCGCACGAGACCGAGAAGTTCACCAAGGCGGGGTACGGCCTCTTCCGCACCAACATGAAGGTCACCGCGGCGCTTTCGAGTCTGCCGCCGCTGATGGAGCTCATCGGCGGCATCGGCATCGCCCTCGCGCTGGTATACGGCAGCAGGCAGGTGGCATCCGGGAGCCTGACCGAGGGAGATTTCTTCTCCTTCATGGCGGCCGTGATGCTGATGTACGCGCCGGCGAAGAAGCTCAGCCGCGTGAACGCGAACCTGCAACAGGCGATGGCGGCGTCCGAGCGCATTTTCGAGATGCTCGACACGCACACCGAGGTCAAGGAGCGGCCGGCCGCGCCCGCGATGGCGCCGTTTCAGAGAGCGATTGAATTCCGCGACGTCGGCTTCGGGTACGACGAGAGTGCCGGCCGGATTCTGCGCGGCGTGTCGTTCAGCGTCGCCGCCGGGCAGATGATCGCGATCGTCGGGAAGAGCGGCGCCGGCAAGACGACGCTCGTCAACATGCTGCCACGGTTTTTCGACGTGACGGCCGGCGCCATCCTGATTGACGGCACCGACATTCGAGACGTGACGCTCGCGTCGCTCCGGGCGCAGATCGGCATCGTCACTCAGGAGACCGTGTTGTTCGACGATACGATCGGCAACAACATCGCTTACGGGGCCCATGGGACGCCGGACGCCTCGCCCCAGGCCATCGTGGCGGCCGCCAAAGCCGCCAATGCGCACGGGTTCATCAAAGCGCTTCCCCGTGGCTATGACACGATGATTGGCGAGCGCGGCCAGCGGCTGTCCGGCGGCCAGCGCCAGCGTCTGGCCATTGCGCGCGCGCTGCTCAAGAACGCGCCGATTCTCGTGCTCGACGAGGCGACGTCCGCGCTCGACTCGGAGTCAGAGCAGCTCGTGCAGGAAGCCTTGACGAACCTGATGATGAATCGCACGTCGTTCGTCATCGCGCACCGGCTGTCGACGATTCGCCGCGCCGACGCCATTATCGTCCTCGAGCGCGGACGGATCGTCGAAGTCGGCCGGCACGACGAGCTGCTGGCGCATCCCGACGGCACGTATTCCACGCTCTACCAGATGCAGCTCCTCGAGAGCCGGAAGACGGAACGACGTCTGGTGCCGTCGTGATCAAGTCGATGACCGGCTTTGCGTCGGTCACACGCGAAGACGATCGCGCGACCATCAGCGTGACGATTCGCTCCGTCAACCACCGGTATCTCGACCTGCAGCTCCGGGTGCCCCAGTCGCTGGCGGCGGTAGAGAGCGATGTGCGCGCGCTGGTGGGCAGGGCCGTCGCGCGTGGACGCGTGGAGCTGGGCCTCTCGCTCCAGCTCCGGCAGGCGCCCGGCGTCGACGTCGAGTTCAACGAGACGTTCGGGGCGGCGCTCGAGAAGGCGATCGAGCAGGCGCGCGGCCGCGGACTGGTGACAGGCGCGCTCACCCCTGGCGATCTGCTGCGCATGCCCCAGGCGCTGACGATCCGCGAGCGGCCGATAGATCAGGACGCGGCGGCGCTTGACGAGGTGTCCGCGCGGGCGCAGGCGGTTGTCGGTGAGGCGCTGGCCGACCTGGATGCGATGCGCGTGCGGGAGGGTGGTCACCTCCGCACCGATCTGGATCAGCGCCGGGCGTTCGTGGCCGACCTTGTCGAGCGTGTGGCCGTGGCCGCCGATGAAGGCCGGCTCGCGATGGAAGAGCGGCTCCGCGAGCGGGTACGCGAGCTGCGACAGCAGTTGCAGGCCGACGAGGCGGCCGTCGCGCAGGAAATCGTGCGCAGCGCCGCGCGATCGGACATCAGCGAGGAAGTCGAGCGGTTCAGGGCGCACATATCGCACTGGGTGACGCTCGCCGACAGCGCAGAGCCGTGCGGGCGCAAGCTCGATTTCCTGCTGCAGGAGATGAACCGGGAAGTGAACACCATGGGGTCGAAAGCCGATGGCCTGCGCGTGTCGGAGCTCATCATCGCCGCGAAGGCCGAGCTCGAGAAGATGCGTGAACAGGTCCAGAATGTCGAGTAAAATGAGAGTTTATGGTTGACCGTTCAAAACTGCCTAATTCGTTCGAATTTGTCGTCACCGCCGGCGCGCGCGCGCGGCAGCTGCTGGCGGGCTCCGTTCCACGAGTCGCCGTCGGCGAGCACAAGAAGACGACCGTCGCGCAGCAGGAAATCATCGTGGGCGCGGTGGAAAAGCTTGAGAGGGAAGAGAAATCTGGTCATCGAGCCATTGAGTAACTTGGTAATTGCCGATCGAGCAATGCGATCGTTCAATTGCTCAATCCAATTACTCAATTACCCGATTATTCGATTACCCAATTCACCATGCTGATCGCACTCGGTGTGACCGGCGGCATCGGCGCCTACAAGGCCGTCGAAGTGGCCCGCGGGCTTCAGAAGGGCGGCCACGACGTCGTGGCGGTCATGACCGCGAGCGCCACGCGATTCGTGGGCCCGGTGACCTTCGAGGCGATCACCCGCCGCCGCGTGATTACCGATCAATTCGAGCCTGGCGCGAACTCCGATATCGAGCACATCGCCCTGGCCTCGACCATTGACCTGCTGCTGGTGGCGCCGGCGACGGCCAATATCATCGGCAAGTTCGCGAACGGCATCGCCGACGATTTCCTCTCGACGCTCTATGTGGCCACGCGCGCGCCGGTGCTGGTCGCGCCGGCGATGAACACTCAGATGTTCGCCCACGAGGCCGTGCGCCGAAATCTCGACACGCTCGCGGCTCACGGCGTCAGGTTCGTCGAGCCCGGCGAGGGGTATCTCGCGTGCGGCTGGATTGGCAAGGGCCGCCTGGCCGAACCGGACGAAATCGTGGCTGCCGCCGAATCCATTCTCCGGCCCCAGGGTCCGCTCCGCGGCCAACGCGTGCTGGTCACGGCCGGCCCGACGTACGAAGACGTGGACCCTGTCCGCTACATCGGGAACCGATCGAGTGGGCGCATGGGGTTTGCGATCGCGGCCGAAGCGGCGCGTCGAGGCGCCGAAGTGACGCTCGTCGCGGGGCCGACGACGATCGAGCCGCCGGCCGTGCACGAAGTGGTACGCGTGCGCAGCGCCGGCGAGATGCACGAGGCGGTGACGGCACGCGCCGACCGTATGCACGTTGTCGTCATGGCGGCGGCCGTCGCGGACTACACGCCTGAACGGCGCGCGTCGCAGAAAGTGACCAAACGCGACGATACGCTGACGCTCATCCTCAAGAAGACGCCCGACATTCTGGGCGACCTCGGCCTGCGTCGCGTGGCGACCGGACGCGGGCCGCTGCTCGTCGGGTTCGCGGCGGAAACCGAAAACGTGGTGGCCCGCGCCACGGCCAAACGCGAGCAAAAACACGCCGATCTCATCGTCGCCAACGATGTGTCGAGGCCCGATGCCGGGTTCGACGTCGAGACCAACGCGGTCACCATCGTTGGCCGCGACGGCGCCGAGTCGATTCCGCTGCAAAGCAAGGCACGCGTGGCGGCCGCCATTCTCGATCGCGTGGAGCGGCTGGTGGCGGCGAACGAGACGGTTCGTACGCGTTCCTAGGCACGATCACCGCGGTGCCCGCGGAGCGTGCAGAGAGTCCATTTTCTTGCGGGCGCTGCGGGCTCCTCGGTTGACGTGACGCCTGTATGTCCAAGGAACAACTCGCTGAACATCTTCGATTCGCCCAGGAGCTCGGCGTCGCCGGCGTCAGCCGCGATTCGCGGTGGCGCACGCGAACAGAACCCGCCGTCGAGATGGAAAGCCGGCCGGTCACCGTCGCGCTGACCTCGGTCGATGGGCTCGCCGCCCTGCGGACCCACATCGGAGTCTGCACACGCTGCAAGCTCCACCAGTTGGGCCGGACGCAGGTGGTGTTTGGCGTGGGCAACCCTGACGCCGACCTGATGTTCGTCGGCGAAGCGCCCGGGCGCGACGAAGACGTGCAGGGCATTCCGTTTGTCGGCCGAGCCGGACAGCTCCTCACGAAGATCATCGAGGCCATCGGCCTCACGCGCGAGGACGTCTACATTGCCAACGTGATCAAGTGCCGGCCGCCGGAGAACCGGAATCCCGAACCGGACGAAGTCGAGACGTGCGAGCCGTTTCTCTTTCAGCAGATCGACATCATCAAGCCGAAGGTGATTGTCGCCCTGGGCAAGTTCGGCGCTCAGACGCTGCTGCGGACGCTCGATCCGATTTCGCGCCTGCGCGGACGCGTGTACGACTACCGCGGCGCCAAACTCATCCCCACATTTCACCCGGCGTACCTCCTGCGGAACCCCTCGTCGAAGCGCGAAGTGTGGGAAGATATGAAACTTGTCCGTAGTCTCCTCACGCCTTGATTCCTTCGTCCACGTCGCGGTTCCGGTTCCCGGCCTCAACCTTCTGACCTATCGCGTGCCGCCCGACGTGGCGCGCCCCGTCGTGGGCGCGAGGGTCGTGGTGCCCCTCGGATCGCGAGTGGTCACCGGCATCGTGATGGACGACGCGTCGGCGACCGGCATTGCTGAGGCCGACGTGAAGTCGATCAGGCAGGTGCTCGATCCGCATGCGTTCGTTCCGGTCGAGGTGGTGGATCTCGCGCGTTGGACGGCCGAGTATTATGCCGCCGGCCCCGGCGACACGATCACGGCGGTGCTGCCGCCGAAAGCGCGTGGCGGCCGCGCCGATGCCCACAAGACGATGCGCGTCGCGGCGATTACGGTGGCGGGACTCGAGGCACTAGGGGCGGGGCGGCTGACGTCGAAGCAGTCCGACGCGCTGGCGCTGCTCGCGGCCGCGCCCACCGGACTGCCGACGCCGCAGCTCGCCGCGCGCGGAGTGGCCGCCGACGCCGTGTCGAGGCTCGTGCGGCAGGGGTTCGTCAGCGTGCGGCAGGACCGCGTCAACCGCGATCCGTTCGACGCTCCGTCGATTCAGGTGGCCGCCGCCGATCCCGCCAGGCGTCTGACCATCGAGCAGGAGGCCGCATTCGACCGGCTGCGAGCGTTTGCCGAGTCGCGTCGTTTTCACGTCGCGCTCCTGCACGGCGTGACGGGCAGCGGGAAGACCGAGATCTATCTGCGGCTGTCGGCCGCGGTCCGCGACCTGGGCCGGAGCGTCCTGATGCTCGTGCCGGAGATCGCGCTGACGCCCGTGATCGCGGCGCTCTTTCGCGAAACATTCGGCGATCGCGTGGCGGTTCAGCACAGCGGACTCTCCGACGGCGAGCGGCACGACCAGTGGCAGCGCATCCGGCGCGGAGATATCGACGTGGTCGTCGGCACGCGCTCGGCGGTGTTCGCGCCGCTCGAACGCGTCGGCCTCGTCATCGTGGACGAAGAGCACGACGCGTCGTACAAACAGGACGAGAGCCCCCGCTACCATGGCCGCGACGTGGCGATTGTCCGCGGCCAGCGGGCGAATGCGCTGGTGGTGCTCGGCTCGGCGACGCCGTCGATGGAAAGCGGCTACAACGCCAGCACGGGACGCTACGAGCGTGTCGTCCTCGAGCGGCGCGTGCTCGATCGTCCCTTGGCGTCGGTGACCGTCGTGGACATGCGCGAAGAGTTCGCGGCCGCGGGCCCCGACCTCGTGCTCAGCCGGGCGCTCGGCGACGCGCTCGCCGTGCGTCTGGCGCGGGGCGAGCAGTCGCTGGTGTTGCTGAACCGGCGAGGCTTCGCCACCGCCGTGTTTTGCCGGCAGTGCGCCGGAACGATGGACTGTCCGAACTGCAGCGTGTCGCTCGTCGTGCACGGAGAAGGCACGTCGAGGCGGGCGCGGTGCCACTACTGCAACTACTCGGCGCGGGTGCCGGCGGTCTGTTCCCTGTGCGCGGGGCCATACCTCGACCAGACGGGCTTTGGCACCGAGCGCGTCGAGGTGGAGGTGCGCCGCGCCTGCCCGGGCGCCAGAGTCGAGCGCCTCGATCGCGACGCCATCCGGCGCAAAGGCGCGTTGACGGCGCTCCTGTCGCGGTTTCTGGCGGGGGAGATCGACGTGCTGGTCGGGACGCAGATGATCGCCAAGGGACACGATTTTCCGCGCGTCACACTTGTCGGCGTCGTGTCGGCGGACGTCGGCCTTGGCCTCGCCGACTTCCGTGCATCGGAGCGGACCTTTCAGCTGCTGACGCAGGTGGTCGGCCGCGCCGGACGCGGCGAGGAGCCGGGGGAGGCCATCGTGCAGACGCTCTATCCCGACCACTACAGCGTCCAGTTGGCCTGCCGGCAGGACTACACCGCGTTCTTCGACCGCGAGCTGGCATTCCGCCGCGCGATGCGCTACCCGCCACTCACGTCGATGATCAACGCCGTCGTCCGGTCGCGAACCTTCGCGGGTGCGATGGACGATGGGGCGGGGATTGCGCAACGGCTGAGGGAGAACGCCGAGCGCTCGGGTTTGCGCGTGCTCGGCCCGGCGCCCGCGCCGCTTGGGAAACTGCGCGGCGAATATCGGGTGCAACTTCTGATCAAGGGCTCGAATCGGAAGCGGATGCGCGAGGCGCTGCTCGCGGCCATCGCCGCCCGGCCCGAACTACAGCGCCGCGTCGTCGTCGACGTGGATCCGGTGAGCGTGTTGTGAACCCCGAACCGTGAACCTTGAACCGTGGGAACCGTGAACCTTGAACCTCTTGTGTGTTATCGCCTGACCAGATCGAGCGGTGAAATGGGCGCCGGCGTGAAACAGAGCACCAGCATCACCAGCGCGACGATCGCCAGGATCATGCGTGTCCGATCGAGCGGCAGGTGCTCGTCGATGGTCGGAGGATGTCTGGGGCCGAACACCGCGAGCATGACCACCATCAGGATGGTCCAGACGATCCAGCTCGTCTGAGAAGAAGCTCAAGCCGATCGCGCAGGCGACCATCGCCAGCGTGACATAGGTGGACCGCCGGCCGAGCACCGCGTAGCAGATGTGTCCGCCATCGAGCTGGCCGACCGGAAACAGGTTGAGCGCGGTCGCGAGCAGGCCGAACCACGCGGCAAACCCGATCGGGTGCAGGTTCAGCGAGTAGCCGTCGGGAATCGTGCCCCACGAGCATCCTCGACACCAGCTTGAAGAGCAGCGGCTCGCCAAGCTCGAAGCCGCTGAAGTCGGGCGGCAGCGGCACGACGTGCGACAACGACAGGCCGAGGACGAGCGCCGGCACGGCAACGGCAAAGCCGGCAATCGGACCGGCAATGCCGATGTCGAACAACATGCGTTTGGTCCGGATCGGTTCGCGGATCTCGGATGAACGCGCCGAGCGTGCCCGTGAGCGGCGTCGGCACGGGCAGGAAAAACGGCAGCGACGCGTCGACGTCATAATAGCGGCAGGCGAAGTAGTGTCCGAGCTCGTGGCAGCCGAGGATGGCGAGCATCGTGACGCTGTAGTAGAACCCGCGCCAGATGAGACCCGCCTCGAAGGACACGCGGACTGGACACGAAGTCCGCCTGGAACGACAGGTAGTGGCCGACGCCGGCGAGCGTCGTCGTGGCAATGGTCAGCACGAACAGCAGCACATGCAGCCAGATGCGATCGTGAAACTTCGGGCGCGACTGCCAGACGGGCGTCGGGCGGCTGAAAAGATGCGGGGTCCAAACCTACCCGATGTTCTGGAGATCCTTGCCCGGCTTGAAACGGATCGTCCGGCCCGGAGGAATGCGGACTTCTTTGCCCGTGCGAGGATTGCGTCCGATGCCGCGCTTGCGTGGCTTCACCTGGAACACGCCGAATCCGCGCAGCTCGATCCGTTCGCCACGCTGCATCGAGGTCCGCATCGCGTCGAAGACCGCGTCGACAGCCACCTCGGCCTTGACCTTGGTGATGTCGGCAATCTTCGACACTTCGTTGACGATGTCGACCTTGATCATGCTTAGGGTCTCCTGCGTGTTGCTAAATACTATAGATACCGAGACTTACGCTGTCAAGGCTAAGGCTAAGTGATGCCCAGAAAAACACCGTCGGTCGTGCTGGTCGGACGCCCAAACGTTGGGAAATCAACCCTGTTCAACCGAATGACCGGTTCGCGCCGGGCAATCGTCGCGCCGCTCGCCGGGACGACCCGCGATTCGCTCGCAAGGCCCGTCAGCTGGCGGGGGATGAGCTTCCAGTTGTTCGATACGGGCGGCTTATACGGCGCCAGCCAGGATCCGCTCCACGAGCTGGTGGTGGTGCAGGGCCGGCGCGCCATCGAAGGGGCCGATCTGCTCGTGTTCGTCGCCGACGGCCGTGAGGGCCTGGTGGCAGGCGACGAGACGATCGCCCACGAGCTGCACGAAACCGGCCGGCCGCGTGCTCGCTTGCCGTCAACAAGACGGACGACAAGCGGGCCAGCGACGCGTCGATGGAGTTCTACCAGTCTCGGCATCGATCCCGTGTTCGAGATTTCGGCCGAGCACGGCACCGGAGTGGCGGAACTGCTGGATGCGATTGTGGAAGGGCTCAAGGCCAAGGGCTTAGGGCTGGCCGAGCTCAGCCCGTGGCCGCAGCCCTCAGCGAGTCCTCAGCCCCGAGTCCTCGCCGGCGAGTCCCGCCTGAGCCGTCGCCGAGACCGGCATCGCCATCGTCGGGCGACCGAACGTCGGCAAATCGTCGCTCGTCAATCGCCTGCTGTCACGCCGAGCGGGTGCTCGTCAGCGACATGCCGGGCACGACGCGCGACGCGATCGACAGTCCGCTCACCGTGGCACCGCCGGCGCTTTCGGATCGTCGATACGGCGGGGATGCGGCGTCCCGGCCGGGTGTCGCGCGGCGGACCGGTGGAAATGGTGAGCGTGGCGGGCGCGAAAAAGGCGATCGCCGAAGCCGACGTCGTCGCCCTGGTCGTTGACGCGGAAGCCGGCGCGAGCGATCAGGACGCGGCCATCGGCGGCGAAGCGGATCGCGCCGGCCGCGGCATCGTCATCCTGGCGAACAAGTGGGATCTCGTGAAGGATCGCGGCCCGGACTATCTCGAAGGTCTTCGACGAGGAAACGCGACACGGGATGCGATTCCTCGACTACGCGCCGATCCTCCATATTTCCGCGAAGACCGGCGAGCGCACCTCCAAGGTGCTCGAGACCATCGACCGCATTGCCGACACGCGCCGCACGCGAGTCCCGACGCCGGCGCTCAACAAGTTCGTCGAAAGCGTGACGGCGGCCAACCCGCCGGTCAGTCCCGGACGGCAGCACGTCCGGATTCTCTATGCCGCGCAGATCGGCGTCGCCCCGCCGTCGTTTGTCTTCTTCACCAACGTTGCAACGACGTTGCATTTCTCGTACGAACGGTTCCTGGTGAATCAGCTCCGCGAGAAGTTCGGCTTTGTCGGCACGCCGATCCGGATTCAGGTGCGCCGCCGATCGACGAAGGGCGGCGGGCCGCGCAAGCCGCGACGGGCCGGCGGGGCGAGAGCCGGAGGAGCGGGGAAGGCCGGAGGCGCCGAAAGCGCCGGGGAGGCCGGCCGGGTCAGAAGGGCACGAAAGGCGGCAAACGCAAGACGATCAAAAAAGGCGTAAGATGAAAACGGCCTAAGTTCTGCGCCACTCGCAGAACGCGGGGGACCCAAGGCTCTTCTGGGGCATACCGGCGCGAAGGCGCCGGCGGACACTTCCGAAGTCCGAGCCCGTCAGCTAACCCCGTCGGCGTTATACGGAAGCGCCTGTGGATACCACACCTCGCTCGCGCGACGGACGCGTCCGCTTCGTCGCCACCACTGTAGTCGTCACGCGCGATGCGCCGCGCGCGATCGGCGCGATAGCGGCCGTGGCTGCGGTTACGGCCGTCTACACCACTGGGTTCCACGTCACCAACTCGACGACCGTTGCGCTGACCTATCTGCTCGTGGTCCTCGTGGTCGCCGCCACCAGCGTCCTGTGGGTGGCGGTGATGACGTCGGTTGTGGCGATGGTCTGCATCAACTTCTTCTTCCTGCCGCCCGTCGGCACGCTGACCATCGCCGACCCGAGAAACTGGGTGGCGTTGATCGCGTTTCTCGCCGTCAGCCTCGTGGCGAGCAACCTGTCGTCGGTCGCGCGTGCCCGAACGGAAGAGGCCCTGGCCCGACGCGACGCCGTGGCGCGCCTGTTCGATCTGAGCCGGGACATACTCCTGATGACCGACAGCGACGAGGCGATCTCGCGGCTCGCAAGCTTCGTCGCCCGCCGATTCGAGCTGGACTACGTCGCGATTTGTCTTCCGCACGCTGCGGAGTGGAGCATCGTCGAGGGGGGACGGCTGATGTTGGCGCTCGACAAAAGCCAGCTGTCGGTAGCCATGACGGAAGGGGAGGGGCACAAGATGATTATGGCGGATGGCCAGGCGGTTCAATTGGTGCCACTGCGTCTTGGCGCCAGGGCGGTCGGGCTGCTCGCGACGGCGGGTCGGATCGTCGAACCCGGGACGCTCGACGCGATCGGCGGCGTCGCGGCGATTGCCATCGAGCGCGCGCAGTTTCTGGAAGAGCGGAAAGACGCGGAACTTTCCCGCCGGAGCGAAGCGCTGAAGTCGGCGCTGCTCGCCTCGCTCGGGCACGATCTCCGGACCCCGCTCACGGCGATTCGTGTCGCCGCCAGCAATCTGCAGGCCTCGTGGCCGAACGACGAGGAGCGGCGCGAGCAGAGCGCTCTGGTGCTCACCGAAGTCGGACGCCTCACGCACCTGTTCCAGAACATCCTCGAGATGGCGCGCATTGACGCCGGGTCGATAGACGCAGACCTCCGGTGGGTCTACCCGTCGGAGATTGTCGAGGCGGCCCGGGATCAGGTTGGCCATGCGCTCGATCGGCACGGGTTTCTCGCCGACGTCGATTCGGATCGCGTGGTACGCGTCGATCCCCGGTTGACCGCGACCGCGCTGGCGCACGTGCTCGAGAACGCCGCGCAGTACGCGCCGCTCGAATCGCAGGTACTCGCGAAGGCCTTCGTGACCGATGAGGGGCTCGTCGTCAGCGTGCGCGATCACGGTCCCGGCATCTCGGTCCAGGACCTGCCGCATATCTTCGACCGCTTCTACCGCGGCACGGAGGGGACGCCGCGCGCGTCCGGCACCGGAATGGGTTTGCCGATCGCCCGGGGTTTGCTCGCGGCCGAGCGGGGGCGCGTCTCCGTCGAGAATTGCGCGGACGGCGGCGCCCAATTCACGATCGTGGTTCCCGCCGAGACGAGAGCGGCGGCTCCAATCGGGGCTGAAGAGATGGTGGATGACGCCGACGCGGTCGGCGTGAGGCCAAGCGCATGACAAGAGCCGCCAGGATTCTGCTCGTCGACGATGAGGTGTCGATTCAACGCGCGGTCGCGCCGCTCCTGCAGTCGCGCGGCTACGAGGTGGACGTCGCCGGGACGGGAGGCGAGCGCGTTGAAAGCGCTCGCGCGCATCCGCCCGATCTCGTCGTGCTCGATCTCGGCTTCCCGGATATCGAGGGCCCCGAGGTCTGCCGGCGTATTCGGTCGGGTTCGCAGGTGCCGATCATCGTGCTGTCGGCCCGCGGAGGTGAAGCCGACAAGGTATCGGCGCCTCGATCTTGGCGCCGACGACTACGTGACCAAGCCGTTCAGCCCGGAGGAACTGCTCGCCAGAATCCGCGTGGCGCTCCGCCGCGTCTTCTCTGAAGACGAGGTCGAGGTCGGCCGGGTGCAATGCGGCGACCTGACGATCGACTACGATCGTCGCCGCGTGCGGCGGGCGGACGAAGAGATTCGATTGACGCCGAAGGAGTTCGACCTGCTCTCGTTGCTGGCGCACAACCCCGATCGCGTGCTGACGCACCGCTCGATTCTGAAAGCCGTGTGGGGACCAAACGCCGTCGATCAGCCCGAGCATCTCTGGGTGCTCGTCGGACAGTTGCGGAAGAAGCTCGAGGTCGATCCGTCGAACCCCCGCTACCTGATCAGCGAGCCGTGGGTCGGATATCGGCTCGCGACGGATCCAGGCGCCGGCACTTGAGCGAGCCAGGGGGCGCCACCTGAATTCGTTGCCTCACAACACCGTGCCGCGCAGGACGACGATCCCGACGGTGAAGTAGATCACGAGGCCCGTCACGTCCACCAGCGTGGCCACGAAGGGCGCCGACGAGGTCGCGGGATCGAATCCGAGCCGCCGCAGCACGAACGGCAGCAGCGATCCGACCAGCGTGCCCCACAACACGACGCCGACGAGCGCCAGCGACACGGTGAGCGCGACCAGCACCCAGTGCTCGCCGTAGATGGTCGAGAACGCCGACCACACGGTAATCCGCAGGAAGCCGATCGTGCCGAGAATGCCGCCGAGCGCCAGCCCGGCCCCGATCTCGCGCCGCATCACGCGCCACCAGTCGCGCAGCGTCACTTCGCCGAGCGCCAGCGCGCGGATCACCAGCGTCGACGCCTGCGAGCCGGAGTTGCCGCCGCTCGAAATGATGAGCGGCACGAACAGCGCGAGGACGACCGCCTTGGCGATTTCCTTCTCGAAGAAGCCCATCGCCGTGGCCGTGAGCATCTCGCCGAGGAAGAGCGCCGTGAGCCAGCCCGCGCGCTTCTGCACCATCCGCGTGAACGCAATCTCCATGTAGGGTTCGTCCAGCGCTTCGGACCCGCCGAGCCGCTGGATGTCTTCGGTCGCCTCCTGCTCGGCGACGTCGAGCACGTCGTCGACGGTGACGATGCCGATGAGGACGCCCGCCGAGTCGGTCACCGGCAGCGCCGTGCGATCCTCCGTCTTGAACACGCGGACGGCCGTTTCCTGGTCGTCGGTCGCCTTCAGCGCGACGAACCGCCGGTCCATCAGGCTCTTCACCGTGTTGGTCGGCTCGGTCGAGGAGAAACTCGCGGATGCGGATGTCGTCGATCAGCAGTCCGTCGTCGTCGACGACGTAGATGACGTTGAGCGTTTCGCTGTCCTGGCCGTGCGCGCGGATGTGTTCGAGCACGTGCGCGACGGTCCAGTCTTCCTTCACGCGCACGTAGTGCGGCGTCATCAGACGCCCGATCGAGCCCTCGGGGTAACCGAGCAGCTGGACCGCTTCCGCGCGCTCTTCCGGCGTGAGCAGGGCGAGGAGCTGGCGCGTCGCCTCCGCCGGGAGCTCATCGAGGAACGTCGTGCGATCGTCGGGCGCCATGTTGTTCAGGAGCGCCGCCGCCTCGTCCGACGCCATCGCGCGCAGGAGCGCGTTCTGTTCGTCGGTCGACAGGTAGGCGAAGGTGTCGGCGGCGGTCTTCCGCGGCAGAATGCGGAAGACCAGGACGCGCTGCTCGAGCGAGAGGTTGGCGAGCACCGAGGCGACGTCGCTTCCCGGCCGGTTGCGCAGCACGTCGCGGAGCCGGCCGAAATCGCGCTCGCGGATGATCGCGGCGATCTCGTCGGCCGGCCGCACCGTGTCGCGCACCAGCTGCAGCGTGGCATCGCGGTTGGGACCGTTCAGTTCGTGTTCCATAAGTATCAACGCCGCGCGCACCACATCGTGATGGTGCACGCTCGAACCAACGGCCCGGACGACGTCGAGCCAGAGCCGGTGGACGTGTTCGAAGTCCTCGGGGCGGAGAGCGGGCGCGTGCGCGCCCAGGTGATACGCGGCGGTGGTGCCGCGCGGGTGATAGACGACGAGGCGGACGTCGACGCCGGACGGCTTGCTCGCGCGCTCCCAGGCGTCGCCCAGCAGCCGCGCCTGGTCGTCGGCCGAGAGCGTTTCCGATTCGCCGACGTGAATCTCCGACGACTTCAGGCGCAGCGCGGTTTCGATCACCGAGTCGAAGACGTTCACGCCGGGCACGATCATCAGCCGCACGGCGCGCCCTTCGCGCTCCGCGGCCGCGATCACGGCCGACAGCAGGCGCCGCTCCTCGTCGGTCGCGCGCGGATCCTGCGTGGGATCGTCGGGAACGTCCACGCCGACGAGCCGCACGGTCATCGCCACGACGTCGCGATCGCCCGCCGCGCGCAGCGCGCTGACGAGGTGCGTGAGCACGTGCGGGCGGCGGACCGGCACGAGGAAATTTCCGGGCCGCACCTCCACCTGCCGCAGATCGACATCGTCGGACGGCAGCAACTGGAATTCGTCGAGCGCGACGCCGGGCCGCTCGGGCTGGGACGCGACCGATCGCCTCGAGACGACGAGCGCGACGGTCAGCGCCGCGACCAGGGCGAGGCCGGCGAGCGAGGGCGGATCGGCGATCGCGGCGAGCGCGCCGGCCGCGAGTATCAGGAGGGCCGCCGCGCCGATCAGACCGACCGGCCACTCGCGTCCGCCGATCGTGACGTTGAGCGGCACGCGGTAGGCGCGCTGCTCGGTGCGGATCGCCCGGTAGCGGATGAGCGCCGCCAGCTTGAGGACCGCCGTCACGACGACGGCGATCGCATAGCCGCGCGCGATCCATGACGTCTCGCCGCCCGACAGCAGCACGATGGCGACCTGGGCGACGGCGACCGCGTCGATGCTGCGCCAGGGCGTTCCGAAGCGGTGATGCAGCGCCCGCCACCGGTCGTCGAGGACACCCTCGTCCACCAGACGCGCCAGCACGCCGTAGGCGCCACGCGCGGTGGATCGGAGCGTCGCCGCCAGAAAGACCGCGGCCGCCGCCGCCACCAGCGACAGGAGCAGCGAGACGCAGCCACGCGGGGGCCGCCAGCTGATACGCCACGCCCGCGAGCGGCGCCTGACTCCAGACGCCCTGATCGCGCACCGTCAGCGCGAACAGAAACGCCAGACCCGCCGTGATGACGATGCCGTAGCCGCCGACGAGCCGGGCGACGCGCTGCAGGTTGCGGATTCGTGGCTGCTCCAGGTCCAGCGCGGCCTGGCTCAGCGACTCGACGCTGCCGAGTGCCGACAACACGAATCCCAGCGCCGTCGCCAGCGCCAGCGGCCGGGCCGGAAGCGTCTGCAGCGGAATGAGCGCCTTCGACGAGAACAGCGACCGAGACCGTCGCGCAGAGGACCAGGACGAGCAGCACGACGACCGACGCCCCGATCGCCTGCGCGCACCGTCCGCTCGACCGGGCGATCGTCCCTGACGCTGCAGCCACCACACGATGCCGATCGCCGCCAACGCGAGCGTCATCGGCCCGCTGTCGCCGACGAGGCTCGGCGCCGTGACGCCGACGACGCTCCGGCCGAAGGCGACCAGGTAGTGGCCGGCCACGACCGCGGCCAGCGCGCCGAGCATCAGCCGATCGACGAGGAGCGCCGAGGCCGAAATGGTCGCCAGGCGCTGGCCGAGTGTCTCGCGGACGCTGCCGTACAGACCGCCGCGCACAAAGAGCGCGCGGGCCTCGAGATCAGCCGCGCGCACGACGACGCTGAGGAGCACGACCGCCAGCACGGCCCAGGGGCCCGCGGATCCGAGCGCCTGCCGAGGCGATCGCCGCCGATGAAGAACGCCGCGCAGCCGAGCTCCGCGAGGGCGCGCGCCGTCGCGCGCCACACCGGGACGTACGACACCAGCGTCCTCGTGGCGAGGATGACGCGGACACGTTGCGACGCTGGAAGTCTGGCGATGGCGTTCCTCTGGTCGCCTATTCTGTCCGCAGAGGGACTCGTCCACCAACCAGGATCGCGCTGGCGCGCGAGCCGACGCGCAGAGTGGCCGGTTACAACGCCGTCATCCCGTGCGGCTGCGTCGTCAGTCCCCGATGACGGCTGAGCGGTGTCCATCGCGAGTTGCCATCTTCCCGGGCGCTCCAACTCGGGCAGAACGAAGGAGACTGGAGCGGCGTCGGCGTTGAACATCAGATAGAGGTCGGGGCCCTCCTGACCGTGAATCCAGCACGCCAGCTGCTTCCGGTTCGGGTCGAGCCAGTCGGGGCTGTGTCCGCCGGGATCGAACCACTGAATATCCTGGCTCGCCATAGAACGCTTCCCGTCGCAGCACCGCGTGCGCCCGGCGGAAGGCGAAGACGCGGCGGGCGAAGTGCACGAGATCCCGATGCCGCTCGCCGAGCGACCAGTCGACCCAGCTCGTTTCGTTGTCCTGACAGTACGCGTTGTTGTTGCCGCGCTGGGTTCGGCGGAATTCGTCTCCGGCCAGGAGCATCGGCACGCCTCGAGAGATCGCGAGCGTCAGCAGGAAGTTCTTGATCTGCCGCTGGCGAACGGCCTCTATCACCGGGTCGGCGGATTCGCCTTCGACGCCGTAGTTCGCGCTGAAGTTCTCGTCGGCGCCGTCTCGATTGCCCTCGCCGTTGGCCTCGTTGTGCTTGCGCGAGTAGCTCACCAGATCGTTCATCGTGAAGCCGTCGTGGCACGTGACGAAGTTGACGCTGCACTCCGGGCCCTTGCCGGATCCGGCGTACAAATCGGCGCTGCCGCAAATGCGGCTGGCGAAGCGGCCCATCATGCCCGCGTCGCCCCGCCAGAACCGCCGGACGTCGTCGCGGAAATGGCCGTTCCATTCCGCCCACCGGCGATGGGAGAACGCTCCGACCTGATACGCGCCCGCGGCATCCCAAGCCTCGGCAATGAGCTTGGCGTCACGGAGGATCGGATCCTCGGCGATGCGCTCCAAAAGAGGCGCGTCGGCCAGGACATGGCCGCGGACATCGCGGCCGAGCACCGAGGCGAGATCGAAGCGGAAGCCGTCGACGTGCATCTCCATCACCCAATAGCGCAGCGCGTCGAGGATGAGGTCGCGCACGACGGGGTGGCTCGCGTTGACGGTTTGTCCCGTGCCGGTGAAGTTCCGGTAGTAGCGCCTGTCGTCGGCCAGCCAGTAGTAGATCGCGTTGTCGATGCCGCGGAACGACAGCGTCGGTCCCAGTTGATCGCCTTCGCCGGTGTGGTTGAAGACGACGTCCAGGATCACTTCGAGCCCCTCGCGATGAAACGTACGGACCATCTCCTTGAATTCCAGGACTTGTGCGCCGTCCTGGCGGACGCTTGAGTACGAGGCCTTGGGAGCGAAGAAGCTCGTGGGATCGTATCCCCAGAAATTCTTGAGGCGCTCGCCTGTCGTCGGGTTGCGTCGCAGCGAGTCGTACTCGTTGAATTCCTGCACGGGCATCAGTTCGACGGCGGTGGCGCCCAGATCCTTCAGGTACGGAATCTTCTGAGTCAAACCGCGATACGTCCCCGGAGACTGTACGCCGGCGCTCGGATCGATCGTGTAGCCGCGCACGTGCAGCTCGCAAATCACAGTCGAGGTCCAGGGCAAACGGAGCGGCTGATCGCCGCGCCAGTCGAAATCCTCGTGCGTGATAGCGCACTTGGGCGCGGAGCCTGCGTTGTCGACGTCGGAGAACGACAAGTCCTTCTGCGGCGACGATGGCTCGTAGCCAACGGCGAGTCGAGAATCGCGCTCCGCCAGCGGAACAATCGCCGTGGCGCAGGGATCGAGCACCAGCTTGTTCGGGTTGAAGCGATGCCCTTGGTGAGGCGTGTACGGGCCGGCGATGCGAAAACCGTAGAGCTGCCCGGGGCGGATCCCTTCGAGCCAGACGTGCCAGATATCCCCCGTTTTGTTCCGCGTCGAGTCGAGGATGATGCTGCGGGCCGGCGCGGCGTCTTCGGCGCGGTCGAAGAGGTCCAGGCGAACGCCAGTGGCGTGCCGGCTGAAGATGGCGAAGTTGACGCCGTTCCCTCGCGTGTGCGCGCCGAGGGGAAGCGGCGCGCCCGATCGGACAGCTTGAACCTCGCATGACTCGAGCAGACGTTCCAGCTCGTCGAGCTGCTCGGCGCTTCGCGGTTGTCTGGCCACCGACACGAGGATAAGCTCTTCAGCTGCTGTTGACAAAATGCCTCCAGCCAAATCGACGGAAATCCGCCACACGTCCATTGCCGCGCTTCGCGAATCCATCGAGCGGCACGCTCGATATTCGTTGGCGCAGCCCTGGGAGAGCCTTTCGCCCCGTCAGGTGTTCGAATGCGTCAGCCTGGCCGTGCGGGATCTCATGGTCGACCGCCGGCTCGAGACCGAGCGGCGCCACCGGGAGGCGGACGCGAAGCACGTGTATTACCTGTCGATCGAGTACCTGCTGGGCCGGCTGCTCACCAACAACCTGAGCAACCTTCGCCTGTACGAGGTGTGTCGCGAGACGCTTGGGCAGATGGGGGTTGACCTCGATACGCTCGAAGAGAACGAACGCGATGCCGCGCTCGGCAACGGCGGCCTGGGCCGGCTTGCGGCCTGCTTTCTGGACTCCCTCGCCACGCTCGACATGCCAGCATACGCGTACGGCATCAACTACGAGTACGGCCTGTTCCAGCAAGAGATCGACAACGGTTACCAGAAGGAAAGGCCGGACAACTGGCTGGCGTCGGGCACGCCATGGGAAATCGAACGCCCTGAAGAAGCCTGTCTGGTTCCCGTTTACGGCCGGATCGAACACGGCGTGGACCGATCGGGCCGCTATAACCCGATGTGGCTGGACTGGCGTCTGCTCATCGGCGTTCCGCATGACGTGCCCGTTGTCGGCTACGGCGGCCGGACCGTTAATCTCCTCCGGCTCTTCTCGGCGCGCTCCTCGCGCGACTTCGACATGCAGATCTTCAACACCGGCGACTATCTGAAGGCCGTGGAACAGAAGATCGCGTCGGAAACCATCTCGAAGGTCCTGTACCCGTCCGACGCCGTGCCGCCGGGGCAGGAGCTTCGCCTCCTCCAGGAATACTTCCTGGTCGCCTGCGCGCTCCGAGACCTCGTCGGCCGGTACCAGCGGGATCACCAGGCCTTCGACGCGTTTCCGGCGAAGGTCGCCGTTCACCTGAACGACACGCATCCTGCACTGGCCATCGCCGAGCTGATGCGCATCCTCGTCGATGAGCGGGACCTGCCCTGGGAGGCCGCATGGCGGATCACGCAATCGACGATGGCGTATACGAACCACACGCTGTTGCCCGAGGCGCTCGAGAAGTGGCCCGTGACCTTGCTCGAGCGCGTCGTGCCGCGGCATCTGCAAATCATCCACGAGATCAATCAGCGGTTCCTCGAGCGCGTCGCCTCTGTGTGGCCCGCCGACGAGGCGCGTCTGCGGCGGATGTCCTTGATCGAGGAAGTCGAGCCCAAACAGGTGCGCATGGCGCACCTGAGCATTGTCGGCAGCCATTCGATCAACGGGGTGTCCGCGTTGCACAGCCGCCTCGTCCAGACGACGTTGGCCAGGGACTTTTTCGCCCTCTGGCCGGAGCGCTTCAACAACAAGACCAACGGCGTCACGCCGCGCCGCTGGCTGGTGCAGGCCAATCCGCTCCTGGCCGGACTCATCACCAGGACGATCGGCGACAAGTGGGTCACCGACCTCGAACACCTCGCAGCGTTGGAGCCATGCGCGAGCGACAGCGCATTTCGTCAGGAGTTCAGCTCCATCAAGCGCTCCAATAAGGAACGGCTCGCCCGCGTGATTGCGCAGACAACGTCAGTCGAGGTCGATCCGGATTCGCTGTTCGACGTGCAGGTCAAGCGCATTCATGAATACAAGCGGCAGCTGCTCAACGTCATGCGGATCGTTCACGAGTACCTGTGCCTCATCGAAGACGGCAAACAACCGGCCGTGCCCAGGACCTACATCTTCGCCGGCAAGGCGGCGCCGGGTTATTGGGCAGCAAAACAAATCATCAAGGTGATCTGTAGCGTCGGTTCCATCATCAACAGCGATCCGCGTGCGGACGGGCACATCAAGGTCGTGTTCGTTCCGGACTTCCGCGTGTCGCTGGCGGAGACGATCATTCCCGGCGCCGACCTCAGCGAGCAGATCTCAACCGCGGGCTCCGAGGCGTCAGGAACGGGGAACATGAAGCTCGCCATGAACGGCGCGCTGACGATCGGCACGCTCGATGGCGCCAACGTCGAGATGCTCGAGGCGATCGGGGCGGAGAACATCTTCATCTTCGGGTTGACCGCAGACCGGATCCAGGCGCTGCGCGAGGACGCGAGCTATCGACCGCGAGATCTGTACCGGCAGGACCCGCGCCTGAAACGGATCATCGACGCGTTCGACTCCACTCTGTTTTCTCCGAAGGAGCCCGGGCTGTTTCATTGGATCGTCGAGTCGATTCTCGACAGGGGAGACGCGTATTTTCATCTCGCGGATCTTCCCGCCTACATCGATACGCAACACCAGGTCGACGACGCGTTCAGACAGCCGGCGACGTGGGCGTCGAAGGCAATTCTGAACGTGGCGCGGATCGGCAGGTTCTCGAGCGATCGAACCATCGCGGAGTACGCGAGGGACATCTGGGGGATCGCAGGCGTCTAGGCTGGAACTGTCAGGTCGGCTCAGACGTGCGTGAACGTCTGGCCGTTCAACAAATGATCGAGCCAGAGGTTGGAGAGCTTCTCCTGCACGGTGTTCTGCCGGAGGCGCGCGGCGAGATTGACGAAATCCACGCGATCCATCTCCTGATCCTGGTTGAAGCACGAAAAGATGATCGTCTCCTGTCCGGTGACGGGATCGATGTGCTTCTGCAGGCATTGCGCGCACACCTCCTTCATCATGCACTGCATGGGCGAGTTGATGCTGGCGATGCCGACGTGGTCCTTCTTCAAATAGCGGCTCGAGCACGCCGTGCCGCGCCGCCTTGACCGCGGCCATCATCCGGTCCGATCCGATCGCGATGATGCGATCGACGGTGTCCAGCGGCACGACGCGATCGCCCAGCTCCCCGCCCTGGTACGCGAGCATCGCCTGCACGATGTTGCCGCGGAAATGCGCGTCCTGCGGGCGGCCGGGCTCAATCCCCGCGCCGGTGTCGGTGCTCCAAATCACCTGATCGGTCGCCGCCTCGATGTCCTCGCGCTTGAACAGGTCTTCACCTTTCTTGTAGCCGGCGAAATAGATCACGCGTGTTGCCGGCGTCGCGCATTCCCCTGGCGATCGAGAACAGCACGGCGTTGCCCAGACCGCCGCCGAGCAGCAGCACGTTCTGATGTTCGGGAATCTCGGTCGGCGCGCCGGTCGGTCCCATCACGACGACGGGCTCGCCCTTCTTCAAGTACGCGCACGAGCCGGCTCGACACGCCGAGCTCGAGCGCGATCAGCGACAGCAGTCCCTTGTCCTTGTCGACCCAGGCGCCGGTCAGCGCGATGCCTTCCATCAGCAGCGGGGTCGCGTCCACGCGCTCGGCGATCGACTCGTAGTTCTGCAGCCGGTAGAACTGGCCCGGGCGGAAGTGCCGCGCGGCGGCGGGCGCCTTGACGATCACTTCGACGATGGTCGGCGTGAGCCGCACCACGTCTTCGACGTGCGCGCTGAAATCGGCATCGAGGCGCTGCACGAGCGCCGACCACGCTGCGTCCCGCGCGCCCTGGGTCGACGCATCCAGCGAGGACAGTTCCGTCGCGAAGAGCCGGACGACGTGCGGAAAGCCGTCCTTCGCCGACGCCATCGCCTTCACGACGTTGCCGGCGTAGCGCGGATGGTTGTCGCCGTAGTAACTCACGAAGCGGCCGTCGGCGCTCGTACGACGTGAAGAAGCCGTTCGCGTCCGGGCGCAGGTGAAACCGGCCGTCGCCATCGCGCGACACCGCGTGCGGCTGGAAGAACTTCTTCTTGGTGTCGAGCTGAAAGGTGCCCGCGATCTCCTTCTCGTACGTGATGTTCGGCGTCGTTCCGGCGGCGACGAGGACCGTGCGAGCGGGCAGCGTCTCGGTCGCATCTTTCCCGTCCTGCCCCTCCCGCCTGAAGATCATTGCCTTCACGGCGCCGTGCTCGTCGGCAACGGCGTCGATCGGGTTCAGGTTCTCCGCGAACGCGATGCCTTCTTCGAGCGCCTTGATCACTTCTTCGTGGTTCAGGCGGTAGGCAGGTGAATCCACCATGCGCTTGCGGTAGGCAATGGTGACGCCGCCCCAGGCCCGCACGAGCGGGATGAAGTTGGGCGCTTCGCTGCGCCGCCTCGGCGCGTGCCCGCTCGGCACGGACCGCGCGACCGTGCGCCAGATACTCGTCGAGCAGCTCGAGCTCCTCCGCGTCGTAGACGCGTGCGGACGTGCGCCTCGCCGATTTCCGCGGCGAGGATCTCGTACCGCTGCAGCGTCTTCTCGACCTGCAGCGGGTAGTACGCCATCAGCTCCGTCGCGGTGTCGATCGCGGTCAGGCCGCCGCCGATCACGACGGCCGGCACGCGCATCTGCAGGTTCGGCAGCGCGTCGCGTTTGAACGCGCCCGTGAGCTGCAGCGCCATGAGAAAATCGCTCGCCTTCCTGATCCCGCGGATCAGGTTGTTCTTCATGTCGATGACGGTCGGACGTCCGGCGCCGGTCGCAATCGCCACGTGATCGAAGCCGTATGTCCACGCATCCTCGATCGTCAGCGTCCCGCCGAAGCGGATGCCGCCGTAGATCTTCAGGCCGCGACGCCGCGCCAGCGTCAGGTGCAGCAGCGTGAGAAAGTTCTTGTCCCACCGCACGGTGATGCCGTACTCCGACACGCCGCCGAAGCCTTCGAGCACGCGATCGTCGAGCTGGCGATAGATCTCGCTCCAGTCGCGGATCGGCGCCGGGCGGCGTGTCGTCGGTGCCGACAATGTCCGCCGGCAGCGGCTCGATCTTCAGACCGTCGATGCCGACGACCCCGAAGCCTTCGTTCACGAGGTAGTGGGCGAGCGTGTAGCCGGCAGGCCCGAGGCCGACGACGAGGATGTTCTTGCCGTTGTACGGCAGCGCATAGGGCCGCCGGACGTTGAGCGGATTCCACCGGGTCAGCAGTCCGTAGATCTCGACGCCCCACGGCATCTGCAGCACGTCGGTCAGCACGCCGGTTTCGATCTGCGGGATGTTGACCGGCTCCTGCTTCTGGTAGATGCACGACTTCATGCAGTCGTTGCAGATGCGATGGCCGGTGCCCGGGCACATGGGGTTGTCGAGCGATGACCAGCGCGAGCGCGCCGATCGCATCGCCTGCCTTCCGCAGCATGTGCATCTCGGAAATCTTTTCGTCGAGCGGGCAGCCAGTCGAGCTCGATGTCGAGCGGATTGATGGCCGATCTTCCCGGCCCGTTCATGCAGTCCTTTCGAGCACGAGTCCTTGTCGCGCTCGTGGCAAAGCACGCAGTAGTGGATCTCGCTCAGGACTTCGCGCGGCCTCATGCGCGCGTCGGTCAGCGTGAAGCCGTCGCGGCGGCGCAGCCGATCGTCGGGGCCGACCATCCACTCCGGCTGGTCCGGCCGCGGCCGCTGCACGTCGACGAGGCGCCAGTAGTCGAGCGTTTCGGGAAACCGGAAGATGACCCACCCGCGATAGGCCCGATCGTGCAGCCGCGCCGCGCACCAGCGCTTGAGGCTGTCGATCTGCGAGGTGACGTCGGCCGCCTGACTTCTCGGCGTCCATCAACGCGCAGCCGGCGCGCGCGACGGCGAGCTCCAGGTCTTCGCTGCCGGGCTGCCTGCCGCGGCCCCGGCCAGACCCGCGATCAACGTCGCGACGACGGCCTCGTCTTCTGGCGTCGACGCGACATGCGCACCTGCCTTTCGCGAGCGGAAGCACGCGCCGGCGGACGAAGTCCACCTTGAAACGAAAGAGATCGTCCTGGTCACGTGTGACTGCCGTCAGCGCGTCAACGCTCGGCCGAATGTCAAAGAGGCGCGTGACGAAGCGGCTGACGTGCGGCGCCATCGCCACGAGCAAGTGTGACAACGTGATCGGCGGGCGCGGCGCGTCCGGCGCCGCGCGGTACACCGCCCACTCGTGCCACAGCTCGGGGTCAGCGGCCTCGACTTCCTCGCAGAAGCGTTCGTGCAGTGAGTCGAGCCGCTCGGGGTCGTGCAAATCAGCAAATATGTAGCCTGGTACGCCGAGCGGTGTCGTGGGCGTGCCAGTGGGCGGGGTCATGAATGAAGGGCTGGTGCTTCGCGGAGGCAAGGGCCGTTCCAGCCTGCCTCAGCCGACGGGTGCCGACCTTCCAGGACCGTGATCCTGTCGTTTGGGCTGGTTTTCCGACATCGCAGTGTGATCGTCGCCGGGAAATATTCCGGGACCTGCGGAAAACTCAGCGGCCAGAGTCGTGGCGACACATGTGCGACGGCGTGCTTGCGGCATCGAGAACACGAATCTCCTGGGGTTTCATGTTCGGCACGGCTTATGCGGCTACTGGAGCAAGTGCACGGAAGCCGTTGTTCCGGATTCCGTCAGCGACGCTGAGGTATTCCATGACTCCTGAAAACGCCGTCACCTGCCACTGGCTCACGCCGACGCGCATACTGCCGCACCCGGATTGCTTTGAAGCAGGCTCCAGGCCTTGGAGTTGTCTGCGCGACGGCCGGCCCCGCGCGCTGCACGTGACCGAGCTTCGTCAGTGCGCCACCTGCGCACGCTGGGAGCCGCGCACCTTGGACGCGACGAAGCGCGACTTGGTGTATGAGACATGGGGCGTCGGCATTCCGCTCCCAAAGCACCGAACGTTCGACGATCGGCGGCGGGACCTGGTGTGGGAAACGTGGGGCGTCGGATCCGAGTAACCGGAAACTTCGTGAACTAAGCACGTCCCAGCGCGGTGTCAGGTCGGCGCGGAAGGTTTCTGCCCACGCCGCCGACACCCTTCAGGCAAGAAGCCCTTTCAATACCTGCAGCGCGATCAGCAGAAGCACCGGCGACAGATCCAGACCTCCCATCGGTGGGAGGACCTTGCGAATCGGCGCGAGGGCCGGCTCAGTCAGACCGCGCGTAATGGTCACCAGCGGATTTCTCCGATCTGCTTGCATCCAGGACAGAATGACCGCGGCCAGGACCACGAGCGAGTAGAGATCGACGAGCCTGGCTAGGAGTGGCATGATGTGGCCTGCCCGAGAATGGCAGTCTACCGCAAACCACCATGACTTCAGCGCGGCGCGGCCTGCCGGCCATCAACGAGTCGTGCGGCATCACGCCTTTGACGCGGCGCTCGAAGGTCGCGTGCGTTGCAGGTCGCGTTCTGCCTGTAACCAGTGTCCACGTCGTGTCCGTGCTCGCGGTTGCGGGCGAGGTAAAGCTCGTACGCGCGACGAGCAATGTCGTGCTCGGTCACGTTCGCTGTTGGCGAGAGAACGATCGTCGGCGTGGCTGCTGCGGGGGGCGGTTGACGCGAACTGTAATGTATCTGACAGTCAGGAATCAAGACGGACTGGGACGCCGCCCAACGTATTGGCACATGAGGGTTTTCTCATGAAATACTCAGGCCTCTCTTAGGCAGGCTTGGGTATGTACCCCCGATGGCGAGCGCGGACCGCTCGTCCAGGTGGCGACATGGCGCGACGCTGATCTGGATCCATGACGATCGCTGAGATATTTCTCCTCATCACAGGCGGAACCGGGATCTACTTCCTGCTCACCCCGCTCAAGCGGAGCCTTGAACGTTACCTGGTCAGAAGATTCGCCGCACGCCATCCGCGTTTGTTCCGCCCCACGATAGATGTGGCTGATTTCAGATCCTATGAATCAAACAGGAAGGAAGATCGTGACTCATGAACACCGTTCTTGAATCACCCGAACAGATCGCCAAGATGATCAGCAAGGTGGTCACCGGTATCGTGGCCGTGGTGATCCTCGCGAGTCTGATCAGTTCGTTCACGGTGATCGCGCCGGGAAACACCGGCGTGATTTTCAACATCTGGAGCGGCTCACTCCGGTCGGTGCCGCAGGGCATGGCGTGGCGGATGCCCTGGATTACCCAGGTTCAGAGCTACCCGACCGCTCTCAGGACCTACACGATGGTCCGCCGGACAGGAGAGGGCTCCGCCATGGGCGACGACAGCATCGATCTTCCCACTCTCGAAGGTCAGCACATCACCCAAGACATTTCCGTGACGTACAACACGTCCGAGGACAAGGCGGCCCAGGTGTTCAAGTCTTTCAGGGGCTCGGACATTTCAGAGATCGAGGCGACGTTCATTCGCCGCACCATCATCACCGTGGCACAAAACTCGGCGGGACAAATGTCACTCACGGAAGTCATTTCGTCGAAACGCGATGAATTGCAGGCGGCGATTCAAAAGGATCTTTCAGTCGAACTGAACAAAATGGGGTTTGCCCTGGACAAGGTGAATCTTGGCGCGAGTCACCTGCCTCAAACCCTGGAGGCTCAAATGCAGCAGAAGATGGCCGCCCAACAGCAGGCGCAACAAGCCGAATACGAGCTTCAGAAACAGGAAATGCTCGCGAAGGCCGCAGTGGCGAAGGCCGAAGGCGAGGCTCAGTCCGTCCTGGTCCGCGCGAAGGCCGAATCCGAAGCGAATCGAATGCTGCAGGCGACCCTCAGCGGCATCCTGATTCAGAACAAGACCATCGAAAAATGGAACGGGATCCTGCCGCAAGTCACTGGTGGTTCCATGCCGCTTCTCGATCTCAACAGCTTCAAGAACGCCAAACCATAGCCAGGCCTGGGGCTTGAACCACCGGCGGTCAGGAGGCCCCCTCGGCTTCAGGCTCCTTCGACTTCCCGCTGTCGGAGGACCGCGCGGACTGGACCAGCACCTTGTCCACGCGTTTCCCGTCCATATCCACCACTTCAAAGCGCAGCCCCGCGGCGTCGAAACGGTCGGTGGCTACCGGAATGCGGCCGATTCGCATCATGACAAACCCGCCGAGCGTCAGAAAGCTGCTCTCTTCTTCGCCGGGGAGTCTGCCGAGATTCAGCAGTTCCTTGAAGTCGTGGATCAGCATCTTTCCATCGATCAACCACGAGCCGTCCTGGCGCTGCATGGCGTGCCGTTCCTGAGGCATGTCGGCCGACGCGACCTCGCCCACGAGATCCTCGAAGAAATCGTTGATCGTGACGAGCCCCTCGACGTCGCCGTACTCGTCGATGACCAGCGCGACGTGCGTCTGGGATTTCTTGAACAACTCGAGCAGGCGAAAGGCGGGAATCGCGCCGGGCACGAACAAGGGCGGCTGTGCCGTGTCGGTCAGGTTGAAGGGCTTGCCACTCATGCAGCAGGCCAGCAGGTCCTTCTCTTTCACCATGCCGACGATGTTGTCCAGGCTGCCCCGCGCAACAGGAAAGCGCGAATGCGATGACGCCACCACCTGTTTGGTCGTCTGTTCCGTTGGCGCGTCCACGTCAAGCCACACGATGTCGTGACGCGGCTTCATGAGCGACGTCACCGCGCGATCGCTCAGTCTGAACAGCCGTCTGACCGTCTGATGCTCGGATTCTTCGATGACGCCGGCTTCGGCGCCCTGTTCCATGATGACCTTGATTTCTTCTTCGGTGACCAGCGGTTCGGCCGACGGCTTGATGCGGAACGCGTGCAGGACGATGCGGGCCGATGCGTTCAGGACTGTCACGATGGGCGCGCCCACCCGGGACAGGGCCATCATGGGCTTTGCGAGTGCGCTGGCAAACCGCTCGGGGCTGCGCAGCGCAATCTGCTTCGGCACGAGCTCTCCAATGATGAGCGTGAGGTACGTGACGGTACCGACCACGGCAACGAGGGAGATGGCGTGTCCATAAGGCGCGAGCGGCGGAATGCCGTTCAGATACGACTCGATGCGGAGCGACAGCGTGCGTTCGCCGAACGCTCCGGCAAAGATACCGATGAGCGTCATGCCCATCTGAACCGTCGCGAGGAATATTTCCGGCTTGTTGGCAAGATCGAGTGCGACCTGGGCGCCGCTGTTTCCGTGGTCGGCCCATTGTTGAAGCCGGGGCTTTCGAACGGACACCAGCGCGATTTCCGCCATGGCAAACACGCCGGCGAGAACGATCAGCGGCACGATCAGGAGGATTTCCATGTGTGTTCTCTCGACGTGCGACGTGGCTCGGAAAGTGACGGGTTTCCGGCGATCGGCAACAACTGACCAGTCTATCGATATCACATAAGTCTTCTTCCCCCGGAAGAACGTACAATTCGCGTCGCTCTGGTTCCGCTCTGGAGGGTATCGTTGGTTCGGATCGGGTCTTGAAGGGAAGACGTCAACGCCGTGCTGAATGGCATCACTCGATTCAGGGGCGCCGGCTACGTCGCCGGAATACTGGGCACTGCCGCGATCACGGCCGTGTGCGCGCCGTTTCACGACATGCTCAACGACACGACCGCCGCGCTGGCTTATCTGCTGGTGGTGCTCCTCGTGGCGACCGCGTGGGGGAGCTGGCCGGCGTTGCTGACCTCGGTGGTGGGCATGCTGTGCTTCAACTTCTTCTTCCTGCCACCGGTCTACACGCTGACGATCGCAGACCCGCAGAACTGGGTCGCGCTCGCCGCCTTCCTGATCACCGCCGTCACGGCCGGCCAGTTGTCGGCGCTGGCCAAACGGCGCGCGGCGGAGGCCGAGGCCATCAGAACGGAGACCAGGCTGGCAAGCGCTCAGAATCGAAGCCTGCTCGAGGCCAGCCTCGATGCGCTCGTGACGATCGGGTCCGACGGCAGGATCAACGACGTCAATTCCGCCATCGAGACGCTGACCGGCCGTACCCGGCGGGAACTCATCGGCACGGACTTCTCCGACTGCTTCGTTGTGAGGGAGCCGGCGCGTGCCGCGTACGAAGAGGTGCTCCGCGAGGGCTTCGTGCGCGACGCTCCGCTCCAGATTCGCCACCGCGACGGACACGTCACCTCGGTGCTGTACAACGCGTCGGTCCAGCGAACTCCCGCCGGCAAGGCGATCGGAGTGGTCGCGGCGGCGCGGTCCATTTCCACATCCGCCGCGAGGCCCTCGATCGCGCTGCTTGACGCCAGCGTGGTGAGAGGCCTGCAACGCTTCGTGAGCGGGGCCAGCATCTTCTCGGTCGCTGTGGGACTGTTGGGGCTCGTCGGCTGGATGCTGGACATCGCCGTCCTGAAGAGCGTCATCCCGGGACAGGTGGTCATCAAGCCGAACGCGACTATCGCGCTCGTCTTGTGTGGCTGCTCCCTCTGGCTGCTGCGGAGTCGTGACGCACGGCCGCCTGAGGGAACCCCGAAGCTCGCGGGTCAGATGCTGGCATCGGTCGTTGCGTTAGTGGGGTTGCTCAGCCTGTCGGAGCACCTTGTCGGCTGGGACCTTGGCATCGATCAGTTATTCTTCCTCGATAAGAACCCCTTCGAGGCGTTCGGCAGCCTTCGTCCGGGCCTGATGGCGCCGGTCACGGCGCTCGATTTCCTCCTGATCGGGCTCGCGCTGCTGTCGCTGGACTGGACGATCGTCTACAGGTCGCGGCGCTATGGGCCGGCGCAGTTCCTGGCCTTCGCGGCCAACACGGGCGCTATCGTCGGGCTCCTGGACTTCATTCTCCAGTCTCACACCTCCTACACCCACATTGCGCTGCCGGCGGCCGTCACGCTGTTCGTGCTTTCCGTCGCTGTCGCGTGTGCGCGCACGGGCTGGGGGCTCGGTGCGCTGCTCGCAAGTTCGAGTGACGGCGGCATGCTCATCCGACGGTTGTGGCCCGCGACCATCGTCGTTCCGCTGTTGATTGGCACGGCGTCGTGGAAGGCGTATTCCGCCGGCCTGTTCTCCGAGTGGAGCGAGATCACGGTGATCATCGTCACGATGATCACGCTGCTGGCTGGTTTGACGGTCTGGAGCGGCCAGAGCATCGACCGCAGCGACGCGGAACGCCGAGACGCGGAAGCGTCGCGGCATCGAAGCGCAGAGGAGCTGAGAGAGGCGCAGCGTCTGGCACGGGTGGGCAGCTGGTGGTGGGATGCCACGACCGACACCGTCACCTGGTCGGAAGGGCTGTATCGCGTTGCCGGCCGCGATCCGCAGATGTTGCCTCCCGGCTTCAAGGAGCACTCCCGTTTCTACACGTCCGAAAGCTTCGCGCGGCTGACTGCCGCCGTGGAACGGGCCGTCCAGACGGGGACGCCGTTCGAGCTCGAGCTGGAGATGGTCCGCGCCGATGGGAGCCACCGCTTTGTCACGAGCCGGGGCGAAGCGGAGCGGGACGCCGGTGGCCGGGTCGTGCTCGTACGCGGCACCGTCCATGATGTCACCGAGCACAAGCAGGCTGAGGCCGAGGTCCGAAGCAGCCAGGCGCGCCACGCGGCCACGGTACAGGCTTCGCTCGATGCCGTCGTCGCCATTGACGCGCGAGGCGACATCACGGAGTTCAACCCAGCCGCCGAGCAGATGTTCGGCCATCGTCGGGAGGATGTCCTTGGCCGTGAGATCGCGGATGTCATCATCCCGCCTTCGCTGCGCGATCGCCACCGGCAGGGGTTCGCCAGATACCTGGCCACGGGCGCAACCCAGGTGATCGGTCGCCGCGTCGAACTGACGGCGATTCGAGCGAGCGGCGAGGAATTTCCCGTCGAGCTCGCGATCGCGCGCATCGCCTCGGCAGGTCCTGCGCAGTTCACCGGGTACATCCACGACATCACCGAGCGCAAACGGGCTGAAGAAGCGTTGCGACAGAGTGAGGCCAACCTGAACCGGGCGCAGGAGATCGCGCACATCGGAAGCTGGCACCTGGATGTCGAGCAGAACGCACTCACCTGGTCGGACGAGGCGTTCCGCATCTTTGGCGTACCCAAAGGCACGCCCCTCACGTACGAGTCTTTTGTCGGCTCGATTCATCCCGCGGACAGGGAAGGCGTGGACAAGGCCTGGACCGCGGCCATGCATGGAGCCCCGTATAACATCGAGCACCGCATTGTCGTCGGCGGTGCGGAGAAGTGGGTTCGAGAGCGGGCAGAGGTCGAGTTCGACAAGGACGGGCGCGCGCTGGAAGGCCTCGGCACCGTTCAGGACATCACCGAACGCAAACTTGCGCGGGAAGAGCTGCTCAGGATCAATCGCGCGCACCGCGCGTTGAGCCGTTGCAACGAGGCCCTGATCCGCGCCACGGAGGAATCCGCCTGGCTCGATCAGGTGTGCCGCATCATCGTCGACGAGGCGGGCTACCGGTTCTGCTGGGTGGGCCGTGCTGAACACGACGAGGGGAAGGCCGTGACGGCGGTGGCGCAGGCCGGGGTCGACGAGGGCTACCTGCAGGCTGCTGACGTGACCTGGGCCGACACCGACCGCGGGCGGGGACCGACGGGTACGTGCGTGCGGGCGGGGCAGACGCAGATCGTGAAGAACACGGCCACCGATCCGACGTTTGCCCCGTGGCGCGCCGCGGCGCTGACACGCGGGTACGGCTCGATGATTGCGATTCCGCTTGTTGTCGATGCCGAACCCTTCGGAGCGCTGAGCATCTACGCGGCGGAGCCGGAAGCATTCCGCGACGAAGAAGTGACGCTGTTGACCGAGTTGGCCGGCGACCTGGGTTACGGCGTCACGACGCTTCGCGCGCGAGCCGAGCAACAGCGAACGGAGGAGGAGATCCGCCAGCTGAATGCCGAGCTCGAGCAGCGCGTCCGCGCGCGAACCGCCGACCTCGAAGCCGCTCACGAGCGTGAGGGCCAGGTGGGTTTCAGGATTCAGCAGATGCTGCTCCTGACGCAGCCACCGACCGACGTGGCCGGGCTGCAGGTGGCCGCGCTGACCATTCCTTCCCAGCGGATCGACGGCGATTTCTACGACTTCTTCAAACACGAGAACCAGATTCTGGATGTGATCGTCGCCGACGTCATGGGCAAGGGCATTCCAGCCGCACTGTTGGCGGGGGCGACCAAGAGCAACTTCCTCGAGGCTCTGTGCCACCTCATGGCCATGTCCAAGCATGGCGCGCTTCCGGAGCCCAAGGAAATCGTGACGCTGGCCCATGCGGACATGGTTCGACAACTGATCGATCTCGAGAGTTTCGTGACGCTGAGTTATGCCCGATTGGACTTGAATCGGCGCGTCCTCGACCTTGTCGATTGCGGGCACACAGGAATGATGGTCGTACGCGCGAGCACGGGCTCGTGCGAGACACTGCACGGGAACAATCTGCCGCTGGGCATCCGCGAGGGAGAGATCTTCGACCAGATTGCCGTCGCGTTCGAGTCGGGAGATCTGTTCCTGTTCTATTCGGACGGGATCACGGAAATGCGCAACCTCGCCGGAGATCTCTACGGCGCCGACCGCCTCTCGGAGTGCGTGCGGATCAACCGCGAGCTCGAGCCGGAAGCGCTCGTGGACGCCATCCGCACAGCCGCGGTGGCGTTTGCCCAATCCGATCGGCTGAGCGACGACCTGACCTGCGTGGCCGTGAGAGTCGGCGAAGCGCAACGGCCGCTTGCGCACTCGGAACTGGAGATGAGCAGCGACCTCGATGAGCTACGCCGCGCCCGTGAATTCGTCCGTGCGTTCTGCCGCATGGTTCCCGAGGGGCTTCTCGATCAGGACGACGTGGCAGCGCTCGAGCTGGCGGTGAACGAGGCGGCCAGCAACATCATGAAGCATGCGTATCACGGTCGTGCCGATCAGGGGATTCAGCTCGAAGCCGACATGTTTCCGGGCCGTGTGTCGATCCGGCTGCATCATCTGGGAGATTCGTTCGACCCGGCCGCCGTCTCGCCGCCCGCGCTGGATGGCTCGCGGGAGTCAGGGTTCGGCATCTATCTCATCGGCAAGAGCGTGGACGAAGTCCGGCGCTCTCGCGACGAACGCGGGAGGAACTGTATTACGCTCATCAAGGTTCTGGACGCCTAGATCTGAGGGACGAAGATGCGAAAGACAACGACGCGAAGGACATCGCAATGCAAATAGCGTTCGAGAAAGTCGGCGATGTGGCGGTGGCGGCGGTGCCCGTGGACGAACTCGACGCCAGCAACGCCGGGGAGTTCAAGCGCGATATCGCGCCGTTGCTGGAGGCCAACGCCAAGCTGGTGCTCGACATGAGCCGGCTACGCTTCGTCGACAGTTCAGGGCTGGGCGCCTTTATTTCATGCCTCCGAAAACTGAACGCCAAGGGCGGCGACCTGAAGCTGTATGGGATGTCGAAGCAGGTGCGGGCCGTGTTCGAACTCGTGCGCATGCACCGGGTGTTTGACATCGTCGGCACCAAAGAAGACGCGGTGCGCGCATTCGCGCGCGGGCCGGCGGCGGAGCCCGAGCGGTGACCGTTGACGAGTGACGATGACGGCCCTGTCGCTCTTCGGGTTGTTCGCGGTGACGGCGATGCTCGTGTGCTACGCCTTTGAAGACCGCAGCCGGTGGTTCATTCTGGCGTTCGCGGTGGCGTGCTGGCTCGGTTCCGCCTACGGCTTCCTGCAAGGGGCGTGGCCGTTTGGCGCTGGTCGAGGCCGTGTGGGGTGTCGTTGCCGTTCGCCGTTGGTGGCGGACGCGATAAGGCCTTCCTTCCTCTGGCGCGTCCACCGTTTCACCTGGTGCTCCCGACTGAGCGCGGCGCCGCGCGACGTGAACGCCTTCGAATAGACCAACACGACCGGCCTGCGGCCTGACGTGTAGCGAGCGCCGCGGCCGCTGTTATGGACCTTCTCGCGCGCGCGAGGGTCGCGCGCGTAGCCCGTATACAGCGTGCCGTCGGCGCAGCGAACGATATAGACGAAGTGCACGACATGATTATCGCGCGTTCCTTGGATCGGTCGTGCTCCCCTGTGCGAATAAGAAAGGCTTCGGACCGCAGACGGCGGCCGGTGATGCTAGCGCCGGCCGGTGTGCTCGCGCCCGGCCAGCGCACTGCGAAGGGCGCGCAGGGCTTCCTCGCACTTCACCACAATCGCCCGCTTCTGATCGAGCGACAGCGCCAGCGAACGCACGTTGGTGTTGCGGCGTGACAGGGCGATGATCTGTGCGTTGAGATCCATGAACCGATCAAGGGCGGCAGCGGCGGTGGCGAGTTTCGGCTGGGATGCGGGCGCAACCAGGGGCCGGAGCTTCCCGAGTGCATCTCGCGCGGCCGTCTCGGAGGTCGCCATCTCCTTTTCCATGCGCGTCATGACGGCCGCGTCCGCGTCGGCAATGTGCGGCGCCTGCAGGACCTGAATTTCGCGAACGGTCGTCATCGCCGTCGCAATGAGCGCCTCCGCGTGCCACGCATCCTTCTCGGACACCGACGATTTGAGGGCTGTCAGCGCATCCCGAAACGCGTCGGCGGCATCTTGCGCTGAACCGGTACGACAGCCGCTGGGCCTTGAGGTTGGTGTTCTCGACAGCCAAATCGAGGATGCGTCGATCGAGCGCGCGATACTCGGCAAACCGGCTGGTGAACTCGGTGAGCAGGCGGTCTTCGTTGGAGTAGCCGAGGCTCTGGAGAATCGGGCGCAGCGCGTCGGCGTCGGTCTGGACCACCTGCGACGCCAGTTCGGCTTCTCGCGCAAACGCGACAGACGCGTCGTCGGTGTCGGCCATCACCGCGCGATTCGCGGCATCAGCGGCCCTCGTGAATTCAACCAGAAGGTCCGCCGAGAGGTGGCGCGCCTGTGACACCTTCTCCAGCGCGGCATTGACGTCGCCGCAGCCGGCTGCCAGACCCATTGAGAGACAGATGACTGTCAGCACCGACATGCGGACCGGCAGCGGTGGCTCCGTCACGCATGAAAAGTAGCACATCCCGCCTTCGCGCATCACTGTGCGGGCTTTCGGGCGACCAGCAGCCACCAGATGTCATCGTCTTCAGGCCGATCGATGAACCGCTCCTCGCCGCTGATGGTCTCGAATCCCCTCTGACGGATCTCGCGTTCAACGACCTCCGCGGAGATGTCGTGATGCTCGGTTTCGCCGGCCGGCGACCGACCGGCTTTGCTGCGGTCACTGCGATCGACAATCACCAGTCGGCCGCCTGGTTTCATGGCCTCGAACACCGCATCGAGGATCGGCCGAGATCGCGACAGCTCGTGATAGGTGTTGGCGATGAGCACGGCGTCAACCGTGCCGACCGGCAAGTGAGGATTATCCGGCTCTCCGAGGATCACCCGCACGTTGCGCGCGTCTCTCAGAAACCTCCGAATCCAAAGAAACGCGAGTGACTCGCGGCGAATGTCTTCGGCGAGGACCGTTCCTCGCGGGCCGACCATCGGCGAGAGCTTGAGCGCGAAATATCCCGCACCCGACCCGAAATCCACCACTGTGGCGCCCTCGCCGATGGCCAAGGCGCGCAGGATCTCCGCGGGCCGCTGCCACCGATCCCGCTCGCTCTCGACAAGTGTCAGTGTCCGCAGCGTTTGTACGCCTTCGTAGACGACGAACAACAGCGGAACGGCGATGAAAACGACGACGAGCGCGATCCAGATTCTTCTCACGGTGCGTTTGTTGCAGTGCCGGGGCCAAGCGTTCAGAGCTTAGCGACTTTTTAGCCGCCTTTGCAGCCATTATTAGGCCGCAGTCTGTACTTTGGGATGGTAAAGCGAAACCAGAGAGGTCAAGCCCATGCTCGATGCCGTGTTCGTTCTTCTGACCATCGCATTCTTCGTCGTCAGCATCGGCTACGTGGCCGGCTGCGACAGGCTCAAATGAGGTGACAGGTGATTCTTGACTACGCCATCAGTCTGCTCGTCTCGGTAGGCCTGCTCGTGTACTTGACCGTTGCGCTGCTGAAACCGGAGAAGTTCTGACATGACTCTCAACGGCTGGCTTCAAATCGGCCTGTTCCTGCTCGCCATTCTGGCGGTCACTCCGCTGCTCGGGCGTTATATCACGCGTGTCTTCAAGCGCGAGCCGACGTGGCTCGACCCGGTGCTCCGGCCCGTCGAGCGGCTGGTGTATCGATCCACCGGCGTCAACGAGACGCACGAAATGCGCTGGACGGAATATGCCGTCGCGGTGCTGTTGTTCAGCGTCGTCTCGATGCTGGTGCTGTACCTGATGCAACGCGTCCAGCAGTGGCTGCCCTGGAATCCGCAGGGCTTCGGTGCCGTGGCTCCGGACCTCGCGTTCAACACCGCCGCGTCGTTCACGACGAACACGAACTGGCAGGCGTACAGCGGCGAGTCCACGATGAGCTACTTCACGCAGATGGCCGGACTCGCGTATCACAACTTCGTGTCGGCGGCGGCAGGCATTGCGGTCGCCATTGCGTTCATCCGGGGCGTCGCCCAGAAGGAAAAGGACTCGCATCGGCAACTTCTGGGTCGATCTGGTCCGCGGCCTGTTGTGGGTGCTGCTGCCCATCTGCATCGTCGGGGCGCTCGTGCTGGTGAGCCAGGGCGTCGTCCAGAATCTGCGTCCATACGACACCGCCGCGGTCGTCGACCCGCAAACCGTCACTTCGACCGATGCCGCCGGCAAACCGCAGTCGAAGGTTCTGACCGAGCAGTCGATCGCCCAGGGTCCAGTGGCCTCGCAGGAAATCATCAAGCAATTCGGCACCAATGGCGGCGGCTTCATGAACGCGAACAGCTCGCATCCGTTCGAGAATCCGACGCCGGTGTCGAACTTTCTCGCGATGTTCGGCATCTTCGCGATTTCGGCCGGCCTCACCTACACGCTCGGCGAGATGACGGGCTCGCCCAAGCACGGGTGGGCCGTGTGGGCCGCGATGGCGTTTCTGTTTCTCGCCGGCGTGACGACGGCGTATTGGGCGGAAGCGCGGGGGAATCCGCTCTTGACCGCCGCCGGCGCGGATCAGACGGTGAGCGCGAAATCCTCCGGCGGGAACATGGAAGGCAAGGAGGTCCGGTTCGGCATCGCCAACACGGCCCTTTTCGCCACGGTCACGACCGACGCCAGCTGCGGCGCCGTCAACGGCTGGCATGATTCGTTTACGCCGATCGGCGGCCTGGTGCCGCTGGCGAACATGCAACTGAGCGAGGTAGTGTTCGGTGGGGTCGGCGCCGGGATGTACGGGATGCTGGTCTACGTGATCCTGGCCGTGTTCATCGCCGGCCTGATGGTCGGCCGCACGCCCGAATACCTGGGGAAGAAGATCCAGTCATTTGACGTGCAGATGGCCATGCTCAGCGTGCTGATCTTTCCGCTGCTGATCCTTGGTTTCACCGCGATTTCGTCGGTTTCGCCGAGCTTCGGCACCTCGAGCATCTTCAATCCAGGTCCGCATGGTCTATCGGAAATTCTCTACGGGTACTCGTCCGGCGCCGCGAACAACGGCTCGGCCTTCGGGGGTCTGGGCGCGAACACGAAGTGGTACAACACCACGATCGGGCTGACGACGCTCTTTGGCCGCTTCTTCATGATTATTCCGCCGCTGGCCATTGCCGGCAGCCTGGGCCGAAAGAAACGCGTTCCGCCGTCACCGGGGACGTTTCCGGTGACGACGCCGCTGTTCTCGGCGCTTCTGGTCAGCGTGATTGTGATCGTCGGCGCGTTGACATTCTTCCCGGCCCTCAGTCTGGGGCCAATCGTCGAGCACTTCTTGATGACCCATGGGCAGGTGTTCTGATGTCATCTCATCATCCGAAAGCGAAGTCGATCTGGGATCCGCAAATCGTGCAGCGTGCCGCGTGGGACGCGCTCCGGAAGCTGCACCCGCGCACGATGGCGAAAAACCCCGTCATGTTCGTCGTCGAGGTCGGTAGTGTATTGACCACGGTGCGGTTCGTTCTCGACGCCGTCGCGGGGCGACCCGGACTCGGCTTCGAGTTCCAGATCACGTTCTGGCTCTGGCTGACCGTGTTGTTCGCCAACTTCGCGGAAGCCATGGCGGAAGGCCGGGGTAAGGCGCAGGCCGACACGCTGCGCAAGGCGAGGACGGAGACCGTCGCCAACCGAATCGTCGCCGGCGGGCGCACCGAAACGGTACCGGCTGCGACGCTGCGCAAAGGCGACATGGTGATGGTGAAGGCGGGGGAGTTCATTCCCGCCGACGGCGAAATCACCGAAGGCGTCGCCTCGGTGGACGAGTCGGCCATCACCGGAGAGTCGGCGCCCGTTATTCGCGAGTCGGGAGGCGATCGGTCGGCCGTCACCGGAGGCACGCGGGTGCTGTCGGATTGGATCAAGGTCCGCGTCACGTCGGACCCCGGCCACACGTTCCTCGACCGGATGATCGCGCTCGTCGAAGGCGCCGAACGCCAGAAGACGCCGAACGAGATCGCGCTCAACATCCTGCTCGCCGGTTTGACGATCATCTTCCTGTTGGCCGTCGTCACGCTGCAGCCGTTTGCGATCTACTCGAATGCGTCGCAGTCGGTCTTCGTGCTCGTGTCGCTCCTCGTCTGCCTCATTCCGACGACGATCGGCGGATTGCTGTCGGCCATCGGGATCGCGGGGATGGACCGGTTGGTGCAGCGAAACGTCCTTGCCATGTCGGGCCGCGCCGTCGAGGCGGCGGGAGACGTGCACACGCTGCTGCTGGACAAAACCGGCACAATCACGTTCGGCAATCGCCAGGCGACTGAGTTCGTCGCGCTGCCCGGGGTGACTGCCCAGGAACTGGCCGACGCCGCGCAGTTGTCGTCGCTGGCGGACGAAACGCCGGAAGGGCGGTCGATCGTCGTGCTGGCAAAGGAGCAGTACGGCATCCGCGGACGTGAGATGGCGGACAAGGACGCCGTGTTCGTGCCGTTCACGGCCCAGACCCGCATGTCCGGGATCGACCTCAAGGGCCGGCAGATCCGGAAAGGCGCGGCCGATTCGATCGAGAAGTACGTGGCGGGCAACGGCGGCAGTGTCTCGCCGGAGCTGCGGTCCATCGTCGATCGCATCGCCCGGTCTGGCGGCACGCCGCTGGTCGTGGCCGAACGGGTGCGTGCGCTCGGCGTCATTCACTTGAAGGACATCGTGAAAGGCGGCATCCGCGAGAAATTCGCCGACCTCCGCGCGATGGGCATCAAGACCGTCATGATCACGGGCGACAACCCGCTGACGGCCGCGTCGATCGCGGAAGAGGCAGGCGTGGACGACTTCCTGGCCCAGGCGACGCCGGAAGACAAGATGGCGCTCATCAAGAAAGAGCAGCACGACGGCAAGCTCGTCGCCATGACCGGCGACGGCACGAACGACGCGCCGGCACTGGCGCAGGCCGACGTCGGCGTGGCGATGAACACCGGCACGCAGGCCGCCAAGGAAGCCGGCAACATGGTCGATCTCGACTCGAGCCCGACCAAGCTGATCGACATCGTCGAGATCGGCAAGCAGCTGCTGATGACCCGCGGCGCGCTGACGACGTTCTCCATCGCGAACGACGTCGCGAAGTACTTCGCCATCATCCCGGCGATGTTCGCGGTGGCGTTCCCCGTGCTGGCCGTGCTGAATATCATGCGACTCAAGACACCGGAGTCGGCGATTCTGTCGGCGGTCATCTTCAACGCCGTGATCATCGTGGCGCTCGTGCCGCTGGCGCTACGCGGAGTGAAGTACAGGGCGATGAGCGCCGAAGCGCTGCTGCGCCGGAATCTGTGGATTTACGGCGTCGGCGGCATCGTCATCCCGTTCATCGGCATCAAGGTTATCGACGTCGTCATCACCACACTGAGGCTCGCATGAATCTCACACGCAACCTCGTCGCCGCCACGCTGATGACCATCGTGACGACGGTGCTCTTTGGCCTGGTGTATCCGCTGGTCATCACCGGTCTGGCTCAGGTGATGTTTCCCGACAAGGCGAACGGTCAGCTGATCGAGCAGAACGGGAAGATCATCGGATCCCGGATCATCGGACAGGCGTTCTCGTCGCCGGGGTACTTCCACTCGCGGCCGTCCGCTGCGGGAACAGGGTACGATGCGGCGAACTCGGCCGGGACGAACCTGGGCCCCACCAACAAGAAGCTCATCGACATGGTCAAGGCCGCAGCCGAAACGGCACAGAAGGAGAATCCCGGCACGCCGGTGCCGATCGATCTCGTCACCACCTCGGCGTCCGGACTCGACCCGCACATCTCGCCGGCAGCCGCGGACTTTCAAGTGCCGCGCATTGCCCGCGAGCGTGGCATGTCCGAGGTCGACGTGCGCCGGGCGGTCGAGGCGCACACAGCCGGCCGGCAGTGGGGTTTTCTCGGAGAGCCGGTGGTCAATGTGTTGGAGCTCAACCTCGCGCTTGACCGACAATACCCGATGAAGAAATAGCCCGAATGGCCGATACGCCGTCCGTCGCAGAATCGGTGCTCGCGCGCGTCAAGGAAGAAGGGCGCGCGCGCTTCCGTTTGTACATCGGCGCGGCGCCCGGCGTGGGCAAGAGCTACCGGATGCTCGAGGACGCCCACGAGCTGCGCCGCCAGGGCGTGGACGTGGTCATCGGGTTCATCGAGCCGCACGGCCGCGCCGACACGAAGGTGCTCATTGGCGACCTGGAACAGGTGCCGCTGCGTGAGCTCGAGTATCGCGGGGTCACGCCTCAGCGAGATGGACGTTGAGGCCGTCAAGGCGCGGCATCCGAACGTGGCCGTCGTTGACGAGCTGGCGCACACCAACGTTCCGGGATCGCCTCACCAGAAGCGGTACGAGGACGTCATCGATCTGCTGGGTGCCGGGATCAACGTCATCTCGGCGGTCAACATTCAGCACATCGAATCGCTGAACGACGCCATTGCGTCCACAACCGGCGTGCGGGTGCGCGAGACGATTCCCGACTGGGTGCTGAAGCGGGCAGACGAAGTCGTCAACGTCGACGTCTCGATCGAAACGCTTCGCACCAGGCTGCGTCAGGGCAAGATTTACGATGCCGCCAAGATCGAGCAGGCCCTCTCCAATTTCTTCCGGAAGGGCAACCTCACGGCGCTCCGCGAGCTGGCGCTTCGGCAGCTCGCGACCGATCAGGCCGGCAAAGCGCAGGAGTATCGCGACCGCGAGGGACTCGAGCGGCCGGTCATTCCCGAGAAGGTCATGGTGGCGATGGCGTCGCGCGGCAGCGCGCGAACGCTGCTGCGCGTCGGGTCGAGGATTGCCGGGCGCCTGGCGTCGGACTGGTATGCGGTTTACGTCGAGACGCCGAAGGAAGAGCCCGGGCGAATCCAGCCGGTGGATCACGTCGCCCTCGCCGACAACATCCGGTTTGCGCAGCAGCTAGGGGCGAAGGTGGTGAAGCTGAAGAGCTCGCGCGTCGCCGACGCCCTCGTCGAGTTCGCCAAACGCGAGGGCATTACCCACGTGATCTTCGGGCAGTCCGCGCGGTCGCGCTGGAACCTGCTGATGCACGGGTCGATTGTGGACCGCTTCCTTCGCGACGTCAGGAACGCCACCGTGCAGATCGTGCCAATGGGCAGCGAGCCGGCGACGGCCGCTGACGAAGGCGCAGACACCCTGGGCGGTTGAAGAGAAACGATGAAACTGCGCACGAAATTGTTGCTGGGGTATTCCGGGTTCATCCTGGCGCTGGGCGTGCTGGGCGCGTGGAGCGCCCGCACGCTCAGCCAGATGAGCGCCGTGTCGGGGCTGATCATCTCCGAGAACTACGACTCGGTCGTCGCCGCGCAGGACATGAAGGAGAGCCTGGAGCGGCAGGACTCGGCCGCCGCTGTTCGAGCTGCTCGGCCAGCACGAGCGGGCGACGCGGCAGGCTGCCGAACATCGCGTGCGGTTCAACGCGGCCTTCGACAAGGCGGCGGCGAACATCACCGAGATCGGCGAGCCGGAGATCATCGAAGCGATCCGGAGCGGCCGCGACGACTACTATCGCCGCTTCGACGAGTTCCTCGCGTCGTCCGGCGATCGCACCGCCCAGTACTTTCGCGTCCTCGAGCCGCGCTTCAACGCCGTCCGCGCGGACTGCGACCGGCTGCTGCGCCTCAACCAGGAGGCCATGCGGCAGAAGGCCGATCGCGCGTCGGCCATCGCCCGCCGGTGGTACTTCATCACGCTCGGACTGGCCCTGGCACTGATGGTGGTCGGCGTGGCCGTCGAGATCAGCCTGTCGAACGCGATCGTCGGGCCCGTGCGCCAGCTCACCGAAGCGACGACGAAGGTCGCGGCCGGCGATCTCGATGCCGCCGTGCCGGTGCAGTCCGGCGACGAAATCGGCGCGCTCGCCACCGGGTTCAATCGGATGGCGGAGCGGATCCGCGAGCTGCGGCGCTCCGATCTCGGGCAAGCTCCTCGTCGCGCAGCAGACGACCGAAGCCGCCATCGACTCGCTCTACGATCCGGTCGTCGTCACCGACAGCGACGGTCGCGTGACGCGCATCAATGCGGCCGCCGAGCGTCTGTTCGGTGCGCGGGCCGACACGCGTCGGCAAGCCGATCGCGCAGGTCGCCCGCGACGAGCGCATCGCGCAGGCGGTCACCGACGTGCTGCGGTCCGAGCGGGCGGTGGCGTCGGAGAGCGCTGCGGAAGTGCTGCCGTGGGCCGTCGACGGCATCGCGGCGCGCGTTCCGCGTGCGGTCGACGCCGATGCGCGACGCCGACGATCGGTTCGTCGGCGCCGTCACGCTGCTCGAGGACGTCACGCACCTGAGCGAGATCAGCCGGCTCAAATCCGAGTTCATCGCCGCAGCGTCGCACGAGCTGCGCACGCCGCTGACCAGCGTCCAGATGGGCATCCACCTGCTGCTCGAGGGCGTGGCGGGCCCGCTCGACGAACGTCAGCAGGAGATCCTGCAGGTGTGCCGCGACGACACGGCGCGGCTCGATCGCCTGATGCGCGCAGCTGCTCGATCTGTCGAAGATCGAGTCTGGCGCGGCGGCGCCGGTTCGCGCGCCGATCCGCCCGTCGGTCCTCGTGCGGGAGGCGGCCGAGTCGCTTCGCCTCCAGGTCGAGGCCAAAGGACTACGTCTCGAGGTTGACGCTACACCGGACCTGCCTGCGGTGCTCGCCGATCGCGACCAGATCGAACGGGTCATCGTCAACCTGGTGACCAACGCGACGCGTGCCACGCCGGCTGGCGGCGTCATCACGGTCGCGGCGGCTCTACGCGACCGCGACATCGCGTTCTCAGTCACCGACACCGGCGTGGGCATTCCACGCGACTACCTTGCCGAGGATCTTCGAGCCGTTCGTTCAGGTGCCGAATGCGCCGGCCGGCGGGTCTGGCCTCGGGCTGACGATCTCGCGGCGGATTGTCGAAGCGCACGGCGGCCGCCTGACCGTGCAGTCGGAACCGGGCCGGGGATCCACGTTCACGTTCACCGTGCCGACTGCCGATGCCCGTCCGCCAGCCGGTGACGGCCATGTGATTGACGAGCCCGCGTCGGAACCTGGGGTGCATCCATGAAGATCCTGATCATCGACGACGAGACACATATCCGCCAGATGATGCGGCTGACGCTCGAAGCCGCCGGCATACGCAGGTCGAAGAAGCCGCCGACTGGCGAAGACGGCCTGGCGCGGTTTGGTGACGGCCGAGACTACGCCGTCGTGCTCCTCGACCAGAAGATGCCGGGGATTGACGGCCTGCAGACCCTGCAACGGATCAAAGAGCGCGTGCCCGAGGCCTGCGTCGTCATGGTGACGGCGTTTGCGTCGATCGATCTCGCCGTCGACGCGATGCGAGCTCGGCGCGACCGACTTCCTGCGGAAGCCGATGACGCCGGAGACGCTTCGCGGGGCCGTGGCTGCGGCGCTCGCCAGCCGGCCGCGCACCCCCGTGCGGCGGCCAGGTTCGGTCGAGGAGCATCCCACGCCACGAATCGAGATGCTCACGCTGAACGGTTTCCGCGTCTTGCGGTCGCGCCAGCCTGCCGATCCGGCGGTGGGTGAACATGTCTTCGAGGTCAAGCACTTCGCCGACGGCGCCGAAACGCAGGTGACCGTACGCATCGATCCTGAAGCGGTCGCGCGCGTGTCGCGGTTGACCCATCGCACGCTCCAGCCGGGCGGCGCGTTCTGGCGCGAGCAGGCCGAGCGGCTGTTGTCGGCGTATCTGTGGAGCGAAGGCAAGGCGCCCGAAGGCGGGCGCCTCGTCGTTCGAGATGTGTCGCGCGAGGATCTCGAGCTCGTGAACGCCTGGCCCGGCGACTGACGACGCGCGGGCCGATCGGCTATACTTTTTGAGCCGATCCTGAGGCCCATGCCGGACACTTCCGTTCAGGTCGATATTCCGAATCGCGCGCTGTTCAAGGCGGCGGAAGTCTGCGAGCTGGTGAAGTTGCAGCCGTACGTGCTGCGGTCGTGGGAAGCTGAGTTTCCGGCGCTCGGCGTGTCGAAAAGCGCGGGCGCGCCGCGCGTGTACCGGCGCAGCGACGTCGAGCAGGTCTTGCGGATCAAGCACCTGCTGCTCGTCGAAGGGCTGACGCTCGCCGGCGCGCGGCGCAAGCTCGACGAGGAATCGACGCCGATCGCCGCCGACGAACCGGCCATGGATGAGCTCGTCGGCCGAAACGCGCGCGAGCGGCTGACAGCCGTCAAGAAGGGATTGCGGTCGATTCTGGAGTTGATCGCGCAGAACGGAGACACCAGGGAATTTCGACTCTCCGCGCCAGTCGCGTCGAAGCCCCGTCGATCGGCGCCGGCGAGCCGCGCGAAAGCGCCTCGTCGCAAGCCGGCGGCGCCGCGCCGCAGAACGGTGCAGAGGTCTCGCTCTCGCCGCCGGAGTTAACATGTATCGGCCGGATTGACCGGCCGCCGGGCCGGATTGACCGGCCGCCGGGCCGGACCGACCGGCCGGCACGTCACATCGGGATGTAGCGCAGCCTGGCTAGCGCACCTGACTGGGGGTCAGGGGGTCGCCGGTTCGAATCCGGCCATCCCGACCAATTTCATCAAGGGTAAGCGGCCTGGTCCCCAACCAGGCCGTTGTTTTATGGGGGGCCCACAGTGGGTCCGATGAGGCGGCGACCTGCTAGCTTGCAGCTGACTGACGACTCCAATGGCTGTTCACCCGCTCCCCGCCAACTTTGCGTCCTTCTTTGGGAGGCTCAGTCCATCAGCAACAACAGAAACGACCGCGGCCCGCGAATATGCCGCGGTGAAAGTTCTCATCGAGTCGCGTGTCGGTGCCACGGCAGTGCTGGCGCCGTCGTGTTTTCTGCAGGGTTCTTATACACAGCAGACCGCGATCTACACCCTCCACGATGTCAACATTGTGGCTCTGTGCCGCGTGTGGCAGCAGCCGGTTCAGGGAGCTGGCGCCGGAGAAACGTGGACCCGCGATCGAATCTTCGAGACGCTCGCGCAGCCGCTCATGAACAGTCTGCGGTACCGCGGGAGGGTCCGGTATGGACCGACCAGCATGTGCATCAAGATCGATGGCGAGGTGCGTCTCGAGATCCTGCCCGCCGTGTATGCGGCCGGCAACAACGATTACGAAGCAGAGCCGTTTCGTCTCTATCGTCCCGAAACGGCCCAGTGGGACGATGGGTTCGCACGGTACCACCAGCGGTGGCTGGCTCGGAAAAATGGGGCCGACAAGACTGGGGGGCGTTTCATCCAAGCGATCAGAGTCGTGAAACACCTCAGATCGCATTTCGGGCAGGATGCGGGGTCATTTCATATCGAGTGTTTGCTGTCCTCGTTGCCTGATGCGGTGTTCACTGGTGGGCCGGCGGACTACATCCCGCGCGTTCTATCGGAGATCGCTTCAACGCCTGCCGCCGAGTGGTATGCGCGTGGCATCACGACCCCATACGGCGATCGCAACATTTTCGCCGCGAGCGAATGGACGTTGGATCAATGGCAATTGTTTCACCAGTTTGTCAGCGACTCTGCCCGAATCGCGCAAGTTGCCCGGGACGCCACGAACCGGGAGACCGCGATTCAGACGTGGCAGTCCCTTCTGGGTCAGGACTTCTTTCCGCACCTGTGAGTCGCCGGGCCCGGCCTTCGAATCTGGCCAGGCGAGACGCCGTCCCTGGACTTAGAGCGCGTTGCGAAATTGGCTCCTGTCAGGGCTGAGGGCTTCCCGCGTACATCCTGCCCTTAGCCCTGAGCCTTAGCCGTACGCGCGTCATTTCGAAATGCTCTCTTGGACTAAACCGGCACCGATCTCCCGTGCGGGGCGCCGGCTGCACGGGATCGACTGACGAGGAGCCGCGCGAAGTACGTCCCCGCCTCCACAACCGTCAGCGGTCGCGTGTGAATCTGCACGCGTCCCTGTCTGACCGCTGAACAGATCGCGTCCGCATCAGGCTCGGCATCAACCAGGGAAAAGCTCGTCCCAAGGATCGACAAGCGATGCGCGTCCGAGTTGGCGACGACGGGTTTGGCGTGGGCGCGAGCCCACCTCACCGCGGACCGGTTGAAGTTGAAGGCCGCGGTGTAGAAGGCGTTGAACTCGACCGCGTCGAAGAGGTCCGCGTGGCGGTCCATCAGGGATCGTAGCGCGGTCGGGTGCGGGTAGAACGCATGCGGGGCGATGACCAGCCCCTGAGGGTTTCGCGCCTTGAGGCGCGCCACGGCGTCGAAGTTTTCGACCGCCTCCGCCGCCGACGGAAAATTGAGGAGCAGCACGTGCCGGCCTTGAATCGTGCGTTCAACGCCCCGGATGAGCACGATGCCCCGCTCGGACGCATACCCCTCCAGATCCCTGAGCTGGCGCTGCTTGTCGTGCAGCGTGATCGCGAGGGCGCCAAATCCCAGCTCGGCCGCGCGATCGATGACATCGACCGACGTGTACGGGATGCGATCGACCGGATCGTCCGCCGTGTGGGTATGGAAATCGACTCTCAGCATATTGAAGAACTAAAGGTACCCAGGAGCCCGACTTCTGTCAGCCGGGCGTCCTACTTATCGGTCGAAGGCGCCCGGATTAGTCGGCCGTGCGATGGGTCAGCGACCAGCCGGCCTCGCGCAACTGCATCGCAATTTCCGCATGGCGCTGCAAGGCGCCCGCGGCGGTTTCCGCGCCAAAGACCACGGATGAAGCCACATTTTCGTGCGGCACCACGCACACGTCATAGCCCGGCTGATTGCCGCTGCTGTTGACCTGGCAGGTGAGGGCTTCGCCGTCGCGGCGGAAAATCCAGCGAACCAGGCGAACGGGCTCTGTCGTACATCGGGCTGAGGAGATTGTCAGGGGAGTCGGCATGGCGTGCTCAGAGGCAACAGCGATGCCAGGGTTTTCCTGTGCTTTCGAGGCTTCCCGCCGGGGCCCGGCGGGGCGGACCTTCGATGACGAATGCGTAATTGACTTCGCAACGGTGTGCAAAAACGCACACGGTGGGCCTTCAGGCCTGCCGATACGCTTTTTAGGAAGCTCATCAATGGGATTACCACTGTCAGAGAGAACGGTCGCGACGCCCTGGCCAGCCGAGGCCCCCGACCTGCTGCGGCGATCGGTCGCGAATGTCGCGAGCCGCCTGAGCCGTCTCACGATTCCGCGCCGCATCGCCTATCCAGTGTTGGGTCTGGTCGCGACCGTCGCAGCGCCGTCCGGCTTGCTGTTCGTTCGCCTGAGCTCGATGGGTGGGCGTTGGCCTGGACTGCGTGAAGAAATACTCGACGAGCGAGCCACGTACTTGTATCTGACCCTCGCCGCCATGTTGGTGTTCGTCGGGTTGGGCACGGTGCTGGGGCACCAGGCCGATCGGCTGCTCGCGCTCTCGGCCACAGACGACTTGACGGGGTTGCACAATCGGTGGGCGTTTCAGCGGCGCCTGGACGAGGAGATTCCCCGATCCGCGCGCGGCCAGCAGCCGCTCTCGGTGTTGATGCTCGACCTCGACGGCTTCAAGGGCGTGAACGATCGGTGGGGGCATCTGACGGGGGACGCGCTGCTGCGCGCCGTGGGTCACGCGATTCACACCACGCTTCGCAACACCGACTTCGGGGCGCGGTGGGGGGGCGACGAGTTTGGCATCGTGGCTCCCGACACCTCGCCTGCCGCGGCCTCCGTGCTTGCGCAGCGGCTCCGGACGGCGATCGAGGCCGAGGCGCGCCGGTTGCGACAGCCTCTCACGGCCTCCGTGGGCGTGGGCACCTTCGTGCCGCACCATCCGGCGATTGTCGATCGCACGACACTCGTGAAGGCGGCTGATACCGCGCTCTATGAAGCCAAACGGTCCGGGGGAAATGGCGTGCGATCCGCCAAAGAGCTGCCGGTGTTGCGGCCGGGTCACCTCGCGGCCGTCCCCGCCCCTCTGTCCGCGCGCGCGGCATCCCACTGACGAGAAGACGAGAGAGAGATGAGGACGCCCGCCACGGTTCTAGTCGTAGATGAAAGCGCCGCCGAACGGATCGAGGCCGAAGACCTGCTGCTTCACGCGGGGTATCGAGTGGTGAGCGCCGGAAGCCTCCAGGAGGCGGCGCGCGTTCTCGGCACCGACCCGCCAGATCTCTTGATCACCGAACTGCGTCTGGGCGCCTACAACGGATTGCACCTCGTGATTCGGAGCCGCCAGCTCTTTCCCGAGCTGCCTGCGATCATCCTCACTCGGTTTCCGGATCCGGTTCTTGAAACCGACGCCCACCGCGAGCGGGCGAGCTACGTCGTCAAGCCACTCGACCACAATGCATTCCTGTCGCTGGTGTCGCGGAGATTGGGTGTGTCGCCGGACCGGCGGCGCCAGTCGCGCACGCCCGTTCCAGGACGGCTCGAAATCGCCATTGGCGAGCAGCGGGCCGCGCTGATCGACCTGAGCTACGAAGGATTCTGTCTCAGGACGGAGGGGAGCGCCTTGCCCTCGTCGTTTGACATCACGCTCCCGACTGGGCGGTCGGTGAGGGCGTCGGCCAGGTGGACGTCTCGACCGCCCTCAACACGTGGCCCGCTCGTCTGCGGGGCGGCGGTGTCGGCAACCGACGCCACGATCGACGGCGCGTGGCGCGAATTCGTGGACGCCCTGCCCCTGTCGTAAAAGGACGGTGCCAATTCGATTGTGTAGGGCTGAACCCTGAGCCTTCAGCCCTACGCGCGTCATTTCGCAATGCACGCTTAGCCCTGAGCCCTGCCGCCGGGCAGTTCCCCGCCGCCAGCAGCGACCGGGAGCAGTCGCCTGAGCCGGCGCGCTTCCGCGGATTCGTGGCGCAACTGATCCATGAGCTGTTCTTCACGCGCCGGGTCCCGCACGAACGCCAGTCGATCGAGCAAGCGGCGAATCTGAGACGTCCGTTCGCTCAGGCGGTCGGACGACGCTGGACGCTTGGGTGCCGGTCGCGGCTGGGGACGGGTGCGACTTCGCGTGCTGGGCAGCGGCCGGGTCGCTGCCGTTGCGTGCGCGAGCGCGCCGCGCACGGCGCGAAGCAATTCGGGCCCTGTCGCCAGCAACTGACTGAAGGCCGAGCGCACGAGCGGCGTCAGCTGACTTTTCCCTGCGGGGGTCACGGTGAGCAGCACGCGCCGGCGCTCGGATCGCTCTCGCAACTGCCTCACGAATCCACGGCGCACAAGCCCATCGATGACGGCGCTGACTTCGAGACGGTCCATCTGCAGCCACTGACCGAGGACCCGCGCCGTGATCGGCGTGGCGTTGCGCGGGGCCGCGAGCGCCAGCAGGACGTGCCAATCTCTCCAGCCCAGCCCCGCGTGCTCTTGCGTGATTCGCTCGGTTGCGACCACGAAGGACTGGACCACGTATTGAAAGTCGAACAGCGCTTGCTCGTCAGACTGAATGAGCGGACCATGCGGTGCCATGCCTTTGCTCTCAAGGCAAGGGGCGCGCCACGGATCCGTCAGCAACGACGTGCTCTGTAAGAGACGGCGCCTTCTGTAATTGCGGGATCGCTCAGGAAACAGCCGAGCTTGCGATTAGTGGCGGCTCGTGTCCCGAATGCTCATACCTGATTACAGTAAGCGCTCGGCACTAGTCCATCGTCTGTCCACCGCAGATGTTGTACGTCTGTCCGGTGATGGCGGCCGCGTGTGGAGAAGCCAGAAACTTCACGAGCTGCGCGACCTCTTGCGGCTGAATGATCCGTCCGATCGGAACGCGGCCAATCGCCTGCTGTGCGAACTCGTCCACGGTAACGCCCATGGCGGCCGCGCCCGACGCCATGCCCTGTCTGGCCATGTCGGTGTCCACCCACCCGGGACAAATCGCGTTCACCGTGATCTGGCGCGCCGCAAGCTCGAGTGCGAGCGCGCGCGTGAAACCAATCACCGCGTGCTTCGACGCGCAGTAGGCGGTGTAGCCGGGGACGCCGAATCTGCCCAGCACCGACGACATGTTGACGACGCGTCCGCCGTCGTTCAGCAGCGCGACGGCCTGGCGCGTGACGAGGAATGTGCCCCAGACATTGGTGTCGAGAATGCGTCGCCAGCTCGCGGTATCGGTGTCGTGCAATGGCTTGCCGCCACCGATGCCCGCATTGTTGACGAGGACGTCGATGCGGGGCGCGAAGTCGCCGAGCGCCACAAATCCCGCCGCGACCGATGCCTCGTCGGTCACGTCGACGGTGAGGAGCACTGGCTCGGCGCCGCGCAGCCGAATTTCCGCGCCGGTTTCTTCGAGTTCGGAACCCGTACGCGCGGCAATCGCCACGGTTGATCCCGGTTCGGCGAACGACAGCGCAATCGCGCGTCCGATACCGCGGCCGCCTCCGGTGACAAGCACTGCAGGCATCAGAAGGACCTCGCGAAGAGGGCCTCGATCGCTTTCCTGCCCGCGTCGTGCAGTTCTCGTGTTCCCGTCCCCGTGAAGTGGGGATGGGTAATCACCGGCGCGTCCGAGCCGCCGAGCGCAGTCCACTTGCTGCCGCTCCACCGGAGCCAGCCGGCCTTGTCCTGATCGAAGACGCACAGCGGCTTGTTGCACAGCTTCGCGAACTCGGCGCCCCAGCCCGTCCCGCCGCGGACCGTGCCATCGTCCAGGATCGTGCCGATGACGTAGATCTCCTGTCCGTGGTTGACCTGATACCAGAGCGTCTGCAGCACGCGACGGATGGTGGGGCTGTCGGTGTAGCGGCGATGCATCAGCCCTGACACGTATTCGAGGCTGACGTCGCCGCCGAGCAGCTCTTCGTGATTGAGCATGCGGACCCCGCGGTGCCGCTCGATGCGGTGGCCGTCGAAGGTAAAGTTCACCTCTTCCACCCCGTGGCGTTCGGCGCACGCGCCGAAGGCGGCTTCGGCGCCCGGCGCGCCCCCACTGAACAAGATGCTCTCGGATGGCTGCATCGTGCGATCATAGCATCGCGATGTCAGCCTCCCGCGCTTATCGAGCCGGCGAATCCATCGAAGACCTCTGCCGCGCGTGCAAGGCCGATCGGATGCACACGGTGGTGGTGGTGGACGGCGAGGGCGTGCCGATTCGCGTCGTCTGCGGGTTTTGCCACAGCGAACACAACTATCGTGGGGGACCGAGATCGGAGCTCGCGCGGTCGTCGCCCTCGTCACGGCCGTCTTCTTCTTCCCCTTCTTCGTCTTCGTCCACAGGGCGGCCGCGGTCAGGCGGCGAACCATTTCCCATCGTCAGCGAGCGTGAAAGGACGTCTCCAGCCATGGCTGTCAACGACTCCGCCGCGGATCTCGAACTGCTGCTGCGGCGCATCATCCGCGAAGAAACCGGCGTCACGGGGGTCGTCCCGGCGGACAAGTGGCGCGGCGGCACGCTGGTGCTGCGTCCGGGCACGGCCGGGCTGCAGGAAAAGACCTGGCCCATCGAAACCTTCTTTCACAAGGTGGTCATGCTGCGGAATCGGCTCAGGACGCTCGAGCAGCAGGTCAACGCGTCGGACTTGCCGGATGATGTGAAGGTGAAGCTGCAGAGTTACGTGAGCGGTTGCTACGGATCGCTCACCAGCTTCAACGTCCTCTTTGCGGAGGAGGACGATCAATTCAAGGGCAGCGGCGAGTAGTGCCCTCCTGCGAGGGCAGGGCGTGTCAGGCAGAGAGGACAACGCATTAGGAATCTGAAAAGCGCGCGCGGCTTGTGCCGCCAGTCCCGCGATGGCGAGTGGCAGGGTTTCTGCTTGCTTGCACGATTTCAATGCGCGCCGCACGCTTATTCATTCTTGCGCTCTCCCTTACGGTCTCCTCCTGCTCCGATTCTCCAACAGCCGCGACCACGACAACGACGGTCACCCCGTCTATCTCTTTCACCGGCGGCAGTGTGTTCGCCCCCGGACAAACGGGACAACTTTCGGCGATAAAGCTGACGTCGAATCAGACGATCGAGGATGTGACGAACACGGCCGCATGGCAATCGTCCAATCCGGTGGTCGCAACGGTGTCGAGCACTGGATTCGTCACAGCGCAGGCCTTGGGTTCGACCATCGTCACCGCCAGTAACCAGGGAACAGTCGGAAGCCTGCTTGTCTCAGTCACGGCCAACACCGTCGCGTCCGTCCTTGTCGTGGGACCGACGTCGCTTCCTGCGGGACAAACCAGCGAACTCGCGGTGGTGATCTCAACGACGAGCGGGGTGAGCCAGACGATCACGGACGGCGTCGTGTGGCAGTCGTCAAACCCCGCCGTGGCGACGGTGTCGAGCGCCGGGGTGCTGACGACGGTCACTGCGGGCACCGCGACCGTCACAGCCAGCTACGCGGGCAAGACCGGGACGCTGGCTGTCACGGTCCTCAACCAAACCGTGACGTCCATTGTCTTTTATGGAGTCACCTCGGTCTTCAGCGGTGTGCCGATCCAGTTGACGGCGTCGGCGACCTTCGCAGACGGTTCGGCGCAGATCGTCACGAACACGGCGACCTGGCAGTCGGCGGACGTCAGTGTGGCAACGGTGTCGAGCAGTGGACTCGTCACCTGGGTGGCGACAGGCAGCACGACAATCACGGCCACCTACCTTGGGACCAGTGGCTCCGTGGACATTACCGCGAACTGACCTTCCCCCGCGACGCCTTGATCTCGCCGCGGCGCTTCTTGGAGTCGAGCCGCTTCTCGCGCGCGCCCTTCTTCGGCTTCGTCGGCTTGCGCCGTTTCGGCCGCTTGGCCGCGTGCTGCACGAGCGCGACGAGGCGCGCGCGCGCCGCGTCGCGATTCTGCCGACTGCGTGCGATGCTCGCGGCTGTCGATGAGCAGCACGCCGTCGGCCGTGACCCGCTTGCCGGCAAGCGCGAGCAGCCGCTCCTTCACGTCTGGCAGGGAGCGACGAGGCGTCGACGTTGAAGCGCAGCTCGACGGCGGTCGACACCTTGTTGACGTTCTGGCCGCCCGGTCCGGACGCGCGAACGAAGCGCTCCTCGATGTCGCGCTCGTCGAGTGCAATGGCTGGTGACGTGAATCGGGATCGTCTGCCATGATACGCTTCTTAGCGACTGACGGAATGCCGCTTGTTTCCCTCGATCATATTTCCCTCGCCTTCGGACATCTGCCGCTCCTCGACGATGCTTCGTTCCAGATCGAGGCCGGCGAGCGCGTGTGCGTCATCGGCCGAAACGGCACCGGCAAGTCCACCCTGCTGCGGATCCTGAGCGGCGAGCAGGCGCCCGACACCGGCTCGGTCTGGACGGCGCCAGGGTTGCGGCGTTGCCCGGCTCGAGCAGGACGTGCCGCTTTCCGCCGATCGCCCCGTCTTCGACGTCGTCGCCGAGGGGCTCGGCGCCATCAGCGATCTGGTCGCGACCTATCACCACGCCGCGGTTCAGGTGGCGGCTGAAGCCACGCCGGCGCTGCTCGAAAAGCTCGGGCGGCTGCAGCACGAGCTCGAGGAGCAGGACGGCTGGCAGCATCGAGCAGCGCGTCGAGCTCGTGCTCGCGAAGCTCAACCTGCCGTCCGAAGCCGATCGTGGACACGCTGTCGGGCGGCTGGCGGCGCCGCGTGCTGCTGGCCCGCGCGCTCGTGGCCGAGCCCGACCTCCTGCTGCTCGACGAGCCGACCAACCACCTCGACATCGACGCCATCACCTGGCTCGAAGCGTTCCTCGCCGAGTATCCGGGCGCCGTCGTGTTCGTCACGCACGATCGCGCGTTCCTTCAGCGGCTCGCGACCCGCATCGTCGAGATCGATCGCGGCAAGCTGACGTCGTGGCCGGGCGACTACGCGACGTTCCTTCGCGAAGAAGGAAGAGTGGCTGGCCAACGAAGCCATTCAGCAGGAGAAGTTCGACAAGCGGCTCGCCGAGGAGGAAGTGTGGCTGCGGCAGGGCGATCAAGGCGCGGCGGACGCGCAACGAGGGCCGCGTGCGCGCGCTGATGGCGATGCGCGACGAGCGGGCCGCGCGGCGCGAGCGTGCTGGCGTCCGTGCGCCTGCAGATGGAGACGCGCCGAGTCGTCCGGCCAGCTGGTCTTCGAGGCGAAGGGGATCAGCAAGGCGTTCGGACGGAAGCCGGTCGTTCGCGACTTCTCGACGCGCATCATGCGCGGCGATCGCATCGGCCTCATCGGTCCGAACGGCGCCGGCAAGACGACGCTGCTGCGATTGCTGCTCGGGCGAGCTCGCGCCCGACGCCGGCGAGGTGCGGCGGGGCGCCAACGTGCAGGTGGCGTACTACGATCAGCAGCGCGAGCAGCTCGATCCCGAGCGGACGGTCTTCGACACGATCGGCGACGGCAACGACTACGGTGACCGTCAACGGCCAGTCGCGTCACGTGAACGCCTACCTCGCGCGACTTCCTGTTTCCGCCCGAGCGGGCGCTGTCGCCGGTGAAGGCGCTGTCGGGCGGCGAGCGCAACCGGCTGCTGCTGGCGCGGCTGTTCACCCGGCCGGCCAACGTGCTGGTGCTCGACGAGCCGACCAACGATCTCGATCTCGAAACGCTCGAACTGCTCGAGGCCGAGCTCGTCGAATGGCCGGGAACGCTGCTGCTCGTCAGTCACGATCGCGCGTTTCTCGACAACGTCGTGACGAGCACGTTCGTGTTCGAGGGCGACGGGCGGGTGCGGGAGTACGTCGGCGGCTACGAAGACTGGGTGCGCCAGCGCCCGTCCTTGGCCCCGCCGCCGGCTGCCGCCAAGCCGGTTGGCGCAAGCGGCAGCGGCACGTCCGCGCCGGCAAAAATCGCGACGCCGGCTCCGGCTCAGCAGGTGGTCAAGAAATTGTCGTACCGCGAGCGGCGCGAGCTGGACGAGTTGCCCGCACGGATCGAAAAACTCGAGGCCGAACAGCATGAGCTCGCTGCCAGCGTCGCGGACTCGCTGTTCTACACGAGGGGGGCCGACGTCATTCGAACCACGCTCGCGAAGCTCGAGGAGGTTCAGGCCGAGCTGGTCAAGACGCTCGCGCGATGGGACGCGCTCGACTCACGAACTACTCGTAGTAGTCCGGCGCCTTCTTCAACTTCGCGTTTGCGTTGAAGTCGTGCTGAATCCAGAGCGCGGCGCCGGCCTTCTTCATGAACACGTCGAGCGCCGCCCGCGCCGCGGCCGTCTGCGTCTGGTCCGACTCAAAGGTCGGAATCCGATTGAGCGTGCGTTCCTCGGGGTAGTGATACAGATCGCCGCACACGACGATCGGGCCCGTCTTCGCCAGTTTCACGAACAGCACCTGATGCCCAGGTGTATGCCCCGGCGTCAGCTTGAGCACCACGGTTCCGTCGCCGAACACGTCGTAGTCGTCGGTCTTGATGGGGATCGTCTTGCTGGATTTGCAGCGCCGAGTAGGTCGCCGGCTGGATGAGGTCGGGCGGTTTGGCCGCGAGCATCGCGTCGCGTTCGACCGGCCGCGCAAGCCAGGTGGCGGACGCGAACAGGTTGGCGTTGGCCGTGTGGTCGTAGTGATAGTGAGACAGCGCGAAATAGTTGATGTCGGACGGCGAATAGCCGGCCGCAGCGAGTTGCGTCTTCAGTGGCAGTGTGGTTGTCACGAATCGTTCGGCGCCGTTCGGCAGGACGATCCGATATCGCGTGGGACCGGCTCCCGGAGCGATGTCGCCGTCGGGCACGGCGCCGGCGTCCCACGCCAGCGTGCCTTTCGGATGGACGACAAGATAGCAGGCCACCGACATGTCGGCGGTGGCCATCTCTTCGCGCTTCAACCTGAACCGGCTGCTGTCGCCGCCTTCGAGCTTCCCGCAATCGAACACGTAGAGGCGAACCGACTGTGGCGGCTGGGCCCGGCCTTGCGCGTTGGCAGGCGCGCCGGACGAGGCCAGAGCGGCGAGCGCGATCAGTATCGTGGTGGCTTTCATGCGCGCATCTTACCTTTTGTCCAGCGTTACGTTAAGCTCTTCGCCATGAAACGCATGCTTTTCAGCATTCTGGCCGCCCTGGTCGTCAGTTCGTGTTCGCGGACGCCGCCGGACCTGCAGGCCGTGGTGGACGCCGCGAACGCGCTGGGTGGACGGGAGAGGATTCTCGGCATCAAGACGCTGACGATTGAAGGCGAGGGCGCCTCGCCAAACGTCGGGCAGAACACGATGCCCGACGGCGACCTTCCGGTCTGGAAGGTGACCGAGTTCAAGCGCACCATCGATCTCGCCAACAGGCGGATGCGCACGCAGCAGCTCCGCACCGCACAGTTCCTCTTCGCCGGCTCGAATACTCAGCGTCAGGACCAGGGCGTCGACGGCGATATCGCGTACAACGTGGCGATGGACGGGAAGGCGACGCGCGCGTCCGCGACGGCGGTAAGGGATCGCCGCATCGACATGCTCCACCATCCGCTGGTGATCGTCCGCGCGGCGCTCGACGAGCCGGGCACGACCGTCAGCGGCTTGCGAACCGCTGAGAATCAGCAGATCGTCGAGATCAAGACGGCGAAGGGTGAAGTCCTGACGCTGGCGATCGACGCGACCACCAAGCTCCCGACGCGCGTCACCTCGATGAGCGACAACGCCAACATGGGCGACGTGGCAATCGACACCACGTTTTCGAACTATGCCGACATTGGCGAGTTCAAGCTGCCAACCCGGATGACCACAAAAATCGACAAGTACGTGCAGTTCGATCTGAATGTCGCCAGATACACGCTGGACGGGGATGCCGGCGATCTGGGCGCGCCCGACGCGGTGAAGGGCGCCGATATACCGCCCGCCAATCAGCCCGCCGTCGTCACGTCGCAGGAGGTGGGTAAGGGGATCTGGTGGCTCGCCGGCTCGGGCAACCACCGCAGCGTGGTGTTCGAGTTCGACGATCACCTGACGCTCTTCGAGGTGCCGCTCAACGAAACGCGGTCGAAGGCCGTGATCGACAAAGCCAGGACGCTGTCGGCCAAACCGTTGACGCAGGCGATCGTCTCGCATCATCACTTCGATCACTCTGGCGGGCTGCGCGTGGCGGTCGCCGAGGGGCTGACGATTGTCACCTACAAGGACAACGTGGATTTCTTCAAAGACCTGCTCGCGCGGCCACATACGATCGTTCCGGACGCGCTCGCGAAGAACCCGCAGGCTCTCAAGATCACCACGGTGGACGATGCGCTGACGCTCAAGGACAAGTCGATGGAGGTCCAGCTCTACCACCTGCGGGACAACCCGCGCGAAGGGACGAATCTCTTTGCCTATGTCCCTCGCGATCGCATTCTCGTGCAGGCCGACCTGTACGATTCGACGTGGCTCTATCACTATTGGGGCGAGAACGTCATCACGAACATCGAGCAGATTCGGAAGCTGAAGGTGGACAAGCAGGTGCCGATCCACGGCGCCATCCAGACCTACCCGGAGATGGTGAAGACCATCAGGTCGAAGCAGACGCCGGCGGCAAACTGATCGTCAGCGCGCCGGCTTGATCGGGATTTCCGCGGCGTAGAGCATCGTGCGGTCGTTGTCGTGCGCGGCCCACTTGACGAGCGTCGCCACGCTTGGCTGAACCCTGGCGTCGAAAACCACCCGTCCGTTTGACGTCACCTTGATTGGCTGCGCGAGGTCGAAGGCGTCCGGCGAAACGAGGAGCGTATACGCAGCCACGCCGCGGGTCGTGGCCGCGACGGAATTGCCGCTCCGAACGAGGTCTACTCGCCCGGAGGATTTGCGCCGGTCGAACAGCGGAACGGCCATCACATCGATCGGGCTGAACTCGTTGACGTCGGGAAGATTCCGGGCGTCGTTGACTGACGGGGCCTGCGCGCCGAGCTTGTCGATGACCAGCCAGTGCGCGCGGTTGTGTTTCAGATTCGCCGTTTCCCACGTGAGCCGGTCGGGCGATGGATTCCGCGGATGATCGGCGGCAAACGTCTCGAATGACTCCTTCACGTCAGGCCACCACGCCGTGTTGTGTTCGCCGAGCGGCTGCGGGTGATAGTCGATGGTGACGCCGGTTTTCTTCATGTGCAGCACGTACGGCTCGACCGCCGAGATCGGATAGAGACGGTCGCGCCCGCCGTTCACGACAAACAGAGGCTTGTTGCGCAGGTTGTTCGGGTACAGCTCGTCGTGAATCCCGGTGTCCACGTTGGCAAGGACCATGATGAAGCCGTTCAGCGGCAGAAAACTCGCGTACGGCGTCGTCTCGCGCATGGCGAGGTAGTACGCGCCGGTCGCGCCGTCCGACACGCCAGAGACGACCACGCGGTTTTCGTCGATGTTGTAGGTGCGCTTCAGCGAATCGACGATGGCGCGCATGTTGAGCACCTGGTCCTCGCTCCACCAGGGCGCCTTCGTCCAGCCGTACGGGATGACGTAGAACTGTTCCGCGCCGGCGAGCGTGCCGATGTCGCCCGAGTTGCGCGGTTGATTGGTGGAGCGGCCCATGACGCCGCCGTGCAGGTGAAAGCGCACCTGGTAGCGTTTCGCCGGGTCGTACGCCGCGGGCACGGTGACGGCGTAGTAGTGCTCGACCTTGTCTTCCGTCCGATTGGTCAGCATGACGCGGCCGGGTTTCTGTGCAGTGTAGGAGCGGCCCTGCTTCAACCGGCGCAACGCTTCATCGTAGCTGACACCGGTGCCGACTATGGCCTCGACGAAGCGGCCGGCCTCGGCCGGGGAACGGGCGTCCCACAGTTTCTGAAACGCGGCGTCCACGGCCGCGGGCGTCGCAGGCGCCGCCGCGGCCCCAGCCCCGGCGTGAGTGACAGTGAGTGCAGCGACCGAGAGCAGTGCGCCGATAATGCCGATAGTAACGGGGGCTGATGCGCGACGAATCAGCGTCATAGGGCGAATATAGTACCTGTAGGGGCTAACGAATCGCGAGGCATCATGTCCACTTCAGCAACCGCTTCCGCACCGAAATCACAGGCCGTTGCCTCCGTGCCCCTGTGGATCAACGGTCAGAAGGCGACGCCGCACAGCACGCGCCACGGCGTGGTGACCAATCCTGCGACAGGCCAGGTCATCCGGACCGTGCCGTTTGCCGACGCCACCGATGTGGACGCCGCCGTCAAGGCGGCGGCCGCGGCGTTTCCGGCATGGCGGGCCACGACGCCGCTGCGGCGCGCGCGGATCCTCAATCGCTTTCGCGAGCTCGTGGAGCAGCACCAGAAGGAACTGGCCGCGCTTGTGAGCGAGGAGCACGGTAAGGTGTTTCTCGACGCGATGGGATCGGTGCAGCGGGGCATCGAGGTCGTCGAGTTTGCCGCGGGCGCGCCTGAATTGCTCAAGGGCTTCCACGCCGAGTCGGTCGGCCGCGAGGTCGACGCGCATTCACGGCTCCAGCCGCTCGGTGTCTGCGCCGGCATCACGCCGTTCAACTTTCCGGCCATGGTGCCGATGTGGATGTTTCCGATGGCGCTCGCCTGCGGGAACACCTTCGTGCTGAAGCCTTCGGAGAAGGATCCGTCGGCAAGCGTGCGGATGGCCGAACTGCTCAAGGATGCCGGGCTGCCGGACGGCGTGTTCAACATCGTGCACGGCGACAAGGAGGCGGTGGACGCCATCCTCAACCATCCCGATATCAAAGCGGTGTCGTTTGTCGGCTCGACGCCGATCGCGAAATACATCTACGCCACCGCCGCCGCGAACGGCAAGCGCGTGCAGGCGCTCGGCGGCGCGAAGAACCACGCCGTCGTCCTGCCCGATGCGGATCTCGACTTCACCGTTGATGCGCTGATGGGCGCCGCATATGGGTCGGCCGGCGAGCGATGCATGGCGATTTCGGCGGTCGTCGCCGTCGGCGCGGCGGGCGATCCGCTCGTGGCGAAGCTCGCAGCCAAGGCGAAGCAGCTCAAGATTGGACCGGGCGCCGCCGAGGGCATGGACATGGGTCCGCTCGTCACCGAGGCGCATCGCGATCGCGTGAAGGGCTACGTCGACGCGGGCGTGGCCGCCGGCGCGGCTCTCGTCGTGGACGGCCGCGGGCTGACGCTGCCGGGTTTCGAGCGCGGGTTTTTTCTGGGACCGACGCTCTTCGATCGCGTGACGCCGGAGATGACGATCTATACCGATGAGATCTTCGGCCCCGTGCTGGTGGTGCTGCGCGCGAACTCGCTCGACGAGGCGATTGCGCTCGTCAACCGGAATCCGTACGGCAACGGCACGGCCATCTTCACGAACTCCGGCGGCGCGGCGCGCCGGTTCGAAGACGAGATCGAGGTCGGCATGGTCGGCATCAACGTCGCCATCCCGGTGCCGATGGCGTTCTTTTCGTTCGGCGGCTGGAAGCAGTCGCTGTTCGGCGATCTGCACGTGTACGGCACGGAATCCGTCATGTTCTACACGCGCACCAAGGCGATCACCACCAGGTGGCCGGCCCGCGACGCCGTGTCGGCGGGTTTCCACATGCCGACGACGGGATAGCGCACGGGGACCAGGGGCTGGGGGCTGGGGCCGAGGGCTGAGGGCTAACGGATGAGGGCTAGCGGATGAAAAGAGCAGCGGCGCTCATGTTCATCGTCTCCCTGCCCGTCGTTTCTCTCTTGTCCCCTCGTTCGTTCTCCGTGTTTGCGCAGACGCCGGCCGAGCCGCAGACCGAAGCGGTCTGGAGCTGTCCGGTCCACGCCGTGGTCGCCGAGAAGGCGGCGGGCAGGTGTCCCATCTGCCGCCGCGACCTCGTGCCCGTCACGGCCACGGTGACGTACACCTGCGCGGATCGTCCCGAGATCGATCGTCCTTCGCCGGGGAGATGCCCCGACGGTTCTCCGATGGAGCGGCGGTACGTGCAGTCGACGCACGCGAACCACAATCCACGGCACGGCGGTCTCTTCTTCATGGCGCCAGACCTCTGGCATCATCTCGAAGGCGCCTATTTGGCGGACGAAACGTTTCGCGTCTACCTGTACGACGACTACACCAGGCCGCTCGCACCGGATCTGATCAAGGGCGTGACCGGCCGCGTCGTGATGAAGGAGACATTCGATACCGCGACGCGCACGACGAAAGAGCTGAGCGTTGCGCCGCTCGCGCTGTCGGCGGACGGCGAGTATCTGGAGGCGCGCGTCGGATCGATTCGATTGCCTGCCGAGATGACGGCGAAGCTGAAGTTCAAACGCGACGCGGAGGAGTATCGCTTCGACTTTGCGTTTCCGAATTTCTCGACCGACACCAGCCCCGCGCCGGGCGGACCGGCCCCTTCGCTTTTCGAAGTCCCGGACGAGCCGGCCGCCGTGCTGACGCTGCTCGGTGAACGCGTGCAAATCATCGGCGACCTCGTCAAGAAAGGTGCGTTCAGCGAAGTGTGGGTGCCCGCGTTCCAGGCCAAGGACCTCGCCCTGGCGCTTGACGTACGCACGCGGACGCTGCCGCGGCCGCTCCGCGCGAAAGCGGAAGTGGCGGTGGAGCGGCTTGTGCGAGCCGCATGGATGCTGGATGCCGCCGGCGACACGGGCAACCGGGCCGACGTCGAGCAGGCGTACGCCGCGCTGACGCGCGCCGCCGCCGACGTCGAGGCGGTGTACGGAGCGCGGCGATGAGGGCCAATACGGGCGGGATGGGTTCGGATTTGCGCGAGGGGCGCGACCGTGCTGGGCGGGGCGATTGCGATCGCGGCGGTGGTCGGGCAGCCGGCCAATGCTCACAAACCCGTCACGTCGAAGTACACGTTCACCGAAGACGTCTACCCGATCGTCAAAGAGCGCTGCGGCGCGTGCCATGCGCCGAATGGTGTGGCGCCGATGTCGCTGCTGACGTACGACGAGGCGCGGCCGTGGGCCGAATCGATCCGGCTGGAGCTCGGGTCCGGCCACATGCCGCCGTGGTTCGGCGATCCGGGTTTTGCCGAGCTGAGAGACCTGCACAAGCTATCGCCACGCGAAATCGACGTCGTGCTGACCTGGGCGACAGGCGGCACGCCGCGCGGGCCGGAGAACCCGGAAGCCGCCGGCCCGGCAGCAAGATCCAGGAGCACCTGGCGCCGCGGCCGTCCTGACCTGACCTTTCAGCTGCCGGCCGTCTTCAGCCTGCCGGCCGACCGGACGGAAGACACCCGGGAGTTCGTCCTGGACACGGCGCGCGAGCGCGACCGATTCATCGCTGCCGCGGATCTGCTGCCGGGGAATCCCGCCATCGTGCACGACGCGGTGATCTTCACACGGGGATCGGGCGTCGCCGGTGAAAACGTCCTCGCCACGTGGATCCCCGGTTCAGCGCCCATCAGCGCCGACGCTGGCGCCGGCTTCAGATGGCGCGCAGGGGAGGCGCTGGTCGTTCGGATTCACTACAAGAAAACGTGGAAGTACGAGAACAAGCCGGCGGCCGATCGAAGCACGGTGGGGTTGTACGTCATGAAGGCGGCGGCCGGCCGCGAAGTGCACAGTTTGGACGTGCCCGTATCGGGCGGGTTCGTCGACGAAGACGCGCAGGCGTTCGCGGTCCGGACCGCCGGCGTGCGGGGGGATGTCGACGTTCGGATTGTCGCCGTGCGGCCGGATGGCACGCGCGTCTCCGTCATCGGGTTTGGGGCGCGGACTGGCTGGGACCAGCGTTATTGGCTCGCCCGGCCGTTGCAGCTGCCCAGGGGCACCCGGCTCGAGGTGCGGACGACTGGCGCGTCCTCTCCATCGATGCGGATCTCCATCGACATATCCCGCCCGGCGTCCTGATGCTACGCGTGCTATATTCGCGGATGAGCCACGCGGCTCGAGTGCGCACTATGGCAACTTGCCCCAAATGCATGGGCTTCCTGACCGAGAACCACAAATGCCCTAAGAAGGGTGTGTTCACTCGGATCAGCGAAGCGCTGATGACGCTGATCATTGGCGGCGGCGCCGGCACTGCGGTCTGTTACGCGTTCCAGGATCGGCCGGTGGCGCCGCTCGTCTTCGCCGCGGCCGCGCTTGGCGCCGTGCTCGCGGTGGGCATCCGTCAGGCCACCAGCGGAAAAGTGTAGTCGCGGGTGGGCCGCCCCGACGAAGCCGCCCGTGTCCACGGGACCAGTATTGCCATGTCCTTGAAGAATTACGCGTCGCGCCTGATGAAAGGGTCCGCCGCCCAGCAAAACGTGCTCGTCGTCGACGACGAAGACAGCGTGCTGAGGTTTGTCGAGCGCGTGATGCGCGAGGCCGGTTACAAGACGTCGATCGCGGCCGAGCGGCGCCGAGGCGCTCGAGGTGGCGAAGAAGATCGGCTCGCTCGACGTGCTCGTCACCGACGTGATGATGCCCGGCATGACCGGCGACGAGCTGGCGCGGCGACTGCGGCAGAGCGACCGCGGGCTGAAGGTCCTCTACCTCACCGGCTACAGCGATCGGTTGTTCAAGGAGAAGGACGCGCTGTGGGAGGACGAGGCGTTTCTCGACAAGCCGTGCACCGTCAAAGGCCTGCGTGAAGCCGTATCGCTGCTGCTGTTCGGCCAGCTCGACACGGGTCGCGCTGAAGCCCGGAGCACTGATCCCTAGCCAGCCTCGACCCCTTCTCCTACCCACCCCGCGTGTGCATCTCGAGGTGCGGATCCTTCCTCAGCGTCGTTGATCGGCACGAACGCGCGCCGGTCGCCGAGCGCGAGGCGCTCCTCGGCGCCGCGGTCGTCGCGGCGCCGCCAGCCGCCGCTGATGATCGCCTGCGAGCTCGTCCGGGCTGGCGCCCCGCCGCAGCGGCGCGCGCAGATCGATGCCGTGCGTGCGCGTACAGGCACAGGTACCACATGCCGTCGGCCGTCAGCCGGCTGCGATCGCAGCTCCGGCAGAACGGCTCGGTCGTCGACGAGATGATGCCGAAGGTCGTGCCGTCCGGCAGCGCGAAGCGCTGTCGGCCGGCGCCGAGGTCTCTTCGACGATCGGCTCGATCGGGCCGTAGTGCGCGCGACAGGCGCGCGAGCATCTCGCGCCGCGAGACGACGCGGTCGGGCGACCAGTGCGTGGCGCCGCCGACGTCCATGTACTCGATGAACCGGACCTCGGCGTTCACCGACTTCCCGTACTCGATCAGGTCGACCAGCTCGTCGTCGTTGACGCCGCGGATGACGACCGTGTCGATCTTGAAGCCGCCGAAGACGCGGTCGCGCCGCGGCGATGCCTTCGTGGACGCGCGTCGAGCTCGTCGAAGCGCGTCGAGCGCACTGAACCGATCGGCGTGGAGCGTGTCGAGGCTGACCGTGATGCGCCGCAGCCCGGCGGCCTTGAGCGCGTCGATCTGATCGGCGAGCAGCATGCCGTTGGTCGTGAGCGCCAGATCGTTCGAGCCCGGGCTTGGCCGCCAGCATGCGCACGAGCGCCGGGAGGTCGCGGCGGAGCAGCGGCTCGCCGCCGGTGAGCCGCAGCTTGTCGACGCCGAGCGCGAGGAAGACGTCGACGAGCGCGCTGATCTCCTCGAAGTGCAGCAGGTCCTCGCGCGGCAGCCAGACGTACTCGTCCTCCGGCATGCAGTACTCGCAGCGCAGGTTGCAGCGGTCGGTGACCGACAGGCGCAGGTTGCGCAGCGGACGGTCTCGAGACAGTGTCGATCGACGCATGGCGACGTGGCGGGCATTGATCTCTTGATCATGACAGATGCGCAGCGGCAGCCGCGATCGCGAGCCCGGCAGGAACGGGCCGCGACGGTGAGTCTGGCCGTCGAACTGCGGGCTCCAGCGGCCCGGGACCAGCGTCGTCGCACGACGGGCAGCGGCCGTCCGCGCGTGATGCGGTAGTCGCGGATGAGGTAGCCGTAGCGCGCGACGAGCGTCTCGCCGCACGACGCGCAGTGCGTGTCCTCGAGAGTCGCCGACCTGGCCGGGCAGGTTGCCGGCGTAGACGTAGCGCAGGCCCGCGTCGCGCGCCGATGTCCGCGGCGGCCGAGCAGCATGTCGGCCGTCGTGTTCTGCCGGGCTCGGTCATCTTGTAGTCGCCGTGGAACGCCGTGACGTGCCACGGGATGTCGGGCGACACGCTCGGCGACGAACGCGGTCAGCCGCGTCAGCTCGTCGCGCGAGTCGTTGAAGCCGGGAATCAGCAGCGTGACGATCTCGAGCCAGAAGCCCATCGCGTGCAGCCGGCGGATCGTGTCGAGGATCGGCTGCGAGGCGGCCGCCGAGCTGGCGGTAGTGGCGATCGTCGAAGCTCTTGAGATCGACCTTGTAGAGATCGACCCACGGCCGCAGGTACTCGAGCACCTCGCGGCGTGCCGTTGCCGTTCGAGACGTAGCCGGTCGACGAGGCCCGCCGGCCTTGGCTTCCTTGAAGACCGCGACCGCCCACTCGCTGGTGATCAGCGGCTCGTTGTAGGTGCTGACGATGACGCGCGCGCCGAGGCGCAGCGCGTCGCGGACGAGCGCTTCGGGCGACGCCGTCGAGCGGCGGCGCGACGGCCGCCGGATCGCGCAGCGCCTGCGACGTGACCCAGTTCTGGCAGTAGCCGCAGTGCAGGTCGCAGCCGAGCATGCCGAAGCTGTACGCGAGCGCGCCCGGGTACGCGTGGAAGAACGGCTTCTTCTCGATCGGATCGCACTGCACGCCGCCGACGTAGCCCCACGGCACGCGCAGACGTCCGCCCTCGTTGAAGCGCACCTTGCAGACGCCGACCGCGCCGTCGGGCAGCGGACAGCAGTGGCCGCACGCGTAGCAGCGCAGGCGGCCGTCGGGCAGGACGTCGTACAGCTCGCCCTCGCGCGTCTCCGCGCGAGAACTCAGCCAGTGTCGGCATGAGCGTGTGACCATTAGATGCCGATGTCGTGACGCCGACCTGAGTCAGCGCATGTTCGAAGTCTCGCCACGCGCCGGTCTGGCTGCTCGGGTGGGTGAGCCTCGCGACCGATGCCGCCACCGAGGCCGATCTATCCGCTCCTGCCGTTCTTCCTGACGCAGGTGCTCGGCGCCGGCGCCGTCTCGCTCGGCATCGTCGAAGGCGCGGCCGAGGCGGCCAACAGCGTGCTGAAGATCCTGTCCGGCCGGCTGGCCGATCGGCGCGCGCGAAGCGGCCGCTCGTGCTGCTCGGCTACGGCGTGTCGTCGGCCGTCCGCCCGCTCATCGCGCTGGCGACCGGCTGGACGCACGTGTTCGCGGTCCGCGTCGCTCGATCGCGTGGGAAAGGGCGTCCGCGGCGCGCCGCGCGACGCGATGCTGGCGACGTGGGCGACGCCGACGCACGCGCGGGAAGGTGTACGGCTTTCACCGGGCATGGATCACCCCGGCGCCGTCGTCGGCCCGGCTGCTCGCGACGCTGTTTCTGCTGGTCTATCCCGGACGCGTACCGGACGCTGTTCGCGCTGACGATCATTCCCGGCGCGATCGCCGTCGCTGCTGATCCTGCTGCGTGCACGAGACGACGCCGACGCGTCCGGCGTTCGTCCGCGCCGCGCCCGACGAGCGGCTTCGGAGCCGTCCGCGCGACCGCGATCCGCTCCCGCGCGTCGTTCACGGCGTTCATGCTCGTCCTCGCGCTCTTCACGCTCGGCAACTCGACCGACGCGTTCCTGCTGCTGAGGCTGACCGATGCCGCCGGCAGCGCGCGGTACGTTCCGCTGATGTGGGCGGCGCTCCACGTCGTCAAGGCGACGGTGTCGATGGTCGGCGGCAGCTGGTCGGATCGCATCGGCCGGCGCGCGGTGATCGCGATCGGCTGGGTCGTCTACGCGGTCGTCTACGTCGGATTCGCGTTCAGCACGTCGCTGCCGGCGCTGCTCGCGCTGGTTCCTCGTCTACGGCTTCTACTTCGGCTTCGCGGAAGGCACCGAGAAGGCGCTCGTCGCCGATCTCGCGCCCGCGTCGCGCGCGGGTCTGGCGTTCGGCATCTACAACGCCGTGCGGGCGTCGGCGCGCTCGCGGCGAGCGTCGCTCTTCGGCGTCGTGTGGACGCGCGTTCGGTGCGCCGGTCGGCGTTCGGCGTCGGGCGCCGCGCTCGCGCTCGTCGCGACGGCGCTTGCTGCTTCGTCGTGCTCCGCGCCGTCGCCGTAGGCTCCGGGCGGCCGACTGGTATAATCGATCGTCTTCATGCCGCATTCTCGTCACCAACGACGATGGCTATCGCTCGGAAGGCATCCGGCGCTGGCCGACGCGCTGCGGCCGCTCGGCGACGTGACGATCGTCGCGCCGATCGACGAAGCGAGCGCGATCGGTCACGCGCTGACGCTGCGGCGTCCGCTGCGGCTCGAGCACGATCGCGCGATCGCGTCTACGCCGTGGACGGCACGCCGACCGACTGCGTGAACATCGCCATCACGCAGGTCTTCAAGCGGCCTGCCCGATCTCGTCGTCTCCGGCATCAACAAGGGCTGGAACCTCGGCGACGATGTGACGTATTCGGGGACCGTGGCGGGCGCGCTCGAGGGCGCGCTGCTCGGCGTGCCGGGCATTGCCGTGTCGCTGCGCGCGACGCGCGGCGACGTACGACTTCAGCCACGCGGCGCAGGCGGCGGCGGCGCTGGCCGAGGCGATGCTGCAGCGTCCGCTGCCGCCGCGGACGTTTCTCAACGTCAACGTGCCGAAGGGGCAGCCGAAGGGCTTTCGCGTGACCGTGCAGGCGAAGCGGAATCACGTCACGTCGGTCGCCGAGCGGCACGATCCGAAGGGCCGGCCGTACTTCTGGATCGAGGAAGGGCAGGACGACTGGGAGCCGCACGATCGGTCGGACTACCAGGCCGTGCGCGACGGGTACGTGTCGGTGACGCCGCTCCATCCGGATCTGACGGCGCATCAGGCGCTTGCGGCGGTCGAAGAGCTATCCTTCGAGGCGGAAGCTGAGAGTCGCTGCAGATAGCCGGCGTCACGTGACGCCTCCGCGCCCGAGCGAGCGCCCGTTCGTGCCACCCGCCGACGGCTAATCCTGCAGCCCGTTCAAGGTAACTGTGGTTCACGTCCGGTCGGGGCGTGGCTCAGCCTGGTAGAGCACTCGGTTCGGGACCGAGGGGTCGGAGGTTCAAATCCTCTCGCCCCGACCAAATTAAATCGAAAGCTGCAGAAATGCAGACTTTCTTAGTGGAATCGGCCGTCGTGCTTTGTCTGGCCGGTCACTCGGTTCCTCGTTCAGTACTCGAGTGTCGGAACCGAGTGATCGGTGCTTCAAATCCGGCCTTCATCCAGAAATCGTTCGAGATTTCTCGCCTCCGTCGGTCGACACGACTGGTCCATCGCTGCAAGCTCTTCGAAGCAAAGTGCTACCCTCGACGCTACCCGCCGTCCTGGTCGGACACTGATTCACGAAGCCGACGATTGATCGGTTGATCGCGTCGTCCGGACGATGACATCATCGCCGCGAGGTCCAAGGCGAGTGAATTCGTGGATCAGACTCCAGGTCTCGTTCATCACCTCTCCTCGTCGGACGAGAAGATCGCGCTATTCCGCTCGCTCTTTCGCGGGCGCGACGACGTGTATCCGCGTCGATTCGAGAGCCGGAAAACCGGGAAGTCCGGCTACGCGCCCGCCTGCGCCAACGAATGGGTGCGAGGCATCTGCGAAAAGCCGCGCATCAAGTGCGCCGAGTGTCCGAATCGTCGCTTCCTCCCAGTGACCGACGACGTGATTCGGTGGCACCTCTCCGGCTGTGACGACGCCGGACAGCGCTTCGTGGCCGGCGTCTATCCGATGCTCCTGGATGAGACGTGCTTCTTCCTGGCTGTCGATTTCGACAAGGGCGGTTGGTTGGAGGATTCAACGGCATTCATCGAGACCTGCCGTCGGATGGATCTCCCCGCCGTGCTGGAGCGGTCACGCTCTGGCCGTGGCGGTCACGTCTGGCTGTTGTTCGAAGAGGCCGTGCCTGCGGCGCTCGCGCGGAAGGTCGGCTCCTACATCCTGACGGAGACGATGGAGCGACGGCCGGATATCGGGTTCGACTCGTACGATCGATTCTTCCCGAATCAGGACACGTTGCCCCACGGAGGATTCGGCAATCTGATCGCGCTGCCGTTGCAGAAACACGCCCGCGGCGACGGCAACAGCGTCTTCCTTGACGAGCAGGGAGTACCGCATCGCGATCAATGGGCATTTCTCTCAACCGTACAGCGCATCGGGCGCGCGCATCTGGAAGCGGATCGCGCGCGACGCAGATCGACGTGGACGCGTCCTTGGCGTGCGCCTTCCGCCGGCGGAGGATGACGAACCTGCACCGTGGGCCGCGCCGCCGTCGCGTCGCCGGACGGAGCCACCGATTGTGGGTGAGCTTCCTCGTTCGCTTGAACTGATCCTCGGCAACGAGATCTACATCGCCAAAGACGGTTTGGCTCCGGGTCTTCGAAACCGGTTGCTGCGTGTCGCCGCGTTCCAGAATCCGGAGTTCTATAAGACCCAGGCGATGCGCCTGTCGACCTACGCCAAGCCGCGGATCATCGGTTGCGCTGAAGAACATTCACAACACATCAGCTTGCCACGCGGATGTCTCGAAGACGTTCGTGACGTGCTGATCGACTTGAATATTCGCCCGGTCATCCGTGACGAGCGTTTCAGCGGACACCCGCTGCAGGCCACCTTTCAAGGCGAGCTCCGAACAGAGCAGAAGCTCGCGGCCGAGGCGATGCTGAAGCACGACACTGGTGTCTTGGCCGCCACGACGGCGTTCGGCAAGACAGTCGTCGCTGCCTGGCTGATCGCCCAGCGCGGCGTCAATACGTTGGTGCTCGTGCATCGGCGCCAACTCCTGGACCAATGGATCGAACGTCTGGCGACGTTTCTCGACCTCCCGGCGAAGTCGATCGGCCGCATTGGCGGCGGCCGCAACAAGCCGACCGGGCTGCTCGATGTGGCGGTCATTCAGAGCCTCGTCCGCAAAGATGTCGTGAACGATTGCGTCGCCGAGTACGGGCAGGTGATCGTCGATGAATGCCACCATCTGTCAGCGCACAGCTTTGAACAGGTGGTCCGTCGGGCGAAGGCGCGATTCGTCCTGGGCCTGTCCGCGACGGTGACGCGCAAGGACGGTCATCATCCAATCATCTTCATGCAATGCGGCCCCGTGCGGCATCGAGTCGACGCCAAAGCGCAGGCGGCGGCACGACCGTTCGAACACACGGTCATTGTTCGCCCAACCGCGTTTCAGACCGGCAGCACCACAGGTACGGATAAACGGATCGAGTTCCAATCGCTTTATCAACTCCTGGTAGACGACGAGACTCGGAATCGAGCGATCTGCGAGGAGGTCGTTCAAGCCGTACGGGACGGACGCTCGCCGCTCATCCTCACCGAACGCAACGAGCACCTCGATCGTTTCGAGAGTGTGCTTTCGGCAAGCGTTCCTCACGTCGTGGTCCTGCGAGGGGGAATGGGGAAGAAGCAGCGTCGGGCAGAGGCCGAGCGGCTGGCAGCCATCCCACCGGAAGAAGGTCGCGTCATCCTGGCGACTGGCAAATACATCGGAGAGGGATTCGACGATCCGCGCTTGGACACGCTGTTTCTGACGCTGCCGGTCTCATGGCGAGGGACGATCGCGCAGTACGTCGGCAGGCTGCATCGCCTCTATGACGGCAAGCGTGAGGTGCGGGTCTACGACTACGCGGACCTGAACGTGCCGATGCTGGCGCGAATGTTCGATCGCCGTTGCCGCGGCTACGAGGCTGTCGGCTACACGATTGTCCTTCCGGCCAGCGCCATTCCGGGCTGGCCGGCAGACGTGACGTTGCCGGCTGATCCGCTCTGGAAGCGCGACTACGCTGCCAGCGTGCGTCGGCTCGTTCGTGACGGTGTTGATACGCCGCTCGCGAACTTGTTCGTGACGGCCGCTCGTCCGATTCCTGCTGAAGCCGAAGGCGCCAATCGCGCGCGGAGTGCGTCCGAGGCATTCCTCTATCGACGTCTGGAGACGTTGCGGGAGACGCGTGGACGATTTCAGCTGAACGCCGACTTGCCCATTGCGTTCGACGGTTGGGGACGAATGGAAATCGATCTCCTGTGCGCAGATTCGCGAGTCGTCATTGAGATTGACGGCGCGCAGCATCTCGCGGATCCGGTCGCGTACCGCCGCGATCGACGGAAGGATCAGCTGCTCCAAGAGAACGGGTATCTCGTGCTGCGCTATCTTGCCGAGGACCTGGCGAAGGAACTGGACTCAGTGCTCGACGGGATTCTGCGCGCGGTCAGTTCCCGGCAGAGATCGCCTGTGGTGACGAATACGGTCACCTTTTGGCGAGGGAGCCGTGCAAGGTGATCTGCTAGATCTGCGGACCGCGTTCGCGACGCGCACCCCAGAGGGCGCGCACGATCACGCGGGCGTCATCGAACGTGTAATAGAGATGGACGGCGACTCTCCTGAGGTAAACGCGGCGAACACCGGGAACGGGAGACTGAGCGTACAGGGTTCCGGCACCTGGAAGCGTCGCGATGATCTGGAGCGCTTGTTCGAGTTCCTCGGTGAACACGTCGGGGTGGTCGCGATTGGCCAACCACCAGGCCTTCTCTCGCCGAACGTGTTCCTGCGCAGTGGCTGTGAAGCGAACGTGGCGATTCTTCAACGCGACCGAAGCTCGCGAAGGACGACGTCCGCATCGACGAGTCGACCGGCCTTGACGTCTTCGTCCGAGTCTCTCAAGGCGCGATGCAGCGCAGCGCGATCTTCCTCGGTCAGCCAATCACCGGGATCGAGCGCCAGGAGCTCGACCTCGGTTCCTTCGGGCAGATCGGTCGGCTCGTCAACGACAAGTCGCCCGGCCTTCACGCGAGCCTTCAGCGTCATGCGACCACGGTAGCATCAGCCCCGCCCCGCCACAAGGTGCTCGAAATCGCAAGAAGCAGAGGCGCGCGCCAATCGCTACCCGGACGCTACCCGAGCGCGAGAAATCGCGAAATCGCTCGAAAATCGTGATCGGGTAAGTTGGTTCGGGACCGAGGGGTCGGAGGTTCGAATCCTCTCGCCCCGACCAAAAATATCCGCTAGAATGGCCCTCGATCGACCGTCATGGTCGGTTGAGGGCCTTTTTTTGGGCGATTTCGGCGGCAAGTCGCTACCCTGCCACCGCAACAGGTCGATTAGCTATCCGAGCTACGACTTACTGCTTGCCAGCGCGCTGGCGAAGCTATGGGTTTCGACGCTGGAGTCCCAACAGGGAATCCCACAGCCCCGTCCTTCGCAAGTCCGCAACAAATGGCTGGAAGATGCGTTCACTGCGTTCTCTCCTTACCGCTTCGCCAAAGGCGCCGACCGCAATCGATCGATTCGATGGTCCAACGCGTTCGACATGCGAACGAACATTGAGGATATGACCGGCGTCCGCCACACCAACCATCTTCGCAAGGGTGTGCCGAACTGAACTGGTTCTTCCGCCGGCAATTGTCACAATCGCTGATTCAGGGTTCTCTTCATCTCGAGATCCGCAATCTAATTGCCCGCGACCGAGGCAAAGAGTTCGCGGAGAAAAACACGGAGCTGATTTGGTTCCTCCCGCTGGCCCGCGTCTGTCCCCAAACGCACATCATCCAATGCTCGGTCGGCCGGTCGACACTCGCTTTCAGGACTGAAGCCTCCCGGGGCTGCCCGCAGGCGTCCCTCATTCACGCGGGCACCACCTCGACGGGAAGCGAGAGGCACACGTCAGGGGTCGGACGAGTCTGTCGGGCCACTCGGCATCGCGCATTCGGGCGTTGTGCCTTAAACGGACCGCGTGGCGGTGTGCGTAATCGGATACCCGATACCGCCCGTTCGCTTGACGCTCCTTGTTGGTTTGTGACCTGGCAGCCTGGTGATCCCAGCGTCGCGTCGAATGGTGCGCGTGGTGTCACGTCGTGGCGCGTTGGGCAGACGCCCGCGAGAGCGGCCTTCGCGACGTGCGCAAGAGGTCCACATCCGACCCGTTGCTGCCGAACTGACCCTAACGATGTTCATTCCGAGACAGCACGTCCGCTACGCCCTTCGCTACGCTACGAACGCTGCGGTTCTCGAAGTCAGATGTGATCCGTCGGCGCACGGCGGGGAAGCGATAGAGGGCTGCCAGTGACGAAACGACTAGATCGAAGTGAGGCGGCTCACAAGGCATGGCATACGCGGCGTGCCTTGAGTGCGTTTGCGAAGGTCCGCGCGTCCGAGGCGGCGAGCAAGGAAGCGTTACGCCTGTATTGTGCACAGCACGGATGGAAACTGGCTTTTTTGAAGGCGCCACGGGTGCCCCGCGAACCGGCATCATCGATGCGATTGCCTATCGGCTCGGACCGCGCAACCCGGATCTGCTCGACCTTCGGCTTGTCCAGTTGAAAGGCGGGAAAGCGGGCGTTAGCGGCTCCGAGATTGCGCGGCTGAAGACGGCCACCGCCGGAGCGACAGTAAACTGGCTTATCGCAGCGTTCGACGGAGAGACGTTACATCTGCTGCCAGACGACTTGGCGGAACGTCAATCAAAACCGAAGGCGCGTTGACGCTGCCCAATGGCGATGCGGTACTGGTGGGTCAATCAGAACCAGACGTACCGGGCTGAAGTCCGCGGGAGCTTCATGTGGTCCCCGAAGCAGAACGCGAACGGAGCCCGCAACCAGTTCTACGAGAACATGCGAGAGGTGTCGCCTGGCGACATCGTGTTCTCGTTCTGCGATACGCGCATCAAGGCGATAGGCGTCGTGACCGGAGGAGCGCAGACCGGCCCGAAGCCGGACTTCGGCGCCGCCGGCTCGAACTGGTCGCGAGAAGGCTGGTTCGTGCCGGTCGACTACTGCGTCCTGAACAACCAGATCCGGCCCAAGGACCACGCCGCGATCCTTCGTCCTTTCCTGCCGTCCAAGTACTCACCGCTTCAGGAAAGCGGTGACGGCCTTCAGTCTGTCTACCTCGCTGAAGTCCCGCAGGCACTCGCTGATGCTCTCATCGGTCTCATCGGACAGCCGTACTGGGACGCGTACGCGACGGTCGCCGTTCTCCAGAGCGCACCTGAGCCAGCCGACCTTGAAGCGACGATTGTTGACGCCAGCATCACCGGACCGACGTTCAGGGAGCAGCTTGTCAGAGCCAGGCGTGGCCAAGGTGTGTTCAGGGCGAACGTTCTGTTACGGGAAGAGTCCTGTCGCGTAACGAGAGTCAGCGAGCCGAGGCACTTGAAGGCGAGTCACATCAAGCCATGGCGGGACGCGACTGATGCCGAGCGCCTCGACGGCGCCAACGGCCTGCTGCTGTCGCCGCACATCGATCACCTGTTCGACGAGGGCTACATCACGTTCTCCAGCAGCCAGGAACTGGTCATTGTCCCAGAGGTCAGAGACAAGCTTCTGGATGCCTGGGGCATCGACGCCGGCGTGCGTGTTGGCGAGTTCTCGAGAGAGCAGAACGCCTACTTGGACTACCACCGCGCGAACGTGTTCAAGCACGCGCTGCTTGAACGATAGGAGATCGGCCGAACTGTTTCCGTACCACTCCCGGTCCTGATGCGTGACATGGCGGCCGACGTCGGCGTCACCCGCGAGTAGGTCCTCCTACAGGCGCTTTGGCCAGCGCTGGCGGCCATGGAACACCGCGATGATCTCCAGACGCTCGCCGCGCACTCGGTACGGAATGACGTACCGTGTGCCTGGCACCACGAGCTCACGAGTGCCGGACACCCGACCGGGACGCCCGAGATTCGGCAGCTCCGCCAGGCGATCGACCGCAGCGAGTAACGTCGTAGCCGTGCGGGCCGCCGCGCCAGGGTTCTCGCGGGCCATATAGGCACGAAGGTCAGCGAGATGGCCGATCGCCCGCGGCGACCAGACGACAGTCACGCGCGAGGCGCCTTTCGCTCAGGCTTCTGGCCCCAGGATCGCAGCCATTTCGATACGTCCTTATGGGCGACGGCGCGCCCCCTATCAAGCTCCTGAAGGCCGGCTTGAATCTCATCCAATTGCCATCTCTCCGCTTCCACATAGGCGGCAATGGCTTCAGCCGCGAGAAACGATTTGGAGCGACGTGAGCGCTTTGCGAGCGCCTCGAGTTGGTCTTTGGTGTCGCTGTCGATCCGCACTGAAAGGGTTGTAGTCATCTGTGCTCGTATATAGTGAAGTGTACACACTATAACACAGGCGACTCGCGCCGCCGGAGTCGCTCGACATTCGGGCGGATCTGTGTGAGGTCCTCCTTTTTTCGCGAACCGCTCTCGGGCGGTGTGACTGAAGGACACGCGTCTATTGGACGACGCGCAGGCTCCTCGGCGCCGTCGGCGGCGTTGGTCCCGCGAGCGGGGCGATGGGGCACGTCAGGCCGTTGACGCCAGGTCGGGTTGCCGGCGTGCAGCTGGCAGGCGGACGGGGCAGGACGGCGGCATTCGTGTGGTAGACCTGGAAATTGTCGCCGGCGTTGCCGTCGTACGCGTAGACGCGCGCTTCGTCCAACTTGCTCAGGCACTCGGGCGCATTCGCGACGTCGCGGATCATGGCAACGCTGTTGAGACTCCGCCCGGGCGGGGCGTCAAACCTGGTGTTGTTCATCAGCACCAGCTTGTTGCTCATCCAGCAGCCGTTGACCGACCCGGCGGTCGGGACGCTGACGTTGTTCCAGTTGCGCAGATGTGAATTCTCGACCGTGAGGTTCGGTTCCGGACCGAAGCCCGACTCGGGCGCGGTGATGCCGTCCTCCATGCCCTGGATGTCGGAGTTTCTGATCACGATCCCTTTTGAAGAATAGTCCGCGAAGTACACGCCGTTGCCGCAACACCGGCTGAGCGAGCTGAAACTGCCCCTGATTGTCAGTCCGTCGAACGTGACCTTCTGGCCGGGATACGCATAGACGGTCTTGTTGTAGATGTGCCAGAGCTTCAGATCCTTGACGACGCTTTCCGCCGCGTTGGCAAAAGGATGGGGATCGAGCGAGTTGATCCACCAGTACGTCAGCCCGCCCTGCATGGCCCCATACGCCTCGTTGTTCTCGAACTGGAGCAGCGGCATGTTGTTGCCGTTCCGGGTGGTGGACTGGCTGGTGGACATCACCGTGTCGGCGCCCTTGAAATTCGGGATCGCCACGTCGCCGAGGTACCGGAACTGGAAAACGAATCCGTACGCGGCTTCGGTCGTCGCGTTCTGATAGTTGGCCGCCACGTTGTTTCTCACGTAGTTGTTCGGCCCCCTGAACCAGAAGCCCACCCCCTCCGTCCCCAGAGCCATTCTCGCCTCGGACACCGAGTCGCTGGGTTCGCCCATGCCGCGGAGCGCAAAGTTATGGTCGAACACATTTAAGCTCTCCGACCCATCCTCGGTGGCGACGGCCGCACCGTTGTAGTTGTAGACGACGTTGTCCTGGATCAGTCCGTAGTGGCTGCCGTGGACCGTGATGCCCCATTTGAACTTCGTCTCGACCGAGCCGCCATCCACCGCATTTCCCAGCAACGTGAATTGGTAGCCGTTGTCCGGAGTGGGAAGTGGGCCGCTCAGGTGATGCATGTGGACGGCGTAGCGGCCGATGTGGTTGGTCGCGTTGTCCAACGGCAAGTACGTGGTGCGCCCCATGTCCCTGAGCAGGACGTACCGGATGTCCACGTCGGCCACGTGGATGCTCAGCATGTGCCCACGGGTGCCGGAGGGATTCTCGGATCGGATCACGACGTTCCTCATCAGGTTCCCCACGTGCGGCAGGAAATCCAGCGCACCGTTCAAGTCGCGAGCGCCCAGGTGGTCGTACTGCAGCCCGCCGTTGAGCGTGAGCGTCGTCCCGTCGGCGGAAACGGCCTGCACGGTCCGTTCTTCCCACTGGTTGACCGCGTTCAGCCATCCGCCGCCGGTGACTTCGCTTTCCTTGATGTGCCGGGTGTCTGGCAGGACGAGCCGATCGCCGATTCTCCAACCGGACACTGGCGCCGACAGCGACAACGTGGTGTGGCCCGCGCGCGGCTCGGTTGCGAGCCGCACGAACGTCGGCGTCCTGACGCTGCCGTGCATGGTCACTCTTCCGAAAACGGTGATCCCCGTGCCGAACTGATCCGGGTCCGCAACACTGCCGCCAAGCGGCGAATCAGCGATCACGATCTCGGCCGTCACATCGGCGGCGATCGGCGCCGCCGCAGTGCCCACTTCCAGGACGCCGGGGATGCCCATTCCCATGTGGCCGGCCATGACCTGGAGGTTGGTCACCTTCAGGCGGGTGCTGACGTTGGGGGCGAACGCAAGCTTGCCGTCGACAGCGATCGTGTAGGCGACCGCGAACGTGTCCGTGATCGTGACGGTGTGTCCCTGGACGATCCGGACCACATGGTTGGCGGTCGGAATATTTCCACCCCAGGTGGAGGGATTGGACCAGCTGCCGCTCTGAACGGATTGAAGGGCGGGGCGAGAAGAGTCCTGGGAAAAATCCGGGATGCTCTCCGGGAGTGTGGTGGCGGCGACCGTGACCGCTGACGTCGCCACGAGCAGAAGCACCACGACGAACAGAGGCGCTGACAGGTTCCTCATCCAGATCTCTCCCATCAGTTGCCGCAGGTCTCGGCAGTTCAGGGCAAGCAGTGCGCCAGACCTCAGCTGTCGCACCGAAAGAGCACCGGCAGTCAGGTGAAGTCGGTCTTGTTGCTGGGTTTGCGTCAACGGGCGGACGCGAGTCCGCGCCCCGCTTTTACAGATCTCGCCAGGCGGCGCAGGCGAGAACTGTCACGCGGTTTACCTTTCTGCACATCGCTGGTCGTGAGTTACCCTTGACGGTAACTCTCGGAAGGCGCCGAAAAGACGCCTGCCGCGTCCGTAGGAGGCTTCATGGCTAGGCCGCTGCCGCTTGTCACGCTTCTGCTCCTGCTCGCTTTTCGCCGCTGGCGCGATTCACGCGCAGATCAGCAATCCGATTCAGGCGCCGATCGTGAAGCGCAGCCTGACCGTCCAGATCAGAGACGTCGTGCGCCTGCCCGACACACGGAAGCTCCTGCCTGCCGATCAGGACGTCCCGCAGGCCGGCTTCGCGCGCGTGAGTTTCGTGCGCGACCTTCCCGACGGCCGCCGGTTCGCCAACGACTCGCGCGGGCTGCTGTATCTGCTCGATCGCAACAACCAACCGTCCGTGTATGCCAACGTCGGCGCCGCATTCCCGCGCGCCGTCTACAACCGGCTCGAGAGCGGGTTCATCGGGTTCGCGTTCCATCCGGGCTTCGCACAGAACGGGTTGTTCTACACGGTGCACGCCGAACGCGCGATGGGCAACCCGACGACGCCGAACTTCATTCCGCCGGGATTCACGCAGGCCGACGTGACCTACCACAACATCATCACGGAGTGGCACGCCACGAACCCCGCGTCAAACACCTTCGAGGGCAGCAGGCGCGAACTGCTCCGCGTCGGCCACGTCGTCAACAACCTGACGCACCCGTTCGGCGATGTCGAATTCGACCCGACGGCGAAGCCTGGTGAGCCCGACTACGGCCTGCTCTACACGAGCGGCAGCGATCTGGGGTTCAGCAACGGCGGCGGACCGAACCAGAGCAACCCCAGTCAGACGCAGCGACTCGACACGGTCATCGGCGCCATTCTGCGAATCGACCCGCGTAGTCCTTCTGTTTCCAAAGGCACGAAGGGGCTGGGGGATTACACGATTCCGCCGGGCAACAAGTTCGCGGCGGACGGCGATCCGAAAACGCTCGGCGAGATCTACGCCGTACGGATTCCGGAACGCGCACCGGCTGTCGTGGGATCTCACCGACAGGACGATGTTCGCGTCCGACATCGGCATGAACAACATCGAGGAAATCAACATCGTCCACAACGGCGGCAACTACGGCTGGATGAAGCGCGAGGGCATTTTCGAAAACGGCGTGACGCGTCCCGGCGGCGCGCTCGACCAGCTCTTCGCGCTGCCCGCGGATGTCCTCGAAGGGCGGACGAGGGACGCGTTCGAGTACCCGGTCGCGATGTACGACCACAACGACGGCCAGGCGGTGACGGGTGGATTCGCCTATCACGGCGTCATCCCCGCGCTGCGAGGCAAGTTCGTCTTTGGCGACATCGTCCGCGGCCGGCTCTTCGCCGCCGATCTCGCCGCGATGAAAAAGGCCGACGATGGGATTCCGCAGACGCTGGCGCCCGTTGAAGAAGTGCAGCTCTATGTGCGCGGGGAGGGCGGCAACCGCACGTATGTGACGTTCCACGAGCTCAACGAAGCCGCCAACGGCGCGACAGTCACCCGGTCCGACCTGCACCTCAGCCGCACCCGCGACGGGGAGATCTTCCTGACGTCGAGACAGGACGGCATGATCCGCATGCTCGTTCCGTAACAAATACTCCCACGGTCACCGCAGCGCTCGCAGGGCTCGCAGCGTTAACGGGATTCCAACTAGATTGACCGGACAAACAGGAGGGCCGCCGAGTTCATGCAGTAGCGCAAGCCGGTCGGCGGCGGACCATCTTCGAACACATGGCCCAGGTGCGCATCGCAGCGGCGGCAGGCGACCGAGGTGCGCTCCTCGTCGAGGCTTCGATCGAGTGCGGTCTCGATGTTTTCCATCGCGAGCGGCGCCCAGAAGCTCGGCCAGCCCGTTCGAGACTCGAACTTCGTCTCGGACGAGAACAGCGCCGTCCCGCAGCAGATGCAGCGATAGAGCCCCTTCTCGTGGTTGTTCCAGTAGCGTCCGCTGAAGGGTCGTTCCGTGGCCGAGTGTCGCGTCACCCTAAACTGCTGGGACGTCAGCAGGCTTTTCCACTCGGCGTCGGTCTTCACGACCGCGGGCACGCGAACCGTGTCCAGCCGCTGCCCGGCATCTGAGAATTCGACGACCGTGACTTGCTTGACGGGACGTGTCGTGTCGGGCTCAACGACTGCCGAGCCGACTCGCGTTTGACATGCCCATCCAATCATCGCGCCGGTTGTCGTCGTCAGAAACGACCGGCGTGTCAGTCCGCGCAACTCGACTGCGTGCATGGAAGTCTCCCTGGTGTCCCGAGTCAGAAATCCGTTGGCATTCGGCCGGCGCTGCATCCCGGCTGGCTGCGTTGCTCATCGTTCGAATATTCCCGATATGCTCACTCTTCGCGCCTTGCCATCCGGGCGCATCGCCGCCCTCGGTGCACAACAGATTTCTGACTCGGGACACTAGCGAAAGGTGACGTCGGCCTGCAGCCGGACCTTGACCGGCCGGCCGGCTTTCAGGGCCGGACTGAATCGCCATTGCTCGAACGAGTCGATCGCTCGTTCATCCAACTGTGGCGTCAGCGACTGGAGGACGCGCACGATTCTGGGCGTCCCGTCCTCCTGCAGGACGACGTCCAGGACGACGACTCCAGCGTGCCGTTCCGCGCCGCCCCCTGGCGCGGGCCCCACGTTGACTCTTCGCACGATTCGAGGGGCGGTGACATCGGGTCCGACGCGAGTCGCCATGTCGTTGGCGATGAGCTCGTTGAGCGCCTCGTTGCGGAGACTGAACTCGATGTCGATCTCGGCCGTCATCTCGACAGGTGTGCCGCTTTCCGTGCCCGGCCGAAACTGCCACTGCCGCATCGCGACCAGCGCGTTCTGGTCGAGACCAAACCCCAGGCCGTTGATCACTCGCGGCGCCGTGATGCGTCCGTCAGCGCCGATGGTGGTCTGAATCGTCACGATGCCTTCGATGCGACGACGACGCGCCTCGTCGCTGTAGAGGGGAGGCGTCGTGTATTCCGCGACTTCAGGAAGCGTGGTCGTGCTCCTGGCCCCGAAGGCGTCAATCGTCCTCACGCGCCGGATCGACGATGTCGGTTGGACGTCGGCGGACGTTGGCTCCCGGTCGAGTGACGGGACGCTGGCCGTTTGCACCCGGATCGTGGCGTCGAACATCGGCGCAAGACCCATGGCCGCCAGCGGGACGACGGCGGCAACCGTGATGGCGGCGACGGTTGCCAGGCTTCGACGACTGACGGGCCGGCGACTCCTGGCCGCCACCAGCAAGGCCGCGAATCGCTGTTCGAGTTGCGAGGCGCGCGCCATGGCCAACGCGGAGCGCCACCGGCGATCCTCGACTCGCGCGGCCTGCACGATCTGCAACAGATGCCCCGCGTAGTCCCGGGCATCGACGCCCAGATTGACGACGACGTCGTCGCAGGCGTGCTCGCTTTCATCGCGCAGCCGGCGATAGGCGAGCCAGAACAGCGGATGGAACCAATACACGGCGCACGCCACTTCCGCGAGAATCTGGACCAGCCAGTCGCGCCGCCGGACGTGGGCCAGTTCATGGGCGAGCACGGCGCGCCGCCGATCGTCCGCCCAGTGTTCGGCGTCGAGGGGCAGAACCACGCGCGGGCGGCGAATGCCCCAGGTCATCGGGATGTGTACGGCCGGGCTCTGCAGGAGACAGACCGGCCGGCGAATCTCGAGCTGGCGAGACACATCGGCCGCAAGCCGGTGCCACGACTCATCGGTGATGGGGCGGGCCAGCCGTGCGAACCGCGCGAGCCGCAGCGCTTCAGCGAGAAGCGTCAGCAACGCGATGCTGGCCCCGGCTATCCAGATGATCGCGACGAAGCGAACGACCGTAGCCTCCGCGTCCTCGAGCGCCCCGGCGCGGATCACGATATCGGCGGCGCCGGCAGAGAGGTTTGGCGGCGTCGTGCGAATCACGGCGGGGAAGATCCCGGCGACCGTGCGCACCCAGGTCGGCTGCCACATCCCTAGCAGCACGCCCAATAGCGGAAGCAGAGCGGCAGCGCCGAGGGCGGCCGCCCACACCACGTGACGCTCGGCCGGCGAGCGCCGTCGCAGGAATCTCACCGCGCAGTAGGCGAGCGCGAGAATCAACGTGGCCTGGATCACTTGCGCCGGGCCTCCTTGCGGGCTTTCTCGATGAGCTGAGCAATCCGCTCGAGCTCGTCATCGGACACTTTCAGGCGTTCCCTGCCAAGGAGCGCCGCCACGACCTTCTCCGGCGATCCCTCGAAGAACGTATCGACCAGGTGCTGCAGGACGGACTTCTGGACGACCTGCCGCGACACGGCGGGGAAGTAGCACGTATCGAAGACTCTCTTCTTCGTGACGGATGTGGCCCTTCTCTTCCATCACGCGCAGCTGAGCGCGCACTGTGGAGTATGCCGGATCGCCGCTCAACTCGGCCATCACCTCGCCGGCCGTCGCGCGGCCGACGCGGTAGAGGATGTCCATGATTTGCCGCTCCCGGCGGCTGAGGGTGGCGTGGGGCGATCGCGACATTGACTAATTTTATAGCACAGTGCTATAAAAATAGGCAGATGATTCTTCCTTCGCCGGCGCCGGCCGCTTTCCGGCGATAACGCCAATGTTATTGCTTGCCGTGGCGTTTGCTGGCGGGCTCCTCACCATCGTCAGCCCCTGCATCCTGCCGGTGCTGCCGTTCGTCTTCGCGCGCGCGGATCAGCCGTTTCGCCGGAGCGGGGTGCCGCTGCTCGCCGGCATGGTGATCACCTTCGCGGCCGTGGCCGGTCTGGCGACGACCGCGGGAAACTGGATCGTGCGGGCCAACCAGCTGGGCCGCGGGCTCGCGATGATCGTCTTCGCCGTGCTCGGCGTCGCCCTCCTTGTCCCTTCGCTCGCCGATCTCCTGTCGCGACCGTTCGTTCGTGCGGGAAGGAGTCTGAGCGTGGCGGGCGAGCGACCCGCGGGTGTCGGAGGGTCGATCGTCCTGGGGATCTCGACGGGACTGCTGTGGGTGCCGTGCGCCGGGCCGATTCTGGGGTTGATCCTGGCCGGAGCGGCGCTCGAGGGGCCAGGCGTGCGCAGTGGTCTGTTGCTCTTCTTTTTTGCCGTTGGCGCAGCGACCGCGCTGGCGGTGGCCCTTCTGGCCGGACAGCGAGTGTTCATGATGCTGAAACGTTCACTCGGCGCCGAGGTCTGGGTTCGCCGCGGATTGGGAGTCGCCGTGTTGTTGGGCGTCGTCGGGGTCGCGTCCGGGATGGATACGGGCGTGCTGACCCGGATCTCGCTCGCAAGTACCGGCGGGATCGAGCAGCGGCTCGTTGACCGTGTTCGGCCGGCGGGCGGCTCCATGCGAGCGGCGGCCGCCGGCGCTCCGGCGCAGGCGTCCGTCAAACTCGGCAGCGAAGGCGAGTTCCCGAGTCTCGACGGCGCAGTGTCGTGGCTGAACTCGCACCCGCTATCCACTGATCTTCTCCGCGGCAAGGTCGTGCTCATCGACTTCTGGACGTACTCCTGCATCAACTGCCTGCGCGCGATCCCATACGTGCAGGCGTGGGCCGAGAAGTACAAGGACGCCGGTCTGGTTGTAATCGGCGTACACACGCCCGAGTTCGCGTTCGAAAAAGACCTCGCGAACGTCAAGAAGGCGGTGCTCGACCTGAAGCTGACCTATCCGGTGGCCGTGGACAGCAACTACGGCATCTGGAAGGCCTTCAATAATCAGTATTGGCCGGCCCACTATTTCGTCGATGCGCGCGGAACCGTGCGGTACCACCATTTCGGTGAGGGCAAGTACGAGGAATCCGAAAACGTCATCCGGGCGCTTCTCCAGGAGAAGAAGGCGAACCTGCCTGGCGCGGTGTACGTGGATGTCAAGGCAACCGGCGCACAGGCCGCGTCAAATCTGCGCGACGTGCAGTCGCCGGAAACCTACGTCGGATTCCAGCGTCAGGAGAACTACATCTCGCCGGAGCCCATTCAAAAACGCAAGGCGGCGCCGTACAGCGCGCCCGTTCGTCTTCGCGTCAATCAGTGGGGCCTTGCCGGACAATGGAACGTCCGCGAGGAAGATGCCGCGCTGGTTTCATCGCCGGGCAAAATCGTCTTCAGGTTTCACGCGCGCGATCTCCACCTCGTGCTCGGTCCCGGCTCGAGCCGTATCACCGATTCGATTTCGCGTGCTGCTCGACGGCGCCCCTCCACAGGACGATCGCGGCGTAGATGTCGATGCCCAGGGAACGGGCACCGTGTCGGGCTATCGGCTCTATCAGCTCATCCGGCAGAAAGGCCCGGTTGAAGATCGGACGTTCGAAATCGAGTTCCTCGATCCAGGTGTGCAGGCGTTCGCGTTCACATTTGGGTAGTCAGGGCGTTTGACGCGATCGACGCCTAGCGGCGTAAACGCCGGCGCCGGCGCGGTGCCGGCTGCTGTTCGGTTTCGGCCTCCCTCGCGATCATGACCTCGGTCGACTTGATGATCGCCAGGGCGTCGTCGCCTCTGCTGAGCTTCAGTTCCTTGAGCGCGTCGCTGGTGACGACGGCGGTCAGCGTCTGGTCGCCGATTTTCAAGCGCACCTGCGCCATCAATCCGTCGATGCGCACTTCTTCGACGAAGCCACGGAGGCGATTCCGGCCGCTGAGCGCCACGATCAGCCCAGTCGGCCGCTGGCGGTTGCTCGAGGGTCCTGGCGCGGATGTCTGCTCGAGCCAGCAGGCGCTCGATCTCGGCGTCGGACAGCCGGTGATGGCCGCCCGCCGTCGTGGTCGTGCGAATCTTTCCCTGATAAATCCACTGCTTCAGCGTGGAGTAGCCGATGCCCATTCTGTCCGCGGCCGCGCGCACGGTTAGCAATGCCATTGTCGCAACAGACCTCCAGATTCGACGCGAATCATATCGTGGACACCGGATGGCAGGAGTGCGTCTTGATCACGAGCCACACCTCGCGGCCGGTCTTGAGGTCGAGCGCTTCGACGGCTGTCGGCGTGATGTGCACCTCGACCGGCACGCCGACCTCGACCTGGGCCCGGACGACGCGGGCCCTCGCGCGACAGCGACGCAATGGTGCCCGGGAAGCAGGTTTCGCGCGCTCAGGCCATGCGGAGGCTCGGTCGCGATCAGGATGTCGCCGGCCCGGATCGCCACGCGGACGGAGTCGCCCGCGCCGGCGCCAGTCAGCGGCGTCTCGAGATCCACTCGCGTTCCGGTCAGACGCGTCACCATCACGCCGGCCTCGGGCCGGCGGCTGACCACGACGGCATTCGAGAATATTCTCGAATCCAGTGAGCTGGGCCATGCTCTCGTGCGACGGCGTCTCCATCACCTGCTGAGGCGTGCCATCGGCGACGATGGCGCCGTCCTGTAGCGCCAGGACGCGGTCGCCGAGCGCGAAGACCTCGCGCTGAGAGTGGGTCACGTACAGGATGGGAATCCGCTTGGCTTCATTCCATTGCCGGAGGTCCGCCATGATCCGCGACTGCGTGCCGTGATCGAGCGCCGTCAGCGGTTCGTCGAGCAGCAGAATCCCGGGATTGGTGACCAGCGACCGCGCGAGCCCCACGCGCTGTCGCTCGCCGCCGGAAATCTCAGTCGGCCGGCGGCCGAGCAGATGGCTGATGCGAAACGACGCGGCGATGGCGGCGGTCCGCGCGCGACGCTCCGACGGCGGCAAGTGTGACAGGCCGTACTCGATGTTCTTCGCGGCCGTCAGATGGGGAAAGAGCGCCAGGTGCTGGAAGACGAACCCGATCTGACGAAGCGACGGATCGATGTTGATGCGCGGCGCCGGTGTCGAGCAGCGTCCGTTCGCCGATCGCGATCCGGCCTTCGTCTGGTTGAGTCAGACCGGCCACGCGAGCGGAGCAGGGTCGTCTTGCCCGAGCCGGACTCGCCGAACACGATCGTGACGCCGGGCGCCGCGACGAAGGCGACATCGAGCAGGAATCCCGAAGACAGCACGCTTGCGCACGCGGACGGACAGGTTCATGGCAGCGGCGCGATGGCCCACGGCTTCCGGACCATGGCGTAGACGGCTGACAGCGCGGCGAACGAAAACAGCAGCAACACCAGCGCGGTCTCGTGCGCGGCGGCGAAATTCAGGCTCTGCACGTCGTCGTAGATGGCGATCGAGACCGTTCGCGTCACGCCCGGAAGGTTGCCGCCGACCATGAGCACGACGCCGAACTCGCCGATCGTGTGGGCGAACGTCAGCACCGCGCCGGCGATGATGCCGTCGATGGAGAGCGGAACGACGATCCGAAAGAACGTGCGAACGGGACGGACGCCCAGAACGGCGGACGCTTCGAGCAGCGTCCGATCGATTTGCGCGAACGACGAAGCGATGGGCTGCACGGCGAACGGCAGGCTGTAGAGAATCGAGGCGATGACCAGCGCCTCGAAGGTGAAGGCGAGGCCGTGGCCCGTCCACGCGGTCCACGCCCGGCCCACCGGGCTTCGCGATCCGAGGGCGACGAGCACGTAGAAACCGAGGACCGTCGGAGGGAGGACGAGCGGCAAGGCGACCACGGCTTCGACGAGAAACTTCCACCGCCACGACGAGAAGGTGAGCCAGTACGCGAGCGGCAGGCCGATCACCAGGAGCACGGCAGTCACCAGCGCGGCCAGACGCAGACTGAGCGCGATCGCGTTCCAATCCATAGAGCCTTCAGCGGGTGGCTGGTCCGGCGGCAGGGCGAAGCCGTACGACTGCAGGATTCGCACGCTCTCGGGTTTCGTCAGGTAGTCCACGAACTGCCGCGCGAGCGCCTTCTGCTTCGACGAGGCGAGCGACGACGGCGGCCTGCTCGATGGGCGGATGCCAGGACTCCGGAGATGTCGACGTACGTGCCGGAGCTCTTCAGCGTTGGCGAGAGCGCCAGCGACAGCGCCAACACGCCGACCTCGGCGTTGCCCGACTGCGCAAACTGCGCCGCCTGCGAAATGTTCTCGCCCAGGACGAACTTGCTTCGCACTCGCTCGTAAAGACCCTCGTGCCGAAGCGCGGCGACCGCGGCCCGGCCGTACGGCGCGTGCTCGGGGTTCGCGATCGCGATGTGACGAACGCGCGCGTCGGCCAGGACGGTCAGACCGCGCCGCACATCGATGCCCGAGTCGTTTCGGGTCCACAGGACGAGACGGCCCGTCGCGTACTCGAAGAGGCTGCCGCGTTCGGCCAGACCCTCGCGTTCGAGCCGCCTCGGATAGTCGATATCCGCCGAGAGAAAAACGTCGAATGGTGCGCCGTTCTGAATCTGCGTGAAGAAGTTTCCTGAGGATCCAAAGGTCAGCACAACCCTTTGTCCGGTCTCCTTCTCGAACTGTGACGCCATGGCCGGGAGGGCGGCCTGCAGGTCGGACGCCGCCGCAACAGTCAGTCCCTGCGCCGACGCGAACTGGGGCGCGACAAGGAGAGAAGCAAGGCCGAGAGAAGCAACGGCGGCGAGCGAGCGAACAGTGAGCATGCAGGCGACAAATTGCAGTGTAACACACTGAGAGGTAGTCGGTTTAGACCGTTTAAAGTCGATTTGAATCCTGTTTACATCCGAGATAGAGTGATCGCCCTTCACCTTAATCAGGGAGGCTTGAAGGCTGATGCGCGTTCCTCGGGTGGGTGTGTTGCGCCTGTTGCTGCTCGCGGCGTGGTGTGTGATCGCCAGCGCCACATCGCTCCACGCCCAGGTGGCCGCCGGCGAGATCACGGGCTTCGTGAACGACCAGGCCGGCGCCGCCGTGCCGGGCGCGACCGTCACCGTCACCGACGTCAATACCAACCGGCAGCGCGTCGTTTCGTCGAGCCGCGAGGGCGTCTACACCGTCGCCCAGCCTGGCGCCGGGCGACTACCGGGTCGATGTCGAGCTCTCGGGGTTCAAGCCGGTGCGGCGAGCCGGCATCCGGCTCTCGACCGGCGAGAAGGCCCGGATCGACTTCGAGCTGGCCGTCGGCGAGGTGCGCGAACAGGTGACCGTGACGGCCGATGCGCCGATCCTCCGCGAGGAGACCGCCAGCCTCGGCACCGTGGTCGAGCACGAGCAGATCGTGCAACTGCCGCTGAACGGCCGCACCTTCATCACGCTCGCCGCGCTCGCCCCCGGCGTCGCCCTTCCGCCCGGCACGCAGCTTCCCCGCATCAACGGCGGGCGGCCGCGCACGAACGAATACCTGTTCGACGGCATCTCCGTGCTGCAGCCCGAGCCGGGCCAGGTGGCGTTCTTCCCGGTCATCGACGCGATTCAGGAATTCAAGATCGAGAGCAACAGCGCGCCCGCCGAGTTCGGCCGCTTCAACGGCGGCGTCATCAACCTGACCACCAAGTCGGGCACCAACGTGTTTCACGGCGACGGGATTCGAGTTCTTCCGGCAACGAAGCGCTCAACGCGAGGAACTTCTTTCAGTCCACGGCGACCCGGTGAAGCCGGACTACCGGCGGAATCAGTTCGGCGGCACGCTCGGCGGCCCGCTGGTGCGGACCGCACGTTCTTCTTCGTCGACTATCAGGGGCAGCGCCAGTCGATCGGCCGCACGGTGATCTCGACCGTGCCGACGGTGCTGCAGCGGCAGGGCATCTTCACCGAAGCCATCGCCGGGCGGGTGCCGGTCATCTACGATCCGGCCACGACGGTCGGCGCGGTGCGCACGCCGTTTCCCGGCAACACGATTCCGGTCGGCCGCATGGATCCGGTGGCGCTCGTCGCTGCTGCAGCGGTACCCGCTGCCGACCTCGTCCGGCACGGCCAACAACTACCGCCGGACGGAGAACGAGATCGACGACCAGGACCAGTGGGACGTGCGGATCGATCACCGGTTCCCGTCGAACCGCGATCAGGTGTTCGGCCGCCTCTCCTATTTCCGCGACGGCTTCGTGCCGGTGACGCCGCTGCCGGACGGCAGCGGCGTCACGACCGGGACGCTCGGCCCGCAGGACACGACCGCCTGGGCGTTCGCGTCGAACTACCAGCACACGTTCTCGAACAACGTGCTGAACGAGCTGCGCATCGGCGACACCAGCCGCAGCGTCGGGCGGACGGCGGCCCAGCTCTCGACCTCGGCCGGCAGCGCGCTGAGCATTCCCGGGATTCCCTCGAACGCGCAGTTCCCCAACACGCTGCCGACGTTCCTGATCGGCGGCTACCAGCAGCTCGGCTCGCCGACCAACACGGCGTCGGACTTCAACACCAGCGTCTCGGAAGTGGCGGACTCCCTGACGTGGCTGAAAGGACGCCACACGCTGAAGATGGGACTCGACTGGCGATGGGAACGGCTGAACGTCATTCAGCCGCCGTCGCCGACCGGCTCGTTCACGTTCAACGCGATCGGCAGCGACCTGCCGGGGACGTCGACGACGGGCGGCACGCCGCTCGCGAGCTTCCTGCTCGGTCAGGTGCAGCTGTTCTCCATCGATCTTCAGCAGGGGCAGATTCAGGAGCGGGCGCAGTTTCAGGAGTACTTCATCCAGGACGACTGGAAGGTCTCCGACCGGCTCACCATCAACCCGGGCCTGCGCTACACGCTGAATTTTCCGTCGACCGAGATCAACGGCCAGACCGCCGTCTTCAACCTGCAGACGCAGCAGCTCGAGTACCCGGGAGCCAACCCGGTCCGCCCGCTGAAGAAGGACAACTTCGGGCCGCGCTTCGGCGTCGTCTATCGACTGACCGACAAGACGATCGTCAGCGGCGGATACGGCATGATCTGGATCGAGATGGCGGGCATCACGACGCCGTTCACGACGCCGACGTTTCCGTTCCTGCAGACCGTCTCGCAGCGCGCGCTCGACACGATCTCTCCCGCGTTCGTGCTGAAGAACGGGCCGAGCGTCGCGCCGATCGCGCAGACGCCGACCGCGGGCCTCGGTCAGGGCGTGTTCGCCGTCGACGCCACGCTCGGCTCCGGCTACGTGCAGCAGTGGAACGTGTCGGTGCAGCGCGAGCTGACGACGAACACGACGTTCGAGGTCGCCTACGTCGGCTCGAACATCACGCACGTCGGCATTCCGGACACGCAACCTCAATCAGCTGTCCGTCGATCAGCTGGCGCTGGGAGCGACGCTGCTCCAGACGCGTGCCGAATCCGTATTTCGGCATCGTCCCGCGGTCGTCCTCGCTCGGCGATCCGACGATCACCCGCGGCGCAGCTGCTCAAGCCGTTCCCGGCGTACACGACGGTGAGCCTCTATCGCAACAACGTCGGCACGACGCGCTATCACGGACTCGAGCTGAGCCTTCGGCAGCGGCTGTCGCGCGGGCTGTCGTACTCGATCGCCTACACGCGCTCGAAGCTGATGGACGACGCCTCGTCGGTGTTCGACGCGTCGATTCTGACCGGCCCGATCGCGAACTATCCGGTGGCGGACAGCTTCAATCGGGCGGGCGAGCGCGACTACTCGACCGGCGACATCCCGCACGTGTTCGTCTCGTCGGTCGTGTGGGATCTGCCGGCAGGCGCAGGCCGTGCTCGGGAGCTGCACGGTGTGCTCGGTGCGCTCGCCAACGACTGGACGGTCGCAACGGTCGTCACGATGCAGTCGGGCGTGCCGATCGCCGTCACGCAGGTGACCAACTTCAATGCCTTCGCCGGCTTCGGCGTGCAGCGCCCGAACCTGGTCGGCGATCCGACGCTGCCGGCCGACGAGCGCACGCCCGCTCACTGGTTCAACACGGCGGCCTTCTCGGCGGCGCCGCAGTTCACCATTGGCTCGGCGTCGCGGAATCCGGTCCGCGGCCCGGCGTACCGCAACGTGGATCTCGCGCTCATGCGGCGAGGTCCCGCTCGGCGCATCCCGCGCGCTCGAGGTGCGGGCCGAGATCTTCAATCTGCTGAACACGCCGAATCTCGGCGCCCCGGGCCCAACGCAGGGGCCGCGGCTTTCGGGACGATCACGACCGCGCTCGACCCGCGCGTGGTGCAGTTGGCGCTGAAGTTCCTGTTCTAGGGCCACCACCCGCCGAAAACCCGGCACTGGCACCCTCGCGCAGGCCATCGAGCTCTGGACGACCCTCCGAGGGAGTATGCTGCCCCCTTCAAAGTCATCGACCGTACAAACGAAACCGCTCGCCGGTGCGAAAATGTGCCAAAGTGGGTAACCTTTCGAACGGGAGGAGTCGATGAAGTTCGAGGACGCGCACGCCGTTCCGACCTTTTCCAGTGAAATCGCGCCGATCGCATCCACGCCGCTGGATCGCTGGGCGCTCACGCGGATCCAGCGGACGGTGGCGTCCGCGCCCGTGCGCTTCATGCTCTGGGACGGATTCGAGCTGCGGTCGAGAGCGGGCGCGCAGGTCGGCACCATCCTCTTCAAGAACCGCCGCGCGTTGTTCAGCTGGGTCTGGGATCCGGATCTGAATTTCGGCGAAGCCTACATGTTCGGCGCCGTCGAGCTCCGCGGCGACCTGGTGGCGATGCTGTGCGAGATCTATCGCGCCCTGGGCGGTGCGACGGCCGCGCCACTGGTGGCTGTGGCAGCGATCGAACGACGTGCACGTGGCGAGGGAGAACGTCCATCGCCACTACGACCTCGGCAACGAGTTCTATCGCCTCTGGCTCGATCGCGAGATGGTCTACACGTGCGCGTACTTCCCGACGCCGGACTGCGCCCTCGAGGAGGCGCAGATCGCCAAGATGGATCTGGTGTGCCGGAAGCTCGGGCTGAAGCCGGGCGAGCGCGTGGTCGAAGCGGGATGCGGATGGGGATCGCTGGCGCTGTTCATGGCCAGGGAGTACGGCGTCACCGTGCGCGCGTTCAACGTCTCGGCCGAGCAGATTGCCTACGCGCGGAGCCGGGCGAAGGCGCAGAAGGGCTCGACGGTCGCGTCGAGTTCGTCGAGGACGACTATCGCAACGTCGGCGGCGAGTACGACGCCTTCGTGTCGGTCGGCATGCTCGAGCACGTCGGGCCTGGCCGACTATCCGACGCTCGGCCGCGTCATCGATCGCTCGCTTGACCGAGCACGGGCGCGGGCTGCTGCACTTCATCGGCCGGAACCGGCCGGGCCCGCTGAACCCGTGGATCCGGAAGCGGATTTTCCCGGGCGCGTACCCGCCGACCCTGCCCGAAGTGTTCGAGCACGTGCTCGAGCCGTGGAACCTGTCGGTGCTCGACGTCGAGAACCTGCGACTGCACTACGCGGCGACGCTCGAGCACTGGCGGCGGCGGTTCGACGCCGCGCGCCGAGCGAGGTGGCGGCGATGTTCGACGAGACGTTCGTCCGCGCGTGGCGGCTGTATCTGGCCGGGTCGCAGGCGGCGTTCACCACCGGCACGATGCAGCTGTTCCAGGTCGTGTTTGCGCGCGGGGCCAGCAACGCGATTCCGTGGACGCGAGCGTCCAGTGATAGACTGATGTTGCGCGAGCGGACGATGATGGCCATGATCACGTGCGACGCGCTGATCGTCGGCGGCGGCCCGGCGGGCTCGACGTGCGCGTGGAAGCTCCGGCAGGCCGGTCTCGACGTGATGGTCGTCGACGCGGCGGTGTTTCCGCGCGACAAGGTCTGCGCCGGATGGATTACGCCGCAGGTCGTCGCCGAGCTGGACCTCGACATCGGAGGAGTATCGGCGGGGGCGGACGTTCCAGCCGATCACCGGATTCCGCGTCGGGCTCATCGGCGGTCGACGAGGAAATCGAGACCGCGTACGGTCGTCCCGTCAGCTTCGGCATCCGCCGCTGCGAGTTCGATCACTACCTGCTGCAGCGATCGGGGGCGCGCGTGAAGGCTGGCACGCCGATCACGAGCATTCGCAGGGACGCGGCCGGCTGGATCGTCAACGACGCGATCCGCACGCCGATGCTGGTTGGCGCCGGCGGTCACTTCTGTCCGGTGGCGCGATCGATCAACGGTCCCGTGAACGGCGCGCCGCTCGTCGTCGCGCAGGAGGCGGAGTTCCCGATCGACGAGATGGCGGAGGACGCATTCGCGGTCGAGGGCGAGGTGCCGGAGCTCTACTTCTGCCGCGATCTCAAGGGCTACGGGTGGTGCGTTCGCAAGGGCGCGTACCTCAACATCGGTCTCGGCCGTCTCGACCGCCAGTCGCTGCCCGGCCGCCACGGCCGGTTCGTCGCGTTCCTCAAGCCAGGCGGAAGATTCCCGCGCGCCGCGTCGTGGCGGTGGCGCGGGCATGCGTATGCCTCGTACGACTCGGCGCGCCGGCGCGTGGTCGACGACGGCGTGCTGCTGGCCGGCGACGCCGCCGGTCTTGCGTATCCGCAGAGCGGTGAGGGGATTCGCCCGGCGATCGAATCGGGACTGCTGGCGGCCGCGACGATCATCGAGGCGAACGGACGGTACAGCCGGAGTCGGCTCGAGCCGTACGAGCCGCGCCTGCAGGCGCGGTTTGGGTCAGGGCCGCTCGCCAGGTGCTGTCGCCGATGCTGTCGGTCGGTCTCGAGACCGGACTCGCCACGCGATTGCTCGAGACGCCCGCCTTCGTGCGACATGTCGTGCTCGATCGGTGGTTCCTGCACCGCCAGGAGCCGGCGCTCACGTTTCACTAAACGGCCCGCGCCGGCGCAGGTTCGCATCGCCGAGGCCAGTTCTGCGCGATGTGCCGAACCGTGCAACGCTGCGCAGAGCTGGCTCCTTTCAGGAAATGTGCTGTTTTGAACAGCGGCCGGCCCGACCGGAGCGATACAGTGCGCGCTTCCGAGGAAGGCAGGCGATATGAGCGAGACAGCGCCTGAGAAACTGCTTCAACGTATCCGCGCGGAGTATCTCGAAATGCCCGGATTGCGCCTGAAGCCCGAGCAGATGCAACGCTTGTGCGGCGTTGACCGCGCGCTCTGTCAACAGGTGATCGATTCGCTCGTGCAAGCCGAGTTTCTGTGTCTCAAGCCTGACGGAAGCTACGGACGTCCGACGGACGGAGACTACGGACCCCGTCAGACGGAGTGATGTTGCGGCCACATGCAGCGAAGGCAGAACTCAGGGCCAATACGTCTGCCAAAGCGTCGTGACCCATCGGAAACGCGAGCGTTTCAGGGAAGGTGCCGAATGCTTGGAATGGGAGCAGTGCTGGCGTCGGCCGTTGGTGCTATCGCGTTGATGGTGGTCATCCACGTCAAAGGCAAGCATCCCGCTCACGACCTCGGCTCGGTCAGTGACCACTGGATTGCGCGTCATCGCGTTGACGCGCCGTAGGTGGGAGCCGGCCGCCAGCGCCAGTGTCCAATTGGAAACCCGTATCGGTGCCATGGTCTCTTTCCTTGTTCTGCCTACACGTCAGACCAACACAGTACGGGATTTGGCAGGGAGAACGCTGTCCTGAACGGCACAACGCCCCTGTGGTAAGCTGCCGGGGTATGCGGGCCGTGCGGCAGCATCTGGCGAGGCTTGCCGGCGCGTGGCTTCTGTGCCAGGCGCTCTCGCTGACGTTCGTTCCCGTCTCGCTCTGTGCACGGAATCGAGCACTCCCGCGGTCGAGCAAACCTGCACCTGCGCCCACGACGACGGGCAGGAATGCCCGATGCACCATACCAAGACCAAATCAGCCGGCGTCGTGTTCGTGCCGCAGCTCGAGCGAGGCGCCTTCAGCCTTGCTCCCGCTCTTCGGTCCCGCCGCGATTCTCGTGCCCCCCGGGTCCGTCGTCGCGGCCATTGTCAGCTCCGGCGTGTGGGCCGTTCCTCAGGCGGTCGCTCTTGGCGCCGCGGTTAGCCCCGATCCTCCTCCTCCCCGAGCGTAAGTCTCTCTCCTTCGACCGCAGGTCAACCTCAACGTACGTCTCGGCAGCGGGGCAGTCGCCTCGTTTCTGAGTGCGTGCACCGGCTCCCGCGTCGCGCTTTTCGACGCGGCCTGTCCGGACGGAGTGATCGAACTCCGTTCGGCTTCGAAAGGGACTGAGATCAGGTTTGCGCAATTGGGGAGGTTCATGAAAGTGTTAGTCATCATCAGAACCGCGCTCGTTGCCTGTTGCGCGGTGGCGTTCGCCGCGAGCACGGCGGCGCAGGAGACCATCAACTCCGCCAGCGTCAGCGGACGCGTGACGGATCCGCAGGGCGCCGTCGTTCCCGGCGCGCAGGTCACCGCACGTCAGACCGAGACCAACGTCACCGGCGAGACCGTGACCGACCAGGACGGACGCTTCCGCTTCCCGTACTTGAGAGTCGGGCCGTACGAAATCACGGTGCGCCTGCAGGGATTCGCGGACGCGACGCGCGCAGTCACGCTGACGGTCGGCTCTGCGTTCGACCTGCCGATCGCGCTGTCCGTCGGCTGGTGTGGACACGAGCGTCACCGTCACCGGCCAGACCACCGTTCTCGAGGCGGCGCGCAGCCAGATCGCCGGCACGGTCTCGCAAGCCGAAGTCAGGAACCTGCCGATGAACGGCCGGAACTTCCTCGACCTCGCGCTGCTCGTCCCCGGCGTGTCGCCGACCAACGTCGCCAGCACGCAGCTCTTTGCCGAGACGTCGGCGGTGCCCGGCCCGGGCCTTTCCGTCGGCAGCCAGCGCAACTTCTCCAACAACTTCATCGTCGACGGCCTGTCTGCCAACGACGATGCGGCCGGGCTGAGCGGGATTCCGTACGGCGTGGACGCGGTCGATCAGTTTCAGGTCGTCACGTCAGGCGGGCAGGCGGAGCTCGGACGCGCGCTCGGCGGCTACATCAACGTCGTGACGAAGAGCGGCACGAATGCGGCGCACGGCGACCTGTACGGCTACTTGCGCGACGACAGCCTCAACGCGCCCAACGCGCTCACCGGCACCGACGCTGCCGATGAACCAGAAGCAGTACGGCGCAAGCCTCGGCGGTCCGATCCTTCGCGACCGGACGTTCTACTTCACGAACGTCGAGCAGCGGAAACTGGATCAGTCCGGGCTCGTCACGATTTCGTCCGCGAACGTCGCGATGCGATCAACGCGCGGCTCGCGGCCGTCGGCTATCCGGGCTCGCCGATCACGACCGGCATCTATCCCAACCCGGTCGACAGCACCAACTTCCTGGCGAAGGTCGATCACCAGATCAGCGGGCAGGATCAGCTCACCGTTCGATACAGCCAGTACAACGTCACGTCGAACAACTCCCGCGGCGCCGGCGCGCTGAGCGCGCCGAGCGCGTCGGCGGGCCTGGACAACGTCGATCGGACCGTCGCCGTCAGCAACACGTGGAGCCTTCGCCGCGAGACGGTGAACGAAACGCGGGCGCAGTTCGCGTTACAGCAATCTGCAGGCGCCGCCCACCGATCCGATCGGCCCGGCCGTCAGCATCGCCGGCGTCGCGTCGTTCGGCACGCCGTCCGGCAGTCCGACGGCGCGGCGTGAACAAGCTCTACGAGTTCGTCGACAACCTGTCGCACCAGGCGGGCGCGCACGCGCTGCGGGCGGGCGTGGACTTCCTCTACAACGACGACACCATCACCTACCCGCGATCGATTCGCGGCGTCTACGCGTTTTCGTCGCTCGCCAACTTCCTGTCCGGCGCCTACAACAACGCCGGCTTCACGCAGACGTTCGGCGCGACCGTCGTCTCGCAGACGAACCCGAACGTCGGCATCTACGCGCAGGACGAGTGGAAGGTCAGCCCTTCGAGCCTGACGCTGAACGCTCGGGCTGCGCTACGACCTGCAGTTCCTCGAGACGATCGACACCGACAGGAACAACGTCTCGCCGCGCGTCGGGTTCGCGTGGTCGCCGACCCAGTCGCGGCGGACGCTGGTCCGCGGCAGCGCCGGCCTCTTCTACGATCGCGTGCCGCTGCGCGCGCTCGCGAATGCGCTCCTGTCGGCGAACAACACGACCGACCTGGCGAACCTGCGGCAGATCAGCATCAGCCTGTCGCCGACGCAGGCCGGCGCGCCGGTATTTCCGAACATCCTCAGCGCCGTCGTCCCGTCGGTCACGCTGCCGAACCTGACGACGATGAATCCGAACATGCAGAACGCGTACTCGCGGCAGGCGGCGTGGAGGTCGAGCGGCAACTCGGCGAGCGCAGCACGGTCAGCGTGGGCTACCAGTACACGCGCGGCGTGAATCTGATCATCTCGGTGAACCAGAACGTGCCCGTCGTGCGTGGCGGTCGGCACGAACAACGGCTGTCGCCCGGTCGCGACCTACGGCAACAACAGCCAGTACTCGCCGTTCGCGACGTCGACCTACCACGGCCTGCACGTGTCGTTCGTGCAGCGGCCGGCGCGATGGGGGTACTACCGCGTCTGCTACACCTTGTCGAAGGCGATGGCCAACGTCGGCGAGTTCTTCTTCAGCTCGCCGATCGATCCGTTCGATCTCTCGAAGGACTGGGGCCGATCCGACGACGACCAGCGGCACCGTCTCGTGCTGAACGGCGTCGTCAATTCGTCGATGGCGCCCGCGCACACGACCTGGGAGCGAGTGAGTCATGGCTTCCAGGTGAGCGGCATCGCTGCAGTCCTACTCGGCGCTGCCGTTCAACATCACGTCCGGCGTCACGACGATCCAGGGCACCGCGGGCCGGCCGATCGTGAACGGCGCATTCATCGAGCGGAACGCCGGAATCGGACCGGACTTCTTCAGCCTGGGCCTCGGCTGAGCCGTTCGTTCAGGGTCGGCGATCGAGTGCAGGTCGAAGGACTCGTCGAAGGGTTCAACCTCACCAATCAGCGTCAACGTCGTGACGCTGAACGGGAACTTCGGCGCCGGGGCCTATCCGACGAACCCGTCGTCCGACGTTCGGACAGGTCACGGCGGTCGGCGATCCGAGGTCGTTTCAGTTCGCCGTTCGCCTGAGGTTCTAAGACGCGTGGAGGTCCAATGAGAGTGACGCTGCTGACGACGAGGCATCTGACCGTCGCGGTTGCGGCGGTGGTTGTCGCCGGCGTTGGCGCGGCCGGTACGGCGACGACGGCTTTATCCGTTCCCGGTCGCGCCAACACGAATCCGTCCATCTCGGCCCGCGGCGCATTTGTCGTCGGTCACGTGGGCGGCCGCCACGGCCGCCGGTGTGACCGACGTCTACGCGGCCGTGAGCCGGGACGGCGGCCGAACGTTCAGTAGCCCGGCACGTGTCAACGCGTGCCGGGCGATGCCAGGGTCTCCGGTGAGCAGCCTCCACGTGTCGCGCTCGTGCCACGCAGGCGGTACTGAACCGGCCGTGGTTGTCGTCTGGACGGCCAAGAGCCCGAGAGGCACGCGACTTGTCTCCGCGCGTTCCGAGGATGGTGGCACGTCGTTCGCGCGCCCGGTGCCGGTGCCGGGCAGCGACGCCTCGGGCAACCGGGGGTGGGAATCGACGGCGATCGATCGAGACGGCCACGTGATCGCACTGTGGCTGGATCACCGCGAGTTGGCGGCGGCTGGCGGATCGTCGGCCCCGATGCGACATGATCATGACGGCCAGGCGCACACGGGCCACGGCGATGCCGACGGCGTGGCGCGAGCGCAGCTGTCGAAGCTCTATGTCGCGCGGCTCGACGGCGGGGATGGCGCCCAGGCGATCACCGGCGGCGTGTGCTACTGCTGCAAGACAGCGCTGGCCGCTGGCGCCGATGGTGCTCTCTACGCGGCCTGGCGCCACGTCTATCCGGGCAATATCCGAGACATCGCCTTCACGCTGTCCCGCGATGGTGGCCGGACGTTCGCGCCGCCCGTTCGCGTGAGCGACGACCGATGGGTGCTCGACGGCTGTCCGGAAAACGGTCCCGCGCTCGCCGTCGACGATCGCCAGACGGTGCACGTCGTGTGGCCGACGCTGGTCACCGGGACCGTCAGCCGGCGCCGAGCCGACGCTGGCGCTCTTCTACGCGGCGACACGCGACGGCCGCGCTTCTCGGCGCGCCAGCAGATTCACTCGAAGGCGTCGCCCGCCATCCGCAGATCGCCGTGGGCGCGCGCGGGTCGCTGCTCGTCGCGTGGGACGAGGAGGTCAACGCGACGCGCCGGGTGGTGATTGCGGCGGGCTCGACGACGGGGACAGGACGCCGTGCGTTTCACGCGTCTCGACGTCGGCGATCCGCAACGGACCGAGTATCCGGCCGTGACCGCGGTGGACGACGGATTTGCCGCGGCGTGGGCCAGCGGTCCGCCCGCTCAGTCAGTGATTCGGATCGGCCGTCTTGTGGCGCCCTGATTATGTGGCGCCCTGATCGCGGATCAGTGTTTCACTCCTGGACGAATCCCCGGCGTCTTCATCCGGAGCTTGAACAGATGCGTGCACGCCGTGATGTAGAGGCCGCGATCGTCGGCATCGCCGAACGCCACGTTCGTGGCGCACACGCGAGCCCGCGGCTCGCCGCCGGCTGCGGCAGATGCAGCCGGCCGAGCGGCTTGCCCTCGGGCGACGTGATCTGGATGCGTGCCGGGCGTGCCGCCGCTGGTCGTATAGAGGTTGCCTTTCTGGTATCCACGCGCATGCCGTCCCTTCCGTGCTCGACGAACAGCCTTCCCGTTGGCTGACCGTGTCGTCGGGCAGGATGTCGTAACGCATCGTCCGGCGGGCGCCGGCGGTGACGTACAGATACTTTTCGTCCGGCGACAGCGTGATGCCGTTCGGCGATGCGCGCCCGGCGTGTCCTTGTCGCTGCCGAGCAGGGTCACCTTGCCGTCCTTCATCAGAAAGAAGCCGCTGAAGGGCAGCTCGCGCTTCGGATCCTTCGTCGGCGCCGCGCAGTCCCCAGACCGTGTCGGTGAAGTACACCGCGCCGTCCGACTTCACGACGATGTCGTTCGGCCCGTTGAAGCGTTTGCCCTCGTAGCGATCGGCGAGGATGGTGCGCGTGCCGTCCTTCTCCAGACGATAGACCGTCCGGTCGTTCATGGCCGTCACGACGAGCCGGCCCTGCGGATCGAGCGCGAGGCCGTTCGACCCGATCAGCAGAATGCGCCACGCGGCCGGCAACCGTCTGCGCGCCGACTTTGGTATTGTCCGTGCCGGTGAAGCCGCTCTTCTCGAGAAAGACCGACAGCGGCTGTTGCGGCGCCCACTTGTAGATGACGTTGGCGGCGTTGTCGCTGAAGAGAAGATACCCGTTCTCCGTCCTGCCCGCGGGAACCCAGACGGGCCCTTCGGTCAGCGCAAATCGGTCGCCGAGTGTTTCGAGCGTCGCGTCGGGCGAGATGATGTCGTCGAGGCCGGATCCAGTCTCTCGATTCGGAATGGCGTGCCGGCAGGAGGGGCTTGCGCCTGCAGCACGCCCAAGGCCACCGTCACCGCGAACGCGAGAATCGTCAGTTGTGTTTTCATGTCACACGTCACAGAGCGCCACCGCTTCGGCGAGCGCTGTCAGCGGATCGCGCGTCGGGGTGAATTCGTGCGCGAGGTAGCCGGTGAAGCCGCTGTCGGCGATGGCCCGGCACACCGCGCGCCAGTTGATCTCTTGCGTTTCGTCGAGCTCGTGGCGGCCCGGGACGCCGCCCGTGTGAAAGTGTCCGATGACGTCGCGATTGGCGCGAATCGTCCGGATGACGTCGCCTTCCATGATCTGCATGTGGTAGATGTCGTAGAGCAGCTTCACTCGGGGTGACGCGACGGCCTTGACGACCTCCACGCCAAATGCCGTGTGATCGCCCTGATAGTCCTTGTGATCGATCTTGCTGTTGAGCAGCTCCACGCACACGGTGACGCCGTGGTCTTCAGCGATCCCCTTGACCCGGTTCAGCCCCGCCACGCAGGTGTCAACGGCTTCGCGATCGCTCATGCCGCGCCGGTTGCCGAAGAACGTGATGACGTTCGGCACGCGCTCGGCTTCGGCCCTCGGGATGAGCCGCGCGAAGTTCGCGACGATGGCGTCGTGGTTGCCTTTCACGTTCAGGCCGTCGGGAATCGACCCGCCGCCGGCGTAGCCCATCGAGCAGACGAGGCCGAACTGCCGCACGACCGCCCAGTCGGGCTCCTCGAGCAGGTCGATGGCGGTCAGCCCCATGTCGGCCACCGCGCGGCACAGGGCCGGCAGTGCGATCGAGCGATACGTCCATCGAGTCACCGCCTGCTTCAGCCGGCCGCTCTTGACGACGCGGTTGGCGAACAGGGGCAAGGCGAAGGGCAGGGCTGCGGCCGCCAACGCCTCACGCCGCGAGATCATCGTCATTCGGCGAAGTTTACTCCACGGCCACGGTTTCCAAAGTGCTTCGCGGTCACGGTTTCCACGGTGCTCGACGGTCACGGTTTCCACGGGGCTCGACGGTCACGGTTCCCAAAGTGCTCCGCGGCCACGGTTCCCAAAGTGCTCCGCGGCCACGGTCGCAAGGTGCATGGCGGTCACGGTTTCCAGGGTGCTGGGCGGCCACGGTTCGCAAAGTGCTCCGCGGCCACGGTTCCCAAGGTGCATGGCGGTCACGGTTTCCAACGTGCTTGGCGGTCACGGTTTCCAAAGTGCTTGGCGGCCACGGTTCTCAAGGTGCATGGCGGTCACGGTTCCCAAAGTGCTGGCACGAGGTGTGCCTCTGAGAAACCTATGGGCGTCCGCGACTTTCGAGATCTCGTGGCATGGCAGCTGTCTCGCGAATTGAAGCGCGAAGTGTTGGCGTTTACTGCCACCGGGGCGGCAGCAAGGGATTTCAAATATCGCGATCAGATTCGTGAGTCGAGCGCGTCGGTTCCGAGCAATATCAGTGAAGGATTCGGGCGCTTCCGGCCGCGCGAGTTTGCCCGCTTTCTGGAGTTCGCCCGAGCGTCGATGATGGAAACGCAAAACCATCTGATCGACGGCCGCGACCGCGGCTATCTCGACGCGAAGCTCTATTCGCGTCTGTCAAACCTGGCGCGCGCTGCGCTCAACGCCACGACCAACCTGCTGCGCGCGAAACAGCGCCAGGCAGACGCGGAGTCACGCAAGCGCCGCGGACATCGTGACGGCCGACCACGTTGGGAACCGTGACCGCCCAGCACCTTGGGAACTGTGACCGCCCCGCACCTTGGAGACCGTGGCCGCGAAGCACGTTGGAAACTGTGACCGCCGTGCACTTTGGAGACCGTGGCCGCCGAAGCACCTTGGGAACCGTGACCGCCGAGCACGTTTCATTTTTCCGAACGCCCCGGCGCCAGCGCCCCGCGAGATGCGAGTACCGCGTGAACAGGCACGCCAAGGAAGACGAGCGCCGCGCCCGCGAGCGCCTGGCGCGGCCGGTTGATGGCCACCATCGCGACCACCGTCGCGACCAGCAGCACAAACGCCGCCGTCGTTGCCGGGTGTCCGGGCGCCCTGAAGCCGCGGGGCTCGCCCGCGCGTCGCCGCAGCACGAACAGCGACGCGGCGGCCAGCGCGACGAACCCCATCGACGCGCAGATGAAAAACGCAATGATGTCCTGGAACGTGCCGAGCAGCACGAACACGCTGGACAGCGAGGCCAACACAGCCGTGGCGCGGCCGGGCACGTGAGTCGTCGGGTGGAGCGCGGCGAGTGCCGCCGGGAAGAGGCCGTCGCGGCTCATCGCGACGTAGAGGCGCGGCGCCATCATGAGCAGCGCCATGAGGCTCGCGACGACGGACAAGACCACGATCGCGGCGAGCACAGAGGGGCCGGCAGGTCCGAGCAACGCGTCGCCGGCGCGTTCGGCGAACGCTGACGCGCTGGTCATCTGCTCACCGGGGACGAGGAAGATGAACGCGGCGGTCGTCATCACGTAAACGAGCATCACGCAGGCGACACCCAACACCAGGGCGATGCCGAGCGTCCGGCGGGGCTCACGAACTTCGCCGGCCACGCGGCTGGCGTCCCAGAACCCCCCGAAGGAAAAGAATGCGGCGACCAAACCCAGGGCCAGTGCGTCGCCGAGCGGCGGCGCGCCGGCGCGCGTGCCGACCAGGGGCACGAAATGACCCCAGCTACCGTGGCCGATCGTGAACGCGGCGATCGGGAGAGACACGAGCACCAGCAGCTTCAGTCCGGTGATGGTGGTGAGGATGCGTGCGCCCAGGCGCAGGCCGGCCATGTTGGCGAGCGCGAGCACCCAGATCACGCCAATGGCGATGGTGCGTTCCGCGCCGCGCGAGGACGGCCACAGCACCACGACGTACGACGCGAGGCCGGTGGCGAGCGCCGCCGCGACGCCCGGGTCCATGATCAACAGCGCCTGCCAGCCATAAAGGAACGAGACGCGCGGTCCCCAGCCCTCGCGAAGATAGACGTAAGGGCCTCCGGCCTGCGGGTATCTCGCGGCAAGCTCCCCGAAACAGAGCGCGCCCGCGAGCGCCAGGACGCCGCAGCCGACCCACAAGCCGAGAGTCAACACCGGCGAGGCCACGCCGCCAATGAGCTCGGCGGGGGTCAGAAAGATGCCCACCCCGATGGTGTGGCCCACGACAAGGGCCGTCGCCGACGACAAACCGAGGGACCTGGAAGGTTCCGCCACGAATTTGCCCCAAATTTGAGAGTTTCGCCACGACGCTAACCTTTGTTTCCCTTGGGTTTTAGCGTCACTTCTGGTACATTTCGCGGTGACAAAGACCGATTGTCCTTGGGGTGGTCGTTGCGCCTCGATGACCAACCGGGACCGACAGGCTGAGGGGCAACGGATGCGGACTCGTGTGTTTGCTCTGGCTCTCGCGACGTGGACCGTGTCCGCCGCGTGGAGCGTTCCCCTGACGGCTGGGCCCCAGACGCCCGTGCCTCCCGCGTTGAGCGCCGCTCACAGTAACACCGAGTACCGGGGCGGTTGTCACCAAGTACTGCGTCGGGTGTCACAACGATTGCGCGAAGGCCGGTGGGCTGACCCTCGACAAGCTGGATGTCGGCAACGTCGGCGCGAGCCCCGACGTGTGGGAACGTGTCGTTCGAAAAGTGCGTGTCGGCATGATGCCGCCGCAGGGATCGCCGCGGCCGGTTCCGGAGACGCAGAACGCGTTCGTCTCGTTTCTGACCAGCGGTCTCGACCGTGAAGCCCTGGCGCATCCAAACCCGGGGCGGCCGCTCGTGCATCGGCTGAATCGCGCCGAGTACGCCAACGCGATTCGCGACCTCCTCACCCTTGACGTCGACACGTCGTCGATGCTGCCGCCCGACGACGCGGCGTACGGCTTCGACAACATCGCCGACGCGTTGGGCATTTCGCCCGTGCTGCTCGAGCGGTATCTCACCGCGGCGGGGAAAATCAGCTCGCTCGCGGTCGGCGACCCCGATATCGGGCCGGCCGGCGAAACCTTCCGTATCCGCCAGGACGCGTCTCAGGACATTCACATCGACGGGCTGCCCCTGGGTACGGTCGGCGGCATCCTGGCCAAAGTGACGCTGCCGCTCGACGGCACGTACGACTTTTCGATTCGCCTGTTCCGCACGAATCTCGGCGTCGTGCGCGGTCTCGAATACGACCATCAGCTCGAATACACGGTCGACGGCGCGCGCGTCCATCTGTCGAACGTGGGCGGCGAAGACGACTTCAAGGCCAACCTGAAGAACATGACAAAGGCGGGAGACGACGTCGAGGCGCGGGCGCACATTCGCCTGCCCCTCAAGGCGGGCCCGCACGTGATCAGCGCCGCGTTCCTCGAGAGGACCGGTGCGATCAACCCGCTGCGCCTGCAGCCGTTCATTCGCAGTTCGAACGACACGCTCGACACGATTGGGCATCCGCATCTGGACACGTTTACCCTGACCGGACCCTTCAACCCCACGGGACCCGGCGATACACCAAGCCGGCGCAAGATTTTCGTGTGCCGACCTTCGACTTCACTCGGGGCGGTCCTGAGCGAGTCGAAGGACCGCCCCTTGACGAGCCAGGCCACGGAAGACGAATGCGCGCGCCGGATTATCGCGACGCTCGCGCGCCGCGCCTATCGGGGACAGGTGTCGAGCGGCGATCTGGCGCGGCTCCACCAGTTCTACGCCGTCGGCCGCAAGCAGGCTTCGACACGCTCAGCACAGGGGGCATTCGAAGCCGGCATCCAGACGGCGCTTCAGCGTATTCTGGCGAGTCCCAAGTTTGCGTTCCGCGTCGAACGCGACCCGCCGAACGCGATTCCCGGAACCATCTACCGCGTCAGCGATCTCGAGCTGGCGTCCCGGTTGTCGTTCTTCCTGTGGAGCAGCATTCCCGACGACCAGCTGCTTCGCGTCGCCGGCCTGGGCACGCTGCACACGCCGGCCGTCCTCAACCAGCAGGTCCGGCGGATGCTCGCCGATCCGAAGGCGGAGTCGCTCGTCACCAACTTCGCCGACCAGTGGCTGTACGTGCGCAACCTGAAAAGCTTGCAGCCGAATTCGCTGGAGTTCCCGGACTTCGACGACAACCTGCGTCAGGGTTTTCAGCGTGAGACCGAGCTCTTCTTTCGGAGCATCATTCGCGAAGACCGCAACGTCCTCGATCTGATGACGGCGGACTACACGTTTCTGAACGAGCGCCTGGCGAAGCACTACGCCGTGCCGGGCGTCTACGGCAGCCACTACCGGCGCGTCACGCTGACGGACGAAGCGCGGAAGGGGTTGCTCGGCAAGGGCGCGATTCTGATGGTGACGTCGCATGCCGACCGCACCTCGCCGGTCGTGCGGGGCAAGTGGGTGCTCGACAATCTCTTGAGCGCGCCCGTGCCGCCGATGCCGAGCAACGTGCCGCCGCTCAACGAAGACGCGAACCGCGGGGGCAAGATCCTGACGATGCGCGAGCGCATGGAAGAGCATCGCAAGAACCCGGTGTGCGCGGGGTGCCACAAGATCATGGATCCGATCGGACTGTCGATGGAGAACTTCGACGCGGTCGGCGCATGGCGAACGCGCGACGGCGGGACGCTCGGCAGCCCCATCAACGCGTCGGGCGAATTGCTGGACGGGACAAAGGTGGACGGCGTGGTGACGCTGCGGCAGGCGCTGCTGCAGCAGCCGGAACTGTTTGTCGGGACCGTCGCCGAAAAGCTGATGACTTACGCGCTCGGGCGGGGACTGGCGTACTACGACATGCCGGAAGTGCGTCGCATCGTACGCGAATCGGCGAGGCAGGACTATCGTTTCTCGTCTCTCATTCTGGGCGTCGTCAACAGCGCGCCGTTCCAGAAGCGCATCAAGGTGTCTTCAGACATCGAGAATCCAACCGTCACGGTCGCGGCCAACTGATGGCCATTTAAAGGAGCTCGCGGACCATGTTCATCACCAAGATTGTCGTTGCCCCGGCGGACGTTCTTGCGCGGCATGGGCGTCACCCTGGCGCTGCCGCTGCTCGAATCGATGGTGCCGGCGCTGACGGCATTGGCCAAGACGGCGGCCAACCCGCAGCGCCGCTTCGGTGCGGTGTTCGTGCCGCTTGGCGAGCGGCCGGGCTTCTGGACGCCGAAGACGGTGGGCGAGAACTTCGAGTTCACGCCGATTCTGAAGCCCCTGGAGCCGTTTCGAAACCGGATCACCATGGTGTCCGAGCTGTGCGACCCGCTCGACGGCCACGCGACGACGGTCGCGGCCTGGCTGAGCGGCACGATCCCGAAGCGGACAATCGCCGAAGACGTACACAACGGGATCACGATCGACCAGGTCATCGCCAAGCAGATCGGCCAGGACACGGTGTATCCGTCGATCGAGCTGGCCACCGAGGACTTCACCGGGTACGTGGGCGGCTGCGACACGCAGTATGCGTGCGCCTACATGAACACGCTGTCGTGGGCGAACGAGAAGACGCCGCTGCCGATGGAAATCAACCCGCGCGTCACGTTCGAGCGGATGTTCGGCCGCGCCGGCACGAGCGCCCAGCGACTGGCGCGGATGCAGACCGACAAGAGCATCCTCGACTCGGTGAGAGAAGACGTCAAGGATCTGCAGGGCGGTCTTGGACCGAAGGACCGGTCGCGCCTGAGCGACTACCTCGAGAACGTCCGCGAAATCGAGGCGCGCATTCAGAAGGCCGAGAAGCAGGCCACGACGAACGTCGCCGTGCCGGATGCGCCCATTGGCGTGCCGGAGTCGTTCGAAGACCACGTCGCCCTTCAGTTCGACCTGCTGGCGCTGGCGTACGAAGCGAACGTGACGAAGGTCTTTACGTTCATGATGAGCCGCGACGCCAGCCAGCGCGTCTACCCGAACCTCGGCTTCGCCGAGCCGCATCACTCGATGTCGCACCACGGCAACAACCCGGAGAAGCTCGCCAACCTCGTGAAGCTCAACGCGTACCACGTGTCGCTCTTCGGGAAGTTCCTCAAGAAGCTGCAGGACACGCCCGACGGCGACGGCTCGCTGCTCGATCACTCGCTGATCGTGTACGGCAGCGGCATGAGCGAAAGCGACACGCATTCGCGCCTGAACGTGCCCATCGCCATCGCGGGCGGCGGCGCCGGGTTGCTGAAGGGCAACCGTCACGTCCAGACCGCCAAGGAAACGCCGCTGGCGAATCTGATGCTCGATCTGGCCAACAAGTTCGGATGCGAGATCGACAAGTTCGGCACGCAGAGCACGGGGCGGGTTGATCTGTAGAACGGAAAACGTAAAACGCAAAACGCACGACGTAGAACGCGGACCCGGAGTCGATAGATGCGTATGAGAACCTGTACGCTACGCCTCGTTGTTGGCCGCCCTGTCGGTGGCGGGCCTGGGCGCAGCCGGCAACGGCCTTCGAGTGGTCGATGCCGTCAAGCAGGGAAACCTCGCCGCCGTCCGTCTGCTGATTAGTCAGCGCGCGGACGTGAACGTCGCCGAAGCCGACGGCATGACGGCGCTCCACTGGGCCGTCCGCGGCAACGACGTCCCGACGGTGGAGGTGCTCCTGCGCGCTGGGCGCCAACGCCAAAGCCGTCACCCGCTACGGGTTCACGCCGATTGGTCTGGCGGCACAGAACGGCAACGCGTCGCTCGTCGAAATGCTCCTCAAGGCGGGGGCCGACCCGAACAGCGCCCTGCCCGAAGGCGAAACCGTGCTGATGACGGCGGCACGCACCGGCAGCGCGGACGTCATCAGGATTCTGGTCGCGCATGGCGCGAAGGTCGGCGCGCAAAGAGAACTGGCAGGGGCAGACCGCCCTGATGTGGGCGGCGTCGCAGAACAACGCGGCGGCCGTGAAGACGCTCATCGAGCTCGGGGCGGACACGAACGAGCGCAGCAAGCTCCTGAGCTTTCCGGAATTCAAGTGGGAAACCTCCGGCATGGTCGTCACCGTGCTGCCTCGCGGCGGCTGGACGCCGCTGATGTACGCGGCGCGTGACGGCGCCGCTGCCGCCGCGGCTGCGCTGGCCGACGGCAAGGCCGACCTCAACGCCACCGACCCTGACGGGACGACGGCGCTCATGTATGCGATCACGAACGCCCATTTCGATACGGCGGCGGTGCTCATCGAGAAGGGCGCCGATCCCAACGTCGCGGACAGCACGGGAACCACCGCGCTCTATTCCGCCGTGGACATGCACACGATGGGGCCGATGCTCAGCCGGCCGTCGCCCAAGCTCGTGGACAAGCTCGACTCCGCCGACATCGTCCGCATGCTGATCGCGAAGGGCGCCAACGTCAACGCGCGGCTCAAGCGTCCCATCATCGGACGGCATCACACGCCGACCGGCGACGCGTCGCTTGGCGAGGGCACGACGCCGCTGGCGCGCGCCGCCAAGAGCAACGACCTGGCGCTGATGAAGGTGCTGCTCGACGCCGGCGCGGATCCCAAGCTCACGCTGAAGGATCGCACGACGGTGCTGATGATTTCCGCGGCCGGCGGCGCCGTGGTCGGCGCGTATGCCGTCGCGATTCCGGTGACCGAGGACAGCTCGATTGAGGCCATCAAGCTGTGCCTCGAGCGCGGCGTTGACATCAACGCGTTCAACACCAACGGCACGACGGCGGTGCATTCGGCCGTGCAGCGTGGCGCGCAGAACGTCGTGCGCTATCTCGCCGCGCACGGCGCGAAGCTCGACATGAAGAACAAACAGGGCCGCACGCCGCTCGATATCGCCCAGGGCGTCGGCGGCGGCGCCGGGCGGGGCGGCGGCGGACGTGGCCGCGGCGCCGGTCCGAGTGCCGCGATGGCGGACCTTCTTCGAACGTTGATGGCGGGCGGACCGGCTCCCGGTGCAGCGGCGCAACAGTAACTGGCCCGTGAGGCTCGGCGCTCTGGCGTTCGCGGCTGGCTGCGCGGCGGGCATCGCCCTGGCCGGCGCGGTCCCGGCGAAGGCGGGGCAGAATCCGGCGCCGAAGCAGTCGGTCTGGGACGGCGTCTATACGGACGCGCAGGCCGCTCGCGGCGAACGCACCTACGGCCGCTCCTGCGAGCAGTGTCACGGCCCCGACCTCGCCGGCGATCCCGTCATGGAAATCCCGGCGCTGTCGCTCGACTCGTTCATGACGGCGTGGAGCGGCAAGACGTCAAGGACCTGTTCGACAACGTGAAGCGATCGATGCCGAAGGACAAGCCCGGCAGCCTCGGCACCGGAGCCTACGTCGACGTCGTGTCGTACCTGCTGCAGGCGAACAAGTTTCCGAGCGGATCCCGCGAGCTGCCGCGCACGCCCGAGCAACTCGAAGGAATCGTGATAGAGCGGAGTAAGTGATGTCCAAGACGACTTGCGGCCTTCGGCGCTCTCGCGGCCCTCTGGTGTGGAGCGGTCGCGCGTCTCGTCGGCGCAGCAGCCGGCGGCCGGTGAAACGAAGGTCTGGGACGGCGTGTTCACGTCGGCGCAGGCGGCGCGCGGCAAGGCGCCGTTCGAACGGTCGTGCGCCCGGTGTCACAACGTCGAGCTCGCCGGGTCGCAGCGCGGCCCGGCGCTCAAGGGCAACGTGTTCTGGTCGAAGTACGAGAACGACAACCTCGGGACGCTCTACAGCTACCTGCGCGACAACATGCCGCAGGACGGCCCGTCGCTCGTCGCCGACGACGATCAAGGCCGACATCCTGGCGTACATCATGTCCATGAACGGCATGCCGTCAGGCAACGACGAGCTGAAGGCCGATGTCCGCGCGCTCGAAGTGATCAAGATCGCCAAGAAGACGACGTGGGACGGCGTCTTCACGGCGGCGCAGGCCGAGCGCGGCAAGCAGAACTTCCTGACGGGCCGGTGCGGCGGCTGCCACAAGCTCGATCTGACGGGCGATCGCGGTCCGGCGCTCAAAGGGCGACGACTTCCTCGCGCACTGGGAGAACGGCAGCGTCGTCACGCTGTTCGACAAGATCCGCGAGACGATGCCGCCCAACTCGCCGAACGAGACGACCGACGACGCGAAGATCGACATCGTGGCCTACCTGCTGCAGCAGAACGGCTATCCGGCGGGCAAGAGCGAGCTTCGCGCCGAAGCCGACAGCCTCGGCATCATCGACCTCGTGCGCAAGGGACAGACGAACACGATTGCGAATTTCTCGCTGGTGCAGGTGGTGGGGTGTCTGACGCGAGGGGCCGAACCACGCCTGGCTGCTCACGCAACACCAGCGAACCGGTGCTGACGAGAGACGAAGAGCCGAGTCAGGCGGCGCTGCAAGACGGCGCAGAGCAAGTCGCTCGGCGCGCAGACGTTTCAGCTGGTGAGCGTCGTCCCATTCAAGCCCGAGACGCACAAGGGCCAGAAGATGGAAGCGAGAGGCCTGCTTGTACCGGGATCAGAACGATGCCCGCCTCAACCTCACGTCGTTGCAGGCCCTCGGCGCCGGGTGCTCGAACTAGACTCTCCCAGGATGTCCTGCTCGGGTCGGGCTCAACGCCTTCGCGCGCTGGTCTTACTTGACATAGATCAGCGCTTTGATAGCCTTCACACCGCTGGGCAACGAGTTCAGTCCCAGGGAAAGGAGATGACCATGAAGATCAAGTCGAAGATCAAGGCTGGGGAAGACGCCGACTGGCAGGCGACATCGACGGGCTAAGCGCCAGGGCTGCGGGCGGTGGGAAACGCCGGGCATCGGTCGTTCGGCGCCCGGCCTCTTGCTGCTGAGAGGCCTCGATCGTCACACGCTCGGGCGGGACGGTTGGGGCGCGGCGGCGCGCTCGTCCCGCAGTTTCATGAGAACCGGTGTTCACTGGAACGCTCGGATTCACTGTCTTAATGGGCAGACGCTGGCCGCCAACCTCCTGAGCGTCGTAATGGAGAAAGCGCCTGCCCTCCTCGTCATCGCGCACTCCACGCTGAGAGCGACGAGCGACCTGCTCGTGCCGCGGATACAATAGCGTTTGGACCACTGAGGAGGATCTGTATGAAACGGCTGATCGTGGGGGCTCTCTTGTGTGCGACGGTGGCTGCGGCCCCTGCCGCTCAAACGCCGAAATATGGCGTCACCGTGACAGTGTCCAAGGACGTCGACCCCGCCAAATTCAAGACCTATGCATGGACGAAGGGCGGGCCGTCGGCCGTCAAGACTGTCGATGCGCAAATCGTGGCCGCCATCGATCGGGAGCTGAAGGCGCTCGGCATGAGCAAAGCGTCTGGGAAGAGCGACGTGCTCGTGACGTACTTCTCGCTCAGGCGCACCGATGTGGACTTGAAGGCTAAACCGGTGGCCGGGTCGCTGCCCGAGTATCCAGTTGGCACGCTTCTCGTCGTGGTGCTCGATCCGGCAACCCGTAGTAAACGTCTGGTGCAGCTACGTGCGGACAAGCCCATCGACACGGAGCCGGCACAGCTCGAGGCCGCCATCAACAGTGCGGTCGCCGAGATGTTCGCGAAGTACCCGACACGACAGAAGCAATGATCTCGACGGTTGAGATCCAAGTCACGCCGGCGCCACGTCGAGCAGCACTTTGAGCACCGGACGAGTGGCGGCGTGGTTCAGGGCGTCAACACCCTGTGCGAGATCAAACCTGGTGGAAATCAGCGGCAGCACGCTGACGCTGCCATCCCCGAGCGCGGCCAGCGCGCGACCGAACGGTCCGCAGCGCGAGCCGACGATCGTCACTTCGTCAATCACTACCGGTGCCAACGCCAGCGTCTGATCGCCCGCCACCGTCGTCTTGAGGACGATGGTGCCGCGCGGGCGAACCATGCTCAGAGCCGTCGGCAGGCCGGTGGCCGATCCGGTGCAATCGACGACGATATCTGCGGAGCGGTCGGCCGGCCGTTCGGCAAGCAGGCAGGTCGAAAGGCCGAGCGACTGCAGCAAGGCGAGCTTCGCGGCGTGCTTGCCGACAACCAGCACGTGATCGGAAACGCCCGCCAGGACCTGCGCGCACAAATTGCCGAGCCGGCCGTCGCCAAGCACCACCACGCGATCCTCGCGGCGAATGGCGAGTTGCGCCGGAACCTGAAACGCCGCGGCGACGGGTTCGGTGAAGACGGCGACGTCGGTCGGCATGGTGTCGGGAACAACGTGCAAGTTCTGCTGCGGCACCGCGACGGCGTCCGCAAACGCGCCGTCGTGGTTGAGAATGCCGAGGACGGAACGATGAGGGCAGTGCGACGGGCGGCCTGCAAGGCAGGTCGGGCACCGCAGGCAACTGCAGTTGATTTCGCCGACGACACGGCGGCCGGCCAGCGGGCCCGTCTGGGCGACGCCGACGAATTCGTGCCCGAGCACGCCGCGAAATCCCATGTACCCGCGGATCAACTGCAGATCGGTTTCACAGATACCGGCGCACAGCACCCGGACCATGACTTCGCCGTCGCGAAGCGTCGGCTCCTGATGATCGACGCGGAGCACCGCGCGGTCCCGATCCAAGACAATCGCACGCATGCCAGCGCTCCGGGGCATACGATATCTCATCCTCGTCCACCGCTACCTCGGGATCGCGCTGGGGTTGCTGTTCGTATCGTGGTTCGTGTCGGGCATGGCATGATCGACACCGGAGCGATGCCGGAGCTCACCGCCGCCACGCGGCGGCGAAATCTGCAAGGTGCGGCTCGTGGCCCGCGTGTTCGCCATGCAGGCTCGGGGCGGTGCCGTGTGTGTGATCGTGGGGGTGGCGAGTCATCCACGGCACCAGAACCAGCAGCACGAACAACATCCAGACGATAAAGAGGATCAGCGGTATCGACCAGTTGCTGCGCATGCGGATTCGGCGGACGCGGCGTTTGGCGCCGCGGTACACGCGGCCGGCCCGCGGCCAGCCAAACGCTCCAGATGTTCGCCCGCCCATGCAGGCGTAAGCAAACAGGAGCCGGACAGGTCTGTCGCACGGTTTTCAATCAACCGTCTGAAAGGCCGCGCGTCTGGTCGTTCCCGAGAGGCGAGCGGATCCTCACAGGCGGAGAAAGCGATCGCGGAGGGCTTTCGACTGCTGGCGGCTGACGGCGAGCTTCTGGTTGTTGCTGAGCACCGCCTGGTGCGTTCCGCCCGGCATGACGTTCAGCTTGACGATGACGTCGACGTTGGCGAGGATACCGCGCGCCAGGCGAATAAAGCGCTGGGGATCCAGGCGCGCTTCGAGGTCCTTGAGACGATAGTTGATCGTGTACTTCTCGTTCTTCACGGTGACGAGATGCAATAGCTCGCCCTCGGCGACAATCGACGCAACTTGGTTCACCGGGACGATGACGACGTCGTCTCGCCGTCTCACGGGAATACGCTCGAGGTAAGGCGCTTTGGCCGCCGTTTCGTAGGCATCGATGGCCGCGCCTACACGAGTGGTCTGCTCCGCGACGATTTCGGAGTGTTCGATCCGTTCCCGGGCGCGATTCAACGTTTCTCTGAGCCGTTTCTTCTCGACCGGCTTGAGCAGGTAGTCGACCGCATTCACTTCGAAGGCGCGCACCGCGTACTCGTCGTAGGCCGTGACGAAGGCGATGAGCGGCATTTCCTGCTTCTTCAGCATCCGCACGACGCCGATGCCATCCACCTCAGGCATCTGGAGGTCGAGCAGGGCGAGATCTGGATGCTCCTGCGTAATCACACGGATGGCTTCCTTCCCTGAGGCAGCCTCCCCGACCACAACCACGTCGTCGAATGCGCGGAGGAGCGCGGCGAGAAAGGACCGGGCCGGGCGCTCGTCGTCCGCGATCACCACACGCAACGGAGTCGTGATCATCGGGCTTTCGCAGCGGGCTGGAGGGCCGCCGATACATCGGCCGGCAGTCGAAGAGTCACGGTTGTACCAGCCCCTGGTGCAGTCTCGAAGCTGAGCATGGCCGCCGCACCGTACTGGTGTGCGAGGCGTTGCTCGACGTTTCTGAGGCCGACGCCGGCGTCGCGCCGGTGCTCGAAGGCCACGCGCGTATTTCCGGCGCCCGTGTCGCTCACCGATAGGAGCAGTTCGGAGGGGGCGTCGCGCCGCGACACGAGCCGGGCGCTGACGCGGACGGCGCCACCGGCCGCCGCCTGCCCAATCCCGTGCTTGACGGCGTTCTCGACGAGCGGCTGAAGCACGAGCGGAGGTATCCGCAGCGTGCGGATCGATGCGGGTACGTCGATGTCAATCTGCAGTCGGTCCTCGAATCGTGCGCGCTCGATTTCGAGGTACGACTCGACGATTTCGAGCTCGCGACCGACGGTCGTGAACTCGCCCTCCGAGCGTAGAACGCCGCGCAACAGCGAAGTCAGCCGCATGAGCGTGTCGAGGGCGCGGCCGGGCGCTGCCTCGATGAGGTATCCGATGGTCGTGAGGGCGTTGAACAGGAAATGTGGGTTGATTTGAGCTCTGAGCGCCCGCAGCTCGGCTTCGCTGGCAAGCTTCGCCACTTCCTGCTCGCGCAGCTCCCGGTCGTAACGTTCACCGGTCACTCGTATGGCATCGACTCGGCGAGCCGCGATGAGAGCGACGGCTTCGAGCATGGCGAAATCGTCCGAGAACAGGCGTCGCCCGCCTGTCAATTGAGAAATCTCGATCGCGTACCGCGGATGCTCGGCCGTCGGAACAAGGACCTGAGGAGGTTTGCCAGACCTCGACAGTTTGTCACCTGTCGATGCGTCTGCGTCACGCGGTAGCTCATGCCATCGAACGGTTCGTGCGCTGAGCGCAGGGGCCAACAGCTCGCAGGTGTCGTCGAGAAGGGGTCCTACCGAATCGTGGGCCTGCGCGCGCCGGGCAGCGAGCGCACGGAGCGATCGATAGTCGGGACGGCGCAGGACGACGGCATCGACGAACCAGGCCGTCGCCCTGCGGAGCGTCGGATAGATGAGGGCAGTTGCCACCCAGAGTGTCACGAGCGCGCCGACCTGGCGCGGGTCGGCCAGCACGAAGCGTGCGAACGCCGACGAGCCGAGACTGAACAGGGCAATCGCGAAAAAGGCCGTCACCACGAGTAGCAGCAGCGTCAGGGCGCGCTTCAGGAAGAGATCGGCAAGGGCGAACGGGTAGTCCTGGTAAAGAATCGCGAACGCAAGTGGCACCGAGGCGTGGTGCCCCAGGAGCTCGACGGGCCACGATCCTTCGCCGACGGGAAGCTCGCTCAGATGGAGCGCCGACACGGCAAACGCCGCCAGCGCGCTGATCCAGAGTGCGCGGCGCGCGCCCGGCTGGCCGCGCGTGACGAACGCGAGCGGAACGACGAGCGCGACGAACGTGTAGGTCATGAGCCGCATCGCGGGGACCGACGGAACGCGTCCTCCGGCGATGACGCTGTGCACATGCATGGCGGCGGCCACACCAGCCACGCCGTACGCCGCAGCTGCAAGCGTCCGGCGTGAAACGCCGGTCAGCCCAGGCGGTCCCGAGCGCAGCACCGAATGCACGACAACGGCCGGCAGGAATCCGAGCGCGCAGAAACCAACGGCGATGAGCCACGGAAACGGTCCGACGATCCCGACCTTGGGAAGCTCGTAGGCAGGAAGAGCGCACAGATTCCAGACGAGGCCGAGCACGGCAGTGACGAGCAGTAGAGGATCGGCACCCGTCTTGAAGCCCGGCACGCGGCTCGAACGAACGACCATCGCGAGCAGCATCGCGTAAAGCGCGACGCCGGTGCTCAAACCGACAAGATTCAGTAGTTCGCTCATCGCCTCTCGGACTGCCTTCGTCGATGATACGACGAAGTCGGCCTCACGTTCTGCTGCCGCCACCCATTTGACACGACAGACCACTCATTGCCGCCAGAGACCGTCTGTTGGGTTTTCGTTGGCTTCTTTGACGGACGTTTTCATGATGCATGGACTCGATGGTCGTTCCTTGTCCCAAGCTGAGGCCTTTATGACGACGTGGCGGAGTCCCTTCTTGACGGTGGTGGGCCTGACGGCGCTTTGTGGTCTGATCGCGGTGCAACCTGCCACGGCTCAAGGCCTCGGCGGCGCAGGGACGATCCAGGGGATCGTCAAGGATCCGACCGGCGGCGTGATGCAGGCGGTGGAGGTCCGAATCAGCAATCCTGTCTCCGGGTTCACGCGGACGACGACGACTGATGCGGCCGGCAAATACGCCTTCAGCAACCTCCCGCCCAACCCGTACCACATTACGGTCGAGGCAGAAGGATTCCAAAGGCTCGAGCGCGACGTGGATGTCCGCACGGGCGTGCCGATCAGCGTCGATCTCACACTCGCGCTCGCGGGGGCGACGAGCACGGTGGACGTCGTCGGTCACGCTGAGGACCTCCTCGAACGCGACCCCACGGCCCACACGGACATCGACAAGAGCCTGATTGCGAAGCTCCCGATCGAAGGTACGTCTGGCGGCCTGAATCAGGTGGTCATGCTGGCCTCGCCTGGCGTCGTCGCGGATTCGAACGGCTTCTTCCATCCCATCGGGGACCACGCGCAGACGCAGTTTTCGATCGACAACCAGCCAATCTCCGACCAGCAGAGCCGCGTCTACTCGAATCAGATTTCGCAGGAGGCAGTGGAGGCGCTCGAAGTCATCACCGGCGTCGCGCCCGCCGAGTACGGAGATAAAAGCAGCCTGGTGGTGCACATCGTCACGAAGTCGGGCCTCGGTCAGGCGAAGCCGACGGGAAGCGCGTCATTCGGGTACGGGTCGTTCAATAGTCCGGCCGGAGAACTGAACCTTGGCGGCGGCTCGTCCACGGTGGGCGACTTTGTATCCGTTTCAGGCCTGCGCACGGACAGGTTTCTCGATCCGCCGGAGCTCGAAGCGTTGCACGGCAAAGGAAACAGCGTGTCGCTGTTCAATCGCCTCGACTTCCGGCCCAGCGCCGCGGACACCGTGCACCTCAACATTCAGGCCGCAAACTCCGGGTTCGACGTGCCGAATACGTACGATCAAAGCGCGCAGACACAGCATCAGGACATCAGGACGTTCAACGTCGCTCCCGGTTATTCGCGGGTGATTGGATCGAAGACGCTGTTCACGGCGAACGGATTCGTTCGCCAGGACCATCTCATCTACAAGCCAAGCGCCGACCCCTTCAATGACACGCCGGCCACGGTCGGCCAGGATCGCACGCTGATGAACATGGGCGTGAAGGCCGACGTGGCCATTACGGCGGGGCGCCACAACATCAAGTTCGGCGGCACGGTCGGCGCGACCCGGCTGCACGAACAGTTCACGTTCGGCATCACCGATCCCACAGACAGCGCGTTTGCCGACGAAGATGGCAACTTCGATCCGGCGTTCGCCCCGTATGACTTGACCAATGGCGGCAAGCCGCTCGCGTACGACCAGGCAGTCACGATCAAACAGCAGTCGGCGTACATCCAGGACAACATCAAGGCAGGCGACGCGACCTTCAATCTGGGCGTCAGGCTGGATCACTATGACGGCTTGACCACGGCCACCCTCGCCCAGCCGCGCCTCGGCGTTTCCTACGCTGTACCCGGTGGTGGGCCGGTGCTGCGCGCGTCGTACGGCCGGACGATGGAAACCCCGTACAACGAGAACCTGCTGCTATCGGCCGGCTACGGCTTGAACGGGCTGTTCGGCGACGGCCAGCCTGTCCTTCCGGGCAAACGCAATCAGGTTGAGATCGGCGTCCAGCAGGGGTTTGGCCGCTGGCTGGTTGCTGACTTCGGCTATTTCGACAAGCGCACGGACAACGGCTACGACTTCGGTGTGCTCTTCAACACCCCGATCGCGTTCCCCGTCGCCTGGAATCATTCGCGCATCGACGGCTTTGCCGGCCGGATCAACATCGTCGAGCACCGGGGGTTCAGCGCCTTCGTCGTCATGGCGCATACCAACGCCATCTTTTCGCCGCCGGGGGTCGGCGGCATCCTGCTGGAGCCGGCCTCCGGCGACTTCCGGATCGACCACGACCAGAAGTTCAACTCGACGACGAACCTCCAGTACGTCTTCGAGAAGCGGACGGGCGCGTGGGCGGCGCTGTCCTGGCGGTACGACTCGGGTCTCGTCGCTGGCGCGGTCGGGAGCCTCGATGATGCGCTCGGGTTGACAGGCGATCAGCAGGCGGCGATCGGGTTCTTCTGTGGCAGTCAGTTCGCGACGCGCGAGGTCCCGCTCACGGACGCGAACTGCACGACGTCGAACTACGGCGCGACGCGCCTGAAGATTCCCGCGGAAGGCACGGCAGACGATGTGACGAACCCGCCGCGGATCGCGCCGCGCCACCTGTTCGACCTCGGCATCGGAGTGGACAATCTGCTGCACACCGAAAGAGCGAAGCTGAAGCTTCGTTTCAGCGTCATCAACCTGACCAACACGGAGGCGCTCTACAACTTTCTCTCGACGTTCAGCGGAACGCACTTCGTCACCCCGAGGGCGTTTCAAGTGCAGGCTGGAATCTCGTTCTAGTGTGGCTCAGCGCGGCGGCCAACCCTCCTAACGGCTGATGGCGCCGGGCAGCAGGAATCGGCAGGGCAGGGCTCGGCGCGTGTTGCGCCAGCTCAGCACTTCGGGCGTCTCATCCACATCCCGGCACGCTGGCGAGGCGTCCTTCTTCGTCACCACCTTGTGAACTTCGAGAGTCCACTGGGTCCCCTCGTTCTGCAGCGTGGTGACATCGAGGAGGCCACACTCGCCTTCGGGCCCTTCGGTGCTGACCCACTGCGTGGCGGTCTTTTTGTTAAACGTTCGCGCGTACCGGTTGGTCGTCACCAGACACGTCTGGGAATCGAAAGGACCGATGGTGAGAAACACCTGTTGAAACTCGCACTCCATCTTGTTGCCGGTCGGGTCGATGTCGCACTCGGCGCCGACGTAGTCGAGATCCGTCGGCTTGGTGGCATTTGCGAGGGCCGGAATCGTGATGTGTTTGGCCTGCCCGGCTGGAGCTTGCTGCGTCTCAACGGTCGTCGAGGCGCCGATCAGGGCGGCGAGCGCGACGCGGACGATGTAGTCGTGTCGCCGGTTTATCATTGGGCAGCTGAACTAAGCCGCGTGGATGATCGCCCGGCCCGACTCGGGACGGTTCGTGATGGCGGCCTTCACCTTTTTCAGCCACCGCATCGACGGCGTGTGTTTGACGTCGAGCCTGGTGAACCCGGCCGCCCGCAGCATCTGCTTCAGTGCTTCCATCGTCGGCAGCGAGCAGAACTCGTAAGGCAGGTCGAGCTCGAGACCGTCGCCGGGGAAAAAGCTGACCAGGGGTAGCGTTCGTGGAACGCGGGCACAAGCGCATGCGTTTCGCAGATCAGGGTCCCTGCCGTCACGGCGCGGAGACGCTCGAGCACGGAGATGGGCGACCGCAGGTGGTAGAACACGCCCAGAAAGAGCACGACGTCGAACGTGCCAAGCGTCGCGACGTCGATGTCCTCCGCGGCCAGCCGGCGGTGCTCAACCTTTGAATTCAGCGTTTCGTGGGCCAGCAGGAACCCGTCCTTGCCGTAGTGATCCCAGGCGAAGGTGTCGATGGCGAGGACGCGCGACGCGCCTCGGCGCTCGCATTCGAACGAGAAGAAGCCGTCCCACGCACCGATATCGAGTACCGACTTGCCGGTGAGATCGGCGGGAATCTGGAGGAACTTGAGGCGCCTCTTGAATCGGCGGCGCACGTGCCACTGCGGGCGCGTGTGGATGCCAGCCAGTTCGAGCGGGTGGCACCACTTGAGCGCCTCGATTCGCTGTTGCAGGCTGGAGGCGTTCACGAGCGCGGCTCTGGACCTACGCCCAGATCTCGGCGTCGGTCGGCACCTTCTTGTTGGCGATGACCTTGCCGATGCGCGAGACGTTCATCAGGTGCTTGTAGTCCAGGTTCTCGGAAATCGAGTTCCCGCCCCACGAGCCACACCCGAGCGTCGTCGTCGGCGCAAAACCGTTGGTGAGCGAGCCGCCGGCCGTGAACGAGCTGGCCTGATTGACCACCAGTCGGCTGACGGGCAACTCGACGCCGGCGCAGCGGATGTTGCTTTCGTTGTTCGAGTGCAGCGCTGCCGAGTGGCCGGCGCCTTCCATGAGCAGGTTGGCCTTGGCGCCCGCGACGGCGTCCTGGAACGTCTTATACGGAAGGATGGCGACGACGGGGCAGAGCTTTTCCTTGGCGAGCAGGTCTTTGATGCCAGCGCCTTCGGCCGGCAGCAGGATGATTCGCGCCGTCTCGGGCACGTCCACGCCGGCAAGGGCGCCGACCTGCCTCGGCGATTTGCCGACGACGTCTTTGTTCAGATGGCCGCCGGGGAACACCGTTTCACGCAGCTTCTGGATGATGGCCTTGTCCTCGGTGAACCACACCTTGCCGGTCGCCATGAACGTCCTGAGGACCTCGGCGTACTTTTCCTCCGGCGCGAGCACGAACTGCTCGTGCGAGCAGATGATGCCGTTGTCGAACGACGCGCCGAGGACGATCTTCTCGACGGCGTCCTTGATGTCCACGTCGCGATCGATGATGACCGGCACGTTGCCCGCGCCCACGCCATACGACGGCCGGCCGGATGAGTACGCGGACTTCACCATGGCGCCGCCGCCCGTGGCGACGACCACGTCCACCGCCTTCATCAGCTCCTGCGTCATCTCGATCGAGCCGTTCTTGACCATCTGGATCAGATTGTCCGGCCCACCATTGGCCTTCACGACCTTCATGAACGCGTCGGTGAGAACCTCCGTGCACTTCTCGGCCTTCGGATGCGGGGCGAAAACCACGGCGTTGCCGGTCTTGATGGCGAACATCGCGTTGCACATGGGCGTGACGATGGGGTTCGTCACCGGAGTCACCGCCGCGACGACGCCCATCGGCTTGGCGACAAACACCATGTTGGTCTCCGCGTCTTCGCCGATGATGCCGCGCGACTTCTTGCCTTTCAGGCTGTTCCAGATGACGCGGGCCTTCCCCTTGTTCTTGAGGATCTTGTCTTCGTAGACGCCGATGCCGGTTTCGTCGACGGCCATTCTCGCCAGCACCTCGGCGTTGTCGTACACGTATTTGCCGATGCCTTTCACGATGGCATCGACCTGTTCCTGCGAAAACGACTCGAACGCCGCCTGGGCCACGTGGGCCCTGGCCACCAGCTGCTTCACCTGGGTGTCCGTAATCGTCGCCGGTTCCTGGACGCACTCGTTCATGGCAGTTCCTTCGAAGGAAAAATTGCGTGGACCGTCTCAAATTATAGCCTAATCACTACGGATCGGGATTCAGGCCGCCGCGGCTGCCGGCCTGTCTATTGACAGCGGTACATCGAGTTACTACGCTCAGTCGCCCCGCGGCTTCACAAGAGAATCGGAACGCAAAAAGGCCCACGATGACACGAACGTCTACCGTCTGTCTGGCCGCAATGACGCTCGCGGCCGCGGCGATCACGCCGATGGCGGCTCAGCAGCCGGGGCCGGCGGTCGCGATCGACGTCCTGCCTGTCCACGGCCAGGTGTACCTGCTGGCTGGTCCGGTCAGCAACGCTCTCGTGCAGGTGGGCCCGCAAGGCGTGCTCGTGGTGGATACGATGCGCGAGCAGGACGCCGACGAGCTTCTGGCGGCCATTCGGAAGCTCGCTCCCGGCAAGCCCATTCGCTACGTGTTGAACACGCACGCTCACCTGGACCACGTGGGCGGCAACATCAAGATCAGCCAGTCCGGCTCGCAGCTCGTGGGCGGCAATTTCGCCGGCCAGGTGGTGGGCGATCACGCGTTCATCGTGGCGCACGAGCACGTGCTCAACGCGCTGAGCGCGCCGACAGGAAGCCAGCCGGCGCTGCCGTTTGCCGCGTGGCCGACCGACGACCTTCTTTCAGGCCAGAAAGGACATGTACTTCAACAACGAAGGCATCGAGCTGCTGTACGAACCCAACGCCCATACCGATGGCGACATGCTCGTGTACTTCCGCGGCTCGGATGTCATTGCCGCCGGCGATGTCTTCGACATGACGCGATATCCGGAGATCGATTCGAAGCGGGGCGGTCATGTCAACGGCGTGATCGAAGCGCTGAACCGCATCATCGACCTGGCGATCTCCGAGCAGTTCACCGAAGGCGGAACGCGGGTCGTGCCGGGCCGCGGACGCATCTGCGACGAGTTCGACGTCGTGGAGTACCGAGACATGGTCACGATTGTCCGCGACCGCGTGCAGACGATGATCAGGAGAGGCAGGACGCTCGATCAGATCAAGGCCGCTCGCCCGACACTCGATTTCGATCCTCGGTATGGATCGACGATGGGTTCGTGGACGACGGCGATGTTCATCGACGCGGTGTACAAGAATCTTGGAGGCAAGTGATGAAACGCACGTGGCTGGCCTTTGCCCTCGCGTTGCTGGTGAGCCGGCCCGCGCTCGCCCAGGTCGATATCACCGGCTTCTGGCAGGGCGTGTTTCACGAGGACCAGATCGAGCGAATCCCAGGGCCGTTCCTGGGCGACTACCTTGGCCTGCCGATCAACGACAGCGCCCGCGCGTTTGCCGAAGCCTGGGATCCGTCGCGGCTGACCGTGCCTGAGCATCAGTGTCGCGCGCATTCGGCGCCCTACATCCTGCGCGGGCCGCTGAACATGCGCATCTGGGAGGAGCGCGATCCGCAGACCGAGGAGGTCGTCGCGATCCACATGGACATCAGCAATTTTCAGCAGCGGCGCGTCTTCTGGATGGACGGGCGGCCGCATCCTTCCCCCAACGCGGAACATACCTGGATGGGGTTTTCCACGGGAAGGTGGGAAGGCGATCAGCTGGTCGTGACGACGACGCATGTCAAGCAGATGTGGCATCGGCGCAACGGCCTGCCCCAGAGCGATCGGGTTCAGGTGACCGAGCGCTTCATCCGGCACGGAGAGGTGTTGACGGACATCACCAGCACCGACGATCCGGTGTATCTGACCGAGCCTCTCGTGAAGACGACGAACATGCGGCTGAATCCCCGCGCGATCAACCCGGCGCAGTTGCTGTACCCGTGCGAGTCTGTCGTCGAGGTCGCGAGCCAGAAGCGCGGGGCCGTGCCCCACTTCATGCCTGGCGAGAATCCCTTTCTGAAGGAATTCCGCGACCAGACCGGAATCCCGGAAATCGCGACGCGCGGCGGAGCCGAAACCACATATCCCGAGTTTCAGCAGAAGGTGCAGGCGGCGAAGGCCGGCAAGTAGAGACGCTGCGGGCCGGTCACTGCGGGTCGATCTCGTCGGCCAGCGGGCCCGCGTCGTAGATGACGCGAAGCGCGAGCGTGATGGCGCCCGCGTGGACCGCGATGGAACGGTTTCTGTCTCCCTCGTAGACAAACCGGCCGACCAGGCTCTCGATATTCCCGTCGAAAATGAGGCCCACCAGCTCACCCGCGCGGTTGACAACGGGCGATCCCGAATTGCCGCCGATGATGTCGTTGGTCGTGACGAAGTTGAGGGGAGTCGTCATGTCGACCTGCGCGCGTTTCTGGTTGAAGCGCGGCGGTCAACTTGAACGGCGGCTGATCGTCAAAGCTCGCCGACCGGTCGTACAGCCCGGCGAACGTCGTCTTGTATGGAGCGCGTGTGCCGTTCATCGGATAGCCGCTGACCGTGCCGTATGACAAGCGCAGCGTGAAGGTTGCGTCAGGGTAGACAGCCGCGCCGTACACGGCAAATCGTGCCTGGCCGATCTTTTCGCGCGCGGCGGACGACAGGCTCACGACGTCTCGGTCGCGGATCTTTTGTGCGGCGCGGGCCAGCGGGTCGAGCGCACGGCCAAGGACGATGAGCGGGTCGGTGGAGCTCGCGATCGCCGGCTCGCCGCCTTCCATCAGCCGTGTGCGGACGGCGGGATCGCCGAGCTTCGTGCCGCCCAGAAGGGCGGCTGCCGCGTCTTTTGGCGAGCGCCCGCCGAGGGCGGCCTTGATGAAGGGATCGTTCGGGCCGAGCTCTTCGAGCGACTCCTGGAGCGCATCGGCGAGCAGCACTTCTTCGATCGCCGGGTACACCGGCGCTGGAGACGACAGCTGAAACTTCAGCGACGGGAGCTGCGCCTCGTGAAATCCGTCGAGGCGCGTGGCGTCCGGCTTGCCGACTTCGGCGGCGTACTGCACGAGCACGAGGCCAAGTGGTGCGAGCGACGATCCGCGGAGCTGAGCGAAGCGTTCGGTCTTGTACTGACGGCGGCGCGTTTCCTGGGCCCGCTGCACGTCGGTCCAGGCGCTCCCGTAAGCGGCCTGCCAGTCGGGCTTCCGTCGAATCGCCTCCCGGAGCGCGCGCTCGTCGGCGGTCTTTTTCGCAAACACCTTCGCATCGAGCAGGCCCGAGTGTTCGCCGGTGAGGGCCTTGAGGGCATTCTCGAGTCCGAAAATGCGGCCGTTGGCCTGACGCGCTTCTTCCGCCCCGCGCGCGCCGTACGCGCGAAGGACTTCGACTCGCCGCTTCACCACCTTCAGACTGGCCGGATAGATCACGTCGCGCTCGGTTTCGAGCTCGGCCACCGTGTCGTCGCGGTCGGTTGAACCAGGATGGCCCGTGACGAACACGAGCTCGTTGTCACCAGCGCCCTTCGCGTTCCACTTGAGGAAGTGGTCGGAACGAATGGGCATGTCGTTTTCGTACACGCGGAACAGGGCAAAGTCGAGATCGTGGCGAGGGTAGGTGAAGTTGTCGGGATCGCCGCCGAAAAACGCCATCTGCTGCTCGGGCGCGAAAACGAGACGGACGTCCGTGTACTTCTTGTAGCGATACAGCCAGTACCTGCGCGCCCTGATAGAGCGTCACGATGTCGGAGCGCAGCCCGGTCTGGTCCAGGCTCTCCTTCTCGATGCGCGCGATTTCGGCTTTTCGCGCGGCCAGCGCCGCCTGCGCCGACCCGGCCTTCGCCGCGGCAGCCAACACGCGTGCCGTGACGTCCTCGGTGGACATGAGCACGTTCAGCTCGGCATCCGCCGACTTCACTTCCTCGCCACGGGTTCGCGCGTAAAAGCCGTCGGCCACGTAGTTCTTCTGAGGCGTCGAGATCTTCTGCAGTTGCTCGAGGGCGACATGGTGGTTCGTCAGGACGAGGCCGTTCGGCGACACGAATGATCCCGACCCGTCCGGGAAGCGCACGCTCGAGAGACGCAGGTGATCGAGCCACTCTGTCCGTGACGGAGAAGCCGTAGCGCTGTTGAATGGTCTGAACCGGCGGCTTGTCGAAGGTCCACATGCCTTCGTCGGCGCGCAGGACGGTCGTCGCGACGAGGATGGCGAAGACCGCGGCGGGGGCCGCGAATGACGGAGCGTTTTCATGGGCTAATTTTACGACTAACGACGACAAACCGCGTAGGCGGGATGCGCCGGCGCCACAAGGCGCGGCCCGACGTGGCCCACATGCCGTCGCGCTCGTAGACGACGCTGAGAGGCAGGCCCTGCGCGACGAGCTCGTCGTAGGCGGGCCCGAGCATCGCGCAGTAGAACGGGCCCGGCCTGTCGAAGAAGGCTCGGGCTTCCTCGACTCCGTCCATTTCCGTGGCGTGGCGATCGACGTAGAACCGGAACGAATTCCTCCAGCGGTTCAATCTGTACATCCCGACGCGGGACTCCTGCCGCGCGTTCGCGGCGACCCACCGCGCAACGTCGTCCACGACCTTGCCCTCCTCGAGCGCCGGCAAGACCCACTGGATGATCCCAGCGTAGGTCACGAAGCAGGCGAGCAGGGCGATCCATGGCACACGTGGCGCCCGCCATTTGCCAAGGCTGGCTCGCACCGTGATGACCGCGCCGGCGACGAGCATCACGGCGGGCACGGCGATTGCGGCGGGCGGCAGGTCGAGCCTGGCAATCATGAAGTAGGCGCCGCCGGCGCCAATGACCACGAGGATCGGCCCGACCGTTTGAAAGCCCACGCGCACGCCGGCTCCCCGCACCAGGGTGTGCGCGCGGATATCGGCCCACGCCCGCGCACAGAGCAACGAGAGCGCCGGGGCGGCCGGGAAGACGTAGTGGTCGAGCTTGAAGCGCGACAGCGTGAAAAAGCCGACGATGGCGACGATCCAGCACCACAAGCAGCGTGTCGAAGGCGTCGAGCCGCCGATCCCGCATCAGCCTTCGCCCATCGTCGAACAGACGGCCGAGGAGCAATCCTGTCCACGGCAGCAGGCCCGCGGCCAGGACGCGGAAGTAGAACCAGAAGTCGGTTCGCGACCTGAAGCGGTTGGTGGCGAACAGCCGGATGTTCTCGTCCATGACGTAGCCGGCGACGAAGTCGCCCCGGAAGCGCACCCACATGTAGACGAACCATGGCGCGGAGATGACCAGGACGAGGACGAGACCGGTGACGAACCGAAGGCCCAGCAGGCGACGGCGCAGATCGGAAGGGACCCCGACGGCCAGGCCAAACGTCAGGCCGCACAGCACCAGGGCAACAGGACCTTTGGTCATCACCGCCAGGGCAATCAGGATGTACCCGCCCCATTGGAGGTGTGGGCGATCCTTCAACGCCGCGACGGTCACGAGCGATACCCCGCCGAACAGGAACGCGGTGAAGACGGTATCGAGGATCGCGTAGCGCGCAAGCGCGAAGACCGACGGGCTTGCCGCGAACAGCAGCGCCCCGACAAAACCCACTTCGAAGGAGACCAGTTTGGCGCCCAGCCATGCCGTCGTGAGGATGACCGCCAGGGCGCCGAGCGCGGAGATCAACCGGGCGCCGGATTCCGTGCGGGCCGACGAGCGCCATGGTCGCGCCCTGGAGCCAGTGAAAGAGGATGGGCTTGTCGAAGAACGGCTGCTCGTTGTAGTACGGCGCGAGCCAGTCGCCGGTCTGCAGCAACTCGCGCGAGGTTTCGGCGTAGTGGGCCTCGTCGGGATCCCAGAATGTCGGTGAGCCGAGGCGCCAGAACAGCACGACGAAGAGGAGAGCCGCGACCGCGCCGACGCGCACGAGCGCTCTTCTCGACCCCGCCGCGTCAGAGGGGAATGGCACGCAAATCCAGCGCAAGTATAGCGGGGGATACAAAGACTTTACGTGTCAAGAGCGACGTCCGGAAAGATTCTCGTGGTGCAGGCGAGCGTGTGGCGATAGCATGAACGGCTTCGACTCAAGGAGGTTCAGATGTCTGCAACAGCGGCAATTCTTCAGGAACTCGAACAGGAATGCTAAGACCACCCGGCGCGTGCTCGAACGGGTGCCGGCCGACAAGCTCGCCTGGAAGCCGCATCCCAAGTCGATGTCGCTTGGGCAGCTTGCCCTGCACGTCGCGATGACGCCCGGGTTCATTTCCGACTGGGCGGTGCAGGACTCCGTCGCAGTTTTCTGGCGGGGAGAGTTCGCCCGAGGCGAAGTCGACTGCCGAGGTGCTCGCTGCGCACGATGAGGGCGCGGCGAAAACGAAAGCGGCCATCGAGCAGCATCGGCGATGCCGGGCTCGGCAAGATGTGGTCGATGAAGACGCCTGACGGCAAGACCGTCATGACGATGCCGAAGAGCGGCGCTCGTCCGCACGATCGTGCTCAACCACGTGTACCACCACCGCGGCCAGTTGTCGGTCTATCTGCGGCTGCTCAACGTGCCGGTCCCGTCGATCTACGGTCCGAGCGCCGACGAGGCGCCAGGCGGCTAGAACGCAAGCGGGTGGCTAGCGTTCCAGATGGAAGGGGACGCTGGTGACCACCGTGTTGGGACGGAACAGCAGCGCGCCCTTGATCAGCAGCGCGCTCTGGTTGTGCAGCAGATGCTGCCACCAGCGCGCCGGCACGAACTCCGGAAGGATGACCGTCACGTAGTCGTCGGGGCGTTCGGTCTCGACCTGCCGGATGTACGTCGAGCAGCGGCTCCATGACCGAGCGGTAGGGCGACGGAAGGACGACCAGCGTCACGCGTCCGCCCCACGTCTCCCAGTCGCGTCCTGATCTGTTCGGTCGCGAGCGGATCGACGTCGACATACACCGCCCGCACGTCGTCGGACAGCGTTTCCGCGTAGCGCAGCGCCTCGACGACGGCGCGCTGCATGCCCGCCGATGGGCATGACCACGGTGTTGTGCAAGCGCGCGCTGCGGCTGCGTAACCGCGCAGCGTCAGCTGCGACGCGACGTGGTCGTAGTGACGTCGCGTCGACGTTGAAGACCGACACGATCAGCGGAATCAGCAGCAGGACGATCCAGGCGCCTTCGAACGTCTTCGTGACGGCGACGATGACGAGCACGATGCCGGTCACCACCGCGCCAAAGCCGTTGACGACGGCGCTCGTCTTCCAGCCGGCTCCCTGCGTCCGCCGCCAGTGGATGACCATTCCCGCCTGCGACAGCGTGAACGACACGAACACGCCGATCATGTAGAGCGGCAGGAGCAGTTGCGTGTCGCCGCGAAAGACGATGATGAGCACGGCGGCGAACACCGACAGCACCAGGATGCCGTTCGAGAAGGCGAGGCGGTCGCCCTGGTTCATGAACTGCCGCGGCAGGTACCGTCGCGCGCCACGATCGACGCCAGCCGCGGGAAAGTCGGCGTACGCCGTGTTCGCCGCGAGCACGAGGATCAGCGTCGTCGCAGCCTGCATGAGGTAGTACGCACCGTTCGACCGCCGAAGATCGCGCGGCCCAGTTGCGAGACGCCCGATTCGGTGCTGTTCGGGATGACGCTGATACGCGTGCGCGAGGACGGTGATGCCGACGAACATGCCGATGGCGAGGACGGCCATCGTCACGAGCGTCGCCGCCGCGTTCTTCGATTCCGGCGGCCGGAATGCCGGCACGCCGTTCGAGACGGCCTCGACGCCCGTCATCGCCGTGCAGCCGTTGGCGAACGCCGTCAGCAGCAGGAACGTCGTCAGGCTAGCGCGTGGCCGGCGTCTGGCGGAAGCGGCACGTTGACCGGCACGATGTCGCCGGTCGACGTACCGATAGAAGCCAGCGCAGGATCAGGACGGAGATGCTGCAGACGAAGAAGTACGTCGGCACGGCGAAGATGCGGCCCGATTCGCGGATGCCGCGAAGGTTGCCGACCATCAGGATGCGCGAGAAACACGAGGCAGATCTCGACGCGGTAGACGTCGAGTCGCGGGAACGCCGACGTGATGGCCAGCACGCCGGCCGAAATGCTCACCGACACGGTCAGCGTGTAGTCGACGAGCAGCGACGCCGCCGCGATGAGGCCGGCCATCGCGCCGATGTTCTCCTTGGCGACGATGTAGGCGCCGCCGCCGGTCGGATAGGCGTGAATGGTCTGCCGGTACGAGAAGGCCACGACCGCCAGCAGCGCGGCGATGACGAGGCTGATCGGGATGGCGTAGCTGAACGCGCCGACGCCGGCGACGATGAGCGTCGCCAGGATGAAGTCCGTCGCGTACGCCACCGACGACAACGCGTCGGAGGAGAGCACGGCCAGCCCCGTGACGCGCGAGAGGCGCTCGTGATGCGCCAGGCGACGAGGGAATCGGCTTGCCGACGAGAAGACGTTTGAGGGAGAACGCGGAGTCGTCAGACATCCGCGCAACCAGAAGGATGCTTCAAGGTAAGCTTCCGTGTAACGCCGACGGGGTTAGCTGACGGGCTAGGACTCGGAATGTCCTTTGACCTATGTGGCCAATTCGCCCCGACTACTCGGGTCCCCCGCATCCTGCGCGTGACGCAGGAATTAAGCCGTGCGAATGCTATCATACCGGCTTCATCGTGAGCGCCATGCGCATCGCACGGCGATACGTCATCAGCGGGCGCGTTCAGGGCGTGGGCTTCCGGTTCTTCGCCGAGGCGGCGGGCCGGCGCGAAGGCCTCGCGCGGCTGGGTGCGCAATCTTCCGGACGGCCGGGTCGAGGTTGTCGGCCGAAGGCGAGGCCGAGGCGTTGGAGCGGTTCGAGCGTGCCGTCCGACACGGGCCGCCGCGGCGCGCGCGTCGATGACGTCAAGGTTGATCGACATCAACATCGACCCGACCGATCAGATCGCCGGCGAGACAGGGTTCAACATCAGTGACTGCCACACCATGGACCAGCTCAAGAAGAAGATTCGCCACGTTCCCGATTTTCCGAAGCCGCGGGATTCTGTTCTACGACATCACGACGCTGCTGCAGGATCCGGCGGGGTTTCGCGCCGCGATCGACAGCCTCGCCGGCGCCGTTTCAAGGGCAAGGGCATCGACATCGTCGTCGGCATCGAGAGCCGCGGATTCATTTTCGGCGCGGCGGTTGCCGATCGAATCGGCGCGGGATTCAGCCCGGTCCGCAAACCTGGAAAGCTGCCGTCCATGACCGTCCGGGCCACCTACGCGCTCGAGTACGGCACCGATTCGCTCGAGATTCACGACGACGCGGTCCGCAAGGGGCAGCGCGTGCTCATCGTGGACGATCTGCTGGCCACCGGCGGCACGGCGCGCGCGACGTTGGATCTGGTCATGGGCCTGGGCGGCGAGGTGCACGGGCTCGCATTCCTGATCGAGCTCGCTGCGCTGAACGGACGGGAACGTCTCCCGTCTCAGAACGTCCACACCGTGCTCACGTACTGAGGGTGTACGCGTGGCTCTATTCTTGGCGGCACTCCTCGTCGCCGCCGCGATTTCGTGGGGTGCCCTTCAGGTTGCGCGTGAGCTGCGTGCGGCCCGCGACGAGCACGTTCAGGCGCGGACGCTGGCGATCGTCGAGTTGTTTGCGCCGGCCACCGGCGCCGTTCAGAGCGATCCCCGCGCGCTGCTCGTGTGGCAGCCCCTGGCGCGAATGGTTCGTCAACTGTTCCCCGTCGAGTGTGCGTCGCTCGACCGTGCGGCCGGCGGAGCGTTTCCCTTTAGTCGCGAGAGTCTGAACGCGGCCCATGCGCGATGGACGGCCGACTGGCTGTCGTGGGAGCGTACGCACGATGCCGAGTACAAGCTGAAGGCTGCCGCCGCCCAGGCAGAGATGGCCGTGACGGGCCAGGCCGTGGCGCGCGCACGGCTCGACGCCGTCGAACTGGAAAAGCTGACGGTCTATCAACGCAGGTACGAAGAGTACGTCCAGGTTGCGAAGGCCCTGCAGTCGCTGGCGACGTCGTCGGCCGCCACCGCGTCAACTGCCGCTCCGACCGCACCGCCCGCCGACAAGACAGCGACTCGAAAAGAACCACCATAGGGGAACTGTTACACTAACGGTCTACGCGTCTTCTCGCGCCCGTAGCTCAGCGGATAGAGCACCCGCCTCCTAAGCGGGGGGCCGCAAGTTCAATTCTTGCCGGGCGCACCACACTCTCAGTGTTCTGACGGTGTTACTCACTCGCCCGAGTGCAACGGACCCACGAACCGCGCCCAAGCTAATCGAAGTTCAACACGACGCCGTGGTCAAGCGGACTTCTTGAGCGGCGTGATTCGTGATAGGTCGACGTCCCGCAACGCGTGCCACAGGTCATAGTCGGCCTGCAGCCCCATCCAAAACCCCGCATCCATCCCGGTCAGCTTCGCCAGGCGCAGCGCGGTATCCGCCGTCACGCCGCGCCGGCCCTTCACCAACGTGTTCATCCGCTGAAAGGGGACGCCGATGCGCGCCGCGGCCTCGACCTGCGTGATGTTCAACGGCTTCAAGAACTCTTCGAGCAGCATCTCGCCGGGGTGCGTGGGGGGGCGATGCGTCGGCAGCAGGCGCCGCACGCTAGTGGTAGTCTTCGCACCGGACTTCATAGAAGGTCTCCTCTCGAAACGTGAACGTGATCCGGTACTGGTCGTTCACCCGGACGCTGTAGAACCCCGCCATCTATGTTAAAGCCGCTCGGGCCCTTCGCGCAGGCTACCGCAAGAACCATCCGGCCACGTTGAAATAGAAGATTAGCGTCACGAAATCCGTCAGCGCCAGCACGATGGGGCCGGCGGCAATCCGCGGATCGCGGCGCAGTGCGCGCAGCGCTGCCGGCAGGGCCACACCCAGAAGGGCCGCCGTCCCCATGGCCATGGTGACGGTCACGAGGATGACCGCGGCCACCCGAGGTGCTCCCTTCCATGCCCAGACGACCGTGCCGAGAACCGCGCCGCAGCCCGCACCAAGAAGGACGGCCGTGACGAGCTCTCTCCGCAAGGCCTTCAAGAGGAAGCGGAGATCCGCTCGGGCGCCGTGCAGACTCTGAAGAGTGAGGGTGACGGATTGCACGGCCACGCTCTCGCTGACCGCCAGGACCACCGGAATGAACAGCGCCAACACGATCACGGCGTCCAGGAGCGATTCGTACCAGCCGACGATCAGCGCGGCGATGAGCCCGCCGCAGATGTTGCACAGCAGCCAGGGAAAGCGATCGAGGAATCCCCGCCAGGCGCTGGCGGGCTGTGTCGCATGAGCGCCGATGAGCTGAAACACGTCGTCGGCGTTCTGACGAGCTGCCTCGTCCGTGAGGTCGCCAGTCAACATGGCGACGTCGGCGACGCCGTGTAGATGGCCGGCCGCGTCGACAACAGGCAGCGCGAGCAGCCGATGCTTCAGGAATGTCTGGGATGCGTCCCTGACCGTTGCGGAGGTGGCCAGAGTGAGAACGCTTCTGTTCATGATATCGGCCACGAGCGTCCGCGGCTCCGCCATGAGCAGCCGCCGGGTCGGCACCACTCCTACGAGTTTCCCGTCGGCGTCGACGACGTAGAAATACACGATCCGCTCGCCGAGCGGCTGAGCCCGCAGGGATTCGAGCGCCTCGCCAACCGTCTGCCCCGAGACGAGCGGCGTGAGGTCGCGACGGATGTATCCGAACAGGGGCTCGTCGAGATATCGAAGGCTCGCGCTATCCGCCATACGGGGGGACGGGCGCGCTCGGTGCGCCTCCGGCGGTCGAGAAAGTGATCAGCAGGTTGCCGGGAATGTTGACGAGGCGCACGCGCGCCAAGCATATCATCGGGTGGCGGCGCCGTTCGCCGCCACCCGCCAGTTCTGAGAACCAGCTCGATTGGAGAGCCGCTGCAGGCTTACTTGATGATATAGGCCACCTCGCCATGCTCACCGATGTCGAGGCCTTCCTCTTCCTCTTGCTTGCTGACGCGGAGTCCCATCGCCATTTTGACCACGAACCAGAAGATCAAGGACACGGCCAGCGTGTAGACGGCCACGGCGCCGATACCTTTGAGTTGGGCGATCAGGAGCGTCGCGCCGCCACCATTGAACAGGCCGTTGCCCGTTGCGGAGCCGGTCAGCTTATCCACGGCGAAGAGGCCGACGCAGATTGTGCCGAACACACCGTTGAAGAGATGGACCGGCACCGCGCCGACCGGGTCGTCAATCTTCAGCTTGTCCAGGAGCTTGACTGCAGCCACCACGAGTATTCCCGCCAGCAGTCCGATGAGCAGCGCGGCCTTCACCGTCACAAACGCGCAGGGCGCGGTGATGGCCACGAGACCCGCGAGGCACCCGTTGATCGACATGCCCAACGAGGGCTTGCCGTCCCAAATCCAGCTCACGGCGGTGGCCGAGAGCAGGGCCATGATTCCCGCCGTATTCGTCGTCATGAAGATGTGGGAGATGGCGGAGGGATCGGCAGCCATGGTCGATCCGGGATTGAATCCGAACCAGCCGAGCCATAGTACAAAGCATCCAATCACTCCCGACGTGTAGCTGTGGGAGGGGATAGCGTTCACCTGGCCGTTCGGACCGTACTTGCCGAGGCGCGGGCCAAGCACCAGGATGCCCGCCAGGGCTGCCCATCCGCCGACACTGTGCACCACGGTCGAACCCGCGAAATCCCAGAAGCCCGCCGTCGCCAGCCAGCCGCCTCCCCAAATCCAGTGGCCGGTGATGGGATAGACAAAGGCGACCAAGAGGAATGAGAAGACGATGAAGGAGGCATACTTGATGCGCTCGGCGACGGACCCGGAGACGATGGTCGCGGCCGTGCCGGCGAAGACGAGCTGGAAGAAGAACTTCGCGTTCAGCGGAATCCCCGTCCAGGCGATCGCCTTGTAGGCCCCCATATACGCATCACCGGTGGCGGGGCTGTTGTCCAATCCGCCGGCCATGAGCAGGCCTTCGCTGCCCATGAATCCGTTGCCGTTGCCGAACATCAGGCCCCAACCGAACACGTAAAAGGCCAGGCTGGACACGGCAAACACGATGAAGTTCTTCGAGAGGATGTTGACGGTGTTCTTCGATCGGCACATCCCGGACTCGACGAGCGCGAAGCCCAGGTTCATGAAGAACACGAGCGCGGCCGTAATCAGCACCCACATGGTGTCTATCCCGACCTTGAGCTCGGCCGGCGTCTGCGCCATCGCGGGCGCCGCGTTGAGCAGAGACAACAGCACACCGGCGGCCAGAATCGCCGGCCATTTCAGTTTCCTTCTCATCATGCATGCGGTACCAGGCTGATTCATTGCACACCTCAAGAAACGAGCGTCTGTTCATGGTGATCTGCGGGAGCAGACCGGTTATCGCGTCACGACTTCTTCGCGCTGGCGTGCAGGTCGGGCAGACCCACCAGAGCGTGATGCACCACCTGAGCGACTTCGTCCGACGCGCGACGAGGGAGATCAAATCCGGAGAGGCGAGACAAACGGAGAGGCGACGAACCCGAGCGCCACCGGACCGAAATACGCGGGCGATTTTGAAGGGACTGCCGCGGGCGCCAACCGGCGCGCTTCTGACGTCGCGAGCTTCGTTCGCGCGGCGACACACGGGAGCGGCGGCGTATGGGGGCGTGGTTCAAGCGAAGTCGCTGGAGACAGGGTCGCCCTGACCGGCGTCGTCAGCCCATTCGTGGGGGAAAGAGCCCCACGCCGAATCGTGCCGGGAAACATCGCCTCAAAGTCGCACGTCGCGAACGGCGCCGAGAACGGGAGCAGGATGAGGACGACGAGAACGAACGCGGATGTCCGCGACAGCATGGCGATACTCGACAGTGAGCAAGACCGGGGCCATCCACCTGATTTCACGGGAGGGTGATAAGTGACCGGAAATCGGGATTCGCCCGGTCGGCGGGTCCACCGCAGCCGCCAAAATGCTACATAAATGACGTATCGTCGCAATGTGTCGACAAATATGTCCGACACGGCGATTGATCGATTCTCCCGCGCGGTTTGAGGACTCCGCCGAGGAACGAAGACGGGAGCCGACGGGAGCTGCGGGACGCGCCACCACGACATAAATGTCGTCGTGTTGACCCTAAAGCGACATTTCTGTCCACCCTGTTTGCAAACCGTCTTGAATCCGGATCTCGAATGGGTTCATGATCGCGGGATTGGTGCGCGTCGTTTCGGCGCGGATCTTGCCTTGGGTTCAGAAGAGTCTTCGATGCTGGCAAAAGTGGTCGCCGCCTGGCTGCTCGTGCTGACCGTCTCGCCGTTTACGGCGCCCTTGCAGGCCTGTGACCTCGCGACTTTTCTGACCGAACGAGCGCCCGCGTCCCCACACCGAGCGCCGCAGGCGACGATCGCGCTGGCGGCCACCTCGCTCGCGCGTGCCTTGCCGATCTTCAGGTCGTCTGGACGCGTCAGATTTCCTGCGCTGTCGGTCTCGAGGACAACCCCTGGCGTCGGGCCACTCTCGACGGCTGCGTCCCCGCAATCGTTGAAACCCGTCACCACGGGGTCGCAACGACTCGGCTTGACGACCCTTCGCATCTAGCTCGCCAATCGACACAGCCACAGTCCAGGCGGTCGCTCGGGCGGTCATCCACGTCCCAGCGCGACCGACTTGAGAGCAGCCGGGTGTGGGGTTCGCGCGACGCCCGCGACCCGTCAGCTGTGCGCAAACGATATGGTCTGAGCTGGCAGCGAGGTGTCTCCTGGAATCAGCAACGCGGAAAGCCAAGTCCCTTCTCGAACGGATGCGTCAGACGCCCATGCGGCGGGGGGCCATCTCGAAGGAGCGCCACCAACTCAAGGAGAGGATTTCCGGCGCGATCGCAGCGCAGGGGGTGCCAATCGCGCTGGCGGATCGCATCGCCCTTCAGGTCGTGTTCAAGTTTGATGGGAACGAGTTGAATGACCGAGCAGTATGGGCCGCCATGGGCGAGTTGCTGCGTCAGGAAATCGCCCAACTGAAGACGCAGGTTGGCCTGGCGGATCCCCAGATAGTCCGTGTGCTGCCGAAGCTCTCAGCCCGCCGGGTTGTGGTGTTTCTCAAGGAGCTCATCACGACGAATCGAAGGATTGCGCGGACGATTCTCAACGCCGCGCTCGAGGCGGCCGAGCCTCTGTCGGCCGGCAGGCGATACCTCGAGCAATATTGTCATGTGGCTGAGCAACTCGACGCGATCGATCCCAGAATGGCCCGCACGCTCGCCAACGCCACCTTCATGGCCGGCGCGCCCCGACACAAAGCGATGGAGTTGTTGAAGCGTTTCTCGAAGCGGGACGACTCGAGTCCGCCGTCGAACCCGCGCGACTAGATGGTCGGAGACGCTGCCGGGAATCCCGTCGAAAGACAGGACTGCCGGCAGCGTCTCTGCTTCAGAAGTCGATCGACGCGCCGATCTTCATCACGCGGGCGGCCAGCACCGACGTCGGCGCGAGCCACGTCGTCGTGGCCGGGTTGTACGTGTTGTTGTAGGTCAGCGCCGGGTTGGCGTTCAGCGCGTTGTAAAGGTCGAGGGAGATCTTCGTGCGGGTTCCGCCGAACCTCAGGATCTTCGAGAAGCGGAGGTCGAACTGATTGACCCGGTCGCCGAACATCGAGCCGGGCGCAATCATGTTCACGGTCACGTTCGCGACGCCGCCCGACGGTGCGCGGCCGAGGAAACCGGCAATCGTCGCCGCCGGGATGTTGTAGTTGGCGGCCAGCATCGCGCCCGGCTTGCTCTGGAACGTCGCCGAAACCTCGACGTCCACCTTCGGCACCTGATACGACCCCAGCCCTCGGAACTGCGTGAGGTAGCCGGTGTCGATGTGGCAGTACTGCCCCGGCGCCATGCCCAGCTGAGCGAAGGGCATGATGCCATTGAACGGGCCGAAACCGGGGACGCTCACGCCGATGGCCAGCGCCTGCGCCGCCTGGAGCGCCTCGGGCACGGCATTCGAAACGCTGCAGATATCCATCACCGACTCGCCCGTGCTGGTGCCGCCCTGGAATGTGAGGCCCTTGCTCGCGCGCATCGACACCGTCACATCCACGCCACTCCATCGCTGGAACGCCCCGTCGAGGCCATAGTTGCCGGCCGACTGGACCTCGTATTTCGCCTGCCCGAACTTGTTCGACGCGATATCGTGCAGGTCGCGCACGGTGTAGCCGCCGCCGCCCGGCAAGCGGGAGTCGACAGGCGCCGTGATGTTGTAGGCCTGCCAGTCAGACGGGCTGATCGCGGTATTGCGGCTCACGTAGTAGCCGTCGAACCACCGCTTGTTCCACTGCACTTCGAGCGCGATGCGCGACGTCAGCTGCTGTTGCACGGCGACACCGAACTGGTAGTCCCAGGGGCGCAAACCGGTCATCAGCTCGTTGCTGTAGGTGAAGCCCGGGTTCAGCGTGCCGAAGTTGCTGTTCGACAGCGCGCCGCACCGGTCGCCACCGGTCGCCGTGGCATCGGAGGCTCCAGTGGTCACCAGGTTGCAGTCCACCACGAAATTCTTGTTCTGGTCGGTCCAGCTGCGCGTCGCAGCCGTCACGATCGTCGAGGTCGGCGCCGCGCCGGTGTAGATGCCCGCGTTCTGCGCCGGCTGGACATACTTGCCCCAGTTCACCTTCACCGACGTCCTGCCGTTGCCGAAGAGGTCGTAGGCGAGACCGGCGCGCGGCAATATATCGTTGAAGTTCGCGCCGTCGGCTGCCGGAATCGTCGAGTAGGGGATGAAGCGCGTCCCCCCGATGTACGACTCCGGGTAGTAGCTCCACGCGTGCTCGTAGCGCACCGCGCCCTGCAGCGTCATGCGGCCGCGCGTCCACGAGTCCTGGACGAAGAACGCGTCATACCGCGTGCGCCACTGGCTCTTGAAGACGCCCGACAGCTCCCAGAACTGGTTCGGCGTGCCGTTGTTGAACTGATACACGAGCCCCTGGGAGTTCGCGTAGTTGCTGTCCTGGTTGTCGTAGTGGTAGATACCGTTGTAGCCGAACTTGATGTTGTGCGACCCGGTCACGTACGACATGTTCGCGTGCCACGTGTTCGCTGAGATCCAGCCCGTGGACGTCGCGAAGCCCGCTCCGCACAGTGGGCTGATCGAGCGGTAGCAGAGACCCGGAATCGAGCCACCCTGTTCGCGGACCTGGATGAAGTCCTGCGTCGGGTTGCCGGGACCCTGAGGTCCACCCCAGCGGCTGTTGTAGCCGCTGTAGCCGAACTCGAACAGCAACTTGCTGCTGAGCGTGTTGGTCCACGTCGCCTGCTGGATGCGTTGGGGCGCCGTGTTGCCGTAGACGCCGCCCTCAGGTGCGATCGTCGCCGTGCCGCCTTCAATCCAGCCGTCGGGATTCTGCCGACAGGCCTGGGCCGTGGTGCCGATCCACGCCGCGCCGTTGCACCCCTGCTGCGAGTCCCAGAACACATTGAGCTTGTTGTTCTGGTTCATCTGCCACGTCACCCGCAGACCGTTCGCGATCGTCGAGCCGTCGTTGCGCGCCTGCACATTGGGATCTTGAACGTAGGTCCAGGCGTTCGGGTTGCCGGCATTCTTGTTCGCGAACATGCCGGTCACCGACGTGCCGTTGCCGTACGTGCGGCTCAGGAAGAAGAACCACACCTTGTCCTTCTTGATCGGCCCGCCGATAGCGCCGTCAACGTCATACAGGCTGAGCAGCGTGCTGGGCTTGCTCAGCGCCGCTCGCAACGCGTCGTTGTAGTTGTCGCTCTGCAGCGACGAATTCGAGAACTGGAACCCCCCGGATCCCCGGAAGGTGTTGCCGCCGGTCTTCGGCACGATGTTCATGTACGGCCCGCCGGTTTCCGCCTCGCCCAGGCCGCCCGACGTGCGGAACGTCACTTCCTGGACGTTCGCCGTGTCCACCGAGTATCCGGACACACCGCCGCCGCCGCGCGACGCGCCGACATTCATGCCGTCCACCTGCAGACGGCCTTCGGTCGTCGGCCCTCCATGGATGCCGAAGAGCACCATCCCGGGCGTGAGCTGCACGGTATTCGGATCGCCCGTCACGCCAGGCACGAGCAGCATGATCCCGTTCCAGCTCTTCGCCGCCGGCGTGCTTGCCACGAGCTCGCCGCTCATGATCTGCTGACGCGCGGCGTTCTGCACGTCCACCACGGGCGTCTCTCCGGTGACGGTGATCGTCTCCTGGAGCGTCCCGACCTTCATGTCGGCGTTCACGGTGAAGGTTCCGGATCCGGACAGCTCGAGGCCTTCCCGCCTGACGACGCTGAACCCGGTCAGCGAAAACGTCGCGGTGTAGACGCCCGGGCGCAGATCGACAATCTTGTACTGGCCCGTCGCGTCGGTGACGACGGAACGGACTTTCTCGATCAGGGCAGGGCTGGACGCTTCGACCGTGACACCCGGCAGTACCGCGCCGGAGGTGTCTTTGACGACGCCGGCCAGCGACGACTGAGCCGACACCATCGCTGGGAACAGGACCAACCCGATGAAGACAACCAATCGGAGACTGCGCATTTCTAACCTCCGTGCCATGTAAAGGCTGCGAAACTGACGGCACTCGATGTATAGCGCCACGAAACATACGCGCGAGTCTGTTCATCGTCAAGCGACAGTTTGCAGAAAGTTTACGGAGTAGTGCGGTGCGCGACCCTGAGCATCCAACAGATTGGATTCACCGGAGGCTCTCGCCGGCGAGAACCGGCGAATCAGGTCGGCAGGGGTGTTTAGCGCACGTAAACGCCTCCTTCTCGCCGATGGGTTAGACTGCGTGCGATACTGCTGCGTTGATTCGCATGACGCCCGGTCCAGCGCTTCGTCGATCTCGTCTTGTCAGGTTGGCTGCGGCTGCCCTGGCCCCGCTGGTCCTCTCAAGCGTGGCCATGTTGACGCTCGCGTGCAATGCGAACGGTCGTCCCGGCCGGTCGGCCGACAATCGGGCGATTCGGGACCTCGAGCCGGCCGCGCCGTACCAGGCCGACGTCGACGAGGGCCTTGGCGCGGCCGTGGCGATTCTGGTCGATACCTCGGGCTCGATGCGTGACAAAGCGCCCGGCGACTCGCGGTCCAAGTATGCCGTTGCGCAAGAGGCGCTCGAAGCCATGCTCGACGCCACCGACGCGTTCATCGCGAAGCGGCCGGACTTTCCCATCAAGATCGGCGTCTTCAGCTTCTCGAGCAGCGTACGGACGCTGCAGTCGATCCAGCCGTACGACCGCGCCGGGATTCGGTCCGCGCTGTCGCGACTGCCGCCACCAGGCGGCGGCACGGCAATCGGCGAGGCGCTGCGCGCGGCGCGGCCCGAGCTGTACCGCGCCGGCGTCTTCCGGAAGTACTTGCTGGTCGTCACCGACGGCGAGAACACGAGTGGCCGCAGCCCCGACGACGTGGTGCGCGAGATTTCGCGCAAGAGCGAAGGCGCCGTGCAGGTGTATTTCGTGGCGTTCGACACGAGCCCGGAGAAGTTCGCGTTCCTCAAAGAGGTTGGCGGCGACGTGATCGGAGCTGGAACGGGCGCCGAACTTCATCAGGCGCTCGACGGCATCTATCAAGGTAAGATCCTCGCCGAGGCGCCGGGCGCCGGCGAACGGGAACCTGCCAAGAAGTAATCTCGTCGTACCCGTGTTAAAGGAGACGTTGTGATTTTTCACAAGTTCTGGTCTGCGTTTGTGGCGCAGATCAACAAAGTGGCGAACCTGTTCTGGGAGGCCGATCCGGTTGCGCAAATGCGATACGAGTACGATCGCGCGGTCGAACAGCTCAAGGAAGGACGCACCGGGCTCGAGCAGTATCGCGGGCTCGTCGAGCGCGTGACACGCCAGGTCGCGGCGAACAAATCCCACGTGCAGAAGCTCGAGGCCGAAACCAAGGCGTACCTGAAAGCCGGCGACAGGGCCACCGCATCGAAGTTCGCGCTCGAGCTGCAGAAGGCCAAGGAAGAACTGGCCGCCAACAACAATCAGCTGCAGCTGCACGAAACCGCCTACGGCAACAGCCTCAAGAAGATCCAGCACGCCAACGAAAAGCTGATCGAGCTTCGCGAGAAGATCCAGAAGTACGACGCGGAGCTGAAGATGAGCGCGGCCGAAGCGGAGATCGCGAAACTCTCGGAAACCTTCAACATGAACCTGACGACGGATTTCGGTGAGATCGAAGCCGTCATTCAACAGAAGATCGACCAGAACCGCGGCAAGGTGCGTGTGGCGGCCGACCTGTCGGAGCAGGGCATCGCGGAGATCAAGGCCGAAGAGCGCATGCAAGGGCAGCTGGCCGAACAGGCTCTTCAGGATTTCGAGGTCGAGCTCGGGCTCAGGTCGCCCGAGACGACGCCGATTGCCCAGTCTGCGAAAGACCTCGGGCCGGCGGCCGTCCAGAAGGATCAGGCCGCCGAGAAACAGACCAGCTAGTCTCGCGCTGCATTCCGCACGGCAGAGCTCGGCATCGATCAGGAGTCACCAAGCATGGCGAACGGACAACCGAAACCAGCGTTCTACGTCGCGGTTCTGCTCGTGGTCCTCGGCCTCGTCGGTCTGGCGGTCTGGCGGTATGGGACGACCGTCGGTCCGCGCGGCGGACAAACCGGGCAGATTTCGGACGAAGAGCTCAAACAGATGAAGGGCGGCGCCGAGGCGCCCGACAGCGCCGGGATTACGACCGTCAAGGAATACAAGTACGTGGCCGCGGCGAAACTGCCGCCGGTCAAGGGGATCTCCAGCTACACACCGATGGCCGATCGCACGGTCCGGTTCGCGATCAACGTCTGGGCCGGCTGGAGCCCGATGATTTACGCCAACAACGGGTTCAAGCCGGGCAAGGTGTGGAAGACGCCGGGCGGCAAGGATTTCAAGCTCGAGCTGGTGCTCGTCGACGACCCGATCGCGATGCGCGACGCCTACGCGGCCGGCAACCTGCACGTCGGCTGGGCCACGCTCGATATGTTGCCGCTGTTTCTCGAAGGGCTGCGGAAAGACTCCCGCGTGATGCCCCGCGTGTACCAGCAGATCGACTGGAGCAACGGCGGCGACGGCATCGTCGTCCGCGATGCGATCAAGACGATGGCCGACCTGCGCGGGAAGACGATTGTGCTCGCGCAGAACTCTCCGTCGCATTTCTTCGTGTTGAATGCGCTCATCAACGCGGGCGTGCAGCCGGCGGAAGTCGAGTTCAAGTTCACGCAGGACGCGTTCCAGGCGGCGGCCGCGTTCAACGCCGACAAACGCATCGCCGGAGTCGTCAGCTGGGCGCCCGACATCTACAACCTCGAGAAGGTCAAGGGCAACCATGTGCTCGTCACGACGTCCACCGCCAACAAGCTGATTGCCGACGTGTGGTTCGCGAGGGCCGACTTCGCGAATGACAATCCCGACGTCATGGAGGGCCTGACGCGCGGCATCTTCGACGCGATGGTCGAGCTCAAGGGGCAGGACGCGAAACAGAAGGTTGCCAAGCTCATGGCGACCGGTTACTCGATTCCCGAGAGCGACGCACTCGGCATGCTCGGCGACGCGCATTCGACCAACTACGCGGAGAATCGCGACTTCTTCCTCAACCAGAACAACCCCACCAACTTCGAGCGGACCTGGACGACCGCGTACTTCCTCTACAAGAAGATCAACGTCGTGACCGAGCAGACGCCCTTCGACCAGGTGATGGACTTCTCGATCATCCAGAAGCTCGGCGCCGAACCGAAGTATTCGAGCCAGAAGAACGAGTACGACGTGCATTTCGCTCCGGCGACGGCGGGCTCCGTGCGTGGTGAAAAAGACGAGATCCTCACCAAGACGGTCGTCATTCATTTCTTTCCGAACTCCTGGGACCTCGCCAAGAAGATCACCCGGACGGTCGACGGCAAGGAGGTCGAAGAGCAGTACGATCCGAACGTGAGCTTCGTGGTCGAGGAGGTCGGGAAGCTGGCAGGGCAGTACGGCGCCGCCCGGATCATCATCGAAGGGCACACGGACGGTTCGATGAAAGGGCAAATCCCGAAGAGCCTGGTGCAGGAGCTGTCGCTCAATCGCGCCAATTCGGTGAAGGAAGCGATCGTGCGGAAGTTCAGCTCCCTTCAGCCCAACCAGTTCTCGAGCGCCGGGCTGGGCTGGGACCGGCCGGCCGATTCGTCCGATCCGGAGAACGGTGCGAAGAACCGGCGGGTGGAGATCAAGGTCTACCCGGCGGAGGCGACTCCCTCCAAGTAGATGGCGCCCGCATCGACGTCGTCATTGCTGGCCCTCCGACTCGCTCCGCCCCCGATGACACGGCGCCTGATCGGCGTCGGGGCCCTCGGAGCCGTCGTGGTCCTCTGGTGGCTGGCGACGGCCGGCGCGGGGCCGGAAAGCCGGATCATTTCGCCGGTCATTCTGCCGAGTCCCGCGGAAGTGGTCAGGAGCTTCCCGAGCCTGCTGAACGATCGCGCACTGATCCAGAGCATTGCCGCCACGCTCAAGCGCGTGCTGGTCGGGTTCGGCCTCGCGGCCGCCGTCGGCGTGCCGCTCGGCGTTCTCGCCGGAGCCTGGCGGGTCATCGAAGCCGCCGGGGCGCCGATCGCGCTCTTCGGGCGCAACCTGCCGGTCGCCGCGCTGATTCCGCTCACCATCCTGTGGTTCGGCATCGACGAGACACAGAAGGTGATGTTCATCTTCATCGCCTGCGTGCCCTTCGTCTACTCGGATGCCGTGGCGGCCGTGGCCGGCGTCCCCGATCGCTACGTGGAGACGGCTCAAACGCTTGGCGCCTCGCCCTCTCAGATCGTCAGGAAGGTTCTCGTCGCCCTCGCCCTTCCAGACATCTACAACAGCCTCCGGCATCTTTTCGGCCTCGCCTTTGGCTACATCATGCTCGCCGAGCTGATCAACGCGCAGCATGGCCTCGGCTACCTCCTGATGACGAGCCAGCGGCGCGGCCTGTCCGAGCACATCATCCTGATCCTGATGATCATCGGTCTGCTCGCGTTCGGCATCGACCGCCTGCTGTTCTTCATTCAGCGGGGCCTGTTCCCCTACCGCGTCGTCGAGGATTAGCGGTGAGCGAGCCCAAGGCCGCAACGGGTCCAGCCCCGAACATCGTCGACTTCAGCAAGGTGACGAAGCGGTTCGGTGCGCTCACGGTCATCAAAGAGGTGACGTTCTCCGTGCCCGACCTGCCGGACAAGGGAGAATTCGTCGCCATCCTGGGGCCGTCCGGCTGCGGCAAGTCGACCGTGCTTCGGCTGATCGCGGGACTGCGGCCGCACTTCCCGGCCACGTCGGGCACCGTGCTCGTCAGCGGTCAGCCCGTCCAGCGCCCGGGGTCAGACCGCAGCATGGTCTTTCAGGACTACACGTCGTTTGACAACCGCACGGTCGAAGACAACGTGGCGTTCGGCCTCGAATGCCGCGGCGTACCGGCGCCCGAGCGCCGCGAGCGCGCGCGCGAGTGGATTGGGAAAGTCGGCCTCGATGTGACGCGCGATGCGTCCAAATACCCGCATGAGCTGTCGGGCGGCATGCGCCAGCGCGTCGCGATTGCGAGGACGCTCATCCTGTCGCCGCGTATCATCCTGATGGACGAGCCGTTCGGTGCGCTCGACCCGACCACGCGCCTGCATATGCAGGCGCTGCTCGTCGATCTCTGGAAGGAGGCGCAGGCGACGGTGTTCTTCGTCACGCATTCGATCGACGAGGCGCTCTATCTCGGCGACCGTGTGTACGTGTTTTCGTCGGCGCCGGGTACTATTCTTCGCGAGATGAAAGTGCCGCCGCCCGATCGTCCGCCCAAGGAGATGCTGCGCGACCCGGCCTTCGTGGAGCGCGTCTGCGAGGTCCGCGAGCTCATGGACAGTCTGGCCACCTCGACGCGGGCTGGCGACTGACGTGGCGACCCCACAGCCGCCGCGGAACGCCGGGATGGGCGACTATCTGAGGGAAGCGTTTTTCTTCAGATGGAACCTCCTGGCCTTCGTCGGGGGCGCGGCGGCCGCCGCGTTGTTGCCGCTGACGGGCGTTCTGATGCCGCTCGTGGCGGCCACTGAGCTGGCCTATCTTGCCGGGTTGATCTCGGTGCCACGGTTCAGGGCAGCTATCGATGCCAAGGTTCACGCCGCGGGCCAGACCGCGCCTGCCGGTGGCGGACCCGCGGCGCCGGCGGTCTCGCTCGTGACGATGCTCAAAGGACTGCCGGCCGATGCGCGGACGCGTTTCGAGCGGCTGCACGCGCGCTGCGCGCAGATGCGAAGCATTGCCGCGGGCGTCCGCGGGGCGACCGGCGACCAGGGAGGCAGCGCCGAGGAAATCCGTACGCCCGGGTTGGATCGGCTGCTCTGGCTGTTCCTGCGTCTGCTGCTGTCGAAGGCCGCGCTCGATCGCTTCCTCCAGGCGATGAACGAGCAGGACATTACCGCACAGCTCGCCGGCCTGCGGAAGAACCTCGCGGCCGCGCAAGGCGGCGGCGACGACCGCATCGTCAAATCGCTGCAGGACAGCATCGCGAGCGGTGAACTCCGGCTCGACAACTACGGCCGGGCCAAAAAGAACGCCGAGTTCGTGTCCATCGAGCTCGACCGCCTCGAAGGCAAGATTCAGGCGCTGGCCGAACTAGCGGTCAACAGGCAGGATCCCGACTTCCTCAGCAATCAGGTTGACTCCGCGGCCGAAAGCATGCGCCAAACAGAAAAAGCCGTGAGCGAGTTGCAGCACCTGACGGGCATGGCCGATCAGCTCCAGGAGGCGCCCGCGATTCTGGGGACCGATCTCCGGCAGGTACTCCGGCAATGACGCCAGACGACGGGTCGCAACGTCCCGCCAAGCTCCCCGACTGGTATCCGCCGTGGGCGGCGCAACTGGCCGAGCTCTATTTCTCCGGCACCACCGCCGCGTTCGTGCTTCACGGCAACACCAACGATCTCTTCCGGACCGGTGGAGACGATGCGCCTCACTACGACGTGCTGGCGGAGTTTCTGGCGGAGCAGCTCTTCGGGCGCTGGTCGCTCGTGCTGCACTACGACCTGGGACGCGGGCTCCGCGCGTTCGCCGGCCGCGACGAACAGCGGCTCAAGGCGATGGTCGCGCTCGCCAACAAGAAGATCGGGGATCTCAGCCAGCTGACGAGAGATCCGGCGGCGACTTTCGGGATTCTCGATCGCTTCGTGCGCACCAACATGATGGCGTCGGCGGACGATCGGCTGAGCGTCGCGGTGATCATGGACCAGGCCTCCTACGTGTTCCCGGCGGGCGAGCCTGGACGCTTGAATCTCCAGGCGTCCTCCGAGCTCGTGAGGATGCTCAATTGGGCCATGAGCCCGCACGTCAAGCAGCTGAACATGGCCTTCGTGCTGGTCGACGAGAAGCGGGCGGACCTGAGCGATCGGCTCACCGGCAACCCCCACGTGGCCACCATCGAAGTGCCGTTGCCCGATGAACGGGCTCGCGCGGCATTCATCCAGGTATCGACGAGCGCGGCGCCGATCGCGGACTTCTCGGACTTTGGGGCGGCGGAGCTCGCGCAGTTGACGGCCGGTATCGCCCTGATTGACCTCAACGTGCTGATTCAGTCGGCGCGGGAGGGCGGCCGGCGGCTCGATTCGAAGGTGTTCCGGGCGTTGAAGAAGCGCCTCATCGAGCGGCAGTGCCGCGGTCTGCTCGAGTTCATCGAGCCCAGATGGACGCTCGACACCGTCGTCGGTCACGAGGCGGCGAAGACACGGCTGCGTGAGGACGCGGCGCTCCTGAAACGGGGCGCGCTCGACACGATGCCGATGGGATATCTGCTCTGTGGACCCGTGGGCACCGGCAAGTCGTTTCTGGCGCAGTGCGTGAGCGGCGAGATTGGCGTTCCATGCGTGATCCTCAAGAACTTTCGCTCGAAGTACGTCGGCGAAACAGAGGGAAACCTCGAGCACGTGCTGTCGGTGCTCCGCGCGATGGGACCGGTGGTCGTCGTCGTTGACGAAGCGGATGCGGCGCTCGGCAGCCGCGAGCAGGAGGGCGACTCCGGCACGTCGAGCCGGGTGTTCGCCATGATCGCCGAGCAGATGGGCGACACGGCGTACCGCGGGCGCATCATCTGGATGCTGCTCACCGCGCGTCCGGATCTCCTGCCGATCGACCTCAAGCGACAGGGGCGTGCCGAGGTGCACATCCCGCTGTTCTACCCGACCGAAGAGAGCGAAATCCGCCAGATGTTCGTGATCCTCGCGAAAAAGCTCGGATCGCGTGTAGCGCCGGAGGACATCCCAGCGATTCCGCAGCGCGGTCAGTTGTCGGGCGCCGACATCGAAGGGATGGTGGGCCGGGCGTGGCGGGCGTCGCTCCTGGCCGGCGCGGATCACATTACCCGTGAGGCACTGGCGCAGGTCGTCGCGCAGTTCATGCCGTCCACCCAGGGTCTCGAGCGCGAGCTGCAGGAAACGGCGGCGATGCTCGAATGTACGGATCGCCAGTTCCTGCCGCCCGCAATTCTCGAGAAAATGGCGGCCGAAGGCGGCCGCGCCAATTTGCAAGCCCGGTTGACGGCGATCAAACAGATTGTGAAAGAACTCTAACGGAGGCACACATGGCACGCACGAGCTGGTTCGACGACAACGCGAAACACCCCATCATCCAGGAGCGGGTCGAGAAGCTCGAGTCCTTCACGACCGCGCTCGCCGACGGCGTGGTCTCCAAGCAGGAGCTGAGCGGCCAGGAGCAGCGGCTGATGGCCGCCATGAAGACGGTCGAGGGCGAGCTCAACGACGAACTGCACGCGAAGGTGACGACGCTCCTCGTGGAGCTGACCGCCTACAACGTGATGCGGTTGCTGCACGAGTTGCAGGGCGAGCGCGCGCGCCTGGCGTTCGCGAAGGCTTGACGAGCCGGCCACGGCGGCCCGCGTGTAGTGCTATCATGCACTCACCATAACGTCATGAAACGAGCCGAACGGCAACGCCTGAAGCAGAACGACCTGGGCGCATTGACGCGCCAGGCGCAGGATCTCTTTACGGAGCGCAAACGCGAGTTCACGTGGCTCGCGGCGGCCGTAGTGGTGGTGGGCGCGGCGGCCATCGGATACTGGGCCTGGCAACAACGCGAGGAGCACGGTGTCCATGCGCTGCTCGCCGAGGCGATGATCGTGCAGGAAACGCGAGTCGGCCCGCCGCCGGCTCCAGGGACGGCCGGCCGCTCCTTTCCGACCGAGCGCGAGCGGGCCCAGGCCGCGATCGTGAAGTTCAAGGCCGCGGCCGACGCCTACCCGTCGACCGACGCGGGCATTTTCGCGCGCTACCAGGAAGCCTCGACACAGATGGCGCTGGGCAATCCCGGTGAAGCAGTCAAGGCGTACCAGCAGGTGATCGATCGCGCCGGCAACAAACTCTACGGCCAGACAGCGCGCCTCGGCATGGCGGAAGCGCGGGCGCGCAGCGGGGAGTTCGATCAGGCGATCACCACGTACAAGGAACTGGCGCAGCGAAAGGACGGGGGGCTTCCGATCGACGGAATCCTCATGCAGCTCGGGCGCACGTATCGGGACGCGGGCCGGGCGAGCGACGCCAAACAAACCTTCAACCGCCTGATAGAAGAGTTTCCCGATTCTCCGTTCAACGCGGACGCGAAACGAGAGCTCGACGCCCTGGCGAAGGCCTAGCTTGGCTACGTGAGCTCGGCGCTGAACCGGTAGGACAAGATCTTGTAGAGCAGCTTCGCGCACAGGAAGCTCGGGGCGACGTTCCCGGGTATCGGACACAACTCGACGATGTCGAAGCCGACCACGCGCCGCCGTTCGATGACACGGCGGAGCAGGGCCAGGCCTTCATACCAGCTCAGCCCGCCAGGTTCCGGCGTCCCGACCGCCGGCATGATTGCCGGATCGAATCCGTCGCAGTCGATCGTGATGTACACCTCCTCGCCGAGCGAGTCGACGACGTGGTCGATCCACGACTTGTCCTGCCGCATGTTGAAGTCGTAGAAGATCGTCGTCGGTAGCGTTGGCGCTGCGGCCGCCTCTTCGGTGGACAGACTGCGGACGCCGACCTGCGTGCCGCGCGCATATTCGAGCGTCCGGCGCATCGCGCACGCGTGGCTGTGCGGCGTGCCCATGAACGAATCGCGCAGATCGGCGTGCGCGTCGATTTGCAGTACCGACAGGCCGGGGTGTTTTGCAGCCAGGGCGGCGACGACAGGAGCCGTCACCGAGTGCTCGCCACCCAGGACGACCGGAAACTTTCCGCGCGCGACGAGTTCGGACGCCACCCGACGAACCTCCCGCATGACCTCGTCCATCGTCGGAAACGGCAACTCCATTTCGGGCAGCGTGCAGATGCCGATGCCGTGCACGTCGGTCTGGGTCTCTTCGTCCCACAACTCCAGGTGCGAGGAGGCGACGAGGATTTCGTGGGGTCCGTTCCGCGTGCCTGCGCCGTACGAGGTGGTCCGATCGAGCGGGATGGGCAGGATCACGACGCGGGCGTCGTCGAAAGCGGTGGCTGTCGGCGTGGCGCCGCCGAACACGCCCAGGGTGACTCCCTCGTACTTAAATGGCAGATTCATTGCGCGCGGACATTATAGTCGGTGGTCGATGGCGGGGATCGGTGGACAGGGGTCAGTGGCCGGTCGATCGCGAGACGTCTCTGAGGAATGAGAAATCGCCGGTCGGCAGAAGACGAATACCCGTGAGATCGCGCCGTGCGACGATGACGTTGGTCTTGCACCAGAGGCTGATATACGGCGCCTGCTCCGCGATGAGACGCTGAACCTGGTTGAACAAGGTGCGGCGCCGCGCCTCGTCGGTGGACGTGGTGGCCTCGTCGAGCAGGCGGTCAACGCGGGGATCGCTGAAGTGACCGCGGTTGAAGCCGGCCGGGGGCGTCTGGTTGGAGTGAAACACGCGGCGGAGGATGTCGGGATCGACCACCGCGCCGCCGGTCCATTGAAGGAAGTACATCTGAAAGTTTCCCTTGAGCACATCCGCGAAGAGCGTGGCGAACTCGTAGGTGCGCACGTCGAGGTCGATACCGACCGCGCGCAGGTTCTGCTGGATGACGGCCCCTTGAAGGCGATTGAACTCGATGCTCGACATCTTGAGGGTGAGATGGAGGCGCGCCGCCGGTCCATCGCCGTCCGGATCGCGGTAGCCGGCGTCGTCGAGCAGGGCGCGGGCTTTCGCCGGATCGTGGGCGAAGGTGAACGCGCCGGGGTCGAAGGCCCACGAGTTGGGTGGCAGAATGCCAGTTGCCGGAATCGCCATTCCTCGACGGAGGTAGTCGACGATGGCTTGCCGATCGATGGCGTAGCCGATGGCCTGCCGAACGCGCACGTCCTTCAAGATGGGATCGCGCAGGTTGAGGCCCATGTACTGATAGTCCACGCCCGGAGATCGCGGCGCCTGAAGATGTGGATCGCGCTCGAGTTGAAACACCATGTCGGGCGGCAGGTCGTTGACGACGACGTCGGTGGTGCCTTTGCGCAGCTCGAGGCCGGCCATGATGTTGTCGGGCACAACCTTCAAGATGACGCCGTCGTTTCGCGGCCGGCCCCGGAAGTAGCCGTCAAACGCCGCCAGCTCGAGGTGATCGTCAACGACATATTTGACGAACTGGTAGGGGCCCGTTCCCACGGGCCGCTCGCGAAGCGAGACGCTGGCGCCGTCAGGCACGATCTGCGGCTGGACGAGGTTGACCGGAAACGATCCGAACGGCCCCTTCAGCGTGAACACCACCGTGTAGCGATCGCGGGCGTCGATTGACTTGAGCAGACGGAACGCGCCCTTGTAAGGCGTCACAAAGGCCGGATCGAGCAGGGTGCGAAACGTGTAGACCACGTCGGCGGACGTCAGCTCGTGGCCGTCGTGAAAGCGAACGCCGCGACGCAGCGTCACCACGTACACGGCGGGCTCGGGGTTCTCGAGGCGCTCGGCCAGGTCGGGCACGACCCGCAGCTGTTCGTCGAAAGTCATCAGGCCGTTGAAGATCAACTGGTCTGCCTTCTGCGACACATCATCGGAGGCCACTCGCGGGTCGAGGGTGTTGGGGGCGCTGACGACCGCGACGATGAGGACATTGGGGTTGGGCACGGGGCGCCGCAGGCAGGCCCCAGACGCCACCGCCATGGCAGCCACCAAGAAGGGCAGAACCTTCATAACTGCTTCTTGAGTTCCGCCAGCAGACCGAGGGCTTCGATCGGGGTGATGCGATCCAGATCCACGGCGGCCAGGGCGTCGCGCACGCGGTCGTCGGCCGGCGGCTGGAACAGCCCAAGCTGCTGTTGGGGTTCGGTCAGCGTGCCGCTCAGCGAGGGCCGGCCGCCGCGAGACAGCTCGTCGCGTTCGAGTGCCTGAAGGATTTCGCGCGCCCGATCGATGACCTGGCCGGGCAGTCCCGCGAGCCGCGCCACCTGAATGCCGTAGCTGCGATCGGATCGGCCTGGGACGATCTTGCGCAGGAAGATGATCTCGTCCTTCCACTCTCGCGCGGCCACGTGGAAGTTGACGACTCCCGGGGTTGCGTCGGCCAGGTCCGTCAGCTCGTGATAGTGGGTGGCGAACAGCGTCTTGGGCCGCATGCGCGGGTTCGTGGCCAGGTATTCGGCGACCGCCCACGCGATGCTCAACCCGTCGAATGTGGCGGTGCCGCGGCCGATCTCGTCGAGCACCACGAGGCTGCGCGACGTGGCGGAGTGAAGAATGCTGGCGGTCTCCTGCATCTCGACCATGAACGTCGATTGACCGCGAGCGATGTTGTCGGAGGCGCCGACGCGCGCGAAAATGCGATCGACCAAGGCGATCTTGGCTTCCCGCGCCGGCACGAACGATCCCGCCTGAGCCATGATGCAGGTCAGGGCGACCTGGCGCAGGTACGTGGACTTGCCGCCCATGTTGGGCCCCGTGAGGATGACCAGCTGCCGGGCCGAGCCGTCGAGCGCGATGTCGTTCGGCACGAACTCGCGGCCGCCGGTGGAGGATGCTGCATCAGTGGACGCTGATGCCGGAGCGCGGCGTTCCACAACCGGGTGGCGGCCGTCGAGCACAGCCATCTCGTCGCCGTCGTGCATGTGGGGCTTGGTGTAGTTGTTGATCGCCGCGACCTCCGCGAACGCGCCGAGGACGTCGAGGGTGGCGAGCGCGCGAGCCGACGCCTGAATCCGCGGGGCCTCGGCGGCCACCGCGCGCCGCAGCGTTTCAAGGATCTCGAGCTCGCGTTCGACGATGCGGGCGTCGGCGCCGAGCACTTTTTCCTCGTAGTCCTTGAGGTCCGGCGTAATGTACCGTTCGCCGCCCGCGATGGTCTGCTTGCGGAGGTAGTCGGCCGGCACCGCGTGGAGGTTCGACTTCGAGATCTCGATGTAGTACCCGAACACACGGTTGAAGCGGACCTTCAGCGACGAGATGCCCGTGCGTGTCCGCTCGCGCTCCTCCATTTCCGCGATCACCTGCTTGCCCGACCGGCTGATCCGCCTCAGGTCGTCGAGCTCAGGGTCGCGGCCGTCGCGCGTGAAGCCGCCTTCGCGGGCAAGCGCCGGCGGATCGTCCGCCAGCGTGCGCTCGATGTCGTCGCGGACGTCGGCGAGGTCGTCCAGCTCCGCCAGCAGCGACCGGACGAGCGGTGCGCGCAGGGCCGTCAGCACGGCGCGCACGCGGGGAATGATGGCCAGCGAGTGCTTCAGGCCGACCAGGTCGCGCGGGCCGGCCGTGCCGAGCGCGGCGCGGGCGAGCAGCCGTTCGAGGTCCTGGACTCCTTTGATCGCGTCGCGAAACTTGCCGCGGTCGGTCGTCAGAAACGCGAGCTCTTCGACCGCGTCGAGGCGATCGCGAATCGGTTCGAGCATGACGAGCGGCCGGAGCAGCCACGAGCGCATCAGACGGCTGCCGATTGACGTCATGGTGCGATCGATCTCGTCGAGAAGCGATCCCTGACGGTCGCCCTCCGCGCCCTCGATGACCTCGAGATGCTCGAGCGTGGTCGGGTCCACCAGCAGCGCGTCGGCCCGCGGGCGATACACGATCGCCCGCACGTGGGCCATGTCCACTTTCTGGGTGTTGCGCAGGTGATGCACGAGCGCCCCGGCGGCAGACACGGCGGCCGGGTGGCGATCGAGGCCGAATCCCTCGAGCCCTCCCGCGTGCAGCTGCGTGAGCAGCGTCCGGCGGGCCGACTCGGTGTCGAACATCCACGCGTCGATCGCGGTCACCGGAATCGCCGCCGCGTTGACCAGCGGCGGCAGCGCCGCGCCGGCAGGCACGACGAGCTCGCGCGGCTTGAGCACGGCCACCTCGTCGGCGAGCGCCTGCACGCCGTCCGGGCCGTCGTACTCGGCCGCGGTGAACTCTCCCGTCGACAGGTCGAGGAGAGCCACGCCGAACCGTACCCCGCCGCCGGCCGCGCCGTCCGGAGCGATCGCCATGAGAAATGCGGGCTCGCGCGCGTCGAGAAAGCTGGCATCGGTGAGCGTGCCCGGCGAGACGACGCGCACGACCTCGCGCTTGACGAGGCCTTTCGCTTTGCGAGGGTCTTCGACCTGGTCGCAGATCGCGACGCGAAACCCCTTCTTCACAAGCCGGGCGATGTAGGTGTCGACGGCGTGGTGCGGCACGCCGCACATCGGAATGCCGCCGCCGTTGGCGTCCTTCGAGCGAGATGTCAGCGTGATTTCGAGGGCGCGCGACGCGACGAGGGCATCTTCGTAGAAAATCTCGTAGAAGTCCCCCATGCGGAACAAGACGATCGCGTCCCGGTGCTGCTCTTTGGCATCCAAGTACTGCCGCATCGCCGGAGTCGCCGACGCTGACATATGCTTAAAGTCTAACGCATGCGTGTGTTGGCGCTGGACACGTCGGAGCGCGCCGGAAGCGTGGCGCTCGTCGAAGACGGTCGGATTCTCGACGAGCGACCGGGCGACGCGTCCCGCAAGCACGGCGCGCGTCTGCCGGGTGAGCTCGCGGCGCTCGGGGCCGAGTGGTCGTCGATCGACGTCTTTGCCGTGGCGGCGGGCCCGGGATCGTTCACAGGCTTGCGCATCGGGATTGCGACGATGCAGGGGCTGGCACTGGTCAGCGGGCGGCGGGTGGTCGGCGTCTCGGCGCTCGAGGCGCACGCGCAGCTCGCCAGCCGGGGCCTCGCGCCAGGGGCGCTCGTGGCGTCGTGGATCGATGCGCAGCGCGGCGACGTGTTCTCCGCGCTCTACCGGGTGGCGGACGCCGCCGTGTTCACGCCCGAACGGCTGGTTGAGGTCGAAGCGCCGGCGGTGGCGAGTCCAACCCTCACGCTGGCGGCGTGGACGAGCCACGACACGGCATCAGCGACATTCGTCGGCGACGGCGCCGTGCGCTACGAGCACGCGATTCACCCCGGCGGCTCACGACATCGCATCGTCGCTCCGGTGTTGATCGCCGGCGCGATCGGCTGCATGGCGACCGTCAGCGCCGGCCGGGGGCTCGCGACCAGTCCCGCGCGGCTGCACGCGCTTTACGTCCGTCGGCCAGACGTCGAGCTGCAGCGAACGCGATAGGAGCCGCTACAACCGCGATGATCACCTGGACGATCGAGCCGCTGTCGTTGCCATCCCAAATCGACGACATCCTCGCGATCGAGGAAGCCTCGTTCACCAGTCCGTGGACGCGCCAGATGTATCTCACCGAGCTCGACAATCGCGGCGTCTCGCATTTCTATCTGGCGAAGACGCCGCTCGGCGAGGCCGTGGGCTTCTGTTCGTTCTGGCTCGTGCTCGACGAGCTTCACATCAACAACCTGGCGGTGTTGCCGGCGCATCGCCGGGCGCAAGCGGCCAGCACGCTGTTGCAGCGCGTGCTGGAGGACGGCGCCCGGATGGGAGCGCTCCGCGCCACGCTCGAAGTCCGGCTCTCGAACGGGCCCGCCCGGATGCTGTACGAGAAGTTCGGGTTCTCGGTGGAAGGGGTGCGCCGCGCCTACTATAGTCACCCTGCGGAAGACGCCCTGGTGCTGTGGCGAAACGGTCTTCCTTGAGCTTGCAAGGCTTCTGACCTTGTGCTACGTTCGCCCTACACGCAGGGATCATCATGCAGCCGCGCGACCCGACCGGATTGACGTCGTCTTGCCCTCTCTTTGATGAAGGAGGCCGAGCATGAATGAGCAGACCGAAAACCCACAGCCCCTGTTTCAGCAGACCGACCAGGAATATCACGAACTGGTCGCCAAGCATCACGAACTCGAAGATCGCCTCACCCAACTCACCGCCAAGCACTACCTCTCGGAACAAGACCAGCTCGAAGAAGTCACCTTGAAGAAGCGCAAGCTGAAGATCAAAGACCAGATGGAAGACATCGTGCGTCGGCGCGCCAAGTAGCCGCCGCCTCGCGCGCTGTTCCCTTTGCGTATCGATCCGGCTGGCTACCCGTTTATTGTCGGCGCGCTGGCCGCTGCCGCGGCCGCCGGCGTGGTGGCGGGGTGGATACTTGCCCTGCCCCTGGGCGTGCTCGCAGCCTTTTTCGCGTTCTTCTTTCGCGACCCGGACCGCCAGGTTCCGGCCACCACCTCGGAACAAGACGTACTGTCGCCGGCCGACGGTCGGGTGCTGTTCGCCGGACCGGCGATGGCGGATGCCGCGCCGCCCGGGTCGTGGCGGCAAGTCAGCATTTTTCTTTCGCCGATGGACGTGCACGTCAACCGGGTCCCGGCCTCAGGGCGCGTCACACGCATCACGCTGACGAGAGGCCGCTATCTCCCGGCGTATCGCCGCGAGGCCGCCACCGTGAACGAGCGGAGCGAAATCTGGATCGACCACCAGGGGCAATCGATTGTCGCGCGCCAAATCGTCGGCGTTCTCGCGCGCCGCGTAGTCTGCCGCCTTGAAGACGGCGCGGCGGTCAAGGCGGGGCAGCGGCTCGGGATCATGAAGTTCGGGTCGCGGATGGACGTGTTCATGCCGGACACGACCGAAATCACCGTCAGCGTCGGGGACGTCGTGCGCGGAGGCGAAACGGTGATCGCGGTGCTACACTCGAAATGACCGTGCTCAACGAACCAGTCCGGCGCCTTCGCTTCTTCCGGCGGCAGGACGGCAGACCGCGCCCGCGCCTCAGCCGCGGCGTCTACCTCCTGCCCAGCCTGTTGACGATGGGCAACATGTGGTGCGGGTACGTCTCCATCGTGTATGCCATGCGCGGGGAGTACGAGACGGCGGCGCCGTTCATCGGCTTCGCGTACGCGCTGGACGTCCTCGATGGCCGCATCGCGCGGTTGACCGGGACCGAGAGCGCCTTCGGTCTCCAGCTCGACTCGCTGGCCGATGTCGTGTCGTTCGGAATCGCGCCGGCCGTGCTGCTGTTTGCGTGGGGGCTATCGCCGCTCGGCCAGCTGGGCTGGGCCGCGGGATTCATGTTCGTGGCGTGCGCCGCCATGCGACTCGCGCGGTTCAATATTCAAAGCGCCGCCGGCGGCGACAAGCGGTATTTCGTCGGCATGCCGAGTCCGGCGGCGGCGGGCGTGCTGGCGGCGACGGTGTTTGCGTATCCGTCGGGGTTCAAAGACTACCCGGCGGCACTCGCGGCGATGACCCTGGTGCTGATTCCGGCCGTGCTGATGGTGAGCACGGTCCGCTTCCACAGCTTCAAGGATCTCGATCTGCAGAGCCGCCGGCCGTTCCGCGTGCTGTTTCTGATCTCGGCGGGGATCGTGGCAATCTGGACGCATCCGCGCAGCGTGCTGGTGGCGATATCGTATTCCTACCTCGCGGCACCGTTTATCGGCATGGCCATCACGCGCCTGCGGCGTCGCGGTGACGGCGATCATCCGCCGCGCGCGCAGGCCGGAAGCGACGGGCCCGCGGTCGGCGACCTCCCACTCAACTGACGCTCGACCTGGTCGATCACGCCGCCGGCACCGTGACGGTGACGGTCGTGCCCACGCCGCGCGTGCTCGTCAGGGTGATCTTCCCGCCAATCAGTTCGATATTGCGTTTGGCGATTGTCAGCCCGAGGCCGGTGCCGGTGGCTTTCGTCGAAAAATAGGGCTCGAACATCCGCGATATCGCGTCGGCGTCCATCCCGACGCCCGTGTCCATGATGTCAATCACGACGACGGGCGGGCGCGCGTGGGCTCGAATCGCCAGCCGGCCACGCCCGGGCATGGCGTGGAGGGCGTTCTCGATCACGTTGGTAAGGGCGCGGGCGAACAGCGTGCGGTCGATCATCGCCTTCGGCACGTCAGGGGACGCTTCGACGTCGATCGTGATGCGGCCCGTGAGCCCGGTACGGTACGGGGCCACCACTTCTTCGATGATCGCCGGCAGTTCTGTCGGCTCGGGACGCGCCGTGGGCGACGAGGCGAAGCTGGAGAACTCGGCCGAGATCTGCCGGAGCAACGACACCTGGTTGAGGATGGCGTGGACGCAGTCGTCGAGCACGGGCGACAACGGGCGGCCGCGATCGATGTTGACCCGCTGCACGTGTTCGGCCGACAACTGAATCGGCGTCAGCGGATTCTTGATATCGTGGGCCACCTGGCGCGCCATGTCGGCCCAGGCCTCGAGACGCTGGCTGCGCTCGAGCTCGGCGCGCTGGCGCTTGAGGTCGTCGGCCATCCGGTTGAAATCCTCGACGAGGCGGCCGAGCTCGTCGGCCGAGGCGGCCGCGGTGTGCGCATCGAGATCGCCTCTGGCGATGCGCCGCGTGGCATGGCTGAGGCGGTTGATGGGATCGGCAATCCGCTCCGCCATCCCGTAACCGATGCCGGCTCCCAGCAGGCTGAACAGCACCGCGCCGAAGACGACGTACCGATCGAGCGTGTCGATTTGCCGCTCGATCTCCAGCTGCCGGAGCGGCAGCGGCACCGTGACGATGCCGTCGAGTCCACCGGCGCGGATTGGGGCGGCCGCTTCCATGTAGCTCGAGCTCCCCAGTTGTTCGATGCTGACGAACGTCGGCAGCCTGTCGAGCACGATCCGCTGGTAGACGACGCTCGGTGTCCGGGGCGACAACAGCTGCGACGCGAAGAGATCCCGCTGGCTCGTCGCTTCCAGGCTGGACCGGCTGAACAGATTCACGTCGTGATCGATCGCCCGGCTGACGAGCACCATGATCTGATCGTCGATTGACGACAACGCGGCCTGGCTGCGTTGCTGAACCGTCGCCAGATCCTCGACCAGCCGCTGCGCGACGGTGGCCGTTCGGGCGGCGGCGTCTTCAACGCCGGCCCCGGCCTGGGCGGCGAAGTACGTCCGCACGGCGAACGCCAGGATCGCGACCGGCACGATGGCGCCGACGAAATACGCCAGGAACAGCTTGCGGTAAAAACTCGACCGAAACTCGCGGAGCAACGCACGTCCGCTGGCCGGCGAAGTCGAGGCGATAAAGGCAAAGAGCGCGGCGCCCGCCAGGAGCAGCGCGTACAGCGCGCCTGTCAGCACCACCAGCTCCGCGAGATTCACGAGATGACCGAACCACGTCAGCGACGAGTACCCGAGCGCGTAGATGCCGCCGCGGTCGTTCATCAGATAGACGCGGAAACGCTCGCCGTCGCGGACGAGCGTGGTCCAGAACGCGTCGCGCGACGCGACGGCGCGCTGAAACACGTCGTCGGGCAGCGTCCAGGTGCTGGTCCCCGACACGTAGGCCGGCGCTCGGCTCCAGCCGTAGCCGACAAATTCAACGTCGTTGCCTTGCGAGCCCTCCGGCGCCGACGGCGGCCGCAGCGACTCCAGGTACGGGTTTTGAGACGTGATGAACGGCAGGGTGCGGTAGTCGAGCATCACGCGAACCACGATCGCTCCGCGAATGACACCTCCTTCGCAGATGCCGCGGCTGGCTTGCGGAATGTGCCGTTCGGCGGCGCCGAATGGCCACACTTCCTCGAAGAGTTCCCAGTCGCAGCTCGTGGCCTCGGGCCGAGGCGTGCTGTACTCGGGCAGGAGCGCGAAGCGGCTCACGAGCCGGCCGTCGGCGCCGTAGAGCTCAACCGACGACGTGAGGCGGTAGGCGGCCAGGGCCGTCTTCGACCAGACCGCGAACGCGCGCTCGATGGTGGGTGCCGACGCGGTGGAGGACGTCGCCACGTAGTCGGCGAGCCCGGGCAACGCATCGATCTGGTCGAGCGTCTGATAGAGGCGATCCTTCAGGTTGGTGCGCTGACTGATGGCCTGCGGTGCGAACGTCGTCGCGATCAGTTGTTCTTTCGCATCCGTCGCATAGAAGAAGAGCGACGGGTACATGGCGATCGCGGGGACCGCCAACGCGACGAAAAGCGCAACGAGTCCGGCCGTCTGCGATGCGCGCCGCGACCGGCGCGAGAGCCGGGCGAAGACCGCCGCGCAGGCGCCAGCAGCCACGAGAGAGACGCTCCACGGCAGCAACGGCGTCGACGGTGTCCGGGCATGGATGACGCTGACAGCGGCGAACGCGCCAACCAGCCAGCCGACCACCGCCGAGACGTGAAGATCCCATCGTCGCGGCGCGCGCCGGAAGACGCCGCCCGCGTGCACGACCATGGCCGCCCCCCATACGACGGCGGCATGGAGGAGCACGAGGCCGATGCCGGCCGCGAGCCGCTCGACGCCGAACGGGTGAAGCGAAAAATGCAGGAGGTCGAGGTCGGTGCGGGCCACGACGTACTGGAGGAAGCGCTCGTAGACGGCGAGGATTCCGGCTGCGACGGCGCCGGTCACGAAGTACACGGCAGCAACGCGGTAGTCGCCGAGCGCGGCCGCGCCGCTCCTCAACCACAGGGTTGGTCGCGGTTTCGCGTTGCGACGGCGCCTGAGCGCTTCGACGAGCAGTCCCACAAGGGCCGCCGCGGTCAGCGCAGTGAGAAAGACGTGGGCTGGCGCTTCGAATCGGCTGCGGACCGGCGAGCGACGTCGCCACGCTCAGCAGGACGACGCGACCGACGAGGACGATGGCGGCGATGGCCGCCGTCGCCGCCAGAAATACTCCCGCCGTGCGGGCCCGGCGGCGGACGTCGAGCAACGGGCCGGCACACAACAGCAGCGTAAGCGTCAGCACGGTCGCGCTTGCCGCCCACGTGCGGGTTCGCCAGCGAGATCGCGCCGCCACCAGATCGGCGCGCGAGACTTCGGCCTCGATGAGAAGACCGCCGCCGCCAGAGGGGATCACAAAGGTGTAGTTGCCCGTCGCCAGCGGACGATTGCTCGCGGTCCCTGGACTGCCAAACTGCGTTCGTATCGTGACGGGGACAAGCGAGGTCGCGACGATCGCGGTGTCGGGCGCCAGGCCCGACGCCAGCTGCAGGCCGGCCAGCGACTGCTCGACCACGATGGTCGCCGTGCGAGGCGAGCCGGGCCGGTTCGGGTCGACAATCGGTTCCACCCGGACCAGGCGCGGCCCGAGGGCTCCTGGAGCCACGAAGAACGCCGGCGGACCGCTCACGAGTTGCTTGGTCAGATCGACGGCGCGACCGGCCCACGCGGCGGGCCGGCTGGCCGCGTCGTATACCGTAATGCCCGTGCGTCCTGCCTGGTCGGCGGGCAACGCGTCTGACACGATGTCGAACAACGGAGCCGCCGCCGCGGGATCGCGCACGGCCGTTTGAATGGCGACGCGCTCGGAGGAGACGCGCGCCGCCATCGCGCCGAGCGCGGCGGCGCTCGTGTCGAATTGGCGGCGGAACTCGGCCTCGACGCGCGATAACGCCTCATCGTCGGTCGAACCGAACCGGGCGCCTTCGAGCGCCCGGCCCGCCACGGCAACCGCCAGCGTGGCGAGCAGGCCGCTGAGCACGAGTCGTCCGGCCAGCGTCCGCATGAAGAAGGGCATGTCGTCCGACCGGCTGCAGCCGGTCGGACCAGCATACAATTGAACGCGCAGAGACGATCACGCACTCCGTACGGCTGATGTGAACCTGAAACTCCTCCTCAAGCGCGGCGCCCTTCTCGCGGCGGCGAACTGGCAGACGGTCGCAATCCAGGCCCTGGCGGAAACGACCTTTCAGGTGCTGTTGGCGGTGCCGATTCTTGGCGCGGCCGTGCTCGTCGCGGTGCTCGTCGGCGCCGATCTCGGCGAGCTGCTGCAGGGCGGCATGCGCGATATCGTCGCGAGAATCGCGCGCGAGCTGACGGCCGAGCCGGTCGCGCTCGTGTCGTTCGCGACCGCCTTCGTGATTGCACTGGCCAGCGGATCAGCGCTGATGTGCCTGGTCAAGGGCGGGACGCTCGACGTGCTCCTGGCGGCAGACGAGTCGGCAGGTCCGGTGGAGCTCGAGCCGGTGACCATCGACAGCCTTCGGCCGGCGGCGACCTTTACGCTGCAGCGTTTCATGGGCGGGTGCGTGCGGCTGTATCGCCCGTACCTGGGGCTCGGTCTCGCACTGATGTTCGCGTACGTCATCTCCGCCGGCGTGTATCTGACCTGCGTCGTCTACGGCTACCGGGCGGCGGCCGGTGTCGTCAGCGTGATTGGATGGACGGCGATCGCGGCGCTGGCCACGGCGCTGTTGATCGCGTGGATTACGCTGATCAACCTCTTCTACCTGCTCCTGCAGATCGCGATGGCTTCCGACGGCCTCAGCCTGGGGGAGGCGTGCCGCGCGGTGGGGCGGTTCGTACGCGCGGACTTTTCAGTACTGGCGAGGATCTTCCTGATTGTCCTCGCTCTGGTCGTCGCCGGAACGCTCGTGTCATGGCTGGCGTTGTCGGGCGTGGGGCTGATTGCGTTTGTGCCCCTCGTCGGCCTCGCGGTGTTCCCCGTGCAACTGGCTGCCCTCATCATCCGCGGGCTCGCCTTTGAGTACATCGGCCTGGCGGCCGCCGGAGCCTACCTCACGCTGTACCGCCGGGCGCCGAGGACCGTCGCCCGGGCAAGCGCGGTGGTCATGGTTGAACGGGTGGAGTCATCCCGATCAGGTTCGGGAGCGGCGTAATCGCGGTGACCGCCGGTTCGACCGAACGAGTCAAGGCGACCACCGTCCATCCCTTGACGATTTCGCGTGTCACGGCAATCAGGATCGGCAGCGGCAGCGAGGGCGTCGTGAGCAGCCGGGGCGGGGCCACGACCTCACCGGCTTCACCGGCGATGGCGAGTTCGCCGGCTGGCGCGCCGTCCCGCAATTTGTACGCGCGCAGGACCGGAGAAGCGCCGGTCACGACCAGCGCGTCGACGCCCTTGAGCGGCCCCGATACGGGACGCAAGGGCAGGGCCCTCTTCCATCGTTGTACGCCGCTCGACCGGTTGAGCGCCCGCAATACGTTGTCGAGCGAGACGAAGAACACCGTGTTCTCGTCCACCACCGGCTGACCGATCACGGGACCTCCGGTCAGCCACCGCCATTCGACGTCGCCATCCTCGGCGTTCAGGCAGTACATGTACTTGTCCTGCGATCCCAGATAGATTCGGTCGTCGAGCGCGAGGACGTCGTTCGCCGCACCGCCGAGCCGGCGTTCCCAAACCGGCGCGCCCGTGTCGACGCGAAGCGCGACGGCGCGAGAATCGCTCATCGGCAGGTACACGCGATCGCCCGCGAACGCAGGACGGCCGTGCAGCGGAGCGCCGAGGTCGCGGCGCCAGATGATCTGGCCGTCCGTCGCGCGAAGAGCGAGCACCTCGCCGGCCGCGGTCGCCACGACGAGCCAGCCGTTGTCCCACACGGGCGGAACGGCCAGCTTCTCCGCGAACGGCAGTTCCCATGCGCGGCTGCCATCGGTCGCGCGCAGCGCAACGATCGCGGCCGGCTCGACAACGAAAACGAGATCGTCGCCTGTGGCCGGCTCAACGCGCGTGGGCGCGGTCGCCATCCAGAGCCGCGTGCCACTGATGAGCTCGTAGGCGGCGATCTGATCGCCCATGATCGGAAAGAAACCGCGTGTCGCGTCATATGCGGGCGGCGCCGCGATCGCACTGTTGAAGGCCAGCGTCCAGAGTGTCGTCAGCGGAGACGAGCGAGAGCGGCGTCCGGTCGTCCGGGTGCGTTTGCTTGATACGGCGCAGCGACACGGCGTCGTCGTTGCGCACTTCCCAAGAGCGACAGGGCCGCTATGAGGGCAAGTGCACTACAACATATTGTGGTCCGCCGCATAGCCACCCCGCTATAATAGCGGCTAATCACTCCACTCCGGTCGACAAGGTCAGGACAGGCCGTTTCGGTGAGCCATCAAACCATCGTCGTTCTCGACTTCGGGTCCCAGTACACACAACTCATCGCGCGCCGGCTTCGAGAGCTTTCGGTGTATTCGGAGATCTGGGCGCCCGATGCGGCGGCCGAAGCGATTCGGGCGACGCCGACCCGCGGGGATCATTCTGTCCGGCGGACCGAAGAGCGTATCCGACGAGGGTGCGCCGAAATGCGACCCGGCCGTCTTCGAGCTGGGCATCCCGGTGCTGGGCATCTGCTACGGCATGCAATTGATGGCGCACTCCCTCGGGGGCGCTGTCGCGCCGGCACGACAGCGCGAATTCGGCCACGCGACGGTGACCGTCACGCACGCGGCGCCGCTGTTCACCGGCGTGCCCGCCGAGATCCGTGTCTGGGCCAGCCACGGCGACTTCGTGGCGGCGCCGCCCGCCGGCTTCTCGATCGTCGCGACGAGCGCGAACGCGCCGGTGGCGGCGATGATCGACCAGAGTCGCGCGCTCTACGCGCTGCTCTTTCATCCTGAAGTCGCGCACACCGAGAGCGGCCTGGAGATTCTGCGCAACTTCGCGTACGGCGTGTGCGGCTGCACCGGCGACTGGACGATGGCGTCGTTTATCGAGGAGGCCACGGCCAGGATTTCCGCGCAAGTCGGCAGCGGACGGGTGGTCTGCGGGTTGAGCGGCGGCGTCGATTCGACGGTCGCCGCGCTGCTGATTCACCGTGCCATCGGCCGCAACCTGACGTGCATCCTCGTGGACAACGGCGTGCTCCGGCTGGACGAGGCCGCGCAGATTCGCAAGCGGTTCGAGCGGCTGAATCTTCCGCTCGTGTTCGCCGATGCGTCCGCGATGTTTCTGGAGCGGCTGAAAGGGGTCGTCGACCCCGAGCGGAAACGCAAGGTCATCGGATCGACCTTTATCGACGTGTTCGAAGAAGAGGCGGCGAAGCTGGGGCAGGTGGATTTCCTCGGACAGGGTACGCTGTACCCCGACGTCATCGAGTCGGTGTCGATCGTCGGGCAGTCGGCGCTCATCAAGAGCCACCACAACGTCGGCGGCTTGCCCGAGCGCATGCGGATGGCGTTGGTGGAGCCGCTCCGTGAGCTGTTCAAGGACGAGGTTCGCGTGGTCGGCCGGAAGCTTGGGCTCGACGATGAATTCGTGATGAGACAGCCGTTCCCGGGTCCCGGTCTGGCGGTGCGGATTCTTGGCGAGGTGACGCCGCCGCGGCTGAGCCTGGTGCGGCGCGCCGACGCCATCGTCGCCGAAGAGGTCAAGCGCGACGGATGGTACACGCGGGTGTGGCAGAGCTTCGCGGTGCTGCTGCCCGTCCAAAGCGTGGGTGTGATGGGGGACGAGCGGACCTACGAGTACACGGTCGCGATTCGTGCGGTGGAGAGCCGCGACGGCATGACGGCCGACTGGGCGCGCCTGCCGCACGATCTGCTCGCCCGCATCTCGTCCCGCATCGTCAACGAAGTGCGCGGCATCAACCGCGTGGTCTACGACATCAGTTCGAAACCCCCGTCCACGATTGAGTGGGAATGAGCCGCATGCCCGAATTCGTTCATCTCCACCTGCACACGGAGTATTCGCTGCTCGACGGCGCGTGCCGGATAGACGAGGTGCTCGACCAGGCGGCGGCGCTCAAGATGCCGGCGATGGCCGTCACCGAGCACGGCAACATGTTTTCGTCGGTGATCTTCCACGACCACGCACGCCAGCGCGGCGTGAAGCCGATCCTCGGATGCGAAGTGTACGTCGCGCCCGGCAGCCGCCTCACCAAGAGCGGCGTTCCCGGCGAGACGGCCAACCACCTGGTGCTGCTCGCCGAAACGAACGAGGGCTACCAGAATCTCATCAAGCTCGTGTCGGCGGGCTACACCGAGGGGTTCTACTACAAGCCGCGCATCGACAAGGACCTGCTGGCTCAGCACGCCAAGGGCCTCATCGGGCTCAGCAGCTGTCTGAAAGGCGAGGTGGCCGAGGGGCTGTCGCATCAGCAGGAGCGGAAGGCGATTGAAGCCGCGGCTGCGTACCGGGACATCCTCGGACCCGGGAATTTCTTCCTCGAGATGCAGTGGCACGGCATCGAAGACCAGCGTGTCGTGAACAGCGGGCTGCCTGGGCTGGCGCGCGACTTGAGCCTGCCGCTCGTCTGCACCAACGACGTCCACTACCTGCGCGAGACCGACGCGCACCCGCACGATGTGCTCCTGTGCATCGGCACGGGCAAAGCCTTTACGGATCCCAAGCGCCTCCGCTACGACAGCCGGAATTTCTTTCTGAAGACCGCGGAGCAGATGGCGGACGCCTTCAAGGACTTTCCGGACGCGCTCAGCAACACGCTGCGCATCGCCGAGCGCTGCGACGTGAGGCTGGCCGACAACCAGAACTTTCTGCCCAACTTCGACGTTCCGGCGCCGTTCACGCTTGACGAGTACTTCGAACATGTGACGCGCGTCGGATTTGCCGATCGGCTGGCGCGGCTCCAGCAGCTTGCCGCGGCCGGGACGCTTCGTCACACGGTCGACGAGTACGAGAGGAGACTCGCGTACGAGATCGAGATGATCAAGCGGATGAAGTATCCCGGGTACTTCCTGATTGTGTGGGACTTCATTCGACACGCACGCGAACAGGGGATTCCGGTGGGCCCCGGACGCGGGTCGGCCGCGGGAAGCCTCGTGGCGTACTGCCTCCGCATCACCGACGTCGATCCGCTGAACTTCGACCTGCTCTTCGAACGGTTCCTGAACCCCGAGCGCGTGTCCCTGCCCGACATCGACATCGACTTCTGCGAGCGCCGCCGTGGCGAGGTGATCGAGTACGTCACGCGCAAGTACGGCCGGGAAAATGTCGCGCAGATCATCACATTCGGGACCATGAAGGCCAAGGCCGTCGTGCGCGACGTGGGCCGGGTGCTCGAGATGCCGTTTGCCGACGTGGACAAGGTCGCCAAGCAGATTCCCGCCGCGCTCGACATGACGCTCGAGAAGGCGCTCGACGAGAACCAGGCGCTCAGGGATCTCGAGCAGAACGACCCGAAAGTGAAGGAGCTGCTGAGCGTCGCTCGCCGCCTCGAGGGCATGACGCGCCACGCCTCGGTCCACGCGGCCGGTGTCGTCATCGCGCCCAAAGCGATCACCGAATACGCGCCTCTCTACAAGGGGGCGCGCGACGAAATCACGACGCAGTGGTCCATGAAGGAGATCGAACGCATCGGTCTCCTCAAGATGGACTTCCTCGGGCTGAGCACGCTCACGCTGATTGCCGATGCCATCGTCGAAATCGAGCGGACCACGGGCGAGCGGCTCGACATCGAGCGGATCCCGCTCGACGACGCGAAGACGTATCAGCTCTTCCAGGACGGGCAGACCTTCGGCATCTTCCAGTTCGAGAGCAGCGGCATGCGCGACATTCTGCGCAAGGCGAAGCCGCAGGCCCTCGAAGACCTCATCGCCCTGAACGCGCTCTACCGCCCCGGCCCGCTCCGCAGCGGAATGGTCGACGACTTTATCGCGAGGAAGGGCGGCAAGGTCGAGATCAAGTACGAGCTGCCGCAGCTCGAGCCCATCCTGCGGGAGACGTACGGTGTCATCGCCTATCAGGAACAGGTGATGCGCATTTCGAACGAGCTGGCCGGATTCACGCTCGGCGAGGCCGACATTCTTCGCAAGGCGATGGGGAAGAAGAACGCCGAGGTGATGCAGGCGCAGCGGGCGAAATTCGTCGACGGTGCGAAGAAGCGTGGCATCGCCGACAAGAAGGCGACGCACATCTTCGACCTGATGGAGCACTTCGCCGGCTACGGCTTCAACAAGTCGCATTCCACGGCGTACGCGCTCCTGGCGTATCAGACCGCGTACCTGAAGGCGAACTACCCGTGGCATTTCGCGGCCGCGCTGCTCACGATCGAAGCGCAGAATACCGACAAGCTGGCGTTGTATCTCGGGGAGTGCCGCGAGCGGGGCATCCCGGTGTTGCCGCCGGATGTCAACGAGAGCCAGCTCGCGTTTACGGTGACGGCCAAGGGGGTTCGATTCGGCCTGACGGCCATCAAGAACGTGGGCGAAGGAGCGATTCAATCGCTGCTGGCGGTGCGGGCGGCCAAGGGCGCCATCACGTCGCTCCAGACGCTCTGCGAGGATCTGGATCTCCGGTTGTTCAACAAGCGGGTCTTCGAGAGCCTCGCGAAGGCGGGCGCCCTCGATGCACTGGCCGGCGGTGTGACCGGGCATCCACGCGACGTCCGGCCGCGGCTGCTCGCCGCCGTGGACGTGGCGTGCGAGTACGGGGCCCGGCTCCAACGCGATCGCAGCGAAGGGCAGGCGCAGTTGTTCGGCGGCGGCGACGACGACCATGCCGACCATGGACGCGCGGCCGCCGGGCTGCCGGAGGCGCCGGCGTGGAGCGAGATCGAGCAGCTCGCGTTCGAGAAGGAAACGCTCGGTTTGTACTGGAGCGGCCACCCCGTCGATCGCTACCGGACCGAGCTCAAGGAATTCGGGGCCCGATCGACCGGCGAGCTTGCGGACGCGCCGACGGCCGCTCCCCGCGGCGATGCCTGGGGGCCCGGCGGGCGCCGGCCCATCGAACCCGATACGAGCGTGGGCGGCATCGTCGCGGCCTGCCGTCCGCTGAAGACGCGCAAAGGCGATCGCATGGCCGTGTTCACGCTCGAGGACGCCGGGGGCGGCGTCGAAGTGATTGCCTTTCCGGAGACGTTTCAGCGCAGCGCCGGCCTCATCGAAACCGGCACGCTGATCCTCGTGCGCGGCAAGCTCGAGCGGGACGAGGAGTCGGTTCGGCTGCTGGCGTCCGAGATTCTGCCGCTCGACAGCGTTCGCGAGCGGCTGGCCCGCGAGGTCGCGATTCGTGTCAAGATGCCGGCCGATCGGGGCGTGTTCGAAGCGCTTGGCGCCGTCTTCTCGCGGCACCGCGGCGACCGCCGCGTCTCGTTCGAATTCGAGGTGCCGTCGGGTCCGAAGCCGCTCCGGGTGCGCGCCGATGTCTCGACGCAGATTCGCGTGCGGCCCTCGCCGACGCTCATCGCCGAGGTGGAGGAGATTGTCGGCCGCGGGGCCGTCGAATTGAAATAGGTCCCTGAATCGGGGGAACCGTGAACCCTGAACCCTGAACCGTGAACCGTGAACCCTGACCCTATGGCTGAGACGCTCGACTTCGAAGAACCGATAGAGGCGCTCCTGAAGGAGCTCGAATCGGTGACCCGTCTGCCGCGCACCGACGCGAGTCAGCGGACCATCGACGCGATCGGACGCCGGCTCGCCTCGGTGCGCGCCGAGGTGTACGCGTCGCTGACGCCCTGGCAGCGTGTGCAGGTCGCCCGCCATCCGAACCGGCCAGGGCTCGAAAGCTTTATCGGGCGGCTCTTCACCGGGTTCGTCGAGATCCACGGCGACCGGCGCTTCGCCGACGACCACGCGATCATGACGGGTTTCGCCGACTATAAGGATCGGCCGGTGCTCGTCGTGGGACACGTGAAGGGCGGGGATACGAAGGAGAAGATCTTCCGCAACTTCGGCTACGCCAGGCCCGAAGGCTACCGCAAGGCGCTCCGCGCGATGCGAATGGCGGAAAAATTCGGCCGGCCCATCGTGGCGTTCGTGGACACGCCGGCCGCCTTCCCCGGAATCGAGTCTGAAGAGCGTGGCGTGGCGGAGGCCATCGCCGTCAACCTCCGCGACATGATGCTGCTCGACACGCCCGTCATCGTCATCGTGAGCGGAGAGGGCGGCAGCGGAGGCGCGCTCGGGATCGCGGTGGGCGATGCGGTGCTGATGCAGGAGTACGCCATCTACAGCGTCATTCCGCCCGAAGGATGCGCGGCGATTCTCTGGCGCGACCCGGCCAGGAAGGTTGAGGCCGCCGATGCGCTGAAGCTGACCGCGCCAGACCTGCTCAAGGCCCGGATCATCGATCGCATCATTCCAGAGCCGACCGGCGGCGCGCACACCGACCCCGAGGCCGCGGCCGCGCTCGTGGACCACGTGCTCGCGGACGTGCTGCGCGAGGTGAGCGCGCTCGACAGTGACACGCGCCTCGCACGGCGGTACGAGAAGTTTCGGAACATCGGACGGCTGGGCGTCGATTTCGTGGACGAGGGATCGTGACGCCCGCCCGGAGAAAGGCCAGCTGATGCCCGCCGTTTCTCCCCGCTGGGAGTCACAAGGCTGCGACGACGAGGCGGCCACCCGATTGGCGTCGGCGATCCACGTGCCGCCCATCGTGGCCCGTCTGCTGTGTCAACGCGGGCTCGACGACCCCGAGCTCGCGACGCGGTTTCTCCATCCGTCGCTCGACCATCTGCACGACCCGATGCTGCTGGCTGACATGGGCGTGGCCGTCGATCGGATGCTCGCGGCGGTGGCCAGGAACGAACGGATCGCCATCCACGGGGACTATGACGTCGACGGCATCACGTCCACCGTCATCCTGCGGCGAGCGCTCGAGCTCGTGGGCGGCGACGTCGTGCACTTCATCCCCGAACGCCTGCGCGACGGCTACGGCCTCCAGCCCGCCGCAATCGAGCGGCTGCACGCCGAGGGCGTCTCCCTCGTCGTGTCGGTGGACTGCGGCATCCGCGGCGCCGACGCCGCCCGGCGGGCCCGTGAGCTCGGCGTGGACTTGATCATCACCGACCACCACGAACCGGACACCGAACTGCCGCCCGCACTGGCGGTCATCAACCCGAAGCGGCGCGACTGCACGTACCCCGACAAATCGCTCGCGGGCGTCGGCGTGGCCCTGAAGGTGGTGCAGGCGCTGTGCCGGCGGACCGACCGCGAGAGCCTGCTTCCGGGCTTCGTCAAGATCGCCGCGATCGGCACGCTGGCCGACGTCGTGCCGCTCGTGGGCGAGAACCGCGTCATCGCCAAGATCGGTCTCGATCTGCTGACGCGTGGACCTCACAAGATCGGTCTGCGATCGCTGATTGAGGTGTCCGGCCTGAGCGGCAAGACGATCGACAGCTACCATATCTCGTTCCTGCTGGCGCCTCGCGTGAACGCCGCGGGCCGCATGAGCACGCCCGACATCGCCACCCGGCTGCTGCTCGCGAGCGACGAAGCGCTGGGCGACCAGGCGCGGGCGCTCGCGGCGCAGCTGGACGCCGAGAACGTCCGCCGGCAGGAAGAAGAAGCGGGTATTCTCGCGGCCGCGAAGAAGATCGTCCAGACCGATCCCGACGTTGGTGCGCGTTCGGTGCTGGTGGTCGCCGGCGAAGGCTGGCACCGCGGCGTCATCGGCATCGTCGCGTCAAAGCTGGTCGATGCGTTCCATCGTCCGGCGATTGTGTTGTCGGTGGACGGCTCGGTCGCGCACGGCTCGTGCCGCAGTATTTCGCGTTTCGACATGCTGGGCGCGCTCGAGCGCTCGGCGCACTTGTTCATCCGTTTTGGCGGGCACAGACAGGCGGCCGGCCTGACGATGGATGCCGATCGCATCAGGGAATTGCGTGTCGCCGTGAACGACGTCTTTGACGAGACCCTGGGGCCGGAAGACCTGATGCCCCGGCTTCGCATCGACGGCGACCTGTCGTTCCGCAGCATCAGCGGCGACGTCGCGGCCGGGCTCGCCGCGTTGGCGCCGTTTGGCGCCGGGAACCACCGGCCGGTCTTCGCCGCGCGCGGCGTCGAAATCGTGGACGGACCGAGAAAGCTGAAGGAACGGCATCTCAAAATGACGCTCAAGCAGGACGGCCGCATCTTTCGCGCCGTGGCCTGGCGTGCGGCCGAGCGTCACGACTACCTGGTCGATCACAAGGCGGCGCTCGACGTCGCGTTCTCGCTGGAGCAGAATCAGTTCAACGGGGCCACTTACCTCGAGCTGTCGCTCTCGGACGCGAAGCCCCCAGAGATGTGATGCGCTGGCAGAACACGGCCAAAGTCGTCATAGCGGTCGTCGCAGTGGCCGTGACTACTGCAGTCGCCGTCAGCCTGAGGGGCCGCAACACCAAGCCTCGTGCCCAGTCGCTCGTCCGCACGGACCCCCGCGCAGTTGTCGAGAGCACCAGCGGACGAGCCGTCCGCTTCAAGAGCGGCCACGAAGACGTCCGGGTCGAGTACGAGAAGCAACTGACCTACGCCGACGGATCGACGAAGCTGCTCGGCGTCAAGGTGTCGACCGACGACCGTGGAGACGGCCGGTCGTTCACGGTCACCGGGAAGGAAGGAGACGTCGGGAAGGACGAGTCCTACAATCTGGACGGCGACGTGAAGCTTGTCGAAGGGGACGGGTTCACGGCGAAAACCGAGCACGCTTCCTACGACGGCCGCGACGGCATGGTCAGGGCGCCCGGGCCGGTGGAGTTCTTTCACGGCCGGCTGTCAGGGTCGGGCAAGGGCATGCTGTACGACAAGAACGCCGACACGTTGACGATCCTGGAGCAGGCGATCATGCATATGACGCCCGATGCGGCCGGGGCAGGGGCCACCGACGTGACGTCGGGAACGGCCGCGTTCGCGCGTCGTGAAAAACTCGTGCGGTTCGACCGCGGCATGAAAGTGGCGCGGAGCGGTCAGGTGATTGACGCCGAGAACGGCGTGGCGCACCTGACGGCGGACGAGAATCACGTGGATATCCTCGAATTGCACGGTAACGCCCGAATTACCGCGTCGAAGGCCGCGGTCGGCGGCCTTCAGTTTCTCGGCGGTCACGACATCACATTGAAGTACTCCGAAGACGGGGAGACGCTCCAGCGGGCGACGATTGCAGGCGAGGCGTCCATCCAACTGGCCGGCGAAACGGGGAAGGCCGGGCGGCAGATCACCGCGAATGCCATCGACATCACGCTTGCGCCCGATGGGTCGACTCCAACGGCGCTCGTCGCCCGCGACGTCGTCCAACTGACGCTCCCGGCGGAAGCGGGCACCGCCGCGCGCACGGTCAAGGCGGCTACGCTCGATGCCGACGGCGAGCCCGCCCGCGGCCTGACGAAGGCGCGGTTCACAGGCAACGTCGAATATCGGGAGAGGAGCGCGACGATCGACCGGCTGGCCCGGTCGGCCCGGCTCGACGTCGGCCTGAAGCCCGGGCTGAGCGCGTTCGATCAGGCCGCCTTCTCGGGAGGGGCGCGTTTCGCCGACGGCAAGGTGTTTGGCACCGCCGCGTCGGTGCGCTACCTGGTCGATGCGGGCGCGCTCGACTTGACCGGCAGCGAACCCGGCATCCTGGTGCCCCGCGTCTCGACCGACCAGATTGCGGTCGACGCGACCCACATCGAGGTCGTCCTCGCTGGGCCGACGATGATCGCCACCGGGAACGTGAAGAGTGTCCTGGAGCCGCCGAAGAAGGGCGCGAAGAACGCCGACACGAAGCTGCCATCGATGCTGAAGCAGGACCAGCCGGTCAAGGTCACCTCTGGTGCGCTCAACTACGACGGCGTCGCCGCGAAAGCGACATACACCGAGAAGGCGCAGTTGTGGCAGGGCGACACGAGCGTCAAAGGCGACCTGATTACGATAGACGACAAGACGGGCGACCTCGCGGCAACAGGCTCCGTCGTGACGACAACCGCGCTCGACCAGGTGGACAAGAACCAGAAGAAGGAGCGCGTGCGGACGACCGCGAGCTCAAACGAGTTCAAGTTCGAGGACGCGCTCCGTCGGGCGACGTATACCGGAGAGGTGCACCTGAATGGGCCGCAAGGCGACGTGGTGGCCCAGAAGTTCGAGCTGTATCTGAAATCGTCGGGTAACGAGCTTGAACGGGCTGAGGGGTACGACACGGCCAACGCGCTCACGCTGCGTGAACAGAATCGCAAGACGACCGGAACGCGTCTGACGTACACGGCGGCGGACGAGCGCTACCACGTGACGGGTGCGCCGGTCACGATCGTCGATCAATGTGGACGCGAGACGAGCGGCGGCACGTTGACCCTGCACAAGGCCACCGATACGATCGAAGTCGACGGCAACGATCGCACCCGAACGCAAACCAAGGGTGGGGACAAGGCCGGAGACAAGTGCCAGTAACGTCGACGACCGGGCGCTGATGGCCACTCTTCGCACCCAGGACCTGACCAAATCCTACAGCGGGCGAACCGTCGTCCGCGGCATCAACCTCGACGTCGCGTCGGGCGAGATCGTGGGTCTGCTCGGACCAAACGGCGCCGGCAAGACCACCACCTTCTACATGACGGTCGGCCTCGCCGCGCCCGATTCGGGACGCGTGATTCTGGATGGTCACGACGTGACCGACGATCCGATGTACGTGCGCGCCCGGAAGGGCATCGGATATCTGCCGCAGGAGCCGTCGATCTTCCGCGGATTGACCGTCGAACAGAACATCCTGGCGATCCTCGAAACCATGGGCCTCGACGGGGCGGCGCGGCGCGCCCGGCTCCGGGAGTTGCTCGCCGAGCTGAACCTGACCCCCCTGGCGCATGCGCCGGCGCACACGCTGTCGGGCGGTGAGCGGCGGCGGGCCGAAATCACCAGAGCCCTGGTCATCTCGCCGAAGTTCATCCTGCTCGACGAGCCGTTTGCCGGGATCGACCCGATTGCCGTCACCGACATTCAGAAAATCATCTTTCACCTTCGCGATCGGGGCATCGGCGTCCTGATCACCGACCACAACGTCCGCGAGACCCTCCGGATCACCGACCGGGCCTACATCGTGCACGACGGCGTCATCTTCAAGAGCGGCACGCCGGCGACGCTTGCCGCCGATGAAGAGGTCCGACGGATTTATCTGGGGACTGAGTTCCGGTTGGATTAAAATGGGCCTGGGATTTGCATTCGTCCCCGTGCTATTTGAGACACACTGACGCCCTTGTGCGACAGATTGCGTTTTAAGTATTTACATTACAACGATTTAGCTGATACTCGGCGACATGGGCATCCAGCAGCGACTCCACACTAAGCTCGTCCAGAAGCTCATCCTGACGCCTTCATTGCAGCAGGCCATCAAGCTGTTGCCAATGTCGACGCTCGAGCTGTCCGATCTGCTCAACCAGGAGATGGTTGAGAACCCCATGCTCGAGGAAGTGCCGACCGAAGACCTGCAGCCGGCCGAAGCGGCGGCGACCGAAAACCAGGAAAAGCAGGAGGCGGTGGACGCCACGGGCAAGACGGACACCTGGGACGACCAGGACTACGAGTATTTCTTCGGCGACTACCTGGACGATGGCTACCGGCCGCGGGCGCCTCAGGAGGTCAAGGAGCTCCCGCCGATTGAGAACACGCTCTCGACGGCGACCTCCCTCGCCGATCACCTGATGTGGCAGCTCTCGATGCAGACCGACGAGCCGCTCATCCGCGAAATCGGGTCGGCCATCATCGGCAATCTCGACGACGACGGGTATCTGGTGGCGTCTTTCGAAGAGCTCGCGGCGATGGGCTCCTGGCCGGTCGGCGAGGTCGAGCGGGCCCTGCGGCTGATTCAGGGCTTCGATCCCGTCGGCGTGGCGGCGCGCGACCTCCAGGAGTGCCTGCTCCTGCAGCTGCGCCACCTTGGGCTCGAGGGCACGCCGACCGAGAAGGTGGTCACCGAGCACCTCAAACTCCTGCAGAACCACCAGGTGCCGGAGATTGCCCGCAAGCTCGGTGTCACCATCGACGAGCTCAAGGAACACATCGAGGTGATTCGCCACCTGGATCCGAAGCCGGGCAGCCGGTATAACCCGACGCAGTCGCAGTACGTCATCCCCGACGTGTACATCGTCAAGGTCGAGGATCAATATGTGGCCGTGCTGAACGAGGACGGGTTGCCGCAGATGCGGATCAGTCCGGTGTACCGCCGGCTGCTCGACAAGACCGCCACGGGCAACAACGACGAAACACGAGCCTACGTCAAGGACAAGTTCCGGTCGGCGCTGTGGCTGATCAAGTCCGTGGAACAGCGGCAAAAAACAATCCACAAGGTCGCGAACAGCATCATCAACTTCCAGCGCGACTTCCTCGACCACGGCATCGAGCACCTGCGGCCGCTCGTGCTGCGCGACGTCGCCAACGACATCGGCATGCATGAATCGACCGTCAGCCGCGTCGTGACCAACAAGTACATGCACACCCCGCAAGGCGTGTTCGAGATGAAGTATTTCTTCCACAGCGGCATCAGCAGCTCGTACGGCGAGAGCGTCTCGTCGGTCACGATCAAGCAGCGCATCCGGAAGATCATCGAGAACGAAGACCCGCGGAAGCCCTTGAGCGACTCCAAGATCGTCAGCATCCTGCAGCGTGAGGGATTGGTGCTGGCGCGGCGGACGATTGCGAAGTACCGCGAAGAGCTCAAGATCTCGACGTCGAATCAGCGCAAAGTGTTGTACTGATGTTGCGACTCCTGGTCGTGCACACAGAGGCGTAGGTGGCGCCAGTTCCGGGCGTCACCGTGCGTGGTCTGCTCGGCGGCCGCCCCGATGCGCTCGGTCTGCCGATTGAGCTGCTGGCGGGCAAAGACGGCCTCGACCGTCTGATCACCAACCCCCACATTCAGAAGACGGGACTGGCGCTCGCCGGCTTTCAGGCGTACCTGAAACCCGGCCGTGTGCTGATCTTCGGCGAAAGCGAGATCCGGTATCTCGAGAGCCTCGAGCCTTCAGCCCGGCTGACGACGCTCTGTCTGGCGCTCGGCCTCGACGTGCCGTGCGTGCTGATTACGGGCGGATTCGATCCGCCGCCGGAAATGCTGCTCGCGGCGGATCGGGCCGCGCGCCCGCTCTTGAAAACCCACGTGGCGACTCCGACCGCGATCGCGAAGCTGACGTCGATTCTCGAAGACTCCCTGGCCGAGCGGACCGTGATGCACGCCGTCCTGTTGGACATCCTGGGCCTCGGCGTGCTGATTGTCGGCGAGAGCGGCATCGGCAAGAGCGAATGCGCGCTCGATCTCATCGTCCGCGGACACCGGCTCGTCGCCGACGACACGGTCGAGATCCGCCGGCGCGCCGAGACCATCCTGATCGGAACCTGTCCCGAGCTCACGCGCCACCACATGGAACTGCGGGGACTCGGCCTGATCAACGTCAAGGACCTGTTCGGCATCGCCTCCACCCGCTCGTCGAAGCGCCTCGAACTGGTCGTGCAGCTCGAACGCTGGGACCAGTCGCGCGAGTACGAGCGCCTCGGCCTGGACGACGACTATTACGAGGTCCTCGGCCTGCGAGTGCCCCTGATTCGGATGCCCGTGGCGCCCGGGCGGAGCATTGCGACGCTGGTCGAGGTGGCCGCGCGCAATCAGCTGCTCCGGGCGCGCGGTCATCACGCCGCGCGGGATCTGGCCGACCGGCTGGAACAGACGTTGCGGGCGAACGGCGTCGCCGCCAGACAACATGACGACGACGAGGACGACGAGGAGACCGCGTCGTGAGCGGCCAGAAGGCAGGAAGGGCAGGGAGGGCTGGACGGGCTGGAAAAGCTGGTCGGCCCCGAAAGGCGGCAGGGGCCCGAAAGGCGGGAGGGACAAGACGGGCCGGAAAGGCTGTAACCGGCGGGAAGGCCGGTCAGCCGTTCATCGTTCTGACGGGACTCTCGGGCTCGGGAAAGTCACAGGCCATCCGGGCGCTCGAGGATCTCGGGTATTTCTGCGTGGACAACCTGCCGACCACGCTCATCCCGACACTGGCGAAGCTGTCGCTGCGGGCCGGCGGCGACATCGACAAAGTGGCGATTGTCGTGGACGTGCGCGAGGGAAACTTCCTCTCGTCGCTGCCGAAAATCCTCGAGCGGCTGCGCAGGATGCCGCGGCTCAACCCGGTGCTGATCTTCCTCGAGGCGAGCCACGACGCACTGGTTCGGCGCTTCAGCGAGACCCGGCGCCCGCATCCGCTGGCGCCCAACCGATCGGCGATCGAGGGGATCCGCGACGAGCACTCCCGGATGCAACCCATACGGGAGCTGGCCGACGAGATCGTGGACACCTCGGACATGACCGTCCACGAGCTGCGCCAGTTTTTCATGGCGCTGTCGCGGGAACGAGGCCGGACCAAGCTCGTGGTGACGATTGTCAGCTTCGGCTATAAGTACGGGTTGCCGGTCGATGCCGACCTCGTCTTCGACGTGAGATGTCTCCCGAACCCGCACTTCGTGCCGACGCTCCGGCGGCGCACCGGCCGCGACCGTGCCGTCGCCGCGTTCATGGAGCACAACGCCTCCACGCGAGAGTTCATGGATCGCCTGGAGCAGTACGTCCGCTACGTCGTGCCGCACTATGTGACCGAGGGCAAGAGCTACCTGACCGTCGCCATCGGGTGCACGGGGGGGCGCCACCGGTCGGTGATGATCGCCGAACGCCTGAAGAAACCGCTCAGCCATGTCGGCGGCGTGACCGTGCGGGTTCGTCACCGCGACATTTCACACGCATGAGCGGCCGTACCCGCCCCGCCCCCGCCCGCTTTGTGCTTCGCGTGCGCTTTGTGGTTCAATCGAGCGTCCCGCGATGATAGGCGTCGTGGTTGTCACTCACGGTCAGCTCGCCAACGAGCTGGTGAACGCCGCCGAGATGATCGTCGGCGACCTCCCGCAATTCACGGCCGTGTCGATCGGATGGCACGACGACGTGGGCGACGCGAGGGTAGAGATCGCCCAGGCCATCGAGCGGGTCCGCGGCGACGCCGGCGTGCTCCTCCTCACCGACATGTTTGGCGGAACCCCTTCGAACCTCGGCATGACCTTTCTCGAGAAGGACCATCTCGAGGTGATCACGGGCGTCAACCTGCCCATGCTCATCAAGCTGGCGGACCTGGCGCGTTCGGCTGATCTGCTGGCTGCGGCGCACGAGATGCGCGAGCACGGCCGGAACGCCATCTGGGTTGCGTCCGATCTGCTCCGGGCGGAGAAGGCCGGCGCGTGACATCGCGGAGCGTCACCGTCGTCAACCAGCTCGGGATGCACGCGAGAGCGGCGGCCAAGTTCGTGCACCTCGCCTCGCGCTTCGACGCGCACGTCACGGTGGCGCGCGATTCACGGGAGATGGACGGCAAGAGCATCATGGGACTGCTGCTGTTGGCCGCCTCGCGTGGCTCGATCGTGACAATCACCGCGGATGGCGGCGACGAGCGAGAGGCCGTGGACGCCCTGTCGGAGCTCGTGACCTCAGGATTTGGCGAGGGTGTATGCAACGCCTGACTGGCATCGGCGTGTCGCCGGGCGTGGTATCCGGGCGCGCGGTCATCCTGATTCAGCGCGAACAGGTCCTGCGCTATCACATCACGCCGCAGCGTCTCGACCACGAGCTCGAACGTCTCGAGGCCAGCCGGACTCGAGCCAGGCAACAGCTCACCGACATTCGGGGGAGCGTCGCGCTTCGGCACGGGGCGGACATGGCGTCGATCTTCGACGCACAGCTGCTCATGCTCGACGACGCGATGTTGGTCCCGCGCGCGGCCGCCATCGTCGGCGAGCTGCGCGTCAACGCCGAGTGGGCCATCGAGCGCGTGTTCCAGGAATTCAGCGTCGTCTTCGACGACATCGCCGATCCGTACCTGCGCGAGCGCAAGGGCGACGTGGCCGATTTGGTGGGCCGCCTGACGATGAACCTCCGGCCGGGGCCTGCCACGCCGCGCGACCTGTTGCGCGAGCTCGACGAAGCCTCGGTGCTGATCGCCGATGAGTTGACGCCGTCACTGGCCGCGCAGGTCGACTGGACCAAGGTGCGCGGCTTTGCCACCGATGCCGGCAGCCGCACGTATCACACGGCTATTCTCGCCCGTTCGCTCGACGTGCCGGCGGTCGTCGGGTTGTACGACGCGAGCCGGACGATTCAGCCCGGGCAGCTCGTGGTCATCGACGGCTCGGCCGGGGAGGTCATCGTCGAGCCGGGTGAAGAACTGCTCGCGCGGGCGTCACGCCACGCCGACGATCACGTGCCGGCGGCGGCGGCCGCACACGAGCCGCGAGGCCCGGCGACAACGGCCGACGGCCTGAGAATCAGGCTCGACGCGAACATCGAGTTTCCCGACGACCTGGCGGCGGCGCGGTATGCCGGGGCCGAAGGGATCGGATTGTATCGATCCGAATTCCTCCTGACGTCGCCGTCCGCTGACGAAATCAGCCTCGACGAGGACCGGCAGTATGCGATTTACCGGAGCATGCTCGAAGGCATGGCCCCCGGTTCGGTGACCGTCCGCACGTTCGACGTGGACGAGGATCAGCTCGCGCGGCCGTCCGTTGACGGCTGGGCGGCCGATGCCGAACGGGCCAGCCGCCAGGGGCTTCGCGGTCTCCGGCTGAGCCTGGCGAGGCCCGAGTTGTTCCGCGTGCAGCTGCGCGCCCTCCTGCGGGCGGCGCGCCACGGCCAGCTCCGCATCATGTTTCCGTTCGTGTCAGGCGTGGAGCAGATTCGCGAGGCCAGGCGGATGGTCGCGGAAGCGGCGGCAGAGCTCGCGCGGCGCGGCGAACCGGTGGTCGCTCGCGTCCCGATCGGCGTGATGATTGAGATTCCGGCGGCGGCCTACACGGCCGACATGATCGCGCGCGAAGTGGACTTCCTCACGCTCGGCACCAACGATCTCATCCAGGTACTGCCTGGCGGTCGATCGCGCGGACGCCCGCGTGTCGCAGATGTACGAGCCGCTGCACCCGGCGGTGCTTCGAATGATCGTGATGGTACGACGCGCCGCCGCCAGGGGGCGAATTCCCGTGTCGCTTTGCGGTGAGATGGCCTCCGACCCGGCGCTGCTGACCCTGCTCGTCGGACTCGGGCTCACGGAATTCAGCATGACGCCGACCGCGATCCCGCTCGCCAGGCAAGTGCTCGCCGAGATCCGCAGTGAAGACTTCCGCGCGCTGGCTCGCCGAATCGTGCGGCTGCCCACGGCGCAGGATATCTCGCGCGAGCTCGGCGCGGAGCTCGGCAGGTTGTTGACGATCGGCGCGCGTCAGGAAACGCAGAACGTCGACGTCGAACGCAAGACGTAGAACGCAAAGACAGAAAACGTAGAACGGAAACGCGGAACGGAAAACGCAGAACGGAAAACGCGTCAGAGGCTAACGGCGAAAGCGCGCGATCAGCTGCTGCCTGAAATGCGAGGTGAGCGCCTGCCGGAGCGCTGCGCGATCGCCTCCCGAGGGCGCGGCCGCGAGCAGCGTCATGCTGCCCATCTCGTCGAACGAGCCGAGCCCCCAGGTCACACGTTTGGGCGGCGTGTTGGGATTGCGCGGGTTGCCAGCCGAGTTGTCGTAGCTGATTTCGGCGTCGAGTCGCGTGCCCTTGGGGAGCATCAGCGGCGTGTTGTAGAAGTACGAATCCTGCCAGCCGAAGTCCCAGTCGTTGATCCACAACAGCCCCCGGGTCGAGCCATCGGGCAGCGTGGCGGTCAGCTTCATCTCCTTGGCGAGGTAGTGGGCATGCCCGCGCGCGCCGAGGGCCTCGACGTCCACGGGCAGCACGAACGAATCCTTGATGACGTAGCGCTGTTCCCCCGGCGGCACGTCGATGCCCATCGCAAAGCCGAACATGGGAGGCACCTGCACGCTCGTCAGCGATTTCACCGGCGGCTTCTTGGCGAAGTAAATGGCGATGCGCCCTTCCTCGTGTTCGGCCTTGCCGGACGGGTGGAGGTGCAATTGCGCGATGACGCTCGTGTGGGCGGGCAGCGATTGAGCGACGCCATCCGGGAAGAACCGTGGCGTCATGCCGGGCACCCAGCCGCCGATGCCACCCGCTGCGCCTCCCTGCCGGCCGCCCCCTCCGCCTCCTGCGCCGCGGCCACGGCCGCCTCCGCCACCGCCGAAAAGCGAGCGCACATTCAGCCCCGGCAGGATGTCGTTCTCGTTGACGTTCGCGGCCTCACTGGCGGGGGCGAGGAAAAACAGCGCGTGGTGAACCACCTTGCGCGCGCTGGGCTCGTAGTCGACGGCGGTAATCCACCGGTCGCTCGGCAGATCGAGCGGCAGGACGATGTTGCGGTAGAGATCGGGGCCCTCGGCGGGCACGTCGATCGGATGCGGAAAGGACAAGACGACATCCGGTTCACCGAGCGTCCAGCCGGCCGCGAATGTCGGCGGCTGCGGGGCCTTCGTCAAATCGCCGGCAGCCATGCCCGTGTCCACCCAGGTCTTGATCGTGGCAATGTCGGCCTCCGACAAGCGACGGTCGTCGCGAAAAGCGGGGAAGCCGGGCGCAGGCGTCGCATGCCACGGCGGCATGTAGCGGCGCGCCGTGACCGACGCGATCAGCGTGCCCCGCTTCTTCACATCGTCGTAGGAGAGGAGCGAGAACGGCGCGGCCTGTCCAGGACGATGGCAGACGACGCAGTGGTCGTAGACGATCGACGCCACCTCAGTGGCGAAGGTCGGGGAGGGCGGCGCTTGAGCGGCGAGGACACCGCCGCTCGGAGTTACGGCAATGGCGCACAAACCCAGCAGCGCCGGCGCCAGGCACAGCACGCGTGTCAGGGTTTGGTGATGAAACATCCGATGGCCTCGGTTTCCGGTTGAGCCACGGGGCGGCCGGCCAGCGCGGCGTCGATCGCCAGCCGGACGTCGTGGCGGCTCGCCTGTTGGCGAGCGCGGCCGACGTCAACGTACAAATTGTTGATACGGCCGCGGTACACTCGGCCGGCGGACGAATAGACGGCCGCTTCCGGCGTCACGCGCGGCCCGATAGCGTCGACGAGGGCATGATCGCGATCGATGATGGCGGCGCTCTCGGCGCCAAATCCGAACTCGTGCCGATGTTTCGAAATCGCCGCGACGTCAGCGCCCGCGTCCGGGTACACCGTGAAGCACCGCACGCCGCGCGAGCGATAGTCGGTGCACATGCGAACGATCTCCGGTGCATAACGATTGGAGATGGGACAATCGGTGGCGACGAAGAACAGCAGGTCGAGCTGATGGGCGCCTGGTGAGAGCAGGCGCCACGACCTGCCGTCGGTGTCTTCTTTATGATTGGCGTGGTGATTGACGCGGCGATGGGCGCTTCCGCGGGCGCCCCGACGGGAAGAGCGACAAGCAGCGCCGACAACGCGAGGAGCGCTCGTAGCATGGCCTCTCATCGTAATACGATCAGCGCGCTCTCGAGGGTTGGCGTGCCGCAGTGCCCGCCGGCCGGACGCAATCCGGCTAGAACGGGATATCGTCGTCGGTCAGGGGCGCTGAGCCGTCAGGTGCCGGGCCGCCCGGCGACCCGAAGTCGCCGCCTCGCTCGGCGGGCGCGCCGCGGCCGCCACCGCCGCCTCCGAGCAGCACGATCCGATCGCCCTTGATTTCCGTGGTGTAGCGCTTGTTGCCGTCCTTGTCGTCCCACTGGCGCGTCTGAAGCTTGCCCTCGACGTAGATCTGCTTGCCTTTGGTGAGATATTCAGACAACGACTCGGCCGTCTTGCCCCAGAGCACCACGCGGTGCCACTCTGTTTTTTCCTGCTTCTGGCCTGCCTTGTCGTTCCACACTTCCGTCGTCGCCATGTTGATGGTGGCCACGGCGGCGCCGCCCGGCGTGTAGCGCAACTCGGCGTCGCGCCCGAGATTGCCTACGAGAATGACCTTGTTGACACTGCCCATAGGGAGCCCTTCGGGAACGCAAAACGGAAAACGGGAAACGGAAAACTAAGAACGGAGAAACTGCCGACGAGCAGACATTCTACATCGTCTTCCACCGTTACTTCCGGGCGCCACTCTCGCTCTCACGTTTTCCGTTTTCCGTTTTTCGTTCCAACTGGATCAGGGCCTCCCGAGCGCCTGCTTTGACAGGCTGGCGGCAGGGCTGTCGGGGTAGGACTTCAAGACGGTTTCCCACGCCTCGCGGGCGCGATCGACCTGCTTGAGGTTCCGGTAAGCGAGGCCCTTCAGGTAATACGAATCGGGAAGCGAGTTGCTGGTGGGGTACGTGCGTGCGAGTCTGTCAAAGGCCTCAACGGCCTTGTCATACTTTGCGTCCTGGAAGAACGACCTGCCGATCAGGAACTGGGCGTCGTCGGCCTTGTCGTGTTTGGGGAAGTCCCTCAGGAATGCGGTGAACCCGTCGATCGCCAGATCCCAGAGAGCGGCCGTGTAGTCGCCGTACGCCTGATCGTAAGCTTTCGTGGGCGAGGCGCCGATCGTGGTTGGCGGGGCAAACGCCGGAGGCGCCGTGGCGCCGGCCTGCACCGGCTCTGGCGTTCGGCTGGGATCGACGTCCGTCGTCGTGGTTGTCGTCGGACGCGCGAGCGCCTGCTGGACAAGTTGACGAAGCGCGTCAACTTCCTGAGCGATCGACCCGACGCGGACGTTGTTGTCGTCCACCTTCTCGCGCACGACGCCAAGATCCTTTATCAGGTTGTCGATGAGCAGCCGTTCGTCAGCCGCGGCCTTTCGACTGGCGTCGGCCTGCTGATCGAGCCGGGCGTTCACGGCTTTCAACGTTTCGGCCAGCGTGCCCAGCATGTTCTGCAGCAACTGCGCCTGCTCCTGCAGCATCCGGATGTCGGCCATCTGCTGCTGATGCTCTTTGTTGGCGGCGCGCGCCGGGCTCGCCAGCACAAGGGTCAGTGACGCGACGGCTGCCAAGGTTGTCAGCGGACGATTCTTCATGACCACACTCACTTGGCCGTGATGACGAAGTGAGCGCGGCGGTTCTTCGCCCACGCGCTATCGTCGTGGCCGGGATCGAACGGGAATTCCTTGCCGTAGGTCACCGTTCGCAAACGGTCGGCGGGAATCCCGAGCGACACCAGGTAGGCACGCGCGGCGACGGCGCGCCGCTCGCCCAGAGCTAGATTGTACTCGGCCGTCCCGCGTTCGTCGCAGTGACCTTCGATGGTCACCGTCCAGCCGGGGAATCGCTTCAGCAGGGGAGCGTTCGCGTCGAGGACCGCTTTGCCGGCCGGGTCCACATCGCTGCTGTCGAGGGCGAAAAACACCGGTTTGAGCGGCGAGTTGCGGTTGAGATCGTCAAGCGACGCCGACGCAATCGCGTCGTCGCGGAGGGGTTCCGGCGGCACCGTGGTCGGCTCCCTGGCAGGCTCAGGCGGAGACGGCGGCCGTGAAGGCGTCGTCGGATTCGAGGCGACCGGCGGCGGTGGCGGCAGCGGCCTTGCCACCGGCGGTTTCTTTCCACCGCACGCCGCGGCTACAAGGGCGGCGGCGACCAGTACGGCCAGCGAGGGCTTTGATATCGACATCGTGTGCTCCATCCCCGGCCAACGCCGGGCGCTACTTCGACCAGTCGGGCTGGTAATTGTTGCCAGCCCTCGTTACTTGCTTCAGGTTCTTCCCGTCCCGTCCCATCGTGACGATTTGTGCCTTGCCGAACCGCGTCGTCATGAATGCGATGTGCCGGCCGTTCGCCGCGTAGGCCGGGCTTTCGTTGCTGCCTTCGCCAAAGGTGAGCTGCCGCAGCTGCCTTGTAGCGACGTCCATGACCTTGATGTCGAAGCCGGGCCCGGTGCGCGACGTGAAGGCGATTTCGTTGTACGGCGCCGGCGACCATGTGGGCCGGTCCGCGTACCGATTCCGACGTCAGCCGCTGCACGCTGCCCAACCCGTCGGCGGCGACGATGTAGATCTGCGGGGTGCCCGACCGATCGGAGGTGAACGCGATCTGGGTGCCCGATGGCGACCAGGTCGGGGTCGAATCGATGGACGGCTGGTTCGTGAGACGGCGCGCGTTCGAGCCGTCGCGGTTGGCCACGTAGATTTCCGAGTTGCCGTCGCGGGTCGAGGTGAACGCGATGCGGGTGCCGTCGGGCGACCAGGCCGGCAGCCAGTTTTCCCCCGGCCCTTTGGTCAGCTCCTCGAGCGTCCCATCATAGATGTGCGACACGAAGATGTTGCCGGGACCGCGCCGCCACGAGGCGTACGCGATCGAGCGGCCGTTGGGCGACCACGCCGGGTTGATGTTGAGCGACCGGCCGGTGGTGAGCCGCCGCTGGTTCTCGCCGTCGTAGTCCGCCGTGTAGATTTCCTTGACGCCGCGGTTCTCGACCGTGCCGGCCAGCCGCTCGCCGTCGCGGTCGGAGTCAAACGCCAGCTTCGTCCGCGCGACGCCGCGCAGCGCACGCTGCTGCAGATGGATGTCGTCGGAAATCGTGTGCGCGTAGAGCCGGGCGTTCGACGACCCGCTGTACTCCTTCCCGAACACCTGTCTCCTGGTCTTGACGTCGAACAGGCGCACCTGAATCTGAAAACCGCTGCCGCTCTTCAGCACGGTCCCCGCGATCACGCCGTCCGTGTTCAGCTCGCGCCAGCGATCGAACGCGATGTCTTCGAACGACTTGGCGACGGGGATCGTCGCGTAGATGTCGCGCGGAATGAACAAGAACTCCTTCTCGAAGTTCAGGTCGTCCCAGAGCGTGTCCGCGATGGTCCTGGCCACGGCCGCCGTTTCCGCGTCGCCCGACAACGGGATGAAGGGCGGCACGGCAAAGCGCGGCGGCTCGCCCGAGGAGCCGTTGATGGTCGTGCTGATCTCGCTCGGCTGCTGTGGCGGTGGAGGCGTCTGCGGACGCGCGCCCACCGCGAGGCCCAGAGCGGCGACGAGGGCAACCGTGGCGCAGGACTCGAGCGCGGTGAGGCGGAATATCTGTTTCATCGTTGGTACTTGAAATTAAGGTACACGGTGAGCGTCGGATTGGTGAACAGTGAAGGCAGTGGAATGAGCTGCCGCGTGACCATGACGGCGCGCTGCGCGGCTTGATCGAGAGCCGAGTATCCGCTCGACCGATCGACCGTGACGTCCGTCAAACGGCCGTCGCGTTGGATGGTGAAACGGACGACGACGGTGCCCGGACACCTCGGCCTGCTGGTTCCAGTTGCCCCGGATCTTGTCGGTCATCAGGACCAGATAGTCGGGACAGCAGAAGTCGGCGACGTCGAGCCGCGATCCCGAGCCGGCGCCGCCTCCAGTGGAGAGTCCGAACCCCTGACCGCGAGCGCTCGTTTCGGCCACGGCCGTTCCTGGACGCTCCTCGTCGCCGCGCGTGGGCGTCCGGCCACGCGCTTCCGGGATTGATTTCGCAGGCGCCGGCGCCGGCGCCGCCTTCACCGCTTTCGCGGTCTCCCTGGCCACCACCATTTCAGGAACCTTCGCGGCCGGCGGCCGCACGGCTTCAGGCTTGGGCGCTGGTTCGGTCGTCTGCACAGGACGCCCGCCAATCGCCGTGAGGCCGCCTGACTTCGGGCCCTCCCCGGCGCCGCCGATCGTGATCGTCATGATGGGCTTGGGTGTCTCGACGACGTCCGACAACCAGTGTCCTGGACCAAACACCAGAAACGCGACGATCGCCGCGTGGACAGCCAGCGACACGGCCGCCATCCGCGTCAGCCCCGCGGGCTCGTGCGTCCGTGCGCGCAGCACATCGGTGACGTCCATCAGCGATCGTTCGGCAATGCAGTCACGATGCCAACGGTTTCGACGCCCGCAGCCTTCAACATGTCCGTCACTTCCATGACCTCGCCGAGGTTCACGCCGCGATCGCCGCGGAGGAACACGTCTTTCTTGGCGGCTGTTTCCATTTTCTGGCGGACCCGCTCCTGCAGGACCAACGCCGTCACGGATTCACGCCCGAGATACAGCAGGTGGTTGGTCCGATAGGCGAGCGGGATCGTGACCTCGACGCGGTCACCGGTGATCTGCTGCGCGCGCCTCGCCACCGGCAGGTTGACGTCGACGCCGCGCTGGATCATCGGCGCCGCCACCATGAAGATGATGAGCAGCACCAGCATCACGTCCACCATCGGGACGACGTTGATTTCAGACAGCGAGCTGGCCACGCGGCGGCGCCGGCCCTGCCGGCCGGAGACCGCCTCGTCGCCGTTCTGCACCTTGGGCACGCTAGTGGCCTGTCCTCGTCATTTGTACAGCGCCTTTCGGCCGGGGCATCCCGGCTGGCTGCGTTGCTCCTCCCTCAAATACTCCCGGTATTCTCGGTCGTCGCGCCTTGCCATCCGGGCGCCGCGGCCGAAATCCGCTGCACATATGACGAGGACAGGCCACTAGGTGAAGTTCCGTTCTGCGATGTTCAGGAATTCCATCGCGAAATCGTCCATTTCCGACGCGAAGAGCTTCACGCGCTGCGTCAGCATGTTGTAGATGACGACGGCCGGGATCGCCGCCACGAGACCGCACGCCGTGGCCACGAGCGCGTCGGCGATCGGCCGGGCGACGACGCTCAGGTTCGTCGAGCCGGTCTGTGCGATGCCTTGAAAGGCGATCAGGATGCCGACCACGGTGCCGAACAATCCGATGAACGGTGTGACGCTCGCCGTCGTCGCGAGAAACGACACATAGTGCTCCAGCTTGTTGACCTCGAGTCCGGAGGCGCGCAGCAGCGCGCGATCGACCGCCGCGAGGCTCTTCAAGGTTGGACGACCGGCGGGCGCGCGCGGACTGCCAGGGACTGGGGGGTTCGGCGACCGGTGTGTTCGCCCGGAGTTGCGCGGTCAGCTCCGCGTACCCGGCTTGAAAGAGGCCGACGAGCGGGCTGTCCTTGAGCGACGCGCAGACCGCCTGGACTTCTGAAAACTTGTTGCTCCGGCGGAAGACGTCCAGAAACTGGGCCGTCTGACGTCGAAGGCGGCGGAACGTCCACACTTTATAAAGAGTGATCCCCCACGAGACGATCGAAAACACCGCGAGGATCAGCAACACGATCCTGGAGATCAAACTGGACTGGGCCAGAATCTCCAGAAACGCTGATCCTTCGCTGATTGGTGCAACACTCTCTTGCGCCTGCAGAAGCAAGGCAAGTCCGAGGGTTCCAAGCGTAAGCAAACAGCCCTCCGCGACATCAGTTGCGCCGCTGGGACAGCGCGCGCCGGGCTGGGAGTTCCGGCGAATCACCTCGGGCGGGGAACCCGAGGGCAGTGCAGAACTGTAACACGACGAAAAACTGCTGTCAAACCTATGTTACCATTGAACTTCTCGCTTTTCTTGCCCCCATGCTGCGCTTCCTGCGAATCAAGTCTCTCGCGGTGATCGACGCCGCCGAAGTCGAGTTCGAGCCCGGCTTGAACGTCCTGACCGGCGAAACCGGTGCCGGGAAGTCGATCCTCGTCGAGGCCGTCGGGCTCCTGCTCGGCGGTCGGGCATCCGGCGATCTGGTGCGGACCGGCGAAGAAGCCGCCACCATCGAGGCCATTTTCGAGTCCGGCGGGGAAGAGCTCCTCGTGCGCCGCGAGATCACCGCGCAAGGCCGGAGCCGGGCCTATATCAACGGAGCCCTGGCGACAGCCGGTGCACTCAAGGAACTGTCGGGCCGGCTGATCGAGCTCCACGGGCAACACGAACATCACACGCTGCTCGACCCTGCGACGCACCTGGACGTCGTTGACGCATTTGGGGGGCTTGACCGATCCGTATTGGTCGTGGCCTCGGCGTTCGAGCGATGGCGCGCCAGCGGGGAAGAGCTGGCGCGCGTCAGAAAGGCTGTGGCCGAACGCGCCGCGCGGCAGGAACTGATCGCGTTCCAACTCGCCGAGCTCGATCGAGCGGCGATCGTCGCCCCCAACGAGGATGACGACCTGGCCGTCACGCCGGCAGGTGCTGGCGAACGCCGACCGGGTCGCGCGGTTATGCGAGGAGAGTTACGCATCGTTGTATGAAAACGACGGCGCCGTGCTGGCCAGCCTGGGTGGCGTGTGGCGCCGCGTGGCCGAACTGGCTGCACTCGACCCTCGCTTCCAGCCCTACGCTGACGCCCGGGACGGGATCAAATCGCAGCTCGACGATCTGGCGTTGTTCCTGCGCCGGTACGCGGACGGGATCGAGGCATCGCCGGCCCGGCTGCAGCAAGTCGAGGAGCGCCTGGCCCTGCTCGAGCGGCTGAAACGCAAGTACGGGCCAACGCTCGCCGACGCCCTTGCGCGGCGCGAGGCGTTGCGTCAGGAACTGTCCGACCTCGAAGGCGGCGATGAACGCATCGCCACCTTGGCGAGCGTGCACGAGGCCGCGCGAGACGCTTACCTGGCGGCCGCGCGAGCGCTGGCCGTCGATCGGCGGCGCGTGGCAGCGCCCTTCGCCCGCGGCATGGAAGCGCTGGCAGCCGACCTGGCGATGGAGCGCACGCGATTCGACGTGCGATTCGGCGACGCGCTGCCTGGAGGCTGCGTGGTCGCCGCGCGGCATCGACCAGGCGGAGTTCTTCGTGTCGCCCAACCCCGGCGAGGAATTGCGGCCCCTCGCGCGCATCGTGTCGGGCGGCGAGCTCTCGCGCCTGATGCTGGCCATCAAGACGCTGACAGCCACGTCGCGCGCCGGGTGGACCGAGTCGGCCGACCGCGCGCCGAGTGGTGTCGCGCCTGGTCTGATCTTCGACGAGGTGGACGCGGGCATCGGCGGGCGGGTGGCCGACGTCGTCGGACGAAAGCTTCGTGCATTGGGGTCGGCGTTTCAGGTACTCTGCATCACGCACCTCCCGCAGATTGCCGCTGTGCGCCGACACACATTTCGCGATCGAAAAGCGCGTCGAACGCGGACGGACGCGGACGTCGGTCGTTCGGCTCGACCGCGACGCCCGCGTGGAGGAGATAGGCCGGATGCTCGGCGGCGAGAAGATCAGCGACGGGCTGCGGTCGTCAGCCCGGGAGATGCTCGCGAGTGGGTCGGCGGCGCCGGGCGGCCTGAGGCGGGCGAAGAGCGAACCGAAGCCGAAAGGCGAAAGCGAAAGGGCGAAAGCGAAAGGTGGGCGTGGCGCGTAAGTACCTGATCGAAACGTTCGGCTGCCAGATGAACTTTCACGACTCCGAGCGCATGGCCGGGCTCCTGGAGCAGGCCGGCTTCGAAGCGGCCGCCGATGCGGCCGATGCGGACGTGGTGGTCGATCAACACGTGCAGCGTCCGCGAACGCGCCGAAGAGAAGCTCTACACGCGCCTGGGCGAGCTGCGTCAACTCGCCGCCGAACAGGGGCACGATCCCATCGTCGCCGTCGCCGGCTGCGTGGCCCAGCAGGAAGGCGCGGCGCTCTTCAAGCGCTCACCCGGCGTGGCCGATCTGATCGTCGGCACGCAGGCGATTCGCCGGCTGCCGATGCTGGTCGAACAGGCGTTCGACAACGACATCAGCCACAGGGGCCGCGCGCCGCTTCTCGACCTCAACCCGCACGACGATGTCACGTTTCCGCTCGGGGTGACGCGGCGGGGCGACCCGGTCAAGGCGTACGTGACCATCATCGAGGGCTGCAACGAATTCTGCAGCTTCTGCGTCGTGCCGTACACGCGCGGCCACGAACGGATGCGGCCCAAGGCCGACATCCTCGCCGAAGTTCGCGACGCGGCCGCTTCCGGGCGCCGGGAAGTGCAGCTGCTCGGCCAGATCGTCAACCACTACGAGGCCCCTGACGACCCGTCGTGCGACTTCACCGGCCTGCTCGAGGCGATTCACGAGGTGGACGGCATCGACCGCATCCGGTTTGCCAGTCCGCACCCGCGGCACGTGGACGAGCGGTTTCTCGAGGCGATGCGGCAGCTGCCGAAGGTCTGCCGGCACCTGCACCTGCCGGTCCAGTCGGGATCCACCTCCGTCCTGCAGTCCATGCGGCGCCGCTACACGCGCGACGGGTACCTGGAACTGGTCGCGCGCATCCGGGCGCGCCTGCCGGAGGTGGCCCTCTCGACCGATATGATCGTTGGCTTTCCCACGGAGACGGAGGCCGACTTCGAGGAGACGTTGACGCTGACCGCCAGCGTCCGGTATCACAGCATGTTCTCGTTCAAGTACTCGCCGAGGCCGAACACGCTGGCCGAGCAGCGCCTGGCCGACGAGGTGCCCGACGAGGAGAAGACGCGGCGGATCGTGGCGCTGCAGGCGCTGCAGCGCGACGTCCAGACGGACCTGAACGCGCAGCTCGTCGGGCGCGTCGTCGAGGTCCTGGTGGATGCGGCCAGCCGGCGGCGCGACACGGAGGTGTCGGGCCGGACCAGCACGAACGTGGTCGTCAACCTGCCGGGCGACGAGTCGTGGATCGGCCGGCTGCTGCCGGTCCGCATCGAGCGTGCGGGGCCGCACAGCGTGTGGGGCCGGGTGGTGGCGAACGCGGGGCTGGACAGACAGGACGGGCGGGACTGGCAGGTAGGGCTGGACGGGCGGGACAGGCAGGCAGCAGGCGCGGGGACCGGTGCTGAGGGGGAAATATGCAAATCGAAATGAGCATCAAGGGCCTGATGGTCGACCCCATCACGAACATGCCGATCGTCATCCTGCGCGACAAGGACGGGCAGAAGGTCCTGCCGATCTGGGTGGGGATGTTCGAAGCCAACGCCATCGCCCTGCAGATTGAGAACATCTCGACGCCGCGGCCGATGACGCACGACCTGCTCCGGAACGTCATCGAGGACCTGAAGGCCTCGGTCCAGAAGGTGGTCGTCTGCGATCTCCAGGAGAACACGTTCTACGCCCTGATCTACATCTCCCTCGGCGGCGAGACGATGGCCATCGACTCCCGGCCGAGCGACGCGATTGCCCTGGCGCTGCGGACGCGCGCGCCGATCTTCGTCGAGGAGACGGTGATCGACCACGCCAAGACCGTCGATTTCTCGTCCGAGAAGAACGACGCCGATCGGCTCCACAAGTGGCTCGAGAGCCTCGACCCCGACGACCTCGGCTATAAGATGTAGGGCGATCGACTGCGCCGAAAAGCACCCGATCCGCGGTCGCCGCGCGGCGAAATCCTGCTACAATCCCTCCCGGTCGTACTTCCCTCCTGATGATTGTCGCAATCGCGAACCAAAAAGGCGGCGTCGGCAAGACGACGACGGCCATCAACCTGGCCGCGGCGCTGGCGCTCCGCGGCAAACGGACGCTGCTCATCGACCTCGACCCCCAGGCCAACAGCACGATGTCGTTTCTGGACATGCCGCCGGCGGCCAAGAGCGTGTACGACGCGATTGCGGATCCGGCGGTGACGATGGAGTCGGTGATTCTGCCGGCGCCGCTCGAGCACCTGTTCATCGCGCCGTCGCGGATTGCCCTGGCCAAGCTCGAGGCGAAGCTGGTGGGGGAGATGGACGCGCACTTCCGGCTCAAGGACAAGATCGAGCCGATTCGGCGCACCTACCCCCACATCGTGATTGACTGCCCGCCGGCGCTGGGCCTGCTGACGGTCAACGCCCTCGTCGCGGCGACGCACCTGCTCATCCCGATCCAGTCGTCGTACTTCGCGCTGGAAGGCACCGACGATTTGCTCGAGACCATCGAGAAGGTGCGCGCCCGGCCGAACCCGGCGCTTCGCATCCTGGGCGTGGTCATCACCATGCACGACAAGCGGACGGCGCTGGCGCGCGACATCCGGACGCAGATTCAGAAGGTGTTCGGGGGTAAGGTGTTCAAGACCGTGATCACCAAGAGCATCCGGCTCGAGGAGAGCCCGGCGTACAAGGAATCGATCTTCACGTTCGCGCCGGATTCACCGGGCGCGACCGAGTATTACCGCCTCTGCGAGGAGGTTATCGACCGTGCCTAGACGAGGCTTGCCGGATTCCATTGCGATGCGCCACGACGAACACTACGTGGAGGCGCTGGCCGCGTCGGCCGGTGCGCCCGTGGGGCGGGTGATTCCGATTGACCGGATCGACCCGAACCCGAACCAGCCGCGGCAGGTGATGGGCGACCTGTCGGAGCTGATGGCCTCCATTGCCGAGAAGGGCATCATCGAGCCCCTGGTCGTGCGCCCCCGTGGCGACCGGTTTCAAATCGTGGCCGGTGAACGGCGGTATCAGGCGGCCGTGCAAGTGGGGCTCCGGGAGCTGCCCGCCGTCATCCGCGACGTGGACGAGGCCGAGATGCTCGAGCTCGCCCTGATCGAGAACCTGCAGCGGAAGGACCTGACGCCGTTCGAGGAAGCCGAGGCGCTGCAGGGCCTCGCCGAGGGCTGCAGCTACACGCACGAGGACCTGGCGCGGCGGCTGGGCAAGTCGCGCACGTCGATCACGGAGTCGCTGGCGCTCGCGGGCGATGCCCGCGGAGGTCCGGCACCTGTGTCGGCTGGCCGACATTTCGTCTAAGTCGGTGCTGCTGCAGATAGTTAGGCAGGACACTATTCCGAAAATGACCGCCCTCGTCGAAAAGATCACCAGCCAGGGCGGCGCCACCCGCCAGCAGGTGCGCGAGGCCACAGCGAAGCCCAAGCCCGGCCGCCCGAAGCAGTACGTGTTTGCCTATCGGCCCACCACCAAGGCGTTCAATCTGAAGCTGTCGTTCAGCAAGGCCCGCGCGTCGCGCGAGGACGTCATCGACGCGCTCGAGGGGATCCTGCGCGAGCTGCGAAAGGCTCGCTGAACGTTAAACGCAAAACGGAAAACGCAAAACGGAAGACGACAAAGACAGAGAACGCCAACCCAACAGCTCAAACAGAGAACGGCGCCGACGCAGACTTGACGTCAGCAGGTGCGGGGTTCTGAATTGCGCGTTCTGCGTTTTACGTTTCACGTTTTGCGTTTAGAAAAACGCCAGCCCGATCCCACGTAGGTTAACATAACATCCATTATCAGACTCACAGGATGAAGACGCGCCTGGTGGCTGAACGTCTCGACCCCTGGGCCCAAACGCCGCCCCCCAAGCCCCCAGCCAGCTCGCCGCCCGGCTCAGCCCCTCCAGGACTCCGCGCTCAGCGCCTCTCCCGTCACGTCCGCCGGAACCGCCACCTGAATCGCACGCTCCGCGGGATGGCGCTCGGCGCCGCCGCCGCCAGGCCGCGACACCGACACAAAGAAGCTCATCGTCTGGCTCGCCTGCACCCCGAGCGCAGAGAGCGGCAACGCCAGCTCCAGGATCGTTCCCACGGCCACGCGCGCCTCGGTTGGCCCTCGGTCGGTCCATCCCTTCGTCTCAGCCGCCTGCTCGAGCAGCACGCCGACGATGTCGCCGCCGGTCTGTCGGACGTCGAAGCGCCGGCACTCGGGCTGAAGCACGGTCACCGAACACACGCACCCTTCGGCCAGCAGGTCCACGAGCCGCCGGCCGCCATCGAGCCGAACGAAGAGCTCGCGGCGCCCGAAGCCGAACCGCACGCGCGTCACGAGCGGCGGCGCCACCGCAATCTGGTGCATCGCCCCCTGCCCCCGCTCGACCTCGAATGTGCCGCACCCGAGCCATTCGAAATAGCTGGTCTCTTCGCCGTCGATCGCCGGTGCCAGCCACGTCGATGGCCTGGTCTCCTGGGGCGGCCGGGCGCTGGTGGAAATGTTGCTGGCAAACAGCTCATCGGGCACGGGCTTTCGCAGCAGCCGGTAGACGTTGCTCAGGTGGCGCCGAAACAGGTCGTCGAATTCCCGATCGTGGTCCGACGAGTGATCGTCGCCGTACCACCAGAACCAATCGCTGCCTTCCGCCACGAGCAGCTCTTCTCGAGCCCGCGACCGATCGAGAGCCGTCGGCACGTCGTCTCCGGCCTGATCGGCGCCGGGGACGGCCTCCAGCGCGTCCCTGGCGTCGGCAATCTGAGCCCAGGCCCGATGGTCGTCCGCGTGGCCGATCCAGATATAGAAATTGGCGTCGATCCACGAGCCGGGGAAGATGCCGGGCAACTCCCGGCTGGCGCCCCCGCAGGCCTCAGCCATCGTGACGGTCCGAAGCTCCGGGTGGGCCGACAATCGACGATACAGGGCGCGCAGGAAAGGCCGCCCCTGGCCCTCGAAGTGCTCCCAGGCGTTTTCACCGTCGAGGATGATCGGCACGACCGCCTCTCCCCCGCCGCCCGCCGCCTCGTAGCGCCGGCCCGCTTCCGCGAGCCGTTCCACGAAATCGCCGGCTGCGTCCTCCGGCGCCCAATTGGAGTACACGAACCCGATGCGGTCTGACAGCAGATGATCGCGAAAGACACAGCTGACCTTCCCGCCGCCGGGCGCACCGACGCGATAGGCGCGGTAGAGATGGTCGGGTTGTTGCGTGTGCCCGTACTCGTCGCGCGTGAAGGTCAGGCCGAGCGACTGCGCCAGAATCTGTTCGTCGGTCGCCATCCACGAGAATCCCGCCTTGGCCACCAGCGGCACCATGGCGTCGGAAACCGAGCCCTCCGACGGCCACAGGCCCACCGGCCGGCTGCCAAACAGCCGCTCATGACAGGCGACCGATCGCGCCAGCTGCTCTTCGGCGTCCTCGGGATGCTGAAACCGGCGGCGCGGCATGGGCGACCCGGGGTGCGTCTGCAGGTACACATCCGTATCGCACAGTAACGGCAGAATCGGGTGATAGAACGGCGACGTGGCGATCTCGATTTGCCCCCTGGCCGCGGCCTCGCGGTATTCTGGAATGACGCGATTGAGCAGCTCGAGCTCGACCGCCCTGAGCAGAGCCTTGTCGTCCTCGGTAAACTGCCGCCCCTTGCTCACGAGACCCAGCAGGCGTGCGTCCGCGGCCAGGTAGGAAGAATCCATCCACACCAGCTTCTGCCACACCTGAAGGTCGCGCAGATTGTCGGTCGAAAACTTCGCCAGGGCCTCGCGCCGCCTGAGCAGCTCGGCATATCGCGGGTACGCTTCAATCATCCGCCACCGGTGCGCGTGAAAGAAGTTCGCGACGATAAAGGCGGTGTCGGCGTCCGTCAGCTCATCGGCGGGCTTGAGGCTCAGTTCGAGAAACCGATCGCGGGCGCGGTCGGCGGCGAAGTCTTCGAGCTGAACAAGAAGGGATGGCACGAGGTTGAACGTGACGCGGACATCCGGAAACTCGCGCAGGAGCGCCACCATCCCGTAGTAGTCCTTGAGGGCGTGGAGGCGCACCCATGGAAGGATATGCTCGTGGGTGACGAGGTCTTCGTAGAAAGGCTGGTGCATGTGCCACAAGATGGCGATACGCGTCATGGTGGTAGTCTAACGGTGATCCGGCCGGGGGACGTGACCGGTGGACGGTGATCGGGTACTCACCGACTCACTCCTGAGACAGTCCACCGATTAACTGGCCACGGGTCACCGACCACTGTGCACTGACCACCGATCATGTTCTCCATCCTCGACCGGTATGTCGTCCGCGAAGTGGTCCTGCCGTTTCTGCTGTCGCTGCTGCTCATCACGTTCCTGCTGATCATCCCGCCCATCCTGCAGCAGGGCTACACGCTCATCGCCCAGGGCGTGCCCTGGACGGTGGTCATGCGCGTGTGCGTCACGCTGCTGCCGCAGGCCTTCAGCATCAGCATCCCGATGGCCGTGCTGATGGGCCTGCTCATCGCGTTCGGACGCTTGTCGGCCGACCGCGAGTTCGTCGCCATGCAGGCGTGCGGCGTGAGCGTCTACCGCCTGCTCCGGCCCGTCGCGTTCATCGCGATCCTCGCGACCATCGTCACCGGCTACGCGCTCATCATCGCCCTGCCGAACGCCAACCAGTCGTTCCGGGAAATCACGCTGCGCGAGGCGGCGTCGCTCGTGCAGAACAACGTGAAGCCGCGGGTGTTCTTCGACACGTTCCCCGGCCATGTGCTGTACGTCCGCGACCTTCCGCCCGGAGAAGGATGGCGCGACGTCTTTCTCGGCGACACGACCCGGCCCGGTGAGAAGACTGTGTACTTCGCGCGGGAGGGCCGGATTCTCGTCGATCGCGAGAACAAGCTCGTCCAACTGCAACTGACGCACGGCACGGTGCACACCACGCGCGCCGCGCAGCCCGACGAGTATCAGGGAACCGAATTCGAGAGCACCAGCCTGAACCTGGATCCCAAGACCGTCTTTCCGCCGCCGCCGTCCAAGGGCGCACCCGAGATGACCATCGCCGAACTGCGCCGCGACATCGCCATGGTGCAGGGGCGCGGCGACCCCGGCTACAACTCGCGGTTCATGATCCAGTACAAGTTTTCGTTTCCGGTGGCCTGTTGCGTGCTCGCGCTCATCGCCCTCGCGTTGGGCGTCAGCAACCGGAAGGACGGCTATCTGGCGAGCTTCGCCATCGGCTTCATCGTGATCTTCGCGTACTACGTGCTGCTCTACATGGCACGGGCCGCCGCGCTCGGCGGCAAGCTCAACCCCGATTTCGCGCCGTGGATTCCACACGTCGTGTTTGGCGTGGCAGGTGTCGTGCTGCTCCTCAGGCGTGCGCGCTCAACCGATCGCCCGATATTGATCACCTTGCCGATTCGGCGAGCGGCTGGCGCGGCGCCCGTCAACGCCGCGGCGGTCAGGGTTCCCGATCCGCCCCGACCGGCCAGGGTGTGGCTGGTCGTGCGCATTCCCCACCTCAACCTGCCCGGGCCCAGCATCCTGGACGCTGTACACGTCGCAACAATACCTGCGCGTGTTCGTCCTGGCCGTGCTGGCAGCGCTGGGCGTGTTCTACATCTCGACGTTCATCGACCTGGCCGACAAGCTGTTTCGTGGACAGGCGACGACGTCGCTCCTCCTCCAGTTTTTCTACTATCAGACGCCGCAGTACGTGTACTACATCATTCCCATCGCCGGCCTCGTCGCCACGCTCGTGACCATCGGCGTGATGACCAAGAACAGCGAGCTCGTCGTCATGAGGGCGTGCGGCATCAGCCTGTACCGGACGGCGCTGCCGCTGATGCTCTTCGCAGTCGCCGCCAGCGCCGCGCTGTTCGGATTGCAGGAAGGCATCCTGGCGGCCTCGAATCTGGAGGCCGATCGGCTGAACAGCATCATCCGCGGCTTCCCCGCCCAGACGGTCGGCTCGCTGAATCGATGGATGGCGAGCGCAACCGGCGACCTCTACCACTTCGACTTCTTCGATCAGCGCGCCGACCGTTTCACGCGTTTGACCCTGTACCACCTCGACCAGAAGGCGTGGCGATTGAACACGGTCACCTTCGCGGACAGCGTGAAGCGGCAGCCGGCGGGGGCCGCGGCGCTGGCGAAGGACCCACGCGCACTCGTGTGGAAGGGGCAGAACGGCTGGCTGCAGACGGTCACGACAAAGCGAGCGAAGAACGTCGTGAAGACGGCCGTCATCTACGAGCCGTTCGCCGAGCGGGAGCTTCCACTTGAAGCACCGGACTACTTCAAGACGGAAACACCCGATGCGCACGAGATGACGTACCAGCAGTTGAGCAACTACATCACGCAGCTCAAAGCCAGCGGATTTGACGCCGTGCCGAGGATGGTCCAACTGCAGCGCAAGATCGCCTTTCCGTTCGTGACCGTCATCATGACGCTGCTGGCGGTGCCGTTCGCCGTCACCACCGGGCGGAGCGGCACGATGTACGGCATCGGCATCGGCATCGCCATGTCGATCGTCTATTGGGTGACGCTCAACGTGTTCAGCGCGCTCGGCGAAGGCGGCGTCACGACGCCGTTCCTGGCGGCCTGGGCGCCGAACATCCTGTTCGGCGCCGCTGCCCTCTACATGGTGCTCACGGTTCGCACGTAAACGGTTACGGTCGACATTCCGGAAACACGATCACCGCGGCGCACGCAGTGACCGCCGAGAATTCCGTATGAATGCCCTAAACGCTGCGAGCACTGCGAGCGCTGCGGTGACCGTGGGGGCCAACTAAACAGTCGCGGAAGATCTCTAGCGCTCGAGGACGGGATTCGCAATCCAGACGCGCCCCGATGTGCCGGGTTTCGTATTCGTCGAATCGACCACGAACATCACTCTCCGGACTTCGGCCGCCGCCGGCCTGTCCGGATCGGTGCCGCCGACGATCCTGAGATCGTCGAAGTAGACGGTTCGCTCCTGATTGAACGTGTCCACGTACACCGACCGCTGCCAGCGCCCGCGGTCGGTCTGGAGCTGGACCGATAGCCGCATGGGCCTCTCGGCCCGGACGGTGAATCTCAGGCGGTTGTTCGGAAATACGCCCTGTGGCAGATCGACGATGAGCGCGGCGAACTGGCCCGCGGGTGCCCCACCGGCCAGGCCAAAGCGCAGGCGCAACCCTGGCTCCGTGCGCTCGGTCGTCGCCGTCATGGAGGTGACCGAGGTGGCGACGTCCACGGCGGCCAGCGACGTCGGATCGTGCTCGACACGCCAGTTCGCAACAGATCGTCCGTCAAAGAGCGCCTGCGTCCGCGTCGCGGCCGGCCTCGCCGGCGCCGGCCTGGGTGGTTGCGGCGCCCGTACGTAAATCGGGTTGCTCGTAATCCACGGCACCGCCGGCAAGCGCGGCGTGGCGCGTACTTCCACCCAGTAGACGCCGCCAAAAGCACCGTCAGTACCTCCAGGGGCGACCACGCTGAACTCCTGCTCGTGACGATCACCCGACAGGAGCGTCGCGCCGTTCCACACCGCGGTCGTGAATTGGGGCGGCGCGTTGCTGCGTACGTGCAGCGTCACGGCCCCGCCGGCGGCAAGCTGATCGCCGGCATGAACCGTCCCGAGCGCGTTGGTGGCGGTGAATTCAAATGACGGCGGAGCGGCAACTCCGTCCACGGCCACATACAGATGGCCGGCCCGAATCGCGCGAACCACCATCGCGGCGTCACCCGGGGCATCGCCCGTCAACGCGCGTTCCGGCCGGACGTGCACCGACAGCGTCCGGAACGACGCTTCGTAGCTCGGCAGCGGCAGGGAGACGCGCGTCTCGACCGGATCGGCCGATCGCCACGCGATGTGCGCGTGCGCATCCGCTCCGGCAATCATGACCACGCGGCGGCTTCGGACCAGCGTCTCCCAGCTGTCGAGAATCCGCGTCGGCTGGATGAGGCTTGCGATCGATTCGGCCGGCCGAACGGGATACGAGAACAGCCGTTCGGCGAGAAGACGTGACGGACGCGACGTCATCTGCTGCCGCCAGCTCGTATCGGGGTTGATGATCTCGACGGCGTCGAACGGCGCGGACCACTCACGCCAGCGCAGCTCGGCCTTGGGCGAATCCGGGTGCCCCGCGATCCCGAACCCGCCGAGCCGCTTCACATCGTCCACCACGTCGCGCGCCTCGCCCGCGAGTGGGTACGGCGCGGCGGGCATGTCGAGCGCCACGTAGTGTCCGCCGGTGGTGCTGATTTCCACGGCGTCCAGACACAAGACGCCGGCGCGGTACACGGGCGGATCCGGCGTGCGTGTCGCGTCGCCGTGATCGGTGACGACAATGAATTTCAGCCCGGCGCGGGCGGCGGCTTGTGCGATGTCGTCGAGCGTCCCGCGGCCGTCGGAACGCGCGGAGTGGATGTGGAGAACACCCGGGATGGTGCCGTCAGGGAACGAACCGGGGAGGATGAGCTGTTTTGGCGGGAGCGTGGCGGCGACGAAAACCGCGACGGCGATCATGACAACCGCCGTTACAAGTGCGAAGCGCCTCACGGAAGCCTTAAGACAACGAAAAACGCAAAACGCAAAACGTCACACTCGACGTGTTCTGCGTTCTGCGTGTTCCGTTTGACGTTTTCCGTTTTGCGTTTTCCGTTTACAGCCCGGCGCCCTTCTTCAGCGCCGCGGCCTTGTCCGTCCGCTCCCAGGTGAACTCGGGCTCGGTGCGCCCGAAGTGCCCGAATGCGGCGGTCTTCGTGTAGATCGGACGGCGGAGGTTGAGCTCTTCGACGATGCCGCGCGGCGTCAGCTTGAAGTGCTGGCGCACGAGGTCCGTGATCTTCGGCTCGGGAATCTTGCCCGTTCCGTCCGTGTCGACCATGACCGACACCGGGTCCGCGACGCCGATGGCGTACGCGAGCTGCACCGTTGCGCGATCGGCGAGGCCGGCCGCCACGACGTTCTTCGCGACGTAGCGGGCCATGTAGCAGGCCGAGCGATCGACCTTCGTCGGATCCTTGCCCGAGAAGGCTCCCCCGCCGTGCGGCGCGTACCCGCCGTAGGTATCGACGATGATCTTTCGGCCCGTGACGCCCGCGTCGCCGTGCGGGCCGCCGACCACGAAGCGTCCGGTCGGGTTGACGTAGATCTTCGTGTTCTTGTCGCGCAGGTTCTCCGGAATCACCGCGTTGATGATTTTCGCGGTGATGTCCTCGCGCATCGTCTCCTGGCTGACGAGCGGGCTGTGCTGGCTCGAGATGACCACGGCGTCAACGCGAATGACCTTGGCGCCGTCGTATTCGACCGTCACCTGCGACTTGCCGTCCGGACGGAGGTATTCGAGGACGCCGTCGCGGCGGGCGCACGACAGCCCCTTGACGAGCTTGTGCGCGAGCATGATGGGCAGCGGCATCAGCTCGTCGGTTTCGTTGCACGCGAACCCGAACATCATGCCCTGGTCGCCGGCGCCGCCCGTGTCCACGCCCATCGCGATGTCGGGCGACTGGCTGTGAATCGACGACAGCACGGCGCAGGTTTCCGCGTCGAAGCCGTACTTGCCGCGCGTATAGCCGACTTCGGCGATCGTCTTGCGGACGACATCCTGGTAGTCGATTTTGGCCGTCGTGGTGATTTCGCCGGCGACCATGGCGAGGCCGGTGGTGACCAGCGTTTCGCACGCCACACGGCTGATGGGATCCTGCGTGAGAATCGCGTCGAGAATCGAGTCTGAGATCTGATCCGCGATCTTGTCGGGATGCCCTTCGGTCACCGACTCAGACGTGAACAGATGACGTCCGTTACGGCTCATGCCGTGCTCCTTGAGAAAAGAGTGATTGAAAAACTTCGCGTCCTAGAACACTAGAGTGTAGCAGAATCAGGCCCGCGGGTGGAAGCGATTGTAAACGGCGCGGAGCCGCGCTTCGAGCACGTGCGTATAGATTTGCGTGGTGGACAAGTCGGCGTGGCCGAGCATCATTTGAATGGCCCGCAAGTCGGCGCCGCGCTCGAGGAGGTGCGTGGCGAATGAGTGCCGCAGCACGTGGGGGCTCAGCGTGCGCGGCAGGCTGGCCTGCGAGCCGTGCCGCTTCAGGATCTTCCAGAACCCGACGCGGCTCAGCGGGCCGCCTCGGGCGTTCACGAACAGCCGCGACGTCGCGCGGCCCTTCACGCGGCCGACGAGCGCCGGCCGGCTCGTGCGCTGATACCGCCCCACCCACTCCGCCGCCTGTTCACCAATCGGAATGAGGCGCTCCTTGTTCCCCTTCCCGATGCACGTCAGATAATGCTCCTCGAGATGTAGATCGGCGGCACGGACACCTACCAGCTCCGACACTCGCATCCCCGTCGCATACAGCAGTTCGATCATCGCGCGATCGCGCAGCCCGCGGGGCGTCGCCACGTCGGGCTGCGCCAGCAGCGCGTCCACGTCGTCGAGCGACAGGAAGGTGGGCAGCGCCGGCCACGCGCGAGGCGGCTGCAAATCGTCGGCCGGGCTGTTTTCGAGACGCCGCTCGAGGACGAGAAAGCGATAGAAGCCGCGGATGGCGGCGACCGCCCGCGCCACCGAGCGCGGCGACATCCCGCGCGTCGCCTGCTCGCGAACGAACGCCTCGAGCGCGCGGCGATCGAGCGCTTCCGGGCGGCGTTTCGACGCGGCCGCAAACCCGGCGAGGGCGTTCAGGTCGCGGCCGTAGCTTTCAAGGGTGTTCGGCGAGAGCCGGCGTTCGACACGGAGGTGATCGAGGTAAGACGCGATCATGTGGGCGTGACTCGACTATGATACGGTTTTCCCCTGAGGGTCCTGTCGTTATGCCCCTGCGTTCGAAGTGGCAGTCTCTTCCGACCGAAGCCATCAATCCCGATACCCTCGCCCTCGACAAGCTGTCCCCGGCCGACCTCGTCGAAGGCATGCTCCACGAAGATCGAAAAATGCTCGCCGCGGTGCAGCGCGAGAAGGACCGGATCGCGGTCGGCATCGAGATTCTCACGCAAGTGCTCCGCGGCGGCGGGCGGATTGTCTTCGTGGGCGCCGGGACGAGCGGCCGGCTCGGCGTGCTCGAGTCGTCGGAAATGCCGCCGACCTTCGGCACCAAGCCCGACCTCGTCCAGGCCATCATGGCGGGCGGCAAGAACGCGATGCTGACGCCGCGCGAGGGCGTTGACGACAACTACGAGGAAGGCGCGCGCTCGGTCAACCGCCTGCGGCCGGGCAAGAAGGACGTCGTCGTGGGCGTGTCGGCGAGCGGCATGACGCAGTTCGTGCGCGGCGCGCTGACCCGCGCGCGACGGGCCGGCTCGAAGATCATCTTCGTGACCTGCGATCCGCGGACCGAGCTGCAGACCTTCGTCGATCTGACGATTGCGCCGGGCGTTGGCCCGGAAGTCATCGCCGGCTCGACCCGCCTCAAAGCGGGCACCGCCACCAAGATCGTGCTGAACATGCTCACCACCGGCGCCATGGTGCGTATCGGCAAGACCTACGGCAACCTCATGGTGGACGTACAGACGGGCTCGGAAAAGCGGCGCGACCGCGCGCGCCGGATCATCTCGATTGTGACCGGACTCGAGGACGCAGACGTCGACAAGCTCCTGCGGCGCGCCCGATGGAACGTCAAGGCGGCCATCGTGATGGAAAAGGCCGGGCTCAGCTACCCGCAGGCGTTGGCGCGCCTCCGCAAGGCGCACGATTTCATCCGCGATGCCATCGGCGAAGACGCCGAAGTTCGGTTGAGGCAGCTGTTGCAAGTCGGGTAGACTTTGCCCGCGCCCATGCGTCGTCTTCAGAAACGCCCGGCCGGCTTTGGCCTCGGCCTCGCCCTGGCGGCACTCGCCGCCACGACCCTTATTAACGGCGTCAACCCCACTCACCTCAGAGCCGACTCGTCGGCGGCGGCCCTCACACCAGACGAAGTGCGCGCGCTCTGGGTGGTCGGCACCAGCCTGACGTCGCCCGCGGCCATCGAAGAAATGGTGACGGCCGCGCGGGCCAGCGGGTTCAACACGCTGCTCGTGCAGATTCGCGGCCGGGGCGATGCCTACTACCTTGGCGGCGCCGAACCGCGTCCCGCGGCGCTCGTGTCGCAGCCGAACTTCGATCCCCTGGCGACCGCCCTGAGCAAGGGGCATGCGGCCGGGCTCGCGGTTCACGCGTGGATCAACGTCAACCTTGTGGCCGGCACCGATCGTCCGGCTGCCCGCACTCACGTGGTCTACCGTCACCCTGAATGGTTGATGGTGCCGCGCGCGCTCGGCGAAGGCCTCGAGACCCTCGATCCGACGGGTCCGGAGTACCTCGGCCGCCTCTCGCGCTACGCGCGCAGCCAGCCGTCGGAACTGGAAGGGCTGTACCTGTCGCCGGTCATGCCGGGCGCAATCGAGTACACCACAGCCATCGTTCGCGACATCGTGCAGCGGTACGCCGTGGACGGCGTGCACTTCGATTACGTCCGCTATCCCAACGACGAATTCGACTACAGCCGTGAAGCGTTGGCGGCGTTTCGTCGCAACCTGCTTCCCGACCTGATCCCGGCCGACCGTCGCCGGTTCGAGGCGCGCGTCGCCGCCGAGCCCTTCATCTACACCCAGGCGTTTCCTGGGCGCTGGCATGGATTCCGGGTGACGCGTCTGACGGCGCTTGTCGCCGCGCTGCGCGACACGGTGAAAGCGATTCGTCCACGGGCCCTGGTGAGCGTGGCCGTCGATCCAGATCCAGCGGAAGCCGCCGGCCGCCGACTCCAGGACTGGGAGCGCTGGCTCGCTCGCGACCTGATCGACGTCGTCTGCCCGATGGCGTACACGACCGACGCCGCGGCGTTCGAATCGCAGATTGCCGTCGCGCAGGGCGTGGCCGGAGGCCATCCGTTGTGGGCCGGGATCGGCGCGTACCGCTTGTCGAATGAACAGATCGTGAGCAACATCCAGACCGCGCGTCGCCTCGGCGTCGGCGGCATCGTGCTCTTTTCCTACGACAGCCTCATCGCCCCCGCACGCGGAACGGGTTACCTCACGCAGCTCGGCAAAGCAGCCTTCAGTTCGCAGTTTTGAAGAAGGTGACGAAGAAGGTTCACGGTTCACGGTTCAGGGTTCAAGGTTCAGGGTTCAAGGTTCAGGGTTCGGGGTCCAACGTTCAGGGCGCTGACGCGGCGCGTCAGGTGCTTGCCGCCGCGGTCGGTGCGAAAGTGTTCCCAGGCGCCGCCCTCGACGTCGGCAACAGTGACGGTTCGCTCTGGCAGGACGCGCTCGGCACGCTCTCATTCCACGGGGGCGCGCCCTCCACGGGCGGTGCTGTCGGGATCGACACGCCGTTCGATCTGGCCTCGCTGACCAAACCGATCGTGACGGCGACTGTCTTCATGCAGCTGGTTGACGCCGGCGCGGTCGCGCTCGGCGAGCACGTGTCGGCCGGCTTCCCGGAATGGACCGGCCGCGATCGATCCGGCGCCACCGTGGCGGACCTCCTGGAGCACGCGTCGGGCCTTCCCGCGCGGCTCTTCGATTCGCCGCCGAGCAGCCGCCGCGAATTCGAGCACGACATTTGCGCGACGCCGCTCGAGTACCCGCCGCGCACGAAGTCGATCTACAGCGACCTCGGCTACATCCTCCTGGGGTTTCTCGCCGCCGATCGCGGCAACGCGCCGCTCGCTGCTCAGTTCGAGGCCATCGCGGACACCCTCGCGCTCGACTTGACGTTTACCCGATCCGGCCACAGCCGGCGCCGCGCCGCGCCGACGACGGCCCTGCCGGAAGATGTGCGGCGCGGACGCGTACTCGTCGGCGAGGTCCACGACAACTACGCCGCGGCGCTCGGAGGCGCCGCCGGACATTCCGGGCTGTTTGGGACGGCGCCTGCTGTCGCAGGGTTCGCGCGGGCGGTGCTGAAGGCCGCGCGCGGCGACCAGAAGGTGCCGGCGCCGTTCACGCCGGCACTCGTCCGTCGATTCACGACCCGCAGTCTCGTGCTCGGCAGTTCGCGTGCGCTCGCCTGGGACACGATGCTCCCCACATCGTCCTGCGGTACGCGCATGTCGGCGTCGGCTTTCGGACATGTCGGCTTCACGGGCACGTCGGTGTGGATCGACCCGGAACGCGACCGCTATTTCGTTCTGCTCACCAACCGCGCGCACGGCGGCGGTTCGCTCGACGCGATGCGCAGCGTTCGCCGCGCGTTTCACGACGCGATCGAACCTTGAATCAGACGAATTGAATAATTGGGTAATCGTGTAATCGGGCAATTGGCGGCCCCTGCGATTACTCAATTACCAGATTATCCAATTACCCAATAGCCAAATCCCCTTCCCCTTCGTCTTAACCAGACGTGAGCGTCAACGTCCTCTACCGGGCGGCGTCGTTGGGAACGGCGATTGTCCGGGGTTGAACGGATTGAACGGGGAGCCACGGCCGCCCGGTCCGTTTGGTCCGCCGGGCGGAGGAGCGCCGCGGCCGCGGCCTGGCAGGCCGCCGGGTCCAGTACCGGGGGTTTGAGGGTTGGCGCCTGGCGGGCCGCCGCGTTGACCCGGGCCCCTGCCGCCGGCCCCTGGCGCGCCGGGTGCACCGCCGCCAGCCCCCGGCGGCGGCGTGTAGACGAAGGCCCACTCGTTGTAGTGAGAGCGCCCTTTGTAGAGCCGAATGGACACATCCTTACTCTTGCTCGCGACGCCGACGATGCCGCCTGCTGCCGGAGCACTGCCCTGCGCCACGGTGCCCGGTGTGGCGCCAATGCCGCCGCGGCCAGGCGTGGGCGCGCCAGGTTGTCCTTGAGGTTGACCGCCACGCCCCGGAGCCTGAGCGCCACCCTGGGGCGCCGCCTGCCCTTGCCTCAGCGGCTCGAAGTCGTCGTCGGTAATCGGGTCCTTGTACTTCTTGCGGAGAAACTTCTGCTCAACCAGCGCGTCGATCGTGGGCGGATAGGCGTTCGCAAACTTGCGCTGAAAGAGTCCGACCGCGCGGGCATATTGCTCCCCGCGAAAGACAAGTTCTGCTTCCTTCTCGCGCTGCACGGTCTGCTTCCACACCGGCATCGCCGCCGTCATCAGCACGGCCAGAACGGCAAGGCTGACAATGAGGGCTGCCATCGCGTAGCCCGCCTCGCAACCACGTCTTTCTGTTTCGCCTTGACCGGCTAAGTGCATGGGAATTAAGATGGTTAGCGTCTTCATGATATCACGGCCTCGCGGGATCGCTTTGCTGGGACTCTTCGGCGTGCTGGCCGCCCTGACGGTTGCGTGCGATCGGGTGCCGCTGCTGGCGCCCTCGGGATCGACCATCACCCTGACGGCCGTCGACACCGCCCTGCCCTTCAGCGGGACGACTCAAATCGTGGCTCAAGTGCTCGAACCCGCGGGCACCCCGCCGCACAGCGGCACGCACATCATCTTTACGACGACGCTCGGCACGATCCAGCCGTCTGAGGTCGAGACGGACATCAATGGGCAAGCCTTCGCCACGTTCAACGCGGGCGGCGCCTCGGGCACGGCGACGATTTCGGCCGCGTCTGGCGGCGCAAGCGTCGCGACGGCTGGCGGGCTGAAGATCCTCGTGGGAACGGCCGCCGTCGGCAAGGTGATCGTCAGCGCCAGCCCGGCCCTGGTGCCCTCGCTCGGAGGATCGTCCACGATCAGCGCGCTCGTGATCGATGTCAACGGCAACGCGTTGGCGTCGGCGCCAGTCACGTTTACGACGACGGCGGGAATATTGAGCACGAGCCTGGCGACGACGGATCGCGCAGGGGCCGCTCAGACGGTGCTCACGACGTCGACGTCCGCGACCGTGACAGCGAGCGTTGGCGCGCAAGGTTCAACGACGCCGCCGGCCACCGGGACACCAGCTACTCCGGCGAACCCGACATCCGGTCAGGCCTCCGGGACTGTGACGGTCGGCGTGGTGGGCTCGCCGACAATCGTCATCACACCGCCGGCGACGCCGCCGAGTGCCGGACTCCCCGCGTCCTTCACAATTGCCGTCACGGCGTCATCCTCCAACGGAGTCGCGATCCGCGAGGTGACGGTGGACTGGGGCGACGGCCAGACGCAGAGTCTTGGAGCACCCGTCGGCAGCACGGTCGTGACGCACACCTATCGTTCGACGGGGCCGTTCAATATTACGGCGGTGGTCACCGACAGCTTCGGAAACCGCGTAACGGCAGCTACGACCGTCGTCGTCAACGCGAAGCAGCAGCCCGTCGTTTCGCTGGCGGCGCCGCAGATCACTCCGACAGCCGGCACAGATACCCTGTTTACGGCGTCGATTGCCCCGGCACCGAACAGCAACACTGTGATCCAGGACGTGACGATCGACTACGGCGACGGCACGAGGACGCTTCTTGGCCCGGCGACCGGCGCGAGCATCGCGCTGCACCATGTCTATCAGACCAGTAACACTTACACCGTCGTGTTGACTGCCATCGACAGCAACGGCGGCGTCGGCACGGCGGTCACAACCGTCTTTGTTCAGGCCGCGGCGCCGTTGGGAGTCACGATTACCTATTCGCAGAGTCAGGTTATCTGCGTCGAACACACTCGCGACGTTCACAGCGACAGTGACCGGCTTGGGGAATGCGGTCGTCACCCAGTATCCTGTGGAACTTCGGTGACGGCCAACCGTTGACATCCGCGACCACCAACTCAAATCACGCACAATTACACGCGCCAGCGTGGTCCAACCCGCCGCTCCAGGTGAAGGTGACGGTGACGACATCGGACGGCCGAACGACAGTTGGCTAATACCTCCATTACTCCGTAGGCTGAGACTTCTGCAGGATGCTATCAAGGGCCGGGCATCTCGCCCGGCCTTTTTCTTGCGCGGCCGCTGCCTGACAGACGGAGCTCTTAGACGTAATTCCTCGCCCGGCCGAATAGGCTGTTAGACTCGCGACATGGCTGAAGTCGAATATCTCCACGTCTGCGATTCCGCGTTCATGGCCGAGGGCGGCAAACACTGCATCATCGGAATCTTCGACGTGATCTCCGCGGTGAGTTTTCCGGCCACCCATCCCACGCTCACGATCGCGGTTCGCCTTCGCGGCCAGGCGCATGAGGTGGTCCCGCTTCGAATCGAACTGGGCCGGCCAAACGGGGACGCACTCGGACAGCCCGTTCAGGCCAGTGTGACCATCGACGAAAGCGGAAGCGCCTTCATCAACATGAATGTCGTGGGCACCCAGTTCCCCGAGCCGGGGCGCTATACGGTCAAGATTTCTTCAGGTGGGCGTCAGCTGGCGTCGCACTCGCTGCGTCTCCAGAAAATGCCGCCGCCTCAGGAAACTGTCTCCAAGACGACGCCGCCGAAGTTCCACTAGCCCCACGGTCACCGCAGCGCTCGCAACGCTCGCAGCGTCTAGGGGCATTCAAACGGAATTCTCGGCGGTCACTGCGTGCACGGCGGTGATCGTGTTGCCGGGCTGTCGACCGTGGGGCTACTCGACTACCAGTCGGAGTACTTGCTGCCGTCGAGAGCGGTCGCATCAGACCCGCTCTTGACGTCGTACACGCCTGGCGACGCGCTGGGGTTGTTCGGGTCGGGCTCGCTGGGAATGGTTTGCCAGGTGCTCGAGCTCATCGTGAAGGGATCGTCAGGGATCTTTCGCATGTAGCCCTCGCTCACCAGCGAGTCGAGCGTGCTGGGATACATGGTCTTGTCCGCGTAATACTGATCGATCGCGTCGCGCAGGTGAAACAGATCGGTTTTCAGGACGCCTTCGCGCGCGCGAATCACGCCGTTGCGGTACTGCACGAGCCCCATCCCGGCCAGGACGATCAGGATCGAGGCGACGACCAGCAGCTCAATCAGCGTGAACCCACGCTGCCGCGAAGTCCGTCGATCAATTGCTAAGTTACCCAATTACCCAATTCCCCAATCCCATCATCCGTTACCAGTCTTTGTATTTCGTTCCGTCAAGAGCCGTGCCCTCCGAGGTCGTGTACACGTCGAAGACATTCTGCCCGCCCCACCTCGACGACTTGGGATCGTCCTGATACGAGCGCAGTCCCCACTCGGTCCCCTTGGTCATCGGGTCGGTCGGCACACGGCGCAGGTACTTGAGCTTGCGTCCCGTCGCGTCGTTGGCGGCCGACACGCCTTCGACCAGCGTGTCGAGGTCGGGCGGGTAGTTCTCACTCCCGACCTTGATGTCGAGCGAGCCGATCAGACCCTGGTCGGCCGCGTCCTTGAACTTGTCGACCGCCGTCCGCATTTCGCGCAGCGCCCGCCGCAACTCGGCCTCGCGCGTCCGCTGCATCGTCACCCTCGTGAGCGGCATGATCGCCGCCGAGAGCACCAGCAGCATCGTGGACACGATGATGAGCTCTATGAAGGTGTAGCCCTCCGCCCGTTTCATGCCAATTACCAAATTACCCAATTACCCAATTACCCAATTATCAGATTCCCTTATTGCACCGTAACGGTCACCGGCCGGAACTGCAGTCCCATGGCCGTGCCCCCGGGTCCGGTCGCCGAACCGCTCACAATCAGCTGCACATTGCCCGGCGCGATCGCGTCGAAGAGAATCGCCGCAAGAAGCCCCGTGCCCGACGCTCCGGTGAGGTCGCCCGATCTCGCGATGGTGATGTCGATGCGCCCCTCGTTCACTTGCTGAGAGAACGTGGGGCTGGCGCCGCCGGAGCGCAGGAAACTGCCCTCCTGCACCGTGCGGACGCGGAGTTTGGTCGGGTCGAACACCAGGGTCAACGTCACCGTGGACAGCCGCGAGGCGCCGGTGATCGAAATCGGGATGTTGTACGGACCCTGCCCGACACGAAGAGGCGTCATCGGCGGCGAAATGATCACCTGCGCCGAGCCGATGCCTGGCGACGTAATCGGCGGGTTGGCGGGCGGCGCCGTGGGCGTCGCTGGCGTCAACGTCGGAGCCGCGGCCTCCGGCGGCGGTGCAACGCCCGGCCCTGGCGCCGCGGGCGCCTGTGGAGGTGGTTGAGCTGGAGCAGCCGGTGGCGTTGTCGCCGGTGGCGCTGCGTTCGGTACGACGACCGTGCCGGGAATTGGCGTCGCACCCGTCGGTACCGTGATCGTCCCCCGCGGCGTGGTCTGGCCAATCGCCGGCAAGCCGCCTGGTTGCGCGGGAGCCCCCGCGGCGGCGGGCTGCGCCGGCTGTTCGGCGACCGGCGCCGCGATGAGCGGCGGCGGACCGCCAAGGCTCAGGCCACCGCCGTTCTGCTGGGCCCCGATGTAGATCGGGCGCAGATCGGCCTCCGTCACCTCCGAGGTGCGGACGATGTGCGGCGTCAGCAGCATGACGATGTCGGTCTGGCCGATCTGCTCGTCGTTGTTCGAGAAGAGCTGCTTCAACACCGGCACATGGATGGCGCCGGGAAACCCGTTGAGCGACTTGCGTTCGTCTTCCCGCAAGAGGCCCGCCAGCAGGTTCGATTCGCCGTCCCGCAGCCGGAGGCGGGTGGTCACCTCGCGGTTGCCGAATGACGGGATGTTGACGCCCCCGATGTTGACGTCGCTCCCCCGCGAGTTGTTGATGATGGTGATGTCGATCAGGATGTCGCCTTCGAGCGTCACGCGCGGCGTCATGTCGATGGTCACGCCGACATCTTTGTACTGGTACGAGCTCAACGGGTTGACGCCCGCGCCGCCGCCGGCGATGGGCAGATAGCTCGTCGAAATGATCGGAATCTGATCGCCGACCTTCAACGTCAACTTCGTGCCCTCGGCGCCCCGCAGCTGCGGCTTCGCGACGAGCTTCGTGTTGGTGTCGGACTCGAGGAACTTGACGATCGCCGTGGGGACGGCCATGTAGAAGTCGGCGGTGGTGAGTCCGCGCGAGATGGTGTTCAGGTTGAAGGGCGGCGGCGAGGTGACGCCGCTCGGCGGTGTCGAGCGGCCGCCGGTCGTCGTGGTGCTCGTTCCGCCGCCGGCCACGGGGGTGGTGCCTGTCGTGATACTCGCGGTCCCCGAGGGCGAGACTTCGGGCGAGAAGATGCCGCCCAGCGCGTACTCCGACAGGTTCAGGCCGTACTGCTTCACCCGCTGCCGGTTGACTTCCATGATCTCGACGTCCACCACGATCTCCGCACGCGGCTTGTCGTTCTGCTGGATGATCTTTTCGAAGATCTGGACCATCGGCAGCGTCGCGCGGATGGTCAGCGAGTTGGCCGTCTTGTTGGCCGCGATCTGCGGCTGGATGGCCACGCCCGGCGGACGCAGCACCTGGCTCAACAACTGGGTCATCTCGGTGGCGTCGGCGTTCGACAGGTAGAAGGTCTGGATCACCTGGTCGTCGTACTGGCCATGCTTCTGCGCGTTGTCGTCGAACACGAGAATCGAGCGCTCGCTCAGGACCTTGTACGACAACTGGTTGACGCTCAGAATCTGGTTGAGCGCCTGTTCCAGCGTCGCGCCGTCGAGCTGGACGGTAAACGCTCGATCCGTGTATTGCCGATCGAAGGTGACGTTGATGCCCGTCGAGCTGGCAATGAAGTTCAGGATGTCGCGCAGGCTGGTGTTGTTGAAACGAATGAGGGGCAGCGGCGTCGTGAAATTGAGGAGCGGCGTCGGCGCGGACGAGATACGCGCCCGTTCACGCGCCACCTGGATGGCGGGTTTCGGCCGCGCCGCCTCGACGCGATCGCGGATGATCTTGTCAAGCTCGGCGACCTTCACGCTCAGGAGCCGGTTGCTCGGATCGTACTCGGCGGCCAGTTTGAACTCGCCGAGCGCCGCCTCGAGCTGGTCCATCCGCTCGTACTCGCGCGCGCGGTCGGCGTGTGTGCGTGACGCCGTCACCATGGCTCGCTGCAGCGCGATCTTGTACGAGGCGTTTTCCGGCTCGGCCTGCACGGCTTTGCGGTACGCGGACACTGCGCCGTCGACGTCGCCGGCCTTCGTCGCGACCTCGCCCTGACGAAATGCCTGCCCCGCCGCACAGGCCGTCATCACCGCGGCCATCAGAACGACCCCCAGCCGGGTCGTCAGCAATCTGCTGTGTGCAATCCGCAATGCGAAAGTCCTCTCATGATCCGGTGAGCCGAATCGTCTGCCGGCCCCGGCCGTCGAGATACGACATCTCAATCGATTCCGTCCCAATCCGCAGGATGCGATACTGGCCCAGCACCGTCTCTCCCTCGCGGCCGTACACCGGCGGTCCTCGGCCGTCGCTCAACACCGCCACTTTCTTGGATTGTCCCGCATCTACGATGCCGATGAACTTCAATGTGATCGGCGGCGGAGGCGGCGGCCCGGCCGGCACGGGCGGCGGCAGCGCGGCCGCCGGTAGAGGCTTGGGTGCGGGCGGCGGAGGCGGGGGCGGCGGCTTCGGCTTGAACCGGAACAGATTCCGTCCCGCGGCATCAGGCGCCGGCCGCTCCTCCTCGAGCGCCTCCAGGTGCACGTTCGGTGCGGCCACCTCGCTCACCCCACCTGGCCCGCCTCGCGCCGAACGGTCGTTCTTTGTCGTCGTTCCCGTTGCACTCAATCCATTAGACGCCGGCGGTGGCGCGGCAGACGTGATGAAGGGCACTCCTCCGGCGTAGGCGAAGTACACCGCCGCGGCGAGGACCACCACGACCGCGGCGAGCAGGAGCTCACGGCGCCGCTTAGGTTCCATTGGGCTCCAGACGGTAGTACGTGGAAATCTCCAGACTGAGCGTAATGGGCTTGTTCGCCTCGCCCTGACCGAGCGCCACCTCGTCGATGATGATGAACTCGGCCGCGTTCTCGAGCTCGTAGATGAACTGGCGCAGGCTTTCGTAGTCGCCTTCGACGACCAGCTGCGTCTGCAGACGTCCAAGCCGCGAGTTCTTCTGCGCCTCGGGATCGATGGCCGATCGCCGATTCTCGAACTTGACGTTGGTCTTGCGTGCAAGCGCGGGCAGCCGTGCGTAGGTCATGCGCCGCGCGGCGTCGAGATCCGAGGGCACCACCTTCTGGTAGAAGGTGGCCAACTCCTGATCGGCGCTTGTTTTCCCCGACACCAGCGCCTTTGCCGCCGCCATGTCGGCCTCGGCGGATTGGCGTACGGACGCGGCGTTCGCCGCGCGAGCGACCGCCGTCTCGGACTTCACGCCCAGTGGATAGACGACCAGCGCGTAGATGCCGACGTTGACAAGCAGCGCCGCGCCGAGGATCACCAGGATCCGGCGCTTTTCGACGAACACGCGTCTGGCCAGCGTCATCATCGTCGCGCGGCTTTTCCGCCGCGGCCCGCGGCGTGCCCGACCATGGGAACGTAGATCGCCTGAATCGCCGTCTGAAGCTGTCCCTGCTCGTTTACGTGCTCTTCGAGCGGCGCGCCCACCTGCGCAAACGCACCGGTGGCGGCCAGATTGTCCATGAACTGGCTGACGTCTTCGGCGCCCCGGGCGACGACGGTCACGGTGACAAAGAACTGGTTCTTGTCGATCCTCGGCCGCAGCGAGGTGATCCGGACTTCCTCGGGGAGCGTCGTTTCAAACTGGTTGAACAGCTCGGTCCACGAAAACGTCCGCCGGTCGATCAGGTCGTTGGCCTGACGCGCTTCGATCGACACCGACGCGATCTGCTTCGGATCGATCGTCGCGCGGAGCCGTGTGGCCGCAGTCCGAAGCTCCGCCGCTCGCGATTCATCGCGCGATGCCTGTGTGCTGAGCTGCGTGTCGCTCTGCGAATAGCGCAGCACCCGCGTGGTGTTGAATATCGAGGCCACCACCACGATGCCCGCGACCGCGAGCAGCACGCCGTGGACCGCGCGCTCGTTGTAGAACGGCCGCGTCGCGAGATTCGTACGAATCATGCGGCGTCCCGATCTCGTAGCAGCAGCCCAACGAGAGGCGCCAGCGTCTCGAGCAGGGCCGGCGCCGCGGAAATCCGGTCGGTCAAATTCGCCGCGCCGCGTGGGTCGACGGTCTCGATGGGAGTCGTGAGCCGCTCCTGCAGGCTGCGGCGCACCTGTTCGGCGTCGGCGGCGTGGCGCGGGCCTGCGCCCGAGACGCCGGTCAGAAACACGCGTGTGAACCCGCCGCCCTGCAGCCGGTCTTCGTAGTACATCGCCGCCGTGTGCACGAAGTCGGCGAGCGTCCCCTCGGTTTCGGCCGCGCGATTCCTGAAGAACAGCAGGTGCGGCCCGCGCAGAATCGCAATCGACGCATCGTCGGGCGCGACGTTGACGAGCATCCAGTCGCCGTCAATCCCCGCGGGCCGCGTCGCCGCGAGGACCGTGTTGACGACGTTGAAGGTCGCGAGATCCACGATGCCCGCGTGGGCGCCCGCTTCGGCGCAGAGCGCCTCGTACTCCTCGATGATGCTGCGCCGCGCCAGCGACACGACGAATTCCTGTCCGGCGCTGCCCTGGTCGCCGTTTTCGCCGCCCGTGACTTTCAGGCCCGGCACGAAGCTGACCTGAGCCTCCTCAATCGGGAACGGCGCGGTCTTCCGCACCTGCCACCGCACGAGCTTGTCGAGCTCGGCTGAGCGCGCCGGCACTTGTTCGAACCGCACGAGCGACACCTTTGCAACGAGATCCGGCACGATGAGGCCGATGCGTCTCGGATTGCCGGTGGCGGCGAGCACCCGGACGAGCGCGCTGAGCACCGCCGGACGATTGTGCATGTTCGGCGTCGTCAGCGACGGGACGAGCGCGCCCTCGGGCAGCGGTTCGACGGCGTGCGCGGCGACCGCGGGAACCCCGGCGCGGATTTCGAGGCTGGCGGCCGACACCTGGTGCGCCGTGAGCTCGACGGCAACCGTGGGTCCGGACGACTCGCGGAGCGAAGAGAAAACGCTCATTCGACGAATGTCACCTTGTTGATCTCGCGAAGCGTCGTCGATCCCTCCATCACACGCTCGACGGCCGACTCGCGCAGAAAGCGCATGCCTTCTTCGCGGGCGGCTTTCTTGATCTCGGACGTCGGACGCTTTTCGAGAATCATCTCGCGAATGTGGTCCGACAGATCGAGCAGCTCGCAGATGGCCGTGCGGCCCTTGTAGCCGGTGCCGCCGCACTCGATGCAGCCGAGCCCCTCGTAGAACACCTGCGTGTCGGCGAGCGACGCCGGCAGGCCCGATTCTTCGAGCAGCGCGCGCGTGACGTTCTTCGCCGGCCGCTTGCAGTGGTGGCAGATGGTCCGCACCAGCCGCTGCGCGAGCACGCAGTTGAGGGCCGATACGAACTGATACGCCTCGACGCCCATGTTCAGAAACCGGCCGAGCACGTCGAGCACGTTGTTCGCGTGGACGGTCGTGAACACGAGGTGGCCGGTCAGGGCCGAGTTGATGGCAATCTGCGCGGTCTCGGAGTCGCGGATTTCGCCGACCATGATCTTGTCGGGATCGTGCCGCAGAATCGATCGCAGACCGCGCGCGAACGTCAGCCCCTTCTTCTCGTTGATCGGGATCTGCGTGATGCCGCGCAGCTGATACTCGACCGGGTCTTCGATCGTGATGATCTTGTCCTCGACGGACTTGATCTCGGAAAGCGCCGCGTACAGCGTCGTGGTCTTGCCGCTGCCGGTCGGTCCCGTGACGAGCACCATGCCGTACGGCTCGGCGATGTACTTGCGGAACCGTTTCAGCTCGGCGTCGGGGAACCCGAGGATGTCGAGCCGGAGCTCGGTGAACTGCTCGCTGATCGATTCCTTGTCGAGAATACGGATGACCGCGTCTTCGCCGTGCACGCTCGGCATGATGGACACGCGGAAGTCTATTGTTTTCCCCGGCATCCGCAGCTTGAATCGTCCGTCCTGCGGCACGCGCTTCTCGGCGATGTCGAGCTCGGCCATGACCTTGATGCGCGAAAGGATCGAGCTGTGGAACTGCTTGGCGATCGGCCGCATGGCCGGCTGCAGCACGCCGTCGATGCGGTACTTGACGACGACGGCATCGTCCTGGGTCTCGATGTGGATGTCGCTCGCGCGGCGTTGAATCGCGGTGTAGATCGTCGAGTCGACGAGGCGGATGACGGGGCTGATGTCGCTCGTCAGCCGCTCGACGGTCAGGCTGTCGTCGCCGTTGTCTTCCTCCTTGAGCAGCTGGAGGTGAAAGCTCTCGGTCGCCTCTTCGAGCACGCGCTGCGAGCTCTCGCTCTTCTTGAGAATCGACTCGATGGCCGACCGCGCCCCGACCATCACCCGAATCGGCGTCGCCAGCAGCACGCCAAGCTCGTCGATCATCGGCAGGTCGGTCGGGTCCGACACCACGATGACGAGGTGTTTGCCCTCACGCCTGTACGGCACGAACCCGTAGCGAAGCATCAGGTCGGCCGGAATCGACCGGAACAGATCCTGATCGATCCGGAAGGTGTCCATGTCGACAAATTCGATGCGATACCGTTCCGCCAGGCGCCGCGCCTGCTCGAGCTCGAGGCGGCGTTCCTCGGCGCCGAGCTCCGCCGGATCGACGTGAAGCGACGGGATGGGATCGGTCATCACAGCACGGAGCTCAATTGGAACAGCGGCATGTACAGCGCCAGCAGCAGCCCGGCGATGACGATGCCCATGATGACGAGCAAGGCCGGCTCGACGAGCGTGATGAACCGATCCATGTTGGTGGCGATTTCTTCGTCGAAGAAGTCGGCGACGGTATTCAGCATTTCCTGCAGCGCCCCGGTCGACTCGCCGACCTCCGTCATCTTCACCGCGACGTCAGGAAAGACGCCCCGCGCCTCGAGCGCGGCGGCGAACGACTGGCCTTCGCGCACACGGAGGGTGACGATGTCGAGCTGCGCCGCCATGAACTGATTGCCGATGGACCTCGCCGCAATTTCCAGTGCGTTCACGAGCGGTAGACCGCCGCCGAGCAGCGTCGCCAGCGTTCGCGCCATTTGCGAGGTCGCGAACTTGGCGGCGATCGGGCCCACGACCGGCACGTGCAGCAGCAGGTGGTCGAGGCGCGCCCGCTGTCCCGCGCGCTTGAACCACACGAGGAACGCGGCCACCGCCGCCGCGGCGAACGCCAGGATCAACAGAAACTGCCCCCGGACGAAATTCGAGAACGCGACGATGAGCCGCGTGATGAGCGGCAGCTCCGCGCCGAACGACACGTAGAAGTCGGAGAACGCCGGGACAACCTGCAGGACGATGATCGACACGAGGATGAGGGCGAGCGTCACGAGAATCGCGGGGTAGACGAGCGCCGACACGGTTTTTCGCTTCACGGTCGCGATGACCTTCGCGTACTCGACGTAGCGCCGCAGCACCGCGTCGAGGTTGCCGCTGCGCTCGCCGGCCACGAGCGACGCCGTGTAGACGCGAGGGAACCGGTCGCCCTGCGAGGCAAACGCGTCGGACAGCGCGGCTCCCGACCGCACCTTCTCGTGGATGTCCTCGAGCACCGTCCTGAAGATCGGCGACTCGACGCGCCGCTTGAGCAGGTCGAGTGACTGCACGAGCGGCATGCCGGCCTTGAGGAGCGTGGCCAGTTCCTGGTTGAACACGAGGAATTCGCGCGACGCGATCCGCTGCTTCTGCGGCAGCCCGAGAGACAGGCCGCCGATGGTGCCCTTCGGCTGCAGCGACAGGACGAACAGGCCCTTTTCCTCGAGCTCGTGACGAAGCCGGGCTTCGGTGTCGGCCGAATAGACACCTTCGACGATCTGACCGTTTGGCGAGGCCAGCCGGCACCGGAACTCCACGGGCTAGGCCCCTCCCCCGCAATTGATTGTCGCCAAGGACATTATCGGCTCGAAAAGTATACCAAGAGTACCGGGGTCTTCTGAAGATTAGACCGCCCGGACGCTGGAAAAGCTCTTGGGCGTTATCGGCCGACGATCTTGAGGACGCGCGTCACGTAATCGCGCGTTTCTGCGTATGGCGGGACACCCCGGAAGCGCTCGACGGCCGCCTCTCCCGCGTTATAGGCCGCGATGGCCAGCCGCTCGGGGAATCGGTCGAGCAGTGTCTTGAGATAGGTGATGCCGCCCTCGATGTTGGCCTGGGGATTGTACGGGTCGGTGACGCCGAATCGACGGGCCGTGTCGGGCATGAGCTGCATGAGCCCCATGGCGCCCTTGCGCGAACGCGCCCGCGACTGATATCCCGACTCGACCTTGATCATCGCGCGGACGAGCCGCGCGTCCACGTTGTGCGCGGCAGAAACCCTGTCGATGATTTCACCGTAGGGCACAGCCTCGGCGGCGAGCGGAGCGGTCGGCGTCGCCCCGGCGGCCGGCTCCGGCTCAGGATATGGCACCTCATCGGGGGCAAAGCGCACGATGAGCGCGGGGTCGCAGACGATCTCGCCGCCGCTGCGGAGCGTGAGGATCAGCATGTCGCCGTCGCTTCTGTGCGACTTGACCGACAGGCTGTCACCGCTCGAGAAATAGGCGAGCTCCGCCCGGGCAGACGCGGCCCCTGCGAGGGTGCACACCAAGACCGAGGCAGCGATTCTCGTAACTCGCACGGATGCCGTCGATTGTACCAGAGAACTACGGAACGGATGAGACGACCACCGCGTGGAACACGCGAACGCCCAATTCCCGCGGATCCTTCGAGGTCGAGGATAAATGGCTCGGCACAAAGGTCTTATCGACAGTGATCTTGATATCGACGTTGTCGTCGGCGCCAAGCGTGGCCGCTGGCAGTGCAATCTTGCGCAGCACCATACGCTTTGTCGTCAGCATGAATTCGTCGAGCGCCGCGCCGCTGCCGGTGCTGACGGTCACTTGCTGCGTTTCCTCGAAGACGCCGCCCGGGTTGTCGAGCTCGAGATAGAGCACGGAGTCTTTCTTCGGGTTCCTGACGGCCAGCGTCGCCACCTTCTTCGTCCAATGCCACTCGACCGCCGCGTTGTGCTCGGCGTTTTCAGGCGAATGCCAGCCGTCCTTGAAGATGGTGAACACCGACTCGCTCTGCGGCGCCAACTGCACGCGGCCAACTTTGTACGCTCGCTGTCCCGCGTCTTCGCCGTGGAGCAACACACGAGGCTGGTTCGCTTCCCCGTACAGTCCGACCTGAATACTCGCGTCACCCACGTACGGGTACACCGGGACGAAGACCGTGCGCGTGTACTCGACGGTCTGGCCGGGCTTCCAACTGCTCGTCGGCACCGGCGGATCGTGATCGTCGGTCCACATCAATTCTTCGTTCGGATCGACGACGTGAACCATGACGCGATAGTTCTGGGCGAATGCCGCCTCGGGGGCCACGATGAACTTGTAGGTAATGTCCACGGGAGCGCCGAGCGGCACCTTCTCCCGGCTGAGCGTGATGGAAGGCGTTGCCTGGGGAGGCGTCGCGTCCGCTTCCTTGCGGCACGATGACGCAAACAGGGCCATCGTACCGACACCAAGCAGCGCCACGGCGCCGCTCACGCGAGAAGAACTCGACTGAATCATCGGCGCAGGATGTTAGTGCAGTTGCCGCACATATGGCAATCTGCTACAGTTCGGCCACATTCAAGAAATGGCGCAAGAAGCATTGGGCATGGTCGAAACCAAAGGTCTCATCGGCGCGATCGAGGCAGCCGATGCCATGGTGAAGGCCGCCAACGTTCTGCTCGTCGGCAAGGAATACATCGGCGCCGGGTACGTGACGGTCCTGGTGCGCGGCGATGTCGGCGCGGTCAAGGCGGCCACCGACGCGGGCGCCGCGGCGGCGCGGCGCGTCGGCGAGCTGATTGCGGTGCACGTCATTCCGCGGCCGCACACCGAGGTCGAAAAGCTCCTGCCCAAGGGTAGCTAACGCCAGTCAGCACCATGGCGGAATCCGTCAGCGGGCCATCCGACCGCGATCTCGCGTCCATTGCCGAAGCGCGCGCGCTGGCGCGCCGCGCGAAAAGCGCCTGGCTCCAACTCGCTGAATTCACCCAGGAACAGATCGACGCCGTGGTGGACGCCATGGCGACGGCCGCCGCGTCGCAGGCTGAAGCGTTCGCGCGGCTCGCCGTCGAAGAAACCGGGTACGGCGTCGTCGACGACAAGATCCAGAAAAACCTCTTCGCCGCAGAAAAAGTCTACCGCTTCATTCGCCCGATGAAGACGGTTGGCGTCGTCGCGCGGCATGACGATACCCGCGTCATCGAAATCGCCGAACCGTTCGGGGTGGTCGCCGCCGTCGTGCCGTCCACGAACCCGACTTCCACGGCGATCTACAAGATCCTGATTTCCATCAAGGCGCGCTGCGCCGTGGTCCTCAGCCCGCATCCAGCCGCCGTCAAGTGCATCACGCGCGTCGCCGAAGTGATGAACGAGGCGGCGCTACGCGCCGGCGCGCCGGCTGGGTCGATCAGCTGGATGACCACGGTCACCCTCGAGGGCACGCAGGAGCTGATGAAGCATCGCGACGTGGCGGTGATTCTGGCGACCGGCGGGATGGGCCTTGTCCGCTCGGCCTACAGCGCGGGCAAGCCGGCCTACGGCGTCGGCCCGGGCAACGCGCCGGCGTTCATCGAGCGGACGGCCGATCTCAAGAAAGCCGTTCGCGATGTCGTCACCGGCAAGACGTTCGACAACGGCGTGCTCTGTTCGTCCGAAAACTCCGTCGTCGTTGACGAGCCGATCGCCGAGGACGTGAAGCGCGAGTTTGTCGCGCTCGGCGGCTACTTCATGAACAAGGCCGAGATGGAGGCCGTCGCGCGCGTGCTCGTGTCGCCGCAGCGCCTGCCCAACCCAGCGCTCGTCGGAAAATCGGCCGTGATCATCGCCGAAAAATGCGGCATCACCGTACCGGCCGGGACGCGTGTGCTTCTGGCGCCGCTCGATGGCGTCGGCCGCGACTACCCGTTGTCGATCGAGAAGCTCTGCCCGGTGCTCTCCTTCTACGTCGTCAGGGACTGGCGCGAAGGCTGCGAGCGCTGCAAGCAGATCCTGCGGTACGGCGGCATGGGCCACACGATGTCCATCCATTCGAAGAACGACCAGGTGATCCTGGAGTTCGGTTTGAAGAAGCCTGCGTTCCGGATTGTCGTCAACTCGCCTACCACGCATGGTTCAATCGGCCTGACGACCGGCCTCGATCCGGCCATGACCCTTGGATGCGGCGGCTACGGCGGCAACATCACGTCCGACAACATCTCGCCGCGTCACCTTCTCAATATCAAGCGGCTGGCCTATGAGGTGACCCCGGCCGTGACCTCAGCCAGGGCAACTGCCCCAAAATCGCCGGCGCCTGCCGAGATGGGCATCAGCATGGAGGCGCTCGGCCGACGGGTGGACGCGTTTCTCGGGTCGCGGGGCTACCGCCCTTCTCCCGAGCCTGGTCGAAGACCCGAGCCGCTCGCCTCTCCCACGGCTCCCGCCGGGACGGCCGGCCAGACACCGCTGGATTTCGTCTGTGAGGAAGACGTGCGGCTTGCTCTACAGGCGGGCCGGAAGCTCGTCGTTTCGGAGCGGGCCATCGTGACCCCGTCGGCCCGCGATTTGGGTGATGAGCACCGCGTCTTTTCGGTTGTATCATCGCGGGCATAAGCCGTCTCCAAGTATTGATACCAATTAGGTTTATCGTTTGACTGGCCGCCCCGTAGGTGGTAGGTTACCTATACCGTTCAATGTCTAATAGAGGACTAAGGCTTTACGTCGCTATTGGCTTGTTTCCGCTCGCCGCCGCGTGGGGGCCAACTCTGCACGCCCAGGTATCCGACAGCTCAGCGGTGACCGAGTCGGTGGCAGCCGAGCCGGCCAGCTGGGAGGGGGCTCTGGATGCTCTTCCGCAGACGTCAGCCGCCGACGCCCTCAAGGTGGTGGAACAGGTCGTCGGCGACCCTTACGTCGCGCCGCCGGCCGAAGTGACGCTGACGGCGCCGGGGCTCAAAGACCCGGTCCAAATCGACCTGCCGACAGGCGGGCACGACATTCCCATCCCCCTCAACCGGCGCGTGCTGGCCTACATTGATCTATTCCAGGGGCGCCTGCACGATTTCATCGAAGAGGGCATGAAGCGCGGCAGCCGGTATCTGCCGATGATTCAGGGCGTCCTCCGGGCGGAGGGCCTGCCGCTCGATCTGGCCTACGTGCCGCTGGTCGAGAGCGCGTTCAAGCCGAATGCACTGTCGAAAGCCAGTGCCAAAGGCGTGTGGCAGTTCATGAAAGGCACCGGGCTCGAAAACGGGTTGCGGCACGACTGGTACATCGACGAGCGCTCCGATCCGGAAAAAGCGACGGTCGCGGCCGCCAACTATCTGAAGACGCTCGCCAACCTCTTCGACGGCGACTGGCACCTGGCGCTCGCCTCGTACAACGGCGGCCCGGGCCGGCTGCAAAGGGCGCTCAAACGCGTCGGCGTCAACGATTTCTGGGCCCTTGCCGGGAAGCCGAGAGCGTTGCCGCGTGAAACGCGCGAGTACGTGCCGATGATCCTCGCCGCCATCGTCATCGCACGCAATCCGGCTCAGTACCGGCTTCTCGTTCGAACCCGAAAAAGAGCCCGCCTTCGACACAGTGTTGCTGGCCAGGCCCGTCGATCTGAGCCGGGTCGCGGAGTGGGCCGGTACGACGATCGATACGATCCGGGCGCTCAATCCGGAGCTTCGCCGCTCGACCACCCCGGTCAAAGACGTGCGGTACGAGTTGAGAGTGCCCGCGGGCACGAGCCAGGACGTGAACCGCTGGCTTGACGAGATGTCGGACATCGAGCTGGTGTCGCTGCAGTGGCACACTGTCAAGCGCGGCGAGACACTGGCGACGATCGCCCGCGCGCGCCGTGTCAGCCGGGCGGACCTCGCCGAAGCCAACGACCTGCGTGTCACGTCGCGTGTCGCGACTGGACAGAAGCTGCTCGTGCCGCCGGGAGCCGGGGTGCTGACGGCCCCTCGGACCGGACGAAGCGCTTCGACAGCCAAAGTGAGTGGCGCCGTCGTCAAATCAACATACTCCGTGCGAAAAGGCGACTCGCTCACCTCAATCGCCCGGAAGTTCAGCACGACCATCGAAGACCTCAAGGCCTTGAATCCGTCGCTTTCCGATGGTCGTCTGTTGGCCGGTCAACGGCTGACGGTGTACAGGAGTAGGAATTAAGAACAGGGCTAAGGGCTAAGCGCTGAGGGCTAAACGCATTGAGCTAACGGCTGCTGGCTAACCGGATTTCGCTCGTAGCCCTTAGCCCTCTGCCTTTAGCCCTACACCAGGTTAGTCGCAGTCGCGTTTGTGGGCTGGCCATGAGTCGTACGGTCGCAGCCATCGCCATCATCAGCATCGCGACGCTGGCCGCGCGCGCTCAATCACTCGACCCCTCTCCAATCCACGGCCGCGTGCTGGCGGCTGACTCCGGCGATCCTCTCCCGCACGCGCGCGTCGTGCTCTTCAACGACGAGCTTTCCGTTTCCTCCGTCTTCTCCGATCGCGACGGAAGGTTTGCCCTGCCCTTGTCGCCAACCGGACGCTACCGCGTGTCGGTGACGAAACCCGGCTACACGACGGCCACCATCTTTCGGGCGGACGCCACGCGCACCGACGGTGTGGACGTTCGCTTGCCGCGCAGCTGCGCGATTTCGGGCCGCGTCGTCGACGCCTTCGGAGAGCCGGTGGTTGGGGTGCCGGTGTCGGCCAACCTGCGAGGACGCGGGAACGAAGCGGGCCCCGTGGTCAAAACAGTCCAGACCGACGATCTCGGGGAATACCGGCTCGGTGGGCTCGCCGAAGGCAGCTTCGTCGTTACCGTAAACGTGATGCAGATGGACAGCCAGGGCAACGCCACTCGAACGCCGACATACTATCCCGGAGTGCCGGCGTTCGCGGACGCAGAGGTCATCTCGCTACGCGCCGGCGACCAGAGAGCCAGCCTTGATTTCACCGGTGTTTCGAACGGGCCAACGTTCTTCACCGTCTCGGGACAGATCACTCAGGCGGGGCAGACCATTCAGGCGGCGGAGATCAGGCTGCTGCCCCCGACTCCGCTATCCGGCGCACCTGCCGCCGAGACCGGAACCGGAACCATTCGCGGCCGGGTCACGCGCTCCGACGGCGTGCCACTGTCCCGCGCAGCCGTCACGACCATGTTGCAAGTCAACCGCACAAGCGGAGTGCGGCTTGATGTTCTTCGTTCCGCTTTCACCGAAGAGGACGGGCGCTTTGAGTTCTCCGGCCTTCCTGGCGGCACCTACCGGATCATCGCCAACAAGCATGGCTACATGGGCATGGCGTACGGCGGGCGATTGTCGTCCGATCCCGGCATGTCTATCGCTCTGGGGGCCAACGAATCGCGCAGCGTGGACATCGTGCTCCCCCGCTACAGTTCCATGACGGGCCACATCGTGGACGAATTCGGCGACGCGGTCGAAGGCATTCAGATCGACGTCGCGCAGATCAGATTTCAAGCCGGCCGGCGGCGTCTCGTCGGCGTGGACGGCGCCGTCGGAGAGACCAACGATCTTGGCCGCTATCGCGTCTCCGGTATGCAACCCGGCCAATATGTCGTCCGCGCCGTGGTTGGCCAGGTCACACCGTTTCACCCAACGCCGGATCTGCCCGGGTATACGACAACCTATTTCCCTGGGACACCGAATGCGGCCGAAGCACAGTTGGTGTCTGTCGGCATCTCGCAGGATCTCGCCGGAGTCGATCTGGCCCTCGAGCAAGTGCCGACGGCCCTCATCACGGGCCGAAGGCTCGCGTCCAACGGCGATCCGCTTGGCGGCCTGCTGGTGCTTGTGCCGAGTTATCGTTCGGGCGCGATCATCACACCACCGGTCGGCGCGCGAACCTATCCGGACGGCCGCTTTGAATTTCCGAATGTTCCGCCGGGCGATTACGTCATTCAGGCCGACACCGGCAGGAGGAATCCCTTCAGAGAGGGCGAATTCGCGTCGCGGTTCGTGACCGTCAACGGCAGCGACGTCACCGACGTCCTGCTGCAGGCCTCGAGCGGATCGACAATCAGTGGGCACGTCAGATCCGCCGGCGATGAACCGCCCGCGGCGCGCCCCAGCGTCGTCGCTGCACGCGCCGATCCCGATCGCACACCGCTGCAGAACGGCTCCATTGCCCACGGCGATGTGCAATCCGATCTGACGTTCCAGCTGAGCGGCATCCACGGTCCGCGCCGCCTGGATCTCGATCGCCCGCCGGCCGGATGGGCGTTGAAGGCCGTCCTGGTGAACGGCATCGACGTCACGGACACACCGCTCCCGTTCGGTTCGACGGAACAATCGCTGTCGGATGTCGAGGTGGTGGTGACCAACCGGTTGACCGAGCTGACCGGCACGGTGCTCGACGCCCGGGGCAATGCCGTGAAGGGGTGCGCGATCGTCGTCTTTTCATCCGATCCCGACCGATGGTACTCGGGCTCGCGATATCTCCAGCGCTCGGTCGGCGACGGCACGTGCGGGTTCCGCTTCAGCGGTCTGCCGCCGGGCGACTACCTCATTTCGGCTGTTGCCCGGCCGCGTGCAGCGGCAGATGCGTATGGAGACGACAGTTGGCAGGACCCCGAGTGGCTGCAATCCATCACGCCGGGCGCATCGCGCGTGACGCTGGCGGAAGAACAGAAGCTCTGGGTCAATCTCAAGCTCACCGCGCGCTGACGAGGGCCCTACCCTAGCCCCTAGCCCCTAGCCCCTAGCCCCTAGTCCCTAGTCCCTAGTCCCAAGCCCCTAGTCCCTAGCCCCTCGTCCCTCGTCCCTCGTCCCGAGCGCTATGCGGACCGCTTCCCGTCCTCGGCGCCCGTCGTCTGCGATCGCAGCTTCTTGATGCCCTGCTCGATCCGCTCGGCCAGCTCGCGCTCGTGTTGCAGCGTGCGCAGCGTGTTGCGCGCTTCCTGCAGGGCGAATTCGAGCTGTGAGGCCTTTTCGGCAACGTGCTCGATGACGGTCTTCTGCTCGCCGAGCGTTTCCATGTTGATGCGGACATCGTCCAGCAAGTGAGCGATGGCATTCGCCTTGGTCTGCACCTCGTCCACCACCTTGCGCCGGCCGTCGATGGAGACGATGCGCTCGTCGGTTTCGGCGATTCGCGCCAGCAGCTCGTCCACGTGGACTTTGAGCGCGGCGATCTCGGCCCGATTCTCGGCAATGTGAGCCAGATCGGCCTTGCTGCGCGCGCTGATCTGGTGAACCTGCTCGACCTCCGCCTTGACGGCGTGCACGAGCTGTTCGCGGCTGGCGATCGCCTGGATGTTCTTCTCCATCTCGTCGGCGACCTGCTTGATTTCTGCAAGGCGCGTTTCGACCGCGGATAGCTTCTTCTCGCCGAACGCCACCTGCGTCCGCCGCTGCTCGAGCTGTTTGAACATCTTCTCGGCGCGCGACAGCTGGTCTTCCGAGGCCTGAATCTGTGCCACGGTGTCGCGCTGCCGCATCTGCACCCGGTCGAGCTCGGCGAGCATGTCGTCCTTGAGCCCGGTCGATCTGGCGAGCTCCTCGGAGAGCGTCTGCATCTGACGCGTCCGCTCGGCCACGTCGGCCGCCACGCCGCGGCTGGCTTCGACAAGCTCGCCGAGCCGCTTCTCCTGAGCCGCGACGGTCTCCTCGTCGGCTTTCACCAGGCCGATCCGTTCCTGCGCGCCCTTGATCTCGTTTCGCAGCGTGTTGAGCTCGGCGACGAGCGGGACGAGGCGATTCTGCAGCATGCGGACCGCTTCAAGCTTGTGCTGCGCGTCCACCATCTGTTCGACCACGCCGTCGCACGCCGTTCTGAGCGAGTCGAGCTCGGCGCGCCGCGTGAGCTGGCCTTCGAGCTTCTGATCGATCTCGGTGCTGACGACGTGGAGGCCGTTCAAGCGCGACTCGAGCTTTTCGACGAACGGCACGCGGGCCGTCACGCGCGAAAACTGCGTGTCGAGCTCGGCGACGGCCTCGTTGAGCCGCGTGGCTTTCTGCGTGCCCTCTTCGATGAGCCCCATCTTGGCGAGGATGGCGTCCATCTTCCCGTCGAGCTCCGGCGCGCGGGCCGCCATCGCGGCGAGGCGCTCGCTGAAGGCTTCCATGGCCTGGCGATCGGAACCGAGCTTGTCGCGGAGCTGGGCGATCTCGACGTGCGACTTGTGGAACTCCTGGACTTCCTTCCGCAACACTTCGAGGTCCTGCCGGCTCTGCTTGAGCGTGTCCATCTGCCATGTGGCTTTTTTCGACAGCTCCTCGACCTGCGCGAGCCGTTCGTTGAGCGCCTCGAGCGAGATCTGCTTCCTGGTCAGGTCGTCGGCCTGCGCAAACAACGCCTCGAACCGCTTGGTGAGGCCGTCCACCTTCTGCCCGAGCGCCACCAGGTTCTTGTCCTTGGCGGACACCGCTTCCACGCGGGTTTCGGCGTCGGTCACCGACGTCTGCAGCGAGCGCACGCGTTCGTCGATCGCCTCGAACTCCCGCTTCCTGCCGGCCAGGGTGCTGACTTCGGAACGCACGGCCTCGAGGAGCTGCGTCGAATCTTTCTGGATCTTCGCGACGTCGCGCTGCACGTCAAGATTCAGCTTGGAGGCGCCTTCCATCCGCTGCGCGGTGTCTTCCGACAATTTCTCGATGCGCCCAATCGTCTCTTCGGCCTTGGCGGCCGCCTTCAACCCTTCCTGAAGCTTGACCATCTGGGCGTCCATCGACCAGACCATCTCGCTCACGCGGTTGGCCTGGACCACGGCGTGTTCGACCGCCTGCTGCTGGCTTTCGAGCGCCTTGGCCTTGCGCGTGACGTGCTCGGACAGCGAGTTGAGCGACGCCAGGCGATCGGCGGTGCTCTGGCTCAGCTCGTGGAGCTGATTGAGCGGCTCGAGCTTCTTTTCAATTTCCTTGGCGGTCGACATCGCGGCCGTCGTGTCTTCGCGGGCCTCGCGCGACGTCTCCCGAATCTTCGTGTAGTCCTGCGTGAGGCTGGTCGCCGTCGCCCGGATCTGGTCGAGATCGCCCTTAAGGGTGCCGGCCTGCAGCGTCGCCTGCTTGACTTCCTGTTCCGACTCGCGAAGTTTGACGCGCAGCTCCTCGAGCGCCGTCCGTTCCTTCTTCAGCGTGTCGAGGGTGGCCTGCGTTTGCAGGGCCTGCGATGAGAGCTGCTGCACCGCCTCGCGATGTTTGCGCAGCTCGCCGTCGGGGCCAATCGCCTTTTGGGTGGTCTGCTCGGCCTGCCGCGCCGCGTCCTTCAGGCTCTGGATGCGTTTGTCGATTTCCTCGAGGTCCTTGGCGCGATCGTCGAGCGCGGCCACGCGCTTCGCGATCTCGTCGAGCTTGCCGGTGACAAAGGTGGCCTTGTCGGTGACCTGCTCGAGTTGCTTGCCCAGAGGCGCCAGCTTGGCGCTGCGGGTGGTCAGCGCCGTGAGCATCGCGCTCAGCGCGCTCCGCTCTTCGCGCGCCGTCGCAACGAGCTGTTCGAGCTCGGCGGTTTGCTTCTGGGCGCCTTTGCTTCTGCCGGCGGCCATGTTTTTGAAGGCTTCAAGCATTTTTGGATTCCTGGCAAAAGTACATGTCGGGTGTGGGCGTAAGCATAACCAATATCGGCCCTTGCAGTCATCTTGAGCAGGGTTTGCAAGCCTCGAACCGTTGGCGCGTCGCAGAATCTGCCCGCACCTCTTCCTAAGTGATTGAAAATGCAGCCCATCGGCCAGGCCAACGGCTTGCAGACTGGCGGCCCTGGATGCTGGCGTGCCTTCAGACGGCAGCCGTGTTTGGCGTCACCGCCTGCCCGGTGCACGTGGAGGTGGACGTGTCGTTCGGCATGCCCAGGTTCACAATGGTGGGCCTGCCCGACGCCAGCGTCCGCGAGAGCCGCGACCGCGTCCGGAGCGCCATTCGGAACTCCGGGTTCGAGTTTCCGTCGCACCGGATCACCGTCAACCTCGCGCCGGCCGACGTCCGCAAGGCCGGCGCCTCGTTCGACCTGCCGATCGCGCTCGGCATCCTTGCGGCCCAGGGGATCGTCGAGCGGCGGCACATCGCCGACCTGATTCTCATCGGCGAGCTGTCGCTCGACGGTTCCATCCATCCAGCGCGGGGCGTCCTGCCCATCGCGGCGGCCGCTCGACGCGACGGCATGTCGGGCATCGTCCTGCCGGTGCCCAACGCGAGGGAGGCCGCTATCGTCGCCGGCCTGACGATCTTTCCCGTGGCTTCGCTGTGCGAAGCGGTGCGAGCGCTGAACAATCCCTCGAGCGTCCCGCCGCGGCCGCAACCGCTGCCCTCGTCCAGTGCGCGGACGGCGGCCGACCGGCCCGACCTGGCTGATGTCCGCGGCCAGCTCCTGGCTCGCCGGGCGATCGAAATCGCCTGCGCCGGCGGTCACAACCTCCTCGTCGTCGGCCCGCCAGGCGCCGGCAAGACGATGATGGCGCGGCGCGTGCCGGGAATTCTGCCGCCGCTGACGTTTGACGAAGCGGTAGACGTGACGACCGTGCATTCCGTGGCGGGAATGCTTTCGGCCGGAACGGGGCTCGTCGCAGACCGCCCCTTTCGCGCGCCGCATCACACGATTTCGGATGCCGCGCTCGTCGGCGGCGGGTCGCATCCGCGACCTGGCGAGGTGAGTCTCGCGCACCACGGCGTGCTGTTCCTCGACGAGATGCCCGAATTCAGCCGCCATGTGCTCGAAGCCTTGCGCCAGCCGATCGAAGAAGGCGTGGTGACGATCGCGCGCGCGGCCCGCACGGAGGTGTTTCCCGCGCGGTTCATGTTGGTGGGCGCCATGAACCCCTGTCCCTGCGGATACCTGGGCGATGCCGTGCGGCCGTGCCGATGCACGCCGCAGCAGATCGAACGCTATCGCGCTCGACTGTCGGGGCCGCTGCGCGACCGGATGGATCTAACGGTCGAAGTGCCGGCGCTGCCGCCGGACGTGCTCGCCGGCGTCGCTCCAGGCGAGGGGTCGTCCGTGGTCCGCGCCCGGGTGGTCGGGGCACGCGAGGTGCAGTGGCAACGGTACGCCCACGACGGACTCCGAACGAACGCCGAGCTGACGCCGTCAGCGATGTCTCGCTACTGCTCGCTCGATCGGGGCGCCGCGCGGCTCCTCGCCACCGCGGCGACGAAACTCGCGCTGAGTGCCCGCGGCTACGACCGCGTGCGCAAGGTGGCGCGCACGATTGCGGACTTGGCCGGCGTCGAAACCATCTCTGCCGATGAAACGGCCGAGGCCCTGCAGTTTCGTATGACGTGAGGGCGCTCCTCGCCACGCTACGATGGTCGCGTTCCCGCGTGAGACGGATTCAACGAATTCCGATGCGCTTCGGTAGAGCTGGGACTCCGCTAAGCCGGTCCGCCGCCCGTCGTTGCGTTTGCTCAACAAGAGCAGGGTCGTCCACACCCAGCGCCAGCACGGCATTCCAGTCGGATGCGATTGTCTTGATGGTGCCTCGCAATTTGGAGTCGTTCAGAACAACTGCGAGATCGATTGCCCGCCACAGGGTTGTAATCTTCGAGCCCTTGCCCGTCGCCAGGTGCTTCTCTGCGGCGCTACGAATCTGATCGACAGTCCCAATGCCGAGGGGCTGGTCTCCCTCCCCTTCGACCATGAATCGAAGTGTGATCAAACCGGAGTCGACCGTGTCGTGCAAGCTGTTAGGCGACATGACCACGGCCAGGACGGCGGGTGCCGCCTGGTCGCCGAAAGCAGCGAGAGTTTCGATCGGTGGCCCTCCTGTGCCGAGCCCGAAACTCGCCAGCGCCGGAATTGATGCTGCATCATGTAATCCCGCGACGGCACCAGCAACCAATGCGATGAGTTCTGGGGCTTCGAGTTCAGGCAGAGTCTCCCCCCGTCGGGCAGCCTGCGCACGCTCGACGTGCACTCGGCCCTCTCGCTCAAGAGCTGTGATCAAAGCCGCACGCAGCTGCGGGCGAATATTCTCAGGCCCGAGTCCCTCTGCCACTGTGACGGCAATGGCTCTTTCCCGCGCGCTTTCTCCGAGAACTTGCTGAGCAAGCGCACTCTGATCGACCTGCGCGAGGTTGGCCGCCTTCCGCCGTTCTTGCGCGCCGTCTGCCAAGCGTTGCTGACTGAGCGCATTCTGATCGACCTGAGCGTGCGCGGCAGCGGGGGAAAACGCAGCAGTGACGGTGAAGATTTCAAGCACAAATCTCAGTTGTGGTAACCGTTTCATGGCTTACCTCCGCCTGCCCTTGCATGGTGCCGCCTGAGCAGTCACCATGCGGCATGAAAATGGTGATCGGTATACGAGTCCCAATACAAGGTTTGAACAGGCATTGGGCTTGTGCTCAGCGATGCGTCCTTGAGTAGTGTGAACTCGGTTTCCGTCCATGTGTGATTGGCGGAGTACATATCCGCAGCTCGTCCTTGAACGTGGTAGCTGCCAAAAACACCGCCATAGTAGGCGTTCCCGCTCGGAGTGCGGTAGCCGCCACTGAGGGTGATCCCGCCCCGATCATAGAGCGTGCGCGTCTGTTCGAGCCCCACCACCAACGACTGTCTCGCGATTCCCCACGGATAATTAGGGTTACCGTGTGAAAACCCGCCATTCAGTTCTGACCAGCTGAAGTTGGTTGAACCTCCACTGGAATTGAAGTCTCCATCTACCCAAGTGCAGTGCGGCAATATCCCCAAGCTAAAATACACACTGCCGCCACTGTATGTGTTGACGTACTCCTGATTAAGGGCCGACCTCGCATCGCCACAGTCCCACACGGGCATCGCGTTCCCCCACCAAAAGCTTTCCCAGTAGTCATCGCCCCAGAAATGCGAGATTTGCCCGTACCAAAATGGGTGGTCCGAATAGCTATTGTGGTTGGTCGTATCGTGGACCCACTGGCCCGATGGCGAGGGTGGGATTTCGTAGAGATTTGCCCACTCGGTACATGCATAACCGCAGTACACCCAGATTCCGACCTCCCAGCCGACCTCCGTAGAATAGTGAATCCAGATGCCATCATTAGGCCAGTACGGCAGCGTTTCGATCGTTTCGGCTTTGACGGCTGCTCCTAGCGCCCAAGACAGTACGATCGTGCATGCGATGAGCCGTTTGCCGAAGTGCATTCTCGTTGTCAGCCATCTCATATGACTTCCTCACTTTGAGCCATCTCTGTAAGAGCAGGACTCCCTCCCAGGGATGCACGGCGGAATGTACCGGCTTCACGTGGCTCGTCTCAAGCCAGGAACGGCTCTAGATTCGGCGCTATTAGTGGCTCGAAAAACGGCTAGTCGCTGAGGCTCGAGTGGGGAGGGTCGCCGAGGGCCCGAAGGGTGGCAGTCAGTAGGAGATCTCGTGCAACAAATCGCTGATTTGCGGAGTACACGCCGATTGCTGGTATCACCCCGTGCATGGAAAGACCCGCCCTCGCAAGGAACGCGCGCATTGTGACTGGGTCCTTGATATCAAGAGCGTTGTACCAGTCGCATTTCCGCCCGGCGTGAAGGATTGCTAGGCGTAGAGCTCGCGCGAAATCCAGCGAATCGCCAGCAGACACGCCACACACGAAGCAGATTCGCTTCAGCGTGGCCACCGAATGCCCCAACTTTGCCCACTCAGTAAGCGTCGGACAATCGCGGTCCGCCCTGCACACACCGAGAACGGCTTCGACCCAGCGAACAACTGCCGGTCCTGTCTCCAACCGCGCTGAGGACTCCGTTGCAGAACTACCGTCGGCGCCGGCGCGTAGATTCCGCCGCACGACTTCGAGCAAGAGGTCCTCACCTATCGGCGCATCGACAAAGTCGACCGCTCCCAGCTGCCGGGCCGCGGTGCGCGTTACATTCGTTCCGTACCGGAGTACACCACAACAAGTGTGTCGGGTGACACCTCGCGTGCTTCCGCTGCCAGTTCGAGACCTGAGATCCCCGGCATACGAAGATCCGCGAGGATGAGATCGAATTTCTGGTTCTGAAGAAATTCAAGGCCGACCATACCGCCATGCGCAGCGATCGCTTCGTATCCTCCCAGAGACAGAAGCCGCTGGAATGTCGTTAGCGTTGCGGGATCGTCGTCAACGACCAGACGCGCGCCGGGCTTGCCATAGGAGATGCCAAAACTGACGCGATATGGTCGCCATCTCTAATCGAGACCGTCGAGCGCGACCGTAGTTGCAGCGAGTAACCGTGCCGAATGTTTGAAATTCATGCGAAGGATACGCCGTTTCGTTATTCAACCGATCAACAATCGGCGATATCTCCAATTCTCCACAGCATGTGCGACTACGACCGCGCTCGTCTAGGAAGGGGGCCCTCCCGGACCAGCTCCCAAGACTCGACCGCGTGCGCAAGGTGGCACGCACGATTGCGGATCTGGCGGGCGTCGAAACCATCTCAGCCGACGAAACGGCCGAGGCCCTGCAGTTTCGCATGACGTGAGCGCGTAGGCTGGACTGGCTCGATCAATTGCAGCCCGGAGATCGCGATCTGGCCGACGACCCCTACGGCAGGACCGGCAAGCAACGGCCGACCGTATTCGGCTGGGGTTGCGCGACGGTCACGGTCCCGACCTCGAGGATCGCGGTTCGGCACACTTCAGTGCTGGTGTCGGGAATGACAAATGTCTTCAACAGAGCGAAGCCGCCTCCCCCCCTCGCAACGATCGAGGGATCCGACCTCGCGACCGTTCCGTTCTGGTCCGTGATGAGAAGAAACAGTCGACCAGTGTCGGCCGAGGCTACTGAGTAGTAGCCCTGCAGCACCATCGTTGCTGTGGAGCCACGCTGGAAGGGCCCTTGTTCGGCCGCCGAGCGGACTCGGATCGCATCCTCAGCGATCACTTGGATCGACGTCGTGCCCTGGCGCCCCTGGTAGGCGGCGACGATATCGGCCTGGCCGACCGACCGCCCAGTGACGAGACTCCAGGGGCCCATGGTGACGATGTCTGTCCTGGACGTGGTCCAGATGGCAGCCGGGGTCACTTCGCGCGCCGGTTGCGACTGGAACTGCTCGAAGGCTGCACATGCTCTGGGTTCGCCAATCAGGAGCGTAGGGGGGCAGACGACTTCGAGTCTCCACGGATCGGAGTTGCTGCCACCAGGCGTCGGGGTTGTCGGCGAGCCACACGCCGTCAGACCACACACGGCTGCGAAGAGCAGCGTCTGGCGCAGACAATCGCATCGCGCGCGAGTCTTCGGACGTTGTTCCGTACTGCGGCCTTGCATGGCGCCCTGATACTCGTTCGGTACCGCGAGTGTACGATATAGCGTCAGACCAAGCGTGAACATCGCGATCAAGTGCACCTGTCGACAAGCGTTTGGACTTGCGCTTACAGTGCGGCAAGCCCGTGCCGAATGGCCCTTCACCTGGGAAACTCAGCCGGTAGCCTGCGCGGAGGCTGGAACACAGGCGGCGTCACCGGAAGGCGCTCGGGTCGTTCTTCGTGCACGACCTTGAAATCGTGGGGAATCTCGAACAAAGAAGTCAACGGTTCCTTGACCGCAACGTTCTGTGCTCTGCGCGTCGTGACTGTTCCGGCTTTACGGAACTGCCGGAACACGACAAGTCCCAACTCCTTCGCTACCCACACCTCCTCGCTATCATCCTGCCCCACAGCACGCCTTGTCTTGGTCACGCTCATACCCTCGAACATCCCGTCGCTGCTCTCGAAGCCGGAAGCGGGAGCCTGCTGGTGAGACTCGCGAGTTGGTGCCTGGGAAGGAGCGCCGATACCGGCCTTGTCACGTGGCAGCGCAACTTTGTAAACTCTCGCCTCCTTCTCCTTGAGACTCAGGACCGTGACCGTTCCCTCAGCGATGTTTGTGATGAGCGCAGCCGCAGGATCGCCTTCACGAACCAACCCAGCGCTGTTCCGGTAGTAGTGCCCAGGCACAACAACCTCACGGCCGTCTGCGAGTCGATACGTTGTCACTAATTCCGCCTGCAGAGCAGGCAGGGACCGCTGCGCACTCAACGGCACGCACAAGGCTATCGTTGCCACAAACAAAAGAGCCGTCTGACGTGAGAGCCGCATCATGTCGAATCTCCTCGCGATGAAATCTGTGAGCCCACGGTTTCAGTTAGTCGCGCAGTGAGGGGCGATTTGCGACCATGCGTACGGTTCGTGAAGGTCTGAGTGTGATAGCCCAATCAAGATCCGCGTCTGACCAAACACCTCGATTTTGGTCGACCAGAACAGGCTATCAGACACCGAAAAATAAAATTGGGAGAGGCTCAGGTAGTAGTCGTAGCCAGAATAGTTGCCCTGTTGCAGTGCCTGGTAAGCAAGATTGCCATAGTAAATACCAGCATAGTAGTAGTCGTAGCGCGGAATCACCTGGATGTTGAGCGACGCGCCGTCAAACTGAGTCTGATCAGACGTCGACGAGACCAGGCACGATGAGTACACCGGACTCCCTAAGTACCTATTAAGGTCAAAGTTGACTGGCGTGCCAAGGTTAATCAGATGTCGAATTGGGCGCCCACTCAGCTGTGTCGCTCGCATTACGACGTTGCCACCGTGGCTGTGCGCTATTAGATTCACGTCACCGGCCGGTAGAATCGCCAGGAGGTTGGCAAGATCGACGCCACCCTCATAGATTCCGGAATACCCAGAGAAGATCGTGACGTTCCCATTCTGCATCCATCTATGCTGATAGGGCGCCTTTCCCATCGTCGATGCGACAGCCATGAACATCGGCGATGTCGCTTCCATCCATTCCGGGTAGGCATTGAAGGAGCCATTCACCAGCACCGTCGTCGTAACTCCTCCTGGCGACGGAATCGTGATCACGATGGAACTCGTCGCGTCGTTCCATGTGCCATCCGGCCCAGGGCCAGAGAACCAGCGCAGATCCGGCGCCTGGCTCGTCAGTTGCAGGGATTGACCAGCAAAGTCACTGTGCTCGAAGAGCGTTACTATGACGCCAGGGAGCATGTACACCGACGAGATCTCGTCGTTCCAGTCTTCGCCGACCCACCAGACCGAATTGCTCGCCGCAGCATAATTCCCCTCGTAGTTGATGTGCTCGTAGAAAAACGCATTCTGTGCCTGCGCCAGACCAGAGACAAACGAGAAGGCTAGTGCTAGTGCTAGTGTCAGAAAACATTGTGTGAACCGCATACCACCTCGCGCAATGTGAAAGAGACGGCGCTCACTCGCTCGTTGGTCGTTGCGGATTATCGCGCTTGCCAAGCGACCCAGGGCAAGCCAAGAACAGTTGAAAGATCGGCTGAAATTTTGTCTGGAAGAATGTCCGGCCCGGCCGTCCGATTACTGCGGATCAAAACCGAGACGTGCGCCGACGATGGAGGTCAGTGTCGGCGACGAGACCCAGTGCTGGGTCCGTAGGAACGTTGCCAAATCGGGAACGGGCTCGTTCGCCCAGGTTGCGGCGGGCGCCCGGAGATGCCGCCAAGGGTTGGCCGCTCTCCTCCTCGAGCCGCGTGGCTTTTCAACATCATCCGCCGTGCTGCGCACGGGCGTTGGGAGTTTGATGAAGCCCGCGCATTTGAGGAAGTTGGTCAGCGTCCGCTCGTCCAGAATGTTCAGCGTGTTGTACCAATCGCATCGGCGACCAGCATGTAGCCGCACCACGCGCAGTGCCCGCGCGAAATCGAGCGAGTGTCCGGCTGTCACACCGACGGCCTCGCAGCGCGCATAGAGGGTCGCCCGTGAGTTGCCGGTCAGGCGGCCCCAATCCCCCACCTTTCGCACATCGCTGCGCTGCTGTACCACTTCCATAACCAGATCCGCCCAACGCGCGTCGGCGTACGCAGGCGGCGACACATCAACCGTGCGATCATCGTCAGAGCTGCGAGCACTGTCGGCACTCTTCAGCTCCGCACGAGACCCGTGGCGTGCGGCTCCGCAATCACGGAGGATGACGCTCGACGCCAGCCGTGAATACGGACGATGTCGAGAAGGCGGTCGTCGAAGACAGATTGATCACGGTCGAGAACAGGCTTGTCGAGAAAGGCTGCCGCACCAGACGTCAGCGCCTCTCGCTCGAGGTCGTCAGTGCCGAAACACGTCATGACGACGTACGGTACGCGCACGCCTCTGCGCCGAAGCATCTGGAGGATTCCGATGCCGTCGAGGCCTGGGAGGCGCACGTCGGCAACGACCAGGTCCAGAGCCGGCTGCTGGGCAAGCTCGAGCCCTTGGTAACCGGTCGAGGCGACAATCACGTCGTGCCCGGCAAGGCTCAGAACTGAAACGCAACGTTCAAGCGTGCTCGCATCATCGTCGATTACGAGGACACTCGCCACGTGCGTCACCCCCCAAAAAGGGGGGGACTCTACCATGAAACATCGCGGTACGTGTTCGACGAAGTCGATGAATGGTGACTATTGCATGCAATCGGCGATCGGTGACTGTGAGGTGAAAGATGTCGAGGCCGCTGCGCGACCGGATGGACTTGACAGTCGAAGTGGCACGCACGATCGCTGATCTGGCCGGCGTTGACACCATCTCGGCCAATGAAACGGCCGAGGCCCTGCAGTTCCGCATGACGTGAGCGCTTCCCCGGCGCGCTATCATGGTCGCGTTCCCGCGATGCCGTCCGTCACCCTCACTCTGGCCCTCGTCATCTTCGGATCGGGCGCGCTTGCCGGCGGCGTCGGCTCGCTGCTCGGTCTGGGCGGCGGCGTGTTTCTGGTGCCGATCCTCAATCTCGCGCTCGGCTTTCCGCTGCGGACGGCAGCGGCCATCAGCCTGACGACTGTCATCGCCACGTCGAGCTCGGTCGCGGCGGGCCGGACCGGCACGCAACTGATCAACCTTCGACTTGGGATGGTGCTCGAGGTGGCGACCGTCGCCGGGAGTCTCCTTGGCGGCATTACGGCGCACCTGTTCGCCGAAGCCACGCTGCAGCGATTGTTCGGCGCGGTGGCGGTGCTTTCCGCCATCGCGGTACTCGCGCGAATCAACCGCCGCAACGTGATCGTCGATCCGAATGCGGATCCGGGGGCCCTGGGCGGCCGCTTCTTCGACGAGGAAAGCGGCAGCGTCGTGACGTACCGGGTGAAACGTCTGCCGGCCGCGCTCGCGGCCTCGTTTGTCGCCGGCAACGTGTCGTCGCTGCTTGGTCTCGGCGGCGGCATCGTCAAAGTGCCCGCGCTCAACACGTGGTGCGGCGTGCCGGTGCGTGCGGCCGCGGCCACGAGTGCCTTCATGATCGGAGTCACCGCGGCGGGCGGCGCGATCATCTATTACGGACGCGGCGACCTGCCGCCGCTTGGCGCCGCCCCAGCCGTCCTCGGCGTGCAGCTCGGATCGTGGGCCGGGCTGTACCTCGCGCAACGCACTTCGGCGAAGTGGCTCAAGATGCTCATGATGATCATCCTCTTCGTCGTGGCTGCGCTGATGTTCCTGCGGAGCGCCCGATGATCAAGCGTCCTGCCCTTCCCGCCCGTCCTGCCCGTCCCGCCGGTCGATCCCACCCGGCCCTTCCTCCCCGGGCGATCGCATGAACCCCAACGACCTCGGGTTCGAGGCGGCCCTGGGCCGCGTGCTTCGGGGAGGCGTCATGGCCAGCTCGATCTGCCTCGGCGCCGGCCTCGTCCTGACGCTCGTGGACACGGGCGGTGCGGTGACGCGAGCACTGATGGCCATCGGCCTCGTGCTGTTGATGGCCACTCCGCCCGCGCGCGTCATCGTGTCGGCTGTCGTCTACGCACGGCGCCGCGACTGGGTGTTCGTGTGTCTGACCCTGGTCGTCTTCGTGGAGCTGATGGCCAGCGTCGTGCTGGCGTTCCGTGGAGGCGGGCGGTGAGAATGCCGCCGCTACCGGTGCGGATAGTACACGCTGTCGGCGGGCAGCTTCTCGGTGAGATAGTCCTGTGCTTTGAACGGGTAGGACGGCCGCGGTTTTGAGGTGATGAACGCGGCAAGCTCCTGGGCTTCCTGGTCGGTCAGACTGCCCGGATCGAGATACGGCATGGCGTAGCGGATGATTCCGGCGAGCGTGTACACGCGCGACGCCCCCGCGCCGTCGTTCCACGAATCGGGGCCCCACAACGGCCCGGGCTTCTTGTCTCCCACGGCCACGCCCTGGCCGTCGCGGCCATGGCACGAGATACAGCGCTCGTTGAAGATATCCTCGCCTCTTCTGGCGTCGAGCTTCCCGACCGGGATCGAGCGCGTCGGCCGCGATCGTATTCTGACCGCGCCACGGCGGATTCTTTCCGACCTCCGTGCCCCGAGCCAGCCATGTGATGTAGGCCGCGAGCGCCAGCACTTCCTTCGAAGTCGGCGATGGCAGCGCGTCGCTCGCAAGGCTCGCCTGGCCGTCCTCGCTCTGACCAAGCGCACCCGTCGAGTTCTCGCTGCGCAGGAAGCAGTCGACAATCCGATCGGTCAGGCTGTAGAGCCGGCCCGATCGTCTGTTGTATTCCGGAAACATGCCGGCGACGCCGACGAGCGGCAGCGACCGCTCGCGCTGGCCGGCGTTCAGATGACAGTTGCTGCACGACACCCGGCTCGGCGTGAAGCGCCGCGCCTCGCCTGGCGTGTTGGTGAACAGCTTGAACCCCCACCGGATGTCGGACGACAGGCGTGAGTTGTCCAGCGTCGAATCGGTCAGCGGATTCTTGGGAATGTCCCACGCCGTCACCATGGTCGTGTGCGACGGGATGAGAGGGCCGCTCAACGGAACCCCCGATAACGTCGTCGGGCGCGGCGTGCGCGAACAACCCGGCGCCGCAAGGGTCAGCGCGAGGGCGGATGCCAGCATGACGGCGCGTCCCATGGCGAACGGCAGTTTATCGCGATTTGAACCCTGCCCACGCCTCAAGAGCCTCGCCTGACCGTCCTTACGAGTCCTTCATCCTGGCCGACCGTCCGCCCGGCCCTCGTTGACCAGAGTTGCCAGGCGGCTTACCATGCTGCGATCGTGATGATTGAGGCCGAGCGGGTTCGGCCCCCAATACAGGAAAGCGAGGACATCATGTCGGACAACTACACGTCGCCAGTGGCGCGACGCTCGTTTCTGGCGCGGCTCGGCGTGGGCATGACCATGGCAGGCGCGACGCTGGCCGCGAGTGCATCGCCGGCACAAGCACAGTCGTCGGGAAGCGCCCGCTGGCAGCCCGCGCGTCACGACCGGGACGACTGGATGGAGCAGCTCCCGGGCAAGCACCGGTTGGTGTTCGATACCACGACCGCGGCCGGTTTCGGCGCCGCGCTGGCGTACGCCAACAACTTCCTGACCGCGAATGAGAGCGGATACGGGCTGAAGGATGCGGACGGCGCCGTCATCATCATCGCACGGCACTTTGCGACACCGTTTGCGTATAAGGACGCCACGTGGGCGAAGTACAGCGCGATGCTGGCTGGTGTCACCAGTCTCAACGACCCCAAAACAAAGCAGCCGCCGACCTTCAATCTCTACAACGCCGCCGGCTACCCCGACATGGCGAACATGGGCACGACGGTAGACGCCGTCATCAAGCGCGGCGTGCACTTTGGCGTGTGCCAGATGGCCACCAAATTCTTCGCCGGCATGCTCGCCAAGGCGACAGGCGGGAACGAAGACGCAATCTACAACGACCTGGTCGCGAATCTCGTTCCCAACTCGCACGTCGTACCGGCCGGCATCGTGGCGCTCAGCCGCGCGCAAGAGCGTGGGTATACTGTGGCCATCTCGGGGTAGGGTGAGCGATCGAGCAGGGACTAGGGACTAGGGACTAGGGACTAGGGAGAAGACGATGAAGAAATACGTGTCTTCGATTGCGCTGGTGGTGCTGACGTGCGGCGCGGCGCTCTTGGCGCAAGCGCAGGTCACCAAGGAATCGGTGCCCGGCATTGTCAACTTCGCGCGCGTGGAGACGACCGTGGCTTGCGCGGGCGCGACAACTCCGGCGGCGCTCGTCGAGGTGAAGCGAATGGGATTTGCCTCGGTGGTGAATCTTCGGCAGGCCACCGAGGCCGGCGCCGACATCGAGGCCGCGGCGGCAGCAGCGAAGGCCGCGGGGTTGAATTTCGTGCACCTCCCCTTCAACGCGGCGTCACCCGACCCCACGCTCGTCGACAATTTTCTCAAGGCGGTGACCAACCCGGCGAACCAGCCGGCGTTCATTCATTGCGCGAGCGCGAATCGCGCGGCGACGCTCTGGTTCATCAAGCGCGTCGAAGTGGACATGTGGGATATCGATCGGGCCTCGGCCGAGGCGGCGGCGCTCGGTCTGACCAATCCGGCACTGAAGACGTTCGCGCTCGACCATATCCGCGCGCAGAAAAAATAGTTTGGGTCTTCGCCGGATGTTCGTACCGGCGAAGCTCATGTGCAACGGCGAAATTCCCGCTTTTTCGAACGTTGTACCTGTGTTACAGTTCGGCAGCTTCGAGCAACCGCTTTTCGGCGGATAGCAATCCCTTTAGTTTTCGTTCGATAGCGCCGATACCTATAAGTAGTGAAACGCATGCTTGCGCGCCGATACACAGTTCTGCTCGCCGACCGATCGAACGGACTGGTCCGCCGGTTCACGCTCAGCCTGCGTCCGGCGCTCATTGTCCTGCTCTCGCTCGCGTCGCTGCCCGTCCTGATGGGTCTCGGCGCAAAATGGAGCGCGCAGGCGGACATCGATCACTTGCGGTTGGCCAAAGTCGGCGCTCGAGATCGAAAACGCCAGCTATCGGACGGCGACCGGCGAGCTCACGTCGCAGATTCAGTCGCTCGAAGGCGTCATCGACGACCTTGGCACGCGCGCCAAACTCGACCCGGCGGCCGCTCAGGCGATCCAGAAGCTTCCCGCCGCCGTGCGTCAGCGCGCGTCCGGCGGTCCGGTGGCAGCCACCGCGCTGTCGAGCGTGCTCGTCGACGTCGCTCACCTCGCCCGAAGACACCTTTGGTGCGCTGCGCGATCTCCTGCAGGGACTCGAGAGCCGGCTGAACTTCGTGCGCCGCGATGTCGAACGGCGCGAAGCGCTCGCCAATGCGACGCCGTCCATCTGGCCCACGCACGGCGGGCTCACGGGATTCTTCGGCGGCCGCAGCGATCCGTTCACGGGCGAACCCGCGTACCACCAGGGCATCGACATCTCCACGGAAAAGGGTCAGCCGGTCTACGCCACGGCCGACGGCGTCGTCGACTCGGCCCAGTACACGGGCGATTACGGCAACCTCGTGGTCGTCAGGCACGACTTTGGGCTGGCGACGCGGTACGGGCACCTCAGCAAGTATCACGTGGTGCCCGGCCAGAGCGTGAAGCGCGGCGACGTGCTCGGCTACGTCGGCTCGACGGGCCGCTCGACGGGCGCGCATCTGCACTACGAGATTCTCGTCAACGGCCGTCTGATCAACCCGCTGCAGCTCCTGACGCAGCGAGCGACACGCTAGTCCCCGCCGCCGCTCCAACCGGCATCATCCGGCTTCGAACCGTTTCCTGCTACAATCAGTGGATATATCCGTTGAAATTATCCGGATTGTCCGCCCCGTAGATGATCCAAACACTCCTCGCCAAGGTCGTCGGCACCCAAAACGAACGTGAACTGAAACGCCTGCGCCCGATCGTGGGCCAGGTGAACGCATTCGAAGCGGCCATCCAGCCTCTCAGCGACGAAGCCCTGCGCGGGAAGACGGCTGAATTCCGACAGCGGCTCGCGCAGGGCGAGACGTTGACGGACCTGCTGCCGGAGGCCTTTGCCGTCGTCCGCGAGGTGGGCCGGCGCGTCCTGAACATGCGGCACTTCGACGTGCAGCTCATCGGCGGCGCCGTGCTGCACTCCGGCAAGATCGCCGAGATGAAGACGGGCGAAGGCAAGACGCTCGTCGCCACGCTGCCGGCCTATCTCAACGCGCTCGACGGCAACGGCGTCCACGTGGTCACGGTGAACGACTACCTCGCCCGCCGCGACTCCGAATGGATGGGCCGCATCTATCGGTTCCTCGGCATGACGGTCGGCGTCATCCAGCACGATCTGAACGACATGGAGCGCCAGGTGGCGTACGCCGCCGACATCACGTACGGCACCAACAACGAGTTCGGCTTCGACTACCTGCGCGACAACATGAAGTTCGAGCTCGCGCACTACGTCCAGCGCGGCCACCACTTCGCCATCGTGGACGAGGTGGACAGCATCCTCATCGACGAAGCGCGGACGCCGCTCATCATCTCGGGACCGGCGGAGATGTCGACGGACCTGTACTACGAGGTCGATCGCATCATCCCGAGGCTGAAGGCCGGCGCCGTCGTCCGCGGCGACACGAAGGCCGAAGATCGCGAAGCGCTCGAAGCCACCGGCGACTACATCGTCGACGAGAAGCACAAGACGGTGACGCTGACCGAAAGCGGGACGGCCAAGGCCGAGCAGATGCTCACGCGGCATCTGGGCGGCGGCCACATCTACGACCTCGAGAACGCCCACATCAAGCACCACGTCGACCAGGCGCTGCGCGCGCACACGCTGTACCACGACGAAGTGGAGTACATGGTGAAGGACGGCGAGGTCGTCATCGTGGACGAGTTCACGGGGCGGCTGATGCCCGGACGCCGCTGGAGCGACGGCCTGCATCAGGCCGTCGAAGCGAAGGAACACAACACCAAGCATCCCGAAGTGAAGATCGAGCGCGAAAACCAGACGCTCGCGACCGTCACCTTCCAGAACTACTTCCGCAAGTACAAGAAGCTCGCGGGCATGACCGGCACGGCCGACACGGAAGCCGAGGAGTTCGCCAAGATCTACAACCTCGACGTCGTGGTCATTCCGCCCAATCGGAAACTGCTGCGCGTCGAGAACCCCGACCTGGTCTACCGGACCGAAGGCGAGAAATGGGACGCGATCGTCACCGAAATCGTCGATGAGCACGCGAAGGGACGCCCGGTCCTGGTCGGCACGGTGTCGATCGAGAAGTCCGAGCGGCTGTCGTCGATGCTCGACAAGCGCGGCCTCAAGCGCGGCACCACCACCGGCGGCGGCGCCGACAAGCACGTCGTGCTCAACGCCAAATACCATGCGCAAGAGGCGGAGTTCGTCGCGCAGGCCGGGCGCAAGGGCGCGGTCACGATAGCCACCAACATGGCCGGCCGCGGCACCGACATACTGCTCGGCGGCAATGCCGAGTTCATGACGCGCCAGCAGTGCCTGGCCGAGCAGATTGCCGAGCGGCTGCCCAAGGGCGAAGAGCGCTTCGTGGACGACGAGCAGTTCGTCTACTACTATCACCTCGACACGTTCTACCGTGTCCCGAAGCCGGACTATCAGCGCATCTTCGCCCACTTCGAACAGCAGTGCGACGCCGAGCACAAAGAGGTCGTCGGCCTCAACGGGCTGCACATTCTCGCCACCGAGCGCCACGAGGCGCGCCGCATCGACAACCAGCTTCGCGGCCGCGCGGGCCGGCAGGGCGACCCGGGCTCGTCGCGCTTCTATCTGTCGCTTGAAGACGATCTCATGCGGATCTTCGGGTCCGATCGTATCTCCGGGCTGATGCAACAGCTCGGCATGGAAGAAGGCGTCCCGATCGAGCACGGCATGGTCAGCAAGGCCATCGAGCGCGCGCAGAAGCAGGTGGAGGCACAGAACTTCTCCGTCCGCAAGCACCTGCTCGAGTACGACGACGTGATGAACAAGCAGCGCGAGAACATCTACACGCTGCGCCGGCAGATCCTCGAGGGCCGGATCAAGTTCGAGGACGAAGAAGGCCAGGAAGAAGTCGTCGGCACGCGCGAATACCTCATGTCGCTGGCCGAAGACACCCTCGACACGCTCATGGCGACCTACGCGGCGCGCGAAGTGGAAGTCCAGGACTGGGATCTCGATGCCTTGAAGCGCGAGGCCGGCAATACGTTTGCGTTCGACGCGTCGGCGCTCGACTTCAGCGACCTGAGCGCCGACGAGATGAGCGACCTCATCTGGGAGCGGGCAAAGGCGTCATACGAGGAAAAGGAAGCGCTGGTCGGCCGCGACGTGATGGAGCGCGTCGAGCGCGACATCATGCTCCAGATCGTCGACGGCCAGTGGAAAGACCATCTCTACAGCCTCGATCACCTGAAAGAAGGCATCGGCCTGCGCGGCTACGGCCAGCGCGATCCCCTCGTCGAATACAAGCGGGAGAGCTTCGAGCTCTTCCAGGCGATGAAGATTCGCGTGGACGAAGAGATCGTCCGCTTCTTGTGGCGCCTCAGGCCGGTCATGGGCGAGGATGCGGCGCAGCCGCCGCGCCGGGCCCCGCGTCCGAGAGCGCCGCTGATCCTGAGCGGCCCGAGCGACCAGCCCGCGCCGGCGTTTCCTGGCGACGCGCCACCGCGCCGGTCTGCCCGGACAAGGTCGGGGCGAACCGCCAGCCGCCGCGCGTCGGAGGCGACGATGCCGCCGTCAAGACGGTCCGGCGCGACGAACCGAAGGTGGGTCGCAACGACCCGTGCCCGTGCGGCAGCGGCAAGAAATACAAAAAGTGTCATGGCATGGCGGCATAGCCTATGGATGTAAAAACCGAACCGCTCTCTTTCGTGGCCGTCGGCGCCGACCTCGCCACGGCGCTGACGTTCGACGACGTCCTGCTCGTGCCGCAGCACTCCCTGGTGCTGCCCTACCAGGTGGACGTGAGCACGCGCTTCACGCGCAACATCCGCCTCAACGTGCCGCTCGTCAGCGCCGCGATGGACACGGTCACCGAATCGGGCCTGGCGATCGCGATGGCCCAGCACGGCGGCCTCGGCGTCATTCACAAGAATCTGTCGATCGACGAACAGGCGTCGGAAGTGGATCGCGTCAAGCGGTCGGAGAGCGGCATGATCGTCAACCCGATCACGCTCTCCCCCACCAACCGGATCCACGAAGCGCTGGAGCTGATGAAGAAATACAGCATCTCCGGCGTGCCGATCACCGACGACGGCAGCAAGGAAGGCCGCCTCGTCGGCATTCTCACGAATCGCGACCTGCGGTTCGAAACCAACGTCAACCGGCCGATTGCCGACATCATGACGAAGGAGCACCTCATCACGGTGCCCGTCGGCACGACGCTCGACGCCGCGCGCGAAATCCTCCATAAACACAAGGTCGAAAAGCTCCTCGTCGTCGATCGCGAGTTTCGGCTGAAGGGCCTCATCACCGTCAAGGACATCCAGAAGGCGGTCAAGTATCCCAACGCGTCGAAGGATCCGCTCGGCCGCCTCCGCTGCGGTGCGGCCATCGGCGTCGCGCACGATACGCTCGAGCGCGCCGATGCGCTCGTCGGCGCCAACGTGGACGCGTTGGTCGTCGACACGGCGCATGGGCACTCGCAGACCGTGCTCGACATGGTCCGGCGCATCCGGCTCCGCTTTCCGCACGTCGAGCTCGTGGCCGGCAACGTGGCGACGGCCGAGGGCACGCAGGCGCTCATCACCGAAGGCGTGGACGCCGTCAAAGTGGGCATCGGCGCCGGCTCCATCTGCACCACCCGCGTGATCGCCGGGATCGGCGTGCCGATGATTAGTGCCATCATGGAGTGCGCGCGCGCCGCCGAGCGGCACAACGTGCCCGTCATCGCCGATGGCGGCATCCGCTTCTCCGGCGACATCACCAAGGCGCTCGCCGTCGGCGCGAGTACGACGATGATGGGGAATCTGTTCGCGGGAACCGACGAAAGCCCGGGCGAGCTCGTCCTGTATCAGGGCCGCAGCTTCAAGGAATATCGCGGCATGGGGTCGATTGGCGCCATGCGCCGTGGCAGCCGCGATCGCTACTTCCAGGACGAGTTCGATCTCGAGAGCTCGTCGGCGCCGTCAGGGTCGCAGGAGAAGCTGGTGCCGGAAGGCATCGAAGGGCGTGTGGCCCACAAGGGCAGCGTCGCCGCCATGGTTCATCAGCTCGTGGGGGGGCTGCGAGCCGGTATGGGCTACTGCGGCTGCGGCAGCATCGGGCACCTGCAGCGCGACGCGAAGCTCATTCGCATCACCGCGGCCGGCTTCCGCGAGAGCCACGTCCACGACGTCGCGATTACCAAAGAGGCACCGAACTACCGGTCCGAGAGTGATTGGGTAATTGAGTAATCGAGTAATCGGGTAATTTGCCGACAGCGACGCTGCGCTCATTGCCTGCAGCGTAATCGATTCGTATTTCCACCGCGCCAGGAATGCCTCGCGGGAGCTTGTCAGCCCATTCGATGGCCAGCACGCAGTCCAGTCCGAGTTCTTCCAACCCCAGGTCGTCGATCTCGCGCGCGTCGTTCAGGCGATAGAGATCGACGTGGATGAGCGGGATGCGACCGCCGCGGTACTCCTGCATCAGCGTGAACGTCGGGCTGCTCACCTCCTCCGGAGCCACGCCCAGGCCTTCGGCCAGGCCGCGGACAAACGCGGTCTTTCCCGCGCCGAGGTCGCCAAACAGGAGCAGCACCGACCCGGGCGCCAGGCGGTCCGCGAGCGCGCGGCCAACAGCGGCGGTCTCTGACTCGGAGTGCGTGACGGTGGTCACGGGCGCCACGGCGGGTTCTGGCGTTACGCGGAGTTGTCGCGTTCGACGACGCGCCGGCGGGCCGTCAGCTCGAGGATCGCGTCGCCGATGTGCTCGGCCAGGTCGACCGCGGTCATCGACACTTCCCCTTCGTCGGCTTCCGCCAGATCGCCGGCCATGCCGTGCAGATACACCGCCAGCCTGCACGCCGCCTCGGCGTCGAGCAATTGTGCGAGCCACGCCGCAATCATGCCGGTCAGCACATCGCCGGTGCCGCCGGTGGCCATGCCGGGATTCCCGGTGGGATTGATGAAGACCTTCTCGTCGGGGGTCGCGATGAGCGTCGGATGCCCCTTCAGCACGACATAGAGGTGATGCGCGCTCGCGAAATTCCTGCGCGATCTCGAGCCGGCTGGCCTGCACCTCGTCCGCGGACATGCCGACCAGCCGCGCCATCTCTCCCGGATGCGGCGTGATGATGACGTCGCGTCCCTCGCGGCCCAGCGAGCCGATCGGGCTCGGCGCTAAACGCATTCAGTCCGTCCGCATCGATGACGAGCGGCACGTCGCGCGATCGACGAGCGCCTTCACGAACGGCTTCGTTCCGGACGCCTGTCCGAGGCCCGGCCCGAGCACGACGACGTCGCGCGCCGATCCGAGCAGTTGTCCACGCCGTCCGAATCGAGCCCCTCGCCGGCCTCATCGCAGAGTCCGTGCGTCATGTACTCGGGCGCCATCGCGGCGACGATCGCCTGACAATCGGTCGGGCGTGGCGACCGTGACGAGGCCGGCCCCCGAGCGCAGCGCGCCGATGCCGCACAGATGTGCGGCGCCGGTCTTCCCGTTCGATCCGGCGACGATCAGCACGTGGCCGTAGTCGCCCTTGTGGCTATCGGGCGTCCGCGGCGTGACGAGCTCGCGAGTCGCGGCGCGCGTCAGCAGCTCGACGCGCGGACCGTCGAGGCCGTTGATGACGTCGGTCGGAATGCCGATGTCGGCGATGACGATGTCGCCGGCGCGCGTTTTCGGCGGGCATCAGCACCAGCGGCAGCTTGGGCGCCGCCAGCGTGACCGTCGTTCCGGCTTCAATCGACTCGCCGATCGGAAAGCGACGAATCGGCCGAGAGGCCGGACGGAAGGTCGACCGACGACCACCGGAATACTCGAGGCGTTGATGTCGGTGATGACGCTTTCGATCAGCCCGCTGACCGGCGCGTTGAGGCCGGTGCCGAAGATCGCATCGACGATGAGCGTGCAGTCGCGGACTTCCGACACGTGCAGCTCCCACGCCTGGCCGTCGGCACTTCCACCACGGTCAGCCCGAGTCGCCCGAGAATATCGAGGTTCGTCCGCGCGTCGCCGCGAACGTCCGACACCTGGCCGATGAGAAACACCGACACGCCGACGCCGCGCTGCGCGAGCGTGCGCGCGACGACGAAGCCGTCGCCGCCGTTGTTGCCGCGGCCGCACAGCACGGCCACGTGCCGGTCGAGCAGATCGCGGTAAATCGCTTCCATCGCCGCGACCACCTGACGCCCGGCGTTCTCCATCAGCACGAGCGATGGAATGCCGATCTCCTCGATCGTCCGTCGATCCGCTTCGCGCATCTGCGCGGAGTTCAATACGCGCATCTGGCCACCTGGGATCCTAGCCTATCCCTCTCATCACGGCCGCGAACAACACGAAGGACACGAAACTCTCGGACAAAAAGAAGCTTCGTGCGCGTCGTCACTTCGTGTACAGGCTCCGGAGGCAGGACCATGCGGATGTTGTGGTATCTCGGTGGAATGGCAGCGACCGTCAATGTCAACGGACGCGTGTTCGACCAGGAGCACGCGGTCGTTTCAGTCTTCGATCACGGGTTCCTCTACGGCGAAGGCGTCTACGAGACGCTGCGCACCTTTGATGGGCGGCCGTTCCTCTTCGATCGACACATGCAGCGGCTCCGCAATTCGGCCGGCATGCTCGCGCTGCCGGTGCCCGCTCGCCGACGACGAACTGCAGCGCCGCTGTCGCGAGACGATGGGGCCGCCGGGCTCGGCCGCGGGCCGGACAGCGAGGCCTACATCCGCATCCTGCTGACGCGAGGCGTCGGCGAGCTGTCCTACGATCCCGGCCGCGTGTCCCGTGCCGTCGGTCGTCATCATCGTCAAGCCGCAGGTCGAACCGCCGGCCGAGAGCGTACGAGCAGGGCGTCAAGATCGCGCTCGTGGACGTCGTCCGCAACCATCCCGGGATCGGTGAACCCGCTCATCAAGTCGAACAACCTGCTCAACAACGCGCTGGCCATGCAGGAAGCGGCGCGACGCGGCGCGTTCGAAGGCATCATGCGGAACTTCCGCGGCGAGCTGGCCGAGTGCACGCACGTCGAATCTCTTCATCGTCAAGGACGGCGTCGGCGCTGACGCCGCCGCTCGAATCGGGCCTTCTTCCGGGCATCACGCGCGCGTTTCTGTTCGAGGTCGGCCGTCGAAGAGGGACATTCGCCGTGCGCGAAGCGGTCCTGCGAGACGACGACCTGATGAACGCCGACGAAGTGTTCATCACCAGCACGACCCGCGGAGTGGTGCCGGCGACGAGGATCGACGGCCACATCGTCGGCAACGGCGTTCCTGGCCCGGTGACGCGCGCCCTCGGCGCGGCCTACCTTACGAGAGCCCACGAAGTCACCACCACGTAGCGGCATCACGTGAGGCCAATACTTGAACCGCAAAGGCCACCAAGGTCAGGTTGGTCTTGGCCCTGTCCGGCACGCCGCGCTGACCGTAGAATGGGCAGCGTCCGAGATGACGATTGCGCCGGCAACGTGTCGGCCCGTACACGATCACCGGGATCGCTCGGTGCGCGGCGGCATGGGCGAGGTGTATCGCGCCCGCGACACGCAAGCTCGGCCGCGACGTCGCGATCAAGATCCTGCCGCACGTCTTCACCAGCGATCGCCGATCGCCTGGCGCGCTTCGAGCGCGAGGCGCGGCTGCTGGCGTCGCTCAATCACCCGCACATCGGCGCGATCTACGGGCTCGAGACGCATCGATCCGCGCCGGCGCTCGTGCTCGAGCTCATCGAGGCGACACGCTCGTCGAAGGCGAACACCGCTGGCCGATTCGCACGCGGCTGGCCGCTCCCGGTCGCGCGAGGCGTTGGCATCGCCGCGCAGATTGCGGAGGCGCTCGAAGCGGCGCACGAGCGCGGGCATCGTCCATCGCGATCTCAAGCCCGCCAACATCAAGATCACGCCGACCGGCAGCGTGAAGGTGCTCGACTTCGGGCTGGCGAAGCGCGGGCGCGAGCGGCGGAGCGGCTGGCGAGACAGTGCGATCTGACGCACTCGCCGACCCTCACGTCCGACGGCACCCGCGGCGGCGTGATCCTCGGCACCGCCGCGTACATGAGCCCGGAGCAGGCGCGCGGCAAGGTGGTCGACAAGCGCACCGACGTCTGGGCCTTCGGCTGCGTGCTCTACGAGATGCTGACCGGCCGCGCACCATTCGGCGGCGAGACGTGGTCGGACACGCTGGCGGCGATCCTCGAACGCGAGCCCGATTGGCAGGCCCTGCCCGTGCACACACCGCCCGGCGTTCAGCGGCTCGTCAGGCGCTGTCTGAAGAAAGATGCCCAACATCGTCTTCGCGACATCGGCGAGGCCCGCATCGCTCTCACGCGACAGAACGATGGAGACGACGGGCTTCAGACCGACGCCAGGCCGGCAACCTGGACGTGGAAGCACGTCGCGGCCGCCATCGCGGCCTCGGCGGCCATCGCTGCCACGTCGCTCGTGAGTGGTGCGCGGTACGGGGCCCGTTCCGTCGTGCCGCCGCGTGTCACGCCGGTCCGCTTCGCGCTGCCGCCCCCGGCGGGTACGCGTTTCCGCGTCGGCTTCGAAACCTCCTTCCTTGCGCTCTCGCCGGACGGATCGCAGATCGCACTCGTCGTGAATGCGTCGGACGGGCAGAGCGCAATCTGGCTGCGGCCGCTGTGGGCGGCCGACGCCCGTTTGCTGCCCGGCACCGAAGGGGCCACTTCGCCGTTCTGGTCGCCGGACGGAGGATCCCTGGCATTCTTCGCTGGGAACAAGCTCAAACGCATCGATCTCTCCGGCGGCGCCGCCGTGACGATCTGCGACGTACCGGAAAACATCGGCCTGTCCGGGACCTGGGGACAAGGCGGCCAGATCCTGTTCGCGACGGTCGAAGGCACCGCGATCTTCAGCGTGTCCACCACCGGTGGCACGCCGATCGCCGTGGTCACGACCGATCGAGCGCAGGGGCAGGGCCGCGTGCACTGGCCGTGGTTTCTGCCTGACGGCAAACGGTTCATCTACCTGACTCGAATGCGGGACGGCAGCGGACAGATCACGCTGGGCGAAGCGGGCGCGGCGCCGCGGCGGATTCTGTCCGCCGTCTCGGGTGCTCAATGGGTCGATCCAGATTACCTGGTGTTCGTTCGCGAAGGGGCGCTGCTCGGACAGCGCGTGGATCTGGCGAACGGCCAACCCGTCGGCGAAGCGTTCCCCATGGCGGAGCCGGTTGCCTACAGCTTCTCGACAGCACGCGCGACGTTTACGACATCGCGCAACGGCATGCTGGCGTACCAGTCGCAGGCTGATTTGTCGCGGGTCGTCTGGATCGATCGCGCGGGCAACGAACTTGATCCCGTCGGCGTCGTTGGAGGATACGGTCAGCTTCGCATCTCGCCGGATGGAATGCGCGTGGCATTCGGACGGACCGAGCCACGCATGGGCACCTACGACGCGTGGACGGTCGATCTTGCTCGCGGTGTTGAGACGCGGCTCACCTCCGATCCAGGCAGCGAGGCCGACCTCACCTGGCTGCCCGACGGCAGCGCGGTCGCGTTCATGGCGGACCGCGGCGGACCGCCGCATCTGTTTCGCAAGGACCTGCAGACGGGAAAAGAAGACGAACTCTTGCCCGTCGCCACCCTGCAGGAGCCGTTTGACGTCTCGCCCGACGGCCGCTGGCTGGCCTTCGGGCGGCGGACCGATCGCGGCAACAACGACATCGACCAGCTGCCGCTCGCCGCCGACGGCAAACCGTCGCCTCTGGTCGACACCAAGTTCGATGAAACCGATCTGCGCTTCTCTCCGGACGGCCGCTACATCGCGTTCGTGTCCGACGAGTCGGGGCGCTATGAAGTGTATGTCGCGCCGTTTCCCTACACGGGCGCCAAGACCCGGGTGTCCGCCGGAGGCGGGTATCAGCCCCGGTGGAACCGGAACGGCCGCGAGCTCTTCTATCAGTCTTTCGACCGTCATCTGATGGCGACATCCGTCAGAACGACGCCGACGCTTCAACTCGGGAGCCCGGCGCCACTGTTTTCGATCGACGGACGCCGCGCCTGGCTCAATTTCGACGTGGCGCCGGACGGGAAGCGTTTCCTCGCGATCGTCAGGCAGCTGCGGGCCGACGAACAGCCGCTCGGCGTCGCCCTCAACTGGACCGCCGAGGTCAAACGCTGACATCCCCGCGAATTGACGGGAACCGACTTCTTGATGGCGACGTCTCGGAGAGCGTCAGGCGTCGTTCTGCGAAAACGCAGAGACAGGCGGGCACGAGCAGAACAGATTCCGGTCGCCGTACGGGTTGTCGATCCGACCCACACTTGGCCAGAACTTGCGGGCACGAACGAACGGCAGCGGGAACGCCGCCTGCTCACGCGAGTATTTGTGGCGCCAGTCGTCGGCGACGACAGCCGCGGCGGTGTGCGGCGCGTTCTTCAGGACGTTGTCCACGCGGTCGGCCTTGCCGTCGACGACGGCCTGAATCTCGGCTCGAATCGCGATCATCGCGTCGCAGAACCGGTCGAGCTCGTCTTTCGATTCGCTCTCGGTCGGTTCGACCATCAGCGTCCCTGGCACGGGAAACGACACGGTCGGCGCATGAAATCCGAAGTCCATCAGCCGCTTGGCGACATCGGTTTCGTCGATACCTCCGCTCGCCTGTTTGAGCGGCCGCAAATCGAAAATCATCTCGTGCGCCACGCGTCCGTTGGCGCGCGTATAAAGGACCGGATAGTGCGGCTCGAGGCGCGACTTGACGTAGTTGGCGTTGAGGATCGCGAACCGAGTGGCGTCGGTCATCCCGTCGCCGCCGAGCATCCTGATGTAGCCGTACGAAATCAGCAGGATGCTCGCGCTGCTCCACGGCGCCGCCGACACGGCATGAATCGCCCGCGCGCCTCCGGTGTGGACGAGCGGATGACCGGGTAGGTACGGCGCAAGATGGGCCGCCACGCCAATCGGACCCATGCCGGGCCCGCCGCCACCGTGCGGAATGCTGAACGTCTTGTGCAGGTTCAGGTGGCACACGTCGGCGCCGATTGCCGCGGGGCTGGTCAGGCCCACCTGCGCGTTCATGTTCGCGCCGTCCATGTACACCTGGCCCCCGTGTTCGTGCACGATGGCGCACACGTCCTGAATGCCGTCCTCGAACACACCGTGCGTGGACGGATACGTGACCATCAGCGCCGCCAGGCGCTCCGCATGAAGGCTCGCCCTCGCACGAAGATCGTCGACGTCGATGTTGCCGTCCTCCCGCGAAGCCACGAGGACGACCGTCATCCCGGCCATGACCGAGCTGGCCGGGTTGGTGCCGTGCGCGGACGTCGGAATGAGCACGACGTCGCGTTTGATGTCGCCGCGGTCGCGGTGGTACGCGCGAATCACCATCAGCCCGGTGAACTCTCCCTGTGCGCCGGAATTGGGCTGAAGCGAGACGGCGGCAAACCCGGTGACCGCGCAGAGCGCCGCTTCGAGGTTCGCCCGCATCTCTCGGTAGCCGGTGGTCTGCTCGACGGGCGCGAACGGATGGAGCCCGGCGAACTCCGGCCACGTGATGGGCATCATGGCCGAAGCGGCATTCAGCTTCATCGTGCACGAGCCGAGCGGAATCATCGACGTGTCGAGGCCGATGTCCTTGCGCTCGAGGCTCCGGAGAAACCGCATCATCTGGGTTTCTGAGTGATGGGCATGGAACACCGGGTGTGTCAGAAACAGCGATTTTCGCGCGAGGCCCGCCGGAAAGTCGGCGCCTGCATCGTCGTCTCCACGATACGACGCGCCAAACGCCGACGCGATCGCCGCGACATCCGTGGCGTCGGTCGTCTCGTCGAGCGCGACGTTGATGGTCCCGTCCTCGCGGTACCTGAGGTTCAAGTGCGCCGCCAGCGCGGCTTGCCGAACTCGCTCGACGGCCGCTCGACCGCCCGGAACCTCGAACCGCAGCGTATCGAAGTACGTGCCGTTCATCTGGCCCACACCGACTTCTGACAGCGCCCGGGCAAGGTTGGCGGCCAGGCTATGAACACGCCGTGCAATCGCTGTCAGCCCCTCAGGTCCGTGGTACACCGCGTAGAAGGCCGCGATGTTCGCCAGCAGCGCCTCGGCCGTGCAGATGTTCGACGTCGCCTTCTCGCGGCGAATGTGTTGCTCGCGCGTCTGGAGCGCCATGCGATAGGCCGTGTGGCCGTGCGCATCGACCGAGACGCCGACGATGCGCCCGGGTGTCTGCCGGACGTACTTTTCGCGGGTCGCAAAGAACGCCGCATGTGGTCCGCCGTACCCCATCGGCACGCCGAACCGCTGCGAGTTGCCCACCACCACGTCGGCGCCCCACACGCCGGGCGGAGTCAAAAGCGTCAGCGCAAGGAGGTCCGTCGCCACGGCCACCAAAATGCCCGCTTCCCTGGCGCGCGCGATGAAATCCGAATAGTCGTGCACGCAACCCGCTTCGTCCGGCGTCTGCACAAGCGCGCCGAACACCTGCCCGCCGAGGTCGACCTCGGCCACATCGGCGACCACGAGCTCGATCCCCAGCGGTTCGGCCCGCCCGCGCAGCACTTCGATGGTCTGTGGAAAACACGAATCGGCAACCACAAACCGCGCCGGCCCCTTCGAGTCGTCCACGCGCTTGCCGTTCACGCGATGGATCATCGTCATCGCCTCGGCAGCCGCGGTTGCCTCGTCGAGCAGCGACGCGTTCGCAATTTCCATCCCGGTCAAGTCGCTCACCATCGTCTGAAACGTGAGCAGCGCTTCGAGACGTCCCTGGGCGATTTCGGCCTGATACGGTGTGTAGGGCGTGTACCAGCCCGGGTTCTCGAGGACGTTGCGCTGGATCACGCTCGGCGTCACCGACGGGTAGTATCCGAGACCGATGTGCGACCTGAAGAGCTGGTTGCGGGAGGCAAGCTGCCGGAGATCGCGAAGGTAACTGTGCTCCGACTGCGCGGCCGGCAGATCGAGCGGCGCGGTCAACCTGATTCCCGAGGGAATCGCTTCGTCCACGAGCGCGTCGAGCGAGGCGGCGCCGACAACTTCGAGCATCGCATCGCGTTCGGCTTCGTCAGGGCCGATGTGGCGGCGGCGAAAAGAACCGGGATTCATCACATCGGGGCTAGGGGCTTGGGCCTAGGGGCTAGGGTTGCTACGGCTACGGCTAGAGTCTGACAACGCCCGCAGGGCTGAGGCCTGCTCATTTCACGAGGTCGGCGTATTGGCCGGCATCGAGCAAGGCTCCGGCTTCGGACGGGTTTGCCAGTTTGACGACGATCAGCCAGCTGCCGTGAGGATCTTTGTTGACCGATTCCGGCCTGGTCTTGAGGGCGGCGTTTACCTCCACGACTTCGCCCGATACCGGCGCGTACAGCTCGGACACGGCCTTCACCGACTCGATGGTGCCGAACGCCTGCCCTTCCTTCAGCTTCGTTCCGATCTCGGGGAGGTCGATGTAGACCACATCGCCGAGCTGCTGCTGTGCGTAGTCGGTGATGCCCACGCGGCCGCGATCGCCGTCGAGGTCGATCCACTCGTGCTCTTTTGTGTATTTGAACTGGGCCGGATAGTCCATCGAGCTAGCCTTTCGCGCGTTTGTAGAACGGCAGCGGCACGACGCGCGCGCGCGCCCGGCGGCCACGAATGTCGATTTCAAGCTCGCTGTCGAGAGTTGCGAGCTCAACCGGCACGTACGCCAGGCCGATGGCCTTCTTCAGAAACGGCGTTTGCGTGGCGCTCGTGACCCTACCGACCTTGCCTGCAGCGCCGGCCTTCGCGCCGCCGGCGTAGACGTCGTGTCCGGGGCGGGCGATGCCCTCGTCGAGCAGTTCGAAGCCCACGATCTTTCGACCGATGCCCTTGGCCTTTTGGGCGTTGAGGGCTTCGGCGCCCACGAAGTCGCCCTTCTTCCAGCCCACGATCCAGCCCAGGCCCGCCTCGAGCGCCGTCGTCTCTTCGTCGATGTCGCTGCCGTACAGGCGCATCGCCGCTTCGAGACGGAGCGTGTCGCGCGCGCCCAGACCGCACGGGATGAGGCCGTCCGGCTGGCCGGAGGCGAGCACCGCCTGCCACACGCGATCGGCCGACTGTGGCGGGACGAAGATTTCGAAGCCGTCCTCGCCGGTGTATCCCGTGCGCGAGATCGTCGCGCGAACGCTCGCGACTTCGCCGTGCGCGAATGAATAGGCGTGCATCGACGCCAGGTCAACGCCCGTCAGCGGCTGCACGGCGCCGAGCGCCGCCGGTCCCTGAACGGCCAGCAGCGCGTAGCGCGAGCTCGCGTCCACGGTGACGGCGTCGCCCACACTCGCGATGTGCTCGGCAATCCAGTTGTAGTCCTTGAAGATGTTGGCGGCATTGACGACGAGGAGGAAGTGATCGCTTTTGAGGCGATAGACGACCAGGTCGTCCACGAACGTGCCTTGCGGCGTCAGGAGCCCCGAGTATTGCGCCTGTCCCGGTTGCAGTGTCGAGGCGTCGTTACAGGAGATGAGCTGGACGGCCGCCAGCGCGTCTTTGCCGGCGATTTCGAGCTCGCCCATGTGGGAGACGTCGAAGAGGCCCGCGTGCGTGCGAACGGCCATGTGTTCGAGGGCGATGCCGGAGTACTCGAGCGGCATATCCCACCCGCCGAACGGCACCATCTTCGCGCCCGACGCGCGATGACGAGCGTCGAGCGGCGTCTTCTTGAGGGGCGCGGCGGCTTGATTCATCAACGAGAGAGGATCACGATGGTGGTCGGTGGTCGATGCTCGGTTGTCACTAGTCGGCGTCCGTGGTCTTTGGCCGGTGGCCGACGACCACGGCCGGAAAGAACGGTACTATGCGCGTTCGGGCGGGTCAAGAACGCGACGCGCTGCAGACAAGGTGAAGCCAACGTGACAGGCGCGAATGCACGAGCTTTCAGGCCGCTCCCGTGAGCCACCGCCCCGTCGGCGTGAAGCGCTGCGTCACTGCCGCAGCGCTTCCACCGATCAGAGCGAGTGCGAGAGCTTCACCGCGTTGTATCGCGACCGTGCGAACGGACCAATGCCCAGGCCGCTCGCAGGAAATGCCCCACCAGGGAGCCAGCGGCGATCGCTATCGCTGAAACGATACCTTGCAGGACAACCGCCAATGGGAAAAGATTGCGTCCCGCTCCACCGAAGGCCACTAACACGCCTATCAGTCCGATATTGGCCCCGAACCACACGGCGGCGAGGCGGCGCCAGCTCCGTGGCTGTCCCGGCCACGGGAACGCCGCGACCGGTACAGCCAACAGGGCCAGAGCAAGAGCGGTGATGGCGACTCCCCGGCCCGAGTCGAGCCAGTTCGCCTCACCCGGCATGTACCACCGGGCAAGGACCACGACGAGGGCGCCCAGTGCGGCGAGTGCCAGAGAAGATATCATCCCGATTGTCACCTGCAGGCACCCGGCATGTAGATGCACGTGCCGGTTGTCAGTGCACTGACGCTGTAGAAGCAGACCGCCGCAACAGCGTTGCACGCAGTGCACTCCCACCGCCAACGTGGCGGATACCACCACGACCAACCGGAACACCCAACGTTCCGCGCGTAGCACAAGTCATGTCGATCGCAACACGACCTGAACATGGTGCCGTCCAAGTAGTGCATCGCCCCCGGGTCGCAACCCGTATCAGCAGAGATGGGCTGAACGACAACCTCTGACAACTTCTGCAGCCAATTCTTATGTTCACTCGGATTGCGGGCGATAGAGCCGGTACCGTCCTTCTTCAGCTTCGAATGGAAGGTGTAGAACGCCAGCCCCTGGACGTTTGCCCACGCCATCGTTGGCCGGAAGGTCCAACCACCGGCCGTCTTCAACGTCTCCTCGTTGACGGCGCCTTTCACGAGCCCTTTGAAGTCCCAAATCAACAGTTTTTCGGATGGCACCCACGCGATTTGGCCAACTTCCACGCCGCGATCATAGATCCGCGTCAGCGTCGAGACGCGCTTGTTCTCGCCGGGCTTCGGCACAACACGAATCGTTTTCGCCACGATGTCCTGCTCGAACTCCGTGGCAACTTCGTCGGCCTGGTCATCGAGGTTTCCGGCTTTGAAGGCGCGCGAGCGCGCGAATCGACCTTGCCACTGCACCGTCGACGGATGACCATCGCGGCGCAGTGCATGCGCCTGAAGGGTCGCCCAATCGAGCGTCGGTCGAACTTCCGACCTGACGGGCATATAGAACAGCGGGGCACCATTCGACTCGTAGAACATCCCAGAGTCCCTGGCGCTCACGTGATCAACCGTGAGCCTCCCGACCTCGTTGCCCGCGAGATCGGTCGACCGGGTCTTGATACTCCCATCCAATCCGCGCTCCGCAATGGCCACGGCGTCCGCGAATCTGGTCGTGACCCGCTTGGCACGGCCTTCCAGGAAATAGAACGTGCCGCCCATGTCCTTGACGTCGTTGTCGCCCTGGGCGGCCACGGGCAGCGCCGCAGAGCGACCGGCCGTTCCGGGGACTTGCTGAACGGCCTGCTGTGCATGTGGCCGCCAGGCGTACACCAAAGACACCATGACGACAACGGTTCCAACCCCAACCCACCAACGTCGCGGCCCACGCCGAGATAACCTCTGGTCCATCGGACACCCCTTCCACAGCTCTCTGGCGCCGCCTGCGCGACGCCATGATGTCGGCCCACGTGCGACCTCGCAGTGGAAGTGCTGCCCTGCCTCGTCCCGACGGATTCGCCGCAGACACGCGGCGTCTTACAAACGCTAACCGAGCACCGCTGTCTTTTCTTCGGACCTCTCAGGCTCGCGCGGCCCCTCCAACTCGGGACTGCCCAATCGAAAGCGCAAATAGGACTGCAGCGTGTGATAACTGATCCCGAGGATTCGACACGCCTTGCGCTTGTTGCCCTGGCACCGATCGACGACCAGCTTTGCGTAGCGGCTGCCCCACGCGCGTAGCGTATCGCCGCGGTCGAGCGATGGACCAAGCACTGCCGCATGGTCCCCGCGCACGGTGGCCGGCAGGTCGTCGAGTTCGATGACTTCTGACTGCGTCAACGCCACCGCCCGTTCAATCAGCCTCTCCAGTTCGCGAACATTGCCCGGCCACTGGTAGGTGACCAGCGCTTCGGCGGCAGCGGCGGACAGATGCAGCGGCCGAGTCGAACGATGCCGCTCGAGGAAGTATCCCGCGAGCTCTGTGATGTCGTCCCTGCGCTCGCGCAGGGACGGAACGGACACGTCCACTCCGCTGAGCCGGTAGAACAGGTCCGACCGAAACAGCTGGCGATCGACCAGGCCCATCAGCCGACGATTCGTGGCCGCGATGATTCTGATGTCGACGCGATGCGCGCCCTGGCCTCCGACGCGTTCGACGGACAGGTCCTGAATGGTCCTCAGCAATTTGGCCTGTGCCGACAGCGACAGATCCGACACCTCATCGAGAAAGAGCGTGCCCCCGTCGGCGGCTTCGAACTTGCCCCGCCGGCCGCGTACGCCGGTGGCCGTGCGCTCCTCAATGCCGAAGAGCTCCGCCTCGAGCAACGATTCCACCAGCGCTGCACAGTTGATCGCGATGAACGGTCCGGCGCGTCGGCGGCTCAGCTCGTGGATCTGTCGTGCGACGAGCTCCTTGCCAACGCCGCTCTCGCCTTCCAGAAGGACCGTGAAGTCCGTGCAGGCCACACGCTCTATCGTGCCCCGCAGCCGTTGCATGGCCATCGTCGATCCGATCAGGGGGGCCGCCGCGTCGCGCCTCGGCCGCGTGCCGTTCGCCGCGCCGGATCGAACGCCGGTTTTTCCGCGCTCGACTTCCAGGACCAGGGCGCCGACGTGCGCCGCCATGCTGAGCATCTGAAAGTCCCACTCGCCCAGGCAGCACCCGGAGTCGAAGGTGGCCTCGAGAACACCGGGGCTCGTCGCATCGACGCCTGGCACTTCAAGGGCGATCGATTCGCTGCCCGCTGGCGCCTCGCCGCGGGCGTGCCAACGGTGACCCGCGTCGCGCAATTGCACCGAGCGCACCGGCACAACGCGCCGCACCATCTCTTCGAACGTGCCGCGCATGGCCAGCTCAGTGCGCCGCTCGAGGGTTCGCGTGAGCCCGGCCAGGAACTCAGCAAAGCCTTGGCGGCGATCGCGCTTTCGTGACGCCTGCGGCGACCGGGAAACAAATGCTGGCGGCGTGGTCATTGACGGATTCCTTGAAGGACTGGCGGCGGAGGAACCAAAACAGATGCCACGATCGTTTGCGCGTAAAATCTGCATAAAACCCTGGGCTCATTCGAAAACAATCGGCGTTCAGCACGCGGATTGAGTAATCGCTACCCCTCTATCGTCGATAGCGCGGCGTTCTCGGCCGGGCACTTGATACCCGCAGACGGTTCGTCCACCAGCCATGGAAGGCGCTGATCGAAGAGAACGGCGCCTCGGTAGCAGACCAAGCCGGGCTCGAGCCGAACCACCGCGCATCGCACGACCTGGCCGCGAACGGCAGTCAGTCGTTTGTCTCGTACGAAATGGATCTCGATGAAGGTTCCGGGCAACAGACGGCGTTGCGTTTCGATGAGGACGCCCGTCGCCGATACGTCCACCATCGATGCTTCGACACCCGGTCGCACTTTGACCAAGGCGATGCCGTGTCCTTCAAACGACTGACGTCGCTCTGAGAGCCGGCGATCGACGATCTGTAATGTCATAGCGAATTCCATCGGCGCGACCGTGCGTCGAAGCGAAAGATCCGTATTTTTGCCGTGGTGCCAACCACGCGAACCGCATATTGCGTGTTGCCACGGCCTCTGATGTAAAGAGTGCCCGGCGACGCACTGCCCAGCGCACTGAAGCTGACCATGTTGCTGACGCCGAACTTGATGGGGTCGTCGCCAGGGGCGGGGCTCCCAGCGTCGATCGCTGGAAGCCCGGGAAGCGTTCCGAAATCTACACCACTGAACTGACTCGAGAGCTGTTCCGGCGCCTGAATCTGCCGATCGACGTTGTTCTGGATGTCGCGCGACAACACTCCGTTGCCGTTCCCGTCCGCATATGCCGAGTAAACATAACCTCTAGTGGTCGCCGCAAACCGCAGCGCCACGTCTGTCGAGCGGGTGACGGCCTGCATTCGGGTGTCGTAGAACCGCGCGGAGATGTAGCGAGCGGCCCCAGCGACCCGCGCTTCATCCAGTCCACCGAGCAACCGCGGGAGCGCCGCCCCCGTGGCGGTCGCCAACAGGCCAACCGCCATGGCGAGATCGAGTAGCGAGTATCCGCGTGCCTCTTGTACCCAAGTCGCGCCCACACTACTTCGCACTGTTCGCTTCCGCCTTCGGGGCGGCGACGATGAGCTGCGGCTTGAGCTTGAGAAAGCTCTTCTCGCCGACGCCGCGGACGTTCATCAACTCCTCGACCTTCTTGAACGGCCCGTTTTTCTGGCGGTACTCGACAATCCGCGCGGCCGTCTTGGCACCGATGCCCGGCAGCCCTTCGAAATCGGCCGCCGCAGCCGTGTTGATGTTGACGACGCCGCCGGACGTGGCCTTGCCGGCGTCGCGATTCGGCGTTTGCGCCGATGCCGGTTGTGGGTGCGAGGCCACCAACGTGGCGAGCGCGACAAACACAACGGGGAGCAACAGGTGACGAAACATTCGATCCTCCTTTGAAGAGGACCCTGGCCGGCCAACGCTCACCGAATGGGAGGTCGGGCCCCGGCAAGTTGTTATGAGGCCGGTCCAGGGTCGGCCGCTCCCAAGGCAAACATCGAACCCGAATGCCGAACTCGCCGGCGTCGGCGGAACTCGCTCCGGAAAAAGAGCTTTGGGAAGAGGCGGCGGAGGGAGCTCAGATTCGGCGCGTGCAACTGCCGAAAAACGACGCCTGCAGTTACCGTCCAGCCTCGCCTCGAGCCACGCTTATCAGCTTCCCGCTGATTGACATCGAAGCGACAGTCCCTTGATACTGCGCGGGAGCGCGCTGACAGGGCGCCACCAACCCGCGGCAAGGGAACACTCCCACCTGTTTTGGTCTGAGTCGTGTGCGTCTGCACCTTCTTTCAGCCTGGTTTCAGCGGGGTACAGGCGATTCATGAAAGGAGGTCGCAATGACCACTTCGAAGTCTCTCCCGGCTCGTCCGTCTCTCGAATCCCTCCGTAAACAGGCAAAGAAGCTCGCGCGCGACATCGCCGCCGGTGACGCCGATGCCATCGCACGTGCGCGCGCGCAACTGCCGAATGTCGACCTGCCGCTTGACGCAGCGCAACGCGCAACTCGTGATCGCGCGCGAGTACGGCTACGCCGGCTGGCAGGACCTCACGGCCGAAGTCAGCAAGCGCCTCGGCAAGGGGCTCGAGTGGGCGGTAGCGCAGGCTCGACGCATCATTCACGACAACGACGTCGAACGCCTGAAGCAACTGCTGGCTGAATACCCGGCGTTGCTTTCGTGGCACGCGACGACGCACGGCTGCAGCGGCGGCCTGCTGGGATTCGCCACGGGTTCCTATGGCGACAGCTTCGACCCGTTCAGCGAAGAGCACTTCACCCGCGCGGCGTGCGCAGAGCTGCTGATCGACGCCGGCGCGGTCGTGATGCCATCGGTGTGCGAGGGTCTCCTCCGGTCGCGCGCCAGGGGGCTGCTGCAGCTGTTTCGGCGCAAAGGTCTGCTTCCGCGCACGCTCAAGTTCCTTGCGGCGTTTGGCGACATCGACGCCGTTCGCACCGCGCTCGACGAGAACGGGAACGATCTGGCCGCCGTCACTGAAGCGTTCACGATCGCGTGCGGCTTCGAGCACGAGGCCGTGGCGTCGCTCCTGCTGGACCGGGTCATCGCGCTCGATCCCGAGCTCGGCGCACACGTCGACGGAAGCGTCGGGACGCCTGGCCTTCATCAGCTACTTCATCGACAACCGACCCTGGGCACGCGACCGACGGTCGGGCTGTGGAAGGGTTTCGTCATGGAGCAGGTCAGCCGGGCGGTCTCTTCCTGGAGTGGTCACTCGACCTCGGTGACGCCACCAATCGGGGATAGCGACCTGACGGCGTTCGTTCGCCTCTTCCAGCGTGAGCCGTGGCTGCTCGGTGAAGCCTTCGTGGAGTTTCAAGCGGAGATCATCGGGCGGGCAACGCTGAAGGATCGCGGGGAATTCATCACCGCCCTTCTCGACCTCGATCCCGCGATACTGCGGCGCCAGCCGCCTCCCCCGTCGCAGGCCATCGAGTTCGCGTTCACCTACGTGAGGACGCACCTCATTCCATTGCTCACCCGCATCTGGCCGCTGCCCGACGATCTGCCGCACGCGGCAGGCATGGGCAACCTCCCGCGTGTGAAGCAGTGGTTCGACGAGTCCGGCGCGCCGGCGCTGGGCGATGTCGAGAATCACTACCCCTGCAGTCCGTACATGCCGAAGGGCCGAGTCGACGAATATGCGCACCAGTGGGGCGCGCAGCGCGTGCAGCGTGTCCTCGACGTGGCGTTCGCCTGGTCCGTCATGAACAGCCACTTCGACGTGGCGGACTTCCTGCTCGACCACGGCGCCGACATCAACACCAACTGGAGCTCCCATGAGCCGGCGAGCATCCTGCACGAGCTCGTCTTTCATGGGAACTACGAAGCCATGCAATTCCTCATCGACCGCGGCATCGACATGACGATCACAGGACTACCGCTGGAACGCGACTGCGCAGGGCTGGGCGCGCCACGCCGCGAACGACGAGAAGATGGCTCAGTGGCTGGAGGAGGCGGAACGGCAGCGGGAACAGGGACGATGAGGATAGCCGGCGTAATCGTTGGGCACACCTCCCAACGCGCAGACCACGCGTCACCTCGTTGGGCCTCGGCTGCCTGAACGGCCGTATCAGTTCGTCGATAAGAAGACGTATATGTTGGACCTCTACAAGTGATCGTGACTTCTCAGTTCCGTCGGAGCGCCTCCATCGGCTGCACGCTCGCCGCACGCCGCGCCGGAATCCAGCTTGCGCCCAAGGCGACGATCAGTCAACAGCACTGCTGCGCCCCACACCGTGGCCGGATCCGATGGAGCGATGCCGAAGAGCATCGACTTCACGAACCGTGTGACGAGCGATGACGCGCCCACGCCGAGCGCGATCGCTGCCGCCGACAACGACGAGGCTTCGCGAAGCACCATCGCCAGAATTTGCCGCGGGATCGCGCCAAGCGCCATTCGGATGCCGATCTCCTTGGTGCGCTGCGCGACCGAGTACGCCATCACGCCGTAAATCCCAACCGATGCCAGCACCAGCGCGAGGAGCCCGAAGGCCGACGTGAGCGACACGAGCAGCCGTTCGTCCGCGAGGTCCGAATCGATCTGGTCCTGCTGCGTCCGAACGTTCACCAGTGGCAGTGCGGGATCGGCCGCGTGCACGACCCGCCGCAATGCCGGCACGATCGTCTCCGGCTTCGTCTGCGTGCGAATCTGATACGTCAGACGCCGTACTTGCGTTTGCTGCACGTACGGAATAAACAACTGCGGAGACGGCGCTTCGTGCAGATCGCCGTACAGCGTGTCGCCGCAGACGCCGACGATTTCGAGCGGGCCTGTCGTCAGGACGTCGCCGTAGCCGGCGTACACGCCGACCGAGACTCGCTTCCCGATCGGATTCTGATTGGGAAATCGTGCCGCGGCGAGACGCTGGTTGATGACCGCCACTTTCGGCGACGTCGCGGTGTCGTGGACGTCGAATGCTCGTCCGGCGACGATCGGGATGCCGAGCGTCTCGAAGAAGTGAACGCCGACGGCGTTGTAGGGTTCGGTCTGGTTTTTACCCGCGTCAACCGCTTCGCCCTGCGGCAGGACGCTCGTTTGCAGATGGTCGCCCGACAGATACGGGACCTCGGCGCGCAGACACGGAGGCGACGCCCGGAATGTTCGCGATCGCCTGCTCCATGCGCTCGTGGAACGCGACGTTCGCGCCGGCGGGGTAGCGATTCTGCGGCAGGACGATTTGCGCGAGCAGCAGATGGTCCGTGCGGAATCCGGGATTGACGGCGGTGAGTCCGGCGAGCGACCGGATGAAGAGCCCGGCGCCGATGACGAGGAGCGTGGCCAGCGCGATCTGAAATCCGACGACGGACTTCCCGATGAGCGCCACTGCCTTTGACGCCGTCGGCGATCTCCGCGCGCATGGCCGCGAGCGCGGGCGCGAGGCCGAACAGCACGCCCGTGACGATCGAGATCGAGCGCGGTGAACCCGAAAACCTGCCAGTCGAAGTGCGGGGTAAACCGCGCGATGGCGCCGCGTCCGACGTACGCGAGCGCCAGCCCGGAGGCGCCGCCGATTGCCGCGAGCAGCAGGCTCTCGACCAGCATCTGCCGCAGGATGCGTGCGCGTCCGGCGCCGAGCGCGAGGCGCACGCTCATCTCGCGCTGCCGCCGCGCTCCGCGCGCGAGCATCAGCGTGGCGATGTTGGCGCAGGCGAGAAGAAGGACGAGACCGAGAAACATCATCAGCACCGATATGGGGGTGGCGAAGACCTGTTGCTGCGCGAAAAGGCCGCGGCTGCCGTCGCGCAGCGTCAGCCTCGGCACGACGTCGCCGGCGTGGATGGGGAGCGTGGCACGAACGATGGTGGAGAACTGGGTGTCGAGCGCCGCCTGCGCCGCGCTGTCGCTCACGCCCGGTTTCGTGCGCGCCAGGATGTTCACGGACCGCGACGTCGGGTCCGCCAGCCAATTCCGGCCGTCGGAAGACGGCGTCACGAGCGTCGCCTTCGCCAGTGCGACGATCACCGCCGGCGTTTGCGATGGCAGCGTGCTCGCGGCTCCTGTAAAGCCCTTTGGATTCACGCCGACGATCGTGACCGGAACATCGTTGAGTTTGATCGACTGTCCGAGCACGGCCGGCGACCTGGCGAATTCGCGTTCCCAGAACTCGTCGCTGATCACGACCACTGGCTCGCTGCCCGCGGTGTCGTCGATCGGACGAATCGCGCGGCCGAGCTGCGGCTGCACGCCGAGAACGGCGTAGTAGTTCCCCGACACCTCGTGCGCGAGCACGCGCTCCGCGTTGTCGCCGACCGTGGCATTCACCGCCGTCGCATGAAACGCCAGCAGATCACCGAGCACCTGATTCTGCGCGCGCAACTGCTCGTAGATCGGGATACGAGAAAGTTGGCATCCGTCGACGCGAGCAGACGCAGGTCGGCGGCGTCGGGAACGTCAAGCCGCTCGAACAGCAGTTGTTTCGCGACGGAAAAGATCGTCGTGTTCGCCCCAATCGCCAGCGCGAGCGAGCCTGCGGCGACGAGCGTGAAACCGGGGCTCCTGCGGAGCAGACGCGCGGCGAACACCAGATCAGGCGGCAATACGGCAGGCATCGGCACAATCTACCCGAAAAAGTGAACAAGCGGGCGGCATCGCTCGTCTCAAGACGAGACCCTCAATGCTCCTGCCGTCGGTCCACATCGGGATCCAGACGCTGCGCGCCAACCCGGTGCGCACGCTCCTCTCCACGCTCGGCATCGTCATGGGCGCGGCCTCGCTCGTCGGCGTCCTGTCGCTCAGCGACGGCGCCCAGACCTTCGCGCGCAAGCAGCTCGAGCTGCGAGGCGTGCAGGCCGTGGCCGTCACGCCAAAGACCGCGGACATCGTGGACGGCCTCTCCATCCCACGCGCCACGTTCCCCATCTTCAGCATCGACGATGCACGCGCGTTGTCGGGGCGGGTCATGCGGGGCGCCACGGTCGCGATGACCACTGAAGGCACCGGGACGTTTGTCACGACGGCCGCCGGTCCGCCGCGCGCCGCATCGGTCACCGGCGTGTACGGGTCGCCGGACGCGGTGCTCGGCGGCATCGCGATTCTTCACGGACGATTTCTGACAGAGGCTGAGATGACCGCCGATGCAGCCGTGGCCGTCGTCTCGAACAAGCTCGCCCGTGAGCTCGCCACGGGAGGTCGTTCGCTCGCGAACCTCCTCACCACCCCGCTCCTGCTGCAGGGGCGACAGTGGACGATTGTCGGCGTCTACGACGCGTATCCGAACGAGCGGAACTTCGCGGTCACCGTCCCGCTTCCAGGCGCTCCACGCGCCATCCTGCCCTCGTCATCGCTCCGCCCGCGCAACATCCTCGTGAGAGCGCCGCGCATGGAAGACGTCCTCTCCGTCCAGGCGCAGGTCGAAGCCTGGGCCGACGCCACCAACCCGCAATGGCGCGCCGCGCCTCAGATTTCGATCAACAGCACCGGCATCGAGCGGCTCAGGCAGTTGAATCAAGGGATGCTGATCCTCAAGCTGCTGATGGGCGCCTTCACCGCCATCTCGCTGGTCGTCGGCGGCATCGGCATCATGAACGTCCTTCTCGCCTCGGTCGTCGAGCGCACCCGCGAGATCGGCCTCCGCAAGGCCACCGGCGCCAGACGCCGCGACATCATCATCCAGTTCCTGGCCGAGTCGGTCACCATCTCGCTCGCCGGCGCCATCATCGGCGCCGTGGTCGGAGGCGCCACCGCGCTTGGCGCGACCGCGATCATTCGTTGGCAGGCGTCAGCGCCGTTCTTTGCCGTCATCACCTGGCAGTCCGTGACGATCAGCATGAGCGCCGCCGTGGCCATCGGCCTGATCTTCGGCGTCTACCCCGCGCTCAAGGCCGCACGACTCTCGCCCGTGGACGCGATGCGGTACGAATAGGCCGTATACTTTCCGGCATGCCGCATACGCGCCGCGACGTGCTCCGAACCACCGCCCTTGGATCGCTGGCGCTTGTCGCCGGCGTGGACGACGTTTTCGGCCAGGCGCGACCGGCGCCGCCCAATATCGTGTTCATCATGGCCGACGACCTGGGCTATGCCGACGTCGCGTGCTACGGCCGGCCGGACATCAAGACGCCGAACATCGACCGCATCGCCGCCAAAGGCGTGCGCCTTCTCCAGGGCTACGCGAACTCGGCCGTCTGCTCGGCCACGCGCACGGGGCTCATCACGGGCCGCTACCAGTACCGCCTCCGGCTCGGCCTCGAAGAACCGCTCGGCGGCAACGTCATCGGCCTGCCGCCGGAACACCCGACGCTGCCGTCGATTCTGAAAGCGAAGGGCTACGGCACCACGCTGATTGGCAAGTGGCACCTCGGCCAGCTTCCGAACTTCGGTCCGCTCAAAAGCGGCTACGACCACTTCTACGGCTTCCGCGGCGGCGGCCTCGACTACTACCGCCACACGCCCGGCCCCGGCCCCAACAAGGATCTGTGGGACGACGATGTGCAGGTGCACCAGATGGGGTACCTGACGGAGCTCTTCGGTAACCGCGCCGTGGACGTGATCAACGGGTACGCCAAAGCCCGCGACCCGTTCTTCCTGAGCCTCCACTTCAACGCGCCGCATTGGCCGTGGGAAGCGCCCGGCGACGAAGCCGAGTCGGAACGCCTCCGCGTGCTCGGGCGCGGCCTCGCGTCCTACGACGGCGGCACGCAGAAGACCTACCAGAAGATGATCGAAGCCATGGATGCGCAGATCGGCCGCGTCCTCAACACCCTCGACGCCCGCGGCCTGACGCGCAACACCATCGTCATCTTCACGAGCGACAACGGCGGCGAGCGGTTTGCGAACACATGGCCGTTTTCCGGACGCAAGACCGAGCTGCTCGAAGGCGGATTACGCATCCCGTCCATCATCTCGTGGCCGGCGCGGATCCCGCAGGGCCGCACGAGCGATCAGGTGTCGATCAGCATGGACTGGATGCCAACGCTCCTGGCTGCGGCGGGCGCCGCGCCAGACCCGGCTCTGCCGCCCGACGGCATCAACCTGCTGCCGATGCTCACCGGGGCGGCGCCCCTCGTCTCGCGCACGCTATTCTGGCGCTACAAGGCCAACGCGCAGCGCGCGATCCGCGACGGCGACATGAAGTTCCTGAAAATCCTCGACAACACGTTCCTCTTCAATGTCGTCGAGGATCCGCTGGAGCGTGCGAACCTGAAGGAACGCCGCAAGGACGTCTACGACACGCTCGTCGCGAAATGGCTCGACTGGAATGCGACGATGCTGCCGGAGCTGGACGAAAGCGCGACGAGCAATTTCACGGGCTCGCAGCTGGCGGACCATATCGGCACGCCGCCGACGAGCCGCAAGGCCGACAACCCAGGTCCACCGCCGGCGAAATAGCTATTGGCTCCTGCACTGTCATCGATTCCAGTCTTCAACGTGAAGGCCCGGCACGCGCGTCATGTGATCGAGGTCTGCGGTGACGAGCGTCGCACCAACTGCAACAGCATGAGCGGCGATTGCGGCGTCGAAGTCCTCGATGCGTGTGCCGCGGCGTTCAAGGGCGGCCTTAATACGGCCGTACGCATGGCTCACGGCATCGGTCCATTCGGCACGAGGAAGTTCAGAGCAAAGCAGATCGAAACGGGACTGCAGCACGCTTCTGCGCCTCGCAGCGTGGCAAGCGATCGACCCGAATGCGATCTCTGCGATCACTGGCTGCGGAATCGCGACGTCGGTGGGCACATGGGCCGCCAGCCGTTCGACCACTGCGGCACCGCCTTTCATGAGCGCCGAGACGGCGTTGGTGTCGAGAACGTAAGTCACAGATCGCGGGGTGGCTTGGATCGCCGCGCCCGTCTGACACTGGTGAGCAGGTCATCGACGGCTGCGACCGTCTCGACGTCCACCTTCCGCAGTTGTTCGAGAAACTCGGGCGCCCAGCCGGCGCGCTCGCTAACCGCTCGCTCCAGCGCCCTGATGATGAGGCGATTGCGGCTGACACCCAGGGCTTTGGCGCGACGATCGACTGATTTCAGCAGGTGGACGGGGATGTGAACAGTCGTCGGCATACGAATACATTTACGAACATACCACGCTGCATTGCACGAGGAAAGTGGCTCTCGCTGCGCCGCGCGGCACCAGTCGAGGGTGAGCTTGAGGCCTTATGTGTCGCGACCTGGATCGAGCGCGTCGATATCCGCGAGGTCCTTGGGACGACCGGCGGCCCGCTTGTTGCGCAGGAACGTTTCACGGCCCAGGAATTGAAACTCTGGTTGCTGCCAAGAGATCCTTCGACGCGATCCGACCACGCCTCGTCCCACTCGACCCCGCTGATGGCGCTCATCACGTGGATCTGCACGAGCGGGATGGAAGGCGAGCGCATACGCGCCAACGACGACGAACTCAACCCCATGGGCAGTCAACGACCCGATAAACTCGTCGAAGTCGGGCGCGAGCTCCATCGATCTGTCTCCGCAGGTATTCGACCGCCGCCACGCGCTCTGCCGGCGGCCGCGATAACCAGTAGCGTAGCGCTGGTCGCGCCCGCTCTTCATCGGCCACGAAGGTGAGGCGCACGACTCGCTGCAGCTCAGGCGGCATGGGTCTCGGACCAGCTCTCGCTATGCCGAACGGCACCAGTCGAGGGTGAGCTTGAGGCCGTCTTCGAACGACACGAGGGGCACGTAGCCGAGCAGCGCCTTGGCTTTCGAGATGTCGGCCTGCGAGTCGCGGACGTCGCCCGCGCGCGGCTCCTTGTAGATGGGCTCGAGGCTCGACCCGACGAGCTTGTTCAGCACGCGCACCAGATCGTTCAGCGAAATACGGCCGCCGGTCGCGACGTTGATGACTTCACCGCTGGCCTTTGGCGCGTCGCAGGCCCGCAACACGCCGTCCACGACGTTGGCGATGTACGTGAAATCGCGGGTCTGCTCGCCGTCACCGTAGATCGTCGGCTGCCGGCCCGCCGGCATCACGGTCGCGAACTGGGAGATGACGCCGGAGTACGGCGACCCTGGATCCTGCCGCGGTCCGAACACGTTGAAGTACCGGATGCTCACGGTTTCGAAACCATAGAGCTCCGTGAACAGACGGCAGTACTGCTCACCGACGAACTTCTGCAGCGCGTACGGCGACAGCGGGTTCGACGGCATGTCTTCGCGCTTGGGCAGCGTCGGCGTGTTGCCGTAGGCCGACGATGAGGCGGCGTAGACGAGGCGCTTGACGCCCGCTTTCTTCGCCGCGACCAGCGTATTCAGCGTGGCCGTGATGTTGGCCCGGTTCGAGGTCACCGGATCCTTCACGCTGCGCGGCACGGACGGAATCGCCGCCTGGTGCAGCACATAGTCCATTCCGGCCGCCGCCGTCTCGGCGAACGACTCCTCCGCCAGATCGCCTTCGAGAAACTCCGCCGCCTTGATGCTGGCGAGGTTGGCGCGCTTGCCGGTAATCAGACTGTCGGCCACGCGGACGCGATGTCCACGGCGCAGCAGTTCCTCCGCGAGATGCGAGCCGATGAAGCCCGCGCCGCCCGTGACGAGGTAGGACGCCATCAGGAGGAAAACCGTTTATGGGGCAGGCCCGGCGTGATCTTCATCGCGTTCTGATAGTACAGCTTCTTCAACACGCCGTCGGGCAGGCCGATACCGTAGAGCTTCCAGAACGCGTGGTAGTCGCGGTAGTAGTCGAAATACTCGTCGCTCGTCTCGAACACCCGCCAGTAGTACGGATATTCGTCCGGCTGGTACGCATCCTTGCCGAAGAGGATCCGATCCTGATACTTCAGGAAGAACTCGTGCGCGGCCCGAGGCTGCCGGCCGATGTCGTACAGGACGGCCCCGACCTCGGTATACAGGTTCGGCATCCGGTCGAACATCGCGCCGAGCCGCGCCAGATCGCTGGCATGCCACCCCATGTGCGCCACGATGAACGTCGTCTTCGGATGCCGGGCAAAGAGCCGATCGCGCTCCCCCATCAGCTCTTCGAACGACGGAAAGCGCGAGCGATCCCCATAGCGGCGATCCTTGTACAGCGCCAGCTCGAGCCACCGTTCGTTGTGGAAATCGATCGGCTGAAAAAACTCAGCAGGGTCGGCTGTGTGAATGTGCACCGGAATTTTCAGCCGCGCGCACGCCTCCCAAATCGGATCGAGCTCCGGGTCGTCGAGCTTCAGGCGCGTGCCATCGGTCTTCTTCGCCGTCAGCCCGAAGTTCTTCGGGATTTCGCCCAGGCCCTTCGCTCCCGCCCGCACGTCGTCTTCAATCTGCTTCGCCGTTCGCGCGCCGAACCCGGGGCCGATCGGATCGCGGAAGTTGATATTGGTGAACATCACCATCCGGTCGGGGCTCGGGCTGGCCTTGATCAAGTCGAGCATCTGCTTCAGCCGATCGCCGGATGCGCCGCTGACGTTGACCATCAGTTGCAGGTTCTGGCCGTCCATGGCCTTCACGACTTTCTCGTACGCCTCAGGCGTCACGGGGTCCGGCCCGCCAAACGGATGGCCGTGAATGTCCACGACGGCAAACTTCGCCCGCGGGACCGGATGCTGGGGCACCACCAGCGTCGATCGCGGCTTGTATTCCCGGATGCTGGGCGGCGGGAATTCCGGTTCGCGTCCCTCGGCCGGGCGCGGGCGCAATTGTCCTGGCGCCTGCGGCTGCTGGGCAGCGTCCATTGCAACGACGAAGCCGAGGCCGACAGCCGCACTGATGGTGGCCACGAGTGCGACGATTACGACGGGAACAACTCTGATTGCTCGGGCAGCAGGGCGCATATTAAGGATCGCAGCGAGCCGTAAGCCGAATTCTGTCCCCTTCGGCTCGGCGCTTGCGCGCCTCGCTCAGGGTGACGACCATTCCTCTAGCCTCGCCATTACTGGCGAGATCAAGCGACCTACCCGAGAGCGTCGGATGGGCCATCCGTGCCTGGCCGACGCCTTGCGGCGCCAGCCTGGAGCTCTCCTATTTGGTCTTGCTCCGTGCGGGGTTTTGCCTGCCACCCGTGTTACCACGAGCGCGGTGCGCTCTTACCGCACCTTTTCACCCTTACCCGCCTTCGCGCTTCGCGCTTCGGCGCGGCAAGCCTCGTGACAGTCCCCCCTGCTGGAGGCCATCGCGGGTTTACCGCGCCGTAGCGCGAAGCGCGAAGGCGGGCGGTATATTTTCTGTGCCACTGTCCTTCGAGTTGCCCCGACCGGGGGTTACCCGGCGCACTGCCCTGCGGAGTTCGGACTTTCCTCCCCGCCTTCGCGCCTTCCGGCGCTTCGGCGCGGCGGTCATCCTGCTCGCTGCGATCCCTTCTAGTTTAGCGTTATCCGTCCGTCCTCCGTCAGATCTTCAGGCAAGCTTCGCGGTCGCCCCCTCGAGCGCCCGTTCGCACCGCGCCAGGAAGTCGGCGGCAGAAGGCGGGCGCTGCGACGCATCGGCGTTCAGCGTCTCAGCGAAAAACGCCTGCCACGCCGCGGGCGCCTGCGGCACGTGCACGTCGAGCGGGGTCGCGTCGCCGGCCAGAATGGCGGCCTGCAGCGCCGCGACCGAGCGGCGGTCGCCAAACGGATGGGCGCCGCCCAGCATCTCGTACACCATCACGGCCAGAGCCCACAGATCCCACTGAGGCGACACGGGTTTTCCTTGAAGCTGCTCCGGCGACATGTAGGGCGTGGTGCCGAGCAACATGCCACGTCCGGTCTCCAGGGTGGCGCGCGTCGCGGCCTCGCTCGATCCCAGAAATTTCGCCAGGCCGAAGTCGAGGACCTTGGGCTGCTCCCGCCCGCCATCGTCAACAAGGACGACGTTTTCCGGCTTGAGATCGCGATGCACGAGACCCCGCTGGTGCGCGATGGCCAGCGCCGAGCAGACGCCGCGGACGATCTCGATCACGATCGTCGCGGGCAAGCGCGTCTCCTCCCGAAGCCGCTGGCGGAGCGTCCCCCCGGTCAGCAGCTCCATCACCAGGAACGCCCGGTTGTCGGCGTCAATCGTGAAGTCGTAGAGCGTTACGAGGTTCGGATGCGTGATGGCCGCCGCCGCCCGGGCCTCGCGGCGAAACCGCTCGGCCATCTCCGGACTGGACACGAGATCCTCGCGCATGAGCTTCAGCGCGACCTGCCGGTCGAGCACGGTATCCTGCGCGCGGTACACGGTTCCCATGCCGCCGCGCCCGAGTCGCCGCTCGAGGCGATACCGGTTGGCGAGCACACGAGGGATCGCTGAATGCGTGAGGCGGGTGGCGTCTCGTGGACACCGATCCACGTCGCTCTCATAGCACCCGCCGCACTGCGGGCATTCCGCCGACCCTGAACGTGAGGGCACTGCGGCCGGACGTTCGAGCAGGATCGCGAGGCTGCTCGCGATCGCCAGCAGCAGCTCCTGATCTTCGCTCGCGTACGGCTCCTCGGACCTCTTCTGCCCCAACGCCAGCAGCGCTTCGCGGCTCGTGGTCGAGAACGACACCGGGACCAGCAGATCGATCCGGGCGCTTCGCAGAAACCGCGTTTCCGCGTGCGGGAGCTGCTGCAGCCAGCCGCTGTCGGACGTCGACACCTGGAGCGGCTTCCCGAGCAAACGCAGGAGGCCGATCAGTTTCGTGTCCGCCTCGAGCACCGGCGGCGCCACACCGGGTGGCGCCGATGCCAGCGACCGATAGCTGGCCTCGCCCGGATCCCGAACGAGCAGCGCCGCGAACTCCGCGTGCAGCGCGGCTTCCAAGCGCCCCACCACACGTGACGCGACGACATCGAGGGAGGGGACCTGCCGCACCTCTTCGGCCACCTCACGAAGAATCTGCTGAGCGTTGTAGCGTTCACGAAAGAATCGGCGGTCAATCGCGTCGATCCATGCCCGGCGCTTGCGCAACGCCGCCAGCGCGAGGATGCCGATGGCCGCGTACGGCCACCCGCGCTGCGCGAGAATCGCACCGATCGTCTGATCGCGATTGAGCATCAGGTCGGCGATGAACACGGCCACAGTAGCCGGCAGCATCGAGAGGACGACGCGGCGCGCCAGGGCGTATTGGAGTCCCTGACGGACGATGAAGCCGATGTCGAACAGCCGATGCCGCAGGATGGCGTAGGCGAACGCCAGCGGGAACAGGAGAAACAGAACCGGGCCGGCCACCGCAAGGACCGTCCGCAGCAGCAGGTACCGGCTGGCGATCTGGGAAAACACGGTGGTGATCAACAGGGCGGGCCAACCAATCGCGGTGCCGAGCAGCAGCACGCCCAGCTTGCGGTGCTCGTTCACGTCCCGGAGGCGGAAATAGTTGAACACCAGAATCGCCACGCCGGCCACGCCCTGCATCAGGCTCACGGCGACTCCGGCGTAAGCCAGACGCCACGGGATAGGGCCCGCGGCCAGATTGGGAAAGTAGACCGGGCGGTCAAACCAACTCGCCTGGTACAGCAGCATCGCGAAGCCGGGCGCCAGCGCCAGCAGCCAGTGCCATGGCCTGGTGAGCAGACGTCTCGGAAACATCGCGAAGAAACAGAACCAGGCCGTCGCCGCGCCCGAAGACAGCAGTGATCCCGTGAATGCCAGAAAGCGGATGGGCTCAGGTGCGTGTCGCGCGAGTGCCAGTCCGCCGACCAGCAGCGGTCCAGTCGCGCCGAGCGATGCGAGCAGCCATGCCGCCAATCGGGCGCTCAAATCGTCCGGCCGCTTGAACACGATCAGCAGGGCCAGCGACAGGCAGATGAGCCGTGCGCCGTTCAATGAAATCGCGACGACGTAGCTTCTCGCGTCCCACAACCGGAAGCTTGGCTGATCCAGCACGGCCGTGAGACGCACGGTCTCCTGGCCACGTCGCACGTCCACGGCGAATGGCGTGTCGATCTCCAGACCGGCGGCAGCGAGGTCCCAGTCGAGCACGCTTTCGAGCCGTTGGCCGTCGATCGCGAGGAGCACGTCGCCAGGCCGAACGCCCGCTCGGGCGAAGGGGCCATCGGGCGTGACGGTGCCGATCTGCAGGCTCAGCCAGCGTGCGCGCGTGAATCCCGGGTTCTGCGGATGAACGAAGTCGGTCCACGCGGTGAAGCCGTGGGCGGAGATCACGGCGGCCGCGAGCAGATACATCCACCAGGGCGCGCGTGGGACTGACATGACGTCTGGCGGATGATCCGCTTTCTTCGCGCTATCCGTCGGTTTCCTGCGAGATTTGGTACTGTTCGAGCTTCTTGTAGAGGTTGCTCCGCGGCGTGTCGATGACCTCGGCGGTCTTCGAGATGTTCCAGCCGCTCTCGCGCAGCTTGGCGACGAGGAAGGCGCGCTCGGCGTTGTCCTTGAACTCGCGCAGCGTGCCCGCCTTCGCTCGATCGGGATCAGACCCGAGCTTCGGCGTGCTGCCGCCCGTCGCCGGCGCGGCGGCGCCCGGCGATCGCACCGACTCGGGCAGATCGGTGACGTCGATCGCGTCCGCGCTCGTCATGATGATGAGGCGCTCGACGGTGTTCCGCAGCTCGCGGATGTTGCCCTTCCACCGGTACCGCTGCAGCGCCTCGAGCGCCGCCGGCGCGATGCGCTTGGGCCGCACGTTGTTTTCGCGGCTGAAGTGCTCCATGAAATGGCGCACGAGCGGAGGAATATCTTCCGCGCGCTCGCGCAGCGCCGGCACGTGCACGGGAATCACCGCCAGGCGGAAGTACAGATCGTCGCGGAAGTGTCCCTTCTCGATTTCTTCCTCGAGGTTCTTGTTCGTGGCGGCGATGACACGGACGTCCACTTTGATCGTCCGCGCCGAGCCCAGGCGCTCGACTTCGCCCTCCTGCAGCACGCGCAGCACCTTGGCCTGCGTCTTCGCGCTCATGTCGCCGATTTCGTCGAGAAAGATCGTGCCCTTGTCGGCCTGCTCGAACTTCCCGACTTGTTTTTCGGTGGCGCCGGTGAACGACCCCTTTTCGTGGCCGAACAGCTCGCTCTCGATCAGCTCCTCGGGAATCGCGGCGCAATTGACCTGCACGAATCGCTCGCGGCTTCGCAGGCTGTTCCGGTGAATGGTTCGCGCCACGAGCTCCTTGCCGACGCCGCTCTCGCCCTGAATCAGCACCGTGGCGTTGGTGGGCGCCGCCCGTCCGATGGCCGCCATCACGGTCTTCAGCGACGCGCTGTCGCCAATCATCTGGTGCCGGACTTCGACGGCCTTCTTGAGCGAACGGTTCTCGTCGCGCAGCCGCGCCTGTTCGAGCGCGTTCTGGATCGTCACGCGCAGGCGATCGGTGCTCTCGAACGGCTTCTCGAGAAAGTCGAGCGCGCCTTTTCTGATGGCCTCGACGGCCGAGCTCGGCGTCCCGTGCGCGGAAATCATGACGACAGGCAACGCCTCGTGTATCGAGTGCAGCCGCGTGAGCACGTCGAGGCCGTCCATGCCGGGCATCTTGACGTCGAGCAGCACCAGGTCCGGCGCTTCACGCTCGACGAGCGCCAGCCCCTCCTGGCCGGTTGCCGCGCCGGAGACGTCGTACCCGTCGTATTCGAGCGTCATCTTCAGCGACTCGCGGATTCCGGCGTCGTCGTCGATGACCAGAATGCGGGGTTTTGGCATGCGTGGAAGGTCGGGTCAGCGAGCCTCGACCCGAACGGTCACGAGCTTTCGCTGTTCGAGATCGGGGAAGTAGAGATACAGGGCGACGACGTCGCCCGGGAGCGCGGCGCGCGCGAGGCGCCGGTAGTCGGCCATGGAGTCCACGTGCTCCCGATTGATCTCGAGGAGCACGACACCTCGCTCGACGCCGGCGTCGAACGATGCGCTCATCGGTTCGACGCGCGTCACCAGGACGCCGCGGAGCGCCCTGGGAATGTCGAGCCGGTCCGCCGTCTGCCGGTCCAGATCGCGAACGACAAGGCCGAGTGGCACATCCGCGTCGGTCTTGCCTCGATCGGGCGGGGCGACGGGCCCCCGCGGGTCGGCCGTCTCGCGCCTGGGCCGCTCCGCCAGCTTCACCGTGACCGCTTCTTCGCGGCCGTCGCGAATCAGCCGCAGGCGAACCGCGGAGCCAGGCGTCCGGCTCGCAATCTCGTGAATCAGCTGGTCGTCGTTCGCCATCGCCCGATCGTCGAGCGCCACGATCGTGTCGTAGGCCCGCAAGCCGGCGCGCTCGCCTGGCGAGCCTTCAGCCACGTCCTGGACGAGGGCGCCCCTCGCCACGGTCAGCTTGAGCGATTCCTGCAGGTCGTGGTCCACGTCGCGCAGCGTGATCCCGATGTACCCGCGGCTGGCGCGACCTCGTGAGCGCAGCTGCTCGAGGATGGACGTCGCGCCGTTGATGGGCACGGCGAACCCGATGCCGCTGGCGTGCGAGCTAATCGCGGCGTTGATGCCAATCACTTCGCCGCGCGCGTTGATGAGCGGCCCGCCGCTGTTGCCGAAGTTGATGGCGGCATCGGTCTGAATGTAGTTGTCGAGGCTGGCGTCGAAGAGCTTCCGGCCGAGAAAGCTGATGACTCCCACCGTCACCGAATGGTCGTATCCAAGCGGGTTGCCGATGGCGCAGACCCACTCACCCATCCGGAGGAGCGACGAGTCGCCGAGCGAGGCGACCGGCAACCCGGTCTGACCGTCGATCTTGATCAGCGCGATGTCGGTGTCCTGGTCGCTGCCGATCACGCGGGCCCGAAGACTGCGGCCGTCGGACAGCTTGACGGTAATGCGCTCGGCGCGCTCGATGACGTGGTGGTTCGTCAGGATGCTGCCGTCGGCGTCGATGATGAAGCCGGTGCCCGCCCCGCGCCGCGTCGGGTCGGTGCGATCGTAGTCCCGCCTGGGCTGGGCGTCGTCGAACGGCGGATCGAACAGATCCGGTGGATCGGGGGCCTCGGCGCGGTTACGCCGCCGGCGCGAATCCCGGATCTTGCTCGTGGCGTCGATGCTCACCACCGCCGGGTTGACGCGATCGACGATGTCTGCAAAGTTGACGACCGCCTGCAGCCCGGTCCCGGCACGGACGCCCGAGCGGCCGCCGGCGCTCTTCTGATCGGGCCCGGCCACGACGGCGGATCGCGTGATCCCGCCGGCGAAGATGGTGCCGACCAGAAACGCGACAGCCGCGGTCAGGGCGAGCGTGACGATGGTGGAACGCCGCGACATCTACGGCTCCATTATAAGAGCGCGGAAGCGCTCCTCATCCAGAGTTTCGATGCCGAGCTTCCCGGCCTTTTCGAGCTTGCTTCCGCCATCGGTGCCTGCAATGACGTAGGTGGTCTTCTTGCTGACCGACCCGGCGACCCGCGCGCCCAGCCGTTCAAGCGCCTCGGTCGCCTGCTCCCGCGTCATCGACGCCAGCGTGCCGGTGAGCACGAACACCTTGCCGGCGAGCGGTCCCGCCGGCTCAGTCGTCGGCTCGGGCGCACGACTCTCCATGTTCACGCCGGCCTCTTTGAGACGCTGAATCAGCCGCTGATTCCGCGGCTCGTCGGCAAACGTCCGCACGGACGCCGCGACGACGGGGCCGACTTCAGGCGTCGCTTGCAGCTCTTCGACCGATGCCGCGAACAGCCGGTCCATCGTGCGGAAATACCGCGCGAGCGTGGCCGCCGCCTTCTCACCGATGTGCCGGATGCCCAGCGCGTACACCAGCCGCGACAGATCGTTGCCCTTGCTGCGCTCGATCTGCTCCATGACGTTGCGGCCCACTTTGCCGAGCTTGCGCGCCACCGCGCGCTCGGATTTCGGATCGCGGGGCGCGACGACCAGCGCCTCGAGCTGCGGAGCCTCGAGCTTGTAGAGGTCGGCGAAATCCCGCACCAGTCCCTGCTCGATGAGCTGATCCACGAGCGAGGCGCCCAGGCCTTCGATGTTCATCGCCGTCCGCGACGCGAAGTGCTCGAGGCTCCGCCGCAGCCGCGCCGGACACGACGTGTTCTCGCACCGCCACACCACTTCCTCGTCGTCGCGCTGCAGTTCGCTCTGACACACCGGACACGACGAGGGCATCACCCACGGTTGGGCGCCGGCGGGCCTCAGGTTCAGAACCGGAGCCACGACCTTCGGGATGACATCGCCGCCCTTCTCGATGATCACGGTGTCGCCGTCGCGCAGATCCTTGCGCGCGACGTCTTCGGCGTTGTGGAGCGTGGCCATCGAAATCGTCGATCCGGCCAGCAGCACCGGTTCGAGCTGCGCATAGGGCGTCACGGCGCCCGTCCGGCCAACGTTGACGGCAATCCGCAGGAGTCTTGTGTGGGCCTGCTGCGCCGGGAACTTGAACGCCGTCGCCCACCGGGGAAATTTTGCCGTCGCGCCCAGCCTGGTCCGAAGCGCGAGGTCGTCCACCTTGATGACCACGCCGTCGGTGTCGAAGCTGAGACTTCGCCGCCTGTCGCTCCACTCCTGGCAAAATGCCACCAGCGAGTCGACCCCTTCGCACTTCTTCCAGTGCGGTTCGACCGGCAGGCCCCAACGCTCCATCGCCTCGAGCGTTTCGCCGTGGCTCGGGAAGAGATCCGCGCCGGCGACGATTTGATAGGTGAACCCGCCGAGGCTCCGCCTGGCGACGAGTGCCGGCTCCAGGTTTCTCATCGTGCCCGCGGCCGAGTTCCTCGGGTTGGCGTAGAGCTCCTCTCCGGCCTCTTCGCGTTCACGATTGATCCGCTCGAACGCGGCCCGCGAGAGGTAGACCTCTCCCCGCACCTCGACGCGGCCGGCCGGACCGCCGCGAAGGGCGAGCGGAATCGCCCGAATGGTGCGCACATTGGCCGTCACGTCCTCGCCGCGAGCGCCGTCGCCCCGCGTGGCGCCGCGAACCAGGCGTCCGTCCTCGTAGGTCAGCGCGATGCTCAGCCCGTCGATCTTCATCTCGGCGACATACGCCACCACCTGATCGCCGAGACCGGCGGCCTTTCGCACCCGTTCGTCAAACGCCCTGAGTTCCTTTTCGTCGTAGGCGTTGTCGAGGCTGAGCATCGGCACCAGGTGCTCGACGGTCGCGAAGCCTTCGACGGCCCGGCCGCCAACGCGTTGCGTCGGCGAGTCTGGCGTGACGAGATCGGGGTGATCGGCCTCGAGCTTCTCGAGCTCGTGCAGCAGGCGGTCGAACGCTTCGTCCGAAATCTCCGGGTTGTTGTGGATGTAGTAGCGCTCTTCGTGATGCCGGATGGCGTCGCGAAGGTGTTTCGCCTTCGCCTGGATCTTGGCGCGCCCGGCGGCATCTGCGGGGGCTTTCACAACGGGCGCGATGGGGCCGATGTGGTTTCCAGGGCCAAAACGCGATCAGCGGTCTCGCGACAGCACGTAATCGGGCAGCGCCAGCAGGGCGTCGCGCTCGGCGCTCGGCGGAAACGCGTACAGCGGCCTCTTGGCGCGCTGGGCGTACTCTTCGGCGCGGCGATACGCGTAGTCGATCGACGCGTGTTGTTTGAGGCCGGCCAGCAGTTCCGCCCACTGCTCGGGCGCAACCGACCGCGACGCGATGATGTCGCGCACGATGCTCTTCGCCGAGCCGTCTTTCGACTGGCGGAGCAGATGGATCAGCGGCAGCGTGACCTTGCCTTCGCGCAGATCGCTCCCGATGGGCTTGCCGACCGCGCCCGCGTCGCCCGTGAAGTCGAGCAGGTCGTCCACGATCTGAAACGCAATCCCGAGGCTGAATCCGTACTCGCGAAGCGCCTGCTCCTCGTCGCTCGTCACCGTGCCGAGGACCCCGCCAATCTGGGCACAGCCGCCGAAGAGATACGCCGTTTTCCTCCGGATGATGTCGAAGTGCTCGTCCTCGGTAATGTCCGCGTCGCCGTTCTTGGTGAGCTGGTACAGCTCGCCCTCGATCATCTTGAGCGTGACGTCGCACAGGAGGCGGACGATGTCGATGGCGTCGTGCGTCAGCGCCAGGGCCATCGACTTGATGTAGAGGTAGTCGCCGAGGAGCACGGTCACGTCGTTGCCCCACCGCGAGTGCACGGCCTGGCGTCCGCGACGCAGCTCCGCATCGTCGATGATGTCGTCGTGCACGAGCGTGGCCGTGTGGATGAACTCGACGACGGCAGCGTAGAGCACGGCGCGATCGCCGCGGTATCCGGACAGCCGCGCCGTCATCAGCAGCACGGCCGGACGCACGCGCTTGCCGCCGGCCGTCTGGATGTACTGCCCGATTTTCGGGATCAGATCGACTTGCGACTGGACGTGCCGGGCGAATTCGATGTCGACCTTCTCGAGGTCGGCGCGGATCGGCTCGAAGATTTGCGCAAGGGCGAGCGACGACTTTTCCACAGTGGTTTCCGGTAGGACTTTATCACGGCCGGAAGAGGGTATGAAAGTTCGCCGCCGCCACGCGGCCCAGCGCGTCGCCGGAGAGGCCGTGCAGCGCGCCCAGCGCCTCGGCCACGCGCGCGACGTGCGCCGGCTCGTTTCGTGTGCCGCGGTGCGGCACGGGGGCCAGGAACGGGCTGTCGGTCTCTGTCAGCAGGCGATCGACCGGTACGGCCCGCACCGTCTCGCGCAGCTCGGTGGCTTTCGGAAACGTAATGATGCCGGCCAGCGAGACGTAGAAACCCAGATCGAGGCCGGCGCGGGCCAGCGAGGGCCCGCCGGTGAAACAGTGCAGCACCCCTTGCACCTCCCCGCCGCCGTCCTCGCGCAGAATCGCAAGCGTGTCTTCGTCGGCCTCCCGCGTGTGGATCACCACGGGCCGGCGCAGCTCGCGCGCGAGCCGCACCTGGCAGCGGAAGACCTCCTGCTGGACGTCGCGCGGCGAGAAATCGTAGTGGTAATCGAGTCCGATTTCGCCGATGGCCCTGGCGCCGCGGGTCGAGCCGCACTGCGCCCGAACCGTTTCGGCCGCTCGCGCCGGGTTGTCGGCAAACTGGTGTGCCTGGTGCGGATGGACGCCGATCGCAAACCGGACGTCGGGCCACAGCGATTCGACGTCTGCGGCCTGGGCGGCCTCTTTCGGATCGCCGGCGGCCAGGATCACGAGCGCGCGCTCGACGCCGGCATCACGCGCGCGTGTAATCACCGCGCTCAGATCAGGGGCGAACACCTCGTCCGCCAGGTGACAGTGGCTGTCAATCACACCGATTCACATCGATCGACATCGATTTACATCGATCATTGGCGCGCCCGCGCCGCCGCTTCCTGCCGCTGCTCGAATTGAGCGAACGCGCGCGCCAGGGCCTGCTTCAGGCGCGTCCTGGTCGGCGGGTCCAGAAAGGCGTACTCGAGCGAGTCGCGGACCATGCGCTTCATCGTCGGATACTCGAGGCCCTGTTCCTGCACGGCCTTGACCCACTCGTGCGTGTGGCTCGATCGGGAAACGCCCAGATCGTCGGTGGCGAGCGCAACCGGAACGCCGTACTGCAGATACATGCTGAGCGGGTGCTGTTTGCCCTTCACGCCGAGAATCTGATCGGTGCTGCTCAGCGCAACCTCGACGAGAATCTTTTTCGCCGCCAGCTCGCGCAGCAGCGCGATCGGATCGTCTTCGTGCATGATGGCCACGCCGTGTCCGATTCGCAGCGCGTGACCCTTCCGGACGGAATCACGAATGTGGAAGCGCAGCGCCTCGGGCGGCACCAGGCCCGCGACAAGTTCTCCGGCATGGAGGCTGATGCGCACGGTGGGATAGAGCCCGTGCAGGAAATCGAGCATCGAGAGCTGCAGCGAAAAATCGCGGACCGCCACTGGATCGTCTTCCGGCTGCACCAGATTCAGCCCGGTGACGCGCGGCTCCGCGGTCGCCACCTCGAACCCCGCCAGCATCTCGGCAAACACGAGCTCCGGTGGACCGGCGCGAGCCACCTGGGACTGATAGCGAACGGTGACGCCGCAGCCCGCGTCGGCGGCGCTCGTTCCGCATTTCAGCAGCTCGCGCTGCCGCGCTTCCGCGGTGTCGAGCCGCTGCTTCGTCCGCGTCACGACCTCGTCGAACCCGGACGCGAGGAGCCGGGTCCGCATCTGCGCGAAGTCGGGAATCCATCCCACGCCACGGGCGAGACGGCCGGCGACGCCGCCATCCGGCGACACGATCAGCTCGAGGTAGGTCACGTGCTCGGCCGCCGCCCTGGCGGTGGCCTCGGCCAGCATGTCTCCGACGCGATTGCCGATGGCCGCGCCGAACTTGGCGAACGTCGCGAAGAAATGATCGTGCCCGTTGCGCCCCGCCTCCCAGTTCCGCATCGACCAGGCGTCAATCGCCGCGTTGTAGAGCGCCGAATCCTGGAGCGCCGCGCCCGCGGCCGGCCGGCCGGCGCTGGCGTCGCACACACCGGTCGTCGAGCGTCAACGTCGCCGTCACGAGACACAACTTGTCCTCGGCCGCCCATCGGATGTAGCTCTCCGCGTAGATCGCGCCTGAGAGGTGATTGTGCAGGTCGCCGCCCTTCGGCATCTCGCGCAGGAACGCCTCGAGCAGCAGCGGCTGGTTGCGGATGGCCGACAGCCGCCGCGCGGTCGCGACTTCAGCCGAACCGCTGGCCTCGCGCGCGGGTTGAGCCGATACGGGCGCAACGCCGGCGACAGTAATGACGGCCGAAGCCGCGCCCACCCACGCCGCGGCCAGAACGGCGCGAAGCGTCAACTACCTGACCCTCGTTCCGGGCGCCGGCGGCTCAACGTCACCAAAGCCCACCAGCGTCGGCTTGCCGCCCTCCGGGCTGGCCGCCAGCACCATCCCGTTCGACTCGACGCCCATCAGCTTCGCGGGCCTCAGATTGAAGACGACCACGACGGTGCGCCCCACCAGCGTCTCGGGCTCGTACGCTTCGGCGATGCCCGCCACGAGCGTCCGCTGCTCGCTGCCAACGTCCACCTGCAACTTCAGGAGCCTCGTCGATTTCGGCACGCGCTCGGCGGCCAGGACCTTGGCGACCCGCAGCTCGACCTTCATGAAGTCGTCGATGGCGATGCGCGCAGGTTCGGCTGGCGCCGCCGGGGGAACGGGTGCAAGAGGTGCGGGAGGTGCGTCCGGGTTTTGCGGGTCCGATGCCATGTGCCTCAACTCCTCCACGGAGTGTTCGATGCGTGGAAACAACGCCGTTGTCTGACCGATACGACTGCCTGGAACCAGCGAATCATTCTGCAGTGACACCCACGACTGCGGAGAGGGCGTCACGCCGACCATCTCGAGCATGCGTTCCCCAGCGTCGGGCATGAACGGGCGAACGAGCTCGCCCAGCACGCGTACGCAATCCGCCGAGACGTACAACGCCGTGTCGAGCTCGTCGCGCTTGGCGGCGTCCTTCGCCAGCGCCCACGGCGCGCGCGTCACGATATATCGATTCGCCGCGCCGATCACGTCCCAGATGTCGCGCAGGGCCTGGCTGAACTGAAACGACAGGACCGCGGCCTTGACTCGTCCGATAAGGCTTTCGATCGCCGTGCGCAGCTCAACCTCCGGCGCCCGCCCTAGTAGGGCCGCGCTCGCGCGAGGGACGACGCCGTCGCAGTATCGCTGAATCATGGTGGCCGCGCGACTGACCAGATTGCCCAGGTCGTTGGCCAGATCCGAGTTGTACCGTCCCAGCACCGCCTCGTCGGTGAAGTTGGCGTCCTGGCCAAACACCATTTCGCGCATGACGAAGTATCTCAGCGCATCCACGCCGAATCGCTTGACGTACTCGTCGGGCTGCACGACGTTGCCGATCGACTTGGACATCTTCGCGCCGTCCATCAGCCACCAGCCGTGGCTGACGAGCTGGGCCGGAACGGGCAGGTCGGCCGCCATCAGGAACGCCGGCCAGTAGATGCCGTGCTGGCGCACGATTTCCTTGCCGATCACGTGGACGTCTGCGGGCCAGAGGCGCTCGAACCTCGCCTGCGCGTTCGCGTCCGGATCGCCGAAGCCGGCCGCCGTCATGTAGTTGGTCAGCGCGTCGAACCACACGTACATCACATGCGCCGGGTCGTCGGGGACCGGAATGCCCCAGGTAAAGGAGGTGCGGCTGACGCTGAGATCCTGCAGGCCGCTCTCGACAAAGCTGACGATCTCGTTTCGGCGGCCCGGCGGCGTCACGAAGTCGGGATGCTTCGCGTAGTAGTCCCGCAGCCGATCCTGAAAGGCAGACAGCCGGAAGAAGTAGCTCTCTTCAGCGATCCGCTCGACGCTTCCGCCGCAGGTGGGACATCGTCCATCAGCGAGCTGCGTATCGGGCACGAACACTTCGTCGACGGTGCAATACCACCCTTCGTACTGCCCCTTGTAGATGAAGCCGCGCTCTTTGACGCGCCGCCACAACTCCTGGGCGGCGCGAAAGTGGCGGGGCTCGGTGGTCCGGATGAAATCGTCGTTCGAAATGTTGAGCAGCGGCGACAGATCGCGGAACTTCTGCGACACGCGATCGGCGAACGCCGGCGTCGGCACGCCGGCGTTTCTGGCCGCGCGCTCGACTTTCTGTCCGTGCTCGTCGGTGCCCGTCAGAAAGAACACCGTGTCGCCCATCAGGCGGTGCGCCCGCGCCGACGCATCCGCGATCATCGTCGAATACGCGTGGCCGAGATGCGGCTCCGCGTTGATGTAGTAGATCGGGGTCGTGATGTAGAAACGGCTCACGATTGACGGCCCCCGGGCATGGCGTGCCGCTGCCAGCCGTCAAACGCCTTGACGGCGACTGCCTGCACTTCCTTGACGGAGAGATTCCGCGCCGCCGCCAGCGCCGCGCAGTCGTCGAACTCGGGCACGGCGTTGACGAGCCGGCCGTCCCGCCAGGCCAGCTTGAACCGCACGGCGCCGACCGGCGTGTCGACGGCGACGAGCTCTCGCTGCAGGCACTCCCGATCGACCTCGGAGTACCGCAAGCCGATGGTCGTCGTCTCGCTGAAAATGATCCGGACAACGCCTCGCGCCGATCCGGCGGCGCAACCACCGTCAGGAGCGTCCCGGGCCGGTTCTTTTTCATCTGCACGGCCACGTAAAACACCTCGAGCGCGCCGGCCGCATACAGCCGATCCATGGCGACGCCGAAGAGCTGCGGGTTCATGTCGTCGATTTCGCATTCGACAACCACAACCCGTTCGGCGCCCGGCTGAACGCCCGCGGCCGCGCGGCCCACGAGCACCCGCAGCACGTTCGGCGTCGAGGCGAAGTCGTGGTGACCCGCGCCATACCCCACGTGCTCCACGGTCATCGTCGGAATCGGTCCAAACGACGATGCGTAGGACGAAACGATGAGCGCGCCCGTCGGGGTCACGAGCTCCTTTTCGACGGACCCGCCGTAGATGGGCGCATTGCCGAGCAGCCTGACGGTGGCCGGCGCCGGCACTGGAAACAACCCGTGGGCTGTCTTCACCATGCCGCCGCCAACGTTGAGCGCCGATGCGACAATCCGGTCGGCGCCAAACCACTCCAGCCCGAACACGGCGCCGACGATGTCGACGATAGAGTCCACTGCACCAACCTCGTGCAGGTGCACCTGGTCGACGGGCATCTGGTGAATCGCCGCCTCAGCCTCTGCGAGCCGCTGGAACAGGAACTTGGCACGGTCGCGGCCGGGCGCCGACAGGGCCGACGTGTCGATCAGGGCGAAGATTTCCGGCAGGCTCCGATGAGGATGCCCGTGGCCTGGTTCGTGAACATGCGGATGGCCGTGCTGGTCGCCGTGTTGGTGATCATGACTATTAGAGGGGTCATGATCGTGGTGGTGGCGCCCATCGCCATGATCGTGGTCGTGGACCGTGAACTTCGTAGCCGACACGCTCGCCCGCAGGACACGATCGGCGTGCACGTGATAGCCGGACACGGCAAGACTGCCCAGCGCGCGCTTGAGCTCGTCGAACGGCAGACCCGCGTCGAGGAGCGCGCCCAGCACCATGTCGCCGGAAATGCCCGAGAAGCAGTCGAAGTACAGCACCCGACTCACAGGTGTCCCATTTCCTGACAGATTCCCATCAGCACACTCGCCGCCTCCATCGTCGCGCCAGGTCCGGCGCAACAATTGTGGAAGACATCCGATTGAGTATCGCTTACAGGTGGCTCGTCCCGCTATCCAGTGTCAGGGGGGAGGCCAAACCGCGAGGTGCTTCCGCTCGATGCCCAGCCTTCTTCATGCGGTACTCGAGCGTGGTGGGCTTGACGGCCAGCATGCGCGCCGCCCCATTGTCGCCGCTGATGCGCCATCCTGTTTGTTCGAGCACACCGACAATATGGCGGCGCTCGACCTCGTCGAGCGTCACCGACGGCTCCAACACGGCAGGGAGTTGCGAGCCAGCCGGCAGCACCACGCGAAGTGTGGGGCCGTCGGTCAGAATCATCGACCGCTCGATCACGTTGCGCAATTCACGCACGTTGCCCGGCCACGCGTACCCTCGGAGCGCCTCCATCGAGTGACGCGGGACCTTCTCGATGACCTTGCCAAGTTGCCGGCCGAAGTCCTTGACGAACGCCCAGACGAGCGGCGGAATATCCTCACGCCGCTCGCGCAGCGGCGGAATATGAATGGGAAATACCTGCAGGCGGAAGAACAGGTCCTGGCGGAACCGATTCTCGCGTACCGCCGCGGCGAGATCGCGATTGCTGGCCGCGACCACGCGGACATCGACCTTCAGGGTGCGGCTGCTGCCCAGTCGCTCGAACGTGCCGTTCTCCAGAACCCGCAGCAGCTTGGCCTGCAACTCCATCGGGAGCTCGCCGACCTCGTCGAGAAACAGCGTGCCGCCATCGGCGATCTCGAACCGTCCGCTCTCCCGCGTCAGCGCGCCCGTGTACGCGCCTTTCTCGCGGCCGAACAGCTCGCTCTCGATCAGAGGGCCCGGCAGCGCCGCGCAATTGACGCGGACCAGCAGCCGGTCCTTTCGCTTGCTGCCCTGATGCACGGCTTCCGCAAGGAGCTCTTTGCCCGTGCCCGTCTCGCCGGACAACAGCACCGTGGAATTGGTAGCGGCCACTCGCCTCGCCTCGCGCAGCACGGCTTTCATCGCCGCGCTCTGCGCGACGATCGCGTCGGCGTCGGCGTCGGCCGCGAGCTCCTGACGCAGGTACTGGTTGTCGAGCTCGAGCCGTGCTTTAAGCTGTAAGACTTCCGCGTAGGCTTGCCGCAGCGCGAGATCGGATCGCTTGCGCTCGAGCGCGTTCGCGAAGACGTGCGCCACGGCCGAGAGACGATCCCTTAAGACCTCGGGCCAGTGACGCTCCTGCCGAACGGCGCCGAAGGCGAGCGCCCCCACGACGGACCCTCCCGCGACCAGCGGAAACGACAGGTTCGACTTTGGTCCGTGCTTCTCGAAGAATGCGCGGTCAACCGCCGCTTCCGGTGGAAGCTCATTCAGGTTCGAGAACCAGAAGGGGTGGCCGTCGAGGACCCTGCGAAGGGAATACGGCAGGACCTCGTCCGGAATCACGGGGGGAATAGGCTCGCATCCCTCGGCGACCCAGTGATGCGTGTTCTGCAGAATCCGGCGGTCGGCCGACCACTGAAAGAGCGTGCTGCGATCGACCGCGAGGAACTCGACCAGCAATCGCAGCGCGCCCGTGATCTCGGCATCCACGTGCGCAGGGGCAACGCTGACGAACCGCGTTGAGATGTCGGTGAGAAGCCGCTCAAAGGCGCTTAAGTCGGTGTCTGACGGAACGCTCGGCATGATATCGAGGCTTAGATTCTACGTCACGCCTAATCGGGAAACTCCCAGATATTTCGGAGCCTCGCGCTCGCTCAACGCGACTTCACGCCGGCCCGAACGCACGAACAAACCATTCAGCTGTGGCTATTTGCTGTGAAGGCTCCTGCCCGACTCGCCTTGAGGCACCGTTCGTGCACGAACTCGGCACAGATGATCATGTCGACCGTGCGTCTGGCGATCTCGGAGGCGCACAGGTCTGAAGTCCTTCGGACGCTGCGCGTGCTCATGGGGCACGCAACCGCTTTGGCTGGCTGCGTGGACTTCTCGGTCTTGCAGGACGTCAGCGACCCGAAGGCATTGACCATTCGCGACCTATGGATGTCGCGTGAGGACTTCGACGTGTATGTCCGCTGCGAAGAGTACCGGCTGCTTCTGGCCGTCATCGACCTGTCGGTCACGCCTCCGGACATCAGCTTCGACCACCTCGAGCACATCGGTGGTCTCGACCTGGTTCAGGCGCTGCGAGCCCCGCCGCGCACGATTCGGACGAACAACGGGGCGTGACTGTCACGGAAGCCTCGACAATCAGACAACCGGAGATGAAATGTTCAGACGAGCCCTTCGAATGACAATCCGACGAGTCGCCACCATGCACCTCCCGCGCGTGTGCGCGCTGGCCGTCGCCGTGTGCGGTCTGTTTGGGACGCCGGCTCGCGCTTTCGCCCAGAGCGACAAGTGGGAGGTTGACTTCGCGCCGCTCTACCTTTGGGCGGCGACCACCGACGGCAACCTCGCGATCAACGGCACCAGGAACATTCCCGTCTACATGGACTTCAGCGACGCGAAGTCGAAGCTGGCGGGGGCCTTCACGCTGCACGTCGAGGCAAGGCACGGGCAGTGGGGCGTCCTGGGCGACGTCATGTTCATGCGTCTGTCGACCGACGTGAACTACACCACCCCGATCATCGGCGCCCCGATCGCGGGCACCTTGAAGCTGGATCAGGTGCTCTTCAACGGCAAGGCGATGTACCAAGTGAAGCCCGGCGTCCCCTTCATGCTCGTCGGCGGGGTTCGAACGCTGTCGATGTCGCCAACCGCCCATTTCACCGGCCCGGTCGGCGGCCAGTTGGGCGACCTCAGCGTCAGCGCGACGATGGTCGCCGGCGTCGGCGGCGTTGTCTACCGTCCGAAACTCGCGAAAAACGTGGTGCTGCTGACGCAGGCCGATATCGGCGGCGGGTCGGTCTTCACCTGGAGTGCGTTCGGAGGCATCGACTTCCAAATTAAACCGTGGATTGGGCTCGCGGTCGGCTACAACGCGCTCCGCATCGATACCGGCAGCGTCCCCAAGAGCGGCAACGCGGCCGTAAGCGACCTGCAATATGCGGTGACACAGTACGGGCCGGCGTTCTCCCTCACCTTCCGTTGGAAACAGAAGTAATGCGCGACAGTTTGGCGTGGATCAAGGCAAGCGATCACTTGCCGTGGAGGTATTCATGAGAAGAATCGGAATCGTGTGGACCGTGGCGGTTTCGGCCGCGCTCGCGATGGTGATGGTACCGTCGGCCGCTCACGCGCAGCCCGCGGCGGCGAAGAAACCCAACATCCTGATCATCTGGGGCGACGACATCGGGCAGTTCAACATCAGCGCGTACAACATGGGCATGATGGGCTACAAAACGCCGAACATCGACCGCATCGCCCGTGAAGGCGCCATCTTCACGGACTGGTACGGCCAGCAGAGCTGCACCGCCGGGCGCGCGGCGTTCATCACCGGCCAGTCGCCCATCCGCACCGGCCTCACCAAGGTCGGCCTTCCCGGGGCGAAGGAAGGTCTGACCAGGGCGGATCCGACTCTCGCTGAATTGCTCAAGCCGCACGGCTACACAACCGGCCAGTTCGGCAAGAACCATCTTGGCGACCGCAACGAGATGCTGCCCACGGTGCATGGGTTCGATGAGTGGCTGGGCAACCTCTACCACCTGAATGCGGAAGAGGAGCCGGAGAATGTGAATTACCCGAAAGACCCGGCCTTCAAGGCAAAGTTCGGCCCCCGCGGCGTCCTGCATTGCTTCGCGACGGACAAGGACGATGTCACCGATGACCCGCGCTTCGGCAAGATGGGTAAACAGAAGTGCGAGGACACCGGCCCGCTGACGCGCAAGCGCATGGAGACGATTGACGACGAAGTCACCGCCGGGGCGATCGCGTTCATGGACAAGGCGGCGAGAGCCGACAAGCCGTTCTTCATTTGGTGGAACTCCTCCCGCATGCACACCTACACACACCTGAGCCCGAAATGGGAAGGCAAGAGCGGCCTCGGTATCGAGGCGGATGGCATGCTCGAACACGATTACGATGTCGGCCTGCTGCTCGATGAATTGAAGAAGCTCGGCATCGAAAACAACACCATCGTCATGTATTCCAGCGACAACGGTGCGGAGTTCTTCCTGTGGCCCGATGGCGGCACGACGATATTCCGTGGCGAGAAGAACACACAATGGGAAGGCGGCTACCGCGTCCCCTGCATGATTCGCTGGCCCGGAGTCGTCAAGCCCGGCACGATCATCAACGACATCGGCGCACACGAGGACATGATCCCGACGTGCTCGCGGCGGCGGGTGACCCCACCATCAAAGAAGATCTGTTGAAGGGCAAGAAGATTGGCGACCTGACGTACAAGGTCCACCTCGACGGCTACAACCTCATGCCGTTCTTGAAAGGGGAAGTGGCCCAGTCTCCGCGTCACGAGTTCATCTACTGGACCGACGGCGGGAGTGTGGCGGCGCTCCGCTACGACAACTGGAAGATGACCTTCCTGCGGCAAAACTCCGTTGGATTCAAGGTCTGGGAAACCCCGTTCGAGGAACTGCGCTGGCCGATGCTGACCAACCTGCGCATGGACCCGCTCGAGCGTGCTTCTACGGAATCCACCAGCTACATCGACTGGGTCGGACCTCGCATGTACATGCTGGCCCCCGCCGGCGCCTACGTCGGGCAGTGGCTGCAGAGCTTCCGCGAATTCCCGCCGCGCATGAAGCCGGGCAGTTTCAGCCTCGACCGCGTCATGGAGGCGATGACCAGCCCACAAGGCGGCAAGTGACCCGCCGCCGGCTGACCCAGTAACACACCCAGGAGCCGCACCCGTCATCCGGGTGCGGCCCACCTTGCGGATCGCGCGAACGAAACAGAAGGGATCGCACCATGCGAAGCAGTTTCTTAAGTAAGGTTCTTCTCAGCGCCGCGATCATGCTGGCGACGCCGCCGGCAAGCGCGGTCGCACAGAGCCCCCCGGGAGCGGAGCCCCCAGCCCAGAACGCCGAGGCGCTCGCGAAGCAAACGCAGAATCCCGTGTCGAGCCTGATCAGCGTCCCATTCCAGGGCAACTGGGACTTCGGCCTCGGCGACAACGACTCGACGAGCACGCTGCTGAACTTTCAGCCGGTCGTCCCGTTTGCCGTCAGCAAGAGCACCAACATCGTGTTGCGCGTGATCCTGCCGCTCACCTCGCAGCCCGGGACCGATGGGGTGCGCATCAACGGTCTGGCCGACGCCGTGGTGAGCGCGTTCTTCGTACCCTCGAAAACGGGTCGCGTCATCTGGGGCGTCGGTCCCGTCGTGCTGCTGCCCACCGCCTTGACCACCGCGCTCGGCAGCGAGAAGTTCGGGATTGGCCCCACCTTTGTCGCGTTGACGCAGCCGGGCAAGTGGACAGTCGGGGCGCTCTTCAATCAGATCTGGTCGACGAGCGGGGCCAAGAACCGGAAGGACGTCAACACCACCTTCCTGCAGCCGTTCGCCAACTACAACCTGGGGGGCGGGCTGGCCGTGGGCATCAGCACGGAGGCCTCGGCCAACTGGAACGCCGATCAGACATGGACCGTGCCGCTGCTCTTCACCGCCGGCAAGGTCACGCGGCTCGGCGCCCGGCCGGTCAACCTCCAGGTGGCCGCTGGCCCCATGTTGACCAGCCCCGATGCCGGCGCCAGCTGGAAGTTCCGCCTGGCGGCTACCTTCCTGTTCCCGAAATGAGCGTCACCGCGGTGAAACTCAGGCTGGTGGGCGCGCGGTGATGGCTTCAATTCTCGCCATCGTGGCGGGACTGAAGGGTAATCATGAAGCGATACCGAATCGTGCTCGCCGTCGTGGTCGGCCTGTTGGCGGTCGCGCCCGCCGCGGCGCAGACACCGGATGCGAGCCCCGTTCTCGCGGCGACCGAAGGCGTTCCTGCAGACCAGACCGGTCTAGTGACGACGGCGGCGCCGGCAGAGCCCAAGACCCCCTGGAACACGTGGCAGAACAAGGCGTTCTCCACGACGTTGATCCTGACGTTCGGCGTGGACGCCGGAGGATTTGTCCAGGACGACGCAAACGCCGCGCAGGTCGGTGATCAGCCGACGCTGGTCAAGTGGCGGGCCGAGCGCATCAACCTGGTCGGCCAGATCAAGTTCAAGAGGCCCTGGACCTACCAGTTCGGCGTGGCCTTCAACGGTCTCGACGCCGATGTTGTCGACCATTGGACGTGGCTGGACGCCAGACTCGACATCCCGATACCGAAGGTCGGCCGCGTGAAGATCGGAAAGCAGAAAATCGGCGTCGACTCCGAATGGCTCATGGCGCTGACCGACTCGGTGTTCATGGAACGCAGCGTGTCGAGCGCCTTCGTGCCGCAGCGCAACGTCGGGGTGCTCGTGGAGAACTCCGCCGCCGGCGAGCGCGTCCTGTGGTCGGCCGGCTGGTTCAACGACTGGTTTGGCAACGACAACAGCTTTTCGGATAACGGCAACCAGTACACCGGGCGCATCAGCGTCCTGCCGGTCGACGCGGGTCCGCAGGGCGACACCGTCGTCCAGGTCGGCGCCAGCGTGTACTACAGGGAAGCGAAGAACGGCAAGCTGCAGTACCGGAGCCGGCCGGAGATCAACCAGTCCGACTACTTCGCCGACACCGGCAAGTTCACCGCCGATCACGCCGTCACCCCGCAATTCGAGGCGATGGCCATCAAGGGCCGCTGGCAGCTCTTCGCGGATGGGTCGCTGACCCCGGTGTCCGCGGCACAGGCTGGCAACCCGCTCTTCTTCGGCGGATTCGCCGGCGTCGGGTACTTCATCACCCAGGACCATCACGGCTTCAACCGGCGCGAAGGCTACGTGAGCCGCTTCACGCCACACTCGCCGTTCAGCCTGCGGGGCGGCGGGCGCGGCGCGTGGGAAGTCGGCGGCCGGTTCTCGTACGTGGACCTGACCGACGGCGCGATCGACGGCGGTCGGATGTCCCGATGGACCGTCGCGATCAGCTGGTACCCCGATCGCGAGTGGCGGCTGGAGTTCAACTACGGCTACATCACACTGGAACGCGCCGCGACGACGGGCCACGCCCACGGGCTCTCCGCGCGCATCGTCTGGAACATGTAGCGGCGACATCGAATTGACCGTGATGCCGGCATGGCAAAGGGGAACAGCGTAGGGAGTGAACTGGATGGCGTCGCTTGTACTGGTTCTCGTGCGCTTCATTCGCATCCTCGGCCACGGGCTGAAGGACGCGGAGTTCCGCGCGCTGTTGTTCGTTCTCGCCGGCCTGCTCGTTAGCGGAGCGATCTTCTACTCGACGGTCGAGCACTGGAGCATCCTCGATTCTCTGTACTTCAGCGTGAGCACGCTTGCAACGGTCGGCTATGGCGACCTTCATCCGACTACGCCCCTGTCGAAAGTGTTCACCATGGTCTACATCGTTCTGGGGGTCGGTGTCTTCGTCGCGTTCATCACCAAGGTGACGACCGACGAGACCAGGCGGAGGCGGAGTGACAAGTGAGAAACCGTCCTGCTGTTAGCCGCGCTGACCTCGCTTGTGTGGTCGCCAAGGCTCGCCGTCGCGCAGAGCGCGGATGCGCCTCAAGACTCGTCGGTCCAACGCGACACGGCACGGGACGGCAACTCCTGGGAGGTCTGGCCCGAGCTCAATCTCTTCATGAAGGCAAGCCCGACGCTCCGGTTCTACTTCGTCGCAGCCGAGTCCAAAGGCAAGGAATCGGAGTTCCAGACACTCGACCTCGCCGGATACGTCGACCTCACCCTCGGGCCGCATCTGCCGCACTCCCGCCAGAAGGAGGACTGGCAGACCAAGAAATATGTCTGGGCCCGGATCGGCTACGACCACATCTTCAAGGCCGAGGAAAAGACGAGGGTACACTCGGAAGACCGTGGCATCGTCGCGCTGTACGCGAGGCACTACCTTCCAGGCTCGATCCTCGTCGAGGGGCGGGGGCGGGCGGACCTTCGCTGGCTCGAAAGCGGCTACACGACGCGGTACCGCTTGCGAGCGGAGGTGAACCGCGATTTCGACATGTTCGCCCGCGTCGTCACGCCCTACTTCCAGGCCGAGTATTTCTACGACACGAGGTATAACCGGTGGGCGCGTGAGCTCTACCAGGCGGGGGCCGAGATCGCGGTCACTCGGCATTTCCGGGTCGAGCCGTCCGTGGCCCGGCAAGTGGACGATCTGCAGACCCGTTCCGGTCTGTGGGCATTCGGCTTTGTCGGCCGGTGGTACTACTGAGTCGCGCGCATTTGGAGAGCATCATGGTCGAGCGAAGACGCGGCAGGAAACAAAGCACGGGTAGTCGGCCACCGTCAGCAGGAAGCCCTCGCACCACTCGAACGTGGCTTCTTCTCATCGTGCTCGCATTGACGGCGACGTGTGTCGTGGGCTGGTGGCGCTATGCCGTTCGAAGCGAATCGCCCGCGACGCCCTCGACGACGGCCACGTTCCAACCCACTCTCGAGAACTCGCGACCGGCCCCGGGTAACGCGCCCCAGGGCATGGTGTGGATTCCGGGAGGCGCGTTCTCGATGGGCGCCGCCGAGACGCCCGGCATGAACATGGTCGGCATGCAGGCGACAACCGATTCGCGTCCCGTCCATCGTGTCTCCGTGGATGGGTTCTGGATGGACACGACCGAGGTGACCAACGCGCAGTTCGCGAAGTTCGTCGAGGCCACCGGGTATGTGACGATCGCCGAGCGCACGCCGCGCGCCGAAGACTTCCCCGGCGCGCCGCCCGAGAATCTCGTGGCCGGCGCGGTCGTCTTCTCGCCGCCGGCTCATCCCGTGCCTCTGAACAATCACCTGCAGTGGTGGTCGTACGTGAAACGTGCGAACTGGCGCCATCCCGAAGGACCCGATAGCAGCATCACGGGCCGCGAGCAGTATCCGGTCGTGCAGGTCGCGTACGACGACGCGGTCGCGTTTGCGACGTGGGCGGGCAAACGCCTGCCCACCGAAGCCGAGTGGGAGTTCGCCGCGCGCGGTGGCCTTAGCGGCAAGCTCTACCCGTGGGGCGACGAGTTCATGCCCGGCGGCCTCTGGAGGGCCAACACGTTTCAGGGGCACTTCCCTGATCGGGATACGGGCGAGGACGGCCACGAAGGCCTCGAGCCGGTGGCGCAGTTTCCTCCGAACGGGTACGGTCTTCACGACGTCGCTGGGAACGCGTGGGAATGGGTGAGCGACTGGTATCGGCCCGACTACTACGCCCAGCTCGCGTCCACCGGAGGCGTCGCGCGCAACCCACAAGGCCCAGACACGCCGTTCGACCCGAGTGAGCCGACCGAGAAGAAACGCGTGCACCGAGGCGGGTCGTTCCTCTGCACGGACCAGGTCCTGTTCACGCTACATGGTGGGCACGCGGGGCAAGGGCGAAAGCAGCACGGGCACGAATCACGTGGGCCTCCGTCTCGTGAAGACGCCCTGACCCGAGGTCCTGGCGCTACTGGTCCGGGGCGCCAGAGTGACCTGAATGTGAAAGGGGCAACACCCATAAGAACCATCTGGGAGTACCTGGCACGCGGCGCGCTTTGTCTGTTGCTCGTCGCGCCACCCGCGGCCGCGCAGGATCTCGATCCCAGGGCCTATGCCAAGGTTCCCGTCGGCCTCACCATCGCCATCGCGGGCGTCAGTTTCTCGAGCGGTGGGGTGTTGACCGATCCGACGCTGGCCGTTGACAACGTCCACGCGGACGTGTGGACGCCGTCGGTCGGCGTCGCCCAGAGCTTCAGCTTGTTCGGCCGGACGGCCCAGGGGCTTGTAGCCTTCCCGTATTCGCGGGCACACGCCACTGGCGACGTCGCTGAACAGGCCGAGCACGTCGACCGATCAGGATTTTCGGATATGCGGCTGCGCCTCTCCATCCTGCTCGCCGGGGCGCCTGCCATGACGCCGGAGCAATTCGCCAAGTCCCCGCGCAAGCCGATTATCGGTGCCAGCCTGACGGTGGCCGCGCCAACCGGCCAGTACTTCCCGAGCGCCTGGTCAACCTCGGGACCAACCGGTGGGGGTTCAAGCCCGAATTGGCCGTGTCGTACCCGGTGGGCCGGCGGTGGCTTGTCGACGCGTACGCCAGCCTGTGGCTATTTGCCGACAACGCGTCGTTCTATCCCGGCACGGCCGTTCGCACGCAGACGCCGATCGGCAGCCTGCAAGCGCACATCAGTTATTCGCTCTCGCCAAAGGCTTGGGCGGCTTTCGATTCGACGTGGTATGCCGGCGGACAAGCGTCGGTGGACGGCGTCCCCTACGGAATGCGCGAACTGAACTCGCGCGTCGGCGCGACGCTGGTCTTCCCCGTCGGAAGCCGGCACGCGATCAAGGTAGCGGCCAGTACCGGCGCGATCATCCGATCAGGGGCGGACTTCAACACCCTTTCGGTGGGATGGCAGGCCGGTTGGCTGAATCGGCGTCGGCCGCCGAAGGCCCCCTTGTCACATCACTTGCCCCCATCGGCGGTAGACGACGATGGCGCCAAGCATCAGGGGAATTTCGGTCAGGAAATAGGCGGTGGCGAACAAGGCAAACTCGACGCGTCCGGCGAGCGTGAGCGCGATGGCGGCGGCCACGGCGATGTTCCGGGTCGCGAACTCCGTGGCGAGTGTGAATCGATCCGGCGGGGACGCACCGGCCGCGGCTCCGATCAACCAGCCCGCAACGAATGACGTGGCGACGAACGTTGCGGCCAGCGGCACGGTGTCGCGCAGGCCGCTGACAAAGACCACAGGGTTGCTCGCCACGATCAACACGATCAACACCACCATCCCGCCGAAACCGATTGCCCTCAAGTAGGGCTGTGAGCGGTCGGCCAGCGTCGGCTGGCTGAACCGCACCCACATCCCGAGCGCGACCGGAACGGCGAGCATCAGCAGGAGCTGCGCGAGAATCACCGGGAGGGGCACGGGAAATTCCATCGGGTGGCCCAACGCGGCGCCGAAGGCCACGGCCAGTGCAGGAATGGTCACGACGGCCAGGAGGCTGGAGCACGCCGTGAGCGTCACGGACAAGGCCGTCGATGCCCGCGCAAGGTAGCTGTACGTGTTTGAAATACCTCCGATCGGGCACGCCGCAAGCAGGAGCAATCCTGCCTGGAGATCAGACGAGGGACGAGACACCACGACCAGCAGCAGCGCCAGTGGCGGCAGCACCAGCAGCGGGCCGACCAGCCCCGCGACAAGCACGCGATGCTGCCGACGGACACGCGCGAAATCAGCTGGGACGAGATCCAGTCCGATGGCGAGCAAAACAAGGAACGAAATCGCCGGAACGGCCAGGTCCAGCTGGATTTTCACAGCCGTCCCATTTCCTTGAAGCTGCAATACCGCGCGTCGCCCAGAATGATGTGATCCACCAGATCGATTCCCATCAGCACGCCCGCCGCCGCCAGCCGCCGCGTCAGATCCACATCGTCTGGGCTCGGGGTGGGATCGCCGGACGGATGGTTGTGGAAGACCACGACCGCGGCTGCCGAGCCGAGCGTGGCTTCACGAAACACGTCGCGAGGCTGCACCACGGTGGTGTTCAACGTGCCAATCGCCAGCACCGTCGTCCTGATGACCCGGTATTTCGTGTCGAGCAGGACGAGCCCGAACTGTTCGACCGGCTTGCCGCCAAACGCCGGCATCAGGTACGCCACCGAGTCGCGAGGCATCAGCAGCTGCACGCGCTCGCGCGGCGCGTGCGTCAACGTCCTCCTGCCCAGTTCGACGGCGGCGAGAATCTGCGCCGACTTGGCTCGGCCGACACCGGCCGCGCGGGCCAGATCGTCGGCCCTCGACCGCGACACCCCGTGCAAGCCGCCTCGAGCGGCGAGCAGATCGTTGGCCACCGCCAGCGCATCTGAATGACGGCACCCGCTTCCGAGCACCAGCGCCAGCAGTTCGTTGTCGCCGAGCGCCGACGCGCCATGCGTGAGCAACTTCTCACGCGGACGGTCGTTGGGCGCCAGTTCTTTCATCGTACTACACGGCCGGGACCAACGGCGTGCAAGAACCGGGCGCAGCGTCCTCCCGCGACGGCAAGCGGGCGTTCGACGGGACGCGCCGCCGAAAGTGAAACCGCGGCGGCGCTTGGACAAAGAAGAAACTGCCACCCGCACTCGCGTCTGCGTTGGCGCTAGCGCGGCGGCTGGCGGAACCACGTGCCTTCGCACAGCACTTCCGCCCATCCGGTCAGGTAAACGCCGTCCTCGCGCCACTCGACGCGCTGCGCACCGCCGGGAGCCGCCACGCTCGCATCGCGGGACGCGCCGCCAAAGGCGGCGGCCGCCACCAGGGCGGCGCACGAGCCGGTGCCGGAAGACGTCGTCGGCCCGACGCCTCGTTCCCAGATCAGAATCCTGATCGAATCAGGCCGCTCGACTGCCGCAAATTCGACGTTGGTTCCTTCCGGAAACAGCGGATGCCGTTCGAGCTCACTCCCGAGTCGCTGGAAACGGTCGTCGGCCGGCAGAGGGCCAAGGACGACGCACTGGGGGTTGCCGAAATTCATGACGACGGCCTGGACGGTCTCGCCGCCCGCGGCCACGGACACCTGGCGTAGATCGGCAGGCAGTCCCATCGCCGTGCGAAAGGTCGGCCGCGATTTCGAAATCTCGAGGCGTGCGACGTCCTTCATGCCTGCTTCGGTCTCGATCGCGACCGAGGCGTCCGCACTTTCGCTGCCCTGCAGGAGCAGGGCCGCCAATCCACGCACGCCGTTGCCCGAGACTTCAGCCCGCCCGCCATCGGCGTTGAACAGCCGCATGGACCCGCCGGCCGGCGTGCGGCGGTACACAATCAGGCCGTCGGCGCCCACGCCGGAGTGGCGATCGCACATCTCTCTCGTGAGCGCCGGCAGCGCGACGCCGGCGACGTCGGCCTCTTCCACGTACAGGAAGTCGTTCCCGTATCCGTGAGCCTTTGTGAACTTGATCATGTGGTTGCCGCGCCGCGATCACCTTCGACAGAACGCGAGGAGGTGCCATCCGAATCGCGCCACGAGGGGCCTCGGCAGCACGTTGAACGTGCCAACGAACAGACCGTTGTACAGCGCGCCTTTCCACCCGCCGTGCAGGCGCGACTTCACCGGAAAGCGCTCGGGGACGATGCGGACGTCCCGAAATCCGGAGAGCAGGCGCCGAAACTCTCCGATGCTGAATTTCAACAACACGGGGGCGTCGTCGTGCTCGAGGCCCACCTTCATCAGCTTCGACAGCGCGTTCAACCACGAGATCCGGTTGTACACCTGAAAGACGGCCTCGCCTCCGGGCTTCAGCACGCGGCGGCACTCGTTGACCAGCCGCCCGGGATCGGCCGTGTACTGCACGACGCCATGCGCGAACACCAGATCGAACGAACCGTCCGGAAACGGCAGCCTTTCGCCGTCAGCGACCTGAAACTCGCCTGATAGGCCCTGCTGCGCGAAATTCGCGCGCGCCAGTTCGATGGCCGACTCCGCCACGTCGATACCCACCACCTCCGCACCGCCCCTGGCGAAACGCGCCAAATCGACGCCGGCGCCGCAGCCGACCTCGAGCACGCGGCGGCCTTTGTAATTGTCATAGCCGACGAGCCGCGGCAAGTGATGAAGTTTCTCGAAGTGATATTGATCGAGATCGTCGAAGAAGCCTCGCGAACCGACCGGATGCCGCGTGATCTCGAGATCGTGAATGTGCTGATTCCAGTAGTCGCGGACGCGGTCACTCGTCGGGACCGCCGTCGCATTCCTCACGTTCGCCACAGCCGCCCACTATACTATCGCGACCGTCGCGGGGTCTTTGGCGCCCGCGCCCACACCATGACCAGGGATGTTGCCCGCCTGACCGCCCGCACGTTCGACGTACTCGTCGTCGGCGGCGGCATCTATGGGCTGACGATTGCGTACGACTGCGCGCAGCGAGGTTTGGCGGTCGCCCTCATCGACCGCGGCGACTTCGGGAGCGGCGCCTCCTTCAATCACCTGCGCACGATTCACGGCGGCCTCAGATACCTTCAGACACTCGACATCGCCAGAGCGCGCGAGTCACTGGGCGAACGCCGAACTTTCGCGCGGATTGCGCCGGCCGCGCTCCACCTTCAGCCATTCGTGCTGCCCTTCTCGCACGCATCGCGATCGATCCTGCGAAGCAGGACGGTCATGCGCGCGGGATTCGCCCTCGATCGGATCGTCGCGTTCGACCGCAACCGCGACGTGCCGGCGGATCTCCACGTGCCGGCCGGGGTCGTCGTTTCCCGAGCCGACGCGATCCGCCGCTTTCCCGAACTGGGCGCCGACAGCGGCCTGACTGGGGCCGCGGTGTGGCACGACTACGTGAGCACGGAATCCGATCGCCTGACCTTCAGCTTTGCGCTCGCCGCGTCCGCTCACGGCGCCGAGCTCGCCAACTATGTGGAGGCCATGGCGCCCCTGCTTGACGGATCGCGCGTCGTTGGGGTGCACGCCGCCGACACTTCCAGCCGGCACAGTCTCGAGATCGGTGCGCGAGTCACCGTGAATGCCGCTGGCGCCGGCGTCAATCGCTGGCTTGGCCCGGAGAGAAACGTCCCGCTTCTCGCCGCGATGAATCTCGTCACCCGCCGCGAGGCCGGCCGCGCCGCCATCGGCGGCCGGTCCGCATCAGGACGGAACCTGTTTCTCGTGCCGTGGCGAGGCCGCGCGCTCTTTGGGACGTGGGAGTCGGACCGCCTGCGCGACGCGGACGTCGAGAGCATCACCGACGCTGACGTGACGGCGTTCATCGCCGAAATCAACCAGGCGTTTCCCTCGGTTGCGCTTTCACTCGCGGACGTGACCCTCGTGCATCGGGGTCTCGTCCCAGCGGTGTCAGCGAGCGGCAATCAGCGGGTTGCCCTCGAACGCCACGAGCGGATTGACGATCGTCGAGACGGGCTGATCACCGTCGCCGGCACCAAGTACACGACGGCGCGCGCGGTCGCTCAACGGGTCACCGACCGTGTTTTCGAGAAGCTCGGTCGCTCGCCGGCGCCCTGCCAGACGGCCACGACACGCCTGCCGTACAAGCCCGACGTCGAGCTCGTGGACGCGGTCCGCGACGAGATGGTCGTGACGCTCGTGGACGCGATCGTGCGCCGCACACCACTCGGCGCGCTGGGCTTTCCCGGCGACGCGGTCGTCGCACGCGCGGCAGGCATCGTCGGCGCCGAGTGCGGATGGTCGGCGGAGCGGACGCAGCAGGAAATCCGCGACGTCCGTCTCTTCTACGCGCCTCTGGCGCTCTAGCGGCGCGTACACAATGGTTTGACTACCACTTTAAACGCAGAGTACGCAGAGCACGCAGAGAGAACTGACGTATTCGAAGGCTGTGAACGATCGGCCCGACGCGGGCGGCCTGCAGCGCAGGCCGAGACGGTGGGCATGGTCTCTGCGATCTCTGCGGCCTCTGCGAACTCTGCGTTGATCGTCGTGACCGTCTTCTTCGTCAGTGGTACCAATTCAGACAAGACAGCCCGCTCGAGCGAGTCGCGTTGACGCGTATGCCTCATAGATGCATACTGATACATATGAGGACGACACTCAACATTGACGATCGCCTGATGGCGGAAGCGACCCGTCTCAGCGGCCTGCGGGAAAAGACCGCCGTCGTGCATCGCGGTCTGGAAGCACTTGTCGCGCGTGAAAGCGCCAGGCGACTCGCCGCGCTCGGGGGTTCACAGAAGACGCTCAAGACTCCCCGCAGACGACGATCCAGCCGCCGTACGGTCCGAGGGAAGCGAACTCGCGTATGACCCTCGTTGACACCTCGGTGTGGGTGGACCACTTCCGCCGACGGAACCGGAGACTCAGCGACTTGCTCCTCGAGGGAGAGGTCCTCTGTCACCCGTTCATCGTCGGCGAGCTGGCGTGCGGAAACTTGAAACGGCGCTCGGAAACACTTGTCCTCCTGCGCAAGTTGCCGCAGACGCCTCTCGCCGGGTCCGCCGATGTCCTGACCCTTATCGACAGGCACCGTCTGATGGGATCCGGTCTCGGCTGGATTGATGTTCACATGCTGGCGTCAACACTTCTGGCGCACACGCACCTCTTGACGCTTGACCGCCCCCTCGCACGTGCCGCCGACCGGCTCGGTCTGCTGGCCACAACTTAGTTTGCTCATCCTTAGTCCTTGTACGGATCGAATTCGTCGCCTCCGGCCATGACGACAATGCGAGGCGTCAACGTGTGCACGATCTCGATCGTGCCGGCATGTGCGTCGAGTACCGAGCTGAGCGACCGATAGACCGGAGGCGCTTCGTCGGCGCCCGCGCCGCGTAAGACGATCCCCTTGGCGTCGAGCTTGGCTCTCTCAGCCTCGAAGTCCACGAGGCCAGTCTGAAGCCGTTCCCGCCAGGTCCGTTTGTTCGTGCGACTGCCACATTTGGGACACTTCGGATTGCTGCCATCGTCCCCGCGCGGAGTAGTGATCGCCAGGGCACCATCACAATCACGCTGGCCACACTGCCAGCACTTGATCCATTTCTGTTTCCCGGCGGCTTGCGTACGGCTCATCACCCGTCCCGCGCCGTGCACGGTCGAGTACAACATCTCCTCCGAGGCTTCTGACTCCACGCCTTTGAGAATCACGCTGATGTCGCCCATCGACCCGCCGACAAATCCATATTGACCGGGCTGAGCGGGCGTCGCGCCTTTGCGCACCACCCACCAGTTCGCGCCGTGATGCGTCTCCAACCACGCGAAGTTATGATGGTTGTGAACCGAGAATTCAGCGTGCGCGCCCACGATCTCGAGCACCTTCGCGACCACGGCATTCCGCCCCGCATAGGCATACTCGCCGGCAATCCGCATCGCCTGAATGTAATCAGACCCGGCCGATGTCTCGATGTCGAGCAACAACGGCGGAGCATCCATCTCTCCTCCCCCACCTCCATCGTTGAACTTGCGGCCGGACGCAATGTTCATGAAACCTGTCGCCGTCTTGTGACCAAAGCCGCGCGATCCGAAATGGCAGGCCACCCACAGCACGCCAGCTTCATCTTCGAGGATGTCCACGTAATGATTGCCGCTCCCCACCGTGCCGAGCTGCTGCCGGGCCATCTGGATCAGGCCCTTCTGTTGCGGAACGGGCGAGGTGTGAATCGAGGCGAAGACCGGATCGTCAATCGGTTCGTTGTTCTTCCGGCCGATGCCAAAGCTGATCCGGCGCTGAATCTCGTCGGCAATCCTCGGGCGGTCGACGACCGCAATGTCGGCCATCATGACGTTCGTCTGCACGGCGAGATTCCCGCAGGCGATGTCGTAGCCGACACCGGACGGCGACACAAAGCCTCGATAGGCCACGACGCCACCGATCGGCATGGAGTAGCCGAGATGCCCGTCCGCGCAGAGCACCCCGATCGCGCCGTCTTCGGCCGCCACGCAGCGTTCCAGCTGGCGGATCGTGCGCTCGTCGTGCTGCCCACAAATCTTCATCTCGTCTCCACCTGCAGGGGCGCTGACTCCCATCATCGCATCCTGCCGGTCTTCACCAGTGGGCTATCTCCTGCTGCTGACGGAGCGTGCCTCTGAGTTCGGCGAGCTCAACTTCCAGCGCGCGCCGCTGCATGGCCTGAGGGACCGATAATCGCGCACATGGGACGCGTGGCAGACGCGGATGCGGATGACGCGCGGGTCACGCGCGGCGTCGTGAAAGCGAAGGAGATCTGCCTCAAAGAGTGATTCAGAAACCGAGCCGTACTCCCAGGTGCACCGCCAGCGGCGGCTGGATGGCCGTGATGCTGCGGAAGTCCGGATACCCGGTCACCACGTGCTCTTCAACCTCGTAGCCCAGATTGAGGATGTTGTACGCATCAGCGAACACGTCGAGGCTCTTCGCGCCAATGGGGATCCGTTTCTGCAGCCGCACGTCGAGCGTGCCGGTAAACGTGAACCGCGTACCGCCGGCCGGATACGCGCGGACGAATTCCGTGCCCTGGTTGAGGTTGGGGACGACGGTCACGCGCGAGAACGGCTGGCCGTCCTGGTAGCGGGCGATCGCGCCGAGCGTGAAGTCGCGGGGGAATCTGTACACCCCGGTCAGCTTCATCGTGAACGCGCGATCGAAGAACAGGCGCCCACGGGCGAAGGTCGCCGCGTTGGGATTCACCGACAGTTCACCTGAGGCCCCGAGATCGTTTTCCTCGGCGTTGAAGCCGCGATTGACCGCCGGTCCGTCGGTCTGGCTCGCCGTCGCGTTGAAGAGCAGCGTGAGACGATCGAGCGACGCTTCCACGTTCAGCACAAGCCCTTCGAACCTGGCCGCGTCCTGCGCGTCGTTGTTGGTCAACAGATACCTGTCGGCGCCGAAGCTCGACGGCAGCCTGTTGTAGACGGGCAACAGCTCATCTCCCCCGTCTGCTTCAGGACGTCCATCCACGATGGTGAACACGCTGTAGCTCGAAGGTGGCGCTCCGGTGTCAACGTAGTCGAACAGATGGCGCGTTCGCTTGAGGACGCCGATGAGCCGCCCGCGGATCGCCGGGGTCAGCTGCACGTCGATGCCGGCAATCACTTCGTCGGAGGTAGGACGGTCGAGCGATGGATCGATGGCGCTGAAAGTCGCATCGCCGCGAATGCCGGGACCGACCCGCTGCACCAACGGCCCGACGCCTTGAGCCGTCCACCTCGACACCTCGGCTGTCGAGCGCTGCCGGATCGCCGACGGCAAGCGTGTCCATCGTCAACCGATCCACCGAGCGGCGGTAGCCGGCCACCCATGTAAAGATGGACGATTCGCTCTGCTTCCAGCGAAGCGACACGCGCGGCAGCACGCTGTGCCACGAGATGCCTGTCGCGGCCTGGTCGGCCGCGCCACTGACGCCGTCGTAGCCGATGCCGGCCTCGAGCGTGCGGCCGGGACCGAAGCTGATGCGATCGCTCAGAAACGCCGTCACCGAGGTGGCGTGCCGGTGGGCATCGACGCCGGCGTTCGAGTACCGCCACATCCGCGCGGGGTTGCCGTCAACCAACTCGCCAATCGTGCCGACGAAACCAGGGCCGACGCGCGCCGACGCGCGGCCAACGTCGGCGCCCGCGAAGAACGTGTGCGACGGCCCGCGTGGTGCGATCACCCGCGCGCCAAACGACCACTGCCGATCCGTGCGATCGCCCGAGTCGGTGAAGAGCGGTACCGGGCCGTCGATGAGCCGCTCGACGAGCCCAATCGCGGAGGGAGCCGCTGGCAACGCGTCGGCGCGGGTCGCGCCGCGTTGCGAATACGCACCGAACAACCGCCACGTCGCGTCCGCCCGACGACGCTCCCATGTGGACTGGATATGGGTGTACGTCGATTGGTCCGCGGCGAGAGGGGTGGAGAACACTGCCGCGCCCGCGTAAGGCGCCTGCGTCCGCTGAACCCACCCGACCGTGCGAATCTCATCGGCGGCGCTCGGCGTGAACACGAGGTGGGCAAAGAGCGAAGCGGCCCCGCCATCGGCTTGCGCCACACCGGTGCGCTCGACCTGCGATGCGCTCGCCCAGTCGGCAGCCACCACCAGACCCGCGCGTGGCGAGAGCGGCCCGCTCACCAGCATGCCGCCGTACGTCCAACTGCGCAGCTGCTCGATCGCCGGCGGCCCGTCGGTTGACAGCCCCGCCACGAGCGGCCCGCCCGAGGCCGAGCCTTCCACCATGCCCGTCCATGCGGCCGCGGGCCGCGCCGGTTGGAGCGAGACGGTGAAACCTGACGCGTTCACTCCAGCCGGCATGAGGCCCGTCGCCACGTCCGCGCGGTCCCAGAGCGCGAGCGTCGGGAACAGGAAATGCGAGCCGCCGCCGTCGGGCATGGTGACGTTCACGTCGCCGACGAAGAACTGCGTCTGGTTCCAGGAGGTCAGAAACGCGCCGTCGCGGGCCGCCCGGCCCGTATTCAGCCCTCCCCCGTAGAACCGATCGCTCGTCACCTCTCCCTCCACGGTCTCGAGCAGCGAGAAGAGGTTGTTGCCGGCCGGCAGATCGTGGAGCAGCGTCGCCGGCAGGTTGGTGCCGATCGCGGCGGCGTCAACCGGATCGGGCGGCGCGGGAGACTGCGCGCGAGCCAGTGCCGTCGTGGCCAGACCAAACAGGAGCGCGAATGAGAATGACGTGCGTGTCATGGAGCGCCGGATTCTAGCAGATGGAATGGGATCACACCCACGCCACGAGGGCTCTCGCGCATGCGCGAGCGGTCTGGCCGAGCAGAGCCTGGCCGCCGAACAGCCCAATCCAGGCCATCACCGTCACCCAGTGAATTGCGACCGGCGGCCAGATCGACTGCGAGACCCAGTACGCCGCCGTGCACGCCAGTCCGAGCATCGCGACGAGGACGAGGTACATCGGGCTTGCGAACAGGCTCAGCACCCCCGGCCTGAAGAGCAGCGCGTTGAGCGGATGCGACGCGACGTAGACGGCGAGCGCGGCGCCGGCCACGACGAAGAGGCGGCCGCGGCTCATCGAGTCGGCATGCCGCGGCAGCAGCAGACCGCGGAACACGATCTCTTCGGCCAGAGCGGGGTGCACAAGGAGCAGCAAACCGGTACCGATCATCTCCGCAGGTGGGAGTTGAGGCTCGCTTGGACGAAGCAGGCCCGACAGCAGTCCGATGGGCACCGCGCACAGGAGAAACAGGCCGTACACGAGCGCACACGTTCGCCATGTCCGCCAGTCCGGGATCGTCGTCAGCGCGGCGCGGAGATCCTTCGAGCGCCGCTCAACCAGTGAACGCATGGTCACGAGTGCGCTCACATGTTACGCGAGCCGCCGACGGCGCCGAGGCGCCCGGTCCGCGCGGCATCTTCGGGGTAAGATGGGCGACCGAAAGAAAGGATGAATCGTGCGGACACTTGGATTCGCGCTCGCTGTCCTCGTGTGGGCTGCGCCCGCCGCGGCACAGCAGCGTCCACTCGACACGCAGGACCCCGAAACCATCGGCGCCGGCCGCCTGCTGATCGAAGGCGGCATCAGCGGCGCGCACGATGTGACGTTCCCGCTGTCGGGTCTGAAGGGCGACTTCTGGCAGTTGCCGGTGCTCGGCGTTCACGTCGGCATCAGCTCGATCGCCGACCTGCAGATCACCGGCGGGCCGTACAACTATCTGTCGATTACCAGCCGGCAGCCGGCGCCGCTCGCCGGCCTCGTGACCGCGACCGGCGACTCGACCGACGACTGGCAGGACATCACGATTGGCGCGAAGATCCGGCTGGTGAGCGAGGGCGTGCGACGCCCGAGCTTCGGCTTCCGGTTTACGACACGGCTGCCGAACGCGAAGCATGCGAGCGGCATCGGGCAGAACACGACCGATTTCGGCGCGTCGCTGCTCGTCGGCAAGACGGTGCAATCGGTCCGCGTGGTCGGGAACATCGGCTACATCATCATGAGCGAGCCACTCGACGGGGCCAAGCAGAACGACGTCGTGACGTACGGCCTGTCGTTCGCGCGGGCGCTCACCAACCGGACCGATCTCGTCGGCGAAGTCAACGGCCGGGCCTCGACGCGCGACGGCATTGCGCCGATCGGAACCGAGAGCCGCGGACTGCTGAAATTCGGCGGGCGGTTCACGCAAGGGTCGGTCCGGTTCGACGCCGGAATCTTCATGGGGCTCCACGCCATCGATCCGACCGTCGGCTTTACAACCGGCGTCACCTATATCTTCAACGCCTTCACGCTGCCGTAGTCGTCAAGACGTCACAGACCTGGTAAGCACGGGACGAAGGCGGAGCGGTGCCGAGAGCGCAGGACGGCTCGTCTTCTCGTGCCACTTCGGCGCCTGGGCTGCTGCGTGTGGTGGCCCGCAGTTCGGCGGGCGGATTGAGCCGAAAATCGAGCAGGTGACGAGGCGCCACGTTGCCCAGCGCCTTGAGCATCGACTGCTTGACGCCGGGATGCTCGCCCTCGAGCTCCATCAGCAGCCGCTTGGCTCGCTGGCGCTGCAGGCCCAGGTCGCCGCAGGCCGGGCAGCAGCAGCCGATGATCGGCAGGTCGCTCTCTTGGCGTACGCGCGCGCCTCGTCTTCGCCCACGTAGACGAGCGGCCGTATCACCACGTGCGCGCCGTTGTCGGACACGAGCTTGGGCGGCATCGCCCTGAGCGCGCCGGCAAAGAAGAGATTCAAGAGCAGCGTTTCGATGAAATCGTCCGCGTGGTGGCCGAGGGCGATCTTCGTCGCGCCCACTTCGTCGGCCATGCGGTAGAGGACGCCCCGGCGCAGACGCGCGCAGAGCGAGCACGGCGTTTTGTCGGCCTCGAGGACGTCTTCGATGATCTCGCCAATTTCGGTGTGCTCGATCCGATATTCCCAGCCGCGCGCCTCGCACGTGCGGGCGATGACGTCGTGCTTGTATTCCTTGTAGCCGGAATCGACGTTGACGGCGACGAGCGAGAACGTGATGGGCGCGCGTTGCCGGAGCACATCGAGCACCTGCAGGAGCGCCCAACTGTCCTTGCCGCCCGACAACCCCACCATCACGCGATCGCCGTCTTCGATCATCTGGTAGTCGACGATCGCCTTGGTGGTCTTCTTCGCGAGTCGCGACTCGAGGTCACTCCGGTAAGCCATCGTTCGATTCTAGACGATTACCAGCCGTTTCACCGCCTCCGGCCACGTCATGCTCGCCACCTGAACCAGAGCAGCGCGGCCCATCCGTTCGGCAAGCTCGCGATCCTCCATCACGCGCGCGAGCGCCACACCGAGGCTTGCGGGCGTCGGCTCGCAGACGAGGCCGGTCTCGCCATCGCGCACGAGCTCGGCGGGGCCGCCGCTATCCACGCACGTCACCACGGCCTTGCCCGATGCGAACGCTTCGGATGTCACGAAGCCGTAGTCCTCGCCAAACGGCGGGAAACACACCGCACGGCACCCGCGCCAGGTGCGCGGTCAGCTCGGCATCGGAGATGCGCCCGACGAACGTCACGCGTCCGGCAACGCCGCGCTCCGCGGCAAGCGCCTCGAGATCCGATCGGCTCTCCCCTTCCCCCGCGATCACCACTCGCACGTGCTTGGCGGCTGGTTCCGCGAGCGACCTGATGAGCAGGTCGAGACGCTTGAGCGGCGTCAGCCGCGACACGGCGAGGATGTAGTCGCCATAGGCGTCGCACCGGTACGGGCGCGGCGGGGGCGGCGGCCACAGCACGTCGGCGCGAACGCCCAGGTCGTCGCGCAGCCGGCGCTGGACGGTGCGCGACTGAGCCACGACTTTGGTGACCCGATAGTGCAACAGCCACCAGTCCGCCGTGCGGACGAGCACCTTGCGGCAACGCTCCTTGACCCGGTTGCGCGCTGAAATCGATCCACTGAATCGTGGCCACAGATCGTAGTACTCACGCATGGTGTGGTTGAGCCAGCACACGTGCGACGGGTGGCCAACGGCATAGCTCGGATAGCGAAGGCTGACGACCTGATCGACCCGCTGACCTGTGGGGACAATGCCGAGGCTCACGTCGGCCGACCAGTTGGCGCGATAGGTCGCGAACGTCCGGCCGAAGCCATAGTCGGGTGTCACCACCAGATGCGCGTCGTGGCCCTGCGCGCGGGCGGCCGTGACGAGCGAACGGGCAATCACGAGGTGTCCGCCTTCTGCGCCGGCGGGACTGGATGTGACGACAGCGAGAACGGCCATCGCGAACTACGTCGCGCGCGACGAGACGGTGCGGGCAGGCACGCCGACCGCCACGGCATGGTCCGCGACGTCGTCACGAACGACCGCTCCGGCGCCTACGACGGCATGGCTGCCGACCGACACGCCGTCGAGGATCATCGCCCCCGCGCCGAGCCAGGCTCCGTCGCCGATGGTCACGCCGGATGAGGTTCGCGCCTGCTCCTGAACCGGCCGGGCCGGATCGGAGAAGTCGTGGTCGCCGCCGATGATGTACCCGTAGGCCGCCATCAGCACGCCGGCGCCGATGGTCACCCGACTGCCGGAAAACACTTCGCAGTTGAAGCCGATGTTCGCGCCGTCTTTCAGCTCGATGTCGCCGTTCTTGCACGACAGGATGGTGTTGCGTCCGACGAACACGCGATTGCCAATCCGGATGCCTCCGTTCGACTCGCCCTTGGCATCGAGCAGACAGTTGTCGTCGAACACGACGTTGCTGCCGACGTGAATCTTGTGCGGGTGGCGAAGCACCACGTTCTGCCCGAAGACGACGTTCCGTCCGCACGATCCGAGCAGCCGTGGATACAGCCATTTTCGAAGCAGCAGCCCGAACGCACCGACGCGCGCCTGCGCCAGCGTCACGATGAGCTCGTACTTCAGCAGCGCGCCAAGGCCCGGACGGCCGACGACGAGGCCCACGTACTTGTCCCTGGACGTTTCTGCAGAAAACAACTGGTCCTGAATCCCCTTCGGATTAGAGCCAGTCATGTTCGACGGTACCAGGCCAGCGTCCGCGTGATGCCCTCGCGAAGCCCCACGCGCGGCGCGTAGCCGATTTCGGTCCGCGCCCGGGTGATGTCGAACGCGCGGCTCTTCGTGAAGAAATCCACACGCCGGCGATAGATCGGCGGCTCGATCCCGAACGGCACGCAGAGCGCCTCGCACGCGGCCCCCGCAAGCCAGAACGGCCAGACGGGCAGGTGAAGGACGGCGGCCGGACGCCCGCCACTTCGGCGATCACCTTCATCACATCATTCAACGTTGTGACCTCGCCGCCCGCGAGGATATAGGTGCGGCCCGCCGCGGCCGGGTGTTCGCCGCACAGCCGAAAGCCTTCGACCAGGTCGTCAATGTAGGTGAGATGGTAATAGATTTGCCCGCTCCCCAAAGTCGGAAAACCCCGGACGACGTTCCGAAACAGCTTGAGCAACCGGCGATCGCCAGGGCCGTAGATCCCGCTCGGACGAACGATCGTCAATTCGATGCCGCTGCGAGCCGCGGTCTCCCTGGCCACCTGCTCCCCTTCGAGCTTGGTCACCTGATAGATGTCGCCAGGCTTGAGCGGTGCGTCTTCGTTGGCCGGTGGGTGGTCCACGTCGCCGTGCACGCCCACGGTGCTGCAGTGCACGACGCGCCGCACGCCGGCGCGCCCCGCGGCCTCGACGATCTCCCCGACCGCGGTCCGGTTGACGTCGCGATACGCGTCGGACGACACACCCGCCGAACGATAGATGGCCGCGAGATGGTAGACGACCTCGACGCCCGCGACCGCCGCCGAGAGGGCGGCTTGATTTCGAAGATCGCCTGCGACCAGCTCGACCCCCAGCGCCGCCAACCCTCCCGCGCGCGCGGGATCGCGCACCAGCGCGCGAACCTGTTGGTTCGCGGCCAGCGTGCGGGCCAGATGGCCGCCCGTGAACCCGGTCGCGCCGGTTACGAGGACCAAGACCGCTCGGCGCAGACGGTGACCGGCGATCCGAGGAGTCGCAGCAGGCCGAGCCGGTCGAGGGCCGCTTCGGACCTGGCCGTAAACCCTCGCGACCCGATGATCTTGTGAAACTGGATCGGCATGACGTATTGACGGTGCAGCGAGCGCACACGGAACTGCGACTTGAGCAGCTCGCGCGCGATGGTCCGGTCTCTGAACACTCGGTACGCTTCGGTTCTCCCGCCGACCGCCTGAAACGCGTGGCGCGCCATGGAGTGAAAGACGGCCAGGCTGCAGGCTGACGGGTAGTCGAAGATCACGAGACGATCGGCGACACGGCACAGCTCGGCCAGACATCGGCGCCAGTCCGGCGTGTGCATCAGCACTCGCAGGCAGACAACGACGTCGAACGACCGATCTTTGAAGTCGAGCGCGTGCACATCGCCACGCAGAAAGTTCACCTTGACGATCTGCTCGGCCGCGCGCCTGCGGGCCGTCTCGAGCATCGGCTCGGAGGCATCGATCGCCGTGACGCGCGCGCCTCCGCGGGCCAGCATCAGCGCCGCACGGCCGGTGCCCGTACCGACATCGAGGATGTTCCGGTCCTGAATCCGGCCGATCATGTTGGCCAGAACGCGGGCCTGCTCGCCCGCGACGAGCTGGCCGATCGGTCCGCCAAAGCGGCGCTCCTCGAACGTCCGCGCCATCTGCGGGTCGGCGTACAGCTTGTAGCTGTAGTGTTCCTTCACGCGAGATCCTTCGCGACCGCGACCGGGCCTGGAGGCGGCAGGAGCGCGGCGCACGCCTGCCGCGTGCGTTCGAGATACGCCGCGTAGCTGTACTTGGTGGCGGCCAGACGTCCGGCGGCCGCGCCAATCGCCGAGGACCGGGCCGGATCGTCGAGCGCGGCGAGAATTCCGCGGGCGAAGTCTTCTTTCGACGGCCCGGTCAACACGGCCGTCTCGTCGCTCAACACCTGGGTATGCGTCAGCAACCGCGTGGCCACAATCGGTTTGCCCGACCGCAGGTACTGGTAGATCTTGAGAGGCGTATTGGTGCCGCGCGAACGCGGCGACACCAGCACGTCGGCCGCTCGCAGAGTACGCCGGAATGTCAGACGCCGGGCGTTCGCCGGCAAACGTCGTGATGTCGCCGATGCCCGCCACACGCGCCTGCTCGCGCCCGCGGACGACCTGATCGGCCTTTCCGCCCGCCAGGACCAGCCTCGCATCGGGACGCGACGCAGAAACGATGGCCATCGCGTCAAACAGGAGGTCGAGGCCCTGATAGGCCTCGAACGTTCCCGTATACAACACCAGCGGTGTCGTATCAGCGAGGTCGAGGGTTCGCCGCACGGCGGCCGCCGCCTCGGGCGTCGCCTCTTCGTCGGCCGAACCGGGGGCGTTTTCGATGAGCACGGTGCGCGCCTGCGGGTCGATCTCGCGCACCGTATCTTCGAGCGCCTGGCAGATGACGATGACGACACGCGATCGGCGAATCATCAGCCGCTCGAGGATCCGGAACATCCGCGAAACCAGCCGCGACCTCGTGAACGCAAAATTCGAGAGCTGCTGCGGCAGGCTCGAGTGCATGTCGTACACGTGCGGCACGCGAAGCAGCGCGGCGAGGACGACGCCGATCGCCCCGCCCTCTTCGTGCGAGTGCACGGCATCGTAGCGCGCCGACAGGGCGCGGCGCGCGGCCGTCAGCGTCAGCAACGCGTCGAGGGGAATCTTCGCCAGCGACGGCCCGATCTTCACGCGCGTGAGCCCCGGCACGCGCCAGCTGCGAAACACACGCAGGCCGGGCATGGACACGTCCTGGCCAAACGGATACGTCACGAGATCGACGGTGTGGCCCAGATCGGTGAGCGCGCGAATGCGATGGAACTCGCTGAACGGCGTCCCACGGGGCTCGAAAAACGGCTGGGGCGCGATCATCAAGATGCGCACGGTTCCGGTGATTTTCTCACGAAACCGTAGTACAGTAACGGCTCCGTTCCTCCAGAATGCTCCCGGACTCCTCCCGAACGTCCCCTGCGCGCCAGTACGTCGTCATCGCGATCAAGCTGGCGACGAGCGTCGCGCTCCTGGCGCTTCTGTTTTCGGGCATCGACACCGCGACGTTGTGGGCCAGTGCACGCCAGGCGTCGATCGCGTGGCTGACGCTCGCGCTGGCGGTGTATTTCGCCACGGTCCTCGTCAGCGTGTGGCGATGGTCGCTGCTGCTCGAAGCGCAGCACGTGCCGATGCCCGCGCGCCGGCTCCTCGGATCGTATCTGGTCGCGTTGTTCTTCAACAATTTTCTGCCGAGCAATATCGGCGGCGACGTGGTCCGGATCGGCGCAACCGCGAAGGCGGCGGGCTCGAAAACGCTCGCGACCACGGTGGTGCTGATCGATCGAGCCATGGGAGTCGTGGCCCTGGTTCTGGTCGCCGCCTGCGGGGCCACCATGGCCGTCTCGGCGACCAGTCGCGGGGCTCTCCCCATCTGGCCATCGTGGCTGTGGACCGGTTTTCTGGTCGGCGTGGTCGCGGCGGCGTTTGCGCTCGCGTCGCCGGCGAGCATCGGACGGCTGCTCAAGCCGCTGACCGTGCTGCACCCGGAGTGGGTCGGGGAACGCATCGAAAACATCACGGGCTCGCTGACCCGGTTCAAACGACACCCCGGCGCGCTGCTCAGCTGCTTCAGCGGCGCCGCGTTCGTGCAGATTGCCACCGTCGCCTTCTATGCGTCGGTCGCCTACGCGCTGAAGGTGCGCATTTCGGTCTGGGATCTCGCCGTGCTCGTGCCCGTGTCGGCTGTCGTGCAGATGCTTCCGGTGTCGCTCAACGGCTTCGGCGTCCGCGAAGCGACGTTCACCTTCTACTTCAGCCGCATCGGCCTCCCCCGCGAGTCGGCGCTGCTGCTCTCGCTGTGCGCCACGGCGCTCATCATGCTGTTTTCGCTGAGCGGCGCCGCCGTGTACGTCGCCCAGGGCACACCGCGGGCATCAGTGACACCGGCGATACCGGGACGCCCGTCCCTTCCTATATAATCCCGATCGTCTTCATCACCTCGCCGGGAGCGGACCACCGGTCGATCTTTCTTTCAGAGGAGGCGCAGCCATGAACAAGCCGCTCGTCACCTGCGCGACCGCGCTGGTGCTCTTGATTGCCGGCTCGGTGGCCGGACACCATTCGCCCGTGATGTTCGATCGAGCCAAGAAGCAGACGCTTGTCGGCACGGTCAAAGAGTTCTCGTGGGTCAACCCGCATGCGTCGATCCAGCTCGAGGTGCCGAATGCCCAGGGCGTGGCCGAGATCTGGGGCGTCGAGATGAACAGCCCCAACAACCTCGTCAAGCAGGGCTGGAAATCGAACATCATCAAGGTCGGCGACAAGGTGAGCATCGTCGTCAACCCGCTGCGAAGCGGCGAGCACGGCGGCATCTTCGTCTCGATCAAGCTGGCCGACGGCCGCGTCCTCGGCGACAAATGGACCGAGGACATCGAGAGCAAGGGAGTCGTCGGGAAGTAGGCGCCAACCTACTTGAAGATATTCCCCTTCGACGACGTCGCGGGCAGTTTCTCGTTCAGGTTGGGCAGGCACTCCACTTCAGTGATGTCCGTGTCGTCCTGACGCTTCCAGAAGTGGGTGCTCGTCCACTCGCCTTCCCAGTTCTTCGGATCGATCAGCGTCCACGTGTCCTCGAGCGTCTGACCGTTGTTGATCAGGCGAATGCGCTCGATGATGCGGAACTCGTCGCTCACCGGAAGCCCATCGTCGATGATGTGTTTGTCGACGGCCATGCTCCGCGTGTCCACCACCAGCGTGTCGCCCTCCCAGCGGCCGATGGACTCGCCGTTGAACGTCCGGACCACTTCGTCGTCGGGCGTGTGCTTGCGGCCGTCGAGGTAGATGATGCGGAGCGCGTTCTCGAAGCCGCTGACCATGTAGATGGCGGTCGGCAGCTGGATCATCGCAATCGGCCACACGCGCGTCATGATGACCGGCATGCCGGCGGGATAGCACTGGCCGATCCAGTCGTGGTACGACTTCCCTTCCTTCTTCGCCTGCTCGCTCTCCGGGAAGGCCTTCGCGGCGTCGCCCTTGAACTTCGGATAGGGCGGACCGGACCGCCACGTGTCGAAGCCTTTGCTCAGATCGACAAACCACGTGCCGGTCAGATCGAACGGCGCCTTGGGACGCGGCTTCTTGAGATTGGCGGGGGCGAGCGCACCCAGCGGAACCTGGACGGCCGGGGCCACCTGAGCCGCCGGCGCCGGCCGCGTCTGCCCACGCGCCGGGACAGCCGTTGCCACGATAACCGATACGGCCGTAAGCGCGGTCGCCAGGGAGCTCATTTTGATTGTCATCTGGTCCTCCAGCAGCGGCCATTCTAGCGCGGCCGGCTCGTGTCGATGAAGCTTCGGCGTTTCAGAAGATGGTCTCGCGCGTCTCGCGGATGGAATAGGTCGGCTTGTTCTGCGACTCGTGATACGTGCGCGCCTGCAGCTCGGCCAGCAGGCCCAGCGTCACGAGCTGGAAGCCGGTGAAGATCAGCACGATACCGAGCAGCAGCAACGGCATGTGCTGCGAGAGCGACGTCACCTGCCTCAACCGCTGAATCGCCAGCCCTCCGCACAGGACTGCGCCAGCGAGCCCCATCACCCCGCCGACCAGGCCGAAAATCTGCAGCGGGCGCGTCGAGTAGCTGAGCAGGAACTTGACCGTCAGCAGATCGAGCACAACCCGCACGGTTCGTGAGATGCCGTACTTCGACTGCCCGTATTTCCGCGGCCGGTGGTGCACTTCGATCTCTTTGATGGCCACGCCCTGCTCGCTGGCGATGGCCGGCAGGAACCGGTGCATCTCGCCGTACAGCCTCAACGACTTCACGACCTCCGCGCGAAATACCTTCAGCGAGCAGCCGTAGTCGTGCAGCCGCACGTCGGTGACCAGGGAAATCAGCCGGTTGGCCATCATCGACGGCAGGCGCCGCGAAAACGGGTCCTGGCGCTTCCGCCGCCATCCGCAGACGATGTCGTACCCGCGGTCGATCCACTCCACCATGGTCGGGATGTTGCGGGGATCGTTTTGCAGGTCGCCGTCCGAGGTGACGATCAACCGGCCGCGCGCGTGGGCGAAGCCGGCCGCGAACGCCGCCGTCTGTCCGAAGTTGCGGCGGAACCGAATTACGCGGAGCCGCGCATCGGCGGCCTGCAGGCGCTCCAGAATCTGAAAACTCTCATCGGTGCTGCCATCGTCAACGATGATGACTTCGAAAGTGCGTCCCCATTCGGCCAGCGTCTGCGTCAGCTCGCGCACGAGCTCGGGAAGCGAGGGCGCTTCGTTGCGAATCGGAATCACGACGGACATCTCGGGGGCCATCGGCGTCAATTGTAGTTTACCCTTGCGGCTCGGCCCGTGGTTTGCCGCCACCACAGGTAAAGCACGAAGCCGACGGCGAGCGTGGCGACGACGACCAACGCCACGGCAGTGCCGTGCTCGCGAACGAACGACATCGCCTGGTCGCCGTACCGCACCGCCAGCAGCCCCTCGATCGTGTACCGCGCGCCGCGCCCGACGAGGATGGCGGCGGCGAAGCGCGCGAGGCTGATGTCGGCGACGCCCGCGACAAACACGAAAATCTTGAACGGCGCCGGCGGCGGGAGCATCGACGGGATGAGCACCGCCATCACGCCGTGCCGCCGAAACACCTCGAGCGCCCGCTCGACGCTCGAAGATCCGAACCGCCGGTGCACGAACGACGCGCCCCCTTTCTTGCCGATCCCGTAGAGCAGCAGACACCCGAGGAGCGAGCCGAGCGTGGCGCTGGTGACGTACAGCACAAAGCGGGACTTGTGGTTCGTCACCATCCAGATGACCAGCACGTCCGCGATTTCCGGAAGCGAGAGGATCGAGGAATCGAGAAACGCGACCAGGAAGATCCCTGGAGCGCCGAGCGCCAGCGCCGAGGCCTGGATCCATTGAACGAATCTGCCCATAGAATAAACAGGTGATTATACCGTCGCGCGCTCGCGCGCTCGTGGGCGGCATCTTCGCCGTGGCGGCGCTTGGCGGCGCCATCGCCGCGCTGCACTATCACGGTCTCGGCCTCACGCTCAGCCACTACGACGCGCGCGGGCATCTCATCGTCGCTCGCCGGATTGTCGACAGCATCACGCCGGGCTGGCAGCAGATCGGCGCGGTGTGGCTGCCGCTGCCGCACCTGCTGAACGTCGTGCCCGTGCAGATCGACGCGTTCTACCGGACGGGCGCGTCGGCGGTCGCGATCTCGATCATCGCGTTCGCCGTCGCCGCCGCGGCCATCGGCTGGATCGTCGTGTCACTCACGGGATCGTCCGCCGCGGCCATCGCGGCCGCCGCCGTCTTCGCGCTCAATCCGAACATCGTCTACCTGCAGGCGACGCCCATGACCGAGCCGCTGCTGCTCGCGTTGACCACGCTCGGAGTGGCGATGCTGTTGGCGTGGGTCAACGGTGTGGGCGCAACGTGGCGCCGTCGGCGTGGTGCTCGCACTCGCGTGCCTGACGCGCTACGAGGCGTGGCCGGTGACGTGCGCGGCGCTGGCCATCGCGGCGTGGGCACTGTGGCGTCGCGGCGAACCACCAGGCCGCGCGTGCCGCCGCGTGGCGGCGATCGGCCTCTATCCAGCCGCCGCGATCGTGGGATTTGCGATCTTCAGCCGGGTCGTTGTCGGCCAGTGGTTCGTCTCGGACGATTTCTTCGTGCCCGAAAACACGGCGCTGGGCCTGCCCCTGGCGGCCGCCGCCGAGATCCTCTGGGGGATCCGCGAGCTCAGCGGGCGCGCGATCTTGTGGCTCGCCGTCGCCGGCTGCGCGACGCTGCTCGTGTCGGGACTGGCCGCGCCGCCGGTCCGACTCACTCATTGCCCTGTCGCTCGATGGCCACGACGGCGGTGCCCTGGGCGGCCTTCATCGACGGCCATCCGTTTCGCATTCGCTACATGGTGCCGCGATCGCGTTCGAAGCTGTCGCCATTGGCGCGCTCGTCGGCATCGTCTGCCGAGGTGAGCCGGAGATTCACGCGCACCGGCCTGCTGGCGGCCGCCGTCGTGTTGTGCACGGCGGCCTACACGCTCCATCCGCTCGACGCGACCGCGCCGATGGTCGTCGAGGCGCAGTGGGACCGGCCGAACGGTCCCGTTCGACAGCGCGTCACCAATTGTCTGCGCGCGCGCTACGACGGCGCCACGATCATGGCGAGCATGGGATCGCTTGGACACTACATGCAGGAGACCGCGCGCGACGGCTTCAACCTGCGCGACTTCCTTCACGAGGGCAACGGCGACATCTGGCTGGCGGCGCTCGAGTCACCCAGGCCGTATGCCGGCTGGCTGCTGATTGAAGAGAAAGCTCAGGGAGGCGATCGTGCTGGCCAGGCGTGCGCGCGAGCACCCGGACTTTCTGGCCGGGTACTCGCGCATCTGTGAAGGCGCCGGCGTGGCGCTCTACGAGCGTCAGAACCGGATGTTGAACGTGAAGAGGTAGTTGAATCCGCCGAGGTCGATCACGGTGCCGGCAAATTCCTGGTCGGCGGGCAGGTTGCCTTTGGCCGACTGCCAGCGGACTTCAAAGCCCGGCGCCATTGGGCCGATCGGCACGCGCACTCCGCCGAGCACCACGGGCCCCGTCGCGCTGCCACTCCCGACATACGTCGCATTGAAGATCGTTTTGTCGTTGTGGTCGACGAACTGTCCGCTTTCGCTGTAGCGCCAGCCAAACACTCCGACGCCTGCTCCGACATACGGTTGAATCGGCGCCTTGTGGCCGAGCGGTAGAAAACGGAACGTCGCGGTGAACGGCACGATGCGCAGCTTCAGATTCGCCACCGCCTCGGCGCCGTTCGCATTGACGTAGGTCGCGTCCACGGCGGGAACCGTCTCCTGGAAGTAGCCGATGCCAAGGCCGGCATCGAACTTGTCGCCCAGCCCCACCAGCCACTCGCCGCCAAACGTGAAGCCGTCGAAGTGGTCGATCCTGAACGCCAGGAAATCCTGATTGCGCACCAGCACGTCATTGCTGAGACCGTTGGTGGTCGTCCCTCTCGCGTCCGCGCTCGTCGGGATGAATCCGCCGAGATACATATTTACTGATTGTTGAGCGGAAGCGACCGGCGTCGCCACGAACCCGACGACGACGCTCATCGCGCCTACCGTCGTCAAAGACCGCAACCATCGACGCATGGCATCTCCTCGAGGCGGAGGAATCGAAGCGTCCGCCATACAGGAAGCTCTAGCAGGAGAAATGCCAGATCGATTCGCGAAATTCGGGGCGAAAACTCAGGCGTTTTCGCGCGAAGTGTCTCTCGCCGGTATCACCGCGTCCCCTGACGACTACGGAAACCCGCGATGACGTCGAGCATCGCCTCGTGCAGCCGGCCGTTGGTCGCCAGCACGTGGCGCCCGCGCGACGCGAACGGGCTCCCATCCATGTTCGTCACCCGGCCGCCCGCCTCGGCGACGATCAGGGCGCCGCCGGCGATGTCCCAGGGCTTCAGGTCGCTCTCCCAGAATCCGTCCATGCGTCCGGCCGCGACGTAACACAAATCGATAGCCGCGGACCCGAGCCGTCGCACGGCGCGCGCGCGGCCGACGAAGGCGCCGAACAGCCCGACGATTTCCTCGATCCGTGTGTGAATGTCGTAGGGAAACCCCGTGACCAGCATCGCATCGACGAGCGCGTCGGTCGCCGACACCTGCAGCGGGCGCCCGTTGAGAAACGCGCCGCCCCCGCGCTCCGCGGTGAACAGCTCGCGGCGCGTCGGATCGTAGACCGCCGCGACGTCGGCGACGCCGTCGACCTCGAGCGCGAGCGACGCGCAAAAAATCGGCAGGCCGTGCGCGAAGTTCGTCGTGCCGTCGATCGGGTCGAACACCCAGCAGGGACCGGGCGGCACCGCCGCGGCCCCGCCGAGCTCTTCCGCGAGCACCTGGTGATCGGGGAACCGCTCGGACACGAGCGTTCGAAACATCCGCTCGACGGCGACGTCGATGTCGGTCACCAGGTCGATCGTGCCCTTCTTGTCCACACGAAGGGCGCCCCCGAAGGCAGCCATCTGCAGCGCGCCCGCGCGGACGACGGCTTCGATGGCGGTGGTGAGCAGACGCGGATCGCGAGGCAACTCAGGCGGTGGCCGTGTCGGCTGGTTGTGCGCGCTTCATCATGCTGATTTCCATGCCGCCCTCGGGCACGCGCCGCACGTCGACGTGATCCATGAAGCTGCGGATCAGAAAGATGCCGCGGCCGCTGGCCTTCAGGAGGTTTTCGGGCGCCAGCGGATTGGCCACTTCTTCGGGGTCGAACCCTTCTCCCTCGTCGCGCACGCGGATCACCAATTCGCGGACGCCCTGCGCGGCCTCGAAGTCCACGAAGACGTGCTTGGTGGTGTCGTTGCGATTCCCGTGCTTGATGGCGTTGATGACCGACTCGCGAACGGCGACGCTCACCCAGTGCCGCGCGTCGTCGTCGAGGCCGACGCTCCGTCCCATGTGCTCGCTCACCACCTGGACGAAATCGAGCATCTCGAAGGCGCTCGTGAACTCGAGGCGAACTTCCCGGCGAGGGTTCGAGGGCATGCGCTCCACGGGCTTAGTAGGCGGCATCGGGGCTGGCGAGAGGATACCATCTGTTGCACGCGCTGTTGCGGGCGCTGTTGCACATGGCCGCAGCGCGTGGCGTAAGATCAACAGCGTGCCGATCACCACCGCCGCCACCATCGCGCCGGCCCGCCACGTGCGCGGCCGGGTCAGCGTTCCTGGAGACAAGTCGATTTCGCATCGCTATGCGTTGATTGCCGCGCTCGCCCACGGAACCTCTCGTCTTTCTGGTTTTGCCCCTGGAGCCGACTGCCATTCGACCCTCGGGTGCCTGGGGGGTCTGGGTGTCGCCGTCACCGAGGATGCCGCCGCCGTCACTATTATCGGACGAGGACTCGGCTGCCTCAGTTCACCGGCCGGGCCGCTCGACGCCGGCAACTCCGGCACCACCCTGCGCCTGCTGGCCGGTGTGCTGGCTGCACACCCTTTCACCTCGCAGCTCACGGGCGATGCTTCGCTGTCGCGCCGGCCCATGCGCCGCGTCATCGAGCCCCTCGAACTGATGGGCTGCCGAATCGATGCCCTCGAGGGCCGTCCGCCGCTGACGATTCACGGGACAACGTTGCACGCGATGACCTATCAGCCCGATGTCCCCAGCGCGCAAGTGAAGAGCGCGGTGCTCCTGGCGGGACTCCACGCGGCCGGCACGACAACGGTGGTGGAGCCGGCCCGCACGCGTGATCACACCGAGCACGCGCTGCGCGCGTTTGGCGGGAGCGTGGTCGTGGATTCAGCCGGGACGCGCATCGCCGTCGCCGGCGGACAGGCGCTGAACGCCCAAACGCTCGCCGTGCCCGGCGACTTCTCATCGGCGGCGTTCTGGATGGTGGCGGCGGCGGCTCGCCCGGGTTCGCGCGTCGAAATCGAAGACGTGGGGCTGAACCCGACTCGCACGGCCCTGGTGGGCGTGTTGCGCCGGTTCGGCGCGCGGGTCGAAGTGCGGATCACGTCGACCGCCGCCGGCGAGCCGCGGGGCACGGTGATCGTCGAAGGCGACCGCATTGGACGCCTTGAAATTGCTCCAGATGAGGTGCCTGGTCTTATTGATGAGCTGCCGGCCATTGCCGCACTCGCCGCCCACGGCGGCGAAGTCAGCGTGCGTGGAGCCGCCGAGCTTCGCGTCAAGGAGAGCGACCGGATTGCCGCGCTGGTGGCCGGATTTCGCGCCCTGGGCATCGCGGCCGACGAGCGTCCGGACGGCTTCGTCGTCGGCGAATCGGGACGGTCGGCCACTGGGTCGGGACAGGCCGACGCCCGCGGCGACCATCGGATGGCGATGGCGTTCGCCGTCGCCGCGCTCGCCGGCGGGTCGCCCTCACAGATTCTCGGCGCCGACGCCGTCGTCATCTCCTATCCCGGCTTCTTCGAAACGCTGGGCCGGCTCGTGGCGTGAAATCCGACAAGGTCTATCTGGTCGGCTTCATGGCGGCCGGCAAGACGAGCGTCGGGCGCGCGCTCGCCAGGCGGCTCGACTGGCAGGCCGTGGATATCGACCAGCTCATCGAACAGCGCGAACACCTTCCCGTGTCCGAGATCTTCGCCAAGCACGGCGAGCCCTACTTCAGGGCCGCCGAACGCGAGGTGCTGGCCGCCCAACTCCCCAGGCGCCACGTCGTGGTGGCGACCGGCGGCGGCACGTTCGTGGATCCGCAAAACCGGGCCGTGATCAACCACGATGGCGTGTCGGTCTGGCTGGATGTGCCCCTCGAGCGGGTTATTGCGCGTATACCCCCGGACGGCCGCCGTCCGCTCGCCGCGGACCGCGCCGAGCTCGATCGCCTTTACCAAGCCCGGCGTACAGCGTACGAGTACGCCCATGTGCGTCTCGACGCCGGCCGGGCCGGCATCGACGCGCTGGTCGAGCAGTTGGTTGATTGGCTCGAAGCATAGGAGAATAGCCGGGCGCATCGGGGTGACCGCGCCGCGCTGCAGAGCGCACCCCGCGTCGCATACTGGACTCCAACTAACCGATGCGCTATCTCGTCCTGACCGACATCCACGCCAACCTCGAGGCCATGGAAGCCTGCCTGGCCGACGCGGCGTCGCGCGGCTACGACCGTCTCATCGTGCTCGGCGATCTCGTCGGCTACTGCGCCAATCCCAACGAGGTGGTCGAGCGCGTGCAGGCCCTCGAGCCAATCGCGATCGTCCGTGGCAACCACGACAAGGTGGCGTGCGGCCTCGAACAGCCCGACGGCTTCAACTCGGTCGCGAAGCGGGCGGCGCACTGGACCTTCGACGTGCTGACGCCGGCGAACCGGCAGTGGCTGGCGGAGTTGCCGGAAGGCCCGGTCATCGTGGACGACCTGGTCGAAATCTGTCATGGATCGCCGGCCGATGAAGACGCGTATATTTTCGACGAGCTCGACGCCGTCCATGCGCTGAAGAAGTCGCAGCGGCCGCTGTGCCTCTTCGGCCACACGCACTTCCCCGTGGCGTTCGAACTGGCGGATGGGCGGGTCGATACGATCGGATCGTCGGACGCGGCGTCCAATCACTTCGCGCTGCGGCCCGAGGCGATGTACCTGCTCAACCCGGGTTCGGTCGGCCAGCCGCGCGACGGCGACGCCCGCGCCGCCTACGGCATGGTGGACACATCCGCGAAGAGCGTGGACCTGTTTCGCGTGGAGTACCCGATCGAGACGGCCCAGGCGAAGGTGATCAAGGCAGGACTTCCCGAAGTGCTGGCACAGCGGCTCGCGGTGGGACGGTAGGCCCTATCCAGCCTCTCGTGCCCTCGCCGCCGCCTTTGCGGCTTTTTCGTCCCGCCGGCGAAGCTCGGCCGCATAGGCGTCCCGCGCGGCCCGCGAGCCGAGAATCCAGCCGATGACGACGCCGACGAGAAGCACGGACGGAATGAAGATGAAATGACCGGCGGTCACGGGACTAGTTTCCCGGTCGGCCCGCTTGCCGGCGCTCGAGCGCGCGCATATCAGCTTCCACTTTCCCGATACGCCGCCAGATCGTCCACAAGTAGAACATCATCGCCAGCAGAAAGAACGCGTACGAGCCGATGACGAGCGGCGCCGCCGGCATCTGCTGATCGGGCGGCACTCCGGTGAAGGGCACGAAGTCGCTCTGCGCCGCCGGCTGGAAGGCGAGCACGGGCGTCACGGCCATGGCTGCTCCCGATGCCGTCAGCGCCAACGTCAGAAGACACGCACACATTCGACGGCCCATGGTCACTCCTCCGCAGCCAGATAGAGTCGGTCGAGCTCGGCGCGCAGCTCCTCGAGGCGCACACGCGCGGCGAGCACAACGACGAACAACAGCAGAAACGCGGCCGTGCAGAACCAGACCACGTACCACGCGCCAAGAAACTTATCTCCGAGCGTGCGCATCACGGTCGTGGCCGGGTGAATATTGCGCCACCAATCCGTGGCCTTGTAGATGAACGGCGCCGTCCCCGCGCCGAAGATGCCGACCGCGGCCGCCAGCTTCTCGGAACCGGGGCCGCCGTACCTTCGCACGAGCAGGTACCCCAGAAAGATCATCATGAGCATGACCGTCATCGTCACGCGCGGATCCCACTGCCACCACACGCCCCACGCTTTCCGGCTCCACAACGATCCGCTCACGAGGCCAAACGCGCCGAAGACGAGAACCAGCTCGGCCGCGGCACAGGCATACCGATCGCCCTTGGCGGAATTCCCGAACAGATACATCGCGCTGCCGACTGCGCAGACGATGAGCCCGGCGGTCAGCGCCATCCACGTGGCGAAATGGAAGTAGAAGATTTTTTGAACGAGCAGCATCGTCGACTCGTACGGCAGCTGGGCGATGGCGACCGGAGCGTACGCAAGCATGGCGGCCGTGACGACCACGAACGGAACGAATAGTTTCTTCATCACCCTCTCCTGCCCTTCCTGCCCATCCCGCCCATCCTGCCTGTTCGTGCCCGCCTATCCTGCCCATCCTGTCGTTCCTGCCCTTGCGATCCCATCCGGGCCGCGCGTCATTCTGTCATGAGCGGCTCGAACGTCCACAACGCGAGCGTCACGAACACGACGTCGAAGGCCGTCAGCAGGCCGATCCACAGCACCGCGATCGGCTCTTCCGGCGGCGCCTGCAGGAGCGCGGTCGTCCCCCGGACCCCGGCTATGATCACCGGAACCGTCATCGGATACAACAGGATCGGCAGCAGCACGTCACGCGTCCGGGCACGCACGAGCATCGCGGCGAAGAGCGTCCCGACCGACGCGAAGCCAACCGTGCCCAGCACCAGCAGCGTCGTCAACAGCAGCGGCCGCGCAAACAACGGCGCGCGAAAGAGGAACGCGACCATCGGCACCAGCAGCGCTTCAGTCACCAGCATCATCAGAATCATGCCGAGGAGCTTCCCCACGTAGACGGCCGGACGCGATGCCGGCGCCAGCAGCAGCGCGCGGAGTGTTTCACCGTACCGTTCCCGTTCGAAGTTTCGTCCGAGGGCGAGCGTCCCTGAAAAGGCGACGGCAATCCAGAGGATGCCGGCCGCCGCGTCGTCCACCGGCACGCCTTCCTCCTTGGTGAACGCAAACGAAAAGATCATGACGCACGACACGGCGAACGACAGCGTCGTGTAGAGAATCTCGCGGCTCTTGGCCTCAATCGCCAGGTCTTTCCGGAGCACGAGCAGCGCAACCTTCAGGAACATCAATTGCCCACGAGCGCGCGGTACCGGGCGCGCAAGCCGACAGGCGCCGGCTCGTCAGACACCAGCCGTCCGTCGCGCACGAGTGCGACGCGGCTCACGAGACCTTCAGCGAGATCGAGATCGTGCGTCGCGAGGACGACGATGGCGCCGTCACTGGCCAGCTGACGCAGCCGGCCCGTGACGAGCGCCACGGCCGCGTCATCGAGCCCCGTGAACGGCTCGTCCATCAGCGCGAGACGCGGCTTGTGCAGCAGCGCACGTTCGAGCGCGAGGCGCTGCCGCATCCCGCGTGAAAAACTCGACACGTCGTCGTCGGCCCGATCCGCGAGGCCGGCGGCGTCGAGCGCACGATCGACCGTGTCGCGCGCGTCGAGGCCGTAGAGCTCGGCGAAGAAGGTCAGGTTCTGTCGGGCGGACAGTTCGGGGTACAGGTGCAGCTCGTGGGCGAGCAGGCCGATCGACCCGCGGAGCGGACCGCCCAGGACGCGTGCCGGCCGGCCGCCGTACGTCACGCTTCCGGAGGTCGGCGCGACGAGCGTGGCCAGTATTCCGATCAGCGTGGACTTGCCTGCGCCGTTCGGGCCCAGCAAGCCGACGATGTCGCCGGAGCGAATGGTGAGGGAGACCTGGGAGACAGCTCTGCGCCGGCCGAAGTGCCGCGACACGTCGACCAGACGCACTTCATCGAACTCGATCATCAGGCTGTGGCGCCCGCCGGGCGATCCGGGTCGTCGAGCGCGCCGTAGAGACGTTCGAGCGAGCCGACGAGCTCTTCACGCCGCGTCGCGTACCGTGGGCCATCGCTCCGGCCGCTGCGGTGGTCGTGTTCGAGGCGAACCAGATCCGCGAGGAGTTTCTCGCGACGCGCGACCAGGCGTTTCCGTTCGACGTCGGTCGCGGGGTCGTTCTTGCGGGTACCCACCCAGACGCCTATCAGCACAATGGCTCCCGCCAGGCCGAGCGCAGTCCATCGCGGCAGCGGGCTGTGATGCGGGAGGTTGGTGAGCGAAAACACAATCGGCTGTCCGGCGGCCACTGCGCCGCCCATCGAGCCAATAATCGTCTGACCCTCTGCCGCAAAATCCTGCTGCCGCTCCACCTGCGAGGAGGCGAGCGTCGTGTCGCCGACTTTCTTGACGAGCAACGTGAGCCGCTCGAGCCTGGCTGGGAAGGTCTGGCTGATGTCGAGCGATCCGGTGGAGACCGGCAGCTCGCACACGATCTGGATGAGCGTGCGCCCCGGCGGAAGCGGACCCGCGAGGCTGATGTGTCCGCCGCGCGTGCGTGCGAGCGGCGACGATCCGTCGAGCAGCGTGGTATTTTGAGCGCCCTTCGGCATGTCGAACGCAAACGGCGGCGTGGGGTTCACCGGCGCCTGACTGTTGTTCACGACCTCGAGGATGAGGTACAGCGCAACGTTATCGTCGCCGGGTTCGACGACGATCCGCGAGTCGCCGCCCAGCACGACCTCACCAGAGACGGCGGGCGCGCCCGGCGTCGTCGCCCTGGCCGGGGCCGACTTGTCCGTGGCCACCAGCATCAGCCGGATGCCGCCCTGGGCCGGCGCGGGAAACTCCTGCGATTCGAGGCGCTCGCCGTCGACGACCGCGATGGCCTTCAGCGGCTGGCCTGCCGGCAGCTTGTCGAACTGCGCCCGCCCGGCTTCGTCGGTGTTGACCGTCAGTACGCGTCCGTTGCCGAAATGCAGCTCGACGGGATGGCTCGCAATGTTGTTCGAGAGCTGGCCGCGAATGAGGCGCACCGAGACGCTGCCAGCCGGCAGATCGTCCACCGGCCGCGGGATGCCCGCCATCTGCTTCGGGTCGGGCATCTCGAACTGGGCGGACGCTGAACCACGAAGCGCACCAAGCACACAAAGAAATCCGAACACACCTGTGCAAAACTTTGTGATCTTCGTGCTCTTGGTGGTTCTCATCTTTGTCTTAGAGTTTGGTTCCGCAGTTCTTGCAGAACCTGGCGTCGGGGTCGCGTTCGGTGCCGCACGAAGCGCAGAAGCGCGCGACGGGCGCAGCCGCTGCCGCCGGCAATTCGCCGAGCCGCTTGACCAGATCCTGTTCGACGCGAGCGCGATACCCGCCGCCCGCATCGAGATCGCGCATCAGCCGCGCGGCGCGCGATCGCAGACGTCCGGACATCTCCTGAAAATCGGTGTCGGACAGCTTCCCCATCGCCCGATCGAACTCCAGCTCTTTGATCGACCGAAGGACGAGCAGCTTCTCGCGCTCGAGGGCCACGCGCGTACGCTGGCCGACCATGAGCGTGCGATCGTCGTCGCGAGACACCAGCGGCCGGACCGCGCGCAGCACCGCCAGCCCGACCAGAGCCGTGCCCGCCATCAGTACGGTCAACAGCAGAATGGGGATGATGCCCTGGCCGCGCGCGAGAAATGTCGCGACCGTGGCGCACCCGAGCGCGGCCAGGACGAAGAACTGCCACGACTGCAAGCCGGGATCGGGGATCGAGTGGAGGGCGGCGCCGGGCTCCAGCCGGACGTCCGCGCGACCCTCAGTCGAGGTTTCGGAGCTCATCGTCGAGACGCTCGTTCAGGGCAGCGTCAGAGGCGGATGCAGCGTCCGTCGCGTCCGCACCCTCGGGGTGAATGGAGTGTTTCGACCAGCGCATCGCGGCAAACCCCACGGCCGCGATTCCTCCGACGCCGAGGAGGTACGGAACGAGCCACGCGAGCCGGTTGAAGCCTTTGTCCACCGGCGCGCCCAGGAATCGCTGACCGCCGAAGCCCATCGCCAGCAAGTTCCTGTCGGTGGTGCTGATGAAGTAGTCGATGATCTGGTCGTGGCTCTTGCCGAGACTGACTTGTTCTCGCAGCGCGGCGCGCATCTGATCGGCGTTGCTGCACGTGCACTTGGACAACGGCTCGTGCGCGCATCCGCCGCACGTGCAGCCCATCTCGTCCCGAAGCTTTCTTTCGACGTCGTTGCTCGGTTCGGAGATGATGCTCGCCGGAGCGCCCAGGTGCTGCGCGAACAGCCGCGCCGGCGCGCCCACGAGCAGCAGCGCTAGTAGAATCGCAGCGCCGGTCGTCACAGCCTCGGCCGGCAGTTTGGCCAGCGCGAACGAGTACGTGCTCTCCGGAAGCAGCGCGATGCCCGTACCGAAGGCCATGATACCGAAGCCCAGCCACACCCAGTCCACCAGGGGGTTGACCACGACGTTCAAGCCGACCGCCTGCGTCGCCGGATCCACGGTCGCCGCAACAAGGTAGAGATCCTCCGCGAGCGTCCTGCGAATCGCGACCTCTGTACGCGGAGGCTCGTCCTGGTGTTTCCGGAACGTGGACTTGCCCGGGTACATCGTGTCGATCTGCTGGCCCTTCTTGAACACGCTGATGTAGGCGGTGATCGTCTGCTTCTGGCCGTCGTCGAAGATCTTCACCTGATCGTTGCGAACCGTGTATGCGCCAACCGTCGTTTGCTGCCCCAGCGGGAGCATCACGGTCACGTCCTTCTTGTACGCGTTGCCGGCGAATCCGACGAAGATCGCCACGATGCCGACGTGGACGATGTAGCCGCCGTAGCGACGCTTGTTGCGGCCGACAAGTCCGATGATGGCGGTCGCCAGATCGGTGCCGGTGTTCTTCTTCCGCACGTTCGCGCCGCGCCAGAATTCCTGTCCGATTGTCGTCGCCACGAACATGCTGAGGGCAAAGCACGTCAACGAGGCCCATTCTCGCAAGCCGATCGCGGCGAGCGCGCCGGCGGCCACCACCGCACCCACGACCGGCCACGTGAACGAATCGCGGAGATTACCGAGCGTCGATTTCCGCCACGCCAGCAACGGCCCGAGCCCCGTCAGGAACAGGAGCACGAGGCCGATCGGCAGCATCCACTTGTTGAAGAACGGCGGACCCACCGTCAGACGCGTGCCCGTGACGGCTTCGCTCAACGTCGGAAACATCGTCGCGAAGGCGACGAAGAACGCCGAGAACAGCAGAATCCAGTTGTTGACGAGGAACGCGGCCTCGCGCGACACCCACGAGTCGAGCTCGCTGCGCGCCTTGAGCAGGGGCAGCCGGTGGATGACCCACCCGAAGCTGAACACCAGGATGACCACCATGAAGCCCGTGAAGAGCCGCGCCAGCTGCGGATCGTCGCCGAACGCGTGCACCGACTGCACGATGCCCGACCGCGTCAGAAACGTGCCGAAGATCGTCAGGAAGAACGTGAGGATGACCAGCGTGACGTTCCAGACGCGCAGCATGCTGCGCCGCTCCTGAACCATCACCGAATGCAGAAACGCCGTCGCGGTAAACCACGGCAGCAGCGCCGCGTTCTCGACGGGGTCCCAGCCCCAATAGCCGCCCCATCCCAACACTTCGTACGCCCAGATCATCCCGAGCATCAGGCCGAACGACAGGAACAGCCAGCTGAACATCGTCCAGCGGCGGACGGCCCGCAGCCACGCATCGTCGAGATGGCCGGTGATGAGCGCGGCCATGCCGAACGCGTACGGGATCGTCATGCCGACGAAACCGGTGTAGAGCGACGGCGGATGAATCGCCATCCAGTAGTTCTGGAGCAGCGGGTTGAGGCCCGAGCCGTCGGCCGGCGTCTGCGTCAGGTAGGTCGTGAAGGGGTTCTTGTGCACCACCATCAGGTACAGAAAGAACATCTGCACGCTCGAGATGATCGCGACGACGTACGGAATCAGCTCGCGGTGGCGTTCCCGGTTCACCCACACCGCCAGCGATCCGAAGAGCGACAGCAGCAGCACCCAGAACATGATTGAGCCGTCGAGGCCGCCCCAGTACGACGTGATCTTGTAGAACAGCGGCTGCAGCGTCTCGGACTGGTGCGCGACGTACTTGATCGAGAAATCGTCGGTCAGGAAGGCGTTGATGATGACGGCCGACGCCACCGCCATCAGCGCGGCGACCAGGTAGAACGCGCCGATGCCGCTCTCGATCAGCCGCCGCGAACCGCGGCGGGCGCCCACCACCGACATGACGGCCGCATAACTGCAGACGACGAAGGCGGCAAGGAGGAGAAAGCTGCCGAGGGAGGCCATTACAACCCGGCCGGCGCCGCAGCTGGCAGCGTGGACTGCGCCTCGTACTTGGACGGGCACTTGGCGACCACACCGTTCGGATCGGTGTGGAAGCCTTCCGCCGTCAGACGGCCCTTCAGCACCACCTCGGCTTCGCCCTTGAACGTGTCGGGCACGATTCCTTTGTAGCTGACCGCCACCACTCCACCCGGTTCACTGTTTCGAATCGGACTGTTCTGTACCTTGAACTGGTATTCGAGCGTGGCCGGCTTGAACGTGATCGACCCTGGAATGACGTAGCCGTGGAGCTGCAGCGTCTTGCCCTGCCACGCCTGCGGGGCGGCCATCACTTCATCCACGTTCTTGAAGTATTCAGCGCCGTCGCGCAGCGTTGTCCACATCAGAAAGCTGAAGGCGGATGCCAGCACGACGCCGGTGATCGCAATCTTGATATATCGATGTGTCATAAGGACTTCTTGGACTGGGAGTCTGCCGTCAGAATAGCCCGACTACCCCGCCGATGCAAGCTCGCGCAGAAGCGTCACCACGGCCTCGACCGGCAACCCGACGACGTTTGAATACGACCCTTCGATGCGGGGGATGAAACGGGACGCAAGCCCTTGAATTCCATAGGCTCCGGCCTTGTCACGCCCCTCTCCGCTCGCCACGTACCACGCCACGTCCGGGTCGTGGAGGTCTACCATATAGACGCTCGGTACTCTCCACACGTCCCCGCTCTCCGGCCTCCGAGCGGAGGCTGATTCCCGTCATCACTTGGTGGCGGCGGCCGGCGAGCCGGCGCAGCATGGACGCCGCCTCGTCGTCGTCGCGAGGCTTTCCCAGGATCTCGCCATCGACCACCACGGCCGTGTCGGCGCCGAGGACGATGACGTCGGGCCCCGCCACGCCTCGCCACGCCGCCGCGGATTTCGCCCCGGCCACTCGCAAGACGTAGTCGTGCGCCGGTTCCGAGCCGTGGACGCGCTCGTCCACATCGACGACCACCGTGTCGAACATGAAACCGGCCGCGCGCAGAAGCTCCGCGCGGCGGGGAGAAGCTGACGCGAGCACAAGCCGCATGCGTCCTGAATGATAAGATCGAACGGATGCAACCGCTCAGCTCCGCTCTTCCCGGCGCCCTCGCGGAGCTGCTGCGCGAGGCGCCGCTGTCGCCCGGCAAGGTGGCGTTCGCCTGGCGCGCCGCCGTCGGCGCGGCCCTCGAACGTGAAACGTCCGTCAGGCTCGAAAGCGGGACGCTCATCGTCGAAGCCGCCACTCGCCAGTGGGCCGCCGAAGTGCGCCGGGCCTCTTCAACTATCGTGCGCCGCATGCATACCCTACTCGGCCCGGACGCGATCAAGGAACTCCGGGTCCGCGAACGCCAAACGTAAAACGTAAAACGCTCTGTTGCACTTTGAACTTACTTTGAACTTTCCACTTTGACCTTTCAACTTTCTTCCACGGTCATCGTCAGCGCCGTCCGCACTCCAACCGGAAAGTTCCTGGGAGCGCTCAAGTCGCTGACGGCCCCGGCGCTGGGCGCCCTCGTGGTGGCGGACGCCGTCCGGCGCGCTGGGATCGACCCCGGCGTGGTGGACGAATGCATCATGGGCAACGTCGTGGGCGCCGGGCTGGGACAGAATCCCGCCCGGCAGGCCGCGCTTGCTGGCGGGCTGGCCGATCATGTCGCGGCACTGACGGTGAACAAGGTGTGCGGCTCCGGCCTCAAGGCCGTGATGCTGGCCGACCAGGCCATTCGCGCCGGCGACATCGACATCGCCGTGGCAGGCGGAATGGAGTCGATGAGCAATTGTCCGTACCTGCTGCCGCGTGTGCGCGACGGGCTGAAGATGGGCAACGGCGAGCTTCTCGACGCGATGATCGCCGACGGACTCTGGTGCGCGTTCGAGCAGTGCCACATGGGCAATTCGGGAGAGGTCGTGGCCGAGCACTATCACGTGGCCCGCGACGCGCAGGATGCGTACGCCGCGATGAGTCACCGGAAGGCCGCGGCGGCGGCATCTGCCGGGTTGTTCACGGAAGAGATCCTGCCGCTGTCCATCGCGCAGAAGAAGGGCGCGCCGGTCGTCGTCGATCGCGACGAGCCCATCCGCGCGGAGACAACCGCGGAATCGCTCGGCCGACTGGCGCCGGCGTTCAAGAAAGACGGTACGGTCACGGCCGGCAACGCTCCGGGCGTCAACGACGGCGCCTCCGCGCTGGTCGTGATGGCCGCCGAGCGCGCGCGCAGCCTCGGTCTCTCACCGCTGGCCCGCATTGTGGGCCATGCGACCAGCGGCCTGGCGCCCAGGTTCGTGCTGATGACACCGGTCGAAGCGGTCCGCCGGCTCACGGCAAAGATCGGATGGGCGATTGAGGACGTCGATCTGTTCGAGCTGAACGAAGCGTTCTCCGTGCAAGCCGTCGCTGTTCTGGGCGAGCTCCGCCTCGATCCCGCCAAGGTCAACGTCAACGGCGGCGCCGTCGCGCTCGGCCACGCGATCGGGTCGAGCGGCAGTCGAGTGCTGACGACGCTCCTTTACGCCCTCAAGCAGCGGAACCTGAAGCGCGGCATCGCCACGCTGTGCATGGGCGGCGGCAACGGCCTCGCGATCGCGGTCGAACGACTATGATGACGAACATCACCACGATCAACGCAGAGATCGCAGAGCACGCAGAGAAACTACTTAAGGATAGCTCTGCGAACTCTGCGGGCTCTGCGTTCAACGTCGTGATGCGTCTTCTTGCCCTAAGATACTTCGTGGACGTCGTGCCTTCGTGAAAAGCAGGGATGCAAATCAAAACAATCGGCGTCGTCGGCGCGGGGACGATGGGCGGGGGCATCGCGCAGGTGTTCGCGCAGTCGGGCTTCTCGGTGTGCCTGATCGACGTCGCGCCGCCGCTTGTCGACCGCGCGCGCGACACGATTGAAAAGAGCCTCGCGAAGTTCGTCGGCAAAGGCACCATCTCGCCAGCCGACCGTGATCAGGCACTCGGGAGGCTGCGCACGGCCACGTCGCTCGACGCCCTGGCCGACGCCGATTATGTCGTTGAAGCGATCGTCGAGGACGTGGACGCGAAACGCGCGCTCTTCTCGAAACTTGACGCCATCGCGACGCGTGACGCCGTCCTCGCCTCGAACACCTCGTCGATTTCGATTACGACGCTGGGCGCGGCGTCCGGGCGGCCCGATCGGGTGCTCGGCATGCACTTCATGAACCCCGTGCCGATCATGAGCCTCGTCGAGCTCGTGCGCGGCCAGGCCACCTCGGCCGAGTCGATGCAGACCGCGTTCAGCTTGTGCGCCGCTCTCGGCAAGACCGCCGTCGAGGCGGCCGACTACCCCGGGTTCATTGCCAATCGCATCCTGCTCCCGATGATCAACGAGGCGATCTACGCGGTGATGGAAGGCGTGGGTACGCCGGACGCCATCGACACCGTGATGAGGCTCGGGATGCACCATCCGATGGGTCCGCTGGCGCTCGCCGACTTCATCGGCCTCGACGTCTGCCTCGCGATCCTCAACGTGCTGCACGACGGCATTGGCGATCCGAAATTTCGGCCGTGTCCGCTACTGCGCCGAATGGTCGCCGCGGGACAGCTCGGCCGCAAATCGGGCCAGGGTTTTTACTCGTACTAGCCACAAGGCGACCACGACGGGCGCCAGAATCGCGAGTTCCTGGACGACTGCCAGAAAATTTGTTCGCATCGCCGCCCACTCGAAAATATGCCGCCGCTCGGTGGCCCGAAACACGTTCCACCCCGAAATGAACCAGGTCGACGACATCGGCCACAGCACCTGAAGACCGGAGGGCGCCGTGGGGTCGGCCGCCATCCAATCGAGAAACAGATGCGAGGCGTAGGCCGCGCCGCATGCCAGCGCTATCCGCCACCGACCCACCGTGACCTTCCCTGTCACCGCGACCGCGATAATCGTAATGAACGCTACCGCGGCGAGGCTGTGCGTGATCGTCCGATGCGCGATTGGGAGCAACAGATCGACGTCCGCGAGGGCCGCCAGGCCGACGCAGGCGAGCGGGAGACGGAGACGCCCGACCGGCCGGCCGGGCCAGAGGTCGGCGATCAGGGCGACGGCCGCGCCACCGAGGGCATGGCCAATTGGGCTCGGCATTGTGGCTTGTATCATCGCAGATTCTGCAATCCGCGAGACGAGAGGCGAAAGTGACCGTGGTTGTAAGTTGTTGTTTGTAAATATCTTCGTGGATTGTCTTCACATTATTGCGATTGACTTTCGCCCGGCACAATTCTAGAATACTCGCGCTCAAGGAAGGAGCACTCGAATGCCAGTAGCAGAACGAGCAGAAAGACCAGAAAGAACGGTCGAGAGGCCAGAGCGAGCTGAGAGAGCGGAGAGAATGGATAAGGACAAGGACAAAGACGACCGGATTGCGATCGATCGCGAACGCGGCAAGGCCGTGGAGCTGGCCGTCGGGCAAATCGAAAAGCAGTTCGGCAAAGGGGCGATCATGCGCCTTGGCCAGAAGGGCGCCATCCAGCCCATCGACTTCATCTCCACAGGCTCTATCAGCATCGACTACGCGCTTGGCGTGGGCGGCGTGCCTCGCGGGCGTGTCGTGGAAATCTTCGGGCCGGAGTCCTCGGGCAAAACCACGCTGGCGCTGCAGGTGATTGCCGAAGCGCAAAAGCTTGGCGGCATGGCGGCGTTCGTGGACGCCGAACATGCGCTCGACGCGGCCTATGCCCAGAAACTCGGCGTGGATCTCGAGAACCTGCTGGTCTCGCAGCCTGACAACGGCGAGCAGGCTCTTGAAATCGTCGAGGTGCTCGTCCGATCGGGCGGCGTGGACGTGGTGGTGGTCGACTCGGTGGCCGCGCTGGTGCCAAAGGCCGAAATCGAAGGCGAAATGGGCGACGCGCAAATGGGCCTGCAGGCCCGTCTCATGTCGCAGGCGCTGCGCAAACTCACCGGCGTCGTCTCGAAATCGAAGACCTGCCTCATCTTCATCAACCAGCTCCGCGAGAAAATCGGCGTGATGTTCGGCAACCCGGAAACCACCACCGGCGGCCGCGCCCTGAAGTTCTACTCCTCGGTGCGCATCGACATCCGCCGCATCGCCAGCATCAAGGACGGCGACGTCGTCGTCGGCGGGCGCACGCGCGTGAAAATCGTCAAGAACAAGGTGGCGCCGCCGTTCCGCGAAGCCGAATTCGACGTCATGTACGGCGAGGGCATCTCGCGCATGGGCGACCTGCTCGATCTCGCCGTGGACAAGCGCATCGTCGAGAAAAGCGGCGCGTGGTTCGCGTACGGCGGCGAACGGCTCGGCCAGGGTCGCGAAAACGCCAAGCAATTCCTGAAGGAGAATCCCGACATCGCCCGCACGATCGAAGATCGCGTGCGCCGCGAGCTCGGGCTCGTCCGCGACGCCGAAGTCGCGGCCGTATAGGGGTAACTCGAGAGGATCAAGGGCTGGCGGCGCGCCACATTACCGTGGTAATATATCGGTATGCCGCTGGCCCACTCAAAGCTCACCGCGCAAGGACAGATCTCCGTGCCTGCTGAAGTTCGCCGGAAACTGGGCGTCGGCCCCGGCTCAGTGCTCGAGTGGCACGAGGAGGGCGCTGACATCGTCGTCCGGCGGGCGGGCAAGTACAGTTCGCTCGACATCCACAAGGCGCTCTTCCCTCAGGCCCCTCCCCCACATCGCTCGATAGAAGAGATCGACGAAGGGGTCAAAGCCTACATCCGCAAGCGTCATGCGCGCGATTGACACGAACGTCCTCGTCCGGCTGGTCGTGCGCGACGATCGCAAGCAGGCCGTGGCAGCAGAAGCGTTCGTGGAAAAAGGTGCGTGGGTGTCGATCCTCGCGCTCGCGGAAACCATGTGGGTGCTCGAGGCCGTCTACGACCGCCGCCCCGCGGATATTGCAACGGCGGTTGACATGCTGCTCAGCCACGAGCATCTGACGCTGCAGGACTCGGACGCCGTCGCTGCGGCGCTTGAATCGTTTCGCGCGAAGCCCGCCGCCGGCTTTTTCGATTGCCTGTGTGCTTGCAACAGCGCGTAGAGCCGGCCACCTTCCGCTCGGCACGTTCGATCGCCGACTGGCGACGCTCGACGGCGCCGAGCGTCTCTAGTTCTTGCCCATGTTATGATCGCGGTTCGTCTGCAACGAGCGGTTCCCACCAGTGGCGAGGTAGCTCAGTTGGTAGAGCATACGACTGAAAATCGTAGTGTCGACGGTTCGATTCCGCCCCTCGCCACCATTTTCCTAACAAATTCTCACATCTGATCGACTCCTGAAGGATCATTTTCTTCCGGGGTAACACCGGGGTAACAAGCTCTGGGCTCTGTTGCGAGGTGTAGCCGCTCGGTCCTGGTCATTGCCGAGTCTCCAGACGGATTAACATTCTCCACTTGAGCGAATCGAACCCAACCGTCGTCGTCCTCGCGGGCCCGAACGGCGCCGGGAAATCGACGGCTGCCCCTGCTCTACTGCATGGAGCGCTGGGCGTGACCGAGTTCGTCAACGCCGACGACATCGCGCGCGGATTATCCGCGTTCAACGTTGAGCGCGCCGCACTGCCCGCCGGGCGCGTCATGCTCACGCGGATTCACGGACTCGCACGCCAACGCATCAGCTTTGCGTTCGAGACAACCCTCGCCAGCAGGACCTTTGCTCCATGGCTCGCGCAATTGAAGCGGGATGGGTACTCAATCCAGATCGTGTTTCTGTGGCTGCCGTCTGCTGACTTTGCAATCGACCGTGTTGCGGACCGCGTTCGCATGGGCGGACATTCAGTGCCTGCTGAAACCGTTCGGCGCCGCTATCGAGCCGGCATTCGCAACTTCTTCGATCTATACGAACCTCTCGCATCGACGTGGCGCGCGTACGACAGCTCCGGCGCTGTGCCTCGGCTGATCGCCGAGCGATTGGACATCCAGGCGCCACGCGTTTACGATCAGGATCTCTGGGCGTCGGTCGTCCGGCAAGGTGCTGAGCATGAAGGCTGAAGCCGCCAAGGATCTGAATCGTATATTCGTCGAGGATGGCCAACTCATCGACGAGGCCCTTAAGAAGGGTGTGCGCGAAGCAATTCTGCGCCACAAGCAAGCCGGCCTTCCGATCGCGATCTACCGCGACGGGAAGACGGTTTGGATCGAACCTAAGCACTTCGACGTGTGATTGCTCTTCCCTCTGTCTCTAAGATTCGTCAACTCCACCATCATTAAATCGTCCGATTCGCATAAGTCCGCGTATGACAGATCGTGATCTGTGGCTTGAACTCGGGGGGCGTCACAGCACCGTGTCAATAGTATGCAAAGACATTATATTATTGACAGAGGAGAAGGCCGCCGATGAGGCGTCGCCAGTGGGGACACCGCACTTACGAACTCGCCGAAGACCAAGCCGGCTACTTCACCGCCGCCCAGGCGCGAGAGGCCGCACCAGATCGATTCGCGGTACTGCCGCGTGACACCGATGCGAAGCCGCCGACCGCTCTCCCGCCGTCCGCTGGTGTGCTTACCAAGTACGCGCAGCGTGCGCGCGCTGAAAATCGTAGTGTCGACGGTTCGATTCCGCCCCTCGCCACCATTTAGATATCAATAGACATAACGCTGTCTCCTCGTTCACCTACCGGACGACCAGATTGTCCCTCGCCAGACGAACGTCCTGGGTACTCCTCCAGCACAATCAAGCTGGTCAGGGCGGAGCGAGCGAGTTCGCACGATCGTCTGTGAGGCACGTTCCACATTGCACTGTGCGCATCAGGGTCCACCCTTGCCCGTAGTTCCTCAGCCGGGCATCTGGTCGAGAGCCGCGCGCACGTGCGTCATCAGGCGCTCGACCGTCAACGGCTTGTCCAACACGCTGCTCGCGCCGAGCCGCGTCGCTTCGGCCGTATTAGGACTGGTCAGGAACGCGCTCACGACGACGAATCGCACATCTGAGCCGTCGCTCTGAAGCGATCGGACGACTTCGAGCCCCGAGATGTCCGGCAGCCGCAGGTCTACCAGCATCAAATCGAAATGGCCTGACTTGCCGACTTTCACGGCCCTGGCGCCGGAACTGACGGTGGTGACGCGGAACCCGTACGCGGTGAGCACCCAGTTGAATGTCTCGCGCGTCCCGAGATCGTCATCGATGACGAGAATGGCGCGGCGATCGCGAGGAGCAGTGGGTGGCGGTGGATCCGAGCCGGCCCCAGGTACATTCGATATCATGGTTGGCTCCGGTAACCGCAGCGTTCGGCACCATCCTATATCAATACCTTCGGCGGACTGACGACCAAGGTCCTGCTCGGTCGGTATACTTGTTTATCCGGAGGGACGATGGCGAAGCGTAAGTATCGCAAGACCACACAACTTGAAGGATTTGCAGAAGACGTCGGCCGGCTTCTCGGCACTGCCATGGCCAAAGCCGACCGTTGGATGAGCCAGCGACAAGATATTGTCAAGAACTTGACCAAGGTTCGAGACACAGCATCCGAGCTCTTGACAAGCCTCGGTCAGCAAGCCCAGGCCGAGTTTGCTGCACGTCGCGGCCGGCCTGCTGGTTCCAAGAACAAAGGCAAGAAGGGAATCATCATCGTCGGCGGCAAGCGGAAGCGCAAGACCCGCAAGGTTAGCCCGCGATGACAGTGTTTCGTTCTTCGGAGACAGACAAATGACGGCAGATACAGACAAGAACCGCCCTGCCGCACCGTCTAAGGCATCGACACCAAGCCAAAAGCATCGTCCGGCTCGCCCAGATGATAAAGAACACGAGGGCGCGACCGAAGATCAGGTGCTGCCAACGCCACCGCCCAAAGGCTCCGAATACAACGACGAACCCAAGGAAGGATAGACCCTGGCATTCAGCCAGGCAGGCACCGCGGAATTCTCATGCGTCCTCTTGAAAGGCGGATTCTCCCATGGGGATTGGAATTCCGGAGGTGGTTGCCGTCGTCGCGATAGCTCTCGGGGTGGCGGTGTGGTACTGGGCGTATCGCGGAAAGCCTCCAGCTGTGTGACCGCCTCGTGGAGGGCACGATCAACCTCGATGACCGCGTCAATCCGCGCTGACAATCACCCGTCCCATCTTCCTCGCCAGCTCAGGGCCGTAGCCAACCGGGCGGCACGTTCGCGCGCCTGGCTTCTTCCTCGAGCGTCGCAATCGCCTTCCTGTCGGCGAGTACCAGTGCTCTCAGACGTACCAACTCGGTCAACGCTTTCTCCCGCTCACGCCGGACCACCGTCCGATCCGGAATACTCGTCCCGAGATCGAGATCCGCATCCAGCGAATTGACGCGGGTTTGCATCGCCGCCGCCTGGAGTGTGTCGGCATCGAGTGCCGCCTGTCTGTCGCGCATCTGGCCTTTCCAGTAGGTTTCATCTCTCTTCGCGGCTTTCCGATATTCGTCGGCGCGCTCAGTTTCTGCTTTTTCTCTCTCGGCGACGACCGCCGGCGACGCCTCGGGGGCCTGGCCAATGATTGAGGCTGGCGGCGCGTCCTTCAGATCCTCGTTCGTGTAAACCTTGGGGGCCGGTGGCTTCTCGCTGCCGCTCTGTTTCTGTGCGGCCGCGCGCTGCTCTTTCACTTTCTTGGCGACGTCCGCCAACGATTGCGCGTGGACGGGGATCAGGCTGCACGAGACGATCAGGGCGCACATCAGGGATTTCATGGCAGTCCTTTCCAATGGCCCAGCACCCACCAAGATGAGGAACACGCGGATAGTAACCTAAACATCCGCGACCGGCCCGGCGGCCTCCATTCGTTTGAAATAACCCGTTCTTCCCACTGTTTCGCGGGCTTCCCGCGTTCCCCGGAGCTGTCGGACGCTCAATCAGTGACTGTCCAAAATGCGACAGTTTTTCGGCTGGCGCGCCAATACAGTCGAGCTTCCGGGGTTGCTCGTGCCCTACTACATGTCTTTTGGACCCTTGACGCCTATCGTGTGCCCCTATTGCGGGGGCAAGCTCAACTGGACGCCCGACCTGTGGCTCGAGGCGTTCGAATGTCGCCGTTGCGGACCGTTTTCCGACTTCGGCAGCGCTCCCTCCACTCGCCGGGACTCCAGCGCGGCAAGCCCCTACACGGCAATGGTTCGTGCCGCGCGGCCGGGGGTGTCAGACAGGTCCGCATACCGCAGGGAGTTCCGGCGTCTCAAAGCGCAACGCAACAAGCACGGGGTGATTGCCCCGCTCGAACTGGACGTGCTGCACGACGAACGCGTCTTTGCCGCCGCCGCGGATCTTCTGCAGCGGGGCTCGATGCCAGGCACCACGTCCCCGCCGCCGCACCGAACGCGATCGGCCGGCTTCATCAACTCCTCTGCATCGGCCGGCAGCTTTACGGCGTCGCGACGGTTCCACACGGGGTCGGCGAAAGAAGCCCTGACCTTCCTATAGCCGCCGATGGCGCCCACAAGGCGCTCCCGACAGCGGCGCTACTTCCCGTCGATGCCGTACACCAGCAGGTGCATCGAGTTCGGCACCATCGAAGGCCGTCCGCGCCCCGGTGCGGGCGCCGCCCCCGCTGGCGGGGCAGCGGGTGTTTCGTACTTCGCCGCCGCGAGGTAGATCCGGTGCGTCGCGGGGTCGAGGCCCATCGTCCGCGCGCCCCGCTCGGTCACGAGCGTTTGCACCACCGTCATCTTCGTCGGGGAATCTTCGTGCGCGACCGTGACGGTGCCGTCCCCACACGACGAGAACACGTAGCCCGTCCCGGGATCAAACTGCGTGGCGTCCACGCCGGCGCCGATCGGCACCTGCGCGACAATCTTGCCGTTGGTGGAATCCATCATCAGCATCAGGTTGTTGTGCGCGCCGATGAACAGACGATGGTTCTTGATGTCGATCGCGAGCCCCGCGGCTTCCTCGCCTGGCGCGATCGGCCAGTTCGCGACCACGGTGTGCGTATTCGTGTCGATCACGGCGATGGTGTTCTGGTTCTCGATGTTCACATAGACGCGGTTAACCGACGGATCCGACACACCGGCCTCGGGCTTTCCCCCGAGGGGAATCGTCGCCACCACCTTCTCCGACACCGGATCGATGACGCTCGCCGAACGGCCCGTGCCGTTGAACGTGTAGACCTCTTTCTTCCCCGGCTCGTACATGACGAAGTCGGGATTCGCCTCGGTCGCCACTGTGGTGAGCGTCTGCAGCGTCTTCGCGTCGACGATGCTGGCGTTGTTGCCACGGCCGTTGCTGGTCACCACGCGTCCGGGCGTGGCGGCGACCGCGCCGTGCACACCCGGCGTGTCGGTGATTTCGCCGACGATGGCGTCTGTCGCGACGTCGATCACGACCACTTTGCTGGCATGGCTGACATAGAGGCGTTTGGCCGCGCTATCGACGTTCAGATAGTCCCATCCGCCGTCGCCGCCGATCGCGATCTCCTTGATGAGCCGGTACGGACCGTCCGCGGCCATCGGCCGCGCCACGGCCAAGCCAAGAGCCGCGATCGCCATGAGCATCTCAGCGGCCATTCGCATTCGCATGGAGCCTCCTCAGAAAAAACCGACGCCCGACTGTAAGATCAACCTCCAAGATGGTCAACGACTCATTCAGACCGGAAAGCGTTCGCCTGGACGTCTGGCTCGACGTCGCGTGCCTGTTCAAGACGCGATCCGCCGCGCAAAAGGCCTGCAGCGGCGGCAAGATCGACGTCAACGGCCAGACGGCCAAACAGGGGCGCTTGCTTCGTGTGGGCGATGCGATTGAGATCAGCCGGCCGTTCGGACGGAAGCACCATGTCGTGGTTCGAGCGCTGGCCGATCGTCACGCTCCCAAGGCCCTCGCGCGACAGCTCTACGAAGACTTGACCCCGCCGCCGACGCCGGAAGAGATCGAGATGCGACGAATGGAACGGATGTTACCGGGCGCAGATGCGGCCCCTCAAGGCGCCCGACAAACGACAACGCAGGGCGCTTCGACGGTTCACGGGACGCGACTAAGACTCATCGTCGCTGTCTCTCAGCAGCTGCCTCGCCGCCTCCTCGGTGTCCGACAGCGGATTGCGCCGTGCCTGGAGTCGAGCGTAGAAAATGGTGACGATAAAGATCACGACAATCACCGCCAACGAGGCGAAGTTGGGGATCTCGAATTCAACGTACCCCGACTTGTGCAGGAACTCGAGCAGCAACTTGAAGCCGACCCACGAGATGACGACGAACGCGCCGTCAACGAGCGGCGGATACCGCTCGATAATCGCGAGGAGCCTCCCGATCACAAGCCGCATCGCAACGATGCCGAGCATGCCGCCCGTCAGGATGACCCAGATCTTCGGCGACATGGCGACGGCCACCAGAATGGAATCGATGGCGAACACGATGTCGGTGAGCTCAACCTTCACCACGGTGGCCCAGAACGGATTCATGCCAAGCCACGGCAGCGCCGCCGGCGCGGCTTTCCGCTCTTCGCCGCCGGACTTGGCGAAGTGCCCATAGGCCAGGTACAGCAGGTACGCGGCGCCGGCCAGCTTCACCCATCCCAACGTGATGAGGTAGGCCGCGGTGAACGTCGCGATGGCGCGAAAAACAAACGCGCCGACGATGCCGTAGCGAAGCGCTCTCTGGCGTTGCGGCTTCGGCAGGCCCAGCACGAGCAGAGCGAGGACGATCGCGTTGTCGGCGCTCAGCAGCGCCTCGAGCGCAACCAGCAGGCTGATCGTGAGAAAGTCGGACGCCTCGAACACCGCTCGTATTCTCTCCCAGCAACATTGACACGTACCGTATCAAGTCCTATACTTGGTCTGGCGCAACTTTCAAACCCACCCGAGACCCGTATGGGACTTGATCAGGACCTGTATCTCATCAGCATGGCGGCGCGAATGCTGGGCATGCACCCGCAGACGCTGAGAAAATACGAGCGGCTGGGCCTTGTGCAGCCGAGCCGAACCCTCGGCAGCATGCGGCTCTATTCCCGCGACGAGCTCGAACGCCTCAAGGTGATCAAACGTCTGGTGGACGACGGCGGCATCAACCTGGCGGGCGTGCAGCGGCTGTTGTCGGTGGGGGAAATCGTGCAGCGCATCCGGCCGCTGGTGACCATGTCGCGAGACGACGGCGCGTCGGCCCGCGACGCGCGGCGGCGCCTGGGCCAGGAATTGGACGAGCTGCTCCGGATATTGGGCATCGACTAGCCATGGACTTCAAAGACTACTACGCGACGCTTGGCGTCGCGAAGACGGCGTCGGAAAAAGAACTCAAGCAGGCGTACCGGAAGCTGGCGCGCAAGCACCATCCCGACGTCAATCAGGGCGACAAGGCGGCCGAATCGCGGTTCAAGGAACTCAACGAGGCGTACGAAGTGCTCGGCGATCCGGCCAAGCGCAAGAAGTACGACGACCTGGGCGCCAACTGGCGGAACTACGAGCAGGCCGGGCCCGGCGGACCTGGCTTCGGCGGGCAGCCGGGTGGCGCATACAACGTCAACGTCGGCGGCCAGCCGGGCGGCTTCCGGACGATGACCCCAGAGGAAATGCGCGAGATGTTCGGGGAAGGCGATCCGTTCTCCGATTTCTTTCACACCTTCTTCGGAGGCAGCGCCGGACCTGATGATCGTGCCGGACGCGGCCGCGCGGGCGGGGGGGCGGACGGTCACGCGCCCGGAAAGGGCGCGACGTCGAACACGAGATCGAACTTGGGCTGGAAGACGTTTTCCACGGCGCCACGCGCCGGCTGTCGTTCAACCTGGGAGGCGCACAGCGCTCGGTGGACGTCCGGATTCCGGCGGGCGTCGGAGACGGGTCGCGCGTTCGCATCACCGGCGAAGGCGAAACGGGCGCGGGCGGCGCGGCTGCGGGAGACCTGTACCTTCGCATCCGCCTGACGCCGCACCCGATTTTCGAACGCAAGGGACGCGACCTGTACACGCACGTCGCCGTCCCGCTGACAACGGCGGTGCTCGGCGGCGAAGCCGATGTCCACACGCTCGGCGGGAAGCCCTTGCGCCTGAAAGTCCCGCCAACCACCCAGCAGGGCCAGGTGTTTCGATTGAAGGGGCACGGCATGCCCACCGTCGGCAAACCGAACGAGTACGGCGACCTCTATGCCACGGCCGACGTGCAGTTGCCACGACAACTGACGCCCGAACAGCGGACGCTGTTCGAAGCGCTGCAGAAACTGGAAAGGACGGATTGGGTAACCGGGTAACCGAGTAAATCGGGTGATTGAGTAATCGGGTAATTGGATAATTGATCGTTCCATTGCTCGACTCCGCGATTACTCAATTACCCAATTACTCAATTACTCAATTACCCGATCCCATCAGCAACCTATGAACATCAATAAGTACACCGAAAAAGCGCAAGAGGCCGTCGTCTCCGCGCAGCAACTCGCCGAACATCTGAACCACGCGCAGATCGAACCGGAGCACCTGCTGGTGGCGCTCGCCGAGCAACGGGACGGCGTCGTCCCGGAGCTCCTTCGAAAGGTGAACGCCGATCCGGCGGCCATCGCGCGCGCGGGGCGCGATCTGCTCGGAAAGATTCCACAGGCCTACGGCGGGTCGCAACCGGGCATCTCGCCCCGGCTCAAACTCGTCACTGATCTGGCGCAGGCGGAAGCCGATCGACTGAAAGACGAGTACGTCAGCACCGAGCATCTGCTGGTCGCGATTGCGGCCGAAACCGGACGCTCCCCCGCCGCCGGGCTGCTCACCGAGCGCGGCATCACGCGCGACAAGATCTTCCAGGCCCTCGCCGGCATTCGCGGGTCGCAACGCGTGACGACCCAGAACCCCGAAGGGACGTACCAGGCGCTCGAGCGCTACGGGCGCGACCTCACGGATCTGGCCCGTAAGGGCAAGCTCGATCCCGTGATCGGGCGCGACGAGGAAATTCGCCGCGTGGTCCAGGTCCTCTCGCGCCGCACGAAGAACAACCCGGTGCTCATCGGCGAGCCCGGGGTCGGGAAAACGGCCATCGTCGAAGGCCTGGCCATTCGCATCGTGCGCGGCGACGTCCCCGAAGGCCTCAAGAACAAGCGCATCGTCGCGCTCGACATGGGCGCGCTCATCGCCGGCGCGAAGTACCGCGGCGAGTTCGAAGAGCGGCTGAAGGCCGTGCTCAAGGAAATCGTCGATGCCGAAGGCCAGGTCGTGCTCTTCATCGACGAGCTGCACACCGTCGTGGGTGCGGGAGCCTCTGAAGGGTCGATCGACGCGTCCAACATGCTGAAGCCGATGCTGGCGCGCGGCGAGCTCCACACCATCGGCGCGACGACGCTCGACGAGTACCGCAAGTACATCGAGAAGGACGCGGCGCTCGAACGCCGTTTCCAGCCTGTGACCGTCGGAGAGCCGAGCGTCGAAGACACGATCAGCATCCTCCGGGGGCTGCGCGATCGCTACCAGATCCACCACAAGGTGAACTTCAAGGACGCGGCCCTCGTCGCGGCCGCTGTGCTGTCGAACCGCTACATCTCAGACCGCTTTCTGCCAGACAAGGCCATCGATCTCATCGACGAAGCCGCGTCGAAGCTCCGCATGGAGATCGACTCGATGCCGGTCGAGCTCGACGAAATCCGGCGCCGCATCATGCAGCTCGAAATCGAGCGCGAGGCGCTCCGCAAGGAGAAAGACAAGGCGTCGAAAGATCGGCTCGCCAAGCTCGAAAAGGAACTGGCGGACCTCAAGGAAGAACAGACGCATCTATCCGCGCACTGGGAACAGGAAAAGGCGGCGATTCAGCAGTCGGCGAAGCTGAAGGAACAGCTCGACGGCCTGAAGCAGGAGATCGAGCGTGCGCAACGAAGCGGCAACTACGCAAAGGCCTCTGAGCTTCAGTACGGCACCGTGCCGCTTCTCGAAAAGCAGATCAAGGACGTGGACGCGCAGCTCGCCGAGATGCAGAAGAACGGCGGCATGCTGAAGCAGGAGGTCGACGAGGAGGACATCGCCGAGGTCGTGAGCAAGTGGACGCACGTGCCGGTCAGCCGGTTGATGGAAGGCGAGGTCCAGAAACTCATCCACATGGAAGAACGCCTGCACAACCGAGTCATCGGCCAGGACGACGCGATCAACGCTGTCGCGAATGCGATCAGGCGCGCGCGCGCGGGCCTGCAGGATCCCAACCGGCCGCTTGGCAGCTTCCTCTTTCTGGGTCCCACCGGCGTCGGCAAAACCGAGCTGGCGCGCGCCCTGGCGGAGTTCCTGTTCGACGACGAACAGGCCATGATCCGGATCGACATGTCAGAATACCAGGAGAAGCACACCGTCTCGCGAATGCTCGGCGCGCCTCCTGGATACGTCGGGTACGAGGAGGCGGGCCAGCTGACCGAGGCTGTCAGGCGGCGGCCGTACGCGGTGGTGCTGCTCGACGAGATCGAGAAAGCTCATCCGGAAGTCCTCAACGTCCTGCTGCAGCTGCTCGACGACGGCCGGTTGACCGACGGCAAGGGACGCACGGTGGACTTCAAGAACACGGTCGTCATCATGACGTCCAACCTCGGCAGCCAGTTCATCGCCGAGCGGACGACAGGCGAAGGCGGTACCATTGACGAAGGCACGCGGCGCCAGGTGATGGACGCGCTCAGGGAACACTTCCGGCCGGAGTTCCTGAACCGCGTCGACGAGATCATCTTCTTCCACGCGCTCGATCGCGGGCACCTCAAGAAGATTGTCGAGATTCAGATTGCAGGTCTGGTGAAGCGGCTCGAGGAGCGGAAGATTCACGTGCGACTGTCCGACAAGGCCAAGGAACTGCTCGTGCGCGAAGGGTACGATCCGATCTATGGCGCGCGCCCTCTCAAGCGCACGATCCAGCGGCGCGTGCTCGACCCGCTGGCCCTGCGCGTGCTCGAGGGTGAGTTCCTCGAGGGCGATACCGTGGCGGTCGATGCCGCGGGAAAAGGCGACGTGCTGACGTTCGACAAGCAGGAAGCGGTGAAGGTGTAGATGCCGACCCAGAAGCCTTCGTCGCGCTTCAACCCCCTGGGCGGAGGCGGCCCGCGCTCGACCAAGCCCCGGCCGGGGTTATCGCTCTGGCACGGCCTGGGGTTTCTGCTGCTCCTCGGGGTCGTCGTGCAGATGTACTACATGACGCCCGCCGGCCGCTCGCTCGCGTACAGCGAGTTCAAGGCCATGGTCAAAAACGGCGACGTGGCCGAGGTCACCATCGGCGATCAGACGCTGCGCGGAACGCTCAAGCCGGGGGTGGGAGGGGGCGACGACAAGCAGGGCCGGCAGTTCACGACCACGCGCGTCGAGGATCCCAAGCTGGCGGAGGAACTGGAAGCCAAGGGGGTGAAGTTCGCGGGCGAAAACGTCAATCGCTGGCTGCCCGACCTGCTCGGCTGGATTCTGCCGGTCGTGTTCATCGTGGCGCTCTGGGGGTTCTTCTTCCGCCGCATGGGCGGCGCCGAGGGCGGCGTGATGTCGTTTGCCCGCAGCCGCGCGAAAATCTACGCCGACGACGAAGTCAAGGTGCGATTCGTTGACGTGGCCGGCGTGGACGAAGCCGAGGACGAGCTGAAGGAAATCGTGGAGTTCCTGAAGACGCCGAAGAAATACACGAACCTCGGCGGCCGGATCCCCAAGGGCGCCCTGCTCGTCGGACCTCCAGGCACCGGCAAGACGCTGCTCGCCCGCGCGGTGGCCGGCGAGGCGCACGTGCCCTTCTTCAGCCTGAGCGGGTCGGAGTTCGTGGAAATGTTCGTCGGCGTCGGCGCCGCCCGCATCCGCGATCTGTTCCAGCAGGCCGAAGCCAAGGCGCCGTGCATCGTCTTCATCGACGAGCTCGACGCGCTCGGCAAAGTCCGCTCGCAGAGCCCCATGGGCAGCCACGAGGAGCGCGAGCAGACGCTCAATCAACTGCTCGCCGAAATGGACGGCTTCGACTCGCGCAAGGGCGTCATCATCATGGCCGCCACCAACCGGCCCGAGGTGCTCGACCCGGCGCTTCTCCGCCCCGGACGATTCGATCGACAGATCCTCGTGGACAAGCCTGACGTGAACGGCCGCGAGGCCATCCTGCGCATCCACGCCAAAGGCGTCAAGATGTCGCCGGAGGTCGATCTGCGAGTCGTCGCCGCGAGGACCGCCGGGTTTGCCGGCGCCGATCTGGCCAACCTGGTGAACGAAGGAGCCCTGCTGGCGGCGCGCTACGACAAGACGGAGGTCGAGATGAAAGACCTCGAGTCGGCCATCGACCGGCTCATCGCCGGCCTCGAGAAGAAGCGTGTCATGAGCACGAAGGAGCGCGAGATCGTCGCCTACCACGAGTCGGGACACGCCATCGTCGCGACGGTGATGCCCGGTACCGACCCGGTGCACAAGCTGTCGATCGTGCAGCGCGGTTTTGGCGCGCTCGGTTACACCATGCAGCTGCCGCTCGAGGATCGGTACCTGATGACGCGCGGAGATCTGCTGGGCCAGCTTGCGGTGCTCCTCGGCGGACGCACGGCGGAAGAGATCGCGCTCGGAGAGATTTCGACCGGCGCGCAAAACGATCTGCAGCGCGCCACCGACATCGCCCGCGCGATGGTCACCGAGTTCGGCATGAGCGACGCCCTCGGCGCGATCAACTACGAGGGCCAGAAACGCGCGCGCTTCCTCGATCTCCCGATCGCCCAGGAGCGCGGGCTCTATGCCGAAGTGACGGCCGAAAAGATCGACGCCGAAATCAAGCGCATCCTCACCGACGCGCACGACAAGGCGAGAGAGATCCTCACGGCCAACCGCGACAAGCTCGAGAGCGTGGCCCGGCGGCTGCTCGAGATCGAGGTCATGGAAGGCGAAGAGCTGCGCCGGATTCTCGCAACCGTGCACCCGGTGCAGGCCTGACCGCCTCCGCCAGGAGTCCGGCCCGCTGAGCCTACGGCCTCGCGTAGATCTGCGTGCTGGTATACGCGACGCCGGTCGCGTCGGTCCCCTTCGCGACCACCGTCAGCGTCTTGCCATCGGCTGACAGTGTCCACGTCGAGGTTTCTTTTCCGCTGTCTTCGCCCTGGAGCGTCCGCTCGATTGAGTTCGCGGCAAGACGCTTCAGCGTCACCTTCGAGGGCGAGTGCGTGACCTTGTATTCCTTGCCATCGAGCTTCGCCGTATAGGTGGAGTACGACAGCGGCGATCCGTTGCCCTGCGGCCTCCGCCACGTCGAGGAGGTGTGGGTCATCTCGTCGCCGTTGAACGTCACGGTCATCTCGCGACGCTGCGGCAGCAGGCTCGACGGCTCGTACTGCGAGTCGAAGATATTGAGCACCCACTTCCCTTCCAGCGGATCGCCGCTGGCTTTCCGCACCGGCGCGGCCGTCTTTCGTGCGGGCGCGGGCCGCGCATTGCTGCTGCTGAGGAACGCGAGCTCGCTCGCGGGCACGTTGCGCAGCAGCCGCGTCTTCCAGGGCGCCGTGTTCGCCTTGATCTCGCGGTACACCGCCTCGACGAACATGTCGGTCGTCCATGGTCCGCTGGCGGCGCCGAACACACCGTCGTAATCCAGGCTCACGCCGGCGGCCTTCACCTGGTCGATGGTCTTGTTCTCGAGCACCAGCTCGGTGATCCGATCGGCGATGATCGTCAGCGCATCGCGGTACTCGACCAGATCGATCTCGTTCGAGATCCGCCCGTGTCCCGGAATGATCCGCGTGCCGCCCATCGAGTTGTACTCGGGGATCGCGAGATCGATCAAACGGTTCAGCCCGTCGAGAATCCCGGCGATCGTGCCGCCGTGCTTGACGTCAATCACCGGGTAGCCGTTGGTCACGAAGATGTCGCCGGCGCTGATGACGTCGGACTTGCGGAAGAAGACCATGAGGTCGCCGTCCGTGTGCGCCGACGGCTGACGGACGAGCTCGATCGGCTCGCCGGTGACGAAGAACGATTTGAGAGGGGCCGCGAACGCGTCGGTGGGCCACAGCGCCCCTGGCAGCGGCGCGGAGCCGTCCTTCGGGTTCGCCATCCTCGCGAAGGCGTTCTCCTGTGCGTAGACGCGCGCGCCCTGCTGGAAGAATCCGTTCACGCTGTCTCCCGCGGACGTGGCAAACCGCTCGTTGCCGCCCACGTGATCAGGATCGGCGTTCGTGTTGACGATGTAGCGGATCGGAAGCGGCGAGATGGTCTTGATCGCGGCGAGGATCTTGTCGCTCATCGCCGCCTCATTCGTATCCACGACGAAGAGCGCGGTCGAACCCACCTGGACCGTCACGTTGCTGCCGGCCCCGGCCAGCATGTACACGCTTCCCTGCACCGGCAGGACTTCGATCTGACCCGTGCTCGCGTAGGTGACGCGATGCGGCCGGGCGAGATCCTTCGCCGTCCGGCCTTGCTGGGCGCCGATGCCCGCGACGGCGCTGATGCCCAAGAGCGCCGCAAGGCTGCACGCGTTGCGCGTCACTTTCCCACCCCGCTCGCGCTCATCTGCTTCAACTTCTCCACGTACTCCGGATAGAGCGTCTCCTTCCCACCGAGCGTCGCCTCGAACGGCAGCTTGTTATCGTTGGCGTACTCGGGGTGCCGCGAGCCCAATGGGTAGTGCGGCACGTCTCCCTGTCGAAGACTCGGCACTTCCTCGGCCACTTCCACATGCGGCAAGCCGCCCTCCCGCTGCCCCGGATTCCACCGGAACGTGGAGGTCCGGACCATCGGCTCTTCCAGGTAGACCGGATCGTCAACTTGCGAGACGAGCAGCAGGCGGTCGCCGTGCCTGATGAAGAACTCGTGCATCACGGCGTACGGGCTCGCCGGAATCCCGTTTCGCTGGAGGAACATCTGCTTCACGTGCGTGGTGGTCACGTGGAGCGTCCCGTTTTCCCACTCGCCGGTCGAGAATCCGTTCCACAGGTGCTCGGCAAACACGGACGGATGCGGGCGCCCATCGAGCCAGATCGTGCGGTTCGCATTCTCGAACAGGCCGGTAATCGTGTACGCAAGCAGCCGGCGCGTCACCGGATCGATGATCTCGCCCATGTGGAAGTTCGGCCCGGGTCCGCGCATCGAGTACGTCGCCGAGTGCGGCCGTGACTGATGTTCGGGGACTGCCTGAATCGTCGAGTTCCAGGTCAACGCCTTCTGCTTGCCCGCGGCATTCAGCGGAAAGCCCGTGAAGTTGCCCAGCTCGGGCCCGGGATCGATACGAATCAGCCGCTCTTCGTCGTTCGACATCGCCCACGAGCCGGTGAGCTCCACCATCGGGGGCTGTCCGTCCCCGGGAGGACCCTGGGCAACCAGCGGCGACGCGCTGATCGCCACGACGAGTGCGGCTCGCGTGAGCGTGAACAGATGACTGCGGGGCATATGATGCTCTTCCTCAAATCTGACGGCACGGCGACGGCTTCCACTTCGATCCGTCCGGCTCGCGCTTGAAGTGCATGCTCGTCGTGTACTCGGCGGTGAGGTACTTCGGATCGGTGACGTACTGAGAGACCGTCAGCCAGACATCGCCGTTCGGGAACGCCACGCGGTCCCAGTACTCGGTCAACGTGGTGGCGTCGCTATAGGGCACGCCGTTCTTGCGGAGCCAGCCCTCGAGCAGGTTCGTCGTCACCACCTTCAACGACGTCGGTGGTGGCGCGGCCCCGCCGCGGCCTCCCCTGCCCGCGCTGGGGCCTCCGATCGGCTCCCACTCGGCGACCGAAAACCCCTGGAGCGACCTGGCGCCGGGCGGCCCCTTGGGAGAAAACTGCAACACGCGCGTCTGCTGCCCGGCATCCGTCTCGACCTTCAACGCATCGTCGCCCTGCCACGTGATGTTGAGGCGAGTGGGGATGCGCATCAGTCCGGCGGCGCCGTACGCCTTGCACGAGCCGTCCGTGCCGGGGTCCCACGAAAAGGCGACGCGACGCCCTTCGTCGCTGAGCGGAATGCTCGTGTAGTCGCCCTTGGCGGGTGTGACCATACGCCACCGCCACTCTTCGGTGACGACCGACACCCAGTAGCCGGTGAGATCGCTCGTCGCCGCGGAGCGCGGCGTACCGGGGGTGCGCGGCCCCTGCGGCGCCGCTGACGGCTGCTGCGCGGCGAGCCGTTGTGCCGTCAGCAGAGCGGCCGCGGTCAGCACGGCCAGGCCAGTCAGACATGTCAGATATGAGGGCGGCCTGTCCACGGCATTTGCGGGAGTATATACCTGGCCTTGTCTCGGTCCGACGATTCGATAGAATCGGCCAGGACGGGGAGCAGTCTGGAGGAGGTCGCAACCGTGACCAGATCGGCAACGGCATCGTTGATGGCAATACTGACGGTCTCGCTGGCCGCGCCGCTCGCGGCGCAGTGGCTGAATCAGCCAACGCCGGGCATTCCACGCACGCCTGACGGCAAACCGAATCTCGCGGCGCCCGCGCCGCGCACGCCGGATGGCAAGCCCGATCTGTCTGGCGTGTGGACCAAGATTTCCCCCAAGTACAGCCGCAACATCGCGGCGGACTTGAAGCCGGGAGACGTCCAGCCCTGGGCGGAAGCGCTGGTTCAGCAGCGCAAGGAAGACCTCGGCAAAGACTACATGAACGTACGGTGTGTGCCCCTCGGTCCGGGCTACAGCGTCGCCGGAGACAGCACCGGCGCGGAGATGGTGAAGATCGTTCAGACTCCGACGCTCATTGTCATCCTCAACCCCGATCTGACCTATCGCCAGGTCTTCCTCGATGGCCGGAAACTCGAGACGGCCCCCAATCCGAACTGGATGGGATACTCGGTGGGGCATTGGGACGGAGACACGCTGGTGGTGGAGAGCTTCGGCTTCAACGACCGCACGTGGCTGGATCACGATGGCCATCCCCACACTGAAGCGCTGCGGACGACAGAACGGTACCGCCGTCGCAACTTCGGCAATCTGGACCTCGACGTGACGTTCTCCGACCCAGGGGCGTACGCCAGGCCCTGGACCGTTGCGGTCCGTGCCGAGTTGGCCGCCGATACCGAAATGCTCGAGTGGGTTTGCAACGAGAACGGCAGCAGCTTCGTGCACTGGGTTGGCAGGGCTTCTGACGAGAAGAAACGTGAGGTCAGAGTCCCCGCCGAGATTCTCGCGAAGTACGTCGGCACCTACGTAGAGCAGCCGCCACTCTGGAGCCGGACACTCGTTCCGCGAGTCGTCGAGATTACGGCCTCTGGCGCTACCCTGTTCGGCGACATGGACGGCAGAGGAAGCGTGCCGCTCGTGGCGCAATCTGAAACCGGTTTTTCCGGCTTGTATGGGTTGGGGGTCGAGTTCACGAAGGGTGACGCTGGCGTGCCGGCGCAACTATTTGTGAAGCACGTGTCCGGGAACTACCGGTTCGCCCGCAAGAAGTAGGCGGCCCGCGATCTGCCGTCGGCCAGGCCGGCCCCCGGCACATGGCCGGCGTCATCGTCGTGGTCCTGATGCCAGAGCGCTGACGGCCCACCGGTGAGCACTGGGAACATCGCGCAACAGGCCGGCGGTTTCCCGCGGCGCGCCCAGCTGGTTGTTTCCTGCCACGCTCCCATCCGCACGGCGATAGCGGCCATCACGCGTTCGCGCGAGGAACCGCGCGTCCAGTAATCTGGTCAGGAGCTGCCGGCACGTCGTTTTGTCCAAACCCCACAGGCGACGGGCCTGAGCCTCGGTCAGCTGGAGGCCTGGCATCTCGAAGTACTCGCCGCGAACGCGTGCGAGCAGTTCGTCGATCGATTGATGTACCACACCGTTCATGAGACACCCATCCTTCCGAGAGCGAGCTCTTCGAGAGCTGCGCAGCGGGCGCAAATCACCCAAGCCATCGCTTGATGGCGACGTCCCAGAGCTCATAAGCCGCCAGAACGCAGACAGCCACCAGCAGCCACCCGACCAGGCTCATACTGCTGCGCGAAAAGAAGTCTCGCGGCACTTCCAGCATGTTGTTTCTCCACTCCTCTCGAGGTCCAACGAACACTAGTGCGCCGGCACGCCGCTCCCCGGCCGAATCTGACCGCGCGGTGGCATAAGGGCGCTGACTTGCTCGAAGATCGCCTCGCACCAGCCACGAGGCCCGGGCGATTTCGCGATGTGCACCGAGGGCAGCTTGGAGAACACACGCGCTGATCACCCGCGTCTCCGCGCTCGGGACGATGACCGCGACATCGACGTGTCGTAGCCACTCCAGGTCGTCGCTGTCGCCCAGCCCGATCATGAGGGGGTCGCCCCACGCCTGTCCCCAGACCGCCCGCAAGGTTCGGAGGCTGTCGGCCCGGTCCGCGGTGGCGGTGACGAGGTAACGGCTGCCGGCCGGACAACAGCGCAGGCCTCCCTGGTGAAGGGCCTTGAACAGGCGCCTCTTCGTCAAGTCGGTCTCGTCGACGATGCGAAACAACTCGGTGTACTCGCGCAGCTTGGCGAGCTGTGCCTCCGGCAGAGGGACACCCAGTTCCCGGGCCACTTGGTGGATCGACAGCTCGCCGAAGCCGACGACGTCAAGCTTCAGCTCGTGACAAGTGAGCCTCAGCGCGTTGACGACTTCGTGATACCGCCCCCCGAATTCGACGACGTCGCATCCCACGGCAGGCCGCGCCCGCGCCGGCACGAAGGGAAAATAGCCGTGTGGCAGGAACAAGGCGCCCCCGCGTTCGCTGATAAACGGCGTCCGGATCTGCAGCGTCTGATGGAGCCGTTCAACCTCGGCGCGGGTGCGGCTCGAATTGACGACGAGCGGAATCCCGCGCGCCGCCAGGAAGTCCACGGCCGCCTGTGCCTCTGGGAGGGAACGCATTCCCTCGGTCGGCGCGGTTGCGTGGACATCGGTGACGACGACGATGCGTTGGGCAATCCCCGCAGCGGGTTGTGCGGAGTGTTGCTCCCACCAAGAGCTGGCTTTGCCGGCAGACATGATGCCTCCTTCACGATCCGCTTCCTGCTTCCCACTCGTCATTACCACTCTACGAGGCGGCGACGCCCGCGCCAATCCCGTCCGGACTGTATTCTTGGCTCCGTGACAGGGGATATCGTCGAACCGTGCCGGCGCCGGTTAAGATCGACTCATGTTGCGTCCGCCTGAGACGATCAAGACCGCGTTGCTGGCAGGCTTCATGCTGATCTTCGCGCTCTGGCTCGCGTCGGCTTACTACTTCACGCAGCGCATCGTGGAGTCCCAGGCGCGTAGCAAGGTCATTCACGCCCGGTTCCTGCGCGGTCACGAGTTGCTCTTCAGCGTCCAGAACCAGGTCCTGCTCGGATCCATCTATCTTCGCGATGCCATGAGTGAGACCGACGAACAATCAGCCACAGTCGCCCGCGATCAACTGCGCGCCTTGCAGGCCCTGGTCACTCAGGAGCTCGCTGCAGTACGGGTCGATCGACTCGGCCGTTGACGCCACCGCTTGGAGGCGCCTCGAGGAGGAGCTTCGTGATTACTGGGAGACCGTCGCGCAATTGGCGGCCCAGAACTCTGTCCCGCGGTCGGGGACGCCGGGGCCGACGCCGCCTCGCACGCCGGAAATCCCGAAGCGAGATGTGATCACTCAGATATCGGACGAGATCCGCCGGGTCGATGGCAGACGACTACAGCCGGGAAGACACGCAACTGAACGAGGTGCACGACCAACTGCGCCGGCGCTTGACGGAGACAACGGCCGTCGCCGTCGGCCTCGGGCTTGGCGTGCTGTTCCTGACGAGGTGGTATGTCGGCGGACTCGAATCCCAGATTCGCGAACGGCAGGAGCAGGTCGTTCGGAACCGAACAGAGCTGCAGCGTCTGTCGGCGAGGCTCGTGCGCGCGCAGGAGGACGAGCGGCGGACCGTCGCGCGTGAACTCCACGACGAGATCGGGCAGGCGTTGACCGCGGTCAAGGTGGAGCTGGCGGTCGCCGAACGCGCGGTTGGCGGCGATCGCACGGGCCGTGGCGGCGCTCAGCAGCGCGGGAACCGTCACCGAACATGCCTTGACCAGCGTACGGGATCTCTCGCAGCTCCTTCGACCGGCCATGCTCGATGACTTTGGCTTGCCGACACGCTCAAGTGGTACCTTCGCAGGTTCTCGGATCGCACAGGCATTCGAACGGAACTGATCGAGGAAGGTCTCTCCGAGCGGCTCGCCGGAGACGTCGAGGTCTGTGCCTACCGGGCCATCCAGGAGGGACTCACCAACGTGGCCCGGCACGCGCGAGCCACCTCGTGTCGCGTGTTCGTCCAGCGCCTCGCGTCATCGCTCGTCGTAACAGTCGAAGACGACGGCTGCGGTTTCTCGGCAAACGGCGACGCGACCGGCGGTCCGAGCGCCGGGCTCGGGCTCGTCGGCATTCGCGAGCGGGCCGTGAACCTGGGCGGCACGTTCCGCATCGAAAGCGAACATGGGAAAGGCACTCGCCTCAACATGGAGTTTCCGCTGACAATCGGCGCGGAGGCGTGAGATGGGAACCGTGCGAATCTTCCTCGCGGATGATCACACGTTGGTGCGCCAGGGCCTGCGAAAGATTCTCGAGACACACCCGGGCTGGGAAGTGATTGGGGAGGCCGCGGATGGCCACGAGGCTGTTCGACAAGTGCTCGAGCTCAAGCCGGACGTCGTGATCCTGGATCTGGCCATGCCGCGACTGAACGGCATCGACGCGACCCAGCAGATTGTTCGGCGCCTCTCGTCCGCGCGAGTGCTCGTCCTCAGCATGCACGCCGACGAGGTCTACGTGACACGGGCCCTGAAGGCGGGGGCGCACGGCTACCTCCTGAAGGAGTCGGCCGACACGGATCTGTTCGGCGCGGTGAACGCGTTGATGGAGCACAAGTCGTTCTTCAGCCCGGCGGTCTCCCGGGTGATGTTGGATGATTATGTGCGGCAGCTCGCCGAGCGCGGCATCACTGATCGGTACGACACGCTCTCGGAGCGCGAACGGGAGGTGTTTCAGCTCGTCGCCGAGGGACACGCGAACAAGGAGATAGCCGAACTGCTGCATCTCAGCCCGAGCACCGTCGAGACGCACCGAGCGCGCATCATGGAGAAGCTCGACGTGCACAGTGCCGCGGACATCGTGCTGTATGCCGTTCGGAGGGGCATCATTTCCTGACCTCAGCTCTGCCTGTCCAGGACAGCCAGCCGATCAATGCGGTTGCGACTTGCACGGCGAGCACCAACGCCACGCACGCAGGCCAGCCGCCGCGGTCCCAGAACACTGCCGGCAGTGCGCCGCCAACGCTTCCGCCGACGTAATAAAACATCGCGTACAGCCCGACCGCCAGGCCCCGATTGTGTGTCGCCGCCGCGCCGACATAGCTGCTCGCCGCGGCCTGCGCGATAAACACTCCGGAGCAGACGAGCGCCAGCCCGGCGACGACGGCCGCGAGCGCGTGGCCGAGCGTCAGCAGCGATCCCGTGACGCCGATTGCGATCGCTGTGACGAGGGCCACCCGATGGCCGTACGCGTCAATCCAGCGGCCGGAAAACGGCGTGATAATCGCACCAACAAGAAAGACAGCAAACAGCCATCCGAGCGCCGCGGTCTTCAGGCCGAAGGACGGTCCGGCCAGCTCGAACGTCACATATGTGAACATCGCCATCTGCGTGAACAGTACGCAGAAGCCGGTCGCGTATGCGCCCATCAGCTCGCGATTCGTCAGGTGCTCGACGAGCGACCCGGCGTGCGACCGATACGCGTTGGCACGAACCGGCTTGACGTCCGCCGGGAGCGCGGACCACAACAGCGCCGCGCACGCCGCGCTCATGACGCCCACCGCGGCAAAGCCGGCGCGCCAACCCGCGGCCGACGCCACCAATCCGGCGGCGGCGCGGCCCACAAATCCACCGACCACCGTGCCGCTCACGTACGCGGCCGTCGCGGTGCCGGCACGCGAGGGATCCCAGCGATCGTGAATGTAGGCCACGGTGACGGCGAACACGCCGGGCGTCACGAGTCCCAGCAAGAACCGCCACGCAATCACCTGATTCAGCGTCGCCGCCGTCGCCGCCATCATCGTCGTCGCGGCCACGGCACACGACGCGCCGACGATCACCTGACGCTTGCCCCAGACATCGGCGAGCCGGCCGACGAAGGGCGCCGCCAGCGCCACGGCAGTCGTCGTGGCCGTCACCGTGAGGCTGACTCTGAAATGCCCGGCGCCGAACACCTGCTGAAACAACGGCAGCAGCGGCTGCGTGGCATACAGGCTGAGAAACGCCAGGAAGCCGGCGAGCACGACCGGGAGGAGCGACTCAGTCAACGCATGGGAGAATACCTCTGATGCCCAGGCCGCGGCATGTGCTGCCCCTTGCCGCCATCGCGATGGCCCTCGGCGGGTTTCTCCTCACCCTCGATCGCGCTCCCGTCGCCTGGGCCGACGGCGCACTCTATGCGTCGGTCGCCCGATCGCTCGCGACCGAACATCCGGGCGCGCCATCGGTCCTGGCGGAGTCGCCCACGGCCGTCGATCACGTGCGGTTCTACGGCCCGGTCTTCTTCGAGCTCATGGCGTGGTCATTCCGCGTCCTGGGCTTTTCGCTGGCCGCCTCGCGAATCGTCTCGCTAGTCGGGGCGCTCCTGGTGGCGCTGGCAGGCCTGCTGATCGCGCGCGCGCTCGGAGGCAGCATGAGGCGACAGCTCTGGACGTCTGCCCTGCTGCTCCTGACTCCGGAGCTCGGCTTCAGCGCGACCAACGGGAGGATGGATTCGCTGGCGGTCGGTCTGGCCCTGTTGGCGCTCGCCGTCTTCACCCGCGGGTTGGCCCGGAATGCGACTCCACTCGGTCACGGCATGACGTCTGGCGCCCTGCTCGCGGCCGCGGCCCTGACAACGCCGCGTGCGCTGCCGTTCGCGGCTGCATTTGTTGTCGGAGGCGGCGCCTGCGTGTGGCTCTCCGGCGAAGGCCGCACGCGGCGGCTCGCACTGTTCAGCGCCGCCGTGGCGACATGTGGCGCGCTCTGGTGCGCCTGGACGATCGAGTCGCACGGCGGTCCGGCCCTCTGGATGAGTTACGTGGCGACGATTGTTCCCGCCGTCGGCGTTGACGTCGCGTTGGGGCCGACGGCCATCCGCGACTGGCAAATCGAATTCTGGAGGGTGCCCTCCGCTTTGGCTGCCGTCGCGGGCGCCTGTGCGGCGCTCGTGGGTCTCTGGCGGACTCGCGGTGACGAATCGAACCGGACGCATGCCGTGTCGTTCGCGCTCACGGTCACGGCTCTCCATTTCGCCGCTGTCGTGCTGACCTTCAACCTGACGTTCATCTACGCGACCTACTTCGCGATTCCCCTGCTTGCCGTGGTCGTCGCACTGCCGGACTCGTACTGGCCGGTGAGCCGTGCCACGTTGAACGCGGCCTTTGTGGTGCTGCTCGGGGTCGGACTGCTCGTTCGCGGAGCCAAGTACGGAGGCGTCGCGCTGACCTGGGGCGCGCGCGACCCCGAGACCATCGAACGCTTCGTGGACGATCACGTCCCGGACAGCTCGGACGTGATGGGCGAGGCGAGCTTGTTCTACTACGCCGTCGAGGAAGCCGGATCGCGCATGGTCTGGGCGGGGCACGACGATTATGCCGACTGGACGCCGTGGGCGCCGCGCGACGCCAGAACTCCGCGGCGAGTGGGAGAGCGCGGGAGCAACGACGCCAATGGACCTCGGCGTCGCTTCTTCCTGTGGCCGGCCGATGAAGACGCGTACGCGCCACCGGCGCAGTACGCGTGCGCCGATCGGCATCTCGTCGCCGTGTTCGAATCGCCGCCCACCCACCTGGCATGGCTGGGCCCGTTCGCGAAGTTCACGGGCACTCCCGGATATCCCACATCTAATCTGTACGAGCTCGGACCGGCGTGTCAGCCGATCGCCTCGCGCTGATTGCCACACAGGCGATTGCCGCCGGCACCGCCACCTCGACATAGCTGGCCGCCTGCCAGGCCGCGGCATCCCAGGCGAGCGCCGCGAGCACGCCGAAACTGACCGCCCCGAGCGGCATGGCCAGCAGCATCCACAAACCCCGCCACCAGGCCCAGATGTCCTCGTCGAGTTGCGCGAGCGCCCAGACGGCGCTCACGACTGCGACGAGCACTGCCAGCGCGACTCCGCCAGCACCGAGAAGTCCCGCGAGCTTCGAGACGAGATACAACGGGCTGGCCCCGTCCCGCTCAGGCCACCAGACCCACGACTCGCCGGCCACGACCGCGGCCGTGGCCACGCCGGCCAGCAGAGCGCCCGACCGTTTCATCCGCCACATGAACGCCGCGATGCTCGCCGTCACGTAGGCCAACGCGACGCGCGACGTCGCTGCGGCCACGACGAGAACGACGCCGAGCACGGACGTTCCGAGGTTCAGCGACCGCCAGCGCGCGGCACATGCGGTCATCACCACGAGGAGTGCGCCAATCGCAAACAGATCGGATCCGGTGACCGACAGTTCCCAGAAGCCGAGCGAGGTCATTGGCAACAGGAGCGCCAGTGCGGTTCCAGAATCCCCACCGCCCTCGCGCCTCACCATCCACACCAGGAGTCCCAAAGCGATGGGCGTGAGAAGCGCATACGTGCCCGTGACCGCAAGGGGCGCGACGAGCGCGGCCCATCCAAGTCCGACGCTTGGTGTGTTGCCGAGGTAGGTCGCCACGTACACGGGGCGCTGCCCCGTCACCAGCCGTTCGGCGGTGTCGATGAGGGCGTTGTCTTCATCAGAGCCGCGGCCCTGAAGCTTCAACGCGTCAACGCGTGGATAGACCAGCAGGTTGACCGCGGCCACGACGCACAGCGCTCCTGCCACCAGACGGAGGCGCGATCCGATGCGTCGCATCCAGGGCACGAGCGGTCCGTGGAGGCACGCGCCGTACGCGACGAAGGCGACAACGATGCTGATGGGGAGAAGCACGGCCGGCCACGGCCCGTACTTGACGACGGCCCGGACGCCAGACCACTGAATCGTGAGTGTCAGCGCCCAGACGCGCCAGTCGCGCAACGAGCGCCGGGCCCAATTACCCAATTACTCGATTACCCAATTACCCAATTACCAGATTAGGTCCCCGGCTTGGCGGCTTCGGCCGCCTGAAATCCGATCTTCGCGTGCGTGCCGTCGCAGAAGGGCTTGTTGGACGAAGCGCCGCACCGGCACAGCGCGAACGGCCGCTTCGTCACCGGATACGCATTTCCGTTCCAATCCACCAGGGTGACGTCGTCGCCCTCGACGAGATATGGACCATTCTGTCTGACCTTGATGTTGGCCATGTTGAGCTATCCAATCTTCTGCATTGCCGACAGGAAGTCGGCGTTCGATTTCGTCTTGCCGAGTTTGTCGAGCAACAGTTCCATCGCTTCGACCGGCGACAGCGGGTTGAGCACCTTGCGAAGCACCCAGATGCGGTTGAGATCCTCGCGCGGCAGGAGCAGCTCTTCCTTGCGCGTCCCGCTCTTCTGGATGTCGATGGCTGGAAACACCCGCTTGTCCACGAGTTTCCGATCCAGGTGGATCTCCATGTTGCCCGTGCCCTTGAACTCCTCGAAGATGATGTCGTCCATGCGCGAGCCGGTGTCGATGAGCGCGGTCGACATGATCGTGAGCGAGCCGCCCTCTTCGATGTTCCTGGCTGCGCCGAAGAACCGCTTGGGCTTCTGCAGGGCGTTCGAGTCGAGACCGCCGGACAGGATCTTTCCCGACGCCGGAATGACGGTGTTGTAGGCGCGCGCGAGGCGCGTGATCGAATCGAGCAGGATGAGCACGTCCTTCCGGTGCTCGACCAGCCGCTTCGCCTTTTCGATCACCATCTCGGCCACCTGGACGTGTCGCTGCGCCGGCTCGTCGAACGTGGACGAAATGACCTCGCCGTCCACCGACCGCTGCATGTCGGTGACTTCCTCGGGCCGCTCGTCGATGAGCAGCACGATCAAATACACCTCGGGGTGGTTCTTCGACACCGACTGCGCGATGCTCTGCAGCAGCATCGTCTTGCCGGTGCGCGGCGGCGCGACGATGAGGCCGCGCTGTCCTTTGCCGATGGGCGTCAGCAGATCCATGACGCGCCCGGCCAGGTTCTCGGCCCCCGTCTCGAGCGTCAGACGCTCCTGCGGATAGAGCGGCGTCAGATTCTCGAAGAACAGCTTCTCGCGCGCCTGGTCGGGCGCCTCGAAGTTGACCGCCTCGACCTTGATGAGCGCGAAGTACCGCTCGCCTTCCTTCGGCGAGCGAATCTGGCCCGACACGGTGTCGCCGGTCTGCAGGTCGAACTTCCTGATTTGCGACGGCGACACGTAGATGTCGTCGGGGCCGGGCAGATAGTTGTAGTCGGGCGCGCGCAGGAAGCCGAAGCCGTCGGGCAAGACTTCCAGCACGCCCTCGGAAAAGATGAACCCGCTCTGCTCCGTCTGCACCTTGAGGATCTGGAAGATCAGCTCCTGCTTGCGCATGCCGGTCGCCCCGGCGACGGTCATGTCTTTGGCGATCTGCGTGAGCTTCTGGATGCTCAGGTCTTTCAGATCGGTGATGTTGAGACCGCGGGGCGCTGCCGGCCTGGGCGCCTCGGCAGCCGCCTCGCCCGCGGGCGGGGCGGCGTCGGACGCGGGAGGGTCTGCCGGAGGGCGCGCTTGACCAGGATTGGGGCGCTTGGGCTGGGGCATGAAGGTGACTTAGCGAGCGGTCGTCGACGCGAGATGCGGCTCGGTCCGGGCGCCCGCTCGCGACTTCACGAACTCGATCAAGCGCCGGCTCCCCTCGCGCAGGTTCTCCATCGACGTGGCGTACGAAATCCGCAGGAAGCCCGGCGCGTCAAACGCTTCGCCTGGCGTCACCGCGACACGCTGCTCCTCGAGCAGCGCCTGCGCGAATTCGTTCGACGACTTGAGGCCGCTCGCCGCCAGCACTTCGCGGATGTCCGGGAACATGTAAAACGCCCCGGCCGGCTTCTGGCACTTCACGCGCGGGTCGGCCGTCAGCCAGCCGTACAGGTTGTCGCGGCGGATGCGGTATTCGTCGAGCATCAGCGTCACCGGCGTCTGCACTCCCGTCAACGCGTTGACGACGGCCTTTTGCGTAATCGAATTCACGTTCGACGTCGCATGGCTTTGAATAGCGTTGGACGCCGCGATCATCCTCGACGGTCCAATCGTCCAGCCGCACCGCCAGCCGGTCATCGCATAGGCCTTCGACGCGGATCCGCAGATCACCGCCAGGTCGGGGCACTTCTCCGCCAGCACGCGGGGGAGATTGTGCTTCACCGCGATCGTAAATCAGCCGCTCGTAGCAGAGGTCCACCACAACCCAGATGTCCTGCTTCGCCGCGACGTCGGCGATCGCCGCCGAGGCTCTCTTCGGAAATCAACGCGCCCGTCGGATTGCACGGCGAGTTGATGACGATGCCCCGTGTGCGCGGCGTGATCGCGCGCAGGATCGCGTCGGCGTGAATGGCAAACCCGTCCTCGGGACGCGTCGCCACACTGATGGGTGTCGCGTCGGCCAGCTTGATCTGTTCGACGATCGTCGGCCAGTACGGCTGATGCGTGATGACTTCGTCGCCGGGGCCGAACAGCGTGAGCGCCGTGTTGTACAGCGCCTGCTTCCCGCCGGCGGTCAGGATGACCTGCGACTCGGTGTACTCGACGCCGTAGTCGGTCTTGTAGCGGTCGCACACGGCGCGGCGCAGTTCGGCAATGCCGGGGACCGGCGTGTACTTCGTGAAGTCGGCGTCGAGCGCCTGGTGCGCGGCGACCTTGATGGCGTCGGGCGTCCCGAAGTCGGGCTCCCCCGCGCCGAAGTCGATCACCTCGACGCCGGCACGCCGCAGCTTGTCCACCGTCGGCCGTCACCGCCATCGTCGCCGAGCTAGCAATTCGTGAGGTCCGTTCCGCCAACCGCGCCATAACACCCCCGGTCACACTTCAAGTTCAAAGTTCAAAGTCGAAAGGTCAAAGTAAGTTCAAGGGTCAAAGTAAGTTCAAAGTCACGCCCGCCGCTTGCTTCTCGCGCAGGCGTGCTTCCACCATGTCCGGCACCAGGCCGTGCACCCGGCCGCCGAGCGCGAAGACTTCCTTGATCAGCCGCGAGCTGATGTACGGTGTACTGCTCGGCCGGCATCATGAAGACGGTTTCGATCGCGAGTTCGAGCGCCGGTTCATCAGCGCCATCTGGAACTCGAACTCGAAGTCGGAGACCGCGCGCAGCCCGCGCACGATGACGCTGCGCCTTGCGGCGCGCCACGTAATCCACCAGCAGCCCGTCGAACGTATCGACCTCCACGTTCGCGCTGATCCTTGAAGACCGTGCGCGCGATCTCGACGCCGCTCGGCCATCGTGAAGAGCGGCGACTTTCTCGGCGTTCACCAGGATCGCCACGACGATCCGATCGAAGAGGCGCGCGCCGCGCATGATGATGTCCACGTGGCCGTTGGTCAGCGGATCGAACGACCCGGGATAGACGGCTAGGGTTGACATGTGTAAACCGTCAGCGCGCTGTCGCCCGACTGTCACCTCGCGCGAGCGCACAAGCGACCCGGCCGCCGCTGGCGGCGGGCGCCGCCGCGCGTGCTCGAGGATCACGATCCCATCCGCGTTGACGATCGCGCCGGCCGCCTGCGAGCACGTCATGAATGTCGTCGCTGATTCCACTGCTCGGCGCCCGGGGACTCAGATACGGTGGGTCGAGCAAGACGATATCGAACGACGGACTCGCCGCGGAGCGTTTCGATCGCGCTGAAGAACAGTGCGAGCCGATAATAGCATAGCCGTTCGCGATCCCGCAGTGGGCCACGTTCGTCGGCAATCAGCGCCTGCGCGCGACGATCGCGTTCCACGAACGTCACGTCCGGCCGCGCCGCGGCTGAGGGCCTCGATGCCGAGCGCGCCCGGTGCCGGCATAGCCGTCGAGCACCCGCGCGCCGGCCACGCGCGGCGCCAGCACGTTGAACAGCGTCTCGCGCAGCTTGTCGGAGGTCGGCCGCAGCCCTTCCCACGTCGGCGGCGCGAGCCGGCGGCCCTTCAGGGTCCCGGCGATCACGCGCATACGGATTGGGCATCGGGTAATCGCGTAATTTGGTAATTGGACGGGTCGCGATGCCGATGCCTCCCGCCACGACAGACGATCACGAACACTGGGCGCCCAATTATCCAATTCCAGATCTCATACCCGATCTCGATGAGCCGAATCGCTGCTCCCAGGTCTGGAGCAGGCGCCAGTGCCGCTGGCGTCGGCGCGGCCGAGCCAAGCCACGCGTCGGCTTCGCGCTTCGCCTGCTCGAGCACGTCTCGGTCGCGCACGAGATCGATCGACCGGAACGTCGGCAGGCCCGCCTGCCGCGTGCCGAAGAAGTCGCCGGGGCCGCGCAGCGCGAGATCGCGCTCGGCAATCTCGAAGCCGTCGGTCGTCTCGGTCATCGCGCTGCAGCCGCTCGCGCGCCTCGTCGGACAACGGCGCCTGATACAGCAGAACGCAGTACGACTGATGCCGGTCGCGGCCGACCCGGCCCGCGCAGCTGGTGCAGCTGCGACAGCCCGAAGCGCTCGGCGTGCTCGACGAGCATCACGCTCGCATTCGGCACGTCGACGCCGACCTCGACGACCGTCGTCGAGACGAGCATCTGCAGCTCGCCCGCCGCGAACGCCTTCATCACGCGATCCTTCGCGTCGGGCTTCATCCGGCCGTGCAGCAGACCGAGCCGATACTGCGGGAACACGTCCTGCGACAGGTGATCGACCATCTCGGTCGCGGCCTTCAGATCGATCTTGTCCGACTCCTCGACGAGCGGGTAGATGACGTAGGCCTGCCGGCCCGCGTCGAGCTGCTCGCGCACGAACGCATACACGTCGTCGCGGCGCGACTCGGGCTTCGCGGCTGGTCTTCGACTGGCAGCGCGCCCGGGCGGCGTGTCGCGGATGACCGAGACGTCGAGATCGCCGTACAGCGTCAGCGCGAGCGTGCGCGGAATCGGCGTCGCGGTCATCACGAGCACGTCGGGGCACAGCGCCCTTCGTGCGGAGGCTCGCGCGCTGGAGGACGCCGAAGCGATGCTGCTCGTCGATGACGACCAGCCCGAGCTGCTTGAATCGGACGTCGCCTTCGACCAGCGCGTGCGTGCCGACGACGAGATGAATCGTGCCGGCCTCGACTTCGGCCAGCGCGTTCCGCCGCGCCGCGCCCGGGTGCGCTGCCGGTCAGCAGCGCGATCGCGGAATCGCGACGACTGCAGCAGCCGCGAGATGTTCAGGAAGTGCTGCTCGGCCAGAATCTCGGTCGGCGCCATGAACGCCACCTGCAGTCCGTTTTCCATCGCGACGAGCGCGGCCAGCAGCGCGACGATGGTCTTGCCGGCGCCGACGTCGCCCTGAAGCAGCCGGTTCATCGGCTGCGGCCGCTGCAGGTCGTCGACGATTTCCTTGAGCGCCTGCCTTCTGCCCGGCCGTGAGCCTGAACGGCAGCACGCGTCGCGCCGACTCGCGGATGCGATCGTCGACCTGCGGCACGACCGGCTTGTGTTCGGCCGCCGCCGCCTGGCGCCGGGCCGCCACGCCCGTCTGAAACAGAAACGCCTCCTCGAAGATCAGCCGCTGCTGCGCCGGCGTCGCGAACCGGTTCAGGTCGTCGATCGACGCGTCGGCCGGCGGAAAGTGCGTGGCGAGAAGCGCCGCCTACCGCGACGGCAGCCCGAGTCGGACGCGCACGGACTCCGGCAGCAGATCCGGCAGGTCGCCGGAGGCAGCCGTCTGCAGCGCGTCGTACACGAGGCGCCGCTGCATCTTCGGCGTGACGCTGCCCGCTCTTCTCGTACACAGGGACGATGCGCCCGGTGTGAATCGTCTCGCCGTCCTCGTCGTCCAGGATCTCGTACTGCGGGTTGGTCAGCTGAAGTCCGCCGGAGCCGCGCATCTCGACGGCTCCGAACAAGACGACGTGCTGACCCTGGTGAAAACACGTCCCGCAGAAATGCCTGGTTCAGCCACGACACCCGGATCGACGCCGTGCCATCGTCAACGACCGCGTCGAAGATCTTGAAGCCGGGACGGCGCGTCGATCGGAGACCGCAGCTGAGCAGACGCCCGGCGACGGCGGCCGTCTGACCGGGCTGGAGCGACGCGATCGCCTGCAGACGGCTCCGGTCTTCGTACCGGATCGGAAAGCGGTACAGCAGATCCTCGAGGGTGAGCAGGCCGACGTGCTCGAGGTCGGCGGCGCGGCGAGGCCCGACGCCCTTCAGGAACTGAAGGGGCGTCGCGAGCACCTCGTCGGACGCGTTCATTGAACGACGATGGCCTGACCGCGGTGACCTGAATTTCGCGGATGTTCGCGGGCAGCGGAAACGGATCGTCGAGGTTGATGCCGCCCGGGCTTCTCCGGCGTGCGCGAGTAGTAGCTGAGGATCTCCTGCAGCAGGACCTTCGGCATCGGCAAGCCGCCAACGGCTCGCCGACTCGAGCGCAGAGTCGCCGACGCCATTGCTGGTCGTGAGCACGCCGCTCGCGGTGACGGCAGCCGCCCGATGAGCAGATTCCTCGGATCGAGCAGGCTCGTCGGCGGCGACTCCTTGCGCACCGCGTCGAGGTCGACGACGGCGCGGCCGGAGAGACGGCCGCGGCCGAGAATCGTGACGGTCGGATTCACGACGCCGGTCGGCAAGATCGTCGAGCGCGTCGAGCGCGAGGTACGCGTTCACTTCGTTCTCGGTCACGGTCGTCCGTCGCGACCTGTCTGGACGGCGTCTGCGCCAAGCTGGTTGATCGTGGCGACCTTCTGCTTCATGAGATTGGCGTCGCGACGCGACACCGGGCCGTCGGCGTCAGCGTGTGGCGGCTGAACCGCGCCACCAGGGCGAGCGCCGCGACGGCGGCGCTGCACGACACGGCGATGGGACGACGTAAGTGCTGTCGGTACACTCGAGTTCGACGACCGGCCAGAGGACGAGGATTGTATTACTGGGGCTTCGCTGCTGCCGATTCGCCGATTGGCCTGGCGGGCGCGCGTGACGAGCTCGAGCTTGCGGCGTTCCATCTGCTCCTCGAACACGCGGAACTTGCGCCTGCTGCCGGAGGTCGAGCACCTGCGTCGATCGCGTCGTACGCCTTGATGCGCCTCGGCCTCGCCGCGGCTCGTCGATCTCCTGCAGCTGCTTGAGCGCATCCTTCAGCTGCCCCTCGTCCGGCTGCGGCTCGGCCATCAGCAGCCGGCGCACGTCGTTGAGCACGCGCGTGCGCTGCTGCAGCGCCTGCCGGCGGGTGTCCTGCAGCGCCTTGAATCGAGGCAGAAACTTCGCGTACTGCTCATCGCTGATCTTGAGATGCTCCTGCGCCTGCACGCAGCGCGTACGCGTCGAACATCCGCTGCAGCTCGCACGGCGCTGACGCCGGCTCGTCCGGTCCGCGCGCCGCGCCGTGGCCTGCGCGTGGGCATCGACCGCGCTGCCGGCGAGCACCGTCAGCATCGCCGTCGCGATCATCAGCTGACGGCGCGGCGCCACGACAGGTGTCTCAGGTGTTCATCAACTTGTCCCCGTGCGCTCGGCTGCGTCAACTCTTCTTCGAGCAGCCGTTGGAGTTCCTGGCGTTCGTCGCGCGTCAGCGTCCGCACCGCTTCGTCCGTGCTGCCGGACGTGCATGGCGACGGCCATCTCGTCGCGCATGTCGTCCCAGTCGAGTGTCGTCCCGTAGTCGGCGATCAGGCCGAGCGACGGATCGTCGGCGACGCCGAGCGGTTCGAGCGGCGCTGCGATCTGCGGAAGCTGGGCGGCTTTCGCCGGCGGCAGCGGCGTGGCCGGAATCGGATTCAGCACGGTCGGCACCATCCGCGACGCCACGACCGCGAGCATGACGGCGCCGACCAGCGCCAGGCGAGCACCGGCCAAGCGCCACGCCGCGCGCCACAACCAGCGCTACGACGCGCGTGTGCCGCCGGCACACCCTCGTCCGCCACGGCATCGCGCACGCGAGCGGACAGATGATCCCAGAACAGCGGCGACGGTTCGGGTACGTCAGTGGCATCGCCCACGGCCTCAGAGCGGCGGGCGACACGTCGGAGCGTCGCGCGCAGGTCGGCGAGCTCGCGGCGGCACGCGTCGCACGTCAGCGAGATGCGGCACCGACGCCTCGTCGCGCGTCCCCTCGGCGAGATCGACGAACTGTTCGGGTGTCAGATGACGCCATCAGAGCTACATCGCTTCCTCGCCCAGCTGCTTCTTGAGATTGCCGAGCGCGTGAAAGAAGTTGGCCTTGACCGCGCCGACCGAGCTGCCGAGCACGCCGGCGATCTCCTCGTGCGACAGCTCGTGATACATCCGCAGAACCAACGTCGCCCGCTGCTTCGGCGGCAGCTGCGCGATGGCCTCGCGCACGCGCGCGCCGCGCTCCTCCCGCAGCACGCGTTCCGACGCCGATTCGCTGCGCGTGTCGATGTGCTGGCGCGCGTCGATCGCTTCCGTCACCGGCTGCTTCGCGCTCGACGCGATTCAGGCACGGTTCACGCCGATTCGATACAGCCACGTCGCGAGCGACGATCCGCCCGCGGAAGTGACCGAGACCGCGATACGCGCGCAGGAACACATCCTGCGACAGGTCGCTCGCGTCCTCGTGATTGCCGACGAACCGATAGCACAGCAGATACACCGACCGACGATGCCGCTCGACGATGACGTCGAACGCGTCGGGGCGCCCGGCGAGACAGGCCTCCACCAGACCGGCTTCGTCGAGATCGTCGGCCGGTCGACGCCACCCCGACATCCCGACTGTGGGCTGCGCGGCACCGGGTTCGCGAGGTCGATCTCGCGACGTCCCGCTCTTGCAGGCCACGCTGCCCGCTGTCGGCGCTCCACCCGCCCTCTCCAGGTCGGCGCTCAACGGACCGTTTCTGTCGCCAGGGATCGCCGGCGAGCGCCCACACAAGGATGGAGCCACAACACGTTAGACCGTCGTCTGCCGGTAAGGTTACATCCGCTGGCGCGCCCACAGAAGCTCGTCAACTTCCCGCGGCGTGGGAATCCCGCCCCGAGCGCCGAGGGCGCGGCAGTTGAGGCCGCGACGCATTGGCGTAGGTCAGAACGTCCTCGACGTCGGCGTCCGGCGTCTCGCAGACAGCCGGCGACGAAGGCGCCCCGAAACACGTCCCCGGCGCCGGTCGTGTCCACGCAGTCCACCTGAAACCCGGCGTCCGAATCTCGCGTCCGTCGCATCGCGCGAGGCTGCCGCTCTTCTCCCAGCGTGGCGCAGACCACCCGCGCGGGAAACTCCTGCGCCATCGCGTCGAGCGCGCGCCCGAGATCCTCGTGACCGGTGAGCGAGGACGGAAACTCCTGCGCCGTGATGATGACGTCGATCTGCTGAAGCAGCTCGGCGATTCCGGGACGCACTTTTTCGACGTCGATCACCGTCGGCACACCGGCCTCGTGCGCGTAACGCGCCGCCTGGGTCGCCGCGGCCGTTTCATGGCAATCGACGATCAAGCACCCGGCCGGCGGTCACGGCCTCGCTGGGGCACGTCGCTCACGTCCCACGCCAGATCCGGATGCCGATCCCACAGGACCGTCCGGGCGCCCGATCGCGCGTCAACGAGAATGACGGCGAACTGATTGGTCGCGCCCTCGATCGTCCGGCTGGCGGACACATCGACGCCCGCCTCGACGAGGCTTTGCCGCGACAACGTCCCGAGGTCGTCGCCTCCAAACGTGCCGACGTACGACGCGCGCCAGCCGAGCTTCGCGCAGGTCACCATGGCGGTGGCAATCTGACCGCCCGGCAGCTGCATGAACCGCTGCAAACGCTGCTTGGAATTCGAGGCCGGATATTCCGCGACGACGGCCAGGAGATCGACGCTGTTCAGGCCGAAGCCGGCGACGTCGAAGGGACACTCGCCGGCCCGGGGGATGTTCAATGCGAGGCGCACGTCGGCATCCTACCCCACAGCGTTCGCCTGGTGGCTGGGCCAAAAGGCTGTGCAGCAGCTCTTTACAGTCGGCGTTGACTTTCGCCTTTCCTTTGCGTAAAGTCTTGGCGGATGGAGGGCCCATGCTCCCACTGACCAAACGGCAGCGCGAGATTCTCGACTACCTGAACGAATTCATCCAGCAGCACGGGTACGCGCCCAGTCTCGAAGAAATCGGCCGGCGTTTCGGCCTCTCTTCGCTGGCGACGGTGCACAAGCACCTGACGAATCTCCAGGAGAAGGGCTTCATCAAACGGGCGTGGAACCGCAGCCGGTCGGTCGAGATGATTCCCACTCGGACCGGCGTCCGCGCCGTCGAACTGCCGCTTCTCGGCTTCGTCGCCGCCGGCGCCCCCATCGAGGCTGTCGCGTCCGACGAAACGATCGCCGTCCCTGAAGACCTGGTCGGCAAGCGCGACACATACGTCCTCCGCGTCCGCGGCGATTCGATGATCGACGAGCAAATCCGCGACGGCGACTTCGTGGTTGTCGAAGATCGGAAAACCGCCGACAACGGCGAAATGGTCATCGCGCTGCTGCGCGGATCGGACGTGACGCTCAAGAAGTTCTATCGCGATCCCGGCGGCCGGATTCGCCTCCAGCCGGCCAACGCGGCCATGCAGCCGATTTTCGTCGATCCCGATCAGGTGCAGGTGCAGGGCGTCGTCGTCGGCGTGATGAGGAAGTACTGAACTGTGGGCGCGTTTTACGCTTAGACTGTGAGGCATGGCCGATCAGCCCAAGCAAATCAACTTCACCATCGTCCCCGACGACACCGCGACCACACCGCGCACGTATGCGAACTTCTGCTCCATCGCGCATACGCCGTTTGATTTCACGCTCACGTTCTGTGAGGTGATGCCGCTCTCGGACAAAGAAATCAAGGAAGCCGAGGCCGAGCATGTCGTCCGCGCGCCCGTGCGGGTCAAGGTCGTCGTGCCGGTGCAATTCGTGCCGAATCTCATCGCCGCGCTCCAGGAACACTGGCGCGTCTACTCCGATTCGTACACCAACGTGGGCTGGAACAAGGGCACCGGGCCGATTCACTAGAAACCAGTGAAGACGCCCGCCGACACGAAGCGCATTCTCGACGCGCTCGAAACGCAGCATCCGGACGCCGACACGGAGCTGCACTACACGAATGCCTTTGAGCTGCTGGCCGCGACAATGTTGTCGGCCCAGTCAACCGATCAGCGCGTGAACATGGTGACGCCGGCGCTGTTCGAGAAGTACCCGAACGCCGCGGCCCTCGCCGCCGCCACGCCGGCCGAGCTCGAACCTCAGATTCACTCCACGGGGTTTTTTCGCGCGAAGTCGAAGGCGCTCGTCGGCATGGCGCACGCGCTGGTCGCGCGACATCACGGCGAGGTGCCGGCCGACATGGACGCGCTTGTCGAACTGCCTGGCGTCGGCCGCAAGACGGCGAACGTCGTCCTGGGGCACGCGCTCGGCGTACCGGGATTGCCGGTCGATCGGCATGTCTTGCGGGTCACCAACCGCATCGGCATCGCGGAATCGGACGACGCCGAAACCGTCGAGCAGCAGTTGTGCGCCGCGCTGCCGCCAAAACGATGGACGCGCGCGTCGGACACGCTCATCCTGCACGGCCGCCGCATCTGCCACGCGCGCCAGCCGCGGTGTGAGATCTGCGCGGTGTCGGACGCATGCGACTACTTCCAGTCGCCGGCCGCTCCACGCACGCCGGCGCGCAAGACGAAACGCAAGACGAAACGCAAGACAACAGCGAAACGCTCCGGTGGAACGCGACGCATTCGACGCCCTCGTCGCTGACGCACTGCGCGGCATTCCGCACCGCTTCCGCGAGGCGATGGCCAATCTGGCGATCGTCGTCGAACCCGAGCCCTCCCGGGCGCTCCTCAGGGAGATGGAGATTGAGCCGCCCGACACGCTGCTCGGCCTCTATCAGGGCACCCCGCTCACCGAACGGCGCTGGGACTACGGCAATGCCCTGCCCGATCGGATTCTGCTCTTCCAGGGACCGCTCGAGCGCTCGTCGGAAGACGAGGACGATCTCGTGATCGCGATCGGCGAAACCCTCATCCACGAAATCGGCCACTACTTCGGGTTGAGCGAGGAGGAGATCGAAGACATCGAGCAGAAGTACTGGCAGCAGCAGGACTAGTGGGCCGTCTTGGCTAAACCTGTACCGCTGGCAACGAACACACGGAAAAACGCAGAGTTCGCAGAGCTCGCAGAGGACGCAGAGATGACCCCCGACGCGGCGCCGCGAAGCGGCGGAAAGCGGAGCGATCGGGCGCGGACGAACGACAGGTCACGCCTTTGTCGTCGTTCGTCCACGCCCGATCGCTCTGCCTTCTCGGCCTGAGTTGCAGGCCGCCCGCGTCGGGCCGTTTGATTCACAGGCGGGGAATAAATCAGTTCTCTCAGCGTGCTCAGCGTGCTCAGCGTGCTCAGCGTTGATCGTCGTGACTGGCAGTAAACCACCGTGTAATGGCCACTGACACATCGCCATGGTGACTCGCAAGCGCTTCGGCCAACACTTCCTCGAACCCGCCTGGGTGGTGAAAGTCATCCGCGCGATCGCGCCGGCGCGAGACGATGTGTTTTTCGAAATCGGGCCGGGCCGGGGAGCGCTGACGCGCGAGCTGACCGCGCGGGTTCGCGCAGTGACCGCGTTCGAAATCGACCGCGACCTGGCGGCGCTTCTCCGGCAGACCGCTCCGCCGAACCTGGAAATTGTCGAAGGGGACTTCCTGGAGACTGGCTGGATCCGCGCGCACCCGCCCGAGGCGCCGGTCCGTGTGGCCGGGAACCTCCCCTACAACGTGGCCTCCCCGATCCTGTTCGCGCTCATCGATCTCTACGATGCCGGCATCCCGCTGGCGGACGCGACCGTGATGGTGCAGCGAGAGGTCGCCGATCGCCTTGTGGCGCGGCCCGGCACCAAGGAGTACGGCGTGCTGAGCGTGCTGATTCGTCTGTCCGCGTCGGTCGAGCGCCTGCTCGCGCTCCCGGCCGGCGCGTTCCGGCCGGCACCCAAGGTCCAGTCGGCGCTCGTGCGGCTCCGCTTTCACCCTGCCGACCCCCTCCTGCGAAATCGGGCAACTTTCGTGGCCCTCGTCCAGGGGATTTTCACCCGGCGACGCAAGACACTCGACAATGCCCTCCTCGCCTACCGGTCCTCGGATCGCGCGTCGATTTCCGTCCTCCTGCGCGATGCGGGCATCGATGGCCGCAGGCGTCCGGAAACCCTGGATATCCCTGAACTTATTCGCCTGGCCAACGCGGCGGATGGGTTACCGGCCGGCCGAGAAGCTGTGTTATAGTTTCGCCTGTTAAGTTGTTCAGCGGACAGCACATCCCGCCCCCTAGTTTTCAGGCGCGCCCAGCAGCCTGATTGAGCCGCGACAGCGGCTCCCCCGCCGGAAGTCCGTTCCACCCGGAACGAGCGCCTGTGGAGGTTTGGCTTTTCCGGATTGCACGAATGCTCGAAGTAGTGGCACTCGGCGGACTCGGCGAGTTCGGCATGAACATGCTGGCGCTCAGCTGGGACGAGACGATGATCGTCGTCGATGCGGGCGTGATGTTTCCCGACCCTGAGTTGTTGGGGGTCGATCGCATCATCCCGGATATGACGTACCTGCAGCAGAAGGGGCCGGCCGCGGCGCTCGTGCTGACGCACGGCCACGAGGATCACATCGGCGCCGTGCCGCACGTGCTGCCCTACGTGACGGGTCCGGTCTACGCCACGCCGCTGACACTCGCGTTCATCGAACCCAAACTGCAGGAGCACGGCCTCGACGGCGCGCATCGGCTGGTGGCGGTCCGGCCGCGCGACCGCGTCACCGTCGGCCCGTTCGAAATCGAATTCCTCCGCGTCACCCACAGCATGCCCGACTGCGTCGCGCTGGCCATCCACACACCGGTCGGCGTCGTGGTCCACACGGGCGACTTCAAAATCGACCAGACGCCGATCGACGGCCAGCATTTCGACGTGCACCGGTTCGCGGAGCTCGGCTCCGCCGGTGTGCTGGCGCTGTTCGCCGACAGCACGAACATCGATCGCCGCGGCTTCACGGGGTCGGAGCTCGAGGTGGTGGACGCGTTCGAAGAAATCTTCACGAGCGCCACCGGCCGGATCATCGTGGCCGCGTTCGCGTCGAGCATCTACCGGATGCAGATCCTCGTGGACCTGGCCGCCCAGTTCGACCGGAAGGTCGCGTTCGTCGGCCGCGGCATGATGCAGAACTCCGAGATCGCGCAGCGGCTGGGCTATCTCAAGATTCCGCCGGGTGTGCAGATTCGCGATTCCGACATCGGCACCTATCCGGCCCAGGACGTCTTGTGCCTCAGCACCGGTTCCCAGGGTGAGCCCAGGTCGGCGCTCTCACGCATCGCGATCGACGACCACCGCCACGTGAAGCTGGCCTCGGGCGACACGGTCGTGCTGTCGGCCCGCTCGATTCCGGGGAACGAGAAAGCGATCGGGCGCATCCTCAACCACCTCGCGCGCCGGGGCGCCGACGTGATCTACGAAGGTATCAAGCACGTCCACGTGTCGGGCCACGGCAGCCAGGAAGAACAGAAGCTGGTGCTCTCGCTCGTGAAGCCCCGTTACTTCGTGCCCGTGCACGGCGAATACCGGCAGCTTTCCCAGCACGCGCGGATCGCCGGCAAGGTGTTTGCCGGGCGCGAGCCCCAACCCGAGATCCTCCTCGCGGAAAACGGCGACGTGCTCCACTTCGACGCCGCTGGCGGACGCCTGGCCGGCAAGACAGCGGTTGGGCGCGTACTGATCGACGACACCCTCACGGGCGAAGTGGGCGACGAAGTGTTGCGCGATCGACGCCACCTGGCGGAAGACGGCCTCGTGGTGCCCGTCGTGGCCATCAACAAACAGACCGGAGCGCTCGAAGGCGTCCCTGAAATCATCACGCGAGGATTCGTGATGGAAAACAGCCAGGAGCTCCTGAGCGACGGCGCGCGCCTGCTCAGCGACGTCATGGAACAGACAAGCGTCGAGGAACGCACCGATCAGGGCCTGATCAAGGAAAAACTGCGGGTCGAGCTGCGCCGCTTCCTTCGCAAGCGCTCGGGCCGCCGGCCCTTTGTGCTGCCCGTCATCATGGAGATCTGACCCGTGAGTGGATCGACCGCTTCGCGCCGCTTCAGCGAGTTCGTCGGCGTGGCGTTGTTTGCCGCCGCGCTGATCTGGATTGTGTCGCTCGCCAGCTACGAACCGTCCGACCCGGTCTGGTTCTTCAGCACCGGATCGTACGCGGCGCCGATCAACTTCGCCGGCCGGGTTGGAGCGTTTCTCGCCGAACTGTCGTTTCAGTTCTTCGGCTATGCCGCATATCTCATCCCCGCCTTTCTCGTGGTCATCGGCTGGAACTACTTCTGGTGCCGCTCCATCGACGCCGTGGGCACAAAAACCACGGGCGCGGGTTTGCTCTTCGCGTGCACGAGCGCGTTTCTGAGCCTCGTCTTCAACACGCTCGACGTGGCGGGCAAATCGTTCCGGGCTGGCGGCTACATCGGCGAGTGGCTGGCCAAGGAGTTCGCCGAATATCTCAACCGCACGGGCTCCCTCATCGTCATCGTGACGCTGATCGCGCTGGCGGTGATCATGTCCACCCAGTTTTCGTTCGGCCGCCTGTTCGCGGCGATCGTCGGGGCCGCGACGGAGGCGTCGCGGCGTACCGCGGCGTCCTTCGTCGAATGGCGTGAAGCGCGACGGCGCGACAAGCAGCGGCGCGAGGTGATCGCCAAGCACACGAAGAAGGGCGCCCCGGCCCCTGTTCCGGGCGGAGTGTCCGCCCTGGCGACGGCTTCTACAGCCGACGGCAAGGCCGCGGCGGCCGCCGCCGTCGATGCACCGGCGAAAGCCCTCCGCAAGCGCGATGGGCGAGAGGAAGACGACGAGGCCGCCGTGGCGGCGGGCGGCTTCGGCAGCCCGAAATCGTTTGCGCCGCCCAAGCCCCCCAGGGTCAGTCTGCCGGCGCCTGCCCTTCCGCTCTCCGATCCTGAACCCTCGCTGAAGCCGCCGGCCGAGCGGCGCCGGGGCGAGTACGCGCTGCCGCCCCCGGCGCTCCTCGACGCCGCGAAAACCGAGCGCAAGATCGACGAGCGCGAGCTCATGGACGGCGCACGGCTCCTCGAGGAGAAGTGCCGTGAATTCTCGGTCGAGGGCACTGTCGTCCAGATCCACCCGGGCCCGGTCGTGACGACCTTCGAGTTCAAGCCCGACGCGGGCGTGAAGTACTCGAAGATCACGGGCCTCGCTGACGACCTGTGCCTGGCGATGCAGGCCGAGTCCGTCTTGATCGACCGCATCCCCGGCAAGTCCACGGTCGGTATTCAGATTCCGAACGTCTCGCGCGAGCAGATTTCGCTGCGCGAGCTGCTCGAGTCGGAGACCTACCGCCGTTCCACGTCGAAGCTCACGATTGCGCTGGGCAAGACGATTCATGGCGAGCCGTTCGTGGCGGATCTCGCCACCATGCCGCACCTGCTCATTGCCGGGTCGACCGGCGCCGGCAAGTCGGTCGGCATCAACGGCATGCTGACGAGCATCCTCTATCGCGCGACGCCAGACGATGTGCGGATGATCATGATCGATCCCAAGCGCCTCGAGCTCGGGATGTACGAAGACATCCCGCACCTGCTCACGCCGGTCGTCGTGGACCCGAAACAGGCCGCCAACGCGCTGCGGTGGGCGGTGCGCGAAATGGAAGAGCGCTACAAGACGCTCGCGGCCGAGGGCGTGCGCAACATCGACCAGTTCAACCGCAACGTGCAGCAGGCGCTGACCGAGAAACGCACGCCGAAGGACGGTCAGGATCCGAAGCCCCTCCCCTTCATCGTCGTGGTCATCGACGAGCTCGCGGACCTGATGATGGTGGCGAGCAACGAGGTCGAAGAATCGATCGCGCGGCTCGCCCAGATGGCGCGCGCGGTCGGCATCCACCTCATCCTCGCCACGCAGCGGCCGTCGGTGGACGTCATCACCGGCCTCATCAAGGCGAACATGCCGTCGCGGATTTCGTTCCGCGTGCAGTCCAAGATCGACTCGCGCACCATTCTCGACAGCAACGGCGCCGAGCAGCTGCTCGGCCGCGGCGACATGCTCTTTCTGCCGCCGGCTTCGTCTCGCTTCGTGCGTCTGCACGGACCGTATATCTCCGAACAGGAGAGCGCGCGGCTGGCCAGCTTCCTCCGGAAACAGGGCAAGCCGACGTACAACGAGTCGATCACGGCGGACGAAAAAACCGTGAACGACGGCGCTCGAGTTCGACAAGGACGACCTCTACGACGAGGCGGCGCGCATCGTCGTGCAGAGCGGCCAGGCGTCGATTTCGTATCTGCAGCGCCGGCTGCGCATCGGGTTCAGCCGCGCAGCGAGGCTCGTGGACATGATGGAGATGGAAGGCCTCGTGTCGGCGGCGGCCGGTGGAAAGGCGCGCGAAGTGCTCGTCGACAAACAGTATTTCGACGAAGTGGATGCGCAGCTCAGATGAACACGGGTCCGGGGCTAGACGGCGAACGCCCGTGTGGCGTGCCGGGATCGTGACGATCCTGATGATGAGCGCCGGAACGCTCGTGCGCCCGGTGTTCGGCCAGGAGACCGACCACGACCTCTATGTTGAGGCGCTCTCTCGCGAGCGGACCGTCCGCGCCGCGATCACCGGCGCCGACGCGTCTCCCGAGGCGCTGAACGACATCCATGGCGTCGTCGCCGCCTACCAGGCTCTGGTGCGACAGTATCCGGCCAGCGGCTACAGCGACAACGCGCTCTGGCAGGCCGGGCGCCTGTCGCTCGACGCGTTCGGCCGGTTTGGCGACGTCCACGACAGAAACGTCGGGTGTGCGGCTCCTGCAGCGGCTCGTCGCCACTTACCCCACCAGCAAGCTGGTGAAGCGCGTGCCCGCGGTCATCGACGCCCTGGAGCCGGCGCTCCAGGCTCGACCGCACGCCACCGCGTCCGTACCCACGGCCTCCCCAGTCGTCGTCCCCGTCGCGACGCCTGTTGCCGGGCCTGTCGCGACGATACGATCCGTCAGACGTTCGGTGCTCCCCGACGCCGTGCGCATCACGATCGAGCTCGACGCGGAAGTGACATTTCACGAAGAGCGCATCGCGGGTCCCGACCGGGTGTTCGTGGACCTGACTCCGGCGCGCGCCGCGGCTTCCCTTCTCGATCAGACGCTTCGCTTCAACACGGATTCGGACGTGGTCCGCCAGGTGCGCCTCGGCCGACATGAGAATCGCACGACGCGCGTTGTTCTCGACGCAGGAGGCGTCTCGACCTACAGCGTCTACGCGCTCTACGATCCCTACCGACTGGTCATCGACTGCGTCCGCGGAAAGGCTCCAGACGCGCTTTTGGCCTCGAAGCGCTTGACGACAACGTGGGCCAGGCGGCTGCCGTCGGTCGATCCACGAAATGTCGCGGCGATCGCCGACGCAGTCGGTTCCAGGCCGGCGTCCGCGCCAGAGTTGACCGGCGGGCAGGGCTTGCCGGAAGCACTCAACGGGCACGGCTCTCTCGGGGCGCCGCCAGCGAAGAATTCGAACGGCGGGTTTTCCATCTCGCGCCAGCTGGGGCTCGGCGTCTCGCGCATCGTGATCGACCCGGGCCACGGCGGTCACGATCCGGGCGCCACGGGCAAGGATGTCACCGAAGCCGAGCTCGTGCTGGACGTCGCACTCCGGCTTGAAAAACTCCTGGTGGAAAAGCTCGTCGGTATGGAGGTCGTGCTCACGCGCCGGACCGACGAATTCGTGCCGCTGCCGGAACGGACGGCGATTGCCAACCGGGAAGGCGCCGATCTGTTTCTCTCCATTCACGCGAACGCGAGCGAAAACGTTCAGGCGAGGGGGATCGAAACCTATTTCCTGAACTTCGCGAACAACTTGAGCGCCGCCTCTGTCGCCGCCCGCGAGAACGCCGCCTCGGGCCAGGCCATGGCCGCCTTGCCGGACCTCGTCAAGGCGATTGCGCTCAACAACAAGCTGGACGAGTCGCGCGACCTCGCGACGCTCGTGCAGCGTTCAATGGTCGAGCGTCTTCGCGGCGCCAACAAAGGCATCAAGGACCTCGGCGTGAAGCAGGCGCCGTTTGTGGTGCTCATTGGCGCGGCCATGCCGAGCGTGCTGGCTGAGGTGTCGTTCGTCACCAACGCGCAGGATGCCAGGCTCCTGCGCGCATCTGCATATCGCCAACGGATTGCCGAAGGGCTGTTGAACGCCGTCCGCAAGTACCAGACGTCGCTGAAAAGCGTCGCCACCGTGGCGCATCAATAGCGTCAGCGGTTCGAGGTCGCCGCAGTCCTCAGCGCGACGGCCTTCCCCGTCTCCAACGCGATCGCCTGTTCAATCTGTTGAAGGTCTTCGGTCTTCCCCACCACTTCCAGGGCATGCGAGTCCTCGCCGAGAACTTCATCGAGCCGGTCCTTGTTGGTGGTCGTCAGGACGACGCCGCGCCCGCCCATCGCCTTGGCGTCGCGCATCGTCTTGAAGAAATCGCCAGTTCTCGTCGTACGGCGGTGAGAGGTCGAAGATCACGACCTCGGGGTTGTGCTTGTCCATGTAGTTGTCGAAATTGACGACGCCCTTTTTCAAGTCCGCGAAGTGACACCAGATCAGCGTCTGATCGCCGCCTGAATCGGTCAGAAGCTTCTGCACCATGTCGATCGTGTCGTCGCTGGCGTTGAACAACGCCACGATCCCTTCCGCGGTTTGTCGTTGCGCTGGCCATCGGTCTGCTCCTCAACGTCGCCATCCAGAGCGCCGTTCGGCAGTGCGCACCTGGCGACGGGTCCTGCCTGCTTGCCAGCATGTCGGCGAACTGCTCGCGCGACCACGGGCCGGCTGAACAAGTATCCCTGCCCTTCGTCGCAGTCCTCGGCCTGAAGGAAAGCGAGCTGCTCCCGCGTTTCCACGCCCTCTGCAATCACCCGATGCTTGAGGCTCTTGCCCATGCTGATCACGGCGCTGACGATGGGCGCCGGCGTCGAGCCGGACGTGATCTCCTGGACGAACGACTTGTCGACTTTCAACGCGTCGATGGGAAAATCTCTCAGATAACTCAGGCTCGAGCATCCGGTGCCGAAATCGTCGATCGCGATCTGCACGCCCACGGTCTTGAGCGCCTGGAGCATCGCAGTTCGTGGCCTCGACGTGCGCCATCAGCACGCTTTCGGTGAGCTCGAGCTCGAGATAGCGCGGATCGAGGCACGTCTCCTTCAAGATGTCGACGATGCTCTTCAGGAAGTCTTTGCTGCCGAAGCTCGACGGCGGAAATGTTGACGGACACCGGAATCGGCTGCAGGCCGGCCTCCTGCCACGCCTGCGCCTGCCGGCACGCTTCCCGGACGACCCAGCGGCCGATGGGCTTGATCAGACCGCAGTCTTCCGCGATCGGCACGAACTCGCGCGGGCTCGACCAATCCCCGCTCCGGATGCCGCCAGCGGATCAGCGCCTCGGCACCGACCACGGCGCCGGTCTTCAGGTTCACCTTCGGCTGGTAGAACAGCTCGAACTCCCGCTTGTCGAGCGCGCTGTGCAGACCTGCTTCGATCGACTGCCGTTCGACGGCGCGCACGTTCAGGTCGGGCTTGAAGAACTGGTAGCAGTCCCGCCCTTGATCCTTCGCGTGGTACAACGCCATGTCGGCGCGCTTGAGCAGCGTCTCCGCATCCTCGCCATCATCGGGGTACACGCTGATGCCGATGCTCACGGTGATGTGGAGCTCGTGACCGGCGAGCTTGTGAGGCCGGGCGAGCGCGGCGATGATCTTCTGCGCGCCGATGGCCGCATCTTCCGCGTGCTCGAGCTCCGACAGCACCACCACGAATTCGTCCCCGCCGTGCCGGCTGACGGTGTCGGAGCTCCGGACGCACATCGTCACTTCTCGTCCGACGGCTCGAAGCAGCTCGTCGCCAAGCAGGTGTCCGAGCGAGTCGTTGATGTGCTTGAAGTGATCGACGTCCAGAAAGAGGACCGCCAGCCGCCGCCGGTGGCGGTGGGCCAGCGCAAGCGCGCGGCCCAGCCGGTCGGCCAGCAACAGGCGATTCGGCAGGTCGGTCAGCGGATCGTGGCTCGCGAGATGGGACAGTTCGCATGGACATCGCGTGCGCCGCGCTGACGTCGCGGAACACGATCGCCGTGCCGGTCACCATGCCCGAGGCGGTCGTGGGTGGTATCGGTCGAGTGCTCGACCGCGGCCTCCGACCCGTCCCGCCGGATCAGCATGCAGTTCGCGACGAGCCTCGGGCTCCGGCTTCCCGGACTCGTCGGCTGCCAGGGAGCCGCGTACCGCTCGCGTGTCGTGCCGTCGATCACGCAGAGCACCTCGTCGATCGGCCGGCCGGCCGCATCGGCGCTAGCGCCAACCCGTCAATGCTTCCGCGACGCCGTTGAGACGGATGACACGGCCCGACGTGTCGGTGCTGAGCAGGGCCTCGCCCCTGGAATTGAGCCTGAGCGCCAGTCGCTCTGCTTCCGCCAGGAAGGCCTTTTCCGACAGTTGCCGTTCAATCGCGCTGACTCAGCGCGCGCGGCAGCCAGTAGCTGTCGAGCCGGCCGCTGAGAAGGTAGTCGTGCGCTCCAGCCTGGATGACGGACCGCGCCATCTCTTCGTTGTCGTCCGCGCCGACGACGAGGACCGGTATGGCGGTGGACGCCCGAAGCAGCGTTCTCCAGCCCGTCGAGGCCCGGGGAATCGGGCAGTTGCAGATCCAGAAGCACCGCGCTCGTGTGGTTCGCGGTCAGCCGGTCAAGACCGTCGGAGAGCTTCTCCACCCATTCGATTTCGTAGAGACCGCTTCTCGAATCGGTGAGCGCATCTCGAATTGCCCGAGCGTGTGTCGGGCTCCCGCCGATGTGGAGGACGCGATGCACTCCGTGGCCAATGGTGGACGTGATCAACAAGCCTTATTCGACCATGCCCGCCCGCGTGGCGCGTGTTCAATACCGAACGGCGGGGGTACCTGTTCAATACTGAACATCCTGCTGTCCATAAGGAGGATATGTTCGGCGTGCAACTCAATACAGTCGGCGTCGAGCTCCCAGGCGAACGCTAAGTGTCTGTGCAAACTGCGTGTAAACGACGCTCCGAGGCATAGGCCTTTAGGGTGCGCATCATATGACTGATCCCCAGCCTCCTCCCACCAAACAAGTCAAACAGACCGTCGCGCTGTTCAACGCCAGCGACGACACCGCTGAGATGGTCGAACGGATGCTCAGTGCGTCGGGCTTCCAGTGTCTGATCGGATGCCATTTCACGGACCTGAAAAAGGGCAACATCGATTTCGTCCGCTACATGGCGCAGCACCAGCCGAACGTGGTGATCTTTGACATTACGCCGCCATACCTTGAGAACTGGGCCTTCTTCAAGACGCTGATCGACAGCCACGCGATGAAGGGTCGCGGCCTGGTCTTGACCACCACCAACAAGGCCCGGCTCGACGAAGCGGTGGGCGCGGATTCGAAAGCGTTCGAATTCGTCGGGAAGCCGTACCATCTCGAGCAGATCAAGAACGCGATTCAGACAGCTCTGGCGCGGTCGTGACGCGGTCTCCATCCGCGGAGTGTCAGACTCTCGTTCTCAGTTGGATCGCGAGCGGATCGTAAACAGCACGGCCGCCAACACCACCCCTGCCACGACGGCGATGAGCGCGAGCACGCCGGTCAGGCCCAGCGAACGCAGCAACACGTCGGCCAGGCCGGTCGGGTCGCCCCTGGGCTCGATGATCCGAACCGTGACGGGTTCCCGCTGTAAGAACGCGGCTAGACCCATTCGCGGCTGGTGAACGCCAGCTCGGCGAGCGTGCGGACCGCGACGCCGCTCGGCCCTTTCGGCAGGTAGGGTTTGGCTTCCTCGATCCACGCGGTTCCGGCGATGTCGAGGTGGGCCCACGGCAGGCCGCCGGTGAACGCCTTCAGGAACAGCGCCGCGGTGACGGACCCGGCCGGACGCCCGGCGGAGTTCACCAGGTCGGCAATTTCGCTCTTGATCTGTTCCTCGTATTCCTCGAACGTCGGCATCGGCCACACGCGGTCGCCCGCGCGATTGGCCACGCGGCGCACCAGGTCCACCCACTCGGGCGGTGTGCCGAACAGGCCGCTCGTGATCTTGCCCAGCGCGACGACGATCGCGCCCGTGAGCGTGGCGACGTCCACCAGGTGCGTCGCGCCGAGTTGTCGCGCGTACCAGAGACCGTCCCCGAGAATGAGCCGGCCTTCGGCGTCGGTGTTGATGATCTCGACGGTCTTCCCTTCCGCACTCTTCAGAATGTCGCCCGGTTTGATCGCTTTGCCGCCCGGCATGTTCTCCGTGGTCGGCACCACGCCGACGACGCGTACCGGCGCGTTGAGCGCGGCGATGGCCCGCATGGCGCACACCACGGCGGCGCCTCCGGCCATGTCGTCTTTCATGCGCTCCATGCCGTCGGCCGGCTTGATCGATATGCCGCCGGTGTCGAACGTGATGCCCTTGCCGACGAGGCCGAGCACGCGATCGGCCGGAGCGCCCGGCGGATCGTGCCGCAACACCATCAGGCGCGGAGGCTCGTTGCTGCCGCGCGCGACGCCGAGCAGGAGTCCCATGCCGAGTCGTTCGATGGCCTTCTCGTCCAGCACCTCGAACGACAGCCCATTTCCCGATGCAATGCCTGCAGACCGCCGCGCGAATTCACGCGGCGTCAGCGTGTTTCCGGGCTCGTTCGACAGCTCGCGCGCCATGTTGCTGCATTCGCCGAGCAGCCGCCCTCGCCGGACCGCTTCGGCAATCGCCGGCGCGCCGCCGGCCGCCGGGGCGGCGACCATCGTCCAGGCGGGCGCATCTCCGGGCGGCACGTCACTCGTCTTGTAAAGGCTGATGTTGAACTCAGAAAGCGTCAGGCCTTCGGCCACCGCCTGCGCGATCTCCGTGACCGTGTCACCGCGGGCGCCGCCGCCGCGAACGAGAAACGCGGCGCGCGCGACACGCCGCTGCTTCATGGCCAGACCGCTGCTTGCGGCGACCTTGCGCGCCAGGTCGCCGCCAAAGCCGGCCGCGCGGCCGGCGCCGACGAAAGCGACGCGCCGAACCTTCCACGCGCGATCGACAATCGGCGCCACGAATAGTTCGTACGGACGGGCCCTGAACTCCTTCGACTCGAGCGCCCGCGTGAGATCTCCACCGGTCGCCGCGTCAAGTCCCGGCACCGCCGACGGCGCATCGTCCTCGAACCACGGCACGATCAGCATGTCGGCGGCAACGCCGGGGAGGGGCGCCGACAGGCACGCGATCGGCGACGACGTCGCGACTGGCATCATCGGGCCATTATGGCTTGAATGCCTTGCCCGGGCCAGACAGAGCGCCGTACAATATGTTGAAGCGTTCGCGACAAATTCTTCTTGGCCGCGACAATTTTGTCTGGCCGCCCCGGAGGGACCGTTCATGACGAACCAACGGCGTCTGCGATGGGCCGGCGCCGCGTGCCTCCTGTTCACCGCGGCCATCACCGCGGCGGCACAACCACAGGACAAGTCCTCGAAGGACAAGGATGCGGACAAAGAGAAGGACAAGCGTCCGAAGCTGACGCTGACCGCCCGTCCGAACATCGGCATGTCTCCGGCGCGCATCGCGATCACCGCCGAGCTCAACGGCGGTCCGGACGACCTCGAAGACTTCTACTGCACCACGACCGAGTGGGATTGGGGCGACGGCACCGAGTCGCAGACGACGTCGGACTGCGAGCCTTACGAGCCGGGCAAGAGCACGTTCAAGCGCCGATTCACCGTCGACCACATCTTCCGCGCGGGCCACTTCAAGGTGACGCTCCGGCTGAAGAAAGGCGGCAAGGCCGTTTCACAGGCCACCGTCACGGTCGAGGTTCGCCCTGGCATCCGCGATCTCTGACGTCCACGCCGTCTCACGGAAGGCGCCGCCCTCGAACTGAAAGATACGCACGTCCGCCGGCTCGGCCTGCACGCTGACGATCAGGTACAGATGCCCCGGATACGACGCTTCCGCCAGATCGGTCGGCGAGGGCGTCGCCGCTGACCGCGGATGCGAGTGGTAGAAGCCCAGCACGTCAAGATCTCGTTGGCGAGCCTCGCGCCTGGCGTTGATGTGATCTTCAGGAGCAATCAGGAAACGGCTGGGGTCGGTTGCGAGGTTGCGGGTTCGCACGGCTTCGATAATCGTGTCGCCCGCGCCGACGAGGAGGCCGCAGCACTCGGCCGGGGCCGCGCCGCGCGCGTGAGCGATGATGTCGTCATGGGCCTGACGCAGGAGAATCACTTCCCTCACGTCACGTTGCTCACGTCATTCACATCGTTCACAGGGCTTCGACGGCCATCGCAATCCCCATCCCGCCGCCGATGCACAGCGCCGCAATCCCGTAACGGCGCTGCTTCGCCCGCAGCGCGTGCACCAGCGTCGTCAGGATGCGCGCGCCGCTGGCACCGATGGGATGGCCCAGGCTGATTGCGCCGCCGTGCACGTTCACTTTCGCGGGATCGAGGCCGAGCTCGCGGATCACGGCGAGCGACTGCACGGCAAACGCCTCGTTCAATTCGAACAGATCGACCTGGCCCGTGGTGAGCCCGGCACGATCGAGGACACGCCGCACGGCGGGGACCGGCCCCATCCCCATGATCTTCGGATCGACGCCCGCCACGGCGTACGCCAGGATTCGAGCGAGCGGCGGCGTGCCGATCGCCCGAGCGCGCTCCGCGCTGGTGACGACGAGGGCGGCGGCGCCGTCGTTGATCCCGGACGCATTCCCGGCGGTCACCGACCCGTCTTTCTTGAAGGCGGGCCTCAACGAGGCCAGCGTCTCGGCGGTGGTGCCGGCGCGGGGGTACTCGTCGCTGTCCACGCGAAGCGGATCGCCTTTCTTCTGGGGCACGTTCACAGGCACGATTTCCGCCCTGAAGCTTCCGTCGCCCCTCGCGCGGACGGCCCGCCGTTGGCTCTCGGCGGCAAACCCGTCCTGGTCGGCTCGCGAGATTCCGTAACGCGACGCGATTTCCTCGGCCGTCACGCCCATGTGGCAGGAGTTGATGGCGCAGGTGAGTCCCTCAGCCAGCAAAGAGTCGACGGCCTCGGCGTGGCCCAGTCGGTAGCCCCAGCGCGCCCCCCTCAGCAAGTAGGGCGCGCTCGACATCGACTCGGTGCCGCCGGCGACGACCGTGTGGACGTACCCGACCGCGATCGCTTCAACCGCATGCACGACCGCCTGAAGACCCGACCCGCACACGCGATTGACGGTTTCGGCCGGCACGTCGACGGGAACGCCGGCGCTGATCGCGGCTTGCCGCGCGACGTTCATCCCGGCGCCCGCCTGGAGGACGCAGCCCATCACCACGTCGCCGATGTCACGAACGTCCACGGCCGCGCGCGCCACGGCCTCACGAATGACCACCGCCCCAAGATCGCTCGCCGACAGATCCCTGAGCTGTCCGCCAAACGATCCAATCGGCGTCCGGCAGGCGCTCAGTATGACGGCATCCATGGCGTCTTCGTCCTAGCAGCCCGTGGTGCAACTCCATCGTTGCACCGAGAACGGCGAGGCGCCCGGCTGGCAAGGCGCGACGACCGAGAATATCGGGAATATTTGAGGGAGGAGCAACGCCGCCAGACGGGATGCCTCGCCGTTCGAATGCAGATGGAGTTGCACCACGGGCTGCTAGGCGCTCAGCGTGCGGCGCCAGATCTCCGCGGCCGTGAAGACGTCGGCCAATCGATCGCCCTTGGGCAGATCGCGGCGCAGGTCTTCAAGGAGGGCAATCAACGCATCGAGCGCCGGACCGATTTCGTCGGCATTGGTGGCCGCGATGTCGCGCCAGATCTCCGGCGGGCTCGATGCGAGGCGAGTCGTATCGGCCAGCCCCCGACCGGCGAGCGCCAGCCGCTCGGGCCCCACGGCCTCGCCCACCACGTGCATGAGCGCGCTGGCTGTGAGCTGTGGAAGGTGGCTGAGAAACGCCATCACCCGATCGTGCGTGGCCACATCGAGCACTCGAGGCTCCGCGCCGAGCGCCCGGACAAACGCCGACAACTTCTCGATGGCCTCGCCCCCTTCGGCCACGGGCGTCAGCAGCCATGGGCGGCCGACGAACAGGTCCGGGCGCGCGTGCTCGAGACCGCCCCTCGCGCTTCCGCCGAGCGGGTGACCGCCGATGAAGCTGAACCGCGAGGGCAGTCCGCGCGCAGCCGCCACGACGGCCCGCTTCGTACTGCCGGTATCGGTGACCACGGCGGATTGATGAACGTTGCTCTCGAGATCGGCGAGCCGTTCGATGTTCTGCCGGACAGGCGCGGCGAGAATGACAAGGTCGGCCTCGGCCAGCACAATCGGATCGTCGGCGGCCACGTCGATGGCATGCAGCCGCATCGCCGTCTCGAGCACGTCCTTGTTGTCGACGCCGATCACGAGCGCGGCCGGCCAGAGCTGACGCGCCGCCAGCGCCACCGAGCCGCCGATGAGGCCCAGCCCCACGATGCCGATCTTCTGAAAGATCGGCGGCTGCCCGTTGGATCGCAACGGCCGGCCCGGCTGAATGACAGGCAACTCCATCAGCGGCTAGGCCCCCCAGCCGCGGCGCGCCACGGTCTCCAGGCAGATGCTGCGTCCGATGGCCGGCGCGATGATCCGCAACTCCGCCATCAACCGATCGAACTGCGCCGGGAACATCGACTGCGCCCCGTCGCTGAGCGCGTGATCGGGGTCGCAGTGCACCTCGATGATCAGGCCGTCGGCGCCGGCGGCCACGGCCGCGCGGGCCATCGGCGCCACCATGTCACGGCGGCCCGCACCGTGGCTCGGGTCGGCGATGATCGGCAGGTGGCTGAGCTTCTTGATGATCGGAATGGCCGAAACATCGAACGTGTTCCTGGTCGCGGTCTCGAACGTCCGGATGCCGCGCTCGCACAGGATCACATCGTTGTTGCCGCCGCTCAGGATGTATTCGGCCGAGAGCAGCCACTCTTCAATCGTCGCCGCAATGCCGCGCTTGAGCAGCACGGGCTTCCGCACGTAGCCGAGCTCGCGCAGCAGCGTGAAGTTCTGCATGTTGCGCGCGCCCACCTGATAGATGTCGGCGTACTTGCCGATGACCTCGATCTGGTTGGCATCCATCACCTCGGTGACGAGCTGCAGGTTCTCGGCCTTCGCCGCGTCGCGAAGCATCCGCAGACCCTCTTCGCCGAGTCCCTGGAAACTGTAGGGCGAGCTGCGCGGTTTGAACGCGCCGCCACGGAAGATCTTGGCCCCGGCCTTCCGCACGGCCGCCGCGGCCGCCTGGACCTGGCTGTCGGTCTCCGCCGAACACGGCCCCGCCATGACGATGACCTCGTCGCCGCCGATGCGGACATCGCCCACGGTGATGATCGTCCCTTCGGGTTTGAAGGTCCGGCTCGCCAGCTTGTACGGCTCGGAGATGCGCATCACCTCGTGCACACCGTCGAGCATTTCAATCAGGCCGGGGTCGGGACGCTTCTGCCCCACCACCCCCAGCACCGTCCGGGACACGCCCGTCGATCGGTGCACGTCCATGCCCATTTCCACCAGGCGCGAGACCACCTGCTCAATCTGTGTCTCCGTCGCCCGTTCTTCCATTACTACAACCATGGCTTCCGCCTCCAGAACGCGATCGTTCATGATAGCTTGTCGTTCTCGCCCGTCACCTCGTCGTGCGCCACCCGCCGTTCCAGCCGCCGTGCTTCGTCGATGATGCGCTCGAACAGCCGCGCAATCGCGTCCGGCCCGAGCGGCCCTTCAGCCGCCACGCCGCGCACGTGATCGAGCACCTGCTTCTCGCGGTCGGGCTGGTACACGTCAATCCCCTGTTCCTTCTTCAAGCGGCCAATCTCGCAAGCGCACCGCGCCCGCTCGTTCAGCAGCCGCACCAGCACTTCGTCCACCCGGTCGATGTCATTCCGCAAATCGTCAAGCGTCGGCATTCACTTTGACCTTTGCACTTTGCACTTTGCACTTTAGACTTTGCACTTCAGACTTTAAACTTTGAACTTTCTTCCCCTGGCATGCGCGTCGAAGCGATCGCACGTAGGCCTCGACGCGATCGACGAGCTGCGGCGATCCGCTTTCGTCCGCAATCAGCGACACCAGCGCGCTCCCGACCACCGCGGCATCGGCATACCGGCCCACTTCCGCGACATGTTCCGGACGCGCAATGCCGAACCCGAGCGCCACCGGCAGCGACGTAAACCCCCGGATGCGCCGCACGAGCGCTTCGGCGCCCGACGACACCTGGTCGCGGGCGCCCGTCACGCCCAGGCGCGAGATGCCGTACAGGAAGCCGCGCCCGAGCGCCGCCGCCTTCTTGATCCTCGCGTCGGTGGTCGTCGGGCTCAGCAGAAAAATCGTGTCGATCCCCGAACCCGCCATCGTCTCGCGAAACTCCTCTGCTTCTTCGATCGGCAGATCGAGCGCGAGCACGCCGTCGACGCCGGCATCGGCCGCCCGGTGCGCGAACTCGAGAACGCCCAGGCGCAGGAGCGGGTTCGCGTAGCTGAAGACCACGATCGGCGCCGACACGTGCGGCCGGACGTCCGCGATGAGCTTCAGCGACGTCCTCAAGCTGCCGCCAGCGAGGAGCGCACGCTCCGTCGCACGCTGGATCACCGGGCCGTCGGCCAGCGGGTCCGAAAACGGCACGCCGACTTCGAGGACGTCGGCGCCGGCGCGATCGAGCGCCCGCAGAATATCAGCCGATCGCCGCACGTCCGGATCGGCGGCCGTCGTATACGTCACGAGGCCAGGCCGCTGCTCCTGGCGCAACCGCGCAAAGACGTCGGTCAGGCGCGAAGGCATTTTTCCACCGTCTGCACGTCTTTGTCGCCGCGCCCCGACAGGTTCACGAGCAGGATGCCCTTCGGGCCCAGCTCCTGCGCGACCCGGCGCGCGTAGGCCACGGCGTGCGCCGATTCGAGCGCGGGCAGAATCCCCTCCAGTCGCGCCAACGACTGAAATGCTTCGAGCGCCTCGTCGTCGGTGATGTAGGCGTACTCGGCCCGGCCGTTCGCGCGCAGCCAGGCATGCTCGGGTCCCACGGCGGCATAGTCCAGGCCGGCCGAGATCGAATGCGTCAACTCGATATTGCCATCGTCGTCCTGCAGGATGAAGGTGCGCGTCCCCTGCAGCACGCCGGTGCTGCCGCCGGCGAAGCGCGCCGCGTGACGCCCGCGGATGATGGCTTCGCCGCCGGCCTCGACGCCAATCAGCCGGACCCCGGCGTCGCCGATGAACGCATCGAAGATGCCGATGGCGTTGCTGCCGCCGCCGACGCACGCCACGATGGCGTCGGGAAGGCGGCCGGCGAGCTCGCGGATCTGTTCGCGCGCCTCGCGCCCGATGACCGACTGAAATTCACGGACCATCAGCGGGTACGGATGCGGACCGAGCACCGAACCCAGCAGATAGTACGTGTCGGTCACGTTGGTGACCCAGTCGCGCATGGCTTCGTTGATCGCGTCTTTGAGCGTCCGGCTTCCCGACGTCGACGCGCAAGACTTCGGCGCCCAACAGGCGCATGCGGAACACATTCAGTTCCTGCCGCACCATGTCTTCCGAGCCCATGTAGACATGGCACTCGAGGCCGAGCAGCGCGCACGCGGTCGCCGTCGCCACGCCGTGCTGCCCTGCTCCGGTTTCAGCGACAATCCGCCTTTTGCCCATTCTCGAGGCGAGGAGCGCCTGGCCCAGAGCGTTGTTGATCTTGTGCGCCCCTGTATGCGTCAGGTCTTCGCGCTTCAGGAAGATGCGCGCGCCGCCGAAGGCCTCCGCCAGACGCCGCGCCTCGTAGACCGGCGTCGGTCGTCCCACGTAGTGCTTCAGCAGCCGATTCAGCTCGGCCGCGAACGCCGGATCGTCCCGCACGGCCAAATACGCACGCTCGAGTTCCTCGATCGGCTCGACGAGCGTCTCGGGGACGAAGCGTCCACCGAAGTCGCCGAAATACCCCCGCGCGTCAGGATCGCGTCGCGTGACAACTGCCATGGATGGCCTCAAACAGCGCCTTCAGGCGCCCGTGATCCTTCACACCCGGCGCGGCCTCCACTCCGGAGGACACGTCGATGCCAAACGGCCGCACCCGCGCGATCGCCTCGCCGACGTTGTCGGCCGTCAGGCCGCCGGCGAACACGATCTTCCTCCCCCGCGCAGCCGCGGCCACCGCCGCCGCGTCCGCCCAGTCCACCGTTCGCCCCGTCCCGCCGCGCCGGACCGGGTCGTGCACATCGAGCAGGACCACGACGCGCGAGGGCCAGCGTCTCGATGGCGGCCAGCGTGCCGGCGCGAAGACCGACGGCTTTCATCACCGGCCGAGTCATCGTCGGCTCGTAGTCGGGTTTCTCATCGCCGTGCAACTGGACGACGCCGAGGCGCGCGAGGTTGGCGACGGCGTTCACGTAATCGGCCGGCTGATCGACAAACACCCCGACCGGCGTCACGAACGGCGGAAGCCCGGCGACAATCCGCCCGCGCCCGGAAGGGATCGATGAACCTCGGGCTGTCAGGCCAGAACACAAACCCCAGCGCATTGGCGCCCGCGCTGACGGCGGCGGCCGCATCCTCGCGCCGCGTGATGCCGCAGATCTTTACGAACATGTCACGCCCGCCAACAGTTGCCGTAACGCCCCGCCTGGATCCGCCGACGGTCATCAGGCGTTCGCCAACGAGAAACGCCGAATAGCCAAGCTGGCGCAACCGCACCAGATCGTCCGCCGTTTTCAGCCCGCTCTCGCTGACGGCGATCACGCCTGGCGGAATGAGCGCGATCAGCGCTTCCGAGGCCTTGACGTCGACCTCGAGCGTTCGGAGGTTGCGGTTGTTGACGCCGACAATCCGCGCGCCGGCGTCGAGCGCCGCCGACAACTCCCGCTCGTCGTGCACCTCGACCAGCGCGTCCATTCCCCATTCCGCCGCGCACGCGGCGAGCGACCGCAACTCCGCCACTTCGAGCGCCGCGGCGATCAGGAGAACGGCGTCGGCGCCGGCCGCCGCGGCCTCGAGCACCTGGTACTCCGAAACGATGAAATCCTTGCGGAGCACCGGAACTTCTTCGTCGACTTCCCTCACCGCGGCCCGCACGGCCGCCAGGTGATCGAGCGACCCGTCGAAGAACGTCGGCTCCGTCAGCACCGACACGGCCGCGGCGCCGGCTGCGACGTAGTCACGCGCGATGGCCACCGGATCGTAGTCGGCCCGCAGCACGCCACGCGACGGCGATCGGCGCTTGCACTCGGCAATCACGTTGAGCCGGTCGCGCCGCCCGAGGGCCGCGCGGAACGATCCGCGTCCGGCATGTTTCGCCCGGGAAGGGCCCGCGACTCCGGGCACGCAGCACCGCCAACGGCTCGCGCTCCTGGCGGACCTCCACGATCCGGCGTGTCGCCGCCACGATCGTGCCCAGGATCCGCGTCATGCGCCGCTCCGCGCCGAGCTCCTCGGCGGTCGACACCGCAATGAGCTGCTCCAGTGTGCGCCGCGCGTCGCCCCGGTCGATGGCGCGCGACGCACGAGCCATGCCCTCGTCGACCGATGCGGCTTCACCGGCAATCAGCAGCGCGGCGCCGGCGTTGAGCAGCACCACGTCGCGCGGCGCCCCGCGTTCGCCGGCCAGAACCCGTTCGATGATGCGGGCGTTCTCCTGCGCGTCTCCACCCTTGAGCGACGCGGGGCTGGCCTTCGCCAGCCCGACGTCACCCGGATGCAGGTAGAAGGTGTTGACCGACCCGCCCCGGCACTCCGACACCTTGGTGTAGCCGGCCGTCGAAATCTCGTCGATGCCGTCCGCTCCGTGCACGACCCACGCGCGCTCGGATCCGAGCAGCATCAGCGATCGCGCCATCAACTCCGTCAGTTCGGGCCGCGGGACGCCGACGAGCTGGCGTGTGGCGCCGGCCGGATTGGTCAGCGGGCCGAGCAGATTGAACGCGGTGCGCACGCCCAGATCGCGCCGCGTCTGCGCCGCATGCCGCATCGACGGATGAAACGACGGCGCGAAAAAGAATCCGACGCCCGCCTCCGCCAGACAGCGCTCGACCACCGCAGGCGGCGCCGTCACGCGGACGCCCAGGGCTTCGAACACGTCGGCGCTCCCGGACAGGCTCGACACAGACCGGTTGCCATGCTTGGCGACGCGGACACCGCACGCCGCGACGACCAGCGCGACGCATGAAGAAATATTGAACGTTCCGGACCGATCGCCGCCGGTCCCGCACGTGTCGAACACGCGCTCGTAGCGTTTCGCCACCGGCACGGCGTGCGCGCGCATCGTGCGCGCGAGGCCGACGACTTCGATGGGGCGCTCGCCCTTCATGGCCAGTCCCACGAGCAGGCCGGCCAGCTGCGCAGGCGCGGCACGGCCCTCCATGACCTCCGCCATGGCGGCGGACGCCTCGTCGCTCGTCAGGTCTTCGTGCCGCGTCAGTTTCTCGATCAGTGCGGGAAACATCTCTAGTCCAGCCGCCCATCAAGAAAGTTGCGCAGCAGGCGATGGCCCTCGCCCGTCAGAATCGACTCCGGGTGAAACTGCACGCCGTGCACCGGCCACGTGCGGTGCCTGAGCCCCATGATCACGTGGTCCTCCCGCGTTCTGGCCGTCACTTCCAGATCGTCGGGCAGTCCCTCGTCCGACACCACGAGCGAGTGATACCGCGACGCCGCAAACGGCTCCGTCAGGCCGCTGAACACCCCTCGGCTGTTGTGCTCGATCGTGGACGTCTTCCCGTGCATCGGTACGCCCGCCCGCACGACCCGCCCGCCGAACACCGCGCCGATGGCCTGATGCCCGAGGCACACGCCCAGAATCGGCGTCTTCTCACCGAGCGTACGGACCACGGCCATCGTGATGCCGGCCTCCTCGGGCCGTCCCGGTCCGGGCGAGATGACGATGCGTTCGGGGCGCGTGGCCGCGACTTCTTCAACCGACGCCGCGTCGTTGCGCACGACGTGGACCTCGGCGCCGAGCTCGCCGAGGTACTGGACGAGGTTGTACGTGAACGAATCGTAGTTATCGATAACGCACACCATGGCTACAGCCCTTGCTGCGCGAGTTCGAGCGCCTTGAGGAGTGCGCGCGCCTTGTCGCGCGTCTCTTCGTACTCTGCGGTGGGATTCGAATCGATGACGATCCCGGCGCCCGCCTGCGCCAGCGCCCGGCCCTTCGAAATGATAATCGTACGGATCGCGATGCAGAAGTCGAGGTTCCCGGCAAAGTCGACGTACCCGACCGCGCCCGCGTAGAGCCCGCGTCGGGATCGGCTCGAGCTCGTGGATGATTTGCATGGCACGCACCTTCGGCGCACCCGACACCGTGCCGGCCGGAAAACACGATACGAGCGCATCGAGCCGGTCGCGATCGTCGGCCAGTTGGCCCTCCACAATCGAGGTCAGGTGCATGACGTGTGAAAAGCGTTCGAGCCCCATGAACTGAGGCACGCGGACGCTGCCGTACTTGCACACCCGGCCCACGTCGTTGCGCCCGAGGTCGACGAGCATCACGTGCTCGGCTCGCTCCTTCTCGTTGCGCTTGAGCTCCTCGCCCAGCCGCATGTCCTCTTCGGCGTTGCGGCCGCGCGGCCGGGTGCCCGCAATCGGATGCGTCTCGACCCGCGCACCCTCGACCCGCACGAGCATTTCCGGGGACGAGCCCGACAATCGACGCGCCGCCCATCCGCATGAAATACATGTACGGCGACGGATTCACGTGACGCAGCGCCCGGTAGACCGTGAACGGCTCGACCGTGACGTCGGCTTCGAAGCGCTGGGACAGCACCACCTGATAGATGTCGCCGGCCGCGATGTACTCCTTCGCGATGCGCACGTGCTCCTCGAACCGCTCGCGCGTGTAGTTCGACCGGACCTCGAGCGGCGGGCCGCCCGCCGGACGTTCGTGCGACAGGCCGCGCTCGAGCTCGCGCTCGAGAAACTGGATCTTCGCGCAGGCAAACTGATACAGCGACTCGAGGTCGTCGTCCGCCGTGATGCGCGCGTTGGCGATGATGAGAATCCGGTGCTGCGCGTGGTCGAAGGCGAGCACCGTGTCGAACATCATGAACCCCGCCTGCTGCGCGCCATCGTCGGACTTGCCGAGATCGCCCAGCACCGGCTCGAACCACGACGACGCCCCGTAGCCGAAGTAGCCGACCGCGCCGCCGGTGAAGCGCGGAAGGTCCGGCACGAACGGCGATCGATAGTCGGCCATCAGGCTGCGGAGCGTGTCGATGAACGGGCGATCGCTTTCGGCCGTCGCGCCGGCTCGTTCGATGATCGTGCGGCCGTCGCGCGCGGTCAGGATCAGGAACGGATCCTTGCCGAGAAACGAGTACCGGCCCACGTGCTCGCCGCCCTCGACGCTTTCGAGCAGGAACGCGTAGTCGGCGTGTTCGGCGATCTTCAGAAACGCCGACACCGGCGTGAGCAGATCGGCCACGATCTCCTTGCACACCGGCACGAACGTGCCGCGGCGGGCCAGGTCCTTGAATTCTTCAAACGACGTGATTTTCATCGCGCGTAAACTCCGCGAGCCGCTTCAGCGCGGCCGCCCGCATGACGCCGGCCGGCGGCCTCGCGCCGGTCCACCACTCGAACTGCTCGTGCGCCTGTGCCACGAGCATCTCGAGTCCCCCGATCGTCTGGCACCCGGCCTTCGCCGCCTCGCGCAACAGCCGCGTGTTCGGCGGGTTGTAGACGAGGTCGTACACGTAGGCGGCCCGTGAGCGCCGCCGCGTCGACCGGCGTGGCGTCCACGTTCGGATACATCCCGACCGGCGTGCAGTTGACGAGCAGATCCCAGCTCCCGGCCTCGGGCGGCAAGGGACCGACCGCGCCAGACACGGTCATCGCCACCTCTTCGGCCCGCTTGCGATCGCGCGCGTGCACGGTCACGTGTGCCTGGCTCGACGCCAGGGCCACGACCACGGCCCGGGCCGCCCCGCCCGCGCCGAGCACGGCCACGCGCGCGCCGGGAAGCGGCACGCGATCGCGCAGGGGACGGAGAAAGGCCGCGGCATCGGTGTTCCCGCCGATCCAGCGTCCGTCGATCGCGCGAATCGTGTTGATGGCGCCGATCCGGCGCGCGATCGGGTCTGCTTCGTCCACGCGATCGCGCAGGGCCACTTTGAACGGAATCGTGACACTCGCGCCCTGGACGCCGATCGCCCGTCCGAACGTCACGAAGTCGTCCGCGTCCGCGGCCGGAAACGGCAGGTAGACGCCGTCGAGCTCGAGCGCGCCGAAGGCGGCGTTGTGCATGACGGGCGACACGGAATGCGAGACCGGCGAGCCGACCAGCCCGTAAATGATTCGTCGCGGCCGTCAGCGAGCGGAACCGATAGGCATCGAGAAGATCGCCGGGCGTCAGCTGGCCGACCTGCCGCTCCTCTCCCGCGTAGGTCCACCGCGATCCGAAGCGGGACGCAAGGACGCGCGTCACGAGACCGCAGTCTCCCATGCCGACGAGGACCGTGCCGTCCCGACCGATTTGGGCGCCGAGGTCGAGCAGCGGCACGCAATCGCTGAGGCGGCTCGTCTTGACGGCCAGCTTGACGATCTCGGCGCCGGTGGCGCGCATCGCCCGCGCGCGGGCCATGAGGTCGTCCGGCACGCCCTCGAAATCGTGCATCGAGAGCACGAGCCGCCGGCCCGCTGTTTCGGCGATGAGATCGGCGAAATTGGCTTTCCACTCGACATCCACGTACTCGGCGCCGAGCGCGAGCGCTTCGCTGAGGATCGACCGGCGCTCGTCTTCCGATCCCGAGAACTGTCCGCCTTCCCAGGTCGGGCGGCAGGTGACGATGACCGGCAGGCGCCGGCCGGCCAGGGCGCCGGCGACGTTCGGATCGCTGACGGTGTCGAGACGGAGCTCGACCATGTCGGCAACGGTGACTTCGTCTCGCCTTCGACGCAGCTCGGCCGTCGTTGGCGCGGTCACGGTGACGCAGATCAGTGTTCGGTCCACAAATAAAAAAAGCCTCTTCAACCGTCAGGCTGAAGAGGCTCAAATAACGTCCGTCGCGCGGTGGCAGGTCAGGCCAAGGCGGAAGCCCCTTCAGGAGAGCCCCAATACCGCCAGCCGTACGCCGACACAACGGCCACACGGATCACCGGGGAATGAAAACAACCGGGACGACGAGGCAACGCTTGCAGGCACTCGACCCATCACAGAAGCGCCGACGATATCAAAACGGCGACAGTCGTTGTCAACCAAAGTGCCCATTTCTCCTTGACCCACAAGCACTTCTCCCGTATAACCAGAGAAAGTCCATGACGCTCCGACAGATCGCACTCGCGTGCCTGCTGATCGTTTTTGGGCTCGTTTTCGGGCTCGTCAAGACGCCCGCGGCCACGCTGCAGATGGGGGTCGAGGAAATCAGACCGGGCATGGTCGGGGTTGGCCGGACGGTGTTCGACGGCACGCGCGTCCAGGACTTCACCGTGAATATCCTCGGCGTGCTCGAAAACGTCATCGGCACACGCCGCAACCTCATACTCGCCAGGCTCGAGGGCGGACCGCTCGCCAACACGGGCGTCATCGCGGGCATGAGCGGCAGCCCGGTGTACGTGGACGGACGTCTGATTGGCGCCGTCTCGTACGCGCTCGGCCAGTTTTCGAAGGAACCGATCGCCGGCATCACGCCTATCGCCGAGATGACCGACGCCACGACCTTCAATGATGCGCGTCCGGCCGGGGCGCGCGTACGCGTCGAGTTCCCGCTGACGCGCGAAAACCTGACCGCGGCATTTCGCAAGGCACTCAACTGGAACCGGCCGTTCGCCGATCGCCCGGGCGATTCGCGTTTTCTTGGCGCAGCGGCATCGACTGACGTCACGAGCGGCGAACTCGGGACGCTGCTCCGTCCAATCGCCACTCCCCTGGTGCTCTCGGGCTTCGAGCCCGATCTCGCGGACATGCTCGGCGGCGCCTTCCGCGAGCAGGGATTCGTCGCCGACCGGCGCCGGCGCTGGCTCGCCGCGCGCAGGCGAGCAGCCCTATGACGGCCCGCTCAAGCCGGGCGACGCCGTCGGCGTGGTCCTGGTCAGCGGCGACCTCCAGCTCGGCGCCACCGGAACGGTCACACATGTCGACGGAGATCGCGTGTACGCCTTCGGCCATCCGCTGTACAACCTCGGGCCGACCGCGTTTCCGATGACACGCGCCTACGTCTATACCGTGCTCCCGAGCCTGACGTCCTCCATGAAACTCTCCACGACGGGCGAGATCATCGGATCGTTCACCCAGGATCGCGCGGTCGCCATTGCGGGCCGCCTCGGACCGGGCCCGAGAATGATTCCCGTGACGATTACGCTCGAGTCGGATCGCGCCGCGAAGCGCACCTTCCATTTCGAGCTGGCCAACGACCAGATGTTCACGCCGCTGATGGCGTCGGCGGCCATCTCCAACACGCTGGCGTCCTACGAGCGCCAGTACGGCACCGCCACGTTTTACGTCCGCGGCACGGCCAGAATTGGCCGGCACGACGCGGTCACCTTCGACAACATCTTCTCCGGCGATCAGCCCTCGATCGGAGCGGCGACGTCCGTCGCGGCGCCGATCGCGGCGCTCCTCGGCAACGACTTCGAGAAGGTGAGCATCGAAGGCATCGACCTGACGGTCGGATCGACGGAAGAAATCAGGACGGCGACGCTCGAACGCGTCTGGCTCGACGAGCAGCGTCCGCGCGCGGGACGAACCGTCCCGTTGAAGATCCTGCTGCGCACGTATCGCGGCGAGGAAATCCTGCGTACGGTGCCCATCGAGATCCCGGCGAACGCGAGCGGCACGCTCTCCGTGCTCGTCGCCGACGGCGGCCGCCTGGGACAAATCGAGCAGCGCGAGGCGCGATCGCAGCAGCCGCGCAGCGTCGATCAGATCATCCGCACCCTCAACCGCAGCCGCCGCGGCAACACGCTGTACGTCAAACTGCTGGGAACCGATCCGGGCGCCGTCGTGAGTGGCGAATCGCTCACCGCGCTGCCACCGTCGGTGCTTGGCGTCCTCGAGGCCGACCGGAGCGGCGGCAGCTTCAACCCGATCAACAACGCGACCCTCGGCGAGTGGTCGCTGCCAACCGACCGCGCCGTCAGCGGCTCGCGGACGTTGTCCATCACCGTCACGCAGAACTAGCGTGTCCTCCACCTCCATCCGCGGACGCCAGTGCGCCCTCACGCTCGCGGTGCTCGTCCCGCTGATCGTGCTGGCCATGCTCACGGGCGCAGCGCTCGACGCCTCGTCGCCGAAGTTTTTTCAGGCCGCCACGCAGGGCGACTTCCTCAGGGGCGAGGTCGACAATCTGTCCATCGACGCGCGAGGACAGCTCATGCTCGGTCCGGCCTCCGAGCTCGTGTACGAAACTGCCGCGCCGTTTGTCTGGACGATCGCGACGGCGCCCGACGGGACTCAGTTCATCGGCACCGGCAACGAAGGCAAGGTGTACCGGGTCGACCCGGGCGGCAAAGGCTCCGTCTTCTTCGACAGCCCGGAGCTCGAAGTCCACGCCCTGGCGCTCGCGCCAAACGGCGGTGTGTACGTCGGCACGTCGCCGGACGGCAAAGTGTACAAGGTGGATCGCAACGGCTCGGCGACGCCCTTCTTCGACCCCGAAGAGAAGTACATCTGGGCGCTGGCGGTCGACGGCCGCGGCAGCGTCTACGCCGGCACCGGCGACAAGGGCGTCATCTACAAGATCGCCCCGGACGGAAAAGGCTCGCCGTTCTACAGGACGAAAGCCACACACGCGACGGCGCTGGCGTTCGACAAGGCCGGCAACCTCCTAGTCGGCACTGAGTCGCCGGGTAAGGTGTTTCGCGTGGACGCCGACGGCAAGGGCTTTGTGCTGCTCGACACGCCGTTCCAGGAGATTCGGGGGCTTCGTTTCGACGACAAAGGTTTGCTCTACGTCGCCGCACTGAACGGCCGGCCCGGCTCGGCCGCCCCCACGCAGAGCGGCACGGGAAACGACCAGCCCGCGGCCGACTCCGGGCGCGCTCCAATCGCCACCGTGACGGTTTCCACGGAAATCACGTCCATCGCCATCGTGGATTCCTCAGGCGGGCCGACCTCCACCGGATCGAGCCGCGAAGATCGACGGACGTCGAAGGGCGCGATCTACAGAATTCAACCGGACGGCGTTTGGGACCTCGTGTGGGAATCGCGCGACGACTCTCCCTACGACGTGACCTTCGATCAGGGCGGCGCCCCCATCGTCGCGACCGGCAACAAAGGCAAGCTGTACCGGCTTGAGGGCGACCCGCTCCGGCCGACGCTCCTGGCGCGAGCGAGCGCACAGCAGGTGACGGCGTTCTCGAGGGATACGCGCGGCCAGGTGTACTTCGCGACGGCCAATCCCGGCAAACTGTTCCGGCTGTCGTCGGAACGCGCCGCCCGCGGGACGTATGAATCGGACCCGCACGACGCGCAGATGCTCGCCACGTGGGGAGCCTTGAGCTGGCGCGGCAGCGTGCCGAAAGGCAGCCAGGTCGAACTTTCCACCCGCAGCGGCAATACCGAGACACCGGACGAAACCTGGAGCCAGTGGTCGGCCGCGTACACCTCGCCGGATGGTTCGGCGATCACGAGCCCCAAGGCCCGCTACCTGCAATGGCGCGCGGCGCTGACCGGGAAAGGCGAAGGCCCGATCCTGACCTCGATCACCGCCGCATATCTGCAACGAAACCTCCGGCCCGCGGTCCGGTCGATCACGGTCCACCCGCCCGGCATCGTGTTCCAGAAGCCCTTCACGTCGGGCGAACCCGACCTGGCCGGTTTTGGCGACCAGACCACGCCCGACCGCAAACTGACAACGGCGGCCCAGAGCTCCCAGGGCGGCGGCTCGCCGGCACTCGGCCGGCGCACCTATCAGAAGGGTCTGCAGACGCTCGCCTGGCGGGCCGACGATGAGAACGATGATGAGTTGACGTATGACGTCCTCTTTCGTCGTGAAGGCGAGACCGCGTGGACGCCGCTCCGGAGCGGCCTCGACGAACCCATCCTGGTGTGGGATACGACAATCGTACCGAACGGCACGTACTTCCTTCGAGTGGTCGCCTCGGACCGGCCGTCGAACCCGGCCGGACTCGCCCTCACCGGCGAGCGTGATAGCACGGCCTTTCAAGTCGATCACACGCCGCCGGCCATCGTCGTCGGCTCGGTGCGGGCCGAGGGCGCGAAGACCTCACTCGTCTTCGATGTCAACGACGCCGACTCGCCGGTCGCACGAGTCGAGTACTCGCGTGACGGCGGACTGCGCTGGACGGCGGTGTTTCCGAGAGACGGGATCGCGGATTCGAAGACCGAGCACTACGAGCTGACCGTCGACGGCGATCTCGGCGAGAACGGCCTCACCATCCGTGCGTCCGACTCGATGAACAACACCGATACGGCGCACGTGGACGCGCGGCGCAGCAGACGCTGACGCGCAGGTGTTTGTAGACGGCAGGCGCTCGGCTGCTAGGTTTTGCTGATCGCGCGAAGCGGGTGATGCTTGGCGGCCCGCACGGTCGTATGCGTGATCTGCCAGACCATGTTGACGGCGACCGGAAGGCCTTCCCGCGTGGCCGGCTCGAAACGCGCACGCGAGACGGCGTCGAGCAGTTTCTCCACCCTCTTTGCGTCGTTGACGCCCGCGACACCATTCGTGCCTCGCGCCGCCTCCCGCCCATCGTCGAGCAGCTCGAGATTTGCGATCGTGCCTTCGCGGGTGACGACCGCCGACAGGGTGACCACGGCGTCGCGGCCGACTCGGCTGCCGACCACATCGTCATCGCCCACGAGCATCAGCTCGCCGCTCGAAAACGTCGAGTCCAGGGCGCGCGGCATCATGACGCGCGCATCGACCACGAACGGGTTCTCGTTCGACCCCTGCGTCGCCAGGAAATTCAGTATGCCTGCCAGCGAGTCGGATCGCTCGATGGTGGCGAACCGCATCATGCCCAGCATGAGGACGAGGCAGGCGACGGTGGCGGCCGTCGCACCGACACCCGCGTACATCACGGGGAGGTCCTCGAGAAGGGCCTGGAGGCGCGCCCCGAGCGACGCGTCGTGTTCGACCTTCGCGCGGTTCACGACCGTTGACGCGAGCGCGCGCGCCTCGTCGCAGGGCAACGGGGAGTGCCCGGGCGCCGACGCACGGAGCCACGACCCGAGCTGATCGAGATCGGCCAGGGCTGCGGCACACGCGTCACAGCCATCGACGTGGGCCGACACCGCAATCTGGCGTGTCACGGGCAACTCGCCGTCATGAAACGCCTGAAGCGCGCGGAGCGCCGCCTTGCATGTGAGAGGCGTCATGGGACCATTTCTCCTCGCAGCTCCCGGCGCAGCGCCTGCCGGGCGCGCGTCAGCCGCGATTTCACCGTGCCAATCGCGACGCCGAGTGAGAACCCAATTTCTTCGTAGCTCAAGCCGTCAACCTCGCGCAGCACAATCACCGTGCGCTGGTCGAAGGGCAGCTGGTCGAGCGCGTGCTGCAGCCGGGCCGCCAGCTCTTTTTGCGCGAGCATGTGCTCCGGGGTCGGCTGGCCGCCCGAGACGAACTCTCCGTGGGCCGCCACGTGCTCGTCGAGCGACACCTGGTCCGCCCGGTGACGCCGCCGCCAGAAACGATGGCGGTTGCGGGCCTGGTTCACCGCGATGCGATAGATCCAGGTCCGAAGGCTCGACTGGCCCCTGAACCGGTGAATGGTCCGGAACACACGGAGAAAGACTTCCTGGGAAAGATCGAGCGCTTCATCGCGATCGCTCAACAGGTTCATGGCCAGCTGCACGACCATGCGCTGGTGCTCGCCGACGAGCTCGGTACACGCCGACTCGTCCTTCGATGCACAGCGCTGCACCAGCGTCGCTTCGCGGGCGCCGACATCCGACCAACTCGCGACGCGCGCCTGCTTCACGCGTGAGCCCTCCCACACCCTGTTCAGACTATAGCGAAAATTTAGACACCGGGGAGGCCAAAAAGTTCCGATACGATAGGCGTCAGATGCGCCGTTTCTCTGCTGCTCGTGCTGGTGTTGGCGGCCGCCGTCCTGGGGAACATGGCCTACCAGGCGGTCGCCCTCGACCGGAAATACCAGCGGTACCTCGCCCTCGGGGACGCCGCCCTCACGGAGGAGCAGACCTTCGGCGCCATCGAAGCCTACAGCGGAGCGGTGACGCTGCGGCCCGATTCGATGATCGCGCGGCTCCGGCGTGGCGAAACCTATCAGCGCCGCGGCGACCTCGAGGCGGCGGCGCGCGACTTTCGGGCCGCCGCGGCGCTCGACCCGGCCGCCCCCCGCCCCAACGAAGAGCTCGGCGACGTGCTGTACCAGATGCAGCGGTACTCCCGGGCGGCCGAGGCGTACGAAAGCGCGCTCAGACTTGACGACCGCTCGGCGCGCATCGCCTACAAGATGGCATTGGCGCAGTACCGCGCCAACGACCTGACGACGGCGGTCGCCGGGGCGAGCCGGGCCGTGCGTCTGACCGACAGCACGGCCGACGCGTACTATCTCCTTGGACTCTGCCTCCGCGATCTGCAGCGGACCGCCGACGCGCAGCGCGCCTTCGAACAGGCGGTCGCCATGTCCCCGGGGTTCATTCCCGCGCGCGAGGAGCTCGCCGACCTGTACGCCGCGCAAAACCGGCGCGTTGACGAGCTCGATCAGCTTCAGGTGATCGCCGGCCTCGACCACGAGCACATCGAACGGCAAATCGCCGTCGGGTTGGCGCAGGCTCGGGCCGGCCGCGCCGAACCGGCCGTGATCACCCTCGGCACCGCCCTCGAGCGCGCGCCGGGCGAACCGCTGGTGTACGAGGCGCTCGGCCGCGTCTGGCTTCAGGATGCCGAGGCGCGCAACGACCGGCTGGCGCTCAACAAGGCGCTCGAGGCACTCGAACGCGTCGGGACGGGCCCGGCATCAACGAGCGCGGCCCTGACGTTGTACGGCCGCGCGCTGCTGCGCGACGATCAGCTCGATCGCGCCGAGCAAACCTTGCAGCAGGCCACTGAACGGTACCCGCTCGACCCATCGGCATTCTTCTACTACGCCGCCGCGGCTGAACGGCAGAACCACTTCGACGCCGCGCGGCGAGCGCTCATCGACTACGGATCGCTTCTGGCCGACGATGCCCAGTTGGTGTCCAGGGCGACGAGGATTGCGGCGCTGTCGATGCGGCTGAACGACCCCGCCACGGCCGCGCACTGGCTGCAGCAGGCGGTGGATTCAAACCCGACGGACGTCCGGCTGATCGCTTCGCTCGGTGAGGCTCAATTCAAGGCCGGCGATGTTGACGCGGCTCGCGCAACCATCGCGCGTGGATTCGAGCTCGAACCAGACCAGCCCGCCCTCCGCGCCCTCTCGCGCCGCGTCAGGTAGCCGAACGCTTCTGCCGTTTCGGGTCGCTGAGATCTCTCAACCCGTCGCCCAGGAAGTTGAATCCCAGGACGAGCAGCGCGATCGCCAGACCGGGAAACAGCGTCAAATGCGGCGCGTCGAGCAGATGCGCGCGGCCGCCGCTGAGCATCGTGCCCCAGCTCGGCGTGGGCGGCTGCACGCCGAGGCCCAGGAAACTGAGCGCCGCTTCGCCGATGACCGCGCCGGCCATCCCGAGCGTCGCCTGCACCACGACGGCCGGCATCGCCGTCGGCACGACGTGGCGGAACAGCACGCGCGAACCCGTCGCGCCCAGCGCACGCGCGGCCTGCACGTAATCGAACTCGCGGGCACGGAGCACCTGGCCGCGAACGAGGCGCGCATACCCGACCCACCCGATGATCGTGAGGGCGAAGAGCACATTGCCAAGGCTCGGCCCGAGCACCGCGACCAGCGCAATCGCGAGCAGCAGCCCCGGAAACGCCATGAGCGTGTCGATGACACGACTGATGAGATCGTCCGCCAGCCCGCCGAAGTAACCCGCGACCGCTCCCAGAAACGTGCCCACGGCGGCTGACACGCTCACCACCGTCAGGCCCACGAGAAACGAAATCCGCGCGCCCGCGAGCAGGCGCGCCAGCACGTCGCGTCCGAGTTCGTCGAGGCCGAGCGGGTGCGCGAGGCTCGGCCCGGCAAGGCGGAGAGGCAGTTCCTGAGCGGCCGGATCGAGGCGCGTCAACGACGGCCCGCCCAGCGCCGCGAGGGCCACGACGAGCACGATGGCCGCGCCAACTCTCAGGAGCATGACGTACGGCCGATTGACGCCTGACTCATGGCTTACTCATATCGAATACGCGGATCAAGGAAGCCGTATGCGAGGTCGGTGAGCAGATTCACCGACACATACGTCACCGCAATCAGCAGAATGCACCCCTGCACCAGCGGGTAGTCGCGAAAGCCAATCGACTGAATCAGCAACCGGCCCACGCCGGGCCACGCGAAGATGGTTTCCGTGATGACGGCGCCCGTCAGGACTGCGCCGACCTGCAGGCCGAGCACCGTCACGATGGGAATCAGGCTGTTGCGAAACGCGTGCTTCAGCACCGCACGCGTCGCCGACACACCCCGCGCGCGAGCCGCCGTCACGTAGAGCTCGCGGAGCTCCTCGATCACGCTGGCCCGGGTCATGCGCGCGAGCACGGCGGCAAGCGGGGCGCCCAGCGTGATCGCCGGAAGCACCAGATGCGCCAGCGTCCCCCGCCCCGACACCGGCAGCCATCCGAGCGTCACCGAGAACACGATGGCCAGAAGCGGCCCCAGCCAGAAGTTCGGTATCGAGATCCCCAGGAGCGCCAGTGTCGTCGCCGCATGATCGACACTGGTGCCGGCCCAGACGGCGGCGATGAGGCCCAGCGGAATCGCGACCGCCACGGCGACGAGCATGGCCGCCAACCCCAGCTCGACGGTGGCCGGCATCCGTGCGGCGATGGCACTCGTCACCGGCTCGTTCGTCCTGAGCGAGGTTCCCAGGTTCCCCTTCGCCAGACCCGTGAGGAAGGCGGCGTACTGCGCGTACAGCGGGCGGTCGAGCCCCAGCTTCGTGCGCAGCTCGGCGACGCTCTCCGGGGACGCGGCGTCACCCAGCATCGACTGGACGGGGTCGCCGGGGATGAGATGGATGAGAGAGAACACGAGTGTCGCGACGCCCAGCAGGACGGGAACGGTCAGCAGCACCCGGCGCGCGAGAAAGCGGAACACGCCCGCCAATCATAACGCGCGAATGGAGAAACGACTCCAGATGAGATGTCACGATCACGGTGCCACAGAGGCACGGAGATCACAGAGAAGACGATCAACGCAGAGTTCGCTGAGCACGCGGAGCGCGGTGCAATTCGACGCGGTCGGCCTGCCGGGCAGGCCGACCTGCAGGCGGCGAACCAGAAGATACGAACCAGACGCGACCATTCACCGGTTCGTATCTTCTGGTTCACCGCCTGTAACCGCCGCTTCGCGGCGCCGCGACGAATTGCCTCCGTGATCTCTGTGCCTCTGTGGCAAATTCTCCGTCTCCGTCAATCAGTCCCAATCCCCAGCCGGCTCATCAGCTTGGTCAGTCCCTGCCGCGTGAGACCGAGCTCCGCCGCCGCTTGCCCCCGGCGGCCACCGGCTCGCACCAGGGCCTCTCGCACGAAACGCTCGTCAAAGAGTCGGCGTGCGTGCTCGAGGCGGCAGGACGGCTCCGCGGCGAATTGACCGAACGGGCCTGGCAGCGCCTCCGGCGGCACCACGCCTCTTCGACCGACGCGGACCGCAAGCGCCGCCAGGACGTTCTGCAGTTCACGCACGTTGCCCGGCCAGTCGTATCGGGCGAGCGCAGACACCGTGGCCGCGCCGAGCGTCGCCCGGCTGCCGATACGGTGGGTCGCTTCACTCCAGAAGTGCTCGACGAGCAGCGGCACATCGTCGCGGCGGTCGCGCAGCGATGGCACCACGATACGCACGACGTCGAGGCGGTAGAGCAGGTCGAGGCGGAATCGCCCGGCCGCCGCCTCCTGCCGCAGGTCACGATTCGTGGCCGACACGATCCGGACGTCCACCCGGCGCGAGACGTTTTCGCCAATGCGGCGCAGCTCCCCTTCCTGAATCACGCGCAGCAGTTTGGCTTGCGCCCGCGGCGACAGCTCGCCCACTTCGTCGAGCAGCAGGGTCCCCGAGTGCGCCTCTTCGAACACGCCGACGCGCTCGGCCACGGCGCCGGTGAACGCGCCGCGCGCATGGCCGAAGAGCTCCGATTCCACCAGATCGTCGGGGAGCGCCGCGCAGTTCAGCGAGCAGAACGGGCGATTGCGCCGCGCACTGCCGCGATGCACCGCCCGCGCCACCAACTCCTTGCCGCTGCCGCTCTCGCCTTCGATGAGCACGGGAAACGGCGCGCCCGCCGCGCGCTCCGCCGTGCGCCTCACTTCGGCCATTGCCGCGCTCACACCCAGCAGCTCGCTTGTCGACGAAGCGGCAATCCGAAGCCGGTCGCCAAGCATCGACGACACGATCGGCGCAGCGGCCGTCGCGGCCATCGTCAGCACGGACACGGCGCGCGAGGGGTCCGGCGATCGACCGAGCGTCCACCGCACGGCGATCGCACCGATGACCGTGCCTCCGTAACGAACCGGCACCGCCGCCTCGATTCGTTCCTCGATCTGATGGGGCACGATGGGCACGCCTGCCGTCGCGGCCCGCTCGGCTATCGCCGGTTCGATTCGGGCGCCCTTCCCGGCCAGGCGCACCAACGAGCGCTTCTCGAGCCCGAAGAAGGCGACGGCCGCCACGCGCAGACGCTGATGCACCTGTTCGCACACCGCCGTCAGCGTGACGCTTTCCTCGTCCGCGTTCTGGCACACGCGAAGCATCTCCACGGCGTCGTCGACTGCCGTGCGAGAGACGCCCGTCCGGTCCTCTCGCGGGACGTACAACGCCAGCGCCGGGATGCCGGCCGCCGCGACATGGCGAGCGACGACGTCCGGCGCGGCAGCGGCGGCGGAGAGCAGGTCGCGCACAAGATCGAGGCGGCTGCGAAGCGACCGGCGGCACGCTCGCCGGCGAAAGCCGCGTCAACACCGCCATCACGTCGAGCGCGTCCGCCCGACGGCCGGATCGGCGAAACTGCTCGACGAGCATGAGCCGCGCGCGGCACGCGCGCAAGGGGTCGCGCGATGCTTTTGCCGCCGCCACACACGCGGAGACGTCACGCTGCAGCGCCGGCAGATCGCCGACCGCGAGGTGCGCGAACGCCGCCGCGCACGTCGCTTCCGCGACGAGCGCGGGATCGTTCAGCGCCTCGGCCCGCGCAACGGCCTCGGCAGCCGCCGCAATGGCGACGTCGGCCGCAAGGCGACCGACGCTGATTCGCGCCCGCATCGCATAGAGCCGCACGGTCGTCGGTTCGTCCAGCGAGGCGTTCTCGCATCCCGCGAGCACCGCGTCGGCCTCGTTGAACTGACCGCGCCAGAACCGGCACCGCGCGAGTGCCAACGCCGCGGCGACGCCGGCCCGCCGATCGCGCACGCCGCTCGCCGACGCCATGGCCGCGCCGAGCACGCTCTCCGCCTCGTCGAACCGGCCACGATCGACCCACGCGACACCAGAGAGCGTGGCCGCCGTCACCAACGCTTCGTCATCCGGACTTCGGCGGCAATACTCGCGCGCGGTGTCGAGCGTCGTTTGCGCGTCGCGCACGCGTCCCCGCCGGAGCAGCGAGGCGCCGAGGGCCAGCGACCCCTCGCGCGGCGCTCGCCCAGTCGCCGCGACGCGCCAGCCCGCCGATCGCCTGGCGCACGACCCGCTCTCCGGGCGCGTGTCTCCCTGCCTGAAGATGCCGTACGCGCGATCTCCATGCGGCGGCGCAAATCGCCGAGGTCGCTCAGCACGGGCCAGGCCGAGCTGGCGACTCCTTCGACAGCCGGCCCTGAGTCCGCCCCGTACACGCCGTACATCGGCGCGCGCTCCGCGGCTCTGAGCACGGCTGACGCGCGCGGTCTGCCGCGTGCGTACCGCGATTCGTCGATCAATCTCACGAAGCGTCCGGGAAGACCGCGTGCACCTTCGGCGGCGCGGCGCACGCGCCGATCTGCGCCAGCGGCGGCCGGGAGAATCGCCGCCACGAAGCGACGCCGGCGACAGGCAATCCAGCCTGGCGCCAGAGACGCCTTGAATGTCTTCGCGGGACGCACACACGAATACGTGACGTCGCGGAGATCTGATCGCGGCGTCCAGGAGCCCCTGGTGAGATCGATGGCGGCGGGCACCGTGGAGGCGCTGATCCCGCCGCAGTCATCGTCATCTATCAGAAAGACGGACCGCCCGACGATGGCTTCGGCCAACGGTGAATTGAGCAGCCGGACGGCCAGCGGCACGTGCCCCTTGAGCCGGGCGACCCGCGCCAGATCGAGAACCGCCGTCGTCTTCCCAGACCCTTCGGGCCCCCAGATGCCCACGACCTGCGGCCGCCGATCCTCTCCACCAGATGGCTCGTCGAATAGTTCGGCAATGGCAGACACCGCGGGCCGCTCGATGCGGAGGATGCCGCAGTTTTCGAGAGGGAAAAGCGGACTGGCGTCGCCCGCGCCGGGCGAACACGGGTATCCGGCGTCCGCGGACGGCCTGACGACGGGCCGCCCGTCGACATCCTGGACGGTGAGCGCTCGATCCGATCCATCGGTGAGGCCACACGCGTGCAGAAAAGACGACGCGGCGCGCCCGATCGCTTCGGCTTCCGCCGCCGCGCCGGCCCAGGGGCTGCATCCGCACCAGGCCTCGAACCGCTGCGACTCTCCCACCGCACCGTAGTCCACGAGCGGGGCAAGCGCCGGGTGGCGCACTCGCCGAAAAAAGTCGCATCGGGCGACCCACCGCAGCTCGTCGGAAGGGCCGCCCGCGGACTCGATCGTCAGCAAGACGAGGTCTCCCGTGGCGAGATCGACGGCGCGTCCGTCATCGACAACCACGAATCGATCGGCAAGAAGCTCCATCGCCGCCATCGACGTGGTGCAAGATCGTCGCCCAACGACCTTCACTCGTTCTCGCTCGACATTGCTGAGCGTTCCTCGACCTTCTGCGGCGCGCATCCGCGCGCGGAATCAGAGCGCGCAGTTTTTTCGGATAAAATGACGGTCCGATGCTGCGATTTCTCACCGCCGGCGAGTCGCACGGCAAGGCGCTCGTCACGATCGTCGATGGCATGCCGGCGGGCCTGGCCATCGATTTCGATGCCATCACGGCCAATCTCCGACGGCGTCAGGGCGGATACGGTCGCGGCCGGCGCATGGCCATCGAGTCGGACCGCGCCGAGGCCTTGAGCGGTATCCGCCACGGCGTGACCACCGGCGGACCCATTGCGCTGATGATTCCCAACAAAGACTGGGAGAACTGGCAGCGCACCATGCACGTCGAGGCGGTCCAGCCGCCCGAGGCGTCCGGGGCCGATCGCCCGCTCGTGACGCGGCCACGCCCCGGCCACGCCGATCTGGCCGGCGTCGTGAAGTACGGACACGAGGACATCCGCAACGTCCTCGAGCGCGCCAGCGCCCGTGAGACGGCCGCGCGCGTGGCCGTCGGCGCCCTTGCCCGCCAGCTCCTGGCGGCCGTCGGCACCGACATCGTGAGCCACGTCTTCGCGATTGGCCCGGTGGCGCTCCCCGATCCGCTCGCCGTGACGTACGAAGAGGCGCGCGACATCGGCGCCGACACTCCGCTGCACTGCGTCGACGCGGACGTCGAGCGCGAGATGATTGCGGCGATCGACGGCGCTCGTGAGGCCGGCGACACGATGGGCGGAAGCTTCGAGGTGATCGCCCGGGGCGTCCCTCCGGGGCTCGGCAGCTACGTTCAATGGGACCGCAAGCTCGACGGCCGCCTGGCGCAGGCCCTGATGTCGATTCCCGCCATCAAAGGCGTGGGGATCGGCCGCGGCCCCGGCGCGGCGTCCCTGCCCGGTTCGCGCGTGCACGACGAGATCCTGCCGCGCCACGTTCATCCCGGGGCCCACCCGCCGAGCGGCATCGCGCTCACGCGTCCGACCAACAATGCCGGCGGGCTCGAGGGCGGCGTGACCAACGGCGAGGACCTTCGCGTGTCGATCTACATGAAGCCGATCGCGACGTTGATGAAGCCGCTCCGCTCGGTCGACCTCGCCACGATGGACGAGAGCCCCGCCGCGATCGAACGGAGCGACGTCTGCGCAGTCCCGGCCGCCGCCGTCGTGGCCGAAGCCATGGTCGCGTTCGTTCTCGCCGACGCGCTTCTCGAGAAGTTCGGCGGCGACTCCATCGACGAGCTGCAGGCCAACTGGCGGGCCTTCCGCGAGCGGACGGCGGCGCGATTTGCGCGACAGACGTTGACGACGACGAAAAACGCAGAGACCGCAGAGATCGCAGAGTGAAGAAATTGCCTTCCTTTCGGTGCCGCCTAGCAACATCCGAGCAAACCCCGGCGTTCTCAGCCGCCATGCTTCTTGCATGGGCCGCCGGTCATGATTGCCGGCTTGAACGCGCTGACGGAGGCGATCATCAGCGCAGCCGTCGAGGTGCACCGGCACCTGGGCCCAGGCCTGCTCGAGCAGGCTTACGAAGCCTGCCTCGCGTTCGAGCTCCTGAGTCGCGACCTGACCATCGAACGCCAGAAAGCTTTGCCCGTGATTTACCGCGGCGAACGATTGGACTGTGGTTATCGGATCGATCTGCTCGTCGAAGATGCGGTGATCGTGGAGGTCAAGTCCATCGAAAAACTCGAACGGGTGCACTCGGCACAGCTTCTTTCGTATTTGCGTTTCGCGCAACGCCCAGTCGGCCTCTTGTTCAACTTCAACGTCAGCTGGCTCACACGAGACGGTCTGAAGCGAGTCGTCAACGACTTTCAAGAATAGTGAACACTCTGCGTGCTCTGCGTGCTCTGCGTTTATCGTCGTCATCGCCATCGTGATTCGACCGATTCTCAAGTACGGCGACGGCATCCTCCACGAGCCGGCTCAGCGAGTCGATGTCGTCACCCCCGAGATCGAGCACCTCATCGACGACATGATCGAGACGATGTATGCCGCGCCTGGGCATCGGCCTGGCGGCTCCGCAGATCGGCATACCTCTGCGGATCTTCGTCGTCGACATCTCGCTCGGCCGCGATCCGGCCGGGCCCATCGTCATGGTGAATCCGGAGTTCGTCTCCCGCGACGGCATGCAGCTCGAGGAAGAAGGCTGCCTCAGCGTGCCTGGCTTCAACGCGACGGTGGTGCGACCGATGCGTGCGGTGGTCAAGGGCCTCGACCGCGCGGGACAAGCCCATGAGCACGAAGGCTCGGGGCTGCTGGCGCGCGCGTTTCAGCACGAGATGGATCATCTCGACGGCAAGCTGTTCATCGATCACCTGCGCGGCGTCAAGCGCGATCTCATCGTCCGGCGGATTCGCAAGCTGACGCGCGCCGGCAAATGGTAGCGACCGCGCACGCTCCGGGTGGTGTTTCTTCGGCACGCCGGCCTTCGCCGTCCCGACGCTCGACGCGCTGCTCGCATCCCGCCACGCCGTCGTCGGCGTCGTGACGCAGCCCGATCGCCCTCGCGGCCGCGGTCACCAGACCGACGTACGCCCCGGTGAAGCGTCGCGCGCTCGAGGCGGGCCTGCCCGTCGTCCAGCCCGACTCGATCAAGGACGCCGCGTTCGTGGCGGCGCTGGCCGGGTTCGGCGCCGATCTGGGCGTCGTCGCGGCCTACGGCAAGATCCTGACGGACGCCGTGCTGGCGACGCCGCCGCTCGGAATGATCAACGTCCACGCATCGCTCCTGCCCAGGCTATCGAGGCGCGGCGCCCGTGCACCGTGCCGTCATCGACGGCGACGCGGCGACCGGCGTGACGATCATGCGCGTCGTCAAGGCGCTCGACGCCGGACCGATGCTGGCGACGGTGCGTCGCCCCATCGGACCCGACGACACGAGCGACGAAGTCGAGCGCGATCTCGCCCGCCTCGGCGCGGACTCTGCTGCGTCTCGACGATCGACGAGCTCGTCGAGGGCCGTCTGCGCGAGGTTCCCCAAGACGACGCCGACGCCACCTACGCACCGCGGCTCACGAAGGACGACGGCCGGATCGACTGGTCGCTGGCCGGCCGAGCGCATCCACAACCTCATTCGCGGCCTGCATCCGTGGCCGCACGCGTTCACGTTTCTCGGCGGGCGGCGCTTCATCCTCCTTCGATCCGCGGCCGTCGCGTGAGCCGTCAGACGCGCCGGGCGGGACGATCCTCGACGCCAGCGGCGATCGCCTGCGCGTCGCGGCCGGAAGCGGCATCGTGAGCGTCCTGAGCATTCAGGCCGAGGGCAAGCGACCGATGTCCGCGCGTGAATTCCTGGCCGGCCATCCGCTGGCGCCGGCGCGGTATTTCACGCGCGCGCATGATCGCCCCGGCACGAGTCGCCGCGTTCGACGTGCTCCAGCGCGGTGTCCACGGGACGAGCCGATCTGCCGGCGGCCCTCGCGCACTCCCGCGAGGCGCTCGACGACGACCGCGACCGGGCCCTCGTCGCCGAGATTGCCACCGGCGTCGAGCGCTGGCGCGCCGCGCTCGACCATCTCATCGCGCAGTCGCCGCGCGTCCGATCGATCGTCTCGATCCCGAAATCGTGACCATCCTGCGGCTGAGCGCCTATCAACTGCTCTACCTCACCCGCGTTCCGGCGGCGGCCGTCGTGGACGACGCGGTGGACCTGGCTCGCCGAGTCAGGAAGACGGAGCGCCTCCGGCTTCGTCAACGCCGTGCTTCGACGGCTGTCGCGGCAACGCGGCGCGCTGCCGCTGCCGCCGCGGCCGGCCGATCCGGCCGACCGCGACCGCCGCCCTCGACTACTTCGAGCACCACGCTCTCGCATCCGCGCTGGCTCGCGGCGCGTTGGTACGATCGGCTCGGCTTCGAAACGACCGAACGCTGGCTCGAGTTCAACAACACGCCGGCGCCGCTGACGCTGCGAGTCAATCGGCTGAAGCTCACACCCGAGGAGCTCGCCGACCGGCTGGCTCACGCGGGCGTGCGACGTGCTGCCGGGGCGCTTTGCGCCCGGACGCGCTCGTCGTCGAGGAGGGCCAACCGCTCAAGGCCCGGGGCTGGCAGACGGTTGGTTCGTCGTGCAGGACGAAGCGTCGCAGCTCGTCTCGCTTCTGGCCGGTCCGGCGCCCGGACGCCGCGTGCTCGACACCTGCGCATCGCCGGGAGGCAAGGCGACGGCGCTGGCGGCGGCCATGGCGGGCGGCGGACTGCTGGTCGCGTGCGATGTCCGCGAGCAGACGCATCGCGCTGTTGCGGCGCACCGTGCTGCCAGCGCGCCGGCGGCGCCGCGTGCGTCCGCATCGTCCAGGCGGACGTGCAAGCAGCCGCTCCCGTTTTCGCAGCCTGTTCGACTGCGTGCTGGTCGACGCCCCGTGCTCGGGCCTTGGCACGCTGCGCCGCGATCCGGACATCCGGTGGCGCCGGCGCGAAACCGACCTGGCGGCGCTCGCCCTGGACCAACGCCGCATGCTCGACCACGCCGCCGCGTGCGTCGCGCCGGGCGGGCGGCTGATCTACGCGACGTGCTCGAGCGAGCCTGAAGAAAACGACGACGTGGTTGACGCGTTTCTCGCCGAATCCGCCCACTTCTCGCTCGTGGATGCCCGGACGATCGCGACTGCTGCCGAGGCGCGGTCGTGGACGATCGGGGCTACCTGCGGACCACGCCGCACCTGCACGCGCTGGAAATGTTTTTCGGCGCGGTACTGCAGCGGCAGGCCTGAAGCGTGGCACTCGCCTCCGCCTGACTTGTAGTACGATTTGGCATTGATGGCCCTGAGAACCCGCGTGTGGACCGCGGGCAAACTGCTGCTGCTCGCCAGCGCACTCGTCGCCACCTACGTGCTCTTCGCGGCGGCGTCCATGCGCCTCGCGCTTCGCGCGCGCGAAGTGCAGGTGCCGGATTTCACCAACCGCACGGCCAACGAAGCGACGGGAACCGCGGCCGGCCTCGGGCCTCGCGTTGAAGGTCGACGAGACGCGCCGGGTCGATCCGAAGATTGCCGCCGGCCGCATTCTCGCGCAGGAGCCGACGCCCGGATCGACCGCCCGCCGTCAACGCACGGTGAAGGTGTGGCTGAGCGCCGGCCCGCGCGCCTCGACGGTGCCCGCGCTCACCGGCGAAACCGAGCGGACCGCGCAGCTGCGGCTCACCCAGGATGGTTTTGCCCTGACGAGCATCGCCGAAATCCGATCCGAAGACTATCCGTCGGAGGTCGTCGTGGCACAGGAGCCGCAGCCGAAGACGGCCGGCTCGAGCGTGTCGCTCCTGGTCAACCGCGGAGAGCGCGGCGCGAGCTACGTGATGCCCGACCTCATCGGCGTGAACGGCGAGCGCGCCGCTGAGGTCTTTCGGCAGCGGGCCTTTCGCGTGGCCGTCGTCGGCTCGAACCCCTATCCAGGCATCCCGGCAGGCGTCGTCTTGCGCCAGAGCCCCCAGGCGGGGTTTCAGATCGCGCCGGGCGAACCCATTTCGCTCGAGGTCAGCCGGTGAGCGTGCTCATCGCCCCGTCGATTCTGTCGGCCGACTTCGCCGCGCTCGGCCAGGCCATTGCCGCCGTCGAACGCGGCGGCGCCGATCTCATTCACGTCGACGTGATGGACGGCCATTTCGTCCCGAACATCACGATCGGTCCACCCGTCGTCTCCTCGCTGAAACGCGTCGTCAAGGTGCCGCTCGACGTCCACCTGATGATCAGCGAGCCCGATCGGTTCATCGAGGCGTTTGCCGCGGCGGGCGCGGCCTATATGTCCGTGCACGTCGAGGTGCTGCCGCACCTGCACCGGACGGTCCATGCCATCCAGGCGCTCGGAGTCAAGGCCGGCGTGGTGCTGAACCCGGCCACGCCGGCGAGCGCTCTCGAGGCCATCGCGGGCGATGTCGACTTCGTGCTCGTCATGTCGGTCAACCCCGGGTTTGGCGGGCAGACTTTCATCCCGCGCAGCGAGTCTAAGGTGCGGGAGGTGAGGACCCTGCTCGACCGCGCCGGCAACGCGGCGCCCGTCGAAATCGACGGCGGCATCGATCTCACGAACGTCGGACGGGTGGTCTCGGCCGGCGCACGAATTCTCGTCGCCGGATCGGCCGTGTTTCACTCGCCAGATCCCGAACGGGCCACCCGCGATCTGAAGGCCGCCGCCGCGGCCGCCCTTCGGTCGCCTGTCTCCCGTTGAGTGCCACCGCGACGTCCCGCGTGCGGGTGCGCTACGCCGAAACGGATCAGATGGGGGTCGTCTATCATTCCAACTACTTCGTCTGGTTCGAAGTCGGACGCACCGACCTGCTGCGCGTCGCGGGCTCGACGTACCGCGACCTGGAAAAAGACGGGGTGTTTCTGCCGGTCATCGAAGCGCACTGCGACTACACGCAGCCGGCCAGGTACGACGACGACCTGGAGATTCGGACGGCGGCGACGCTCCTGTCTCCGGCGCGCGTCGCCTTCACCTACGAGGTCGTGAGGCCGGCCGACAACCAAATTGTGGCCACCGGACGGACCGTGCACGCCGCCGTGGATCGCAGCGGTCGCCCGCGCCGGCTGCCCGATCGCATCAAAGCGCATCTCACATGAAGGCACTCGTCACCGGCTCCGCTGGATTCTCTCCGCTACTTCACAGTGTGCGGTCCGCGCCAAAGGCCGGACATGGGCTTTCACAAGTTTCTCAGATCGGCGATTCGCGGCGAGTCCATCACCGTGTACGGCGACGGCGAACAGACACGCGATTTCACGTTTGTGCACGATGCCGTCAGCGCGACGGTCGCCGCGGCGGTCCGCGGCATCCCCGGTCGCGTGTACAATATCGATGGTTAGGAGTGTTGTGAAGGGACTGGCTCGATTTGGCCGTGGATGCCGCCTGACGCTCGCCGGGGCCGCGCTCGGCGCGGCGTTGGCGTGCGGCGGCGCGACGCGAGGGGTCGTCCCGGCCGGCACGTCGGAACCAGACAAATTCCTCTTCGACAAGGGGAACGACGCGCTCCAAGCCAAGCGGTGGCTCGTGTCGCGCGAGTACTTCAAGCAGGTGGTCGAAACCTACACGCAGAGCCCGTATCGTCCGGACGCGAAGCTCGGCGTGGGCGACACCTACCTCGGCGAAGGGGGTTCGGAGAACCTCGTGCTCGCCATCAACGAGTTTCGCGAGTTTCTCTCGTTCTACCCGACCAACCGCCGGGCCGACTACGCGCAGTACAAGCTCGGTCTCGCGCACTCCCGGCAGATGCGCGCGCCGCAGCGCGATCAAACAGAAACGCGCGACGCCATCCGGGAGTTCCAGACCTTCGTGCAGCGCTATCCGAACAGCAGCCTCCTGCCGGAGGCCAAGGCGCGGCTGCGGGAGGCACGCGACCGCCTTGGCGCCGCCGACTACGGCGTCGGGCTCTACTATTACAAACAGCGGTGGTATCCCGGATCCATCGATCGGTTTTCGTCGCTGCTCAAGAGCGATCCGGAATACTCCGGCCGCGATTCCGTGTACTTCTACCTCGCCGAATCGTACGTGAAGATCAGACGCGACGCCCAAGCGCTCCCCTACTACGAGAAGCTCGTGAACGAATTCCAGAAAAGCGAGCACCTGCAAGACGCCCAAAAACGGATTGCCACCCTGAAGGCGCAGGCAGCAAACAAGTCTTAGGAGGACTGATGGCTTCGCACCGATTCGTCGTCATCGCGGCCGTTCTGGCGCTCGTCGCGTCCGGCGCCGCCGCGCAAACGTCCGACACCGCCACTCCCGACCAGACCGCGGTTGCGTGCGCGCCACCGCCAGCCCTGGCGTTCGATGCGATCGACGCCCTTCGTGTCATCGGCTCGCAGGATGCCGTTCCGCGCTCGGTGTTCGGCACGCCGGAACTGCTCGTGACGAGCGGCGGGACCGACCGCGGCGTCCAACTGGGCCAGCTGTACTTCATGCGGCGGGTCGTGCGAACCGGCGCCACCCACGGGGACAAGCTCGCGCACACCGTCCACACGGCGGGCTGGGCGCGCGTCGTCGCCGTGAACGCCACGACGGCGATCATCAACGTCGAGCATGCGTGCGGGGACATCCTCGAGGGCGACTATCTCGAACCCTACCAGACGCCGACCTTGCCTGCCGGCGATATCGCGCTCGTCGACACCAGCGGAGAACCTAACTTCACCTCTCTTGGTCGCATCCTGTCTGGGTCCGAAGAGCGGCAGAGTGCCGGGCTGGGTGAGTTCATGCTGATCGATCAGGGCGTGAGTCAGAATGTCGCGCTCGGCGCCCGATTTGCGATTTACCGCGATCTCGGCAAAGGCGGGATGCCGCTGGCGTCGGTCGGCGAGGGGTTGGTGGTGTCTGTCGGCGAGAGCATGGCGCTCATCCGAATCAACAAAGCGCGGGATGCCATCTTCTCGGGCGACCTGGTCGTCCCACGATCGAAGTAATCCCGTACAACACAGAAGCTCGCGGAGCGCGCAGAGACAGGTACCGGGCGCGCTCCGCGTTTTCTCTCGTTCTTCCTACCCGACTTTGCGATCGGATTGCTGGTTGGTCGTGCGGGCGCTCGAAAAGTCGGCGACGCGCGGGTTGATGACGTGGTTGAAGCGCCGGAAATAGTCGGCGGCCGACGCCAGCGACGTCAGGAGCACGACCCACAGCGCCGTCTGGCCGATGAAGAAGAGCGGCTGCCGGGGACCCTCGCCGCCGTGCGCCAGGATGAGCGCGAGAATCGCCACGACCTGAGACGCCATCTTGATCTTCCCGAGCCGCGAAGCCGGCATCGCGGTGCCCCGGGCATACGCGAGCTGGCGCAACGCCGTGACGACGAACTCGCGTCCGATGATGACCGTCACCATCCAGGCTGATGCGACGTCGAGCTTGACGAGCGAGATCAGCGCCGCGCAGGTCAGCAGTTTGTCGGCCGACGGGTCGATCACCTGACCAAACGCGGTCACCTGCTTCCGCCGCCGCGCCAGATAGCCGTCCAGCCAGTCGGTCACCGCCGCCAGTCCGAAGATCGCCGCGCCGACCAGCTCGTGGGGCACGCCCAGAATCGTTCGCCCCTCGAACTTGGTGAGCAGCACGACCACGAGCAGCGGCGCGAGGCAGATGCGCGTGAGCGTCAGCGAATTCGGAAGGTTCATTGGACCCGCTGTCGCAGATGATATCATCGGTGGCTGGCATGAAGGCGATTCTGCTTGCCGGGGGGAAAGGCACTCGGCTCCGCCCACTCACCATCCACACTCCCAAACCGATCGTGCCGATCTTCAATCGGCCGTTTCTCCAGTTCCAGCTCGACCTGCTGAAGCAGGTGTCGGAAATCGACGAAGTGATCCTGAGCCTCAACTACCAGCCCCGCCGAATCGAGGAAATCTTCGGCGACGGCGGTGAAACCGGCCCCGCGCTGCGCTACGTGGTCGAACCAACGCCCCTCGGTACCGGCGGCGCGGTCCGCTACGCCGGCGAGGCGCTGCACGAGTCGGTCGTCGTGTTCAACGGGGACGTGCTGACCCAGATCGATCTCAAGGCCGTCATCGCGCTGCACCGCGAGCGTCGCGCGAAGGCCACCATCGTGCTGACGCCGGTCGAGAACCCGAGCGTGTACGGCCTGGTCGAAACCGACAGCCAATCGAACATCCGCCGCTTTCTGGAAAAGCCCGATCCGAAGGACATCACCTGCAACACCATCAACGCCGGCATCTACGTCCTCGAGCCCGACACGTTCGACCGGATCCCGAAGGACACGCCGTGGTCGATCGAGCGCAGCTTTTTTCCGTCCCTGATCGAGCGCGGTGAAACATTCGTGGCCTATGTCTACGACGGGTACTGGATCGACATCGGCACGCACGAAAAATACATGCAGGTGCACAGGGACATCATGGACGGCCGCTATGAAGCGGCGCCGTTTGCCGGCGGCCACGCCGGCGGGTGTGTGGCGCCGACCGCACGCATCGAAGAAGGCGCGACGATCGAAGCGCCGTGTTTTATCGACGAAGACACGGTCGTCAAAGCGGGCGCTCGAATCGGTCGATACAGCGTCATCGGCCGCCACTGCCATATCGAAGAGCACGCGTCCGTCGAACGCTCGATAGTCTGGGCAAATACGCGTATCAGCCAGGAGGCCGTCGTCTCGAACGCAATCCTGGGCCGCCACTGCCACATCGGCCGCAACACCACGCTCGCGGCCGGCGCCGTCCTTGGCGACAAGTCCGTCATCACCGACTACAGCCGGCTCTAGACCATGTCTCGTTGTGCGCACATCCCCAGCCCTCAGCCCTTAGCCCTTAGCCCTTCGTGATCATGAGCCCATGTCCCCATCCCTGAACGCCGACATCTTCAAGGCCTACGACGTCCGAGGTGTGTACCCAGGCGAGGTCAACGAGGAGGCCGCGCGGGCGATCGGCGCGGCCTTTGTCAGCTATCTCCGCGCCGGTCGCATCGCGGTGGGACGCGACATGCGTCTGTCGTCGCCGGCGCTTTCAGCAGCGTTCATCGACGGCGCGACATCGCAGGGCGCCGAGGTCGTGGATTACGGCATGATCTCGACCGACATGCTCTATTACGCGGTCGCCACCGACGGCCTCGATGGCGGCGTCCAGATCACCGCGTCGCACAATCCGAAGCAGTACAACGGGATGAAACTCGTCCGCAAGGACGCGTGGCCGCTGTCCGGCGAAGAGGGGCTCAAGGAGATTCGTGAGATGCTCGCCGCCGGCGCGCTGCCGCCGGCCGCCGCGCGCCGCGGCGTGGTGACGACGAAGAACGTCCTGGACGGTTACGTCAAGCACGTGATGTCGTTCATCGATGTCTCGGTGATCAAACCGTTCAACGTCGTCCTCGACGCCGGCAGCGGGATGGGCGGCCTCGTCGCACCGAAGCTGTTCGAGCGGCTTCCGTGCAAGACCACGCGACTCTGCTTCGACATCGACGGGGTTTCCCGAACCACGAGGCGAACCCGCTCATCGAGGAGAACCGGAAGGACATCGTCGAGCGGGTCGTGGCCGAGAAGGCTGACGTCGGCATCGCGTGGGACGGCGACGCGGATCGCTGCTTTTTCATCGACGGCAAGGGCGAGTTCGTGTCGGGCGATTTCGTCACGGCCCTGCTCGCGGAAGCCTTCCTGCTGAAGCACCCGGGATCGACGGTGATCTACGATTTGCGCGCCAGCTACGCGGTGAAGGACACCGTGGCGCGTCTGGGCGGCACGTCGCTGATGAACCGAGTCGGCCACGCGTTCTTCAAGAAGCGGATGCGCGAGACCAACGGCATCTTCGGCGGCGAGGTCACGGGACACTACTATTTTCGCGACAACTTCTTCGCGGACAACGGTTTCATCCCCGCGCTGCTGATCCTAGAGCTGATGTCAAAGAAGGGCCAGAGCCTGCACGAGCTGCTGCAACCGCTCGCGCAGAAGTACTTCATCTCGGGGGAAATCAACACGAAGCTGGCGAGCATGGACCTCGTGCCCGCGAAACTGAAGGCGATCGCCGCGAAGTACGCCGACGGCAAGCAATATGAGCTCGATGGCATCTCGGTCGAATACGCCGACTGGCACTTCAACGTGCGGCCGTCGAACACCGAACCCCTGCTCCGGTTGAATCTGGAGGCCGCGACGCAAGAGTTGATGGCCAGCAAGCGGGACGCCGTGCTGGCGCTGATTCGAGCGTGAGTTTAGAATAGCGACAAGAGCGGGCTTAGTACAATGGTAGGTACAGAGGCTTCCCAAGCCTCGGACACGGGTTCGATCCCCGTAGCCCGCTCCACCCTTCGCTCGCCTCGCACTGAGCGGCCCTCAGCGCTCCAATCGAACGTAGACCCTGAAGTGGCGGTCTTCGGAATTGTAGAAGTTGCCGAAGCGCGGCGAGTTCGTGTTGGCCTGCACGTCGCTTGGCAGGAACGCGTTGAACACGTTCGTGACGCGTATGCCAGCCCAGGGCATCCACTTGAACACCTCGAACCGACGCTCGAGCCCGAGTTCCAGCCGCGCGTAGTTCGGGAAGCGACGGGCGTTGCGGGGCGCGACGAAGTCCAGCATCTCATCGACCGTCGAATAGGGCACCCCCGTCCGCCAGTCCGCCACGCCCAGGATCAGCCATCGCGGCGTCAGCAGCACGCGGCCCCGGACGAACAGCCGGTGCGGGACATCCACGCCGAGCGGCGCGTACGCATTGGCGCCCACGACCGGCGCCATCACCGCATCGAAGAAGTTCGTCACCGAGTTCAAATCGCCCCGCGCCGACGACCAGTCGTACAACGCCTCGACATCCGTCGTCCCGCCGCGTGTGAAGTGCACGCCAAGCTCCAGATCGCGATACCTCGACTGGCCGCTGCTCGACAGCCGCAACTCGCCATGCGACGCGGTGAGAATCGGTTCCACGATGAACTCCCCCCGTCGCGTCGCGGTTGACGAAGTTCGCGTGGAACGCCCACTGAGGATTGCGCCGATAGTCCAGGCTGATGTCCCAGGTGCGGCTGCGCGGCATCTCGAGGCCCGGCGCCACCACCGGAGAAACGCGAACCGGTGACCCGAGCGGCGTGACGCCGTCCGCGGCAAAACGGGTGTCGGCGGCGCTCGTGAACGAGCTGAACGCCCCGACCACGGAGGGCGTCCGCCCGTGAAACAGACCAATGCCGCCCCGCAGGACCATGCTCCCCGCCGCGTTCAGCTGCACGGCCGTGCCGATGCGCGGGGACACGGCGACGCGATCGATGATGCCGTCGCGATCGATCCGGCCGCCGATCTCGAGTTGCCACCTGGCGTTCAGCGTCAACCGATCCTGCGCGAACACGGCGACGTCGGTGCTGCTCGAGAATTGACTGCTGGCCCCCTCGTAGTCGAGCCGGCGCGCCAGCGTGCCGTCGACGCGCTCGATCAGCACGGGGCGGCTGTCACTCGTGCCGTCGTACCGCGCGGCGAGCACGTCCACACCGATCTTGAAGAGATGCGATCCCCAGGGGCCGCGACTCGGTACCGGTCAGCGTCTCGACCAGTTGGATTGAGGTCGAGTTTCGGTACTGACGGTTGAAGAAGTTGCCGAGCGTGGTTTCCGGCTGCAGTTCCATCAGTGCAGCCCCGTGCGGGACGACCTCGGTCCGCGACTGGAGAATCTGCACCGTCGTTTCACTCAGCGTGTCGGGGGTCCACTGCGTCCGCTCGGTGAGAGCGGCGGTCTTGGCGAAGGCGTGAAGGTCCACGGTGGCATCCGGCGGCGTAAAGGTCCCGAGATTCAGGGACGTCGAGCCGTTCGGAAACAGGCCGACCGTACCGACCAGCGAGTGGCGCGGCGACAGCTTCGCGTCCACGCGGCTGAAGGAACTGAAGAACGTGGAGGTGCGGAGCTCCGTCTCGGGACGGCTCGGCACATCGCTCACGCTGTAGCGCAACTGACCGGTCTCTTCGAGGAACAACCGGCCCTTGATGAGGGGCCCGCCCGTGGCGTACCGCGGTCCGAAGGTATCGACCCTGAATCTGAAGGGTTCGTCGCGCTTGTTCCGCAAGGTCGGGGTGAGGCGGTTGACCCGGAATTGCCACTGGTCGCGGGCGCGCTTGGTCTCGATCACGACGAGCCCTGAAGCAAACCGGCCGTACTCGACGGCGTACGGATTCGGCAACACGGTCACCGACTCGATCGCGTCATCCGGCAGCGGCACGTGCGCGATCGCGGAGGCCGGATCGACCAATGTGCCCGCCCCCAACTGCACACCCGCCTGATTCGGACGTCCGCCTTTGATGTTCACGCCGCCCGGCGTGGCCATGACGCTCGCAAACATGCGCACGGCGCTCTGAAACCCCGTACCCGGCACGAACTGGTCGAGTTCCCGGCTGGCCATCGCCTCGGTGGGCGCCAACGTGCCGCCAGTTGTCAGGATCTCACTCGACGCCACGACATCGATGGTCTCGACGGCCGCCAGCTCGATCGCCACGGAGGCCGTCCGTCCGCCGATCACCTCGACGGTCACCTGCGTCGGCGCGAACCCGCGCAGCGACGCGGCGACGCGGTACATGCCGGCCGGCAGGCCGGCGACGGAAAAGCGTCCCGCTCCTCCACCGATCCGCCGAGCCACCCGCCTGGCCATGGCATCGGTCACGACGATTTCCGCACCCGGCAGTGGTGTGCCGCCCTGCTGCGCCGACACCACGCCGGCAAGGGCGCCGATCGCGGTGGGTTCTTGGACGCCAGGCGCCGATACCGACGCTACGACGATCGCGAGAAGCAGAATCATCATCTGCCAAAGGCCCACGGAAGAATACGGCGTGCACCTTCATTCTTGCTAACGGCAGGCGGCATTCGAATAAAGTATCAACAGGAAACAGATACGCGAGGAGCGTTAAGTGCGAACGAGCAGCCTGTGGGTCGTGATGGCGCTGGCAGCCGGTTCGGTGTGCGTGCAGGCACAGTGGTTGAATCACCCGACCCCCGGGACGCCGCGGACCAGGGACGGCAAACCGAATCTTGGGGCGCCCGCGCCTCGAGCGTCGAACGGCAGGCCCGATCTCTCTGGCGTCTGGCAGGCCGAGCCGGCCCCTCTCGAAGTGCTTCGACGCTTCGCGCCCGACGACGGCCCGCCAACGCCGGGCGAGCCCGCCCCATCGATCTATTTCCTGAACGTCCTTTCGGACTTCAAGCCGGAAGACGTCACCATGAAGCCGGCCGCCGCGGCGTTGTATGAGCGGCGCTTTGCCGCGCTCGGGAAGGACAACCCCTCGTCGTACTGCCTCCCTCTCGGCGTGCCGCTGATGGACGTGGCGGTTTTTCCGAACAAGATCGTCCAGACCCCTGGCACCATCGTCGTTCTCTACGAAGCGCTGACGATGTTCCGTCAGATCTATACGGATGGGCGGAAGCTCCCGGTCGATCCCGAGCCGGCGTTCGCGGGCTACTCAGTCGGCAGGTGGGACGGCGACTCCCTGGTCGTCGAGGCGGCGGGTTTCAAGGACGGCGGCTGGCTGGATGCCTTCGGACATCCCCACAGTGACGCGATGCGCGTGACCGAACGCTTTCGCCGCGTCAACTTCGGCACGATGGAAGTTCAGGTGACGGTTGACGATCCCAAGACCGTACAGCAGGGCCTTCACCTTCAAGTTCAACCAGCGGCTGATGCCCGACACCGACCTCATCGAGTCGTTCTGCGAAAACGAAAAAGACCGCGAGCACATGACCAAGTGACAGCGGCTCACGCGACCGAGTCGGTGTACTCCTCGTAGGTGCCCTTGAAGTCGCGAATCGCCGCCGCGCTCGAAGTGCCACACGCGCGTGCCGACTTCCTCCATGACGTCCTGGTCGTGCGTGACGAGCAGCACCGTCCCCTCGAACTTCTGAAGCGCCACGTTGAGCGCGTTGATCGACTCCAGATCGAGGTGGTTGGTCGGCTCGTCGAGCACCAGCACGTTCGGCTTCTGCAGCATGATCCGGCAGAACAGCATCCGCGCCGTTTCGCCGCCCGACAGCGCCTCGGTCGGCTTCAGCCCTTCCTCGCCGCTGAAGAGCATCTGCCCGAGCAGGCCGTGAATGTCCTGCCGCGACGCGGCCGGGTCGAACTGGTGCAGCCATTCGACGGCGGTCATGCCCTTCTGGATGGCGCCCGGTGTGGTCCTGCGGGAAATAGCCGATCGACGTCTCGTGGCCCCAGCGCACCTTCCCGCTGTCGATTTCGGCCGGCGACACGCCCGCGCCGTCGGCGTCGGCGAGCAGCGCCTTCAGCAGCGTCGTCTTGCCGAGCCCGTTGCGGCCGACCAGGACGATCTTCTCGCCGCGATTGACGATCGCGCTGAAGTTGGAGACGACCGACGCGGCGCCGTGCGTCTTGGTGACGCCCGAGCACTCGACCGCGACCCGGCCCGACGGCCGGTTCATCGAGAACTTGATGTACGGCCGCTGGATGTTCGAGCGCGCGAGCTCGGTCGTCTGCAGCCGCTCGACCTCCTTGCGGCGCGACGTCACCTGGCTGGCGCGCGTGCCGGCGTGAAACCGCGCGATGAAGTCGTTGCAGCTGCGCGATCTTCTTCTCGCGCTGCTCGTTGTCCGACTCGATGCGCGAGCGGATCTGCGTCTTCGCGAGCACCATGTCGTCGTAGCCGCCGGTGTAGGTGATGATCGTCTGGTAGTCGATGTCCGCCGTGTGCGTGCAGACCGCGTTCAGGAAATGCCGGTCGTGCGAGATGACGATGAGCGTGCCGTCGTACCGCACCAGGAACTCGCGCAGCCAGTGAATCGAGTCGAGATCGAGGTGGTTGGTCGGCTCGTCGAGCAGCAGCGCCTGCGGGTGTCCGAAGAGCGCCTGCGCCAGCAGCACGCGCACCTTCTGGCCGCCCTGCAGCTCGCTCATCGTGCGCTCGTGCAGTTCCTCGGGGATGTCGAGGCCCTGGAGCAGCACCGCGGCGTCGCTCTCGGCCGTGTACCCGTCCTCGTCGCCGACGATCCCCTCGAGCTCGCCCAGGCGCATCCCGTCCTGGTCGGTCAGCGACGGCTTGGCGTACAGGTGCTCGCGCTCTTCGAGCGCGCTCCACAGGCGATGGTTGCCCATGATCACCGTGTCGATGGCGCGGAAGCGATCGAAGGCGAACTGATCCTGCCGCAGGACGCCGACCTTGGCCGGCGTGGCGACGGTGCCCCGCTGCGGCACACTCTCGCCGGTCAGCAGCTTCATGAACGTGGACTTGCCGGCGCCGTTCGGACCGGTGAGTCCGTAGCGGCGGCCGGCCGAGAACGTGACCGACACGTCGTCGAACAGGATTTTCGAGCCGAACCGCATCGACACAGCCTGGACTGAAATCATAGAGACAACCCCCTATGATACCGCGTCTTCAGGCTTTCAGTGCGTCAGACCGTACACGACGTGGTTCACGCCCAGCTTATTTTTCACCCTTGAGGGTTGAATCGATAACCGACCCACGGTTCGGTGACGAGATACCGCGGGTTCGACGGGCTCGGGTTCGAGCTTCTTGCGCAGCTGGCCCATGAACACGCGCAGATACTCCGGCTGCTCCTGCGACGCCTCGCCCCACACCGCCTCGAGCAGCGTGCGGTGCGTGAGCACACGGTTCGGATGCCGCGCCATGTAGACGAAGAGATCGAACTCCTTCGGCGTGAGCCGCACTTCCCGCGCCGCGCACGTGGACGCGCCTGGCCTCGATGTCGACGCGGAAATCGCCGGCGTCGAACGACGCGACCTCGGCGTCGCCGTTGCGCGCGCCGAAGCGTCGCCCGCACGCGCGCGAGCAGCTCGTCGATGCCGAACGGTTTGGTCACGTAGTCGTCGGCGCCCGAGTCGAGCGCTTCGACCTTCGTCCGCTCCTCCCCTTTGACCGACAGCACGATGATCGGGACGTTCGACATGGCGCGGATGCGCCGGCACAGCTCGACGCCGTCCATGTGCGGCATGTAGAGGTCCGTGATCACCAGCTCGGGCCGCCACTCGTTGAAATTCGTCAGCGCCGACTCGCCCTCGGCCGCCGTTCTGCACCTGGTAGCCCTGGCTGGTCAGCACCGTTCTCAGCACTCGCGTGATCTGCGGTTCGTCGTCGACCACGAGCACGCGCGATTTCTCTGTCGCCATCGTCATGACACACTCCCTAATTCACCGACAGGCTGACCGCCGCTGGCGTGGCGGGTATGGCCGCATCGAGCGCGGCATCTGGCGCGACTGGCACCGTCAATTGCACGAGGGTTCCGGCGGCGGACGCCGGAGAATCGATCCAGATGCGCCCGCCCTGCGCTTCGACCAGCCGGCGGGCGATCGGCAAACCGAGGCCGATGCCTTTGCGGCGCGGATCGTGCGACTCGCGGCCGGGCACGCGGAAGAACTTTTCGAACACCTGCTCGCGCGCCTCGAGCGGAATTCCGGGGCCATCGTCGCGCACCGCGAGCCCGCACGTGCGCGTCATCGGCCGCCGCCGCGCTGATGCGGATCGTCGATCCCGGCGGCGCGTACTTGCTCGCGTTGTCGAGCAGGATGTACAGCACTTCGACGATCGACGCGGCGTCGACAGACAGCGGCGGCAGGCCCTCGGCGATGTCGAGTTCCATTCGATAGTCGCGCGTGACCGTTTCGGCGCGCGCCAGGCCCATCCGCACGATGTCGGCGACGGGGACGGCCCGCAGGACGCGCGGCTGAGGCGAATCGGTGCCGGCGGCCGAAAGCCCCTCGATGAACCGGTTCAGCCGATCGGATTCCTCGTCGATCACCTCGAGCAGCTCGTGGTGCCCCTCGCGGGACAGCATCGATTCGCCGCGGCGTGTTTGAGCGCCGATGAGCGCCGTGACCGACGCCTTGATCGCCGTCAGCGGCGTGCGCAGGTTGTGCGTCAGCGCGTCGAGCAGCGCCGCCTTGAGCTGTTCGTTGCGGCGCGCGGCTTCCGCTTCGCTCGCGCGATCGAACGCCGCCTGCAGTTCCTGATAGAGCCGCGCGATCTCCTGGCGGCCCGCCTGCGCTTCGCGCGGCCCGCCGCTCGGCGCGCGATGCCAGCTCGCCGACGACGACCGCCATGATGATGAAGGCCGCCAGCGCGGCCCAGTCGCTCGGATCGCCGACCGCGAGTCCGGTGGCGGTGACGAAATAGCGCGAGAAGCCGGCAACCGCGCACAACAACGCGACGATAGCCGGGCCGGTGCCGCAGAAGCGGGCGGCGATGAGCAGGACGAGCAGGAGGACCTGAGCGGCGGTCGCGCCGTTGACCGACGGTCCCAGCAGTTCCAGAACGGCAACCGCCAGGGCGACCGACGCGACGGCGACGATGTAGCGCCCGAACGACCCCACTCTGGGATTATAGGGCGCGCGTATGGGAGCAGGAACCAACGGTTTCCTTATGAAGCGACCACGCGGTCGACATCAACCTCTTTCTCGAATGATGTTTACGACGGCGTGTTCGGGCGCGTTTACGGGGACCTGGGATCGCGATCTGTCGTGAGGTTTCAGGGACGGTCGGCGCGCGCCTGCTGCACGATCTTCACGCCGGCGCTCGCGCCCACTCGCGTGGCGCCCGCCGCGATCATCGCCTTCACGCTCTCGAGGTCGCGCACGCCGCCGGCCGCCTTGACGCCCATGTCGGCGCCGACGACCCGGCGCATCAGGGCGACATCGGCCGCCGTCGCGCCGCCGGGACCGAACCCCGTCGATGTCTTGACGTAGTCGGCGCCCGCCGCCTTCGCCAGCGTGCACGCCGTCACCTTCTCGTCGTCGGTCAAGAGCGCCGCTTCGATGATGACCTTGCTGAGCACGCGGCAATCGCGACACGGCGCCACGACCGCCTCGATGTCGCGCTCGACGCCGCGCAGGTCGCCCGACTTGAGGGCGCCGACGTTGATGACCATGTCGATTTCGCGTCGCGCCGTCGAAAATCGCGCGCCGGGTCTCGTAGCCCTTGACGTCCGCCGTGGTCGGCGCCCAGCGGAAAGCCGACGACCGAGCACACGCCGACGCCGCTCCCCGCCAGCAGCCGGGCGCACAGCGCCACCCACGTGGGGTTGACGCAGACCGTGGCGAACTTGAACTGCGCCGCTTCGCGGCACAGCTCCTCGATGTTCTGACGTGTCGCGTCGGGCTTGAGCAGCGTGTGGTCGATCATGGCGGCCACGCCCGTGGGCGCCCCGCCGCTCGCGTGGATGCCGACGCGGGTCGCGCCGGCGTCGATGACCCCGCGCAGACGATCGGGGCAGCAATCGCCGAGCACGTTGTGGCAGGCGCACCGCACGTCCTGACGGATCGCGGCGGCCGCCACTTCGGACACGATCACGTCGATCAGCCGCTGAAGTTCGTCTCTCGTCACGAGCGCCGCCGTTGCTCGATATCGCGGATCTTCGCGAGCCGGCGAATATACCGGGGCTCGCGCATCGTGGTCGTCAGCCAGGTCGTGACGATCGCGCGCGCCTCGTCCGCCGTGACGAGCGTCGCGCCCAGGGCCAGCACGTTCGCGCCATTGTGTTCCCGCGAATACCGCGCAATCGTTTCGGTGGTCGCCATGACGGCCCGCACGCCGTTGACCTTGTTGGCGGCGATCGCCGATCCGATTCCGGCGCCGTCGATGACGATGCCGGCGTCGGCCTCGCCGCGTGCGACCGCGTCGGCGACCGCCGCGGCCACGTCGGGATAGTCCACCGGCTCGCTCGACTCGGTTCCCAGGTCGTTGACGGCCAGGCCGCGGCTTCGCAGAAAGGCCACCAGCGTCCGCCGAAGCGCGACACCGGTATGGTCGCTCCCGATTGCGACGGCGCGCACCTCGGCCCGCGGCACGAGCGACGCCTCGTCGTCGGACACCCGGCCCTCGCGCACCACCGTGACACGCCGATCGTTCAGCGTATCCTGCGCCAGTGGCGTAATATGGCCGCCCTTGACCAGCATCACCGTCTCGCCGCGCTCGAGCACTCTCGCGTCGCTTTCGGTGATGATCTCGAACCGCTTCATGCGATTATCATGCAACCTCTCGAACCTCTCGAACCTCTGAACCTCGAACCTCTCGAACCTATGAATCGCGTGAATCCCATGATCCCAACCGAAATCCTACTCTCTGAACAGCAGATTCAGAAACGGGTCGCCGAACTGGCGGCGGAAATCCGGCGCGACTGTCCGGGCGAGGTCCACCTGGTAGCCGTGCTCAAGGGCGCCTTCATCTTCTTGTCCGACCTCGTCCGCCACATGACCGGCGCCGTGTCGCTCGATTTCATGGCCGTGTCGAGCTACAAGAAAGGCACCACCACCTCGGGCGAAGTGCGGATGCTCAAGGACCTCGACAGCGGCCTCGACGGACGCGACGTCGTCATCGTCGAGGACATCGTGGACACGGGCCTGACGCTCACATACCTGCAGGACATTCTCCGCGCCAGAAATCCCAAGTCGCTCCGTACGGCGTGTCTCCTGAGCAAGCCGTCGCGGCGTCAGGTGGACGTCGCGGTCGAATATATCGGCTTCTCGATCGACGATCGATTCGTCGTGGGCTACGGGCTCGACTACGCGGAACAGTACCGCAATCTGTCGCATATCGCCGTCCTCGGGTAGCGTCCGGCATCGTGTATAGTTTTGTCCGTGCCGGTTCAGCTCGTTGATCACCCGCTCGTGCACGACGCGCTCGTCTCGCTGCGCGACAAGCGGACGCCGCCCGACGCGTTTCGGCGCCTCGCGACGCGCATCAGCGTTCTGCTGGCGGCCGAGGCGCTTCGCGAAGTGCCGACCTCGAACGTCACGGTCGACACGCCGATAGGACCCGCCGATGGACGAAGGGTCGCGTCCGACGTGGTCGTCGTGCCGGTGCTGCGCGCCGGCCTGGGCATGCTCGACGCGGTACTCGAGCTCGTGCCGTCGGCCCGCGTCGGATACATCGGCCTGCAGCGCGACGAGCACACGGCGATAGCGTCGCAGTACTACTCGAAGCTGCCGGACAGACTCGACCAGAGCTATGTGATGATGATCGATCCGATGCTGGCAACCGGCGGCAGTGCATCCGCGGCCCTGGCACTGCTGCGGCGCGCGGGCGCCAGGAGCGTCCGCATCGTGTGCATCGTCGCGGCGCCGGAAGGCGTCGCGTGCGTCGAACGCGATCACCCTGACGTCATCATCTACACGCCGGTCGTCGACGAGCGTCTGAACGCGCAGAAGTACATCGTCCCCGGGCTCGGCGACTTCGGCGACCGCCTGTACGGCACCCTGTAGCGATCGAGTTGTCGAGTTGTCACATGGTCCGGTTGCGAGGCGCTGAATAAGGTGACGTCCATGAGCCACTGGCAGACCTCCATCACATCGATTCAGCCGAACAAGATTCTCGTGCGCGGCTATCCGCTCGACGAGATGATGGGACGGCTGTCGTTTGCCGAAGCCGCCTACCTGCTGCTCATGGGCGAGCTGCCGACGCCGGCGATCGGCCGGATGTTCGGGGCCATCCTCGTGTCTTCGATCGATCACGGCGTCACGCCGCCGTCGACGCTCGCGGCGCGCAACGTGGCCACGTCCGGGGCGCCGCTCAAAGACTGCGTGGCCGCCGGCATCCTGGCCTTCGGTCCCCATCATGGCGGCGACATCGAGACGTGCATGCGGTTCCTCGATTCCGGCCTGGCGCTCGTACGCGCCGGACGCACGCTGCAGCAGGCGGCCGAGTCGCTGGTGGAAGACTGCATCCGCACGAAGGAGCCCCCGCCAGGCTTCGGTCACCGCTTTCACACCCGCGACCCGCGCGCCGCGCGCCTGTTTCAGATGGCGCTCGAACTCGAGCTCGAGGGCGAGCACGTCCGGCTGCTTCGGGCGATCGAGCATGTCATCGACACACGCGCGGGCGCGTTCGACCATCCGCTGCCCGTCAACGTGGACGGCGCGATTGCGGCCGTCACGGCGGACCTTGGCTTCGCATACGAGTTGGGGAACGCCGTCTTCCTGATCTCGCGTCTGCCGGGCCTCATCGCGCACGCCCACGAAGAACGCACGCACCAGACGCCGATGCGGCAGATCGATCCCAAGGATGCCGACTACGTCGGTTCGGGCGAACGCCGCTTGCCGGAGGGGCGCAAGTAGGACAAAATCATTTGGTAATCGGGTAATTTGGTAATCGCGGTAATTTGGTAATCGGGTAATTCGGTAATTTGGTAATTGGTAGACTTGCCCGGCTGCCGGGCGCTTAGCTCAGCTGGTTAGAGCGCGTGCTTCACACGCACGAGGTCACAGGTTCGAGTCCTGTAGCGCCCACCATATCCAACTGCTTGCCCGCCAGGCGTTAATCGCGAAAATCGCCCCCAACTCTTTTCCCCTTCCCATGGACCGTGTGCATCGCGGCGTCACTTGACCGGAGTCTTTCAATGTAGGCACAATGACCACATGGAACGAAGTGTCGTCGGTGCTCGCGAACTGAAGACGCGGCTCGGCACGTATCTCCGCCGCGTCCGCGAAGGACGCACCGTCCTCGTGACGGATCGTGGCGAGCCCATTGCCGAACTGCGACCGCTGCCGCGAGACTCGCACGTGCCATCGGCGTTGCTGAAGCTCTCCAGCAAGCGGGCCGTCACCCTTCCTGTGCGCAAGGCGATGGGGGCGTTTCGGCCGATTCAGAGTCGAGGACGCGCGCTGTCTGAGGCCGTGGTCGAAGACCGCGAGGACCGATTCTGACGCGGTACTTTGACGCGAGCGCGTTGGTGAAGCGGTACGTGCGAGAACCAGGCGCCGTGTTAGTACGTCGCCTGCTCAAGAAGGATCCGGCCGCGGTGAGCCGCCTTTCGGAAGTCGAGGTCGCCTCTGCCTTGGTGCGTCGGGCGCGAGAAGGGGCGTTTACCGTAGAAGAAAGAGACAGGGCGTTGGCGTCGCTCGCCGACGATTTTGCCGCCTTGATCATTGTCGAATTCACTCCGGAGATTACGGCAGAGGCGCGGGCACTGCTGATTCGCCATCGCCTGCGAACCGGCGACGTTGTGCAACTCGCCAGCTGCCTCTATCTACAACGTGAGATGAACCAGAAGCTGCCCTTCGTGGCGTTTGACGATCGGCTAGCCGAGGCAGCTCGAGATGAGGGGCTGAGCGTCTTGTCTGGGTCCACACGTCGAAGGTGATGCCGACGGAGCGCGGTTCGGTGGCGATCCACGGTCTGACAGTGCGGCAGAAGACGCAGCTGGGATATTACGAGCTACGGCATTCCAGGCAGCGTCAACTTGTGTTTGCGAATCACCTGCGACAATTGATCCTGATCGTCGAGTACCTTCTGGTAGATCCACTGATAGCCGAGCCCTGACGCCCCCTCTTTGATCTGCTCTTGGACGACAGCCGTCGCGGCGTCGGCGCCGAGTAGCGCTCGCAGCGATTCGAACTCGAGCTGGCACACCACGAGATGCAGCGTCGTCGAACCGCGATTCCCCGCGCCGCCGTCCGCGATGCGTTCGGGCGCATTCGAATATCGCTGCGCCGCTTCCGCAATCGCTTTGCTCGCGTCACGCCCCTTCCCGACCAGAAACCAGTGGATCTGTTCGTGAACAAAGCCCGCCAGCATGAGACGGTCGTTCGTGGTGTAGCGCGTGTTGAGCGTCAGCACGGGGTGGCTGTGGGGGCGCGTGCCTTGCTCGATCCGGATCTTCTTCGTGAAGATCCAGCGCGACAAGTCGTACTGCTTCAGCAGCCGCTCGAGTTGATCCTTCACCTGCTGCTCGTCGGCGCTGTTGTGCACGAGCTCGATCGACACGGCCGGCGTCTCCGCAGCCTCCACCGAACCGGCGAGCACGACTCCGGCTACCGCGAGCACGAGAATCAGATTCCGCATCGACGCCTCCTCATCAGGCCATCGTGTCGTGTGAACCGAGATTCCAGAGAACGGCCGGCACCGGCCCTCGACTCGCGCACCTATTTCTTCGAGCCGTTGAATCGAACGGTTCCCTCGGCCCGGATGATTCCTCCCCGCGGGTCATGCGCGAGGAGGTTGACGTTGATGTCGCGACCGGAAAGGCCAACCTCCGCGATGAGCTTTTCGAGACTCGAGATTGACATCGGCCGACTGATCTGCAACTGACCGGCGGCGTGGCCGAAAGCCGCCAGGCGCTCATCTTCGCTGAGCGCGACCGCCGGCACAACGCGAGTCGCTGCTGCTGGCTGATCGTGAGTCGGCAGGAAATAGCGGAACGCGGCACTGGTGACGAGGGCCGTCAAGGCTGTGGGCACGAGAATCCACCACTTCCGGAGCCAGACCGTTCCAAGAAGGACTGCCAATCGATTCATGCTGCGCGCTCCCTCTCTGACAACGTGCGCCGCGATCGCTTCGGGCGCGCCAAATCTCTCGAACGCCTCGTGCTCCGCGGCCTCGATCGACAACCCGCGCCGTCGCCCATCCTCTACCGCATCGACGAGGTGTTCGCGCGCTTCCTCGACGATTCTCGGATCCTCAAGCCCGCGGGTCTTCAACTCGCGAGCAAGCCGGGTCACGTACGTCTCAATTGGCGCCGACCTCATGCGGGACCTCCGACGACCGCACGCACGGCACGCGCGAAGTCGCGCCATTCTCCATGCCTCGTGGCCAGCGCCCGGTGACCCTTTTGCGTGAGCTGGTAGACCCGGCGGCGACGGCCGCTGGCCTCCGACCAGCGGCTGGCCAGCAATCTGGCGCGCTCCAATCGATGCAGCGCCGGATAGAGGGTGCCCTCGGGAAGGTCAAACGCGCCGTCGCTGCGGGCGCGAAGCGTTTCCGCGATCGCGTACCCGTGTGCGGGATTGGATTGGACAGCGGCGAGGAGCAGCAGGTCGAGATGGCCCTTGAGCGTCTCGGCGTTCATACATCGCGATGTTATACATCGCGACGCGATGTGTCAACCGCCTCGACAGGCCCCCCCAGACACTTGTGGAGGCACCCGATCACTCCTCGGCTCCCCTTGACGTTCGAAAGGAACTTCTGCTAGCTTCCTTTCGTCTGATCGAAGGGAGCCGGATGGTCAAGGACCGCAGCGACGTACTGCAAGGAACGCTCGACATGCTGGTGCTGAAGGCCCTGCAGCTCGAGCCGATGCACGGCTGGGGGATCACCGAACGCATCGAGCAATGGTCGGAGCGCGTCCTGCAGCTCGGGCAGGGGACGCTCTATCCGGCGCTCTATCGCCTGGAGCAGCAGGGCTTCATCCGTTCCGAGTGGGACACCACCGACAACAACCGGCGCGCGCGCTACTACTCGTTGACCGCGCGCGGGCGGCGCCACCTGAACGAATCGCTGGCGCAGTGGCGACGCATGTCCCGCGCGATCAACCTCGTTCTGGACGTGACGGCAGTCAACTGAGAGGGCCTGATGGGCGCGTTCGCGAACCTGTTGCGGCGACTCCGTTCGCTCGGGACCCGGCGGAGACTCGAGGATGGGCTCGACGACGAGATGCGCTTCCATGTCGAGCAGCAGATCGAGAAGAACCGGCGCGCCGGTATGACCACAGACGATGCGCGGCGGCAGGCGTTGATCCGGTTCGGCGGCGTGGACCAAGCGCGTGAGCGGACGTGGGACGTGGTCCGAGCCGCCCCCATCGAGAAGCTCGCACGCGACGTCCGCTACGGCCTGCGCTCGCTGCGCCGGCATCCGGGCTTCTCCGCGATGGCCGTGCTGTCGCTCGCGATCGGCATCGGCGCAAACGCGACGATCTTCGGTGTGGCTCAGGCCGTGCTCTTCCCCGTGTCCCCGCTCGTTGACCCCGAGACGCTCGTCAACATCTACGAGACCGAACCCGGACGCGGGTTCAATCCGATGTCCCACCCGAATATCGAGGACCTGCGCAAGGGCACGACCCAGGTCTTCCGCGGGATCGCGGCGTCGACGTTCGCCATCGCGCAAATCGATCGCGGAGGCGCGGCGGCCACCGTCATGGGCGAGGCCGTGACGGGAGGCGCGTTCGCGCTCCTGGGCATCGAGCCTCAGCTCGGCCGGGCGATTCAGCCCGAGGACGACGTCGCGCGCGGCGGCCATCCGGTGGTGATGCTCAGCCACGGCTACTGGCAACGCGCCTTCGGCGGGGACCCGCAGGTGGTCGGACGCACGCTGCAGATGGGACGCCGCAGCTACACGATCATCGGCGTCGCCCCGGCCGACTATCGCGGCGGACTACCGGCAATCACGCCCGCCTTCTATGTCCCGATGGCCATGCAGGACGAGCTGATGGGCATCAAGATGCTCGACCAGCGCTCCTGGCACAGCTTCTCAGCGAAGGCACGGCTCGCACCAGGCACCACCCGAGCGCAGGCCGAGCACGCCACGTCCCTCGTCGCGGCGTCTCTCACCGGCGCACGGCCACAAGGGTGGGTTCCCGGCCAGCAGTTTGCGCTGCTGCCGACCTCCGACGTGCAGGTCCACCCTGGAGTGGATCCGCTCCTGCGCGCGGCAGCCTGGCTGCTGATCGCGGTCGTGGGGCTGGTGCTGCTGCTGGCGTGCACGAACCTCGCGAGCTTTCTAGTCGCGCGCGCCCTCGATCGGGGGCAGGAGGTCGCCGTGCGGCGCGCCCTCGGCGCGACACGAGGCGATCTCGCGCGCCAGGTGCTGGTCGAGAGCACCCTGCTCGGGCTCGGCGGCGCGGCGGCCGGCCTCGTGCTGGCGCTCGTGCTCCTCGACGTTCTGCTGTCGGTCGACCTGCCGTTGCCTTATGGCATCCGACTCGACCTTCACCTCGGCCTCGACTGGAAGGTGCTGTTCGACTGGAGAGTGCTGGCGCTCACGGCTGGCGCCGGCGTGTTGGCAGGGGGCCTTCTCGGACTCGTCCCGGCCGTTCAGGGTACACGCACCGATCTCGGCTCCGCGCTCAGAACGGGCCGCAGAGGGAGCGATGCGCCCGGACCCATCAGGTGGCGCAACGTGATGGTCGTCGCCCAGATCGCCATATCGCTCGTGTTGCTCGTGGGGGCCGGGCTGTTCCTGAGGAGCTGGCAGCGGACGCTGGCCGTGGACCCGGGGTTCGGCCAGGCTCCAACGTCGATACTGTCCGTCCTGATGCCCGCCACGCCGTCAACGCCTGACGACGGCGTGCAGCGCATGCGGCGTCTGCTCGAACGCTTTCAGACGCTGCCCGGCGTCGAGGCCGTCGGCCTCGTCTGGCCGCTGCCGCTCGAGCTCTCGTCCAGCTTCACCGACTTCACCATCGACGGTCGCGTTCCGCCCCCTGGCCGCGAGACCTTTCGCGCCGACAGGGCGTACGCGGACGGCGGGTTCTTCGGCGCCGCCGGCATGGCAATCGCGGCGGGCCGCACTTTCAACGACGGCGACCGGCGCGACACTCAGCCCGTGGCCATCATCAGCCAGGCGATGGCCCGCCGCTACTGGCCGGAGGGAGACGCACTGGGACGGCTCCTCCGCCGGCCCAGTCCGTCCGAGGCCGACCTGGTGATCGTCGGTGTGGCGAGCAACGTCAACATCCGATCGCTCGGGGAAGCTCCCCGCGACGTCGTCTACGAAACCTATACGCAGGGCAACGGTCTGCCGGGGGTCAACTTCGTCGTTCGCACCGCCACGGATCCGGCTCGAATGTCGCGGGCGCTCGCCGACGCCGGCCAGCAGGTCGATCCGGACTTGCGGGTGATGCAGTCGATGACGATGACAGAGCATCTGGCAACGTCGAGACTGCCGTCGCAGATAGGCGCCCTGCTGCTCTCGGCGTTTGCGGCGTTGGGCATCGCGCTGGCGACCATCGGGGTGTACGGGACGGTGCGCTACACGGTGGCCATGCGCACGCGCGAGGTCGGGATCCGCATGGCGCTCGGAGCCGACGCCGCCGGCGTTGCGCGACTGCTCGCGACGCACGCCGTGCGACTCGTGTTGGTCGGCGGCGCGATCGGTGTGGCCGCCTCGCTCCTCGCGGCACGCTTCCTCGCGACGCTGCTCTTTGGCGTTGGGACATTCGATCCTGTCGCCCTGACCGGTGCGACGCTCGTGCTCGGCGTCACGGCATGGCTGGCTGCCTATCTGCCCGCCCGGCGGGCCAGTCGCGTGGACCCGCTCGCTGCTCTGCGCACCGACTGAGGAGCCAGCGTCGCCCTTCGCGACGAAGGCCGAGGCAGCCTCGGTCAGCGAATGATGCTGAGGCCGGTGGGCGGCGCCGGCGCAGCCGCCGGGCCGATCACCTTCAGAATCCGTCCGCCCGAATAGCTCACGACGTACAACTCGCCGTCCGCATCGACGCCAAACGAGCTGATGTTTCCGAGCGGCGTCGTGGCGCTGAGCTCCGAGGTGTGCTCGAGAAGGTTCGACGCACTCGCCTCGCCGCTCGCCGGATTGACCGCCAGGGCGATCGACCAGACGCGCCCCTGCAGATCGGCGAAAAAGTAGCGTCCCCGATACATCTGCGGGAGACCGCTCCCGCGATACACGAACCCGCCGGTGATCGACACGCCGGCGCTGTGGTCGTACTCGTGAATCGGGCTCGACCAGTGGGAGGTACGCGGCCGGGCGCGACGTGACGTTGTCGTGCGCGCCCTCGCGATTGCGCCACCCGTAGTTGCGCCCGCCGCGCCTCGCCGGCTCGTAATCGACTTCCTCCCACCGGTTCTGGCCCACGTCGCCGATGACGAGCGCGCCGGTGCCGCCGCGCGCCGGATCGTCGAACGAGTAGCGCCATGGATTCCGCAACCCGAAGGCCCAGATCTCTGGCCGCGCCGCCACCGGCGCCCCGCCCACGAACGGATTGTCGGGCGGGACTTGATACCCTGTCGGATGGCCGTCCGGGACGCCGACGTCGATACGGAGCATCTTCCCGAGCAGCTCCTGCGGATTCTGCGCCCGACCGTCCGGATCGTTGCCGGAGCCGCCGTCTCCAAGCCCGATATAGAGGTATCCGTCGGGACCGAACACCAGATTGCCGCCGTTGTGATTCGAGAACGGCTGCGCGATGAACGCGTCGCCGGTCGCACCACCCCACCGCAAGTCGAAGCGTGACGCCGCGTCGGCCACGACGGGATCGCCCGAGCGGCGGAACCGCGCGACGACGGTGTTGCCGGAACGATTCGTGAAGTTCACGAAAAATCGTCCGCTTCCGGCGTCAGGCGCAAACGCGAGGCCGAGCAGTCCTTGTTCGCCACCGGCGACCAATGCCGCCGACAGGTCGATGAAATCGGCCGGCAGAACCGTGGCGCCGCGCACGACGCGGATACGGCCGTTCTGCTGAACGACGAACTGCACGCCGCGATCGACGGGGTCCTGGACGAAGGCGAGGGGTGACGCGAAACCGGATGCCTGCACGCGCGTCCGCAGTTGCGCACGCAACTCAACGACCGCACCGCACAAGGCGAGCATCACAAGGGCGGTCGCCACGCCGGCACGTCTCATACTGATCGTCTCAAAGCGGATATCCTAATATACATGTCACGCCTCTGGGCCCTGATCTGCGTGCCCATGATCGTCGCGTGCGACAAGAAGACGCCGGCGCCACCGGTCGTCGACCCGCCGGCCGCGACCGATACGATCAACGGCACCGAGCGCCTCGGCTGGAATCAGCAGGCCCCGGACGCCGTCGAGCTCACGACGATTCGCTATGCCATTTACGTCGACGGCGCCCGAACGGAGCTCTCCGGCGTCTCGTGCGCCAGCGCGCCCACCATCGCCGGATTCGCATGCAGCGCGAGACTCCCGGCGCTCTCCGCCGGATCGCACGCGTTGCAGCTCGCGTCGTTCGTCAACGACGGATCGCTGCTCGAGAGCGCCCGTTCGGCCGCGCTGACCGTCACCGTCGTCACCGTGACGCGGTCGGCAAGCGAGCTCGCCGCCGCAGACGGGTCGGGCGAGCGCACGCGACCCGGATGCGTGGAAGAACGGCGCGGTGGCGGAGACGACCGGACGCCTGAAGCTGCGGGTCGAGCTTGTGGCCGACGGTCTGGATGAGCCCGCCGACCTCGCCTTCCTGCCTGACGGCCGCTTCTTCGTCGCGGAGCGCAGCGGACGGATCCGCATGGTCCACAGCGGTCGCCGTCTGCCAGCCGCCGCCTGGTCGATCGAGGAGACGGCGGCGGGTCGTGGGCAGGTGCTCGCGCTCGCGATCGATCCGCGGTTCGAGCGGACGCGGTTCGTGTTCGCCATCTACACCACGCTCACGCGCGCCGGCGAGTCCGCGTTCTCTGTGGCCCGCTTCCGCGAGGCCTCCGGCACGCTGGCCGACCGCATCGTCCTGCTCGACGGCGTGCGGGCGCCGGCCAGCAACGCCAGAGCCTCGCTGCGCTTCGGTCCCGACGGCGCGCTCTACGCCGCGTTCGACACCGGCGGCGATGCGCGACGCGCCGGCGATCCGGCGTCGCCGAACGGAAAGGTGTTGAGGCTCAACGCGGACGGCAGCACACCACGCGACCAGGCTGGGGCGACGCCCGTGTACTCCTATCCGTATCACTCGCCGCGCGGACTTGATTGGGATCCTGCGTCGGGGGCGCTATCGATCGCCGATCGCCTCGAGGACAATTCGGCGCGCCTCCTGACCGTGGTGGCCGAGCGATCGCCTCGTGGAGAAACACAAGGCGTCGTCCGCCACACCTCAGTCCTGCCTCCCACGACGCCGCCGTCATCGCTCGTGTTCTATCGCGGTCGAATGTTTCCCGCGTTTGCCGGGAGCCTCCTCGTCGCGTCCGACAAGGGCCGGCGCCTGCTGCGCATAGCCGACGGCACCACCGAAGAGTTCCTGCAGGATCAAGTCGGCGCCGTGAACGCCCTCGCGATCGGACCGGAGGGCGCCATCTATTTCGCCACGGCGAGCAGCATTGGTCGAGTGACGAACTCCCTTCTGCCACGGCCGTAGATGTCATGAGTGGTCCAGGGGCAAGTACGCGACGAGGGCTCGCGCATTCGAAACCGCGCACTGGCGTTATTGAATCGTGCTGATGTTGCCGCCGATCGTGAACGGCTGCGTGGGCGCGGTGGCGGCCGCCGCGTTGTTCTGATAGACGGCGTAGGTTTCGTTGGTCGCGAATCCGCGGGCGCCGGTCGATCCAGCCACGAACGGCACCGCGGTCACGTAGTAGTTCGTGGTCGGCGCCGTGCACCCTAAAGGCGGCAGCGGAATCGGGGCGGCACCGAGGCCCGTCGTCAGGTTGATGAAGTATCCGCTCTTGGAGACCGGCGACGCGGGAAGGCTGAGGTCGGGCGAGAGGAACGGGCCCGCGCCGGTCGTCCCAAGCTCGGACAGCACGGGCGCATAGCCTTTGCACAGCTGCGAGTAGTTCTGCTGCGCGGTGTTGATGGCGCGCAGCGACCCGATGGCCGACGCCTCGTTCGTTGACATGCGGGCTCGCAGCAGGCCGGGCACCGCGATAGCGGCGATGATGCCGATGATCGCCACGACGATGAGCAGCTCGATCAGCGTAAACCCCTGCGGGTTGCGGACCTTCATCAATCTCTTTTCACCACGTCCGTGTTCAGTCAGCCTTACCCAGCCTGGCGTGGAGCGCCAGATGCCACTCTACAGTGTACCCCTTTATACAGCTCGGGCCAGGGCGAGTGCGACCGAGGCGGCACACAGGCGCACGTGATCGCGCCACTGATCGCAATGGAGCGACGTACTGTGCATTTGTTTCGATTACAATGCGTCTCGAGGCACACCCCTATGAAGGCTGTTTGCGCGCCGGCGGGCCTCCTTGTTCTTGCATTCCTTGCGGTACCTACAGGGACGGCCCCACTGTCTGCCCATCACTCGTTCGCGGCCGAGTTCGACAGCACCAAGCCGATTACGCTGAAGGGAACCGTCGCGAAGATTGACTGGACCAATCCGCACTTCCACTTCTACATGGACGTCAAGGACGAAACCGGCGCCGTGACGCAATGGAAGTTCGAGGGCTACCCGCCGAACATGCTGGTCCGGCAGGGGTGGAAACGGGACGTCACGCTGAAGCCGGGCGACGTCGTGACGGTGTTCGCCTGGCGCGCCCGCGCCGATCCGACGTTGGCCATGTCTCGAGAAATTACGTTCGCCGATGGTCACAAGATGACGTCGGGACCGCCCGCCGGCACCGGCGGACAGTAGATGCAAGAAGGCAATGTGAACGACATGCACCAGCGAGCCGTTGTCGCAGCCATCGCGATTCTTCTGCCTTTCCTTCTGTCGACAGCGCCAGCGTACGCCCAGAGAGGCGCGGCGCCCGCCGGCGGAAGCAAGCCGATTCCACGCGCCGCCGACGGCAAACCCGATCTCTCCGGCATCTGGATCACCGGGGCGCTGCAGCTCCTCATCGGCGAAGAGGCGGCCAATGCCATCCGGCAGGCTGATGCCGCGGCCGGCCGCCCCGCCCCTCCACGCCCGGAACCACCGCCGTACACGCCGGCGGCCGAAGCCAAACGACAGGCATTCGTCGCCCGGCGTGGAATCGACGATCCGATGGCGCGGTGCTTTCTCTCCGGCGTGCCGCGAATCACCACCCGGCCGCTGCCGTTTCAGATCGTCCAGATGCCAGGCCAGGTGATTCTGCTCTACGAGGCCCATCACGCGTTTCGCATCATTCCGACGGACGGCCGCCCGCATCCCGACGATGCTGGAGCCGTCATTCCTCGGAGACTCGGTGGGGCGCTGGGAAGGCGACACCCTGGTCGTGGACGTGATCGGCTTCAACGAAAAGACATGGCTCGCCGGCGTCGGCACGATCCACAGCGAGAAGCTGCGCGTGACGGAGCGCTATACGCGCGATTCGTACGACACAATCCGCTACGACGTCACGATGGAGGATCCCGACGTGTTCACGAAGCCGTGGCATCAGCACGAGACGTTCAGGCTTCGTCCCAACGAGCGGCTCCGCGAATACGAGTGCATCGAGAACAACGAAGATCTGCTCCGCTTCGAGAAGCTGCTCGATTCAAAGACACCGTAGGAGGCACCCCCGCCATGAAGACCCGACTCACGCTCCTCGTTGCCCTCAGCGTTGCGGCCGCGGCGCCGCTCGTCGCGCACCATTCGTTCGCGGCAGAGTTCGACGCCAATCAGGCCATCCGGATTACGGGCACCCTCACCAAGATCGAATGGACGAACCCGCACGCCTACTTCTACATGGACGTCAAAGGCGACGACGGCGCCGTGGTGAAGTGGAGCTGCGAAACGGGAGCGCCGGGCGCGTTGTCCCGGCGTGGATTCAGACGCGGCGATCTCAAACTGGGAGACACGCTCGTGGTCGATGGCTACCGCGCCAAGGACGGGTCGACCCTCATGGACGCACGGCGCGTCACGCTGCCTGACGGACGGATTCTCTCCGGGGCCGGGGCGGGCGACGGGGGGCCACAGTGACCACGCGTCCTCTCCTCCAGATTGCGCTGGCGGCAGCCCTTTCCTCAATCACGTTCGCGCAAGTGGATCGCAGCCTGACCGCCGACGATGTCAAATCCGCGAAACCAAAGCCCGCGCCGCGAATGGCCGACGGACACCCGGACCTGAGCGGCTATTGGAAGGGCACGCGCGACACAGTGCCCGGCGGAAATATCGGCAAGGATCTACCCGGATGGAAGCTGCCGCTGACGCCAGCCGGAGAAGCCGCGCTGCGGCACAACCTCACCGCGACCATCGACCCCGAGAGCCTCTGCATCCTCGGCGGAATCCCACGGCACAACGCCAGCGGTTTGCCGTTCGAGGTGTTGCAGGGCGCGAACAAGGTCGCGTTTCTGTACTTCTACAGCTACTTCCGTCTGATCCCCATCGACGCTCAGAGAAAACACACCGAAGACCCCGACCCGAGTTTCTTCGGTGAAGAGATTGGCCACTGGGAGGGCGACACGCTGGTCATCGACTCGATCGGCTTCAAGGACGAGAAGGTCTGGATCGACGAGAACGCGAACCCCCACAGCGACGCCCTGCACGTGGTCGAGCGCTGGACGCGGCCCGACGCCGACCACATCCACGTGGACACGCTGATTGAAGATCCGAAGTTCTACACCAGGCCCTTCAGCTACGCACGGACATGGGTGGCCGGGAAACCCGGCGAGGAACTTCAGGAGTACGCGTGCAGCGAAAACAACGTGGACAAGGACCATCTGGGTTTTGGACCTGGTCCCATCCGGCCGGATGGCACGCGCGGGTACCTCAATCCGGCGCCCCTGCCGCCGCCCCTCCCCAAGACGCCCGTGCCTCCGAAATAGCCTGTATTTTGACAGGGCGGCAGGCCGCGCAGCACCTGTGGCTGTGAGAAAATAGAGCCCTGCCATGACTGACACAGGTTCGAGAGGTTCGAGAGGTTCAAGGGGTTCGAGAGGTTCTAGAGGTTCCCGGGGTTCCACACGAACCGCGCTGCTCGTGTGCTCGCTCGTCGTCGGACTGGCCGCCACGGCCAATGCTGCGGGCGATACGCGTCTGGCCGAGGCGGCCATGAAGCGCGACACGGCAACCGTGCGCGCCCTCGTGGACCAGAAGGTCGACGTCAACGCGCCGGGCCGCGACGGCACCCCTGCCCTGCATTGGCTTGTTCGCGTGGACGACCTGGACACGGCGCGCATGCTCATCCGCGCGGGCGCCGACGTCTCGCGCGCCGACCGGTACGGCGTGACGCCGCTCGCGCTCGCCTGCGCGAACGGGAACGCCGAGATGATTCGGATGCTGATTCGAGGTCGGCGCCGATCCGAACTCGGTCGACCCAACGGGGGAAACGGCGTTGATGACGGCCGCCCGCGTCGGCAAACTCGACGCCATAAAGCTCCTGCTCGATCGCGGGGCCGTGCTCGATGCGAAGGACCGGGAGTTTCAGCAAACGGCGCTGATGGTGGCGGTCCGCGCCAACCATCCTGACGTCGTGCAGCTCATGGTGGAGCGTCGCGCCGACGTCAACGCCGCCACGAGAACCGGCGAGACGCCGCCCTGGGTGCTGCCGAACTCCGTGCCCGGGTTCGGGCACGGCATCGGGATCGTCCGGGGCGGGTTGCCCGAGCGCGGGTCCCGGTACCTGATTCCCGGCGGCCTGACGCCGCTGCTCTACGCCGCGCGCGACGGCCGCCTCGAGTCCGCCCGAATGCTTGTGGCCGCCGGCGCGAACGTGAACCAGACCGACCCCAACGGCATCACGCCGTTGCTGATGGCGATCACCAACAACCACATGGATGTCGCCCGTTTCCTGATCGATCACGGAGCGGAGATCAACGTCAGCGACTGGTACGGCCGGACGCCTCTGTGGGCGGCCGTCGAAACTCGCAACATGGACGTGGACAACGCCGAGCCGTTCGAAAACGGCGTCGATCGCGGGCCCGTTCTCGAACTCATTCAGCTGCTGCTCGACCGGGGCGCCGACCCGAACACACGCATGAAGGAAGCTCCGCCGATACGGCGGCAGATGCTTCGCGTCACGGGCACGCTGGCGTGGGTGGACTTCACGGGCCAGACGCCGTTTCTGACGGCCTCCCTGTCCGGCGATCTCAGCGTGATGCGCCTGCTGCTCGAGTACGGGGCCGATCCGTACGTGCCGACGTTTGGCGGCACCACCGCGCTGATGGCGGCCGCCGGCATCAACTGGGTCGTCGATCAAACCTATGACGAAGGCCCGAAGAATCTGCTCGAAGCGGTGAAGCTCTGCGCTGAGCTTGGCATGGACGTCAACGCGGTCAATTCCATGGGGCTGACGGCGGTGCACGGGGCGGCCAACCGCGGCTCGGACGACATCATTCGGTACCTCGTCGCGAAGGGCGCCCGTCTCGACGTCAAGGACAAGGAAGGCCGGACGCCGCTGACGTGGGCGGCAGGCGTCTTCCTCGCCACGCATCCCGCGAACGCCAAAGCCGAGCTCGATGGCCTTGATCAAAGACTTGATGGGGAACGCGTCAGTCGCCGGGCGATGAACACCGGATCCCTGCGGCTCCTGCCCATGGCGGTCACGTGGACGGCGGTCCTCGCGATGGCGTCGAGCGATGCGCAGACCGCCGCGCAGGCGCCGCCGCCGGCTCTTCTCAACCAGTACTGCATCACCTGCCATAACCAACGCCTGAAGAGCGGCGGCCTCGCGCTCGACTCGAAGAACTTCGAGCGCGTGGCAGACGAGGCCGAGACGTGGGAGAAGGTGGTCCGCAAGATTCGAACCGGCATGATGCCGCCGAGCGGCGCCCGCCGGCCGGAGCGGGCCGTCCTCGACCGGTTCGCCTCGGATCTCGAAGCGCGACTCGACCAGGCCGTCCCCGCCGGCGCCGGCCTCGACGCGCCGTCGATGCACCGCCTCAATCGCACCGAATACGCGAACGCGATCCGCGACCTGCTCGCGCTCGACGTGGACGTCACGACGCTCCTGCCGTCGGATGCGTCGAGCGATGGGTTCGACAACATCGCGGACGCGCTGAGCGTTTCGCCGTCGCTCATCCAAGGCTACGTGTCCGCGGCCATGAAGATCAGCCGGCGCGCGGTCGGAGACCGGACGCTCACCCCGACGCAGATCACCTACGCGGCGCCCGGCGGACTGGCCCAGGATCGCCACATCGAAGGGCTTCCGCTCGGCACCCGGGGCGGCATGCTGGTTCGGCACACATTTCCGCTCGACGCCGAGTACGAGTTGAGCGTCACGGGCGGGGTGGGATTTGGAGGAGGCGGCGGCGGCGCGGCCGTGGACGTCACGCTGGACGGCGAGAAGATCGCCACGACGACCCCGCGCAGCTTCCGTATTCCCGTCACGGCCGGTCCGCACACCATCGGCGCGGCGCTCGTGGACCGCGTGAGGTCCGCCGGCGTGGACGAGGCGTTTTCGGACTTTCGCATCAATTCGGTCTTCACGCCGGCCGGCGGCATCCAGACCGTGGTGGTCACCGGTCCGTTCAAGGCCACGAGCCCCGGCGACACGCCCAGCCGTCATCGGATCTTCGTCTGCCAGCCGACGAGCACCTCGGCGAAAAACGTCGACTCCGAAGGCGGATGCGCTCGCAAGATCATCACCACGCTGGCGCGCCGCGCGTATCGCCGGCCACCGGTCGACGCCGAAGTCGAGACGCTGATGAGCTTCTATCAGCAGGGCCGCACCGACGGCGACTTCGAGACCGGCGTCCAGCAGGCGATTGCGCGGATCCTCGTCTCTCCCGCGTTTCTGTACCGCGTCGAAGGGGCGCCTCGAGCCGTGAAGCCGGGTACGCCCTATCGTCTGAGCGATCTCGATCTGGCCTCGCGTCTGTCGTTCTTCCTGTGGAGCAGCATCCCCGACGATCAACTCCTCGACGTCGCCGCCAAGGGCCGCCTCCGCGATGCAACCGTGCTCGGCCAGCAAGTCAAGCGCATGCTCGCCGATCCCAGGTCGGAAGCGCTGACTGAAAACTTCGCCGGCCAGTGGCTCTACCTGCGCGACCTGGCGAACGTGCAAACGTCCGCGAAGGCCTTCGACGACAACCTGCGGCAGGCGTTCCGCCGCGAAACCGAAATGCTCTTCTCGACCATCGTCCGCGACGACCGAAGCGTGGTCGATCTGCTGAATGCCGACTACACGTTCGTGGACGAACGCCTGGCCAGGCACTACGGCATTCCCGACATTCACGGAAGCTACTTTCGCCGGGTACCCCTTGATGCCGCCAGCCCCCGCCGCGGACTGCTGGGTCAGGGCAGCATGCTGACGGTGACCTCGGTCTCCACGCGGACGTCGCCGGTGTCGCGCGGCAAGTGGATTCTCGAGACCCTCCTGGGCACGCCGGCGCCGGTGCCGCCCCCCGGCATCGACACGAACCTGGAAAAGAATCCCGAAGAGGTGAAGGTCACATCGCTCCGGCAGCGTCTGGAAGCGCACCGGGGCAATCCGGTGTGCGCGTCGTGCCACAAGATCATGGACCCGATTGGCTTCGCGCTCGAGAACTTCGATCTGGTCGGCGAATGGCGCGACCGCGACGGCCGCACGCCCATCGACGCGTCGGGGCAACTCGTGGACGGCACAAAGCTTCAGGGTCCGGCCGATCTCCGCCAGGCGCTGCTCTCGCGGTCCGACGCGTTTGTGACGACGGCGACCGAGAAGCTCTTGACCTATGCGCTGGGCCGCCCGGTGCAGTATTACGACATGCCGGCCGTGCGCACGATTGTCCGCCGCGCGGCCCGCGACGACTACCGCTTCTCGGCCCTCGTACTGGGCGTGGTGGAGAGCGCGGCGTTTCAGATGAAGATGAAGAAACCGTAGGAGCTGAGCACCATGGCATTCCTCACGAAGAAGCATCTTTCACGGCGCACCTTCCTGAACGGCGTGGGCGTCACGATCGCGCTGCCGTTTCTCGAGTCGATGGTGCCGGCCGGCACGCCGCTGGCGCAGACCGCCGCCAAAGCCCGGACGCGCCTCGGATGCATCTACGTGCCGCACGGCGCCACCATGGACAAGTGGACGCCCGCCAAGGAAGGCTCCGGATTCGACCTGACGGAAATCCTGCAGCCGCTCGAGCCGTTCCGGGAACGCATCAATATCGTGAGCGATCTCAGCCACCCGCAGGCGTACGGGGGCGGTTCGGCCACCTCGAACCACAACCGCTCCGCGGCCACGTTTCTGAGCGGCGCGCATGCCGAGGCCGGCCCGCGGGCGCATCTGGGCATCACCATGGACCAGTTCGCCGCGCAGCACATCGGACAGGACACGCCGCTCCCGTCCCTCGAGATGATGATCGAGGATGCCACGCTCAGTTGCGGCGACGGCCTCAGCTGCGCGTACCGGGACACGATTTCCTGGCAGGGACCGACGTCTCCTCTGCCGATGCAGAACAACCCGCAGGTGGTCTTCGAGCGGTTGTTCGGCGACGGCAGCACGGATGCCGAGCGGCGTGCGCGACGCCAGCAGTCGCTCAGCCTGCTCGATTCAGTTCTCGGCGAAGTTTCCGCGCTTCAGCGGACGCTCCCCGCCACCGACCGCGGCCGCGTGGATCAGTATCTGGCCGACGTGCGCGAAATCGAGCGGCGAATCCAGAAAGCGTCACAGCAGGCGTCGTCTGATCTCTCCGTGCCGAACGCGCCGGCCGGCGCCCCCAAAGACGTCGAAGACCACATCAAGTTGATGTTCGATCTACAGGTGTTGGCCTGGCAGGCGGACATCACCCGCGTGACGACGATGCTGCTGGCGAAGGAGCTGAGCAACGCCGTCTACGCGAAGAGCGGCGTGCGGGATGCGTTCCACATCCTGTCGCACCACTCCAACATCCGCGAGAATCAGGATCGGTTTGCCGTGCTGAACCGGTACCACATCACCCTGCTCACCTACCTGCTCGAGAAGCTCCAGTCGATTCCCGACGGCGACGGCACCCTGCTCGATCACTCCATGGTGCTGTACGGCAGCGCGATGAGCGACGGCAACCAGCACAATCACGGGCCGCTGCCGATCATCCTGGCGGGCGGCGCCTCGGGACGACTCAAGGGCGGCCGTCATCTCCGCAACGCCCCGGACACGACGATGTCGAATCTGCTCCTGGCGATGCTCGACAAGCTCGGCACGCCGACCGAGAAGTTCGGCGACAGCACAGGCATGCTCGCGCTCTGACGCGTGTCGATCCATCAACTCGTCGTCGCCGGTGTCATGACGCTCGTGGCGGCTGCTCCGCTTCACCCGCTTCCAAGCCAGTCGCTCGCCGAAGCCGCCCGTCTCGCCGAAGAAGCACGCGAGGCGAATCGCGGCAATCAGACGCGTGTGTTCACCGACGCCGACATTGCGCAGTACGAGTTGGGCGGCGCGATCGAGGCGCTCAATTTCGAGTTGACGATGCCGGCCGTGCGCCGGTATGCGCTCGCGCGCACATTGGTGTATCGCACGATGTCCAAAGATCCGGCGCTCGCGCAGCGGATTAGCGCCGGGCTGGCGACGTCCCGCATCGTCCCCGAGTTCGAACGGACGTACGGCGGCGAGCCCGTCGTGCTCGCCGCCATTGAAGCCGACGGCCCGGGACTGCACGACTATGTGAGCACCGAACTGGCGGTGGCGATGGCTATCGTGCTGGCGCAGAACAAGATGCCGGCAGAGGTTGCCGGCCGGGGGAAGCTCGCAGCCAACCTGCAGTTGATTCGGCGCAACGAACAGGAGATCAACGGGCTCTTTCGAGAGTCGCTCCTGATCGAGCAGATGGCGACCCGCGTCGCGCCGAAACCGAAGCCCTAAGCCATCGCCGATCTGATCGACTTCGGACATGCCGAGGAGATTTGTTCGTCACCTCATTCGGAGGCTAATCAGCGCCTGTTGCGCTGATCGAGTTGGCGAAGGCGCGTGAGGGCTTGATCCACTGGCATGCCATCCGGGATCCCGAGGTCGTCGTCCGGTACGACGCTACTCATGTTGTTGTCCGGTCCGCTCACGCGGCCGTCGACGACCAGCCTTGAATACCACCCGGAAAATCGCTGCGAGGACGGGGCGTACGTCAGGAACAGAAGGTATTCTTCACCAGGACCAAAGTCGGCAGCGAGCGCGATTCGCGAAAGCGACTGCCACTCCGGGCGCGAGAATTTCGCCGCGCCGAGAACGATAGCGTCGCGCCTGGGGGGGGCACTCGTCTTCCGCCTCGGCCGTGCCGGCGGCTCCCGCGATGCGAACGTGAACAACAGCGTCGGCCATCAGCAACTGGCCGAGGTGTGACGGTACGACGATCAACGGCGGGTCGCCCGCGTAGCAACGAATCCGTAGCACGAGATCAATCGTGACGCTTTCGCCGGCCGTGACGATCACGCCCTCTCGCACCGCTGGGACGAGGCCGCTCGATTCCGCCTTCACCGCATAGGTCATCTTCGGATTGAGCGACTCGAATCGATAGCGGCCTTCAACGTCCGTGAAGATTGTGCGGGAAACCCCTTCCGGCCGTGAGAGTCACGGGCACCAGTGACGCGACCTCGCCGAACATGTCCTTTACCTGACCGGCAATACGGCCCTGATTGACCGGTGTTTGCGCATGCGCGGTCGCGGCAAGAGACGCCGCGACGACCGCCACAACGGCGACCGAGGTGAGTGCGAACAACGCCTGTGCGACACGACACAGCTGGTCCCACATGCCGTACAAGATAGTCCGACGACACAGCGTTCGTATGTTCAATCTCGTACAGAACTGGACCGCGGGACTGACACGGTGATGTCCGTCTTGTGGGACTCACCGCTCCCGGTTTTCGGTCTATGGCACCCTCCTCCGGCTATCGCCTCGAGGCGTACCACGCGTCGGACGTGCATTCCCCCAGACGAATCGTTCCAGTCGCCGTGGAGGGCGAGACGATCCGGCCCGTGAAGGTGACCCCGTCGCCGGCAAACGAGAACTCGCTGTTCGTGACAGGCTGCGGCGGCGACAACGTCACGGTCACCGAATCGCTCACAATGCCGTCGCACGAAACGCTGAGGAGCATGTCGTTCCGAATGTCGAACTGGATGGAATTGTCCTGGCCGTTGTTGCCAAACCCCAACCACCCTCCGTTGAAGTCGAAGGTTCCCGGCGACGCGTACGTGAACGCGTTGGCCAGCGTGACGGACTGGCCGTTGAGCCCGCTCACGACGACGTCCACGGTTCCAGCCGCGTGTGCCGGGGTGTAGAGAAGCATCACGCCCGATGGGAGAACGGCCATCGAATCGACCTTGCACCGCGACGCCGCCGAATGTGACGGTGCTCGCCAGCGTGCTGCCGATGATCAACACCTCCGTCCCACCGGCGGTGGATCCGACATTCGCGGAGATCGACGTGACAGACGGCGTCCCGACAGTCGTCGGCACTACCGTGGACGCTCAGCGATGGCGATGGCGATGGCGATGACGTACCGCAACCGGCCATGCCCTGCGTCAGTATGAGAAGAACGATTCCTGGTGTGATCCGCATGTAGGTATAACGACGCGGGCGCGGATCTCTAACGGGCGTCAGCCCGGGGCCGGTTTTGGGCTATCGGCCTCCACTGAAGGCCCCCGGTCCCTTGACCGATCGTCAAAAAAGCGTCACATTCTACCGGTCGGTCAGTAGAACATGGCAGCAGACCTCAACGTCGGACCCTTCGTCCTCGACACGGCGGCGGCCCGGCTCCTGGGCGACGGGGTCGAGGTCAAGCTCCGGCCGCGGGCGTTCCATGCGCTCAAGGTCCTGGCGCGCCACAGCGGTCAATACGTGGTCAGCCCACGATCGAGTTGGGAATCGGGGTACCGAGGCGGTCGATCCTGCGCCTGAAGGTACGACGCGAACCCCGCGGCAAGAGCGACGACGATTCGCCAACGAACGGCAGGCCATCGCCGATCTGATCGACTTCGGACATGCCGAGGAGATTTGTTCGTCACCTCATTCGGAGGCTAATCAGCGCCTGTTGCGCTGATCGAGTTGGCGAAGGCGCGTGAGGGCTTGATCCACTGGCATGCCATCCGGGATCCCGAGGTCGTCGTCCTGTACGGCGCTGCTCATGTTGTTGTCCGGTCCGCTCACGCGGCCGTCGACGACGAGCCTTGACATACCCCCCACTCGCGATGGAAAAGCGCTCCGAGGACGGATCGTACGTCAGGAACAGCAGGTATTCCTCACCAGGACCAAAGTCGGCAGCGAGCGCGATTCGCGAAACCGCCTGCCACTCCGGACGCGAGAATTTCGCCGCGCCGAGGACGATAGCGTCGCGCCTGGGGTGAGCACTCGTCTTCCGCCCCGGCCGTGCCGGCGGCTCCCGCGATGCGAACGTGAACAACAGCGTCGGCCATCAGCAACTGGCCGAGGTGTGACGGTACAGACGATCAACGGCGGGTCGCCCGCGTAGCAACGAATCCGTAGCACGAGATCAATCGTGACGCTTTCGCCGGCCGTGACGATCACGCCCTCTCGCACCGCTGGGACGAGGCCGCTCGATTCCGCCTTCACCGCATAGGTCATCTTCGGATTGAGCGACTCGAATCGATAGCGGCCTTCAACGTCCGTGAAGATTGTGCGGGAAACCCCTTCCGGCCGTGAGAGTCACGGGCACCAGTGACGCGACCTCGCCGAACATGTCCTTTACCTGACCGGCAATACGGCCCTGATTGACCGGTGTTTGCGCATGCGCGGTCGCGGCAAGAGACGCCGCGACGACCGCCACAACGGCGACCGAGGTGAGTGCGAACAACGCCTGTGCGACACGACACAGCTGGTCCCACATGCCGTACAAGATAGTCCGACGACACAGCGTTCGTATGTTCAATCTGGTACGGAACTGGACCGCGGGACTGACACGGTGATCTGAAGAACCTTTCTGGGCTCTCTTTACGGGCTGCCACTCCCAACCCTGTAGGTCCCGTTTCTCGTCGCGGTTTCGATCAGCGTGGGATAGAACTGGACAAACGTCGAATCCACGGCTCCGTGCTGCTGGTGGCACGAGTAGCAATTCCGTGTCTTGGGCAACACGCTGGCTTGCGTCTCCCCGACCTCGAACACATAAAATCCCCATCCGCCTCTGGCCATGTCCTTCACGTGCGCCTCGACGCGCAAAAGGGTGGTCTGGACGTACCCGCCCTTGTTGATCGACACCTGGTTGTTGGAGGCCCTGGCCTCGAGTATCAGAACGGTCTTGTCGGGCCACCTTCCCGTCCGTTGAAACGACCTGTAGGACGCCGGATTCGCGAACACATTGTCGAAGTTTGGGTGCCCCTGGGCATCGGCCGTGCCCGTGGGCCCGTAAGTCATCCCAAGGCCCGAGGTCAGGAACGTCCACTCCCGATAGTTCTTCGGCAACACCATCGAACCGTCGTGGCGGTACTCGGGATCGCGGGCCCCGGCCGACGGACCTGGGCCCTGGCGCACGAGTACACCGATCCCGATCAACAGCGATACGACACTTGTTCGCAGCAGGGAGGTTGTCATGCACCCAGTGTGCTAGGAGGGCTGCGTGGCTGCAATGACATTGCAGGAACGATTCCTGCCATCCCTCCATGTGGTATGAATAATCGCTATGCGACGAGTTGTCTTCGTGGCCGTACCGCCCGTGCAGATGCTGGACGTCGTCGGTCCGTTTGAAGTCTTCGCCCGCTGCGGTGGGTATCGCCTGGAGCTCGTCTCGAACGCGCCGCGACGCCTGGTGACGGGAAGTTCGGGGTTGGTGCTGGGCAAAGCCAGGAATTATCAGCAGATTCGCGGACGCGTGGATACTCTGCTGGTCGCCGGCGGCGAAGGCGCCCGGACGGCGTCAGGCGATCGCCGCCTGCTGGAATGGCTGCGCGCGATGAGCGGACGAGTCCGCCGAATCGGCTCGATCTGCACCGGAGCCTTTCTGCTGGCGGGGGCCGGACTCCTCGAGGGCCGACGTGCGGTCACTCACTGGCGCTGGTGCAAGACGCTTGCACAGCGGCATCCGGACGTGGCCGTGGAAGACGACCCGATCTTCATCAAGGATGGCCACGTCTACACCTCGGCTGGCATCACCGCCGGCATCGATCTGGCGCTGGCGCTCGTCGAAGAGGACCAGGGGTACCGGAAGGCGACCGAGATTGCTCGCGACCTCGTGATGTTCCTGCGACGGCCAGGCGGGCAATCTCAGTTCAGCGGTTTGCTCCAAGCCCAAACCAGCTCTCGGCGTCCGATCGAGGACCTCCACGCGTGGATCCTCGGGCACCTTCGCGACCGCCTCGATGTGGAGCATCTGGCGGCGCGATGCGGCATGAGCCCACGCCACTTCGCTCGCGTCTTCTCGAACGAAAAACAGATCACCCCTGCACGTTTCGTGGAACAGGCCCGTGTCGAGGCCGCGCGAGCCCTGCTGAGCGATAGCGGGCACGGGCTGAAAGAAGTGGCTTCACACTGCGGATTTGGCAGTGCGGCGGTCATGCGGAGAGCGTTTATCCGCGTCGTGGGCGTGACGGCTCGGGACTACGCCGACCGTTTTCACGGGCGCGAGCTGCGCCTGCTGCAGACGAGAACGCCTACGCCTTCGTAGGCCTGAACCCGATCCGCCTCCTCGAGGTCCCCGGTGGCGCCATGAGCTCGCGGATTGCTCTAAACACGACTTGGAACTGCCCGTCATACTTCCTCTCAAGCACCGCGAGCTTCTTCGCGAGGCCGGCATTCGACTGGAGCAACTGGCGAAGCCCAACGAACGCCCGAACGACGACGATGCTCATCTGAACCGCGCGCGGGCTGTTCAGAACGGTCGCCGCCATGATTGCGCCGTGCTCGGTGAATACAAACGGCAGATACCGTCGGCCGCCATGACGGCCAGAGCTTGAGATCGCAACTTGCGATCTCAAGTTCGCGTGCTCCTCCCGGGTCAACTGAAACATGAAATCCGCCGGGAATCGTCGGGCGTTGCGCTTCACCTGCTCGTTAAACCGCCAGGTGGTCACTCCGTACAGGCCCGCCAGATGCGCGTCCAGCATGACGTTCTGCCCACGCACCCTCACGATCGTGCGCTCGATTCGCTCGGCAGAAATCAGCGCGGCCCTACCGACGGGTAGTCTCCTCACATTCCGAGCTTGCCCCGGCTGCGGCGTGTCTTCAAGGCCACAATCCATGGCCTTGACGTTTTTGTGCAAACTTCGCCCCACTGCTAGACTCTGCAACGACAGTCTCGGGAGGGAGTCCGCATATGCCAAATAACACACGCTTGACCATCGCCGCGCTGACGAACGCAATGGCTCTTACCGCTGCGGTCGTCATCGTCCGCACGCAGACGAGCGCGCAGGCACCGGCCGCGAGAGAGTGGTCGACCGTCAGCGGCGATCTCGGCAACACGCGCTACTCCACCCTCACGCAAATCAACAAAGACACGCTGGCCAACCTGCGGGGCGCCTGGGTGTCTGCGAAGTTCGACGATGGCGGCGGCGGGCGAGCGATGCCGGTGGTGAAGGACGGCATGCTGTTCATCACGGCCGGATCGTACGTCTACGCCTACGACGCGAAGACGGGCGCCACGATCTGGAAACACCAGACAGGCGCGTCGCCGCCGAGCCCCGGGCTTGGCGATTTCACGCGGCCCGAGCAGGGGCTGCCCGCACGCGAAGGCGTGGCGGTCGGCGACGGTATGGTGTTTGTCGGCTTGAGCAATGCCCACGTCATCGGCCTGCGCGAGAAGACCGGCGAGCAGGTGTGGGACGTCTACGTCGGCATCGATCCGCCGCGTCCCGGTCAGGGCGTGTCGGGCGCGCCGGTCTACGCCGACGGCCTCGTGTTCGTCGGCACCTCGGCCGATCCCGGATTCCGCGGAAAAGTGGTGGCGGTCGACGGCAAAACGGGCAAGAAGGTGTGGGAATGGTTTGCCGTGCCCGGCCCTGGCGATCCGGGACATGACACGTGGCCGAAAGACAACGACGCGTGGAAGATTGGCGGCGGCGCGCTCTGGCTGGTCGGCGCGGCCGATCCCGATCTGGGTCTCGTCTACTTCGGCACCGGCAACGGCGTCCCGCAGTACGCCGGCGACACGCGCGCCGGCGACAACCTCTACCTCTGCTCCGTCGTCGCCCTCGACATCAAGACGGGCAAGCTCAAGTGGCACTACCAGACGATCCGCCATGACATCTGGGAAGCCGACATCGCGCAGTCGCCGGTGCTGTACGACGCCCAGATCGGCGGGCGTACGCGCAAGCTCGTCGCCGCCATGCGCACCGACGGCGTTCTGTTCGTGCTCGATCGGGAAACCGGCAAACCCATGAAGCCGATCGAGGAACGAAAAGTCCCGCAGGACGCGCGCAGCCATACCGTGGCCACGCAGCCGTATCCGGTGGGCGCCGATCGCATGCTGCCCGACTGCGACGAGTGGAGGAAGCAGACGATTCCGGCCGGCTTCGAGCTCGGATGCTTTTTCGCGCCGGCCTCGCTCGACGTCCCGAATCTGCTGACGCCCGCATGGGGCATGCGCGTGACGCCGATGGCCTACAGCCCGCAGACGGGCTACTTCTACGCGCTCGGCAACGCATCGCTCCAATGGTTTCGCCGCGCCGAAGATCCCTACGTCTTCATCCTCGGCGCCGGGCGCGTGCCGGGCATGCCCGCGGGCCACGGCGTGATGGCGGCGATCGACGGCCGGACGAGCAAGATCGTGTGGAAGAAAGACTTCACGGGCCCGCGCCCGTCAGGCGCGCTGGTAACCGCCAGCGGTCTCCTGTTCCAGACGATGCCGGATGGAAACCTGATCGCGTCGGATGCGAAAACCGGCGAGCAGGTCTGGCAGTTCCAGAGCGGGGCGACTGGCGGCGGCGGACCGGCGGTGAGCTACGAGATGGACGGCGAGCAGTACATCGCCGTCGGCACGCGGAACAATGTCATGGCGTTCAAGCTGAACGGGTCGATCGAAGCCAGGCCGCAGCCGGAAGCCGCGCCGCGGCCCGCGGCCGTCGCTGTTCGCGGGCCCGATTCAGGACGGCGCGAACCGGATCGAAATCGCCAGCTACGTGCGCGACAGCTCGCAGGGCGGCACGCGCATCTACCTCGACGAGTACGCGTTCAACGTCTATCGCGCGCGCGTCAAAGTCGGGACGACGGTCCGGTGGGTCAACAACGGACGAGCAGAATCACACGATTGCCGCCGAGGACGGCTCGTGGAGCACCGCGAAGCTGAGCCCGCTCGAAGCGGGCGCGGTCACGTTCGACAAGCCCGGCGAGTACACCTACATCTGCAAGGAGCACCCGTGGGCGAAGGCCCAGATCATCGTGGCGCCGTAGTATGATTGAAAGGTTGTAGAGGCCCGGGTGATCGTTCACATAAACCACATCTCGCAAACCAAGGGAAAGAGCGGCAAGCCGTCGCAGCTAGGAGAGCTCGCGAGCCTCGTCACCGGGTCATTGGTGAACTTCGTCGAAGACGGCGTGCTCGACGCGAACCTCGCACCGTCGCTCCGAATCCATCTCGACTGGATTCAATACCGCACGAACTTCCGCGACCCGGTCATCGTCCGGCGCACGACCGACCCGCACGGTAAACCGATGGCGCTCGCCGAAATCGCCATCGACCTTCGCCAGGCCGATCCGGCGCAGCTGCCCCTGCAGATCGCACGCGCGCTGAAAAGCGTCGGCCCGACCGCGTCGGCCGACGATGGCCGCGTGTATCTGGACGACTTTCGTCCGTACCGCGAGTGCATGATCTGGGATTTCAACCGGCTGTTCTGGCAGCGGCTCGGCGACTGGGAGGCCGCCTCCGGTCGCGGGTTCGAGGCGGCCCTGCCGACCGGCAAGTCCGACGCGAATCATCCTGAGGCGGTCGCCGATTCCGTGACCGAATTCTGGAAGCTGCTGAAGGCGCTCGAGGGACGCGGACAGTTGCCGGCCGATATCCCGGCGCTCGAAATCGGCGTGGGCTCCGGCGCGCGCGCGGCGGCCTGGGTGGACGGGTTCAAAATCCTCGACGAGCAGCAGGGCACCGGCTACTACGCAAGGCTCCAGTTCATCCTCGGCGACTACTCCGCGACGACGCTCGAGCGGGCGGTGACGGCGCTCGCCCGCCACGAAGGACACGTGAGCGCGGCACCGCTCGATGCGCTGAACCCGTTCAAGACGCTGTCGGCGTACCGCTTCAAGATCATGTACGTCCACCTGACCAACGTGTACGACAACCTGCCGTTCGACGACCTGGTGCGCCGCGACGGCCGGCTCTATCTCGTGGAGGTGCGCGCGTATCTCAGCGCGGCGGCCGCCGATCGCCTGGCCGCCGACTTCGCGCTGCCGCGCAACGACCTTCCGAACGTGGTGAAGCGGCTGCTCGAGCAGGGGCCCGACGCGATCTATCCGGGGGAGCGCGGCGTGGCCTTCTGGCGCTGCCTGTGGGACTACTTCAGGCTCGAAGAGCGCCTGCGGGCCCTCGACGATCGCGAAGAGTCGCACGTGCCGCCCGGCCTGAACTGGTCGCACCTCGACGACTTGCTGGCGGAAGCGCCCGAAGACGTCCGATTCCATATTTCGCGGGGCGCCGCCGAAAGCTTCGCGAACACGCTGCCATTGCTGCACCCCCGGGGGTATCTTCAGGTACAGGACATCTTCGTCGAGCACATGGACGAGTACCGCAAGGGATTCAAGGGCCCCGGCAAGCTCGACGGTTCGCTCGTGGCGTGGGTGAACGGAGCGCTGCTGCGCGCAGTCGGCGCGCGCGCCGGCTACGACGTGCACTTCTCCCCGTTCCCGTACCGCCCGGGCACGAAAACCACGATCATGTACACGACTCAGCGACCGTAACGAACCTGGAATCTGGAAGTCAGGACTTTGAACTTTGAACTTACTTTGAACTTCGAACTTTGAGCTTTCAACTTTTATGAAGTTGCCCATCCTGCCCACGACCGTCATCGGCAGCTACTCGATGCCCGAGTGGCTGGAACGCGCGAAAAACGACTATCTGTCGCGCCGTCTGAGCCGCCGCGACCTCGACGAAATGCACGACGCGGTGCGCAAGGCCGCCATCAAGGATCAAGAGGTCGCCGGCATCGACATCGTGACCGATGGCGAACTGCAGCGCGATAACATGATCGACTACTTTACCGAGCGGCTGCCCGGCGTGCAGGTCGACCTCGGATCCAAGCGTTTCTACTACGACTTCTACGAGAGCGAGGTCCGCTCGAAACTGGCGACCGGCTCGCTCGGCCTGGTGGAAGAGGTCAGGTTCGTCAAGCGCTTCACGGATCGGTCGCAGAAGTTCTCGGTGTCCGGTCCGCATACGCTCGTCAAGCGCATCCGCAACCAGTTTTACCCCACGGAAGAGGCGTTTGCGCTGGACCTCGGGCGATCGCTGAATTTCGAGTTGAAGGAATTGGTCCGCGCCGGCGCCACCGAGCTGCAGATCGACGAGCCCTACTACTCGGGATTCCCCGAGGATCTCACATGGGCCGTGCGCGCGATCAACGCGGCGGTTGACGGCGTCGACGCGCATGTGACGCTGCACATCTGCTACGGCAACCGCTACGGAAAGCCGTCCTTCGAGGGCAGCTACCGGTATCTCTTCCCCACGATTCTCGAGGCCAAGGTCCACGCCCTCTCGCTCGAGTTCGCCAGGCGCGGCGAAGAGGATCTGCAACTCTTCAAGGAGTTCAAAGCGCCATTCACGCTGGGCCTTGGCGTCATCGACGTCAAGACGCAGGAGGTCGAGTCGCCGGCGCTCGTGGCCGACCGCATCCGACGCGCCCTCGAAGTGGTGCCTGCGGAGCAGCTCGTGATCAACCCGGATTGCGGCTGCGTCCACCTGTCGCGCGACGTCGCGTTCAACAAACTGGTCGCGATGGTCGAAGGCACCAGGATCGTCCGCAAGGAATTCGGTCAATGACGAACGCCCTCTCCGAAACGATAGCCGCCGGCCGCTTCTGCGCGGTCGCCGAGCTCGTCGCCTCGGGGACGAAATCTGAAGCGCAGGTGCTCGACGTCGCAGCGGCGCTCTCGACCGTGCCTGAAATCCGCACCGTCAGCGTGACGAACTACGCCGGCGGCAAGGCCGGACACGACCCGATTCGCATCGCGACCGGCGTCCAGGCGAAAGGTCTGACGGCCAACGTCCACGTCACCTGCGTCAGCCAGGATCGGGCCGGACTCAAGCGAACGATCGCCCAACTGCAGACGCTCGAGCTCTTCAATGTGTTCTCGCTGAGCGGCGACTGGCCGAAAAACGAAGGCGCCGCTCCTGTTTTCGACATCGATTCAGTGCAGCTGGCGCAGTACATCGCCGAGACGCGGGCGCGGACGGGGGCGCCGTTCCACATCTCCGTGGCCGTGTCGCCATTCAAGTACAACCGCGAAGACTGCCTCTACCAGTATCTCAAGCTCGAAAAGAAGGCGCTTGCCGGCGCCGACCTGGCCATTACACAGGTCGGCTGGGACGCGAAGAAGTTCGTCGAGTTGAAGCGCTACGTCGATGAGCACGGCCTGAAGATGCCGCTTCTCGGCAACGTCTATGTCCTGGGTCTCAAAGCCGCCGAGCGGATGTCGGGCGGCAACCCGCCGGGATGCTGGGCGTCGCCGGCGCTCGTCGAGAAGATCCGCGAGGAATCACAAGCGGCCGACGGGGGATTGAATGCGCGCCTCGAGCGGGCAGCCAAAACGGTCGCCATCCTCAAGGGCCTGGGTTACGCCGGCGTCTACCTGGGCGGCACGCACGACCCGAAACAGCTGTCGCATATCCTGCGCCGCGCCGACGAGCTCGCGCCGCGGTGGGAAGACTGCATGGCCGACCTGCAGTTTGGCGACGCCGGCGGCTTCTACCTGTACGAGAAGCCCAGACTGCCTAAGCCGCAGCCAACCATAATCCCGCTGACGCTCGACCTGGTCGGCAACACCTTTCCCGTACCCTGGTCGAAGACGACTCCCGACACATGGCTGCGACGCCGGATCGAGGGAGTGTTCACGTGGGTCGATCGCCATCCGCTGCTCAGCAAAGCCTTCGAGCGGTTCGAATACCACGGCAAGCGCGCCGTATTCGGGTGCAAGAACTGCGGCAACTGCGTCCTGGGCAGCATGGAGTACGTGTGCCCGCAGACGTGCCCCAAGCAGATGCGGAACGGCCCCTGTGGAGGCACGCATCTCGGCAAGTGCGAGGTCATCGACCAGCCATGTATCTGGGTCAGCGTGATGGAGCGCGCCGAGGCCACAGACCGGTTGGCCGACCTGAAAACCTATATTCCGCCGCCCGACCGAGCGCTTCAGGGCACGAGCTCCTGGCTGAACTACTATCTGCAGCGCGACAGCCGGCCGGGCCGGCCGAGCGCCGACCTGTCGTCGCCCAACTCATCACCGATCACTGATCACCGGCCACTGACCACTGACCACTGACCACACCTCCAATGAAATCAGCCCTCGAAATCGGTTACGACACGGAGCTCCAACCCATCACCGAAGTCGCCGCGAAAGCCGGCATCCTGCCGGACGAGCTGGAACAGTACGGCCGCAATCGAGGCAAGGTGAAGCTGCCCATCCTCGAACGCCTGGCCAAGGGCAAAGACGGCAAGCTCGTCATCGTCACGGCCATCACGCCGACCAAGGCGGGCGAAGGAAAGACGACGACCAGCGTTGCGCTGACGCAGGGCCTGGGCAAGATCGGCAAGAAGGTGATGCTCTGCCTGCGTGAGCCGTCGATGGGGCCGGTCTTCGGCATCAAAGGAGGCGGCACCGGCGGGGGCCACGCGCAGATCGCGCCGATGGAGGAAATCAACCTCCACTTCAACGGCGACTTTCATGCCGTGACGGCGGCGCACAGTCTGCTGGCGGCCGCCATCGACGCGTCGATCTTCAACGGGAATCCGTTGCGCATCGACCCGGCGACCATCATGTGGCCGCGGACGGTGGACATGAACGATCGCGAGCTGCGCTATACGGTCGTCGGCCTGGGCGGGAAAACCCACGGCATTCCGCGTGAGAACGAATTCGTCATCACGGCGGCCTCCGAGGTGATGGCCGTGTTCGCGCTGGCGAGCGACCTGCGTGGACCTGCGGCGCCGGCTCGGCCGCATCGTCGTCGCCGCGACGTACGACGGCGAGGCCGTGACGGCCGACATGCTCCACGCCGGCGGCGCGATGACCGTCATCATGAAGGACGCGCTCAAGCCCAATCTGGTCCAGACGCTCGAGGGACAGCCGGCGCTCGTGCACGCCGGTCCTTTCGGCAACATCGCCCACGCGAACAACTCGATTCTGGCCGACCGCATCGCGCTCAAGCTCGCCGACTACATCATCACCGAAGCCGGGTTCGCCAGCGATCTCGGCCTCCAGAAGTTCTGCGACATCGTCTGCCGGACCGGCGGATTCGCGCCAAGCGCGGCCGTGCTCGTCACGAGCGTGCGGGCAACCAAGTCGCACGGTGGAAAGCCGTTCAAGGATCTGGCGAACGAAGATCTCGGGGCGTTGGCAAAAGGCGCCGACAACCTGGCGGCTCACATCCAGATCGTCCGTCAGTACGGCCTGCCGTGCGTGGTGGCCATCAACAGCTTCCCCACCGACACGCCGCAGGAGATCGCGCTCGTGCGCGAGCTCGCGCTCAAGGCCGGCGCCGAAACGGTCGTCGCGCACAACGGCTTCGGGAAGGGCGGCGCGGGCGCCACGGAGCTGGCCGAGGCCGTGGTGACTGCCTGCGCGAAGCCAAACACGTTCTCGTTTCTCACGCCCGAAGGCACACCGGTCGTGCAGCAGATCGAAGCGATCGCGACGCGGCTGTACGGCGCGTCAGGCATCGACCTGCAGATGCTGGCGGTGAAAGACCTGGCGCGGATCGAAAAGCTCGGCCTGGGCACCGCCCCGGTGTGCATGGCCAAGACACATCTGTCGCTTTCGCACGACCCGCTGCTTCGGAACCGTCCGACCGGCTTCATTCTGCCGGTGCGCGGCATGCTGCCCAGCGCGGGCGCGGGCTTCGTCGTCGTGCTGTGCGGCGACATGCAGCGGATGCCGGGGCTCGGCAAGACGCCGGCGTTCATGAACATGGACATCGACGCCAACGGGCGCACGGTGGGATTGTTCTAAGTACGACGTACAACGCAGAGACCGCGGAGTTCGCAGAGAAAACCGTACGGGCTTCTCTCTGCGGGCTCTGCGATCTCTGCGTTGATCGTCGTCATTTCTATTGTTGCTGGCTCGAGCTGGAATCGGGCACTTCGATCGGTGAGATGGCCTCGCGCGACATCCACGGCACAAAGGGCGTGGCGTCGCCGCCAAACCCCTGCGCCGCACCCACCGAGACGCCGACGGCGAGCTCGCTGCGCATCGCGCTCGATCCCTTGAACACGCCGCGAGTCGGCGGCACGTCGGCGTAGTCGCGGCCGATGGCCACGCGAATGTGGCGTTCCCCCGTCGGGATGTTGTGGGTGGGGTCGAACCCGACCCACTCGATGTCCGGCAGCCAGGCTTCGATCCAGGCGTGCGTCGCGCCGTCGAGCGTGCGGGCGGTGCCGTCGCCCTCCTGAAACAGGTATCCGCTGACGTAGCGGCACGGAATGCCCAGCTGACGAACCAGCGCGATGAGCACGTGCGCGAAATCCTGACAGACGCCCCGCCGCTCCGAGAGCGCATCGTCAATCGATGAATCGACCTGGGTGCTTTGGGGGCTGTACTCGAAGCGAGCGTACACGTCGGCCATGATGCGCTGGAGCGTCGCCAGCGGATCGGCGCCTCTGACCAACCCGATCTCCTCCGCAAGCTCATCGAGGAGCGGCGTACGATGCGCAAACTCGCTCGGGCTCAGCACGTCCCAGAACCGGCCCGACGCGGTGGCCTGGTCCAGCCGGTCCCAGCTGTCCGCGCCCAGACGCTCGGGCAGCGGTTCGGGAGCGGAGCACTCGACGAACGCCTCCGCCGTGATGGCGAGGCGCGAGTGGCGCCCGGGGATGTTGAAGTGGTGCACGATATTGCCGTCGTGATCCTGGTACATCTTCACGCGCGAGGGCGGCGTGGTGCTCAGCCCGAACCGGATGCAGCGCTGCGTCGGGTCGGTGCGCGGCTGCATGCGCGCCTCCATGACGCTTTCGCTGATGGGAGCTTCGTAGGTGAACCGCGTCACGTGGCGAATGGTGTACTGCATGGGCGACTCGTTCAGGCTGGCAGCGCCGATTCGATCGGATACGAGACGTAGCTCTGATACACGGCGCTGTGGATCTGCGCGCAGTAGTGGCCGATCGTGGCGAGGTACATGTGCGGATCGTCGCTCAGTATTTCGTCGACCTGGCCGTAGTCGAGCGACGCATGGAGGCGGCCCGACAGACGCTCGGTCCGGCCGCCCGCGCCCCGGCCCGTGAGGCTCGCAATCGCGCGCAGCGCCGACTCGACGCGCGCCGCGGCGAACCGGACCGAACGCGGAAACTCCGAGTTCAGCAACAGGAACTCGGCAATCCGCTCCGGTCGAAGATCGGCCGTATAGCAGCGGCAATAGGCCTCGAGCGCCGAGCACGAGCGTAAGAGGCCCACCCATTCGGCATGACTCGACGGCCGGAGCGATTCCCTCTTGAAATGGACATCGACCAGCGCGGCCGTCGCGCTCGCCCGTTCCAGGAAGCGGCCCAGCTGCAGGTACTGCCACCCCTCGCCATGGCCCATCGTTTCGTCGGTGACGCCTTCGAACAGATGCACGCCGTCAATGACCAGCCGGAAGATGTAGTGCGGCCTCGCCGACCAGCCGCCCTCGTCGCGCGCCTGCCTCAGGCGCAGAAACAGCGCGTTGAGCTGCTCCCACATGTCCGAGCTGATTTCCTCGCGGACCTGACCCGCGTTCTCGCGCGCGGCGGTGACGCACGCCAGCACCGCGTTCCGGTTCGCGGCGTCGAAGACCAGCGGCGTCCGACAGCGCGGCGGGGCTCGCCGGCGCAACGGGAGCGGACTCCAGATCGACGGTCGTATCCAGGGTGACCATCGCATACAGCGGCGCGAAGTCCCAGCCCTCGGCGTTCGATTTTCGATCGAGCCCGAGATCGAGGCGGACGTCGATGAGCCGCGCGGTGTACTCCGCGCGCTCCAGATAACGGCCAATCCAGTACAGCGAATCCGCGACGCGCGAGAGCAGCATCGGCGTCTAATCCTCGAGCACCCAGGTGTCCTTGCTGCCGCCGCCCTGCGACGAGTTCACGACGAGCGATCCCTTCCGCAGCGCCACGCGCGTCAGGCCGCCGGGCACGATCGTCACGCGGTCGCCGTAGAGCACGTACGGCCGCAAGTCCACGTGCCGCGGCTCGATGCACTCGTCCATGAAGCACGGGGCGCGCGAGAGCGACAGCGTCGGCTGCGCGATGAAGTTCCGCGGATCGGCCAGGATCTTCGCCTTGAACGTCGTCGCGCTCACCGCGCCGTGCTGTGCGGGCCGATCAGCATCCCGTATCCGCCCGACTCGCCCACCGCCTTGACCACGAGCGAATCGAGATGCTCCAGGACGTAGCGCCGATCCGACGGATTGCCGAGCAGGTACGTCTCGACGTTCGGCAGGATGGGATCTTCGGACAGATAGAACCGGATGATCTCGGGAATGTAGGCGTACAGCGCCTTGTCGTCGGCGACGCCCGGTCCCAATCGCGTTGGCGAGCGAGACGTTGCCGGCCCGATACGCGTTCAGCAGGCCGGCGACGCCGAGGTGCGAGTCGGTCCGGAACGCCAGCGGATCCAGGAAGTCGTCGTCCACGCGGCGATAGATGACGTCAACGCGCCGCAAGCCCGCCGTCGTCCGCATGTAGACGATGTTGTCGTGGACGAGCAGGTCGCGGCCCTCGACGAGCGCGACGCCCATCTCGCGCGCCAGGAACGCGTGCTCGAAGTACGCCGAGTTGCCGACGCCGGGCGTGAGCACGACGAACGTCGGATCGGGCCGCCACCGGCGGCGCCAGCGCGCGGAGCGTCGCGAGCAGCGCCTGGCCGTAGTGCGCGATGGGGCTCACGCGGTACCGATCGAACAGCCCGGGCAGCACGCGCTTGGTGACCTCGCGGTTCGCCAGCATGTACGACACGCCGCTCGGCACCCGCAGGTTGTCCTCGAGCACGACGAAGCGGCCGTCCTCGAGCCGCACGAGGTCGGTGCCCGCGACCGAGACGTAGATGTCGCGATGGACGTGCACGCCGCGCATCTCGCGGCGGTAGTGGCGGCAGCTGAGCACCAGCTCGCGCGGCACGACGCCTTCGCTGAGGATTCGGCCTCGTGATAGACGTCCTTGAGAAACAGGTTGATCGCGGTGAGCCGCTGCGTGAGCCCGCGCTCGAGCATCCGCCACTCGGCCGCCGTGATGATGCGCGGCAGCAGGTCGAACGGAAAGATGCGCTCGGTGCCCTGATTGTCGCCGTACACCGTGAACGTGATGCCCTGCGTCAGAAACGCCTTGTCGGCCTCCATCTGACGCTGGCCGAGATCGGCGTGCGACGCCGCGCGGCAGGGCGTCGAACAACGCGCCGCAGTGCGGACGGGCTCGGCCGGTCGGCTCGAACATCTCGTCGTACGCCGCGCCGACGGTCGTAACTCTTGAAGAGCGCAGCGTTTTCCGACACAAATGTCTGGGGCCGGCCCGGATGGCCGACGAAACTGTCTGAAGCCGTCGTCAACGACACTGGACCTGTCGAGGAGCAAGAGATACGCCACCGAGCTCGACGACCCAAACCGAACGAAGGCCCGATTTCTCGGGGCTATTCGGCGCCACGGCCGCGAAACCGCGCGCTCCGTCTTGAGACATTTGTGTAGTCTTCGACCTCTGACCCATACAAGCTTGCACGTCTGATCCGCGGTCCTCCCGTAAATTGCGGGCGCGTGCTGCGCCGGTGCGCGAGGCAACATTCTTGCTGAGGCCTCAGCGTGACTACCGTGAATCAGGAAGGATCGCTCCCGTGGACCCTCGAGGAAATCGGCCGCCTCGTCTCGCAGAGCGGCAACGCCTCGGAAACGCTGACCAACATCGTCCACCTGATTCAGCGCCGGTTCGATACCGATGTCTGCTCGGTCTACCTCCTCGAACCCGATCGCGCCAACCTCGTCCTCGCCGCGACGATCGGCCTGCGACCTGAGAGCGTCGGCCGTGTGCGGATGCGGCTCAGCGAGGGACTCGCCGGTCTCGTCGCCGAGCAGTTACGGCCCCAGTCGGTGCCGGACGCCACCACGCACCCGCGCTTCAAGTATTTCCGCGAAGCCGGCGAAGATCCTTACCGGTCGTTTCTCGGCGTCCCGGTGATCGACCGCGGTCTGCTCCAGGGCGTGCTGGTCGTCCAGACCGCCGAGGCCCGCATCTTCCAGCCAGACGACGTGCGGATGCTGGTGGCGGCGGTCGCCCAGCTGGCGTCGCATCGTCGGCGAAGCGCGGACGCTCGGCCAATTCGTGGCGCCGGCGCACCAGCGGCTCAGCGCGCTCGCCCAGAACCTCTGGTGGAGCTGGGACCCGGACATGACGGGCCTGTTTCGCGAGCTCGACCCCGTGATCTGGCAAGACGGTCGACAGCAATCCGGTCGCGCTGCTGCAGCAGATGACGATCGAGAGGCTCGAAGAGCGGGCATCGGAGCTGGCGCTGCACAGCCGGATCAACTACGCGTACCGCCGGATGCAGGAGTACCTGCATTCCCGCCACACGTGGGGCGCGCGGCACGCGGGTGTGCTGTGGGCCCGGCCCGTCGCGTATTTCTCCGCTGAGTTCGGCCTCCACGAGTCGCTGCCGATCTACTCCGGCGGCCTCGGCATTCTGGCCGGCGATCACATCAAGAGCGCGTCCGATCTCGGCATCCCGCTCGTCGGCGTCGGGCTGTACTACGACCAGGGCTATTTTCGTCAGCGGCTCGACCGCGACGGCTGGCAGCACGAGGAATACATCGACGCTCGATCACCGGCACCTGCCGATCCGTCCCGCACTCGGCGACGGCACGCCGGTGGTCGTCTCGATCGACACGCGGGCGGGCACGATCATGGCCCGCGTCTGGAAGCTGTCGGTCGGCCGCAACACGCTGCTGCTCCTCGATTCGAACGTCGAAGGCAACCAGCCGGAAGATCGTCAGCTCACGTCCCGTCTCTACGGCGGGGACCAGCGCGTTCGCATTCGCCAGGAGCTGCTGCTCGGCGTCGGCGGCATGCGGGCGTTGGGCGCGATGGGCATCGCCCCGGGCGTCCTGCATCTGAACGAAGGCCACAGCGCCTTTGCGGCGCTGGAACTGGTCCGGCAGCGGATGGCGGTCGAAGGCATCGACGCCTGGGAGGCGCTGCGACGCGTGGCCGCGCAGGTCGTGTTCACGACGCACACGCCCGTCCCCGCCGGTCACGACCGTTTCCACGAGTACCTGATCGAAGAGCACCTTGGTCCGCTCCGCGACGAGCTCGGCCTCTCCCGCCACGACCTCATGAGCCTCGGTCGCGTCGACCCGCACGACGGCGGCGAGGAATTCTGCATGACCGTGCTGGCGCTCAAGGCGAGCCATCGCGCCAACGCCGTCTCGTCCCTTCACGGCCATGTCTCGCGGGCGATGTGGATGCCGCTCTATCCCGGGTCGCAGCGAAGAGCGACGTGCCGATCGGCCACATCACCAACGGCGTCCACGTGCAGACGTGGCTCGCGCCGCAGATGCGCCAGGTCTACGACCGCCACCTCGGCTCCGACTGGCCGCAGCGCGCCGGTGACGCCGGCCGTCTGGGACGAGGTCGAGGCGATTGACGACGGCGAGTTCTGGGAGACGCACCAGACGCTCAAGGTGCAGCTGATCGAGATCGTACGGCGACGGGCGGCGCGGCAGGCCGAACGGCGCGGCGACCCGCCGGAATTCGTCGCGCAGCTGCGCCGCGCGTTGAGCTTCGACGCGCTGACGATCGGGTTCGCCCGGCGCTTTGCGACCTACAAACGGGCGAACCTCCTGCTCCACGACCTGGAAGCCATCAGCGCTCTCGTCAACAACGCGCAGATGCCGATGCAGTTCATCTTCGCCGGCAAGTCGCATCCGCACGACCGGCCCGGCAAGGCAAGTGCTGCAGCAGATCGCGCAGCTGACGCACGACCCGCGGTTTGCCGGCAAGGTCCTGTTCGTCGAAGACTACGACATCAACGTCGGCCGGCACCTCGTGCAGGGCGTCGACGTCTGGCTGAACAACCCGCGCCGCCCGCTCGAAGCCTGCGGCACGAGCGGACAGAAGGTCGTGCTCAACGGCGGCCTGAACCTGTCGATCCTCGACGGCTGGTGGGCCGAGGCGTACGACGGCCTCAACGGGTTCGCCATCGGCAGCGGCGAAACGCACACGTCCAGCCGACGTCCACGACGTCCGCGACGCCGAGTCGCTGCTGCGCGTGCTGCGAGACGAGGTCATTCCGCTGTACTACGACCGCGACCGCGACGGCCTGCCGCGCGAGTGGATCGCGCGCATGAAGCGGGCGATCCGCACGCTCGGCTGGCGCTTCAGCGCCGATCGGATGGTGATGGACTACGTGCTGCACGCCTACGTCCCGGCGGCCGGCGGGACGAGCAGCGACGCGCGCCGCTTCTAGAGGGCGGGATAGTCCGTGTAGCCCTTGGGCCCCGGCGAGTAGAACGTCGTCGGGTCGGGCGCCACCAGCTCCGCGCCCTTGGCAAATCGCTCCGGCAAGTCAGGGTTGCAGGTGAAGAGCTTGCCAAACACGATGAAATCGGCGGCGCCTGCCGCCAACGCCGCGTTGCCGGACGCGCGATCGAATCCGCCTCCCGCGAGGAACGGTCCCTGGAACAGCGGCCGGAGCAACTCGAAAACATTCGGCAGAGGCGCCGATCGCAACACGTGGAGATACGCCAGCCCCATCGGCGACATCGCTTTCACGAGCGCCGTATACGTCTCCGCCGGGTTGTCGTCCTGAATATCGTTGAACGGCATCGCGGGACTGATCTTGATCCCGATACGCGACGCCGAACCGGCGGCCTTGGCCATCGCCTCGAGCGTTTCGAGCACAAAGCGGAGGCGGTTCTGGAGACTCCCCCCGTACGCATCCGATCGGTGATTCGATCCGGTCGAGAGAAATTGCATCGGCAGGTAGCCGGACGCCGAGTGCAGCTCCACGCCGTCAAAGCCTGCCTGGATCGCGTTGCGCGTGGCTTGCGCATATTCCGCCGTCACACCCGCGATTTCGTCCGTGTCAAGCGCCCGGGGCATGTCGAGGTCCTGCATCTGCAGCGTGTCGGTCCACATCTGGCCGGCAGCCCGAATCGCCGAAGGCGCCACCAGCGGATCTTTGGTCGTCCGGTTCGCCGAGTGCCCGATGCGTCCCACGTGCATGAGCTGCAGGAACATCCGGCCGCCCTTGGCGTGGACGGCATCGGTAATCTTTCGCCATGCGGCGATCTGTTCGGGCGAATAGACCGCCGGCGTCCGTGCGTAGCCGATTCCTCTCGCCGAAGGCGCGGTGCCTTCGGTCACGATCAGACCAGCGGAGGCGCGCTGCGAGTAGTACTCGATCGCCATCGCTGAGGGAACCTCCGCGGCCGCCGCGCGGCTCCGGGTCATGGGCGCCATGACGATGCGGTTGCGGGTGTCGAATCCGTCGAGATGGCCTGGGGTCAGCAGAGTGATGTCGGGCATTGAACCTGTCCATCGAAAAAGTGCGTGATGTGGCGTTAAGGGACCTCACACACTGTACGCCGCGCGATCGGTTTGCACAACAGGAGGCCTACAGATTCTCCAACTCCAGTGATAGGATCTCCAGTCGCGCTCAGGCGAGCGCGACCGACCTAAGGAGCATCGAACATGTTGAAGGCAACCGCGGGCCTCATGCTGCCGACCACGATCACCGGGTCGCTGCCCCGCCCGAGCTGGTACACGGAAAATCTTGGCCTCAAGTCGTTTCTCGACGCCATGGTCATCAGCCGGTTTCGCGAGCAGTACATCGACACCCTGTCGGTGTATCTGCGCGAACAGGAAGTCGCCGGTCTCGACATCGTCACCGACGGGGATTGCCGGTTCGATCAGGACGTCGGCGGCCAGAGCTGGACAAGCTACCCCCCGCATCACATGACCGGGTTCGAGGCGACGCATCCGAAGCTCGCGAAGGTCGGCGCCGGAGGCATCGCGTTTCCGCGCGGGCACATCCTCCACGACTACCTCGAAGCGCGCGTCATGCCCAGGATTGTCGGCCCGGTTGGCCCCGGCGAAATGCAGTACGCCGAGATCTGGAAGGCCGCGCAGCGCCTGACCACCAAGCCGGTGAAATTCGGGACCGTCACGCCGGAGCTCGTGGCCTTCGCCGTGCAGGACGAGCACTACAAGGATCTCCCGTCGCGCATCATGGCGATGAGCGATGCCTTCAACCAGGAGCTGCACGATCTCGCCGATGCCGGATGCCAGATCATCCAGATGGAGGAGCCGCAGATTCACCTGCTGGCGGCGCGCGGCTACAAAGACCCGGTCATCAACCCCGAGTTCATGCTCAAGGTGTTCAACAACACCGTGAAGGGCCTGCGCGCGAAAACCGAGGTGTGGTGCCACACCTGCTGGGGCAATCCGTCGCAGCAACGCATGTTCGCGAAGATCCAGTCCTACAAGCCGGCGCTCGACCTGCTGAACCAGGTGGACGCCGACGTCATCACGTTCGAAATGAAAAGCTCCGCGGCCGCCGATCTCGAGGACGTCGGCAGGCACATCACGAAGATGAAGGTCGGGATCGGCGCCATCGATCATCACACGCTGCAGGTGGAATCGCCCGAGGAAGTGGCCGACCTCGTCCGGCTGGCGCTCAAGCACATCCCGAAAGAGCGGCTGGTGCTGTCGTCCGACTGCGGAATGGGCCGCGAGGGAATGAGCCGGCGCCATGCGTTCTACAAGATGGTGGCGCTGGTGCAGGGTACCAATATCGTGAAAAAGGAACTGGGCCTGCCCGTCGCGCCGTGCCTCGCCGCGGATCCCGGGATGTCGCTCATACGGACTACGTAGAGGTTAGAGGTTAGAGGTTAGAGGTTAGAGGTTAGGGGTTAGGGGCTAGGGGCTAGGGGCTAGGGGCTAGGGATGATCAAAGCGGCGATTGTGGGATTGGGTTGGTGGGGCAAGACGCTGGTCGAATCGGTTCAGGGTGCGAGCAGTGACATCACGTTCGTGGCCGGCGCGTCGCGCACGGTGTCGCCGGAACTGAAGACGTTCGCGGACGCTCAGAAGCTGCGTCTCGAGGAAAGCTATGAAGCGGTGCTCGCCGACCCGTCGGTGCAGGCGGTCGTGCTGGCGACACCGCACTCGCTCCACCCACAGGAGGTCGTGGCGGCGGCCAGGGCCGGCAAGCACGTCTTCTGCGAAAAGCCGTTTGCGCTCACCAGACACGACGCCGAAGAAGCGGCCGGCGCGACGCGCAAGGCCGGCGTCACGCTCGGTCTCGGCTACAACCGGCGCTTCCATCCCGAGATGACCCGGCTGCGCGAGCGCATCCGGACCGGCCAGCTCGGCACGATCCTTCACGTCGAAGCGACGATGACGTTTCCGAATGCGCTGGCGCTCAAGGCGACGCAGTGGCGTGCGCACCGGGACGAAACGCCGTGCGGCGGGCTGACGCCGATGGGCGTGCACGCCATCGACGGCATGATCGATTTGTGCGGCCCGATCAGCCAGGTGTACTGCCAGAGCTTCCGGCGCGTCGTCGAGGTGGACAGCGACGACACGACGTCGATGCTCTTTCGGATGAAGGACGGCTCGTCCGGCTACCTCGGGACCATCACGGCGACGGGGCCCGGATTCAGCTTCCACGTGTTCGGCTCCAACGGGTCGGTCCGCCTCGAGGGCATGACGCACGTCGCCGGCGCGTCGTCCGAAGAGCGGCGCACGCGGCTGTTCGGGACGTGCAAGTACCAGCCGATCAAAGGCCCGGCGGAAACCTGGGAAGCCGCGCGTCTCGACGTCACGAGAGCCTGTCTTGAAGCCTTCGCTCAGGCGGCCAGCGGCGGCCCGGCCTTCCCGATTCCGATCGATCAGATGATTCACGGTGCGGCCGTGACTGAAGCGGTGGTTCGATCAGCGGCCACGGGTCGGATTGAACAGATAACGTAAAACGCAGAACGGAAAACGCAAAACGCGCAAGCGTTGAACGCAGCGGGCGCTCTTCGTGTTCCGAATGGGTGAGGCGGCAGCTTCAGTGAGCTGAGCGCAGCCGCCTCCGAGCGCCTCATGGACGTGCGTCGTACCGCGCATACGTGTTGTCCGACCGAAGCCACAAGAAATCCGACGCGACCAGAGCGTCGACGACCGCGTCGCACAGCGGTGCGTCGAGAAGCCACATGCGTCGCATCTGCCACCTCGTCAGCGCCAGACCGGGCATCTCGAGATACTCGGCCCGCACCCGGTCCACCCAGTCTGCCGTCGTCACGGGCGTCACAAACATCTGCATATCTACTCCTGCTTCGTCAAAAGCGGTACCCGACGCCAAACGTCATCCCGTTGGCATTGAGAGGCACTGTGCTCAGGTTGGAATCGGCAGCAAGGCGCGAGTAGCGATACGCCGCATCGGCCACCCAGCGCGATGCCACGGGAAACTGGACGCCGCCACCCAGAGTGAACATGAAGGCCGTGCTCGGGGCCGGCGCGGTAAACGCCCCCGAGGATGTAATGGCGCTGGTCACGTCCTGACCGACCGTCGGCGTGGATCCGTCGGGCATGACGCCGCTCGAGAACGTGAACTGCGGCGAAGGCTTCAGGCGTGCGGCGCCAATGCCCCCGAGGACGTATGGCAGCACGGCTTTCGAGGTCGGCACCTCGATGCGCACCCCGCCGATGGAGTACCAGGCCGGCAGCGTGCCGCCGCCAAGGACCGAGAGTCCCTGATTGGTAGCCAGCGTCGTCGTCGCCGTGTTCAGGGTCGGCTGGAGATCGGCTTGCAAGTTGTGGAACCGGCCCAGGTCGCCAAACACCATCACATGCGGCACGATCCGCACACCGCCCTCGACCAGCAGATCGCCGGTGGTATTGCCTGTGGTGGTGGCGAACCCGCCCATGCCCGTCACGTAGCCGCCGGCCTCCTGCCACCCCGGATGCTGGCCGCTGCGATCCTGCGCGAACAGCGGGGCCGCCGCCAAGGCTGTCATGGCTGCTGTCATCATCAACGCTCGCATCGTGTCCTCCTCTGTGCCGATGCTGGCAGTCGGCACACCGCGATGTGGTGCAGCGGCAGTGCCAAGACAGCCTTGATGCGCTACAGATCGCCTCTGTCGCTTCGCGACGCGAGAGTTGTAATTAAGTTGTCGCGGGTACGAAAGCAAATGACCGGTCGTGCGGCACGCGCGATGTCGTCCGGCGAGGGCAGCCTGTCACCGATCGCGAACGCGGAGTTCTCTTATCGCGCGCATGAAACTCATGAGCCATGTATACTTCGGCGGCAGCGAGCCAGGCCCTCACGCGTAGATACCTCATGAAACTTGCAGCGAGAATGTCGCAGATTGGGACCGAATCGGCCTTTGAGGTCCTGGCCCGGGCGAGGGCGCTCGAGAAACAGGGCAAGAACATCATCCACCTGGAGATTGGCGAGCCCGACTTCCCCACGCCCGCCCACGTGGTTTCGGCCGCCAAGCAGGCGCTCGAGGAGGGCTGGACGAAGTACGGTCCGACGCCGGGACTTCCCGAGCTTCGCGAGACGATTGCGGCCTACATCTCGCGGACCAGGCACATCACGGTCGGCGCGGACAACGTCTGCGTCGTCCCAGGCGGGAAGCCGATCATGTACTTCACCATGACGGCGCTCCTCGAACCCGGCGACGAAGTCATCCATCCCGACCCGAGCTTCCCGATCTACGAGTCGGTAATTCGCTTTCTCGGCGCCACGCCGGTGGCGATTCCGCTGGTCGAAGGCCGGGGCTTTTCGTTCGATCTCAACACCCTGCGCGACCGCCTGTCCAGCAGAACGAAGCTGGTCATCCTCAATTCGCCTGCGAACCCGACCGGAGGCGTGATATCCGGGGACGATCTCGCGCAGATCGCCGACATGCTGCGCCCGCGCGACGTCATGGTGTTGAGCGACGAGATCTACTCCCGGATCTGGTACGAAACCGAGCCGACCTCGATCACCGGCTTCGACGGCATGCTCGAGAAGACCATCATCCTCGACGGGTTTTCGAAAACGTACTCGATGACCGGCTGGCGCCTTGGGTATGGCGTCATGCCGAAATGGCTCGCCGACGCCGTGAATCTGCTGACCGTCAACTCCAACTCCTGCACGGCGAGCTTCACGCAGCGCGCCGGAATCGCCGCACTCGAAGGCCCACAGGAGGGCGTCGCGGCCATGGTGGCCGAATTCCGAAAGCGGCGCGACGTGATGGTGAAAGGCCTGAACGAAATCCCCGGCTTCCGCTGCACCGTTCCTGCCGGCGCGTTCTATGCCTTCCCGAACGTCATGGGAACGAAGCTGCCAACCGACGCGCTCGCCGACTTGCTCCTGAACGAGGCCGGCGTCGCGTGCCTTTCCGGCAAGGCCTTCGGCCGACACGGCGACGGTTTTCTCCGCTTCAGCTACGCCAACTCCCTTCCCAACATCCTCGAGGCCATGGACCGTATCCGCAAGGTGTCAGGTCGCTGGGCCTGAGCGGATGCTCTGCTAGAATCGGGCTCGTGGGCAAATTCATCTGGCTGGTGTCGTGCGCGGCGATCGCGATCGTCGCAGTCGCTCTAGGGCCAGCGGGCTCGGCGGCCGCTTTCGCCGACCAGACCTCTCCAGATGTGGATAGAACCGACAGGGGCGAGCAGATCCAGAACTTGCGCTGCAGCATGACCTGCCACGATCTGCGGCCCATTCAAACGCAGGCGCTCGACAGCGAGGGGTGGACCAAGATCGTCGCCGCGATGGTGGACAAGGGCGCGGAGGTCAAGCCCGATGAGGTGCCTCTGCTCGTCGACTTCCTCGTCAGGAGACACGGGCCTCTTCCAGACGGTCCAGGGAAACGGATTCTCCTCAACACGTGCACGGTCTGCCACGAGCTCGATCGCGTGAGACGGCATGGCGCGACGCGAGAACTGTGGGAAGAGACCCTCAGTGCCATGCTGAACGAGGGCGCGATGCTTTCGGAGCAGGAATTCCCCGTGCTGCTCGCCTACCTCGCGCTCAACTTCAAATCAGAATAGCGAGAAGGCATGGACGCGCTTCTGACCTCCACCGGCCTCCTCGCGCTCGTGACGCTCACGTTCCTCGAGATCGTCCTTGGCGTGGACAACGTCATTTTCATCTCGATTCTTTCGGGGAAGCTCCCCCATGCTTCGCAGGCCCGCGCCAGGCGCACGGGACTGTTGGCGGCCATGGTGATGCGGATTGCCCTGCTGATGGCGATTGCCTGGATCATCCGGCTCACGGCGCCGCTCTTTTCCGTGTTGGGCCGCGACATTTCCGGCCGGGATCTGATCCTCATCGGCGGCGGCTTGTTTCTGCTGGCGAAGGCGACGCTCGAAATCCACGACCGGCTCGAAGGAGAACAAGGACACGGCTCGGCACGCGTGGCGCCATCGTTTGCCGCGGTCATCGCGCAGATCATGCTGCTCGACATCGTTTTCTCGCTCGATTCCGTGATCACGGCGGTGGGGATGGCCGACGACCTCGTCGTCATGGTCACCGCGGTCGTCCTGGCGGTGGGCGTCATGATGTTGTCGGCGGAGCCCATCAGCGCGTTCGTCAGCCGGCATCCCACGGTCAAGGTGCTCGCGCTGTCGTTCCTGCTCCTGATTGGCGTCTCTCTGATAGGCGATGGCCTCGGCATGCACGTGCCGAAGGGCTACATCTACTTTGCGATGGGGTTCTCGGTGTTCGTCGAAATGATCAACCTGCGCCTGCGGACCCCGGCCACGCCCCCGGTCGAGCTCCACATGCCGTACGGACCGGACCCGGGTCGTTCCACGACCTCGACCCATGTCCCGTAATCGTCTTGCCGGCGCGTTGTCGTTGGCCGCACTTGCCGGCCTTCTGTACCTGTTGTTCCTCGTGCTTCAACCCTTCCTCACACCCATCGCATGGGCCGCTGTGCTCGCCGTCGTCTTCTATCCGATGCACGAGCGGTTCGAGCGTCGCTGGGGCGCAGGCCGTGCCGCGGCCGCCACGACGTTCGCCGCCGCGATCCTGGTCATCGGGCCAATGTTGCTCGTGACGATCGTATTCGTTCGCGAAGCGATCGACGCAGCTACCGCCCTGCAGGACGCCTTCGTTGGCGGGCGGCTGGCATGGATCGAACGTGCGTGGCGAGCGTTGGTGCAGCGGGTGCCGGCGGCTCAGCGCGTCGATCTCGTCGCCCTCGTGAGTGATGCTGCCAAGAACAGCGCGGTGCTTCTTGCCGCACAATCGGGGTCCGTGCTGCGAAACGTGGCCGGGTTCGTATTTGGTCTCATCGTGGCGTTGTTTGCGACGTTCTTCCTCCTGCGCGATTCCACGGCGATCATGGCAATCGTGCGGCGGATGCTGCCCCTCGACGAACCCGTACGCGAGCGACTGATTTCACAGACACGCCAGCTCGTCTCCGTGAGCGTCACGTCGTCCGGGATCATCGCGATCGTTCAGGGCACGCTCGGAGGCATCATCTTCGCAGCGGTCGGTATCGACGGCGCCGTGTTTTGGGGCGTGGTCATGGGGTTCTTCTGCCTCCTACCGCTCGGCGCGTGGGTGATCTGGCTCCCGGCTGCCGTGCTGCTCGCGGTTGCCGGATCGATCGGTCGCGCCGTTGTCGTCGCCGGTTTCGGCTTCGGTATCGTGAGTGCGGTCGACAACGTGTTGCGTCCGGCCCTCATGAGCGGCGCGACGACGATGAATGGGCTGCTGATTCTGATTGCCTTGCTCGGTGGCGTTCGGGTGTTCGGCGTGCTCGGCCTCGTTCTCGGGCCCATCCTCGTGGCAACGGTCATGGCGCTCCTGAAGACGTACCTCGCGATCGACGAGAGCAGCGGGGGGAATGAATAATCGGGTAATTGAGTAATTGAGTAATTGAGTAATTGGGTAATTGGGTAATCGAAACTCAAGCTTTGTCGTTCATCCGGAAATCGCGTAGCAAAGAGGCAATTATCCAATTACCAAATCACCCGATTACCCAACCGTGTATTCGCCCTAGGGCTTTGCTTGGGCGGGCTGTCGCTCCTGGCAGAGCTCCACAACGCAGATCGATTCGACGATGCGATTGGCCGGCGGCACGGGGAGGCCGCGGTCGGTCATCAGCTTCCGAATCAGCGCGGCCGTGTCGGCGCGATTCACCGCCGACTGCACGCCCACTCTGACAAGACCGTCGGCGTAGTCGAGGGCCTGCCACGTGTGCCCTGCGTTCACGGACACCGTCGTGTCGGTGTCGCGACTGCCCCGGTCGCGCTGGTCAAGCTTTGCGCCGCGGTCCACGAGGAGCTGGACGACATCGTTGCGGCCCTTCATCGCCGCCCCCATCAGGGGTGTGCGGCCGTCGTTGTTGGCCCCATTTGGATCCAACCCGAGGTCCAGCAGCATCCTGACGGCTTCCAGGTTCTCCTTGACGGAGTGCTCGTACGTGACGCCCTCGACCCAGCCAATGCCGGCGGCGGCGGTCAGCGCCGTGTCGCCGAACTCGGTGGCGATTTTCGGATCGGCGCCGCGGGCCACGAGCAGCTTCATGAGCTCGAGATCGCTCGACTGCGCCGCCCGCACGAACGGCGTCGCACCGTTCTCCTGAAACCACTGCATGGTGAAGATCGTTCGCGTCAGCGTGTTGTCCTTGGATCGGGCATTCACGTTGGCGCCGTGGTCGAGCAGGAATTTGATGTACTCCAGGTGGTCCAGGTCCGGCTTCGGCACCGGATAGTCGCCGCCTTCGATGTTCCGGTTGTCGGTCGCCAGGTACAGCGGCGTCCAGGCGCCCTTGTTCGCCAGGTTGACGTCGGCGCCGCGCTCGATCAGAAACTTGCCGAGCCGGTAGTGCCGGTTGTTGGTCGCGGTCAGGAGCGGCGTCCAGCCGTACTCAGTGACCTGGTTCACATTCGCGCCGGCATCGAGCAGGAGTCTGGCTGACTCGATCTCGCCTTCTCGGGCCGCCAGCACCAACGCGGTCAGGCCGCCACCGCCGCTGCCGACGAGGCCGGCGACGACCACCTCGGTGTTTTCCTCGTCGTCCTGACCCTCGGCCGCTGGTTGGCCGGCTTGACCTGCCTGACCTGCGCTTTGGACCCCGCCAGCTGCTGCGCGACCCGCGCCACCACGCCCACCGCGACCGCGACCTGCCGGCGCCGGTTGGCCAGCTCCGGGTGGCTGCGCTGCCGCCCGCTGCCCTGCCGCCGGTGGCTGACCGGCCGGCGATTGGACGGCTGCCTGTTGGCCTGCCGCCGGCGATTGTGCAGCCGTCGGAGATGGGCCGCCGGTTGCCCCAGCCGCCGCCGGAGCGCCAGCCGCGGCCGGCTGCTGGCCCGCCGCCAGGTTGCTGCCAAAACCACCGAAGCGCCCGGTGATGCCCTCGAGCGCCAGCTGCTGCTCGTAGGTTCTTCCCGCGGCCGCGGCGGCCATTTGCCGACGCGCCGCGGCCTGCACCTGCGCGACGTTGACGCGGCCGGCCATGTAGTTTCTGGGCAAACCAGCGCCACCCGAACGCGCGGCGAAATCCGCGCCGGCGGCGAGCAGGGCCTTCACGGCTGCCGGGTGCTTCTGATCGACGGCCCACATCAACGCCGTGGTTCCTCGAAGCGCTTCCCTGGCGTTGACCTTCGCGTCACCCTCGACAAGCGCCTTGATGACGTCGGGGTTTCCGTTCCGGGCCGCCAGCATGAGCACGGTTTGGCCGTTCGGTCCCGTTTCGGTCGCCTCGGCTCCGGCCTTGAGCAATTTCACGACCATTCCGGCGTTGCCGTAGAGCGAGGCCATGGCCAGCGGAGTGACGCCGGCACGATTGGCCGCCTTGACGTTCGCACCCGCCCGAATCAGGAGGTCGGCCATCGCCACATCGTCGCGATACACGGCCCAGTGGAGCGCCGTTGCGCCGTCCACCTGCGGTGCGCTCGCGTCGACCTTCTGCAGCAGGAGCGCGCGCAGGACGACCTTGTCGCCCTTCATCGCGGCATCGGCCACCTCAGACTTGCCCGCGCCGCGGCCAAGGACCGTCAAGCACAGCAGCAGGACACCGACACACGCAACCAGGCGTCGATTCATCGTGAGGTTCTCTTCTGCGTTCTACGTTCTGCGTTCTGCGTTTTGCGTTCTACGTTTTACGTTTTGACCTTTCGTCAGAGCTTGGCCAGCCGGCCCGTGCTGTCGCCCTGCTTTTCCTGATGGATGCCGTACATGTCCAGCACGTTCAACAGCAGGTTGCCGGTGGTCACGGTCTTTCGCTCGTACTGCAAATGGCGATTGCCTTTGAGCTGGCCGTTGGCGCCGCCCACCAGGATATGAGGTACGTCGTAGTGCTGGTGCTGATTCGAGTTGCCCATGTTCGTGCCGTACAACACCAGCGAGTGATCGAGCAGCGTGCCGTCGCCGTCCGGAATCGACCGCAGCTTCTGGGCGAAATACGCCAGCGTCGACACATGGTACCGATTGAGATCCGCATATCGCCTGATCTGCGCGGGATCGTCCTGGTGATGCGATCCCCCATGAAACCCGACGCTCACGCCGCCGTTCGGGAACAGCTCGCTCTTGGGGAACGGGTAGCTGCGGCTCGTCAGGTCGCGGGCGCCGAGCAAGGTCGCCACGCGGGTGATGTCCGCCTGGAACGCGAGCGCCGCCAGATCGAACTGCAGCTTCACGTGTTCGTCGAACTGTTCGGGCACGCCCGGCGGCAGGTCGATCGTCGGCACCTGACTCGACGCCTTCGCCGCGAGCTGAATGCGCCGTTCGATCTCGCGGATTTCGTCGGTGTACTGGCTGACGGTGCGGCGATCGCCGGCGCCAAGCTCTTTTCTCAAGCCGGCCAGCTCATTCAGCACCGAATCGAGAATGCTGCGGTTCTGCTGCATGCGCGCAGCCCTGACCTCCGGCGTCGCTCCGCTCCCGAACAGGCGCTCGAACACCACCTGCGGGTTGAGCTCCATCGGCAGCGGGCTCGTCAACTCCATCGGCTCGTTCGCCGGAGTCGGCAGGTCGATCCACGAAATGGAATTCGTATAGGAGCAGCTGTATCCTTCGCCGCAGTTGCTCGAGCTCGAGTTCGGATCTTCAACGGCGAGCTGCAGCGACGGCAGGAGCGTTTCCTGCCCGATCTTGCGGGCGATCGTCTGGTCGATCGTCGGGCTGCCGACGGTCGCGTCGGAGCCGGCGGTCTTTCTGGGTTTGATGCCGGTGAGAAACGCCGCGGCCACCCAATGGTCGGAGCCCGTGGTCCCCTCCGGCGGCTCCGCGGACTTCGACCAGAGGCCGCTCAGGACCACGGTCTGATCCTTGACGCCCTTGAGCGACTCCAGAATGTGCGGGAGCTTCTCGGGAAGCGCGCCCTCCTGCTCGGGCACCCAGTAGCCCGGCGCCATCCCGTGGGGGAAGAAGACTCCCATGAAGCGGCTCTTCGGCACGGCCGCCGTCTGCGCCAGGGCGGTCGCGGCCGGGATCATCGACTCGAGCAGCGGCAGGGCCAGGGTCACACCGGCGCCGCGCAGGAACGTTCGACGTCGAATGTGTCTCTTCGTGATGAACATCCTAGTTGCCCCCAGTTGAGATCGGTGCGTCCTGAACCTTCATGTTCATCTGGAACGGCTGGCTCTTGACGACGCTGAGCACGAGCGAGGAGAAACGATTCTCGCCCTTTGCGGCGTCGCGCGAAATCGAACGAACGAGCGGCATGTCCTCGTACTCGACGCCACGGCCGAGGGCGTATGTCAGGAGCTTTTCGGCCACGACCGCGACGAACTGGTCGGAGTAGCCAAGCAGCCACGTGCGCAGCCCGGCCGGGCCGTCGATTTTCGTGCCGTCGTACACCTGCGATCCGGCATCGATCGGCTGCCCTGCGTCGCTCGCGCGCCACAGCGCGATGCCGTCGAAGTTCTCGAGCGCGAACCCGATCGGATCCATCAGGCTGTGACACTGCACGCAGTCGGTTCGCACGCGATGGTCGAGCATCCTCTGGCGCATGGTCGGTTCGTGTGCGTTGCCCGCCGCATCGGCGGCCCTCGCCGGAAGCGGCGGCACATCGGGCGGCGGATTCGGCGGGCTCATCCCGAGGATATTGCCCATGATCCACTTGCCGCGCGTCACCGGAGAGGTCCGCTCCGGCTTCGCCGTGGTCGTCAAGAAGGCGCCCTTGCCCAGAAGCCCCCAGCGCATCTCCATGTCCGGGCCGAGCGTCACGCGCCGGAACTGGCTGCCGTAGATGCCCGGGATGCCGTAGTGTTTCGCCAGCCGCTCGTTGACGAACGTGTAGTTCGCGTTCAGCAGATCGACCACGCTGTGATCCTCGCGAACGATGTTGTCGAACAGCAGCTCCACTTCGCGGCGCATGGCCTGCCGCAGCGGGTCGTCGAAGTCGGGATAGAGCATCGGCAGCGGACCCGAGCTCTGAAGTCCGCGAAGGTTCAGCCACTGCCCGGCGAAGTTGACCGCCAGCGCTTGAGCGCGGCGATCCTTGAGCATGCGGCGGACCTGCCGCTCGAGCACAATCGGATCCTTGAGCAACCCCTGGCTGGCAAGCTTGATCAGCGGCTCGTCGGGGCCGCTGCTCCAGAGGAAAAACGACAGGCGCGACGCCAAATCCAGGTCCGAAATGCGATAGGGCTGATGCAGCTTCGCGTTTGCCGGCTCGGCCTCGATCCGATAGATGAACTTCGGCGACGCGAGCACCCGCGCCAGCGCCGCTCCGACGCCCTGGTCGAAACCCGCCTCGCCTCGGCCGGCTTCGTAGAACGTCATCAGCATGTCGACGTCGGCGGCCGAGGCCGGACGACGATACGCGCGCGTGATCAGCTTGGTGATGATCGTCCGCGCGCACGCGGCTTCGACGGCCGCCGTCGAAGGGCGGCACGTAAAGATCCTCCGGCGGCTTGGCGAGTCCTTGGCCGGCGCGGCGTTGTAGGGCCCTTCAATCCGCACGGTCCCCACATGGGGGAAATAGGTGAACCCCGGCGTCGGCCCCGTCTGCACGGTGTCGCGGACGAAATGCTGATCGAGATCGAGAATCGGGGCGAAATTCGTCTGTGGGAACGTGACGCCGACGGCGTGCGACCCCGCGGTGGTCTTGAAACGGACCCGCATGGGCGTGCCGCCACGGCCGCCGAAGAAGGCTTCAGGACCGGCCTGTCCGCCTCGCGGCGGCGGCGCACTCAGACGTCCGCCGCAGTTGGCGACGGGGGCCCGGCCGCCTCCCTGCCAGTCCATGATGTGCAGCCGCTCGCCGTCGAGCAGGAATTCGATCTTTTCGCACGGCACCGACCCGAAACCGGTCGGCGACATGTTGTCGCCAAATATCGGCGTGACGGTGATGGTGTACTCGCCGTCGGACGGGAACACATGCGGAATCAGCATCCCGCCACGCGTACCAAACGGCAGCCCTTCGATGTGATAGTCCTGCGACGTGTCTTCGGGCGTGCGATACACGACCAGTGTCGGCGTGGCCGCTTCGCCGATCGCCAGACGGCTGATCTTGCCCGCCGCCGACACGTACGCCTCGACGAGCGTGGACGAAATCCCCAGCGTGCCTGCGATGTTGTCGAAGCCGTGCGTCGAGTCGTCGCTCGGCAGGAACTTGCCCGGGTCGATATCGAGGTCGAGCAGATCGCGGATGGCGTTGGCGTACTCGGTTCGGTTCAATCGATGCAGTCCGGGCGGCGGCGTGTGGGGCACTGCCGTCCGGTCGAGCTCGTTCTCGAGCCAGGAGGTCATCGACTTGTAAACCGCCAGCTCGGGGCGGCGGGCTCCGGCCGGCGGCATCATGCCCGCACGGAGCTTCCGCACCACCAATTCCAGCTTCTCCGCGTGCTCGTGAACGTTCGCCAGATCGATGGTATCGAGGGTCAGTTTTCGCGAGGAATCCATCCCCGCGGATTTCGCACGCTCGCTGTGGCAGCTGACGCAGTACCGGTTCAAGAGGTCGCGTTCCGCGGCAGCGGTCAACGGCGCGGACGCCGTGGCCGCCTCCGTCTTCGGAGCTGCCGTGGCGGCGGTCTTCGCAGACCCCGCGGGAGCTGCGGCGCGCGGCTTCGGCGGCGACGTGGCGGGCGTCTGGGCCGACAGCACCACGGCACACGTAAGTCCAATGAAGCCAGTAACTATCAGTCTATTCATCTAGATAAAAGGATACCCTATCCGGCGGCCTTTTGGAGCCTCTGGCGCCCGGACAAACGTTTCAGCGAACCACCTGTAACTACCTACGACGGAAGCGTTTTGTTTACGCGCGCCGGGATGGGCGACTGCTCAAAGAAGAGGGGATCGTATGATTAGCGGGCTCACAACTGGAGGCTGACGGCCATCGACCGGCAGGCTGACGGCCATCGACTATTGGAGGCGTTCATGAAAGTGGGTTTGATCGGTCTGGGCCGCATGGGCCAAGGCATGGGACAGCGGCTCCTGGGCGGCGGCCACGACCTGCTCGTCTTCAACCGCACGGTGGGGAAGGCGGCGGATCTCGAGAAAGCCGGGGCGAAGATCGCCGCGACAGTCGCCGACGCCTGCAAGGCCCGCGAGGTGGTCATCACGATGGTGGCCGACGATAGTGCGTTGAGCGATGTCACGCTCGGGGCGAGCGGCATCCGTCAATCGATGGCGAAGGGCGCCGTCCACGTCGCGATGGGCACACATAGCGCTTCGACGATTCAGGCGCTGGCCGCCTCGCACGCCGAGGCCGGTCAAACGCTCGTGGCGGCGCCCGTGCTCGGCCGCCCCGATGCCGCCGCCGCCGGGCAGCTCGTGATCGTCGCCGGCGGTCCGCCCGACGCCGTCAAACAGTGCGAGCCGCTGTTCCAGGTGATGGGACGAAAAACCGCCGAAGCGGGCGCCAAACCCGAAGCGGCCATCGCCATCAAACTGGCCAACAACTTCGTGCTCGCCTGCGCCATCGAGGCGATGGCCGAAGGCTTCTCGCTCGTGCGTAAGTACGGCGTCCAGCCGCAGGTCTTCTATGACGTCATCACCGAGGGCCTCTTCTCGGCGCCGGCCTACAAGGTGTACGGCAAGCTGATGGTCGATCAGACATTCGACAAGCCGGGATTCACGGTCGTGCTCGGCTTGAAAGACGTCAAGCTCGCGTTGGCGGCGGCCGAGCTCGCCAAGGTGCCGCTGCCGAGCGGCAGCGTCGTTCGCGACCGCCTGATCGGCGCGATCGCGCACGGCGACAGCGACAAGGACTGGTCGGTGCTGGCGCGCGAGCAGGGGCGCGCGTGCGGGCTTGACTGAGATGAAGGTTGGCTTCATCGGTCTGGGCCGGATGGGCCGGGGTATGGCGCACCGCATTCTCGGCGGCGGGCACGATCTCGTGGTGTACGACGTGGTGCGCGCGCAAGCGGATGAACTCGCCGCCGCCGGCGCGAAAGTCGCCACCTCGGTCGCCGAACTGTGCCAGGGCCGCGAGGTTGTCGTCACCATGCTCGTGGAGGACGCCGCGGTCACGGCAATCGCCACCGAGCGCGGCGGCTTGTGCGACTCGCTGCCCGCGGGCGCCATCCACGTCGCCATGGGCACATATGGCGTGGCGGCGATCCGGACGCTCGCCGCGGCGCACGCCGCGGCGAATCAGGTTCTGGTCGCCGCTCCCGTCCTGGGGCGGCCTGATCTGGCCGCCGCCGGGCAACTCGGTATCGTCACCGCCGGGCCTGCCGAAGCGGTACGCGCGTGCGAGCCGCTCTTCCAGTTGATGGGCCGCCGCACCTTCCACGCGGGAGAGACGCCGGACGCGGCAACCGCCATCAAGCTCGCCAACAATATGCTCCTCGGCTGCGCCATGGTCGCGATGGCGGAAGGGTTTTCGCTGGTCCGCAGGTACGACGTCGCGCCGTCAGTGTTCTACGAGGTGATGACGGAGGGCCTCTTTTCGGGGCCGGCCTACAAGGGCTACGGAAAGACGATGGTCGATGAAACGTACGACCGGGTCGGATCGCCCGTCACGGTCGGCCTCAAGGATGCGAACCTGATTGTGGCGGCGGCCGACATCGCCCGGGTTCCCATGCCGAGCCTCAACGTGTACCGCGATCGCTTGCTGGGCGCCGTGGCGCACGGCGATGGCGACAGGGACCAGGCGGTGCTCGCCCGCGAGCAGGGACGCGCTTGCGGCATTGATATGTGACGCGCCGCTCGCATGACTGACAATCCTGGAGAGCAGGCCAGGCCGTTCGCACTTGCGGCCCTGTTCTATGCGGCTCTGGCGCTCGCCGTGACGTTTCCCCTCGTTCTGCACGTGAATTCGGCGGTCCCGCACGATCTGGGCGATCCGCTCCTGAGCACGTCGCTTCTGTGGTGGAACGCGCACGTGCTGCCGCTGACCGAGCGCTGGTGGAACGGGTTCGCGTTTTTCCCAGCGACGGGCATGGTCGCGTTCTCGGATCACCGGCTGGGGGTGAGCCTGCTCGCCACCCCTCTGCAATGGCTTGGCTGTGGTCCGATCGCGGCCGCGAACATCGCGTTTCTCGCCACGTTTCCCCTCTGTGCCCTCGCCGGCCACGTTCTGGCGTACACCCTGACAAAGCGTCACGACGCCGCAGTTTTGTGCGGTCTGGCGTACGGCTTCAACCCCTTTCGCGTGGCGCACCTGCCGCACCTCGAACTCCTCGCTGCGTTTGGCATGCCCGCGGCTCTGGCCGCGCTGCACATCTTCGTCCGCGAGCGTCGCATGAAATGGATAGGAGCCTTCGCCGCGGCGCTCTTCATCCAGGCGTTATGTGCCAGCTACTACATGCTGTTCTTCTCGGTCTTGCTGACCTTGTGGGTGCTGTGGTTCGTGCGCCTGCGCGAGTGGCGTACGGCCGTCGCGATCGCGGCCGGCTGCGCGTGCGCCGCCGCTCTCCTCAGTCCGCTCGCGATCGGCTACTGGCGCATCCATCAGCACTACGGATTCTCGCGGGGATTCTACGAGGTCACGGTATTCAGCGCGGACGTCACCTCGCTCGTGACCGCATCCGCCCTCCTCCCTCTGTGGCGCTGGACGGCCGCACTCAACCCGGGTCCCGAGCGGCAGATTTTTCCGGGCTTGACGATCGCCGTGCTGGCAGCGATCGGACTCGCGACTGCCCTGTGGCGCCACGTGCCGACGGACAACCGCTGGCGCCTGACGTCGACGCTGCTCCTGCTCGTGGCTGTTGTGTATGCGGCGATTGCCGTGGCCGCCGAAGTCATCGGTCCGTGGAAACTCAGCGTGGCCGGGCTGTCGGTTCAGGCCACGGTTCCGTTCAAGCCGATCTCCGTTGCGTTTGCCGCACTCGTCTGCAGCCTGGCCCTGCGGCCGTGGGCACGGGCCGCGTGGCGCGGGCGTTCGACGCTGGCGTTTTACCTCGTGGCCGCGGGCCTCCTCTTCCTGTGCAGCTTCGGTCCGGAGCCCACGTTTCTCGGCAGGACGATTCTCTACAAACCGCCGTATGCGTGGCTGATGTACCTGCCGCTCTTCGCCGACGAGGTGCGCGCCCCGGCGCGCTTTGCGATGCCCGCCATACTGGCCCTCTCGGTCGCCGGCGCACTGGCATTCAACCGCCTGAAGCTCGACGAACGCCGGCGTCGCGCCGTCCTGATTCTGGCCATGGCCGGAATCATCGCGGACGGGTGGGTCGGCCATCTCGAGTTGCCGTCACCCGGTGAGACGTGGCCGGTTCCGCGGGATCGCCATTTCGGATCCGTCCTGGAACTACCGTTCGGCGAAGGCGCCGGGGAGTTTCTGGCGATGTATCGGACGACGCTGCACGGACATTCGACGGTGAATGGCGCCAGTGGATACTATCCGCCGCACTACACGCCACTGCAGCTCGCATTCAAGGAAAACGATTCATCGGTCTTTGACCTGCTGACGGAGTCCGAGCCCTTGCTCGTCGTCGTCGACAAGCAGGCCGATTCGAGCGGACGCTCCGAAGCACTGGTCAGAACCGTCTCGCGTGCCACCGTCGTCTCAGTCGATGATCGGTGGGCGATTTTCGAGATCGGATTGTCTCCACATGAGCCCGCATGTCAGGGTTCGGAGCTTCGTATCGCCGAGGCTCGCGACGCGCGCGGCCGGATGGACGCGACTGTTTTTAGCGACCATGACGCCAGCACCTGGTGGATGACGAAGGAGGCGCAGCCCGCGGGCGACACGCTGCTCGTCGATCTCGGCAGCCCCGCCCGCGTGTGCGCGGTGCGTCTGGCGGTATTCACGTCACTGCCCGTGTACCCCTACCCCCGTTTCTTGACGGTCACCACATCCGTCGATGCGAACGCCTGGAACACCGCCTTTGCCGGTTCGACCGCCGGCCTGGCCGCTCGCGGGGCGCTCGAGCAACCGCGCGACCTCTGGATCAACGTGCCCCTTCGGTCCGAGGCCGCCCGGTTCATCAGGTTGCGCCTCGAGAAAACCCACGAGCCGGCCCCGTGGTTCATTCCCGAGATGCGGGTGATCGGCTCCCCGCCGTGATTCGACGTTTTCCGTTTTCCGTTTTGCGTTTTGCGTTTTGCGTTTGACTAAGGTGTTCCCGTGTGCGCGGCTCGCGCGAGCACCAGACCGCGCAGGAAATCCAGCGCTTCCCGCAGGGTGCCGTCGTCATTGCGCACGATGTAGTCGTAGAACGGACGATAGCTCTCCACGCGCTCGGCATTGGCCAGCCGCTCGTCAATCTGCTCCCGCGAGTTCACGCCTCTCGCGATCAGCCGCTGCCTGATGGTGGCGAGCGGCGCGTCCACGAGAATCGTCACCGCTTCCGGCAACAGGGCCTTCACGTGCCGCACGTTCCCGAGGTTGATGACGCCGAGCGCCTGCCGGCCGGCAAGCAGCGGCGCGAACGCCTCAGCCCACGGCAGGCCGTAGCTCATGCCGAACCGAAAATCGCGGTACTCGATGAAGCCGCCCGCGTGGGCGAGCTCGAGAAAGCGGTCGTGCGACACGAAGAGATACTCGCGGCGGGGCTGATCGTCCGGGCGGCGTTCGCGGGTTGAGTACCGGAGCACCAGATCGATTGGCAGCGTGTGGTCGGCTGTCAGCCGATCGACCAGGGTGCTCTTCCCCGAACAGCTGGCGCCGTCGAGGAGGAACAGCGTTCCGGCGTCGACGCGAGCGCGCAGCTTCGCGCGCCACTCCGACGCCTGTTTCTGCATCGCATGCCAGTCGGCGTCCGGCCAGGGAACGACGTCGTCCCCGCTGATGCCCGTCACGGTCTGGATGATCTCACGGCGCGGCGACTAAATGAAGAGGCCGTCCTCGTCTTCCTTGCGGGACCCCGACCGATGGGCACGGAACTCGCGGATGGCCGCCATCACGGCCTGAAAGCCCAGGATGATGGCCCGCCCTTCGCGCGCGGGCCTCACGATTCCTGAGTGAATGGCGGACAGCGTCTGTTCGATCCTCTTCGCCATGTCGGCGCAGACCTGATCGACGCGCTCGACCTGCGCCACCGCGAGCGCGGCGGCGCGCGACGCGTCGCGCGTGACCGAGTTGACGTGGCCCAGAATCGGCCTTATTTCGCGCTCGACTTCGTCGACAAAACGGCCGAGGCGCCGCGTCAGCAGACCGGCCGCCACGAACACCCCCACCTGGACGATGGCCATGGCCAGCGTGGCGGCGGCGATGATGCCGAGAAAGACGATGGCCCACGTGTTCACGCGCGGTCTCCGCTCCTGGCCTGCTTGTAGACCTCACGCCCGCGCTCGATGGCGCCGGCCAACGCCTCGCGTCCTTCCTTGACGACCTGGCGTCCCTTTTCCGCGGCCTCGGCCGCCCGATCGCGGCCCTCGCGGGCCTTCTGGCTGAGGTACTCGCGCGTTTCTTCCCCCGTCGCCGGCGCTAACAACAACGCCACGGCGGCGCCGGCCACCGCCCCGACGAGAAACGCCAGCATCACGTTTCCCGCGCCCGCTCCATCATCTCGTGCCATGACGTCCTCCCTGGAGAAGTTCAGAAGATGCTCACCTTGACGTTCAGATACTTCTTCGGATCTTTCTTGATCGCCTCGACGAGCGATCGCATGTCGGCGAGCACTCCAGTCATGTTCTCATATAACTGCTTATCCGTCAGCAACTGTCCCGCCGTTCCCTTGCCGTCGTTGAGCCTGGCCAGCAACTGATCGAAGCGGTCGCTCAGGGACGTCAGCTTGTTGAAGAGCGTGGCGTCAGTCATGAGCTTGCCGGCCGTGCCCTCGCCCCTGTTCAGCCGCTCTGTCAGGGTCTGCAGGTTGGTCGTCGCGCCGGTCAACGACTTCGAGAACGCGTCGTCTCTCAGGAGCTTCCCCAGGCTCCCTTCGCCGGCGTTGATCCGGCGCGTCATATCCTCGAGATTCTTCAGGGAGCCCTCGAGCGAGTTGGCGATCTTCGGGTCGTTGATGAGCCGGCCGGCCGTGCCCCGGCCCTGCCGGATCGTCTTGGTCACCTCGCTCGCCGTGGCCACGAACTGCTGGATGTCGTTGTAGAGCTGCTCTTCGGTCACGAACTTGCCGATCGTGCCCTTCCCCCCACGGATGTCCTTGACGAGCTTGGTGATCTCGTCAATTCCTTCCGACGCCTGCCCCGTCAGGTCGGCGAACCCTGCCGCCGTCTTGCCCGACGGCACGTAGCCCCAGTCGGGAATCGGCGTACCCTTCGACGACGGCGTAATGTCGACGGCAGCTTCACCGAGAAGGGATACGGAACCGAGCGTCGCGATCGAGGTGCTCGTAATGCGCGCGCGCACGTCCTTGTTCACCTGAAACGTGACCTCGATCAGATCGTCGGCGAACGTCACGTCGTTCACCGTGCCCACTTCTTTGCCGGCCACGCGGACAGGCGACCCAGACTTGAGGCCGGCCACATTGGTAAACCGGGTCTTCAGCGGGTAGCGCTGCCAGAAGAACCCCTTGCCGCCCATCACCAGCACGACCGTGAGCCCGGCGATGGCCAGGGCGACGATCGTCAGCACGCCGAGCTTCAGTTCCGACCACGCCAGCGAACGGGTTCGAGGCATAACTGTCCTTAGGACAAGAAGGTCCGCAAATAGGGATCGGTCGAGTGCCGGAGTTCCTCGGCGCTCCCCTCAAACACGATGAACCCGTCCTTGAGCATGAGGAACTCGGCCTCTTCGGACTTCTCCGGCGTCGCGGCCACCACGCGGATCTCGCCGGACGGCTCGCGCAGGGCCATGTGCGTCGCGATGTAGAACGCGTCGCGCAGCTGATGGGTGACCACGATCGAGCTGACGCCTTCGAGATCACGCAGTTTGATGATCTCGTCGTCCACGGTCGTCGCCGTAATCGGATCGAGTCCGGTGGTCGCCTCGTCGTACAGCAGGATTCTCGGCTTGAAGGCCATGGCGCGTGCAATCGACACACGGCGCCGCTGGCCGCCCGACAGCTCGGACGGCATCTTGTCGATGTGCTCGCTGAGGCCGATGAAGCCGAGCACCTCTTCCACGCGCCGGTCCACCTGTTCGAGCGGCATGTCCGTCTCTTCGTAGAATTTGTAGCCGACGTTTTCGCGCACGGTCAGCGAGTCGAAGAGCGCGCCCTCCTGAAAGATCATGCCGAGATCGGCCCGCACGCTCATCATCTGCCGCTCGCTCAACTGGTCGACGCGCTGGCCATTCACCCAGACGACGCCTTCGTCCGAGCGCAGGAGCCCCGTGATGATCTTCAGGATCGTCGACTTTCCCGATCCGCTCGCGCCGAGAATGATTTTCGTGTGGCCTTTGATGACGGTGAAGCTCAGGTCTTTCAGCACCACCTTTTCGTCGAACGCCAGCCGCACGCGGTCGAACAGGACCACCGGCGCGCCAGGCTCGCTGAGAATCTGCTGGACGTCGTTCATCAGTAGATCGCCTTGACGAGGATCTGCGTCACGAAGAAGTCGGCGGCGATCACGGCCACCGAGCCGGCCACCACCGCGACGGTCGTCGCCTTGCCGACGCCCTGCGTGCCGCCGGTCGTGCGCAGACCGACGTGGCAGGCAATCGTCACGATCAGGAATCCGAGCACGAACGGCTTGATGAGCCCCTGCTCCACGTCCTGAATGTACAGCGCGTCGGTGACGGATGACCAGTAGAGTCCGGTCGGCACGCCCAGCTGATACCGCGCCACGATCCAGCCGCCGAAGATCGCGACGAAGTCGGAGATCACCGTCAGGAGCGGCGCCATGAGGAAACCCGCCAGCATGCGCGGCACCACGAGCTTGCGGATCGGATCGGTGCCGAGTGCGCGCATGGCGTTGATCTGATCGGTGACCGCCATTGATCCCAGTTCGGCCGCGATGCCCGACCCGATCCGGCCGGCCAGCATGAGCGCCGTCAGCACCGGCCCGAGCTCCTTCACCATCGACGCGCTCACAATCCGGCCGACGACGGGCCGCGCGCCGAACTGATCCAGTGTCAGCCCGGTCTGCGACACGAGGGCCGCCCCGGTGAAGAACCCCGTCAGGAGGACCACGGTCAGCGAGCCGACGCCGATGAGGTCGAGCTGCTCGATGACGTCGTGCCAGTAGATGGGGGGCGTGACGAGACCGCGACACGCGGCTCCGACCAGACGCACGTACTCCTGCGTCTCGAGGGCCGCATGCTTCAACGAGCGATCAAGCCACGAGAGCACGACCGATCAGGCCCTCCGAGCCGCCCGGGACAGCTCCAGCAGCCCGGGACTCCGCAGGCGTTTGATGTCGTCGCGCAGCGCGGCCGCCTTCTCGAAGTCCAGGTTCGCCGCGGCGGCCTTCATCTCATTCCGCAGATTGCCGATGTGCGCGTCGAGCTCGGCTTGCGTCTTGAACCGCTCGCCCCCGTCGCGCACGTCAGCCGGCGTCAGGTAGTCGCGCTCGTACACGCTCGACATCACCTCGTCTATCGCCTTGATAATCGACTGCGGGGTGATGCCGTGCTCGACGTTGTACGCCTCCTGGATCGCTCGGCGGCGGGAGGTTTCCGACATCGCCTTTCGCATCGAGTCGGTCGTCTTGTCGGCATACATGATCACCCGACCGTTCACGTTCCTCGCCGCGCGCCCCGAGGTTTGAATCAGCGAGCCGGCCGAGCGCAGGAACCCCTCCTTGTCGGCGTCGAGAATGGCCACCAGCGAGACTTCCGGCAAGTCGAGGCCCTCACGGAGCAGGTTGATGCCGACCAGCACGTCGAACTCGCCGCGCCGCAGATCCCGGAGGATCTCGACCCGCTCGAGGGTTTCGATGTCCGAGTGGAGATAGCGCACGCGAACACCGAGCTCCTGATAGTACTGTGTCAGATCCTCCGCCATCCGCTTGGTCAATGTCGTGACCAGGACCCGCTCGCGGCGTGAGACGCGGTCGCGGATTTCCTTCAGCAGGTCGTCCACCTGCCCCTTGACCGGACGCACGTCGATCGGCGGATCGATGAGACCGGTGGGCCGGATGATCTGTTCGACGACGACGCCCTGCGACTTGTCCAACTCGTACGGGCCTGGCGTGGCGGAGACGTACACGACCTGCCCCACCCGCGCCTCCCATTCCGCGAAATTGAGCGGCCGGTTGTCGAGCGCCGACGGCAGCCGGAAGCCGTACGCCACGAGCACTTCCTTCCTCGATCGGTCGCCGAAATACATGCCCCGAACCTGCGGCACCGTCTGGTGGCTCTCATCGACGATCAAGAGCGCGTCGCCGGGCAGGTAGTCGAGCAGCGTCGGCGGAGGATCGCCGGGCGCGCGGCCGGTCAGATGGCGCGCGTAGTTCTCGATGCCGTGGCAGTAGCCGATCTCCTTCATCATCTCGAGATCGAACATGGTCCGCTGGTGTAGACGCTGCGCCTCGAGGAGCTTCCCCTCCGACTCGAGCTTCGAGCGATACCAGGTGAGCTCTTCCTTGATGGTCTCGACGGCGGCCTTCGTGCGCTCGCGCGGCGCCACGAAGTGCGACTTGGGGAAGATGGCCATCTTGTCGTGCCGCCGCAGCGTGACGCCAGTCAGCGGATCGAACGTGACCAGCTCGTCGATGTCGTCGCCAAAGAGCTCAATCCGGATGCCGTGCTCGTCATACGACGGGTACACGTCCACGACGTCGCCCCGCACCCGGAACGTCCCGCGCGTGAAATCGTGATCGTTGCGCTCGTACTGGATTTCCACGAGCTTCCGGAGGATCTGGTCGCGCCCGATGGTCTGGCCGCGCTCGAGCGGCAGCATCATGCCGTAGTACGCCTCGGGCGATCCCAGGCCGTAGATACACGACACGCTGGCGACGATGATGACGTCGCGGCGCTCGAAGAGCGACCGGGTGGCCGACAGGCGCATGCGATCGATCTCTTCGTTGATCGTCGCCTCCTTCTCGATATACGAATCGGTCGCCGGCACGTACGCTTCCGGCTGGTAGTAGTCGTAGTAGCTGACGAAGTATTCGACGGCGTTGTCGGGGAAGAACCGGCGGAACTCCTGAAACAGCTGAGCGGCCAGTGTCTTGTTGTGCACCATGACCAGCGTCGGCCGGTTCACGCGCGCGATGGTCTGCGCCATCGTGAACGTCTTGCCCGAACCGGTGACGCCAAGGAGGACTTGATGCCGATCGCCACGCTCGAGCGCTTCGGTCAGCTCACCGATGGCGCGCGCCTGATCGCCTGCCAACTCGAAATCGGAGACCAGCGTGAAGCGGTCGTACACCGAAGGCATTGAACCCACCATCGTACCATGAAGTGCACAGAACGGCGCGGCGGCCGATTTCGAGGAAGCGTATAATCAACGGTTGGTACGCTGATGCGGTGTGTATCCGTCTGCCAGGACGAACTGGTCATCAGGATGCTCGACGAAATCCTGCTGCCCGGCTTCGAAGTGGAATTCATCGTCGAGAGCAAGCCGGTGGCCAGGCGCCTGCATGACGCCGGGGTGCATGTGGTGGCCGGCGACCCGCGCCGCACGGAAACCTACCTCAAAGCCGACCTGACGCCAGGCACCTGCGTCATCGTCGAAGACAACGGCCGCCGGAGCCTCAAGAAGATCCTCGAAGCCGTGCGCGACGCGGGAGGGACGCTCGTCTACGTGCTGGGCGTCGGCGTGGGCGCCCAGTTGACGGCGCGCCGCCCCGAGGAATTTCACGCCGAGTTTCCCGACGTCGTCTACCTCTCGATGGCGGAGCTATTCGGCGGACCGCTCCTCACCGAGTTCAGCCGCTCGCTCACGCGCGCCAGGGTGCTGCAGTACCAGCGGTATTTCAGCGATGCCGACCGCGTCCTGATCCTGCTCCACAACGACCCCGACCCCGACGCGATGGCCAGCGGACTGGCGTTGCGAAACGTCCTGCATCGGACGAAAGCGACCGCCATCATCGGCGCCATCCAGGGGGTGACCAGGCCGGAAAATCTCCGGATGCTCAACCTGCTCGACATTCACGTCGAGGCGGTCACGCCGGAGTCGGTGAAGGAGTTCAGCCGGATCGCGATGGTCGACGTCCAGCCGCACTATTTCGGCGGCCTGATCGATCGGGCCGATCTGGTCATCGACCACCATCCGGAGCAGCCCGGCAACACCGCGGTGTTCAAGGACATCCGCGCCGACTACGGCTCGACGTGCACGATTCTCACCGAGCACCTCCGGGCCGTTGACGTCAACATCTCGGAGCGCACGGCGACGGCGATGCTGTACGCGATCAAGTCGGACACGCTGTTTTTCAACCGGCAGACCAACCGCGTCGACATCGAAGCCTTCTCGTACCTCTACCCCCTCGCCGACGCCACGCTCATTCGGAAAATGGAAGGCGCTGAAATCACGGTCGAACGGCTCGACTACGTGCTCAAGGCCCATCAGGGCGGGACGCTCCTCGAACAGGTGTTCTGCGCGTATCTGGGCGCGACGCCGCGCGAAGACTTCATCCCGTACGTCGCCGACTTCTTTCTTCAGCTCGAACACGTCAAGTGGACTGTCGTGGCCGGCCTGGTCAACGAGACGGTCATCATCTCGGTGCGAAACCTCGGATATTCGAAAAACGCCGGCGAATTCGTCCGTCGGTATTTTGCCGAGGTCGGCAGCGCGGGCGGCCATCGCGCAATGGCGAAGGCCGTCATCCCGCTGCGCGCGTTCCAGGAGAAATTCGGCGAGATCAAGGCCGACGCGATGAGCGGGTGGCTTCAACAGCTCATGACCGAGTTCCTGCACGACGCGTCGCCGGCGCCCGACAAGAAGCGGGAAACAATCAAGACAACGTAAAGCGGAAAACGGAAAACGGCGGAACGCTCATACCTTACACATGGCGCCTAACCTGGCGTTTTGCGTTTTACGTCTTCCGTTTCTCGTTTTTCGTTTGCAGCCCAACCCGCTCCCCGCTCGCCCCCACCACCGGCTCGATGAACTGGTGATATGCGTCTTCGTAGCCGCACCCGGCCAGCTCGTTCAGGGGCTGGCGCCTGTCGGATCGCTGGTCGTACCCTCCACCGAAATCGAAGGGGCCGAGCGGATTGTGCCCCGGGCGGATCGTGAACATGGACATCCGGGGCACGCGCCCCGCGGCGAGCCGCGTCGCGTCGCGGACGGCGGCCGCTTCCGACGACTGCAGGTATTCGCCCACGCGTCCTCGGCCGTCGAGGCGGCCCGCGGAGAGGGCGTGTGGGCCGGCCAGCTCTGGCGACGCCGACACGATCACCGCCTGCTCGACTCCCAGATCGGCCAGCTCCTCCAGAATCCGTGTCAGGCTGCCGGGGCGATCGCACACCCGATGCGTTTCGCCGCGCCAGTAGCCATCGGGCGCAAACGTCATCGCGTATGGGTCGGTGACGATTGGCACCGACAGCGAGGCCGCGATCGCGTCGGCCAGATGCCCGCGGGCGACGCCGGCAAGGTCGAGCACTTCGGCGCGCCGCGTGTCGGCAGCCGCCGTGCTCGCGCGGCGAATCAGCTCGCGACGCCTCGACTCGGCGACCAGCGCGAACACCAGGTCGCGATGCGTGTCGAGATCGTGAACGGTCACGATCAGCTCCCGAAAGCCCGGCTGCCCGATGTTCTCGGCAAGGAGCTCCACATAGCGGCGGGCCAGCTCGGTCGGCGACGGCTCCTTGAGCGCCGTGGCGCCTCGCAACAGGTCCCACAACGCACCCCAGCAATGCGCCTGCGCGGAATGTGATGACAAGGGCGATCCCACGCCACGCCACCAGAGCGCTCCCCGTTGCCGCCGCCCGCCGGTGGTCGCGGCCGCGCTCGCACCCACGAAGAGCGCCGCCAGCGCCAGTACGAGCACGGCCAGCCGCGGCAGCCACGTCGGGAAACCCTCTGAAGCGAACGCCTGGGCCGCTAAACGCATGTACGCGCCAGTCAAGCCGTCGGCCCCGCCGAGGCCCACCATGCGCGCCACGAAGTCGACAGGAAAGACGATCGCGCCCACGGCCATCGCGGCAAGCGGCGCCAGCACGATGACCACGGACGACACACCCGCCCAGAACACCACGCGCAGCGCCGGGCGCCATCCGTACAGGGCCCGCACGCCTGGTGTCTGCCAGAACCCTTTCTCGCTCCAAAGGCTTTGTCCGCCGTCGATGGCGGCAAACAGCGCCGACACCGCGCCCATGCCGCGGCCGGCGACGACGTCGAGTTTGACGCCAGCTTCGTGGAGGGCGCGGAGGACGCCCGCGTGATAGGCGCCTGCCGTTCCGATGCCGGTCAGGACGAGTGCGGTTCGAAGTTGTGGAGAGTAAGGTGCGGGGTCGGTCATTCCCCGGCTTCGTCGTGAATGGTGACGAGCTTCACGATTTCGAACAGGCGCATGCCTCCGGGTGTCGTCACCTTCACCGAGTCGCCCGGCTCCTTGTTCAGGAACGCCCGGCCGATGGGCGACGTCGTCGAAATGAGGCCCTTGGTTGCGTCGGCATCTTCCGGCATCACAAGCTGAAAGATCAGCGTTTCGCTGTTTTCGATGACGTGGACGGTGGATCCGAATCCGGCGCGGTCCGTCGGAATTCTGTCCACGTTGATGAGCGCGATTTCCGCGACGCGCTTCTGGAGCATGCTGATCCGCGCCTCGACCAGACGCTGGCGTTCCTTGGCGGCCTGGTATTCGGCGTTCTCGCGCAGGTCGCCCAACTCGCGCGCGCGCTTGATTTCCTTGGGCAGCTCGAGCTTCAGCTCGTGATTGAGCACCGTGAGTTCGTCTTCGAACTTCTTGATCAGTCGCTCTTTCATCGGGTCAGTCGATCGGTTGCCGGAGTGGCGGCCTCAGGCGACGGAAAATCGCATGGTACCACAGTGCTATGCTTTTCGACGGCCATGTCGCGACGCATCACGAGCCGTCACAGCACCCACGTTGCACGATATCGTGCGGTCGCTCGGGGCGACATCAGTGACCGGCTGCTCCTCGATGGACCTCATCTGGTGGCTGACGCGCTCGCGGCCGGCGTCCCCATCGAGCACGCCGCGGTCGTGTCGACGGCGCTCGACCGCGCGGAGATTCGCACGCTTGTGGCCGCGCTCTCGACGTACGGTGTCGAGGCGTCCGTGGCCACGCCGCCCGTCATGGCCAGCTTGAGCCCGGTGCGATCGTCCAGCCCGATTGTCGCCTTGGCCCACCGGCCGGTGCCCGACGCGAGGCGGCTGTATGCCGGGGCGGCCCCACTCGTCCTCGTCGCCAGTGACGTTCAGGATCCGGGCAACATGGGCGCGATTATTCGGGCGGCGGAAGCGGGCGGCGCCACGAGCGTGCTCGCTGCGGGCGCCTGCGCCGATCCCTTCGGCTGGAAGGCCCTGCGCGGGTCGGCGGGCAGCGCGCTCCGGCTGCCGATCGGCATTGCCGACGCGGCTGAGAGCGCGATGGCCGACGCGCGACGCCACGGTTGCCGTACCATCGCGACGGTGCCGCGCGGCGGGCGCTCGCTCTTCAGCGTCGATCTGCGAGAGGCCGCCGCCGTGCTCGTCGGCGGCGAGGGCCAGGGGCTCTCCCCCGCCCTCGTCGAGTCTGCCGACGAGCGGATCACGATCCCGATGCAGTCACCCGTCGAATCCTTGAACGCCGCGGTCGCGGCGGCCGTGATTGTCTACGAGGCTTTCCGGCAGCGACACGTGTAGCCACGTCGTCGCCAATCACTTTTCATCAATGGATGACTTCATCGTCGCCGTCGCCGATGTCGAAGGACCCCTCGGCCATCGCCAGGGCTTCGTCAACCGCCTCGAGGACGTCGTCGGAGTCGGCGAGCTCGTCGAAGGATTTCAGCGGCTTCATGCGGACGGATGCTGGCGACGGCATCAATCGCTGCCAGCCGCAAAGGCTTGTCAGTCCGCTTTGACGTACAGTTTCTTTCGGCCAGTCCCAAGGCGGCGTGTCTTTCAGAGCTGTTAGGTCCATTTCGACCCTCGTACGTAGAAGATTCTACGCAGGATTCGCTCACGTAGGTGGCAAAAACAGCGACGTCAGACGACAGACTTGCCCATGGCTGACCTCCGGGAACACAACGCCGCGCTCCATGCGGCGCTGCGGCTCTGGCCGGAACAGGCTAACCCGCGACGATACCGGAGGTCAGCCGTGTGCTTCCGCCGAAGTCATACTGTCTAGCCGGACGACATCACCCCGTGGGTACCATCCCGGGTGGGTGCCCCTCGTCAAAAAGATCGAACTGTCCCCACCTAACCGTAAACTGATACTTGCCAACGTGGAAAGTAATGGCTATACTTTCCTAGTTGGAAAGTGAGGACGTGATGATCGAGCACTTGGAACGGCCAACGCCGCAGGAAGCCGCGGCGGCACTGGATTCGATCGGTGACATGACCCGGGCTGCTTTGAAGCGCGGCTTACGTTCGCGCTGGTTCGCGGTTTCAATGTCGTTGTGGGTTGGCGCCACGACCGTTGCCAAGGCGTACAACGGCCCAGTAGCCGACGCCGCTATTGCCGCTCTTGTCGTCGGGGGCTTTCTGGGAATGGCGCTGTGGCGCCGCCGGATCGTGGCACGCGTAAGGGCTGTCCACGGCGCGGTTGGCACCGTCGCCGTCGTGGCGATGATCGTCGTCGTGCTCGCGATTCTCATTGTCGGGGACCGTGCCTTCCAGGTCTACGGCGCGTCGTGGGCTCCCGTCGTGACCGGCGGAGTGGTAGCTGCCGTGCTCTTCATGGCGTTCGAGGTTGAACGGCGTGCGACCGGAGCGAAGCTTGCCGCGAGAAGCGCGTGAAGCTTCGCGGGTTTGATGCCGTGATTCATCCGCCCAACCGCCTCCAGATCTGCGCGTTGTTGATGCCGCTTGAAGAGGCAGAATTCCAGCTGCTTCGCGGGACAATAGGGGTCAGCGACTCCCTGCTTTCCAAGCAGATCAGGCAGCTGGAGGATGCCGGCTACGTCGAGCTGCGCAAGGGTGCAGCGAACGGCCGGCCGCGCACGTGGATACGTCTCACCGGCCGGGGGCGAAAGGCGTTCACCGCACACGTCGCGGCGTTGCGGGAAATCGCGTCGCTTGCGCAGGGTTAATCGGCGCGCCGGCTAACAGCCGACGACGGCCGGTGGAATCATGCGCCGTCGCGGCTGAAGCCGCGCGTTGAACGCTGAACGATCGGCCGAGTTATCCAAGAATTTCATTCAAGCCGTCGAGAGCTCGAGCGAGTTCTTCCTCGGAGGCGCGGGCAATTCTGGCACCGAGACGATCGACAGACAAAGTGCGAATCTGGCTGATCTTGATCCACGAGCGCTTGGCCAAACCCGCCGCCTTGCTCTCAAGCGTCAGCGGAAATCCCGCGCGCGGCTCTTGGCTGGTCAAGGCCACGGCAATCACGGTACCGGAACGATCGTTGAAGACGTCGTGACTCAGAACGAGCACCGGTCGTCGCCCAGCCTGCTCGTGGCCACGCACCGGATCGAGTTCTGCCCAGCGAACGTCGCCCCTCAGTATTCGGGCCACGAGGCGAAGTCCTCCGCGAGTCCCTCATCGGCGAGCCGCTTTTCCTCACGGGGATCGAGCTTGGCCGACTCGCGGGCCAGCCGCGTGCGGGCCAGTCGTTCGAGCTTGTCGGCCAGCGCCGCCTCGATGGCCTGGCTCCGGTTTCGAAAGCGCCGGCGGTCCACGAGTTCGTCCACCCGTTCGAGAAGTTCACTGTCGAGCGTCAGGGCGACTTTGGTCTTGGGCATGGTAGTATGACGAATCATCATACCAATTGCGACGCGGGCTAACAACCATCAGGCCTCCCCGAGTCAAGAGCGCAGATCTTCTCCGTCCGGTCGTCGTCCGAAGCCCAAGCGTCGGAAGTCGAAGCGCGACCGGTGAATCGCGCCCGATCGCGTTCTCTTTCAGAGCTGTCTTCGTTTCCAGCGCTGGCACCACCTCGATGAGGACGCGGCACCCAACACCTATTGAGGCTCAGCCTTTGCGAGCAAAGGGTGCGCGTCGGAGACGCGCGCGGCCTAGAAACTCATTCGTGCCCTCGTGCCGGCCTCCTCATGACGAGCGACGTCGCCGGAGCGCGTCCGTTATCTGCAGGCTCGGGGAAGGGGCAGCGCCTCAAAGGACGCGTGGCGCGCAGCCGGATCGCGCGTGGACCTCCCATCAAGCGTAAGGCTGCCGGACCGGTGGCTGACGATCGAGAAGCTCGGTGCGCTCGACGGCGCCCCCTCACGTCGCGATCTGGGCGAGCTCGGTCCCGACGGCTCGACTTAGGCGTCTGGCTGGTCTACGCGCGATCCGGCTCCGCGGTCATAAACGGTGAAACGCGTCTGCGTCGTGCCGCTTCGCCTCCCGCACGAGCGTGAGCTCGAGGTCGTTGATGAGGGCGTCGTACTGCTCGAGCAGCGCCAGGTCGACCTCAATGCTCTTGCGAACGCTGGGATCGGGAAAGTGATCCGGTACTCCTGAAGAGGAACGCTTTCAACCGCAGCTTCGCGTCCTTGCCGGTCACGCGCGCAGCATCGCGCGCCCGACACCGATCGCGGAGGGCTTCGTCCTCGACCGACGGCACAGAGACGGCGGTGAGATCGTCCGAGCGCAGCAACCGCGCGAGCTCGACGGCATCGCGCCGATCCGTCTTCACGTGGTCGCCCGGTTTCTTCGGGATCAGCGACGGCGCCACGACTCGACACGCCAGACCCTTCCCGGTCAGATAGCGATACAAGCCGTACCCGCTCGGGCCAGCTTCATAGGCGAACGTGAGCGCGCTCGTCTTGCTCTGCGGCCGTCGCAGCAATTGATCGATGTCCGCCTGGCGCGGGCCAATGGCCCCGACGAACACGGGCGGCTCACTCCCGCCGGCGGCGTGCGCGACCGCGATGGAATCCTTGTGGACATCCAGACCCACAAACAGTGGAGTAGACTGCGCCATGGCTGACCTCCGGGAACACGTCGCCGCGGATCATGCGGCGTGCGGCTCTGGCCGACAGGCTAACCCGCGACCATTCCGGAGGTCAGCCGTGTTCTCCTGTCGAAGTCATTCTGTCTAGGCGCCAATCTCGCTACAGGTTTTACGATGCGGCTGACCGGAGGAATCGATGTCGCCTTTCTTTCTCGCTCTGGTCCTGATGGTGGCTGCATCCATACTCTTGTCGTTGGCAGCCATCACTCGAACTGTCTGGCTACGCTTCCAGCCGGCGGGAGCGGCGCCGCTTCGCATCGGGCAGTCGCCAGGCTATTCGAGCGCCTCCGATTCCCTCCTGCTTCTTGCCGTAGCGATGTCTTGGTACAGCGTTGCGGCCGGGTGGGCCGGCCAACTGGTGTGCTATCCCATCTATGTCGACATGAGCGCCTACGGTCCGCAAGCCTTCCATGCCTACAGTCAAGGCTATCTGTCTCGGTGGGCCTCCGGTACCTGGCCTGTTGGAGTGATGTGTCTAACCTGGGCAATCCTCCTGTGGGTGCCGTTGCGAAATGTGCCGAAGAGCCTCGTCTGGAGCATCGTCGCCCTTTGCGTCGCGTTCGCGGCCGTCACGCCGTTTGCGGCGATCGCGCAGGACCACATGTTCGCCGAGGGATTCTCGAACGATCAGTACACTCGACTGATGTTCTCGAACGGTGTGCGGACCGCCATTTTCACTCTTATCGGCGTCCTAGCGTTTATTGCAATGCGTCGGCGCTTGATGTTCGCTGAATCACGTGGTGCAACATCGTTTGCAGCCGTCGCGCGTGAGTCGTGATGCGCCGCGGCTCAGTTGTAACGTTGATATGACCGTCCCGGATCGCTCCCCACGTGCTCTAAGGCTGGACTTGGCTTTCAGGTGTCTAAATGCACATGAAACCCGTACGATTCATCGCTGCGCTGGGATTGGCGACGGCCCTCGGTTGGCAGACGGGCCTTACTTCGGCCACCTCAAGAGTCGCCGCCGCTCGCTTGGCACCTCAACAGGGCAATCGGACCTCGTTATCGGCCCCGGCTCAAACCATTTCTTTGGAGCCCGTTGACGCCACGCACGTCCGCCTGCGCCTACAGGGCCGTGAGAACTGGATCATCGTGTCGAGCAGGTTCAGCCTGGCACCCACGTTCGACGGACCGCCTGGCGGTAGCGTTCGAGTGATTGCAGCAGAGGGGAGCAACACAGTCACCGTGTCTGGAGCGACTTGGCCTACAGAGCGATTCGAGTTGGGGGTTGCGCCCTCGGGTTCTCTCCACTTTGAAATGGGAAGCTCTCAGAATCGATAAGCGGCTAGGCACGGTGTTCTGAGAACTGGGAGCCCTGATCTTTCAAGTGACGTGGACGCAGCTGGACACATGGGCAGATCGAGATGAGCTTCACTCGAAAAGAGTAGTTGTCGCTCGACAGTTGGAGTCGCAGGCATGGCGCTCAACAAGATCACTCGTATTGTTTATGGCCTTTTCGGCATCCTGTACAGTTCTCGGCGGCGCGGGCTCCATGTTGCTGCCGACAGGCTGGTTCCCGCAAAGCCTCGCGGACGAATTCCTGGCCGGGGAGATACCGGGCCCTTTCTTCGAGCACCTCCTGCAGGAATTCGGCACGGTCGTCCTGGCGCTCGGCTTCGTGTTTCTCTGGTACGCAAACCGCAAGGAGAACAGTCGCAGTTTTCACTGGGCGATGACGTTCTACTTCTCACTGGACAGCCTGATTCACTGGGTCGGCCCCGAAGGCCTCATCGGGTCGTGGCCACGAGGGATCGTCAACTCCGTCCCGCCCGCCGTGATGTTGCTGCTCGGACTGCTGCAGCTCAGAGAGCTCGAGCGATCGCGGGTTCCAGGTTAGGTCGATCTTTGATGTGCACATTCACGTGAGCTCGCGCATGCCAAGGCCAAAGAAGAAAAGGTACAAACACGCTCAGACAGTCGTCCTCGACCGGGACGTCTGTGGGTGGGTCCTCGAACCACACACTGCGAGCGACGCGTTCTTGGCAGCCATGTCTTCGCGCGCGTTCGAGCCCGTCATGTACGCGCCCGACTTGTTGATGCAACCGTCTCTGCTTCCACATACTGACCTGATTCGAGCGCGCGTCAACCAACTCGTGCACCATGCGATCCTCGCGAGAGTCGTGGAGTTGACAGCCATGGTCGTGGCTGCTGATTGGAAGTGGTCGGTTGGCCCGGTTATGGATGCTTGGCAGGCATTGAAACCGTTCCGAGACCAACTACCCGCGGACGGCCCTGAACGTCTACTTGTCGTCCGTGAACTCGACAACAGCTGGTACACCGCCTTGTTCTATACCGATACCGATTGGGAACACTGTGCCTAGGGAAGTTGCCACAGACTCCGGCTGGCGCGGCCGGTGACGGACTGAGCGGCCGGCAAGATCGGTAACCACTCGGCCGCCAACCCTTGCCTCTGGCCAACGCATGTGATTACAATGTAATCACATGGTCACCAAGACGCGAATTGTGCGGATCGGCAATTCCCGCGGTATTCGGGTGCCGAAAGTGCTGCTCGAGCAGGCCCAGTTGCCTGACGAAGTCGAACTCCAGGCTGAACACGGCCGGTTGATCGTGCGGGCGGCTCATGGGCCGAGGGCCGGATGGGCCGAAGCGGCGAAGGCCATGCACGGCCGAGGCGACGATCAACTCCTCGACGCCTCGACTTCGACATACTTTGACGACAAGGATTGGCAGTGGCGGTAGTGACCGTCACGCGAGGCGAGGTCCATCTGGTCCGCCTCGATCCCACTCTTGGCAGCGAAATCAAGAAGACCAGACCGTGCCTCGTCGTATCTCCCGATGAGCTCAACCAACACTTGCGTACGGTCATCGTGGCACCCATGACCACCGGCGGCCAAGCTTACCCATGGCGGGTACCGTGCCGGTTTCAGAACCGGTCCGGGTTTGTCGTCCTGGATCAGCTCCGCACGATTGACCGTGAGCGACTGCTGAAACGATTGGGGCGCCTGTCATCGGGCGCCTTGACAGGAGTACTCGACGCGCTGCAGGAGATGTTCGCGAGCTGACACCAGGCCGTTGACCCGTGCCCTGCCGTGCGCAACGGAGAACTGGATCTGATCGTACGCCCAGCCATGGATTCACTGTTCGCCGACGACACACCTCCGTCCCCGCCCTCAAAGGCGCCGCTCGCCGAGCGCATGCGTCCACGCACCTTCGACGAGTTCGTCGGCCAGCAGGAGCTGCTGGCGCCCGGGACGCCCTTGCGCGAAGCGATCGAGCGCGACCTGCTGCAATCGATCATCCTGTGGGGACCGCCGGGCACCGGCAAAACCACGCTCGCGCGCATCGTCGCCGACACGACGCGCGCGCGGTTCGTCGCCTTTAGCGCGGTCCTCTCGGGCATCAAGGAAATCCGCGACGTGATGAGTGAGGCCGAACGCCTCCGCCGCGCGACCGGCCGCCGCACGATCGTCTTCATCGACGAAATCCACCGCTTCAACAAAGCCCAGCAGGACGCTTTCCTGCCGCGCGTCGAGGCCGGCGACATCGTGCTGATCGGGGCGACCACCGAAAACCCGTCATTCGAAATCAACGCCGCCCTGCTGTCGCGGTCGAAGGTCTTCGTCATGCGCGGCCTGACGGCCGACGAGATTGCCGCCATTCTCACCAGAGCGCTTGCCGACCGAGAGCACGGCCTGGGTGGCGAGCCGGTGCACCTGGACGAGGCGGCGCTGCGCGCGATTGCGGTCTACGCCAACGGCGACGCGCGGACGGCGCTGAACCTGCTCGAGCTCGCCGTCGCCGCGGCGCCGATGGTTGACGGCGGACGGCGCGTGGACACGGCCCGAGTCGATCAAACGATTCAACGCCGCGCGCTGCTCTACGACAAGTCGGGCGAAGAGCACTACAACATCATCTCGGCGCTCCACAAGTCGATGCGCAACAGCGACCCGGATGCCGCGGTGTACTGGCTCGCGCGCATGGTCGAAGCCGGCGAAGATCCGCTGTACATCGCGCGACGGCTCGTCCGATTCGCGTCCGAAGACATCGGCAACGCCGACCCTCAGGCCCTCACCGTGGCGGTGGCCGCCAAGGAGGCCGTGCACTTCATCGGCATGCCCGAGGGCAACACGGCGCTGGCCCAGGCCGCGCTCTATCTCGCGACGGCGCCGAAGAGCAACGCCGTGTACGAAGCCTACAACCGCGCGGCGGAAGACGCCGAGCGCGACGTCGCCGAGCCGGTGCCCCTGCACCTGCGGAACGCGCCCACGAGGCTGATGAAGGATCTCGAGTACGGCAAAGGCTACCGCTACGCCCACGACGAAGCGGAGGGCGTCGCCGACATGTCGTGTCTGCCACCGGCGCTCGAAGGAAGGAAGTACTACGAGCCCAAAGAGCGTGGCTTCGAGAAGGAAATCAAACGGCGGCTGGATGGCTGGGAAGAGATCAAGAAGCGGCGCCGCGAGACACCCTGACCCTACCCTACATCCGTCCCCGCACAACGCGCGTGAGACCCCAGCCCGCGAGAAACACCGCGACGCCCACACCGAACAGCTTTGCGTCAGGTCCCATCGGTCCGGCGGTGACCACGTCCACGAGGAGGATCCACATGCCCAGGACCTGCCCCGCCCGGCCCAAGTAGTAGATTGCAGAGATCATCTAGATCCGCTCAAAGTTCTTCTCGATTTCCCGCCGCGTCAGTCGCAGCATCACCGGGCGGCCGTGCGGGCACACCGTCGAGTAGGCCGTCGCCCGCAGCTCGTCCAGAATGTGCGCCATCTTTTCGTAGCTCAGCGGATCGTTGGCCTTCACCGCCGCATGGCATGCCGTGGTCGCCGCAATTCGCTGAATCGCCTCCTGGACGTGCGCGCCGCGATCGAGCCCTTCCAGATCGTGCGCCAGGGCCAGCAGCGCCTTCGAACTGTCCTCGACGTCGAGCAGGGCCGGCACGGCCGTGACCCTGAGGGCGGAGGCGCCGAAGCTTTCGACTTCGAATCCGAAGCGCTCGAGCTCGGCTGCGCGGGCCACGAGCGACTGATGGTCGGCCGCCGACACCTCGAGCACCAGCGGCATCAGCAGGAGCTGAGACTCGAGCTTGCCGGACGTGAGTCGCTCCATCACCCGTTCGAACAACACGCGCTCGTGCGCCACATGCTGATCGATGATCGCCACCCCCTCATCGTCAACGGCGATGATGAACGTGTCGCGGAACTGCCCCAACGGAATCATGGGACGGATGGTCGTCCCAGGGCCAGAAGGGGCTGGAAAGGCAGGAGGGGCGGGAAGGGCTGGAGAGGCGGGAAAAGCGGGCGCGGCCGAGGCGGGATAGGCAGGATGGGCTGGACGGGAAGTTGAAGAATCGGGCTGCCAGCGGTTCGGATATGCGCCGCTCGACAGCACGCCCGGCAACGGTGTGGCGACGGCCGTCTGGGCATAACCCGACGGAACCTCCGGACGAAGTTGCAACTGCGGAACGCCGCCCTGGCCGAGCGCGTCCATCAACCCGCGCCGGACAACCTCGTGCACGAGCGACTGATCGCGGAACCGGACCTCGGCCTTGGTGGGATGCACGTTGACATCGACCGCGTCGGCCGCCATCTCGATGAACAGATGCACCTCCGGGCTTCGTTCCTTGATCGACGCCATGCTGTACGCATTGATGATGGCGTGCGCGATGGTGCGATCCTTGACGATTCGGCGATTGACGAAGACGTTCTGGGGCCCGCGCGTCGGCCCCTGCTCCGCCAGCGCCGCAATGTAGCCGCTCAGGCGAATGCCGCCGGCGTCTTTCAGCACTTCCAGAAGGTCGGCCCGCTCGCCGTAGAGCTGATACAGGCGGTCGCGCAGGGACAGGGCCGGCGGGCACTCGATGACCGTCCGGCCGGCGCTCGTCAGCGTGAATCCGATCCCGGGATTCGCCAGCGCCAACTGCGTGACGATGCGCGACACCTGCGCGGTTTCGGCGCTGTCAGACTTGAGGAACTTCCGGCGCGCCGGAAGGTTGTAGAACAGGTCGTTGACCTCGACCCGCGTCCCTTCAGGCGCACCCACTTCAACCGCCGACGCGATCGTTCCGCCGTTGACGCGAATCTCCGTGCCGCTCTGCTGGCCGCGCGCGCGCGACCTGAGGACGAAGTGCGACACCGAGGCAATCGACGGGAGCGCCTCACCGCGGAACCCGAGCGTGGCAATCGCCGCCAGGTCGTCCGCGCGCCGGATCTTGCTCGTCGCGTGACGCTCGATCGCCATCCGCGCGTCTTCCGGCTCCATGCCTTCGCCATCGTCCTCGACGCGCACGTGTTTCTTGCCGCCCATCTCCACGTGAATCGCGATTCGATGCGCGCCCGCGTCAACGGCGTTCTCGACCAGCTCTTTGACGACCGACGCCGGCCGCTCGACGACCTCGCCGGCCGCGATCTGATTGGCAAGATCGACAGGGAGGAGATGGATCCTGCCCACGGTCACGACACTCTTGCGTGATTCCTAGTCGCCGACCCTGACCGAGAGCGCAGCCTGCGCGGCCGCCAAACGCGCGACCGGAATGCGGTACGGCGACGCGCTGACGTAGTCGAGCCCGACACTCTCGAAAAAGTGAATCGAGGCTGGATCGCCGCCGTGCTCGCCGCAGATGCCGAGCTTCAAGTCCGGCCGGGCCTTGCGGCCGAGGTCGACAGCGATGCGCACGATCGGCCCGACACCCTCGGTGTCGATCGAGGCGAACGGATCCTTTTCGAGGATCTTCTTTTCCTGATAAATCCGGAGAAACTTGCCGACGTCGTCTCGCGAGAAGCCGAAGGTGAGCTGCGTCAGATCGTTCGTGCCAAACGAGAAGAACTGGGCCTCCTTGGCGATCTGATCGGCCGTCATCGCTCCACGGGGCACTTCGATCATCGTGCCGACAAGATACTTGATCTTGATCCCCTGCTGCTTCATCGTCTCGGCGGCGACGCGGTCGACGATGGCTTTCTGGTCGCGCAGCTCCTTCACGAGGCCGACCAGGGGAATCATGATCTCCGGCACGACCTTGAGACCTTCTTTGTGCAGCTTGCAGGCCGCCTCGATGATGGCCCGCGTCTGCATCTCCGTGATTTCCGGATACGTGATGCCGAGCCGGACGCCGCGGTGGCCCAGCATGGGGTTGAATTCGTGGAGGTGTTCGACGCGCGTCAGCAGCGCCCTCTTCTCGTCGAGCTCGGGTCCACGCTGTCCCTTGGTCTCGAGCGTGGCGATATCCACCATCAGGTCTTCGCGCTTCGGCAGAAATTCATGGAGCGGCGGATCGATCGTCCGAATGGTGACCGGCTCGCCGTGCATCGCCTTGAACACGCCGTAGAAGTCCTCGCGCTGGAGCGGCAGCAGCTCGTCGAGGGCCTTGCGCCGATCGGCCTCGTTGTCGGCCAGAATCATGCGCTGGACGATGGGGATGCGGCCCTCGCCAAAAAACATGTGCTCCGTGCGGCACAGCCCGATCCCGCGCGCGCCGAAGGCGTAGGCAATCTCGGCCTGATCGGGCAGGTCGGCGTTCGCCCGGATGCCGAGCCGCCGGAACTTGTCGGACCAGCTCAGCAGCTTCTCGAATCGCTGATAGATGTCCGACTTCTTCGCGTCGAGCGTCTTGCCGATGACCTGCAGGATTTCGCTCGGTTTGGTCGCCGCGCGCGCGATCTTCACCTCGCCGCTCAGCCCGTCAAACGACAGGTACTCGCCTTCCTTCACCGTCTGGCCATCGACCCGAAACTGCCTGCCGATTTCGTCGATTTCGAGCGCGCCGGCGCCGACGACCGACGGCTTGCCCATCTGCCGGCCGACGACGGCCGCGTGCGAGGTCATGCCGCCGGTGGCGGTGAGAATGCCCTGCGCGACGAACATCCCGTGGATGTCGTCGGGCACCGTTTCACGACGGACGAGAATCACCTGCTTGCCTTGCTTCGTCCACTCGACCGCATGATCGGCCGTAAACACCACCTGTCCGCTGGCCGCACCAGGCGACGCCGGCAAGCCCCTGGTCGCCGTCGGAATCTTCTTCCACTCGACCGGATCGAAACCCGGCGCCAGCAGCTGGTTCAGCGCTTCGGGGTCCACGAGCAGAATCGCTTCCTTGGGCGTTATCAGCCTCTCAGCCACCATGTCGGTGGCGATGACGACGGCGGCATAACCCGTGCGCTTGCCGCTGCGCGTTTGCAGCATGAACAGGCGCTCGTCCTGAATCGTGAATTCGAAGTCCTGCACGTCTTTGTAGTTCCGCTCGAGCCTGGTCGTGATGTCGCGAAGCTGTTTGTAGGCCTTCGGCATCACCTGCTCGAGCTCGCCAATCATCTGCGGCGTGCGGATGCCGGCGACCACGTCCTCGCCTTGCGCGTTGATGAGGAACTCGCCGTAGAACTCCTTCTTGCCTGTCGCCGGGTTGCGGGTGAAACCGACGCCGGTGGCCGACCGATCGCCGGTGTTGCCGAACACCATCATCTGGACGTTGACAGCCGTGCCGATATGGTCGGGGATGTCGTAGATCCGGCGGTATTCCTGCGCCCGGGGATTCATCCACGACCGGAACACGGCGTTACGCGCCATCTGGACCTGCGCCATGGGCTCCTGTGGGAACGGGCGATTGGTACGCCTGAGCACGACCTGCTTGTACCGCTCGACCACTTCGCGCAGCGCGTTCTCGTCCAGCTCGGTATCGAGCTTCACGTCGCGGGTCTTCTTGACGCCCTCGAACTCGTGCTCGAACACGTCTTTCGGAATCTCGAGCACGACGTTGCCGAACATCTGCATGAAGCGACGGTAGCTGTCGAACGCAAACCGGCCGTTATTCGTACGGCGCTTCAACCCTTCGACCGCATCGTCGTTGAGCCCGAGGTTGAGAATCGTGTCCATCATGCCCGGCATCGAGAACTTGGCGCCGGACCGGACGGAGACGAGCAGCGGGTTGTCGGTCGATCCAAACGTGGCGCCGGCCGCCTTTTCGAGCTTCTTGATGTGCTCGCCGATCTCGCGTTCGATGCCGGCTGGAATCTTCTGCTTTTCCTTGTAATAGATGTTGCAGACTTCGGTGGTAATCGTGAATCCCGGCGGCACGGGCAGGCCGGCGTTGGTCATCTCGGCCAGGCCCGAGCCCTTGCCACCGAGCAGATCCTTCATCTGGCGGTTGCCGTCCGCCTTTCCGCCGCCGAAGAAATAGACGTACTTGCCAGCACGGGGCTTGGGGTTCACGGCTCGGGACTTCTTTTTCACAGGAGATCTCTTGGACATGGGAGGACTCAGAATTGGGTGATTTGGTAATCGGGTAATTGAGTAATTGAGTAATTGAGTAATTGAGCAATCGTCAGTGGCTCGTGACTCGTTGCTTGTAATTATTGATCGTCCGCGGCTCGCGTGGGGTCAGGCCTGCTTTTCCTCCGCCACGATCTCCGAGATATTCGCAAGCTTCAACATCAATTGTTCAAGACGGCGCAGGAGCCTCAGCCGGGCCCTCTTCAGGTTGGCGTCGTCAGTCATCACCAACACCTGCTCAAAGAACCGATCGACTGCCGGACCAAACTTTGACGCCTCGGCGAAGGCGGCTCGGAAGTTCGAGCCGGATACGACAGCGGCCTCGATAACGGGCGCGCGCTCGGTCAGTTCAGCCAGCAATGCGAGCTCGGCTGGCTCCTTGAGCACGGCCTCCAGCGCCAGACCGTCGAGTTCCGCGATATTGAACTGGTCCAGCGGAAGTTCCGTCGCGATGTTCTGAACGCGCTTGAAGGCTTTCGCCAGCTTTTGAAAGTCGTCGGAATTCGTGAATTCAGGAAGAACCTCGAGCTTCTTCAACTCGTCACTCGGTCGAATCTTTGAAAGTGCCCCTTCGCGTCGCGTGATCGCTCGAACGTTGCGGACATCAAAGCCGCGACTTTCGAGCACGTATTCAAAGCGCTGCAGCATGAACGCGACGAGATGAATCATCTGGGTCGAGTCCCAGTCGTGGATCTTTGCCGCGTCCAATAGTGGTTCAACGAGCGGAGCTCGTATTCCGGCCAGCGCCGGCAAGTCGACCAGAATCTTGAACACGCCATGCGCCGCCCTACGAAGGCCGTACGGGTCGCGGGATCCAGTCGGTTTCTCGCCGGCGGCGAACAGCCCCACAAGAGTGTCAAGCTTGTCGGCCAGCGCCACCGCCGCCCAGGTGACGGCGGCCTTCCCCAACTGTGCTTTGGTCGGAGGCGCGTCAGCTTCCACTCCGATCGGCAGGTAGTGGTAATAGATCGCCTTCCACACGTCCTCGGGTTGTCCCTCGATGCGCGCATAGACGCCACCCATGACGCCCTGCAGCTCGGGAAACTCGCGCACCATGTCGGTGGTCAAGTCGGCCTTCGACAGGCGCGCAGCCCGCGCGGCGTATTCGGCGCTCTCGTCGGCGGCGCCAAACGCGTCCTTGGCAATCCACCGCGCCAGGCGCTCGATCCGCGCAGCCTTTTCCTGGTACGTGCCGAGCTTCTTGTGGAACAGCAGCGTCGCGAGCCGATCGATTCGCGGCTCGAGCGCGATCTTACGGTCGGCTTCCCAGAAGAACCTGGCGTCGCGCAGCCGCGCGGCCACCACGCGCTCGGCGTTGCGGGCGATGGTCCGCTCGCTGTCGGGCTCGGTGTTGATGACGGCCAGAAACGCTGCCTTGAGCCTCCCGTCCTCGGCCTCGACCGGAAAGTAATGCTGATGGTGAATCAGCGTCGTCGTCAACACTTCCTCGGGCAACTCGAGAAACTCCGACGCAAAGGTGCCAGCCACGACCGCTGGATACTCGACCAGGTCGGGCACTTCCTCGAGCAGGCTCGACTGGGCGTGCACGACGCGGCTGACGCGCCCCTGCAGCCGCTGTGCCTTGGCGTCGAGCTGGCTCGCGATCTTGTCATGACGCTCGCCGCGCTCGAGCACGACGAAGTTTTCGAGCAGGCGGGCACGGTACTCGTCGAACGTTCGCACCTTGATGGCACGACCCGCGCGGCCGCTCGTGGTCAGAAATCGATGGCCGTAGGTGGCCGCGCCCGAGGTGACGTCCTGCACCTGATTGGTCTGGGCGGCCGGGGTCCGCGAGATCGTGAACGGCACAACGCGCCCGCCATACACGTAGAGAATCCACCGAACCGGCCGTCCGAAGAGCAGCTCGCCCTTGCCATCGTCGAGCATCGCGTCCCAGTGCATCATTTTCGGAAAGGTGAGCGCGCGCAGCGTGCCGCCCAGCACATCGGGCAGCACGTCAACGGCGGCCTTTCCCCGCAGCCGCTTGCGATACGCGAGGTACACCCCTTTGGGCGTTTCCACACGCTCGAGCGCCGACACGTCCACGCCCTGTTTGGCGGCAAACCCGGAGGCGGCCGGCGTCGGCGTGCCGTCGGCGGCGAACCCGGCGGACACCGGCGGACCATTCACGAGCTCCTCGAAGTCGGTTTGCCGCTCGGGCACACGCACAATGCGGACGGCAAGGCGGCGCGGCGTGCTGTAGGTTTCAACAGCGGTCTCCGGAGGCAGGCGCCGTTCGCGGAGTTGGGCCGCCACCGTGTCGCCGATCTGATTGGTCAGCGCCGGCAGCCAGCTCGCCGGGAGCTCCTCGCATCCGAGCTCGAGCAACAGTTCTCGATCCATCGCTAATCCACCACGGCCACGGACGACGTCGTCGTCTGCTCGACATAGGCCTTCGCGACGCCAACCGCGAGTTTGCGGATGTTCAGAATAAAGGCCGCCCGCTCGGTGACGCCGATGCTGTTGCTGGCATCGAGCACGTTGAAGAGATGCGAGCACTTCAGCGTGTGCTCGAGCGCCGGCACGATAAGTCCCGCCTTGAGCAACGCCCCCGCGAGGCGATAGTAGTCGTCGAACACCGACCGATGGAGCTTTGCGAACTCCCCTTCCGGCAGATCGATGCCGACGTTGAACGCGTATTTCGACTGCTCGACCTCATCGCGCAACCGGACGTCGCGGTACTTCACGCCAGGCGCCCAGTCGATGTCGTAGATGCTGTCCACTTTCTGCAGGACCATGGCGATCCGTTCGAGCCCGTAGGTGAGCTCCGCCGAAACCGGCGCCAGCTCGATGCCGCCGGCCTGCTGGAAGTACGTAAACTGCGTGATCTCGAGGCCGTCGAACAACACCTGCCACCCGATTCCCCACGCGCCCAGCGTGGGCGACTCCCAGTTGTCTTCCTCGAAGCGGATGTCGTGATGGCGCGGGTTGATGCCGCACGCTTCGAGACTCTCGAGATACAGGTTCTGCACCTCGTCGGGCGACGGCTTGAGGACAACCTGGAACTGGTGGTGCTTGAACAGCCGGTTCGGGTTCTCGCCGAAGCGGCCGTCCGCCGGGCGCCGCGCGGGCTGCACGTACGCGACGCTCCAGTGCGCGGGGCCGAGCACGCGCAGAAACGTCTCGGGGTGCATGGTGCCGGCGCCGACCTCGACATCGAGCGGCTGCTGCAGCGCGCAGCCGCGCGATACCCAGAACTCGGACAGTTTCAGAATCAGGTTTTGAAAAGTCACAACACTCTTGCCACAGAGTCACTGAGACACAGAGAACTGCACGGAGATTCGACGCGGCGCCGCGAAGCGGCGCCGTCAGTCGAATCCTCTGTGACTCTGTGCCTCCGTGGCATTCTTCTCGTCCTCACCGTCGCATCTCTCTCAGCACGCGCACCGATTTCAGGTCTTTCTCCAGGTGCATGGCAATCAAACCGTGGTGCGTCGTTTCGAGCTCGATGAGCGTACGGCGCGACACCTTGACGTCGCTCATGTCGAGGGGGCTCCTGGCCCGCGCCGCGTCGAGAAACGCCCGCGCTCCCGAAGACATCCGCCCGCCTTCGCCGTACACGCCCTGCAACTTCAGCAGCCAGTACTCGAAGTACCGCGCGAGCGGCTCGATCGGCACGCCCACCGCCATCGCCTCCACCATCGAGACGCCAAGCCGGAACAGCGTTTCGTTCGGATCGCTTTCCTGGGCCCACTCGTCGATGAGCTCGGCGAAATACTCCACGTATCCGAGCGCGTCGCCGTCGAGCGCCGATAGGGGCGACCGGAGCTGCTCGACGTAGTCGAGGCTGACCAGGTCGCGCCGTTCCCGTTCAAAATACCCGACGCGCCCGCACGTCAGCGGCTCGAGCGCTCCGCCGAAGCGCCGGCGGCTCTGCCGCGCGTTCTTCGCCACGCCGCGCTTCTTGCCGCGATCGCGCGTCAAAAACACGACGATGCGATCCGACTCACCGAGCTTGTACGTGCGTAAAATCAGCGCGTCGGTGGTGTAGAGCGGCATTCAAGGCGGGCCCTGACTGTACTACAGATCGTCGGCGTTCGTCCTGTTCCCGAGCCCGATTTCGTTCAGCACATGGTCGTCCTCGCGCCACTCAGACCTCACGCGCACGTGCAGGTCGAGAAAGACCCGCGTGCCGAAGAAACGCTCGAGCTCCTCGCGCGCGGCCGTGCCGATGCGCTTGATCATGTCGCCCCCACGGCCGACGACAATGGGTTTCTGCGACTCTCGATCCACGACGATCGTGCAGAACAGCCGCAGCAGGGCCCGCTCGCTCAGTGGGCTCCTCGAACCGATCGATCACGACCGCGCTCGAAAACGGGATTTCGGCGTGCGTAAACTGGAGGAGCTTCTCGCGCACGATCTCGCCGGCGAAGAACCGCTCCGGCTGATCCGTCAGGTAGTCGGCCGGATAGCGCGCTTCGCCCTCGGGTAGTCGATCGAGAATGACACGCTCGAGCCGGTCCACGTTGTCGCCCGTCGACGCTGAAATGGGGACGATGTCCGCGAACCGGCCGCCCTGGGCGTAGCGTTCGAGAATCGGCAGGAGACGCGTCTTCTTCATCAAGTCGACTTTGTTGAGGATCAGCAGCACGGGCGCCTTCACCTCTTTGATCAGATCGACGACGAACTGGTCGCCCTTGCCCGGCGGTTCGGTGGCGTCCACGACGAGCCCGAGGATGTCCACCTCGCGGATCGTGTCGATCGCCGCATCCACCATGTGCCGGTTCATCCGGTGCAGCGGACGATGAATCCCCGGCGTGTCGAGAAACACGACCTGGGCCTCGGGATAGTTGCGCACACCCAGAATCCGTGTCCTTGTCGTCTGCGGCTTGTCGGACACAATCGCGAGCTTCGTGCCGACGAGACGATTGAGCAGCGTCGACTTTCCGGCGTTGGGACGGCCGATGAACGAGACGAAGCCGAACTTATGGGCCATCGGGCTCGGACTCGATCGCCGCTTCGTGCTTCACAATCCGCACCCTGTTCACGCGCCGCCGCTCGGCGTCCAGCACTTCCACGCTCAGGCCGTCGACGTCGAAGCGCTCGCCCACCGCGGGCACGCGGCCGAGGTGCGACAAGAGATACCCGCCGACGGTTTCAAAGCCTTCGCGTTCGATATGGACGTCGAGCCGACGCGCGATCTCGTCGACGTCCACTTTCCCGCTGAACACGAACCGGCCGTGCCCCTCGTCAACGACGGGTTCGGCTTCCACGTCGTACTCGTCGCGGATCTCGCCGACGATTTCCTCGAGCAAGTCCTCGATCGTGACCAGGCCCGCCGTGCCCCCGTACTCATCGACGACGATGGCACATTGCGTCTGCTGGCGCTGGAACTGTTTCAGCAGTTCTGTCACGCGCTTGGTTTCAGGCACGACCACGGCCGGGCGGATGAGCGACATGATCGGACGGCTGTCGTCTGCCGCGCCGAGCACCACCAGGTCCTTGATGAACACGAAGCCGGCGATGTTGTCGAGGCTCTCTTTGTAGACCGGAAATCGCGAGTACTCCTGCTCGCGGAACAGCACGCGCAGCTCGCTGATGGTCGCCTGTTCGGATATGGCGACGATATCGGGCCGCGGCGTCATCACCTCACGCACGAGCGTGTCGCCGAAGTCGACGATGCTCTGCAGGAGCTTCCGCTCTTCGCCCTCGATCAGCCCCTCCTGTTTTTCGGTGTCGTTGTACGCCTTCGCGGCGTCGTCGGTGGATGCGGCAGGGTCGTCCGAGTCTGCCGACGGCTGCGCCGGCGCACGCCGGGCGGCCGCGATGCTGCTCGCGATCCAGCCGGTCAGCGGTCCGAGGGCATACGCGATCGGCGCAAACGTCGGCAGCAGCAGTTCGAGCACGCGCTCCGGATCGCGGCTGACAATCACCAGGGGCAGCAGCAGCTCGAACACGGTCACGAACACGACGACGCTCACGGCGACGAACGTCAGCGTGGGAGGCCCTTCAATCCCGATGCCCGTGGCCAGCACCGCGGTCGCGGCAGCGGTGACCAGGCCCAGCAGGAAACGCACCGGGAGAAACAGCAGCACCGGGTCGTCCAGATAGGCGCCGAGCAATCCGGGCCGGCCGCTGCGCTCGGCGACCAGGCGCAGCGACAGCCGCATCAGGGCGCTGAAGGCGGCTTCGATGGCGCCGAGATACACGGCGGCGCACGCGAGCAGGAACCCGATCAGCGGAATCATGGACGCTCCGCCCTGTCGATCAGCCCGTCGGACAGGCCGCCTCGCCGGCGCAGCCGCCGCTCGACGCGGCGCATTCGTCCGCCATCGCGCTCGTGGTCGTAGCCGAGCAGGTGCAGCAGCCCGTGCAATGCCAGGACGCGCCACTCGGTGAGCTCCGAATGTCCGGCGTCACGGGCCTGCCGGCGCGCAACGCCGCGGGCGATGACGATGTCGCCCAGGGTCGTGGCGGCTGGCTCGTGGCTCGTGCGTCCTGGGTCGCCGCCTTCGCGCCTCTGGCGCTTCGGCGAGCCCAGCCGTAGCTCGCTCGGTCTCCTCGCGAGCGAAGGCTGGGGGATCGTCGGAAAGCTGAGAACGTCGGTTGCGCGATCGACACCCCGGTACCGGCGGTTCAGCCTGCGCACGTGGGCGTCGCTGACCAGCGCCACACTCACGGTTCCACGCGCTCGTGCCGGGGCCACTTGTCTCAACCAGCGCGCGAGGCCCGGCGCAGCCGCGACCCGGCGCCCGCGCTCGTCGCCGACGAGCACCCGCAGCGCGCCGCCCCGGCGTTCAGGATCCATGAGACGGGCGGCCGCCGTTGCCGCTCGAGAACGCCTCGTACACTTTGACGATCTGCTGCACCAGCTTGTGGCGCACGACATCGCGATCGTCGAAATGAACGAACGCGAGGCCCTCTATGTGGCCGACGACTTTCATGGCCTCGACCAGGCCCGACGTCCGGCCTGCCGGCAGATCGATCTGCGTGACGTCGCCGGTGATCACGGCCTTGGCGCCGAACCCGAGACGCGTCAGAAACATCTTCATCTGTTCGGACGTCGTGTTCTGGGCCTCGTCCAGGATGACGAACGAATCGTTCAGGGTGCGGCCGCGCATGAACGCAATCGGCGCAATCTCGATGGTGCCCCGCTCGATGTAGCGCGCCACGCGCTCGGTGTCCAGCATGTCGTAGAGGGCGTCGTACAACGGACGCAGGTACGGGTTGACCTTCTCCTGCAGATCGCCGGGCAGGAAGCCGAGCTTCTCGCCCGCCTCGACGGCCGGCCGCGCCAGGATGATGCGGGTCACTTTCTTCGCGACCAGAAACGCCACGGCCTGCGCCATCGCCAGGTACGTCTTCCCGGTTCCCGCCGGGCCGATGCCGAACACGATGTCGTGCTGCTCGATGGCGTCGAGGTACCGCCGCTGATTGACGGTCTTTGGCGCCACGCGGCGTCTGCCCGCCGTCGTCAGGCTGCCCTTGAGAAAGTGCTCGCGCAGATCGATCGAATCGTCCTGCGCAACCAGATCCGAGGCGGTTTTCACGTCGGCGTTCGACAGCTTGTAGCCTTCTTTCATCAACGCCGACAGCTGGCCCACCACGCGATCGACGCGCTCCAGATCGGCAGCCTGGCCTTCAACCAGAAGCTCATGGCCCTGCGTGCGGATCCGCACGTTGAACAGGGCTTCGAGATGTTTGATGTTCTCGTCGTAGGAGCCAAACAGCGTTTCGACTCCCGCTTCGGGGACGGTAATACGTTTCATTAAGCGGTTGATAAATGTTACTTCTTTCCGGGCTCCACGATGCGGATTCGCAGCTCCCGAAGCTGCTTCTCGGACACGGTGGACGGCGCGTTCATCATCAGATCCTCAGCATTCTGCGTCATCGGGAACGCGATCACCTCACGAAGGTTCGGCTCCCGCGCCAGCAGCATGACGATGCGATCGATGCCGGGAGCAAGGCCTCCGTGGGGCGGCGCCCCGTGCCGAAACGCATTGAGCATTCCGCCGAATCGCTTTTCAACCTCATCCGGGCCGTAACCGGCGATGTCGAACGCCCGAAGCATGATGTCCGGGCGATGATTCCTGATCGCGCCGCTCGACAGCTCGACGCCGTTGCACACGATGTCGTACTGAAAGGCTTTGATCGACAGCGGATCGCCGCCGTTGAGCGACTCGAGGCCGCCCTGCGGCATCGAAAACGGATTGTGACTGAAGGCAATCTGGTTCGTTTCGGGATCGAGCTCGAAAAACGGAAAATCGGTGACCCAGCAAAACCGATACGCGTTGGCTTCAAGCAGCCCGAGCTCGCGGGCAAGATGATTGCGCAGGCCGTCGATCGCGCGCATGAGGGTTTTCGCCGGACCCGAGACAAAGAACACGGCGTCTCCCGGCTGAACGCCGGCAGCCTCGAACACCCGGCGCCGCCGCTCTTCGGGAAGGTACTTGGCGAGCGGTCCCTTCGGCGTCTCGGCCGCCACGATATAGGCCAAGCCGCCGAGGCCCAGCGTTTCCGCCAGGCCCACGGTCTTGTCGAAAAAACTCCGGGACTTGTCACCGGCGCCTGGTGCACGGATGGCACGCACGACCGAACCCTCTTCAACGGCCGTCGCAAACACCGCGAATTCCGAGCCTCGAAAGATTTCCGTCACGTCGGCCGCCCTGATGGGATTCCGCAGGTCGGGCTTGTCGCTCCCGTACATCATCATGGCATCGTCGTACGCGATGCGCGGGAACGGCGGCGGAGAGACGGTCCAATCGGAGAACTCGCCGAAGACACCGGCCAGCACCGGCTCGATTGCCGCGAACACGTCGTCCTGCGTGACGAACGAGAGCTCGACGTCGAGCTGATAGAACTCGCCAGGCGAACGATCCGCACGCGCGTCTTCGTCGCGAAAGCAGGGCGCGATCTGGAAATACCGGTCGAAGCCGGCCACCATCAGGAGCTGCTTGAACTGCTGCGGCGCCTGGGGCAGCGCATAGAACTTGCCGGCGTGAATCCGGCTCGGCACGAGATAGTCGCGCGCGCCCTCGGGCGAGCTCGAGGTCAGAATCGGCGTCTGGAACTCGAGGAAGCCCTGCTCGTGCATCCGGCGGCGGATACTCGAGATCACTTTCGAGCGCAGGACGATGTTCGCGTGAATCTTCTCGCGCCGCAGATCGAGGAACCTGTACCGGAGGCGCTGTTCCTCGGGGATCTCCTGGGTGCCGGCCACCTGAAACGGCAGCGTGTCGGCCGCGCGACAACACTTCGAGGCCGTCCACGGTGACTTCCACGAGGCCCGTGGGAAGCGAAGGGTTGACGTTCTCGTCGGTTCGGGCGATGACGTTCCCCGACACGCTGATCACGCTCTCGAGGCGCACGGCCTCCGCCGCGGCAAACGCCGCCGAGTCGGGCGTGAACACGCACTGCGTGATGCCGTAATGATCCCGTAAGTCGATGAAGAGGAGCTGACCGTGGTCGCGCTTGCGGTGCACCCATCCGGCGAGCGTCACGGCCCGCCCGACGTGCTCGGCGCGAAGGACGTCGCACGTGTGAGTGCGGTAGCGATTCGAGAGGTTCAGGGGGTCCACAGGAGTTCAAAGGTTCAAAGTTCAAGGTCAAAGTAAGGTCAAAAGTAAGGTCAAGGTTCACAGGTCACAGTTGCGGGGGTTCAGGCGGGCCGCGATTGTCGCGCCGCATCCGCCCGCGGCACGGTCTCCTGCGCTCCGCTGCGCAGATCCTTCACGCCGACGGTTCCGCCGGCGCGCTCGTTGTCTCCCACGACGGTGACGAACGGGACGTTCCGGCTCGACGCGTACTTGAACTGCTTACCAAGCTTGTCGGCCTCCGGATAGACGTCCACGCGAAGCCCGCCACGCCGCAGCTCGCCGGCGAGCGCCAGCGCGTCGCCGCGCGCGTCGTCGTTCCAGAGGGTGACCATGACGTCGACGGCGCCGCCCGCGATCGACTCGGGAAACATCTTCCGCTCCGTCATCACGACGATGATCCGTTCGAGGCCGAGCGAGAAGCCGCACGCGGGCACGTCGCGGCCGAGGAACATGCCGACCAGGTTGTCGTAGCGTCCCCCGCCGCCGAGCGAGCCGGCCAGGTCGGGCACCGAGATTTCCATGATTGCGCCCGTGTAGTATGACAGCCCGCGGGCGAGCCGAGGAACGAAGCTGACGTGCGCCGCGGCCGGCGTGCCGGAGAGGAGCGCCAGGATGCCGCCGATTTCTGTCGTCGCGGCCGCGCCCCTCTCGCTTCCCGACACGAGGCTCTCGAACGCCGGCACGCTCTCGAGCGCCGCGAGACACGTCTCGGCGTTGCTCGCGCCGATTCCCCGACCGATCAACTCCTGCCGAACTCCGTCGCGTCCAATCTTGTCGAGCTTGTCGATCGCGACCAGGGCCTCGGCGTGCAGGGGAAGGGGCACTTCCGCGGCTTCGAGCATGGCACCGAGCAGCGCGCGATGATTCAGCTGAATCGTGAAGTCCGCAAACCCCAGCGTGGTCAAGACCTCGCTGACGGCCGACAACTGCTCGACCTCAACGACCGGTGACGTCGATCCGATGGAATCGATGTCGCACTGATAGAACTCGCGAAACCGTCCCTTTGCCGGGCGGTCGGCCCGCCACACCGGCTGAATCTGGTAGCGCTTGAAGAACTTCGGCAGCTCGTTCTGATACTGCGCGACGACGCGCGCGAGAGGGACCGTCAGGTCGTAGCGCAGCGCGAGATCGGCAACACCGCTCGCCTCGTGCTCGCCCCGGCGAAGGATCTTGAATACGAGCTTGTTGCCTTCCTCGCCGTATTTCCCGAGCAGCGTTTCGATGTTCTCGAACGCCGGTGTTTCGAGCGGCTCGAAGCCGTAGCGTTCGTACACCCGGCGCACGACGCCGATGACGTACTCCCGCCGGCGGATTTCGTCCGGAAGGAAATCGCGCGTCCCTCCCGGCGGCTTAGTCGACATGAGTCATGTAGTCGAGGCGGTAGCCGACGTAGCGATCCGCGTAGCCCTGGATGTCCGCGACCTCCGCGTCGGTGAGCGTGCGCCTCACCTTCCCGGGACTGCCCATCACGAGCGAGCGCGGAGGCACGTTCATGCCCTCGACCACGAGCGACCCCGCCGCGACAATCGAATCCGTGCCGACGTGCGACCCGTTGAGCAGAATCGCGCCCATCCCGATCAGGCACCGATCGTCGATCGTGCACCCGTGCAGGATGGCGCCGTGGCCGATGGTCACGTTGTCTCCGATGCGTGTCGGATGCGTCCGGATCATGCCGTGCACGATGGCGCCGTCCTGGAGGTTCGAGCGCCGCCCGATTCGGATCCAGTTCACGTCGCCGCGGACGACCACCGTCATCCAGACGCTGCTCTCCTCGCCGATTTCGACGTCGCCGATCACCTGGGCGCTCTCGTCGATGAACACGGTGTGGTGGACGCGCGGCATCCGGCCGCGGTGGGGGCGAATCATGTGAGAAAAGTATAGCTGTTGGCCACGAAGGCACGAAAACACGAAGAAGAAATGGTCTCCTTCGTGACTTCGTGCTTTCGTGGCTGCCTTCGGCTAATTGGCGGCGACCGTCGTCGCTGCGGCGCCTTTGCGCGGCGAGGGCCCGCCCTTGAAGGTGAGCAGGTAGTTGCGGATCGCGATCATCTGTGCGTCGGCGTTGCCGCCCATCCCCGGAAAGGACGACTTCGGATAGATATCGGGCGGCCAGAATCCCGGCATCCGCGTGCCCGGCAGGATGGTGAGCGGGTTCTTCAGCCACTGCAGAATCCAGTCGGGCTGCAGCCGGTCGGCCGCCATGCGCAGATCGGGCGCCAGGTTGGCCGTCGGCTGATCCTTGGGAATCGCGCCAAGCACGTGGCACTGCTGGCACTTCAGCAGCTCGAACAGCTGCTTGCCCGCCGCTTCGTCCGCCGCCGCGAGGCGCACCGTCTCGTGCGTCTGGAACGGCCCGATCGTGTTCGAGATCGCGCCAAAGTACCGGATGACGCCGTTCAGGTTTTGATCGTCGAGGCCAAAGGTCGGCATCTTGACGTTCAGCCACGGCCGAATCTGGATCGGAGCGCGGAGAAATGCATACAGCCAGTCGGGCTGCACGCGCGCGCCCTCCGGCGTCAGCATCGGCGGTCCGAGCGACGGCTCCGCCACGAGCTTGACCATGTCGCCACCACCGCCCTCGATGACGTGGCAGCCCACGCAATTGCGCCGGTGCACGAGCGCGCGGCCCGACACCGCGTAATCCACACGGGCGGTCTTGGGCGGCATCGCCGAAGCCGGCTGGATTTCGCGCTGGAAGCTCATGATCGCCGTCACCAGGCGATCGGCTTCGACGTCCGTGAGTTCGAAGTTCGGCATGCGCAGTTTCTCGAGTGGCTGCAGCACCCTCCCTTTGTCGAACTCGCGCGGGTTGTGGAGCTTCCGCCGGAACCACCCGATCTTGTCCGTGTGCGGGATGTCGCTGATGAACGCGAAATCGAGGCGCGTCACGAGCTTGCTGCCTTCTTCCGACAGGTCGGTGCCGATCGACTGCGTCTTTTCGAAGCCCTTGATGTCATGGCAGCTGAAACAGCCGTACCGCCCGATGACTTTCTGCCCGAGGTCGAGTTCCTTCGCCTTTGCGTCGAGCTTGGCGACCTGCGCCTTCGCATCTTCGAGAGGCAGCGCCGCCTTGTAGTAATCGAGCAGCGCCTCGTCGACGTCCTTGTCGCTATAGGTGGCCTTGGCGGCATCGCCTCCGGGCTGCTTGAGCGTCATCAGATACGTGGCGACGTCGGCCACCTGCGCATCCGTGAGCCGCAGATTCGGCATGTAGGTGGCCGGGTTGAAGTGCTTCGGATCGCGGACCCAGTTGAACACCCATTCATAGGTTGTCTTGTTGCCGATGTTCTCGAGCGGCTGGCCGAACGTGCGCCTCGGACCGGCCGCCTCGCGCGAACCTTCGCCGACGACGTGGCAGCCCTGGCATCCGACCGACTTGACGATCTGCTCGCCGGCCTTGATGTCGCCGCGCGGCGGGTTCTTGACCGCCGATTCGTACTTCTCCGTATTCGCGAACAGATACGTGACGGCCGCGTTGATCTCGACTTCGTTCCGCACGGCGTCGGCCGGCGCGCTCGAGTTCGAGTTGTACCAGACGCGGGGCATCCACGTCGTCTGCTTCACGGCTCGAGGATTCCGGATCCAGGTCTTCACCCAGTCGGCTGTGAGCTTCGAGTCGATCTTGGTCAGAATCGGCCCCGGCTTCTTGACGTTCTCGAACCCCTTCGTCTTGTGACAGGCGTAGCAGCCGGCGCGCTCGTACGTGCCGTACGCGACGTTGAGGTTGTCGGCCTTCGGAATGTAGATCTCGCGCTTGTGACACTTGGCGCACGACGCTTCCGTCATCTTGGTCGGCAGCATCGGGAAGTCCCAGAGGTGCGGCCGCTCCCAGTGGTACTTCTCTTCCCACTCCTCCGCCTGCTTCGCGTTTGCCGGCATATGCGCCGCGTCGCGGAAGCTGACCGACTGTCCCATGCCTTCGTGGCAGACGGTGCAGCCAATCTTGTCGATGGGGTGCTGCGAGTCGCCGCCGAGGTACGTCGACAGATTCGGATGCGTCGTAAACGGCTGCGGAAATTTCTCGAAGCCCTTCTTGTCGATCGCCAGATGGCATGTGCCGCACCGGTCCATCTTCGGCACGGTAATGAAGTTCACATCGTCCACGACGTTCGGCAGGATGAGCTGCTGAATCTTGATGGTCGGCGCCATGAAGTCGAGCAGCGGCGCGTTGAGGAAGTAGTCCTTCGCGGCGCTCGGCGCCACCACATCGACGAGCTTGCGCAGGCGGGTTTCCTCCGCGTGCATGTCTTCGATCTGCTTGCTGATGGTCGTGACCTGGCCGGTGTACTCGCCTTGCGCCTTCTGGACGCCGGCGCGCTCGGCGATCAGCGCCTCCACCTGCCCGTTCAGCTCGGCGAGCTTCTTTTCTTCGTCCGCGACGATCTGGCCCTTCTTCTCGAAGCCCGCCAGGCCGGCCGCACGCGCCGACTCGAACTCGTAGCGGTCGTGATCGTAGGTCGCCTTCGCGTACTGGTAGTCGCGCTGGGCCCGGTCGAGCCGGATGGTGACCTCGTCCAGCTTCTTCTGCAGTTCATCGACCTTCGCCTGGTTGCCGCTGACGTTCTTCTGCGCCGCGGCGAGCTGCTGCTGCAGCTGCTGGAGCTTGCCCTTGTCCACGGCCCGCGACGCCTGCTGATACTGCGCGCGCGTCACGTCGTATTGCAGCTGCGCGAACCTGCGTTGCGTGTTCTTCCAGTCGCGGTCGAAGTCGTCCCAGACCATCCAGACGGTGGACACCAGGAGGAACAGACTGGACGCCGCGAAGACGACGTTCAGAAAGTCGACGTTGTAGGCGTGTCCGACACCCTTCTTTTCAGCCATGATTTATATGTTGAAGAAGAACTCAGGGATTCCGACGATGTACTTCAGGTTGATCACCCAACGGAGCAGCATCTTGATCGGCAGCGACATCATCATCAGGAACAGGAAGACCGTCACGTAGTACCGCGGCGGGCCCAGCTTGACGAAATAGGTCTTGAACAACGTCTTCGCGAGAATCACCGGCAGCGCGAAGACATAGAACAACACCAGCAGGATGCCGAAGATCTCGCGCAACAGCCAGAACTCCGGTAGGCCCGTGCGAAACGCGCGCAGCCAGATGTATTCCGACAGGTTGACGCTGGTCAGCGCTTCGAGCTTATGGATGTCCCAGAACTCGAACGGTCCGAAGAAGTTCCAATTGGGACCGCGCAGGAACGTGCCGAGCACGATGAGCGACGACCAGAGCACGGCGAACCCGAACAGGAAGATCGTGATTTCAGCCTTGCGTTCGCTGAACGTGTAGTAACCGTTCCCTTTCGGGTTCTTGTCCACGTACGGAATGCAGATCAGGCCCACGATAATCAGCCCTGGCAGCACCACGCCCGCCAGCCAGGGATCGAAGTAGACGAGCATCTCCTGAAGACCGAGGAAGTACCACGGCGCCTTCGACGGGTTCGGCGTGTTCGCCGGATTGGCCGGCTGCTCGAGCGGGGCTTTCAGAAAAATCGACCAGAGAATCAGCACGACCGAGCAGAGAATCAGCGAGATCAGCTCCGTGTAGACCAGGTCGGGCCACACCCACACGCGATCGGACTCGGCCTTCTCGACGGGCCCCTGCCCCGCCGCAATCCGGCGATCGTTCAGCACGGCTTCGCGGATCGAGTACCACACGAAAAAGACGAGCAGGAAGATCAGGCCGACGATCGGCACGTTGTCCGGTTTGGTGACGACGAGACGGAAGTTCGGGTCGAACGTGCCGAACAGGAAGAAGAGCGTGAGGAAGCCGAGGGCGCCGTAGCCGACGGCATTCGCCGCCACGCGCTCGCGCTTCCAGATCATGAGGGCCAGCAACCCGACCGCGATAAAAAAGAAGAGCGTCGGGTTGGCGATGACGTTGAAGATCCCTTTGATGAAACTCATAATTCCTGATTCGAAATTGTAAATTTCTACAGCGGACCGCTGATGCCGCCGTCCTTGCGCACGCGCCAGAAGTGCACCGCCATCAGCACGGCGATGCCGAGCGGCAGACCCACGCAGTGCAGCACGTAGAAGCGCAGCAGCGCACCCTCGCCCACGAACGTCCCCCCGAGCAGCGCAAACCGCGCATCGTCGGCGGCGTGGATGAGCGGGACGTCGCCCAGCCGGAGCAACTGCGCGCCCGGTCCTTCATACCCGAGAAACGGCGTCGCGCGCGCCATGTTCGAGCCGACCGTGATCGCCCAGATCGCCAGCTGATCCCAGGGGAGGAGATATCCGGTGAACGAGAGCAGCAGCGTCAGCACGAGCATGACGACGCCGACCGACCAGTTGAATTCGCGCGGCGGTTTGTACGAGCCCGGTCATGAAGACCCGGAACATGTGCAGCCACACCGTGATGACCATCGCGTGCGCGCCCCACCGGTGCATCTCGCGCATGATGCCGAGCGGCACGTGCTCGCGCAGGCCGACGATGTCGGTGTAGGCGTACTCGAGGGTCGGCCGGTAGTAGAACATCAGCAACAGGCCGGTGAAGGTCAGCGAGAGAAACAGGAAGAAGCTCAACCCGCCCATGCACCACGTGTAGCGCAGCTTGACGCCCGACTTGCGGAGCCGCACCGGGTGCAGATGCAGGAATACGTTCGACAGCATGACCAGGACGCGGTTGCGGTCGCTGTTGGGCCGCCCGTGGCGGAAAATCGAGGTCCACGCCTGCGTCTCGGTCAGCCACTCCCAGAACCTGACGAGCGGGCCTTCCTTGGGTGCTACGGTTTTCGTCTCAGCCATGTCTGCTCTCAGCCCTCAGCCTCAGCCCTCAGCCCTTTGCGCTCAGCCCTTAGCCCTTGAAGTGCCCTATGCCTTCAAGAACGATTCCGGGTCGATCCACTGTCCGAGTTCCCGCTGATAGTGCCTGCCCTTATCCACGAGAATCTGCCCATCGTCGGCCAGCACGACGCGCGCACGCTCGAGCGGACGCGGCGCCGGCCCTTCAAAGTTCACGCCGGTCAGACGGAAGCCGCTACCGTGGCACGGGCACTTGAACTTGCTTTCAGCCGGAAGATAGTTCGGCGTGCACCCGAGATGCGTGCACACACTGATGAGCACGTAGAAGCCGGATGCGTGCTGCTCGAGGTCATCGTTCGTACGGACGATCCAGACGCCGTACTTGTCCTTGAACCGCTCGTCAACCCCCATGCCGTACTCGGCCGGGAACCCGACCTTGAACTGCCGGGGCGGCTCGTTGAGGACGTTTGGAAACATGAACCGCCCGGTGGCGGCGAGCGCAGCCGCGGACGCCGCGGAAAATGTCCCCCACGCGAGGCCCATCCAGGCACGCCGCGTCAGCAGAGGCGAGCTGTCGTCGGGGTCGCGGCCCGCGGCCACCGCCGCTTTGGCCGCAGGCGCTGCTGTCTTGGCCGCGGCGCCACCGATCGACGCCGCCGTGGTCGTTTTTCCCGCGAGATCGGGCAAAGGCGCGGCGGGTGGTTTGGGCGCCGCCGGCGCCGTCGCCTTCGGGGCATGCGCGGCCGCCGGTAACGGCGCGGGGCTTTCAGGTTTTGTGTCGTCTGCCATCGTCTTCTATCCCATCACCTTCAAGGCTTCGATCGCCGCCTGCCGGACCCTCATGCTGCGATCCTGCTGGCTGAGGTTTTCGACCGAAGACTTGAGCGACGCGTCTTTGAGGGTCGCCGCGGCACGCAGGCCGCTGATCAGCACGTCGGCAATCGGATCCAGATCCTCGTCCTGCCGAACGTCGCGCTTGACGGTCTGCTCGACGTACTGTCGATCGAGCATCTGGCGAAGCACGCCCACGCCTTCGTGGCGATTGTGCCTCGACAGGGCGACCGCGGCGTTCCAGCGCACGTCCGGCGCGGCGTCCTGAAGGGCCGTGCGCAGCGTGTCGATCTGCGCCTCGCCCGGGAGCGCGCCGAGCGCGTATACGACCATCTTGCGAACGCCGGCGTCGGAGTCCTGCGCCGTGTAGAGCGGAATCAACCGGGACACCACCACCGGATCGCCGGACGACCCGAGCGCCCAGATCACGCTGATGCGAGTTTCACCGTCCGGATCGTCCAGCGCGTGCGTCAGATCGGCCACGGCGTCGGCCGGCATCGGCGGATCGAGCCGGCCGAGGGCCAGCGCCAGATAGCGTCGCACCTGCTGGTCGCCTTTTGATTCCTGAAATGCCTTCACCAGCGCCGGCGCCAACGTGCGGTCGGCCCTCACTTTCGGGTCCGACATCAGACGCGACAGTTCGTACGCCGCCGGCCAGCGCCGCTCCGATCCTCCGTTGCGGATCTGTGCAAGATAGTCCTGCGGCGAACGCTCGTCGGTCAGCAGCGAGCGAAAGCCCACATAAACCGTCACGATTGCCGCCACGACGACCAACGGGATCAGAAAAAACTGAACGGCAAGGGCGGGCGCTGCGACCAGAGGTTTACGAGTCGCGGATTCGCGCTCGGTGAGTTTGTCCATGTAGCGGAAGTTACGGGCGCGCCCCAGACCCGTCCGAGGCCTCTAAGTTTTACTACGCGGGGCCTTTAGCGGTCAAGCCTTCGAGTCGCGATCTGTGGTCGCCTACCGCGCCGCGCACGGCGTCGGATGTCAACCTGCGCGAACGCCGAGAGAGGTGCCAGAAACACCAGAGCGACCAACGATCCGACAAGCCTCACTCGACGCATTGCCGTCACCAGATCATCCCATTACCCGATTACCCGATTACCCGATTACCCGATTACTCAATTACCAAATCTACTTTGTGACAGCTACGGGCTCGGTCTCGATCTTCACCGGATTGAGGAACGGCATCATCGCGCGGAGCTGCTCGCCCACCTTCTCGATGAGGAGGTGCTGCTCCTGCTGCCGCTGCGCAGTGAACCACGGCCGCCCGTTGGCGTTCTCGGCAATCCAGGCGTTGGCGTAGACGCCCGACTGAATGTCGCTGAGGATCTGCTTCATCGCCTTGCGCGTCTCGTCGGTGACGATCTTCGGTCCACCCGTGTAATCGCCGTGCTCGGCCGTATCGCTGATCGAGTAGCGCATGTAGTTCAACCCGCCCTGATAGACCAGGTCGACGATGAGTTTCAGCTCGTGCAGGCACTCAAAGTACGCGATCTCGGGCTGATAGCCGGCGTCGACCAGCGTCTGGAACCCGGCCTTGACGAGCGCGCTCACGCCTCCGCATAACACGGCCTGCTCGCCGAACAGGTCGGTTTCCGTCTCTTCCTTGAACGTCGTCTCGATGACGCCGGCGCGCGTGACGCCGATGCCTTTGGCGTACGACAGCGTGATCGCGCGAGCCTGTCCGGTGGCGTCCTGATGAATCGCGAACAGCGCGGGCGTTCCGGCGCCTTCGACGTACAGCTCGCGGACGCGGTGGCCGGGCGACTTCGGCGCGACCATCGCCACGTCGAGATCCTTGCGTGGCACGATGGCGCTGAAGCGGATGTTGAAGCCGTGCGCGAACATGAGCATCGCGCCCTGATGCAGGTTCGGCTCAATCTCTTCCTTGTAGAGCTTCGCTTGGCTCGTGTCGGGCGCCAGAATCATGACGATGTCGGCCCACTTGGACACGTCGGCGACATCGCTCACCAGCAGGCCCGACGCCTTGACCTTGTCGCGCGACTTGCTCGTGGCGGGCAACCCCACTTTCACGCTGACGCCGCTGTCTTTGAGGTTGAGCGCGTGGGCGTGGCCCTGCGATCCGTATCCGATGATCGCGACTTTCTTGCCTCGGATAATCGCGAGGTCCGCTGCGTTGTCATAAAACATCGTGGCTGCCATGAAGGTCTCCTCTACCATGCGGCGCCCAAAGGGCCGCGCTCGAGTGAAGGTCGCGCCGGGCCGTTCAGGCCGGCGTTACACGGAATAGTTGCCGAGGTTATCGTGAGCGGGCGCCTCCGACGCGGCCGCTGCCGCGCGCGCGACCGCGCCGGCCCCGCGCGCCATCGCCACACGGCCGGTTCTCACCATCTCGATGACGCCATACGGCCGCAGCACCTCGAGCAGGCTGTCAATCTTATCCTCAGTGCCCGTCGTCTCGATCACCAGCGACTCGGGGCTGACGTCGATGACGCGGGCGCGGTAGACGTCCACGAGCTGCATCACCTGCGCACGCGTGTCGCCGGCCGCCGTCACCTTGATGAGCGCCAGGTCGCGGGAGATGGAAGGCCGCACGCTCAGGTTCTCGACGCGTCTGACCGGCACGAGTTTATAGAGGTTGGCTTCGAGCCGGCGCGCGCCGTAGTCGTCGGTGTCGACGACAACCGTCATGCGCGACATCCCGGCCTGTTCGGTCCGGCCGACCGACAGCGACTCGATATTGAACGCGCGGCGGCGAAACAGCGACGCCACTCGATTCAGAACGCCTGGCTTGTTGTCTACGTACACCGCGAATGTGTGCAGCATGGTCCTTGTCTTTTCAATCAATCACGAAATCAAGGCAACCACGAAGGCACGAAGACTCGAAGAAGACCATCTCTGGTTTTCTCTAGCTTCGTGCTCTTCGTGTCTTCGTGGTTGCATTCTTGTTTGCCTAGTCGGCTGCCGTCTCCACAATCGGCGACGGCGACGGCCGCCGGATCATCTTGTCCAGATCCGCGCCGGCGGGCACCATCGGGTAGACGGAGTCTTCCTGTTCGACGCGAAAATCGATGAGCGAAACGCCGCGCTGGCCGCGCGCGGTATTGACGGCGTCCTCGACGCCGCCGCGCTGGTCGACCGCCCGGCCCCACATGCCGAAGGCGTCGGCGAGCTTCACGAAATCCGGTCCGGTGATCGGCGTCGCGGCATAGCGCCGCTGGTAGAAAAACTCCTGCCACTGGCGAACCATGCCGAGGAAGCCGTTGTTGATGATCGCGATGTTGATGTCGAGGCCCTCCTGCACGGCCGTCGCCAGTTCGCACATCGTCATCTGGAAGCCGCCGTCGCCGACGACGACCCAGACTTCGGCGTCGGGGCGGGCCATCTTGGCGCCGATGGCCGCCGGCAGCGCGAAGCCCATCGTTCCCAGGCCACCCGACGTGATGAGCGACCGCGGCGTGTTGTGCTTGTAGTCCTGCGCCTCCCACATCTGGTGCTGGCCGACGTCCGTCACGACCACCGCGTTGCCGTCGGTGAGACGCCACAGATCGTTGATGACATGCGCCGCGTAGAGGTGCCCGTCGTCGGGCAGACTCTGGATGTCGCGCACCGCGGAATCGCCCTTGAGATCGTTGATGCGCTCGTGCCAGGCCGCACGGGGGTTCGGCGTGAGCTTCGGCAGCCACTCGCTGATGGCGGTGCGCAGATCCTTGGCAATCGCCACGTCCACGCGGACGTTCTTGTTCAGCTCGGCGCGGTCGATGTCCACGTGGATCTTCTTCGCGTTCAGCGCGTACGTGCGCAGGTTGCCGGTCACGCGATCGTCGAACCGCATGCCCAACGCGAGCAGGAGATCGGCTTCCTGGATGGCGGTATTCACCCACGCCTCGCCGTGCATCCCCATCATGCCAAGGTTCAGCGGGTGCGACGCGGGCACGCCGCCGATGCCGAGCAGCGTCACGGCAATGGGAATGCGTGCCTTCTCGGCCAGCGCGATGATTTCCCGCTCGGCGCCCGACAGCATGACGCCGTGTCCCGCGAGCATCAGCGGACGTTCGGCGGCGTTGATGAGCGCCAGCGCTTCGGCGGCCGTGCCGTCGCCGGGCAGCTCATCGTCCATGGCCTCGGTCAGATGTGGAACGCAGGCGTCCCAGTCCACTTCACACGAGCCCGTCTGCGCGTCCTTCGTAATATCGACGAGCACCGGTCCCGGACGGCCGCTGGACGCGACGGCAAACGCTTCGCGGATCGTCGGCGCCACGTCCTCAGCGCGCGTCACCAGGTAGTTGTGCTTCGTGATCGGCAGCGTGATGCCGGTAATGTCGGTCTCCTGGAACGCGTCCGACCCGATGAGCTTGCTGCCGACCTGTCCCGTGATGCAGACAATCGGCGACGAGTCGAGCATCGCCGTCGCAATGCCGGTGACCATATTGGTGGCGCCGGGCCCCGACGTCGCAATCGCGACGCCCACTTTCCCGCTCGCACGAGCGTAGCCGTCGGCCATGTGCGTCGCGCCCTGTTCGTGCCGGACGAGCACGTGATGAATCGGGAATTCCAGCATCGCGTCGTACACCGGCAGAATCGCGCCGCCCGGGTACCCGAAGACGACCGTCACGCCTTCGCGGACCAACGCCTCCCAGAGAGCCTGTGCACCTGTCATGGCCATACCAAGAACCTCACATAGGGCTGAGAGCTTAGGGCTGAGGGCTTAACGAGGGCTGAGGGCTAGTTGCCGAGGGCTCAACGACAGCCTCTTGCTCCTAGCTTCTAGCCCTTAGCGCTCAGCCCTTAGCCCTACGCCGTTTTTGCTACCCAGTCACCGCGCCGGTGGACGCGGAAGAAACCAGCCGCGCATATTTCGCAAACACCCCGGACGTGTACCGCATGGGCGGCGCCGACCATCCGGTCCGCCGCCGCTCGAGCTCTTCGTCGCTGACTTCGACCTCGAGCCGGCGTGTTTCCGTGTCGAGCAGAATCATGTCGCCGTCCCTGACGAGCCCGATTGGTCCGCCGTGCGCCGCTTCCGGCGCAACATGGCCGACGATGAACCCATGGCTCGCCCCGGAGAACCGTCCGTCGGTGATGAGCGCCACCTGGTCGCCAAGGCCCGCTCCGACGATCGCCGAGGTCACCGACAGCATCTCGCGCATGCCGGGTCCGCCGCTCGGCCCTTCGTACCTGATGACGACGACGTCGTTTGCTTTGATCGACTGACGCTGCACAGCGTCGAACGCCGCCTCTTCGTTGTCGAACACGCGCGCCGGGCCACGGTGCTTCAGACGCGCGTCGCCGGAGATTTTCAGCACGGAACCCTCCGGCGCGAGATTGCCCTTGAGAATCAGCAGGCCGCCCGAGCGCTTGATCGGGCGATCGAGAGGCCGCACCACCTCCTGCCCCGCGGTTTCCCTGGCGTCGGCCGCTTCGGCGCCGATCGTCCGGCCAGTCACGGTTTTCGCCGACGCGTCGAGGAGCTTCGCGTCGAGCAGCCGCCGGGCCACGAGCGCCCCGCCGCCGGCGGCGTGCAGATCGTTGGCGACGAAGCGCCCCGACGGCTTGAGATCGGCAAATACGGGCGTGCGCGCGCTGATCCGGTCGAAATCGGCCAGCGACAACTCCACGCCGGCTTCGCGCGCAATGGCCAGCAGGTGCAGCACGGCGTTGGTCGAACCACCGGTTGCGGCCACCGACGCGATCGCGTTTTCGAGGCCGCCCCGGGTGATGATGTCGCGCGGACGCAGCCCGCTCTTCACGAGTTGCATCACCCGCTCCCCGGCCACTCGCGCCACATCGGCCTTGCCGACATGCGTCGCCGGCACGCTGCCGCTGCCGAGCGCCGCGATGCCAAGAAATTCGACGGCGATCGCCATGGTGTTCGCGGTGAACTGGCCCCCGCAGGCGCCCGCGCCGGGACAGGCAGCCGACTCGAGCGAGTTGAGGTCCTGCAGCGTGATCTTTCCGGCCGCCTGCGCGCCGACGGCTTCGAACACGTCCTGAATGGTGACGTCTTTGCCGTGCCAGTGGCCAGGCGCGATCGACCCGCCGTACAACACAAGGCCGGGCATGTTCAGCCGCGCCAGCGCCATCACCCCGGCCGGAATCGTCTTGTCGCAGCCCACGAGCACAATCAAGCCGTCGAAACCGTTGCCGCGCGCGACGAGCTCGATCGAGTCGGCCATCACTTCGCGGCTGACGAGCGAAGCCTTCATCCCTTCGGTGTTCATCGTGATGCCGTCGGAGATCGACACCGTGTTGAACTCCATCGGCGTACCGCCGGCGGCGCGAATGCCTTCCTTCACGTGCACGGCGAGGTCGCGCAGGTGGTAGTTGCACGGTCCGATTTCAATCCACGTGTTGGCGACGCCGATGATCGGCTTCAGCAAATCCGCGTCGGTGAAGCCGACGGCCTTCAGCATCGCGCGCGCCGCCGCGCGCCGGGGCTCCGGCGCCACGAGCGGGTTCGGACGAGTCGTCATTTCGACACCTCAAGACGGTCGGGCAACTGATGATCCTTCGCCTTCCAGCTCGTGTACGAGCCGAGTGTCCGCAGCATCGGCGCGAACTCGGCCAGATGCGCCAGCGCCCGCTGGCACGGCAGCTCGTCGCGCGCCGCCGCCAGATCCACATAGAAGAGGTATTCCCACGGCCGGCCGGGAATCGGCCGCGACTCGAGCTTGGTCAGATCGACACCGCGCAGGGCGAACGCGCTGAGCGCCTTGAAGAGCGACCCGGGCTCGTTCGGCAGCGAGAAGACAATCGTCGTCTTGTCCGCGACGCTCTCCTTCACGGGGCGGCGGCCGATGACGATGAAGCGCGTGATGTTGTCGTCGAAGTCCTGCACGGACGAGGCGAGCGGGGCGAGGCCGAAGATTTCGCCGGCGCGGGCCGACGCGATGGCCGCGGTGTCGGCGAGCTTGCCGTCGGCCACCATCTTGGCGCTGCCCGCCGTATCGTACGTGGCGACGATTTCCACGCCGCTCAGCGTCCGCAGAAACCGCTCGCACTGCGCCAGCCCCTGCGGATGCGAGTAGATCCGCTTGATGGCCGACATCGACGTCCCCGGCAGCGCCAGCAAATGGTGCACCACCGGTACTTCCACTTCGCCGACGATCGGCAGATGGTTCTCAATCAGCAGGTCGTAGTTGCGGTGAATGCTCCCGCCGATCGAGTTCTCGATCGGCAGCACACCGTGTCCGGCCGGCCCGTGCTCGACCGAGTCGAACACGTCCTCGAAGCTCTTGCACGGGACGAGTTGCGCGTTGGCATCCACCAGCCGCGACGCCGCCTCGCTGAACGCCCCCGGCTCACCCTGATATGCGATCTTCATGGTCTTGCCTCAGAACCTTGAACCCTGAACCGTGAACCCTGAACCGTGAACCCAAAAAAAAGGGCCATCACCCGGCTGCGGATGATGGCCCTTGTTCTTTCCTCGGTTTCGGCTCACATCATCCGCTGACTCGTTTGTTCTCAATGACAAAGTTGACAGGGGGGACAACCAGTCCCACCCTAACGACGACGGAGCTCACTCGTACACACCCGTTGGCCGTCCTGTAAGCGGTGTCGAGCGGACGGCCGGAAGAAGCACGCACGAACGTCATGAATGCAGCTATTACAGCCGGTCGACCGATCCCAGGTCAAATCGATTCTTTTTTTGATGTTATAAGCAGAACTAATCGAAGTGGTATGACTATAAACACCACGAATACCCGCCTTGTCAGGCTAGGGCTGACTGCCGGTGCGGCGAACCCTGATCAGACGGCGGCAGTGCCCTGAACGGGCGCACGGTCCGGCATGCCGGGTACAGGGTCGGCCAACGCAAACGGAAACTGGTCGAACAAGCCTTCGGGTGGTTGAAAACGGTCGGCTTGCTGCGCAAACTCCGCCATTGCGCCGGGCGCCTCGTCGATTGGATGTTCACCTTCGGCGCCGCATACAACCTGGTGCGCTGGCGCAATCTCGTCGCGCCAGCGGCTCGACCGTGATGGCCACCGCCCCATGCGAATCATCGCGATGAAAGCCTCACCATCAAGGGAGAGCGCCGAGGGACCGACAGCAACGCGGTCGCTCGCGACTGCATGTGACGCCGGCGACGGTCTGCAAATGGCGGGGCCGTTTCGTGCGGCAGCGGCTGGACGGCTTGCACGACGAACCGCGGCCCGGTGCACAGCGAACGATTACGGACGAGCAGGTGGAACAGGTGATCATTCGCACGCTGGAAACCACGCCGCGTGGCGCGACGCACTGGATACGCGAGAGATGGGCAAAGCCGTCGGCCTGAGTCATATGGCGATCAGCCGGATCTGGCACGCGTTCGGTTGCAGCCGCATCGCAGCGAGACGTTCAAGCTGTCGACGGACCCGCTGCTCGTCGAGAAGGTGCGAGACATCGTCGGCCTCTACTTGGATCCTCCGGCACATGCGGCGGTGTTCTGTGTCGACGAGAAGCCGCAGATCCAGGCGCTCGACCGCACCCAGCCCCTGCTGCCCCTGCAGCCGGGCCAGGTGGAGCGCCGGGATGCACGATTACAAGCGACACGGCACGACGACGCTTAGCTAAGCTAGGGCCGACTGCCGGTGCGGCGACCCTGATCAGACGGCGGCAGTGCCCTGGACGGGCGCACCTTCCGACATGCCGGGTACGGGGTCAGCCAACACAAACGGAAACTGGTCGGGTGGTTGAAAACGGTCGGCTTGCTGCGCAAACTCCGCCATTGCGCCGGGCGCCTCGTCGATTGGATGTTCACCTTCGGCGCCGCATACAACCTGGTGCGCTTGCGCAATCTCGTCGCGCCAGCGGCTTGACCGTGATGGCCACCGCCCCACGCGAATCATCGCGATGAAAGCCTCACCATCAAGGGAGAGAGAAACCCGGTGCTAAACGTCACTTTTTCAGCACCCTGCTAGAGAGTGGTTGATTGGGCCCCTATTCTCGACTGCGGATGGCGTGCGCGATGCGGTCGCGCGTGAACTCGAGCCCGATCCCGTGGCTTGACAAGATCGAGGAGGCACGGTTTGCGTCCCGGAGGAGTCCAAGGAGTTGATGTTCCGGTCCAATATAGTCCGCACGCGGACGCCCCTGCAAGAGTGATGCGTGAAGCAGTCGATCAGCTTCATCTGCCGCATACAGGAGCGCTCTCTTTGTCTCGCTACTGAATTCCAAAGCCTCGTTCGGGATCTCTGCGCGCCGGTACTGCGTCATCTGCTGTCTGAGGCTATCAGCAGACAGGGCGGCAGCTGCGAAGATGCTGTTGGTGATGTCGTCACCAACGCAAACGATGCCCAATAAGAGGTGTTCAGGCTCAATCAGCGAGCTCGCACATGCATGAGCTTCATCACGTGAGAAGCGCAGCGCCTGTCGCGCTGTCTCGGTGTATCGCTCGAACATATGCCGCTCTAACGAACATGCTATCGCAACCGAGGCAAGATTCGGACGATAAACAGTTTCAGGCCACTGGATCAGACACGAGAAGCATAGACGGTCTTGCGAGGCACGAGAGACGCCACCAGCGCGATGCTCTCTCTCCGAGGTTCCGCGGGAAGAAATCCGAACGCGCCGATTGCGGCCGACTCCAATGTTGGCGCGACTCAGCCGCGAGGCTCGCGCGGCCCGTTATCCGGCCTGGTCGAGATTGATTCCGAGACACCGCCCGAAAAACCGCCGACGAAGCATTTGCGCGTGCGACGCTGCCTGGTCAGTTGGGGCGCCGACACGTCGAGAATGACGTGTCGGCGGCGGACCAGCGATATGGTTGCACGTGAAGTGAGGAGAACGAAGGCTCAATGGCAACAGGTCCCCGTCCCTTTCCTGCGAACCGGATTGCCATCTACCGGCGATTGCGGAACGGCTCAGAGTGTCTCGGTTCTATTTGGACAGGCTACTCAAACGGCACACGGATATGACTTTTACTCAGCACATGCGGCATTTTCGTGTTCGTCGATCTGAAGAACTGCTGCGGAGTACGGACTGGCCTGTAAAACAGATCGCTGCGGCGTCGGGTTTCAGGCACGTAAGTGCGCTTGATCGTGCGTTTCGGCGCCTGTTGCGCATGAGTCCTACGGACTATCGACTCAAGTACAACGAATCATTTCTCTGAAGTACCTCGGCAATCGCACTCGAAACGGCCGTTTGCGGCCTTTGCGAGATCCTTGGGCACTGGTCGCTTTCTCTGGCTAGCGCCGGAAGAACGCCAGCACGAGAGTGATCAGGATACTCAGCACAATGGACGTGCCGAGCGGGAAGTAGAAGCTGACCGGCCCGCGCCGCACCATGATGTCGCCCGGCAGCCGGCCGATCGGCACACCCCACATGATTAGCAGTCCAAGGGCTGTGATGGCGAGGCCGAGATAGACGAGAGCTTTCCCCATCGGCGTGCTCGTGCGAGAGAAGCTAGATGAGATCGATCCCCGCGAAGAAGTACCCGATTTCATAGGCGGCCGTCTCGGGCGCATCCGACCCGTGCGTAGCGTTGCGTTCGATGGACTCGGCGAATTCCTTGCGGAGCGTGCCGGCATCCGCTTTGGCCGGGTCGGTCGCGCCCATCAGCGTCCGCCACTTCTTGATCGCGTCGGGCGCCTCGAGCACCAGCACGACCGAGGGTCCTGACGACATGAACTCGGTCAGGCTCGCGAAGAACGGGCGGGCGCGGTGAACCGCGTAAAAGCCTTCGGCCTCCGCCTTCGACAGATGGATACGGCGGAGCCCACGGACGCGGAACCCCTCGTCTTCGATCCGCTGGAGGATTCTTCCGGCCAGGCGCCGTTCCACGGCGTCGGGCTTGATGATGGCGAGCGTTCGTTCGGCCACGTCTAGCGAAGCGCTTCCATCATCTCTTCGAGCGCCTCTGGACCGGGCCTCACCCGGTCGAGCGGCAGCGTCGCGAGCGGTTCGTCGACGACATTGAGCTGTTCGAGGAAATCGTCGCGATCCGGCTCGATATAGATGATGCCGGTGGCGAACTCACCGCGGCGGGCGGTTTCGTGCAGCCGCTTGAGCGCCCCAATCTTGTCGGTCGCGTCGTAGCCATCTTCGAGCTTCTTCAAATACAGCTTCGACCCGTCGTGCATCGTGACTTCCTGCGTCGAGCCCGGTTCGTAGTCGACCGCGATGTCTTCGAAGAACGGCACGAAGCTGATCTCTTCGAGCTGATCGTCGTGATCCTTCACGTACGCATAGCTCTTCGTCGAGCCCTCATGATCGTTGAAGGTCACGCAGGGCGAGATGACGTCGAGCATCACCGTGCCCCGATGCGCGAGCGCGGCTTTGAGGAGCGAGAGGAGCTGCTTCTTGTCGCCCGAGAACGATCGGGCCACCATCGTCGCGCCCAGCTCGACCGCGAGCGCGCAGGTGTCGATCGGCGGCAGGTCGTTGACGACGCCGGTCTTGAGCTTGCTGCCCAGGTCGGCCGTCGGCGAGAACTGGCCCTTCGTGAGCCCGTAGCAGCCGTTGTCCTCGATGATGTAAATCATCGGGATGTTGCGGCGCATGAGGTGCACGAATTGTCCGATGCCGATGGCGCCTGTGTCGCCGTCGCCGCTGATGCCGATCGCGATCAGCTTCTTGTTGGCGAGCATCGCGCCCGTGCCGACCGACGGCATGCGGCCGTGGACGGCGTTGAAGCCGTGCGAGCCGCCGAGGAAATATGCCGGGCTCTTGCTCGAGCAGCCGATACCCGACAGTTTGACGACGCTGCTGGGATCGACGCCCATTTCGAAGAACGCGTCGATGATGCGCTCGGAAATCGAGTTATGGCCGCACCCGGCGCAGAGCGTCGTCTTGCTGCCTTTATAGGTGATCGCTTCGAGGCCGATCCGATTCGTTTTGCCAGCCATTATTCGCCACCCGTCATGCCGCCGTCGCCCATGCGCGGCGTCGCCTTTTTCGCCACTTCATACCCCTCTTGAGCGAGCACGTCGTCGCTGACGCTGCGGGCGTCGATCGGCAGCCCGCTGTAGTGCAGCACGCTCCGGAGCTTGGTGCACCGCTCGGGCGTCAGCTCGAGCTTCATGAGCTGCCGAAGCTGCGCGTCGCGGTTCTGCTCGATGACGTAGACGCGCTCGTGCGCGTCGATGAACGTGTTCAGGTCGTCGGTGAACGGGTAGGCGCGCAGCCGGAAGTACGACGTCTTGACGTCGGTTTCCTCGCGGAGCTGATCGCGGCTCTCGCTGATCGCCCAGTGCGTGGTCCCGTAGCCAATGAAGCCGATCTTGGCGCCGTCCACGCGGTCGATTTCGGGTTTCGGCACGAACTTGCGAGCCGTCTCGAACTTCCGCGAGAGCCGGTCCATGTTCTCCACGTAGTCGTCCGGGCGCTCGCTGTATTGACCCTTGGCGTTGTGTCCGGATCCGCGCGCGAAGTAGACCGGCATCTTGTCGCCGGGAATCGTGCGGTACGGAATGCCGTCGCCGTCGACGTCCTTGTAGCGGCCCCATTCGCCGAGGCGTTTCAGGACGTCGGGCGTGAGGAGCTTTCCCCTGTTGATCGGCTTGTCGGGATACTTGAAGCCCTGCGACATCCAGTTGTTCATCCCCAGGTCGAGATCCATCATCACGAACACGGGCGTCTGGAAGTACTCGGCAAGGTCGAACGCCTCTTGCGCCATCTCATAACATTCTTCGACAGATGACGGGATGATCATGATGTGCTTCGTGTCGCCGTGGGAGAGGAATGCGGTGGAGAGCAGGTCGCCTTGCGCGGTGCGTGTCGGCAGGCCGGTCGACGGTCCGACCCGCTGGACGTCGAAAATGACCGCCGGCGCCTCCATGTAGTACGCGAGGCCCGCGAATTCGCCCATCAGCGAGATGCCGGGGCCAGCCGTGGCGGTCATCGACCGCGCGCCCGCCCAGCTGGCGCCAATCACCATGCCGAGCGACGCGATTTCGTCCTCGGCCTGGACAATCGCGAACGTCGCCTTCCCGGTTGCTTTGTCCACCCGATACTTCTTCATGTAGGCGATGAGCGACTCGCAGAGCGAAGACGAAGGCGTAATCGGATACCAGGCGACGACGGTCACGCCGGCCATCATGCAGCCCATGGCGGCCGCGGCATTGCCTTCGATGAGGATCTTGCCGGCCGTTTCGTTCATCGGCTCGATGAAGAAGGGATCTTGTTTCGGCAGATTCGCCTCGGCGTAGTCCCAGCCGGCCTTGAGCGCGGCCGCGTTCAAGGTGACCGCCTTCGCTTTCTTCCCGAGCTGCCGCGTTAGCGCCTGCTCCATCAACGTCATGTCGATGCCGAGGATCTTCGCCAGCACGCCGTCGTAGATCATGTTGCGCACGAGACGCCGCAGCTTCGCGTCCGGGCACACCGGCTGCACGAGCTTGTCGAACGGCACCGGGTAGAACACCAGGTCGTTCCTGAGCGTGTTCAGCTTGAGCGGCTCGTCGTAGACGACGGCGGCGCCCGGGTCGAGCGTGAGGACGTCTTCTTTCGCCGTCTCCGCATTCATCGCGACGAGGAAATCGACTTCCTTCTTGCGCGCGACGTAGTGGCGCTTGCTGGCTCGAATCGTGTACCACGTCGGCAGCCCGGCGATGTTCGAGGGGAACATGTTCTTGCCGGAGACGGGTACGCCCATGAGGAGGATTGACCGCAGAAGCACCAGGTTGGCCGTCTGGCTCCCGGAGCCGTTGACGGTGGCCACCTGAATGCTGAAGTCGTTGGCGACCCGCTGCTTTGGGGCGGACGCCTGCTGTTCCTGGACCGCTGAGTCAGTCGGTGACATTACATCAAGTCCTTACGACGCATCACTATAGAGGGTTTACCCGGCAGCGTTCGCCGAGGCAGGACAACCGATTGAGTATAGCACGCCACTTGTTATCGGCCGTTTGTGAGCGGCGCGTGGCCGTGGCCCGTCCCAGTCGGTCGCAGATGGCGAGGTCGGGAGTGCGCCGTTTTGTGAAGACGCCCCGCGTCGACAACGCGTCGCATCAGGTCGGTCAGAGCGTTATTCCAGGACCCTGTGTCGGAGTGAACACTACATCCCGCAAATGCGGCCCCTGTCGTCGTTGACAGGTTCTCGCCAGCTGCCAGTTCCCGCCTGGAGTCAATCACGTCGATATCGTGTGGCTCATGAACGGCGTGACGGTGACACAAGCGCCGATCGTGGCGAGCGGCGTACCGCTGTCGTGGCAGATCCAGTAGAGCCCGGAGAGACGAAGAGCGTCAGCGCTACAAGAGTTCTTTAATCGTCGTGCCCTGTCGGCCGGGCTCACGCCCGCAGCCGACAGGGCTATTTTTTTGCCCTGTGGTGTAGCCCGCCGCCGACAGGGAATTCTGTTTCTGCGTCCGTCTCTATTCCGAGAATGAGATATCAGAGTCAGTTCAGTTCTCGACCCATTGCTGTCGCCTTCCGACAGGCACTGGCTGGCCACTCTTCCTCTTCTTGGAGTCGATCATGTCCCTTGAATTGTCGCGACAACTCTTTCGTCTGGCTTTGAGTACGTGTCTGATCACGGCGCTGTGCATCCGCGGCGGCCTCGTCGCGCACCTCGCCGCGCAGGTGGGCATCACCGACCCCATCGTGAATGCGACCGACACGACCGCACACGACACGCAAAGCACCACCGCCATCGTCGCCGGCTCGGGATCCAACGTGATTGCAGCGTTCACCAACACGGCCCTCAACAACGGTATCAACCAACATCAGGTCGGGTTTTCGCGATCGACCAACGGCGGCGCCACGTGGACCGACGGCGGCGTACTCCCGACTGCTGCGGGCGGCGATTTCGGGTTTCCCTCGCTCGCTCGCGATCAGACTTCGGGCAAGACGTACCTGTCCGTGATGCCGTTCGCCGGAACGTCCACCGTGCAGATGTTCGAATCGATTGACGATGGTCAAACCTGGGCAAGCCCGGTAAACGCGATGCCCGGGTTTGGCGGAAACGACAGGCTGAACCGTCCGCGGATGGCCGTCGACAACTTCCCCGGGCCAGGCCTGGGCAACGTCTACGTCGTAGCCGAAAACGTGGCAGGCGGCGGCATCGGGTCGAAGCTATTTGGCGTCTACATGTCAAGATCCACCGACGGGGGCGCAACCTTCGCGTTGAGTCCCGCGACACCCCTCAGCACGGGCGGGAAGGGCCCGACCGTGGTCGTCGGCCCCGATCACGCCGTCTACGTGTTCTGGTGGATCAATTTTGGCAGCGGGCCGCTGATCAGATTCGTCAAGTCTACGAATTTCGGCGTGACGTTTGGTCCCATCACCACCGCCGCCACTCTCACCGGAACGGGACCGAACGGCGATCTGGGCCTGGGATTTGACACGGACTCCTTCCCGCAAGTGACCGTGAGCCCCGTGTCTGGAATCATCGTGGTCGCCTTCAACGACAAGGCCGGGTCGGACCGGGGCAATATCTACCTCGCGGCATCGGGCGACGGCGGAGCGACCTGGGATAATCCCAGCTCGAACCAGATGAACGACGACGGTACGACTCGGGATCAATTCATGCCGACGGGCTCGTTCACGCCAGACGGCAAGCACGTCATTCTCACCTGGTACGATCGCCGGGGCGATCCCGCCAACTCGTTGATCGAACGATGGGGAGTCATTGCCACGTTCGGCGATCCTACTGGTGGCGACCCGACGGCCCTCTCGCCGAATTTCCGGATTTCGACGGGCAGTTGGCCCGCGGTGGTTGGCCAGGACTCTTTTGTCAGCCCACTCTACATGGGGGCTTACGACTCGGTTGCGGCCGACAACAACTTCTTCTACGTGGCGTGGGGCGACAATCGTTTGTCCGACAGCGCGCACACCAACCAGCCGGACGTGCGGGTCGCGACGATTCCGGTCACCTACGGCAGCCGTCCCCGCGGTGATTTCAACGGCGACGGCAAGTCCGATCTGCTGTGGCGCGAAACGCAAAGCGGGGCCGTCGCCGCCTGGTTCCTGAACGGCGCCACGGTCACGCAAGCACCCATTGTGGCGCCCGGTGTCCCGGTCACGTGGCAGATCGTCGGTGTCGGCGACCTCAATCGTGACGGAACAGCCGATCTCGTCTGGCGCCACTCGCAATCGGGCGACGTCGCGGTCTGGCTCATGACCGGCGCCGTGGTCATAGAAGCGCCCGTGGTGGCGCCCGGTCTGCCACTGTCGTGGCAGCTCGCGGGCGTGGGCGACCTCGATGGCGACGGCAAAGCCGATCTCGTGTGGCGCAATACCCAAACGGGCGACGTCGCCGTGTGGTTGATGGATGGGACGACCGTCACCCAGGCGCCCGTTGTGGCGCCCGGCGTGCCCTTGTCGTGGCAGATCGTGGGCGTCGGGGACCTTGATGGCAACACGACCGCCGATCTGGTCTGGCGCGATTCACAGACGGGCGACGTGGCCGTGTGGTTGATGGATGGGGCGACCATCATGCAGCTCCCCGTTGTGGCCGCCGGTGTGCCCTTGACGTGGCAGATCGCAAATGTGGGGGATCTCGATGGCGACGGCAAGATCGATCTCGTCTGGCGTCACTCGCAGACTGGTGATGTGGCCGTGTGGTTGATGGACGGCCTCACGGTCAGCACTGCGCCCGTCGTCGCGCCGGGTGTTCCCCTGGCGTGGCAGATCGTGGCAGCGGGCGACGTCGATGGCGACGGCAAAGCCGATCTCGTCTGGCGACACACGCAAAACGGTGACGTGGCGGTGTGGCTCATGAACGGCGTGACGGTGACACAAGCGCCGATCCTGTCAGCCGGCGTACCGCTGTCGTGGCAGATCCAGTAGACCCAGGAGATACCAAGGACTTCGCGGACAGGCCCGGCGTCTGGATGGCGGCTTCTGTAGCGTGAATACGCGCGTTCGCGCTACAGAAGTTCTTTGATCGCCGTCCCCATGTCGGCCGGGCTCTTGACCACCGTCACGCCTGCCGCGGATAGCGCGGCCATCTTTTCGGCGGCCGTCCCTTTTCCGCCGGCGATGATGGCGCCCGCGTGACCCATGCGGCGCCCGGGCGGCGCCGTCTGTCCGGCGATGAACGCAACGACGGGCTTCTTGAAGTTTGCCTTGATCCAGGCGGCCGCCTCTTCTTCCGCCGTGCCGCCAATCTCGCCGATCATGATTACGGCGTCGGTGTCGGGGTCCTCACCGAACAGCTTCAGCGCGTCGATGTGCGACGTGCCGATGAGGGGGTCGCCCCCGATGCCGATGCAGGTGGTCTGCCCCAATCCGATCCGCGTGAGCTGGTGGATGGCTTCGTACGTGAGGGTGCCGCTCTTCGAGACGATGCCGATGCGCCCTTCCTTGCAGATGTTGCCGGGGATGATCCCCGCCTTCGCCTTCCCCGGCGAGATGAGCCCCGGACAATTCGGCCCGATGAGCCGCGTGGCTGGCCGCGACTTCAGGAACGTCATCGCGCGCATCATGTCGAACGTCGGCACACCTTCAGTGATGCAGACCGTAAGGGCCAGGCCGCCGTCGGCGGCTTCCATCACGGCGTCCGCGGCGAACGCCGGCGGCACGAAGATCACCGAGGCGTTGGCGCCAGTCGCCTTCACGGCGTCGCGGACGGTGTTGAAAACGGGCCACCCTTCGTGCGTCGTCCCGCCCTTGCCGGGCGTCACGCCGCCCACGACCGTGGTGCCGTATGCCGCTGCCTGCTTGGCGTGAAACGTTCCTTCACGGCCGGTGAGTCCCTGGACAATCAAGCGGGTCGATTTATCAATCAGTACCGACATATCTCACTTTGGAGGCCTGCTTTATCACGAAGCCTCGAAGGCCACGAAGCAAATTCTTGTACAAGAAAGACCTTCGTGTTCTTGGTGTCTTCGTGATGTGCAGGCGTAGCTAACCAGCCAGTTGCACGACCTTGGTGGCCGCCTCGCCCATCGAGTCGGCCGTCGTGAAGTTCATGCCGCTGTCTCTGAGCAGCCGCTTCCCCTCGTCCACGTTCGTGCCTTCCATGCGGATGACGATCGGCACCGGCACGCCGAGTTCCTTGACGGCGGCGATCACGCCAGCGGCCAGCACGTCGCAGCGCAGGATGCCGCCGAAGATATTGATCAGCACCGCCTTCACGTTCTTGTCCGACATGAGGATCTTGAACGCATTCCGGATCTGCTCGGCGTTGGCGCCCCCGCCGACGTCCAGAAAATTCGCCGGCTCTCCGCCCGCGAGCTTGATGATGTCCATCGTCGCCATGGCGAGGCCGGCGCCGTTGACCATGCAGCCGATGTTGCCGTCGAGGTGGATGTAGTTCAGCGAGAATTTCGACGCTTCGATCTCGAGCGGATCTTCCTCGCCCAGGTCGCGCAGGTCTTTGATGTCCGGATGACGGTAGAGCGCGCTGTCGTCGAAATTCATCTTCGCGTCGAGCGCCAGAAGATCCCCGGCCGCGGTGACCACCAGGGGGTTGATCTCAATCAGCGAGGCGTCCGTGGCCAGAAACGTCTCGTACAGGGCGGTCGCCAGCTTGACGAACTTGTTCACCTGCGGGCCGTCGAGACCGATCGCGAAGCCGAGTTGCCGCGCCAGAAACGGCACGATGCCCACGCCCGGTTCGAGGTACACCCGGACGATCTTTTCAGGCGTGGAGGCGGCGACCTCTTCGATGTCCATTCCGCCGGCCGCGCTCGCCATCATCACGGGCTTGCCGGCCGCCCTGTCGAGCACGAGGCTCAGATAGAGCTCGTGCGTCATCTGCAGGCCTTCTTCGACGAGGATGCGCCCGACGACACGGCCTTCGGGACCGGTTTGATGCGTGATCAGGGTCATGCCCAGCATGTCGCGCGCGATGCGCTCGGCTTCGTCCGGCGACTTCGCGAGCTTGACGCCGCCGCCCTTGCCCCGGCCGCCCGCGTGAATCTGCGCCTTGACGACGACCACTTTGGTGCCGAGACGCTTGGCGATGTCGGCGACTTCCGCGGGATTGCTGGTTTCTTCTCCGCGCGGCACGGGCACGCCGTGATGCGAGAGGATGGCTTTGGCTTGGTACTCGTGGATTTTCATGGCGACAGGAAACACAGGATGCTAATCGCCTTTTGTCTGGCGCGTCAACCGTCGCGCTGTACACTGCGAGGGTTCTGATATGCGTCGAGCACTCCTTGGCGCCGCCGGCAGCGTGCTGTTGACGACCGTGCTTCTGTTGTCGTCGGGCGCACGCGCCGCGCAGCCGCCGCGTGAGCCGCCACTTCCTGCCCTGCTCGCTGGCGCGGGTCACTACGTGCAGCAGCTCGAGCAGGACTTCTCCACCGTCATCAGCGACGAACAATACGAGCAGAAAGCCGTACTCCGTCCGCCGCAAGCGCCCGGCGGAGGCGGTCGTACGCGCAAAATGCGATCCGAGATGTCGTTCATGTGGCTGCCAGACGAGGAGACGTGGCTGACCGTGCGCACCGTCCTCCAGGTGGACGGCGAGGCCGTCGGCGACAGCCGCGCGCGGCTGGACGAGGCCATTGCTGGCGGCGGCCCTGGACGGTCGTCACAGCTGCGGCGGCTGCGCGACGAGGGCGCGCGCTTCAATATCGGCGGGATCCGCCGCAACTTCAGCGATCCGATGCTGGCGCTGCAGGTGGCCGGCCGCTTTCAGCCTCGCTTCACGTTCGCGCTCGAGGGCCACGAACGGGTTCGCGGCGTCGAGACGCTGCGGCTGTCGTTCGTCGAGCGCGGTCGTCCGACACTCATCCAGCGCGAAAGTCCGAACGGCGATCTGCCCGCGCGTGGCGACCTGTGGATTGGCGCCGCCGACGGCGTCGTCCATCAAACGCGGTTCGTCGTCGAGGATCCCGCGTCGGGCGCGCGAGCGACGATCGTCGTCGTATTCGGGCGCGACGAGAAGCTCGCTCGCTGGCTGCCGGTGCGGATGGATGAAACCTACGCGCGGCAGCGCGTCGTCGCCGGACGGTCCGCGGCCGGCACTGGCGTGTTTGCCGAGCGGATCGAGTGCATGGCCAGGTACTTGAACTACCGGCGCTTCGAAACGTCGGGGCGTCTCATCACGCCCTAGCCGCGGACCGCTGCCTTGCGAACGACCGCGAGGGAACAGTAAACTGCACGTACATGTCATCACGATTGAGAGTCTTTTCTTCCTCCGTCGGGACGAAGCTCCTCATCGGCATCACCGGCCTCGCACTTTTCGGATACCTCCTCATACACATCGCCGGAAACCTGCTGGTGTTCTTCGGTCCGGACGTCTACAACCGCTACGCGCACGTCCTGGAGTCGAATCCGCTGCTGCCGGTCATCGAGATCGGCCTGCTCCTGATCATCCTGATCCACGGCTTCAAGACGATCAGAATGTTCGTCGGCAACAAGGCCGCGCGGCCGTTGGCGTACGTGAAGAAGGAGCGCGCCGGCTACACGAGCCGCAAGTCGCTGGCGTCGTCCACGATGATCCTCTCCGGCCTCTGGCTGGCCGTGTTCATGGTGATCCACGCGAAGACGTTCCGCGAGGGCTGGGCGCACGACTACCCGTGGCCCGCGGGCGGCCGCGATCTCTATCGCACGGAGATGGAGGTCTTCAGCAGTCCGCTCGTCACCGGCCTCTACGTGCTGACGATGTTCATCGTCGGCTCGCACTTGTGGCACGGCATCTCGAGCTCGCTGCAGTCGCTCGGCTTCGACCACCCGAAATGGACGCCTCGCATCGTCGTCGCGGGCAAGGTGCTCGCGGTGCTCATCGCGGGCGCCTTCATGACCATCGCCATCTGGGCGTACGCGCGGCAGGCAGGCTTCATCGGCGAGGTGCGCCAACTATGAAGCTGGACGCGAAGGTTCCGGCCGGCCCGATCAGAGAAAAGTGGGACCGGCACAAGTTCGAGATGAAGTTGGTCAACCCGGCCAACAAGCGCAAGTACACGATCATCGTCGTCGGCACGGGGCTCGCGGGCGCATCGGCCGCCGCGTCGCTCGGCGAACTGGGCTACAACGTCCTGAACTTCTGCATTCAGGACAGCCCCCGCCGCGCGCACAGCATCGCGGCCCAGGGCGGCATCAACGCCGCCAAGAACTACCAGAACGACGGCGACAGCGTCTATCGCCTCTTCTACGACACCGTCAAAGGCGGCGACTACCGGTCGCGTGAGGCCAACGTCTACCGGCTGGCGCAGCTGAGCGTGAACATCATCGACCAGTGCGTCGCCCAGGGCGTGCCGTTCGCGCGTGAGTACGGCGGCCTGCTCGACAACCGGTCGTTCGGCGGCGCGCAAGTGTCGCGCACGTTCTACGCCCGCGGCCAGACGGGCCAGCAACTGCTGATCGGCGCCTACCAGTCGCTCATGCGGCAGGTCCATGCGAAATCGGTGAAGTTGTTTTCGCGCCGGGAAATGCTCGACCTCGTCATGATCGACGGCAAGGCCCGCGGCATCATCGCCCGGAATCTCTCCACGGGCGAGCTCGAGCGCTACGTGGGCGACGCCGTGATCCTCGCGACGGGCGGCTACGGCACGGCCTACTACCTCTCGACCAACGCCGTGAACTCGAACGTGACGGCCGCCTGGCGCGCCCACAAGCGGGGGGCGCTGTTTGCGAACCCCTGCTACACGCAGATCCACCCGACCTGCATTCCCGTCAGCGGCGACCATCAGTCGAAGCTGACGCTGATGAGCGAAAGCCTCCGCAACGACGCCCGCGTGTGGGTGCCGAAACAGAAGGGCGACAAGCGGCCGCCCGACCAGATTCCGGAGAGCGAGCGCGACTACTACCTCGAGCGGAAGTATCCAAGCTTCGGCAACCTCGTGCCCCGCGACGTCGCCTCGCGCAACGCCAAGCAGGCGTGCGACGAAGGCCGCGGCGTCGGCGACAGCGGCTTGTCGGTCTACCTCGACTTCAAGGACGCGATCTCGCGCCTCGGCATCGACAACATCCGTGAGAAGTACGGCAATCTCTTTCAGATGTATCAGAAGATCACCGACGAGGATGCGTACAAGGTGCCGATGCGCATCTACCCCGCCATTCACTACACGATGGGCGGGCTCTGGGTGGACTACAACCTGATGAGCAACGTGCCTGGGCTGCACGTGCTCGGCGAAGCCAACTTCTCCGATCACGGCGCGAACCGGCTGGGCGCCAGCGCGCTCATGCAGGGCCTCGCCGACGGCTATTTCGTCATCCCATACACGATCGGCGACTACCTGGCCGGCAACCCCCTGCCAAAGGTCTCGACCGACCACGACGCGTTCAAGGAAGCCGCCAGCAACGTCCAGAGCCGCATCAACTCGCTGCTCGAAGTGAAGGGCCGCCGGGGTATCCGCGAAATCCATCGCGAGCTCGGCCGGATCATGTGGGATGACGTCGGCATGGCGCGGACTGAAGCGAGCCTGCAGAGCGCGCTGACCAGAATCCCCCGGCTGCGCGAGGAATTCTGGCACAACGTGTCGGTGCCGGGGACGGCCGACAACCTGAACCAGAGCCTCGAGTACGCCGGCCGTGTGGCCGATTACCTCGAGTTCGCCGAGCTGCTCACGTTCGACGCGCTCCAGCGCAAGGAATCCTGCGGCGGCCACTTTCGCGAGGAGAGCCAGACCCCGGAAGGCGAGGCCCTCAGAGACGATGCCAATTTTTCCTACGTCGCGGCGTGGGAGTTCAAGGGCGTCGGACACAAGCCCGAGCTGCACAAAGAGCCGCTCGAGTTCGACGAGGTGCATCCGTCGCAACGGAGTTACAAGTAGGGGCTAGGGACTAGGGGCTAGGGGCTAGGGGCTAGGGATTAGGGGTTAGGGGCTAGCCCCTTCATCGAGGACGCATGAGACTGAAGCTGAAAATTTGGCGCCAGGCCGGAGCCACCGCTACGGGGCGTCTGGAAGACTACACCGCCGACAACGTGTCGCCGGACATGTCGTTTCTCGAGATGCTCGACGTCGTCAACGAGGGCCTGGTCAGGGGCGGCAAGGACGCGATTGCCTTCGACTCTGATTGCCGCGAAGGCATCTGCGGCATGTGCAGCCTCGTCGTCAACGGCGTGCCTCACGGGCCCGATCGCGGGACCACCGTCTGCCAGCTCCACATGCGCCGGTTCAAGGACGGCGACACCATCACCGTCGAGCCGTGGCGCGCCCGCGCGTTTCCGATCGTCAAAGATCTGGTCGTCGATCGCAGCGCGTTCGACCGCCTCATCGCGGCCGGCGGATACGTGTCGGTCAACTGCGGCGGGGCGCCCGACGGCAATGCCATTCCGATCGCGAAGGACATGTCAGACCTGGCGATGGACGCGGCAGCCTGTATCGGCTGCGGCGCGTGCGTCGCCGCCTGCAAGAACGCGTCGGCACATCTGTTCATGAGCGCCAAGATTTCACACCTCGCGCTGCTGCCGCAGGGTCAAATCGAGCGTCACAGCCGCGTCCTGGCGATGATCGATCAGGCGGACGCGGAAGGCTTCGGGAGCTGCTCGAACGAGGGCGAATGCGAGGCGGTGTGCCCGAAGGAGATCCCGATCTCGAACATCGCCCGCATGACGCGCGAGTATGTCAAAGCGGTGCTGACGGCTGCGAAATGAGGGCCGAGCTGGGGGCTGAGGGCCGGCAGCGTCAAACCCTTCATCGATCCAGGCGCCCCCGCCGCTAGACCTTGATCACGTCCACGAGTTCCTTGACGGCCGCGGCGGATTTCTTGAATGCGGCGTCCTCGTCCGGAGTGAGCGTGATCTCGATGATCTTCTCGAGACCGTTCGCGCCGAGCTTGCACGGGACGCCCACGAACAGGTCGCGCACGCCGTACTCTCCCTGCAGGAACACCGAGCACGGCAGGATCTTGCGCTTGTCGAGCAGGATGGCTTCGACCATCTCGACCACGGACGCGCCGGGCGCGTACCACGCGCTCGTGCCGACGAGCTCGGTGATCTCGAGACCGCCGCGGGCGGTGCGCGCGCAGATCCTGTCGATGGTCGCCTTGTCCATCAAATCGGTGATGGGAATCCCGGCGACCGTCGAGTAGCGAGGCAGCGGCACCATCGTGTCGCCGTGGCCACCGAGGACGAACGCGTGGACGTTGTCCACCGAGACGTTCAACTCTTTGGCGATGAACGAGCGCATGCGGGCGCTGTCGAGCACACCGGCCATGCCGATCACCCGTTCGCGCGGTAATTTCGCCAGCTTGTACACGGCCTGCGCCATGGCATCGAGCGGGTTCGACACCACGATGATGATGCACCTGGGCGAGTGCTTCACCACCTGCTCGGTGACCGTCTGCATGATCTTGTAGTTGACGTTGAGCAAATCGTCGCGGCTCATGCCGGGCTTCCGCGGCATGCCCGACGTGATGACGACGATGTCTGAATTCGCGCTCTCGGCGTAGTCGCCCGAGCCGATCACGCGCGCATCCGACCCCCACACCGGACAGGCCTCGAGCATGTCGAGCGCGACGCCCTCCGCCTTCTTGTCCGCGATATCGATCACGACGACGTCGGCCAGCTGCTTGTCGGCGACGCCCCGGGCCACCGTGGCTCCTACATTCCCAGCTCCACCGACTACGGTCACCTTACGATTCATGCTGTTCTCCTCGATCGACTCTTAACCACGAAGGCACGAAGCCTTCTTGGCCAAAACACCTTCGTGCTTTCGTGTCTTCGTGGCTGGGAGGCGTTGATTACATGTTCTTGATAATGGCGTCGCCGAACTCCGAGGTCGACAGCTCCGTCGCGCCTTCCATGAGCCGTGCGAAATCGTACGTGACGCGTTTCGCGGAAATCGCCCCGTCCATCCCTTTGACGACAAGGTCGGCCGCTTCCGTCCAACCGAGGTGACGGAACATCATCTCGCCGGACAGAATCACCGAGCCGGGATTCACCTTGTTGAGGTTCGTGTACTTCGGCGCCGTCCCGTGCGTGGCCTCGAACACCGCGTGCCCGGTCACGTAGTTGATGTTCCCGCCAGGCGCGATGCCGATGCCGCCCACCTGGGCCGCCAGCGCGTCGGAGAGATAGTCGCCGTTCAGGTTGAGCGTGGCGATGACGTCGAACTCGTCCGGCCGTGTCAACACCTGCTGGAGCGTGATATCCGCAATCGCATCCTTGATGATCATGCCGGCGCCCGGTTTTCCCGGCGGAATCCTGCACCACGGACCCCCGTCGATCTCGACGGCGCCATAGAAGTCTTTGGCGACCTTATATCCCCAATCGCGAAAGGCGCCTTCCGTGAACTTCATGATGTTGCCCTTGTGCACGAGCGTGACGCTCTTGCTTCCGGCCTTGATCGCGTAGCCGATGGCGCTGTGGACCAGGCGCTCGGTGCCGAGCATGCTGACCGGCTTCAGCCCGATGCCCACGTCGACGCCGACTTCGCGGCTGGGCGCGCCAATCGCCTCGAGCTGCGCCTGCCAGGTGCGCGCGGCGCCGGCCGTGCCGAAGCGAATCTTTCTGAATTCCTTCGGAAACTCCTTCTCGAAGAAGTCGAGCACTTTCTGGGCCTCGGGCGAGCCCGCCGTGAACTCGATGCCGGCGTAGATGTCTTCCGTGTTTTCGCGGAAGATCACCATGTCGACCTTCTCGGGATGTTTGACAGGCGAGGGGACGCCTCGATACCAGCGGACCGGCCGCAGGCACACGTAGAGATCCAGCAGTTGGCGAAGGGCCACATTGAGCGACCGAATTCCGCCGCCGACCGGCGTCGTCAGCGGCCCTTTGATCCCGACGAAGTACTCGCGGAAGGCCTCCACGGTTTCGTCCGGCAGCCAGTTGCCCGACTGCTTGAAGCTTTTCTCGCCCGCGTACACTTCCATCCAGGCGATCCTTTTCTTGCCGCCGTACGCCTTCGCAACCGCGGCGTCCAGCACCCGGACGCTCGCGCGCCAGATGTCTGGACCGGTGCCGTCGCCTTCGATGAACGGAATGATCGGGTCGTCGGGCACGACCAGTTGTTCTTTGCGGCGCACGATCGGTGTGCCGTTTGGCGGTGTTGCTGGACTGGAGTTGGACATAGAAGATTAGGTCAGGTCCCCCGAACCAAGAAAACGATTCACACAGAAATTGTTGAAAACTCTGTGGAAAAACCGCTCCGGTTACCGCACTGTTACGCTGCTATCGGAATGTTTTAGCGATTTGCACCACAGCAGGGCAACACGGTTCGGCCTAAGCGTGCGACCGAAACCTTCGGATTATACTGTAGCGACGTGACAGGTTGCCGCACGAGCCATCCCCGCAAACTTTTTCCGGCACCTGTCGTGACGTGTGTGGTCTTCTACGCGTGCTCCGCCGTGTTGGCGGCAGTCATGCAGGCGACTCTGCCGCAATCCTGTCAGCGCTGATGCGGCATCGGTTGCGGCGGGCAAGAAGCTCTTTGGTTCGAATTGCTCGTCCTGCCACGGAGAAACCGCCCAGGGCGACGGGAAGATGGCCGGTCAGCTCAATCCGAAGCCCGCAAATCTGGCCGCCGGGACGTGGACACATGGGTCGAGTGACGGAGAAATCTTTGTCGTCATTCGCGACGGCATCAAGAACTCGGGCATGAAGGCCTTCGGCTCGAAGATGACCGAGCACCAGATCTGGGACGTCGTGAACTTCCTGCGGACCATCGGACCGGCCGTCTCAGACCCGCCTCGCTGACCCCGACGAACCTCGTTCGATGAAAATCATCGTCGCCGACAACCTTCCGCCTTCGGCGCTCGAACTGCTACAGGCCGACGGATGGACCGTGGACGCGCGTGCCGGCCGCTCGGCCGACGCTCTGGCCGCCGATCTCGCCGACGCCGACGGCTTGCTGGTTCGGAGCTCGACGAAAGTAGACGCCCGCCTGCTGGCCGCCGCGCCGCGGCTGCGAATTGTGGCGCGCGCGGGCACCGGCGTTGACAACGTGGACGTCGAGGCCGCCAGCGCCCGCGGCATCCTCGTGGTCAACGCGGCCGGCGCCAACAGCATCAGCGTGGCCGAACACGCCTGCGCGCTCATGCTGGCGCTCGCCCGCGCCATTCCGTCGGCAGACCGCGCGATGAAAGACGGCCGCTGGGAGAAGAAACTGTTTGTGGGCACCGAGGTTCGGGGCAAGACACTCGGCATCGCAGGCTTTGGGCGCATCGGCCAGGAGGTCGCCCTGCGCGCCAGGGCGTTCGGGATGCACGTGCTCGCGCACGACCCGTTTATTTCCGCCGATCTCGCCGCGCGCTCCGGCGTCGAGCTCGTCTCGCTCGACGACTTGTGCGCCGCCGCCGACTACGTGACCCTGCACCTCCCGGCGACCGACGACACGCACCACATGTTCAACGACGAGCGCTTCGCTCGCTGCAAGCCGGGACTCAGGCTCATCAATACGGCCCGCGGCGAGCTCGTGGACGAACAGGCGCTCCGGCGCGCGATTGAACGCGGCATCGTTGCGGGCGCCGGCCTCGACGTCTTTGAGCAGGAGCCGCCGTCGGATTGGGCCCTTGCCCAACTCCCTCAGGTTATCGCGACGCCTCACATTGCCGCCTCGACCGAGGAGGCGCAGGAACTGGTCGGCCTCGAAACCGCCATCACGGTCCGCAATTTTCTGCGCGACGGCGTCGTCCGAAACGCCGTCAACTTCCCGTCGATCCATCCCGAAGAACTGCAGCGGCTGCAACCCTGGATCCGGCTCGCCGATCTCCTGGGCTCCATGGCCTCACAGATGGGCGTCGCTCGAATCGAGGCGATCAGCGTCCGCTACTACGGCGCGCTGGCTGAGAGCCGCGCGGTGGAGCTGCTCGCGGCGAGCGCGGCCGCCGGCGTGCTGCGCCCCATCCTGTCCGACGTTGGCGTCTCCATCGTCAACGCCCGGACGATTGCGCGCCAGCGAGGCATTGACATCGTCGAATCGCGCAGCGCGCGGCCCCGTCACTTCACGAGCCTCGTGTCGCTCAAGCTCACGACGAGCAGCGGCGAGCGATGGGTGGAGGGCACGATCTTCGAGCCCCACAGCCAGCGCCTCGTGTCTGCGCGCGGTGTCAGCGTCGAAGCGCCGCTCTCGGGGACGATGCTGATGATCGCGAACGACGATCAGCCGGGCGTGATCGGCGAAGTGGGAACGATTCTGGGCCGGCACCGCGTGAACATTGCCAGCTTTGCGCTGGGCCGAAGCGAGGCGGGAGCCATCGGAGTAGTCAACGTGGATGCGGACAAGAGCCCGCCGGAAGCCCTGGACGCGGCGATGGAAGCCATTCGACGCGTGCCCGCCGTACGCGAAGCCTGGGTGATTCGACTGTAGCCCTAGCCCCCAGCCCCCCAGCCCCTAGCCTCTAGCTCGATCGCATCAAACGCACACGTTCAACGCGCCTGGATGGACGCGAAGGCGCAGGCGTGTGCCGCCGTCGATCGGCTCGCCGTCCACGTGATAGGTCATCGGTCGATCGCTTTCGATGGTCGCCTGCTGCAGCCGTCGAATCGAACAGCCCGGGGCCTTTCCCACTGTGCCGTTGAACAACCGTGGCAGGTTCGACACCGTCTTCAGGCGCCCGAAAGGCCCCCGCTCTTCCATCACCACGAGGTCGAGCCACCCGTCGTCCACGCGGGCGCCGGGCGCAATGCAGGCGCCGTTGCCGAACTCGGCTGAATTGGCCGCGGTCACGAGGATCGCTCTCACATCGACAGCGCTCTCCGAAGTGGTGATGGTGTAGCGCGCCGGCTGGTACGTCATCAGCGCGCTGGCGGTGGTCGTGACGTACGTCAGCAGACCCCGGCGGCGGCCCGACTCGGCGAAACGCCGCGCGACGTGCGCGTCGAACCCGACGCCCGCGACGTTCACGAACAGCCGGTCGCCAAGCTCGCCGACATCGATGCGACGCGGCTCCGCGCTCATCGCATGATGAATCGCGTCGGCGGCGATTGGGCTCACACCGAGTTGGTGCGCCAACCCGTTTCCCGACCCGGCCGGCACGATGCCGAGGGGCACTTCGCCGAAGGCCAGGGCCGAGGCGACTTCATTGATTGTCCCGTCACCGCCCCACGCCATCACCAGCCGCGCGCCGCGGGCCACGGCCGCCTTGGTGAGCTGGCGAGCATGTCCGGCGCGCTCGGTAACGAAGACTTCGGCTGGATCGCCGTGACGATCGATGATCGCCGACGCCAGCTCGGCGCGCGCGCGGGCTGCGTCCGGGCGTACGCCGCCGGAAATCGGATTGATGACGATACTGATGGAAGACGTAGGAAACCGCGCGCTACTTGAGGGCGAGCCGCCGCGCGCTGTGATCCGCCGCGTCGGTCAGTTCGACGACGTCGGGGGAAATCTGCGCCACGACGTAGCGGGCCGTGACCGGATCGCCTTCCTTGACCAGGAATAACTGTCCGGGTCCGGAAATGATGGCCGTCCTCACCGGACCGTCGGGGGTGGTGTCTTCGGCGATGCCAATCAGCTTCAGGGCCGGCGGAGGCGGCACGGCCGCGGCCATCGCGTCGATTGATGCAGCGCTGGCAACAATGGGGACCGGCGACGCGGCATTCTTGACCTTTTTCAGAGGCGCGAACTGGAACAGATCGCGGCCATGACTCGGCGGCACGCCGGGCCGCAGGCGATCGCGGAGCCGCGCGACTTCCTTGGCCAACGCGGCGCCGCTCGCATCGACCGGCGCCGCAGCGGCAATCGCCAACTGCGTAACGTCGCGGCGATCGGACGTCGCCGCCGCCGCAAGCCATACGGCCAACGCGCCCACGCGCAACCGCCAGCAGCGCCGTCCGCTTGATGTTCATCACCGGTAGACCCTGGGATCGTAGCACGAGGTTCCAAGCGGTGTGTTATGATTCGTCGTGCACCCCAAGTCGACTGTTCCAACGGTCGATTCCGCGTATCCGCTGCAGGTCGTCGCCGTCATTCCCGCTCGATTCGCCTCTTCTCGCCTTCCCGGAAAGCCGCTCGCCGATCTCGACGGCCGTCCGATGGTCGAACACGTCTACCGGCGCGCCGAAGCTGCATCGAGCGTCTCCCAGGTCATCGTCGCCACCGACGATCTACGGATCGCCACGCGCGTGAAGGATTTTGGCGGCCGCGTTCGACTGACGAAAGCATCGCATTTCTCCGCCACCGATCGTCTCGCCGAAGTCGTCGCGGGGCTCGACTGCGACATCGTCGTCAACGTGCAGGGCGACGAACCGCTCATCGACCCGCGATCGATCGACCAGGCCGTGGCGGCGCTCGTGGCCGACCCGTCCGTGCAAATGACGACGCTCTACAAGCGGATCACGCAGCCGGCCGAACTCGCCGATCCCAACGTGGTCAAAGTCGTCGTCGATCGCGCGGGATTCGCCCTGTATTTCTCGCGGGCCCCAATCCCCCACGTGCGCGACCCCAAAGGCGGATGGCCGCCGCTCTATAGACATATCGGCCTCTACGCGTACCGCCGCAGCGCCCTGCTCGTGCTGGCGAACCTCGATCCGACGCCCCTCGAGCGGGCGGAATCGCTCGAACAGCTGCGCGCGCTCGAGCACGGCATACGCATCAAGGCCGTCGAAACCGAGTACGACTCGATTGGCGTCGACACACCGGAAGACCTGGAGCAGGTGCGCCGTCTGCTGGCGGCGCCAACGTCCGGTTGAACCGGACTCGTGAGGATCGCATACATATGAACGGACGGACGACCAAATACATCTTCGTGACGGGCGGCGTGGTGTCGTCCCTGGGAAAGGGCCTGGCCGCGGCCTCCATCGGCTGCCTGCTCGAAGGGCACGGCTACCGCGTCACGCTTCAGAAGTTCGATCCGTACATCAACGTCGATCCGGGCACGATGAGCCCCTACCAGCACGGCGAAGTCTACGTGACCGACGATGGCGCCGAGACGGACCTCGATCTCGGACATTACGAACGCTTCACCAGCACGCTCACGACGAAGAACTCCAACTGGACCACCGGCAAGATCTATCAGAGCGTGATCCAGAAGGAGCGTCGCGGCGACTACCTCGGCCGCACCGTCCAGGTCATCCCGCACATCACCAACGAGATCAAGGACGCCATCCGCACGGTCGCCAAAGATGTCGACATCGTGCTCGTGGAAATCGGCGGCACCGTGGGCGACATCGAAAGCCTTCCTTTTCTCGAGGCGATTCGGCAATTTCGCCAGGACGTCGGCCGCGACAATACGCTGTACGTCCACCTGACGCTCGTGCCGTTCATCGGCACGGCCGGCGAGCTGAAGACGAAGCCCACGCAGCATAGCGTTCGCGACCTGCGATCGATCGGCATCCAGCCCGACATCCTGCTCTGCCGCACCGATCGCGCCCTCGACGCCGACCTCAAGCAGAAGATCGCGCTCTTCTGCGACGTGGCCGAAGAGGCGGTCATCACGGCCAAGGACGTCGACACGATCTACGAAGTGCCCCTCGCGCTGGCCGCCGAGGGACTCGACCGCATCGTGCTGAAGTACCTGCACCTGCCTCAAACCGAGCGGCGCATGCAGCAGTGGGAAGACCTCGTCAGCCGCATCAAGCATCCGGCGGACGAAATCACGATCCACGTCGTAGGAAAATACGTCGGGTACGAAGACTCCTACAAAAGCCTCAACGAGGCGCTCTATCACGGCGGCATTCCGCACCGGCTGAAGGTCAACATCCGGTGGATTGAAGCCGAATCGCTCGAGGAACCTGACGGTCCGGCGCTGCTCGACGGCGCGGACGGCATCCTGGTTCCGGGCGGGTTTGGCAACCGCGGCACACGGGGCATGATGAAGGCCGCCGAAGTCGCTCGCGAGCGGCGCATTCCCTACTTCGGTATCTGCTACGGGTTCCAGTGGGCGACGGTCGAATTCGCGCGCAACGTGGCGGGGCTTTCAGACGCCGACTCCACCGAGTGCAACCCGGGCACGCCGACCAAGATCATCTACAAGCTGCGGGATCTCCTCGGCGTCGACGACCTCGGCGGCACGATGCGGCTGGGCGAGTACGCGTGCCAGCTCACGGCCGGCTCCCTCGCCGAGCGCGTCTACGGCGCTCGCCTCGTTCACGAGCGCCACCGCCATCGGTACGAATTCAACTGCCTCTACGAGCCCGCTCTGACCGAACACGGCTTGCGCATTTCGGGCCGGTCGCCCGACGGTAAGTTCGTCGAAATCGCCGAACTGCCCGGACATCCCTGGTACCTCGCGGTGCAGTTCCATCCGGAATTCAAGTCGAAGCCCACGCGGCCGCACCCGCTGTTTGCGAGCTTCGTCGAGGCCAGCTATCGACACAAGACCGCGCTCGTGCCGAACGCCGCTGAATCCGTCGCGTAAGGGATTCCGCCGCGAGCGTGGCAGGAAAGGCCGGAAGGGCAGGTCAGGCAGGACGGGCGATCGCGGGGCTGCAAGGGCCGCAGGGGCGATCACGAGGCGGGAAGGGCACCTGACCTGCCCTTCCCGCCTTTCCTGCCCTTGTGATCCCTCACTCGGCCGTCCCGCCTCGTGATCGCCGGTCCCGCCCGACCCGCCTTTCCAGCCCATCCCGCCTCTATAATGTTGCGGTGAACCCGGTGGTTGTCGGCGATGTGACTCTCGGCGCCGGGAAGCCGTTCGCGCTGATTGCGGGTCCCTGCGTCATCGAAAGCGAAGGACACGCGGGCGCCATGGCCGGCGCGCTCATCGAGATCGCGCGGCGCGTCGGCGTGCCGTTCATCTTCAAGGCCTCCTACGACAAGGCCAACCGAACCTCGGGGAAGTCGTTCCGGGGCCCCGGCCTGATCGAAGGTCTGCGAGTGCTTGCCGCGATCAAAGGGCGCTACGGAGTCCCGATTCTCACCGACATCCACGAGCCGGGTCAGGCCGCCGCCGCCGCTGAAGTCGCCGACGTCCTCCAGATTCCGGCGTTTCTCTCGCGTCAAACCGATCTGCTCGTCGCCGCCGCGCGCACCGGGCCGGGCCATCAACATCAAGAAAGGTCAGTTTCTCGCGCCCGACGATGTCCGCCACGCGGTCGCCAAAGTCATCGACGCGGGCAACCCGCGCGTGTTCGTCACCGAGCGCGGCACCAGTTTCGGCTACCACAACCTGGTCGTGGACATGCGGGCGTTTCCGATGATGCGCGCCCTTGGTATTCCCGTCGTGTTCGACGTCACGCACAGCCTGCAGTTGCCCGGCGGCGGCGACGGCGTCACCGCTGGACAGGCTGAGTACATCGAACCCCTGGCATCGGCGGGCGTCGCCGCGGGGGTCGACGGCGTGTTTCTCGAAGTCCACGACAACCCGACACAGGCGAAGAGCGATGCCCAGAACGCGCTGCGGCTCGATCGGCTTGAAGCGCTGCTCCGGCGCCTGCAGGCGATCGATGCGATCGCCAAACACGCCGATGCGGTGACGGGAGCCCATGGCTGATCGGACGCTCGCCAGGAAAGTCCTGCAAACCGAAGCGGCGGCAGTGCTCGCGCTGGTCGATCGCCTCGACGAGCGTTTCGATCAGGCTATAGACCTGCTCCGTCACTGCCGGGGCCGCGTGATCCTCACCGGCATGGGCAAGTCGGGCATCATCTGCCAGAAAATTGCCGCAACGCTCTCGAGCACGGGAACACCGGCCTTCTTTCTCCACCCCGCCGAAGCCATGCACGGCGATCTCGGCGTCATTCAGGGCGACGACGTGGTCGTCGCGCTGTCGTACAGCGGCGAAACCGACGAAATTCTCAGCCTGCTCGAAACGATCCGGAGGCTCGGCGCCAAGCTGATCGCGATTACCGGCGTGGCTCGTTCGACGCTGGCCCAGGCCGCAGACGTTGCGCTCGACTGCGGTGTCGCCGAAGAAGCGTGCCCGATGAACCTCGTGCCGACCGCCAGCACGACCGCCGCCCTCGCGATGGGCGATGCGCTGGCGATGACGCTGCTCGTCGAGAAAGGCTTCCGGCAGGAGGATTTCGCGAGCCTGCATCCCGGCGGCAAGCTCGGCAAGCGCCTGATGCGCGTCGCGTCGCTCATGCACGCGGGCAAGCACTGCCCCATCGTCGCTGCCGACACCGGCATGCGGGACGTGATCTACGAAATGTCGAGCAAGGGGCTCGGCATGACCTGTGTCGTGGACGGCCCGGGCCGGGAAGGCGCACTCCTGGGCATCATCACGGACGGCGACCTGCGCCGGCAGATGGAGAAAGGCGCCGACGTCCGGACCTTGACGGCGGCCGACGTGATGACGCGCGACCCGGTGTCGATTCCGGAGACGACGCTTGCCGCCGAGGCCTTGAACATCATGGAAGGCCGCAAGATTACGTCAATCGTCGTCGTGGACGGCCGGTCGAAGCGCGTCGCAGGCGTCGTGCACGTTCACGACCTGTGGCGAACGGAAATGTTTTGAACCGCGAACCGCGAACCGCTGAACCGTGAACCGTGAACCGTGAACCTCTGACCACCAAAGCCGCGAGCATCAAGCTGCTGCTTTTTGATGTCGACGGCGTACTGACCGACGGCGCCGTCGTGCTGACCGGCGATGGCTCGGAGAGCAAGCGCTTCCACATCAGGGACGGCATCGCGCTGGTGTGGGCCCAGCGCGCCGGGCTCACCGTCGGGCTGCTGTCGGCGCGGTATTCGGCGACGACGGCGCAGCGCGCCGCGCAGCTTGGCATCACCCTCGTTCATCAAGGCGTGGCCAGCAAGATCGACACCTACGACCAGATCGTGGGCGACATGGTGCTGACCGACGCCGAAGTGGCCTATATGGGCGACGACATTGTCGATCTGGCGGTGATTGCGCGTGTCGGTCTGGCCGGCGCGCCCGCCGACGCCGTGACCGACGTCCAGTCGCGCGTCGATTTCGTGAGCGCCCACGCCGGCGGCGAAGGCGCGGTCCGCGAGTTCGTCGAGCTCATCCTCCGGGCCCAGGGGCGATGGGATTCGATCGTCGCGACGTACGAGACGGCGGGGCAACACTCGAGGCAGACGTGACCGCATGACAGGCATGGCCGCATATGCGCCGCTTCTGGCGGCCCTCATCGCGCTTCTGGCCGGTTTGACGATCGGCAAGGCGTGGGAGCGCTACAAGCTGAAAGACGGCAAGTGGATCGACCGGCGCCGTGCCCGCCAGTCGTCGCATTACATTCTTGGCTTGAATTTCCTGGTCGGCAACCAGATCGATCTGGCAATCGAGGAGCTGGCCCGCGCCGCGAGCCTTGATGCGGACGCGCTCGAAGTGCACATGATCCTCGGCAACTTGTATCGGGAGAAGGGTCAGGTCGGCAAGGCCATCACGGTGCACCAGACACTACTGCAGCGGGCGAACCTGACCAAGCTGGAGCATGCCTACGTGCTGCTCTGTCTCGGGCTCGACTACAAGCGCGGCGGGTTCGTGGATCGGGCGCTCGAGGCATTCAACGAAGTTCTGCGGCTCGACTCGACGAACAGCTATGCGCTCGTCAACCTCCAGAAGCTGCACGAAGAGCAGCACCAGTGGACCGACGCGTATGACACGCGGCAGCGCCTCTCGCAGCTGACCGACGGCGACAGCGGGTCGAAAAACCAGGCGATTCTGGCGTTTCTCGAAAACGAAATCGGCCTCGAAGCGGCGCGGCGCAAGGACTACCCGGAGGCGATTCGCCGCTTCGAGGGCGCCATCGCGCTTGACGCGCGCGCCGTGCCGGCGTATTTGAACCTGGGCGACGTGCGCGTGGCCCAGGGCAAAGACAAGGAAGCCGCGGACGTCTGGGACCGTCTCATCGAGGTGGCTCCGGATCGCGCCTATCTGGCATTCGACCGGCTCGAGTCGCTCGCGGTTCGCCACGGCTCGCCCGATCGCTTCACGCATTTGTGCCGGCGCTTGATTGACGCCAACCCGCAGGACTGGCGGGCCCGACTCGCGCTGTCGCGCCACCTCGCCGGCAGCGGGCATCCCCATGACGCGCTCGATCTGCTCTTCGCCGCGCTCGTGCAGAACCCCCACGCGCTCGGCATCCACCAGGCGATCTGGCGTTCGTTGGGCCAGCTGCGACACCCGGCGCCGCTCGTGAACCGGTACAGCGAGCTGACCGAGCACGCCGTCTTCTACCTCGATCCCCACGTGTGCATGCGGTGCCGGTACCGCAGCACGGAGCTTCTGTGGCAGTGCCCACACTGCCACGACTGGAATACGTTCGTCGAGGAACGCATCGCGCCCGCACAGGACTCGGCGGAAGTCGAGGCTTGACACTACGGCCACAGTTCCCAAGGTGCTCGGCGGCCACGGTTTCCAAGGTGCTTCGCGGTCGCGGTTCCCAAGGTGCTTCGCGGTCACGGTTTCCAAGGTGCTTCGCGGTCACGGTTCTTTGGGTGCTGGGCGGCCACGGTTTCCAAAGTGCTCGGCGGTCACGGTCCCAACGTGCTGCACACTCTATGTGTTCGCGGCTTGCACTTTGCGCGATCGCATCAGGCATTACGCGCAATCCCACAGCACCTTGCGTCATCGCGCCCCAGCACGCTGAAACCGTGGCCGCCCAGCACCGTGGAAACCGTGGCCGCCCAGCACCGTGGAAACCGTGGCCGGCGAGCACCTTGGAAACCGTGTCCGCCAAGCACCTTGGAAACCGTGTCCGCCAAGCACCCTATGCTGTGAAATTTTCGAGGACCCGTTTGATCTGCGCGTCCGTGTTTTCGAACGGCCCGGCGGTGTCGATCACGTAGTTGGCGCGGCGGGCTTTTTCGGCAGCGGGCAGCTGGGCCGCGAGGCGTTGACGCGCCTCGGCCTCGCTCATGCCCCGAGCAACCAGTCTCGCCATCTGCACCTCCGGCGGACATCTCGTCGCGATCACGGCGTCAAAATCCGAGGCGTCACCGGTTTCGTAGAGCAACGGGATATCCACCACGACCAGGCGAGGGTTTTCGGTCAACTCGAACGCGCGGAGCCCGGCCGCGATCGCGCGGTATACGGCAGGGTGGACGATCGCCTCGAGCTCCTTGCGCGCCACACTGTCCGCAAACACGATGGGGCCAAGCCTCGTGCGATCAACGGCGCCGTCCTCTGCGAGAACGTCGGTCCCAAATCGCGCCGCGATCGCCTGGGTTGCCTCGGTCCCCGCGGCCATCACGCCGTGCGCCAGTTGATCGGCGTCCAGGCACGGCACACCGCGCCGTCGAAACCAATCGAGCACATGGCTCTTGCCGGTGGCAATCCCGCCGGTCAGCGCCACTTTCAGCATGGAAGTACAAAGGTAGCGATAGAGGCCTGAGCATCACGAAGACACGACGACCACGGCGAACTTTTCGTACAAGAAGGTTTTCGTGGTTTTCGTGACTTCGTGACAGGCAGGCGGTGGGAGGCCATGAACAGGCGCATCCCTGCTATCCCGCCCTGAGTTGCGCCGCCCGCAGCGTGTTCCTGAGCAGCAGCGCGATCGTCAACGGACCGACGCCTCCAGGAACCGGAGACAGCGCGCCGGCCACCTGAGCCACCTCGGGATGGACGTCTCCGACGACCAGCTGGCCGCGGCGTTCGAACGCGTGGCGGCGTTTCGAGCCGGGCGCGAAAAGGCGCTCGACGACGCCCCGATCGGTCACGGGGGTGGTGCCCACGTCCACGACGGTTGCGCCCGGTTTGACGAAATCGCGGGTGACGAATCCCGGGCGGCCAATCGCCGCGACGAGAATGTCGGCCTCCGCCGCCACCTGCGGAAGATTCAGTGTGCGCGAATGGCAGACGGTCACGGTGGCGTGCCGATGGATCAGCAACAAGGCCATCGGTTTGCCGACGATGTCGCTGCGCCCGATCACGGTGGCCCGTGCACCGGCAATCTTGATGTTCGACCGCTCGAGCATCTCGATGACGCCGGACGGCGTGCACGCGACGAGCGTCGCGCGGTTCTGCACGAGGAGGCCGACATTAATCGGGTGAAAGCCGTCGACGTCTTTGTCGGCCCGCACGGCGTCGAACACCCGCCGCTCGGCGTCCGGGCCCATGGCGTCCGGCAGCGGCGATTGCACCAGGATGCCGTCGTGCACGTCGCTTCGATTCAGTCGATCCACGGCCGCCAGCAGATCAGCGAGCGCAGCGGTGGCGGGCAGCCGTTCGAGATCCGCACGCAGTCCGGCTTCTCCCGCCGACTTCAGCTTGCTCCCGACGTACACCGCTGATGCCGGATCGTCGCCGACGAGCACGATGCCGAGCCCGGGAGGACGCCCCTTCCTGGCCGTGAAGGCGGCAACCTCGGGCGCCACCTCCGCCCGAATCTGATTGGCCACCGCCACGCCGTCAAGCAGCCGCGCCGCGCCGTCAGTCACGTCCTTCAGCCTCCGTTTCGAGCCGTTTGAGCGATTCGGGCCGGCCGAGGACCACGAGCTTGTCGCCGCCTCCGATGATCGTGTCAGGTTCTGGATTGAATTCCATGCGTAAGTCGTGACGCTGAATGCCGACGACGATCACGCCGAACCGCTGCCGCAGATTGGCGTTCAAGATGGATTGCTGCGCGAAATCCGAGCGCACGCCGATCGTGATTTGCTCCATCGCCAGCTCCAGATTATCAGAGCTCGTCGCCAGCTCGACGAAGTCCACGACGGCCGGCCGGAGCGCTGTCTGCGCTATCTGGATGCCCCCGATCTCGTAAGGCGACACGACGCGGTCGGCGCCGGCTCGCTTCAGCTTCATCGTCGCGTCCTCGGTGGCCGCGCGGCCGACGATGAAGAGATCCGGCCGCATGACACGGGCGCTGAGCACGGTGTAGACGTTTTCCGCATCCGTGCCCACGGCGGCGATGAGACCGCGCGCGCGCATGATGCCGACCTGCGTCAGAACGTCCTCGCGGCTCGTATCGGCCTCGACGCCGGGCGCCCCGTCACCCTTCGCCTGCGCGATCCGGGCGGGATCCCGATCGACGACGACGAACGGCACGGATTGGCGCAACAGTTGGCGGGCGACCACGCGGCCGATGCGGCCGTAGCCGCAGATGATGAAATGATCGCGCAATGTTTCGATCATACGTGCATGACGACGGCGTTCGAGCCGCTTCGGCAATCCGCCTTCGACCACCAGCGTCGCAAGCTGCGTGAACGTGTAGAGCGCCACGCCAACGCCGGCAAACAGGAGCACGACGGTGAAGACCTTGCCGCCGGGCGAGGCGGCCGCCGGCGACTCCACCGTCGTAATCGCCAGCACCGTCCGGTAGAGCGCGCGCCCGATGCTCCACCCTTCGATCCAGTGAAACCCCAGCGCGCCCCCGAGCACGACGAAAACGAGAAGGGCGACCGCCAGGCCCGGGCCCTGCACCCGCAGCCAGTGGTCGCCCAGAGGTGGCGCGAGGCGCCTGCCGCGTCTAGCCGCGACGGGCTCCAGGGGCAGACGACGCCGCCTCGGCTCGCTTGCGCAATTCGCTGTGCCTGTAGCTGTAGGCAAAGTAGATAACGAAGCCGAGCGCCATCCACGCGATGAGCCGGTACCAGTTTTCGACCGGCAGCGAGAACATGAGCATGAGACACGAGAGGATCCCGAAGATCGGGACGAAGGGATAGAACGGCGCCCGAAATGGCCGCTTGGCATCCGGATTGGTCCGGCGCATGATGAGCACGGCCGCGCAGACGATCAGGAATGCGAACAAGGTGCCGATGTTGGTCAGATGGAGCAGCGCATCAATCGGCAGGAAACCCGTCATGACGGCAACGAACACTCCGATCAGGATCGTGGACTTCCAGGGCGTGCGGAACTTCGGATGGACATCGCCGAAGAACGCGGGAGGCACCATGCCGTCTCGCGCCATCGCCAGAAACACGCGCGGCCCGGAGAGCATCAGCACCAGCAGCACCGATGTAATGCCGGCCACCCCGGCCGCCGCGATGATGAACTCCGCCCAGGGCAAGCCCGCCTGCTTGAACGCGTCGGAAACTCCCGCGTCCACACTCAGCCTGTCGTAGCGCACCATCCCCGTCAGCACGGCCACCACGGCGATGTAGAGCACGGTGCAAATCAAGAGAGACGCGACGATCCCAATCGGGACGTCGCGCGTCGGGTTCTTGGCCTCTTCCGCGTGCGTGGACACCGAATCGAACCCGATGTAGGCAAAAAAGATGATCGCCGCGCCGGCCAGCATGCCCACCGGCTGCCCGCCGGCGTTCACCTCGCCGAACAGTGTTTGTCCGAAAAAACTGAGCCCCGTCATCCCGTACGGCGCAAACGGCGTCCAATTCCCGGGCTGGATGAAGAAGGCTCCCACGAGGATCACGAAGAGGACGACGGTGACCTTCAAGAACACCATCAGTGTGTTGAAGCCGGCGCTCTCCGAGATCCCTTTGACAAGAACCGCCGTCACCAGCGCCACAATCAGGATCGCCGGAAGGTTCACCACGCCCGCGGTCCGGACGAAGTGGCCGGCGGCCGTGTCGTAGATGATCGGAGGTCCCGACAGCGCCGCGGGAAGACTGACGCCGAACTTGGCCAGCACGCTCTGGAAGTACCCCGACCACCCGTTTGCCACCGTCGCCGATCCCACGGCGTACTCGAGGATGAGGTCCCAGCCGATGATCCACGCAAACAGCTCGCCGAGCGTCGCGTAGGCATAGGTGTACGCCGATCCGGCCACCGGCACCATCGACGCGAACTCGGCATAACAGAGCGCCGCGAAGATACAGGTGACGCCGGCCACGACGTACGAGAGCATCAGCGCCGGTCCCGCCACGTTGCGCGCGGCGGCTCCCGTGGCGACGAAGATGCCCGCGCCGATAATCGCCCCGACGCCGAGGCTCGTCAGTTGCACGGGGCCGAGCACGCGGCGGAGGCGATTCTCGCCCGCCATCTCGTCGAGCAACTGGCGGAGCGATTTGGTCGCAAACAGTTGATGTCTCATCAAGATCCTCGCGGATTATACATGGCTCACAGAGCGAGCCGCGCCAGATAGGCGCGGACGCGCGCTTCCGGGTCGCCGGTCGCGACGAGGTCTGAAATCACCGCCACCGATGTCGCTCCTGCCGCGATGACCTCGGCGGCCCGATCGAGGGTGATGCCGCCGATGGCGACGAGCCCCGACAGCCGGTCTCTCCCATCCTGCGACGAGTCTCGTCCGACGCGGCCCGCCGCGTACCGCACGCGCGCCAGGCCGACAGCCACGTAGCCGGTGTCTTTCGTCGCGGTGCCGAAGACGGGGCCGACGGCCAGGTAGTTGACGGGCAGGCTCGTCGCGGCGTCGATTTGGGCTTCGGTGTGGGTCGAGACTCCCACTATCGCGTCCGCGCCGACGATTGCTCGCGCGGCCGCCGGCGCCAGGTCGTCTTGACCGACGTGGACGCCGTCCGCCCCGGACAGCCGCGCGATGTCCGCGCGATCGTTGACGATGAGCGTGGCGCCGGCCGCGTGCGCGAGGTCGCCGATGCGCGACGCCAGATCCAGGAGCTCGGCGCCCGACATCGATTTCGCACGCAGCTGAAGGAACCGCGCACCGCCCTCCACGTACGCCGCGGCGAGATCGATCGGCGTCCAACCGGCGAGCCGGGCAACCTCGACGTCAACGATTGCGTTGAGACGAGGGAGCTTCACGCCCAGCAATCCTTCATCACGAAGTCACGACGACACGAAAGCATTTCCTAAAGAGAGATCTTCGTGGTTTCGTGGCTTCGTGAAACGCAAGCGATCGAGTTGAGGTGAGGGAGGCCGGGCCTAGACCGCCTCAGCGAGGCGGCCTGACGAAGGGCGCGTCAGGAAGCGCTCCATGAACGACGTGCTCAAGCGCCCGGCGATGAAATCCGGCTCGGCCAGGATCTTCAAGTGCATCGGGATGCTCGTCTTGATCCCCTCGATGACGGTCATCTCGAGCGTGCGGCGCATCCGGGCGACGGCTTCCTGGCGATCGCGTCCGTGCACGATGATCTTGGCGAACATCGAATCGTAGTACGGCGAGATGGTGCAGTCGGAGTGCGCGAACGTCTCCACGCGGACGCCGGGGCCGCCCGGCACGCTGAAGACGTGAATGACCCCGGGCGACGGCACGAACGTGTCGGGGTCTTCGGCGTTGATGCGGCATTCAATCGAATGCCCGGTAAAGGTGACCTCGCTCTGCCTGAACGACAGGCGCTCGCCGGCCGCAATCCGAATCTGCTCCTTCACGATGTCGATGCCGGTCACCATCTCCGTGACCGGATGCTCGACCTGGAGGCGCGTGTTGGCCTCCATGAAATAGAAATGGCCGCCCGGATCCATCAGGAACTCGAACGTGCCCGCGTTGGTGTACTGCACCGCCTTCGCCGCATCGATGACCACGGCTCCCATCTTGCGGCGCATCTTGTCGCTGAGCGCGGGCGAGGGCGACTCCTCGATGAGCTTCTGGTGCCGGCGCTGAATCGAACACTCGCGCTCGCCCAGGTGGACCACCGTCCCGTGCTGGTCGCCCAGGATCTGAAACTCGATGTGGCGCGGCGATTCGACGTACTTCTCGAGATACACGTCGCCGACGCCGAACGCCGCCTCGGCTTCCTGCTGCGCCGTCTTGAACGCGTGCGGCAGCTCCCCCGGATTCTTGACGACGCGCATGCCGCGCCCGCCGCCGCCGGCCGTCGCCTTGATGATGACCGGGTAGCCGATGTCTTTCGCGATCTTGAGCGCCTTGTCTTCGCTTTCGATCGGGCCGTCGCTTCCGGGCAGAATCGGCACGCCCGCCTTCCGCATCACGCGCCGCGCCCTGGCCTTGTCGGCCATCAGCCGGATCACCTGCGGATCGGGACCGATGAACTTGATGTGACAGGCGGCGCAGACTTCGGCAAGGTAGGCGCTTTCCGACAGGAACCCATAGCCCGGATGAATGGCGTCGGCGCCGGTGATTTCGGCCGCGCTGATGACAGCCGGCACGTTCAGGTAGCTGTCGGCGCTGCGCGCCGGCCCGATGCACACGTCTTCGTCGGCAAACCGCACGTGCAAGGAGTGCTCGTCGGCCTCGGAATAGACCGCGACGGTCTTGATGCCCAGCTCGCGGCACGCGAAGATGATTCGCAGAGCCACCTCGCCGCGATTCGCGATCAGGATCTTCTTAAACATGTGCTTGGCACATAGCCACTCTCTGTGTTCTCTGTGCCTCTGTGGCTACGTTGTTTTTATCGCGAAGAGCCGCTCGCCGTACTGCACCGGCTGCCCGTTTTCAACGTAGATATTGATGATCTCGCCGTCGTACTCCGAGTCGATCTCGTTCATCAGCTTCATCGCTTCGATGATGCAGAGCACCTGCCCCTTCTTCACCGTCGCGCCAATCTCGACAAACGACGCCGAACCCGGCTCCGACGAACGATAGAACGTGCCGACGATCGGCGACTTGACGACCGCGAGCTCGATCTCGACCTCTGAGGTCGGCTGGGGAGGCGCCGACGCGCCCGCCAACGCCATCGCGGCCGACGCAACGCCGCCCGGCGCCGCAACGGGCGGGGGCGCGAGGCTCCCGGCACCGGGAGGCCCCCCCGCATCTTTGCGGAGCCGCAGCTTCAGCCCTTCGCGTTCGATTTCAAACTCAGAGAGCCCGTTCTCGCGCATGAGCGCGAGAATCTCTCTCACATCGTCCAGATTCACAGTTCCAACAGGTCCGTCGTCACGTTCGTGAGCAATTCAACGCCGTGCTCCGTGACCAGCACGTCGTCTTCGATGCGAACGCCACCCCACCCGGGAAGATATGCGCCGGGTTCAATCGTGAATACCATCCCAGCCTCCACGGCGTCGTCCTGGGCTTCTCCGGCTTCTTCCACTGCTCTCCTGGGGCCCGCCACTTCTTTCACGGGGCCCGGCCGCCGGGTAATCCGCGGGTCTTCGTGAATATCGATGCCGAGACCGTGCCCGGTTCCGTGGCCGAAGGCCTCGCCCAAGCCGCAGGCCGTCAGCCAATCGCGCGCGGCCGCATCAATCGCAAATCGAGACCGGCCGGGGCCCACCGTCCTGATGGCCCGATCGTGCGCCTCCAGAACCGCCGCGTGGACCTCTCGTGCGCGATCGCCCGCCCGGCCCACGACAACCGTCCGGGTCAAATCGACGCAGTATGAGTCGTAGACGCCACCGAAGTCCAGCACGACCAGGTCATGTTCGCTTAATGTTCGCTCGCCGGGCCTGGCGTGCGGCAAGGCCGACTGCGGGCCGCTGGCGACGATGGTATCAAACGCCGGCCGCTCGAATCCGGCCCGGCGGATCCGGAGGTCGATCGCCTCGGCAATATCCCGCTCGGTCCTCCCGAGACCAACCTCCTCGAACACGCCATGGGCGACATCCGACAACCGGCGCGCCCCCTCACGAATCATCTCGACCTCGTACTCGTCCTTCCGGACGCGGACATGCTCGATCAGTTGCTCGGTCGGCACGAGGACGGGCGTTCCCGCCAGCGCGGCAGCCAGCCAGGTGTGGCGGCTGACCGTCAGATGCGCCGCTTCGAAGCCGAGTCGGCCGGCCTTGAGCGACGCCGCGAATGCCGCCAGGGTCGCGTCGTACGTGTCGTCCACTTTGACGAGATCGAAATCAGGACACGCATGGGTCGCCTGCTGCTGGTCCTCGACGGCGGTGACGTAGCGCGAGTCGGTGATGAAGTGGAGGCAATCGGGCGCCAGCACGGCGATGGCCGAGCTGCCGGTGAAGTTGGTCAGATAGGCGATGTTCGACCGCGAGGTGACGACCAGCGCGTCCACATCGTGCCGCGCCATCGCCTCCCGAACCAGCTGGTGCCTTCGCCTAAGCGTGGTGCTCGGCGCGTGTGACATGAATGGCGTGGAGCCACTGCTCGAGCGCGGCGATCGTCCGCATTTCCCGCGACTCGGTCCTGAGGTCCTCCGGAAGCCCGACGGCCTCGAGCGCCCCCACCTGTTCTGATCGCCCGACGTCCCCGGCGCCTTCGACCTCTACATCTTCAACATCCTTGACATCGCTACCGGGGGCGGGGTCACTCGGCGGGTGAACGGTCAGCGCACGGGCCGCCTGCTCGAACGAAGGGCCACTGCCGTCGGCCGGTGGCGGAGGCTCGAGCTCGGCTGCCAGTTCCTTCACCGTCTGTGCGAGATCGGGATCGTTGCGGGCGAGGGCGAGCGCGGCGCGGTACTGGACCAGCGCTTCGGCGAGCGCGCCGCGCCGGTGATGGATCTCGGCAAGACCGCGGATGGCCGCGAGGTTCTCGGCGGCGCTCTTCAGCACCAGTTCGAGTTCCTTCTGCGCCGCGTCGAGCTCATTGAGATCGACGAGAGCTCGGCCCAGGGTCACGCGGGCCGACAGATACCCCGGGTGCTGGGCCAGGCCGGCCCGGCACACGTCCACTGATTCCTGGAGCTGGCCGACGCGGCGGTACTCTTCGGCGAGTTGGGCGAAAGCGATCGACGACGGGTCCAGTTGGACCCGTCGTCGCAAGTCTTCGAGGCGTGAGTGGTCAGCCACAGCGAGCCGTTGCGACCGGCGTCACTGCACCAACAGTGTCCGGGTCGTCGAACCCGTGCGGCCGAAGTTATCGACCACAGTCAGACGGATTGTGTAGGTCTCGGCCGCGGCATACGCATGCGCCGGCGAAATCGGGCCCGGCGTCGAGACGATAGCCGATCCGTCGCCGAAGTCCCACACATAAGTGACGATGGACGCTCCAACGAACGCGAACGACGTGCTGCCGTCAAAGGTGACCGGCGTGCCGACCGTGGTCGGCGACTGCGAGATCGTGAACCTGGCAGTCGGGGAGAGGCCGCCACTGTTAGGCCCGACCGTCAGCGTATGAGTCATCGTTGCGACGCGGCCGGTCGCGTCGTGAGCGGTCAATCTGATCGTGTACGTATTCCCCGCCGAAGTGGAGTACGTGTGAGTGGCCACGGGATTCGCCTGACCAGGCGCGCTCACTGGACCAATCACGATCGTGCCGTCACCGAAGTCCCAGTCATACTGCGTGATCGTGTCGATCGGCTTCGACGTGTTGGCGTTGAAGGTCACCAAGTCGCCGCCGAACGGGTCGGTCGGGGAGATGGTGAACTCAGGCAACAGGCTGCCCGTCGACGCCGGCAAGACGGTCACCGACTTAATGGTCTGTGCGCTTGTGCCGCCGTCGTCCCTGACGATCAATCTCACGCCGTAGACCCCTGCATTCTGGAACGTGTGCGAGGTTGTGGCGCTCGGCCCGCTGAGCGCGGTTCCGTCGCCGAAATCCCACGCGTAGTTGACCAGCGTGCGACCAGGCGCGGCCGTCGACGTTGACGCATTGAAGAGAGCGAGCTGCGTCGCGATCGGCTGGTTCGGAGTGACCTCGAACAACGCGACCGTTGCGCCTCCACCGCCTCCACCAGCGGCGGCTACCACCGTGACAGACGTGGCTGTCGTTCCCTTTTGACCGGTGTCGTCAAACACGCTGAGGACGACGTTGAAGGTGCCCGCGGTCAAGAACGCGTGTGACACATTCACGCCGCTGGCTGTCCCGCCGTCGCCGAAGTTCCAGCTGAACTGAACGAGCGCATGCCCAAGCGCCGACTTGGAGAGGTCGGCGTTGAACAAGACCGCCTGCCCCGGTGTCGGCGACGAGGGTGAGAACACAAATGCGGCCGTTGGCCCGTCAACCGAGCCGACCTGGGTCGGTACGTCCTTCGAGGCGGAAAGCCCGCGATCGTTGGTGACCGTGAGCCTCACGACGTACGTCTGTGGCGAGGAGAACGAATGCGTGACGGTTCTGCCGGAGGCCTGGCCCCCGTCTCCGAAGTTCCACGAGTACGACGTGATCTGCGACGCGCCCGCACCAGGCGCACTGATGGACGCGTCAAACGTGGCAGGCACGTTCATGAGCGCCGTGTTCGGCGACATCGTGAAATCCGCGGTCGGTGAGCCGGCTGGTGGCTGGATGACGCCGACCGGTACAAGCCGAATCGACGTGAACTGGCTGTTCGTGGCGTCAAAATTCCCAACCGAGCTCCCGCAAGGTCCGCTACTCGGAGTGGCCACAATCGTGACGACCGTCCCACCGCCCGCACCAACGCTCGGCGGCGGTGGAGGCGGCGCTGTATAAACGGTGCGGGCCTGGCCGTTGGCTCCCGTGGCAATCGACCGCGCCGAGAGCGTTCCGTAGTCCTGGAGGGTGCTGCCGACGGCCATGTCCATGCGGACCAGAAGATTTGCGCACGGCTGCCCGTTTGCGTCGAACGCGTTCACGACGATCTGCGACACGTCCGCGCCGTTCTGGCTGATACTGTCTGGGGTCGCCACAACCCGAATCGACAGGCCCGCCTCGGACGGACCGGTGAGCGAGGGCACGTCGGTCGAGTGCACCGTGCAGGACGCGCCCGCCGCGCACGCCGCTACCATCAACGCGAGAAGTCGCTTGCTCATGGTAGTGTCAGTCTCCCCAGTTGGCGAAGTCGATTTCCATGGTTCCCGTCACGCTGATGTCGTTGCCGACCTGATCGTGTCCGAAGAAGGTGACCTCGGCAATCGTCGCGATGATGGACCCGTTGGTCTTGAGCTGCACGAGCGGCGCTTCGGTTTTCGCGTTGCCGCGAACGAGCACGAACGTGAGCGTCGCCGTGCCGGACGCCGGCACGGTGGCCGTGGCCGCGCCATCGAAGCCGTACGGGACGTCGACGCCAGGCGTGTTGCGCCCATCCGTGCGCCGATACACGACGCGCACGCGAGTGATGGTGACCTCGTTGTTGCTGCTCGGCGCCTGCGGCACGCCAACCGGGCCAATGTCCTTCGGGGACAGCCTCAGGGTGGCCGAGCCGTTGTCGGTGAAAATCGTCGCGCACGGGTTGGTGGTCGTGCAGGGGTCGGGGCTGGTCACCATCGTGATGACGTCGGAGGCCAGCGTATTGGTGAACGTCGTGCCGCCGATTTGCGCGCCGCCCAGAAACTCCAACACGAGAAACACGGGCGCGCTCGAAGACCGCACGGCGCTGCCACACGAGGTGGTCAACGCCGCGACCGCCGCGACCGCGAGAATTCGACTGATGATGCGCATACGAGTCATGCTCCGAAACCCTTAACTTTTCGTGATGCGTGGCGTAATGAAGATCAGCAGCTCGGTGCTGCTGTCGTTCGCCGTCTCGCGCTTGAAGAGCCACTTGAGCAGCGGGATGTTGCCCAGCCCCGGAGTCTTGTCCGTCTGATACTGCTGCGTGCTCAGGTAAATCCCGCCGATGACCGTCGTCTGACCGTCGTTGACGAGCACCGAGGTGTTCGCGCTCTGCGTATTGATGGGCGGAATGCCGTTGACCGCCTTCGAGAAATCGGCCTGCCCGTTTTCGAGCGAGATTTTCATGATGACGGTGTTCGACGCCGTGATCTGCGGGGTCACCTTCAGGATGAGCGCGGCGTCCTTGAACTGCACGGTCACCGTGTTGTTGGCGACCGTTTGAATCGGAATCTGCGTGCCCTGCTTGATTTCAGCCTCGACGTTGTTCTGCGTGGACACGCGGGGCGTCGAGAGGACGCGGCCGTTGCCCGTCGTCTCGAGGGCGGAAAGGGCGACGTCGAGGTTGAACGCGCCGTTGATCGAGCCGAGCTGCAGCCCCACGGCGCTCGTCGCGCCGGGAACGCCCAGGTTGACGGCCGTCCCGGTGCCATTGGTGCCGCCGGTGGTGCCGCCCGTGGCGCCGGCGAGCGTGCCCTTGTTGGGAAACGCCATGTTTGTCGTGTTGCCAAGCGCCGGATCGACGCGTCCGTTGAAGCCCCACTGCACGCCGAGGTTCCGCTGGTAGTTCTTGTTCACCTGGACGATGCGCGCCTCGATCTCGACCTGCGGCTGCGCCCGGTCGAGCGCGCCGATGAGGTCGTTGGCCGCGGTCAGCCGGTCGGCGAGGTCGGTGATGATGAGCGTGTTCGTCCGGATGTCGAACTGCACCGAGCCGCGCTGCGACAGCGAGCTCTTCGTCAGCAGCTTCTCGAGATCCTCGGCCTTGGCGTAGCTGAGCGTCTTGGTCAGGACGCGCAGTTCGCCGGCCAGCGCCTGCTCATCGGTCAGCTTGCGCCGCTGCGACTCTTCGTCGGAGAGGACCGTCAGCGGCGCGATGCGAACGATGGTGCCGTCCACGATGTAACCGAGCTTGTTGGCGCGCAGGATGATGTCGAGCGCCTGGTCCCACGGCACGTCGCGCAGCGCCACGTCTACCGACCCGGTCACCGCCGGATCGATCACGATGTTCAACCCGCTGATTTCCGAGAAGGTGCGGAGCACGGCCCGCAAATCCGCGCCCTGGAAGTCGAGGCTGACCGGATTGCCGTTGAAGCGGCGCACGCCGCCTCGCGACGTGCCCGGCGGTTCAGGTGCCTGCGCGGCCGGCGCCTGCGACGACGATTGCGGCGTCGCCGGCAGGGTCGATCCGGCTCGTGACTGGGCCGCGAGCGAAACCGCGACGGGCTGGAGCGTGTCGAGGCCAAGCGCGGCGACCGGATCGACGGTCGTTCGCTCGACGCGCGCGAGCGCCTGCAGCGCATCGGGCGCGCCCGCGTCCACAACCCCCCGCGTGGCCGGCGGCAGCACGTAAGGCGCCGTCTTGGCGCCCCCCTTGTCGAAGTCGATGACGATCGTGTTCCGGCTGGCGCGCACGCGATGCGCGACCGCCTCGGACAGCACCACGCGAATGCGTGAATTCGCAGGGCTGTCCTGATCACTCGGCTCCACCGAGACCGCGGTGATCGCGCTCTTCGCGTCGGTGGACACCGCGCTGGTCATGCCCTCGGCCGCGACGTTGCGGAAGTCGATGAACAATGTCAGCGGGTCAGGCCGCGTCGCCACGTACGGCACGGGTTCTGTGGCCTCGATGACGAGCGACGTGCCTTTGCTCGTCACCTTAGAACTGATCGATTTCAGGCGCACCGCAGGCACGGTGACGGCTGTCGCGCCCGAACCCGAGTTCGAGCTCGATGCGGTCACCATCCCGCCTGCGAGCACTACGGCAATAACCAGGGCGTAGCCCTTTGTGAAACTCACTTGGCGTCCTCGAGCCCTCGTAACAGCTTTCGCACTTCTCGCTGTTTCACGACCGAGAGCGGATCGTTGACTTCCTGCTCGATCACGAGCCCTTGTGGAGTGATCGACTTGATGGACCCGTCGAGCAGCTTGTCTCCCGGGTGAACGATGTACGTTTTACTATCGGGTCCCTGCACCATCGCGATAAGCCCGTCGCGGCTCTGCATCACGCCGCGCACTGAGATTTCGCTGACCGTCATGCCGGACGGCCCTTCGCCCTTCCTCGATGTCGGCCGCAGCTCGTTGCCGGCGCCGAGCAGGTTGACGAACGGATCGCGCCGGCCGGCCGGCTCATACGTGTAGTTCTCCGGCGGCGCCGGCGATTTCGCCTGCGCCTCTTTTGCCGGGACCGTGGCCGCGGGAGGCGCTGGGGCCGCTTGCGCGGACGTCTGCTGCGCGGTGAAAACAGCGCCCGCAAGAGCCGCGAGCATGACCATGTCGGATGCGCGCATTGCTAGGCGCCCTTCGCCGGAACTGCGGCCGGCTTCGCGCCCGCCTTGGCCTTGGCCGCAGCCGCCAGGCCTTTGTTGTCGAGCAGCACGAAGGTGGTCGCGACACAAGACGCCGAAATCGTCGAGGTGGGGGCCGGTTTGTCCTTGCCCTTGACGTCGAGGCTGCTGATGTTGACGATCCGCGTGAACTTGCCGACGCGGTCGAAGAAAATCGCAAGGTTGTGGTAGGTGCCGTCGAGCTCCAGCTTGATCGGCCACTCCGCGTGCAGTTCCTTGGTCACCGTTGGCGCGGGCTTGAAGCTCTTGATCACCAGGTTCGACTGCGTCGCGACCGTCTGCATGCGCCGCAGCAGGTCGGCCGCGTCTTTCTCTTCAGGCAGTACGGCCTTCAGGTTGTCCAGCCGCGCCTGCAGGTCCCCCACCTCGCTGCGGAATTCGGGGAGCTTTTTGGCCGTCGTGACACCCATCGAAATGTCCTTGCGCAGCCCCGCCAGCTGGATCCGCCGCCCGGCGAACTCCGCGCGCACCGGCATCTCGTAGTAGTAGAAGAACGCACCGACGCCGGCAGCGGCGAGGAGCACGAAGGCTCCCACCTGGCCGTACCACGGTAGTTTCGTAAGGCTGAGTTCCATTTCGCTACTCGCCGTATCGGGGCAAGGCCCCTCGGGCTTTACTTTCGCGCCACCGGTACCGCCGCCTTGGCCGCGGCTGCGGCCTCCGCCGGCGGCAGAAACAGACCCTTCACGCTGAACTTGACGATCTCGCCGGGTGGCGTCGCCATCGCCTCGGTCGTGCTGCTCACGATTTCCACGGACTTCTTGAAATAGCCGGTCCCTTCGAGGTTCACGACGAAATCGGAAAGACTGGTCAATGTCAGGGTTCGGCCGTCGATCGTGATGCTGTTGTCCTTGTCGTCCTGCTTCAGGTCGGTGAGCCACAGCATCGGGGGCATCGAACGGCTGATCTGGTCGAGCATGTGGACCGGACCGGTCTGGCTCCGGCGGAGCTGCTCGATGAGGCCGACGCGCTGCTGCAACTGCGCCTTCTGCTGTTCGAACTGCTGCACTTGCAGGATGATGCCGTGGAGGCGCGTCGCCTCCGTTTGTGAGCCGGCAATGTCGGCATCGAGCTGGGCGGACTCCTTGTTGAGCGTCAGATACCGCCAGCCGATCAGGACTCCGGTCATGACCAGGACCAGACTGCAGGCGACGGTCACCTTCTGACCGGTCTGGAAGGTGGCGCGTTTCTTCGTGCGCTCGCGTTCGACGGCGAGGAGGTTGATGCGAATCATCGGTCCCCCGCCCTTCTGAGCGCGAGCCCCACGGCGACGGCCGCCGTCGGCACGACGTTCTCGGGATCCGCGACCCCGAGCTTGGCCGATTCGAACGTGATCTTCTTGAACGGGTCGAACGACTCGACGGCCGTCCCGAACCGTTCCTCGAGCGCCTTGATGAAGCCGTCCACACGCGACGCCCCGCCGCTCAGCAGCACGCGGTCGATGTGATCGGACGCCGCCGTCGCCTTGAAGAAGTCGAATGTCTTCTGGATTTCGAGCAGCACGTTCTCGGTCATGGCGTGCAGGACGGGCTGCGCCTCGGCAAACGTGATTCCATCCACCGGCTCGCCCTTCTTCAGCTGCTCGGCGCTCTCGAACGACAGGTTGAGTTCCTTCTGGACCGCTTCGGTGTAGGCGTTGCCGCCGACCGAGATGTCGCGCGTGAACACCGACTGATCGCCGCTCAGGATGTTGATGTTGATGGCGCTCGCCCCGGCGTTGAGCAGCACGACGACGGCCTGCGGATCGTGTCCGTAGTTGGCCTCATAGGCGTTCTGCAGCGCGAAGGCATCGACGTCGACCACCACCGGCACGCGGCCGGCCTGCGTGATCACGCCGGTGTAGTCGGCGATTTTTTCCTTCTTCGCCGCGACCAGCAGCACGTCCATCGTCCCCTTCGACTCGGCGCCCGTGCCCGGGTCGAGGATCTGGTAGTCGAGGTTGACGTCCTGGATGTCGAACGGAATGTATTGCTCGGCCTCCCAGTAAATCGACTCGGCCAGTTCCGCCTCGGTCATCACCGGCAAGCTGATCTTCTTGACGATCACGGCGTTGCCGGAGAGCGAGGCCGCGACTTCTTTCGTCTTGAAGGCCTTGTTCTCGAAGAGGCGGCGAATCGCCTCGGCGACCGCCGCGCCGTCGATGATGGCGCCGTCGACAATGCTGTCGGGCGGGATGGGTTCGCTCGCAAAGGCGGATACCCGGAATCCCTTCCCCACCGGCTTGAGCTCGACCGCCTTGACCGCGCTCGACCCGATGTCGAGCCCGATGACGGCCTTCGATTTCTTCGTCAGACCAAACACGTGATGACCTGTTCCTTTGCTGGCGCTTGCGTGAAAGCACCAGCCCATCCGCAAAGCCGATACCACATGCCGATTCGGCCCTCGGACCCTCGGTTTCCGGCGTGAGTCCGGCGAAAACCGCCGATCCGGGCACCCGCCTGGACCCGGCCTCGACTTACGGTTTCGTCAGACATTCACAGAATCCGGACCGGCGACACGCTTCGCCGTCCCTGCGCGTACTGGTGCTTATCGGACGAACTGCGGCTGCGCTTGACAGTCCCCCGAAACGTTCATATCATTAGGGTTTGTCGTTGTCGGACCTGGCCGGTCTGGAAGTCTGAGAGCCTTTGTCACCTTCGGAGAGGTCAAGGTCGTCAGGCCGGCCGGCCTCGCCTCTACCCCCTCACAACGGGTCTTTCGGCGAAAGGGTTTTGGGGAATGTCTACGTTTATGGCCAGCGCACAGCACGTCACCGAGGGCGTCCGCTGGCATCTGATCGACGCTGACAGTCAAGTGCTCGGCCGAATCGCCACCAAGGCGGCGCGGCTGCTGCAGGGCAAACACAAACCCACGTACACGCCGTTCATCGACACGGGCGATCACGTCATCGTCGTCAACGCGGCGACTGTCAAGCTGACGGGTCGTAAGGAAGATCAGAAGATCTATCGCCAGCACAGCGGCTACGAAGGCGGCCTGCGCGAAGAGCGGGCGAGAATCGTGCGGGCGAAGAAGCCCGAGCGCCTCGTCGAAGAAGCCGTGCGCGGCATGCTCCCCAAGACGAAGCTGGGCGAAGCGATGTATCGGAAGCTGAAGGTGTACGCCGGTCCGGATCACCCGCACACGGCACAGAAACCCTCCAAGCTCGAGGTTGCGTAACGTGGCAGCAGCGCAGTACTACGGAACGGGTCGCCGGAAAACCTCCGCCGCTCGCGTGTTCCTCCGCCCCGGTTCCGGGGCCATCAGCGTCAACCACCGAACCTTCGAATCGTTCTTCCCCCGAGAAGCGCTGCGGACCCAGATTCGCCAACCGCTCGTGCTGACCGAAACCGCCGACAAGTTCGACGTCCTCGCCACGGTCGCCGGCGGCGGCGTCTCGGGCCAGGCCGGCGCGGTGCGGCTGGGAATTGCGCGCGCGCTGGTCGAGTACAACGTCGAACTCAGGAAGGCGCTCAAGAACGAAGGACTGCTGACGCGCGACGCCCGCGCGAAAGAGCGCAAGAAGTACGGCATGGCGGGAGCGCGCAAACGCTTCCAGTTCAGTAAACGGTAAGGGAGGCCTTTTGGTCGCGATTGCGTTGAAGGATCTGCTGGAAGCCGGGGTGCACTTCGGCCACCAGACGAAACGGTGGAACCCGAAGATGAAGGAGTACATCTTCGGCGAGCGCAACGGCATCTACATCCTCGACCTCGGCAAGACGCTGAAGCTGTTTCGCGATGCCGAAGAGTTCGTGAGCCGTCTCGCCGCCGAAGGTCGAACCATCCTGTTTGTCGGCACGAAGCGCCAGGCCAAGGACGTGATCGCCGAAGAAGCGGTGCGCTGCGGGATGTACTTCGTCAACGAGCGCTGGCTCGGCGGCCTGCTGACCAACTTCGCGACCATCCAGCGCAGCCTCGGCCGGCTGCGCGACATCGAGGCCATGTCCACCGACGGCCGGTACGACACGCTCTCCAAGAAGGAAATCGCCCGCAACGAGAAAGAGCGCCGCAAGCTCCAGAAGAACCTCGAGGGCATCCGCGGCATGTCGCGCCTGCCAGACGCGGTCTTCATCGTGGACACCAAGAAGGAACAGATTGCCGTCGACGAAGCCCGCAAGCTCAAGATTCCGGTCATCGGAATCGTCGACACCAATTGCGATCCCGACGAAGTCGATTTCGTCATCCCCGGCAACGACGACGCCCTGCGGGCGATTCGGCTGTTCGCCTCGCGCATGGCCGACGCGGTGCTGAGCGGTCGCGGCCTGAAGGAATCCGTCGACGCCGAGCGCGACGCCGCGACCGCCGACGGCGCGGCCGGTGGAGACGATGCCGCCCGGCGGCAGGCCGCCCGAACGCCACGGCGTCCGCGCGAAGCCGCTCCCGCTTCGGTGTAACGTTGTAGGGCTGAGAGCAAAGGGCCAAGGGCTCGAAGCGTTCAGCCCTCAGCCCTACCTTTTAGCAGTGAGCGCCTTTCTCTTAGACCTCAGCCCTTCGTAGCCCTCAGCCCTATTTTCGTGCGTGTTCCCATGACCATTACAGCAGCCGACGTGAAGAAGCTCCGCGACCAAACCGGCGCGGGCATGATGGAGTGCAAGGCCGCGCTCACCGAAGCCAACGGCGACTTCGAGAGCGCGACGACCATTCTCCGCAAGCGGGGCCTCGCCACGGCGGCCAAGAAGGCCGGACGCGCCACGAGCGAAGGCGTGATCGGCTGTCGCGTGTCGCCGGACCATTCGGCTGGCGTGCTCGTCGAGGTCAACTGCGAGTCCGATTTCGTGGCAAGGACCGACGATTTCCAGCAGCTGGTCCAGGACGTGATCACGGAAATCGAGAAGGCCGGCGACCGCGCCACCGAAGAGTGGCTGACCGACCCGAACGGCCCGGTGCACACGCGCGTGGCGGCCAGTATCGGCAAGCTCGGCGAGAACATGGCGACGCCGCGCTTCGTCCGATACGCCGGTCAGGGCTACGTGGGCCAATACATCCACATGGGCGGCAAGATCGGCGTGCAGGTGGAGTTTGCGGGGGTCACGCCCGAGGTCGCCGGGCGGGCCGAGTTCGCCACGCTGGTCAAGGAAATCGCCATGCAGATGGCCGCGGCGAGTCCGGGCTACGTGTCGCGCGCGGCCGTGCCAGCCGACCTCCTCGAGAAGGAGAAGTCGATCTATCGCGCCCAGATGGAGAACTCGGGCAAGCCGGCCAACGTCCTCGACAAGATCGTCGAAGGCAAGCTGGGCAGCTTCTACGCGCAGGTCGTGCTGCCGGATCAGCCCTCGATCCGCGACCCGAAGATGACCGTGGCCGAGGTGTTGGCGGCGGCCTCGAAGACCCTTGGCGCCACGGTCACCGTCTCCCGCTTCGCGCGCCTCAGAGTCGGCGAAGGCGCATCCTGACCGGAGCACAAGCTATAATCTCCCGCTGTGTCAGTCGAGCTGGCGTATAAGCGCATCCTGCTGAAAGTTTCCGGCGAAGCCCTCATGGGCGAGCAGACCTACGGCATCGATCCCATCGTCGCCACGCAGATCGCCAAGGACGTCGCCGAGATCCAGGGCATGGGCGTCGAAACGGCCATCGTGATCGGCGGCGGCAACATCTTTCGTGGCGTCGCCGCCAGCGCGAAGGGGATGGATCGGGCGACCGCCGACTACATGGGCATGCTGGCGACCATCATCAACGCGCTCGCCCTGCAGGACGCGCTCGAACAGCAGAACGTCGTGACGCGAGTGGTCACGGCCATCGAAATGCGATCGGTCGCCGAACCTTTTATTCGCCGTCGCGCCATCCGCCATCTCGAGAAGCGCCGCGTGGTGGTCTTCGGCGGCGGCACCGGCAACCCGTACTTCAGCACCGACACGGCCGCGGCCCTTCGGGCCATGGAGATCAAGGCCGACGTCATCCTGAAGGCGACCAAGGTCGACGGCATCTACGACGCCGATCCGATGATCAAACCAAGCGCGAAGCGGTTCGACCGCATTTCGTACCTCCAGGTCCTCGAGCAGGGCCTCAGGGTCATGGACGCGACGGCCATTTCGCTGTGCATGGACAACCGGCTGCCGATTGTCGTCTTCAACCTGCGCACGCCGGGAAACATCAGGCGCGCGATCATCGGCGAAGCCGTCGGTTCACTTGTCACCGCCTAGGAAGAAAGTTCAAAGCTTGAAGTGGAAAGTTCAAAGTAAGGGTCGAAGTTCAAAGGTCAAAGGGCCAGGGGCCAGGGACTAGGGACTAGGGACTAGGGCAATGGACGCGAACGATCTCAAAAGTCTGTTTACGGAAGCCACCAAGCGCATGGACGTGTCGCTCGAGCACGTGAAGCACGAGCTTGGCGGCGTCCGGACGGGGCGCGCCTCGGTCACGATTCTCGACAGCGTGCACGTCGACGCCTACGGGTCGAGAATGCCGCTCAATCAGGTGGCCGGCCTCTCGGTGCCGGAGCCGACGTTGATCGTGGCGCAGCCGTTCGATCCGTCGCAGCTCGGCGCCGTCGAAAAGGCGATCCGCGCGTCCGATCTGGGACTCAATCCGGCCAACGACGGCAAGGTCGTCCGGATTCCCATCCCGGCGCTGACCGACGAACGCCGCAAGGAGCTCTCGCGCCACGTGCACAAGCTCGCCGAGGACGGCCGCAACGCCGTCCGAGCCGTCCGCCGCGACGCGAACGAGCGACTGAAGAAGCTGCTCAAGGACCACAAGATTTCCGAAGACGACGAACGGAAGGGCCTCGACGAAGTTCAGCGCATCACGGACAACCACGTCCGGTTGATCGACGAAGCGCAGAAGAAAAAGGACGCCGAGCTGCTCGGGCGTTGAGAAGCGCCCACGGCGCCAACGTGCTTGTCGGCCACGGCTCCACGGTGCTTCGCGGTCACGGCTCCAACGTGCTCGGCGGCCACGGTTCCCAAAGTGCTAGACGATCTGGTCGAAAGAACGAATCGTCTCCAGCGTGGTGCGCACCGTCGTGAGATTGCCCGGGCGGATGGCCAGCAGCGCCTGACAGCCCGCCGATGTCGCCGCGTCGAGCTCTTCCGGCACGTCGGACACAAACAGCACGTGGACCGCATCGAGTTTCAGTTCGCCCGCAATCCGGCGATAGCTGTCGCGCGACGTCTTCGCGCCCACCGCCGTGTCGAAGAATCTCGAGATGAACGTCGTCAGGTCGCCGTGTGCCGTGGCGCCGAACAAGAGCTGCTGTGCGAGCACGCTCCCTGACGAGTAGATGTTGATCTCCACACCGCCCCTGTGCCACCGCTCGAATGCCGGACGGACGTCCGGAAACACGCTCCCCTTCAGAGCGCCCGTGCGGTAGCCGCCTTCCCAGATGCGCCCCTGAAGCTGCTTGAGCGCGGGCGACTTGCGATCGCGGTCCATCAGCCAGGCGAAGTAGACGGCCGATGAGGGCGGCGAGTCGTCGCGCCACTGCGGCGGGTCGTTCGTGCGCGGCGACATCGTCGCGCCACTCGCTTTTCAGCGTCGTGAGGATGTCGCGCATTCGCTCGCTGCGCGCATGTTGCTCCAGGTATTCGCGAAGGTGCGCGCGGGCGAACGGAAACAGCACGTCGTGCACGAACGCGACGGCGTCGTCGTCCCCTCGATGTCGAGCAGGATCGCGCGGACGCCCCGCTCGCTCAGACGAAACGTCGTCACGCGCCCTGGGGCGTCGGCGGGAAGTACGCGTGGCCGAAACATACGGGCTGAAACCCGCGGTCGACTCCGCTTTGCGTGTAGTGCGGCGTCCAGCCGGACGGGTCCTGGAACAACCGGATGGCGCGAATGCGGCGATCGCCGCAGAGGTCGAACCAGTGGTGCGTGCCGCGAGGGACGCGGATCAGGTCGCCGGGCTCGACCTCGATGGCGAACACCGGACCCGCGGCCGGATGAATATGAAACAGCCCGCGGCCTTCGACGATGAGCCGGACTTCGTCCTCGTCGTGCCAGTGCTCCGAATTGAATCTGGCGAGCATCGCGTCGAGGCCCGGCGTCTCGGCGTTCACGTCGATGACGTCGGCGGTGACATAGCCGCCGCGGGCTTTGAGTTCGCCGATCTTGCCGGCGTACGCCGCGAGCACCTGGTCGGCGGTGGCGTCGTTTCCGACGTCCACGCCGGGACTCCAGCTCTCGAACTCGATCCCGCAGTCGGCCAGATAGCGGCGATCTCGGCATCGTCGCGAATCGTGCGGTTCTCGTCGGGAATCCTCACGAATCGCCATCACGGACCTCCTGCTCGGCGACGGATCGTGCCACCCGCGACCTGCGTGCGTCCAACTATCTCGAACAGGAACTCGAGGATCTCCACGTGGCGTTCCGCGTCGGCCAGCGAATCGCCCCAGGTATACAGGCCGTGCCGCCGCAGCAGTAACGCGTGTGCGTCGGGAAACCGCGCAAGCGTCTCGCCGACACGACCGGCCAGCCGTGGCATGTCCTGATCGTTGTCGAGAATCGGAACGAACTCCGAGTGCGCGTGCGACGCGACGCCGGCAAGCCCCTTCAGCATCTCGTAACCTTCGATTACTAGTCCCGGCACGCCGAAGCGGTCCTGCCTTTCCCGCCCTCCTCGATCCCATCCATCCGAAAGCATCGTGCTCCAAACCGAGTGCGTGTGCAAGACGGCGCGCGCCTGGCGCCGCCTGGCAATCTCGATGTGGAGGAGCGTCTCGGCCGAAGGCTTTCCCGAGCGCACGCCCCACGACGCGGCCACGATCGTCGCACTGCAGGATGTCGGCCGGGCGTAGCGCGCCCTTGGCGACCGAGCTGGCGGTGATCGCCAGACGTAGCGGCTTGCGCGACAACACGGCGCTGAAGTTCCCGCTCGTCCCGAGCGCCCATCCTCGCGTGTAGAACCGTTGCCCGATGGCGGCAAGCGCCGACGCGGTCTGTTTGAACGACGTGCTTTCACCCATCGGTTCCTAGTCCCGAGCCCCTAGCCCCCAAGCCCCTCCGCTCAATCGCCAAACGTGACGCCCAGCGATTTGGCCGTCAGCACCAGATCGAAATCGAGAGGCACGGTCTTGGTCTTCCCCACCACGTCCGCGAGCCGGCGCGCGACAATGTGCGGCGGCTCCGAGGCGACCATCGTGTCGAACTGGCCCTGCTTGGCGAGCTCGACCGCCTTGGCGCCGAAGCGGGTCGCAAGCAGCCGATCGAAGCTGGTCGGCGCGCCTCCACGCTGGAGGTGCCCCAACACGACCCACCGCGTTTCCTTGCCGGTCAGCACGCCGAGCGCCTCGGACACGCGCGCGCTGACGCCGCCGAGCCGCTCGACGTGCGCGCCGGTCGCCATTTCGCGGAGGGAGACTTCGCCGCCCTTCGCAAACGCGCCTTCCGCGATGACGACAATGCTGAACTTGGCGCCCAGCGCGTCGCGGGCTCGCAGGCGGTTCGCGACCACGTGCAGGTCAAAGGGAATTTCGGGAATCAGAATCGCATCCGCGCCGCCGGCGACGCCGGCGTACAACGCAATCCATCCCGCGTAGCGTCCCATGACCTCCACCACCATGATGCGGTGATGCGCTTCCGCCGTCGTGTGCAGGCGATCGATGGCGTCGGTCGCGAACGACACCGCCGTGTCGAACCCGAAGCAGTTGGTCGTGCCGACGATGTCGTTGTCGATCGTCTTCGGCACGCCGACAATGGGAATGCCGAGCTCGCAGAACCGGTGCGCGATGGCGAGCGTCCCGTCGCCGCCAATCACGACGAGCGCATCGAGCCCCATCCGTCGGAACATTTCAACCACGCGCTCCGTGTACACGCGCGGGCCGTCGGAGGTCATCACCGGAAAGTCGAGCGGGTTGCCGGTGTTGACGGTGCCCAGGATGGTGCCGCCCAGGCGCAAAATGCCGGTCACGTGACGCGGCGTCAGCACACGCGATCGGTCGAATTCGAGCAGGCCGTCGAAGCTATCCTCGAGACCGACGCACTCCATGCCGTTGTTCGCCGCAGATTTGACCACCGCACGGATGACGGCGTTCAAACCGGGCGCGTCGCCACCCCCGGTGAGAATGCCGAGGCGCGTGATGGAAGGCACGGCTCCGACTATAGCAAAGAGAACCGCGCCCTCGCGTTGCCTGCGTCAAATTCGGCGTGCTAGACTGGACGTTCGTGTGCGGGTCGCGAGACCCGCACGGGATGCGTCTGCAGGTTTCGCGTTGACCAACGCCTGCGACGAATGACCGAGTGGGCGGCTAGCTCAGCTGGGAGAGCGCCGCGTTCGCAACGCCGAGGTCGCAGGTTCGAGCCCTGTGCCGTCCACCAACCTTCGCGCAATCTGTCACGTCGAAGGTTTCCCGCCGCAGCCTTGGCGAAGCGGGCCTCGCTCAGTCGGTCCGGCGCCTCGTCGTCCTGGTCCATCGACCTTCGTGCTCGATCGCGTCTCCACGATTGGCCGCGTCACGCGGACGATGTCCTTTCCGAGCTCGATGACGGCGACTCGGTCTTTGCCGTCCGCGTCTTTGAAGCCCACCGTCAGGAAGTGCCGCCGCTTCTTCGAGAAGAGGGTGAGCAGGCCGATCGGGCCGAGCAGGATCGTGGTCGCCTGCGGCCGCTCCCACGCGGCGCCGGCCTTCTGGCCGTATTCCAATCGATCACGCTGGCGTAGGGGATCGACAGCGTCTGGCCGCCGAACTTCTTGTCGGACGCCTTGAAGATCAGCGCGGTGTCGTCTGAGTGTCGAGCGTGCCCTCGACGGGATCCGTCGCGTCCTTGAACCCGGCCGTGCCCCCGCAGTACGAGCGCCCTTCGAATCGAGTCGCCAGCAACGACGGACTCAGCGTGCGGCTACGACGACAAGGACGGACGCCGCCAGACGGTTCACTCCGCATTTCCAACTCCTGTTCGTTCTGCCCGCTTTTCTGCTCATCAGTGGTACAGGCACTATACAGAACTATCAATGTTCGTGCGGCTTACGTGCGCAGGCAGGGAGTTCGAGTCCGGGGAAGCGGCCCGGGATGTACACTAGGCGCGTGAACTTCCGGCGCCACCGGAAACTGCTGACCGGTTTCCTCGTCGCCGCGCTGCTGGCGACCGTCGCCAGCGCGCAGGGCCGACGCCGGGGCTTCGGCTTCCGCGGTGTGGCGCCGAAGATGGTCACGCCGCAGGACTTTGACGGCAACTTCCTCTTCTGCCGCATCGTCTTTCGCAACGCGCCTTACGGCGATGGCGGCGGCTGGGCCGTTGACTACCCTCGCGCCGACATCAACTTGACGTTCCGGCTCTCCGAACTGACAACGACAACCGTCACTCGGCATCCAGAGGACGGCTACAACCATGTCGTCGTGCAGTTGACCGATCCGACTGCTCTATCACTGTCCGTTCGTGATGATGACAGAAGTCGGCGGCGCCTACTTCGACGAGGCGGAAGCCGCGCAGCTGCGCGACTATCTGCTCAAGGGCGGCTTTCTCTGGGCGGACGACTTTTGGGGCGAGTACGCGTTCGGCGTCTGGGCGGAAGAAATCGCCAAGGCGCTACCGCCCGAGCGATATCCGATTGTCGACGTCCCCCTGGAGCATGCTCTCTTTCACACGCTCTACGACATCCGGCGCATCCCGCAGATTCCGTCGATCAATGCCTGGGGCGGGCCGGGCGCGTCGACGTCAGAGCGGGGACGCGACAGCGCCGTGCCGCACGTGCGCGCGATCCTGGACGAGGACGACCGCATCATGGTGCTGATGACCCACAACACCGACTTCGGCGACGCCTTCGAGCGAGAAGGCGACAACCACCAGTACTTCCTGCAGTTTGCCCCTGAAGGCTACGCGTTTGGCGTCAACACGATCATCTATTCGATGACGCACTGAGCTCGTGACTGGTGGCCGTCGCTCGTGACTCGTGGCTGGACCTCCGACCTCCAACCACCGAGCCAGACTCACGCGCCTGGCAGGCCCAGCAACCGGCGCAGTTTGCGCTCGGCTGAGGCATCCGCTGCCGTGCGCGTCTCACCGGTCGCCTCGATGCCGATTTCGTCCAACTTCCCGCCCTCGAGAACCTCTACCACCTTCGCCTTCCAACGCTCGCCGTGCGGGTCGGACAGAATGCGATAGAGTCGGCCGTTCAAATCGAGTTCTCTCGCCATGACCCCCCGCTAGCTGAGCACATGTTGTTACAGATATGTGCGCCACACCAGCCGCAATGTTCCAGAACGGAACAGCCGGTTGCACGCCTTCTCCAGCGCTTTCACTGAAAATTTTGCGGAATCGATGAGTAATACGGCCTCCTTCCGATAATGCTGAGGTGCGCGCCCCGAACGGCACCTCCCTTGCTCTAGGGCAGGCAACCGAGCACTCGCGAAAACGAGGTTAGCTGTATGTGGAACTGGCTTAACTGCTACCTCTCCGGCCGTCACGAATACGGGGTGTCCTGTGCGCCGGGGACAATCTTCCTGCGCTGCGTCCACTGCGGCCGACGTTCGCCGGGTTGGGCCGTCGACACCAAGACCTACAAGCCGGCCGCACATGTTGGAGTCGCCCCGCCGGCCGGCCCTATCGTGACGGTCAGTCAACCGGCAGCGACGCCGCGGCGCATGCCGTTCGAACGAGTCGCCCTGCGTTAGAGCCCATCTCAGGGCCATCCGTGCACGCGCGACGCGAACCCCTCGAACCTCTCGCCCCCCCCGAATACGTGGGCTGGCATTCGGCCCACGATGCATCCCGGCTGGCGGCGCGAAGTTGACACTGCGCGCTCGGGCCGGGGACAATACCTGACCGTGCCGGTCCCGCGAATCACCAAAGAAGATCTCAAACAGCAGCTCGACAGCGGCGCATCGCCGGTGCTCGTCGACGCCCGTCTGAAGTACCCGTACGAGCACAGCACCGTCAAGGCTGCCCGGCGCGATTCGTTATCCGACCAGCGGCCCGCCACCGTCGCTGCCGCGCGATCGAGAGATCGTGGTGTACGACTCCGATCCGAACGAGCTGGCCAGCTCGCGCGTGGCGGCCGAGCTGATCCGCCAGGGCTATCGCGCCGTCGGCGCTCAAGGGCGGCATCGTCGACTGGCTCGCGGCCAACCTGCCGACCGAAACCAAGGAGGCGCCGCAAGCAGGCGCCGCCTGAACCCGGCGCGCTGAAAGGCTAGCCCGCCGATTCCTGTCGATTCACGGCGTTCCCCTGCTATCAGACGCTCGACGAGCTGGCGCTGCTCGCGACGATGCGCGGCGACGCCGCGAGGCGGCGATGCTCGACGCAGGGAGCGGCGCTCGTCCGCGCGACAGGCATCGAGTCCGACGTCGATCTCGGTCCGCTCATCGACCCGTCGGTGCCGTTTCCGAGGCGACCCGCAGCTGCTCACGCGCTTCCAGCACATGTACGACGCCGGCGCCTGGGTGCTCCTGGAATCGGCGATTGCCGATCTGCCGGCCGATCTGCGGTGGCTGTTCGAGTCGGGGGCCGTCACGATCCAGCAGCTGGCCGCGATCCACCGGGCGCTGGGCGCCACCACGGCCGCCGATCTGCGGCGCCGCTGTCGAGCGCGCGGCTATTCGGTCGATCGCCGGGCTCGACGACAGCGTCGAAGCCGCCGATCGCCGCGGCGCTGCCCACGCTTGCGCGCGGCCATCCCCCGCATCCCGCTCGGCCGTGCGATCGCCATCGTCGAACCGGTGCTCGCGCGGCTGCGGGCGTCGCCGGGCATCGACTGGGCGTTGCCGGTCGGATCGCTGCGGCGGGGGCAGGACACGGTCGGCGACATCGAAATCGTGGCCGCCGCGGACGATCCGCCAGGCGTCATCGACGACATTGACGCAGCTGCCAGACGTCGCGCGCGTGCTTCATCGGAGCGAGCGCCGGCTGTACCTGCTGCTCGACCGCGTGCAGGTCGGCGTTCGGTTTCCGCAGCCGGCGAGCGCCGGGGCCGCGCTGCTGCACCTCACCGGATCGGTCGCAGCACGTCAACGCGCTGCGGAGCACCTCGCGCGCGAACGCCGGAGGGTCGACGCTGACGGGCGCTGCCGCGCCGCGACCGAAGAAGAGATCTACGACCGCGCTCGGGCTGCCGTTCATTCCGCCGGAGATTCGAAACGGCGACGACGAAATCGGGCGGCGCGCGAGGGGACGCTGCCGACGCTCGTCGTCGCGCGCCGACATCCGCGGCGATCTCCACATGCACTCGACGTGGAGCGACGGCCGCGACTCGATCGAAGCGATGGTCGACGGCGTGCCGCGCGCTCGGCTACGAGTACATCGCCATCACCGACCACTCGCCGCATTCGGCGGCGTCGCGCAATCTGACGATCGACGGCGTCAAGCGGCAGGCGGAGGAAATCGCGGGCCTTGCGCGAGCGATATCCCGACATCACCATCCTGCACGGCTGCGAGGTCGACATCCTGCCCGACGGCCGCCTCGATTTCGCGCGATCGCGTCCTCGAGCGCTTCGACATCGTGCTGGCGTCGCTGCACGACGAGCGGGACAGGCGCCAGACCAGCTGCTCGAGCGGCGATACGTCGCGGCCATGCGGCATCCGCTCGTGACGCTGATCACGCACCCGACCAACCGCCTGGTGCCGCACCGGCGCGGCTACGACCTCGACTACGATCGGCTGTTCGCCAGCGGCGGTCGAAACCGGCACCGTTGTCGAAATCGACGGCGCGCCGTCGCACCTGGATCTGGACGGCGCGCTCGCGCGCCAGGCGATCGGCGCCGGCGCGACGGTGACCATCGACAGCGACAGCCACCGCGCCGAGATGCTCGACCGGCAGATGGAGCTCGGCGTCACGACCGCACGGCGCGGCTGGGTCGAACCGCGGCACGTGCTCAACACGCGGCCGCTCGCCGAGCTCCGCGCGTTCATCGCGCGAAAGCGCCGCGCGGCTAGCCAATGCGGCGGACGGTCGCCGCGGCGATCGTGGCGGCGGCCGCGTTTGCGCTGTATCACGCGACGCTCCTTCCGGGCTTCGACTTCGGCGACACGGGATCCTTTCAGACGATCGTCGGATCGCCGACCATCACGCCGCGCGACGGCTACCCGCTCTACTTCGCGATCGGCCAGGTCGTTCTGTGGCTGACGCGGCGCCGAGCCGGCGCACGCGCTCAACCTCGCCTCGGCGGTCGAAGGCGCGATCGCCTGCGGCGCTGATCGTGCTGGTCGCCGCACGAGCTGTCGGGGTCGCTTGCCGCGGCGATCGCGGCGGCGCTCCTGTTCGCCGGCTCGTACACCTTCTGGAGCCAGGCCGTCATCGCCGAGGTGTACGCGCTGCACATCGCTGTTCGTGGCCGCTGACGCTGCTCCTGCTGCTGCGGTGGGCAGCGCCGGCCGTCAACAGCGTCGCCTGGCTGCGTTCCTCGCCGTCTACGCGCTCGGCTTCGGCAATCACCTGTCGATGATCCTGCTTGCCCCCGGGTACACCGTCTTTCTGCTGGCGTCAGCCCCCGCGAGGCTGGCGCTCGATGTTCGCGCCACGCGTCGTCGGCCTCGGCGGCGCTCGTCGCGCGCCTTGGGGCGGCGCAGTACGTCTGGAATCTGCACGCGCTCTGGCTCGGCCCACACCCCGCCCATGGTCTCGGCGACGCGCTCGCGCGGTTCTGGTTCGACGTCACGAAGTCCGACTGGCGCGACACGATGGTGCTGCACGTGCCGACGATCGATGCTCGCCGACCACGCGCGGATGTACTGGTTCGATCTCGGCCAGCAGTTCGGTCCGATGCGTTCCGCTCGTGGCCGTGGCCGGACTGTTCTGGATCGTCCGCAGCGACTGGCGCCGCGGCGTCTCTCCTGCTGCTCGTGTACGGAGTCAACGCGCTGTTCGCGTTCAGCTACAACGTCGGCGACACGCACGTGTTCTATCTGCCGTCGCATCTCATGGTCGCGCTGCTCGTCGCGCCCGGGCTCGTCGCACTTGGCGCCACGGCGCCGGCCCGCGGTCCGGGCACATCTGACCGCTGCGATCGCCGCCGCGGCCACGCTCTACGGCTCGCGCGCGAATCTACGCGGACTACCCCGCGCTCGATCGGAGCGACGATCGCCGGGCCGTCGGCCACGATCGAGGCCCTGACGGCCGGGCTCGACGATCGGCGGGCGATCCTCCTGACGGATCTGAACTGGCAAGTCCAGAATGGACTGTCGTATTTCGGAAAGGAAATTCGTCCTGCCCTGGCGTACGCGCGCATGCCGGACGTGCTGCTCTACGCCCCGGTGCTGGTGCGCGACAATCTGGCGATCGATCGCGAAGTCGTCGCCACCGAACGCGCGCAGCGGCACGTGGTGTCCGCCTATGGGCCGCTTCTGCCAGTCGAGCGCGACGCGCGGGTGTCCGCGGGCGCGCTTCGCGATCTGGTTGACGGATTGGCGCCGGGCACGCGCTACGCGCTGTGCGTGTTGAAACCCACGCGCGAGTTCACCATCGACGGCGCTGAACTCGCGGGTAGCGCTCGGGATCCTGACGGCCGGGTCCGCGGTCTCCATGCCGGCCGGCGACTACGCAGTCGTTGTGGGCCGCACGGGCCAGCCGCCGGCGCTCCTGGCCGGATCGGACGTGCCCTACAGCCGCGCGGTCAGTCTTGACGGCGTGCCGGTCAGGATTCGCATGGAGTCGTGGCTGTCGGCCGACACGATCCGCCGTATGGGCTTCGGCCACGTCCTCGCCGCCCGCCAGCACACCCTCATCGTCGAGCGCGGGGTGAGCTTTGTCGCGTTCGACGCCGCGGGTCTGCCCGTGCGCTCGGGTACAAGCGGCAGTCTCTTCGCGCCGCAGCCGCGTTACCTCATCAAGATCGGGCGTGGTATGGTTGCTCCGTGACCATCTCGCGACCATGGCGCTGGTTGATGTCCGCTATCGCCGTCGCGACTATCATCGCGGCCGGGGCGTCGCGACCGGCCGCGGGCGAGACCGACCGCCGACGAACTGGCGCTCGCGCTGCAGCGCCGGTACGACTCCATCAAGGATTTCTCCGCCGACTTCGTGCACACCTATCAGGGCGGCGTGCTTCGTAAGGCCGTGTCCGAACGCGGCCGCGTGCTGATCAAGAAGCCCGGAAAGATGCGTTGGGAGTACACGGCGCCGGAGAAGAAGCTGTTCGTCTCCGACGGCGTCAGGATCTTCTCGTACCTTCCCGCGGACAAACAGGTCATGGTCAGCGCCGTGCCGCGCGACGAACAGGCCACGGCGCCGGCGCTTTTTCTGGCCGGCAAGGGCAACCTCACACGGGATTTCACGGCGTCTTTGGCCAGCGTCCCGGCGGGCTCCCCGGGAGGCCGCGCGCTCAAGCTCGTGCCCAAGTCACCCCAGCCCGACTATGACTGGCTGGTGCTCGCACTCGACCCGAAGTCGCTCGCGATCGTGGGTCTGGTCACGATGGACGCCCAGGGCGGACAATCGGCGTTCTCCTTCACACATCTGCAGGAAAATGTCGGATTGGCCGATAAAGAGTTCGCGTTTGATATCCCTCGTGGTGTTGATGTCATCACCGATGCTCAGCGCTAGAACGAACCTCCCCGCCGCCGCCATCGTCGTGGCGCTCGTCGCCGCCGGCTGTGCCGCGTCTTCGGCGCTGCACAAGGGCCGAGACGCGGAATTTCGTCGCGACTACGACCGGGCCGTTGTCGAGTACACCACGGCGGTGCGGCTCAAGCCCGAGGACCCCGATGCGCGCCAGGGGCTCGAACGGGCCAAGGTACGGGCGTCGGAGGACCACCTGCAGCGCGCTCGCCGCCTCGCCGCGGTCGGCAAGTTGGACCAGGCGCTCGTCGAATACGGAGTCGCCGCCGAGCTGAACCCCACGAGCACCACGATTGACGACGAGCTGACGGCGACGCGCAACCAACTGCGAGTCAAGGTGGCCGTGTCGCGCGAAGGCAAGACACAGCTCGAATCACTGATCGATCGGACGCGGGACCTGCCGCCTCCCGGCCTCGATCTGCCGCCGAACGTCAAGATGCCGGCGTCGCTCACATTCCGCGACGCCAGCAGCCGCGATGTGTTTACCACGATCGCGCGGTTTGCCGGCATCAGCCTGGTCTTCGACACGCAGTTCCGCGAGGCGCCGATCACGGTCGATCTCCGCAACGCGACGCTGGACGATGCATTGACCACGGTCGCCGGCGCGACGCGCAGTTTCTTCAGGGTCAGCGCGCCGCAGACCGTCGTGGTCATTCCCGACACACCAGCCAAGCGCCGCGAGTACGAGGAAGAGATCGTCCGGACGTTCTACTTGAGCAACGCAGACCTGAAAGAAACGATGGATCTCCTCCGGCTGGTGCTCGACGCGCGGCGGATCTCGCCGATCACGGCCACCAACGCGCATCACGATCAAGGACACGCCCGAGCACATCGCGGCCGCCGGCCGGGTGCTGACGGCTATCGACAAGGCGCGGCCGGAAGTCATCATCGACGTGGAGCTGCTGGAAGTCGATCGCAAGAAGCTCCTCGAGTACGGCCTGCAGATCGCCACGCCGGGATCGCCAGGATTGAACGGGGCGGTGACGATCGCCCCAGGCGGAGTTGATCAGCCCATCACGCTGCAGACGCTCAAGAACCTGTCGGCGTCAGACATCCTGCTGACAGGCCTTCCGGCGTTGTACTACCGTTTGCTCAAAACCGATTCGAGCGCGCGTGTCCTGGCGAACCCGCAGCTTCGCACGTCGGAAGGCATCACGGCGACGGCGAGATTCGGCGACAAAGTTCCAGTCCCCGTGACGACGTTCGCGCCCATCGCGACGGGCGGGACGCCGCAGCAACCGATCACGTCGTATCAGTATCAGGACATCGGCGTGAACATCGACCTCACGCCGCGCACGCATCACGACGACAACGTGACGCTCCAGCTGAGCGTCGCGGTGACCAGCATTTCTGGGGCCGGGTTTGGCGGCCTCCCCACGTTCGCCAATCGCGAGATCAAAACCACGATTCGTCTGCGCGATGGTGAAACCAGCATGCTCGCCGGCCTCATCCGCGACGACGAGCGCCGGTCGCTCGAAGGGATCCCGGGACTGAGCGACATACCCATCCTCGGACAGCTGTTCACGCACACGACGAAACAGGGCGAGCAGACCGACATCATCCTCACGCTGACGCCGCACATCATCCGCGTGCTGGATCTGAGCGAGGCCGACCTCCGGCCGTTCAGGGTCGGCGGCCGCGACTCGCTGACGCCGTTGATCGAGTTGCCCGTGCCGGCGCCCGTGACGTTCACGCCCGCGCCAACGGAGCCCGCAGGCACGCCGGCGATTCCGGCGCCGCCACCCTCGGCGCCGCCGCCCGGGATCGGACCGATTCGGCCGCCGGGCTGAGGCTTCAACCGCCTACATCTTCTCCACCGTCGCGCCGAGCGCCTGCAGGCGTTCAACCAGGCGCCCGTAGCCCCTCTCCACAGTTTCGAGCGGCGACAGACGGCTCTCTCCCTCGGCCGCCAGCGCCGCCGCGATGAGCGCCATCCCCGAACGCAAGTCGCGGCTGTCGAGCGGGCGGCCGCGCAGCCGCTTCGGTCCGGTGACGATGATGCGGTGCGGGTCGCACAGGAACAGGTCGGCGCCCATTCCGCTCAGCTGCTCGAGCGCGAACAGGCGCAGCTCGTAGAGCCAGTCGTGCACCAGCGTCTGCCCTTCGCACTGGGTCGCGAGCACCGTCAACAGGCTCACCAGGTCGCTGGGGAATCCCGGCCAGAGACCCGTCGTGATGCGGCCGGCGGCCTTGGGCTGCGATCGGTGCACGCGAAAGACGTCGCCATCCATGCGATGCTCGATCCCCATGTGCCCCAGCACGGCCGCGACGACCTCCAGATCGAGGGCCCGAGCGCCGCGCACTTCGATCTCGCCGCCGGTCACCGCCGCCACCACCGCCCAGCTGCCCGCTTCGATGTAGTCGCCCCACAGCTGATGCCGTGCGCCCCCGAGCTTCGCGGCGCCTTCGACGCGAATGGTCGGCGTTCCGCCGCCGCTGACGCTGGCGCCGAGCTTTCCGAGGAATTCGCAGAGCTCGACGACATGCGGTTCGCAGGCCGCGTGCCGGATTTCAGATGCACCGTTGGCCGCGGCGGCCGCAAGCAACGCCGTTTCGGTGCCGGTGACCGACGCTTCGTACAGGTAGATCGACGCCGGCTTGAGACCATTCGGCACGTCAAGCTGGTGACCGGTGCCGGGCAAGAGGCGCGCGCCCATGGCCACGAGCGCCTCGAGGTGGGTCGAAATCGATCGGCGCGCAGGAAAGTCGCCGCCCGGAAGCGCCAGCCGCGCGCGCCCGCGCCGCGCCAGCAGGGGGCCGAGGAGCAGCACCGATCCGCGCAGACGGCCGACGAGGGCCGCGTCCGGCTCGTCTTTGACAATCTTCTCGCATCGAACGCGCAGCGTCGTTGTCCCGATGCCGTCGACGTGCGCGCCAAGATCGACCAGCAAATGCGCCATCGCCTCGACGTCCTTGATCCGAGGCACGTTCGTCAGCACGCATTCTTCGGTCGTCAGCGCGCACGCGGCCAGCAGCGGCAACGCGGCATTCTTGTTACCTTCCACTTCAACGGATCCGGACAGGCGCCGGCCGCCTTCTATCATCAACGTGGACATAAGGGTCCGCTGGTTGCGGTTCGTTGGTTGTCAGTCGAAGTTGCCAAGGTACACGATTTCCTCTCTCAGCTCGACCCCGAACTTCTCGTGAACGGCGCTCCGGCAGCGCTCGATGAGCAGGCGGATGTCGCGCGCGGTCGCCGTCCCGTCGTGGACGATGAAGTTTCCGTGGGTCGTCGAGACGCGCGCCCCGCCGGCCGCCGCCCCCTTGAGGCCTGCGTGATCGACCAGCGCGCCGGCCGACCACGGAAGGCCGTCGGGGACCACGTCGCGCCCGGGTTGGGGATTTCGAAAGACGCATCCCGCGCTCGGCGTGTCGAGCGGCTGCGTGCGCTTGCGAAAGGCGAGCGACGCGCGTGCGGTGGTCCGGAGCGCGGCAGGGTCGCCGGCGCTCACCTCGAACTCCGCCCACAACAGAGTCTCGCCGGAGGTCTGGAGCCGGCTGTGATCGTAGCCGAACGCCATCTCGCTTCGAGGCACGTCGAGCGTGACGCCCTCCCGGGTGACCAGCCGCGCCCGGGTCACCAGCTCGCCAATCAAGCGGCCGCCGAAGTGCGCATTGCCGAACACCGCTCCGCCGACTGTGCCCGGTGTTCCAGCCCAGGCTTCGAGCCCCGCGAGGTGGTGGGTGATGGTCCACCGGACCAGGCCGTTGATCGTCACGGCCGCGTCGGCCCGAACGCAGCCCGTGTCGGTGTGCCGGATCTCCCCGCCGCGAACTCTTATCACCAACCCGCGAACGCCCGCGTCGGACACGAGCACATTCGACCCGCCGCCCAGCAGTGTGACCGGTACGCCCATCTTGTGCGTCAGCGCCAGCGCGTCCACGATCTCGTCGCTCGTCCGCGCTTCGAACAGCCATTCCGCGGGTCCGCCAACGCGGAACGTCGTGAACGGCGCCAGCGGGCAGCCATGTCGCAGACGTCCGGCGCCGAGCGCGTTCTCGAACGCCTCCGCAAATCCCGGCGTCATCGATACGTCTCGGCAGACATCAGGCTTCGCTCCTGCGCGATCAACGCCGCCAGCGCGTCGCGCGGCGAGCACTCGGCAAACGAGACGGCGTCGCCCGGTCCGAGCTGGCCCGCAAGGCCGATGTCGGCGCTGATGACGGTGGCGAGCTTCGGGTAGCCGCCGGCCGTTTGCCGATCGGCCATGAGAAGAATCGGCTGACCTGACGCCGGCACCTGCAGCACACCGAGCGGCGTTGAATCGGAGATCACGTCGGCGCCGTGCGCATGGGAGAGCGGAGGTCCGTCCAGCCTGAAACCCATGCGATTCGAGTTGGCGGTGATGCTGTACGGGGCCGACTGCAACGTATCGAGTGCGTCGGCGGCAAAGCGTTCGGTTTGCGGTCCCGGCAACACGCGAAGTGTCGCCCGTCCGTCAGGCAAGTCGCGATCGGTGTGCCCGGCAGGTGTCGGCGCGAGGCGCTCGGGGGCGGGACGGCTCGTGACCGGACCGAGCGGCAGCCTATCTCCGGCCCTGAGAGCCCGTCCGTCCACGCCGCCCATTGCGCTTGGAAGGTGCGTCGCCCGGCTACCGAGGAACTTCGGCGTCGCGATCCCGCCGGCAACGGCCAGATACGCTCGCGCGCCGCGCACGCGCCGGCCGAACCGCAACGTCGCACCGGCCGGCACCACCATCGCGCTGGCAGCCGGCACAGACGTGCCGTCAAGCGACACGTCGAACCGGGCGCCCGCAATCGCGACAAGCCGCTCGTCTTCGAACACCAGTTCCGGGCCCACGAGCGTCACCTCGAGCGTCGCCGCGTCGGCGGAATTGCCGGCCATGGCGTTCGCGAGGCGATGCGAATAGGGATCCATCGCGCCGGCCACCGACACCCCAAGCGACTGAAAGCCCCAGCGCCCCAGGTCTTGCACGGTCGTCAGCCATCCAGACTTCGTGATGTGAACCCAGGTCATGGGCGGCCCGCCGTCTGACGCGCACGGTCTTCGGACTCCAGGCGGTCGAACTCCGATCGATCGATCGCGAAAAACCGCACGTCGTCACCCGGCCTGACAAGAAACGGCTCTGGTCGCGTCGAATCGAACGGCCGTACCGGGGTTCGGCCGATCAGTTGCCAGCCTCCCGGCGTTTCTGCGGGATAGATTCCAGTCTGCGCGCCCGCGATACCCACGGCGCCGCGCGGCACGCGCAGGCGCGGCGTCTCGCGGCGTGGCGCGGCAATCCGCGCGTCGACGCTGCCCATGTACGCGAAGCCGGGCAGGAACCCGAGCATGAACACGCGGTACGTCGCGCCCACATGGAGATCGATCACGGCCGGCTCGCTCAACTTCCCGAATTCGGCGACCTCCCCCAGGTCCGGACCCAGTTCACCGCCGTAGCACACAGGTATGTGGATGGCTTCGGCGGTGCGCTGGACGGCCCGCGCCGGTCGCCCGGCGTCGTGCTCGAGCCGAGCGAGCAGTGCATCCTGATTCGTCTGCAGGGGATCAAAATAGATCGCCACGGATCGATACGTCGGCACCACGTCGCGAACACCGCCAATGGGTTTCGCGCGAAGCGCGTCGGCCAGGGCCACGGCTCGCGCGTTGACGGCCGGATCAATCCGATCCTCGAACTCGACCACCAGCGCGGAGTCGCCGGCGGGGACGATGCGGAATATTTTCACAGGGTCACAGGGTCACGCGAGCGCATGGAGCAGCTTCTGATGGATGCCGCCAAACGCTCCGTTCGACATGATCACCACGAGATCGCCCTGACGGTGTTTCGACACGATGGCAGCGATGATGTCGTCGATCGTTTCCGCTTCGTGCGCCGACCGGCCGCGATCGTTCAAGTCGCGCACGAGTTGCGGAACCGACAGCCGCTCGGCAGCGGGAAGAGTCGATCGAAAGATCGGCGCGATGAGCACCTCGTCGGCAGCGCTGAAGGCCCTGGCGAAGTCGTCTTGAAATACGCGGCGGCACGACGAGGCCGACCGCGGCTCGAATACGGCCCAGATTCGCGCGGCCGGCTGCGAGGCTCTCACGCCTGCCAGTGTTTCGGCGACGGCCGTGGGATGGTGGGCGAAATCGTCGTACACCGTCACGCCGCTCGCCGTGCCGACGACCTCGAGCCGGCGTTTGATCCCGGCAAAGGTCCGAAGGCCCTCTCCGATGCGCTCGGGGGACAGGCCGACCTCGCTCGCGACGGCGATGGCCGCCAGCGAGTTACGCACGTTGTGCGCGCCGACCATCGGAACGTCGAATGTGGCAAACGGCGCCCGGTGCCTTCTGACCTTGAACCCCGTCCGACCGTCTTTCGGTGTCACCTCGTACGCCTGCCAATCGACATCGTCGCTCATGCCAAATGTTTCGACCCGGGATTTGGCGAACGCTGTCAACGCCCTGGCCCCCGGGTCGTCTGCGCCGATCACCAGCAAACCGCGGCGCGGCACGAGATTCACCAGGCGCCGGAACGCCAGCGACACCGCCTCGAAGTCGGGATAGATGTCGGCATGATCGAATTCGACGTTGTTGACCACGGCGATGTCGGGCACGTACTTGAGGAACTTGGCGGTCTTGTCGAAGAACGCGCTGTCGTACTCGTCGCCCTCGATGACGAATTCGCGTCCGCCGCCCAGTCGATAGCTCGACCCGTGCTCGCCGAAGTTCTTCGCCACGCCGCCCACCAGGACGCTTGGATCGAGGCCGCCGTGCGTCAGCACCCACCCCGTCAACGACGTCGTCGTCGTTTTCCCGTGCGTGCCGGCAATCACGATCGAGCGCGCGCCCCATAAGAAATGGTCGCGAATCGCCTCGGGCAGCGAGCCGTACCGAATCTTGCGATCGAGGACCTCTTCGAGCTCCGGGTTGCCGCGCGAGATGGCGTTCCCGACAACCACGAAGTCGATGTCGCTCGTGATGTGCTCGGCGCGAAAACCGGTGAGCACCGGGATGTCTTCGTCCGCGAGGAAGTCGCTCATCGGTGGATAGACGTCCTGATCGGATCCGCGGACGACGGCGCCCTTGCGTTTCAGCATGGCCGCGAGCGTCGCCATGGCGGTGCCGCAGATGCCGATGAGATGGAATGTCATTCGACCGCCGCTTCTTCGATCACGAGCCGCGGCCGGCTGCCCGCAATCACGCGGCACGACACGCCGAACGGCAGCGTCATCGCCGGACCGATCGTGTGGCCGGAGGGGAAGCCAATCACCACGGGCCCCGGGAAATCAGCGAGCAGGTCCGCCATCACGGCGCGCGCCGTCGGATCGCCGGATGGTTCGTCGCACCGCGGCAGCTCGCCGACGACCACCGCCGCGGCGCGGGAAAGGAGGCCGGTCTGGCGGAGCTGCGTCACCATGCGGTCCAACCGATAGGGCCGCTCACCGACTTCGTCGAGAAAGAGCACGTAGCCGGGCGGCGGCGCGAACGCAAAGGGCGTCCCAAGCGAAGCCAGCAACTGCGTCAACGTCCCGCCGAGCAGCACGCCGGCGGCTTCTCCCGGCCGGATGGTGTCGAGGGAGGGCGATGACAGCTCGCCCATCGGCTCGCGACGGCTGAGGGCTGCAAGAAACGAATCGCGATCGTACCCGGCCCTGCCCCCTCCCAGGCGGCCGACCAGCATCGGACCGTGAAACGCCACGAGATCGCAGAGGGTGGTCAGAAACGTCAGCACCGCGGTGACATCGCTGTAGCCGATGAACGCCTTGCGGGCGCGCCGCGCTTCGTCGCGATCGAGGAGCGGCAGAATCTGGGCGCTGCCGTATCCACCCCGAACGCCAATGAGACCCGCGATCGACGGGTCGCGCCATGCCGCCAGAATCGCGGCCGCCCTGACCTCGGCCGAGCCTGCCAGGTAGCCCTTCCTCGCAAAGACGGAGTCGTCGTGCACGGGGACGAAACCCAGCTGTCGAATTTCCTCGACGCCCCTGTCGAATTCGTCGCGGCTGAACGTACTGGCCGGGGCCACGACGGCGAGACGCGCGCCGGGTTCAAGCGCGCGAGGCCTGAGCCTCACAGGAACCGCGCCATCTCGTCGGCAATCCGGCGGTGCTCGTCACGGCCCAGCACCCGCAGCAACGCCTGCTCCCCCATCGGACGTCCGAGCGTGATACCGACGGAGCCGCCAGAAATCGCTCCTTCGCCCGCCGCTGCCGCACGAGCGCGTCGTCCACACGCGTGAACGGAAGCGTCCCGTTTTCGACAGCGCGGATGAGGGCCTCGAGCGCGGCCGCCTGCTGGGTCGTAGTTTGCGCTGCAAATCAGCACGCCGTCGCAGCCGGCCTCGACGGCCAGGACCGCGGCGGCGGGAACGGCGTAGTCGTTGGCGATGGCCTTCATCTCGAGATCGTCGCTCAGAATCACGCCGTCGTACTGCAGCTCGCCGCGCAGCAGCTCGGTCACGATTCGCCGGGACAAGGTTGCCGGCCGCTTCTCGTCGAGCGAAGGCACGAGGAGGTGCGCGGTCATGATGGTGGCCACCTCGGCGTCAACGGCGGCCCGGAACGGGAGAAGCTCCACGGCCCGCAGCCGGTCCGGCGGGTGCTCGACGAGCGGCAGCGCATGATGCGAATCCACCGTGGTATCGCCGTGGCCCGGGAAGTGTTTGCCGCACGCGGCGATGCCCTCGCCCTGGAGCGAGCGAATGATGACGGCGCCAAGCCGCGCGACAAGCGCGGCCTCGCCCGCCAGCGCGCGATCCCCAATCACGGGGTTGCTCGCCGTCGTCAACACATCGAGCACCGGCGCGTAGTCGAGCGTGACGCCGACCGCCCGCAGCTCGGCGGCCAGCGCCCGCGCGAACCGTTCGGCCAGGCGGAGATCGCCGCTTCGGCCCAGGGTCGCCATCGGCGGCCACTCGGTGAACGGCGCTTTCAGCCGCGCGACGCGGCCGCCCTCCTGGTCCACGCTGACCCATAGCGGAAGGTCCGGAACGAGCCGGGCCGCCTCGTAGCACAGTTCGGCGACCTGTGCCGGCTCGGCGACATTCCTGGCGAACACAATGACGCCGCCCAGCCCAAACTCGCGCGCAAGCGCCTTGAGCTCCACGGGCACCTGCTGGCCGTCGAACCCTGCCACGAGGAGCCGACCGATCTGACGCCGAAGTGAGCCAGACGACATGTGTCGGAACGATTCTATAATTTCCCGGTGCCAAACCGTATCGTCACCTCCGCGCCGACGCGCATCGATCTGGCTGGCGGCACCATCGATATCTGGCCGCTGTACCTGTTCCACCCCGGCGCCTGCACGCTGAACGCCGCGATCAGCCTCAGGGCGCACGCCGAAGTCGAACCGCGGACCGACGGCATGGTCGCGCTCCGGTCGATCGACACGAACGCGGAGGTGGTCGCGGCACGGCCGTCCGACCTCGATGGCACGAGCGGCCTGCCGCTGCTGTCGCTCGTCGCCAGGGAGTTCGGGCTGCAGAACGCGACCCTGATCACGCGCGGCGAATCGCCGGCAGGCGCGGGCATCGCCGGATCGTCGGCGCTGACCATCGCGGCGTGTGGCGCGCTCGCGCGCTGGTCGGGACGATCCCTGACGGACGCCGAGTTGCTCGAAGTGGCCATGAACGTCGAGTGCCAGACCATCCGCGTGCCGACCGGCGTGCAGGACTACCGGCCGGCGCTGTACGGCGGGGTGGCCGCGGTCGAGCTCCATCCCGGCGGTATCCGCCGCGTGGCCCTGGACGTCGACCCACATGAGCTCGAGCGCCGGATCGTGCTGGCCTACACGGGCGCTCCGCGAAACTCCGGAACGAATAACTGGGAGATCACGAAGCGTCATATCGACGGCGATCAACACATCTTCGACTGCTTCGAACGCATTCGCGACACCGCGTGTGCGATGCGCGTGGCGTTCGAGCAGAACGACTGGGACGAGGTCGGCCGCCAGATCGCCACCGAGTGGGACAATCGACGGCGGTTGGCACCCGGGGTGTCGACGCCGGGAATCGACGATCTGATCGCACGCGCGAGCGCGGCGGGCGCGACGGCCGCCAAGGTCTGCGGCGCCGGCGGCGGCGGGTGTCTGTTCTGCTATGGTCCGCCGGCGGCGCGCGACGCGATCGCGGCCGCGCTGGCCCGGGGCGGCGCACGCCTCCTCGAGTATCAAATCGACATGGAAGGCCTGCGGTTTGGATGACCGCGCGAGCGGATCAGAAGGATACGCGTGAAACTACGGATGCTGAACGCGGACGACAAGCTGGCCGAAATCAAGCGGCTGTACTACCAGACCACCGCGAACACAATTCAACAGGACCTCGCGCGCGCGCTCGATCTGCTGAAGTCCATGAACGGCGAGGACGAGCGCGAACGCGCGGCCGTCTACATGGACGGCCTCGCGCAAATGCGATCGGACTGGGCCAGGCGGGGGAAACGAGCCAAGCACGCAAAACGTAAAACGTAAAACGGTAAAACGTCAACCGTCAAACGCGTCAAACGTCAAACGTCTGGGCTACTTGGTTCGGTGTTCGACGGTCTTCTTGCGGGCCGCGATGCGAATGGGCTCGGGAAGGTTCCGATCGATGGCCATCTGCGCAAGATCCTTCGGGTTGATCCGCTGGAGCAGGTTCATGGTCAGGGCGACCGGCATTTTGGGATTCTTGCACAGTCCCAGCAGGATCTTGTAGTTCTTCATCCAATTGCGGTTGCGGGCAATCATCCGCATCACGTCCTCTGAGACGCTCCCCATCCGGGCGAACGATTCAACCTCCTGCTCGGTCAGCTTCGGGCTGCTCAGGACGGCGGCGGCAATCATCTTGCTCGGGTCGCGCACCAGAATCGCCCGCATTTCCTTCGTGCCCTTCGAGGCGGCTTTCAGCTTCTGCGTAAAGCCCATGTTCTGGAGCTTCTGACTGACGCTCACCTGGGCTTCGTCTTCGTCCAGCAGATCCTCGTCCCCTGGAGAGGTCTTGTCGACCAGCGGCGTGTCGGATTCCTCGCCCGACGTCTCGGCGGGAAACACCCCTCGATCGGCAAAGAATTCCCTGAGGTTCATCGACACATCCTGGCGAGCCAGAAACCTGGACAGCGCCTCAACCGGAAGGCCGTTCAGCGTCTCGTCGGCTGCCTCGCGGATCTCCGGATCGGGATCGTCGAGCAGGAAGACGAGGATGCTCAACTGTTCGGCCGGGCGGGGCGCCAGCCCCCCCTGGGCTGCCAGCAGACGCACGTCGCGCGCCACCTCACCGCGTTTGAAGAAATCGAAGAGCGGACTCGAATCAGTCACGGCGTGACGAGATAGTCTTTGAAGTTCATCAGCGTAACACGCGTGGTCACGACCTCGCCGTCTTTTCCGAGAGGCCTGGTCGGCGCGCCGTTCAGCGTCATGGTGATGGCGCCCGCGTCGCCCGTCCTCAGCACCATCTCGTTGTGGACCTCGAGCGTCTGCTCGTCGCCGGGCTGGAACAGTCGCTGTACGCTCTGCCGACCGTCCACGACCGCCGACACCCAGGACATCCGCGCGGCCGTGACCTGCACCATCAGACGGCCGGACGACATCCTCGGCGGGTCGGGCGGTGCGGGAGGCGCTTCCGGGCTCCCCGGCGCCGGATCCGAGGCTTGCGCCGGTAGCGGTAGCGGCACGACGTCGCGCGCGACGGGCCCGGCCGCCGTCGCCGGCCGCTCGACCGGCGGCGACGCCCGGCGGCCAGCCGTGCTGAAGTACAACACGGCGGCCGCAATCGGCAGGCTAATCACGAACAGCCGCAGGAACGTCGTGGCCATCCGCCGTTCGCCCTCGATCGCTTCGTGGTCTTCAATCGGCGATGTGGTCGGGTGCCCCGCCGTCACCGAATCGTGAGGGAACTGTCCCAAGAATTCCTGGATGGTTGCCTCAGGATCGAGGCCAACCTCGACCGCGTAAGAACGCACGAACGCCCGGCTGAAAATCCCGCCCGGGAGCCGGGTGATGTCGTTCCGTTCGAGGGCTTCGAGCGTGATCATCGAGATTTTGGTGGCATTGGCGATCTGGCGCAGTGACAGGCCGCGACGCTCGCGAGCGGCGCGAAGCTTTCCGCCGAAATCCGCCGACGCTCGCGTTGCAGCCATGGGTGGGAGAACTGCCGCCTATGTTAGGAAGGCGATCTCACGCTGTCAAACCGCCTCCGCACTTCGCGGACCACCTCGGCCACGCGCGCACCCTCCTCCACGAAGAGGCCAATCGCCGCCACGCCGGCGGCTCCCGCGTCGGCCACAGGCCCGATTCGGTCCAGCGTAACACCGCCGACGGCCAACACCGGGACCGACACCGCGCGAGCGATGGCGGCAAGGCCCGCCAACCCCAGAAAGGTCTCCAGCCCGGGCTTCGACGAGGTGGGAAACACCGTGCCCGCGATCAGATAGTCGACGTCCCGAGCGACACCGACCGCTTCGTCAACCCGATGAACCGATCGCCCGATGAGAAAACCGGCGGGCGCGACCGCCCGGACTCTTGCCCCCGCGATCGAGTCGCCCCGCAGGTGGACGCCGTCCGCTCCGCACGCCAGCGCAACGTCAAGCCGGTCATTGACGACGACACGTGTGGCCGTGCCACGGGTCATTCGCACGAGGCCGGCAACCAGTTCGGCGAGCGCGGCCGCGTCGAGATCGCGTTCGCGGACCTGGATGAGATCGATGCCGGCCGCCACGGCGGCGCGACACTGCTCCACGACCGCCGCCCTGCGCCGGTCGGTGATGAGGCAGAGGGTCACGCGGCGGGTCGGCCCGACGCGTCGACGCGAGGTTGACGCGTGGCGAAGACGAGCGTGAGATCGGCAAACCCGGCGACGAGGTTGACCACGCCGAGTCCGGTGATGGCGCCGCGAACGAAGTTGTTGCCCAGGAATGGACGCAGAGCCGGCCAGGTGTGCGCGAAGTAGTTCCGGTCCCAGAACGACGACCACGGCAACACGACGAGCAGCAATCCGACCTCGAGGAAGAACGCGACGTAGACCAGCCGGCGAATCAGGGTCTCATCCTCGCGTCTGTTCCTTGGCGAGCCGATCGACACGCGCCGCGACGTCGCGGTAATCACCGGCCTCAGCGTGCAGCTCCATGCAAATCGCCAGCGCGCGCCCGACTTCTCCGACCGACTCGAGCGCGTCGGCCAGCTCGTACAGGAGCATGTGCCCCTCGTCTGCAGTCGGCGACGGCGCCTGTGCGGCCCGTTCGAACCATTCGATCGCTCTGGGCATCTGCCCTCGTTCGCGGTAGGTCCGGGCGATGAGCGTCGCCGCCTGGAAACGGTGCCGGGGCGAGCGTGCGGCCAGCTCGAACGCGGCAATGCTTTCATCGATCTTGCCCGCCTGCCGCAAGACCATCCCTTCCTTCATTTGTTCCTCGGCCGCTTCGCCGGCGGTTCGTCTCGACGCCTCGTCCCGCAAGTGCGCGAACACGTTGTCGATGTCGCCGTCACCAAGAGGCGCCGGCGCCGGGGACGCGGTTCCCGTCGACGGGTCCTGCTGCGCCGGCGGCCTGAGGTCGCCAAGCACGATGCTCAGATCCACTTCCACGCTCTCCTGCGCGGCGTGCGCCTGCGTCTTGGTCGGCGCTGCGGCTTTCGCCTGCGGCGGCGCGGGCCTGGCAGGAGGCGGCGGATCAGGCTCGCCGAAAATCCCGTTCATGTCGATCGCGTTGGCGCTGAGCTCGAAGTGCGAAGGCTGTCCGTGCTCTTCGGGCTCTGCCTGCTTTCGGCGCTTCTGGGGCCGCGGTGGCGGTTCCGACGCGAGCGGTGCCGACGCCGCGGTGTGATCCGGCTCAGGCGATGGCGGCTCGACCACCTCGTCAACCTCCAACACCTCCGCGGGCCCTGCCGGCGGTTGATCGTCCAGGGCCGAAAACTCATCGCCTGACAGATCGGTGCTCGTGAACGGACTCTGGCCGCTCAGGCGGTCGGCGATCAAGCCGTCTGGATCCGGCTCGCCCATCAAAACCAGTGCGCGCCGGAACCGCTCGATGTTCGAACGCTCCCACGGCTCGCGCGCCACCAGATCTTCGGCGATGAACCGCGCTTCGGCGGCCAGGCCAGCCTCGAGGTACGCATCGGCCAGCTGCCCCTGCGCACTGAACATGGACGATTCAAGGCCGCCGTCCACGCAGACTTCCACCAGGCGCATGAGCGCCGAAATGTGGTTGGGCACGCGCGTGACAAATTCCTGGAGCGCCGCCGCCGCCGACGGCCAGTCGCCTTGCGTCACGGCGTTGCCGGCGGCCAGCTCGACGACCTGGAGTCCGACGTCGGGCGCGTGCTCGGCGACCTTCCATCCGACCTGCGCGATGTCGTCGCGGCGGCTCGAATCCTCGTCGAGCAGCCGCCGCAGGAGCGCCAGCCCGTCCTCGACGCCCTCCCCGCGCAGCTGGATCTCGGCCACGATGAGCAGCAGCTGTGGATCGTTGCCAGCCGTCTCGACGGTCAGGTACTCGCCGGCTGTCTGCAAGTCGCCTCGCGCCACAAACGTCCGCGCGAGCTGCGTCCGCAGGGCGGCGTCGTCCGGGTCGAGTCGGGCGGCCTCGCGCAACGCGCCGAGCGCGTCGTCGGTGTACCCTTGCGCCTCGAGCGCCGCGGCCAGCGCCCTGAATTGGTCGGCGGTGCTCGCACAATCGCGGGCGCCCGCGAAATCGCCGGCCGCGAGGTACACGTTGAGCAGTCGCTCGCGGACCTCCAGGTCGGCGGGATCGATGGCCGCCGCCTGGCGAAGCGCCTCAACGGCTTCCGGCTGGCGCCCGGCTCCGGCGAGCTCGCCAGCCAGCTCCTTGAGGTCGGCGACGGCGCCTGGCAGGTCGCCGATGTCCACCCGCGCGGCGGCGGCGGCCGCACGCGCCTCGAAATCCGTCGAGTCGAGCGAGCCAAGCCTGATGATCGCCTGCGCGACGCCGCGCTTGTCGCCGCGCCCGCGGCGCCGCTCCACCACCGCGTTGAGATAGTTGCGCGCGTCGGCCAGCAGGCCCTGGCTGGCGGCGATTTCGGCCCCCTGCACGAGCGCGTGCTCGTGGTCCGGTTTGAGCTTGAGGATCTTCTTGTAGAGCGCGCCGGCTTTCGGCAGGAATCCGTCGTCGTTCAGGCTGTCGGCGATGCGGATGAACTGGTCGACGGCTTTGTCGACCTGGCCGGTGCGCACGTACAGATCGCCGAGCATGTTCGTCGTGTTCAGATCGCGGGGCTGATCCTCGACGATACGGACGTATTCCGCGATGGCCGCTTCCAGCTTTCCCTGGCGCAGCAGCTTCTCGGCGTTTCGGAGTGTGGCGACGCGATCGAGGGCCACGTGTTCGCTTCAATCAATGGTATCAAACAGCGTCGACGGCCGGAATGACCGCCGATGCACATCCGAGTAGCCGAATCGTGCAACGGCGTCAAGGTGCTCAGCCGTGGCGTAGCCTTTGTGCCGGTCGAACCCGTACCGCGGGTCGCGCTCATGGAGCACCCGCATCTGTCGATCGCGGGTGACTTTGGCCACGATCGACGCCGCGGCAATCGCCGAACAGCGACGGTCGCCGTGCCGCACGCCGCGCTGAGCCATCGGCAGATCGGGGACGCGAAAGGCGTCGACCAGGACGACGTCGGGAAGCGGCGCCAGCGTCAAGATCGCCCGCTGCATGGCTCTGAGCGACGCCTGGTGGATGTTGATTCGGTCGATTTCCGTCGGATCGGCCTCCGCGACCGCCCAGGCCACCGCGTACCGGATGATCTCGTCGTAGAGCTGCTCGCGTTCGTCGGCGGGCACGACCTTCGAATCGGAGACGCCCGACACGCGTCGGTCGGGGTGAAGCACGACGGCGGCCGCGACGACCGGTCCCGCCAGGCACCCCCGCCCCACCTCGTCAACGCCGGCGACGTACACGAACCCGACGCGGCGCAGCGCGTTCTCGAGCGTCCGCGTGGCGGGAACGCGAACCATGGGTGCCTGACAACCGCTAGTTGTCGGTGCTCTTCTGCGTGTCCTTCATGCGCGCCGCCTTGCCCTTCAGATCGCGCAGATAGTAGAGCTTCGCGCGGCGCACCTTGGCCGAGCGCGTCACTTCGACCTTCTGAATCGTCGGCGAATGCAACGGAAAGATGCGCTCGACGCCCTGGCCGAACGACACTTTCCGCACGGTGAACGACGCGCGCGCGCCGCCCCGATGCATGCCGATGACGACGCCCTCGAAGATCTGGATGCGCTCTTTGTCGCCCTCGCGAACCTTCACGTGCACACGAACGGTGTCGCCGGACTTCATCTCCGGTCGTTGCGTCAGTTGCGGTTTCTCCACCACTTCAATTGCGCCCATCACAGACTCCTCAGCAGGCCTGACGGCCTGCGCTACGAACTCTCCAGCAAGGCCCGTCCTATGTCTTGCGCTCTGCGACGATCTCCCGCAGAATCTCCCGCTCTTCTTCGTCGAGCGCCGCCCCCGCCAGGAGCTCCGGCCGGCGGTCGAGCGTGCGACTGAGCGCCTCGCGCTTGCGCCAGCGCCGAATCTCCGCGTGGTTTCCCGACAACAAGACGTCGGGCACCTTCAGCGTCTCGACCTCGGCCGGCCGCGTGTAGTGCGGAAAGTCGAGCAGCCCCCGGCTGAACGAATCTTCGGCCACCGACTGATCGTCCCCCACGACTCCCGGCACCAGCCGTGCCACCGCGTCGAGCACCACGAGCGCGGGCAGCTCACCGCCGCTCAGCACGTAGTCGCCGATCGAGATTTCCTCGTCGACGCGCGCCCGCACGCGCTCATCCACCCCTTCGTATCGGCCGCAAAGGAGCACCACATGCTCGGCGCGGCTGAACCGCACGGCCTCAACCTGCGTGAACCGCGCACCTTGCGGCGACGTCAACACGGTCGTCAGCGGACGCCCCCGCCGCTCCTCGATAGCCTCGAGCGCTCGAAAAATCGGGTCGGGCTTCAACACCATCCCGGGCCCGCCGCCGTAAGGCACGTCGTCCACGACACGATGCCGATCGGTCGTGAAATCGCGAAGGTCGTGAATCGCGACGTCGAGCGTCCCACGGTCGATCGCGCGGCCCACCACGCCGTCGCCGAGCGCGTGCCGGACCATCGCCGGAAAGATGGTGACGATGTCGAAAGTCACGCGTTCAAATCCAGCAATCCTTCCGGCGGGTCGATGACGATGCGCTTGGCCCCCACGTCGATCGTCGTGCAAATCTCGACGGCCAACGGGATCAGAATCTGGCCGCTCGCTCCGGCGACCACGAGCCGGCTGCCCTGCAGCGTGCCTTCCACGCCCTCGACGACCCCGACTTCTACTCCGCCGCCAGTCTCGACCCGGCAGCCGACCAGGTCGTGATGGTAGAACGTGCCCGACGGCAGCGCCGCGAGCCAATCCGCCGGGATCCTCAACTCAAGGCCCGCCAGCCCCTCGGCGGCGTCCATCGTGTCGACGCCGCTGATGCCGACCACCGGCCGGCCACCCTGAAACCGGGCCGCCGTGAGCCTCAGCGTTTCCACGACCCCGTCGCGCATCGTGAACAGCTCGGCGCCGGGCCGAAACCGCTCCTCCGGGAAATCCGTGTCGAGATTCACAATCACCTGGCCGCGATTGCCGTGCGCCCGCGCGATGCGCCCCACGACGGCCATTTGATCCCAGATCACGTTGCCCCGAGTCACCCCTTGTAGGGCGTGTCCCGGATTTCGAGCGTGACGGTCTTGCCTTCGCGTTCACCGGCCGTCGCCGCCAGCGTCCGCAATGCGGCCACCGTCCGGCCCTGACGTCCGAGCATCCGCCCCGCGTCGCCCGGCGCCACGTACAACTCCACGAGTGTCGTGCCGCCGTGCTGCGACTCGACGACCTTCACGTCCGCGGGCCGATCGACCAACGATCGCGCCAGCAATTCGACGACCGCCCGCACACCCCCGACGTCGTTCCCTGCGCTCACAGCGCTCACAGGACTTTCGGCGCCTCGGCAGCGACCGCCGTCGCCGCGATCGGCGTGAGATGGCGCGCGATGAGCGTCCGCACCGAATCGGAGGGCTGTGCGCCCTTGCTCATCCAATAGTCCACGCGCTCTTTGTTGACGTCGACGAGCGCCGGTTTGGTACGTGGGTTGTAGTGACCCAGAATCTCCACGAAGGAGCTGTCGCGCGCGGCACGCGAATCGGCCACGACGACGCGGAAGAACGGACGCTTTTTCGACCCGGCCCGGCGCAAACGAATCGCTAACATTGCTCTGACTCCTCAATGACGCCCGAGGCTCGACCTCGAACATCTGTTTCGCTGGGCGTTACTTACGGCGGGCCATTGAGGCCCGCCAAGTCGAGCGCCGCGGACTACCCGCGGCCGCGCAGCATCTGCATGGCTCGACGGCGGCCCTGCTTTCCGCCGCCGCCCGCCAGCCCGGCCATCCCGCCGAGCGACTTCAACATCTTCTGCATCTGCACGAACTGCTTCAGCAGACGATTTACTTCCTCGACCGACGTCCCGCTGCCCTTCGCAATACGTTTGCGTCGGCTGCCGTTGATGATGTGCTGCTTCCGGCGTTCGTCGGGCGTCATCGAGCCGATGATCGCCTCCACACGCGACAACTGCTTCTCGTCCGGCTTGTTCTCCGCCAGCGCCTTGATGTTGCCCATGCCCGGCAGCATCCCCATGATCTGCTCGAGCGGTCCCATCTTCTTGATCGTCCGGAGCTGATCGCGAAAATCCTCGAGTGTGAACTCGTTCGACCGGATCTTCTCTTCAAGGCGCTCCGCGTCACCCTCGCCGATCGCCGCTTCCGCCCGCTCGATGAGCGAGAGCACGTCTCCCATCCCGAGCACGCGCGACACGACGCGCTCCGGATGAAACGGCTCGAAGTCCTCGAGGCGTTCGCCGCTGCCGGCAAACGCAATCGGCACGCCGACGACGGACACGACAGACAGCGCCGCGCCGCCGCGCGCGTCGCCGTCGAGCTTCGTCAGGACGACACCGGTCACGCCCACACGCCGGTGAAACTCGCCGGCGCTCTTGATGGCGTCCTGCCCGGTCATGGCGTCGGCGACGTAGAGCCGGTCGGACGCGTCGGTCACATCCCGAATCGCGACCAGCTCGGTCATCAACTCGTCGTCGATGTGCAGCCGGCCGGCGGAATCGACGATGACGACGTCGAAACCCAGGTGGCCGGCTTCCGTCAGGGCCCCTCGCGCGCGAGCGACCGCGTCAAGTTCACCGGGCGGGTCGTACACGCGCACCGACGCCTTGGCCCCGACCACGTTGAGCTGCTCAATCGCGGCCGGCCGCTTCACATCGGTCGACACGAGCAGCGGATGGCGGCCCTGCGCAACCAGCCACTTCCCGAGCTTGCCGGCCGTTGTCGTCTTGCCGGCGCCCTGCAAACCGAGCAGCAGCACGACGCGAGGCCGCTTGCTCGTCGGCTGCAGCCCTCCTTCGGCGTTGCCGAAGAGGGCCAGCATTTCGTCCCGGACGATCTTGACGACTTGCTGCGACGGCGAGAGGCTGCGGAGCACGTCCTGCCCCATCGCCCGATCCCGGACGCGATCGACAAACGCCTTGACGACCTTGAAATTGACGTCGGCCTCGAGCAGAGCCAGGCGAATCTCGCGAAGTGCGGCTTCGACGCTTTCTGGCGTCAGGGTCCTCTCGCCGCGAAGCGTTTTGAAGACGTCCTGGAGGCGCGTGCCGAGGGAGTCGAACATGGTGGTCAGGCCGCAGTCAAACCGGTGATATCGCGCTAAGCTGCTCTAGCGCAAACCCTTATCGTAGTTGACCGGCCGGCGGAGTGTCAAACAAGGAAACAGAGCAGGGTCACTCCACTCTCACACTCGACACCACCCGCGCGCCGGCGCTCATGGCGAGCTTGCCGAGATTGCCGGACTTGCCGTTCGGGCGCTGCACGGTGATCCTGAACTGGCGGGTGCTTCCGATGACCTGCTTCGCCACGTCCGCGCCGAGCTGGGGCAACACCGCGGCGTACCCGCTCATGTTGTTGATGGATTCGTAGCGCCCGCCGGTCATCTTCGTCACATTCTGGCCGACCTCGATCTGGGCATCGCCTCCGGTCGCCGATTTCTCACCGCGGTACATGAGGACGTGAATGATCATCGGCTTGCCGCGGACCTGCTCGAGCAGTCGTTTCGTGTGTACGTCCCGAATGTATCCATCGCCGCTCGTGGTGCCGGCCGTGATGATGACCGTGAAGGTGTCCTTGTCCTTGTTCGCCCGCTCGGCTGCCTCGGTCAGGCTCTCGGTAAATCTACCCGGGCTGGAGTCGGGCGTCAGGCGGTCGACGCCCTTCAGCAGTTCCTCGCGATTCTTCGTGGGCCGAACGAGAACGCGCGCCTGCGGCGCTGTGGTCACGACGGTTGTTTCGACGTCGGGTGGCAACTTCTCGAGGAGCCCGCGGACGCCGTTGCGCAGTTCGGACAGGTTCTGCCCGATGCCGACGCCGTTGTCGATGAGCAACTGCACCTTGACCGTGCGGACGACCGGGTCCACTTTCACGACCGCTGCCTCGACGCCGTCCTCCACCACGTGGACATCGGCCGGAGTGAGCGTTTCAACCGGCGTCCCTTTCTCGGCGTCGAGGACGGTGGCAAGCAGCGTGAACTGCTGCTGTGCGCGGAGACCGACAGCGCAGAGACCCAACACGAACAGGACAGGGACCAATCGCCTGAGCAGCATTCACGACCTCCTGAAGGAAGGACGGCACGGGGCCATGGCGGAGCCCCTACGTGACGGCTAGTTCGCCTCGGAGGGCCTGCAGCCGCCCAATCGCCTGCTGAATCGAGCCCACGACCGCAGTCGTCGCCGCCGTCCCGTCGTCCAACTCCTTCGCGGCTTGATGGAGCACGCCCAGCGTCTTCTCGAGATCGGGCACGGTGACGAGGTCTGGCTGCCGCGCCAGTTGGTCCACGAGATCGATGCACGCGCCCAGCAGTTTCTCGGTCTGCGCGTTCGGTGCAGGCCCGCGCGAGGCCTTGCGCAAGCCCACCATCAGAAAGTCGCGGCTCGAGTGCAGTTGACTCTTGATACTCATACGCTCGATAACTTGTGGCCGAGTTTGTCCTTCTTCGTCTTCAGGTACCGCCGGGTCGAGTCGGAGGCGGGAATCTCGAGCGGCAGCCACTCGCTGACCGACAACCCGTAGCCTTCGATGCCGACCAGTTTACGCGGGTTGTTACTGAGCAGCCGCATGGATCGCACGCCGAGATCGCGCAGAATCTGTACACCGACGCCGTAATCGCGCTGGTCGGCTTTGAACCCCAGGCGCTCGTTCGCTTCGACAGTGTCGAAGCCCTCGTCCTGCAGCTCGTAGGCGCGGATCTTGTTCGCCAGCCCGATGCCGCGGCCCTCCTGGTGCAGATAGAGCAGCACGCCGCGGCCGTCGGCCGCGATCCGCTGCATGGCGATATCGAGTTGAGCGCCGCAGTCACAGCGCACCGAATGCAGGACGTCTCCCGTCAGGCACTGCGAATGCACGCGCACGAGCACGTCCCGGCCGTCGCCAATGTCGCCGCACACCATGGCCACGTGCGTCTGTTTGTCGACCAGGCTCTCGAACGCATGGATGTGAAACTTCCCGTACTCGGTGGGCAGCTTCGCCGACGCCACGCGCTTGACGAGCGACTCGTTGAGCGTGCGGTACTTGATGAGATCGGCAATCGTCACCATGAGCAGCCCGTGGCGCTTCGCGAACTTCGTGAGCTCGGCGACGCGCGCCATCGTGCCGTCTTCGTTCATGATCTCGCAGATGACGCCGGCCGGATACAGTCCTGCGATGCGGGCCAGATCGACGGCCGCCTCGGTTTGGCCGGCGCGCACCATCACGCCGCCGGTGCGCGACCGGAGGGGGAACATGTGACCGGGCCGCGCCAGATCGCGCGGGCGCGTGGCGGGGTCGATGGCGGCGCGCACGGTGGCGGCGCGGTCGCTCGCCGAAATACCGGTGCTCGTCTGGCCCTTGGCTTCGATCGACACGCAGAACGCCGTCTCGAACCGCGAACTGTTCTGCGACACCATCAGCGGTATCTCCAGCTCGTCGAGGCGCTCGGGTGTCATCGACAGGCAGACCAGCCCCCGCCCGTAGCGAGCCATGAAATTAATCGCTTCGGGCGTGATCTTCTCGGCCGCAATCGTCAGATCGCCCTCATTCTCGCGATCCGCATCGTCGACGACGATGACGATCCGGCCGGCGCGGATGGCCTCGAGCGCGGCGTCGATTGGGGCGAACGGGCCCGCATGACGCCGGGCGCCCTTGGCGATTTGCATCTGCCGTTTCAATGCGTCACCTCTCCCGGTCGAATGCCAGCCAGACTGAGCCCCGCCAGTTCGGCGGCGCGCACGACGTACTTGCCAACCATGTCACATTCGAGGTTGACGCGGTCGCGCAACTGCGCGCGGCTCAGGTTGGTGTGCTGCATGGTGTAAGGAACGACTTGAATGTCGAAACGATCCACACCCAGCCTGGCGATGGTGAGGCTGATGCCGTCCACCGTGATCGACCCTTTCTGCACCACGTAGGGCGCCAGGTGCCGGGGAAAGCCGACCGTGATCCAGTGAAAGTCCGCGTCGGCGCGCATCTCTTCGATGTCACCGATCGCGTCCACGTGTCCCTGCACGAAGTGTCCGCCGAGCCGACCGTCCGCGCGAAGCGGACGTTCGAGATTCAGGGACGCGCCCGGCGCCAGCGACCCGAGTGTGGTGACGCGGATGGTTTCGGGGCCGACGTCGGTGTGCACCTCGGACCCTGTCGTGAGAATGACCGTCAGGCAGACGCCGTTGATGGCCAGGCTGTCGCCCGGGGCCAGCTCGCGCGCGAGCGGCGAGGCAATCCGCAACCGAAGCCCGCCGCTCGTGGGCGTCAGCTCGACGAGCTCACCCACTTCTTCAACGAGGCCCGTGAACATACCCCTCAATCAAGGTGTCGGGACCGAGCCTTTCAACGCGGCGATCGACCAGATCCGCCGACCGAAAGGCCCGACCCTCGAGAAACGGAACGCCGCCCGATCCGATCGTTCGTGGCGCCACGTACAACTGCACGAAGTCCACCACGCCCTCGTCCCAGGCCGCCGCGTGCAACGCGGCGCCACCCTCGAGGAGGAGCGATTCCAGCTGACGCGCGGCGAGGCGGTCGAGAGCCGCGCGAAACGTGTCGTCGGCCGCTGCGTCCACTTCCGCCCCCTGCGCCTCGAGCGGCTCGCGCAGCGCCCGGTTCCGCGCCGAGGCGGCCGATGTGATGATGATGACAGGCCCGAGCGAGCGTGTCGAGAGCACGGCCGCACCGGCAGGCGTTCGCAGGCGGCGATCGAAGATCACGCGGGTGAGGGGGCGCTCGCGAAAAGCGCCACGCGCCGTCAGGCGGGGATCGTCGACGAGCACGGTCCCGGCGCCCACGCCAATGGCGTCCACCTCGGCACGAAGACGGTGGGCATGCCGGGCGGCGGCCGCCGACGTCAGATCGGTCCGGCGGCCCGGCGCCTCGCTGAGATAGCCGTCCACGCTCATCGCCGCCTTCAGGATGACGAACGGCCGGTGGTCGCGGACGAGCGTGAGAAACGGCTGGTTGAGCGCCAGCGCCGCCGGCGCGCCGAGCCCGACCTGCACATCCACGTCGTGCGTCCGTAAGTATTCGAAGCCCTTGCCGTTCACGAGGGGATTCGGATCCTGGATGGCGGCGACGACCCTCGCGATGCCGGCCGCGACGATCCCCGTGACGCACGGCCCCGTGCGCCCGACGTGGCAGCAGGGCTCGAGCGTGCAGTACATCGTCGCCCCGCGCGCGCGCGCGCCTGCCTCCTGCAGCGCCACGACTTCGGCGTGCGGCTCGCCGGCGCGGCGGTGAAACCCCTGGCCCACGATCACTCCGTCGCCAGCCACGACCACCGCGCCCACCAGCGGGTTCGGACTCGTGCGGCCCCGCCCGCGCGCGGCGAGAGACAGCGCGCGATCCATAAAGTCCCTGGCTACCACTTCTCTTCGAACAGGCCGTTTACATATTCATCGGCTGAAAACGGCACGAGGTCGTCCATCGCCTCGCCCACGCCGACGTACCGGATCGGCAATTTCAAATCGTTGGCGATGGCCACGGCCACGCCGCCCTTGGCTGTGCCGTCGAGCTTCGTCAGCACGATGCCGTTGACGCCCGCGACGTTCATGAATTCCCGCGCCTGGACAAGGCCGTTCTGGCCCACCGTGGCGTCGAGCACCAGCAGCACCTCCTGCGGCGCGCCCTCGACTTCGCGCGACGCCACGCGCCGGATCTTTTCGAGCTCCTGCATCAGGTTGACTCGCGTGTGGAGCCGTCCGGCCGTGTCCACCAGAATCGGATCGCATCCTTTCGCCTTGCCCGACGAGATCGCGTCGAACACCACGGCGGCCGGGTCGGCGCCCTCGCGCGCGCGGACGATCTCGACGCCCGCGCGGTCCGCCCAGATCTCCAGCTGCTCGACGGCGGCCGCCCGGAAGGTATCGGCCGCGCAAATGAGCGGGCGGCGCCCTTCGAGCCTCAGCAGATTCGCCAGCTTCCCCACGGTCGTCGTCTTGCCGGTGCCGTTGACGCCCACGATCAGCACGATTTTGGGGCGGTGCGCGACCTCCACCGGGGCGTCGACCGCCTCGAAGACGCGCCGGATCTCCTGTTTGACCAGGTCTCTCAGGCTCGCGCCATTGCGAGCCTGCGCGTTCACCGATCCGATGATCCGGCTCGCGGCCGCGACACCGAGATCGGCCGACACGAGCAGTTCCTCGAGCGCGTCCATGGTCGCCACGTCGATCGCCCGAGATCGGCGCTCGGGGGCGTCGGCGAGGCGGACGATGGCGTCGAAGCGATCGACGATCTGGTGCTTCGTGCGGGACAGACTGTCGCGAAGGCGGCCAAGGAGAGACACGGGATTGGGTAATTGGGTAATTGGGTAATTGGGTAATTGAGTAATTGACTAAGGTGATTCGCGCGTTCACAAACCCAAAGGTGTAGAATTCGCCCATGCGGGCGCTTCGGATCGTCTCATTTCTCACCTGCCCTATTTTGGCTGTCGCCGGATACTATCACTGGGTCAGCCTATGGCTTTTGCCGGTGTTCTTGGGCGGCGGCGTTGCGTCAGTATTAGTCGGTTTACGCGAAAGAGAAGATCGACGACTTGATGAGCCGACTACGCTCCATTTGAGTTAATCGTACCAAAGTCTCAGCTGGCGCGGTGCCAAGAGACCCCATGCCCGTACGCAATTACTCAACGACCCAATTACTCAATTACCCAATTACCAATTACTCAATTACCCAATTCGCTATTGTGTCTCGGCCTCGGCTCGCTGGCGGCGAATCATCAACGCCTCGACAGCGGACCGCACGTCGAGGCGCCCGCTCAGCACTTCGGCCATTTGCGTCGTGATCGGCAATTCGACTCCGTAGCGTGAGCCCAGAGCCAGGACGGCGCCGGTCGTCTGCACGCCCTCTGCGATCATCTTCATGCCGGCCAGCACGTCGCCCAATTGGCGGCCGCGCGCCAGTTCGATGCCGACGTGACGGTTCCGGCTGAGCGTCCCCGTGCAGGTGAGGACGAGATCGCCCAACCCGCTCAGGCCGGCGAGCGTGTCGCGGCGTCCACCGGCGGCGCAGGCCAGCCTCGTGATTTCGGCGAGCCCGCGCGTGATGAGAGCGGCAAGCGCGTTGTGGCCGAGCCCCAGTCCGTCGACCACGCCGGCGGCGATGGCGATGACGTTCTTCATCGCCCCGCCAATCTCAACACCCACCACATCGTCGCTGCCGTACAGCCTGAAATAGGGAGCGCGGAACTCGGCCTGGACAATCTCGGTCGCCCGCGCATTCGCCGAAGCCGCGAGCACCGCCGTGGGCAGTTGTTGGGCGACTTCCGGAGCGAAACTGGGTCCCGATAGGACGACCACCGGATAGTCGGGTCCGGCCTCCTCCGCGATGATCTGCGACACGCGGAGGTGCGTGTCACGTTCGAGCCCTTTCGTCGTGCTGACGATGGTGGCCTGGCCGGCCAGGTAAGGCGCCGCGCGCCGCAACACCGCGCGACATCCGTGCGAAGGGACCGCGCAAATCACGAGCGCCGCTCCGTCGAGCGCGTGGCCGAGGTCGTGCGTCACCACGATCGAGCCGGGCAACGTCACGTCGGGCAAGTACACGGCGTTGGCCCGGCGGGCGGTCATGTCGTCGACAAGCGCCCGGTCGCGCGCCCACAATCGCACATCGTGACCGACTCGGCTCAAGTGCACCGCCAGCGCCGTCCCCCAGCTGCCGGCTCCAAGCACGGCCAGACTGGTCGCCATCAGGCGCGCGCTCCCAGCCGTCGCTCGGTGCCTGCGCGCAGCCGCCACAGGTTCCCGCGATGCCTGAAGATGATGAGGATCGCGGCGGCCGCGGCCGCCATCACCGCGGCAGCCGTCCCGCCGGTCGCATAGGCGATGGGTGGAAGCGCGAGCGAGGCCAGCACCGATCCGAGCGACACGTACCTGGTTGCCCAGGCTGTCGCCAGAAAGACGAACAGCGCGGGCGGCACCGCCAGCGGCGTCAGGACGGAAAACACTCCGCACGCCGTCGCGACGCCCTTTCCGCCCTTGAACCGCAGCCACACCGGGTAGATGTGTCCGACGATCGCCGCCAGGCCGGCCGCCGCCGGCATTCTCGCATCCGTGCTCAAGCGCATCGCGAGCGCCACGCTCGCCGCGCCCTTCGCGATATCGAGAACCGCGGCCAGCACACCCGCCCGGACGCCCGAGGCGCGCATGGCATTGGCGGCGCCGACGTTTCCGCTGCCGATGCGCCGGAGATTGTCACCGCCCCAGCGGCGCGCGAGCAGCAGCGCGAACGGCACCGAGCCGATGAAATACGCGAGGAGGAGAATGAGGGCCATGCCAGGAACGAGGATAACCGACTTTGGAACACCGTGATCGCGTCAGCCTACTTCTCCGAAATCAACAGCAGGCGCAGCATGTTCAACGCGGCCTGCGCGGATTGAAACTTGACCATCTCGCGAGGGCCCATGAATTGAAACGTTCGGACGCGCTCGAAACCGCCCGCGACGACGGCAATCGCGACGGTTCCGACCGGCTTGTCAGGTGTGCCGCCGCCAGGTCCTGCGATGCCGGTGACGCCGATGCCGACCTCGGTGGCGGCCTTTGCGCGGACGCCCTCGGCCATCGCCCGCGCCACCGGCTCGCTCACCGCGCCGTGTGCGGCCAGTAGCGTCTCGGGCACGCCGAGCGAATCGATCTTGGCCCGATTGCTGTAGCACACCTCGCCGCGCTCGACGTAGTCGGAGCTGCCGGGCACATCGGTCAAACGCGACGCAAGCAGGCCTCCACTGCACGACTCGGCCACCGCAATCGACCAATGGCGCTCGCGCAGCAGCGCGCCAACCACCGATTCGAGGGGCGATCCATCCACGCTGTAGACGTCGGCGGCCAGCGCCTTCTGAAGTTCGCGGACCGCGGGATCGAGCGCCCCGTCCGCCGCTTCTCGACTTGGAGCGCTCGCCGTCAGGTGCAGCTCGATCTGGCCCATCACCGCAAGGATGGTCGTGGTGATCGGCACCGTCTGCGACAACCAGCGGACGTACACGGGCTGCGCTATGGCGTCGACGTCAGATTCGGTCCGGCCCGTGATCTTCAGGACGCGCCGGAACAAGCCCCGGCCTTCGCTTCGCGGCGCGAGACGATCGCGCACCACCGACTCGAACATCGGCTTCATCTCGCGAGGCGGTCCGGGCAACAAGACGATGGCCGTTCGTCCGTGCTCGAGCCACAATCCGGGCGCTGTGCCGTTGGGGTTCTCGAGAAGCGTTGCGCCGCGCGGCACCATGGCCTGCCGCCGATTGATCTCGGGCATCGTCATGCCGCGCCGCTCAAACCGTTCGCGAATGCGCGCGGCGACGGGTTCGTGCTCGTCGAGCGGCAATTGCAGGACACGGGCCACGCCGTCACGTGTGATGTCGTCGGCGGTCGGGCCGAGTCCCCCGGTGATCACGACCACGTCGGCCCAACCGAGGGCCCCCTCGAGAACGGCGGCCAGCTCATCGACGTCGTCCCCGACGACGGCCTTCAGACGAACATCGCCGCCGATGGTGTTGAGGCGTTCGGTGACAAACAGCGAATTCGTGTCGACGCGAAACGGCGTCAACATCTCGCTGCCCACCGCAATGATGCAGGTCTTCATCGGGTAATCGGGTAATTGGGTAATCGGGTAATTGGGTAGCTGCTGCCGCTACAACTACGCAGTTACCAGATTACCCGATTACTCAATTGCCCAATTTCCGATTTCCGATTACCCCATCACGCGATGGGCGAGCGCCAGCGTGAGTCGGAGCGCCACGTTTGCGTAGACGCCGGCCATGATGTCGTCGGCCATGATGCCGATCCCGCCCGGGAGCCGCTCGAGCCGGTTGGCGGGGAACGGTTTGACGATGTCGGCGAGGCGGAACAGAAGAAACGCGCCGAGCGCGCCCGCCCAGCCGACTGGGACAAGAAAAAGCGTCACGAGCATCCCGGCCACTTCATCAACCACGACCTGGCTCGGATCGGTCCGGCCGAAATGCCGTTCGGCCACGTTGCCGCTCCACGCCCCGACCACGACGAGCGCCAGGATGCCGATCCCCTGAACCAATGATGAGGATGGGAGCACGAGCCAGAGCAGGACACCCACAGCGGAACCGACAGTGCCGGGGGCAAACGGCGCGTAACCGGCGCCGAGCGCCGTGGCCACCGCGAGGGCGAACAGCGGGCGCGGCGGGATGCGAATCCCGTCGCTCACGCGGAAGTGCGGACAACGCGCGTGCCGGCGAAAATGTCGTGAAGGCCGCGATGGTTTTCGCTGAAGAGCGCCGAGAGCAATCCGAGCCCGCCGGGACCGACCAGCACCAGCCACGCCACGGTTCGCTTCAGTGCGCACGTCACATCGACCGATTCGAGGGGATCGGACGTCACCACTTTGATGCCGGTCGCCATCTTCCCAAGGGTCTGGCCCCCGGCGGTGAACACGACGAGGTAGCCCAGGTTCTGAACGACCAGGAACGCAATCAGCGGCCCTTTCGGCAGCAGCCCGAGCTCGGCGGCCGTCAGCCCGCAAATCTGCATGGTCAGATAAACCACGGCGGCGTCAATCGTCAGCAGGATGGCGGAATCGACGACCGATGCCAGCGCGCGACGGAACACGCCGGCGTCTTCCCCCTGTGGGTCGGGCTCGTGCAATCGTCCATCCTCGGAGGACACGGAACGCGGCGGCTCGGCCAGGCGCGCGTGAGGTTCCAGACCGAGGTCGAGGTTCGCGGAGCGCGGCGCGACTGCCCGGGAGCGAGGCACTTCCGGCGTCGATCGTCGGACCGACAGCGGAGGCCGCGGGGGCGACGGCTTCATGATCAGCGGGAGGTCGTCCTCGAAGGGCTGGCCAAACAACAGCAACTCGGGCTCCGCGTCCATCGCCGGGGGCGCGACAGTCTTTGCGGTTGCCGGCGTCGTTGCGGTGGCAACATTAGACCGGAACGACGGTGACAGGGACGAAGGGAATCGCTCTCCGGGCGCCGCGGAGTCCCGCCGCAACGGCAGATCGGGGAAGGCGAATGATTCCGCGAGCGAGAACTCGTAGCCGCAATTGCGGCACCTGTCGCCCGTTTCAAATCCGAGGTAGCCGCACTTGGAGCATTTCACCGCAGACCCTCTTCGGTGAGGCTCAGCAACTGGCGCTGGATGTCGGCGCGCAGCGCGTCGGCGTCGGACTTCTGCGGATCGGTGGTGCGGACACGATCGAGCACCGACAGCGCGTTGTGAAGATCGCCGCCGGCCGCCAGGCTCCTCGCCCGCGTCAGCGCCGACTCGCCGCGTCGGGGAATGGCGAGTACGACGTCACGCGCGACGGGCGCCATGGTGGACGCCGAGCGCGCCGCCGGAAGGATGAGCCACGATCGCCAGTCGCCATCCGAGGACACGGCGGCGTAGGTCCCGACGGCGACGATGGCGAGCAGCACGATGATGGATGCCGCGAGCCCGACACGCCATGGGGTTCGTCCGAGCGCCGGCGCCATGGGTTGGCGTCGATCGCCATGCGAACGCGCGGGCGAGGCTGCAGGGACGGGATCGAGGCGCTGGAGGCGCTCGAGCATCGGAAAGGCGTCTTCGATCGCCGCTCCCCCGTCGATCGCCGCCTGCAGCAGGCGCCGCGCCTCGCCGGTGTCGCCGCGGCGGAACGCGGCGGCGCCGCCCTGCAGCAGTTCTTCGGCCTCGCGCTGCCGTTCAGCCAGGGCGCTGCGCGCGCGTTCGATGTACGCCCGGGCGCGCGCGTGACTGCGGTCGAAAAACAACGCGCGCGTCCACACGTTGATCGCCTGCTCGTAGTGCGCGGCAAAGTAGTGGTCGAGCCCGGCGAGAAGCAGTTGTTCGATCTTCGCGTCGCGCTCCGCACCTGACGCTGCCTCGAGCGCCCGTGACGTCTCCGTGCGAAGCGGATCAGACATCGTCAGAAGGGATAACCGCGGCGATTATAGCAAAGCGCCAATCCAAGTACAATCCCGGAAATGCCGCTGATCTGGCGGTGACCTACACGGGTTCCTCTTCCCCTTCCAGCCGTCTGGCGGGCGCAATCCCGAACGCCTTCATCTTGCGATAGAGGTTACTGCGTTCGACGCCCAGCACCTCGGCTGTTCGCGACATGTTGCCCTGCTGCTCGGACAACGTCCTGAGAATCAGCTCCCGCTCGAACCCGTCGCGGGCCTCGTGCAGCGTCAGACGCTCGGCGTGCTCGACCGTCTCGACGCGGGGCGGCGGCCGCACGTCGAGGAAGCCCAGATCGGCCGGCGAAATCGCGTCGCCGGGCACCATGATCATGAGCCGTTCGATCACGTTGCGCAGCTCGCGGACATTGCCCGGCCAGGCGTACTGCTGGAGGACGCCGACGGCGGCCGCATCGAAGCGCTTCAGCCGCCGGCCGTACTCGCGTGCGAACTCGGCCATGAAATGGTCGGCCAGGAGCCTGATGTCTTCCTGCCGCTCACGAAGCGGCGGCACGAAAATCGGAATCACGTTCAACCGGAAGTACAGATCTTCGCGGAAGCGGCCGGCCTTGATTTCGGACTGCAGGTCCTTGTTGGTGGCGGCCAATACGCGGGCGTCGACCCGGATACGGTTCGTGCCCCCGACGGGCTCCATGGTCTGCTCCTGGAGCACGCGCAGCACCTTGGCCTGCGTCTTCAGGCTCATGTCGCCGATCTCATCCAGGAAGATCGTGCCGCCGTCGGCCACCTCGAACTTTCCGCGGCGGTCGGCGACCGCGCCGGTAAATGCCCCGCGCACGTGGCCGAACAGCTCGCTCTCGATCAGCTCCTCGGGGATCGCCGCGCAGTTCACTTCGACGAACTGCGCCGACCGGCGTCGGCTGAGCGCATGGACCGTGCGCGCGACCAGCTCTTTGCCGGTGCCGTTCTCGCCGTAGATCAGCACGCGCCCGTTGGTCGGGGCGGCCATGGCCACCTGCTCGCGGAGCTGTCCCATGGCATAGCTTTCGCCGACCATGGTCTGATGGCGATCGACGCGCGCCCTGAGCGCCCGGTTCTCCGCCTCCAGGCGCCGCTGCCGAAGGGCGTTGGCCACCACGAGCACGGTCTTGTCGAGCGAGAGCGGCTTCTCCACGAAGTCGAACGCGCCCATCTTGATGGCCCGCACCGCCGATTCGATGTTGCCGTGTCCGGAGATCAGCACGACCTGCGCGTCGACCTGCCGCTCACGCAGCCGCGCGAACGTGGCCAGGCCATCCATGCCGGGCAGCCACACGTCGAGCAGGATGAGATCGATGCTCTCCCGGGTGACCCGCTCGAGGCATTCCTCCCCGCTGGCGACGGCCTCGACGGTGTACCCCTCGTCGCGCAGGACGCCGCCGAGCGCCGTCCGCACACCCGGCTCGTCGTCCACGATGAGGATCGTCGGTTTCATGGCTGGGTCGTCACGAACATACGTCGGGGCCTTCGCGCCTTCGTGACCGGCCGCCGTTTCCCATCAGCACGGTAGTTCGATTGTAAACCGCGTGCCGCGGGGCACGTTGTCGCCGACATCGATGCTGCCCCCGTGCTCGGCGATGATCCGACGCACGATGGCGAGGCCCAGTCCGCTGCCGCGGCCCTTGGTCGAATAGTACGGCAGGAACAGCTTCTCGCGTTCGCCGACAGGAATGCCCGGGCCGTCGTCGGCCACGATTACGCGCACCACGCTGTTGCTGTCATCGAGCTGCGTCTCGACGACGATCCGTCCCTTGCGGTCCATCGCCTCGATCGAGTTATCGATGAGGTTGATGATCACGCGACGGATCTGTTCGACGTCGAGCCTCACGAGCGGGACGCCCGTCGCGAATCGCCGAACGATGGCCACGTCGGCGAACAGGCCCTCGTACAGCATCAGCGTGTCGCCGACGAAATGCGCGAGGTCGGTCGGCACCGTCCGCGGCGACGGCATGCGCGCGAACTGCGAGAATTCGTCCACCAGCCCTTTCAGCGATTCGACCTCGCCGACAATCGTCGACGTGCACTCCTCGACCAGCTCGCGCGAGCCAGGCGGACTTCCCGCAAAATGCCGCCGCAATCGCTCGGCAGACAGCTGAATCGGCGTGAGCGGGTTCTTGATCTCGTGGGCCAGCCGCCGCGCCACTTCGCGCCACGCCGCCACCTTCTGGGCGCGAATCAGCGGCGTCACATCGTCGAGCACGAGCAGCAGACCTTCCGGTCCACCGCCGTCGCCGATGAGCGCCGTCGTGACCACGGCGAGGTGCAGTTCCTGCCCCTCGAGAGGAATCGCGATCTCCTGCGCGGCCAGCTCCGTCCTGGCGCGGCCCGCCCCGGCCAGCAGCGCGCCGAGCGGCTGGAGGTCCGGGCGCTCGAACACCACCCGCGCGGCCTGTCCGACAATGGTGCGATCGAGACTGAGCAGCCGCGCCGCGGCGCTGTTGATCGTGGTGACGGCGCCGCTCCCGTCCACCGACACCACCCCGGTCGTGATGCGCTCGAGAATCGTTTCGATATAGCGGCGCCGTATTTCGACTTCGACGTGTTTCCGCTCGAGGTCGAACGTCGAACGCTCCACCTTGCGGCGGCTCATGGCCAGCTCGCCCGCCATCGAGTTGAACGCTTCCACGAGCCCTCCGAACTCGTCGTTGCTCTGCGGCTCGACCCGCTGGTCGAGACGGCCCGCGCCGATCTCCCGCGCCGCGGCCGCCAGCATCTGCACCGGACGCGTGATCCGCTTCGCCAGATACAGACCCATCCACGTGGCGCCGACGAGAATAAAGAGCGTCACCATCAGAAAGAAAGACAGGTAGACGCCGGTCAGCGGCCGTTTCAAGACGCGCTGCTGGTTGTAGTTCTCGAAGGCCTGCGTCATGCGCCGGGATCGCGCCGCCAGCTCGCCCGTCAGATAGTCGGTCGCGACGACCACACCTGTTGGACGGCCGTCGGCCGATCGCACGACGGCCGCCGCGTGCAGCAGATCGCCCGACGCACCGAGCGCTTCGATCGACCGCGTGTCGGCCGATCCGGCCAGCGCCTGGGCCGCCAGCCGATCGGCGGCGGCGCGGCTGTAACCGGGCGGCAGCGAGGGAGCCGCCACGTCGACCACGGGCGACAACCCGAGCAGCGAGCCGTTCGGCGGTCCGACCCGGTAGACCTCGATCATCTGCACGCGCTGCAGGGTCACCTCGGGCGCGAGGAGATCACGAAGAGGCCCGACGTCCGCCTTCGACAGGTCCATCGCCGTCATCGCCTTCGCGATGCGCGTGGCGTGGTCGCTCACGAGGAGCTGCCGTTCGTGGTAGTAGTCGCCCGCGATCTTGTTCGCCGACGAGAGGATCTCGTCCATCGGCGCGTTGAACCACCGCTCCACGCTCGTCCGGATGAGCTCGCTGCCGACGATCAGCACCAGCACGGCCGGTACCAGCGTCATCCCCAGGAGCACGGCCACGAGCTTCGCGCGAAACCGCGCGAACGGCCGCGCCTGGCGGCGCTCGACAATCAGCTTGACGATGTTGCGCGCCAGGACGAACACGAGCCCGGTCAGCATCGTGATGTCGCCGGCGGTCAACGCGTAGAGGACGAACTCGCTCAGAAAGTCCGGCGAGAACCGCGGCGTGCGGTTGGCCACGATCAACATCGTCACGAGCGCCGCGATCAGGACGCCGATGCCGGCGAGAATCAGCCGCGGATTGTCCCGGAACGGACGACGGCGCGGCGGTTCGGGTGAACGTCCTTTCCCGCTCGCGCGTCTTGGCGTGATCGACGTGACGGTAGCCGGCATAACTCGTGGCTCGTGGCTTGTGGCCGTCACTCGTGGTTCTCTCGAGCCACGAGTGACGAGTCACGAGTCACGGAATAAACGTGAACTTCGCGTTACCCAGGGTCGATCCACGATCCCAGGGCCAGAAGAACAGGCCGTTGTGCGGCCGCGTATGCGCGCGGATGCGAACGTAGTACTCCCCGTTGGTTTCGAGGACCGACGTCATCGAAAGCGGAACGCGCACGAACTGGGTCATGAACCGGCGCATCGCGGCCTGATCCTCGGTGGGCCGCGTATCTTCGACCCGCCCGTCCACGGTGCGCGACATCTGATAGCGGCGCGTCAGGTTGTCGAACCGGACCGTGGCCGTGATCATCACTTCCGCGATGGTCTTGTCGAACCATGAGGCCGCGCCGCGCCGGAGCTCGATGTCGTACAGGAACGTCGTCGTCAGGCCGCTCTGGATCGCGTCGCGCACGTCGTCGGTGAAGCCGTCGGTCAGCTCGAACGACACCCACACCCGGCCGTCGCGCGCGATCGGCGTGACCGACAGATCCGGCGCCGCGCGCATGTCCGGCACGGCCACCGCGGCCAACAGCCACAAGGTCAGAAGAGCGCGTCGGGTCATTCTTTTGCGTTCAGCAGATCCTTCAGCTCGTTCATGAACTCGCCGATGTCTCGGAAATCCCGGTACACCGACGCGAACCGCACGTAGGCGACCTTGTCGAGTCTCTTCAGCTCTTCCATCACAAAGCCGCCGATCTCGGCGGCCGCGATCTCTTTTTCGGGGCGCTCCTGGAGCGTCAGCTCCACCCGGTCGGCAACCGCCTCGAGGGCAGCCGCACTGACCGGGCGCTTCTCGCAGGCCTTGAGCAGTCCGGCGACAACCTTCTGGCGATCGAACCGCACGCGCGTGCCGTCCTTCTTCACCACCATGTACGCGATCTCGTCGATGCGTTCGTAACTGGTGAACCGCTTGCCGCATTCGAGGCACTCACGGCGGCGGCGAATCGCCTCGCCTTCCTTCGACTCGCGCGAATCGACGACCTTGTCGCCGAGGTGGCCGCAGTAGGGACATTTCATGGCGTCACGCGTCCGGTTCGGCGTCGGCCTGATCGGCCAGCCGGCGCATCCCGGACAGATTCAGCCCGGCCTGCGCGGCAAAGAACAGCCCCATCAGGAGGGACGGCCCGACCGAAAACAGGTGAGCCACGATTGCGGCGCCCACGGCGGCATCGTCTTGCGCACCGAAGAACACCGTCGTGCCGAGCCTGAAGGCTTCGTGGTAGCCGCCGATCGCGCCCGGCGTCGGCACCGCCACGCCAATCACGAGCAGGGCCAGCAGAAGGAACGACCCGGTGAACGGCACGGCGAGACGAAACGCGACCGCCACCGCCCAGATGCCCAGGGCAATCGTGAGCCAGAGCGGAAACGACCACAGGAGCGCCACAATCAGTCGGCTGGGCCGCCGGACGGCGCCGAGTCCGCGTGCGAACTTCTCGGCGACCCGGGCGATCAGTCCGGCCAGGGCCGATGGAACGATCTGCTCGAGCCTGAACATCGCGCGCCCCAGCCGCTCGGGATCGCCCGCGGCCACGAACATCACGACCAGCGCGGCCAGGGCGCCGAGTGCAGCCGTCACGCCCGCCCATTTCACCGCCGCCCACGCTGTGGGATTGGCCGTACCGACGCCGCTGTCGAAGACAAAGACAAACGACGCGAGCAGCACCAACACCGTCAGCACGTCGAGCACCCGTTCGAGGACGATGGTGGCGAAGGCGCCGGTGGCCGTCATGTTTTCGTGCCGGGCGAGAAAATATGGGCGAATGACCTCGCCGGCGCGAGCCGGCAGAATACCGCTCGCGGCAAAACCGACGGCTGTCGCTCGAAAGGCGTTCGCGAAGCTCGCCCGTCCCAGCGGCTCGAGCAGATACTGCCAGCGCAATGCCCGAATCGCCAGGTTGCCGACCGAGGCCGACAGCCCCAGAGCCAGCCACCACAGCCGCGCGTGGGCAATTTCGCTGATCACACGCCGTAACTCGACGTTGCTCAGGAACAGCACCAGGAGCCCGGCGGCGATCGCCAACACGATGACCGTCCGGATGTGCGATCGCATGAACGTGAACGCTCCTACTATAACGCCCAAATCGGTGGCGGAGCGGGCGCGCCGCTACATCTTGTTGTTGTCCTGGCCGGCCCGGCCCCTGTAAGATGCGGACCTTCCGCCGCCTACTTGAGGAATCACGTTGCCCCTCGCGCTGCCCATTCTCGAAACCACGCTCGACGATCGCTTACCCGACCGGCAAGGCAAGGTCAGGGACATCTACGACTTCGGCGATCGCCTGCTCATCGTCGCGAGCGATCGGATTTCGGCCTTCGACTACGTGCTCGGGTCGGGCATTCCCGACAAAGGGAAAGTGCTCACCCAGATTTCGAGCTTCTGGTTCAATCGGCTCGGCGCGGTCGTGCCGAACCACGTGGTGTCGACCGATCCGGACGCGTATCCACCTGAGGCCAAAGCCGCCGCCGCGATGCTTCGCGGCCGATCGATGCTCGTCACGGCAACCGAACCGCTGCCGATCGAGTGCGTCGCACGCGGCTACCTGTCAGGGTCGGGGTGGAAAGACTACGTTGCCACGGGCGAGGTGTGCGGCATCCGGCTTCCGCCAGGCTTGCGGGAATCGGACCGGTTGGCGGAGCCGATCTTCACGCCGGCGACAAAAGCGCAGAGCGGGCACGACATCAATATCAGCGAGGCGGAGGCCGCGACACTCGTCGGTCCATCGGTCCTCGCGCGGGTGAAGGCGCTGACGCTCCGCTTGTACTCGGAAGGCGCCGCCTACGCGGCATCGCGGGGCATTCTGGTTGCGGATACGAAGTTCGAGTTCGGCCTTCTCCCGGTCCGGCCGAGCGCCGCGAATAGATCCGACGTCGATCGTCTGCTGCTTATCGACGAAGTGCTGACGCCCGACTCCTCACGCTTCTGGCCGCTCGACGGCTACGCGCCAGGCGGCCCGCAACCGAGCTTCGACAAACAGTTCGTCCGCGACTATCTCGAGCGGATCAAGTGGAACAAGCAGCCGCCGGTACCCTCGCTCCCCGAAGACGTGGTCACGAACACGCGAGACAGGTACATCGAAGCGTTCCGCCGCCTGACGGGCAAGGAGCTCGACTAGCGCATGATCAGCGACCGGCTCGACAAGCTCGTCGAAGAGATGGTTGAACGAGGCGTCCAGTTCGAAGACGCCCAGCGCGAGTTTGAAAAGCGATTCATCTCGCAGGTCCTGGGCTGCTGCGCCGGCAGCCTGACGAAAACGGCCACCACGCTCGGGATCCACCGGAATACCCTCACCCGCAAGATGGGCGAGCACAAAATCAAGAAGCGTGCGTAAAAGCTCTGGTCTGGCAGTCAAGGGTTGACACTGCCAGCACGTGACATATACTTAGCAGTCGCATAGGGCGACTGCTAATCCGCAGAACCCCCCAAACCTTTTCCGACTAGACGGAGTAACGAGCTATGAACGTCAGACCGTTGCACGACCGCATCATTGTCCAGCGCACCGAGGAAGGCGAACAGAAAGTCGGCGGCATCATCATTCCCGATACCGCCAAGGAAAAGCCGCAGCAAGGCAAGGTCATCGCGGCCGGGTCCGGCAAGGTCAAGGACGACGGCAAGCGCGTCGCTTTGGACGTGAAGGCCGGCGACAGCATCCTGTTCGGCAAGTACTCGGGCCAGGAGATCAAGCTCGACGGTGAGGAATTCCTCATCATGCGAGAAGACGAAGTCCTCGCGGTCATCGAGGGCGAATCGAAGAAATCCAAGAAATAGATCGCCGACAATCCAAGAATCTAAGACTTTGCATAGCTGACGGATTTTGAGAGTTTAGGAGCACATCGATGGCAAAACAGATTGTGTACGGCGAGCAGTCGCGCCAGGCTATCCTGCGCGGCGTCAACCAGCTGGCCGACGCCGTGAAAGTGACGCTCGGCCCGAAGGGCCGCAACGTCGTCCTCGACAAGAAGTTCGGATCCCCCACGATCACCAAGGACGGCGTCACCGTCGCCAAGGAGATCGAGCTCAGGGACCCGCTCGAGAACATGGGCGCGCAGATGGTGCGCGAGGTCGCGAGCAAGACGTCGGACACGGCGGGCGACGGCACCACCACGGCCACCGTGCTGGCGCAGGCGATTTTCCGCGAAGGCGCGAAGAACGTCGCGGCCGGCGCGAACCCGATGGACGTCAAGCGCGGCATCGAGCGGGCGGTCGAAGCGCTGACCGTTGAGCTCAAGAAGATGTCGAAGCCGGTGAGCGGCAACATGGTCGCCCAGGTCGGCACCATCTCGGCCAACAACGACGAAACCATCGGCAAGATCATCGCCGATGCCATGGACAAGGTCGGCAAGGACGGCGTCATCACGGTCGAGGAAGCCAGGACGCTCGAAACCTCGCTCGAGGTCGTCGAGGGCATGCAGTTCGACCGCGGCTACCTCTCGCCCTATTTCGTGACCGACCCCGAACGGATGGAAACGATCCTCGAGAATCCGGTCATCCTGATCCACGAGAAGAAGATCAGCTCGATGAAAGACCTGCTGCCGGTGCTCGAGCAGGTGGCGCGCCTCGGCCGTCCGCTGCTCATCATCGCGGAAGACATCGAGGGTGAAGCGCTGGCGACGCTCGTGGTCAACAAGCTGCGCGGCACGCTGCAGGCCGCGGCGGTGAAGGCGCCGGGCTTCGGCGATCGCCGCAAGGCGATGCTCGAAGACATCGCGACCCTCACGGGCGGCAAGGCCATCACCGAGGACCTCGGCCTCAAGCTCGAGAACATCAAGATCGAAGACCTCGGCAAGGCCAAGAAGATCACGATCGACAAGGACAACACCACCATCGTCGAAGGCGCGGGCACGAAGGCCGCGATCGAGGGCCGCGTCAAGCAGATGCGCGCCCAAATCGAGGACACCACGTCGGACTACGACCGCGAGAAGCTCCAGGAGCGGTTGGCGAAGCTGGTGGGCGGCGTGGCCGTCATCAAGGTCGGCGCGGCGACCGAAACCGAGATGAAAGAGAAGAAGGCCCGCGTCGAGGACGCGATGCACGCCACCAAGGCGGCCGTCGAGGAAGGCATCGTACCGGGCGGCGGCGTGGCGCTGCTGCGCGCGTCGAAGGTGCTCAAGGACCTGAAGCTCCACGGCGATCAGCAGATCGGCGTGAACATCATCGCGCGCGCGATTGAAGAGCCGCTCCGCTGGATCGCGACCAATGCGGGCCAGGAAGGGTCGATCGTCGTGCAGCGAGTCCGCGAGATGTCGGCCGAAGAGGGCTTCAACGCCCTGACCGACAACTACGAGAACCTGGTCAAGGCGGGCGTCATCGATCCGGCGAAGGTGGTGCGCTCGGCACTCCAGAACGCCTCATCGATCGCGTCGCTCCTGCTCACGACCGAGGCGCTGATCTCGGAGATTCCGGAAGAGAAGAAGGAAGCCGCGATGCCTGGCGGCCACGGTGGCGGCGGCGGCATGGGCGGAATGTACTGAAGAAAGTGGAAAGTACAAAGTAGAAAGTTGAAAGTAGCAATGGGAAAGGCCCGGGAGGAGCAATCCTCACCGGGCCTTTTCTCTTTACGTTTTCCGTTCAGCGTTTTTCGTTTGACGTTATCGCAACGTGAAGGTGAGCTCGATCGTCACCATGACGGACACCGGCTCGCCGAGACGCATGCCGGGACGGAAGCGCCACTGACGGGCCGCCTTCATGGCCTCGAGGTCGAGACCGAATGTCGAATCGAGCGACCGTTTGACCTTCACGTCGCTGACACTGCCGTCGGGTCTGACGATACATTCAAGCAGCACGGTGCCCTGGACCTTCGCGCGCATGGCGTCGGAGGTGTACTGCGGCTTGACCTCGCGTGTCGGAATGGGATTCGTGACGCCGCTGCCCGGCTGATAGACGCCGCCGCCAAAGCCGCCGCCGCTCCCCGGTCCGAGGCCAGAGCCGGTCCCTGGTCCGATGCCCGACCCCGCGCCCGTTCCGGCTCCACCGCCCGATCCGCTCCCCTGCGAGATCGTCGGAGGTCCCGGCGGCGCTTCGATAATACCCAGCAGCGATTCGTCAGCGGCCGCCAGCGTCTTGGCCGGAATGTTCAACTGCGCGACCAGGTCCGGCTCGTTCTTCACCTGCACTTCGAGCTTTGGCGGCTTCTCGACCGGAATTGTGACCTTGTCCTTTCCCGGGAGATCGGCCTTCCGGGGCGGCTCCTTCATTTTGTTGCCGCCACCGCCGCCACCGCCGCCCGGGCCGGGTTCGCTCAGCCAGATGATGTTCTTGCTCAGGTTTTCCGGCAGCACGGCAGCGACGGGCACGGCTGGCGGTCGATACCTGCTCGCGAACACCAGCAGGATCACGAGCAGGGAGTCCACCACGACGGAGGCCGCCACGGCGAAGCTCAGGCGCCTCGGTTCCCGATCGAAGGAAAACTCCACTTCGACGGGGTGCGCGCCTTCCACGTGAATAGACAAATGACCGGCGGATGTGTTCGTGCGCGCCTCGCCAGTCTGCGTGGGTTCGGCCATGGGCAGCGTAATCGTACTAGTAGAGATATTCTCGCGCACGAGTCTCGCGGCAGGCAACTGCAAAAGGGGTGCCTCGACGCTCGGGCGTATTTGCTAAGACTCCGACAGGGGTCGATCGGTTGACACTGTAGCGAAAAGGGGCCGGCCGCGACCTCTTAGACGCGCCCGGTCCACGCGCCGATAGCGGCGTTGCCTCCACCGTACGAATGAAGCAGTGCCAGGGCCTCGGCCGCCCGAGGCTCGCTTTGAATCGCCACGAGTATGCCGCCGCGGCCCGTGAGTGTGTCGAAAATGCGCCCGTCATGGGCCTGAAACCCGACGCGGCGCATCGTCCCCGAGAGTCCCAGCTTTGGCAGGTCGCGGGCTTCACCCTGCAGCGCCTGGACAAGCGGCCCCCTCGCGATCACCGCACCGATCCCGGCGCAGTCGAGCCGTTCGCCCGCCGACCCCAGCGCCCGTTCCACGAGCCCGACCGCTTCGGGACTGTCTTTCGCCAGAATGGTCAGCGCCGCGGCCGGAAATCCTGCCTGGTTGAGGGCATCGAGCCCCTTCTGCGCCCAGGCGACATCCTGAAACACGCCCACGGTGAATCGTCGTTCATCGACATCGACCATGCTGTGTAATGTATCACGCGACCTCATGGCCACGCGCCACAGGCCCGACTCATGCGCACAGTAGACACCGCTGACGTCGCCGTCGTTGGAGCAGGACCCGGCGGCTGCTGGGCCGCCCTGTGCCTGGCCCGCGCCGGCGCGCGCGTCGCGCTCGTCGACGGTTCGCATCCGCGCGAAAAACCCTGCGGCGGCGGCGTCACGGGCCGTGCCCTGGCACTCGTGTCCGACGCGATCGATACACCGGGGCTGCCCGCCTGCAGAGATCCGTTCGGCGCGCTTTGCCGACTCGTCTCGCGGCCGGTCCGTCGCCGTTGCGTTGGACGATGACGCGCTCGTCGTGGCCAGCCGCGCGGAGTTCGACGGCTGCCTGCTCGCCGCCGCACGGCGGTCAGGCGCCATCGTCATTGGTTCGCGCGCCCTTGACGTGACGCGCGACGCGCGCGGCTTCATCATCCACACGAGCGCGGGGTCGATCATCTCGCGCCTGGTCGTCGGCGCCGATGGCGCGAACAGTCTCGTGCGCCGGCGTCTGGCGCGCCCGTTCGCGCGCGCGCGACCTCTCGATCGCCACGGGCTACTTCGTGCACGGCGCGACGAGCGACGAAATCGTGGTGGAGCTCATCACCGATCCGCCGGGTTACCTCTGGTCGTTTCCCCGCCCCGGTCATCTCGCGGTCGGCATCTGCACTCAAGCGGACGCGGGCGTTGCGGTCGGCGCGCTCCGCTCCAGAAGCGAGACGTGGATCCACCAGAGGGCGCTCGCGCCCGGCGCCCGCCTCGAACCGTACTCGTGGCCGATTCCGTCGCTCTCGGCCGATGGCTTCGGGTCGCTCACGACGTCGGGACCGGGATGGTATCTCGCGGGGGACGCCGCCGGCCTGGTCGATCCGATCACTCGCGAGGGCATCTATTTCGCGCTGCTGTCGGGCGAGTGGGCGGCTCAGGCCGCCGCATCGAGCGCACCGGCGCCGCATGCGCAATACCACGAACGGATCCAGGATGAGATTGCGGCCGACCTGGCACGAGCGGCCCGGTACAAGTCCGGCTTCTTCCGGCCTCGCTTCGCTCGTCTCATCATCGACGCGCTCGGCCAAAGCGCGGGCGTGCGCGCCGTGATGGCCGACCTCGTCGCGGGCCGACAAGCGTACTCGACCCTGAAGTGGTCGCTGGCCAGAACGTTCGAAGTGGGGCTGGCGTGGCGCCTGCTCACCTCAACGTAAGCGGGGGATAAGGGCCCGGCGGCGCGGAGAAAGATGGTACAATCACGGCTTCAAGGAGCAACATCATGGGTCGTTTTGGCTTGCCGGAGCTACTCGTCATTCTAGTGATCGTCGTCCTGATCTTCGGCGCCAACCGCTTGCCGCAGCTCGGGAAAGGCGTGGGCAGCGCGATCAAGAACTTCAAGGACGGCATGAAAGACGGCGCGTCCCCGGACGACCACAAGTCGTAGCGTTCACCTCCGCTTTTTTCCTCCCGACTTCTGTCGTTCGCGCCGCCCGGGTCGTCCGGTCCGGCGCGATTCGCTTTTTGGCGTCGCCCGGCTCCGCCGCGGCCCATGCGCGCCCTCCCGCACCCGTTCGAGAATCTCCACCAGGCCCAGGTCGATCTGCCTCACGTCCATGTTGACGCGCACCACCTGCACGTTCACCTTGTCGCCAAGCCGATACGTCTTCTGCGTGTTCTCGCCCCGCAACAAGTGGGCGTTCTCGACGAACCGGTAGTAGTCGTCGGCCATGGTCGAGACGTGCACGAGCCCCTCCACGAAGTGTTCGATGAGCTCGATGAACAGGCCGAACGCGGCCACGCCGGTAATGTAGCCCTCGAATTCATCGCCGACCTTGTCGGCCATGAACTTCACCTTCTTCCACTGCAGCAGCTCGCGTTCCGCGTCGTCGGCCCGACGCTCCATTTCGGAGGTGTGCCTGGCGACTTCGGGAAGATCGTCGCTCCACTCCTCACGCTCCTCCGCGGAGAGCGTCGCGTGTCGCGCGGCGCGGAGCGCCCGGTGGACGACGAGATCGGGATAGCGGCGAATGGGCGACGTGAAGTGCGTGTAGCTCGACGCCGCCAGGCCGAAGTGCCCGAGGTTCTCCGGGGCGTAGCGCGCCTTCTGCATGGTTCGCAGCATCAGGAATGCAATCGGCTTTTCCTCAGGCTTGCCGTCGATGCGCTCGAGCAGTTTCTGGAAGTGATGCGGCCGCAGACCGGTGACCGGCGCGGCCAGGCTGTATCCGAACCCCGACACGAACTCCTCGAACTTGGCCACCTTGAGGATGTCGGGCTCTTCGTGAATCCGGTACAGCGCCGGAGCACTCTGCGCCTCCAGATACGACGCGACGGTTTCGTTGGCGAGCAGCATGAACTCCTCGATGAGCCGGTGCGCGACGTTGCGCTTCAGCGCGATGATCGCTTCGACGACTCCGCCTTCGTCCACGATCACTTCGGCTTCGTTCAAGTCGAAATCGATCGAGCCGCGCCGCCGCCGCGCGTCGTTCAGAATCTGAAACAGCTCCCGCATCATCTCGAACATCGGCACGAGCGGCTCGTACTGCGTCAGCAGCGCTTTGTCGCCGTCGGTCAGAATGCCGTTGACCGCGTTGTACGTCATCCGTTCGTTGCTGTTGATGACGCCGTCATGGAATTCGTGGCGGACAACCCTCCCGTTGCGGTCGATTTCCATCAGACACGACTGGACGAGCCGGTCCACGCGCGGGTTCAGGCTGCACAGACCTGTCGACAGCTCCGAGGGAAACATGTGGACGGCCCGTTCGGGAAAGTAGACCGAGGTCCCGCGCTCGTAGGCTTCGCGATCGAGGGCGCTTCCCTCCTGCACGTAGTGCGATACGTCGGCGATATGCACGCCGAGCCAATAGTGGCCGTTCGGCAGCCGTTCGATCGTGATGGCATCGTCGAAGTCGCGTGCATGTTCGCCGTCGATGGTCACGGTCGTGACTTTCCGGAAGTCGGTCCGGCCAGAGATGTCGCGCGCCGCCACGACCGTGCCGAGATGGACAGCTTCGGCGATGGCGTCCGGAGCGTGGGCATCCGGGATGCCGTGTTTCCGGATGATGATCTCGGTGTCGACGCCCGGCGCATCGATGTCGCCGAGCACGGCGGCGACGCGGCCGAGGGCGCCTCGCGTGGCCGTGGGCCATCTCGTGATTTCGGCGGTCACCATCTCGCCGGGCGATGCGCCGCCCTCCTGCCCGGGCGGAACAAACAAGTCCATCAGCACGCGCCGGTCGAACGGCACGACGTACCCCATGCCGTTGGCGTCGCGCTCGTAACGCCCGATGATCGAGTCGCTCTTACGCTCGAGGATGCGAATGACGCGGCCCTCGACGCGTCCGCCCTCCTTGACGCGCTCGATGCGGGCGACGACGCGGTCGCCGTGCATGGCGTCGTTCAAGTGCGGGCCTGAAATGTAGATGTCGCCGGCGCCCGAATCGAGCGGCCGGTCGGGCGTGACGAACCCGTAGCCGGCCGGGTGCGTCTGCAGCCGACCGACGTACAAGTCCATCTTTTCGGGCAGGCCGAAGCGCTGCCCGCGAATCTGGATGAGATCGCCAGACGCGACGAGCGACTTGATGTGGCGTTTGAAGGACGCGCGCTCGTCGCGCGGAACTTTGAGAACTTGCAGCAGCTCGCGCATGGCGGCAGGGTGGTGCACCCGCTCGCGCATCAGCGCAAGGACGTGATCGAGAGAAAACATGTGATTTTAGGCTAACAGAATTGTCTGAAGGTCGCCGACATTCGTGCCGGTGGGACCCGTGTGGATGAGATCGCCCAGAGTGTCGAAAAAGCGATAGGTGTCGTTGCGTTCAAGAAAAAACTCAGGATTGAGGCTGGCGGCCCTGGCGCGCTCGAGCGTCGTGGAATCCACGAGCGCCCCGGCGGCATCGGTCGGGCCGTCGATGCCGTCCGTGCCGACGCTGGCGACGGCCGCGGCCGTTCCAAGTGAGGCAAGGGCGCCGGCGCACGCGAGGGCGAACTCCTGATTCCGTCCCCCCATGCCCTCGCCCGTCACGTGCACCGTGGTCTCCCCGCTCGAGACGATGCAGGCCGGACGTCCGACGCCTGACGCTCGGGCCAGGACCGCGCGCAGATGCGACGGCCCGGCGATTCGCGCCTCGCCCACGATCGCGTCGTCGATCCGGAGGACGTGATAGCCGCGCGATTCGGCGGCGCGAACCGCCCCGTCCGTGGCATCCCGCCGACCGCCGATCACGGTCGTCGTGGCGCGCGCCATCCTCGGGTCGTGTGGTTTGGGCGTCTCGGGCACGTCGCCCCCGGCGCCTCGTGTCACACGCTCAACGACCGGGCCGGGAAACTCCGCGGCGCCGCCTTCGCCGCCGAAGCGCTGAAGAATATCGAGCGCGTCCCGGAACGTGCTGGCATCCGGCACGGTCGGTCCCGATCCGATGACGCTCAGATCGTCTCCGACAACGTCGGAGATCGCGAACGTCCGGCACGCACCCGGCGCACGAGCCGCGAGCCAGCCGCCCTTGATCGCCGAGAGGTGCTTGCGTACGGTGTTGAGCGCATGGATGTCAGCGCCGGCGCGAAGCAGGCGCCGCGTGGTGGCCTGCTTGTCCGCAAGCGTGAGTGCGTCCGCCGGCACCGCCATCAGCGCTGACGCGCCGCCGGAGAGAAGCACCAGCAGCGTCTCATCCGACTCGAGTCCGGCCGCAATGTCGAGCGCTCGCCGTCCTCCCCGCTCGCTTTCAGCCGTGGGCATCGGATGGCCGCCGACAATCATCTCAAACGGCAGCATCTGCGCGCCCACGTCCGGTTGCGCCACGCTGATCACGAGGCCGACGCGAATGCGCACGCCGAACAGATGATGCGCCGCAGCCGCCATCGGAACGGCCGCTTTGCCCGCCGCGATCACTCGCAGTGGGCCTACCGGAACAGCCTGGCGGCGCGGAGCGCCGCCTGTTCGACCAGACGCCCGGCATCAACAGCCGCGATGCCAGCCCGGACGATGGCGACGAGATCGTGTCGAAGTGTGTCGAGTGAGCGAGTCAGTGCGTGTGCTTGGGATCGGACCAGGCCGAAAGGCCGGTGACGACGTCGAACTGTTTCAGGAGCGAGCTGACAAGTTGTGGGGCGTTGTCTTGCGTGGAGAGGCGTTCGAGGTCGGAGAGGATCTTGGTAAGTGCCGTGTCGACGTCCGTAATCGCGCTTTCCGAGTAGTAGGCCCGCTGCTGTTCCAGACAGCGCCGATGTTTGATGAACTCTTCCCGGTAAAACTCGATGATCGGGTGCTGCGCGCTGATTGGCCTCATCTCGGTAGAGAAGTGTGGCATGCGGCTCCTCGAAAGCGTTTTGTCGGGTCTTACTCTTCCAGTGTAGTGCCGCTCGAAAAGGACTGTCAAGATTAACAGCCCTAGCTCCGTCCGACGGCGGCGACCAGCCCGCCCAGGCAGCCAACAGCCATCCCGCCCACGATCAGCCACATAGACAGCTCCCAGGGCAGGAAATGCACCGCCGACAGGTTGATCGCGGCGGCCAGCGGCACCAGATAACGCGCTTGGAGCACCCAAAATGTGACCGAGAGCGCCAGAAGCGCAAGGATCGCGCCCAGGCCGCCCTGGAACGTGCCTTCCACGATGAACGGCCCGCGGATATACACCTGCGGCGCGCCCACGAGCTCCATGATGTCGAGCTCGTCGCGCCGGGCATACAACGCGAGCCTGACGACGTTGGCCACCGTCAGCGCGGCCGCGACGGCGAGCAGCGTGCCGAGCGCGAGCCCAAGACCACGAATGACGTCCACGGTGGTCACCAGGCGAACCAGCCACTGGCGGTCATACCGCACGTCCACCACGCCCGGCAGCGCCCGCACCCTGGCGACCAGCGAGTCGATGGCCGCATCGGCCCCGGCGCGCAGGCGCACCTCGTAAGAGGCCGGCAGCGGATTATCGCCCAACCCGTCCAAGCCAGGCGCCAGGTCGGCAAACGTGCGCTTGAACCGCGCGAGCGCGTCGTCCTTCGACACGTACACACGACCGGCCACCGCTTCGCCCACTGCCAGCGCGCTTTCAACGGCCGACCTGTCGGCTGCCGTCACGCCGTCGCTCAGGTAGACGGACATCTCGGCCGAGCTGCTCCACTCGCGTCCGAGGCGCTCGAGGTTCGTCGTCACGATCAGAAACACACCGAGTACGAAAAGCGCCAGCGCGATGGTGGCCATCGACAGCGCGCCCGACCGTCTGCCGCGCCACAGGCTGGCGAGCGCCTCATCGATGGCGTATCGAAGCGCGCGCATCAGGTCACCTCGACAACGCGGCCGTGGTCGAGCGTGATGGCCCGCCGGCCGACGCGCCGAATCAGCTCGCGATCGTGCGTGGCAATGACCACCGTCGTGCCGCGCGCGTTGACCTCGCGGAACAGATTCATCACTTCAAGCGACAAATCCGGATCGAGGTTGCCGGTGGGCTCGTCGGCCAGCACCAGCTGAGGTTCGTTGACCAGCGCACGGGCAATCGCGATGCGCTGCTGCTCCCCGCCGGAGAGCTCCTGGGCGAGGCGTTCATGCGATGCTGAAGGCCCACCCACTTCAGCACCTGAAACGTCTTTCGCTGTTGCACGACGCTCGCCACCCCCAGCACTCGCATCACGAACGCGACGTTCTGAAAGACGGTCATGCGCGGGATGAGCCGGAAGTCCTGGAAGACGAACCCCACGGTCCGGCGGTACGCCTGCACCTGTGACGAGCTGAGCGTCGCGAGATCGCGGCCGTCGACCTTGAGGTCGCCTTCGGTCGGAACCTCTTCACGGAGCAGCAGACGGAGAAACGTGGACTTCCCGGCGCCGCTCGGGCCCGTGAGAAAGATGAACTCGCCTTTGTCGATGGTGAGCGAAAGGTCGCGCAGCGCATAAACGCCGCGGCTGTACAGCTTGGAGAGGTTATAAGTCTCTATCACTCGAGGCTGTTCGAAGAGTGAAGGTAGAGTATCACGTTCCCAGCGCGCGCTTGAGCAGCTCGTTGACCCGCGCAGGGTTCGCCTTCCCGGCCGTCGCCTTCATCACCTGGCCGACGAGAAATCCGAAGGCGTTGGTCTTGCCCGAGCGGTACTGCGCGACGGCGTCGGCGTTCTTGTTGAGCACGTCCTGCACCAGGCCGACAATCTGCGCGTCATCATCAATTTGCGCAAGCCCGTCGGCGCTCACGATGTCGTCGGCGGTGCGGCCCGTCGCGTACATTTTTTCGAACACGTCCTTGGCCATCGAGCCGCTGATGGCGCCTTTCGCGACCAGACCGAGGAGTCCGGCGAGACGGCTCGGTGCGAGGCGCTCGCGCACCACGGCGGCGTCGTGCGCCTGCTCGTTCATCGTCGCCCGGACGGCGCCCAAGAGCCAGTTCTTGACGATCTTCGGGTCAACCGCGCCGGCGCCGGCGTTCACCGCTTCCTCGAAGTATTGCGCCAACCCAACCTGGGTCAGCGCCACGACGTCGGCGATCGTCAGCGCGTAGTCCTTCTCGAGACGGCGGCGCCGCGCGGCCGGCAGCTCGGGCAGTTCGTCGCGAAGCTTCCGCAAGCGGGCCGAGTCGATCACGAGCGCCGGCAGATCGGGGTCCGGGAAGTAGCGGTAGTCGTGCGCCTCTTCCTTGCTCCGCATCGACACGGTGCGCTTCGCCGCGCTGTCCCACAGGCGGGTTTCCTGCACGATCCGCTCACCCGATTCGACGACTGAGATCTGCCGCTCGATTTCGTACTCGAGGGCGTCCTCGAGGAAGCGAAACGAGTTGAGGTTCTTGATTTCCGCTTTCGTCCCGAGCTGGCTCGCGCCCGCGGGCCGGATCGACACGTTCGCGTCACAGCGGAGACTCCCCTCCTCCATGTTGCCGTCGTTGACGCCGAGCGCCACGAGCAGCTCGCGCAGGTAGCCAAAAAACGCCGCCGAATCCCTGGCCGTCCGCAGATCGGGCTCGGTGACGATCTCGATGAGCGGCGTGCCGGCGCGGTTCAGGTCGACATAGCTTCTGCGCGCGGAATCAGGAAACCCTTCGTGGACGAGCTTCCCGGCGTCTTCCTCCATGTGCACGCGCGTGATGCGAATGTCGTAGTCAGGCGTCCAGTAGTCGCTCTTCGCCGCGACCAGGCCTGCGGTGGCCAGCGGCCGCTCGTACTGCGAGATCTGATAGCCCTTCGGCAAGTCGGGATAGAAGTAGTTCTTGCGCGCGAAGATCGACGTGTCGTGAACCGTGCAGCCGAGCGCGAGCGAGGCGCGGATCGCGTAGTCGACTGCCGCGTGGTTGAGCACCGGAAGCGCGCCGGGCAGGCCCAGGCAGACGGGACACAGGTGCGTATTGGGCGCTGCGCCGAAGGCCGTGCTGCAGCCGCAGAAGATTTTGGACGCCGTCAGGAGCTGGGCGTGGATCTCAAGGCCGATGACGGGTTCGAAGGGCATGAGGCTTGGCCAGCCACCGTGTTACGCCCTGGGGCCCGCGGCCGTGACGTCTGCGCCCACGCCGGCCTCGAAGCTCTTGAAGTTGTCGATGAACATCTTCGCGAGCTTGGCGGCCTGCGCGTCGTACTCGGCGGCGTTCGCCCACGTCGTGCGCGGCTTGAGCACGTCGGCGGGGACATCGGGGCACGACACGGGGACGTCCAGATTGAACCGCTGATCGTGTTCGTACGCGACCGCGTCGAGCGCGCCGGAGAGCGCGGCGCGGATCATCGCGCGCGTGTACGCGATCTTCATGCGACGTCCGGTGCCGTAAGGCCCACCGCTCCAGCCTGTGTTCACGAGCCAGACGTGCGAGCCGTGCTTGGCGATCTTCTCGCCGAGCATCTTCGCGTAGTGGCCCGGCACGAGCGGCAGGAACGGCGCGCCGAAGCACGTGCTGAAAGTCGCCTTGGGCTCGGTGACGCCTTTCTCGGTGCCGGCGACCTTGGCCGTGTATCCCGACAGGAAGTGGTACATCGCGCCCTGCGGCGTCAGCCGGGCGATGGGCGGCAGCACGCCAAATGCGTCGGCCGTGAGCATCACGATGTTCTTGGGGTGACCGCCCAGACCCGACGCGACGGCGTTGTCGATGAACGAGATCGGATAGGCCGCGCGCGTGTTCTCGGTGAAGCGATCGTCGTCCAGATCGAGCGCGCGCGTGATCGGATCGTAGGCCACGTTCTCGAGCACGGTGCCGAACCGCCGCGTCGTGGCGTAGATTTGCGGCTCCGCTTCCGCCGACAGCTTGATCGTCTTCGCGTAGCAGCCGCCTTCGAAATTGAACACGCCGCGATCGCTCCACCCGTGCTCGTCGTCGCCAATCAGCTCGCGATCGGGATCGCTCGAGAGTGTCGTCTTGCCGGTGCCCGACAGCCCGAAGAACAACGCGGTGTCGCCGGAGCGTCCGATGTTCGCCGAGCAGTGCATCGAGAGGACGTTCCGAAGCGGCAGCACGTAGTTCAGGACGCTGAAGATCGACTTCTTCATCTCGCCGGCGTAGCTCGTGCCGCCGATGAGCACGAGCTTCTCCGCGAAGTTCAGCGCGATCACCACCTCGCTTTTCGTGCCGTGGCGCTTGGGATCGGCCTTGAAGCCTGGCGCGTCGATTACCGTGAACTCGGGCGCCTGAGCGGCCGCCGCGGCAGGATCGTCGATGAAGAGATTGCGGCAGAAGAGGTTGTGCCAGGCCAACTCGTTGATCACCCGCACCGGCAGCCGGAACAGGGGATCGGCGCCCGCATAACAATCGAGGACGTAGAGCTCTTTGCCGTTGAGCGAGTGCAGCACGTCCTGGCGCAGCGCATCCCAGTGCGCCTGTTCCATGGGCTGGTTCAACTTCCCCCACCCGATGTTGGCCTGGCTCGAGGCTTCGCGGACGATGAACTTGTCGTTGGGAGAGCGGCCCGTATGCTGACCAGTCCGGCAGACGAGCGGCCCGCCGGCAGCAATGACGCCTTCCTGCCGCCTGACGGCTTCTTCGTACAGCGCCGCCATCGACAGATTCCACTTCGCCCGATCCGTGCGAATGCCCTCTCGGTCGAGCTGCTGGCCGCCCTCCACGCCGGTACTCATCAAAAAGCTCCTAAGGTATGAAGGACCAGTAACATGCGCCGAATCCAGCGATCGTAATCGCTGCCCTCTTCTCAAGTCAACAATTTGCAGAGTGCGGTAGACTGTAAACACACGTCATATCGGGTCGTAGTCACAATGAGTGTTGATTTGCGGACAACCCCTGCCGCTGCCGGCCTTGCGCCAGTCGTCGCACCGACGGCGTCGCCCGCGCCCATGCCAGGGACGTCCGGCAAGCGGCCCGCGTCCACGCCGCTCTCTGACGACTCCCGGCTGGCCGTCGAGCTGCGCACGCTCATCGAACGCGGCGAGCTCGATGAGGCGCGCGAGCGGTTCGAGGGTCTGGTCGTGGCCCATCAGCGGCGGGCGCTCAGAATCGCGTATCAGTACCTACGCGACGCCGCGGACGCCGACGAGGCCGTGCAGGACGCATTCGTCAAGGTGTTCAGCCACCTCACGTCGTATCGCGAGGCGTGGCCGTTCGAAGTCTGGTTCACGCGGATTCTCATCAACGGCTGCCTCGATCGCCGGAAAGCGCGCGCCCGACGCGAACGGTGGCTGGTCCCCTCCGACGAGCACGACGCCGGCGACGATCGCCGGGCCGGGGTGGGCGCAGCCGCGGGCGGGCCGAATCCGGAGGCGCGCCTGCTGTCGCGCGAGCGGAGGGCGCGCATGACCGCCGCAGTCGATCGGCTCGAAGGCCGCCAGCGCACGGTGTTCATGTTGTGTCACTACGGCGACTGCACGCCGCGGGAAGTGAGCGCCATGATCGGGCTGAACGAATCGACCGTGCGCGTTCACCTGTTTCGCGCCGCGCGCAAGCTGCGGGCGCTGCTTGGAGGGCAGCCGTGAACGCTCGCGCGTCCCATCTCCAGGACGATTCGCTGTCTGATTGTTACTTTGCCGAGCGGCGCGGCGAAGCGCTCGACCCGCCCGCCGCCGAGCACCTCGCCGACTGCCCCAGCTGCAGCGACCGCTATGCGGACTTCGCGCGGTTCATGACGTCGCTTCGGGAAGACGCCAACGTCGAAGTCGAGACGTGGTTCCCGGCCGAGCGTCTCCGGGCGCAGCGGCAGGAGATCGCGCGCCGCCTCGAGAGCATCGGGCGCGCCGCGCGCGTCATCAGCTTTCCCGGGCGCCTCGTCGCGCGCCGCGTCCATCCCGCGACGACGCGGATGGCCACGCGCTGGATTGCGGCGGCCGCAGCCGCGGGCTTGTTTGTCGGCGTGGCCGCCGGCACGTTGTTCGATTTCGGCAACCGCTTCGACCTGGGCCTTCACGGCCGTCGCGGCTTTGGGCGGCTCGTCTCGCGTGAGGCGGGCAACGCCGCCGGACCCGCGCGCGTCACGCCGGTCCCCGCCGCGGCCGCCACCGCGCGCGCGGCAGCCCCGGACGAGGACAACGAATTCATGTCGGCGTTGGACCTCGCGCTCGATCGTCCGCACACCCTTGAGCTCGTCGCGTTCGACGCGCTGACGCCTCACGTGCGCGACATCCACGAGCTCGCGCGGTAAGCGGCGAGTTTGGCGTAGTTGGCTTCACTCATCTTCCGAAAAGGCCTCGACCTGCAGCATGCCGTCGCCGGCATGCTGGCCGAGAACTATCACAGCGCACTCGTCGAGCAGATCAAGGCCGACGACTTCGCGTTTCGCGCCGGACGCCTCACCGTGCACCTCGCTCGCGAGTTCGGCTTCTGCTACGGCGTCGATCGCGCGGTGGACTACGCGTACCAGACGCGCGAGCGCTTCCCGGATCGGCGAGTGTTCCTGACCGGCGAAATCATCCACAACCCGCACGTCAACGACAAGCTGCGGGCCATGGGCATCCAGTTCATCGGCCACGACGAACACAGCGTCGACGCGCTGGGCCACGACGATGTCGTCATCCTGCCGGCCTTCGGCGTCACGGTGGGCGTGCTGCAGCGGCTCGACAAGCGCGGCTGCACTCTCATCGACACGACGTGCGGGTCGGTGCTGAACGTCTGGAAGAACGTCAGGCGCTACGCCGAGGGCGGCTACACGTCGGTCATCCACGGCAAGGTGTGGCACGAGGAGACTCAGGCCACGGCCTCGCAGGCCGTCGCCTACGGCGGCCGCTACCTCGTCGTCTTCGATCGGCAAGAGGCAGCCCGGGTGTGCGACGTCATCCGGCGCCCCGGCGGCACGAGCGAAGCCGACCGCGAGGCGTTTGTCGCGCACTTCGGCGGCGCGGCGTCGCCGGGCTTCGAGCCCGATCGCGACCTGCGGCACATCGGGCTCGCCAACCAGACGACCATGCTGATGTCGGAGTCGCTCGAAATCGGCGAGATGCTCCGTGCCGCGATGCTCGAGCGCCACGGGACGGCCGAGATCGAACCGCACTTTCAGGCGTTCGACACCATCTGCAGCGCCACGCAGGATCGTCAGGACGCGGTGGTCGCGCTCTTGCGCGAACGGGCGGTCGATCTGATGATCGTCATCGGCGGCTACAACAGCAGCAACACCTGCAACCTGGCCCGCATCTGCGCAGCGTCGCGGCCGACGTTTCACATCGCGGACCCGGACTGTCTGGTGTCAGCGCAACGAGATCAGGCACCGGCCGGTCGGGGCGAAAACGGAAGTGTCGGCGACCGAGTGGCTGCCGCCCGACGGCCCGATCGCGATCGGCCTGACCTCCGGCGCCTCGACGCCGGACAATCTGGTCGGCGCCGTGGTCGCCAAACTCTCTGAATTTACGCGCCAATCCGCCTCCCCAGGCTAAACAAAAGGACCTTGGCCATCGTATTTCCAGTAGATTCGTCAATTTCTTGAGGTTTTCCTGATGCGACGGCAGATTGGACGCGCGGTCCTTTGTGCCGGGCTTCTCCTGGGGGGGGCCTGGCCAACAGTGGCTCAGTCCTCACAGACACCCCCAGCCCAAAACCAACCCCCGCAGCGCTTCATCTGGTGGCGGTCGGAGCAATACCAGAAGAACCTGGGGCTGTCGGCCGACCAGGTGAGCCGGCTGGAAGCCATGTTTCAGAGCGTGCTCCCCGAGCTGCGCAAGGGCCGAGACGACCTGGATCGCCATGAAGCCGAGTTATCTCGTCTAATTGAAACGGGTGCCGACGAGGCGCTGGTGATTCGGCAGCTGGACAAGGTTGAGGCCATCCGCAGTCGCGTGAACAAGACGCGGCAGCTGCTGCTACTGCACCACCGTCAGGTCCTGACGCCCGAGCAGCGCGTCAAGCTGGCGCAGGCCGAACGGGAGCGGGCAGGCAGGCCGCCGGTCGGTCAAAAACCGTAATCTCGCATTGTCTTTCTAGAGGGATGACCATGACTGTGAAGCGCTATCTGATGTTGTCCTGTGCCGCGATGGTCGCGGCAATCGCCGTGTCCAATTCGCCGGTCGCCGCTCAACAGCGGACGAGCGAAATACGGATCCAGGAGCTCATCCGCGAGGCGGCCCAGATCGTCGCCAGCGGTCAAGTCGGGGCCACCACGACGGCTCAACAAGGCGGCCAGACGCCGGCGCCGGCGGCGAGCCCGAAGGTGTCGCTCACGCTGGACGAGGCCGTCAAGCTTGGCCTCGATCGCAACCTCGACATCGCCGTGCAGCGGCTGAACCCGGAAATCAGCGATCTCGCGTACGCCAGCGTCCGATCCGTCTACAACCCGACTCTGACCTCAACGCTTCAGACGCAATCGACCACCAACGCGTCAACCAACACGATTACGGGTGGCGTCGTCAACTCGGGAGTCACAAACAGCATCGGCCAGTTCAACGGCGGAATCGCGCAGAGCGTGCCGTGGGGCGGCGGCAGTTTCAACGTCACGTTGAACAACGCGCGAAACACGTCAACGGCTTTGATCAATCTCTACGACCCATCGTACCAACCCGTCTGGTCGGGGCAGTACACGCAACCGCTCTTGCGGGGGTTCAAAACGGACTCGACCCGCCAGCAACTCCAGGTCACGAAGCTGAGCCGCGACATCTCGGATGTCCAGTTGCTGTCCACGATCACCAACACACTCTCGAACATCCGGAACGCGTACTGGGACTACGTGTTTGCGATTCAATCGGTCGAGGTTGCGCGTCAGTCGGTCGATCTGGCGAACAAGCTCGTCCAGGACAACCAGACGCGCGTGCAGGTCGGCACGATGGCGCCGATCGACGTGGTCCAGGCGCAGGCCCAGGCGGCAACGGCGGTGCAGAACCTGGTGGGCGCTCAAGCCACCATGCGGACGTCCGAACTCGCCCTCAAGCGGCTCATCGTCAACGGCACGCAGGATCCGAACTGGAACGCGACCATCGACCCGGTGGACCGGCCCGACTTCAGGCCGGAAACGATCGACGTCCCCGCCGCCATCCGGCGCGCGCTGAGCCAGCGAACCGACCTGACCATTGCGTCGAAGAACGTCCAGTCGAACGACGTGACGCTGAAGTACCTCGACGACCAGACGAAGCCGCAAGCCGACTTTCAGGCCTCCTACGGAATATCGGGAGTCGGCGGAACGCAAATCACGCGATCGGGCAGCGGCATCGGCGGTGACGGAGGCACGGTTACCACCACGATTCCCGGTGGGTATGGCGACGCGTTCTCGTCGATGTGGAGCGGCAACTATCCGCGATGGGTCGTCGGCGTGAACATCAGCTACCCGCTCGGCGTGAGCTCCCAAAAGGCCGCGGTGGCCCGGGCTCGCGTGCAGCTCAATCAGGTACAGGCGCAGCTCAAGCAGATCGAGCTCCAGATCGCCACCGACATCACCAATGCGGCCGTCAACGCCACGAGCGGCGTCGAGCGCGTACAGGCGGCGCAGGCCTCTCGTGAGCTCGCCCAGCGGCAGCTCGACGCCGAGAACAGCAAGTTCGCGGTGGGCATGTCCACCAACTATTTCGTCGTCCAGGCGCAGAACCAGCTCGCCACGGCCCAGAACAACGAGCTCCAAGCCGTGCTGAACTATCGGAAGGCGCTCGTCGAGTTCGATCGTCTCCAGCAAACGACGCTGCAGAGCCTGAACATCACGGTGGTCGGCCGATAGGCCGCACGCCGCCCGGTTGAAACGGAGCCTCATGAAACGCGCGATCGTCGTTCTGATCATCCTTGCCGCCATCTCTGCCGGTGCCGGCGCGTACTACATGCGTCGCGGCGGGGGCGAGGTGCAGGTGAACACTGCGCCGATAACGCGCGGCGAAATCATCGACACCGTCGGGTCGACCGGCACGCTTCAGGCAGTGACAACGGTGCAGGTGGGCAGCCAGGTCTCGGGCAACATCAGCTGGCTCGGCGCGGACTTCAATTCGATCGTGAAGAAGGGTCAGGTCGTCGCCCGGCTCGACCCGTCACTCCTGGCCGCGCAAGTCGACCAGTCCAAGGCGAACCTGCTCAAAGCACAGGCCGACGTATCGAGAGCGCAGGCCGAGGTGCAGCGCAACCGTGTCGGCCTGATCGATGCGCAGCAGAAGTACGACGCGTGCGAAAGAGCTGTCGGCCAAGCAGCTCTTACCGCAGGCGGATCTCGACGCCGCAAAGGTTGCCGCCGACAGCGCCGAATCGGCGCTGCAGTCGTCGATCGCCTCACAAGCGTCTTCGCAAGCGTCGGTCACTCAGGCGCAGGCCAGCCTGAGCCAGTCGCAGGTCAACCTGGACCACGGCGTCATCACCGCGCCGATCGACGGCATCGTCATTCAGCGCAGCGTAGATGTCGGGCAAACCGTCGCCGCCAGCATGTCGGCGCCGACGCTGTTCATCATCGCGGCCGACCTGGCCAAGATGCAGGTGAACGCCAACATCGATGAAGCTGATGTCGGCCGCATCCGGCCCAACCAGACCGTAACGTTTAGAGTAGACGCGTACCCGGGCGAAGAGTTCCAGGGTTCGGTCGAGCAGATTCGATTGCAGCCGGTGGTCGTCCAGAACGTCACGACCTACGCGACGATCATCAACGTGCCGAACCCCGAGCTGAAGCTCAAGCCCGGGATGACGGCGAACCTGCGAATTCAGATCGCGCGGCGCATGGACGTCGTGCGCGTGCCGAACCCGGCCTTGCGCTTCCGGCCGAGCAACGAGATGTTCGCGGCGCTCCACCAACCGGTCCCTGCCGAAGTTCAGGCCGGCCGCGGGGGTCGCAATGCGGCGGCCGGCGCAACTATCCCACCGGCCCGCTCGGGCCAACCGCCCACGGCCGCAGCGCCGCGTGGAGACTCGCGAACGAACGCGCCGCCGCAAACCGGCGCGCCATCGGCCTCGATCCGGCCGCGCAGCGGTCGCCCTGAAAGCGCCGGCGACGCGTCAGGCGGCGGCGCAGGCGAGTTCGGCGCGGGTCGCGGCGGCCCAGGCGAGTTCGGCGCGGGTCGGGGCGGCCCAGGCGGATTCGGCGCTCGCGGCGGTGAAGGCGAATTCAATGGAGGTCGCGGCGGCGAAGGCAGATTCGGCGGCCAGGGTGGCGACGGCGGCGATCGCCAGGCGCGCATGCTCGAGCGGCTCAAGGGCATGTCCCCCGACGAACAGAAACAGTTCATTGCCCGCATGAAGGAGCGCGGCGTCGATACGAGTGCCTTCGAAAAGACGCTCGCCCCAGCCGCCAAAGGCAAGGGGCCGGCCGCTCAGCCCAAGGACAAGGACGGCGCGGTAGCAACGACGATTGATGCGTTGTTTGCGCCGCTGCCGACCGTCATCACCCCAGGGCGCGTCTGGCTCTCCGTCGACAAACAACTGAAACCCGTGCGCGTGCGACTCGGTATCACTGACGGCACCAACACCGAGCTTATTGAGGGCGAGCTGCAACCGGGCACGGAAGTCGTGACGGGAGTCGTCTTGCCAGCCAGTTCTCGGCCCGCCGCGGCCGGCGCCAATCCACTCCTCCAGCAGGGCGGCCGGGGACCGGGCGGATTCCCGGGTGGCCCGGGCGGCTTCGGCGGCGGCGGACGGGGGCGATAGACACGTGCCATCGGTCATCTCCGTCAAGAATCTCGTCAAGACGTACGTCATCGGCGAGGTCGAGGTGCACGCGCTCCGTGGTGTGAATCTCGAGATCGAGCGCGGCGAGTTCCTCGCGGTGACGGGAGCCTCAGGCTCGGGCAAATCGACGTTCATGCACATCGCCGGCTGTCTCGATCGTCCGACGTCGGGCCAGTATTTTCTCGACGGCGAGGACGTGTCGCGGATGTCGAAAGACCAGCTGGCGGCGGTGCGGAACAAACGCATCGGGTTCGTCTTTCAGGGATTTAACCTTCTGTCGCGCACCTCGGCGCTCGACAACGTCGAGCTGCCGATGCTCTACGGCGGCTCGACGCTCAAGACATCCGAGCGGCACAAACGCGCGATGGAAGTTCTGGCGGCCGTCGGGCTGGTCAACCGGGCCGACCATCATCCCAACCAACTGTCGGGCGGGCAGCAGCAGCGTGTGGCGATCGCGCGGGCGCTCGTGAACAACCCGTCGATTCTCCTGGCGGACGAACCGACCGGGAACCTCGATACGAAAACGAGCATCGAGGTCATGGACATCTTCCAGCGTCTGAACCGCGAGAGCGGGATCACCGTGCTGCTGATCACGCACGAACACGACATCGCGGAGTACGGCACACGAATCGTGACGTTCAGGGACGGCCTGGTGGTGGCGGACAAACCGGTCATCGAACGCCGAATGGCCCAGGACGAGATGGCGGCGCTGGAGCTCCAGCCCGCGGCCGAAGCGGTCTGAGGAGCAGGGACCATGTCGATTCTCATGATCTTCCGGGTGGCGCTCAAGGCGCTCAACCGCAACAAGATGCGGACGGCGCTGACGATGCTCGGCATGATCATCGGCGTCGGTGCAGTCATCACGATGGTGGCGCTGGGCACGGGCGCGCAGTCGTCCATCGAGGCGCAGATTCAAACCGCCGGCACCAACATGATCATCGTCCAGGCCGGCAACTACACCCAGGGCGGCGTACGGCAGGGTCAGGGCAACGCCAGCACGCTGACGCCGGACGATGCGATGGAGATCGCCAAGCTGTCCGGCGTTCAATACGCCGCCGCCGGCGTGAACACCCGCGGTCAGATGGTGGCGGGCAATCAGAACTGGAACACGCAGCTGCAGGGTACCGACGTCGACCTCCCGCTGATCCGATCGTGGAACGTCGCGCTGGGCTCTTTCTTCACGTCAATCGATGTCACCACTGCGTCCAAGGTCGTCGTGCTCGGGAGCATCGTCCGCGACGAGCTGTTCGGCGCCGACGAAAACCCGGTGGGCCAGGTCATCCGAATCCAGAACCAGCCATTTACGATCGTTGGCATCCTCGCATCGAAGGGCCAGTCGGGGGGCGGGCAGGACCAGGACGACGTGGCCTTCGCCCCCTACACGACCGTGATGAAGAAGATCCGCGGTATCACCTTCATCCAGCAGGTGCAGGTGTCCGCCGCGTCGTCGGGCGAGGTCTCCGTCGTCGCCGATCGGATTGCGTCGCTGATGCGCACGCGCCACAAAATCCAGCCCGGCGAGCCGGACGATTTCATGGTGCGGACGATTGAGGAGATGGCGAATGTCCGCAAGGAGGCGACCCAGACGATGACGGCCTTGCTCGCCAGCATCGCGGGTGTGTCCCTCCTGGTCGGCGGCATCGGCATCATGAACATCATGCTCGTGTCGGTGACCGAACGGACGCGGGAAATCGGCCTGCGCATGGCCATTGGCGCACGGGGCCGCGACGTGCTCCTCCAGTTCCTGGTCGAAGCCGTCGTGCTGAGCCTGTTTGGGGGCGGCATCGGCATAGCGCTCGGTGTCGGGCTCGCCCAGGGTGTGACGTATTGGCAGGGATGGCCGACGGCCGTCTCCACCGACGCCATCGCCATCGCATTCGGCTTTGCGGCCGCGATTGGCGTATTCTTCGGTTTCTACCCGGCTCGAAAAGCCGCCGCGCTCGATCCCATCGACGCGTTACGATTTGAATAACAACATGTCCAGTCTTCACCGTTCCGCGCGTTCCCGTGTTGGCGTTCCGGCCGTGCTCGCCGTGTGCGTGTTCGGCGCCTTCGGCTGCGGGGGCGAAGCCACACCCCAGGCGCAAACGAGCGGCGCCGGCCGCGGCGGCGGCGGCCGCGGCGATCAGACGGTCCCGGTCACGGTGGCCCAAGTCATTCAGAAACAGATGCCGATTGAGATCCGCGTGATCGGCGCGGTTGAAGCGTATTCGGTGGTCTCGGTGCACGCGCAGATCACCGGCCAGCTGACGGACGTCAATTTCAAGGAAGGCGAAGACGTCAGCAAGAACCAGGTGCTCTTCGCGCTGGATCGGAGGCCGCTCGAAGCCGCGTTGATGCAGACGCAGGCCAATCTGCAGCGCGACATCGCGCAGGCAGCCAACGCGAAAGTCGTGGCTCAACGCTACGCCGATCTCGCCGGGCGCGGCATCGCCACGACGGAACAGCTCGAGACAAGCCGCTCCAGCGCCGCGGCCCTCGACGCGACGGTCGAAGCCGATCGCGCGGCCGTCGAGAACGCCAAGATCCAGCTGCAGTACGCGACCATCACCTCGCCCATTGCCGGACGGACGGGCGCGCTCATGGTCCACGAAGGCAACCTGGTCCGGGCCGGGGACGCCGCGCCGCTGGTCGTGATCAATCAGGTCACGCCGATCTACGTCTCGTTCGCCGTCCCCGAGTCGAGGCTGGCCGAGCTGAAGCACTTCATCTCGCTCGGGACGCTGGCCGTCGAGGCGCAGCCGCCCAATGAGCAGGCCGCTTCGTCGCACGGGCACATCACGTTCGTCGACAACAGCGTGGATCAGACGACCGGCACCATCCGGATCAAAGCGACCTTCACGAACGAAGATCGCCGGCTCTGGCCCGGACAGTTCGTCAACGTGATCGTCGCGCTCACGAAGGACCCCACGGCGGTCGTCGTCCCGACGGCGGCCGTACAGGTCGGCCAGCAGGGCCAGTACACGTTACGTGGTCAAACCGGATCATTCGGTGGAATACCGGGCCGTGGTGGTCGAGCGCACGGCTGGTCTCGAAACCGTGATCAAGAGCGGGCTCAAGCCGTCAGAGACCGTGGTTACCGACGGGCACTTGCGTCTGGTGGCCGGCAGCCGCGTCAGTATCAAGGGGACAGAGTCGCAGGTGGCGCCATGAATATCTCCGAGCTCTTCATCAAACGTCCCGTTACGACGACGCTCATCATGCTCGGCATCCTGGTGTTCGGCACCATGGCCTACCGGATCCTGCCGGTGTCTGATCTGCCGGCGGTCGACTTCCCCACGATCCAGGTCAACGCGTCGCTTCCGGGCGCCAGCCCCGAAACGATGGCGTCGACGGTGGCGTTGCCGCTCGAGAAACAATTCGCGGGAATCGCCGGCCTGAGCAACATCAATTCGGTCAGCCAGCAGGGCAACACCAACATCACGCTGCAGTTCGATCTCAGCCGCAACATCGACGCCGCCGCGCAGGACGTGCAGGCGATGATCGGACGCACGGCGCGGGCGTTGCCGCCGCAGATGCCGGCGCCGCCTTCGTATCAAAAGGCGAATCCCGGAGATCAATCAGTCATCCTGCTCGTTCTGCGGTCGGCGACGCTGCCGCTGTCGATGGTTGACGAATACGCGCAGCAGACGATTGCCCAGCGCCTGTCAATGGTCGATGGGGTCGCCCAGGTCGACGTCTTCGGCTCGCAAAAATACGCGGTCCGCATCGATCTGGATCCTCGTGAGCTCGCGGCCCGGTCGATCGGCATCGACACCGTCGCCACCGCCGTGACCAACGCCAATTCGAACGTGCCGACGGGCACGATTTACGGCGACAAGACGTTCGTCGTCCAGACCAACGGCCAGTTGATGCGCGCGGCAGGCTACGGCTCGACGATCGTGGCCTACCGCAACGGGAACCCGGTGCGGCTCGACGAGGTCGCGCACGTCTTTGACGGGGTCGAGAACGACAAGTCGGCCGCCTGGCAGGCTGGTGAGCGCTGCGTCATGATCTCGATCCGCAAGCAGCCCGGCACCAACGTGGTCGAAGTGGTCGACCGCATCAAGGCGCTCCTGCCGGCGATGCGCGAGCAACTGCCGGCGGCGATGTCGCTCGACACACGCAACGATCGTTCGGCGACGATTCGCGAGTCGGTGCACGACGTCAAGATCACGCTGCTCGCCACCGTGGGGCTCGTCGTCCTGGTCATCTTCCTGTTCCTGCGGAACCTGTCCGCCACGTTGATTCCGAGCCTCGCGCTGCCCGCCTCGCTGGTCGGAACGTTCACGGCGATGTACCTGCTCGGCTACAGCCTCGACAACCTGTCGCTGATGGCGCTCACGCTGTCGGTCGGCTTCGTCGTCGACGATGCGATCGTGATGCTCGAGAACATCGTCCGTCACATGGAGATGGGCAAGAAGGCGATGCAGGCTGCGCTCGACGGGTCGAAGGAAATCGCCTTCACGATTCTGTCGATGACGGTCTCGCTGGCCGCCGTCTTCATCCCCGTGCTCTTCATGGGCGGCATCGTCGGACGATTGCTGCACGAGTTTGCGGTCACGATCAGCGTGGCGATCCTGATCTCGGGCTTCGTGTCGATCAGCCTCACGCCGATGCTGTGCAGCCGGTTCCTGCGTGCCCCGCATGCACAGAAACACGGGCGGTTCTACAACGCGTTCGAGCGCATGTTCGACGGGTGGCTGCGTCTGTACGACTGGACTCTTCGCATCACGCTGCGTTATCGCGCGGTCACCATGGTGGCGTCGGTGGTCCTGCTGGCCGCGACGGCCTACCTGTTCACGATGGTTCCGAAGGGCTTCCTGCCCAGCGAGGATCAGGGACGGTTCATGGTGAACACGGAGGCGGCACAGGGCATCAGCTACGAGGAGATGTCGCGACACCAGAAGCAGGTGGCCGACGTGATCGAGAAGGATCCGGACGTCGCCATGGCCAATATCATGGTGGGCGCCATCGGCAACAACGGCGGCGCGCTGAATACCGGCCGCATCTGGGTGGAGCTCAAGCCACGGTCAGAACGGAAGCTGTCGGTCGATCAGGTCATCGCCGGCCTGCGTCCGAAGGCCGCCCAGATTCCCGGTATTCGCGCGTTCATGACCAATCAGCCGCCGATCAACCTCGGATCCGGCCAGGGCGGACAGCGCGCGCTCTATCAGTTCACGCTGCAGGATACCGACACTGCCGAGCTGTACAAGTACGCGCCGATCATGGAAGAAAAGATCCGCGCGATCCCCGGCCTCGAGGACGTCAGCAGCGACTTGATGCTCAAGAACCCGCAGGTCACCGTCGAAATGGATCGCAACAAGGTGTCGACGCTCGGTCTCACCGCCAACCAGGTGGAGAACGCGCTCTATAACGCCTACGGCACGCGCCAGGTGTCGCAAATCTACGCGCCGAACAACCAGTATCAGGTCATCCTGCAGGTCGCGCCGGAGTTTCAGAGGGATCCGGCGGCGATGTCGTTGCTGTACGTTCGCTCAAATAACGGAACGCTGATTCCTCTCGAGTCGGTCGCCCGGCTCCAAACGGCCGTCGGGCCGATGTCGGTCAGTCACTACGGACAATTGCCGGCGGTCACCATCTCGTTCAACTTGAAACCCGGCTTCGCGCTCGGCGACGCCGTCGACCAGATCAAGTCGGTGGCGGCCGCCAACCTGCCGTCGACGCTGTCGACGAGCTTCCAGGGCGCCGCGCAGGCGTTCCAGGATTCACTGCAAGGCCTGGGTCTCATCCTCGTGATGGCGATTGTGGTCATCTACATCGTGCTCGGCATCCTCTACGAAAGCTTCACGCATCCGCTGACGATTCTTTCGGGCTTGCCGTCAGCCGGCTTCGGCGCGTTGCTCACGCTGCTGATCTTCAAGACGGAACTCAGTCTGTATGCGTTCGTCGGCATCATCATGCTCGTCGGCCTCGTGAAGAAGAACGGCATCATGATGGTGGACTTTGCCGTGGAGGCGCAGAAACAGGGCAAGACGCCGCTCGAAGCGATTCACGAGGCCTGCCTCGTGCGCTTCCGTCCGATCATGATGACCACCATGGCCGCGCTCGTCGGGACGCTGCCGATCGCGCTCGGCATCGGCGCGGGCGCCGAGTCGCGCCGGCCACTGGGCCTGGCGGTCGTCGGCGGCCTGATCGTGTCTCAGCTGTTGACGCTGTACATCACGCCTGTGTACTACGTCTACATCGAGAACACGCGGATGTGGTTGGCGCGCCGCAAGACCTCGGTGGTCGTGCAGCCCGTCGGCGCGGCGCATGCCCACGTGCAGGCGCCCGTCACGCTTCGCGACATGGAAGGCCAGGGAGGGCGGGCCTAGAGGGCGCGCGCCAGCAACTCACCGACCGTGGACCCGGTCACCGGATCCACCAGGTCCGGCGCCACTGCGGCGAGCGGCTCCAGCACGAACCGGCGTTCGCGGAATCTGGGGTGCGGAACGGTCAGGCCGGGCTCGTCGATCACGAGATCCCCAAACAGCACAAGATCGAGATTCGAGCGTCCGCGGAGCGTGCACGTACGGACGGTCGCGGCCGCGTTCGCGCTCAATGGCGAGCAGCGCGTCGAGCACATCCCGCGCGCTCATCGCAGACGTGCCAACGGCGGCGGCATTCAGAAACGCCGGTTGCGCGCCGGGCACGTCCACCGGGTCGGTTTCGAAGTAGGGGGATACGCGAAGAGATGTGAGGACCGATGATGAGAGTCGTGAGACCGCGTAGTCGAGATGCGCGGCCCGGTCGCCCAGGTTGCTGCCAAGTGCAATCGCGACGGCTACCAGATTACCCAATTACTCGATTACCCAATTACCCAATTACCCAATTACAAAATTACCCAATCCCAAGATCCCACCTCATTCAATCCAGCGAGCTGACAGCACGGCGCCCTGCGCCGGCCCGCCGGTGTCTCCCCGGCGGCCCAGCAGATCGGTGCGGCCGGCCAGGGCCTGCTCGAAGAAACGCTGCTGCTCGAGCGTCTCGCCCAGAATCACGCGCAGCATCCCTCGATGGCGGGCGTTGGTCATCGACTCGACGCGCGGGCGCCAGCGCTCGACAAACGCCTGGGCCGCGCGGGCGTCGCTCTCGAACACGGTACGAACCGGGTCCTTGGCCGTCGCCGATGCGACCGCTGGTGCCTCGACCGGCGCAGGTTCGGCGCCGCCCAAGTCGGCCAGGGCCTGCGTGAGCCACCCAAGCTGCACGTCTTCGCGGTTGACGATGTACTGGTAGGTGTTGTTGGCGTCGTATTGGCCGACCAGGTGTGCGTGCGCCTGATGCTGCAGCATCGCCGCGAGCTTCTCGCGGTAGAACTCCTGAATGAGAGGCCGCGCGCCCGTGGGCTCGGTCGGCGACGTCGGCGTGAGTGACGTCACGAGCCCTGTTTTTCCTTGCACGTGATGCAGACGCGCGTCCACGGAATCGCGTTGAGGCGCGCGTGCGCGATCGGTTCGCCGCAATCGCGGCAGGCGCCGTACGTGCCTTTGTCGAAGCGCGACAACGCTTCCTCGATGGCCTGCAGGATCTTCGCGTCGGTCTGTTTCAGTTTGAGCTGGATGTGGACTTCGTTGTTGCCGCTCGCCTGGTCGGCCATGTCGCCCTGGCGGCTGTTGTTCTCCATCGACGCCTGGAGCGGCTTGATGCCGCCGGTCCCGAGGATTTCGGTGCGTTTTCTGAGGAGCGCGTCTTTGAAGGTCTGGTCGTCCATTGGCGCTATTGACTCCTGCACTGGTACGGCCCTCAAGGGCGCGCACAACATTGGATCATAGCACACACGACCGTACGGCTACTCCGCTCTGAGGGTTGAGAGCGGCTTGTTGCGGAGGACGTCGAAGCTCGACAAGACGCCAATCGATGCGACGAGCACGGCTGTCAGCAAGACGCCTTCGATATGCTCGACCGGAAACACGCGCCAGGGAATATCGAGCGCGTAACGGCTCACCCCCCACGTCAGCGCAACCGCGCCGGCCGATCCGACGGCCCCGGCGAGCGAGCCGAGCACGCCGTACTCGAAGAGCAACATCGTCGCGATGCTGCGCGTGCTCGCGCCGAGCGTCTTGAACACCGCGGCCTCGTATACGCGTTGGAACTTCGTCATCGCGACCGCGCCCACGAGAATCAGGCCGCCGCTGAACAGCACGAGAAAGCCGACGACCGTGATGGCCAGCGTGACCTTCGACATGACGTCGCGCACCGTCTCGATAATCTCGTGAAAGTCGATGGCCGATACGTTGGGAAACCGGGCGACCAGATCGTGCTGGAACTTGGCGCGCGCGGCGGGCCCGCCGGGCCCCTTCACCGGCGCGATGAATGTCTGGGGCGCCTGTTCCAGCGTGCCCGGCCGGAACACAAACATGAAGCCGCCGGCGCGCGCGTCCTTGAAATCCACATCGCGGATGCTGCTGACACGCGCGTTGACGATGCGGCCCAGGATGTCGAACCGTACGACGTCGCCGACGTTGATCAAGAAGCGTTCGCGGAGGCCCTTTTCGATCGACACTTCGGGCTCCGGGGACGGGCCGTTCCAGAAGGCACCACCGACGACGCGCTCGTTGGCTTCGAGATGGTCTCGATAGGTCACGGTGTATTCGCGACCGAGTGAGCCGCGGGCCCGTACCTCTTCAAAGTTTTCCAGCGTTGTCACGCGTCCGCTGACGCCCGTCACCCGCGCGCGCAAGACCGGAAGGAGCGCCCATGTCCCCGCGCCGTTGGCGGGATCGCTCAAGAACGCCCGCATCCCATCGGCTTGAGCCGGCTGGATGTCGAGCAGAAACATGTCGGCCGCATCCGTGGAGACCTGCAGCGAGAACTCCTGTAGCAGGCTCGCCTGCAGCGACCGCACGCCGACAATGAAGAACGCGCCGAGGCCGACGGCCAGCAGAATGACGCGCGTCTGGTTGCCGGGCCGGGAGAGGTGCAATACCGCATGCCGCAGCGGGAACGAGGGCGCGTTTGCGAGCGGCGCCACGACCGCCACGAGGAGCCGGCCCGCGTACACCAGCACGACCGCCAGCACGGCAAATCCCAGGCAGACCACGAGCCCGACGCGAAGTGAGGCCGCCTGCCAGGCGGCCACCGCCACCAGAGCCGCCGAGACGAACACGATGGCCGCGATGCGGGTCATGTCGCGGCGCCGCGGCGCCGCTTCGTCCCTGAGGAGCAGCGACGGCTTGACGAGCCGCACCTGGAGCAGCGGCACAATCGCAAACAGGAGCGACACCAGCACGCCGATCGTCGCGCCCTGCAGCGCCACTCTCCACCCGACGGTGTAATGCACGGTGGCCAGCAGGGAACCGGACGAGGGTCCCAGCGCCAGCGGAATCGCGGAGACCGCGCCCTGAGCGATCGCCACGCCGAGGAGGCTTCCCGCCAGACCGAGCGACATCACCTGCAGCATGTACACGGCGATGATCTGCCTGCTGGTTGCGCCCACGCACTTGAGCACCGCGATGCTGCGAATCTTCTGGAGCACGAAGACACGAGTGACGCTCGACACGGCGATGCCGCCGAGAATCACGATCACGAGGCCGACCAGACTGAGGTAGTTCTCCGCGCGGTCGAAGTCCCGCCCAATCGCATCGTCTGTGGCACGGTACGATCGCGTGTTGATGTAGCTCTCGCTGAAATCGGCCGCGAGCGACTTGACGAGCGCGTCCAGGCGCTCGTCGGGCACACGCGCAAGCACGACCCGGCGAGCCCGGCTGCCGAACACCAGCAGACCGGTGGACGGCACGTCGTCGAAGTCGATGAAGACGCGCGGGCCCAGGCTGAATCCGCCGAGGTTGCGTCCCGGCTCGTTCGCGACGACGCCGCGAATGGTGAACGTGCTCTGCCCGATCGTCAGCGCATCACCCACGGCGACGCCAAGAGCGGTGAGCAGCTCCGGACGGACAAGTACGCCGTGATGTTCGAGGAGCGCGTGCGAGTAGGGCTGACCGCTTTCCAGGCTCAGCGTGCCGTAGAGCGGAAACGCGGCTTGGATGGCTTTGAGCTCCACCATGCGCGCCACCGCTTTGGTCTGGTCGGCGGGACGGACCATGGTCGGCGTTTCGATCGTTTCCGTTCGGGCGGTCGATGCCGCGGCGGCGAGCCGTTGGTCGATCGTGGCTCGCGCGTCGGGCGTCCAGTCGCGATTGGTGGCGATGAGCACATCGGCCGCGATGAGCGACCTGGCCTCGCCGCCCAGGACGTCGCGCACGCTGCGGATGACGGACCGGAGGGCGACGATGGCGGCCACTCCGACGGCAATGCAGACAAAAAAGAAGATGAGACGCTGCCACGACGCCTTCGTCTCGCGTACCGCCATGCGAAAGACGAACCTCATACGACCCGGCCGTCCCGGAGCACCAACTGCGCGTCGGCCAACGCCGCCAGCTCGTTGTCATGCGTGACGAGCACAATCGTCGTGCCCCTGACGCGATGGATGTCGCGCAGCAACTCCATGATGTGACGCCCGTTCGTGGTGTCGAGATTGCCCGTCGGCTCATCGGCCAGGACGATCCGCGGGTTGTTGGCGAGCGCGCGCGCCAACGCGACGCGCTGCTGCTCGCCGCCGGAAAGCTGCGACGGATAGTGATGGGCGCGGTCGGTCAGGCCGACTTCGTCGAGCAGTGTCTGCGTGCGCTTTCCGAGGATCGGGTACGCCGGCAATCTCCATCGGCACGGCGACGTTCTCGAAGGCCGTGAGCGACGGAATGAGATGAAAGAACTGAAAGACGAACCCGATCTTCTCACCCCGCAGGCGTGCGAGGGCATCTTCGTCGAGGCGCGTGATGTTGACCTCGTCGATGACCACGTCGCCCGAGGTGGGTGCGTCAAGACCGGCAATGAGGCCGAGCAGCGTCGACTTGCCGCTGCCCGAGGGGCCGACAATCGACAGGAACTGGCCCTGGGCCACCTGAAGGGAGATCGGGTGCAGGATGGTGAGCGGCTCGGTGCCGCTCATCACCGTTTTCGAAACCTCGCGCAGTTCGATCATGAGCCGGCGGGGCCGCCCTTCCGGGTCTTGCCACGCGAGCGCATCCTGCTTTTCCTGCTTTGCTTGCTCAGCCTGGTCCACTTGGTCTGCTTCCACGATGGGCTTCAACGCCGTCCAGACATTATCCGCGACAATGCGCGCGCCCTGCGCGGTGGGATGAATGCCGTCGCGCTGATTCAGATCGTCGAGTCCGGCGACATTCTCGAGCAGAAACGGCACGAACGCGACCTGATACTGGCGGGCAAGGCTGGGATACACCTGGTGGAATTGGACGATGTAGGTCGCGTCCGAAGTTCGGCGGTGCCTCCATGCCGGCCAGCACCACGGCAATGTGACGCGCCTGAGCGCGCTCGATGATGTGCGACAGGTTCTGCTTCAATCCGTCTGTCGGCAGGCCCCGCAGCGCGTCGTTGCCACCAAGCGCCACGATGAGCACCCGCACGTTCCCTTCGAGCGCCCAGTCGAGCCGCGAGAGACCGCCGGCCGAGGTGTCGCCCGAGACGCCGGCGTTCACGACCTCGTAGTGGAACCCCTTCGCGTCGAGCCGCTGCTGAAGGAGCGACGGATACGCCTGGTCCGCGGGCAAGCCCAGACCCGCAGTCAGGCTGTCGCCCAGCACCACAATGCGCGGCCTTGCTACGGTTGCCTTTGGCGGCGCGGTGGCCGGCGCCGTCTCCCGGTTCGCAGACGAGGCGGGCGGGTCCGCCGGAGAACCACACGCCGCGATCGATGCGGCGGTGACGAGGAGGGCGACGGCCGCGGTTTTCCTGAGCATTGCTATCAAAATAGTATGCTACTGCGATGCAGAACGCCTCCGATCTCCTCACGCGGTGGCCCGCGCTCGAGGTGGCGGCCAGGCGCGCCCGCCTCGAGCACAGCCTGCATCTTTCCCCCGGTCCGATCGCTGCTCGTCTTCACGCCGATGCGGCGTCGGCCGCCGGCGCCGCGGCGGCCTTGTGGCGCCGCGACACATCGGCCTGGAGCAGCGCGCCGGACGCGCGGGCTGTCATTGCCAATCGGCTTGGCTGGCTCGACAGCCCGCGCCTGATGGCCGATTCACTCGACCGGCTGCGGACCTTTGCCGACAGCGTGAAGCGCGACGGTTTCACCGACGTCGTGCTGCTGGGAATGGGCGGTTCGAGCCTCGCGCCCGAAGTCCTGCGGTCGGTTGTCGGGACCGTGCCGGCATGGCCGCGACTCCGGATGCTCGACTCGACCGACCCAGCCGCCATCCGCGAGGCCGCGACGCCGCCCGCGCACACGTTGTACCTGCTCGCGAGCAAGTCGGGCACCACCATCGAACCGAACACGCTTGCCGCCCATTTCAGGCAGTCGCTCGAAGTTTCCGGCGTCGCGCGATGGTCCGATCACTTCGTCGCGATCACCGACGAGGGCACCGAGCTGGCGCGCCTCGCTCGAGCCGAAGGGTTTCGCGACACCTTCATCAACCCGACCGACATCGGGGGACGCTACTCGGCTCTGTCGTTCTTTGGCCTGGTGCCCGCGGCGCTGATGGGACAGGACGTCGCCGCGCTGGCGGGATGGGGCCTGGCGATGCTGTCAGCCGGAATGACCCCCGATCGTTCGTTTGTTGCGGACAATCCGGCTGTCGCGCTCGGGCTGCTGCTCGGCGCGGCCGCGCGAGACGGCCGCGACAAACTGACCCTGCTCTTCCCCGCCGAGCTCGAACCGTTCGGTTCGTGGATCGAGCAGCTTGTCGCCGAAAGCACCGGCAAGAACGGCGTCGGCATCGTGCCGATAGCGGGCGAAGCGGCCGCGAGCGCGTCGAGCTACGGTCACGACCGGTTGTTCGTGCGCGTTCGCCGGCGCCAGGCCCCGGGCGACACGACCGGTGACAGTGAGCTCGCCCAGCTCGAAGCTGCCGGACACCCGACGGCCACAATCGAATGGGACGAGCTGCCGGCCCTCGGGGCGGAATTCGTGCGCTGGGAAGTCGCCACCGCGATTGCCGGGGCTCTCCTCGAGATCAATCCATTCGACGAGCCGAACGTCAAGCAGGCCAAGGACGCGACGACGACGCTCCTCGGCGCGTACCAGTCGCAAGGTGCGTTGCCACATGCGACGCCCGACCAGACGCTCGGTGACGGCGTCACGCTGACCGCGAGTCGCGCCGCGCGGCAACAACTGGCCGGAGGCGACTCCGATCGGTTGCTGACGCTTCTCCGGCCCGGCGACTACTTCGCGCTACTCGCGTACGTCAGCGTCGATTCGGATGTCGCCGGCGAACTCGCCGTCTTTCGCAATGCCGTTCGCGACCGAACCGGCGCAGCGACCATGTTTGGCGTGGGGCCGCGATACCTGCACTCGACGGGTCAGTTGCACAAGGGCGGCCCCAACACCGGCGTATTCATCCTGATCACCGCATCTCCGCGCCTTGACCTCGACATCCCGGGCTACCCGTTCACGTTTGGCACGCTCGAGCAGGCGCAGGCGCTCGGCGACTTCGCCTCGCTCGACTCGGCGGGCCGCCGCGCGCTGCACGTGCACCTCCCGTCACCGGACCGACGCCACGTGCGCGGGTTGGCCGACATGCTGCTCGAACAACTGCCGCGTCGTTGATACCGTCGGGCTTCGCCTTCGCTCACCGGTTCCGACTTCGCTTGAAGCTTCGGCGGACCGCGACAGCTTTAGCGAAGGCTGGTCGGCAGACCGCCGCAGGGCTGGTCGGCGAAGCGCCGGCGGCCCCGACGGGAGGCGTTGAGCCGAGCGAGGAGTGCCGCGTTACAATGCACCCATGCGCTATCTGGTTACGGCGCGTGTCAAGGCAGGCCAGGCGCCTGCCCTGGCGGATGCGTTCGACCGAGGCACGCTCGGCCGGGGCTCGGTCGCCGGCGACGAGTACTTCCGCAACATGAACGACGCGCGGGCCCACGAGGATGGACGCGTGCAGTGGGTCGAGGTGTGCTACTGCTACACGCCTCTCTCTGAAGAGCGCGAGTACTGGGAAGAGTATTTCGATCTGGAGAAAGTGCAGGACGCGCACGCCCGCAGCCGTTGTCGGGATCTGAGCGGCGAAGAGGCCTGGGCCTGCGGCGACTGCGACTGCTCCGCTCGTCTCGAGGCCCGCCTCGCCACGAAGGGCCGTCCGTTCCTCGAAAAGCTGCGCTCGAAGCTGTAATGCCCTCGTCTTCCCTGCAGGCCCTGCTGGCACGCGCGAGCGCGGCGCTCGAGCGCGGCCTTGGCGCCAACGCCTCGCAGTTGCTGTCGCCCGCCCTGCGCTCATCGACGCTCACGCGAGACGACGAGCTGTCGGTCAGGGCCATGCTGGCCGAAGCCTGGCTGCAACAGGACGATCTCGACCAGGCAGCCTCGGCGCTCGGCCGGCCGCCCGACACCTTCCGCGACACCGTCGCGTCGGGCCGGCTCTCCACGTTGTGGCGGCTGCACGGCCGCCTTGCGTCGGCCCGAGGCGACCAATCGCGCGCCATCGCGCTGCACGGCCGCGCGCTCAAGCACGCCGAAGCGGCGCACGACTCGCACGCCATCGGCCTGGCGCACTACGAGCTCGGCCAGTGCTACCGCCGCGTCGGCGACACCGCCATCGTCCGCGAACACATCACCAAGGCCGCTTCGGCGCTGCACGCGGCCGGCGACCGCCGGCACCTGGCGCTCGTCCACTCGCTGTCGAGCATCCTGCTCGCGCAGGTCGGCGAGTACGACCAGGCCATGGGCGCGCTCCGGCAGGCCGAGCGTCTCGCCGCGATGGTGCACGCCGACGACGTCGTCGCCACGGTGTGCAGCAACCAGGCCGGCGTGATGATGATGGAGCACCGGTACGAACAGGCCCTCGCGCTGGCCGAGCGCAGCGTGGTGCTTCACGAGGAACACGGGTCGGGACACGGCCTGGCCGTCGCGCTGGCCACGCTCGGCCAGATCTGCGTCCGCCTCGGCGACCTCACCCGCGCCGAAAACGCGCTGAACCGCGCACTCGATGTCCGCAGTCCCATCCAGTTCCACGAGACGACCGGCGCCGTGTTCGACACGCTCGCTCAGATCCACATGATTCGCGGCTCGTACGAAGCGGCGGCCGACTGCCTGTCGCATGCCGGCGAAGCGTACGGCGCCTACGGCCGGCAGACCAGTCAGTGGTACGAGTGGTCGGTGCGCGTGTTGGGCGCGCGCCTGGCCGTGCGCCGTGGCGCGCTGGACGAAGCCGTGGCGCTCGCGGACGAGATTCTTCAGGCCGGCGCGCCGCCGTTCGACGCGCTGCAGGCGACCTTGATCGCCGCCGAGGCGCTGACGGCTGCCGGGCGGCTGCCCGAGGCCGAACAGCGCCTGGCCGCCGCGGCGGACGCGCTCGACCCCAAAGTGGCGCCGGCCGCGTGGGGGGAGTACCTGCGGCTGCGCGGAGGCTTGCACGCCAAGAATGGGAGCTCGGCGGACGCCTATCACCACTTCGCGCAAAGCGCGACGCTGCTCGACCTGCTCGGCGAACGCTATCAGGCGGCGCTCAGTCACCTCGCTCTCGGCCGCCTCGTGGCGCAGAGCGGCGCGCGGTCCGTCGCCGAGCGTCATCTCAACCAGGCCCTCGGGGTTTTTCAGCAGCTCGGCGCAGAGCGAGACTCGTCCGATGCGCAAACGGCGCACGGGCTGCTCACCACCATCGGCTCCGGTGAATACGTCATCTCGCCGGCCGATGCCGACGATGCGATCGTGCGAAGGATTGTGGATGCCGCGGCGCTCCCCGATCTGCTCGGCCGCGAAACCGCCACGGCGATGCTCGAAGCGGCGGGCGGCGACTGCGCCGTCGTCTTCGTCAACCTGCCCGGAGGCGACGTGCGGATTGTCGCGTTCGCCGGCAGCGACGTCGACACCGCGCGTTTGCTGGCTCGCTCGTCGCCGCCTGACCACGCCTACGGACGTGGCGCCGTCATGATGGAGCCGCTCGGCCGCGACCCGGAAGGGCCGCGATTCGGGCTGGTGGCCACGCCGCGTCCGCTCGGGCACCCGGTCATGCGCCGGCTGCGAATGATTGCGACGGTCGCACGGCAGGGGTTTGCGTTGTGCGCGGCCCGCGATCGGTCCGGGGGGTCGGCCGTCGCCGCCCTCGACCGCTCGCTCGAGCCGCTCCTGCCCGGCTTCCTGACGGCGAGCGCGGCCATGACGCGGCTGGTCGAACAGATTCAGCGGCTGCAGGGCAACGACCTGACCGTGCTCATCACCGGTGAGAGCGGCACCGGCAAGGAGCTCGTGGCGCGCGCCATTCAAGTGGGATCCCATCGAAGCGCCGCCATGTTCCTGCCGTACAACTGCACGACCACCGGCCGCGACCTGGCCGACAGCCAGCTGTTCGGTCATCGCCGAGGCAGCTTCACCGGCGCCGTGTCCGATCAGCCCGGGCTCGTGCGATCGGCGGCCGGCGGCACGCTGTTCCTCGACGAAATCGGCGACCTCGCGATCGACGTGCAACCGAAGCTCCTGCGCTTTCTCGAGCAACAGGAAATCATGCCGATTGGCGAAACGCGGCCGCTACGGGTTGACGTGCGAGTCCTGGCCGCGACCAACGCGGATCTGGAGCAGCGGGTCGCCGAAGGCAAATTCCGCGAGGACTTGTACTACCGGCTGAGCGTGATCCGCATCCACGTGCCGCCGCTGCGAGAGCGGCTGGAGGAGATTCCGCATTTGAGCACGTACTTCCTTCGGGAAGCGTCCGAGCGGCTCGGAAAGCCAGACATACAGCTCAGTTCCGAGGCGCTCGACATGTTTTCGCAATACTGGTGGCCGGGCAACGTCCGGCAACTCAAGAACGAGATTCAACGGGCGGTGGCGATGAGTGTGCCGGGCGGAACGATTGAGACCAGCCACCTCTCGCCGGAGATCGGCGCGCTGCGGCTGTCTGGAGCCTCTCTGCCGTCGCGCACGAATCGGGCGCCGGCCAATCTGGCGTCGGCCATCGAACAGGTCGAGCGAGAGCTGATTCAGGCCGCGATCGATCGGTCGCGGGGGAACATCTCGGAGGCCGCGCGCACGCTTGGACTCACGAGGCGCGGGTTGTATCTCAAGCTGCGACGGCTCGGTCTCGAGTCCCCAGCGGAAGTTGATACCCACTGAGGGTGTATACGAAATACCCTATTACAATCCTATGTGGATACTCAGTATCCTCATTTCACAGAGACTGAGTCCGCTGCACAAATAGTTAAGACCTTGATTACATTACAGTTAACTCTATAGACTGCCACACGGGCTTCACGCAACTGCACTGGGCGCGTTCCTTGATACACATACTGGCGCCGGGTTGAATCCGGGGAGGACGCCGTGAAGCATATCTGGAACGAACAGCTGCCATACCGCGCATACGTCGCCACCACCGACAAGCGCGATACGGAACGACGTCCCGTCGAACTGCCCGCCCGGCTGACCTGGAAAGACCAGCACGGCACCACCCGCTTTGCGAGCGTCGTGGCTCGCAATGTGAGCGCGTATGGCGTCTACGTGGAATGCCAGTCGGCGGTGTCAATCCCGATGTACCGCCTCGTCCAGTTCCAGCTTGAACGAGAAGTCCGCGAGAGCGACATGCTGCCGGAGGCGCTGCGCCGGGGACGCGTGCTCTCGGCCGTCTATCGCGTGTCACCAGCCACCGCCAAGGGCACGCCCCAGGGGCTGGCCCTGCGCATGATGATCGATCCGCAACGGCGCGTGGCCGAACAGGCCGACGCGCGCGCGACGGCGTAGCGTCAGACGCCCTTCTTTCTCCAGTAGCGCGCGAGTCCGCGCCAATTGAGATCGAACCGGCCCGCGGTTTCGTACGCGCGTCGGTCGGCCTCGCTCATCCGCCGGCTCAGTTCGCGGCGCATCTCATCAGCAAACCACGCTTCACGATCCTCGTCGCGGCCTTCTCGCGCGAGGGAGGTTTTCACGAGACGGCTGACGAGCTCGAGATGATCGCCGAGCTCGCTGAGATGGCTCGCCACGGGCGAGGCGGGGCCGAAGTGTGTCAGAAACAACGTGTCGGCTCGCCACTGCCCGATGCGCGCCAGGCTGTCGCGCCACGCGTCGAGATCGATGTCGGGCGGCGGCGTCGGCGGCATGACGAAGCCATCAGGGTGCGTCCTGACGCCGGCGGTATCACCGACGAGCGCCACGCCAGACTCGCGATCGAAATAGCTGACGTGGTGGGCGGCATGACCCGGCGTGTACTCCACGTCGAACGTCCGGTCACCAGCCGAAATCCGTTCGCCCCCTGAGAGAATCGTCATCGCTTCGACCGGGACCGGCAACACCTCGCCCCACAGCCGGTCCATCGCGTCACCGAAAAGTCGTGCCGCGCTGGCCAGCAATTTTTCAGGGTTCGCCAGATGCGGCGTGCCCTTCTCGTGCACGTAAACGCGGAGCCCCGGACACTCACGCACCAGGGTGCCCGTCGCACCGGCATGGTCCAGATGCACGTGCGTGAGGAGGATGGTCGTGACGTCGCGCATCGACATGCCGGCAGCGGCGAGCGCCGCACGCAAGGTCGGCAGCGTGCTCGATGGGCCCGGATCGACGAGTGCGACGCCGCCCGCGCCGTGCACCACCACGGCGGCGATGATGCGCGGCAAACGCTCGAACTCGAGGTCGAGATATGACAGGCCGGCCGCGAGCGTGATCATGGTGTGTGTCGCCGTGCGCGCAGTACCGCTCCTGCACCGAGGATGGCCATCGCCGCCAGCAGAGCCAGGCCGCCGCGACGGATCCACCGTTCGAGCGTCTGCCAACTGTACGCCAGGCTGTACCCGACCCCGCCGAAAGTCGTGGCCCAGGCGACGGCGCCCGATGCGTTGTAGATCAGGAATCGTCTCCACGACAGCCCGCTGGCCCCTGCCAGCAACGCGCCGAACACGCGCAGCCCGGTGACGAAGCGGGCGATGAACACGGCTTTCGCGCCGTGCCGATCGAAGAAGCCGTCGAACTGGCCCAGGCGCGTCCTGGTGAGCCCGAACGTCACACCGTATCGCTCCACCAGCGCGCGTCCGCCGCGCCGGCCGATCAAGAACCCGAGGTTGTCGCCAAGGAGGGCGCCGCCGGCGGCCGTCACAATCACCCACACCAGCGACAGACGGCCGAAGCGGGCCAATGCCGCGCCCGCCAGCAGGGCCGTCTCGCCTGGAACCGGCAGCCCGGCATTCTCGAGAAAGACGCCGGCGAACACAACAGCGTATCCGTCGCGAGCAAAGAGGTCGATGAGCCAGTCCGGCACGAGCGGCACAATCCTCTCGGGACACTATAATCCGGCCGTGATCTTCAAGCAGTTCTACCTCAATTGCCTGGCCCATGCCTCATATCTCATCGGTGATGAGCAGACGCGAGTCGCAGCCGTGGTCGATCCGCAGCGCGACATCGACCAGTACCTTTCCTTCGCGGCCGGCGAGCGTCTCCAGATCGCGCACGTGTTTCTGACCCACTTCCACGCCGACTTCGTCGCAGGCCACCTCGAACTGCGCGATCGGACCCACGCCAGGATCTATCTCGGCGCGGCGGCGCGGGCCGAGTATGCCTTCACACCGCTCGCCGACGGCGACATCGTCGGGTTCGGCCGCGTGCGGCTGAAGGCCCTGACAACGCCAGGACACACCGCGGAATCGCTGTCGCTGCTCGTCTTCGATCTCGATCGCAGCGAGACCGAGCCGCAACTGGTGCTCACCGGCGACACGTTGTTTGTGGGCGATGTTGGACGTCCGGATCTCCGCGTGGCGCTCGGCTGGTCGGCGTCCGACCTGGGCGGCCTGCTGTACGACTCGCTGCATGCCAAACTCATGACGCTCCCCGACGCGTGCCGCATCTACCCGGCGCACGGAGCCGGGTCACTGTGCGGGAAGGCGCTGAGCAAGGAAACCGTGTCGACCATCGGCGAACAGCGGCGCTCGAACTACGCGCTGCAACCGATGAGCAAGGCGGCGTTTGTCGATCTCGTCACCGCCGATCAACCCGACGCCCCGCCCTATTTCACGTTCGATGCGGTGCTCAACAGCCGGGAGCGGCCGACCCTGGATCAGGCGTTACAGAGCGAGCTCATTCCGCTGACGCTCGATCGCGTGCTCGCCCTGCAGGCCGAGGGCGCACAGGTGCTCGATACTCGCGATCCCGACTCGTTTGCCGCCTCTCACCTGGCCAACACGATCAACATCGGCCTCGCCGGGCAGTACGCGACGTGGGCCGGGACCTTGCTCAGCCCCGATCGGCCGATCGTCATCGTGGCCGACCCGGGACACGAACAGGAAGCGGCGGTTCGTCTCGGACGAATCGGCTTCGATCGGGCGGTCGGGTTTCTGAAGGATGGGTTGCGGAGCCTGAGCAGCCGGCCCGACCTGACGGCCTCGACCGAGCGGCTGGGCCCGGCGGTGGCCGCCGAGCGCCTGGCGGCGACAGACGCCGTGGCGATCGACGTGCGGACGTCGACCGAACGCGCTCAAAAACACCTCGCCGTGAGTCTCGGGATCCCGCTCAACCATCTCGCCGAGCGGCGCGCCGAGATCCCGTCGGACCGGCCGCTCATCGTCTACTGCGCGGGCGGCTACCGATCGTCGATGGCGGCGAGTCTCCTGCAGCAATATGGATTCAGCCGCGTCAGCGAATTGGCGGGCGGCATCGCGGCGTGGGAAACAGCGAATCTGCCGGTCGTGCACGAATCGGGCGGTGCCACATCGTAATGCCCGTGGCAGAAAAGAAGTTCGACCGGACCTTCAGCCGGCCAACGCACTGAGAATTTCCCGCTGATGATTCAGCGGGAGAGAGAGATGCGCCTCTTCTGGGTAGAACGTGGCGCGACAGCTCGGGATCGCGCCGGCGAGATACCGCCCATGGGCCGGAGGAACGTTGCGGTCTCGCTCGCCTTGCCACAGGAGAACCGGGACCTTGATGGCTGCGAGGTCGAACCCCCACGGACGCGCCATGAGCCCCACGTCCCATACGGGACCTCGGGGTCCCTGCCGGCAGGACTCCTGAAAGCATGCCATGAAGCCGTCGCGGACTTCCGGACGTTGCAGGAGGCTCCGATCAGGTTCCGGAAATGAAGCGGCCATCCGGTCGCCTCCGCGATGCCCGCCGCCGCGCATCATCGCCCGGAGGTTGAGCCGAAACAAACCGCGCAGAACCGCCGGGGCAAATCGCGCGAGCCGGATCATGATTCGGAGTGGCGCGCTTATCGCCGCCAACACGCCAGGACCGTCAACGGGGGCCACACCGCCGAGCAGGCCGATGACCCGAACGCGGTTAGGAATCAGCACCCCGCAGGCGGCCGCGTACGGCGCTCCTCCAGACGAGCCGAGCACGGCGAACGTGTCGAGATCAAGGGCGGCGGCCAACTCCAACACGTCGTTCGGCCAGTCCACGATCCGACGGCCAGGCTGAAAATCCGATCGACCCATCCCCGGTCGGTCCGGCACGATGATCCGTAGGCCGAGTTCGGCGGCCACAGTACCGCCGAACGTCAGGTCGCCTTCTACGCGCGAGCTCGGTGTGCCGTGGCAGTGGATGATCGGCAGCCCGCGCGGATTGCCATACTCCGCATAGGCCATGACTCGTCCATCACTCAACGTGATCTCGCGGTACTCGGAACTGGTCATGTTGATTCTTCACGACGCCGACGACGACCGCCCCACGCCGCCGCTATTCGCAGCGAATCCGCACCTGCGCGTCATCGCCATCGACATCCACGGTCAGCTCGCCCAGATCGTTCAGCATCGTTTCCAACTCGTTGGCATTGATTTTCGAAAGGTCGAGGTCGATGCCCTTCTCGCGGAAACGGTGCGTCAGCCGATTGCCCAGGCCCGGGATGAGCGAGCCGAGCTTCAGCCCACCGCGGATCACCGACATCGGCACACGCACGTTGACAGTTTCCGCCTTCTTGCCTTCCCTCTCCGCCTTGTTCACGGTGATGCGGAAGAAGCGCGGTTTCGCCGGCTGACCGTCTGGTCCCTGGACGGCCGCCGGCTCGGCGCGCGGCGCGCCAACGGCCTCCATCAGCCGGTCGGCTTCCTCGACCGTGATCTTCCCCTGCGACAACATGTCCAGCACGCGGCGTGTTTCTTCACTCATGGCTTCTCCTTCTTCAATCGCTCGAGCGCCTGCGCAACGGTCAACTCGCCTCGCTCGAGCTCGTCGAGCACGTCGCTGTTCAGCGTGCTGGTGGACGATGCCGCGGGCGAGGGATCGATCTCGACAAACGAAAGCTGGCTCCCAATCTTGTTGAGCCGGTTCTTGATGGTGGGGTAGCTGACGCCGAAGTGCTTCTCCATCTGCTTGATCGATCCGTGACACCGGACGAAGGCGGCCACGAAGATCTGGTCTTCGGCCGCCAACTGCGCGAGGGGGGGCAACGCGAACGGGCCCTCGATGGCCACGCCGGTTTCGACCAGCCGGACCCGTTCGACTTCGATCGCGGCCCCTGCGGTGAGTTTCGTGAGCGCTTGCCAGTCGTTCGCCATGACGATATGTTCATTACGATAGATTCAGATATTAAATTAGTCAAGTACAAACTTGATTAACTTAATATAATGCCTCTCAAATTCTTGAACAGGCTGACCGGCGATGCTTCGGGCGAGCCCCTGGCCGGCGGGCCCTCGACGCCGGAGGGCCCGTGTTTTCAACCATTTACTGGGTGACCAGAAGTCTGTGAGTCAGGGGGCCGACGAGACGCCTAGCGAGACGCCGCCACGAGATCCAGGCTGGATACCGCGTCGTCGCCGACGTGCACGGGCCTGCCGTGATCTTGGTACGCCCGAAGCAGTTCGGGGTTCTGCCACTGCCCGTCCTCGACGTCCTCGACATCATCCCAGGCGAAGGCCAGGTAGTCGCCGGGCGGGATGCCCTCCAGCCGGAAGCGGCCCGAGGCATCCGCGATCGTGTTCTTGAAAACGTCGAGACGCGATCGCCGGAGCGGCGTCGGGAATCAGCGCGACCATGGCGTTCGGCACGGGTTGTCGATTACCGTCAACGACTCCGCCTTCGAGAACGCCGGGCGTGGTGCCGATGACGATCTCCAGCGGGGCATCGGGCCGCCGATCGAGATGGAGGCCGCCGTTGAGTACGTCGGCGCCGCCGAGCCGGATCGATGCCACGTACGCGTTCCGCAGACCCGGAGGTACCGTCGGTCGCGCCGGCCCGAAACGAGGCCCGCCGGGCACATCCAGAATCGGCGCGACGCCGACTCGAAAATCGCCGCGGCCGGCTGCGAGCGTCAGCGTGCCGTTTGGCAACACCAGGCTGTACGAAGTCGGCGCGAGCCCCGGCACCACTGGATCCATCGCCAGGCCGATGCGCAGCGCCGACAGATCGCCGCTCGTTGCCTGTCGCCCCTCGATCGCGACACGCCCTGAAACATCGAACCCCTGACTGATGGCAACGGTGACGTCGTCCAGATCCGCGTAGCCAACCTGAATGGCGACACGCCCGACGAGGTTGTTCACCGCGGCGACCACCGTGTACGACCCTGGCACAAGACCGAGGTCGAACGATCCGTTTTCCGAATTGATCAACTCTTGCGCGAGCATCGACAATGGATCCGCGTCCGCATTCGCGGCGCCCGACGATGACAGCCACTGGAGCTTCGCCGACCGGGCGGGCTCGCCGGTCGATTCGTACACGACCTTGCCCCTCACGCGAACGATCGGCGCCGGATCGATGACGAAATCGACAGCAGTCGATTCGCCGCCGGCCGTGAGGTCGAGCGGCGCTGCCGACGCCTCATCGGTGACGCCGGGGAAGTATGTCGTGAGAAAACGTTCCTTCTGGGTCCGGTCCGGCTCGAATCGCGTCACGACGTCGCGATCGCCCGTGCCCCGAGATACGTCCACAGCCATGGCACTCGGCGGGCCTCCCGGACCGTCGGGGCCTCCGGGGCCGGGCCCGAACGTTCTCATGCCCCTGGCGAACAGCTGCATCCGGCTGCCGGCCGAGCCGGGGACATCGGGATGGCGAGCACTCACGAAATACCGGCCGGGCGTCAGCCAGAAGAGACGATACTCGCCGCGATCGTCGGACTGCACCGACTCGACGCGCGTCAACACGCGCCGGCCGTCCTGATACGTGGCTTTGAGCGCCTGCACTTCCACGTTGCCGAGCGGCCGATCGAAGCGGTCGTGAATGCGCCCCGAGATGGCGGCCGTCGCCGTCATCTGCACACGAACGTCTGTCACCTGTTGCCCCGCGGCGACGGTGACCGTGCTCCCCCGTCCGTTGGTCCGGCGTTGCCCATACTCAGCGTTCACGTAGCCCGCGCGCATCGCCACAACGCGGTACTGGCCAGGCGGCACGGCGGCGAACACGAACATCCCATTGCCCGCCGCCGTGGCGACGTATGGCGCCGACGTCTCACTCTCCAATCGGCGGAGCTCCACGGTGGCTTTGGCTACGGGATCGACCGTTCCCCACTTCACGACGACGCCCTGCAACGACGAGGTGGACGACGACACCTGAGACACCTGCGCGACAGCGCCTGGGGCGTCGACGAGCGCCAGAGCCAACAACACGATTCCCTTCAGCTTCATGGCGTCTGCTATCGCGACGTGATGACGTTCAGCTCGATCGGATCGTTCGTGCCCTCATGGAGGTGAACGAACCGGCCGCGGTTTTCCCACCCTCGGAGGAACTCAGGACTCTGCCATGCGCCATCTTCGACATCGTCCCACGAGAGCAGCGTGTAGTCGCCAGGCGCGATGCCCTGCAGCTGAAAACGTCCGGCAGCGTCCGTGGACGTCGTCTTGTAAAGATCACTTCTGAGACGCCCGTCCGCGTCCGGCACCAGGGCGACGATGACGTTGGTCGCCGGCTCGCCCCGCGTGTCGCGCACGGTGCCGGTAACCTCGGCGCCGCTCAGACCGACGACAATCTCCAACGTGCCCTGCGGCCGGCCCCAGACGTGCAGCCCGTCGGCCAGGACATCGGCGCTCCCCCACCGAATCGATTTCACGAATGCATTCCGCAGATTCTCTGACCTGCGCGGTCCGAAGCCGCCGTCGTACTCGCGATTGAGCACCGGGATGACGCTGACGCGGTAGTCTCCCGGTCCGATGCCGCTCAGAGTGAAAGAGCCATCCGCTGCCGGAGGTGGATTGAAGCTCGGCCCAGCCATCGGCGCGCCCAGGATGTCGGGATCACGAGCGAGCGTGATCCTCATGACCGAGGGGTTGGGGGCGCCCCCGCTCGTCCCACCGCGGTCGATGCTGATGCGCCCGGGAATGTCCACGCCGCGTGGCCGCCAGGATCACGTTCTCAACGTCCCCACCGTTCACTTCGAGAGGAGCGAATGCCGCGCCGGTGGAATGGAAGAGAAAATACGATCCGCCGGGGATGCCCCCGACATCGAACGAGCCGTCGGCACGCGACCTCGTGACCGGGATCGGGACGCGCGGGCCCGGGCTGCGCGGCACGACGGCCACCGTCGTCGACACGGGCTGCCCCGTGACGCCGAGAGCCGTCCCGCGGACGTGGTACGTCTGCACGCGGTTGCCGGCAAGTTGAAGGTCCGCGCCCATCACATTCGCGCCGCTTGCGAGATCCACGACGGTCGAAGTTTGCTCGTCCGTCGTGCCCGGGAGATACACCGGCAGGTCGGTGTCTTCCACGACCCGACCGTTCTCGAGCGTGCGGCGGCTCACGACCGGTGTGGTGCCTTGTTCAAACGTGCCGACGCGTCTCGGTGGGGCGATGTAGACCGCCGACGATCTCGCAGCCGCGCCCGACGCCATCGCAGCGACACGGTACTGGCCGGGCGGCAGCCAGAACGCGCGATACTCGCCGCGGTCGTTCGTGAGTACCGACTGCGCAATCGTCGTCACTCGCCGGCCGTCCTGAAACACGAGCTTCAGGGCGAGCACCTGCACGCGGCCCAACGGATCGCCGTCGCCGTCAACCACGCGCCCGGAGATCGAACCAGTGGGCGCCAGCGCGATGCGCACGCCCGGAATCGACTGTCCGGCCGCGACCGTGATGGGTCGCCCTCTTCCCGTCGGGCTGCGTTGTCCGTACTCGCCTGGCATGAACCCGGGAGCGGTGGCCAGAATCCTGTACGTCCCGGGCGCCATGTTGTCGAAGCGGAATGAGCCGTCCGGCGAGGCCACCGTCATTGGCTCCTGGGGCGGTAGCGGGCCCTCCGACATCGTCCCGACCGCCACCAGCAGCTGCACCTTTGCGCCTGAGGCCGGCTCACCGCCGGGACGCGTGATCACCTGGCCCGCAATTGACGCGCGCACGGGCGGCTGCGCGAGCGCGCTGTGGGCGCCTATTAACGAGACGGCCAACGGTGCCGAGAGGATCAGGAAGGCGATCCTCAAAGTTCGTGCGGCCATGCTGCATCCCTGGACTGAAATCGCGAATATCATAGACTGTTTTGGACGGAACCTTGGCTGGCGGCTCGCCGTCTCACTGAGTCATGACGGCCACCTCGTCGCGGAAAACGTGGATCTCCGTGGTCGTCGCCGCGGCGATCGTTCTGGTCGTCCTGCTGGTCGTCATCATCGGTTCGGCGACAGTGTTTTTCTCCCGTCACGTCAAGACCGAGCACATGGCCTCGGATGCCGCCGCGATCCAGTTCGAAACGGCGCGCGCTCATCTTGCGGGCCAATCAGCGCTCATCGAGTACGAAGGTTTTTACAAAACGCCCATCGTGCGCCGGAATGCGTCCGCGCCCCGTCACCAACTGCGCGCGCTGCACGTCCTTGCCTACGACGTGGGCGCGAACCAACTCCGCCATGTGGACATTCCTGGCGGCGTCCTTCAGGTGATGACCGTCGGCGGCCGCCTCCGGCTCTGGGACCTCGACGCCCTCGGCGACAATCGCGACCGGATTACGCTCGACGATCTCCAGCAGCACGGCCCCGGGCTTGTTCTCGACGAGCACGTCGGACCGTCGCGGTTGCTCGTCTGGACCGAGTAGCCTCACTCCCTCGACACGGCTGAAGTCTGCGACACTGGCCTAGGATCATGCCCGCGACCTCCGCCAAAGACCACCGGTTCCGGCGCTTCTTCGCAAATCTCGGTCCGGGCCTGATTACCGGCGCGGCCGACGATGACCCGTCGGGCATCTCGACCTACTCGGTCGTCGGCGCGGCCTTCGGTTACCTCCCGCTCTGGATCGTGGTGTTCGTACTCCCCTTGATGACCGCCGTGCAGCTCATGTGCGCGCGGCTCGGGATCGTGACCGGGCTGGGCCTTGCCGGCGTGATCCGCCGGCGATATTCACGCTGGGTGCTCTGGGGCGCCTGCGCGCTGCTGGTCGTCGCGAACGTGATCAACATCGCCGCCGATCTGGGCGGCATGGCAGACGCCACCAGGATGGTGACAGGCGTGCCCGTCGCGGTGTCGGTCCCGCTCTACGGCGTCGTGATCGTGTCGCTGTTGATGTGGTCGTCGTGCTGGCGCCGCCGCTGATCCTGATTGTGCTCATGTTGACACGCGATCGCACGGTCATGGGCGCGGAGATCGATCCGCCGCTCCTCGCATTCCTGGGCTGGCTGACCTTTTTCGTCATGGTTGTGGCCGCCCTGGGCCTCTTTTTCGCGTCCTGACATCAGGTCTTACAGAACTCTTACAGTCGCAAAGCTAGATGCTTGCTACGGTTAGGAGTGATGACTCTGCCGACGCCTCTGCCGACAAGTTCCCGCTATTCCAAACTGAACTGGCTGACCTGCGTCGTGCTGGTGTGGTTCCACGTGCAGGCGGTCGCGGCCTTGTTTCTCGTTCACCTGGACCAACCTGATCGTCGCCGCCGTTCTTCTACTGGGTGGCCGTCGGCCTCGGGATCAGCATGGGCTATCACCGGCTGCACACGCATCGCGGATTCAAGACGCCGAAGCTGTTCGAGTACTTCCTGGCGGTCTGCGGGACGTTGACGCTCGAAGGCGGACCGATCTTCTGGGTGGCCATTCACCGCCAGCACCATCAGCACTCGGACCAGCCGCTCGACCCGCACACGCCGCGCGTCAACGGGTTCTGGTCGCACATGGGATGGATCCTCTTCGGCGAAGCCCACCACAACGACACGGCGCTCATGTCGCGCTACGCTCCCGACCTCGGCCGCGACCCCTTCTATCGCTGGCTGACCACGTATCACTGGGTGCCGCTGACCGTGCTGGGATTCACGCTGCTCGCCATCGGCGGCTGGCCGCTCGTCAACTGGGCGATCTTCCTGCGCGTCGTGGTCGGACTGCACGCGACCTGGCTGGTCAACTCCGCCACGCACATGTGGGGCACGCCGGCGCTTCGCGACGCGAGACGACTCGAAGAACTCGTGGTGGGTGGCGCTGCTGACGTTCGGCGAAGGCTGGCACAACAACCACCACGCCCACCCGACCTCGGCCCGCCACGGCCTGGCCTGGTACGAGTTCGATCCCACCTGGATCGAGTTGAAGCTCCTCAGGGCCGTCGGGCTCGTCTGGGACGTCAAGGCCGCCAAGGTCAGCCAGCCGCCGAGCGAAGAGATCGCTGCATAGCCTGATCGCCGATCGTTCTATGCTGGACGTATGACGTCTGGCAGCCGCCGGAAGTCGATCGCCTTCTTCATCGTCCTCGGTGTCTGCCTGACGACCGGCGTCGTCGCGCTCAACATCAGCTGGGTCATCGTCAACTGGCGGGCGGCGGGGATGCTGATCCTCGGCGTTCTCGCCTTCCCGCTCATCATCACCGGCGTCGTGCTCAACACGATTTTTCTCGTCCGCGAGATTCGGCGGAACGAGCAGCACGACGCGTTCATCAACGCCGTCACGCACGAGCTGAAGACGCCCGTCGCGTCGATTCGGCTGTACCTCCAGACGCTGCAGAGCCGGGCCATCGATGACTCCAAGCGGCAGGAGTTCTACCAGGTTCATGGTCGAGGACACCGATCGGCTGCTGGGCACCATCGAGCAGGTGCTGCGCGCGGGCCGCGTGGGCGCGAAGCTCCGTCACGCGAGCCCCGCGCCGGTCGATCTGTCCGCCATCGTGCGAGACTGTCTCGCCCTCGCGCGCACCCGTCATCATCTGCCGGAAGACGCGCTGACCTATCGCGAGTCGCTCGCCAACGGGGCGGCGCCGCGCGTGCTCGGAGACGAGGACGAGCTGAAGGCGGCCGTCTCGAACCTCGTGGACAACGCCGTCAAGTACTCCGGGGCGCAGGTGCAGGTGGCCGTGGAGCTCGATCAGCCCGAGGCGGCGCACGCCACGCTGCGCGTGCGCGATCAGGGCGTCGGCATCTCGGCCGGCGAGCTCAAGCGGATCTTCAAGCGCTTCTACCGGATTCCCGGCGCGGTCGCCGTTCGCGTGAAAGGCACCGGCCTGGGCTTGTTCATCGTCCGATCGGTGATCGCGCGCCACGGCGGCAAGGTGTTCGCCGAGAGCGAGGGCCCCGGGCGCGGCAGCACGTTCACCGTGCAGCTGCCGCTGCTGCCTCCGCCATGAGCCGGATCCTGGTCGTCGAAGACGAGCAGCATCATCGCCGAGGGGCTGCGGTTCAACCTGGTCGCCGAGCATCACGACGTCGAAGTGGTCGACACGGGGGAAGCGGCGCTCGCGCAGCTCGCCGCCACGCCCACCCGCTTCGACCTCGTCATCCTCGACGTGATGCTGCCCGGCATCGACCGGGTTCAGCGTGGTGGCCGACCTGAGGCGCGCCGGACAGTTCGTGCCGGTCCTGATGCTCACCGCGCGCGGCCGCCCCGAGGACGTGCTGCACGGATTCGCAGTCGGGCGCCGACGACTATCTGCCGAAGCCATTCGAGCTGCCGATTCTGATCGCGCGCGTGCAGGGCCTGCTGCGCCGGCGGGAGTGGTTCCGGCTCGGCGTCGATCGCCAGTCGCCGGCGCCGGCTTCCTCGAGGTTCACGTTCCGCGAGCGGACGATCGACTTCGAGCAGCTCGAAGTCCAGAGGGGCGACAAGACGATGCCGCTGACGTTGATGGAGGCGTCGCTGCTCCGCTATCTCGTCGAGCACGAAGGCCGGCCCGTGTCGCGCAAGACGATCCTCGAGAAAGTGTGGGGCGTGCGCGAGGACACCGACACGCGCGCGATCGACAACTTCATCGTGCGGCTGCGCCGGTATCTCGAAGACGAGCCGTCCAGCCCGCGGCACCTTCAGACCGTCCGCGGCGTCGGCTATCGCTTCGTGGCCGACCCGGAGTAGGCGTTGTTCAAGAGCGAACAGGAGCGGCCGCCGCTCATGCCACCAAGGCCCGGCCCGGAGGTCTACTCAGGCAGCAGCACGTCCACGGCGATCGGGCATTCGGTCAGACGCTCTCCATTCTGACATCCTCGAGAGCGAAGATCGTGCCAGTGGCGCGCGTTGGCGGAAGCCGCGCGAGATCGCAGGATCGACAAAGAGGTTGAGATTCTTGCAGCGATCGGTTGGGAGGCCGAATCCAGAATCTACGAGGTGGGTTCGCGGCGCGCGAGTCCCGTGGGAGGGCTACTCCGGCAGCTTCAGGCGTGCCACCAGCACCTTGAAGCGCGGATCGGAACGGATGGTGTCGAATGCCGGCTGGACCTTCGCCCACGGCACATAGCCGGCCCGTTGGTCGAACGCCTTGGTGAGCCACTCGAAGCCACGGTCCTTGTCCCCCAACGCGAAATACGCGATGGCCACTTCTTGAAGGTCGAACGCTCCGCCTCTCTTGACGAGCGCGTTCAGGATCTTGATCGCGTCGTCGCGCCGCCCGAGCAACGCATAAGCCCGTGCGATATACGGCGACTCACGAAGGTCGGGGCGGCTGTCGAATATGGCCAACGCCTCCTGCGGTTTCCCCAACGCTTCGTACGTCTCACCCAGCATGAGGTTGGCGGCATAGTTGCGCGGCTCGAGATCGATTGACCGTTTCAGCAGAGACAGCGCGTCCTCATATTTGCGGGCGGAGTACAGAACGATCGCGTAACTGGATTGCATTCCTGAAGACAGTGGGTCAACTTTGACCATGTGCTCGGCCGCGGCAATCGCTTGCGCATGGCGCCCCGTGATCGTCAAGAGACTCGGATAGAATGCGTCGACGTAGTTCAGCTCGAACGCACGCCGAGCCTCGGTCTCGGCGCCCGTCCAGTCCCAATCGTCGAACTTGAGCCCGGCCATGGCTGCATGGGCTTCGCCGAGGTTCGGATCCAGCTCGATCGCCTTCAGCGCGGCCGTGCGCGCGGCCCCTTCCTCCTGCGTAAACCCACGGGTCTTGAGTAACCGCGACGTCAGCGAAAGACCGGCATACGCTGCCGCGTAGTCGGGTTGGAGCGCGATGGCTCGCTGGAAGTAGTCGATCGCCTGCCTCAGATCCGCTTCGTTGTCCTTAACCTGGTGGTAGCGACCGAGCAGGAACGCTTCGTGGGCGTCCGGTCTGATGCTGCGGGCGCTCGCCAGACGACGGGTTTCCTCTGGTGTGAGGTGAGCCTGAATCTCCTGGGCGATGGTCCGCGCGACCTCGGCCTCGAGTTTCAAGACGTCGGCGGCATCGTGTTCGTACTCGCCGGCCCAAAGATGCTTGTCGGTCAATGCGCGAATCAGTTGCGCCGTAATCCGGACGCGGCCTCCCACGCGCTGCACCGAGCCCTCGACGATCGCGTCCACGCCCAGTTCGCGGCCAATCTCCGGCACGGCCTTGGTCGTGCCCTTGTAGCGCATGACCGACGTGCGCGAGATCACGTCGAGATCGCGGATCTGGGCGAGATTGGATATCAACGCTTCCGTCGTGCCGTCGGAAAAGAACTCCTGGTCCGGATCGCGCGAGAGATTCTGAAGCGGCAGCACGGCCACCGAGCGGATGCGCGGTGAATCCGCAGCGGTCGCTCTCGTCCTCCAGAGCGCCGCCGCGCCGACCGCGACGACGAGGAGCGCCGCGGCAGCCAGCGCGATCCATCTGCGCGGGCGCCTGCCGGCCGGCGCACGGGTCTCTCCACTCTGACGCGTGAGGCGGCGGAGATCGACGACCAGGTCGCGAATCGACTGGTACCGCTCGGCCGGATCCTTCTCGAGCGCCTTCTCCACCACCATGCGCAGCGCAGGCGGAATCTCTTCGTTGAGCGGTTCGGCCGTGTGGTGCTGAACCCGTTGCAAGACTTCGAGCTCGGTGGCCCCGGCAAACGGCCGGCGTCCCGCCAGCAGCTCGTAGAGGACAGCCCCGAACGAGAAGATGTCGCTGCGCGCATCGACCGGTTTGCCCGAGGCTTGCTCTGGCGACATGTAGGCGATCGTCCCAACGATGACTCCCGCCTGCGTGCGTCCCGCCACGGTGCGCGTTGCCGCGTCGCCGTCGACCGGCGCGAACAGCTTCGCCAATCCGAAGTCGGCCAGCTTGGCGTAACCGTTCTTCGACACGAGGATGTTCTCGGGTTTGATGTCGCGATGGACGATGCCGGCCGCGTGGGCGGCGGCCAGGCCGTCGGCGACGCCGGTCAGGAGGTCCACGACCTGCCGCCATGTGTGTTTTTCCGCCTGCGCCCACGTCTTGAGCGTGCCGCCGTCGACAAACTCGGTGACCAGATACTGCCGGCCCTCGAGCTCGCCGGTATCGTGGACGGTGACAATGTGCGGATGGTTGAGCGACGAGGCGGTCAGCGCTTCGCGCTGAAACCGGCGGCGCGCCTCGGCGTCAGCCAGATCGCCGGAGAGAACCTTGATCGCGACCGACCGGTTGAGCTTCGCGTCATGAGCGCGGTACACCTCGCCCATGCCGCCGCGCCCGAGCGTCCCCAGCACTTCGTAGGCGCCGACACGGTCACCCTGCGCGAGCGGCATCTACAGGCCAACTTCCATGGCCGTATATTACGCCCAGGACCGCGACTCGACGACGGCAGCCTTCGAGAGCGGGGTCTACGCGCCTGCCCCCGCAAAATCGAGGTTCTCGGTGATGCGCGTGCCGTCCTTCGCGAACGCGTCAGCGAGCTGCCGGATGCGCCGCTCGGCTTCCGCCAGGTTGTGGTTGTCGATGTTGGCGTTGAGCAGGTCCACGTACCACGGCAGCTTCACTGCGCCGAGGACGTACGTTTCAACAATGGCGCGGGCAATGGGGAGGGTCGTGTCCTTGGAATCGTCGTGGACGTCGCGGTTGCCGGCGCGCCGCAGCTTCTCATACTCCTCAACGAGGAGCCGCTCGAACAGCTCCTTCGTGAAGCGATCGCCGGCCTTGACGCCGATCGGATCGGCCTCGCTGAGCGCGGCGCCCTTGTGCAGCCACTCCCACAAGATGCTCAGGCGGATCTCGCCCGTCGCCATATCCTCCATCAGGTACAGCACATCGTCGTTGCCGAAGAAGTCGGCGGGCTTGAGCGCGGCGGCCTGCAGGCCTTGCCCGAACGCGTTGCCGTACTGGATGGCGACGCTGAGCAGGTCGCGCCCGCCGCGAATCGTGCGCGCCGCTGGCTCGATAAGCGTCAAGCCGTCCGCATCGGCCTGTGTGTACGTCAGGGGCGCAAACGATCGGCCGAGCTGGTTCTCGGCGCCCACCTTCTCCCACACGGGGCGGACAATGTGGACCATCTTCCAGTGCGCGACCCACTTGCCGCTGGCCCCTTCGCGTTGTTCGCGCTCGGCGCCGGCCACGGCGCGCTTCATGCCGCTCGCCACACCGGCCGCGGAGCCGACCGGGATGTTCGGCTCCATGCCGCCCTGCCAGAGGGCGAACCGGCCGAGCCTGTCGGGCGTGTTGACCGCGCGGCGCACGCGGTCCTCGTAGTTCCGCATGTAGCCGTACGTCATGGTAATGACGTCGATGTTCGGGTTGACGAACGTGTCGTCCCAGGCCATCGCGTCCGACACGCTGTTGATGTAGTCCCAGCGGCCCGTGTTGAACCCGATGAAGTGCTCGCCGAGCGCCGCCCGAATCTCCATCAACTGGAAGCACGCCTCGATCTGCTCCACGAGAACGTAGACCTTGATCGCGCCGGCGGGCAGGCCCACGTGCCGCTCGAGCGCCGACAGGATGTCGCTCCAGAGCGCCGCTTCCTCCGCCGTCTGAATCTTCGGCAGGTACAGCACGAGCGATGAGCCGGCCTTACGGAGTGCATGGTGGTTGTTGACCACGAACAGCGTGGTGTCGGCGATGGAGGCCGAGAATCCGGCGCCGCCCGTGTGGCGGATGTGGCGGTCGTCGAGGTGAAGGCCGCGCGGCCGGAAAATCTTCGTCGTGAAGTCGAGCTGCGTCTTCCAGTCCGCGACCGTCGGGCGGCCGAGGAACCCCTGGGCCCAGCGGTTCATCTCCCCCGCCACTTCTTCGGCCGCCTTCATGAAGACCGGGTCGCGGTGCATCGCCAGCTTGAGGTTGCGCTGGTTGTCGAGCGACATCGTCGACACCTGGCCGAGCGCGTCCTCCCCGTCGAACATCCAGCCATCGGCGCCCGACAGCAGCGCGTGAGCGACGTTGCGGATGCTCTTGCCGACGGGGCTGTTGGGCTTGGCGGCCGGGCCGGTCCCCTGGATCCACTGGCGCCGCAGGTCGCGCGGGATCTCGCTGCCGACAAAGTCGCCGCGGCGCGCCTGCGCCACGGTGACCGAGGTGCGCGGGATCGTGGCCGCCGGATCGAGGAACGCGATCCGCTGGCGGTTGCCGGCACGTGCGGCGCGGCGGGCAATGCGCGCGGCCATGACCGCCCTGCGGTCGGCATCGAAGGCGGCCAGGGCGTCAAGCGCGGCGACCGCCTCCGGCGTGAGGACGTCGGCGTACTGGCTCGCCACGCTGCCACGGAACTCGAGCGATCGCGATCTCATGGACGCACCCTACTTTGCGGCGGCGGGGACGCCCACCGGCGCTCGACTGTTGACCCTCGCCGCACGAAGGCCGACAGCCATGCCTGCCGCGACGAGCGCCATCACCGCGCTCACGTAGAAGCCCATCGCCCAGCTGTCGGACTGTTCATACAGGAGCGCACCAGCCCAGACAACGATCGCCGCCGCGCCTTTCGCCGTGTAGAGCAGGCCGTAGTTCGACGTGGCATGGCGCGTTCCAAAATAGTCGCCCGACAACGCTGGAAAGAGCGAGTAGATCTCACCCCAGGTGAAATACACCAGCACGAGCGTCACGGCGAACAACGCACCCGAGAGCTGGCCCACCGCAACCACCAGGAACAGGGAGACTGCCTGCAACAGGAACGCGACGACCATCGTCGTCTCGCGGCCAAGGCGATCGGATGCCCAGCCCCAGAAAATCCTGCTGGTGCCATTGGCCACGGGGCTGAGAGTCGCGGCCAGCGTGAGCGCCGCGGAAGTCAGTCCCCAGGACTTGGCCATCGGCCCGGCGTTGGCCGTGACCAGCAGGCCCCCGGTCGCCATCAGCACGAACATCACGTACATCATGTAGAACTGCGGGGTGCGCAGCATTTCGACCGTCGTGAAGTGCTTGCGCCCCAGTTGCGAAGCGCCCCCGCCCGCAGGCGCTCCCGCGGCAACCGCTTGAGCAGGTGGATGCCTCAGGAACTGCGCAACCGCGACGATCACGAGACCCTGCAACAGGCCCGTCGTGATGAACGTCGTCTGATATCCGCGCGATGCAATCAGTCTCGAGATGAACGGAATAAACAGCGCCGTGCCGCCGCCGAATCCGGCGGCGATGATGCCCGACGCCAGCCCGCGGCGATCCTTGAACCATTTCAGCGCCGACCCGATCGACCCGCTGTAGACGAAAGCCGCACCGATGCCCGCCGCGCAGTACATCGTGTAGAGCATCGGCAGCGAGGTGGCGTACCCCAGTCCGGCCCAGCCCAGACCGCAGAGAAGCCCTGCCGCGCTGATGAACCCGCGCGGGCCCAGCCGGTCGATGAGCCACCCGTCGAGCGGTTGGACCCACGTCTGACACAAGATGAACAGCGTGAACGCGAACTGTATGTCCGAGAGCTTCCATCCCGTCCCGGCCTGAAGCGGCTGGACGAAGAGCGTCCAGGAGTACTGCAGGTTCGCGATCATGATCATCGCGACGACCGACGCGACCAGCTGAAACCATCGATTGTTGATGTTCACCGGACCGCCTCGTGCGGCCGCGACAGGCCGGAAAGCGTCGGCGCCAGATCGGAGGCGGGTGGACTCATTACCATAGCGGCGTAGGTTAACACTGCAGCGATGCCCAAACACACCGGATTGTACATGGGCGTCGCGCTCGCGGCCGCCGTGCGGAAGTAGGCGGAGCGCTACGGATCGGGAAGGGCGAACGCCACCAGCGACGTTCCCGAGCCGATGAGCACCTGCTGCTTGCCGTCGAGCATGTATGTCATCGCCGCGGCCCCCCAGATCGGTGAGCCGGTCGGATAGAACCAGAGGTTCTTGCCCGTGCGCCCCTCGAAGGCCATGAAGTTGCCCTCGTTGTCGCCGGCGAACACCACACCCGACGCCGTGGACATCACGCCGGCCATCGTGGGCGTCGGATACTTGAACTCCCACTTCCGCTCGACCGTCGTCGGATCGATCGCTCGCAGCACGCCGTAGCTGCGTTCGGTGTAACGCTGAACGGTGCCGCCCATGAAACCTCTGCCGGCGACCGGTTCCTCTTTCACGGGGAAGTACGTCGCGCAGGTTTCCCGTACCGTCACGAAAAACAGCCGGAGCGCCGGATCGTAGGACGGCGGCATGTGGTTCGTGCTGCCCCACTGGTCGGGGAGACACCCTTTGCTGCCGTCGTTGACGACGATGGGATGGCCGTTCTGATCGAGCTCGCGCGCCCATGTCGTATCGCTGAACGGTTTGCCGACGAGAAGTTTGCCCGTCGCGCGATCGAGGACATAGAAAAAGCCGTTGCGGTTGGCGACCATCACGACCTTGCGCAGCTGACCGCCGATGGGGACGTCGGCGATGACCGGCACGTGGTTGGAGTCCCAGTCGTGCAGGTCGTGCGGCGTGAACTGAAAATACCACTTCAGCTTGCCGGTGTCGGCGTCGATCGCGACGAGCGAGGCGGTGTAGAGGTTGGTGCCCTTGCGATCCTCGCCGTAGTAGTCGGGGTTCGGGTTGCCGGTGCCGTAGTAAAGCAGGTTCAGCTCGGGATCGTAGCTGCCAGTGACCCACGCGCCGCCGCCGCCGCGCGCGATGGCGTTTGTCGCCGGCCAGGTCTCGCTGCCGGGTTCGCCGGCCGCCGGGACGGTGTAGAAGCGCCAGGCCAGCGCGCCGGTGCGCGCGTCGTACGCGTCGATGAATCCTCGCGTCGGCCAGTCGCTCCCGGAAATCCCCATGATCACCTTGTCCTTCACGACCAATGGAGCCGCCGTGGCCGCGTAGCCAAGCTTGTAGTCGGCCATCACCGCATCCCAGACGACCGATCCGGTTCTCGTGTCGAGGGCGAGCAGATGCGCATCCGCGGTCGGCATGAACAGCCGATCGCCGAGCAGGGCAAAGCCGCGGTTCACCGGCGACGTCGCGCCGTACGTGAGGTCGTTCGGCAGCTGGCGCCGGTAGTTCCAGAACGGACGCCCGGTGCGCGCGTCGAGCGCCCACGCGTTGTTGAACGGCCCGGGCACGTAGAGGACATCGTTGACCGCGAGCGGCGTCCCCTCGAATCCCCTGCGTGGAATGATGCCGGTCTGAAACGTCCACTTTGCGGCGAGACGATGGGCGTTGCCTGGCGTGATTTGCGTCAGCGGGCTGTGCCGCTGTCCGGTGTAGTCGCCCGAGTAGGTCGGCCAGCGCGACGGATTCTTGTAGCCTTGCAGCAGCTCCTGAAACGTGATGCCCGGTTGCGCGGCCTCCTGGGCGAGCAGCAGAGCCGAGCCGAGCAGCGCACCAGCCAGAGTCACGGTCCTGGCAATTTTCTTCACTTTGCACTTCTCCACTTTTCCACTTTCACTTTGAACTTTGACCTTTGCACTTTCTACTTTCTTCCGAGGAATGAAAGCACGTCGGAGAGGTCGCCGTCGCTCAGGCGCTCGGGTCCGAACGCCGGCATCAGCGAGACCGTATCGCTGACAACCTCGCGCACGCCGGCTTTCAAGTACCCCGGAGCTGCCCGCCGGTGTCCATGATCTGAATCGAGAACGCGTCTTCGCTCTTCCGTGTGCCGCGAATCCGACGGCCATCGCGCGTGACGATCGTCACGGGCCGGTACCCGTCCGGGATGGACGCGTTCGGATCGCGAATGGCGCGCGTGAGCGCTTCGCGCGACTGGCCCTGGGCAATCTGTGAAAGGTCTGGTCCCAGCGGACCGCCCCGGCTATTCACGACGTGGCAGCCTCCGCACGTGGACCAGAAGAGCCGCTCGCCGTTGTCGGCGCTGCCTCCGAACCCTCCGGTCGTCCCCGCCCCGTTCAGGCTGCGTAGATAACTGACGAGCGCCCACACCTCGTCGTCTGGCGCGGAGCTGGATGGCATGAGGGTGTTCGGCACACCGCCCCGAATTATCCGGAACACGCGTTCCTCGGTGGCGCCGGACGTCCACAGCCGGGTCAGGTCGTGGCCGGCCACGCCTTTCGCATCCGCCCCGTGGCACTCCGCACAGCGCTCACGAAACAGTGCCGTGCCGGCGCGAACCGCCGCCGGGTCGCCGCTTCGCGGGTTTCCCGAACGATCCTGGGCGACGCTCACCGCGGCGGCCGTCAGCACCACCGCGCCCAACGTCGTCACAGTGATGTTCATGACAATCCTCACGCGTCCCCCCGAGTCATCGGTCGCGCGCGGCGATCTTGCCGTCGGGGGTCATCACCTCGATCGCCCCGAGCCCGAGCTTGCGCAGCTCCGGCTCGATCTTCGCGCGGTCGCCCACCGCGACGACGATCAGCTTCTCCAGACCGAGGTACTTTCGCGCGACCGCCTGCGCCTCGGCGGTTGTGACCGCGCCGACGCGGGCGGGGTACTTCGTGAAGTAGTCGAGCCCGAGATCGTACACATAGACGTTCGAAAAGCTGCCGGCGGCGCTCGAGCTGGTCTCGAACGTGCCTGGCAGCGATCGGGCCAGCGCATCCTTCGCGAGTCTCAGCTCATCGTCGTTCATCGGCTTCTCGGTCATCCCCCGCACTTCCTTCAGTACTTCCGTCACCGCGGGAGCCGTCACGTCCGTCCGCACGCCGGCGCCCGCGATGAACGGACCAGCGGAGCGCCGGAACACGAACTGCGACGAACCGCCATAGGTATACCCGTGCTCCTCGCGAAGGTTTAGATTGATGCGGCTCGAGAAAAGACCGCCGAGGGCCATGTTCATCACCTGAATGGCCTGAAAATCCGGCGAAGAACGCGCCGCGCCGATGCCTGCCACCCTCAGTTCTGTCTGTGGAGCGCCGGGCTTGTCCACGATCAGCACGCGTGCCGTCGTGGTCTCGGGGTTGCCGAGCCCGGGGCGGGCCGGCGTGCCCGACGTCCACGCACCGAACGCCTTCTCGGCGAGCGGCTTGAGCTCGGCCATGCTGATATCGCCGGCCACCACGAGCGCCGCGTTGTTCGGCACGAAGTTCTGTCTCCAGAACGCCTCCATGTCGGCGCGCGACATCGCTTTGACCGCCGCTTCCGTTCCGATCTCGGTGAAGCCGTACGGATGCCGCTCGCCATACAGAGCGGACGCCATGACCCGGGCCGCAAGCTGACCGGAATTCTCGCGCTGCTGGACGAGCTGCCCGAGCCGGCTCGCGCGCTCGCGTTCGATTTCCGCGGCCGGAAACGCCGGGTGCATCACGACGTCGGCCATGATCTCGATGGTCCGGCCGAAGTTGTTCTTGAGCGATCGCCCCTGCACGAACGACGCGTCCATCGTGCTCCGCGTGTTGACAGTGGCACCGACTTGCGCCAGCTCGTCGGCAATCTGCAACGAGCTGCGTGTGGTCGTGCCCTCGCTGATCATGGCGGCGGTGAAATTCGCGAGCCCCGGTTTATCGATCGGGTTCGCGTCGCTGCCGGTGCGGACGACGAGGTTGGCGGCCACGACCGGCAATCCCTTCCGCGTGCTCAGAATGAGTGTCAACCCGTTTGCGAGCACGGTCGATTCGGGCGTGGCGAGCTGAAGCGGACGGGCGGCGCCGGCCTTGGGAGGCGAGTTACGCCAGGCCTCGTCGGCGTTCACCGATTCGGTGCCTTCCCCGGCCTTCGCCTGCTGCGCCGGAGGCGTCGGGACCTGGGCGCCCAGCACCTTCTCGCCTGGCACGGCCTGCACGATCGCGCGAGCCGAGTTCTTCAGCTGGTCGCTGGCAAACGCGCGCACCGACGCCGGCGTGACCGCGCGGTACCGCTCGATGTCGTTTCGTAAATAGTCTGGCGTGCCGAGATAGTGGTTGTAGCTGTTGAGGCGATCGGCCACACCGCCGAAGCCGCCCAGCGTCTCGAGGCCCTGGACGATGCGCGTCTCGATCGTATTGCGGGCGCGCTCGACCTCGGCCGCATCGGGTGGCGACGTTCGAAGTTTATCCAACTCCTCATCGACCGCCCTCTCCAGCTCGTCGACCGTGTGCCCGGGCCGCGCCGTGACCTCTATCTGAAACAACGAGCCAAGAATCAGCGATTGCTGCTGGGCGCTGACGTTCTGGGCGATCTGCTTGTCGTAGACAAGCCGCTTGTAGAGCCGGCTCGACTTGCCTCCGCCGAGGATGATCGCCGCGATGTCCGCATCCGCGTCTCCCGGCTTGAAGATCGGAGAAGTGACCCAGGTGACGTAGAGGCGCGGCAGCTCGACGCGGTCCGTGACGACGCGCCGGCGCTCTTGGGCAATTGGCGGCGTGACCGCCTTGATCGGCGGCACGGGTGCGCCGCGCTTCAACGCGCCGAAGTAGCGCGTGACAAGCGCCTTCACTTGCGCCTTGTCGAAGTCGCCGACGATGGCGAGGCTGGCGTTGTTGGGCGCGTAGTATTGCTTGAAGAACTGCTTCACGTCCTCGAGCTTCGCGGCCTGGATATCCTGGTGCGACCCGATGACACTCGCGTAGTACGGATGGCCGGCAGGAAAGATGATTTGCGTGACGGCTTCGTCGGCCAGGCCGTATGGGCGATTCTCAACGCTCTGGCGGCGCTCGTTGCGCACGACGTCCTGCTGGTTCGTGAGCTGCGGAGCATCCAACTTGTCGAGGAGATAGCCCATGCGGTCCGACTCGAGCCACAGGGCCAGCTCCAACTGATTCGAGGGCAGCGTCTCGAAGTAGTTGGTGCGGTCGAAGTCGGTCGTGCCGTTCACCTCGCTGGCGCCCGCCGCCTCGAGGAATCGAAAGTGGGTGTCGGGCGGCACATGCTTCGACCCCTGGAACATCATGTGCTCGAAGAGGTGCGCAAAGCCGGTCCTCCCAGGCTCCTCGTTTGCCGGTCCCACGTGATACCAGAGGTTGACGGCCACCATGGGCAACCGCTTGTCCTCGCTGAGAATGACGTCGAGCCCATTGGGGAGCGTGGTACTTCTCGAAGGCGATCCGCGGGATGTCCGCCACGGCGGCCCGCGGTTGAGGCTGTTGAGCCACGGGGGCCGGCGCCATTGCGGAAACGGTCAGCACAAACCCAAAGAGCCACCGGTGCGGAGTCGTTGCATTCATGAGATTCATGACGTCCTCCTCCACATCTTAGATCCGGCGGGTCCGCTTCGCGACGGCCGTCTTGCACGTCGTCGTTCCGGGCCGTACAGTGGAGACCTGAGGAGACAGACGCGATGACACCATTCGCAGACCTCGTCACCAGCGAGGAGGAACTGCGGGCAATCGTCGGAGCGCCGTACGCCCGCTCCCTGCTCAAAGAGCACTCTCACATCGACCCGCATGCCCGAGGGTTCATCGGGATTTCGCCGCTCCTTCTGATGGCGACCTGCGGCGCCGACGGACGCTGCGATGTCTCCCCCAAAGGCGACGCTCCGGGGTTTGTGCGCGTGCTCGACGAGCGGCGCCTCGTCATCCCCGATCGCCCGGGCAACAACCGCCTGGACGGTATGCGCAACATTCTCGTGAATCCTCACGTCGGTCTCATCTTTCTTATCCCCGGCCGAAAGGACACGCTGCGCGTCAACGGCCGCGCCTGGCTCACGCGCGACGCCGGGCTGCTCGAGGCGTGCACGGTGCACGGCAAGACGCCGACGCTCGCCATCGGCGTCGAGGTCGAGGAATGCTTCCTGCACTGCCCGAAGGCCTTCCTTCGGTCACACTTGTGGGCGCCGGAGTATTGGCCGGCGCCCGATGCCCTGCCGTCGTTCGCCTGCATGCTGTTCGACCAGATTCGGCCGGACGGCGCGACGCTGAAGGACTACGAGCGCGACGTCGAGGAGACCAACACCCGGCGGCTGTACCAGTACGAAACAACGATACTGGTCGCGGGCCCGCCGCCTCTACAATGGCGCGTCCGACGACGAGCAGCACCTCATGTTCATCAGGCTGACCGGAGCCTTCATCGTCGTCGTGCTGCTGCTGCCGGCAGCCTTGGTGGCCGCCCAAACCAACACCGCCGAAATCGCGGGCGTCGTCCGCAACGCGCAGGGTGGCGAGTTGCCAGGGGCGAGCGTCGCCGCCCTGCACGTGGCCAGCGGATTCAGGGTTGCGCGAGTGACCGACCAGGCCGGCCGCTACTTCCTGCCCTTCCTGCCCGTTGGCGAGTACATCCTCGTGGTCGAGCTCCAGGGATTCAGACAGTTCGAGCAACGGGGGCTTGTCCTGAACGTCGGCCAGAAGATCGACCTGCCGGTGACGCTCCAGCTTGGTCAATTCGCTGACATCGTCACCGTCACGGGCGACGCCCCGCTGCTGCAGACGGCGAACGCCGAAGTGAGCGACATCATCGACAACCGCGTCGTCGTGCAATTGCCGCTCAACGGCCGGCAGTTCCTGCAGCTCGCGCAACTTGGCGACGGCGTCGTCGTTCCGCCCGGCGGCACGCGCGGCGCGGCGCTGGAGCAGGCCGGCGCCTGCCGGCCGTGGCCGGGCAGCGCAGCGGTCACAACATCTACCTGCTCGACGGCGTGAAGGTGACCGACGAGTACTTCAACAACCTGGTCATCAGCCCGTCGATCGACGCGCATTCAGGAATTCAAGATCCAGAAGACGATGTATCCGGCGGAATTCGGCGGCAAGGCGTCGGCGCTCATCAACGTCGTGACCAAGTCGGGCGGCAACGCGTTCCACGGCAGCGCGCTCGAGTTCTTCCGCAACGACAGCGCTCGACGCGCGCAACTACTTCGACGATCCGGCCAAGCCGGTGCCGCCGCTCCGCCAGCATCAGTTCGGCGCGAACCTCGGCGGGCCGATCCGCCGCGATCGGACGTTCTTCTTCTTCAGCTACGAAGGTCAGCGGGTTCACCGATCGCTGACGCAGACCTTCTCGGTGCCGCACCGACGCGCTGCGCGCCGGGCGACTTCTCGGGCTTCGCGCCGCTCTGCGATCCGCTGACGCGAACCGCCGCGGCGGCTGCACGCCGTTTCGCCGGCAACCAGATTCCGCGCAGACCGGCTCGATCCGGTCGCGCTGGCGCTGCTGCGACAGGTTCCCGCAGCCGACCAGCGCCGGATCGGTCCAGAACCTGCTGGCGGTCGGAACCGCAAGACGAACCCGATGGATCAGTTCAGCGCTGCGGATCGATCACCGGCTGTCGGCGAGCGACAGCTCTTCGGCCGCTTCACGCACGTACGACGTCAGCGACGAGCAGCCGTTCGGCACGAGCTCGCTCAACGAAACGCTGGTGCCCGGGCTTCGGCCGCATCGTCACGACGAGGAGCCGCAACCTCGCGCTCAGCTACACGCACACGTTCGGCACGTCGGTGCTGAACGAGCTCCGGTTCGGATACCTGAGCGCCGGCGGCGGACAGGTCGAGCCCGAACCAGGGCGTGGACTTCGCCGCGGCGTCCGGGCCTGCAGGGCGTCACGCAAGATCCCGCGCGACATGGGCTACCCGCAGGTGTCGTTCGGCGGTCTGTTCAGCACGATCGGCGATCCGACGTCGTTCGTCTCGCGCGAGAATCGCAGCTACGAGCTGTACGACAACGTGCTGCTCGATCGCGGCGCACACCACCTCAAGTTCGGCGGCTATCTGTTCCGTCTCGAGTTCAACCCGGTCAATCCGACAGCGGCGCGCGGCGCGTTCACCTTCAACGGCCAGTGGAGCGGCAACGCGTTCGCGGATTTCCTGCTCGGCTACCCGAGCTCGGCGCAGGTCGGCATCGGCCGCGCCGACGAGCACGGCCGCAGCACGTGGTTCCACGTCTACGGACAGGACGACTGGAGAGTGTCGCACGAACCTGACGATCAACTACGGCCTGCGCTACGAGATCAACGGCCAGATGAACGACGTCGACAACCGGCTGTCGGCGATCGACCTCACGGTGCCGGGCGGACGCTTCGTCGATCGCGAGCGACGATCACGGGCAACATCTCGCCGACGGCGCAGCCGCTGCTTGCCGCAGATTCCGATTCCGTACGTCACGTCGAAGGACGCCGGCTGGACGGCGGCGCTGCTGCGACCCGAGCTACCTGCGATTCGCGCCGCGGGTCGGCGTCGGCCTGTGGTCGGCCGGACGCCGACACCGTCGATCAACGGCGGGTTCGGCGTGTTCCTCAACCAGTGGGCGTACAGCGTGCAGCAGTCGCTCGCCCAGACGCTGCCGTTCTTCTTCGCGAAGACGGTCAACGCCGCGGCCGACGCGGTCAGGCCGACCTTCACAACCGGCAACGATGCTGCTCGCGCCGCGCCAACGGCACCGTCGGCGGCAACACGATGAATCACGACTATCGGACCGAGTACGCGAAGAACTGGTCGCTCGCGGTCCAGCGGCAGTTGACGCCCGCCGACCATGGTGGAGGTCAGCTACCTGCGCTCGGACGTCGTCGGCGCCGACAGTTCCACGGTGCTCAACGTGCCTGAGCCGGGGCCGGGCGCGATCGGTCCGCGGCGGCCCGTTCCGCGCTGGCCAACATCACCGCGATTCGCTGGGATGGCTATTCGATCTTCGACGCGCTGACGTTCAAGGCCGATGCAGCGGCTGTCGCGCGGCCTCGCGTTCTCCGCGAACTACACGCTGTCGAAGGCGATCGACGATGCCTCCGATCCGGGCGCGACGACGTACGAGACGAACCTGCCGCAGGACGTGCGCAACATGGACGCGGAGCGCGCGCTGGCGAGCTTCGATCATCGGCACCGGTTCGTCGGCAACGTCACCTATGCGCTTCCCGGACGCGAGCGTGCTGGTCGGCTGGACGGCTGGCGCGTCAACGGCATCGTCACGCTGCAGTCGGGTGCGCCGTTCACCGTCAATCTCGGCACCGATCGCGCCAACATCGGGTCGGGCCCGGCGCAGCGGCCGGACGTGTCCTGCGATCCGAATGCGGGCGGCGCGCAGACCGCCGCACAGTGGTTCAACACGAGCTGCTTCTCGCTGCCGGCCGCCGTTCACGTTCGGCAACTCGGGACGGAACACCGTGCTCGCGCCCGGCTACGCCGACGTCGACGCTCGCGCTTCAGAAGGACATCGCTCTGCCAGACGGCGCGCGTCTCGAGCTGCGCTGGGAGATCTTCAATCTGCTTCAACCGTCGAACTTCGACGTGCCGAACCGGATCGCCTTCACGCCGAACTTCGGCCGCATCTTCAGCGCCGGCCCCGCCCGGCAGATGCAACTCGGCGTCAAGTTCCTCTTCTAATGAGCACTTGCGCGAGGAAACGAAGGAAGCGTGAAGCCAGGCCCACGTCTCGCTCTACAATCGCATCATGACTCTGACTCGTGACGACGAAATCCGGCGCCTGCTGATCCACTATCACGAGGCGCTGGCCCTCGCGCAGGAGCTGGCCCTCAAGCTGCTCGACGTCGTGCAGGCCGATGGCGGGCCCGTGTCGGCTGACACGGCGCGCGAACATCGCCGCTTCGTGGGTGAGACGCTCGCGCGAATCGAGTCAAACGACGCGCACGCGGCGCGTTTATGGGAGGTCTTTGGCGTCGAACGGCGAAAGGCACCCGCCGGTGCGCCTCGATCTCCCACCGTACCTCACGATCGGCGTCGTCCTCGCTGAGGCGGGAGCGTGAAAAAATGTGTTGTGCCGTCCTGTAAACCCGGCGACGCGCGACGGTCTGAAATGTGACACACTGTTGCCTCGCGGAGTCGACGCGCCCATTCTGCTTGATCGCCCTGCTCGCTCCCGAATACCATAACGCGTAGCTCGACGACATCTTCCGATCGCGATTGTGACAATCCTCCGCGCGCCAGCCGCGCCTCCTGCCTCGTCGACCCTCATCGGCTCGAGTTCCGTGGCGCTGGCCCTTGCGCAGGACATCGACGTCGCCGCGCGCTCGTCGGCCAAGGTGCTGATCACGGGCGAGACCGGCGCCGGGAAAGAAGTCGTCGCGCGCCTCAGCCACGAGCGCAGCGGGCGGCAGGCGCAGCCGTTCGTGACGATCAACTGCGCCGGCATGCCCGAGACGCTCCTCGAGGCGGAATTCTTCGGAACCGCCAAGGGCAGCTTTACCGACGCCTATCGCGATACACCGGGCTTGCTGCGGCAGGCCGACCGCGGGACGGTGTTCCTCGACGAAGTCGGCGACATGAGCATCCGGCTGCAGGGCCTGCTGCTGCGGTTCCTCGAAACCGGCGAGATTCAGACGGTGGGCGGCGGCGTGTCGCGGGCCCCGGTTGACGTGCGCGTCATGGCGGCCACCAACCGCGACTTGCGGGCGGCGACCGCGGCGCGCGAGTTCCGCGAGGATCTCTACTATCGTTTGAACGTCCTGCACATCCACGTCCCGCCGCTGCGAGACCGGCCTGCCGACGTGCCGCTGCTGCTCGACCACTTCGGGCGCGACTTCGCCGACCAGCATGGCCTGGAGCGTCCGATCTGGTCGCGCGCCACCCTCGAATTGCTCAGTGCCTATGCGTGGCCGGGCAACATTCGCGAGCTGCGCAACGTCGTCGAGCGGGTGCTGGCGCGCGCCCACGGTGGGGTCATCGAACCCGAGCACTTGCCTGCGGCGCTCCGGCGATCCGACACGCCCGGGCAACCGGCGGCCGCCCGTGCGGGTGCGCCCGTCCTGTCGCACCCGGTCCGCGTCGCCGCGCTGGTCGACCGGCTCCTGGTCCACCACGAATCGTTCTGGACGACGGCGTACGCGTCGTTCATGTCGCGCGACATCACTCGCGAGGACATGCGCTACATCGTCGGCAGCGGCCTCGAACAGACGCACGGGAGCTATCGCGTGCTGCTGGGGCTGTTCAACATGCCCTCCGACGACTACAAGCGCTTTCTCGGCTTCCTCAAGCAGCACGCCTGCCACCTGCCCTTTCACTCGTTCCGCACGCAGCACACGCGTCCCGCGGCAGACTCCGGCACGACCGCTCAGACCGCCTAGCACGCATCGCCAAACTGCCCGCGTTTGGGCGTGCGGCTCGATTGGGCTGCTGGCGTCAACATTAGCCCTTAGCCCTTAAGCCCTACGCCATCTCATTAGCACCTAGCGCATAGGGCATTCGCCACAGCGCGACCGCGACCGGCGGACGCGCGTGGTTTTCTGGATCTCGGCCCACTCGCGGTATCCTGCATCGAGATAACTGCACAGCTTAGCCCAGTGACCAAACCTGTCCTCGTCGTGGACCCGGATCGCCAGATGCTGCGGACCTTGCAGCAGGTCCTCGCGTTCCGCGCCAATGTCGATCTGTGCAACGACTTCGTCCGTGCGCGGGCGCGGCTTCTGTCGAACCCGCCGGACCTGCTCGTGACCAACAGCCGCCTGCGCGAGTACAACGGCTTGCAGCTGGTGTATCTGGCGGCGTCGCTCGAGTTGGCGACGCGCGCCGTTGTGTACGGGGAAAAGGAAGACCTGGGCGCCGCTCGCGACGCACAAGCGGCCGGCGCCTTCTACGTGCCGCGGCAATACGTTGCGGCGGCCCTGCCAGCCTACCTCAGTGCCGAGCTCCCTTCCCACGATCGCCGCGACGTCGCGCGGCTCGACCGCAGGCAACTCTCTCGCGGTGGACGCCGCGCGACTGATCCGGAAGCTCAGGTCACCGCCTAGACTCAAACTGTCGGAAATTGTCCATGCGCCCTCGCCGACTGACGACGAATGTCAGCGCGCGTGGCCGGGGTGTGCATCGTCGAGCAGCTGGGATTGGTACCAGACTTGAAGCGTTCGGTCCTACGAGGGAGTGAAGCGATGCGTAGCCCGAACCTTCAACTGACGTTGTCCGGAAGTGATTTCAGCATGACGCCACTTCCGCACACTGTGGATTCACCGTGCAATGGCGATCGATCCTGTCGCAATCGGGCGAGTCATCGCCTGTTGATGCGCCCAACCGCAGTGGTGGCTCTACTCTGCGATGTGCACGTTCTCGACTGGGCGGCCCACCGCGGTCACCACGTGACCACGGCAAGGTCCAGCGACTCGGCCGCCTAGGTCCTTGACGCTAGGCCACCGACGCCCGTGCCTGCGGGGTGGCGAGCGCCGCCTTCGCTGGCGCGGTCCGTTCAATGCGCATGAACGAGCCATCGCGTGTCCGGAAGAGAAAGCTCGTGCCCACCAGCGTTCTCAGCAAACCTGAACAGGTAGTGGCGTCGAGCGCCCACAGCCTCCGCGCTTGCGCCTCGGTGAGCTTGAGGCCCGGCATTTCCATGAACTCTGCTTTTACGCGCACGATCAAGAGATCAGTCGTTTTCTTGTCTGTCATGTTCTTTCTCTAGCTCACTCGCATTACTTTATCGGACAACTCGCGTGAACTATAGAGACCCCGCCCAGGCCGCCAGCGTATGAAAGCCGGCCTACAAAGCCAAGCGAAAAGCACATCGCTACTAATACCTTGTGACGCAGTGAGTTAGCGGCGGCGTCATACGCCCGACGCGATCGTTTGCCGCCGATCGGTCCTCTGCACGAACTTGCCTTCTCCACGTCAAGACGGCAAAATCGACGCGGCGGCCGGGCAACTGCCGAGCTGCGCACCCCGATCTCACCGCTTTGGGACGCGATCCGGTGGACGAAAGGTCGCCGTGAGGCAGACTTTTCGTGCGTGAAACCGGAGTTCCAGAGCAAGCGACCCTGGTACACACATTGCGCTAGCGTCCATCGGTTATGAGTCAGGCGCGGAGTCGGGCCAACTCGATGCTTCCAGGAAGCGACTGCCGCTCAGTGTGGGTGTTTTGGTTGTTCGTTGCCGTGCAATTGGCCGACGCGGCGCAAACCGCCCACGGCATCTCACGCTTCGGACCATCGATTGAAGCGAACCCCATCATGGCTGCCCTGTTTGCAGCCGTTGGCACGAACCCCGCGCTGATCGGCGCCAAGATTGTCGCCGTGATCGGTGGTGCCGCACTCCACGTCTGGGCTCATCATTTCATTCTCGCCGCGCTCACCGCCGCCTGCGTCTTCGGAGCCCTCATCCCCTGGGCGGTGATCCTGAGCACGTAGCCAGTACGATCTCCCAGACCTAGTTCTTCCCCACAGCGGACTTCCACCAGACAAGCCAGGCCCGCCTTCAAGAAACCCCGAGAAGTCGCCACGTCCGAACCGGTACTCATTTTGCGATTGTGCACGGACAGCATGTCTGTCCTCGAATGGCGGCCAACTCGACCGAGTCCCCGTCCCCAACCGATCCCTCGCTTCCTGCACGCCGTCGGCGCGTACGCGGGACGCGCCCGCTTTCGACCAAGTGAACGACTGATTCTGACGCCCGAGTTGAAGCGGGCGGTTGGGCAAGTGGTTGAAGTGGGCTTCGCGGGAATCGCCAGGGACGGCGAGCCATTTGCCGGACAGGCCCTCTATCTCGAATGGCGGCGCGACGACATCCTCGGGGGCTTCCTGATTCCAGAGCAAGATTTGGAATTCCTCGCACCATGACCTATCCAGCGGGTCCAACCGCTGGCCTTCCGCACGATACGCCCGCGCGCGCGTCGCGCCGTCACCACCGCTTCGATCCCTTCAGGTCCATCGCGAGAGCATTCGGCGACTTCGGTCGAAACTGGCGTCCCGGCACGATCCTCCAGGCCGCCCTGCTGATCATGGGAACCGTCTATTGCTGCGTCACATATGCGTTATGGACCTCGACCCAACAGGCGATCGATCAGGCGCGCGAGCACATGTTCTCGGCGCAGCGGGCCTGGATTACGGTGGCCAACATCGCACTGGCTGAACCGCCGACGGCCAACCGTCCCGTGCGCGCGGCGGTCACGATCAAGAACACGGGTCAAACCCCTGCCTTTCGAATGATGACATCCGGCACGCTGGCCATTCGAGACGGCGATCCGGCTTTCGTCTACGGACTGATGGGAAAAAACCGGCGCGCCGCCGACATGGGCGCGGGAGAAACCCAGCTCGTCTATCTGGATTTGGACAGCGGGCGCCCGCTGCAAACGGGCGACCTGCCGGTCCTCGACTCGGCCAGGCAGCGTCTCTACGCGATCGTCGAGATCGCGTACGCCGACATCTTCGGGCATTCGGCTTCCACTCGCGCCTGCGCGGTGTACGCACCCGCCACAAAAGATCTAGGGCCGTGTACGATCGGGAACGAATTGCGCTGAGCAGCACCAACCACGATTAACGCAGAGATCGCTGAGATCGCAGAGATTCTCTTTACTTGTTGAATTCTCTGCGAACTCTGCGTGCTCTGCGTTCATTTGTCGTGAGAGATGTGGCTAGGTAGCAGCCGCGGATCGAGTACGCGAGGCCCATTGCGCCAGCACCACACCAGCAAGGGCGACGGCCGCGCCGAGGGCTTGCCAGACGCTGAACAGCTCGCTGAACAAGAGCCAGCCCAAGGTCGTCGCCACCACAGGCTGGACGAGTACGGTGACTGAGGCCGTCGCGGGCGGCAGGCGGCCGAGCGCCCAGGCAATCGAGCCCTGGCCAGCCACGTGCACCACGCCAAGCCCGACGCACGCGGCCCAGCCGGCGGCGGTAGCGGGCAGGATTTGCTCGCTCAAGACAAGCGCGGCGACCAGCAGGAGTGGCGCCCCAGTGAGCGACGACCAGAACATGATCCGTGTCGCCGCCTCGCGACGACGTGCGGCGCTCACGGCCAGAAAGTAGAGCGCATACCAGATGGCCGTGGCGAGCGAGAGCGCATCGCCCAGCGGTGGGTTGGGGCCAACCCGACCGACGCCCCTGGACACCGCCATGATGGACGCGCCGGCCACGGCGAGTGCGACCGCCACGAGGAACAGTCGGGCTGGGCGCTGCTTGAAAACGATCCAGGCCACCGCGGTCACCACGACTGGCGTGAGGTTCGTGAGCACCGTCGCCTTGCCGACCGAGGTGTTGGCGATGCCGTAGTGCCAGAAGCCGAGGTCGAGGGCAAAGGCGAGCCCCGCGAGCAGCGCCAGGCGGGAGGGACGGCCGACGCCGCCGGCCGAGTGCCCCGCGAGCGCCGCCAGCAGCGGCAGCGCGAAGACGAGACGCCAGAAGCCGATCGCGGCGGGACCTGCCGCGGCCAGGCGCACCAGGATCGGCGCCAGGCCAATCACACAGGCGCCGGCCAGCAACACGACGAGCGCCCTGCCGCGCCCGCTGCTAGACTCCACTCTCTGTCCTCGTGCCCAAGGGCACCGTTTCTGCCAGCAAGAACGGCCGGCAACGCGATGAGACGACGAGACAAGGAGGCGCCATGTTGAAGGGATTTCGTGATTTCTTGCTGCGCGGCAGTGTCATCGATCTGGCGGTCGCGGTGGTCATCGGCGGCGCGTTCGGCGCCGTGGTGACGGCGTTGGTGAAAGATCTATTGACGCCGCTCATCGCCGCCCTCGTCGGCAAGCCGGATTTTTCCGCGATCGCCTTCGAGGTGAGCGGGAGCAAGTTTCTCATCGGCGACTTCATCAACGCGCTGGTCTCGTTCGTCCTGATTGGCGCGGCCGTGTATTTCTTCGTCGTCGTCCCCATGAATGCGTTCATGGCCCGCATGCGTCGTGGCGAAGCGCCGCCGGACCCGACCACCAGAAAGTGTCCCGAATGCTTGAGCGACGTGCCAATCGCGGCGCGCCGTTGTGCGTTCTGCGCCACGGCGTTCGCGGCCAAGTAGGCTGGCGCGCGAGCGGCCTCAGCCGATGATGGCCGTGGTCGCGAAGATCGGCAAGGCAAGGCCCGCGTCTCCGCGGACGGCGGCCAGCGCGCGGGCCCTTTCGCGATCGATGCCTTTCGTGAACAACCGCCACGCCGTATCCTGTGGAAGCACCACGTCTGTGGCCGGACGGGCGGGCGAATCGAGCGCGAGGGTCCACGAGTGCGCGTCTTTGTGGAGAAACCAGACACCGCCCGCGTCTCCCGAGATCTCGAATCTCACGGCGGTTCCCGCCGGCGCCGCGGCCTGACGAAAGTGGTGCGGCAGCGCCCGCACGAACGCATCGAGGACCGGCGCCATGAAATACGGGTCGTACAGCGGTAGACGACTCGTGGCGTCCCGAATCTGCTGCTGATGGTGCCAGCGCTCTGTGTATTCGCGAGCGAGATCAAGCCACACCGGCGCTGGTTCCGGCCCTGCCCAACTGACTGGTTCGCCGATCGCCATCGGGTCGAGCGACGCAAAGTACGCCTCGACCGCAGGCGAGCTGAAGGCCAGAAGCTCGCGCAGCGCACGCGGGCTCATTCGACGGGCCGCGACAACCCACTCGCGATTCAGCCGGTTGACGAGCTGGATGAGCTCGTCGTGGCTCAGGATTGCTGAGCCGGACGGCTGAAATCCGTCGCGTTTCCTCGACAGGATCCCGACATCGCCCCCCAGCAAATGCGCGGCGACGTCCTTGACCGACCAGTGAGGGGCCGCGGTCGGACTGGCCCACTCGTCCTCGGAAAGATCCGCGAGCAGGCTGAGCAACTGTGTTCGCAGCGAGGGGAAGCGATCGGCGACAAGAATGGCGGCTGGTTGCTTCATTCCGATCGGAGCCCTTAATGGTAGTGTAGAAACGGACACCGCGATCCACCGGCAAGCCGAGGGCTGATTGAACGCCGATTGAACAAAGACCAGCGGCACGCGCCGAACGTCAAAAGCTACCGAATGCGAAAAGCCGCCGCACTCACCCTGGCGGCCTTGTTCACGTCCACTCCCCTGCTCGCCCAGGAGTCGGATGCTGATGCGTCGGTGGAACGAATCCGGCGTGCCCTGCAAGCACCGCCGCAAATCGTACTCGGCAGAGAGACGCCTCCGGTGAGCATCGGTCCCGGCGTGAAGACATTCGGAATTTTCACGCTGGCGACACCCCAGTCGGACGGCGAAATGGTGCGTGTCGTGGTCCCGGTCGGCGAGCTCGTCATGCGGGCCGTGTCTGGCGTTGCCAGAGCGCAGCATCGCCGCGCGGAACGGAAGGCGCGCCAGGAAGTGCTCCGCGCGTTGGCCGACTTTCAATCCCAACAGGCGCGCTGATCGGAACCGCTGCCAGCCTCTCGCCACTCGTGTGCGATCCGGTACAGGTGATCTGAACCGAAGCATCACACACTGAACGTTCATGAAGCTGAAATGGATCGCGTTTGCGCTGGTCATCGGCGTGTCGTTTGTCGTGTTGCTGGGCGTCGGCGTGCGCATCTACCAGGAGGCGCCGCCGATTCCGCACGAAATCGTCACGCCGGACGGCCACCTCGTCATCTCCGGCGCCGACATCGAGGCCGGCCAGAACGTCTGGCAGTCGCTGGGCGGCATGGAGATGGGCTCGATCTGGGGCCACGGCAGCTACGTCGCGCCCGACTGGACCGCCGACTGCGCTGCACCGCGAGCTGCGTTGCGTGCTCGAACGACTGGGCGCGGCAGGAGTCGGCCACGGGCTACGACGCGCTGCCGTCCGAGCGCCAGGCGGCGCTGCGCGACCGGCTCACCGCGACGATCCGCGCGAACACGTACGACGCGGCCACCGGCACGCGTGACGATTTCGCGCCGAACGGGCGCGGGCGTTCGCGGCCAACGCGGCGTACTACGCCGACGTCTTCCGCAACGGCCGCGACGAGTACGCGATTCCCGCCGGCACGCTGACCGACCCGACGCGCGCGCGGCAGCTCGCGGCGTTCTTCTTCTGGACGGCGTGGGCCGCCAGCACCAACCGCCCCGGCGACACGGTCACCTACACCAGCAACTGGCCGCACGAGCCGCTGGTCGGCAACCGGCCCACCGGCGAGGCCGTCGTCTGGACCGGCGTCAGCATCATCGTGCTGCTGGCCGGCATCGGCGGCATGGTCTGGTGGTACGCGTCGCGAAAGGAAGAGGAGCCGCTCGGCGAGATTCCCGCCGACGATCCGCTGCTGCGCTCGACGCCGACGCCGTCGCAGCGCGCGGTCGTGAAGTACTTCTGGATCGTCTGCGGCCTGATCCTCGTGCAGATCCTGATGGGCGTCGATCACGGCGCACTACGGCGTCGAGGGCGACGGCTTCTACGGCATCCCGCTGGCGTCGATCCTGCCCTACACGCGTGACGCGCACCTGGCACGTGCAGCTCGGCCTGTTCTGGATCGCCACCGCGTGGCTGGCCGCGGGCCTCTTCATCGGGCCGGCTGGTCAGCGGCCAGGAACCGAAGTGGCAGCGGCTCGGCGTCAACGTGCTCTTCGGCGCGCTGCTGCTGGTCGTCGTCGGATCGCTGGCGGGCGAGTGGCTGAGCGTCAAGCAAATGCTGTCGCGAGACCGATGTCGTTCTACTTCGGCCACAGGGCTACGAGTACGTCGACCTCGGGCGCGCGTGGCAGATCGCGCTGTTCGTCGGGCTGCTCCTCTGGCTCTTCCTGGTGGTGCGCGGCATTCTGCCCGGCGCTCGAAGCGACGCGGCGAGCAGCGACCATCCTGCTACTGCTGTTCCTCATCGCCAGCGCGGCGATCGCCTGGTTCTACGGCGCCGGCGCTCGGGTGCGGACGGCACACCAACCTCGCGATGGTCGAGTACTGGCGCTGGTGGGTGGTGCACCTCTGGGTCGAAGGCTTCTTCGAGGTGTTCGCGACCGTCGTCATCGCGTTCCTGTTCGCGCGCCTGAAGCTCGTCCGGCTCGCGCACGGCCGGCGAAGCCGCCGTGCTGTCCGTCGACGATCTTCCTCGCCGGCGGCATCATCGGCACGCTGCCACCATCTCTACTTCTCCGGCACGCCGACGGTCGTGCTGGCGCTCGGGCTCGGTGTTCAGCGCGCTGGAAGTCGTGCCGCTGCTCTTCGTCGGCTTCGAAGCCTGGCAGAACCTGCAGCTCTCGAAGGCGCGGCCGTGGGTGCGCCACTACCGGTGGCCGATCTACTTCTTCGTCGCCGTCGCGTTCTGGAATCATGGTCGGCGCCGGGCTGTTCGGCTTCATGATCAACCCGCCGATCGCGCTGTACTACATGCAGGGCCTGAACACGACGCCGCTCCACGGCCACGCGGCGCTGTTCGGCGTCTACGGCATGCTCGGCATGGGCCTGATGCTGTTCTGCCTGCGCGCGCTCTGAGCCCGGCCGCGCCTGGCGCGACGGGCTGCATCAACTTCGCGTTCTGGTCGATGAACATCGGCCTGATGGCGATGTGCTGCTGAGCCTGCTGCCGGTCGGCCTGATGCAGACGTGGGCGTCGGTCGAGCACGGCTACTGGTACGCGCGCAGCGCGGAGTTCCTGCAGACCGATCTCATGAGCCGCTGCGCTGGATGCGGATGTTCGGCGACACGATCTTCGCCGTCGGCGCGATCGCGTTCGTGCTGTTCGTCCTCGGCCTGTCGACCGGGCACTCCTACAAGCCGGCAGGCGTGGAAGGGGCGACGACCGACCCGGGGCAACGTGCCAGTCCCCGTGCCCACCGCGTAGGCCGCGCGTCGTGCGGCCGCGCCCGCGTCAGGTCGATCGGAGCATGGTCAGCAGCATCTTGAACCGCGTGACGGCCGCGACGGCGTGCGGGCTATTCGCCGGCATCAGCACCATCTCGTCCGCGCGCACCGTGGCCGGCGTCCCCGCAATGGTGATGAGCGCCTCTCCTTCCAGTACGTGCGCGATGGCGTCGAACGGCGCCGTGTGCTCGCTCAGCGACTGGCCTTCGTCGAACGCGAACAGCGTCACCGTGCCGCCGCCGCGCTTGAGCAGGATGCGACTGACCACCGCGCCGTCCTGATAGGCAACCAGGGTCACCGGGGTGATTGGGTTTCCGCCCGTGATCTCAGATGGATTCGCCACGCGTGCCTCCCGCGGCCATCGAACGGCCCGTGTTGATCATGAACAGCAGAAGGGCGACGGCGTTGAGCAGGCCGCCCCAGCTTCGCCAGCGCCCGAGAACATCGACCAGATCCCCGGCCACACGCACGACCAGCGACAGGTGCAGCACCCCCACGTGCAGATAGAACGATGGGCGGTACGTCAGCGGGAAGCCAAGGACCTCGGAAAAAATGAGCGGCGCGTGCGCAAACACCATCGACAGCACGAACCCGACGAAGACGGCGTGCAGCAGCGCGTCGTAAACCACGCCTGGCATGGCGACGCCGGTGACAATCGCGATCACGCCGCCGGTGCCCAGCCAGACGTATCCACCCAGGAGGCTCACCGCCATGAAGCGCGTGAGCCCGCGCTGGCGAACCGTTCGCCGCGCGACGTCGTACCGCGCCAGCCAACACGTCAGCGCCACCAGCCCGGCGCCGAGCACGCGCACGCCGGGCTCCGGCCACCACTTCGTCGCGGCCATGCCCGCCAAGCACGTCACGATGGCCACGACGAACGCCACGCGAACGGCGCGCGCCGGCCTCAAGACGCGACTCAGTTCCAACCGCTCGCCCGCGATCGTCAACACCAGGAACGTCAGCCACCAGAAGACGACGCGAAAGATGGGGGCCCCGGCCAGCCATTGGGCGTTACCCCACGTCCAGGCCAGCGCGCCAATGGTCATCGTGGCCACGAAGAGCGACGGCTGCCGTCTCCACACGGCGACGAAGATCGCAACCATCACGACGCTACCGGCCGTGATCAGGAACGGCCCGAACGCCCCAACGCGACCAAGACCCAGTGCCAGGGCGCCGGCCGCGACCAGGATCGGCGCCGCGTAGCCCCATCGCGCGCCGAGGGCGATGGCGCGCTCCAGGCTGATGAGCGTGCCGAGGAAACCGCAGACCATCAGTGGACCGTGCGCAATCAACTGGTCCGGCCACGGAAGCGGTAGATTCCATCCAAGCCGGATCAGCCCAAGCCACACACCGCAGGCCATGGACAGCAGGCCGACAACCAGCAACGGCACCCGGCGCACCGCCAGCACCATCAGCGCCCCCCGTCGAGCTGCCGCATGGCTTCGACGGACATCATCCCGGGGTTCCACGGCGGTTCCCACTCGACCACGATCTCGACGTCCGTCACGTCGGCCACATGTTCGTGGATGGCGGACCTCATCACGACCTTGAGGTAGTCTGCCAGCGGACACGCCGGGCTCGACACGTCATCACGACGCGCGCGCGCGTCTCCTCGACCGCGATTCGGTACACCAGCCCGAGATCGACGATATTGACGCCGATCTCCGGATCGAGGACATACCGCAGCGCCTCGCGGATGTCGGACTCAGTCGCCATGAGCCATCATCCTTCACGAACGGGGCGCGCGTGCTATGTTTCGGGATAGAAGGCGAAGAGCGATGCGCTGCGCACCTCGACCATGCCCTGACGCTGGCGCGGCGAATCTCGAACAGGCACTGCTCGTCGAACGGCACCACGCCGAGTGGTTCGTCGCTGAAGGCGCAGTGCCGGGTGCCGAAGTCCATCGCGACCGGGATATTACCTGGGTCGTTCACTCCGGTCAGGCATGGCGCAACGCCGGAATCATGGTCCGGTTCTCGGCGTCCTCAGCGGAACGCCGGCTCGACACCCTTCTCGCTCGTTACCAACGGCATGGCCGGGGGATGGCCTTGTGGATTTCTTCGGCCGCAACGCCAGGAAATCTGCCGGAGCTGCTGCGAGCTCGCCGGCTGCGCTGTCAGAAGTACTTTCCAGCCATGCTCCGAACGCTCGCCGACGCCTCTCCGCGCCGCGCCGTTCCGGCCGGTCTGGAGATCCGTCGCGTGGTCGATGTGGCGGAATTCGACACGACTCCACACCCGGCAATCGGCCCGATGACCACGCCGCTTCGCAAACAGGCCTTTGAGCGGTTGCGGGCCCAGGTGGCGGATCGTTCCGGCCGCGCGCGCGCGTTCGTGGCGTGGCTGAAGGGCAAGCCGGTCGGCGCGATGGAGGTGTTCATCGGATCGCGGAGCGCGGGAATCCATGGTCTATCGGTGCTCGACAAGCACGAGGGCCGCGGAATCGGGTCGGCGTTGATTGAGCACGGCTGCCGCGATGCGGTCAGAAGCGGAGCGAAAACCATGGTCTTGCTTGCCACCACCGAAGGGCAGCGTCTGTACGAACGGCGTGGATTCAGCGAAGTCGGCCGCTTCGGCTATTGGTATCGGAGCTTTCAACGCGATTGCTGAGCAGAGAGAACACACGCGATTCAACGTTTCGACGCCAGTCGGACGGCCTTCACGTCTCGGAGCACCTCGACGTCTCTTGGTGTGCGCAGCCTTGAGTAGCCTGTCGGTTTTCAGCAGGAAGGGACCCTGGGTTTTCAAAACCTTTCCCCCTGACTTGTCCACCCGCGTCTGAGCACGCGTAGCGGTCTACACAGCGTCGGCGCAGTCTACTCGGTTCACATCCTTTCGCTGATCCGGCGGTCGTCGAAGAGCCCTGCAGGCGCTCGGCGGCGGTGGAGACGACACCGGCGTGGGCCGGTGGCTGCCGCCGAGCGCCCCCCCGAGAGGCGTGCCCCGATCATCGGCCCGCGCTCCTTGCGCGTCCCTCGGGAGCTTGGGCTTCAGGCGTGGCCGATACGATTCGCCGTCGATGACGAGGTCGTAGGCGTTGCTGGTGAAGCGGTCGATGGCGCTCTGCGCGCGCACGGGATCCGCGAAGGTGGCGAGCCATTCGTCTGGGCCGCGGTTCGAGGTGACGACGATCGGAGCCGGTGCGATAGCGCTCGAGCAGCAGGTCGTAGAGGTCGCGACTCTCGGTCGGGTCGAGGACATCGATCGCAAAGTCGTCGAGGATGAGCAGGTCGACGGCGACGAGCTTCCGGAGTTCGGCGTCGTAGGTGTGGTCGAGGCGCGCGTGCTTCAGCGTCTTGAGCATCGCGTCGGTGCGGACGGCGAGGACCGCTCGCGCCGCGGCGGCACGCGATGTGGCCGAGCGCGTGCGCGAGAAAGGTCTTGCCGACGCCGACGGGCCCGACGATGGCGACGTGCGCGTGGGCGTCGAGGAAGCGCAGCGACGCGAGCTCGTTGAGGAGCGTGCGATCGAGCGTGACCTTCGCGGTGGCGTCCCACGCCTCCAGGACCATGGTGGGGTCCAAGCGCGCCTTCTGCACGCGGAGCGTCACGCCCAGGCTGTCGCGCCGGGCGACTTCGTCGCTCAGGATGAGCAGCAGGAGATCGTGCGGGGGCATCTTCTGCTGGCGCGCGAGCGTGAGGCGCTCGGGCAAGGTGTCGAGCACGCGCGACAGCTTGAGCCGGCGCAGCACGGTCTTCAGATCGGGACTGATGCCGTCGGTGGTCATTGGGACTCCTCTCCTTCAGGGGGCGCGGCTCGAAGCGGCAGCGCGTATTGGTGCGCGGGGCGGAGATAGCGCGCGCGGGGCAGCGCCCGCGCGCGGCGTCGCGGGCGGCGGCGTGGTGAGCCCGTGCTCGAGCATGCGGCGCAGGCGATGGACGTCGAGCATGTCGGCGTCGAGCGCGACCGTGCAGACCGTCGGTCACGCGCGTCGGGCCGTACCGCCGGACGAGGCTGAGCAGCGCGTAGACGCGGCGCATGCGCGTCCACGGCAACGGGCTGTCGAGGAGCGCCGCCGCGAAGCGCCCGATCACGGGCCCGGCCTGGTCGGCCTGCTGCTGCAACGCCGTGACGTTGCGCAGCGCGTAGACGCTCCGTTCGACGGGATAGTCGCTGCGGATCGATCGACTGCCCGCCCGGCGGCTGGCGCGCGTGCATCTTGATCACGAGGCCGCGGAGATAGAAGCGGACGGTCTGCGTGTCCGCGCGCGCCGTGAGGACCTGCCCGACATACGGATGCGGCAGCGAGTAGGTCGCCTTGGCCACCGACGCGAGCTGATCGCGCGCGACCTTGGGCGTGCTCCAGGTGGGGATGTCGTACGGCGTGGTCGGCGCGGGCTGGCAGCGCCGGCAGCTCCTCGGCGCGAAAGTGCTCGAGCGGGCGCCGCTGCGTGCGACTGTGGCGCCGCAGGCCGTACTCGTCGAGACACCAGGTCCGGGCGCGCACGTGCGCGTCGTCGAGCGTGAAGAGCACTTCGCCGGCGAAGCAGTCGTCGCGGACGCCGGGCACGGCCCGCTCGACGCGCCCCTTGTCCCGAGGGGCGCGCACGCGCGCCGGATCGATGTGGAAGTGCCGCGCCTGCGCATACTCGAGAAACGCCGGCGTGATCCGCGGCGTGAGCGGGTCCGCGCCCGACGATGATCGCTTTCGTGTTATCGGGAATGATGACCGCGAAGACGCCGCCGAAGAAGGCCCACGCCGCTTCGCACGCCTCGATCGCCCGCGCGGTCGTCTCCTCGAAGGTCGGATACACGAAGCGATGCCGCGAGCGGACCGCCGTGAAGATCCACGCGCGAAACCGGCGCCGCGTCCCGGCCGGCAGCGTGAGCCAGCCGACCCAGCCCGTGTCGAGCTGCAGCTCCTGGCCGGGCGGGCCATCGAGCACCGGGATCGTGGTCGCGGTCTGGCCAAACTGCAGCTCGCAGCACCGCGAAGCGATAGAGCGTCGCGTACGTGATCGCGACGCCCTGCCGCGCGAGCAGCTTCCGAATCTTCGTCAGCCGGAGCCCGTCGGCGAGCCAGCGTTCAATCGCCGGGCGCTGCGCGGCACACTGCGCCCAGCCGTCGCCGCGCGGGCGGCCGCCCACGGCTGCAGCGCGAGCAGCGTCTCGCGGACCTCGTCGTCGGTGACCGTCGTGCCCGTCGGCCCGGACGCCCGCCGCGGTGGCGGCGCCCAGATACCGCCGCACCGTCTTCGGATCGAGCCCGAGCTGCGCGGCCAGCCGTTTCCGCGGCAGGCCCGCGCGCCACAGGCGCAGCACTTCCTTGACTTCGACCATCGTGACCTCGCGATACATCCCGCCTCCTGGCCTGGGCGGTGGCCCAGGACGGAGACGGTGCGTCGCGCGGTCAGGCGAGGGGGGAAAGGTTTTGAAAAACCCGGCCCCGCCAGGGGGGAATGGTTTTGAAAAACCTCAGGTCCAGAGGGGGGAATGGTTTTGAAAAAGTCGTCCGAACAGGGGTCCCTACCCTTTGAACGTGAAGATATTCCCGAACTCGTCGTGGTCGTTAATGCCCTGTAGCCGGTGGCAAAACCGACGAACCCCGCGTGCCTCGCCGATTCGAGCTCGTCTTCTTCAGAAATGCCATTGTGATTCGTGTCCGTCCATAGGATCAGCTTCGCAAAGAAGGCGTCAGATGCGTCCAGCATGCCGTCAGGACGCGGCCCTGGGCCTGTCGCATCGAGGTCTGTCACGCCGTCATACCAGTAGAGTGTGGCGAATCCGTTCGGCCCAGGCGACACGCCGCCCAGCAGTTCGAGTCCATTGTCGATGCGGCCGTTGCGGTTCCGATCGACGGCGAGAAACGAATCGTCCGAGTCGAGCTTGGTCCACGCGACCTGCGCACGTTTCCCGTCGCCGTTCAGGTCGAACTGGACGCCGTCCGCGACGGACGTGAGCGCGATCCCGTCGCCCTTCCTATCCACGAGCAGTGGCTCGGTCACGCCTGACGCGTTCGCGGTCCGCTGCGCCGCTCGTGGGGCCACCACGAGTAAGACAGCGGTCACTCCGAGGAGGACCGCCGTGCGAGCGCTCAGTGTGTGGATGGGCTTCATCAGCATTCTCCGCGCTCAGCCTGGATCCAGCTCGACATCGATCCGCCGGACGCCGCAGGAGCCGCGGCTGCTTTCAACGAATTTCTCCTGGTAGCCAGGATGGGTGACCTTCAGTGTGTACGTATTGAATCCGCATGGCCCCGTCGGCAACGGCGGCCGCACGCAACCCAGGCCCATGCCCTGCTGAAACCACCCCGCCTGGTCAGTCGTCGCATAGGGATTGGAACCACCACTGAGCGACAACGCCGCTCCGGACACCGGCTGCCGCGTTCGGCTGTTGAGGACGGTTCCATACCGCCCGACACAGTCCGTGAGACGAATGAAGAAGTCACCGCGATAATTCGGATCTCTGAGCGTCACGTCGGCGATCGACTCGCCATTGATCGTCACAGGATACATGCCCTCGAGCACCGTCAATGACTACGCGCCGCTGACGTCCGTCGTCGCGCTGACATCGCCCGCGCCGCTGCTGCAGACGACGGTTGCCACGCTCACTGCCGCGTTCGTCGCGAAGTCTCGCACCGTTCCGGCCACGCGCACGCGGCCGTCCCAGCTTGGTTGAGTCGGCGATCCGCTGCACCCGAATACAACCGCTGCCACGAGCGCAGCGATCACAGCTCGCATACTCATCCCACCCAGGCTCTCGCCAGGCAGTCGCCCGTGTCAAGCTCGAGCAGAACGAAGATTCAGTACATGCGCGCCTTCGAATGTGGACGCAATAGCCGACACCTTTACAATACAAAGTTATTTGTATATGATGTTCCAGAGAGGTCGATATGCACCGTTTCATGCTTCTGCTCGGGCTCGGCGCCGCGCTGCTCGCGGCCGGCGCCTGCGCTCAGCGTCCCGAAACTCCGCTGACCCAGGCCGCCGTCCGCAACGACGTCGCCGCCCTTCGCCAACTGCTCGGCGACGGCCATAAAGCCGATGAGGGTGGCGACTCGTGGACGGCGTTGATCTGGGCCTCGCGGTCCGGATCGATCGACGCGATCAACCTCCTCCTCGATGCCGGCGCCGACGTGAACCTGCCGGGATCCACGGGAGACGACTGGGACGCAACGCCGCTGCAACACGCGATTCTCCAGCGGCAGCCTGCCGTCGTCCGGCTTCTTCTCGATCGCGGCGCCGACCTGAAACGGGGCGCGGGCGCGGGAAGCCTGGCGCCGCTGTTCCTGGCGGCCGGCGACACGGATCCCGCCATTCTCACATTGCTGCTCGCCCACGGAGCCGACCCGACCGTTGAGGACGAAAACGGCGCCACGGCGTTGTCTCGTGCGGTCTCCGCCGGCACACTCCACGGACCCGACCGTCCGATGTTTGGCGGCTGCCGCGTCGAAACGGTGCGCGCGCTCATCGCGCACGATCCGCAGCTTCGTCTGAAGCGCAACTCTGCGTGGAACGACGCGATCTGGTGGGCGCGCTTCCAGAGATGTGAGGACGTGCTGAGATTGATCGGCGAGTAGCCGACCGGGAATCAGTCGCTCGCGCGACCGTCAAGCAATGTAGCCGGGGGCGGGAGTCGTGCCCGCCAAGCCGAGGCGCGAAGCGCCGAAGGCGGCGTGCCTGAGTACCGCCCCTGGCACGAACCGAGCGCGAGCGAGGTTAGTGCCGGGGGCGGGAATCGAACCCACACGCCGCTTTCGCGACCCAGGATTTTAAGTCCTGTGCGTCTGCCAGTTCCGCCACCCCGGCCTGAGGCATTGTCGCACGTCGTACTTCGGACAGACACCGTTCCGCGATCTGGTTGGATCAACGCCGCCCGGCGCCCTACGGCCATCGTTCCAACGACCGCCAAAGCGACCATGAAGCCAGCATCGACGAGCGCGCAAGAGATCTCGCTCAGCGACTCGTGCGAACTGCTGAACGCTCGATCAACTGATGTACCAGACTCCACCTCTGACACACAGTCAGATCGACACGCGTTGCTCCGCACCTGATCGTTCGATCAGTCTGTTGTCCGTCCCGCAGGAAATGATTTGAACCGCTCGGCAAAACCATCTATCGTCGATCTGTAGCGCCCGACGAGCGAGCCGTCATGCACGAGAAGACGATCAGCATCATCCTGGCGGGCGGCATCGGATCGCGCCTGCATCCATTGACGGCCGAGCGGGCGAAGCCCGCCGTGCCCTTCGGCGGACGATATCGCATCATCGACTTCACGCTCAGCAACTGTCTGCACTCCGGACTGCGCCGCATTCTCGTCCTCACGCAGTACAAGTCCCATTCGCTGCAGAAGCACCTCCGCGACGGCTGGTCCATCTATAACGCCGAGCTGGGCGACTACATCACGTCGGTCCCACCGCAGATGCGGACGGGAGACTCGTGGTACAGCGGCACGGCGGACGCCATCTACCAGAATCTCTTCCTGCTCGAGCGAAGCGGCGCCGAGTACGCGCTGATTCTCTCCGGCGATCACATCTACCGCATGGACTATGCCGCGATGCTGCAGCAGCACCACGATTCGGGAGCCGAGCTGACGGTCGCCTGCCTGACGGTTGGTCTCGAAGAGGCCAGATCCTTCGGGGTGATCACCGTGGATGAGAACGACCACATTGTCTCCTTTCAGGAGAAGCCAGAGCACCCGAAGAGCCTTCCCGGTGATCCCGAGCACGCGCTCGCGTCCATGGGCGTCTATGTGTTCTCCATGAAGCTCCTGGTCGAGCTCCTTCACGGGGATCACAGCGCCGACTCCACCCACGACTTCGGCAAGGACATTCTCCCGTCGATCGTCGGCACGCGCTGCGTGAACGCCTATCGGTTTGGAGGCTCGACCGGACGTGTCACGGCCGACCGCTATTGGCGAGACGTCGGGACGATCGACGCGTACTACGACGCGAACATGGAGCTCCTGCGGCCCGTGCCGGCGATGGACTTGTATCAGCAGGACTGGCCGATTCGCACCTACGAGGGGCAACATCCTCCGGCTCGCAGCGTGCCCGGCCGGTCGGGGCGCGAGGCAGAAATCGTCAACTGCATGCTCGCGTCGGGCACGCTCGTCGTCGGGGGAACGCTGCGTCACTCCATCCTGTTCCCGAACGTCCGCATAGAAGAGGGCGCCGTGGTGGAGAATTCACTCCTCTTCCAGGGCGTCACGGTCGGCGAGGGAGCGCAGCTCCAGCGATGCATCGTCGAAAAGCACGTGACGATTCCCGCCGGCGAGCGGATCGGTTTCGATCGGGCGCGCGACGCCGAGCGCTTCACGGTTTCCGACCTCGGCATCGTCGTCATTCCAAAGGGGTACGTTTTTTCCGCGCAAGCCGGAGTCCGATAAGGCGCCAGAAGCTTTCGCACCTGATGTCCGCCCTGCTAGTCGCCTGTCCTATTCATGACACCCTGGCGTCATTCCGCCGATCCACTATGTGGGTAGCGATGTCCCACTCCGCGTTCACGACGCCCGAGTGCCCCAAGTGCAAGTCTGCCTTCACGGACCGTCTGCCGTTCTTTGAGGCTTCGCCCACATACCTGGCTTATGCGTGCGTGGAATGCTGCCATGTGTGGCGAACACCTAACACCACATTGACCGCCGCTCGCCCGTGGGCGCACAGCCTGGACAGAACGGCAGGACGTCGGGCGCCGGAGAGAGCCATCCAAACGCGTTCCGCCCCGGGAGGCACAGAGCGCAGAGCCGGTCGCGATCGCCGCGTAGGAAGAGACCCCCGCGTCCCGCTTGAGCGTTGTCCGCACTGCGGCGGCCAGGTCGTCGTGCCCGTTGATACATCGACACGCCTCATGGCCGTCTGGCTCATGTGCCCGACTTGCCAACACATCTGGGGCGTCCCCAAAGGAACGGACTGAGTTACTTCGGCGCGGCCCTTGTACCCCTGCGCGATCATCTGGATCGACCACACCTGCGCGGCGTTGGCGACTTCGTCGCCGCTCGGCATCCTTGGCGCCTCGAGCGAGGATGAACAGCGTCTTCTTGTCCTTGCCGCCGAACGCCGTCGTGATGACGCCGCGCGGCGTGGGAATGAGGCCGAGATACTTGCCTTCGGGGCTGATCACCTGGACGCCGGCATTGGTGGTGACGTAGATGCGCCCGGCCGCGTCGATGGTGCTGCCGTCGCCGCCGCCGCCCTCGAGCTTGGCGAACTCGCGCTGATTGGTCAGCGAGCCGTCCGGCTGGACGTCGAACGCCGCGAGCGTCGGGCCGTTGGTGACGTACAGCGTCTTCTCGTTCGCGCTGAGGATGATCCCGTTGGGGGTGACGTTCTCGCCGTACTTCGTGACGACGCCCTTCGGGCTGGCGTAATAGACGCCGCCCATCGTGAAGTACACGCCGCCCTTGCTGTCGGCCGTCAGATCGTTGATGACGCCGCCGATGCAATCGAGCGGATCGCCCTTGATAGCTGTCCGCCAGCACCTTGCGCTGCGGCGCGAGCTGCTCGACGTCTCGCGCGCAGCCCTCGCTCGACGATGAACAGTGCGCCCTTCGGGCTCATCGAGAGCGCGCCGCCGGTGTGCGTGTCCGAGTAGGCGACCGACGTCTTGCCGTTCTTGTCGAGCTTCAGGACCTTGCTGTTGTCGTTCTGCGCGAGCAGCAGGCTGCCATCGTTGGTGCCGACGATGCCGTCGCCGTTGTTGCCCGCTTCCTGCCAGAGGAACTTCCACTGCTGCTCCGGCGGCGATGACGCCCGGGATTTCCGTCACCGTGTAGTCTCTCGGCCCTGCCGGCGCCTGAGCGCCGCGCGCGCCGGCGCGCCGCGCGCCCCGCCGCCGCCCCGCGCGTCCGCCTCGAGCCGGAGGCGGGTTCTTGCACGTCGCGATCAGGGCGGCATAGCCGGGATCGGTCGGCGGACTGCAGGGACGGCGCGGGCGGATTGGCCGGCGCCGGCGGCAGCCGAGGCGCCTGGCTCTGGCCCAGCGCGAAGGCCGAACCCAGAACACACAACGCGATCGTGAGGATGCTTGTTGATTTCATGAAAGCCTCTCCAAGTTAGTGACGCGGCACCCAGTCTACAACTCAATGCCTACTTCGCGGGCGGCTTCCAGTTCAGCACGACGCCGATGGGAGAAACGCCGCCCTCGCCGGTCACGGTGTTCATCAGGAATCGCTGGCCGTCGGCCGACACCATGTACTGCTGTCTGAAGGTAGCTTGCACCGCGCCTCCGACGCGCGTGGCGAACAGCGGGACGGGAACGCCCGCTTCGACGGACTGACCCGTGGAAGCGAACCGAATCGGCACCGCCATGAGCCGACCATCCAGCGCGACGTAGAACAACTCCTTCCCATCCCGCCGCCAGCGCACTTGAGCGCCGCCGTTGGTGGAGACTTGTAGCTTGCCGCCGGGTCCGGGGAACGGCTGGACGACAATCTCCATGCGGCCGGATTCGTTCGACTGATAGGCGATCCACTTTCCGTCGGGAGAGAATTGGCCGTCCCGCTCTTCAAAGTTTGTCTGGACGACCGGAAATGGCTTTCGCTCTCCGTCGATGGGCACGGCCCAGAGATCAAAGCCCGTCGCCAGACCGGGGCTTCGATACAGGACGAAGCGGCCGTCCGGCGACCAGTCCACTGGCCCCTTGTTCTGTGGCGTGGCCAGAAGCAGCTCCTCGCTTCCGGCGCCGGTGGCCGGCTTCTGGTAGAGATCGAACACACCCTTCCGATTCGAGGTGAACACGATGCGGCTGCCATCCGGCGACCAGACGACGAAGAACTCAGCGGCCATGTCGAACGTGGTTCGGCTCAGCAGACTGCGCCCGAGATCGAGCATCCAGACGTCCGAGTTCCCATTGACGGTTCGATTCATGGCTATCCGGCGGCCGTCGGGTGACAGCGACGGGTTCGCGGGACTGGCACTGTCGGGGTTGCCCGCGCTGCCGATCTCCTTGCCGGATCGATCGAACCAGATGAACTGACGCTGTCCGCTGGCGAGGCCCGTGCGATAGACGAGGGGACCGGCGGCGGATGCCGACAAGCCCGCAAGGTTCGAGTCCCCAACGGCAATGACCTGTTCGGCGATGGGAAAAGGAGTCCCGCTGAGCACGAGCTTCTCCGGGTCGAACTCCTGTCCGATGAGCCTCCCCCCGCTGACGAAGAGCAGATGCCCCGAAGCAGCGTACACGCCCGGCGCATCGGCATCGAGCAATCGCTCGGTCTTCCCGTTCTCGAGCTGAGCGACGTAGACGCCGGCGGCGTCGGCACCGCTCGGGACGTAGTAGAGGAAGTGACGGCCATCGGGCAGGAACTGCGGAAAACGGTGACTCGACGGTCGCGGTTCAATCAGCGTCACCGCGGCCGCTTCACCACCGGTCGCCGAGACCCGGAAGATCGGGCCTGTAAAATTCGGGGCGAACAGAATCGTGCCGTCGCGGTTCCACGTGCCGCCGAGAGGGTTCGGCGCGTTCGCGAGCGTCTGCACCAATCCGCCGTCAATATCGATCCGCTTGAGCTTCCCATCCGCAAAGAAGCCGATGGACCGGTTATCCGATGACCAGAACGGATAGAATCCGTCGTCGGTTCCGGCCAACGGCCGTGTCGACGGGGAATTGAGCGAGCGGAGCCACAACCGCGGGCGGCCCTCGAACGTCGCGACGAAGACAATCGTCTGCCCGTCGGGCGAAATGGCCAGTGACACCGGATCCGTTGTCGGCGGCGTGGTGATTTCGAAGCGCATTTCGGCCGGGGGCGGCGCGGAACGGAACGCCCGAAGCCCCAGGAACACCGCAATCAGCGCAAGGACGGCCACCACCGAAATCCACGCGAACCGCTCGCCGCGCCGTGGCACGCTGCGCGTCCGAGCACCATCCACATCGGGAGCGACCTGCGCCTCGTCGATCTCAATGCGCGCATCACCGATATGCTGGAGTCGCTGCATCGCGGTCCTTGTGCAGACAGCGACGAAGCAAGCGGCGGATCGACTCGGGCGCCTCGCTCGGCAGTCGGCTCCAATCCGGCTCCGTCTTCAGCACGTCGGCCAGAATCTCGCTGACCGTCGTCGCCGTCGAAACGCCCGGCTGCCCGTCAACATCTCGTAGAGCACGCATCCGAACGCCCACACGTCGCTGCGACTGTCGGCCGGCCGCCCCTTGGCCTGCTCGGGGCTCATGTACGCCGCCGTGCCGAGAATCGTCCCGGCGCCGGTCATCATGGCCGGCGTCGTAATCGTCGGCGAATGCGACAGGTGCATCGCGCCTGACGCGGCACGACGCGTCGGCCAGCTTCGCCAGGCCGAAGTCGAGCACCTTCACCACGCCGTCCGGCGCTGAGCTTGATGTTGGCGGGCTTCAGGTCGCGGTGGACGATGCCCTGCTCGTGCGCCGCTTCGAGCGCCAGCGCGATCTGCCGGGCAATCGGCAACGCTTCGTCGAGCGGGAGCCCTTTGCCCTTCGCCCGTGGCCCGTCGAGCCGTTCCGCCAGCGTCGGTCCTTCGACCAGCTCGAGCACCAGCGCGCGCACCGCCGTGCCGATTCGTCGAGGCCGTAGATGGCGGCGATGTTCGGATGGTTCAGCGACGCCAGCACCTGGGCTTCGCGTTGAAAGCGCGCGAGCCGATCGGGATCGTGCGGCGAAGGCGGCGGGCAGAATCTTCAGGGCGACATCGCGACCGAGCTTGCTGTCGCGGGCGCGGTAGACCTCGCCCATGCCGCCCGCGCCGAGCAGCGACAGGACTTCATACGGGCCGAGGCGAGTGCCGGGGCCGACGGCCATGTCAGTCATCCGACTTCGCAGGCGGCTTCCAATTGAGGACGACACTGATGGGAGAAACGCCGCCCTCACCAGTCACCGTGCTCATCAGGAATCGCTGGCCATCGGCCGACAGGACATATTGCTGCGAGTAAGTGCCTTGCACCGCACCGCCCACGCGCGTGGCGAACAGCGAGGACAGGCGTGCCCGTTTCCGCGGACTGACCGTTGGCGGCGAGCTGGATCGGCACCGCCATCAGCCGGCCATCCAAGGCGATATAGAACAACTCCTTCCCATCCCGCCGCCAGCGCACTTGAGCGCCGCCATTGGCGGAGACTTGCAGCTTGCCACCGGTTCCGGGAAACGGCTGGATGACCACCTCCACACGGCCGGATTCGTTCGACTGATAGGCGATCCACTTTCCGTCGGGAGAGAATTGGCCATCCCGTTCTTCAGCGTTTGTCTGAACCACCGGAAAAGGCTTTCGCTCACCGTCGACGGGCACCGCCCACAGGTCAAAGCCCGTCGTCGGGCCGGGGCTCCGATAGAGAACGAAACGCCCGTCTGGCGACCAGTCCCCTGGTGCTTTGTTCTGTGGGGTGGCCAGGAGCAGCTCTTCCTGTCGGGCTCCGGCCGCCGGTTTCACGTAAAGATCGAAGATACCCTTCCGATTCGAACCAAACACAAAGCGGCTGCCATCCGGCGACCAGACGGGCCCGAAGTCAGCGGCCATGTCAAACGTCGATCGACTCAGCAGATTGCTCCCGAGATCGAACGTCCAGACGTCCGAATTCCCATTGACGATGCGATCGAGTGCTAACCGGCGGCCGTCGGGTGACAGCAACGGGTCCTGGGGATCGGCGCTGTCGGGATCGCCTACCTTTCCAAGCTCCTTGCCGGATCGATCGAACCAGATGAACTGACGTTGTCCAGTTGGTAGGCCTGCGCGGTAGACGATGGGACCGGCGGCGGATGTGGACAAACCCACTGCGGTTGCGATGCCGACAACCACCCGCTGTTCATCGATGGGAACGGGCGTCCCGCTGAGCGCCAGCCTCGCTGGATCGAACTCCTGCGCAATCAGCCGCCCCTGGCGGACGAAGAGCAGGTGACCGGAGGCAGCGTATACTCCCGACGCGTCCGCATCCAGTAATCGCGTTGCTGTCCCGCCCTCGATCTGACCGGCGTACACGCCGCCGACTTCAGTACTGCCTGAAGCGTGGTAGAGGAAATGACGGCCATCGGGGAGGAACTGCGGAAAATGGTGACTCCCTTGTTGCGCGTCCATCCGCGTCACGGCAGCCGCTTCCCCACCGGCGGCCGAGACACGAAAGATCGGGCCTGTATAGTTCGGCGTGAACAGGATCGTCCCGTCGCGGTTCCACGTGCCGCCGAGCGGGTTTGGGGCGTTCGCGAGCGCCCGCACCAATCCGCCGTCAATGTCGATCCGATCGAGCTTGCCATCGGCGAAGAACCCGATGGACCGGCCATCCGGCGACCAGAACGGATAGAATCCGCCCTCCGTCCCAGCCAACGGCCGGATTGACGTGGCATTAAGCGCGCGCAGCCACAACCGTGGACGACCCTCGAACGTCGCGACGAACACGATCGTCTGCCCATCGGGCGAAATGGCCAGCGACGGCGGATCCGTCGTCGGCGGCGTGCTGATTTCGAAACGCATTTCAGCAGCCGGCGGCGTGGAACGAAACGCGCGCACGCCGAACACGGCCGCCGCCAGCGCGAGACCGGCCGCGATCACAATCCAGGCAAGCCGCTCCCTGCGTCGGGGCAGGCTCGGCGTCCGATCGCCGTCGAGATCCGGGGCGCTCGTCGCCTCGTTGAGTTCGAGCCGCGCATCACCGATGTGCTGAAGCCGTTCCCTGCGGTCCTTGTGAAGACAACGGCGAATCAGGCGGCGGAGAACCGCCGGGGTTTCCGTTGGCAGCACACTCCAGTCGGGCTCGGCCCTGATGACCGCTGCCAGCGTCTCCGACACGTCATCGCCAGGAAAAGCCCGACTGCCCGTCAACATCTCGTAGAGCACGCATCCGAACGCCCACACATCGCTGCGCGTGTCGGCCGGTCGCCCCTTCGCCTGCTCGGGGCTCATATACGCCGCCGTCCCCAGAATCGTCCCGGCGCCGGTCATCATGGCGGGCGTCGTGATCGTCGGCGACTGCGACAGGTGACGCGGCGCCTGACGCGGCAGGGCCTTCCGCCAACTTCGCCAGGCCAAAGTCGAGCACCTTCACCACGCCGTCCGGCCGCAGCTTGATGTTGGCGGGCTTCAGATCGCGGTGAATGATGCCCTGCTCGTGCGCCGCTTCGAGCGCCAGGGCGATCTGCCGGGCGATCGGCAACGCTTCCTCGAGCGGGAGCCCTTTGCCCTTACGCGTGGCCCGTCGAGCCGTTCCGCCAACGTCGGTCCTTCGACGAGCTCGAGCACCAGCGCGCGCACGGCCGCCTGCCCTGAGCTTGCCGAGGGGCTCGACTTTGACGCCGTAGATGGCGGCGATGTTCGGATGGTTCAGCGACGCCAGCACCTGGGCTTCGCGTTGAAAACGGGCGAGCCGATCGGGGTCGGCGGCGAAGGCGCCAGGCAGGATCTTCAGCGCCACCTCGCGACCGAGCGTGCTGTCGCGGGCGCGGTAGACTTCGCCCATGCCGCCCGCGCCGAGGGCGGAAACCACTTCGTATGGGCCGAGCCGGGCGCCGGGCTGCAAAGGCAACGTTGAGCAGGGGATTATAACTGTCTCGGTTTAAACACACTCGTGAGCATCGAAGGCAAACGTGGCTTACAATGGCGCCATGGCAACGTCGTGCCTGCGGGCGGCCGATCTCGACGCCTGGTCCCACCACGAATGGCGCGACGGTCTGCAAATCGACCGCCTGTCCGCCACCGAGCAACTGTCGGTCCGTACGCGCAACAGCCTCTACGAAATCACCGTCGTCCGGCCGTTTTCGGATGAGGTCCTCGTGCGGGGCGGCGCGTTCTTCCCCACCTACACGGCGGCGCGCGTGGGCGGCTGCTCGCTCGGCGGCAGCTTTCTGAAGGCCCGCGGCATCTACGTCGGCTTCCGGCTCGAGCTGGTGCACGCCGGGCAGACGATCATCACCACCGAAATCCAGTCCATCGAACAAACCAGCCACTCGATCCAATAGCAAACTCACGTTCAGGGCGCCGACTCTGGCGGGGGCAGTACGAGTTCCGCTATCGGCCTAACGAGCGGTGATGCCAATACGCCACGAAGCGGTCCGCTGACGGTCAGCGCAAGTCCCGAGCTGTGAAGTGGCCGTCCCCCGCGTATAGGGTTGAGGAGGGCACGTCAATGTCAATAATCTCAAACACACCGCGAACAGGCGTCATGTTGTCGGTGCTGGCCCAGGGGACTGTCGCGGCACTCCTTGGAATGACACTCGCCTGCAGTGCGAGCTCACCGACACGACCGACGCCAACGCCCGTGGCGCCTGCGACTGTCGCGGCTCCTCCCGCGCCTCCTCCCGCGGCGCCAGCGGGCGTGTACACGATCACCGCCAGCGTAAATGGGGTCGCGGCTGGAGACCAGCTGAGCGTGAGTTGGGACGCCTCGCCAGCGGGAGGCGCTGATTGGATTGGACTATTCAAGGTGGGCGCCCCGAACACGGCCTATGACTTCTGGTGGAGTTACACGAACGGCAAGGCGTCGGGCTCCTTCACGTTCAGCGCGCCGGTTCAGGCGGGACAGTACGAGCTCCGATATCTGCTGGACGACGGATTTGACGATGTGGCACGAAGCAGTGTGGTGTATGTGTGGTGATAGTGGGTTGAGCTCCGCGGAAGATCAGAGACGACTTCCGTAGTACCCTGCGGCGCCATGGCCCGCGATGCGCCAAGCGCCAACGCCCTGAAGCTGGCGGCCGGACCGCTGGTGTTTCTCGCCCTCGCGTGGCTGCCGGTCGCCAGCCCGCCGTACGCCGTGCGATGCGGCCTGGGACTCCTGCTCTGGATGGGATGGTGGTGGCTCGCCCGGCCCGTTCACCTTGCCGTCACCGGCCTGCTGCCCCTCGCCCTTGCCGCGCTGTTCGGCTTCGTGCGCATGGCCGACATCCTGCCGTCGTACGCCGACGAGCTCATCATCCTCCTCGTCGGCGCCAACATCCTGACGACTGCGTGGGCGCGCTGGGGCCTCGATCGCCGGATCGCCCTGCTGGCGCTCGCGACGTTTGGCTCGAGCGCGCGCCGGCAGCTCGTCGCCTGGTTCATCGTCAGCGCCGCCCTCGCCACGCTCCTCCCCCGCGTCGTCGTCGCGGCGACGATGATTCCGATTGTCGTGGCGATGTTGAAGTTCATCGGCGTCGAAGACCTGTGGAACAGCAAGCTCGGCACGTCGCTCGTCCTCGCCGTGGCGTGGGGATCGAGCCTCGGCGGATTCCTGACGCCGCTCGGCGGCGCGCCGAATCTGCTGGCGATGAAGTTCGTCCAGGACACGGTGACCCACCACGAGTTCCTCTTCACGACGTGGGTCACACGGCTCACGCCGCTCACGATTGGCGTCGTGCTCGCGACTGTTCTGCTACATCGTCGTCGTGTTTGAATCCGAGATGGCGGAGAGCGATCGGCCCAAGGTCTACTTTCTGCAGGAGCTCCGCGCGTTGGGACCGATGACGAGCGCCGAACGCTGGGCGATGCTGCTGTTTGTCGTCGGCGACCGTGCTGGCATTCTCGAGAGGCGCGTACGGCCGACTGCTACCGGCATTCACGCCGGCATACGCGTTCCTCGCGTTGGGACTCGCCGCATTCGCCGTTCGAGCGCAGCGCGAACCGTTGTTGACGTGGGAATTCGCGCAGAGCCGGATGATGTGGGGGCTGTTTTGCGTGTTCGCTGGCGGGAACGCGCTGGGCGCGGTGCTGAACGCCACCGGGGCCGCGCAACTTCTGGCCAGGCCCATCGTGCCGTATGCCGCCGCACGGTCCCGTCGTGGCCACGCTCGTGTTCGCCGGTCTGACCATGGCCGTGGCGCAAATCGTCAGCAACGTGGCGACGGTCGCAATCATGGTGCCTATCGCCGTGAGCGTCTTCCAGGGCGCGGGCGCCAATCCGATTCCGTACGTCTACGTCATCATCGCGGCCAGCCACTGCGGCTTCATGCTGCCTTCCTCAGCCGGTAGTTCGGCGGTGGCCGCCGGGTACGGCATCAACCTCAGGACGATGTTCGTCGCCGGGTTCGGCGCGGCCGTCATCTGCCTCACGGTCATCGTCGTCGTGAGTGTGCTGTCGATCTGGTTCTGGCCGGGATTCGCCATCGCGTGAGTTGAGGCTCGACATGCAGGTCAGAAACGTCGCCGGTGGTCTCGCGGTCGCCGTGCTCCTCGCCGCCCCGTTCATCGTCCCGACCATCGCGGGCATCGCCACCTGGAAATACATCATGGGGGCGCTCGGTCTTGGCATCTTCGTCTTCGGCGGAATGCGCCGGTCCAATTCCTGAGGAAGAGGCGGGCGAAGGCTCGGGGCGACGGTATCGCTGCCTACTTGACGAGGATTCTATATTTAGCTATTGTGCTAATTATGCAATCGCGCAACCGGCCCACCGCCGCCGCCTTCCGCGCGCTCGCCGACGACACGCGCCGGGGCATCCTCGAGTTTCTTCGCGCCGGCCCGCGCACCTCGGGTGAAATCGCCGCGCAGTTCCACTCGAGCTGGCCGACCATCTCGCGCCACCTGGCCGTCCTCCGCGCGGGCGGCCTCGTGGTCACCGAGCGCAAGGGCCAGGAAATCTACTACGAGTTGAACACGTCGGTCTTTCAAGACCTGATCCAGCACCTGGTGGGATGGATGAAACCGAAGGCGAAGACGACGCGCCAGGCGCCGGCCCGGCGCCGCGTGCAGGAGGCGTAGCGATGGCCACAAGACGAAACGTCCACATCAGTTCACTCGTCGTGCTTGCGTTGAGCTATCTCGTCGGCATCGTCGCGTACCCGTACCTTCCCGGCCCGTTTCTCGAACAGACGCCTTCCGCGCGGATCGAGGTCGCGTTCACGCTTCCGACGGCGGCCCTCGTGATCTTCGCGCTGTTTCGCAGCCTGTGGACGCACGACCGCGTCCGCACCGGCAACGGCGCCTTCGAGACCACGTACCAGGCCATCGTCTTTCGGGCGATGCTGTTCGTCTTCGCTCTCCACGCGGTGGTCATGATCCTGCTGACCGACGCGATGGACACCGTCCTCGTGCGCAGTTGGGGCGGGCGCTCGGTGATCGTGATGCTCGGCCTGACGATCATGGCGATCGGCAACCTCCTGCCCCGCACGCGCCCCAACGTCGCCTTCGGCGTGCGGACGACGAGGACGCTCTCCAACGCGCAACTCTGGCAGCAGGTGCACCGCGTCGGCGGCTACGTCACGGTCGGCCTCGGCGTCATCACCGCGATCGCGGGCTTCATGGTGAGGCCGATGTACGGCGTGAGCGCCGCCTTTCTCTTCGCCGTTCTCGCGGTCATGATCATGTTCGTCTCGTACCGCAGATACGCGGGTGTGTCTGACCAGCAGGCACCTGGCCCATCGCTGGGGCATTGACGGCCATCCACGTCGCCGCGTGGGCGACGCGGTCACGATGCTGACGAGGCTGACACATGCTGGAAGTCCGAGCGCTGACGAAGCGCTACGGCGGCCTGCTCGCCGTCGACAAGGTCAGCTTCACGGTCAACCGCGGCGAGGTCGTCGGCTACCTCGGCCCGAACGGATCCGGCAAGAGCACCACGGTCAACATGGTGGTCGGACTGCTCGAGCCGAGCGCCGGGTCGATCTTCCTCGACGGGCGCAGCCAGGCCGACGATCCCATCGCGTACAAGCAGCGCATCGGTTACGTGCCCGAGGAGCCGTATCTCTACACGCACCTCACCGCCACCGAATACCTGACGCTCGTCGGCCGTCTGCGCGGGATGCCGCAGACACGGCTCGACCGAAAAGTCACCGAGCTGCTGCGGCTGTTCCTGCTGCACGACAGCCGCTACAGCACGATGGCCGCGTACTCCAAAGGCATGCGGCAACGCGTGCTGCTGGCCGCCGCGCTCCTCCACAATCCGGACCTGCTCGTGCTCGACGAGCCGTTCTCAGGTCTCGACGTCAACGCCAGCCTGCTGTTTCGCGCGCTGCTCGGGATGTTCGCCGCCGAGGGACGGATGATCCTCTTCAGCACGCATCGCTTCGACATGGTCGAGAAGGTCTGCTCGCGCGCCGTCATCCTGTCGGCCGGCCGGCTCGCCGCCGAGCACCGCGTGTCGGACAATCGCGCAGGCGATTCCGACGTCGCTCGAGCAGCTCTTCGTGCGCGTGACCGAGCAGCAGGACTACCGGCCTGTGGCGCGCCAGATCCTCGACTGCATGCGGGACGCATGATCTCCACGCTGCGCGAGCGTCCCGCGGGCCTCCTCACGCGTCACTTCTTTCACGCGTTGTTCGATTTCGGCATCTTCTCCCAGGAGGGCGCGGATTCGTTCGTTCGCGTTGTCATCGGACTGTTCTCGCTCATCTTCTCGCTGGGCTTTCTGCTGGTGCGGATGTACGCCAAGAAATACGGCGCGTTGTTCGCCGCCGCATCGGGTGAGGCGTACGCGCGCGAATGCTGGCGGACACCACGCTCGCCATCGCCCTGCCGATGTGGATCGTGGCGTTTGTCACCGTCCTCGTGAGCCAGTCGCTCTTCCCGGACGAAACAGATTTTCGCGTCCTGATTCCGCTGCCGATCAGCCGGGGCCTCGTCTTCGGCGCGAAACTCCTGGCGCTGGCCTTGTTCGCCGGCCTGTTCACGCTGACGAGCCATGTGGCCATCACGCCGCTCGCCATGCTGATCTCAGGGGGCCCGTGGTCTGCCAGCGCGCGGCCGCCTGGCGTGCTCGCCTTCTGGGCGGCCAGCCTTTCGGCATCAGGGTTCGCACTTCTCTTCGTCGTGGCGCTGAACGGACTGCTGATCACGTGTACGCCGCGGTCTCGCGTCAACGCGGCCACGGCCGCCATGCGAAGCGCGATGCTCGGCGCCCTGGTCCTCGCCCTGCCGTTCGTGCTGTCGCTGCCGGCGCAAGGCGTCCGCTTCGCGCACCACTCGCGGCTGATGCTCCTGGCGCCTCCGGCCTGGTTTCTCGGCATCGACCGAGTGCTGCTCGGCCATCGCGACGCCTATTTCCTCGAGTTGGCTCGGTTGGCCGCGCTCGCCTTCGTCGCGGCCGGCCTCGTCGCGGCCGTCAGCTATCTCGCGCTCTACCGGCGATTCGATCGCGTCATGCTTCGCTCGTTCGGAGTCTCGCGACGGTGGGCGCCTGGCTGGCCCATTGCCTCGAATCCCGCTCGCGCTGCCGCTCGCGACTTCACGGCCGCCACGCTGCGCAGAAGCGCCTTGCACCAGGGCGTGATCATCGGGCTCTCAGCCTGCGGTGTGGCGCTCGCACTGAACACCCTGCTCCGCGGCGGGATGGTGCCCTGGCTTCGTGGGCTCGACGTGACTGACTGGCGGATTCTCCGCGCGGTCGCGGGGATGCCGTTTGCGCTGATCTTCGTTCTGGGGATCGCGGCGAGGGCCGCGCTCGCGCTGCCGATCGAGCCGAAGGCGAACTGGGTGTTTCGGATGACGGAACGAGACGCGATCCGCAGCGACGAGCTGCGCGCGGCCGAACGCGTGGTCACGCGTTTCGCCGTTCTTGTTCCGGTCGTCCTGACGCTGCCGGTTCAGTGGCTGGTTGCCGGTCCGCGCGCCCTCGTCGCTTCGTCACTGACAGCCGTCTTCGGCTTTCTGTGGGCGGAAATACTTCTGCACGACTGGCGGCGGATTCCGTTCACCTGTTCGTACATGCCCGGCAAGCACACCGTGGCGCAAACGTCGGTCGTCGGCCTCGGCGCGTTTCTGCTGGGGTCGACGATCTGCGGCGCGATTGAGGCAAGCAGTCTGCGCTCACCGGCACTGACACCAGCCTTTGTGATCATCGGCGTCATATCTACCGTCGTCGCGATCGTCCGGCGACGCCGGCGGGCCAGGTGGCGTGAACTGCCGCTCATGTTCGACGACGAGCTGCCGTCGGAGATCCAGATCCTCAAGCTGTCGGTGGGTTAGGTGCGATTCGGTCGGGGCTTGGGACTTGGGGCTTGGGACTTGGGGCTAGGGGCTAGGGGGCGGGCGTGCCGCCGGGCTGGCTGGTACTAGAGTAAAGCCCTGGCGCGCTTCGTGCTCGAGAAGGACTGACATGAAACTCCTACCCCTCACGGCCCTGCTTCTGGCCGCGTCTCCGGCGTTCGCGCAGTCGTCCCGTGTGTACACCAACGCCGATCTGGGACACTCGTCGGTGACATGGACTCGTTCAGTGACACCGGAGGAACTCGCCGGGTTGACGGATCGGCAGTTCGTGTACATCCCGCCGCGGCCTGTACGGCCCGCTCAGTGTCGGCGTGTATTCGAGTCCGACGGCGGGCCCGTTTGGAGAATTGATCCTGAGTCCTCGGACGACGCGCCTGGATGGGACGTCGCTTTTTGATCCGCCGTGGCGCCTGCATGTGTACGCCGGCGGATCGTACGGACACAGCTACGGACGACCCTCCGGCGGATCGTCTGGCCGATCGGCCGAGCGAGTGTCCGGGCATTCCCCAGCGCGTGCGGGCACGCCGCGCGGCCGCCGCTAACATCCGTGGCATGTCTTCACGACGTTAAACGCTAGTCCTTCTTCAGTCGGTACGCGCCACACGACGCTAGTTGTGCGCAACATGATTCGACAGATCCCAGTGATCTGTCGCTCGCTTCACGACGCTCGGCACGTCGCCGGCCAGAAGATAACCGTCTTTCACCAGTGCGGCCGCCGCCTTGTCGATCGCGTCGAAGTACGCCTGACGCGATGCGTACCGCTCCTCGATTGACGGCCGCGGATCGCGACTCGCACCGCGCTCCTCTTTTGTCCGCGGCAGCGGGACGTACGACCCGAGCAGCGGTACCAGCTGCTGCGCTCCGCCGGTCGCCGCGCTTCGAAAGTTCCAGCCCGTGTACGTCGCGAGAGGCACGGCCACTTCCGGTAGCTTGATGCCCGATCGTTCGTTGCCGTCGGCGTCCACTTGCGGCACGAGCAGCGGCAGCGGGGCGCCGGCGCCGGCGCCGCCTGCGATCAGCGGATTGGCCGCGCGCGAACCGGCCGTGAGCGCCTTCGGGCTCTGCACGCCGGGGATGGCCGGGAACGCGACGTCGCTGGCCTTGACGAGAGTTCCGTCCGCGAGGCGCGGATGGCGGCTTGCGGGCGGCGCGACGCCGTCCCTGACCCACTTGTCCAGGGCCACGAACAGCGCGCGCATGTTCCACCAGTAGTCGGTGGGATTGCCCATCTGCTGCCCCGCGCCGGCGGTCGGCGGAAACACGCCCGGACCGTGCTGATTGCCCGCGAAGAAATAGACGCGGATATTTGCCGGAATCGCCAGGTCGCCGGTGCCGTCCGCGGTCGTGTGCACGAGCGCGGCCGAGCGGCCGCCGCCCCAGTACTCGACGCCCGTGTTCGTGTAGAAGATCTTCGGCAGGTTCTCACGTGCCCGATCGTTGTCGAGCAGGCCGTCGGCGGCGCCGCTCGCCGCGTCCTTCTGCGCGCGATCCGCGAACGGGAACAGCGTCGCGTCGTACTGGCCGAGACCGGTGGGCGTCGCCCAACGCCGATTGAGATCGAGCTGCGACGCGCCGGCGATGTGCACCATCATCGCGTCGAACACCTGCCGCCGCCGCTCGTCGGAGTTGAAGCCCAGATACAGGAAGTCGCGCAGGAACCGCCCGCTCTGTGACACGCCGAGCGTGTACACATACTTCACGGGCGCGAGCGAATCGGGCGTGTGCTTCAGCCACGTCGCAGTGTCGCGAACGGCCGCCAACCCGAGGCCGCTCACCGGCGGATTCGCGGCCCGATAGGCGATCTCGTAGTTCCGGCCGGGTTCGAACCCGCCGGTTAGAGTCACGACGTTGCCAGACAGCCGCCACTTGTCGCGCGGCACAATCTCACCGCCGCGATCGGACATGCGGTCGCGCACCTTGAGCACGCTATCGGGTCCGGCCGGGTCGATCGGCGCATACGCGGCGAGATCGCCGACCGTGTAGACGGCGTTGCGGCTGTTCGGCGTGAAGACCGCCGTGACAATGCCGGTGATCGGCTTGCCATTGTCGGTCGCCACCGGCACCTCGATGCGGATGGCGCCGGCTCGCGCAGGCACGTCGAACTCCCAGCCGATCGAGATGAGGGTAAAGCCGCGCTTTGTCAGGAAGCCGTCTCCGACGTCCCCGTCGGCGCCTGCGGGCGCGGCCCGGCCGGTTGCCGGATCAATCGCCGGCGGCGCAGGATGATGGAAACTGAAGATGGTCCTGCGCCCGCGGTTGACGACGTCCACTATGGCGACGCCGTTGCCGCCAGCGGTTGGCCGCTGCAGTGAGAAGTCCGCGACGAACTCCACGAGGCCGGCGGCATTCTTCGGCGCCTTGTCGATGTCGGCGATACCCTGATTGCGCGGGTTCTTCGGATCGACGGCGAAATGAATGCGACCCACCACCTGCTCGTAGCCGGAACCCATGTCGGTCCGCGTCGTGACGTCGACCTTGGTCACTTCGGCGCGCGCAAATGGGACAACGGCCGCGAGCATCGTCAGAGCCAAAGCGACCAGCAAGGTGCAGCGGGCACGCGCCGCGGCCCAGTCGCCCGAGCGGCCCTCGCCCTTTGCCTGAGTCTGAGCCTGGGCCTGAGACATACCGTATTTCATGGGGGCGATTTTAACCGCAATCGACGCATCCGGGCGGAGAACTACGGCCGTCGCTTCAGGGTCTCACAGGCGAACATCTCGCCACCCTCGCACGCCTGCTTGAAGAGATCGCGGGCCCGGTCCGGATTGCGGTCGACACCCTGGCCGCTCTCATAGAGAAGCCCGAGATCAAGGCAGGCGCGCGCGTCGCCGGCGCCGCACACCTGTCGAAACAGCTGAGCCGCGCGGGCTGGATCGGTCTGGACGCCATCGCCCTTCTGCAGGGTCTGGCCGAGCTTGTAGCAACTCTCGACCTCGCCGCGATCGCATGCTGCGCTGAAGAACGTGGCAAGCCGCGCTCGATCGTACCGAACACCTTGCCCGGCCAGCTCGGCGCCCCCGAGTGACAGGGCCTCGGGAATGAGCACGAAGTCGAGCGGCGACGTCTCGCATGCGAGCATCGCCGCGAGGTACCCGATGATGCCGTCACGCTTTCCCATGAGGAACTCGCGACGCGTGTCGATTTCAACGCCAAACCCGCGAGCGAACCATTCCCGGTCGCTCGAATCCGCGCGGCAGTTCGCCGATTCCAGCCGCAACTGCGACGCTGTCACTTTGGCGACGAGCAACATGTAGACCTTGCGGTCGGCCGGCAGAGTGGCGTCTTTCCGGGAAGTGAGCTCCACTTGCGTCAGGTAGGTCTCCCCTTGGAGCCGAGCAAACCGCACCAACGCGCCATCCTCAGGATCGAGATACCCCTTTTGCGCCTCATTCCACGTGAAGACGGTTTTTCGCTGCGCCATGCGATCGTCTTGCACCACCCGCCGGCCTGCGAGACGAACGGCATCGTTCGCGGTGACGACCTCGGTGTCCGTGACGAAACAGGCCGAGAGCGCGCACGACGAGAGTACGACCACCAGGAAACGCCCCGCGAGTGAACGCTGCGCCGTTGTCATGTCACGGTTTCCTCTGCGACAGCTCGTCAGCCTTGGCCAGGAGCTCGCGGCCTCTCCGTTCATCCTTCGGCACGCCGCGACCGGTCAGGTACATCTGTCCCGCCCGCGCGCAGCCCTCCCCCTCCCCCAACGCGCAGGCCTTCTCGTGGAGTGCGGCCGCCCGTGGCGCGTCCGCGCGCAACCAGCGGCCTTCGGCGTAGAGATCCGCCACGCTCATGCACAGCGAGCCGTCGCCCAGATCGCATCCTTTTAGAAAGAAATACACCGCGCGGGACACGTCTCGCGTGCTCCCGTCGTGCTCCGGCACGTAGTCGCGCCCGAGACGCCAGCAGCCGCTCGGGTCGCCGAGGTCGCACGCTTTGTAGTTGGCCCTCGGCGTGTCGACGTAGGCGCATGCCTGGACATTGCCCTCGTCACAGTGCTGGGCCAGCAGGGTCTTCGCCCTTGCGAACAGTGCCTTTGCGCGCTCCGGATTCCGGGGGGCCACGGCGCTGCTGTCGTAAATTGCGGCCGCCGTCCTACACGCGTCGTCGTTGCCCAGGTCGCACGCGCGTTCGAAGAACGTGAGGGCGCGCGTGGAATCGCTCTTGAGCCCAAGGCCTCCCTCTCTGAGGCTGTATCCCATTCTCGCGCAGGCCCAGGCGTCGCCGCGCTCGCACGACGCCGTCCGGAGCTCGATGCCGCGCGCGTATAGCGCGGCGGCCCGCGTTTGATCTTTGACGACGCCCTCGCCACGCTCGTACAAGCCTCCAAGGGCCATGCACGAGCCGTCCTCTCGCGCATCGCACGCCCGGGTCCACAACGTCCTGGCACGATTCAGATCCTTGGCGACGCCTTCGCCTCTGACGAATAGCCTGGCCATCCCCGCGCAGCCCAATGCATGGCCTGCATCGCACGCCTTTTGAAACAGCGGCAAAGCGGCGCTGGGGTTTGGCTGGCGAACGGCGAACGCGCTCTCACCACCCTGATCGACGATCTCAGCCAGATCGCTACACGCGGCCGCGTCGTTTGCGGCGCAGGCGATCTCGAGACCAGGCCGGCGCAGCTGCCCTGCTGAGGCCGCAGAGACCGGCAGCAGTCCAACCAGCACCAGTGCGGAAGTGGCGCAAATCCGGGCAGTCGAAGGTGGCATCGACATCCTTGCGTCTTATCGGCTGATGGCCCAATACGGCTTCACGTCCCTGACTCCAGAGGTACGGAAATCCACGCGGCCGTTACCTCGACGTGGCAGGGCGGCTATAATCTCTGGCGTTCGCTTCATTGGAGAGAGTGACATGACAAGTTCAACCCGGTCGACGGCGCGAGGCGCGTTGCTTCGCGTGGGCCTCATGGCTCTAATCGCGGGATGCGCGGGGGACCCCGGCGGCCTGCAGGCCCAGCGGGCCGCGCCACAGGGATACATCACCGGGGTGGTCCGCAGCAGCCAGGGCCCCGAGGCTGGCGTCTGGGTCATCGCGGAGACAAAGGACCTCCCGACCAACTTCATCAAGATCGTCGTCACCGACGATCAGGGCCGCTTCATGGTGCCGGAGTTGCCGGCCGCGAACTACCGCGTCTTCGTGCGAGGCTACGGCCTCGTCGATTCGACGCCGATTCAGATGAAGCCGGACCCCAAAGAGGTGACGCTGACGGCGACGCTCGCGAAGACGCCTCAAGAGGCGGCGAAAGTGTATCCAGGCAACTACTGGCTGTCGTTGCTCGAGCCGCCTGCGACGAACGAGTTTCCCGGCACCGGGCCTAAGCCCGAAGGCAACGGCCTCGGAAAGACCATGCTCTCGCAGAACCACTACATCAACTCGCTGAAGTCGGACTGCAACTTCTGTCATCAGCTCGGCAACCAGCTCACGCGCAGCGTGGACCACGTCTTCAAGGCCAAGCCCGAGCTCAAGACGCACGCGGAGGCGTGGGAGTGGCGGCTCGGCACGGGCGTGCGCGGCACGTCGATGTACGGCGTGCTCAACACCAGGGCAAGGACCGGCTGCTCAAGACCTACGCGGACTGGACCGAGCGCGTCGCAAAGGGCGACGTGCCGCCCGCGCCGCCGCGGCCCAAAGGCGTCGAGCGCAACCTCGTCGTGACGTTGTGGGACGTCGGCGACGACCACTCGTTCATGCACGATGAGATCTCGACCGACAAGAACCGTCCAACCGTCAATGCCGGCGGGAACATCTACGCGGTGTCTGCCGGCCACGGCCAGCTCGTCGTCGTCGATCCGAACGAGAACAAGACGTTCGCGCTGGACATTCCCACGCGAGAACCGAAGGAAAAGGTGCCCTCACGTTTCCCCGCGCCGAACCGTCCGTCGCTGCACTTTGGCAACGAGCATCTGTGGGCGAACCCTCCGTACGATCCCGCCGACCCGCACAACCCCATGCTCGACAGCAAGGGCCGCGTGTGGATGACGTCGAAGATCCGCGCCAATCAGGATCCGTCGTGGTGCAACAGTGCGACGAACCCGTTCGCGGAGTGGTTTCCGCTCCAGAGCAGCGGCCGGCAGGCGTCCTACTACGATCCGAAGACGAAGCAGTTCACGCTGATCGACACCTGCTATTCCACGCACCATCTCCAGTTCGACAACGACGCCAACGAAACCGTGTACTTCAACGAACTGGTCGGACCGATATTTGGCTGGATCGATACCAAGGTGTACGAGCAGACCAAAGACGAGCAGAAGGCGAACGGCTGGTGCGGTCAGGTGCTCGACACGAACGGCGACGGCAAGATCACGCGGCCGTGGAACATCTCGGCAACCGGCAACTCGCAGCTCTACCTGGGCGACACGGCCGCCGGCGCCGCCCAGCGGCGCGCCGCCGCGACGTTCGACCCGAAGCTCGACACGATGGTCACGTACAGCCTGTACGCCGTCATCCCAAGTCCGGTGGACGACAGTGTCTGGGGCGTCAGCGAGCAGTACCCCGGTTTCCTGGTCAGGCTGCAGCGGGGCAGCAATCCGCCGTCGAGCTGCAAGACTCAGGTCTTCAAGGTGCCGGAGCCGGGCTTCGACCCGCGCGGCGTGGACATCGACAGCCACGGCGTCGTGTGGACGGCGCTCGCTGCCAGCAGTCACCTTGCCAGCTTCGACGTGCGCAAGTGCAAGGACCTGAACGGACCCGCGAAAGCCGACGGCAGCCAGTGCCGCGAAGGCTGGACGCTCTATCAGACCACCGGACCCAAGCTCAAAGGGACCGACATTCCGGCCGACTTCCACTATTACAACTGGGTGGACCAACACAATATTTCCGGGCTCGGCGCCGACACACCGTTTGCCACCGGGTCGAACTCCGATTCGCTGCTGGCGCTCAACCCGCAGACAAGAGAGTGGACGTCGTTGCGTGTGCCTTACCCGCTCGGGTTCTACTCGCGCGGCATGGACGGCCGCATCGACGATGCCAACGGCGGATGGAAAGGCCGCGCACTCTACGCAAACTACGGCACGCATTTCGTGTGGCACATCGAGGGCGGCAGAGGCACGAAGGGCAAACTGGTCAAGTTCCAGATTCGGCCCAATCCGCTGGCGAGATAGGTGAGACAGCTTATGAAAACGTCACGATCGCGCAGGCACACACACCTTCTCTGGTTGGTCGGCCCCCTCGCTCTTCTGATTGCGGCCACGGCCGGCTCAGGCGTGGGCTCGGGCCAGCAGAAGGTTCAGATGCAGGGCGGCATCCCGGTGGCGCCGCGCGGGCTCTGGGGCCTGAAAGGAAAGCCGCTGCCGACCACGCCGATGGTGTTCGACACCGCCGAAGGACAACGGATCCGAGTCGTCGTCGTCACCAAGGCTCTGGCGTTTCCGTGGAGCGCCGCGTTCCTGCCGAACGGCGACATGCTGGTGACCGAACGCGAGGGCCGGCTGCGTCTGATCAGCAAGGACGTGCTCGATCCCAAACCGATTGCCGGCGGACCAGTCGCGCGCAACCTCGGCATCTCGGGCGAACCTGGCGCCGTTCACGGCTACATGGATATCGCGCTCCATCCGAAGTTCGCCGACAACGGCTTCGTCTACATTTCCTACACCAAGCCGATCGACGACAAGCGCCAGACGACCGCGATCGCGCGAGGGAAATGGAACGGACGCGCGCTGGCTGACACGAAAGACATCCTCGTGGGCGAGATCGGCACCGCGCGCATCGCGTTCGGGAAGGACGAGAAGCTCTACGTGACAACCGTCGGTGTGGGCGCGAACGCCGCTCAGGATCTGAACAGCCTCGGCGGCAAGGTGCTGCGCCTGAACGACGACGGCAGCGTGCCGAAAGACAATCCATTCGTCGGCAAGGCAGGCGCGCGGCCCGAAGTCTACACGCTCGGCCATCGCAGCTCGCTTGGTCTGGCCCTGCATCCGGTGACCGGCGAGATGTGGCTCAACGAGAACGGGCCGAACGGCGGGGACGAAATCAACATCCTCAAGCCGGGCCTCAACTACGGCTGGCCGATCGTGAGCTACGGGCGGCAGTACACCGGACCGTGGCAGAACGATCGCGCGGGCCACGCCGGCTTCGAGCCGCCGATCGCGTATTGGATGCCGTCGATCGCGGTGTCGGGCATGACGTTCTACACCGGCGACAAGTTTCCAAAGTGGAAGGGCGACGTCTTTGTCGGCGGTCTCCGCACGGGCGAGATTCCCGGCACGGGCCACGTTGAACGGATCATGTTCAACGAGAAGATGGAAGAAATGCGGCGGGAATCGCTCCTCGGCGAATTGCGCCAGCGGATCCGGGACATCCGCCAGGGGCCGGACGGATTCTTGTACGTGCTGACAGACATGGAAGAGGGTGCGGTGCTGCGAATCGAGCCCGCCCCGTAGGCCACATGAGCGCTCCGATCAGGGCGATCGCCGTCGTGGCCCTTGTGTGGTCGCTTGCCCCTGCGTCTGCTTCCACGCAGTGGCTGCGCTATCCGACCGCCGGCGTCCCGCGGACGTCAAGCGGCAAACCCGATCTGTCCGCGCCCGCACCGAAAACGGCAAACGGCAGGCCTGATTTTTCCGGCGTCTGGGAAAACGACGGGCTGGATCCGCGCCGGGTTGAAGGGCTCAACGACGCCGGCCCACCGAAGACCGCGTTCTTTGACATCGCCAACGGCCTCGCCGGCGCGCCGCCCTATCAGCCGTGGGCCGCGGACCTGGCGAAGCGGCGAAAAGCGGAGTTCGCCAAGGACAACCCGGACGCACGCTGTCTTCCGCTCGGTGTTCTGCAGATGCTTGCCCACCCGCTCCCGAAGAAAATCATCCAGGCGCCGGGCCTCATGGTCATTCTCCACGAGCGCAACATGGAGTTCCGGCAGATCTTCACAGACGGGCGTGCGCTTCCCGACGATCAGCAGCCGTCGTGGAGCGGCTACTCGTCGGGGACGTGGGACAAGGACACGTTGGTGGTGCAAACGTCGGGATTCCGCGACGGTTTGTGGGCCGATTTCAACGGCAGCCCGTTGACCGACCGGGCCAGGATCACTGAGCGATTTCGACGGCCGGCCTACGGCCGGTTGGAAATCGAGGTGACCGTTGACGACCCCAAAGCCTATACCCGCCCGTGGACGCTCAAGTTGAACCAGCACATCGCTCTCGATACCGACCTGCTGGAGTACGCGTGCCTCGAAAACGAAAAAGACGTGCCCCACCTCACAGGAAGCGGTCGCTAAGGAGAATCATGAAAAGCTCGCGTCGGTCCATCGGACGGTTTGTGATTGCCACAGCCCTGGCCGCTGCCAGCCAAGCCGCGCCGGCCGGCGCCGCTCAGGGTGACTGCGATCGCGAGTGCCTCCGCGGCTTCATCACGCTGTATTTGAACGCCCTGGTGGCGCACGCACCCGGTACGCTTCCGATCGCCGCCAATGTCCGCTTCACCGAAGATACGGTCGACATGAAACTGGGCGACGGGTTGTGGAAGCAGGCATCGAAGATCAGGCCGTATCGCCTCGACATCCTGGATGCCGCGCAAGGCGTCGCGGCCGCTCAGGTCGTCGTCGAAGAGGCCGGCTCGCCTGTGATGCTCATGCTCCGGCTGAAGATCGCGAACAAGACCATCACTGAAGTGGAAACCCAGGTGACCAGGAGCCAGAAGGAAGGGGCGATCTTCGCCGTCGACGCGCTTCTGTCGCCGAATGCGGCGATGATCGCACCCGTCGATCCCGCCAGGCGCAGTTCGCGTGCAGAGGCGATCAAGCTTGCCGAGTTCTATCCCGCCGGCCTCGAAGTGGGCAGCTTTGTGACGGTCGACGCACCATTCGCGCCTGATGCCTATCGCTTTGAAAACGGCCGGCTCATGGCGGGCAAGGGCTGCACGTTCCGTCCCCCCTCCTGCGAGGACATCAAGGGACAGCAGATCTCAAAGCATCCGGGTCTGAGCTATCGCGTGGTGGCAGTCGACGAAGACGCTCGGCATCACCCTCCTTCGCATGAACTTCGGGCCGTCGAACCAATACGGAGCCGGCAACGGTCTCATGGTGTGGGAAGCGTTCAAGGTGTACGGTGATCAAATTCACGCGGTCGAAGCGTTCATGAAGATCATGCCGGCTGACGGCGGATCGGGTTGGGACACGGACGTCCGTCACCCATTGCACTGACGTCATCGAGTGATTGGATAATTGAGTAACTTGGTAATTGGGCAGGCCATTCCGCGATCGCGATGACTCGACAATCCGACGTTCCAATTACCGATTACTCAATTATCCAATTACCCAAAGTGCTTCAGTTTGACGGTGTCCCCGTGGGGACGAATCCTCCCTCGCTTCGCTCGGTCGAATCCCAGGCTAAAATGCTTCGGTCCTGATGGTTGGAGCTGGCTCTCGCGCTCGCCGTCCGTTGCTGGCCTTGGCAGTGGCGGTTGGAATCGCCCTGGCGGCGGCTCCGACGCTCGCCCACCATTCCCGCGCGATGTTCGACATGGGCAAGAACATTACGTATCGGGGAGTCGTGGAGGAGTACCGGTGGCAGAACCCCCACAGCCACATCGTCGTCAGAGTCGGGGCCGGCGCGGCGGATCGGTCCACGGTGGGGACATGGACCGTCGAGGCCTCGGCTATCAGCGTCATGACCTCCAGCGGGTGGACTCCGAGGACGTACAAGCCTGGCGATCCGATTACGGTGGTGGCTCATCCGAATATGGCTGGCTCCAACCTCGTGTTGCTCTTCTACGCGATCAAGGCTGACCGGACACGGCTCTACCGCGCGGCGCATCAATATGATGGAGAGAAAGAATAGTTCGCCATCTCACTGCTCATCGTGCTGTTCAGTCAGCGCACCGGAATCTGGATTGCGGGGTTCATCGCCCATGTCGCGCTCGCTATCGTGTTGGCGTTCAAGAATTTGATCGACAAGGACGTTCCATAGAAAAAGGGCCGTCCCGCGATTAAAGCGAAACGGCCCTTTCTGACTTACGATTAGCGTGGGTTTGTGAACGCGCTAATCACCTTACCCAATTACTCGATCCTAGTGCACCCTACCGGACGGGGCTGCCGGCGGTTGAGCGGCCATCACGCGGCCGATCATTCCCTCGAGCACTGTTTTGTCGATCGCAAATGGACCGGCGACGGCAGCGCCCAGCGTCATCTCGATCGCAATCAGGACGCCACCGTCCTCGAACGGGTTGACGATCCAGCTGAACCCGCGCAGCGCCGCCACGCGCCTTGGTTGCCCGGGATTCTTCGCCCGGTCCATCGCGTGCAGCATTCCCTCGAGCACCACGCGCACGTCATCGTCTATCCAGGCGTCCGGCTCGCGCGCGATGCCTTCGATGCTGTCGCTGGTGGCGAAGTCGGTGCCACGCAGCCAGATGTCAACATGAGCGGTCATCGGTATCCCAATTGTAAGGGCTGAGGGCTAAGGGCTCGGGGCTGGAGCTCAGGGCTGAGGGCCGAACGCCAACTCTCGATCGAGATCGCTGAGCGTCGTCACGGGAGCGCGGCAGGTGAAGTCGCGACAGACGTACGCCGCGGGCAGTCCGTTGACGGGATGCATCGCAGCCACGAACGGCAGTTTCGCTGCGAGGGCCTGCTGACGGTCCGGAGACACGTTCAACGAGAGAGCGAATGGCAGGTACCGGCGACGAAGGCTCCGGCTGAGATCGCTGTCCTCAGCGCCGCCGCCGACGACCATCACCTGGCGCAGGCCAGCCAAATACGTCGTCAACGCCGCCGACATCATCGGCACGGCGCGGCCCATCTGTTCGATTCGCGACCCGAAGTACTTGAACGTTTGCTCGATGCGGTCGGCCCACAGCGGCTCATCCACGAGGTGCGACAGCACCAGCAGGTTGAACACCGACACCGAACTGGCCGTCGGCTCGGCGCCGTCGTAGTCCTCTTTCATACGGAGGAGGACGGTGGCATCGCGCCCGGTCGTGCTGAACCAGCCTCCATCGGCGGCGTCCCAGAAGAGATCGTCCTGCCGCCGCTGCAGCGCTTCGGCCCACTCGAGCCACGCGACATCGGGATCGGCCTGAAAGAGCTCGACCACGCCGAAGATCAGGTAGGCGTAGTCTTCGGCGTACGCGTCGATGCTCGCCTCGCCGCGGCGATAGCGGCGCAGAAGCGTCCGTGTCTCGCCGTTCCACATGCGGCTGCGGATGAAGCCCGCTGCACGGCGGGCCGCGTCGAGATAGGGGGCGGCGTCTCGTCCTTCCGCGCCAATCACCCGCGCCGCGCGAGCGAAGGCCGCGATCATCAGACCATTCCACGCCGTCAGCACCTTGTCGTCGAGATAGGGATGCGGGCGCCCGGCGCGTGCCTGAAACATCCGCGATCGCGCGCGATCGAGCGCCCCGGCGACCTCGTCGGGAGACCGGCCCGACGTCTTCGCGATGTCCTCGACCGATCGCGCGATGTAGAGCAGGTTCTTGCCGGTGAACTCCTGCTGCGGGTCGGCCGGCGCGTTTCCCGCGTCCTCAATGCCGAACCGCTGGCGAACGAGGTCGGTGTCCTCGCCGACGAGTGCCGGCAGTTCGTCGGCGCGCCACAGATAGAAGGCGCCTTCGGACGCGTGCGCGCCCGGAGTGCCCGCCTGCTCGGGCGGCACGCTGTCGGCGTCTTCGGCCGAATAGAAGCCGCCCGCTTCGTCGGTCATCTGTCGCATGACGTAGCGCAGCGTGTCTTCGGCCACGTCGGCATAAAAGCGATCGCCCGACACCTGTGCGCCCTCGAGGAACGCGAGGACGAGCTGCGCCTGGTCGTACAGCATCTTCTCGAAATGGGGCACGCGCCAGGCGGCGTCCACCGAATAGCGATGGAACCCGCCGCCGATATGATCGCGCATCCCGCCGGACGCCATGGCGCCGAGCGTCGCGAGCGCGATGTCTCTGGCGCTGTTGCCGTCGGCGCCGCCGGCGCGCGCGTGCTCGCGAAACAGGAAGAGCAGTTCGCAGGGACGCGGGAATTTCGGCGCGGTGCCGAATCCCCCGTTCGCGCGATCGAACGTGTCGCGGAAGCCGGCCGCCGTCCGCCGAAGGGCCTCGGCGCCGGGGACACCGCTCGATGGCGCCGCGCGCTCCACAGCCCGCAGCTGCGCCGTCACGGCCTCGGCCGATCCCAGCACCTTGTCGGCCTCGCTTCCCCACACCCTGGCGATTTCGCCGAGGATGTCCACAAAGCCGGGCCGGCCCCATCGCGACGTCGGCGGGAAATATGTTCCGCCGTAGAACGGCTTGAGGTCTGGCGTCAGCCACACGCTCATCGGCCACCCGCCCGATCCGGTGGTGGCCTGGACGAACGTCATGTACACGCGGTCCACGTCGGGCCGCTCTTCGCGATCGACTTTGATCGCCACGAAGCTGTCGTTCATCACGGCGGCCACGGCATCGTTCTCGAACGATTCGTGCGCCATCACGTGGCACCAGTGGCACGTCGAGTAGCCGATCGAGAGGAAGATGGGCTTGTGCTCGCGGCGCGCCTTGGCGAACGCTTCGTCTCCCCATGGAAACCAGTCGACGGGATTGCGGGCGTGCTGAAGCAGATAGGGGCTGTGCTCTCCGGCAAGTCGATTCACAGCCGTGATTATGACACTGTAGAATCGTGATATGTCTGACCCGGCCGTGCTCGCGGGCAAGCGCGTGGCAATCCTCGTCGAACAGGAGTTTGAAGACAGCGAGCTCGCCGGCCCGCGCGACGCGCTGCTCGCCGCCGGCGCCACGGTCGTGCTCGTCGGGCCCACGGCGCACGCAGAGTTTCGGGGCAAGCGGGGCGAGACGATCGTCACGTCCGATCTGGCGGCCGGCGCGGCGCGCATGAAGGATTTCGACGCGCTCGTCATACCCGGCGGCCACGCGCCGGACAAGATGCGCATGCGCCACGCCATGGTCGATCTGGCTCGCGAGGCGATGGACAGCGCCAAGCCGGTGGCCGCCATCTGCCACGGTCCGCAGCTCCTCATCTCGGCCAACGCGCTGCGAGGCCGCACGCTCACCTGCTGGCCGTCAATCGCGATCGACGTCAAGAACGCCGGCGGCCTGTACGTGGACAAGCCGGTCGTCGAAGACGGCAACCTCATCACCTCGCGCAAGCCGGACGACGTGTCCGTGTTCAGCCAGGCGATTGTTCGCGCCGTAGCCGCGCGTACGCCGCGGTGAATTCGGCGCCGTACAGGAAGATGGCGGCCTGCACGTACACCCACAGGAGAAACACCACGACGACCGCGATCGAGCCGTTGATTCTGGTGAACCGCGTCATGTCGCGGACGTACCACGAGAACCCCTCGAGCGCGCCCTTCCACAGCAGCCCGGTCACGACCGCGCCGACCCAGACGTCGCGAAACCTGACGCTCGCGCTCGGCACGAAGTAGTACACCAGCCCGACCACCAGGATGAACAGCCCGGTCGTCGCAAAGCGAACCGTTACCCCCCGGAGGATGTCGAGCCCGGGAAAGTGAGCGAGAACGCCCGCGAACCAGCTCGCGCCGACCACCTGCGAGGCGCTCACCAGAAGCAACGCCACGAGCAGCATCAGCCCGGCCACGAGGAGCATGAGAAACGAGACCAGCTTTTGATGCCAGAAACTCCTCGCCTCCTCGGGCTTGACGCCCCAGGCGTAGTTCACGGCCGTCGTGATGGCGCCGAACACGCCCAACGCGCCCCACGCCAGGCCAATCGTGCCGGCGACGCCGATGGTCAGCCCGCCGGCGCGAAACGCATCGAGCTGCGTCGTGATGAAGTCGAACTGGCTGGGAAAGTAGCGCAGGACGAACCCGAGCACGGCGGTGCGATTGTCCACGTCGGCCGTGGCCCGGCCGAGCAGGCCGAACGCGAGCAGAAAAAACGGGAACAGCGACACCAGGGCGTAGTACGCGATCGACGCCGCGTACGTCAGGTTGTCGCTCTCGTAGAACCCGAGCGCTCCCTGCCACGCCGACGCGCGGGTCAGCCGCGCGAGCTCGCGCACGCGTTTCACGGCGCTATTATCGCTCTATAATTCCTGCATGTCGGAACCCGCGCGTACACCGTTGCCCAAACCGATTACGCCCCTCAAGACCAGCACCACTCCCGCGAACGACGACGACACAATGCCGTGCGACCGCTGCGGCGTCGAGATGTACCGCATGCACGCCGTCTGGCGTTGTCCCGCCTGCGGCTACAAGACGGATTGCTGCGGATGGTAGAGCTCGACACGCGCGTCAATCCGGCCGACGAGGCCTTCGCGGCCAACCGCGACCGGATGCAGCAGCTCGTCAGCCAGCTCCGCGACCGCATGAGCGTCGTGCGTCAGGGCGGCGGACCCAAGTATCTCCAGCGACATCGCGACCAGGGGAAGCTCCCCGTGCGCGAGCGCATCGACGGCCTCCTCGATCCGGGCTCGCCGTTTCTCGAGCTCTCGCCGCTCGCCGCGTTCGACATGTACGACAACGAAGCGCCCGGCGCCGGCATCGTCACCGGCATCGGGCGCGTTTCAGGCCGCGAAGTGATCGTCGTCGCCAACGACGCCACGGTGAAGGGCGGCACCTACTACCCGATCACGGTCAAGAAACATCTCCGCGCGCAGCAGGTGGCGCTCGACAACCGCCTGCCGTGCATCTACCTCGTCGATTCAGGCGGCGCGTTCCTGCCGCTGCAGGCCGAGGTGTTTCCCGATCGCGATCATTTCGGGCGAATCTTCTACAACCAGGCCAGGATGTCGGCGGAGCGGATTCCCCAGATCGCCGTGGTGATGGGATCGTGCACGGCCGGCGGCGCGTACGTGCCGGCGATGTCGGACGAGACGATTATCGTGAACGGCACGGGAACCATCTTTCTGGCCGGGCCGCCGCTCGTGAAAGCCGCCACCGGCGAAGAGGTGACCGCTGAGGAGCTCGGCGGCGCCGACGTTCACACGCGCGTGTCCGGCGTCGCCGATTACTTCGCCGACAACGACGCCCATGCACTGAACCTGTGCAGAACAGTGGTGTCAACGCTGAACACGGTGAAGCACCTGCCCGCCGACATGACGACTTCCGAAGATCCGAAGCACGACCCCGCGGAGATGTACGGCATCGTCAACGCCGACAGCCGGAAGCCGTACGACGTCCACGAGATCATCGCCCGGCTGGTCGACGGGTCGCGGTTCGACGAGTTCAGGGCGCGCTACGGCGCCACGCTGGTTACGGGATTCGCGCGGCTGCACGGGTTTCTCGTCGGCGTCGTCGCGAACAACGGCGTGCTCTTTTCGGAGTCGGCGCTCAAGGCCACCCACTTCATCGAGCTCTGCAACCTTCGCGGCATCCCGCTCGTGTTCCTGCAGAACATCACCGGCTTCATCGTCGGACGCCAGTACGAGCGCGCCGGCATCGCCAAAGACGGCGCCAAGCTGGTGCACGCCGTGGCCAACTCGGTGGTGCCCAAGTTCACCGTCGTCATCGGCGGATCGTTCGGCGCCGGCAACTACGGCATGTGCGGCCGCGCGTTCGAGCCCCGCCAGCTGTGGATGTGGCCGAACGCCCGCATTTCCGTCATGGGCGGCGAACAGGCGGCGGGCGTGTTGACGACCGTCAAGCGGGAGCAGGTGGCGCGTGAAGGCGGCTCGCTGACGCCGGAAGAGGAAGAGGCCATCCGCGCGCCGATCCTGGCGAAGTACGACCACGAAGGATCGGCCTACTACTCCACCGCCCGTTTGTGGGACGACGGCATCCTCGATCCGGTGGACACGCGGCAGGCGCTCGCGCTCGGCCTGTCAGCGGCGTTCAACGCGCCAATCGCCGAACCACGGTTCGGGATCTTTCGAATGTGACAAATGCAACCACGAAGACACGAAAGCACGAAGGACATCTTGGTACGTGTCTGGTTTCGTGCCTTCGTGCCTTCGTGGCAAAGAGCTGATGACTTATAAGCTGCTCACAACCAAGCGCGTGGGCGCCGTCGAGTACGTGACCCTCAATCGCCCCGAGGTTCGCAACGCGTTCAACCCGGAGATGATTGCCGAGCTGACGGCATGGGCTGCGAGCACGGCCGGAACCGCCGGGACTCTGCGCGCCGTGGTGTTGTCGGGCGCGGGGCCGTCGTTCTGCGCCGGCGCCGACGCGGCCTGGATGGCGCAAACCGTCGGCTACTCGGAGGCCGAGAACCTGCGCGACGCGACGGCTGCGGCGCAGATGTTTCGCGCGCTCGACGAACTCCCCGTTCCCGTCGTCGGCCGGGTCCACGGCGCCGCGCTCGGCGGCGGCGCCGGCCTCGCCGCCATCTGTGACATCGTCGTCGCAGACCGGGAGGCGGTGTTTGGATTCACCGAAGTCAGGCTCGGGTTGGTTCCCGCAGTGATTTCCCCGTTCGTGCTGGCCAAGATTGGCCGCTCCGCCGGGCGCGAGCTGTTCCTCACCGGAGCCCGATTTGGAGCCACGCGCGCGTACGAGCTCGGCCTGGTTCACGCCGTCGTGCCGGCCGCCGAGCTCGACGGGAAAGTGTCGAGCTATCTCGCCGAGATCGCCCTTGGCGGGCCGGAAGCCACGTCCTCGGCCAAGGCCCTTGTTCGAGAGGTCTGGGGCCGCGGACTGGGCGAAGCCGCCGCGATCACCACACGCGTCATCGCAGCGCGGCGGACCTCGTCGGAGGGCCAGGAAGGGCTGAAGGCGTTCCTCGACAAGCGAACGCCCCGCTGGGTCCGATGATCAAACGCCTGCTCGTCGCGAACCGAGGCGAGATCGCGCTGCGAATCATTCGTGCCTGCCGTGAAATCGGCGTGGAAAGCGTCGCTGTCTACTCCGACGCCGACGTCCGCGCGCCGCACGTGAGTGCGGCTGATCGGTCGATTCACATCGGCCCGGCCCATGCCGCCGACAGCTACCTCTCCGTGCCGCGCCTGCTGGACGCGGTCCGATCGAGCGGCGCCGACGCGGTGCACCCGGGGTACGGCTTCCTCTCGGAGAACGCCGCGTTTGCGGCGGCGTGCGAGAAGGCCGGCGTCGTCTTCGTCGGCCCGCCTTCGGGCGTCATCGCCCAGATGGGGTCGAAAATCGCGGCGCGGCGCCTGATGCAGAACGCCGGCGTTCCGGTGGTGCCCGGCGAAACGCCGCTCGACCAGTCAGAAGACGGCGTCCTGAGCAGCGTCGAACGCGTCGGGCTGCCCGCGCTCGTCAAGGCGTCGGCGGGCGGCGGCGGCAAGGGCATGCGCCGCATCGATCAGGCGGCGGACGCACGAGCGGCCATCCAGTCGGCGCGCCGCGAGGCAGAAGCGGCCTTCGGCGACGGCGCGCTGTACGTGGAACGCGTCATCCCACGGCCGCGCCACATCGAGGTCCAGATTCTCGCCGACAACCACGGTCACGTCGTGCACCTGTTCGAGCGAGAGTGCTCGGTCCAGCGCCGACATCAGAAGGTCATCGAAGAAAGCCCGTCGCCCGCCGCCACGCCACGCCTGCGTACGCGCATGACCGACGCGGCCGTGCAGGCGACGCGCGCCTGCGGTTACCGCAATGCCGGAACGATCGAATTTCTGGTCGACGTGTCCGGTGGACGCGGAGCCGAACGTTTCTTCTTTCTGGAGATGAACACCCGCCTGCAGGTTGAGCATCCGGTCACCGAGCAGGTGACGGGCCTCGACCTCGTGCGCGCGCAGATCCTCATCGCGTCGAACGAACCGCTGCCATGGACCTCCCCGTCCATCACCCTGCGCGGCCACGCCATCGAGGCGCGCGTGTATGCGGAGGATCCCGCACACGATTTCCTCCCGCAGGCCGGCCGAATTCTCCTGTACCGTGAACCGCGGTTCCCGGGAGTTCGCATCGATTCAGGCGTCGAGGAAGGGAGCGACGTGCCGGTGCACTACGATCCGCTGCTCGCCAAGGTGATTGCGACGGGCGCGACGCGCGAAGACGCCATCGCCAGGCTGGCCTGCGCGCTCCGCGACTTCCCCATTCTCGGCATCCGCACAAACATCGAGTTCCTGCTGCGCGTGCTCGATCACGCGCGCTTTCGCGCAGGTGAAATCGACACCGGCTTTCTCGATGCGGAGCTCAGTTCCCTCGCCGGCGCGGCGGCCGACGACATGCCCGCGTGCGTCCGCGACGCGCTCGCGGCGTACGAGTCGGAATCCAAGGCCTCGACTGAATCGCCCGTCTCGCCCACCGAATCCGGTCGCGATCCCTGGAGCATCGAGAACCCGTGGCGACCGTAGCCAGGATCGGCCGTGGCGTGTACCTCGTCGAGATCGACGGTGGCGAGGTTGGCGCCCGACGGCACGAGATCGTGTACGTCGCGGGCTCTCGCAACAGCAGTTGGGCATTCTGGAACGGCCGGGTGTTTCGGCGGAGCGAGCCCTTGCGCGAGGCCGTCCACGCCCGAGGAGCAGCCGTCGCGGTGCAGTCGCTCACCGCGCCAATGCCGGCGACCATCGTCAAAGTGCTCGTGGCGCCAGGACAGGCGGTGAAGCATGGCGAGACGCTGATCCTGGTCGAAGCGATGAAGATGGAGTTGGCGATCCGCGCACAGGGCGACGGCGTGGTGAAGGCGGTTCATTGCCGCGAGGGCGAGATCGTGCAGCCGGATCAGACGCTCGTCGAGCTGGAATAGTGGCGATGACGCAGCGGATCACCGTGGTCGAAGTCGGGCCGCGCGATGGCCTGCAGAACGAGCGCGCCGACGTCTCGACCGCCGACAAGATTGAGTTCGTGAATCGCCTGAGCGCCGCCCGGCTGCCGGTCATCGAGGTTTCGGCGTTTGTCAGCCCCAAGTGGGTGCCGCGGATGGCCGACGCGGAAGCGGTGTTTGCCGGAATCAGCCGGCACGCGGGCACGCGCTACACGGCGCTCGTGCCCAATCTGGCCGGACTCGAGCGGGCGCAGCGCGCCGGCGTCACCGAAGTCGCCATCTTCGCGGCGTCCACGGAAACTTTCAGCCAAAAAAACATCAATCACGGAATCGACGACTCCTTCGCGATCTACAAGGACGTCTGCGACGCGGCCGCGGCCGGCGGCCTGCGCGTGCGAGGATACCTGTCCACGGCGTTCGGGTGCCCGTACGAGGGCGACGTCGCACCAGAGAAGGTCGCCGAACTCGCCGCGAGACTCGTGGCGCTCGGCGTGTTCGAGGTGGCAATCAGCGACACGATCGGCGTGGCGCACCCGGGACTTGTCACCCGGGTGCTCGACGCCGTGCTCACCCGCGTACCGGCGGCCGAGATCGCGCTGCACTTCCACGACACACGCGGCACCGCGCTCGCCAACGTGATGGCGGCGCTACCCTACGGCATCGGCACGTTCGACGCGTCGGCGGGCGGGCTCGGCGGCTGTCCGTACGCCCCAGGCGCCGCAGGCAACCTCGCCACCGACGACTTGATCTATATGTTGAACGGGTTGGGCGTGGAAACCGGCGTCTCACTGCCGGCGCTGTCGGAGGCCTCGGCGTTCATCGCAAGCCGGCTGGATCACCGGCTGCCGTCGCGATACGCGCAAGCGGCCGCCGCTTCGCGACGGAGGGACCAGTAACAGCGTGTCTTGCCCGGAGACAGTTCACAACCTGTACGACATTGAACGCAGAGCACGCAGAGTTCGCAGAGATTCCAATTGGAAATGAAAACTCTGCGGTCTCAGCGGCCTCTGCGTTGATCGTGGCTGGTCTTGCTGCGGTCGATACGCCGCTAGGGATTCGTGGTCAGCGCTTGGTCGTCGCTTGTCAGCAGCTTCACGACCTCTTCGAACGGCATCATGTTGATGGCGTCGTAGTCGGCCGGGCACCCGAATTCGCGCTGTTGCGGGGCCGTGGGATTGCCCAGCGTGACGCACAGTCCGCAGCCGATGCAGAGATCGGCGCGTACCGCGCACACCATCCGGCCGTCGCGATCCGGCTCTTCGACAATGCAGTCGGCCACCGGGCAGGCGGCCTGACAGATGGAGCACGCAAATGCGCCGAAGCAGCGATCGGGATCGATCACGGCAATCGTCTTGGGGGCCTTCTTGCGGGCCCCCGCCATCATCTTGGTCCACATGTCTGCAGGAATTATACGCGACTAGAACTTGATAATGAAACCGGAGGGAGGCTCGCCCGCTTCAGGCATGACACCCCAGAGAGAAGTCCGATCTTCCCAGATGACCATGCCGGCGTTGATGGCGAAATAGCGCAGGTTGTTCGGCACATCCAGCGGATCGGCGGCGGCCCTGAAGCCCTGCCCCGTCTGGCCGATGCCGAGGCCGTTGCACGTATCGGGCGCCCCACCGAACGGCGTGGATTCCATCTGAAAGCTGTAGTTGCTCTTGACGACGATGTCGGCCGCGCCGAGATCCTCCGAGATGAACGCCTCGGTGGCGCCGGCCGGCGGTTTTCCGAGGCCGCTGAGGTTGGGAGAGTAGAATCCGCCGGCACAGGTGATGGCGAAGGTCACCTGGGAGCTGCCGATGACGCGCAGCGAGCCAATGGCCGAGGCCGCAGTTGCCGCACCTTTCGCCGCCATCAGCCGAGGCAGCGCGATTCCCGACAGAATCCCGATGATCCCGCAGACAAACAGCAGGTCGACAATCGCGAATCCGCCGGTGGACCTTATCCTCAACGCAAAGACCTCCCCGCGCCTGACACTGCAGGGCCCGTGCCCATTTTCAATTTTCGCCCAACCAACTGCAACTAAACAGCTTATATGGCCGTCTTTGTCACTTCACCCGCCGTTTGGCATGACGCTTTGTGTCACGCACACAGGGGCATGACAATAATTGCCAATTGTTTCGGTCGAAAATGGAACGCCCTATAGGGGGCTAGCCGGGGTGTTTGACACGCCACTCGTCGCTTTGCTTGATCGCATCAACGATGGCCTGGCGGGACTGATCCTCGGATTCACCTCTGAGGCGATGCGACAGATAGACGCTAAACACCCAGACGCCCATGCCTTCATAGTCGGGGTGGCCGTCGATCCAGAGCCCGCCGGAGCGCTGCAAGCCTTCGGGGGATTTGTAGAAATCGTTCAGCCACGCCAGGACGCGCTGGATTTCGGGAGCCTGCGCCCCGATTGATTCCACGACCGCCGCTCTCGCCTGCACCGCGGCTTGCGCCTGCGCCGTGGCAAGGTCGGCGCGAAGCTCACCGATCTGACTGTACTGACGGATCACGAAGACCGCGAGCAACGCGGCCACCACACTCACGATGCGTGTCACCATGGTGGCCAATTCTACTCGAAGAATCACCGGCGCGGCCGCGTCGCGCTCGCGTACAAATCTACAAGCCGATCCCGTTTCGCGTCCGCGATCGACCTAAGGCCATCTCATCCTGCTGCGCGATTTCGTGATTTCCCCGCGTCCGACGTGGCGGTGTTCCTCGTCGGCGTCGACGATGTCGGGCTGGACAGTTTGAATTCGCTCGACGGAACGCTTCATTGAACCGGACGCTCTGGCAATCAGCCGGCGCCGCGCGTCTCGGCCAGCTCGTCGCGTCCCGCCTCGGGCCCTGCCTGCGACATCGGTCGAGCTGACCCCCACACGAAGTTCGTCAGTGGGCAGGGGCAGGACAGCACACGACCGGCGGCCGGAGTGTGCAAGCCTGTGCAGGAGCGCGCAGGCACCGAGCTTGCGGAAGGACCGCGTCAATGGTGACCTTCTTCAATGTCGGACCTCACACAAACGTGCGCGTCGAGTTGACTGCGGTGACGCCCATCGGGCCCTATCGGCTCGAAGTCGATCACCCGTCCAAGACCCTGGTCGAGTACTTCGAAACCCCATTCGCAGCGCTCGTTCGGCACGCCGAAATCGAGTCGGTGCTCTCCGGCCGACCGTCGGCGCTCGCGAACATGTGCTAGCGGGCGCCGCCGCTCATGGCACGCCGGGCGGGCGCCGACCGGCAGGAAACTGGATGCAAAACTGCGAGACGTACAGATCGCCGGAACACGGCTTCCGGACGATTTGCACGGCTGCGTAGCTGAACTCGTCGACTAGTTTCTTGTAGCTCGGGATGCGCACCGGAACCTTGGAATCCACGATCACGCGCTCGCCGGAAAGAAAATCGACGATGTACGCGTCCCAGAAATCGGCGCGGGCGTATCGAATGTGGTTGCGAACGAGGAAATCCGTCAGCTCCCGATGCGGATCGGGATCGGGCATGACATAGGCCACTCGCATGACGTTCAGGTTGTCCGCGAGATTGACTCCGCCCCACAGCAAGAAGACCCCAACCACCGCGGTCCTCAGATATCGAGACGGTTCGCGCACCATGAACGCCGCGAAACAGCCGATTGGCAGGAAAAGCGCGAGGTGAAGATAGCGGACCACGGGCGGCAAGTCGAACACGAGGTTGCAGCTCAGGGGATACGCGGCGAGCGCGAGACAGCCGACGATGGCCAGGTACAGCGCGTAGGCGACGCCGCCACCGCCACGGCGCGACGTCCAGGCGAGCCTCGCGAGCATCAGCACCATCGTCGCGCCCACCACCCATCCCACGAGCGTGAAGCCGCCGGTGACGGCATTACTCCGAATGGAGAACGCGTGCATCGGCATCGTCGTGGCGCCGGCGAACATCGGCAGGACGGAAGTGATGACGTAGCCGAGTCGGGCTGGCAGTTCGGCCGGTCGCCAGCACGTGTGGGCGACGAGCATCTGTGCCTGCTGGGTGGCGGACGTGCCGACCAGATAGCGTTTCAGCTGGTCGACGATCCCCCACACGAGCGCACCTCCTGCCGCGGTCCACGCGGCGCGCTTCGCCGCGGCGACCGTCCACCATGATTCCTCGAGTCCTCCGACCAGCAGGATCGCAGGCACTGCGTAGATCGTGAACTCACGGTGCAGAAAGCCGAACATCAGCAGCAGGCCGAAGGCAAACGGACGTCGGCGTAGGAGCCACAACAGCGGCACGTACAAGAGCGGCTCGGTGGCGCTGCCGCTGCTTTCCATCAGGCTGCCGGCGACCACTGGCGTTGGCAGGATGAACGGGAGCGCGGCGACAAAGCCGTACGCCGGTCGGAGTTTCAGCGCTGAACACACAGTGCGCATCAGCGTCAGCGCCACGGCGAGGTTGAGGATCACCAATGGAATCTTCATCGCGACCACAGAGGGCCGGAAGATCCAGAAGAACGGCGCGGTCAGCCATACCTCCATGGCGAGCTGGTAATTCTCACCGTAGAAAAAGAGGGGAAAGGTCCGGAATTCGCTGAGATGCTTGGCCATGAGGCCATAAAGAGCCTCATCGGAGTCGAAGACGATGCCTTCAACGAGCGCGAACGTGGACGTACGCACCAGGATGAGGAGCACGGCCAGCGTCACGAACAGGATCGCTTCCCGTCGTCCGCCGTCGAGGAGCGAATGAATCAGCCGAATCGGGTTGCGTGACTCGCCGGGCGGGCGTTCAAAGCGCGCGGAGTCCAGCATCGGCTCGCGAGTATAGCAAACGACCTGAAAGAAGCGCGACGACCAGCATCGCGGCGATCAGGAACATCCTCAGTACCTCGTCCACGGCCGGCCGCCCCGTGGTACTATGCCGCCTGCATGGCCGCCAAGCGGCTGGGTCCCATGGCCGGCAGTGTTGTCGCACTCTTCGTGGCCGCGGCAGCTTGGTTGACCTTCGGCGCACTCACGCTCACCTCGACTGATCCTCACGCTCCGCGGATTGGAATCCTTCCTTCGCTGGTTTGGCTGGCGATCTGGCTGCTCGTCGCGTTCATCACGCGCGCGGCCCTGCGTTCGGGAGATCGCTTCGCGCTGCTGAGCCTGTCGGCTGTGCTGACTGTGCCGTGGGTTCCGGCCTGGGGAAAATTGTCGGTTCCGTCCGCGTTCTATGTCTGGACCGGACCGCTGCGCGGCTGGCTCTGGGCCGTGATCATCGCGGGACTCGTCGCACCGGTCGTCGGCCGCCGTGCTCCAGCCTGGCTGGCAGGCGCCGCACGCGATCCGCGCCGCGCGCCGTGGTTGGCGGCGGCCACGGCCGCCATCCTCTACTTGATCGGGGCGTATCAGATCTCTCCTCAACTCCCGACAGGCGATGAACCGCACTACCTGGTGATCTCGCAGAGCATCCTCAGAGACCACGATCTGAAGATCGAAAACAACCATCGTCAGGGCGATTACCTGCAGTATTACTTCGGCCCCCTGAAGCCCGACTTCCTCCGGCGAGGTGTCAACGGCGAGATCTATTCGATTCACGCGCCAGGACTGCCGGTTGTCGTGGCGCCCGCGCTCGCCCTGTTCGGCTACCGCGGGGTCGTGGTGTTTCTCGCCCTCCTGAGCGCGTGGGCGACTTCGCTCACCTGGACGGCCGCCTGGCGCGTGACATCGGATGCCGCGGCCAGCTGGTTCGGCTGGGCCGCGGTCGCGCTGACCGCGCCCTTCTTTTTTCAATCCTTCGTCGTGTATCCGGATGCGCCCGGCGCCGCAGTCGTCATGGTCGGCGTACTCGCCCTGGCCGGCGGCCAGAGACTCTCAACCAAACGCCTCGCGGCAACCGGGGCGGCGCTCGCAATCCTGCCTTGGCTGCACACGCGGTATGTGGCGGCCGCAGTAGTCCTCGGCGTCATGATCCTCGCGCGTCAATGGACACAGCGCGACGTCCCGGACTCCGCCGACACTGTCGATCCTCTCGTTATTATCGATAAGGCCGGCCGGGCCCGGCGGGCAGCGACGCTGCTCTTGATTCCGATGGTCAGCGCCGCATGCTGGTTTGGCTTCTTCTACGCGATTTACGGATCGCCAGACCCGCGGGGGCCGTACGGCGGCGACACACAAAGCGCCATCGCCAACCTGTCGCGCGGTGTCGTCGGTCTCTTGTTCGATCAGCAATTCGGTGTCTTGCCTGCCGCGCCCGTGTTCCTCTGTGCGCTGGCTGGCCTGGCCGTTTTGATACGGCGATCGCCCAGGCTGGCGACTGAACTTGCCATGCTGGTTGCGCCCTACGGCCTCGTCGTCGCGACGTATCAGATGTGGTGGGGCGGCAACAGTTCACCAGGGCGCTTCCTCATCCCTGTCATTCTGCCCATGGCGATTCCGGCCGCCGTGTGGTTTCAGACCCGCCGCGGGCACACGGGGAGGCTCCTCGGCCTCGGCGCGTTGACGGTCAGCCTGATCACGACGTTCACGCTCACCGCCGTCGATCGGGGCATCCTGCTGTATAACTCGCGCGACGGCGTTTCTCGTCTTCTGACGTGGCTGTCTCCCCTCGTGAACCTCACCACCGGTTTGCCGAGCGTGTTTCAGACGACGTCGTCGGTCGCGTTGTTTCACGGCCTGGTGTGGATCGCGGCGATCGTCTTGACGGCCACCATCGGGCTCTTCGTCGAGCGGCGAGGGGCGACACCGACTCGCGTGGCCGTCGCCCTCGGGTTTTCGGCGGTGATGACGGCGACGGTTGCGCTGTCTGTCGTGTGGCGCGACCACCAGGCCGCGACCACGCCCCGTAAGCTCGGGACAGGTACCGTGGCATTCCTGCAGCGATACGACCCCGACAGCGGACAGTTCGCCGTGCGCGACCGGCCGCTCGGCCGCGTGCGCATGCGCGACGTGCTGACGTACCTTGAGGCTCGTTGACGACACGGTGGACCAGCACGCACGCGCCGAGCCGACGGTGACGTTGTTTCACCTGCCGGCAGGCACCTACGCCATCGAAGCAACCGGCGGCGGAAGAGGTTCCGTACCGCTCACAGCGACGCTCGATCGCCGTTTTGGTCCGCAATGGAGCTGGAACCCCGACGACTCGACGGATACCTGGCGGCGCGAGATTCGCCTGCCGGTGGCGACACCCGCGCTGGCACTCAGTGCAAGAGGCTCCCGACACATGGCGGTTCGACCGGTGAGCATCGTGGGTTCGCGCCATCAGCTGGTCGATGGAGAGCCTGTGCAGGTCGTCCGCTACGGACCGGCGCTCGTGTTTCTCATGGGCGGACGAACCTACGTCGAACGGCAGGGGATGTGGATCGCGGGTGGCAGCTCTGCAGACCTCGTCATCAGTCCCGACGATGGCGCGGAGGTCCACATGTTTGTGCGCAATCCGCCGGTTGAGAATCACGTGACGCTCGAAGGGGACGGCTGGCGCCAACACCTGGTCCTCGCGCCGCGTGAAGAACGGACCGTCACCGTGCCTGTTTCCACTGAGTCCGGAGCGGTGCGGCTCCGAGTGACCGTTGCGAACGGAGCGCGGCCGACCCAATTCGAACCCGGCAGCACCGACACCAGGTTCCTTGGTTGCTGGATCGAGACGAGATGAATCTGCGTGCGGCGTCAGTGTTTGACGGCGGGAAACGCGAGCAACTCGTGGTTGCGTGGCTGGCCGTTGCGCTCGTGCTCATGCGAAGTGTGGTCCCCCTCGTCTATGAGGGTTTCTACTTCGATTCCGACCAGGCCATCGTCGGCTTGATGGCCAAACATCTGAGCAGCTTTGAAAAGTTTCCGCTGTTCTACTACCGCCTGAACTACATCCTCGGCGTTGAAGCGTGGATCATCGCGCCGTTCTTCTGGATTTTTCGGCCGTCGGTGGCGGTCATGCGGGTACCGCTGGTGGCGCTGAACGCGCTCGTGGCCGTGTGGCTCATCACCGTGCTTGGCCGCCGTCTCGGCTTGCGGCCGCTCGTGGCCTTCGTGGCGGCGCTTCCCTTCATCATGCCGTCACCCGTGGTTGCCAGTCACCTCCTTGAGACTGCGGGAGCCTGCATCGAACCATTCGTGTACGTGCTGCTGCTCTGGCATCTCAAAGACCGCCCGGCGGCATTTGGGGCAGTCCTCGGGCTGGGGTTTCTGCATCGAGAGTTTACGATCTTCGCCGTGCCGGCGATCCTGATCGTGGAAGCCGCCCGCGGTGAGCTGTGGGCCCGCGCCAACCTGCGTCGCGCCGCATTGATCGCCGCCGCGTTCGGCCTGGTATGGCTCGTCGTTGACGACCTCAAGCTGCGTCAGTCGGGCGCGTCACTTGGCTGGCAGGCGCTCTCGCTCGCCCGCCAGATTTGCATGAGTCCAGGCGAATTGAGCGGTCGCGCGCTGTCCGTCGTCACGCAGGCGCTGCCCGTACTCTTTGGCGGTACGTTCACCAGGCTTCAGGACTTCAGGATGAACACGCCGGTGACCGCCGGCCATGCCTTCGTCGGCTGGATGGTCGCCGTCGCAATCGCCGGCATGACGGCTCGACTGCTGCTGTCGTGGTTCCGCGGGCCACGAGCGGACAAGGGCGGCGGGCTCCCAATCTACCTGGGGCTCGTCGGGGTCTTCGCAGTGTGTGCGTATCCGTTGTCGTGCAACGTGATTCCGGGCCAGCCACCACTTCTTCGCTACCTGCTCCTCGGCTTGCTCGTGCCGATCGGCTGCTTTGCCGCGTTCATGCGGTGCGAGCGCTCACGCACGCTCCGAACGGCGGCCGTCGGCGTCTTCGTGCTGTGGGCGTCGGTCAACATGGTCGACAACGTCAGGTTGATTCGCACGTCCGTGAAAGAGCCGCCGACAAGCGCGCACAGGATTCTGGCCGACTATCTCGTGAGCCACCAGATTCGCTACGCGCGCGCCATCTATTGGGACGCCTACGTTGTTTCGTTCCTGACCCGCGAGCGGGTGACGGTCGCCGCGGTCGATCTGGTCCGGATTCCCGAGTATCAGCAGCGCGTCGACGAACACGCGGCGAGCGCGGTCAATCTGGCGCGCGTCCCGTGCACCGGAGGCGAGAGGGTCGCCTCCTGGTGCGTGCAGCAACCCTAGCTGGCCCCACGCGGGCGGGACTGCTACTTGCCTCAGGTGCATTGCAAAATGACGCGCGTGGGCTGAAGGCTCAGGGCTAAGGGCAGATGTAAGCGGGAAAGCCCTCAGCGCTTAGCCCTCAGCCCTGATGGGAGCTCAGTTCGCAACCCGCTCTTAGGGCGCCCCTGACAACGTGGCGGTTTCGGCGTCCACGTACTCCGGGACAAGACGAATCTGTGCGCCCGAGGAAGCGGCTGTCGCTCGCGCCTGGCGCCTCGAGGAACGGCACGAATCCCGCTCGTCGTGCCGATCGACACCACGTACACGAAGCTCGTCGGCTGCTCCTCACGACGGTACGGAACGCCGTCCTCGACCGCGCAGCGTCGAGGCGAGCGATCTCCGCGGGCTGCATCATCGAGCGTCCGCGATTCCCGGCCCGTCGAGACGGTCACGCGATCGGGTCTCGCCGCCGTTCTGAATCTCGATCGTCAGGCGGCGTGATCGCCTTCGTCACGAACCGCCCGTCGCCGCGTCGGCACGACCGGCGCCCGGAGAATCACTTCCGTCCGCGACTTCCCCTTCACCCAGAACGCGTCGCCTTCGGGATCGAATGCGTTGTCGTCCGGGAAAGTAGGCGAGCACCGGCGGCGTCCCGCCGAGGAGCCGCTTCGAGCGATCCGGGTGGGCCGCCATCGGCAGATCGTTCAGCAGCGTCAGCTCGATCGGCAGCCAGCGCAGCGGCCCCGACTTCGCGTGCTCGCCAGGATTGAACGACGAGTAGAACGGGTTGCAGGACAATCTTCGCCGTGAACAGCGCGCCGACCGCGAGCGCGACGAGCGCACTGTCCGAGGCCGCGCCAGGGCCGGCGTCAGGAACAGAAACAGCGGATAGAAGCTCAGGAAATAGCGGTTGCCGACCGGCCCGCCGCCGCCGGAATACGTGAACGGCGTCAAGAGCAGCAGCACCAACGCCGCCACCGACGATCGTCGCCCCGATGAGCCATTGCCACGGCTGGCGCCGCGGCGTCGACGAGAAACAGCAGCAGGCTCACGACGCCGGGAAAGAAGTACGGCACCAAGCCCGCTGAATCGGCCAACGACGAAATAGACCAGGTTGTGGCGGAACACCGTGAGCGTATGCCGATTCACGAGCACGTCGCCGAGCAGCACGGCCTCGCGCCGTCCGCTCGGACCGATGTTCTCGAACGTTTCCCGATCGTTGGCGAACGGAAAGCCGGTGAAGCTGTAGAACGTCTTGCGGTCGCCGCCCTGATAGTTGAACTCGCCGGTGATCGCGGCGTTGCCGGCGAACAGGCCGCCGGTCGACCAGCGCCCAGGCGAGCACCATGGCGGACGCGTGCCGCCACTGGCGCCGGCCGACCGCCAGCGCGACACAGCGGAAACATGAGAAGCGCGTGGGTCGGCTTCGAAAACGTCAGCACGCCGACGAGCGCCGCGGCCGCGTAGTCGGATCCGCTGCCGCGCAGGAACAGACCCCACCGCGTCGCCGGCGGATCGCGCAGCGACCTCCTTGTAGCTCCACAGGAAGAGCGCGTAGAGCGACGAGCGAGAAGTTGAACAGCTCGGGAGTGAGCCAGACGAAGTACACCGGCACGACCGACGCGGCCAGGAACACGGTCGCGTACGCCAGGCCGCGCCGAGCTGCGATCGTGCCGCGACGCCGCGAGGAACGTGTACGCGACGAAGAGATCCAGGCTGAGCAGCAGGGCGTGGAGGACGAGAAAGCCGTTGGTGCCGAACAGCGAACACGAACGGCGCGGCGACCAGCGGATAGATGTACGACTTGGCGTAATACAGACGGGTCCGGACCGGATCGTCGGCCTTGACCCGTCGCACGAACGGGAAACGACGTCGACCGGCTGCAAGGACGCGACCTTGCCGCGCTTCAGGAAGATCCCTTCGGGCCCGGGAACTCTTCCCAGACGCGGATCAGATCCTTGCGCTCGAACGTGAAGTCGAAATCGCGCGCCAGGCTGTGCGCCAGGCTGTAGTAGGTCGCTTCGTCGCCCTTGAAGCCGTGCGCGGCCTTCGGGAAATCGACCGTCACCGCCGAAGCCAGCAGCAGCAGACCAGCCCGACCGACGCGCCGACGCCGAGCTGGCGCCAGCGGCTCGCGCCGCGGCGTGCCGTCTCACGTCAACGCGCGACACGCTGGAGGTGAGGAACGACAGGTCGGCCCGCAGCACGCCCTGGCGGTGCGTGGCGCGCGAGTCTCGGCGAGGAGCGTGTAGAGCCGCTCCATCTTGCGGACGAACACGCCGATGTCGTAGCTGCCGGCCCGTCTGTCGGGCCGTCGCCGCCAAGCGCGCCCGCTCGGCGGGACGATCGATCGCCCAGACGATCTTGTCGGCGAGCGCCGCGGCATTTCGCTTCGGGACGATCAGCGCGTCCTGGTTGTCGGTGAGGATGTCGAGCAGGCCGTCGGCGTCGGTCGCGACGATCGGCCTTCCCCATCGCCAGCGCCTCGAAGGCGGTGATCGGCGTGCCCTCCCACAAGCGACGGAAACACGCTCAGGTCGAACGCCGACAGCGTGCGCGCGACGTCGCGCCGGAAGCCGGCGAACACGAACCGATCGCCGAGACCGAGGCGCGCGGCCTGGGCCTGAAGGTCCGGCAGCAGCGGTCCTTCGCCGACCAGGAAGAAGCGCGCCGCCGGCCGTTCGCGGACGACGCGCGCCGCGGCCTCGATCAGATACGAGTTGCCTTTCGACTCGTGGAGCCGCGTGACCGTGCCGATCGCGAGCTCGTCGGAGCGGATGCCGAGCTCCTGACCGCGCCGCGGCGATCTCGTCCGGCGCTCCGCTCGCGGCTGAACTCCTCGAGCGGCACGCCCAGATACACGACCTTCACCTTCGACGGCGGCACCTGACGCGCGCCGATCACGAACTCGGCCGTGCTGTTCGAGACCGCGATGGCGATGTCGGTGTACGGCTCGAGGCAGCGGTCGGCGACCTTCTGGAACCAGGGCGTGTCGGTGAGGTTGGCGTGCTCGTGCAGGATCGTCGGGATCCGGCGCATCGCGCCGGCCATCCGGCCGAACGTCGTCGCGCCGTAGCCGTGCAGGTGCAGCACGTCGATCTGCTTGCGATCGACGATGTCGAGCAAGCGCCGGCAGCGTCATCGGGATCGAACTTCGACCGCTTCAGGTAGGTGATGTCGATGCCCAGACTGTCGAGCGTCTCCTCGGACAGATCCTTCTTGCGGAGGCTGACGAGCGACACGTTGAAGCGATCGCGATCGAAGCGCGGGATCATCCAGCTGAACAGGCGCTTGACGCCGTGCATCCGCGATCCTTCCCAGCCGAGGTGATCGCAGACCTGGAGAATGTTCAGTGTTCGGCGGCTCATCGCAGAGGGACGGCGGTTGGACGTGGCACCGGCCACGGACCGCGTGGATTATAGCCCAGGACCAGTCGACCGACGGGCCGACTGAAGGCCGGAGGCGCTGGCGCCGATACACCGGCATCCCTCGTATTCGCGGTCTGGCCCCAGGTCTGCATATGTGTATCCGGACCACGTTAGCCAGAGGTCTCTAAACTGCCGGTTTCTTCGATCCGATATTGAAGATGTGTGGCCTTTTGTGCAGGCGTACTACAATGCAGGTACGAGACTGCGACGGGTTTGCTGGGGGCCGGGTGCGTAAAAATGACTGGTAGACTCGCGCACTTCTGCGTTGTTTTCGCCGCGCTGGCGATGGCCGGCTGTACTGCCAGCAAGAGCGCCGACCCGCTCAGCCCGACGGTGGCGGGACCGATTCCCGGCGTCAGCATCACGCCGCCCAGCATCGTGCAGCCTGACAGCGGGGCGAAGGTCGCCGTCGATCAGCAGCCGCTGGTGCTGGTTGTCGTCAACGCCGCAACTTCCGGAGTTCGTCCGCTCACCTACGTATTTGAGATCGCCGCCGACGCGGGTTTTGCCAACAAAGTGTTCATCCGTGAAGGAATTGCTCCGGGTGACGGACGTACCAGTCTCAGATTGCCGGACTCCCTCGCCGCCGGCCGGACGTACTTCTGGCGCGCGCGGGCGGAGGACGGCGCGAATACCGGGCCGTTTTCATCCACCGCCGCCTTCGAGGTCTTCACGCCGATTGTGATCGGCGCTCCCGTGTCGATCGCGCCGATCGACAACACGAAGACCGAGTCCCTGCATCCGCGATTTACGTTCTTCAACGCGCCGCGCTCGGGTCCAGTGGGCAGGATTACGTACAGGCTCGAGGTGTCCGACAGCGACAGCTTCGCGAACAAGATCGCGGTGTGGATGCTCGAAGAGCAACAGGGGCAGACCGCCTTGGATGCGCCGGCGGATCTGCCGGCCAGCAAGCAGCTCTTCTGGCACGTCCGCGTGGTCGACCCGGCCGGACCGTGGTTGTGGTCGACTACCCAGGTGTTCCAGACGCCCACGCCAGTGGTGGTGCCACCGCCTAGCGGCGGTGGAGGCGGAGGGGGTGGAGCGAGTTGTGGACCGCCGTACCCGAACAACGGGGACGCCCTCGTCGCGTGCATTTCTGCAAAGTATCCAGAGAGACTCGTTGCCGGTGTCTCCCTGGCTCAGAGAGCCGCGAATATGGCGTTCCTCCGCGATCGCATGATCGAAACCGGAATCTGCGGCGGGATGGATCTCGGCTGGAATCGCAAGGGGCCCACAGGCACTGGCGACGTCTCCGTGGACGGGCTCGCGTGGCGCGACGGTGGTGTCCCCTACTTCGTCGATATCGGACTCGGTTACGACGACACCAGCCGGCCTCTGCAACTGATTTGGCTCAGGGTTGGTCCGACGCCAGGCTTCAGCTCGTACTCGCCGAGACCGGCGTGCAATTGACGATCGGCGAAACCCTGAATCTTGACGAGATTGATCCGCGGCACGTCGAAGCTCCACCCACGCCGATGGGCGTCGTAGAGCCATATCTCTGAATTCACGCCGTCAAGCCGTCAGAGGTCCGGGACGATCCGGCGATCGTGGCCACGTTGTGGCCAGCTAGAAGCGGATCCGAGCGCCCACACCGATCTGGAAGCCCCCGACGCTGAGCGACGGAGCGCTCGGCAGGTCGACTTTGCCGCCCGTGTAGCGGAGGAAGAGACCCGCGCCGAGGTTCTTGGTGAACAGGTATGTGCCGTCAACCCCGAAGTTGAGGGCAACGGCGGTGCCGCTTTCCGAGGCCACCGCGACGGTGATCGTCTGCGTGGCCGCCGGAATCGTGACGACCGGGACCTCCTGCGACACCATGATGAATGACGGACCGAACGAGAACGCGACGTCCATCTTGACCGTGACCGGCGCGAACAGCACCACCTGCGGATGGATCCCGTTCTCGGTGTGCGCGAGACCCGCCTGCGTGGCCGTCACCGTCTTCGGCTGACCGAAAAACAGCGGATGCGGAATCGTCGCGACTATGGCGGCGTCCGAGCTGGTACTGAACCGCGAATAGCCCACCGCCACCGCGAACCGCGGCCGGAGCCGAACGCCGCCCACGATGTCGAATATCGGTCCGTTCCCGATGGGCAGGGCTGAGGCGATCGTCGCCGTCTCTTCATACACCGTCCGGGTCTCGCTCGACGCGATGTCCCGCCGGGCCGGCTGGGCGCCGAAGTTGATGTTGAGGAACCCGTGGTTCGCCCCGTCCGTCAGACTCTGCGCGCCGGCCTCGGCACCGGCGGCAACCATCAAGACCATCATCATTACCAGCAGTCGGCTCGTCTTCGTCATGTTCTCCTCGTGAACGGTTAGGTCGCTGCGAACGACAGATCAACCCGGTGACTAATATGGGCAGGGAATCTTAGCACGGAGGATCTGCGAAGTACCGCAAGGGGATCTCATAAAGGCGGGAGAGCAACGTCAGGCAGAATCAGGCCTTACGGTGGGTTTTGCAGCAAGTAGACGCGTCCAGATCCCTCCTCGTGCTGCAGTCTCAGCCATGCCTGGAACTGGCTGATGCGCGCGTCGATTTTCGGCCATTCGCCAGGCGCGTAGAGGTCAGTGTGCACGACGACGTAGTTGACGCCGAGTTGTGACAGGCTGCGGAGGCTCTGCTCGTCTGGGAAGCGTTCCAGTCGCGAGTACAACTCTTGGTGAAGGGGTGGGCGCAACCCGCTGTAGCCTTCAATGGTCTTTTGCCAATGCGCCATCGAGTGCAGCATGTACTCGGTGTGGCGCCTCTCCCACGCGCCCAGATTTCGGGAATTCGCCAAGGGAAGCTCCGCCACGGCGAACGGCTTCGGTTGGCTGGCAAGCCAGCGATCGATGGCAGGAATCTGCAGACGGTACGGAGTGGTGCCCAAGGGCATCGCCGCGAATTCCAGAACGAGAAGCCCTCCCGCCATCGCCGCCAGGGCCGCGCGAGCCGTCGGCGTTAGCGACGCGCACAATCGCTCGAATCCCATCCCGGCGAGCACCGCCAAGCCGAGCAGCGCGAGCAACGCGAAGCGGGACGGAACACGGATGAAGTTCAGCCCCGGCAACCAATATACCAGCGGCCACAGCCCGGCGAGTGGTCCCGCCGACAGCCACACGCTGAGAACCGTCAGCAAGGCGTAAAACGCCCGCATGTCGTTCAGGCGCGCCGTCGTACGTCTGCGAATGGCACCGGCCCACCGACGAAGCCGGGGTGCGACGTCCAGCGGCGCGCGGCCGGCGATCGCGAACCGCAGAAGCGAGAAAGCCGCACAGACGATCCAGGGCCGCACCGCACTTCGCGCCGAGAGCACCACAGTGGAACCGACCTTCAGCCGAATCGCTCCCTCCATCGTCACAAACAGACTGACCCCGAGGCTCACCAACACGGCCAGTTCGACAGCCACGCCGGCGCGAGCCCACCAGTTGGCCCGCGGCGTCTCCCTGGCACGATTCGATCCGGCCCACCAGAAGGCGGCGGCAGCCAGGATCAGCGGAAAAAATCCCGGGAAGAGGTACGCCTGTGCCGTCTCGTTGATGCGCGCGTTCGGAATGAGCGACAAGAAGAACGTCTGGACGTGCGAAGGCGACGCGAGGAAGCTGGACCAGTTGCTTGTCCACTCGTCGGCCGTGCGCCTCAGCCCCATCTCCACCTGCACGCTGCGGTACGGAATGAGGATGAGCAGCGCCGGCATCAGGAGCAGCGCGCCCGAGACACCCACGTCCTTCAGCCGCCGGCCGAGCGCCAGCGGTTCCCCGCACACCACACGGTACACGACCAGGCTCGCCATCGCCAGGGTCAGGAAAACCGCCCCGTGTCCGCTTGTCAACGCCTGCAGAGTGAAGAAGGCCAGCGCCAGCCGGAGGTCCGACTTGCGGCCGCGATCGAAGTAGGTGTGCAGAAAGGCGAGGCCGAAGGGCACCCATTGGATCGTGGTCAGGTGGAGCTGCGAGAGACGGAAGAACCGCGGCGGCGAAAATGCAAAGATGATCCCGGTCAGCGCCGCGGCCGGCGGTCCCATCCCCAAACGCCGGCCAAGCACGTACGCGCCGAGTCCGCACAGCATGCACGAGAGCAGCGCGACGACATTCATCGCCAGGACCGGGTTGTCGGTCAGCCAGAGGATCGGCGCCGCGACCAGGCCGCTCCCGATCATGTTCTCGGAGTACGCCAGCGTGTGCCGCTCGGGATAGTAGATGTTCGCGTCGAAGATCGAGAACGGTTGATTGGTGAACGCATGCGTGTCCCACCCGAGCGTCCACATGAACAGCCGGATGTCGGGGCCGTCCGCCAGCACGCGGCCGGCCGGATCGCGCGTCAGTGGGTAGGCGAGGAGCAGCGTCAGCGCGAAGTAGAGAGCGGTGACGCGCCAGACGTCGCCAACCGCCGACGCCCGCTTCGGCGCGCGGGTCACTTCCGAAAACCGTTGTGGACGAAGGACAGTGGCTGTTGCACTGGACGTACGTCCTGTGCCTCTTCGAGTCTCGCGCGATTCAGATCGTTGACGCCATCGAGCAAGAGAAGTGCATCTGGGCGGTCGCTCGACAGCACGCCTGGTAAACGCTGTATGCCCTGCTCCGCCGTCGCGGCCGAGGTCTCCAGATCGGCGGTCGTCACGCTCCGCAGCCAGACGCCCTGAGCGAAGAACCCAAGCCTCTCGGTGAGGCGGAACCCGAGTTCGCCACCATACATCACGCTGGCCGAGTGTCCGAAGGCGCCGCCCACGGTCGCTTCCGCATATCCGCGCGGCTGCGACGCCCCGGCCGATGATTGGGCGTCGACCGCCCGGCCGACACGACCAGCAGAGTCAGACTCAGAAGACAGCGCATCTCATCACAAAACTCCCCCGTGATCGCCGCGAGGGCGCGTGAAATGCACGGTGAACGGTAAACAATGCGTGTGGCGCCGTCAAGTCTCCCGCTATCTCATCCGAAGCAAACGGTCGTTTTCATCCTAGCGCAACGGCTGCCAAGCGCCGACGAACGCCCCGAGGATCTCCTGCGCCGCCCGCTTGTTCGCTCGCGCGTTGGGGTGCGGATCGAAACGGCTGACCCACATGTCCCGGGGGCTCTTGAACGTCGAGAAGGGACCGCGCAAGTCCAGACACGTGATGTGCTCGTCCACGCACACCTCGCGCACGCGATCGTGCAAGTAGCCGAATGGATAGTTCGCGCCGAAGAGGCCGGGATTGGGAAACAACGCGGCCCCGCTCGCCACACCCGCCGCACGCCCACGTTCGATGAATTGCCGCAGCATCCCGAACGCTTTCCGTGAATTGGGCGCACTCGGGTCCTTCAGATTCCGATCCATATAGGACACGTAGCTTTCGACCATGCCCGTGCGCTCCTGCAGCTGCGACCAGGCGTCACTCACCATGTCGTAGAGCGCAGACGCTCCGAGCATCCGGCGGTCGAGCGATGGCCACGGCAGCAGCGCGTGCGCGCTGGGTCGCTCCATGCCGGGCATCTCAAAATCGTTGATGTAGAGCTGCAGCAGCACGAAGTCGGGCGAGACGCTCAGAGCCTGTTCGAGCACCTGGAGGTGTTCGGGCAGGTTGTGGCCCTGGATGCCAAAATTCAGCACCTCGTAGCGCGAGCCGAGCGATCGCTCGAGCACGTTCGAGAAACGCTCGCCCTCCTCGATCCCCTGGCCCCACGTCAGCGAGTCGCCCACGATTGCGATGCGGTAGCGGGCATCGGTCTTCGCGTCGATCTCCCGCTCGCGAAACCCGAGCCGATTGATCCTGAGCGGTGGACCGCTGCGGCGCGCGAAATAGGTGCGGCCGTCGGCGCTCGATCGTACGTCGCGGAAAATGTAGCGCGTGAGGAACTCGGCGGCGACAAGGGGCACGGCCATCGACGTGACGAGCAGGCCGGTGCGAAGCGGCGCTGCCCTGCCCCAGCGTTCGGCGCTCCACGTGAGCGCGACGCCGGCGAGCCCAAGGATGAACAAGGTCTCGAGCGTGGACTCGTATGGGTCGAGCCGGGCGATCTGGAACTCGGCGTGGACCACCAGAAGCACGAACGCCGCCGCGGTGAGACCGGCGCTCGCCGCAGTCCACTCCCTGAAGCGTGCGCGTCCGTCCGGTCGTAGGTCAGGCGCGGCCACTTACGGCCTATATGCCATCGTCAACCACGGCCACCCACACCTCAACAAGGCGGGCACCCGTCCAGATGCTCGCTGCACACGCAAGAACCGGAGCGGAGGAGCTGGGAGGCCGTCCGCAGAGGCGCGAGGAATGCGTCGAAGGTACCTGACGCGCGTCGGCGCGTCAAGTCGATCAGTCGGAAGTCGTCTGGATTTATTCGCTCATGCGGGCTTCTAGCTGTCGCATCGAACGTCCGCGGTCGGACCTAGGCCAGCTTGACGTTCTCGGCGCGCGGGCCCTTGGGACCCTGGCCTCGGTCGAACGTAACAGCCTGTCCTTCGCGAAGGTCGTCGAAGGCGGTCTGTGAACACGCTGACTGGTGGAAGAAGTACTCATTGCCGTCGCCCGCCGCAATGAATCCGAACCCTTTGTCGCTGACGAGCCGCTTGATCGTGCCATTCATCGGTGCCATGTCTGTCGTCTCCTTGTTACCCGAGGTCGCCGAACCGAACGTGAACTATTCTGACGTGTGCGCCCACGCTCCTGCAACATGCGGGCGTGGGTTCCTGTCTGGATGCTTACTTCCAGCGCAGTCTTTCGTTGTGCCGACCCGGCGACGCTCGCAGGCGGGCGAGATTCCACATCTCACCGCACACCTCGCATCGCCAGTACGTGGACGCGTCCACTTTTTCGCTCGCCGCAGCCACCTTCGACGCTCCGCAGAACGGGCATGTCGTCGGAGCCGACCACGTATCCTGTTCGGGAGCCGTCTTCACCGGCCTCCGGTTGTGGCCGGCGGATCGCTTGGCGCCGCTGGCCGCGCGAGCGCAATCGCCTTGCTCAATTCCTGAATGCGCTGGCGACGCAGCATCTTGCGCTTGCGATCCTTCTGAAATCTGGCCCGATCGCCATTTCGCCTGGACATTCGACCCTCTTGCGCGCAGGACGAAGCGCGACCTCGATCGCAACCCGCCGAACGCACCCGACCGTGACACCAAAGTTGGGCCGGTCGAATCGATCGGGTCGGCGCGCACCCATTTGTTAGGGAAAGCACTACTCGAACGCTGGCAGGCTCAGTTCTGGACGACTTGACATCCACTATACACGATCGGGGCCCCGAGGCCCCGACAATCGTCACCGGCCGCGGTCCCACGGCCGCCGCGGCCGCTGGTGACCGCGCGGGGGGCCGGCAGGGTGGCCAACACCCGCGCCGGGACCTGCAGGCCTCCGCTGGCCTGCTTGAGCACGGCGCTCGGCGTTCACCCGCGCCCGCGCCCGATCCTCGGCCTTCCGCGCCCGGATCTCCGCGATGCGCTGGGCGTGAGGGACTTCAAGGGCCTGAGGGCGCGATTGGTAGTCGAAGTCGGGCATCGTCACCCGCGGCAATCGCTTGCCAATGGCGCGCTCGACGTCCCGCAGACTCCCCTCTTCCTCCGGCGACACCAGCGTGAACGCCGACCCGGTCAGTTCTGCACGCGCCGTCCGGCCCACACGGTGGATGTAGTCCTCGGGCTGGCCCGGTACGTCGAAGTTGATGACGTGGCCGAGCGCCGTGACATCAATGCCGCGCGCGGCGATGTCGGTGGCGACGAGCACTTTGTACCGGCCGGCCTTGAAACCCGCGAGCGCTTCGGTGCGTTGCGCCTGCGAGCGGTTGCCGTGGATGCGCTGTACGGACACGCGCTGCTCGGTCAGGTGCCGCGCGAGGCGATCGGCTCGATGCTTCGTCCTCGTGAACACGAGCGCGTCCCTCACTTCCCCGCTGCGAAGCAACGCCACGAGCAGCGACGCTTTCAGCTGCTGCGGAACCGGATACACCGCCTGCGTGATGCCCGTGGCCGGCATCGACTGGCGTTCGATGTTGATCGTGGCCGGGTCGTGCAGCATTTCCCTCGACAGCGCCGCGATTGGCGGTGGAATCGTCGCGCTGAAGAACAGCGTCTGCCGGCGCTTCGGCAGATGACGTAGCACGCGCCGGATGTCGGGGAGAAATCCCATGTCGAGCATGCGGTCCGCTTCGTCGAGCACGAGGCACTCGATCCCCGTCAACCTCGCGTACGGCGCGCGGAAATGATCGAGCAGCCGCCCGGGAGTGCCGACAATGACGTCGACGCCGCTGCGGAAGGCGTGCTCCTGCGGCCCCATGCTCACGCCGCCGTAAATCGACGCGGCGGTGAGGGGGGTGTGCACGGCCATGTCGGTGAGGTCTTCGAGAATCTGCGCCGCGAGCTCCCGCGTGGGCGTGAGCACGAGGGCGCGCGTCGTGCCGCGAGGCTTGGCCATCAGCTTGTGCAGGATGGGCAGCAGAAACGCCGCGGTCTTGCCGCTGCCGGTCATCGCGCAGGCGAGCAGGTCGCGTCCTTCGAGGGCCGGCGGAATGGCGTCGGTCTGGATGGGCGTGGGTTTGACGAAGCCTAAGTCTTTGAGACCTTTGAGCAGATCGGGGTGGAGCTTGAAGTGACTGAACGGCACGGAGTCCTTTTGTGAGCCGAGAAACCCCTATTATCCTCCATCCTTCGCCCTCTTTGCGCCCGAGACCTCACAAAAGTGCAAGCTCGAGCGCAGAACTGTGACTGCTGTGGAGCATTCCTCCAGAAACAGGCGCAATCCCTGTGAATAACGTGGCTCACGGCTTGCGAGGGAGTGAGGCGTGGAACTGCGCCTCCCTCGCACGCTGATCGCGATTTTCGTACCGCTCGTCGTCGGCGGCATCGTGGTTGCGGCCAGCACGCTCGGAGGCACGATTCCCGGCCCGCTGCCGATCTTCCCGCCAGGAAACTGGTGGAATCTGGACATCGCGGCGGCCCCGGTTGATGCTTCGTCGGCGAGCTACATTGGATTCATCGGGCCGACGCGAACGCTGCACCCGGACTTCGGCGGGAACGTGTCTGCGGGCAGTACACAGGTGTATGGATTTCCCTACGCGGTCGTCGACAGCTCGGTTGCGCTGAAGACGGTGCAGTTCGATTACGCGGACGAAAGCGACGGCGTCGATCACGCGACGAATCGTAGCGTCCCGTTCTATCCCATTCCCGACGAAGCAATCACCCAGGCGCACTGGGTCGAGGGCGGTGAGCCGGGCAACATGGATCTTCGCTCGGCGAGCGATCGCCACCTGCTCATCGTCGACCGCGACCGGCGACATCTCTACGAGCTGTACAACGTGTTTTTCGACGGCAGCCAGTGGCACGCGGGGTCGGGGGCGTTCTTCGATCTCGCGGCGAACGGCCGGCGGCCCGATGGATGGACGTCGGCTGATGCCGCCGGTCTCGCGATTCTGCCCGGGCTGGTCCGCTACGACGAGGTGGCCGGACCGGGCGAAATCGGTCACGCGTTTCGCGTCACGGTGCGCGCCACCAACGGCTACGTCTACCCGGCCTCACATCGGGCCGGCTCGACCGTGGGCGCGTTGCCAATGGGCGCTCGGCTGCGTTTGAAGGCCAGCCGCGACATTTCAGGGTTCTCCCCGGAGGTCCAGCGCATCTTCCGCGCCATGAAGCGGTACGGCCTCATCGTGGCCGATAACGGTTCTGACATGTACATCAGCGGCACCTACGACACGCGATGGGACAACGGCCTGCTGAACCCCGCGTTTCGCGCCTTGACGGCGAGCGATTTCGAGGTCGTCGCCCTCGGATATCGCTCCCCGGCTCCCGCCGCGCCGACGGGCCTGCGCATCGTCGGCAACTGATGAGCGGGCCGGCCGCCCCAGGCCCGGGTGACGAAAGAGCACCATACCTGCTCACGCCTGCATGTCTTTTGGCTATCAAGCCCAGACACTGTGAAGATGCGCACTTTTGGCCAGCGCATAATGTGCCCACCGTGAGCCGCTTACCGACGACCCCAGACCGATCCAGACGAATTCAAACCGCGCTGTCGCGACCGCGCACGCCCTCAGTCTCGGGTGCGACGGCCACGTGCGATCCGGCGCCGCCGACATCACACACCCGCCGAGACCAGGCGGCGCCCATCAAGATCGTCATCGCTGACGGGCACCCGGTGGTCCGCGAGGGGTTGATCAGAATCATCGAGGACGAGGACGGCCTCGAGGTGGTGGGCCACGCCGGCGACGGCGTCGAGGCCATCGCGCTCGTCCGTCAGGTCGAACCCGACGTCCTGATGCTCGATCACACCGTGCCGCAGCTGGCGAGCATGGACGTGCTACGGGAACTGACGCGAGCCGGCACGAGCTGCCGCGTCATCGTCATGGCGGCCGTGCTCAAGCCCGACGAATTCCTGGAGGCTCTGCAACTCGGCGCTCACGGCATCGTCATGAAAGACTCGGCGATGTCGCTGATCGTGAAGAGCATTCGCACCGTGATGGGCGGCCAGTACCTGGATCGGCCGCGAGAGCATCTCGGATCTGATCGGTTATCTGCGGCGCGGACCCGCGCAATCCGCGCCGATATCGCAGCCGTCAAAAGTACGATTCGGGCTGACCCGCCGAGAGCTGCAAATCGTGTCGGCCGTAGTTGCCGCCTACTCGAATCGAGAGATCGCCGAGAAGCTCTCGCTCAGCGAGGACACGGTCAAGCACCACCTGTCGAACATTTTCGACAAGCTCGGCTTGTCGAACCGCCTGGAAGTGGCGTTGTTCGCGATCAACCATCAACTCGTCGAAGGCGGCGTGGCGACTGCATAGGGCGTCGCCGGCTCACGCCTCTCGGCTTCCGCGTTTTGCCGGCAGGCACTTTCGAGCCATCGACTCCACTAGCACCAGCAGGCCATACAGTTTCGACGAACAAGGCTGTACGCTCACGCTCCACCTTGGCGAAACTCATCCGTAAACAGACGCGACGACGGCGCGCACAACGATTTCCGATCGAAGTGCCGCTCTGCTATCGCGCGTTGGGCGACAACGTGTGGCGGTTCGGCACGTCGGCCAACATGAGCAGCTCCGGGTTGCTCTTTGTCGGCGAGGTGCCGCTCGAGCCGCAAATGCGCGTTGAAGTGAGCTTTGAGCTGCCCGTCTCGATCCCGGGCGAACGCGGAACGCAAATGATGTGCAGAGGAACGATTGCCCGATCGACCACGTCGCTCACGAACGCCCTCGTGATCGTGGCGGCCACCATCGACAACTACCGCCTCGTGAGGATCACGGGCGTTGTGTAGCCGCGAGTATGGCCTCTTCGTGCCATGCGGTGAGCGGCACGAACGGGCCACTCAAAGCCAGCGCGTCCTGATTCGAAGATTCTGACCCATCGCGATCTGCCGGTACTCCTCGCGCGTCGAGGTGGGCCGCGCTGTCGTCCACTTCTCCCTCGCCCGACTTCGTCCATGTCGGACTCGGTTACGACGACACCACCCAGCCTCTGCAACTGATGTGGCCAGGATTGGTCCGACACCAGGCTTCAGCTCGTACTCGCCGAGACCGGCGTGCAATTGACGATCGGCGAAACGCGGCATCTTATGGTGTCTGCGAGAGGTTGAACACGACGACGTCTGGCGGCGCACCCACGCCCACTTGCCGATACGTTCGCAGGTAGGTCACGATGTGCGGATTCGCGCGTTGAAGGGCGGACCATTGGGTGGTCGCGAAGAACGTCGCTCCACTTCGACGCAGCTGATCGATCGTGACGAGATTTATCCGCGGCACGTCAAAGCTCCAGCCACGCCGGTGGGCGTAGTAGAGCAACATCGGTGAATTCACGCCGTACTCGTCGACCGCGATCACCAGGCTGCCGGGCGGCACGACGCGCTCGACCGCACGGCCCGCCTCGAGCGAGCGCACGTCGAGGTTGTCGGGCCTGAAATTGTTCCGAACAACGCCGCTCAGATAGAAGTTGCACATCGCGATGGCTGTGACGATGACAGCCAGCACGACGGGCGCGAATCGATGCCGCCAGATTCGGTCACCAATCGCGGCACCGTCGAACGCGGGAGCGGCAGCAACGGCGAAATACAGAGCAGCCACTGGCAGCAGCGGGATCTGGTAGTAGTCGTGGTCGCGATTGCCTTTCCCGACCGCCAGAATAAACGCGAGGACGGCAAGCAGCCAGAGGTCCGGGACAATCCGGCGATCGCGGCCGCGCCACTGCAGGAGTCCAACCGCCATGAGGCACAAGCCGACCGGCGTCAGATACAGGAGATAGAGTCTGACCAGCAGGTCGAGGTAGAAACCAGGGTCTGTCAGCGTAGCCAGCGTGCTCCACTTGTGGAGCTCTTGCCAGGGTCCTGGCCCCACCGTCAACGGATAGGTTTGCGTCGGAAAGAAGATTCCGAGGGTGAGACCTGTCGCGCGATAGATGAAAAGTGCGTGAACGTACCACGCGATGATCGCCAGCAAGGCGGATCCCAGCGCGACACAGAACGCCCGATCCTCGAAGAGGCGGCGGCCTCGCACCCGCCACGCTTCGCCGACAATCGGCGCGACGATCACCAGTGCCGGAAGCTTGCTGAGGCCCGCCAGCGCCGTCGCGGCTGCGCCCCACCACAGCGCACGGTGCGAGCCAGTGCGAAAGTAGCGCAGGAATCCGAGCACGCCGACTATCGAAAAAAATAGCATCGGCGCCTCGGGCATCACCGTCCGGCCGTAGTACACGGCATTGGGCGATACGGCGAGCAGAAACGCAGCGGCGCGCCCGCCGGCAGGGCCGAGCAGCTCCGTTCCGAGCGCGTAGAGGGCCCAGATCGCGCCGACGGAAAAAACGACGGCCACGAGCCTGCCCAGGATGTCGTGGGGCCCCCAGAACTCGTAGCCGAGCGCGGTCAGCGCCGGCAGGATCGGGAATTCGCTCTCCACATACCCATGAGACCCGCCCCAGTCGACTTGAGGATAGAAGACGTTGAACGAATCCTCGTACAGGTTACGGGCAATGGCGGCGGTGTCGACCTGACGCCACCGGTGAGCGTCGAGCAACGGGGATTGGATATGCAGGAGCCTGAGGGACGCTCCCAGGAGCAGGATGGCAGCCAACGCCAGAGCGCCTGGAATCCATGAGCGCGCGGGCCGAACGAGCGAGTACGCCGAGACCTCAGTCACATCACGCGCCTACAGCCCGCGGTGCGCCGTTCGCCTTCTCTCCGACTTTGACGAGGTAGACCACCTGAATGTGGAACCCACGTTTCGAGGGCCAGGACCTCGTCATCTGAAGAGACTTCGCTGTGCAGCAGAGTGACAAAGTGGTGAAAGCAGGACGCCGCTGACGGTTATGTATGCTAGCACGGGCGCATCGTCCACAAGGATTTTGTCCTTGTACGTGGAACCGGAGTTCGGCTATCATGAAAGCGAACTCTCAGTACCATTTTTTGTTCAGGAGTATCGAATGCATAAGCACGGCTTCCTCCTTACGGGGCTCGCCGCGATCGTCGCTCTCGCACTCGCATGCAGTTCGAAGTCTGCGTCTCCGACGCAGCCGTCGAACAGCCCGAGAAGCCTCCTCTGCGACCGCAGGCGCCGCGGGCCTTCACCCGTTGGCCATCGCGCCAGACAACGTGGTGACGCTAAAGGCCAATCCGCCGACGCCGGTGTCGCCGATCAACAGCCAGAAGCTCGAAGACGCGCCCACACTCGTCGCGAATCCAGCGGCTCTGAAGTACGCAGAGGGAACACTTCAGTATCAGTTCCAGGTTCTGAACCAGGCCGGAGCGGTTGTGCACGATTCGGCCGCGGTTTCAGGCACCACACATCGGGTGACGACCGAACTCGAGTTCGACAAGCCCCACACGTGGCGAGTCCGCCCCGTCATCGGGAATGCGGTCGGACCCTGGTCGACCAGCGGGTCGTTCGTCACCCCCGCCGGCGCGTACCTTCGAGGAAACGAGCTGCGGGATCCGCTGACGAATGGCAAAACGCTCGGAAGCACGAACGATGTCACCTTTGTTCCTGGCGTCGGCATCATGCTCAACAGCAAAAGCAGTGTCGTCGAGTGGACCCTTCCGGCGCCGCTCGACGCGGGCGAGTTCTCCGCGATCATGACGAACATCGGCGAAGGCAGGGAGGAATATAAGACGAAAGTGATGAGCATGCTGCAGGGTGACGGTGTCAACGTCACCGACAATCTGTTCCGCGTGACGATAGACAAGCGGACGCTCTGGGCAAACCAGGGCGCTCGTATCCGCTACACGATTCGCGCGGGAAACGACTCGGAAGAAGCCGCTGGCGGCGGACAGGACTGGAGCTCCAGACAGATCTACTTCTGGAAGTTCGAATGGGGCGGCGGCTCATCGAGGCTCAGGGTTTACGAGGGTGGCGTGAACGGCGTGCTGAAGGAAGATCTATCCGCGCATTTGAACAACGTCTACCGGCCGAACCCTCATGTTATTCGGTTGGGCTCAGTCGGCGGGCGCGGCGGCGACGAAACGAACCCGCTCACCGTCATTCGAAATGTCTGGGTCTCGGCGAGACCTCGACCGGTCTTTCCGGGAGACAACTAGTGACGGCAACTGGGTCGGCGCATGCCGCCGGCCCAGACCTCTTCCGCGTCTCGATCGCTTCCTACGCTCGTCACGCCTGTTCGTGCCTGCCGACCGCATCTTCTATCGTCTTCGACTGTCCGCCCGCGCGTCGGGGATAGTGTTCGTGTAAGACGATGGAAACGTTGAGCGTGCTGGTCCCGGTCTACAACGAACGCCCCACCATCGAGCGGCTGCTCAATGCCGTGGTCGCGGTCGATGCTGGGGTTTGCCTCGAGGTCCTGGTCGCCGACGATGGGTCCACCGACGGCACGCGCGATATTCTGTCCCGCTTAAGATTGCCCGGCGTCAAGGTGATCTTGATGGACCAGAACGTGGGCCGCGGCGGCGTCATCAAGCACTTGTGGACACAGGCCACCGGCACCATCGTGGTCCATCAGGACGCCGACCTCGAATACAACCCACAGGACTACAAACACCTGGTGGCTCCGATCCTGGCCGGAACGGCCGACGTCGTGTACGGGAGCCGATTCAAAGGGTCGATCGAACGCATGCGATGGCTGAACCGCATGGGCAATCTCGTGATGTCCGGCACGAGCCGCGCACTCTACGGCGTGCAGGTCTCGGATCTGATGACGTGCTACAAGATGTACCGGCGCGCGCTGATCGACGGCCTCCACATCCGCGCGAACGGCTTCGATTTCGAGGCCGAGTTCACGGCGCGACTGGCCCAGCGGGGTGCGCGATTCGCGGAGGCGCCGGTGAGCTTCCATGGCCGCACGTTTGAAGAGGGCAAGAAGATCCGGGCGTTCGACGCGGTGCGCGTGATGCGCGAACTGGTCCGCTGCAAGTTCACCGGCGAAGCCCGTGGGTGACTTGACGGATCGCATGGTCGGCGTGATCCTGGCTGCCGGAAAGGGGGCACGGATGTTCCCGTTCTCCGACCGGCATCCCAAGCCCATCCTGCCTATCCTCAACCGGCCACTGATCGCGAGACAGATCGACGTCATGCGCGAAGTCGGGCTCACCCAGGTCTACGTCGTCGTGGGGCACTTGGGCTATCACATCGCCGGCGTCCTGGGCAGCGGCACACAGTTCGGCGTGGATCTGCAGATGGTCGGGCAGGAAAGTACCTGGGCCTCGCCCACGCCGTGGGCGCACTCGAAACGATGGTGCAGGCGCCGTTCGTGCTGATGCTCGGCGACATCCACTTCCATCTCAAGGCTCCGCTCCGCCCTCTCATTGACGACGTGCTCGAGGGCCGCGTCAACGCCAGCCTGGTCAGCATGTACGAGTCCGATCCGGATATGGTGCGTCGCAACTTCGTGATTCAGGCCGACGCGGCAGGGTATGTGTCCCGAGTGATCGAGAAGCCCCGATACGTGGACAGCCGGCTCAAGGGGTGCGGGCTCTACGTTTTCGATCAGCATATCTTCGACGCCATCCGTCGCACGCCTCGGACAGCGATGCGTGACGAGTACGAGATCACCACCAGCATTCAGATCCTGATAGACGACGGCTACTGCGTCCAACATCAACCCATCGTCGAGCGCGACCTCAACCTCACGAAACCTGACGACCTGCTGATCATCAACCTGCTCGAGCTGAAGCGCCAGCAACTCCCCTTCCTGGTGGACCCGAGCGTGGCGCTGCATCCGGGAACGAGAATCGACAACAGCGTCATCGGCGCCCACGTGCGGATTCTCCATCCGATACGGATCGCGAACTCCGTGATCATGCCGGGCGCCATCGTGGACTCGACGACAGATCTCGATGCCGTCGTGATGGATGGTGAACACACCGTACACTGTCCCTCTGCCGTGTCGGGTCTTCGCGCGTGATTTCGCTCTCTCACGTCCTCGTCACCGGTGGCGCCGGCTTTATCGGGTCGCACGTCTCGCGCGCCCTCCTGGCGCGGGGACTTCGGGTCCGCGTATTCGACAATCTGTCCATGGGCCGCCGGGAAGCCGTGCCCATGGGCGCGCAGTTGGTGGTCGGCGACGTGCGTGACCGTGCCGCCGTCGCGGATGCGTTGTCGGGGGTGGACGGCGTGATTCACCTGGCGGCCCAGGTGACGATTCGAGGCAGTTTCGAACGATTCTACGAAGACCTCGATACAAACGTCATGGGAACGGCCAACATCGTCCGCTGTCTGAATACGAACCACGTGCGTTGGTTCACGCTGGCCTCGTCCATGGCGGTGTATGCCGATTGCCCGGCGCCGGTGCCCATTCCAGAGACCTATGCCACTGAACCGTTGTCACCGTACGGCGCCGGCAAGCTTGCGTCGGAGCGCGTCTGCCGGCAGATGCTTGCGACGGCCGGGGTGCCACTGACGGTGCTTCGCTTTTTCAACACCTTCGGTCCCGGACAACGCTACACCCCGTATGTCGGCGTGATTACCATCTTTGTCACCAGGCTCCTACGCGGCGACGCGCCCGTGATCTTCGGCGACGGCCAGCAGCGCCGCGACTTCGTGCACGTTGAGGACATTGCCGATGGGGTCGTCGGATCGCTCGGACGCGCGGCAGGCACATTCAATCTCGGCAGTGGGCGGGCCACGTCACTGAGTGAGCTGGCTCAGCTCCTCACCGATCGGCTGGGACCCGGACTCCGGCCGGCCTATGAAGACGCCCGAGATGGAGAGCTGCGTTTCTCGGTCGCCGACATCAGCGCAGCGCGCGGAGCCTTCGAATTCTCGCCAGGACGATCGCTCGAAACCCACCTGGACGAAGTGATCGACGACGTCCGCGGCAGGCAGACTGACGGCTGAGCTTCAGCGGGTATGACGCTACTCTTTGCGGTCGCCGTCTCCGTGCTTGCCGTCGCGACGATCGTCGGCGGTTGGGTCGGGCTGGCGTACGTGTTCCTGTATGCGCTCGCTACAGCTCCAGGTTGGCCGATCGGTCGAGCGCTGTTTGGCAAGGGTCATCCGGCAGCCTGGATATCCGGCTCGATTCTTGGCTACGGGTTGACGGCCGTCGCCGTATGGGTGCCCATTGCCCTTGGCATGGCGCGGTGGCCGGTGTTCGTGATCGCATGGAGTGTGGCACTGGCGATCACGTGGTTCGCACTCCGCAGACGTGTGGATCCCCTCGTCATCGTGCCGCCCTGGGAACCACGCGCGACGCGAGCGCTGATGCTCGTGCTCGTGTTGGTGCTGGCGGTCGCCGCGCTTCCCTACGCCCACATCGGCCAGCAGGACAGCCAGGGAAATCGGCGGTACCGCGCCTATTTCACAGCCGATTTTGTCTGGCATGAAGCGCTGACGGCCGAACTTGCGCGTTTCAGCTCGCCGCCGAGAAATCCCTACATGGCGGCGCAGCCTCTCCACTACTACTGGACCTACTTTCTGCTGCCAGCCGCCGTCACGGGCGCAGCGCAGCCGGGTCTTGCGCCCGTTCCGATCGAGCCTTTTCTGAAAGTCAACGCTCTATGCACGGGTCTGCTGTTCGTGGCGTCGATCTTTCTTGCCGCCTGGGCGGCGGTGCCTCGGGCGGTACCGGTCGCAATCGCGACTGCCCTGTCGCTGCTTGCCTCGAGCGCGGAGGGCCTGTACGCGGCTGTCGATCTCCTGCGGCACGGGCGCCCACTGGTGGCGCTGCGCAACCTGAACATCGACGCGATCACGTCCTGGTATTTTCAGGGCCTGACGATCGATGGCTTGCCCCGTTCGATCTGGTACAACCCGCAGCATTCCATGGCGTGCGCGCTGGGACTCGTGGCGCTCACGCTGGCGGCGCGCTCGGGTGCGGCGATGAGGCCGATGGTGGCAGCAGGCGCTGGCCTGGCACTGGGGCTGGCCGTGATGATGAGCCCGTTCCCTGGCGCTGCGCTCACGCTGGTCTACGCCGCGGCTCTCTTGTGGGACGCGTTGGTTCACCCGCGGTCGCTGCCAAGAATGATCGTCGTGCAAATGGCATCGGTCATGCCGGTTGCCGCGGCTCTCGCGTGGTGCGTGGCGAATCGGACGTTTGAGGGTGCTGGAGGAGCCCTCGCTTTCGGAATCTCCGCTCGAGCCCGCAAAGAGCCGTTCGTGGTGCTCGGCCTGGCGCTCGGCCCCGTGCTGCTGCCTGCCCTGGCCGGCGTTGTCGTGATGGCGCGCGATCGGTTTCCGCGCGCTGTACGGCCCGCCATCTCGGGAGTGACGCTCGCGTTGGTGCTGTTCTACGGCGTCACTCTTGTTGTGGAACCGATCTGGATCGGCTGGCGCGCCGGTCAGGTCTTTCTCGTGACCGCGCCAGGCCTCATCGCCGCCGCCGTGGCATTCGCCGCCGATCGCGCCGGACGAGTTGCGGTAGCGCTCATTACAGGGGCGGTTCTCGCCGTTGGATTACCGACCACGCTCATCGACATCTATAACGCGCAGGACACCTCAAACGACACCATGGGTCCAGGTTTTCGATGGACTGTAGTCGTGACCCCGGAGGAGCAGCAGGCGCTTCAATGGATCGACCGGCACACATCGTTCGATGCCGTCGTCCAGATGTCACTCGGCCCGCGGGGCCGCGAAACATGGACGCTCATCCCGTCATTCGCCCGCCGGCGTATGGCCGCCGGTCTGCCGATTTCGCTGCTGCGCACGCCCGAGTACCGATGCTGCCGCCGCCAGGGCCGACCGTATCTATGCATCCGACGATCCTGACGAATCGTGGCGCATCGCCCGCGAATTGCGCATCGATTACCTCTACGTCGGCCAAGTGGAGCGCGGCGCATTCGGCCGAGCCGCTCTCAAATTTGCTGCCCGCCCCGACTTGTTTGGACCGACTTTCGCCAACCAAGGAGCGGCCGTTTATCGCGTCCGGTGAATGTTCTCGTCGCCTGCGCCATCTTGGAGTCCCAAGGGCGCCTGTGGCTGGTGTCAGCGGCCGGTTGCGATTGGCTCGGCCGGTTCAAGCGGATGAGCCTTGCGCTTTTCCTGGGAAGCACGGATCAGGAATTTCACGTATGGGACCACTTGCTTGACCGCCGACACGTTCATCTGGCACGGGCTCAGGCACCCCGGACACTTTTCGTCGCGAATCCAGTCGCGGTGCTTCTGGCTTGCCTCCCGGAAATAGAGCTCCTCGGCATCGTCGGTCAACGCGTTGCCGACGACGTCACTGTTCTCGCAGAAGAACAGACCTCCGTCGGGGTTCAGCATGATCCCCTGAGTCTGGAACGGGCACGGCGCCAGCCGGTGGTAGCCGTTCGCGATCATGTCCGCATAGTGCATATACACGTAGTTCTGCCCGTCGAACACCGAGTCCATCCGGACGCGCTCGAGGAAGAACTGCCGCATCTGCTCCTCGTCGGCACCAACAGGCTTGCAGGTAGCCGCGAGGTCGGCATTCCCCAGCATCGGATCGGTGAACCGGACCATGTTGAACACGATATCCAGCTTTTCCTTGCGTGCCCAGGCGAGGATGTTCTCGGCGTCGTTGAGGTTCTTTTGAAAGATCGTGGTCGAGATGCCAAAATTGAACGAGTGCTTCTGCTGAAGTGCCCGCATGGCCTCGATGGTCTCGCCCGCCTTCTCGAAGCCGTGCTTCACCTGACGGACGTCGTTGTGCATTTCACCGACACCGTCGATCGAGACGCGCGTCGAAAAGATGACGCGCCGTTCGTTGCACAACTTGACGATCTCGGTGAGCATCGGAATCGCGCGATGCGGCGTGAGGCCAGTCGTATTGATGCCGAATTTACGCAGGCGCGGCATGCGATCGAGCATGGCGCGACAGAGTTCGACGAGGTCGTTGCGAGTCGTCGGCTCACCACCCGAGACGTTTGCAACCTCGATCTTCTTCCACAGAGGCGAATCGAACACACGTTCGATCTGCGCCAGGGTCATGTCAGACTTGCGGTCGCCTCGCATCCAGTTGCTGCACATCTCGCACCGCGCGTCGCAGACCCAGGTGCAGTGGAAGATGACAACCGTCGGATGAATGGGCTTGAAGCGTGCCACGTACGCGTTGACGAGATCGCGAGGCGCGCTCACCGCAGCCTTCGTCAGGTATCGCCACGCGTAGTCTTGAGGCATAACCCATTGATTGTAGGCGAGTTTGGCCGATCTGCAAAGCGATACCTTCCTTCGTCTGCTTCTGCTCGGCGTGCGACGCGCCCTTTCAGTCATACTAGAAGAGATAGCACTTGAGATTCGTGACCCTCTTTCGGTTCCCACGACGACGCCTCTCGACCCTCACGGCATTCGTCTTGTCCTTGACCATCGCGGGGTGTGCGCACTCACCCATCGAACCAGGGAGCGGCCTCGCCATCTCGTGTCCGGCGGGTGTCACGGCCGACTCGCCGGATAATGCACCTGTGCGGGTGTCGTTCTCCGCACCGACCACTCAAGGAGGGACGCCGCCCGTTACCGTTGGGTGCAGTCCTCAGTCGGATAGTGGATTCGCGGTCGGCACGACGAACGTCACGTGCAGCGCACGGGACGCTGGGTTCAAGACAAGTTCCTGCACGTTCGCCGTGGCCGTGCGGGGGGTCCCTCGGCTCCGATTCACACGTTTCCTGACGTTCGGAGATAGCCTGACCTTCGGCGCCGTGTCGCAGGCACCCTCGATTCTGGCGTTCATCGGTGGCCCTGACTCGTACCCGTTCAAGCTTCAGAGTCTGCTCGCCGGACGCTACGCGACGCAGTCGATTGTCATGGAAAACAGCGGCGTTGGCGCGGAACTGGCGTCGGTCGGAGGCCAGGCGCGCCTCCCGACGGAATTGAGCACGCACCAGCCCGAAGTCCTCCTCTTGATGGAAGGCACCAACGATCTTTTCGTATACCTTGAAGCCGGCGTGCCGATTGGGATCGCGGCGCTCGATCGAATGGTGACCGAAGCGCGCAACCGAGGCGTACGGGTGATGCTTGCGACGATTCCACCACAACGGGCGGGCGGCGTGCGAAATCGGGACAGGGTCGCCGCCATCATTCCCGGGTTCAATGACGAGGTCCGCGCCCTCGCCGCACGGCATTCGGTACCGGTTGTCGATGTCTTCTCGGCGATCCAGCCCGACTTGCAGCACCTGATCGGCGTGGACGATCTGCATCCCACACCGCAAGGCTATGACGTCATCACAAAGACCTTCTTTGACGCCATACGGGTCAACTTCGAGATGATGTCCGCTGAGCAATCTCATGCTCGTTGATGCGCAGGGCTCGCAGGATTTCGAATTCCGGGAGGACTTCGGAAACGCCGAAGCCAACCTGCGCTTCCTGCGCGACATCCCCGCTCACGCACGACGCACGCGTTCTCGAGCACCTCGCCGACGTGCGCCGGGTGCTCGCTCCGTGCGGCCCGTGTCTGCTCCAGACACCGAACACGTGGACGAACACCGTGTTCGAGACGATCGGCGGTGGTGGAGTTTCACCCCATGGCGCCCCGATCATTGCACCCTGCACACGTACACTCAGCTCAGCCGCAGGCTCGAACGTCACGGATTCCAGGTTGAATTCCACGACGTCGCAGTCGAGGCGACGAAACACACCTAGAAACCCGAGGCAATCTCGGGCCGGCGAGGCTGCCGGCCTTCCCGCGGATCTCAGAACCGCTTGAGGGGCGCGCCCTTCGACTTGAGGTACAGCACCAGCCCGGGCAAATTGCCCGCGAGCCCGATCAGGTTGATGAGAGTGGACAGCGCAAACGATTGCGCATCCGGGACGCCGCGCGGCCGAAGCAGCCAGACAATCACACCCTGGGGAAACCCGAACCCGCCAATCGACACCGGGAGCAACAGCGCCAGCAACCCGATCGGCATGAACACGAGGTAGTAGCCGAACGGAACGTCGATACCAAGTCCCACGCCCAGCAGCCAGGCCTGTGCGACGCGCAGCAATTGAACGGCCAGCGACAACAGCAGAACGGCGGTGGTGGTCGCGCGCCGTCCGCGATACCGGCCGACCGCGTCCGCGAGGCGAACGAGAATGCCGCCGACCCTGCCGGCGAGCCAGCGGCTTGGCACGAGCGTGCGGACCACAACGTCGATCCAGAGCGCAGCGGCAGACACCACAACAACGAGTGCAGCCGCGACGACGATGGCCCGGTCCATCCGGCTATCTGGAGCGCCAGCCCACGTGATGGCGCCGAAACCTCCGAGCAGCACGATAGACAGGAGCCCGAGGAGGCGATCCACCGCCACGGAAGCAACCGCTTCACTTCTTTCAGCCGTGCGGCGGCCGAGTGTAACGGCTCGCATGGCCTCGGCGCCAACGCCGGCGAGGAGAAAACTGCCAAGAAACGCGCTCACGAGATAGATCCAGGCGGCGGACCTCACGGACACCTGAACGCGGCTGGAGCGCAGGAGGAGTACCCATCGCGTCACCATCACCACACGATCGACGGCGACGAGCACGAGCGCTGCCACCAGCAAATGCCACGGCATATGCACAATCGCAACCAGCGCCGCCGCCAGATCGATCCGGCGCCCGAGATATACGAGGATGAGGCCCGTCACCAAGGCGCGGAACAGGCGTGATTGGAACAGCTTGCCGATCACGCTGAAGGCTTGAATGCCACGAACGTGAGGGTCTCGAACAGATTCTTGCGGATGCGGAACAACAATTCTTCAGTGCCTGTGTACCGCGACAACGCGTCGAGCCCTGGCACATTGACGGCGAGAGCCCCTGCCGCCAGGAGATCGCGCCCGAGGCCTGTTGCTCCACCTATCGAGCGGACAACCGTGCCGATTTCCAAACCGCCGTCGTAGAGCAACTGCCGGACACGACGCTCGGTGGTGACGAAGTTGTGGGTGTAGTCGATATCCCAGAAGAAGCCTCGCTCCTTCAGGTAATCCGGAACCACAATGAACAGGACGCCTCCCGGCCGGAGCACGCGCAACGTCTCAGCGACCAGCGTCCGAGCGGCGTCGATGCCGGACATGTGCTCCAACACCTGATCTGCAAAGATCACGTCACAGCTGGCCGCCGGCGCATCGATTGGCGGCGTCCAGGCCTGAAGGACGTCGTAGCCCTGTTCGCGGAGTCGCTGCGCAAGAATCGGGCTTGGTTCAATGGCAAAGTACCTCCCAGCCGGCCTGGACGGCGAGCGCCGCGATCGCCCCCTGCCCCGGTCCGATCTCCAGAAACCGTCCGGGCGGTTTGGCGTAGCGCATGAGCAGCGCGAACCGCGATCGCTCGACCCGGACGCGCCTGGCCCCACCGAAGCCGGTGAGGTGCTTTTCTGAGAATGTCCGATAGAACGTCTCGCTCATGGTGGACTACTTCGACGGCCCTGCCTCGCGAATGAATGACGGCAACCACGTTGGCGGCGCGCGCCTCATCCGATTGTAAACGTATCGATCGACACGCCGGCTCGGAAACATGGCCGTCAGCTCACGGTTGGCGTCTCCGCGATCGAGTGCGTACACAACTCGGGCGGATCGAACCGGAAGCTCGTTCGCAAGAAGGGCCTGTCCGTAGAAGAAGACGCGCGGTACCCGCACGAACACGATCGCCGGATCGGAGGCCAGGCGGCTCTGCTGATAGGCGTAGAATCCCGCGTTGATGTCACGCTGGTCGCGGTAGGGCGCCACGAAAGCCACTTTGGGGACATACACGGTCCAGCCGAACACGAAACAGAGACCAACCGCGATCACCGAGAGGTCAGCAAGCCGTGCCGCGCCCGGCAATCGGGGAACCGCACGCGAGACGATCGCCGGCGCCTGCCGGATGCCTTCGATGGACAGCAAGACCAGATGCGGCAGGAGCGCGAAGTAAAAACGGGCGCCGAAGGCGACACCATGGTACCGGTACAGCGCGTAGCCCACGACCATCGCGCCAGTCACGCTGAACGAAAGCCCGTGTCGCTGGTCCTTGATGCCAAACGCGCCGACAAGGAGCACGAAGAGCAGCGACGATATCGGCCAGCCGAAGAGATCCTGACTCATCACGGCTGCGTTGTGGTTCAGGTTCAACACCGCTCGCCACACGTTGTGGCCCATCGTGGGAAACGGCGTCCACGGCGCCCCGATATCGGCCCCGAACCCCATCCGGTTCTGAGGCTCGACGAGCGTCAGTGGAGTCATGAACCAGGTTCCGACAAGTAACCGGTTGTAGATCAGATACAGGCCGACTCCGATCGCGAGCGCAACGGCCGACGTCACGCAGCCTGTCGCCATCCGCCGCGACCGATCCAGCCACAAGCCGTGCATCGTCTGACTGGCCCAGACCACGAGGGCATCGATGGGGCGAATCAGGAACGCTATTCCCGCGAAGGCTCCAGCCAGACCGAACAGCGCGATACTGCGCCGGCGCCTCGCCGTGGCCTTGACATGGCTAAGCGTAGAGAGGGCCGTGAACAGCAGCGTCGCCGTGTGCGACATGAACTCCGACGACATGAAAAGGAAGAACGGCGAGAAACAGCACAGAAGCGCGCAGAGCAATCCACGACGCACGTCAAAAAGGGCGGCGCCGAGGGCGTACACGACGACGACGCAGGCCGACGCCAACAGTGGGTTGACCAACGCGGGCACCCCTGCCTTGACGCCCACGGCAAGGAGCGCCGGCCACCCAGGCGGAAAGATGCTGAACCATCGCCCGTCAGCGACTGTCATCCATTCGTATTCGAAGAACCGCGGCAGCGGCGGGGCCGAGGCGAACAGCTCCCCGCCGGCGAAGATCTTGGCCTGAAAGAAATAGGAGAAGCCGTCAGGCACGTGAGGAAACGGCCCCAGCACGAGGAACGCGAGCCCGGCGGCGATGCCAAACGCCGTGGCGGCCATGACGCCCACGACAGCCCAGACATGGCGCTCGATCGAGGCGGACATCTTCTGGGCGGCCGGCATCGATCGCCAGCCGCCCAGCACAATCGTCATGAGCAGAACGATGGCGATGCCGGTCCCCCGCAGCGACCACGGCAGGATCTGCTCGCTCTCCCACTGGTAGCTGATACTGACAAACGCGAGCGCCGCCGCAAATATTCCGCAGCGTAGAAGCGTCCCCATCCCGCGGGTCATGAGGGCTTCAGGGAGCGATCGGAGCACGGCTTCGCGCGGGGCCGAAGAACATCTTCATGGTCGTCGACGACGACGCTGGCGCATTGTAGTGGCTGTCACAGAGCCACCAGCGCGCCTGCTCGTATCGGGCCGTCAGGTAGCAGTCGCCGCTGCCGCTCACGACCGCTCCGGGGGTGCAGCCCGGATCGTTGGGAAGACACCTGAGGATCCGGGACACGAACGAGCAGGCGATGTTCATCTCGGCCCGGGAGTACGGCGAAAACACGTCGACGCGAGGCTGACCCAACGTGTGGCCGACGATCTCGAAGTGATTGCGGTTGTTCTGGACGTCGCTCAGCTCCTCGGCCTTGCCCCGGCAACTATCGGTAAAGTCGACCAGGCATGCCTCGGGGCCGATCGAAGAGGTCGCAAACTTGGTGAGGAAACCGAGTCCGATGTCCCCCAGTTCCTTCGGCGAGTTGTGCACGCGGACCGATACTTCGCTGCTGACACGGTGTTCTCTGGAGGCGATCTGTCCCGCGTCGCTCAGCCCGAGGTACGGCTCGACCACGGTGAGCTTCAGCGCAAGATCGACCGGCGTACTGATATTCGCCGGCACCCTCCACGTGACGGACGGTCCGCTCCCACTGAACGTGCCCTGAACAGCCGACCATTCGAATGTGAGTTTGTCAGTCGCCGTTTCCTGGTCTTCCACGACCGCCGTCACGGTGACGGTCGTTTCAACCTCCATCCGAGGCGCGGAGACGGACAACGACTTGATCACGGGCGGGGAATTTGGCGGTGGCGGCTCGACGGGTGGCAGCGGCGCGGTCGGCGAGCTGCTGCATCGCGCTGCCAGGCACGCGGCGGCGACCAGTCCTACGCATGCCCGTACAGACGGTACTTGGTGATGCCACACAGAAGAAATCGATTTTAGACTCAATTCAACAGTCGGGTCAAAGATGCCGGGCGTCCGCGTCTCGCGAAAGGTTCACACAATGGCGCGGCGCGGGGCCACCGACGAGTGGGCTCTTCGAGCGAGCATTCTGAGAGGTGTCGTCAGCAAGATGTACAAGAATCCGGCAACCAGCAGATCGACGTGGATTCCCAGCCACATCGAAATTCCCCACCGCGGCGTGGACGCCATCGTGGCATGGACACTCCGCTCAGGATGGGAGCAGATACAGCATGACCGCCAGCCGTCGCATCAGGCGCTCGGTCATGGTGCCGAACGGCTCGTCGGTCGTCAGATACGTCCACGTCGCACCACGCTGTCGCGGCTCGATCCCGTGAGTGGTGGCGCGCTCGAGGCGAGCCGCGATCTCCTCGTCGATCGTCCGCGTCAGCTCCTGAAACATCGCGTGCACCGTGAGGAGATACTCGCGAAACGGGTTGCCGCCGCCGAGCGACACCCAGATCGTGCTCGCGCGAAGCTCGCTGACCACGGCCAGATAGTCCGACCAGAGGTCGTCGATCGTGTCGAGCGTGACCAGACGCTCGAGCTCCGAGCGGCTGGCCTGCTCACCGGTCAGCACTCGCTGACGGCGATCGGCGATCTGCTGCCGCTGCCCTTCGACGACGGTCTCGTACTTGCGCAGAAACAGACGGCAGCCCAGACTCTGCCCCTCGGCCACGCGCTGCAGGTGGTCGCATGACGACAACTGCGTCCCGGGCTCGTCGGCGTACTTGATCAGCAGCGGATCCTGGAGAGACACGAAGAACTGCGAGCTGCCGGGATCGCCCTGGCGGCCGGCGCGTCCGCGCAACTGTCTGTCGATCCGGCCGCTCTCGTGCCGGTTGGTGCCGATCACGTGCAGGCCGCCGAGCTCGGCGACGCCGGCGCCGAGACGGATGTCGACGCCGCGGCCGGCCATGTTCGTCGAAATCGTGACCGCGTCCGCCTCGCCGGCGCGCGCCACGATCGCTGCCTCGGCCTCTTCGTGACGCGCGTTGAGCACCTGGTGAGGCACGTCGCGCAGCCGTGCGCTCAGCCGCTCCGACTCTTCGACAGACGACGTGCCGACGAGGACGGGCTGCCTCGACCGATGCCGCTGGCGAATCTCGTCGAGCACCGCGTCCTCCTTCTCGGCGCGAGTCGCGAACCCTCGATCCGGATGATCGCGTCTGATCACCGGACGATGCGGCGCGATCGCCGCCACGTCGAGACCATAGAGCTCGTCGAAACTCGCTCGACTGCGAGCCTGCCGTTCCCGTCATGCCGCACACGGCGGGATACAGCGCGATCAGGTTCTCCATCGTGATCGAGCCGAGCACGCGGCCCTGCCGGTGGCGCGTCACCTGCTCCTTCAGCTCGAGCGCCGTCTGCAGTCCCGCCGGCCAGCGGCGGTCGCGCACGACGCGTCCCTTGAGCTCGTCGATCGACAGGACCGTCTGAGTCCTGCACCAGATAGTCCACGTCGCGGTGCAGCAGCGTGTGCGCGTGCAGCGCGTCCTGGACGGCGGTCAGGATGGCGAGATTCCCGGCGTCGTAGAGATTCGTGCACGGCAGCAGCCGCTCGACCTCGCCCACGCCCTCGGCGTCAGCGCCACGTTCCTCGCCATCTGCTCGACGGTGAAGTCCACGTGCGGCATCAGACGCCGGACGACGCGATCGGCGTCGACGGCGGCGGCGGACGGCTCGATCGCGCCGCCGGCGATGACGAGCGGAATCCTCGCCTCGTCCAGCAGGATCGAGTCGGCTTCGTCGATCACCGCGGCGGCAAACGGCCGCAGCACCTGTTCGTGGGGATGGAGCGCGAGTCCGTCGCGCAGATAGTCGAACCCCAGCTCGTTGGCGGATGCGTAGGTGATATCGCGCCGATAGGCCGACCGCCGCTCTTCCGGCGTCATGTCCTGCGCCACGGCCGCCACGGAGAGGCCGAGCCACCGGTATGCCTCGCCCATCCATGCCGCATCGCGGCGGGCGAGATAGTCGTTCACGGTGAGGACGTGAACGCCACCTCCCGAGCGCGCATACCACGCGACGCGGGAACCGCCGCGAGCGTCTTGCCCTCACCCGTCTGCATCTCCACGATCCGTCCGTGCGCCAGCGCGAGCGCGCCTTCGAGCTGCGCGTCGAACATCTGCAGCCCGAGCACCCGCGACGCCACGACGGCGGTGACCGCCACGATCTCCGGCAGGCGCGTGGCGCGCCGCGCTACGCGCTTCAGCGACTCGTCGTCCAGGTGGACGAAGCCATCGCGAAGTCGTCCTGACCTCGTCCATCTCCTGCGGCGCAGACTCACCTCGCGCCGCAAACATCGAACGCCACCATTCGCGCATAGTCAACCTCCAGCGACGTAGACACGACGGACGCGTCGAAGGACGCGCCGATTGGCTGACATCATCATTCGCGAGCATCGACCTCGATTCGTGACTCATTGAAGTGAGATTCGATGACGCTCAGAGGGCGACGGGGGCGGTCGCTGAAACAGCCAGCGTTCGACCGAGGAATCGACGGAGGCTGACGGACCGGGGCGCCTGCGACAGCGGTGGTGGCGGACGGCTGTGCGACGCGCGGTCGCGATCGGCCGCGTCTCGTGTTCGGCCTGTTCCGACGCGTGCGGCCACGCAACGGAGACGACGATCCGCAGCGACTGGAGCGGCCTGGCAGGTCCGGCCGCCGCGCCTGCGAAGGCGAACACGACGACGACCAGGGAGGCGAGGCCGAGGCGGCGGGTCATCGAGGGAAGTATACGCGCCGCGCCGGCAACTTGACGTCCTTCTCCGGCATGCGATCCTCGGCGACATACACGTCGCAGTAGGTATCGTGAAACGCCGGCGTCGCGGAGACTGCCAACCGCCGAATCGTCTTCGGCACGAGCGCCATCTGTCGCGAGTCGCCGCACACCACCAGCGCGCCGACGTGGCCACCCTCCGCCGAGAGCAGCGCCAGCGATCGCTCGAACGCCGGATCGCCCGCTCCACGGTTTTCCCAATCCATGATCGCGCGTCGCTTCGCCGAATAGGGGAACTCGGTCGCCAGGTTCAGGCCGTAGATCACGATGACGTCATCGGCCGGGATGCGCTGATCGACGACGTACGGCAGCGCCCAGCGGAAACGGCTCTCCGTCTGCTGATCCACGTAGTATCCACGCAGATAGTTCGTGGTCGTTGCCACCAACGCCGCCGTGAACAACGCGACCCCGATCCACGACAGCAGGGCCCGGCGCTCGAGCAGCGTCACGATCCCCGCGCCGACGATGGTGACGAGCAGCAGGCTGTTGGCATAGCTGTAATAGACGTGCGCCGTATACAGGTGCATGAAGATGGCGATCGGCAGGAAGTACAAGGCCAGGCACACCACCGACAGCGCGAAGCGGCGGAGCCGCAAGCCGGTGGCCGCCCATGCCGCGACGAAAACCACGACGCTGCCGACGACGGTGTGACGCGTGTAGCCGGCAATCGTGCTGCCCGGAACCGAGTACCAGGATCGCGGGATGAACCGCATTTCGAGCGATCCGAAATGCTGCCACGCGACCGTCGACCACGCGAGCCGCGCGGAGAGGGGGTTCTCGGCCTTCACGACGTCGGCGAACGCGAGCCAGCCGGCCCCGGCCATGACCGGAACCGCAAGCCCGAGGGCGATGCCGACGAGAGCGGGACGGGAGGGCGGCTTGAGCCGCGCGCGGTAGAGGACGAGCAGCGCCGCGCCGGTCCACCACGGCACGAGCGTCGTCACTTTCACCATGGCGCCGAGGACGCCGGCCGCGAGCGCGATCGTGAGCCACACGCCTCGCTGCGCTGTTGTCGCGTCCGGCGTGGTGGCGCGATGGACGGCGAGGAGAAACGTGACGGCGAAGAAGAGCGCGGCCGACTCGATCATGAACGTCCGCGACCAGAACAGATAGAGCGGGCTCGTGAGCGCCAGGGCCATGAACACGGGGCGATTGCGAGGGCGAACCTCCAGGATGTCGAGGGCGAACCAGTACGACACCAGCGTCGCTGCGAAGAAGGCGACCGACACGGCCCGGCCGGTCGTCTCGAGTGTGCGCGGGGTTGCCAGATGTCCGACGATCCATTGGTAGAGCGGGAATTCGATCGGCGAGGGCCACGGCGGACCGACGATCGGCGTCAGGTAGCGCCACAGCGGCCCGCCCCGCATGATCTCGATGGCGGAGATCGCCGTATGGCTCTGCCGCCATTGATGGAGATCCAGGATGGAGTGGTCCCAGCCGACCTGGAGCGCCCACGTGCCGAAGGCGACGGCCAGAGCGCTCAGAATCCAGACGACGAGGTCGGGGGCCTTGAGGCGATCGGTGCTCACATCTGGCTCATCGTACACCCCCGCTACCTGGGCAAGGCCAGACATTAGGAAGCCTCAGGGCCGTTCAGCAAGCTCACGATAGAGCCACTCGCCCTACTCCTCCTGTTGGGGCCGAAGGCAGAATAGCAAGACTGTTCAGCAAATACTGGAGGCGCCGCCCAGATTTGAACCGGGGATGGAGGTTTTGCAGACAGGGTCGGCGATCACTAAGTCGTTGTCTCGTCTTGCCTTCTGGTCGGCCCTGATCCGCGTTTTACCCCGTTTCCGGCGGGTTCTGTTCCCAAGTTGTTCCCACGTTTTGGGTGGAGGTCCGATCGTAGGTCTGTCATGGGAACAGAACGCCCTTCTGAGCGACGCACTTTTCAGCGTTCTGTTCCCGCTCCTGTTCCCCACCGGTTTGGTCAATTGTTATCATCTGTGATAACTTAGCAACGAGCCGCGGATGGCCCTGACCGTTCGAGAGTACCTGACCGCCGACGGCAAGAACCCGTTCCGCGAATGGCTCGGCTCGTTGACGAAGGCCGTCAGGGCGCGGATTCAAGCCCGCGTGCTGCGGTTCGAGCTGGGCAACCTCGGCGACCACAAGAGCGTCGGCGAGGGCGTCTGGGAAGCTCGGGTGATGTTCGGTCCTGGCTACCGGATTTATTTCGGCAAGGACGGCGACGCGATCATCGTGCTGCTGGTCGGCGGCGACAAGGGATCTCAGGCGAAGGACATCGCGCGGGCACAAGGATTCTGGCGCGACTATCTGGAGGCGAAACGTCATGGCAAGGCGACATGAGGACTGGAATGTCGGGCTGGCGGAGGATCTTCGCGATCGAGAATTCGCCCGAGAGTTCCTACTGGGCGCGATCGACGAGGGTGTCCCGCTTCAGGTCGCGCTTGGCAAAGTCGTTCGAGCTATGGGCGTGAAGGAGTTCGCGGCCAAGGTCGGCATGGCGAGCCCGAACCTCCTGCGAACGCTGAACCCCCGCCACAACCCCACGCAGGACACGCTGAATCGGCTTCTAAAGCCGTTTCGGCTCAAGCTAAGCCTCGCCCCTATCTCGGATCGACCGAAGCGCCGCCGCGCGGCGTAGGCGGTCATGAAGTCCATCGACGAGACGGAAGCCCAAGCGCGCCTGGACGAAATGCTCGATGAGGCGCAGCGTATCGTCAGCGATGGCGATTTGCGAGAGGCGGCGCACAAGCTGAACGTCGCGGCCGGGCGGTAGTTCCTTCCTGCTGTACCTACGAGCACCGACGATCGGTGGTCGTAGGCTCTTACTTCTTGGCGTCACGCGCCTTCTTCATCGCGTCCCGTAGCGTGTTCAACAGGTCATCGGCCAAGAGGCATTCGATGCCTGCGCCGTGACCTGTGCCATGTTGATACCCCTCCGACCAGAGTGGGGTTCCGTCTGGAAGTTCTGCAACGATGTTGGCTGTAGTCGATGTAAATGGTGGGACGTTGCCATTATGGATGTGCGCCTTGATCCGAAAGATGACATCGGCCTCCTCTTTCGCCTTGACAGATTCGATTGGCGTCATCCTCGACAGGCGCTCAGAGAAACAGATGGCCACTGGTCGGTCGGCTTCCAGTTCGTCGATCGCCACGATGAACGCCTTCCGCACTGTGGCGAGGCGTGAATCCGGGTCGGACGCGGACGTCACGCACACCGCCGACGCGACGAACATTGCCACGAAGCCAATTCTCATGTTGCGTCTCGTTCCTTCTTCTCTTCAGTCTCACATTGCGAGGGCTCGGCGAGCGTGTTCAATCAGGCACAGCCACCCATCTTCGGTTGAGCAGCGAGTGGGTGCGCCTGACTAGAGCCGTCGTTCCAGCACGTAAGCTATAGATAAGCTTTTGGGGGCAGACTAGCGCCCTCTCGCGAAGGTAGTCTCAGTTCTTGCTAATGAAAAGTGGAGGCGCCGCCCGGATTTGAACCGGGGGTGGAGGTTTTGCAGACCTCTGCCTTACCTCTTGGCGACGGCGCCCCTTGGAGAAAGGTGCGCGGCCTGAAAGGCCCGCGCGACAAAACCTGAAAGCCCGCGGAGCGGAGCGAGCCCCCGCGTTCCCTCCCTAGAGCACGCAGAACGGAGCCGGCCAATTGCGCCGGCGTAGTGGCGCGTGCTGGAGCGGGGTGAGGGGCCCCGCGCCTCCCTCCCGAAAGCACGCAGAACGGAGCCGGCCGATTCGGCCGGCGTAGTGGCGCGTGCTGGAGCGGGGTGAGGGGCCCCCGCGCTCCTTCCCGAAAGCACGCAGAACGGAGCCGGCCGATTCGCCGGCGTAGTGGCGCGTGCTGGAGCGGGGTGAGGGGCCCCCGCGACTAAAAATGGAGCGGGAAACGGGATTCGAACCCGCGACTTCGACCTTGGCAAGGTCGCACTCTACCACTGAGTTATTCCCGCCCGGCGAATCCATAAGGTACCACACGGCCCGGCCAGCATCAAGCCGCGACCGCCCCATCGGTGGCCAGCGATCGGGCGCCAGTGGTCGCTCGTCAGCGATCTTCGCAGGCGTCGAACGCCGCGCGATACACATTGACGGTCGGGCGGTCGCCGTCGAAATGGATCGACACGACATCAAAACGACAGGGGCACCCGGGCGCCGGATGACGCAGCAGGTAGTCGTTCGCGAGCCTGGTCATCCGCCATTGCTTGAGCGGCGTCACCGCCTCGGCGGCGTCGCCAAACAGGCGCCCGGCGCGGGTCTTCACCTCGACAAACACGAGGACCGGACCGTCGCGGGCGACGATGTCCAATTCGCCACTGCGGACGCGGAAGCGGCGGGCAACGATTGCGTACCCGCGGCGCTCGAGCTCACGGCAGGCCAGTTCCTCGCCGCGTTTGCCCAGGCTGATTCGCGCGAGGCTCATGCCGGCCAGAGAAGTGCAAGAACGTCGCCGCGCTAGTCGAGCCTGGCCGTCCGCCCTCCCGCGCCGCCCGTCCTTTCCCAACCGTCCTGCCCTTCCTGCCCGTCCCGCCCTTCCTGCCCGTCCCGCCTCGTCCTGCCCTTCCCGCCCTACTTGCGCTTCCAACGGGTGCCGCCCGCGTGGTCCTCGAGCAGCACGCCCCTGGCGGCGAGATCGTCGCGAATGCGGTCGGCGGCGGCAAAGTCGCGCCGGCGCCGTGCGGCATGACGATCCTCAATCAGCCGCTCGATTTCCTCCACGGGCACCGGCGGCTGCTCCTCTTCGGCACGTCGCAGGCTCAGGACGCCCAGCACGCGGTCGAAGCGATCGAAGGCGTCGCGCACGACACTGATGTCGCCCACGCCCATCTCGCCGGCGTCAATCGCCGAATTGAGCGCCCGCACGAGCTCGAAGATCGCCCCGAGCGCCGCGGCGGTGTTGAGATCGCTCCGCATCGCCGACGCGAACGCGGCCGCGGCCTCCTCGACCCGCGCCGCGATGTCGGGATGCGACCCGGCCGCGGTCACGCGGTCGACGCGCGCCAGAAAGTCGGTGAGGCGGCGGAGCGCCTCTTCGGCCTGCGCCAGGCTCTCCCACGTGAAGTTCAGCTGCTTGCGATAGTACGCCGACAGCAGCAGATACCGGACCGCCGACGGCCGATACCCGCGCGCGACCACGTCGGGAATCGTGTACGTGTTGCCGAGCGACTTCGACATCTTCTGCTCGTCCACGAGCAGGTATTCGACATGGACCCAGAATCGCGAGAACTGTTTGCCGGTCGCCCCTTCGCTTTGCGCAATCTCGTTCTCGTGGTGCGGGAAGATGAGGTCGATGCCGCCGCCGTGGATGTCGATGGGCGGCTCGCCCAGCAGCCGCAGCGCCATCGCCGAGCACTCGAGATGCCAGCCCGGACGTCCCGGCGGCTGCACGACGTCCCAGCTCGGCTCGCCCGGTTTGGCGGCCTTCCACAGGACGAAGTCGCGCGCGTCGTCTTTCGCGTAGTTGTCGGCGTCCACACGGGCGCCCGGCTTCATGCCTTCATGGTCGAGATGCGCCAGCTTGCCGTAATCGGGCAGCGTCGAAATCTTGAAATAGATGGATCCGTCGCTGACGTAGGTGTGCCCGTTCCTGGTGAGGGCGGCCACGACGTCCGCCATCGCCTTGAGGTTGGCCTCGTCGGTCGCGCGAGGCATCTCCTCCACGTCTTCGAGCCCGAGGGCCTTGGCATCTTCGAGAAACGCCGCGATGAACTGATCGGTGTACGCGCGCAGGTCCATCCCGGCCTTCTGCGCCCCGACGATCGTGCGATCGTCCACGTCGGTGAAATTCATCACCTGCTTCACGTCACAGCCGTCGAGGTACTTCAGCGTCCGGCGCAGCACGTCGAGGCACACGAAAGTCCGGAAGTTGCCGATATGGCCCCGCGCATAGACCGTGAGGCCGCAGGTGTACATGCGCACGGTGTTGCCAGGGCCTGGCGCAAACGGCTCTTCACTGCGAGTGAGGGTGTTATACAAACGCATGTTCGGGAGTACGGATGATCCTTCTATTCCATGGGCAGGGGGCACGTCGTACGCCAGTCGAGCCCGGCCTGAGAGACCACAATCTCCAGGGCGCCGGCGCCCGCACGGAAACGCACGTCACAGGGCGCCGCGGTGCGTCCCTGCGCGCGGGCGGCGCTCACCTGCCGCAGCACCTCGTCGAGCGCATCGCCGGCGTACCCGACGTGCGACAGCACGCTTCTGACGACGTCGGCCACAATGTCGGTGTCACCGGCATCGCCCGTCAGCGTGAGGGTAAACGCGAACTCCTGGGCGGGCACGGAGGGCGATTCTACAGTGAAAGGCGATCGAACAGCACGCGAGCGCGGCCGCAGTCGGCGGCCATCTGCGTCTTGAGGGCCTCCACCGACTCGAACGTCCGCTCGTCGCGCAAACGCTGGACGAAGGCGAGGCGGATGGTCGCGCCGTAGAGGTCGCGCTCGAAGTCGAACACGTGCGTTTCGATCACGGTCCGGCCGGACGTGTCCACGGTCGGCCGCGTGCCGATGTTCGTCACCGAGGGGCGCACGATGCCGTCGATGATGGCGCTGGTCGCATACACGCCGTGCGGCGGCACCAGCTCGTTTTCCGTGCAGAGATTCGCCGTTGGAAAGCCGATGGTGCGGCCGCGCTCGTCGCCCCGAACCACCAGGCCGTCGATGCAGTAGGCGTGGCCCAGCAACGCGGCGGCTTCGTCCACGCGGGCTTCGCTGATCAGACGTCGAATCCTCGTGCTGCTGACGACGAAGTCTTTGTAGCGAACCGGGTCGATCTTCTCGGCGCTGAATCCGTAGCGCCCGCCAAGGGCCCGCAGGAGCGAGTAGTTGCCCGACCGATCGTGGCCGAAGAGAAAGTTCGCGCCCACCCAGACCTCCGCGACGCGCAGCCAGTCGACGAGCACGATCCGCACGAACATCTCGGGATCCCACTGCGACAGCTCATGGGTGAAGCGAACGATCGCCGCCCCCTGCACGCCGGCGTGCGCCAGTCCCTCGAGCTTCTGGGTTTTCGTCATCAGGAGCGGCGGCGCTTTGTCCGGCCGGACAACCCGCGGCGGATGCGGGTCGAAGGTCAGCACCACCGAGGTGGCGCGCCGCTCGAGCGCGACGCGCTGGAGGCGCTCGAGGATCTTGGAATGTCCGCGGTGAAGGCCGTCGAAATTTCCGAGGGCCAGCACCGGCTGCGTCCAGCGGTCCGGCCGTGTGTCGTCCGGAAAGTGAATGGTGTCCACGTCTACCCGGGAATCTCCAGCACCTGGCCATCATAAGCCAACTCCACGCCGGTGGGCAGCCGCGCGCACGTCGCCGCGTGCGCCAGGTCGTGCGCGATGTGCGTGAAGTAGGTGTGCTCGGGACGAAGGCGCGCCACCACGGCGAGGGCCTCATCGACGCTGAAGTGCGTGCTGTGCGGCCGATCGCGAAGCGCGTCGAGCACGAGCGTGCGGACGCCCGTGAGCAAGGGCCACGACCGGTCGGGAATCTGGTTGCAGTCGGTCAGATACGCGAATGTGCCCACGCGAAAACCGAGGATCGGCAGCGGTCCGTGCATCAACGAAATCGGCACGATCTCCAGACCACCCAGCGTAAACGGGCCGCCAATGGCGAACGGCGCCAGTTTCGGCACGCCGCCGCCGTGGGCCGGCGGCGGATTGAAGATATAGCCAAAGGTCCGCCGGATCTCGGCGAGTGTCTGGGGATCGGCCAGGATCGGGATTGCTGAGCGCTGCATACTGTTGAACCGCCGGACTTCGTCGATGCCGAACACGTGGTCGGCGTGGGCGTGCGTGAACAGGATCGCGTCGACGCGCCGGACGTCATTGGCGAGCGCCTGAGCCCGCAGATCGGTCGACGTGTCGACGAGGATGAAACGGACAAGGCCGGCGAAGGGCCGATCACCGGGCTGAACGGGCTCGGCGATCTCGATCAGGATCGAAGGCCGCGTCCGGCGATCCCGAGGGTCGGCGGACGTGCACACCTGGCAATCGCAGCCAATGGCGGGCACGCCGCTCGACGTCCCGCTGCCGAGGATCGTTACTCGCATCGCGCGGGACGCCGCGGCGCCGCTCACGGTAGGACGATTCGCGGGGCCTGGCCGCTGACTTCGACGAACCGCATCCGCAGCTCGTAGAGCACCTGCTCGAGCATCTGACGCTCTTCCGCGGTGAGGTTGCCGCGCGTCTTCTCGTCTAGCAGCGCCAGGATTTCGATCATTTGCGCCGCGCCTTCGAGGTTGAGCTCCGGGCGCTCGCCCGTCTGCGGGTCGGCGACGTCACCCAGATGGATGGCGGCCGTAGTGGCCAACGACACGACGAAGGCGGTGAAGTTCAACGTAATCTGGTAATTTTACCAAATGAGAGAGTTCGTCCGTCTTCTTGACATTGTGGCCACCCTTCGGGCTCCGAACGGCTGCCCCTGGGACCGCGAGCAGACCGTGGATTCGCTGAAGCCCTTCGTCCTCGAGGAGACGTACGAGGTACTCGAGGCGATCGACCGCCACGACCACGCCTCGCTCTGCGAAGAGCTTGGCGATTTCCTGTTCGAAGCGGTGTTTTTGGCGCAGCTCGAGTCGGAAGCCGGGCATTTCACGATCGCCGACGCGTTGACGAGCATCAGCGACAAGCTCGTCCGGCGCCATCCCCACGTCTTCGCCAGAGACGCCGGCGAACCGCCGATTGCGACGGCGGGCGAGGTGGTGACGCGCTGGGAACAGATCAAGGCGCAGGAGCGCGGCGGGCAGGCCGCGCGCAAGACCCTGCTCGGCGGCGTCCCGGCGGCCCTGCCGGCCCTGCTCCGGGCGTACCAGATCGGCCTTCGCGCCAAGTCGGTCGGCTTCGACTGGTCGCGTCCCGCCGACGTCGTCGACAAGATCGAGGAGGAAGTTCGCGAGCTGCGCGAAGTGGTCGAGAGCGGCGCGGCTGCAGACCAGGAGAGGGCGGAAGAAGAAATGGGCGATCTGCTGTTTTCGATCGCCAACCTCTCGCGCCAGCTCGGCATCGAGCCCGAAACGGCTCTGCGGAAATCGAACGACAAGTTCACCCGCCGCTTCGAGATCATGGAGAGCGCCGTTCAGCACGCTGGCCGGACGATGAGCGACATGAACCTGGAAGAGCTCGAACGAGAATGGCAACGGGCGAAATCTGAACCACAGGCAGACTAAACGGCCTGCTCATCACGAAGACACCAAGAACACGAGGAAAAGCTACCTGCAGATTCACAAGACCACGCGACGAATGCCTTGCTTGAGGACAGCCACATTGAAATTCAGAACCAGAGCGACACGGAGACCTGTGGCTCTCAAGTAGCTGACCGCCTGTGCCACATGGACGGGGTGAATGGATTCGACCGACTTAACTTCTAGGACAAGCCGCTCAGCGACCAGAAGATCAATCCGTTGTGTACAAATCAATCGGCCTCGATAGCGGATCGGCACTGCCTTTTCTGCTTCGTAGGGTATGCCGCGCGCTTCAAGCTCAATACAACAGGCATGGGAGTACACGCCTTCCTTCATGCCGGGCCCAAGCTCGCGGTGAACGGCCAAGCAACAACCGATCGTCTCTCGGACGAGGTCTTCGAGCTCCATCGGTAGATTCGATGCGACGTGTGTGAGCGTCATGGCTTCGTGTCCTTCGCGTCTTCGTGATAAGCAGGCATCGAGTGCAATCGTTGGCGGCGGCCCGTGAACGTGTGGACGTCGAGAGAATAGCCGTCGCTGTCGACCGTGACCTCTCCGTCGCGGTCGGTTCGAAAGATCTCGGCGCCTGACTGGCGGTACCGGTCCAGCACGTCCGGAGCGGGATGGCCGAAGCGATTTGCGCGGCCGACGCTGAATACGGCCATGCGAGGTGCCGCGGCGCGCACGAACTCAGGGGAGCTCGAGGTGAGACTGCCGTGGTGCGGCACCTTCACGATACGCAGCGGCGAAGGTTGAAGGCGCGAGACCAGCGTGCGCTCAACGGCTTTGCCCATGTCGCCGGTCAGCAGCACGGACACGTCGCGCCAGCGCAGTTCGACGACCACGGAATCGTCGTTCCGGACGCGTTGTCGCTCCCAGTCGGCGGGCCCCGGGTGATGGACGGCCACGTCAACCCCATCGACGACGATGTGGGTGCCGGCCGTCACGTTTGCCCACTGCATGCCGCGCGCCTGGGCCGCCGTGCGCAACGCGGTCAGCGGCTCGAACCGGGGCACGGGAATGCCTTCCCAGACCTCGCGCGGCAGGAACTCGCGCACGATCGCTCCGGCGCCCCCGATGTGATCGGGATCGCCGTGCGTGAGGACGAGATAGTCGAGCCGGCGCACTCCGGCAATCCGCAGCGGCGGCGCCACGACGCGATCGCCGACATCAAACGCGGAAGGGCCGGGCGCGCCGCCCGCGTCGATGAGGAGCGTCCCCCCGCCGGGAAACCGAACGAACGCGGCATCGCCTTGTCCAACGTCGAGAAACGTCACGTGGAGGCGCCCATCGCCGCGTCCGGCCGCAAGCGCCCACGGCTCCGCAAGCATCCACACCGCGGCGGCCACGGCCGCCCCGGCCGCGACGCGGGAGCGTGAGCGCCACCAGACGAAGACCGCCGCGTAGTAGATCGCCACGACAGTCCACCCCGGCGGAGCGAGTCGAAATGTGGCGGCCGGCGCGAACCGGACGAGATCGGCCGACTGCACGAGGCCGGCGGCGCCGAGATGCGCGACACAGCCAAAGACAAGCGCCAGCCCCGGTGAGACGACGGCTGCGGGCACCACCGCCATCCCGGCCACCTGGGCGACGGCCATCAACGGGATCGCGAGAAAGTTGAGAGCGAGGCCCGCGAACGTGACGCGCGAAAACAGCAGCGCGCCGACCGGGAACAGCACGGCTTCGGTCGCGGCCGACGCCACGCACATGGTGACGACGGGAACCAGCAGGCGGGGCGCCCGGCGCCAGGGCGCGGCCGGCACGACAACCAGAATGGCGAGCGTGGCGCCGAAGGTCAGCACGAACGCCGGATCGACCACCGAAAACGGCTGCGCCGCGACGAGGCACGCGGCGACGCCGGCGAGCGTATTCAGCGGGGGGCTGCGCTGGTCGGCGGCACGGGCCGCCAGATAGACGATGGCCATCAGCGTCGCGCGATCGACTGACGCGCCGCCTCCGACCAGATACCCGTACGCGCCCAATACGACGATCGACGCGATCATCGCGGTGCGCCCCAACACTCCAGCTAGACGAAATCCGCCGAGCATGAGGCCCGCGAGAATCGCGATGTTGCCGCCGGAGATCGCGATCACATGATAGGTGCCAGCCTCCTGCAATCGGCGCTGCACCTCATCGTCGAGCCCGGCGCGATCGCCAATCACGATCGCCGTGACGATGGCCGCCGAGCGCGGGCTGAAACGGCCGACCGCGTCGCCGATCGCTCGACGCGCGCGGGCACGCACGTCGGCCATCCGTTCGTCGATCCAACTCGCGCGCGCCACCACCTCGACAAGCGCACCACTCTTCACCGTGCCGACGAGTGGTATGCCCCGCATTTGAAGCGCCCGCTCGCCGTCGCGCACGCCGGCGTCGAGATAGCGCGCGGGCCTGTGGAGCTCGACGGGCAACCGCACGCGGCGGCCGGCGCGCCACTCGTGCATGCGTTCTCGAGCCAGCAGACCGACGACCGTGACGAGGACGCCGCCCGCTACGCTGCGAGACCGGTCGGTGGTCGCCTGCGTGCCAATGCGATCGACGCTGATGTTGAGGGACACACCGGCCGCGCCGGGTGACGCGTCGGATCGCAAGCGGCCCTCGACAATGGCAAACGCGGATGGGTCGTCGGGCGCGAACCGGCGATCGGCGTTGGCCTCAGCGCGCTCGATGCGGGCCAGTTCGTCGAAGGCCAGACGCAGCGACGAGTACCGCGCGAGCTGCCAGGCGTGGGACGCGAGGAGCGCGCCGCCGACCGCGAAGCCGATCGCGACGCACGTGCCCACACACAGCGCGCACACGCGCCGCCACCCGGCGATGGCGCCGACGGCCGAGCCGGCCATGAGCGTGAAGGCCGCGGCGTGCGGAACAGAAGGAACGAGAAGGCCGATCGCGCAACCGACGAGGAGAGCGACGGCGGGAATCGCGGCCACAGCGCGCACGGCGCGCCTGCCTGCAAACTTCGTCGCGCCTGCACATCACGAAGCCACGATGTCGCGAAGTCTCTTAAGGTAAAGATCTTCGTGTTCTTAGTGGCTTCGTGACAAACGGTTGTCGACTAGGAACGGGTTGCTGAAAATGCGCGCGAGTTAGACCTTCTCGTCGGCAGTTCCTGCGTAGTAGTCCTGGAGCGCGCGGACGCCCAGGCCTTGCTCGCGCAGCGCGCGAATCGCCTGAACGGCGGCGGCTGCACCAGTCAGCGTCGTGATGCACGGCACTTCGTGCATCATGGCCGCGCGTCGCACCGCGCGGTCGTCGAAGAACGACTCCCGCCCGAGGGGCGTGTTGACGACGAGATCGACCTTGCGATTCACGATCTCGTCGGCGATGTGCGGCCGCCCTTCGTTGACCTTGTACACGACCTCGACGTCGAGGCCGTACGCACGCAGGTGCGCCGCCGTACCGCGCGTCGCGATGAGGCGGAACCCGAGCTCGGCCAGATCGCGCGCGATCGGCACGAGGTTCGCCTTGTCCGCGTTGTTGACGCTCACGAACGCCGTGCCGTGTTGCGGAAGCCGCTGCCCCACCGCGAGCTGCGCCTTCGCGAAGGCGACTCCGAAGTTGCTCGACCCGCCCATCACTTCGCCGGTGGATTTCATCTCGGGACCGAGAATCGAGTCCACACCGGGGAACCGGACGAACGGGAACACCGGGCTCTTGACGAACACGCCCGACACCTCGAGGTCCTTCGTGAGCCCGAGCTCGGCCAGCGTCTTGCCCGCCATGACCTTGGCCGCAATCTTGGCCAGCGGCGTGCCCGTGGCCTTCGACAGATACGGGACCGTGCGCGACGCCCGCGGATTCACTTCGAGCACGTACACGACATCGTCTTTCGTCGCGAACTGGACGTTCATGAGCCCGATGACGCCGAGGGCGCGGGCGATGCGGCGCGTGTGATCGCGAATCGTCTGCAGGTGCCGCTCGGGGCAGATGAACGGCGGGACCACGCACGAGCTGTCGCCCGAGTGGATGCCCGCCGCTTCGATGTGCTCCATGATGCCGCCGATGACCACGGCGCCCGTCGCGTCGGCCACGGCGTCCACGTCGAACTCGAACGCGTCTTCGAGAAACCTGTCCACGAGCACCGGATGTTCCGGCGACGCGTCCACGGCGTACGTCATGTAGTGGTCGAGCGTCGCGACGTCATAGACAATGGCCATCGCGCGGCCGCCGAGCACATACGACGGCCGAACGACCACCGGAAATCCAATCGCCGCCGCGACGTCGCGCGCCTCTTCGCGCGACGTGGCGGTGCCGCTCCTGGGCTGCGTGATGTTCAGTTTGGACAGCAGGGCCGCAAAACGCTGCCGATCCTCGGCGAGATCGATCGAATCGGGCGACGTGCCGAGGATTCTCACGCCGGCCTGCTGCAGCGCGAGCGAGAGTTTGAGCGGCGTCTGGCCGCCGAACTGCACGAGGCACGAGACCTCGCCACCGGCCGACGATTCGGTGTCGATGACCGCCATGACGTCTTCGAAGGTGAGCGGCTGGAAATACAACCGATCCGCCGTGTCGTAGTCGGTGGACACGGTTTCCGGATTGCAGTTGATCATCACCGTTTCGAACCCGTCCTCGCGCAACGCAAAGGCGGCGTGGCAGCAGCAGTAGTCGAACTCGATGCCCTGACCGATCCTGTTGGGGCCGCTGCCGAGGATGACGACCTTTGGCCGGGCGTTGGGATTCGACTCACATGTCGGTTCGTACGAGCTGTACAGGTACGGCGTAAACGACTCGAACTCCGCCGCGCACGTGTCCACGCGCTTGTAGACAGGCTTGAGCTCGTAGGCGGCGCGCCGCTCGCGAACGGCGGCTTCGGTCGTGTCGAGCGCGAGCGCGATCTCCTGGTCGCCGAAGCCGGAGCGCTTGAGCTTGCGAGTCAGCGCTGGTGTCAGCCTGTCGAGGCCGGCCGCCGCGGCCTCGCGCCGCAGCTCGACGATCTCGGCGAACTGCCGAAGGAACCACTGATCGATGTTGGTCGGCTCGTGCACCTGTTCAACGGTCCACCCGCGATCGAGTGCGCGGAACACGTCCCACATCCGGCGATCGTTCGGAACGGCCAGCCGTTTCCGCAGCGCCGCGTCGCTCTCCCCTTCGGTGCCGGCAATCCCTTCGGTGCGGTCGCCGGTCGCAGGGGCGAACAACAGGCCGCTCCGTCCGAGCTCGAGCGAGCGGACGCCCTTCATGAACGCTTCCTTGAACGTCCGTCCAATCGCCATCGCCTCGCCCACCGATTTCATCTGCGTCGTCAGGGTGCGGTCGGCCTGCGGGAATTTCTCGAAGTTCCACCGCGGAATCTTCACGACGACGTAGTCGATGGTCGGCTCGAAGCTGGCGGGCGTGAGGCGCGTGATGTCGTTGCGGATTTCGTCGAGACGATATCCCAGCGCGAGCTTGGCGGCGATTTTCGCGATCGGGAAGCCCGTCGCTTTCGACGCGAGCGCCGACGAGCGCGACACGCGGGGGTTCATTTCGATCACGACCATCCGGCCGTCCGCGGGGTTCACCGCAAACTGGATGTTCGACCCGCCGGTTTCGACGCCCACGCGCCGGATGATCAGGCGGGCCGCGTCGCGCATCCGCTGATACTCTTTGTCGCTGAGCGTCAGGATCGGCGCCACGGTGATGCTGTCGCCGGTGTGCACGCCCATGGGATCGATGTTCTCGATCGAGCAGATGACGACGAAGTTGTCGGCCGCGTCGCGCATCACTTCGAGCTCGAATTCCTTCCAGCCAATCACCGATTCTTCAACCAGCACTTCGTGCACCGGGCTCAACTCGAGGCCGCGCCCCGCGAGCTCGTGGAACTCTTCGACGTTGTAGGCGATGCCGCCTCCCACGCCGCCGAGCGTAAACGACGGGCGGATGACGAGCGGAAAGCCCAGCGTCTGCGACAGGCTCGTGGCTTCGTCAAGGGACCGCGCCAGACCACTCATCGGCACGTCGAGCCCGATTTCGCGCATCGCATCCTTGAACAGCAGGCGGTCTTCGGCCACCTTGATCGCCGCGATCGATGCGCCGATCAGCTTGACGCCGTATTTGTCGAGAATGCCGGCATTGGCCAGATCGACGGCGAGGTTGAGCGCGGTCTGCCCGCCGACGGTCGGCAGGATCGCATCGGGCCGCTCGCGCGCGATGATCGCCTCGAGGATTTCCGTGGTGAGCGGCTCGACGTAGGTGCGATCGGCCAGTTCGGGATCCGTCATGATCGTCGCCGGATTGCTGTTGACGAGGATCACTTCGAGGCCCTCACTCCGCAGGGCTTTGCAGGCCTGGCTGCCCGAATAGTCGAACTCACACGCCTGCCCGATGACGATCGGGCCCGAGCCGATGACGAGAATGCGTTTCAGGTCGGTACGCTTTGGCATCTCTACACGGGGCGGGACTCGGGGCTTGGCGGCTTGGGGCTGGGGACTAGAGACTAGGGGCTAGGGACTCGGGACTAGGGACTAGGGACGAGAAGAACCTCGTCCTAATCTCCATCATCTCCATCCCTGAGTCCCGAGTCCCTAGCCCCCCTGGCCCCTAGTCTCTAGCCCCTAGCCCTAGCCCCCAGCCCCTTCTATGAGCCCAATGAAATCGTCAAAGAGATAGTCGGCATCGTGAGGCCCGGGCGACGCCTCCGGGTGGTACTGCACGCAGAACACCGGATGCCTCTTGTGGCGCAGCCCTTCGACGGTGCCGTCGTACAGGTTGACGTGCGTGACGGCCACCTCAGTGGGCAACGATTGGGGATCGACGGCGAAACCGTGGTTCTGGGACGTGATCTCGATCTTGCCCGTGTCGAGCTTCTTCACGGGGTGGTTGGCACCGCGGTGTCCGAACTTGAGCTTGAACGTCGTCCCCCCCATCGCAAGACCGAGCACCTGATGGCCCAGACAGATCCCGAACACCGGCACGTCCGAGGCCACCAGCGCTCTGACATTGTCGATGGCGTAGGTGAGCACCGCCGGATCGCCGGGGCCGTTGCTCAAGAAAATGCCATCGGGCTTGGTCGCGAGCAATTCGGCCGCCGGCGCGGTCGCCGGGTACACGCGGACGTCGCAGCCGTGCGCGCTCAGCCGCCGGAGGATGTTGCGCTTCATCCCGAAATCGTACGCGGCAATCTTCAGCCGCCGCTTCGCCACGCGTCCGGGCGCGATGCCGAATTCACCCGGATCCTCTTCCCGCCAGTCGAACGCGTGCTCGACGGTCACACCGCGCACGAGATCCGAGCCCTCCATTTTCGGCAGCGCTCGCGCACGTGTGACGAGCTCGGCGGGATCGAGCGCGCTCCCGGTAACGACGACGCCGCGCATGACGCCGCCCGAACGCAGCGTGCGCGTCAGAGCGCGCGTGTCGATGTCGGCGATCGCCACAATCCCATGGGCGACGAGGTAATCGCGCAGCGTCCCCTCGGCGCGCCAGTTGCTCGCCACGGGCGACTGTTCGCGGACGATGAAACCCGCCACCTGTGGCGCGTGTGACTCGCCGTCGCCCACCGTCACGCCGTAGTTCCCAATCTCGGGACAGGTCATCGTCACAATCTGCCCGGAGTACGACGGGTCGGTGAGCACTTCCTGGTACCCCGTCATGCTCGTGTTGAACACGACTTCTCCGCCGGTTTCGCCAGAAGCGCCGGCGGCCACGCCACGAAACCAGGTACCGTCTTCCAGTGCGAGTATGGCTTCCACGCTCATCTCTCCAACGATGCGGTGACCCGGTGTTGTTCGCTCGCGACGACCCGCACCGACGACGACCATTGCTGGTAGCCGTCGCGCTCGAGCCGGACCGCATGCTCTCCTGCCGTGACGCCAGGCAGACTGAGCGGCGTCGTCCCCACCTCGCGGCCGTCAACGAACACTCTGGCGCCGGCGGGTTTCGATTCCACCACAAGCCCGCCGTCGCCGGCCGGGGCTCCGGGCGCCGTCTGGGCACCGGCGGGTCTGCTGACTCCCTCGACAGGCGTCGCTCGAGGTACGGCGTTCGTTTTCGCCACCGGGGCCGCCGGAGCCGGTTTGCTGATCCGCGACATGGCCACAAGGAGCGAATGCGCAGGCCGCGACGTCGACACGACAATTCGGCGATCAACCGTCGTATAGCCGTCGCGCACGACGCGGATCCGGTGCGGGCCGGGACTCAAATCGCGAACGGTCGCCGGGGTGTCGCCGTGGGCCTGGCCATCAACAAACACATGGGCGCCCACCGGAGTGGATCGGACAAGCACGCGGCCCGAAAGAGGGGGCGCTGCTGCCGGCGCTGCCGGTGCAACTGGTTCAGCAGCCGGCTGGGGAATGGCTGCGGGCGCCGGCTGCGGGGCGACAGTCTTCGGAGGCGTTGAGCTATCGGCCTCGTTCACCTTCCCCTCGGTGAAGTCCCGTCCTGCCGGCGGCACGGGCGCGGCAGGAGATGGCGTCGCCGCGACAACAGCGGCGGCCGACGGATGCTCGCGAATGGCTACCGCGTAGCCTGCCCCAAAACCCAGCGCTGACCCGATGATCCCGGCCAGTGCAAGTGGCCACATGAGAGACCCAGACGACGATTCCGCCGGCGCGCGTGGCGACAGAAAGCCTTCTGGTGGCAGCACCTCGAGAGGTTCGGATTCCGGGTCCACCGCCGCCGGTTCCATCTCCGCCACGGCCTCGACCTGTTGATAGCGCCCGTCGGCGTGATCGCGAAGCTGATATTCATCGCCTGGCTGCGCCGGGGTGCAGCGCGAGATCGTGGTCCGCAAGACCCTCGCCATCGAGCGGAAGCCTCGGTTCGGCACTCGGCGGCGGAACTGCGGCGCTTCGCGAGGCGACCCTCGACGAGGTACGACCGACCGGTGGCCGCGAACTGATCGCCCTCACATCCAGGTCGAAGGCGCCGGCGAGCGCCTGAGCAAACTCGGTCGCGGTGGCAAACCGGTCGGCCATGTCGTCGGCCAGCGCGCGCGCAAACACGTGCCGCAGCGTCTCGCGGTCGGCGCCAGGCATTTCGGTCAGGCTTTCCGCGGCCTGCGCGCCGCTTCCGGAGAGCCGGCGTCCCCAGAGCAGTTCGTGAGACGACCGCGCCAAGGCTGAACACGTCCGCGCGGCGATCCCAGGCGCCTCCCCCGATGCGCTCGGGCGCGGTGTAGGGCCGGCGCATCGGCGCGGAGCCGCCGGCGCGTTCGAGCGCGCGCGTCACGCCGAGACCCGTGAGGCGAACCTCCTCCTTCGACAGCAGCACGTCGCGGGGATGCAGCGCGCCGTGAACCACCTGGCGAACGGCCGCGAAATCGAGGGCATCTGCCAGTTGCGTGGCCACGCGCAGCGCGTCGGCGGGCAGCGCCCGACCGCTCTCGCGGATCACGATGTCGAGCGAGTCGGCGGTGACGTAGTCCTGAGCGAGATAGGCGCACACGCCATCGATGCCGGTCGCGCGAGGCGCGGCAATCGCCGGGTGCCCGAGATCGGCGGCAATCAGTTGTTCGAACTCCGCGACCAGGTGATGAACGCGTTCGGGCGGCAGATCCAGGCGGAACAGTTTGACCGCGACCAGCCGATCGCGCTCGGGTTCGTACGCACGGAACACTGGACCCAGAGCACCAGCGCCGATCTGATGAAGCACGCGAAATGGACCGAAGGCATCAGGGGGCGAAGTGCCGGCAGCTTCCGTGTGCAGTGAAGACTCCTCAGGGAAGGTGCTCATCGTAACACCGAAACGCTGTCGCTTCAACGGATTGCGCGCCGTACCTCGCACGCCGCACCAGTATCCGTGTAAAGTAGATTTCCGGTGCAGGCGAATCCCTCGACAACCTCGACGGCATCGACTGGGTCCACCCAGACTAGCGAACCGTCCGGCCTCATGGGCGTCGACGTCCGCCGCTTTCCGTGGGTGAAGCGCCTTGCGGCCGACTACGCACACGAGTTCGGCGGCCTCGCGCCGTTTTTTTCCGGCAATCCCGCTGATGAGTCGGCGTGGGCCGCGGCCATCGCCCGGACCCAGGCTTATCCCCGCCGACCGGAAGAGCTGGCCCGGGCGATTCGCGCTCAGCAGGAGCAGCGAGGCGCGCCGGCGGCGGCGCGCTCCGCCGCTCAGCGACTGGCCGACGCCCGCACCGTGGCTGTGCTGACCGGCCAACAGGCTGGGCTCTTTGGCGGGCCGGTCTACACGCTCCTCAAAGCCGTCACGGCGCTCAAGGTCGCGGAAACGGTATCGCGCGACCACGGCCTGCCGGCGGTGGCGATCTTCTGGATCGAGGCCGAGGATCACGACTGGGACGAAGTGCGGTCGTGCACGGTCTTCGATGAAGAGCTGGCGTCTCGCACGGTCGCCCTGCCGCCGCGGCCGGGCGGCGACCCGGTTCCCGTCGCCACCATCACGCTCGACGATCGGATCTCGGCGGTTCTCTCCGAGCTCGAACAGATTCTTCCGGCCACCGAGTTCCGCGCCTCGCTCCTCTCCGACCTCCGCGCCGCCTACAGGCCGGGCGCCGGCATGGTTGAGGCGTTCGGACGATGGCTCGAGCGCGTGCTTGGCGAACGAGGGCTGATTGTGTACGACGCGTCAGACACGGCCACGAAGACCGCTGGTCGGTCAGGTCTTCGCGCGTGAGCTGTCAACGCCAGGGGCATACGGCGAGAGCGGCCGCGAAGGCCGGCGCCGACCTGGTCGCGCAGGGCTATCACGCGCAGGTCCAGACACAGGACGGCGCGCCGGCCCTGTTCCGGCTGGACGTTGATCCAGACGGAGCCGCGGCCGGGAGCCGCCGCGCAATCCGGCAGCAGGACGGTCAGTTCGTCGTCGGAGACAAGACGTACGCTGCCGCCGCGCTCGCGCAGGAAGCGACAGATCGGCCCGCGGGCTTCAGCCCCAGCGTGCTGCTGCGGCCGATTGTTCAGGACGCGATTTTCCCGACCATCTGTTACGTGGCCGGCCCGAACGAACTGGCCTATCTCGGACAACTGCGCGGCGTCTACGAGCACTTCGGCGTGCCGATGCCCCTCATGTATCCCCGAGCCACGGCCACGCTGGTCGACTCGGCGGCGGTCCGTTTTCTTGCGAAGTACAACGTCCCGCTCGAAGCGCTGCAGCCCCAGGACGATGGCGCGCTCAACGAGCTGCTGAAGACGCAGATTCCTCCCGCAGTGGACGAGGCTTTTGAGGCGGCCGCGCATGCGCTCGACGAACAGATGAGTCGCGTCGTTGCCGCGCTGCCGGCGCTCGATCCCACGCTCGAAGGCGCCGCCCGCACGACGCTCGGCCGGATGCAGCACGACCTCGAGAACCTCCGCGGGAAGACGATCCAGGCCGCGAAGCGGCGGCACGACACCCTTCGCCGGCAGTTTCTGCGCACCCGCGCGCTCGCCTTCCCCGGCGGCCACGCGCAGGAACGGACGGTCGGCTTCGTCTGGTTTCTGAACCAGTACGGTCCAGCCCTCGTCGAACGCCTGTACGACGCCCTCCCGATTCAAATGGGGCAACATTGGGTCATCACGATCTGAGCGATCTCAGAACCACCAGGCGCACTGAAGAACACACAGAACCTTGTGCGCTTCGCGGCTCTTGCTGTTCGTGAAGAACTGGACTCATGAAGAAGGCAGTCCGCGTCAAGATCCTGATCGCGTCGTGGTGGCGGAAGCGTTGGGTACGAGTGACGGCGATCTCGCTGGTGGTGCTGGTCACACTGATGTGCGGCGTCACCGTCTACTACTACGTCGCGTTCTCCAAGCTCATCGACCAACGGCTCCACGGCGAGCGCGATCGCGTGCTGCCGCGCGTGTTCGCGCGGCCCCTCGAGATCCGGCGGGGCCAATCGCTGACCACTCGCGGCCTCGTCGATCGGTTGAACGATCTGGGCTACGCCCAGCGGCCCAAAGTGGAGAAGCCCGGCGAATTCGCGGAAGTCGGCGGGACCGTGTCGATCATGCCGCGGGGCGCCGAGTTCAAGGGCGAGATCGTCCGTGTCGGGTTCGATCGGCCGGGCGCTGCCAACGCCAAGTCAACCGCGAAGCGCCCGGCCGTGACGCGTCTGTCCGATCATGTGATGCGCCTCGAGCGCGGCACTCGTGCGACCGATCGGCTCACGCTTGACGCGCCCGTGCTCACGTCCATCATCGCCGGCGAGCGTGAGAAGCGTCGGCCGGTCGCGCTCTCGGCCATTCAGCCCCGGATGGTGGAGGCCGTGCTGTCGATCGAAGACCGCCGGTTCTACGAACATCCGGGCGTCGATCCCATCGGCGTCCTCGGAGCCGTCGCCTCGTACGTCAGCGGCAAGCGCGCGTACCTGGCAGGCGGCAGCACGATTACGCAGCAGCTGGTCCGCAACGTCTTCCTCCCGAAATTCGAAGGCATGACGCTGCAGGACGCACGAAAACGTTCGCTCAAACGGAAGGCGCTCGAAATCTTCGTCTCGGTCATCCTCACGAGCCGCGCGTCGAAGGACGAGATTCTCGAGATGTACCTGAACGAAATTCCGCTCGGCCAGCGGGGATCGTTCGCGATTGTCGGCGTCAGCGAGGCCTCACGCCTGTTCTTCGGCAAGGACGTCAGCAACGTGTCGCTGGCCGAAGCCGCCACGATCGCCGGCGTGATTCAGTCGCCGACGGCGCTCTCGCCGTTCAACAACCCGCAGCGGTGCCGCGAGCGCCGCAACGTGGTCCTGTCCGACGATGGTCGATTCGGGCTACATCAAGGCGCCGATGGCCGACCGCGCGGCCCAGGAACCCCTCGCCGTCGTTCAACGGGCGCTCGAAGCGGAAGCCCCCTACTTCGTCGACTTCGTCGGGCAGACGCTCGACGCCGACTATCCCGGACTGACGACGACGACCAACCAGACGGTGGAAGTCCACACGACGCTCGATCTCCACCTGCAGCGGATCGCGCAGGACGCCGTGCGGAGCGGGCTGACGAACGTGGACCAGCTGCTGTCTCGCCGGCGGCGGAAGGGCAAGGCCGAGGCGGCGCTCATCGCCCTCGATCCGCGCACCGGCGAGATCCTGGCGTTTGTCGGCGGCCGATCCTACAACCAGTCGCAATACAACCGCGTCGTGTTATCCCGCCGCCAGCCCGGCTCGGTGTTCAAGCCGTTTGTCTACCTCGCGGCGTTCGAACAGGCCGCGGCCCTAGGCCGCACGGACGTCACGCCGGCATCGATCACGCTCGACGAACCGGAAACCTTCGAGTTCGACGACCAGGTGTGGACGCCGGAGAACTACGAAAAGACCTACGACGGACCGATTACGTACCGGCACGCCCTCGCGCATTCGCGGAATCTGGCGACCATTCACGTGGCGCAGGCCGCCGGCTACGACCGCGTCGCCGCGCTGTGGAAGAAGCTCGGCATCGGCACCCCGCCGAGGGCCTATCCGTCGATTGCTTTGGGCGTGTTCGAAGCGACTCCTTACGAAATCGCGACGGCCTACACGATTTTCCCCAACCTCGGCGGGCTGCGGCCCCTGAAACACATCCTGTCGATCACGAGCGGCGGACTCGACGTGACCAAGAACACGTCCACAGCGACGCGAACGATCGCGCGGCCCGACACGACGTATCTGGTCACCAACATGCTCCGCAGCGTGCTCAACGAAGGCACCGCGGCCGGCGCGCGCACCAGCGGGTTCACGCTCGACGCCGCAGGCAAGACCGGCACCACCAACGACCTGCGCGACGCATGGTTTGTGGGGTTCACCCCCGAACTGCTGACGGCGGTGTGGGTGGGCTTCGATGACAACCAGCCTGTGGGGCTGAGCGGCGCCCAGGCCGCTCTTCCCATCTGGACCGAGTTCATGACGCGCGCGCTCGCGGGCCGTTCGGGCGATACCTTCCAGGTGCCCGACGGCATCTCCTTCGCGGACATCGACGCGGACACGGGCAAGCTCGCCCTTCCCGCCTGTCCCCGCGTCGTTCGCGAGGCGTTCCTCGCGGGGACTGAACCGGTGCAAACCTGCGAACTGCACAAGTGATCGCGAGGGCGGGATGGCTGGTCAGGCAGCAGGGGCAGAACACGCGGCCGGACGGGCAGGTCAGGCAGGAGGGCGGGAGCGGCTGGAAGCGCAGGACAGGCGGGACGGCTGCACGAAGGCGCGTCAAGCAAGTGCACAGTTAGACAGGACGACGTGTTCAGCCCTCAGCGCTCAGCCCTCAGCCCTCAGCCCTCAGCGCTCAGCCCTCAGCCCTTAGCCCTTCGGGGCCTTCCAGGCCCGTCCAGCCCGTCCTGCCTCTATAATCCCAGCAGTGAACCAAGAGGTTTTTACGGCCGTCGCCGACGCGCTCGAACGCGGCGAACCGGCAGCGCTTGTGACGATCGTCTCGGCCCGCGGCTCGACGCCCCAGCGCGTAGGCGCCAAGATGCTCGTGTTCGCCGATGGCCGCATCGTCGGAACCATCGGCGGCGGCTGCTATGAAAACGACGCGTTCTGGAAGGCGCGCGAAGCCATCACGAGCCGCCGTCCCGAGCTCGTCCACTATGAGCTGGACGATGACTTCGCCCAGGAAACCGGATTGATTTGCGGCGGACAGATGGACGTGTACATCGAACCCATCGAGCCATCGCCGGAGTTGTACATCATCGGCGCCGGCCACGTCGGATACCATCTGGCGCGCGTCGCGCACGAAGTGGGATTCCGGGTCCACGTCGTTGACGACCGCGAGAAGTTCGCGAACCGCGAACGGTTCCCGGATGCCGTGGAGGTGGTCGTCGACGACATCCCCACGTGGATCGCGCGCGCCAGCCTCCCGGCCCACGCCTACACCGTCGTCGTGACGCGCGGGCACACGAACGACCTCGAGGCGCTGCGGGCACTCGCGCCGCTCGAGCTGCGCTATCTCGGTCTGATTGGCAGTCGCGCAAAGGTCGCGCGCATCTACGAGGAGCTGGTCGCCGCCCGGATGGCGCCCGAGACCCTCAAACATGTCCACGCGCCGATCGGGCTCGACATCGGCGCCGTCACACCACAGGAAATCGCCGTCAGCATCCTTGCCGAGCTCATCGCCGTCAAACACGGAAAAGTGGCCGGCGACGGCGCCGGACGGTCGATGAAATGGGAACCACCAAAGCTGGCGCCCACGAAAGAATGAACCACTAGACTGCCGTGCTTCGTGCATGTCCCTCCTCATTCGCGGCGGCGTCGTGGTCACGATGAACCACAAATTCGACATCGTCGAGGGCGACGTGTCGATCCGCGAGGGGCGTATCGCCGCGATTGGGCCGGACGTCGCTCAAGAGCCGGAACGCCACGATCGCGTGATTGACGCCCGCGGCGGCTGGGTCCTTCCCGGCCTCATTCAGACACACGTGCACCTCTGCCAGACGCTGTTCCGGGGCTACGCCGACGACTTGCCGCTGATGGACTGGCTGCGGCGCCGCGTGTGGCCGATGGAAGCGGCTCACACGCCGACGACGCTCCGCGCCGCCGCGCGCCTGGGCATCACCGAACTGCTGTCGGGCGGCACGACGACGGTGTTGACGATGGAGACGGTGCATGACACAGACGTCGTTTTCGAAGCGGCGGCCGAGAGCGGCATCCGCGCGACGATCGGCAAGTGCATGATGGACAGAAGCGACGAGGTTCCGGCGCGGCTGCAGGAGAAGACGCAGGCCTCGCTCGACGAGAGCGTGGCCATCGGCGCGAGGTGGGACGGCGCCGAACACGGACGGTTGCGCGCCGCATTCGCGCCGCGGTTCGCGGTGTCGTGCTCGCGCGAACTGCTCGAGGCCGTGGCGAGCCTCTCGGCCGATCGCCGCGCGCTGGTGCACACGCACGCGTCGGAGTCGCGCGACGAGATCGCGATCGTCCGCCGGATGTCCGGCGGCATGGCGAACATCGAGTACCTCGCGAGCCTCGACCTCGCCACGCCGCGTCTGTGCGCCGCGCACTGCGTCTGGGTGGACGATCGCGAGCAGGGTCTGCTCGCCGAGCACGGCGTCAGCGTGATGCACTGCCCCGGCTCGAACCTGAAACTTGGATCGGGCATCGCGCCGGTGGCCGCGATGCGGGCGCGCGGTATCACCGTGTCGCTCGGCGCCGACGGCGCGGCCTGCAACAACCATCTGGACATGTTCGAGGAAATGCGCCTGGCGGCTCTGCTCCAGGCGGTGCACAGCGGCCCGGGGACGTTGACCGCCCGCGACGCGCTATCGATGGCCACGCGCGGCGGCGCACGCACGCTCGGACTCGAGGACGAGATCGGATCGATCGAGGCCGGCAAGCGCGCCGATCTCATCGTCGTCGATCGCGATCGACCGCATCTGACGCCCGGTCCCGATCCGTACTCGACGCTCGTCTACTCGGCACGCGCGACCGACGTCCGCACGACGATCGTCGACGGGGAAGTACTTGTCGAGGACGGGGCGCCGGTTCGGGTCGACCACGCGCAAATCGTGGCAGAGGCGCGCAGCGCCGCGCGCCAACTGGCGTCGCGCGCCGGTGTATAATGTTTGGCAGTCGTTACAGCACGAGTGCCAATGCACACTGAGACCCCACGATCGATCGAAACGCGTGCTGGCCGCGCTCGTACGCGCGTACATCGCGACGGGCGAACCGGTCGCCTCGTCGGTGCTCGTCACGGCCGCGGGGCTGGGCGTGTCGTCGGCGACGGTGCGCAGCATCCTGGCGCGCCTCGAGGACGAAGGGTTCGTGCAGCAGCCGCACACGTCGGCGGGACGGATTCCAACCGATCGCGGCTATCGCTTCTACGTGGACCTGCTGCTCGATGCGAAACGGCCGAGCCGGACGGCGAGCGCCGTCGAAGCCCGGCTGCGGCGCGACCATTCGGGCCGGCTGCTCGATTCGCTGCTGCCCCAGGTGTCGCACGTGGTGGCGCAGGCGTCGGGCCACATCGGCTTCGTCCTGCGGCCGGCGCAGGAAGGCGCCGTGTTCGATCGCGTCGAGTTCATTCCCCTCAGCGCGTCGCGCGTGCTCGTCGTCATCGTCGCGCGCGGCGGCGACGTCATTCAGAAGGTCATCGATATCAGCGAGCCGCTCGACGCCGACGATCTCAGGCAGGCGGCCAACTACTTGAACGCCGAGTTCTCGGGCCTGCCGCTCCTTCGCGCCCGCCAAGCCGTGCGCGATCGCATCAACGAAGAGCGCCTGCTGTACGACGCGCTGCTGGCCCGCGCGATGCGCCTGGCAACCTCGACGTTCGCCGATCTGCCCGGCAACCCGACCATCTACGTGGACGGCGCCGCGACGCTGCTCGAAAGCACGCACGGGCTCGCGCTCGGGACCCTGCAGACGCTGCTCCAGATGATGGAAGAGAAACAGCGGCTCGTCCGGCTGCTGAACGAGTACATCGACGGTCCCGGATTGACGGTGGTCATCGGCGCCGAACACCTCGACCCGAGCCTCAGGTCGTTCAGTCTGATCGTCTCAACCTACGGCGACGGGATGGGCGTCGGCACGGTGGGCGTGATTGGGCCGACGCGTATGCGCTACCCCGCGCCATCGACGTCGTTGAGGGCGCCGCTCAGGCCGTCTCACGAGTGCTGCGCGATCCCAACTAGGAAGGTATGGCTGACAAACCCGTGCCCAACCCGGCGGAGACCTCGCCGGCGGCAACTGATCCCGGCGCCGACGGCGGGCCCGGAAACAACATCAACGATGGCGGCGTCGGCGCGATCGGCGACCCGGCCGACGATCTCCGCCGCGAGCGCGACGAGTACCACGATCGGTGGTTGCGCAAGTCGGCCGAGTTCGACAACTATCGCAAGCGCATCGAACGCGAGCGCCGCGAGCAAGCCGACCAGGCGGTGGTCGATCTGCTGCACGAGCTGCTGCTCGTCGTTGACGACTTCGACCGCGCGCTGACCGTCGACGCCGGCGGCGAAACCGACGCGTATCGCAAAGGCGTGGAGCTCATTCACGCCAAGCTGCACGACCTGTTGAAGAAGTCCGGCGTGAAGCCGTTCGAATCGCTGGGCGCAGGCTTCGACCCGAACATCCACCAGGCCGTGATTCAGGAGACGAGCCCCAATCACCGGGAAGGAGAAGTGATCGGGGAATTGCGGAAGGGCTACATGATGGGCGACCGCCTGCTTCGGCCCGCGATGGTGAAGGTGGCCAAGGCGTGAGCAAGCGCGACTACTACGAGATTCTCGGCATCGAGCGGAGCGCCACCGAGGTGGAGCTCAAGAGCGCCTACCGCAAGCTCGCGCTCAAGTATCACCCCGACCGGAACCCCGGCGATCACGAGGCCGAAGAGAAGTTCAAGGAGTGCGCCGAGGCATACGGGATTCTCGCCGACGCCGACAAGCGCGCCGCGTACGACCGGTTCGGGCATGCGGGAGTGAGCGCGTCGGGCGGGGGCTTCGATCCGACGGTGTTTTCGGGCTTCGAGGACATCCTCGGCGGCCTCGGCGACATCTTCGGCTTCGGCGATCTCCTCGGCGGCGGCCGGCGGCGCGGCGGGCCCCAGCGCGGCGCCGATCTGCGCTACGACCTCGAGATCTCATTCGAGGAATCGGCGAAGGGCGCGGAAACCAGCATCCAGATTCCGCGTCAGGAAAGCTGCGAGAAGTGCAGCGGCACGGGCGCGACGCCAGGATCGACACCCACGGTGTGCGGCCAATGCCGGGGTCTGGGACAGGTGCGTTTCCAGCAGGGCTTCTTCACCGTCGCGCGCACATGTCCCCAGTGTCGCGGCGCGGGAAAGCTCATCAGCAAACCGTGTCAGTCGTGCCGCGGTGCCGGCCGCGTGACGCGCGAACGCAAGATCACGGTGAAGATCCCCGCCGGCATTGCCGCCGGACAGCAGCTCCGCCTTCAGGGCGAAGGCGAGGCAGGCAGCGCCGGTGGACCCGCCGGGAGCCTCTTTGTCGTCGTCCACGTGCAGGAGCACGAGTATTTCCGGCGTGACGGCCTGAACTTGTTTTGCGAGATTCCGGTCAACTTCACGACCGTGGCGCTCGGTGGTGAGATTCAGGTGCCGACGCTCGACGGGATCGACAACGTGAAGGTGCCGGAAGGCACGCCGACGGGCACCACGTTGCGGCTGCGAGGCAAGGGGATGCCCGACGTCAACGGGCACGGCAGGGGCGATTTGTTTGCCACCGTGCAGGTACAGACGCCCCGGAAGCTGAGCAAAGAGCAACGGCAGGTGCTCGAGCAACTCGCCAGGACGCTGCCGAAGGAACAATTCCAGCCGCGCAAGCACCAGGACGAGCAGGACGAACGTAATCTGTTCGACCGCGTCAAGGACATGTTTGGGTAGGCTCTGGCCCGCGCTCGACATCGACGCGCCGGACCAGGCCCATGCCGACCGCGTCCTGGCCATCGCCGACGACTTCGGACCCACGGCGATCGAAGAAATAGGGCCCGGTTCAGCGCTCCGTATTTTCTTCCCGACCTTTATCGAACGCGACAGCGCCGTTGCGGCCCTTGGGCCGCGGTTTCATGCCTCGCCCATCGACATCCCGGACGACGACTGGGCGCGCCGCTCTCAAGAGAAGCTGACGCCGGTCACGGTGGGCCGAATCACCGTCGCGCCTCCGTGGCACAAGCCACGAGCCACGAGTCACGAGCCGCCAGCGACGAGCCAGCGGCCGATCACCATCGTCATCGTCCCGTCCATGGGATTCGGCACCGGACATCATGCGACCACCCGCCTCTGTCTCGCGGCGCTTCAAGCGATCGACCTGACGGGTGCGTTCGTGCTCGACGTCGGCACCGGCTCGGGGGTGTTGGCCATCGCCGCCATCCAGCTCGGCGCCGCCCGTGCCCTGGGTGTGGACGACGATCCCGACGCCGTTCAATCGGCCAACGAGAACCTGGCGCTCAACCCGATGCCGCATCCCGGTCAAACAGTCAGCTTCGCCGCCGGCGATCTGATGACGCTCCCTCTTCCGCCGGCCGATGTCGTGACGGCGAACCTGACAGGCGCCTTGCTCATTCGGGCCGCCGGCCGGCTTCGGCAGGCGGTTCGGCCTGGCGGCGCGCTGATCGTGAGCGGTCTGCTCACGCACGAGCGCGACGAGGTGGTTTCCGCGCTGGCTGATGTTGACCTCAACCTCGTCGGTTCCGCCGAGGAAGAGGGCTGGACAACCATCACGGCCCGTTTCCTGTCTAAGGATTAGACGCTCGGGGACTAGGGACTCGGGGCTGGGGACTCGGGGCTGGAGACTCGGGCCCAGGGACTAGGGGTCGGGGCTGGGGACTACACTAGGAGATGGCCATGTGGCGCCGGATATTGCTCCCGTTGATCGTTGGCCTTGCCGTGGCTGGCGCGGCCGCGCAAAGCCCTCAGCCGGGAGCCCAGCAGCAGGGTTCGCCTTCCTCCCAACCGGCTCGCGATACGCCGGCGCAGCAGAACGCCACGCCGGCTCCCGCCGGTCGGGTGACGGGCCGCGTGCTGGCCGCCGACAACGGACGGCCGGTGAAACGGGCGCGCGTGTTCATCAACGCCGCGGAGCTGCCGGGCGGCCGAGGGGTGCTCACCGACGACAGCGGCGCCTTCGATTTCCCCGAACTTCCCGCTGGACGGTACACGCTTTCGGCATCAAAAAGCGGCTTCATCGGTCTCTCGTACGGGCAACGGCGTCCGCTGCAGGCGGGCACACCCCTGCAACTCGCTGACGGCCAGCAGATCAAGGGCATCGACTTCCGCCTGCCTCGCGGCGGTGTGCTGGCCGGCCACGTGGTTGACGAAGACGGCGATGTCATGCCGGGCGTCACGGTCCGGGTCATGCGGTATCAGTACCTGCAGGGCGATCGCAGACTGGTACCCGCGGGCACGGCACAGACCGACGACAAGGGCGCGTACCGCGTGTGGGGACTCAACCCCGGCGACTACTACGTCAGCGCCGTCACGCGAATCGACATCGGCAACGCCGGGGGTGGCGGGAGAGGTGGACGGGGCGCGCCGGCCGGCGGAGGCCGCGGGAACGCGGCCGCTCTCCCTGCCGGTGCCGGAGGCCGCGGGAACGTGGCCGCCCTCCTTGGCGGCGCCGGCGAAGACCAGGACCAACTCAACTACGCGCCGACATATTTCCCCGGTGTCGGCTCGATCAACGAAGCTCGCCCGATCACGGTCGGCGTCAGCCAGGAAGTCCTCGACGTGGACTTCGGCCTGCAGCTGGTCCGTACATCGCGCGTGAGCGGACACGTGGAAAACCCTGACGGCACACGACCGAGCGGCGGCAACATCAGCCTGACACCCGACGGGGCAACGGGCGGACGCGGTGCACTCGGCACCAACTACGGATCGCGGATCAGCTGGGACGGCAGCTTCAACATCGGTAACGTCCCGCCCGGTCGCTACACGCTGCGCGCGCGCAGCAACGACGACGAGACGCCGCTCTCGGCGTCGCAGCCGCTCGCCGTCGGCGGCGGCGACCTGACCGACGTGTCCATCATGCTTCGCACGGGCGGATCGCTTTCGGGCACCGTCGCGTTTCAGTCGACGCAGACGCCGGTCCCGAACGATCTGACACAGGTCCGGGTGAGCGCGCCTTCCACGGATCCGAGCGACGTCGGTCCGAACCTGAACGCGCGCGTCGACAAGGACGGAAGCTTTACACTTGATGGCGTGCCGCCCGGACCTCACTTGATTCGACCAAACGGCGGCGGTGCCCTTCGGGGGTGGACGCTGAAATCAGTGGCGATTGACGGCCGGGACATCACCGACATGCCGATCGAGGTGAAAAGCGGTCAGCGCACCGGCAACCTCACTCTGACCTTCATTGACAGGCTGACCGAAATCGACGGCGCCGTCACAGACGAGAAGGGTGTCCCCGTGACCGAGTTCACCGTGCTGGCGTTCTCAACCGACGCCTCGATGTGGCGCCCGCAGTCGCGACAGATCATGACGGCGCGGCCCGACCAGACCGGCATGTTCAAGATTCGCGGCCTCCCCGCTGGCGAGTATTACGTGGTGACGGTCGATCCCGCCGAGCAGGGCGAGTGGTTCGAGCCGGCGTATCTCGATCAGCACCGCGTGGGCGCCATGCGACTGACCCTCTCGGACGGCGACGTCAAGACGCAGAACTTCAGCGTCAGCCGTTGACCGCGTCCGCCGGAGCTTCAGTTCTACGTTTTGCGTGTTGCGTGATGCGTTCTACAAATCGCCCCAGAGGAACTGCAGCACGCTGATAGCGGCGACCGGCGCCGCATCGGCTCTCAGCGTGCGACGACCGAGAGTGACCAGGCGTGCCCCGTGTTCGCGCGCGGCCGCGCACTCCTCGGCCTGCCATCCGCCCTCGGGTCCGATCAGAATCGCGGCGTCCTGGGGCACGGGCTGTCCCCGCAGCGCGGAGATCGGTTCGGCCTCGGCGCTGGCGCCCGGCTCGACGAACATCAACGTCAACGCGGCCGGCGGATCGGCGAGAAACGACTCGAGCGTCAGCGGCCGCCGGATTTCTGGCAGCACCGCCCGCCCCGACTGCTTGACCGAGGCCAGCGCCACGCGCCGCCAACGGTCGGGGCGCGCGCCACGCGCCAACGCCGCGACGGTCGTTTCGGCTCGCGTGGTCACGAGCGGCTGCACCGCGAAGACGCCAAGCATGACCGCATCGCGCACGATGTCGTCCATCGTCTCGCCCTTGAGCACCGCCTGCACAAGCGTCACCGCCACGGCCGGCTCCGCTGCCGGATCGACGCGCGACACGATCTGCACGCGCGCCTCGCGCCGCTCGGCGCGCACGACCTTCGCCGTAAACTCGTGCCCGCGGCCGTCGAACACCGACACCATGTCGCCCGCGCCCAGCCGCAGTACCCGCGTCAGGTGCTCGGCCTCGTCGCGAGGCAGGTCGACGGCCTCGTCGCCGGGATCCAGACTCGGCGCGAAGAATCTGTGCACGGTCGCATTATACGAGCGACGGTCTCTCTCCCACCGCGACCTTGCCAATCCGGAGCGCCCGCACGGAGACTCCTTCGTGCGTCTTCGTCTATTCGTGACTTCGTGAAGTACTGGGGCTGGTATACTCCTCGCGGATGTTCTTCCGCGGACAGATCATCGGGAAGTACAAGATCCTCAAGACGATCGGCAGCGGAGGCTTTGGCACCGTCTATCTCGCCGACGACACCTGGATCGACAAGAAAGTCGCGCTCAAGGTTCCGCACAAGCAGGGCGTCGACTTCGGCGAACTGCTTCGCGAACCGCGCCTGCTCGCCACCCTCAGCCACCCGAACATCGTCGCCATCCTGACGGCCGAGAAGCAGGAGAACGTCTTCTTCATCGTGATGGAGTACGTGCCGGGCGAGACGATTGAAGCGGTCATCGCGCGCGACGGCGCGCTCGATCTGCCGGTGGCGCTCGACTACATCTGCCAGATCTGCAACGCCGTCGATCATGCGCACCGGCATGGTGTGCTCCACCGCGATCTGAGGCCGTCCAACGTGATCGTCGGCGAGAGCGGCCTGCTCAAGGTGGCCGACTTCGGCACGTCGCGGTTTCTTGAAATCGCGGCGCACGGCACCACGGTCATCGGCAGTCCGCCGTACATGGCGCCCGAGCAGTTTCGCGGCAAAGCGGTGTTCGCGTCCGACGTCTACTCGCTGGGCGTGACGATGTATCAGATGCTGACCGGGGTGCTGCCGTACGACACGCCGTCGCCGGCGGATCTCGAGCGGCTGATGCGCGGTGAACTGCTGTCGTCCCCGCGCATGAAGAACCCCAAGGTGCCCAAAGCCATCAGCGACATCGTCCTCAAGGCCATGGCGCCCGAGATTCCGGCGCGGTACCAGCGGGCCGGCGAGCTGCTCGAAGACGTCCTGGCCGCGCGAAGCCACTCGCCGCGACGAACGCCTCGTCCGGCCGGCACCGACAGCGTGGAGGCCGAGGAGATCCAGACCCGGCTGAAGGCGCGCGAAACCCTGCAGCCGCGATTCTGCTGGCACTGCCGCAAGCCGCTGCACGCACGTGCCGACCGCTGCCCGTTCTGCGGCGAAGCGCAGTAAGCCGACCGCAGGTCACCGACAAATCACCTTGGGCGCCGGTCCTCCACCACCAAATCAGTTAGAATCAGATCATAAGGAGCGCTTATGGGGTTTCCGGGCACCGGCAAAATCTGGATGAACGGCAAGTTCGTCGACTGGCGCGACGCGACGATTCACATCGCCTCGCACGTCATCCACTACGGCAGCGGCGTCTTCGAAGGCGCGCGCTGCTACAGCACGCCGAAGGGTTCGGCGTGCTTCCGCCTCGATGCCCACATGCGCCGCCTGCAGGAGTCGGGCAAGATCTACCGGATGGAGTACCCCCTCGATCTGGCCGGCTGGACGGCCGCCGTGCTCGACACGATTCGCGTCAACGAGATGAAGGCGTGCTACATCCGGCCGCTCGTGTATCGCGGCTACGAAACGCTCGGTGTCAACCCGCTCGGCAATCCCGTTGACGCCGTCATCATGGTGTGGGATTGGGGCGCCTACCTCGGTCACGACGCGCTCGAAGACGGCGTGGATGTCAGGGTCAGCTCCTGGACACGTCTGGCGCCCAACACCCTGCCGGCGATGGCCAAGAGCACGGCGAACTACGCCAACTCCGCGTTGATCAAGATGGAAGCGGTCGCCGACGGCTATTCGGAGGGCATCGCCCTCGATGTCAACGGCAACCTCAGCGAGGGCAGCGGCCAGAACCTGTTTCTCGTGCGCGACGGCGCCCTGTTCACGCCGCCCCTGGCCTCGTCGATTCTGGGGGGCATCACCCGCGATTCCGTCATGACGCTGGCTCGCGAGCTCGGCTACGCCGTGACCGAAACTGTCATGCCGCGCGAGGCGTTGTACACGGCGGACGAGGTGTTTTTCGTCGGCACCGCGGCCGAGCTGACGCCGGTTCGGTCCGTGGACAAGATCAAGGTCGGCACCGGCCACCGGGGCCCCGTGACGGCGGCGCTCCAGCGCGCATTCTTCGACGTCATCAACGGCAAGGCGCCCGACCGGCACGGCTGGCTGACCTACGTCTACCCCGAAGAGGCCTCCCTGCGGACCGGCCCCAAAGAAGTTGCGGCGCGGGGCCGATAAGACAGGGGCTGGGGGCTAGAGGTTCGGGGCTGGCAGGTCGGGCGTATTCCGGCCCCAGTCCCTCACCTCCAGCCTCCAGCCCCTATCAACATGCATGTCAACGATCTGCTGAAAATCGCCGTCGAAAGCGGCGCCTCGGACCTGCACATCAAGGTGGGCAGCTACCCGATGATGCGCCTGCGCGGCGGGCTCGTTCCGGCATCCGAAGAGAAGCGGCTCGGCCACGAGGACGTGGTCGCGATGAGCGCCGCGGTGATGTCGAACGTGCACCGCGAGAAGTTCAAGGACGCGCAGGAGGTGGACCTGGCGTACGGCGTGCCCGGCCTGGGCCGCTTCCGCGTCAACGTCTTTCAGCAGCGGGGCACGGTCGGCCTGGTGCTGCGCGTCATCCCGATGCTGATCAAGACGGTGGACGACCTCGGCCTGCCGGCCATCCTCAAGAAGATCGCCAGCGACGAACGCGGCCTGGTCCTCGTCACGGGCACCACCGGCAGCGGCAAGAGCACGACGCTGGCGGCCATGATCGACCACATCAACCGGACGCGCTCGGCGCACGTGATGACCGTCGAGGATCCGATCGAGTTCCTGCACCGGGACCTTCAGTCAATTGTCAACCAGCGCGAAGTCAACGTCGATACCCGTTCGTTTGCCTTCGCGCTTCGGAGCGCGCTTCGCCAGGACCCGGACGTGATTCTCGTCGGCGAAATGCGCGATTTCGAAACGATTGAAACCGGTCTGCTCGCGGCCGAAACGGGACACCTGGTGTTCTCGACGCTCCACACGCTCGACGCCACGGAAACGATCAACCGCATCATCGCCGTGTTTCCGCCGCATCAGCAGAAGCAGGTCCGGCTCCAGCTCGCCAGCGTGCTCAAGGCCGTCGTGTCCCAGCGTCTCATGCCGAGAGCCGACGGCGAGGGCCGGGTGCCCGCCGTCGAGGTGATGATCAGCACTCCCTTCATTCGCGACTGTATCGTGGACAAGGAAAAGACCCACATGATTCCCGGCGCGATTGCCTCCGGCACGTCGCAGTACGGGATGCAGAGCTTCGATCAGTCGATCTTCGCGCTCTTCGCACAGGGGCTCGTGTCGTACGAAGAAGCCCTGCGGTGGGCGACCAACGTCGACGAGTTCAAGTTGAAAGTCCAGGGCATCTCGACCACCGCCGAGATGGGCCGCGATTCCATGGCGCAGACCGTCGTCGGCGCCAACGCCGACATCACGCGGTTCGGAGGGTCATAGTCGATCGCCGACTGATGACTCCTGACGCGAAACAGGCTTATATCGCCGCGCTGAAGTTATTGGGCCGGCGCGAGCTCTCCGAGGCGCAGGTGCGGCAGCGCCTCGCCCGCCGCGAACACGACCCCGAGGCCATCGATGCCGCCGTTGCCCGTCTCCTCGACGAACGCGCGATCGACGACAACCGCGTGGCCGAAGCGATCGCGCGCACCGAAACCGGCGTCAGGCGGCGCGGGAAGCTCCGCGTGCTGCGCAAGATCGAGAGCGCCGGCATCGCCACCGCCACCGCGAAACGGGCGGTTGACGCCGTCTTCGAAGATCTCGACCCGTCTGATCTGCTCGAAACCGCACTCCACAAGCGCCTGCGCGGCCGCGACCAGGTCAGCGACCAGGCCGAGTTCGCGCGCCTGTACCGATATCTCGTCGGCCAGGGCTTCGAAGCCGACCGCGTGCTCGCGCGCTTGAAAAGGAACCACAAAGGCCACAAAGACCACGAAGACTAGGCCTCTTTGTGGCCTTCGTGATCTTTGTGGTTCAATGAACCAGATGACCTCCAACGAGATCCGGGCGTCCTTCCTGAAATTCTTCGAGCAGGAGGGCCACCGTGTGGTGCCCAGCTCCCCGCTCGTGCCGGGTGACGATCCCACGCTCCTCTTCACCAACGCGGGCATGAACCAGTTCAAGGACGTGCTCCTCGGGCGCGAGAAGCGCGACTACAAGCGCGCAACGACTTCCCAGAAGATCATGCGCGTCAGCGGCAAGCACAACGACCTCGACAACGTGGGGCCGTCGCTTCGACACCACACCTTCTTTGAAATGCTCGGCAACTTCTCCTTCGGCGACTACTTCAAGAAAGAGGCGATCGCCTTCGCCTGGGAATTGCTGACCGGCGTCTGGAAGATGCCGACCGATCGCCTCGTGGTGTCGATCTTCAAGGGCGAAGGCGGCGTGCCCCGCGACGACGAGGCATACGACATCTGGAGGACGCTCGTCCCGGCCGATCGGATTCTCGAACTCGGGACCGACGACAACTTCTGGCAGATGGGCGACACCGGCCCCTGCGGGCGCTGCTCGGAGATTTACTACGTGCGCGGCACGGGCACGGATCCCGAGATCGAGATCTGGAACAACGTGTTCATGGAGTTCGAGCGGAGCGCCGATGGGACCCTGATTCCCCTGCCGGCGCCCTCCATCGACACTGGCATGGGCCTCGAGCGTGTCACTGCGGTGCTGCAGGGCAAGAGCTCGAACTACGACACGGACGTCTTTACGCCGCTCCTGACCCGGATTGGTGAGCTCGCGGACGTGAAGTACGGGGACGACGCGCAGCGCGACATCTCGATGCGCGTCGTGGCCGACCACATCCGCGCGACGACCTTCCTCATCGGCGACGGTGTCATCCCGTCGAACGAGTGGCGCGGCTACGTGCTCCGCAAGATCATGCGCCGCGCGATGCGGCACGGGAAGCACCTCGGGTTGACCGAACCGTTTCTACACACGCTCGTGGCCGTGCTCGATCGCGACATGGGCGACGCATATCCGGATATCAGGAAACACCGTGAGACGATCGAACGGACCATCCTCACCGAGGAGCATCGCTTCGAGGCCGTATTGACGGAAGGGCTGCCGCGTCTCGAGGCCGAGATCGCGAAAGTCCTGGGCACGGAGCCGCCGGTCCTTGACGGTGAGACGGCCTTCCGGCTCTACGACACGTTCGGCGTGCCGTTCGACTTCATCGAGGACACGGCGGCGACGCAGGGCGTGACGATCGACCGGGCAGGCTACGAGCGAGCGATGGAGGGACAGCGCGGGAAGGCGCGTGCGAGCAGCGGCTTCAAAGCCGGCGAACAGGACATCGCCTGGACGATGCCTGGGGACTTCGACCGCCGCCTGGCCACGGCCGGAGACCGTTTCGACGGCTACGGATCGACGACCGTCTCAGGCGCCAAGATCATCGTGCTGTTTGACGAGAAGGGCGCGTCGATCGATCGACTGGAGATCGGTGAGGTCGGGTACGCGACGCTCTCCAAGACGCCGTTCTACCGCGAGTCCGGCGGGCAAGTGACGGACTCCGGGAGGCTGTTGGGCGCCAACGGCAGCGAAGCGATCGTCGAAGGGGTGGTCCGCGTCAGGTCGAACTGGCCTCGCTTTCATCGGATTCGCGTGACGGCGGGCACGTTCCAACGCGACCAGATCGTCACGGCCGAGGTGGCCGTCGAGCCCCGCAACGCGACGAGGCGGAACCACACCGCCACGCATCTGCTGCATTCGGCGTTGCGCCAGGTGCTGGGCGGGCACGTCAAACAGGCTGGGTCTCTGGTGTCGCCCGACCGGCTGCGTTTCGACTTCGTCCATGACCAAGCCGTCTCGCGGGATAACCTCGATTTCCTCGAGCGCATCGTCAACGCGGAAATCGTCCGCAACGCGCCGGTGCAGACCGAGGTCCGCTCGACCCAGGAAGCCATCGCCGCCGGAGCGATGGCGCTCTTCGGCGAGAAATACGGCGACACGGTTCGCGTCGTGAGCGTGCCCGGGTTCAGCATGGAGCTGTGCGGCGGCACCCACGTGGGCGCGACCGGCGAAATCGGGTTTTTCGCGATCGTGGCGGAAAGCGGCGTCGCCGCCGGCGTCCGGCGCATCGAAGCCGTGACGGGCATCGGAGCCCTCGAATGGGCCCAGCAGCAGCGCGCAACGCTCGACCGCATCGTAAACACACTTCACGTGAATAGAGACCAGACGATCGAGGCCATCGAACGCCTGCACACAGAGGGCAAGCGGCTGGCCCGCGAGGTCGTGCAACTCAAGACGAAGCTTGCGACCGGTGGTGGCGCCCCCACAGATGGTCTTGAGGGGGGAAGTGACACGGTCGATATCGACGGTGTCAAGCTCGCCCGGCGTCGAGTGTCCGACCTCGACAAGGATGCCCTTCGCGGCGTGGCCGATTCGCTCAAGGCCCAGCTCAAGAGCGGCATCGTGATACTCGCGTCGGCCAGCAACGGCAAGGTCCAGATTGTGATCGCCATCACGCCCGACCTGACGTCGAGGATCCAGGCCGGCCGCATCGTCAAAGAGATCGCGCCGATTGTCGGTGGCGGCGGCGGCGGCCGGCCCGATTTCGCCGAAGCGGGCGGTAGACAGCCCGAGAAAATCGACGAAATGCTCGCCGCGAGCGAGGCCGTCGTCCGGCGATTGCTCGCGTAAGTTCCTGCAGCCAAAGGCCCCAGAGGCCGATAACAATACTGGTAGTTGTTCGAGCAGTCGGTCGGGGTGTAAACTGTTGATGTTGCTCAAGATAGTAGTCAATTTTGCACTGGCAGCTACCTGCCTGGCGGTGGCGGCTGCGCCCGCGAGCGCCCAGATCTATTCCTGGCGCGACGCCAACGGGCACCTGGTGCTGTCGAACAAGCCGCAGGGCGGGACTCCGCCGCCGGCCTTCAAAGTGGCCAAGGCCGAGACGGTCAAAGCCACGCGGTACGTGGCTGCCGAAAAGAGCAGCGTCGTACGACGCGCTCATTCGCCAACATGCCGAGCTCGGTGGTGTCCGCACCGACCTGGTTCGCGCCGTCGTCCAGGTGGAATCCGGCTACAACGTCTACGCGCGATCGCCGAAGGGTGCGCTCGGCCTGATGCAGTTGATGCCGGCGACGGCGGAGCGGTTCGGCGTCCGCAACCCGTTCAACCCCATTGAAAACGTTCGCGCCGGGGTGGCTTACCTGCGGCAGTTGCTCGACCGCTATTCGAACAACGAGGAGCTTGCGCTGGCCGCCTATAACGCCGGGCCAGGGGCGGTGGACAGGCACGGCGAAACCGTTCCGCCCTACAAGGAAACGCGGGACTACGTATTGAGGGTCAACCGGATGGCGGGCGTCTCGCAGACGCGCAGACCGGCCATCTATAAGACCACCGACGAAGTCGACGGACGCGAGGTGCCGCGATACTCGGATCACAAGCCCCCGCGAGGCAACTACGAAGTCGTCAACGGCAGGTAGACGGATTGGGTAATTGAGTAATCGGGTAATCGGGTAATCTGGTAATCGCTCGGCCGTAACCGCCCAGTCAGTCGATCACCCAGTTACTCGATTTCCCAGTTACTCGATTACCCAATTACTCGATTACCCGATTCCTACTCGCCTCTTTCCACAGACAGCACGTCGAGCCGCTCGTAGACAGGACCGAGCAACTCGGTCGCCACGACCACTTCGATCAACACAATCAACGTAAACAGCACGGTCGCGGGCACGAGTACGAGGGGACCCAGCAGTCGCCCAAACGCGAACCAGACGACACCTCCGGCGAGCGCTCCAGGCAACGCGAAGATCAGCAGCGACACGATGATGCCGGCCAGCATGATGAGGCGCTGGCCCATCGCATCCACGCCGCGCGCGCGCTGGCTGCCGAGCGGCACCCACGCAGGAAAGAACAACGCGACCGCGTTGTGCACGACGTATTGCGCGGCGATGAGCGCCGGGGCAGCCAGCATGGCCGACGCCGCGAGCGTCCAACGCCAGCCGGGCGGCAGACCTGGAAACGCTGTGCCTGAGAAGATCGCCGCGCAGGCGATTCCAAGCCAGGCGATGGCGGTCACCACACACGCGGGCCAGAGCATTTGCCCGCGGATGACGGCCGACGATCGCACCGGCCACGTCTTGAGCACCTCGAGGTGTTCCAGATCGCCGCGCAAGTCGAGCCGCATCACCTGCGGTCCGAACAGCACCGCGAATCCGGCGAGGGCCAGCGACGCGCTGGTCACGAAACCCGCCGGCCCGCGCGAACGATTCGCCGCCATCACCGCGAACGACACACCCACGAACGCGCCGATGATGGGGATCACGATGCGCAACAGGCCGGTGTTGCCGGCGCGAAATGTCCGCATCGCGTTTTTCCACACGAACAAGCCTTCAGTATGTCCTGTCAGCGGGAGCGTCCAGCCAAGGCGGCGGGCGCGCGGCGCGGACCGTCGCGAGCGCTCCTCGGTCGCAAACTGCCCGGCAGCCTCGGCCGTCGCCGACTCGAATCCCGCGTCGCTCGTCAGCATCCACGCAGTCGTGCCCGCCAACACCAGGAGCGATCCGGCCAGCGCCACGAAGAACGCGGTCATGCCGGGCGCGAGTTGTGGTCGCACCAGCGCCACGAACGGCCACAGCACCATCGCCGGCAGCGGTGTGGAAGCCGTCCGTGCGAGCCTCACGGCAAAGTCGGAGGCGCCCGCCGCGGGTTGCGTGATGAACTGGCGCACGATGGCGCCTATGACAACCCCGAGCGCCGCGATCAGAATCGCGACAGGGGGCCAGGCCGCACGCCGTACGGAGGCGTCCGGCGACGACAGACGCGCTCGCGTGAGGGCGACGGCGGCGAAATAAACGCGCGCCGTCACAAACAGCACCCACATCGACAGCGCGAACTGCAGGCGTCCCAGGCCGGACCCGGGCGCAATGACCACCGCCATCGCGATGGCGCCGATAAGCAACCCGAGTTGCGATCGCGTCACGCGGTGCAGCAGAAGCTGCCGCCGCGACACGGGGGCCGGGAACAGAAACGCCGTCTCCGGGCGAGAAAACTCGAGCAGCCCGCTTCTCGCCGGCAAGATCCACACGAGCGCCGCCAGCGCGAACACCGCGAGGCCCGCCAGCGAGGTGCCAGCCGCCAGCCACGCCGACCCGATGCCCACCAGGGCGGGCGCCGACCCGGTCCGCCTCGCCCCGCCCGACCTGCGCCCGAATCTCGCAAAGACCGCGAAGTACAGATACGCGGCGCCGACAATGGCGCCGACGAGATACCGCGGCTCGCGCAGCCGGCGCAGCCTCACACGCACACGATTGCGAGCGCTGCACGCGACGATGTAGAGGCTGGCTCTCAGCATGGTCACTTGTCGGCGGAGCCGCCGGTGACGTGCAGGAAGATTTGTTCGAGATTCGACCCGGCGGCGGCCAGGTCGGCGCGCGACGCCAGCTCGGCCACGGTGCCGTCCGCGATCTTTCTCCCGTGGTCCATGATGATGACTCGCGTGCAGACCTCTTCGACAAGGTGCAGCAGGTGCGACGACAGGAGAATCGCGGCGCCGGCCCGTCCGCGCGCGACGATGGTCTCGCGCATCTTGCGAATGCCGAGCGGATCGAGGCCGGTCAGCGGCTCGTCGAACAGCAGGACCGACGCCGGCCGCACCAGGCCGCACGCGATGACCACCTTCTGCCGCATTCCGCGCGACAGCTCGCCCGGCAGCGAGCGCTCTTTGCCGCGCAGCTCGAGCTCATCGATGAGCGCCCGCGACGCCTTGTCGAAATCGTCGACGCCGTACAGCCGCGCCATCAGGCGCAGGTGCTCTTCAACCGTCAGATACTCGAACAAATGCGGCTCGTCGGGCATGAACGCCAGACGTCGCTTGGCCTCGATCGTGGCGCCCGCATCGGCGCCGATTTCGAAGCCGTCGATGCGGATGGTACCGGCGGTGGGCCGCAGAATGCCGGCGAGGGAGCGGAGCGTCGTCGTCTTGCCCGCACCGTTCGGCCCGATGAGACCGACAATCTCCCCTGCCGCGACATCGAACGACAGCCCGTCCACGGCCAGAAAGGCGCCGTACGCCCGCGTCAGGTGCTCGACAGCGATCGGCATGGGTGTGATAAAGTTAGTGGTTCCGGAGGTACGAATTTACGTGGCTACGCATGCATCCGCGCTCAAAGCGCACCGACAGAGTCTCAAGAACCGCGAGCACAACCGCCAGTTCCGGTCGCACTTGCGCGGCGCGCTCAAGAGCATCCGCGCCGCCATCGACGGCAACGACCTGGCCGGCGCCAAGACGGCGCTGAAACAGACGATGTCGCTCATCGACAAGATGGCCAGCAAAGGCATCATCCACCGAAACGCCGCCGGGCGTTACAAATCGAGGTTGAGTCGCCGGATCGCCGCGCGCGCGTCTCAATAGGGAGGGCCTTTCGACCCGCCGCGCCGGCCCTGTGGCCGCGCTACCATCGTCGCGGTCCGGGTGCGGCCCGCACCCGCGTTCCCCCGCACAATTCGACCACCAGCCGCTCGAGCAGCACCCGCGGATCGCCGCCCGACGCCTTCAGGTCGACGTCCGTTCGAAAGAGCGACTCGACGGCCCCCGGCAGATCCCGTGGTGCGGCCTGCGGGAACTTCGCGCGGACCAGCCACCCGAGCTGACCCAGAATCTTCTCCGGCGGTGCGCCCGCATCGAGCACCAGCGCCAGTTGGCGGAGCGCCTCACCGCACTGGCCGGCTTCAATCGCGTTGGACATCGCCCAGTCGTCCTGCAGTGCGGCCGGCCCCGCCACCTCGCGCACGTCGTCCATGCCGATTCTCTTCTGGCCGAGTGCGTACAGCAGCAGTCGATCGATCTCGCCCCGCAGTCGCTTCAGGTCGCCCGTCCGGCCGTTGCTCTGGGGGCGATCGGGAAACCCCGCGAGCGTCGCGAGCGCGCGCGCGGCGGCAGGCTCGATTTCCACGCCCTTGTCACCGAGACGCGCCCTCACCCATCGCTCGGCGCCTGCCACATCGACCGGCGACCCGCAATCGACGAGGGTGGCATGCTTGGTGAGCAGCTTGAACATCTTGGTCCGCTTGTCGAGCGACGCGGCCACGAGCACGAGCGTGGTCAGAGGCTCGGGCCTCCCCAGCAACTCTTCGAGCTCGCCAAGCGCCTGCGTGGCGGCGTCGCTCTCGCGCTTCGGGGCCAGGAGCATCTCTGCCTGCGACACGACGACGATCCGGCGAGGCGCCATCATCGGCAGGGTCCGCACGGCCGTCACGATCGAGGCAACGCCGTCGGCCAGCTTGTCGCCCGTCGTCATGTCGCCGGCGTGAATACGCTCGACGTTGAACGCCCGGAGCCCCTCTTCGACCAGCTCCATGAACTCGGACGCAAGCGCCGACTTCTCGACGTCGTCTTCGCCCTGAAGCAGATAGATGGGATCGGTGTCGCCGGAGGCGATTTGCTTGCGGACGTCGGCGGGCGTGCGGGTAGCCACGAGTTGAGCGGACCCTATCCGCCTTCGCTCACACGCCGGCGGTACGTCGCGTGAGTGGAGGCTGGCCGGGCCCGTGTCAAAACGCCTCCAGAATGGCGCTGACGATATTTCGTGCGAATTCGGCGCTCATCCGCTCGAGGGCATTGGTGTCCTGGCCGAAGAACGCCGCCGGGTCGGCGGCGTTTTGACCAGTTGTGGCGTCGTACTCCTGACGGAAGATCAGGCTGGGGTTGTCCCACAACACCACGTTGTCGCGCACGTTCCGCAGCTCGACCTTGGCGATCATCGTGATCGCGTACCGCGATGCCAGTTGGTTCACGTTGCCGAAGGTAGCCGGCGCAATCGTCACGGCCGTCACTTCGCCGGTGAGCAGCGCGTCCACGCCGGTGCCATCCGGCACGATCTCGTACTTTCCACGCCCGATGAACTCGGACCGAACCCTCTGTGTCAGCGTCGTTTCCAGATTGAAGACCGTGGTCCGATTCGCGAACATGGGAATCCCGATGGTCTTGATCGACGCGGGCAGAAACGAGCCCCGGCCGGCGAGCGAATAGCCACAGCCGGTGGTCAAGGCGCCACAAATGGCGAGCACGCACATGCCGACTCGAGTGTTCTGTCTCATTCGACGACCACCGAGACAAGCGGACCCTTCGCGACAACGACCTTCAGAATCCGTTTTCCGGCGACGTGCCCCTGCACAGCAGCGTCCGCCAGCGCGAACTCGCGAAGCTGGTCGTCGGTCGCGTCGGCGGGCACGGTCAAGCGCGCGCGAATCTTACCCTTGATCTGCACCGGGACGACGACTTCATCGGGCTTGGCCACCTGCGCATCAAACACCGGCCAGCCGGTGGTGGTGAGCCCACCGCTGTGGCCCAGCATCTGCCAGAGTTCCTCGGCGGTGTGCGGCGCGAACGGCGAGATCATGACGACGACCGCGTCGACGGCCTCGCGCACAACCGCCAGCGTCTGCGGGCGTTCCACGCGTCCCGACGGTGCGTGACCGCGAGCCGGGGCGCCATACGGAGTCGTGTCGCTGAACGCATACAGCTCGTTGACAAGCTCCATCAACGACGACACCGCTGTGTTGAGGTGCATCCGCTCCTCGATATCCACGGTCACGCGCCGGATGGTGTCGTGCGTCTTCCGGCGCAGCGTGCGTTCCTCGGCCGAGTAGTCGCCGGCTTTTCCCTCGGCCCCCAGCCCTTTGCCCCGGTCCCCGAGCACCCCTGCCCAGTGATCGACGATGCGCCAGACGCGAACGAGGAACCGGAAGCTTCCCTCGAGCCCGGAGTCGCTCCACTCGACTTCCTTTTCCGGAGGCGCCACGAACATGACATAAAGCCGGAGCGCGTCGGCGCCGTACTTCTGCAGCATGGAATCCGGATCGACGACGTTGCCCTTGGACTTCGACATGACCTCGCCGTTCTTGAGCACCATGCCCTGAGTGAGCAGGCGCTTGAATGGCTCGTCGAACGTGATCAGGCCGACGTCGCGCAGAATTCTCGTGAAGAACCGCGAGTAGAGCAGGTGCAGGATCGCGTGCTCGACGCCGCCGCTGTAGAAATCCACCGGCATCCAGTACGCGCCGGCTTCCTTGCTGAAGGGCAGATCGCGATTCTTGGGGTCGGCAAAACGGAGAAAGTACCAGGAGGAATCAACGAACGTATCCATCGTGTCCGTCTCGCGCCGGGCCGGACCGCCGCACGTCGGACACGTCGTATTGACAAACTCGGGCACCTGCGCAAGCGGCGAGTCACCGCGGCCGGTAAACGCCGCCATCTTGGGCAGCTCAACCGGGAGTTGCTCGTACGGGACGCCGACGGCGCCATGCTTCTCGCAGTATACGACGGGGATCGGCGTGCCCCAATACCTCTGCCGCGAAATGCCCCAGTCTTTCAGACGGTACTGAATTTCGCCGGTGCCGATGCCACGCTTCTCGGCATCCGCAATCATCCGGGTGATGACGGCCGGTGCTTCGGCGCCCGAGTACTCGCCCGAGTCGACCAGCTGGCCATAATTCGTCGTCGCGTCGACCAGGTCGCCGGCGGTCGCGGGCGTTTCCGCCGAGCGAACAGCAATGCGGATCGGAAGGCCGTACTTGCGGGCAAACGCAAAGTCGCGCTCGTCGTGGGCGGGCACGGCCATGATGGCGCCGGTGCCGTACTCGGCGAGGACGAAATTCGCGACCCAGACGGGCACGTCTTCCCCGGTAAACGGATTCCTCGCCTTGCGGCCGGTGTCGAAGCCTTCCTTCTCGATCTCGCCCGTCAGACGCGCCTCGCGACTGAGCGCGCGGAACTTCCCCACGCGCTCGCGGAAGGCCTGTGGGTCTGGGCTCTCGGCGGCGAAGCGATCGACCATCGCGTGCTCGGGCGCCAGCAGCACGAACGTCGCCCCGTAGATGGTGTCGATTCTGGTCGTGAAGACCTCAATAGAATCCGTCGCGTCTTTGATCGGAAATTTCAGCCGCGCGCCTTCGGAGCGCCCAATCCAGTTCCGCTGCATCACGACGACTTTTTCCGGCCACTCCTCGAGCGTGTCGAGGCCGGCCAGCAATTCGTCGGCGTACGCCGTAATCTTGAAGAACCACTGCTCGAGCGAACGCGACTCGACGACCGAGCCGCAGCGCCAGCAGGCGCCGTTCTCGACCTGTTCGTTGGCCAGCACGGTCTTGTCCACCGGGCACCAGTTCACGGTGGAGCGCTTGCGGTACGCGAGGCCGCGCTCGAACATCTTCAGAAACATCCACTGGTTGAACTTGTAGTACTCGGGCAGACAGGTCGCGATCTCGCGCTCCCAGGCGTAGCTGATGCCGAGGCGCTGCAGCTGCCCTTTCATGTGACTGATGTTGTCGAAGGTTGACGCCTCGGGGTGCGTCCCGGTCTTGATCGCCGCGTTTTCCGCGGGCAGGCCAAAGGCGTCCCAGCCGAACGGATGGAGGACGTTATAGCCGCGCATCCGCTTCATTCGCGCGCAGATGTCGCCGATGATGTAGTTGCGGACGTGTCCGACGTGCGCGTGCCCGGATGGGTAGGCGAACATCTCGAGGCAGTAGAATTTCGGACGACTCGAATCGGCCTCGACCTCGAAGGCACGCGTCGAGGTCCACCGCTCCTGCCACTTCTTGTCGAGTTCCTGGGGTCTGTAGTCGGCCATTACGGAAACGTCAAACGCAAAACGGCAAACTGAAAACGCGAGAGCGTCGAGGCTCTATTGTACCGTTTTCCGTTTTTCGTTTTCCGTTTGGCGTTCTCAAAGGTCCCAATGTCTCTTGAGCGCGTGCTTCGCGGCGTCCGCGGACACGCGACCGCGCTTCGAGGGAATCTGACTCTCCGGCCACACCGCTCGTGGCCCTGGCGACGATGTCCGAGGCGCCGCCAGCGCCTGCACGGTTGCGTCGAGCGATGCGCCGAGCGCCGGCAGATCGTAGCCGCCTTCGGTGACGAGCGCCATCCGGCCTTCGCACGTCTCTTCCGCGACGCGCTGGAGCGCCGTCGCCATCGCTCCGAAGCATTCCGTTGTCACACGCATCGTCGCCAGCGGATCGCGTTCGTGGGCGTCGAAGCCGGCCGACACGAGCACGAGGTCCGGCTTGAACAGCCGCAGCACCGGCAGAATCACTTCTTCGAACACGAGGCGGTAGTCGCCGTCGGTGGCACCCGACTCGATCGGAAGGTTCACGGTGAACCCCTCCCCGGAGCCGAGGCCCACCTCGTCGGCGGCGCCGGTGCCGGGGTAGTAGGGATGCTGATGCGCGGACACGTAGAGCACCGACGGATCGCGCTCGAAGAGGTGCTGCGTGCCGTTCCCGTGGTGCACGTCGTAGTCCACAATCGCGATGCGGCCGGCGCCCAGCGTGCGCGCATGAGCCGCGGCGATCGCGATGTTGTTGAAGAAGCAGAAACCCATCGCACGGCTTCGCTCCGCGTGATGACCGGGAGGCCGCACCAGCGCAAACGCCGTCGTGCCCGGCTCGCCCATCACGCGTTCGACCGCGTCCACGGCCGCTCCGGCGGCCAGCCGTGCGATTTCGTACGAGTCCGGCGACGTATAGGTGTCCGGATCGAGGGCGACGGCCTGCCCCGCCGTCTCGGCGATGTGCTTGATGTACGCGTCGGCGTGCACGCGCGCGAGATACTCGTGGGTCGCTTCGGGTGGGGCGACCACCTCCCCACCGCCTTCACGCCAGCGTGCGGCAATCGCGTCGAACACCTGTGCCCGCTCGGGACACTCAGGATGCCCGGGAGGCGTCTGGTGTTCGGCGAAGCGGTCAGTAGAAATGATGATGAGGGGCATCAGCCACGGTTCAAGGTTCAAGGTTCAAGGTTCGGCCAACCCCGCCTTGGGATCAGCCGTCGACATACCCGCCGCCGAGACAGCGGATGGTCGCGACCAGCATTATTGGAGAAGATCGACAGTCGTCGGCGCCAACCTCGTGCGCCCGCATCATCGGAAGATCAATGCCAAGAGCGCGCCATCGTAGCGACGCTCACGAATCAAGAGGTCGCTCAGCGCCCTGCTTTCAGGGCTCGTTGCCACCACCCGACGTCTCGCCAGGCGCCAAGCTTGTAGCCTACATTGCGGTAGACGCCGATCGGCCGGAAGCCGACACCCTCGTGCAGTGCGACACTTGCCGGATTGGGAAGTGCAATACCAGCGTACGCATTGAAAAACCCCTGGGCGCCGAGTATGCCGAACAGCGACCGGTAGAGCGCGCGCGCCGATGCCACACGGCGGAACTCGCGAACATAGACCGAAGTGTCCATCACTCCGCGCCCGATCGCAGCGACGCGAACAGTGCTGAACATCACCGAAACGATGCCACTGACTCGTTCGTGAACATCGCGACGAACTTGACATTAGTGTTGCACCGACCAGGATGTCGATATCCGTCCACGCTGGTACACCGAATGCTTCGCCGGCATGAGTGACGCGCGATTACACGTAGACGAGCACGCGCCCGGCGACGTCGGCGGAACTCGGCTGACAACACACTAGACCGATGAAGTGTCCACCGACCATTGGTATGCCGCCCGATCTGCATGCTTCGCCGCGTACGCGTACCCAGCGACTGCGCCGATTCCACTCGACGTGCCCAATTCGGGCTAGCATAGACACGAGTACCCGCTCGTCGTCGATCCGCCGCCGCATTTCATCCTGGTCTGGCGGTTCGGTTTCAAACGAAATCGCGGTCGACTCCGCGATGGGGCGATAGAGGTCGGTGATCGCGGCGACGTCCGAATTACTTGCAAGCCGTATCGTCGAGCCCATTCTGATTCATCGCCGGATGTTAGCACGCACGCGCACCGCAACGGCGCCGTGAGCAGTCGCGAAGTCTCAGCGTCTCGAAGCCAGTTCCAGCGCGCGCTTCTCGACCGTGTGCAACCGGACCTCCAACTCGCGGCGCGCAGCTTCGAGTGCTTCGTCGCCCCCGGCAGCGGGCACCTCGAGCGGCTCGCCTATCGCGATGCGCGACCGTCGCGAACGGCTTGGGGATCTGCGTCCGATCCCAGCTGTTCGTGGTCCAGTAGCGATCGGCCTCGACATGAAACGGCAACACCGGATTGCCGGTGGTTTTCGCCAGCCAGACGGCGCCCGCCTGGGCGACGCGGGCCGGACCACGAGGGCCGTCAATCGTGAACGCGGCGGGCTTTCCCGCCGCCATGTCGCGCGCGAGTTGCAACAGCGCTTTGCGACCGCCGCGTGACGTCGATCCGCGAGCGGTGCCGTACCCGAACCGCTCGATGATGCCCGCAATCCATTCGCCGTCGAAGTTCTCGCTCGTGATGACGACGATGCCCCGGCGGCGGAAGAAGACGGTGGCGGGCAGGATTCGGCCGTGCCAGAAGGCCATGATCGGCTGGCGGCCGCCACGAACGACCGCGTCGAAGTGTTCGACGCCCTCGGTCTTCCAGCGGAACGTCGCCCCCAGCGCGGCCACCAGGCGGTAGCCGGCGATGGCAATCGCGGCCGCCTCGATCCGCTTCAGGCGCGATGCGCGCCAGTTCGGCTCGCTCACAACGGCGTGAGTCGATTGTTGACAAAGGTCATCAAATCGACGAAGTGGACGTCGTCTTGTCCGCCGGCACTCGCATGGGCGCCCTTGAGCATGATCGAACAAAACGGGCACGCCGTCACGACGGTGTTCGCGCCGGTGTCCTGGAGCTGCTTGAGCCGGACATCGCTGATTCGGGTGCCGTGTTCTTCTTCCTTGTCGGCGAACATGAGTCCGCCGCCGGCCCCGCAGCAGAACGGGTTGTCGCGGTTGCGAACAGGCTCCCTGAAGTCGATGTTGTCGCCGCCGAACTTGACGAGCAGCTCGCGCGGCTCGTCCACCGTCCCGGCGTAGCGTCCGAGATAGCACGGATCGTGAAACGTCACGGTTTCCGAGGCCCCCGCTGCGGGAGTCGCGTCGCGCATGAGCCCGGCGACAAAGACCGACGAGTGGACGATGTTCACGTCGTAGCCAAAGCGCCGATAGTCGTCGCCGATCGTCTTCACGCAGTGCGGACACGACGTCACGATGGTTTTCGGTCCCGCTGCTTTCAGCGTTTCGATATTCGCGTTCGCCAGCTCCTGAAACATGTACTCGTTGCCGGTCCGCTTCGCGGGATCGCCCGTGCACTGCTCTTTCGAGAGGACGCCGAACGGCACCTTCTTCGACTTCAGGATCTCGAACAACGATCGGAGTGATTTCTGGAAATCGGCCTCAAACGATCCCGCGCAGCCCAGCCAGACGAGGACGTCGTGCCGGGTGGGATCAAATATCTCCAGGGCCGCCGAACCGACGAACTTCTGCCGCTCATCCGACCCCAGCCCCCAGATATTCCTTCGGCGTTCGAGGTTGTTGTACATCGCGCCGAGGTATTCCGGCGCTTCGCCGTTCGACACCAGACCACGGCGCGCGCCGATGATGAGCGGCACGTGCTCGATGCCGACGGGGCACTGGTTTTCGCACGCGCCGCACGTGGTGCACTGCCACAGCACCTCGTCGGTGTACACCTCGCCAAGCTTCCGATCGCGTTCGCCGGCGAGAAGGGCCTCCTGCGTCTGAAGGATCAGCGTCTTGGGATTCAGGGCTTTGCCAGATCCCCACGCCGGGCAATTCACCTGACACCGCCCGCATTCAACGCACGTGAAGGCGTCGAGCACGGCCTTCTTCCCCAGATCCTTGACGGTCTCGAGGCCGACCTCTTCCTTCTCGAAATCCAGGTTGCGGACGCGGCCGAGCTCGGGGGATTTCAGGAATACCGTGATCGGCGACAGCACCAGATGCAGGTGCTTCGACGCGGGGATGAGCGCCATGAACGCCAGGATCACCAGCATGTGCGCCCACCAGTTCACACGCCAGGCCATCGATTCTTCTTCGAGGTTGAAGGCGAGCAGGAACGTGAGCATCAACACCGCGATGAAGAGCGCGATGACGATCGACTCGACCGACACCTGCGCGCCGAGCGTCGCGGGACGGAACACGGCGCGGCGGACAAGGAGAAACAGAATGCCGCCGAGGACAGCCGTCGCAAACGGCACGAGGAGGATGCGATAGAAGAAGAACCAGCGCGCCCCCGTCAAATCGACGATGCCGAGGCCGTGAAGAAACTCGACGGCCGTATAGCCGCCGAACGCGACGAACCCCCAGAAGACACAGGCATGGGCGATCCCGACAAAGGGACGCTCGCGAATCGTGCGCCATTGCAGAACGACGTCGAGGAAGAAGCGTCCGACCCGAACCAGGCCGTGGTCGAACGTGAAGGGTTCGGGGGCGGCCGCAATCAGGCGGACGCGCGTCGCGACCTGCGCCGCGAAGGCGCCCATGAACGCGACGAATAGAAGCCAGAAGACCAGCGTTTGCATGTGTCTGCCACGTTCACCGCGGCGCGCGCTGCGCACGCAGAGTGTACTTGTTCTGCTGCGAACTCGGCGAGCTCTGCGGTGATCGTGGCTATGTCTTCAACGCCTCGATGATCGCCGGAACAATCTCGAACAGGTCACCCACGATGCCGTAGTCGGCGACTTCGAAGATCGGGGCGTCGGCATCCTTGTTGACGGCGACGATGGTCTGCGAGCCCTTCATCCCGACGAGATGCTGGATGGCGCCGGAGATGCCCAGCGCGAGGTACAGCTTCGGCGCCACCGTCTGGCCTGAGCTGCCGACCTGCCGCTCCATCGGCAGCCAGCCTGCATCGCAGATCGGGCGCGACGCCGCGAGCTGGGCGCCCAGGGCGTCGGCCAGCGTCTGCGCCACGGGCAGCTTGTCTTGATTCTTGATGCCGCGGCCCACGGCGACAATGCGGTCGGCCTGCGACAGGTCCACGGCCTGGCGGGCCTCCTGGAACGGCGCCTCCGGCCGCTGGCGGATGGCGGCGCCGTCGACCGTGATGTCGAGCGCGCGCACGGGGGCGGGCGACGCGCCCCTGGCGGCCTGGTCCGCGCGGAACGACCCAATCTGCACGGTCACGAAGTGCGGAGCGGGTCCGAGCGGCACGACATCAGCCGTCAATTTGCCCTGGAACATCGGCCGGACAAAGACCGGGTCTGCCCCGTCGCCGACGGCATTCTTGATGGCGGTCACGTCGGTGACGAGCGCGCGATCGAGGCGGGCGGCCAGCTTCGGTGCGAAATCGCGAGTCTGATAGGTATGCGGCAGGAACACCAACGACGGGTTCAGCTGCCCGATGGCCTGCTGCAAGGCGGCCGTGTAGCCGTCCGGCGTGTACGGTTCGAGCGCGGCCTGGTCGATGGTCACGACTTCCTGCACCTGCGCCGACCTGAGCTCGCCCGCCACCGACTCGAGTTGCGAGCCAAGCACGGCAATCGTGACGGCCGCGTCGCCAACCTGCTGCGCCGCCGCGACGGCTTCCCATGTCGCGCGATTCAGCTTGCCGCTTCTCTGTTCCGCAACCACTAAGATCATTGTTTTAATGAACCACAAAGCTCACGAAGATCACAAAGAATCCAGAATGTCTTCTTCGTGATCTTTGTGGCCTTTGTGGTTCCTAGATAACCCGTGCTTCTTCACGCAGGCGCCTCACGAGCTCTTTGGCTGCCGCGGCCGGCGCACCGGGAATCATCTGCGTCTTCTTGCTCTTCTCCGGGGCGTACAGGCTCACGATGTTCTGTTTGCCCGCCGAAGGCAGCGACGGCTGGCTCACACGAATCTCTTTCTTCTTCGCCGCCATGATGCCTTTGAGCGTCGCGTAGCGCAGCTGGTTGATGCCGCTCTGAATCGTCAGCACGGCCGGCAGCGGCATCGCCACCCACTGGAACCATCCACCTTCGAGCTCGCGTTTGACTCGAAGCGCGGCTTCGGCCACCTGCACTTCCATGATGATCGTCGCGTGCGGCATCCCCAGCGTCTCGGCCAGGACGACGCCGGTCTGCGCGGATCCCTGGTCGTCAGACTGCAGGCCCGTGAGGGTGAGATCGAACCGTTCGTCCTTCATCGCCCCCGCGAGCGCAGCGGCGAACACAAACGCGTCCGCGCCGGCCAGCGCATCGCTCTCCACGTGAATCGCCCGGTCTGCTCCGCGGGCCAACGCCTCGCGCAGCACCTGGGCCACGCGCGCCGGTCCGGCCGAGCAGACGACCACCTCGCCGCCGTGCTTCTCCTTGAGCCGCAGGCTCTCCTCGAGGGCGTAGGCGTCGGGCTCGTTCATCTCGAAGCTGGCGTCCTGTTCGCGGATCCACGTCCGGGCCTCGTTGAGGCGCGGCTGCCAGTCGCGCGTCGGGACCTGCTTGATGCACACCGCAATTTTCATGTTGATGGCGATTCGATCACAACGATCAACGCAGAGCTCGCAGAGACCGCAGAGATTCCTTCAGAGATTTCTTTTCTCTGCGTGCTCTGCGATCTCTGCGTTGTACGTCGTTGGTTCACGCGTGAAACTTTCTGAACAGAAGCGCGGCGTTGGTGCCGCCGAACCCAAACGAGTTCGACAGCGCATACTCGATTTTCATGTCGCGCTTCACGTTGGGGATGTAGTCGAGGTCGCACTCCTCGTCGGGCTGGTCGAGGTTGATGGTCGGCGGCACCTGCTGGTTGTAGACGGCAAGCACGGTGATGCCCGCTTCGAGGCCGCCGGCCGCCCCAAGCAGATGACCGGTCATCGACTTGGTCGACGACACGGCGAGCTTCGACGCGTGGTCGCCGAAACACCGTCTGATCGCAATCGTCTCCACGCGGTCGCCGTGCGGCGTGGACGTCCCGTGCGCGTTGATGTAGTCCACCTGCGCCGGCCGGATGCCCGCGCTCTCGATCGCCGACCCCATCACGCGATACGGGCCATCGCCGTCCTCGGAGGGCGCCGTGATGTGGTAGGCATCGGCCGACATCCCATAGCCGACGATCTCGGCATAGATGCGAGCGCTGCGCCGCTTCGCCCGCTCGTACTCCTCGAGAATCAGCATCCCCGAGCCCTCGCCGACGATGAAGCCGTCGCGGTCCTTGTCGAAGGGACGGCTCGCCCGCTCGGGATCGTCGTTTCTGGTCGACAGCGCGCGCAGCGCGGCAAAGCCGCCGACGCCCATCGGCGTGATGGCGGCCTCCGATCCACCGGCGATCATCACGTCGGCGGCGCCGCGCAGGATGATTTCGTACGCGTCGCCGAGCGCGTGCGCCGACGCCGAGCAGGCCGTGCAGGTCGCCAGATTGGGGCCCTTGGCCCCGTGGCGAATCGACACCTGTCCTGCCGCGAGGTTGATGATGGCCGACGGTATGAAGAACGGTGAAATCTTGCGGGGGCCGCCTTCGAGGAGCGCCTTGTGCTCGCGCTCGATCGTGGTGAACCCGCCGATGCCCGACGCGATGAAGACGCCGACGCGCGGCGCCTCCTGCGGCGTGAACGTCAAGCCGGCGTCGTCCACCGCGAACTGCGACGCCGCAATCGCGTACTGGATGAAGACGTCCATCTTCTTGACGTCCTTCTTCTCAATGAACGCGAGCGGGTCGAAGTCCTTGACCTCGCCGGCAATGCGGGTGGAAAACTGCGTGGGGTCGAACTTGGTAATGGTCGCCACGCCGCTCTTGCCGGCCAGAAGAGCCTCCCAGTTGGCCTCCGTGCCGATGCCAAGCGACGACACGAGGCCGATGCCCGTGACGACGACTCGCCGTCTGTCCGCCATGAGTGTTCTGCTTCCCGGGAATGGGCTACTTTTTGTTCTTGCCGTGTGATTCGATGTACTCCACGGCTTCCTTGACGCGCGTGATCTTCTCGGCGTCCTCGTCGGGAATCTCGATGCCGAACTCCTCCTCGAACGCCATGACAAGCTCGACGGTGTCGAGCGAGTCGGCGCCGAGGTCGTCGACGAACGAAGCGTCCGGCGTCACTTCTTCTTCATCAACGCCGAGCTGCTCCACGATGATGCTCTTGACTTTGTCCGATACGGCCATTCAATCCTCCTACATGTACATTCCGCCGTTGACGGCCAGAACGTGCCCTGTAATATACGATGCCTCGTCCGACGCAAGATAGCACGCCGCAGCCGCCACATCGTCCGCCGATCCGAGGCGCCCCAGTGGAATCTGCTGCGCCCAGTCAACGTGCGTTTTCTCGGTGACCGCCCGCGTCATGTCGGTGTCGATCATGCCCGGCGCAATCACGTTCACGGTGATGCCACGGCTGGCGACCTCGCGCGCCAGCGCCTTGGCAAATCCAATCAGTCCCGCCTTTGACGCCGCGTAGTTCGTCTGGCCGGCGTTGCCCATCTGCCCCACCACGGAGCTGACGGCGATAATGCGTCCACGACGCTCCCTCAGCATGGGTCGTATCGCCGACTGGGCCAGCGCGAACGTCGCCGTGAGGTTGGTGGCGATCACCTCGTCCCAGTCCTCGCGCTTCATGCGCATCAGGAGCTGATCTCTCGTGATGCCCGCATTGCTCACGACGATATCGAGCCGCCCGTGACGCTGGACGATGTCGCCCGGCAGCCGCTGCAGAGCCTCCGCGTCCGTCACGTCGAGGCTGACGGCCTCGCCGCGGTGGCCGTCGGCAACCAGCGCCTCGACCGTGCCGCCGGCGTGATCACCCCGTGCCGCGGCCACGATGAACGCGCCCTGCACGGCGAGCCGGATCGCGATCGCGCGGCCGATGCCTCGCGACGCACCGGTGACGAGCGCCACTTTGTTCGACAGATCGAACATGATTCTCAGTCGGGCGGCCCGGGCGACAGCAGGGCCTCGACGGCGGCCAGATCGTCTGGACCGCCGAAGCTCGCGACTCGTGCTTCGCGATGGATCTTGCGCACGAGCCCGGTCAACACGGTGCCGGGACCCACCTCAACATACGTTGTGACGCCCTCTGACGCAAGGCGCCGAACGACGGCTTCCCACAGGACCGGCGCCGACACCTGCGCCACCAGCGCCTCGATCGCGCCGCGAGCGTCGCATTTGAGCCCGGCGTCCACGTTGGCGACGATCGGCACACGCGGCGCCTGCACCGCCAGCGCCCGCAATTCCGGGGCGAGGCGATCCTCGGCCGGCTTCATCAGCGCGCAGTGGAACGGCGCGCTCACCGGCAGCGCCATGATCCGTTTCGCGCCGAGCGCCTTCGCGCGCTCGCCAGCCCGCGCCACGGCGTCGCGCGAGCCCGCGATGACCACTTGTCCCGCGCCGTTGATGTTCGCCGGGCTGACGAGGTCGCCCGGCGCGCTTCCGTCCTGCATCGCTTCGCGGCACGCCTGCGCCGTCAGATCGGCGTCGAGGCCAATCACGACGGCCATCGCTCCGGTGCCGACCGGTACGGCCTCCTGCATGTAGCGGCCCCGGCGCCGCACAATCGACAGCGCGTCGGCAAAGGCAAACGTTCCGGCCGCCACGTTGGCCGAGTACTCGCCGAGGCTGTGTCCCGCGAAAAACGACGGCGCAAGCCCGCGCGACGCCAGCAGCCGGTACGCCGCGATGCTCACCGTCAGAACGGCCGGCTGCTGATTCTCGGTCAGCGTCAGCTGATCCTCGGGCCCCTCGAAGCAAATCCGGCTGATCGGTACGCCGAGAGCGGCGTCGGCCTCGTCAAACGTCTCCCGGCACACCGGAAACGCCTCGGCCAGCGACTTCCCCATCCCGACTTTTTGCGATCCCTGGCCAGGGAAGATGACGGCAATCAATGGTGGGATACCGCGGCGGCGACGGTGTCATGTTCGACGCGTTCGATGAAGCGTGTCGCGGCAAGTCGATACGCCATCGCCACGGCGTTGCGCACGGCCTTGGCGCTCGATCGCCCGTGGCCGACGATGGTGACGCCCGCCACGCCGAGCAGCGGGGCGCCGCCGTACTCGGAATAATCCACGCGCCGGCGGAAATGCCGCAGCGCGCGCCGCGTCAGGAGCGACCCGACCCGCATCGTGATGGTGCTCGACAACTCTTCACTCAACAATCCTTCGACGACCTCGACCAGCCCCTCGCTGATTTTCAGCGCGACGTTGCCCGTGAACCCGTCGCACACGATCACGTCGGCATCCCCGCTGTAGACGTCGCGCGCTTCGACGTTCCCGACGAAATTGAGCGGCGCGGTCTTCAGCAGGCGGTGCGCCTCGCGCGTCAACTCGTTGCCCTTGGTGGCTTCCGCGCCCGTCGAGAGCAGCCCGATGCGGGGCGACGCAATGTCGAACACCATCCGGGTGTACACGTCACCCATCACCGCAAACTGCAGCAGGTGCTGCGGGCGGCACTCCGCGCTGGCGCCGACGTCGAGCAGCACGGCGGGCCGGCGGCGGGTGGGGATGGTGGCCGCAAGCGCCGGCCGATCGACGCCGGGCAGCATCCCAAACGCGGCATGAGCGGCCATCACCGTCGCGCCCGTGTGGCCCGCGCTCACGAGCGCCGACGCCTCACCGCGAGCCACCGCGTCGGCCGCGACCTTGATCGACGCCCCGGGCTTGCGCCGCAGCGCCGCCGCGGGCGACTCCTCCATCGTGACGACGTCGGGGGTGTCGATGATGCGGACCGACTGGCGATCGATATCGGTGGACGGAATGTGCCGATCGACTTCGGCCTCGATCGCCCTGGCCGAGCCGACGAGCAGGACGCCGAGGTCGAAGTGGCGCACGGCCGCCAGCGCCCCGTCCACGATGTTGCGCGGCGCCTCGTCGCCTCCCATGGCGTCAACGGCGATCCAGATCATGCAAGGTTCAAGATGTCAGTCTTCCTCGACTGCCCGGACCTGTCGCCCACGGTAGTAGCCGCAGTTGGCGCACACGCGGTGGGGCATCTTGGGCTCGTGGCAGTGTGGGCACTCCGACAGACCCGTGGCCTTGAGCGCATCGTGCGTCCGGCGATTCGCCGTTCGCGTCTTCGAGTGTCGCCGTTTTGGATTTGGCATCGTTGGTTCTCAGTGGTCAGGATCAGTGGTCGGTCGTCAGTGGTCAGTGGTCGGCGATCGGTCGTCGGTCTTGAACGTCCTCAACACTTCAAGCCGCGGATCGCTCCAGCTGTGCCGGCACGTGCACGCGCCTCGATTCCAGTTCGTTCCGCACTCCGGGCACAATCCCCGGCAGCCCTCGTTGCAGAGTGGCTTCATGGGGACGGCCAGGTAGAGCTGCTCGCGCATCAGCTGCCCGAGGTCGATCTCGTCGTTCTCATAGAAGGCGGTCGCGAAATCGTCTTCTTCGATCTCGCGCTCGGCGCCTTTTTGAGAGCCGGCATTCGAGGTGTGCGGCTGATACCGCAGGTCGAACGGCGCGTCCACCGCGACCGTCATCGGCTCCAGGCACCGGCTGCACAGCAGCTCGAGGGTCGTTTGCGTCCGGCCGACCAGGCGGTACTGGCTGCCGTCCTTGAAGATGTCGAACGCCAGCGACACGGGCGACGCCACCCGAAACCCCTGCTGATCCGCCCCGAGCGCCTCGGCCGGATACACCTGCTCGAATCGCTCACGCGGCGCCTTTATCCTGCTCAGATCGAGGAGCATGAACCTCCAAATATACCATGCTCGGACAGGAGGATGCGCGCGCATGCGCCTCCAGCGCGATCTCAGTCCGTCGCCGTCGTCTCCGTCCTCGTCCACGGCTTGGGGACGAAGATGTGCTCGAAGAGCCGGATGGCGTAGCGGTCGGTCATGCCGGCCAGAAAATCGCGCGCCGCCGCGTCCAGGCCTTCGTTCTCGATCGTGCGGGGATCGAGAAACTCGGCAGGCCGTTCGCGGACCTTTTCCCACAAGCCGCTGAGGAGATCTGACGCCTTTCGAAACTCGACGGTGGCGATGGTGTTCTCGTAGACGGTGTCGAACAGAAAACTCCGCAGCTTGAGGACGGCGTCAAGAACCCGGTCGCTCATCCGGATCTCCGTCAGGCCGCCCGCCAGCGTCTCGGTGACCACGTCCTTGACGAGCGTGCCGATGCGGGCCGACGAGGTGCCGCCGAGAATCCGCACGGGCTCCTGCGGCAAATCCTTCGGCGCCAGCAGCCCCGCGCGCGTGGCATCGTCGATATCGTGGTTGACGTACGCAATCAGGTCGGCCACCCGCATGATCTGTCCTTCGATCGTGCTCGCGCGCATCGACTCGGACATCCCCACCGGGGCACCCGACTTCCCCTTCGAATGCTTCGCGATGCCGTCACGCACTTCCCACGTCAGGTTCAGACCCTGGCCGTCGTTCTCGAGCACATCCACGATGCGGAGGCTCTGTTCGTAGTGATTGAAGCCGCCGGGCATGAGCGAGTCGATCACGCGCTCGCCGGCGTGGCCGAACGGCGTGTGGCCGAGGTCGTGGCCGAGCGCGATCGCTTCAGTCAGCTCCTCATGAAGGCGGAGGACCTTCGCAATCGTCCGGGCGATCTGCGACACCTCGAGCGTGTGGGTAAGCCGGGTGCGGTAGTGATCGCCCGTCGGGGCGAAAAACACCTGCGTCTTGTGCTTGAGCCGACGGAACGCCTTGCTGTGGATGATGCGGTCGCGATCGCGCTGGAAGGCGGGCCGCACATCGTCTTCGAGCTCCGGGCGGAGGCGGCCGCGCGAGTCGACGCTCTTGGCCGCCTGGGGCGCGAGAAGGTCGCGCTCGCGCGCTTCGAGCTGCTCTCGAATCGTCATGGTTCATTCAGGCGCGCCTGCCGGCCTGTGCTGCGACGCGGACAGGGCACGTCGCCCATCACGCCGTGATCTCATGAAGGAAACTTTTGCCGTGCGCGAGAGGCGCCACGCCAAAGAGATCGGCGAGCGTCTGACCCAGATCCGCGAACGTCCGGCGCGTGCCGAGGTCTGCGCCCGCGCGCACGCGCGCCCCGGCGACGAGCAGCGGCACGTACTCGCGCGAGTGGTCCGTGCTGGGCGTGGTGGGATCGTTACCGTGGTCGGCCGTCACCATCAACAGGTCGCTCTGCTTCAAACGCGGCAGGAGCGATGCCAGGCGCGCGTCGAACCCTTCCAGGTTGGCGGCGTAGCCGCCAACATCATTGCGATGGCCGAACTGCGAATCGAAGTCGACCAGGTTGACGAAGATCAAGCCCTGATCGACGGCCAGCATCTGACGCTCCACACAGTCCATGCCCTCGGCGTCGCTGGCGGTGTGAAAGGCGGCGGTGACGCCGTGGCCGGCAAACAGATCCTCGATCTTCCCAATCGCCACCACGGGAAGCCCGGCAGACTTGAGACGATCGAGCAGCGTTTCAGCGGGCGGCGGAAGCGCGTAGTCGTGCCGATTGGACGTGCGCGTGAAGTGCCCGGGAGCGCCGACGAACGGTCGGGCAATCACGCGTCCGACGCCAAGCCCCTCGCCCACCAGCTTGTACGCGACTTCGCAGGCGCGGTACAGCTCGGGCACCGGGACGATCGCTTCGTGTGCCGCAATCTGAAAGACGCTGTCGGCCGACGTGTAGACGATGAGCGCACCGGTCCGCATGTGTTCCGGGCCGAGCTCATCGATAATCGCCGTCCCCGACGCGGCCTTGTTGCCGATGACTGCACGCCCTGTTTTCGCTGAAAACTCCTGAAGCACCTCCGCCGAGAAGCCGCGCGGAAAGACGGGGAACGGGCGATCGAGCACGACGCCCATCATCTCCCAATGGCCGGTGACCGAGTCCTTGCCTGCCGACGCTTCGGCCATCCGGCCGACGGCCGACTGCGGCGCGGCGATCGCAGGCGCCCCGCCGAGGGCGCCAAGGGCAACGACCCTGTCGAGCCCAAGCGATCGCAGGGTGGGCACGCGCAGCGGAACGCGGCGGGCGATGTTGCCCAGTGTATTGCTCCCCCGATCGCCGTACACATCGGCATCGGGCAGCTCGCCGATGCCGACGCTGTCGAGCACGATGACGATGGCACGCCTGAAGGCAGACACGGGGACTTAAACGTAGAACGAAAAACGGAAAACGTAAAGCGACGTTTTGCGTTTTACGTTTGACGTTTGACGTTTTCGTCGAGGTGCGTAAGCACCGAGGCGATCGTTGCGGGCGACTCGCCGGGACCGTCGAACCAGACGAGATTGGGCTCTTTGCGGAACCAGGTCAGCTGCCGCCGCGCGTATCGGCGGTTCTCCTGCGCGATCAACGCGCGGGTCGCCGCCTCGTCGCGCACGCCGTGCAGGTGCTCGAGCGCCTGCCGGTAGACCAGCCCGCCGAAGGGCCGCGCGTCCTCCGGCACGCCGCGCGCCAGCAGCGCACGGATTTCATCGAGCAGGCCCCGCGCAAACTGGTCGTCCACCCGTCGTGTCACTCGCTCGGATACCAGATCGGCCGGAAGCCTCAGGCCGATGGCGAGGACGTCCACATCGGGGATCGGCGACTGCGTTTCGGCGAAGTGGTCGGTGAGCGGACGGCCGGTCAGGAAGAAGACTTCGAGCGCCCGCACGATCCGCTTCTGGTCGCGCGGCTGAATCCGCCTCGCCGACGCCGCGTCCACGCGCCGAAGAAGACGATGCAGCCGGTCGACGCCACGCCGTGCAGCGACGCGGTCGAGGCGCGCGCGCAACGGGGCATCGCGCCCGGGGCCTGGAAACAGCCCGCGCGTCAACGCGCGGAAATAGAAGCCGGTGCCTCCGGCGACAATCGGAAGACGGCCCCGGGCAGAAACAGCGCGAATCGCCGCCGCGGCATCGTGCGCGTATTGGGCCGCCGTGTACTCGTCGGCGGGGTCCACGATGTCGATGAGGTGATGCGGGATGCCGCGCCGCTCTTCCGGCCGCACCTTGTCGGTGCCGATGTCGAAGCCGCGATAGACGGCCGTCGAATCGCAATTGACGATCTCGCCGTCGAAACGCGCGGCAATCGCCAGCGCCAGCGCGCTTTTCCCGGTGGCCGTCGGTCCGAGCACCGCAACGACGAGTGGACGGGTCACTGGACGCGAACGAAGACGTACGCGATGAACGCAAACAGGAGCACCACCAGGCCGAGCTGCTGCGACCGCGTCATGGCACGACCGCCGCTACGGCGGTGATTCGTTGTAGAAGAACGTGACGGTGAAGAAGGCCTTGTCCGCGGGGTACTCCGGCGGCAGCGGCTGCGTGGGGTTCGAGCCCGAAAGGGCGCCAAACGCGGCGTTGTTGAACGGGTCGATGGGGCTCGGGCCGACCACCGAGAGGTCGGAGATCGTGCCGTCCTTGTGTACGTTGAACGTGATCACGACGTGGCCCCTCATGGACATCGCCGAGTAGGGAATGATCCAGTTGCGCTTGACCTGCGCGATGAAGCGGCGAATCCAGGGCCCGAACTCCACACCCTTCGTGTCGAACTGAATCTCCGGCCCGAACTTCCCATCGCCTCCGGGGTTGTCGAACTGTTCGCGGGGGATATAACGCTGCAGGTTCCTGAGCGCATCGCCGAGCGATCCGCCCGCAGTCGGCGCCCGGCCGTTGGCGCCGTTCTGCATGGTCGGCGACGGGAACTGCATCGCCGACCGCGAGTCGGGAAGCTTCGGGTCGTTCTGCGCCTCCTGTCCCTGCGCGGGGTCGGGCGACGGACCCTGCCCGCGCGGCGGCGTCTGCGGCGGAAGCGCCTCAACCCGCTCGGGCGAATTCCCGCGCGAGAACGGCAGCGGGTTCGTGGGCGTCGGCGCGCGATCCGGCGCCTGGGCAGCGCGATCCTTGTCGGAGTTGTCCGCGCGCGGCGGCGCGTTTCGTGCCGTCACGTCGTTGCGCGGCTGGACGAACACGAAGCGACTGTTGTCTTCTGTCGGCGGACGGATCACCACGGCCCGCGCCCTGGCCGCGGCCGGGTCATACGGGAAGAATTTCGGAAACAGCAGGATGCCGATGACCGCGAGCAGATGGAAGATGACCGAGAGCAACACGCCCTCGCGCCAGGATATCGCGCGCCCGACGGGCGTAATGTCAGGACGATAGTCGTCGATCTCGAAGTACATCAGGTAGTTAAGCGATTATAGCGCGGGCTCGTGGCGGGTGGCTCGCGCGGGTGAACGACGTAACTCGAGCCACGACGCACGAGTTCACGAGCCGCGTATGGCCGTATAGAGGTAGACGCTACCGAAGGTCAGAGAGTTGGCGGCCACGGCCTGAAAACCAATCCCTCGAAGGAATTTGACGAATTCATCGGGCGACGCGAACGCGCCAACCGAGGCGGGCAGGTAGCTGTACGCCGCATCGTGCCGAGACACAAGACGGCCGATGACCGGGAGAATGTGACGGAAGTATGACAAGTACAGCGCTCTGAACAGCGGCGTGGCGGGAATCGCGAACTCCAGAATCGCGAGCCGGCCGCCGGGCTTCAGCACGCGACGCAGGTCGGCGCACGCGGCTTGTGGGTCTTCGACATTTCGAATCCCGAAAGCGATCGTCACGGCATCTACCGACGCGTCGGCAACGGGGATCCGCGTCGCGTCGCCGCGCACCAGGACGATCTCGCTCGCGAACCGACGGCGGCGAACCTTGTCGGCGCCGACCCGAAGCATGGCGGCGGCGAAATCCACCGCGACCACGCGCGCCGCGCCGGGCCGTGCGGTTCGCGCCGCGATGGCCAGGTCGGCCGTGCCGGTGCACAGATCGAGGACGCGCTCACGTCCGGTGAGTCCAAGCGACCGAATCGCCCGAGCCCGCCAATATCGGTCGATCCCGGCGCTGAGGAGGTGATTGAGAAAGTCGTACCTCGGCGCGATCGCGTCGAACATCCCAGCGATGCGGCTCGGCGCCTTTGAAAGATCAGCAACAGGCTTGTTCGACACGACACTCAACCACGAAGGCACAAAGAACACGAAGACACACGAAGAATATTCTGTACAAGACTGACCTTCGTGCCTTCGTGCCTTCGTGGCTTGCAGTCGGTTGTCACCGGCAACATCGCCTCTGAAAGAGAGATCAGGAGCTGACCCTACCCGTCCATGCTGGGTACAACTCGTGTTCGAAGCCGAGGGCGCTGAGAATCTTCCCGGCCATGAAGTCGGCGAGGTCGTCGAGCGTTTTCGGAAGCTGATAAAACGCGGGCATCGCCGGCAGAATCATGGCGCCGGCCTCTGCGCAGAGGACCATGTTCCGGAGCGCCGGCAAGCTCATGGGTGTTTCGCGAGGCACAATCACGAGGCGGCGCTGCTCTTTGAGCATGACATCGGCGGCTCGTTCGACGAGGTTGCGCGACAGGCCGTGGGCGACACCGGCCAGCGTCTTCATGGAACACGGCACAATCACCATCGCCGTGCAGCCCTGGCTTCCGCTGGCGATCGTCGCACCGAGGTCGCGGTTGCTGAGCACGGCGAACGAACCGGCGCCGACCTGCGATCCGTATTTCGCCGACAGGTACGGCGTGAGCCGCTCGACCGCCGCCTCCTCTCCGAGCTCGTCGCGCAGCAGCCGGCGTCCGTACTCGGACACGACCAGCTCCACGTGCAAGCCGCGCGACAGCAACTCGGCAAGCGTCCGCACGGCGTAGAGCGCGCCGCTCGCGCCCGTGATCGCCAGGGCCACCGAGCGGGGCGGTTCAGCCGCCATATACCGCCGCCGCCAGGACGATCAGATACAGAATGCCGACGTAGCCGTTCAGGTCGAAGGCGCGCTTGACCTGCGACAAGTCGTCGGCGCTGACGAGCGACTGTTCATAGACGAGGAGCGCGGCGACCAACGCCACGCCGATCGCGTACCACCGCGGGAGCGGCGTCACCAGAGGGAGAGCCAGCAGGCACGCAATCGTCACCACGTGCATCGCACGCGAGATCGCGAGCGAGGCCGGCACCCCGAAGCGAACCGGAATCGATCGCAGCCCATGGGCCCGATCGAACTCGAGATCCTGACACGCGTACAACACGTCGAAGCCGCCCACCCACGTGCCGATGGCGAGCGCGAGAATCCACGGCTCCCAGCCGGCGCGACCGCCGACGGCGAGCCACCCGCCCACCGGCGCCACCGCCATCGCCAGGCCCAGAAACATCTGGGTCCACGTGGTGTAGCGTTTGGCGAGCGAATACCAGAACACAAGCGCGAGGGCGACGGGGGCGAGCGCGAGACAGAGCGGGCTCAACCGCCACGCCGCGTAGGCGAAGGCGGCCGACGCGACCGCGACAAACGCCGCCGCTTCGCGCATCGTCATCGCGCCGCGCGGCAGTTCGCGATTCGACGTTCTCGGGTTCAGTGCGTCGATCCGCGCGTCCACCAGCCGGTTGAATCCCATCGCGGCGCTGCGCGCCGACACCATGGCCGCGAGAATCCAGCCGACCGTGCTCCACGTGACCGCGGTGTATCGCGCGGCCAGCAGCGCACCCGCCAACGCGAACGGCAGCGCGAACACGGAATGGCTGAACCTGACGAACGAGAGGTAGACGCGGAGGCGCGCAAACATCATTCGATCCAGCGAATCTGACTCTGCTCAATCCCCGACACCAGGTATTCTTCCACATCGTCGATCCGCGGGGGCAGATCGACCGCGAGCAGACGTGCGCGCTTCCCCGGCTCGATCGTGCCGAAGTCGGCGTCGAACCCGAGCGCGCGCGCGCCCTGGCGCGTCGCGCTGTCGAGCAGCGCCGAGGACGGCACCGAGGGCGCCAGCGCGTGCAGCGTCGCCACTTCGGCGAAGACGCTCAGGTCCGGCGCACTCGCCAGGCTGTCGGTGCCGACCGCGACGCGGACGCCGGACCGATAGAAATCTGCGATGGGCGGAACGCCTGCGCCGGTGTGGCCGTTGCTGCGAGGGCATGTGACGAGCGTCGTTCCGCGGGCCGACAACCGCGCCAGGTCGGCGGCCGACATCTGCACACCGTGCACGGCGAGCAGGCGCGCGTCGAGAAATCCCCCATCGTCGAGATACTGCACCGGGCTGACCGCCGGCGCCGCCCAGCTCGGATCCCACGAGCCGAGCTCCTCGAGCAGCGTGCGCCACGGTCCGCCGGCCGTACGGATGAACTCGACTTCCTCGACCGACTCGGCCAGATGCACGCTGCACGGGACAAACGGATCGCGATCGACGTCCTTCCGAATCGCGCGAAACACCAGCGGGGCGACCGAATAGGGCGCGTGCGCGGCCAGGCTCGTCCGGACAAGGTCGGTCGTCGCGAGTTCGTCGAGTTCGCGCCGCGCTCGCGCGACGACATCTTCCGGGTCGGGGGCGTTGAATCGAACGATTTCGTAGAACACCACGGCCGCCAGCGGGCTTTTCGTGAGCGCGGCGACGCTGGCCAGCGTGTTGCTGATGTCGCCGACGACGGCCGTGCCGCATGCAATCGCCTCGGTAATCGCGGAATCGATGGCGACGGGAATGTCATGCCCGTTGGCGTCCGTGTGCTGGCGCCGGACGGCCAGGAGGCTCCGAATCCACGTCACAAACGCCGAAGCCGGCGGCACGGCGTCTCGCAGGTATGACAACTCGAGGTGCGTGTGTGCGTTCACGAGGCCAGGCATGACGGCGACCTCGCCCAGATCGATCTCGTGGGCGCTGTCGCGCGCCGCACGATGGCCGAGCGACACGATTCGCCCGCGATCGACGGCGACCCATCCATCGCGAATCGGCCGGCCCTCGATGGGAAGAACCCACGCGGCGTGGTAGCGAACCAGTTAAGGCCTCATGGCCTTCCCGGTTCGGCTCCGGGCGGGATACAAGCGCAGTTCCTCCGGCACGTGGGTATCGCCGGCTTCCCGCGCCGTGGCCAGCTCGAGCATCCGCGGGACATCCCGTTCGCGGAAGATCGGGTCGCCCAGGACGTCGTAGTGCATGTTGCGGCGCTTGGCGGCAAAACCTGCGTCTTCGATATTGCGGACGATCTCGACCTCGTCCATGCAGTAGCTGGCGCCCGCGGCGCGGACGACGTTCTCTTCGATCATGACGCTGCCCATGTCGTTGGCGCCGTACGCCAGGCTCAACTGGCCCACCTTCCCGCCTTGGGTGACCCACGAGGCCTGCAGGTTGTCGAAGTTGTCGAGCACGATTCTCGCCATCGCCAGCGTTCGCAGGTAATCGATCCCGGTGGCCTCGCTGCCTGAGAGCTCCGTGTGTTCGGGCTGATAACTCCAGGTGATGAACGCCGTGAATCCGCCGGTCTCGTCCTGCAGGTCGCGGAGACGCAACATGTGCTCCAGGCGCTCTTCGTCGGTCTCGACGGTGCCGTACATCATCGTCGCCGTCGTGCGGAGTCCGGCGCGGTGAGCGTGCCGCATGACGTCGAGCCATTCGTCGGCCGTGGCCTTGCCGTAGCAGTGCAGGAGCTTGCGGACGCGATCCACGAGAATTTCGGCGCCCCCGCCGGGTATGCTGTCGAGGCCGGCGGCCATGAGCCGATCGATCACGACGGGAACGGAAAGCTGCGACAGGCGCGTCAGGTGGATCACTTCTGGCGGCGACAGCGCGTGCAGCTTGAACGAGGGGTACCGTTCTTTGACCGCGCGGAACAGATCCTCATACCAGGACAACGGCAAATCCGGGTTGTGGCCGCCCTGGAGCAGGAGCTGGATGCCGCCGACCGCAATCGTCTCGTCGATCTTGCGGAACAGCTCGTCGAATCCAAGCACGTAGCCGTCCGGCGATCCAACCGGCCGGTAAAACGCGCAGAAGTTGCACTTGGCGACGCAGATGTTCGTGTAGTTGACGTTACGGTCGATGATGTAGGTGACGATGCCGTCCGGGTGCTTGCGGGCGCGAATCGCATCGGCCAACATGCCAAGCATCGCTGTCGGCGCCGATCGATACAGTTCGAGCGCTTCGGCGGCGGCGAGCCGCTTGCCAGCGCGGGCTTTTTCAATCAGGCGATCAATCACGTTCTAGTAAAACCGCAGCGCCCCGGCGGGCGGCGCGACTCCAGTTTCCCCGGCGTAGCCGTAAAACAGCTCGAGTCCCGCCCGTTCGTCGTCGCCGAGATAGTACCTGATATTATCCCGCAGGTAGCGCGCGCCGACCGCCTGCCGCTCCGGAGCCTCCCGCAAGTACTGGCGCGCGACCTCATCAGGGTCGGCCACGCCGGCGTCGCGCGCCTGCTGCAGGGACGCGACATCCGCCGCCGCGAGCGCGCCCGGGCGCCCCGCCCAGAACGCGTACACAAAGGGCAATCCGGTGAACTCGGTCCAGGCCTGTCCCAGGTCGATGACCTCAATCGGCGTCGGGCGGTCGGCGGCCGGCGGCTGAAACAGGGCGTTGTCGCCGATGATGAGCGCCGCGTCGCAATGCTCGAGCATCGCGGCAAGATCCGGCCCTGCCGACTCAATCGCGGGGCTGATCCTGAACAACCGCGCGCACAGGACGCGAACGAGCGCGACCGACGTGCGCGAGCTGACGTCCATCGCGATCGACCGCACGTCAGACATCGGGCGCGTCGTGTAGAGCATGACCGACGCCACCGGCCCGCGCGAGGCGATGGCGAGATCGGGCACGATCGCGTAAGGCCCGCCGCGCGCGTACTCAATCGACGGAATCAGCCCGACGTCGATCGCGCCGTCGTGGAGCAACGCGGCGCACGTGGACGGCACGTCGAAGCGCAGCGAGAAGCGCGGCGACCGATCGAGGCCGTGGACGAGCGGACGCGCATTGAGGTATCCGACCGCCCCTAACCGGACGACGTCGCGAACCGTCATCGAGGCAGCGTCTCGAACCGGCCGTTGCGCTCCACCGGCTCCTGGCCGGCCGCACGGATGTTGCGGATGATCTCCTCGATCGGCGACCGGCGACGCCCCTCGCCCGTATCGTCCTCGGCCGACACGCCGTCCACGTCGTCGGCGCCGACGGTCAGCGCCACCTGCGCGAGTTTCGGCCCGTAGAGCTTCCAGTCCACCTGGATGGACGGAATGTTCTGAATCGTCAGTCGCGCGAGCGCCACGCGCTTCACATCGTCGTACCCCGTGGTCGGGAACGCCGGATTGACGCGTCGAGGGAGCGGCGCGAACGCGCGGACCACGCCAACCACGTACTGGAGGCTGGCGACTCTGCTTGTACAGCGCCAGCGCATCCGGCGAAGGCAGTTGATGCACGGTCAGCCGGCCGAGGGCCAGCCCCGCGATGTTGACTTCCTCGATCGAGCGACGGGCGTCGTGCAGCAAATCGAACGGCGCGTCCGCCACCAGATCGAGACCGGCCGCATGCAACTCTTCGAGAATCGCCCGCAGTGTCAGGTGCTCGCGCGCCGCCAGCGCCTCCAGATCGGCCAGCGAAAAGGCCGACACGGGCACACCGTTCGCGCGCCCGACGATCTCGCGAACCCGCGCAACGGCGACCGACTGCGTCGATGGCACGCCCACCGCGCGCACTTCGCCGGTTGATGTGGGCCACGATAGCGCCGCGCCTGGCTCGGAGGACACGTCGGCGACGCGCACGAACGTCGTGCGCAAACCGTGACGCTCACGGCGCACGGCGTCGGCCAGCATCCCGAGGTTGATGATGTCGTGCGAGGCGGCCAGGGTCGAGAGATCGGCGTCTGAAACGGGCATGGTTAGGACCGGGGCGCCGGACCGAACCTTGATTTTATGGCACCGCCGGCCCGAACAACAAACTGAAGCGATGGGCGCCGTGCTACTTGTCGCCGCCGCCGAGGATCAAGGGAAGCCCGGTCTTCGAGTTGCCGATCACCACAATCTTCGAGTTGGCGCTTGCCGCCAGCTTCTCGGTGGCCTCGATGCCTTTCCACTCCAGCAGCTGCGGGCTGATGCCCTGGGCCACGATGCGCTGGAAATCCGCGATGCCCTGGGCCTCGATGCGCTTCCGCTCGGCTTCCTGCTGCTCCTTCTGGAGCACGAATTTCATCTGCTCGGCTTCCTGCTCGCGCCGCAGTTTTTCCTGAATCGCGTTGGCGACCACGACCGGCAGGCCGATCTTTCGCAGGAGGACCTGCTGCACCATGATCCCGCGTTCGCCGGCAATCCGCTTGAACAGCTCTAAGATCTCTCCAGCGATTTTCTCCCGCTCGGCCGAGTACAGGGCCTTGGCCTCGTAGGATGCCGTGATCTCTCGAAGCGCCGACCGGAACTGCGGCTCGACGATCGTTCCGATATAGTCGCTGCCGACCGTGCGGTAGATGTCCACGGCCTTTGCAGGATCGAGCTGGAACAGGAGCGAGGCTTCGAGAGAGAGGATCAACCCCTCCTGCGAGGGCACGTCGGCCACCTCTTTGATCTCCTGGGTCTGGACTGACATCCTCACGACGCTCGTCAGCGGCAAGACGAGCCCAATGCCTGGGGAGAGCGTGGACGATGACACGCTGCCGAAGAAGTCCTTCACACCGACGTTACCCGCCGGAACGGTACGAATCGGTCCGGCCACCAGGAACAAGATGACGCCGATCACAATGACGACCGCGGTTACGACGCTGGTCGGACGCGGTCCGCGGGGCATTCTCACGAGTTCAGGTTCCATGAAGAATCTCCTCAGGTCCTACTGTAGGCACGATACGCGCTTCACACGGATTACGTTCCCCTCAGGCGCGTCCAGACTTCCAGGGCCTTCCGTCCGGCCTGTTCCGACGTCGCGAGCCGAGTGGGCCACGTGCGCGTGTAGCCTTCCGACGCCCACTTGCGGGTCGCGTCGATGCCCATCTTTCCGCCGTACGCCGGCAACTCCGCCGCATCGTCCAAGTCGTCTACGGGTCCCTTCGTCATCTGCACGTCGCGCAGTGGATCGATGTGCGTGCCGACGATCCAGGCCACCTCGCTCAGATCGTGCACGTTGACATCCTTGTCCACGACGACAATCGTCTTCGAAAACATCAGCTGACCGAGGCCCCAGAACGCGTTCATGATTTTTCTGGCGTGGCCCGGGTAGCGCTTGTCGATCGACACGATGACGAGGTTGTGGAAGATGCCTTCGGCCGGAAAATGCATGTCGACGATTTCGGGCACGGTCTTGCGAATCACCGGCAGAAAGATCCGCTCGCTGGCAAGGCCGAGGTAGTAGTCCTCCATCGGCGGGATGCCGACGATGGTGGTCAGGTAAGTCGGCTTCTTGCGTTGTGTGACGCAGGTCAAGTGAAACACCGGGTAGTCGTCGGGCTGCGAGTAAAACCCCGTGTGATCGCCGAAAGGTCCTTCGCGACGCCGCTCGCCCGGGTTCACGTAGCCCTCGAGCACGATGTGCGAGGTGGCCGGCACCTCGAGATCGACCGTGACGCACTTCACCATCTCGATGCGGCGGCGCGCGAGAAAGCCGCCGAGGAGCAGTTCGTCGAGACCCTCGGGCATGGGCGCCGTCGCGCAGTACGTCAGCACGGGCTCCGGACTGAGCGCGACGGCTACGTCCAGACGCCGGCCCAGGCGTTCAGCAACGCGATGGTGCTGGGCGCCGCCCTTGTGGCGCTGCCAGTGCATGCCCGTGGTGCGTCCGTCGAACACCTGCATGCGATACGTTCCGATATTCCGTACGCCGGTTTCCGGATCCTTGGTGAACACCAGCGGCAGCGTCACGAAGCGGCCGCCGTCCTCCGGCCAGCATTTGAGGATGGGCAGTTCCTCGAGCGTGCCATCCTTCCGGACAACTTCCTGGCACGGCGCGTCTTTCACCGTTTTCGGCATCAGGTCGCTCAGCCGGCTGACGAGCGGCGCGAGCTTCAGCGCGTCGAGGATGCCCTTCGGCGCGGGCGGCGTCATCAGCCCGTCGATCTCGCCCGCGAGGTCGTCGAGCGAGGTGACGCCAAGCGCCAGGCACATGCGTTCGAGCGATCCGAACACATTGGTCGCCACGGGGATGCCGAAGCCGGTGGGCTTTTCGAACAGCAGCGCCGGACCACCGTTTGGCGATTTGCACGCCCGGTCGGTGACGGCGGCAATCTCCAGATCGGGACTCACCGCCTCGCCCACGCGCGCGAGCAGCTTGCGCTTGTCCAGATCTGACAGGAATTCGTTCAGGTCGGAGTGCATAACAGTTAGCCACGAAGGCACGAAAGCACGAAGGATTCTCCTGGATCAGAACTTCGTGTCTTCGGGTCTTCGTGGTTGCATTTGCGCGGCTATTGTATCGGTGATCTGCTGCGCCAGTGCGAGCGCGCGGCGGCCCTGCTCGCCCGTCACGAGCGGCGGGCGGCGGGCGGCCACCGCGTCAACGAAATCGGCCAGCTCTCGAGCGAGCGGCTCCTCGTTGGCGACGGGGACGTCGCCGCCCTGAATCGACGGCATGCCGGCGCCGCCGCTGACGAGCTTGAACATCTCCACTTTCTGCGCGGCGTAGTCAATGGACAGGTACGCCGCCGGCTGGAAGAAGCGGATTTTGCGCACGCGATCGCGACTGATCCGGCTCGCCGTCAGGTTCGCCAGGCAGCCGTTCGCGAACCTGACGCGGGCATTCGCGATGTCCACGCGGTTGGTCAGCACGGGCACGCCCACCGCGTCGATCGACTCGACCTCGGCCCCGACGAGCGACAGCACGACGTCGAGGTCGTGAATCATCAGGTCGAAGACGACGTCGATGTCGAGGCTTCGCTCTGGGAACACGCCGAGCCGGTGCACTTCGATAAAGCGCGGGTTGGCCACCAATGGGCGCGCCACCGCGACCGCGGGATTGAACCGCTCGGTATGGCCCACGGCCAGCGCGGCGCCCGATCGGACGGCCTCCGCGATCATGTCGTCCGCCTCCGCAAGACTCCGCGCCATCGGCTTCTCGACGAGCACAGGAATTCCGGCCGCCAGAAACGGCAAGGCGATATCACGATGAAGCTCCGTCGGCACCGCGACCGTAACGGCGTCCACCAGCCCCGCCAGTTCGCGCGCGTCCATGAGCGGACGAGTCTTGTGCGCGCCGGCAACCTCTTCGGCTCGCGCCCGATTCGTGTCCACGACGGCGACGAGATCGACGCCGGACATCGTGGACAGAATTCTGGCGTGGTGTTTTCCCAGGTGACCGACGCCGACCACTGCAATTCGAAGGGACATGGCTAATCAGATGACTCTCACACCACGAAGGCACAAAGACACGAAATGAAGAATCTGATCCTCTTCTTCGTGCTTTCGTGTCTTCGTGGCCAACGGCGTGGGTACTCTAGGTCGCCGCCGGCAGCGCCCGGCCGACGATCGCAATCTTGGCCTCGTTGGCCGACGCGAGCACCGCGTCGCGATCGAGCATCAGCGTCTTGCCGGCGTCTACCGACAGCACCGACGCACCGGCGACGCGCATCGCCTGGATGGTCGCGAATCCGACGACCGGCACATCGAAGCGCATGTCCTGCTTCGGCTTCGCGACTTTGACGATGCACACGCCGGGGCCGGCCAGATGTCCGGCGCGCGCGATCACTTCATCCGTCCCCTCCATCGCTTCAACGGCGACGACGGCCTGATGTTTGACCGCAATCGTCTGGCCGATATCGAGCGCCGCGATCTGGTCCGCCATCCGGTACCCAAACGCGAGGTCCTTCTGCTCCTCGTCGGTCGGTCCGCGGCTGGTCATCACTCCTGGCGCGGCGAGAAGCGGCGCGATAAGAGACGTCGAGTCCAGCAGCTCAATGCCGTTTTCGCGGATCACGTCGGCCACGGCCCCGATGATGCCGTCGGTGTTTCTCGACATCAGTTTGGCGAGGACCTTCGCCAGCGTCCAGTCGGGCGTGATGCCCGAGGAAAAGATCTTGGTGTGTTTCACCTGCCCGGCCATCACGGCGTGCGTCACGCGCGCCTCTTTGAGCAGGCTGATGCACGTGCCGAGCTGGCCGAGCGACACCCAGTGGATGTCGCTTCCCATCCGTTTCGCCGCGTCGGTCAGTTCAGGAAACGTCTCTTCCTTCGCGGCGATGACCGTGACGTCGTGGCCCTGGGCGCAAGCCGCCTCGAGCACGAGGAAGGGGAAGCGACCGTTGCCCGCAATCAACCCGAGGCGCATTATTCATCCGCCAGCAGGTCTTCCGCCCGCCGCGATGCGCGACGGAGCACGACGCCGCGCTGCGACGTGCGGATGAATTCGACAAGATACTGCACCTCGGCGCACGCGAGCGATCGATCTTTCTGGATCTGCTGAAGAGCTTTCGTCGTATTCAGCTTCGACTGGAGGAGATACCGGAACGAACGCTTCAGCTTCTCGATCACTTCCGGCTCGAGGCCGCGCCGGGTGAGGCCGACCGTATTCACACCAAAAATGCGCGCGGGCCGGCTGCCGACAGTACGGGCGAACGGCAACGCATCCTTGGTCACCACCGAGTAGCCGCCGATGAATCCGTGGCGCCCGACGCGGCAGAACTGGTGCACCGCCGAGCCGGCGCTGATGTTGGCGAAGTCCTCGACGGTCACGTGACCGCCCATCGTCGCGTGCGGTCCGAAGATCGTGTCGTGCCCCACGTGGCAATCATGGGCGACGTGGACGTAGGCCATGAAGACGTTGCGGTCGCCGATTTCGGTGACGCCGCCCCCGCCGCGCGTGCCGCGGTTGATCGTGACGAACTCGCGAAAGATGTTGCGCCGTCCGATCACGAGCTTCGTCTGCTCCCCCCGGAACTTCAGGTCCTGCGGAATGAGGCCGATGGACGCAAACGGGAAGATCTCCGTTTCGTCGCCGATGTCGGTCCACCCTTCGACGACCGCCGACGCGCCGATCGTGCAGCCCGCGCCCAGTCGCACGTGCGGGCCGATCACCGCATGAGGCCCGATGGTGGTCCCATCGCCAATCTGCGCGCGCGGGTCCACGATGGCTGTCGCGTCGATGAACGTGCGATCCGGCGTCAGACCGAGCAGCAACTCCGCTTCGGCCACCACCTGGTCGCCGACGTACGCGGCGGCATGCGCCCGCGCCAGCGATCGGCGCCGGCGGCCGATCGAGATTTCGAGGCGGAGACGATCGCCGGGCACCACCTGGTGCCGAAACTTGGCGTCGTTGACCCCTCGCAGATACACGCGGACGTTGGGCGCCGCGTCCTCGCGATGCAGGAGCAGGATCGCGGCCACCTGCGACAGCGACTCGAGCATCAGGACGGCGGGCATGAGCGGCGTGCCGGGAAAGTGCCCCTGAAAGAACTCTTCGTTGACGGTCACGTTCTTGACCGCGACGAGCCGCTGGCCCGCGTCGTGTTCGGTAATCGCGTCCACGAGCATGGACGGGTACCGGTAACAGAGGCGGTCGAGGAAGATGGGGATGTCGATCAAGGGCTGTAAACGAAAAAACGCAAAACGGAAAACGTCAAACTGGACGTTCTGCGTTTCGCGTTTTGCGTTGTCCGTTTCGCCTACTGCTTCGGCGCCGCTGGCGCGGGCGCCGCAGTTGGCGGCGCGGGCCTCGGGGCGGTCGGGGCAGCCGACGCGGCCGGCGCGGCTGCCTTCGGTGCCGCCGCGGGCATCGAGTCGAGCTTCCTCACCGCGTCGAGCGTGAGATCAATCCCGGGATCGGCGGCCACGACGCCGGCGTCGGCGGCGCTCAGCAGCACGTGAAGATCCCGTTCCTTGATCAGCTGCTGGAGCACGGGAAACAGCTTCTGCTGGAAATCGTTCTGAAGCTGCTGCGAGAGCTCGTTGATCTCCGCCTGGGCGTCCTGCTGGAAGCGCTGCCCCTCCACGTTCATCCGCTCGATGTCTTTCTCGAGCTGGGCGCGCGCCGCGTCGCTCATCAGCGCGCCGCTTTGCGCCAGTTTGGCCTGAGCGTCGGCCAGCGCCTTGCTCTTGGCCGTCGCCTCCACCTGTTTCTTCTGCATCAGCGCCTGCACCTTCGCCGTCGAAATCTTGCCCTCCCCCGACAGGCTGGCAATCTGCTGCAGGTTGACGTAGGCCACCTTCGCGCCTGTCGGGAAAACCGGCGGCGCCGGGGCCGGTGGCGCGGGCGCCGGCGCGGCCTGGGCCGCGGCTGGCGGAGCCGGCGGCGGGGCGGCGGGCTTGGGCGGAGCCTGGCCGGCCGCTTGAGCGAACACGGGAGCGGCGCTCAGCACAAGGGCGAGCGACGCGGCAACAACGGCACCTTTCATTGCGGTTCAGTCCTTTCGTGAACGGGAAGTGGCTGATTTTACCCCAGATTCAAGGGTGCGAGACTTGAAGCTCGTACAGCACTGGGGTCGTGATAAAGCCGACATCGTAGAGGCGCACGCACAGGGTGCCGGCCGACGACGCGTTCAGGGTGATGTTGCTCCCGGTCGTGGCGATGTCGGACGACGAGGCCATGGTGCACGACGTGCCGTTCCAGACGCCCAGGCCAAACCCCACGATCTGCGTCGTATTCGGCGCCAGGCCCACGAGCGCGGCGCTCACCGACCCGAGCGTCGTAATGGTAAACGTGTGGGTGAAGGCGCCGTTGGTGGACAGCGTCCCCGAGAAGCTGTCGACGCACGGGCATACCGTGGGGGCCGTGACAATCGTCGGGGTTTCCGAGCACGCGGTGCCGGCCAGCACAGCGGCCACGAACAGGAGCACGGACCGGTATCGATACATGAGGCTTCCTCGCCTAGAAGGTTGATCCGACCGCAAAGCGGAACCCGTACTCTTGCTGCGGCTGCAGGTTACTGTCGCGCACGCCCGCGCGTTGCGGATCCCAGTAGAAAATCAACCGGAACGGCACGTTGAGCACGGGCATGAAGAACCGGATTTCGACGCCCGTCGAGGTCTTGAACGCGGCCCGCTGTCCGACCTGCAGAAACTCCGGGAGCGGCGCGTTGGGATCAACGAGTCCGATGGGTTGGTTCGGATCGGTCAGGATCACGCTCGGCGGCCGCGCGAGCTCGAGCACCGGCTCGAACCACCCGAAATTCTGGCCCTGGGGCCGCACCTGACCGGCATCGTAGAACAGGATGGCGCGAACCGGCCCGGCAATCGTGAACGATTGCTCGAGGTTGAACAGCAGGCTCTTGTTGCCGCCGAGCACGACGCCGGTGATGGGATCCTGCGGCCCGATGGTGCGGATGTCGAACCCGCGGACGCTGTACTCGCCCCCGAGAAAGAGCCGTTCGAAAATCGGCAGCGGCAGCGAGCCGGCCGTTTGATGGATGTACTCGACGTTGGCGTGCGCGCCGAGCGACATGCGCGGGTTCTGCTTCCAGAACCAGACGCCCTCGAGATTCGGCTTGATGAAGCTGGTGTTGCCGCCGAGGCCGGCGAGTGCGACCGCGGCCGTATACCGCTTGCCGGAGGTCGGGAAAATCGGGTTGTCGACGGTGTTGTGGACGATGCTGGGCGTGATCTGGCTGATGGTCCGCTCACCACCCTGGCCAATGAGCAGCGAATCCTGCAGGAACGGGTTGCGCTGCAACACCGTCGGGTCCGTATACACCGAGTTGATGTCGGTCACATGGACGCGCTGGTAGCTGTAGTTGGCGAACATCCGCGTGAAGTTGCTGAGGGGTGCGCCGAGCGTCAGGGTGATGCCGGTCGTCTTCTGCGTGAACTGGTTGATGTAGTGGATGTCGTTCTTGAAGAGCTGGACGCCGCCCGTCATATTGCGGTCGAACAGGAACGGCTCGGTGAACCCGAGGGTGTAGTTCTGGGCGAGCGAGCCGGCCTGCAGCGACACCGTCAGGCTTTCGCCGCGGCCGAGGAAATTCGACGTCTGGAACGACAGTTGCCCGAAGAAGCCCTCGAACTGCGACACGCCGGCGCCAAACGTCAGCTGGTTCCGATTCTGTTCCTCGAGCTTCAGCTTGACGTCGACCTTGTTCGTCTCATTCGGCGTCTTGGCGACGTCGATGGCGCCCTTGCCCTCTTCGAGCGGCTTGAAGTACCCGAGCTGGTTGAGGAGCCTGACGCTCGACTTGAGCGCCTGGGTGTCGAAGACTCCATCCTCCACCAGCCGCATCTGGCGCCTGATGACGGTGTCGTGCGTGGTCGAGTTGCCGACGAATGTGATGCGATTGACGAAGTACTGCTGGCCTTCCTGCAGCCGCAGCGTCACGTCGACGATGGCCGGGAGGGGCTCGACGGGCGCCGCGAGCGCCTGCGGCGCCTGCGGCTCGGCCGGATTCGGATCGTCCCGGAACTTGTAATCGGGATAGCCCGTGAATTCCCAGTACCCCCCGCGGCCATAGATCTCGCGCGCGCTCTCCATGCCTTTGCGCACGTTCTTTTCGTTGTAGTACTCGCCGGGCGTCAGCTTGAAGACCGGCTTGAGGAACTCAGTCTTCACAACCGTATTGCCCGTGATATCGACGGTGCCGACTTTGTAGCGGTTCCCTTCGACAATCGGGATGCGCAGCTCGATCCAGCGGGTTTTCTTGTCGGACGAGTCGCTCAGGAACTTCTGCTCCGGCACGCCAACGTTGGCGCGGATATACCCGCGGTCGCGGTAGTACTCGGTAATCCTGTCGGCGTCTTCGTCGAACTTCGTCTCCTGGAACACGCCGCGGCCGTTGATGAAGGAGAACATCCAGACTGCCTTGTTCTGCTTCATCCTTTTCTTCAGCGTGCCGTCGCTCATCACCTTGTTGCCGGTGAACTCGATGCGCTTGATTTTGACTTTCGGCCCCTCCGACATGTTGAACGTGAGGTGCACGAGCTTCGGCCCGCCCGGTATCGTCACGATCTCGGGCGTGACCTCGGCGCTCTGGAAGCCCTTCTCCTTGAGCATGTCGCGGACGATGCCCGACACCTTCCGCACGAGCGCGGGGTCGATGAAGGTGTCGAGGCGGATTTCCGCCATGGCGTCCTTCAGCCGCTCGTCGATCTTGGACGTCTCGACCTGCTTTGAGCCCTTGTAGTCCACGATCTTGACGCGCTGGCGCTCCTCCATGTGGTAGGTGATGATCTCGCCGACGACACCGTTCGAAAACGTGTAGTCCTGCTTGTCCACCCAGAGGTTGTCGAGGAACTTCGTATCGTCCCAGAGCCGGCGGAAGTCGTCGCGGGCCGTCTTCTCGGCCGCCTCGTCCCACGGTAACCACATCCCCTGCGAGGGCTGACTCGGTTTCAGATGGATGTAGTAGAGATACGTTTCGGGGTCGATGACCGACAGGCCACCCTGGGCCTCGAAACACGGGGCAATCAGCCACACGACGGGACCCGAACCCGCTGGTGGAAGCGACGCCGGTGGGGGCACGTCCTGGCCGCACACCCGCGCTATCCCGGGGGACGCTTGGGGCTGGGGCGCGGGTTCCTGCGCCTGTAAGGGGGGGCGCGGCCAGCACGGCCAAACCCAACAGAGTTGCTACACGCTTGAGCATCAAGGAGATTCCAACGCAGGCCGATGCCTGAACCACGTAGTGTACTGGTTTTTAGACGCCGGTTGGAACCCGGCGGCCGGAATGCGCCCCTGACTCCCCTACGCCAGCTTGCGGCCTGCCGCGAGCTCGCCCGTGGGCCGATATGCCAGCTGCCCGGCGTCGAGGTACACCTCGATCGAGGCAGGGAGTGTGCCGCCGATGCCCCCGGTGAGGTGTCCGCGAATCAGCTCTTCGGACAGAGGATCCTCGACGTAGCGCTGAATGGCGCGGCGAAGCGGCCGTGCGCCGTACGACCGGTCCTTGCAGGTGATTTCGATGATCCAGTCCACGACCTCCGACGTCAGCGAGATGACGAGCTTGCGATCGACGAGGTTCTCGTTCAGCTGCCTGACGAGCAGTCCCATGATCGTCCGCAGGTCGTCGTCGGTCAGCGCCTCGAAGACGATGATCTCGTCGATGCGGTTGATGAACTCCGGGTTGAACGTCCGCTTGACCTCGCCGAGCACCATGTCGGTGACGCTCTTGGCGATTTCACCGGAGTCCGACGACTGGAAGCCCATCGAGCTCTTCTTCTGAATGAAGCGAGCGCCGATGTTCGACGTCATGATGATGATCGAGTTCTTGAAGTTCACCCGGTTGCCGAGGCCGTCGGTCAGGTGGCCGTCCTCGAACACCTGCAGCAGGATGTTGAAGATGTCCGGGTGGGCCTTCTCGATCTCGTCGAGCAGGACGACCGAATAGGGGTTGCGCTTGACCTTCTCGGTCAGCTGGCCGCCTTCTTCGTGGCCGACGTAGCCGGGCGGCGAGCCGATGAGCTTGCTCACCGAGTGCTTCTCCATGTACTCGGACATGTCGAAGCGAATGAGCGCGTGATCGCTGCCGAACAGGAAGTTGGCCAACGCGCGCGCCAACTCGGTCTTGCCGACGCCGGTCGGCCCGAGGAACACGAAGCTGCCGACCGGACGGGCCGGATTCTTCAGTCCGGCGCGCGAGCGGCGGATGGCGCGCGAGATCGCCGAGATCGCCTTGTCCTGGCTGATGACCCGCTTGTGCAGCTCCGCTTCCATGCGGAGCAGCTTGTCGCCCTCGTCCTGATTGATCGACGCCATCGGCACGCCGGTCCACTTCGACACCACTTCGTCGATCTCGGCCTTGCCGACGACGACTTTGCGTGCGGACGACTTGACGTCGAACTTCTCGCGGACAAACTGCAGGTTCTCACGCGCCGTGACTTCCTGCTCGCGGTAGAACTGCGCCTTCTCGAAGTCCTTCTGGCTGACGGCGCTTTCCATCTGCTCGACGGCGACGCGGATGCTCTTGTTGATTTCGCCGAACTCCTCGCTGTAGCCCGCTTCCTTCAGCTTCGCCCGCGCGCCGGCCTCGTCCACCAGGTCAATCGCCTTGTCCGGAAGAAACCGATCCGTGATGTAGCGGTTCGACTGGTAGACGGCCGCCTCGATCGCCTCGCGCGTGTACTCGACGTGGTGGAAGTTCTCGTAGCGATCCTTCACGCCGAGCAGAATCTCGATCGTCTCGGCCTCGCCCGGCGGATCCACCTTGATGGCCTGGAACCGGCGCTCGAGCGATCGGTCTTTTTCGATGTACTTCCGATACTCGGCAGGCGTCGTCGCGCCGATGCAGCGGATTTCTCCCCGCGAGAGCGCCGGTTTCAGGATGTTCGCGGCGTCGAGCGACCCTTCAGCCGATCCGGCGCCGACCAGCGTGTGCAGCTCGTCGATGAACACGATGATGTTCGGGTTGTCGGTCAGCTCCTTCATGATCGCCTTCAGGCGCTCTTCGAACTGACCGCGGTACTTCGTGCCGGCGACAATCAACGAGATGTCGAGCGCCAGGATGCGCTTGTCGGCGAGAAAGTGCGGCACGTCGCCGTAGACAATCTTCTGCGCGAGACCTTCGACGATGGCCGTCTTGCCGACGCCAGGCTCGCCGATGAGCACGGCGTTGTTCTTGGTGCGGCGGCACAGCACCTGCTGCACACGCTCGAGCTCGTGGTCGCGGCCGACGAGCGGGTCGAGCTGGTTCTTCATGGCCGACTCGGTCAGGTCGCGGCTGAACTCCGCGAGGAGCGGGGTTTCCTTGACGCGCGTCAGCGTGGTCTTCTCGTTCAGCAGCTGGACGATGTCCTCGCGCACGGTGTTCAGCCGCATCCCCTTTTCCGTGAGGATGGACGAGGCCACGGATCGTTCTTCGCGCAGGATGCCGAGCAGGAGATGCTCGGTACCGATGTAATTGTGCAGCAGCCGATCGGCTTCTTCGGCCGCAAACTGCAGCACGCGCTTGGTTTCCGCGCTGAACGGCATCTCGACTGACGTGGAAACCTTCTCCCGGAACACCGTACGGCCTTCGATTTCCTTCCGGATGTTCTCGAGCGACAGATGCGAGCGGGCGAAGATCCGGCTGGTCAGGCCCTTACCCTCACGAATCAGTCCCAGGAGCAGGTGCTCCGTCTCGATGGAATTGCTGCCGAGTTGGCTGGCCTCGTATCGGGCGAAGAAGAGGACGCGACGCGCTCTTTCCGTATAGCGTTCGAACATCGCGTACCTAAGTGAAGGCCGAGGCTGTTGGGGTCATGAAAAGTCTCACCACATTATACGGCATGCTTGCCGGCCGACCTACCTCATTATGCCTGATAAGTCTCTGCCAGCGTTAGGTTTCCCGCCCCACCCCATTGGACGCCGGAGTCGGGATCAAGGATTCGTCCTTTGCGAAACGATCGGTATGAAGTCTATCGGGCCGCGAGGGAATGTGAGATAGGGGATCACGCAGCCGGGTGGAGCCGGCCGCCTTCGAGGCGGAGCGTCCGATCGCAGGCGGCGGCGAGCCGGGGGTTGTGGGTGGCAATGACGGAGGTCAACCCGTACGCCTGGTGCATCTCGCGCAGCAGGGCATGCAGGGCATCGGCCGACTGCTCGTCCAGGTCGCCGGTGGGTTCGTCGGCGAGCAGCACCGCCGGCTTCATGACCAGGGCGCGCGCGACCGCCACCCTCTGCTGCTCGCCTCCCGACAACATCGCCGGCCGGTGGGCGAACCGCTCGCCCAGGCCCACGCGGCGCAACAATTCCCCGGCGCGAGCACGCGCGTCGCCGAGCGGCAGCCGGGCAATGCGCATCGGCATCTCGGCATTCTCGATCGCCGAGAACTCCGGCAGCAGATGGTGGAACTGGAAGACGAACCCGATCCGGTGGTTGCGCAGCGCCACCAGGTCGGCATCGGCCATCGTCGTGAGATTCGCCTCGTCGATCACGACCGTGCCCCGATCGGGGCGGTCGAGTCCGCCCAGAATATGGAGCAGGGTGCTCTTCCCGATGCCGGAGGCCCCCATGATCGCCACCATCTCGCCAGCCTCGACCGACAAATCGAGATCCTGGAGCACCGTCAGCCGATGGCCGCCCACCGGATAGCTCTTGACGATTCCACGCGCGTCGAGCAAGGGCATCAGTGGCTCAAATGCAACAGTGTCTTCTTCGTGGCTTCGTGCCTTCGTGGTTGCATTTACTCGTACCTCAGCGCCTGCGCGGGATCGAGACGGGCCGCCTGGCGCGAGGGGTAGATCGTCGCCACGAAGCAAATGAGGATGGCCACGGCGACGACCAGTATGAAGTCGCGCGGCAGGACGGTGAACGGCAGGTGCGACACCTGGTAGACGTCGATGGGCATGCTGATGATCTTGTAGCGATCGAAGACAAACGAGAGCGCGTAACCCGCCGCCGCGCCCACCGTGGTGCCGACGATACCGATGAGCAGTCCCTGGACCATGAAGATGACGGTCACGCTGCGCGCGCTGGCGCCCATGGTCTTCAGGATCGCGATGTCCCGGTGCTTCTCCATGACGAGCAGGATGAGCGACGCGATGATGTTCAGCGCCGCGACGAGGACGATGAGCCCGACAGCCAGCGAGACGGCAATCTTCTCGAGCGTGAGCGCCGAGAAGAGCGACTTGTTCATCATGGTCCAGTCCTCGGTGAAGTACTGGTCGCCCAGGCTCGCCTTGACGGCCGCGGCGACCCGCGGCGCCGTGATCACGTCGTCGACGCGCAACTGGATGTAATCGATCTGCTGCTTGTCGAACAGCCGCATGGCGTCCTGCAGCGACACGAAGGCGTAGGTCGAGTCGAACTCGTAGAGGCCGAGTTTGAATACGCCCACGACGCGGCGACGCCGCGGCAGCGGCCTGTTGCCCAGCGGCGTGAGTACGCCCTCGAGCGTGAGCACGGTCACCGAATCTCCGACCGCGACCCCCAGCGATTTCGCGAGATCGATGCCCACCACGATACCGGCGATATCGTCGCCTCTCGCCGTCAGCGCGTCGAGGCTCCCCGATTGCATCGCCGTTTTGACATCGGTGACGCTCGGTTCGAGCTCCGGGTCGACGCCCTTGATCTGGACGGGCTCCGTGCCGCCGCCGGCCGAAAGCAGCCCCCGGCCAAGCACATCCGGCGCCGCGCCGACGACGTGCGGCAACTGCCGCACGCGGGCGACCTCGGCATGGTAGTCGTCGATTCCGCCGACCTTCGAGAGATACACGTGCGGGTTCGACCCGAGGATGCGATCGCGCAGTTCCTGCTGCAGACCGGTCATCACGGCCAGCGCGATCACGACCGCCATCACGCCGACAGCGACGCCAAGGGTCGAGATCAGCGAAATGACCGAAATGAACGCCTGCTTCCGTTTGGCCAGCAGGTAGCGGAGCGCGATGTGAAACTCGAAGGGTACTTCCACCTTACTCCCGCTTCCTCATCAGCGGGAACAGGATCACATCGCGAATCGACGGGCTGTTGGTCAGCAGCATGACCAGCCGATCGATGCCGACGCCTTCGCCGGCCGTCGGCGGCAGGCCGTATTCGAGCGCGCGGATGTAGTCCTCGTCCATGGCGTGGGCTTCGAGGTTGCCGCGCGCACGATCTTTGAGCTGCTCTTCGAAGCGGCGACGCTGTTCGGCGGGATCGTTCAATTCGCTGAACGCGTTGGCCACCTCGAAACCGCCGATGTAGAGCTCGAAGCGCTCCACCGTATCGGGATCCCCCGGTTTCTGCTTGGAGAGCGGCGATACTTCGGTCGGAAAATCGTAGACGAACGTCGGCTGGATCAGCTGGTCTTCGCACAGCGCCTCGAAGATCGCGGTCGCAATCCGGCCGGCGCCATCAGTGGCCTTCACCTCGATGCCGAGGTCTCTGGCCAGGCCGGCGGCCGCTTCGCGCGTTCGCAAGTCAGCATCCACGACGTTCCGCCTCAGGCGTCGGGCCGCGGCGTCTCGCGCGCCCTCGCGCAACGACAGGCGCGCGAACGGCGCGCTGAGCGAGATCTGATGCTCGCCGAAGGTGACGTGCTCGGCGCCCACGACCTGGCGGGCGACGGCGCCGATCATCTCCTCCGTCATGACCATGAGCGCCTGGTAATCGGAGTAGGCTTCGTAGAACTCCAACATGGTGAATTCGGGGTTGTGCTGCGTCGAAATCCCTTCGTTCCGGAAGTTGCGGTTGATCTCGAAGACCTTCTCGAAGCCGCCAACGGTCAGCCGCTTCAAGTAGAGCTCCGGGGCAATCCGCAGGAAGAGCTCCATGTCGAGCGTGTTGTGGTGCGTCGTGAACGGCCGCGCGTTCGCGCCGCCGGCAATCGGCTGCATCATCGGCGTCTCGACCTCGAGATAGCCCCGCGCCGTCATGAACTCGCGAATGGCGGCCACGATCCGGCTCCGCATCTCGAACACGCGCCTGGACTCGGGATTGACGATCAGGTCCACGTAGCGCTGCCGGTACCGGATTTCGACGTCGGTCAGCCCGTGCCACTTCTCGGGCAGCGGCACGAGGCACTTGGCGAGAAAGTGCACGCGCGATGCCCAGATCGTGAACTCGTTCGTCCTGGTCCTGAACAACCGCCCCTCGACGCCGATCCAATCGCCGAAGTCGAGGAGCTTGAAGACCTGAAAATCGAGCGGCGGCACCGAATCCTGCCGGACGTACGCCTGAACGGTCCTGAGGCCGTCGGACACCACCAGGAAGTTGGCCTTGCCGAACGATCGCATCTCGAGAATGCGTCCGCTCGTCGTGGCCGGGATCTTCTCCGCTTCGAGCTCGTCGTGCGTTCGCCCGCCGTACTGGATCACGAGATCGGTAATCGCGTGCGTCCGGTCGAATCGGCGCGGGTAGATCTCCACGCCCAGTTTCGCGAGCTCGTCCAGGTTGGCGCGGCGTTGCTGCAGTTGTTCGTCGAGCGATGTCATGGGTGTTGGTCGAGCTTCTTCCTGATGCCGTCAAGCATGCCGTTGATGAACTTCACCGCGTCCTCGGTGCTGAACGTCCGTGCCAGCTCGAGCGCCTCGTTGATGACGACGGCCGGCGGCGTCGCCGTGTCGCGCAGCATTTCGCAGACGGCCATTCTCAGAATCAGCCGGTCGAGCACCGCCATGCGCTCGGGACGCCAGTTTTCGGCGGTGTCGGCGACGAGCGCATCGATCCGCTCGATGCGGGCCGCCGTGTCGCGCGCCAGCGTCGTCGCAAACGCCCGCAGCGCCTCGGCCGGCGGCTGCGCATCGGGCCACTGCAGATCGAAGAACGTCTCGGCGGCGCGATCGACGTCAAGGCGACCGACGTCCCATTGATAGAGGATTTGCAGCGCCGCCTCGCGCGCGCGGCGCCGTCGGTCTTTTTTCACAGCGCGCGGGGCCCCGCCCCCGCGCGCGTGCCAGGCATCGCCGTGCTCCTCCCGCGCGCGTGCCAGGCATCGCCGTGTCTCCTCCCGCGCGCGTGCCAGGCATCGCCGTGTCTCCTCCCGCGCGCGTGCCAGGCATCGCCGTCTCCGCTCCCGCGCGTCCGCCTCGCACGTGCCCGGGATGCGTCGTCATGCCCGAGACCGCAACCGGGCAATGACGGTTGCCATCTCGACGGCGGAGGCCGCCGCCTCCCAGCCTTTGTTGCTCTTTCCCTCGCCAGCTCGCTCGATCGCCTCTTCCGCCGAGTTCGTCGTCAAGACGCCGAACGCCACCGGCACGCCGGTCGCCGCGGCCGCGGCGGTCAACCCGTGCGCCACCGCCGACGAGATGTACTCGAAATGCGGCGTCGCACCTCGAATCAGGCAGCCGAGGCAGACGACCGCGTCGAAGCGCCCGCTGGCGGCGGCGTGCTGCGCGGCCGACGGAAGCTCGAACGCGCCCGGCACACGAACCACTGTCACGTCGCCCGCCGGCACGCCGGCCCCGTCGAGTGCCGCCAGAGCGCCTGCCTGCAGCCGATCGGTCACGAAGTCGTTGTACTTGGACACGATGACGGCGACGCGCAGTCCGCCGGCCGGCGGTAGGCCCTCGATCGTCGGCATCAGCGCCCCTTGAAGTCCGGCTTGCGCTTTTCGAGGAACGCCTTCGTGCCCTCGCGCATGTCGTCGGTGGCCGCGACAAGGCCGAACAGCGTCGCTTCGAAGGCCGACGCTTCGGCAAACGGCATCTCGAGGCCACGGTTGATGAGCATCGAGAATGTAGCGCGTGGCAATCGGCGGGTTCCTCGCGAGCTGATTCGCCAGCGCCTTCGCTTCGGCCATGAGCTCGGGGGCGGCGACGACGCGGTTGACGAGGCCGATGCGCTCGGCTTCGGCCGCCGAAACAGGCGTGCCGGTCAGGATGAGCTCCATCGCCTTGCCCTTGCCGACCAGACGCGCCAGGCGCTGAGTGCCGGCGTACCCGGGAATCAGGCCAAGCTGGATCTCGGGCTGGCCGAGCTTTGCGGTATCGGCGGCGAGGCGGAGCGTGCACGCCATCGCCAGTTCACAGCCGCCGCCGAACGCGTACCCGTTGATGGCCGCAATCACGGGCTTCCCCAGATGTTCGACCGCGGCGAAGACGTGCTGGCCGGCGAGCGCGAACACACGTGCGCTTGTCGGCGTCTGGAGGGCCAACTCATTGATGTCGGCGCCGGCGGCGAACGCCTTCTGACCCGCACCGGTCAGAATCACCGCTCGCACCTGGTCATCGTGCTTCAGATCGAGCACGGCGCGGCCGAGTTCCGCCAGCGTGTGCGTGTTGAGGGCGTTGAGGACGTCGGGGCGATTGAGCGTGACGATCGCGACCGGACCGTCGCGCTCGATCAGGAGATTGTCAAAGGCCATGGACCTACAACGGGAACGGATACATCAACCAGCCGAGCACGACGGCCACGAGCATGAACCCGCCGAACATCACGCCGCCGAACCGCAACTGCTCGGCCGCTTCGTCTTTCGAAATGACGGCGAAGACCAGCGAAACGAAGAACGCGAACAGCGCCATCAGCAGCAGGTGGCTCCTCACTTGCGGCCCCGCGCGACGTCGTACGCGTCGATCACCACCAGGATGTTCAGCAGACCGGCGACGATCAGAAACGCGTTGCCGTACTCGTAGGTGACGGCGCGGACTTCGCCCGTGCCGAAGCTGAACGCCGCGGCGATGAAGTACGGGAAGCCGATGGCCAGGTCGGCCATCGCCTCGAGGCAGACGAGCGGATCCGACACCTGGAATGGGAAGAGGCGGCCGTGAAGCGCGAGCCCGATCGCGAACATCGTTGGCAGCGCCACGAGGAAGATCAACCCCTTGGTCCGGCGGCCGAGCCACAGATGACCGGCGCCGGGTACTATCCACGACGCGAGACAGAGCAGCACGAGCCCGCCTGACTGTGTCCGTTCAGCAGCAGTGGCGCGCACAGTTGGATAGTCTAGCATCCCCGGTTCAGGTTCAGGGTTCACGGTTCACGGTTCACGGTTCACGGTTCACAGGTTCGCGTTCGAGGGTCAAGGTTGCAATCATCCAGATCACGACCGCGCCGAGCGGAAACCCGGCGAGCGCCCGAATCCAATTGGCTGGCATCACGCCCGTGGTCCATTCGTACGACGAGCGTGATCGCGGTGGGCACGAGCGCCACGAGCAGCCACCGGCGCGCTCGCGCGACGGTCACGTCGGCTCCGCTCCGCCACATCGTCGCCGCGATCGCGGCTGCCGCGGCGCCGGCGTAGATCCCCGTGCAGCGCGCGCAGACGGGCAGACTGGCGCCCCACATCTGAAACGACCTCGCGGGAAGCTGATGGCAAATGGCGCTTCCAATCGCGTACGCGGTCAACGCGAACGCGTCCCCAAACGACGCGCCGCTCGGCTGACTTGCCGCATACGCCGCCAGCGGAAGGACCGCCGCCCACGCGAGCGGCACGACGAGACACGCGCGGCGCAGCATCACGAAACCAAGAATAAACGGAGTAGACTACCTCGCCTAGCAGGATGATGCCTTCGCCCCTTCCCGTTTCCCGACGACAGCTCGTCGCCGTCGGCCTGACGTCCGGCACGCTCCTGATGACCGAACTCGCGTTGACGCGAATCTTTTCGGTGGTCATGTACTACCACTTCGCGTTTCTTGCCATCTCGATCGCGCTCTTCGGGTTGAGCGCCAGCGGCGTGTTCGCATACGTCGCGCGACGCCGGCTCGACCGGCACCCGACCGACGTGCTGCTTGCGCGCCAGTCCGCGATCTACGCGGTGTTCACGCTGGTGGCGTTGTTTGCCCTGGTGCGCCTGCGCGTCGGCCTCAACTACTCGCGCCAGAACCTCCTGCTGATGCTGACGATCTACGCGCTGGCCGCGCTGCCGTTCTTCACCGGCGGTCTCGTCGTGACGCTGGCGGTGTCGCGTCTCACCTCGCGGATCAACGCAGTCTATGCCTCCGATCTGCTCGGCGCCGCGGTCGGCTGTCTCGTGCTGATTCCGCTGCTCGACCGCGTCGGCGCTCCCGGCGTCGTGCTGACCGCCGCGGCGCTCGCGCTCGTCGCGGCGGTGCTCTTCGCGCCGGAGACGGCACGCCTCCGCTTCGCAGGCATCGGCGCGGCCGTCATGGCCGCGGCGCTCTTCGGCCAGTTGTCAGGTGTTGCGGTGTTCGACGTCGTCGTCACCAAAGGCCACCAGGCCGACCGCGTGCTGTTCAGCAAGTGGAATTCGTTCTCCCGTATCGGCGTCTACGAGCGCACCCACGGCGACTGGTCGCTCAGCCCGAACTACCGGGGCCAGCTGCCCGACACGCGCTACATGGACATCGACTCGGCGGCATCGACGCCCATCCTGCACGTCGAATCGGACTTCAACAACGTCCAATACCTCCGGTACGAGCTGACGGCGATTGCCTATCAACTCAAGAAGCCGGGCTTCTCCGCGCTCGTCATCGGTCCAGGCGGCGGGCGCGATCTGGTGTCGGCGCTCGTGTTCGGGGCGGGACACGTGGACGGCGTGGAGATCAACCCGATCATCGCCAACGACGTCATGCGCGGCCAGTTCAGCGACTACTCCGGCGGCATCTACACGCAGCCCAGGGTCCGGATCGCGATTGACGACGGGCGGAGCTTCGTGCGGCGGGCGCCGGATCGCTACGACGTGATTCAAGCCTCGCTCGTCGACACATGGGCGGCAACCGCGGCGGGCGCGTACACGCTGACGGAAAACACGCTGTACACCGTTGAAGCGTTCAACGACTACCTCGATCACCTGACCGACAACGGCATGGTCGCGATGACGCGGTGGGTCATCGACGGGCTCCGCCTGGTGTCGCTGGCGCAGGCGGCGTGCGAGTCGCGCGGCTGGGACGCACGGTCGCGTCTCGCCATCGTTCAGTACGACCGCGTGCAGACGTTTCTCCTCAAGAAGAATCCGTTCACACCTGAAGAGATCGCCGCATTGCGCGAGGCGGCCGGCCGGTTGGGCTTCAACGTGCTCTACGCACCGCCACTCGCGGGCGAGCCGGCGGCGCCCCTGCCCACCGACTGGGTGGACGGCATGGCCACGGCCGACTATCCGCGACTCATCCTCGCAGACGACCGGCAGCAGTTCTACCGCGACTATCCGCAGGACATCCGGCCGACGACCGACGACCGCCCGTTCTTCTTTCACACCACGAAGCTTGCGAACCAGTTCCAGGTCGCATTCGGCCGCTCGATGCTGTTTGGCAACGGCCTCAGCGCGCTGCTGACGCTGATGGGGATTTCTGGCGCGCTGGTCCTTCTCTTCGTGCTGGGACCGCTGGCGCTCGTCGGCGTGGGAGGCGCTCCCCGCTGGTTTCCCTGGCTGCTCTATTTCGGTGCGCTCGGCGCCGGATTCATGCTGATCGAGGTGTCGGTGCTCCAGCGGTTCGTGCTGCTGCTCGGGCACCCCGTCTATTCGCTGACGGTGACGCTCTTCTCCCTGCTCCTCGGCACGGGCCTCGGCGCCGCGTGGAGCCGGCGGCTTCGCGAGGCCACTCTCACCCGCTCGACCGCAATCATGCTCGTCGCGATTGCAGCGATTGGTCTCGCCGTGATCGCCGTCGCCACTCCGCTCGTGACGTGGGCCATTCCTTTCACCCGCACAACCCGCATTGCCATGGCCGTCGTCGCGCTGGTGCCGATCGGGATCGCCCTTGGCGTCCCCATGCCGGCCGGCATACGTCTGCTGAACGCTCGCGCCCCGCAGATGGTGACCTGGGCGTGGGGGATTAACGGGGCACTATCGGTCGTCGGCGCGACGCTGGCCATCTTCATCGCCATGAACTGGGGCTTTGAGGTCACGCTTCTCGCCGCTTCCGCCACGTACCTGGTCGGACTAATCGCTTTGCTCTCAGCTGTTTAGGCACACTTGAATCGCTAAACGTCGTTCTGACGTCTAACAATGTTGACTGACTGAACACTGTTCAGACTAGAATCAACATCATGGGTATCAAGGAACGTCAGGAACGAGATCGCGAAGCGGTCCGCAGGGCCATTCTCGACGCGGCCCGCGAGCTGTTCGTGAGCGAAGGCTACGGCAACGTCTCGATTCGCAAGATTGCCGAGCGCATCGAATACAGTCCCGCCGCCCTCTACGGCTACTTTCCCTCGAAAGACGACATCTTCTTCGCGCTCGCGGAAGAAGGCTTCCGGCTGCTCTATCACCGCGACAACGCCGCGGCCCTGGACGAGGAGCTGGACAAGCTCAAGCCCCTCGATCGTCTTCGCGCGATTTTCTGGCGGCTGTACGAGTTCAGCCGCGAGCACCCCCAGTATTTCGAGCTGATCTTCGTGGACCGTGCGGTTCCCCGCATCAGCCGTGAGTACGAGCGGTTCGCGTTCGCCCGCGAAATGAAGGCGCACCTGCTCGCCAACATCCAGGCGTGCATCGATGCGGGCCTTCTGCCCGCCACGCTCAACCCGAACGTCGCGTTCCGCCTGTTGACGATGGGCCTGTTCGGCGCGGCGATGATGCGGCTCTCCGATCGCCTGGGGCGAGGCGAAGATGCCGACACGCTCGCGAGCGACGTGCTGAACGTCACGCTGCGCGGGCTGCAATCAGGCGTCGCGTTGGAATCCACGTTTGTCGATTGTGGGCTGGATGAGGTCGACGTCGAGGCCGGCGCGAACGCCGGCGCCGCCGCTGTCCACGTCCAGGCCAAGAAGATTTCCTGAGGAGCATTCCCATGTCACGCGCATTCCATCGCATTGTCATCGCCGGCCTGCTGCTCGCGAGCCCCGTCATCGGGGTCGCCTGCGGGGCGGATGGCAAGACGAGCGACCGCGACGTCATCGCCGCCGCCATCGCCGTGGCGCCGGTTGCCGCCGTCGAACAGCCGATCGCCCGATTCATTCGCGTGACCGGCACGCTGACCGCCGAGGAGCGGTCGGACGTCGCCGCCGAAACCGCCGGCCGCGTCGTCTCGACGCCGGTCGAACGCGGCTCGCCCGTGACGCAGGGCGCCGAGCTCGTGCGCATCTCGCCGGTTGAAACCGATGCGAGCCTGCAGGAAGCCGAAGCGAACGCCGCGCAGATCGAAGCCAGGCTCGCGTTGACGCCGACCGGTTCGTTCGACGTCGGCAAGGTGCCTGAAGTCGCCAACGCGCGCGCCAACCTCGCGCTCGCCGAGTCCGAATTCGGCCGCATCGAGAAACTCCTCGCCGAGCGTGTCGTGTCGCAGTCGGAATACGACCAGCGGAAAACACAGGTCGAAGCCGCGCGCCAGCAATACGAGGCGTCCAAGAACGGCGCTGCCCAGCAGTATCAGGCGTTGCAGGCAGCCCGGGCGCGCGTGACGCTCGCGCGCAAGGCGGCAGGCGACACCGTGGTGCGCGCGCCCTTCTCCGGTCTGGTCGCGCAGCGCATGGTCACCACCGGCGACTATGTGACGCGCGGGATGAAAGTCGCCGAGGTCGTCCGCATCACGCCGCTTCGCCTCGAGCTGACGGTCCCCGAGCAGTTCGTCTCGGAAGTCACCGTCGGCCAGGCGGTGACGTTTGCGGTTGACGCGTTTTCGGGCCGGACCTTTCTGGGCAACGTGCGGTACGTGTCGCCGTCGCTGCGCGCCGACCAACGCGCGCTCACGGTTGAAGCCGTGGTGCCCAACGTCAACGGCGAGCTCAAACCCGGCATGTTCGTGACGGCGCTGATTCAGCAGGCGAAGAAGACGCCCGCGGTCATGGTGCCGGCTTCGGCCGTTCGCAACGTGTCTGGCACGAGCCGGGTGTTCGTCGTCTCGGGCGACCACGTCGACGAGCGGATCGTGGCCACCGGCCAGACGATTGACGGGCTCGTGGAAATCGCGTCGGGGCTCAAGAGCGGCGAACGCGTCGCGACCGAGAACGTCACGCAGCTCGTGGACGGCGCAAAGGTCAAGGTGTAGCCATGCAGTGGTTAGCCGCGCTGTGCGTCAAACGGCCCGTGTTCGCGTCCGTGCTGATCCTGTCGCTGACGGTTGTCGGCGTCTTCGGGTTCACGCGCCTTGGCGTCGACCGCTTCCCCAAGATCGACCTGCCGACGATCCTCATCACGACCATCCAGCCCGGCGCCGCGCCCGAGCAGATCGAAACCGAGATCACGGACAAGATCGAGGAAGCCGTCAACACGATCAGCGGCATCGATGAACTGCGATCGTCGTCCTCTGAAGGCGTGTCGCAGGTCATCGTCACCTTCCTCCTCGACAAGGACATCGACGTCGGAGCCCAGGAGGTGCGCGACAAGATCAACGGCGTGCTGCCGCAGCTGCCCAAGACCATTCAGCAGCCGCGGGTCGACCGGATGGATCCGGACGCCGCGCCGGTCCTTGGCCTCGCGCTGACGGCGAACAAGCCGGTCCGCGACATCACCGAGTACGCCGACAAGGTGCTGCGCCGTCAACTCGAGAGCCTCAACGGCGTCGGCCAGGTGCTCGTCATCGGCGGCCGCGAACGGCAGATCAACATCCGCCTCGACGCCGATCGCCTTCGCGCATACAACGTGACGGTCACCGACGTCGCGCGCGCGCTCAACAGCCAGAACGCCGAGATTCCCGGCGGCCGCATGGATCAGGGAGGGGCGTCGGTCACGCTGCGGACGCGCGGCCGCGTCCAAACCGTCGAGGAATTCGGCGACATCGTCGTCAAGGAGAGTCAGGGCCATCCGGTCAAGATCGCGGACGTCGCGCAGGTCGAAGACGGCATGGCGGATGCCGACACGGTGGCGAACATCGACGGCACGAGCACGGTGCTCCTGAACATCCGGCGGCAGTCGGGCACCAATACGGTGGAGATTGTCAACGGCGTGAAAGCGCAACTGACAGCCATCACGAGCGCACTGCCGAGCGGCTACAGCCTGCGCATCGTGCGCGACGGCGGCGAGTTCATCGAGGCGTCGATCCACAACGTGGAAGAACACCTCATCGTCGGTTCCCTGCTCGCGGCGTTCGTCGTCCTGCTGTTCCTGACAAATCTGCGATCGACGATCATCGCGGCCGTCGCCATTCCGACCTCGATCGTGGCGACCTTCGGCCTCATCTGGTACATGGGCTTCACGCTCGACATGATGACGATGCTGGCCTTGACCCTGTCGGTCGGCATCGTGATCGACGACGCCATCGTGGTGCTCGAGAACATCTACCGCTTCATGGAGGAAAAGCACGACGACCCGTTTCAGGCGGCCATCGACGGCACCGAGGAGATCGGCCTCGCGGTGCTGGCCACGACGCTCTCGCTCGTCGCCATCTTCGTTCCGGTGGCCTTCATGGGGGGCATCGTCGGCAAGTTCATGAAGAGCTTCGGCCTCACGATGGCCTTCGCGATCATGGTGTCGCTGCTCGTCAGCTTCACGCTGACGCCGATGCTGTCGGCTCGATGGCTCAAGGTGAAACCGCAGGGCAAGGACGGTCACTCGTCGAAGGACCAGAAGATCTTTCACGCCATCGACAAGTTCTACACCGCTTTGCTCCGCTGGGCGATGGCCCACCGCTGGGCCGTGTCCGGCGTCGCCGTCCTCGTGCTGCTGTCGAGCGTGCCCTTGTTCATGGTGGTGGACAAGAACTTCATCAACAACGACGACCAATCGGAGTTCGAGATCAACCTCCGGGCGCCCGAGGGCACGAGCCTCGAGGCGACCGAAGTCATCACCAACAGGGTGGCGACGGCCATCCGCAGCAACGTGCCCGAAGTGTCGTACACGCTGGTGCAGATCGCCGGCGATCCTGCGAAGACGCGCAACCTGGGCAACATCTACGTTCGGTTGCGCCCGATCGAAGATCGGCGGCGCGATCAGTTCGCCGTCATGGACACCATCCGAAAGAACGTGATGCCGCCGCTCACGGCGAACCTCCGCACCTCCGTGCAGCCGATCGCCAACATCGGCGGCGGCGGCAGCCAGAACGCCGACATCCAGTTCATCATCAACGGGCCCGACCTGGCGAAGCTCGACGCCTTCAGCCGGCAGCTCGTCGCGCGCGTGCGGACATTCCCTGGCGTCGTCGACGTGGACACGTCGATGAACGCCGGAAAGCCCGAGGTCTCCATCCAGGTGGACCGGCCGAAAGCCGCCGACATGGGCGTCCAGATTGCCGACGCCGCCGAAGCGTTGCGGCTCCTCGTGGGGGGCGACCAGGTGACGACGTACAACGAGGGCGGCGAGCAGTATGAGGTGCACCTCCGCGCCCAGCAGGCCGACCGGAGCACGCAGCAGGCGGTCGCGGCGCTGACGGTGCCCTCTGCGCGCCTGGGCACGGTGTCGCTCGACAACGTCGCCAATTTCTCGCCCGGGTCGGCGGCGGCCGACATCAATCGTCTCTCGCGCCGGCGGCAGGTGACGGTGTTCGCCAACCTGCTGCCCGGCGGCTCGCAGGCTGAAGTGCAGAATGCGATGATCGACGAATTCAACGGCATGAAGCTCGGGCCGGACTATCGTGGCGGCCTGGCGGGCCGCTCGAAGGAGCTCGGGCGGGCCGGGCAGAACTTCGTGCTCGCCTTCCTCCTGTCGCTCATCTTCATGTACCTGATTCTGGCGGCGCAGTTCGAATCGTGGCTCCACCCGGTGACGATTCTGCTCTCGCTGCCGCTCACGCTGCCCTTCGCGCTGCTGTCTCTCATCATCTTCCAGCAGTCGCTCAACATCCTGTCGGCGCTCGGTCTGCTCGTGCTGTTCGGCGTCGTGAAGAAGAACTCCATTCTGCAAATCGACCACGCCATCCGGCTGAAAGAGACGGGACTCTCGACCCACGACGCCATCATTCAAGCCAGCCGCGACCGGCTTCGCCCGATCCTGATGACCACGTTCGCGTTCGTCGCCGGCATGCTGCCGCTCATCCTGTCGCGCGGCATCGGCTCGGGCACCAACCACGCCATCGGGTTCGTCATCTTCGGCGGTCAATCGATGGCGCTGGTGCTGACGCTGGTGGTCACACCCGTCGCGTACTCCCTGTTCGACGACCTCACCCAGCGCGTGTTCGGGCGGAAGACCGCCCGACCGGACACCGAGCCCTCACTGGCGGCTCCCGCTCATTCTCAGGTGTAACCATGCGAACGATGATCGTCTCGACACTCTTCTCGCTCACCCTCGCCGCGGCGACCGTGATGGCTCAAGCGCCGTCCAGTCTCCGCCTGACGGTGGACGACGCGGTCAGGCTGGCGCTCGATCACAACGTGGATCTCGCTGCCGATCGACTCGACCCACAGATCAGCGACACCAGCGTCGCGTCGGCGAACGCGGCGTTCCTACCGACGTTCACCTCGGGACTCAACCGCAACAACCAGCTGCAGCCCCCGTCGAGCTTTCTGATTCCAACGCCGACGAGGACCGACGCCGGCACCGCGACGGCGGGCCTGACTCAGCGCCTGCCCTGGTATGGCACGTCGTACAGCGCGGCGTGGAACGCCGTGCACACCAACAGCAACAGTTTTCTGACGAGCTACGACCCGCTGGTGCAGTCGGGGCTGACCCTCGCGGTGTCGCAGCCGCTCGTTCGCGACCTGTCGGTCGACTCGGCGCGGCACCAGCAGCTCTCGAGCCGAATCAACCGGGACATCGCCGACACGCGGCTGCGCGAGAGCATCGTCCACACGACGGCCAACGTGAAGAGTCTGTACTGGGGCCTGGTCGCGGCGATTGCGAACGTCGATGCGCGCGCCTCGGCCCTGACCCTGGCGCAGGAGCTGGCACGCATCAACAAAGCCAAGGTGGACGTCGGGTCGTCGGCGCCCATCGACCTCGTGTCGGCGCAGGCGGAAGTGGCCGCCAACGAAGAGCAGTTGATCATCGCGCAGACGACGGTTCGCCAGGTCGAGGATCGGCTGCGTCTGCTCATCTTCGATCCCACCGACCGGAACACCTGGAACGTTCGGATCGAGCCAGTCGATTCGCCGCCCGTGGCGAGGGTGACGATCGACCTGGACGCGGCCGTGACCAGGGCGCTCGGCGCGCGCGCGGATCTCGCCAGGGCGAAAAAAGACATCGATAACGCCCAGGCCAACGTCAAGTTCACCGGCAACCAGACGCTGCCGGACGTCCGGCTCAACGCGAGCTATGCCGCCAGCGGGCTGGGGGGCACGCAGGTGCTACGCACCGGCGGCTTCCCGGGCACAATCGTCGGCCCGGGTCCGATCACCGATTTCGGCTCAGTGCTCGGCCAGCTGTTCGGCCACAACTACCCCACCTGGACGGTCGGCGTCAGCGTGTCGTACCCGATCGGCCAGAGCAGCGAAGAGGCCAACCACGCGCGCGCCAGGCTTCAACACACCCAGGCCGGCGAGCGCCTCAAGAGCGACCAGGCGCACGCGATTCAGCAGGTGCGCGATGCCGGCTGGAAGATCGAGATGAATGCCAAGCGCATCGAGACGACGCGCGCCGCGAGCAACCTGGCCGAGCAGCGCCTCGACGCCGAACGCAAACGGTTCGAGGTGGGGCTCTCGACGAGCTTCCTCGTCATTCAGGCGCAGCGCGATCTGGCGCAAGCCAAGGTCAACGAACTGTCCGCGGTCCTCGCTTACGATCTGGCGCTGGTCGATTTCGAGGCGCTGCAGGAAGCCGGGCCTGCCGGGATCATTGGCGCGTTGAGCGCGCCAGCCGAGTCTGCACCAGCCGCGGCGCCTGCTCCCGCGACAGGACGTGCGGCGGGCACCAGCGGCATTCCGGGTTTCTGAGGCCAGCCGAGACCGAGAGCGAGCCCGCCTCACCCGCCCTCGGTCACCGGCTGCGCCCTTCCCGCTTCAGTTCTCGGAGCATTCCTCTGGTGCTCACCAGATGATTGTTGAAGATCTGCCGCGCCACGGCGAGCAGATCGCCGACCGTTGGGTCTCGCAGCGCATATCGCACCGACAATCCCTTCTTCTGAGTCGTGACGATGTTCTGGTTCCGCAAGACCGCCAATTGTTGGGACACCAGGGGCTGCTCGACGTCCAGCGCCTGCTGCAGTTCCTGAACGGTGCGGCCGCCGCGCACGAGGATCTCGAGGATTCTGATCCTGACCGGATGCGCCAGCGCGCGAAAGAACTGCGCCTTGAATGTCAGTAGTTGGCTGGTCGCCATCGTCTTACCTCCCTGGATCGCGTCCGATGCGCGCTTCCCGGAGGCCCATCGCCACCAGCAACCCGTTGAGAATCGCCTGAGGTCGCGGCGGACAGCCGGGGATGTACACGTCCACCGGCACGACGCGATCGACGCCGCCGATCGCGGCGTAGGTTCCCTCGCCGAAGATCCCGCCGCTGCACCCGCACGCGCCGACCGCGACGACGACGCGCGGTTCCGGCGCCGCTTCATAGGTCCGGCGGAGCGCAATCTCCATGTTGCGCGTCACCGGCCCGGTCACGAGCAGGACGTCGGCGTGCCGCGGACTCGCGACCAGATGAATCCCGAAGCGTTCGAGGTCGTACAGCGGATTCGTCGTGGCGGCGATCTCCAGTTCGCAGCCGTTGCAGCTCCCGGCGTCCACCTGCGCACGTGGAGCGAGCGTCCCAGCCGGCCGCGGATGCGCTTCCGCAGGCGCGCCGCGGATTCGGACAGGCTGGGTCCAGCCTCAGCGTGAACCTGGCGGAACGTCGCATCGCCCGTCGCCGGATCGACGTCGAACGACGCGGTCCGTGCGAGCTGCTCGCGGGTGTACGCGGCGACCTCGACGTCATGTGAAACGCTGACCGCCTGCTCGGGGCACGCCGTGACACACTCGCGGCACTGGATGCACGCGGCGTACGACAGCGAGAGCGTCTTCCGGCCCGGCGCGGGCGCCGCCGTCTTGATCGCGCCGGTCGGGCACGATCCGCGCGCAGTCGTCACACGCCGTGCAGCGGCTGAAATCGATCACCGGGAATCCAAACGACGCCTGCGTCCCGAACGGGTCCGCCTCGGTCAGAACCCCGGTCTTCAGGCTCTTCGTGATGATGCTGAACATCTCGTGTGGTCCTCTTAGCGATCGTTTCCGGAATACGAGAGATTGAAGCTCTTGTTGATGACCGGGAAGTCCGGGATGATGTTGCCCGGCACCGCGTGCACGAGCCCCGGCCAGTTCAGGAAACTCGGGTCGGTCACCTTGACGCGCGCGATCTCGCCGCGCTCGTCGGTCGCGACCCAGTGCGTGCACGGCCCGCGCCACGCTTCGACCCATCCGAGCGCCGACGACCGGGCGGGCAGCGGCTCCGGGACCGGCGTCGCGATCGGCGTGCCGGCGGTCGTCGGGCAGCCCGTCGAGCACCTGGTGCAGGATGAACAACGACTGCTCGACCTCCCGCGCGCGAATCATGAGCCGCGCTCTGACGTCGCCGCCGTCTTCGACGGGGACCTCGAACCGCAGGTCCTCATACGCGTCGTGCGGATGGTCTCGCCGGAAGTCGCCGTCCACTCCCGGACGCGCGCGCGGCCATGCCGACGATCCCGAGATCGCGGGCGGCCTGATTGGTGAGGATGCCCGTCCCATCGACGCGGTCCGTGAACGTGCCGGCATCGATGAGCAGCGTGATCAGATCGTCGAACTCCTTCTCGAAGGCGCGAAGGTGCGCGCGAAGCCGCTCGCGCTCCGGCGGCGGCAGATCGCGCTTGACGCCGCCGAGCGCGATCGTGCCGCGCAGCAGCCGCGTGCCGAACAGCTCGTCCTGCAGCCGCACGAGGCCTTCGCGCAGCGCCTGCGCGCGGCTCGCCGGAACGGTGAACGCGACGTCGGTCGCCAGCGCGCCGATGTCGGACGTGTGGTTGTAGATGCGCTCGAGCTCCAGCAGCACCACCCGCAGCGCGCGGGCGCGGGGCGGCACCGTCACGTCGGCGAGACGCTCGATCGCGTGCGCGTAGGCCAGCGCGTGACCGACGGCCGTGTCGCCGGAAATCGACTCGGCGAGGAACAGCCCGTGACGCCACGGCAGCCGCTCGAAGCGCTTCTCGATCCCCTTGTGGACGTAGAACAGCCGAAGCTGGAGGTACAGCACGGGCTCGCCGGCCACGCCAAACCGGAAGTGTCCAGGCTCGATGATGCCGGCGTGCACGGGTCCGACCGGCACCTGGAACACGCCCTCGCCGGTCACCGGCCGGAACGGGTGGAAGTCACCCGGCGCGCGGGGCACGGCGCCGTCGAGCGGGAAGTCCTTGCGGAGCGCCCACGCGCCGTCCGGCCAGTCGTCATGGAGCGCGACGCGCGCCGGGTTCGGATGGCCCTCGGGCGCGAGGCCGAAGAAGTCCATGACCTCGCGTTCGAACCAGTTCGCCGCCGGATGCTTCGCCGCGATCGACGGATAGGAAGGCCTGGCCGGATCGACCGGCGCCGACAGATGCAGAAGGAACGTCCGCAAGCGCGGCAGCGACCAGACGTGGTGCAGGACAGAAGCGGCCGGTCGCCGCCCGCTCGTCGCTCGCGAAGAGCGACATCAGCCGTCCGCTCCAAGCCACGCTACCGTGGCATCGGCGAGCGCCGGCAGCGCCGCGGCGTCGGTCTCGAGCACCAGCTCGCCGGCACGCCGCTCGCGGACGAGCGACTCGGCCACGCCGAGCGCCGCAGCAACGGTCGCGATGACCGGCGTCATGGCGTCCCCCACACGACCTGCGTCGCGGCGCGGATGAGCGCCAGCAGCGGAGCGGGCAGGTAGAAGGCGGACACGACCGCGAGAGCCGCCGCGACGATCGTCGTGCCCATGCCGAGATCGAAGCGCTCCGGCAGCGGCACGCGCCGGTCGGCGGGATCGCGCGGCGGACCGAGCACGAGGCGTCCCACCTGATACGCGAAGCCGCAAAACAGCACGATCAGCGCGGCCAGGAAGACCGCCGTCGCCGTCACGTGCGGGCCGAGGAAGCCGGCCCTGAGAATCGTCATCTCGCTGAAGAACAGGCCGAAGGGCGGCGAGCCGGTGATGATCACGGCCGCGAGCACGAACAGCGCGCTCGCGATCGGGGCGCGCGTGAACGTCCCGCTGCCGATCCGGTCGAAGTCGGACGAGCTGTGGAGCTGCGCCAGCGTGCCGGCGGAGAAGAGCGACACCGGCTTGGCCAGCGAGTGATAGGTCATGTGCAGCAGCGCCCCGAAGACGCCCGCCTCGGCGCCGAGCCCGACGCCGACCGCCATGATGCCGACGTGCTCGATGCTCGAATACGCCAGCAGCCGCTTGAGGTTCCACTGGATCAGGATGAACGGCATCGCGATGAGCACCGAGAGCAGGCCGAGCGTCAGCAGCAGTCCGCCGGAGAACTCGGGGCCGAGCGCCGCCTTCGAAATCAGGTGGATCCGCAGGATGCAGTACAGCGCGCCGTTCAGCATGCCGACCGCCATCAGCACGACGGCGGGCGACGGCGCTTCGCGATACGCGTCCGGCTTCCACGTGTGCATCGGCGCCAGTCCCGCCTTCGTGCCGTACCCGATCAGCGCAAACACCACGCCGAGCCGCAGCGTGAAGGGATGCAGCTGCGGCGCGACCTGCATGAAGCGCGTCCAGTGGAGCGCGGACATCCCCTCGCCGAGATGCCCCTGCCCGGCGGCGAACAGCAGCACCGTGCCCAGCAGCGCGAACCCGAGGCCCAGGCTGCCCAGCATCAGGAACTTCCACGCCGCCTCGAGCGACGTGTCCCGGTCGTGGAACGTGACCAGGAACACGGACGCCAGCGTCGTCAGCTCGACGGCGATCCAGAGGATGCCGAGATTGTTCGACACCGAGACGAGCAGCATCGCGAACACGTACGCCGGGATCAGACCGTAGAACTCGCGGCGCATCCGCGGCGTGACCAGCCCGCGCGCCTCGTTGCGCCGCAGATACCCGACGCCGTAGGCGCCGGAGAGCAGGCCGACGAACCCGCAGAGCACGAGCACCAGCGCCGACAGCCCGTCGACGCGCAGCGCATCGCCGAACGCCGCCGGGACACTGCCCGCAGAGAAACTGGCCGGCCGTCGCCAGGCACAGGCCAAACGTCAGCACCAGGCCGCCGACCATCACGGCCTCCTTGAACCTGCGCGGGCCGCCAAGGCCGCCGATGGCGGCGGTGACGAGCGGCACGACGAGTGTCCAGACGAGAAGGTTCACGCTACCCTTTCAGCTTCGAGAGACGGCTGACGTCCATCGACTCGAACCGGTCGACGATGCGATGGACGAGGACGCCGAGGATCAGCACGGCCAGAATCACGTCGAACGAAATCCCCAGCTCCACGACGAGCGGCATGCCGGAGGTGACGCCGACCGCGACGAGAAACACCGCGTTCTCGACCGTCAGCAGCGCGAGGATCTGCGTGATCGCCTTCTTGCGCGTCACCATCAGGAACAGCCCAATCAGCAGCATCGACAGCGCGACGCCGATCAGGTGATGGCTCACGCCGCGCGCGCCTTCCGGAAAGCCGGTGCTGACGCGGTACCCGACCACCGTCAGGCCCAGACAGACCAGCAGCGAGGCGGGGACGTTCAGGAACGGCTCGATCTCCCGGTGGATCCCGATCCGGTCGATCACCCGCATCAGAAACCACGGGATCACGATCGCCTTCAGCAGCGACCGTCAGCGCGGCCGTCACGAACAGCTCGTGCCGCGCCTCCGAGACGGCGATGGTGGCCGCCACGACGCCGAGGAGCAGCGACTGCACGCCGAACAGGCGGATCGCCGTGAACAGCGCCTTCTGGCCGACCATGAGGTACGCGCGTCACCAGCATGCCGGCGGCACAGAGAATCAGGATGTCGCGCGGTCATCGGTCCAGCCCCTCACAGGAATCGGATCGCCAGCGCCAGAAACGCGAGGCCGAGCGACACCGACACGAGCTCGGGGACGCGGAACAGCCGGAGCTTGGCGTTCGTGCTCTCGACGAGCGTCACGGCGACCGCCAGCACGAACGACCTTGCCGACCCACGCCACGAAGCCGACGAGGAGCGCGCCCGGCGCCGCGCTCGTCGCGATGCCGGCCGGCATGAACAGATCGACGAGCAGCGTCAGGTACAGCAGCTCCTTGACCGCCGACGCCCACTCGACCAGCGCGAGGTCTGGCCCCGCGTACTCGAGCACCATCGCCTCGTGAATCATCGTCAGCTCGAGGTGCGTCGCCGGATTGTCCACGGGAATGCGGCCGGTCTCGGCGATGACGATGATGAAGAGCCCGGCAAACGCGAGCAGATCGCTCGGATGGAACGACGGCGCCGTGCTGCAGCAGGCCCCGGACGAGCACGCCGAGATTCAACGAGCCGGCGGCGAGCGCGGACGTGAACAGCCCGAGCATCAGCGCCGGCTCGGCGAGCGCGGCGATCGTCATGTCGCGGCTCGCGCCCATGCCGCCGAACGGGCTGCCGGTGTCGAGCGCGGCCGTGGCCAGCGCGAAGCGGCCGAGCGCGAGCGTGCCGACGAGCAGCAGAATGCCGCCGGCCGCCTCGAGCGGCGCCGCCGCGACACAACCGGCACCAGCGTCGTCGCGGCGACCGCCGCCGCGAAGTAGACGCGGGGACCGGCCACGTAGATCCAGGACGCGGTCTCCGATCGGACCGGTTCCTTGCGGAGCAGCTTCGCGAGGTCGTAGTAGCCCTGCCACCAGGGCGGCCCCTGGCGATTCTGGAGCCTCGCCTTCATCTTCTTGATCGCGACTTTCAGCAGCGGCGCCAGCGCGAGCATGCCCGCGCTTGCAGCAGCCACGCCGACCGCGAGGAGCGCCGGATGCATCACGTCGTACCTCCGAGCCAGAGGAGCAGCAGGACGCCGAGCACGAGCACGTAGGCGAGATAGGCGTGGAGGCTGCCGGCCTGCAGCACCTTCATGCCGTCGGCGGCGCCGCAGCACCGCCGCAGCAGCGGACCGTAGACGTACCGCTCGAACGTCGGCTCGATCGCCGCGCGGTAGCGCACCTCGCTCGGAAAATACGGCGACACGTCCGCCAGCGCCTCCACCTCGCGCGTCGGCCGATACACGGCGCGGAAGATCATCATCAGCGGCTTCGAAAATGCCGTCGCCGTGTACTCGGTGCGGGCGGTCAGCTCGCCGCCGCAGCCCCACGTCGGCACGCGCCGCGCCGCCGCCCGGCCCGCGTGGTCATGCCGCCGCCATGGCGAACGCGCCAGCAGCACGAGCGCCGAGGAGCGCGGGGACAACGTGATCGAACGGCGAGCCCGGACGCCATCGATAACCCGTTGCGCGCGACGTCACTCGGTGCCTGCAGGCCGGGCAACGACGCCATCACGCCGCCGAGCGCGCGGAGCACGACGCCGGGGAAGAGACCCAAGGCCGACGCACAGCGCCGCCAGAAACGCCTGCGGCACGAGCATCACCGTCGGCGCCTCGTGCGCGTCGGCCGCCGCCCGGCTCCGCGGCAACGCCAGGAAGCTGATGCCGAACGCCCGGACGAAGCACGCCGCGGCCAGCGCGGTCGTCAGCGCCAGCATCGCGCCGCCGAGCGGGAAGTTCAGTCGCACCAGGCCGGGCGTCGAGGCGAACCCGAGCAGCAGCGCCTGAAACGTCAGCCACTCGCTCGTGAACCCGTTCAGGAGCGGCAGGCCGGAAATCGCCATCGCGCCGACGAGGAAGAACAGCCCCGTCCACGGCATCCGCCGCAGCAGCCCGCCGAACTGCTCGATCTGCCGCGTGCCGGTGCCATCACGACGCTCCCCGCGCCAAGGAACAGCAGTCCCTTGAACACCGCGTGATTCAGGACGTGCGCGAGGCTGGCGGCGACGGCCATCGTCGCGAGCTCGCTGCGGCCGTAGGCCAGCGCCACCATCCCGGCGCCCAGGCCGAGCACGATGATGCCCGCGTTCTCGATGGTGCTGTACGCGAGGAGCCGCTTCACGTCGCGCTGCGTCAGCGCGTACAGCACGCCGAGGATGGCGGACAGCGTGCCGACGGCCATGAACGCGAGGCCCCAGCGCGTGGTGGGGACGCCGAGGCCGAAGGCGCAGACCCTGAAGAGGCCGTAGATGCCCGCCGTGATCAGCACGGCCGACATCAGCGCGGAGATGCTGCTCGGCGCCGCGGGATGCGCCTCGGGCAGCCACACGTGCAGCGGGATGACGCCCGCCTTCACGCCGAAGCCGAGGAAGAACAGCACGAACAGCCCGTCGCGCAGCGGTCCCGGGCACGAGATGTCCCGCCAGCAGCGCCGAGAACGACGACGAGCCGGATGTCGCCGTCAAGATCAGAAAGCCGGCGACCAGGCAGCCGGTGCCGACGTGCGACATCACCAGATAGAGGTACGCCGCGCGCCGGCTCGCGCGGATTTCGTGTTCGGTCGCGACGAGCGCCGCCGTCGCCAGCGTCATCAGCTCCCACGCAAACAGGAAGGCGATCACGCCGTCGGCCACGAACACGATCTCCACGGCGCCCAGCAGCACGTTGAACCCGGCGCCGACGACGGCCATGCGGGACGGCGCCACGGCGTGAGCGAAATACGCCGTGCTGTAGAGCGCGACGGGCATCGCGACCAGGCCGAGCACCATCAGAAACCACGCCGACAGCGGCGTCACCGAGTACCCGAAGACGATGCCCGATGCCGCGTGGCGAAGAAGCACGCCGTCGACTGGCCGGCCCGAGGCGAGCACCGTGACGGCCACCGCCAGCGTCATCGCTGACGCCACCATCGATCCGCCGAGCGCCACCCATCGGCACGCCTGCGTGCGTCGCGCCAGCACGAGCGCCGCGACGATGGTCGCCAGACGGAGCACGAGCGCCGCCGGCACACCGGCAGCCGCCAACCCCGGCATGCTCAACTCGACCAACAACTCACCCTCTCCACCAGACGAAGAGCACCAGGCTCACGACCAGCGCGATCACGTACGCGAGGTAGGCATGGAGGCTCCCGGCCTGCAACACCTTCATCCCGTCGGCGACGCGCAACACCGCGCGCAGCAACGGGCCGTACACGTAGCGTTCGAACGTCGGTTCGATCTCCGCGCGGTAGCGCACCTCGCTGCGGAAAGTACGGCGAGACCTCCGCCAGTGCCTCGACCTGGCGCGTCGGCCGATACACGCCGCCGAAGATCATCATCAACGGCTTCGAAAACGCCGTCGCCGTGTATTCGGTGCGCGCCGTCAGCTCGCCGCCACAGCCCCACGTCGGGACGCGCCGTCAGGGCCGCTCCGCGACGCAGCGTCAACGCGACGGCGACAGCCAGGCCGCCGAGCAGGGCCGCGCCGAGCACCACGGGCACCACGTGATCGAACGACCCGAGGCCGGACGCCATGCCGAGCCCGCCACGCACCAGGTCCGCCTGCGGCTGGCAGCCCGGGCAGTGACGCCATCACGCCGCCGAGCGCGCGGAGCACGACGCCGGGAAAGAGTCCCAACCCGACGCACAGCGCGGCCAGAAAGGCCTGCGGCACCAGCATCACCGCCGGCGACTCGTGCGCGTCGGCGGCCGCCGGGCTCCGCGGCAACGCCAGAAAACTGATGCCGAACGCCTTCACGAAACAGGCCGCGGCCAGCGCGGTCGTCAGCGCCAGCACCGCGCCGCCAACGGGAAACAGGAAGTGGACCAGCGGCTCCGTCGAGCTGCGGAAGCCGAAGAGGAACGCCTGAAACGTCAGCCACTCGCTCGCGAAGCCGTTGAGCGGCGGCAGGCCGGAAATCGCCATCGCGCCGATCAGAAAGAACAGCCCGGTCCACGGCATCCGCCGCAACAGCCCGCCGAACTGCTCGATCTGCCGCGTGCCGGTCGTCATCACGACGCCGCCGGCGCCGAGGAACAGCAGGCCCTTGAACACCGCGTGATTCAGGACGTGATAGAGGCTGGCCGCGACGCCGATCGAGGCGACGTCGCCGCGCCCGTAGGCCAGCGCCATCATCCCGGCGCCGAGGCCGAGCAGGATGATGCCGATGTTCTCGATGCTGTGATAGGCGAGGAGCCGCTTGAGGTCGTGCTGCATCAGCGCGTACAGCACGCCGAGCACGGCCGAGCATCCTCCGAGCACCACGACCACCACGCCCCACGAGAGGCGTGGTGCACCGAGACCAAACGCACAGACGCGCACGATGCCGTAGATGCCGGTCTTGATGATCACGCCGGACATGAGCGCCGAAATGCTGCTCGGCGCCGCAGGATGCGCTTCCGGCAACCACACGTGCAACGGGATGATGCCCGCCTTCACGCCGAACCCGACGAAGAACAGCACGAAGAGCACGTCGCGCATCGGCCGGACCGCGGCGACGCTCGAGAATAGCGCGGAAAAGGAGAGGGAGCCGGCCATCGATCCGGCGGTCAGGAAACCGGCGATCAGACAGCCGGTGGCCACGTGCGACATGACCAGGTAGAGATACGCCGAGCGCCGACTGGCGCGCTCCTCGTGTTCGGTCGTCACGAGTGCCGCGTTGGTCAGCGTCATCAACTCCCACGCGAACAGGAACGTGATCGCATCCCCCGCCGCGAACACCAGCTCCACCGCGCCCACCAGCACGTTGAACGCCGCGCCGACGAACGCCGACCGGGCGCGGAGGTGGGGGTGGCCGACGTACCCGATGCTGAAGAGGGCGATCGGAGCAGCCACGAGAGACAGCACCAAAAGGAACCACGCCGACAGCCCGTCGATCGCGAAACCCAGTGAGAAGCCCGATGCGCGATGGAGGAACAGCACCCCGTGGGCGGACGCGCCCGTGTACAACACGTTCGCCGCGGTCAGGGCCGTCACCAGGGAGGCGGCGATTGATCCAAGAAACGCCACCTGGCGCGCAATCCGGTTGTGCCGCGAGGCCAGCAGCGTGACCGCGACGATCCCGAATCGGATCGCCAACGCCGCAGGCAAGCCGTTCGCCGGATCGAATGGCGCCATCCTGCCGTTCCCTCTTCGCGCAGTCTCGCAGTCTCGCGTCCACACACACGCCCGAGGCCGGGGCCTGAATTCAACTTACTATATAGCGATATTGTTATTGCGACAATGCCGAACGCGTTGCGCAGTATTCAATGCACGCTGGACCCGGCACACTACGTGCGGGTCAACTTCCGGTACTTGATGCGGTGCGGCTGGTCAGCGGCGGCGCCAAGGCGGCGCTTCCGATCGGCTTCGTAGTCCTGGTAGTTCCCCTCGAACCACACCACCTGGCTGTCGCCCTCGAAGGCGAGCATGTGGGTCGCGATCCGGTCGAGAAACCACCGATCGTGGCTGATGATGACGGCGCAGCCGGCGTAGTTGAGCAGCGCCTCCTCGAGCGCGCGCAGGGTATCGACGTCGAGGTCGTTCGTCGGCTCGTCGAGCAGCAGCAGGTTGCTGCCCTTCTTCAGCAGCTTCGCGAGGTGGACGCGGTTGCGCTCGCCGCCTGACAGGGCGCCAACCTTTCGCTGCTGCGCGCCGCCCTTGAAGTTGAACCACGAGACGTAGGCCCGCGACGCGATCTTCCGCTTCCCCACTTCGATCTCGTCGTGCCCGCCGGTAATTTCCTCCCAGACGGTGGCAGTCGGACTGAGCGCGTCGCGGCTCTGGTCGACGTAGCCGACGGTCACCGTGTCGCCAATCCTCAGCGTGCCCGCATCCGGCTGCTCCAGCCCCGTGATCATCCGGAACAAGCGTCGTCTTGCCGGCGCCGTTCGGGCCGATGACGCCGACGATGCCGCCGCGCGGCAAGGTGAAGTCGAGATCGTCCATCAGCACGTTGTCGCCGTAGCCCTTCTTGACGTGGCGCGCTTCGACGACGATGTCGCCGAGGCGAGGGCCGGGCGCGATGTAGATTTCGGCGGTCTCGACTTTCTGGGCCGCCTCCTCGCGCAGCAGGTCCTCGTAGGCGTTGAGACGCGCCTTGCCTTTGGCTTGACGCGCGCGGGGCGACATGCGAATCCATTCGAGCTCGCGCTCCAGGGTCCGCTGCCGTTTGCCTTCCTGCTTCTCTTCGAGCGCGAGGCGCCCGGACTTCTGCTCGAGCCACGACGAGTAGTTGCCCTCCCACGGGATGCCGCGGCCGCGATCGAGCTCGAGAATCCACCCGGCGACGTTGTCGAGAAAGTAGCGGTCGTGCGTCACGGCGACGACGGTGCCGTGATAGTCCTTCAGAAAACGTTCGAGCCAGGCCACCGACTCGGCATCGAGATGATTCGTCGGCTCGTCGAGCAGCAGCAGGTCCGGCGACTGCAGCAGCAGGCGGCACAGGGCGACGCGTCTCCGCTCGCCGCCCGACAGCGTCGGCACCTCGGCATCCGGGGGCGGCAGGCGCAGGGCATCCATGGCCAGTTCCAGCCGCGAATCGAGATCCCAGGCGTTGCTCGCGTCGATGCGATCCTGAATGCGCGACTGTTCGTCGAGGACCTTCTCCATCTCGTCCGGCGACAAGTCTTCGCCGAGCTTGCCGTTGACTTCGTCGTACCGGTTCAGCAGCGCGCGGACGTCGGCGACGCCTTCTTCGACGTTGCCCAGGACGGTCTTGGCCGGGTCGAGCTTCGGCTCCTGCTGGAGAAAGCCGATGGAAATGGCGTCGGCCGGGAACGCCTCACCCAGAAAGTTGTGGTCGTCGCCGGCCATGATCTTGAGCAACGAGCTCTTGCCGGCGCCGTTCAGCCCGAGCACGCCGATCTTGGCGCCCGGGAGAAACGACAGCCAGATGTCGTCGAGGACTTTGGTGTCAGGGGGGTAGACCTTCCCGAGACCCTTCATCGTGTAGATAAACTGGGGCATAAGTTGTCAGGTGGTCACGAAGATCAGGGCGACAGATGTACGACGATCAACGCAGAGCACGCAGAGTTCGCAGAGCAAGAATAACTTGGGAGAATAGATCCTAACTGTTCTTCTCTGCGTCCTCTGCGATCTCTGCGTTGTACGTACGTATCTCTTGTATTGTATCCGTGATGCGCCGCATTCTTCACGTCGACATGGACGCGTTCTACGCGTCGGTCGAGCAGCGCGACGATCCGTCGCTCGCCGGCCGGCCGGTGGCCGTCGGCGGCCAGCCGACTCAGCGAGGCGTGGTGGCCGCGGCCAGCTACGAAGCTCGGGCATTCGGCGTGTACTCGGCCATGTCGATGGCCCGGGCGGTGCGCCTCTGCCCCGCCCTCGTGATCGTGCGACCCGACTTCGCCCGCTACAAGGCGGCGTCGAACGCCGTGTTCACGATCTTCCGCGAGGTGACGCCGCTCGTCGAGCCCCTGTCGCTCGACGAGGCCTATCTCGACGTCACGGAGAACGCGTGGGGCGAAGAGCTGGCGACGAGGGTGGCGAAGCGGTTGAAAGCACGCATCCGCGAAGAGACGCGGTTGACGGCGTCGGCCGGCGTGGCGCCGAACAAGTTTCTGGCCAAGGTGGCGTCCGGGTGGAAGAAGCCGGACGGCCTCACCGTCATCAGCCCCGAGCGCGTCGAGCCGTTTCTCCAGCAGCTGCCAGTGGACGCGCTGTGGGGCGTCGGCCCCGTGACGGCGCGCAAGCTGCGGGCCCGAGGCATCGAGCGGCTCGTTGACGTGCGCGGCGCCGATCCCCAGATTTTGCGGGAGGCCGTTGGAAGCCTCGCCGACTGGCTGCGCCAGCTGGCCAACGGCGTGGACGACCGGGCCGTCGTGCCACATCGCGACGCCAAGTCGTCGGGCAGCGAGAACACGTATCCGGAGGATTTGACCGATCTGGCGGTCGTCCGCGCCGAGATTGCCGAGATGGCGACGCGAGCGGTCGCGTGGCTGGCCAGGCAATCGCTGCTCGCGCGGACGGTCACGATCAAGGTTCGTTACTCGGATTTCACAACCATCACCCGCAGCCACACCGCCGCACCGACACGCGCTGGGGACAACGTGACGGCGCGAGCCGTGCAGCTCCTCAGCAAGACCGACGCCGGCAGCCGCGCCGTCCGGCTGCTGGGCGTCAGCGTCCATAACTTCACCAACAGCGAGGATCGACTGCCATTCGATGGGATTGACTAATTGAGTAATCGGGTAATCGGGTAATCGGGTAATCGCGTAATTTGGTGTTTGGATTTAGCGATCTGATAATCTGCTAGGTATGTTGAAGGGCACGCGGGACGGGATCCTCAAGAAATTGCAGCCGGTCAGCATCCACGGACAGATGTCGATGGATGTGTATTTCAGCGACGCGGAAGATCCGGATGGACAGACGACCGTGGCGCGCGTGGGCTCGGAGGCCGTCGCGTCCAACCTCGAGCCGGGCGACCTGATTCAGCTCGAATACCTTGTGGGACAAGTCGTCAAGGTGTCTCGGGTGGTCCCCAAGTGAACGGCGGCAAGAAAACAGATCTTGCGCGTGCCCATCAGAATCCGATAGTATCCGGCATCTTTAGTTAACCTTCGGCCCTTCTGCGGAAGGGTCTTTTCACGCCTCGGAGGGAAAACGGCCCAGTAAAACCAACACTCGGACCATCGTGCGTTCTGCAGGTTTTTCGATGTCTTGGCCCTCCGTGAAGGGCCTTTTGCTTTTTGGGAGGACCAGAGACATGAGCCAGGAGCACCTCTTTGCGCCGCGCGTCGGCGACGCCCCGCTTCCAGAAGGTCACATCACGAAGAAGCCGGTGGTCTACCGGATCCCCGGCATGGAGGCCGCGGCCATTCGGCGAGACGTGGAATACCGGACAACAGACTCCGGCCCGCTGAAAATGGACCTCTACTACCCAGCCGATGCCAAGAGCGGAGCACGGCTCCCCGCCGTCGTTGTCGTCACTGGATACTCCGACGTGCGCATGCAGCCGATGCTTGGCTGGGGCCACTTCAAGGACATGGCGGCGTCCGTCTCCTGGGGACAACTCGCAGCGGCTTCTGGCGTGGTGGCCATCACCTATACGAACGACGAACCAGCCGCGGATCTCATCGCCCTGCTTCACTACGTCCGGCAGCACGCCGAGACGCTGGGTATTGACGAGCACCGGATCGGGCTCTACGCCTGCTCCGGCCATGTGCCGCTCGCGCTTTCCGTGCTGCTGCAGCCGGACCAGGCCTACCTGAAGTGCGCGGTCCTGAACTGCGGCTACATGCTCGACCTCGACGGTTCGACCGGAGTCGCGGAGATGGCCAAACAGTTCGGGTTCGCCAATCCCGGCGCCGGAAAATCAGTCGATGATCTGCCGCAGAATGTGCCTCTGTTCATCGTTCGCGCCGCCCAGGAGCACACGCCGCGTCTGAACGAGGCCATGGACCGCTTCGTGCCCAAAGCGTTGAGCCGGAATCTGCCGGTGACCTTCGTGAATCATCCCGGGCCGCATGGGTTTGAATTGTTTCAGGATAGCGAGATCTCTCGCCATACGATCAGGCAAATGCTGGCGTTCATGCGGTTCCACATGCTGGCGTGAAGCGAGCGACTGGCAGGAAGGGCAGGATAGGCGGGAAGGGCGGGATTATTGGAGGGACGATATGGGGCTTCTCTACTGGATCGTCGTGGGGCTGATTGCCGGATGGCTGGCGGGACAGGTCATGAAGGGCGGCGGCTACGGCGCGCTGATTGACATCGTTCTCGGCATGCTGGGCGGCATCGTTGGTGGCTGGGTGTTCGGCATGCTCGGCATCTGGCCGGGCGGCGGCATCATCGGCTCGATCATCGTCGCCTTCGTTGGGGCGGTCATTCTCGTGTGGCTGACGCGGGTTTTGAAACGAGCCTGAGCTTTAGTGCCTTCGCGTCGGGGCGGATCGGTCTGGGCCGATTCCCAGGTCAAAATCACCAGGGGAGATCGCTGCCCAGCCGATCCGGCCCTTCGCATTCTTCATCTGCGCCCACCATATTCGTTTCGGATTTCTTTCGGCTGCGGTGATCTGTGTGTCTGAACAGAAGTACAGCCAATCGATGTCACAGAAGTCGATATCGCACATCGAGCAATCGATATCGTCATGAAGGCGTCCTCGGAACCACGCCGTCCAAATGGCGCCGCCGTGATATGTGAGCAAGTACAGGGTCTCGCCGGCCTTGGCGGAAAGGTGACCAAGCTGAGTATCGTGACTGAAATGCCACTCGCTGGGCGAGTAGGTCACAACGGCTCCAGTCAGGGCCGAGACCTTCTCATGAGTCTTAACGGTGAAGGCGACGTCGTTTATCGATCGCGTGCGATACACCCTTACCGTCCTAAGTGCCGTCCATTCACCGTACGCGCAGTATTCCCTTGGGCAGACGCCGAAGTCTTCGTACGGCACCGGAGGTCCAGGCTGAGCCGTTGCCGCGCTGTTGCCGGCAAGGCTCACGAGGAGCACGCCCCGCGCGCACAACGTGTTCGTCCTCATTATGGCTACTTCTCGACCCTCGATTCGACGGCGACAGGACGGAGAGACTGCCTGCGCTCCCACAGGGCGCCGAGCAGCACAAATGTGTGAACCACGGGAACCATCGGCAACGTCATGCGGGTGGACAGCAGCACAAACGGGGCAACGATCACGAGAAGGGGCCAGACCAGCATGATCGCGACGCACACGACAACTTCGCGGCCGGGCCAGCAGCGTGCGGCCCAGCGGCCCACCTGGAACGGCGCCAGCACGTACATCGCCAGAGGTTCGACCCACTGTGTCACCTGCGCCGTCGCGGGGGGCCAGTCGAATCGCAATCTCAGCATGTTCGACAGGAGCTCCAGTCCGGTGTGATGAGTGAAGAAGTAACCCATTCCCCAGAGCGGAACCGCCAGGACGTAGCCACCGAGCCACAGGACCAGGCTGGTCAGCATGTACGCGAACCATCCGATCACGGCAAACCCGGCGAGGCGGAAAGGAGCCGCGGCGAGATTGCGACACAAGAGCGAGAGAACAGTCCGCGCCACGCACGTCCAGAACCACAGCGGTCCCCGGGCGACGGACTCCTCCATCAAATCGCCGAGCGCGGAGACGGCGCGATCACGACCCACCACGAGCGACAGCATCCACTCGGCGATACGGTCACCGCGCATGAACCACCCCCGGCAGAACAAGGCCAGCGAGCAGGCGGCCATAGGATCGCTGCACGCGTGCCACGACCGCGATTCCCCTCGCACTCACCTTGAAATAGCGCTTGGCCCGGCCTCCGCGCTGGGAAGTGGGATCGCCCAGCTGGGACGTCACCAGGCCCTTGTCCTCGAGACGGTCCAGCGTCGTATAGAGCGCGCCTGGCGACGGCTTCCGATTGGTGTGGATCGCGATTTCCCGGCGAATCGTGACGGCGTAGGCCGTCTCCCCCAGGCGCAGAATCGCCAGCAGCACGACCTGTTCGAACTCTCCGACCGTGGCAGCCATGATTTGTTCTACAACATAGTAACAAATCAGGACGCTCTCAACCCTGCGTCTTTTCGATGCGAACCGCCCTCAGCTCGATCCGCGTCGTCGGCGTCTCGCCGTCGCGCGGCGCCGCCTCGATCGCCTCGACCGCCGCCATGCCGCTCACGACACGGCCGAAGGCGGTGTACTTTCCGTCGAGCGCGGTCGCCGTTCCCGTGCAGACGAAAAACGACGTGGACGCGCTCCCCGGATCGTCACCCCGCGCCATCGACACGATGCCTTTCATGTGTTTCGTGTCGTTGAACTCCGGCGCCATGTTGTGCACGAGCTTCTGCTGCGTTTCGGTCAGCGGCGTCGCGCGGGTATTGAGGGCCCCGGTTTGAATGACGAAGCCGGGCGCGACGCGGTGGAACGCCATCCGGTCGTACACGCCGGCCTGAGCCAGGCGCAGAAACTGGCGGACGTGCTCCAGCGCCTTGTCCGGAAAGAACTCGATCGCGATCGGCCCGGCGCTCGTGTCGAGCACTGCGCGATACGTCGCCAGATCCTGGGCCGTGTCGTTGACGAAGGGCTCGGGAGGCCTGTCGCGAACGGTCACGCGGGTGATCTCGACGCGCGCCGTGGCGACACCCTTCTCGTCCACGGGCGTCTCGGAAATCTTCTGGACGATCTCCATACCGTCTGACACGTGCCCGAACACGGTGTACTTGCCGTCGAGGCCCGGCTGATCGACGACGGCGAGGAAGAACTGCTGGCCGGCGCTGTCGGCCTTGCCGGGAATCGTCACGGCGGCCACCGACCCGCGCGTCATCTTCGCGGTCCGCGGTTCGTCCTTGACGGCGTTGAGTCCCCCGGTGCCATACTGCGCGCGCTTCGCCGGATCTCTCGAAAGCGGATCGCCGCCCTGCACGATCCCGTATTTCAGCATCTTGTGAAAGATCGTCCCGTTGTAACCGCCCTCGCCGGCGATCTTCATGAAATACGCCGTCGTCGCCGGCGCCTGCTCGGGCGCCAGATCGATCACGAACGTCCCGGACGAGGTCTCGACCACGGCCTGCTTCGGCGATGGAGGCTGCAGAGCCTGGAGGACAGCGAAGAGCACGGCGAGCAGCGGGGCCAGCGCGGAGGGCATGACATCTATCACTGGGCGGGCTGGTCGATGATGCGAGCCGCGTGCCAGATGTAGTGCAGGCCGGAGACGAGCGTGATCACGAGCGAGGCGTACACGCACGCGTCCACGATCGTCGAATGATAGCCGCGGTAGTTGAAGAGCATCGCCATCACCGCCGTCACGATATACGTTCCCGTGGCGATTTTCCCGAAGATGGAGGGTTTGAAGGTTCGGCGGCCGATGGCCAGGTTCACAATCGCGACCGTAATCACGATCCCGACATCGCGGCTGATGATGAGCGCCGTCAGCCAGATCGGCAGACGGTTTTCGAGGCCGAGTCCGGGCACCGTCAGCACGACAAAGGTGCTGACGAGCAGCAGTTTGTCGGCCATCGGATCGAGCCACGCGCCGAGGCTGGTCTTTTGCCCGGCCCGGCGCGCAATCAGCCCGTCGAGCGCGTCGGTCACCCCGGCCGTGGCGAAGACGACAAGGGCCCAGCCGAGCTCGCCGTAAATCACGAGGATCACGAACGCCGGGATGAGGAGCATGCGAAGCAGCGTGAGCTGATTGGCCGTGGTGAGCGGCCCCGGGGCCGTCATTTCCGGCCTGGGGCGCCCGCCGTCGATCCGCCGGCCAACGCTTCGATGCGGCTGACGGCAGCCCCCGCCTCGGCGCCGCTCACCACCTGCGATGGCTGAAACGCGCCGTCGGGACCCGTCGTCATGACGCCGGCGGCCACCGCCATCGACGCCGCCGGATACGCGAGATGCCCCGGCGGAAGATCGGAGAACTTCGGCCGCGCCGATTCCCACGCTCGCGCGCGCGCCGGATTCGCCGACGCCACACGGGTGAGCAGCCGGCTGACGGCCTGGGCGAGATCGGTGCGGCGCACCAGCGCACGCGGCTGGAACGTGTGGTTGTCGTACGGATCGATGATGCCCGCCCGCACGACCGCCATGATCCACGTCGCCGCCCAGTGGTTCCGCGCGTCTGTCACCACGGCGGCGTCGCGGCGTCGAGCGGCCTGGACGAGCGGCGCGAGACGGACGCCGATGAGCGCGGCCAAGTCACCCCGCGTGATTTGCGGCTCCGTGTCGAGCGCGCGATACTCGGCGGGCAGCCGCGCGAGCTCCATTCGCGCCCGGACGGCCTCCAGCTTGGCTTCGACGGCGGCGTTCGGCTCGAGCGCCAGCGCGTCGCTGTACGCCTTCTCCGCCGCTTCGAGCTCGCCTCTGCCGTCGAGCACCTCGCCCACCTGCACGTGCACGCTGGCGTCGGTCGGGTCGAGGGCCATCGCCTTGCGAAAGTCGGCCAGGGCGGCATCGTCCTTCCCCTGCCGCCGCTCGACCGCCGCCAGCTCCCGGTACAGGAACGCGCTGTCGGGAGAACTGGCGATTGCACTGGCAAACGCGCGCGCCGCTTCGTCCAGCTTGCCTGCGGCCGCCGCCTGACGCGCGGCGCTCAGGTCCTGCCCGAGACCGCGGAACTTCAAGACCTCCACGCGGCGCCTGACGTCAACCAGCGACGGGTCGACGGCGGCCGCGGATTCGAATGCGAAGAGCGCATCGGTTTCGCGATTGAGCGCAAGGAGCGCCTGACCGCGGCCGAGCAGCGCCGGCACGTAGCGCCCGTTGGCGTCCACGGCCCGGTCGAAGTGCGGCAGCGCCGCTGAAGGGTCGCGGCCCGCGAGCTCGACATACCCGAGCGAGGCTTCGGCGGGATAGAACCCGGGGGCGTTCTTCAGCGCCGTTTCGAATTCACGCTCGGCATTCTTGAGATCGCCGGCCTGAAGGAACCGCCATCCCCGATCCTGGGCCGCGGCGGCGGTCGGCATGTTGGCGAGCACCGGGGGCACGACCGGCTGCATGAAGTCGGGGTATTTCGGGGTCGAGACTTCCGGGAGGGGAATCGTCTTGGGCGCGCAGGCGCTGACCAAGGCGGCAAGCGTCAGCAGCAGGCAGGCGCGGAACCGCATGGAAGGGAGCACGTGGAAATTCTACCTCACGCGATCGGCCAGGCGCCTGGGCACGTCGGCCACAATCGAGATTCGGCCATCTCGCGATTCGTGGACCAGAACATGCGCGTGCCGGTAGACCCGCCCAATCCTTTCGCGGTCAGCGGCATCGTCCGGGTCGAACGTCAAGGTCATCCGCCGCACGTCGAGGGCCACGCGGGAGGCCATGGTGTCCACCAGTTCGTCGATGCCGTCGCCGTCGCGCGCCGAAATGCACAGGGCGGCAGGATCCCGATCCTGCAGGCGGCGCCGCTCGTCGGCCGTCAGGGCGTCGCACTTGTTGTACACCTCGACCAACGGGACGTCGTTGGCGCCCACTTCCTCGAGCACCTTGCGCACGGCGTCCATCCGGCGCTCGCGATCCGCCGCGGCCGCGTCGATCACGTGCAGGATGAGGTCGGCGGCCGCCACCTCTTCGAGCGTCGCCCGAAAGGCCGCGACAAGCGCATGCGGCAGCCGGTCGATGAACCCCACCGTGTCCGACAGGAGCAGCTCGCGGCTGTCGGGCAGGCGGACCTGCCGCACGAGCGGATCGAGCGTCACAAACAGCGCGTCCGACACCTCGGCGACCGATCGCGTCAGCACGTTGAAGAGGGTGGTCTTGCCCGCGTTGGTGTAGCCGACCAGGGCCACCGTGGGGACCGAGGCCTTCTGCCGGCGTTCGCGAAGCTGCGCGCGGCGCTGCCGCACGCGGTCGATGTCCACGGTGACGGCGTGGATGCGCGTCCGAATCCGGCGGCGATCGGTTTCGAGCTTGGTTTCTCCGGGACCTCGTGTGCCGATGCCGCCGCCGAGACGCGAGAGCGCGGCGCCGGCGCCGACGAGCCGAGGCAGAAGATACTGGAGCTGCGCGAGCTCGACTTGAAGCTTGCCCTCGCGGGTCCGCGCGCGCCGGGCGAAGATGTCGAGGATGAGCTGCGTGCGATCGACGATCTTGCGTCCGACTTTTTCCTCGATCTGCCGGAGCTGCGCCGGAGTCAGTTCGTTGTCGAACACCACGAGGTCGACGCCCGTCTCGGCGCAGGACGCGGCCAGACTCACGATCTTGCCGGAACCGAGAAAAGTGGACGGGTCGGGCTTGGGCCGTTCCTGCAGAACGCGGAGCACGACCTCGGCGCCGGCCGCCTGCGCCAGCCCGGCCAGCTCGTCGAGCGAGCGTTCAGCCTCCAGGCGGCGCTTGGTCCCCGCCACGAGGCCAACGAGCGCCGCGCGCTCACGTTTCCCTACGCGTGACCGGCGCATGCCTGCACGTCGTCCCACGGAATCGCGCCGGGGCGCACCAGTCGAATCTCCCGGCCGCTGACGTCGACAATGGTCGACGGCGGTCCACCCGGCGTCGGGCCGGCGTCGAGCAGCAAATCGACATCCAGCGTGCGCGCCACTTCGTCGGGATCCGCCGTCGCGGGCGCGCCGCTCACGTTGGCGCTGGTCGCCGTCAGCGGGCGGCCGCACATGCGGCACAGCTCGCGCGCCACGGCGTGCGCCGGCACGCGGACGCCAACCTGTGCGCGACCACCTGTGACGTCGGCTGAAAGCCCGGAGGGCCGCGCCACGAGCAGCGTCAGCGGGCCCGGCCAATACGCGGACGCGAGACGGTGCGCGGCCGGCGGGAGCGGTCCCAAATGCGCTTCGATCTGTTCGACGTCTGCAGCCACCAGCGGCAAGGCTCGCTCGGCCGAACGGCCCTTGACGGCGAAGACTCTCTCGACGGCCGAGGCGGAAAACGGATTGGCGGCAAGCCCGTACAACGTGTCGGTCGGGATGGCGACAATGCCGCCCGCCCGAATCAGCGTCGCGGCGTCGAGCAGCAACGCCGCGGCCGGACGCTCTCGGTCGATGGCTACCCGGCGCATACGTGAGCAGCCCGTGGTAGAAGTCGTGACACGGCCGAATGCCTCCGTGCCTCGTGCGTCAGAAGTGCACCTTGACGTCCTTCTTGTTGCTCACGTGAATGCTGTCGATGAAGCGAATCTGGTGCGGGTTGTTCTGCATGATGACCGAGCTGGTGCGAATGCCGTCGCCGAAGAAGCGGACGCCGCGCATCAGCGTGCCGTCGGTGACACCGGTCGCCGCGAAGATGACCCGTTCTCCGGGCGCCAGATCTTTCGCGCGATACACGCGCTTGACGTCCGTGATGCCCATCGCACGGCACCGCTCTTCGTGCTCGGGCTTGCTGACGACGAGCCGCGCGAGAATCTCGCCGTTCAGGCAGCGCATGGCCGCCGCGGTCAGCACGCCTTCAGGTGCGCCGCCGGTGCCCATGACCGCGTGCACGCCCGTCCCGACAACGGCCGCCGCGATGCCGGCGGAAAGGTCGCCGTCGCCGATCAGCCTGATTCGGGCGCCGGTCGCACGGATATCGTCGATGAGCTTCTCGTGGCGCGGTCGATCGAGCACGACGACGACGAGGTCGTCGACCTCGCGCCCGAGGCACTTGGCGATGGCGTTGAGGTTGTCGGCCACCGACGCGTCGAGATGGACGGCGTGTTTGCTGCTCGGCCCGACGACCAGCTTTTCCATGTAGAGGTCGGGGGCGTGCAGCAGGCCGCCGCGTTCGGAGGCCGCCAGCACGGCGATGGCGTTCGGTGCGCCGGTGGCGCACAAATTGGTGCCTTCGAGCGGATCGACGGCGATGTCCACCTCGTCGAAGTGCACAGGCCGCGGACCGTTGATCTCGGCGGCGTGCACCTGACCGACTTTCTCGCCGATGTACAACATCGGCGCTTCGTCGCGCTCGCCCTCGCCGATAACGATCGTCCCGTCGATGGGCACGCTGTCCATCACGCGGCGCATCGCCTCGACGGCCGCCTGGTCGGCTTTGTGGCGGTCGCCCTGCCCCATTGTGTGGGCGCAGGCAATCGCCGCCTGTTCGACCACTCGTAAGAATTCAAGCGAAAGGTCTGAATGCATGTGTCGGCTCTCAGCGGTCGGTGGTCAGTGGTTTTCCGTGATCAGGTCAGTCGTCAGCGCTCGGTGGCCGGTGTCCGGTCGTGCGTGCCGGCGTGGGGCGGAAGCTCGCATCGCACGGGCCGGTCTTCCCGGTACCCGAGCAGGTAGTCGGCCTGCATGAGCGCGTGGATTTCGCGCGTGCCTTCGTAGATGACCGCGCCTTTGCAGTTCCTGTAGAAGCGGCCGACCGGATACTCGTCGGAGTACCCGTTGGCGCCGTGAACCTGCACGGCGTCGCCGGCCGCTCGCTCGGAGGCCACGGTCGCGAACCATTTCGCGAGGCCCGTTTCCCGCGTGTTGCGCCGGCCCTCGTTTTTGAGCCAGGCCGCGCGCACCCACAGCAGCCGCGCCGCCTGATAGTCCGATTCCATCTTCGCGATCATTTCCTTCACGAGTTGGTGCTGCGCGATCTCGACGCCAAACGCCTTGCGCTCTTTCGCGTAGGTGACGCTGGCGTCGCGACAGGCGCGAATGAGCCCGGTGGCCCCCGCGGCGACCGTAAACCGCCCCTGATCGAGCGCCGACATCGCGATCTTGAACCCTTCGCCAGGGCGGCCGAGCAGATTCTCCTCGGGAACTTCCATCTCGTCCATCTTGAAATACCCGGTATTGCCGGCGAGGATGCCCCACTTCTCTTTCAGTGGCCCGCTCGAAAACCCCTTGAAGGTCCGCTCGACGATGAAGGCGCTGATGCCGGACGGATCGCGCCGCTGCTTCTTCTCGAGATCGGTCCACCCGAACACCAGGAAATGATCGGCGACGTCGGCGAGCGAGATCCACGTCTTCTCGCCGGTGATCACATATCGATCGCCGCGCTTCACAGCGGTCGTCTGAATGGCGCGCGCATCGCTCCCCGCGCCAGGCTCGGTGAGGCCATAGCCCGCGATCTTGCTGCCCTGCGCCTGGGGCACGAGATATCGCTGCTTCTGCGCTTCGGTGCCCCACGCGAGCAGCGTCAGGCAGTTGAGGCCGGCGTGCACCGACATGATGACGCGGAGCGAGGTGTCCACGTACTCGAGCTCTTCACTGGCCAGGCCCAGGCAGACATAGTCCATGCCGGCGCCGCCGTATTCCTGCGGGACCGAAATGCCCAGGAGCCCCAGCTTGGCCATGCCGCCCAGAATCCGGTCGCGGTCGAAGCGATGCTCGCGATCGAGCTCCCGGATGCGCGGCGCAACTTCCCTCGCTGCCCATTCGCGAACCGACTGTTCGAGCAGGCGCTGCTCGTCGGTAAGGTCGAGGCTGATCATGCCGGCTTGCGAAAAAGAATCTCTCGCAGATTGTTCTGCAGCAGGAACGAATCGGACACGCGCAGTCCGGGAAACAGCCGGATGATGTCGCGATTGAGCAGAACCGATTGCCTGCAGCGGGCCGCCGGGTAGTGGCGATACCGGAGGTTCCCCTCGTCCGCGATGACGTACTTGGTGTAGCGCGCATCGCTCGTCTGCGCCGTGGCAAAGAATCCGAGCAACGCGCCATCGGGCCGCAGCACGCGGGTCAACTGTTCCGCCAGGCGCTGCGCAACCGGACGATCGAGGTAGTCGATGAGATCCCAGCAGAGGATGCCGTCCACCGAGCCCGTGTCCTGCGGAAAACGCCGCTGCAGGAAATCGGCGAGCCGATCGAGCGTGCCGGCGCGGACGTGCCGATCGAGGTCGGCGAAGATGTCCTCGACGAAAATCTTGCAGCCGAGCTGCTCACCGAAGAAGCTGACATTCGTGCCGACGACCGGGCCCAGATCGAGCAGCACCGGCGACTCGCGGGCCGTGAGGCACCCGAGGAACTTCCGAAAGGCTTTCGTGGAGAAAAGGGGCTCGGAATCCGACGCCGGCTGGAGGACCGGCGGGTCGGATTCGCTTTTGCGCGGCGCGAGGCGGTCTAACAGACCCACGAATTACACAGCTTCAGAGTGACGTCTTCTCCGCTACACACCGGCGCGCTGCTGAACCGGAGCGCCCGAGGCGACCGCCGGCGGCGTCGCTTGCGACCCCTGCGGCGCCGGCGCCGATGGGGACTGAGCGTTGGCCGACTGCCCCGCGGTGGCCGGCTTCGCCTGTGACTGCGGACCGCCCTTGCGCTGCATGTCCACGCTGCCGCGGAAGTGCGCGCCTTCCGCAATCGCGACGCGCGGCGCGACGATGTCGCCGTCCACGGAACCGTTGTCGCGGATGTCGACTTTCTCGGTGGCGGTCACATTGCCGGTCACTTCGCCGAGCACAATCACCGACTTGGCGAAGACCTGCGCCTTGATGCGGCCGTTCGGACCAATCGTCAGGACGTGCTCGCGCAGTTGAATCGTGCCTTCGACGTGGCCTTCGATGGTGAGATCTTCGCTCCCGTTTAGTTCGCCCTTGATGACGACGGACTTGCCGATGTTCACGATGTCCTTCTCCATGTTGTGGCTCGCCTCGGAACGAGCGCTGATGCTTGGCGTCGCTCCGGGCGCGGGTGGCGCTACTGGTTGTCCGCTCGCAGGTCGGTACTGCTTCGTCACGTTTCCACATGTCATCCTCCGCCTGACGTCCTGAACTTTCGGTGACTTTCTCCTAGCGAGGGCGCGGCGGTCAGTCAGTCTTTGGTCGGCTGGGGTCGTCGGACGCTAGTTTCAGCCAGTATAGGTAACCTATCGGTCGTTGTCTAGTCCTTCTGTTACCTATGGTTAGCGGCAGTGCTACAATTGAGGATCCGATGCGCGTCTACTTTGACTACAACGCGACGACCCCGCTCGCCCTTGAGGTGGCTGACGCGGTCGTGGGTGCGACGCGCGACCTGTTTGGCAACGCATCGAGCGTCCACTACTTCGGTCAACAGGCCAAAGCCGCGGTGGACGATGCGCGATCTTCCGTCGCCAAGCTCATCGGTGCCGACCCCTCCGAGATCGTCTTCACCAGCGGCGGCACCGAGTCGGACAATTTCGCGATCCGGGGGGCCGCCGAGGCGCTCGAACCCGGCAAACGCCGCCATCTCATCGCGAGCGGGATTGAACACGAAGCCGTGCTCAACACGCTGAAGGCGTTGACCCGCCGCGGGTGGCGCACGACGCTGCTGCCGCTCGACCATTCCGGCGTGGTCGCGCCCGATCGCCTCCGCGAGCTCATCAGCGACGACACCGCCCTCGTCTCGGTGATGCAGGCCAACAACGAAATCGGCACGATTCAGCCCGTGGCCGAACTGGCGGGCATCGCGCACGAGCACGGCGCGCTGATGCACACCGATGCAGTGCAGTCGGTCGGGAAGATTCCCGTGGACGTACGCGCACTCGGCGTGGACCTCTTGTCGCTGTCCGCCCACAAGTTCAACGGCCCGAAGGGCGCGGGCGCGTTGTGGATCAAGCGCGGCACGCGCATGCAGCCCGTGCAAACGGGCGGAAAACACGAGCGGAGCCGCCGCGCGGGCACCGAAGACGTCCCGGCCCTGTGCGGCTTCGGCGTCGCGGCCCGGCTGGCTAGGGCGAAGATGAGCGGCGAGGCGGTGCGCGTCGGCGGTCTGCGCGATCGCCTCGAGGACGCCGTGCTGCGTCTGGTCGCCGGCACGGCCGTGAACGGGGCGCGCGGTCAGCGCGTGCCGAACACCACCAACATCAGCTTCGATCGGGTCGAAGCCGAGAGCCTGCTGATTGCGCTGGATCTCGAAGGGATCGCGGTATCCACGGGCTCGGCCTGCTCGTCGGGCACGCTCGAACCGTCGCACGTGTTGCGCGCGATGGGGTTTCCGCCGCACCGCACGCAGAACTCGCTGCGATTCAGTCTCGGGATGTACTCGACGGATCAGGAAGTCGATCGCGTGATCGAGGTCCTGCCGCGCCTGGTCGAAAAACTGCGCGGCCTGACCAGAAAGCCCGCGACGGCTCATGTCCAATGAACCACAAAGGCCACGAAGCTCACAAAGTTTGTCTCTCGGTTTCCTTTGTGGTCTTCGTGATCTTCGTGGTTAGGTTGATTTCACAATGCGCATAGTGGTGGCTATGTCGGGCGGTGTGGATTCATCGGTGGCCGCGGCCCTGCTCGCCGAGCAGGGCCACGACGTCATTGGTCTGTCCATGCAGCTCTACGACGTGTCGGGCGAGACAAACGGCGAGCGGTCGTTCGGGAGTTGCTGCACGATCGACGACCTGCACGATGCGCGGCGCGTGGCGGCGGCCATCCGGATTCCCCACTACATCCTGAATTTCGAGCGGCAGTTCAACGAGCAGGTCGTGAGCAACTTCGTGGCGGAGTATACGGCCGGCCGGACGCCGCTCCCGTGCGCCCACTGCAACAGCGACGTCAAGTTCACGACGCTCCTCGACCGCGCACACGGCCTGGGCGCCGAGGCCGTGGCCACCGGGCACTACGCGCGCGTGGAACGGTCCGGCGCGGGCGGCGCCTGCCAGCTCAAGCGCGGCGCCGATCCTGCGAAAGATCAGTCGTACTTTCTTTTCGCGCTCACGCAGGCGCAGCTCGCGCGGGCGGTCTTCCCGGTGGGCGACCGGCCCAAGGAGGCGGTGCGCGAGTACGCGCACCGGCGGCAGCTGCCCGTCGCATCCAAGCCTGACAGCCAGGAGATCTGCTTCATTCCGGACCACGACTACTCCGCGTTCATCACGAAGCACTCCCCAGACGCCCCTCGCGCGGGCGTGATTACCGACGAGGCCGGCCACATTCTGGGAAGCCATGCCGGCATCCACCGGTTCACGGTCGGCCAGCGCAAGGGGCTCGGACTGACCACCTCACCAACAGGTGCACCGATGTACGTGCTGTCGCTCCAGCCGCACGATCGCGTCGTGGTCGTGGGCCCGAAGGCGTCGCTCGAGCGGACGACGCTCACGGCGTCGGGGGTGAATTGGATCGAGGGGGCGCCGGCCGCGCCGCGTCGCGCGGGTGTTCAGATCCGTCATCGCCATCAGCCGGCGGCCGCCACCGTGCGCGCCATCGAAGGCGGACGGGCTGAAGTGGCGTTCGACGCTCCGCAGATCGCGATCACACCCGGCCAGGCCGCGGTCTTCTACGACGACGATGTGGTTATTGGGGGCGGGTGGATCGACAACTAGTCAGTCGATGGATCTCTCACCACGAAGGCTCGAAAGCACGAAGAATTCTTTGTACGGAATGGTTTTCGTGCCTTCGCGCTTTCGTGGTTACGAGCCGTCGATTTGCCGAGATGCCGTGACTCAGCTGTTGGTGGCAACTTCCACGTTGTCAGGGGTGTGAGGAAGGCTCTCGAGATAGCGCTCGGCGTCGAGGGCGGCCATACAGCCTGAGCCGGCCGCGGTAATCGCCTGCCGGTACACGTGGTCCTGGACGTCGCCGCACGCAAACACGCCCGCGATGCTTGTCTTTGGGCCGTCGTGCGTGACGAGGTACCCGTTCTTGTCCATCTCGAGCTGTCCCTGAAAGAGCGACGTGTTCGGTGTGTGGCCGATGGCGACGAACACACCAGACACCGGAATCTCCTTGCGTGCCCCGGTGGCGGCATCGCGCACGACCATCGCGGTCACTTCGCCCTTGCCCGTGTCCTTGATCTCGTCGATCTCGGTGTTGAGGAGCCACGCGATCTTCGGGTTCGCGCGGGCCTTGTCCTGCATGATCTTCGACGCGCGCAGGGTGTCGCGGCGGTGCACGACGGTCACCTTGTCCGCGAACTTCGTCAGGAACACCGCCTCCTCCATCGCCGAATCGCCACCCCCCACCACCGCGATGTCGTGGCCGCGAAAAAAGTACCCGTCGCAGGTGGCGCACGTGGAGACGCCGTGGCCCATGAGCGACCGTTCGGAGGCGAGTCCGAGCAGCCGCGCCGACGCGCCGGTGGCGATAATCACCGTGCTCGCGGCGTACTCGGCGTCTGAGGTGGTCACCGTGAACGGCCGCGTGCGGAGATCGACGCGAGTGACGTTGCCCTGGATGATCTCGGTGCCGAACTTCTCCGATTGGGCGCGCATCTCCCCCATCAGATCGGGCCCCATGATGCCGTCACGATGCCCGGGATAGTTCTCGACCATCGTCGTGAGCATCAACTGCCCGCCGGCGTCGTGCCCCTCGATGAGGAGCGGGTGCATGTTGGCGCGCGCGGTGTAGAGCGCCGCGGTCAGGCCCGCCGGACCCGACCCGATGATGATGACGTTGCGGAGCGTGGACATTCAGATGTGCTTGTCGAGAACTTTCTTGAGCTCTTCTTTCGGCGTGAGGCCCACGATCGATTCGACGACCTGACCGCCCTTGAAGAGCAGCATGGCCGGGATGCCGCGGATTTGAAACTTGAACGCCGTGTTCGGGTTGTCGTCCACATTCAGCTTGCCGATCGTGACCTTGCCCGCGTAATCGGTCGCCAGCGCATCAATGGTCGGCCCCAGCCGTTTGCAGGGCCCGCACCATTCGGCCCAGAAGTCCACGAGCACCGGCGGACCCGCCTTGATGACCGTCTCATCGAAATTCGAATCCGTGAAAGTCTGCACGTTCTCGGCTGCCATGGTTTCTCCCTTTGCCCCGATCCCTGGTCCGTAGCCCTAGTCCCTAGTCCCCAGTCCCCAGTCCCTAGCCCCTAGTCCCTAGCCCCTAGTCCCCTAGTCCCTAACCTCTAACGCCTAACCTCTACCCTGCTCGCGCCAGCGGCCATAGCCTTCTTATATATTCTGACGTACTCCCTGGCCGAATGGTCCCACGAGTTGTCCTGGCCCATGCCCGCGGCCTGGAGCGCGCGCCAACGCGGCCGGTCGGCAAACAGCTTGAGGGCTCGCCGCAACGCGCCGAGGAGCGCCTCCCCCGTGTAGTCCTCAAACACGAACCCAGTCGATTTCTTGCTGCGGGGCGAATAATCCCGCACCGTATCGGCCAGGCCGCCAACCGCGCGAACGACCGGCACCGTGCCGTAGCGGAGGCTGTAGAGCTGATTGAGGCCGCTCGGCTCGAACCGGGACGGCATCAGGAAGATGTCCGCGCCGCCCTCGACGAGGTGCGCGAGCCCCTCATCGAAACCGATGTGCGCGGCGATTTGCCGCGGGTGGCGGGCCGCCAGCGCGGTCCACAAGTCCTGATACCGCGCCTCGCCCGCGCCCAGCACGACGAACGCCGCATCGAGGGTCGGGAGCTCGTCGGCCACGGTCGCAATCAGGTCGAAGCCTTTCTGATCGACCATGCGCGAGATCATGCCGACGAGCGGTCGCGCCAGCGCGGCGGCATCGACCGGCAGGCCATAGCGGGTCAACACCTCGCGCTTGGCCGCCGACTTTCCTTCGAGATCTTCGGCGCTGTAGGCGGCGGGCAGAAACGGGTCGTGCGTCGGGTCCCACACAGAGGTGTCGATCCCGTTCTGGATCCCCACCAGACGGTCGCGCCTCCGTCTGAGAATGCCGTCGAAGCCGCCGCCGAACTCGGCGGTCTGGATTTCGTCCGCATACCGCCGGCTGACGGTCGTGACCATCGTCGCGGCGTTGATGCCGCCTTTCAGGAAGCTGATCCGGCCCCAGAATTCCAGACGATCGACACCGAGCTCGTCCCATCCAAGGTCGAGGCGAGGGAGCCAATCGGGCTCGAACACGCCCTGATAGGCGATGTTGTGAATCGTGAAGACGGAAGGCGTACCGCCGAGAATCGGGTGCGACGCGTAGACGGTGTTCAGGTAGACAGGCGCCAGGCCCGCCTGCCAGTCGTGCGCGTGCACTACCGAAGGCCGGTGTCCATGGCGCGCCGCGAATTCGAACGCCGCCCGCACGAGCATGGCGAAGCGTCGCGCGTTGTCTGGATATTCGACGTCGCCGGCCGTGTAGAGCGACTCGCGATCATACAGGTCGGGGCACTCGACGAGCACCGCGCGCGCGCCGTCGGCAAGCGGCGCGTCGTAGAAGGCCACGTCGCGTGTGTAGCCGCCCACGCTGACCGGCATGCGCTCGACGAGCGAGCCGGCGGCGCCACCCCGGTACCGAGGCAAAACCAGCGTGACGTCCCAGCCCAGGCGCGCAAGCGCCGGCGGCAGCGCGCCGAGCACGTCGGCCAGCCCCCCGGTCTTGACAAAGGGCACGGCTTCCGAACCAATCATCAAGACGGAGGTCCGCACCGATTCATTGTAAGCGCCATGGATCACTCAAGGTGCTCGGCGCGATCTACAAGGTGCTTGGTGCGATCAGATAGGGTGCTGGGGGCGATCAAATAGGGTGCTCGATGCGATCAGATAGGGTGCTGGGCGCGATCAGATAGGGTGCTCGTGCGATCAGATAGGGTGCTCGGTGCGATCAGATAGGGTCCTGGGGGCGATCAAATAGGGTGCTAGATGCGATCGGATAGGGTGCTGGGTGCGATCACGCACCGTGCTGTCTCCACGAAGCACGTTGGCGACCGTGACCGCCCAGCACGTTGCAGCCGTGGCCGCAGTGCACCTTGGAAACCGTGACTGCCAAGCACCTTGGAAACCGTGGCCGTGAGTGCACGTTGGAAACCGTGGCCGCCAGCACGTACAATCGCAGCGTGCTTGAACGCCCGCCGCGGCCACCACGATCCGAGTCGCGCGAAGTTTTGGAGCTCAAGCAGCTCAAGCTGACGCAGCCCGACCTCGCCTCTGCCGTCGACATGCAGCTGGCGCTCGTCGAAATGCAGCGCCGCGTACAGTCGCGCGTGCCGCTGCCATGGATTCAGGCCGACGACGAGTGGCTCAAGGCGCAGCAGGCGGCCGGCCGGGCCCTCGTCAGATTCAGTGATATCCCGCTCGAATGGACCGATTTCCGGCTGACCTTCAGGCAGACCGCCGATATCCTGCTGCGGTTCGAGTCGATCGAGACGCCAGACCATCAATCGCTCGTCAGCCTCGCGCGCGAGGGCAACGCGCTCGAGCCGCTCGTCGAGCAGTGGTACTCCGCAACCTCTGGCGCCGGCGGGCAGACGCCGGAGGGCGCGCCACCGGGCTTCGACCAGGTTGTGGTGCTGGCCCTGCGCCCGTTCCTTGCGCGCTGCGCCGAGGTGCTGATGCAGCGCGTCGATCTGTCGTCGTGGTCGCACGGCCGCTGCCCGTTCTGCGGGTGGGAACCCGAGTTCGCGGTGATCACGCCAAACGCCGACCGGCAGCTCATTTGCGGCCGCTGCACGGCGCATTGGCCTTTCGCCGCCTTTACCTGCCCGTTCTGCGAAAACGACGAGCGGGCGCGCATCACCTCGTTTGCGTCCCGCGACGGCCGGTATCGCGTGTACGGCTGCGAGGTCTGTCACCGGTACCTCAAAGCGTACGACGCGCGAACCGCCACCCGTCCCGTCATGGTCGCTGTCGATTCGATTGCGACGCTTCCGCTTGACGCGGCCGCGATACAGCGGGGCTACACGTAAGGACGCGGTGCTGTCGAGACTGGCGGACTACGGCTGTGGAGAAACAGCGGCCCTGGTCGCGAACATCGTTGCCGCCTTGCTCGACATCCAGGTGAAGAGGTTCTGGGTTTCCATGAAGCGGCCGGCGTTCGACCGCGCGCCGAGGACGACAACAGCCACCTGCTGATTGCTCTGGGGCAGCCGCAGGAGCGTCGCGAGGCAATAGCCCGATTTCGAGATGAAGCCCGTCTTGCCGGCGCGCACGTCCACATCGGCACGTCCGAGCAGATGATTCGTGCTGCGAAAGGTGATGAGACGCCTCCCGCTGTTCACGGTGTACTCGGAGGTCCGCATGATCGACGCGATCCGTTCGTCGCTCGACACGTGCGTGATGAGACGCGCCATGTCATAGGCCGACGACACGTTTTCAGACAACAGGCCAGACGGGTCCGCGTACTGCGTGGTTTGCAGACCGAGCTCGGCCGCCTTCTCGTTCATCCTGACGATGAAGCCTTCGGAGCCATGCGGCGACACGCGCGCCAGGGCGCGCGCGGCGGCATTGTCCGACGCGATGAGCAGCAGGTGCAGGAGGTCGTCGGTCGTCACGCGGTCGTTGGCGCGCAGATGCGTGGTGGACGCGTGAAACACGTCGCTGCGCGCGATCACGACCGGCTGCGTCAGGTCCGGGTTGTTCTCCATGAAGACGACCGCCGTCATCATCTTCGTGATGCTCGCGATCGATCGCTGGCTCTGGGAATTCTCCTCCCAGAGGACCTGGTTGGTTTCGGGGTCGTAGATGATGGCGGCCGCGGCGCGCACGTCCGGCACCAGGTCACCGCTCGCGTCGACCTTGTAACGGGGCAGCGGCGTGACGGCGATCTCGTGCGCCATCAGGATGGCGCGGGCGCGCGCCAGCTTCGCCTTCCGGGACAGCGAGCGCGAGGCCGAGTACATTTGTCGCGTCGCCGGGGACGTTGCCGGGCGCGACGAGGCGGCGGTCCGGGCTTTCTTCTTGGCCGCGGCCTCGCTCGAGGCGACACCCGCGCTGACGAGCGCGAATAGGATCACTGTCCTACGAAAAATGGTTCTTTTGTTCACCGGCATTCGCATTCTAGAGAAACGGCTGACCTACCGCAAGGCAAATATACACAATGAGTTATGTGCCAAAATGACGCACAGGCGAGCCCGGCATATACTGAAACTGTTATCGGCTCTGGCTACCCTACAGCATAGAGTGTGCCCATGACGCCCCGCGACATCGAAGAATACAGAACCCTGCGCGACACCATTCGTGAGAGGGGCACGGCGCGCATCTGGGTGTTCGTGGCAGGGCTCGTCGGCTGGGGCGCCCTGACGATTGCCACGGCGGCGCTGGCCTCACTGCCGGTCGCGACCTTCCTCCCATTGCTCGTACTGGCCGCCGTCTTTGAAGCGGTGTTCAGCCTCCACGTGGGCGTCGAACGGATTGGCCGCTATCTGCAGGTGTTCCTGGAAGACGGAAAGGACGCTGGGGCCCCTGGGGACCCCGCGGCCAATATCGGGTGGGAACACGTGATGATGGAGGCGCCGCCGCCTCTCTGGGGAACGCGCCCGGATCCGTTGTTCGCCGTTCACTTCCTCATGGCCACGCTGCTCAACTTCGTGCCCGTGCTCCTGGCCGGCCCCGTGCCCCTCGAATTGGCCGTTGTGGGCTCGGGACATGTCCTGGTCGCCGCGCGGATCGTGTTCGCGCGACGCGCCGCGTCACGCCAACGCAAGGCCGACCTGGCACGATTCCGGGAGGTCAAGGCGTCCCGGGGGGGAGCTGGACGCGGGGGTGAGTGAGACTTGCGTAGGGCTAAGGGCTCAGGGCAAAGGGCTCAACGCCCTCGGTCCTGCCTCTCAGCTCTCAGCCCTTAGCCTTTAGCCCTAAGCCCTCGCGAGCGCGTCAGAGCGGCCCTGCGAGCGCGGTGACGAGGAGCACGATGTACTGCGTGCCGCGCCACGCCTCCGTCGTGTCAAACGACTCCGCCAGCGAGTGAGCGCGAGCGCCGCGGCCGCCCGCGCCGACCGCAATCGCCGGAATCCCCATTTGGATGGGAAGGTTGGCGTCGGTCGAGCTTTCGGTCAGCGGAACGCTGATGCCGAGCGCCCGGGCCGCGGCAAGCGCTGTGCGAACAATCGGCGATTGCTCGGGCGTCGCGCCGGCGGGTCGCTCGCCAACAACCTCGCGGGAAACCGTGATGATGCGGGGTTTGCCCCACCGCTCGTTCTCTTCCCGAACGGCGGCGTCGATAGCCCTGGACACGCTCGCATCGAGTAACGCCAGCGCGGCGGTATCCGACGAGCGGAGGTCGATCTCCATCCAACATTCCGTGGGGATGGCGTTCACCGCGGTTCCGCCGTTCACGCGGCCAATGTTGAACGTCGTTTTGGTCGGGCTGGACACTCTCAGCTGCGAAATCTTCGCGATCGCACGACCCATCGCTTGAATCGGATTCGCGGTCCCGAACGCCGCAAAACTGTGCCCGCCCGGTCCCTTGAACGTCACCCGGTATCGGCGGCTGCCCACGGCGACATTGGCCACAAACAGGTCAGCGCCGTCTATCGATAGAAAGCGGTCGATCTGGCCTTTCATGGTGTCGCGGACGAGCTGCCGCACGCCGCGAAGGTCCCCCAGACCTTCCTCGCCGACATCGGCCACAAACGTGATCGAACCAGCCGTCTGAACGTTCGCGCGCTTGAGCAACCGGACTGCCGCAACCAGTGCGGCCAGGCCGCGGCAGTTGTCTCCGATCCCCGGGCCCTTCAGTACCGGACCGTCCCGTGTCACCCGAACGTCGGTGCCCTCCGGAAAGACCGTATCCAAGTGCGCGGCAACCACAAGGTGTGGTCGCGGTGCGACACCCGGCCGAGTGCCGAGGACATTCCCAGCCTTGTCGATCCGGACACTCGCCAAGCCCAGTTGCTCGAAGACGGTCTTGATCGCCTGCGCCCGTGCGGCTTCCTTGAATGGCGGCGCAGGTATCTCGCACAAGCGCACCTGGTCGTCAACCACCTGCCCTTCATCCGCCCTTACCTGGTCGAGCGCCGCCCGGACGCCAGGGCTTACAGCGAGATTCGCCCTGGCCTGCGCGCCCAGGTCAACGGTCGCAGTGGCGACGACGAGCCCGATCGAGCAAATTGTGCGCGTGATCAAGTGGCGAGAATGGTAGCGCAATCCAAACAACCGTACGGCACATCCAACGAAGTGAACAAAAAGACACTTGCGGGCGTACTTGGTGTGCACTGAAATGCCGATATTCTCTCTGAGAGCAGAACCGGCCGCGATCAGCCAAGGCTCGGTACAAAATTTGCTACAAGTTGGGCCAGTATGATGAGTCTCGTTCGACTTCTCGGCTTCACCACGCTCGCCTGCGGTTGCGTGATTGGCAAATATCGCGAGGTGGCGACCAGCCGCGAAGTCGGTTACGTTGAAGAAAAGGGACAAGCCTGCGGCAGCCACGGACACCGGCGCAATCACACGGTTTCGGTGGACCGGGTCGCGGCAGTGTCACCTCTCGTGTTCGCCAAGAAGGCGTCTTAGTCTCCGCGCGCCGGGCCGCCAGAGGCCCCCGTTAACGCCCAGGTCTTCCCAGACCGACACATATGGGCGATGTCGGTCCTCCTTAAGCCATACGCCAGCGTCCCGGGCCGTCGCGGCCATCACCGCTTCTTTTTGTCAGATTGCGTTGACGTTTTCCGTCACTTGCCGCCCGCGAGCGTCGACGTCATCGTGACGTCGCCCCCTTACAATCTGGGCATTCGCTATAACCGTTATCAGGACACGCTATCCCAGGGGGACTACCTCGAGTGGACCCACGCGTGGGTGGCCGCGGCCGCACGGGTGCTTCGGCCGGACGGGTCGTTGTTCCTGAACGTCGGCGCCAGGCCAAGCGATCCGTTCACGTCGCTGGACGTGGCCCAGGCGGTACGATCCCACCTGCGGCTGCAGAACATCATCCACTGGATCAAGTCGATTGCCATCGAGCGGGACATGGCCGGCGCGAGCGCCCGCCTGGAGCGCGACCTGGCGATCGGGCACTACAAGCCAATCAACAGCGATCGCTACCTGAACGATTGCCACGAGTTCGTCTTCCACTTCACGCCCTCGGGCACGACGCGTCTCGATCGGTTGGCGCTCGGCGTCCCTTACCAGGATCAGTCGAATATCGCCCGCTGGCGCGGCGCGGCCGACGGCGTGCGCTGCCGCGGCAACACGTGGTTCATTCCGTACGAGACGATTCAGCGGCGCGACCGCGACCGGCCACACCCGGCGACCTTCCCGTCGAGACTCCCCGAACAGTGTCTGCGCCTGCACGGGGTGTCGCGCATCGAGGTTGCGATGGATCCGTTTGTGGGGCTCGGCAGCACGGCGGTGGCGTGCGCGCGGCTTGGCGTCAGCTTCATCGGGTCGGACATCGATGAGACCTATCTGTCCGAAGCGGTCACCCGGACGCGCGACGCCGTTCTCGATCGCGCGGCGGCCGACAAGCAGCCGGCCAAAATACGACGAGTGAAGTCTGCCCGGAAGGCTACGGCTTCGTAACAGGAGCCGGCTTCAGCACGTACTCTTTCCGCGCCCAGACGGACAGCCCCGGCCGCGCGACGCGAACGTCAACGGTCCGCCGGCGTTTCAGGATGTCGGGGTTCTTCGAATAGTACCCAAGCACGTAGTAATCGCTCATCTCGGCGTCCACCCGCTTCAGCGCTTTCGTGAAGTCGTTGGTGTTGACGACCGCAATGCCGCCGGTTTCTTCGGCGAGCGTGCGCAGGCTGTCCTGGCTCTTGCGCACGAAGTCGTTCCACTGCTGGGGATCGACGTTCTCGTCGAGGTCGGGCAACGGACCCACCAGACCGCGCGGGTCGATCGTGTAGATCGTCGTATTCGCCCGGTTTGCCGCCTGCGTGATCTCGTACAGCTCGCGTGAGAGATCCGCATCAGCGAACTGTTCCTGCTGTTGCTGCTGCCGCACGTTCGGATCGGTGCTGGGGTCGTCGGTCTGCCCATTGGCAGAGGCCGCCTGGTTGCGCGCGCGGGCCATATTGCTCTGTTCGAACGGCGAGTTCGGGTCCATTGTGCCGTAGCGCGCGTCCTTGAACGGCGCAAAATCGTAGCCGTCGCTGACCCACACGAGCGCCTTGCGGCGGTTGTGCACCAACTCCAGGTTCTTCAGCGCGTCGTTCATCGTCGAAAACGCGACGTGCGCGCGATAGCGGATTTCCGTGGGCCCGCCCGGCCCCCCGGATCCGTTGATGATTTCCGTGGGCTTCAGTTCGTTGCCCGTCATTTTCTTGATCGCTTCGTCGATTCGCGTCCGGTCGTACGTCATGTCGACCTGGATGGACGACGGGCCGCTTGACACGATGCCGAACAAGTCGCCGTCGTGGACGAGCTCTTTCGAAATCTTCTTGAAGAGCTCTCGAATCCGGCCGGTGTTCCCGAACTGCAGATGCTGATCGTCAACGAAGAACAGGAAGATGCGGCCCGAGACGTCCGACACGGCGCGCTTCCGCGGAAGGATGATCCCTTCGGGCGCGGCCGCGATAGGCGCCGACATGGGATTGAACACCCGCCCGCCACTGACCACGGTCATCGACGAGAGCTCCTGAAGCACCCCGTCTTCGTACACCAAGAACTCTTCCGGCCTCAAGTCGGGGATGAAGTTCCCTTTCTCGTCCCGGATGACGACGTCGTTTGTCACAAGGTCGACCTGAACGCGGAAGGTCGGACTCTCTGGCTGCCCCGGGTTGGGAGGTTGCGCGGGCCTGGCAGGCGTCGGTGCCTGCGCGGACAGGACACCGGCAAGGGCCACAGCAACGACACTCGAAGCGGCGGTGCCGAAACCGTTAGTTCTTACACTCATACGCGCAAATTATACATCTTCGTTCGGCGGACCGGGCACGTTTGGTACGACCGGCGAAGGCGCCGCGCCGGTCTGAAGATTGGGCGTCCGTCGGCCGCGCCGGCGTCGCCGGCGCCGCGCGCCCGACGGTGCGACGACACCGGAACCTACCGCCCCGGCTGCCGGGGGCTCCGTGGACTCAGACGCTGAAAGCGTCGCGTCGGCCGGGACGTCCGCTCCGTCGCCCTCGACGATGACATTTTCCGTCTGCTGACTCGGCTGGCCCGCCTCGCTCTGCTCGCCCTCGGCTTCGTCTGGTTCGCGTGCCGCTTGACGGGCCGCGCGCTCCATCCGCCGGCGCTCGCGCCAGTGTTCGACATCCGGCGCGGGAAGGGGCGTCGCCATGAGTCTGGCCCAGTCGAACCTCAAGCCGGGATTCTGGGTCTCGATTGCGCGACGTACCTCCTCGGTAAACGGCTCGCGCCCGACCTTCACCTGCGGGGGCGTCCGAAACCAGAACAGGACACGAGTACGGGGCTTGCCGTGACGGCTGGAGAGAGCCTCGACGATCGAGAAGTATTCGTACCCCCGCTTGTCTCTCGAGAATTTCAGGAAGGGCACTGCCGGGCTATTTCCGCTTCTGCGCGCGCGCGGGCGTCTTGGCCTTCTTCGCCGTCCTCGTCGTGCCCGGGGCCTTCTTGGCCGGCTTCGGCTTCTTGATGTTCTTGGCGGGTCGACTCGGCTTTTTCGCGCCGCGCGCAACGGGGGGTCGCGGCGGAGCAACGGGGCGTGGCCGCGGCGCGGCTTCTCGACTGCGATGGACGAGTGTGAACCGGACTTGATCGCCGAGGCTGTGGTAGCTCCAAATCTCGTTCGCGTGCACCTGGTTGGCTTCGCACAGTCGCCGCGCCACGTCCACCATCCCGGCCGGGACGTACAGATGGAACGCCGCTCGAAGCTTGGCGAGGTGCACCCATTGGGCGAGCGCCTCGAGATGGTTTACAGATTCGCCCGTTTCGACTTCGACCACGGCCTGAAGCCGGCGTCCGCGTTCAAGCGACACGAGTACCAAGTCGGGAAAAACGGCCGTCGGACCGCTGCCCACGGGAACATTCTGCTCGGCGCCGGGATTGATGCCCGCCTCGAACTTACGCCGTAGCTTCACTTGCAGCAATCGGATGATTCGGTCGTGCTCCAGTTGCTCACGGACCGGCCGCACGAGGATGGGGCTCACTCGAGACGCCTCCAAACGGTTGAATCGAACAGGATTATCAAACCGATAAGTGTAGCATGAATTGGTCAGGTCTGGCCGTATCCTATTGGTTGTAAGTCGGATAACTTGCCCAGGAACGCCTTGGTGTCAGGTAGAATATCAAGAAGTGCCAGCCTTACAGACCGACGCCAGAAACTCCACAATTCTCATCGTGGACGACGATGAAGGCGTGACGCAGACGTTTGCTCGGATGCTGAAGCTCGAGGGCTTTCATGTGTGCACGGCCATGAACGCCGAAGCCGGGCTGCGGGCGGCGTCCGAAAGCCAGCCCAATGCGATTATCCTCGACCTTCGGATGCCTCTCATCGACGGTCTCGGTTTCCTCAGGCGGCTGCGCGCGCAAGCCAACCAGCAGCAGACTCCCGTCGCCATCGTGACGGGTGACTACTTTCTCGACGACGCGGTGGCCAACGAACTGCGCGAATTGGGCGCGGAGCTGCGATTCAAGCCGCTCTGGCTCGAAGACCTCGTCGGCCTCGCTCGCAACCTCCTGAAGGTGACGCACTGACGGATTCTTCGAGCCGATTCCTCAACGCCTGCCGGCGGCTGCCAGTTGACGCCACGCCGGTCTGGTTCATGCGGCAGGCCGGGCGATACATGAGCGAGTATCGCGACCTGCGCGAACGGTACTCACTCCTCGAGATCTGCCGGACTCCCGACCTGGCCACCGCGGTGACGCTGCAGCCGGTCCGGCGCATCGAGGTCGATGCCGCGATTCTGTTTTCCGACCTGCTCCTGCCGCTCGAGCCGATGGGGATCCGCTTCGACTTCATCCGCGGCGAGGGACCAGCCATCGAGAATCCCCTGCGGACCGAGGCGGATTTGGCCGCGGTGCGCCGGTTCGAGCCGCGCGAAGCGCTCCGCCACGTCCTCGTCGCCATCGGTCAGGTGCAGACTGAGCTGGCCGGGCGCGTCCCGCTCATCGGGTTTGCCGGCGCGCCGTTCACGCTCGCGTCGTACGCCATCGAGGGCGGCCATTCGAACTCGTTCGCGCACACCAAGTCCCTGATGTACGGCCATCCTGAGGCGTGGCACCGCTTCTGCGATCTGCTGGCCGACCTCATCGGCGAGTATCTGGTCGCGCAGATCGAGGCCGGCGTCGATTGCGTGCAGGTCTTCGATTCGTGGGTGGGCGTTCTCAACGCCCAGGACTATCGTGAGTTCATCCTGCCTCACACGCGCCGCATCTTCGAGCGGCTGGCGCCGCACGGGGTGCCGACGATCCACTTCGGCGTCGGCACCGGCGCGATTCTCGGCGAGCTGCGTGCGGCCGGAGGCGACGTCATCGGCGCCGACTGGCGGACGCCGCTCGACGACGCGTGGCAGCGCATCGGCTTCGATCGCGCCATTCAGGGCAACCTGGATCCGACCGTGCTCCTCGCGCCACTCGATCGCATCTTCGCGGCCACCGACGAAGTGCTCGAAAAGGCGGGCGGCCGCCCGGGCCACATCTTCAACCTCGGCCACGGCATCCTGCCGATGACACCGGTGGAGCACGTCCAGGCCGTCGCACGATACGTGCACGAACAGACGCGAACGTAGTGGTTCGAGGGGTTCGAGAGGTTCGAGAGGTTCGAAAAATGCTAACCTGACGGCCGCGAGCCTCTCGAATTCTGTCGCACTCTTGAACCCCTTGAACCCCTTGAACCTCTGGAACCTCTGGAACCTGTTGAACCTCTCGAACCCCTTGAACCTCTCGTACCTCTCAATCGCATGAACGCCGTTCTCCTGATGGCCCACGGGACGCCGGACTCGCTCGACGAGATGCCGGAGTACCTGCGTCTGGTCCGCGGCGGGCGGCCGCCCTCGGTCGAGCTCATTGCCGAGATGCGGCACAACTATGAGGCGATCGGCGGGCGTTCGCCGTTGACCGCCATCACGGTCGAGCAGGCCGGAGCGCTGGGACGCAGGCTGGGAGCGGACCTGCCGGTGGCCGTCGGCATGCGGAACTGGCGGCCGTTCATCAAGGACGCGCTCGACGGCCTTCGGTCGAGCGGCATCGATCGCGTGATCGGCGTGCCGATGGCGCCGCAATTTTCCACCCTGAGCGTGCAGAAATACCTGGACGCCGCGCGGGCGGCGATGCCGGCGGGGCTGCGCTTCGACCCGGTCACTTCCTTCCACGCGCATCCGCTCCTGATCGAGGCGTTCGCCGAGCGCGTGCGCGAAGCAGGAATAGAAGAGAACGAACACGTCATCTTCACGGCCCACAGCCTGCCGGCCCGTGTCATCGAGGCGGGCGACGTCTATGCCGCCGAGGTCGCGGCGACCGCGCGGCAGGTCGCCGAACGCGCCGGCATCGGTCGATACGAGGTCGCCTACCAAAGCGCCGGCCGCACGCCCGAGCCCTGGATCGGCCCCGACCTGGGCGAGCTGGTGACGAAGCGCGCCAAGGAAGGCGTGCGGCGCTTCCTCGTCGTGCCGATCGGGTTTGTGTGCGATCACACCGAGATCCTGTTCGACATCGACATCCAGGCCGCACGCGCGGCGAGCGAGGCCGGCGCCTCGCTCCGGCGCACCGCGTCGCTCAACACGTCGCCCACCTTCATCGCGGCGCTCGAACAGATCGTGCGGGAACATCTGTGAACCACGAAGATCACAAAGGCCACAAAGAATTCTTTGTGATCTTCGCGAGCTTTGTGGTTGCCTCTTCGTGTTTTCGATGAACGTTGACGTCATCGTGGTCGGCGGCGGCATCGCCGGTTTGAGCGCCGCCTACGAGCTGCACTCGCGAGGCCGGTCGTTCGTGGTGCTCGAGCGTACCGCGCGCGTCGGCGGCGTCATCGTCAGCGAGGACGTCGAGGGCTATACCATCGACGGCGGACCCGATGCCCTGCTCGTCCAGAAACCAGAGGCGGTTGCGCTCTGCGAGGAAATCGGCCTGCGCGAGCGCCTGGTGCCAACCAAACCACCGCGCCTCGCCTTCATCCAGCGCGGAGGGCGATTGCATCCGCTCCCCGCGTCCTCGGTGCTGGGCATCCCGACGCGCCTGGGTCCCTTTCTGCGAACTCGCCTGTTCACGTGGGCAGGCAAGATGCGGATGGGCGCAGAGGTGTTCGTGCCGCGCAGACAGGATCAAAGCGACGAGTCGATCGGCTCGTTCATGCGCCGGCGCTTTGGCGACGAAGCCACGATGTACCTGGCGGAGCCGCTGCTCGCGGGCATCCACGCGGGCGACGTCGATCGCCTGTCGATCCGCGCGCTCTTTCCGCGTTTTGTCGAGGCCGAGCGGACCCACGGCAGCCTCCTCCGGACGTTCCGGCGCGAGCGTCGCGCCACGGTGTCCGTGAACGGCGCGTTCAGATCGCTCCCCGGCGGCCTGAGCGAGATGGTGCGCGCGCTGGTCGCCCGGCTGCCCCAGGACTCGGTGCGGCTCAACACGCCGGTCCGGCGAATCCTCCTCGGCCCCCCGCGCGTCGAAACGCAGGCCCCGGAGCAGATCGGCGCACGCGCGGTCATTCTCACGGCCCCGGCCTACGTGGCGTCCGATCTCGTCCGGGATCTCGACGCCGACCTTGCGCGGCTCTGCGGGGAAGTGCCGTACACGTCCACGGCCACCATCGCGCTCGCCTTTCCACGATCGGCGGTCGCTCATCCGCTGAACGGATCGGGGTTTGTCGTACCGCGGGCCGAACACTCGGGTATCGTGGCCGCCTCGTGGCTGTCGTCCAAGTGGCCGCACAGGGCGCCTGAGGATCGTGTCCTGATGCGGGCGTTTGTGGGCGGTGCACGCGATCCGGACGCGCTCGGCCGATCGGACGGCCAACTCGTGTCGATCGCGCTCGCGGCCCTCCGTCCGCTTCTCGGAATCAGCGGTGAACCGCTGCTCGCGCGCGTGTATCGATTCGAGCGGGCCAGCGCGCAGCACGAGGTGGGACACCTCGCGCGCGTCGAGGCCATCGACCGCGCGTTGACCGACCGGCCCGGCCTGTTCATGACCGGAAGCGGCTTGCGCGGCGTCGGCATTCCCGATTGCGTGGCCGATGCGCGGGCAACCGCACGAAAGGTTTCCGAATGGCTCGCAAAGACCCCATAGCCCTGCGGTGGATCGCTTGCGCCATGCTCGCGATCATCCATGCGGCAGCGCCCGCGGCCCAATCGCCGGCGCCCGACGACGTCACGAGGCTCCTGGCGACGATCAAAGCGGCCGACGCCGGCCAGCTTGCCGTGTCGGAGGAAGACGGGCGCTTTCTGCGTGTGCTCGTCACCACGCAGCAACGCGAAGCGCGCGCTCGAGATCGGCGCCGCGCAGGGGTACAGCGCCATCTGGATTGGACTCGGCCTCCGCCAGACGGGCGGCCGCCTGACGACCATCGAATACGACGCCGCGCGGGCGGCGATGGCGGCCGACAACGTCCGCCGCGCGGGCCTCGCCGACATCGTGACGGTCGTCGCCGGCGACGGGTTCAAGGAGATCCCCAGGCTGTCGGGCGCCTTCGACTTCGTGTTTCTGGATGCGTGGAAGACCGACTACAAACGCTTTTTCGATCTCGTCTTCCCCCGCCTCACTCCGCGCGGCCTCTTCCTCGCCCACAACGTCGTGAACAAGCAGGCCGAAATGCGCGACTTCCTCAACGCGATCGAACACAACCCCGAGCTCGCCACCTCCATCGTCCGGCCCGGCACGGAAGGTCTGTCGGTGTCGGTCAAGTTGCCGCCTCCAACTCGCAAGTAAGGCGGGTAAGATTGTGACCGACGTGAGGCCAGTCCACATCATCGGCGTGCCACTCGACCTTGGCGGAAACCGCCGCGGCGTGGACATGGGACCATCGGCGTTCCGCATCGCGGGCCTCAGCGAACGCATCGGCGCCCTCGGCTTCCCTGTTGTCGACAAGGGCGACCTGCCGGCGCCGATTCCGGAAACGCGGGAGCGGTACGACGAGCGGAAGAAGTACATCCGCGACATCGCGAATGTGTGCGAGGCGCTCTATCAGGCCGCGGCGGCTTCACTGCATGCCGGCGCGATGCCGCTCGTCCTGGGCGGCGATCACAGCCTGGCAGCGGGGTCGGTGGCGGCATCCGCGGAATGGGCCCGCACGACGAAGAAGCTGCCGATCGGGTTGCTCTGGCTCGACGCGCACGGAGACATGAACACGCCGGCGACGTCGCAAAGCGGCAACGTTCACGGCATGCCGCTCGCGGCGCTCCTCGGCCCGGAGCCATCCGAGCTGGCGCTCATCGGCGGCGTTTCGCCGAAACTGCTGCCGGAAAACACCGTCATCCTCGGCGTCAGAAACCTCGACGAGCGCGAGAAGGTGGCGGTGCGCGATTCGCGCGTGCACGTGTTCACGATGAAAGACATCGACCGGCAGGGGATCGCCTCGATCGTGGAGCAGGCCGTCGCGCTCGCCAGCGACGGCACGGCCGGCATCCACGTCTCGTTCGACATGGACGTCTGCGATCCGTTCATCGCGCCCGGCGTCGGCACGCCGGTCAAAGGGGGCCTCGACTACCGCGAAGCGCACATGGTGATGGAAATGGTCGCCGATTCGGGGCGGCTGCTCGCGATCGACATGGTCGAAGTGAACCCCACGCTCGACATGCAGAACACCACGGCGCAGCTCGGCACCGAACTTGTGCTTGTCGGCGTTGGGGATGAAGATACTTTGAGAAAGTTGAAAGCTCAAAGTGCAAAGTGGAAAGTAAGTGCAAAGTGGGCGCGGCCAGGCGCACCTTGGACTGACTTTGACCTTTGAACTTTGAGCTTTGAACTTACTGAGGGGCTGATTTCGATTCCGTCAGCATTTCCTCGAGGGTCTCGACGAGCAGCACCAGCGAGTACCGGCTTCTCGATGAGGCGCGTGCGCGGGCGCGTCCGCTCGAGCTCGGCGGATTCGGACGGCACGCCGGAAAAAATGATCACCGGCACGTCGGCGGGCGCGGCTTTCACGACGTCGCGCCCCGATCCTTTCTTCAGCCGCAAGTCGACCACGGCCGCCACCAGCCGGTTCTTGGCCAGCGCGTCCAGGCCTTCGTCCGAGGTTTCCGCCGTCACGACGGCGAAGCCGTGCATTTCGAGGAATTTGACCAGCGGCCGCCGAACCGAGACGTCGTCTTCGACGACGAGTACGAGACGCGCGGTGTCCTTGGCCATGGCCGGAGAGTATACCGCGTCTGGCGTCGCGCTCAGAGCGCGCCGGAGCGGTATGGTATCTTCAGGAGATTTCCCGCCAGCAAGGGCCCCTAGCTCAGTGGTAGAGCACGTGACTTTTAATCACGGTGTCCCGGGTTCGATCCCCGGGGGGCCCACCATTGCCGAGGAGAAGAAAAGAAGAAGTCGGGTGCGAACCTGCTATTCGGGAGACACCGAGGTCTTGCCGCAGTCGTCGCAGCGCAGGTAGAGCACCGGCAATGCTTCTGATCGCCCGATAATCCGGGCGCTCGGCACGCCGCATCGAGGACAGATGATTCCAGCAGGTCGTTTGGCCATGGATCTTCCCCTATCAATTGGTTAAGACGCCGAAGGGCCAGGAAAGATTCAGACGAAGTCGAGTCCGGCTTTCTTGAAGTTCCCGCCCAGAACACCGATCGAGTCGCCGCCTAGCCAATTATCGACGATTTTGGCGTAAACCGCGCGAAAATCGGTTTCGAAGCGCACATCGGCCCCGCCGTTCTCCAGCGTGGGGTTCGAGGGGTCGGGGTTGAGCGACGCGGCGGTCCCGTAAAGGCCGCCGCGGACGAGCCCGCCCATCGCGAGCATGAGGCTGGCCGCGCCGTGATCGGTGCCTCTGCTGCCGTTTTCCGGGATCCGGCGGCCGAATTCCGAAAACGAGACGAGCAGCGTGTCGCTGAGGAGCCCCGTGTTCCTGAGGTCGCTGTAGAAGGCGTTCAGCCCATCGTTGAGGGTCACCATCAGCCTGACGTAGGCCCCGTTGTCGGCCGTGGTGTCCTGCGAGGCGTGCGTGTCGAACCCGCCGGTCTGCAGGAAAAACACCTTCGTGCCAATGCCCTTGGCCATGGCGCCGGCAATCGTCCGGAGTGCCTGGCCAAAGCCATTGTTGGGATACGTAACCGACGGCGTGTACGTCGCGACCGTGGCCACGCGGTCGAGCGTCGCCATCGCGGCCTGTACGGAGGCGCCCACGAACGCGACATGCGGCTGATCGATCGGCACATGCGACGCGATGTTCACCGCCGCCGCGCGCTCGAGCACGGCCTCGTTCCCGGTATTCGGGCTGTTGAAGGCATAGCCGGTCACGCTCGGCACGGCCGCCACCGATACTCCGGCCGCCTGCAACGCGTGCGGCGTGTCGCCCGTGGTGGCCCACGCGGTGAGCGGATCGAGCGGTGGTTTGAGCGTGGAGAGATACCGGCCGACCCAGCCCGAGCCCTGCGTGTTGGGCGGGTTGGCGGTGGACCAGATGTCCGTGCCCGAAAAGTGCGACCGGCTCGAGTTCTCGTAGCCGGCCCGCTGGATGATCGCGAGCCGGCCCTGATTGAAGATGTCTCTGATGCCGGTCAGCTTGGGGTGCAATCCCAGCGCTCGTCCGCTCGCATCGCTGCCGACCTGCAGCACCTGACCGGCCGGAACCGCCAGCGTCGGGCGACGGCTGTAATAGAAGGGGTCCGAGTAGGGCACCAGCATGCTCAGACCGTCGTTGCCGCCCGTCAGGTTGAGCACCACGAGGTTGCGGCTCGACGCCCCCTGCGCGCGCGCGAGATCCGACAGAAACGCCGGCGCCGCGAAGCTGACGGTGAACGCGGCAACACCGTTCTTGAAGAATTCGCGTCGTGTGATCATACGAACTGGTACTCCGCTGATCCGAGAATCAGGTGCGCGAGGCCCGGCGCCTTCGCCTGCAGTTGTGCGTCCGAGCCGGTCCACGACGTGACGGCGCTGGCATAGGCGACCAGGTCGTTGTACACGGCGCCGCTGACATCGGACGGCGTCAGCCGCGTCAGCATGTAATTGACCACGGCCTGCGGGCTCTGCTTCGCCACCGCGGCGGCCGCTGCCAGGCGGAACTTCTGGTTCGCCGCGAGCGCGGAGGCGAAGTTCATGCGGTTGAGCATCGCGCCGGTAGAAAACCAGCTCTGGCCGAGCGACCACCCCGCCACGTCGGGCGGTTCGAAGAGCTGCTGGCCCATGCTGTTGAGCGGCGACAACACGGCGCCGAGCGAAAAGCCGGTCCAGCCGGTTTCCTTCATCGCCCGCACGACGAATTCCACGGGCCAGGCGTAGCGCGTGTAGGCGATCGACGGATGCTGAAACTCCGGCGACGTGAACAGAAACTGGAGCACCGCCTTGATCTGCGTGCCGTTCTGCAGATACACCGCCGCGAGTTGATCGATAAACGCCGGGGACGGCGGCACTGTTTCGCTGACGAAGAACTCGTACAACTTCGTCGCGAGCCGCCGCGCCGTTTCCGGATGGCCCGCCAGCGCGCCGACGAGGTCGATGCCGTCCTGCATGCCGCCGGAGGCCGACCGGGCTGGAATCGTGCGGCCGCCGTCGCCGTAAATCGGGAAGCTGAACGTCTTGGCGCTCGTCTCGTGCGCGTTCGCGTTGTAGACGAACCTCCAGGATCCGGTATTGCTTCTCGGCTCGCCCTGCAGATTCCACCCCGTGAACACGCGCGCCGCCGCGTACACATCGTCTTCGGTGTAGAAGCCCACGCCGCGGGTGAACAGTTCCATCAACTCGCGTCCGAAATTCTCCTGCGGCTTCGCTTTCGTGTTGGTGTTGCCGTCCAGCCAGATGAGCATGGCCGGATCCTGCGCCACGGCGACGAGCAGATCCGAAAAGTTTCCAAACCCGCTGTTCCGAAACAATTCGATCTGGCCTCTCTGCTGCGAGGGGTCGCTGGACGCGTTGGCGGCCATGAGACGGGTGGCGTTTTCGGGTTGGACGGCGGCCGCAATCTTCGAGTAGCCGGTCGCGAAGTAGTTGTGCCAGAAGAGCGACATCTTCTCCTGGAGCGGCCTGTTGGAATGGACCATCCGGAACAGCCATCGCTGCCGGGCATCGTTCACCACGGTGTTCGGCGAAAACGCACCGTTCGACGCCGTGCCGACAAAGCCCGGCTGACCGATCTTGGCATCGACATCGTCGGGAATCGCCTCGAAGTTGACGAGGCGATCGACGGCCGCGGAGTACGACACGGCGCCAAAGATTGCCAGGTCGTCGGCGCTGGCCCCGAAGGCCGCGCGCCGCAACAAGTGTTGAAGTTGCTGGTCAGCCATTCAGCCTAGTCCCTTGGTCCCCAATCCTAGCCCCAGTCCCAAGCCCCAGTCCCATTCCCTAGCCCCCAGCCCCCAGCCCCCAGCCCCGCCCCCAGGTCCCCTGTCGTAAACCCTGCACTACTTAGACCATTCGCCACCCCAGCGGTTACATCGCCGGCGCGCACACAATCGCGTGATCGTGATAACGTTTTTCGCATGTATGACACTGTGCTGATGCTGCATTCGTGGCTGCGATGGATTGCGCTGATTGCGGGCGTGACGGCCACGGTGGCGGCCATGCGCGACCGAACGGGAACGCCCGGGACCGGCCGGGCAGACCGCTGGGGTCTGGCGTTGATGATCTCGCTCGACGTGCAGATGCTGCTCGGCCTGCTGTTGTACTTCGTGGTCAGCCCGACGATGGCCGAGATTCGCGCGGATTTCGGCGCGGCGATGAAGGATCCCGCCGCGCGCTTCTGGGCCGTCGAGCACATCACGATGATGGTCGGCGCGGTGATTGTGACGCACGTCGGCCGCGTGCTCGCGAGGAAGACGTCGGGCGACGATGCCAGGCGGATGAAGTTGTTCGTGTGCTTCGGCATCGCGACCGTGCTGATGTTCCTGGCGATCCCGTGGCCCGGCATGCGCGCGGGCCGCGTTCTCTTCCGTTTCTAGTTCGACTGGCCACACCAGCGACTGACGCCTTCGTGTCACGAAGCCACGGGGGACACGAAGTGATAAGATTCGAAGGTTTCACTCCTCGAGTCCCCATCGTCCAGAGGCCTAGGACGTGGCCCTTTCAAGGCCAAAACACGGGTTCGAATCCCGTTGGGGACGAATCCCTCGCCTAGCTCGGAATTCGTCCACCAACGGTCTTCGCGGGTAGCGCGGCGGCACGCTGCGCGTGCCGCCAGCGGTACCGAATCCCGTCCCTCACGGAGGGGGCGTCTTCCGTGCCGCCGCCCTCGCGAGTACCGCTTTTTCGTGGTCTGGGTCTAAGCTCTGGATGACGGCTCGGACGAGCATCGCGGCACTGGCGGTTTGCGTCGTGGTCGCGTTGAGCGCGTGGATGTTTCACGCTTGGACAAGACCATCGCCGATTCCAGAAGCGCCGGAACTCAGCAGAGAACCGCCCGAATCGATTGGCCCGCGTCTTAGGTACGAGTTGAGCATCGAATTTGACAAGGGTGTGATCGGCGCTACGCGGACGATCATCCAGGCAACCACATCCCGGCGCTGCGGTTTGCGTTCGAGGTAACCCGGTAGCTCTCCGTCGGGATTGCTTCACAAACCCTGGACTTGACATCTGATATATAGCGACGCTATATATAGGACTCCATGGCATCGCTGAGTCATTCGATCAAACGCGGCAGCGCGGAGCTGGCCATCCTGATGGTGCTCAAAGACCAGCCGCTGCACGGCTACGAGATCGCGCGCCGGATTGAGCAGGACACAGCCGGCGTCCTCCATTTCACGCTCGCGTCGCTCTATCCGCTGCTGTACCGCATGGAGAAGCGCGGCTGGACCAGGGGCGCCTGGGAAACGACGTCCGGTGGCGTCAAGCGCCGCTGCTACAGCCTCACGGCGGCGGGACTGAAGCAGCTCGCGGCGTCGCGCCGTGAATGGAGCGTGTTTTTCCGCGCGCTCGATCAGCTCGGGGGCTTAAGCCGTGCGTGATTGGTCGAGCGTCGTACGCTCGCGGCTGATAGCGCTCGGTATTGAGGCCGAGCGCGAGGAACAGATTCGCGCCGAGCTGGCCGGGCACCTGGAAGATGCCTATGCCGATGCCATCCGGCGCGGATGCACGGAAGAAGATGCGGCCGCCCGCGCATTGGCGCAGGTGCCCGACTGGACACGCCTGGCGGACGCCATCCGCCGCGCCGATCAGAAAGAAGGTCCGATGAGTCCCGATGCGAAAACCCTCTGGCTGCCCGGAATGGCCGCGTTGGGCTGCGCGGCCGCGGCGATGCTCGGCGTCCCGCGGTTGCTCCCGGCTTCGCTCTGGCTCGATCCGAGAGCGACCATGCCGATGACGGCCGGGCTGCTCCTGTCGTATCTGGCGTTCGGAGCGCTCGGCGCCTCGTTGTCGCGCCGCGCGGGCGGCGGCATCGCGGCCCGCCTCGCCGCGGGAATCTTTCCGCTGGCGCTTCATGTGTCCATTCTCGTCACGGTCGTCGTCGCGGCGATGTTTGGAGATCGCCGGAGCCCGGAGGCCATCCAGATCAACTTCCAGCTGCGTGCGGCGCTGATCTTCATCGTCATTCCTGGGGTCGCGCTGGCCGTTGGCACGCTGCCGTTCCTGAGGGATGGCGCCAAGACACGCGCCTCCGCGTAACTACGCGGGAAGTCGAAGCAGCTTGATCAGGTTTCGGACGCGTATGTCACCCGTGTGCTTCTCGAGACTGCTGTGGTCTTTCGCTGGATGATGATCGATCCGGTATACCGCCTTGACCTCTACGGCCTCTCCAGCAAACTGTCCCAACGCCACTGGGCTCAGCTAGGCCGGGCATCAGTTCGTACGCTTTGGCCAGTTGGCCGCGATCCCATAGCGCGCACGCGCGACGAAACAACCGGTCGACCTCGGCATCTTCTTTACGGGTCGGCATGAGCCCATTATCTTCTGTCGCATCTTGCGGTTCGTCAGTGAGTAACATTGAGCGGCCCGAGCGAGCCTCTGCCGCTGTTAACCCCTGCCGCGCGACTGTCCACAAGCGTCCGGTTCCCGTGGGGGCGAATCCCCGCTTTGTTCAGGGTGTTCATCCCGTAACGCTAAGCAGTTCGCCTTCGTGCCGATAAGGCTGGAGAGGGACATGAAGGGCTACCTGACACTGGGGCTGGCAATCGGCGCAGTCGGCGTGCTCTACGCCCCGAGGTACCGACGTTTGGCCGTGCCGGTCGATTCGTCATCGAAGTGCATTAGCGCGCGATGACGTCAGGCACCGATCGTTCCGCCGACATGTACGAGCCGGTCACCCGCACGCTGGCCGGCATCTGCATCGCGATTGCGCTGCCCCTGCTGCTGCTCGCCGTCGCGTGGCTTCCGGCCATCGCGATGAGCGCAGTCGACGCGTATGGCGGTCTGCGCCGGCCGGGTAGTCAATCCTACTTGGCCGGCCAGCGTCTGGCGCTCGAAGGCGCCATCGCCAGCACAGCGCTCTACAGCGCGAGTCTCGTCGTCGCCTCTTTGTATATCGTGATGATGCAAAATCCGCGACCGGCGCGCGACCGTAGAGTGTGGACTGCCGGCGCGATCGTCGCCGGTTGCGATTTTTTCTATTGGACCGGTGTCTCGGCGCCATGGCTGTTTCTCGCGCCACCCGCCGCCGTCGCGCTGCTGTCCCTGCTCGGCGCCTCGATCAGCGCGCGCTCGAACCACACACAATCGCCGCAGTCGTGACGGAGCAATCACGAACGGAGGCGGACGTCTGACGTCCAAGATTTCAGGCTGCGACACGCGAAATCGGGTGTTCCACGCTGTCGCGAATCGCATTGGGGACAAATCCCCGCTCTTTGTTCAGGATTTGATCCCGTAGCGCGTTTACAATGAGGTCCAGCGATGGGACGCCACCTTGAGGACGTTGTTCACTGGGGCCGGCGAGAATTCCTGCAGGCGTTGGCGGGGGGCCTGGGAACCCTGGGGACGCTATCGCTCGCACTGCCGCGCACGACAGGGGCGCAGACCGGACCTGTCGCTCCGTTAGCTCCGTCAGTAACGAAGCTCGGCGAGCGGTTCACGCTCATGACCGGTGCGGGCAACAACGTGATCGCGCTGGCGGGCGACAACGGCAGCCTGCTGGTGGACGCGGGCGACGCCGCGCACGCGCCCGCCCTTCTGAAAGAAGTCCTGAAGCTGGCCGGCAACGTCAGCACCGTCTTCAACACTCACTACCATCTGGAATCTACCGGCGGCAACGACGCGATGGCCCAGGCAGGGGCGAAGATCATCGCGCACATGAATACGAAGTTGTGGATGACTCAGGAGATCATTCGCGACTGGGAAGGCGGCAGGGTGTATCCGCCTCGCGCGAAGGCGGCGCTGCCCACCGAGGCGTTCCGTGCGACTTCAGGGGAGATGACGTTTGGCGGCGAGCGGATCGAATACGGCCTGCTGACGCAAGCGCACACCGACGGCGATCTGTTCGTACACTTCAAAAACGCAAACGTGCTGGCGGTCGGCGACGCGGTGCAGCCTGGACGGCTCCCGACGCTCGACTGGTTCTGCGGCGGCTGGATTGGCGGCATGCAGAACGCACAGAAAGCGCTTCTGGACCGCGCCGACGAACAAACGAAGATCGTCCCGGCGACGGGGCCGGTGATGACCAAGGCCGATCTGCAGGCGAACCACGCGACCATCGTGCGGATCCGCGAGAAGCTGGTGGGGCTGCTGAAGAAGGGCCAGGGCGCGCAGAACATGATCGACGCCAGGGCTGTGGACGAGTTCAAGGACGTGATGCCCGGCGATGCCGCGACGTTCCTCTATGTGGCGTATCGAGGTCTGTGGGCGCATGCCCGGGAACTGGGTGGGATTGTCTAGGGCTGAGGGCTGAGGGCAAAGAGTAAATGGCAAAGGGCACAAGGCATCGTCGAAGACAGGGCTCGTGCTTTTTGCCGTTAGCCCTTTGCCTTTTGCCCTTGCTCGTCGCCGCGCGCGCCGCGGCGCAGCCGAGCGCAACGGTCAACCGCTACTGCGTCACCTGCCACAATCAACGCCTGAAGACGGCGAAGCTCGAGCTCGACAAGCTCGACCTCGCACATCCCGAAAAAGACGCGCTCGCCTGGGAGCGCGCCATCCGTAAGCTGCGCGGCGGAATGATGCCGCCTCCAGGCGCAGCGCGGCCCGCTGTCGCCGACGTGCAGGCCCTCGCCGGCTACCTGGAGACGACACTCGACAAAGCCGCCGCGGCCAACCCGAACCCCGGCAGCGTGCGGATTCACCGGTTGAATCGTGCCGAGTACTCGAACGCGATGCGCGACCTGTTCAGCCTCGACGTGGACGTGGCGACGCTCCTGCCCAACGACGACATCAGCGAAGGGTTCGACAACATCGCCAGTGCGTTGAAGGTGTCGCCCTCGTTCCTCGACCAATACATCATGGCGGCGCGCGCGATGGCGAAGCAGGCGGTCGGCGCGCCCGTTCCCGAAGGTCAGACGCGGATGACCCTGCGCGGCCTGGACGCGAGCGTTTCGCTGCCGCCCGGTGCGCGGACCGGTGTGACCGGCCGGTTCCTGGCGCCATTCGAAGGCGGCTACGAGATCCGCACCACGGGCAGTCCCGCCCTGTTCACCGTCGACGGCCGCATGGTGGACATCCGAGGCCGGACACATCTGAGCGCGGGAGATCACACCGTCATCATGGCGGGCATCGGCCGCAGTCTGGTCGAGAGCGAGGGCGCGCTCTTCGGCTTCGTCCCCGGCGCGGCCGGGACCGGCTATGCGAGCACAGGGACGGTGAGTCCCGGCAGCGCAGCCCCCGGCGGACGCGGTGCCGTCCAACCTCCTTCCGTGACGATCGACGGTCCCTTCGACCGGACGGGCGCTCCCGTCGAGACGCCAAACCGCAGAAAAGTCTTCATCTGCCGTCCGACTTCGCCCGCCTCCGCACCCGGCGGTGCTTCGGCGCGGCTTCGTCGCGACTCGCCGGAAGGCAACGTCACCGGCTCCCCCTCGTCCGCGGGTCTCAGCGAGGAGGCATGCGCGTCACGCATCATGGCGAGCCTCGCGCGCAAGGCGTTCCGCCGTCCAGTGACGGACACGGACGTTGCGCCGCTCATGCAGTTCTTCGCCGAGGGTCGCAAAGCCCCTTCGACAGGCTCAGGGCAGGCGGCGTTCGAGAAGGGGATCGAGAGCGCGCTGACGGCGATGCTGTCGAGCGCGAAGTTCCTCTATCGGACGGAACCTCCGCCCGCGAACGCCCGGCCGGGCGCGATCTACAAGCTGAGCGACGTCGAACTGGCGTCGCGGCTGTCGTTCTTCCTCTGGTCGAGCATCCCCGATGACGAGCTGCTGACACTGGCCGAGCAGAGCAGACTGAGCGTGCCGAAGACACTCGAGGCGCAGGTGCGCCGTATGCTCGCCGACCCGCGTTCGAAGACGCTGACGACGAATTTTGCGTTTCAGTGGCTGCGCGTGCGCGACACGGCGACGCTCGACCCCGATCCGTATACGTATCCGGCGTTCGACCCGCCGCTGCGCACCGCGATCCGCCGCGAGATGGAGCTGTTCCTCGAGAGCGTGTTCAGGGAAGACCGGAGCGTCCTCGATCTGCTTTCGGCGAACTACACCTTCCTGAACGAGCGGCTCGCCCGGCACTACCAGGTGCCGAACGTGCGCGGCGACGAGTTCCGCCGCGTGACGCTCGGCGATCCGAACCGCCATGGACTCTTGGGCAAGGCATCGGTCCAGATGGTGACGGCCTATCCCAATCGCACCTCGCCGGTGCTGCGTGGCTCCTACATTCTGGAGAACCTGCTGGGTACACCGCCCGCGCCGCCTCCGCCGAACGTCGAGGCGTTCAAGGAAAACAAGGAAGGCGAGCAGTTCAAGACGATTCGCCAGATCATGGAGACGCATCGGGCGAATCCGACCTGCAACGCCTGCCACGGCGTGATGGACCCGCTGGGCTTCGCGCTCGAGAACTTCGACACCATCGGGATGTATCGCGCCGTGGACGGCTTCACGCGCACGAAGATCGACACCAGCGGCAAGCTGGTGGATGGGACGGCCGTGGACGGGCCGGCCGACCTGCGGACTGCGCTGCTGGCCCGTCCAGAGCAGTTCGTTCAGACCCTGACCGAGAAACTCGCGATGTATGCGCTGGGCCGCAGCATCGACTATTACGACATGCCGAGCATCCGCGCGATCGTCCGCGATTCGAGGACAACGAATTACAGGTTTTCGTCCATCGTGATGGGCATCGTGAACGCGCCGGCGTTCCGGTCGAGCATGGTGGAAGATGTACGTAGGGGCGGGGCTTCAGCCCCGCCCGAACACTAGGAGCAGCCATGTTCGTCACCCGAAAGCACCTGACGCGCCGCACGGTACTCCGGGGTCTCGGGGCCGCGCTCGGACTCCCGTTGCTCGACGCGATGATTCCGGCGCGCACGGCGCTCGCGCAGACGGCCGCCAAGGTCACGCCGCACGTGGGCTTCATCTACTTCCCGCACGGCGCGGTGATGAATCGCTGGACGCCCTTCGACTCCGCTCAGGGCAGGCCGACATCCGAGGGCCAGATCGCTGAGTTCGGCGACATCCTGAAGCCCCTGGACAAATACAAGGCGATGACCACGGTGTTCTCGAACATCGACAGCCAGGCGGCCATCGGTCCGGTCCATGCCCTGTCGCCGGGGACGTGGCTGTCGTGCGTGCGGCCGGCGATCAGCCAGGAGCCGCACGCCGGCATCACGATCGACCAGATTGCCGCACGGGAGATCAGTCAGGACACCCCGCTGCCATCGCTCGAAGTGGCGACGGATGTCCGCGGCGGCGGTGGATTCTGCGACCGCGACTACGGGTGCTCCTACGCCGGCACGATTTCGTTCCGCACGCCGACCACCCCGCTCCCGATGGAGAACGATCCGCGCAAGCTGTTCATCCGTCTGTTCGGTCAGGGCGACAATGCCGCGGAGCGCGCGCGCCTCTCGAAGCAATACGGGTCGTTGCTCGACATGCTCACGAGCGAGGTCGCGACGCTTCAGCGCAGCCTGGGGCCGTCCGACAAGAGGGTGTTGGCCGACTATCTCGAGACCGTCCGCGAAATCGAGCGCCGCATTCAGAAGATGGAGGCTCGCGACCTGTCGCATCTCGACCTCCCGGACGCGCCGCTCGGCACGCCGCCCTTCGATCAGCACATCAACCTGATGTTCGATCTGGTTGCGCTCGCGTATCAGGCGAACATGACGCGGGTCTTCACCTTCATGATGGCGGCCGAGGTCAGCGGCCAGACGTACAACCACATCGGTGTGTCCGACGCGTTTCATCCGCTGTCGCACCACAACAACGAACCGGCGAAGTTGGACCGCCTCGTCAAAGTCCAGACGTACCACACGCAGGTGTTCGCCACATTCCTCGACAAGCTCGCGGCCATGCCGGATGGCGACGGGACGATGCTCGATCACTCGCTGTTCCTCTATGGCAGCAACATGAGCAACAGCAACGCCCACAACCACTATCCGTTGCCGACGTCGTTTGTCGGCGGCTGGAAAACGGTGAAGGGCAACCGGCACGTGGTGCCGCCAGAGAAGACGCCGCTCGCAAACGTCCTGCTGACGTTTCTCGACAAGATCAACGTCGCCGAGGACAAGCTGGGCGACAGCACCGGTAAGCTGGTGGACGCCTAGCCGTGGTCAGGAATCTGATGACCGCTCTGGCCCCTGTAGCCGTTATCGGGCTGATATCGGCCTCCGCGGCGTTCGCGGCGGACGACATCAACGCCAGGGACTCCAGTGGGTCGACGCCCTTGCTGGTGGCCGCCAGCACCAACGATGTCGCGCAGGTCAAGCAGTTGGTGAAGGCCGGCGCGAATCCGAACGTTCGGAACAAGCTCGACACCACTCCGCTCGCTGGAGGCGGCGTTCCACTCGAACCTGGAGATCATCGAGGCGCTGCTCGATGCCGGCGCGGATCCGAATGCGGCTGGCGCCGACGGCCAGACGCCGCTGATGCTGGTGGCCCGTGGGACCAACGTGGTCGCGGCGAAGACGCTGCTGGGAAAGGGCGCGAATCCCAACGCCCGCGAGTCGCAGCGCCAGCAGACCGCGTTGATGTGGGCCGCGGCGAACAGCCAGGGCCAGATGACGCGGCTGCTCGTCGAGGTCGGAGCGGAACTGGACGCGAAAACAGCCACCGACCTGATGACGCCGCTCGTCAGCGGCGAACCTCGCGCGCAGCCTCGCTCGCCGGGAGGCATGACGGCGCTGATGTTCGCGTCGCGCGAAGGCTGCCTCGAGTGTGTGGCGGCGATGATCGAGAAAGGCGCGAAGATCGATCTTCCCGATCCCGAGGGCGTGACGCCGCTGCTGTGGGCCATCTGGAATACGCGCTTCGACGTGGCGAAGTACCTGATCGCGCATGGCGCGGACGTCAACCGTTGGGACTGGTGGGGCCGTACGCCGCTGTATCTGGCCGTGGACTATGTGACGCTCCCGCACGGCGGGCGCCCGGACCAGCCGTCGCTCGACCAGACGCTGCCGATCGAGATCGTCAGGCTCCTGCTCGAGAAGGGCGCCGATCCGAATCCGCAGCTGAAGATGACCCCGCCGCTGCGGGCCACCGGCAACGATCGCGGCCTGGATCCGATGCTCTCGCCGGGGACGACGCCGCTGATTCGTGCCGCAAAGGCGATGGATGTCGAGTCGATGAAGGCGCTGCTGGAGCACGGCGCGGATATCTCGCTGATCACCAGCCGCAACATGACGGCAACGCTTGCCGCCTCCGGCATGGGCTCGACGGACGCGGATACGCGTGGGTACTTCACGACAGCGGATGTCCAGGAGCGCGCCATCGCCGCTCTCGACCTGATGCTCAGCTCAGGAGGCCCGGGCCTCGGCCTCGCCCTCATCAATGGCAAGGCCGGCCAGTTTGCGCAGGTCCCGCTGCACGGCGCCGCATTCTGGGGTTGGAATCGCGTCGTCGAATACCTGCTGCAGAAGGGCGCGGAGATCAACCTTGCCGACAGCCGCGGCTACACAGCCGTCGATTACGCGATGGGCCGGGCGGGCGGCAACAGCCGTGGCGGCCAGCGCGTCGACGTCCACAAGGACACGGCGGACCTGCTGATGTCGAAGGGCGGCGTCGCGGGCACGCCCGTACGCCAATCGCCCGCCGCCCCGGGCCGCCGTTAGATCCCGTCACTCGATCCGGCAGGCCTCGACAAAGTCGAGACGCGGGGCGCGCGGACGCAAGGCTGAAGGATCGCCGTATCCGAGATTGACCAGGAAATTCGACTTCCACCGCCCGTCCGGGAAGAAGTCGGCATCGACTCTGGCGCGGTCGAATCCCCCCATGGGACCGCAATCAAGGCCGACGGCCCGCGCCGCGAGCATGAGGTACGCGCCCTGGAGTGTGCCTCCCTGAAAGGCGAGTCGTTCTCGAGCCGGTTCAGGCAGCGATCCGAATCGCGTGGCAATCTCCGGTCGCGAGGGAGACAGTTTCGCCATCAACTCGAAGAAACGCGAATCGTGGGCGACGATCGCGGTCACCGGCGCGGTCATCGTCTGCTCGACGTTGCCTGGATCGAGTGCCGGACGTAAGCGAGTCTTGCTCGCGGCGCTCTTCACGAAGACCAGCCTCAGGGGCTGCGAGTTGGCCGAGGTCGGAGGCCATCGAGCCAGCTCGTATACTCGACGCAATGTCGCGTCGTCGACTGGCTGGTCCAGCCACTTGCGATGGGTTCGCGCGTCGGTGAAGAGCACTCCAAGGCCTTCATCATCCAAGACTTTCATGGAGCTGATTCTATGGCCACTTGCGGTCTATGGGCCGTTGCGGAAGCGCGTCCCTTCCCCGGCGACAGCCAAATGTCGGCTCGCGGGGTCTAAGGGGATAACGCGGAGGACCAACATGGACAGGCACGATAACGCGTCGAAGATCGACTGGCGCACGGCGGCTGCTTTGGCCACGGCTGCTGTCATCGTGGCCGGTCTGGCCACGGGCGGCGCGGCCGCCAGACGAGTCAGGGTCGGTGGCTCTGTCAGACCTCCCACCAAGGTGGTCGATGTGAGGCCCGTATACCCCGAGGAGGCGCGGGCGGCCAAGATACAGGGGGTCGTCATCCTGGAAGCCGTGCTCGGGGAGGACGGCGCGGTGATCGACACCAAGATCTTGCGATCCATTCCGGAGCTCGATCAGGCCGCGATCGACGCGGTGAGTCAGTGGAAGTACGAGCCGACCCTTCTCAACGGTGAGCCGGTCGAGCTCGAGATGACCGTCACGATCAACTTCACGCTGCAGTGAACTGGGCGGCCTGGCAGGTGGGGTGACGCGCCTCACCGAGCACCGCCAGGACAATCGACACCACGAGCGCGAAGACGAGCAAGATCCCATCAGCACCGATTGTCAGGATCGCCACGACAGCCTCCCGCGGGGGATTCTAGATCAGGAGTCGGTCCTCGTCGAGCGAAACGTGCCGGATCACTCCACCTGCGGCCACACACGCCGAAACCACATCACATCCTCGGTTTCCCATGCGACGGTGTTGGCCACCCACACGTCACTCACCGCATCGAGCAACGGGTAATCCGGTCGCACGTTCGCAAGGGCATCGTGGATTTGCGCGTACCCGTGCGGCGGCATGGCCTTTTCCAGGATAAGAACCCGCTCGTCCGCGGGTGCGACGATCAGCTTCGGAAGTTTGCGCGCGAGCGCGATGCGGACCGAGTGGGTCAACGGAATCTGGGGCGTGCATCGTGACACGACCAATCCCCCACCGAGGGCCGCGCCAACGTCCGTTCGCTCGATGTCAATCGTCACCGACGCCGTTCCGAGTGGAATCGCGTGCCGGCTCCAGCCCTCCGGCAGTCGAACCAGCACACCACGCAAATACCCGGCAACGACGCCAGGGACACGGTCCCAATCGATGCCCATGGGAATCGCACCGGGCTGAACGACAACCATCAACTCGCTTCCGCGCAGGCGAAGCGTCGGATCGTGTTCGATGGGCGCGATGGCCCTCATGAATCGTGCAGCGTCTTCGCGGTCGCCCGGAAACGTCTGCAGCAATGTGTGTCCGAGCGCGATGCGGGTCCCAATCGCGTCTGTCGCGACGGCCTCGACGGCTTCGCCGTCTGTCGTCGCCCCGCGGGGCCGCTCCGCGACGGACAACGGCCGGCCGCGGACGCGTGACAACTCGGTTCTGACGAGCAACTCCACGATGCGTTTGTCGGTCCTTTGTCCGAGTCCACCAGCCACGCGACCGATCATGTGAGCCGACCTTTCGCGTTCATCTGACACCCTCCTGACGACACGCGGGCCGATCCGATTCCTGACACGCGTCGCGTCACACGCGCCAGAGCGCGCGAGGATTCGAAGGTCCTCCCGCCGCCTGTTCCACGCGCAAGAAACGCGCAGAGCGGCTCAGCATCAACCGGCGGCAGAGCTCGGGGTGCCCTGTAGAAAACTGCGGCGGGACGTTCACGCTTCGAGCCTGCCGGTGAATAGAATACCGACAGGCCTCACGGCGATCTGTTCGCGTTTACGACACCGTTACGCGCAAATTCGTGTGATTTCGCTATCCAAGCTCGGCATTATTGTTGCTATATCCACCCCCTACGAAAGTTCTCATTGTCGAAACACTGTCAGGCGAGGTCGACGGAGTAGATCTCTCAATCTTCCGCATGGGACAGGTCTACGATCTCTCCCCGTCGTTGGCCGCGCTGCTCGTCAGCGAGGGGTGGGCCGAACCCGCCCCGTGGCTCGAACAGCCCGCGCGGAAGGACGACAAGGTGTTCAAGAAATGACGAGGCTCCTGCCACAGCAACGATGCGAGGTCTGGCGGCGGATCGCTCGTCCCGTGCTTCGATCGGCCGCCGCCGTCACCGCAACACGGGCGAAGTAACGACCCTCTGGCCTCGCACGTATCGTTGTCCGCCTGAACCACGACTCACCTAGAATGGTGTCGGGGGCGTGCCGTGGTCACCAGACGACGAATCCTTGCAGTCGGAGCGGTCGCGATCGTCGCGGCTGCCAGTCCGCTATTCGCACATCACTCGTGGCCCGTCGATTTCACGCGAGAGATCACGGTCAAGGGAACCGTCACTGAGTACAACTGGGGCAATCCGCACGTGATGATTGGCCTCGACGTCACCGACGACACCGGCAAGATCGAGAAGTGGAGCGTCGGAGGCCCCAGTATCACCCGGATGGTGACCAGCGGCTGGGACAAGGATTCTCTCAAGGTCGGAGACGTGATCGCGGGGACCGGGTACCGTTTCACCGACGGTCAGAGGATTCTGCGGCTGCAGAAGATCGTGATGCCCGACGGCAAGGTCATGCTGCTCTACGGCCGGTAGTCTGCGTTCAAAACCCGCCGCACGCGGCGGCCGCCAGAGCGAGAACGATTCCGACCTTGACGCCGGCCGAAGAAAGCGTATCTTGTCCGAAGCCGTCCCCAGCCGGGCAATATTCAAAGGCGGGAGGTATGACGACACGCATGCCGACCGAGCGCGGCGACGTCCTCGTCTTGCGCACGGACCACACGTTTACCCTCTACGCGGTGGGGCGGGTCACCAAGAACGGCCAGCAGGATTTCGCGGCGCACGCGATCGTCCACTACACCAAGGACCAGGCCACGGCGTTGGCTGAAGCGAAGGCCATGGTCGGGCCGGGCCGGCGGATTTTCCTCGAGGACATCGACACCAGCGAATGGTCGGAGCTCTCGATCTGACGTCATTATCTCGCGCTAGTATCTGCTGGTGACGCTGCAGACTCTGCTCGGTATCGAGATCCCAATCATTCAGGCTCCCATGGCGGGTGTTCAGGACGGCCGCCTGGCCGTAGCCGTTTCGAACGCGGGCGGCCTGGGGTCCCTTCCCTGCGCGATGCTCAGTCCCGACGCGATGCGTAAGGAGTTGACCCACATCGCGGCGCACACAACCAGGCCCTACAACGTCAACTTCTTCTGCCACACGCCACCGACGCCGAGCGCTGAACGCGAAGCCAGGTGGCGAGGCGCGCTGGCGCCGTACTATCGAGAGTATGGATTGGACGTGGACGCCATCCCCGCCGGGAGTTTGCGAGTCCCCTTCGGCACGGAGGCCGCCGACGTGCTGGACGAGTTCACACCAGCCGTCGTGAGCTTTCATTTCGGTCTGCCGTCGGCGGACCTTCTGGAGCGCGTGCGAGCCGGCGGCTCGAAGATCCTGTCGTCAGCGACCACGGTGGACGAGGCGCGGTGGCTCGAAGAGCACGGCGTGGACGCGATCATCGCCCAGGGGTTCGAGGCCGGCGGACACCGCGGAAGTTTTCTCTCGATCGACCTGACCGCTCAGGTCGGCACATTCGCGCTGCTGCCGCAAGTCGTGCAGGCGGTCTCGCTCCCGGTCGTCGCCGCCGGCGGCATCGCGGACGCGAAAGGCGTCGCCGCGGCGATGGCCCTCGGCGCCGCGGGCGTCCAGGTTGGAACGGCCTACCTGCTCTGCCCGGAAGCGACTACCAGCGCCGTGCACAGGGCGGCGCTCAAGAGCGAGGCCGCCCGTCACACGGCGGTCACCAATCTCTTCAGCGGCCGGCCCGCGCGAGGCATCATGAACCGACTGATGCGGGAACTGGGGCCTGTCAGCGCGCTCGCTCCCGACTTCCCGCTCGCCGCGTCGGCAGTCGCTCCGTTGCGCGCGAAGGCGGAAAGCCACAGCCTCGGTGATTTCTCGCCGTTGTGGTCAGGGCAGAATGTGAGCGGCTGCCGGGAGATTCCGGCCGCGGATCTCACGCGCGAACTGTGGGCGGATCGACGGAACTAGTGGCCCGTCCACGTCGTGAGCTGTTTCACCGCGATGTACCCGATTGCACGTCAGCGTCTGGCAACGACGTCATGAAGGGATCGTGCGGCTCGGGTGACAATCGGGGCATAATCCGGCCTGTCGTCCAGCTGTTTCCGCAGGAGACTTCATGCGACCGAAGACTGCCGGTCCGGCGCTGCTGTTCGTGTTCGTGCTCCTCTCCATCGGCGCGCACGCGCAGTGGTTGAACTTTCCAACTCCGGGAACGCCCCGGACGCGCGACGGCAAACCCAACCTCGCGGCCCCGGCGCCTCGCGCCGCTGATGGTCGGCCAGACCTCTCCGGCGTCTGGATGCACGAGCTGACCTCCCCTGCGGAAATGAAGCGGCTGTACGGCGCCATGATCGACGAGGCCATCAAGGTGGACGTGCCGGGAATGGAGATCGGCACGCAACACAAGTACGCCGTCAACATCCTGCTGGACTTCAAACCGTCGGAAGCGCCGATGCGACAAGAAGCCGTGGAGCTCTTGCGGCGGGCGGCGCAGAAAGATCCCTCGGACGTGTGCACGATGCCGATGGGCATTCCCCTCGCCAGCCTGCTATCGGAACCGATCAAGATCATTCAGTCGCCCAGGCTGGCCGTCGTCATCCACGAATCCGACAATACGTTTCGCCAGATCTACACGGACGGCCGGGCACTGCCGCGGGAGTTCGGCTTCCCGGCCTTTATGGGCTATTCGGTCGGACGCTGGGAGCGCGACACGCTGGTGGTGGAAACCGCCGGCTTCAACGACAGGACTCGATTGGATCTCATCGGCCATCCGCACAGCGAAGCCTTGCGCATCGTCGAGCGCTTCCGCCGGCGCGACTTCGGGCACATGGACGTCGAAATGACCTTCGACGACCCAAAGATGTACACGAAGCCCTTCACGATCACGATTCCTTTCGATCTGCTGGCGGACGCCGACATCTTCGAAAGCTTCTGCCACGAAAACGAAAAGGATCGCGCCCACCTCGGACAGAAGTAATTGTCCAAGTGGCGCGCGCCTGAGGGTCTTCCATTTCCGTGTAGTGCGCCTCGATATGACGATCCGAACGCAGAGGACGCGCAGAGATCTCTGCGTCGATCGTCTTTCGTCGCGTCCTCAGCAGTGGAGGGGTTCTTCGTCGTGTGTTTTCGTGGTAGCCAGCCGCAGGCTCAGAATCCAGAGCTAGAGAGAAACGAAGACTGGTCTAGGTGACGCCTCGAGGCTGGATCGGAGCGACCCGCCAACGCATGTACGCGACGAAGGTTGCCATCCCCAGCAGCACGGCTGTGACGACGGCCGAGCTCACTTCACCGCGCATCAGGTGAAAAGCAGTCGCGCAAATCATCACAATCATGACGCCAACGGCCGCACCGTAGACGAGCCAGGGCTGAATGCGGGCGACACCGGGAAGTATCAGTCCCACCGACGCCAATATTTCAGCGACGCCCAGAGAGAGCTGAAACCAGCGCGGCAGCGACGCGTTCATCTGGTCGACGACGGCCGCCGGTGGAAAGAGAAACAGCAATCCGTGAGCGAAGAACGCCAGCGCGAGCAGTACCTGGAGCGCCCAGAGCAGGATATTCATGCCGTCCCTCGTTACCGCTTTTTCGGTACCAGTCTGTAGATCTTGTCCGGCCCTGTTGGCGAACTGGGCCTGACGTCGCTCAACACGTAAAGTGCGCCGTCCGGCCCCTGCTTCACGTCGCGGAAGCGAATCCCACCGAGCTCGGTCAGCAGGAACTCTTCTCCTGCCACGCGCATGCCCTGCGGCGTCTCACGCAGGACGAGGCGAATGACCTTCCGGCCGTAGCGCGGAGACATGGTGGCGATGAACAAGTCGCCCCGCCATTCAGGAAAGAGCGTCCCCGTATAGAAGGTCATGCCCGAGGGAGCCACCGACGGCGTCCAGAAGTACACCGGCTGCTCCAGGCCCTCCCTGACGGTCAGGCCTCCGTTGATAAGCTCGCCGGAGTACTCGCGTCCATAAGAGATGATCGGGAAGCCGTAGTTCTTCCCCTTCTCCATCAGGTTCAGTTCGTCGCCGCCCATCGGGCCGTTCTCGGCCGTCCACAAGCGGCCCTGCGCGTCGAAGGCCATGCTCTGCGCGTCGCGCACGCCGAAGGCCCAGATCTCGGGACGTGTGTCCGGCCGGCCGATGAAGGGGTTGTCCTTGGGAATCGAGCCGTCGGTGTTGATGCGCAAGGTCTTCCCCATGAGGCTCCCCGGCAGCTGCGACTGCGTCCAGTTTCTCGACAGGATGCCCCGGCCCGCCAGCGGTCCCGAATCGATGTAGAGCGTCCCGTCCGGCGCCTGGATCATGCGTCCTTCGATGCCCTGCGTGTTGAGCAGCACCTGCACGTCGGTCAGGGTCTTGTCGTCGGCCGAGAGCCGCCCGCGCCCGACCATCTCGATCTGCGGATAGTGAATCGGGAAATCGAGCTCGCGCCTGCCGACATCGCCGGCCTCCTTCGGCGGCACGCGATAGAGAAAATAGATGACGCGGTTGCGCGCAAAGTCTTTGTCGGGAATCGTGTCGAGCAACTGCTGCGCGCGTTTCGTGAAGTCAATCGGCAGGCCGGAGACGTAGACGCTCTTGCGCCCGTCCTTCTCCACGATGCGCAGGCCCCGATTGCTTTCGGCCACGAGCATGCGGCCGTCGGGAAGGAAGCTGAAACCCCATGGGCCGAAGAGGCCGTCAACGGCCGTCTGCACTTCGTACCCGGCGGTTCGCGCAGGCTTCGGGGCGCGCGTCTGTCCCGCCCACGCCGGCTGCGGAATGTAGGTATCGTACGCCTCAGCCTGGACGGCGGCCTCGGCGCTGACCTCCGCCGTAAACGCGGGAGGACGCGGCACGTCCTCATAGCCTGGAAGAACAATGGCGTCGGGCCCCTTGCCAATGGCGCCGGCGCCGACTGGAAGCGTTTGAGACGTGCTCTGAGCCACAAGCGCCCCGACGGTCAGCACGGCGACGCCACATCCGGCGGTCAGGGAGCGCGGCAATCTCGACTCACGCATCACGATTCTCCTCGCACGAGGTAGCCTACCTCAAGCAGCCAGCACTCTTTCGAAATTGCCTGCCGGCCTCACTGCGGCGCTCTGACCGCCGAATACCGTAATCAGTTTCGTCTTTCCGTCACTGGTAGCAGAGGCTGTCGCAGGTGATGACAGTGGCCCCAAATGTGCACGACGTTTTTCACAACTGGGTATGGGGTGTGGCTGTGCCCCACGCTGGCCGATACTCTGCAGCGTGGAGTGCCCTCTCACTGTCCCGTGCAGAATCAGCAGAAGGAGAGCTGTCGCATGGCGTTGAAAGGCCGTTGGCTGAGCCAGGTTGCCGCCGCCGCTGTTCTTCTTCACGCGCTCTCACCCGCCGCGTCGGCGCAGATACGAGCCGACGTCTACGTGTCGGGCCTGTCGAGTCCTCTCGCCTTCGTGCAGGATCCGTCCAACGCGGCGATTCAGTACGTCGTCGAGCAGGGTGGACGCATCAGGGTCGTCAGCAACGGCGTCCTGCAGTCCACCGCCTTTCCTGAACCATTCCGTCTGACCAAATCAGCTAGCGGCGGTGAACGGGGGCTGCTCGGCCTCGCGTTTCCGCCCGACTACGGAACGAGCGGCCGCTTCTATGTCAACTTCACGAACCCGAACGGCCACACCGTCGTCGCCAGGTTCAAGCGATCGCCTGCGAATCCTCTGGTCGCCGATTCGGCGACGCGATTCGACTTCACGTGGCCGGGAGGGCTCCGGTTCATCACGCAGCCGGCTTCGAATCACAACGGTGGGACGCTGCAGTTCGGACCGGACGGATATCTGTACATCGGGATGGGAGATGGGGGCAGCGGCAACGACCCATTCCACAATGCTCAGAATCCGACCTCCCTGCTCGGCAAGATGCTTCGTCTGAACGTCGAACGTCCCGGACAGCGATCCTGAGGGATACGACATCCCCGCCGACAATCCGTTCTTGAGCAGTTCCGTGACGGCGCTGCCGGAAATCTGGGCGTTCGGTGTACGCAATCCCTGGAAGTTCAGCTTCGACGATCCGGCGCGCGGGGGAACAGGTGCGCTGGTCATCGGCGACGTCGGCCAAGGCTCGTGGGAAGAGATCGACTACCAGCCGTCCGGGCGCGGCGGACGCAACTACGGCTGGCGCAACCGCGAGGGCGCACACGATACAACGTGACCAGCAACCGCCGCTGGCGTACCCGACCCTGACGATCCGATCTTCGAGTACGGCCACACTGTCGGGTCGACACTGGAAGCTCGATCACCGGCGGATTCGTCTATCGCGGCTCCGGGCTCGGACCGGCCTTCGTGGGGCGCTACTTCTTCGCCGACATCGTGGGCAAAGTCTGGTCGTTGGGGCTGACCATCAACGGCTCGACTGGCGAAGCCACGGCGTCCGGCCTGATTGAGCACACGGCGGAGCTGGGCGGCTCGTCGGCGCTCGGTCTGGTCAGCTCCTTCGGCGTTGACGCGAGCGGTGAGCTTTACGTCGTGAGCCTCACCCTGGGGCGGGTGCTGCGGCTGTCCTCGACCGTTCCGGTCGTGACGGACACCGACCACGACGGCCTGCCCGATTCCTGGGAGCTGCAGTACGGTTTCGATCCGAACAACCCCGGCGACGCGAGCGCCGACACGGACGGCGACGGCTACACGAACTTGCAGGAGTATCTGCGCGGGTCGCATCCGCGCGCGTTCGTGGGGACGCACCTTGGGGATGTCGACGGCGACGGGAAAGACGATTTGATTTGGCGCGAGACGCAGACCGGCGACGTGGCCCTGTGGACATTGGACGGCACTCGCGTGGCTGTGAGCGAGGTCATGGCGTCTGGCGTAGCCCTCCCGTGGCAGATCGTCGGGAGCGGCGATCTCAACGGCAACGGCTTCGGCGATCTGGTCTGGCGCCACATCCAAACCGGTGACGTGTCGGTGTGGCTGACGAGCAATCGGCAGGTCGTCAGCGCGCCGATCGTGGCCGCCGGCCTGCCGCTCGAGTGGCAGCTTGCCGGCGTGGGCGACGTCGACGGCGATGGCAAATCCGATTTGATCTGGCGACACACGCAAGCCGGTCATGTCGCGGTATGGCTCATGGACGGCACGACGGTGAGGCAGGGGCCCGTCGTGGCGTCAGGAGTGCCCCTCGCCTGGCAGATCGTCGAAGTGGGCGACGTCGATGGCGACGGCAAAGCCGATTTGATCTGGCGACACACGCAAGCCGGCGACGTGGCGGTGTGGCTCATGGACGGCACGACGGTGAGGCAGGTACCTGTCGTCGCCTCGGGCGTGCCCCTCGCGTGGCAGATAGCCGGAGTCGGCGACCTCGATCACGATCTCAAAGCGGATCTGATCTGGCGGCACACGCAAACCGGCGACGTGGCAGCGTGGCTCATGAACGGCGCGACGGTGAGGCAGGCGCCTGTTGTGGCGGCCGGCGTGCCCCTCGCATGGCAGATATCCGGCGTCGGTGACGTCGATAACGACGGCAAGGCCGACGTGGTCTGGCGACACACGCAAGCCGGTCATGTCGCGGTGTGGCTGATGGACGGCGTCACCGTCCGGCAGGGACCCGTCATTGCGGCCGGCGTGCCGCTGTCGTGGCAAATCCAACGTTAGCGCTGCGAGATCGGCGAAGCGAACGTGGGGGCTACTGAATCGTGCTGATGTTGCCGCCGATTGTGAACGGCTGGGTGGGGGCAGTGGCTGCCGCCGCGTTGTTCTGATAGACGGCGTAGGTTTCGTTCGTCGCGAACCCGCGGGCGCCGGTCGATCCGGCTGTCAGGGGCACGGCCGTCGCATAGTAGTTCGTCGTCGGCGCCGTGCACCCGATCGGCGGGAGGGGAACCGGGGCAGCGCCGAGGCCGGTTGTCAGATCGATGATGTACCCGCTCTTCGCGACGGGCGGTGCGGGAAGGCTCAGATCGGGCGAGAGGAACGGCCCCGCGCCCGTCGTGCCGAGCTCGGTCAGCACGGGTGCATAGCCCCGGCACAGCTGCGAGTAGTTCTGCTGGGCAGTGTTGATGGCGCGCAGCGACCCGATGGCGGACGCTTCGTTGCTCGTCATGCGGGCACGCAGCAATCCGGGCGCCGCGATGGCGGCGATGATGCCGATGATCGCCACGACGATCAAAAGCTCGATCAGCGTGAAGCCGTGCTGGTTGCGGATCCTCATGGCCCCCTCACCGAAGTGGCGTCAACAACGACGCTCAACCATCGGACCTGCCGTGTCGCGGTACAACGAGCAACAGGAATGCCAGACCGAAGACATTCTGTTAAGTGACTTGACGCGAGTGACTTGCGTGCTGACGGCGGTCTGAGATCGGCCCAGCCGGAACAAGGGTATGTGACATCTATTGTCCGACGGGCCTACGACGGATTGTCAGTCCGCCGCATTGCTGGAACAGATGTGCACACAACGACGCCGGTCAACCCACTATCGCTGCTGGCGGGCCACAGTGGATGCGGTTTGGGGCGCCGCCCAGTCGCCAGCCGAGATGTCTTCGGTGACGCGGTCGATGCGGATCGTCGCGGAATCAGTCCGCACGGCCACGACGATCGCGTCGCCGACGACATCGCGTCTGTTGGCACGCCCCTGACGGTAGAGCGTGAAGCGTTGTCCGACATGCGTGCCGCGCTCGGCTCCCCGGTCGATCACCATCATTCGCCGTGGCGCGCCCAGCGTCTGCCCCTCATCCGTAAAGAGAATCCGGGCCGCATCGTAGTAGGCCGGGGTTCCCAACGGATCGGGAGCACGGATCGGTTCCGGTTTGAACGACGCGAGAAAATCGCCCGTCCTCAACTCGTCACACGCATACACCACGACGGCCACCGACGATCGCTCGCGAGCGGCGACGATCTGCACCAGTCCGGCCGAGTGCTCGGCGACCGTGTCGGCGCCCGACGGCCCGCGCACGTCGTAGTGACGACGGACGACGAGATTTCGCCCTATCAGCAGACCGTCGTCCAGTCCCCCGTCGATCACGAGCTCCGCGCCCGTTGCGTACAGACCCCCGGGAGTGTTGTCGCGATACGACTTGATCGTCCCGAGCGACTCTGGAAGCGGGCCGGGTTTCGCAGGGCCGCAGACTGAGGCGCGATCGTGGGCGGGGACCGGCCGCAGCACGGGAAGCGGGGGCGGCGGCGGAACAACCCGGGCCGGCGTGTCAACGGGCGCCGGCGCGCGAACGACAACCGTCTCTGCGAAAGGCGCCAGATCCAGGCGCGCGACCAATCGCGATTCGACGCCCGGCCGGACGACCACGGCCACGTCCACGCCGGCAAACCCTTCGAGCTGAAACGAGAGCGTGACTCGGCCCGCCGGCAGAGCACCGAGGACATAGCTTCCGGCGCCGTCCGTCACGGCCGTCGCCAGGACCGCGCCACCGCCGGCCTTCGCCACCACCGTCACACCGGGCAGGACGCCGCCGGAGCGATCGGTCACTTCGCCACGAACGGCGCCTGCAGGCGATTGGCCGGCCGCGACGGTCGAGCAGAGAAAAATCGCAACGCCAACGAGGATTGCGGCAGGTATGCGCATGGTGTTCACGGAGGGATCCCGGGGAGATTCGGGCCTCCTGAGATCAGCATCGGGTTCAGACACCCGAAACCTTAGAGCGTGCCAAATCCGTAGGATGTGCCAAATCTGTAACGCCCGGCTTTCGAACCCCGCGTCTGGCTCTGCCGGGCTCTACTGGGCTTTACTGGGCTTGTTGTTGAAGGGCGTCAATCGCCTCTGTCCCACCGTCGCGGCGATCACGCGGCAGAAATCCGATCTCGATCAAGTTGGCGGTGACGTCCGCGGCGAGGTCGAGGGCCGAGATGGAAGTGCCTGGCGGAAGGGCGCCCTGGTCCTCGAGGGTACTGATCGTCGCCAGCAGGCGCAGCAGCGCCCTGGCGAAAAAATTCGATTGATCGGCGTTGATCGCGCCGCGCATGCCGTCGAACGGCTGGTCGATCGAGCGGGCCTGCTCACGCGAGAGCGCGGCGTCGCTCAGGAGATCGTCGATGCCGGCCCGGAATCCGTCGAGCTCGTCGAGCGCCTCTTTCCTCACACGCTCCGCGCGCGGCGTGTCCTCTGCGGCCATTGCCACAGGCGCCCCAGCGGCGAACATGCAGACGAGAGATCCGACGACGGTCAGGATTCTCAGCATTCTCGACATGTTCGCCTGAGGCGCGGCGTTAGCGGGATGGTCCCGGGCGGACGCGGATTCCGGCGGGTGGCGTCACCACAACCCGTTGCCGCTGCCACCGCTCAAAGTCGGCAATCGCTGAACGTTGAGCCTCGGGGGTTCGCATCGACATAGGGGCACGTGCCGGGCGCCTGGCTGGGGTATTCACGGCGGCCGTCTTCATAAGAAATCCTCCGACATGTCTTATCGGCTTGAATGGGCCTGATCTTAGCAGAAGCAAGTGCTACAGGCGGTTCGTACCAGTCTGGTCTCTGGCTGCCGGGCCACACGACGGCTCATTTGCGGCCGATAACGTTAGTCGGGTCGCTTATTCGGGTGAGGTGACCGCGTGCAATTCCGTGAAGGACGCAAGGGCTCGGAAGGATCCCATGATGAACTGTCGCACTCTCGCCGGCGTTCTTGCGCTCATACTCGCGGCCGCCCCAGGATTCGCCCAGCAGCCCGAGGCCGCCGGCCGGATCAAGGTCGCGTCCGGGTCGGTGTTCATCCTCCGGGCCGGCGCCATCACGCCGGCACAAGCGGGCCTGGCCGTGTACGAAGCCGACACGCTTCGAACCGGCGCCGACGGCCGGATCGGAGTCACGCTGAAAGACGACACGCGTGTGTCACTCGGTCCTGGAAGCGAAGTGCGACTGGACCGCTTCGCGTATGCGCCCGCTCAAGGCCAGATCGGACTCGTCATGAAGCTGGTCCGCGGCGTGGCGGCCTACGTCTCGGGACACATTGCCAAGCTGGCGCCGGACTCCATCCGGCTCGAAACACCGAACGGCATCCTTGGCGTACGCGGAACGACGCTGGCCGTTCGCGTCGGGACGATTTGAATCGCGCCCGATACCTCGCCGTGATGCTGGCCACGTTGGCCGCCGGGCTTGCGTGGTCGTGCGCGTCGAAGACCGTTCGGCCCCCTGAGCGCGCTAGCGAAGACCTCGTCGTGCTGCTTCCCGACCCGGCCAGCCGTGTAGTTGGGCGCGCCACCGTATCGAATCCATCGGGATCCGTGGAGCTCGCGTCTGAACGCGACTCGACGAGGTTCTCGGCCAATCGGCCGCCCGCTCCGGTCACCGCGATGAGTCAGGCGGAGGTGCAGCACATCTTCGCCGCGGCCCTCGCCGCCCTCCCGCTCGCGCCCCTGCACTTCACGTTGAACTTTCTCTTCGACTCTGACGAGCTCACATCCGAGAGTCGCGCACTCGTTCCGCGAATTCTGGCTTCCGTCAAGAACCGGCCGGTACCAGAGGTCCTCGTCGTCGGGCACACCGATACCTTGGGACCGGCGCCCACGAATGTGGCGCTTGGTCTGAAGCGAGCGACGACGGTGCGGAGCCTCCTGCTTGGCGCCGGCCTCGATCGGACGTTCATGGAAGTGACATCTCACGGCGAGGCCGACTTGCTGGTGTCAACCGCCGACGAAGTGCCCCAACCCCGCAATCGGCGGGTCGAAATCACAGTCCGATGACAGTTCGACCCGGTCGTCTCGTCATGCTGTGCGGCGTGGTGCCCACGGTGGTCATCACTGTACTGTCTCTCTACCGGCCCTTGTTCGTGGCGGGCGCCGAGCACGCCGTGGACGACATGTTGGTGCGTGCCGTCCGGACGCATCCGCCCGACGGCCGCGTGGCCATCGTGGATATCGACGATCGGAGCCTCTCCGCCATCGGCCAGTGGCCGTGGCGGCGCGACATCGTCGGCAACCTGATCACACGATTGCGGGAGCTCGGGGCGTCCGTCGTGGCGCTCGATATCGTGTTCGCGGAATCGGACAGGTACGCCGGGACCAGCGCGGCGACCGACGCGGCGCTGTCCGGCGCGCTTCGGCCCGGCGGCGTGGTGGTCGGCTATGCGCTGACGTTCGATGGCGTGCTGAGGGATGCCGGCACGTGCGTGATGCACCCGCTTGCGCTCGCCGTCAGCGGACAAGGGGACTTCGATCCCTTCTTCCCTGCCACCGGCGTCATTTGCAGCCTCCCGCTTCTCACGAAGGCGGCCGGCGCTTCCGGATTTCTGAACGCGACTCCTGATCCGGACGGCATCCTCAGGCGTGTTCCCCTGTTGCTGGAGTTCAACGGTCGCGTCTATCCCGCGCTGGCGTTGGCGGCGGTTGGCGCGGCCATCGGAGCACGCGACATCGCCGTGCGCGTCTCGAATGTCAACGCTTCGTCGCTGATTGTCGACGGAATGAGCGTGCCGCTCGACGGCAAGAGCAATCTGCTGCTGCGCTATCGCGGCAGGAAACACATCTTCCCCTACGTCTCGGCGGCCGACGTCCTCGGCGGCCGGACGCCGGCCAACACCTTCAAGGGCAAGATCGTGCTGGTCGGGACCACGGCCCTCGGCACGCGCGAAGTCGTGGCCACACCGTTCGACACGTTGTTTGCCGGCGTCGAGGTGCAAGCCACGGTCGCGGACAATCTGCTGCAACGAGACTTCATCCGGCGTCCCGAGAGCGCCGTCGCCATCGAGACGCTGTCGGTCGTCGCGTTCGGCCTCGCCGCGATTCTGCTGGTCCGCCGGTTGGGTCTTGGATGGGGCGCGCTCGGCATGGCCGGCTGCCTGGGAGCTGTGTGGGCCGGGGCGACATGGCTGCTTTCAGCCGACGGCGCCCTTCTGTCGCCTCTGTTTCCGACGATTGGCGTGGTGTGTGTGCTGGCAGCGATCTCAGCGGCGCAGTTCACGATCGAGCGCGGCCGGGCAGACAGAGCGGGTCAGGAAAAACACACATCGCAGCGACTGATGGTGCAGACGCTGCTCTCGCTCACCGAGGTCAGGGACATCGAGACGGGCCGGCATTCTCGGCGAACCGAGCGCTGCATGAAAATCCTCGCCGAACAGCTCGCCGCGCAGCCGGAGTTCCGCGAGTATCTCGTGCCCGAGCGAATCGATCTGATCGCCAGCCTGGCGCCACTCCACGACATCGGGAAAGTGGGCGTGCCAGATCGGGTGCTGAACAAGCCCGGCGCCCTCACGGCCGACGAGCTCGCCGACATGCGAAAGCATCCGGCGCATGGCCGCGACGTCATCGTGAAAGCGGAGTTGAAGGCCGGAGCGAAAGGCGACGCGGTTCTGGCGATGGCCAAGGACATCGTGTACACGCACCACGAAAAGTGGGATGGCACGGGCTATCCACAAGGTCTGCGCGGAACGGAGATTCCCATTGCCGGAAGGCTGATGGCGCTCGTTGACGTGTACGACGCCGTCCTGAACCGGCGGCTCTATCAACAGCCGATGTCGCACGACGACACCGTGGCCGTCATCGTCAAAGGCAGCGGTACTCACTTCGATCCGGCGGTCGTCGATGCGTTCGTGAAGGTCTCGGACGTCCTCCGGGGCCTCTCCGCTGACGGCGAAAGTTGAGGACGCCCTCCTACGAAATTCGTAATCGCCTGGTGCGAAATAGGACGTTTGGCCGGTTGAGGTAAAAACTGGCCCTCACAGCTAGTTCATGGGGCTGAAGGCTTTGCGGCGACCCCCAACCTCCCGAAATGTGGAGGCTTTCTTGCGAATGTCCTATCCAAACCATGAGCGCCGGACAAGCCTTCGGACCCGATCTCCGACGGGCACGGGTAAAGCGCGGTATCGCGCTCGAAGAGATCAGCTTTCGCACGAAAGTGAGCGTCGATCTCTGGGCGGCGATGGAGCGCAACGACTTCGCGCGTTGGCCGACCGGCATCTACGCGCGCGCGTACGTGCGTGAATACGCGCGGGCGATCGGCGTCGATCCCGGCTCCACCGTCGAAGAGTTCTGCCGCTTGTTCCCGCAGGGCGATCGACGCTCCGAACGGGTGCTCAGAGAACAGGCGGCCATCGTCGGGCATGAGCTGGTGTGGAACGACGATCCCATGCCGGCGGCCGGCGACGATCGGCGTGCCAAAAGAGAAGCGGCTATCGTGCGATGGTCGATGGACTCGCCGCGGGTGCGATGCATTGCCGCCGGCATCGACCTCGCCATCGTCTCGCTGATCGGTGCGATTGCCGCCGCGTTCGGGCTGCACGACCGGTGGATCTTGCTCGCGGTGATCGCGCTCCTCTATTACAGCGTGAACGCCGTACTGCTCGGCCGTACCCTCGGCGCCCTCGCCGTGGGGACGTATCTTTCCGCGCGTCTGCCGCTGCGTCGCAAGAGCGACGCGCCCTCGTTCGACGGTTCGCTCAACGGGGTCCTGGCGACGGATTCCGGCGGTCGTCAGGAACGTCAAAAGTAGTCGCGTGCACACAGACGTCGTCGCCGCAGTCGTTCGTCGATGACCCCGCCGTCGGAGTGGAGCTGGACGAGCTGGACCGGGGCCTGATCGACCTCGAACCGCTTCCGGCCGCACCACCCGCCAGCGATCAGCCACAGCCCACTCGCCTGCTTCGTCGTCTTCGGGAGATGTCGCCGGCCCCACACCCTGTCGGTCCGTCTCCGAGCCGGTCGCGTGCCGACGTCCCCGTTCCAGACCGCCGTCCCCGATGCTCTCCTCGACTCCATCCCCGACTCCATCTTTCGTTCGTCAGCCGCGCGAAGATGCCGCCAGCGTCGCGCTGCCTGAGTCGATGTCCAGCGATCCGGCCTTCTTCGAGCGGCTCGGAACCACTCTCGACGATCTGGATCATCTGGCCAGCCGCAGCCGCGGAGCCTCGGTGGCAGACGAGCTCGGCATCCCCGAGAGTGTTCCGCCGGCGCCCGAGGAGATGCACCTCCGACGACGATCAGGACCAGACGGCTGCTGGCGGCACGTCCACGTTCGGGATGATCGTGACGCGGACGGCGTACGTGGCCATGTTCATCGCCTGCATGGGGCTCGGAGGCCTGGCGGCGGCGCTCGTCTTCCACGATCGACTCGCGCAAATCCAACTGTTCTGATCCGATTCGCTGCCGCGCAACAAATAAGTTGCGCAGCGTCCGGCCACCGACCGCCAGCCGCCGACCACCGCCACCGCCCACCGGCCACCGGTACCGGCCACCGAAACGGCTTGTCGCCGGCAAGCGACGCCGTGAGGCCGTTCTGAGACGCTTCCGGCCACGGCCTGCCGCCCCGCGACTAGAATGATGGCTCCCCAACATTCGCGCGAGGTGCCGTGCCATGTCAGACCCGTCCGAGACTCGACCGCCGCGACCGACTGATCTGTCCCAGCTGGCGGCCGTCGAGACCACAGACTGCCCGCTTGCACAACGAACAGGAACCAGAAGCGGCCGGACGCGAGGCATTCTGGCTGGGTCGTCCGATTTGGACGAATCCGCTCACTGGCGGCCCCGCGCGGGAGTGGACAGCCGGCTGGAGACGGGGCGCCGCGGAGCTCGAGGCGCTCCGGGGCGGGCAAGCGCTCCCCACGTCGGAGAGTGCGCTGCAGCGGCTTCTGAATCGCTATCGACCCGAGGATGTGGCGCAGCCGGTGCGCCAGCAGCGACGGTCGTCTCCGGAGGAGTCGTCCCATGCCGACGTCTGAGGCGCACGAGCCGGCACGGCTGCAACTGGCCGAAACCTGGCTGGACGAACTCGCGGATCCGGACGGCGACATCATTGTGGCGCCGGCCGAAGCGATCACGGTCCGCGACGGTCACTCGGCAAGCGACGGTCCATTGCGATCACTGCGGGGGCGATCTGACCCGCTCGCACGTCGCCCGCTACGAGCGGGCCCTGACCTTCTTCACGAACCGACGACCGTACCGCTGCATCGACTGCAAGCGGCGACGCTGGCGCGAACCGCTTCGCTCCACGGTGCAACAATGATGGTGGTCTTCAACAGAATTGACGTGGAGGTCCGGGATGTGCCCGACCCGCGTCTTGTCGTGACGGTGACCCGGACCGTGCGCCACACGTTCAGCCACCTGGCCGGCGCGTGGCACGTGTGCGTGTCGGCCTCGGCGCAGCCGGGCCGCTGGGATGTGCACGTGCGCGGAGGACTCCTTCACCACGTCGCGGGGTTCCTGGCCGCGCCCGATTGCCTGGCGACGAGCGTCGAGCGGCAGTTGCGGGCCTTCTTGCGGGCCGTGGCGTCGCCCCGCTCGGTCGTGCCGCAGGATGCCCGTGCCTGTCATGCCCCCTGCGATTCAGGCGGCGGCGCCATTGATGAAATCGGCGTGATCGCGTCGCGCGTCGGTTCCTACAAGAGCGTTTTCATCTTCCAGTCCGCATCGTTGAAGAATGCGGCGCACTCGTCGGCGGGAATCGACCTGTTGGAATACCGGCAGGACAGCACGAAGATTTCCTTCTCGTCGTTCCAGTCGGCTCTCGTGACCTCGCAGTCAAACAACCGTCCAGAGCTGGTGGTCAGCTGGAGCGAGGCCCCCGGCTTTGGAATGGCCGGCACCTCGATAAGCTTGGTAAACCGAATGGCGCCGTTGTCAATCGGATAGCCCTGCTTGTCCAGGACGGGTACTTTGACTCGTGGAATTCTGAGATCGACTTCAACGTCAATGGCCATATCTGTTTCCTCGATCGCCGGTCCGACGCCTATGGCCGACCCCGGCCGCCGCCGAACGCTTCCTTCTTGAACCCGGCGGGAATCTCGAACGCGGAGGCCGCGAACGCCTGACGGCTGACGTCCGCCAATTCGGTGATCGTCTGCTGCGGGCCCCTGAAGGTCACACGTCGCACGGGCACTCCGCTGAAGCCCTGATCGTCGGGTGTGCCAATCGCGAGCACACGGTCCGCGGCCTGCGGCGCGAGCTTTCGGAAAAATTCGACGAGTTGTTTCGTAATCTGGAAGTCCGCCGCGGCAAACCCCAGCGCCTTGGGATCGGCGGCACATACTTCGGACGTCTTCTGGTTGTTCTGGTAGCCGTCGTACTTGTCGCACGTCCATTTGCCGACCGTGTCGGTGCCGGTTTTCCGATACTCGGTCTTCTGTGATTGTTCACCGCCCCGGCCGGCCATCCCGCGCCCCTTCATCATGGCTTCCACTTGAGCGCGCTGTTCAGGCGGCAGGCCCTTGAGCTGCGCCTCCATTTGAGCCATCGCGCTCGACATCTGCCCGCCCAGGCGATCGACGTCGGCCTTCGTCATCTCGTTGTAACTCTTCTGATCGTAGTTGACGAGCCAGAGCACCTGCTTGGCGCCGTCGAACACGACCGCCTGCTTCTCGCCGGCCTGACCGATCATTTCCGCCCGCATCCTGTCCTTTTCGATCTGAATCTGATTGGTCTGCGTGCTGCCGCCGCTTGTCGTCTTCTCCACGATGAGCAGGCCGTCGGCGGCCTGAAGGGGCCAGGCAGACAGGCATAGCGTCGCGACGAATGCAGCCTTGACGGGGAATCTCACATAGCCTCCTCTGGCGGCCGGCGATTCCGGCCACGACCGACATGTACCGTTATACACCGGCGCGATCGGCCCCGGCACAGATTCCTGCGCCGCGCGCTACTACAGCCTTCGCGGGCTGTCAAACGGATGAGGGAGGTGAAGTGGATGCGATCGTGAAGGGCTAAGGGCGAAGCCTGGCTGACGGCCGATTCGATCGCGCGGCCGATCTGCGCGGTCACGAGATCGGCCGGAAGCGTGCCGTCGATAGCGTGCAGCATGCGTCGCTGGTGGTAGAAGTCGACGAGCGGCCGGGTCGCGCGCTGGTAGGTCCGCTGCCGTTCGCGGGCGACCGTCTCGCAATCGTCGGAACGCTGCTGAAGGGATCCGCCGCAGCGGCAGCCCGCGCCAGCCCGGGCGCGCCCCTCACTTTCGCGGGCGCTGTCGACCGCGCCGTCGGCCGGCTCCGCGTTCATCCCGCATCGGTCGCAAATCCGTCGCAGGCTCAAACGCCGAATCAACGCCCCCTCGGGGACCGCGAGCTCGACCACCAGCAGGGGGCCCCGGTGTTCCATCATGGCGTCGAGCGCCAGGGCCTGCTCCACCGTTCGCGGGAAGCCGTCCAGGATAAAGCCGCGCGCGGTATCGCCCTCCCGCAGCCGCGCCGCGACAATGGCCGTCATCATGTCGTCGCCGATCAACTCGCCCCGCTCCATCGCCGCCTTGACGGTCCGGCCGACAGGGGTGTTCGCCTGCACGGCTCGCCGGAGCATGTCGCCCGTTGAGATGACGGGCACGCCAGTGAGACACGTCAGACGCATCGCCTGTGTCCCTTTGCCCGAGCCTGGCGGTCCGATCAGGACCAGATTGACGGCGATCGGCCAACGGACTGTTGTCTTGGACGCATCGACAAGCGCGCCGCCGGGTTGGTGGAGCTGGAACTCCTCGGCGGTCGGCCTCGGCCTCGTCCTCATCAGGGGCATCGTCGAATCACTCGTGCGCGGTCAACGTGGAATCTGGTGCGGGGAGCAGAGCGTCCGCGGGGCGTGCACGCCGCTCGGCCGCGACGAAGCCCTATGGAGTAGGTATTCGTTCGGATGCGGTGTGCTCGCCTCGGGTCGTTCCGTCCCCGGCTTGCAGAGTGGCAGTGCAAGTCGTACGCCCGGCCCGGACTGCCGCCAACGCGTGATTTGAGCCATGGCGCACGGCGGGAGTGCCGCATCAGGGAGAAAAAGGGGCGCGCGATGCGGGAAATCCTGCTTGTACTGGAGCGACCGTTCTGGTACCCTTCGTCGCCAAAGTCAGTCACACATCGGACGCACGCGTCCGATCGCTGCAGCTTTCTTGGAGGTGGGCGATGTGGAACGCACGCGCTGAAGCCCCGGTGAGCCGGCCGGCCGCCCCGGTTCCGCCGGTCCCGGTCACACCGCCGGTCCCGGTCACGCCGCAGGAGCGGTTGCCAGAGGTGGGGATCGGCCCATCGGTCGTCATCAGGGGCGAGATTATCTGCGCCGAAGACCTGACCATCAACGGCCGGGTGGAGGGCACGATCGAGATCGGCGACCACCATCTGACGGTGGGAGCCGGCGCATCCGTCACGGCGCCGCTCATGGCGCGCGCCATCACAATCGTCGGTGCCGTGAGAGGGGATGTCAGCGCTCGCGAAAGGATCGAGGTGCGGGCGACAGGATCGGTGTACGGCGATCTCCGGGCGCCGCACATCGTGCTGTGCGAGGGCGCCGTGATCAAAGGACGCGTCACCACTCAGCCGGTACACGCGGAAACCGCACAGCGACTCGCGGTCGCAGTCTGATCGCGGCGCAACGTCAGACGCTCAGCGAGACACGCCGACCGGCGCGCAGGCGGTCCAGCGGTCGGTGTGCGGCGCGTATTGCCACTCCTCCGCGGGATGGGCCTGGCAGTGATACGTGACGAACGCAGCGTTCTCGGTGGTCCGGCCGCCCCCGACCGGCTCACGGCAAAAGCGGCACAGCGGCGTCCACGACAAGGATTCGTACACGCCTGTCGCACGATCGCGGAGAAACCGCCGTGAGCACGCGGGACAGTACCCGGCATCGACCGTGTAGGCGCCGGGCAGGTGCCAGGACAGCCTGGCTTCGAACTCGAGAGGTCCCCGGCAGTTGGGGCAGACAAGCTGTGGCAGGCTGAGAGCCAGCGCTGCGGCTCGACGGTCTGCTGTTCGGCGTTCGCCGCCGCGACGCTCCGTACTGACAGCGCCGACGGAGAACGTGAGGGACGATTCGAATTCCTTCCGGCGCGCAGAGGCCCGCCGCTCAATCCCTGACCGGAGGTCCTGTTCGGGCGCCCGATCGGTTGAGTCACCCACCGCATTCACTGAGCCACCTCCCGCCACGGATCCGAGAATCGATCGGAGCGTAGCACAACGGGACGGCGTTGAACACGAACGATTGAACCCGCACGATGCGGCCTCGGTTGACGCGCTCCTGCACGCGCTGGCACGTCGCGCGAGCCACGCGCTGTCGCCGGCCGCATGTCGAACCGAAATAGTTCTTTGAGGGTACGCATCGGAGGTGCACTGACCGATGCGTCCACTACCTCGGGGGCTGCCAGGCCGGTTCGTCGGGGGCAGCCCCCCTGGCATTTCTTCCAGGGTTGAGTGCTGAGGGCAGAAGACAGAAAGCCCACGCGAATTCGCGTAACAGATCAGCCGCTCGGCCCCCAGTCCCCAGTCCCCAGTCCCCAGTCCCCAGTCCCCAGTCCCCAGTCCCCAGTCCCCAGTCCCCAGCCCCTAGCCCCTAGCCCCTAGCCCTCAGCCCTCAGCCCTCAGCCCTCAGCCCTATGTGATCGCATCCTATGCCGCGATTTGTCAACGCCAGCTGACAACAGGTGTCAGGCCGACATGCAACTGCGAGTGACACTGTGCAGACCGGACTGGCATCGAGCTTGGTTTACACGTTCAACATGCTGACGCTATTTCTGGTTGATCCCGACGCCGTTCGTTTGGAATTGTCGGCCCTGGGCCCTCAGGCGAGCGGCCCGTTTCGACTGGTCATCGAGCACGCGACCGGCGAGGACGTCGAGTACTTCATGGAACTGCGACGTGCGCTGCTGCGAGCAGGCGAGCTCGAGGATCTGGTGACGACCGCGCGCGTGATTGCGAGTTCCGATATGCCGTGGACGAGCGACGCGCTGTGGACTACGCCAGACGATCGAAACTCTGCGATGGGATGACGGCGAGAGTCTTCTGCGCCGCCGAGGCACGCTGGAGCACGAGAATCGCGTGCTGCCACACGAGCTCGGCGAACTTCACCAGGAGCGGCGACGGTACGGAGCCAAATTCGAGTTGATCTGAATCGTCGGCGTAGATGACGGCGACCGTCCCTTCACCGGACACGAGCGGCAGCGCGAGCGCGCACGCGGGCGTGCCGCCGAAGGGCGCGCTGCACGGATCCTCGCTCGTTCCCGCCAGGAAACTCTGCGTCGTCCGCAAGTTCACCGAACGCGTCAGCAGCGAATCCACGCTCATTGGAATCACGACCTTGGAGATGTCGCCTTCGAATTCGAAGCCGGCGTGGCTCACGCACTCGAGCCGGGCGCCGCGGAGCCGGAACAGCGCGACGCGCGAGAATTCGCGGGCGAGCCCGGACACGACGGCGGTCATCACGGCGCTCGGCGTGGACGCGCTGGCCAGCGCGCCAAACACCGTGAGCAGTTCGTCGAGCGGCAGCACGGTGCGCGCCAGGGCCTGTTCCTGGAGCGTCGCGAGGTGTTCGTGGCGCAGCTCCTCGAGGGTCGTCTCGAACTGCCCGGTCAGACGTGCCGCCTCGGCCTGTGCAGCGGCGAGCGCCCGCGCTTCGATCAGGGCCTCCGCCGCCTCGGCGTTCGCGGCCGCGAGGTTGCGCTGAATCTCGGCTTCAGCGCGCTGCGACGCCACCGCGGCGCGCTCGGTCTCCGCCACGGCGCGCTGTCTCTCCATCTCCGCACGGTATGTATCCGCCTGGGCTCGCTGCGCCTCGACCGCTGCGCGCTGCACGTCGAGCTCGGTCCGCAGGACGTCGAGCTGTGACCGCGTCTCGGCGACGGCCGCGGCCAGATCGTCCTTCGCTTTGCCGCGCGAGTCGAGCTCCCGGGCCTGTGCTTCGAGCTGCAGGCGGAGGGATGCCAGGATGGCCTCGTGCTCGCGTTGAATGCCCTGGATCTGCGCTTTGGTGCGCCCGTCGACGTCCGTCACTATCCGGTCGATCAGGCTGGAAACTTCACTGGCGGCGTACTCACGAAACTCCATACGAAACACCGTCTCGTCTTGAATCAGATCAGCCCTGAGAGTTCCGCCGACACCATCCCGTCGCACTCCGGACAGACGATGATGTAGCCCTTGCGCGGGAGCGTCGAGGTGAACGACACCTGCGTGCGGAGCAGTCGCGAGACGCGGACCGTGCTGATCTTCTTGCAGCACTGCGGGCAGCGGGCCGGAAACTCCAGCGTGTACACGGCGCCTCTATCCGCCGTCTTCGGGGTGTCCGGCTCGGGTTCCGGCTCCGGTTCAGAAACGCCGAGCTTGTAGACCTCTGCCTCGGCGTCGGTGCTCTCGGACGCGGCGGCGACCTCGAGTGTGAGGTCGCGAACTTCCGGCTCCGGTGCGACGTCGCGAATGGCCGACTCGATTGGGAGATCGCGAACCTTCGGCTCCGGCAGGACCTCAGCGGCCCGCTGCTCGGGCACGATGTCGGTGATCGTCGGCGTGTGCACCGTGCGCACGGCTCGGAGGGCGGCCTTGATGCCCGCCTGATTGGGATCGTACAGGCCCCACTCGTCGGAAACGGCGGCAACCCGGGTTGAAGGCGGTACCGATCTTGTACGGGGACTTTCCGTTCATGGCGCGTCTCTCCAGGGATGCTGCAGGGCAAGCGCCGTTCCCGATGAGGGGTTCACATGATTTCACGCGAGCGCCGTGAACGGCACCGCGCCCCTCTGCAGTTCCGCAACCGTTCTGACGGATCTGTCAGTCCTCGCCTCAGCCCTTGGAGGCAACCATCGGTTTCATAGTGTTCCCATCAGCGACGCTAAACCACGAAGGCACGAAGACACGAAGAATCTTGGTACCAAGAACTTCGTGCTTTCGTGCCTTCGTGTCGGCAGGCCTGGCGAATGAGCGCAGGCGCTGCTCCGACAACTTACCGCCCGAGTGACTTCTGAATGTCCGCCTTCGTTGCGAGGCGATCCGGATTCAGCGTGTGCACGGACAGGATTCTCTCGGGCTCGAGCTTCAATCGATCGATGTTCTCGAGGAAGACCTGCGTCCCCACCACCGGGGGATTGGGCACCGGGTTGTCCGCCGGCGGCAGGTTGAACATATCCGCGTAGGCCAGAAGTTTTTCCTTCGGGAGGTACACCATCAACATCCCGTCGGCGTGAGGAAGACCCGTGACGGGGTGGATCTCGACGGTGCGCGTCTCGTCCTGCAGCACCCGCTTTTGGGCGACACCCTCGATCTTCGGCTTCTTCCCGGATTTCGACATCGCATCGGGCGCGAGCGTCCGCGGCGCGCTGAGCGCCTTCATCAGGAACGCCGTGTTCACCTGCCCCGTGATGATCGTGGCGCCCTCGGCGACGACGGCGGGGAGCCCGCTCGAGTGGTCGAAGTGGTGGTGCGTGAGAATCGAGTAGCGAATCGGCTTGTTCGGGATCACCTTCTTGGCCTCGGCGATGATGGCGAGCGACCGCGCTTCGTTCTGCGGGCCGCCCTCGAACAGCACGATGTGATCCTTGAACTCGATCGCCAGAGCATTGTACGCGCCGTTGAGACGGTACACGCCGTCAGCGAGCTTCTCGGACGAAGGCCCGGCGGCCGCCGGGGGCGGGCCGCCCGGTCCACCCGGTCCGCCGCGCCCGCCGCCCGCGGGAGGCGTCACCAGCTCGGCGATGTTTGCGGGGTTCACTCGCACGCCGAGGATCTGTGCTTCGAACGTTGCCTGTCCCCCTCGCTTCTGAACAATCGCTGACGGGTACTTCACGCCGTTGGCATCCCTGTACTCGCTGTAGACGGCTTCAACGAGCATGTCCCCGAAAATAGGGTTCTCGAGCCAGGTCTGGACCTTGTCCACGAGATTTCGGCCGTTGATATAGCCGACGACTTTGTACGAGACGCCGGACGGCGCCTTTTGCGGCGTCATCCACGTGACAACTTTGAAGGTCCGGCCGCCGACCACCTGCGACGCTGCGGTCGCGTTGTTCGCGGCCGCGCCTTTGAGGAAGCCCCACGGCGTGATCCAGATCTCCAACTGCTGCGCCCAGGCCGTGTTGGCGGCCGTGATGTTCTGCTGGAACGCACCCTGGATTGGCGGCCCGCCGGTGACGGGCGCGGCAAACGTGACCCCAGTGGCGCGCGAGACCGGCTGCGTGAAGTCGATCGACCGGACGTAGTCGCTCACGTTGTTTCGTGGCCAGGCGCCGTTCGCGTTGTTCGACTGGCCGAGGTTGAAGTTCGCTGCCGCACCGTAATAGGAAATGGAATTCAGGTTTTCCGAGCCCATGGCCTTCGCCGCGGCGCTGAGGACGGCTTTGGCGTCCTGAGCCGATACGACGGCCGGCACCGCCAGCCCTGCCAGAAGCATCACCACGGTCATACATCTCTTGGTCATAAGTCTGCCCTTCACTTTGTTTTGTTCCTGCGCGTGCCATTCTCCCCGGGAGGGGCTGGGTTACGGGGGGCAGGCAGCCCCCGCAATGTTCAAGGTCCTGACGCCGCCGTATACTAGGCCAGCCATATGCGCTCAACCTCCATACTTGCTCTGGCCGTCGCGTGTTTACTCGGCGGGCTGACGGCCATCGCCCAGGAAGGACATCCCCTCAAAGGTTCCTGGATTGGCACCTGGGGGCCGAACTCGAATCAAGGCAACGATGTGCTGATCGTGCTGAGCTGGGACGGCAAGGCCATCACCGGCACCATCAACCCCGGCACCGACAATCTCCCCGTCAAGAATGCGACCCTCAATCCCGTGGGCTGGGTCGTGCATCTCGAGGCCGACGCCAAGGACAAATCGGGAAGCCCGCTGACATACGTGCTCGAGGGCAAGATCGTCAACATCGCGCTCCCCAACCGCTCGATCACCGGCACGTGGAAGAACCAGAAAGAGAGCGGCGCGTTCAAGATTGCCAGGCAGTAGGAGGATTCCAAGCGATGAGGTCCCGCACGTCGCGCGGGTTGGTGTCGGCCCTTGGCGGGCTGCTGCTGGCCTCGGCGCCGCTCACGGCGCACCACGAGATTCTCGCGAAGTTCGACGCGGCTAAACCCGTGACGCTCAACGGCATCGTGACGCTCGTGGACTGGCGGAATCCCCACGTCCACGTGTTCATGAACGTCGGGACCGCCAAACACACCGTCAACTGGGCCGTCGAGCTCGAAAGCCCCATCGATCTGCAGCGGAACGGATGGAACAGGGACACACTGCGGCCGGGCGACCAGATCCACGTGGAGGGCATGGCCGCGAGGAATGGAAGCCGGCAGGCGTGGGGCACGTCGGTCGTCCTGAGAGCGAGCGGAAAAAGCGTCTTCACCGTATCGCTCTCGGCGCCGCCGCCGCCGCTCGCGCCCCGACCGACGCCGCGCTGGCCCGATCGTCAACCCAGGCTGGGCGCCGCGGCCCCCGGCGGGACGTCAGGATACTGGGCCTATCCGAGCGCCACGGCGCTCTCCGAGGGCGGCGTGGCCGGAGGCCCGATCGCGATGGACGCCTGGGGCCTGCTGCGCAACGTCGCCGATGCCGCAAGAATCGCCCCGATGCAGCCCTGGGCGCAGGCCCTCTACATCGAGCGCCAACGCCGTTTTCTGCGGGACGACCCGATGTTTCTCAACTGCAAACCGCCCGGCGGACCGCGGCAGTTCCAGCTGGCGTACGGCGTGCAGTTCGTCGAAGATCGCGACCGGAAGCGGATTTTCGTGCTGATCGGCAGCGGCAACAACAACTATCGGATCATCCAGATGGACGGGCGCGGGCACGCGGGTCAGGTCGGCGGCGATGACGACAATCCGCTGTACTACGGCCGTTCCGTGGGAAAATGGGAGGGCGACATCCTGGTGGCCGATACCAGGGGGTTCAACGAGGATTTCTGGTTCACCAACGGTGGTCTTCCGCACACCGACCAGCTCCGGCTGGTCGAGCGCTTCTCGCGGCCGGACTTCGACACGCTGAAGTATGACGTGACGATCGAAGACCCTGGGGCGTACACGAGATCGTGGTCGAGCAGTTCGACGCTGCGTTGGGTGGCGGAAGAAGACATGCCGCGGCATCTGTGTCAGGACAACAGACCCTGACGATCACTTCATCGGAGGGTGAGATGAGAGCGTACATCCTTGGTGGTTGCATCGTGTCCGGTCTCCTGCTGATGGGTGCATCGGCGGCGGCGCACCACTCGTTTGCGGCGGAGTTCGACTCCGAAAAGCCCATCACGCTGAAGGGCATCGTCACGAAAGTCGAGTGGACGAACCCGCACGTCTGGTTCTACGTGAACGTGAAAGATCCCGCCACCGGTCAGGTGGTCAACTGGGGCGCCGAAATGGGGCCGCCGCACGGCCTCCAGCGGCGGGGATGGCGTCACGACACGCTGAAGATCGGCGAAGAGGTCACCGTCGCCGGTTCGCTCGCGAAAAACGGCACCAAGCGGATCAACGCCAGCAAGGTCACGATGACCTCAACCGGCGCTCGTCCCGGTGAGACATTGGACGCGGCGTCGAGCGGCGCGGCCACTCCCGATCAGTAGAGCGCGTCGGTAGGGCGGGGCTTTCAGCCCCGCGTTCGCGGCCCTGAAAGGGCCGCGCCACGTAGAGCGGGAGACACTCTGATGCGAAACCGTTGCCGTCCGTCCGCACCTGCAGTCGTGAGTGTCCTGCTGTTGCTCTCTGCCTTGGTGGCCGTGCCGACGTTGGCGCAGCAGGGGCCGCCGCGAGACGGCGTTCAGGTGGGCGTACCGCAGGGTCGCGGCCAGGCGCCGGGTGGACCTGGTCGTCAGGGCGGACCGGGACGTCAGGCGGGACCGCCGCCCGGACCGGCGCCGCGCTCGGCGGACGGCCGAATCCTCCTCGGTGGCGCCACTCCCGCGCAAAAGGGCGTCTGGCTGCCTGGCAGAGGCGGCTTCACGACCGCTGTCGCCGACAACTCAACCATTCCTTTTCAACCGTGGGCGCGCGCGGTGCTGGCCAACCGCGCCATCAATCAGCTCGAGCCCCACACGCGGTGCAAACCTTCCGGCGGCGCGCGGCAATTTCTCACGCCCTACGGCGTCGAGTTTGTCGATCTCCCGGAGCTCCAGCGCGTGTTCATCTTCGACATCGGCGGACCGCACACGTACCGGACGATTTACATGGACGGCCGGACGCATCCAGCCACCGTGCAGCCCGCATACTACGGTCACTCGATCGGCTGGTGGGAAGGCGACACGCTGGTCGTCGATACGATCGGCTACAACGAGAGCTTCTGGATCGACCGGAGAGGCTCGCCCACAACGGAAAAACTTCGGACGCTCGAACGCTTCACCCGGACCGATTCGAGAACCATCAAGTACGAGCTGACGATCGACGATCCGGGCGCCTATACGGCGCCCTTCACCACCGGATTCAACCTGAGCTGGGAGGACGGCACCGAGCTCTTCGAGTACGTGTGCCAGCAAGCCAACTACGCTCCGGAGCTGATGGTCGGCGGGGCGAAATCCGTGGACCGCAGCAGCACGATCGTTCCATAGCTCCCGCCACGAAGGCTCCGGTCCTGGCTTACTGCACGGTCACCGTGCCGATCATGCCGGGATGAATCGTGCAACGATACGGGAACGTCCCCGCCGAATTGAACGTGACACTCGCCGAACCACCGGGCGCGATCGTGGGCGTCGCGAAGCTCGTCCCATTGTTGGCGGCCGCATCGTGCGATGTGGTGTCGTTGTTTCGCCAGGTCACTGTCGTGCCAACCGACACGGTCAGCGGGTTGGGCGAGAATGCCGTGGTTGACAGAACGCTTGCGCCGTTGACGATCGAGATGGTTGTGGCGCCCGGCGTGGGCGTAGGTGTCGGCGTAGGTGTCGGCGTGGGTGTCGGTGTGGGCGTGGGTGCCGAATCACTCCCGCCGCACGCCGTCAGACACAGCCCGACGATGAGAATCGTACCGAGACGAACGAACATGAAGAATCTCCTCTCTCTGTTCGGTCAGCAACGCAAGGACGATGCCCGCTCGAAAATCGCGACATTTGGGCGGTTTCACGTAAGAGAACGGTGAGGAGCTTTCGAGAACTCACACGATTTTCAACCCGCGTAAATGACACCCTCGCGCCTTCCTGATTCCACGCCGCCGGCCTCACCGCCAGCCTGGGCGCACGCCGTGGACGTGTTCTGTCTCGGACTCGTCATTCTCGCGGGCGTCGTGGCGATGTCCGGCGGCTTTCGCATCTTCGTTGCCGGCGTGCGGCTCGGGCTGACTTCGCCGTACCGGCTCCTGTTCTGGGCGATCGCAATCGGCGTCATCCGGCACATCGCGGCGCCGGCCGTTCCTGTCTATCGAGATCTTCCACGGCGGTTCACCGACTGGCAGCGCGCCCACGCGGCGCCTCAACCGATCGCGTCGCACTCGCTGCGGTTTCTGATCTTGGTTTTCTTGCCATTCGCGGGGTTGACGGCGGCGATGACCTATCCGCAGATCTGGCGCATGAGCGACGCGGTGCACGACGCCGGCGATCCGCTGCTGAACGTGTGGGCCCTCAGTTGGGTGGCGCACCAGCTTCCGGCTGCGCCGATGCATCTGTTCGACGCGAACATCTTCTTTCCCGATCGGTGGACGCTCGCCTACTCCGAAACGCTGCTCGCCCCCGGCATCGTCGTCGCGCCGCTGTTGTGGATGGGCGTCAGCCGCGTCTTCGTCTACAACCTCGTGTTTGTCTCCGGCTTCATCTTCTCCGGAGTTGGAACAGCCCTGTTGGTGCGCGAGTTGACGCGGCACGCCGGCGCGTCGGTCGTGGCGGGCATCATCTTCGCGTTCCTGCCGTTCCGATTCGATCACTACGCGCAGCTGCAGCTGCAACAGGCCCAATGGATCCCGCTGGCGCTCTGGGCCTTTCACCGCGTGATGCGCGCCGGCCGGCTCGGCGACGGACTGTGGCTCGGTCTGTTTGCCGCCGCCCAGGTCCTCTCCTGCGTGTATTACGGCATCTTCCTGGCGGGATACCTCGCTGTGGTCGGCGGCGCGCTGATGCTGTCGAATCCGTCCGTCTCGCGAACGAGGCTTCGGCCCCTGGCCGCGGGCGTCGTGCTCGCGGTTGCGCTGCTGGCACCAGCGGGAAGGGCCTACCTCGAGGCGCGAGCGCTGGTCGGCGAGCGGAGCGCGGAGGAGAACATTTCGCTCAGCGCGACATGGACCAACTACCTCGCCGCGCCTGCGCCCAACAAGCTATACGGATGGTCGGCCGATCGTTTCGGCGCGCTCGAGCGGCGGTTGTTTCCCGGGATGGTCGCGCTCGTGCTGGCCGCCGTCGCCCTCTGGCCGCCCTGGTCGCCGATCCGGGTGGCATACGCGCTGGGCCTGGCGTTTGCGGTCGATCTCTCTCGGCTTCAACGGCCTGCTGTACCGCTTCCTGTACGACTACGCGGCGCCCTTTCGAGCGCTGCGCATTCCCGCGCGAGCCGCCATCCTGGTTGGCTTCTCGCTGGCGGTCCTCGCCGGATTCGGCCTCTCGCGAATCTCGGCGCGAATGAAATCGCCGAATGCACGCGCGGCGCTGCCGTGGATCCTCGGCGTCGCCGTGCTCGCCGAGTGCTATTCCGCGCCGGTCGATCTGATGACGGTGCCCGCCGCGCCGCCGGCGGTGTACGCGGATCTGCTGCGCGATATCGACGGAGGTGACGGGGATGGCAGGGGCAATCGGGCCGACACGCCGAAGGTCACGATTGTCGAGCTCCCGATCGGCCGCGAAGATCCGACCTACATGTACTACTCGACATTTCACTGGCAGACGCTGCTCAACGGCTACAGCGGCTTTTTCCCCCGGTCGTACCCCCTGCTCCGCTTCATGTTGGAGACGTTTCCCGACGACCGCTCGCTCTCCGAGCTGCGCACCCGCGGCGCGCGTTACGTCCTCATCCACGGCGAACTGCTCGATCCGGACGAGTATCGGCGAATCATTCGCGCGGCTGATGGCCGCCAGCCTGCGCTGACCCTGGTCGCGAGGCGACCGTGGCACGATCGCGAAATCAGTCTCTACCGGTTACCGTAACCGACGCTACCCGCGCACGTAGACCGCCTTGCGGTCCACGAAGAACTCCAGCCCGCTTTGGCTGTTCTCGGGTAGGCCGGCCCCCGACTGCTTGAATCCTCCAAACGGCATCGACGGCTCCTTGTAGCCGGTGTGCAGGTTCACGTGCGCGAGGCCCGCGTCGATGGCATCTATATACTTCTTGGCCGCGCCGAGATCGCTCGTGTAGATCGCCGACGACAGTCCGTACACGGAGTTGTTCGCCACCTCCAGCGCTTCGTCGAGCGAACCGAACTCGCACACGGCCAGAACCGGCCCGAAGATCTCATCCCGAAACACGGCCATGTCGGCGTGAACGTCGGCAAACACGGTGGGACGGATGAAGTAGCCGCTTTGAGCGCCGCTCGCGACCATCGGCGCGTCGTCGCCAGCGACGAGGCGCGCGCCTTCCGCCCGCGCCTTCCGAATGGCCGCGCACACATCCTCGTACTGCCGCGCCCCGGCCACGGGTCCCATGTCGGTGGTTTCGGCGAGTCCATCGCCAACGGTCATCTTCTCGCACCGCGCGGCGAGTTGGTCGAGGAACGGCCCGGCAATCGCGCGATGCAGCAGGACACGGCTGGTCGAGGTGCACCATTGCCCCGCATTCGAGAAGCCGGCCGTCACGGCGGCATCGAGGGCCGATCCGAGGTCGGCATCATCCATCACGATCAACGCGTTCTTCCCGCCCAGTTCGAGCTGCGTGCGCGTCAGGTTCGTCGCGGCCATCAGTTGGATCTGCCTGCCCACCTCGGTCGAGCCCGTAAACGAGACGGCGCGGATGCGCGGGTCCTGCACCAGCACATTTCCTATGGAAGCCCCGAGGCCAGTAACGCAGTTGAAGACACCCGGCGGAAGCCCCGCACGTTCGAACAACCGGGCCATGTACACCCCGGACCACGGCGTGAACGACGCCGGCTTGAACACCACGGTGTTGCCCGTGAGCAGGGCCGGCAGGGTCTTCCGGCACATCACGTTCATCGGAAAATTCCACGGGCTGATCACGCCGACCACGCCGAGCGGCTGGTACTGCACCCAGGTCGTGATCGCCTGGAAACCCGCGGGGCCGGCGCCGCCGGAAAACGCCGCCGCCTGATTCACATGGTACCGTCCCTCCACGAGCGCAGAATCCACTTCGGCGCGCGACTCGCGAATCGTCTTGCCGTTCTCCAGCGTGACGATGCGCGCGAGCTCTTCGCGCGACTCGTTGAGCAGCCTGAGGAATTCGGCGACGTGCTGTTGGCGCTCGGCGACGGACGTGCGCCGCCAGGCGCGAAACGCCTGGGCGGCCGCGTCGATCGCGAGGGTCACATCGTCGCCGGTCGAAGACTGGAAAGAGCCGAGGTTGCTGCCGCGCGAGGCGGGGTTTTCGTCGGGAAACGTGGCGCCGCTTCGAGATGGTGTCCAGGCGCCGCCGACCAGGTTCATGAACGTCTCGCCCATGCGCGCTCCTGAGTATGCACCAGAGTTGGCATACTCGGAGAGCGGACGGACGAGCCTTGCCGTCAGTGTTGCGTCGAGTGAGCCGGACCGATCATCGCGGTCACCTGCAGGCGCAGCTCGCCGGCATCGAACGGTTTCTCGAGGCGCGGGAGCGATTGCCACCATGGGGAGGCGTCGTCGTCGAGGATACCGGCGTGGCCGGTCACGACCAGCACCGGGAGGTCCGGCCGTTGTTCACGGACCCGGGCAATCAGCTCGTCGCCGATCATCGACGGCATGAAGTAGTCCGTAATCAACAGATCGAGCTGAGCCAGCTGCTTCGATGCCGCGAGGGCTTCGAACCCGTCGTGCGCGAGGGTCACGTCGTATTCGGAGAGCGCTCGACTGAACAGATTCAGCACCGAGCTGTCATCGTCCACGAGCAATATGTGCTTCACCGCTACCTCGCGTGCGCTTTCTGTTTTTCGGGCGCCCGGTCGATGTGATCGCTCCAGAGCAGCGAGACGGCTTCGAGCAGGCCCTTCATCGAGCAGGGTTTCTCCAGAAACGCCTCGTCGTCCCACATCTGGATTTTCTCGTCGAACAGACGGTCGCCGAAGCCAGTGAAATACAGCACCTTCAGCTTTGGATGGTCCTGGCGCAGGAGCCGCGCCACTTCGTTGCCGTTCATCCCGGGCATCATCATGTCGGTCACGAGCAGGTCGATTGACGGCGTCTCGGCCGCAATGCGAATCGCCTCCGGACCGCTCGGCGCCTGGACGATCGTGTAACCGGCAGCACTCAACGCGCGATCGACGAGCCTGCGAATCGGCTCCTCGTCGTCAACCACGAGCACTGTCCTCGGCGCTTGCCGGGTCTCTTCCGTCCCCAGGAGCCGCGCCTTCATCGAACCAACACCGGAAAGAAAACCCGTTGTCATTTCAAACCTCGAATCACTGAAGAATTGCGGGCGGCGACCGCGGCCATGGCGCCGTTCACGACGACCATCATCACAATCGCCTGGGTGCGGTGATGGTGCCGCCACAGACTTTCGGCGAAATAGATGGAAGCCGCCGTCGAACCGGCCTTGAGGGCCCACACCGCGCCTGGGTTGCTCGCGACACCCCCTCCCAGGAGCGGGTTGGTCTCGCTCACGCCATGATTCGTGCCTTTCAGGGTGCTCCATCCGTCGTAGGCCTGAAGGCCGGCGAGCGTTCCGTACAACAACGGCAGCGCGCGACCGCGTGTGGCCGGAGGCGGTGCGCTGAGCACGATCGAGGGACCGATCTCGACGGCCGAGAGTCCGCCGATCTGCCCTGTAAGGGTGGAGGAACCGATCTCATCGGTTACGAGTCCGCCGACCTGGCCCGCAAGTGCGGGAGCCGCGACGAGGAAAACGCTCAAGAACGTCGGGAACCAGATGCGAACCATTTTTCGTGGTCTCCTTGGGCACCGACTGCGAAATTGCGTCGGCCTGCCCAGAGAGATAGCGAGGCTGATGCCACATCGCCAAACAAGGAAATCCGTGCCTCTAGAGAGACTTAGAAGGACAGCATGGGACCCTCTAGTGTGCGAGTGTGCCACCAGGCGCACACTCGCAGGTGTGCGCGCGCACTAGCGGCCCTTGGTGAAAGTCTGGCGTCGCACCGAGACGCGCGAGGCGCCCCGATGGCAAGGCGCGACGACGGAGAATACCGGGAGTATTTGACGGAGGAGCAACGCCGCCAGCGGGGATGCATCGCCCGTCGAATGCAGCCAGACTTTCACCACGGGCTGCTAGGGAACGGCGAGTCGATCGAGCCAGCGGTAGAGCGACCGGCGGCTCATGCCGAGCTGCTTCGCTGCGGCCGACTTGTTGCCGTCGACCAGGCGGAGCACGCGTTCGATGTGCTCCCGCTGGGCTGTGGACATGGTATTCAGGTCTGCCGGCAGGTCCGGGATCGGTGCCGCCACCGATGCCCTTCCACCCGACGCGCCGGCGGTAGACGACGTGAGGGCCCCCATGAGATCGCGTTCGCTCAGGATCTTGTCGTCGCTCAGGATGCAGGCTCGCTCGATGACGTTTCTCAGCTCGCGAATGTTGCCTGGCCACGACGCCTGCAGCAGCACGCGTTCGGCGGCCGGAGTCACTCCGGTGATCGGCCGCTTCAGGCGCTCGGCGCAGTCGCGCACGAACCTCGCCGTCAGATACGGAATGTCTTCGCGGCGGTCGCGGAGGGGCGGCAGGTGGATTTCGATGATGCTGAGCCGGTAGAACAAGTCCGCGCGAAACCGTCCGGCGGCCGACTCGGCCCGCAGGTCGCGATTGGTGGCGGCGATCACGTGCACGTCCACTTTGCGGGTCTCGAGCGATCCGACACGCTGCACTTCTCCGTGTTCCACCGCGCGCAGCAGCTTGGCTTGCAGCGACAGCGGCAGCTCGCCCGCTTCGTCCAGGAAAAGAGTGCCGCTGTCGGCATGCTCGAACAACCCGACTTTCGTGTCGGTGGCGCCGGTGAACGCGCCGCGCACGTGGCCGAACAGTTCGCTTTCAAACAGCGTTTCGACGACGGCCGAGCAGTTCACGGTGATGAACCGGCGATTCTGGCGCGGACCGAGCGCGTGGAGGGCCTTCGCGACGAGCTCCTTGCCGGTGCCGGTTTCGCCGTCCACGAGTACGGTGCGCACATGCGGCGCCAGCCGCCGGACGGAATCGAACAGCTCCTGCATGACCGGGCTCCGGCCGATCATGCCGTGGAACTCGAACTGCTGCGCCAGGTCGGCCTCGACGTCGAGCAGGCGCTCGCGCCGGCGGATGCCCTCGCGCACGCCGACGAGCAACCCGCGCAGCCGTGCGAGGTCGAATGGCTTGGTGATGTAGTCGAGCGCGCCTGCCTTGACGGCTTCGATCGCCGTCTCCACGGTCGCATTGCCGGTCATGAGGATCACCTGACAGTCAGGGTCGGCCGCGCGGACCGCCCGCAAGACGTCGATCCCGCCGAGCCCGGGCATCTGCAGATCCACGAGCGCGACGTCCGGCTTGACTTCCGCCAGGCAGTGCAGCGCCTCGTGTCCGCTGCCTCGAACGACGACGTCGAACCCGAGCGGGCTTGCGAACCGTTCGACGATGGTCAGCACCCCCGCATCGTCGTCAACGACCAACAGCCGCGACGGGGTATCCATGGTCGGCATTACCAGACACCAGTCCCGCCGAAACCGCCGTTGTGCACGGCTGCGGCGCGTTCCGCCAGCTGCCCGCCGCGTCCCAGGGCGATCAACACATCGACCAGATCGCGGCGGTGGACGCCGCCCGCCACGTCGGCGTTCAATTCGTCGTAGGCGAATTCGGGCGTTCTCGCGAGCCGGTACGGCCGGTCCGTCGTGATGGCGTCGTAGACGTCGACGATGGACACGATTTGCGCGAGCAGCGGCACGGCGTCGCCCCGCAGACCGTCCGGATAGCCGCTGCCGTCAAGGTGTTCGTGATGGTGGCGCACAATCGAGCGAACCGGGCCAAGCGACCGGAGGTTGCCGCACAGCCGCTCGCCGATGATCGTGTGCTGCTTCATCAGTTCGAACTCGGCCGGGCTCAGCTTCGCGGGCTTGAGCAACACGGCGTCTGGAATCCCGATTTTCCCGACGTCGTGGAGATAGCCGCCACGGTTGAGCGCGGCCAGGTCATCTTGAGGCAGATGCAGCGCTTCGCCAACCCCGATCGCGTACGCGGCCAGGCGCTGACAGTGTCCCTCGGTGTAAGGGTCGCGTGCCTCCACCGTCAAGGCCAGGCTCAAGATCACCGACTCGGCCGACTCGAGGTCGTTGGTGTACTGCTTGAGCCGCAAGAGCGACTTGACGCGCGCGCGCAGTTCTTCGGCATGAAACGGCTTGTCGATGACGTCGTCGGCATCCGCGTTGATGCCCTCGAGCCGATGCTCGGGCGCCTGCAGGCCGGTGACCATCACGACCGGCGTGAGGCGGGTGGCGGGATTCTGTTTGATCCGCCGGCAGACTTCGAACCCGTCAATACCGGGCATCTGGACGTCCAGAAGAACGAGATCGGGGAAATGAAGCGCCATCGCCGTCAAAGCGGCCTCGCCATCGCCTGCCGTGCACACATGGTAGCCGTCGGCCGTCAACAATCGGACCAGCAGATCACGGTTTGTCTGTTCGTCGTCTACGACCAGGATGAGACCGCCTGCCGGAGTGATTGGCTTCTCGCGAAGCCGTTCGCCGTGACCGTGGATCAAGGTGGACACTCGCTGCCTTCACTCCGATGGAACGCGCCGTGTGTGAACTGCCTGGAGCGTCGCCGCCGCAACGTGTGGCGCTGCCTCGTGGTCGAGTACTTCGCGTATGCGGCTCGCGAACTCCGCGGCCGTGAACGGCTTCTGAACGAATGGGAAGCCGGCGTTCAGCCCCGCCTTACGCGCCGCGGATTGTTCCGTGTAGCCTGACATGTAGATCACCTTCAGCGCCGGCGCACGAAGCTGCAGTCGGCCGACGAGCTCGGGACCGCCGCAGCCGGGCATGATGATGTCGGTCACCACCAGGTCGACCGATCCGGCATGGCTGGCGAACAAGAGCTCGGCGTCGTCGCCGTTGGCGGCTTCGAGCACCACATAGCCGGCTTTCTCGAGGATGCGCTTTGCCAGGCGACGGACTCCGGCCTCGTCTTCGACGAGCAGTACGGTCTCCGACGCGATTTTGATGGGTGCAGGGGCCGCGGGGCCGGCGGCCGTCTCGGCGACCGCGCGGACCGCTTGCGGCAGATAGACCTTGAACGTCGTTCCCCGGTCGGGCTCGCTGTACACCCAGATGTAGCCTTTGCTCTGCTTGACGATGCCGTAGGTCGTGGACAGGCCAAGCCCGGTGCCACTGCCGGTTTCCTTGGTCGTATAGAACGGCTCGAACAGGCGCCGTTGTGTTTCCTTCGTCATCCCGCTGCCGGTGTCGGTGATGGCGAGCATCACATACGGCCCCTGCGTCACCGTCTCCTCGTGGAAGACGGAGTTCTCGAGATCGACGGCTGTCGTTTCAATCGTCACGCTCCCGCCGCCCGGCATGGCGTCCCTCGCATTGACCACCAGGTTCATCACGACCTGCTCGAGCTGGCCGCGATCCGCGAGCACGAGCGGAAGGTCCGGCGCCAGCACGAGCGATACCTCGATGTGCTCGCCGATCAGCCGGCCAAGCATGCCGGTCATCTCGTTGATCAGCATGTTCACGTCGAGGGGCGCCGTGTGCAGCACCTGCTGGCGGCTGAACGCGAGCAGCTGTTTGGTGAGGCCGGAGGCGCGGTGGGCCGCCTTGATGATCTCGTCGAGATCCCTGCCGTGCTGGTCCGCGATGGCGACATCGGCGGCCATGATCTCGCCGAACCCGAGGATCACCGTCAGCAGATTGTTGAAGTCGTGGGCGACGCCGGACGCCAGCTGGCCGACCGCATCCATCTTGTTCGCCTGGCGCACCTGGGCCTCGAGCATCCGCCGTTCCGTGACGTCTTCGATGACCTGGACGAAATGCTGCGCGCGACCCTCGGCGTCTCGATAGATGGACATGTTGACCCTGGCCCACACGATGGCGCCATCCCGGTGTCGATATTGCTTTTCATCGACCACGTGGCGGTCGAGCGTTCCCGAGGCCATCTGGCGAAACGCCTCCGCCTCGCCGGGGGCTTCGTCGGCCTGCATGAGATCCCGCCCGATGCTTTGAAACTCCTCTCGCGAGTATCCGAGGAGGTCGCAGAGTCGTTGATTGACCCGCAACCAGTTGCCGTCCAGGCCAACATGGACGATGCCTACCGGCGCGGCATCGAAGGTCGAACGATAGAGGCGTTCGCTTTCAACCAGGTCGGCCGTGCGCAGGCACACTTCTGCCTCGAGCCTCTGGCTGTATCTGTCGTGATAGTCGCCGTACGCCTTGAGGCGCAGCAGGTTCCTGACGCGCACGCACAGTTCGGCGCGATCGACGGGTCTGCTGAGAAAGTCCTCGGCGCCAGAGCGCAGCCCCTTCATCCTGGCATTCTGATCGTCCAGGGCGGTCACCATGATGACGGGAATATTCTTGGTCACGAGGTTGGCCTTGAGCTGGCTCACGACCTGGTAGCCGTCCATGTCCGGCATCATGATGTCGAGCAGGATGAGGTCTGGCGGCTGCTCCGCCACCATGGCCAGCGCCTCCATGCCGGAAGAGGCCGTAAGAAACACAAACCCTTCCGGCGCCAGCATGACCTCGAGCAGCTGCCGGTTCTCGCGGTCGTCGTCCACGATCAGAATGCGCGAGGCCCGTTGGGCGGAGTCGAGTCCGGCGATCATGCGTGGGCCAGCTGAGCCGCTATGGTCGCCAGAAACTCCTGATAGCGGATCGGCTTGGCGATGTAGCCGTCACACCCTGCGTCCCGAATGCGTTGCTCGTCACCCTTCATCGCGAGAGCCGTGAGGGCGATCACCGGGATCGCGCGCGTCGCGGTCTCCTCTTTGAGCTGGACTGTCGCTTCGAGGCCGTCCATGCCGGGAAGCTGAATGTCCATCAGGATCAGCTGGGGCTGCGCGTCCCGGGCCATCGTCAACCCCGCCTCCGCCGTTGTCGCGGTGATCACCGTATGGCCGACCGACTGCAGCAGGAACACCACCAGCGTCATGTTGGCGGGGTTGTCCTCGACAATCAGTACCGTGGCCATCTCAGACAGCCGCGTGACGCCCGGCCATGGCCCGGCGGATCTCGCCCACGAACGTGTCGCGATCGAACTTGGCCTTTTCGACGATGCTCATCACGTAGCCGTTCAGCCTTTCGCGGTCTTCGGAGGAGATCTGCTTGGCGGTGACCACGAGGATCGGAATGCGAGCCGTGTCGGGATGTTCGTTGAGCGCATGCACGACGTCGAAGCCGTTCACCTCGGGCATCATCAGATCGAGGACGATGGCGTCGGGCAGCTCCTTCCGCGCGGTCTCGATGGCCTCGCGGCCGCCGTAGGCGCGCAGCACGGTGCTGGCCAGGCCCATGATGCGGACGGCAATCAGCTCGACCGCCTTGGGATCGTCGTCCACCACGAGCACCTTCAGCGTCTGCCCCTGCGAGAGCGGAAACAGCCCCAGATCGACGAGCGACTCGTACAGCTCCTGACGGGAGATGGGCTTTTGCATGACCGCCGCGGCGCCGAGCGCGAAGCCCTTGTTGCGATCCGCCACGATCGAAATGATCAACACCGGGATCTGCTTCAGATCGTTCGCCTGCTTCAGGCGGGTGAGGAATTCCCAGCCGTCCATGTTGGGCAGCAGAATATCCAGCGTGATGAGCGACACCGGCTGCTGCACGGCGAGCACCAGCGCCGCCTCGGCTGAGGCGGCGTGCAGCACCTTGAAGCCCTCCGCCTCGAGCTGCACGCGGATCAGGCCGGCTGCCTTGAAGTCGTCTTCCACGACCAGGGCGATCCGCCCTCGCGCGCGTGCCTCGATCGTCGGTTCGTCCGGCTCTCTCACCCATGTGAGCGCGGTTTCGTCGGTTGTCCGGAGCGGCAGCCAGACGGTAAAGCGGGCGCCCTGGCCCTCGGCGCTTTCCACCGCCACCGTGCCGCCGTGCAGCTCGGCGAGAAGTTTCACCATCGCCAGGCCCAGCCCCGTGCCCTCGAACTTCCGCGCCAGGCCGCTGTCGATCTGACTGAAGGGCCTGAACAGACGCTCCATCCCATCGGCCGAGATGCCGATGCCGCGATCGGTGACGCTGATCTCGAGAAACTCGGCGCACTCGCCGCCAGCCAGCGGGAATTCCCTGCGGGGCCCGACGCTCGAGAGCTGGCCGACGCCGGCACGAGGAACGCGCCCGGCGCGCAGGGTCACCTTGCCGTTCTCGGCGCTGAACTTGACGGCATTCGACAGCAGGTTATAGACGATCTGCTTGACCTTGCGCGCGTCCGCCGTGATCGACCCCAGGTCCTCGGCGACATCCAGCTCCAGGTGGACGTGGCGGGTCGCGGCACTCTCCCTGACGACCGAGAGGCTGTTCGCGAGGCATGAAGACACGTCCACCGCCTCGACGTCGAGCGTCATCTTGCCGGCTTCGATCTTCGACAGATCGAGGATGTCGTTGATGAGGGACAGCAGGTGCTGACCGCTGCCGAAGATGTCGCCGATGAACCCCCGCTGTTGATCGGTCAAATCGCCGAGGAGGCCGTCCCTGAGCACTTCGGAAAAGCCGATGATCGCGTTGAGCGGCGTCCTGCAGCTCGTGCGACATGTTGGCCAGGAATTCCGACTTCATGCGGCTCGCGTCTTCGAGCTCCACGTTCTTCTGGTGCAGCGCCTGCTCGAAGCGCTTCAGCTCCGTCACGTCGCGCGCCGAAGCGAACACGCCCTTCAGGTTCCGGTCGCGATCGTGAAACGTGCTCGCGTTGTAGGACACCTCGGTGAGCACGCCGTCCCTGGCGCGCGCGGTGAGCTCGTAGTTGCTGACTTTGCCTTCGTTCAGCACGCGGTTGATGCCCGCTTCGGCCCGGCCCGGATCGGTGAAGTAGTTCTTGAAGAGCGCACCGATCAGCTCGTCGCGCGTACACCCGGTGAGCGTCTCCATCTGCTTGTTGACGTCGGTGATGACGCCGCGCGGATCGGTGGTCATCAGCGCGTCGATGTTCGACTCGATGAGGGACCGCGTATAGAACTGCTGATCGCGCAAGCGCTGATCGAGCTTGCTCCGCTCGTCTTCGACCTCCTTGCGCGCCGTATTGTCCGTGCCGATCAGGAGATACCCGATGATCGCTTCCTGCTCGTCGCGGAGCGCCGTGACGGAGACGACGGCCGGGAACCGGCTCCCGTCCTTGCGGAAGTAGGTCAACTCGTAGATATCTTCGATCCCGCGCGAGGCCTTGAAGACCAGGGCTTCGAACCCGGGCGCAATCCTGGTACCAAGCTCGGCACTGAGGGCCTTGGCGCGAGCGATCACTTCCTGCGGATCGGAGATGTCGGCCGGCGTGATCTTGTTCATCACCTCGGCGGCCGTGTACCCAGCATCCGCTCGGCGCCGACGTTGAAGATCTGGATGACGCCCTTGGCGTCGGTCGCGATGCTCGAGAAGTTGGCGCTGTTGAAAATCGCGCTCTGCAGGGCCCCCGCCTTGAGCAGCGCCTCCTCGGCCTCCTTGCGCGCGGTGTTGTCGGTGCCGATCAGGAAGTACCCGATGATGACGTCCTGGGCATCGCGGAGTGCGGTGACGGACACCACCGCCGGAAACCGGCTCCCGTCCTTGCGGAAATAGGTCAGCTCGTAGATGTCTTCAATCCCACGTGAGGCCTTGAAAACCAGCGCTTCGAACCCCGGCGCGATCGGGGTCCCCAGCTCGACGCTGAGGGCTTTGGCACGAGCGATCACTTCCTGCGGATCGGAAATGTCGGCCGGTGTGATCTTGTTCATCACCTCGGCGGCCGTGTACCCCAGCATCCGCTCGGCGCCGACGTTGAAGATCTGGATGACGCCCTTGGCGTCGGTCGCGATGCTCGAGAAGTTGGCGCTGTTGAAAATGGCCCGCTGCAGGGCGGTCGTGTTCAGCAGCGGCTTCGCGGGAGGTACGTTTCCATCGACGTCGGCCACGTTGCCGGCGATCTCGTGAGTGGTCAACAGGCGTCTCCCAGAAAGAGGGCTTCGCCCGTACGGTAGCTGCGAGCCGCCCGATCGTGATGTTCAGAATTGAACAGGGGTGGACGCCTGGTGAATCGTGACGCGGGAGACGCCCGTCAACTCCCGGAAGCGCCGACCCAGGCTTTCGGCAGCGGATGCACCACCTTCGTCTGCCCCCGCTCACCGACCGCCTTCTCGTGCCACGCGACCGCGAGCTGCACGGCATCGAGCACCTCGTCTCGCGTGAACGGCTTGGCCAGGCACTGCACCACGCCGGGCTTCAGGCTGATGTGCGGCGGGACGGTCCTGTCGCTCGTGGCGAGGATGATCGCCGTTTCGGGAAACCGCGTTCGAAGCTGGTCCGTCAGCCACACTCCGGTGTTCCCGGTCATCCGCACATCGCACCAGACGATGTCTGCAGGCGTGGTCTGCATGTCTTCCAGGGCGGCGGCAGCCGTGGCCGCTTCCCGCACCTGGTGTCCCTCGGCGCCGATCCACCGCACCAGCAGGTCCCGAATCTGACTTTCATCGTCGACGACCAACACGATCGGCATGGTCACCTCGGGATTCGCGTTCGCCTGAGTCGAGCGGAACACTCATAGTGTCAGCACCGGGGACAAACTCCTGTGCTGCTTTGAACAGGACGAATCTAGCGTGCCCGCCGAAGCTCGGGCGAAGGCGGGGCTACGGCGTGAAGTCGTGCGCGCGGATCCCCAACTGCTTCATCTTGAGATGAAGCGTCTTGTAGTTGGTCCTGAGCACCTTCGCCGCCTGGCTCTTGTTGCCCGCGGTGGCTCGAAGCGTTTCGCAGATCGCGTCGTGCTCGGCCACGCCGGCCGCGTGCACCGCCACTTCACGCAGCGAGCTCCCCGTCACCCGAGCCTCCGCCACGGGGACCGCGCGTTCCGCCTCGCCCAACACCCGTTGAACGGCGTCCGCCCGAATGACGAGCCCTTTCGCCTGCAGGACCACCTGGCGAACGACGTTGCGGAGCTCGCGCACGTTCCCCGGCCAGATCTGTTGCCGAAGCAGGTCAACGGCGTCAGGTGCGACCGCCTGAATCGGGCGCCGCAGTTCGATCCTTGCCTCCTCCAGAAAACGCTCGGTCAGGTACGCGATGTCGTCGACGCGTTCTCGAAGCGGTGGCAGCCGAATCGCGTATTGCGCCAGCCGGAAATAGAGGTCGGCCCTGAAGAGCCCCTGGCTGACGCGCTCCTGCAAATCGAGGTTCGTCGCCGAGACAAAGCGGACGTCCATCGGCCGCGTCCGGTCGGCGCCCACCGGCTGCACCTGCCCCGACTCCAGCACGCGAAGCAGCTTGGCCTGCAGGTTCATCGGGAGGTTGCCGACCTCGTCGAGGAAGCACGTGCCGCCCTCGGCCACTCGAAAACGTCCTTCCGTGCGGCGCTCGGCGCCCGTAAACGCGCCCTTTTCATGTCCGAACAACTCCGATTCGAGCAGCGCGTCGGGAATAGCCCCGCAATCGAGCGCGACGAACGGCCTGCGGCGGCGATCGCTCAGTTGGTGAATCGCCTGCGCCACGAGCTCTTTGCCCGTGCCGGTTTCACCCTGCACGAGCACCGTGAAATTCGAGGCCGCGACGATGGCGACCTGCTCGATCACGTGTTTGACCTGCTCGCTCGGGCCCATCTGCAGCTCGAGCGTGCCGCTCGCGCTCTTGCCGACGTGCTGGCGCAGTTCCTGGACCTCGAGCCGAAGGGCGCGCGTTTCAAGCGCGCGCCGCACCACGACCACGAGCTCGTCGGCATTCACCGGCTTGGTCAGGTAATTGAAGGCGCCCAACTGCGTCGCGCGAACCGCGTCCTTGATGTTCTGCGACCCGGTGAGGATCACGACGGGCGTGGCGGGCAGGCTGGACCTGAGCTGCTCGAGCACTTCGAAGCCGTCGAGACCCGGCATCCGCAGATCGAGCAACACCACGTCCGGGCGATGGGTCTCGGCCATCGTGAGACCTGCCTGGCCGTCGCCGGCTGCCTGCACTTCGAATCCCTGCCGTGTGAAGACGGCCTCGACCAGCCGGCAGTTGTGCGGGTCGTCGTCGATGACGAGGAGCTTGCCGCTCATGGCGCATCCGCTATGGTGACCATCCCCATACTCTGGCAAGAACACCACAGGGAATGACGTTCCGAATTGCACACACCGCTGGCGGTCAATTCCGTAAGTCAATCAGTCATGGGCAGTTAGTGCCTCCTGCCGTCAACGGCCGACAAACGGTCCTGATCTCGCACTGACCAGCACTGCCACTCAGGGTTCGTCATCGAGCGGCAGGAGAAGCATGGCTAACCAGGGCGCTCAAACACTGCTCACGATTGCGGCGGCGCGCGGAACCATCACGGTGCTGCTCGTCGATGATCACAAGTTCGTCGGCGACGTCCTCGGTCGCTTGCTCGCCACCGAGACCGATATCGCCCTCCACTGCTGTTACAGCGGGGTTGACGCCGTCGCGCTGGCGAACCACATCAACCCCACGATCATTCTTCAGGACCTGATCCTGCCGGATATCGACGGACTCGCGCTGGTCCGGCTATTTCGAGCGAATGCACAAACCGCCAACACGCCCGTGATCGTGCTGTCCGGAAACGACGACGCGGACAGCCGTGCACGAGCCAGGAGCGAAGGGGCAAATGACTACCTGCGTCAAGCTCCCGCCCAAGGACGCGCTCGTCGCCTGCATCCGGCGTCATGCGGTGGGCTTGGAGTCTGCGCGATGAAGAACCTGAAAGTCTGGCAAAAACTGGCCTTGATGGGGGCCGTGTTCATGCTCCCCTTCGCCGTGGTGACCTACACGATGGTGTCGTCGATCGACACCCTCGGCGCCGACTTCGCCCGGCAGGAACTTCGCGGACTGGAGTACTACAGCCCGTTGTCGACGCTGCTGCAGGACCTGCAGCAGCACCGGGACATGTCCAGTGCCTGGTTGAGCGGCGACGCCTCGTTCAAGGAGCGTCTGGACGGCAAGAGCGCCGACATCGAAAGCGACATCAAGAAGGTCGACGAGGCCGACCAGCGGCTGAACACTCTATTGCACATCGGCACGAGATGGGCCGCGTTGAGCGCCGCCAGCCGTGACCTTCTGGCGAAGACTCGAGACCAGCCGGCCGATCAGAAGCTTCGAGCAGCACACGAAAGCGATCGAAAACACCATCGCGCTGATCCGGCACGTGGGCGATCAGTCCAACCTCATTCTGGATCCCGACCTCGACAGCTACTACCTCATGAACGTCATCATTTCCGATGTGCCCGACTTGAGCGAGTCGCTGGCCCAGGCACGCGGTCTCGGCAGCGCCCTCGCATCGGGCAAGCGCGGCACGTCGGAACAATTCGACCGGCTGAACCATTTGTCGCTCCTCGTCGAATTCATGCAGAAACAAGTGGACGAGTCGCTGGTCAAAGCCTTGAAGGCCAACGAAACGCTCGCGCCTGCGATCGATCCGTACACGCGGACCGGCGCCGGGCAGGTCCGGGATGCGGCCGGCTACATCGCAAAACTGGCCGCCAGCCGCAAGCTCGACGTCAATGCGTCGGACTACTACGCGACAGTCGCCCGGAGCGTTGATTCGGTCTTTGACATGAGCGGCCGGCTCACCGTGTCGTTGAACGGGCTGCTGAACAAGCGGGTCGCGAAATTTCAGCGCGAAATACTGACGGCGCTGGCATGGGCCGCCCTCGGCCTTCTGGTGGTATCCATCATCGGCTTCTTCATGATGCGCGACATCACGGTCACCCTCGGACGCGTGGTGGACATGGCCAACCGGATCGCCATCGGCGACCTGACGGGGCAGACCGCGTCCGACTCGCGCAAGGACGAGATCGGCGTCCTGGCGCGGGCCTTCGACCGGATGGTCGGGCGCCCTGAAGGAGACGGTCGGCGTGGCCGAGCGGATCGCCGCCGGCGACCTCGCCGTCGCCGTCACGCCGCGATCCGAGCGCGACGTCCTGGGCCACGCGCTCGCCAACATGGTCGAAGCGATTGTCCGCGCTGGTGGGCCAGGTGCAGCACTCCGGCATCCAGGTCAACACGTCGGTCACCGAGATCGCCGCCACCGCCAAGGAGCAGCAGGCGACCGCCAGCGAGATCGCCGCCACCACCACCGAGATCGGCGCCACCTCGCGGGAGATTTCCGCCACCTCCAAGGAGCTGGTCAGGACCATGAACGAAGTCGTCGACGGTCGCCGAGCAGTCGGCCGACGCTGGCCGGCAGCGGGCAGGCCGGCCTGACGCGCATGGAAGAGACCATGCGCCAGGTCATGGACGCCGCCGGCTCGATCAACGCCAAGCTGGCCGTGCTCAACGAGAAGGCCGGCAACATCAACCAGGTCGTCACGACCATCACCAAGGTCGCCGACCAGACCAACCTGCTGTCGCTCAACGCCGCCATCGAAGCCGAGAAGGCCGGCGAATACGGGCGCGGCTTTGCCGTCGTCGCGACCGAAATCCGCCGCCTGGCCGACCAGACGGCGGTGGCGACCTACGACATCGAGCAGATGGTCAAGGAAATCCAGTCGGCCGTGTCGCGCCGGCGTGATGGGCATGGACAAGTTCTCCGAGGAAGTCCGCCGCGGCATGCAGGAGGTCCAGCAGGTCGGCGGGCAGCTGTCGCAGATCATTCAGCAGGTGCAGGCGCTGGCGCCGCGCGTCGAGTCGGTCAACGAAGGCATGCAGGCGCAGGCGACCGGCGCCGAGCAGATCACCCAGGCGCTCACGCAGCTGAGCGAGGCGGCGCAGCAGACGGTCGAGTCGCTGCGCCAGTCGGGCCAGGCGATCGACGAGCTGAACCAGGTCGCGAGCGGCCTGCGCAGCGGCGTCTCGCGCTTCACGCTTGCAGGCGGCGTGACCGACCATGCTGTTTCTCCTCTTCGAACTCGGCAGCGACCGCTACGCGCTGGACGTCCGCCAGGTCGCCGAAGTCCTGCCGCTCGTCGGCGTCAAGCAGATTCCGCAGGCGCCGCCGGCGTGGCCGGCGTCTTCAACTACCGCGGCGCGCCGGTGCCGGTCGATCGACTTGAGCCAGCTGACGCTGGGCCGGCCGGCCGCAGCGTCGCCTGAGCACGCGCATCGTCCTCGTGCACTATCCCGACGCACGGCGGCGGACACGCGCTTGCTCGGGCTGATCGCCGAGAAGGCGACCGCAGACCGTCCGGCGCGAGCCAGTCGGACTTCGTCGCCTCCGGCGTCACCAACGACGGCGCGCCGTATCTCGGGCCGGTGGCCACCGACGCGCGCGGCCTGCTGCAATGGATCGACGTGCGAACGCTGCTGCCGGCCGTCGTTCCGCGACGTGCTGTTCACGCAGCTCGACGGACAGCCTGATGGCGCTCGCCGACTTCGAACAGCTGCTGAAGGCAGTCGATGGGGCTGGACGCCGCCTCGATCGGCTCGGCGGCGATCGAGCGCGCCGTGCAGGCGCGGCTGTCGGCCTGCGACCTCGCCGGATCCGGCACGCCTACTGGGAGCGGGTCCGCGGTTCGCGAGCCGAGCTGCAGGCGCTGATTGAAGCGGTCGTCGTCCCGGAGACCTGGTTCTTCCGCGACCGCGAGGCGTTCGCGGCGCTGGCCCGCCTCGCTCGCGAGGAATGGCTGCCGAGCGCACCGCAGACGGGGTGCTGTCGCCTGCTGAGCCTGCCGTGCTCGACCGGCGAGGAGCCGTATTCGATGGCGATGGCGCTGCTCGACGCCGGCGTGCCCGCGGACCGCTTTCGCATCGACGCCGTGGACATCAGCGCCGCGGCGCTGGCGCAGGCCGAGCGCGCGCGTGTACGGAAAGAATTCCTTTCGCGGCGACGAGCTGGCATTCCGCGACCGCCATTTCGACGCGACGCCGGACGGGCTATCGTCTGAGCGAGACCGTCCGCCGGCAGGTGCGCTTTCAGCAGGGCAACCTGTTCGCCGCCGACTTCCTCGCCAGGCGCGGCGATCTACGACGTCATCTTCTGCCGCAACGTGCTGATCTACTTCGACCGCGCCGACGCAGGACCGCGCCGTCGCCGTGCTGAAGCGGCTGCTGCACCGCGAAGGGCGTGTTGTTCGTCGCCCCGTCCGAAACCGGCGCTGCCTGCGAGTCACGGCTTCGTCTCGACGAGGCTGCCGCTGGCCTTCGCGTTTCGCAAGCGGCGGCCGGTCGCGGCCGCGCCGGTCAGCACGCTGACGCGCCCGTCAACGCGGCGCTCGATCGCGCCGCCGGTCGCTGCCGCGCAGGTCGGTCCGTGCTTCGCCCGTGCGCCGCCGTCGATCCGGCGACGGCCATGCCGCGCCGCGCGCGCCTGCCGTCCCGGCCGACGGCCGAGGCCGTCGGCGGACCTCGACGAGGCCGCCCGGCTCGCCGATCAGGGACACTTCGTCGAAGCGGCGACCTGCTGCGAAGCGCATCTGCGGCAGCCACGGCCCGTCGGCGGACGGCGTTTCATCTCCTGGGCCTGGTGCGCGACGCCGACCGGCGAATCACGCCGAGGCCGTCGACTACTACCGCAAGGCGCTCTATCTCGATCCCGATCACTACGACACGCAGATCCACCTCGCCCTGCTGCTGGAGAAGCAGGGCGACGCGGCGGGCGCGCAGGTGTTGCGAAACCGCGCGCGCCGGCTGGAACAGAAACGGCAAGGCCTGACATGAGTGAACGTCCGCGACGCCGCGCAGGCGCCTCGACCGCGCGATCGTCAACGATTGCTGGAACCAGCATCGGCGTGCGCGGCGACGGATCGTGCCCGGAGCTGAAGCAGTACGTGCACTGCCGCAACTGTCCGGTGTACTCCGCCGGCGCCGCGGCGCTGCTCGACGGCGAGGCGCCGGCCGGCTACCTCGCCGACTGGACGCGTCACTTCGCCCAGCCGACGCCCGCCGAGGACGCTGAGACGCGGTCGGTCGTCATCTTTCGCGTCGGCGTCGGAGTGGCTCGCGCTGCCGACCGCCGTCGGTCATCGAAGTCGCGAATCTCCTGCCCATTCATTCGCTGCCGCACCGGCCGAACGGCGTCGTGCTCGGCCTGGCGAGCGTACGCGGCGAACTGCTGGTCTGTGTGTCGCTCGGTCAGATCTGTCGGCGCTGAGACCGTCCGGCGGCCAGCCACGAGCGTCAGCGGCACGGCGCTACCAGCGCCTGCTGGTGCTCCGCCGCGACGGCGTTCGCGTGGTCTGTCCCGTCGATGAAGTGCACGGCATTCACCGCTTCCATCCGCGGGAGTTGAAGGACGCTGCCCGACGACGGTCGCCAAGGCCACGGTCGACCTACTCGACGGCGCTGCTGGCGTGGCGCGGGCACTCGGTCGGCATGCTCGACGACCAGCTCGCTGTTCTACACGCTGAAGCGGAGCCTCGCATGAGCGACCGGATCTCGAGCCAGTTCTCGATGCTCGACCTGTTCCGCGTGGAGGCCGAAACGCAGGCGCAGGTGCTGACCTCGGGCCTGCTGGCGCTCGAGCGCGACGCCGCCGCCGGCCGATCAGCTCGAAGCGTGCATGCGCGCCGCGCATTCGCTCAAGGGCGCGGCGCGCATCGTCGGCCTCGCCGTCGGCGTGCGCGTGGCCCATGCGATGGAAGACTGCTTCGTCGCCGCGCAGCAGGGCCGCGCTGACGCTGCGGCAGGCGCACATCGACCTGCTGCTCGGCGGCGACGGACCTGCTGGCGCGCATCGCCACACACGCCGGAGGCGGAGATCGGCCAGTGGGACGGACGAGAAGAAGCCCGAAGTCGACGACTGCCTGGCGGCGCTCGCGGGTATCCTCGCGGACGATCGTCCGGCCGCGGCCGCAGGCCGACGTCGGACCCGCCGGCCGCTGCGGCACCGCCGGTCCGCCGACGGCGAGCCGGACCGACGGCGCCTCGCGCGGGCGCGCCTCGGACCGGGTGCTGCGCGTCACGGCGGAGAACCTGAATCGCCTGCTGAGCCTGGCGGGCGAGTCGCTCGTCGAATCGCGCTGGGTCAAGCCGTTCGCCGAATCGCTGCTGCGGCTCAAGCGGCTGCAGCACGATCTCGAGCCAAGACGCTCGACGCCGTGCAGCGACGCCGCGGCGGAACGGGCGTCGGACGAGCCGGCGCAGGCCGCGCTCGCCGACGCGCAGCGTCAGCGTCGTCGAGTGCGAGCAGTTCCTGGCGCAGCGGCTCGTCGAGCTCGAGATGTTCGACCGCCGCTCGCATCAACCTCGCGCATCGGCTCTACGACGAGGCGCTGGCGTGCCGCATGCGGCCGTTCGCCGACGGCGTGCAGGCATTTCCGCGCATGGTGCGCGACCTCGCCCGCTCGCTCGGCAAGCAGGTGAGGCTGGAGATCGTCGGCGGCGACGACGCAGGTGGACCGCGACATTCTGGCCAAGCTCGACGCGCCGCTCGGCCATCTGCTGCGCAACGCCGTCGATCACGGCATCGAGTCGCCGGACGAGCGCGCGCGCGGCCGGCAAGCCGCCGGAGGGCGTCGTGCGGCTCGAAGCCCGTCACAGCGCCGGCGCGCTGCAGGTCATCGTCTCCGACGACGGCAGCGGCGTCGATCTGGACGAAGCTGCGGCGAAGCCGTCGTCGCGCGGAACCTCATCGATCGCGTGAGGCCGCGCGCGCGCTTGAGCGAGGCCGAGCTGCTCGAGTTCCTGTTCCTGCCGGGCTTCTCGATGAAGGACACCGTCACCGACGATGTCCGGCCGCGGCGTCGGCCTCGACGTCGTGCAGGACATGGTCAAGCAGGTGCGCGGCACGGTTCGCGTCTCGTCCCAGCGCGGGCAAGGCACGCGCTTCCAGCTGCAGCTGCCGGTGACGCTCTCGGTCGTCCGCACGCTGCTCGTGGAGATCGCGCGGCGAGCCGTACGCGTTTCCGCTCGCCTACATCGTCCGCACGCTCAAGCTGCCGAAGGAGCAGGATCGAGCTGCTCGAAGGCCGCCAGCATTTCGAGTTCGACGGCGCGGCAGATCGGCCTCGTCGCCGCGCATCAGGTGTCTGGCGACGCGCGAACCCAGCCGCTGGTCGGCGACGAACTGCCGGTGATCGTGCTCGGCGACCACAGCCACGCCTACGGCCTCGTCGTCGACCGCTTTCTCGGCGAGCGCGAACTGGTCGTGCAGCCGCTCGACGCGCAGCTCGGCAAGATCAAGGACATCGCCGCCGGCGCGCTCATGGAGGACGGCTCGCCGGTGCTGATCGTGGATGTGGAAGACATGATTCGCTCGATGGACAAGCTCGTGTCCGGCGGGCGCCTGAGCACGGTGCCTGCACGGCGCGGCCGGCCGCAGCGAGAAGAAGCGCAAGCGCGTGCTGGTCGTGGACGACTCGCTGACCGTGCGCGAGCTCGAGCGCAAGCTCCTCGGCAATCGCGGCTACGACGTCGAGGTCGCCGTGGACGGCATGGACGGCTGGAACGCGGTCGCGCACCGGGCCACTTCGATCTCGTCGTCACCGACATCGACATGCCGCGCATGGACGGCATCGAGCTGGTCGGCGCTGATCAACAAGGACGCCGAACCTGAAGTCGCTGCCGGTGATGATCGTGTCCTACAAGGACCGCGACGAAGACCGCCAGCGCGGACTCGAGGCCGGCGCGGCGTACTACCTGACCAAGGGCAGTTTTCACGACGAAACGCTGCTGCAGGCGGTCGTCGATCTGATCGGCGAGGCCGGACGCATGAGAATCGGCATCGTCAACGACCGCATGCGTCGGGATCGCGAGGCTCCTGCGGCGCGCGGTGGCGCTGACGCCGGAGCATCAGGTCGTCTGGATCGCGCCGAACGGCGCCGAGGCCGTGGAGCTCTGCGCGAGGGAGACGCCGGACCTGATCCTGATGGACCTGCTCATGCCGGGATGGACGGCGTGGAGACCACCCGCCGGATCATGGCCAGCACGCCGTGCGCGATCCTGATCGTCACCGGCAGCGTGCGCGCCAACGCCGGCCGGGTCTTCGAGGCGATGGGCTCACGGCGCGCTCGACGCGGTCGACACGCCGCTCGCTCGGCGGCGGAACGATCGCTACGCGAAAGCGCGGCGCCGCTTCTGGCGAAGATCGCCACGATCTCGCGGCTCGTCGGCGACAAGGCGCGGCGCGGCGGCGCGCCGGCGTGCCGGCCGATCGTCGCCTCGCCGGCGCGCCAGCCACGATCGGCTGATCGCGATCGGCGCGTCCGCCGGCGGTCCGGCGGCGCTGGCCACGGTGCTGCGCGGCCTCCCGAAAGACTTTCCCGCCGCGATCGTCATCGTTCAGCACGTGGATGAACAGTTCGCCGCCGGCATGGCGGACTGGCTGAGCCAGGAGTCGGCGCTGCCGGTGCGGGTGGCCAGGGAGGGCGACCGGCCGACGGCCGGCGACGTGCTGCTCGCGGGCACCAGCGACCATCTGGCGATGAAGACGGCCGATCGGCTCGGCTACACCGCCGAGCCGCGATCGACTACGTGTACCGTCCCTCGGTGGACGTGTTCTTTCAGAGCGTCTGCCGGCTGTGGCGCGGCGACGTCGTCGGGCGTGCTGCTGACCGGCATGGGGCGCGACGGCGCGCTCGGCCTGAAGGCGCTGCGCGACCGCGGCCATCACACGATCGCGCAGGACCAGGCCACCAGCGCGGTCTACGGCATGCCGAAAGCGGCGGCGGCCTTACTCGCCGCGGTGGACATCCTGCCGGTCGAACGCATCGCGTCGAGACTGGTCGAGGTCGTGACACTGCCCTCCCACCATGGCGTCTATCCCAGCACTCTGGCGCATGCGCCATAGGCGGCGCACTCTCCGCCCGGCGTTCGACGCACTTCAACTCACCTAACACCAACGATCGCAGTCAGTTACTGCTTCATCACGGGACAGAAGGTTACGGCCCCGTTCTCGCATGAGAGAACCGTGTGGATCGCCGAACCCTGGTTGCATTTCCGTCTCTGGCGGCTCGCCCGTCTCAGCCGCTCCTCAGAGAACCCATGGCGGCTGACGTCCTCGCCGAGGACAAGTACCAATCCCTCGTCGCCAATGTCGACGGCGTCGTGTGGACGGCGGTACTGGGCGGCCGGACGACATGTGTCAGTGACAAAGTCGAGCCGATCTGCGCCTTCACGCCTGCGGAAATCCTCGCCTCGGCCGGCAACATCTGGCTCGACCGCATCCACGCTGAAGACTCCCGTCGGGTGCTGGAGGCGTACATCCAGTTTGTTTCAACCAGAATCGGTTTCGACGCCGAGTACCGATGGCAGCGCAAGGACGGCCGCTGGATCTGGCTTCACAACCGGACCGTCATCAGGTTGGGCACCGATCCGGCACTCGTCGACGGGATCGTCACCGACATCACCGGGCGGAAACAGCTCGAGATGCAAGTGCAGCAATTGCAGCGGGTGGAAACGATCGGCCAGTTCGCGGGCGGCATCGCGCACGACTTCAACAACCTGCTGGCCGTCATCATGGGGAACAACGCGTTTCTCCTCAACGCCCTGCCGCACGGCGATCGGCGGCGCGAGGATGCCGAAGCGATCGGTGAAGCCGCCGAGCGAGCGGCCTTGCTGACGAGACAGCTCCTGACCTTCAGCCGCCGTCAGTCGTTCGACGCCAGGGTCCTCAACGTGAACACGCTCATCGAGGGCGTCGAACGGATGCTCCGGCGTGTGCTCACCGAGAACATCGACTTCTCCATCGCGCTGACTCAGGGGATCGGCAACGTGCTGGCTGAGGAGGGCCAGATCGAACAGGTCGTCATGAATCTGGTCGCCAACGCGCGCGATGCGATGCCGCACGGCGGCACGCTCTCGGTCGCGACGTCCCAGGTGGACTTCGGCGAGGGAGACACGACTTCGCTTCTTCCCGCGATGCACGGCAAATACGTCAGGCTCACGGTCCGCGATACCGGCTGCGGCATGGACGCCGAGACCAGGAAGCGCGTGTTCGAACCCTTCTTCACGACGAAGGAACACGGCAAGGGCACCGGGCTCGGTCTCTCGACGTGCCACGCCATCGTGAAGCAGGTCGGGGGACATCTGTGGGTCGACAGCGAGCCCGGCCGTGGCAGCGTGTTCACCGCCTATCTGCCGAGCGTCGGTCTGGAGTCGTCCGTGACGAGCTCGGGCGTCGTCACACCCCATCGGGGCGGCAGGGAAACCATCCTGGTCGTCGAAGACGACGACCGCCTCCGGACTCTCGTGCAGCGCGTCCTCGCTCGCCTCGGCTATCACGTGCTCGTGGCCCGCGACGGCCAGGAAGCCTCGGACGTGGCCCAGTCGCACCAGGGAGATCTCCACCTCGTTCTCAGCGACGTGATTGTGCCCGACATCTGCGGCGTCGAGATTGTGAACCGTGTGCAGCAGCGGTTCACCGGCGCGAAGTCGCTGTTCATGTCCGGGCATACCAACCACGCTCTTTTGCACGACGGCTCCCTGCAGAACGGCGCCGAGTTCCTCCAGAAGCCATTCCTGCCGGACGCGCTGGCCAGGAGGGTTCGCGACGTACTGGACTCATCGACACCGGTCGCCACGCGCGAACACGTCCAGACATGACGTCGCATGCGCGAACCCCGCGCCGGCAGCTCTTCTGCGTTGTCGTGATGCTGATGACAGCGGCGTTCGGTTGGGCGGTGCGTGTGTACGGGCAGGCGGCGACGGCGGCGACCGTCACGTCGGCGTTTCTCTACAACTTCGCGAAGTTCACGGAATGGCCCGCCGACACGCTGGCGGCCGGGCAGCGAATCGGGCTCTGCGTGATCGGCGACGACGCGGTCGCTGACGCGCTCGAACGGACCACCAAAGGACGCGCCATCGAAGGACACGAGGTGACTGTCGGAGTCGTCAGAGGCGACGGCCCGATTCGCTCGTGCCATCTGCTGTACGTCGGCGGGCTCGACGCAAAACGGTCGCTCCAGCTGCTGGAGAGCCTCAAGGGCGAACCGGTATTCACCGCGAGTGACGCGCGACGGGTTCGCCGCCCTTGGGGGAATCGCCCAGCTCACGCTGGAGAACGGCCGCATGCGCTTCGCGATCAACGTCGCCGCCGCGCAGCGCGGCGCGGCTTCAACTCAGCTCGAAGCTGCTGAGCCTCGCGCAACATCGTCAAGGAGCGAACCCCATGTCCAGCCTTACGCGATGGTTCGGCAACCTCTCGCTGGCGCGGAAGCTGACGGGCATCGGTGTGATAGCGGCCGCCGCCTCGCTGGCATGTCGCGTCGGTCGTGCTGGTGGCCTTCGACGCGGCGAACGACGCGGGCACGGCTGGTGAGCGACATCGCGACGATCGCCGACGTCGCGGCGCTCAACAGCACGGCCGCCATCACCTTCGGCGACGCCAAGGCGGCGGCCGAGACGCTGTCGGCGCTGCGCGCCGAATCCCCACGTCGTCACCGCGGCGATTCTGCTGCCGACGGACGCATGTCTCGCGCGATTCGACCGCGATCCCGCAGCATCCGGCGGCCATCAGGATTCACGACCGCGCGCGATGCGGCGGAGCCCAGCCGTGGCAGCGTGCTCGCGCGGCTGTCGCTCGATGCTCACCGGCCGATTGTGCTCGGCGGCGAAGTCGATCGGCACCATCTACGTCGGAGTCCGACCTTGCAGGAGCTGCGCGCCGCGTGGCTGGCAGTCCCTGCGAATCCTGGCTCATCGCGCTCTTCGGCGCCGTCGGCCTGGCGCTCATGCTGTCGAGCCGGCTGCAGCGCGTCATCTCGGCGCCGCTGCTGCGGCTGACCAGCGGTGACGCGCGCCGTCACGCGCGAGCATCGCTACGACGTGCGCGTCGAAGCCGACCGGGCACGACGAAATCGGCGAGCTGATCGACGGCTTCAACGAGATGCTCGTCGAGATCCAGGAGCGCGACGGCCAGCTGCTCCAGCACCAGGAACAGCTCGAGCGCACCGTCGAAGCGCGCACGGCGGAGCTTCGGCCGACGAACACCGACCTCGTGGCCGCGCGCGACAAGGCCATGGAGGCGAGCCGCGCCAAGAGCGAGTTCCTCGCCAACATGAGCCACGAGATCCGCACGCCGATGAACGGCATCATCGGCATGACCGAGCTCGCGCTCGACACCGAGCTCGACGGCCAGCAGCGCGACTACCTGACGACGGTGCAGCCGTCGGCCGAGTCGCTGCTCGCGATCCTCAACGACATCCTCGACTTCTCGAAGATCGAGTCGCGCAAGCTCGAGCTCGAGTCGATGCCGTTTTCGGTGCGCGAGCTGGTCGCGCAGACATGCTGAAGCCGCTCGCCGTCAAGGCCGACCAGAAGGGGCTCGAGCTCGTCTGCGACATCGACGCCCGCAGGTGCCCGACGGCATCGTCGGCGATCCCGGTGCGGCTGCGGCAGGTCCTCGCCAACCTCGTCGGCAACGCGATCAAGTTCACCGAGCACGGCCGCGTGCGTGCTCGCCGTGCGCGAAGAGAGCACGGGGCGAGGGCTGCACGATGCTGCACTTCGCGGTCGCCGACACCGGCATCGGCATCCCGGCCGACAAGCACGCGACGATCTTCGAGGCGTTCAGCCAGGCCGACGGCTCGACGACGCGCCGGTTCGGCGGCACCGGCCTCGGGCTCACGCATCTCGTCGACGCTCGTGCAGCATGATGGGCGGCCGCATCTGGGTCGAGAGCGAGCCCGGACGTCGGCAGCACGTTCCATTTCACGGCGTCGATTCGACACGGCGAAGCTGCCTGACGCGCGCTCGACGATCGCGCTCGTCACCGGTCGCGCGAGGCGGCGCCGCCGTCGAGGCGGCCACGCGCCGCCTCGGACCGGTGGCGCTCACTGTCAACGTGCTGCTTGCCGAAGACAACGTCGTCAACCAGCGCGTCGCCGTCGGGCTGCTGACCAGGCGCGGCCACACGTGACCGTCGCCAACAACGGCCGCGAGGCGCTCGCCGCCATGGACGGCCAGGCTCCGGCGAGCCCTTCGACCTCGTGCTGATGGACGTGCAGATGCCGGAGATGGGCGGGTTCGAAGCCACCGCGGCCGATCCGGCGAGCGCGAGCGCGAGAGCCGGCGGCCACGTCCGCATCGTCGCGATGACCGCGCACGCGATGACGGGCGACCGCGAGCGCTGCCTGGCCGCCGGCATGGACGGCTACTGTCCAAGCCGATCGACCCGATGCTGCTGTATGCCAGCGTCGAAGCCGAGACGGCTCCGGCGAGCGCCCGCGCGGACGCCGAACCGCACGGCGGCTCCGGCGGCGGCGATCGACCGCGACCGCATCATGGAGCGGCTCGGCGGCGACGAGGAGCTTGTTCGGCGACGTGATTCGGCTCTTCCTCGAAGACTGTCCCGGTCCGGCTCGCCGCGATCAAGGCGGCGATCGATCGGCACAACGCCGAGCAGATCCGGGGACGGCTCACGCCCTGAAAGGGGCGGCCGGCAACATGTCGGCGACCGGCCCTGTTCGAAGCGACGGCGACGCTCGAACGAATCGGCGCCGAAGGCCGGCTCGACGCGGCGCGAAGCGGCGTGGCGTCGGCTGGCCGCCGAGGCGGCGCATCGCCATGGAAGCCTGAACCAGTTGGAACGAACACGCCACGGAGGTGACCGTGCGCGCACTAATCGCAGAAGACGACCGAGTGACCGCCCTGCCATCCTGGCGAAGCGCCCTCGAGCGCCTCGGGCTCGACGTGGTCGTCGCGTACGACGGGTCGGCTGCCTGGGACATCCTGCAGCGCGACGACACCATCGCGCTGACGATCCTCGACTGGATGATGCCCGGCGTCGACGGCCCGGAGATCTGCCGGCGGATCCGCAAGACCGGAGTCACTCGCCCGCTTGTACGTGATCCTCCTGACGTCCGCGACGCGAGCGCGGATCTGGTGGCGGGTCTCGACGCGGGCGCCGACGACTACCTGATCAAGCCGTTCGAGTCTCGAAGAACTGCGCGCCCGCGTACAGGTCGGGGCTCCGCGTGTTTCACTGCAGGAGCGTCTCGCCGAGCGGTGGAAGAGCTGCAGTCGGCATTGTCGAACGTGAAACAGCTGCGCGGCCTCCTTCCGATTTGCAGCTACTGCAAGGCCGTGCGCACGCGATACCGAACTACTGGGAACAGGTCGATCGCTACCTGGGGCAGCACACCGATGTGCAGTTCAGTCACGGCATCTGCCCCCCGTGCTACGAAGCGGTGGTCGCCAAGCTGGACAAAGACGAAGCCGACAATCGCGCCCTCGCCTCAACCCCGGACACTCAGTCGAGATAATCTATGACACACCATCAACGGCGCATTCTTGGCTCCCTCCTCGTCTTCTGCCTGACGGCCGCGCCGGCCGTGGCCGACGACGCCGGCCGAGCGTGCGCCGGGACGGACAAGCCGGGCGATCTCCTGTCGATTGATCTGGAGTCGCTGCTCAACGTCAAGGTGATCACGGCGTCGAAATCGTCCGAGGCGCTGGCCGACGCGCCGGGGATGATCTCGGTGGTCACGCGAGACGAGCTGCAGCGATTCGGCGGCGTCACCCTCGGCGAGATCCTCGCACGCGTGCCCGGCCTGACGGGCACCAGCTCGTACTTCACCGACCGGAGCCTCATCGCGGCTCGCGGAGATCAGACCAAGCCCAACGGCGGACACATCCTGATCCTCATCAACGGACGGCCGACCCGCGAGATTCTCGAAGGCGGGCTCATCAGCGATCTGCTGGAGGCGTTCCCGGTCAACGTGCTCGAACGCATCGAGGTCATCAAGGGGCCGGGCTCGGTGCTGTACGGATCGAATGCGTTCTCGGCCGTCGTGAACCTGATCGTCCAGAAAGCCGACCGAAACGGTCTTGTGCTCACCGGGTTGGCCGGACGATCCGGCGCCTTCGACACCTCGGGCCAGGCGATGTTGAGATGCGGCGATCTGAGCCTCATCGCCAGCGTCCAGGTCCACGCGAAGCCCGACTGGACGACGCCGTATTACTACCCCACGTCGCTCGGCGATCCGTTGGCGGCGGGCGCGAGTCCGGTGTCGAATGCCGTGATCTCGAATCGCGCGCCGGGCGCGTACGTCGGAGCTGACTTCAGAGGCCTCAGTTTCATGTCGTCCTTTACGCAGTGGACGTCGGGGAACTTCGTCCGCGGCCAGGTCGGGGAAACGACGTTGCAAAGGGGTTTTGCTGACGTCGGATTCACGACGAAAGCCGCAAGGAACTGGGACACGAGCGTGAACCTGACCTATACGCGCAACACGCTCGACTCCACCGGCTTCGCGATGATCGCGAGAGACTCTCATGAGTTCGTGCTCGAATGGACGAACGTCGTGAACCCCACTTCCAGGGACCGCCTGACGATCGGCGCGCTGTACAACTACATCCAAGGGCACGAAATCTACCTCGGCATCACTCCCAACATCGTCATCTCGGAGGGCAGCAGGCCAGGTGAAGCGGTGTACGCCCAACTGGATCATCGGTTCACGCCGAGCCTGAAGGTCATCGGCGGGTTCCAGGCGAACAAGATCGGCGCCCTCGCTCCCGACGTCGTCCCCAGAGCCGGCCTCATCTGGACTCCCATGGCGCACGTCAACGTGAAGGCCCTGTACGGCGCGGCCTTCCGGGCCCCGAGCATCAACGAAACCCGGTTGAATCATCCAGGCCTCGCCGGGAACCCCGACCTCGTCCCCGAAGTCGTGAATACGTTCGACCTCGGCGCCACCTACCAGCGGGAGCGCGTCGAAGTCGGCGCGAACGTCTTCCGCAGCAGACTGACCGACAGCATCACGGTTGACACCAGTCAGGCGCGCTGGCGATATCAGAACCTGGGAGAGGTGACCTTCCACGGCGTTGAAATCGAAGGCAAGTTCTACCTCGACAAAGGGTTCTTCGTGCTGGGCTCCGTGTTGTATCAGACGAACGAAGACGGCAGCGGCAAGCAGAACGTCACGACGGTCCCCAACTTCGGCGCCAAGGCCGGCATCAGCTACGAGTCGGCGAACGGACTGACGGCGAGCCTGTTCGACGGCTACGACGGCGGGCTCGCCTACGGCGCGACGCTCAATCCCGCCCCCACGTCGCATCACCTCGTCAACGCGCACTTGCGGCTTCGACATCTCGCACTTCTGGCACGCCAACGCCGCCAGGAGCCTTGCGTTCTTCGTGCACGCCGAGAACGTGACGAATCAGCAGGTGTGGATGCCGGACCTCGGCGGCAACACCGGGGACACGATCCCGGTGAATCGCGGCCGGACCATTTACGTCGGAGCCGAAGTGTCGCTGGGAAGGCCGACGGCCGGACGCGTCCGCTAGAGCTGCTTCTAATTTGGCGTGGCGCCTGTCCTCGGCGCGCATGCCGAGCGATCACGGTCGACAGCCCAGAAAACGATCACCGCCGCGCACGCAGTGACCGCCGAGCATTTCGTTTGAATGCCCCTAAACGCTGCGAGCGTTGCGAGCGCTGCGGTGACCGTGGGGGTATTCGCTGCGGGGACGTCGACCGACAGGGTCATGCCGGCCCCAAAACCGCCCAACCCCGTGGTGGGCAGGTCGATCTCGGCACGTGTGTGCGCCCGGCAGGATCAGGACGCCGGGACGAGTCTGGTTTCGGCGCGGCCCCGCCCGTCGGTCGCGGTCGTGAAGAAACCTTCCCAGGCACGACGAATTCTGTCGATTTTGGCGACGGCCGACGAGTCGGCCGTCCGGCCGCGGCCGACCACGAAGAGAAAGGCCTGACGATGAACCTTGGACGAATCGTCGGCCCCCGGCTGACGCCGGCCCAGCACCTCGACCACGTGGTTGATCAGCACGTCCCGGCGCGTGCCGTTGAACGTGACGCCCACCCGTGGCGCCGATTCCGCCGTCGCGGCCGGCTGGACGTTGAGCGGGCTCTCGACATAGAAAAACGACGGCACGTCGATGTCACGCACCAGTCCCATCGCGTACTGATCGAGCAGGCTGTACTTCTCCACTGCCGCCACGGTCCGGAACGATCCGCCGCCGAGATCTTGAATCCGATTGCCTTCCATCACCGACGCGTCCGAGTTGAAGAAGAAGCTCCAGTGGGCCTTGTCGCGGCCGAGCAGCGCGTCCGACGCCTGGCGATTGTGATCGCTGAAACGCAGGAACGCCAGCCACCGGTGTCCGACTTCCTGGCCCACGACGCTGAGCGTGGTGTTTTCGCCCAGAAACTTCATGGCGGGGTCGTCCGGGAACTTCGCGACGTTGTCCATCTGGACGACGCTTCTCAGCCGGCCGGCGCTGCCGAAATCGCGGGAGACGTCGAAGCGGTCGATCCCGATCCCCGCGATCTCGTTCGCGACCGTGACCTCGAACGAGAACGTCTGGGGCGTCGTCAACGGCGCGTCGGTCCAGATGACGAGCTGATCGTACGCGTCGGGATGCGTCGCGTAGAACTTGCGCGCGACCGACACCAGGTCCAGTGAGGCCTGCGGCGCGAACCGTTCGCCCACAGCTCCCGCGCCGCCCGCCAACCCAGCGCCCGAGGTGGCCGCGCTCAGATCGACCGGGAGAAACGTGCCCGTTCGGCCCGGCGACACGCCGACGACTCCATCGGCGGCCGTAAAGGCCGGCGCATCCGCATACTTCATCTCGACGCTGCCGTCAGGGAGGAGCGATGTCTGCAGCGTGGCCTGAAGGGCCGAGCCGAAGACATGCACGCCGCACCAGGTGACCGTGAACGCGTCTGCCGCTGCACGCACGGACACGGTGCCGCCCACGGACGGGTCCAGGTCGGCGAGAAACGGCGCGATACGCGGCGCGCCCGTCAACAGCCGCGCGACGTTGCGATCGGTGCTGGCGCGATCGGCCTCGCCGAACGTGATGTTGCCGTCGGAGTTCACGAACGCCGCCGACTCGGTCCGGCCGAAGAACGTGAACGTGAACGGCACGGTCTTCGCGACGCTGTCATCGTCGCCCAGGGTGACCCGGTCGCCGATGTCGGAACGGAAGCGCCGGATCGATGCGGACGATGTCGTAACCGCCGGCGGCATTGGGCACGGCGTGCAGGCCCGTCAGTCGAAGGTCGAACGTATTCCCCGCTGTAACAAGGTCGCCGTCGTCCTGGATGACGGCGATGTCGCCGACATCAGACGTGGCGGTCGGCGCGCTCAGGCGCAGCGGAGAGAGGGTGCCGCGGGCGACCGCCGCACGATGATCCCAGAGCACATCGAAAATAGTGCCTCGCGGATCGGGATCGAGAGCGCCGGCGGGCGTCTTCGACACGCGTGGCGCGCCCGGCTCCGCGTCCGACGAGGCTGTCGAGGCGGCACAGACATTCTGAGGAGTCGGTTGAGGCGAGGGTGAGGGTGACGGAGTGCCGCCGTCACCGCCGCCCCCACAGGCGACGAGCAACACGGTGGACGCGGCGGCCCAGAAAGCGCCCGTCATACAGACCGTTGAGCGCCCCGCTCCAGCATCGCCCGCGCCGCGATCGCCGATGTGCTGATGGCGTAGTGGATGTTGATGCGCCGACGCAGCTCCTCGGCGGTGTCGCGGTCGAAGATGCGCAGGATGACGCGAATGCGCGGATGGATCGCGCGCGCGTTCAGGCCGACCTCGAGGTTGACGAGGTCGTCGCCCACGATCGAGGCCACCGCCGACGCCCTGTCGACCGCGGCGTCGAGCAGCGTTCTCGAAACCGTCGCGTCGGCGATCATGACAGGAATCCCAAGCTCGCGAACCGCGGGCAGAAACCGATTGCCGGCGTCCTTCTCGACCACGAGCACAGGATACGCTTCGGCGCGAAGCCGCTCGACGAGGTGATAGCCGACGCGCCCCAGTCCGCAGACGACGACGTGACCGTCGAGGGCGTGGCGGCGATGTCCGAGCAGGTTCTCCGTTCGCCGCGCAACGATGCGATCGATCAGCAGCGAGAAGAAGATCGACACGAACGCGATCGACGAGAGCATCGTCAGCATGCCCGCGACTTTGGCCGCGACGCTCGAGTCGCGCAGGCTGATGTCGCCGAACCCGGTCGTCGTCGCCATCGTGACGACGAAGTAGAGGGCCGTCATCCAATCGAGCCGTTCGCTCGTGTGAAAGAAGGCCGTCGCGCCGGCCATCAGCGACAGAAACGCCGCCGCGAGCGACAGCAGCACGCGATTCTCGCGAATCCATGTGCGGTACGGCGCCTGGACGATCGGCAGAGCGGCCGGGCTGGCGGCAGCGGTGGAGGCCGGCTCTTTGAGCGCCTTGACGATGTCGGGGGCGACGGCTTCCCAGGGATTGACGACGACCAGGTTCGGATGGAGCTGCTGGACGTGCGGCGCGAGGCGCTCGTTCGAGAGCGCCATCGTGATGGAGATGTCCGGCCGGAGTTTCAGCGCGGCGAGCACGAACTGGATGTTCGTGGCGTCCCGTCATCGACGACATAGATCGACGCGGCGGTTGCGATCGACGCACGCTCGAGCGCGCGTTCGAACGTTCCCGAGCGGACCGGGATGGACGGGCTCAACGCGGATGACGGAACGCGTCGTGCGCAGCAGCAGCTCGAGGCGATCGCCCAGGTGCCCGCTGCCCGCAATCAGTACGGGCGGCTCGCTCAATCGCCACCACCGCCGCATCCGCCGCCGCCATCGCCACCGCCGCCGCCATCGCCGCCTCCGCCGCCATCTCCCCTCCGCTGGCGTCGCCACCTCCGCCGCTGTCGCCATATCGCCGCCGTGGCAGTGGCCGTCAAACTCCGCGCCTCCGCCGGCGCCGCCGCTGTGCCCACCGGAGAACCACCCGTCGAAAAAGCTCGAGTGCTCGTGTGCCGGCGGCATGTACGACGTGCAGGAGCTGCCGAGGATCACCGTGTCGAAGCCGCCGCTCTCGTTCCGGCGGAACGACAGCGCGTGGCGACGATCGCGACCGAACCGCTGCCACCAATGGCGGCGGGTTCGCTGCAGACCTTCGGTATGACGGTCGGTTCCGTGTTCGAGGCCCGGCACATGATGAATGAACCGGCCGAACACCTTCCGACAGTCTGCCGAGTATCGCTGGGTGTCGAGAATGTGCTCGTGCCACACGTCATCCAGATCCTGCGTCGGTGGAACGAGCTCTTCGCCCGGATGGAAATAGAAGAGCGCCAGATACTCGCGGTATTCCTCGACCATGCGGTCCGCGTATTCCGGCGTCCAGCCCTTTTTCTGAATCAACCGCTCGCGCACCGTGGCGAGATCGAGATTCCGAATGACGGTCGGCACGATGAGTTGATCGTCCATCAGGAACTCTTCAACCGCCTGCGCCCGACTCCCTCACAGCGCGCTAGCGCGTCTCTCCGGGCACGGGTTCGATCCGCAGGAGCGCGGCCTGATCTTCCTCGGTCAGCAGGTACAGCAGTCCGTCCGGGCCCTGCCGCACGTCGCGGATGCGCTGGTGCAACTCGCGCAGCAGCGGCTCGCGGCGCATCTCCTCCCACTTGTCGTTGAAGACAATGCGCTGCAGTTGCCCGCTGCGCGCGATCTCGCCTTCGCGCATGCCGCCCACAAACACGTTCCGCTTCCAACCCGGGAACTTGTCGCCGGTGTAGAACGCCAGGCCCGAGGTCGCGATCGACGGCACCCAATAGACGATCGGGTCTTCCATGCCCGCGAGCGTCGGGCTGAATCGCGGTCCGTTGTAGTCGCGGCCGTAGCTGACGATGGGCCAGCCGTAGTTCCTGCCGGCGCGAACGATATTCAGCTCGTCGCCGCCGTTTGGACCGTTCTCGTTTTCCCAGAGCTCGCTCGTATAGGGATTGAAAGCCAGTCCGAGCTGGACGCGGTGGCCGAGCGAGAAGATGTACGGCTTGTAGCCGGCCTTTCCCACGAACGGGTTGTCCGGCGGAACGCTGCCGTCATCCTTCATTCTGAGTATCTTGCCCGCGAGGTCGTTCGTGCCCTGCGCCCGGTCCATGCTGATCTTCGATCCGGTGCCCGGCCCGCCGATCCCCATGTACAACATGCCGTCCGGGCCGAACGTGATCCGCGACGCCTCCATATCCACATCGTCGGCGACAAAGATGTCGCGGACGTCGGTCAGCGCCTTGCCGTCCCACGTGGCGCGAAGAATCGAGTTGCTGGCGAGCGGCGAGTCGCGGCCGTCCACGCCCTTCGCCGTGCCCATCGGCTTGTGGTACGAGATGAAGATCCATTTGTTCTGCGCGAAGTTCGGGTGAAGCGCGATGTCCATCAGGCCGGCCATCGTGCCGAGCGCGACGACAGCCGGTGTGCCGGCGACGGGTGTCGGGTCGAGCTTGCCGTCGCGCACGATGCGCAGGCGTCCCTGCCGCTCCGTGATCAGGAGGCTCCCGTCCGGCAGGAACGCGAGGCTCCACGGGTGCGACAGCCCTTTGGTGACGACCACCGCGCGAAGTCCCCGCTGTTCGTAGCTGTCGAACGGGAACGGGCCGTCGCCAAGCGCCGGGCTGTTCCAGGGCCCGACTCTCGGGCCCGCCGGAATCGCCCCGCGCTGGTCGCGCACGGGCGGGTACGGATACTGACGGGCGCCGGGCGGCGGCTGTTGTGCCCGGCCCACGCCGAAGGACAGAGCGACGGCGCCGATCAACGCGAAACCGAAGAGGTTCGCCTTCCGCATCGAGACTCCTCCAGCAGGGCGGCCCATTCAGGGCCGCCATCGCGCGCTACAGTCTTCTAGGGCAGCGCGAACACGAAAATATTGGGCCCGTTGCCGGTCTTCAGCTCCGGCGTCAGCCCTCGAGTGGAACTCGCCTCGAGCGACGGCCCGACAATGGCCGCCACGTATTGCTTGCCGCCGGCGGAAAAGCTGATCGGATAGCCGCTGGCCGGCGACCCGACGATGGCTTCCCACAGCACGGCGCCGGTCTTGTCGTCGAGGGCCTTGAACCGGCCGTTCGAATCGCCGCCGAACACGAGCCCGCCGCCGGTCGCGACCAGCGAGAGCATGCCCGCGCGCTGCTCGTGCTTCCACAGCGTCTGGCCGGTCTCGGCCGAGATCGACCACACGGTGCCGACTTTGTCGGCGCCGATCGCGAATTCCTGCTTCATGTTGATGCCGTACACCTTCGACGGGTCGCGCGTATCGACTGTCGTGGTCGCGGTCATGCACATGTTCTGCATCGGCATGTACATGGCGTTGGTCAACGGGCTGTAGGCGCCGGCCGGCCAGTTCTTGCCGCCGCTGCTGCCGGGACAGACGAACTTCTCTTCGTTGATCTTCGTGAAGAGCACCTCGGGATTGACGATCACCTTGCCCGTGGCGCCATCGATGTTGCTGATCACGTTCTGCATGACGGTCGGCCGCGCCCACAGGAACTCGCCGGTCTGGCGGTCGAGCGTGTAGACGACGCCGGTCTTGCCGGGAATCCCGGTGATCACCTTGCGCCGCTCCCCCGCCCGGACTCTGGGGTTGATCCACCGCACGTCACTCGCTCTGGGCGAAACCACCGTGTCCACGAGTATTCGTTCGAATGGATGGTCGAGATCCCAGTGATCGACGACGTGCTGGTAGTACCAACTGATTTTCCCGGTGTCGGCGTTTATCGCCAGCGTGCAGTTGTGATAGAGGTGCTGCTTCTCGTTGCCGCCCAGGGTGAACTTCGGCGCCGGAATCGTCACCGACGTACCGACGTAGATCAGGTTCAGCTCGGGGTCGTAGCTCGGCACCATCCAGGTGCCGACATGCCATCGCTGCTCCATCGGCACATCGCCCCACGATTCGTAGCCCGGCTCGCCGGGACCCGGAATCGTGTGGAAGCGCCACAGCTCCTTGCCGGTCTGGGCGTCATGCGCCGTGACGACGCAGGAGTCGCGGCCGGCGTCGGGCTGGCACTGGCGGCCGGTGATGACTTTGCCTTTCGCGATGATCGGCCCGCCGCTCGTCGGTGCGCGCTTGTTGGCGTCGAGCACCTTGGTTTCCCAGACAAGCGCGCCGGTCTGCGCGTCGAGCGCGTACATCATGTTGTCGGAGCTCGAATTGATGATCAGGTTGCCCCACATCGCGACCGTGCGGCTCGTCTTGGGCCGCACGCCCTCGGGCAGCTTGCGTTTGTATTCCCACAGCAGGTCGCCGGTGGTGGCCTCGACCGCGATGATGTTGTCGCCCGGGTTCGGGATGATCATCACGCCGTCGTGGACGAGCGGTGTGCCCTCCTGATTCCCCGGTCCGATGAGCCCGCGCGTCCACACCATCTTCAACTGCGAGACGTTGGCGCGGGTAATCTGGTTGAGCGGGCTGAAACCCCAGCCGTCGGGCGTCCGCCGCCAACTCAGCCAGTCGCCGGGAGCGGGCTTCTGCAGCATCGCGTCGGTGACGGGCACGAACCTGCGGGCTGGCGCCTGCCCCCGGCCGACAGCAACGGCAGAGACGCCGATGAGCGCCACAGCCAGAACGCCAACGCCGCTTCGCAGCCGGAACATGTGCTTCATCGCGTCTCTCCTCCGTGGAGTGCCGTAGACTATAGCTTAACTACATGTAAGGGACTGGGACTAGGGACTAGGGGCTAGGCTGAGCTAGGGGCTAGGGACTAGGGGCTAGGGGTTGGAGGTTAGGGGTTGGGGAAACGATTCGCGTTCACATGCGCGGCCCTTCGCAGTTGCCGCGATCGTCGTTCTGCCTGCAGCAGCTACCGATCCGGTGCGAACAGATGCGGGCTTGATCGCGCCGGCGGTGAACTCGCCCGACGGCGTGCGAGTGTTCAGGGGCATCCCGTTCGGGACGCCGCCCGTGGGCCCGCTGCGATGGAAGGCCCCGCAGCCCGTGGCGCGCTGGGAAGGCGTCCACTCGGCCGATACGTTCGGCCCCGTGTGCGCGCAGCCCAAAGGCGAGGGACGCCTGAACGTCTCGGTGGATATGCCCGACTCGCCGCGAGCCGACGAAGACTGTCTCTACCTCAACGTGTGGACCGCGGCGACACGCGCGTCCGAACGGCGCCCGGTGATGGTGTGGATCTTCGGGGGCGCGTACACCGAAGGCGCGGGGTCAAGCCGTCACAACGACGGCGAGGCGCTCGCCCGAAAAGGCGTGGTCCTCGTCACGTTCAACTATCGCCTCGGCCCCTTTGGATTCTTTTCACATCCCGAATTGACGAAGGAGTCGGGCCACAACGCCTCGGGCAACCAGGGCGTCCTGGACTCGTTGGCGGCGCTGACCTGGGTGAAGAAGAACATCGCGGCCTTCGGCGGCGATCCGGCCAACGTGACGATCTTCGGCGAGTCGGCGGGTGCGGCGATCTCGGCCGGCCTGGTGGGATCGCCGCTCGCGAAAGGACTGTTCCGGCGCGCCATTTCGGAAAGCGGCGCGTGGATGGGGCTGAGCATGGGGCCGATGCGCTCGCGTGCGTCGGCTGAAGGGCCGGGCACAGGCCGGGGGGCGTCGCCGATGGCGGCCCTGCCGCTCGCCGAGTTGCGCGCGAAGTCCACCGAGGACATCACGAAAGGCCTGCGTGGCGCCGGGATGATTGTGGACGGCTGGGCGATTCCCGAGGACCTGTCCCTCACATTTGCCGCGGGCCGTCAGAACGCCGTGGATGTGCTCGTCGGGTCGAACAGGGACGAGGGCTCGTTCGTTCTCCGTGGCCCGACGGCCGAGCAGTGGGCCAACCGCGTTCGCGGCCGCTGGGGCGATCTGTCGGATGCGTACTTGAAGCTCTATCCGGCCGGTTCGGACGCGGAAGCCGCCCGCTCGTCGGAGGCCGCGTTTCGCGACGAGATGGCGTGGCACATGCGTCTGTACGCCCAGGCCCAGGCCAGGCTCGGCAAGCAGGCGTACCTCTATTACTTCACGCACGAGCCCCCGGTCGAACCCGGCAAGCCCAACCTTCGCGCCACCCACACGGCCGAGATCCCGTACGTCTTCAACAACCTGAAGGCGGTCCGCGTATTCCCCGACGGGAGCTCGCCGGAGCTCACCTCCGCATCGGCGGCCGACCGCAAACTCGCCGACATCGTGTCGTCGTACTGGGTGAATTTTGCGCGAGCGGGGAATCCGAACGGCAAGGGCCTGGTGATGTGGCCTGCCTATCGCGACAAAGCCACCGGTCGCGCGATGATTCTCGGCGGCACCCAGCACGCCGAAGGCGCGCTCGACACGGCCAGGTGGGACCTGTACGACGCGCTCTATGCGAAGCAGCAACCCGCGAAATAGCCACTCGAGTCGATGAACCTCGACCCGACGTGGATCTTCCTGTCGCTCATCCCCGGCGGGATCGGCTTCGTCCTGTTCGTGTACGGCAAGAAACAATCTCGAATGCCTCACCTGATTGCCGGCCTGGCGCTCATGATTTACCCGTATCTGGCCACGAGCGTGACGTCGCTCGTCAGTGTTGGCGCGTTGATCTGCGGCGGGCTCTGGTACGCGGTGCGGCTGGGCTGGTAAAGTCAAGGAATGTCCCGACGCGCGGTGTTCCCGGTTCTGTTTGCCATCAGCTTCTCCCACCTGCTGAACGACACGATCCAGTCGCTCCTCCCGGCGATCTATCCGATCCTCAAGTCGTCCTACCACTTGAGCTTCGCGCAAGTGGGCCTGATGACCCTGACGCTGATGCTCACCGCCTCGCTCCTCCAGCCGCTCGTCGGTCTCTACACCGACCGCCACCACACGCCGTACTCGCTCGTGGCCGGCATGGGATTTTCCCTGGTGGGACTGTTGCTGCTCGCCGTGGCGGGCCGGTTGTCGTCGCTGCTCGTCGCCGCCGGCATGGTCGGCGTGGGTTCAGCCGTCTTTCATCCCGAGTCGTCGCGCGTCGCACGCCTGGCGTCGGGTGGACGCCACGGCATGGCGCAATCGCTGTTTCAAGTGGGCGGCAACGTCGGCTCGTCGCTCGGCCCGCTGCTGGCGGCGTTTCTGGTGCTGCCGCGCGGCCAGCTGAGCATCGCGTGGTGCTCGATCGTCGCCCTGATCGCGATGGCGGTGCTCTGGAAAATCGGCGGGTGGTATCAGGTGAGCCGGCCGCTGTCGACACTGACCACATCGGCAACGTTGACGCCGGCCTCACACACGGCGCAGGAGGTGCAGACCAGGGCGGCGCGCCCCGGCTTGTCGCAGCAGCGAATCCTGCTGGCGATCGCCGTGCTCGTCGCGCTCATTTTCTCCAAGTATTTCTATCTGGCCAGCCTCAGCAGCTACTACACGTTCTACTTGATCAGCAGGTTTCACGTCTCAGTGCGACACGCGCAGATCGAGCTCTTCATCTTCCTCGGCGCGGTCGCGGCCGGGACGATTCTCGGCGGTCCGATCGGCGACCGCTTCGGCCGAAAACTGGTCATCTGGATATCCATCCTCGGCGTCTTTCCGTTCACCATCCTGCTGCCGCACGTGAACCTCTTCTGGACCCGCATGCTGACGATCGTGATCGGCATGATCCTGGCGTCCGCCTTCTCGGCCATCGTGGTCTACGCGCAGGAACTGGTCCCCGGACGGGTCGGGATGATCTCGGGGCTGTTCTTTGGCGTCGCATTCGGCATGGGAGGCCTCGGCGCGGCCGCACTTGGTTGGCTGGCCGATTCGACCAGCATCGAGTTCGTCTACCAGATTTGCGCATTTCTCCCGCTGATCGGACTCCTCACCTGGTTTCTGCCGAACCTGGAAAGGTGAACAGCTGATGCACATCGTTAACCACGAAGACACGAAGAACACGAAGGACGCACGAAGCGGGCCTGCTCGCGACGGCTGTCGCACCAGCGCTAGCGCAGCAGCAACCGCGGGTGACGGATACGACAAAGTTTCATTACGCCGCGGAAAGAGCTACTGGCAGTAGCTGATTAGCCCGGTTCCTACTGGTTTTGTCAATGGGATGATTACCTCTTTGTAACAGCGTTCTTCGTGCCTTCGTGCCTTCGTGCCTTCGTGGTTGCGTTTCCTCTTGCCCCTAGTCCCTAGTCCCCAGTCCCTCAGCCCCTACGAGATCCCTTTAAACACGAACTTCTGCACGCGCCGTGGTGCGCAACTCCGCCGTATAGATGTTGCCCTTCGAATCCGTCGCGATCTCGTGGACGGTGCCGAACTCGCCGGGCGCCGTTCCGCCTTTCCCGAACGAGTCCAGCGATCTTCAGCGACTTGCCGATCGAGGATGTGCGATCGCGTTGTTGCCGATGTCGGCGACGTACAGAAACTGCTGCGCCCGATCGGGCGAAAACGCCAGTCCCGCGACCGATCGCGTACGGCGTGTCTGCGCCGACGATCACTTCCTGCTTGAAATCTCCCGCGGTCGTGAACACCTGGACGCGCTTGTTGTCGCGGTCGGCGACGTACACCATGCCCGTCGTTCGACACCCTGATGGTGTGCACGATGTTGTACGGCGGCGTCGCCGTTCGAGCCATCCACGACGCGCTTGAACTTCCCGTCTCGTCGCGTCGAACACCGCCACGCGATGGTTGCCGTAACCGTCGGCGACGTACAGCTCGTTCTTGAACACCACCATGTCGGCGGCCTGCTTGACGTTGTCGTGGTCGGCGTCGCCGGTGCTCTTCCCGCTGTGGCCGATCTGCAGGAGGAACTTCCGGCCGGCGTGAACTTGAGCAGCATGTCGTCGGACTTGCCCGGAGGCGGCGCGGCATTCGGCGCGGCGTATCCGTTGTTCCCGCTCACCCAGATCGCGCCCGTTCTGTCCGGCGTAGATGCCGTGCTCGCGCTCCGGCCATTCGAAGCCGGCGCCGGGGCCGCCCCAGGCCGCAAGGAGCTTACCCGACGAGTCGAACTCGACGACCGGCGGCATCGCGTTCGCGCGCTGCGCGGCAGGAACCGTCGCGGGACGATGAATCATCCAGACGTGATCCTGGGCGTCGACGGTCACCGACGACATGTCGCCGAAGAGCTTTCCCGGCGGGAAGTCTGCGGAAACGACGGGTCTACCTCGAAGTGCGGCAAGGACGGCGCGCCGCGAACGGCCATCGGGATTACGACGACGATCAACGCGGAGATCGCAGAGATCGCGGAGAAGATTTGTTTCTTCATGCTTTGCCTCGCCAGGATCGCAGCGGATCACCAGAAGGATTTGTCTTCTCTGTGTTCTCTGCGATCTCTGCGATCTCTGCGTTCATTCGTAGTACTCCGGTGCTTTCTTCAGCTTGGCGTTGGTCGCCGCGTCGTGCTCGATCCACATCTGGGCTTTGGTCTTCTTCAGGAACGCGTCGATCGTCCGTCCGGCTGGCCGCCGACTGCTCCTTGCTGAACTCGAAGCCCGGGAACCGGTTCATCGTCTGTTCTTCGGGATAGTGATAGAGATCGCCGGCCACGAGCAGCGGGCCGAACTTCTTCAGCTTGAGGAACAAGACCGTATGGCCCGGCGTGTGGCCTGGCGTCGACTTGATGACGACGGTGCCGTCGCCGAACACATCGTATTCGTCATCGTTCAGGATGGTGGTCTTCGCGGTTTTGAGCGCGGAGAACGTCGCCGCCTGGATGATCGTGCCGGGCGGCGGCGTCCCGAACATCACGTCGCGCTCGGCCAGCCGCACGAGCCACGTCGATCTGGCGAAGCGCGTTCGCGTTGGCGGTGTGATCGGAGTGATAGTGCGACATGCTCAAGTACGTAATGTCCGCCGGCGTGTAGCCGACCGCAGCCAGTTGCGGCAGCAACGGCCTGGCGACCGTGGAGACGCCCTCGGTCACGGGCGCGCCGTCGGCCTTAAACGCGCTGTCGGGAACGACGCCCACCTCCCACATCAATGTCCCCTTCGGATGGGCGACGAGATAACACGGCACGAAGAAATCGCGGACGGGCACTTCGTCTTTCTTGAAGCCGAACAGATCGACGCCAAGGCCTTTGATCACGCCGCAGTCGAAGATATACAGGCGCGGGCTCGTCGGGGCCTTGGTGCGGCCTTGCGCGCGACCGACCAGGGTGGCCGCCGACGCCAGCACCGCGGCAACCGAGGCGATGGCGACCCCGGTGATGGCAACTCGTCTAGTCCGCATTCTTCTGCTCCTTGTCGTATCCCATCTGCAGCATGCCGGTCTTCATCCCGTTCACCGTGCCCTCGGTGAGCCACTCGAGCGAGGCCTGAAACAGGAGCGTATGGTTCCGCTCCCACATGGCGTTGTGCGACGAGCACGCGAGATCGACGAAGACTTTCTCCGGGGCGCCGAGATCGGCGTAGAGCTCGCGGACGCGCGCCGGCGGCCACCTGTTTGTCGTGCACGCCGGCAACCATGAGCGTCGGCGTCTGACTCTTTACCGACCATCGCCGCATTCCAGCCCCAGCTCTGCGTCTCGGGCGCGCGGCGAACGCCCTTACCCCACGTGGCGCCGACCGGATCGGATTCGAGCATGCTCGCCCAGATCGCGTCGCTCACCGCCGTGTTCGTACTGGTCCGGGCAGCCGACCTGACGATCCCAGTTCGCTGTGAATTCCGCGCCGGACTGCGTGTTCATCGACGCGCGCTCGGGCAGCGGAGCCGGCGCGGCGTCCGCGACGGCGCGCCCGTACCCTGGCGAGAGCAGCACCAATCGCTGCACCGGTCCGGATGCTGCGCCGCGTAGCCGCCGGCCCGCGGCCCGCCAAGCGACCAGGCCACCAGGTTGACGCGGTCGACATGCCGTAGAGTGCGCAGGTAGTCCACCACGGCGCCGATGTCGTTCCAGTCCGAGGCGATCGTCGTCGCGGCGGTGGCGTAGGTCGGCGCGCACGGAGCCGCAATCAGGCCCGGGACGAACGCGCGCTGCTGATTGCGCGCGAGATTGCACGGGTCGTTCATGACCGTCGGCCGCGTGGAACGCCCGTAGCCGGTCCGTGTCCATCGAGAACACGTCGAACCCGCCGTGCGCCAGATAGGCCATCCAGCTGTAGTCGCTGTACGGCACGTCGAAAGCCACTTCGGCGGGCGTGCCCGCGCCGTGGACGAACAGGACCACGCCCGCCGACCCGTGCAACAGCGCGCGTCCTTCAACCCGCTCGCGCACATACAGCTGCGCGATCTGCCCGCTCATCGACGGCGCCGTCGAGCGGACCCTCACGTAGTGATCGACGCTCAGCAGCCGCGCGCTGTCGTTTGGCGCCCCCGTCGCGCCAGGCGTGGAGGCGCAGCCGGCGGTGACACCGGCGCTGATAGAAACCAGGGCGAGAATCGCGGTCAGTCGCATCCGGTGACGATACGCGGATTGGCGGCGTCTGTCGAGACTCTGGCCGGAAGCCCCACCACAACCCTGCGGCGAAGCGGCGTCCAGGGTGTACAATTTCAAGCCGCGAAGGGTCTTGAGTCGCCACCGTCTACCGATCACCGAAAGGACGATTGATGCACGCCCGCCTGTCTCGCCTCGTGACCGTCGTTGCCGTTGCCGCGATGACCGCGCTCTCCTCCACTTCCTTCGCGCAGTTCGGACATCCGCTGAAGGGCACCTGGATCGGCGACTGGGGTCCGAACAAAGACACGCGCACGCGCGTGGTGGTCGAGCTGAACTGGGACGGCAAAACCATCAGCGGCCGGATCAACCCGGGCCCGAATAGCGTGGCGCTGAAAAACACCACGTTCGATGCGCCGACCTGGATGGTGCACCTCGAGGGCGACGGCAAGGATGCCGCCGGGAGGGCGGTCCGCTACGTGATCGACGGCAAGATGGAGAACATCGGCGCCTACGCGCGCTTCATCACGGGCACGTGGACCGAAGGCGCCGTGAAGGGCGACTTCAAGATCACGAGGAGCTGAACCGTGGCGGTCAATCGGCGGGCATTTCTCACCACTGCAGTTGCGGGCGCCGCCGGTTTCGCCCATCTCGGCGCGCAGGCGCCGGCGCAGGCGCCGGTTTCTCCCGTTCCCTCGCCGCGCGACTGGAACAGAGCCGATCCGCTTCAGTACCCCGATCCGGACATCGTCAGCCTCGACAACCGCTTCCGCCGCTACATCGTCGGCAACACGACCATCAGGCGAATGCACTTCGGCACGCTGTGGGCCGAGGGACCCGCGTGGAACAGCGTCGGCCGGTATCTCGTGTGGAGCGACATCCCCAACAACGTCCAGATGCGTTGGACCGAGGAAGACGGCCGCGTGACCGTGTTCAGGAATCCGTCAGGCTACAGCAACGGCAACACGTTCGACTTCGAGGGCCGGCAGCTCTCGTGCGAGCACGGCGGGCGCCGCGTCGTGCGCTACGAGCACAACGGCACCGTGACGGTCATCGCGGACAAGTTCAACGGCAAGAAACTGAATTCGCCGAACGACATCGCGGTCCATCCGGACGGCGGTCTCTGGTTCACCGATCCGATTTACGGCATCCGCGGGAACTACGAAGGCTACAAAAGCGAGCAGGAGACGAAGGAAGCGGTCTACCGCGTGGACGGCAAGACGCTGCAGATCGACAAAGTCACCGACGATCAGAGCGGGCCGAACGGCATCTGCTTCTCGCCCGACTATAAGAAGCTGTACGTGGCCGACACCGGCATGGGGCGAGACATCCGCGTGTACGACGTGGATGGCAAATCGCTCCGCAACGGAAAACGATTCATCCAGCTCGATATTCCGGGCACGGGCGCGCCATCGGCCGCCGACGGCATGCGGTGCGACGTGGACGGCAACATCTGGGCGGGCGCGAGGCCCGGCGTCCAGGTCATCGCACCTGACGGCACACGCATCGGGATGATTCGCCTGCCCGAGACGTGCGCGAACGTGTGCTTCGGCGGCTCGCGCCGGAACCGCCTGTTCATGACCGCCAGCCAGTCGCTCTACGCGGTTTACGTCGAAACGACCGGGGCCCACTTCGCGTAGCGGTACGCTATGCTATTTGGTCTCTTACGGAGGAGAAGAACATGAAGGTTTCATGGCGGCTGACTGCCGCTGCAGTAACGGCCGCGTGGCTGGGTTGTTTCGTGTACGCCGTGCGGCCGTCGGCACAGGCCGTGATCCCGTCGCCCCCTCCTGGGGCCATCGCAGGAACGTTTTTCAAGAACGTCACGACCAGCACGCTGAAGAATCTGACCGTCGACGATTTCATCGCGGCCATGGGCGTCATCTCGGGCGCGCTCGGCTGGGACTGCGCGGACTGTCACCCCGGCGCCGGCACGGACACGGTGGATTGGGTGGTCGACACGCGCGTGAAGCGGACCGCGCGCCGGATGGTGGAAATGGTGGCCGCCATCAACCAGACGCAGTTCGGCGGCGCGCAGAAAGTGACGTGCTGGACGTGCCATCACGGCCGCGACATCCCGGCAAGCTCCATCATGCTCGACCGGCTGTACGAAGCGCCGAACGACGAACTCGACGACCTCGTCGTGCAGGATAAGGATCAGCCGCCGGCCACGCAGATACTCGACAAGTACATCGCGGCGCTCGGCGGCGCCCAGCGGCTGAACGGACTCACCAGCTACATCGCAACGGGCACCAGCATCGGCTTTGGAGACTTTGGCGGCACCGCCGACTTCACCATCTTCGCGAAGTCGCCCGGCAAGCGCACCACGCTCATCAACTACAAGGACCATCCGGATCGCGGCGAGAGCCTCTGGACGGTCAACGGCAACACCGGCACGGTCAAGACCCCACGTGCGCTCCTGCGCGACTACACGATCGTCGGCGAAGAGCTCGACGGCCAGATGTTCGAAGCAAAGCTGGCGTTCCCGGGAGGCATCAAGGATGCCCTCACGAACTGGCGCAGCGGCATGCCCAGGGCGATCGGCAACAAGGACTACGCCGTGGTGCAGGGAAATGGTCCGCGAGGCTTCCTGGCGACGCTCTACTTCGACACCGACACCGGCCTTCTTGCGCGGATGGTCCGCTATGGCGCGTCACCGGTCGGCCACGTGCTCACGCAGACCGACTACGGTGACTACCGCGACGTCGGCGGCATCAAGTTCCCGTTCGAGTACAAGTTCTCGTGGCTGGACGGACGCTTCAGCGCGAAGCTGAAGGAAGTGAAAGTCAACACGCCGATTGACGACGCCAGGTTCGGCAAGTAAAAGAAAAGGGCTGAGGGCTCAGTGCTGAGGGCTGATTGTTTGCCCTCAGCGCTCAGCCCTTAGCCCTTAGCCCTGATTTCTAGCCCCTAGCCCCTGGTCCCCAGCCCCTACTCATTCGCAGCTAGCGTTTGCCGCCGAAGACCAGTTCTCCGAAATCGTCTGTCAGCCGATGCAGGTACTTGTTGTTTTCCTGGCAGATGTATTCCGCCAGCTCGGCGTTGGCCCGCCACGGAATGTCCCACGCCACTCTGAAGGGCCTGGTATAGGCGCCCGGATCGTCGATGAGCGCTTCGAAGTGGAGCGTCTGCTTGTTGGGCCTCGAGAAGCGCTCGACGACGTGGAGTTGATCGGTATGGGGATGGCCGAAGTAGTCGAGCCAGGTCGCCTCGTTGAAGCCGACCGTGTCCACGACCAGCGTGTCGCCTTCCCAGCGCCCCACCGAGTGCCCGAGGTAGGTCGGATTCAGCGCGTCGCCCGTCGGATGCGGGCGTCCGTCCATGTAGATCTCGCGCCAGATGTGCGTGGCGCCCTCGAAGATCATGATGATGCGCTTCTGCTCCGGCAGCTGGATGATCTCGGCCGGATAGGGCGTCGCCATCATTCGCGGTCCGCCGGGCGGCAGGCAGTACCCTTCAGGATCGTGACTTGGAGAGATTGACGGAGTTGTAGTCGTACACGGCCGCGGCCCAGGGCTGAAACGGCACCCACGGCTCGGACTTCGTGCCGCCGCGGCCGCCGCCGCCTCCGCCTTCTCCACCGCCGAGCGGCGCGCCGCCGCCGGCGCGACCGCGTCCGCCGCCTGCGCCGCCGTCAGGCACTGGGACAACCGACTTGCCGGTGTCGTCCACGACGCGCATGCCCATGTTGGTGATGTAGGGCACGTTCCAGACACCCTTCTCACCCACGACGCGGCCCAGGTTGACCGTGCCGTCTGGCAACCGTGGCGTCGGCAACGGGGGCTCAGCCGGACCACGGCCGCGCCCTTGCGGCGCCGGCCGCGGCTGGCCCACAGGGTCCGGCGCGCCACCGCGTTCCTGGGCCTGCGCCGCCCAGAACGCCGCGACGACCATCGCCGCCGTCGTCAGAACAAATCTGCCGGCGAAACCCTTACGCACCGAGCCTCCTCGTCGACGTGGTCGAGTGTTACGGGGTCGTCGTCTGGCTCGACCCGGCAAACAATCTCTGTCCGCCGGTCAGCGTGACCGAGCGCGCATTGCCGATGTTGGAGCCGTCTTTCGCGCGGCTGCCTTCCACCGTCACTTCGTCGCCGATCTTCATCGAGTTGCGCGACCAGCCCTGGCGCATGAGACCGTTCGGGCTGCCCATTTCCAGGCCCCAATTGGTCACCTTGCCCGACTCGTCCTTGACGTCGATGTAGAAGTACGCATGGGGATTCATCCACTCGATCTTGGTCACCACGCCGGTCAGCTTGACCGGCTTGGTCGCGTCGAATTCCGCCGCGAACGAATGGTGAGCAATGGCCGGCACAGAAGCCACGAGCAACCACGCGCCGGCAACGACGACCGCTAATCTCATCTTCATCGAACAACCTCCACGCCTAAGTGCGTATGCGGACCGAGTTTACACTCCGTCGGGAAGTCTATTTTCGTAGCTCTCCTTCTCGATTGTCAATTGTGTTCTCGACCCGAATGACGGCGTTATGATGAGTCTGGTTCGGAAAAACACGGACGAGAGGCGTCACCCGTGAGAATTCGCCTGAATCCGATCGCGACGACGGCGATTGTGGCCGTAATTGTCACCGGGACCGTCACTTCCCGCGCTCAGGACGAAGGCCGGGCGGGGCCGCGGCTCCGTGGCCACGCCGACCTGAGCGGCGTGTGGCAGGGGCCCTACGTCCCCGACATGACACGGACGGGACGGGGCCAAAAAGGCGAACCGGACCTGCCGTTCACACCGGCCGGCGAGAAAGAGTGGAAAAGCTACGACGCGGCCGACGGCGACTACACCGGCAGCTGCCTGCCGTTCGGCTTGAGCCGATCCATGAACGCCCCCAACCCGTTTCAGATCATCCAAAGCCGCACGTCGGTCGCGTTTCTGTTCGAAATCAACAACTGGTTCCACGTCGTGCCGACCGACGGTCGCGCTCGCCCGAAAAGATCCCGATCCGCTGTGGTTCGGCCACTCCGTCGGCACGTGGGAGGGCGATACGCTGGTCGTGGACACGACGGGCTTCAACGGCTGGACCAGACTCGACACCGTTGGCCATCCGCACAGCGACGCGCTGCATCTGACCGAGACCTTCCGCCGCGCTGACGCCGAACACATCGCCTACACGGTCACCGTGGACGACCCGAAGATGTACACGAGGCCCTGGAAGAACGAGCGGACCTTTACGCTGCTGAAGGGCGATCTCATCGAGTACTCGTGCGAGGAGAACAACAAGGATCTTCGCGAGGGTCACATCAAACGCTGGACGCCGCCTTGGGTGAAATAGTGAACGCAAGAAACGTGAAACGTAAAACGTAAAACGCACAACGGAAAACGGAAAACGCGAAAACGTAGAGCGTCGAAACTCATGCGCATACTGAAACTGCTCTCGTGCTCGACTGTCATGGCGGCCCTCGTGCTGGCCGCGGGAACGTGGATGCATGCACAGACTTCGGGCCTGATGCCGGTGCCCACCAACGCGCCCACCGGACCGCCGCCGCGTCTGCCGAACGGCAAGCCCGACCTGTCCGGCGTGTGGCAGAAGCCGTACTCGCCCGACATGACGCGGAACGGACGCGGTCAGCAGGGCTACGCGGAGGCGCCGTTCACGCCGGCTGACACGCCGGCCCAGCGCGAGGCCCTCCGCAAGGCGGGCAACTACGCCGAGTTGCCGTTCACGCCGGCCGGTCTCGACGACTGGAAGACGTACGATCCGGCCAACGGCGACTACACCGGAAACTGCCTGCCGTTCGGCCTGAGCCGGTCGATCAACTCGCCCGAGCCGATGCAGATCATGCAGAACGACAAGTACATCGCGCTGCTCTTCGAGCAGAACACGTGGTTCCACGTCATCCACATCGACGGCCGCGACCACCCCAAGAACCGTCGAGCCGACCTGGTTCGGCCACTCCATCGGCAAGTGGGACGGCGACACACTCGTCGTCGACACCGTCGGCTTCAACGGCTGGACGCGACTCGACACGATTGGTCATCCGCACAGCGACGGCCTGCACCTGATCCAGACATTCCACCGCACCGACGCCGGTCACATCGCGTACACGGTGACGGTCGACGACCGGAAGGCTTACACCAAACCGTGGAAGAACGAGCGGACGCTCACGCTCCTGAACGCCGAGCTGTTTGAATACTCGTGCGAGGAAAACAACAAAGCCGTGCGGGAAGGGCACATCAAGCTGTGGACACCACCGGAAAGTTCAAAGTACAAAGTTGAAAGTGGAAAGTAAGTTCGAAGTCCGGAGCCTGCACTCCAACTTTGAACTTACTTTGAACTTTGCACTTTGAACTGACGCGATCCCAGGAACTTTCTTCCCTAACGAACGGCTGGCTGGACCGCCACCGATCGCGCGGCTTGACGCACCGACAGGCGTGGAATGTGGCGCCGCACCGACGCCAGCGCCACAAACACCAGCATCATCGTCGCACTGATGAGGCCGAAGAACCACGACGGTCCCCCCGCTTCGATCGCCCAGTTGCCGGTGTAGGGACTGGCCACGCCGCCAAGCCGCCCGAAGCCCACCGCGGTGCCCACGCCGGTCGCGCGGATTGCCGTGGGATACACGTGCGCCGCCAGCGTGTACATCGTCGTCTGCACGGCGTTGATGAGCCCGCCGGTCCACGCCAGCATGACGAGCACGGCAAAGGTGGACTGCGGCCCGATGGGCATGACCGCCATCACCGCCGCGCCGCAAACGGCGCCGGCGGTCATCGTCAGCATCGTGAACCGCGATCCCAGCCGGACGATGAGCGATGGCGCCGAGGATGGCGCCGACGACGCCGCCGAGGTTGAATGCGGAAAGGCCGTAGCTCGCCGTCCCGACGTCGAACCTGGCGCCGGTCAGGAGCGACGGTATCCAGGTGGTCCCCATGTAGACCGACAACAGGCAGAAGAAGAAACACGCGCAGAGCACCAGCGTGTCGCGGCGGTACTCCGGTACGAAGATCTCGCGCGCCGACGAGTGGGCGACCGCTTTCTCCGCGGCGTCCACGAACACCGCGTCGTCGGGCACGTTGTGGCCCAGCCGGCGCAGCAGCGCGACCAACTCGTGCCACCGAGCCTTGTGCCGGGCCAGAAAGCGCGGCGACTCCGGAAGAATCTTGAACAGCGCGACGGCCAGGAAGAGCGGGATGATGCCGCCGACGCCGAAAGAGGGTTTGCCAGCCGTACCGCGGCAGAATCTGCGCGCCGACGAGGCCGGCCAGCGCGCCGCCGAGGGGAATGCACACGATCGTGAGCGTCACCGCGAACGGCCGATGGCGCCGTCGGGACGTACTCGGACGAAAGCGCCGCGGCGTTGGGCATGGCGCCGCCGAGGCCCAGCCCGGCGAAGAACCGCAGGACGCCAAGCGTGAAGAGGTTGCCCGCGAACGCGATGAGAAAGGTCAGCACCCCGAACACCAGCAGACTGCTGAGGAGCGCCACGCGCCGGCCCATGCGGTCGCCGAGGTACCCGCCCAGGAAGCCGCCGAACACCATGCCGACGAAGCCGCTCGTCAGAACCGGCGAAAACGCCGCGCGCGGCAGGTTCCACTCCTTCATGAGCGACGGCACCGCGCCGCCAAGCAGCTGGTTGTCGAAGCCGTCGAGGATGATCGTCAGCGCCGTCGCGGCGACCAGCAGCTTCTGGTAAAAGCTCCAATCCCCGTCGTCGAGCACCGCGCTCAGATCAATCGTCTTCATCGACGCTCCTTTGAACCCCTCTGAACCTCTAGAACCTCTCGAGCCGTTCAGTGCTTCGTCTCAGAGCTCGCCATGGCCTGCTGACCGCGTGCGTGGCTGGTCGAGAAGATCACGTGCAGCGCCATCAGCGCCTGCAGCGGATGCGCGCCGGCTTCGACGAGCGGTCCGACGTGCTCGCTGACCAGGCCGCCCTTGCCGACGTTGACCATCTCTTCGGCCGCGACGCGCTGCTTTCCGTGCAGCTGGTATTCCTTCGCGACGCTGTCGAGGTCGTCGATGATGCGCTTGCGAAGCTCGGCGCTGTGACGCGACTCGAAGAGCAGCTTGTTCAAGCCGTAGCCTTCCGCCGGCGGATGCTTATAGAAGAGGAAGCCCTCGTCCTTGAACGTCCAGCCGGGCTTCGACGCGGCTTCCATCTTGTGCGTGAGCCTCGCGGTGCGGGAGGAAACGCATCATGCCGAGGCCGTGATGCCACGTGGGGATGTAGTCGATGAGCTCGCCCTTTTGCGCGCCGATCGCCCCGAACATGACGGCCCAGCTGAGCATCTCGGTATTGCCCGACCTCGTCGAGCTGCGTGCCGCTCATGTTGAGCAGCGCGTCGAGATTCCCCGTTTCGAACTGCGACAGCAGCCAGCGATCGAAGTCGAATTCCGGATGCAGATACTTCGTCGTCCCCGGGAAGTGCGACATGCCGCCGCTCGCGATGATGGCGACGCGCTCCTTGCGTCCCTTGACGATCTGCGCGATCGCCTTGCCGAGCGCCTCGCAGCGCTTCGGCGTCGGCAGCGGCGGCACGTAGACGTTGGTGAAGAACGGAATGACCGGGAATGTTGCGCTTGCCGATCACGTACTCGAACGGAATGGAGAACGCGTGTCCGAGCTCCGCGTCTTCCGAATACGAGATGTCGAAGTTGTAGTGCTCGACGAGCTTGTGCAGGATGTCCTCCGCCATCTCGCGATGGATCGGCAGCTTGTGCTCGCGGCCCGCGAATTTCGCGTGCGCGGTGTCGCCGGCGACGATCGCAAACGTCGGCACGCAGGTCACCGAGAACGTCTCGACGTGATCGGCGCCGAGGAAGATGATGACGTCCGGCTTGGTCTCGTCGAGCACCTTGCCGAGCTCGTTCATGCCGCGTCCCGCCTGGTCGAGCTGTTCCGGGTTCTCGTCCGGCGGACGCGTAAACATGTACGGCGTATGGCACGTGCCGACGGCGGCGACAATTTCTCCCATTTCCCTAGCCTCTTTTTTCACTGGCGGCGGGGCCCCACCCCCGCCCCGGCCTCTACTCTTCGTGATCCACGTACTTCACGCCAAGCTCAGCCAGCTTGGCGCGCAATCCATAGAAGTCTAGCCCCAATTCGCCGTTCTTGAGCCGTTCTCGCGTCTGGCTTTCCTTGGCGTACCGGTCGCGCGCCAGCCGCCTCACCTCGGACGCCTCGAGCCTCGGCACCACGACGACGCCATCCACGTCGGCGACGATGACGTCGCCCGGCTTGACGGCGGCGCCCGCGCAAACGACGGGGACGTTGACCGAGCCGGGCGTCGCCTTCACGGTGCCCTGCGCGCTGACGGCCTTCGACCAGACCGGGAAGTCCATCGCCGTGAGATCGGCGACGTCACGGACGCCGGCGTCGATCACGAGGCCGACGGCGCCGTGGGCCCGCGCCGACTCGCCGAGCAGCTCGCCGAACATCCCGTCCGTCGATTCCGACGTCGTCGTGACGACGAGGATGTCGCCCGGGCGCAGACACTCGACGGCGGCGTGGATCATGAGGTTGTCGCCCGGCGCACACGAGACGGTGACGGCACTGCCCGCGGCCTTCGCCGTCGCGTAAATCGGGCGCATGTACGGCCGCATCAGTCCCGTGCGGCCCTGCGCTTCGTGGACGGTCGCCACGCCAAGGTCGCCGAGCATCTTGATGTCGCCCCCGTCGGCGCGTTGAATGTTCCTGACAATTGTCGGCGTCATCTTTTTCTTCTTTTTCGTCTTTCGTTTTCTTTCCCCCAGCCCCGAGCCCTAACCTCTAGCCTCTAACCTCTACGGCCTTGCCAGCTTCGCGTTAATCCGCGGATACACCCTGCGGGCGTTGCCTTCGAACAACTTGTTCTTGTCCGCCGCGCTCAGGCCCGAGTTGTCGACATAGCGTTTCGTGTCGTCGAAGTACTGGCCCGTTTCAGGATCGATGCCGCGGACGGCGCCGACCATCTCCGATCCGAACAGGATGTTGTCGACCGGCACGATCTTGAGCAGCAGATCGATGCCCGGCTGATGGTACACGCAGGTGTCGAAGAACACGTTGTTGCGGATCATGTCGGCCAGCAGCGGCCGCTTCATGTCCTGCGCCAGGCCGCGGTACCGGCCCCAATGATACGGCACGGCTCCGCCGCCGTGCGGGATGATGAACCGCAGCGCCGGAAGATCCTTGAAGAGATCCGCCTGGATGAACTGCATGAACGCCGTCGTGTCGGCGTTGATGTAATGCGCGCCGGTGGCGTGAAAGCTCGGATTGCACGACGCGCTGACGTGCACCATGGCCGGCACGTCGAGCTCGATCATTTTCTCGTAGAACGGATACCAATACTTGTCGGTGAGCGGCGGCGCGCCCCAGTAGCCGCCCGACGGATCCGGGTTGAGGTTGCAGCCGATGAACCCGAGGCCGTTCACGCACCGCTCGAGCTCGCTGATGCAGTTGGCCAGGGGATCGGCCGGCGTCTGCGGCAACTGGCGCACGCCGACGAAATTCTCCGGATACAGATTGCAGACGCGATAGATCAGGTCGTTGCAGTGCTCGGTCCAGTGCAGGCTCGTCGTCGCATCGCCGACGTGATGCGCCATCGCGGAGGCGCGCGGCGAGAAGATCGTCACGTCGCTGCCCCGCTCGCGCTGGAGCTTCAGCTGCGCGCCCTCGAGGCTCTCGCGGATCTCGTCGTCGGTGATCGACACGGGACCTTTGGCGCGCGTGCGCGGGCGGACTCTTCAGCTCCGCGAGCTGCGCGTCGCGGAACTTCTGGAGTCCCTTCGGCGCGGTCGTGTAGTGTCCGTGGCAGTCGATGATCATGGGTTCGAAGCAGGTTCAAGAGGTTCTCTAACGGTTCATGGCGCGATCGATCTGGTCGAGCAAGGCCATCGTGGGCACCACGCTCGCGGCGCTCGATTCCGGTTCGCGGCCTTCGCGAATCGCGCTCACGAACTCGACGTCCTGGCGGTCGAACGCCAGCGTGGGGTCGAGCGGCACCTCCTTGCCGTCGCTGTCGGTCATCGAGTCGCGGTAGATCTTGTACGTCTCTTCCTCGCCGATGTAGCGGTAGAAGCCGCCGAACGGCCCCTTGTTGTTGAACGACATCGCCATCGTGAACAGCGGGCCTTTCTTCGACTTCATGCAGACGCTCAGGTCCATCGGGATGCCGAGCTCCTTGTGGTCCGGCCCCTTCTGGCCCCACGCGTCCCAGTTCGGATCGTCAATCACCCACTGCGCGATGTCCACCGAATGGCAGCCGTGGTGCCACAGCAGGTTGTCCACCCACGAGCGCGGCTGGCCGTGCATGTTCAGGTTGGTGCGCCGGAAGAAATACGTCTCAACGACGAGATGGTGCAGATGGAACGTGCCTTCGCGGATGCGCTTCTTCATCTCGCGATGAGGACTCGAGAAGCGGCGCGTGTGCGTCACCATGCACACCTTGCCGGCCTTCTTCGCGACGGCCAGCATGTCCTGCGCAGTCGGTCAGGTTGAGGCCATCGGGATCTCGACCTGGACGTGCTTGCCTTTGTTCAGCGCAAGAATCGTCTGATCGTGATGCTGGTCGCTCGGCGTCGTCAGAATCACCGCGTCGACGCCGGGTCGATCGATGCACTGCTCCAGGCTGGTGGACGTGAACGGAATCTTGTACTCCGCGGCGAACTTCTTCCCGCTCTCTTCCGTGCGGCTCGCAATCGACACGATTTCGACGCCGTCGATCTTCGCCAGCGCCTTCGCGTGAATGACGCCCATGGCGCCCGTTCCAGCCAGACAAATCTTCATCCCGATCCCTCCCACGACTCACCGCGCGCCCGCAGAGGCGCAGAGTGTTGATCTTGCTCGGCGTGCCTGGCGCTCAGCGGTAACGTCTATTCTTCGACGAGCCTTGTCGAATTCGTGACCGCCATCGTGCGCACCTCGTCGGGCGAGAAGCCCGCGTCGAGCAGCTTCTGCACGAACATCGCGAAGCCTTCGGCGACCGGCGGGTTGATCGTCTGCCCGAGGTCGGTCGAAATCACGGTCCGCGCCACGCCGGACCTTGCGGATGTTGGCGAAGGCCGTCTCCCACGGCGCCTTGTTCGTGTACGTCGTCGTGAAGCAGTGCTCGATCATCGCGCCGACATCGACGAGCGCCTTCTGCTCGTCGCCCGTCAGGTTCTGCGACGGGAACTCGGCGTGCGTCACGAGCACCTTCTTCAGCCCCATCTGCTTCGCCTCTTTGACGATGGCGAAGATCTCCTTGCGGCCGACGTGACCGGTCGCCAGGATCATGTTGTGCTTGGCGATGCGCTCCATGCAGCGCTTCGCCGGCTCGGTGACGTTGCCGTGCTCATCGACGAGCGTGAGCTTGGGCGGCGAGATGCCCTCGGCCTCGAGCTCGCGCTGAATCTTGGCCCAGAACGGCAGCTTGCTCGGTTGACGTCGAGCGCCCGGCCGTTTCGTTCTCGGCGTCGACCGTCGGCATCCACACGATCTTGCACTGCGAGCGTCCCGCCAGCTCGACGGCCACGGGATTGAGCCCGCCGACGCTGTGGTTGAGCGTGATGGCGCCGAACGCCTTGATGCCGGGGACGGCTTTCGTCACCACCTGCGCGCGCTCGCCGGTCGGCACGTAGTGCGACTTCAGAACGAAGCCCTTCAGGCCGTGGTCGAGGAATTCCTTCGCGCAGTCGATATCGTCGATGCGGCGACCGATGACGTCGGGGCCGACGTGAATCTGTATGTCGTAGGCCCCCTGGAGGCATTTCCAGGCGGCGTCGCTGACACGTATCGTTTCCGGATTCTCGGCGCTCATGCATCCCCTTCGGTGTACACTCTGGCCGCCATGAAACTACACAGGATCGCTGCCAGCGTTGCCCCGGTCATCGTTGCCGTCGTCGTGCCCGCGCTGGCTCTCGCCTCGCCGCGCAGGGCTCGCGTGAACGCACAAAGGTACTTGGAATTTCGGACGCGGGCAAGGCCGCCCTGTCGAAACAGATCGCCGACGCGGTGAGCCGTGGCGACACACCGGGCGTCGCCGAGATCGTCGTCAACCGTGAAGCCGTGCTGTACGAGGGTTCCGCCGGCAAGCTGGATAGGGCGAAGAACGTCGCCATGCCCGCCAACGCGATCTTCAACATCGCATCGATGACGAAGCCGGTCACCTCGGTCGCCATCATGATGCTGATGGAAGCAGGGCAGCTGAAGCTCGACGATCCGGTGTCGGCAATATCTCGACGGCTACGACAAGCTGCAGGTCGATCACGAAGTTCAACGAGAAGGACGGCACGTACGAGACGCGGCCGGCGAAGCGGCCGATGACGATCCGCCATCTGCTGTCGCACACGTCGGGCATCGGCTACACGACGTGGAGCGCCGTCGCGCTGTCGATTCAGGAGACGACGAAGAAGAACGAGTGGGAGCAGCCGCTGCTCAGCGACCCTGGCGACGTGTGGCACTACAGCGCCAGCACTCGCGTCCTCGGCTTCATCGTCGAGAAGGTGACGAAGACGACGCTCGAGGCGTGGTATCAGGAACACATCTTCAAGCCGCTCGGCATGGTCGACACGTCGTACGCCGTCGCGGCCGGCAAGCAGTCGCGACTGGCGCACGCAGTACCGGCGCGGCGACGGCGGCAAACTCGAAGAGCTGCCGAAGACGCCGATCGCGTCGACGCCGACGCCGCCGTTCCGCGGCGACGGCGGCCTCTACTCGACCGTGGAGGACTACAGCAAGTTCGTCCGGATGCTGCTGAACGGCGGCAGCCTCGGCTCGGTGAAGATCCTGAGCCCGGCGTCGGTGAAGATGATGGGCGAAAACCAGATCGGCGCGATCTTCGTCCAGACGCAGCCGGCCGTCGTGCCCGAGCGCACGCGGCCGATGCCGCTCGGCGCCGGCAAGGACAAGTTCGGGCTCGGATTCCAGATCGCGTCAAACGATCCGGCCAACGCGAAGTTCCGCAGTCCGGGCAGCATGAGCTGGGCCGGGTTCTTCAACACCGAGTTCTGGATCGATCCCGTCAAGCAGATCGGCGGCGTCCACATGATGCAGCTGCTGCCGTTCTACGACGACGGCGCGATCCGGACGCTGCGCGGGTTCGAAGAAACCGTCTACAAACAGCTCCAGTGACCGTCCGTGACTGACTTCGCGGCCCGGCGTCTCGCCTTTCGCGAGCTCCACCAGCACGGCTGTTTCGTCATACCGAACCCGTGGGATGCGGGTTCGGCGCGCTACCTCCGGCATCTGGGCTTCAAGGCGCTCGCCACCACCAGCGCGGGCTTTGCGTTTTCACGCGGGCTGCCGGACGCCGACGGGGCCGTCACGCTCGACGCCACGCTCGGCAACATCGCCGACATCGTGGCGGCCGCGGACGTGCCGGTGAACGCCGACTTCGAGTCGGGCTACGCGCGGGAACCGGACGCCGTCGCGGCCAATGTGCGGCGGTGCATCGACACCGGCGTGGCGGGCCTGTCGATCGAAGACGCCACGGGGGATCGCCAGCGGCCGCTCTACGATCTGCAGGCAGCGACCGATCGGATCAGCGCGGCACGTGTCGCCATCGATGCCTCCGGCACAAGCGTGATGCTCACGGCGCGAGCGGAGTGTTTTCTCGTCGGCCATGCCGAGCCGCTCAAAGAATCGCTGCGCCGCCTTCAGGCCTATGCGGAAGCCGGAGCGGACGTCCTGTACGCACCGGGCGTCCACCAGCGCGACGACATCAGCGCGCTCGTCTCGGCGCTCGCACCCAGGCCCGTCAACATTCTCATGAGCCGGAACACGGGACTCACCGTCGCCGACCTCGCCGCACTGGGAGTCCGCCGCATCAGCGTGGGCTCGTCCCTCGCCCGCGCCGCGTGGACCGGGTTCATGGCGGCCGCCCAGTCAATCGCCGCAAACGGCGATTTCGCCGCGTTTGACGGCCTGCGGCCTTTCGCCGAGATCAACGATTTCTTTCGGAACGATCTGAAAGAGTCGGTCGTTCTAGTGGATGCGTCCCTTGCGAAGCTCGAAGAAGATACCTACGCCTTCTGGGTCGGGTTCTCGCGACGCCCGGGCGGCACGTCGGGCGCTGCTCGCGGAGCGGTCTGGTTTCGATCGGGCGTGCCATTCGTCAACTACAACGGCGTCGTAGGCGCAGTCGATGACATGAACGCCGTCGATGCCGTCCTCGGCCTCGTTCGCGCGTGGAACTTACCGGCACGATGGAAAGTGAGCAGCGCCAACGGGACGAATCGCTGCGAAGCGACGTTCGCCGAGCGCGGCCTGACGCTCGCCGACGACGAGCCGGGCATGCTCGCGCGGATTGACGACCTGCCTTTACCGGAGCCCGACGTACTCACGGTGGACACCGTGCGCGATGAGAGAGCGTACAGCGAATGGGCCGATGTGTTTCGCGACGCGTTTGGCTTTCCAACCGACGTGGCGCAGCTCGTGCGCGACGCGCACGCGTGGCCGTGCCTTCATGACAACGGCCGCACCTACCTGCTCATGCGCCGTAGCGGCGAAGCCGTCGCGACCGGACTTCTGCACTCGGCGTGCGGCGTCGCTGGCGTCTACGGTATCGGCGTGCGCCGCGCCTTCCAGAAACAAGGCCTCGGAGCGCTCGCAACGCTCCTCACCGTGCGCGAAGGGGCGCGGCTGGGCGCGCAACTGGCTGTTCTGCAGGCGACGAAAGCGGGGTTCCCGGTCTACGAAAGGCTCGGCTTCAAGACGGTGTGCTCGTTCCGGTCGTGGCGGATCGCGTAGACACGCCAGCGTGCCCGTCACCACCCTTGCCTGCCGCTGACGACGATGCTACCGTCGTCGGCGTGACAGAGGAGGTGGCTGGGCATTTGTGGAATCTGCGATCGCGAGCCCGCGCGAATGTTGAAGAAATGACGCGCCCCTGCGGCAAACGACGCGAAGCCAGCCAATCTACTGCGGCATCAGACGTGCACCGCTCCGCGCGGAGCTGCGAATGACTGATCAGGAACTAGACGCCCGTTTCGAGCACTTCGCGGCCGGCATCAAAGCCGACATCGCCGGCATCAAAGCTGACGTGAAAGCCGAGATCACGGCTGAAATCAAGGCGGAGGGTGCGACGACGCGACGTCATTTTGACGTCGTGGCCGAAGGCCTCAGAGCTGACATCAAGGTTATCGCCGACGGTCACGCGGCGCTACGAGACGGTGTGGCCGGGTTGAAAACCGGGCAGGAGCGGCTGGAAGCAGGTCAGGGACGCCTGGAGATCCGTCAATTGGCCCTCGAACATCGGCAGGGGAAACTTGAGCATCGGCAGGGGAACCTCGAGGTGCGGCAGGGGAAACTTGAGGATCGGCAGGGGAACCTCGAAGTGCGGCAGGGGAACCTCGAGGTGCGGCAAGAACGGCTCGAAGAACAGCAAGAGACGCTGTCAGGAAACCAGCACGAGCTTATCGACGGCCAACGAGCGTTGGTCACCGAGGTCCGATTGCTGGCTGCGCGGCTTCCGGCCTGATCCCCGCCGCGAAGGTGATCGAGACAGCGGGATAGGTTGTTACGGAGGCCGCCAAGTCGACGGCCTGCGGGCGGGCGCCGAATCAGCGCACGCCCGGCTTGCTCTTGCCGGAACCCTCGCCGATGAGCGTCCGGATCTGGCTGAGGAGCCAGTCGCCGGCCGCTCCCGCTTCCTGACGCGAAAAGCCCGCCGGCAGCACCACGGTTGGCGTCGCCGCGGCGAGCGCGTTGAAACTCTCGGCGGTTTGCGTTCCGCCCGCCGCCTGCAAGGCGTTCCCCATCACCACGGCCTTGGGTCGTGTCACTTTGAGCAACGTCAACGCATCGGGCAAGTTGGCGGCCGTCGTCACGGCGTAGCCGGCCTGCCGCAGCATCTCGCCGACATAGACGAGCACATCGGCGGACGTTTCGACGCAGAGGATGTCGGTGTTCAACCGCGACGACGCGTCGGAGGACGGCCCAGGCCGGAAAAAGGCCGCGATGGCCTCGGCCTCCGAGGCGTGACAGTCGAATATCGTCCCCAGCCTGGTGACTCGCAGCACTTCGGTGACGTGCGGCGGCACGGCACACAGTTTCACGCCGCCGCCCGAGTTCCGGGTCCGCATGACATACCGCGCCAGAAACCCAAGCCCGCTGCTGTCGATGAACTCGACGCCGCCGACATGCAGGACGAGACGAGGATCGAGTCGCAGCTCGCCATCCAGATAGCGTTGCAGCGCGGCCGTTTCGCCCTCGACGATCCGGCCCGCGCAGGTCACCACCGTGATGGTGTCAACGCGGCGGCTGGCGAACGAGAGCGCCATGGCCGGAGATTCTCCGTCAGCGATCGCGCGAAATGCAAGGACCGCCGGCTTATTGTGTGACGCGCCAGGGCGAGAATTCCGGCCAGGTCTTCAAAGCGTCCATCGCCCACTTCGTCGTCTTGTCCTTGTGGCACGTGGTGCAGGGGTTCGGGCACCTTCAGCGAATCCGTCATCGCCGGCGAGATGAACTTGAACGTGTGGCTCCGCACGTTGACGTCGGCGAGCTGCATGGCAATCGCCGGCATGTGGCAGCTCACGCACTCGCCGCCCGCCGACCCGGCCTGGTGATGCGTGTGCTGCTCGATCGTCGCGGTATGCGGACCGTTCACCGATCGCGGCCCGTGGCACGTCAGGCACAGCGTCTGCGCGGGCTTGATCAGATCGGCGTTGTTGGCCGTGCCGTGCGGGTCGTGGCAGCTGAAGCAGGTGACGCCGCGCGTGTACATCACGCTCTGCGCGAAGTCGTTCCCCTGCATCCGGTTCTTGTGCGCCGTGCCGTCGGCGAAATGCGTGAACGTCTGCTCGCCCAGCTTGTGCTCCTCGAGCTCCCAGAAGTCGTGCAGCTTCAATCCCGGACGGTAGCCGACGGGCCAGTCGTAGTACTTCCCCTCGATTGGACGCGCGAGCGGCTTCCCTTGCGAATGGCACTGCACGCACACGTTGACGCCGGCCACCGTGTCCAGCCGCGCCGGATTGACGATGTTCGCGCGCGAGGGGTTGGTGACGTGCGCGCCCGCCGGGCCGTGGCACTTCTCACAGCCGACGTTCCATTCGGTTGGTTTCTTGGTACGGATGTCGTAGTTCACCGAATGGCAGCCGTCGCAGAGCGCCCCCGTCGGACGCGTGTTGTTCCCGCCTGGGTAGAACTCGGTCCACCAGTCGGTGCCGTTCGCCACCTGGTACGGGCGCCACTGCTTGTGCGTGACGTCCCACTGCGCGCCGAGCGGAAAGTAGTCGTCGCCGACCTTGGTGAAGTACCGCTGCTTCCACTTGCTGCCGTACACCCACGCAATCTGATCGCGGTTGAACGTCACCAGCGGATCGGGCTTGCTCAGGTCGGGAATGATCGCGTCGGGATGTTCTTTCGGATCGCGGACGACGTTCGCCATCCGCGTCTTCGTCCAGCGATCGTACTCGCTGGGATGACACGCCCGGCACTCACGCGAACCCACATACGTCGGCGGCGTTTGCGCGGTGACCGGGACGCGCGACATCACCAGCGCGCCGACCCAGGCGCCCGCGGTCAGCACGGTCCACGACAAGGATCGCGGCTCGAGCGCGAGTCATGCGGGACTACTTTCGTTCGACGTACAACGCGGGGAATTGCCGACGAAGCGCCTCGACCTTGGGCTTGTCGTTGATCATGATGTAGGGGTCGAAGGGGTGGCTGTCGAAATAGTTCTGATGGTACGCCTCCGCATCGTAGAACCCCTTGAGGGGCACGATGTCGGTGACGATGCGGCGGCGAAACACCTTCGCGGCGCCCAACTGGCTGACGTAGGCCTGCGCGATGTGCTGCTGCATCTCGTCGCTGAAGAAGATGGCCGACCGGTATTGCGGGCCGACATCAGGTCCCTGTTCGTTCAGCTGCGTCGGATCGTGCGCCACCGAGAAAAACACTTTGAGGAGCTGGCCGTACGAAATGCGGGACGGGTCGTACGTCACCTTGACCGACTCGGCGTGTCCCGTCCGGCCGGTGCTGACCGTCTCGTACGAGGCGGTGCTGGCGGTGCCTCCCGCGTATCCCGAGGTCGCTCGAACGACGCCCTTGACGCGCTCGAACACCGCTTGCACGCCCCAAAAGCATCCGCCGGCCACCACCATCGTCTCCGTGCCGGGCGTCGTGGAGAGCGGTTGATCGACCGCGGGTTCGGGAACGAGCGCCGTCGGCGACGCGCCGCCGCGGACATACGCGATAGCCAGCAAACAGCAGACGGCGATGGCAATCAGAGGGAGCTTTCGCACGTTCAGGAAGCTTACCACGCGGCAGAATGATAGAGTGATTTGCCAGCTCTTCGTCGAGCAGGTCACGTTCGGCCTCGGCAAGACGCCAGATCTTCCTGGCCAGTATCCAAGGAGACGCCATGGTTGGTGCAGTCCGTCGGGTTTGCGGTGCGTGCCTCGTCGCGGGTGTTGCGGTGTTTGCGCTTGTCCTGACTGTGAGCGGCCAGTCGAAGGTGGCCTGCGATCCCGACAACGGCGGCATCACGCTGCCGCAGGGATTCTGCGCCCTCGTCGTCGCGAACGACGTCGGCATCGCGCGCCACATGGCCGTCGCAGCCAACGGCGATCTGTACGTCGCCACGCAAAGCCGCGGCGGACGCGGCACGCCGGAGACCGGCGGCGGTGTCGTCGCGCTCCGAGACGCCGACGGCGACGGCAAGTTCGAGATGCGCGAGGCCGTGAGCACGGGCAGCACGACCGGCGTCGGCATCCGCAACGGCTACCTCTATCTCGCGCATCCGAAGACGATCGAGCGCTTCAAGATGACGGCCGGCCAGTTGAAGCCGACGGGCGCCGCCGAAATCGTCGTCGCCGGCCTGCTGCCCGATTCGCCGCAGCACAATGACAAAGGCCTGACGTTTGACGGCCGCGGCTCGCTCTATATCAATATCGGCGCGCCGAGCAACGCCTGCCAGCAGCCCGATCGCCGTCCGGGCGCCAAGGGCGTGGATCCGTGCCCGATTCTCGAGAAGCAGGCGAGCGTCTGGAAATTCGACGAGAACAAACTGAATCAGACGCAGGACGAAGGCGGCACGAAGTTCGCCACCGGCATGCGCCAGTTCCCCGCCCTCACATGGCACGACGGCGCGGTCTACATCGTCATGAACAGCCGCGATCAGCTCGACGTGTTCTGGCCGGACACGTTCACCGCGAAGGAAAACGCCGAGCGGCCGGCCGAGCCGATGTATCGCGCCGTGCAGGGCGCCGACTTCGGCTGGCCGTATTGCTTCTTCGACTACGGCCTGAAGAAGAACCTGCTCAATCCGGAGTACGGCGGCGACGGCAAGGAGGTCGGGCGCTGCGCCTCGTTCACGCCGCCGGTCGCGGCCTTCCCCGCCCACTGGGCGCCGGTCGACGTCATGTTCTACAGCGGCAGCCAGTTCCCCAGGAAGTATCAGGGCGGCGCCTTCATCGCGTTCCACGGATCGTGGAACCGCGCGCCGCTGCCGCAGGAACCCGCCAACGTCACGTTCCAGCCGTTCTCGGGCGGCAAGCCGTCGGGCGACTTCGAGGTGTTCGCGAAGGGCTTCGCCGCCAAGGAGCCGCTGATGAATCCCGGCGACGCGCTCGCGCGCGCCGACGGCGTCGCGCAGGGCGCCCGACGGTTCGCTGTTCATTTCCGACAGCCAGAAGGGCAAGATCTGGCGCGTCATGTACAAGAAGTAGTGCAGCCCTTCAGGCCTGCGCGGGAGCTCACATGAAACGTCTCGGCTCGTTCGCGTTCCTCGTGGCGATCGTCTGCGGCCTCCAGGCCGCGGACCGTCCGGAAATCACCTTCGCCGACGCCCGGATTTTTCCCGAGAGCCTGACGTCGACGAAAAACGGCGACCTCTACTTCGGCAGCCTCGGCCTCGACAGCGTCTATCGCGCCACGTCGAAGGAATCGCAGGCGACGGTGTGGATCAAGCCGAAGTCGAACGGCCTGATGACGGTGCTCGGCGTGCTGGCTGACGAGAAGGCCGGCGTGCTGTGGGTGTGCGCGTCCGCGACCGGCGGCCGCGGCGGCGCACCGTTTGTCGGCGAGACGGCGCTGAAGTCGTTCAGCCTCAAGGACGCGTCGTTCAAGGCGAGCTACGCGTTTCCGGGCAACGGCCTCTGCAACGACATCGCGGTCGCGAAGGACGGCACGGTCTACGCGGCCGACACGATTCAGGCGCGCGTACTGCGGCTCAAGAAGGGCGCGAACGCGCTCGACGTCTGGGCGGCCGATCCGATGCTGCTCGCCACGGCCGACGGCCTCGCGCTGCTCGACGACGGGAACCTGTACGTCAATTCGGTCGGCCAGGGGACGCTCCTGCGCATCGACGTCAAGGCCGACGGCTCCTCGGGCGCCATCACCAAGCTCGAGACCTCGCGTCCGCTGCAGCAGCCCGACGGGATGCGCGCGGTCGGCAAGAAGACGTTGCTGCTGGTCGAAGGCGCGGGCCGGCTCGACGAAGTGACGATCGACGGCAACAGGGCCGAGATCAAAGTGCTGAAGGAAGGCATGACGGGCCCGACCGCCGTCACGCTCAGCGGCGGCATGGCCTACGTCGTCGAAGCGAAGCTGAACCTGCGGAACGACGCGACGAAGGATCCCGGACCGTTCAAAGCGTTCGGCATCCCATACAAAGCGCCCAAGTAGCGCGTCCGAGCGTCTCGTCCTCAGTGAGGTGCCGCATGCGCCGTGTCCGGATTGGCCTCGGTGTCGTTCTCGTCTTCGTCCTCGGCCTTGCCGGCGCTGTCCTCGATGCGCAGCAGTCGCGCCAGCTGTGGGTCAGTGTCGCCGATTCGAAGGGCGCCCTGATCACCGGGCTCTCAGCGGACAAGTTCACCGTCAGCGAAGACGGTGTGAAATGCCGGACCCTCAAGGCCGAGCCGATCGAATGGCCGATCAAGCTCACCGTGCTGGTGGACAACGGCGGGAAGTCGTCGGACTACCTCATCAACCTGCGCAACGGACTGCTCGGGCTCTTCAAGGAAATGCCGAACGGCGTCGAAGCGTCGCTGCTGACCTTCGCGCCGCAACCCCGCTGGATCGTGCGGCCGACGAAAGATGCGGAGCAACTGGCCAAGGGCGTCAGTTTGATTCCAACCGACCCGGGCGGCGGAAAGTTCTTCGACGCGCTTCTCGAGGCGGCCGACCGCGCGGCCAAGGACGATAGTAAGTTCTTTCCCGTTTTCGTGATGGCCGTCAGCACGTTCGGCAACAGAGACGAGCCGATCGCGTCCAAGTACGAGCGGCTGCAGAAGGAACTCGTCGACCGCGCCGCAACCGTGCATTTCGTGCTGCTGTCCGTGGCGTCTGAAAACGTCGGCTCAGTCACCGGCGCCTTTCAAACCCACATCGGGAACCAGGTGGCCAACATGACCGGCGGGCGCTACGAGAACATCAGCGCCGCCTCGCGGCTCGACACCCTCCTGCCGGAGATCGGCAAGCGGATCGCGCGGAGTGCCGCGAAGCAGAAATACCAGTACCGGCTGACCTATGAAGCGCCGAAGGGCGCGAAGGAACCCAAGGACATTCTCGTGGACGTCGCCGTCAGCGGGGCGACGATCGACGTGAGCGCCGACGGACATCTGCCGTAGGGCGATGAAGAATCGGCCGACGCTACCGCCAGCGCGCTAGATCGTCCGGCGTAACCCGGCCAACGATCAAGCTCGCGTTTTTCCACGAAGGATCTATTACCGAGGGCAGTTCCCGGTAGATGACGAAATCGGGGCTGGTGGCGAGCGCACTCATGGGGTAGGCGGCGACGAGCACTACGTCGCGGTAAGGTGGGGCACCCCCAAAACTCGCCAGCAGTGAAAGATCGTGACTGATCCACAGAGGCGAGGTTGTCACACTGAGTCCGGTCCTGCCACGCGTTACTCTGTCTCCCGGCACGGCGATCTTGTAGTCAACGGGCGGCTTGGACGGGTCCCACGACGCGAGGTCATGCCCATGATCAAGGTCAACGCAGCAATACCAACGGAATGCCACGTAGACGACAGGCTCGATCCACGCCGTCTTCACGTCCGCGGGCGTAAAGTCTTCGCGTCTATCCCGCGCCGCCTTCGCGGCGAGCGCGATGCGCAGAAACGGCGTGTAGATCGCGCCGACGATCATCGAGTCCACGCCGCTCTCAGGCCGCCTGCCCACGTGGTGGAGCAGATACGGAGTAGGGTCGCCGGTCAGTCCCAGCTCAATAGCTTCGTCAATGTCTCTGGGGGTCAGCGTTGGGGATGGCTGGGCCACGAGCGGCATCGCATACAACGCGGCCCAAGCCACGCTCGCCAGCGCTCGACCTCTCCAATGGCGACCGGACGCGAGAAGGAGTCCCGTCATGTCTGACACTCTATCCATGCTCTGTAACGAAAATCATGAATTTTCGAGTCGGGACACCCGGGGTCCCCGCCGCGCGGACTTGAGCGCCCGACAGTGATCGATATTGCCGGCGACGCGTTTTGCCGCGCCGACGTTCGTGTTTGCGGAATTGAGGCGGCGGATCACGGGCGCCCCTTTGGGGGCGCCAGCTACACAGTTGTGGAAGATGCTCTAGGCGCGGTGGGGTGGCTGAGCGGGCTGTTCCCGGGGGGCCCGGCGGCGGCTATTTCTGTGACGCCCGCCAATCTTGATACTCTACGCCGCGGAGGACGTCATGCGATTGTCTGCTATCTCGGCCCTGACGCTGCTCGTTGCCGGCTGCGCGAGCGTCGCGAGCGCCCAAGCTGGGGCCACGCTGCCCTACGACCACGTGCACCTCGCGGCGCCGGACCAGGCGGCAGCGGTCGAGTGGTATCGCAAGAACCTCGGCGGCCAGTTGTCGGCCGAGGGCAAGGATCGCGTCACGTTCGGCAAGACGCGGTTCATCTTCCTCAAGGCCGAGGCCGCGCAGCCGAGCGCGGGCACGGCCATCGATCACATCGGCTTCTCGTTCGCCGACCTCGACGCGAAGATGAAGGAGCTTGAAGCGGCCGGCGTCAAAGTCGTCACGCCGGTCCGCGACGTCCCCGGGCTTTTCAAGCTCGGGTTCATCGAAGATCCCTGGGGCGTGAAGATCGAAGTCGTGCAGGATCCCGACACGCTCGGGTTCCATCACGTCCACTTACGCTCGATGGATCCGGCCGTGTCGCTCGCGTGGTACAAGGAACGGTTCGGCGGCGACGCGGCCAAGCTCAAAGGCCGGATCGACGCGCTGAAGTACGGCGACGTCTGGGTGCTCGTGCAGAAAGCCGACACGGCGCCGACGGCCAGCGTGGGCCGCGCCATCGATCACGTCGGCTGGCGCGTGCCCGACCTCGACAACACGCTCGCCGAGCTCAAGGCGAAGAACATCAAGGTGCTTCAGGGCGTGACGCAGTTGACGCTCGCGACCGGTCCCGTGCGCTTCTCCTTCGTCGAAGATCCGAGCGGCACGAAGATCGAAATCGTCCAGCGGTAGCGTCCCGGTGGCTGTCGTCGCGGGGTTCAGCCTCGACACCTATCTCGCGCGCATCGGTTGGCGTGGCTCGCCTGAGCCCACGGTCGCCGCGCTGACGGCAATCCTGCGCGCCCACATGGCGAGCATTCCGTTCGAGAACCTCGACGTGCTGCTCGGCCGGGGTGTTCGCATCGATCTGGACAGCGTGCACCTCAAGCTCGTCCTCGCGCGGCGCGGCGGCTACTGCTACGAACACGCCACGCTCCTCTCCGCCGCGCTCGAACGCTTGGGATTCCACCCCGTCACCCACTCCGCGCGCGTGGTGATGGTGACGCCGCGACCGGCGGCTCCGCGGACGCACATGTTCCTGAGCGTGGCCGTCGGCGGCGGCACCTACCTGCTCGATCCAGGCTTCGGCGGCCATGGTCCGCTCGTGCCGGTGCCGCTCGTCGAGAATCAGGAGATCCGCGAAGGCCCGGACGGGCACCGCCTGACGACGCCGCGACGGCGAATGGGTGCTTGAAGCACGGGTCGGCGGAGAGTTTGAGGGAAAGTGGACGCCGTTGTGGATGTCCACGCTCGAGCCTGAATCGCCGATCGACTTCGTGATGGCCAACCATTTCACGTCGACCTGGAGCGAGTCGCCGTTCGTGAACAGGCTGATGCTGCGGGCGCTGATGCCGGACGGGCGGGTGTCGGTGATGAACCGCGACGTCACGATCTTCAGGAACGGCGCGACCGAGAAATCGCAGCTGGCCGATCGCGCGGCGCTCAGGACGCTGCTCGCCACCCGGTTCGGCTTCGACTTGCCGGAAGTCGAGCGCCTGCGGGTGCCGAGCGTTCCAGAGTGGGCTTAGGCCGTCCATGAACCACGAAGGCTCGAAGATCACGAAGCTAGACGCACCCCGTGTTTATTCGCTATCATTGAATAAATGGCCAGGCCCTATCAGGTCGGCAGCTTCGAGCTGCTGGTCCTCCTCGCTCTGATTCGGCTGGGCGACGAAGCGTACGGCGTGCCGATCTCGAGAGCGATTGGCGAGGCGACTGGAAAGGATGTCGCGCTCGGCAGCGTGTACGCCGCGTTGGAACGTCTCGAAGACAAGGGGCTCGTGACCTCGGCGATGGGCGAACCGACCGCCGAGCGGGGCGGCCGGGCGAAGCGGTATTTCAAGGTCACAGGAAAAGGACTGCGCGAAGCGCGCGACACGCAGCGGGCGCTCCAGAAGCTCTGGCGCGGCCTGCCGAAGCTCGAGGGAGGCATGGCATGAGGCGTCCGCCAGTCGTGGCCACGTGGTTGCTGCTCAGTCTGGCGACTCACCGTTCGAACGACGCGCTCGCGGGCGACCTGATGGAAGAGTTCCAGCGCCGTCCCTCGCGGCTCTGGTTTTGGCGGCAGGCATTCGCCGCCGTGCTGGTGAGCTGGTGGGCCGATGTCCGGGCCCACAGGCTGCTGACCCTCCGCGCGGTCGCGATGGGGCTGTCGGCTATCTGGCTGTATTCTCGCTACGTGCTCTCCCCCGTCGCGCATGTCGACGAGTGGCTGTTCAGACTAGGGCTCATCGACCACTTCGTGAGCTGGCCGCACCCAGTGATGGGATGGATGGCGACCATGCTCGGCACCTGCGGCGCCTTCTGGCTCGTCGGGCGCCGTCATCGGCCCTCGATGGTGGTGGTCTTGTTCGTGTCCCTGCTCCTGCTGGTGGATGTGCCGAGACTCGTCCTGGGGATCTACACCGCCGGTCCGCAGGCGACCCAAGGCGCACTATTCGTGTTGGTGATATTCCGTCTGCCCATGTTGATCGCGGGGCTCTGGGCCGCGCGATCGCGGCCGGCTCGGCACAATCCGGGCCTCCGGACAACTTCGCCGGTCTGAGCGCGCCTCATGGTAGACTCCTGCGCTGGCGTGGCGCTCCGCGGCATCGCGGGAGGCGCCCTGCCGGATCTCTTTGGGATTTACTCACTCTTCAGAAAGGATTCTTCACATGGCAGCAGACTTCTTTCTCGGTGAGTCGCTGGTCGGCGATGGCAACGAGGTGGCGCACATCGATTTGATCATCGGCTCCAAGTCAGGGCCTGCGGGCTCGGCCTTCTGCAACGCGCTCACGAACAACAAGGACGGCTTCACCACCCTCCTCGCCGTCGTCGCGCCCAACCTGCCGGCCAAGCCCGACACGTTGCTGTTCAACAAAGTCACCATCAAGGGCGCGAAACAGGCCGTGCAGATGTTCGGGCCCGCGCAGTCCGCTGTGGCCCGCGCCGTGGTGGACTCGGTCGAGAGCGGCGTGATCCCCAAGGACAAGGCCGACGACCTCTGCGTCATGGTCGGGGTCTTCATCCACTGGGACGCGGCCGACGACAACAAGATCTACGACTACAACTACCAGGCAACCAAGGAATCGATCGCGCGGGCCCTCGGCCACAAGCCGAGCGTCAGCGAGGTCATCGCCGCCTCGAAGACGGCGAAGCATCCGTACAGTCCGAAGTAGTTCAGGGTTCAGGGTTCAGGGTTCACGATTCGACGTTTACGTTCAGCGTTTTGCGTTTTGCGTTTACCTAGGGGGCGGGACGCATTTCAGCGTCCGCCCCCCTCTTTCCTGCCGTGCGCAAACTGCTTCTTCAACTCGACAGCTCGCCGCACCCCAGCGTTTTCGACCGCGTGGTCGCGCTCGACGGCGGCGCGGACGAGGTCATGAGCTACGGCGGCGTCACCGCCGAGGCCGTTCGCGATCTCGTGCACGGCGCCATCTTCACTCGCGGACCCAAAGATCTCCACAACACAGCCATCTTCATCGGCGGCACCGACATGACCGCCGGCGAACGGCTGCTTGCCGCCGTACGCAAGGCGTTCTTCGGCCCGATGCGCGTCTCGGTCATGCTCGACTCCAACGGGTCGAACACCACGGCGGTCGCAGCGGTTGCCAAGCTCAATCAAGCCGCGGGCGGCGTCCACGGACGTCGTGCGGTGGTCACCGCAGGCACGGGCCCCGTGGGCATGCGCGCCGCCGGACTCCTGGCCAAAGCCGGCGCCGACGTCACGTTCACATCACGCAATCTCGAGAAGGGCGCGCAGGTCGCCGACGCGATCCGGCAACGGTTCGGCGGAACGGTCCGCAACGTCACGATGTCCGACGGCTCGCAGGCGGCCACCGTGGTGGCTTCGCACGGGGGCGCCGAACTGCTCCTCAACGCGGGTCCGGCCGGCGTGTGTCTCTTCCCGCGCGAGTCCTGGGCCGGCCGCCCCGGCCTGCGCGTCGTCGCCGACCTGAATGCCGTGCCGCCGCTTGGCGTGGAAGGGATCGACGTCACCGATGACGGCGTCGTGCGAGAAGGGATCACCGCGTTCGGGGCGCTGGGCGTCGGCAAGCTCAAGATGAAGATCCACAAAGCGTGCATCGCCCGCCTGTTCGACCAAAACGATCTCGTGCTCGACGCGGAGACCATCGCAGAGGTCGCTCGCGCGCTCAGCCCCCCGCCTTGAGCCTTCACAGTGCGTGGCGGAATGGCCCAGCGGCAGGGCTTAGGGCTAAGTGCCGAGGGCTGTTCACGACGAGAATCAGCACTTGGCTCTCAGCCTTCAGCCCTGCACAATCTCATTTGCAACGTCCTCTTAGCCCTGACAGGGTCACATTTGCATGCGCTCATAAGAGGCCAGCGGCGATGCCGCGAGTGATCGGGATCGACCCGGGCACGGTGAGCGTCGACGTCTGCGGGCTCGACAACGGGCACGTGTTCCTCGATCGATCGATGCCGACCGCCGAGGCGCTCGCCGAGCCGTCGATGCTCGTCAGTTGGCTGGACGAGGCGCATGAGGCCGCGCCGATCGACCTCGTGGTTGGACCATCCGGCTACGGCCTGCCGCTCACGGCGGCGCGCGACCTCACGGAGTCCGATCTCCGGCTGGCGTACCTCGCCGCCGCGGGCGAGCCTGGCGGCATCGGCGGACTGCGCGCGCTGATGCGGACGCTCGCGCGTTCCTCCGTGCCGGTTGTCCTCACGCCGGGCGTCGTGCATCTCGACTCGGTGCCGGCGCACCGCAAGGTGAATCGCGTCGATATGGGCACCGCCGACAAAGTGTGCGTCGCCGCGCTGGCCGTGCGCGAGCAGGCCGAGCGACGCGCGTGCGCCCTGCAGGAGGTGTCGTTCATTCTGCTCGAGCTGGGCGGCGCATTCACGGCGGCGATCGCCGTCGACGTGGGCCACATCGTGGATGGCGCGGGAGGAACGTCAGGGCCTCTCGGCGTGCGCGCCGCGGGAGCGCTCGACGGCGAAGTCGCGTTTCTTGCCGGCTCCGTGTCGAAGGGGCTGCTCTTTGGCGGCGGCGCGGCGACGATTGCGGGCGCGCCCGACGCGGCGGCCGAAGCGATCGCGGCCCCAACCACGATCGGCGGTCGCCTGGCCTGGGCGGCGCTAGTCGAGAGCGCCGTGAAGGCCGTGGCGGCGCTCCACGTGTCAGCGCCGCGCGCGCGCGAGGTGATCCTGTCCGGACGGTTGGCCCACGTGGCCGGCGTGCACGGCGAGTTTGCGCAGCGGCTCGCCGGGCGTGATCGCCGCGCCCGTCCACGTGCTCGCCGGGTTTGCCAAAACGGCCAGTCCGGGGGCTCAAGGAGCCGCCCTGCTCGCCGACGGACTGGCGGGAGGCGCATCGGCCGCGCTCGTGGAAGCGCTTGGCATTCGCGCGGCGTCCGGCACGGTGCTCGATCATCTGTACGTGATCTCTCCAACGGCCGCGCGGGTACGCCTGGGGATCGCCTGAGATGCGAAAGGTCCTTCAATGGCTCACGTCAACCGCAGCGCTCGCAGTGACCGCGGAGAACGGTCTCTCACCGTGCTGCGCGTGCGGCGCGGTGATCGTGGTTGGTGAAGCAAAGACATGGTGAGGGTTCTTCTCGCGGGCGTCTCGACGCGGGCGGCCGCCGAATCGGCGGCACGAGCCGGCTTCGCGGTGACGGGACTCGATGGGTTCGCTGATCTCGATCAGCACCCATCGGTGCAGGCACTCTCGCTGCCACGCGCTTCACTCCGCAGGCGGCGGCGCGCGCGGCACGGAACGTCGAGTGCGACGCCGTCGCGTACGGCTCGAGCTTCGAGAATCACCCGGGCGCGGTGGGCACGCTGGCCGCCGGGCGCGCGCTCTGGGGCAATTCCCCCGCCGTGCTCCGTCGCGTGCGCGATCCGTTCCTGCTGGCACAGACGATCGGCCGCCGTGGATTCCGCGTGCCCGCCGTCCTCTCCGTAGAACCGCGAACCTTGAACCTTGAACCGGGAACCCTGAACCCTGAACCGCGAACCCTGAACCGTGAACCTGGAACCCGTTGGCTCGTGAAACCGCTGGCCTCGGGCGGCGGACACCGCGTGCGCCTATGGCGCCACACACGGGAATTGCCGCGCGGCTGCTATCTGCAGGAGTTTATTGAAGGGACGCCCGGCTCGGTGGTGTTCGTCGCGGCCGGCGGGCGTGCGGTGCCGATAGGCATCACTCGTCAGCTCGTCGGCGAGCGCGCGTTCGGAGCGGCGGGATACCGTTACTGCGGGAACATCCTCGAGGCGGCCGACGATACGGGCCATGCGCGATGAGATTGCGCTCGCGGACCGTGCCTGTGCCCTGGCGGCCGTCGTGGCCGAGGAGTTCGGCCTCGTCGGCGTCAACGTCGTCGATTTCATCGCGAGGGAGGGCATCCCGTACGCGATCGAAGTGAACCCGCGTTGGTCCGCTTCGATGGAGCTCGTGGAACAGGCCTATGGCCTTTCCGTCTTCGGAGCGCACGCTGCGGCCTGCGCCTCCGGCACGCTGCCGGCGTTCGATCTCGTGCGGGCGCGACGCGGCGCGCGCCACGTCGGGAAGGCCGTGGTGTTCGCGCGACGGCACGTCGTGATCGGCGACACGCGCGCATGGCTCGCCCATCAAGCCTCTCCTGCCCTTCCCGCCCCTCCTGCCTTTCCCACCCCTCCTGCCCCTCCCGCCCTCGAGTTCGCACCAATCCGCGACGTGCCGCACCCAGGTGAAGAAATCGCCGACGGCCGACCTGTCTGCACCGTGTTTGCCTCCGGCCACGACGCGACCTCCTGCCACGCCGCGCTCGTGCGGTGCGCGGAGCGCGTGTACGCGGATCTCGACGCGTGGACGCAGGATCCTCGACGCCGACGCACTGAGGTGCTGGCGTGAGCTCGCATCTGCACGTCAGACGAGCCTGACCGACACCTCCTGAAGAACTGTGGCGTGCCCGACGATGGTCGCTGCTGTGATGCCCTTCGAGTGCAGCTCGGCGATGACCTCTGAAGCCCGCGCCTGTGGCAACGCGATCAAGAGCCCTCCCGAGGTCTGCGGATCGAGCGCGACTTCCAGGAGACCCTCCGGAGACCGATCGATCGACGGCGATCTTGTCTTTCAGATAGTCACGATTCCTTTTGCACCCGCCAGTCAGACTGCCGTGTTCCGCCAGACGCCGGGCGCCTGGGAGGAGCGGCAGCTTCGCGGCTTGCAGCACAATCGTGACGCCGCTCCCCGCCGCCATTTCCTGCGCGTGTCCCAACAGCCCGAATCCGGTCACGTCCGAGCACGCGTGAGCCGGAACACTCCGCATCACTGCGGATGCCGTGCTGTTGAGGGCAATCATGGATGCAACGGCGGCTCGAACGCTTTCCTTCGACGCTTTTCGCCTCTTGAGTGCCGTCGTGATGATGCCTGTTCCCAGCGGTTTCGTGAGAATGAGCGCGTCTCCGGGCTGGACACCGACGTTGCGAATGACGCGATCCGGATGCACCACGCCGGTGACCGCCATGCCGTACTTCAGCTCTTCGTCGATGATGGTGTGCCCACCGATCACCACGGCGCCCGCTTCCCTGACCCGCTCGGCGCCGCCGCGGATGATGTCGCCCAGAACCTCGAGGTCCAGTTTGCCCTTCGGGAACCCGACAATGTTCAAGGCCGTCTTCGGCTCGCCGCCCATCGCATAGACATCGCTCAGGGCGTTGGCCGCCGCGATCTGGCCGAACATGTACGGGTCGTCGACGATGGGCGTAAAGAAGTCCACCGTATTGACGATGGCGAGATCCGGCCGGAGACGGAATACTCCCGCATCGTCGGACGTTTCCGTGCCGACAATCAGGTCGGGCGACTCGAACGGTGGGAGGCTGTGCAGCACCTGCAACAGGTCGGCCGGGCCGAGCTTCGACGCTCAACCGGCGGCGGCAACCCGCTGTGTGAGTCCCATCTGTTTGAGTTTCTTCCGGCGCGTGATTTTCACCATGACGAGAGTTCCGTTACCGCGCCTCCTGACGCGCAGTTGATCCGGCGGTCTTCAGACGCCTGGCATCGCCGATCCTGACCGTGACGCCCTCGCGGTCAAGATATTCAAGAAGTGGAATCGTGTACTTTCGAGTCGTGCTGAAGCGGTCTCTGAACATCGCCGGGGTGATGTCCGCGCGCCCAGCGAATTCTTCATGAAGAACGCGCCTCACCGTGTCCAGGCTCTCGGTCATGAAATACAGGTCGGCGCCGACGCGTACAATCGACCGCTCCCGTTCCAGAACTCGCAACACCTCCGTCAGTTTAGCTCGCCCGACTTGAACGCCCCGTTCCAGCTCTTTGAGGTCGGGTGGGGCGAGCGGATGAGCCGCGAGCAGGCTCTTGATCTGTTCGGCAAGACGCTGATCGCCGGTGCCGAGCGTGACCGTGTGCTCCGGAAGGCGCAAGAGACTGCCGCTCCTCATCACGACCTTCTCGAGCTCGAGCTGCTCCACGAATGCGCGAAACAGCTTGGGCGGGACGCCGCCCGGCAGTTTGTCGCGCAGTTCCTCCATGTCGCGTCCGGGCGCAAGGGGATGAGCGACATGAAAGTCTCTGAGAGCCGTGACCAGCGCCTGCTGCAGCAACGTCCACTTCTGTCTGGTCGTGTAGACGTGCCCTTCCTCGAGACTCACGATGCTCGTCGCGTTCATCCGTTGCAGCAGTTCCCTGGTTTCTTCCACGCGTCGATTCAGAAACTGGCAGAGCAGCGCGAGCGGAACCGCAAAATCGCCGCTCTCGGCGAGAAACAGTTCCACCACGCTCGCGAGCTCTCCCCGCTGAAACGTTTTCAGCTTGTCCGCCAGCCCCGGTTCCCGCCTGCCGTGCGCGCGCGGCCACGGGTGAATGACGACGCCCCCACCGAGCGTTCGCCGGGCCGTCTCGTCACGGATGATGAAACGGTCGCCGCGGAGCGCAAGGAGCGGTTCTGAAAGAACGACCTGGCAAAACGCGGGCTCTTTGGGTCCAGCGATGGCGTGCGACCCCAACAGGATCAGTTTGGCCATCCGTTCAGCCGTTCCCAGATGGACCCTGACACGCTGATGGTTCTTGATCCCTGTGGGCCCTGTGGGCAGTGTCGCAGCCGACGGCCGCACTTCGAGCGACGCGTCAAAGCGATCCGTGGATCGCGTCAGCTCCTCGTGACAAATGACGTCGCCGCGCGTGAGGTTGGACTTTTCCGATCCGCTCAGGTTCAACGCGATTCGCTGGCCCCACGTTGCCGCCGCCACTGGTTGGTTGTGCACCTGGAGGCTGCGCACGCGGAACAGCTGATCCCCTGGAAGACAGCGAACGCGGTCGCCGACGCCGACCTCGCCGCTTTGCGCCGTGCCGGTGACGACCAGGCCGTGGCCCTGAAGCACGAACACCCGGTCGACGGGTAGTCGGAAGTAGCCGGGAGGCGGTTGTCTCTGCCGGCTCCGCAGCACCTGCGCAATGTGCGCGCGGAGATCGTCCAACCCCTGACCCGTCACGAACGAGAACGGAACAACCGGCGAGTGTTCCAGGGACGTCCCTGTCGTCAGGATCCGTATCTCCTGCCCGACCTCCTCGATCCTCGCCGCCGACGTCAGGTCGATCTTCGTGATCACGAAGATCGCGCGGTCGATGCCAAGCAAATGGAGAATATCGAGATGTTCCTCAGTCTGCGGCATCACGCCATCGTCGGCCGCGACGGTGAAGAGCACGAGATCGAGTCCGTGCGCCCCGGCCAGCATGTTGCGGATGAAGCGCTCGTGTCCGGGAACGTCGACAACGCCGGCGCGGGTGCCGTCGGGAAGATCCAGGTGCGCGAACCCCAGATCGATGGAGATGCCGCGGTCTTTTTCTTCCTGAAGCCGGTCCGTGTCCTGCCCGGTCAGCGCCTTGATGAGACTCGTCTTGCCGTGGTCGATGTGTCCGGCGGTGCCGACGATGTAGGGCATGGGTGACGGCTAGCGCGGAACGCTGCCGTGAGCTCCACTGCGGGATGAGATCGGCGGGATCGAAAATGGTTCTCAAGTCGAGAAGAAACCTGTCGTCTCTGATGCGGCCGATGATCGGGGGGCGAGCGCGGCGAAACCGCTCCGCAACTTGATCGGCGCCCATGCCGGTCGTGCTCGACCGCGATGGCCTTCGTCGGAATCTCCTCCGTCGGAAGCGCGCCGCTTCCCACTTGCGACGTGGAATCCTCGAGGGACAGACGAAATTCCGGACCGAGCGCCTCGCCGAGGGCCGGCATCAGCCGCGCGCCCATCGTTTCCATTTCGGCGAGCGGACGCGTAAACGCCCGCAATGTCGGGAGGTCCTCGGCGAGAGTGGCGGACTCCCGATACAACCTGAGCGTCGCTTCCAGCGCGGCGATGGTCAACTTGCCGCAGCGCAATGCCCTGTGAAGGGGGTTCCTGCCGAGTTGATTCACACACGCGGCGGCGCCGACGACCAGACCGGCCTGCGGCCCTCCCAGCACTTTGTCGCCGCTGAACGTCACGATGTCGGCGCCGAGCGAGATGCGCTCCGCGACCACCGGTTCCTTCGGCAGGCCGTACTGGCTCAGGTCGATGAGCGCGCCGCTCCCAAGATCTTCCATGACCGGGACGGCGTGCGTCTTTCCGATCGCGACGAGATCGGCCAGGCCGACGTCGGCCACAAAGCCGACGACCTTGTAGTTGCTGGTGTGCACCTTCAGCAGCAGCCCGGTTTGCGCGGTGATCGCGCGTTCGTAGTCCGCGGCGTGCGTGCGGTTGGTGGTGCCCACCTCTTTGAGGATCGCGCCGCTTCTGGCCATGATCTCCGGAATCCGGAACGCGCCGCCAATCTCAATCAACTCGCCGCGCGACACGATCACTTCCTTGCCGCTCGCCAGCGTGTTCAGGGCAAGGAGCACCGCGGCGGCGTTGTTGTTGACCACCGTGGCCGCTTCGGCGCCCGTGAGATCGACGAGCAGCTCTTCGATCACCTGCTCGCGCCTTCCGCGTTCACCGAGATCAAGGTCGTATTCCAGGTTGACGGCGCTCGCGCCGGCGCGGTGCACCGCCTCGAGGGCCGACCTGAGGGAGCAGCGCGCGTCCCAGATTCGTGTGGAGTATGGTCCCGGTGGCGTTCACGACTCGGGTGAGCCCGAGGTCACGCGCGCGAGTTGATCCGTTCTTCGAGCCGTCCGAGGATGGGTTCCTCCCCGAGTGCGCCGGGATCGATCGGGTGTCCCTGTCTGATCTCGCGTCGCAGCTCGTCGAGAATCTCGCGGCAATGGTGAAGGACGTACTTCCGGCTGAATCGAGCCAGCAGGGGCTGCGTTCGTGCGTGCGCGAGCAGCCGGTCCACGGCGGGCAGTTCGCGAAGCGGATCTCGATCCATTGAGAAGAGATGGTACCATTCGTGTTCCTTTGGGAGAAGGAAGGTGTCCGGTGGCGCTGCTGGTCTTCAAAACCAGTCTGGGGATCGTAAAGGTCCTCGGAGGGTTCGACTCCCTCCCTTCTCCGCTGTGTCGGGGGGCGGGCGGATCCGAGAACCGGCGATCGGTTCCCCCCCCGAGACCCGTCTAATGCGTCCTATCGTCCGAATCGATACCCCACACACAGGAACGTCTCGATCACGGCCGGCTCCTCGCACACCGGGCAATGAACGTCCACGCTGGCGCGGCGCCGAAGGCGCTCGCCGAGCACGATTGAGACGCCGGCGAACGGCCGGCCGCGCATGCCGCGCCACGCGTGATTCACGACCTTTCCGGTCACCAGCACGCGGTTGCCGGGGGGCTCGACGATATGCACCTCTCTGAGCCCTTCCCGCGGACCGACGTAACAGAAGCTGTTACCCGGGCGTTCGGGGAAGTCGACCCATGTCGCCGCGACTGAGGTCTCCCACCGATTGTACGACAGCAGAGCGGCGCGACCGCCGGCGGAAGGGAGAGCTTCGACGCCGACGGGTAACCCGACCTTCCCTCGATGGGCAAGCCCTCCGCCGCCGCCAACCTCGAGCGTCTGGGCGTTCGAACTGGCCGTGAGGACGAAGAACGCGAGCAGGAACGCGGCGGGAGTCTTCATCGCAGCACCTCTCGGCCGATTGCGCGAAGAGGCGCCGCGCCGGCTCACATCTCAGCAGGCCACATCAGTTCGAGCGTGCTGAATCAACGCTCCACCTCGGAGGAACGGAGGACCGCCCCGATCCTTCGTTGCCGTTGTAGGACCGTCCGCAATGACTCCCGCTTGTTTGCGAAAACCATCGTCTTAGCTACTATAAGCCGCTGATTCCGCATGAACCGCCTCGCGAACGCCCGCGGACGGCCAGTGAGGGACAACGCGCCGTTCAAGCGTTTGAGGCAGTAGGAACAGAGTGCAGTTCACGCCCATTGTCGCGTTCGGCGTCGGATTCGCAATTGGACTGGTCCTGGGATTGGCGTGGTTGTACCTGCGAACGTTTCGCAAGGTGGCTACGTCGCTGCCAAGTGTCGTTCAGCGCGTCGGCGAGCAGACGCCGGTCCGGGGAGCGCTGCTGTACAAGCCGCGTTTCACTCAGCAAATCCAGTGGGTGGCAGGCACGGTGGCCTACACGCACAGCGCCACCTGTTTTCGGCTGGGAGGCGGCGCCAGCCCGGTCACACGCGCGGTGCCGGCCCGCGCAAGCGTCCAGGACTTTGTCATCGGCGTCGCTCCGGGCGACGACTCGCTCACGCTGTCCGGAGCGAACGACACGGGCGAAGCCCACGATCCGATCACGATTCCGATCAAGATTCTGCCGGCGCAAACGCCGTTCAGCGTGCTCTTCGCGGCCGCGGCCAAGGCGTTCAACGATCCGTTCTTCAACGGCTGGGTCAATAACGTGCTCGGCGGCGTCAAGTGCGATGAGTGGGCCGATTGGATGGCCGAGTGGATCCCGCTGCACGCCGGCGATGAGATCTGCCGCGTGGAAAAAATCATTTATCATCCGCAATTGACCCAGCGTCCGATACGCATCCGTCACGTCGCCGTCCGAATCATGTACTGCGACGGGAGAATCATGTATCTGGATCCCTGGCGGTTCGGCGATGACCGCCCCGAGCGCACGCAAGCGGATTACGAGCGGAGCTACGGTCCACCCGACGACGCGTTCCAGGTCTGGTCTCGTTGAGGACTGAGTCAGGTCCTCCGAGTCGTACGGCACTTGGCGCCGTCATCGCCTGCGCCATCCTGTTGGTGGTGTTCCGATCCTTCCCGCTACTCTGGTACGAAGCGTACCAGTTCGACTCCGATCAGGCCGTGCTCGGGTTGATGGCGAAGCACCTCAGCGAGCTGCGAACGTTTCCGCTCTTCGTCTACGGGCAGCATTACATTCTCGGCGTTCAGGCGTGGCTGGCGGCGCCGCTCTTCGCAATCGGGGAGCCGACGATTTTCTTCCTGCGGCTGCCGCTGGTGCTCGTCAACGCGGCTATCGCGGCGCTGCTCATCGTGCTGCTGGTTCGCGACGTCGGGCTTCGCCCCTTCCAGGCGTTCGTCGCGGCGCTGCCGTTCACGCTGCCGACGCCGGTCGTGTCGAGCGAGCTGCTGCATACGCTCGGCTACAGCGCTGTGTCGAGCGTCCGAGAACCGGCGTTCGGTTAACCCCCCGAGCCCCGTCTAATGCATCCTATCGTCTCCAGCATGACGACGTCGAAGGAGCCGAGGATGGCGTCGAGGCTCTTGGTGCGGAACAGTTGGCTCATGCGGAGGTCCCGCGATCGATACCACGCATATAATCCGGTCGTCAGGAGGCCTGCTGATGCGCCCACAGTATTTCGTGATCCCATTCCTTCTCGCCCTGAGCCTGTCGATTGGCACCTTGTCGGGCCAGTCGGGCAGACCGGCCGGCCGGCAAAGCCTTCAGGACTGGCCGACCGGTCACTACAAGGTCGTCGAGAATTGGCCGAAGCCGCTGCCCGACACCCGTCATTCACACGACGGGTGGACGTGGGGATCGTTCGGCGGTGTCTACGCCGAGAACCCGGATCGCGTCTGGATCGCGATGCGCGGCGAGCTGCCGCTGCCGCCGGGCGCGAAGCCGTGGACGCCGTACGTCGCGCTCACCCCGTCGCGCGGGAACGCGACCGGCAACGGCGACGGCATCTCCGCGACGTGCGAGCCGGAGAACAAACGCGGATGGGAGCGCCGCTACCAGCACTCCATCTTCATCGTCAATCGCCAGGGCGATCTCGTCGACGAGTGGCCGCATCTCGACGAGATGTTCTCCAAGCTGCCCTGCGGACGCGGACCGCATCAGATCAAGATCAGCCCCTACGACAAGGACAAGCACGTCTGGATCATCGACGACCAGCTCCACATGATCTATCGCTTCACGTACGACGGGAAGCTGGAGCACAGCAAGGGGCAGCTCGGCGTGCGAGGCCGAGGGCCGAATACGTTTGACAGGCCGACGGACATCGCGTGGCTGCCCGATGGCACGTACTTCATCACCGACGGCTACGGCGGCACGCGCGTGGCCAAGTACGACGCGAAAGACAACTTCATCATGGACTGGGGCCAGGCGCCGAAGGACCCGAGCAACCCCGGTCCGAACGAGTTCAACACCGTCCACAGCATCGCGATCAGCAAGGACCGCCGGCTGTTCGTCGTCGATCGCGGACACCAGCGCATGCAGGTCTTCGACGTGAACGGCAAGTTCCTCGACATGTTCCCGCTGCGTTCGCCGCACTGGCCGGCGAGCCAGACGACGCTGATGGTGAACCACTACATCGACGAGAAAGGGTTCATCTGGGTGGGCGACGCGTTCACGAACCGGCTCCTCAAGTTCGATCTGAACGGGAACTTCCTCTACAGCTGGGGCGCGCCGGGCCCGCAGGCGGGACGTCTGGGCTGCTCGCACGGGATGTCGACGGACCAGCTCGGAAATCTCTATCTCGCCGACTGCTTCGCGGGACGCATCCAGAAGTTCGAGCCGATGCCCGGCGCCGACCCGAACAAGATCGCCGGACAGATCCTGCGGACGTGGGACACGTGGAAGGGGCCCCGGTAAGGCGGCAGCCTCACGCGTACATCGGGCGCCGCTCGCGAAGCGCCATCCAGCCCCGACCGACGCGGTAGATGAACCAGATCGCCAGGACGCCGAGCGGCAGCCACGCGACGACGATGCCGATGCCAAGTGTGGCGATGACGAACAGCGCGCAAAGCCCGACCCAGAGCAGCCCGAACCAGAACGTCCGGATCTGCCAGCGGAAGTGCGACTCGAGCCAGGTGCCGGCCACTTCGCTCCGCTTGATGTAGTTCATGACGACCGCGATGATCGACGGCCACCCGAGCAGGAACGCCCCGATGACCGTCGCCGTGCCGATGATGCCGATGACCAGGCTGAGGGCGTGCAGGCCGTAGATGATCTGCGTCCAGTCGTAGAGCGACTGCGAGGTGGTGTCGTCGTTCGTCGGCATGGCTACTCCATCCGCCAGAAACGGATCACGACTTCGGCCGGAAACCGTTCGCCGGTGCCGACGAAAATCGCGCGCGTCAGCCACTGCAGGTCCGGCGCGGACGTTTCGAATGTCGGCACCGTGCGGAAGTACACGAGCTTCGGGTCGACCGCCTGACCTGCCAGCAGCTTCTGAATCACGTCGGGCGCGGCGTGGCGCATCCCGGCATTCTGCACGTAGATGATCTGCCCTTTGTCGGTCTCGAGGGTATAGCGCGTGTCGAGCTCGGTGAAGCCGTCCGGGCGCACGATCTGCCAGTCGGCGCCGCCCGGCAGCACCTTGCCCTTGATGCCGGGTCCTTCGAAGGCGCCGCTCAGAATCGGCACGATGCGCCGGCGTCCGTGCGCGACCTGGCCGAGCTCCATCGGCGGTCCGACGGCCACGCGCGCTTCGAATGCGAACACGAATCCCGGAGCCGGAGGTTTGGCCTCGCGCGATTGCGCGTGCGCGACCGGCGCGAGCGCGGCGGCCGTCAGGAATCCCAGCAGTCTCTTGGCGAGGTTCGACAGCATGGGGAGATGATCCACGGCGGGCAGTTCGCGAAGCGGATCTCGGGCCACTCACAGGAGGCTGGCACAAAGAGTCGGGGATTTCAACCTGCGGGGCGATGGTACCATTCGTGTTCCTTGGAGAAGGAAGGCGTCCGGTGGCGCCGCTGGTCTTCAAAACCAGTCTGGGGATCGTAAAGGTCCTCGGAGGGTTCGACTCCCTCCCTTCTCCGCCAACACGCGTCGTGCTCTTGAGTGCGGCGACAGGGCGCTGTCTGTCGCGGGGAGAAACCGTCGGTGAAAACGATCCTCATCGTCGATGACACGCCTCTGGGACTCGCCGCGCTGCGCCAGGCCCTGGCACGGCCGGGCATTACCGTGCTCGAAGCGAATTCGGGCCGGATGGCGCTGGAGGTTCACCGGCGCGAGCGCGTGGACCTCATCGTCATCGACCTCTCCATGCCGGGCCTGGACGGCCTCGAGGTGACGCGCAGAATTCGCGCGGACGCCACGCTTCGTGCCGTGTCCATCCTGATGTTCTCAGACAATGCGCGCGACACCACTCGAAGGCGTTGCCTGGACGCAGGCGCCAACGCCTTTCTGTCCACGCCCTTCGAGAATGCGGAGCTGCTGGCGCGTGTCCTGCAGTTGCTCGACGTCGCCACCCGTAAGAACACTCAATTGCTCGCGCAGGTCGAAGTGCGCGGCGGTGGAACGTCTATCGCCCCGTTCATAGGGCGCATCTTGAATCTCTCCGTCTCCGGGCTCCTGCTCGAAGCCGAGCCGCGGCTCGAGGTGGGCCATGAGCTCGCGATCACGTTCTTCGTGCCCGGCGGCCAGACGCAAGCGAAGGCCGATGGCCGCGTGGTGCGACGCGTTACCGGCCACGAATCTCGATGGGGCCTGCGCTTCACGACGCTCGACCCACTGGGACGGCAAGCGCTGAAGGAGTACATCGACAGGCAGGACAAGCATTACAAGCGGGGCGAGTAGCTGTCACGGGGGCGCATGCTATGATGGCCACGAAATGGCAGGGAAACGCTTCATCATGAACGCGGGCCGCACGACGAAGCAGGGCCAGCAGATCAACATCGGCAAGGATTCGCCAGAGTACAAGGCGATCGTGGGCACCATGACCATGCATCCCGACGACATGCAAGAGGTCGGGATTCAGTCGGGCGGCAGCGCTCGTGTGTGGTCCGAACACGGCGAAGTCATCTTCAAATGCGTCGGGGGCAAAGTCCCACAGGGGATGATCTTCATTCCTTACGGACCGCCAACCTGCCATCTCATGGGTCGATCGACTGACGGCACGGGAATGCCTACCTCCAAGGGATGGGAAGTCGAGGTCGAGGCGATCGCGCCGGAAACTGTCGCCGCGCCGATCGTTTCGTGATCAATATGGACGAGATGGACGAGACTGTTCCGGCGCACGGAAAAATCTGGAGCCTCCGCCTTGTCGAGGACGAGGCGCCGGCGGCGAAAGATGTCCCGGCCTGGGAGATGATCGCCGCAGGACGATACATGCCGCGCCGCACGCGGGGGAGCTTCCCCGGCCGGGAGCTTGGTTGAACGTTCGTCATTCCGCCCGGTCAGGGCGGGCACACGAAAAGTTGAAAGCTCAAAGTTCAAAGTCGGAAAGTAAGTTGGAAAGTGGGAAGCCGCGATGAGCCTGACGGTTGTGAAAGACGCGACGTGCACCTTCTGCGGCTGTGTCTGTGACGACATCGAGCTGCACGCCGACGGCGATCGCATCGTCAAGGCCAAGAACGCCTGCAGTCTCGGGGAATCCTGGTTCAAGCACCACACGGCGGAACGCCTGTATCCGGATGCGCTCATCGACGGAAAACCCGCGACGCTCGACGATGCCATCGAAGTGGCCGCGGACTACTTGTACGCCGCCAACATGCCGTTGGTGTACGGACTCAGCAACATCACGTGCGAGGCCCAACGCGAAGCGGTCGCGCTGACCGAGCTCATCGGAGGTGTGGTCGACAGCCACACCTCCCTTTGACACGGCCCCACTGAGATAGCCGCCCAGTTGGGTGGCAAGATTACATGCACCCTCGGCGAGGTCAAAAATCGGGCGGACTTCATCGTCTATTGGGGCGGCAACCCGGCCGAGTGTCATCCGCGCCACTTCACCAAGTACACGCTGACCCAGAAGGGCAAGTTCGTACCGGAGGGGCGCAAGGGCCGCACGATGGTCCTCGTGGACATTCGGGAAACGCCCAGCGCCAAGGCCGCGGACATCTTCCTGCAGATTCGGCCGGGCGCGGACTTCGAAATCCTGACCACGCTGCGCGCGCTCGTCAAGGGCCAGCGAGTGGACGCGGCGTCGGTCGCGGAAACCGGACTGAGCGTCGAGCAGATCCAGGACCTGGCCGATCGAATGAAGCGCGCCAAGTTCGGCGTGATTTTCTTCGGCATGGGCCTGTCGATGACCCGCGGCAAGCACATGAACTCGGCGGGCGTCCTGTCGCTGGCGGCAGAGCTGAACGACTACACCAAGTTCGTCTGCATGCCGATGCGGGGACATGGCAACGTCACCGGGTCGGACATGGTGTTGCGCTGGTCGACCGGATATCCGTTCGGCGTCAGCCTGAGCCGCGGCTACCCGCGATTCAATCCCGGGGAGTTCTCGACCGTGGACCTGATCGTCCGGGGAGACAACGACGCCGCGCTCATCCTGGGCGCCGATCCGGGCGCAACGATGCCGCAGCCCGGCATCGACCATCTGGCACGCATCCCGACGATCGTGCTGGATCCCAAAGTGACGCACACGAGCCGCCTCGCTCGCGTGCACATCACGACCGCCGTCACCGGAGTGAGCGCGCCCGGGACCGCCTATCGCATGGACGAGATCCCCTTGCCGCTGCGGCCGGCCCTCACGTCGCCCTACCCCACCGACGAGGAAGTCGTCCGGCGCATTCGCCAGGCCGTTGCGACCAAACCCGCGTGGGCTCCCGCATCGGACCTCAAAACCGCGTTCGTCTGAGCCGGCGCCAAGTCGCGAGAACAGCCCCATCATGCTTCGGATAACTGGCGGGAGGGTTTACGACCCGGCGAACGGGATCGACGGTGTCGTCAAGGACATCTGCGTCGCCGACGGCCGCATCGTGCCTCAGATCGAAAACGGCCGGACGATCGATGCGACGGGCCTGATCGTGTTCCCCGGCGGCGTGGACATCCACACCCACGTCGCGGGCGCGGCCCTCAACTTTGCTCGAGGACTCACGCCCGAGAACATGCGCCAGGGTCTGCACTTCGTGCACACGCAGGACCTTCGCGCCGGGCTCGGAGGCGTCACGCCCACCACGTTCGCGACCGGCTACCTGTACGCCGGCATGGGCTGGACGACCGTCAACGAGGCCGCCGTGCCGATCCTCTCGGCACGGCACACCCACGAAGAACTGCACGACACGCCCATCGTGGACAAGTCGTGCCTCGTGTTGATGGCCAACAACGAAATCGTGCTCGACCTTCTGGAGGCAGGCGAGGTCGAGCGTGCCACGCATGTCGTGGCCTGGCTGATCTGGGCGGCCAAAGCCTACGGAGTGAAGGCGGTCAACCCCGGAGGCGTCGCCGCGTGGAAGTGGGGGAAAGACGCCAAGACGCTTTCAGGGCCGATCGAAGGCTACAGCACGCTGACGCCGGCGATGATCATTGCCGGCCTGGCGAAAATCGTCGACGACCTGCGACTGCCGCATCCGCTGCATCTGCACTGCAACAATCTGGGCGCTCCCGGCAACGTCGCGACCACGCTCGAAACCCTCCAGGTGCTGGACGGGCACCGGGCGCACCTCGCGCATTTGCAATTCCACGCGTACGGCGGCGACGACTGGGGCACGCTGCGCTCGGAAGCGGCCACGCTGGCGGACTACTTCAACACCCATCCCAACCTCACGACCGACGCCGGCGCCATCCTGTTCGGTGAAACGGTGACCATCACGGCCGACGGCCCGTTGGAGCACATGCTTCATCAGCTCAGCGGACGCAAGTGGGGCAATGTGGATGTGGAAAACGAGACCGGATGCGGCATCGTCCCGCACACCTACAAGCCGAGCAAACTCGTGAACGCCGTGCAGTGGGCCGTCGGACTCGAACTGCTCCTGCTCATCAACGACCCCTGGCGGGTCTTCCTGACCACCGATCACCCCAACGGCGCCTGCTTCTGGCGCTACCCGGAGATCATCCGGCTGCTGATGGATGTGGAATTCCGGAAAGAGCAGGTCAAGGCCCTGCCGCCCGAAGCGCAGAAACGGATCGTCCTCGCCGACCTTGATCGCCAGTACACGCTCTCGGAGATCGCGATTATCAGTTCCGCCGGTCCCGCGCGCGCGCTGGGCCTCACGCAGAAAGGGCATCTCGGCGTGGGGGCGGACGCGGACATCGCCCTCTACGAGGAGCGCCCCGACAGCGGCATCCTGTTCGAGTATCCGCGTTACGTCATCAAGAGCGGCGACGTCGTGGTCGAAGAGGGAGCGCTCCGCAGCGTGAGCAACGGGCGGCAGTTCCTCGTGCAGCCCGCCTTCGATCCTCAGATCGAGGACTACCTGCGGCCGTTGTTCCAGAAGGTTTACACGATGTCCTTTGACAACTACCCGGTCGAGATCGAACGGCTTCAACAGCCGGACATCAAGCCCTGTGCGTGATATCCGACGAGCATGATTACCCTCACCCTCAAAGAGCAGCCCAACGTCCCACTTGAAGCAGAAGTGCTCTCGCCGGATGTGATGGCGGCGCTGACGAACGACGAGATCCGGGCCCTTCCCGTCCATCTGGGGAAGAGGCAGCGCCGCGTGGACGATTTCTTTTCGGTCGAGGGGGCCGGAAGCGACGAGCTGGAAATCCGCGGCGACGTCGCGAAGGTCAAGTGGATCGGTCGCGGCATGACTCGCGGCCGCATCACCGTCGAGGGAAGCGTCGGCATGCACCTGGGCGCCCACATGAAGGGAGGCGCCATCGACGTGTCCGGGAACGCCGCGGACTGGGCCGGCGCCGAAATGTCGGGGGGCGTCATCCGGATCCGCGGGAACGCCGGCGGTCAGGTCGGGGCAGCCTACCGGGGAAGCCTCTCGGGGATGACGGACGGGACGATCGTCATCGACGGCACGGCCGGCCTCGAAGTCGGCATGCGGATGAAACGCGGCATCATCGCCATCGGCGGCCTGGTGAGAGACTTTGCGGGCCTGCAAATGAAAGGCGGGACGATTGTGATGCGGAGCGGAGCCGAGCTCCGCACCGGCGCCTGGATGGTCCGCGGCACGATCATCTCGCTGACGCCGATCAAACTCCTGCCGACCTTCTCGTACGCGGCCACGTACAACCCCTCGTTCTTGCGCCTCTACGCCAGGCACCTGGCAGCTCTGGGGTTCGCGATCCCCTATGAAGATCGGGACGGCGCCTATCAACGCTACGCAGGCGACACGTGCGTGCCGGGCAAAGGCGAGATTCTCGTGTGGAAGCCGTCAACTACATCGCCCTGAGCGCGTGCTGGATTCCGCGGAGAATGTCCCCGTCGGTGGCCTGGGGTGAACGTAGGGCTGGCCGCAACGGGAACGGAATCCTGTCCATGCGGTACGCCGTTCCCGCTTCGCTGATTCCCGGCGCCGCCGTCGTGAAGTGAACGCGCGCCGCGAGGCTGGCGGACGTGATCTTTCGATCGATCACGATGCGTGGAATGCGGTCCAGATGATCGAGCGCCGCCTGCGGCATCGTCGTCCACGGATCGGCGGCCACGATGAGGGCGGCGTCGGCTTCCTTGCGGACGAGCACGTCCACGGCCGTGAACTCGCCCGGATTCGAGCGCGGGTAGCCGCGCGTGTAGTCAAGGCCGAACGGGTACCCCGCCAGCCAGCTCATGACGTTGTCCGCGCCGGTCTCGTTGCCGTAGTCGCGCATCGGCATGGCGGCGAACTTGGTGAAGGCGTTCAACTCAGCCGTCAACGCCAGGAGCGCGGTGACATTGACGTGTTTGCCGCGCGTCATGGTCAGGCCGCTGCCGAAGAAGAACACGCCGAAGCGAGCCCGCTTCATTCGCTCGACGAGATCCACCAACTGTTCGAGCGTCAGACCCGTGGCCTCGACGAGGCCGCGGTCGACGGTTCGATTGTTGACCAGGGCTCGCAGCGTGGTCAGCACTTCGAGATCCGCGCCCGATCGGATTTGCAGAAACTGATCGCTGGCCTTCGCGCTCAGCGTGTCACGAACGTCCACCAGCACCATCGTCCGATCCTTCCGCCCTCTGCGCACGAACTTGCCCTTCGGTCTGAGAGCGAACTTGTTGAAGTGCCGCGGGTGGCTCTCAACCGGGTTGGTGCCCCAGTAGACGACAAGGTCGGCGCGGTTCTTCACCTCGCCGAGCGTGCACATCAGCTTGCCGACGAGTTGACCGGCGATCTTGGTCGGGCCGTGCGTGAGCGACGTATGGCTGTCAATCACGCCGCCGATGTTTTCGGCGAGCATCATCGCCGCGCGCTGCGATTCGCTGGTCGAGTTGCCCAGGCCGTAGACCAGGGGCATGTCGGCGTCGTCCAGGATGGCCGCCGCGGCCTCGATGGCCGCACCGACCGTGGCGGGCCGGCCGTCGATGAGCGCTGCCGGCAAGCCATGTTGAGCCGGGTGGTTGAAAAACCACGCGCGGCCGAGCACGCATGCACGCTTGGCCCTGAGAATGCGCTCATGGTTCGCGTGCAGTTCGATGTCATCACACAGGCACCCGCAATACGTGCACGTGGCATTCTTGACGACGACGATGTCCATTCGTGGCTCCAGCCTAATCTTGCCACGCCGTTGAGACGAGTGTGTCGTGCTACGCTACGGTGGCGAAGGGGGGACGCGTGAGCGGCGACGGCAACGAGGGCAACGGCAGCGGGAAAATGGTCCGGCGCGGTGTGAGAATCGTCGACACATTCGCCGAGGCCTTCGACATGCGAGCCGCGCGCGTCCTGATCACGGCGCGCTCCCCAGCCTGGGCGCGGACGGCGGCGCAGTCCATGACCGGGTTCGCCACGTCCGTGATCGGCTGCAAAGTCGAGGCGGGCATCGAGGCCGAACTCCTCCCTGATGAAACGCCCGACGGCCGGCCTGGCGTGAGCGTGCTGCTGTTCGGCTTCGACGCCGACGGCCTCGGCAGCCGGCTGGTCGACCGAGTGGGCCAGACGGTCCTCACCTGCCCGACCACGGCCTGCTTCGACGGCCTGCCGCAGGCCGCCGAGCGCGTGGTCGTCGGCGGGCCGCTGCGCCACTTCGGCGACCGCTTCCAATCGAGCAAGTTCCTCGAGGGTCAGCGCTACTGGCGGATTCCGGTGATGGAAGGCGAGTTCCTGGTGCAGGAAGCCTTTGGCGTCCAGAGGGCGATCGGCGGCGGCAACTTCCTGATCCTGGCGGCGAACCAGGACGCGGCGCTCGCGGCGGCGGAAGCGGCGGTCGATGTCATGCGCAAGGTCCGCGGCGTCATTCTCCCGTTCCCTGGCGGGATCGTGCGCGCCGGCAGCAAGGTGGGCGCGAAGAACTACAAGAAGATGATCGCGTCCACCAACGACGCGTACTGTCCGACGCTGCGCGGACGGAGCGGCGTCGACGAGCGAGCTGCCCGAGGGCGTGAACTCCGTGCTCGAGATCGTGGTGGACGGCCTGGACCGTCCCGCCATCGAGAGCGCCCTGCGCGCCGGCATCGACGCCGCCTGCCGTCCCGGCGTCGTCGAGATCTCGGCCGGGAACTACGGCGGCAAGCTCGGGAAGCACCACTTTCGACTGCACGCGCTCCTTGCCGAGGGCTCCGCGTAAGCACGGACTTGGATATTCGCGGCGTCTTCATCGAGGACACGTTCGCCGAGGCGTTTACAATGCGCGCGGCGCGGATCGTCGTGACGGCCGTGAACCTTCGGTGGGCGCACGCCGCGGCGACGACGCTCACCGGGTTTGCCACCTCGGTGATTGCCTGCAAGTGTGAAGCGGCCGTCGAGCGCGAGCTCGGGCCCGACGAAACGCCGGACGCCCGTCCGGGCGTCAGCGTCCTGCTGTTCGCGATGGACGTCGAAGGTTTGCGCAAGCGCCTGGTCGAGCGCATCGGACAGACCGTCCTCACCTGTCCGACGACGAGTTGCTTTGACGGTCTGCCGGAGGCGCCCGACCGCGCGCTCGCCGGGCGTGCGCTGCGCGCGTTCGGCGACAAATTCCAGATCAGCAAAGTCGTTGGCGGAATGCGTTACTGGCGCGTGCCTGTCATGGAGGGAGAGTTTCTGCTCCAGGAAAGCTACGGCGTCGAGCAGCAGGCCATCGGCGGCGGCAATTTTCTGATCCTCGCGCAGGATGCCGAGAGCGCGCTGGCCTCGGCCGAGGCCGCCGTGTCGGCCATGAGCAGGATGCCCGACGTCATCCTGCCGTTTCCCGGAGGGGTCACGCGGAGCGGCAGCAAGGTCGGCGCCCGCGCTTACACGTCGCTCGTGGCGTCCACCAACGACGCGTATTGTCCGACTCTGCGGCTGACCACCGACTCGGCGCTGCAGGAGGGCGTCAACGCTGTCCTCGAGATCGTGCTCGACGGGCTGAACACAGAGGCGATCAGCCGTGCGATGCGCGTCGGGATTGATGCAGCGTGCCGACCTGGCGTGCGCGCCATCAGTGCGGGCAACTACGGCGGTAACCTCGGCACGCACCGATTCCCCTTGCGGCAGATCCTGACGGGTGGCGCGTGAGCGACCTCGTCACGCTCACGCTGCGCACGCCCCTCGACGCGGCGCTCGACGTGGACGGTGTCAGCGCCGATCGCTTCTCCGGCCTGACCGAGCGGGAGGTCGCTGCCCTGCCGGTGCGGTTTGGCCCTCGTACGGCACAGCTTGGCGACTTCTTCGCCGTGCGGGGCGAACGTTCCGCGCGTGTGCGCGTCGAGGGCGCGGTCAATTCTCTCGCGAACATCCATGGCCTCGCCGCGGGTGCCGCTGGCGGCGAGATGGTGATCGATGGCAACGCCGGACGTCGGGTCGCCTCGGCGATGACCGGCGGCTCCGTTGAAGTGCGCGGCAACGTGGCGGACGAGGCGGGCCTGGCGATGGCTGGCGGCACGCTTCGCGTGACGGGAAACGCGGGCGACCGGCTCGGCGCCGCGGCTCCTGGTGCGTCCAAGGGAATGACCGGCGGCGAGATCGTCATCAGCGGATCCGCCGGCGCCGACGTCGGCGCCAGAGCCCGGCGTGGTCTGATCGTGGTTGGAGGCAGCGTCGGCGAGTCCGCGGCGCATGCGATGATCGCTGGCACGATCGTGGTGTTCGGCCGCGTCGGGCCGGGGCCCGGCCGGGCCAGCCAACGCGGGTCGATCATCGCGGTCGGCGGCCTCGAGGTGCCCGTGGCGTATTGGTACGCGTGCACATTCCGGCCGCCACACGTGCGCCTGACGATGACGTACCTGCGCCGGCGATACGGCGTCGCCATCCACGAGCGCGTGGTCGGCGGCCGCTACCGGCGTTATTGCGGCGACGCCGGCAATCCGGGCAACGGCGAGATTCTCGAATGGGTGGCGGACTGAGTGCCGACCCTCACGTTGGTCAGGTGGCCAGAGCGGTCACGGTGTCCACTGGATTCGCCGTTACATCGTGTTCCACCGCAAGACCTACCCGTCCGAGGTGGGCCCTTTCATCTGCACGAGTCGGTCGTGCAAAGGAGATCGCGGACGCGGTCCGTCGCGGGTCTCACGAAGCGGGTGGGTCCGCACGTGTCACTCATTTGCAGCGCACCTCCTCGAAGACGGTTACGACATCGAACTGTCCAAGAGTTGCTCGGGCATTCTGACGTCAGTACGACGATGACCTATTTGCACGTGCTGAACCGTGGTGGGCTTGGCGTTCGTAGTCCATTCGACCGGTTGTGACGTCCGAGCGGCGCGGTAAGCCGCGAGCGGCCGCGGCCAACACCGGCAGGGTCCGGACGCGTTCCGGTCTCCAACCGATTCAGGTTCATGGCAGTTGGCCGCATATATTCGCTTGCGGCCCTCCGGCGTTCACTGCAGCCGGCCTCCGCGAACCACGGCGTTTGCAGCTCACCATGGCGAGCGTCACGGTATTCGAGCCTACAGCAAGTCTCGCAATTCGCAGACACATCGACGCGAGCTTCGATGAAAGTCATTCCGGCATTCGCGGCAATAGCCGTGCTGCGAACGCTGGCGCGCGGTGCCGCCGCTTCCCGACTATCAGATTCACATTAGGGGAGTTGCGACCTTTTCGGCAAAGTCCCCTTTCCGGCGTTGGCCGCGACGAGACTCAGGCCCCAGACGCGGCCTGCAGCCAAGCTCGTCAGAGTCAGGCGCCGGGACTCGCGACGCCTTGATTTCCAGGGACGTTCGAGCAAGACTGCCTCACAGTCGCCCGTAATGGCCGCGAGTAGGGCCTCGCGGTCCACTCAGTAAGAAGTTAGGCGCCGAGCCATGCCAGCGCTGGACGTGCCACAGGGCCTCGCCGGAATAGGTGCATGAGAGCATTGCGCAAGCTTGCGAGAATCTTGGTGATGTCTGCGGCGGCCACCGCGTGTTCGCCGGATACGACTTCGCAAACTGGCGGCGAGACAATCTGGCTGAATGTTGGGCAGGGTCGGCTGAAAGCGCAGGTCTTTGCCAGAGAGAAGGTAAGCGACCGCCCAATTTTGGTTCTGATTCTGCACGGTGATATTCCGAACCCACGACCCGACTATCAATATCTCGTCGCCAAAGCGATCACTCTTGGATGGCCAGACGTTCCGAGAGATCTGCCGCGCTCCGCACCGCGCTAGGCAAGGATTGGCAAGACGACGATGTCGTAGCAGCCGGAATTCTTCGCCCTGGTTACTCGGATCCGTCTGGCGATCGATCCTCGGGTGATATGGGCAGGGCCGTCGCAGACAACTACACGCCAGAGGTCGTGGACGTCATTGCAGGTGCGACACGGCAGCTCAGGGAAATCTATAACGCGCGGGCAGTAGTTCTTGTAGGCCACTCGGGCGGCGGTGCCATCGTCGCTAACATCTTGGGCCGGCATCCAGATCTCGCAGAGGGGGCTTTGCTCGTGGGGTGCGGGTGTGATCCGGATGCTTGGAGATCTCGGATGCGAGGGCGCTTCCCATCGGGAATGAGCCGAATCCGAGTCTCCTGCCTTTGTCGCTGGTCGAACAAGTCCGCCCGGAGACATTGGTGCGCCTCATCGTGGGCGCAGAGGATGACGTCGCAATACCTGAGGACAGTCGTCGGTATACGGAAGCGTTGCAGCAGCACGGCGTAGACGCACGGCTAATGATCGAACCTGGGCTGGGCCACAACATTTTGGTCACTCCAGCAGCATTTCGAGAATTGGGCTCGTTGGTCCAACAGGTTGCGGCCCGTGGCGGCTAGCATGCGCGCTGCGTACGTGCGGTGGCCGACGCGTCGGCCGCCTAACCAGCAGTTGGAGCGACGGCGAAACGCAACGCGTGCGCGCGGCTGGCGTGGCCGTGTCATTGTGCGCGTGCAGCGCGCATGACACCGTCGTGCGCGGCCGTTGAACTGCACGTTGGCCCGACGACATGAAGACCGACGTGCCGACGATGTAGAGTATCGTCGTGCCGGAACTGTCGCGGTTTTTCGGAATCGTCATTCGCATGTTCATGGAGGTCGGCGCTCCTCACCATCGGCCTCATTTCCATGCGTTGTATCAAGACGCACTGGCCACGTTCGCGCTGGACCCAATCGAATGCATTGGCGGCGGGCTTCCTCGGACACAGCAACGCCTTGTTGAGGCTTGGGCCGAGATCCATCATGCAGAACTGCTGCGAGATTGGGAACTCTTGCAATCCGGGCGGCGTCCGCTCAAGATTGATCCATTGCGGTGAAGGGAGCCGATCGCATGGAGCACGTTATCCATCGCGTGGAGCAATTTGAAATCGTCGGGCCGTATACGCTGACACTCCGGTTCGAGGACGGCAGTCAGCAACGAATTGATTTTCGCCCGGTCTTGGAAGGCGAGATATTTGGGCCGCTTCAGGATCTGCAGATATTCAACACCGTTGAACTCGATCCAACCTTCGGGACATTGCAATGGCCCAACGGTGCGGATTTCGATCCCGAAACGCTCCACGACTGGCCGAAGTATCGCGAGGAACTCGCCGCGATGGCTCGTCGTTGGGCTGCGACTTCCGATCCGCCAGCCGACCCGCGGGCCAACACGCGAATGGAGCCGACGCGCCGCTGAAGAGCGACAGCGCGCGGCTGAGCATCAGCTCTTCTTGTTCATCGATCTCGGCAACACGTCCATCGCGGCGTGAGCGACCTGTTTGTTCCCGTCGACGAAGGCGCGGCTTAAGGTCCTTCAGAGAAGAACGTGACCACCAGCTACGATCGCATCGGCGCCGATTACAGGAAGACTCGAAGAGAGGATCCGCGCTTGGCCCGCCTGATCGCCCGCGAGCTTCACGGTGCAAGAACTGTCCTCAACGTCGGCGCTGGGACAGGGTCGTACGAACCCACGGATCGGTTCGTCGCGGCGATAGATCCGTCTCGTGTGATGCTTCAGCAGCGGCCGCCAAAGGCCGCCCCTGCGGCGCAGGCGATCGCGGAACGGCTTCCATTCCAGGACGACGCCTTTGACGCGGCCATGGCCGTTCTGACCGTACACCACTGGAACGACCAACATGCGGGCCTGCGGGAGCTCAGCCGGGTGGCCCGAGAACGGATCGTCCTGCTGACTTGGGACCCGTCGCACGAAGGCTTTTGGTTGATGCGGGACTACTTCCCGCAGTTTCTGGAGGCGGACCGAAAGCGCCTCCCTCCAGTCGAACGACTGCTGAGTGTTCTGGAAGACGCGCACGTGATCACGGTGCCGATTCCGCACGACTGTGCGGACGGCTTCCTGGGCGCTTACTGGCGTCGCCCCGAGGCCTATCTGAACGCTGAGATTCGCAGCGGCATCTCGAGCTTCGCGACATGTCGGGACCTTTCTCCGCTTCGGCAACTAGAGGAGCATCTCCACACTGGAGAATGGCAACGTCGGTACGGCGAGCTCCTCGAAAAAGAGGAACTCGACATCGGGTATCGGTTGGTCGTGGGCCGTCCAACAAGAAGAGCAAGGAAAGCCATATGAAGCGATGTATCGCAATCCTCGTCGCAACGCTCGTTCCCGTGTCCGTCTGCGCCCAGGAATCGGCATTGACCTGGCCTGGCCTGAACCCGTCTGGCCTCTCGACGGTGTACGTCCTTGACGATGCCGGAGTCGAAACCTCAGGCAGGCTCCTCCAACTGAATCCTGATTCGCTCGTGATCCTGGTTGGCGGAGCCGAACGCCGATTCGAGGCCGCTCGTGTCAGGCGAATCCAGAAACGCGGTGATTCGTTGCGCAACGGGGCTCTCATCGGGGCCATCGTGGGCGCCGCGCTGGGGCTGGCCGCCGCCGGCATATCCGACTGTTCCGGCGGTGGCAGCAGCTGTCCGGGAAGTCGCGTGACGCTGGTTCTGGTTTCAACGGGCGTCTATGCGGCAATCGGAACGGGTATCGACGCACTCGTTGTTGGGCGTACCACGTTGTACGATGCGTCGAAAGTGCCGCCATCGGCTGGTCGTGAAGGATCAGCTCCACTGGCGTATCGTGGGCACGCTTCGGTCAATCTGAGCGTTCGTTGGTAGGAGGCCAAGGGCCGCGACCCCAGGTGCGAGATTCTCAAATGGGTGGCGGACTTGAAGGTGAGGTTATGGCGACATTCGTTCTCGTGCACGGTGCGTGGCGCGGCAGCTGGTGTTGGAAGCGCGTCCGGAAATCGCTCCAGACGCACGGGCACGACGTGTTCACGCCGACCTTGACCGGCGTCGGGGATCGCTCGCATCTGTTATCTCCCCACGTGAACCTGGACACGCACATCAACGACGTCGTCAACCTGATTCAGTCCGAGGAACTGTCGAACGTGGTGCTGGTCGGCCACTCATACGGCGGCTGCGTGATCAGCGGCGTGGCCGACCGCGTTCCCGAGCGTATTGGCTCGTTGGTCTACCTGGATGCGTTCGTTCTGGAGAACGGCCAGAGCCTGCACGATACGTTGCCTTCGTCGCAGAGAGATCTGCAGATCGAGCTGGCGCGGGAGCACGGAGAAGGTTGGAAGGTGCCGCCGATTCCCGCCGACGTCTTCAACGTCAATGCGGCCGATCGCGAGTGGGTGAACCGCCAGTGCACCGTGCAGCCATTGGCCACCTTCCAGCAGATCCTCAAGCTGAACGGGACACTCGACGCGGTGAAGAACGTCACGTTTATCCTGGCCAGTGGTTGGAACGATTCCCCGTTCCCCGCGTTCTACGAGCGTGCGAAAGCCAAAGGCTGGAACACACTCTCGATACCGTGCGGTCACGACGTGATGCTGGACCGGCCTGAGGAACTGACCAGTGCCCTTCTCACGCTGGCCTGAGCACCGAAGCCCTTCAGTGGCGAAGAGGCCGACTTCGACTGACGCGCCGCCCGTGCACAGGCGACGCCCGCGATATCCGGGCAAGAACCCGCGCGGGTTCCACGACAAGTACAAGGAACTGAACCCCGAGCGCTATGCCAAAGACGTCCAGAAGATCCTGGCGGCGGGCAAGACGCTCGCGGGCACGCACCGGCCGATCATGGTGGATGAAGTGCTCCGCTGCCTTCAACCCGCGGCCGGCGACGTCGCGGTTGACTGCACGCTTGGCGGCGGTGGCCACGCGCAGGCGATCCTGGAACGCGTGCAACCCGGCGGACGCCTGATCGGACTCGACGTCGATCCCTTCGAGTTGCCGCGCACGGAAGCCCGGCTGCGCGCGGCCGGATTCGACGCCGAGACGTTCGTCGCTCGACAAGGAAACTTCGCGGGCCTTCCGCAGGTGCTCGCGGCGGAGGGCCTCACCGCCGCACACCTGATCCTGGCGGACCTGGGCGTGTCCTCGATGCAGATCGACAATCCCGATCGCGGCTTCAGCTACAAAGAGCCCGGGCCGCTCGACATGCGGATGAACCCATCGCGCGGTGAACCGGCGTCGCAACTGCTCGCCCGCCTGAGCGAAGAGGCGCTCGCTTCCCTGCTGACGGAGAACGCCGATGAGCCACACGCCGCGCTCATTGCAAGCCTGCTGAAACAGAAACCGCTCAATACCACCCACGCCGTCGAACGCGTGGTGCGCACGGGGCTGTGCGCCGCGCTGCCGAACCTGGCGAAGACCGACGTGAAGATGTCTGTCCGTCGCACGTTTCAAGCGCTGCGCATCGCCGTGAACGACGAGTTCTCCGTGCTCGATGCGTTGCTGCGGTCGTTGCCGCAGTGCCTCGCGCCAGGCGGCCGCGTCGTCATTCTGACGTTTCACTCGGGTGAAGATCGTCGTGTCAAGAAAGCATTCCGGGCGGGCCGCCGAGGTGGCGTGTATTCCGACGTCGCGGACGAGGTCATCCGCTCCACGAAGGAAGAAACGTTCTCGAACCGGCGTGCCTCAGCCGCGAAGTTGCGCTGGGCCGTGCGCGCCGCCGAGGGGCTGCCATGAACGCAGACCAGGACATTCAGCCGTTGGATCGCAGCCGGGAAGCCGCCCAATGCGCGCAACTCATGGTGACGTCCGAACCGTGGATCACCCTCCGGTTGGAAATCGAGACAGCGCTCGCCGTCCTGGCGGATCCTGCGAAGGAGATTTACGCGATCCGCGATCAGAGCGGCGTCGCCGGTTTTGTCGTGCTGGACATGCGGGGACTACTGAGGGGCTACGTCCAGACAATCTGCGTGCGGCCCGATTGCCGCGGTCAGGGCCTGGGATCAGCGCTTCTCCACTGGGCCGAGGCTCGAATCTTCCGCGATAGCCCGAATGTCTTCATCTGCGTATCATCCTTTAATATCGGCGCGCGTCGTCTCTACGAGCGGCTTGGGTTCGAGTTGGTGGGAGTGCTTCGCGAGCTGCTCGTCCCGGGCCATGACGAAATGCTCCTTCGCAAGACGCGAGGAACGTGGACGGAATTCCGCAAGACATCGGCCTAGCAAATGCTCGAGTTCACGATTCGTGACGCCGTCGAGTCGGACACCCCGCACATTGCGGCGCTCGTAACTGAACTGGGCTATCCGACCACGGAGCCCGAAATGAAAAACCGGCTCGCGATCATCGGAGACGATTCGAATATCCGTACACTCGTGGCTCAGGTCGGGGATGTTGTCGTGGGGGTGGCGGGTGTTGGACTCGAGCCATACTACGAGCGGAACGGCGCATACGGCCGGCTCCTGGCCCTCTCAGTTGCCGAATCCTATCGCGGCAAAGGCGTTGGGCGGGCACTGGTGAACGCGGCCGAGGCTTGGTTGACAGCGCAAGGAGCGACCACGATCGTCGTCAACAGCGGCGATCATCGCAAGGACGCGCATCGCTTCTACGAGCGAGCGGGCTACAAGCCGACAGGGATCCGGTTCGTCAAGGAGTTGTGACGCACCGTGTAGCAGACGCTGGGCCGACGTTGGCCAGTACCGCGACCTTCACGACGATCAACGCAGAGGTCGCAGAGTCCGCGGAGAAGACGCCCGACGCGGCGCCGCGAAGCGGCGGTCGACGGCGCGACCGGTCGCGGATGAACGACAGCTCACCGCCCTACGTCGTTCGTCCGCGACTGGCCGCGTCGCGATCTCGGCCTGCGTTGCAGGCCGACCGCGTCGAGCGTCTCACCACGGGTCTTCGAATCATCGAGGACGTCTCTGCGAGCTCTGCGATCTCTGCGTTTATCGTGGCGGCTCTTTCTTCGATCGGTACGCGCCACTAGACAGCGCGTTCATTTGATCGCGAACACCCAGATCGCGCCGCCTTCGGGCACCTCGGGAAAGCTGCCCGGGCGCAGGGCGTTGAGCTGCGTTTCCATGCCCTGGGAGTCGACGCCCCAGCCCGACTGCACCGCGACGTACTGCGTGCCGTCGATCATGAACGACGTCGGCTGGCCGATGATGCCCGAGCCGGTCGGGAACTCCCACACCAACTTGCCCGTGGACGCGTCGAACGCGTGGAACTTGCGATCGTTGGTCCCGCCGGTGAACACCAATCCCCCGCCGGTCGCCAGCATCGGCCCCCAGTTCGGCGACGTCGGGTAGTTGTGCGTCCACACGCGCTTGCCGGTGTCCACGTTCCACGCCTGCACCTCGCCCACGTGGTCGGCGCCCGGCGCAATCGAAAACGTGTAGGTCGCGCCCACAAAACGCTCGCCCGGCGCGTGGACCTGGCGTCCGCGATCGCCCGTCATCGTCTCACACAGGTTTTCGTTCGCGGGGATGTAGATCATCCGCGTCTTGGGACTGAACGCGATGGGCGGCCAGTTCTTGCCGCCCCAGAGCGACGGGCAGAATGTGGCCGTCTTGCCCGTGCCCGGCTTGTGATCGGGATCGACGTCTGGCCGCCCGGTCTTCGGGTCGAGGCTCTTGAACACGTTCTGTTTGACGTACGGCGTCCCTTCGACAAAGTTGATCGGGCCCGCGGTCCGCTCGAGGAACCAGAGATACCCGTTGCGCGCGACGTCGATCAGGCCTTTGATCGTGCGGCCGTTTCGCCGGTAGTCCACGAGGATGGGCGGCGACACTTCGTCCCAGTCCCACGAATCATTCGGGTGATATTGGTGGTGGCCCTTGATGGCGCCCGTCGCGACGTCGATCGCGATCGTGGACGCGGTGTACAAGTTGTCGCCGGGGCGCTGATCGCCCATCCACGGTCCGCCGTTGCCGGTACCCCAAAACGCCAGATTGGTGTCGGCGTCGTAGTTGCCCGTCACCCATACCGAGCCGCCGCCGGTTTTCCACTCGTCGCCCTTCGGCCACGTTTCACTGCCGGGCTCGCCCGGCGCTGGAACGGTAAACACCCTCCACACCGGCTTCCCTGTTTCGGCATCGTAGGCGGCCACGAATCCGCGGACGCCCAGCTCGCCGCCCGAGGCCCCGACCATCACCGTGCCGTTGACCACCAGCGGCGCGAGCGACATGTAGTAGCCGTTGCGGTTCTCGTCAACCTTCGCCGTCCACACTTCCTTGCCGGTCGTGGCGTCGATGGCGACGAGCACCGCCTCGGCGGCCGCGAAGTACACCTTGTTGCCGTAGAGCGCCACACCACGGCTCGTCCGATGAAGCTGAATCACATCGTCGGGCATGGGCCGGCGGTATCGCCAGAGGAGGCTGCCGGTTTTCGCGTCCATCGCGATCACCTGATTCCCCGGCGTCGCGACGAACATCACCCCGTTGTTGACGATGGGCGGCGCCTGATGGCCGCTGGTCATGCCGGTGGTGAACACCCACACGGGTTGAAGCTTGCCGACGTTGGACGGCGTCACCTGCTCGAGCGGGCTGTAGCCCCATCCGTCGTACGTGCGCCGCACCATCAGCCAGTTGGCGTCTTCCGGCTTCTTCAGGCGCTCGTTCGTCACCGGTTTGTAACTCTGCAGGGTCGCCGGCATCGGCGCGGCGGGCGGCCGTTGAGGGGCCTGCGCGTGGGCCGTCCACACGAGCGCGATAATACTCCCCGCGCCGGCCGCGATTGCCGCAACGTGACTCTTCAGAACCGGCATGACGCGCCTCCAGTGTTCACGCGGGCTCGAAGCCCACGCGGGTCGTAAACGGTTGTGCGACGACGAGCTTGCCGTTCGCGATCGCGAGCGGAAGCGCCGGCAGTGTCCGGGGCGCGGGGCCGTCGATGACGCGCGCGCCGTCCTTTGGATCGAATTTCGAATAGTGGCAGGGACACTGGATCAACTGCTCGGCCGGAAGCCATTCGATCACTTCGCAACCGGTGTGCGTGCAGATGGCGGTATAGGCCACGACGCCGTCTGCCGCTCGTGCGCGTGTTTCCGTGGCGAGCGTATCGGTGGCAAGCCGCAGCAGGAGCACTCGACTGAGCCGCGATCCGCTGCGCACGGTTCCGTCTGTGGCGTCCATGGCCCACGCCATCGTTTGAATGGCGCCGGCCGCAATGTCGTCCGGCGACAGCGGTTTCCGCGCCTCATCGCCGACTCTGACGAGCAGGTCGCCTGGTTTCGGCCGGCTCGATGCCGGATCGTCCTGGCCGAAGGAAGACGCCACGCGGGGCGCCGCGATCAGCCCGACGCCGGCGCCAAGCGCGCACTTCAGTAGTTGGCGCCGGGCCTGCTTCACACCGGTCTGCTTCCTTACGCCAGCTTCGTCCCCGCGCTTATACACCAGCTTCGTGCGCGAGATGGGCAGCTCGCGGACGCGCTTGCCCGTCGCGGCGAAAATCGCGTTGGCCAGCGCGGCGATGACCGGAGGCACGCCCGGCTCGCCGACGCCGGTCGGCAGCGCGCCGCTCTCGACGAAGTGCACGTTGACCTGCACGGGCGACGTGTTCATGCGCGCCACCTGGAAGCCGTCGAAGTTGTTCTGCACGATGCGGCCGTTGGCCGCCGTGATCTCGCCGAACATCGCGAGGCCGGCGCCCATCACGGCCGCGCCTTCAAACTGCGAGCGGACGCGATCGGGGTTGATGAAGACGCCGGCGTCGGCCACCTGATCGATGCGCGGGATGCGCACGCGACCCTGGGCATCGACTTCCACCTCGACGACCGACGCGACGTACGTGTTGAAGCTGCGATGCGCCGCGATGCCGATGCCCCAGCCGTTGCCGGGCTTGCGCTTGCCCCAGTTGGATTTCTCGCCGGCCACTTCGAGCACGCGCCGCAGCCGGCGGCTGTCCACCGGGTATTTGTCGATCGGCGCGCCGTAGTTGGAGTAGTCCACGCCCTGAGCTTTCAGGTCGATCACCTTGCCCGGACCGATCAGGTCGAGCTGGAACTCGAGCGAGTCGCGTCCGGCCGCGTGCGCCATCTCGTCGGCGAAGCTGTGCGCCGCGAACGCATGGTAGTTGTTCGCCACGGCGCGGAACCAGCCGATGCGGACGTGCGCGTCGGCGGGCCCGTTTTCCGCGCGGATGTTCGGGACGTCGTACAGCGTGTCGGTCAGGCCCATGTCGAGCTCGAAGCCGAGCGCCACGGGCGAGCCGAACGTCGATCCGATCGGCGGGAACACCGATCGCTGCAGCCACGCGGTCGGCTTACCGCGGCCATCGACCACCGCTTTGTGATAGACCGCCGCCGTCGTGTGATAGAAGTCGAAGTGGATGTCGTCTTCGCGCGTCCAGACGACCTTCACGGGCTTGCCGAGCTTCTTCGACAGCACGGCCGCTTCGGCCGCGAAGTCGGGCTTGCTCTTTCGGCCGAAGCCGCCGCCGAGCAGCGTCACATGACAGGTGACGTTCTTCTTGTCGATGCCGACCGCCGCGGCCACCGTCTCCTGCACCGCCTGCGGATTCTGCGTCGGCGTCCACACCTCGACCTTGCCGTTCCTGAACTCGGCCACCGCCGCGGGCGGCTCCATCGCCGCGTGCGCCGCCATCGGCGTGTAGTACGTGGCCTCGATGACTTTCCCGCCTTTGCCGAACTCGGTGTCCACGTTGCCGAGATTGCGCACAACCTTGGCCGGCTGCTGGACGCGGGCCATCATCGCCTGCTTGAACGGCTCGGAGTTGAAGCTCGCGTGCGCGCCATCGTTCCAGTCGATTTTCAGTTTCTTGCGGCCCTGCATCGCCGCCCACGTGTTGTTGGCGATGACGGCGACGCCGCCGAGGGGCTGGAACATGTGCGGCGGCTTGAACGGATCGATGGTCACGGTCTGGCTCACGCCTTTGACGGTCAGCGCGTCCTTGTCGTCGACGCTTCTTGACCGTGCCGCCGTACACCGGCGGATGCTCGATCGACGCGTAGACCATGCCCTCGCGATGGATGTCGAGGCCGAACTGCGCCGCACCCGTCGTGATCCGGGTCAGGTCGTAGATCTGCCGTTCCTTGCCGACGAACTTCCACGCGCTCTTCGGCTTGAACGTCAACTCCTCTTTCTTCGGCACGGGCAGCTTTGCCGCCGCCGACACCAGCGCGCCGTAGCCGACCTTCTTTCCGCTCTTCGCATGCACGACCTGATGGTTGACCGTCGTCAGTTCCGAGGCGGGCACGCCTCAGCTGCGCGGCCGCGGCGGTCACCAGCATCGACTTCGCGGACGCGCCCGCCACGCGGAACGCCTCGTAGAAATCGCGGATCGATCGCGAGCCGTCGGTGTTCTGATCGCCGTACCGCGGGTCGCCCACGCCCTGCTCGATGCGGCACCTGCTCCAGTCGGCGTCGAGCTCGTCGGCCGCGACAAGCGGGAGCGATGTCCGGATGCCGGTGCCCATCTCGGATCGGTGGGTCACGATGAACACCGTGCCGTTCGGCTCGATGCCGAGGTAGACGCTCGGATGGAGCATCGCGGTGTCGGCCTTGGTGTTGAAGATCGCTTCCTGCGCGTAGAGCGTCTCGGGCACGAAGCGCGACGCAATGACGAAGGCGCCGGCCGAGAAGGCGCCGCCCAGGAACTGACGCCGGCTGAGCGAGATATTTTCGATGATCATGCCCGCTCCTTCGCCGCGGTGTGTATCGCGGCCCGGATGCGCTGATAGGTGCCGCACCGGCAGATGTTGCCCGTCATGGCGCGGTCGATGTCCGCGTCGGTCGGGTTGGGCGTGGTCTTGAGCAGCGCGACGGCCGACATGATCTGCCCCGACTGGCAGTAGCCGCACTGCGGGACGTTGTGCGTGATCCACGCGCGCTGCACCGCGTGCAGCTTGTTGCTGGTCATCAGGGCGTCGATCGTCAGGACGGTCTTGCCTTCGAGCGTCCGCATCGCCGTCTGGCACGACCGGACGGCCTTGCCGTCCACGTGCACCGTGCACGCGCCGCACAGGCCGGCGCCGCAGCCGAACCGCGTGCCGGTGAGTCGCAAATCATCGCGGAGATACCAGAGCAGCGGCATCTCCGGATCGGCGTCGTACGACCGCGGCTTTCCATTCACTGTCAGGTTGACCATGTGCAAGCCCTCGCTGGGGGCGCATTATCCCACGATCTGGGACCACGTAGGGCTGATGCGATCACGTAGGGCTGAGGGCTAAGAGCTTGGGGCTTGGGGCTGGGGCTTGGGGCTGGGGTGGGCGTGACAAGGTGCGCGCTTTGCCTTTAGGATCACCCCGCCAGAGATGCCGCTCGCCGCCGGCGCTCGCCTCGGACCGTATGAGATCCTCGCGCCAATTGGCGCCGGGGGCATGGGCGAGGTCTACCGTGCCCGCGACACCCGCCTCGATCGCATCGTCGCCGTCAAAGTGCTTCCGCCCGAGCTGGCCGCCGACCCGCAGTTTCGCGAGCGGTTCGAGCGCGAAGCGCGTCTGATTTCCTCGCTCAGCCATCCGCACGTCTGCCCGCTGTTCGACGTCGGCCAGCAGGACGGCGTCGAGTTCCTGGTGATGGAGCACCTCGAGGGCGAGACGCTCGCCGCGCGCATCGAGAAGGGGCCGGTGCCGCTCGATCTGGCATTGACCATCGCCATGGAAACGGCCGCCGCCCTCGACGCCGCGCATCGCGCGGGCGTCGTCCATCGCGACCTGAAGCCCGGCAACGTCATGCTCACGAAGTCCGGAGCCAAGCTCCTGGACTTCGGCCTCGCGAAAAGCGACGCCGGACGAGGGGCAATCAGGACGAGCGGGATGTCTGCCGCCGCGTTCACGCCGACGGCGCTTCCCACCACACCTCCCGTCAAGGCGATTACGGCCCAGGGGACGATTCTCGGCACGTTTCAGTACATGGCGCCCGAGCAGCTCGAAGGCCTCGAGGCGGACACCCGCACCGACATCTTCGCCTTCGGCGCCCTGCTCTACGAGATGGTCACCGGGCGGCGGGCGTTTTCCGGCAAGAGCCACGTCAGCCTCCTCGCGGCGATCGTCGATCACGATCCCCCGCCGGTGTCGTCGGTGACACCGGTGTCGCCGCCGCTGCTCGATCATCTCGTGAAGACCTGTCTGGCGAAGAACCCCGACAAGCGCTGGCAGACGATGGCCGACGTGCTGATCCAGTTGCAGCTCATCGTCGATTCCGGCGGGCAACTCGGCTCGCCTGCCGCGGCGCGGACCGTCAAGCAGCGGCTGCGCACGGCATGGAGCGTGGCGGCCGCGCTTGGCGTGCTCTGCGCCGCGAGCGCCGCGCTGGCCCTCGTCTCGATGTTCTCGGGAACTTCCACGGATCGGCCGAGGATCAACTTCGAGATTCCAACCCCTTCGGCGCCTTCGCCACTCCAAATCGCGTTGTCCCCGTCGGGAAGTCATATCGTCGGCGTCGTGAGTTCGGACAAGGGCAACATGCTCTGGGTGAGGGCGCTCGGACAGCTCAACGGCCAGACATTGCGCGGAACGGAGTTTCAGACCGGAGGATTTCCTTTCTGGTCGCCGGATGGCCGCTTCATCGCGTTTTTTTCCGACGGCAAGCTGAAGAAGGTCGATCTCCAGGGAGCGCCGCCGCAGACGATCTGCGACGCAGCAACGCCGCGCGGGGGTGCCTGGAATCGCGAGAACGTGATCGTCTTTGCCCCGGCGGCCAACGGGCCGCTGTTTCGTGTGTCGGCGGGCGGCGGTGTCGCAGCTCAGCTGACCGAACTCGACAAGTCACGTCAGGAAGTTGCCCACCATCATCCGCACTTTCTGCCCGACGGCAGGCACTTTCTTTACGTGGCCATCGGCGGCACGGTTGAGAATTCCGGAATCGTCGTCGGGTCGCTCGACTCCACGGATCGGAAATTCCTGATCACCACCGGGGTCAAGGCGACATTTGCCGCACCCGATCGGCTGCTCTACATGCGTGCGAACACACTGATGGCTCAGGGCTTCGATCCGAAACGGCTCGAGCTCGGCGGCGATCCGTACCCGGTTGCCGAAGACGTGGGCACCAACTCCGGGAACAGCCTGGCGGGTTTCTCCGTGTCCGACAACGGAACGCTGGCCTATCGAACTGGCGTCGCCACGACCAACAACTATCTGAAATGGTTCGACCGCAGCGGCAAGGACAGCGCGGTCGTCGAGGCGTCCGGCCCCTACCGTAACCCTGCCCTGTCTCCGGATCTCCAGCACGTCGCGGTGGGCAGGCGCGACGCTGGTGACAGGCGACCTCTGGGTTCTCGATCTCGCTCGAGGGACCAACACGCGTTTCACGGTCGACCAGGGCGACGACGATAACCCGCTCTGGTCCCCGGACGGCAGCCGGCTTGTCTTTCGATCGAACCGCGCCGGGACCTTCGACCTCTACGTGAAGAGCTCGAACGGTGTGGCTCAGGAAGAGGTGCTCCTGAAATCGGATCATGCGAAATTCGCCACGGACTGGTCTGCGGACGGCCGGTTCCTCTTGTACAACGACACCGATCCGCTAACCGGAAACGACATCTGGATGCTTCCCATGACAGGTGAGCGAAAGCCCGAGCCGGTCGTGCGCTCCCAGTTCAGCGAGTATCAGGGCAGATTCGCTCCCGATGGGCGATGGATCGTCTACGTGTCGAACGAATCCGGCCGGGCCGAGATCTACGTGCAGGGATTTCCGAGGGCGGCGAGCCGGACGCAGATTTCGACGGCTGGTGGAGATCGGCCCCACTGGCGGCGCGACGGCAAAGAACTGTTCTTCATATCTCCGGTTGGAGAAATGATGGCCGTGGACATCGGCGTGGCGGCCGACAGTGGCTTGAGAGCCGGACGGCCGACCAAGCTCTTCTCGGTCAACCCGCTCGGCTGGTGGGACGTGACACACGACGGTCAGCGCTTCCTGATCAACACCTTCGGCCCGCAGACCTCTGGCGCCGTCACGCCGATCACCGTGGTCGTGAACTGGGATCGCACGAGCGCGACCGCGAAGCCGTAGCGCGGGGCCCTACCCTCACGCGGACGGCTTCAGCATCCGCTCGAAGAACTCCACCGTGGCGCCCGTCGCCCTCGTCCAGCTGCGCCACAGCAGCGAGTCGTGCACCTCGTCCGGCAGCACGAGCTCCTCGACCCTGACGCCCTTCCGCACGAGACGCTCCCGCAGATCGATGGTCTGACGGAAGTCCACCGTGCGGTCGTCGTCTCCGTGAATGAGCAGCACCGGCGACCTCCATGTCGGCACCGTCGAAATCGGCGACGACTCGAACTCGACCTTGAGCGCCTGCTTCAGCTCGGCTTCGGTGAGGCCGTCGCCGACGAGCGCGTGCGCGAGCTGCGGTCGGGTTGACGGCCGGCAGCCGATCGTGGACGCCGTGGAGATCGACGCCGGCGGCGAACACGTCGGAATCGCGGCCGAGCGCGAGCGCGGTCAGGTAGCCGCCGTACGACGCGCCCCAGACGCCGATCCGCCGGGGTTCGACGTCGGGCCGGCGTCTGCAGATAGTGGCCGGCCGCGAGAATATCCAGATACTCGGACGCGCCGCGTGGTCCCGAGTGCTCGGGAAACTGAAACGGCGGCGCCGTAGCCGACGCTGAGCCGGTAGTTCACCGAGAGCACGATGAAGCCGCGGCTCGCGAGATAGCTGATTGATGCCGTAGTCGTTCGCGTACTCCCAGCGGTAGTGCCACCCGAGCAGCATCTGCCGCGGGCCGCCGCCGTGGACGTACACGATGGCCGGCTTGCGCGACTGGCGGCCGGGCGCCTTGAACAACTGGCCGTGGACCTCGACGCCGTCGCTCGCGCGAAACGTCACCGGCTCCGGCACGACGAGCTTCGCCGTCGGGAAGTCGGCTGGAATGCGATCGGCGGCGACGAGCCGGGGCGTTCCGCCGGCGACGGGGACGACCGCGGGAATCGGCGGGCGCTGCGCCTCGGCCGTGAGATACGCGATCGTCTGTCCATCGCCGGTGACGACGGGACTCCACTCGATGCCGCGGCCGGTCGTGAGCGCCGTCGGCGTGGCGGCGTTGATCGGAACCTTGAACAGGTGACGCCGATCGCCGTCGCCGCGATCGGGTCCGGTGTTGGCGTTGTAGATGATGGCGCGCCGATCGGGCGTGAGCGTCACCTGCTCGACCATGAACGCGCCGGGCGTCAGCAACAGCGGGCGGCTGCCCTTCTCCGGGATGGTGAAGCGAATAGAGATGCGGCCAGCCGTCGCGATACGAGAAGAAGATCAGCGTGTCGTCGGCCGCCCAGCGCAGGCCGATGCCGCCCGGATTGCGCAGGATGGGATCGACCGGATCACCGCTCGCCGCGACCGTGGTCACGCGCGGCTCGGCAGCGTCGCGACCGGAGGTCGGCTCCAGATCCGCGACGAGAATCGCCCACGGCGACTGCTGGCTCATCGAGCGGCGATGCGCGGCGCGCCGCCGTTGCCCGGCTGGCGCACGAAGGCGATCTTCCGGCCGTCCGGCGACCAGACGGGCGACGAGTCGCGGGACGTCGCGGGACTGAGATACCGAATCGGGCTCGCCCGGCGTGAAGAGCGCGATGAAGCTGTGGTCGCCGCGGTTCGACACGAACGCGAGCGTCTTGCCGTCGGGCGACCAGACCGGCGACTGACTCGTGCCGCTCACGCGAAACGGCTGCCTCTGCCGGCTTCGAACCGTCGATCGGCGCGAAGAAGATCTTGCGATCTTTCGTGAACGCCACGCGTGCTGCCGTCCGGCGCGATGACCGGCGCGTCGCCCTCGCCGAGCAGCCGCGGCCGCTCCTCCCGCGGTCGGCACGGACCACACCTGCATCTTCGGCGCGAGTCGGGTTGCCGGCCGGATTCGGCGCGTCGCCCGGGCGGGTCGAACCGTGGTCGCCGCCGCGCACGTACACGATCGTCTTGCCGTCGCTCGAAAACGACAGGTTCGTCAGCTCCTGCCCATCGTCTTCGGTCGTGGATGTGAGGCGTCGGGGCGCGAAGTCGGGGCCGTCAGCGACGTAGATGTTGCGAACGCCGCGCTCGTTGAACGTCCACGCGATGGTCGAGCCGACGGGCGATGCCGTGAGATTGTCGGGCGTCGGCAGGCTCAGGATCTGTTCGACCGTGAAGGCCGGCGGCGCCGGCTGCTGGGCCGCGGCCCACACGGACATGACGAACGCCAGCCCCGTTGCCTGAATGAGGGTACGGCTCCGCATCGTGTGCCCCGCTTCCTATTGCCGGTTGAACTTGAGCACGCGGCCGAACGCGTTGAACTCGGAGACGAACAGGTCGCCGCGATCGTTGACGGCGACACCGTGCGGAGCGGTGACGATGCCGGTTCGCCACTGCTCGGGCTTGACCTGATTGCCGCCGGCGCCGGGCTCGGTGTTGGTGCCGAATCGCGAGACCACCTGGCCCGCCTTGTCGAGCACGCTGACCTGGCCCTTGAGCTCTCCGACAATCGCATAGTCGCCCGAAATGACGATGGCGGCCGGCAGGAGCAGGTCCTTCGCCACGACGCCGAGCATCTCCCCGGAGAGCGATAGATGCACCACGCGATTGTTCGCGCGATCGCAGGCGATGATGCGCACCGGCTGGAACCGGGTGTCGATGGCAAGCTTGTGCAGCGTGCTGAAGCCGTACGGCTCCTTCTTGCCGCCGAACGAGGTGATGTACTTGCCGGCCCGGTCGAAGCGATGGATGTAGTCGCTCGCGTAGCCGTCGGACACGTAGAGATCGCCGTTGCTCGCCACGTCCATGCCGGTCAGGGCGACGGCCAGTTGGCCGCTTCGCGCGTTTCTGATTTTGAATTCATCCGGAATCGCCGACGCCGGAATGGTCATCGCGACTTTGCCGTCGAGCGCCAGCTTGACGATTGTCTGGCCGCGCAGCGTCACGCCGAAGATGAACTCGCCGTCGGGCTGGCGGCGGATGACGAAGCCGTGGAAGTCGCTCGGCGCGTCGGCCACGTTGCGCAGGAACCTGCCGTCAGCCGCGTACACCTGCAGCCCCGCCTGTGGATCCTGCACGCTGACGTACACGTCGCCGTTCGAGCTGACCGCGATGTCGCCGTGCATGTTGCCGAGCTGCAGCCGGCCTTCGGGAAGCTTCAGCCAGTCGGAGGTGGCTTTGAATTCCACCGCGCCGGAAAGGGTGACGACTAACGCGGCGCCGACAAGAAGCGTGAGAAGGCTCTTGTTCATCGCAGGATTAGACCACGAAAAAGGGACGCCCAGCTCGCGGTAGTTGCGTTTCCGCACTCGCTTGGCGTGCGCTACCGGGGCGGCAGCCGTGGTGCGCTTTCTGGCAGCACGAGATCATCGCGCCGCTCGCTCCGTACTCCAACATTCGTTCCCGGGCCCGGCACGCCCGCTTTCGAATCGAACACGCTGCCGTCACGGACCGTGAGAATGACATCAACGGGTCCGCCGACCATGGATCGGGACTTTGAAGCGGACTTGGACTTCCGTCTGACCCACGATCGCGAAACGGTCGCGTCTTCGGCAGGGAAGACGCCGGGGCCGGTCGAGCGGCTGGAACAACCCGACCGCCCGGGCTCCCACCACCAGACGCCGTGTGCGTCGGTCGGATCGACGCCCACGCACAGGGCTTTGAAGAGGCCCGTGATCGTGATCGGAGTTGCCGTAACCACGTAGCGACCTGTCGCAGCCGGCACCTGTCCAGCCGATCCGCGTGTAGCCAGCAGGTTGAGCACCGTCAGAGCGAGCCACAGACGGTGAGTCTTCATGAGCGCCTCTATCGCATTCTACGCTCAGGTGGAACGCGCGTCCTGCCGATCACGCCGTCACTGACTCCGGCGGCTCGCCGGCCGCCGTCGGCTTCAACCCGGGTTAGGCACCGACACGTTGAATCTTGCCCGTCTCGACAAGCTCCAGCGCACCCAAGATATCGTTCACGAGCGCCCGAAGGTCCTGCATGCGATTGGACTGGGCACGAATGAGCACGATACCGAAGGGAAGGGCACCGACCTTCTGCTGATGTTCGATGTTGCGATCCATCGTCAGAAAAGCGTCGATCCTGTCTGTCGCGCGCTGGAGTAGCTCGCCGTTCGTGATGCCCGCCCAACCGAGCCCCTGGACGGTGGCCACGTCGTGTCCTACCAGCTCGGACGCCAGGTCATGAGGAAGATTCTCGTCAAGCAGAACGCGCACTGGTGAGCAACGTGTCGCGAGCGAAGTCAAGCGCCGCGACCGCCTGATCGCGCTTGACGGACGGAAACTGTCGGAGGAACTCGTCGAGCGTGTCGCCACCCTCGAGATAGTCAAAGAGCGACTGAACGGGCACGCGTGTGTCAACAAACACAGGAGTACCCCCGAGAATCTCTGGGTCACTGTGAACGACGGTCGGCTTGGTGGCCATGATTGGCGTCGGTCCGTGTCTTTCTAAGTATAGCCCCGCGTCGCGTCTCCCTGGGTGCCCAACGACATGCGTTTCAGACGCGGCGGCTCACAACTCCGCGTCGGCCGCAAACGCCGGTTAGCCATGCTCAAGCCGTCTATGAATGACGGTCGCGGCCCATTAGATAGTCGAACGCCGCGAACATCAGGAATGGCAGCATCATGACGTGAATCCAATGCCACTTTTCCCGTTTCGCAAGTCTGGAGAAACAGACGACGTGAAACAGGGCAACCGTGTCTGCCAACACGAAGCCACCCAGCATCAACAGAAACGCAGTACGAACCGACAACCACGCGAATCGCACTCCCAGCAGGTCAGCGATCCACACGAGTGGACCGAGCACGACGGCGGCGAGACATGTCACGCCGACCAGCCACAGTATCCTCGCGTGCTTCCTTCGCATCGACTTGTACTCGTGGTCTACGGACCTTTTCCTGGAGCGGGCGGCGCGGGTGCGCGATAGTTGACAAACCATCCGCTCGTCCAGGTGTTTCGAATGTCCGCGCGAATCGTGGAGTAATTGCCGCCCCTCCACATGAGGAATTCGATCGCCGGCGCGGCATCCATCTGCCACGCCAGCACGAACTGGTCGTAGTTGTGCACGGTGACGCCGTCGACCGCGACGACGACGTCGTCGATGGCGAAGCCGGCGTTCGCGCCGCGAAAACCAGTCCGCGTGACCTTGACGCCATCGGCCGGCGGACCGGCGGCAGGGGGCATGTCGACACGTTCGAGCCCCTTGGGGAACACCTTCGCCACGAGGGAGTCGGCCGCGGTCTTGACGCCGGGTTCTTCGGTCGCCTTGCTCCAGCGCACGTAGAACGCCGCGAGGTCGGGCGCCTTTTCGTAGCGTTCGCTGGCCTGCTTGAGGATGTCTTCCGCCTCCTCATACTTCGCCATGCGCTCGAGAAGTCGCGCCTTTGCTAGCAAGCCCCGGTAGGAGAACACCGTCGGCAGCCTGGTCGGCCAGCGTGACGGCGCGCTCGTGTTGCCCGTGCGTGTCGTAGTACGTGATGAGCCAATGGGCATCGTTCGCCACGCCCACGCGGTCGCGTGCGCCGTCCACCCATCGCTGGTACACGCGCGCCGCCTCTTCGTCACGGTCGTGGTCGGCGAGGTAGTCTCCGAGTGAGTCGCAGCTGTCGGCCTGAAGGTCGCAGAGGCGCGTGGCGACAGGGAGGTACGTGGCGGGGTCTTCCTTCGCCGCGTTCGCCAGGTCACCGAGCACGACAGCATCGTAGTCCGCCAACGGGCCCGCTTCGCGCCCGAGCTCAGCGAACGGTACAGCCGTCCCGAAGCGCAGCCACATCTGCACCTCCAGGAAGTACCGCTCGGTACGGGGCCAACTGACGGAGCTTGTCCACGAGGTCAGGTGTGAGTCGGTTGGTTCGCCGGTAGGTGTACACGCGATTGGCGGCATCGAACGCGGTGCCGGCCGGAACGATTGGCGTGAACCAGGACGACTGCGGAACCACGCCCGTCGGTGTACGGCCACCGCGTTGCTCGACACCCTCCAGCCAATTCGCCGACGTGATGAGGTCCGGGTGGCGGAGCATGAGTGCCACAACGTCCTTCATCGCGCTCGCGTACTGCGCATCGTCAAGGGCGTATCGCAGCTTCGCGAGCGGGAACAGCGTGAGACGGCCGAACATCTGTTCCCGTTTGGCCGCGAGCCGACGGGCGACGCCCTTCCTGTCGAGCATGTTGCTTTCGTGCAGCACGGCCGTCGCGCTGTGCATCACCAGATGTCTCTGAAAGGACGCGGCCCACGTTGGCCAGTCGATGGGTACATTGCCGGGTTCTGTGCCGGTGGGAGCATCGGCATTCAGCCGGTTGATCAGCTCGGACGTCGACCTGCCTGCGCTGACGGGTCGCCCTGAAACCTGTCCCCAGACGTGAGCGGCCTCGGCGAGCTCGGCGCCGATCGCCTGCTCACCAAACGTGTTTCCGGCTTCGATGCTCATGGAACTGCTTGCGATGATCCGCGTCCAGTCCGCAACCGCCTCCGGGCGGCTGTCGTCGAAGAAGACGAGAACCGCGGCGATCCCGAGGCGCCGGTGGAGTGCGCGGACATACTCGATCCGTTCGAGCAGCGTGGCCTCCAGCGGGCGCTCGAGTAGACGCCAGTCGCCGGTGACGCGAATCTTGAGCGCGCGAATCCACAAGCGCTCCACCGGTGATGGGGAGCCGGCCTCCCATTTCGTCAGGCGCTCCAGGGCGTCCCGCTGCCGATTGATCAGGACGAATTGCACGAGCTCGGCGACCTGGCCGGTTTTCGTCGGCTTGGCCCGGATCGCCTGGGCCATCGCCAGGTGGGCCGTCATCTTCGACAGCAGATGACGGACGTCGCCAAAAGGACTTGGTCCTTCGCGGAGCGCCAGCACGCCGAGCAGCAGGGCCGCGGCTTCGTGATCCTCCGATGCCAGTCCGTTGGCTGACAGTCCATGCCCGACTTCCCGATTCAGCCGTTCGATGACCGCGACGCGCGGGGTCGTCAATTCGCTGAGGAGCTCTGAGGACGGGCCGGGCTTCGCCGGCCTCGCCGAACGCGCAGGGATCCAGCCCTTTGCCAGCGCCACAAAGTTGGTTGGCGCCCAGATGTGATCGCGAATCTCAATCGCATGGCTGCCACCGCCGGTGTCCACGCGAAACCGCGCAAGGTCCAGGTTTGGCGGAAGCGTCGCGACGCGGACCTCGCCGATTGGACCTGGGCGAACGTGACTGGCTAGCGCCGCCAGAGTGGATACGATATCGCTCACGATCCACTCCTGCTCGGATCGGTAGCGCCATGAGTCGGGACCGGGAAGTACCGGCGCGATCACCGGGGCCGCCGGCTTCGCGGTCGTTGTTTGCGGCGTGCCGGAAGCCGCGAGCGGCTCGAGCGCGAAGCTCAGGCGCGCCGAGAGGACGGCCACGTAGACAAGTCTCAGTCGCATAAGCGGCTTCCTGCTGTCGCGACACTCGAGGTGGTGGTTAGATCACTTGTGTTCGACGGTGACGAGTCGGGCCGGAGTGCCGACGACCTGTTCCGAGTCCACGTACCCGCCATGGGTCATCTCCCACGCGCCGACGGACCTCGGGGCCTGGCGCGTCGGCTGATTCGGATGCCCGCGGTTGATGACGGCGCCTGACACCCACACCTGCACGCTGTTCTTGTCGTGAAGATGAAGCGGCGCCGGATCGTCGGGCCGCATGAGACTGTCCCAGATGATGGTGCGGGCGTTTTCGAATACTTTCGTCGTGCCCGATCGAGGAAACGCCGGCGGGTAGCTCGTCGGCGGCATCGGACGGGCGGGCGGCACGTCCTTGAGCTCAATCACGACCGCGTTGAGCGGCCTGTCCGTGACGAGCTCGCCGGCCGTGGCGATGCTGCCGGGCTCGAAGTACGCCGCGTCGCCGGCGTGGCGTTCCTGCCTCGCGCCCGACGGCAGCCGAAGCACGCCATCGCTGAAGAACACGACGACGACTTCCCCGTCGTGACGGAACGGTGTGAGCGGCGGGCTTTTGGGACGCCAGTGCATGTACCAGATCTTGAACCGCACATCTTCGTACGATTTGGTGAAGGGCGACCGGTCTTGCGCCGCAACGCTGCAGAACCACGCCAGCCCGAGGATCGTCGTCGCGGCGATTCGAATGGATTTGATCACCTTCATCGTTATCGGGCATTGTCCCACGCGCTTTCAGCACCGGGCCTGCCTCGATGGGACGGCGGTTCGTGCAGAAACACGAAGTGACGTATATTCCGAACGGAAATGACTGAACCCGGAAGCCTCGACCTGGGCATGAACGAGCGCGCGTGGCCGCTCGCCGATCGATGCGTCGAGCGCGCGGCCGAGCTGCGCGTCGCCGTGCACACGCTCGCCGGCGGCGCGCGCGTCGTGGACGCCGGCGTCAACGTCGCCGGGCGGTTTCGCCGCGGGGCGGGCGCTCGCCGAGCTCTGCATGGGCGGCCTCGGGCACGTCGAGTTCGCGCCGCTCACGATCGGCGGCGAATCGTGGCCCGGCGTGCAGGTCTGGACCGATCATCCGGCCGAGTCGTGCATGGCGTCGCAGTACGCCGGCTGGGCGATCAACCCCGAAGGGTTCTTCGCGATGGGCTCGGGTCCGCTGCGCGCGAAGGCGCGCGTGGAGAAGGGAGCTGTTCGCGAAGCTCGGCTACGCGGAGGACGCCGCCCGCGGCGTGCTCGTGCTCGAGGCGCGCACGCTCCCGACCGACGAGGTGGCGGCGTGGGTGGCGCGGAAGGCGGGCGTCGCGCCGGGCGCGATCACGTTCGCCGTCGCGCCGACGGCGAGCCTCGCCGGCGGCGTGCAGATCGTCGCGCGGGTGATCGAGACCGGCCTGCACAAGATGGACACGATCGGCTTCGACGTCACGCGCGTGGTGAGCGCGATGGGCACCGCGCCGCTGCCGCCGACGGCGCGGAGCGACATTCGCGCGATCGGCCGCACCAACGACTGCATTCTCTACGGCGGTCAGGCCCGCTATACCGTTCGCGCGGACGACGACGAGCTCGCCGCGCTGGCGGCGCGTCTGCCGGCGTCGGCGTCCGCCGACTACGGGACGCCCTTCTACGACATCTTCAAGCGCTACGACAACGACTTCTACAAGATCGACCCGATGCTCTTCAGCCCCGCCGAAGTGTGGCTCACGAGCGCGACGAGCGGCCGGACGTTTCACGCCGGGCGGCTCAACCCAGACGTGCTGCGAGCGTCGCTGTTCGAGCGCTGAGTGCGCGTCTGCCATCCTCAGCGCACGTACCGGTTGGCACACCGACGAGCTGTGCCGCGCGCTCGCCGAGCGCGGGCACACGAGCGTCGTCCTGCCGTACCGAAGGGACGTGCCTCGCACGACGCGGGCACTCAGGGCGGCGTTCGGCCGTCGAATCGGGCGCCGGCGCCGCCGACGAGCTGTCCGAGCGACGGCACCGCTGATCCTCGACGCCGACGCCGTGCTCGCGCGGATCATTCCCAACGGATCGCTCGAGCAGATCATCTATCGCGTGGACGCGCTGCACTGGATCGAGGAGCGCGGCGTGCCCGTGATGAACTCGCCGCGCGCGATCGAGCGCTCGGTCGACAAGTTCTACACGACCGCGCTGCTGCAGGAGGCCGGGCTGCCGACGCCCGAGACGGTCGTGTGCGAACGCGCCGCGGACGCGATGGCCGCCATCCGCGCGATGCTTGGGACGGACCAGCCATGGCCAGACGGTGGTCGAGCCGTGATCATCAAGCCGATCTTCGGATCGATGGGACACGGGATGGTGCGCGTCAGCGATCCCGACGTCGCCTTCCGCGTCGTGCGGTCGCTCGAGCAGATCCGGGCCGTCTTCTACGTGCAGCGCGCGATCGATCACGGCGGGCGCGACGTGCGCGTCTTCGTGGTCGGCGGCAGCGTGATCGGCGCGATCGAGCGCCGGGCGCCCGACGGCGAGTGGCGCACGAACGTCTCGCGCGGCGGATCGGCGCGGCGCGTTCGACGCTGCCGCCCGAGTGGGAGCGAACTGGCGCTCGCGCGCCGCGGCGGCGGTCGGCGCCGACTACGCCGGCGTCGATCTGCTGCCGTCGCGCGATGGTCGGGTGTTCGTGCTGGAGGTGAACGGCATTCCGGGCTGGCAGGGGCTGCAGCAGGCCACCGGGATCGACGTCGCCGGCGCGATCGTGGATCACCTCGAGCACCGCGTGCGACTGTATCCGGGCAGGAGATCCGGTCGCAGAGTCTCGAGCGTGACGAGCGACGTGGCAAGGCGTGACGACGAAAGGCGCCGCCGGAGCGATGCACGCGGTCAGTAGCAGACGTTGCGGCCGCGGCGCAGCTCGCCTGCCTGCTCGAAGCCAGCGCCCCGAAGCCGGGCAACGTGTCGCCGGGGCGCCACTTCGCCGACGCCCGCTACGAAGACTTTCTCGCGAGCGCCGCCGCGATTGGCGAGCCGCTCGCCGGCGCCGCCACACGTCCGCTCGGCGCGACCGTGCGCCTCGCGATCGAGGCGACCGCGCGCTGGACCCGCTCGAACACCAATCTCGGCATCGTGCTGCTCCTGGCGCCGCTCGCGCGGGCGGCGCTGAGCGCACGCCGGCGTCGCCGACTCTTCCTGCGCGACGCGCTGCGCGGCGTGCTGGAGGCGACCACCGTGGACGACGCCCGCGACGTGTACGCGGCGATCCGCCTCGCGGCGCCCGGCGGGCTCGGACAGCGTCGACGCGCAGGACGTCGCCGACGAACCGACCGTGACGCTGCTCGACGTGATGCGGCTCGCCGCGGATCGCGACGGAATCGCGCGCGAGTACGCCACCGCGTTCGAGGTCACGTTCGAACGCGGCGTGCCGGCGCTCGAACAGGCGCGGCGCGACGGTCTGTCCTGGGACGACGCCGTGGTCGAGACGTTCCTGACGCTGCTGGCGGCCGGCCCGGACACGCACGTCGCGCGGCGCGCCGACGCGGCTGCCGCCGTCGCAAGTGTCGACGCGGGCGCGCACGGTGCTCGCCGCGGGAGGTGTTCGCTCGGCGGCCGGGCAGCGCGCGATCGACGAGCTGGATCGCGGGCTGCGCGACTGCGCGAAACGCGGCACAACCCGGCACGACCGCCGATCTCACCGCGGCGGCGATCTTCGTCGTGCTGCTACGGGGCAACTACCAGCTTCCAGCTTCTTGAAGTCGCAACCGTGCCTCACTCGAGGCGACGGCGAATCACGAAGACTCGAAGGTCACGAAGCTTCATCTTTCCCAGAAAAAGCCCGTCGTGTCCTTCGTGACTTCGTGATGAACAAGCGATGTAATGACCAGCTGTTGTCTGTTTGTTCGTGAGGCGGTACGATGGGCCGCGAAATGTCAAAGCAGGAGGGACCGGCGCGGCGCGGTGAGTTCCGCGTGTCGGTCACCAAGGACTATCTCGTCTTCGCCTCGGCGCACTTCATCACGTTCGCCGGGCACCGCTGCGAGGGGCTGCACGGCCACAACTACCGCGCGCGCGTGACGCTCGACGGCGCGCTCAACGAGGAGAGCTGGTTCGTCTTCGACTTCGTGGAGACTCAAGCGCATCATGCGCCGGCTCTGCGACGAGATCGATCACAAGGTCCTGCTGCCGCTCGAGAACCCGAAGATCCAGGTCGCCGAGGAGGGCGAGTCGGTGACGGTCGCGTACGAGGGGAAGCCCCGGTACGTCTTTCCCAAGACCGACTGCGCCCTGCTGCCGGTTCCGAACACCACCGTGGAGATGCTGGCGGAGCTCCTGACGGCCAGGCTTCGCGCCGAGCTCGATCGGCTGGGCGCGCACGGGCTGACCGCCATCGAGATGGAAATCGAGGAAAACTTCGGGCAGTCGGCCGTCTGCCGCACCTCGTTGACATCGCCGGGTTGAGGCTCGTAAAGTTTCGGTATGACACGAAAAATACTTCTCGTGGCCGTCGTCTCCATCTTCGGCGTGGCCGCCCCTATCAAGATGGGCGCCCAGTCAGCGACATCAGCGGCAGGCGCGCCGGCGGCACCGACCTATAGCAAAGACGTCGCCCCCATCCTGTATCGCAGCTGCACGAGCTGTCATCGGCCCGGTGAGATTGGACCGATGTCGCTCCTCACCTATCAGGACGCGCGTCCGTGGGCGAAGTCGATCGCGACGCGCGTCACCGCCGGCACGATGCCGCCGTGGCACGCCGATCCGTCGACCGGAGAGTTCCTGAACGATCGCCGGCTGAGCGACGCCGAAAAAGACACGATCCTGCAGTGGGTGGCCGCCGGCGCGCCGGAAGGCAACCCGAGGGATCTGCCCGCACCGCCGCGATACGCCGAGGGCTGGATGATCGGCGAGCCCGACGCCGTCCTGCCGATGCGCGAGGACTACCCGATTCCGGCCAGCGGCACGATCGCGTATCAGTACTTCGAGGTGCCGACCAACTTCACCGAAGACAAGTGGGTCCAGGCATTCGAAGTGCGGCCCGGCAATCGCGCGGTCGTCCATCACGTGATCGTCTACGCGCGGCCGCCAGCGCCAGCCACGCCACCGCCCGCGCCGCGACCCGAACGCCCGCCGCCCCGACGGCCGGCGCCGGTGTTTACATTTGCCGACGACATGGCCATTCCGCCGGGCCAGACAGGCGGCGGCCGAACTGCCGCCCGACCAGCAGAAACCGCTCGGACCAAACGATCGGCCCGCGCCGAAGATGCTGGGGCCCTCAATCGGCGGCTACGTGCCCGGGCACGGCCAGCCGGGTCTACCCGCTCGACACGGCGATGCGTGCTCGCCGCCGGTTCGACGCTCATCTTTCAGATGCACTACACGACGAACGGCAAGCCCACGACCGACCGGACGAGCATCGGCTTCATCTTCGCGAAGACGCCGTCCGCAGACCGATCTGCGCGTGACGGCGCTCATCAACGGCAACCTCCACATTCCGGCCGGCGACGCCGACCATCGCGTCGACGCCGAGATGACGATCAACCGCGACGTCACGCTGTGGAGCATGCTGCCGCACACGCACGTGCGCGGCAAGCGGTGGACCTACGAAGCGACGTTCCCGGATGGCCGGAAAGAAACCATCCTGTCGGTGCCGAACTACGACTTCGACTGGCAGACCGACTACATCTTCAAGCAGCCGCTGAAGCTGCCGAAGGGCACCAAGCTCCACGCCACGGCGTGGTACGACAACTCGCGCAACAACAAGTCGAATCCCGACCCGACGAAGGACGTCTGGTGGGGCGATCAGACCTGGGAAGAGATGATGTTCACGGGGCTGACCTACAGCGTCGATCCCGTGCAGGCGCCGGCATCAGCCGGCGGGCAGTAGCCACCTCGGCGGCGCCGAGCTGGCCGTCGTGGAGCGCGGAGGCGACGAGCGCCCCGTCGCATCCGGCGTCGGCGAGTCGCCGAACGTCCTCGAGCCCTCGTACTCCGCCGCCGGCCACCAGCATCACCCCTGGTACGGCCTCGCGCACGCGACTGATAAGCGCGAGGTCGAGTCCGGCGCCGGTTCCCACGCGCGCCAGGTCGATCACGATCAACCGACCCAACACCCGCGTCCGCCGCGCGCGCGGCCGCCACGTGCGCCGCGACATCACCGTCTCTGACATCGTCTCTATCGGGGCCCGCGGGGAAACGACCGGCTCGCCGTCGCGCAGGTCGAGGCTGAATGCGACACGGTCGCCGCCCACCGCTTCGCAAATCGTCTTGAGCGCGCCAAAGGACGACAGCGTCTCGAGCCCGACGATCACGCGCGCGGCGCCGAGGCTGAGTGCGTGGTGCGCTCGGTCGGCGGAAGAAACGCCCCCATCCAGCCAGAGTGGCGCGCCGAGCGCCGCCACGTCCGCCACCAGGATGTCGTGCGAGCGTCCCCCCTGGATTGCGTCGAGGTCGGCGACGTATAGCTCGGTCACTCCGAGACGGTCCACGTACACCCGCGCCAGCGCCAGCGCGCCGCCGGGTTCGATGGGCGAGCCGGCCACGGCCAACACCGGCGCATAGCGGTCGCGCAATCCACCGCGCGCGTGCACCGCGCGTCCGGCCGCCAGATCGACGACGCCGATCACGCGCACGACGGTTTCCTCCGGAGCCGCATTTCTTGTAAGGTGATCGTATGCGAAAGCCGCCCGTCATCGGCTGGGACGTTGGCGGCGTGAACACCAAGGTCGCCTGCGTCGCGGACGGCCGTGTGCTGGCCGTGCTCGGCCGCCCCTACGAAATACAGCGCTCGCCCGGCTCGCTCGTTCCGTTGTTGCGCGAGCTCGCCGCTGCCGTCACCGCTCCTGACGTCGCCGCGCAGGCGGTCACCCACGCGGTGACCCATGCAGTAACGATGACAGCCGAGCTCTCGCAGATGTTCCGCACCAAGCGCGAGGGCGTGGCGTTCGTGCTCGACGCCGTCGAATCCGCATTCCCGGCGGCCGATGTACGCGTGTGGACAGTCGAAGGCACGTTTGTCTCGCCCGACGAAGCGCGCCAGAACCCGCTCGTTGTCGCGGCGGCGAACTGGGCGGCCACGGCTCACGCGGTCGCCGGGCGTCACCCCGACGCGTTGCTCGTGGATGTCGGCACGACGACCACCGACATCATCCCCATCATCAGTGGCGCCCTCGTCTCTGCCGGACGCACGGACCCCGATCGTCTCGCGTCCGGCGAACTGGTGTACACAGGCGTGGTTCGTACTCCCACGGAGGCGATCGCCAGCCATGTGCCGCTCGGCGCGAGCATGGCCGGCGTGTCGGCGGAAGGCTTCGCACTCGCCGGCGACGTCCACGTGTGGCGCGGCGACCTCGACCCAGACGACTACACCTCCCCAACGCCAGACGGCCGTCCCGCAACGCGCGTCTTCGCCGGCGAACGTCTCGCACGCATCGTCTGCGCCGACCGCGAGATGCTCGGCGATGCCGCGGTGTCGTCCATCGCCGATGCATTGGCAGCCGCACAGGTGGCACGAATCGCCGACGCGATTGCGCGCGTGCGCGCCTGTCATCCGTCGCTCGACATCGCTGTCGTCACCGGCCTGGGCGCTTTCCTCGGCGATCGAGCAGCGCGCGCAGCAGGCCTCAACGTGGTTCCGCTTGCGGCGGATCTCGGCGATGCGGCGTCGCGATGCGCCCCAGCCGTTTCCGTCGCGCTGCTCCTCGAGCGCGCGCTGTCCGATCCTCGCGCTGTGTCGCCCGCTGATCGCACGGCCACTCCGCCCGGGCCGAGGACGTGCGAGGTGGTGATCAAACTGGGCGGCGGGTTGCTGATGCACCCGGCGCACTTCGATGCCGCGCTGCGAACGATCGAGACTGAGGCGCGCGGGGCCGGCGTGCTGGTTGTGCCGGGAGGTGGACCGTTCGCCGACGCCGTCCGCGAGGCGGACCGACGATTCCACGTCGGAGATTCAGCGGCGCACTGGATGGCGGTGCTCGCGATGGACCAGCACGCGCATCTCATTGCCGCGCGGCTGCACGGCGGCGTCGTCGTTGCGGGCGCGCGCGAGGCCAACGCCGCGATTGCTTCCGGCTCAATCCCGGTGCTGGCGCCCTATAAGTGGCTGCGCGACGTAGACCCGCTTCCCCACTCGTGGGATGTGACCAGCGACAGCATTGCCGCGTGGGTCGCGGGCGCGGTTGGCGCGCGGCGCCTCGTTCTGGTCAAGCCGCCGGGCGCCGGCGGCCACGATCTCGTGGACGCGTACTTCTCGCGCGCGCTCCCGCCTGGGGTGACGGCAGAGATCGTCGCCGACGACGATCTACTGGCTCTCGGCAGCACCAAAACGAGTTGAGCGAACACGATCAGCGCCGGCCTGAAGGGCTGAGGATGTTAAGAATTGTAAAGAGATGCAATTGGCCGGGCCATGATGTAACGGCAGTGTGTCAAATCCCAAACTTCTATCGTATGGTTTGAACAGACACTGTGGCCGACACTCGCGAAACCCGCGCCTTCGCCCGCGAAGTCAAGTTCGTCGTCGACGGCGTTCTGGGGGCCCGCATCCGAGACTGGGCGCGGATGCACCTCGACGCAGATTCCCATGGATCCGGACGGTTTGGTGACACCTACCAGACCACCAGCCTGTATTTCGATACCGCGCGACACGACGTCTTCCACCGCCGCGGTTCCTTCGGCCACGCGAAGTACCGCATCCGCCGGTACGGCGACAGCGGCACCGTCTTTCTGGAGCGGAAGCTGCGAAAGGCGGCGATGCTCGTCAAGCGGCGTGCGATGGTCGGCATCGAGGACTTGACCCGTCTCGAGGACCTCGGGGACGGAGCCCGGGACGAGTCGTGGCCCGGCGGCTGGTTCGAACGGCGGGTCCTGGTTCGCAGACTCGGGCCGGTCTGTCAGTTGTCGTACCGGCGCGTCGCGCGTGGTGTCATGGCGGGGACCGGACTCGCTCGTCTGACCGTGGACGAATGCATCCACGCCGCGCGGATTGATTCGGTTCGCTTCACTGACGATCCCGGGCTTCCCATTCTCGATGGCTGCATGATCGTGGAGCTGAAGTTCCGCACGCATATGCCGGCGGCGTTCAAGGAACTGATCGAGGAGTGTCGCCTGACCCCGCAGACGGCGTCGAAGTACCGGCTTGGCATGGCGACGTTCGGTGAGCTTGCTCTCGCGAACGTGACGCCGATCGTGTCGCCGGGGCCGGGTGCCCGTGTCTGAGTTTTTCCCCCTCTTCACTGCCAGCGCGAGTTCGCTGCCCGTTGTTCTCGCGCGCCTCCTCGCCTCCCTGGTGCTCGGCGTCGTCGTGGCCCAGATCTACCGGCGCTCGCGAAAGGAGCCGGCATCGTCGTTCACGACCACGCTCGTGTTGATGGCCGTGCTCATCGCGATGGTCACCCAGGTGATCGGCGACAACGTCGCGCGGGCCTTCAGCCTGGTGGGTGCGCTGTCGATCGTACGGTTCCGGACCGTGGTCCGGGATACGCAAGACACGGCCTACGTGATCTTCGCCGTGGCGGTGGGAATGGCGGCCGGGGCCAGCAGTATGTGGGTCGCCGTCACTGGCGTGGCCGTTGTGGCCATGGCGGCGTACTTTCTGCGCGAAGCGGCGGCGACCGATGTCTTGCCTTTCACGCTCCAGGTTCGTCTCGGCCTCGGCCAGGACCCCAAGGCACTGCTGGGTCCGACTCTTGATGCATTCATTTCTGGCCAGCGAGTGGTCGAGGTGACCACCGCACGGCAAGGCGCTGCGATCGAGATGACGTACCGTGTCTCGCTGCAGAGAGATGACTCGGCACACGAGCTGGTCACCTCGCTCAATCGACTCGACGGCGTGCAGGGCGTCACCCTGGAACGCATTGACGCGGAAGGACGAGAACCATGATCAACATGCGAGAGGCTCGGTTGGGATGGGCGTGCGGGCTCGTGGCCGCGGCGGTCGCTGTCGTTCGGCTCTCCTCATCGGCCCAGGGTCCCGTGGGGCCGGGCGGTCCGGGCGGCGCCTCCCCCCCCTTCGCCGGGTTGCCCGGTATGGAGGAGCGCAAGATCCTGGCCCAGTTCGACAAGGACGGGAACACGCGGCTGGACGCGACCGAACGGAAGGCCGCGCGGGAGTGGCTTGCCACTCAGCCAGCGACCGGGTTTGGTGGCTTTGGAGGCCGTCGCGGCTTCGGCCCGCCCGCCGGTTTCACACCGCCGCCCGGGTTCATGGCCCCGGGATTCGGTGGGCGAGGTAGGGGCCCGACCTCCCCTGGCCGGCGTATGACGCCCGCCGACGTCAAGCCCGCCGGTCGCGCTGCGCTCTACGACACTGGCACGCTGCGCACCGTCTTCTTGCAGTTCGACAACGCGGACTGGGAGCAGGAGCTGGCGGACTTCCACAACACCGACGTGGAAGTGCCGGCCACGGTCGTCGTGGACGGCGAGAGCTACCGTGACGTTGGCGTCCACTTCCGCGGCATGTCCTCGTTCATGATGGTTCAGGCAGGCTCCAAGCGGTCGCTCAACCTGTCCTTCGATTTCGTGAACGACGACCAGCGCCTGCTCGGCCATCGAACGCTCAACCTTCTGAACGTCAACGGCGACGCCACGTTTGTGCGCCCGGTGCTGTACCCGACGATCGCCCAGCGCTACCTGCCGGCGCCAAAGGCGAACTACGTCCGCGTCGCGATCAACGGGGAGTACTGGGGCGTCTACGTCAGCGCCGAACAGTTCAACTCGGACTTCGTCCGCGATCGGTTCGGGACACGCCGTGGTGCCCGGTGGAAGGTGCCTGGGATGCCGTTCGGCCAGGGCGGCATGACGTACCTCGGCGAAGAGGTCGATGCCTACAAGCGCAGCTACGACATCAAGTCAAAGGACGATCCCAAGTCGTGGACCTCCCTCATTCACCTGTTCAAGGTGCTGAATGAGACGCCTGCCAGCGCGCTCGAAGCCGCGCTGACGCCGATTCTGGATGTCGACGGCGCGTTGAAGTTCCTTGCGCTCGAAGTGGCGCTCGTCAACAGCGACGGCTATTGGGCCCGCGCGAGCGACTACAGCATCTACCAGGACGAGAAGGGGCGTTTCCACGTGATCCCGCACGACATGAACGAGGGTCTGGCGGAGGAGTCTGGCCCCGGCGGTCGAGGGCGGGGTGGATTCGGTCGCCCGCCAGGATCTCCCGCAGGCGGCACCGCGGGACTGCCACCGGGATTTCCGCCACTGCCGCCTGGCGGTTTCGCGGCCATATTCCCTCAGGCTCGGGTCGATCTGGATCCGCTCACCGGGCTCGACGATGCCAGCAAGCCGTTGCGGTCGAAGTTGCTGGCCGTCCCCGCGCTGCGCGCGCGATACCTGGGTTACGTGCGGGACATCGCCGAGAATTGGCTTGACTGGAAGGTGATCGGGCCGCTGGCGCAACAGTATCAGACGCTCATCGCGGCTGATGTCAAAGCCGACACTCGCAAGCTGTACACCTTCGAGGCCTTCGAAGCCGGCGTCAGCCAGGGAGACGAGAGCCTGAAGAGCTTCGCGGATCGGCGACGGGCGTTCCTCTTGAGTGGGAAGTGAACGGGTTCATAACTAGGCGCCGCGCCGCTCTCTCGCGGCCTGCATCGCCCGCCGTTCCTCTCCATACGGGTCGCTGACGGATCGACACTCGGTGTCGAACACCATCGTCGCGCGATTCGCGGTGTCGAAGGCCGGCCAGTCCGGCAGGCCGGCGTGATTCGGATTCCCGGTTCGTGCGAACGAGACCCATGCCTCCGCCATCCGATCGGCCAATCCGAAACGGTCGCTGCCCGTGCCGTTCATGAACGGCGTGTTGTCCACGTGATCGAACACGAACGGGACCTCCATGCAGTGCATCGAGCGAAGGCGGCCGTTGTTGACGGGTGAGCGCCACTTGAAGAAGTACATGTAGACGGGAGCTTTCCCCTGGGCGCTCTTGCGCTCGGCAATCGCGTACGACGACAGGCGGAGCGGGCTGTCGTCCGACGCGATAATCAGGGCGAGGTCGTCTCGGCTGTCGGTGGGCCGGTTCTTCCGGTACAGCGCAATCAGACGGTCGGCCTCGGCGTCGTCCACTCGGACTGCCCGCTTGACTCGATCGCGCAGCGCCGGCTCGTTCTCGATCTGACTCCTCCAGAACGGATCGTCTGGGTTCTGATAGGGCACGCTCTCCGTTTCGTTCGAACCGCAGAGAATGGGGACCGTCGCCGACAGCTCAGAGGCGGACGGATGAAACGGATGCACCGTCAACGTCCGCCCGTCCTTGACGGGGACGTATCTCAGCGAGATGTCGGCGGCGCCGCCGGCGCCGCTCAGGGCCTGCATCAACATCTCGGGCCGCAGCTGCTGGAGCCTGTCGAGCCCGTCCCGCTTCACGTCCAGGCGCGACAGCAACAGCTCCGTCGCCGCCGACGCCTCATGCGGCTCGAGCGCCGTTATTGCGGTGTCCCAAAGCGTGCTCTGGATAATCGCGCGATGGAAGAGCCCCTTCGCGGCCGGCATGCCGTTCAGGATGGCCGTCTTGCCGCCACCTCCCGACTGACCGAAGATCGTCACGTTCGCGGCGTTGCCGCCGAAGGCGTCAATGTTGTCGCGGACCCACTCGAGCGACAGGACGATGTCCTGCATGCCCACGTTGCTGGACTGCCGGTACTTCTCGCCGCCGATCTCCGAGAGATAGAGAAACCCGAGCGCGTTGAGACGGTGGGTCACTGTCACCACGACGGCGCCGTGCTTTCGAGCGAGCTCAGTTCCGTCGTAGAACGCGGAATTGCCGGATCCGGTACGGAAGCCGCCGCCATGGAGCCAGACCATGACCGGTCGGCGGCCGTTGCGCCGGACAGCCGGCGTCCAGACGTTCAGGAGAAGGCAGTCCTCACTGGTGGGCCCAGGGCCGACCAGCGCGTCTCCCATTTCAGGCACCATTCGACGCAACGGCTGCGGAGCGCGGGGGCCGTACGCGACCGCCTGTCGTACGCCTGTCCACGGCTTCGGTCTCGACGGCGGCAGAAACCGCCGGACCCCGTCGGTTGATTGGCCGTAGGGGACGCCCTTGAAGACGTGCACGCCATTCGCGACATAGCCGCGCACTCTGCCGAGCGTCGTCTCGACGATGGACGTGCCGGCCATGCTTGCCGGCTGTTGCGCCAGGATGCGCCCGATGGTGCCCGCGAACACGCCCCCCGACGAGAGCACCGCACCTCCCACACCGAGGAATGAGCGCCGGTTCATGGCCTGTTCACCTCTGTTCGGCTGTGCGGATTCCCGCCGGCCCACCGGACATCTTGATCGCGGTCCGGGGCTTCAAGGTCTTGCCGTCAAACTCGAACAGCTGGATCTCTTTTTCGTTCATGCACTGCACCGCGACCGTGCGCTGATTGCGGCTCCAGGCCACACCTTCGCACCAATGGCCGATCCGGGCTTCGGCCACCGGCGTCAATTTCGGTCCGATCACGCGCCACATCTTCAGAAGTCCGTAATCGCGAAAGAACGCCGAAGTCCTCGCGAGATTCGACCCGTTCATGATCATGGCGGCGAGTAACGGACACGTCCCGCTTCGTATACACCACGCTCGTCTTGTCGATTGCGAGCACCGAGAGCTTGTGATCGCCGTTGCGGGTGACGAACGCGCGCTTGCCGTCCGGCGTGAACACGGCCAGCGACGGCGTGCAGCCGGGATCGCCCAAATCGACCTTCCCCGCCGGCGTGACGGTTCGGCCGTTGATGGCGAACACCGATACGGTGCCCTCGCTGCGGTTCGCGACAAGCGCCAGCGTGCCGGCAGGATTGATCGACACGCCCGACGGTCCCTTGCCGGCGTGAAGCGTAGCGACCACCATCGGCGGCGACGACTTGAGGTCGATCACGGTGACCCTGTCGTCCGGAACCGTCTTCGTCGGGTCGGACGGATCGAGCCGCGTTGAAACCGTCACCAGCGCAATCGCCTCGTCGGGCGACACTGCGACGCTCTGGGGTGGACTCGCCCAGCTGCCGGGCGCATTCACTTCGCCCACGATTCTCGGCGGCGACACGCCCAGGTCGATGACGGTGACCGTATCCGGCGGTGCGTTTCGCACGACGGTGTTGACGCCTTCGACGTTCAGCACCTTGTTGTCGTTGGAGGAAACGGCGAGCTGCGCCTCCGCCTTGCCCGAAAGAAGCGCGGCGGCAAGAGCGACGACCGCCGGTGTCACCTGTCGATACGTGTGCATCAGATCCGTTGGACTATAGACGATCGGACCGCACCGGCTCCTGCGCAAGGGCCGCATCGAGTGCGGCCAGCATCGCGTCGTTCTCCTCAGGGGCGCCGACGGTGATCCGCAGCTTGTTGTCCAGTGCCGGCTTGTCGAAGAACCGGACGAGCACGCGGCGGGTCTTGAGGGCGGCATAGAGCCATCCCGCATGTGTCGCCTCCGGCGTGGTCGCCAGCAGGAAATTGGCCTGGCTCGGAATGACCCCGAACCGGCGCCGCTCGAGCTCCGAGGCGAGTCTCTCGCGTTCGGCTCGAATAGTCCGCCAGTTCGCGCGTGCGTACTCCACGTCGTCGAGCGCGGCGCAGGCGGCCGCGATGGCAATCGCGTCGCAGTTGTAGCTGTCTTTGACCTTCGCCATCTGCGCAATCACGTCCGGATCGCCGATGGCGTAGCCAAACCGCAGGCCGGCGAGGCCGTAGCCCTTGCTCAACGTGCGCGTCACGAGGACGTTTCCGCGTCGCGCCGCCAGACTCAGGCAGTTGTCATCGGCAAAATCCGCGTACGCTTCGTCCACGAGCACGAGCGCGTCGGTCCTGCTCGCCAGTGCCTCGACGTCGGCGACAGGCACTGACGTTCCTGACGGCGAGTTGGGGTTTGCGAAAAAGATCGCGCGCGCCCGCTCACGCAGCAAGGCCTCGGCGGGCAACCGCCAGCCGGGCTCCCAGGGCACCGGTATCAGCCGAACGTCCGCAAGCTCCGCGAGCACCGGGTAGAGCGAGTACGTCGGATCCGGACAGACGAGGACGTCGCCGGGGCCGCAATAGGTGCGGAGAGCGATCTGCAGGATGTCGTCGCTGCCATTACCGGCCAGGATGCTTTCGGCGGAGACGCCGTGCACCCGCGCGGCCACCGCACGGAATTCGTCCGCCATCGATGATGGATAGCGCCGCAGGGCATCCGGCGTGATGCGGCGAATGGCATCGATAACGCGAGGGCTCGGCGGAAACGGATTCTCGTTGGTATTCAGCTTGATGACCCGTTCGCCCGGCCCGGGCTGTTCCCCGGGCGTGTAACCAGCCATTCCTTCGACGATGGGGCGAGGGCGTGGCGTAGACATCGGTCCCACGACGATAACACCGTTGACCGCGAGGCCCGCGTCGCGGCGCCGCGCCGCGTTTTTCGAAGGCTCTCTTCAAGCGGGGCAGGCAGGCGCCCACGGACGAAGCGTCCAAAAGCTGGAAAGGCGTCCAGGTTTCAAGCACGGCACGTTCCCACCGTTGCACGCGTCTGACCCAGAACGCCGCAAAACGGAGGGCACTGTGTTGCGGCACACATCATGCTTCAGTGGCCTGCGGTCAGGTCTGCCGAACGCCGTATCGTTCCCCTCGGGGCGGCAACATGACGTTCTCGGCGAAGCTCCCGGGCGGAGCGGAGGTGGCTGTATGCGTTGGATGCGATTCGGAGTGATGCTGGGGGCTCTGCTCCTCGTGTCGGGACACGCCGGAGCGGCAAATACCCGTCGAGTGGAGGAGAAGAACAAGGCCTTCTCGATTGGCTCGCTCATGATCAAGCGGGGCGAGCGCATAACCCTCGCCAACAGCGACGACACGACCCACAGCCTCTTCATTCCGAGCATGCGCGAAATCGCCCTAAAGAGACAGGACCCGGGGGAGAACGTCACCATCCAGTTCGACAACCTGGGCATCTACGAGGTGCGGTGCAACTTTCACGCGAAGATGAGGCTACTCGTCTCCGTACAGGATTGACCCATCGATCGCCCCTGCACTCTACCCCATCGACTTGCTCGGGCGATTACCGCTTCTCACGCAAGCAGTACGCGGCGGCGCGAAGTCGCCTTCGACGGCCAAGCGATGAGGCTGTCGGCTACGGAACCGGTACCACAGCCTGATTCGCCGGAATGATCTGCGGCTGATAGGCGAAGACCTCAGGGGTGCCGGGATCGACCAGCACTTTTACCCACTGGACGTCGTTGTTGCCGCCCTCGGCGTGATTGCCGAACGTCTCGACCCGCGTGAAGTTCTGGAGCCGGCTGACGCCTGTTGGATCCATGAGCGGCTTGTCGATCCGGAAGTAGTGAGAGTCGCCGTGCACGTAGGTGACGGGCTTGCGGAAGGCAATCACCTCCGCGCGCAGCGCGACGAGAAAATCCTGAAACCCATCGAAATTGACGGCAGCGGGACTAGAAGAAGGCCCAGAGGTCTGGGCGAGCGTCATCGGGTTGCGATTGGGTGCGTCGAATTCAAGCAGGCTGAACCCGGGATCGGCCTGCGAGATGAACATGATGGCGACCGAGTGACGTCTCGTGGCCTCGTCGAACGTCTCCTGCATCCACGTGATGTTGGCGGCGTTCCGCGCCGCGTACTCAGTCTCGTTGAAGGCGACACCACACAGATTGTTGCAGCTGCCCTGGATGTTCATCGTCGCGTACGTGACCCGGCCGACCGTCCAGCGGCGGTTCTCGACGCAGCCCTCGTAAGATGGGCTCGCGTTGGAGCCCCCCAGGCACAGCGGATCGGTCTGCACCTGCTGGCGGAGCCGGTGCTGCCCGAGCGAGAACCCGGTCGCTGAAGAACAACCGTCGCTCGAGCGAGAGACGATCGAGCGAGTCGAAGCTGCCGTTATTCGGACGATCGCAGTCCGTCCAGTCGTTGTCGCCGGGCGTAAACATGGCAGGCGCCTTCAACGAGTTGAAGTACCCGAGCGCCTTTGTGTACAACGCATCGTCGCAGAAGGGTAAGCCGTTGCCCTGCTTGAGATCGCCGTCGTGCACCGTGAAGGCCAGCGCTTGCGCGTTCATGTCCTTGATCAGGTTCTCAACCCCAGTGTCCTGCACGTCCGAGTAGGGCAGGTCGCCCCAGAGGCCGATTCCGTACGAGCCGTCGCGATCGTCGTAGTCGCGCCAGTCGTCGCCGCGACCTTGAGAGCCGCTGTTAGCCAGGACGCCTACCGTGACCGCCGTAACCAGCAGCGATACCAGCGCCAGTGAACGCTTCCTCGTTGTCATCGTGTCCCCTCGTCTTTGTTTGTTCGCAAGCAAGGAGAGGCGATTTCAACACGGCCCTTCGACGAAGGAATGACGCGGGTGTGACGCGGGTGCAAAAACACGCTGCGGCTTCATTCGACGCTGGCGGCACGACACCCGCACACCTCCGGCGCGCCGTGCGGGCTGTCGGCAGGTCCAGATTTCGCAGTTCTGCGCCGCTAGCGACGGGTGCTCGTCAAGGCTCGATACATGCCGGCCACGTTCTGCGGGCGCTGCTGCGCGTAGAACTCCCAGCTCCTTGTAGGCGTCCATCAGCACGCTCGCCTGCGCCTGCTCCAACGTCTGCCCGGCGGCAATCGCGGCGGCCACGGCGGCCCTGAGCTCTTCTCGGTAGCGGATGTTCGCCGTCACGTCAGCCTTCTTGCCCAGCATCCCGTGACTGCAGATGAAATGCTCGAAGTCCATCGCCTCGACCGTTTTCACCACGGCGGTCTCGGCATCGCCAATCGGGCCGAACGGCAGCCGGTGCACCGTAATCCAATCCGACGCGAACAGGACGTTCGTGCCGTCGACGAACCGGACGATCGTGTTGTCGTCGGCGTGCGCGGTCGGCCTCGAGATGACCTCGACGCGCTTGCCGCCAAGGTTGATGGCGATCCGGTCCGTGTAGGTCAGATCGGGTGCGCGCACGTTGCACGATGGGCCCGCGGGTCACTTCGGCGCCGCTCAGCGCGCCGTCCTTGTCGGCGTCATACAGGTCGAACTGGGTCTTGAGGTTGCCCTGCGCTTCTGATGCGTTCGATCCGGCCGTTGCCATTGGTGTCCTGGGCGCGAACGTTCTGCGGAAGCGGCGTGTTCGCCGGCGGCATGCGCGATGTTCTTGAGCATGTTTTCGTGCCCGATGAACCGCGCCGTGTCCGCGTAGACCGCTCCGCCCGAGGCGTGATCCCAGTGTGAGTGGCTGTAGATGACGTACTTCACGGGCACGGTGAAGCGGCGGGCCAATTCCGCTTTGAGCCACGTCGGCCATCTCCGTGCCGATCGGTTCCACGAGGACGATCCCTTCGGGCGTGACCATGAAGGCCGACACGTAGTCGTCCATGCGCGCGAAGTAGACGTCGCCGGTGAGCTTGCCGATCTCCTGGCCTTTGTACTGCGTCTGCTGATACAACGCCCGCTGTTGCCCGGCACTGTTCGACGTTGCCGCGAGCACGAAGCAGCCCAGACAAACCGCCAGGAGACATCGGTTCTTCATCAGCGTTCCTTTCGAGTAAATGCGCTGCTCTTCTGCAGCAAGCGGACCCTGTCAGCCGACACGTGGCCCGTGCGCCCGTGGTCGCACGCGGCGCCCCTGACACCAGCGATGTCGGCGCCGGCGTCGCGGACGAAGAGCAGATCGTCAGCGGTCAGCCGGCCGGCGACGGCGACGAGCAGCCCCGCTTCTCGCGCGGCCGCCAACCCAGGCGGCGAGGGCGCGTGCCGACACGAGCGCACGCAAACCCGGGCCGTCTTTGTCGGCCGTGTCGAGCAGCACGCCGGCGGCGCCGGCGCGCGCTGCCACATCGACCAGCGCCGCGGGATCGAGGTTCTCCAGGGGATGGGCGTCGGCGTACGCCACGGCGACGACGCCGCACGGGCGCCCGTGGCGATCCGCGGCGCCGGCGCCGCGAACGGCCGCAGCCGTCAGGGTCGCGACGCGTCGGGCGTCGGCGGTCCCGAAGAAGCCGACCTTCACAAACGAGGCGCCGACATCGGCAAACACGCGGGCGGCGTCTTCGAGCGCCGCTTCGTCGGCCGCGTCGCCCAGCGCGGCGGTGACAGGACGCACACCGGCGGACGCGGCGTGAATGTCGCGCAGCACGTTCACCGACACCGCGCCGAGCGCGCCCGACCGCGGATCTTTGGCGTCGATGAGGTCGGCGCCTCCCGCCAGCGCGGCCGACGCCTCCGCACCGCTCGACACGCTCACCAGCAGCCGCATCAGGGGTAAAAGGTTACAGTATGATCCCCTTCCGTAGATGCCCGACATCGTCGCTCCACCGCTCTCCGGCCGCGTCGTGCTCGTGACCGGCGGCTCCAGTGGGATCGGCCGGGCGATCGCGCTTGCGTCCGCCCGCGCCGGGGCCGACGTGGCGCTCACCTATCGGGCGAACGAGGCCGGCGCCCGGGAGACGGAGCGCGAAATCGTCGCCCTCGGACGGCGCGCGGTGGTCGTCCGGCTCGACATCACGAACACATTGTCTTTGGCGGCTCTTGGTCCAGCCGCTCTCGACGGACTCGGCCGTATCGACGTCTGGGTGAACAATGCCGGCGCGGACATCCTCACCGGCGCCGCCGCCTCGCTGCCGGCCATCGACAAGCTCGACCTCTTGCTCCTTGCCGACCTTCGTGGCACGGTGCTCGCCTCGTGGCAGGCGGCCGAGATTCTGGGCGCGCAGAAAGCCGGCGGCGTCATCATCAACATGAGTTGGGACCACGCGCTGACCGGAATGCCCGGGCTCAATCCACAGCTGTTCGCCGCGGTCAAAGGCGGCGTGCTGGCCTTTTCCAAGTCGCTTGCGCGGTCGGTTGCGCCGCGCGTGCGCGTGAACGTGCTGGCGCCCGGCTGGATCGAGACGTCGTTCGGCGCCGCGACCGACCCGGCGCTGCACAGCCGCATTGCCGAGTCCACACCGATGAAGCGATGGGGCACGCCGGACGACGTTGCCAGCGCCGCCGTCTTCCTCGCCTCGCCGGCCGCGGAATTCATCACCGGACAGACGATGATGGTAGGAGGCGGAATAGTAATGTGAAGGGACAACGTAGGGTGCTTGGCGGTCACGGTTCCCAGGGTGCTCGATGGCCACGGCTTCAACGTGCTGGGCGGCCACGGCTCCAACGTGCTCGGCGCGATCAGATAGGGTGCTGGACGCGATCAGACAGGTGCTGGGTGCGATCAGACAAGGTGCTTGGCGCGATCAGATAAGGTGCTGGCCGCGATCAAACGAAGTGCTCGGTGGGATGAAATAGGGTGCCGGGTACGATCACGCACCGTGCTGTCTCCACAAAGCAGATTGCAGCCGTGGCCGCAAAGCACGTTGGGAACCGTGACCGCCAAGCACCTTGGGAACCGTGACCGCGATGCACCTTGGAAACCGTAGCCGCCGAGCACCGTGGAAACCGTGGCCACCAAGCACCGTGGAAACCGTGACCGCCAAGCACCGTGGAAACCGTGACCACCAAGCACCTTGGAAACCGTGACCGCCAAGCACCTGGAAACCGTGACCGCCGAGCACTTTGGAAACCGTGACCGCCAAGCACTTTGAAAGGTCTTCATGCCTGAAAAAGAACCGACGTACAACGAGGCACAGATCACCGAGCGCCTGCTCCGCGAGCTGCCGAACTGGTACTACGAGGACGGCTGGATCCGCCGCGCCTACAAGACCGACGGCTGGCCGACGACGCTCATGCTCGTCAACGCCATCGGCTTCTGTTCTGAGGCGGCGTACCACCATCCCGATCTGGCGGTGACGTGGGCGAAAGGTGATCGTCAAGCTGTCGACGCACAGTGCCGGCGGGATCACCGACAAGGATTTCGCACTCGCCCGCCGCATCGAGGACGTCGCGCTGTGGCGGCCGCCCGCGGGCGATGCGCTCGACGGGCACGCCGAACAAGTTCGTGCGGAGCGGCGATCCGCGCTGATGAACCGTCGGGTGCTGTTCGTCACCGGGCGGCTCGCCGAGCCTTCGCTGCGGCGCGTGCTCGGCGAGACGGCGTGGCCGTTCGACTACGACGTGGCCGTGCTCAAGATTACGGTCGCGGCCCTGATGACCACCGACTGGATCGCGCGCAACCTGAATATCCCGGATCAGATTCCGGCCGGCACCGACCTCGTGCTGATCCCGGGCCTGTGCGAAGGCGACGCGCAGGTCGTCACGAGAAGTGCGGTGTCCGCGTGGAGAAAGGGCCGAAAGACCTCCGCGAGCTCCCGCGATACTTCGACCGCCCGGCCTCGGCGAGCGACTACGGCGCGTGGGACATCGAGATTGTCGCCGAGATCAACAACGCGCCGCGGCTGACGCGCGAGGCGATCGCTGGCGCGGCCGGCTATTTCCGGGCGTCGGGCGCCGACATCATCGACATCGGTTGCACTCCCGGGCTCGCGTTTCCGGCGCTCGGCGACGTCGTGCGCGAGATGGCCGGCGCCGGCATGCGGGTCAGCGTGGACACCTTCGACCCGGACGAGATCCGCACCGCCGTCGCCGCTGGAGCCGAGCTCGTGCTGAGCGTGAACGGCTCGAACATCGAGGCCGCACGCGACCTTCGACGGCACCGGCGCGCGCGTGGTGGTCGTGCCCGACCTTGGCGGAACACTCGAGACGCTCGAGCCGACGCTCGACACGCTGACGCGTTGGAGCGTCCCCTATCTCATCGATCCGATTCTCGAGCCGATTGGCCACGGCTTCATGGCCTCGCTCGAGCGCTACGCCGAGGTGCGGCGGCGCTATCCAGAGGCCGAGATGCTGATGGGCATCGGCAACCTCACCGAGCTCACCGCGGCCGACTCCACGGGCGTGCACGCGGTGCTCGTGGCCATCTGCCAGGAGCTGGGCATCCGAACGGTGCTGACCACCGAGGTCATCCCGTGGGCGCGCGGCGCGGTACGCGAAGTGGACGTCGCGCGGCGCCTCATGCATTTCGCCGTGTCCCAGCACACGATCCCCAAGGGCGTGGACGACCGGCTCGTGACAGTCAAAGACCCGGCCGTGCTCACGTATTCAGACGACGAACTGCGCGCGCTCAAGGCCGGCATCACCGACCCGAACTTCCGCATCTTCACCGACCGCGACGGCATCACGGTGCTGAACAACGAGCGAATTGATCCGCAGCACGAACGTCGCCAATCTCGAAGAGATCTTCAGGCAGCTCGACGTGGACGAGCCGACGCACGCGTTCTACCTGGGCCAGGAGCTGGCGAGGGCCAGCCTCGCGGTCACACTCGGCAAGACCTACCGGCAGGATGGGCCGCTGTCGTGGGGATATCTCACGCCTCAGGATGCGGTCAAGGCGGACCATGTACGGTTGACCGGGCGTTCGAAGCGAGCCAAGAGTGAGCAATGACAGGCAAGGTGGTCGGCGAACCGTGAACCGTGAACCGTGAACCGTGAACCGTAACAATGATTGAGGAGCTCGTTCCACCGCCCGATCCGGTGCGCTGCTGCGAACTCCTCGACGGTCTGCCGTATCGACTCTTCCTCGACAGCGCGGCCAGGGGCGCGCGTCTCGGCCGCTATTCCTTCGTCACGGCCGACCCGGTGGCCGTCGTGCGCAGCAAGGGGGCGAAAACCGAGTGCCTCAATCTGATGGCCGGCGCGCGCGCCGGGTCATTTGCGGCCGTCTCCGGCGATGCGCTCGACACCGTGCGGGCACTGCTCGCACCACACGCCACCGCGCCCGCGCCGGGACTCCCTCCTTTTCAGGGAGGCGCCGCCGGCTACGTCGCCTACGACTGGGGACGGGTACACGAGCGCCTGCCCGCGTCGCGGTTCGATGACCTCGCGGTTCCCGACGTGGTACTCGGCGTGTACGACTGGGTGCTCGCGTGGGACCACGAGGCGTCGAGAGCGTGGTTGATATCAACCGGACTGCTCGAATCGTCTCCGCAGGCCCGCGAGCGCCGGGCAGCCGAGCGCGCCGCGGCCGTGCGCGAACGTCTGTCGGCAGCGCCGCCCAGTCAGGGCCGCATGGCCGTCGCGAATCCCACGGAGATCCCGCGCGCAACAGCGGCACCATCCTATCCAGTTGAAGGCGGCTGGTGGAACTCCGTCATCGAGCTGCGGTCGTCGTTCACGCACGCCGGCTACCTCGATGCCGTCGCGCAAGTGCGCGAGTACATCTTTGCCGGCGACATCTTTCAAGCCAACTTGTCGCAGCGCTTCGAAGCCCCGCTCGACGAGCCGTCGTGGGCGCTGTACCGCCGTCTCCGCACGCAGAACGCGGCGCCATTCGCCGCGTATCTGGATTTTCCCGACGCCGCCGTGCTCAGCGCCTCGCCGGAGCGCTTCCTGCACGTGGACGTGGACGGACACGTCGAAACGCGCCCCATCAAAGGGACGCGCCCGCGGGGCATCGGCCCCGAGCACGACGCCGCGCTCGGTCAGGTGCTGACGGAAAGCGCCAAGGATCGATCCGAAAACCTGATGATTGTGGACTTGCTGAGAAACGATCTCTCGCGCGTCTGCGCGCCGGGCACCGTACGCGTACCAGAGCTCTTCGCCCTCGAGCGCTACGCCACCGTCAACCACCTCGTCTCCACCGTCGTCGGCAACCTCGCGCCTGGCGCCGACGCGCTCCACCTCTTGTGCGCCGCCTTTCCGGGCGGCTCGGTCACCGGCGCCCCCAAAGTGCGCGCGATGGAGATCATCGCCGAGCTCGAGCCGTCGCAGCGGGGCGTCTACTGTGGCGCCATCGGCTACTGGAGCGTGACCGGGGCGCTCGACTGCAACATCGCGATTCGGACGGTGGTCGCGCGCGGCGGTCGGGTATATTTCAGTGCAGGTGGCGGGATCGTGGCCGACTCGGACCCCGAGCAGGAGTATCGCGAAACGCTCGACAAGGCTCGCGGCATGATCGACGCGCTCTCTACTTCCTGAGCCCCTTGAACAACACGATGTCGTCGGCGACCGACATGCGTGCAATGGCGAGGCGCTTGCCGTCGCGCGACCAGGCGAAGTCGGGAATCGTGCGGCCGTCGGTGAAGTGCGTGAGCTGGCGAGCCGGCCCGCCGTCGAGCGGCTGGACCCACACGTTCGAGTCCTTGTGGTACGCGATGCCGCGGCCGTCGGGCGTCCATCTGAGTCTCGTATTCGTCGGAGACGGTGGCAGGCGCGTGAGAGTCTTGCAGGCGGGCAGGTCGCACACGATGATCGCAGGAGGATTCGAAGGGTCGGCACGGAAGAACGCTATGGATTTCCCATCCGGCGACACGTCGGGGAATTGCGTCTGCCGGTCCGTGATCTGCGTCGGCGTCCCGCCGTCGATGGGGACCATCCAGGCAGTCTGGTCGGTCCTCACGACGATCACGGACCGATCGTCGTGCGTGACGACTGGTGCGAACACGTTGCCGGGCGCAATCTGCACGGCGTGCCGGCCATCGGCATCGGCCTTCCACAGGCTGCCGTTAGCGCGAGGCTCCGACGAGATGAACACGAGCGTCCGGCCGTCCGATGTCGCGGTGGCAAGCCAGTGACCCCTGGTGTGAATCTCTTCGGGCGCCCCTCGGCCGGGAACCACACTGAAAATCGAGGGATAGTTTCCGGTTGTGGCGGTGAACACAAGATGCTCGCCTGCCCACGTCACGCCGTAGCCATAATTCGTGGCGTGCGGGGCGGGCGGCACGGCCTCGGTTCCGTTCGCCGCGTCACCGTCGCCGACCCAGATGCCGACGATGGCGTCGGTCCGTCCAGTCACGAGCGTCGTGCGATCGGCGGTCACGCTGACGCCCGCATAACCGCTCAGATCGTTGGTCAACCGCGTGAGCTCGCCGCCTGGATAGGACAGCCTCCACAATTGGCTCAGCCCTCCAGATTCTGGCGCCCCGCTGACTACGAGCGACGAGGCGTCGAGCCACGCAAGACCATTTTGTCCAAGTGAAATCGGCACGACCTGCACTGATCCATCGGCGACGCTCGTGAAGAGGACCAGGGGCTGCAGAACGCCGCCAGCAACACGGAATCCAGACATGGCAATGAGCCGGCCATCCGGCGACCACGCCGGCCGTACGAGCGGATTTCCGGGAAGGCCCAGGAAAGTCATGAATCCGGAAGCGGGCTCGCGTCCGCCGGCCAGGACGCGTTCGTGGCTGCCGTCGGCGTCCGCAACGACCAGCGCGGATCCACGTCCGCGCACAAACGCGAGCGACCGCCCATCAGCAGACCAGCCCACCGGGCTCGCGATCTCGTCGAGCACCCGTTTCGGCGTGCCGCCAAGAAAGGGCACCCGCCACAACGCGGAACTGAATTTGCCGTCGTCTTCAAGACGAACGACATCCACGAAGCTGCCGTCGGGCGTAACGGTCACGGCCGGGCGATAGATCCCGCCCAGGAACGGCCCCGGGGGCACGATCTGCACGTTGCTTGACGTGGCGGTCTGCCGAATCCACACGCCGGCGTCCTTGCCATCGGGTTGCGAGTACGCGACGTACTTGCCGTCTGGTGAGATGGCAGGCGCCGATGCGTTGCCGCTTGTCGTCAGCCGCACGACTTCCAGATCGGCGACCGATGTGAGTGACGCCGGAACTCGTGGCGTCCCGCGCGGCCACAGGACGTACAAGCCAACCACGACCGCGAGCGCGATAACGACCACACCGATGGCCACGCCGCTCCGGTGCCGCTTGACCAGTCCTGCGACCATCTGCGCGTCGGAAGACGCCGCTGCGTGCGACGACGGCACGGTGGCCGAGTGCGGCCCACTGTGGCCGGCTCCTGGCGTGGCGTCCGGCTTTCTTGCGGCGGCGGGCTCGAGCCCGCCGCTCGCCTCCTGCTCACGCTGGACCTGCTCTGCTCGGTCCGAATCGACGTCGCGCTTCAAGCGCTTGAGATCTGCCCTGAGCTCGGACGCCGACTGACACCGCACGTCCGGATCTTTTTCGAGCGTCTTGAGGATGACGTCTTCAAGTCGTGCCGGCAGTGCGGCCCGAATCTGGCGCGGTGCAACGGGAGTCTGATGAAGAATCGCCGCCGAGATGACCGCACTCGTTGGGCCCGCGAACGCCGGACGCCCTGTGGCCATCTCGTAGAGCACCAGCCCGAACGAGAACAGATCCGTGCGCGCGTCCAGCGCCTCTCCACGCAACTGCTCGGGCGACATGTAGGGCACGGTGCCCACGGTCACGCCGGGGTCGGTGAGGTCCGGTGTGGGCGACAGCGTGGGCTGCTCCGATTTCCCATCGCCTGCGAGCGGCGTCGTCTTGGCCAGGCCGAAGTCGAGAATCTTCGGCCCGCGCGCGGTCAGGAAAATATTGCCGGGCTTGATGTCGCGATGCACGATGCCTGCCCGGTGGGCGGCGTCGAGCGCATCGGCAAGGGCCAGGCTCGTGTCGACCAGCAGCGGCACCTCCATGGCGCCTCGCGTGAGACGGTGGTGGAGGGTCTCGCCTTCGAGCAATTCCATGACGAGAAAACGCTGGTGGTCGCTCGTCTCGCCGATGTCGTAGATCGTGCAGATGTTCGGATGGTTGAGCGCGGAGGCGGCGCGCGCTTCCCGCTGAAACCGTTCCAACGCTTGCGGCGAGGCCGAGAGCGCCTGCGGAAGGACCTTGATAGCCACCGGACGATCGAGCCGGGTATCCCGGGCGAGATACACCTCGCCCATCCCGCCGGCGCCCAGCGGGGACTCGATTCGATAGGGTCCGAGCTGACTGCCTGGGCTCAGAGACACGGCCGCGCCATCGTTGATCTGTTCAAGTGGGTCACAAGAAGACCGGATTATCGTACTGGCAATCAACTATTGTGATGGTTCTTCTCATCGACAACTACGACTCCTTCGTCTACAACCTGGCGCGATACGTCCGCGAGCTGGGCGACGAAGCGGTCGTGCGCCGCAACGACAGCCTCACGCTCGGCGACATCGAGGCGCTGTCGCCGAGCCATATCATTCTCTCGCCTGGTCCGTGCTCGCCTGCCGAGGCGGGAATCTCGACCGACGTCGTTCGTCACTTCGGGCCGGCGATCCCGATTCTCGGCGTCTGCCTCGGTCACCAGTGCATCGGCGCGGCGTACGGCGCCGACATCGTGCGCGCCGGCCGTCCGGTCCACGGCAGGACCTCGCCTGTCGAGCACGACGGATCGAGCATTTTCACCGGATTGCCGTCACCGCTCCAGGCCGCGCGCTATCACTCACTCGTCATCGCGCGCGCATCGCTGCCCGCGTCGTTGCGCGTGCTCGCATCCGCGGGCGACGATGGAGAAATCATGGCGGTCGAGGACCGAGCTCACCCCGTGATCGGCGTGCAGTTCCACCCCGAGTCGGCAGCGAGCCAGTACGGGTACGCGATGCTCGACCGCTTCCTGCACGGCGACCGCACGCGACCGGATCGGCTGCCGGCCGGTGCGGACGGCGCGGAGAGGGCTGAGGGGGCCACCGCGGCGGAGACACCGTGGATGTCGCGGCCCGACGCCGCAGGCGACACGTTCGTGCCCCCACCGGTGGAGTTCGTGCGGTGACCGGTCAGTCATGATTCTCGAGACCATCGTCACCACCGTCGCCGACGACGGGACGGTCAATTGCGCGCCGATGGGCGTCGAGTGGGGCGAAGACACGATCGTCCTCAAGCCGTTCCTCGAAACCACCACCTACCGCAATCTACTGGCGACTCGGGCCGCGGTCGTCAACCTCATCGACGACGTGCGGGTGTTCGCGCGGGCGGCGATTTCCAACCCGGAGTATGCGACCGCTCCTGCCGCGGTCGTCAAGGGCGTGGTGCTGGCCGACTGCTGCACGTGGCGGGAGCTCGAGGTTGGGACAATCGACAGCACCCCGCCGCGTTCACGCATCGTGACCAGGGTGGTGCACCGCGGCGTGCGTCGCGAGTTCATCGGCTTCAATCGCGCGCGCCACGCCGTGATCGAGGCCGCCATCCACGTGACGCGCCTGCACATTCTGCCGCGTGCGTTTATCGAGAGCGAGATGGCGAGGCTGCAGGTCATCGTGGACAAGACGGCGGGCCCGCAGGAGCTCGAAGCCATGGCACTGCTCACTGAGCACGTCCGGTCCGCTCCCGTCGTTTCTGACCGGGCCGACCGGGCCGAGCGCGCATGAACATGGACGACCAGGTGGCGCCGGGCATGACGCCTGATCCGAACGGCCAGACCGTGGTCGTCGAGACGGCGGCGCGCCTGCATTTCGGGTTGCTCGATCTTCGCGGCACTCTCGGGCGCGTGTTCGGCGGCATCGGCGCCGGCGCGCCGGCGCCCACGCTTCTCGTATCGGCGCGCCCGGCCGCGACCCTGGAGGTCGGTGGCGAGGATGCCGAGCGGGCGGCCGACGTCGCCGGCCGCATCCTGGCCCACCTCGGCCAACGGAAAGGCGGCGGGGACACCGTCGGCGCTCGCGTATGCGTGCACCGCGCGCTGCCGACGCACGCAGGGCTCGGCTCGGGCACTCAGCTCGCACTCGCCGTCGCACGAGCACTGGCCGAAATCCACGGAGTCAAGATGGATGCGCCGGAGCTCGCGCGCGCCGTGGGGCGCGCACGGCGCTCGGCCATCGGCACGTGGACATTCGCCGGCGGCGGTCTGGTGCTCGAAGGCGGACGAGCCAATCGAAAAAGCGCCGCGAGTCAGACCAGCAACAGCGTGGCTCCACTCCTCGCCCGCCTCCCCTTCCCTTCAAGCTGGCGATGCGTCGTCGCCGTGCCGAACGCCGCGTCGAGCATGACCGGCGCGGCTGAAGAGGCCGCGTTCGCGGACCTTCCGCCGCCGCCGGAGCACGACGCCGAGCGCGTCGCGCACCTCGTGCTGATGGCGCTGCTCCCCGCTCTTGCGGAGGCCGATCTCGCGACGTTTGGCGCCTCGCTGAGCGCGATTCAGGCGATCACCGGCCGCTGGTTCGCGCCGGTGCAGGGCGGCACCTTCGCGCCCGGTCCGAGCGAGGAACTGGTACGCCGGATGGCCGAGTGGGGCGCGCCTGGCGTGGGACAGAGCTCATGGGGCCCGGCCGTCTACGGCATCGTCGACACTGATGACGCCGGCCTGCGGCTCGCCGAGCGCGTCCGCACTCTCTTCGCATCGTCAGGCATTGCGGGTTCCGTATACGAAGGGCCGTTCCGCGCCGACGGCGCGCGCGTGTGGCGCGCACGTGAGAACGGCGCGGCAGCACTGACCACCACTTTTCCTGTTACCATCACCCGCGTGCTGCTGGCGGACACGTTCGGCGAGATGGCGTGCCATCATGGCCATCGCTAGTCGAAGGAGCGCATCTCATGACAGAAGTCGGCGAGGCCGTGCACGAAGCGATCGAGTGGGTCGGCGAATCCCGTCTGAACTCCATAGTGGCGTTGCTCGTGGCGTTGGCGGCGACATTTTCCGCGCTGACGAGCCTTAAAGACCGCAATATCATGCTCGACATGACGCTGGCATCGGCGAAGGCCGTAGACACGTGGAACTTCTACCAGGCCAAGAGCACGAAGCAGAACCTTGCCGAGTCCACCCTCGACGAGATCGCGGCGCTCAAGGCTGTGACATCTCTCACTGGGGGCGCCGCGGCCATCGTTTCGCAGCTGGACAAGCGCATCGAGGGCTACCACGCTCAGATCGACCGTTACGAGCACGAGAAGGCGGATGTGAAACAAGAAGCCGAAGGACATGAGCACCGGTACGAGACGCTCAACAGGCGCCACGAGCAATTCGACCTGTCCGAGGCGGCGTTGTCGGTGGCCATTGCGGTACTGGGCGTAACGGCGTTGACGAAGAAGCGCGCGCTGTTGAGCGTCGCGGCCGTATTCTTGGGAATCGGTGTGGTCTTCGGGATGGCCGGATTCCTGAACTTGAACCTTCGCGCCAACGTCCTCATGTCGTGGCTGTCATGAAGCGGGGCATCAACTCGCTCTTCGGCGTCGCACTTGCGCTCGCCGTGGTCTCGGGGACGCTCGCGTGGTCGCAGGATCGCGGCGGGCCGCCGCAGGTCGTGGCGGTGCGTGCCGGCCGGCTGTTCGACGCGATGGCCGGCAGGATGCTGACCAACCAGGTCGTGCTCATTCGTGGCGACCGCATCGCCGACGTGGGCCCGTCGGTGCAGATTCCGCCGGGCGCGCGCGTGATCGACCTGACCGCCGCCACCGTGCTGCCGGGCATGATCGACGCGCACGTGCACGCCAACGGACCCACGCCGAACGAATCGGTCGAGCATCGCACGATGGTGATGATCCAGAGCGCCGAGCGCGATCTGGACGCCGGCTTCACGACGATCGTGGACATGGACTCGCGCGGCGGCTTCGGCACCGTCGAACTGCGAAACGCGATCAACAGCGGTCTGGTCCGGGGACCGAGAATGCAGGTCGCCGGTCAGTCGCTCAACCCGCGCGGCGCGAGGCCGACCGCCAACACCGTGCCTGGTTTCTACAGCGGATTCACCGACGGCAAGAACGTCAACGGACCCTGGCTCGCCCGCGCGCGCCGTGCGCGAGCTGAAGCTGCACGGCACGGACTGGGCGAAGATCTACACCACGCAGGACTTCGTCGGCGACGACCTGAACGAGTTCAGGCCGGACGGATCGCTCGTGGCCATTCCATCGCTGACGCTCGAAGAGGTCGAAGCCATCGTCGACGAATCCCATCGGATGGGTCTGAAGGTCGCCTGTCACACGTACGGTGGCGAGGGCATGCGCTCATGCGTTCAGGCCGGCGTCGACCTGCCGATGCACATGCTCGAGCTGTACAAAGACGAGGCGACTCTCAAGATGATCGTCCAGAAGAAGCTGCCGGTGATGATGACGATCGACGATTTGATGGGCCTCGACGCGGACGACAGGAAGCTGACCGGCGGCAAGACCAGCCGGTTCGCCCTGGGCGAGCTGACGTTCAGGAAACTGCTCGCCGCCGGCGTCCCGCTGCCGTTCGGGAGCGGCGCGGTGCCCGTGGCGTATCCCCACGGCAAGCAGGCCGACCAGTTTCCCTACCTGGTGAAGTGGGGCATGACGCCCGCGCAGGCGCTGCAGACGGCGTTCATGGTCGTCGCGAACGTCCTGAACTACGACTGGGCGGACCGGTCGGGAGCATCGAGAAGGGCAAGTTCGCCGACCTGATCGCGGTGTCCGGCGATCCGCTGGCGGACATCACCGAGATGCAGCGCGTGAAGTTCGTGATGAAGGGCGGCGTGGTTGCGCGAAACGATCTGTCGCCACCGGCCAATTAGTTTGCAGCCGCTCCTGAATCAGTACGAAGGTGCGAAGACAAACGGGCCACAGAGTCACAGAGTCACGGAGATTAAGGACGATTCGACCTCGGCCTGCTGAGGCAGGCCGAGCCACACGGGCGGGAGGATCGAGAACACGAGCATGTCGCGATCGTTCGAGGCTCGTGTTCTCGATCCTTCCGCCTGCGTGCGTCGCTTCGCGACGCGGTCGAATCGTCCGCTGTCTCACGAAGGCCAGGCCTAAGCGACCATGAATCTCTGTGTCTCGGTGTCTCTGTGGCCCGTTGATCGACGACGTTGTTCCAATTCACCAAGTACGGCTAGTCCACGCCGACGATTCGACTGCGGCGCTCGGTGAGGATGGTGTCGTGCCATCGGCCGTCGCGCTTCGCAATCCGCTCGCGCCGCCCGACGACTCTGAACCCGCAGCGCGCCTGAAGCGCGAGGCTGGCGGCGTTGTCCGCGATGGTGGCGCCCTGCAACGTCCAGATGCCGTGCGCCTCGGCCGATTCGACGAGCGTCAGCAGCAGCGCGCGGCCAATGCCTCTCCCGCGCCCCGATGCCGCCACATACACGCCGAACTCCGCGACGCCGGCATAACACGCACGCCGCGAAATCGGGCTGAGTGCCGCCCAACCGAGCAATGTCTGGTCGCGAGCCACGAGCCGCGAATGCGGGAGGCGCGCCGCGTTCCAATGCTCCCACGACGGCGCCACGGTCTCGAAGGTTCCGAGGCCCGTGGCCATGCCTTCCTCGTAGATGGCGAGCACGTCGCGCCAGTCATCCGGCGTCATCGCGACGATTTCGAGCGGCATCCAACTACCCTCGATTCGCATGATACCAACCCGAGCGCTCCGCCGTGCCGCGGTTTCAGTAGAATTCCCCAGGCAGGAGGTTCACATGACGGTCCCGAGACTCCGATCCGTGATCACCGTGCTCGCGGTGATGGCCATGCTGTCTGCCTCGATTAGCGTCGCGCGCGCCCGGCAGCGCGGGCCAGCAGACGCGGCTACGCGTGCCCTTGCCGGCGCGATTGACATCCACGTGCACAGCGATCCCGACAATGTCCCCCGGTCCATTGATGCGATCGACGCGGCGAAGCTGGCGCGCGCGAGAGGCATGCGCGCGATCGTGCTCAAGAACCACTACGATCCGACCGGCGGGCTGGCGTACATCGTGCGCAAGGAAGTGCCTGGCGTGGAGGTCTTCGGCGGCATCGACCTCAACCTGACGGTCGGCGGCATGAATGCCGCGGCGGTCGAACACATGACGCAGGTGTCGGGAGGGTGGGGGCGGCTGGTCTGGATGTCGACGTTTGACGCCGAGAACCAGGTGCGCTACTCGAAGGAGAACCGGCCGTTCGTCAGCACGTCGCGCAACGGCGAGCTGCTGCCAGAGGTGAAACAGGTGATCGCCGTGATTGCCAGGCACGGGCTGGTGCTCGCGACGGGACACGTCTCGCCCGACGAGGCCCTGATGCTGCTCCGAGAAGGCCGCCGGCAGAACGTTCAGCACATGGTCGTGACGCACGCGATGAACCCGCCCGTGCTGATGGGGATTCCCCAGATGCAGGAAGCGGCGAAACACGGGGCGTTCATCGAGTTCGTGGCGGGCTCCCTGACCACGGCTGATGCCCCTGCCCGAATCGATCGCTACGCCCGCGCCATTCGCGAGATCGGACCGGAATTCTGCGTGCTCTCGTCTGATCTCGGCCAGAAGGGCAACGCTCTGCCGCCCGACGGCTTCGCCGCGTTCATCGCGGCGCTCGGCGCCAAAGGCCTGACCGAGCAGGAACTCGACCGGATGTCGAAACAGAATCCTGCGCGATTGCTGGGGCTACAATAAGGAGGTCAGGAGTGCCTATGCGAGTTTTGTCACTCTTCGTGCTCATCGCCGGAGTCCTGGCGGCACCGGCTTCCCTTTCCGCAGCCGGACCGGCCGGACGGGCAAATCCCTACACAAATCTCTTCACGGGCCGGCTCGATCTTCAATCGACGCGTCCTCTATTGACCGCGCCGACGTCACTGCCTAGTCAGGCGGGCCTGCCGTCCGCGCAAAGCCCGACGATCGTGTGCGGCATGACCCTCGTTCCCGCGGACCCGAAGATCGATCCACGAATCCTGGTCCCGGCGCCGACACGCGGCGTCACACCATCGATGCGAATCGTGACGCCGACAATCTGTCGCTAGACTCGAGAGCGTAGTCGGCGCACTGTCCTCTTTCAGCGGCGACGCGGGCAGCTATCAACGACAGCACATCACGAAGCACACGAAGAACTTCCAGTACCAAGAGTTGCTTCGTGTGCGTCGTGTTCTTCGTGTCTTCGTGACGAATGGTTGGTGATTAGCGTTCTGCCCTGAACTGCGCAGCCAGCTCTTCGGCCGCCATCCGGTGGCCGGCTGCGTTCCAGTGACCGTCGTCCGCGAAATGCAGGCTGAGCGGGCTCCCTTGTCGTTCGAATGCGTCACGCACATCGACGACCGTCAGACCGGCCTGACGCAGAAATCCGACGAATGTGTCGTGCGTCCGCCTCACCTGCCGGCGATGCGCGTCGGTGCCGGCCCACAGGGCGCGCGAGGGAATAATCAAGATCACGGGACGGCGGCCCGCCACAAGACGCTCCAGGCGCGCCGCGGACGACGTCAACGCCATTTCGTACGAATCTGATTGAGCAATCGCGTCCAGATTGGGCGTGAGCAGGCCCGTTCGGGCGGCCGCCCGCTCGAGCCACGGCGTGCGATGAATGAAGGTCGTCACGAGCAGGTAGACCGCGGAATGCTCCGTTAGAAACGCTTTTGCGGCCTGCACGGAGCCGATCTCGCCTTGCCCTGATTCGTCCAATCCGTACTCCCGCAGATCGTTCTCCATGCACACGCTGACGACGAGCGTGCCGATGCGGGCGCCGTTGGCCTCGGCGTAGTGAATCAGACGATCGTAGTCGTCGAAATCCGTCGCGGGTTCACTGATATTGAATACGGCGCGGGCCAGCCGATCTTCCAACAGGTTGGAGAATCGCTGCGCCTCGCCCAGGCCCCATCCGAACCCAAACGAGTCGCCGACGACAAAGACGGAATCCGGGGTCGACGCGTGAATCGATTTGGCGTCGCGGAAGCCCCAGGCGTTAAAACGGATGAGGGTGTCGTAGTCGCCGGTGTTCTTGATCTGCCGGCGCGTGGCGTTCGCCGGCCCGATCGGCGTCCCATCGGGAAGACGGATGAGTTCGAGGTGAGCTGAAGGATTGTAGGCGGGCGCCACGACGCGCGAGACGACTTCGACGAGCAGCAACCCGACGATCGCCGAGCCGAGCGCCACCGCAATCTTCACGACTCCGGCCCGTGCGTTACTTGAACTCGGTGATGATCGCGCGCGACTGCCCCTCGACGAGCGTCTCGGTGTGCACGCGGTTGCGTGCATTGAACACCGTCTTGCCCACCGCCAGCGGGGTGACCGAACTCTTGCCGTCGGGCGTCGTGGACTTGACCGCGCCGTCCTTCAGATAGACGACGACGACGTCCTTGTCGTGAAAGTGCATCGGCGTCGCCTGCCCGAGCGTCCAGGTGTAGTCCCAGATCAGAATGCGGTCGTTCTCGAACGCCTTCTTGGCGCCGGCACGCGGGAACGCGTTGGGAACTCCGGATTGGTTGACCATCGCGGAGACCGGACGATCCTTCAGATCGATGACAATCGCACGCGTGGGTGCGCCGGCCGACTGTTCCGCTCGGCGCTCGGCGCCCTTTGCCCAGAATGCGACGTTGCCGGCGGTCGGCGCCACCCAAATCCACACGGAGGCCGACGTGCGCCGCTCCATCCCCGACGGCACGCCTTTCGTCCACGTGAAGTCCCACACCGTCGCGCGATCGTTGTCGATGATCGGCCGCGCGCCATCGAGCGTGAGCAGGTCGAAGCCGGGCGGCGTCTCGCGCGGCGTCTCGCGCTGGAGCCCGGGCACCATGAACAACGCAAGAAGACTGAGCAGAAGAGTCATAGCGGCCATTGTAGCCGAGGCCTATAGCAGTTTTCGTTTCTCTGTAGCTGGGATTCTGAGCCTGCGGCGGGCTACCACGAAGACACGAAACACACGACGAAACCCCTGCACCGCTGATGCCGCTGCGAAAGACGATCAACCCGAGAGATCACAGAGATCGCAGAGTGAGGATCGATTCGACGCGGCGATCTCTGCGCGTCCTCTGCGTGCTCTGCGTCCGAATCGTCCTATCGAGGCGCACTACACGGAAACGGAAGACCTCTAGCGGTCGAGAACGGTCTGGACGAGGTCGCCAAGCTGCTGGGCCGTGAACTCGTTTCCGTCGAGATTGCCCACGAGAATGCCTCGCCGGTCGATGACAGCCGTGTGGAACGAGTGGGTCAACGACCCTTCGTCCTGCCAGAACTGGACGCCAAACATCCCGGCGACGCGTTTGACGTCTTCGAGCGGCCCGGTCAGAAAATGCCACGCCCGCGCGTTCGTCGTCCACGTCCGGGCGTACTCGGCCAATGCGTCGCCCTGGTCGAGCGCCGGGTCGATCGCAATCGTCAAGAGCACGAGATCCTTGCCGAGTCGATTCTTGAAACGCTTCTGGAGCTGCGACAGATTGCCGGCCAGGCGGAAGCAATACGCGGGGTTTGGACACCTCACGTACGTAAACGTGAGGGCCACCACCGCGCCCGTAAGCTTGGAGAACGTCACGCGCTGACGCTGCTGGTCGATGAACGTGAAGTCCGGCACGGGCTGCCCCGCCTCGAGCAGCCTGGGCGGCTCGCCGGCCGCCAGACGGCTGAGCAACTCCAGCCGCCTGAACTCCGACGGTTTCGGATCGAGGCTCTGGTACCGGCGCACGCGGAGGTCTTCGACGTACGACGCGCTGCCGTCGATCACGACCGTGAAGTCGATGGCCGCGCCGGGGCGCACGCCGGTCAGCAATGTCGCGTTCTTCACCGTGAACGGCATCACCATCGCCGGCATGAATCCGGGAACGCTATCGCACGACACGGACAGGCTCTTCGCCGCGACGTCCACGTCCAGCACCACACCGTCATCTTGTGGCGCTCGGCTTCGGCGACGGCCGGACGCGCCACAGCCAGCACCAGCACGGAGACGAGCAGCCGGGCCGTGGTGATAGTGAGCCTGCTCATCGGGCTCCGCCTCCAAGGCGCGTCGGCTGTCGTGTCAGCCGTTTGTAATCCTTCGCGAATTCCGCGATCTCGATGAACTGGTTTTTCGCGACATCCTTGAAGGTCTGACGCGCGTTGGTCGCCGGCCACCAGACGGCGATTTCTTCAATGCGCGCCGCCCGACCCAGACCGATGTGCATCTCCATCGGGTTCGCGCCGAACGAGCCGCCGCTCGACACCGTGCGGTGAATCTCCTGCCCGCCAACGGTCACCGTGATCCGGGCGCCGATGGCCGCGCGATTGCTCTTGACGCCTGTGAGGCGGACGTTGATCCAGTCGTTCGGAGTGCCGGGGTTTTCGAACAGGCGCAGCGCATGCCTGTCGGCGGGTACGGCACCGCCAATCTCGGCGACGATGTCCTCGTCGCCGTCGCGATCGAGGTCGGCGAACGCGATGCCGTGCCCCTTGTGCAGCTCGCCGGTGCCGGACGCCGCCGTGGCGTTCATGAACGTCTTCCCTGCCATGTTCAGCAGCAGCTCGTGAGGCATCACCGACGTAAACGACGGGCTGCCCATGCCGAGATACATGTCGAGGTAGCCGTCGTTGTTGACGTCGCCGAAATTCGCCGCCATCGGCATCCAGACCTTGTCGAGCCCGACCTCGGCCGACACGTCCCTGAAGCGGCCGTTGCGGAGGTTCCTGTACAGCTTCAGCGTCTCTGCATTGTGCGGCCGGTTGAGATACGTCCGCACGGATTCATCCGTGCTGATGTAGTAGCTGGTCACGAACAAGTCATCCCAGCCGTCGTTGTCGTAGTCGAAGAACCAGGCCGCGAAACTGCGGAAGGGCGCCTGGACGCCGCCCTCTTCCCCACTTCGGTGAACGTCCCGTCGCGGTTGTTGTGGAGCAGGAGGTTATCGCCTTCGTAGTTCGAGAGAAAGAAGTCCGCGTAGCCGTCGTTGTCGTAGTCGGCGGCAACCACGGCCTTGATGAACGCGGCGACGTTGATGCGCGCCTTCCCGGTGACGTCCTCGAAGCTGCCGTTGCCGTGTTCCGATAGAGCCGGCTCGGACCGTCCTCGCTGCCGACAAAGACGTCGAGCAAGCCGTCGTTGTCGATATCGGACCAGGCGGCGGTCTGCGTGCGGACGCTCGCGCCCAGACCGCTCTCGCGCGTGACGTCCGTGAACGTGCCGTTGCAGTTGTTCCGCAGGAGCGACGGCCGCATCGGGAACTCCCAGCCGCCGCGCAGCACGAGCATGTCCATGCAGCCGTCGTTGTTGTAGTCGGCCTGCACCAGATTCAAGCCGCCGAGCTGGCGCGCGAGACCCGCCTCGGCCGTCCGCTCGGTGAAGAGGCCGTTGCCGTTGTTGTGGAAGTAGTGCATCGGCTCGCACAAATCCATGCTCGACGTGACGACGTCCGGGTGGCCGTCGTTGTCGAAGTCGTCCACGATGGCGCCGCCGGCGAGCGAGGCGACGTTCAAACCGGCGCGCGGCGCGACGTCCACGAAGCGCCCGATTGGGGTCTTCGACTCGAAGGCCGACGGCGGTATCAGGTGGGCCGCCGGCACGGCGGCCGGATAGCCCCCGAGCATCATATGGGCCAGGTTGAAGAGCCACTTCACTTCCAGATCGTCGGGCTTCCGCGCGAGATACTGCTCGAAGTACTGGACGGCCTTCCGCGAAGCGGCAGCTTCCGGAAACGCGCCGCCCGCAGCCGGCGGAAACAGGCATCGATCGCCCGGCGCTCGATACACGTTGTTGTCCAGTTCGGCCTTGTGGAGGTAGGCGACGCCGAGCGTTTCGTCCATCCGGGGCAACGCGTCCGGCACACCGGCCTCGGCAATCCGTCTCGCGCTCTCCCAGCGGGCAATCGCCTGGTCGAGCTCGCCTGAATACGCGTGGAGTTGCGCCCAGGAGTACTGGGTGTCCATCGCATCGACTCGAAGCTCCGGAGGCACGTCCGCCGGATCGGCCGACCCGCTGAGCGCTCCCGGAAGGCCCTTCAGCCGTTCGAGCACGGTTGGAAGCGACTGCCGGCGCACCTCGCACATCGCCTGCAGATCCTGCGACCAGCCCTCAGGCTTCGGCGTCGCCAGGAACACCGCGTCGGCTTCGCTCAGGCCGCCGACGCTGATGCCCGCGTAGACCACACCGGTTGCGCTCGTGGACAACATGGCGAGCGGGCCGGCATTCGGCCGTGGCGGCGCCTCCGATGCGGGCACGACTTTCAGGATCGCGTAGCCGGACGGAATTCGCACGATGCCGGTGAACTGTCCCGGCTGCAGACCGGCGAGCGCATCGCGCAGCTCGGGACGAAGGGTCGTTGGATCGAGTGTGCCGAGGTAACCACCGTCGCGCGCGGTGGGCTCGCTCGACAACTCGATGGCCAGCTTCGAGAAGTCGGCGCCCTCCCTGAGCTGCTCGACAACGCGCGCCGCCTGGTCGGACGTGGAGACGACGATGATGCGGAGCGCAACCGGTTGAGGCGACTGAGTCTGCCATGCGCTGACCGACAGGCCGAACATGCCGGACAGGAAAAGGATTGCCGCGCCGGCCGCCCACTCGACTCTCACCCCCGCGATCTTGCGCCCGATGCCCGCACCCGTCAACCATCGTGTAGACTGCTGATCGACAAACCGTTCAGCTAAGGAGACTTCATGAGACGGTCATTTATGTCCGCGGTTCTGGCCATCGTCTCGCTCGTGTTGGCGAGCCCGTCCGCGGCTCGCGCGCAGATTCTCGTCGCCGGCGAAGGCCCGGTCGTCTACGGCCATCACCACCTGAACACGACGAACATGGCCGCGCAGAAGAAGTTCTTCGTCGACACGCTCGGCGGCAAGGTGCGGCGCATCGGCGTGGGCGGTGAGCGCGAGCAGGAGATCATCGAGTTCCCGAACGTGCTGATCTTCTTCCGTCCGATGCAGGCGCCGACCGGCGGCACCATCGGCACGACGGTCAATCACATCGGCTTCTCGGTGCCGAACCTCGGTCCGCTCGTCGCCAAGATCAAGGCGAACGGCTTCAAGATGATTACCACCGAGTCGGTGGCCGCCACTGTGAAGGTGACCGACGACATCGCCGCCGGCGAGCCCCACAACGAACATCGCCTTCGCGCTCGGGCCGGAAGACACGAAGGTGGAGTTCGTGGAGGTGAAGACGCAGACGGCGCCGATTCAGCTTCACCACATCCACTTCTTCGGCCAGCAGAACACCGAGATGCAGGCGTGGTACGCGAAGACGTTCGGCGCGAAGATGCTCGCCCGCCAACCCCGGCTCCGCGTTCGTGCAGGACCAGCTGCCGGGCGTGTTCCTCAACTTCACGCCGTCGCCGACGGCGACCGTCGGCACGACGGGCCGTGCGCTCGATCACATCGGCTTCGAAGTCAAGAACCTCGAAGCGTTCACGAAGAAGCTCGAAGCCGACGGCATCAAGCTCGATCGTCCCGTACACAAAGGTCGCCGCGCTCGGCATCGCCATCGCGTTCATCAAGGATCCCTGGGGCACGAACATCGAGTTGACCGAGGGGCTTGATGCGATCAAGTAGAGGTTAGGGGCTAGGGGCTAGGGGCTGGGGACTAGGGCGATGCGACTGACGCTTGACTACGGCACAGACGGGCTCGATGTTGACCTGCCCGACGAGCGGGTGACGGTCATCGAGCCGGTGTTCCGCGAAGCCATCTCCGATCCGCACGCCGCGCTCATTCAGTCGCTGCGCGCGCCCATCGGGCGGCCGCCGCTCGGCGAATTGGTGAGGCCGGGACAGACCGTCGCCATCTCGGTGTGCGACATCACCCGCGCGCAGCCGCGCGCCGAGATGCTGCGCGCGATCGTCGACGAGATGCCGGGCATCCGGCCCGAAGACGTGACGATTCTCATCGCCACCGGTACGCATCGCACCAACACGCCGGCCGAGATTGAAAGAATGCTGGGCGCGGACATCCTGCGCCGCGGTTTCACCATCGTCAACCACGACAGCCGCGACGATGCCTCGCTCGCGCACTTTGGCGCGACGAAGGCCGGAGTGCCGATCTACCTCAACAAGCGCTGGCTCGGCGCCGATATCCGCATCACGACCGGCTTCGTCGAGCCGCATTTCTTCGCCGGCTTCAGCGGCGGGCCCAAGATGGTGGCGCCCGGTCTCGCGGGGCTCAAGACCGTGCTGGTGCTGCACGACGCGCGGCGCATCGGCAGTCCGAACGCCACCTGGGGCGTCATCGAGGGCAACCCCGTGCAGGACGACGTCCGCGAGATCGCGCGGATGACAGGCGTCACGTTCTCGATCGACGTCACGCTCAATCGCGATCAGCAGATCACGGCGGTGTTCGCCGGCGAACTGTTCGCCGAGCACGCCCAGGCCTGCGCGTTGGCGAAGACCAGCGTCATGCGCGCCGTTGACGCCCCCTTCGACGTCGTGCTCACGACGAACTCCGGATACCCCCTCGATCAGAATCTCTACCAGGCGGTGAAGGGCATGTCGGCGGCCGCCAAGGTGGTGAAGCCGGGTGGCACCATCGTCTGCGCGGCCGAGTGCCGCGACGGCCTGCCCAACCACGGATCGTACGGCCAGGTGCTCGCATCGCAGCCGACGCCGAAGGCCCTGCTCGAGATGATTCACGCGCCGGGCTACGAAGTGCCCGACGCGTGGCAGGTGCAGGTGCAGGCGCAGATTCTGATGAAGTCGAAGGTGATGGTGAAGAACAGCTTCATGCCCGCCGACGCCATCCGCGCGGCCCACTTCGAGCCGATCGACGACGTCGCCAGGAGCACGGGCAACGCGCTGCGCGCGGCGGGTCCCGCCGCCACCTTGTGCGTCCTGCCACAGGGTCCGCAGACGATTCCGTACCTGAGATAACGAAAGATCACGACAATCAACGCAGAGCACGCGGAGATCGCAGAGCTTCAACTTGGCAGCAAATTGACTCCGCGGACTCTGCGATCTCTGCGTTGATCGTCGTGATCAAGCGGGCGCGGGTTCAGAGGCCCGCCTCGAGCGCGGGCGAGTCAGGCGTAAGTATAATCACACCCGTAAAGGAGACTGCCGTGCGCCGAATGCTCCCCCTCGGGCTCGCTCTGACCCTCGCCGTCGCCGTGTGGACCGTCGCGGGACGCGCGGCCGACAACAAGGGGAAGAGCCGCGACTGGCCGGCGTATTCCGGCGACAAGGGGAGCACGAAGTACTCCTCGCTCGACCAAATCAACAAAGACACGATCAAGAACCTGGCCGTCGCCTGGCGTCAGTCGGGCGTGCCCGCGGAGCTGAAGGCGATCTATCCGGAAGCCAACGCGCCCACCAACTGGCAGAACACGCCGATCATGGTGGAGGGGCTCCTGTACATGAGCAGCGGCGTCGGCACCGTCGTCGCGCTCGACGCCACGACGGGCAAGGTCGTGTGGTACGACGTGCCCCCGCACGAACCGGGCAAACCGCCGGCACGGACCGGATCCACGCGCGGCGTGGCGTACTGGGCGAACGGAAACGACTCGCGGATCTTTGCGATGAACGGCCCGAATCTCATCGCGCTCAACGCGAAGACCGGCAAGCGCTATCCCGACTGGGGCACCGGCGGCCAAATCGATTTGGCGAAGGTCGGCTACGACCGCGCCGGCGTCACCGGCTATCGCAACAGCAGCGGGCCGATCGTGGTGCGCGACGTTATCGTGGTCGGCGGCGTGCCTGCGCCGGCGACGGACTACCTGAACGAACGCGTGAAGGCGACGAAGGAAGCGCCGCCCGACGACATCCGAGGGTTCGATGCGAAGTCCGGGAAACTCCTCTGGACCTTTCACGTCGTGCCGCAGGCCGGCGAGTTCGGCAACGACACGTGGTTGAACGAGTCGTGGAAGTACTCGGGCAACAGCGGCGTGTGGTCACTCTTGAGCGCCGACGAAGAGCTGGGCTACGTCTACCTGCCGTTCGAAGAAGCGACCGGCGATTACTACGGCGGCACGCGTCCCGGGAACAACCTCTTCGCCGAAAGCGTGATGTGCCTCGACGCGAAAACCGGCAAGCGTGTGTGGCATTTCCAGACCCTCCACCACGGCCTGTGGGACTACGACCTGCCCGCGGCGCCCATCCTCGTGGACATCAACGTCAACGGACGCCGGATCAAAGCCGTCGCGCAGGTGTCCAAGCAGGCGTACGTGTACGTTCTGGATCGCGTGACGGGTCAGCCCATCTGGCCGATCGAGGAACGGCCGGCGCCGAAGGGCGAAGTGCCCGGTGAGTGGTATTCGCCGACGCAGCCGATTCCCACCAGGCCGCCGGCGTTCGACCAACAGGGCGTCTCCGAGAAGGACGTGCTCGACTACACGCCGGAGCTGAAGGCGGAATCGCTCCGCATCATCAATCAGTACCACTACGGCCCGCTCTTCACGCCGCCGGAGCTCTTCGGCACGCCGAAGGGTAAGATGGGCACGATCTTCGCGCCGGGCACCAACGGCGGCGCGGACTGGGGCGGCGCGGCCTTCGATCCCGAAAGCGGCATCCTGTACATCCCTTCCGCGCACATGCCCGACATCATCGGCCTGGTGCAGTCGCAGCACCCCGAGTCGAACATGCCGTATGTGAAACGCGCGGCGCCGAAGATGCTCGGACCGCAGGGCCTGCCCGATCCGTTCAAGCCGCCCTACGCGCGCTTGACGGCGATCGATCTCAATAAAGGCGACTTGCTGTGGTCGGTCGCCAACGGCGACGGCCTTCGCCACCATCCGGCGTTCGCCGGATTGAACCTGCCGCCCATCGGCACGCCGGGCCGAAACGCGCCGCTCGCGACGAAGAGCTTCGTGTTCCTCGGCGAAGGCAGCGACACCGGCGTCGGCTTGCCGGCGGGATTTGGCGGCCGAATGTTCCGGGCGTTCGACAAGAAGACCGGCACGATCGCGTGGGAAATGGAACTGCCCGCCGGCGTCAGCAACGCGCCGATGACCTACATGGCGAACGGCAAGCAGTTCATCCTCGTCGCCGTCTCTGGACGCACGTTTCCGGGCGAGTACGTGGCTCTGGCGCTCCCCTGACATGCGAAAGGATTTCCGAGTCGCCACGGCCGCGCTTGCCGCGAGTGTCATGCTGGCAGCCGCCGGCGTCGCCCAGAAGAAAGAGGACGCCGCCAAAACAGTGCCGGGCGTCACGACCGAGATGCTGGCGAATCCGAGCCCTGACGACTGGCTCATGTACAGCCGCACGTACGACGCGCAGCGCTTCAGCCCGCTCGAGTTCGTCAACCGCCGGAACGTGAGCACACTGAAGACCGCGTGGACCAAAGAGATGCCGAGCGGGCCGCACGAGGGCATCCCGATCGTCTACCGCGGCGTGATGTACGTGATCCAGCCGGGCGCCGGGGTTTCCGCGCTCGACGCCACCAACGGCACTGTGCTGTGGGACTACAAGCGCGACACGCCGCTTCCCTCGCGGACCAAGACGCTGGCGATCTACCGGGATCTCATCTACTTCGCCGCGCCCGACGGCTTCATCGTCGCCATCGATGCGGGAACGGGCAAGGTCCGATGGGAAGCGAAGACCGACGGCGGCATGACGTCGGGACCCGTCGTCGTCGACGGCAAGGTCGTCACCGGACGGACCTGCGCCGGCAAGCGCAGCAACTGCTACATCGCGGCGCACGACGCGCTGACCGGACAGGAAGCGTGGAAGTTCTACACCGCCGCGGGAGACGACGATCCGGGCGGCGCCAGTTGGGGCGGCGCGCCCGAGGCGACGAGGTTCGCGTCCACGTGGGGGCTGCCCGGCAACTACGACCCGGCGCTGAAGCTGCTCTACTGGGGCGTGGCCAATCCGACGCCAAACACCCGGATGGCGCGCCACGGCGGCAACTACAACGCGATACCGTTCACGTCGCCGGCGGACCTGTACAGCAACTCCACGCTCGCGATCAATCCCACGACGGGCAAGCTCGTGTGGTATTTCCAACACCTGCCCGGCGACGATTGGGACGAAGACTACACGCACGAACGCACTTTGCTGCGAACGGCTGTCCGGCCCGATCCCAAGTTCGTGAAGTGGATCAACCCCGATGTCCGGCGCGGCGAACAGCGCGACGTCGCGGTGATGGTCGGCGAAGGCGGAGGCATCTTCGCGCTCGACCGCCGCACGGGCCAGTTCCTCTGGGCGAACCCGTTCCCGTACGACGCCCCGAACTTCCTCATCAGCGACATCGACGGCAAGACCGGCAAGGTGACCCTCAACCAGGATCTGATCTTCAGGGCGCCGGGCGAACGCCACGTCATCTGCTACTGGAACACCCGCAGCTACTGGCCGACGGCGTATCATCCGCGGCTCAACGCGCTGTACGTGCCGTATGTGGACAACTGCCTCGACATGACGTCGGCCGTTCCGGCGGCCGACGGCAAACCGGCGATCAACGAAAAGCGAGGCGGAATCCCACGGGCGGGGTCCAAGCCCGAGGAGTTCGGCGGGCTGGCCAAGATCAACATGGAAACCGGCGAAATCCAGCACATCTATAAAGGAAGGGCGCCGGGCAACGGCGCGGCGCTCGCGACGGCGGGAGATGTGGTGTTCTGGGGCGATCTCGACCAGAAGTTCAGGGCGTTCGACGCCATCAGCGGCAACATCCTGTGGGAAACGACGCTCGGCGGGTCGATTGACAACAGTACTATTACGTACGCGGTGAACGGGAAGCAGTACATTGCCGTGATGTCGGGCGAGGGTCTGCTGACAGGTGGACTCATCACGCAGGCCGGCATTCAGCCGGCACGGAGGCACAATGAGATCTATGTCTTTGCGCTGCCGGACCGGTAGCGCGGGGCGGAGGCCGCTCGCGCTCGGCCTCGCGGCGTTGCTCGCCGGCGGGCCGGGAGGCGCGGCCGTGGTTCACGCGCAGCAACCGATCCAGATCTTCCTGAGCGCCGTCGACAACGACGGCAAGCCGGTCACGGACCTCCGGGCCGAAGAAGTGAACATCCAGGTGGATGGCGCCGACTGCAATACGACCCGGTTCGAGGCCATCGACTGGCCGACGAAGTTGACGCTGATGGTCGACAACAGCCCCGTCTTCAACGACTCGCTGCGCCAGCTGCGCGAGGCGCTTCGCGCCTTTGTGACGGCGCTCCCGGTAGACCTGGAGGTTGCGCTTCTCAGCACCGCACCGGCGCCGCGCTTCGTCTACAAGCCCGGCACCGATCGGGTCAAGCTCATGAGCAGCATCGACCTCCTGACGCCGGACAGCGCCGCGCCACGATTCATCGACGCGCTGGCCGAAGCCGCGGATCGGGCGGCCAAGGAAAAGGCGGGCAAGGAAAAGAACAACTTCTTCCCGGTGTTCATGATCATCGGCAACAACGCCGTCGAAGGCAGCTCGCCGCGCGACTATCAGATCAACAAGTTGTTCAAGCAGGTGTCCGAGAACGGCGTCACCATCCACGTCGTGATGCTGAGCAACTCGAGCCGGCAGCTCGACATCGGCACGGGCACGAACCAGATCGAGGTCGGAATCAAGCTGACCCAACTGACCTCTGGCCGCTACGAAGCGATCGCCGCGCAGACGAGGCTCACCTCCCTCCTGCCTGAGTTCGCGCAGCAGATCGGCAAGAGCCACGTGCGCCAATCGCACCAGTACCGGATTACGTGCCAGCCGCCGGCCGGGGCCAGGCCGCAGCGAATCACCGCGGCGACGATGCGCTCGAATATTTCGGCGGCGCTGACGTTCGACGGACGTATTCCTTGATGCTGCGGTCCACCGACGCCACGCACATCCGGCACGACTGGTCGTTGCCGGAGATCGAATCGATCTACACGGCGCCGCTCCTCGATTTGCTCCATCGGGCGCAGCTCGTGCATCGGGAGCACCACGCCCCGAACGAAGTGCAGGGCTGCGTGCTGCTGAACGTCAAGAGCGGCGGGTGCCCTGAAGACTGCGCCTACTGCCCGCAAGCGGCCCGGTACTCCACGGGCATCGACCGCTACGATCTCATGAGCGTGGACGAGGCGCTCGGCGCCGCGCGCCAGGCACGCGAGCAGGGCGCCACGCGGTTCTGCATGGGCGCAGCCTGGCGCGACGCCGCGGAAGGCGCACTCTTCGACCGCGTGCTCGACATGGTGCGCGGCGTGCGTGCGCTGGGCATGGAAGCGTGCTGCACGCTCGGCATGCTGACCGACGCGCAGGCCGAGGCGCTGGCTCTGGCGGGCCTCACCGCGTACAACCACAACCTCGACACGTCGCCGGAGTTTTACGGGCATATCATCACGACCCGCACGTACCGTGAACGCCTCGACACGATTGCGCGCGTCAGGCGCGCCGGCATCACGGTCTGCTGCGGCGGCATCATCGGCATGGGCGAGGAGCGTCCGGCCCGATGGGGGCTGCTTCAGCAGTTGGCGTCGCTCGATCCGCATCCCGAAAGCGTCCCGGTGAATCTGCTGGCGCGCGTCGATGGAACGCCGCTCGGCGATCGCCCCCCTGAAGATCCGCTGGAGCTCGTGCGAACCATCGCGTCGGCGCGAATCCTGATGCCGCTGGCGTTTGTTCGCCTGAGCGCGGGACGCGCCTCGCTGTCGCCGGAGGCCCAGACCCTGTGCTTTCTTGCCGGCGCCAACTCCGTGTTTCTCGGCGACCAATTGTTGACGACACCGAATCCGCCGGCTGACGCCGATCGGCGCCTGTTCGACGACCTCGGGCTGCAGTTGCAGGCGGCGCCCGGTGAACAACGGCAACAACGGCAACAACGTGACCAACTTGACTAGCGACGGCAGCGACACACTCGAAGCGAGGGTGGCCGCCCGCCTCCGGGCCATTCGACACGCGCACCTGTGGCGAACCTTGCGGCCCCCGACCGGCATCGATCTCTCCTCAAACGACTATCTCGGCCTGGCGAACGATCCGCGAGTGAAGCGGGCGATGATCGACGCCGTCGAGCAACACGGCTGCGGCAGCACCGGGTCGCGCCTGTTGCGCGGCGAGCGCGAGGCGTTTGCCTCCGTCGAGCGGAAGTTCGCCGCGTTCAAAGGCACCGAACGGGCGCTCTATTTCTCGAGCGGCTACCTCGCGAACCTGGCGGTGCTGACGACGTTGCCTGAAGGGGGCGACGTGATTCTCGCCGACGAGCGGAATCACGCCAGCCTCATCGATGCCGTCCGGCTCTCCTCCGCCAGCCGCGTGGTGTTTCCTCACGCCAATCTCGACGCGCTCGCGCAGCTCGTCTCGCGCCGGCCGGATGGTGGACAGGCGTTCGTGGTCACCGAGTCGCTATTCAGCATGGACGGCGACGTGCCGCCGCTTCGCGAGTACGCGTCGCTCTGCCGAGCCGCGGGGGCCACGCTCGTCGTTGACGAGGCCCACGCCGTCGGACTCTACGGAGAAGGCGGCAGCGGGCTCGTTGCAGACGGCGATGCCTGCCTGTCGATCAATCCGGCGGGCAAAGCGCTGGGCGTCAGCGGGGCGTTCGTCGCGGGACCGGCATGGGCGATCGACTATCTGATCCAGCGCGCGCGCCCGTTCGTTTTCTCCACGGCTCCGCCGCCATCGATTGCGGCCGCGCTCGACTCGAGCCTCGACATCGTCATGCACGAGCCGGAGCGGCGCCGCCGGCTCGCCGACCGCGTGAAGTATTTTCGTGCTGTGCTGGCCGCTGCCGGCGTCCCAGTGCCCGCGGGGTTCTCTCAAATCATCCCGATCGTGATCGGCGACAACGACCGCGCGCTTGCCACGGCAGCCGCGCTTCAGGCGCAAGGATTCGACGTCCGCGCCATCCGGCCGCCGAGTGTTCCTCCGGGCACGGCTCGGCTGCGAATCTCCGTGAACCAGAGTCTCTCGGAAGAGATCATCGACCGGTTTGTGGGCGCGCTGGACGCCGTGCTCAAGGAAACCGTGCTGTGCTCCGCGGCGTCTTCGTAACCGGCACCGACACCGGCGTCGGCAAGACGGTGACGTCGGCGGCGCTCTTCCACCGATACCGTGACCGGCTTCCGCTGAGGTATTGGAAACCCATTCAGACCGGCATCGAACAGGATGACGACACGGCCGACGTCGCGCGGCTGGCGGCGTGCCGTCCGGATGAGCTGCTGACCACTGGCGTCCGTCTCGAACGGCCCGTGTCGCCGCATCTCGCGGCACGGCTGAGCGGCCGGCCAATCGACGTGGCGGCACTCGTCGCCTGCGTTCGCGCCGAGCCCGGCTCTTCGCGCTGGATTATCGAAGGCGCCGGAGGCGCACTCGTGCCGATCGGCGACACGGCGATCATGGCCGACCTGATCGGGATGCTCGGCCTGCCGGCCGTCGTTGTCGCGAGAACGGCCCTTGGCACGATCAACCACACGCTGCTGACACTCGAAGCGTTGCGGCGCCGTTCGATTCCGACCGCCGGCGTCATCATGGTCGGCGCGCCGAATGCCGACAATCGTGAAGCGATCGAGCGTTACGGCCGCGTTCACGTGCTTGGAGAGATGCCGCACGTCCAGCCGCTCACGGCCGCGACGCTTCAGACCTGGGCGGCCACCGGGCTCGATCGAGATGGCCGGCTGCTGGAGCTGCTGCAGTCATGAAGACTCTAATCGAACGCGATCGCGCGCATCTCTGGCACCCCTACACGCAGATGCGGACGAGCCCGGCGCCGTTGCCCATCGTGTCCGGCGACGGTGTCTATCTCTACACGGAAGATGGCCGGCGACTGCTCGACGGGATCTCTTCCTGGTGGGTCAACATTCACGGGCATTCACACCCGCGTCTGAACAGAGCGCTCGCCGAGCAGGCGGGCCGGCTCGAGCACGTGATGTTCGCCGGCTGCACGCATCAGCCGGCGGTCGATCTGGCCGAGCGTCTCCTCGCGGTGCTCCCAGCCGGCCTCACCCGGGTTTTCTACTCAGACAACGGATCAACGGCTGTCGAAGTGGCCGTCAAGCTGGCCGTGCAGTATTGGGGCAACCGGGGCCAGCCCGATCGCCGGCGAATCGTTGCGCTCCATCACGCGTACCACGGTGATACGGTCGGCGCGATGTCGGTCAGCGAGGCATCGGTCTTTACGCGCGCGTTCCGGCCGCTCCTCTTTCCCGTCGATCGCGTGCACGCACCCTATTGCTACCGGTGCCCGCTCGATCTCGATCGGGCGACGTGCGCCGTCGAATGCCTCGGCGACCTCGAGAGCCGGCTCGAGACCGAGGGCGATCGTATCGCCGCGGTGCTCGTCGAACCCATGCTGCAAGGCGCCGGCGGGATGATCGTGTGGCCCGCGGAGTTTCTGATCGGCGTTCGCCGCCTCTGCGATCGCTACGGCGTCCTCATGATTGCGGACGAAGTGCTGACGGGGTTCGGCCGGACGGGCCGGATGTTCGCGTGCGAACACGGCCCGGTGGCGCCAGACATCTCCTGTCTGTCGAAGGCGTTGACGGCCGGCTATCTGCCGATGGCGGTGACGGCGGTGACGAGTGCCGTCTACGATGCGTTCCTGAGCGATGATCACAGCAAGACGTTCTTCCACGGCCACTCGTTCACAGCCAATCCGCTGGCATGCGCGGTGGCCCTCGCGAGCCTCGACTTGTTCGAGGAGCACGACGTGCTCGCACGGATTGCGCGGCTGGAGCGGCAGCTTCGCGAGGGCCTGACACCTCTGACCCGCCTCCCTGTGGTCGGCGACGTGCGGGTCTTGGGCGGCGTCGGCGCGATCGAGCTCGTGTCGGACAAAGCGACGCGGCAGGCGGCCGGGTACGTAGATCAAATCGGTCCGCGCCTCTCGTCGGCATTCCTCGAACGCGGCCTGCTGCTCCGTCCGCTCGGCAACGTCCTCTACTTCATGCCGCCGTACGTCATCACGGACGACGAAGTGGATTGGGTCGTCGCGCAGATTGGAGAGGTCTTGGAAGGGGCTGGGAGCCAGGGAGGGCTGGGGACTTGGGGCTAGGGACTGGGGTCTAGGGGCTGGGGACTAGGGGCTGGGACTGGGGACTAGGATTCAGCGAAGACGTGCGAGCGACTTCTCGGCCGCATCGACATCGCGTTTGCGGCGTTCCCACTCGGCGCGTGCACTTTCCTCGGCGGCCTTGGCGCGAACCAATGCGGCCTGGCCTTCTTTGAGCTCGGCATTCTTCTGGCGCTCCGCAGCCTCGCGCCGCTGGCGTGTCTGAACGTCTTCCAATCGCGGAGTTGAAGAAGCTCTGACCGTGGGCGCCGTCCTCGTCCTCTCAGGTGCGGCCTGAGGCTGCGAGCGCATGTGCGCCGGCGCCTTGACGGTCACGCCCGCCAGGGCCTCGAAGCCGGCAGGCCGAAGCGGCTGGCTCAGGCGCCCCGGAGGCTCAGTCGACGCCACCGCGAGCGACAACGCCTCGAACGTCCGTGACAGCGCGTCGGCGTCCGGGCGCAGGCCGTCAGACAGCGCGAGCCGCAGCGCTTCCGCCACGGCGCCGGCGACGGCCTTGCGCTGCGCGTCGGTCGCGCCCCTCACATCGGCGGCTCGGCCACCGAGCGCCGCGATCTGCGCCGAGCGAAACGCCCCGCCGCTCTTGAGCAGGCGATCGTAGACAGGCCTCGCGTGCCAGTACACCTGGTTGACGGCCCACGGCACCGCGGTGGGCTTCTCCAGGCTCTTGACCCGCTTCGCTTCGTCGCCGGTGAGCGTCTTCGCGAGCACGGTTCGCGCGGCGACGAACCCGGAAAGGGGCCCCTGGTACAAACGATCGATGCTCGATTCGAGCGACGGCACGTCCCTATTATCAGAGAGGAGCGAGCCTTTGCCAGGCAACCTCGAAATCGCCCACGGTCATGGACGGGCGTCGCGAACCATGAACCAGTTCGTGATGCCGAGCACCTGATCTTCGGCCACAGTTCGAAAGCCGAAGTGTTCGTAGATGCCGACGTTCGCACGCTTGTCGGTTTCGAGATACGCCATCGCCTGGACGGCGTCCATCCTCCCGCAGAACTCGCGCAACAGCGCGCCGCCGATGCCCTTCCCTTGCAGATGGCGCTCGACGCCCACGGGACCGAGATGCCAGTGCGGCGCCTTCGGATCGTGCTTCGCCCAGCCGGCGGCCCAACTGAGCGTGCGCAGCGCAGACCTCAGACCGGCCGCGCCAATCAGCGTCGGCAGGAGTCGAAGTTTGTCGCCACCCGACGGCTGACACTCACCGGGCGGCACCATCGAGCACACGCCGACCAGCGTACCGGCCGAGAACGCTCCAAGGGTGGCGCCCCGCGCGACGTGCATCCCGAGTACGGCGCCAAACAACCGCGTGAGGGCCGGCTCGCGGCGGTCGGCGTTCGTGCCCAAACGCGCGCTCGTGAATCGGGTTGTCGCGCATCCCTCGACCGAGCACGGCGGCCGCTGTTCCCGCTTCCCCTTGCACCAACCGCCGTATCTCGATCGACGTCGCCGTCACAAGATGTTCCAACTGAGCGGCCACGGCCGCTGAATCATCAGCATCATCAGCGCCGCGCCGAGCAGCGCGAGGTTCTTCTGGAAGTTCACGCGCTGCGACAGGCGCTGCATCGGGTCGGTTTCCGTCCAGTACGGGTGCATCATGAACGTCACGGGCACCAGAAACACCACGATGCACAGGACGCCGATTTCCGGACTGCACCCGACGACGACGCAGGAGCCGCCGAGGATGATGAGCAGGCCCGACACGATCACGCGCGATCTTCGGCGCCGGGACGCCCTTCGATGCCACGAACCCCGACATCATTCCCAGATGCAGGAAGTGGTTGATGCCCCCGATGATGAAGAACCCGCCGTAGAGGATGCGACCGAGCAGAAACACGTATTCCACCTGAGCCTCCAATCTGAGTGTTACGGCCCCTGCACAACCGCCCGCAGCGGCGGCTTGGGCTTACCGGCATCGACACTGGCTTCCCAGGCCGCGAGCAGCCGGCGAAATTCAATGAGCATGGAAATGTGATTGTAGGCCTGGTCGTTGCGCTCGCCCACGTCCTGTCGAGATCGAACAGCAGCTCGTGGACGCTGTCGACCGTTCCCACTCCGTCGCGCATGTACTTCCATCGGCCGCGGCGCACGGCTTTCTGATCGCGGCCGGCCGTCTTGATGCGCCAGTAGAGCGTCCGTTCGACAGTGCGCTGCTCTTTCAGCATCGGCAGCAGGCTGATGCCGTCCGGGCTGTACGACGAAGGCGGCACGATGCCGGCGGCATCGAGAAACGACGCCGTGAGGTCCATGGTGATCCCGACCTGCTTCGACACGACGCCCGCCGGCAGTTGGTCCGGCCAGCGCATGAGCGCCGGCACGCGGATGCCGCCCTCCCAGAGTGTGGACTTGCGGTGGAAGAGCGGAGCGTTGTGCGACAGCCACTCGCCGCCGTTGTCGCTCGTGAACACGACGAGCGTGTTGCGTGTGAGCTGAAGCCGATCGAGCAGCGTCAGGATGTCGCCGACGCCCTTGTCGGCGCGCTCGAGGATCGCCACGTAGTCGGCGCGCGTGCCGTCGTGCAGCATGTCGGGCCGCGCGCGCTGGCCGGGCGCCAGGTTCGGCGGCTGGAACGGCCAGTGGGCGGCGTTGTACGCCACTTCGACGAAGAACGGTTCGCGCTGGTGCGCGGCAATAAACGTTGTCGCGTGCGCCGTGATCTCGTCCGTCAGATAGCCGGTCATCGTCGAAGGCTGATCGTTGTGGTAGAGGTCGGCCGGATCGTAGTAGTCGTGCGAGCCGCCCAGGAATCCCCAGAACTCGTCGAACCCGTGCCGGTTGGGAGAAAACTCCGGCTTCACGCCCAGGTGCCATTTGCCGAAGAGCCCCGTGGCGTAGCCTCGCTCGCGCAGCAGCCGCGGCAGCGACGTGTCGGACGGGAGCAAGGCCCGTGACGCCACTTGGGTTTCTCTCGGCGAACGGCAGCTCGATGCCGAAACGCTGTTGATACCGGCCGCTGATGAAACCGGTCCGTGTCGGCGAGCAGTTTGCGCCGTTCGCGTAGAAGTCCGTCAGCCTGACGCCTTCGCGCGCGAGCCGATCGATGTTCGGCGTCTTCGCGTCCGGTACGCCGAAACTCCCGATGTCGCCGTACCCCACGTCGTCCACCAGGACGAGCACGATGTTTGGCGGCGCGGAGGGACGAGCCGCCTGCCCGCCCATCACTTCGGCTGTCGTCCACGCCAGCACGCACGCGAGCAGCGCGACAACTCCGTATGTTCGACGCTGTGGTTTCACGGTCAGCCCTTTGCCCTCAGCCTGCAGCCCTTCATGATCTCGTTTTCGCATTGCCGTCATAGTGTATCCACGGCGATTTCCGGCACATAATCATCTCTCCAAAGCTGTGAACCGGAACCTTCTGAGCGAACTCGCCAGCGTTGTCGGACCGGATGGCCTCCTCAAGGACCCTGCCGACCTTCTGACGTACGAATCAGACGGCCTCGTCCACCTGCGGGCCACGCCCGCGGCCGTCGTCCTGCCGCAGACGACCGCCGAAGTGCAGGCCGTCGTCCGGCTCTGCCGGCGTGAAGGCGTGCCGTTCGTGGCGCGCGGCCACGGGACCGGCCTCTCCGGCGGCGCGCTGCCGGTGAAGGACGGCATCGTCATCGGCCTGTCGCGCATGAACAAGATCCTCGAGGTGGATATTCCGAACCTCCGCGCCGTCGTCGAACCTGGCGTGACCAATCTCGAAATCACCAAACGCGTCGCGCCGTTCGGCTGTTACTATGCGCCAGACCCGTCGAGCCAGATTGTGTGCTCCATCGGAGGCAACATCGCCGAAAACTCCGGCGGCGCGCACTGCCTGAAGTACGGCTTCACCGTGCATCACGTGATGGGTGTCGAAGCCGTGCTGCCTGACGGCGAGATCGTGCATTTCGGCGGCGCGGTGCTCGACTCGCCTGGCCTCGATCTGCTCGGCGTCCTCGTCGGGTCGGAAGGAACGCTCGCCGTCGTGACGAAGGCCACCGTGCGGCTGCTGCGCCGACCCGAAAAAGTGATGACGCTTCTGGCTGGCTTCGCATCGATTGACGCGGCCGGCGAGGCCGTGTCGGCGATCATCGCCGGCGGCATCGTGCCCGCGGCGGTCGAAATGATGGATCGCCTGACGATTGAGGCCGCCGAAGCGTCGGTCCATCCCAATTTCCCGAAAACCAACGCGGTCCTCATCGTCGAGCTCGACGGTCCGCAATCCGAAGTCGACGAGCTCTTCGCCATTGTCGAATCGCTGTGCCGGACATGTGGCGCAGAAACAATGGAAGTCGCGAAGGATCAGGCGCAGCGCGAGCGAATCTGGAAGGGGCGCAAGGCGGCGTTTGCCGCCATGGGGCGGGTGTCGCCGAACTACTACGTTCAGGACGGCGTGGTGCCACGCACAAAGCTCCCTGCCGTGCTCCGCCGGATTCGCGCGCTCGAAGAGCGATCCGGACTGCGCATCGGCAACGTCTTCCATGCGGGCGACGGCAATCTGCACCCGCTCATCTGCTACGACGAGTCGATCCCCGGTCAGGCGAAACACGCGGAACAGGTCGCCTCCGAGATCCTGACGTACTGCGTCGAAGCAGGCGGCTCCATTACCGGCGAGCACGGCGTGGGCGCCGACAAGAAGGGTTCGATGCCCAGAATGTTCAGCGACGACGACCTGAACACGATGCAGCTCGTGCGTTGTGCGTTCGATCCGACCGGCATCTGCAATCCCGGCAAAGTGTTTCCAACGCCGCGCCTGTGCGGTGAGGTGCCGGGCCCCTATCGGCAGCATCCGCTCGAGCGCGCCGGCCTGGTGGAGCGCTTCTAGATGGCGCCGGAGGTTCTTGAACCGACTGATGCGGCCAGCCTGGCGGCGAAGCTCAAGTGGGCGAACGCTCAAGGCCTGGCGGTCGCGGTCCGCGGCGCCGGGACCAAGCAGGCCTGGGGCGCGCCCGCTTCGCGAACGGACGTGGTGCTCTCGACGCTCGGCCTGAACTCGGGCGTCGACCACGTGGCCGGGGATCTGGTGGCCACCGTCCCGGCCGGCGCCACCCTCGTCGCGGTCAACGACGTGTTGCGGCGCGAGAAACAGTGGCTGCCGCTCGATCCTGGCGTGTCGCCTCTTGCCACGATTGGAGGCGTGATCGCCACCAACGACAGCGGTCCGCGCCGCCACCGGTACGGCACGCCGCGCGATCTCATCATCGGCATTGAAATCGCGCTCGCGGATGGACGGACGGCGAAGGCCGGTGGCCGGGTCGTCAAGAACGTGGCCGGCTACGATCTCTCGAAGCTTCTGTGCGGCTCGCTCGGCAGCCTCGGCGTCATTACCAGCGCGACGTTCAAGCTTGCGCCGGTCGCGCCGGTGTCGTGCACGGTCGCGGCGACGGTCGGCGACCTTCGACGCCTCGGCGATCTGGCGCTCGCCATCGCCGGCGCGCCGCTCATGCCGTCCACGATCGAGATCCAGTCACCCCCCCATCGACTCGCTCATCCGCTTCGAAACGGCGCCGCGCGCGGCAGACGAGCAGAGCCGTGCGGCGGCCGCTGTGTGCGCAGGGCACGGGGCCACGACCGAGTTGCTCTCAGGGCCGGCGGAAACCGACGAGTGGCGCGCGCACGACCTGCGCGTCTGGCGGAAGCCGGGCGCGATTGTGAAGCTGGCGACGCTGCCAACCGACGTCGCCGAGATGCTGACCCGTATCGAACGCCTGTCGATGGACCACGGCGTGGAACATGACATCGTCGGCCGCGCCGCGCTCGGAATCATCTTCGCGCGGATCGCGGGCGATTCCGATCAACAGGCCGCAGTCGTAGCGGAACTGCGCCGGAGCGCCACGGCCCGAGCGCGGAAGCGCGGTGCTGATGTCGCCGACGGCTCTCATCGAGCAGATTGGAGCCTGGGGCCCGATCGGCGATGCCGGCCCGATCATGCGCGCCGTCAAGGCGCGATTCGATCCAGACGGCACGCTCAATCCTGGCCGGGGAGCCTGGGAATCATGACAGCCACGACGGCCTCGCCTGGCTTTGAAACGATCGCTCCACTCGAGCCGCTGATCGACAAGTGCGTCCACTGCGGCTTCTGCCTCTCGACGTGCCCCAGCTACCTGCTGCTCGGCCAGGAAATGGATTCGCCGCGCGGGCGCATCTTCCTGATGAAGGCGGGCGTGAGCGGGCGACCTGGGATCGACATCATGAGCGACAGCCTCGTCGGGCACTTCGACACCTGCCTCGGCTGCATGGCCTGTGAAACCGCGTGCCCTTCGGGCGTGCGCTACGCGCCGCTCATCGAGGAAACACGCGCCGCCATCGAACATCACCATCGGCGTCCCTTCGGCGAACGCGTCTTTCGTCGTCTGCTCTTTCTGCTGCTGCCTTATCCGGCGCGGCTGCGAGTCTTCGCGCTTCCCCTGGTCTTCGTCAAGCTCCTGCGCCGCTTCAAGGGCCTTCTGTCGCTGCTGCCGCTGAAGCTGAGCAACCTGATCGCGCTGGCGCCAGATGCGACGCTTTCCGGCTTGACGGGAATGCGAGCCGTGCCCGAACGGACCGCCGCAGTCGGGGCGGCGCGGCTGCGCGTCGGCCTGATGACTGGATGCGTCCAGCGCGTGTTCTTCGGCCACGTCAACGACGCGACGGTTCGAGTGCTGTCAGCCGAAGGCTGCGAGGTGCTGGCGCCAGGCGGCCAGGGCTGCTGCGGCGCGCTGGCCCTGCATTCGGGCCTGGACGAGGCGGCTCGGGATTTTGCGCGCGGCCTGATTGGCGCGTTCGAATCGACCACCGTCGATGCTATCGTCGTCAACGCCGCCGGCTGCGGATCGACGATGAAGGGGTATGGAGAGCTGTTGAAGGACGACCCGGTGTGGGCGGAACGGGCCCGATCGTTCACGGCAAAGGTTCGCGACGTGACTGAAGTGCTGGCTGGACTCGGCTCCGCCCGGGCGCCGCGACAACCGCTCAGCCTGCGCGTGGCCTATCACGACGCCTGCCACCTTGCCCACGCTCAGGGCGTGCGCCAGCCGCCGCGCGACGTGCTCGCGTCGATTCCCGGGCTCACGATCGTGCCCATCGGCGACAGTGAGATCTGCTGCGGCAGCGCCGGCATTTTCAACCTCGTCCAGCCCGAGATGGCCGCCGAGCTGGGGCGCCGCAAGCAGGCGAAGATTGCCGAGGCCTCACCCGACGTCATCGCGACCACCAACCCCGGATGCATGTTGCAGATTGGCGCGGCGGGGCGCGCGGCCGGCCACGAGCGTCCGGTCTTCCACGTCGTCGAGCTGCTCGACGCGTCAATTCGAGGCCAACAGTTGTAGGGCGGACCGTTCAGGCGCGCGAGCTGGAGCGGGCCGGTCGGTCGGGCGGAAACAACAATGATCATCGACCCCCACACCGTCTCCCCCAACGTCTGCTACCGGGTGCTCGTCGGCTCGATCGTGCCGCGACCGATCGCGTTTGTCTCGACGGTGTCCGCCGCCGGCGTGAACAACCTGGCGCCGTTCAGCTTCTTCAACGCCGTCTGCGGCGATCCGCCCGTCATCTGCTTCAGTCCGGTCTGGCGCAACCCGCCCAAAGACACGCTGACGAACATCCGCGCCTCCGGCGAATTCGTCGTCAACATCGTCAGCGAGGAGATCGCCGAGCAGATGAACCTCTGCTCGGGCGAGTACCCGGCGGATGTGGACGAGTTCAAGCTGTCTGGGCTGACACCGGCGCCAAGCGATCTCGTCCGGCCGCCGCGCGTGGCCGAGTCGCACGTGAACATGGAATGCAAGCTCCTGCAGCTGATTGAAATCAGCGCGAAGCCGATGGGCGGCAACATCGTGATTGGCGAAGTCGTGCGGTTTCACGTGGACGACAGCATCATCGACGGCGGCTACAAGATCGACGCGGACAAGCTGCGGGCCGTCGGGCGCATGAGCGGGTACGACTACACCCGCACACGCGAGCGCTTTGCGCTGGTCCGTCCGTAGCGCTCAGCTCTAGCCCTCATCCTAGTGGCGCGTACCCAGAGGCTTCTTCTCACATGCTGAATTCTCTGCGCACTCCGCGTGCTCTGCGTTCGAGGTGGTGATGTGTTAATGAATATATTCGTCGCTCTTCGTCGTGGTTGGCATTTCTCCTAGCCTAGACCAGTTTTAGTTTCTCTGTAGCTGGGGTTCTGAGCCTGCGGCTGGCTACCACGAAGACACGAAGCACACGACGAAGGACTCTCCACGGGTCAGGATGCTGCGAAAGACGATCAACCCGAGAGATCACGGAGATCGCAGAGTGTCGATCGATTCGACGCGGCCGGCCGGCAAAGCCGGCCCGGGCGGCAGGTTGAGAGAATCAGAATACAAACCCGGCGCGGTTCCATCTGGCTTGTATTCTGATTCTCTCAACCACCGCCGCCGCTTTGCGGCGCCGCGTCGAATCGCTCTGCGATCTCTGCGCGTCCTCTGCGTGCTCTGCGTTCGAATCGTCTTATCGAGCCGCACTACACGGAAATGGAAGACGCTCTAATGTCTAGAACGGTCATCTTTCCAACAGGTTCTTACTATCCCGAAAGCGCAAAAAGCCCCAATCCGAGCCAGACCATCTCGTTGATAGCGAAATTAGCACGATGAAGTTCAGCTTGAGTGACGTAGACGACATCTCCGTGATTCACGACAAGCCCATAGGTTCTTCCGCTCTGGGGTTCTGGCGAATGAGGCATGAGCTTTGAGTATCCTAAGTGGACCGTTATTCCCGAGGCAATACAGGCGACGAAAAGCAGGCCGAGCATTAGTTCAACGGCTCTTCTAAGCATGTGCTTACAACTCAGAGCTAGCAACCAGGGACATGACCGCCACCGTGCCGATCATACCCGTCCTCTGCACCGCCAACGGTAAGCCCGCCTGTTCCCTCTCCACTCCGGCCCTTGGTGACCTTCGTGATCTTTGTGGTTCGTTGAAAGTCAGGTTCGCAGCGTGCTCTAAAGGCTAAAGGTTACGGCTTCTGGAGCGGCGAGGTGCGGGTCAACGAGCCGCGTAGTTCTTCGTCCAGCCTGTCCGGCCGTTCGTCACGCTGAAGCCGCCCGCGTCGCTGGCGCTCAGCTTGAGCCAGGCGGCCGCGTCGGTTTCGCCAAACGTCAGGTTCGCCACGTAGGCATCGGGGAAGTTCTCGGCGCCGTCGTTGATCGTCCGATGGAGCTGCCAGACGTCTTCGAGACCCTGGAACGCGTGCAGCAACGCCATCGCCGGCGGCGAGGCCCCCTTCCACGGACCGTTGTTCACGATCGCGATCCGCGGACGAATCGCGTCGAGCATCGCCGGCAGGCTGGCGTCGGCGTTGCCGTGGTGCGTCACGAGATAGACGTCGATCCCGCCGAGGAGGTTGTTCGGACACACGAGGTCCGCGAGCCTGTTGCGGACCAGATCGCCGAGATCGAGGAAACGGAACACGCCGTACCGTACTCGGACGCCGATCGAGCGCGGGTTCTCTCCGCGGCTAGGGCCTCCGGTTTCCACACCGGCGCAGGCCGGGTTCGCCGGTCCGTCTCCCTCGATCGGACGGGTCAGCACGGCGCCATCGGCGCTCACGACGTCAACGTCCACTCCGCGTAGCGGCAGCCGATCGCCGGGCTTGGGCACGAGGTGCTCGCCATATTGGCGGGCCTCCTCGTACGCCGTAAAGGCCGCCACCACTTCCGGCGCGGTCTCGGTGGGCGAGCCGTAGTCCACGAACGTGCCGATGGGAATCCGCCGCCGAAGCTCGGCGGCGCCGCCGTTGTGGTCTTCGTGCAGGTGCGTGATCAGGAGGTAGTCGATGCGCGTCAGACGGGCGTCGCGAACGGCGGCCATGATGCGGTCGGGATCGCGGCCGCCGAAGCCCGGATAACCGGTGTCGATGAGCAGCGACTGGCCGGCCGGTGTCACGACGAGGGTGGACTGCCCGCCTTCGACGTCGATGAAGTAGATGTCGAGCGTCTTGACTTGCTGAGCGTCGCGGGCCTGCCGGGCGGCTTTGACCACCGGGGCCACTGGGGCGGCCGACCCGGCCAGGGCCAGCGTTGTCGCCACGACCGCCAGCAGAAGCTTCATCGATAAGACTTCGTGAAGCCCGTCCGGCCGTTGGTGACTGTGAACGAGCCGCGTTCATCCACGCTCACCTTGATCCAGGCGCCGGCGTCTTTTTCCCCATCGTCGATGTTCGCGATAAACGCGTCCGGAAAATTCTCGGCGCCGGGATTGCGCGTTTTGTGAAGCTGCCAGACGTCTTCCATGCTTGTCGCCCCTCGAAGCGTCGCAAATGCCGACGCGGCACCGCCCTTCGTGACACCGTTGTTGAGAATGGCCACGCGCGGCGTGACGGCGGCGACCACGGCCGGAATGCTCGTGTCCTCGTTGCCGTGATGCGGCACCAGGTAGAGGTCGGCATGCCCCACCAGATTCGTCGGACATGCCAACGCCGCCAGGTTGTTCCCGGGCAGATCACCGAGATCGAGGAACGTGAACCTGCCGTACTTGAGGCGGATCCCGAGCGATCGCGGATTCTCCCCGGCGTCGTCGGCCTGCCGCGCCAGCCCGGCGCAGGCCGGGTTTGGCTGGCCGGCGCCCGACAGAGCCTTCGTCAGCAGCGCGCCTGCCGAGCTCGCCACGTCCACCTCGACGCCTTCGAGCGCCAGTCGATCGCCTGGACGAGGATGGAGTTGCTTGCCACGTGCGCGGACGGGCTTGTACGCCTCAAACGTGACGACGGTGAAGTCGCCCTTCTCGACGGGCTCACCATAGTCCACAAAGGTTGTGACCGGCAGGCGCCTGGCGACCTCCGGGACACCGCCCGCGTGATCCCGGTGAAAGTGCGTGATCAGCAGATAGTCGAGCCGGTCAATGCGCGTATCCCGGACCGCAGCCATGACACGGTCGGCATCGCGATTACCAAATCCGGACCAGCCCGCGTCGATGAGCAGCGACTGCCCGGCCGGCGTCACGATGAGGGTGGACTGCCCACCCTCGACGTCGATGAAGTAGATGTCGAGGCTTCCGGCGGCCGACAGGCCCACCGCGCCGAGCATCAACGCCGCGACCGCCGCCATCAGGTTCCGCATCGGCGACATCATACTTAAAGACTGCCACCTCCACGTAACGCCCGATTGCGCCCGGCGCGGGCTGGCGCTATAACTACAGCGGATGCTCCGACGTCGTCTGCTCGTCACCGCGGCCGCGGTGCTCTCGGCCAGCCTGAGCCTGCCGTGGGACCGCGCCCTGGCGGCCGCGCCGAATAGTCTCCCGGCGCGCCTCGCGGACGCAGAATTCTGGGCGCTCGTCACCGATTTGTCGGAGCCGGGCGGAAGCTTCCGATCAGAAAACCTGCTGTCGAACGAAGCGCGGATGCAGCTCGTCATCCCCGACTTGATCAACACGGTCAGCCGGGGCGGCGCCTACATGGGCGTCGGCCCCGAACAGAACTTTACCTACATCGCGGCGCTTCAGCCGTCGATGGCCTTCATCGTCGACATCCGGCGTGGAAACCTGCAGCTCCACCTGATGTACAAGGCGCTCTTCGAGCTGTCGGCCGGCCGTGCCGACTTCGTCTCGCGCTTGTTTTCGCGTCAACAGCCCGACGACCTTCGCGCGGCGTCGACAGCCGCCGACATCTTCGACGCCTATGCCAACGTCGAAGCGAGCGCCACGCTCTACGAGAACAACCTGAAGGCCATCGAGAGCCAGCTCGTCGGCCGGCACGGGTTCCCCCTCTCGAAAGACGACCTCGCGGGGATCGCGCACGTCTACCACGCGTTCTATGCCTTCGGCCCGGGCATCAACTACTCGTCTACGGAAGGCCCCGACAACAACGGAGGCAACAGGCCCACCTACGCCGACCTCATGGTCGCCACCGACGGCAACGGAAACGCCCGCAGTTATCTCGCCACGGATGAAGCGTTCGCGATCGTGAAATCGCTGCAGACGAGGAACCTGGTCGTGCCTGTCGTGGGCGACTTCGCGGGATCGAAAGCCGTTCGTTCGGTCGGCGCCTACCTGAAGCGAAAAGACGCGACCGTATCGGCCTTCTACCTCTCGAACGTCGAGCAGTACCTGCGGCTCGGGCGCGTCTGGGGATCGTTCTGCAGCAACGTGGCGCGACTGCCGGTGGACGATACGAGCACGTTCATCCGCGCCGGGCGCGGCGGCCGGTACTCGCGCGGCACGGCGCTCACGGCCGAGCTGGCGCCGATCGCGGTCGAGGTCGAAGGCTGCGAGCGACGCCCGTGAAGCAGGCCGCAGATCGATCATGCTGAGCCTGGCCGACTTTCGGCGAATGGCGCTCGGAATGGCGAACGCCATCGAAGGCGCCCACATGGGGCATCCCGACTTCCGCGTCAACGGCAGGATCTTCGCGACGCTCCAGCCCGATCATCTCTTTGGGATGGTCAAACTCACGCCAGAACAGCAACGACGATTCGTGCTGGAGAACCCGTCAATGTTCGTTCCGGAGAACGGTGCGTGGGGCCGCAGCGGCTGCACCGCCGTACGGCTGGAATCGGCCGATGAGGAGACGCTCGGCGAGGCGATGACGCTTGCCTGGCAGAACCTGGCGAGCAGGCCCGCGGCCAAACCCAAACCGAGGAAGACGCGCGCGACCCGGCCGTCACAACCCGCGGCCGGACGGCCCAGAGCTAAACCAACCGCAAAAAGCGCGCGGCCATCGCGCAAGCGCTGACCGCACCGAATCGAGGATTCGGACATGTCATCCAGGAAGACGCCGTCCGATCAGAGAGACCATACCGTGCGGGAGCGGGCGCTCAAGATTCATCCGTGGGTGTGTGCGCATTGCGGACGAGACTTCAGCGGCCGGGATCTTCGCGGTCTCACCGTGCATCACAAGGACCACAATCACGACAACAATCCACCCGATGGGAGCAATTGGGAGTTGCTGTGCCTCTATTGCCACGAAGACGAGCACTCGCGGCGCGAGGTGGCTGACGCCTATGGCGAAGCGACACCCGACGCGGAGCCGCCACATTCCACGTACAAGCCCTTTGCCGATCTCGACGCGCTGCTCAAGAAAAAGACATAGCTATGCGTCAGCGATAGCTCAGCTCCTGGGTCGTACCCGGTACGGAATGGACGACTCCTCGCTTGAGCGGGACGGCGGGAAGGCGTTTAAGCTTCTGGCTCGCAGGATCGATAGTGATGCCGACAGATTCGAGAGCCGTGACGCCGAGAATGGGTGCGACGCCTTCGGGACCAAAGATCACGCGGCCCGCGGTTATTTCACCCAGGAATTCGATCTGCGCCAGTCCGAACGCGTATTCGTGGGTGCTGCCGTCTGCGAGTTCATAACTCGAACGGCCGACCGGTTGGATGCCAGCCTTCAATAACTCGGCGGCCGACGCCATCGAATCGGTCGCACCGGTGTCGACCAAGAACAACGCATCGTAGCTGCCGTCTGAAGTCCCCGGAACCCTCAGCGACACCGTCACGTACGTCAGGCCCATTGTCACAGTCCGTCCATTGTACGCCCGTCCATGCGAGGACCGTCCCCAACGTGAAACCTGCCGAAAACGTCGCGGCAGCCGAAAGACGCGTCAGTTTCTGCAATTCAAGAACGCCGTTGCGTCGCAGTCCTTGCTACGACCTGCCCACCCACTTTAGTAGTTCGGCCATCGTCACCACGCGGTTGTCGGCCGGATAGTGCACCGGAACGATGCGCTGCACGTCGAGCTTCAGGCGCTGGATGTTATCGACCAGGCTCAGTGTGTACGGGCTCGGCGGATTGAGCGGCGTCGCGGTCGGCGGCTGGGGATTGTAGGCGTCCGCCTCGAGCAGGACCTTTTCTTTGGGGAGATACGCCACGATCATCCCGTCGTGATGCCCGAAGTTCTTCAGGTGATAGAGCTCGAGCACGTGTGTGCCGTCGGTCAGGACCTTCTTGTCACCCATCGCCTCGACCTTCGGCTTCTTCCCGGCCTCCTGCGCCTTGTCCGGACTGAGCGTGTGCGGCTGGCTCAGCGCCTTTTCGAGATACGCCTTGTTGACCTGATGGGTGACGATGGTCGAGCCTTCGGCGACAAACGTGCGCAAGCCGCTCGCGTGATCGAAGTGGCTGTGCGTGTTGATCAAGTACCTGATCTGTTTGTTCGGAATCAGACGCTTCGCCTCGGCAATGACCGCGAGCGCGCGCGGCTCGTTCTGCCCGCATTCGACCAATGCAATGTAGTCCTTGAAGTCGATGGCAATCACCGTGTACCCGCCGGTGATGAGATACACTCCGTCGCCAAGCTTCTCGGATTGCGCGGGCGGGTTGGCCGGAGCCGCGGCGGCGGCCGGCGCCCCTCCGCGTCCCTGCGGCGGCTGTATGCTCACGGCCGCATTGATCTTCACGTCGCTGACCTTGAGATCGAAGATCGGATGCCCGCCCTGCTTCTGGACGATGTGCATCGGAAACTGCACGCCGTCCACACTCTTGTAGTCGTTGTAGATGGCCTCGAACAGCATGTCGCCGAGGACCGGGTTGTCGACGAAGGTCTGGACGCGCTCGACCAGGTTCTGCTCATTCAGGAATCCGACCACCGTCGCTTTGTTGTCGCCGATGAACTTGATGACGCGATGCTTCCTGCCGTCGGGATCGGCCGCCTGATCGAGCGTGGCGTTTCTCACAGCCGCCGCCCGCAGGAAGCCGTGCGGCAGCATCACGATTTCGAGCTGCTGCGCCCACGGCGTCGCGGCGGTGACGATGATGGTCTGGTTCTGCGTCTGGTCGCCGACGAGCGGCTGCTGTCCCCCGCCGCGCGGAGGGTTTTCGCCTTGCGCGCGCACGCGATCGACCCGGGAAGCCGGCGTCTCGAAGTTGACGGCGCGCGTATAGCTTTTCTCGATGAACTTCGGCCACGGCAAGGCGGGGTTCGGCGCCTGGCCGAGGGCGAAGTCAAATCCCGTGGCTGAATACTGGACAGTCTTCAGCGTCTCGACGCCCATCGCCTTCGAGGCAACGGCGATCGCCGTCTTCGCGTCCTGCGCCGAAGCGGTCCAAACCAGCGCCCCTGCCAGCGCGACGCCCGCCAGTAGTTTCTTCAACATAAGCCCTCTCATCTTTCGTCTTGTTTAGATCGTCAGCGCGCCTTGTACGTCTTGCTGAAGTTATTGCGACCGTTTGTCACGGTGAAAGATCCGTCGGTCTGCGCGGACACCTTCACCCAGTGCGCCGGGCCGTTGTGCGCGGGGGGCGGCGCTGCGCCAGGGCCTGGCGGCGGGGCCTGAATGGCCGCAACGGGCATCGCCACCAACGGCTCGTCAGTGCCGTTGGCGATGAACATTCCTGGAACGGTGTACTCCTGGCCGCTCAACTGCGAGAAATGCAGCTGCCACAGATCCTCGAGACCCGGAGACGAATGGAGAATCCGCATGGCGTCGGGCTGCCCGCCCTTGCGGGTGCCGTTGTTGATGATGCCCACGCGCGGCGCGAGCGCGTGCACGAGCACTTCGGAATTCGAGATCGCCTGACCGTGATGCGACACCACGAACAGATCGACCGTGCCGATGACGTTCGTCGGGCACATCAGGTCGAATTCCTTGTTCCAGGTCACGTCTCCCAGGTGCGCGACGCGGAACTTGCCGAACGTCACGATGCTGCCGACCGACTGCGCGTTCTCGCCCCTGTCAACGTCCTGCGCTTTGAAGCTCGCGCAGTACGGATTGGCCTTCCCTCCGCCGGGAAGCGGCGTCTTGATCGTCTGCCCCGCCGCGGTGACGATACGCCAGTCGAGGCCGGCAACCGCGATCTTGTCGCCGGGCTTCGCAATCGTGTGTTTCGACTTCTCGTAGAGCGGCGGATAGACCCTCTGCAGGAATTCGTCGGCGGGCGCCGCCGGCTGCACGTTGCCGCCGTGGTCGATGAAGTTCCGAATCTGGATGCGCGAGGCCAGCTCCGCCATGCCGCCGAAATGATCCCCGTGCCAGTGCGTGGTGATCAGGTGGTCGATCTGCGTCAGGCCCGCATCCTTGACGGCTGCCATGATGCGATCGGCATCCCGCGATGCAGCCGCGCCGCCGTTGCCCGAGTCGATCAGCACCGAGTCGCCCGAGGGCGACACGAAGAGCGTGGCGTTCCCGCCCTCCACGTCCACGACATAGATGTCCAACGTCTTTGACGTGCGGGCCTGCGCCGCCGGAAAGGCCGCGGCCAGTGAGAGGGCCGCCAACAACGCGACGAATACACGCATCACACTGCTCCCATGGTTGATGAACCGGCGACGGAGACGGCCCGCGGTCAGCGGGCCCGGTAACGCTTGCTGAAACCGTTGCGGGCGTTCGTCACCGTGAACGATCCGTCCGCCTGCGCCGACACTTTAATCCAATACGCCGCGCCATTGTGAACCGGCGGCGGGGGCGCGCCGGGGCCGGGTGGGGGCGCCGGCATGGCCGCCACCGGCATCGCTATCTGTGGCTCGTCCAGCGTGTTGGCGATGAACATCCCCGGCGCGGTGTATTCCTGCCCGCTCAGCTGCGAGAAGTGGATCTGCCAGAGATCTTCGAGACCTGGGGACGAATACAGCGTCTTCATCACTGCAGGCTGACCGCCTTTTCGCGTGCCGTTGTTCATGACGGCCACGCGGGGGTGAAGGGCGTGCACGAGCACTTCGGAGTTGGACGTATCTTGTCCGTGGTGCAGCCCCAACAGCACATCAACCGTGCCGATGCGGTTGTTCGGACACATCAGCTCGAATTCCTTGTTCTTCGTCAAATCCCCCAGGTGCATGGTCCTGAATTTTCCGAACATCACGAAGACGCCCACCGACATCGGGTCTTCGGCATTGTTCTCGCCTGCCTTGAAGCCGGCGCAAGACGAATTCGCCGCGCCCGCGCCAGGTAGCGCCGTCTTGATCACCTCGCCGGCTGACGCCACCACTCTCACATCAAGCCCCGCGACAGCCACCGTGCCGCCCGGCTTCGCGATCGTGCGCTTCGCTTTTGCATAGAGGGACGGATACGTGTTCTGGAGAAACTCATCCGCGGCGGCGCCCGGCTGAACGTTCGGACCGTGGTCGATGAACTCCCTGATCGGGATGCGTGCGGCGAGCGCGGCCATCCCACCAAAGTGATCGCCGTGCCAGTGCGTGGTGATCAGGTGGTCGATCTGCGCGAGGCCGCCGTCTTTCGCCGCGGCCATGATGCGATCGGCATCCCTGACCGACGCTTCCGGGCCAAGATTGCCCGTGTCGATGAGAAGCGACTCTCCCGACGGCGACACGAAGAGCGTGGCGTTCCCGCCCTCCACATCCACGACGTAGATAGTCAGGGGCTTCGACGCGCGGGTTTGACCTGTCAGCGGCGCCACGGCGAGCCCGAGAACGGACAGCAATGCTATCGATGCACGCATGATCATCTCCGTGCCGGCGTGACGTGGGCGGCGCCGATCTCGCGGATCGAGCGCACGCCCGACTGCCGCATCACGAGATCGAGCTCGCGGCGCAGGATGTCGAGCACCGCTTCGACGCCGGGTTGGCCAAACGCCGACAGACCCCAGATGTACGGACGGCCGATGCCCACCGCCCGCGCACCGATGGCGAGTGCCTTGAAAATATCCGTCCCGCGCCGGAAGCCGCCGTCCACCATCACGGGAATGCGGCTGCCCACGGCCTGCACCACCTCAGAGAGCGCGTCGATCGTCGCGCGACCGGTCTCAGTGGCGCGACCGCCATGGTTGGAGACGACGATGCCGTCCACGCCGTACTTCAGGCACAGTTCCGCGTCCTCGCGCGTTTCGATGCCCTTGACGACGAGCTTCATGCGCATCGAGTCTTTGAGCCGCCTGACATCGTCCCACGTGAGCGCGGCGTCGTTGACGCCGACGCCGGTCATGTCGATGCCGTCGAACATCGGACGGCGTTTGTAGACGCCCGTCGGTCCAGGTTCGTGGCACGACTCGCAGCGCCGCGTGTCGAGCCGGCGGAAGCGCTCGGCCGTTTCCATGTTGCGGCCGCCCGACAGATCGACCGTCAGCACCAGCGCCGGGCACCCGGCCGCCTCGGCACGCTTGACGAGCTTCTGCCGGACATCCCAGCTCGATGTCGGATAGAGCTGATACCAGATCGGCCCCCCGCGCGCCTTGATCACGTCCTCGACAGACGACGTCGTGACGGTTGAGAGAATCTGGAGCGTCTTTTTGGCCGCGGCCGCCCGCGCGACGGCAATCTCGCCTTCCGGATGGAACATCTTGTGGCCGCCGACCGGACAGATGAAGATCGGCGTCTCCCACTTCGTCTCGAACAGATCGGCGCTGAGATCGGTTTTCGTGACGTTGACGAGCCGCCTCGGACGGATCTGGTAGTGCGAGAACGCCTCCCGATTCGCCCTCAGCGTCGCGTCGTCGTCCACGCCGCTCGCCATGTAGCCCCAGTGCGCGGGCGGCAGGTTCTTGCGCGCGACCGCCTCGAAGTCGAAGACGTTGACCGCGTCTTTGGCCGCGGCAATCACGTCGCCAGCCGCGGCGGTCGATGCGGTCGTGTTTTGGGCGAACGCGTTGGCGATGGCCTCGAGGGGCACGCCTGCCAGCAGCGGACTCGCCGCCAGAAACCTGAGAAACTCACGTCGGTCGTGCAGGTTCATTGTCTCCAATACCTCATCGCGATCTCACGTTGGATCCCAATCACGGCGCCGGACTCCAATTCAGCACCAGGGTGATGGGGGCGATCGGTTCATCGAGCAGGCTGTTCATCAGGAACCGCTGGCCGTCGGCCGACACGATGTACTGTGGTCGATTCGCGGACTGCACGGCTCCGCCGATGCGGGTGAGGAAGAGCGGGACCGGCGTACCCACATCGAGCGCGTCGGGCTTTGACCCCGGGACGATGGGGACGGACATCAGCCGTCCGTCGAGCGCGACATACAGCACTTCGCGGCCGTCGCCCCGCCATCTCACCTGGGCGCCGCCGTTGCCTGAAATTTGCGACTTCGCGCCGGGCCCCGGAAACGGCTGGACGTAGACTTCAAACCGTCCAGATTCGTTCGACTGGTACGCGACCCACTTCCCATCGGGCGAGAACTGGCCGTCGCGCTCGTCGAAACGCGATTGCGCAACCGGAACCACCGTTCGCGTGCCGTCGAGCGACAACGCCGAGATGTCCTGGCCCGCCGGGCCTAGATGATTGAAGAGCACGTGTCCGTCCCGCGACCAATCAGTGGGAATCTTCGACGTGCTGTCCATCGCCCCCGACGACATGACGCGTTCCTCCGGACCGCCGCCCGCGGGCATGACGTAGAGATCGTACCCGCCGTTGCGGTTGGACGCGAACAGGATGCGGCTGCCGTCCGGAGACCAGGTCGGAAAGACGTCCTGCGCGGGGTTGACCGTGGACCGGCTGAGCACGGCGCGAGCCGTGTCGAGGAGCCACACGTCTCCGGTGCCTCCCGACTGGCGGTGCATCGCCACCCGGCGGCCGTCGGGCGACAGCGTGGGGCCGATCGAGTATCCGGTGTCGCGCTCGCCCAGCTTGCCGATCTCTCGACCAGAACGATCGAGCCAGACGAACTGCCGCGCAGCCTGCCAGGTTCCGGGACGGTAGACGATCGCGCTCGTGCCGGAGGCCGACACCGCCGGCACCCGGCGCGGGTCGGTCACCACGCGATCGACGACCGGCGATGCCGTTCCGCTGAGTGTCGCACGATCGGGATCGAACGCCTGCGCGAACAGCGCGCCTTGACGGACGAACAGCACGTGCCCAGGGGCCACCAAGACCGCCGGCGAGTCTGTATCGGCCAGGCGGCGAAGCTCGGACCGATCGAGTTCGCCGACGTACACGCCTCTGGATTCAGGGGTGCCTCTTGCGTAGAACAGGAAGTGGCGGCCGTCCGGCAGGAACTGCGGAAACCCATGGCCGGTATGCTGCGGCGGCACCAGCGTGGTCGCGGCGGCCACGGGCCCGCCGTTCGCCGAGACGCGCACCAGCGAACTGCCTGGTGTGTCGGCGAAGAGGATGATGTCCTCGCGATTCCAGGTCCCTCCCCCACCCAGGCCCGCCGTCGCCAGCCGCCGCACGGATCCATCCTCGAGATCGAGGCGTTTGAGCTCGGTTTCGGCGAAAAATCCGAGGGAGCGACTGTCGGGCGACCAGAACGGATACGACGCATTGTCCGTCCCGGGCAACGTTCGTGCGGACGACGAGTCGAGCGAGCGAACCCACAGCCGGGACCGGCCTTCCGAATCAGCCACGAACGCAATCTGCCGGCCGTCCGGCGAAATCGCCAGCGACACGGGGTCCATCGTCGGAGGCGTGGTGATGTCGACTCGCATCTCCCGGGCGGCCGGTCGTGCGAGGTTGCGACCACGGAACGCAAACACGGCAGCGAGCAGAACAAGAACAGCGATCGCCGAGGACCAGACGATTCGTTCCCTGCGGGCCGCAGACGCGTCGCGCGGTGTGGTCGCCGGGCTTTCGTGGGCGTTCAGCTCCGCCCGCGCATCGCCGATGTCGCGCAGTCGGGCTCGTGGATCCTTCTGCAGACAGCGCTGCAACAGCTCCCGCACACGCGACGGCGTTGACGCGGGCAGCGCGGCCCAATCGGGCTCGCGATCGACGACGCCGACCATGATGTCGGCCAGGGCGTCGCCGGCGAACACCGGTTTCGCCGTCAACATCTCATAGAGCACGCAGCCGAACGCCCAGATGTCCGTCCGCTTGTCCACCGCCTGGCCGCGCGCTTGCTCGGGACTCATATATGCCGCCGTCCCGACAACCATCCCCGGCTGCGACACGAGGCGGGTGTCGATCGCGCTCTGGCCCGGGCCCGCGCTCTCGGCGGCGGTCGCGAGCCCGAAGTCAAGGATCTTCACCTGACCGTTGGCCGTCAGCTTGATGTTCGCGGGCTTCAGATCGCGGTGGACGATCCCCTTCTCGTGAGCCGCATCCAGCGCGTCGGCGATTTGACGCGCAAGGCCGAGCGTTTCGGCCACCGACAGCCCTGCTTGCCCCGCCGAAGCGCCGGAGGTGCGAAGGGGGGAGCCCTTGCCCCTTAGCCCTGCGATCCGTTCCACCAGCGTCGGGCCCTCCACGAGCTCCATCACGATCGCCTGCCCGTGCGCGCTGGCCTCGACGCCGTACACGGTCGCGATGTGTGGATGGTTGAGCGACGCCAGCAGCCGCGCTTCGCGTTCGAACCGCGCGCGCCTGTCGGGATCGCTCGTGAACGCCGGCGGCAGCAGCTTGATCGCGACGTCGCGGCCGAGCGTGGTGTCGTGCGCGCGATACACGTCGCCCATCGCCCCGCTTCCGAGCGGCGCCCCGACGCGATACGGTCCGATCTGGGTACCGGTCAGCGTCATGACGACAACACCGTCACGGGCGACGACCCGTGGGTGCGAGACGTTTCAACTCGTCGAACCAGTTGAGCACGACATTGATCTGTGTCGGAACATCCTGCGAAGCGCTCTTGAGCATCAGGAAACGCTGGCCATCGGACGTGACGTCGTAGTTGGGCCAGAACGCGTTGCTGAGCGTTGTAGGGCTTGTCGAAGAGCGCGTGGGGTTTTCCGACGGCGAGGGCCGGGCTCATGACGATGTCAACCGCCATCATCGTGGTGCCGTGACGATAAAACAGCTGGCCAGTCTGCCTTGCCCAGACAGGCTCGTTGCCGCCCTCGGTGGAAATCGTGATTTCTCCACCGGGGCCGGGAAACGGCCGCATGTAGATCTCCTGGCGCCCGGATTGATCGGACACGTACGCCACCCAGCGGCCATCGTGCGAAAACGTCGGAGCGCCCTCACGAAAGGGCGTTTCAACGAACGGCCGCGGCGCGCCGTGGTCGTGCGTATCAAACACCTGGATGTCGTTGGCGGTCGTCAGACTCACCGACACGATCGCCAGCGACTGGCCGTCGGGCGACCACGCCAGCGGATATGTGACAGGCTGGCGGGCAGGCAACAGTTCCTCTTGCGGCCCGCCATCAAACGTTCGCGAAAAGATAATGAACCGACCGGTCTTGCTGGAACTGAACGCAATCCGGCGTCCATCCGGCGCCCACAGCGGAAACAGACTGCTGCCGTCAAACGTCAGCCGGCTCAGCGTGTCGCGACCGAGATCGTGCAGCCACAAATCGGTGCTGGCGCCGGCGCCGGACGCCATCTGCAAGGCCACTCGACGGCCATCCGGTGACAGACGCGGCATTTCGTAGATGCCACCGGACAATCCGGCCGGCTGCTCCATACCCTGACGATCCACCCACACGAGTGCATCCTGACGGGCTCCGCCACTCGCCGGCACGTACACCATCGTTCCCGATTTGGAGAAACCGAACTGCGGCGTGCCGAGGCCTGTCTGCCTGACACCCTGCGACACCACGACCGGCGCGCCGGTGGCTTCGAGACGGACAGGATCGAACGGCATCGCCAGGAGCGTGCCCGCCTGCAGAAAGACGACGTGTCCGCTCGAAAGGTACCGTGGCGCCGCGCCTTTGGCGATCGCACGCCGCTCTCCGCCCTGCAACGACAACACGTAGATTTCTTGTGCGGACGTCGAGCCGATCAGCGCGCTGAACAGCAGCGCCTTCCCGTCGGGCAACACGTGGGGAGAAAGGAGACCGGTGTCGCGCGGCCCCAGCGTCGTCACCAGCGTCGGGCTGCCTCCCGACGCGGACACACGCCACATACCGCTCCCCGCCCGCCCGACGATGAAGAAGATGCTGTTGTCGGGTCCCCAATCCAAACCCAGGTTTTCGACAGACTCGGCCAAGGTCTGCGGTGGCCCGCCGGCGAGCGCCACTTTTTTCACTTTCTGATCGGCCACAAAGGCAAGCCACTCACCATCGGGCGAGAACACGGGGCTGTCCGCGCCTTCGGTTCCAGGAATCGGCTTGGCGACGAAGTCATCGAGGCCGCGCACGAACAGCTGGCGGCGTGCGTCGCGACCAGCGACATACGCCAGTCGCCGGCCGTCTGGCGAAATCGCGACGATCCCCTCGGCCGTGAGCGGCATGGGTTCGGCCGGCATGACAACCAGCCGAGCCACTGGAGCGGATGTCGATGCTGATGACAGCCGCGACGTGAAACGCCATGCCAGCAGCCCGAACACGACGGCCGTGACGGCAAGCGCCGCCGCCCAGGCCAGCTGGTTCGCGCGATGCCCGCTTTGCCCAATCGGCTGGACCGGAGCCACCATCGCATCGTCGATCTCGCGGCCGGCGTCGCCGATGTCGCGCAATCGCCGCTTCGGATCCTTGTCCAGACAGCGTTCGAGCAGCCTCCGTACGCCAGGCGGCGTGCCCGCCGGCAGTACGTTCCACGCCGGCTCCCGCTCGATCACTTTCGCCATCACGTCCGACGAGGTCTGGCCGTCAAACACGGGCCGGGCCGTCAGCAGCTCATAGAGGACGCAGCCGAATGCCCAGATGTCCGTGCGTTTGTCGACGACGTGGCCGCGCGCCTGCTCGGGGCTCATGTACTGCGCCGTCCCGACGATCGTCCCCGGTTGCGACACGAGCTGCGTCGCGACGATACTGCCACCCGACGCTGCGCTCTCGCCCGCGGTCGCGAGCCCGAAGTCCAGGACCTTCACCTGCCCGCCGGCCGTCAGTTTGATGTTGGCCGGTTTCAGATCGCGGTGGACGATCCCCTTCTCGTGCGCCGCGTCCAGCGCCTCGGCGATCTGCCGCGCGATCGGCAGCGCGTCGCGTGCCGGCAGCGGCCCGCCCGCGATCCGCTCGGCGAGCGTCGGGCCTTCGACGAGCTCCATGACGAGCGCCAGCCCACGCGCGGTATGTTCGACGGCGAAGATCGTCGCGATATGCGGATGATGGAGCGCCGCGAGGAGCCGCGCTTCCCGTTCGACACGCGCGCGGCGATCGGCGTCTTGTGACACGTCGAGCGGAAGAAGCTTGATCGCCACGTCGCGACCAAGATTTGAGTCGTGCGCGCGATACACCTCGCCCATGGCGCCGCTGCCGAGCGGCGGGCCGACGCGATACGGTCCGATTTGTGTTCCGGTGAGGCTCACGATCGCATTCCGTAGGGCGGGGCGTTCAGCCGCGCTCCGTAGGGCGGGGCGTTCAGCCCCGCCCCGCCGGGCCTGAAAGGCCCGGCCTACGGTTACGGTAATCCGAACACGAACAGCGCAAAGCCGGCGGCGATGGCGACGTATTGCTTGCCGTCCACGCCAAACGACACCGGGATGCCGCGGATGTTTCCACCGAGCTGAGTATCCCACAGCGGCTTGCCGGTCTCTGCATCAAGCGCGAAGAAGTTGCCCTCTTCGGTGCCGCCGAACACGAGTCCGCCCGCCGTGGACAGCAAGCTGCTTCTGCCCGCCGAGAGCAGCTTGAACTCCCACTTCATCTTGCCGGTCGTCGCCTCCAACGCGCGAACGGCGCTCCACGAATCGTCCGTGTTGAGCGTGCGCCCGCCCCCGCCCGTGAAACCAACGCCGACCTTGTACACGGCTTCGCCCTTGTAGAAGATCGTCCCCATCTCGACGGCCGTCTGGTAGAAAAGATTGGTCTTCGGGCTGTAGCTGGGGCTATGCCAGTTCGCGGCGCCCGCGATGCTCGGATAGACCAGTATGCCTTCAGCGCTCGGGTCGAGGCCTTTCTTGGCGATCGCACGGCCCTTGGCGTCGAGACCGTCCGCCCACGTCTGCTTCACGAAGGCCGTGCCGGCCACGAACTCGCCCGTGGCGCGGTCGAGCACGTAGTAGAACCCGTTGCGATTGGCCTGGGCGAGGAGCTTGCGCTCGCGGCCGCCGACCGCCGCGTCAAAGAGAATCATCGTCTCGTTCGCGTCCCAGTCGTGCGTGTCGTGCGGCGTGAACTGGAAATGCCACTTGATCGTCCCGTCGTCGGGGTTGAGTGCGAGGACCGAGCAGGTGTAGAGATTGTCGCCGGGACGGTTGTCGCCGTTCCAGTCGGGTCCGGGGTTTCCGGTCTGCCAGTACAGCAGCTTCAAGTCAGGATCGTACGAACCGGTCAGCCACGTCGAGCCGCCGCCCGTCTTCCAGCTGTCCTTGCCGCCCCAGGTGTCGTTGCCGGGCTCGCCCGGCGCGGGAATCGTATGCCGGCGCCACACGCGCTTGCCCGTCTTCGCGTCGTACGCATCGACGAACCCGCGGATGCCATTCTCCGCGCCCGAGACGCCGACGATGATCTTGCCGTCGATCGCAAGCGGCGCCAGCGTCAGGTAGTAGCCGATCTTGTTGTCGTCCACGACGACGTCCCAGCGGAGCGCCCCCGACTTCGCATCGAGCGCCGCGAGGTGGCCGGCAATCGATCCGGCGTACACCATGTTGTCGAGCACGGCGACACCGCGATTCACGGGCGGCGATCCGATCACGATCACATCGTCGGGAATCTTGGGCGTCCAGCTCCACAACGGACGTCCGGTGCGCACGTCGAGCGCCGTCACCGTGCTCGGCGGCTCCGTCATGTACATCACGCCGTCCACGACGACGGGCGATGTTTCGAAGACGCCGGCCGCCCGAAGCTGGTACACCCAGGCCGGCTTCAGCTGCGACACGTTCTGTTTGTTGATCTGGTCGAGCTGCGTGTACCGCTGCGACTTGTAACTGCCCGCGTACGTCATCCAGTTCGCGGGTTCGCTCTCCGCCTTGACGAGGCGGTCGTAGGGAACCTGCGCGAATGCGGTCCCGCCCGCGAGGACGCCGGCGAGCACCATGGCCAGAGAGGTCGTCTTCATCGTTCAGCCCCCCGCAGGCTGGCAAGATACGCCACGAGATCGGTGAGCTCGGGCGCCGAGAGGCGGCCGGCCAGGCTCGGCATCATGCTCTTTCCCATCTGCTTGTCCAGCAGTTCGAGATCGCTCTTGCGCAGCGAATAGAGCTTGCCGGCTGCGTCGCGCACCTGAATCGTGAACGCGTCCTCGTTGACTCGTACGCCGCGGACTTCGCTCCCCTGACGGGTCACGATGCGCACGGGCAGGAACTCGGCGTAGCCTCGCGCGAGGACCGAGAGCGTGCCCCTGGGGAGCGATGAACCAGGATCGACGATGGCGTCGCGCAGGTACCCCGCCCCCCGCATGAAACCGATGTCCGTGAGATCCGGACCCAACGTGCCGCCCTCGCCGGCCACGACGTGGCATGACCCGCAGGCGAGATTCTTGTAGATGACCGCGCCCTGCTTCGGGTCGCCGGGCACGCGAACCTGCGCCACCTTGCCGACCGATCGCACGTAGGCAACGATCTGGCGCAGTTCGTTCTCGGTGAACCGCCTGATGCGCGGCATGGCGGTATTCGGGATGCCGTTCGCAATCACGTTCGCCAGCGCCGTGTCGTCCGGCGCGTGGTTGAGCCTGGGACGATTCAGGCTGGGCGCGTCGCCGCCGGCGCCGCCGGCGCCGTGGCATTGAACGCACATGCCCTCGAAGAGCTGCTTCCCGGCGTCAATGTCCGCTTTCTGCGCGCTCACTCGCGCGGGCAGCGCGGCGAGCAGGAGCACGGCCGCGCCAGTGCACAACCATCGTTTCATGTCAGCCCTCGGCCCGCTATGATGCGCCTAATGCCGAGGAAACGCCAGATTGTTGTTGGCTCGGCCGCCACGGGCGTTCGTCGCGGGGATGGAAGGCAGGCGACTGCCGGTCTTGCGGAAGCAGCAGATGCGCGCGCGATTTCAGTTCACGCGGAATGGCTCCCACACGAAGGGAAATGCACCGTCAGGCACATGCCAGGAACGGTTCAGCTCCCTCATCCGCCGGATGAACTCCAGCGGACTGACGCCGGACGCGACAACGTCCGCGTCGTCCAGCCGAAGCTTTTCACTGCACTGATTGACGCCGGCTTCTGCTTCGTGGAGAAACTCCATGACGTGGCCGGAGGGATCGTCGCTGAAGGCGCCCACCCTCGCGTGCCGCTCCCAGATTTCGAACACGTCGTGCGTTCTTCGATACTCGGCTTCGGTCAACTCGAGGCGCATCATGGCGTCGGAATCCCGGTCGCTGTCCGTCGTGAACTCCCGGGATAGCGCTTGCGGAACTCGTCCGAACTCCACCCTCGTTCCACCCCGACCATCGCCGGTCGCGTGAACGCCGAGGGCGTCCAGTTCCGTCCTGCGTCCGTCCAGTTTCGTCCACATCGCAAACGCTGAACCCGCGAACTCGCCGGTCCCGCGAGCGGCGAACGTGAGGAAGTACCGATGCGTCTGCACCCTGACCCAGCGCGATTGCTTCCCCGACTCGCGGTTGATGGTGGCGAAGCTGCTGTCGCCAATCTCGGCGATGTCCCACGACGTGGCGCCAGGCGGGAAGACGTCATTCCCCCTTCTCGCGCTGAACTCGATGCGCGCCGGCGTGTGGGGATCCTCCAGCCGATACCGCACTTGCCCGATCACATCGAAATCCTGCGCCCTGGCCTCTCCAGAGCCCATGAGAAGACTGATCCACCCATCCGCCGAAAAGCTGAGAAGGATCGGGTCTGCCTCGGTGGTTGCCGCAGGTTTCCAGATACCGACAATGGCGATGGGGCACACCGACGCGGCATCCCCCTGCGCATGCGATGGCCCCACGGACACCCCAGCGACGATCAGCGAGAGTACCGCCGAACGGAGACGCCGACATCGCCCCATCCACTTGCCCATGCCCGACCTGGTCCGCCCCTCTCTTCCCGATCAGGCAGACGGCTCCTCGGCGGCGCTCACGAGCGTCCAGGTCGTGGCGGATCCGTCGCTGTCAGTCGGGAACAGCTGTCCCTTCTTGATAAACACGATGACCCGGGCGTATCGCATGGAACGGTACGGGCCCGACTCCTGACACACGGTCCCCGTCTTGCCGCTGGCTTTACGTTGTGTGCTCGTGACTTGCGCCATGCTAGTTGCTCCTTGACGGTTGCACGTCGTCGTCTCGCACGTGCCGCGATTCATTCAGCCGCCTCAATGCCTTGAAATACTGGAACGGAATATTTGGCGGCCGATTGTTTTCGGAGATGTCGTCTTCCAGACCCCAATCGAGGGCATACAACGTGATCGTTTCACCGCACCGATTCAGCTCCTCGGTCATCTGCTTCACGAGCAGGATGTTGTCCATGAACACATCCGGGTACAGCAGGGCCCCCTCCCGAACCCGTCTGTCCCAGGTCCGCAGGATCTTCAGGCTTCGTTCGTGCTGCGCCCCCGTGATTTCGAGACGCAGCATCACGTCAGAGGCGCTGCGCGGTTCTTTCATGAGCTCGCCGACAGTTCCCGCGGGGACTGGACCGAACGCCGGCCTGTTGCCGGCGGCGTAGATACCGAAAGCCTCCACCTGCGCTTGCGGTCCAGCCCCTTTGATCAACGTGGAAAACACCGGTCCGCTGAGGTCATAGAACGTTCCGCTGCGGCCGGCGAGGACGAGGAAATGCCGCTCCGTCTCCACCCGCACCCAGCGTGTCGGCCCGGAGCGGCCGCCGGCAAATGTGACCGACGTGTCGTCGTACGCGAGGATCACCAGCGACGTCGTACCCTTGCGGAAACCGCCGCTGGCTTTCTTTGCCGTGATTCGGATCGTCGTCGGGGCCCGTGCGTCGTCGAGTGCATAGACTCCGCGGCCAACCGCCTGCAACGCCGTCGCCTGGTCCGAGCCGGCGCGCGACAGCATCGTCACCGTCGCGTCGGGACCGAAGCGGTAGAACACCGGATTGCCGGGGCTCTCGGCCTTCCACGTCCCGACGAGGCTGAGCTCGCAACCTCCCGTGGCGAGCGCGGTCGCTGGGACGCCCACGCCCGCCACGGTCGACAGAATCACCAACAACCGGCACACGGATCGTTTCATTGCGTCAGACGATCTTTCTGTAGCCGTACTTCTTGACCTCTTCGTTGATGCGCTGCTGGAGCCTCCTGTTGTCCTCGAGCCTCTCGCGGAGCGACTTCGGCGGGTCGGCCCAGGAGATGTGCTGGAGCACGGTCATCGTGCTGGCCAGCGGCGGAACGCAGGTCCAGGTGTTGGTGGCATCGTTGATGATGCGGAGCATCGCCGTGTGCGTGTTGATGTCCGTGTCGAGCTTGATGTGGTTCTGCCGGAAGAGACTGAAGCGAATGGTGTCGATGTCGTAGGCGTCTCCGGTGAGGAAGGTCCAACCCGGCAGTACGGCCCCGTGCATTTCCGCAAACGCTTTCAGCGTGGACGGATTGTCTTCTTCCGGTTTCAAGCTGATCGAGTACATGAACAGGTCTCGCCCCATCCGATCTTTCAACGCTCGGTGGACCTTGACCAGGCTGGCGGTGACCAGGGGGCACGCGCCGTCGCAGCTCGCGTACATCATGTTGATCACCACCTGCTTGCCCTTGATCAGGTCGTCATAGAACTTCACCTGCTTGTTCTCGTGGGTGCGAAGCACGGCGTTCGGCAGCAGATTCGCCCCGCATCCTGTCGCGACAGCTTCGGCGGGTGCTCCGCCCCTGACGACGCTGGTGAACAATTCGCGTCTGTTCATTAGCCTAGACCTCCTTCGTACTGCGGCCGCAGTCCCGCCAGCCGCCGTCGTTGATCGATCTCCCGCCTCTTGGTGATGAGCTCGTCGAGGGAGTCGACGATGTCCCACCGAACCATCATGAAGGCGTCTTCATGGTTCATGTTGTGGCAGTGGATGAGGTATCGCCCGACGAAATCCCTGAATCGCATCCTGAACACGACTCTGTGCTGGGGCGGAAGCGGGTACACATCCCGTCGGCCGAGCTCGTCGAACGTCAGCGGCACGTCCTGGAAGACGTCGGGATTCTGGCTCACTCTGACCCGGCGCGACTGGATCCGGCCCTCCTCGAAATGAACGTGGACGGGATGCGTCCAGTTGCCCGCGGCCACGTCGTTCGCCAACGTCCATTCCTCCGTGCTCCCTTTCAAAACCACGTGATCGACCCGGTTGGCGTCGAACTCCAGATCGTTGATGAGGAACCGGCCAGCCACGAGCTTGAAGGTCCACTCGAAGGAGGCATCGGGCACGAGCGCGCTGGGCATGGTGCACAACGTGCTCGGAACCGGCGGTGTGTTCGGCGGAAACCAGAACTCCCGATTCACCACGTCGAACCGCATCAGGACGTTTCCGATCGGAAGGCCCGGCGCCGGGTCGGGTGTCGAGACCCCGACGTTTTGCACCGCGGCCTCCTTCAAGTAGAGCGACGTGCCGGCCGGGAAGGCGGAGAAGTCGATGATGACGTCATATCGCGAAGCGACGAACACGGTCAGCGGGCCGGAGTTCGAGATCGAACGGGTGCTCGAGGAAGTTGGCGTCGGTGGCCACGACGGTCATGGTCCCCTGCGTGCCGTCCGGCTTGATCAGACTGAGGTTCCACGTCTTCGCGGGTCCGGTATTGAGAATCCGGAAGCGGTACTTGCGCCGACGGACGGTGAGCTTGGGCTGAATCTTGCCGTTGACGATCCACTTGTCGCCGCCAGGCGCCCCGGCCCCCACAACCTGGAACGCCTCGTTCCGCCCGTTGGCAGCGGCGCAGAAGCGCTTGTCGGTGAGGATGAGTGGAATGTCGGTCACACCGTAGTAGCCGGGCAACCGCAGTGAATCGCCGATGGGAAGCTCGTGTCCGGGATCGTTCTCGTCATAGACAACGTACATCCCGTTGAGACCCAGGTAGTTGTTGTTCGCCGTGAAGGCGGCCCGGTGGTCGTGGAACCAGAAGGTGTGCATCGCTTCCCGCGGGTCGCCGTTGTCGCCGAAGGCGTCGATGCCGGCGTAGGCGTTGGCGTAGTGGTTGTCCTTGAACAGCCCTGCGCCGAAGAAGTCGCCGGCGAAGCCGTCGCTCTCGGACGCCGTATGGCCGTTGTGCAGGTGAACCGTCAGCTCGTTGCGGCCGAAGCTGCTCGTGGCCTCCGGCAAGTGGTTCTTGAACCGCACCAGCGTCGGGAGCCCGTAGTAGTTGAGAGGCGTCGGAGCCGGGTACTTTCCGTTGAACGCCCACAGGTACGTCGGCAACAGCTCGGAGTGGAACGTGTGGAGTGCGGCCTTCGCTTCCATCTCGTAGTGCACGAGCGGATAGAACTCCTCCCAGCGTTGATGGTCGGCTCGGGCGGCTTCGCCGTCGTCGATATTGGCTTCCTTGGTTGGAAACGGACTCAGAATCTGCGGAACCGCCGGAGCGGGCACTGGAAGGTTGTCCATGAACGGCGTGGTCGCCGGACTGGCCGGCGGCGTGGTACCACAGAGAACCGGTTCCGCCGGCGGTGCCGGCGGATCGCCTTCAGCGAAGACGGTCGATTTCCTGGACGTCAGCAACGTCAGGGCTCCGGCGGCCGCGCTCGCCTTGACGAACGTTCTTCGATCGACCACGGCCCCCGCCTGCGTCGTGTTCTCGTCGTTTTCCGCGAGGGTCTTCTTCTCGTCTTTGACTCTTGCCATGCCTCGATCCTCCTTGTTTGGATCGGAAGTGGGAGGCGACTCACATTCCGTGTTCGCATCGTGCCGCGAACGGTTCGCCGCAGAGCGGCCAACGCGGAGTTTACGGAAGCCGCCCGGCGGATCAAGCGACGTTCCGCCGGATTTTTTGTTGGAAATTTGGCTGAAGAAAGTGTCGAAGACTTGAAGGGCGCCCTATCAACCGCGCTCAATCATCTTCAGGAGCGCGGTCACCGCCTGGCTTGCGGGATCGACGAATTGTTGCCGCTCGATATATTCGGGCAATGAGATCGTGCGAGGGGAACGCCCCATCGTGAGGCCGGCGCGTTCAAAGAGAGCCCGCAGGGTTCGGTGGTCGTTCACGTTGAGCCCGTGTTCGAGGTTCTCGACGCGACCGTTGGCGCGGAACAGCGCGCGCAGCAGGCGGAGAAAATCCCGTGCATCGTGCGGCCGCATCCCGACCAGCCGACAGCTCTCCGTCAAGGCGCTATAGCTCACTCCGGCAACCAACGCCCAGTCCTGAATGGTCTTGGGGTCGTCGTCAGCCGAGCAGCCTCGCAGCAGCAACGATGCCCATCGCTCGGCTGCAGATTTCGGGGGCACAACGAACGTAGACGGCAACCGCGGCCATCGGTTCGCGCCGCACTTCGAGGCGTCGCGAAGCGCGGCGATCACGACTGTTTCGATGTCGAACGGCAAATCAACCGCGCCAACGGCGCCGAGCCGCATGGCTTCAACGGCGGCCGAGGTCGTCATCCACCCGCTCATGAGCATCCACGGAACGGAGATGCCATCCTTTTTCAGTTCCACGATGATGTCCAGGCCCGAGATGTCCGGGAGGCGGAAGTCGATCAGGGCGAGGTCGAATTGCCGCGATCGGATCGCGCGAATCGCCGCCGCGCCGGTGTCCGCCTCGTGGACGTGAATGTCGAAGCGGCGGAGCGCGAGTCTCGTCGTCTCCCGCGCAGTCGGATCGTCGTCCACGACGAGAACAGAGGCAGTCCGCGGTGTGAAAGGCACGTCGGGAGAAGACGCGACTTGCATCATATAGACCCAGATCCGGTATGGCCCGACGAGACCCCGCCGAATCCGATGGAGTGCAGGTGACTGCCGCGCGCAGTCTCGCTCATTCCTGCACTGGACTAGGGACAAAACAAAACGCGGGAACTATACCAGAGCTTTCCGGTATTCCACGATAAACGTGTGAAACGCCGCGGCCCCGGCGGCGGGGGTCTGTCGGTTCTGACAGGGCCGCGCTACTGCGCCTGCTGCCGCGCGAGCACCGATCGGAACACGCCTTCGACGATGTCGAGCTCGGCTGTGTAGCCGGCCGGATCGACATAGGGATTGGGACCCTTGCCGAGCTTCGCGTATTTCTCCGCCATGCCGTACATGCCCGGATGCGAGCCGAGCGGAATGTCGGGGCGGAGGCCGCGCAGCGTGACGAAGCTGCGGTTGAACTCCTCGACAATCCGCGGCGCGTCGGTGTTGTTCACGAGCTTCATGCCCGGATTCACGCCGACGCTGCCGATGATGACCACGTCGTAGGTTCTTCCCCCGTCCTGTTCCTTGAACGTCCACGTCGTGCAGCCGCGCGTGTGGCCCGGCGTCAGGCGCGCGACGAGCGTCATGCCGCCCAGTTTCACTTCATCGCCGTCGTGCAGGACCTTGTCGATCGGATGCGGCTTGCCGCCCGGTTTCATGTTGGTCAGCGCGGGAACGTCCTCGGCCATCGCCATCACAGTGGCGCCCGTCAGCTCCTTCACGGCCGCGTCGCCCTCCATGTGGTCGGCGTGCGCGTGACTGCCGAGGACAATCTTGATGTCGGTGTACTTGAAACCCAGCTGCTCGACCGAGGCGCGCACGGTCGGGACATTCCGCTCGTAGTCGCTGTTGATGAGGATGTGCCCCTGGGGCGTCGTGATCAGGAACGAGCCGAGGGATCGGGTGCCGACGTAATAGAGGTTGCCGACGATCTTGTGCGGCGGAAACGCCGTGTCCTGATCTTCACGCGTGCCGACATTGCGGCGGAACAGCTCGTCAGGCGTCCAGACTTTCGGAGCCTGCGCCACGGGCATCGCGGCGCCGACCATGAGAACGACCGTCAAAACTGCTGGTGTGGCTCCTCGCATAACGCGCTATCATGCGCTTTATAAGAGCGGCGATCAATCGCGAACCACGAAGAGAAGATGACATTCCTTAAGAGTCTGCTGCGCTGGCTGGGCATCCTGCTCGGCCATGGCGGAGGGACGCTCGACCCGTTCGCGGACAAGATGGCGCCCGTGAAGCCGCGCGGGACAAAGCCGCGCAGCGGCGCCGTGGCCGTTGCCGAACCTGATGACATGTAGGGCGTGCCGTTCACTTCCGCCGGCCGGCGGTGCCCTGTCAGGCGCGTGAACTGATGACCGCGGACGACTTCATGCAGGCCGCCATCGAGGAAGCCAAGATGGGGTTGCGCGAAGGCGGCATCCCGATTGGCTCGGTGCTGGTGCATCGCGGCCGCGGCGTCATCCTGGGCCGCGGCCACAACCGGCGCGTGCAGCGTGGGAGCGCCGTGCTGCACGGCGAAATGGACGCGCTCGAGAACGCCGGCCGCCAGCCGGCGCGGGTGTATCGGGAATCCGTGCTCTACACCACGCTCTCGCCGTGCGCGATGTGCAGCGGCGCCATCCTCCTCTACGGAATCCCCGCGGTCATCGTCGGCGAGAACCAGACGTTTCTCGGCGAGGAGGAACTGCTGCGTTCACGAGGCGTGGCGGTGACGGTGCTCCAGGATGCGACCTGCCTGCGCCTGATGACCGACTTCATTCAGTCGCAGCCGCAGCTGTGGAACGAGGACATCGGCGTCTAGCCCAAAAATCAACGCATCCAGCTGTGGACGGCCCTGAATACGCTGTCGTGGAACTCCTTGAGCATCGCCAGGAGGTTCACGGACTTGAGCTGCTTCTCGGCATACTGCGGCGTCACGCCGCGATCTCGCATGGCCACGAGCTCGTCGAGCGTCAAGCCGGTGCGGCCTTGCGCCTTGAGCGCCCGCACGTATTCCGCGCTGACGCCGTGATCCCGCGCCCTGATCAGCTCCTCGATGGTCAGCGGATAACCCAGCTCGCGAAGTTCGCGCACGTACTCGGGCGAGACGCCGTGATCCCGCGCGGCAATCAACGCGTCGAGTGACAGGCGTGGGTGGCCAAGAGCGGCCAGCTCGCGAATGTACTCGGGGCTGACGCCGTGGTCGCGAGCCCGCGTGAGCTCGACGAGCGTGAGCTGATAGCCAAGCTGACGGAGATCCCGCACGTACTCCGGCGAGACTCCGTGATCCCGGGCGCCGACCAGGCCCTCGAGCGACATGCCGGCGTAGCCGAGCGCCTTCAACTCGCTGACGTATTGAGGGCTGACCCCGTGAGCGCGCGCCCGAACGAGATCTTCGGCGGTCAGGGCCGTCAGCCCCTGGGCGCCGAGCTCGCGAATGAATTGCGGGGAGACGCCGTGATCTCGCTGCCTGATCAGCGCGTCGAGCTGACCCAGGCGATACCCGAGCGCAGCCATCTCACGCACATAGGACAGATCCACGCCGTGCTCCCCAGCGCGGACGAGCTGCGGCAGATCCGGCCGCGCGTACCGCTGCGCCGTCAGCTCATCGAGGAACGCGAACCCGATGTCCGCCCT
>CAVWIZ010000001.1:1120000-1371139 GCA_963755195.1 uncultured Acidobacteriota bacterium | reverse complement strand
ACGGTCCGCCTGTTCCTGCGTGATCGGAAACGTGAGCAGCTCGCCGTCCTGAAACGTCACGCCTGGGACTGTCGCCGTAAATCGGTCTTTGGCGTGTTCCAGGTGTGCAGCAATCACCTTGGGGGAGCCGTAGAACTGCATCTGGCAGTTCCACGACCCACGATTCCGCTGCTGAGCATACGCGTCGAAATCCTGCGCGGACGGCCCGCCCGGCTTCCTCAGCAGCTCGGCCAGATCCGGCGGCGGAGGGCCGAATCCTCCCAGCGGACTGCCGTAATTCGGCATCCCGATCAGGCCCTGATGCTCCAGTTCATTGATGATGTCGACGAGCGGCACAATGTCGTTGCGCTTCGGCACCGTGACCACGCTGGCCTGATACGCCTCCGGCGCGGGCAGCAGATGGAACCCCATTTTCGTGACGATGCCGCAGTTGCCCTGCGCGAACAATCCGTCCACAGACGGACCAAAGCCGTACCGATATTCAGCCCAGCTCTTTGCGCCAGGCAACGCCCCCATCCCCGTGCGCACGATATCGCCGTTCGCGAGCACGACCTCCATCCCGCAGTGCGAGTGAAAGTGATCGCGAAACGCGCCGAACGTGTATCCCACGCCGTGATCGAGGGAGTTGCCGACGGGACTACCCCAACCGGGATCGGGACAATCAATCCACACCTTCAGGCCGCGTTCCTGAATGTGCCGATAAAGATCAAAATACGCCACGCCCGGCTCGACGATGGCGAAATGACGCTTGTCGTCGACCTCGACGACGCGATTCATCCTCTTGAGGTCAACCACGACGCTGCCGGAAAGGTTCGGAGCGGAACCGCCGTATCCCAGGTTCTTCCCTGTTGAGATCGGAAAGAGTGGAATCTTGACGCGGTTCGCGATGCGGACGATCTGAGAGACCTGCTCCGTCGTGTCCGGGGCGACCGCCGCAGAGATGAGTCGCTCTTCAGGCTCTCCCCATTGCGGCGAATAGGCGTCCCGATACAGCGCGATATCCTCATCGCTCGTAAACACCCACGACGGGCCGACGACCTGCCTGAATTGCTCCAGAGCCGCGGTCCAATCTCGTTGACTAACTCCTGCCGGAATGGCCATCTCGCACTCCCAACCGTTGGCAAGCGAACGACGCGGTAACCTAGGCCCTTGTGATCGGCGCGATGACCCACGACACGAGGGGTTCGTCCAGTTCGGCCGCGGCGTCGCACGGCGTCGTGATCCGGACAGACGCCGACCCTGGCGATCCGGAGTCACAAGCTGTCGCGATGCGGGCAAAGCCACGCGGCCAGTCCAGGTCGCCGAGACTCAGGCTCCTGATTCGGGCGACGGTGTCGGAAGGACCTGTCATCGAATGCACGGCCGCTCCGGAGCCATCCAACCGATGCTCGGCACGGAAGACGACGCGCAAACCGTGATCCCACCCGAACCGCTCCAGACAGAAGAGCGGACCATGAGCCGTCAGGCCCGCCAGGGCGATCGAGCCCTCCTTCCAACGGATGGATAGATCGTTGAACCAGAAATCAGTGATATCGCCCTGAATCGTCGTCAGGCGGGAACCCAGGCGTTCTGCTTCGAGCCCAAATGCCTTGCTCGCCGCAAATCGCACGTCGGATACCACTCGGTAAATCGCGTGGACGTTGCCCTTCATCGCACCAATCCCGGAAGCAGGGGCCAGCCGGTCGCCAGGAATCGCACGCGGCAAGAGCGACACACAAAGACCGGCCTGAATAAACTCGCGACGGCTCGGCACTACTCTCTCCTGAATCGCGCCGGCACAAGGCGCACACACGGGCAATCTTCTTCCGACCGGCCGACGCCAAGCCAATACCTTCTCGGCGTCCAAGAAGGCGACGGAGGTATCGCGGTACAATCGCGCAGGTCGACCGAAGTACTGGTGCGCCGACACGCGCCGAACGACGCCGTGACAGCGCACAGGTCACCACTTTCAGCATCTCGACTCTTCCCGACCCTGTGATCGGCGAGACGCTCGTCATTCCGCCACCCGCACTTCCACGGTGATTCCGTTGTTGTCCTGGAACCGCACAACGTCCGGTTCGTCGGGCGACGGCAGCACCTCGGCGCGCAGTTCGCGAAGCCGACCGGCCAGTGCCTGCCGATCGAATGGCGCGACCGTGATCGTGAAATGGCTGATCGTGGTCTTGCCGTCCGTCGCAGCCTGCAGGCCAAGGCGGGTGCCGCGCTCGAGCCGGTACCAGATGCGGCCGTTGGCGTCGCGTGGGGTCTCGGTTCCACTCCCATAGACGGCGCGGTAGTACGGCAGCGCCTTGTCGAAGCTGGAGACGTCCAGCATCACGTGATCGACGCCGCGCGGTGTGAGCAGCCCTTCGCCTTCGACGGGCAGCGGCGACTTGACCGCCGCGGTGACGAGGCCCGCGGGCGGCTGGAACAACTGGAGCTCGAGACCATCTGGATCCGGCCACATGCCGATGGCTCCGGGGCCAGTGGGCTTCGCCGGCAGGCCTGCGGCCTCCAGCGCACCAGCGAATCCGTCACGCGAGTACACCCTGGCGAGCACGCAGTAGTGCCCGATCGCCGGCGGCCGGCCCGCGGCTGCGCCGATCGCGATGTACCCGACCTGGCGATCCGCGGGGACGTCACCGAGCACGACGAAGTACCGGAGCGTATCGCGCACCGGCTGCTGATGCAGCTGGGTGCGGAAGATCCGCGCATAGAACTGCGCCGCTGCCGCGGTGTCGGGCACGACGATGTCGAGATGCTCGAGGCCGAGGTTGTCGAGCGGCAGCTTGAGTGGAGTGGCGGACTGTGCCCAGGCACCGGCGCCCAGCAACGTGGCGCACAGCGCGGCAACGAGAGACGTACGTGTGGTCATCGGAATCCCCGCTCCTCTGAGCGATCGCATGTCTCAGATGGTGACCGCGCCGGTGCTGTCGCCGAACTTCTCGATGCGAGCGCCCATCTTGTCGAGCACCGCCAGCAGCAGATTCGACATGTGCGTGTCCTTCGGGAACATGAGATGGCGTCCGCCCTTGACGGCCCCGGACGCACCGCCGGCGAGGACGATCGGCAGCGGGCTGAAGTTGTGCTGATTGCCGTCGCTCAGCGAGCTCCCGTAGAGCACGAGCGAGTGATCCAGCAGGCTCCCATCGCCGTCCGCCACACCCTTCAGCTTCTCGACGAAGTAGGCGAACTTGGTCATGTGGTAGGTGTTGAGCAGCGCGAACCGATCCATGTTCGACCGGTCGTTCGAATGGTGCGACAGGTTGTGGAACGGATCCCTGATGCTGGTCTCCGGGAAGACGGCGCCGCTCAGTTCCCGGGCGAACATCAGCGTCGAGACGCGCGTGATGTCCGCCTGCAGCGCGATGATCTGCAGATCCATCAGCAGCTTGAGGTGTTCCTGAAACGTCGGCGGCACACCGGTCGGCACGTCCGGCAGTGTGATGTCCTGGCGCGCCGACGCTTCGGCACGATGAATGCGGCGCTCGATCTCACGCACGTCGTCGAGGTACTGCGTCAGCCGGCGGCGGTCGCCCGCGGGCAGATCCTTCTGCAGCGAGGACACCTGCCCCATCACCGAGTCGAGGAGACTCCGCGACTCCTCACGCCGCGCGCGCCGCTCGGCGTCGCTCGCACCAACACCGAACAGCTTCTCGAACACCTGCCGTGGATTGTTGGCCATCGGCAGCGGCTGGGCGGGGCTCTTCCACGAGATCGAATTGCGGTAGGCGCAACTGAATGCCGCCTCGCAGGCCAGCACCGCCTCCTCAATCGACAGTTCCAGCGACGGCAGCGGCGTGTCCTGCCCGATGAGTTGGGCGGCAACCTGGTCGGCGGAGACGCCGAGATGCGCCTGCGCCCCGCGCTCCGGCACCGCGCCCGTGAGAAACACGGCGGCTGCGCGCGTGTGGTTCGCGCCTGCCGACACGTCGCCACCGCCGGCGCCAGCCACATACGGATGCGCGAGGCCGCTGACGATGTTGATGTGATCGCGGAAGGGCTCGAGCGGTTTCAAGATCTCCGTGAACGCCCAGCCGGTCCCCTCCGCTGCCGGCGTCCACTTGTCCATCGTCGCGCCGTGCGGCACGTAGAAGGCGATGAACCGCGTGCGCGGCGCGGCGGCACTCTGCCGCAGCGGCGTCTGCGCCCCGACCATCGAGTCGAGAAACGGCAACGCGACAGTGGCGCCGACGCCCCGAAGAAACGTGCGCCGCGAGAGATGTGATTTCGTGATGAACATCGTCAGTGCTCCGGCTGTTCGTCGAGGCTCTTGCTCTTCGCCTGGAACGGCGCGCTCTTCACGGCCGCCGCGACGAAGGAGGAGAAGCGGTATCCGTTCTGCGCCGCGGCGCGCGTGATCGCTCGCACCGCCGGCATGTCTTGCGGCCGCATGGCGCGGCCAGTGGCATAGGTCAGGAGACGCTCCGCGAAGACTCCAGCGAAGACGTTCGTCCTGGCGAGCAGCGCCTGCCTGAGTGTCGCCGGGCCGTTCAGCATCGTCCCGTCCGCGAGGCGTCCCGACGCATCGATCGGCGCAGTGCCGTCGAGCGTCCGCCACTTGCCGGTGTTGTCGAAGTTCTCGAGGGAGAACCCAATCGGATCCATCAGCTTGTGGCACGAGGCACACGCCGCGTTTGCGCGGTGCAGCTCCATGCGTTGACGCAGCGACGTCACCTTGACCTGCGCCGCGTCCTTTTCGAGGTTCGTTTCCACGCCGGGCGGTGGAGTCGGCGGTGGCGCGCCAAGTACGTTCTCGAGCACCCACTTGCCGCGAGTGACCGGGGACGTACGATTCGCCGCCGACGTGACGGTGAGGATGCTGCCCTGGCCAAGGAGACCGCGCCGCGGGTCGTCGGGGCGGAGAGCCACGCGACGCATCCGCGAGCCGCGAACCCCGGGAATGCCGTAATGCCGTGCCAGGCGTTCGTCGACGAACGTGAAGTCCGCGTCGAGGAGATCGATGATGCTGCGGTCCTCGCGGATGATCGTGCGGACGAGCAGCTCGGTCTCGCGCTGGAACGACTGCCGGAGGTTGCCGTCCCACTCGACCGAATCGGGCCGCGAGTTGCGCAGCTCGCGCAGCAGGAGCCACTGGCCGGCAAAGTTGTCGACGAGCGCATCGGCCTTGGGATCGGCCAGCATCCGGCGTACCTGCCGCTCGCGGACCGCAGGGTCCCTCAGCGTGCCGCGCCCCGCTTCCGCCAGCAGCTCCGCGTCGGGGATGCTGCTCCAGAGGAAGAACGACAGCCGCGACGCCAGCTCGTAGTCGCCCAGTTGAAACGGCGACCCCGGCGCGACGCTCGCCGGTTCACGTTCGAACCGGAAGAGAAACTGCGGATCGACGAGCACGCGGGCCACCGCGCGCTGGATGCCGCTCTCGAACGTGCCGCGCTCGCGGCCGGCCCGGAAGAACCTCATCAGCGTGTCCATGTCCGCCCCGGTGGCCGGCACGGGACGACGATACGCACGACCGGCGAGCGCGTGCAGGATCGTCCGCGCGCAGGTCGCCTCCTCGGCGGCGGATGCCGGCGTGCAGGTCAGCAGCTGACGTCGACTCGCTGAATTGCCAGGCCCAGTGGGACTGAACGGCCCGACGATCGTGATCTGCGAGATGCCAGGGACGCGCGTCTCCGCGTGAAAGACGCTGTCGACGCCGACGACTCGCGTGCGCACCATCATCGCCGCCGCGATGGTGTGCGTCCCGGCGGTCACGCGAATCCGCGTCGCGCCTCGCGGCTGCAGCGTGACGTGCTCTTCGTCGAGCCGCACGTAGCGATCGTCGACCGGCGGCGCTCCGCCGCCGCGCGGTCCGCCCAAGCGCGCGCCACCGCCACTGCCGATCTCGAGGTCGTACTCGGCGTCGAGCGGAAACGTGTGACGGACGACGACACCGCCGCGTGTGCCGAGCGGAAGGCCGTCGACGTGGGCGTCCTGTTCGAAGTCACCGGGCACGCGATAGGTGACGCGGTCAAGGCCGATGCTCGGATCGCCGATGGCGATCCGGCTGATCTTCGCCGCGGCCGAGGCGTAGCTTTCAATCAGCGCCGGAGAAACGCCGAGCACGTCGGCGTTGTTGTCGAAGCCGGCCGCGGAGTCGTCCGGCGGCAGCATCGCGCTGACGTCGACGTCGACCGCGAGCAGATCGCGAATCGCGTTCGCGTACTCGGCGCGATTCAGGCGATGCAGTGCTGGCGACCCCGGGTCGGGGCGCGAAGCCGCAGCGCGATCGAGCTGTCCTTCGAGCGCTCCGGCAAACGTCGCGCGCATCGCGTCGGCCGGCTTTGGCGCGCCCTCGGGCGGCATCATCCCGGTGCGCAGCTTGCGGACGACCTTTTCCCAGACATCGGCGTGGCCGTCCATCTTCGCCGGATCGAGTGCGTCGAGCGCGAGGTTGCCGATCTTGGTGCGCTCGTTATGGCAGCCGAGACAGTACCTGCTTCAGGAACGCCGCGTCAGGAGCAACAACAGGCGTGGCGACAGCGCGACGCGCCGGCGCCGCCGGCCTGCCCTGAGCCGCGCCGACGGGCTTGGCCTGTGCACCGCCGATGAGGGTCGAAGCAGACACCACCCCCAGCGCGCCTGTGGCGGCGAGGAGCGCCTTGTTCATCCTCGTCATTGCGCGCCCGCGTCGGTCTTCTTCACTTCCGCTCTCTTCACGGTGGCCGATGCAGCACCGCTCGTCAGGCGATCGAGCAGCGCCATCGTCGACGGCTTTGCCACCGGCGAGTTGGTGGCGAGAAACACTCCCTGCGCCCAGACGTACGGCGTGCGCCCTTCCTTGTCCGCCTGGTTGAGCGCTGCCCCTTTCGATGCCAGCAGTTCGATGATGTCGTCGGAGCCGCGATTGGCCGCGCCATGCACCGACTGCAGCCCCATCTCGTTGACGGCGTTCACGTCGAGCCCCAGGTCGAGACAGAGTTGCACCGCCTGGATCCACACCGACGGCGATTCGCTGAAGGTTTCACCGACGACCCAGTTCACACCCGCCGCCGCCATCAGCGCCGTCGTCCCGTGGAACGTGGTGATTGTCGGATCGGCCCCCTTCGACAGCAGCAGTCGCATGACCGGCAGATCACCGGACTGCGCTGCGCGGATGAAAGCGGTCTGACCGGTGAAGTCCACCCATTCGAGTGAGGCGAGCGGCAGCAGGTAGCGCCGCATCGGCGGGAACTCCTTGACGCGCGCGTTGGGATCGGCGCCGCGATCGAGGAGCGTCGCAATCAGTTTCAGCGCCGCCTCGCGGTCGACGCCGTTCTCGTTGGTCGGCGCGCCGCTGCGGACGGCGAGGTTCCGGACATCCACCGCGGACCAGAGCGGCGTGCGCCCCCACGAGTCGGCGGTCTTCGCATCGCCGTCGTGGTTCAACAGGAATGCCGCCACGTCGATCTGGCCGTTGGTGATGGCCATCACCAGCGGGGTGATGCCGTTGGGATCGGGGCGGTTCACGTCGGCGCCGGCTTCGACGAGCAGCCGCGCGGCATCGAGCAGACCGTCGCGCGCCGCGAAGAGGAGGGGCGTCATCCCGCCCGGCGCCGGCTGCCGTTCACCCTGCGGCGGCACGCCGCTGCGGACGATCCCCACGCCGTGTGACCCGCCGCCGGTTCCCGGTGGCCGCGCCGCCGGGCGCTCGCCCACCCGCGTCTTCGCTTCGATCGCCGCGCCCTTCGCGAGCAGCCACTTCATGATCGTGGCATCGTTGCGACGCGCGGCCCACATCAGCGCGGTGTGGCCGAACTGCGGGTCGGTCGCATCGACGGGCGCGCCGCGATCGAGCAGCAGTTGCACGGCATCAGCGCTGCCCGATCGAACCGCCGCCATCAGCAGCGTGTCTCCGGACGCGTCGCGGGTCGACACGTCCGCTCCGGCATCCAGCAGACGCCGCAGCAGCGCGACGTTGCCGTTTTCGGCCGAGATGTATACCGGGGTCAGGCCCAGCGCATTGGGCGTGGACGGCTTGGCGCCCGCCCGCAGCAGCAGGTCTGTGGCTTCGAGGTCGTCGGCACGAACGAGCCAATGGAGCGCGGTCGTGCCATCCGCACCGGCGGCATTGACGTCCACGCCCTGCTTGAGCAGCCGGCGAACGGCCGCGCCATCGCCAGCCGCCGCGGCTCGCACCAGCGGGTTGTCGGCTGCCGCCGCAACCGACGCCATGTAAGGCGGGTCCTGTGGACCCGCCAACAGCATCAGCACCGCCACACCGGTACCGATCAGTCGTCTTCTCTTCATGTGCTTTCGCGGGCGAACCCGCGCGGAAATCTTAACCGGGCAGCGACGCAAAGAACTGTCAAATTGCCGGGCCTATCGCCGTTGGGTCGTGGCCACGCCGGGGAACGTCAGCTGTTGCGAGAAGAACGGCAATACCTTGGACTCGAATCGCTCGCGCACGCGGCTGGTATGGTCGCCTTCGTAAGTTTCGAACGCATGCGACACACCGAGGCGCGTCAGCGCCTTGTCGAGGTCGATGTTCGAAGCCCCCAAGGAATCCATCGTGCCCACGTCCAGCGCGATGGCTGTGTACCGCTTCAGGCTCGGCACGTACTGATCAACCATCACCAGCGGAGAATTGGCCACCCACTTCGCCGCGATGAGCGGCTGAATCTCGCCATCCTTGGTCGGCAGGTCGAAGAACTGCGGCGGATTCATCGGGTTCGGTGCCCAGGCGGCCGCCTGCGCAGACAGCGCGTTCGCGAAGCCGCCCCCTCGTCCAGCTCCCGGCGCTCCGCGACCACGCCCGGCCGTCTCCGGAGCCGTCTCCGGAGCCGCCCCTGGCGTACCGCGCGACGGTGCATCGCCACGTGCAGCGCCCGCGCCGCGTCCGCCCTGCCGCGCCGGGTCGTTCATCAGACAGCACGAGCTCATCGCATACAGAGCTCCGAACACATCGGGCCGCTTCATGCCGATCCGCATGGTGCCGTAGCCCCCCATCGAATGTCCGGACAGCCCGCGACTGGCCCGAGCGGCCATCGTCCGATACTTGCGGTCGATGAACGTGACCAGATCGTCGGCGACGAAGCTTTCCCAGTCGCCCGTCGTGAGCGAGTTCGAATACATGCTGCCGCTGTACTTGGTGAAGGCATCAGGCAGCACGAGAATGGCCTCGCGCACGGCGCCGCCCCCCATCGCCCGGTCCGGCGCCTCGGGCAATGCCAGCATTCTGACGTAGGCCTCCACGCCGACGCTGTACCCGTGCAGGAAGTACACGACGGGATAGCGTCGACTTGTCTCTTTGGCATAGCTCGGTGGCAGATAGACCACCACGTCGCGATCCGGCGAGTCGCCTTCGAGGTTGGCTTCGAGCGATTTGCCAAACACCTTGATCCGCTCGAGGGTCCCCTGTGGACCCGCCGCAGCTGTCTGCGGAGCCTGCGCCGTCAGCATCGTGATGGCGCTGACGAGGGCGACAGCCACACCGAGCACCAGCCTCGGCGGGAACGACTCGTGTCTTGCTGACATCGCGCTCCTCTTCAGATGAATGACGCGTGGCGCCCGGATTCTCAGGGGCGTCATGTTTTTCTCTGGACGATAACACGAAAGGGAGGGGAAGCCCGGTCTTGGGCTGGCCCCAGGCGACAGGCTCATGGCATCCTCACTCAAAATCGACGCCGGGCTCGAGGTGACGCGCGAGGAACGAATGTCTAAGGCCGGTTTACCGGCAGTGCGAACACAAACAGGCTGTTGCCGTTCGCGGGCTGCACCTCCGGCGTCAGCGCATTCAGCCCGCCGGCCACCAGCGACGGCCCGGTGCTCGCGGCCACGTACTGGCGGCCGCCAACCGCAAACGTCACCGGATAGCCGCTGACGGGCGCGCCGAGATTCGTCTCCCACAGCACCTTCCCGTTTTTCTGGTCGAACGCGCGAAACCGGCCGCTCGCGTCGCCGCCGAAGATGAGGCCACCGCCGGTGGCGACAAGCGACAACATGCCGGACCGTTGTTCGTACTTCCAGGTGATCGCACCCGTCTCGGCCGAAATCGCCTGTACGGTGCCCACCTTGTCGGTCCCGTCAGCGATGCGGCCTTTCATCGCGACGGCGTAGAGCGACCTCAAGCTCGGTTTGTCATCCGTTGACGTCGCGCCCATGCAGAGATTCTGGAGCGGGTAGTACATCGTATTGGTCAGGGGACTGTAGGCGCCTGCCGGCCAGTTCTTGCCACCGTTGACCCCAGGACAAATCAGGCGCTCCTGGCCCGCGGCGGTGAAGACCGACGCCGGATTCACGGTGACCGCGCCCGTGCCGTCGATGCCGCTGATGACGTTCTGGCTGACGGTCGGCGTCGCCCAGAGAAACTCGCCCGTCTGGCGGTCGAGCGTATACACCACGCCCGTCTTGCCGGGAATGCCGGTGACGACCTTTCGCCGCTCACCCGCCTTGAGCTTTGGATTGATCCAGCTGACCTTCGCAGGGTCCGGGCGCACCGCGGTGTCCACAAGCAGCCGTTCGAATGGATGATCCAAATCCCAGTGATCGACGATGTGCTGGTAATACCAGACGATCTTGCCGGTGTCGGCGTTCAGGGCGAGCGTGCAGTTGTGATAGAGGTACTGTTTGTCGCTGCCGGCGAGCATGAACTTCGGCGCCGGCGACGTGACCGACGTGCCGACGTACAAGAGGTTCAGCTCGGGATCGTAGCTGGGCACCATCCAGGCGCCGACATGCCACCGGTTCTCGTAGGGTATGTCTCCCCACGTTTCGTTCCCCGGCTCCCCGGGCCTGGGAATCGTGTAGCTGCGCCAGAGTTCCTTCCCGGTCTTCGCGTCGTGGGCCGTCATGACGCAGGCCTCAGGACCTCCTTTCGGCTCACAGCCTCGCGTGGAAATGATCTTTCCGTTGGCGATAATCGGGCCGGATGTTTGCTGGGCCGCATTCTTTCGAAAGTCCACAATCCGGGTTTCCCAGAGCAGGTCGCCTGACATTCCGTCGAGTGCGAATACGTAGTCGTCTGCGCTGGTGTCGATAATGGCCGTCCCGTAAATGGCGAGGTTGCGGTTGATACCCGGCACCGGAAACACCTTGGTCACGTCGTCTGGCCACTTCCGCTTGTACTCCCACAGCAGGTCGCCTGTCGCCGCGTTGATGGCCTGTATGAAGTCGGCGGGATTCGGCATGAACATGACGCCGTCGTGGACGAGCGGCGTGCCCTCCTGGATCCCCGGCCCCAGCGGCCGCGACCAGACGAGCTGCAGGCGCGCGACGTTGCTGCGATCGATCTGATCGAGAGGGCTGTATCCCCAGCTGTTCAGGGTGCGCCGCCACATCAGCCAATCCGCGGGATCGGGATTGCGGAGCATGACATCAGTGACCGGTGTCAGGGCGCGTTGCGCCGCGGCCGGCACGAAGTCGAACCCGAGCCAAACGACAGCTGCGGCAATCGCTGCGGCCACGCACCTTCTCATCGGACATCTCCCTCGGATGGTCTTCCGAATCATGACTCCTAATCAGCCTCTCGGCAAATCGAGCGCCGCGGCTTTTCAAACGACTCTTGACTTGTCAATAAGTTAGGGGAAGTATCCGCATATCTTATAAGGTTGGCGCATTGTGACGAACGGTGTCGAACAGTTGCGCATCGGCGCATGGGCGCGGGGCGCGGTCGTAGTCAGCGTGCTCGTGCTGACGTCTTCAGCGCACGTCTTTGGCCAGTGGGTGAAGTACCCGACGCCGAACGTGCCCCGGCTTGCCAACGGTGAGCCGGACCTGAAGGCGCCGGCGCCGCGGCAGCCGGACGGCAAGCCCGACTTCATCGGCTTCTGGCAACCCGATCGCCAGCGGGACTGCACGCCGGATCTGGCTGCACGCGTCCGTCTGGCGCAGCCCTGCAAGCCAGGCGAGAAGGTGACGGTGCCCAACGGCCCTGCGTCGGTGCCCGGCGGCTTGCCGCTTCAGCCGTGGGCCGCGGAGCTCGCCAAGAAACGGACGGCGGATCTCTCCAAAGACGATCCGCACAACCGCTGCCAGCCGGACAACTACCCGCGGGTGTATTGGCTCCCGCACTTCACCAAGATGTTTCACGTCCCCGGCGAACTGCTCATGCTCAACGAATGGAACGCCCAGTTCAGGCAGATCTACACGGACGGCCGGCCGTTTCCCGAGTTCATGCACCCGATCTACAGTGGGTATTCGATTGGGAAGTGGGAGGGAGACACGTTCGTGATCACGACGAAGGGATTTCGCGAAAGCGAGTGGCTCGACACGGCCGGTAATCCCATCACCGATGCCGCAACCATGACCGAACGGATCACCCGGCCGGACTTCGGGACGCTCAACCTGGCGATCACCATCGACGATCCCAAGGCGTATACGAAACCGTTTACGATTGACATGAACATGAAGATCATGATCGATACTCAGATGATCGAGGAGTTCTGCCTCGAGAACGAGAGAGACTCCAGTCGTCTGTTCGGTCCCAGTGGAGGCAAGTAATGAGAACCAGGTTGACTGTTGCCGCTGCCGGCCTTGCCGCTCTGCTTATTGGCGCCGTGCCTGTGATGGCACATCACTCGTTCGCGGCCGAGTACGACGCGAGCAAGCCGATCAAGCTCACCGGGACGGTGACGAAGATCGAGTGGACGAATCCCCACTGCTACTTCTACGTCGACGTGAAGAACGCGGAGACGGGGAAGATCGACAACTGGGCGCTCGAGCTGGGCAACCCCAATGCGCTCCTGCGTAACGGCTGGACGCCCAACTCGGTGAAGGTCGGTGAGGAGGTCGCTGTCGAGGGAACCCGCGCGAAGGACGGCACCTTGCTCGGTAACGCCCGGTCAATGGTATTGATCAGCACGGGGCAGAGGCTGTTCGCGGGGTCGAGCCAGACGACAACGAGCCCATAGAGCGGCCGTGAGGGTACACTTGCCCCTATGCGAGTTCACCGCATCCGTCTGTTGGCCGTCTCCTGCGCGGTCGCGGCCGCGATTCTGACGTCTCGCCTGATCTTCCCAATCTCCGCGCAGTCGCTCGGCGCGCCGACGTTCACGACGGCGCAGCAAAGCGCCGGGGACGCCATCTACCAGGAGAGCTGCGCGTCGTGTCACGGAAAGAATCTGGACGACGGCGAATTTGGCCCGCCGCTCAAAGGTGTCGAGTTCCGGTCGGCCTGGTTCGGCAGGTCCGCGGACGTGGTGTTTGCCAAGATCGAGGCGATGCCGCCGGCAGCGCCGGGCTCGCTCGGCGCCGAGAAGCACGCCGTCCTGCTCGCGTATCTCATGTCGCAGAATCAGCTGATCGCCAGCCCCAGACCGCTGCCGAGTGATATCGATCAGCTCAGAACGATGTTGCTGCCAGGCGCCACGGGCGGGCCGAGCGGCGGCCTGTCGCCCAACGCCGTGTTGCCGCCCGGGCCGGCGGTCGTGAATCCGCTCGACAGGTACACACCCGTGACCGACGCGATGCTTCAGACCCCGCCAGCGGGCGAGTGGCCGACATGGCGTCGTGGCTACGACGGCCAGGGGTTCAGCCCCCTCAAGCTGATCAACAAGGACAACGTCGGCGACGCTGCGCGCAGCGTGGAGCTGGGCGTTGCCCAACGGTCCCAACGAAAGCACACCGCTGTTTCATGATGGCGTACTGTTCGTCCACGCCTACGGCGACAAAGTCCAGGCGATTGACGCCGCGACCGGCGACTTGCTGTGGCAGTACTCGCGACGGTCTGCCGATGGGCACGTCTCCCAGCGTCAAGCGTGCGATCGCGCTCTACGGCGACAACGTCTACGTGGGCACGTCGGACACACATATCGTGGCGCTCAACGCCAGGACCGGCCGCCTGGTCTGGGACAAGCCGATTGCCGAACAGAAGCAGGGGTACGGTCTGACGGGCGGCGTGACTGTCGCGAAGGGAAAGATCGTCGCCAGCACCACCGGACGCGCGCCGGGGGGCAACTACATCGTCGCGCTCGATGCGCAGACCGGCAAAGAGGCGTGGCGCTTCGGCACGATTCCAAAGGACGGCGAGCTCGGCGGGAACACCTGGAACAACGTGCCGTATGAAAAGCGGAACGGCGGATCGGTCTGGGTGCCGGGAAGCTACGATTCAACCACCGGGTTGCTCTACATCGGCGTCGGCCAGACGTATGACACCGGGCCGTACCGCAATCCTGCCGCCGGTGCGAACGACGATCTGTTGTTCACGGACTCGACGCTCGCGATCGACCCGGACACCGGCAAGCTGAAGTGGCACTACCAGCATCTGTCGAACGATCAGTGGGACTACGACTGGGCGTTCACTCGCATGCTGATCAGGCTGACGCCGGGCGGCGGTCTGCTCGTCGGCACCGGCGGCAAGCAGGCCGTCTACGACTATCTCGACGCGAAGCAGGGCGAATACGCCTTCTCGTTCGATCTCGGCGTGCAGAACGTCATCACCAGCGTCGATCCGAAGACCGGCGCGAAGCAGATCGACGCGAACCTGACACCTGGCAACGGCCGGACCGTGATGACGTGCCCGCACGCCGGCGGCTCGAAAAACTGGCTGCCGGACTCCTACAATCCCGACAGCCACGTCCTGTTCGTGCCGCTGGTCGAAGCGTGCATGGATCTGCTGCCGGTCGCGCCCGGCGGACGCGGCAGCCTGTCGACGGGCGTGCGTTGGGCGCTGCGGCCACGGCCGGACAGCGACGGCAAGTACGGGCGCGTCCACGCCATCGACATTCAGACGAAGAAAACGCTCTGGATGGCGCGTCAACGAGCGCCGATGTCCACGGGCGTGCTCGCGACCGCGGGCGGCGTTGTCTTCGCTGGTGCCATCGACCGGGGATTCTCGGCGTATGACGATGCGACCGGGCGTGAGCTCTGGCGCACACGCCTGAACGACGTGCCGAGCTCGGCGCCGATCGCGTACCTGGTCAACGGACGGCAGTACATCGCGCTGGTGACCGGCAACGGCGGCGCGCAGGCCGCGACCTTCCCGGCGCTTGTGCCGGAGATCAGGAATCCGCCCGATCGAGGCGCGACGCTTTGGGTGTTTGAACTGCCGGCTCCGCCGCAGACACCGCGTAGACGCTGACTCACGAGCGTCATCCCGGCCACATCGGCGCCGGCATTCAAGCGAGCCACGCGAATGCGGGCCGTCGAGATCGTTGATCGATCCGAGCAGATGTGGTGTAGTCCTCGCGGATGGAGAGCCCTATGCCCACGTTCCTTCGTCTGTGTGCGGCGGTTGCGTTCGCGGGCAGTGTTGCGACGTCTTTGCTGGCCCAGCAGCCCCCTCCCCGTCCCAGAGGAATTCCCCAGCCGCCGGACCCGGGACCGCGGTTCTTCAGCGAGCACTGGCGGAATCCCAAGACCTACGACGCCAACACGCTTCCGCTGACCAGCGTGACGCAGGAGGTCGTGACGACGCCCGACCTGGTGTTGAACATCTACGATCCGAACGCGAAGTACATCCCTGAATACAGGAAGAGTTTGCGCCCGGGTTCGTGGGCAGACGACTGGGGCGGCCCGACGTGCCTCCTCATCTACGGCACCGAGCGGCCCGAACTCTGGGCCGGCTCGTGCGGCGCCGTGACCGTGACGCTGCGTCACAAGAACAACTTCGTGGACATGTCGAACCGCGGTCGTGTCATCTGGGGCACGTACGTCTCGGGGTTTCACGTGGCCAGGCTCGTCGTGAAATTGGCAGACGGGACGTTCCTCGTAGGCGATCCCGGCACCGGCACACCCGACGTGTCTCATATCGAGAACGAGGTCGTGTTGTCGTCGCTCCGGTGGCTGAAGCTCGAGGTGCCCCAGACGGTCACCCACGGCACCTGGGTGGAGAAGCCGGACCTGTCCAGGGTGGACGAGATTGGTTGGGCGCAGCTGATACCGGGTTCCGGCCACGGCGTCGGCGGCTTCGTCTCGGTTTCCAAGTTCGAGGTGTGGGGCAAGCCCGTTCCGCGAATGAACACGGCCTCACGTTGAGTGCTGCCCTGGATCTTGAGTCATGGAAGGCTGCCGGAGGGATTCTGTCCCTGAACGTACCCGCCCCACGCTCGGCCTATCAGCCGCAGCGTCAGCGCGGGTAGACTGTCTGATGGAATCGGTTCTGACGGCGCGGGCCGTCAAAAGGAGCAGCGAGCGATGAACAAGAAACATCTGGCGGCAGCCATGACCGTGTGCATCACTGGCGCGGTGGCGACGGGTCTGGCGCAACGCGCGGCAGCCAACATGAGCTTTTTCGTGACGAGCTCGAACCCGAAAGGCGGGAACCTCGGTGGCCTCGCCGGCGGCGACGCACTCTGCCAGTCACTGGCGCAGGCGGCGGGCGCGGGCGGCAAGACCTGGCACGCCTACCTGAGTTCCAGCACGGTCGACGCGAAGACGCGAATCGGCAACGGGCCCTGGTACAACGCCAAGGGCGAGCTGATTGCGAGCAGCGTGGCCGACCTGCACAGCGCGAACAACAAGATCACGGCGGCCACGGCGCTGACCGAGAAGGGTACGGTCCCGAACTACCTCGCGGGCAATCCGCCCCAGCCGGTGGCGCAGCCGCTGCAGCACGACATCCTCACCGGCACGAACGAGGACGGCACGAAGAACGCGGACACCTGCCGCGACTGGACGGTGGGCAACGCCGACGCGAAGGCCATGCTCGGCCACGCCGATCGCCTGGGCCGCAACCCCGGTGTGAATTCGTGGAACCAGATTCACCCGTCGCAAGGGTGCGGCCTGGAGCAGCTCGCCCCGACCGGCGGGGCGGGTCTGCTCTACTGCTTCGCGACCAACTGAGCGAAGCCAGCGGAACAGCCACGTCGTGTGGCGCGAGGGCGCGCGAGCACTCCCGCAGCTTCGCAAACAGGAGGCTGAATGAAGAGGGTCATCGTTCTCGCCACGTTACTGATGGCCGGCGCCCTGTCGCTGGCGGTCACCGCGTCGCAGCAGCCAGCCGCCGGTGCGGCCGGGCAGGCGGCGGCGCCGAAGGTCGTCGAGGTCGAGAAGCTCCGCGACAACCTGTTTATGCTGAAGGGCGGGGGCGGTAACACGGCCGTCTTCGTCGGCGCGACCGGCGTCGTCGTCGTCGATACGAAGCTGCCTGACTGGGGGCGGCCGGTGCTGGAGGCCATCCGGAACCTGACGCCCAAACCGATCACGACCATTATCAACACGCACACCCACGGCGACCACGTGAGCGGGAACGTCGAGTTTCCGGCGACCGTCGAAGTCATCGTGCACGAGAACACCGCAGCGAACATGCAGGAGATGCGTGCGTCGACGCAGACCGCGCCGAGCGGTCAGCCCCCGAACATCTTCAAGGCCAACAACGGCCGCGGCATGCCAAAGAAGACCTTCAAGGACCGGATGACGATCGGGACCGGCGCCGATCGCATCGACCTCTATTACTTCGGCCGCGGCCACACCAACGGCGATGCGTGGGTCGTGTTTCCGGCGCTGCGCGCCATGCACGCCGGCGACATTTTCTCGGGAAAGAACATCCCGGGCCTCGATGCCGTCAACGGCGGGAGCGGTCTCGCGATCGCCGACTCGCTGACGAAGGCCGCCGACACGGTCAAGAACATCGACACCATCATCACGGGGCACAGCAGGACGATGACTGTGGCGGATCTCCGCGAGTACGCGCAGTTCAATCGTGACTTTGCGAACGACGTGCGTACGGCGAAGGCGGCCGGCAAGTCGGCGGACGAGGTGGCGAAGGCCTGGAAGATTCCGGCGAAGTACGCGGGCTATGCCACGCCGACCCCGGTGAGGCTGCTGCAGAACGTTCAGGTCGTCTTCGACGAGTTGAAGTAGGGCGCGCGGGCTGTCAGTCAGGACCTACCAGTGCGTGAGGGAGCCGTCGAGGCGCCGCTGCGTGGCCCCCGGCGCTCCCTCGGTGATCGATTCGACGAACGTGAGCTGGCGTTCGTCTACGGTCACGCCGAGGCCAGGGCGATCGTTCGGCCAGACCTTGCCGTTGCGGCACTCCAGGAAGTCGGGCAGGTACGGCACCGGGCGCTCGCCCAGGTTGTATTCCATCAGCACCTGTCCCGGGAACGCCATCATCGTGTGCATATGACCGGCGGTCGCGACCGGCCCGGTGAAATGCGGGACGATGCCGACGCGGTGCGTGTTGCAGACCGCCATGATCTTCAGCATCTCGGTGATTCCGCCCACGTTCGGCAGCGACGCACGGGCGAAGTCGATGTCGCGCTGTTCGACGAGTGGGCTGAAGTCCGCGAGGGTCCCCCACTCCTCACCCGGCGCCAGCGGCACCGACGTCATGACCCGCAGCTTCGGCACCTGCGTCCGGAACTGCTCCTCCCGCAGCGGGTCCTCGACGATGAACGGGCGGTGCGGTTCCATCAGGCGGCACACTTCGACGGCCTCGTGGAAGTCGAACTTCTGATGCAGGTCGATCATCCAGTTGCCGTCGGGACCGACGCCCTCGCGCATCTGCGCCGCCGCCTCGGCGATCAGGCGGATGTGCGATCGCGAATCGAAGGTGGCGCCCTGGGCGCTCCGCGGACGTTCGCCCGCGGGGCCGCCGGGATTCGGAAGGATGTCGCTGTCCACCCGGAACACACGGTACCCGGAGGCCATCGTTCGCGCCGCCCGCTCCTTGAGCGGCATCGCCGCCGCTTCCGCCGGCGGCACAAGGCCCTGTGGCAGGCCGGACGTCGCGTACAGCTCGATGTGCTCGCGCGCCTTGCCCCCGAACAACTGGTACAGCGGCGCACCGAGTGCTTTGCCCTTGATGTCCCAGAGCGCGAGATCGATGGCGCCGAGCGCGTGCAGCCGCTCCTTGCCCGGCGAGTAGAAGCCGTCCATGAACGCGGCGTGCCAGATCATCTCGGTGTCGAACGCATTGCGGCCGATGACACTGCGCGCGACGTTGCGAACGGTGTCCGGCGAGCCGCCCTGGCCGACGCCAGTAATGCCGGCATCGGTGTCGACGAGGACGACCATGTTGCTTTGCGGGAACGCCTGCGGCCCATTGCGGTCGTAGTTCTGCGGGTAGAAGAGCCGAATGCGCGTCACCTTCGTCGGTGCGAGGCGACCGGATGCGCGCCCGCCAGCCGCAGCAGCCGGCGCCTGAGCGGATGCTCGCGCGGGCATGCCGGCGAGCACGGCGCCAACAACACCGCCCAGTGATTTCCCGAAGCCCCTGCGATCCAGCTCCATATGTCCTTTCGAGCGCTACGGCAACGCGTACGCGAGGATCTCCGCGCCGTCGTTCCCGCTGACGGCGAGCACGATGAACTGCTTGCCGTCGATCATGTAGGTCATCGGCGAGCCGGTCTGCTTGTTCGGCATCTCGACCGCGCCCGCGTCCTCGCCGGTCCGCTTGTCGTAGGCCCGCAGCAACGCGACGCGCTTGCCGGCCTCGTTCGTGTGGACGCCACCTTCGCCGGCAATCAGCAGCGTCTTCGTCGTCAACGTGCCGATGAAGGTGCGGCCCGGCTGTCCCAGCCGCGGCAGGTTCAGGCCGCGCAGCGCGGGATGGTTCTTGATCTCGTCCGGCGTCGACGAGTGCGTCTTCTGCCAGACGATGTCGCCGGTGTTCATGTTGTAGGCGGTGATCCGGTCGTAGGGCGGCTTGAGCAATGGCAGCCCCTGCACGGTCGCGCCTCGTCCGCCGCCGCCACCTTCGCCCGGGGCGGCCACCACCCCGGCCTGCGCCGGGACCAGCGCCACGCGGGCCCGCGCCACCGGCGCGCGCCTGTCCGCCGATGTACCCCATGTCGGACTGCTGTGGAGTCGGCCGGCACGAGCCCGTTCACATAGACGTTCGTGTGCGAATGGATGTACAGGTGGTTGGTTTCCGGATCGAATGAACCGCCCGGCCAGTTCGCGCCGCCGACTTCCGACGGCACCTGCAGCGTGCCGAGCGGTCCGTCAAGCGAGCTCACGACCGGCGGCGTGAACAGCGGGCCCATCTTGTAGCGCTTCACCACTTCCAGCGCCTGCGCTTTCAGCTCAGGCGTCAAGTCGATTCAGGTCGTTCTCGGTGATGCCCTGCAGGTCGAACGGCGCGGGCCTGGTCGGGAACGGCTGCGTCGGGCTGCTGCGCTCCTTCGGCGCATCCGACTGCGGTACGGGCCGCTCCTCGATCGGCCAGATCGGTTCGCCCGTCTCGCGATTGAAGACGAACAGGAACGCGTGCTTGGTCGGCTGCGCGATGGCCTTGATCGTGCGCCCGTTCACCTGCATGTCGAACAGGATCGGCGCGCAGGCAAGATCCCAGTCCCACAAGTCGTGATGCACGGTCTGGTAGTGCCACTTGCGGCGGCCGGTCTTCACGTCCAGCGCCACCAGGCTGTCGGCAAACAGCGTGTTGCCGGGCCGGTTGCCGCCGTAGTAATCGCCGGTCGGCATTTCGACCGGCACGTAGACGAGCCCCAATTCAGGGTCGGCGCTCATCTGCGCCCAGATGCCGGTGTTGCCGTTGTAGTCCGCGGAGTTCTCGAGCCAGGTGTCGTAGCCGAACTCGCCGCGCTCGCGGAATGGTGTGGAAGATCCACAGCCGCTTGCCGGTGCGGGCATCGTAGCCACGCACCATGCCTCGCGCGTTCCGCATCGTCCGCGGTGCGGTGCCGGGGCGGTGCGACACGCCGACGACGATCACGTCGCCGACGACGAGCGGCGTCGCGTTGAGCCCGAGCTCGGCGGTGTCGAGATCGACATCCTGATCGGCCTCGAGCTTCAGGTCCACCACGCCGTTCTTCCCGAACGCCGGTACGGGGGCGCCGGTCTTCGCGTCGAGCGCCAGCATCCGGTAGCCTGGCGTGACGTAGATCACGCGCCGGTCGGCTCCGTCGGCACTGGCCCAGTAGGCGACGCCGCGGCCGGCGCCGTTCCGCGGCGCGTTCTGACCGCGACGCCCCTCGTCCTCCGCGTGCATCCAGAGCATCTCGCCGGTCACGGCGTTCAGTGCGATGGCTGCCCGCCGCATGCCCTGCGGTCGTATAGAGCACGCGGTCCACCAGCAGTGGCGTCGCCGAATAGAGCGTGTCGGGCCGCGGGCCCAGGAAATCGGTCTTCAGCCGCCAGGCGATTTCCAGTCTGTTGAAGTTGTCCCTCGTAATCTGGTCGGCGGGCGAGTAGCGCTGGCTCGCCAGGTTGCCGCCGTAGGTGGGCCAGGTGGTCGTTGGCCCACCGGTGTTGACGGCGGGCCGCGATGGCGGCGCGGCGGGCAGTGCCGTTGCGGGCGCTGCTGTATTGCGCGCGTTGGCGGCGGCTGGCGGCGCGACCCCTGTCGAGCGCCCGAAGGTGATCCTGGCGAGCTGAGCGCGATCGGTGGGCAGCGCGGTCGCCCCGCTCGGCATCTCCGCATTCCGCAGAAGGAACGCGAGCAACGACACGTATTCCGTCGGCGGACAGGCTCCTGGGCGCGGTCGGCGGCATCGACTCGAGCCGGTCGAGCAGTTGTCGCAGGTCCTTGCCGGACCACGCCTCGAAAAACGGCGTCGCCGGTGAGTGCCGGCGCCCGCTCGCGGCCGCCGAGATCGTCGCCGTGACACGCTGGCGCACCTGTCGAAGTAGATCTTCTCGCCTGCTGCCGCCTGATCCGCGGTGTAGACGCCAGATGCGGAGGACCGCGCCGGCTGCGATGGCTGTGCCGCGAGCGTGGCGCACACCAACATGAGGATTCCGCCGATGAGCCGGTGCGTGTGACGCCCGGTCATGGTTACTTCGCGCCTACTCGCAGCTTCGACGCCATCGCGCATTCGGTCATGACGGTGAAATACCGCTGCACCCCCGCGGCGCCGACGACGAACGGATGGCCTTCGCCGGCTTCACGCTTCGCGGCGATGAGACGAGCTTTCGTGTAGGCGTTGTCGTACTCGCTGTGGTTCGAAAGGATGACCGTCGCACCCGCTTCGGCGGCCGCCTTCGCGATTCGCTTCTGCGACTCGACGTATTCGTCCCATCGCGCGCCGTTGGTGCCGAACGCGCCGGTCAGCGTGCCGCCGGAATACGCGACCATAACCGGCTGTCCCTGATCCATGACCGGGAACACGAACGACAACGTGCCAGGCGAATGTCCGGGCGTCGGGACGAGGTCGATCGTCGTGTCGCCGAGCGTGAGCTTCATGCCTGCGGGACCGACGGCCACGTCGCGGGTCGGAACGCCGCCGGCCGCTGTCGCGGGCCGCTGCAGCGTCGAGTCCCAGTCGGGCGCGCCCATCACGACCTTGGCGCCAAATCGCTTCTGCAGTTCTGCGGCGCCCTGATCGTGATCGCCGTGTGCATGGCTGATGACGACGTACTTGATTTGCCGGGGATCGAGTCCAAGGGTTGTCAGACCGTTGATGATCTCGGGCTCGGTGGCCCACGCGAAATTGGTGTCGATGATGACGAGGCCGTCGCTCGTGCGCAACGCCCACGACGAATGCTGTCGCGTGCCGAGCCAGTAGAAGTTGTCGAAGACCTTGTACGGCGACGCGTACCACGTCGCGCGATCCGGTGTGACGGCGGGACCCCGCCCTCCGGCTGCGCCACGTCCGCCCGCTGCCCCTCCACCGCCCGCGCGCGCGACCGCCGGATTGGCGAGACCGGGATTCGCGCCGGGGAAGCACAGGTTCACGAACGTCGCGCGGTAGTCGAGTCCCGCTGCGGCCCTGGCCGTGTTGATGTGCGCGTCAACCTCGCTCACGGGCGTCTGCGCCACGAGCGTGACACCAAGCGCGGCCCCGAACACACCGATCAGCGTTCGTCTCACGTGCATGTTGTCCTTCACGGTGAAGCGGACTGGCCGGCGCATTATAGAAGACTTTTTGGGCCCGCCGGAAACTACTCGACGCGCCAGAACCGGACGACGACCTCGGTCGGATAGCGTTCGCCCATGCCGATGAACACGGCTCGTGTCAGCCACTGGAGCTCAGGCGCTGCGGTCTCGAACTTCGGGACGGTCCGGAAGTAGACGAGCTTCGGGTCGACTGGCCGCCCGGCGAGGAGCTGCTGCATCACGTCGGGCGGGGCGTGGCGCATCCCAGCGTTCTGGACGTAGACGAGCTGCCCCTTGTCGGTCTCGATCGTGTAACGCGTATCGAGCTCCGTAAACCCGTCGCCTCGCACGACTTGCCAATCGGCGCCGCCGGGCCGCACTTTACCCTTGATGCCGGGTCCCTCGAAGGTCCCTCCGGTGATGTCCACGATCCGTCGCCGGCCGTTCGGCACTTGGCCAACCTCGGTTGGCGCGGCGACAGTCGCGCGCAGCTCGAAGGCAAAGGCGAGGTTCGGTGCAGGCCCACGGGCGCCGGTTTCCCTTGCCGTCGGTGACTGCGCGTGCACCGCGGCCACCACAATGGCTCCTCCGACTAGCGCGTACAGCGTGCTTCGAACAAGTCGCATAGAGTCTCCTTACGTGCGGCCGATTCTACCCTGCGGTTCGCAAGAACCTCAGAGCAGCAAACCCGACCCTCTGCACACGGGGCAGCCAGCTATGCTGGACGCATCCGCCCCCCCACGGTCATCGCCTGGAATCGCCGCGGCTTCGCGTGGTCCGTTCGGGTCGAAGTGTTACCCATGTCTGCGGAATGAACTGTCACCCATGTGACCGGAATAGACCAACGGCGAGTGGCTCCTCAGGCTGGATTCGAACCAGCAACCCGCCGGTTAACAGGCGGACCAAGAAACGTTAGCCGTCCTTTGCGGCGGTGTGCTGAGCGGTGCCGGACCTCGCACCATCGCTTGGAGAATCCGTCGATTTTCGGCCTTCGCTTTGTGTCGCCGCTTGCCGCCGTTTGCCGCTCCTTGTTGCATCGAAAGGGCAAGAAAAGGGCAACGCCGATTGCGCTCGCGACGGCGTGCGCATTGTGACCTCGAGCCGTATGGAGTTTTCAGTAGGCACGGCTCGCCTGTCATCACGCTCGCGCCAGTGCGTCCATCAGAGGCTTCACGCTCTCGCTGAAGGACCTGTCCAGCACGGCGAACGCTTGTCGTAACGCAAGCGGCGCCAGATCCACCGGCAGATCCTTCGCCTCCGGCATGACGGCGCCACCGACGAGTAGTGGGCACACCAAGATCTCGCGCTTCAAAGACTCGGGCCGTCGAAGTGCTGACCGTGGCCGGACTGGTCCGCTACGTCGTGCTCTTCGTCATGAAGCTCAAGACCCGCACCGTGGAGATCGCTGGGATCACCAGTCAACCGGATGGGAACTGGATGACGCAGGTCGCACGAAACCTGACCGACGCCGATGATGGCTTCCTCCGCGGCATGGAATACCTCATTCTGGACCGGGATCCTCTCTACACGGCGGCGTTCCGGGATCTGCTGCGGGACCATGGTGTGAAGCCATTGCTCCTGCCTGCTCGCAGCCCCAATTTGAACGCCTTCGCCGAGCGGTTTGTGGGGTCCGTCAAGTCCGAGTGCTTAGACCGCATCGTGCCACTCGGCGAGAAACACCTCCGAGCCGCCGTCCGCGCGTTCGATCACTATCACGAGGAACGGCCGCACCAAGGGTTGGGCAACGAGCTCATCGCGCCGAAGACTGCCTCACGCGGACCCGGCCCACTACGGTGCCGTGAGCGGCTTGGCGGCGTGCTCAAGTTCTACTACCACGAGGCCGCATAACCCATCGGCCGAGTTTCCGCTTGGACGCGATGATCCGCCGCGCCTCGCGCAGGTGGCTCTCGAGCGCGTCATCCGCGATCTGATCGAGCAGGATGCCGACCCACCCGCCGGCGCCGACGTACCGCGGGTAAAAATAGATGTCGGGCGATTCTTCGATCATCAGCGGCTGCAGGCCGTCCGCCACCGGCACCCAAAGCGACAGCCGGCCATCGTCGCGGTGGTGCTCGGAAAACATCGCGAAGCAGCCCTTGCCCTGCTCGACGAAGAAGCAGGGCGTGCCGTGCGACATCTTCTCGAACGCGCTGGGAAGCGCGGCGCAGATGCGGCGGATCCGATCGACCTGTCCTTCCCGTCCGCCTTTGCGCCGGCCCGTGGCCGCGTCGCGCGTCGTGAGTTGCCGGGCCCGGAACTTCGCGATCCGCTCAATCAGGCGGACGGGCACAGGCTCGGACAATGGGAACTTGAGCGTCCCCTTGCTGCGTTCGTATGGCGCCAGCTCCTTGGCGAACGCCTCGACCAACGCATCGCTTGCGGGATAGAGCGAGTAGTGTGACTTCCACCCGGCGAAATACAGCACGCCGACGCCGTTCAGCGTGTAGGCCGGCATCTGATAGGCCAGCCCTTCTTGCGCATTCGGGAGCGCCTTGAGAATCGCCCGGCGCACCGCTTCGAGGCTGGCTCGAGACTCTTTCGGCTTCGACGCGACGTACTCACGCACCGATGCGACGCGCTTTCTAGACCGTTTGGCCGTCATGCTGCGCACATTATGCGAATTGTCTGGACGATGGAGAGTGATATCCTCGACGGGTCACAGGAGGCATCGATGGACGAGAATCAAGGACAGGCGAAGAGAAGGATCCCTCCCGAAGCCGTGGATCTGTACACACGTTACATTCATGGCGAGGTCAGTCGTCGCGATTTTCTGAAGGGAATCAATCGTTTTACGGTCGCCGGCTTGAGCGCCGCCGCCATCGTCGAAGCGCTGATGCCGAACTACGCGTTGGGGCAGCAGGTTCGCAAGGATGACGAGCGGATCACGGCCAGCTACGAGACCATACCTTCACCCAATGGCAATGGGCAGATTCGCGGCTATTTCGTCCGGCCGTTCAGCCAAACAACCCGGAGCGAAAAGCCCACAAAACTGCCTGCGGTGCTCGTGATCCACGAGAATCGCGGTCTCAATCCGCATACCGAAGACGTGGCGCGGCGGTTTGCGCTGGAGAACTTCATTGCCTTTGCGCCGGACGCGCTGACCTCGGTCGGCGGATATCCGAGCGACGACTTCAAAGGCGGCCAACTGTTCGCCAAGATCGATCGCCCGAAGATGACTCAGGATTTCGTGGCCTCCGCTCAGTGGCTCAAGGCCCACGCGCTCGGCAACGGCAAAGTCTGCGCGACCGGCTTCTGCTTCGGTGGTGGGATGTCCAACACGCTGGCGACGATACTGGGCGCCGATCTGGCGGCAGCCGCACCGTTTTATGGCGGCGCGCCACCGGCGGAAGAGGTTCCGAAGATCAAAGCGGCGATCCTCGTGCATCACGGGGCGCTCGACGCGGGGCTTGTGAAGGCATATCCGGCGTACGAGGCGGAATTGAAGAAGAACAACATCCCCTACGAGGGTCACATCTGGCCCAATTCGGTTCACGGTTTCTTCAATGACGCCACCCCGGAACGTTACAACAAGGAGACGGCGGCGCAGGCATGGACCCGGACGATCGCGTGGTTCAATCAGTACGCTCGCCCGTCGTCGTAGGACGCCCGGCCTCCGGTCACGTTGGCCTCACGTCCACGAACGCGTCGTACAAGCCGCTTCCACCGCCCCAGTCGGTCGGCTCTTCCTCCGTGAGGACGTTGACCGAGAGGCGCCTGCCATCCGCATCCATGAACCCGCCAAACGGCATCCAGGCGACGCCGCGCCGGACGCGGTCGGAGACCCGGCAGACGGCCCGCACTTCACCGCTCCCGTTGCGCACGGACACGAGGTCCCCGCTGGCGACGCCACGTGTTCGCGCGTCTTCCGGGTGAATCTGAATGAACAGTTCCCCCGCCCGGCGGCTGTGCCGGTCCTGATTGTTGTATCCCGAATTCAGGAAGTGCAGCTGCTTCCCCGTGATCAACCGCAGACCGTGGTTCGAGCGAATCTCGCCCGGGGCCGGCAGCGGATCGTGGCCGGCTTCGCGCAGCGGCTCGGAGGTACAGCTCCGCCTTCCCGCTTCGCGTCGGAAAACCTCCGTGCGCAAAGGGGCGCCAATCCTCGGGACAGTTCAAACGAGCATATCCCTGCTCCCACAGGCGTTCGTAGGTGATCCCATCGAGCCACGAATGTCGGCTCGCCAGGGCCGCGCGTAGCATGGACTCGTCGCTGTCGAACAGGTGCGACTCCGTGCGGCCAAGCGCCCGTGCCAGCCGTCGAAAGAGCTCCGTGTTCGACACCGATTCGCCGCGCGGCGCGATGGCCGGGCGATTCAGCGCGAGATAGAGGTGGCCCCAGGCCGGAGACAGATCCAGATGCTCGATCTGGCTCGTGGCGGGCAACACGTAGTCGGCGTACCGCGCGGTCTCGGTGACGAACAGGTCGTGCACGACGGTGAACAGGTCGCCGCGCAGGAGACCGTCGCGAATCCGGCCCTGATTCGGCATCGACACCATCGGGTTGGCGCCGTAGACCATGAGCGACCGGATCGGCGGCTTCAGGGCGCGGTCGCAGAGATCCTTTCCGAGATCGCGCATGTTCAGAACGCGGACGCCGGCCTTGTGCGCCTCGGGCCTCGTCACGCTGTCCATGTCCAGGACGGCGAAGTGCAGCTTGTGTGTGGAACGGGCCAGGCCGCCGCCGCGGTGTCTGAACGCTCCGGTGAGCACCGGCAGGCAGGCCATCGTGCGAAACTGCATCGCGCCGTTGCGATGATGCTCGGGGCCGATGAGGGGCCGCAGCAGGGAGGGCTGCGTCATGGCGTACTCGCGCGCAAATCGCTCGATGTCGTTCGCCGGCAGGCCGACCGTGTCCGCCACGCGCTCCGGCGCGTACTGCAGCACGCGCTCCGCGAGCGCCTCGTAGCCGACGGCGTACTGCGACACGTAGTCGTGGTCCACCAGGCCGTCGCGAACAATGACGTGCATCATCGCGAGCGCCAAGACCGCGTCGGTGGCTGGCGTGATCGGGAGGTGCCAGTCGGCCGCTTCCGCGGTCCGCGTCCGGACCGGATCCACCACCACAATCTTCGCGCCACGACGCTGCGCCTCGCGCACCAAGGGCCAGTAGTGGAGGTTCGTGACGATCGTATTCGTCCCCCACAGCACAACGTACCGGCTGTGGACGATCTCCTCCGGATCGATTCCGGCCCCGGTCCCGATGGTGGCCGAGAGGCCGGCGGAAGCAACCGCGCCGCAGATATGGCGATCGAGGCCGCTGCACCCCATCGAACCGAACAGCCGCGCGTCGATGGACTCCTGCTGAATGAGCCCCTGCACGCCTGCCGAGCTGTACGGGAGGATCGCTTCAGCGCCAGATTCTTCGACAATCGCCTTCCACTGGGACGCGATGTCGGCGAGCGCCTCGTCCCAACTCACTGGGACGAATTGCCCGTCGCCCTTGTGGCCTGCCCGCTTCAGTGGGTGCAACACGCGGTCGGGATGGTAGACCCGTTCGAGGTAGTGATTCACCTTCGCGCAGAGCGTGCCGCGGGTGAACGGATGGTTGGGATCGCCGTACAGGCGTCCGGCGGTACCGTCCTGGACCTCTACGATCCAATGGCAGGTGTCCGGACAATCGTGGCCGCATGCGCCGCGAACGATCTGTGAGCCGTTCGGCGAAGTCACCGCGTCAACGATGATACCTTCGAAGCCCGCAGGCCCCGTACTCGAATTCGTCATCGATAGCGGAAGCTTTTTCACACGGTAACTCGGATTCCGTTACCTTCGAAAAGCTACGTCGGCGCGGTCTGATCGGTCCTACCGCATTCGGTCCCCCAGCGTGATCCGATCAATTTCGGCGAGGTCGTCCGGACCCAGCGTCCAGTCAGCGACCGCGGCACTGGCGCGCCCTTGTGCGGCAGGTGTCGGTCCTGCGATCACGGACGACACCTGCGAAGGTGCGGCCAGCCAGGACACCGCCAGATCGAGCAGAGTTCGCCCGCGTGCCTTGACGAAGGTCTGCCAGGCGACCACGATCGCTATGTTGCGCTCGGTCGTGAATCGCGCCGCCCGCGGCAGCGCGAGGCGGCTGCCAGTCGACGGCCGCGAGCCGGGTTCGAACTTGCCGGTCAGCAGACCGCTGGCCGACGAAAGTAGGAATGAACGCGAGGCCGAAGCGGCCCGCACACCGGAAGCACCTCGCGCTCCGGCTCGCGATGAAGCAGGCTGTATTCGTTCTGCACGCTGACGAACCGCGCAGCCCCGGCGGGCGGTGCGAGCGCCGCCTCGCTCAATTGCGCGGCCGAGAAGTTTGAACAGCCGATTTTCTCTGACCTTGCCGCTCTTGACGAGCTCGTCGAGCGCGCCCAGGTATCCGCAAGCAGCGACGACTCGGTGACCGGCTGCAACGTGATGCCCGTTTGGACGTGCGAGCCAGTCGGGCGGCGCGTCGGGAATGCCGGGGCCGAGGCTGGAGTGTTGTCGCCCGTGGTGGTCGAACCGTGGTGTGATCTATCGGTACACGTCCTTGCGGTTGCCAATCTTCACGACGGTCACGATCAGATCGCCGGCAACGAGCGTATAGATGACGCGGTAATCCCTCACGCGGATGCGCCAGAGATCTGCAGCGCCAGCAAGTTTCACGCAGCCTGGCGGCCGGGGATTTGAGGCTAGTGTGACGATCGCGGCGGCCACCATTTCCCGGGCCTGCCCAGGTAATTTCGCGAGCTGCCGGTCGGCAGCGGGCGTCAAGACGACACGGTAGGCGGCCATCCGGCGGCTATGCCCGGCGGCGACCCGTCTTCGGGCGAGATGCGGCGAGGCTTCTCGGCTTAGCCGACATGTTCTTCCCCCCGCGCGGTGCCGTCGCGCGTTGAGGTTGAATCAGATGATTCAACCCGTGCTTCCGCAGCACCGCGTCGAGCGGAATGGTGCCGTGAGCTGCCGCCTCCTTCAACGCCGCCTCGGCGTCGCGAACGTCCGACGCGTCCTCGAGCGCTTCGAGACGTTTCAGATCCTCGGTCGAGACGATGACGGCCACCGGCTTGCCGTGCCGCTCCACGATGACCCGTTCTCCTCCGTACTCCGCGCGCCGCAGGAGATCGGAGAAGTGATTCTTGGCGTCGGCGACGGTCACAGTGGCCATGTCCAATTATAGCCTTTCTGGCCTATTTGGTCACAATCTGAGCCCGCAAGTGTCACCCCCTCGAGGTGCAGCGCGCGGGTGTCCGCTCTCATTCTGTGTCGAACAGGCGCTGATTGGGGCCGGCGCCTCCGCGCGTCAGACGTAGCCTCGAGCCTCATGAGCGCTTTCCGCGGGTGGACAGTGATGCCTGTCCCACGCAGATCGGACCATCGATCACGTTGCAACCAAAGGGCACGAAAAAGGCAACGTCGACGACAAAGCGTGGATTGTCGAGGCGAAAGTCAGGAAAGCCGGCGCATTTTCAGTGCTCTTGCGATCATCGACCCTCCGGTTGAATACGAAGCGATTGATAACGCAAACAGCGACTGAAAGTCGCTGATATGAAAGATGTTATGGCTCCTCAGGCTGGATTCGAACCAGCAACCCTCCGGTTAACAGCCGGATGCTCTGCCGTTGAGCTACTGAGGAACAGGGTGGGTCCCGCCAGGGCGGGCGACCTTCAATACTAGCGAATGACCGCGCGGCCGGTCAACGAACGCGCCTACCGCTTCTTCTTCCCGGTGACACCAAGTTGCACGCCAGTGCCTATCAGCCCCAGCACGAACCACGCAATCGGCACCCACCGCTGCCCGGCCACGGGCGTGAACGGATAGAGAATCCACACGTTGCCGGTCGCCGCGGCGCGCGCGGCGCCGGTGTCGCCCGCAATCGCCAACCCGCCCACCATCATCGTCCAGGCGCCGCTGAACGCGGTCGTGATGATGATCACGTACCGCTGCAGCAGCATCGCGCCGACGGCCCCCACCACCGAGAACGCCACGACCGCCAGAGCCGGCGGATCGACCGAACGCATCTGATCCCACGCGACGTGCGCGAAGAGCGCGCCCATGCCCGCGCCGATGAGCGCGATGCCAACGAAATACGCAAACGTCATGATGACCGCGCCGGCGATGCCCCCGACGAGCGCGGCCACGACCATGCCCACCGTGTGGCTGCTGCCCATCACGGAGCTCCCCAGCATCGCGCCGAGAATGAACCCGTAAATCGCCAGGACCACACGAAACAGCCGGTAGCCGGCGAAGCACGCCACCGCGCCGCTGAGCATGATGAGAATCGCCGCCGGCACTTCGAGGGATGTCGGGAGCATCACGTGAGCGTCACACCTCGCGACGCCCCTCGAGCGCCTTGTGCATCGTCACTTCGTCGGCGTAGTCGAGATCGCTGCCAACGGGCACGCCCATGGCGATGCGGGTCACCTTGACGCCGAGCGGCTTGAGCAGCCGCGCCAGGTAGATGGCCGTCGCCTCGCCTTCGACGTTGGGGTTGGTCGCCAGAATCACTTCGGTCGCGTCGGCCGTCCGCGCGAGGAGCCCCTTGATCTTGAGATCGTCGGGACCGATGCCCTGGAGCGGCGACAGCGCACCCATCAGCACGTGATACACGCCCTTGAACTCGCGTGTCTTCTCGACCGCCGCCACATTCTGCGGCTCTTCGACGACGCAGATGACGCGATGGTCGCGGGCATCGTTGCGGCAGTACACACACGGATCGGCGTCGGTGATGTTGTTGCACACCGAGCAGTACGTCACGCTTTCCTTGACGTCGCGCACGGCCTCGACCAGCCGATCGGTCTGCTCGCGCGGAGTCCTGAGAATGTGAAACGCCAGACGCTGCGCGCCCTTCGGACCAATGCCCGGCAGGCGCTGCAGCTCCTCGATGAGTCGGATCAGCGGATCGGGGAGGCTCATAGACCAGGGATCTGGAGCCCTCCCATCATGCCGCCCATGGTCTGCGCCAGCTCTTCGTCGGCCTTTCGATGGGCGTCGTTAATCGCGGCGAGAATCAGATCCTGCAGCATCTCGACGTCTTCCTTCGACACGACCTCCGGGTCGATCTTGAGCGACATCAGCTGCTTGCTGCCGTTGACGACGACGGTCACCATGCCGCCCCCGGCGGTGGCTTCGACTCTGAGCTCAGCCATCTGCTTCTTCAGGCGCTCCTGCATCTGCTGCGCCTGCTTCATCATTTGTTGGATGTTCATGGAACTGCGATCCTTGTCGTTCACGGTTCACGGTTCACGGTTCAGGGTTCAGGGTTCGATCGCGCTGGCACTCCGCGAACCAGGAACCGTGAACGTTGAACCGTGAACCCTGAACCGTGAACCTCATATTTCCTCTACATCCCGTATTTCCGCGGGAAACACTTCGAGCATCGCCTGGACTCCCGCGTCGGCCATCGCCTGCTGGCGTAGTTCGGCCTTCTTGTCGATGGCCATGGCTACGTTGCCCGGCGGCCCGGCTGCCGCGGCAATGGCGGCGGCGTCCACAGGGTCCACGAGCACGGCCGCAACCGCCATCCTTCGCCCGCTCACCTGCTGCGCCAGCGATTCGAGCCACGCGCGGTTCTGCTCGAATTGATCGCGAAGCGCGCGCTGAGTGGCCGAAAACGTAAACGTGACGCGATCGCCGGCCACTTCAATCTTTTGCGCCTGCGCGACGCACATGTTGTAGAGCACGCCCTTGCCCTTGCGGATTTCGGCGAGGAAGGCGTCCTTGAACGGCGTGTCGGCGCGGGGCGCGGCGTCCACAGGTGTCGACGGATTGACGACAGGCGCCGATTTCACTACGGGCGCCGGCTTAACCGTGGGCGCGAGTTTCACAACTGGGGGCGCTGGTCTGCCGGCCACAACCGGCGATGGGCGACCTGGACCCGACGGCGCGACAGGAGCGCCTGCACCAGTCGCCCTTGCGCCGGCGATGAGCTCCTCAATCGGCATGAGCTTCCGCAGGTGAATCCACCGCAGCAGCGCCATCTCGAGGTGATAGCGCGGCTGGGCCGCCGAGCGGATGTCCATCTCGGCGCGCGCCAGCAGATCGAACGCGCGCAGCAGATCTTCGCGTGAGAAGCGCTTCACGAGCGCCAGCAGCCGCTCGCGCTCTCCTTCGCCGGCAATCTCGGCGTCGGCGATGCGCGAGGGATCGACCGACAGCACGAGCAGGTCGCGCACCGTTCTCGACAGCTCGCGGCACACCGCCCGCAGGTCGTACCCCATCTCGACGGCGCGCCCGGTCAGCTCGAACGCCGCCGGCGCATTCTCGTCGGCGACCGCTTCCACGGCGTCGATCAGCAGATCGCGTCCGACAAGCCCCAGGACGGCGGCCACGTCCGCGGCCGTGATGGCGCTTCCGGTGAACGCAATCACCTGGTCGAGCTTGCTCTGCGCGTCGCGCATGCTGCCTTCGGCATCGCGGGCGATGAGCGCCAGCGAATCGTCGCCGACCTCGATCTGGTCGGCGTCCACGATGCGCCGGAGCTGATCGGCAATCGCCTTGCCGCTGATCGTCCTGAACTCGTACACCTGCGAGCGCGACGTCACCGTTTCGGGAATCTTGTCGAGCTCCGTCGTGGCCATCATGAACACGACATGCGGCGGCGGCTCCTCGATCGACTTGAGGAGCGCGTTGAACGACGACCCCGACAGCTGATGGACTTCGTCGATGATGAACACCTTGAACCGATCGCGCACGGGCATGATGCCGAGCCCGGAAATGATCACCTCGCGCACGTTGTCGACGCCCGTGTGCGTGGCCGCGTCGATTTCGAGGACGTCCATGTCGCGCCCTTCGGCGATTTCCGTGCACGCGTCGCAGACGCCGCAGGGATCGGCCGTCGGCCCGTTCACGCAGTTCAAGGCGCGCGCCAGAATGCGCGCCGTCGTCGTCTTGCCGACGCCCCGCGGACCCGCAAACACGAACGACTGCGCCAGCCGCCCGCTCTTGAGCGCGTTGCGCAGCGTCCGCGTCACCGCCGTCTGCCCGACGACATCGTCGAACTTCTGCGGCCGCCATTTGCGCGCAATCACTTGGTATGACATTAGAGGCTCAAGAGCTGAAGGCTAAGGGCTAGCAGCTAACTTTGCGGACTGGACCGCGGCCCGGAAGGGCCTGCGGCACATGTCAGGATCTACTTAGCGCTGCTGCCTTCCGGCCCTGACGCGGTTCGTAGGCTGAAATTGCACAGGTTCCGGACCGCGGTGCAATCCGCAAACGGCGAGTGTACTACTTTTCTAGAGCGGCACGCGCGTCGCCAGCAGCAGGTACTTCGCGAGCACCTCTCCGACGACGACCGTGAAGAAATCGACGTAGAGAATGCCGGTGGCCGACTGCGTCGATTGGATCTTCGCCGTTTCCCAGGTCAGATACGACAGCAGCGCCGGGCCGAGCAGCCCGAACAGCACACGCTGCCAGAAGAAGATGCCGGCCACCGACAGGATGTAGCCGCGGAAGCTGGGTCCCATGCCCGGCTGCCAGTTGACGATGGCCAGGAACACGGCGGCTGCCACGACGACGACGCGCACGACCAGCGAGGCGATGTGCACCTTGACGATCGACTGCAGGTGCGACACCTGGAGCGAAGGAATCACGAGATACCAGTGTCCGAGGATCATCGCCGTGCAGGCGCCGCCGAGGAGCGCCGCCGAACTGAGAAAGCTCGCAACGACCATCGCCTGCGCGGCAGGGCCGGACGCCTGGCCGATGGCCTGCGCCACGAGCGCGACGAGGCCGGCGACGACCGCATATGGCGACGATGGCGGGCCGAATGGACGCGAGCCTGCGGCCGACGGTCGCCCAATACACCAGCACCGCGGCTTCGAACACGATGAGCGCGGCGACAGCCAGACGTCCCGCGTCGGTGGCTGACGCTTCGGGCGGACGGAAGATGAAGGCCACGCCGAGCAGGATGGCGGCGAGGCCGGCATTGAAGCGGAAGAACTTCACGCCCGCTTCGCGCGAGACGAAGACGAGCGTGAAGACGATGCCGATCGCGAGGTGCGCGAGAAACAGGAAAAGGATCACTCAGCGAAGACGCTTGTTCACCTCGGCCCAGTTGACGACGTTCCACCAGGCGTCAATGTAGTCGGGCCGGCGGTTCTGATACTTCAGATAGTAGGCGTGCTCCCAGACGTCGATGCCCATGACGATTTTCTTGCCCTCCATCACGGGGCTGTCCTGGTTCGCCGAGCTTTCGATCGACAGCTTGCCGCCGCTCGCGATGAGCCACGCCCAGCCGCTGCCAAAGCGCCCGATCGCCGCCTTCTTCATTTCTTCTTTCAGCTTGTCGAACCCGCCGAACGACGAATTGATCGCGTCGCTGATGGCGCCGGTCGGGGCGCCGCCGGCGTTCGGCCCCATGATCTGCCAGAACATGGAGTGGTTCGCATGGCCGCCGCCGTTGTTTTTCACCGCGGTCCGAATGGCCTCGGGCACGCTGTTGATGCCGCTCAACAGCTCATCGATGCTCTTCGACGCCAGCTCGGGCGCCTTCTCCAACGCGGCGTTCAGGTTGGTGACATATGCGTTGTGATGCTTTCCATGGTGGATTTCCATGGTCTGCTTGTCGATATGCGGTTCGAGGGCATCGGTCGGGTAGGGCAACGCCGGTAGAGTGAAAGCCATGCAGGTTCTCCTTCTCGAAAGGCCAAGTCGCGTCGTATCGAACGGAACAAGGCTGAGGATCGTACTTCAGGCGCTACTCGATCGACAACATGCGATCGAGCGCGACCTTGGTCCAGTGCTTCTGGTGTTCGGGGACGGTGATGCGGTTGTGCACCTGGCCGGCCACGAGGCCGTCAAGCGTCCACAGCAGGTGGTTGGGCGATACGCGGAACATCGTCGAGCAGAGGCAGCCGAACTGATCGAGCGACAGCACGGTCTTATCGGGCGCCACGTCGTGCGCGAGGCGGTTGACCAGGTGAATCTCCGTCCCGACGGCCCACACGGATCCCGCGGGGCTCGCCTTCACAGTCTTGATGATGTATTCGGTCGAGCCGGCATCGTCGGCGGCCTGCACGACGTCCCACGGCACTTCCGGATGGACGATGACGCGCAGACCGGGATGTTCCTTGCGGAGGTTTTCGATCTGGCGCACCGTGAAGCGCGTGTGGACCGAGCAGTGTCCCTTCCAGAGAAGGATGCGCGCGCGTTTGACCGCGTCGGGGTCGAGGCCGCCCCAGATTTCGTTCGGATCCCAGACGACCATGTCGTCGAGCGGCACGCCCATCTTGTACGCGGTGTTGCGGCCGAGATGCTGATCGGGCAGAAACAAGACCCGCTCGCCGCGCTCCCACGCCCAGCGGAGCGTGGCGCCCGCATTCGACGAGGTGCAGACGACGCCGCCGCGCTCGCCGCAGAACGCTTTGATGGAGGCGGCAGAGTTGATGTAGGTGACGGGCACGACCGGCTGGCGTCCGGCGCTCTCCTGCAGCACGCCCATCTGGGCGAGATCGCTCCAGCACATCTCGAGCTGCTCGGGCTCGGCCATGTCGGCCATCGAACAGCCGGCCGCCAGATCGGGCAGGATCACCCGCTGGTGCGGCGCGCTCAACACGTCGGCGCTTTCGGCCATGAAGTGGACGCCGCAGAAGATGATGAACTCGGCGTCGGGGTGCTTGCTGATTTCGCGCGCGAGCTTGAACGAATCGCCGGTGTAGTCGGCGTACTTGATGATCTCGTCGCGCTGATAGTGGTGGCCGAGAATGATGAGCCGACTGCCGAGCTTGGCGCGGGCCGCGGCGATGCGGCGGTCCATCTCCTCGTCGGAGAGTCCGAGGTACGCCTCAGGGAGCGGCTGGCGCTCGGAGAGGTGTTCCTTCTCGTAGGCCGTCAGCAGTGGTAACAGCATGCCCTTGTGAAACTTTTCTCAAACCCGGGTTGCGAAAAAGCCAAGCTCCAGTCGACCTCAACTACAGTCGCCAAAGCTTGGCAGTCCTACGGCAATTATACGCTACCCGTCGAACAGACCGCTCACGGACTTGCCCAGGTGAATACGCTGAATTGCCTCGGCCAGGAGGGGCGCGACCGACAACACCTTCATGTTCGGCAAGCGCTTGTCCGCCGGAACCGGCACGGTGTCCGTTGTCACGATCTCGGAGATGTCCGGCTGCGCGGCCAGCCGCGCAATGGCCTTCCCCGTGAAGAGGCCGTGCGTGCAGGCGACCACGATCTGCTTCACCCGCCGCTCGCGCAACTTCCCGAGCACCTCGACCATGGTGCCGCCGTTCGCAATCTCGTCGTCGAGGACAATCACGTTCTTCCCGTCCACGTCGCCGACGAGCGCGTCGATGGCGACACGGTCGTCGCTCAAGCGCTTCTTGCTCCCGGCCGCCACTGGCAGTTTCAACATGCGGGCGAAGTGGGACGCGGCCTTGGCATTGCCAAGATCGGGCGACACGACCACCGTGTTGGTGAGCTTGCGTCGCCGGAAATGCGCGGCCAGCACGTTCAGCGCGTTCAGGTGATCGACGGGCACGCTGAAAAACCCGTGCACCTGGGGCGAATGCAGCGTCATCACCAAGGCGCGGTTCGCGCCGGCAGTAGCCAGCAGATCGGCCACGAGGCGGGCGGCAATCGAGATGCGAGGGGCGTCTTTCTTGTCGGAACGAGCGTAGGCGAAGTGCGGGACCACGGCCGTGATCCGCGCCGCCGATGCTCCTCTCGCGGCATCCAGCATCAGCAGAAGCTCCATCACATGTTCCTGCACCGGCGGCACCAGCGGCTGGATGATGAACACATCAGCCTCGCGGCAGTTGGCCTCGAGCTGCACGCCAAGACAATCGTTGCTGAACCTGCTGGTCGTCGAGGGCGCGAGGCGCACCTTCAGATGCCGGCAAATCGCTCTCGCCAGCTCCACGTGGGCGCTTCCGCTGAAGATGACAATGCTCTTCGTTGATCGATTCAATGACAAGATGACCAGGTGACGAGGTGACTAGGTGACCGAATGAGCTGATGCGACGACGTTATACAGGGTGTCCCGCTCAACCGGGTCGCGGCCGGCGGCGCGAATGAGCCGCTCGATCTCGCGCGGCGTCATCGCCTCGGGCGTCTTCGAGCCGGCCATGTGGTAAATCTTTTCTTCCTGCACCGTTCCGTCGAGATCGTCGGCGCCGAACCACAACGCCGTCTGCGCCACCTCGACGCCGGTCGCAATCCAGAACGCCTTCACGTGGGAAATGTTATCCAGCACGAGCCGCGCCACGGCGTGCACCCGCAGCGTGTCGATGGCGCTCGGCGCGGGGAGCTTGCGCATCTGATTGTTGTCGGGGTGAAACGCCAGAGGGATGAACGCCTGAAACCCGCCGGTCTCGTCCTGCAGCGCCCGCGCGCGCAACATGTGATCCACGCGCTCTTCAGCCGTCTCGATATGGCCGTACAACATGGTCACGTTCGAGCGCATGCCGAGCCGGTGGGCGATCCGGTGGATGTCGAGGTAGCGGTCGGTACCGCACTTGTCGTGGCAGATTTTCTGACGGACCCGCTCGGCGAAAATCTCGGCGCCGCCGCCGGGCAGCGAATCCAGTCCCGCGGCCATCAGCTCGCGCAGCACCTGCTCGTCGGTCTTTCCGTAGAGGTCGGCGAAGAAGGCGATTTCAACCGCTGTGAAACACTTGAGATGGATGTTCGGCCTGATGCGCTTGAAGCCGCGGAGCAGCTCCGTGTAGTAGTCGAACGGCAGATCGGGATGCAGGCCGTTGACGACGTGGACCTCGGTGAGCGGCTGTGAGGCGCGACGGCGCACCTTGTCCCAGGCCTCGTCGAGCGACATCGTGTAGGCGTCGGCGTCGCCGGGCTTCAGCCGCGCGAACGAACAGAACAGGCAGCTCGCCACGCAGACGTTGGTGGCTTCGATGCGGATGTTGTAGTTGTAGAAGGTCTTCCTGCCGTGCCGCTTCTCGCGCTCGCGATTGGCGAGCCATCCGACGAGCAGCAGGTCGGGGCAATCGAACAGGCGTACGCCGTCGGTCAGATTGAGGCGAACCCCGGAGTCGAGCTTGTCTGCGATGTCGGAAAGGCCGGAGGCGCGAAGACGGGACTGCATCCTGCAATCGGGTAATTGGGTAATCGCATAATTGGGTAATCGCAATTGAGCAATTTAATTACCAGATTACCCAATTACTCGATTACCCGATCGGCTCAGCTTATTCCCCAGATTTGGATCCTCAGCGTGCGGGCGCGCGGACCGTCGAGCTCGGCCATCAGGATGCGCTGCCACTGCCCCAGGACCACTTCCCCGCCGCTGACCTGCAACGTCAGGCTATGGCCGAGCATCAGCGCGCGGAGATGCGAATCCGCGTTCATGCGGTCGCAATCCGAATGCTCGGGGTTGTTGTGCATCCACTCGGCATCGCGCGCCACCATCTGTTCCAGAAAGCGTTTGATGTCGGTCAGGAGCGCGGTCTGGAATTCGTTGATGAACAGGGAACACGTGGTGTGCATCGACCAGAGGCTCACCAGCCCTTCCCTGATGTTGAACCGGCGCGCCAACTCCATGATGCGATTGGTGAGGTCGACCAGCTCGATGCGCTGGTCGGTCGAGACGATGATTGTCTCGCCATGAATCGTGAGGCCGCCGGCCTTCGCAGAAGCCACCTCCTCGACGGGCCTCTCGCGAACGGTGACGGTCGAACTCTTGCTCATGAAGTCCTCTCGCTTGTTGGGGATACCGGTATAACGATCAGGTAATCTTACGCAATAAAACGCGGCCAGGCAACCTAACAATGGGCCACGGGCCGACCGCGACGCCCGCCGAGTGGGCTATACTCGCTGCGCACGACGTTTCGGCCTGAAGGCCGCACGCCGTGCCGTCCAGCTATCAGGCTGGACGACAATTCGACGCACACCCCGGCGGCCACGGAAGTGGGTGAAACGCCCACACGGTCTCGCCACTGTAAGCGGGGAGCGACGCATTCGCAGAGTGCCTTGGACCATGTTTTGCGGTCCGTGGCACCGTCACTGGGTTCTCTGGACCTGGGAAGGCGGCGAACGTCGCGCTGATCCGCGAGTCAGGACACCTGCCATCGGGGGCGTCTTTGTTCCCGGCGCGATTGACGCCGAAAGGAGCACCCATGATGTCCCGCCGTTCTGTCGCTGCGTCGCCGTCTTCATCGCCTCACTCGTGACTGCAAGCGTGTCGCGATCTGCCGTCGCGGCGGATGCTTCGCTGAACGGCAAGGTGCTCGACCAGCTCGGCGCGCCGATTGACAGGGCCAAGGTCACGCTGCTGCGTGACGGCCAGCGCGTGAACGACACGACAAGCGATGCCCGCGGCGAGTTCACGTTCGACGGCCTTGTCGAAGGCCGCTATCAGGTCGAGGTGATCGCGGAGGGGTTCGAGCCGCGCACGTCGGACGCGGTGTTCGTCGAGCACTGGCGGACGCGCGACGATTCGACGTGGGGCTGCAGGTCGGCACGGTGACGCAGTACGTGGTCGTCACCGCGGCCGCGGCCGACGTGCCGCAAGCGCAGGTCGGGCGCGTCGGTCACCGTCCTCGATTCGGCGTTGCTCGACGCGCTTGGCAACACCGACCTCCTCGAGCCGCTGCGCACCGTGCCCGGCGTGGCCGTCGTCCAGATCGGCGCGCGCGGCGGCGCGACGTCGCTGTTCGTCCGCGGCGGCGCCGTCGAACTTCAACAAGGTGCTCATCGACGGCGTGCCCGCCAACGACATCGGCGGCGCCTTCGACCTCTCGGATCTCGTCGACACGGGCATCGACCGCGTCGAAGTGCTGCGCGGCTCGAACAGCGTGCTCTACGGCAGCGACGCGCTGACCGGCGTCGTCAACATCACGACGAAGCGCGGGCGTCACGCGCATTCCCGAAGCGACGCTCTCGATTGACGGCGGCAACCTCGGCACCTCACGCGCGGACGCGTCGCTCGGCGGCGCGGTCGACGCGCTTCGACTACTTCGCCGACGTTCTCGCACCTGCAGACCGACAACAGCGTGCCGAACAACGCGTATCGGAACAACACGTTCGCCAGCCGGTTCGGCGTGATGCTCGGCACGACGACCGGCCTCGAGCGGCACGGTGCGCCACATCGACATCGCAGCTCGGCAGCCCGAACGCGTTCGACTTCTTCGGCATCGCGGACGATTCGTCGCAGACGCGAGAACGACCACCTACGCGTCGGTTGCGGCACAGTCGCAGCTGTCGCCGCCGGTGGACGAGCACGGTCCGGTTCGGCGTCGCCGATCAGAGCTATCACTACGTGAACCCGTCGCCGACCGGCGAGCGCTCCGATCCGTCGCCGTTTGCCAACTACCTCGGCAACGTCATGACGATCACCGGCGCGCAACGGCTACTCGGTGACCGGCCGCGCCATTCTCGACTACGGCGGCACCTATCCGTCGACGTTCGACTCGACGCGTCACGCGGCGCCTGCTCTACGGCGAAGCCGGCGTTCCACGTCACGCCGGCGTTCGATCTCGCGGGCGGCGTGCGCGTCGAGCACGAGCACGGCGCGTCGGGCTCCGCGCCGACCGACGGCGCGCACCAACTACGGGCGCGTTCGTCGAGGCGCGCGCGCCGGCGCTCGGCTATCTCTACGTGAACGGCGGCCTCGGCGTTCGACGACAACGATGTCTTCGGCTTCGCGTGGACGCCGCGCGTGTCGGTCGCCGCGTATCTGCGCCAGCCCTCGGCCACCGAGGCGCTCGGCGACACGAAGCTGACGTTCAACGCCGGCAAGGGCATCAAGGAGCCGAGCCTGGGTCAGGAGCTGTCGTCGCTGTTCGCGCTCGTGCCGCCGGCGACGGCGGCCGCGCTCTGGGCCTCGAGCCGATCGGCCCGGAACGAAGCCGCAGCGTCGACGTCGGCATCGAGCAGGGGCTGGCCGGCGGACGCGGACGGCGTCCGCGTGACGTACTTCAACAACGAGTTCCTCGATCTGATCGAGTTCGTCAGCCAGAGGCGTGCTGCCGCAGCTCGGCGTGCCGGCCGCGGCGGCGGCCGCAGTCGGGCTTCGGCGCCTACGTGAACTCGCAGTCCAACACGTCGAGCGGCGTCGAGCTGTCCGGCGAGGCGACGGTCGGCCGCGGTCAGGATCCTGGCGTCGTACACGCTACCTCGACGCCGTCGTGACGAAGTCGTTCAGCAGCGGCGCGCTCAGCCCGGCGGTCAACCCGGCGTTTCCCGGCATCCCGATCGGACAGTACTCGCCGCTCGTCGGCGACCGGCCGTTCCGGCGGCCTGCCAATTCCGGAAGCCTCGCCGTCACGTACACCGGCGGCAAGGCGCAGGTGTCGCTGGCCGGTTACTTCGTCGGCAAGCAGGACGACAGCACGTTTCTGAGCGACGAGTTCTTCGGCTACTCGATGCTGCTGCCGAACCAGGACATGGATCCGGCCTACCAGAAGTTCGACGTCAGCGGGTCGTACCAGATTCCATCCGCGGCTGCGTCGCGTACGTCACGGTCGAGAACGTCTTCGACGCGACGTTCGAAGCGGCGGCCGGATTCCCGGCGCTGCCGCGGGCCGTGCGCGCGGGCGTCACCGTGCGCGTCGGAGGCCGCTGACGTGCTGCCTCGGGCCGCGATTTCGTGGAGCGGCGGCAAGGACGGCTGCGCCGCGCTCCACCGCGTGCATCATCGCTACGACGTCGTCTCCATGGTGACGATGTTCGACGAGGATGCGGAGCGGAGCCGCTCGCACGGACTCCGTCCCGAGGTGATCGCGGCGCACGCCGATCGACTTGGCGTCGGTCAGGTGATTGGACGATGCACCTGGCAGACGTACGACGCGGCTTTTCACCGGGCGCTCGACCAGATTGCCGCCAGCGGCATCACGCACGTGATCTTCGGCGACATCATGTTCGACGAACACCGGCTGTGGGCCGAGCGGATGTGCGAAGCATCCGGCATGACGGCCGTTGAGCCGCTCTGGGGCGAATCGACCGAGGCGCTGTTCCATGAATGGGTCTCGTCAGGATCCGAAGCGATCATCGTCACTGCCCGAGCGGAGTTTCTCGACCACACGTGGCTCGGCCGTCCGTTGCGTGCCGAGCTGTTGCCCGAACTGCAGCGACTTCGGGTCGATCCCTGCGGCGAGCGCGGCGAATACCACACGGTCGTGACTGCCAGCCCGCTGTTCAACCGCCCGCTGCGGCTGCGACGCGAAGGGCACGTCCAGCGATCCGGATGCTGGGCCGCCGATCTCGTCGTCCTGCCGGAAGACGGCGTTTCAGGAAGCTAGGCCGGTGCTGCGAGTCATTGACGTGTCGTTCGCGTATCGTGACGGCTCGCCTCGCGTGATCGACGGCGTGTCGATCGAGGTCGAGCGAGGCGACCTCGTGGGCCTGCTCGGCCCGAACGGGTCGGGCAAAACGACCATGCTCAAGATCGTCGGGGGCATGCTGCGGCCGCAGCAGGGATCGGTGGAGTTTCTGGGACGCCGGCTGGCCGACTGGCCGCGCCGCGAGGCTGCCCGGCAGATCGCCTATGTGCCCCAGGAAACGCACGCGCCGTTCGATTTCAGCGTGCTTGAAATCGTCTTGATGGGACGCTTCCCTCACCTTGGCCCGTTCGCGCTCGAGGGACCCGACGACCTCGCCGTCGCCCACCGGGCTCTTCAGGCGACCGGCACCGTCCGCGTTCGCGCCGCGTCTGTTCCACACGCTCAGCGGCGGCGAAAAACAGCGCGTCGTCATCGCGAGCGCGCTGGCGCAGAATCCCACGCTGCTGCTGCTCGACGAGCCGACCGCGTCGCTCGACGTCGGCCATCAGCTCGAAATGCAGCAACTGCTGACGCGCCTCAACGGCGAGCGGGAACGTCACGATGGTGCTCTCGACGCACGACCTGAACTTCGCGGCGAGCCTCTGCCGCCGGCTGGTGCTCGTTCGGGACGGTCGCGTCCTGGCCAGCGGGCCGACCGAGCAGGTGCTTACACCCGGCGCCGTGCGAGCGCTGTACGACGTGGACGCCGACGTGCACATGCATCCGCGCACCGGCCACCTGACCGTCACGCCAATCGCGCGGGCCTGACACGTGCAGCACGTTCGTGGACGCCTGATTGTGACGGTCGCGGGGTTTGGCGCGCTGCTTGCCGCCACGCTCATCGCGGCCCCGCTTCTCGGCTCGACCGCGATTTCGCTGTCTCGGGTCTTTTCGAGGGCGATTCCGTTCGCCGACAATGCGGACGCGCAGATCTTCTTCGTCGCCAGACTGCCGCGCGTTCTGGCAGCCGCGCTCGTCGGCGGCTCGTTGGCCATGGCCGGCGCGGTGTTCCAGGCGCTCCTGCGCAATCCGCTGGCCACTCCCGACACGCTCGGCGTGTCGAGCGGCGCGGCGCTCGGCGCGATGCTGGCGATCGCGTTTCACTTCGACTTTCGGGTCGGCGGTTTCTCATCCGTGTCGCTCTCGAGTTTTGCGGGCTCGCTCGGCGCCCTCGGCATTGTCTACATGCTGGCGACCGCCAGACGCCGCGGGCTCTCGACCACGGTGCTCCTGCTGGCAGGCGTCACCATGACGGCATTCTTTTCGGCGCTGATTCTGTTCGTCCAGTACCTGACCGACTTCGCCGACACCTTCAGGACGGTTCGCTGGTTGATGGGTATGCTCGATGTCGGCAGCTACACGCCGCTTCTCGGCGCGCTGCCGGTTATTGTTGTGGCCTTCGGTATGGTGGCGACGCTGCCGCGGCCGCTCGACCTCATCAGCCTCGGCGCCGATGCGGCGGCGGCCCGTGGCGTTGACGTGCAGCGGGCCGAGCGGCTGGCGCTCGTCAGCGCGTCGCTGGCGACCGGCGCGGCTGTCTCGATCAGCGGCCCGATTGCGTTCGTCGGCCTGGTCGTGCCGCACGTCGTCCGCCTGATCGTCGGCTCAGATCACAGGCTGGTCCTTCCGGCGTCGGCGCTTTTCGGCGCGTCGTTCCTGATTGGCTGCGACCTGGTCGCCCGGACGCTCTTCTCGCCGATCGAGCTGCCGGTCGGCATCGTCACGGCGATCATCGGCGGACCATTCTTCCTTTGGTTACTCGTCAGACGGACGTGAGGTGCCTCATGAAGAAGCATCTGATTCTGCTGGCGCTGGCCGCGTGCGCCATGCTCGGAGCCGCGGCCGACACGATACCGCGTCGCGTGATCTCGTTGATTCCGGCCACCACGGAAATGATGTTTGCGATGGGCGCAGGCAGCCGCCTCGTCGCCGTGGGCAGCTTCGACAGGTTCCCGCCCGAGGCCACCCGGCTTCCCAAGGTGGGCGCGCTGCTCGACCCGGACACCGAGCGCATTCTCGCGCTTCGTCCAGATCTCGTGATCGTGTACAACACGCAAACCGAGCTGAAGCGCAGCCTCGAGCGCGCGTCGATTGCGTACTACTCGGTACCGAGCACCGCGCGATGCCAGACATCATGACGACGATTCGAGGGCTCGGCCGGCGGATCGGTTTCGCCGGACAGGCCGACACGCTGGCGACCGCGATGGAACGGGAGTTGGCGCGAGTCCGCGCGACGGTTTCGGGCCAGGCGAGGCCGCGCACGATGTTGGTGTTCGAACGCGACACCTCGTCGCTGCAGAACATCTACGCGAGCGGCGGCTACGGGTTCATCGCCGATCTGCTCGACATCGCCGGCGGCGACAACGTGTTCGCCGACATCAAGCAGCAGGCCGTCCAGACCAGCACGGAAATGATCCTGGCGCGCCGCCCCGACGTCATCATCGAGCTTCGCTACGGCGACAGCGCGAAGAACCTCGATCCCGCTCGCGACGCGCGGGCGTGGAGCTCGCTCGGCTCGGTTCCGGCCGTGAGGGACAAACGGATCCACGTGCTCGTCGGTGACGAATTCGTCGTGCCCGGGCCGCGAATCACTGTCGCCGCCGAGCGGCTTGCGCGGGTCCTGCATCCGCGGCCATCCCAGTGAAGACGATGGTCTCGTGGTCGAGCGGGAAGGATAGCGCCTGGATGGTGCACGTCCTTCGCCAGCAACCCAGCATCGAGCTGGCGGGCATGCTGACGACGGTCAACGAGGTGTATCAGCGGGTGGCGATGCACGCCGTGCGTGTTGAGCTGCTGCAGGCCCAGGCCGATTCGCTCGGGTTGCCCCTGTGGCAGATTCCCATTCCGTCGCCGTGCCCGAACGACGTCTACGAACGCGCGATGGCTGGAGCCGTCGGCCGGGCCGTCGCCGAAGGCTTCACACACGTCGCCTTCGGCGATCTGTTTCTGGAAGACATCCGGCGTTACCGCGAGGACCGGCTTGCCGGCTCCGGTCTGACGCCGCTCTTTCCACTCTTCGGCCTCGACACGACGGACGCTGGCGCGCACGATGGTCGCGAGCGGGCTGCGCGCGCGGCTCACCTGCGTGAATCCGAAAGTCATCGATGCACGATTCGCCGGTCGTAACTTCGACGCGGCGCTCCTTGACGAGCTGCCGCCGACAATTGATCCCTGCGGCGAACGCGGCGAGTTCCACACGTTTGCCTACGACGGCCCGATGTTCGCCAGGCCGATTCCCATCGAGTCGGGCGAGGTCGTGCTGCGAGACGGGTTCGTCTTTCAGGACTTGGTAATTGGGTAATCGGGTAATTGGGTAATTGCTAGTTGAATGGCGCCATACCCACAGCGCATCGTCTGCCTCACCGAGGAAACGACCGAGACCCTCTACCTGCTCGGTCAGGGCGATCGTGTCGTCGGTGTCTCCGGCTACACCGTTCGGCCTCCCGAAGCGAGGCAGAAGCCGAAGGTGTCGGCATTCATCAACGCCAAGTTCGACAAGATCGAGGCGCTGCAGCCGGATCTCATCCTGGCGTTTTCTGACTTGCAAGCCGATCTGGTCGCCGAGCTCATTCGCCGCGGTCTGCCGGTTGTGACGTTCAACCAGCGGAGTCTGGACGAGATCTTTCAGATGATTCGGATGCTCGGCGGCCTGGTGGGCTGTCAGGCCGAGGCCGAAGCCCTTGCAGACCGTCTCAACGCCGGTCTCGACCGGATTCGCGAATCGGCCGCCCGCTTCCCAAAACGGCCGCGGGCGTTCTTCGAGGAGTGGGACGATCCCCTGATTTCCGGGATTCGCTGGGTGGAGGAGCTGGTTGCGATTGCCGGCGCGGATCCGATTTTCCCCGAGCTCAGCAACTGCGGCCTCGCTCGGGATCGCATCGTCGATCCGAAGGATGTGGCGCGTCGCGATCCGGACGTGATCTTCGCGTCGTGGTGCGGCAAGAAAATGAAGAAGACGGCCATTCAAGACCGGCCGGGTTGGGACCGGGTGGCCGCGGTCCGCGACGACCACATCTTCGAGATCAAATCGACCTACATTCTGCAGCCAGGGCCGGCGGCGCTCACCGACGGCGTGGCTCAGATACACGCGCGATTGTGCTCAATCGCGGTGTGACGTTTCGAAGCTCGTGCAAGACATCACCGGTTGTATACTGCGACCCGATCCGCGCGCGGGCCGCGCGGGCACAACCGTCTTGACTCAGGAGGTCTCCCGTGAAGCGAACGATGATGATGCTGGGCCTGATGCTTGCGGCGGCGACGGCGTTCGGCCAGACACGCTCGGTGTTTACCGAGGATCTCACCTGGCTCGAGGTCCGCGACGCGATGGCGGCCGGCAAGACCACCGCGATCGTCTTTGCGGGCGGTGTCGAGCAGAACGGACCGCACATGACCCTGATCAAGCACAACGCGGTCGTCCGCTACGAGGCGGGCAAGATTGCCGAGCAGCTCGGCAATGCGCTCGTCTATCCGATTGTGCCGTTCTCGCCGGCCGGCGATCCCGTCGAAAAGACCGGCCACTCCCGCTTCGTGGGCACGGTGAGCCTGTCGCCGGAAGTGTTCATGGGCGTGATGCGGCAAGTGGCGCTGAGCGCGCTCTCCGGCGGGTTCAAGAACGTGTTTCTGATGGGCGATCATGGCGGGGGCCAGGCGGAGTTGAAGCTCGCGGCCGAAACGCTCGACACCGAGTGGAAGGCCAAGGGTGCCCGCGTGTACTACGTGGCCTTTACCAAGTCGGCCCAGCAAGCCAACGCGTATCTCGCCGAACACAAGATTCCGGGCGGCGGTCATGCCGGCGTCGCGGAAACCTCGCAGATCATGTTCATCGACGGACAGAAATGGATCCGCCAGGACAAGCTGACGGCTGCCAAGGGCCTGCCGGAACCGAGCACGGGCATCAACGGCGATCCGTCGCCCGCGACCGCGGAGATGGGGAAGATGTTCCTCGACTACAAAGTGGCCGACGCGGTCGAGCAGATCAAGAAGGCGATCGCCGAGCAGCCGAAAAAGTAGTGGCGAGCTGCTGCACGCAGCTGTGCCGCCTTCAAGAAAGCGAAGGAACGGGTCGAACCGTCAGAGCAGCTGATTAAGTATGGCGGCGGGCACGCGTGCCCGCAGCTCCGGGAAGGCTTCGATGAGCCGCGCGATATCGGCCAGATCCTTCTGTCGCTTGCTCGATCTGCGACCCGCGTCCGCCGCCGCCCAGACTTTGCCCGCCAACACGTCCTCGACGGCAGCGACTCGCATCGGCGTGCCCAACACGTCTCGCACGCGCGCGCGGGACGCGAACGGCTGATAGCGGGGATCGGTCTGCAATTGCACGCGGAGATCGGAGCCGACGACCGACACGTTGATAGAATGCGTAAATCGTTCGACACGCCACGTCGCCGGCAGCGCGGCAAGAAGGCGATCCACATCGTCGGCAGCGACGACGACGTCGAGGTCGAGGCTAACCAGCGGCTCCACGTAGGCGTTGACTCCCTGCCCGCCAATCACGCAGTACCAGAGGTTCAACTGGGTCAGGAGGCCGACGATCTGATCCAGCGCCCGTACTTCATCCACCGTGACCGCCCGGTAAAACGCCTGCACTCTCACGTGGTTCTCGACTCATTATAGAGCTACGTTGCCATCGAGCTGCTTCTTGAACCCCGCGGCCCAGTTGAGCACGACACGATCGGATCGGATCCGCTCGTCACTCGACGCTGGGAGACTCCCAGATCATACCGGGAGCGCGCGCTTCCCGCCGAAGAAGACCACGCTGGCAAACAGCCGTCTGTCGCCGACACGCGGGCTGTTGGCGTTGTCCAGGAACTCAAACCTCCCTTTGCGCAGCTCGACAATCGAGACGTCGGCGGGCGCGCCCACGCGAAGCGTCCCGAGACCCTTGAACGCCGGAAACACTTTCGCCGCGTTGACGGTGCCCATGGCGATCACTCGATCGGTTGCAAGGCCGAGCATCAGGAACTTCGACAGGACGTTGCCAAAATCAAGGACCTGATCGGCGCGCCCCGCCTCGGTCCAGTCTGACGAAATCGTGTCGGGCAGCACGCCCTGGTCCAGCGCATTCTGGGCGACCGCCCACGTGATGTGGCCGATGCGGCCATTGCCGATATCGAACCACACGCCGCGGCGCCTCGCCGCGGTCACCTCCGGCAACACCTGGCCTGCGTCGTCGAAAATGCCGTGCGGGGGCGGCGAATACATGTGGGTGACGATGTCGCCGCGTTTGAGAAGCGCCAGGATGGCCGGGAGCGGCGAGACCGTGTCGCCGATGTGCACCATCACCGGAATGTTGAGCGGCCTGGCGACGGTTTGCGCGCGGCGCAGGGCTTCGAGATCGTTGTTACCGGCCACGGTGCGCGAGAGCCGGGCCTTGATGCCGACAATCATGTCGCGGTTGCGCTCGATTGCCTGTCGGGTCGCCCCGACGTCGGCGCGGCTGATGTCCATCAACTCGCCGTCTGGAAGGATGCCTGTCCTGGCGATATTGATGAGGACGCGCATCCGATTGGGCGCGCTCTTGGCGGTCGCCACCACGTCGTCCACATGGTCGGCGCCCTGCGACCCGGCGTCGACGGCCGAGGTCACGCCGTCCCACAACACGGTCGCGGGCATGTCATGGCTTCTGGCGTGCGTGTGGATGTCGATGAAGCCGGGCACGACCAGCCTGCCGGTCGCGGCGACCGTCTCGGCGGCACTCGATGCCTCGATATTCGGCCGAACGGCGGCGATGCGTCCGCCGACGATCGCGACATCGGCCACGGCGTCGAACTTGCGCGACGGATCGATCACCCGGCCGCCTTTGATCAGCAGGTCGGTACTGGGCGGCGTGCAGTCCGGGCAGCGACGAGAAACGCGAAACAGTGGCAACGCCGGCCGCGGCGACCGAGAAGAATTCGCGGCGTGTCAGCATTCGCGGATTATAGCGTCAGACGAAGAGCGGCTGGTCCGAGTGCGGCACGAGGCGCAGCGTTTCCGCCGTCTCGAGCAGATGCCGGATGGCGGCCTGACCTTCCTCGCCGTAGTCGCGCGTGAAGTGATTCACGTACAACGCGATGTGCTGCCGCATCACGTCGTCTTCCATCTCCTGGGCGTGGCGACGGACCGTCGGCCAGACGATGTCCGGGTGGGCGTGGGCGTAGTCCACGCTGGAGACGAGTGAATGTTCGGTGCGCCGGATGAGGCTGTCTCCGAGATCGCGCCGCATGGCGATGCCGCCGAGCGGAATGGCGTGCGCGGTCTCGCGCTCCCACCATTCGCCCAAATCGACAATCTTCGTGAGACCGTGACGCTGGTAGGTGAACCGGCTCTCGTGGATGATGACGCCCGCGTCCACGCGGCCGCTGCAGACGGCCGGCATGATTTCGTGGAACGGCATCACCGTGACGTTCGTCATCGCGAAGCGTGGGAGCAAACAGACGAACGAGGAGCGCGGCCGTGGTCAGGCTGCCGGGAATGGCGACCGTCTTTCCCGGCAACGCGTGCTCCGCGAACGACGTGCGCGCCACCACCAACGGACCGCATCCGCGGCCGAGCGCTCCGCCGCTGCGCAGCAGGCAGTACCTGTCGCGCAGATGGCCGTAGGCGTGGAAGGATACTTTCACGACATCGGGCTCACCAAGGAGCGCGATGCGGTTGAGCGTGTCGATGTCTTCGAAGCGTTCGACCACCGCCGGCGCGCCCTCGACCCGGCCTTCGACCCACGGCGTGAAGATGAATGTGTCGTTCGGGCACGGCGAGTAAGCCAGCGTGAGCGGCTTCATGTCGAGATCGGTGGCGTGTTCGAGCAGGTGACGAACCGCCTGCTGGGCAGCAACGGCCGCCTCGCTGACTCGCCACTTCGATCGATCGCGGTCTTCGACGAGATTGCTGATCCCGCGCAGCTCCAGGAACGGCACTTGATGGAGCGCGCACACGTGGGCGGCGGCCGCGCCTTCCATCGATTCGCAGAGCGCGCCGAATCGCGCGTGCAGCGCATCGCCCAGCGCACGTACGCCCGTCACCTGGGACAGCGTGAGGAATCGTCCCGTTCTGGCGATGAGTGGACCGCACACTTCGGCCGCTCGCGCCACCAGCCGGGCATCGAGCTGAAAATTGTTGAAACGAGCCGGGCTCGTGGCCGTCGCCTCGACGAGCGGAATCCCGATCTCCTCCGCGGAGTGCCAACCATCGGGCGTGATTACACCGACATCCGCGTACACTTCTTCGCTGGCCAGAACGACGGCTCCAACCGGGACGCTTGCCGGCACGTACGCTCCAGCGATGCCTGTCTGGATGACGAGCGATGGCTTGGGCTGTGTGACCAGATGGCGCGTCAGCGCGTACGCGGTGTTCACGGGGCCGATGCCGGCGATGACGAGCGCGGCAGGCACGGATTGAAGAAGCGCGGCTTCAAGCGGCGTCGCAGCCAGCACGAGGACCTGTCGAACCCCCTGAACCTCTCGCACCCGTTGAACCTTTCCGAACTCGAACCTCTTGAACCTCTTGAACCTCTCGAACCTCTCGAACCCCTAAACGTCGTCGTCCGCGCTGACCACCACGTATGGCTGCGACGCCCGTTTGACGACGATCGTCAGGCCGAACAGGACGATGACGACGGAGGACGCGAGCCCGACGTAGATGCCGCTGCCGACGAGCGCCGTCGGGCGTCGCGGCCATCGGCGTGTCTTCGACGATGGCGAATGCCTGCGACAGCGTCTGCGCACGCTCGCCCGCCGAGCGCGGCAGAATGCGCCCGGACAGGATCATGATGCCCAGCGCCATGAGGCCGACGACGAGAAGTGGATGGCGCGAGTTCTTGCGCGTCATGATGCTGAGCGACGCGAGCACGGCAGCCAGGGCGCCGAGGCCGGCCACCCATATGGCGGGCACATTGGGGATGCCTCTGAGGGACGTGTCGCCGATGACCACCCAGGGGAGAAACGCGCTGACGGTGAGCGCGACGCCGGCGGTCAGCGGAACGAGGTAGCCGCGCATGCGCATGTCACTGCGCGTCCTTCCACTCCTCGTACCAGGCCATCTGGATGGCTTCGAGCTTCGGCTCGTTCGAGGTCTTGGGATCGTCGTCGAATTCGTCGAGCGTGAGCACGCGATCGCGCAAGTCGGTGAACCGGATCGTCAGCGGATCGACGCCGGGAAACTTCTCGGCCAGTGCGATGCCGATGTCCTCGGAGTCGGTCCACTTCACCGCACCACCTCTTCGGCCTTGCGATCTTTTCTGTCGGATTTCCCGAGCTGGATGCCGCCGCCCTCTTGCACATAGTTCCGCGTGTACATCGGCAGCTCGCAGACGACATCGCCCGTGATCACCGCCTGGCACCCCAGGCGCGACTCGGTTGTCAGCTCCCACGCGGTGTCGAGGCGATCGAGCTCGTCGTCTTCCATTTCGCTGAGGTTGCTGGCGCCTTCCTTGATGATCACGTGGCACGTCGTGCAGGCGCAGCTGCCGCCGCAGGCGTGCTCGAGGCCGAGGTCGAAGTGTTTCGACACGTCGAGGAACGACTCAGGCTTGCCGTGGTGCGAATACGGGAGCTTCCCGTGCTCGAACTCGACGGTCTTGGTGACGCCGTCCATGATGAACGTGACTTTCGGCATATATTCGGTCTCGGCGGTCCCGCCGAAGCTCTCGCGAAGGCGGACCGCGCTACATCTCGTTGACGTTTCTTCCAGAGAGCGCCGCATGCACCGAGCGATTCATCATCACTTCGGCCAGATGGCGCGTTGCCTCGTTGAGGGCGTGCGTCCTGTCGTGAATGAGCTCGCGATCCTCGGCGCCCATCACGGCCTTGAGATCGCCGAGCGCCTGTTCGATGCGCTCCTGCTGGCCCCGCGGCAGCTCGGCGGCGGCGATGTCCGCGAAGTCGGGCGCGCGCAGTGATTTTTCGGTGGCCATGATCACCGTCTCCGCCTCGTTGCGCGCCTCGATCAGGAGCCGCGCCGCGAAATCGGCTTCCGCGTGCTCGAACGAGTCGAGCAGCATCCGCTCGACTTCCTCGTCGGTCAGGCCGTAGGACGGCTTGACCTCGACCGTCTGTTCGATGTTCGTCCGGAGCTCGTGCGCCGTGACGCTCAGGATGCCGTTCGCGTCGATCTGAAACTGCACCTGCACGCGCGGCAGGCCCGCGGGCATCGGCGGAATGCCCTTGAGCTTGAACCGGTGGAGCGACCGGTTGTCCTGCACCAGCTCGCGCTCGCCCTGCAGCACGTGGACGTCGACCGCCGTCTGATTGTCGGTGCCCGTCGTAAACATCTCGCTGCCGGTCGCCGGAATCGTGGAGTTGCGCAGGATGATCTTCGACATCACGCCGCCCAGCGTCTCGATGCCGAGCGAGAGCGGCGTCACGTCGAGCAGCAGCATCTCGCGGCTGCCGCTGACGAGAATGTCGGCCTGCACGGCCGCGCCGAGCGCGACCACCGCGTCGGGGTTCAGGTCGCTGTGCGGCGTCCGGCCGAAGAGCTCGCCGACCAGGCGGCGGACGAGCGGGATGCGCGTCGAGCCGCCAACCAGGACCACTTCGTCTATCTGCGGCGCTTCGAGGCCAGCGTCCACGATCGCCTGCCGGCACGGCTCGAGCGTGCGATCGACAATCGGACGAATCAGCGATTCGAACTCGGCGCGCGTGAAACGCTTGCCGTTCAGTTCGGTGGCGTCGCCCTCCGAGAGATCCCACTTTGCCTGAATCACGGCTTTGCGGATTTCCTGGATGCGTTCCGCCGACTGCGACCACCCGGCCTCGGCCAGCACGCGGTGCATGAGGAGCAGGTCGATGTCGTCGCCGCCGAGGTGCGTGTCGCCGCCGGTGGAGAGCACTTGAAATACGCCGTCTTCGACGCGGAGAATCGAGATGTCGAACGTGCCGCCGCCAAAGTCGTACACGGCGATCAGGCCCGAGTGCCGTTTGTCGAGGCCGTAGGCGAGCGACGCCGCCGTCGGCTCGTTGATGATGCGCATCACGTCGAGGCCGGCGATGCGCCCGGCATCGCGCGTCGCGGTGCGCTGGGCGTCGTTGAAGTAGGCGGGCACGGTGATCACGGCGCGATCGACTTCGTTGTCCACCTCGCCCTGCTCGGCGAAGAAGGTTTCGGCCCGGTGTTTCAGGTCGCGCAGGATGAAGGCGGAAATCTCGGGCGGCGTGAACTCGCGGTCGCCCAGGCCGATGCGCACGACACCGCCGGCTTCGCCGGCGACGCGGAAGGGCAGGAGAGACGCCTCATCGCGGACGTCGTCCAGGCCCTTGCCCATGAACCGTTTGACGGAATAGACCGTGCGAGCGGCGTCGGTCAGCAGACGCCGCTGCGCTTCGCGGCCCACGTACATCGTGCCGTCGGGCGCCGCCGACACAATCGACGGCAGCAGCGCGTCGCCGCTTCGATCGCGAATGACGACCGGAACGCCGTCCTTCACGTAAGCGACCAGGCTGTTGGTCGTGCCGAGATCGATGCCGACAACTCTGGACATACTCACGACGATGTCGCCAACTCCCTTTCAATACCTGCAAGCAGGTTGTTGATGTAGTTCCGTTCGAGCACGCGCTCGCGCAAGGCTTCGAGCACGGGACGGCGTTCGACGATCCCGCCGTGCCCCCCGTGAACATCGATGAGCGCGTCCCACTTGGCCGAGAGTTCCTGCAGTTGCGCTTCGTGGGTGTCGCGTTTGCGCTCGACCGGACCACGCGCGCGTTCGAGCCGCGCCTTCCAGACGTCGGCAGGCGCGCCGGACGCCCGCAGCTCGCGGATTTCGTCGAGCTCCTCGTTCAGCGTGAATACCTCTTCGAGCAGCGCCGGCGGGACCACCTGTTTGGTCGCGGCATCGCCCACGCCGGGGGACCCTTGCCCCCGGTCCGGGTTCCTGGCGACGAATCCTTCGAGCTGCAGCAGGTAGTCCACGCGAGCGATTGGCTGCTTGAGCGTGCGATACGCGTCGTTCAAGTACGACGACCGCTCGAGGCTGGCGCGCCGCTCGGCCGGGGTCGCATTGTAGAAGTAATCCGGATGAAACTGGCGGCTGAGCGTCCTGAACCGCTGTTCCAGCTCCGCCGCGTCGAGATTGAGCCGGCGTGTCAGCCCGAGAAAGCTGAAATAGTCGCCGTGACGCCCAATCGACAGGATCTTGGTGCACTGCGGGCAGAAGTGCGCGTCCACCGGCGCGCCGCCGCCGCAATCACGACAAACCTGAAGGGTGGGGGTAGAGGTCATGAGAGGTTCAGGGTTCAGGGTTCAAGGTTCACGGTTCAATCCGGCTTCGGAACGCTGAACCGTGAACGTTGAACCGTGAACCTCTTTCCTATGCTCCGAACGAGCTGCCGCAGCCGCAGGTCGACTTCGCATTCGGGTTGTTGAAGACGAAGCCCTTGCTGACCAGGCTCGTGTCGTAGTCGAGCACCGTGCCGTTCAGAAACAACAGGCTCTTCTTGTCCACATAGATCCTGGAGCCGTCGGGCCCCTCGAACACTTCGTCGCCCATTCGAGCTTCGCGTTCCCACGAGAACGTGTAGCTCAACCCCGAGCAGCCGCCGCCTTTGACGCCCACGCGCAGTCCGCCGTCCTTGATGCCCTGCTTGGTCATCAACGTGCGGATCTTGCGCGCCGCGCCCTCAGAGATTTCGATCATGGTCGTCAAGGCAACTTTGCAACTGTGCTACTTACTTTCAACTTTGCACTTTCAACTTTTGACTTTCTTCTAGGCCGTCGGCTGTGCGTGCGTGTCGATATCCCCAGCGCCCTTCTCGGCCGACGTCCCCTGCTTCTTCTTGTAGTCGGCAATCGCCGCTTTGATCGCGTCTTCGGCGAGCACCGAACAGTGAATCTTCACCGGCGGCAGGCTCAGCTCGGTGACGATGTCGGTGTTCTTGATCGCCAGCGCTTCGTCAACCGTCTTGCCCTTCAGCCACTCCGTCGCGAGGCTCGAGCTGGCAATCGCCGACCCGCACCCGAACGTCTTGAACTTGGCGTCGTCGATGACGCCGGTGGCGGGATTCACCTTCACCTGCAGCTTCATGACGTCGCCGCACTCGGGCGCGCCCACGAGCCCCGTGCCGACGTTCGGATCTTCCTTGGGCATGGAGCCCACGTTCCGCGGGTTTTCGTAATGATCGATGACCTTGTTCGAATAAGCCATGTCAGTGCTGTCCTTCCGTTTGCCACTGCATCGTTGAAAGATCCACGCCTTCTTTCGCCAGCTCGTAGAGCGGCGACATCTCGCGCAGCCGTGTCACCACATTCGTCAGTTTGTCCGCCACGTAGTCGACCTCTTCCTCGGTCGACCAGCGGCCGAGGCCGAAGCGAATCGAGGAGTGCGCGAGGTCGTCGCCGGCGCCGAGCGCCTTGAGCACATAGGACGGTTCGAGACTGGCCGACGTGCACGCCGATCCCGAAGACACCGCCACGTCGTTGATGCCCATCAGGAGCGATTCGCCTTCGACGTAGGCGAAGCTGATATTCAGGTTGTGCGGCAGCCGGTGCTCGACCGACCCGTTGATGTAGATTTCGTCGAGACCCTTGTGCAGGCGCGTATTGAGCCGGTCGCGCAAGGCGCTCAGCCGCGCCGTGTCAGCCGCCATCTCCAGCCTGCAGAGCTCGGCGGCCTTGCCGAAGCCCACGATGCCCGGGACGTTCAGCGTGCCGGAGCGCATGCCGCGCTCGTGGCCGCCGCCGTCGATCTGCGGTGCGAGCAGCACGCGCGGATTGCGCCTGCGCACGTAGAGCGCGCCCACGCCTTTCGGCCCGTACATCTTGTGCGCGCTGATCGACGCCATGTCGACCTTCAGGTCGTTCACGTTGAACGGAATCTTCCCCACCGCCTGCACCGCGTCGGTGTGGAACAGGATCCCCTTCTCCTTCGCGATCGCGCCAATTTCGGCGACCGGCTGAATGACGCCGATCTCGTTGTTCGCCGCCATGATCGAGATGAGAATCGTCTTGTCGGAGATCGCCGCGCGCAGCTCGTCGAGGTTGATCCGGCCGTCCTTCTGCACGGGCAGATACGTGACGCGGAAGCCTTCCTTCTCGAGACGCTTGCACGTGTCGATGACCGCCTTGTGCTCGGTGACGCACGTGATGATGTGATTGCCCTTCTCGCGATACATCTCGGCCGCGCCCTTGATCGCGAGGTTGTCCGATTCGGTGGCGCCGCTCGTGAAGACAATCTCCTTCGCGTTCGCGCCGATGAGATCGGCCACCTGCTTCCGGGCCTTGTCCACCGCTTCCTCGGCTTCCCACCCGAACGGATGGTTCCGGCTCGCCGCGTTGCCAAAGTGCTCGGTGAAATACGGCAGCATCGCCTCGACGACGCGAGGGTCGACCGGCGTCGTGGCGTGGTAATCCATGTAGATCGGAAGCTTTACAGCCATCGGTTTTCTCGCGGCGGACCAGCGTGTCCGCAATCCAGCAATTTGACCCCTGTCACAAATTCGTCAGCAACACCGTCGTGTGTGCCGGCCCGGGCGACGGTGACCCTTGGGGCGGTTCAGACGCCAGCTCGGCAATCGTGCATTCGCCGAGCGCCGATAGAATCCGTTCGCGCACCCTCCAGAGCGGATCGCGCACGTTGCATTTCGCAAACTGCTCGCACTGCCCATCGTCGGTCGAACAGGCCGTCACCGTCACCGGACCTTCGATCGCCTGAATCACGTCGGCGACTGAAATCTGGATCGGCCGGCGCGCCAGCTCGTAACCCCCGCGCGTGCCCTGGTGCGACGCCAGCAGGCCTCGTCGTACCAGGCGCTGCAGCACTTTCGCCATCAATTCGATCGGGATGTCGTACTGCTCGGCAATTTCGCGGGCGCTCGACGAGCCCCGATCGCCCCGAAGCGCCAGGTGTTTCATGGCGATCAGCGCGTAATCGGCCTTTTTTGAGAGCCTCAGCATGGTGTTTCTCGCGTGCCCGACCCCGCTTTCGAAATACGACCGTAACAGTCCGATATTAATACTTTGGCTGACTGGGGTCAACCTTGTCGATCCAGTCCAGGATGCCGCCCTTGAGATTCAACACCTTCCTGAAGCCCTTCGAGCGCAGGAATTCGGCGGCCTTCGCGCTGCGCCCGCCGACCTTGCACTGCATGATGAGCTCGTCGTTCGGGTCGAGCTCCGTGTAGCGCTTCTCGAAGTCGCCGAGCGGGATGAGCAGCGATCCGTGAATCTGGTTGATCTGATACTCGTGCGGTTCGCGCACGTCGACAATCGTCAGCTTGTCGCCGCGATCGAGCCGCTTCTTCAGTTCAACCGAGGTGATCTCAGTCGCGTTGCTCGGCGTCGGCTCCGGCGCGGCGGGGTGGATGCCGCAGAACTGGTCGTAGTCGATCAGCCTGGTCACGGTCGGATGCGTGCCGCACACCGGGCAGTCGGCATCCTTCCGGAGCTTCAGCTCGCGGAACTTCATCTTGAGCGCGTCGAAAATCAGGAACCGCCCGATAAGCGGTTCGCCGGCGCCGATGATCAGCTTGATGGCTTCGGTCGCCTGAATGCAGCCGACCACGCCTGGCAGCACGCCAAGCACGCCGCCCTCGGCGCAGCTCGGCACGAGTCCCGGAGGCGGCGGCTCGGGATAGAGGCACCGGTAGCACGGGCCCGCCTTTGTCGCAAACACCGACGCCTGCCCTTCGAACCGGAAGATGCTTCCGTACACGTTCGGCTTGTCGAGCAGGACGCACGCGTCGTTCACGAGATACCGCGTCGGAAAATTGTCCGTGCCGTCCACGATGATGTCGTACGGCGCAAACAGCTCGAGCGCGTTGTCGGACGAGATCGCCACGTCGTGCGTGACGACTTTGATCAGCGGGTTGATATCCTTCAGCCGATCCCTGGCCGAATCGAGCTTCGACCTGCCGACATCGGACGTTCCGTGGAGAATCTGCCGCTGCAGGTTGCTGAAGTCCACGACATCGAAGTCCACGATGCCGAGCGTGCCAACGCCCGCCGCCGCGAGATACATCGCCACGGGCGATCCGAGACCGCCGGCGCCGATGCACAGCACCTTGGCAGCCTTCAGCTTGCGCTGACCGTCCATGCCGACTTCCGGCATGATCAAGTGTCGGCTGTAGCGTTTGATCTCGTCGTTCGTCAGCTGGGGCTGAGTGGCCGGTGCGGCCAGCGTGTCTGTGCCGGCATCACCCCCTGCGACCGACGGGATGATGCTCACGGTGTCGCCGGCTGACACCGTCGTCTGCTCCTTCTGCAGATACCGGATGTCCTCGTCGTTCACGTAGATGTTGACGAAGCTGCGCAGCTTCCCCTGGTCGTTGTAGAGATGCGCCTTGAGTCCCGCGTGTTTCGTCGTCAAGTCAGTCAGCAGCTCGCCGACCGTGCTGCCGTTCGCTTCGACGGCGTCCTTCTTGTCGGTGAACGGCCGGAGCGGAGTTGGAATCAGGATTCTAATTGGCATTGAGCTCGCCCTCTTCAAATGTCGAACGATCTTCTTTCAGAAACCACACTGTCATGTCTCCCGCCTTCGCGCCGGCGCTTCCGCGGGCCGTGCCGTCCCCGGCCACGGCGACGATGATGTACGCGAACGTCGGCCACGCGTGATCCAGATCGAACTGCGACGGCCGTGCCGGATGATCGGGATGCGAGTGATAGAACCCGAGCAGCTCGCCGCCAAGCTCGGTCGCCTTCTGCTCCGCCAGCCGGTAATCGGACGGGCGGACGAGAAAGCGCCGCCGCGGGCCCTCCTCCGTCGTGTTCGGCAGCGCGACGGTCGCCGTGGCGCGGCCAGCGCTCCCAACAAGCGCGCCGCAACACTCGTGCGGGTACGTTTCCTCGCCGTGGCGGCGAATCTCGCGCTCGACGGCGGCGTCCACGCGAAACGGCTGTCGCTTCAACTCAGGCGGCATCTCAGACGACATTTCAGACGATATTTCAGACGACATTTCAGATATCCGTGGTCCAGAACTTCTCCGTCAGATACTTTTCGGCGCCGTCGGGAAACACGGTCACGACGAGGCCGCGATCGAGACGGCGCGCCACCTGCAGCGTCGCCGCCAGGGCCGCGCCCGACGAAATGCCCGCCATGACGCCTTCCTCGCGAGCCAGCCGCCGCACCATCTCGAACGCGTCCTCGCTCTCGACGCGAAGATCCTCGTCGGCCAGCGACGGATCGTAGATCCCCGGCACGATCGCCGACTCCATGTGCTTCAGACCTTCGAGGCCGTGAAACGCCGTCGCCGGCTGAAACGAAATCAGCTTGATGGCGGGGCTGAACTTCCGCAGCCGCCTGGCGGTGCCCACGAACGTCCCGCTCGTGCCGAGCCCGGCGACAAAGTGCGTCAGGCTGCCGCTCGTCTGCTCGAGGATCTCGGGCGCCGTCGTATCGTAGTGCGCAAGCCAGTTTCCGTCATTGTTGTACTGATCGGGATAGAAATAGCGGTCAGGATCCTCGGCCTTCAACCGCCGCGCTTCGCGAATCGCCCCGTCGGTGCTCTCGAGCGGGCTCGTCAGGACGAGCTCTGCACCGAAGGCCCGCAGAATGAGCTTGCGCTCGGGGCTCGCGTTCGCGGGCACGCACAACTTCACCTTGTAGCCCCGCGCCGCGCCAATCATGGCGTAGGCAATGCCGGTATTCCCCGACGTCGCGTCCAGGATCGTGAGGCCCGGCGTGAGCGCGCCCGACTTCTCCCCTTCGGCAATCATGCGCGCGGCCGCCCGATCTTTCACCGAACCGCCGGGGTTCTGGCCTTCGACCTTCGCGCAAATCTCGACGCCGGGGCACTCCTTCTCGAACTGCCGCAGACGAATGAGCGGGGTACGGCCGATCAAATCGAGCACGGAAACGCCAATGGTCGGTGCGACGGTCGGGGGGGGCATGGGCCTCGGATATACGACTGATCCAGTCCGGATTATATCAGCGGGCAGAAGTCTGTCAAAAAAGGCGACGTACAATCAACGGCGGGTGACCCTTGTCACGCGCGTCGGCGGATGGTTGTTTCGGCAGCGGACGTGGCTTCCTCTCCCGTTTGCGGCCCTCCTGTTTCTCATTCCGGCGCCCGATTCCACCTCGGCCACTCCGTTCTGGATCGCCGGCTTCGCGCTTGTTCTGGCCGGCGAATCGCTGCGGCTGTGGAGCGTGCGCCACATCGGCGCGATTTCACGCACGCGCAGCACCCGGCTCGGGCCGCTCGTCGCCGCCGGTCCGTTCGCCTTCGTTCGCAACCCGCTCTATCTTGGGAACGTCGCGATATGGACGGGGTTCACGGTCTCCGCCCAGCTGCTCTGGCTCGCGCCCTCCGTCATCGTCCTGCTCGCGCTCGAATACCACGCAATCGTTCGATGGGAAGAAGAACTGCTGACGTTGAGACTCGGCGACAGCTACCGCCGGTATCTCGCTCGCGTTCCACGATGGCTGCCGACGCGCGCGCGCGCGGCCGCAGCGTCGCCCGAGGCGCCGGCCCCATTCGCGACATCCGTAGAATCCGCGACATCTATCCCAGAGGGCGACGCCACGTTCTCGTGGCGACAGACGTTGTTCAGCGAACGCGGTACGCTCATCGCCATCGCGGTCGGATACGCGCTGCTGCTGGCCAAGCTGCAAACATGAGAACGTCAAACGAAAAACGGAAAACGCAAAACGTCACGTGCTGCGTTCTTTAGAGCGCGCCGAGGCATTTTCCGTCTTGCGTTTTCCGTTTTGCATTTTACGTTTTCCGTTCGCGTTGGGCGTTTCACGAAGCGTCTGCCACAAGTACCACGACGCGACGGAGCGGTATGGTCGCCAGGCTTCGCCGAGTTTCAGAATGCGCTTCGGGTCGGGCCGCTTGCGCAATCCATATAGCCGCTGTATTGCCGTGACGATGCCCAGATCGCCGACGGGCAGAACGTCGGGCCGGTGCAACCGGAACATCAGGAACATCTCGGCGGTCCAGCGCCCGAACCCTTTGACAGCGGTCAGCCGTTCGACGACCAGATCGTCCTCGAGCGCGTCAAGCTCGTCGAGCTGCAGCCGCCGGTCGGAAATTCGCGAACAGAGGTCGCGCACGTAACCGACCTTCTGTCCGCTCAAGCCCACACCGCGCAGCGCAGTGTCGCTGACGTCGTTGATCGCGCCCGCATGCGGGATCTCACCGCCGGGAAAGAGGGCCGCGAACCGCCCGAAAATCGTCGCGGCCGCCTTCGTCGAGAGCTGCTGGCTGACGATGGCGCCGATGAGGGCGGTGAGATGATCCTTGCGCTGCCGTTCGGCGAGGGCACAGGACCCGATGCGCTTGATGGCCGCGCCCAGGACAGGGTCGCGACGCATGAGGAGAAGGCGGGCTTTCTGGTAATCCGCAGGCGTCATTGTTTAGCACGCTCGCCGGCGTTCGCCGGCTCGCTTTTACAGGTCTCGCACGGCGTTCGCGCTCGCTTTTTACAGGTCTCGCACGGCGTTCGCCGGCTCGCTTTTTACAGGTCTCGCACGGCGTTCGCTCGCGCTTTTTACAGGTCTCGCACTCATCTCTTCGGTCTTCGCTCAGGCGGCGCAAACAATGCGAAAGCCGACGCTGTACGCGTAGGTGTCGGGTGGTACCTTGTGCCGGTACGCACATCGCAACATCCGAACGTCGTCGTTCACCCAGGAGCCGCCGCGAACGAGACGCAGGTTGCCGGTGTCGGGACCGCGCGGATCCTTGACGTCACCTGACCCGTAGTATTCGGCGCCGTACCAATCCGACACCCATTCCCAGACGTTCCCAATCATGTCGTACAACCCGAACGCGTTGGGCGGATACGTGCCCGTCGGCCGCGTTCCTCGCTGATGCTTGACCGCGGGGTCGGTAAGAAAGTTACAGTTCCCGGAGTTCATGTCGTCGCCCCACGAGTACCGCTGCCCTTCGGAGCCGCCGCGAGCGGCTCTTTCCCACTCGGCCTCGGTCGGCAGCCGCACTTCGCGGCCGATCGTGCCTGACAGCCACGCGCAATACGCTATCGCGTCGTCGTAGCGAACGAGGACCACGGGGTGATTGCCGTGCGCCGGCGGCGGCTCGCCGTCGTGCCAGATGTACGGCGCGGCGAGCTCCTTGAACACGCTGTCGCGGCCGCCGGACGCGACGAGCGGCAGCCCGCGAATCGACGGCGCGGGATGTCCGGTCGCTCGGACGAACCTCGCGTACTCGTCGTTGGTCACGGGGAACCGATCGATGAAAAATTCGCTGAGGGTGACGCGATGGAGGGGACGCTCGTCCGCCTCGGCGTCGGCCGCGCCCATGAGGAAATCGCCGGCTGGTATTCGGGCGAGATTTGGAGCAGCCACAAGCGTCATCGGGCGTTCGAACACAGCCGTCTTGGCCGCCCCCGCAGTCACTGGTTTCACCAAAAAGCCAGTATAGTCCAGGACCATGACGAGTCCGTTGGCCGGTATCACCATCCTCGACTTGACCCGCGTGCTTTCAGGACCGTATTGCACAATGCTGCTCGCCGACATGGGCGCGCGCGTCATCAAGATCGAGCAGCCGCGAGGCGGCGACGACACGCGACACTGGGGTCCTCCGTTTGTCGGCGGCGAGAGCGCGTACTTCCTCAGCATCAACCGCAACAAGGAGAGCGTCACGCTCGACTTCAAGCAGGCCGAGGGCCGGGCGCTTCTCGATCAACTGATCGCCAAGAGCGATGTCGTGGTCGAAAACTTCCGGCCCGGGACACTCAGTCGCCTCGGACTCGACTACGCGTCGCTCGCGCCGCAACACCCGCGACTCGTCTACTGCTCGGTGTCGGGCTTCGGACAGACCGGGCCGCGCCGCCTGGAGGCTGGATACGACGCGGTCTTGCAGGCGGAGGGCGGCCTCATGAGCATCACCGGCGCGCCGGACGGCCCGCCGGTGCGTGTCGGCGTCGCGATTGCCGACATCGTCACCGGCATGTTCGCCGCTCAGGGAATCACGCTCGCGCTCTACGCGCGTGAACGCACCGGCCGTGGACAGCTGGTGGACATCAGCATGCTCGACACCGTGGCGGCGCTCCTCACGTACCAGGCAGGGATCTACTTCGCCACCGACGTGCCTCCGGTGCGGTTGGGCAACCGGCATCCCACGATTGTGCCGTACGAAACCTTCGCGGCGGCAGACGGCGAGTTCGTGCTGGCCGTGGGCAATGACGACCAGTGGCGCCGCTTCTGCGACGTGGCCGGTCTCGACGCGGACGAGCGGTTCGCGACCAACCGCGGCCGGGTCACCGGGTACGCCGACCTGAAACCGCTCGTCGCCGGGCGGCTTCGATCGCAGCCGCGGAGCTATTGGATCGAGAAACTGACGGCGGCCGGAGTCCCGTGCGGATCGGTCCGCGATCTGGGCGAGGTGTTCGCGGACCCGCAGTTGGTCGCGCGCGACATGATCGTCCGGATGCAGCACGCGGCCGCCGGGGACATCCGCGTGCTGGGAACGCCGATCAAACTCTCGGACACACCCGCGGCCCTGCGCGCGGCGCCGCCGACGCTGGGACAACATACCGACGACGTGCTGCAACGCGACCTGGGCGTCCGGCACGAAGCCATCGGCGGCCTTCGCTCGACAGGTGTCATCTAATGGAAGTCGCATCCGTTCGCCAGCAGATCCTCAACGCCATCGATCGCGCCAAGCGCACCGCCGCCGAGCGCCGCGTCCGCACGGACGAAGCCGCGCGCGAGTACGAGGTGTTCCTCAATCAGCTCGCGATTCCGCTGTTCCGCCAGGCCGCCAATGTGTTGCGGGTCGAAAACTATCTCTTTGCGCTCTACACGCCGGGCGGCAGCGTGCGCCTGATGTCGGACCGGTCCGCCGACGACTACATCGAGCTGGTGCTCGACGCGACAAGCGAAACCCCGGCGGTGGTCGGCCGGACGAGCCGAGCCTGGGGCCGCCGCACCGCCGTGACGGAGCAGCCCTTGAACCCTGCCGGCCCGATTCGCGACCTCACGGAAGACGACGTGCTGGCGTTTCTGCTGAAGGCGATAGAACCGTTTGTGGAGAAGTGACGGGAACGCCAAACGCCAAACGGAAAACGGAAAACGGAAGACGAAGAATTCAAGCAGCCGGCCGCTACGTTTTGCGTTCTACGTGTGGCGTTTTGCGTTCGACCATCCGGGTGTCAGCACCCGGTTGCTCGAGCGGGGTCGTGTCCATTCCCAATCGCTTGAGCAGCGCGAGGAATCCGGCGCGATCGCCGGCGCGGCGGTAGGCTTCGCGCACCTCGACGCCGCCGCTCTGCACCAGACCGGCAAGAGCGTCGTTGAGCGGCAGCATGCCCTGCCGCCGACCACCTTCGATGGCCATCGGCAGCTGCGACGTCTTGCCGTCGGCGATGATGCTCGCCACGGCCGGCGTATTGAGCAGCACCTCTCGCGCGGCCAGACGGCCGCCGCCGGTCTTCCGCAGGAGCACCTGCGCCACAATCCCGCGGAGATTTTCCGCGAGGGCCAGCTGCACCTGCCGCCGGTGCTCGGCCGGATACAAGTTGATGATGCGATCGAGCGCCGCGGTCGTATCGCGCGCCGGGAATCCGGCGATAACGAGCTGGCCGGACGCGGCGGCCTCGAGCGCCATGTCGATGAGCGGCGCCGTCCGCATCGACTCGAGAACCAGCACGTCGGGGTCTTCGCGCAGCGCCGCACGGGCCACACGCTCCACGTCGTCGAAGCCGCCGCGAACCTCGCGCTGACTGATAAACGAGGTTCCCCGTTCGTGGACCACGTTGATTTCGCTCTCGATCGTGATCACGTGGTCGCTGCGGGTGCGGTTGATGAGATCGACAAGGGCCGAGATCAGCGTGCGCTTGCCGCTCAGGCGAGGACCGGAGACGAGCACCAGCCCCTCGGGCTCGATCGCCAGCGATTGCACTTCGCGCGAGAGGCCGAGCTGTTCGGTCGAGACGGCGCGGACGGGCATCATCCGGAACACGCCGCCCGGTCCGCGATGATCGCGGAAGCTCGTGCACCGCACGCGGCCCACGCCTTCGACGTCGCTGATCCATTCGGTCGCCACGCCGCTGCGAAGCGCCTCGTGATTGCGGTCGGGCATCAACGTGAGCAGCAGCGACTCGACGTCGTTTGGAGCGTGCGACGGCTCGCCTTCGAGGATCTGGATCTCGCCGTCGACGCGTATCGATGGACCCGCGTCCGACGACAGATACAGGATGGACGCACCACGGGCGGCGGCCATCCGCAACAGCCGGTCGAGACCCGACACGCCGGTTGGCATGACGGGCGACGGCGTGTCTGACCGGATCGGACTGCGCGACAACGGCAGCACGACGGCCGGCGACGGCGCCGGAGCGCGTAACGCCGTGTCTGGCTGAACGGTGAAAAGCGGCGGCGTGGCAATCGGCTGCGGCACGAGGTTCAACACGGGTTGAGCCTCGACCAGATCGGGTTTCGCAAACAACTGCCTGGCCGCGTCCTCGACATGGACCGTGTTTTCGACGGCCGGCGGCGGAAGATCGTGAGCCCCCTGCTGAAGAGGGGTCAATGCGAGGTCGTCGGGCTTTGCCGCAGCAGCCGGCGTGAAAAAGTCGTCCGGCACCCGATCCTCGTCCGAAATCCTGTGCCGGCGAACCTCCACCCACACGTCGTCGCCGCCGCGAGCGGCCACGACGATGAAACGTTCGCCGGGAAACTGGGGAAGAGCCGCCAGCTCGTGCTGGATCGCCCCGAATTCGTCGAGAGTACTCAACGCATCGGCCGGCAGGAATTCCGACACGATGCCGCTGACGGCTTCGAGCGTCAATCCACGGCTGGCCAGCTCAATCTGCCCGCCGGGCGCGACGACATAGGGCTTGTCGCCAACGTGTATGACGAGCGCCTCGCCATCGACGCCCACGATCGCCTGGAGCAGTGACGCAACGAGACTCATCGCCTATGCACCATCGGCACCATTCAGCATCGTCAGCAGATTAGGAACGCCTGGGTGCGCCCGCGTCATAGAGCCGGACGAGTTCGACGAGCTTGTAGCCCTTCGTCTGATAGGGCGGCACAATCCGTTCGGTCCGGAGGTACTGGAGCATCCCGTCGTCGGAGTAATCGGGCGCCCCGATGCCAGGCTTCGCCGTCAGCGTCGCTTCCAGATCGGCGACAGTCAGCTGCTGATAGACCACACTCCGCGACCCTGGGAACAAGCCCAGCCGGCGGACAGGCTCGCGCCGAACCGCCGTTGCAAACGCCACGAAAATCTCGTTGCTGATGAAATTGTAGTCGGCTTCCGAGCGGCTCGCCGGAGCGTCTTCGACGCGGACGAGCGTCAGGCCGTCGATCGTGGTCAGGCAGTCGATCAGCAGCTGCGTGAACGCGCCTTCGCCCGACCACTTCGACGTCTCGATCGCCATGCTATTCGCCCGCCTTGTGAGCCACATGAATGGTCATCAGGCCGCCCAGGACCGCTCGGTGTTCGACGCCCACGAACCCTCGCGTCTCGAGCAGGCGCGCCACGCCTTCTGCCCCCGGATAGATTCGAATCGACGCTGGAATATAGCGATACGTGTCGGCATCACGGTGCAGCATCCAGCCGAGCAGACCGCCGACGACATGCAAGTACGCCAGGTAGACCGCGCGCACGGCGCGGTTGGACGGACGGTTGAAGTCGAGCGACAGCGCCTGCCCGCCCTTCTTGAGGACGCGATGGATCTCATCGACGGCCGCACGCAAGTCTGGCACGTTGCGGAGCCCATAGCCGGCGGTCACGACGTCGAATGACGCATCGGGAAACGGCAGGGCGAGCATGTCGCCGACGAGAAACGTCGGAGCCTCTGCCCGCGCCGGCCGCCGATTTCTCTCGCGCCAGCTCAATCATCCTGCGGGTGACGTCGAGGCCGACCACCTGCATTCCGGCCGCCGCCAGCCGAAAGGCGATGTCGCCCGTGCCCGTCGCAAGATCGAGCGCGTGCGCCGGGCGGCCCGGCCCGCTATTCCCGACAGAGTCGACAAGACCCACGAGCCGCTGCTTCCACCGTTGATCCTGCCCGTACGACAGGATCACGGTAATCAGATCGTAACGATCGGCGATCGTGGAAAAGAGCGACCGCACGTAGCGGCGCTTGCTGTCGGGGGTGGCAATCGCGTCGGCCAGCGGCATGAGGTTGGTTCGGATAATATCTCCGCATGCTCCCGTCGAGCACGGTTGAAAACTATCTGAAAGCGATCTACCAGGGTCAATCGGCCCTGCCGGACGGGCAACGGCTGGTGCCGATGGGGCACGTCGCGTCGGCCGTCGGCGTCACGCCCGGCACGGCGACGACGATGGTGAAGGCGTTGGCGGAGTCGGGGCTGGCCGAGTACGAACCGTATTCCGGCGTGCGGCTGAGCAAGGCCGGCGAACAACTGGCGGGCCTGGTGCTCCGGCGTCACCGTCTGGTCGAGCTCTTTCTCGTGCAGGTGATGGGCATGAGCTGGGCCGAAGTCCACGACGAAGCTGAACAGCTCGAACACGTCGTCTCGGAACGTCTGATCGAGCGGATCGACGAGATGCTCGGGCGCCCGACGCACGATCCGCATGGCGATCCCATTCCCGGCGCCGACGGCGCGATCGCGTCGCACCATCTCGACAATCTGCTCACCTGTCCCATCGGAAAGGCCCTGCGGGTGACGCGCATCACCGATCAGGATCCGGCCTTTCTGAGGTTCATCGAGCGTCACCAGCTCAAGCCGGGGCAGCGGGTCGAGGTCGAGGCGCGAGACACCGCGGCCGATGCCGTGCGCCTGCGCGGGAGCAATCGCGAGCCGCTGACGATCGGCGCCGGCGCCGCGTCGAAGCTGCTCGTGGAGGTCGATCCGACCTCGGCTTGAGGCCCAACATCACAAGTCGAGAAGGTCTGCCGGGCGATCGATGACCACGTCGTCTCTGGCCAGTTCACCCTCCGGAAATCCACGAAACCCGAATCCGTAGCGCGCCAGACAGATTCGCGTGCCCGCGTTCTTCGCCGTCCGCCAGTCGATCACGGAGTCGCCGACCATCATCGCTTCGGCCGTGCCGACACCCGCACGCGCGCACAGGTGCAGCAGCCCTGCCGCGTCCGGCTTTCGCGGAAACGGTCCATCACCGCCGATCATCGCGTCTTCGTCGAAGAACGCGATGAGATCGACGCCTGCCAGAATCTTCCGCGTCGCGGTGCGGGGCTTGTTGGTCAACAGGGCCAGCGACGCCCGTTTGCTCAGGGCGGCGAGCGCTTCGGGAATGCCCTCGTAGGGACGCGTGTGGTCGAGGAGCCTCGTGTCGTAAATGGCAAGAAACCGATCGAGCGCGTCGGCGGACGGCCGAACGCCCGCTGAAGACAGCGCGCGGGCGACGAGCCTCGCGGCGCCGTCACCCACCATGCTGCCGATCGCGGTCTCGTCGAGCTGCTGCGCCCCGCACGTCGCGAGCAGCGCGTTGGCCGAATCGGCCAGGTCGCGCAGCGAATCGACCAGCGTTCCGTCGAGATCGAACACGAAGAGGCGAATCACCCCTGGTATTCCGCATTCGACGTGGGTGTTTCCCACACTTTCACGCGCACGACGGGCAGGCCCTCCTGGCTGGCGTGCTCGAAGATGAGCTGCGCGATGTGCTCCACGGTGGGGTTGCTGGCGCACACGAACACGGGCTCGCCAAGCGCGCGCAACGACGTCACCAGCGGATCGTCGTGGCGCAGCAGCATCTTGTGATCAAACTCCTTGTCGATCCAGCCCTTCACAATCCGCTTGATGTCGCTGAAATCGCACACCATGTTGCGATGGTCGAGCTGTCCGGAGCGGATCTCTATTTCGACCGCGGCATTGTGGCCGTGCGGATGTTTACAGACGCCGTCGTAATCGAGGAGACGATGGCCGTAGCAGAAGTCGATACGCTTGGTCACGGAGTACATTGGATAATCTCGTAATCTGGTAATTTGGTAATCGCAATTTGGCGTTGCACCACGACATTACCAGATTACCCGATTACTCAATTACCAAATGGCAACAGCCGTTCTTCTGTCCGGCGGGCTCGACAGCGCGGTGCTGCTCGCCGATGAAGCGGCGCGAGCCGCCGTGCAGCCGATTTACGTTGGCGCGGGTCTCGCGTGGGAGCCGGCCGAACGCTCGATGGTCGACGCGCTGCTCCGCAGCGACGCGTTTGCCGGCCACGCACGCGACCTTGTCACGCTGTCAGTGGACATGCGCGACGTTTACGCCGCCACGCACTGGGCGGTGACAGGCACGCCGCCGGCGTACCACACGCCTGACGAAGACGTGTACCTCCCGGGACGGAACATCATTCTGCTTGCGAAAGCGGGTGTGTACTGCGCGGCCGCAGGTATCGGTCGTCTCGTCCTCGGCACGCTCGGGCACAACCCGTTTCCCGACGCGACGCCCGAGTTTCGATCGACGATGGCGCGGGCCCTGACGCTGGGGTTGGCGCACGAGCTGCAAGTAGCCGCGCCATTTGCGGAGATGAGCAAGGCCGAGGTGATCAGACGGGGCGTCGCGCTAGGCGTGCCGCTCGAGCTGACGCTTTCGTGCATGAGCCCAACGAACAAGGTTCGAGGGGTTCAAGAGGTTCGAGAGGTTCGAGAGGTTCAAGGGGCTCAACGGGTTCAAGAGGTTCCTTGGGTTCATTGCGGCACGTGCAGCAAGTGCCGCGAGCGGCACGACGCGTTCGTGGAAGTTGGCGCGGTCGATCCGACCGACTACCACGACGCGAGCTTTACCAGCGGCCCAGGCTAGAACACAACGAGTACCAGAGAGGATCCTAGAACCGTCGCAGGGTGATCGACCCGTCGCCGGTCCGCACGCGCAGCGACTTCCCGCCCGATCCCAGCTGACCCCTGGCGCTGTTTCGTCCAAGCTTGCCCGTGACGTTGCTCACCGTGACGCCATCCAGGTGGACGCCGCCGTCGCCTGTGTGCGCGTCGAGATCCGCGCTGAAGCCGTCGGGGAGTTCCACCGTGACCGACCCGTCGCCGCTCGTGATGTTCCAGTCCTCGCCCGCGGTGCTTCCCGGCTGCGCGTGAACTGTAATGCTGCCGTCGCCCGACCGCGCGCGGACGCTGGTGAGCTTGCCGGTGACGCGGACGCTGCCGTCGCCGGTGGCCGCATCGAGCGCGCCATCGACGTCGTCGAGCTTGATGGAGCCGTCCCCGGTTCTCACGGCAATGTTGCCGGTGGTGTTGCTGGCGTGGATGCTGCCGTCGCCCGATCGCAGCACGATCGTGCCGCTGACGTGGTCGAGTTCTATGGAGCCGTCGCCGCTCGCGGCCCGAACGTCCGAAGACTCGGGAAGGGACACGATGAGCCGGGCGCTGCCGCCTCCCCACCAGTTCACACCGAAGAGGCGCTCGGCGGGCATTTTCACCTCAACCGAGACCTTGTTCCCCTCCTGCGCGCTCTCCACGCGGATGGCCGCAGCCGCTTCTCTCGTGGCCGCGCGTCTCTCGACGACCACCAGCACATCGGGGCGGTCCCACGACCGGATTTCGATGGATCCGTCAAAGGTCGATAACACGACCTCGGACTTGCCATCGACCGTGAACCGCTTTTCGTCCCGCTCCGTATATCGCCCGAAATCGCGGCCCGAGATGTTGACACAACCCACCAGGGGCAAAAGGGACGCCAGATACAGCGGAACAAGGCGGCGAGAAACCATAGCGTGAGCCTCCGAGGGCTTAGACGGGACCGGGAGCGCCAGTGTTTCGAGAATATGCCAGCCGGCCTCCAACGTAGGTCTGAACGACCGACAACCGGGCGTCGAGCACCACGAGATCCGCGATCGCCCCTGGGGCGACCATCCCGTGCCCGACCAGCCCGAGTTCGCGCGCAGGAGTCGTGGCGCACATGGTCACGGCGTCCACAAGCGGAACGCCCATCCGGCCCACCAACGTGCTCAACACGCGGTCCATTGTCATCACGCTGCCGGCGAGCGTGCCGTCGGCGAGAAACGCGGCAGACTCGCCGATCGACAGCGGCTGGCCGCCGAGTGTCGCCGTTGCGCCCCGGGCGACAACGTCAAGGCCTGACGCCGCCGTCCCGTCCGTGATCGCCATGATCTGGCTCGTCCCCTTGGCCGCGACCGCCATCCGGACGACCGCCGGATGCACGTGGAAACCGTCACAAATCAGTTCGGCCGCGACCTCAGCGGTCTGCAGCACGGCGCCCGCCAGACCTGGCGAACGGTGATGAAACGGCGGCATGCGGTTGAAGAGATGCGTCGCCCGACGCGCGCCGGCCGCGATGGCGTCGAGCGCCTGCTCGTACGAGGCGGCGGAGTGCCCGAGCGACGCGCGGTGGCCGCGCGCAGACAGCCACGCGATGAGATCGAGTCCGCCGTCGAGCTCCGGCGCCAGCGTCACGATGCCCACGTCGGGGCTGTTCCGTTCGATCTCGCGCAGGATATCGGCGGCGTCAAACTCTCCTGCCCCTCCCGCCCCACCGGGCCCTCGCGCCTCTCCCGCCCCTGATCCCCTCCCCCCAAGCGCCTCTCGCGGAGTTCGCAAACACCCGGCCGGCTGCGCGCCGCGATACGAAGGGTTGATGAAGTTGCTCTCGAGATGAGCAGGCAGAACACGCGCTGCCCCCAAGTCCGGCGATTGCCGCGCTTGCCGGATCTGATCGAGCACGCGCCCGAGCACGTCAGGCCGGCAGGCGATCGTCGTCGGGCAGAATCCCGTCACGCCGTAGCGCGGCAGTCGGGCGGCCATCGACGCGATGGCGCCGGTGTCGAGCGAATCCACGCCGTCTACGCCGTGCACATGGACGTCGATGAGGCCGGGGATGATGTAGTGACCATGAAGGGCGCCTGCGGCGGAGCCGCCCGGCCGAATGTCGCCGATGCGATCGCCGTCGATGACCAGCGTCCCGGGCGACAGAATCCGGTCCGGCAGGACCAGTTCCGCGCCCGACAGGACGATCACGACGAAGACGAGGCGTGCCTGGCGGCGCCGATGGCGGCCGCATCGGCGCCAAGCAAGGCCGTGCTGATGGTGAGCGCCTCGACCATCGGCGCAGGCAGCCGGCGCGTGAGCTCGGTGCGAACCGGCTCGAGCAGGAGATCGATGGCCGACGCCATGATGCCGCCCAGGACGAGCATCTGCGGATCCGCGATGGCCACGAGGTTCGCGGCGGCCATCCCGAGATACTTGGCCGTGTCGCGCATGACGGAGATCGACACGCCGTCGCCCTTGCGCGCCGCCTCGAGCACGAGATCGACCGTGATCGCGGTCAGATCGCCGTTGGCCATCTCCTGCACGCGCGACCGGTCGCCCGCCTTGATGCGCCAGATCAGACGCCGGACGATGCCAACGGCCGCAACCTCGGCGTCGAGGCACCCGGCCCGCCGGTAGTCCTCGCGTTCGACCGGGTTCAGCGAGAGCCACGCCGTGGCGGGCGCGCGGCCGTGAGCGCCGGTCGCCGGCCTGCCGTTGCTGATGATGCCGGCGGTCGCGTGCTCGGCCACGGCGAAGTAGACGAGGTCGCGAACGCCGCGTGCCGCGCCGATCCACGACTCGGCTACGGCGGCCGCGGTTCCCGAACCCATGACGGGTCGCTGCTGAAGATCGGGGTAACGCGACGCGAGCGACTTCATCACTTTCGCCACTGCCGGCGCCTCGGGATTCGGCGTCGCGATACCGAGCACCGACGGCCCCGGGGCCGGCGCGACGCGCTCAACGGCCTGCACCGCGGAGGCGGCCAGGTCGGGACCTGTGGCATCCGCCCGGGCGCGGATCGCCCCCTGATCGTCCACCTCCACCGCCACCGCCGTCGCGTCACGAATGTCGAGGCCTACCATGAGTGGCGTTACCGCTCTCCAGTCCAGTCCGAATGCAGGTGAAGCTTTCGCCCGGCGACAGGCAGGATCGGTTCGTCGGGAGAAAACAGCGTGCGATCGATGCGGCCGACCAGCGCCGTGAGCTGCGGCTCATCGGGCGCCTGGATGACGAGCACGCCGCTCGTTTCATCGGGCGGAAACCGCCGGTCGTCCAGGTAGTCGCGGTCCATCGTGACGAGCGTGCGCCGCAGCTGCTGCGCGAGCCGGTAGTGCGTGACGTCGGAGGCGCGGCGCAGCCGTTCTTCCTCGAGCACGAACAGGACGTCCCAGTGCAGATGCTGCCGCATGTAGCCGACGAGCCCCGCCGGGACGTTGGCGTCGGCGTAGATGCGCGGGCGCGGCGACAAGCGCTCGGCGTGCGGTGCGAGCTCAGATGACAGGGTGCCCATTCAAATGGTCAGCTGAGCTTTCTTCTCGCGTGCGGCCATGGCGTCGCGCGTCAACGTCGCCACGAGCTGGGCGCGCTTGTGCACAAGCTCCTTGCGGGTGCGGCTCCCGTTGGCCGATCCCACGGCGTACTCGCAGAACAACGGAAACGCAATCGTCGAGTCGCAGTACGCCACCACCGTGTCGGGCAGGACGCCGGGATTGATCTTGCCCCAGCTGATCGCCTCGGAGGGCGTGGCGCCCGACAACCCGCCCCACACCACCGAATCGGTCGTGATCTGGATGTAGTAGTCGTTGCCGCCCTTCGGAATGCCGTAGACCTCCCATAACGTCGGCTGCGCCTGGAGGTAGAAGTTCTTCGGCGACCCGCCGCCCAGGATGACGCAGCCGTTCTGCTTGCCGGCGAGGACGATGGCGCAGATTTCGTTGACGTCCTTGTTCGGGTCGATCATGAGGCGGCTGTTGTTCATCAGCTCGTGATACGCGATGTTCATGCCGATCGAGCTGTCGCCGGGCGACGATGTGTACAGCGGGACGCCGGCCTTGGCGGCGCTTGCGACCACCGAATGCTCTTCGCAGCCGGGCTGGCGCTCGAGCAGGTCGCACCCGAGCCGGTAGTGAAACTCCGACGTGGAGACCGGTTCGTTCAGCCCCGACCGCACCATGAAGTCGCGGATGTACGCGTCGGTTTCGAGCAGGACCGTCGCGGGAAACAGGACGTCGTAGATCCGGATGACGCCCTCCTCGTACAGCTCGCGGTCGTCGACGAACGGCGAACCGCGGCTGAGCGTGAAGTTCAGCGCGTAGTGCAGGTCGTGGTAGAGGTTGGCGCCCGTCGAAATCACGAAGTCGACCAGGCCGCGTTCCATCAGCTCGATGACGCAGCCGCCGAGCCCGGCCGGGGTCATCGCGCCGGCGATCGTCAGTCCGATCGTGGTGTCGTTGGCCGGGTCGAGCATCTTGTCCGAAAACACCACACACGCTTCGGAGAGCCGGCCGGCATTGAACGCCTGAAACCCTTCGTCGATCAGACGGCGAACTTCGAGGCTCCCCTTCGGCCTGTAGTACCGAATCGGCTTTCCTGAGAGAAATGGCTTGCGGGATTGCCCCGGCGGGCCGGGAGCACGGTACGGCAAAGCGTCGGCCTCCTGAATTGTGAAAATAGCTTAACATTTGTTCGTGGTGAACGACGGAGTTTGGCTGTGGCTTCCCGTCGCCGTGGTGGCGGCCGTCGCGGTCGTCTTCGGATTGGTGGCGTGGCGGAAGGGCCGCCCGTTCGCGCCCGGCGAGGTCTTTCGCGCCAGCCGGCTCGGTTCGGGCAACCACCTGTTTCCGTGCCAGGTGCTGATTTCGCCCACGAGCGTCGTCCATTACAAGCCGCGGTGGTTCGGACGGCAGGATGAAGTGATTCACACGGCGCATGTGTCGTCGGTGAAAATCGACACGGGGCTGATCCTGGCCGACATCACGATCGAAACAAGCGGCGGCTCCGATCCCATCGTGTGCCACGGCCATCGAAAGTCGGACGCGGTCCGCATGAAAGCCGCGATCGAGCGGTATCAGACCGACTACTACCGGAAGAACTAGGTTCCGCCGATAACGTAGTCGCCGAGATGGACGATCTCACCTTTAGTGCGCGACGCGCAGGTACGACGGCTCCAGCGCGACCCGCGGCTGAGCCCTCAGAGCTCGATGCACGGTTTCGCACCCTGGTGCAGTCGCCGCTGCGGGCGGGCATCCTCCGCTACCTGAGCGCGCGGCCCGACGAGGGCTTCGACATCGAATCGCTGATGCAGACGTTCGGACGCCTGCGGCTCGATGTCGATAACTGCATCAACGAGCTCGTGGACTTCGGCGTGGCTGAACCCATTCCCGGCGATCCCCCGCGTTTCATGGCGAAGCGGACGCCGGCACTCGCCGATCTGCTCGATCAGTTCCTCGAGCGCCGCGCCCTCGTCAGCAGCGAGGACCAGTCGCCGTCCGTCCAGCGCTTCCGCGAAATGATCGGCCGCGACGAGAAGATGCTGATCGTGTTCGAGTGGATTCGCACCGCCGCCAAGTCGGACATCTCGGTGCTCGTGCTGGGACCGACCGGATCGGGCAAGGAGCTCGTCGCCCGGATGATCCACGAGCTGTCGCGCCGCACCGACGCCAAGTTCCAGGCCGTCAACTGCGCCGCGCTCCCCGACACGCTCTTTGAATCGGAGATCTTCGGCTACGAAAAGGGCGCGTTCACCGGCGCGCACGATCGGAAGCCGGGCCGGCTCGAGCTGGCCAACGAGGGCACGCTCTTCCTCGACGAGATCGGCGACATGTCGCTCATCGCGCAGGCCAAACTGCTGCGCGTCCTCGAAGAGCGGCGCTTCGAGCGCCTCGGAGGCAACAAATCGATTGCGGTCGACTTCCGGCTCATTTCCGCGACCAACCGCCCGCTCGAACAGTTCGTGCGCGACGGGCGGTTTCGCGAAGACCTCTACTATCGCGTCAATGCGTTCGCGATCCGGCTGCCGTCGCTGCGCGAGCGCCAGGTGGACATTCCGGTGCTGGGCCAGCGCTTCCTCGCGCGGTACTGCGCCGCGCAGGGCCTGCCGCTCGACAGCAAGGCGTTTTCGCGCGAAGCGCTCGACTCGCTGTGCGCCTACCACTGGCCAGGCAACATCCGCGAGCTCGAAAGCACCGTGTCGCGCGCGGCGTTGTCGTCGCCCGGGCGGACGATTCGGGCCAGCGACATCGAGTTCCTGCACGCCTCGGTGCCCGTCGTCCATCAATCGGGAGAACGCCTGCCGTCGCTCGCCGACGCCGAACGCGCGCACATCGTCCGCGTGCTCGAAGCGGTGGAGTGGAACAAGAAGGAGGCCGCGCGTGTGCTCGACATCAGCCGGGGCACCCTCTACCGGAAGATCGTCGAATACCAACTCGAGCCGGACAACAAGCCCGCAGGCCGCCGGAGCCGCGAAGGAGAAGCCTGATCGAGGGGACCTGGCGCCGTTGACTCCTTTCTGGCGACGCCGCGTTTTCTCGACCTGCCGCATGTCAAGCTGGCGTACAATCTTCAGGAGTTCACGCGGCTCCCCCCGCCGCCTTCACTCACCAGCGCCCACGATTTCAGCTGGGGTAGGTAATGAAAGACCTTCCCGTCGCTGCACGGCTGTACGTCGTCGCCGTCTGCGTGGCTGGTGCGCTCGTGGGCCTGTACTACGCCCCGCGCGTGGTCGACCAGCCGTGGCTGTTCCTCGTGCTGCTGGTGGGCTCGTCGGTCGCGTCGGCGTTGAAGGTGAGCCTCCCGCTCACCACGAGCGGGTCGACCATGTCGATCTCGTACGCGGTCGATTTTGCGGCGCTCCTGCTGCTCGGCGCCAACGAGACGATGCTGGTCGCCGCGACCAGCGCGTGGAGCCAGTGCACCTTCCGCGTCCAGAGCCGGGCCGCCGTCCACCGGACCCTCTTCAGCATGGCGTCGCTCATGCTGACCGTGAAGGCGGCCGGACTCGTCTACGGCTGGATGGGCGGGTCGCCTCCCGAGACGCGCCTGCTGCTCTCGTCCCTCCCCAAACCGCTCGTCGTCGCCGCGACCGCCTACTTCGTCTGCAACACCGCGCTCATTGCCACGGCCATCGGACTCTCGACGAAGCAGAACATCGTGCGGGTCTGGAACGACAACTTCCTGTGGAGCGCACCCAGTTACTTCGTCGGCGCCCTCGCGGCGGCGGGCGCGGCCTGGGTGGTGTCGAGGGGCGGCTACTGGACGGCACTGCTGGCGGCCGGGCCGGTATACGTGGTCTACCACTCGTACAAGGTATATCTCGGACGGGTTCAGGACGAGCAGCGTCACGTGCAGGAAGTGTCGGACCTGCATCTGGCCACCATCGAAGCGCTGGCGCTCGCCATCGACGCGAAGGATCAGACGGCGCAGAGCCACATCCGCCGCGTGCAGGTGTACGCCGCCGGGGTCGCGCGCGCACTCGGCATGGCGGAGAACGAAATCCAAGGCGTCAAGACGGCGGCGCTGCTTCACGACATCGGCAAGCTCGCCGTCCCCGAGCACATCCTCTCGAAACCGGGACCGCTGACGCAGGAAGAATTCCAGAAGATCCGAATCCACCCCCAGGTCGGCGCCGAGATCATCAGCGGCGTTCCGTTCCCGTACCCCGTCGCGCCGCTCATTCTCAGCCACCACGAACGATGGGACGGAAAGGGCTATCCCGCCGGGGCGAAGGGCGAAGACATCCCGCTCGGCGCGCGCATCCTGTCGGTCGTCGACTACTTCGACGCCTTGATCTCGGATCGGCCGTATCACAAGGCGATGAGCTTCGACGCCGCGATCAGCCTGCTGCGCCAGGAGAGCGGCAAGGCGCTCGACCCCACCGTCGTCTCGGCGTTCATCGATATGTATCCCACGCTGGCGGCAGAAGCCGACGCCAGCCAGACACCGACGCGCAAACTGACGCGCGTGGCCGCCCACGCGCCGGCCGCGCAGCCGGCCGTCGGCCTCGTGACGGAATCAGCGGGCCGCAAGAATGTCTTCGAAGACATCGCGCTCGCCCACCGCGAGATTTACGCGCTCTACGAAATCGCGCAGGCGATGGGCAGCAGCCTCGGCGTGGCCGACACGATGGCGCTCATCTCGTCGAAGCTGAGCAACATCGTCCCGTTTTCGTGCTGCGCCCTTTTTCTCTACAACGACGAGACGGAAACGCTGCGCTGTCGCTTTGCGACGGGCGTGGAAGCCGAGCAGATTCAGCAGCTCACCATCCGCAACGGCCACGGCCTGACGGGCTGGGTCGCGCGCAACCGGCGGCCGCTCGTCAACGCCCGCCCCAGCGCCGACCTGGAAGCGGCCGGCGTGTCGGCGGTCACCGCACTGCAGTCGGCGCTCGTCTGCCCGCTGGTGTTCAACGAGCGCTTCATCGGCACGATCTCGGTCTATCACGTCGATCACGCGGTGTACACGGATGATCACCGCCGCCTCCTCGATCGCATCTCCGAGCAGGCCGCGGCCGTCATCTACAACTCGATCGTGTTCGAGCAGACGCAGGAAGACTCGCTGACCGATCCGCTCACCGCCCTGCCCAACACGCGGTTCATGTTCATGCACCTGACGCGAGAGCTCGCCCGTGCCGAGCGCTTGAAATCCGAGGTCTCGCTGCTCGTGATGGACCTCGACAACTTCAAGGAGATCAACGACACGTACGGCCACCACGTGGGCGACCGCGCGCTGCGGGAAGTGGCCCAGGTGCTGCGCGCGGCGATCCGGCCTTACGACATCTGCGTCCGCTACGCGGGGGATGAATTCATCGTGGTGCTGTCGGGGTGCGGCGGTGAAGAAGCCGAAGGGAAGCGCCTGGAACTGCAGCGCGCCGTCGATCACCTGGAGTTCGAAGCCAAGCCGGGCAAGCTCCTGCCCCTCGCCATCAGCATCGGCGCGTCGATTTTTCCGCACGACGGCGATTCGTACGAAACGCTGCTCGCCACGGCCGACAGCCGCATGTACCGCGACAAGACGCGGCGGAAGCGTCACGTCCCCGACCCCGGCTCTCAGGGCTCCCAGGGCACTCAGGGCTCTCAGAGTTCACCGGGGTCCGACGATCAAACGCCGCGGTCCGCCTCGCCAAAGACGAAGTCGACGTTGGCGTCGGTGTCGGCCTCGACGAGCCTGTCAGACAGCGACCTGCAGCGATCGGCCCTCGGCATCTTGTAGCAACTACTCCACCCAGTCCGGACCCAGGCCGGTCAGCCCTGTCCACAGCAACGCGAGACCGGTCGCGCCGGCAATGAGCGCCGCGCCTTCGACCCACCACGACGCCCCCCGGCCACCGAATTCGACCCACGCCGACGGCACGACCAGCACGGCGCCAAGCGCCATTGCCAGGGGCCGCCGGCGAATCAGACGCAGAAGCCCACCGCGAACGCGGCGAAGGGATGTCACCGCGCCACGAGCTACATCCCGGTGATGTGGAAGCCGGCATCAACCATGAGAATCTCGCCGGTGATGCTGCGCGAGGCCTGGCTGAAGAGAAACGTCGCCGCGTCAGCCACGTCGCTGGTTTCGATGTTGCGCCTGAGCGGCGTGCGCTCGCGGTAGACGTCGCGAATGCTGGAGAAGTCTTTGATGCCCATGGCCGCGAGCGTCTTGATCGGCCCGGCCGAGATGGCGTTGACGCGGATGTTGTCCGGGCCCAGCTCGCTCGCCAGGTAGCGGACCGACGCTTCGAGCGCGGCCTTCGCCACACCCATCACGTTGTAGTTCGCGAACACGCGCTGGCTGCCGAGATACGTCAGCGTCAGCACGCTGCCGCCGCCGCGCTTCTTCATGAGCGGCGTCACCGCGCGCGTCAACCCAATCAGGGAGTACGCGCTCACGTCGAGCGCGATGCGGAAACCCTCGCGCGAGGTCTGCACGACGGGGTTGTCGAGATCGGCCTTCGGCGCGAAAGCCGCGCCGTGAAGCAAGAAGTCGAGGCCGCCGAATTCGGCGTCGAGCGAGGCGGCAAGGTCGGCAAGGTGTTGATCGTTCTGGACGTCGCACGGCAGGACGAGCGCCCGATCGAGCGTCGCGGCGAGTTCGCGGACGTTCTCCTCGAGCCGCTCGCTCGGATAGGTCAACGCCAGACGCGCGCCGGAGGCCGCCGCCGCCTGTGCAATGGCCCAGGAGATGGATCGTTTGTTCGCGACACCGACGATGAGGCCGTGCTTCCCGGCGAGAGTGGACATTCAGTGGTCCGTGGTCAGTTAGTCCGTGGTCAGTGATCCGTGGTCGGTCGTCGGGTTCTCAGCGGCTACTTGGACCGCTTGCGGCCCTGACCGTGACGGTTCGCCGGGCGGTTGCCCGGTGAGTGTCCGCCCCCGCTGCCATGACGCGACATGCCGCCGCGCTGAGATCCTCCGCCGCCTCCCATGTGCCCGCCCGATCGATTGCCCTGGGGCTGCTGTCCGCCGCCGGAATGGCGGGGCCGGAAGCGATTCTGTCGGCCGGCGGGCTGGCGGATGGTGAAGTCGGTTGCGGGCCGCTGGGGCGGCGGCTGTCCTTCGAGTCGTGGAAGCGACGCGCGAATCAACGGCCGGTGGACCGGCCCTTCATCGCGGGCCTTGTCGTCGCGTTCTTCCCCATCGATGTCGTCAGCGTTGTCGGTCTGGTCGGCCCCATCACGCGTGTCCCTCTCGCCGTCCGCACGTTCGATCGGCTGAGCCGGCTCACCCGCTTCGGCCCGGCCCGGGCCGGAAGCCTCGCCCCCGGGAACATCTGTCAGTGGCGACGGCGAGCGGGCGCCTGCGGGCGCGGCCGGCTCGCGCAGCTTCGGACCACCAGAGGGCGACGACAGGGCCGCCGGCGCATCGGCCTTGCGGCGAAGCCGCGGCAGTTTCGCCTGCTTGTATTCGTGCTCCGCCTCGCACGTCGAGCAGCGCGTTTGCTTCACGTCAGCGCCGATCATCGCCACCACCACGTGGTTGGTCAGCCGGCGTTCGCGCGGGCAATAATCGTCGAGAATGTCACCAAGCCGAAGCTGGCGCTGCTTCATCCAAATCTCCCGAACGCGGAACCTCGCTGGATCAAGGAAGGAAAGTGCGAAAGGCGGGGCAATCTTAGCAGAGCTTGTTTACCAGTGGCAAGAACGGCTAGCCGCCCACGTCGTTCAGCCAGGTCCGGACTTCTCCCAGCGCACGGCTGACCGCCATGGGCGCGGTGGATTGCGGCGTGCGTTTCGCGGCCACTGACGCCGCGGGCGTCACGTGCTTGACGATGTCGGCGTCGAAGAGGTCGCTGACAGCGCGCCACTCCTTGAGCGACAACGAGTCGAACTCGCGGCCCTCGGCCACCAGCTTTCGTACGAGCCCTCCGACGACTTCGTGCGCGCGGCGAAACGGCAGGCCGCGCCGCACCAGATAGTCGGCGACGTCGGTGGCGAGCAGCAGGCCCGACGCCGCCCGCGCGGCCTGTTCGCGATCGAGCGTCAGGCCGTTCGCCACCGCGCGCACGGTCGCGAGGCACCCGGCAAGCGTGTCCTCGGCATCGAAGACCGCTTCCTTGTCTTCCTGCAGGTCCTTGTTGTACCCGCTCGGCAATCCCTTCATCGTCGTCAGCAGCGCCATGAGGTGACCGACGGACCGGCCGGTCTTCCCGCGCACGAGCTCGAGCGGATCGGGGTTCTTCTTCTGCGGCATCATGCTGCTGCCGGTGCTGAGCGCGTCCGAGAGATCGAAGAAGTGGTGCCCCTCGCCGCTCAGGAGAATGAGGTCTTCGCCCAGCCGGCTCAAGTGCACCATCGTCATCGAGCAGGTGAACTGGAACGACGCGACGAAGTCGCGGTCGGACGAGGCGTCGATGCTGTTGGCCACGACCCGGGAGAAGCCCAGGTCGCGCGCGAGCGCTTCGACGTCGATCTCGTAGCTCGTCCCGGCAACCGCGCCCGAGCCAAGGACCAGCGCGTCCGCTTCATCACGCGCCACGGCAAACCGCCGATAGTCGCGCCGCAGCGAGGCCACGTGCGCGAGGAAGAAGTGCGCCACCAGAACGGGCTGGGCGGCCCTGAAGTGGGTAAACGCCGGCATGAGCGCCTCGCCGGCCGACGCCGCCTGGCCCGCCAGGGCCGCGACGACTCCGGCGATCGCGCGCTGCAGCGCGGGAATGTGCCGCATCAGGTAGAGACGCAGATCGAGAGACACCTGCTCGTTCCGGGAGCGGCCCGTCTGCAGGCGCCGCCCCACGTCGCCGAGCCGTTCGACGAGCATGCGCTCGACAAAGCTGTGCACGTCTTCGTCGTCGCCGGCGATAAACGGGGGATCGGAGCGGCCGCGCTCGAGAATGCCCTTGAGCGCCTTCTCGATTTGATCGGCCTCGGCGTGCGGCAGCACGCCAGCTCGCGCCAGCGCCCGCGCCCAACTGATGCTGCCGGTGACGTCCTCGTCGAAGAGACGACGGTCGAAGCGAAACGACGAACCGAACTTGAAGGCCTCCGGATCCGGTCCGGCGTCAAACCTTCCCGACCACAGGGTTGTCATCGGCTTACGATTCCCTCTATCAGCTTTCGGCGTAACCTTCGAGCCGCTTTACCAGGGCGGCGGCCCGCTTGTTGTCGCGCGCGATGACAAGAATCGTGTCGTCGCCGGCGATGGTGCCGACCGTTTCGGTCAGCTGAGCCCGGTCGAGGGCTTCGGCGAGGGCCTGCGCCTGCCCGCGGCCGGTCCGCAGGACGACGAGCTGCTGAACGCGCTCGACGCGGCGGAGGAAACCGGCGGCCGCGCGCTCGAGCGTCGTGCGCGCCATCGCGGGGCTCGTGGCCTCCAAACCCGGCCGCTGGTACGCGCCGTCGCCCGCTCGCTTGACGAGGCCGATGTCCGCGATGTCGCGCGAGATCGTCGCCTGCGTGGCGTCGAAGCCGCGCTGATGGAGCCGGCGCCGAAGCTGCTCCTGGCTGCGCAGCGCTTCGCTGTCGACGAGTTCCAGGATGACGGATTGGCGGCGCGCTTTCATCGGCTGTGGCGGACCCCCTGAGGATACACGATTTGCGCCGGCGTTGACATAGTTATTCATCGAATTCTGTTGATTCTATCGATGCTGGCGTGTATAAATATTCTTTCCGATGCATACTGTTGTGCAGCCGCGAGCAGCGATGGGACCGCAAGACGCTATGGCAGAAGTCACGGGCGAGGTCACATCCGGCGGCGCCGGACGCACCGCTCGTGTGGCTGTGGCCGGAGCCACCGGGTACGCCGGGCAGGAGCTCCTCCGGCTGCTCGCGCGGCATCCCGCGGTCCGCATCACCGCCGCCACCTCGTCGGGCGCCTCGGCCCCGCGCCGTCTGCCGGCGCTCGCCCGCATCTGGAACGGCACCATCACGCCGCTCGAGGCCGGCGCGCTCGCGCGCGAGGCCGACGTCGTGTTTCTCGCGCTGCCCGACACCGCGGCCGCAGAGCTGGCGCCGACGCTGGTCGATGCCGGGGTCCGCGTCATCGATTTGTCCGGCGCGTTCCGGCTCCGCGACCAGACCGTGCGCGCGCGCTGGTATCCGGAAACGCACCGGGTCCCGGAAGGCCTGGCGTACGGTCTCACGGAGCTCGAACGGGCCTCCGTTGCGGGCGCGCGGCTCGTGGCCAATCCGGGCTGTTACCCAACTGCGGCGCTCCTCGCCCTTGCGCCGCTCCTCTCGGCGGGCCTGCTGGCTCCGTCGAGCGACGTTGTCGTCGACGCGAAGTCTGGCGTGTCGGGCGCCGGCAAGACGCCGTCGGAGCGCACGCACTTCTCGGAAGTTCACGGCAGCGTGGCGGCGTACGGCGTGTTCGGACACCGCCACGGGGCGGAAATCGAGCAGGGCGCGGCCGTCGCCGAACATTCCGTCACCGGAACCCACTCGGTGAATTTCGTGCCGCATCTGATGCCGCTCGATCGGGGCATCCTTTCGACGATCTACGTCCGCGTGGCGCCCGGCACCACTGAAGACGCCCTGGCGGCCGTGTACGAGCGCGCGTATGCGGGTGCGACGTTCATCAGGCTCGTCGGCGCGGCGCTGCCGGAAATCAAGCACGTCGCCCACACGAATTTCTGCGACATCGGATGGCGGGTCGATCCGGCCGGACGCGTCGTGCTCGTCTCCGTCATCGACAACCTGCTCAAGGGCGCCTCGGGCCAGGCCGTACAGAACATGAATGTCATGCTGGGCCTGAACGAGGCAACAGGGCTGCTGTGAGGCCGCCGCTGGTCGTCAAGTTTGGCGGTGAATTGCTCGACAGTCCGTCACGAATGGCCGCGGCCGTCGCCGCCGTGAAGGCGATCGCGCCAGCCGTGCCCATGGTCATCGTCCACGGCGGCGGGAAGGAAATCGATGCGGCGCTCGTCGCCGCCGGCATCGAAAAGCGGCAGGTTGACGGCCTCAGAGTCACCGACGCCGCCACACTCGACATCGTCGTGGCGGTGCTCGCCGGCGCGGTCAACACACGGTTCGTGGCGGCGCTCACAGCCGCCGGCGTGTCAGCCGTGGGGTTGACGGGCGCGGACGGCGCGTGCGGGCTGTCTGAAACGGCGCCGCCCCATCGGACGGTCGATGGGCGCACCGTGGATCTGGGTCGCGTGGGCGAGCCGTCCGAAAGGGCCGACGTCCGACTGCTGGAAACCTTGCTGGGCGGCCAGTTCGTGCCGGTTGTGGCGAGCATCGGCGCCGATCGCGACGGCGGTCTGCTGAACGTCAACGCCGACACGATGGCCGGACATCTGGCGGCGAGGCTCCGGGCCCGACGGCTTGTCATTGCAGGTTCGACGGCCGGCGTACTCGACGAGCGGGGCGCAACCGTGGCTGTACTCGATCCGGCAGCCATCGCGCGGCTGGTGTCGGGCGGAACGGCGACGGCTGGAATGATCGCCAAGCTGCACGCGTGCGAACACGCGCTCGCCTCTGGCGTCGACGATGTGGTGATCGTCGACGGGCGGGATCCGAAGGCGCTGCTCGCCGCGGCGTCCGGCGCGGTGCCGGAAGCGGCGACGCGAATTGTCACAACGGTGGGGACACGATCATGACGACCACTTCGCTCTCAGCGCTCGAAGAGACCCAGGCCCGGGAAGCCCGGCACGTGTTGCAGACGTATCGCCGCGCGCCGGTGACGTTCGTGCGAGGCCAGGGCGTCCGGCTCTTCGACTCCGAGGGCCGTGAGTACCTCGACCTGCTCTCGGGCATCGGCGTCGCGTCTCTCGGCCACGCGCACCCGGGCCTCGCCCGTGCCATCGCCGAGCAGGCGCAGACGCTGCTGCACACGTCGAACCTGTTCTTTCACCCGCTGCAGGGACAGGTCGCCGAGCGGCTGTCGGCGCTCTCCGGACTGCCGCGCGCGTTTTTCTGCAACAGCGGCACCGAAGCCGTCGAAGCCTGCCTGAAGTTCGCCCGCCGCTACTGGTTCACGCGCGGCGAGCCGCGCGCCGAGTTCATCGCGCTCGAGGAATCGTTTCACGGACGCACGTTTGGCGCGCTGTCGGTCACGTCGGACGAACACTATCGCGCGCCCTTTGAGCCGCTCCTGCCAGGCGTGCGCTTCGTGCCCGTCAACAATCCCGAGGCGCTGCTGGCCGCCGTCTCGTCCAGGACGGCCGCGATCATCGCCGAGCCCCTGCAGGGAGAAGGCGGGGTCAGGCCGCTCACGCCGGCCTTTGCCGCGGCGATCAACGAGGCATGCGCGAAGTCAGGCGCACTCCTCATCGCCGACGAAGTGCAGAGCGGTCTGGGACGCACCGGCCAGCCGTTCTATTTCACCGGGCTGGGGCTCACGCCGCACCTCGTCTCGCTCGGCAAAGCGCTCGGCGGCGGCGTCCCCGTCGGCGCCGCACTGATCAGCGACGAGGTCGCTTCGACCATTTCGTACGGCGACCACGGCAGCACATACGGCGGAAATCTGTTGGCCTGCCGCGCCGCCCTTTGCTTCCTCAACGAGCTGACCGACGGCGGCGTACTCGATAACGTCCGCCGCGTCGGCCGGTTCTTCGAGGAACGGCTGCGCTCTATTGCGGCGAAGCACTCATTTGTCAAAGACGTCCGCGGCGCCGGCTTGATCTGGGGCCTGGAACTCTCGCGCGACGCCGGTCCGGTGGTGCCGGCGGGTCTGGCCCACGGCGTCGTCCTCAATCGCACGGCGGAAACGGTCGTCCGGCTGTTGCCGCCGCTCGTCATCACCGAAGCCGAGGCCGCTGAGGCGCTCGGCCGGCTGGACGCGGCACTTTCCACCGCTGGAGCTGCCGCATGATGCTTCTCTCCATCGTCCCTCGAGCATGACCGGCGGCATCACGGCCCCGCGGGGGTTCCGCGCCGCCGGCGTCAGCGCCGGCATCAAAGCCCGGGGCCTCGACCTCGCGCTCGTGGTCTCCGACGTGCCCGCGGCGGCGGCCGCGGTCTTCACCATCAACAAAGCGCAGGCGGCTCCGGTGATCGTGTCACGCGAACACCTGACCCGCTCGGGCGGCGTGGCGCGCGCGATTGTCGTGAACAGCGGCTGCGCCAATGCCTGCACGGGCGACGAAGGTCTGATCGCCGCCAGGGACATGGCGTCCGATGCGGCACGCCTGGTCGGTTGTCCGGCCGATCAGGTGCTGGTCGCCTCGACCGGTGTGATCGGCGTCGGCCTGCCGATCGACAAGATCAGGAGCAATCTGCCACTCGCGTTCGCCGCGCTCGCGAGCGATCAGGGCCCGACGGCCGCGCGCGCGATCATGACGACCGATCCGTTCCCGAAGGAGGCGGCCGCCCGGGTGACACTGGGCGGTCGCGACGTCACCATCGGCGGGATGGCCAAGGGCTCGGGCATGATCGAGCCTATGATGGCGACGATGCTGGGGTTTGTCACGACGGACGCATCGGTGCCGCTGCCGCTGCTGCAGCGCGCGCTGCACGACGTGGTGAACAACACGTTCAACGCGATCACCGTGGACGGCGAATGCTCGACAAACGACACGGTGATACTGCTCGCGAACGGCCAGAGCGGGGCCGTGGTGAGCGAAGCGACATACGGCGCGTTCGTCCAGGGCCTATCGGAAGTCTGCCTCGAACTCGCGCTCGGCATCGTCCGTGGCGGCGAGGGCGCAACCAAGCTGGTGACCGTCACGGTGATCGGCGCGGCGTCCGACGCCGACGCGCGCCGCGCGGCCAAGGCCATTGCGAACTCCCCGCTGGTGAAGACCGCCATCCACGGCGGCGATCCCAACTGGGGCCGGTTGATTGCGGTGGCGGGGCGCGCAGGCGTCGAGTTCGAGCTGAGCCGGGCCGTCGTCACCATCGGAAGGATTGTCCTCTTCGACCATGGCCAGCCGCACGACGAGTGCGCGCCGGAGGCCGCCGAGTACCTCAAAGGGAAAGACCTCGTCGTGTCGGTCGACCTTGGATCGGGGCGCGCGTCGGCAACCGTGTGGACGTGCGATCTGAGCGCGGAGTACGTGCGGATCAACGCAGACTACAGAACCTGAGCATGGCTGGAGCGACGACGACTCGAAAGGATTTTCTCTCGGTCCTCGATTTCGACGCCACCGATCTCGAGCGGTGCCTGGAGCTTGGCGCGCGTCTGAAGGCCGAACGATCGCTCGGGCGCCAGGCGCCGACGGCGGGCGCGCTCGAGAATCGTCACATCGCGCTGCTGTTCGAGAAGCCGTCCCTTCGCACGCGCACGACCTTTGCGGTTGGCGTCCGCGAGCTCGGCGGGCACATCATCGCGCTGAAACCCGACGCCGCGCTGGGGCAGCGCGAAGAGGTCGCGGACGTGGCGCGCAACCTCGAGCGATGGGTCGATGCGGTCGTCATTCGCACGTACTCGCAGCGGCTGCTCGAGCAGTTTGCCGCCGCCGCCCCGCGCCTGAGCGTGATCAACGCGCTGACGGACGAACAGCACCCCTGTCAGGCCCTCGCCGATTTTCTGACGCTGCAGGAACACTGGGGAAGCGTGCGCGGCCGGACGGTGGCATTCGTCGGCGACGGGAACAACGTCGCCGCGTCGTTGACGCACGCGGCGGCGATGCTCGGCGTCAACGTTCACGTCGCCAGCCCGGACGGCTATCAGCTGCCGCATACCGTGGTTCAGCAGGCCACGGCCGTGGCCAGACACGGCGCGCGACTTCGGTTGTTCACCGACGCCGCCGACGCGGTCGCCGATGCGGACGCCGTCTACACCGACGTGTGGACATCGATGGGACGGGAAGGCGAATCCGACGCACGGCGAGCGGCCTTCGCGCCGTATCAGGTGAACGAGCCGCTCATGGCCATCGCCCGTCCCAACGCGCTCTTCATGCACTGCCTGCCGGCCCACCGCGGCGAGGAAGTGACGGCCGAGGTCATCGAATCACCCGCGGCAGTCGTGTTCGATCAGGCGGAAAACCGGCTGCACTGCCAGAAGGCGCTGCTCCTCATGCTCCTGGCTCCCAGCCGCGTCTAGCAGCCGTGGAAAGTCGAAGCGGCCTGCGCCCATGAGCCCGGCAACGTTCATCGGGCCGTGGCTGCGGCACTACGACGAGGGCGTGCGAGCCACGCTGGCGCCGTACCCAAGCCGGACGTTGATCGACTTCGTGTCCGACACGGCGCGGAGGATTCCCGACCATCCGGCGCTGCTCTTCAAGGGATCCACGGTCAGCTACGGCGCAGCTTGAACGCTCGAGCGACGCGTGCGCGGCGGCACTCGAGGCGCTTGGCGTGGTGCGCGGCGACCGCGTCGCGTTGCTGCTGCCGAACTGCCCGCAGTTTGTCGTCGCCGAGCTCGGCGCGTGGAAGCTCGGCGCCATCGTCGCGCCGCTCAATCCCATTTACGCGGAGGCTGAGATCGAAGCCGCGCTCCGCGAGCATGGGCGCAACAACCATCGTCACGCTTGACGCGGTACTACCACCGCGTGAAACGCGTGCAGCCGCGGACGGCGGTCCGTCATGTGATTGCCACCAACATCAAAGAGCATTTTCCACCGCTGCTCCGACTGCTCTTCACGTTGTTCGCCGAAAAGCGGGACGGCGATCGGGTGACGCTCGCTGACGGCGATCACGACCTGGCGACGCTGCTCGGGCGCCACGGGCACGGCGCCCCGAGACGGGCGCCGCTGGCGCCGACCGATCCGGCGGTGCTGCTGATGAGCGGCGGCACGACGGGCACGGCCAAGGCGGCTTTGGGGACGCACGGCGCGTACGTCGCCGCGGGCCTGCAGATCAAGGCGTGGAACGCATCGGTACTCGACGGCGAGCGCGACGTCTGTCTCGTTCCGCTGCCGCTCTTTCACGTCTACGCGAACGTCGGCCTTCAGGCGCTGGCGTTCGTGAACGGTTCGACGATGGCGCTGGTGCCGAATCCTCGCGACATCAAGGATCTCGCTCGCCACGATTCGGCGGGTGAAGCCGGCGTTCTTCAACGGCGTGCCGACGCTGTACATCGCGCTGCTCAATCACCCGGACGTGCAACGGGGCAAGGTCGACTTCAAGTCGATCAAGATCTGCTTTTCCGGCGCGGCGGCGCTCATGGCCGACACGAAGCAGCGCTTCGAAGCGCTGACAGGCGGCCGCATCGTCGAGGGATACTCGCTGACCGAAGCGATGATGGCGCTCTGCGTCAACCCGGCGCAGGGACCGAACAAGCTCGGGTCGGTCGGCATGCCGCTCCCCGACGTGTTGGTTCGCATCTACGACGGCGACCAGGGCACGCGCGTCCTCGCCGCGGGCGAAGTGGGTGAAATCGCCGTGTCGGCGCCGCAGCTGATGGACGGCTACTGGAATCAGCCTGAAGAGTCCGACGTCGCCCTTCGCGATCACGTTGACGAAGACGGTTCGCGCCGCTGGCTGCACACGGGCGACCTCGGCTATCTCGACGAGGACGGTTACCTGTTCATCGTCGATCGCAAGAAAGACATGATCAAGACCAGCGGCTTTCAGGTGTGGCCGCGGGAGGTCGAAGAAGTGCTGGCGACGCATCCGGCCGTGGCGGAAGTGGGCGTGGCCGGAATGGCGGATGCGGTCAAGGGCGAGGTCGTCCAGGCGTGGGTGGTGCTCCGCGCCGGCCAGACCGCCACGGAGCAGGATCTGCGTGCGTACTGCCGCGAGCAGCTCGCGCCGTACAAAGTGCCGGCGCGCGTCGAATTCCGCGAAGCCCTGCCGAAAACGATGGTCGGGAAGGTACTGCGGAGGGCGCTGAAGGAAGAGCTCAAGCCGCCCCAATCGTCCTGACGGCCGCGCCGGCGGCCTCGAGGCCCGCGCGCAGCCTGGCGGCGAGATCGTCAGCGCCCGGCGTGTCGCTGTGCACGCAAATCGTTTCGACGTCGATCTTCAGGATCGTGCCGTCGACGGCGGCGACGGTCCCCTCCCTGGCCATGCGGATCGCGCGCGACACCACCACCTCGGCGTCGTGGATGACCGCGCCAGGCTTTCTCCGGGAGACCAGCGAGCCGTCGGCCTCGTAGGCGCGATCGGCAAACCCCTCGACGGCGACCCTGAGGCCGGCCGCGCGTCCGGCTTTCAACAGCTCTGAGTCGGGCAGCCCGAACAGAATCAGCGACGAGTCGAACGCCGCGGCCGCGCGCGCGATGGCGGCGGCCAACCCGGCGTCCCGGGCGGCCATGTTGAAGAGCGCCCCGTGCGGCTTGACGTGCTGAAGCCTCACGCCCTCGACCGAGGCGACGCCGGCGACGGCCGCGATCTGATAGAGCACGAAGTCTTCGGCTTCGCGCGGCGTGACAATCATCTCCCGACGGCCGAAACCGGCCAGATCGGGGAAACCGGGATGCGCGCCGACAGCCACGTTGTGCGCCTTCGCCTGGCGGACCGTTGCCCGGAGCACCGAGGGGTCGCCTGCGTGGAATCCCGCGGCGACATTGGCCGAAGTGATGGATCTCATCAACCCCGCGTCATCATTGCCAGGCCCGATGGCGTAGGCGCCGAACGACTCGCCGACGTCCGCGTTGAGGTCGATGCGCAACGGCAGCAGTGTACAAAACAAAAGGGCATCGCGTGATTGCGATGCCCCTCTGCTCCACTGGTCTGGCTCCCCCAGCATTCACGGCGCCCTGCCGTAATCAGACCAGCGACCTGCCACCCATATTCGCAAGCGGCGTGCCTACTGAAATATTGAGGAAAACAAGGGGTTCCCGCGCAGATTGTGCAACTTCTACTAACGACTTTGTCGCGCGACTTACAGATCTGTTGGTGGGGAGAAGATGGGAAGACGCTCGACGACCTGGGCCAGGCGGGGATGGTGGGTATCTCGCTCGGACAGGAATGGGCGTTCAATCGGCCACCGGATGCCGATTTCGGGGTCGCTCCAGTTGATGCCGAGCTCGTCCTGAGGGTCGTAGATGTCGGTGCACTTGTACTCGACCTGGGCGACCGGGCTGACCACGGCGAAGCCGTGGGCGAAGCCCGGCGGAACGTAGCACTGCTTGAAGTTGTCGGCCGACAGGGTGACCCCGACCCATTGGCCGAACGTGGGCGACCCGCGCCGCACGTCAACCGCCACATCGAAAATCTCGCCTTCGACGACGCGGATGAGCTTGCCCTGCGGACGCCGGAGCTGCAGGTGCAGCCCACGGAGCGTTCCGGCGCTCGAGCGCGAATGATTGTCCTGGACGAAGACGCCGTTGATGCCGACGCCGGCCGCCTGGTACTTGAGGGTGTGATACGTCTCGAGAAAGAAGCCACGCGAATCCCGATGCACGTCGGGCTCGATGACGACCACGGCTGGAATCGCAGAGGGCACGAACCGCACGCTACGACTCCTGCTCGAGAACGCGGAGCAAGTACTGGCCGTACATGCTCGAGGCCATGGGCTTGGCCAGCCGCGCGAGATCGGCGGCGTTGATGTAGCCCATGCGGAACGCGATTTCTTCGAGACAGGCCACCATCAGCCCCTGCCGCTCTTCGATGGCCTGAATGTAGTTGGCTGCCTGCATCAACGACTCGTGCGTGCCGGTGTCGAGCCAGGCGATCCCGCGCGCGAGCCGTTCGACATGGAGCTGGCCGCGATCGAGATACTCGCGGTTGACGTCGGTGATTTCGAGCTCGCCGCGGGCGGAGGGCTTGAGCGCGGCGGCGATGTCGACGACCTGATCGTCGTAGAAATACAGCCCGGTCACGGCGAGCGACGATCGCGGCTTTGCGGGTTTTTCTTCGAGGCCGACGGGACGACCGGCAGCGTCCAGTTCAACGACGCCGTATCGCTCAGGGTCGCGCACCTGGTAGCCGAACACCGTGGCGCCCTCCTCGCGCAGGGCGGCGCTGCGCAGATAGTCGGAGAAGTGCGCGCCGTAGAACACGTTGTCGCCGAGCGCCAGCGCCACGCGGTCCGTCCCGATGAACGAGCGGCCGATGACGAAGGCCTGCGCCAGGCCGTCCGGGCTCGGCTGCGCGGCGTACTCGATGTGCAGGCCGATATCAGAACCGTCGCCGAGCAGCCGCCGGAAACCGTCCTGCTCCTGCGGCGTGGTGATGACGAGAATCCGTCGAATGCCCGACAGCATGAGCGTCGACAGCGGGTAATACACCATCGGCTTGCTGTAGACGGGCATCAGCTGCTTGCTGACGGCGCGCGTCAGCGGATGCAGCCGCGAGCCGGTCCCGCCGGCGAGGATGATGCCTTTCAACATCGGCAACTGCCCATCACGAAGGCACGATGCTCACGAAGACGCACGCACACTATCTTGATCTTGTACAAGAGAACTTCGTGTTCGTCGTGTCTTCGTGATGCACAGGCGTGTCAATTTAGGTTAGCCGCCGAGCCCCAAACGTTCCCGGTCGTACCGGCCGGACCTGGATGGCCTCGCACCAGTCGCGGTGTTCGAGATACCAGCGGACGGTCGCCGCCAGGCCTTCCTCGAAGGTGTGGCGCGGCGTCCATCCGAGCTCTCGGCGAATCCTGGTCGCATCGATGGCATACCGTCGATCGTGGCCCGGCCGATCGGGCACGAACGTCTTCAGGGCGCGGTAGCTGGCCACGTGTCGCGGCTGAAGGGCCGCATTCGCGGCGGGCGGGCACCGCTCGTCGAGCGCATCGCAAATCAGGTCCACCAGCTCGAGGTTGCTGCGTTCGTTGCCGCCGCCGATATTGTACTTCTCGCCGACGCGCCCACTGGCGAGCACGAGGAGAAGGCCGGCGCAATGATCATCGACGTGCAGCCAGTCGCGAACGTTGCCTCCATCTCCGTAAATCGGCAGGGGCCGGCCATCGATGGCATTCAGCACCATGAGCGGAACCAGTTTCTCGGGGAACTGCCTCGGCCCGTAGTTGTTCGAGCAGTTCGTCAACAGGACCGGCAGCTGATAGGTGTGGAAATACGCGCGCACCAGGTGATCGGCCGAGGCCTTGCTCGCGGCGTACGGCGAATTCGGCGCATAGGGCGTGTCTTCGCTGAACAGTCCCGTCGGGCCCAGCGTGCCGTACACCTCGTCGGTCGATACGTGCAGGAAACGGAACGCGGCGCGTTCATTGTCCGACAGGCCGGCCACGAAGTGCCGCGCCGCCTCGAGCAGCGCGAACGTCCCCACGATGTTCGTGTCGATGAACGCGTGGGGACTGTCGATGGAGCGGTCGACGTGCGTCTCGGCGGCCAGGTTCAGGACCGCCGCGGGCCGCGCATCGGCGAAGACCCGGTCCATCGCGTCTCGATCGGCGATGTCGGCCTGCACGAACGTCACACGCCGGTCGGCGAGCGCCTCCTCCAGATTGAGGAGGCTGCCGGCGTACGTCAGTTTGTCGACGATGACAAGACGATCGGTGGTGTGCTCGAGCGCGTGGTAAACGAGATTGGAGCCGATGAAGCCCGCGCCGCCGGTGACGAGTAATGTAGACATGGAAACGTAAAACGAAAAACGCGAAACGAACGGAACGATCTTACTTATTCTACGTTTTGCGTTTTCCGTTTTCGTTAGACCGCCGCGCCCTCCGGGTACATGAGCGCGAGCCGCAGCTCTTTCGCCAACGAATCGACCGTCGTCCCCGCGCGCTTCCAGGCGCCGTCGGTTTCGAATCTGAGGTCGCCGATACGGCGCCCCCACGGCGCAATCACGCGGCCGATCGCGCGAAAGTCCGTGCGCTCGGCGTGCTCCTGATCGAGCCGGCGGAGGACGTCGGGCGCCACGCGAATGAACGCGCGCAGCGCCGAGGCCGACCGGATGCTGTACTTGCGGCCGTTCCAGGCGCCGCCGAAGACGAGGGCGATCTGCTTGAAGTAGTTGACGAAGAACTTGCGTGATTCCTCGTGCATGTCGCCTGCGCGACGGCCCGTGAACACGTCGGTGGTGAACAGCTTCTTGAGCTCCTGCGCGAGGGGCGCCTGCGCCACCCGGCCGCGGCCGACGCCGAGCAGCTTGATCTCGTCGTACAACGGCGAGTCCTCGCGATCGTTGAGCGCCCGCACGACATCGTGCGCCGTCGCCAGGTTCTCGTCGCGGTACAGCTGCCGGCCCGAGAGGCTCACCAGATGCGACGCGTTCAGCCGCGTGTGCTTCGCGTTGATGGTGACGAACATCTGGACGACGTGGTCCTCGGGCAGCCGGTCGAAGATGATCGCGGGCACGCTGAAGTCTTCGCCGGCAAAGCGGTCGATGTCCGCGTGCAGCGCCAGCAGCCGGTGCTGCCCGTCGATCGCGCGCAGAATCCCTTCGCGCTCGGGGACTTTCAGAATGCCGAGCCGGGAGTCTTCGCCGGCCGACTGAAACGACAGCTTCTCGTCGCAGGAGATGATGACGGCGCCGGGAATCGACGGAAGATCGCGGGCCTGGCGGCACTGCTCGTGGTCCTGCACGAGCTCGTCGATCTTGCGGCGGATAATCTGCCGCTGATACGCCTTCTCGTTCGAGGCGATTCGCCGCTCGAGCAGATCCCAGTTGACCTTGGACGGGGCCGCGCCCTCGCCAGGCCGCGGCCTGCCGCCGCGCACACCCGGCTGCGACGTGTCGCCGTAATTGAGGACCTCAAACCGGACGAGCTTGTCGATATCGCTGGCGGTCAGGGACGCCTGATAGAACTGCACCCCGAACTGCTGCATACGGATCGCGGCAACATTGATCATAGGTAAGAGGCGAATTGTACCGACCGACTGGCGGGCATCTCAACGGTTTTTTCAGTGTCGCACCAACCACTGTGCGCCCAGATGATATCTGTTAACTATCACATATACAATACTTTACTGAGTAAAGTCGAGTAGTTCTGTCATTCGCCCAATCGGTGCGGGTTTGCCCGGAGCGTTGGCCTTTCGGAGACAAAGAGGCGGCGACAGCGTCCACGCGCCCTGAACACCGAGCGTGGCGCTGACGAGAATGACGGCGGTTTCAAACCGACTGAGCTTTGTATTGAAAAGTTATTTGCCCATCGGCCGACCGGCGGCGCCAGCGCCGGGGTCTGGCGGAAAAGCGATCCCACCACACCACGGCGGCATACATCAGCGCCGTAAAGGCGACGTATGCCACGCCGACCCCCCACAGCGGCAGCCGGCCGTGAATCGGCCAGGTCGCGTATCCGTAGACGAGCTCGACGTGAATCCAGTACACGAAGAGCGACCGCCGACCGAATCGCTCGAGCGGGGTGACGGTGACGCCAAACCGGCTCGCCAGGCGCTCGGCGGCGAAGAGGATCGCCAGCCCTGTCGTGATCACGCCCACGCGAATCGCAAAGTAGGTCGGCGAGCTGGTCCAGAACGACGACTGCCGGTAGATCGACGGCAGCGATGCGGTGTAGAAGCCCACGCCGACCAGCACGAGGCCGGCGGCGGCCAGACCCAGGTGGAGAACGTAGAGCCGCCGCATTCCGCCCTCGCTTGCCTTTGAAAGCAGCGCGCCCGCGGCAGCGCCCGCAAACACGAAGCCGGCCCACGGAAACGCCGTAAACGTCGTGAACTCGCCCGCCGGCCTGATGTACCACTGCACCCAGAGCGGCAACCGATCGACCCCGCCAATCGTCCGCGCGATCGGAGCGAGCATGGCAAACGCGGCCGCCAGCCCCGAGTAGGCTACGGCCAGGACGGTCGCCGACTCCGAGAGGATCCAGATGAGCCCGGCCAGGACGATGGCCGGGCCCATGATGTTCAGGATGTCGACGCGAAACAGGGCGACCGGATGACTGCCTGGACTGACGATGAACGCCTGGAGCCGGAAGAGAAACGCAAGGACGAAGATCTCGAGACCGCGCCGGCACACTGTTGTTGCCGCGTCCTTCCGGCTGGCGCCACGCCGTACCGCAGCCGTCGCCGACAGGACGACCGCAACGCCGGCAAGCCACAGAAACATCGGCGCCGCAAAGCCGCCCAGGATGATCGCGTCGCGATAGGCCGGTCCGCGCCGAGCCGACGCCCTGGTCCAGGCATCAACGGTATGGGCCTCAATCATCACGAGCACGGCGACCCCGCGCGCCCAATCGATGTACGCGCGTCTGGTGTTGAGGCTAGGCCCCGTCGGGGTGGATGTCACACGTCACCTGAAAGTCGATGTCGTGATTGAGGGAATGCCAGACCGAGCAGTACTTGTCGCGCGAAAGAGCCATCGCGCGCTCAACGGCGTCCGCGGGTACTGCGCCGTCGACATCGAATCGTAAATCGACCTTCACGAATCGGTGCGGACTCTCCGGTGCACGCTCGGCCGTCAGGTGAGCACGCAGCGCACGAACGGGGTGACGGCCTTTTGTGAGGATCTCGATGACGTCGGTCGCCATGCAGCCGGCGAGCGCAAAGGCCAGGGCCTGCACCGGCGAAGGGCCGGCCGTGCTGTGGCCATCGAGTGTCATGGAGGTCCTGCCCGACACGCCCGCGAATTTCAACTCGCCGACCCAGGTGAGATCGGCGACAGTCTGCGGCTTGGGCGGCACAGCCAGATTCTACTGGAGGTCTGGGCCTCTGCTCGGCCTTGCCGAGCGGGCTCGGGCCTGGCTAAGAAGTGGCGTGCGCTTTCCGGAACGACGTGAGTCCGCGCACGCCCAGCCACCCGAGCGGCAGGATCACGAGGGAGTAGGTGAGGAAATGGCCAAAGCCGCTGTCCGGCCCCCACGACTCTGTCGCCGCGTGAATGATCGCGCTGTAAGGCAGGTAGCCCTGCTCCGACATTTCGTGGATGCCCGAGATGAACAACTGCATCACGAACACGAACAGAAAAATGGCCGTCACCTGGAAGAACAATCCAAGGTTCACCCGGTGACCGTAACGCGACCAGAGCCATGCGATGAATGCCGCCGTGGCCACGCCCGTGGCGGCGCCCGCCGCCAGGTTCAGGGTTTCGCGAAGCTGCAACAGGAGGAGCGCCGTTTCGATGCCCTCGCGGCCAATCATCAGCAGCGTGAACAGAAACACGCCGAGGAGCGCGCCCGTTCCCGCTCGCATCGCCCGCGACTGCAGGTGCTCCTCGATCTCGCCCTTCATCCGCCGGCCGCTCCGCCACATGTGGACGGTCAGTGAAGCCACCGAAACGGCGGCCACGAGCGCCAGCGGACCCTCAATCCACTCCTGGTTGGCCGTCTGGTAGAGGAGATACCCGCCTGCGGCGCTGACAGCGACCGCGCCGACGATGCCCCAGCGGACCGCTTTGGTCAGCTCGGCGCGCCCGCTCCTGCGCAGGTAAGCCAGGCTGATGGCCACGATGAGGAACGCTTCGAGCCCTTCCCGCAGCGTGATGACGAAGGCCTGCCACATGTCCAAACACCTTGGTACTGAGACTCAATCTCAGAATAGATAGCTGGAAGTTTACTTCCAGCAAATCCGACCGGTCAAGTCTCCAATGGGAGGCGGGGGCGGGAGCGAGGGTCCATGCGCTAAGCTCTAGGTTATGAGCAAGAAGTGGTTCGTCCTGTCGGTCCTGACGTCGTGCTGCCTCTGCCTCGTCGCCCCGACGGCGCAGCAGCCCACGTTTCGGACGGGCACGCAGGTGGTCTCGCTGTTCACCACGGTGACGGACGCGCAGAAACGTCTCGTGCCCGACCTGGTCCAGAACGATTTCGAGGTGTTCGACAACGAGAAGCCACAGCCGCTCGTCTTCTTCGAAAACGAGACCCAGGCGATTTCGGTGGTGGTCATGCTCGACACCAGCGGCAGCATGACGCTGACGCTCGATCTGCTTCGCCTGGCGGCGGAACAGTTCGTCCTCCGGCTGCTGCCCGCCGACGCGGCGCGCGTGGGCGCGTTCAACGACAAGATTCAGTTCAATGCGCGGTTCACGAACGATCGCGATCAGCTCGTCACCGACATCAAGAATCTCGACTACGGCAACGGCACGCGCCTCTGGGACGCGCTCGCCGCGAGCCTGGACGAGCTGAAGGGCATCGACGGCCGCCGCGTGGTGCTGGTGTTCACCGACGGCGACGACACGGAGAGCCACATCAGCAGCATGGGGAAAGTGATCGACCGGGCGCGCGCCGAAGAGGTGATGATCTACGCCATCGGCCTCGAGAGCGCCTTCTTCAACGGCCAGCGCATGGTCAAAAGCCGGCCCGACAGCGGTCTCCGGAAGGTGGCCGACGAAACGGGCGGCGGCTATTTCGAGCTGACCAAGACAGCCGAGCTCGCCCCGACGTTCACGCGCATCGCCCAGGAACTTCACAGCCAGTACGTGCTCGGCTTCACGCCGACGCTTGCTCGACGGAAAGGTGCACAAGCTGGCGGTGCGCATGAAACAGCCGGGCATGACCGCCCGCGCACGCCGAAGCTATCTGGCCGCCTCCGAGAAACCGCCGACGTGACGACATGACCGCGCTCTCAGAGCAGGACTTCAGAGTCCGGAGCGACGCCGCCCTCGAACAGGCGCGCCGCGCGCTGCTTCCGCTTTCCGATGAGGAAGGCTTCGAAGTCGAGTTCTCCGAGGGCACGCTGAATCTGTTGTTCGACGAGCCGTCCGAAGGCCGCTTCGTCGTCAGCCCCAACGCGCCCGTGCGGCAGATCTGGGTGTCGGCGATGGCGAAAAGCTACAAGCTGTCGTGGGAGCCGGCATCGGAGACGTTCGCGCTGAACGGCGAAACCCTGGTTCAACTCCTCGAACGCCTCACGCACGCGTTTCTCGAAGGCACATGAACCGCGTCGCGATTGGCTCGCTCGCCGCCCTTCTGAGTATGACGTCCTCTCACGCGCAGACTCCCGACACACAGCCGCGCCCAGGCGATCGGCCCGCCGCCAACCCGCATTCGACGCGCTCGGTGGTGATGGGCAGAAACGGCATGATCGCCACGAGCCAGCCGCTCGCGTCGGCGGCCGGGCTGCAGCGTGCTGCAGGACGGCGGCAACGCCATCGACGCGGCCGTCACCGCCGCCGCCGTGCTCGCCGTCGTCGAGCCGTCGATGACCGGCATCGGCGGCGACCTCTTCGCGATCGTCTACGACGCGAAGACCGAAGCACGCTGCACGCGCTGAACGCGAGCGGCCGATCGGCCTACACGGCGACGCCCGACGCCTTCGCGGCGCGCCAGCTGACGAGCATGCCCGGCACCGGCGTGCTGTCCGTCACCGTGCCGGGCGTCGTCGACGGATGGTCGGAGCTGCTGTCGAGATACGGCACGATGCCGATGGCACAGCGCCGTGGCGCCGGCGATCGACTACGCGAAGAACGGCTATGCCGTCTCGGAGATCATCAGCGGCCAGTGGAGAGGCGAGCGAGCAGAAGCTCGCGGCCGATCCCGTCACCGCGGCGACCTTCCTGCCCGATGGCCATCCGCTCGAACCGGGCGAGATCTTCGCGAACCCGAAGCTTGCCGCCACGCTCGAGACAGTCGCGCACGGCGGGCGCGACGCGTTCTACAAGGGTCCGATCGCCCGCGCCATCGTCGCCGACATGAAGAAGCGGAGCGGACTGCTCGACGAGCGCGACTTCGCCGAGCACATCGCTCGAACTGGATCGATCCCATCTCCACGACGCTACCGCGGCTACGACGTCTACGAGCTGCCGCCGAACACGCAGGGATTCGTCGTCCTCGAGATGCTCAACATCCTCGAGGGCTTCGACGTCGAAGTCGATGGGGCACAACTCGCGCGGAGTACCTGCACGCGCTGGTCGAGGCGAAACGCATCGCGTTTGCCGACCGCGCGGCCTACCTCGCCGACCCGGCGTCGGTTCCGCCGGCCGTGCTGAGGACGCTGATCTCGAAGGAGTACGCGGCGACGCGCCGGAAGGAGATCGACGCCGCCAAGCGCGTCGCCGGACTACAAGGCCGGCCGATGACAGGCGCAACTCCGAGCGCGCGGGTCGAGACCGACCAGAACTTCACCGGGCGCGACCGCGGCGACACGATCTATCTGACGGCGGCCGACGGCAAGGGCAATTTCGTGTCGCTGATTCAGTCGCTGTTCTCCGATTTCGGATCCGGGATCGTCGCCGGCGACACGGGCATCCTGCTCCACAACCGCGGCAGCCGCTTCAACCTCAACGCCGGACACCCGGATCAGATCGCGCCGCACAAGCGGCCGCTGCACACGCTGATCCCGGCGTTCGTGATGAAGGACGGCAAGCCGTGCTTCTCGCTTCGGGGTCATGGGCGGCGATCATCAGGCGCAGGGACACACGCAGGTGCTGGTCGAACCTGATCGATTTCGGGATGAACGTGCAGGAGGCCGGCGAAGCCGCGCGCGTCACCCACGGCAACAACGGCCTGCTGGTCGAGAGCGCCGTGCCGAGAGACGTCCGCGAGGCGCTGGTCCGGCGCGGCCACCAGGTCACTCAGGGCGCAGGCATCGTTCGGCGGCTACCAGGGCATCCTGCTCGATCCGCGGACCGGCGTACTGATGGGCGGATCGGACGTGCGGAAAGACGGTCTCGCGATCGGATTCTAGGCGTTCCGAGAGTCCGATGTCAGAGGCGGAACCCGTCCTTCAACGGATCGTCATCGTCGACAAGAAACGTGTGCTCGCCCGTAATCCAGGCAGAGCCTTCGATTTCGGCCACGATCGCGGGGTAGTCGCCGACGAGGGTTCGTCCCGCCAGGTGGCCGGAGAGACGCGTGCCGATCACGCTCTCGTGGACGAACGGCGCGTCTTCGGCGAGCAGTCCCATGGCGTCCACGACCGCCATCACGGCGCATGTGCCGGTCGCGCACGGCGAACGATCCACCTCGGCGTCGGCGAACACCGCGACGTTTCTGAGATCCGCGCCCGTGTCGTGTGCGGGGCCCGTGAAGATGGCGCCGTCGATGCCCGCGATCGACGGATCGAGCGGGTGAACGACGGTGTGCATGGCTTCGACCGCCCGCTTGATCGCGATCCCGGCCCGGCGCAGTTCGGGCACATGCGCCGCGTCGATGGCCAGACCGACGGCTTCGCTGTCGACGATGGCGTAGAATGCGCCGCCGTACGCGACATCAGCCCGCAGGTGCCGGGCGCCGAGCTGAATGGGAACGCCGGCGTGAAGAACAAACGACGGCACGTTGACGAATGAGACGCGTTCCACCCGAATCGCGCCTCCCTCTCCTGCCCCTCCCGCCCTGATCGTGGCCCGCGCCCGGACGGTTCCGGCCGGCGTGTCGTAGATCACCGTGGCGCCATCGCCTCCCGGTACGAGCAGCCCGCGTTCGAGGGCAATGGTCGTGGCAGCCAGCACGGCATGACCGCACATCGTGCCGAAGCCTTCGTTGTGGAAGAACAGCAGGCCGGCATGGGCGCCGGGAGACACGGGTTCGGTGAGGACGGCGCCGGACATGTCGGCGTGACCGCGCGGCTCGAGGACGAGCGCTCTGCGCAGGGCGTCGGCGTGTCTGGCCGCCCAGTCGCGCTTGGCGGGCATCGTGCGGCCGCTGGGCGCAGGAAAGCCGCCGACCACCAGACGCAGCGGCTCGCCGGCCACATGCGCATCGATGGTCTTGATGATCATGAGTGCTCTAACGTGCTCGGCGGAAGACTCTTCAAGTGAGCATTGCAAAATTGATTCGATGAACCACGAAGCTCACAAAGAACACGAAGAGTCTCCAACTCCTGGTGATCTTCGTGCACTTTGTGGTTCGTTGAAAGTCAGTTTCGCAACGTGCTCTTAAAGAGTGCCTTTTCGCGAAGCACCCTAGAGTTTGCGCAAGTAACACCTTACGGTGTCGTTCGTTAGGCGAAGCTAACGTGCGGCCGTTGGTGCCGGCGCCGGCGCCGCCGGTACAGGCGGTGGAATTGGCGCGAGCGCCTTGATCTGCTCGGCCATCCAGGTGTTGTAATCCGCGTCGGTGTCAACGGTGATAAATCCGCGCATCCGATAGTGGCCCAGGCCGCAGAGCTGGGAGCAGGTGATCTCGTAATCGAAATCCGCCTTCCCCATCTTGCTGCGCATGTCTTTGGTGGTCACGGTCGGGATGAACCACACCGGCGTTTCGAGACCCGGGATGGCATCCTGCTTCACGCGCATCTCGTACAGCCCGAAGCTGTGGATGACGTCCATGGTCGACAAATGCACCAGCACCGGCCGATTGACCGGCATGTGCAGCTGGTTGATGTCCGTGATGTCATCCTTTGCGTTTGGATCGGTTCGGTCGAGTCCCAGTGGATTGTCAGCCGCGACGAGCTTGGGATCGGTGCGACCGAACTTGCCGTCCACGCCCGGGTATTGGATGTTCCAGGCAAACTGCGCTCCGACGACGCGGACGACGAACGCCTGGTTTTCCGGCGGGAAATCCTGGACGCGTCTGGCCCATGCGGGGATGGCGAAAAAGACGAGCAGGACGACTTCGACGACCCCAACCGCCACTTCGATGCCCTTGGACAGCTTCCCCTTGGCGCCCGCGTAGCTCGCCTTCGGGTTGGCGCCGCGGCGAAAGCGGAACAGGACGAACAGGAAGAACAGGCCCCAGCCAACGAAGAGCACCAGCATCAGCCAGTGGACGATTACCGTCATCTGATCGAGTTCGGCGGCGTGCGCCGACGCCGCGGCCGGCATCCCCAGGTAAGTCAACATTGCGCGGTCCCCTCCCTATGCCCGAACGCTTTCGTCAATCTCGCCAATCTCAGGCTCGCCGGCCGCCAACGTCCGCGCGCGCCGGGCGAGATAGATGAAGAAGCTCGCGAAGGCGGCGAGCACGCCGCCAACGACCGCGAGCAGGAAATACATCCCCATATTGACGCCCTGCGCCATCGGCGAATCGCTTTGGCCGAAGCACACCGGGCAGGCCAGCGCCGCGCGCGGCGCGGCCAGCATCACCACCAACAGGCCCGCACGGACCGTTCTCGTGAGCCACCGGCCGCCGGCCACCCGTCGCAAGGTCGTCCGCATGCTCTACAGATTCCTCGTCTTCCGCCGGAACATCGCGCCGTACACGGCCAGCCCTCCCGCACACAACACCGACACCGTGGCGCCGGCCGCGTAGCTGGCAGTTGGGTCGAGCCGGTACTGGGTCACCGCCCATGCCGCGCAGAATGCGGCCAGCACGGCCGACAGGGTGATGAAGAACAGGTGAAACGCTTTCAGCGACATGTCAGTGCCCTTGGCCCGCTCCGGCGTGCGCAGCCGGCTGTGCGATGGGCTTGCCGATGCCGTCCGCGTTCGTCAGCACCGGCAGAAACACCAGGGCCACGAAAAAGACGGCCGTCAGCAGCAACGCGCCGTAAATCCACTTCTTCTCATGGCTGAGGTGCATGAACACCGCCGCCACCATCGAGCCCTTCGTCGCCGCGATGATGAGCGCCACCGTAATCGCCATCGGCACGGACAGGTGCAACAGATTGGCGGCCACGGTGACGCCCGTGAACACGAGCAGCAGCGCGCCGATGATCATGTAGCTGCGAATGCTTTTCTTGACGGCTTCCGGATCGGAATGCATTCGAGATTCTCCAACAGCGGACCTAGAAGGTCCGCGTGAAAACTAGAGCAAGTACAGCACGGGAAACAGGAAAATCCACACCAGATCGACGAAGTGCCAGTAGAGCCCCGTATTCTCCATGCGGTTCGTGTACTGTTCCGGATTCTTCTTCCAGAGGGCCGCGCCCGGACCAAGCAGATACAGCATCACCACGATGCCGCCGACGATGTGCAGCCCGTGCAGACCGGTCAGCGTGAAGTAGATCGCGAGAAAGGTGCTGTGCCACGGCCCCTCGCCCTTCACGATGTGCTCGGCGTACTCGAAGTACTTGTTCACGAGGAAGACCGTCGCGAGCACGACCGTCAGGAGCAGGTACAGGCGGGCCTTGCCGAAGTCGTTCAGCTTGAGCGACGCCCACGCCATCACCATCGTGACCGACGACGAGATCAGGATGACCGTGTTGACCGCGCCGAGCTTGATGCTCAATTCGCCGTGCGGCCACTCGAGCGCGCCGACACGGAGCAGGATATAGGTGGAAAACAGCGCGCCGAACAGCATCACTTCCGACGCGAGAAACAGCCAGGTGCCCAACTTTCCGTTGGTCAGTCCGGAATCGGGCCGGGTTTCGACGATATACGGAATCTCCATCATTTACTCCGGGAGCCCCTGCCCCCCTCCCCTAAACAGTGACGCGTTTCGCGGGGCCCCTTCGCCCCGCTTCGCTACGCCCCTGTCGATTCGAATTGCGGCGTGTAGTCCGTCGCGGCGCCCGGGACGCTGTACCTCGTAGGGCCCGCGATAGACGATGGGCTCGGTCAGGAAATTGCCGTGTCCAGGCGGCGACGGCGCCGACCACTCGAGCGTCGTGGCCTGCCACGGGTTCCGATCGACCAGCGCACCCCACTTGAGGCTCGCGAAGAAGTTGAAGATGAACGGAATCTGAAACAGCCCGAGCCCCCAGGCGGCGAAAGCGATCATCACATTCCACTTCAGCAACCCGGCATTGTGCTGATACTGCATGCCGCCGTCATACAGCCGGCGGTTCATTCCACCGAGGCCCTGGATGAACATCGGCATGAACACGGCGTTGATGCAGATGAACGACCCCCAGAAATGTATCTTGCCGAGCAACTCGTTCATTTTTCGGCCCGTCGCCTTGGGGAACCAATGGTACACGCCCGCAAACAGCGCGAAGATCGTCCCCGGCGCGACGACGTAATGGAAATGGCCGATCACGTAGTACGTGTCGTGCAGGTGGATGTCCGACGGCGCAAGCCCGAGCGGCAGGCCGGTCAGCCCGCCGATGCCGAACATCGGCAGGAATGCGAGCGCGAACAGCATCGGCGTCGTGAAGCGGATCGACGCTCCCCACAACGACAGCAGGAGCGCCGTCAAGATGACCACCGACGGAATCGAGATGATCATCGTCGTCACCTGGAAGAACGCGCTGATGGTCGTCCCCATGCCGGTCATGAACATGTGGTGCGCCCAGACGATGAACGACATGAACCCGAGGAAGACAATCGAATAGACCAGCGCCCGGTAGCCCCAGAGCGGTTTGCGGGTGTTGTTCGCGATCACTTCCGAGACAATGCCCATCGCCGGCAGGATGAGCACGTACACCTCGGGATGCGCGAGGAACCAGAACAGGTGCTGCCAGAGGAGCGGGTTGCCGCCGCCGGAGACGGTCAGCGGCTTGCCGCTGATGACCAGTCCGCTCGGCAGAAAGAAACTCGTGCCCGCCAGGCGGTCCATGAGCTGCAGGACGCCGGCCGCTTCAAGCGGCGGGAACGCCAACAGCAGCAGGAACGAGGTCACGAACTGCGCCCACACAAAGAACGGCAGGCGCATGTACGTGAGGCCTTTGGCCCGAAGCTGGATGATCGTGACGATGAAGTTGACCGAGCCCAGGAGCGAGGAGGTGATCAGGAAGACCATGCCGAACAGCCACATCGTCTGGCCCATGGTGGCGATGTCGGCGAGCGGCGGGTACGACGTCCAGCCGGACTGCGCGGCGCCGGCCGGCACGAAGAAGCTGGCGAGCATGATGCAGCCGCCCAGGAAGTACACCCAGTAGCTCATCATGTTGAGCTTGGGGAACGCCATGTCGGGCGCGCCGATTTGCAGGGGCATCACGAAGTTGCCGAAGCCGCCGACGGCCAGCGGCACCACGCCCATGAACACCATGATCGTGCCGTGCATGGCGCCGAGCTGGTTGTAGAACTCGGGCAGCATGATGCCGCCTGGCGCCTTGTCGGCGCCGAACCAGCTGCCAATCAGCGGAATCGGGCTGCCGGGATAGGCCAGCTGAAACCGCATGATCATCATCAGGGTGAAGCCAAACAGGAGAAACAGGAGACCCGTGATCGCGTACTGAATCCCGATGACCTTGTGGTCGACGGAAAAGACGTACTTGCGCCAGAAACCCAGCTCGTGGTGAGCGTGGTCGTGCGCGTGTTCGTGACCATGCGTCGTTCCTGTGGCCAACTTATCCAACGTCGGACTCCTTGTGAACGTCTGCCTGAAAACGGACGCTACGTAGGGCGGTAGGACAAAAGCGCACGTAGGGCCCGTCTTCAGCCGGACCAGCGGGCAATTGTATGCAGAAGGTACAAGCTCGCGCAAGCGTGAAGGGGCGATAAAATCGATGCGTGTGTTTTCGGCGGACACTCGCAACCCTGGCCGTCACGATTGCGGCTGCCGGTATCCCGGCAGCGGGCCTCGCCAATCAGGCGTCAGCGGCGCTGCGGGCCAGGGGCGCCGGGGAAATCTACAGCCTCGACCGACAGCTCGCGCTTGAAACGTTCCGCCAAGCCACCGTCGCCGACCCGCAGGACGCGGCGGCCTACCGCGGCCTGGCCGCCGCGCTGTGGCTGAGCATCACGTTCCGCCGCGGAAACATGACGGTTGACGACTATCTCGGTGGCATCTCAGGCTCGAAAACGCCTCAACCGCCGCCGCCCCCCGAGACGGCGGCCGCCTTTCACGAGGCGATCGAACGCGCCCTCTCGCTGGCGCGGACGCGCGTCAACGTCAACCCGCGCGACGCGAGCGCTCACTACGAAATCGGCGCCGCCGTCGGCCTGCGGGCGTCGTACGTCGCGACCGTTGAAGGCAGTACGCTCGGCGCGTTCCGCGCGGCACGCGAGGCGTATGACGAGCACGAGAAAGCGCTGCAGCTCGATGCCGGCCGCAAAGACGCTGGCCTGATCGTCGGCTTGTATCGCTATATCGTGGCGACGCTGTCCTTTCCCTTGCGGTTGATGGCCTACGCCATTGGGTTCGGAGGCGGGCGCGAACAGGGCCTGCGGTTCGTCGAAAGCGCGGCGTCCTACTCTGGCGACAATCAGGTGGAGGCCCGGTTCGCTCTCATCGTGCTGTACAACCGCGAGAAGCGGTACACCGAGGCACTGGCGCAGCTGGCCGTTCTTCGCGAGCGTTATCCGCGAAACCGCCTTTTCTGGCTCGAAAGCGGATCGACAAGTCTGCGCGCGGGAAAGACCGTGGACGCGGAGCGGTTTCTCGACGAGGGACTCAGCCGGTTCGCGAGCGATACGCGTCCGCGCATGTTCGGCGAGGACGCGCTGTGGTACGCCAAGCGCGGGACGGCGCGCGCGGCCCTGGGTCGCGCCTCGGACGCGCGGCTGGATCTGCAAAAAGCCCTCGGCGTTGAAGGGCGCCGATGGGTCCACGGCCGGACGCATTTCGAACTGGGCAAACTGGCCCTGAAGGACGGCGACAGCAAGGCGGCCAACGAACATCTCCGAGCCGCGATCCGTCTGTGTGAGAGCGACAACGACAACAGGACCGCCGACGAGTCGCGACGGCTCCTACAGTAGCGGAGGCGAAGGCGTGGCATCCTCGAAACGACGCACCTGGCTCTGGATCATCTTTGGCATCGCCGTTTCGCTCGCGGTCGCGTTTGTCGCGCTCGTCGGCGGCACCGCCTACATGGTGTCGCGGCACGTCAAGACCGAGCTCGTGGGGAAAGACACGGCCGAGGAGCAGTTTCTCCGGCAACGCTCGCGCTTCGAGGGCCAGCAGGCGCTGATCGAGCTCCGTGGAGAACGCGGCGACGAGGGATTCGTCATTCACCGGCGGCCTGAGCGCGAAGGCAAGGCCGCCGACCTGCGGTTCGTCCGCGTCCTCGTGTACGACCAGCACGATGGACGTCTCGTCCACATCGACGTGCCGTTCTGGCTGGTCCGTATGATGCCGTCGGGCCGAGTCGGTTCGTTTGGCACCGATTTCGATTTCGAATCCAGTCGTGTTCGCCTGACGCCTGACGATCTCGCGAGCCACGGCCCAGGTCTGATTCTCGACGGCACCGATCGCCGCGACGCGAAGGTGCTGATTTGGACTGAGTAGGTCCGTCCCCGCAACAGGACACCACCGCCCCTGACCTTCTCGTTTCCTTAGAAAACTGACAATTCGCTCGTGGCATGTGCCTTGAACTGTCCATAGGCAGTCCGGTGCCCAACCCTGATGGAGGGTCCTATGTGGACAATGTCGAAAGCACGTAGAGCGTTGCCGGCAGCGCTGGTGGCGATTGGGGTCTTGGTATCGGCGCCGGCGTGCTCAGCGGGGATCTACTCAACCACTCGCGCCCCGCACGCGAGCATCGAGCGTCGCGCTTACGACGACGGCTATCGTCAGGGGTTTAACGATGGCCGGAACGACGTCCGTCGTCACCGCTCGTTTTCATTCGGCCGGCACGATGAATACCGCAGCGCCGATCGGCGTTTCGACCGCGACCCGTCTGGCGTGGCGTTCCGGCGGGGCTTCGAGGCCGGTTACCGCGACGCGTTCGATCGCGGATACGGTCGCGAGAGGCGATAACTCTCTGATTTGGCTATCAAGAGGGACGGCTTTACGGACATTTGATGTCCACGCCGGCCCGGCGTTTAAACGCACGACACCACCGACCGGTCTAATCAGACCAGTCGGCATTGCGGCGGGAGGTGGCTATGCGGATTCTGCGCGCACTGGGAGGTCGATTGCTGCCCTGTGGGTGCCTGGTCGGCCGGTACGAAACCTACACGGGTGCGACCGTCTGGCTGGTCGACGCGGTGGCTCCCGACTGTCACCATCCCGCGCACCGTCCGAGCGCCATGCTCGCGCCGGTCGAACCCGCGCGCGTGGCGGCGACCATATCGAAGCGCGCCTGAGTCTCCGCTGCGGCGCTCCGCAACCGAACGGGAAGCGACTTGCCCACCGGCGTCTCGTGCGCGCAACCGGCACGTGCGCATCGAGAGAGGTACACCGTGAGCGCTGAACGAGACAGACGTGATGATCTGGTTGTTCTTACAGGGACACCCGCGTAAGGTGAGCCCAGTCGCGCCGCCGCGTCCAGGGACGCCACGGACGTAGGAGGCACATGTTCCCACGACGCACCTGTCAGAATTGCGGACGATCAATCGCGCTCGGAACGGCCAACCAGATCCGCTCGCACTTTTGCCCGCACTATAAGACTTGCGAGGTCGGCAACTGCGAGAAGTGCGCGGAGGCTGGACGTGAGGAGCCGCCAGGCACCGCGTCGCTAACCGGAACCGCGAACGCGTAGCGGCGACCGCGTCGTTCGCCCACTGGGCTCGGCCTGCAAGGTGTGACGTTCCAACCCGCCGGATTTTAGCCGCGCGCCGCTGGTCCGCCTGAGGGCGCATAGCAGAATCGTAAACCGTCAGAACAGCTGCAGCTTAGTGGGCGGGATCGAGAGCTCTGCCAAAAGTCAGGAAGCGTAGTCCGATCGACCGGAGATCACCGCCACCATAACAACATCTGCAATGAGAGCAACCGTCAAAGCGGTGACGGCTGTGATGAGGAGAGTCGGCCAGATCACCGAGCGGGAACCCATCAATTGCACAACAGACAAATGATAGGCCCATTCGACTCGCGCGGTGGTCAAACGCGCAGCGGAATCCGTCGGACGCGAACGGCCGTTTGGGAATGAAATGGTAGCGGTACGGGTTCCGTGGAAGGTTGCACGGTGAAATTCAACGGGATTGCCGCCTAACGAGCAGGAGACGCAACCGATCCTCTACGACTGGCTCTGTCGAATTACATGTTTTGCACGAGCTCGAAGTTCTTGCGCGATAGATTTCCTCATTTCCGGTTCGATTGCCGGCGGCCAGCCCTCAATCACCGCGTGCCCTGGGGGTGGCTCGTCGGGACGAACACTGAGGCGCCACTGCTCCTTGGATATTCCTCGGACATCAGGCGTAGTGAAGTCTCCCCTGCCGTAGGCCCTCCGCTGGGAAGCTTCGCCGACCAAATCTCCCAAGCTCCAGACGGCCTCGTCGTCGAGCGCATCCGTGCGCATGATGGATAGCTCTGCCTCTTTGGGCGCAGGAAGAAAGACGCGGTATCGGAGCTCTTGCTTGGTCACGATGACGTCATCCTTGTTCATCGCGTACCGGGACAGACGCTCCGTATCGGTCAACGCGGCTGGCGCCGGGATGGACGAGGTTTCAGCGAGTGATGATAGCTCTGCCGCTGTGATACGAATTTGTGGGGTAGATTCGCCCAAACAGAAACCGAAGAGTCGCAGGAATCTCGCCAAAAAACGGCGTCCGGCCATAAAGGGGCTCCGAGCCGATAAAGGCGGAATAGCCGACCATCGGATTGTCGCGAACCGTGAGACTCAGCACGCTCTGGCTTCCCTCGTCCCAGTCGAGACCAATTTCATTTTCGGATTCGACAACGACCTGAGGCAGCGGTATCGCTGACGGTAGAGCGGTCAGAATGTTCAGAGCCCTCGCCAATGTCTCGAGACTCGTGTGCACGCCTTCCGTTGAGGCTTGGTGCAACGCTGCTGTCAGCAGCCCGTAGATACAATCGCCCCTACCTCGGAGATCCCGCGTGTCAAGTGCGTTCTCAACCGTCTGCCGAAGCGCGAGTCCGGCCGAACCCTGCGCTCGGTCACTCACGCGCGAAACGATGGCGGGAGGCGTAACGGGCGCGGCGAAAGTCATAGAAACAATTGTACCGCGTCCTCCGTCAGAAGCGAAAAGAACGTGTTGTTCTTGAGGATGCGCAGTCGGTCCAGTGCAGTTCTGAGCTGTTGTGGGTCTGGGGAGAACTCCCCCAACTGAGACGCATCGACATCAAGCAGAATAAGCGGCACTAGAGTCTCGTTATACGTCAGCTGCTGGGTGACAATCACGCTGGCGGAAATTTCTGGAACCTGCGCCACGACGCGGGAGAGGAATTCGCTGACTCTTTGCGGTGCGCCGTCTGGAGTCGGAGGCGTCGCGGTGAGGTACTTCTCAAATTTGTCGCCGTCCTTGAACGGCAGTCGGAGCTGATTGATATATCGCAGGGCAATACGGGCCACCGATGTTGGCTTCAATCGCTCCGCAAAAAGAGACCAAAGTCTCACGGCCTCCGTCAACAGCTGCCCCCCGCCAATGTAAGCGTTGAGATTGTTGAAGGTAAACCCATCAGGGCGAAACTGCACCATCGTGTTACCGGATTCGCTGGTCAACCACACGCCCTGGAATCCCAAATCTTCAGCCGTGGGCGGGAGCAGCTTCCCATGTTCGACACGCAGTTCGGCTCTTACTCCGCGACGAAACGCCGGCTTGGGGTAATCGGCCTGAACCTCGCGGGCCAATTCTTCAAAAGCCGAAAGAGGACCAGTGACGGCGGCTCGCAGGTCAACTATCGCCTCGACTATCGGCGGAGAGCGGAGTTCGCGGACGGCGGCCATAGGACGCATCATTCTATCTCCGCATCCCTGATTGGGACCCTCGCGGCTAGGCGGGAGGCCGACGAATCAGTGCCAGGAGGGCCCGTTCAGATCGCTGACTCGCCCCGCGGAGATTTGGCGGGCGGGAGTCAATTTCCTGCTCCAATTTCCTCTGAGCATGTTCGCACGCAGGACTGCGTTGAAGGTGCAGGAGATCCAAGTCCGGACAGCGGCGCTGCAGCGCCATGTCGGCACGAAGGGCCACGTGGCGGTCGTTGATGTGATAGCGGGGGACGAAGGATTTTACAAAGCGCCGCGACGCGCGCTTTGACCGACACCGACGATGGAGGCTCCGAGTTTTTCGAGGCCGGCGGACGAACCTAGGGAGGAACCGATTGGACGATTTCTTAGGCATGGAGTGCGTCAATAGAGTGACATAAAGGTCCTTTGTAGCACTTCATTCTGGTCACGTTGAAAGGACGCTTATCCATAGCCAAAGGAATGAACAGGAGGTGTATAAGTAGTCTATAAAACGTGCCGGTGCGAGGGGCCAAACGAAGGCAAGACAAATGCATGACAGCCTGAGGACGACGGTTGCCGGAGCAGCGGGCCGGTGACGCTCTCTCAGTCGATCAGGCTGCCGACACTACTCTTCCCGCTCACCCCAACAGGTTCGACCACCACGATTATTGTCGCGTCCGTTGCATGCAGGGTGCAGTAGCCGCGTGACCTGTGATCAACATGCACGTACAAGGAGAGCTCCTATGAGACTCACTGCGGTGTTGACGAGTCTGATCGTAGTCCTCGTCGCAGCCGCCGCCGGTTCACAGACGCGAGGCGCAAGGCCTCTGCCGCCGCCGCCCCCTGCACCTGTCGGCATGACCAACGCCGACGTCATCAAGATGCTGAAGGCTGGTCTCGGCGAGTCCCTTGTCATCGCGAGCATCAAGCAGACCGCGAAGCGCTCCTTCACCCTGACGGCGGACGGCCTCGTGGAGCTCAAAACGGCTGGCGTGAGCGACACGGTTATCCGCGTCATGATGGATCCAACCGCCACCGTGCCGGACCCCATTCCGCAGGCAGCGACTCAGCCATCTGCGTCTTTGGCACCCCCAGCACCAACTGCGCGACCTGACACGCCGATGGTTCCTGAAATCGGTGTGTACTTCAAGAAAGAGAGCGCGTGGGTCGACCTCCTGCCCGAAGTTGTGAACTGGAAGACCGGCGGCGTCTTGAAACACTTCGCGTCGGGCGGGCTCGTCAAGGGCGACGTCAACGGAATGATTAGTGGTCCCAGAAGCCGCGCGACGATGAAGCAGCCGGTCGAAATTCTGGTCTATACCCCTGATGGTATCGCGATCACTGAGTACCAATTGCTTCGGCTGCGAGCGAACAAGGACACACGCGAATTCCGCACTGTCACAGGCGGCGTGCTTCATGTCTCAGGTGGTGCAGCCAGAGATCTGGTGCCGTTCGAATCCAAGAAGATTGCCGTCAGAACGTACACGCTCGTTCTGCCTAATCTGGGCTCGGGCCAGTACGGCATCTTGTCGCCAGGGGCGGCCTCGACGAGCAGCGCGTCAGCGCAGCTGGGAAAAATCTATACGTTCACGGTCGATTAGCCCCAACAGCGTGTAAGCCTTCGCGGACCACTGGCCGCGCGTTCTGACACAGAACTGGGTTCGTCAGTGAATCGCGGGCTTGGAAACTTGTCTGGTAGCGGTACGGGGAATCGAACCCCGATTTGATGGTTGAGAACCATCCGTCCTAACCGTTAGACGATACCGCCGCGCTCTTCAGCAGGAAACGCTCATTTTAGCACCGTTTGTGGTTCAATCATTTGCATGGTGCGATGGCTTGCCGGGTTCGTGTTGCTGCTGCTCGTCGCGGCTGGCGGGATCTTCTTCGTCTCCAGCCGGGAAACGCCGCCGACGCTTCGCATCGAGCAGCCCACCGGGGCTATCGGCCAGACCGGCACGCTTGCCGTCGCCGCGGAGGCGCCGGGGGCGCGCTTCACGACGCTGACGATCACACTCGAACAAAACGGCCGCTCGATTCCCCTGTACGCGCTTGACGCCGTCGACAACGCACCGACCGTGACGATCGCGCGCACCGCGCCCGATCGCCTCACGATTGCCCGGCCGATCGGCAAGCAGAGCATTCCCGAACTGCGGTCGGGCCCCGCGCGAATTGTCGTGTCCGCCACGCAACCCTCGTTCCTGCGCCTGCGCACGCTGTCGAGCGCGACGTCGAAAGACATCCGAATCACGCTCGAGCCGCCGCGTCTCGCCGTTGTCTCGACGCACCATTACGCCAATCATGGCGGGACGGAGATTGTCGTCTACCGCGCCACACCCGCGGGTGTGCCGTCGGGCGTTCGCGTCGGCAACGTGGAATATCCTGGGTTCCCGGTGTCGGGAGCCGGAGTCGCGGGCGCGGATCCGTCGGTCAACGCGGCGTTCTTCGCGCTGCTCTACGACCAGGATATCCACGCACCGATCGTCGTGTTCGCGCGCGATGAGGCCGGCAACGAAGCCACGTCTCGCTTCATCGACAACGTCTTCGAGAGGCCGCAGAAGAAAAGCCGGATCGAGCTCGACGATCGGTTCGTCGGGCGCGTCCTACCAGAAATCCTCGAGCACTCGCCCGAGCTGAAGCTGGCGCCGCCTGCGGCCGACGCCGACATGATGCCCGCGTTTCTTCAGGTCAACGGCGAGCTCCGGCGCATCAACGCCGCCGAGATCGCAGCGCTCGCACGAAAGACCTCGGCGTCAAAACTCTGGGACGGACCGTTCGCGCAGCTCGGCAACTCGAAGGTGGAGGCCGCATTTGCCGATCACCGCACCTACGTCTACAAAGGAAAAGAGGTCGATCACCAGGTGCACCTGGGCTTCGACCTCGCGGTGACCAGCCGCGTGGCCATCGTCGCGGCCAACGCCGGCGCGGTGCTCCACGCGAGCTGGCTCGGCATCTACGGCAACTGCATCGTCATCGACCATGGGATGGGCGTCCAGTCGCTCTACGGGCACCTGTCGTCGTTTGACGTCAAGGTGGGCGACACCGTCACCAAGGGCCAGACGATCGGGCGAAGCGGCATGACGGGCCTGGCGGGCGGCGATCACCTGCATTTCACGATGCTGGTGAACGGCCACATGGTGAACCCGGTGGAATGGTGGGATCCGCACTGGGTCGAAGACCGCGTGCAGCGGAAACTCGGCGAAGCGGGCGGGCGCCCGGCCGGAACGCGATAAGGTATGATAAAAGGTCTTTTTGATTAGGAATCAGCGCACATTTATCGTTCAGGAGAAGTCAATGCGTCTACGAAACATGTGGGTCAGCGCTCTCGGACTGACGCTCGCCGCGTCGGTCGTCGCCTGCGGCGGCAACAAGGAAACCTCGGCTCCGGCCGACTCGGCGTCTTCGGGTGGACAGAAAGTCGACGCGGCCACGGCCGGCGACGTCAACGTCGTGGTGTCGTTTGACGGCGTGGCGCCGACCAACGAGCCGATTAGAATGAACGCCGATCCGGTCTGCGTGAAGGAAAACACGACTCCGCAGACGCAGGAAACCTATCTGGTGGCCGACGGCAAGCTCGGCAACGTGTTCGTGTACGTCAAGGACGGCCTCGGCGCCTACTCGTTCGACGCGCCCACCGGGATGGTGACGATCGATCAGAAGAACTGCCGCTACCATCCGCACGTCTTCGGCGTGCGCGTCGGCCAGACGCTCGAAATCGTCAACAGCGATCCCACGCTGCACAACATCCACGCCCTGCCGACCGGCAACGCCGAGTTCAACACCGGCCAGCCGATCAAGGACATGAAGACGACGCACGTCTTCACGGCGAAGGAAGTGATGGTGCCGTTCAAGTGCGACGTCCATGGCTGGATGAACGCCTACGTCGGCGTCATGGACAACCCGTTCTTCGGGGTCACGGACAAGGACGGCAAGGTGTCGCTGAAGGGTCTGCCTCCCGGCACGTACACGATCGAGGCGTGGCACGAGAAGCTCGGCGCGCAGACGGCAATGGTGACGCTCGGCGCGAAGGAAACGAAGGACGCCACGTTCACGTTCAAAGCCGCCGCCGCTGCGACTGACTAACTAACGCGATTTCAGGCGGGAAAGGCAGGACGGGGCCTTTCCTGCCCTTCCGGCCCGTTCCGCACCATGCTTCACCGCTTCGCGACGTTCGTCGCCGGCTGCACGGTTCTGCTTGTGCTCGCAGGCAGCCTCGTCACCAGTACCGGATCGGGCCTGGCCGTCCCCGATTGGCCGACGACGTACGGCTGGAACATGTTTGCGTTCCCGCCGTCGAAGTGGGTCGGCGGCATCCTCTACGAACACGGCCACAGGCTGATTGCGAGCACCGTCGGATTTCTGACGATCATCCTCGCCGTCTGGCTGGCCCTCCGGGAGCCGCGCCGATGGATGAAGCGGCTCGGGGCGGCTGCGCTCGGCGCGGTCATCGTTCAGGGCGTCCTCGGCGGGCTGACCGTGATCTTCTTCCTGCCCGCGGCGGTTTCAACGGCTCACGCGGGGCTCGCCGAAATCTTCCTCTGCATGACGGTCGCGATCGCGCAGTTCACCTCACCCCGATGGATGAAGGGCGACGACCTCGCCGGCGACGTGGGCACTCTGCGCCGCGCAGCGACGCTCACCACCGCGCTCGTCTATCTGCAGATTCTTGTCGGCGCCACGATGCGACACACGGGCGCCGGACTCGCCATCCCCGACTTTCCGCTGATGTTCGGCCATCTGTGGCCGACGCATTGGGATCCGAGAATCGCCATCCACTTCGCGCATCGCGTCGGCGCCGTCATCGTCGCTCTGGCCGTCGCCGCGACGTCCTCGATGGTCTGGTCGCGCCACCGGAAGAGCCCCGTGCTGACGCGGCCCGCGACGCTCCTCGCCGCGCTCGTGGTCGTCCAAATCACCCTCGGCGCGCTCACGGTGCTCAGCCGTCGTGATGTCTGGATCAACAGCGTGCACGTCGTCTGCGGCGCCCTCGTGCTGACGACGTCGCTGGTGCTGACGCTGCGGACCTGGAGGACGAAGTTCGCGACGACGACAGGCCATGTTCGTCGTGAAGACATCCGGCTGATGCCGGACGCGGACGTCGCAGACGTCGCGGACATCGGTCATGGGGGAGCCCGCGCGTGAAGGAAGTCAGCATCGCCGGCCTGCGGCAGGACGAGGCGACGAGTGGCCGCACGTGGGGCGACTACGTCGCGCTGACGAAACCTCGTTTGAACGGCCTCGTGGTCGCGACCAGCGCGGCCGGGTACTACCTCGGGGCCACCGGCCCGATCAACCTGCCAGCCATGGCCGCGGCGGTGGCGGGCACGGCGCTCGTCGCGGGCGGCGCTGCCGCGCTCAATCAGGTGTACGAGCGCGACACGGACGCCTTGATGGTGCGCACGCGGACTCGCCCGCTGCCCGACCGCCGGGTGCCGGTCGCCGACGCCCGGATCTTTGGCCTGGCGCTCGCCGCCGCGGGGCTGGCACTCCTCGGCGCGCGCACGAATCTGCTGGCCACCGCGCTCGCGCTCGCCACGCTCGTGGTTTACCTGATCATCTACACGCCGATGAAGCGCCGATCGCCGATGGCGACGCTCGTCGGTGCGGTGCCGGGCGCGCTTCCGCCGCTCATTGGCTGGACGGCGTCGCACGGCCAGGTGGCCATCGGCGGCGGCGCGCTGTTTCTGATCGTCTTCCTGTGGCAGATCCCGCACTTCATGGCCATTGCGTGGCTGTATCGCGACGACTACGGCAAGGCCGGCTTCCCCATGCTGCCGGTGCTCGAACCCGACGGCCGCCGCACGGGCCGGCAGGCCGTGCTGTATGCGACGGCGCTCGTGCCCGCGAGCCTCATCCCCACGTTCATCGGCCTGAGCGGGTTTGTTTACGCAGCGGTGGCGGCCGCTCTTGGCGTGGCGCTGCTCGTACTGGCGTGCCGGTTTGCCGCAAAGCGCAGCGACAGCGCGGCGCGATGGCTGTTTCTTGCGTCGATCATCTATCTGCCGCTCATCTGGATCGTCATGATCGCCGACAAGCTGTGACGGTTCACGATCTCCCGGCGGTCAACGCCACGCTCAACGCGATTTCCACCGTTCTGCTCGTCACCGGCTATGCGTTGATCCGTCGCCGGCAAATCGCGCTGCACCGCCGCTGCATGATCGCGGCGTGCGTCACGTCGACGCTGTTTCTGGCCTGCTACGTGACATACCACGCGCAGGTCGGATCCGTCCGTTTCACGCGCTCGGGCTTCGTGCGGCCGCTCTATTTCACCATTCTGCTCACCCACGTCACGCTCGCGGTGCTCGTGCCACCCCTGGCCATTGTCACGCTGTCGCGCGGGCTCAAGAAACGCTTCGACCGACATCGCGCGATTGCACGTTGGACGCTGCCGATCTGGTTGTACGTGTCGGTGACGGGCGTGCTCGTGTATATCCTTCTCTACCAGCCCACCTGGCTGCTCTGAGGCTATGCGGCCCGGGAATCCACGCTATACTGGCGCCATGCGCCAGCCACATCCCATCCTTCGTGGAACGTTCGCCGCGCTCATCCTCGCGACGCTCGCCGGCAGCGCCGCGGCACAAACCGGTCGCGTGATCGGCATCGTCAAAGACGACGCCGGCCAGCCGATAAAAGGCGCCACCCTGTCGCTCGAGAACCCTGAGGCGTCGCCAAGAAACTTCACCGCCACGAGCGACGATCGCGGCCGGTTTGCCGTGATCGGCCTGAAGTCTGGCGAGTGGTCGATTGTGGCGCGGGCGCCGGGTTTTGAGCCCGAAGCCGCGAGGCTCCAGGTGCGCGTGTCCACGCCGTCCGCGCCGACGATCACGTTGAAGAAGGCGCCGCTGCCCCCGCAAAGCGCGCTCGGAACCGTCGGCGCCAAGGACCTCCAGTCCGAACTCCGCTCCGCCGACCAGCTTTACAACGCGCAGCAGTGGGATCAGGCGATTGCGGCGTACAAAGCGATTCTCGCGAAGGCGCCGGCGCTCGGCGTGATCAATTTGCAGATTGGCTCGGCCTATCGCAACAAGAAGGACTACGACAGCGCGATTGCGGCGTACAACGATCTGCTCAAGGCCGACCCCGGCAGCGACAAGGCGAAAGTCGGCATCGCGCAGGCCTATATGGAAAAAGGCGATCTGGGAGCGGCCGAAAGCGCGTTGAGTCAGGCCACGCAGGTGCAGGGCGCCAGCAAGGAACTCTTCTATAGCCTCGGCGAAGTCGAGGCCGCGCGGGGGAACACCGACGAAGCCGTCAAGTGGTATCAGAAGGCGTCGGCGAACGATCCCAACTGGGGGAAACCCCTTCTCAAGCTGGGCCTGACTGCGCTCAACAAAGGTGACCGAAGCGATGCGGCGGCGAAGATGCAGCGCGTGTTGACCGTCGATCCCACCTCGGCCGAAGCGGTGCAGGCAAAAACGATCATGGACCAGCTGAAGTAGCTCAGGGTTCAAGGTTCAAGGTTCAAGGTTCACCGTCGGGGTTCGGGGTTCACGGTTCGGGAGTTCAACGTTTCTGCGTTCAGGGTTCTGTGGCCCGGCCCATTCGATACACGTTCATCCTGGTGCTCGTCGCACTGGGCACCACGTTTGCCGCAGTCGCCGGATGGCGGTATGCGCGTGCCTCGGCGCCGGTTCCCGGTCCGATCATCCTGATCTCGATCGACACGCTCAGAGCCGATCATCTGTCCGCGTACGGCTATCGCAAGCTTGCCACGCCGGCCATCGACACACTGGCCCGTGACGGCGTCGTCTTCGAGCGGGCGTACGCGCACGCCGTGCAAACGCTGCCCGCGCACGTGTCCCTCCTGACCGGACGTCTGCCCTTCGACACGGGCGTGCGCGACGACGAAGCCGGCCCCGGCGCGTTGAAGGCCGGCGAGCGGCTGTTGCCGCAGATGCTGCGGGATCGCGGATACGCGACAGGCGGCATCGTGTCGTCCGGTCTGCTACGCCGCGAAACCGGGATCTCGCGCGGATTCGATTTCTTCGACGATGAGATGCCGCAGGCGCAGGCCGCGGCGGCGGAGCTGACGGCCGGCGAGCTGCGCCGCGACGGCGCCGAATCCGAAGCCGTCGCCGAGCGCTGGCTCACCACGGTCGGCTCGACGCGGATCTTCCTGTTTCTCCAGCTGCACGAGCCTCACGCGCCGTACGCGCCGCCGGCCCAGTATCGAACGTCTGCTGCGGCCGGGGCGTTGTCGCCGTACGACGGCACCATCGCCTACGCGGACGAAATCGTGGGCCGCTTCATCCGCTTCCTCAAGACGCACCAGCTCTACGATCAATCGACGATCGTGCTCGTGTCCGACCACGGCGAAGGACTGGGCGATCACGGCGAACAGGAGCACGGGTTGTTTGTCTACGAGGAAGCGATCCACGTCCCGTTCATCATCAAGCAGGCCGGGGGCGTGGACGCCGGACGGCGTGTCGCCGATGTCGTTCAGCAGGCGGACATCGTGCCCACGGTGCTCGATCTGGCACGAGCGCCGGTTCCCGGAAATCTTCGCGGGCGATCGGTGAAACCGCTGGCCGATGGCGGAAGGGGCAGAGGCGTCCGGCGGCCGGATGAGGCCGTCTATGCGGAAGCCCTGTACGGGCAGTATCGCTTCGGGTGGGCCGCCGTTCAAACGCTGACCGACGGCCGATTCCAGTTCATCAGGGCGCCGCGCGAAGAGCTGTACGACATGGAGCGCGACCCACGCCAGCTCGAGAACGTGAGCGGTGAGATCGACACGCCGGCGTACGCCCTCGCCCCGCGAGGAACCACGCTCGATCGACTCCTCGGCAAGGCCGGTGAATCGCATGAGTCCGCGGAATCCGGTGCCGATCCGGCCGACCCCAAGGACAAACGCGAGATCGTGGCGCGGTACCGCGCCGCCCTGGCGTTGACCGCCGAACGCAAGTGGACGCAGGCGATCGATCTGCTGCAGAAACTCGTGCGTGACGAGCCCGAAGCGGCCGGACTCTGGAGCCAGCTTGGCCGCGTGGCCACGCTGGCGGAACGCTACAGCCTCGCGCTCGATGCCTACCAGCACGTCGCTCTTCTGAAGCCTCTCGAGTTGGAGGGCTTCCTGGGCGCGGCGGATGCGGCGCTCAAGTCGCGCAAGCACGACGAGGCGCAGGCGCACGCCGAACGGGCAGCCGAAGCAGCGGGCCGCAACCCGCGCCGGTTGGCGGAAGCCCACACGATGCTGGCCACCATCGCACTGGCCCGTCACGACGCCGACGAGGCTCGGCGCGAGGCCGCACTGGTCCGACAAGCCGATCCCACGACCGTGCTGCCGCTCTACGTCGACGCGCGAGTGCTCTACGACGCAAGTAACTATGACGAAGCGCTGCCAATCTTCGAGCGCGCGACCGCCGATCTCAAAAAGGCGTCCGGGACACAGATTCCCGATCTGCACTACCTGACGGGAGAGGCGCTCCTGCGGGTCGAACGGCACTCGGCAGCGGAAGCTCACCTTCTGGAGGAGCTTCGGTACTATCCGCACAACGTCCGTGCGAGCGCGGCGCTGGCAACGTTGTATCAGTCCACAGAACGGCGAGACGACGCCTCCCGTGTCGTGTCGGATCTCGTACGCATCACGCCGACGCCTGAAGCATACACGGCCGCCGCGCGGCTCTGGACGTCACTCGGCGACCGCAAGCAGGCCGCCGCGGTTCGTGCGGAAGGACGACGGGCGGCTTCCCTCCAGCGTCGCTCCCACTAAGTGCCGCAGGCACGACATTAAACCAGCGTCACGTACAACCGCAGCGATCGCAGTGCGCGCAGAGAGCATTTTCTCTGCGGTCTCAGCGAGCACTGCGGTGTGCGTGATCGCGTCCGGGCGACCATCACTCCAGGCGGCGGTACCACACCACGTGGTCGCCGTCATCCTGGCGATCGGAGTACTGCGTGGTGAGGTATCCCACGGACCGCAGACGCGATTCTGGCAATTCGAGCAGCGAGTTGTTCGACAGCAGAAAGGCCCCTGGACGCAGCATCGATTCGACGTTCGACAACGCCAACGCCTGATCGAGGACGTCGTAGTAGACGAACACGTTGGTGGCCACGATGAGATCGAACCGGCGGTCCGCCATCCGTTGAACCACGATGTTCAGATCCTCGGCCTGGATCCGCGAAACGATCTGAGGCCGGACACGAATCGTGCGGACGGGCAGACTCCCTCCCGCGACGGGCGCGTTCGTCTGACCGACCGTCCCAATTCGATCGCCGACCTTCTTCCAGTACGCGACAAGCTCAGGTTTCCAGGAGACGGCCGGGTCGAACGGCACTCGCAGGACATACGGCGAGCCCGCGCTCGCCCGCTGCCGCGCGCGCACCACATGAGCGTTCACACGAGGGCTGAGATCCAGGGTCGTCACGCGCACGCCCGTGGGCGCGGCGGCCAGCCCGAGGCGCAGCAGCGAGTCGATCAGGGCGAAGGGCTGAAGCGTCTGCTGCGGATAGAAATCGTATCCAGAGCTTTTGTCCGAGAAGTCGAGGCCTGGACCGATCACCGCGACCTCGCGAACATTCCCGGCGTTGATCAGACCACGGGCACGCAGTTCGCGAAGCGATTGTTCAAGCGCGAAATTCGGAAGGCTGGATGTATCGAGCGAGAGGCCGCGGCTGCGGAACAGCCGCGAGCGGGCGGCAAACTCTGCCGACACGTCGCCGAGCTGCCGGGTTGCCGCAAGTTCAGAGGTGTAGCGAGCCTGCTCCTGCGCCACCCGAGTGACATCCGCGATGAGATGTGCGGCCACCAGCTTGCGGCCGGCGACGGTATCGAGTTGAAAGCCTTTTCGCTCGAGCAGGCGCTTCGCGAAGAGCCGCCGCTCGTCGGATCCAGGCGCCTGAAGCGCGGCCACGAGATCCTGCGTGCGGGCGGCGACCAGCTGCGCCAGCACCGCTCCATCAGAACCGGATGCGTCCACGAAGATGCGCGCCCGGGACGTAAACGACGTGCCGAAGAGCAGCCAGTTGACGAGGGTGTCTTCGTCGCCTCGCTCGAGACGGTCGCGGATCTCGCGGTCGTGACGGGCGGCCCACGCCGACCACGCCGCCTCCGGCGGCACAGGGCCGGAGGTTCTGAGCTCTGAAGGAAGGATCTCCGCGAGCGGCTCGAGAACGCGGCGGACCTCGGCGTACGACGTGAACGTGCGCTGGCCGTGCGCCACCCACATCGAGGCGGCCAGCAGGAGAAAAAGGACCGGGCAAGAAACAAGAAGGGGAGAGCCCTTGCCTCCCCCCTTCTTGAAGGTGACCACTGCGGTGGTGGATCAGAACTCGAACTTGAAGCCGAGCTGCATGCGACGGTTGCCGTCCTTGTACCCGGTGATCGTCGTCGCGCTGCTGACGTCCGCGCTGTCGCCGTGGACGTACATGTTCGCGTGGTTGAACACGTTGTAGGCTTCGAGCCTGAACTGCGCGGCGTAGCGCGTGCCGAAGCGGAACCGCTTGCTCATCAGCAAGTCCACGTTCCAGTAGCCAGGACCCCGGAAAGCATCGCGCTCCGTCATGCTCGAAGGATACGGACCGAAGTCCGAGTTGCCCGTGATGGGGTTCACGTAGCTGCCGGCCGTGCTGAGGATCGGGGTCAGGTCGAGCAGCGTGTACTCGTTCGGGTTGCCGGTCGCCGTTCCAAGTCGTCGCGTCCCTGTTGAGGCCGACAGCGTCGATGGCACGCATGCAGTAAACGAGCCCGTTCGTGCAATCGAATATGGTGAACGGATAGCCGCTGTGCGCAGTGTAGATCCAGTTCAACGACCAGCCGCCCAGCAGCGTCTCCTTCATGCCCGAGCCGTCGTTGAGGAACGGCAGGTTCCAGATGCCGGAGATGCTGAGACGGTGCCGGACGTCGAATTCGGCATCCCCGTAGTCGAGCATCGGATTGAATGCGTCGAGGTAGCCGAGGTTGAAGTTGGCCGTGCTGTCCGAGAACGTCGTGCTCAGATTGTCCTTGGCATGGCTCAGCGTGTACTTCGCCGGTGAGCGCCAGCCCCGTGTTCGCGATGGTGCGCGAATCGAGCGAGAACGTGACGCCGTTGTATTGCGACTGGCCGCGGTTGCCGCGCGTGTTGAAGGCCGTGAAGCTGCGGTTCGGCCGCGACGTGGCCGTGCATGCCGGCGTGCAGGCGTTGGCGCCTTCGAAGACGAGCGGCGCGCCTGGCTTGTTGATGTCCGCGAGATCGTAGAGGCTTCGCCCGGTCGACCCGTTGTACTCGATCGAGCCGGTCATCCCGCCTGGATAGCGCTTTCTGAAACGACACGCCGTAAATGTGGCTGTAAGCGGTCGTGATGTTCTGATCGACGTGGCGCAGGCTGCCGGCCGGGATCGGCTTCGTCACGCCGGCGACGCCCGCGAACGGGCCGGCGTTGTCGGTGTAAATCGGCTGCGACGGGACGTCGGTCGGGGAGTCAATCGAGGCCACCAGGTACTCCGGCGGGTTGAAGAGCACGTTGTAGGTGACATTGCCGAAGTTCCGCTCGTAGGCCATCCCGTAGCCGCCGCGGACGCTGGTCCTGCCGTCGCCGGTCACGTCCCAGGCCGACGCCGACGCGCGGCGCGAAGTTGTTCCAGTCGCTCTTCCACAACGCACCGATCGGGCTCTGGTTCGTCGGCAGCGGCGACCCGGAGCGGACGCCGTCGATAATCTGCTGCGTCGTGCTGGTGCTCACCGACACGTTGGCATCACCGTAGTAGAAGTTCGAATCGTATTTCGGCTCGCTCTTGGTCTGCGGACCGTAATACTCGTAGCGCAAACCCAGATTCAGCCTGACCCGGCTCTTGATGCTCCAGTTGTCCGCCGCATAGAGGGCGAACTCGTTGTACTTGTTGTTACTGGTGAAGCTCGGGGACTGAACCGGTGTCACGAACGTGCCCCCGGGGTAGCCCTTCGGGTTGATGGCCGTCTGGAACCGGCTGATTTGACCGAGCACGAGGTTATCGAGCGAGGTGAGTGTGTTCGGCGTGATATTGAGCGCCTCGACGGAGTTCTGAGTACGCACCGAACGTCCGAGTGTCGCCGATGTGCACAAACGAACCGCCGAAGCGGAAATCGTGAGCTCCCTTGGTCCAGGTCTGATCCTGGTAGAGCTGCGTGAGAGACTGCGGTCCGCCGAACGGAATGGCGTTGCCCGGGGAGAATGGCAGGTAGCCCGGAAAGCCGATACGGTAGCCCTGCAGGCGGACGGGCTGGGCCGCGTTCATATAGAGCGTCGGCTGTGCGGCGCCGTTCAGTGGCTGGTCGCCGTACAGCCGGTTCCAGACCAGCTTCGTCTGGCTGGTGAACGAGTTCGAGAACACGTGCGTGCCGGACACGAGAATGTTGTGGTTCTTGTTCACGTAGTTCGTGTCGTATCCGGCATAGGGGCTGTTCGAGTTGGTGCCCAGCTCCGCCGAAAGATTCTGGTACGCGTAGCGAACATAGAACTGAGTGCCCGGGCCCATGCTGGCGTCCACACGCGACACGAACTGGTAGTGGTCCTGCGGATCCCCGCCACCGGCGTCAATCGGCAACGACTTGTCGACACGGCCGAACGCCGGCAGGTTCGCCGGCAGATTGTTGAAGGCACCCGCGGCGGAACCGGCGATGGCCGAGACGTCGCCGCGCGTCAGGATGGGACCGTTGATCGTGGTGTTTTGACCGTACGCGTTGAAGAAGGCCCGCGTGGCGGGATTGCTCGCCGCGAGCAACTGCGGCGTCGGCACCCACGTGATCAGGGTGTCGCTGCTGCGCACGCCGATGTACTCGAGGCTGGAGAAGAACTGGACCTTGTCTTTCTTGACGGGGCCGCCGAGGCTGTATCCCAGCTGGTTTCGCGTGAACGGCCCCTTTTCGATGGCGTTGGCCACGTTGTCGACGGTGTTGTTCGCAAGCTTATCGCTTCGGAAGAAATCGTAGGCAGTGCCAGTGAACTGGTTGGTTCCCGACTTGGTGACGACGTTGACGATGCCGCCAGTCGCCCGCCCGTACTGGGCCGAGAAGTTGTTGCTGACAACCGAGAATTCCTGCACCGAATCGAGAGGCACCTCTTGACCGACCGTGGTGTCGAACTCATTGTTGTTGGCCGAGCCATCGAGCAGCACGTTCGTGCCGGCGGCACGTTGTCCGTTGATGGCGAATCCCGTGCCTCGTCTGCTGGTGATCAGAGTGTCAGGCGGCCTCTCGGTCACGTTCCCGGCAAGCGCCACAAGGTCGTACGGGTTGCGCGTCAACGTCGGCAGCTCGCGAATCTGCTCCTGGCTCACGGTCGTCGCGACTTCGGCGTTGACCACGTTGATCAGCGTCGTGCCGGTACTCACCGACACGGTTTCCGTGAGCCCGCCCAGTTCGAGCCTGGTATCAACCGACGCCACGGCGCCAACCGTCAACTGCACACTCGTTGTCGTCGTCTTGAAGCCTTGCAGTTGAAAAGTGATGTTGTATGTTGCCGCGAGCATATTCGCGAGCACATAGCTGCCAGTCGCGTCCGTCACACTCGCGCGGCTCGCACCGCTGCTCGTTGAGGTGGCCGTGACCGACACGCCGGGGACCGGAATCCCTTGCGGGTCCACGACTGTGCCAACAATCCTGCCGGTTTCGGTCTGGGCAAGCGCTTTCGTGGCGGCCACCAAAAAGCAGCCGGCCAACACGAGCACGACAAGCAGTCCTTTTCTAAGTCGCATGTTAATGCTCCTTGTGAGTTGCCTCGGACGGGACACGTCCAGGTCCCCCGGCCGAGACAACGTGACGGGAACAGCCCCGGAATTTACAGAGCCGTTTCACGCGATATTAGTGCTTTTCGAACGGGGATGGAACGACGCTACTTCACGATTAATTGATGTCTTTTTGGGACGAACTGCCAGAAATCCAAATTGGCGGATTTTTCGTAAGGGTTGATATTCGCCTTGTCTTCGTTCTTACGTCTAGTGCGATCGAGTCACTTCGATTTGACGCAGTGCATCCGCAATCAGCTTTTCGTTGTCGTCCTTCGAAATATTCCGCTGGAGCAGCTTCGACGCGATGGCCACGGACAAATCGACAGCCTCGACCCGGATCTGCTGCAGCGCCCGCGTCGTCTCGAGTTGAATCTGGCTTTGCGCGTTCGCGATCAGCTTGTCGGCCTCGGCCTTGGCGCGCTGGCGGAGCTCCTCGCGTACACGCTCGGCGTCACGACGCGCCTGATCGAGGATCGTCAACGCCTCGGCATGGGCGCTCTGAAGCTTCGCGGCATAATCCTTCAATCTCGCTTCCGCTTCGTCGCGATCCCGCTTGGCGTCGGACAGCGAGCGGTGGATGAACTCCTCCCGTTGCCGCAGCAGCGCGAGCACGGGCCCCCACGCAAACTTGCCGAGCACGATGACGACGATCACGAAAATGGCGAGCGTCCAGATCGCGTTGCCAAGGTTGCCGGCAAACGGGCTCAGTGCGGCACCGGCGGTCTCCTCGGCGGCGTGCAGAGGAAGCGCGGTCAGTGCGAGAAACGCAACGGTCAGCAATCGCTGTCTCATAAAAGTCCAGGGTAGCAACGGTTGTGAGTCCGGGAGCGCGGACAATGCCCGCGCCCCCGGAAAATCGCGCTTTCTACTTGATGACCGCCATCATGCCCACGACGACGGCGAACAGCGTCGCGCCTTCAATCATGGCCGCGGTGATGATCATCGCCGTGGAGATCTGGCCGGCCGCGGCGGGCTGCCGGGCCATCGACTCGACCGCCGAACCGCCGATCCGGCCGATGCCGGCCGCTCCGCCGATGATGGCCAGACCGGCGCCGATGGCGCCGCCGAGCCATCCCAGGCCGTTGCTGGGCAGAAGCGTGGCCTTTTCGGCGGCCTCCTGAGCAAACGCCACGGAAGGCATTGCCATCAGGGCGACGCCGGCCACCATGAACCCGAGGGCCAGTCTAAAAAGCTGCTTACGATCCATTGTCGTTTCCCTTCGTCTGTCCGCCGCCCGGGGGAAGCGGCTGTATCCGATCGCCATCGCTGTCACACCTCATGGCCCGCGTGCCCCCGAACCCTGCGGGCATGGCGATTGTGTTTACGTTCAGTGCGCCGCTGCTTCGTGGCCTTCATGCTGCCCGGCATCGTGATCGTCGTGATGGAACACGACGGACATGCCGATGAAGAGCGTCGTCAGGAACGTAAAAATAAAGGCCTGCAGGAAGGCCACGAACAATTCCAGAAAGTTGATCGCCACGCTGGCCGACACCACGAGCACGCCAACGCCAAGGCCAAGACCCGTGCTCTGCGCTCCCGCCGCCATGATGAAAGACAGCAGCACCGCGAGCAGAATGTGGCCGGCGATCATGTTGGCGAATAGTCGGACGGCGAGCGCGAACACCTTCGCGAACAGGCCGATGATTTCGACTGGCACCAGCAGAGGCGACATCCAGAGGGGGCCCGGACAGAAATGCGCGAAGTACGCCTTTCCGCCGAGTCGCACGCCATTGACCACCATCATTACCATGGTCACGATGGCCAGCGTGGCCGTCACCCAGATGTTTCCGGTCGCGGTCCCGCCAAGGTGAGTGCCGAACAAGTTTGACACGACGGGAATCGGCAGCAGGCCGAGGATGTTCACCGTCAGCACAAAGAAAAACGCGCTCCAGATGTACTTGATGAAGCGATCGGTGTGCTCGTGCAGCGCCGGCTCGGCCACTTCCTTGCGCAAGTACTCGCACACCGCCTCGAGCCCGTTCGCAGCGCCCGTAGGCACCATCGCATCGATGCCGACCTTCCCCCGACGACGCCTCACCAGCATAGGCACCAGGGCAACCAAAAGCACGCCCGCGAGGGCGAGCATGGCGATCTGATCGGAAAACACAGTAATCGTGCCGTTAGGAGTGAGCGGACCGAGGTGCGCCGGCCGCTCGACGAGCGGATGCTGAACGACGTGTTCGAGCGGGTTTTCCGTTTCAGCAGGGTGCGGTTCGGCCACGGGCGCTTGTGCGGTCATAGAATCGCCAGTCTCACTTCAAGCGGGAGCAACGCAATGTACGCCGTCGCAATCCAGAAGAGCAGCGGCTGCCGCGCAAATTCGCCGCCGAAGACCGTCGCGGCGCCGGCCACAACGACCACGGCGAGCCTGACAGTCATCGCCAGGGCCCCCCGCCGCATCCGGGCTTCAGGTGTTTCCGCACCGACGACGATCAGCAGCCACCCGGCCAGCGCCGCCGACAACAGACTGATTGTGCACCCGGCCATCATCGCCGCGACAGCCTCCGCACCGGCCAGACGTCGCGTCGGTAGCCATCCCACCGCGCACAACCCGAGAACGATCACCGCGGCCAGGCCCAGGAAGCGGACATAGCGCGCATAGCGCCGGCCCGCCTTCGACGAGGTCGTCGGCACGCGATCAGTCTCCGTTCCCGCCGCGCTCCTTCGGTCCGCCGGCTTCGTCGCTCGCGAGCTTGTCCTCGGTGCGCGCCTCGCGGGCCGCCTCGAGCGATTCCCTCACGAGATTGTAGAGGCCACCAACGAGGCCGATGACCACTCCGCCAAGAATTCCCCAGGGGCCCGTCCCAAACCGCCGGTCGATCCAGTATCCGATGAGGGCAAGGCCGGCCGTCGCGCCGGCCAGTTCGAGCCCGATACCGGAGTGGCGGACCCAGCTGGGAAAGCGCCGATCAGCAGACATGACTCCTCTGCCCCAGGCACCGTACCGGTCGACCGTCGACGAGTATAGCGTACCTTGTGAAAAAGTTCACCAACCTGCGAAATGCAGCCAGGAAACACGAAAACACGAAGAATCCGCTTCGAGTTGCGTCTTGTCAGCGTCAGCGAATCGCCGCCGCAATCGCGATCGCGCCGAGCGTGCGCGCCGACGCTTCCGCCACATCGAACAGCAGCCGCGGATACACGCCGAGCACCAGGGTAGCCGCCACGGCCACGGCAAACGCCACGACAAGCGGCGGGCTTGCCGCCTGGTCGGGGGAGGCGGTCGCGTCCTTCTTCAGATACATGAAGACGACGACGCGGACGTAGTAGTAGAGCGAGATCGCGCTGTTGAGGACGCCGATGACCGCCAGCCACACGTACCCGGATTCAATCGCCGCGCTGAACAGCCAGAACTTGCCCATGAACCCCGCCGTCGGGGGAATGCCGCCGAGCGACAACATGAACAGCAGCATCGCGAACGCCGCAACCGGCCGGCGCGACGAGAGCCCGCTCAGGTCCTTCAGCTCGTCGCCGATGACACCCTGGCGGCGCATCAGCACGATGACCATGAAAGCGCCGAGCTGCATGAACGAATAGATGAACAGATAAATGAGCGTCGCCGTCACGCCTCGCGTGTAGCCGGCGCCGGCCGCGACGATGCCGATGAGCAGATAGCCTGCGTGCGCAATGGACGAGTACGCGAGCATGCGCTTGAGGTTGCTTTGCGTGAGAGCCGCCACGTTGCCCACCGTCATCGTGACGATGGCCAGCACCTCGAACAGCGGGACCCAATCCGCATGAAGCGACGGCATCCCTTCGAGGAAGAGGCGCAGCAGCATGGCGAACGACGCGGCCTTCGACCCGACCGACAGAAACGCCGTCACCGGCGTCGGCGCGCCTTCATAGACGTCGGGCGCCCACATGTGGAACGGCACCGCCGCAATCTTGAACCCCATGCCGGCCGCGACCATGATGACGGCCAGGATGAGACGCGGGTCGCCTTCCTGCCCGACAAACACCCGGGCCATCACCCTGAGACCCGTCGTCCCCGACAGCCCGTACATGAAGGACATGCCGTAGAGCAGGACACCCAGCGAGAACGCGCCGAGCAGGAAGTACTTCACCGCCGCCTCGTTCGAGCGCTGGTTCGGCTTGATGAAACCGGCCAGGATGTAGAACGAGACGGCCATGGTCTCGAGACCGATGATGAGCGAAATGAGGTCGATCCCGCCGGCCATGATCATCATCCCGAGGGTGGCGCACAGAATCAGGAAGTAGTACTCCCCTGGGCTCGCGCCTTCGATCTCGAGATACCGCGTGGACATCAGCACCGTCAACGCCGCCGCCACGAGGAACAGGATCTTGAAGAAGAGCGCGAATCGATCGACCGCGAGCAGCCCGTTCGCCACTTCGACCCGCGTACCCGTGAACGGCGCGAGCGACAGCATCGTCGCGCCAAGGGCGAGCATGGTTACCCAGGCCAGCGCGCGGCTGCCGCGCGGCAGCAGCACGTCGGCGATGAGCACGAGCAGCGCGCCGCACGTGAGCACGAGCTCGGGCAGGATGTAGTAGAAGTCGCTCGAGGAGAGACCGGCCGGCATTAACGCGGCGCTCCAGCGTCAGTTGTTCCAGGGGGAATGTCCGCGCCCACGCCCGACGACGCCGGTGCGGCCGCCGGCAGCGGCTTGCCGTCGGGCCCGCACGGCAGCGCCGTCAGCGCGCTGCCGCCGCACGCCGACGCGTACTGCGGGTTGACGCGCACGACGATGTGATTGACCGACGTCTCGAGGCGGCGCAGAAATGGCGAGGGATACAAGCCCATCCACACGGCCAGCACGATGAGGGGCGCGAAGGTCGCGAACTCGCGGTGATTCAGATCGAGCAGGCCTTCGTTTTTCGGGTTCTCGATCTTGCCGAACATCGTCCGCTGATAGAGATAGAGCATGTACGCGGCGCCGAGCACGATGCCGCTCGCGGCAAACGCCGCCCACACCTTGCTGGCGACGAAGACGCCCTGCAGGATCAGGAACTCGCCGATGAACCCGTTGAGCGTCGGCAACCCGATCGACGACATCGTCATGATCAGGAAGACGGCGGCGTAGACCGGCATCACTTTCGAGAGACCACCGTACTCGGAAATCTCCCTCGTATGGCGGCGCTCGTACACGATGCCGACGATGAGGAAGAGCGCGCCGGTCGAAATCCCGTGATTGAGCTGTTGGATGATGCTGCCGGTGAGGCCGACGGGGTTGAGCGCGAACATCCCCAACATCACCAGCGCCATGTGACTCACCGACGAGTAGGCCACCAGGCGCTTCCAGTCCTTCTGCGCGAGCGCCACCAACGCGCCGTAGACGATGCCGATGATCGACAGGAGGACCATCATCGGCACGAAATGGCGTGACGCGTCGGGGAGGATCGGCAGGCTGAAACGGAGGAAGCCGTACGTGCCCATCTTCAGGAGCACCGCCGCCAGGATCACCGAGCCGGCGGTCGGCGCGTCGGTGTGCGCGTCGGGCAGCCAGGTGTGAAACGGGAACATCGGCACCTTGATGGCGAACCCGAGGAAGAACGCCAGGAAGATCCACCACTGCAGGTCGAAGGGCAGGTTCAGCCGGTGGAACTGCGTGATGTCGAATGTGTACACGCCCGTGAGGGTGTGGTTGTAGAAGTAGAGCGCCAGAATGCCAAGCAGCATCACCACGCTGCCGACGAGCGTGTAGAGGAAGAACTTGATCGCCGAGTACAGCCGGTTCGCGCTTCCCCAGATGCCGATGAGGAAGTACATCGGCACCAACATGACTTCCCAGAACAGGAAGAACAGCAGGAAGTCGAGCGACATGAACGCGCCGAGCATCCCCGTCTGCAGCACGAGCAGGAAGATGTAGTACTCCTTGACGCGCTCGGTGATGGCGGTCCACGACGACAGAATGGCGATGCTCCCCATCATCGTGGTGAGGAGGATCAGCAGCGCGCTCAGTCCGTCGACGCCCAGGAAGTAGTCGGCGCCGATCGACGGGATCCACTGCATCCGCTCGACAAACTGAAAATCGCCGTTCTGCGGGTTGTACCAGAACCACAGGGGCACCGAGATGACGAAGCCGGCGAAGGCCACCAGGTTCGCAATCCAGCGGATGGCGTTCTCGTTCCGCTTGTTGACGAGCAGCAGCACGAAAGCGCCGGCGAGCGGCGTGAACAGAATGATCGAAAGATAGTGGCTCATATCACCGGATGAACAGATAAAGGCTCACGAACGCGAAGATGCCGAAGAGCATCAACATCGCGTAGTTCTGCACGAGGCCGGTCTGCACGCGCCGGAACCAGAAGCTGCCCTGCTCGCAGATGCGCCCGACGAGGTTGACCATGCCGTCGACGATGGCGCTGTCCGCGAGGCCGGAGATCCAGGCGCTGATCTTCGTGAAATGGCCGCTGCCGTTGACCACACCATCGACCACGGTCCGATCGAACACCCACAGGCCTTTGCCGGCTCCGAACGTCCCTGAAATGACCGTCGCGTCGTACGCCTCGTCCACGTAGTACTTGTGCGACAGCACACGGTGGGCGCCGCCCCATTGCTGCGCGAGGCGATCGGAAATCTCCGGGCTCGTGACGTAGAACCGGCGGGCCAGCAGAATGCCGCCGACGGCGACCACGAGCGAAAACCCCATCAGGCCCAGCTCGATGCCGCGCGACACGTGGGGTTCGTCGTGGTGTTCGGCCTCGGTGGCCGCCTCAGTCGCGGCGGCGTTCTCACGCCCGCTTCGTTCTTCACGCCTGCTTCGTGCGCCGCAGTCGTCGCCGCCTCGAAGCTGGGCTCGAGGAACTTCTCGATGGTGTTGCCGCCGCCGAGCGCCGCCGGAATGCCCACGAAGCCCGCGACCAACGCGCCGACGGCCAGCACCTGCAGCGGAAACGTCATCCGTACGGGCGATTCGTGCGGCCCGTGCCACGCCCCGTGTCCGCCGTGGTCGTGTGGATCGGCAGCGTGGGGCGCGTCGTGACCGTGCGACGCGTGGGCATGCGAACCCGATTCCCACGCGGGACCCCGATACGCGCCGAAGAACGTCATGGCCATCAGGCGAAACATGTAGAAGGCCGTCATGCCCGCCGTCACCACGGCAATCGCCCACACCAGTTTGTTCGCGACGAACGCGCGGAACAGAATCTCGTCCTTGCTGAAAAAGCCCGAGAAGGGAAAGATGCCCGCGATCGCCAGCGTGCCGAGCATCATGGTGGCGTAGGTGACGGGCAGGTACTTCTTCAGCCCGCCCATCCGACGCATGTCCTGTTCGCCTGCCATGGCGTGGATCACCGACCCGCTGCCAAGAAAGAGCAGCGCCTTGAAGAACGCGTGCGTCATCAGATGGAACGCTCCAGCCGAGAACGCGCCGACGCCCATCGCCGTGAACATGTAGCCGAGCTGCGAGACGGTCGAGTACGCCAGCACCCGCTTGATGTCGTTCTGCACGAGGCCGATGGTCGCCGCCATCAGCGCGGTCAGGACGCCGACGATGGCCACGATCTGCATCACGATCGGCGCGTGCGTGAAGAGCACGGCGTTTCGCCCGAGCATGTAGACGCCGGCCGTCACCATCGTGGCGGCGTGAATCAGGGCCGACACGGGCGTCGGCCCTTCCATCGCGTCGGGCAACCATACGTACAGGGGAATCTGCGCGCTCTTTCCGGTGGCGCCGACAAACAGCGCCAGGCAGATGAACGACAGCACGCCGAAATGCGCCGCTTCCACCGGCATCGTCGCCGCGGCGTTCTGGACGGCGCGGAAGTCGAGCGTGCCGAAGGTGAAGTAGACGAGGAAGACGCCGAGGACAAAACCCCAGTCGCCCACGCGATTCGTGATGAACGCCTTCCGGCCGGCGTCCGACGCGCTCTTTTTCTCGTACCAGTAGCCGATGAGCAGGTACGAGCACAGCCCGACGCCCTCCCAGCCCACGAACATCACCAGGAAGTTGTCGCCCAGGACGAGCATGAGCATGAAGAAGCAGAACAAATTCAGATAGCAGAAAAACCGCGCGACGCCGCCGCGCGGCTCATCGGACATGTACGCCGTCGCGTAGATGTGGATCAGCGTGCCGATGCCGGTGACGACGAGAATCATCATGCCCGACAGCGGATCGAGGCGGAATCCCCAGGGCACCTGAAATGCGCCGATGGCCCCGCCGTGGAGCTGAAGCGGCAGCGGCGGAATCCATTGCGCCACCACGACGTCGTAGGCGCGCGCGTCGCCCGGCAGGCCGAGCAGCTGCCAGAACGCGAGCAGCGCAACACCGAGCGCGCCAGCCATCGCCGTGCAGGCGACGGCCCCCGCCGTCGTCCGCGAGAAGTACCGGACGCCGAGGAGGCCGTTGACGGCCGCCCCGATGCCGGGGAGCAGAGGAATAAGCCAGATGTATCGCATTACCAGCGCATCAGATTCATTTCGTCGATGTTGACGGTTTCCTTGTTGCGATAGAACGCGAGGATGATGCCGAGGCCCACGGCCGCCTCGGCCGCGGCCACCGCCACCACGAACACCGCGAACACCTGACCGACCACGTGATTGAGCTGGTAGGAGAACGCCACCAGGTTGATGTTGACGGCGTTCAGCATCAGCTCGATCGACATGAAGATGATGATGAGGTTCCTGCGCACCATCACGCCGATGACGCCGATGATGAACAGCGCGGCCGCAAGCAGCATGTAGTGGGCTGGGGTGATCGTGATCATGTCTCTCGTATCTGGTAATTGGATAATCGGGCAATCGAGTAATTGGATTGGCTCATTGGCGTTTCAATCTTTCAATTCGATTACTCGATTACCCGATTATCCAATTACCCAATTTCATAGTTCTCGTTTCGCCAAGCACGATCGCGCCTATCATGGCCACGAGCAGCAGCATCGACGCGATTTCGAACGGAATCAGATAGCTCGTGTAGAGCATCCAGCCGACCTGCTCGGTATTGCCCGACACCGGCAGCGCCGCGGTGGCCTCGATTCGAGGCGCCGAACTCACATAGGACGACGCGACAATCGCGCCGAACTCCACGAGCACCGCCGCCGCCAGGCCGAATCCGATCTTGCTGCGCCGATGCGGATCCTGGTGAGCCTCGGGCGGCCGCTTCAGGTTCACGAGCATGACGACGAACAGATAGAGCACGACAATCCCGCCGGCGTACACCAGCACCTGAATGGCGGCCAGAAACTGCGCATCAAGCAGCACGTACAGCGCCGCGACAAACAGGAAGTCGAGCACGAGGAACAGCACGCTGTGCACCGTGTCCTTCGTGGTGACGACCAGCACGGCGAACCCGAGAATGCACGCCGCGACGAAATAGAACGCAATTGCGTGAGCCATATACGCGTTGCGCAGGGCTGAGGGCTCGGGGCTGAGAGCTTCAACGCCCTCATGCCCCCAGCACTCGGGCCCTACATGAGCACCACCTTGACGATACCGGTCACCACGAGATTCGCAATCGCCAGCGGAATGAGCACCTTCCATCCGAGCCGCATCAACTGGTCGTAACGGTAGCGAGGCAGCGTCGCCCGGACCCAGATGAAGATGTACAGAAACACAAACGACTTGATCAGAAACCAGGTCCAACTCGGAATGATGTCGAAGAAGTGCAGCCATGCGATGTTCGGAAACGGCCGCAGCCACCCGCCGAAAAACAGCGTCGTCGCCACCGAGGAGACGACGATCATGTTGGCGTACTCGGCGAGGAAAAAGAGCGCGAACCGCATCCCGCTGTACTCGGTATGGAAGCCGCCCGTCAGCTCCTGCTCCGCCTCGGGCATGTCGAACGGCGCGCGGTTGGTCTCGGCAAGGCCGCCGATGAAGAAGATGACAAACGCCAGCGGCTGGACGAAGGCGAACCACACGTGCCCGTTGTACTGCGCGTTGACGATGCTCACCATGCTCAGCGAGCCGGACATCAGGATGACGCTCACCAGCGTCAGCGTGAGGGCCACCTCGTAGCTGATGAGCTGCGCCGACGCGCGGAGGCTCGCGAGCAGCGGGTATTTGCTGTTCGACGCGTACCCCGCGAGGATGATGCCGTACACGCCGACCGACGCCACCGACACGATGTAGAGCAAGCCGACGTTGATGTCGGTGATGTACAGCGCCACGGGACGCCCGAACACGTTCACCACGGGCCCGAACGGAATCACCGCGTACACGATCAGCGCGGGCACCATCGAGATGATCGGCGCGGCCGTGAACACCCACTTGTCGGCGCGGACCGGCGTGATGTCTTCCTTCAGCATCAGCTTGATCGCGTCGGCCACCGGCTGCAGCACGCCGTACGGCCCGACCCGCATCGGTCCGAGGCGCGACTGCGCCCAGGCGATGACCTTGCGCTCGAGCAGCACCATGTACGTGACCGCCACCAGCGTCGCGTTCAACACGATGAGGATCTTGAGCAACGGAACGACGAACTGATCGATCATTTTTTCACTGGCGGCGGGGCCCCACCGCCTCCATCCCAACGCGGCTGCCGCGTCGGGGACCCCGGCCCGCCGCGAACTGACGCTGATGCCTCGCGGTAAGCCGCTCCGCATGGCCCCAGGCGCTCATCGATCTACCTCGCCCAGCACGATATCGATCGATCCAATCAGCGCGACGACGTCGGCCACCAGATGCCCTCGGACGAGCCGCGGCAGCGCCTGCAGGTTGCAGAACGACGGCGGCCTGACGCGGAACCGGTAGGGGTTCGTCGACTTCCCGTCGCTGACGATGAAATAGCCGAGCTCGCCTTTGGGCGACTCGATGGCATGGTACGTCTCGCCGGCCGCTGGCTTGATGAGGCGCGGCACCTTGCCGACGATCGGTCCTTCCGGGAGACCTTCGGTCGCCTGACGGATGATCCGCAGCGACTGGCGGAATTCCTCCATCCGCACGAGGTACCGGTCGTAGGTGTCGCCGGCCGTGCCAACCGGCACGTCGAACTGCATCTCGTCGTATGCCGCGTACGGCTCGTCCTTCCGGACGTCGCGCGCCACCCCCGACCCGCGCAGCGCCGGGCCGCACAACCCGAGCGCGGCCGCCTCCGCCCCGCCGATGACGCCGATGCCTTTTGTGCGCTCCAGCCAGATGCGGTTGTGCGTCAGGAGCGTCTCGTACTCGTCGACCTTCGTGGCCATGATGGCGCAGAACTCGAGGACCTTCTTGTCCCATCCCGCGGGAATGTCCAGCGGCAGGCCGCCGATCCGCATCGAGTTGTACGTCAGCCGGGCGCCGCAGAACTCCTCGAACAGATCGAGGATGAGCTCGCGCTCGCGGAACGCGTAGAGAAACACCGTCATCGCGCCGATGTCCATCGCGTGCGTGCCGAGCCAGAGGCAGTGGCTCGCAATCCGCTGCAGCTCGCACAGAATCGTGCGGATGTAGCGCGCGCGGCGCGGCACTTCGACCTGGAGGAGCTTTTCCACCGTCTCGCAGTAGCCGACGTTGCTCGTGGCGGCGGCCACATAGTCCATGCGGTCGGTGAGCAGGATGATCTGCGTCCAGTTGCGGTTTTCGCTCAGCTTCTCGATGCCGCGGTGCAGATAGCCCATCACGACGTCCGCATCGACGACAGTTTCGCCGTCGAGCCGCAGCACGACCCGCAGCACGCCGTGCGTGCTGGGGTGCTGGGGACCCATGTTGAGTACCAGCTCGCTGGTGTCGAACATCGCGCCGCGAACAGTCTGTGCTTCCATTTACTCGATTACCCGATTACCCAATTACCCAATTACCCAATTACCAAATCCTCTACTCGATATCCGCTTCGTCGCGCGACTGGCGCAGCTTCAGCCAATCGAGCGGATTCTCCATCAGCAGCTCGCCGGGTCCCTCCAGGGGATAGTCCTTGCGCTGCGGATGGCCCTGCCAGTCGTCGGGCATCAGGATTCGCCGGCGATCGGGATGTCCGGTGAAGTTCACGCCGAACATGTCGAACACTTCACGTTCCAGCCAGTTGGCGGCCGGCCATATGCCAGTGACCGACGGCACCGGCTGGTGCTCGGCCACCTTCACCTTGACGCGTACGCGATGCCGGTGGCGTGTCGAGTACAGACAGTAGATGACGTCGAATCGCCCCTCGGCACGCGGCGGCCAGTCGGTGGCCGTCACGTCAGAGCAGAGGTCGAACGCCGCATCCGGCGCGTCGCGCAGGCGCGTGACGACCTGGAGGAGATGCGACACGGGAACGATCACCGTCCAGTCGCCGAGATAGTAGCTGACCTGGGCCACGCTCCCGGCCGCCTCCGCCGAAAGCGACGCGATGAAAGCCGGAAGGGCAACGCCGGCCGGCGGCGGCGGATCGGGCGGCCCGGTCGGCGCCGCCGCTTTCGGGACGTGGTCGGTTTTCGGGTCGTCAGCCACAAAGACCCATTATGCCCATTCCAGGGCGCCTTTTTTCCAGGCGTAGTAGTAGCCGACCACGAGGATGAAGATGAACACGATCATCTCGATCAAGCCAAACAGCAGCAGCTTGTCGAAGATGACCGCCCACGGAAACATGAAGACGGTCTCGACGTCGAAGATCACAAACAGCATCGCGACCAGGTAGTACCGGATGCTGTAGCGCTCGCGGGCGCCGGTGATGGGCTCGATGCCGCACTCGTACGGTTCGAGCTTGACCTTGTTGTATTTTCGCGGGCTGATCAGGCCTGAAATGACCAGTGTGAACAGGGCAAAGCCGGTCGCAACCACGACGAAGATGGCAATCGGAATGTAGTCTGAGAGCATTGGGATACTGGCGTGTGCCGGGCGCCGACGCGCTGCTAGAGGACCGGGAACCGTGCGCCGAAAAGCCGTTGGTTTATAACATGCGACCTGAGGGGTGTCAAGAAACGCACCCGCGGGCCGGCGCGAATGACGATTTCCTGCAACCTACAGATTTCAAACCAGTTTTTGGCGCTCCGCTCCTTGACGCTGTCGAAAACGGGGACCTATACTCATTCCATGACTTCCCGGCGCCTCTTCTTCGCCGTCGTCGGCCTCCTGTCGGTCGTGCTGCTGCAGACCGCGTCGCCCCGCGCGCAGGCCCTTCAGCGCTCGATTTACGTGAGCGTCCTCAACGCCGAGGGTGCACCGGTCCCGGATCTCGGACCGTCGGACTTCGTCGTCCGCGAAGACAACCTGGCACGCGAGATTCTGAAGGTCGAACCGGCGACCACGCCGATGAGCATCGCCTTGATGGTGGACACGAGCTCCGCCGCAAACAGGAACATCCGCGACATCCGCGACGCCGTCACCGAGTTCGTCAAGGCCACAACCGAAACCCCCGTCAAGCATCAGGTGGCCATCATCGGCGTCGGCGAGCGGCCGACGGTGCTCGTGGACTACACGAGCGATCAGGCGAAGCTCCTCAAGGGCGTGGGCCGCGTCTTCCCCGCGACACAGAGCGGCGCCTACCTGCTCGACGGCGTCATCGAGGCGTCACAGGGGCTGAAGAAGCGAGAAGCACAACGGCCGGTCATCGTGTCCATCGCCACGAATGGACCGGAGTTCAGCAACCGGTATCACGACCAGGTACTGAAAGCGCTGAATGACGTCGGCGCGTCGTTCCATATCGTGATGATCGGCCCACCGCCAACCGACATCCTCTCCACCGAAGGACGCGAGCGCGCGATCGCGTTTTCGGAAGGCACCGAGACCACCGGCGGACGGTACGACAACGTGATGGCGGCAAGCGCGCTGGCCAACCGCCTGATACAGGTGGCGAACGAACTGACGCACCAGTACCTCGTGACGTACTCGAGACCGCAAATGCTCATTCCTCCCGAGAAAGTGACGATCACCGGCAAGCGCCCCGAGCTCACGGTTCGGGGCAGGCCGGTCAAGACCAAGGACAACCGTTGAGGGTCGCTCCCCGGTGCCGTGCGCGCGTGGCGATCGCTGCCGCCGCGATCAGCGTGATGGCGGCCGGCGCGGTGCTGCTCGCGGCACAGGCGCCGCAAACGCCTCCGGCGGCCGGTCAACCGCAGGCGCCGCGCGAGACGCCGTCGTTTCGCGCCGGCATCGAGCTGGTGTCGCTGAATGTCACAGTGACCGAGGGCGCCCGCTATCTCACCGACCTCGAGCAGGGCAACTTCAGCGTGTACGAAGACGGCGTCAAACAGGACGTGACGTTCTTCAACCGCACGAACCTGCCGATTGCCCTCGCGCTGCTGCTCGACACCAGCGCGAGCATGGACATCAAGCTGCCCACGGCGCAGGAAGCCGCCATCGGCTTCTCGCGGCGCCTCCGCCCTCAAGATCTGGCCGAAGTCATCGACTTCGACAGCCGGGTCGTCTTGATGCAGAACTTCACGAACTCGGCTCGGGATCTGGAGCAGGCGATTCGAAGAACGTCCGCCGGAGGATCGACCTCCCTCTACAACGCGGTCTACATCGCGCTGAAAGATCTCAAGAAGATCGTGGCACGAAACATCGACGAGATCAGGCGCCAGGCCATCATCGTCCTGTCGGACGGAGAAGACACGTCGAGCCTGCTGCCGTTCGAGGAAGTGCTCGACCTGGCCAAGCGCTCGGAGACGGCGATTTACACGATCGGCCTGCGCGACAACGACGCCGCGAGCAGCGGCTCGAAGCTCTTCAGGGAAGCCGAATTCGTGCTGCGCCAGTTCTCGCAGGAAACGGGCGGTCGAGCGTTCTTCCCCGCCCAGGTGTCCGACCTGAGCGCCGTCTACGGTCAGATCTCTGACGAGCTGTCGAGTCAATACACGGTTGGTTACACGTCGAAGAACCCGCGGCGCGACGGGGCATGGCGCCGTGTCGTCGTCCGCGTGGATCGCCCGAACACCACGGCGCGCACCAAGCAGGGATACTTCGCCCCGACGTCTCGCTAGACCGGCACCACACCCATGAATCTGGCACCCCTCGCGTTCTATGCCGCCGCCTTCCTCGCGTATGGCTGGCATTTCACGCGGCGGACCCCCGCGGCGGGCCGCACGGCCACGACACTCCTGGTCGGGGCGGTGCTCGCGCACACCTTCGTCATCGGCATGCTGACGATGGAAGCGGGGCAGGTGCCGGTGGAAGGGGCGACGTCGGCGATTTCGATGTTCGTGTGGCTCCTCGCGGTGGCGTACCTGTATACGGAAGTCACGACCGACGAACGTGCGATGGGCGTCTTCATCCTGCTGCTGCTCGTGGCGCTGCAGACGATTCCTGCGCTGAAATCCGACGACGAGGTGCGCTCGTCGGTGCTGCGCGGCCCGCTCTTCGGCATTCACGTGTCGTCGCTCCTGCTGGCGTACGCGAGCTTCGCGCTGGCCTGCGCGATAGGCATCACCTACGTGCTCCTCTTCAAGGAAATCAAGGCCAAGCACCTGGGATTTTTCTACGCGCGGCTCCCCTCGCTGCAGGTGCTCGACAAGATGAACCAGCGCACCATCGTCTTTGGCTGGATTTTCCTGACCGTGGGTCTCGTGGCCGGCGTGGCGTTTGCGGCCGAGGCGCGCGCGCATCCGGGGTCGGCTGGCGTGCCACAGGTGCAGGCCATGTCGCTCGAGGATCCGAAGATCATCGTCGCGCTCGTCTGCTGGGCGGTGTACTCGTTCGAGCTCTTCGCCGCGCGGCGAATCGGGTGGGCAGGCCGGCGGGCGGCCTATCTCTCGGCGCTCGGTTTCGCCATCGTGCTGTTGAACTTCGTGCCGATCAGCTACTTTTTTACCAAGAGTCACAATTTCTAGGGTTCACGGTTCAGGGTTCACGGTTCAAGGTTGAGGGTGCACCTACTACTCGTCGGAATCAGTCACCGCACCGCGCCGATCGAGCTGCGCGAACGCGTCGATTTCCAGGCGCGGGGCCTCGAGCACGCGCTGCGGACACTCGCCGCGCGCGGTCCCGCTGGAACAGGAACCGGCGGGGAGATTGCGGTCCTCTCGACCTGCAACCGGGCCGAGCTGTACATCGCGTGCGAGGATGTCGCGGCGGCGCGATCGAACCTGGTGTCGTTTGTCAGCACGTTCCACGGCATCGAGGCGGCGGCCCTCGAGCCGCACCTGTACGAAGTCGCGGATCTCGAGGCGGCCCGGCACCTGTTTCGCGTGGCCGCGGGGCTCGACTCGCTCGTCGTGGGTGAACCACAGGTCCTCGGCCAGGTCAAAGAGGCGCATAGCGCCGCCAAGCACGCCGACACCGCCGGACCGTTGCTCAATCGCCTGTTCCACGCCTCGTTTGCCGTGGGCAAGCGCGTGCGATCGGAAACGGGCCTGGGCTCTGGGGCCGTGTCGGTCAGCTACGCGGCGGTGTCGCTGGCGCGCAAGATCTTCGGCAGCCTCGACGGCCGCACCGTGGTCGTGGTCGGCGCCGGCGAAATGGGCAAGCTCACCGCGCAGCACATGAAGTCGCAAGGCGTGCGCCACGTGACGATCATCAGCCGGACCATGGCGCACGCGGCGCGGACGGCCGACGCCATCGGCGGCGCAACGGCGGCGCGGTGGGACGACATGGACGCCGCCCTCGCCTCGAGCGACATCGTCATCACGGCCACGGGCGCCGTGGCGCCGATTCTCACGAAAGCCCGCCTTGAGGCCATCATGCGGCCCCGGCGCAACCGGCCGCTGTTCATCATCGACATTGCCGTGCCGCGCGACGTCGAGGCTGCATCGGGAGAAATCGAGCAGGTCTTCCTGTACAACATCGACGACCTCCAGGCAGCGGTTCGCGAAAACCTCGCGCGCCGGGCCGGCGAGGTGGCCCGGGCCGAAGCTATCGTGGACGAGGAGCTCGAGAAATTCGGATCGTGGCTGCGATCGCGCGGCGTCATTCCGACCGTGGTCGCGTTGCGGCAGTCGTTCGAGGCCATCCGCCGCGCCGAGCTCGACCGGCTCGACTTCAAGCTCTCGGCCCTCCCGCCCGAGGCTCGCGAGGAAGCGCGTGCGCGCGTCGACGAAATCACGCACCTGATCGTCGAAAAGCTCCTGCTCACGCCAACCTCGCAGCTCAAGGCGCTCGGCGATCCGGAGACGGCCATGCTCTACGCTGAAGCGATCGCGCGGGTGTTCGGCCTCGCGGAGCCGGGCCCGCTCGGAGACGACAAGGACAACGACGGCGAACCGCGCGCTGAACGCAAGGTTGAGCCGTTCACGCGCGCCAAAACGCGCGGCCAGCGCTGACGTGCCGCAAGAGCTTCGCCTGGGCACGCGAGGCAGCCAGCTCGCGCTGTGGCAGGCCCGCGCGGCGGCAGCTCGCATTGCCGACGCCGGCGGTCCACCGTGCCGCGTGGTGATCATCAAGACGACCGGCGACAGTCTGGTTGACCGGCCGCTGTCGGAGGCGGGGGGCAAACGGCTCTTCGTGAAGGAAATCGAAGACGCGCTGCTCCGGCGTGAGATCGATCTCGCGGTCCACAGCAGCAAGGACATGCCGGCCGTGCTGCCCGACGGCCTCACGATTGCGGGCGTGCTGCCGCGCGAGGATCCGCTTGATGCCGTGGTACTGCCCGTCAGGGCTAAGGGCTCAGGGCGCCCTCAGCCCTTAGCCCTTACCCTAGACCAGCTCGTGGCGCTCCTGGGACCGTCGCCCTCGATCGGCACGGGCAGCGTGCGGCGGGTGGCCCAGTTGTCGCGCGTGTTCGCCGGCGCGCGGTTTGCGCCCATTCGTGGCAATCTGGATACGCGGCTCCGCAAGCTCGACGAGGGCGCTCACGATGCGCTCGTGCTGGCGGCCGCCGGACTCCGGCGGCTCGGGGTGGCCGCGCGGATATCGCTGACGGTGCCTGCCAGCGCCTGCGTGCCGGCGCCCGGACAAGGAATTGTGGCCATGGAAATTCGCGAGGACGACGATGGAGTCGGGGAGATCGTGAGGCGGATCGGCGACGCGGACGCCGGCGCGGCGCTCGAAGCCGAGCGCGCGCTGGTCGAGGCCCTCGGCGGCGGCTGCCAGACGCCCATCGGCGCGCTCGCCTGCTGCGTGGACGCCGACACGCTCGAACTCGTCGCCGCCGTCGCCACCCTCGACGGCAGTCGGATTGTGCGCGCTTCGGAACGCGGACCGCGGCGCGGGGCGGCCGCGCTCGGCGCAAATGTCGGCCGGCAGCTCATCGCCCAGGGCGCCGATGCCATACTGGCGGAGGCTCAAAGCCGTGCGTAGCATCGTTTATCTGATCGGCGCCGGTCCGGGCGATCCCGGCCTCATCACGGTTCGGGGACTGCAGTGTCTTGCCGCGGCCGACGTCGTGCTGTACGACCACCTGGTGCATCCGCGGCTGCTGCGTCATGCGCGGCCCGAGGCGGAAAAGATCGACGTCGGCGTCACGGCGCCGCAGCCGCTCGAACAGGAAGCGATCTGCTACCTCCTGGCCGAAAAAGCCCGCGAGGGCAAGATCGTGGCGCGCCTCAAGTGGGGTGATTCGTTCCTGTTCAATCATGGCGGATCGGAAGCGCTGTTCCTCCACGAGCAGGGCGTGCGATTCGAAGTCGTGCCTGGCGTGCCGGCCGGCATCGCCGTGCCGAGCTACGCCGGCGTACCCATCACGTACTCGGGCGGCGGCGACACCGTCACCTTCATCCGCGGCCATGAAGACGGGGGCAAGACGCGCGCCACGCCCGACTGGGCGAGCCTGGCCCGCCTGGACGGGACACTCGTCTGCTATGCCGGTCCCCAACAGCTGCCGCACATCCTGAGCTCGCTCATCTCGCACGGGCGTCCGCCCGATGAATCAGCGGCGCTCGTCTACGAAGGCACGCTTCCGACGCAGGAAACGGTTCTTGGCTCGATCAGGGAGATCGCCGACGCCATCGAGGATTCCGCCGACCGGCGGCCCGCCGTCTTGATTGTGGGCCGCGTCGTGGCGCTGCGCGAACACCTGCGGTGGTTCGACTCGCGACCGCTGTTCGGCAAGCGCGTCCTCGTCACGCGGCCGCGCGAGCAGGCGGCCGAGCTCGTCGAACGGCTCGAGTCGATGGGCGCCGAGGCCGTTGAAGCACCGATGATCCGGATCGCGCCGCCTGAAGACTTCGGCCCGCTCGACGACGCGTGCGGGCGCGTCAGCACGTTCGATTGGATCATCTTCACGAGCACCAACGCGGTGGATGCGTTCATCGAGCGCCTGCTGGGGACGCCGCACGATCTGCGCGCCCTCGGGAGCGTGAAGCTCTGCGTCGTCGGTCCGGCGACAGCCGAACGATTGGCACGACACGGTCTCAAAGTCGATTTGGCGCCGGCCGAGTACCGCGCGGAGGCCGTGCTGCACGCCATGTCGCAGACCGGGCCGGTCCGCGGTCTGAGCGTCCTGCTGCCCCACGCCGACATCGGGCGTGAAGTTGATCGCCGACGAGCTCCGCAAGCAGGGCGCTCGACGTCACCGAAGTGGTCGCGTACCGGACCGTCGCCACGGAACCGGAACGGGAAGGCGAGCCCGACGTGTACCGGATGCTGCTCGAGCACCGCCTCGACGTCGTGACGTTCACCAGCCCGTCCGCGGTGCGGAGCTTCGTGGGACTTCTGGGTCGCGAGCCGGCCGCCGACCTCCTGCAGACGACGCTCGTCGCGTGCATCGGCCCGGTGACCGCCGAGGCGGCCTCGCAGCACGAGATCGAGACCACGATCATGCCGGAGAAGTTCACCACGCCCGCGCTCGTGGACGCGATCGCCGATCATTTCAAGCAACAACCCGTGACGGTTGGCCACGAGTCTCCAGCCTCCGCTCGCGAAGGCACCGAGCAGCAGCTTCAGCGAAGGCGGAAGCGCCGGACACGCGAAGGCGGCGAGCCGCGAGCCACGAGAAACGAGTCAGGACATGAACCCCATCGACACGCAAACGACGATGAAACTGACGCGCCGGCTGCGGCGGCTCCGTCACGGCGAGACCATGCGGGCGCTCGTGCGCGAAACGCGGCTGGCGCCGGACATGTTCATGCTTCCGCTGTTTGTCTGCGAAGGCGAAGGCGTCCGGCGCGAAGTGTCGTCCATGCCCGGCGTGTACAACCTGTCCGTGGACGAAGCCGTCAAGGAAGTGCAGGCCGCGAGTGGCGACGGCATCCGCAGCGTCCTGCTGTTCGGGCTGCCCGACGACAAGGACGCGGTGGGGTCCGCCTCCTACGATCCCGAGGCGCCGGTCCAGGCGGCGGTGCGCGCCATCAAGCGCGCAAGTCCGGACGTTCTGGTGGCCACCGACGTGTGTCTGTGCGAGTACACCGATCACGGCCACTGCGGCATCATCGTTGACGGTGAGGTGGCGAACGATCCGACCGTGGAGCAGCTCGTGCGCGCGGCCGTGTCGCACGCCGTGGCCGGTGCGGACATCATCGCGCCCTCCGACATGATGGACGGACGCGTGGGCGCCATCCGCCAGGCGCTCGACGAGCGCGGTTTCGAGCAGACGGCCATCATGGCGTATGCCGCGAAGTACTGGTCGGCGTTTTACGGTCCGTTTCGCGAAGCCGCGGACTCGGCGCCGAAATTCGGCGACCGGCAGTCGTACCAGATGGATCCGGCGAACGCGGACGAAGCGTTGAGAGAAGTGGCCCAGGACATCGAAGAAGGGGCCGACATCGTCATGGTCAAGCCGGCGCTGCCGTACCTCGACGTGCTGTCGCGCGTGAAGCGCGAGTTCCGCTACCCGACGGCGGCGTATCACGTCAGCGGCGAGTACGCGATGTTGAAAGCGGCGGCGCGCAACGGCTGGATCGACGAGCGCCGGGCGATGCTCGAATGCCTGACGTCCATTCGCCGCGCCGGCGCCGACATCATCATCACGTACTACGCCCGCGACGCCGCCCGCGCGATTGCATAGATCGAACACCTGCACATCACGAGGGCACGAAGACCCACGAAGCACATCTCTTTCATGCGAACCGATAAGTCTCGCAGTCTCTTCAAACGCGCCCAGAAGCTGCTGCCCGGCGGCGTCGACAGCCCGGTCCGCGCGTTCAAGTCCGTCGGATCGTCGCCGCTGTTCATCGCGCGCGCCTCCGGATCGCGCCTCGAGGACGTCGACGGCAACAAGTACATCGACTACGTGATGTCGTGGGGACCCCTCATCCACGGCCATGCGCCGAAGGGTCTGGCGGGCGCGATCGCCCGCGCGGCGCGCAACGGCACGAGCTTCGGCGCGCCGAGCCCGCTCGAAGTCGCGCTGGCCGAGCGCGTGTGCCGGATGATGCCGTCGATCGAACGCGTGCGCTTCGTGAACTCCGGCACCGAAGCGGCCATGAGCGCCGTGCGCGTCGCGCGCGCCGCGACCAAACGCGACCGCATCATCAAGTTTCAGGGCTGCTACCACGGCCACGCCGACGCCTTTCTCGTCCAGGCCGGATCGGGGGCCTTGACCTTCGGGATGCCGAACAGCCCGGGCGTCACGGCTGGTGCGTCAGCCGACACCCTCGTCGCCTCGTACAACGATCTGGCGTCGGTCGATCAGGTGTTCGCGGCGAACCGCGACCGTGTCGCCGCCGTCATCGTCGAACCAATTGCCGGCAACATGGGCGTCGTCCCGCCGGCTGACGGGTTCCTGCGCGGTCTGCGCGAGGCATGTACCGAGAACGGCGCGCTGCTGATCTTTGACGAGGTCATCTCGGGCTTCCGGGCCGCGCGCGGCGGCGCTCAGGCGACGACAGGCGTGCGGCCCGACCTCACCTGCCTCGGCAAGATCATCGGCGGTGGGCTCCCCGTGGGCGCGTACGGCGGCCGCGCCGATCTCATGGCGCTCGTCTCACCGGACGGTCCCGTGTACCAGGCCGGCACGCTGTCGGGAAATCCGCTCGCGATGACCGCCGGCATCTGGTGCCTCGACCGGCTCGTGCCGACGCTGTATCGCCGCCTTGCCGCGCTAGGCGCGCGGCTCGCGGACGGTCTGGCCGGCGCTGCACGCGAGGCGGGCGTCGCCGTGCAGGTCAACGCGGTGGGTTCGGTGCTCACACCGTTTTTCACGGAACAGCCGGTGCGCGACTACGCCTCGGCCACCAGCGCGAATACCGATCGATACGCGCGTTTCTTCCGCGGCATGATCAAGCGCGGCGTCTATCCCCCGCCGTCCCAGTTCGAGGCGTGGTTTCTGTCCGCGGCGCACACCGTGAAAGACGTCGAGACGACGATTGCCGCGGCGAAGAGTGCGATGCGAGAGGTTACTTCCAGGGAATCAGCCGGCCGAACCAGCTGAGACGGGTCAGGTCGTTGTAGATCACCGTGACCATCAGCATCATCAGGGCGACAAAGCCGGCGAGCAGCACCTTCTCCTTCACGCGGACGCTGAAATCGCGTCGCGCCAACCCTTCGAGCGCCATGATGAAAATGTGGCCGCCGTCGAGCATCGGAATCGGCATCAGGTTGAGGAGCCCCAGATTCAGGCTCAAAGTCGCCATCAGGCTGACGAGCGCAATCCAGCCGAGCTGGGCCGTTTCGCCGGACACCTGCGCGATCGCGATCGGTCCCATGAGTTGCTTCGGCGACAACTGTCGTGTGACGAGCCCCCACATCGTCTGACCGATCATCCCGGCCATCTGGACGTTCCGCTGAGCGCTCAGGCTGATCGCTTCGAGGACAGTCGGCTTGAAGGTCTTGGTGTCGTCGCCGATGAACACGCCGAGCTGGCCGATGGTGCCGCTGCGCTTCGGCGTCACCGTGAGCGTCAGCGGCGATCCGTTTCGAACGATCGCGATCTGAATCGGCTCTTCCGGGTGCTTGGAAATGGCGGTCCGCAACTGCGATGAGAAGGTGATCGGCTCGCCGTTGACCGCGGCCACGACGTCGCCTGCCTTGAGGCCGTCGCGGTCGGCGGGTTCGCCGGCGTTGATCGAAGTCAGGTGCGGGTGCACATCCGGCAACACGCCGATGTCGCCGACTTCGAAGCGGCTCGATCCGGGCGCGACAACCGGCGTCACGGTCCGCGTCGCTTCGTTCCCGTTGCGCAGCAAGCCGATGGTGATTTCCCGATCGGGCCGCGTCCCGACCGCGATGAAGAACTCCTCCCAGGTGTCCACGCGGTGACCGGCGACGGTCACGATACGATCGCCAGGCTTGATGTCGGAGCGCGCGGCGGGCGACCCGGCGGCGACGACTCCCACGACAGGAGGCTGATCCTCGTAGCTCCCGACCTCGGCGCCCTGATACAGCACGAGCGCGACCAGGACGAACGCCGTGAGCAGATTCATGACCGGGCCCATGACGAGCACCTGGAACCGCTGCCACCTCGACTTCGACAGGAACTCGTCAGGCTGTCCGGCCGGCGCGTCTGATTCTCCAGGTGCGCTGTCGCCCTCGCCGGCCATCTTCACGTAGCCGCCGAGCGGCAGCGCGCCGATGCCGTACTCCGTGTCGCCGTACCGGAAGCTGAAAACCGTCGGGTTGAACCCGAGCTGGAACTTCAGCACACGAACGCCCACGCGTTTGGCGGCCAGAAAATGGCCGAGCTCGTGCACGAACACGAGCACGCCGAGCACGAACAGGAACGCCAGAACCGTCGTCAGCAATGAAACCTCAGACTTTCAATTCTACCCCGCGGGCAATCTCCTGAGCATACTCGCGGGCCCACTGATCGACCGCGCGAACCGCCGTGAGCGACGCCACCTCGGCCGGCACGTGCGCATCCATGGTTCGCTCGATGATCTGCGGAATCGACGGAAAACCGATCTTTCCCTCCAGAAAGCGCGCCACCGCCACCTCGTTGGCGGCGTTGAGCACCACGGGCAGGCTTCGCGCGGCGTCGAGCGCGCGATAGGCCAGGCGCAGGCACGGAAAGGCGCCCGTGTCCGGCACATCGAAATCGAGCCGCCCCGCCCGCGCGAGGTCGAGCCTCGGCAGGGACCCGGCCCACCGCTCGGGGTACGAAAACGCGTACTGAATCGGCAGCCGCATGTCCGTGACGCCGAGCTGGGCGATGAGCGAACCGTCGCTCAACTCCACCATCGAGTGGACGACGGACTGAGGATGGATGACGACCTCGATCTGGTCCGCACGGACGCCGAACAGCCAGTGCGCCTCGATGACCTCGAGGCCCTTGTTCATCAACGTGGCCGAGTCGATGGTGATCTTCCGTCCCATGCGCCATGTCGGATGCTGCAGTGCCTCGTCTGCCGAAACGTCTACTAGTTCTGACGCCGCCCGGCCTCGAAAAGGTCCGCCCGACGCGGTCAGGATGAGCCGCCGGATTTCCGACACGTCGCGCCCGTGCAGGCATTGGTGGATCGCGTTGTGCTCGCTGTCAACGGGAAGAATCAGTACGCCGTGGCGGCGCGCGGCTTCCATCACCAGGCCGCCGGCCATCACCAGCACTTCCTTGTTCGCCAGCGCGATCGTCTTGCGGTGGTCGATGGCGGCCAATACCGCTTCGAGCGCTTCGGTGCCGGACGAGGCGCAGAGCACGATGTCCACATCGGGCGCGGTCGCGACGGCGATCAATCCCTCTCGCCCGGATCCCGCCAGCGTGACGCCCTCGGTGCCTTGCTGGCGGAGACGATCGAGAGCGGCGCCCGACGCCATCGCGACCCTCGTCGGCCGATATCGGGCCACCTGCGCCGCAAGGCGCTCATCATTCTCGCCCGCGGCCAAGCCGACCACCAACAGCCGGTCGGCGTGCGCATCGACCACAGCGAGGGCACTCTGGCCGATTGAGCCGGTCGATCCGAGGATGGCGATGCGCTTCATCTGGCTCGGGGCTCGGGGCTCGGGGCTAGGGGCTCGGGACTAGACATACTTCAGGACGATGTAGTAGACGGGCGCCGCGAAGAGCAGCGCGTCGATGCGATCGAGCACGCCGCCGTGGCCGGGGATGAGGGAGGAGCTGTCTTTCACGCCCGCACTCCGCTTCAGCATCGACTCGAACAGGTCGCCGACGATCCCGAGTGCGACGACGGTGGCGCCGAGCGCGATGCGGATCGGAAGCGGGACCGCCGGCAGCCACCACTGGCCGACGACGGCCATCAGAATCGTACCGAACACAAATCCACCGATGGCGCCTTCGATTGTCTTTTTCGGGCTGATGGCAGGCGCCAGCGGGCGGCGGCCGACACATGCGCCCGGTGTAGTACTGGGCGGTGTCGCTGACCATCACGGTCAACATCAGCAGAAACAACGTCTCACGCCCGCGCGTCGCGCGAATCGAAACCAGCGCGCCGATCGGCAGGCCGAGGTAGAGCAGCGGAAACAGCGAAGCGGCCGCCTGGCCGAGGGCATCGGCCCCGCCCCGCCAGCGCGGCAGCGTCAACGCACCCAGCACCACGATCGCCGACATCAGCACGGCGTCGAGCGGGACAATCGTGGCGGGAAATACGGACGACACGCCGCCGACCGCGGCGCACGTCAGCGCCGACGCCAACCCGGCCACGACCATCGGCACGCTGAACCCGCTGGCGCGCGCGAGCGTGGCATATTCGACGCACGCGAGCAGCAGCAACGTCTCCCCGGCAAGCAGGAACAGCGTCGGGGGCGCGAACCAGACGAGGGCGATTGCCGCGACGACGAGCGCCGCGCCGCTCAGTACCCGGGTCACAGGAAGGTCGTCACTTCGCGCCGAGCGCGATAGGGCCGACAGGGCTGGGCGGCTTGATCCCGCCGTACCGCCGATCGCGCTTCTGGTACGCGAGGATGGCCTCGAGCAGGTGCCGGCAGCGGAAGTCGGGCCACAGCGTGTCGGTGACCCAGATCTCCGAGTAGGCGATCTGCCACAGCAGAAAGTTGCTCACGCGCATCTCGCCGCTGGTCCGAATCAACAGATCGGGATCAGGCTGGCCGGCTGTGTAGAGGAACTCGCCGAATCGACGCTCGTCGAGATCGCCTGGCGCAATGCCGGACGCCATCGCGCGGCGAGCGGCATCGACGATTTCGGCGCGGCCCCCGTAGTTCAGCGCGATGTTGAACTGCATGCCGGTGTTCGCCGCGGTCCGCCGAACGCCCAGCTCGAGCTCGTCCTGCACATCGGGCGGCAGCTCTTCCTGGCGCCCGATGACGTGAAACCTGATGTCGTTCCTGAGCAGCGTCTCGAGCTCCGAGCCGGAGGTACCGCTTGAGGAGCATCATCAGCGTGTTGACTTCAGCGCGTGGACGCTTCCAGTTCTCAATCGAGAACGCGTAGAGCGTCAGGACGCCGATCCCGAGCCGCGCCGACGTTTCGACCACGTCGCGGACCGACTCGATGCCGGCGCGGTGTCCTTCGACGCGCGGCAGATGGCGCTGGGCGGCCCACCGGCCGTTGCCGTCCATGATGATGGCCACGTGGGCGGGCAGCTGCTCGACGTTGACCTGGCGCGCCAGCGTTTCGTCGGAAGATCCGGCCGGAATCCACGCGAGGAGCTGCTCAAGCGACATGCGGGTGCCTTCGTGGCAAAGACGGATTGTATCCCAACTAATTCTCGGCTTTCTCCCCGTAGTCGACGCGAACAAGATACAACCCGTGCGCCGGCGCGGTCGGTCCCGCCTGCGTCCGATCGCGCGCAGCCACGACGCCGGTCAGCCACTCCGGGCTTCGCCGCCCACGACCGATGTCCACGAGGCTGCCGGCAATCGTGCGCACCATGTGCCGGAGAAAACCGTTGCCGGAGACTTCGTAGGTCAAGAGACACCCTTGTCCATTGGCGCGCTCGCCGCATCCCGCGCCTGGCGTGGGGACGATTGCCGCGCCGCGGATCTCATCGTGTGCGACGACGACCTGCGAGGAGAGCACCACGCGTTCGGTCGAGCTGCGCGGGCTGTCTGCCGCCTGAAACGACGCGAAGTCGTGGCGGCCCTCGAGCCCGCGTGCGGCCGTCTGCATGGCGTCGAGATTCAATGGTCCCGGCACGTGCCACGCGTACGCGCGCTCGAACGGGTTGATCACGTCGGCATTCCAGACGCGATACCGATAGGTTTTCGACGTGGCGTCGAACCTCGCATGAAACGACGCCGGCACTTCTTCGGACGAGACGATGCGGATTTCGCCCGGCAGGCGCGCGTTGAGCGCGCGGCCGACGGCATCAGCGGTCATCTCGCGTCGAACCGTGAAGCTGGCCACCTGCCCGAGCGCGTGGACGCCGGCATCGGTCCGGCCGGCGCCGGCGACCGGCACGTCCTGCTGATCGAGTTCGCGGAGCGCGTCCTCGAGCAGGCCCTGGACGGACGTGCCGGCGGCCTGCCGCTGCCAGCCGACGAAGCCGCCGCCGTCATACGCGATGGTGATCTTGAAGCTTGGCACGTCCTGGCAGAGGGTTAGGAGAGGTGGGACGGACAGGAAGCGCAGGAGGGGCGGGATAGGCCGGAAGGGCCGGACAGATTCATGCCGTGACCTGCCGTGAGCCGGGCTTCACCACCGGCATCCCCTGCGCGCACAGCGGGCAGCCGTCTTGTTCGTAGGTGGGGAGCGCCATGTCGAGAAGCGACTGCAGCGGGACGTCGAAGCGTGCGGCGCCGCCGCTGCGATCGACGATTGAGGCGGCGCCCACGACATGGCCGCCCGCCGCCTTCGCGACGTCGATCGTTTCGCGCGTCGATCCACCGGTCGTCAGCACGTCTTCGACCACGAGCACGCGATCGCTCTCATCCAGCGTGAATCCGCGCCGCAGCATGAGCCGTCCGTCCTGCCGCTCGGCAAAGACCGCGCGGACGCCCAGCGCGCGGCCGACCTCGTGACCGATCACGACGCCGCCGAGCGCGGGCGACAGCACCACCGTCGCGCGCAGACCGCGGATGCGCTCGGCAATCGCCCGGCCCAACAACTCGGCCGACTCGCGGATGCTGCAGCACGAGCGCGCACTGCAGGTAGCCCGGACTGTGCAAACCGGAGGTGAGGCGGAAGTGGCCATCGAGCAGCGCACCCGATCGCCTGAAGAGGTCGAGCAATTCGTCACGTGTCACGTCTCTCAACGTAGAACGAAAAACGCCAAACGTAAAGCCCCACCGCCGCGAGCCACGAGTCCCAGCCCCGAGTCCCTAGCCCCCAGCCCCTCGCCCCTGGTCCCGACTCCCTCTGCTAGACTCCCCCTGTGCCGAAGGTCTCGGTCACCGTCATCACGAAAAACGAAGCCGCCGACATCGGCGCGGCGCTCGAGTCGGTCGCCTGGGCCGACGAACGGATCGTCGTCGACTCGGAGCAGCACGGACGAAACGGTGGCCATCGCCAGGCGCCTCACCGATCGCGTCGTCGTCCGCGAGTGGGCCGGCTATCTGGCGCAGAAGAACTACGCGGCCTCGCTCGCGAGCCACGACTGGATTCTGTCGCTCGACGCCGACGAACGCGTCACGCCGGCGCTGGCAGACGAGATCACGACCACTCAGTCGCAGCGACGCCCACGCATGCCGCATTTCGTCGTGCCGCGTGTCACGTGGCACCTGGGTCGATGGATTCGGACGACCGACTGGTATCCCGACCATCAGCTCCGACTCTACGATCGTCGCCGGCGGCTCGAGTGGACCGGACGCTACGTGCACGAAACGCTGTCGGTGACCGGCAACGGTCGGTCGGTTCCGCGAGGCGAGCTGGAGCACTTCGCCTATCGTGACATCGCCGATCATCTGGAAACGATCGATCGCTACACGACCTACGCCGCCCGGCAGATGCACGAAGACGGCCGCCGCAGCGGGCTGGCTGCAGATCGCCGGTCATCCGCCGCTCGCGTTTCTCCGCAACTACCTGCTGAAGGGCGGCATCAGCGACGGCGTCCCGGGCTCGTCATTTCGGCGATGAACACGTACTACGTCTTCCTGAAGTTCGCCAAGCTCTGGGAACTCGAGGTTCACGGTTCAGGTTCAGGTTCACGGTTCGCCGCTCAGGTTCCGGGCTCGGAGTCCGAACGAACAGGAACCCTGAACCGTGAACCCTGAACCGTGAACCCTGAACCCTGACCTGTTCTCCCTCCACATAGACACGGCGCGTACCTGGCGCGGAGGCCAGAACCAGGTCCTGCTGACCGTGAACGGCCTGCGCGAAATCGGGCATCGCGCGGCGCTCGTCGCCCATCCGGACGGCGAGCTGCGCCGGCGCGCCGCCGAAGGGCTCGAGCTCATCCCGCTCGCGCCGCGCACCGAAATGGATTTGTCGGCGGCGTGGCGGCTGTCGCGCGTGGTGAAACGCCTGCAGCCCGACGATCGTTCACGCGCACGACGCCCACGGCGTGGCGATGGCGTCGCTCGCGCTGTCGCTCCTGGCCGCCGGCGCGCTCGCGTTCCGGCGCTCGTCGCGGCGCGGCGCGTCGACTTTCACCTGCGAGGCAATTCCTTGTCGCGCTGGAAGCATCGCCAGGTGGATTGCTTCATCGCCGCGTCCGAGGCCATCCGCCACATGCTCGTCGCCGACGGCGTGCCGCCCGATCGCACGCGTGACCGTTCACGAAGGCATCGACGTCGATCACGTGCGCGCGGCGCCGCCCGTCGACGTTCACGCGATGCTCTGGCTTCCCCATCAGGCGCCCGTCGTCGGCAACGTCGCCGCGCTGGTGCCCCACAAGGGACAGCGCCACCTCATCGAGGCGGCCCGCCTCGTCGTTCAGCAGATGCCCGACGTGCGTTTCGTCATCCTCGGCGAGGGCGAACTGCGCGAAGCGCTCGAGCGCCAGGTGCGCGAGTACCACCTCGAGAAACACGTGCTGCTGCCAGGATTTCGGGCGGACGTCCTCGGCTGCATGAAAAGCTTCGATCTGTTCGTGATGAGCTCGGTCACCGAAGGTCTCGGCACGGCGCTGCTCGACGCCATGGCCTGCTCGCGGCCCATCGTGGCGACGCGGACCGGAGGCATTCCCGAGGTTGTCGACGACGGCGTGACGGGTACGCTCGTGCCGCCGCGCGATCACGCGGCGATGGCTCAGGCCGATTCGTGCGCCTGCTCAAGGACGCCGAGACACGGCGCAAGGATGGGAGAGGCTGGACTGGCGCGCGTCAGCGCGCGCTTCACGGTCGAGCGGATGGTCGCCGAGACCGCCGCCGTTTACGCACGCGTGGCCGGCACACCCCACGCAGCGGGCACTGCGCGTCAGCCTGCGGGCGGTTGAAGCCGCAGGCGTTCATCATGCCCAGATGACAGAGCGAGTAGTCGTACTTGACCGGATCCTGCGGATCGAGCCGCGCGAGCGACGCCGTGATGTCGCTGGCCATCGCCCACCCGGGGCTCGTGTATCGCGTGAGCCGCAGGCAGCGGCCGACCCGAATCACGTGCGTATCGAGGGGCACGACCAATCTCGACGATGACACGCGGGTCCACACGCCGAGATCCAGCGCATCGCGCCGCACCATCCATCGCAGAAACAGGTTGAGTCGCTTGCACGCGCTGCCCTTCGCCGGACTCGGGAAGAAATAGCTCACGCCAGACGCCGCGGCCGCCGGGCGGCACGCGTCCATACGCCGGCTGCGAGATCGAGCGCCATCGCCCGCGCCGAAAAACTGTCGAGCGCCGCGGCGACGTCGCCCGTCCCGCCGCTGCCCCAGGATCGTAGCCTTCGAGGAAGAAGCCCTTCGATCGTGCCCGAGCGATCGAGCATCTGCCTGATGATCCACAGCAACGCCATCAGATCGCGCTCGCGCGTCCAACGGTGGACCAGGCCGTCGAATGCCGCGAGCGTCGCGCCGCGGGTCGAATCGCCGGACATACTCCGCGGGCCTGTCGCCCATGATCGCCATCAGCCGCTCGATCGACTGCAGCACGCTCGCCACGCGTCCGAACGCCAGCGACGCGGCGCAGAACGCCACCACCTCGCGATCGTCGGGGCGCTCGTACCGCCGGACGATCTGAATCGGGTCGGCCGCCGAGTCCGGATAGTTGAAGCCGGCATAGAGTCGATCGAGTTCCGGCTTCAGTGAAGTGGTCGGCAATTCAGTATGATTCTGTCATGCGGCGCGTGCTGCCGAAAGTCCTCGGCGTCATCATCTTTTTCGCCGCGCTGATCGTCCTCGCTGGGTACGGGTATCTTCGGCGATCGTTGCCTCAACTCGACGGGACGATCTACCGTGGCCGGCATTTCCGCTCCCGTGGACATCGTGCGAGACGCCGACGCGGTCACGCATGTCTTCGCGTCAACAAAGCTCGATGCGTTCTACGGACTCGGGTACGCGCACGCGCAGGATCGCCTCTGGCAGATGGAGTTTCAGCGCCGCGTCGGACACGGACGGCTCTCTGAAATCTTCGGTGCGGCAACCCTCTCCACCGATCGATTTCTCAGGACGCTCGGCACAGGACGCGCGGCCAGGGCCGCCTGGGACTTCCTGCCGCCGGACGCGCGAGCCGGCGTCGATGCCTACGTCAGTGGCGTCAACGCATTCATCGACACCCATCATGGCGGAGCGCTGCCGCCCGAGTTTACGCTCCTCAGGTTCGAGCCCGAACCGTGGAGCGGCCCCGACGTCGTGGCGTGGGTGAAGATGATGGCGTGGGACCTCAGCAAGAACTATTCGCTCGAGCTCCTCCGCCACGATTTGCTTCGCACCGTCGGCGCGCAGAAGACGGCGAATCTCCTCATGCCGTACGCCGAGAACGGACTGAACATCCTGAGCGCGGCGGACATGCCGTGGATGAAGACGACCCCGGGCGGTAGGGCGGCCCTTTCAGGGCCGCCAGAATACGACCGAAGCAGCGCGGGCCGCGGCGCAGAACCCAGCCCGGTGGACGGAGGCCTTCGCCTCCACTCTCCTGCCGGCGTCGGTGGCGCACTCGGGTCGAACAACTGGGTGGTTGACGGCACGATGACGGCGTCCGGCAAGCCGCTTCTCGCCAACGATCCGCATCTCGGCGCGCAAATCCCCTCGCTCTGGTATCTGGCGCACCTCTCGGCCGGCGATTTCGACGTCGTCGGCGCGACGCTTGCCAGGCGCTCCGGCCATTGCGATCGGCCGCAACCGGTCCATCGCCTGGGGTGAAACCAACGTGATGGCCGACGTCCAGGATCTGTACCGCGAGCGGATCGACCCGACCGGCACCCTCGTCGAGTTTCGGGGCGCACAGGAGCCGCTGCGCTTTGTGACCGAGACCATCCGCGTCAAAGGCGCGCAGCCCATCCAGCTCGCCGTGCGGATTTCGCGACACGGCCCGCTGATATCTGATGCGATCAACCTGAACAACGCGCAATCGACGCAGGTGCCAAGGCCAGCGCCTCTCGAGCCGCTGGCGTTTCGCTGGACCGCCCTCGATCCTGACGACACGACGATCGCCTCGTTCATGCACTTGAACGAAGCCCGCAACTGGAACGAATTCACGGCAGCGCTCCGCGACTTCGTCGTCCCCTCCCAGAACTTCGTCTATGCCGACGTTGACGGCCACATCGGATACTACGCACCGGGCCGCTTTCCCGTCCGCGCGGCCGGCGACGGTTCGACAGCCGCCGAGGGATGGTCGGGCCTCGCTGAATGGACCGGCTGGGTGCCGTTCGACGAGCTTCCGCACACATACGATCCGCCCAGGCACTTCATCGTCACGGCCAACGAACGGCCCGTGCCGCAGACGTATCCGCACGCGCTCAGCGGCGAGTGGATCGAGCCGTACCGGGCGCGAGCGAATCGTCGATCTGCTCCGGCAGAAAGCCCGGCTGACGCCGGACGACTTCGCTGCGATCCAGGCCGACACGTACTCGCTCCACGCGCAGAAGTTTCTGCCGATGCTGCTCGCGCGGGTCCATCCACGGAGCCCGCAGGCTGAGCAGGCGGTGGCCTTGCTGCGGCAATGGAATCGGAACGAAGCCGGCGACAGTGCGGCCGCGGCTGTTTTTCAGGCTTGGTCACTATGAATTGGTACCGACAATTGCCGGCGACGATCTGGGCTCTCAGCTGACGGCCAACTACAGAGAGCTCGATCGTCACTCGTACGTGTCGCGATTCCTGATGCAGACGCTCGACTCCACCGACTCCCCATGGTGCGACGATGTGCGGACGCCGGCGCGCGAGACGTGCGACGAGGCCGCGACGGCGGCGCTCGATGCGGGCATCGCGAGGCTGACGAAAGAGCTCGGCAGCGACATGACGCGCTGGCGGTGGGACGCCGCGCACAAGGCTGTCTTCGCGCATGCGACGCTCGACTCGGTGCCCGTTGTCGGCTGGTTTCTCAGACGGTCGGCGCCGCACGGGGGCGGCTGGAGCACGGTCAATGTGGGTCCGGTGTTCGCGCCGCGTCCATTCGAGCAGCATTCGCTCGCCGGCTACCGGCAGATCGTCGATCTCTCGCCGAGCAACGACAGCCGATTTCTCGATGCCGTCGGACAATCCGGCCACCCGCTCTCGGCGCACTATGACGATGCGCTGCAGGACTGGAGCGCCGGACGGCAGCGGAAGATGCGGATGGAGCGTGCGGAGGTCGAGCGCGGCGCGATTGGACGCCTGCGGCTGACGCCCCGCTGAAGCGGAGAAAAAGGCAATTTGGCATGTAATTGGGTAATTTGGTAATCGGGTAATTGGGCGGCACGAGATGCGCTTGGGGCGACGATGGGTTGCCGTTACCTGACCTCGGAGGTTCTATGAAGCGGGTCACTGGCATTGGCGGCATCTTCTTCAAGGCCAAAGACGCTCCATCACTGCAGGCTTGGTACAAGCGGCATTTGGGAATCGATGTCCAAGCCTGGGGCGGAGCTGCCTTCGATTGGACCGACGCTGTGGGCAAGCCGGTTGCAGGCACAACTGCCTGGTTAATCGATCCGCAAGAAAGTGATCACTTTGCTCCGAGCTCTGCTTCCTTCATGGTCAACTACCGAGTGGAAGACCTCCATGCCTTGATCAAGGCCTTGAAGGAAGAAGGCTGTAACGTGCTCGATAAGATCGACGATTCCGATTACGGGAAGTTCGGCTGGGTCATCGATCCAGAGGGAAACAAGGTAGAACTTTGGCAACCGCCTGCCGGCCAATGATCAGGGCATTCGGCCTCAGCACGAATGAGCTAACCTGCAGATGGACCCGACGCGACCGAGTGCTTGTGCGAATGTGCGCTGCGCCGCGCGGTTCATTGGAATGCGTCGACATGACGCGAAAGGAGGCACCCCCGTGGATCCAGTGACGTTACTCATGGTTCTGGCGTTCATTGGCGGGTTGGTCGTAGCTCTCTTGCTAGCGCTTTTCCATCACCGTTCATCACGGGTAAGGGAGCTACTTCCTCGTCATGACGACGCACCACTCGTCGACGCGATCAACATCGCACACATCAGAGTGACGGGTATCGCTGGCCTCGGGTTGGTCCTGTTGGCGCTTGCCGTCGCTGCGGATATTCCGAGCATCGGTGTGTCACTGGCGACCGGGGCGGCCTTCGGAATGGTGTTCGCCGTCGTCCTGATCTTACGAAGAAGGCGCATAGGGCCCCTTCCATCGAGCGGCGGGCGCCCCGGCGCGAACACGACGCTTTCGATCGAGATGGGTGAGTCAGCCTCGGATGACCAGACGAAGGACTCGGTGAATCTCACTCGAACGTCGTTGGTGACCGCCTATGCGGAGGGTGGTTGAACGCATCGGTTACGAAGGTTTCACGAGGCGGGTGCTCCTGCCCGGTGTCAGTGGCGAACAGGCGCTCGAGTGGCGGCTGAAGCTGTTTCCGGACGTGCCGGTCGGGGACGGGTGCTCCGAATCCTGGAACACAGGCGTCGTCCCTGGCGGCGCATTCATCGAGCAGGCTGCGGGGTGCTAAATGGCACCATGATGCGGGCGTGAGTGTGATCCACGTCTGCGGCTGACGCCCCGATGAATCTGGCGGTCGGGTAATCGGGTCTACAGGCGCCACGAGGCGACGTCTCACCAGGCCTCACAAACAAATGGCAGTCAACGACGCGCACACTGAGTTGCTGTTCTCGTACGGCACGCTCCAGCTCGAGGCCGTGCAAATGGCGACGTTTGGCCGGCGACTGACTGGCACACGTGATGCCTTGCGAGGGTTCGAACTGGTCCCGCTGAAGATCGAAGACCCGACGGTCATTGCGATCAGCGGAAAGACCCACCACACCATGGCCAGGTTCAGCGGACGCGCGTCCGACGTGATCACCGGAACCGTGTTTGCTGTCACGCCAAGTGAAATTCAGAGTGCCGACACGTACGAAGTGGCGGCGGTCAAACGAGTGACCGTCGTCCTCCAGTCTGGAGTACGGGCGTGGGCATACGTCGATGCTCGACACGTGCCTTCAGAGTCATAGTCCAGCGTGACAACAACGAGGTGAAGCGTCGATGATCTCAGCACGAGAAGCACTCGAACGCCTTCGATCGGGAAATCGTCGCTTCGTCTCCGGCGCTCGTCGTGACGACACGCTCAGGAATCAGACACGTCGAGACGCGCCGGCGGCAACCCAGGAACCGTTCGCCATCATTCTCGGCTGTTCCGACTCGCGGGTGCCGGCAGAGATCGTCTTCGACCAGGGCGTCGGCGACCTGTTCGTCATCCGCGTTGCCGGCAACATCGTCGCGCCGTCGCAAGTGGGCAGCGTCGAGTTCGCCGCGGCCCGGTTCGAGACGCGGCTTGTGGTGGTTCTCGGACATTCCCAATGCGGGGCTGTTCAGGCCACTCTGGAAGAGCTTCTGCAGCCGACCAACCAGTCGAAGAATCTTCGGTCGATCGTCGACCGCGTGCGGCCATCGGTGGAAGCGTTGCTGGCGACAGACCTCAGGCACGACCAGGAGGCTCTGCTCCGGCACGCGGTTCGGGCCAACATCCGCGCCTCGGCAGACCATCTGCGACACGGATCGGGAATCGTCGAGGAGTTGATCGAGAACGAGGGCCTTCTGGTCGTCGGCGCCGAGTATTCGTTGGAGACCGGGCTCGTGGAATTCTTCGACGGCACGCCGGAAGCTGATTAGATCAGCAGATTCGCCGCGTCGTTGACGTACACGACGCGGCCGCCAACGATGGTCGCGGCGACACCTCCGCGCAATTGCCATCCATCGAACGGCGTATTCTTCGACCTCGATCGCATGCGGGCGGCCGAGACGGTGACCGGCAGGTCGGGCGCCAGAATCGTCACGTCGGCCGGCGCGCCCTCGGCGAGCGATCCACCGGCCACGCTCAGAATCCGCGCGGGGCTGACCGACAGCAGCTCGACGAGCCGCGGCAGGTCGATGACGCCGGCGTGCACGAGACGATCGAGGCACAGCGACACCGCCGTTTCAAGGCCGGTGATGCCGAACGGCGCGCGATCGAATTCCACCTGCTTTTCGTCGTAGTGATGCGGCGCATGATCCGTCGCGATGACGTCGATGCTCCCGTCGGCGAGCCCGGCCAGCATGGCGTCGCGATCGGATGTTTCCCGCAGCGGCGGGTTCATCTTGGCGTTGGTGTCGTACGGCACGGGCGAGGCCAGCGTCTCGTCGGTGAGCACGAGGTGATGCGGCGTCACCTCGCACGTGACGCGCGCGGCGCGCGCCTTGCCGTAGCGGACGGCATCGAGCGTCTGCCGGGCGCTCATGTGTGCGATATGGACCGCGCCGCCGGTGAGGCTCGCGAGCGAGATGTCGCGCAGCGCCATGATCGATTCGGCTTCGCCGGGAATGCCCCGCAGACCAAGTGTTGAGGCCGCGAAGCCTTCGTGCGCGACACCTTCGCCCTTGAGGGTCTGCTCCTCGCAGTGCTCGATGACCGGCATGTTGAACATCGAGGCATATTCGAGGGCGCGCCGCATCAGCAGCGCCGTCGCCACCGGACGCCCGTCGTCGGAGAGCGCCACGCATCCCGCCGCCTTGAGCTCGGCGATGTCAGCCAGCTGCTCGCCCGCCTGGCCCCGGGAAACGGCGCCAATGGGATAGACCCGCGCCAGGTTGGCTTCCGCTGCCTTCTTCAGGACGTATTCGGTGACGCCGGCGTTGTCGTTCACGGGACTGGTGTTCGGCATGCAGGCGACCGCCGTAAATCCACCCGCGACGGCCGCCGCGGTGCCCGTGGCGACGGTTTCCTTGTGCTCCTGCCCAGGCTCGCGCAAATGCACGTGCATGTCGATGAGCCCGGGACACACGATGAACCCGGCCGGGATTTCGACGACCGTCGTATCGGGATCGACCGGAAGATCGCGGCCGACGCGGGCGATGCGGTCGCCGTCAATCAGCACGTCGAACATTCCGTCGCGGCCGTTGGCTGGATCCACCAGCCTCCCGCCTTTAAGCAGCCGCTTCATCGTCAACTCCGCCCGCCAGAAGGTAGAGCACGGCCATCCGTACGGCGACGCCGTTGGCCACCTGCTCGAGAATCACCGAATACGGACCGTCGGCCACGTCCGAGGCAATCTCCACGCCGCGGTTGATTGGCCCCGGGTGCATGATGATGACGTCGGATTTCGCGCGGCGCACACGCTCGGCCGTCATCCCAAAGACGTTGAAATATTCGCGGAGCGACGGAAAAAACGAACCCTGCATCCGCTCCTGCTGAATGCGCAGCATCATGATGACGTCCGCGTCGGTCACCGCCTCATCAACCGAGGTCGTGACGTGCACGCCGAGACACTCGATGCCGGGCGGCAACAGCGTCGGCGGCCCGCTCACCCACACGTCGGCGCCGAGCTTGGTCAGCAGCAGCACGTTGCTGCGCAGCACGCGGCTGTGCACCAGATCGCCCACGATCGCGACCTTGAGGCCCTGAATCTGCTTCTTGTGTTCCCGGATGGTGAACGCGTCGAGGAGCGCCTGCGTCGGGTGTTCGTGCATGCCGTCGCCGGCGTTGATGATGCGCGACCGGCAGATGCGCGACAGCATGTGACACGCGCCCGACGACGGGTGCCGCAGCACGATCATGTCCGGCGACATGGCCTCGATGTTTCTCGCCGTATCGGCCAGCGTCTCGCCCTTGAGGACGCTCGACACGGACACCGCGACGTTGAGCGTATCGGCGCTCAGGCGCTTCTCCGCGATCTCGAACGAGGTGCGGGTCCGCGTGCTCGCTTCGTAGAAGAGATTCACGACGGTCTTTCCGCGAAGCGTCGGCACCTTCTTGATCGGCCGTTGGCCGATCTCGCGCATCGCCTCGGCCGTCTCGAGCACCAGGTAGATTTCGTCCGACGTGAGATCCGCGATGCCCAGGAGATCTTTTTTCACGGCTGGATCTCCACCTCGTCGCGGCCGTCGATCTCCGTCAGGTGCACCTGCACGCTCTCGGACGCCGACGTCGGCAGGTTCTTCCCCACGTAGTCCGCCTTGATCGGCAGCTCGCGATGCCCGCGGTCAACCAGGACCACGAGCTGAATGGCCCGGGGGCGGCCGAAATCGATCAGCGCGTCGAGCGCCGCGCGAATCGTCCGGCCCGTATAGAGCACGTCGTCCACGAGCAGAATGAGCTTGCCGTCGATCGAGAATGGAATCTCGGTCTTGCGGATCACGGGCTGCAGGCCGACGGCGTGGCCGCTCAAGTCGTCGCGGTACAGCGTGATGTCGAGCGCGCCGGTCGGCACCTCATGGCCGTGAATCTGGTGAATCGATTCCGCAATCCGCCGGGCCAGCGGCACGCCGCGGGTCCGGATGCCGACGAGCGCCAGCTCCTCGACGCCGCGATTGCGCTCGAGCACCTCGTGCGCGATGCGCGTGAGGGTTCGGCCCATGCGGTCGGCGTCCATCACTACGGGCACCGGGACCCTCCCGCGCGAATCGAATAATTGGGTAATCGGGTAACTTGGTAATTGGGGAGACGGACGGGCATCGGACACCTCTTTGCAGCCTCTCGGGGCCGCGTTAAAGAGCGAAGGGATTATACCTCACCTGTCGTACGTGGGAATGAACGTGATGGGCTGTTCGTCCGTAAACGTGCGCTGAAACAAGTCCGTGCGTGCGTAGCCGTCCATGTCGCGGCCGATCGGCAGACCCAGAAAGTACAGCATGGTCGGGACAAGGTCGACGACCGATCCCCGCGGAAGGAGCCGTCCGCGCACCACCGAGGAGCCGTACGCCATCAGGAACCCGTCGGGCGCGTTCTCGTGCGTCCCGCTCAAATCGGGGTCGCCGATCATCTTCTCGAGCAGGCGCTTCCCCAGCCCGAGCGGCTCCATGCCGTAGCCGGAGACGACCAGCAGGAGATCGTCGGGCCCGATCGTCTCGATCGCACGTCCGATGGCCGCGTCGATGAAGGCGTAGTGCCCCTCGAGCACCGACCCGAGCCGGCGCCGCTCGTCGTCGGTGACATCGCCAAACGCAGAGGGCATCGCATAGCGCAGGAAGTAGTGGCCGATTTGATCGAGGCTCTGATACCTGACGACGGTCACGCGGGTTGAATGCGTCAGCGCAAGCGTCCGCGCAATCTGATCGAACGTGCGATCGATGCGGCCGGGCATCTCGTTGACCACGCCGCGCGCCGCTGGCACCACGGCGGCGTCCGTCGTCATCGCGAGTCCCGCCGCGTCAACCGCCTCGGCGACCGCCGCCTGGATGTCGGGCGGATACACCGACGACGAGTCTTCGATGGCGGAGGGCGTCGCGGCGAGCCGCAGGTACGCGTCGCTGACCAGGTAGCCCCGCACGGCGGGCGCCGGCTGCGTCAGCGGCCATCCGACGACGGCCACGGGGATGCCGAGGGCGCTCAGAATGCTCCAGAACGGCCGGGTACGAAGCGCGGCCGAGGTATGCGGCTCCTCGACGACGAGCCCGAAGCGCACCAGCGCATGAGCAAAGCAGTAATCGGGCAGCAACTGCACGGCCTCGCCGCCCTGCGCGAGGTGATAGATGCCGGCGGATCGGACACCGTTCTTTTGGGGGAGCTTCCCCGTGGCGACGGCGGTCCACACGGCTTCGGCCGACGTCGGGTGCAGCGTCGCCAGATGCATCACCGCGCCGGCGTCGAGCACGCGGCCAAAATTCGGCAGTCGGCCATCCGCCGCCGCACCCGTGATGAGATCCAGCGATCCTGCGTCGATCGCGAGGATCGTCACACGCGAGGGCCGTTCCGTCGGGGCGCGCTCGAGCAGCGCGTCGATCGGGCGCGTGTCGAGCACCGGGAAGGTGGCGCGGCCCCGGAGCGCCATCGGCGCGGCGACCGATCCGCCGGCCACGAGCACGAGCACGAGCGCCCACACCATTCGTTGTCGCGGCCAGACGTGCGATCGCAGCAGCCCGACGACCACGAACAGCGACGCCGACGCCACGAGCGCGAGCATCCCTTTCGCCATCTCGTCAACCGTGTCGGTCGCCAGCACCAGCGTGAACGTGCGCAGGTTCGCCCACATGAGCACCGCGCCGGCCGCCGCGGCCGCCGCACCGAGCCACGACAGGACGCTGATGCTCGTCCACGCGGGCGAGAAGAGCTCTCGCGCGAACAACTGACGAACGACCAGCCAGACGTAGAAGATGACGGTGAGATGCGCCGCGTAGAAGAGGCCGACGGTCAGCGCGAGCGGGATCAGCCGCAGCGGCTCGAGCGGGAGCATCGGGTTGAGCTGCAGGACGAGCACGACGACATAGCACGCCGCCAGCGTCGCCGCCACCAGCGAGTTGCTCAACATCCGAAGGTAGCGCACTGTCGCGGAGTATACCTAAAACGCGCGGCCGAACCGGACGTAGAACGTCGTCTGATCCTGGACTCGCCCGCTCCCGTCGTGTCCCCACGCCGCGCCGACTGTCGCCGTGATCGGCAGGACGAAGCCCAACACCGTGTCGGCCGACAGCTCCGCGCCAAACGACGACTTCAAGTCGCTTGCGACGAACCTGGTCGTCCACACGTGACCCGCGTCCACGAACACCGCGGCGTGAATGGATCGAAGGAACAGCGGCCAGGTGCCGACGCCCCGCTGCGGTCGTGCGAGCGGGACGCGGTACTCGGCGTTGACGAGCGCGGCGTGGCTGCCGGCGAACGTGTCGCTTGGAAATCCTCGCATGAGCGTGGCGAGCCCCGTGCTGAAATCGATCAGGCCCGCGTCGCGAGCCGACCCACCCATGAGAAACGGGCCGACCGACAGATCGCCCGCGGTCTTCCCGCCGGCAGCCCGCAGGGCAATCACGTGATGCGGACCGAGCGCCGGCAGGTACGCGCGAACGTCGCCCGTCAGTCTGGTGGCGTCGGCGTCGGTTCCCAGCGCCTGACGCGTGAACTCTCCGGTGAAACCGGCGGCGAGGCCGGCTTCCTGGCTGATCGACGCCGAGTACCTGATGCGCAGACGTGAAGGACGCGGCGGCACGAACTCCGGTTCGATGGCCCGAGACTTCCCGGCCGGTCAGCGTGTAGTCGTCGTCGGCGCGAATGATGGACAACTGACCGAGAGACCGTCGACGAACGTGAACGATCGGGAATTGAACGCCGCCTTCGAGCCGGCGTTCGCGCAAGGTGACCGACACTGGCCGCCCCGTGGCGCTGTCAAGTCCGGTGGCGAACGACGTCTCCGATGACGCGCTCGCAAACAAGGCGGGACGCCACCGGTTGTACACGTACGACAGCTGCCAATCGGGCACCTCGCGGCTCGGCGTCGGAAACCCGTCGGGACCTGAAACGAGCCACGTGGCCGAGGCCGCGTAGAAATGGTACCTCAGCACATCCGACGCGAAGACCTCCGCCCCCACGCGGAACGCGTCGCCGCTTTCGATGATCGGCGACCACGACGTCGGCTTCAGCGTGCCCAGTGGCGAGTAGGACTTCGAGGTGATCGGCGGCTCGGCGCCGAGCGCCCTGGCATCGGCGCGCACGCCGGCGGAATCCGCCTCAGGCCGGATGCCGGGGCCCGGTCCCGCCGCAAGCGGCGCGGGATACGGCATCGAGAACAGCTCAAAGCCCTCTGCGGTGTAGCCGACAAACGCCAGCATGCGGCCGTCGGGCGAGACGTCCGGCCACGTCGCGCCGCCGGTCAGGTGCGTCAGCTGGCGCGCCGCATTCGCGCCCCCGAGGTTCATCTCATAGTCAATCTCATAGAGGTTGAATGGCTCGTCCTCGCGCGCCATCGCCACGACGATGGCGCGGCCGTCGGGCCGCCAGGCGGGTGTGACCGCGCGGTCGCGCGGATCGGCCGCCACGACCCGAGCCGTCTTCGTGGCGACGTCAACGAGGGCAATCTCGGGCGGCGCGCCGAGTCGATGACGTTCCACCGCTATCGTCCGGCCGTCAGGCGACCATCGGGGCGCATTGAATTGCGTATCCGGCTCCGAGATGAGCGTTTCGATTTGCCGCGCGGGCTTTCGAGGCCCGGACAGGCTCGGCTGAGCGCCCGGCCCCATCTCCTGGATCAGCACAAGATCGCGTCGTCCAGGTCGGCTCTGCACCGCGACGAGGGTCTTCCCGTCTGGCGCAAGATCGGGATCGAGCAGACGTGCGTCCGACGTCACCCGACTTACGCTCCCGCTGGCGCGCGACCACTCGTACAGATCGCTGTAGACGCCGGTGTTGCGCCGGAGATCCTGCTGATCGAAGTAGATCGCGTCGCGGCCGATGGCCGTCGTCGATCCGAGGATGCGCGTCGCCAGCCGGCGCGATCCGGTGCCATCGAGACGAATGCGATTGAGCGCCGGAAGCGAATGCGGCGTCTGAACGGAATAGACGAGCTCCGGCGGGCAGGCGGCGCAGACGAAGCGATCGAACCGGGGGCCGGCCACGTCGTAATGATGGTGCGTGATGCGCGTGAGCCCCGCGTCGGCCGGCGCGAGGGCGACGCGGTTCGACACCGTGGCTTGATAGTCGCGCCACAAGTCACCAAGCGATTGACCGTACACGCGTGGGAAGACCCGCGAACCGGTGTAGGGCACCCGGCGGGCGGTGGCCTCGGCCAATACCGCCAGCTTCTCGGGACCGAATCGGTCAACGAGATACTGATGGAACCCGGCGCCGTAGGCGTACGCGGCCTGGCCGCCAGGCCAGTCCACAAGGCCGCCGTTGACGCGATCGAGGGGCTCGAGCGCACGCTGCCGCGCGGCTTCATCCTCAATGGCCCGGAAGTTTCCGTTGAACAAGCGCCCTTCGCCGGTGATGGCGCTTTCTTCGTAGGTCGCGAGGCCTTCGATCTGCCAGGTAGGCAGATAGAGATTCGGAAAGGCAAGCGGCATGCGCCCAAAGACATTCCTGACTACGCGCGCCCAGCTCTCCGAACGATCGAGGTGCGCGATATGCGCGAACTCATGGGTAAACACCAGCCGCAGCCAGTCGTCCTGGTCGCCGATCAGTTCCGAACCGGCGGGCCACGCGGCGGTCAGCACGACAGTGTTGTAGGGGACCGGTGTGGCCGACCCTCCCGCCTGCTCGGTCTGATCCGCGAGGACGACGTGCGTGAGCAGCGGCGGCTTCACGTCGAGCCGCTGCCCGATCGCCTGCCACGTCTCTTCCGCGATGACAGCGAGACGACCCGCGAGGCGATCCTCGCCCTGGTGAAAATAGATGATGAAGTGCGGCGTTCGGATCGTGCGAAAGCGGAGGGTCGGGTCGAAAAGGGTCGACGCCCCGACGGACGCGGCGCACAACCACGCGAACAGCCACAGCGCGCCGATCAGTTTCCGTCCACGCACCGACCCATCGCCACCTTCTTCGTCCTCGAATTCCACTTGGCTTTCACTCGTCCGGCACTGGTCCGGGCATCATGCCCTTCCGCCATCGGGCAATTCTCACGGAGTATACTGCCGCGATGCCGATCGACGTGGCGGCGAAGGTGACGGCAAACAGCCCGCTGTCGGCTGACTACAACGTTCTCGCGCTCGAGGCTCCCGCGATCGCGGCCGGCGCCGCTCCCGGGCAGTTCGTGATGGTCAAGATCGGCTCGAGCGCCATGAGCCGCAAAGATCCGCTTCTTCGCCGGCCGTTTTCCGTCTTCGAAGTGTTGCGCTCCGGCGACGGCGTCCCCATCGGGATTACGCTCTTGAACAAGCGCATCGGTGTCTCGACCTCCCTCATCTACGACGCCCGGCCGGGACAAGTGGCCGCGTGCCTGGGACCGCTCGGGCGGCCGTTCACCATCGTCGATCCGCCGAGCGAGGCGTGGATGGTCGCCGGCGGCGTCGGTCTGGCGCCGTTTGCCGCTCTCGCCGAAGCGCTGCGCACGCGACGCGTCACAACCACACTGTTCTATGGCGCGCGCCGCGGCGATGAACTGTTCTACCTCGACTTCTTCCGGGGCCTGGGCGTGGAGCTCGTGTTGACCACTGAAGACGGCAGCGTCGGCGAGCACGGGCGCGTCGTCGCCCCGCTCGAGCGGAAGTTGTCGCGTCAGCGCCCGACGTGCCCGTCATGGTCTACGCGTGCGGCCCGGAGGGCATGCTGGCGGCGACGGCGAAAACGACCGCGCGATTCGGTCGGCCCTGCCAGGTATCGGTCGAACGCATCATGGGGTGCGGCCTCGGCGGCTGCTACAGCTGCGTCGTCCCGATGCTCGGAGACGACGGCGGATTTCATCACGTGCGATCGTGCCTGGCCGGACCCGTGCTGGCCGCCGACCGGATCCGGTGGGACTGACATGGACCTGTCCGTCCAGATTGGATCGCTCAGACTCAAGAACCCCGTCATCGCGGCCAGCGGCTGTTTTGGCTACGGCGTCGAGTACGCCGAGCTCGTGGATCTGTCGACGCTTGGCGGCGTCGCGGTCAAGGGCCTGTTCCTCGCCGAACGCGAAGGGCACCCGGCGCCGCGGATCGTCGAGACGCCGGCCGGCATGCTGAACGCCATCGGCCTGCAGGGCATCGGCGTGCGCCGGTTCGTCGACGAAAAACTGCCCGAGCTTCGGGCCCGGCGGGCGACCGTCATCGTGAACGTCTGCGGATCGACGCTCGACGAGTACGTCGAAGTGTCGCGCATCCTGTCGGACGCGGACGGCGTGGCCGCCATCGAGCTGAACATTTCGTGCCCGAACATCAAGGAGGGCGGCATCCAGTTCGGCTGCAGCCTGACCGGGACGTTCGACGTCGTGAGCGCGGTGCGCAAAGTGACGCGCCTGCCGGTCGTGCCGAAGCTGACGCCGAATGTGACCGACGTGGCTTCGTTTGCGAGAGCGGCCGAAGACGCCGGGGCCGACGCCGTGTCGCTCGTGAACACATTTCTCGCAATGGTGCTCGACGTCGAAACACGGCGTCCGAAGATCTCGAATATCGTCGGGGGGCTGAGCGGGCCGGCGATCCGGCCGATTGCGGTCCGGATGGTCTACGAGTGCCGGCAGATGGTCAAGATTCCCATCATCGGCATGGGCGGCATCAGCGACGCCCGCGACGCGATCGAGTTCATCATCGCCGGAGCGACCGCAGTCCAGGTGGGAACGGCCAATTTCGTCGACCCGCTCATCTGGCCGAAAATCCTCGACGGCATCCGCGACTACATGCAGCGCCATCAGATTGCGCGCGTCGCCGATCTGGTCGGCACCGTCGACCTGCAGGCGGCCGTCACCGAGCCGGGCGGGGCGTAACGATGGAACAGATTCTCGTCGCCCTCGATGTCGACACGATCGACGCGGCGCGCGCGCTCACCGACCAGCTTCGCGGCGTCGTCGGCGGATTCAAGATCGGCAGCCGGCTGTTCACGAGCCATGGACCGTCGTTTGTCGAGCAGCTCGCCGCCCGGGGCGATCGCGTGTTTCTCGATCTGAAATTCCACGACATCCCGAACACGGTCGCGGGCGCCGTCGCGGCCGCGACACGGCTGGGCGTGTGGATGGTGAACGTGCACGCGTCGGGCGGGCTCGCGATGATGCGAGCCGCGCGTGAGGCGGCCGACACAGAGGCCGCGCGCATGGGGCGCCCGGCGCCGCTTGTCATCGCCGTCACGATGCTGACGAGCCTCTCGGAACAGATGCTGGGTGAGATTGGCTTCAGCGGCGCGCTGACCGCGCAGGTCGAACGGCTGGCCGCGCTCGCGCAGTCCGCGGGACTCGACGGCGTGGTCGCCTCGCCGCAGGAGATTCGGCTCATTCGGGCGCGGTGCGGGCCGCGGTTCGCCATCGTCACGCCAGGAATTCGCGGCGGCGCGGCGGTCTGGCGGAGCGGGGCGAAGGGGCCCCCGCGGAGCGCGTCCGGGCAGGGCCCCCGGAGTAATAGGCCGGGGGATAGGGGCCCCCGGAGTAATAGACGATCAGCAGCGCACCATGACCGCCGGCGATGCGCTGGCCGCCGGCGCCGACTACCTCGTCATCGGCCGCCCGATCATCGCCGCGCCCGATCCGCGCCTTGCCGCCGAGCGAATCGCGGCGGAGTGCCGCGCGACGAACGTCTCGTGATCGCGCTCACCCTCTACTCGCGGCCCGGCTGTCATCTGTGCGACGACATGAAAGCCGTGGTGCAGCGCGTCGCCCGTGCCCTTCCGCTGACGCCCGTGACCGTCGAGGAGATCGACATCTCCACCGACCGGGCCCTCGATGAACGCTACGGCACGGAGATTCCCGTTCTGCTGGTCGAGGGAAAGAAGGTGGCGAAGTACCGGATCGGCGAGGACGAACTGCGGCGGGTGTTGCTCGCGCGTGGGGGCGATCGAGGGTCGGGATCGCCAGGAAAGGCGGGATAGGCAGGAAGGGCTGGACAGGCAGGATTTTCCTGCCCAACCCGCCCATCCTGCCTTTCCTGCCCGCTATTTCGCCGTAATCACAAAGTGTCCGCGGCGGTTCTGCTGCCAGCAGGACTCGTTCTCGTCGTTGCAGAACGGCTGTTCCTTGCCCTTGCTCACGATCGTGAGGCGGTCGGCCGCCACGCCAAGGGCCACGAGATACTCCTTCACGGCGGTGGCGCGACGCGATCCGAGCGCGAGGTTGTATTCCGCGCTCCCGCGCGAGTCGCAGTGCCCTTCAATCGCGATCCGTGTGCTCGTCCACCGCTTGATCCAATCCGAGTCTTTCTGCAGCGCTCCGCGGGCTTCGGCGCGAATCTCCGATTTGTCGAGGTCGAAGAACACGTCGTCCAGAGGCTGCTCGCCGTTGAGCTGCTCGAGCGTCTTGCGCGCGAAGACCTCTTCTTCGCTGAGCGCGGCCGCGGACGGTGGCGCAGCCGCGCGTGGCGGCGGTGGTGGTGGCGGCGGCGGTGGCGGCGCGACTGCCGCCGCCGGCGGCGGCGGTTGAGACGGCACAGGCGGAGGCACCTTCTTACTGCAGCCGGCCACGGCTATCGTGACGGCAAGCGCAATGATCGGCGGAACTGCACGAAGGCGTTTCATCAGTCACACTCCAGTCGGTCAGTCGGTCGCAGCTTACAGATTCGGCTCCGGTGCCGTCAAACGGGGCTTCGACTGTGCAAAACGATACAATGAGCCGTGGACGAGCTGTTGCGCGCCACAGCGCGCGCCGAAGAGCGCCATTTCTGGTTCCGGGGCTTCCGCTGGTTCGTCGCACCCCTTGTGGATCGCGCGCTCCTGGGCCAATCCCGGGCTCGGATCCTCGATTGCGGGTGCGGCACCGGTGCCAACCTCGCCCTCTTTGAGCGATCTGGCACCTCATACGGTTTCGACCGCTCAGCAGTTGGACTTTACATCGGGCGTGAATCGGGCCGCCGGAGGCTGGTTCGCGCCACGGTGACGGCCGCGCCGTTCGCGACCGAGGCATTCGACCTCGTCACCTCCTTCGACGTGTTGTATTCGCTCGAGGAAGCGGACGAACGCACGGCGGTGGCCGAGATGTTTCGGCTGCTACGGCCTGGCGGCTACGCGATTATCAACGTCGCGGCGTTCGATATCCTGCGCGGAGACCATTCGGTGTTGGGCCACGAAGTGCGGCGCTACACCCGCAAGAGGCTCAACCGGGTGCTGATCGAGGGGGGATTCGTCATCGAGCGGCTCACCTACACCAACGCCGCACTCTTCCTGCCGCTCGCGGCCATTCGCACGCTGCATCGCATCCGGGGCCTCGCGCCCGAACATGAGGCAACGGGCGAGATTTCCGTCCCGAGTGCGCCGGTCAACGCAGCGATGAGCGCGGTGTTGTTCCTCGAAAGCCTCTGGCTGCGCCGCTTCAACAACCCGTTCGGCAGCTCGCTGTTGTGTCTGGCGAGGAAACCAACCCGACGCTAAGTCCGGTCAAGCCGGACGCAGCAGCAGCCCCTCGTTCAAGCTGCCTGTCCGGTAGCCTTGAAGGTCGAGCGTGACGTAGCGGTAGCCAATCGCCTTGAGCTCGCGCACGATGGCCGCGCCGGTCTCGGGGTCGAGCGCCCGCGCCATTTCATCGCGGCCGATCTCCACCCTCGCCAGCTCGTCATGATGTCGCACTCGGCAGACGCGAAACCCGAGCAGGCGAAGCGCCTGTTCCGCGCGCTCGATCGTACGCAGCTTCGCGTCCGTGACTTCCGTGTGGTACGGAATGCGCGACGACAAGCAGGCCGACGCCGGTTCGTCCCACGAGGGCAATCCGGCGTGACGCGACAGTGCGCGGATTTCGTCCTTGGCCAGGTTGACTTCATCGAGCGGGCTGCGCACGCCGAATTCACGAGCGGCCTGCCGGCCCGGACGGTAGTCGCCGCGATCGTCGGCGTTGTTGCCGTCCACGACGATCGCGCCGCGCCCGGCGGCAATCCGGGACAGATGGGTGTAGAGCTCGTGCTTGCAGTAGTAGCAGCGGTTTTCCGGGTTGGCGCGATACTCGGCGCGCTCGAGTTCGGCGGTGCGAATAATCTCGTGACGCAGGCCGAACTGCTGGGCGATGGTGATGGCCAGACGGCGATGCCGCTCGGGGTAGCTGGGGCTGTCTGCCGTGACCGCGACGGCGCGTTCGCCGAGCGTCTGGCTCGCCACCACCGCCAGGTAGGCGCTATCCACCCCCCCGCTGTACGCGACGACAACGGAGCCGAGCGACGCCAGCGTGTCGCGCAGCGCCGTTTCCTTCGGAGCCGTGGTCATTCCTCCCAGCCCTCATCGTCCTTGTCCGCGACTTCGTCGTCGTCGGCGTCGTCCTCGACGGCGTCGTCGTCCTTCGCCTCGACGAGGTCCTCGTCCTCCGCGTCGTCATCCTCGTCGTCGTCGTCGGGCGCGAGGTCGAGCTCGATCGGCGACAGCCCGGTGACTTCCAGATTCGAACCGCAATCCGGGCAGCTCAGCTGATCGCCCTTGTCGACATCAAACTCGTCGACTTCGATTTCCGCGTCGCACTCAGGGCAGATGGCCATTCCGTTTCGTCCTCAACATCGCGTCGGCGTCGCGGAGAACTTGGCATTTAGGTCGGTGACGTGCCAGAATCCGCCCGGCGGGCGCGATTGACGTCAAGCCTTGGGATTATATCGACTTCGTGCGGATGTCCGCAATTTCGTCCTGAGGCCGCCGTAAACGTGCTCCAATAGCTGCTCAGAGATGGCGAGCACCACGGTCACGACCAAGACAGTCATCGTCGCCGACGACACGGCGTTTGTCCGCGATCGCTTCCGCACGGCGCTCGAGAGCGCCGGACACAAGGCCATCACCGTCAAGAGCGCGGCGGAGCTGCTCGCGCGGGTTGCCGCCGACCTACCCGAGCTGGACCTCATCGTCCTCGACCTGCGGCTGCCGCACGCCCCGGGCATCGAGCTGGTTCGTTCGATTCGCAAGCTCGACGATGGGAAGCTGCCGATTCTGGTGTTCAGCGGGACGATCGCCAGCGCGGACGAAGTGCGCGACCTCGCGGCGCTCGGCGTCGCCGGCTACGTCAACGAGTACAGCGCGCTGCAGCATATCCTGCCGTCGCTCGCGCCGCATCTCTTCCCGGACAACTTCAACCGCCGCAGCAGCCCGCGCGTCGTCCTGGGCATTCCGATTCAATATCGCTTCGGCAACACGATCGCGGCCGCCCTGACGCTCAACCTGAGCCGCGGCGGCATCAGCATCCGCACCACGAGTCCCCTCGACGGCGGCCTCAAGATCAAGGTTCGCTTCCGGATGCCGGGATCGCGCCGCGACATCGATGCCGAGGGGCGCGTCGCATGGAGCGACCGCCGCGTCGGCATGGGCATCCAGTTCGAAAAAGTCGATCCCGCCAACCAGGCCATCATCGACAACTTCGTCGACGCGCACTTCTTCTCGAACAGAAAAGCCTAGGCGATCTGGATCGAGTAATTGAGTAATCTGGTGACCTGGTAATCGGCACCGGCTGCGATTACCCGATTACGAGATTACCCAATGAGCCAATTTGAGATCGCAGAAGTGTTCTGGCGCCTGGCTGCCGTTCTGGCGTTGGTCGTGGCCAACGGCTTCTTCGTGGCGGCCGAGTTTTCGATCGTGGCGGTGCGCAAGACGCGCGTCGATCAACTCGTCGCCGAGGGCCATCGCGGCGCGCGTGCGGTGCGCCGCGCCGTGACCAGTCCCGACAGCTACATCGCCGCGACACAGCTCGGCATCACGATGGCCAGCCTGGGCCTCGGGTGGATCGGTGAGCCGGCCGTCGCGTCCATCATCCAGCCGTCGCTCGGGTTTCTGCCCGTCACTCTGGCCGTGACGACCGCCCACAGCGTGGCCGTGGCGATCGCGTTTGCCATCGTCACCGCGCTCCACATCGTCCTCGGCGAGCTTGCGCCGAAAACGATCGCGCTCGAGCGCTCGGAGGCCACGGCGCTGCTCGTGGTGAAGCCCACCGAGCTCTTCATGAGGCTCTTCTCGCCCTTCATCCGCCTGTTGAACGGCACGGGCCGGGCGGTCGTCAGAGCGCTCGGACTCCGCAGCAAGGGCCGCCACGGCATGGTGCACTCCGAGGAGGAGCTGAAGATGCTCGTGACCGCCAGCCAGGAGGCCGGCGTCCTCGAGGAGGGTGAGGAGCAGATGCTCCATCGCGTGTTCGGCTTCGCCGATCTGACGGCCGGACAGGTGATGGTGCCGCGAACGGAGCTGGTGGCCGTGGCGGCGGCCGCGCCGCGCCAGGCGCTCATCGATGTCATCTCGCGCGGAGGGTACAGCCGCGTGCCGGTCTATCGGACGAGCCTCGACGATGTCGTCGGGATTCTGCATGTCGTAGATCTGCTGAAGCCCGTCGAGCAGGGCGGACCCATCAGCGCGGCCGCGCTGGCGCGCGAGGCCCTCACGGTCCCCGAAACGCTGGCCGCCGACGAGGTGCTGGCCGAAATGCGGCGGCGGGGCGTGCGGGAAGCGCTGGTCATCGACGAGCACGGCGGAACGGCCGGCATGGTCACGTTCGAGTCGCTGATGGAACGCATCGTGGGCGACCTGAGCGGCCACGCCAGCGGCACGGCGCGTATCAACGTGCTGGCGGATGGCTCGGCCGAGCTCGACGGGCTCGTCCTCGCGTCCGACGCCAACCACCAGTTTGGTCTCCACATCGATCAGGATACCTATACGACGGTGGGCGGGTACGTGCTCGGCCAGCTGGGACGCCGCCCGCGCATGGGCGATGTGGTGGAGTTGGAAGGACGAAGGGTGCGCGTGGATGCGCTCGACGGGATTCGCGTCGCGCGTGTGTGGCTGTCCACGCCGGGCCGGCAGCCAGAGAAAACGGACTGAGTCGTGGCTGGCGCTTCGTGGCTCGTGGGCTCTGGACGTCAGGGCTGGCCGCCCGGAGGAGCCAGCCCTTTGCCCTTTGAACTTTCCCCTACGCCAGCGATGCCAGCGTGTCGTACACCTTCTGGTAGTCTGGCTCGTTGCGCGCATCGTCGAGCACTTCGCGATGCCGGACGATACCGTCCTTGTCGATGACGAATGTCGAACGCTTGGCGATGCCCTTGAGGCCAATCATGTCTTCGTTGAACGCGCCGTAGTCGCGAATCACCTGCTTGTTGAAGTCGCTGAGCAGCGGGAACGTCAGTTTCTGATCGGTTTGAAACGCCTTCAGCGTAAAGAAAGTGTCAACGCTGATGCCATAGACCTTCGCCTTGGCGCTATTGAGCTTGGCGATGTTGTCGCGGAACGTGCAAAGCTCCTTTGTGCACACCCCGCTGAACGCCGCGGGGAAGAACGCCAGCACGACCGGGTGACCTTTTTCGGCGCTGAGGGTCACCGGCTCTCGATCCTGGTTCATCAACGTAAAGTCCGGCGCTTTCGATCCAACGTCTGCAGACATGAAGCCTCCATACGAGCCCGCATGGCCCGAGCTACACATTTTCCTATGGTTCGGGTAGCATTTTTGGTCGGATTGTAGTTAAAAGAGGTTCACCCGTGATCGAGGTTCAGAATCTTACCAAGCGCTACGGTCGAGTGACCGCGGTGGACGACGTCAGCTTCCGTGTGGAACGGGGAGAAATCCTCGGGTTTCTGGGGCCGAACGGCGCCGGCAAGACCACGACCATGCGCATCCTGACCGGCTATATGCCGGCCACCGAGGGAAAGGCCATCGTCGCCGGCTTCGACGTATTCGAGCAGCCCATCGAGGCCAAGCGCCGGACCGGCTACCTGCCGGAGACGCCGCCGCTCTACCCCGACATGAGCGTCATCGAATACCTGGCCTTCGTCGCCAAGATCAAGGGCGTGCCGGCCGCCGATCAACGTCAGCGCGTCCGGACGGTGATGGACCGGACGCGCGTCACGGACATGGCCAACCGCCTGTGCTCGAAGCTGTCGAAGGGCTACAAGCAGCGCGTCGGCCTCGCGCAGGCGTTGATTCACAATCCCGACGTGCTCATCCTCGACGAGCCGACCGCCGGGCTCGACCCGAAGCAAATCATCGAGACGCGCGAGCTGATCAAGGAGCTCGCGGGCAACCACACAATCATCCTCAGCACGCATATCCTCCCGGAGGTGTCGCAGACCTGCCAGCGCGTCGTCATCATCAACAAGGGCAAGGTGGTGGCGGTGGACACGCCCGACAACCTGATCGCGCGCCTGGGCGGCTCGGAAACCATGTATGTGCAGGTGGATGCCAACGGCGCCGATGCCGCGGCGATGCTCGGCCGCGTGGCAGGCGTCACGCGCGTCACCGAGTCGGATCGGCGCGACAGCCTGGTCGGCTACGAAGTGGCCAGCGAAAGCGGACGCGACGTGCGGCGCGATCTCGCCCGGACCGTGGTGACCAACGGCTGGGGCCTCGTCGAGCTCCGGCCCATGCACATGAGCCTCGAGGAAGTCTTCCTGTCGGTGACGACCGACGAGACGGCGCCAGCGCCAACCCCAGAAGAGGTTCCCAATGCGTAACATCGTCGCGCTCGCGCAGAAAGAGCTGAGGGCGTACTTCGCGTCGCCGATCGCGTATATCGTGATCGGCTGTTTCGCGGCCCTGTATGGCTTCTTCTTCGTCGCGATCCTCAGATACTTCGTCGGACAGAGCATGCAGGCGGGGCTCGGCGGCGGTTCGATGAACGTGAACCAGCAGCTCATCCGTCCGCTGCTGCAGAACGTCACCGTCGTCGTGCTCTTCATGCTCCCGCTGATCACGATGCGGACGTATGCCGAGGAAAAGCGATCGGGGACGATCGAGCTGCTGCTCACCTCGCCGGTGACCGATTTGCAGATTGTCGTGGGCAAGTTCCTCGGGGCCATGGCGCTCTACAGCGCGATGCTCGCGGTCACGCTCGTCCACATGGGCGTCCTGTTCTTTTTCGGCCGCCCCGAGTGGAAAGCGATTCTCACCGCCTATCTGGGGCTCCTGCTGTTCGGGGGCTGTTTCATCTCGGTGGGCTTGTTCATTTCGAGCTTGACCAAGAACCAGATCGTCGCCGGCACGGTGACGTTTGCGGTGTTCCTGTTTCTGTGGATCATCACCTGGATTGGCAGCTTCGCGGGACCGACGGGCGACAAGCTGACCGCCTATCTGTCGATCGTCGATCACTTCGACGACTTCACGAAGGGCGTGATCGACACGACGCACCTCATCTACTACCTGAGCTTCATCACATTTGGGTTGTTTCTGACCGCCAAGTCGGTCGACAGCGAACGGTGGCGCGGCTAACATGCTGAATCGAATCATCGGTGCAATCGGCTGGCTCGGCGTGGCGGCGGTCGTCGCCGCGCTCGCGATCCGAATCGGCAATCCCGCAAAGGGCCAGTTCGACCAGTACGCCTCGTATCTGGCCTATGCGGGACTTGTCTGCCTGCTCGTCTACATCCTCGGGCAGTGGCGCGACATCGCGAAGATGTTCTCGCGGCGGCAGGCACGCTACGGCACGCTGACCGGGGCGAGCGTGCTCATCGTCCTCGGGATTCTGGTGGCCGTCAATTACATCGGCGCCCGCCAGAACAAGCGATGGGACCTGACGACGAACCAGCAGTTCAGCCTGTCGGAGCAGACGCGCAACGTGCTGGCCAAGCTCGACGCGCCGCTGCAGATCATGGTGTTCGCCGAAGAGACGAACTTCCAGCGCTTCAAGGACAAGCTGAGAGAGTACGAGTACCTGTCGAAGAGGGTCTCCACCGAATACATCGATCCCGACAAGAAGCCGGCGATCGCGTCACAGAACCAGATCCAGAGCTACGGCACCATCCTCTTCAGCTATAAGAGCCGGACCGAGCGCATCACCTCGGACGCGGAGCAGGACATCACGACCGCCATCATCAAGGTCGTCCAGGGTCAGCAGCGAAAGCTGTACTTCGTCCAGGGCCACGGCGAAAAAGACACCGCGGCAACCAATCGCGACGGCTACAGCGACATCGCGGCCGCCCTCGGCCGCGAGAACTACACGGTCGACAAGCTGGTGCTCGCGCAGGCGGGCGCCGTGCCGGACGACGCCGCGGTGGTGGTCGTGGCCGGACCGAAGATCGACTTCTTCCCCGCCGAAATCGACGCGCTGAAGAAATACCTGGCCAAGGCCGGAAAACTTCTCCTCGAACTCGACCCGCCGGAGAAGCCCGACAGCCCGCCGCTGACGAACCTGGTGGCGCTGGCCCATGAGTGGGGCGTGGACGTCGGCAACAACATCGTGGTGGACGTCAGCGGTATGGGACAGGTGATTGGAACCGGTCCTGAAGTGCCGCTCGCGGCCAGCTACCCGTCGCATGCCATCACGCAGCGGCTCAAGGTCATCACGGGATATCCGCTGGCTCGCTCCGTGACACCGGTGACGGGCGGCATCGACGGACACACGGCTCAGAGCTTCGTCGAGACGAGCCCGCGGAGCTGGGCGGAATCCGACATCAAAGGGCTGCTGACGTCGGGCAAGGTCTCGATGGACGCCGCGAGCGGCGACAAGCAGGGCCCGGTCACGGTGGGCGCGGCCGTATCGGCGACGGCGGCGCCGGCCTCGCCCGCCTCGCCTCCCAAGCCCGGCGAGGCGGACGCGCCGAAACCGGAAACGCGAGTGGTGGTGTTCGGCGACTCGGATTTCGCGTCGAAGGCCGCGCTCGGCATCGGGGGCAATCGCGACCTGTTCTTGAACACCATCGGCTGGCTTTCGCAGCAGGAAAACCTGATTGCCATCCGGCCGAAGGAACCCGACGACCGGCGCGTGACGATGACCGCCGCGCAGCAGAACAACGTCACGGTGCTGTCGCTGCTCGTCATTCCCGGCCTCGTGTTCGGCGCGGGAGTCTACAGCTGGTGGCGGAGGCGATAGATGCGCGGGCTGCGGACAACCGTCGCACTGGTGGTCGTTCTCGGAGGGCTGTTCGCCTACATCTACTTCGTCACCTGGAAGCAGCCGGAGGAGACGGCCGGATCAAAACTGGAGAAGGTGTTCGCAACGCTCGACGCCGACAAGCTCGATGAGCTTCGGGTGACGGCGGAATCGGGCGACACGAGCACGCTCAAGAAGGACAAGGACGGCTGGCGCCTGGTCACGCCCGTCGCGAGCCTGGCGGCGGACGCCGAGGTGACCAGCATCACGTCCGCGCTGTCGCAGCTCGAAGTCGTCCGCGTCATCGACGAGAACCCGGCCAGCCTCAACGACTACGGTCTCAGCACTCCCCGAATCGAAGTCGACTTCAAGGCGCCGGGCGACAAGGACTTCAGCCGTCTGCTCATCGGCCAGAAATCTCCCACGGGCGGCAACCTCTTCGCCGCGCGGAATTCCGACAAGCGCGTTTTTCTCATTCCGGCGTTTCAGGAGGGGACCTTCAATCGCAGCACGTTCGACCTCCGCGACAAAGCGGCGCTTCGCTTCGACCGCGACAAGGTCGATCGCATCGAAATCGACTCGGCCGGCAAGACCCTTGAGATCGTCAAGAGCGGCAGCGACTGGAACCTCACGAAGCCTGCTCAAGTAAACTCCGACAACTCCGCCGTCGAAGGACTGCTCGGAAAACTCCTCGGCACGCAAATGAAGTCGGTGGCGGCCGAGAACGCGGGGCCGGCGGATCTCAAGAAGTACGGTCTCGACAAACCCACGGGGACGCTCACCCTGAGCCTCGGGAGCGCGAAGGCCACGCTGCTCGTCGGCGGCAAGGCCGACGGGGGAACGCTTTACGCCCGCGACGCGTCCAGGCCCCTCGTCATGACGATCGAGAGCTCGCTGGCCGACGATCTCGGCAAGGGCGTCAACGATTACCGCCGCAAGGATCTGTTCGCCTTCCGTGCGTACGATGCGAACCGCATCGAGATCACGCGCGGCACTCAAACCGTTGCGTTCGACAAGGTGAAGGGCAAAGACGCCACGGCCGAGGACACCTGGCGCCGGGCCAGTCCGAATCCGGCGGACGCGGACAAAGAGAAGATGAGCGTGTTCCTCGCCAAGCTGGAAAGCGTCCGTGCGACGACGTTCATGGACTCCACCGCGAAAACGGGGCTCGACTCCCCCGTCATGACGGTGTACGCAAAGTTCGACGACGGGAAGAAGGAAGAGCGGGTGAAGTTCGGTAAATCGGCCGACTCGGTGTACGCGTCACGCGTCGGCGACTCCGGCGCCGCGCAAATCAGCTCCACGGAATTCGACGAGATCATCAAGAAGCTGGATGAGCTCGCGAAGTAGCACGGCAATCGTCGCTCTCGCGTTCACGTTGTCGCTGGCAGCCCGTCCTGCCCTTCCAGCCTTACCTGCCCTTCCAGCCCTACCAGCCCTTCCAGCCTTACCTGCCCTTCCAGCCCTACCAGCCCTTCCAATCGCAGCAGCCGCCCAGGCCGTGCCGTCGTCAACGGTCACGGCGCTCCAACGCGACATCGACGGCATCCTCGCCGCGCCAGCCCTGGCCAGCGGGCTTTGGGGGGTGCTCGTCCGGCCGCTCGCCCGCGACGAAACGTGGTATTCGCTCAACGCCGGAAAGCTCCTGATGCCGGCGTCGTCGATGAAGGCGATCACCCTGGCGGCCGCGGCCGAAACACTCGGATGGGACTACCACTACGAGACCCTTCTGCAGGTCACCGGTCCGATCAGCGACGGCGTCCTCCACGGCGATCTCATCGTCGTCGGCTCCGGCGATCCGAGTATCGACGACTGGGACGGCGCGGCAACGCGGTTGTTCGGCAGCTGGGCCGACCAACTCAAGACCGCCGGCGTCCGCACAATCGAAGGACGGATTGTCGGCGACGACAGCGCGTTCGACGACGACGGGCTCGGATTCGGCTGGTCGTGGGACGACCTGGTCGCGGGCTTCGCGGCCGGTGTGAGCGCGTTGCAGTTCAACGAGAACGTGGTGCGGGTGACGGTCGCGCCCGGCACGACGGTCGGCTCGATGGCTTCGGTCGCCCTCACACCGGATGTCGCGGAAACGGGACTGCTCCGCGTCCACAGCCTGGTGACCACGGCGGCCGCCGCCTCTGCGCCGGCGGTCGAACGGCGGCGCCTGCCCGGATCGACCCGACTGGAACTCCGAGGCTCGGTGCCGCTCCGCGGCCGGCCCATCGTTCAAACGATGTCCGTCGACAACCCGACGCTGTACTTCGTGACGGCGCTTCGCGCCGCCCTCATTGCCAACGGCGTTGAGGTGCACGGCCAGGCCGTGGACGCCGACGACCTCGACGTTGTGCCGTCACCAACCGTGGCCGCTCCACTCGTCACGTACCAGTCACCTCCGTTTGCGGTCCTGGCGACCACGCTCATGAAGTTCAGCCAGAACCAGTACGCGGAGACGTTCCTCAAGACACTGGGGGCAAACGGTCGACCCGCTACGGCGGAGGCCGGTCGGGCGGCGGTCCGGACGGTGCTCCAGGACTGGAATGTCGAAACCGCGGGCCTCATTCAGGCCGACGGCTCCGGGCTGTCGCGATACAACTACGTGACGCCGGAAACGCTCGTGGCGATACTCACGCATGTCGATCGCGACGATCGCCTCAGAGAACAGTACGAGGCGACGCTGCCGATCGCCGGCCGGGACAGCACGCTCGTTTCGAGGATGAAGGGCACCGCGGCCGAGGGCAACGCGCGAATCAAGGACGGGGCGATGGCGAACGTGCGCGCGATGGCGGGTTACGTGCGCACGGCCGACGGAGAGAAGATCGTCTTTGCGATTCTCGCGAACAATTTCGACGGCCCGGCGAGCACGATCACGGACGCGGCCGACGCCATCGTCGTCCGGCTGGCGACATTTCGGCGCTAGCTCGCGCCCGCCGCTACCAGGGCGCGCGCCGCGGCCAGAATCTCGTCCGGGCTGGCATCAAGACCGCCGGCCTGGGCAAGGTCGGGCTTTCCGCCGCCGCGCCCGCCAAACTTCGCGGTGAGCGCGCCAACCACCTGAGACGCCGAGGCGACACCCTCCTTCGAGCGGGCCGCGATGACCAGCGCCGGACGGGTCGTCGAGACCAGCACGACAACGCAGCCAGGTTTCGCCACGATGGCCGTCGCAAGCGACTTCAGTCCGTTGGCATCGGTGTCGACAGCGCGAAGAACAAGCCGGCCCGCGCCTGTGTGCTCCGCCGACGCGACGAGCTCTTCGGCGCGGTAGCGTACGAGGTCTTGCCGCAGCGCGTTCAAGGCGCGCTGCCGGTCGCGGGCTTCTGCCTGGAGCCGTTCGATCGCCCCGGGCACTTCGTCGGGCAATACCGATACAAGCCGCACGGCGGCGCCGAGGGTGTCGTGCATCGATCGGAATCTGCCGAGCGCGCGTCCCCCGCAGAGAAACTCCACGCGCTGGCCACCTTTGAATCGCTCCAGCGCGCCGATGGCGATGACACCGATGGCCCCGGTTCGCGCGACATGCGTGCCCCCGCAGGCGGACAGGTCGAAATTTTCAACGTCAATCAACCGCAGCGGGCCCTGTCGGGTCGGCTCTTTGCGCAACGGAAGCGCGGCGGCTTCCTCGGCGCTTACGAAGCGGATCGTCACCGCACGATTCTCCCAGACAACGCGGTTGGCCTCGGTTTCGGCGATGGCGATCTCCTCGCGGGAGAGCTCGCGGGCCAGATCGATCGTGGAGGCGGCTGTTCCAAGATGGAAGCTCACGGTTCTGGCGGCGAACAACCGATCGAATGCGGCCGAAAGGACGTGCTGGCCGCTGTGCTGCTGCATGTGATCGAAGCGCCTCGCCCAGTCGATTGTCCCGCGGACGGCCTGACCTGCCTGGAGCAATTCGCCAGGCTGACGCCCGTCAAGCACATCGAGGACGTGCACGATTACGCCGTCGTCTTCGTCGCTGACCTCGACGACTGGATGCGGGCCCAGCGTGCCGACGTCGAACGGCTGGCCTCCGGATGTGGGATAGAAGGCCGTGCGATCCAGCGTGACGATCGTGCGGCCGTCCCGCCCGGCGACGCTCCGGACCGTCGCGTCAAACTCCCGGCAGTACGGATCGGCGTGATACAGGCGCTCGGTCATTCGTGGTCCCGGAGTCCGTCGCCTGCGAATCCGCGCTCGGCAACTCGAAAAAGAACGTCGCGCCGCCCCATTCGTTGTTGGCGTAGCCGATAGCCCCGCCGTACGAATCGATGATCCCGTAGCTCACCGACAAACCGAGGCCGGTGCCTTTGCCAACAGGCTTGGTCGTAAAAAACGGCTGGAACAGTTTGGGCTCGTCGGCCGGACCGACGCCCGGTCCGTTGTCGCTGACCTCGAGGCGCACTTTCTTTCCAGCATCCGTCAGGCGAATCAGGATGCGGCCTTTCGCGGGCTTCGCTCCCTCGATGGCCTGTTGAGCGTTGATGACGAAGTTCAGCGTCACCTGCTCGATCTCGGTGAAATTGGCGAACACCTTGCGCCCGGACGAGGCCTCGATGTCGAGGGCGATGGACGCGTTGTCGAGGTTTCCCTTGCGCAGCTGGACGATCTCGCCGATGACGTCGCGCAGATCGATCATCGTCGGCGTGCCCGGCTGCTGGTTGCTGAAACGTGACAGGTTCCGGATGATCTCTCGCGCGCGTCCGCTCTGCGTTTTCACAAACGCGATCTCGCTCCGTATTTCCGGGCGGAGGTCTTCCTGCCGCTCGAGGAGTTCCACCGTGCCAAGGATGGCCTGAAGCGGGTTGTTGAGCTCGTGCGCCACGCCGGACACGAGCAGGCCGACGGCGGCCAGACGCTCCTGCCGGACGACCTGCCGCTGCAGCGACTGCAGGGTTTCGTGCATCTTGCGCTCCTGCTCGAACTGACGTTCGAGCGCATCGCGCGTGTCGCGAAGGCGGGCGGCCATGGTGACGAACGCGTCCTGCAACTGCGCGAGCTCCAGATTGGGCACCGAATGCTCGTCTGGCGGCGACAGATCGCCGTCCGCAATGCGCTTCGCGGCGTTCCTCAGCAGCTTCAGGTCGCGCGCAAACACATGCGAGATCCACAGGGCGAGCAACAGGACCGACAGGTTGGTGATGGCGACGATCGTGAGGTTGCGCCTCCAGAGCGGCGTCAGGCTCGCGAGCACCTGGCTGCGCGGAATGGCGACGCTCAGGAGCCAGGGTCCCCGATCGATGACCGCGTTGCCGTGAAACCGGTCCACGCCGTCGAGATCGGTCTGGAGAGAAGTCCGCGGCACGTCCTTTGGTTCCCGCGGCGTCACTTCGAACTGGGTGCCGATGAACTTTTCGCTGTCGCGGCTTCGGGCCATCACGCGCCCATTCCGATCGACGAGCGTGACGGTCGAACCGGAAGGCAACAACAGGTTTGCGAAGATCGTTTCGAGCCGTTGCAGGTTGAGGCTGATGCCAAGGACACCGGCGACAGCACCAGCGTCGTTTCGAACCGGATAGACCAGCAGAACGGTTTGTCTTCCCGTGATCGGACCGACCGCGAGCTGGCTCGCCGTGGGACGTCCCGTTTTCAGGACCTGGAACACGACCGGTGGCGGCGCAGGCTGCGGCGCTGCTCCCTCAACACCGCTCGCCACGAGGCGCCCGTCCCAGCGACGCAGAAGGATGTTGTTCAGAAGCGGCTGCTCGGTCAGGATCATCGCGAACAGCGGGTTGCACACACCGGCGTCGAACGTGCGGACGGCCGGGTGGCGCTCCAGCATCAGGGCCATCGCGTCCAGGCTGACGAAGTACTCTTCGAGCAGCGCCGTGGAGGTCGCTGCAATCGTGCCCGCCTCGGCTTGCAAGTCGTCCGCGCGTTCGCGTCGCGTCATCGCGGCAGACCACAAGGCCGCGACAAGGACCAGCACGATCATGACGGTCGCGGTGACGGCGACCTGCCGGAGGATGGGCTGCGTGCGAAGAAACTTCAGCAATTGCCTGGGAATTCTAGCGCAGAAGGATGGGGTCGGCCACGCCTGCTTCTTGAAATCCTTTCGCACGGAGCACGCAGCTGTCACATCGGCCGCACGGCGCCCCCGCCCCGGCCGGGGCGTAGCAGCTATGCGTCAGGGAATAGTCGAGCTTGAGCTCAACGCCTCGCCGAATAATGTCCGCCTTCGTCAGGCGAATGAGCGGCGTGTGAACGCGGAAGCGTCCACCTTCCACGCCGGCTCGCGTCGCGAGAGCCGCCAGCGCTTCGAATGCCTGAATGAATTCAGGACGGCAATCCGGGTAGCCGGAGTAGTCGAGCGCGTTGACGCCGATGACGAGGTCGCGCGCGTCGAGCGCCTCCGCCCAGCCGAGCGCCAGCGAGAGGAAGATCGTGTTCCTGGCTGGCACGTACGTCGAGGGAATATCGGTGGCGGCGAGATCTCGATCGCGCGGTACGTCGATGTCGGCGGTGAGGGAAGATCCGCCGATGCCGCGCAGATTGACCGAGATCTCCTGGTGACGCACGACACCGAGTGACCGTGCGACCGCCCGCGCCGCCTCGACTTCGCGCGCGTGCCGCTGGCCGTAGTCGATGGTCAGCGCATTCAAGGCGAACCCTTCGGCTTTGGCGATCGCCGCAGCCGTGTACGAGTCGAGGCCACCGCTCAGCAGGACAACGGCTGGTTGCATCTGGTAATTGAGTAATGTGGTAATCGCGTAATGGTGAAGTTACCAAATTACCAGATTACTCGATTACCACATTACCCAATTCAGACTCCGCGCGTTGTGGGAGACCAGATGATCTTGTGGAGCTGGAGCTGCACACGCACCGGGAGGCGATCGGCCAGTACCCACTCGGACAGCGCTTTCGGATCGAGAGTGCCGTGTACCGGTGAAAACAGGATCGCGGCGCGCGACGCCAGCTGCCTCCGCGCGACCACATCGCGAGCGAACTCGTAGTCGGCGCGATCGGCCACGACGAACTTCACTTCGTCGTGCGGCGCGAGCCGGTCGAGGTTGTCCCACTCGTTCTTGTCGGCCTCGCCGCTGCCGGGGCACTTGACGTCGACGATCTTGATCACGTCCACCGGCACCCGATCGATGGGCCGATGGCCTCCTGTTTCGAGCATCACGGTGAAGCCCCCCGCGAGCAGGCGATCCATGAGCTCGTAGACGCCTTCCTGGAGCAGCGGCTCGCCGCCGGTGACTTCCACGAGCGGGCACTTGTAACCCACGACAGCCGCCATCACCTCGTCCACCGACATCTTCCTGCCTTCGTAAAACGCGTACGGCGTGTCGCACCACGAGCAGCGAAGATCGCAGGCCGTCAAACGGACGAACACGCACGCCGAGCCGGCGCGCGTCGACTCGCCTTGAATGGAGTGGAAGATTTCGTTGACGGTCAGCATTCGTCTCTCGCTATTCTATGCCGATGGGCGCACCAGACCTCCGCATCGGCACGAGCGGGTGGAACTACCCGACGGGTCGAGGCACCTGGAACGGCGTCTTCTACCCGCCGGCGCGCGGCCGCGCAAAGGGCTTCGACGAGCTGACCTTCTACGCCGAGCACTTCAACACGGTCGAGGTGAACTCGACGTTTTACGGCCAGCCGCGCGCGGAGGTCACGCGCGCCTGGGCCGAACGGACGCCGCCGGGGTTCGAGTTCTCGATCAAGCTCTACCAGAAGTTCACGCACCCGAAGATGTTCAAGGAGGCGTTCGCCAGGGGCGTGCCGGCCGGCGACGCGGGGAGCCGCGCGCTGCTTGACGCGCTTTCTCGACCGAACCAGACCGACCTCGATGAGTTCAGGCGCGGCGTCGAACCGCTGGCCACCGCCCTGAAGCTTGGCGCGCTGCTCGCGCAGTTTCCGCCGAGCTTCAAAGACAGCCCGGCGTCCCGCGACTACCTGTCATCGCTTCTCCAGGCGCTCGCGAGCTATCGCGTGGCCGTCGAGCTGAGGCATAGCAGCTGGAGCGACGCGACGGGCGAGACGCTTTCGCTGCTCAACCCGTTCGGCGCGGCGTGGGTGCAAATCGACGAACCGAAGTTTCGATTCTCGATCAAACAGAATTTTCTGCCGAACATCGAGGGCGTCTACTACATGCGGCTTCACGGAAGGAACGCCAGGCAGTGGTGGAGCCACGAGAAGGCCGAGGACCGCTACAACTATCTCTACACCGCTCCCGAGCTCAACGAGTTTGCCGAAACCCTCGACGCGGCCCGCCAGATCGTGAAAAAGGCCTACCTCTACACGAACAACCACTTCTCGGCGAAGTCGGTGGCCAACGCCGCCATGATCAAGAAGCAGCTCGGCGAGCCGCTCGAAGGGGAATACTCGGAAGAATTCCTCTCCAGGTACCCAGAGCTTGTCGGAGTCGCGAAGCCGGAGGCAAGACCTGGTTCACGCCGGCTTCCTGCCTGACGGAAGCGGCTGGCCGCCGAGGCTCACACTCGAGCGCATGGCGCCTTGAGGATTCCGGAAATCGATTCCGGCCCAGACGTTGTGGCCACGGCAAGCTCCGTATCCCCTGCGCGATTCCTGGCCCGGCCTAACGTTGGTCCGCAGGCGTCAATTTCCGGTCGCGCATGATCTGACCGATATCTCGCGACCGGCTGATCACCGTTTGGTAAACCCAGGTGTAGTGATCGGTGGCCCAGAACTCCATCACCTGCCTCGTCTTCAACTCCCCGAGCACCTGCTGGACAGCTTGCTGTTCGAGGTAACACACCAGCAAGTGCAGGTACGTCGAATACTCGTCTCTCGCGCCTGCGGTCCCTCCCGCGGGCACGGTCGGGAAGAGCTTCCGGAGATCGGCGATCGCCTGTTCCGTCGCCTCGCGCCGCTCCGACAGGAACCAGTGGAACTGTTCGTGAACAAAAGTCGACAGCAGCAGTTCGTCGTCCTTCGCGTGCCTGGTGTGCAGGGTCAGCACGGGATGGCTGAACGGAATAGCCCGCTCATCGATGACGATGGACTTGGTGTAGATCCACGGCGACAGGTCGTACGTTGTCAGGAGCCTCTGTAACTGGTCTCGGGTTCGCGCTTCAGCGGGCGTGCCTTGCTTGAGCGCGATCTCGAGCGTGGCTTGTCCGAACGCCGCCTGATTCAGGGCCAGCATGACCACGAAGAAAAGGATTGGTCGCTTCATGTCCGCGTCCCTCGGGCCGCCTCAAGTTGTCGCGCTTGGGTCGATATCATCGGCTGGGCAGGAACGACTCGACCGCCTGATTGCGTAAAGGCTCTCATCTGGCCGTTATCTCCACGTCGTAGAGGAGCTGGACGACACCGTCGGGAAAGCGCTCAACAGCACGGAGGCGAAGCGGGACGCCAGACGGCACTGACGCCGCCATGGCACTCTCGCCGTCAGCCTATCGCTTTGCCAACTCGTTATGCGCCAGTTGAAGCGGTTGCAGCGCCGAACCTTGACCGAAGCGGTGCCGATAGCGCGCCTCAGTAGGTCAGGTACAAGGGCGTGCCGTCCGGGTCGACCACTCCCAGCGTACGAGCCGGATACTGCGCCTCACGCAGCACGTGTCGCGGATCGAATGCGCTTATCCCTCGCGTGCCCGCGGCAGCGACCAGCATCCCCGCGCCGCGTCGTCCCAGGATCAATCCGTCGGCCGCGAGATCATCGTATGCCGCCAGTACGGTGTTGCGCGAGACGCCGAGAAACTGCGCGAGCACGCGCGTCGACGGCAGCCGCACACCGTCGGGCGTACCGCTCCGGATGGCCCGAGCGATCTGACTGCGCACCTGCTGGTGCAGCGGCTTGGGCGATCCGCGGTCGAGGGAGATCGGCGGCAGGAAGAGGTCTCGCTGTCGGTCCACAACTGGCCCTCTCGAGTGGCTCTTTTCAAACGCTGGACGATGAGAGAGTATCCCGTCCAAGGAGGCGCTGTCAGCCATGATTTCAGGTGGGAACGCAACCGTCTACGTCTCCAACATGGATGCGGCCGTCCGGTTCTACACAGAAAGCCTCGGGCTGAAGCTGACGAACCGTGTTGGCAATCACTGGGCCACCGTCGAGGCGGGCCCTAGCTACTGGACCACCGACGAAGTCGGGGCCGGCCTGGTCATCGGCCTGCATCCCCAATCGGCGGGGCATCCTGTGCCGGGGACGAGGGGCGCCGTGGGGTTCGGCCTCGAGACGTACGAGCCCATCGAGCGACTGATCGGACGTCTCGTCCAGCGGGGCGTCCGGATGACGGGGGACATCATCAGATTCGAGGCCGGCAACAGCATTGGTTTCGAAGATCCCGATGGCACTGCGACCTACCTGCATGAGTTTCCACCTGAGATGGTGCCCCAGAGCGATCTCGAGGCGGACGACCATCTGACCCAGGAAACGACGTCGGCCATGCTGGCAGGCGGGCACGCAATCGTCTACGTCTCGCAGATGGACGCTGCTGTCCGCTTCTATGCCGGCGTTCTCGGGCTCAACCTGACGAACCGCTACGGTGATAAATGGGCCACCGTAGAGGCGGGCCGCACCCTGGTCATCGGCCTGCATCCCCGGTCACCCAGATCCCCCACGCCCGGTACGAAGGGCTCCGTGACGCTCGGCCTGGCAATCGACGAGCCGATCACGAGTGTGGTTTCCCGTCTGGTCGAGCGCGGTGTCCGGCTGACCGGGCCTATCATTCGCTCCGAGCGGGACAACTTCGTCGAGATCGAAGACATGGATGGCAACCCGATCTACCTTTGGGAGGCCGACGTGGAGCCGGTGTCTGACGACGCTCTGGCGACTGCACGCTCCACCAAGAGTTGACTTCTTACCGTGACCGGAGCGGGAAGTCGAGGCCGGGGAGCAACCACATCAGAAAGGCAATGATGAGGGCGAGCGCCAACCAGTCTCGCCGCATCCTGGGCCGCACACCGAAGACGTACGGCGCGACGAGGCACGTGGCCAGCAGGACGGTGAACCAAAATGAAAAGGTTCGCATTCGAGACGAAAGCCGCACCGGCTGCCTGGTTTAGACGTTCTGGTTCTCGATGAGGTCTGAGTGCCGTCTCACGCCCCAAGCTGGACCGCTCCGTCCAGCGCGTGGCTTCAGTAGATCAGGAACGGCGCCCGCTCGGTTGCCCAGGCCTGCTCGTCCGGGCATAGCGCATCTTCCCAATCGCCGACCGTTGCCTTCGCATCGTCCACCCAGTGGCGCAACGCCGGCCCGCCGTTGATGACGTCGATGGGCCGCCGGTGCTCCGGTTCGTACTCGTAGTGGAAATCGCGCCACAGCTCGAACTCAGGATGGATGACACGCATCGACTTGAGCATGGCGGAGACGAACCGGTAAGGCCGGAACGCGAGCGGATCGGGTCCACGAACATCGACATGGATCTGCACGCCCGCACAGAGCGTCCCCGTGTGTTTGTCAAAGTAGGGCTGAAAGAAACAGGGGCGCATATAACATCCGCGACAGAAGTCGGGCGCCGTGTCCGTCATGTGCCGGAGCAGCGCCTCGACGTTCAACTTGGGCGCTCCAACAACCTCCAGCGGTGTGGAGGTTCCGCGCCCCTCGGAGAGGTTCGTGCCCTCGAGCAGGACGGTCCCGGTGTAGCAGCGGGCGCAGTTGAGACTGGCGATGGCCGGACTGGGGTTGACCCAGATGATGTCCGGCGGCCAGCCAAACCCCGGTCCTTCGTCGGGGCGGTAGCCTTCCATGGGCACCACCTCCAACGGCACGTCGAGACCGAAGTGCGCCACCATGTAGCGCGCCAGCTCGCCAAGCGTCAGGCCATGACGCTGGGGAATGGGAACGACGCCGACAAAGCTCTCCTGACCGGGAATGAGCTTCGTCCCCTCGATCGGACGCCCGACGGGGTTGGGGCGATCCAGAACCCAGACCTCCTTGCCGGTCTGCGCGCAGGCCTCGAGCATGTAGAGCAGCGTCGCAACCCATGTGTAGCCGCGCCAACCCACATCCTGCAGATCAAATAGGAGGACGTCGAACGTGGACAGCATGTCCGGGGTGGGCCGCCGAACGTCGCCGTACAGGCTGAACACCGGGATTCCGGAACGCGAGTCCGTGTAGCTGGCGGACTCGTCCATGTTGTACTGCTTGTCTCCTCGCATGCCGTGCTGCGGTCCAAATGCGGCAGCGAGGTTTGGCCCCAGCTTTTCCGCGAGTGCGTCCAGGGCATGGCGGAATCCCAACTCGACGCCGGTCATCGATGCGGGATGACCGAGCAGCGCCACACGCCGGCCGCGCAAGCGGCGCAGCCGGGCCTCATCGAGCAGCAAGACGTCGAGACCGCACCGCACGTGCCAGATTCTATCGCCTTCTCTTTTGCATCGAGCCGATTTCAGAGCCGAGAAGCGACAGCGTCGGCTGCGTTGGCCGACGTGACGACCGGGATAACTTCGAACTCCGTCAGATCTTCCCAGCGGGCCATCCACTGCTTCAGGAGTGAAGGGTCATCGCATTCCATGATCTGGAAGCAGCGACGCAAGTCCTCCGTGACCCAACTCGCGACGTACTTGAGGCCGTCGGGTGCCAGACGTCCGTTGTCTCGGAAGCGCCGGTACACGGGCACTGGATCGCCGTCGCGGAAGTTCTCGATGACCATGTATAGCACTGCGGCTCCCTGTGCACGATAGGTGATCTTGACACGGTTAGGCTGCTCCCATCGCAAGCGTGATCGCCCTCGCATCCAAGTCGAGTTGATCGCGCGTCGGGCGCTGGCCATAGGTTGCCGGAAAGCGATGGCCGAACCCGTCGCCCGGAAAGCGCGGCAAGACATGTAGATGAACGTGAAAGACTTCCTGACCGGCCGCCTCGCCATCTGCCAGGAAAAGATTGATGCCCTCTGCTTTGATGCCGGATTTTCGGACAGCGGCGGACAGGCGCTGCGCCACCGTGAATAAAGCGCCGCCAGTCTGGGGGTCGAGATCCGCCAGATATGTCGCGTGCGTGATCGGGACGATCAAGAGGTGACCTGCGTTAACCGGAGTGAGATCCATGAACGCGATGCACGCGTCATCTCGATACACCACACTGGCTGGTGCACGACCGGCGATGATTTCGCAGAAAACGCATTCTTCCATGTCTTGGTGGCTTCGTTGACGATAACACGCCTATTCCGCGACCAGCCTTCGCGAAAACAGAAAGGCTCGACGCTCGAAGCCAAGCCTTTCGTAGAACGCATGTGCCGCCTCGCGATGGAATGCCGTGTCGAGCTCCAGCCTCGTGCAACCTCGTCTCTGGGCTTCTTCAGCGATGCTCTCCAGCAGGCGGCTTCCAATACCCTGCCCGCGCCGAGCCGCATCGACGACCAACTCGTCCAGGTGCCCAAGATTTCCAGCCTGCCACAGATTGTTCTTCACCGTCAGCGCCGCAAAACCGACCACGCGTGAATCGTCGCAGGCGGACAAGTACACCTGATGGTCAGAAGCCAGCGCGGCCGAGAACACGCGACGGAGCGCGGCGGCGTTCAAGGCTTGATTCGGCCACAGTTGTTCCAGCAGGAGCAGGACGTCCGCAAAGTCCTCTCCGCTGGTCTTTCGGATTTCGATCATCGGTCACGACGCATGGGTCGGCACTGACGCGAGCAGGACGACCAGCAACGCTCCGGGACATCCCATGGCTGTCTAACACTGGGGATGACCTGCGAGGGCCGCGATTCCGGTTCCGGCGCGGACCTCGTCAGGTTCATCCCCTTGTTGGACGCGATGGTCATTTCGCGGATTGGATTGCGACCTGGAGCGTCGCGACCCCGCTGAATAGCGCGTGCATCAAGATCGGGGGAAGCAGTGAGCGCGTCCAAAGCCGTGCCGCGCCAAGCAAGAGGCCCAGGATGAAGATCTGTCCAATATAGAACCACTCATACTGGACATGAGCACTCGCCCAAAGGAGCGAAGCTAGGAGCACTGCGCCAGTGTTCCCGAGCCTCGAATGCCGGACTCCCTCGAGGAAGAAACCTCGGAAGACGATCTCCTCCAGGAGTGGAGCCATGACCAGTACGGCCAGGAGAGTCACCGGCACAAGTCTGGCAGAACGGTACATGGACAGCATCCACTCTGGCACGACAGCGTACCCGGCTGCGTAGGACATGCCGTCAAGCACAATGCCAAGGAGCAGCGTGTAAAGAAGCCAAAGGAGGATCGTACGGCGCCTTACTGGCCTCAGGGCGAGGTACTCCAAGAGCGGCGGGCCCTTTCGCAGCCAGACGATAAGGAAGGTGACGCCGAGAGCGACAGACCCGGCCACGAGCTCCGCCAGGGCAAAGAAAAGGCTATCCGTCGGTAAGGAGTTGGCCGCAGCCCGAATGTCTACCTTCGGAGACGCTCCGACAGTGACGACGAGGTATAGGACGGCCACGATAAACTGCGCTGCGAAGAATACTGTCGCGATCAGAACAGTGAGCGCCGCCGTTGCCCACGGCCGCCACGGTCCTTTTTCGGGTGCCGTCCCGGCTTCGCCATTCATCGCGGATCCCGGGTGGCGTCCAACGTGCGGCTTGAGCCGCGCGCTCCTAGAAGAGCCCGAATCTCGCATACCAGGCGCGAATGCGTGTGTAGAAGGCCGGGAACTGGACGAAGCCCACGTGTCCTGCGCCCGGATAGATCCACAGCTCGTTCGGAACGCCGTTGGCGGCGAGGATCGATGCCAGTCGCTGGTCGGAGCTGAGGGGGTTGGTTGTATCAGGGTCGCCGTGGTGCAGGTTGTACGGAGTCCGAACTCCGGCAGCCAGGCTCGGGAGGGGTGCGCTTTCGGGCGACCCAGTAGCAGGATCCTGCACTCCCGCAGCCGCATGGGAGGCGACACGAAAGAGGGACGGATACGTCGCCACTGTCGCTGTTGTGACGAACCCGCCGTTGCTGATACCGTGCGCGGCCACACGGCTCATGTCGACATAGCCCAGGCTCGAGAGAATGTCCAGCATCTTACGCGCACGCAGAATGTTCGACTGGTCGGCGCCGCGATCGCCGACCGTGCCCGGCGATCCGATCGGCGCGCCGGTGTCGGTGGCGTGCGTATAGTTGGTCGCGATGCAGACCAGCCCCCAGATCACCATTTCCGTCGCTGCGGGAATCATGGTGAGGGCGTTTTGGAAGCCACCGTGACTCAAGATGACGGCCGGAAACGGCCCCTGGCCGCGCGGCTTCAGCAGGATTCCCCGCAGGTCATACACGACTCCGTCATCCGTCGCCCTGTAGGTCCACGTCGCCCCCGAGGACGACTCCGGATCGCCGGTAAGCTGAAACGCCGCAGGGATCGAGTTCGTGGCCGGGCTGGGTCCGCTCGGCGTTGTGGATCCCCCTCCGCATCCGGATAACACGGACGCAACCAACAAGAGCCGACATACTCGCCAATTCATGTGGTCCAGCAGCTTCTAGGCCTGCGTCATAGGATCAGACTGGCACTTGGCGTTCTTGGCGTCACGTTCCCTGCTGATTCCGAGGTCTAACGCTGCGCATCAGCCGCGGCAATGCACCGTCGGCTGCATGCGAATTTAGACAGCCCGGTACAGGTCTGAGCGATCACGGGCGCGGCCGCCAGATTGGCACACGGCGCAGCGTCTCGAACAGCCCTTCTGCCGCTGCTCCCTCCACCGTACGGGCAGACGTCACGACGTACGCTTTGCCGTCGAAGCTGTATTCGGTATAGATGCCCGACCGGGCGCTCTGGTGACTGTAGGTTGCGATGTTCGGATAGCCGTGACCGCGTTCCGCACGAACATACAGCGGACTTCCAAAGAACTGTCCGAGCTTCCTTCGGGTCGCTCCATCACACACAACATAAATGCAGCCACCAGTGCCGCAAAGACTCGGTGCCGATTGCAGCAGATAGTCGATGATGCCATCTCCGTTGAGGTCAACGGCAACGCCTTTAATCGGCTCGGCCTCATCGTATTCGAGGTCGGAGCCTATCGCGCGTCGAATGTCCACCGGCACATTGATCCGAATCGTGCTCTGCGGCTCGAGACCCCAGGGCGGCTTTGGTGCGCCCTGCGCATGGGTGATTTGGCCGACGGCCGCGGAGATGCACCAAAGAACCAAGATGAATCTCACAAACCTCCCGTCGTCTCACATGATTGAGCTGCAGTCTGTCTAACGGTTCAAATGAGCCGCGCCCCGCAGCGACGGGATCACACGGACGGTCTGGCGCGTCGGCTCCATTTGGTTAGGCAGCTGTTGTCGTAGGCGCGAACGTCCAACGCTCTTCGCAGCGACCATTCAACGCCACATCCGGCGTTCCGTACCACCAGGCATCAGAGTATTCAGAAGTCGAAGCAAGTAAATCATCCTCGGCCGCAGCACCAGTCGCTTTTCTTTCTCAATCGCTTCCACGATTGCGGCCGCCGCGTCGTCGGGTGTCAAGGTGCGCAACCGGTGTGCGGCGGCCGGAAGCCGTTCCCAGCTTCCCGGGTTGTGTTCCCAGAAACTGCTGCTGACCTGAGCGAATCCGACAAGACTCACACCGATGCGTGAACCATACACTTCGGCCCTCAGCGCTTCGTTAAAGCCCCTCATCGCCCACCGCGCGGAGATGTACGCTGCGGCGCTGGGCCAGACCAGAAATGCCCCAATCGAGGTCACGTTCACGATGTGGCCCGTGCCGCGCAAGCGCATGCCGGGCAAGAGCTCACGGGTGAGGTTGAATGCTGCCAGGAATGGAACAGCCACCATCGCCAGCAATTCGTCCGCGCTCGTGTCGACGATGGGTAACCACCGTCCAGCACCCGCGTTGTTAACCACGATGTCCGGAATACCGTGCTGCTCGTGTACGAGGCGAGCGACACGCCTGACTTCTTGAGCCTCTGCAAGGTTGGCCGCGTATGCCTTGGCGTGACCACCGGCGGCTTCAATGCCAGTCACGACTGCAGTGAGTCGTTCCACGTTTCGCGCGACCAAGACGACCGACGCACCGCGCGCCGCCAGGGCTCGCGCCGTTGCCGCACCAATGCCACTCGAAGCACCGGTGACGAGGGCGCGTGTGCCGTCAATCTTCATCGATGTGTTGGTCCTGCTGCCTAACGTCGGCGCTCACCAGCGGCCGCCAACCGCTTTCTTCACGCCCGCGGCCGTCTGGTGCAGCGCTTGGAGCGCTCACCCGCCAGCGCTCACAATACCGCTAGCGCTGGTCGGGTGCAGCGCGTGTTAGGCTTCGTGGCGAAGACGCGCGACCGCACCCGTTGGTCGGTTCACTGTTTCATCAATCGCGTAACGTTTTCCATGAACAGGTCGCAGAACGGACGACGCAGTCCTTCTTTGGCTATCGGACCAGCATCGGTGAATTGCATGTATGCGCGTGATGAGGTGTCGAACTTTCGCCACTTCGGCAACCGGCCGCCGTTGGGATCGCCCGTCTTCGCGAAATTAGCCCAATATTGCTGTATTACTTCGGAGATCTGGGTATCGATTTCAGTAGCTCTAGCTGGCGGACCAACACCGATAACACCCCGATCCAGCGTGCCGAACACGTGTGAGACTTCGGATGCGTGCGTCGAGCCCAGCGCCTCTCTCCCCGACGGCACGCGAGCGAATTCGTATTCGTACGCTGGGTTTCTCGCGGCAGCGTGCCAGATCAACTGCTGAACCGCGCCGCATCGAAACGACGTGTCGGTCCCCCACTGTTCGGGCGCGGTTCCATAGGACGGGTCCGCCGGGCCGGCGTAGAGCGCCTGTGCCCGTGAGGTGAGCGGACCATATGCGGCGGCGATTGCGCTTGGTAGATCGGTTGGGGGGAATGAGCCGGGAACCTGCTCGCGTGCGTTATTGCCAAGCAGCAAGGCGACGTGGTGCTGCTGACCAGCGGCGAAGACCGCGGCAGGCTTTTTCGGAAAGACATAGCCGTCGACCGTGATTCCGAGATTCGGAAACACGTTCGCAATGTTGCCTCCTGCCGTGTAATCCGGGTCGGCGTCGAGAATCTCGGCCATCGGCACCGCACGCAACGCCTCAACCGATACACCGGCTGGCGCCTTCCAACGCGCAGCTCTGCTCTCCCCACGCTTCTCGGCTTCTTGTAAAGGCAGAGGATCGCCCACCAGCACCACGGCGCCGCTCTCACCGATCACGTTGCGGAATAGACCCTTCGACAGTGGCGACGTCATCAGCACGCTCACGTCCAACGAGCCGGCCGACTCTCCAAAGATCGTTACGTTGCTGACATCGCCGCCGAAAGCCGTGATGTTCTCCTTGACCCATCTGAGTGCGGCGATCTGATCGAGGATGCCCTGGTTGCCGGATGCGTGGTGCGGCGACTCCCGCGTCAGTGCGGGGTGTGAGAAGAAGCCAAAGGAGCCAAGCCGGTAGTTCAGAGTCACCACCACAACGCCGCGGCGCGCAAGCCGCTCGCCATCGAATGTCGCTGAAGAGCTTCCACCGCCGAAATTACCTCCACCAGGTATCCACACCATCACCGGCTTTCGCGACCTGCTGGGCCACTCGGGTGTCCACACATTCAGAAAAAGGCAGTCTTCCGAACGCGTAACGGACGCCGGAGCGATAGCCGAAGGTCTTTGAGCGCACATCGCGCCGAATTCCCGAGCGTCGCGCACACCTGCCCAAGGCCTTATGGGCATGGGCTCGCGCCAGCGCAAGTCGCCGATCGGTGGTTCCACATAGGGCACGCCTTTGAATGTCGCGCCGCCCTGATCGAGCATGGCTCCCCTGAGGCGGCCACCCGCGATGGCCACTGTGGGATCCGATTGTGCAAAACCGACCGATTGGGCCACGAAGACGATCAGCGCAACAACGGTCTTCATCTCTTGTGTCTCCACGCCAGTTGGACGTCCACGAACAACTCAATTCGAGGAGTTTGGGTCGTTTGCCTTCAGGTCCGCTCACGATGCCGATCAGAAGCCTAACGCTGTGCATCAGCCGCGGCGCGAACCGTCGTGTGCGCCGTCGGCTGCATGCAGTGTTAGACCGCCGTGCTTCCGGCATAAGACTTGAGTTGTTCGACAGCCTGAAGCGCCGCGCTCAAGAAGCCCTTCTGGGCAAAGTGTATGCGCTGCCAGTCGCCCTGCAAGCCGCCGAAGTCGGTTACGCTCTCTTCGACCATGAGAACAATCGGTTTCCCCACGGCGAGTGCCACTCCCTTTTCCTCGAGTAGCCACGGACTCGCAGTGTATGTACCGTCGTCCTTTCTAGCAGATGGCGTCATGAGACACAGGAAGTAGTCACATTCCCGAATTCGCTCGATCACGGCCTTGCTGATGTACGTGTTCGCAGCGTGGCCGGTGACGACCTCGAAGCCCGATTGTTGCAATAGCTGAGTCAACCCGCGAACGTACTCGGTTTCGGCGAACCGGTACGATAGGAACACCCGCTTGCCGTGAGCGGCGGGGCGCTTCTGCTCCAGAGCGGGTTCGAGGCGGTTCAGGAGTTCTTGGAGCCGGTCAACAAGAAGCTGACTTGACGGATCGCTGCGAGAAGGAACCAATTGTTTGGCTTCTTGCATCAATAGGGCAAGTTGGGCCGCAGACATGCGCCAGCTGAGGTCTGCCCTGCACACGGTAAGAACTGTCGCGAGCTCGTCGCGAAACGAACCGACTGGCGTCTGTTTGTCGAGCTCGTAATAGTGGGCGAAACGGTGGCGCGTGCCCTTGTAGAACTCTTTTCGCCGCCGCTCGGCCGCGGCCTTGTCGACGTAAAGCACGAAGACGATCTCTGGAATCGTGCTACGGATGCCAAATATGAACCTGCTGGCCGGATCGAGACCGATTGATAGTGGGTCGACGAAAATCGTGTTGAATCCGTTTCGCTGCACGCCGGCCTCTGCTGCCTCAACCGTGTGCACCGCCTTAACGGTGAGGACGCCCGCTGCGTCGCCGATGGCCTGATTGAGCACGCGCGCCGAGTGTTGATCGGCGTCACAGATCAAGATCTTCAGTGGAATATCGTCTGGCTTCGGGTCAACCATACCGTCTGTTCCTTGGCGGTCTAACTTGTACCGGAGTAGACGGAAACCCACAGTTCGCTGGCGAACCACAGCGAAGCGGTCGGGTTTAGATCCACTCGAAGTGCAAGAAAGGCGGAATCTTAGCACGCCTCGCGAACACATTCGGTTGCCGTGTTGACACGCCCGCGGAAAAATGACACGCCACGCCGGCGTGTCATCCACGGACGCGATCGGGGCACGCGTCGGCCGTAATCGTCACCAGCGCAAGGATTACGAGCGAAGACGGCGAGTGATGTCCGACCGGCTTACGCGCTGGGCTCGCCTGCGAACTACTAGTCGCATCCGTCACAGCCGATCGGCCGGACTCCGCACTCCCAACGCTCCTCGATTGAGCACGTGCGTGTAAATCATCGTCGTCGTCACATCAGCATGCCCCAGCAGCTCCTGCACCGTCCGGATGTCGTAGCCGTCCTCGAGTAAATGGGTCGCGAACGAATGCCGCAACGTATGGGGCCCCACGCGTTTCGTCATCCCGAGCTTCTCGCGCGGCCCGAGCCACCGCCTTCTGCACCGCCGACTCGTGGAGGTGAAACCGGGACGGCGGACCCCACTCTGGATCGCGGCAGATCCGCGCCGCGGGAAACACGAACTGCCACCCCCACTCGGTCGAAGCATTCGGGTACTTCCGGTCCAGCGCGAACGGCAGCACCACACGTCCCACCCCCTCGATCAGGTCCCGCTCGTGCTGCGTCTTCACCTCCACAAGGTGCGCCCGCAACGGCTCCTTGACCACCCCGGGCAACATCGTCCGCCGATCCTTCTGGCCCTTCCCACGCCGCACCAGCAGCTGGTTGAGGTCGAAGTCGACGTCCTTGACGCGCAGCTCCAGGCACTCCTGAAGCCGGAGCCCGGCGCCATACAGCAGTGTGCCGACAATCCACATCGCCCCAGGCAGCCGCTGGAGAACACGGCTCACTTCTTCCCGGCTCAAGACGACCGGCAGCCGAGTCGGCATTCGGGCGCGCGGCATTTGCGCAATCGCGCCGACCTCCATCTGCAGGACGTCACGATAGAGGAACAGCACCGCACAGAGTGCCTGGTTTTGGGTCGACGCGCTGAGCCGCTGCTCTACCGCCAACCATGTCAGAAACGCCGAGATCTCCGGCGCGCCCATCGTCGACGGATGGACCTTCTTGTGAAAGACGATGTACCGCCGGATCCAGTACACATACGCGTCCTCGGTCCGGCGACTGTAATGACGCGTCCGGATCGCGTCGCGCACGCGATCGAGAAGCTTTGGTGGAGCAGGCATTCAGGCCGCGGAGTGGCGAATATCGTGCCAGCGACACCGTCGCGTTTTGGCGGCAACTCCGTGGAGGACGTAGCAATTTCTGCCACGCTCGAGGCGTCCGCGATGGCGGGGAACGTGAGACCTCAGTGCGTCGTCATGCAAGCGACTCTCGCGCGCGGGTGGCCGCGAACGGGCGCCCGCCGGGCGCGGAGGCGTCAGCCGTGACCAGGGCTTTTCGCCGAGCACCCGGTGGGCTGTTCGCGGACAGGACCCGCACGACGGCGGAGTCGCAGATGATGCTTACTCCCGCACGTACATCCTCGTGATCACGTCGCCCTTCTGGACTCGCGCGGGAACATCGGCGCCCGCGATGATGCGACCGAACACGGCGTACTTGCCGTTCAGATCCGGGCGATCGGTCAGCGTGACGTAGATCTGACTGTCGGCCTTCGCGGGATCGCCCACATGCGCGACGCCCACGGCCCCCTTCACATGCAGCCGCTTCCGGCTGATCTCCGACACGCCGATCGGCATGCCGCTCGAGGCCGCATCGCCTCTCCCCCAGTCGGCCGTCTTCTCGACATTCCGCGATTGCGGATCGCCCCACTGCACGACGAAGCCGGGAATCGCGCGATGGAATCGCTGGCCGTCGTAGAAGCCGTTTCTGACCAGTTGAACGACGTGCGCCACCGTCTTCGGCGCTTCGTTCGGATAGGTTTCAAACGCAAAGGCGCCGGCCGTCGTTACCACAACGATCACCGGGCCCCCGCCACCCTGGCCGATCGCGCGCCCGGCCACGGCGAGCAGTGCCAGGACAGCCGCCGCAATCAGCGCACCGCGCCTGCCCGCCATCAGCCTCGCCCCATTCGAGTGACGCCGACCTGCGGGCAGAACTTGCGGATCACGCACGCGCCGCATCGCGGATAGACCGGCCGGCAGACGTTCTGCCCCCACGTCACCAGATAGAGATTGATGGACGGCCACCATCGCGCGTCCGTGGCCCGATACAGGGCCTGTTCGGTTTCGTCGGGTGTCTTCGTCCGCACCCACCCGAGCCGGTTGGAAATGCGGTGGACGTGCGTGTCCACGCAAATATTCTGCGCGCTCTTGAACGCCAGTATGAGCACCAGATTCGCCGTCTTGCGGCCGACTCCCGGCAGCACCAGCAACTCGTCCATCGTCTGCGGCACGCGTCCACCGAAGCGATTCACGAGAATCCGGCAGGTGGCTTTCACGTGACGCGCTTTGTGACGATAGAAGCTGACAGGATAGATCAGCCCTTCTATCCGCTTCACGGAAAGCGCCGCCATCGTTTTCGGCGTCCGTGCCACCTTGAACAACCGGGCGGAGGCAGCCGCCGTGGTGGCGTCCTGCGTCCGCGCCGACAGGAGCGTCCCGATCAGAACCTGAAACGGATCTTCCTGGCTGGTCTCCGAAATTTTCTCGATGGCGGGCAGCTCGAGGCCGTCGATCTCGCGCGCAAGGGCGCGCATGATATTTCCTACAGGGGCTTCAGCGTCTGCGGGGCTCTCGCGCCGGGGAGCGCGGCCGGGCGCGCTCAATGGCCGAACGACTGGCAGTAGCCGCAGTGGTTGCAGCGGACCGCCGGTTCAATCAGGCACACGCCGTCTTGTTCGCTGCCGGCCGCGAGCGGCAGCCGCCCGTGGCTGGCATGCGCGAGATCGAAGCCGTCGGCCCGCGCCCGGGACGGCGCCGCGGCGGCCACACCACGGTGCCTCGCGATGGCGTCGCGCACAAGCGCGCGCAGGTCCTGATCAGAGATCTCCATCAACGTCAACCTGGTCGATGATGCCGACTATCGCGGCATCAACCGGCGCCGCCTTCCGGCCGAGCGCTTCGCCCGCCGCGCGCCCTTCGAGCACGATCAGCACCTTCTCGTGCACCCCCGCCCCAACACCGTCCACGGCCAGCACGGCCGCGCCACGCGGCACGTCGTCGACGCCGAGCGGCTGCACGAGCAGGAGCTTGGCGCCTTCGAACTTCCTGTGCTTTTGTGTCGACACCACAGTGCCAATGACCTTAGCGATCTGCATTTGGTAATTGGGTAATTTGGCAATTGGGTAATTTGGTGAATGGGTAATGGCCGTCCTTGACCAATTACCCAATTACCCAATTACCCAATTACACGATTCATTAGCCTAGATCCCACCGGTCCACGATGCCTACGATGCCCGCATCGACCGGCGCTTCAACCGGAAAAAAGGGAAAGCTGGCTTCCTTGCCCCGCACGAAGAACACCTCTTCACCCACGCCGGCTCCAACCGCATCGGCGGCGACGATTGCGCGCCCTGTAGGCTGTCGCTCGGGCGTCAGCGGCTGAACGATGAGAAGTTTGAGCCCGACAAGTTTCTCGTCTTTCCGGGTCGCGACGACGTCGCCGATGACGCGGGCAAGGTGCATATCAGGGTTCAGGGTTCAGGGTTCAAGGTTCAGGGTTCACGGTTCGGTGAGCTCAATCGTGTCGATGATGCCGACAATGGCCGCGTCAACCGGACAGTCCTTGAGCCCCGATGCCATCCGTGCCGAGCTGCCGCTGACAATCAATACGGTTTCGCCGACGCCGGCATCGACGGTGTCCACGGCCACCAGATACCCGCCCTCGGCCTTGCCGCGAGGGTCCATGGGCCGCGCGATGAGCAGCTTGGTGCTGACCAGGCGCGGGTCTTTCCGTGTCGCAACCACGGTCCCGACGATCTTCGCTAGGAGCACTCAGCGCACCGGGCTTTCACGTTCTACGCTTTCGCGCTGGACGCTTTGCCGATGGGCAACACATCTTCGAGGTTGGCGTGCGGCCGCGGAATCACGTGGACCGACACCAGCTCGCCGACCCGCCTGGCGGCGGCGGCGCCGGCATCCGTGGCGGCTTTGACGGCGGCGACGTCGCCCCGGACGATCGCCGTGACATAGCCCGCGCCGATCTTCTCCCAGCCGACGAGCGTCACCTTGGCGGCTTTTACCATCGCGTCAGCGGCCTCAATCATCGCCACGAGGCCCTTCGTTTCGACCATCCCAAGCGCCTCACCCATCGGTGTCTCCTTAAAGGGCTGAGAGCTGATCAGCCCTCAGCCTTCAGCCCTGAGCCCTTTCTCAGCCCTTAGCCCTATCGTAGATTCTTGATCGCGTCTTCTATCAAAGCGGAGAGTTCGCGGTATGTTAACCGAATTTCCGCCTCATCACCTGACTCGCCGCGGGGCCGTTGAACGGCGCCCGAACTCCGCAGGTGCCCGTCTATGAGGTCCGGAATGAGGCGCAGGCCCGCTCCCGCCGGCGCCTGCACGGTCTGACAGGTGGCATCGTCGCCGGCCACCACGGTCTGCGCCGCGACCGGGAGTCCCGGCCCTTGCGACGTGTCTGGATCAAGACAAATCGGGGCCGGCGCCTGAATCCCGTATGACCCTCGCAGGTCCTGGAGGCGCAGCACCTCTTCGCGCGAGATCAGATTCTCGCGTCCCAGCAGCCGCGCCACGAGGCTGATCTTGGCGAAGTGCTCGACGGTTTCCATCTTGTAGTACGCGGAATAGAGGTCGCCCCCGACCGTCAGTGCGCCATGATTGGCGAGCAGCATGCCGTCGTGCGCCTTGATGTACTTACGCACGGCGTCGGGCAGCTCGCGAGTGGACGGTGTGGCGTACTCGGCCAGGGGGATGCTGCCGAGCGTCGTCAGTACTTCGGCGAGCACGGCGCGATCCAGGGGGATTCCAGCGACGGCGAAGCCTGTCGCCGTGGGCGGATGTGCGTGCACGACGGCGCTGACATCGGGCCTCTGGCGGTAGACCTCGAGGTGCATGAGCATCTCGGACGACGGATCCCGATCGCCCTGGATCTTTCTGCCGTCGAGATCGGTGACGCACATCATGTCCGGCGTCATGAACCCCTTGCAGACGCTCTTCGGCGTCATGAGCAAACGGTCGTCGCCGAGCCGCACGCTGATGTTGCCGTCGTTGCTGGCGGTATAGCCGCGAGCGTACATGCGACGGCCGACTTCGACGATGTCGGCACGGAGCGATTCGATGCTCATGCGGTGCGACCTTCGGCGGGCCCGGGGCGGCCCGAGCCCGATCCCTTCGAAGGCCGGGCCCGATATGCGTCGCGGCACGCGGTCGAACAGAAGAAGAGCTGACGCCGGCCGACGGTGATGGACACGGCGCGGGCGGGCACGACGTATGTGCCGCAGAGAGGATCGCGAGCCATCTGGACGCCGGCCCGGATCCGGCTCACGTTTCCAGCACGCGGCTGTCCCGTGAAGCCTTCGATCATCCCATCGACCAGCCGCCAGAACGCCCGCGCCAGAAACACGGAGAGGATCACGAACAGGGCAATGCGCACCACGGTCAGGCTCCGGGCTTCTGCCCGCCCGCCGCGCCCGGATGCGCCGACTGCAACGTGTCGAGCGCGCGTTTGGCGGCCTGTCCTTCCGGGCTGTTGGGATCGAGCTCGATGACCTGCTGCCAGGCCTTGGTCGCCCCGTCGAGATCCTGTTTGCCGAACGCTCTGACAATTCCGAGATTCAACAGGGTCTTGGCATGCTTCGGATTGAGCTTGAGCGAGTCGATCGAATTGCTCAAGCGCCTTATCGGCCTGGTTCGTGTAGTAGTAGCACACACCCAGATCGGTGCTGACGTCCACGTTGTTCGGCGCCAGCTTGAGCGCCGCCACATACCACGTGATCGCATCGTCATAGCGCTCGGCGTCGAAGTACAGGTTGGCCAGGTCGATGCGGGGCGTGGCGTTCGACGGCTGCTGGTCGGCCACCGACTTGAGCGCCGTCACCTTCGTATCGTCGAGCACCGCTGCGCGCGTGCCCGCGGCGTTCGGAGCGGCCGCGGCCGGCGCCGGCGCGGGCTGACGCGACGTCGTCTGCTGGGCTTGCTGCGTGCCAATAATCCAACCGGCAATCAAGCCGAACGCCACGCCGGCGATGCCGTACGCGATCGATTCTGGTTTCATGGAACCACTAAGCGCACAAAGGCCATAACGATCGGACAGCCGTGCGTGGGCACGGTGAACTTGTCGCCGATCATATCAGGCGGCCGCCAGAACTTCGAGGTACTCGCGGACAACCGGCGCCAGCCCCACCAGCAGCGCACGCGACATGATGGCGTGACCAATCGAGACTTCATCGAGGAACGGAAGTTCGCGAAACATGGTGAGGTTGGCGAGGTCGAGATCGTGGCCGGCGTTGATGCCCAGACCGAGCGAGTGCGCCAGCCGCGCCGCATCGGCATACATGTCAAAGGCCGCGCGCCCGGCATCTTGACCTCGTTCAAAGGCCCGCGCGAACGGTTCGGTGTACAGCTCAACCCGGTCTGCGCCCGCCGATGCCGCCCACTCAATCGGGCCCGGCGACGGATCGACGAACAGGCTGACGCGAATTCCACGGGACCGGAACGTCCGGATGACGTCCAACAGTCCCTCCGTCTGTGAGCCCGGCTGCCACCCGGCCTGGCTCGTGATTTCTCCCGGGACGACAGGCACGAGCGTGCACTGATCGGGACGCACCTCGGCCACCAGGTCGATGAGCTCCGGCCGGGGATCGCCCTCGATATTGAACTCCACACGGCGCGTCTGGCGCGCCAGCACGCGCGCGACATCGCGAACGTCGTCGGGCACGATATGACGCCGGTCGGCGCGCGGATGCACGGTGATGCCGGGAGCGCCAGAGGCGATGCAGACATCGACGGCTTCGACGACGCTCGGCACGTTTCCACCGCGTGAATTTCGAAGCGTCGCCACTTTGTTGACGTTGACGGAGAGGCGGATCATAAAGAACAAGGGCTGAGGGCTGAGGGCAGCCCTGCCCTGCGTCATGCGCTATCCCAGGCGCTCCTTGACGATGTCGACGATTTCCTGGGCCCACGCGCGGATTTCGTGATCGTTGCGGCCCTCGAGCATCACGCGCAGGAGCGGCTCGGTGCCCGAGTAGCGTACCGAGCAGGCGGCCCTGGCCCTGGACACGCGCCTCGACGCGCGCCATGGCCGCGGCCACGTCGGGTACCGACTGCAGATCGACCTTCTCTCGGACGCGGACGTTCAGCAGCACTTGCGGATAGCTCGTCAGATCGGACGCCAGATCGGCCAGTGTCCGTCCGGTTCGGGCCATCGTCCGAAGCACGTTCAGCGCGGTGCACAGGCCGTCGCCCGTGTAGAGGTACTCGGAGAAGATGATGTGGCCGGATTGCTCGCCTCCGAGCGACACCTCGCGCGCCAGCATTTCTTCCATGACGTACTTGTCGCCGACCGGGCAGCGCACCATGGTGATGCCCGACTCGCGGTACGCGATCTCCAGGCCGATGTTGCTCATGACGGTGGCGACCACCGTGTTTCCGCGCAGCCGGCCTTCGCGCTGAAGCTGCCGCGCGCACATCAGCAGCACGGCGTCGCCGTTGACGACCGCACCGCGATGGTCCACGAAAATCGCCCGATCGCCGTCGCCGTCGAACGCGACGCCCACCTGACAGCCCCGATCCACGACCGTTTTCGCAAGACGCTCGGGGTGCGTCGACCCACACTCCAGGTTGATGTTGCGTCCGTCGGGCTCGTTCGCAATGACGACCGTGTCGAACCCCAGTCTGGCCAGCAGCTGGGGGGCAACGACCGTCGTCGCGCCGTTCGCGCAGTCGATGGCGAGCGTCATGCCGCCGAGCGCAGCGGCGTCCGGAAACACGCCGCGCAGATGCTCAAGGTAGGCGTCAGCCGTCTGACCCTGACGCACACCGGCGGCCTGTCCGGCCACGGCAGTCCACGACGTGTCGGCGACAATCGCCTCCACTTCGCGCTCGACGCGTTCGGTGAACTTCTCGCCCCGCCCGGAAAACACTTTGATGCCGTTGTCCTCGAACGCATTGTGCGATGCGGAAATGACGATGCCCGCGTCGTAGCCGCCCAGGCGAGTCAGATATGCGACCGCCGGCGTCGGCACGATGCCGGCGCTCGTGACGATGGCCCGCTCGCCGGAGGCGCCATGCGCCAGCTCGGCTTCAATCCAGTCGCCAGATTCGCGCGTGTCGCGGCCGACGAGCAGCCGGGCGCCGACTCCGGGTGAGTGCGGCAGCGCACGCACGAGCGCCGCGCCCAGCCGCCGGACGGTTGCGGGATCCAGAGGATAGCGGCCGGCGATACCGCGAATGCCGTCTGTACCGAACAGCTGCGGTGGGGGCGACTCGGATTGTTCAGTTTTTGGCACTGGCGATTCGCACTCTGTACTGTGGCCGGATCGATGTGGGTGACACCGGCCTGGTTCGACGCTTCGGCATGCACGGCCAGCGTGTAGTCGCCGGCCCCCAGGCCCGCGACGTCAATGTAGGCCGAAACGGCGTCGGCGCTCGATTCGCGCGAGCGCCTCGCGGCTGCCGCGCAGGCCCACATCGACGACGACCGGCATCGCCTGGGCCGAGAGATGCGGCCCGAGATTGCGCAAGTGGACCGGCTGGCCGCGCACGGTCCGCTCGAGCGGCCCGGGCACGATGTGGACCGTGACCGTCACCGTGCGCTGCGTCTTGAGCCGCAGCGCGGGATCGACCAAGCCGATGGTGACGTTCTCGCTGAGCGGCGCGTTGAGGTCGGCGATCGAAATCGTCTCGGTCAGGGCCTCACGCGCGCGTTTGACGGCGCTCTCGGGACCGACGATCTCCACGCGTTCCGGCGAGACGGTGACTTTGCCCATGACGTACCCGGGCGCGGGCACGCCCTCGATGGATGCCGCGACCGGCACCTCGCGCGTCACCGAGCTCTCGAACGCCAGCGCAACGGTCGGCGGCGTCACCTGCACCACTTCCACGCCAAACGGCGCGTGCACCTGTTCCGGCGTCAGCGCAAACAGCCGGTTGCCGGCTCGGGCTCCGTGCAAATCGATCACGGCGACGATATCGCCGGCCGCCACGCGGCTCAGCGCGCCGGAGGTGCCTCGCACGCGAACGTCGACCGTCGAGGGCGCCTCGCCCTGGATTTCCAGGGTGGCGGGAAACTGCTGCAGCTCGAGCGGCACGCGTAAGCCGCGCTCGACCGTCTCCTCTCCCGACACGGTCATCCACAACAACACGGCCAGGCCGACCGACATCAGCTTGAGCCCGACGTGCTGGAACGGCCACATCCTGCGCATCATGAATACTGCACGCGCGCCTGGCGCTTCGACGGTCCGGGCTGGCGCGAGAGCAGGAGCGAGCGGAGCCGCCCGCGCAACCCATCCGCATCGAGACCCCGCTCGATTTGTCCATCGACCACGAGCGACACGACACCCGTCTCCTCCGACACGACGATCGCGACCGAATCGTTTTCTTCCGTCAGGCCGATGGCGGCGCGGTGCCGCGAGCCGAGCTCCTTGCCGAGCTTCGGGTTGATCGTCAAGCGGCAGGAAACAGGCGGCCGCGGCCACGCGATCGTTCTGGATGATCACGGCGCCATCGTGCAGGGGCGAGGACGGCTGAAAGATGCTGAGGAGCAGATCGTAGGTGAGCACGGCATCGAGCGAGATGCCGCCTTCGATGTAGCTGCGCAGCCCGATCTGCCGCTCGATCGCGATGAGCGCGCCTGTTCGGTGCGTCGACAGCATGCTGGCCGCGACCACCAGTTCCTCGATGGACTCGTCGGCCGATTCGTCCTTGGCGAGGTACCGGAAGAACGGCGCGCGGCCCAGGTGCGCCAGCGCGCGCCGGATGTCGGACTGAAACAGCACGATGATCGCGAAGACGAGGTAGCCGAGAACGTTGCGAATGAGCCAGTTGACCGTGTCGAGCCGGCTCCACCGCGATACGTAAACGATCGCGACGAGGAACACCGCGCCCGTCGCCATCTGGACGGCGCGCGTGCCCCTGATGAGCTTCAGGACCGCGTAAATGAGGATCGACACCACGATGATGTCGGCGAGATCCCACCGGCTGATGGGGGGGCGGCGAAGGAGCGTCGTGATCCAGTTCATCCTTGAGCCCTGCGTATGGCCTCTGCCGCGCGCACAACCTGCACCATCTCCGCAACCGCGTGCACGCGGACGACATGGGCGCCGCCAAACACCGCGGCGGTGACCGCCGCCGCCGTCGTCCAGTCGCGTTCAGCCGCCGGACGGCCAGAAGCGGCATCGCGCATGAACGACTTGCGCGACGGCCCGACGAGCACCGGCCGGTCGAGCGCCGCGGCAATCTCCGGAAGCCGCGCCAAGACACCATAACTATGCACCGGAAGTTTGGCAAAACCGAGCCCTGGATCAACGAAGATGCAACCGACCGGCACGCCCGCAGCCGTCGCACGGGCAACGGATGCCCGCAGCTCAGACGTCACCTCCGCGACCACATCCTGGTACTCGGCCTCCTGGTACATGGATTTCGGCCGTCCCCGGGTGTGCATCAGCACCAGCGCCGCTCCACGTGCCACGACGACGGCGGCCAGCGCAGGGTCGTATTGCAGGCCGCTGACGTCGTTGACGATCTCGGCGCCGGCGTGCAGGGCGGCGTCGGCAACGGCCGACTTGTACGTGTCCACGGACATCGGAATCTGAAGCCGGCCGTGCAGTCCTTCGATCACCGGCAAGATGCGGGCGATCTCGTCCTCGGCCGTCACCGGCTCGGCTCCGGGGCGGGTGGATTCGCCGCCGATGTCAATCAGGTCCGCGCCCTCGGCCTCCATCCTGAGAGCGGCGGCGACGGCACGGTCGGGCGCCCACGTTGACGCCGCCGGCGACTGCGTCTCCGCAAACGAATCGGGCGTGACGTTCAGAATGCCCATGACGAGACACCGCGGGCCGAGTTCAAGGGCACCACCGCGCGCGAGCGGGACGCTATAGTGTTTTCGGGAAGTCACAGACGTAGCCACTGCGGCACAGAGAACAGAGAGCCAGCACAATGGTTTCTCTGCGGGCCGAGCGCCTCTGTGGCTATGTTATTCCTGCGGGAGCGGCTTGTTGAGCGAGGGAACCATCGGCGCGCGCTCTTTCTGGCGCGGCCGCGCTTCGTCTTCCTCGCCGGCCGAGAGGGCCGCTCGCGCGGCGACCGGCTGCGGGTCGTCGAGCGGCAGGCCCGCGGCGAGACGCCTCACCTGGTCGGCGTCGAGGACCTCGCGAGACAGCAGCGCGTCGGCGATCTTGACCAGCGTTTCCTTGCACTCGGCCAGCAGCTTGTGCGAGCGCTCGTAGTTCTGCGTGACGAAGCGCTTGACCTCCTGATCGATCTGCAGCGCCGTGTTCTCGCTGTAGTCCTGATGCTGGGCGATCTCGCGGCCGAGGAAGATCTGCTCTTCCTTCTTGCCGAAGGTAAGAGGGCCCATGGCGTCGCTCATCCCCCACTCGCACACCATGCGGCGGGCGAGCTCGGTGGCGCGCTCGAGGTCGTTGCCGGCGCCGGTCGTCAGGCTGTCCAGCGTGAGCTCCTCGGCGATGCGGCCGCCGAGCAGAATCGCGATTTGATCGTTCAGGTAATCGCGCGAGTAGTTGTGCTTCTCGTCGGTCGGCAGCTGCTGCGTGAGGCCGAGCGCCATCCCGCGCGGGATGATCGTCACCTTGTGAATCGGATCGGCGTGCGGCAGCAGGACCGTCAGCAGCGCGTGGCCGGCTTCGTGAATCGCCGTCACGCGCTTCTCGGCGTCGCTGATGATCATCGAACGCCGCTCCGATCCCATCAGCACTTTGTCTTTCGCGAACTCGAAGTCGTACATGCGTACGACTTTCTGGTTGTACCGCGCGGCGTTGAGCGCCGCCTCGTTCACCAGGTTCGCGAGATCCGCGCCGGAAAAGCCCGCCGTTCCCCGAGCCAGCGTCGGCAGCTCCACATCGTCGGACATCGGAATTCTTCGCGTGTGGACCGACAGGATGCCTTCACGGCCCTTCACGTCCGGACGGTTGACGACAATACGGCGGTCGAAGCGTCCGGGGCGAAGCAGCGCCGGATCGAGCACGTCCGGCCGGTTCGTGGCCGCCACGAGAATGACGCCCTCGTTCGATTCGAAGCCGTCCATTTCGACCAGCAGCTGGTTGAGCGTCTGTTCGCGCTCGTCGTGGCCGCCGCCCAGCCCCGCGCCGCGATGCCGACCGACCGCGTCGATTTCGTCGATGAAGACAATGCAGGGCGCGTTCTTCTTGCCCTGCTCGAACAAGTCGCGCACGCGGCTCGCGCCGACGCCGACGAACATCTCGACGAAGTCCGATCCGCTGATCGAAAAGAACGGCACGTTGGCTTCGCCGGCCACCGCTCGCGCCAGCAGGGTCTTGCCCGTGCCGGGCGATCCCATGAGCAGGACGCCCTTCGGAATGCGTCCGCCGAGCTTCTGAAACTTCTGCGGTTCCTTCAGGAACTCGATGATTTCCTGCAGCTCCTCTTTGGCTTCGTCAACGCCGGCCACGTCCTTGAACGTGACCTTCTTCTGCGAGCTCGAGGAAAGCTTGGCCTTGCTCTTGCCGAACGACAGCGCCTTGTTGCCGCCGCTCTGCATCTGGCGCATGAAGAACAGCCAGAAGCCGATGACGAGCAGCATCGGCGCCCAGCCAAGGAGGAGCGATGCCCACGGGCTCGCGGTCTGCTCCTTCGAGCTGACCTGCACGCCGCGCTCCATCAGTTTGTTGACGAGACCTTCGTACTGCGTGGGCGCGTACGCGTGGAATGCTTCGTTGGCCTTCGTGAATCCGTTGACGTCCTGTCCGACAATTTCGACGCGCTGGACCGTACCGGCGTCCACCCACGACATGAATTCGCTGAAGCCGACGGTGCGCTGATGCTGCTGAAATTTCGTGGAGACATTCCAGATCAGCAACGCCACGACGAAGAGCGCCACCCAAAATACCAAACTCTTTAACGTCGAGCTCACGCGGGGCCTCCAGAGAACGGGGACGCTGGCGGGCCGTCAGACCTGCCTAAGTTTCAAGATTACCACGGCTTGCGAGGCATCCGTTACCCGAAACGCCTCGTCAATCACATGCCCGGCGACCCACACGATCCGGTCCGAATCGTCCACCACCAGCGGCACGCTGTCGCGTGCAGGCCGGGCCACTTTCCGGTCCACGAAGAAATCCTGCAGTTTCTTCTGGCCGTCGAGCCCCAGCGGCCTGAACCGGTCGCCGGGGCGCCGGTTGCGCACGGCCAGCGGACCCGTCCACGCGTCACTCCGGACCACGGCCGCCGCCCGATTGCCCATAATTGCACTGAGCGCATCGCGGGCCGTCCCAGCAGCCAGCTCAGCCGTCACGATGCACCCGGACTGAAGCCGTACCTCTCCAGGCACTGAAAGCGGATAGCGAAACGGCGTCGACGTCGCAACCGCCGCGGCTTGGTCTCTCTTTCTTAAGACGAGCCGAGCGCCGATCCGTTGCAGCGAGTGCCCCGGTGCATCGATCGGCCCGAGCCCTCCGGACTCGAGCATTCGGATGACTGCCTCGACGTGACTGAACGATACCGGCCGACCTTCGGTCGCCTGCGTCATCGCACGCCAGACGGCGAGACGGCGAAGAGCCATCGGAGCGCTGTTGAGCTTCGCAATCTCGAGGTGCAGGGTCCCGGGTTCGAGGTTCACGGTTCCCGGTTCAAGGTTCAAGATTCCCGGTTCCACCTGCGATTCCATCCACAGCCATTCCTCGCGCGCGAGCTCGGCCTGGTCGGCGAGGACGTCGATAACGGCCGGGTTGAAACGAGCTTCGAGGAGCGGCAGCAGTTCGGCCCGCACGCGGTTGCGCGGAATGTTGACGTCGCGGTTGGTGTCGTCCTCGACATGCGCGATCCCCCGCTCCGCGAGATAGGCCCGGAGATCGGCGCGCCGGCACTCGAGCAGCGGCCGCACGATGCGGCCGTGACGCGGGTGCATCGCCGCAAGGCCCTTGGGGCCGGCGCCGCGCAGCAGGCGCAGCAGAAACGTTTCCGCCTGATCGTCTCGCGTGTGGCCCACGCCGATGCAATCGGCCTCGAAATGGCCAAGCGCCCGTTCGAAGAACTCGTGGCGCGCGACATGCGCCGCGTCTTCGATCGATCGATGTTCGCGCGCCGCACGGGCGCGCACCTCCTCGCGCTCGACGAAAATCGGCCAGCCAAGCCCGTCGGCCAGCGACGCGCAGAAGCGCTCATCCCGATCGGCATCGGCGCGAAGCTGATGATTGAAATGCGCGAGCCCGGCGACCCTCAACTCGCCCGCATCCGCGAGCTCGCGCAGCACGTACGCGAGCGCAACGGAATCGGAGCCGCCCGACAGCGCGACAACGACGCGCGTCGTGACGCCCGCCAACGTGTGTCGGCTGATGGTCCGCCGAACAGTATCGATAACCATGGCTGGAAAGGCTGGAGGGGCCTGACCCCACCAGCTGAGATGGTGCCGGGGGGCGGATTCGAACCGCCGACCCCGCGCTTATGAGACGCGTGCTCTCACCAGCTGAGCTACCCCGGCAAGTGGAAAACCGTGATGTTACCACGGCCTCACACGACCAACATTGCATCCCCGTAGCTGTAAAACCGGTAGCGTTCGGCGATCGCCGCGGCATACGCCGTCAACACCTGGGCCGAGCCGCCGAACGCGGACACCAACATGAGCAAAGACGATCGCGGCAGGTGAAAGTTGGTCAACAGTCCCTGGACGAGCAGAAACTTGAAGCCCGGGAAGATGAAGAGGTCGGTGGCGCCGGCTCCGGCCACGATCCGCCCGCCGTTTGCCGCCGCCACCGCCTCGAGCGCCCGCGTCGTCGTCGTGCCGACGCTGACAATGCGCCGGCCTTCGTCAACGGCGCGGTTGATCGCCTGCGCTGCCGGCTCCGTGATCTCATACGGTTCCGGCTCGAGCCGATGATCTTCGACTCTCTCGACTCGCACCGGCTGGAACGTGCCGTAGCCGACGTGCAGCGTGATTTCGACGATGTCGATGTGGCGTGCGGCGAGCTCCGCGTTGAGCGCGCGGGTGAAGTGCAAGCCGGCGGTCGGCGCGGCCACCGATCCGCGTGCGCGCGCGAACACGGTCTGATAGCGTTCGCGATCTTCCGGCCGATCCTCACGCTTGATGTAGGGCGGAAGGGGCACGTGGCCGATCGTCTCGATCGCGTCGTCGATCGACCCGCCGTCGTCACGCCACAAACGGATCACACGGCGGCCGTGGTACCGGCGTTCCAGCACTTCCCCGTGAACCACATCAAGCGTGCGCTCGCCATCGAAGACGACGCGAGCGCCGGGACGAAGCTTCTGTCCCGGATGCATGAGAGCCTGCCACTCCTGCCCTTCCTGCCCCACGTGCCCTTCCCGCCTTTCCTGCCCTTCTCCTCCCCCAGTCTGCGTGCGACCGATCAGCAGGCACTCGACCGCGCCGCCGCTCGGCACTCGCCGGCCCAGCAACCGTGCGGGAAACACTCGCGTGTTGTTGACGACGATTAGGTCGCCTTCCCGAAGCAGGCGCGGAAGATTGTCGATGGTGGTGTGCGTGACGCCCCCGGTCGCGCGGTTCAGATGAAGCAGCCGCGCCGCCCCTCGTTCTGCCGCCGGCTCTTGCGCAATCAGTTCAGGTGGGAGGTCGAAGTCGAACGCGCGGACGTCCACGTCCGCGAGTGTACGCTAGTGAACGACGCGCATGCGCGGGGCAACCCGGGCCGCGCGCCAGTTCTCCGCAATAATCGCCCACAGGGCCTGATCGAGATACGCGCCGTTTCTCAGGAACGAGCGGTGCAGCACGCCTTCCTGCTGCGCGCCGAGCTTTGCCAGCGCGCCATTCCCGCGCCCGTTCTTGATCGCGGCCCGCGCTTCGACGCGATGGACGCCCAGGACGTCGAACGCGAAGTCGAGCACGAGCTGGGCGCCGTCGGCGAAGACGCCGCGGCCCCAATGCTCGGACCCGATGGCAAAACCCCATTCCGCGACGTCGAACGCGGGCTTGAGCGCACGAACCTGGAACAGGCCGATCACCGAGCCCGTCCCCTCGGGCACGATGCCGAATGCGAGGGACTGGCCGGCTTCGCGCTGACGGTGCGTCCAGGCGATGAACTTCTCAAAGCCTTCGACGTTCGGCGGCGGCGGCGAGACGAAACGCGTCACTTCGGCCGAAACGATCGCCGAGAGCAGTGCCGGAGCGTCGGTGATTCGCAGTTCGCGCAGCGAGACAACCGAGCCATCCAGCCTCGGCAGGCCCGCGCGCCAGTTGCGAGCGGCCGGCGCCGACAGGTCCGCTGAGATTGACGGAAAGTCTCGAAGCGACGACGGAGAAGCCATCAGCGCACCCCCTCGACCGAAGTGCCCCAGACAATGTTGTCGCTGTCGTCGGTGCCCCAGACGATGTTGTCGCTGTCGTCAGTGCCCCAGACGATGTTGTCGTTGTCGTCCGACCTGCCTCTGACGATGCTGCTGAGTTTGGTCGTGCCCCAAATGATCTTGTCGTCGTCCCAGGTGCCCCAGACGATGTTGAAGTTGTCGTACGTGCCCCAGACGATGTTGTTCGGGCGGAGCGTACCCCAGACGATGTTGTCGCTATCGTCGGTGCCCCAGACAATGTTGTCGTTGTCGTCGGTGGCCCAGATGATGTGGTTCTTGCCGACGCGCTTGCCAAGAACGCGGCCAGGAGCGAGGTTCGTGCCCCACACGATGTTGTCGTTGTCGTCGGTGCCCCAGACGATGTTCCGGACCTTGACGTCGAAGTGGGTGCCCCAGACGATGTTGGTCCCCCACACGATATTTTCATTGGCGGGCTTGAGGAGGGTACCCCTGCGAACAACGCCGGTCCCCCAGACGATGTTCGTGCCCCAGACGATGTTGTTGTAGTAGATGAACTGGCCGCCGAGCACTCTGGTGCCCCAGACGATGTTCGCCGCCCAGGAATACGGCTTGCCGCCAATCGTCGTGTAGCCGGGCACGCCGGTGTCCAGCCACCACGAGTTGACCTTCGCCGTGGTGTTGACCGCGCCGGCGAGCTCGGCCGCGCCGGCCGCGTTGATCTGGCCCGCGCCCTGCGTCAGATAGTCGGTCGAGAGACGCACCGCCGTGTATTCAAGGATCGCTTTGGCCGCGTTGGGCGTCAGCGGACCGGAGCCCTGGTGAATGTTCGCATCGAGCTGCAGCGCGACCACGCCGCTCGCGACGCCGGCGGCCATGCTCGTGCCGTTCAGATTCAGCAGATCGGCATCCCCAACCTTCTGCCTGGTGATCTTCGAGTTCAGGTAGAGGGTCGACGAGACGCTCGTGTCCGAGAACAGATTCACGCCTGGAGCCGCCACGTCGGGCTTCGCATAGCCGTCGAACCAGCTGGGACCGCGCGAGCTGAATGACGCGACTGCGTCGTCGGCGCGCGTGATGCTGTTCCTGGTGTCTACCGCGCCCACCGCGATCGCCGAAGGCGCGTTGGCCGGCGAGTTGATGCTCCCGTATCCCGGCCCTTCGTTTCCGGCCGCGACCACGACGACGATGCCCGCTGCGCTGGCTTTCTCGACGGCGACGACGAGCGGGTCGAACTTCGCCGGAGCCGTGATGGAGTGGCCAAGCGACAGGTTGATAATCTGCACGCCGAGCGCCGCCTTGTTGGCGACGACGAATTCAATCGCTGCGATGACGTTGCTGGTCGAGCCCGCGCCGTTCGCATCGAGAACCTTGAAGCTGACCAGACGAACCGCCGGCGCCACGCCCTGGAACATGAAGCCCGACAGGACGCCGCTTCCGCCAATCAGCCCGGCGACGTGCGTGCCGTGGCCGAAATCGTCATAGGGCGCCGACGGGACAAGCGGCTGTCCCGGAGCGAGCGTGGTCAAGTCGTAAGCGGTGATGCGGGAAAGCGAGAGATCGTCATTCGGCGCGATGCCCGAGTCGATGAGGGCGACCCCGATGCCCGTGCCGTTGACGGCGCCGGCCGCGAGGTTGCTGCTGCTTCCCGCAGACAGACCAAGCGTCTGACGCAGCGTGCTGATCGCTGGCCCCTGCATCTGATTGGGGTCGACTTTCGCTTTGACCGCGGTACGTTTTGACCTGGCGCCGTCCGACGGGACGCGGACGACGGCGTCAGGAGCGATCGACACGATGCCGCCGTGCGCGGCGAGCTCGCTGACATCCTCGCTGTGAATCTCGGCCGCCAGCCCGCGCACCAGGGGATGCCGCGACTTGATGACGTCTCCGTGATTTCGGAGGGCCGTCAGGATTTCGTTTTCATGCCCGGGCGCGACGGTGATGATGACTCTCTGCGTCCTCTTTCCGGTCGCGACCGAGGCTTTGAGGGCATCGTCGACATGCGCCTGCGCCGCAGCGGAGCCGACGCCGGCGACCACGAACGCCGCGCTGAGCAGGAACGAAGACACGTAGCGTGTAGCAATCACGACGCCGCATCAAGCAATCCGCCAGCCACACCGAGGCCTGACCTGAATGAAAAGTGGAAGTCGTTGACGATGAATGAAATGTGCGCATCGACAGCAATCTGTGTCTGTCGAGAGGACGAGAAATACAATTTCAGGATTGGCGGGCTCAATGCCCTTTTTGTAATTTCGCCAGTCAGAACTTCACGGGTCCTGGTTTACACATAGCTACACATATCGCCCCAAATCGAACCGGCCCCTCGTCCGGAGGAGCGGCTTCCACAAGTCGCCGTCCCTGGCGATTCGCGCCGGAACGTTTCTCGTGGTGAAGTCCTCGATGCGGATGCCGCGCTCGACTTCCTGCCAGGCGACAGGCGTCGACACCGTTGCGTCCGGGCGCGGTCGCACCGAATAGATCGAAGCAAGCGTGCGACCCCAGGCGTTCTGGTTGTAGTCCACCAGCACCCGGCCCCGCGGTCGCTTCGCCACGCGATACTCGGCCGTCAACAGCGCCGGATGGCGGGCGGCGAGTTCCTGGCCGAGCGCTTTGGCAAACGTCCACACGTCCTTCTGTCCCGGGCCGCGCACGATGGGCACATACACGTGCAGTCCTTTGGAGCCTGTCGTCTTCACCAGCGAGGGCATCTTCAGCGCGTCCAGCGCCTCGCGCACCACGAGCGCCGCCTCGCGCACGCGTTCGAACGCCGCGCCGGCGCCCGGGTCGAGATCGAAGTGCACGTAGTCGGGCCGATCGACATCGTCTTTGCGCGCGTACCACGGGTTCAGGTCGATGCAGCCGAGATTGATCACCCACAGCAGCGCGGCGCGATCCTGAATCACCGGAAAGTCGATGATCCCGCGCGAGCCGTGATCGATGGCGCACGTCTCAATCCAGGGCGGACGCGGCGTCGGCGCGCGTTTCATGAAAAAGAAGGCGCCGGCCGCGCCGTGCGGATAGCGCTTCATCACCATCGCGCGATCGTGGATGTGCGGCAGCAGCGCGTCGGCGACCGTGAGGTAGTACTGGAGCAGATCGCCTTTGGTGAGACCGAGCTCCGGCCAGAAGATCTTGCGGAGGTTGGTCAGGCGGACGGCCTTCCGATCGACGCTGACGACGACGTGATCCTCGTCGCGCGGAATGGTCAGGGTCACGGGAGCTTGGGCAGCTTCGGCGGACGCGGACCGTGCCGCACGGCTCCGGCGACGGGGACGTAGTCGAGCTCCACGCCCTCGCGGGCTTTCCGCAGCAGCAGGCCTCCGCGGCTCATGTCGCCGCGGCCGACGAAATCGACGGGAAACCGCAGCCGCTCGCCGAAGATGTCCACGAGCAGGCCGATGTACTTGGGCGATGCGATGCTTCCCAGCAGCACGACGTCGCGTCCGGTCCCGATCGCTCTCCGCAGCGCGGTCGCGCTTGTTTCGAGCGGCGTCGTGTAGCTGGCGTTGCCGGGGTGGATGTCGGCGCCGGCAAAGTCGCGAATCGAGGCGTCCGTGACGAACGTGTCAGGACCTTTCAGGCCGGCGTTGGGTGTGATGATGTGGATGTCGGGCAGAGCCGCGAAGCGACACGCGTACGTCAGCTTGCCGCGGAAGTAGAGGCCGCTGATGAACGCGAACACGTCGCCGAGCGGCGCCCCGCTCTGTGATCGGAGCGCCTCGGCCAGGGGGAATCGCGATCGGGGCGACAAGATCTGCGACGCGCGTTTCCCGCGGCAGCTGGCCGGCGAGAGCAGGAAAATCCGATTACCCAATCACGTGATCAAAAGCCCCACCGGAGCAACACCGCGCCGCAGGTGAACCCGGCACCGACCGACGCCAGCAGCACGAGGTGTCCCTTCTTGAGGCGGCCGGAGCAAACGGCGTCGTTCAACGCCAGGGGAATCGTGGCGGCGGTGGTGTTCCCGAACCGATCGATGTTGATGACCACCTTGTCCGGCGCCAGGCCGAGCTTTTCCGCGGCTGATTCGACGATGCGGCGGTTGGCCTGGTGTGAGACGAACAGGTCGATGTCCGCGGTCGTGAGGCCGTTTCGCGTCAGCAGGCGGCGCGCGATTTCCTCGGTCTTGCGCACGGCGAACTTGAACACGGCGCGCCCGTCCTGTTTCACGTAGTGCATCCGCTGGTCGACGGTTTCATGCGAGGGCGGCCGGCGGCTGCCGCCGCCGGGCATGTAGAGCGCGCCGGCGCCGCTTCCGTCAATCTCGTGCTCGAAGTCGAGAATCGCCCCCTCGCCCTCGCGCGCGGCCGACACCACGACGGCGCCTGCGCCGTCGCCGAACAACACACACGTCGCACGATCCTGGTAGTCGATGATGCTCGACATGACGTCGGCGCCCACGACCAGCGCGTGGTCGTGCGCCCCGCTCGCCACGAGCTGACTGGCGGTGGTGAGCGAATAGGTGAACGCCGAGCACGCCGCGCTGAGGTCGAAACCCCAGGCGTTGTGCGCGCCGATCTTGTGTTGAATCAGGCACGTCGTGCTGGGAAACATCATGTCGGGCGTGACGGTGCCGGTGATGATGAGGCCGATGTCGTCGGGGGTGAGGCCGGCGCGACTGATGGCCGCGATGGCCGCCTCGGTGCCCAGATCCGAGGTGGCCACGCCGGGACCGGCGATGTGCCGCTCGCGGATGCCGACGCGCTGCATGATCCACTCGTCGGTCGTTTCGACCAGCTTCTCGAGGTCGGCGTTGGTCAGCACGCGCGGCGGCACGTAGGTCGCCAGCGATTTGATCGTGGTCGGCCTGCCGCCGACGCGTGGAACTTTCCGCTCGCTCACCACAGTCGCGAATCCCTTCTTCGTTCGTCGGGCACGTCGATCCCGAAGTAGCGCGTACGCCAGCGGCGTCGCCACTCGCCCTCTCGGTGTCCGATCCAGGAAGCCGATCTGAATCAGAAACGGCTCGTAGATGTCTTCGATCGCGTCTTTCTCTTCGCTGATGGCGGCGGCGATGCGTGCCGACGCCCACCGGACCGCCGCCGAACTTCTCGATGATCGTCCGCAGCAGTTTGCGATCGACTTCGTCGAATCCGTGCTCGTCGACCTCGAGCAGCTTCAGCGCGGCGTCGGCGACGTCGAGCGTGATCGTGCCGGCCGCCCGCACCTGCGCGTAGTCGCGGACGCGACGGAGCAGCCGGTTGGCGATGCGCGGCGTGCCGCGCGAGCGCCGCGCGAGCTCGGCGGCGGCGCCGTCTTCGAGCGGCACGTTGAGAATCCGGGCCGACCGCCGGACGATCTCCTCCAGATCGCGCTCGGCGTAGAACTCGAGCCGGTGCACGATGCCGAAACGCGATCGCAGCGGCGACGTCAGCAGGCCGGCGCGCGTCGTCGCCCCGATGAGCGTGAACTTCTGCAGCGGCACTTTCACCGACCGGGCGCCGGGGCCCTGGCCGATCACGATGTCGAGCTCGTAGTCTTCGAGCGCCGGATACAGAATCTCCTCGATCGTCGCCGACATCCGGTGAATCTCGTCGATGAACAGCACCTCGCGGTCGCCGAGGTTGGTGAGAATGCCCGCGAGATCGCCGGGCTTCTCGAGCACCGGACCCGACGTCGCCCGGACGGCCACGCCGAGCTCGTTGCCGATGACATACGCCAGCGTCGTCTTGCCAAGGCCGGGCGGACCGTAGAGCAGCACGTGATCGAGCGCCTCGCCGCGCTGCTTCGCCGCCGTGATCGACACCTGGAGGTTCTCGCGGACGCGGTCCTGGCCGATGTAGTCGTCGAGGACGCGCGGGCGCAGCCCCGCTTCGTACTGCGCGTCGTCCTCGACGCGGGCGGCGGTCACCAGGCGATCGTTCGTCACGGCAGGCGCGTCACTTCGCGAGCTCTCTCAGGGCCTGTCTCAGCGTGTGCTCGAAACCCGCCTCGCGGCCGACCGTTTTGAGCGCGGAATCCACGGCCTTTTCGGCGAGCGGCCGATGATACCCCAGGTTCATCAGCGCCGAGAGCAGATCGTCGCGCAGCACGGGCGATGCCGGCGGCGCCGCCCGACGCGGCGGCCGCGGTCTGCACGCGCGGCAGCCGATCCCTGAGCTCGAGCACGATGCGCTCGGACGTCTTCTTGCCGACGCCGGGAATCGCCGTGAGCCGGGCGAGATCGCCGCGCTCGATCGCGCCAATCAGGTCCGACGGCTCGATGCCCGACAGCACGGCCAGCGCCAGCTTCGGTCCGATCCCGCTGATGCTGATCAGCCGATCGAACAGATCGAGCTCGAGCGTGGTGGCAAACCCGTAGAGCGCCAGCGCATCCTCTCGCACGTGCGTGTGCACGCGAAGCGCGACGTCGGCGCCCGGCTCGCCAAGACCGTAGAACGTCGAGAGCGGAACGGCCACGTCGTAGCCGACGCCGCCCACGTCCACGACGACACGAGTCGGCTGTTTCTCGAGGATCTGCCCACGCAGGTGCGCAATCACGGCTGGTAGTGCCGCCAGCTCGTCGCCGACCTGGGCGCGCGCGCGACGGCCATCACGCCGGCGACGCGCGCCGGCGGCTGCGCGTGCACGTGACAGATGGCCACCGCCAGCGCGTCGGCCGCGTCGTGCGGCGAAGGCGTCTCGGTCAGTCCGAGCAATATTCTGACCATCTGCTGGACCTGCTGTTTGTCGGCCCGGCCATAGCCGACGACCGCGCGCTTGATTTCCGCCGGCGTGTACTCGACCACCGTCACGCCGGCTTCGACGGCGGCGAGCATGGCGACGCCGCGCGCGTGGCCCAACTTCAACGCGCTGCGAACGTTCGTGGCATGAAACAGGTTTTCGATGGCGACCGCGTCGGGCCGGCACTCCACCAGGAGCGCGGCGAGCCGTGTGTGAATGACCAGGAGCTTTTCAGGAAACGTCGCGTGCGGGGGAGCACTGATGGCGCCGCACACGACCATGCGGTGGCGCGACCCGTCGGTTTCGACGCAACCGTAACCGGTGCGCTGGGAACCTGGGTCGATTCCGAAAATCTTCACGCGAGCGAGGCCTCGATCTCCTTCTCCGAGATGTCGAAGTTCGACCAGACGTGCTGGACATCATCTTGATCGTCGAGCGCCTCCATCAGCTTCAGCATCTGCTGCGCGACCTTGCCTTCGAGCTTGACGTAGTTCTGCGGAATCATCGACACCTGGGCGCTGGCCGGCTCGACCCCGAGTCCCTTCACCGCGTCGTTCACGGCGGTGAACGCCTCGGGAGCGCTCAGCACTTCCCACGTTGTCGCCGTCGTCCTGCAGATCGTCGGCGCCGGCGTCGAGGACGGCGGCCAGCAGCTTCTCTTCGTCAACCACCGGCGCCTTCGACTTCTCGACGACGATGTAGCCCTTCTTGGCGAACATCCAGGCGACCGCATTGGTGGACGCGAGATTGCCGGCGTGTTTCTCGAGCAGGTGCCGCAACTCACCGACCGTGCGGTTCTTGTTGTCGGTGAGCACCTCGATGATGACCGCCGCGCCGCCCGGGCCGTACGCTTCGTACTGAGCCTCTTCGTACGAGACGCCCGGCTCTTCACCGGTGCCGCGGCGGATGGCGCGCTTGATGTTTTCGGCGGGCATGTTGGCCGCCTTGGCGTCGGCGATGATCGTGCGCAGCCGCGGGTTCATGTCGGGGTCGCCCCCAGCTCCGCGTGCCGCGACGGTCAATTCCTTGATGAGGCGCGTGAAAATCTTGCCGCGTTTGGCGTCGAGTGCGCCCTTCTTGTGCTTGATCGAGGCCCACTTGGAATGGCCAGACATTGTTTATCAACTCCTCTTATCGGAAACCGATCAAAACTTTACTCCTTTTTCGCCAGGATGATCCAGACGTCCGCGCGGGCGTCCCACGGGCGTCCGCGGTAGTCGCCGAGCACGGTTTCGACGGCAAATCCGGCCCGTTCGAGCCGTCGGGTCATCTGGCGGACCGACAGCGTGCGGAATGTCAGCTCGAACGGATGTTCGGTCGTCCGCTGCCCGCGACGCACAATGTAGCGCTGTTCGAACGTGGTGAGGTGACGTTTGGGGTCCTGGCGCACTGACTCAACGAGCGTGAGGTGGGCTTTCCCGGCCCGGCCCCGCAACTGCACGCGATTCATGTACTCGCGCCACTGCGGGACGTCGGGAACGAGATCGATGCCGAACGTGCCTCCGCGGCGCAGCACGCGGCCAACCGACTCGAGCGCGGCCGCCAGATCCCGTTCGCGGACGAGCGACTGCAGAATGCCGTACGGCGCGAGCACCATCGCAAAACCGCGACCCGCGAACGGCAAGGTGCGGATGTCGCCGCGGACAAACGACGGAATCGACGAGGCTCCTGCGATTCCAGAGGTTCGAGAGGTTCCAGAGGTTCTAGAGGTTCCAGAGGTTCTCGCGGCGGCTCGGGCCAGCATCGGCGCCGAGCGGTCGATGCCGACGAGGTTCACGCCGGCGCGTGCCAGCGGAATCGAGACACGTCCCGTGCCGCACCCGAGCTCGAGCACAGGGCCCCGCGCCTCGGCGGCCAGCCGCCGCCAGAATGGCACGTCGCGACGCCCAAGCGTCTGCGCATTTTCCCAGTCGTAAAACGGGGCGTACTCGTCCCAGCCTTCCCAGCCCTGCTTCGGCACGCGTCAGATCTTAGTTCGTGAACGACAACATTCAACGCGGAGATTGCGGAGCTCGCAGAGGAAGCCAAGATCTTCTGCTGCGAACTCTGCGAGCTCCGCGTTGATCGTCGTGTTCAATCTGAAACGGCGAGCTCGCCCGGCACGATGGGGCGCGTGCGCGGCAGGCGGCCGAGCCGCGCGAGGTTGCCGACGAAGGCGAGGATGGCGATGAAGATGAGGAGCTTCACGGTATCGCCGAGTGGAGTCCGCGGAATGACCTTCCACATCAGCCACAGCGCCGGCTGGGCCCAGCAGACGGCCCACACCGATCCGTAGAAGTACCGTCGCTCGTGTCCCTCACCCTTGGTCGAGGCTTTCACGCGCGGCAGCTGGCCGAACGCGCCCAGCAGCCAGATCGCACCGGCCAGCGGGAAGTAGGCCTGGCGGTAGATCTGCTTCAGATACCACTGGCCCGTCACGATGGCCACGACCAGCCCCGTGATATTGAGCACCGCGAAGGTGATGACTTCGCTCCACGCGAACGTGTAGCAGACGCGGCGGTAGAGCGGATTCGGACGATCTTCGGTGAAGCGAATGATGTAGGGCTTCGGCTCGACGCCGGGCAGCTTCCCGCGAAGGCCAGCGATACCCGTCCCGACAAGCACGACGGCCAGCCACAACGCCATTCGCCTGTCGAAACCGCGCTCGAAGAGGTCGAACGTCAGCGGACCAGGCGCGATGAAGAAGACAAAGATCCAGATCGGCCAGTGGTTGAATCTGTAATAGAGCTTGTTGCGTTCACGGATCTTTCGTTGCGACGCGTATTCGACGGGAATGTCTGCCACGAACTCCTGCGCTCTTTGGTCCTTGATGTGCGCCGAGTATAACTCGGGGCATGCACGGGCGGTGTCTGCCCCCACATGCCGCGGCGAAAACTCTGGGCTTCGGCCTCGGCGCGTTTGAGCTCGGCGAGCCGGACAAGCGGCACGCGCGCCGAGACGCGCGCCAGACCCGCGCGGACAAGCTCCGCGTTCACAAACACGCCGTCTTCCCGCATGACGTAGGCCAGGTGGCGCTTGTACGCGTCGACCCGAGCTCCGTTGGCCGAGTCGAATTCGAGCCGCACCCACCGGTGCCACGCCAACGAGACGAGCTTGTCGCGCGCCTCATGCGCAAACGGCCCGGCTGTGTCGTACCCGCGTCCGAGCTCCGGCGCGTCGATGCCGAGCAACCGGACCCGCCCGATCGTGGCCACGTCGATCGTGTCACCATCGACGACCGCACGGACCAGCACGGAATCGGATCGTTGCGGTAGGGCGCCAGACGCTGCGCTTGAAGTTATTGCCAGCGTCCAAACAACCAGGAAGAGCAGGAACTGCATTCGCCATCTCCTTGGCCGCGGACTTTCCGCGACCGTGAAGATGCAAGTGCAAACGATCAGCCAGGTGAGCGATCCTGCCCTTCCTGTCCTTCCTGCCCTTCCCGCCCGTCCAGCCTTTCGGGCCTTTCCCGCCAGGAGACGAGACGATGCAGCGCGATGCCCGCCGCGACGGCGAGGTTGAGCGAGTCCACATCGCCCCGAATGGGAATGCGAACGCGATGATCGGCGACCGCTTCGGATTCGGCGCTCAGGCCCGCGCCCTCACCGCCAAGCAGGAGCGCCACCCGCGCAGGCGGTTCCGACGCCGCAAACTCGTCCAGATCGCGTGAGGGCTCTCTGGGCGTCAGCGCCACCAGCGCAAAACCGCGCGCACGCAGCCCGGCGAGCGCCGCCGGCCACTCGCGAGCGAAATCCGCCAATCGCGTGAAGGGAACCCGCAGTGTCGCCGCCATCGATGTGCGAATGGCCTTGCGGTACAGCGGATCGCACGTCGTCGGACCGAGCAGAACGGCGTCCACGCCGAACGCCGCCGCATTCCGGAACACACCGCCGACATTGTCCGCGTTCGTCACGCCATCAAGGACCACGACGATGCGAGCGGACGAGAGCAGGACGTCGAGGACAGGCGGACGCGGACGCGCGGCCAGGGCGAGACAGCCTCGGTGCACGTCGTAGCCCGCGACGCCGTCAAGGTCGCCGGCCTTGCAAACGTAGATCGGCACGTCGACAGGCGACTGGAGCCCTGAGGCCGACAGTGTCGGCTCGAGCGCCTTGAATGCTGCTTCGCTCACCAGGACCGACTGGATGGCATAGCGCCGCTCGCTGATCAGCCGTTCGACGACCAGTCGTCCCTCGGCGACGAACAGTCCGCGCTCGCGCACAAGTTCGGGGTCTTGCACCGCAAGGTATTCGCTCACGCGGGGATCGCCCGGCCCACTGATGCGCACGATCGACATTACGCCTTGACACTCCCTTCCCGACGATGGCATCGTCGTCGGTGATGACGACGTATGACTATCTCGACGGCGAGGAGACGAATCGCAAGCGCGAGCTGGCGTACGGCGTACTGCGAGAACCGCCCGCGCCGTTTTTCTCGCACCAGCAGCTCGTGTTTCGCGTGGCGCGCCTCCTGGCGGATCATGTCGAACCGCGCGGTCTGGGCCGCGTCGGGCTGGCGCCGATTGACGTCGTCCTCGACGCCGAGCGGGCGCTCGTGTTGCAGCCCGACGTGCTGTTTGTCGCCGCCGAGCGCCTGTCGATTATTCGCGATCAAGTGTGGGGCGCCCCGGACTTGGTGGTCGAAGTGCTCTCGATGAGCACGGAAGCGCGCGATCGGCAGGAGAAGCTCGGCTGGTACCGGCAGTATGGCGTGCGCGAATACTGGATCGTCGATCTGAGGAACGAATGCGTCACGGTCGTTGACTTCACGACGGGCACGCCCGAGCCGCACGTCTACGATTCGCTCGGAACAATTCGCTCGACCATCCTGCCGGAGTTTCACGCGGAAGTGTCCAGCGTGTTTCATTGATCGGCTCAAGGTTCGTCATCGATTCAGTACTGACGGAACGTCAGGTTGAACCGGCCGGCAACCGCGAGCTCCGGCGGCGCCGTGCCGGGGACGATACGCGACACGCCGTGGTGGCGCAGCCGCGCGGGACCGCCGAACACGAACGCGTCGCCCGACTCGAGCCGGATCGGCTCCACCGGATCGCGGCGTCGTAAGCCGCCGAAGAGAAACCGCGCGGTATCGCCAATCGACACCGACACGACCGGCCACCCAGCTTCGAGCGACGCCTTGCTCTCATCCTTGTCCACGTGAACGCCCATGCGGCCCTCCGCATCATACTGATTGAGGATGCAGAGGTCGGCGTCGAGCGTCATGCCGACCGAGCCGGCAATCTCGTTCGCCATCACCCGGAAGCCGTCGGGGAGCGGCGGGACGGGCAGCCCATCGAAGTCGGATCGGGTCGCCTCATACTTGTAGAGCCGGCCGTTCCAGTGACGTCCGAGGCAGAGCATGCGGACGTGCATGACGCCTCCGCCACGAACCGTTGGGATGTAGCCCGGCACGTCGCCGTCCATCAGCGCGCGGCAGTTGTCGACGAGAACCCGCTGTTTTTCGACCGAAAGATACCGCGAAAGGTGAAATGCCCCCGGCGCGATTTCCACGCGTTTTACGTTACCATTGCTCTTCATGAAACGGCTCGGCGGGGCGGTTCTTGCGGCGTGTCTGCTGGCTCTGGCCAATCCAGCCGCTGCTCACCCGGTGCCCTTCAGCTACCTGGACGTCCAGCTTCAGCCGCGGGCGCTCGACGTCTCGCTGGTCATTCATATCTTCGACCTGGCTCACGATCTGCAGATCGCACCGCCAGAACGCCTCCTCGAACCAGATGTGGTCGCTGAGCGCGACGCGGCCATCAGGTCGCTCCTCGCGCCGCGTCTCGCGCTCGACGCCAATGGCCGTCGGCTGACGCCCGAATGGTCTGCGCCCGAGATCCTGCGCGAACGGCAGTCGCTGCGGCTCCATTTGAAGTACCCGTTGTCGGCGCCCGCCGGAACCGTTGCCGTCAACACGGTCATGTTTCCCTACGATCCGGTCCATCAAACCTTCGTGAACGTGTACGAAGGCGAGACGCTGACGTCGCAGATGATCCTCGACGCGAGGCACCCGCAGATCGAGTACTTCGCGGGAACGCGACAAGGCACGCTGGCCGTCGTCAAGAAGTTCATACCGGCCGGAATCCATCACATTCTGATTGGCCCCGATCACCTGCTGTTTCTTGTCGGCCTGCTGCTCCTCGGCGGAACGGTCCGGCAGCTGCTGCTGGTCGTCACCTCGTTTACGGTCGCGCACAGCATCACGCTCTCGCTGGCCGCACTCAACATCGTCACCCCGCCGGCGCGGCTCATCGAGCCGGCCATCGCGTTGAGCATCGTCTACGTCGGGGCCGACAACATCCTGGCGAAGGGCGGCCGCGACGTGCGCGTGTGGATCGCGTTCACATTCGGTTTCATTCACGGTTTCGGATTTGCCAACGTGCTGCGCGAGATGGATCTGCCCACGCGCGCCCTCGGCTGGTCGCTCTTCTCTTTCAACTTCGGCGTGGAAATCGGTCAACTGCTGGTGGTGGTGCTGGTGGCGTCGGCCCTGGCGATGCTGAGATCGCGCAGCGAGTGGGCGGGCCGTCATCTTGCCTTTGCCGGGTCCATTGTCGTCATCGTGGCCGGCGCGTTCTGGTTCGTTCAACGAGTGTTCTTTCCCGGAGGCATTTCATGAGACGAGGAATCGTGTTGGGCGTGCTGATCGCGGTGGGCGGCCTGTCGCTCGTGGCGGCCGGACTTCAGGCCCCGGCGGCGGGCCAGGGTCGAGGCGATGGACGGGGCCGGGGTCCGCAGGGACCGAACGTCGCGGAAATCGAGAAGGTAAACGATCGTCTGTACATGATTACCGGAGGCGGCGGAAACACGGCCGCGTTCATCACCGACAACGGCGTCGTGCTGGTCGATACGAAGCTCGCCAATTGGGGGCAGGCGATCCTCGACAAAGTGAAGTCGGTCACGAACAAACCGATCACGACCATCATCAACACCCACACGCACGGCGATCACAACGGCAGCAACGAGTTCTTCGGCGCGACGGTCGAATTCGTGTCCCAGGAAAACACCAAGGCGAACATGGAGAAGATGGACGCCTTCAAGGGCGACAAGTCGGTGTTCATCCCCAAGAAGACGTTCAAGGACAAGCTGTCCCTCGGCAAGGGCCCGGATCAGATCGACCTGTACTATTTCGGCCGTGCCCATACCAACGGCGATGCCTGGGTGGTCTTTCGTGCTCTGCGCGTCATGCACTCAGGCGACGCGTTCGCCGGCAAGACCACGCCCATCATCGACGCCAACAATGGTGGCAGCGCGGTCGACTACGGCAAGACGGTCGCGAAGGCCGCGGGCGTCAAGAACGTGGACACGATCATCACGGGCCACAGCCCGCGAATGACGCCCGCCGATCTCAAGGAGTACGGCAACTTCAACAACGACTTCGTCACCTGGGTGCAGGGCGAGATGAAGGCCGGCAAGAGCGTGGACGCGGCTGCGGCCGAGTACAAGCTTCCGGAGCAGTACAAGGGATATGCCGTCAGCACGTTCCTGGGCGGCATCAAGAACAACATCCAGGTGGCCTACACCGAACTCGGGAAGAAGTAGCTTGTCGAAAACAGTTGAGGAGACACCAGTCATGAAGCGAGGGTTCGCGCTCGGGGCGCTGCTCGCTGGTCGGCGCGTTGTCACTGGCGGTATCAGGTCAGGCGCCGCCCGCCGGACCGACAGACAAGTCGCTTGCGGCCACCAAGATCGAAAAGGTGAAGGACAACCTGTACATCATCACCGGCTCCGGGGCGGGGGATACGGAGGCGTTCAGCGGCGGCAACACCGCGGTGTTCATCACCGAAACCGGCGTCACCATCGTCGACACGAAACTCGCCGGCTGGGGCCAGGCCATCCTCGACCGTGTCAAGTCCGTGACCAACAAACCGATCACACGGATCATCAACACGCACACGCACGGCGATCACACCGGCAGCAACGAGTTCTTCGGCGCCACCATCGAAAGCATCGTCCAGGAAAACACAAGAGCCAACATGGCGAAGATGGACGAGTTCAAGGGCGACAAGGCCAGGTTCCTGCCGAAGAAGACGTACAAGGAGACGATGACGGTCGGCGCGGGCAAGGACGAAATCGACCTGTACTACTTCGGCGCCGGCCACACCAACGGCGACACCTTCGTCGTGTTTCCCGCGCTGCGGACGATGCACGTCGGCGACATCTTTGCGTGGAAGGCCCTTCCCTACGTGGACCCGGACAATGGCGGCAGCGTGATCGAGCAGCCGAAAACGCTGGCCAAGGCCGTGGCCACGGTCAAGAACGTGGACACCATCATCAACGGCCACATTCCCGTTTCAACCTGGAACGATCTGAAGGAGTTCGCCGCGTTCACAAAGGAATTCGCCGCATTTGCCGAGAGCGCGATGAAGGCCGGCAAGACCGTGGACCAGGCGGCAGCCGAGTACAAGCTCGACCCGAAGTACAAGGGCTACGTCGTCAGCGTCAACCCCGCGTTCGGCGGCGCGAAGGCCAACCTGCAGATCGCGTACGACGAAATGAAGAAGAAGTAGCTCAGTCGCGGTCCTCCAGTAGAATCCCGTCGTGTCAAACCCCAGAGACGACGACCTGACGGTTGGCGGCACCGACGCCCCGACGCGAGCAACGCCTCCTGGTTCTCGCCATAAGACGCCTGCGCCACATGGCTTCGCGCCCGGCGCCGTCATTGCCGGCCGCTACCGGCTCGTCGCACTGCTCGGCCGGGGCGGCATGGGCGAGGTGTATCGAGCGGACGACCTCACCCTCGATCATCCCGTCGCGTTGAAGTTCCTCCCCACCGACGTCGCCGCGGATCCGGACCGGCTCGCCCAATTTCACGCCGAGCTGCGAATCGCCCGCCAGGTGTCACACAAGAACGTGTGCCGTCTCTACGACCTTGGCGAAGCCGACGGCCGGCAGTTCCTGACGATGGAGTACGTGGACGGCGAGGATCTGGCGTCGCTGCTTCGCCGGATTGGAAGGATCCCGCAGGACAAGGCCGTCGACATCGCACGCCAGTTGTGTGCCGGCCTGGCCGCATCACACGAGCGCGGCGTCCTGCACCGGGACCTGAAGCCGGCAAACGTGATGATCGATGGCGAAGGCAACGTCCGCATTGCCGATTTCGGGCTGGCCGTCGCCGCCGGCGACGTCACGGCCACGCGCGCCGGGACACCGCAGTACATGGCGCCCGAGCAGCTGGCGGGTGGCCAGGCTTCCGTCAAGACCGATATCTACGCCCTGGGCCTCGTCCTGTTCGAGCTCTTCACGGGAAAACGCGCGTACGAGGCCAAGACGCTGAACGAGCTCGTCGCGTTGCAGCAGAGCGGCACGGTGTCGACGCCCTCGTCGGTCGTGAAGGATCTCGATCCGGCGATCGAGCGGGTCATCCTCAGGTGCCTCGAGCACGACCCTGCCATGCGGCCGGGCTCGGCGCTGGCCGTGGCGGCCGCGCTACCGGGCGGCGATCCGCTGGCGGCAGCGCTCGCGGCCGGAGAGACGCCCTCGCCGGAAATGGTCGCGGCTGCGGGTGAAACGAGCGCGCTGAGGCCGGCCATCGGACTTTCGCTGCTGGCGGCGATTGTGGCCGGGTTGCTGACAACGGCCGCGCTGTCGGACCGGACGCTGCTGGTCGCGCAGATTCCATTCGCCAAGACTCCAGACGCCCTCGAAGACCGCGCCAAGGACATCGTCGCAAAGCTGGGGTACACGGAGCGGCCGGCGGACACGGCGCGCGGGTTTTTCCTGCTCAACGACTACATCGCCTACGTCGCGCGGACCGACAAATCGCCGACGCGATGGGACGGCCTCAAGAGCGGCGCCTTTCCGTCACTGCGCTTCTGGTACCGAACCAGCCCGCGCGCACTCGACACGACCGGCTCGGAATGGAATCCAACGTTTGGCGATCCGCCGATGATCGTGTCGAACATGGTGTCGATCATGCTCGACACCGAAGGGCGGCTGACGCAGTTGACGGCCGTTCCGCCGCAGGTTGACGAGACGCCGTCAACCGCAACCGTGGATTGGGCGAAGCTCTTCGACGCGGCCGGCCTCGACCCAGCCGCCTTCAAGCCGACCAATCCGCTCTGGGTGCCCAATACGTACGCGGACCAGAGAGCGGCATGGGAGGGCCCGCTGCCTGGGCGCCCCGACATCACGCTGCGCGTCGAGGCGGCCGCCTATCAGGGACGGCCGGCGTTCTTCCAGGTGGTCGGTCCCTGGACACGGCCGGCGCGGCAGGTGCAGGAGCCCCCGGGCGTGGCGGCCCGCGTCCTGCGATTCGGCGTTGGCCTGATAGTCCTGGCCGTGCTCTGCGCCGCGCTGGCGCTGGCGCGACACAACCTGCGCAGCGGCCGGGGCGACCGCCGCGGCGCGATGCGCGTGGCATTGTCCGTTCTGGCCCTGATGACCGCGTCGTGGATCCTCGGCGGACGGCACTCAACGGAGTTGCTGACCGAAGTCAACAACTTCCTCGACGACTTCCTGGCGGGGCAGCTTCTGAACGCCGGCATTGTGTGGCTCGTTTATGTCTCGCTCGAACCCTACGTTCGCCGATACTGCCCGGAGCTCCTGATGTCGTGGACGAGGCTGCTCGGCGGCCGGCTGCGCGACCCGCGCGTGGGCCGCGACATCCTGGCCGGCGTCGCCGGAGGCGTGGTCATCAGCTTCGCTACCCTCGCCGCCATGCTGCTGCCGCCTCTCGTCGGACTCGCAGGGCCTCCACCCAGGAACGTCAGCCTGCAGTGGCTGCTCGGCACCGGCAACGCCATCTCGGCGCTCTTGAGAATGCCTTCGAATGCGCTCGTCAACACGCTGATCATTACGCTGGTCTTCGTCGTCATGCGGGTCATCGTAAAACGCGTGTGGCTAGCGGCCACGATCGCCGGCGCGATGTACGGGTTTCTGGTCACGAGCGGGTTCGGCACTAACATGCTGGCGCTCGCCGTCGCCCTCGCCATCACGCTGTCGACCATTTACATGGTGGTCCTCGTGCGCTTCGGCGTGCTGGCAGAAGTGGTGACACTCTTCACCGGCTCCGTGCTCCTTCAAGGCTTGTTCACGGCCGATTTGTCGAAGGTGTACGCATCGACCGGCGTGTTCCTGCTGCTCCTTGTCGGCGGTCTCGCGTGCTTCGGTTTCTGGGCATCGCGCGACCGGGAGCCGATTTTTGGTGGAGTCCTCACCGGAATGTAAAACGCAAAACGCCGAACGAAAACCCGTTTTACGTTCTACGTTTTTCGTTTGACCGTCCGCGCCGTCGGCTTGGCCTTCCACGGATCGTCGGGCCAGGGATGTTTCGGATACCGTCCACGCAGCTCCTTTCTCACCTCCGGATACGTCTTGTCCCAGAAGCTTCGCAGGTCGCGCGTCATCTGAACGGGGCGGCCGTTTGGCGCGAGCAAGGCGAGCCTGACGGGTTCTTTGCGCGCGCCCACGCGCGGCGTGTCTGCCAGACCGAAGAGCTCCTGCAGCTTGACCGACGCCGACACCGTGCCATCGTCTCCGTACTCCAGGCTCACGCTCCGGCCGCTCGGCACGACAATCGCCTCCGGGGCGTCGCGTTCGAGGGCTCGACGATCCTCTACGGTCAGCGCTTTCGCAAGCTGGACCTCATCGAGCGAATGGACGCCGGCCGCGGCCGCGCGCGCGAGGTCGGCGACGTCGGCTGCCCGTCCGGCAAAACGAAGGCGGCGAAGCAACTGCTCGTCGGCCCCGGCCGGGCCGCGCTTTGTCCACGCGTCGGCCAGCAGTTGCGCGGCCGCCGCCGGATCGACCGCGACGGACCGTTCGGTCAGCACCAGCGCGTCGTAGCGTTCGACCGAGAGAGCTTTGACCACGCCCTTCGCGGGATCGAATCGATGGACGACCTCCGAGGCGTTCGGCGCCAGCCAGTCGCGGTCCACAATGCTGGCGAGACGGATCCGTGCATTGGGATCGTTCGGACGGTCGGATGCCTGCACATCGAGCGCAACCAGGAACTCGCCTTCCGTCACACCGCTTTGCGGCGCGACGACCGCGCCGGCGCCAGACGCGAGTCGCACGCCGGGAGACCGCACGTCACGCCGCTGTGCGAGACGATCGGGATAGCCGGCAAGAACGGCCCGGCGGAAGTCAGCGTCCGAAAGGCTGGAGGGCAAGGACGGGCCAATAAGATTCGACGCGAGTTGCTCGATCTCGCGGGCGACTCGCTGCACATGCGGCGGCACGGTCGACCACTGATCGATGGCAGACAGCAGATCCGAGCTGGTTGACGCTCGCCTCGGGGCGAGGAGATGCCGCTCCGACAACACGGCGCAGGCTTGGGCCATCTGGCGGGCGCCGCGAGCCGCCAGCAGCATGCGAGCCAGGCGCGGATGCAGGGGCATGCCTCGAAGCTGACGGCCGAGGTCGGTCAACTGACCGTCATGCACGGCGTCGAGCCGCGCCAGCAGCGTCAACGCGGCCCCGATCGCTTCGTCACCCGGTCGCTCGAACCACTCAAAATGCCGGGGGTCGCCACCCCAGGCGACAACGTCGAGCACGATGGCCGACAGATCGACGCGGTGGATCTCCGGCTCACGGTGAGGGCGCAGTCGATCGCGTTCATCCCACAGCCGCCACACCGTTCCCGGCGCAAGCCGTGCGGCGCGGCCCGCGCGCTGGTCTGCCGAATCCGACGTGATCCGCTCGACGTCGAGGCTGTCGATGGCGCGCTCGGCGTCATACCTGGCGACCTTGTGCAAACCCGAATCGACAACCCCGGTCACACCGGGAACCGTCAACGACGTTTCGGCGATATTCGTCGAGACGATGATCCGGCGACGCCCTGTCGACGCGACTGGACGAAGCGCCGCATCCTGCGCCGCTCCGTCAAGCGATCCATGCAGCGCGAGAATGTCGGCGTCCCGCCCAACGCCTCGCGACGACATGTCATCGATCGCGCGGCGAATCTCGAACGCGCCTGGCAGGAAACACAGGATGTCGCCCGGCGACGCGCTTGACAACCGTACGACGGCATCCGGAACCGACTGGCCTGGTGCATAGCCGATGTCGAGCGGATGCAAGCGGCCAGGTACGTCCACGACGGGACAGCCGTCGAGGAACGCCGACACGGCGGTGCTGTCGAGCGTGGCGGACATCACGACGATTCGCAGGTCGTCCCTGGCGCGCCAGGCTTGTCTGGCCAACGCGATCGCGAGGTCCGCGTGCACGCTGCGCTCGTGGAACTCGTCGAGCACGATGGTGCGGAAATCACTCAGGAGCGGGTCGTGCTGCAGGCGGGCGGTCAGCACACCCTCGGTCGCGACCAGGAGTCGCGTGCGCGGACCGAACCGTCGTTCGAAACGAATCTGCCAGCCGACCTCGCCGCCGATCGCCCAGCCTCGCTCCTCGGCGATGCGCCGCGCGATGGCGCGCGCCGCGACACGCCTCGGCTGCAGCAGGATGACGGGGCCATCGTCCACGAGAGCCGGCGGCACGCGCGTCGTTTTACCCGCGCCAGGCTGAGCCGTGACGACGACAGCCCGCGATCGCCGAACGGCGTCGACGATGGCGTCGATGAACGAGTCGATCGGAAGAGGCTCGCGGCTCGTGGCTAGTGACTCGTCACTCGCAACTACGCAGTCGTCGCGCCGGCGCCGACCGGACAGCTCACGCCGGTGCCGCCGAGACCGCAGTAGCCGTCGGGATTCTTCGCGAGGTACTGCTGATGGTAGTCCTCGGCGTAGAAGAATTCCGGCGCAGGCAGGATCTCGGTGGTGATCGGTCCGTATCGCGCGGCCGTGAGCTGCTTCTGGAACATCTCGCGTGAGCTTTCGGCAAGACGCCGCTGCTCGTCGCCGTCGCAATAGATGCCAGAGCGATATTGCGTCCCGACGTCGTTCCCCTGCCGGTTGCCTTGCGTGGGATCGTGGTTTTCCCAAAAGACTTTGAGAAGATCGTCGTAGCGAATCTTCTTCGGGTCGAACACGACCAGCACGACCTCGGCGTGCCCGGTCGTCCCGCTGCACACCTGGCGGTACGTCGGGTTGAGCGTGTGGCCGGCGGCGTATCCAACGGCCGTCGTATACACGCCGGGCTGCTGCCAGAATTTCTTCTCCGCGCCCCAGAAGCACCCCATGCCGAACATGGCGCGCTCGAGTCCTGCAGGAAAAGGCGGAGCGATGGGCTGATGGTTCACGAAGTGTGCAGGGAGTGTCATGGCGTTTTCTTCTCCGGATCAAAGGCCAGGGCGACGCCGTTCATACAGTAGCGCATACCCGTGGGCTGCGGACCGTCCGGGAAGACATGACCGAGGTGCCCGCCGCAGCTCGCGCAGTGGACCTCGACACGCGCCATGCCGAAGGTCCGATCGGTCGTCGTCTCGACGGTGTTCTCGAGAGGCGCAAAGAAACTCGGCCACCCCGTACCGCTCTCGAACTTCGTGTCCGCCGAAAACAGCGGCTGGCCGCAGCCGGCGCACTTGAAGGTTCCGTCCCGTTTCTCATCGTTGAGCGGGCTCGTTCCCGGAGGCTCCGTGCCGTGCTGACGGAGCACTTTGTACTGTTGGGGCGTCAGCGCTTCGCGCCAGTCGGAGTCTGTTTTCTGCGCCATGCGCGGTACTGTAGCATCTCGCCATGCCGAAGGCAGCCGTGATTGAGGTGGTTCGGCGGATGTGCCTGGCGTTGCCGGGAGCGACCGAAGACGTCAAGTGGGGAGCCGACCTGGTGTTCAGCGTCGGAGGCAAGATGTTCACCGTCGTCTGCCTCGACCCGCCGCACACCGTGGCGTTCAAGTGCACGCCCGATACCTTCGCCGAGCTTGTCGAGCGCGACGGCGTCATCCCGGCGCCGTATCTGGCACGAGCCATGTGGGTGCAGGAACGGGCGGCCGGAGAGGTGCTCGAACGCCGCGAGCTTCAAGAGCTCGTCGCCGCGTCTTACGCGCTGGTGGCCGCCACGCTGCCGAAGTCGAAGCGCCCTGGCGCGGCAAGACCCCCGCGGAAGGCGGCATCGCCGGCATCACGACGCGCGGCGACACCGCCGCCGCGGCCGCCGGTAGATCCTGATCGTGAGTTTCTGGACACAGGTCAGCCCGCGTGCGCGGCCCGCGCGACCATTGGAGCTTCTCCTCCTGATGGCGCTCTTGGGCGCTGGGGCCTCGTTCGCCCGCGGTGTCGTCGACATTCTCCGCGGTAGTGACTTCGGCGACTTCCAGATCATGTTCGACGGAGCCGGGAAGCTCGCTGACGGTCGCACGCCGTACGACGCCGAGGCGGCGCGCGATCCTGCCTGGCGAGGATCGTATATCTATCCACCGTTCGTCGCGTCGATCCTCGCGCCGATCAGCCGCGTCGACGGATTGCGGGCGGCCAGGAGTTATGCCGCGGCGAGCCTCGTACTGTATCTCGCCTCGTTCGTCCTGTTATTGCGCACGGAGGCGATCGCGTGGCGATCTCCGCCGTTCTATCTGCTGGCCATCGCCTTCCTGCTCTTCGAACCAGCCCAGCGGACGTTGATCGGCGCGCAGCACGAGTTCGTGTTCCTGTGGCTCTTCGTCCTGATTCAATTCGCGCTGATTCACACGCCGGTGCGCCAGAGCCTCATGGGCGTCTGTATCGCCCTCGGCGCCATCGTGAAACTGTACCCGGCGTTGCTCTTGGCATATCTACTTCTTCAGCGGTGGTGGACGGCCATCTTGGCGTTCCTTCTCACCTTTGGCTCGTTGACGCTGGTCTCGATCCTTTTGGCGGGGTGGCCGGTCCAACGCCAATTCTGGTGGGAGATCGTTCCGGTGCTGCTCCACGGTAGCGTGTGGATCGAGAACCAAGCCTACTTCGGGTTCTTCTCCAGGCTATTCGTGGATGGCGCGCTCGAGTACCCCGAGCCACCATTGCTTCCGCTTGCGTCCCTGCTCAGCACGACCGCAAGCGCTTTCAGCCTCGCCGTCACGCTCTTCGTCGTGTGGCGCCGGCGCGACTCGAAGAAGATGATGGCGGCCTTCGTGCCGCTAATGCTGTTGATCACGCGGACCGCGTGGATTCACTACGAGATGATCCTCCTGGTGCCCCTCGGCATCCTCATCGCCGATCTGTCGAGGCATCCGCAACGTGGCCGGTGGGTGCTACTCGTCGTCGCGGCTGCGCTGGTGGCGTTCGGTTACGAAGTGAACATGGCGCACAATCCCCGCTGGATTTTTCAATCGTACAAGTTCATTGGGGTGTTCTTGTTCTGGCTGTCGGGACTCTGGTCTCTCGAGCCGGCGGCGATGCCGCCGCCGCAACCAGGTCTTTCGTCTCTTCGTACAGCGCTTCAGCGGCGATTTGATGCCCCTTGGGCGTCCAGTGAGGATCGTCCTCGAAATAGGCGTCGCGCGACCCGGATCGATTGAGCCGATCGAACAAGTCGATGAACCGGATGCCCTCCTGCAAACACAGGTGCCGAAGGACCTCCTGATAATTTCGCCGGGTTGCCGGCCTCGCGAACTGCGCTTTCGGAGGGATCGCCGCGATCAGCACCGTGACGCCTCGCTTCCGGGCAAACTCGGCGACGCGCCTGAGGTACATCAGGCTCGTCTCCCACCGACTCGGCGAGTCCGGCAGCGTGCCGTCGATTACCGCGTCCTCGTCGACCGCCACGTCGTTGGGATAGTGCATGAGGACGATGACGGGCGGCCGGCCGAGCGCGTCGAAGTAGGTTTCGAGCACGTACGATTCCTCGAGCGAGCCGTAGCCGTCAACACCGGTGTTGACCGGACACACGCCACGGCGGAGCCGGTCGCGAACGAGATGTCCGTAGCGATTGACGAACGTCTCGCTGTCGTTCACGTTGGCCCCGTCGGTAAACGAATCACCGAGAAAGAGGACGTGAGTGGCGCAGTCCCCGATCAACTCCGCGTCAACGTGCCTGAAGCCAAACCCATCATACGAGGCCTCGAACAGCCGCTGCGTGTCGAGGCCAGAGAGCGCCTGGCGCAGCGCCGGTGTGTCTTCCATTTCCATGCGCCGATAGAACCCGGCCGCGCCGGCCACAAACTCCAGCTTCTTCACGTCGGGCTTGTGCATATAGCGGAGGACGCCGTACATCTCGACCGGGCGAAAGAGTCGTCTCGATATCAGTTCGGTGTGGTTCGCATTCCAGAGCACGGCGAACGAGTCGGCAATCTCGACTTGCTCATCGTCCATCACCTGAATCAGTTGCCTGAATCTCGGATCGACGAGATAGGCGCGCACCCACCGCAGGTGAAGGACCGGGCCTACCACCGCCCAGTGGTAGTGCTTCACGCCAAAGATGTACACCGCGCCGGCGACAACCAGGGCGAGCGCCCCGCTGACGACGGACACAAGAACGCCCTTTACGGGCCAAGCAGAAACGTGATCTCCTTCTCGAACACGTCCATGGACGCAATGCCGGTGTGTTTTGTGCAAATCTTGCCGTCGCGGCCGATCACGACGCTCGTCGGAATGCTGGTGATCGCGTAGGCGTCGAGCACGTCCTCGTGGTCGAGGCCCTGCAGGACGGGGTAGTTCATCTTCATCTCGGCGACGTAGGGCTTCAACTTCGAGACCGGATCGTCGACAGACAGACCGAGGATCTGCAGGCCCTTCGCGCCGTACTTGGCCTGGAGGGCCACAAATCCAGGAATCTCGGCCTTGCAGGGCACGCACCAGGTGGCCCAGAAGTCGAGGAGGATGACCTTGCCTTTGAAATCCGACAGCGCGACCTTCTTGCCGTTGACGTCTTTGAAGGTGAAGTTGAGCTTCGCGGGCTTCATGACCGCGTCGCACACACCAGCGCCAGCCTGGGCGTCCGCAGTCACCGGCTCATACAGCGCCAGCGCAGATAGCGCGAGCACAATGGCGCAAGAGATTCTTGTCATTGCGGTGTGATTCCTTTGCCTTCCACGCACTCGTAAGCCTTACCTGAGGCGATGTTCTTGAACTCCTCGGTTCGCCCGCTCGGCCAGGTGACGACGACGCGGTCGACGCGGTCGCGGGTGCCGACACCGAACGTCACGGGCAACTCAGATTGCGACAGATAACTGGAGCCGCTTTTCACCAGGCGGGATTGCGAAGTACCGCCGTGAAAGATTCTGACCGTCGCGCCGATCGCGTCGCGATTCGACTTCGTACCCACGAGCCGAAACCGCAGGCTCCGATTGCCGGCGAGCTGGTCATTTCGGAACAGGGTGGCCGGCCCGTTGTTGGTCGTCATCAGCACGTCGATATCGCCGTCGCGATCGAAGTCGCCGAACGCGAGACCGCGGCCCACCCTCGGCAGCGCAAACTCCTTCCCCGCCTCGGGCGCCGCCTCGCGAAACGTGCCGTTGCCCTGGTTCAGAAACAGGTGAGGCGGTTGCGCGTATCCGACATTGCCTCGAATATTGCGCACGGTCTCGTCGATATGGCCGTTGGCGACGATGAGATCGAGGTCGCCGTCGAGATCGACGTCGAGAAACCCGCAGCCGAAGCCGAGCGTGTTTCGAGACAGCGCACCGATGCCGGACTTGAGCGCGACGTCCTCGTACAGGCCCCGTCCGGCCGAGCGGTAGAGGCCAATCATCTCGTTGTCGAAGTTGGTCACGGCCAGGCCAGGCGCACCCGAGTTGTCGAAGTCTGCCGTGTCGGCGCCCATCCCTGCACGAGCTTTCCCCTCGGTGCTGAAGGCCAGGCCAGCCTCGACCGCAACATCCCGGAACGTGCCGTTGCGCAGGTTGCGATACAGCTTGTTGGGCTGCGTGTCGTTCGCGACGAACAGATCGGGCCAGCCGTCCTGATCCGCATCGATCATCGTCACGCCGAGCGACTTCGAACTGGTGTCGAACACCCCGCTCGTCGCCGTCACGTCTTCGAAGGTGCCGTTGCCGCGGTTGTCGGAACAGCCAGCAGGTGTCGCCGCGATACGCTTCGGGCGTGCAATACGACTTCTGCTTGCCGTCGAGGCTGCAGAACACATCGTGCTCCGCCGTCCACTTGACGTAGTTGCACACGAAGAGATCGAGCAGGCCGTCGCGGTCGAAGTCGAACCACAGGGCGGACGTGCTGAAGCCGGTGCGCCCGGCGAGGCCGCTCGGCGCGCGTCACGTCCACGAACGTGCCCTTCCCCGTGTTGCGAAACAGGCGGTTCTGGCCGACGCACGTCACGAGAACGTCGGGAAAGCCGTCGTTGTTGAAGTCGCCGACGGCGACGCCCATGCCGTACATCTCGACGTCGAGACCGGCCGCGCGCGTCACGTCGGAGAATGTGCCGTTGCGATTGTTGCGGTAGAGGCCGAGCGTGGATCGCTGCCGTCTGTGGCCCGGCCAGTCCATGCCGTTGACGAGCAGAATGTCCTGCCAGCCGTCGGCGTCGTAGTCGAGGAACGCGCAGCCGGACCCGAGGGTTTCCGGCAGGAGCTTGCCGCCGTAGGCGCCGCTGTTGTGGCGAAACTGGAGGCCGGCGGAGGCGGTGACGTCCGTGAACCGGAAACCGAGCCCTCGCGGCGGAACCTGCGCGACGAGTCTCCCGGGATATGCCGAGGCCGCGACGCCCGCGCCGCAGACGCGGAGGAAATTGCGCCGGTTCACGGCAGTGTCACCAGTCCGTGGTGGATGGCGTACACCACGAGCTCCGCGGTCTTGTGGACGCCGAGCGCGTTCATGATGTTGGCGCGGTGCACCGCGACGGTGTTCACGCTGAGGTCGAGCTTCGCGGCGATCTCCCGGTTGGACATCCCGTCGCAAATCAGCTGCAGCACCTCGAGCTCGCGCGGGGTCAGACCGTGAGTCCGCTCGCCTTTGAGAGGCAGCGGCCGCGGACGCGCGACGCTCGGATCGAGCACCGTGTCGCCGGCGGCCGACCTGCTTGACGGCCGCCGCCAGATCGAGGTCGATCGCGTTCTTCAGGATGTAGCCGCGAGCGCCGGCCTCGAGCGCCTGCCGCACGAGCGTCTCCTCTGAATGCATGCTGAGCATGAGGATCGCGATGTCGGGATGCTTGTCGAGAATGCTCCGCGTCGCCACCAGGCCGCTCGTGCCGGGCATCGCGCAGTCCATGACGACGACCGCCGGCTTGAGCCTCAGCGCGAGACGAATCGCCTCGTCGCCGTCGCTCGCTTCGCCGACGACCTCGATGGACGGATCGTCCTCGAGCATCCGGCGAAAGCCGCGGCGCACGAGGCTGTGATCGTCGGCGAGCAGGACGGTAATCTTATCCGGCATGTGATGCCACGGCGGTTACGGGAACGCGAAGGCGGACGAGCGTGCCGCCTTCGCGAGGCCGCGCGAATTCGAGAGTGCCGCCAACCAGCTCCGCACGCTCGCGCATGGCGACCAGGCCGAGCCCGCGATGCGCACGTTCAGTGGCCAGCCCCTGGCCATGATCTTCCACGTCCAGCTCGAGGGTGCCCTCATCGAAGCGCAAACGCACCCACGCCTGACGCGACCCGGAATGGCGCGCGACGTTGTTCAGGGCCTCCTGCAGCACGCGGTACACATGAATGCCGATCGCGCTGTCCACCGACGTTGGCGTGCCAGACTGCTCATACGATACGGCAACATCCAGCTGCCGTTCCACGGTGGAGAGGTACCAGTCGATCGTCCGTTCGAGCCCTGCCTCTTCGAGAAGCGACGGGTGCAGCGCCTGAGACAGCCCGCGCACGTTGTCGAGCGTCGTCTGGGCAATCTCACCGATCTCGCGCAGCTCGGCCCGCAGCGGCGAACCGTCGGGCGTGTGTTTGCCGGCCCGACTCAACATCGATCCCATCGCCGTCAGAATCTGTCCGAATTCGTCATGCAGCTCGCGGGAGATCTGCCGGAGCGTCGACTTCACGCGTGGCGATCATCTGCTGCGCGATCTCTCGCCGCTCGTCAGACAGCAGGGCCAGCCGCGCGAAGAGCCGCCGATTGGAGCGAATCAGATACAGGCTCGTCAGCGCAATCGCGACGAACGTCGCGGCGAGAAAGACGTAGACCTGGCGCTGGACGCGGCCGTAGATGTCCTGCACGCGAAGGGCGGTCTGTTCTTCGCTGTCGTTGTTTTCGACGAGCAGCCGCGCGACCGCGGTGCTGAGCGACGCCTGACGGGCCTGCAGCGACAGCCTGATCTGCGCGCGCGCGTCGGCCTCGTGTCCGGCGGCGGCCAGGGCAAAGATCCGTCGACGGCATCCCAGAACTGCGCGAGCGAGCTCTGCGAGGTATTTCTGCTGCTCCGGTGTGCGGCGCGTGACGGCAAGGTCTTCCTCGCGCCGCAGGGCGGTGTCGAGGTCGCAGCCGGATGCGCTGGAACTGGGCCGACCAGGCCGTCAGGGGATACGGCTCGTCGCTGTCGAGCATGTCGCGCATGGCCAGCCCGAGCAGAGTTGAGGTCGTTCTGGATGCGGAGCAGCTGGAGCGAGTCCTTGCGGTTGCGATCGGCCAGGTCGGTCTGCAGCACGCGCAGGCCGGAGATCTGGCGGGTGACGTACCACGAGTCGGCGACCACCGCGGCCAGCGTAATGATCAATCCCAGTAGAAGGCCGCTCGTGGGCGATCCTCCGCCGGCCGCCTTCCGTGTCGCACCCCCTGTGACCACTGTCACCACTATGTCACCAGAGCGGGGCGGGACGGCCTTTCCAGTACCAGACGATGAGGTCGATCGTCGGCGGCTCGCCGCCGAGCTCGCGCAGCCGCGCCGCGTTTTGCCCACGGTGATAGTGGCTGTGCATGGCGCCCTGAGTGAGCGCTTCGGCAACCGTGATCGTCAGCGGTGGGTCATTGAACCACACGATCGAGACCGGTTCCGCCAGTCGCGCGTCGCTCAAATCGGCGAGCCAGCCTGGCACCTGTTCGTGGTATTCGCGTGCGTACGCGCGCAGGTCGTCAAAGGACGCGAAGTCGTCGGGCTTGGTCATCACGAACGGGCTCGTTCGGTCGCCGACGGTCCAGAGAAACGCCCGCTGCACGAAGTGAATGTGATGCAGCCGCTTTCGGATGGCCTCATCGCTTCGCGCCGGCTCATGCGCGGCAAGCGCGCGCCAGTGTTCCGCATCGGCCCAGGTCTGGTGACCGTAGAGATCGCGGAGCCACGCGTTCGACATGGCGTAAGGGTAACCGATCAGCGCGCGTTGAGGAGCTTCGCGGTCGTGATGATCTGAGCCGAGTGGCGCTGCGCGTGCTCGGCCGCGTGAACGAGCAACCCAAGGACGGTGGACGGAAGACGGGCGCGCCCGACTGCGCGCGCTTCATCGAGCGTGCAGAGCGGCGTCGCGCGCACCTGCGCGAGCGCGCAGTCGAGGGCGTCGATGGCCGCCCTGACAAGAACCTCGCCGGCGAGAGCATCTTTCCTGTCCTCGCGTTCCTCCGCGGCGAGTGCGGCGCGCTGCGCCGCATTGAGGGTTTCGTCCCGTGCGTAGGTCAGCAAGCGGTCGAGGCTGCCCGCCAGGTGCGTGAGGTGAAATCCGATCGACGCGATACCCCCTGGGCGAGCCCAGAGCAACTCCGGGGATAACGACGCCACCGCCTCGATCTCCTCGCGGACCTGCAGCAGCGAGTGGGCCACCGGCTGGAGCTCCGGAAGCACATCCTGCAACGGGCCGCGGAGCCAGACTTCAGGTTGAGACGGCTCAGTCATTTCAGATGTCGGATATTACCGCCTCCTCCACCTCTCCCAACGTCGATAGCACATTCCGCTGAGCCGTTTGCCTCTTCTTCGAGGCGGCCGCACAAGCGCTCGTGCCCTTCGGCTATTTCGTGCCGATCGCCCAATTCAACGCGGGCATCATGGTGCCTATCGGGAGGGCCAGGACGGACACACGGACGCATCGACGTTGATTCGATCGCGTTGCTTTCGCCGTAATCTGAAAGGCTCCAGGAAGCAGAAAAGCCCGACGCGATTGCTCACGTCGGGCTCTTCTCGTCGTATTACTGCCGGCAGCGACCTACTCTCCCACACAGTTTCCCGTGCAGTACCATCGGCGGTATCAGGCTTAACTTCCGTGTTCGGAATGGGAACGGGTGTGACCCTGATCCTATGACCACCGGCATACTTGCTGCCTGGGGTCCGGCCCGCGCGGCGCAACTCACAAGCGGCGCTTAGCGCACGGGAACCGGTCGTCCCAGACAATCTCTGCTCCGGAGTTCGTACCCGGATCTTTTCAAAGAACGAACGTTGCAACTTATAACGTGCAAGTTGCAACTGACAACTGAATATCCTGCAAACGGTAGTTTGACCAACCCCACATGCACGCAGAGTTTCTTACTTATCCGGGGGCCCTCCCCCGGCGTGCATTGGAACAAAGAAAATATGGTCAAGCCTCACGGCTGATTAGTATCGGTAAGCTCAACGCGTCACCGCGCTTACACACCCGACCTATCGACCTGGTCATCTTCCAGGAGCCTTTAGGGATCTTGCGATCCAGGGAGATCTCATCTTGTGGAGGGTTTCACGCTTATATGCTTTCAGCGTTTCTCCCTTCCGGACGTAGCTACCCGGCGCTACCGCTGGCGCGATAACCGGTACACTAGAGGTCCGTCCATCCCGGTCCTCTCGTACTAAGGACAGCCCCACGCAAATCTCCTGCGCCCATGGCAGATAGAGACCGAACTGTCTCGCGACGTTCTAAACCCAGCTCACGTACCACTTTAACCGGCGAACAGCCGGACCCTTGGAACCTGCTACAGCTCCAGGATGTGATGAGCCGACATCGAGGTGCCAAACCCTTGCGTCGATGTGAACTCTTGGCAAGGATCAGCCTGTTATCCCCGGCGTACCTTTTATCCGTTGAGCGATGGCCCTTCCACGCGGAACCACCGGATCACTAAAGCCTGGTTTCCCACCTGCTCGTCTTGTAGGACTCGCAGTCAAGCTCGCTTCTGCTTTTGCACTCTCTGGCTGATTTCCAAACAGCCTGAGCGAACCTTCGCGCGCCTCCGTTACACTTTAGGAGGCGACCGCCCCAGTCAAACTACCCACCTAGCAGTGTCCCTGATCTGGATGACAGAACGAGGTTAGAACGCCGAAGCGCTAAGGGTGGTATCTCACCGTTGACTCCCCCGACTCCGAGAAGCCGAGTTCAAAGTCTCCCACCTATCCTGCGCATAGCGCGTCAGCATTCACTACTAGGATGTAGTAAAGGTGCACGGGGTCTTTTCGTCTAGCCACGGGCAACCGGCGTCTTCACCGGTACCACAAATTCGCAGTGCCCCTCGTTGAGACAGCGCCCAAATCATTACGCCATTCGTGCAGGTCGGAACTTACCCGACAAGGAATTTCGCTACCTTAGGACCGTTATAGTTACGGCCGCCGTTTACCGGGGCTTCAGCTCAAAGCGTCGCCTTGCGGCTAACCTCTCCCTTTAACCTTCCGGCACCGGGCAGGCGTCAGGCCATATACGTCGTATTCGACTTCGCATAGCCCTGTGTTTTTAGTAAACAGTTGCTTGGGCCTCTTTATTGCAACTCCCTCACGCTTCGTGGCGCGAGGCCACTAACGCTAACGGAGCACCCCTTCTTCCGAAGTTACGGGGTGAGTTTGCCGAGTTCCTAAACGAGGGTTCTCACTCGCACCTGAGGATTTTCTCCTCGCCTACCTGTGTCGGTTTGCGGTACGGGTACCCAAAAGACTCCTTAGAGGATTTTCTCGGCAGCGTGGCGTCTGTGACTTTGCGAGCCTTGCGGCTCTCGCTATGACACCTCAGGGAATATGACCCACCGGATTTGCCTGGCGGATCCCCCTACATGTCTAAACCTACACGTCCAATCGTAGGCTCACATAGCCTCCTGCGTCTCCCCATCGTGATAACGTCTTTTAGGTAGTTCTGGAATATTAACCAGATATCCATCCGCTACGCCTTTCGGCCTCGCGTTAGGACCCGACTAACCCTGAGCGGACGAACCTTCCTCAGGAAACCTTAGGCTTACGGTGGAAAGGATTCTCACCTTTCTTATCGCTACTTATGCCGGCAGGGTCACTTCTCACCACTCCACCAGTCTTTTCAGTCTGGCTTCACGGCTGTGAGAACGCTCCTCTACCAATATACGACCCCGCAGGGTCGTGTCTATTCTATGGCTTCGGTCTTGTGCTTAAGCCCCGTTGGATTGTCGGCCCAAAGCCGCTTGACCAGTGAGCTATTACGCTTTCTTTAAAGGATGGCTGCTTCTAAGCCAACCTCCTGGTTGTCTGAGCGTCTTCAGATCCTTTCCCACTTAGCACAAAGTTTGGGACCTTAGCCGATAGTCTGGGCTGTTTCCCTTTCGACGATGAAGCTTAGCCCCCACCGTCTCACTCCCGGGATACGAGTCGTTGGCATTCGCAGTTTAGTTGGATTCAGTAAGCTGGTAAGCCCCCTAGTCCATCTAGTTCTCTACCACCAACGCCGACCTCCCGAGGCTGCTCCTAAAAGCATTTCGAGGAGAACGGGCAATCACGAGGTTTGATTAGCCTTTCACCCCTATCCTCAGTTCATCCGAGCTGTTTTCAACCAACACCGGTTCGGGCCTCCACGCGGTGTTACCCGCGCTTCACCCTGACCATGGATAGATCACCTCGCTTCGCGTCTATTCCCAGCGACTATTCGCCCATTTCGGACTCGCTTTCGCTACGGCTCGCTTACGCTTAACCTCGCCACTGAGAATAACTAGCCGGCTCATTATGCAAAAGGCACGCGGTCAGGCATTCCGAACCGAAGTCCGGCATAGCCCTCCCACTGCTTGTAGGTATACGGTTTCAGGTACTATTTCACTCCCCTCACAGGGGTTCTTTTCACCTTTCCCTCACGGTACTGGTTCACTATCGGTCGCCAGAGAGTATTTAGCCTTACGAGATGGTCCTCGTGGATTCTCGCGGGATTTCACGTGTCCCGCGATACTCAGGAACCTGTCCAGCAAGCCAATTCGCTGTCATCTACCGGGCTGTCACCGTCTATGGCCGATCGTTCCAGATCGTTCGACTAGCAAACTGGTTTATCACTTGCCGGCCTTGCGGCCTAACAGGCCCTACAACCCCGAAGTGCAAGCACTCCGGTTTGGGCTGTTCCGCGTTCGCTCGCCGCTACTAGCGGAATCACTATTGTTTTCTCTTCCTGTGGGTACTGAGATGGTTCACTTCCCCACGTTGCCTTCGCTCCGCCTATGTATTCAGCGGAGGATACCTCGGGATTAACCAAGGTGGGTTTCCCCATTCGGACATCCCCGGGTCAAAGGTTGTTTGCACCTCACCGGGGCTTATCGCAGCTTACCGCGTCCTTCATCGACTTCTGGCGCCAAGGCATTCACCGTACACCCTTAGTAGCTTGACCATAAGAAACTCGAACTTTCGCCGACCCGAGTGACGAATCACTCAAGCCCGCGACAGTTTCATGCACACTGCGTGTGTGTGGTCGGAAAAACTACCGTTTGCAGGATATTCAGTTGTCAAAGATCAGTCCGGGGGAAATATCGCCCCGCGGAATTTTTCGGTGGCCGCGGGGCGCTTTCCCCCGGACCCCCTTGGCTCACTCGCTCGTGGGGCCCCTTCGCCCCACTCCGCTCGTTCGCCTTGTCAGTCGCTGACGAGATCACATCAGGTGATCTCAAGCCAGCTGGTTGCTCGCGAGGCCGGGCCCTTAACGGCCCGGCGAGCTGGCGCGACTCAATGTCGCGCCTAAAGGTTATGGAGAATACCGGGCTCGAACCGGTGACCTCCTGGTTGCAAACCAGGCGCTCTCCCAGCTGAGCTAATTCCCCGTATTGAATTGAATGGTGCTTTTCGTCGCGCGGTGGAAGGAAAGTGAGGAAGCCGAAACATCCGAACGAACCTTCTCGCGCTAGGCACTACGCAATACATGCTCCTTTAGCTGGTGGGCCTGACTAGATTCGAACTAGTGACCCCACGCTTATCAAGCGTGTGCTCTAACCAGCTGAGCTACAGGCCCAGGTACTCTCGCCGCGAG
>CAVWIZ010000001.1:0-1117500 GCA_963755195.1 uncultured Acidobacteriota bacterium | reverse complement strand
CAAACGACGCGCCCGGCACGCTGCTCGAGGACACGTCGCCAAACACCGCCAGCACCTGGTCGGCTGACAACGTCGCGATGTCCTCGCCGAACAACACGCTCGACGCGTGCTCGGCGCGCTGCACGTGATCGGCGCCGTGCACGAGCGCCGTGACCTCACGCGCCAGGACACGCTGCGCCTCGCGCTTCTCCGGCGCCGCCTGTGTCGCCGTCTCAAGCGACGTCACGGCATCGCGATCAAGAAACGTGAAGTACTTCAGGTAGGCGACAACGTCGCTGTCGTCCGTGTTCAGCCAGAACTGATAGAACTTGAACGGCGACGTCCGCACCGGATCGAGCCAGATCGTTCCGGCTTCAGTCTTGCCGAACTTAGCACCTGAGGCCGTCTTCATGAGGGGCCACACCAACCCATGCGCCTTCTTCGTTCGCAGCCGGCGGATCAGATCGATGCCGGCGGTGATATTGCCCCACTGATCACTGCCGCCCATCTGCAGCGTGCAGCCGTACCGATCGAACAGCTCGAGGAAATCGCGCGCCTGCAACAGCAGATAGCTGAACTCGGTGAATGAGATGCCGTCCTCGCTCTCGAGGCGCCGGTTCACCGATTCCTTCTGCAGCATGTAGTTCACGGTGAAGTACTTGCCGGTGTCGCGGAGAAAGCCGAGCAGATCGAATGCCGCCAGCCACTCGGCGTTGTTGACGATGCGAGCCGGATGGGGGCCGGCGCCGAAGTCGAGAAACTTCTCGAGCTGATGCCTGATGCCGGCGACGTTCTGGTCGAGCTGGTCGCGAGAGAGCAGCGTCCGCTCCTGGGCCTTGCCGCTGGGATCGCCGATCATGCCCGTGCCGCCGCCGACGATGGCGATGGGGTTGTGGCCGAAGCGCTGAAGACGCGCCAGCCCCATCACGGTGAGCAGGCTTCCGACATGAAGGCTGTCCGCAGTCGGATCGAAGCCGATATACGCCGTCACCGATTCCTTGCCCAGTAGTTCGGCGAGTCCTTCAGTGGCTTCAGAAACCATGCCGCGCCAGGCGAGCTCGTCGTAGAGGTTTGTCATGTAGGCGGGTGGCAGCCGAGGCCTCAATGGCCTCGCGTAAACAATATCGCGTCCTGCGAGGCCGAACGCTACTATATCAGCCGATGGCGATGACCCGTCGCGCTGTCCTCCAGACGTTTGCCGCAACCGCGGCCAGCGCCGTCACGGGGTTCGGTACGTACGGCTATTTCTTCGAGCGTCATCAGTTGTCGATTACGCGGGCTGACGTCTCGGTGACCGGCCTCCCGCCGGCACTGGCGGGCCTGCGCATCGGCTTCCTGACCGACGTGCATCGCAGCCTTTGGGTTTCGCACGAACATGTGGCGTTGGCCACGGCCCGTCTCATGGGCGAACATCCAGACATCATCGTCCTTGGCGGCGACTACGTGACCTGGGGCGACCGGAAGTACGTCCAGCCGTCGGCGGAAGCACTTGCGGGCCTCTCCGCGCCCAACGGCGTGTACGGCGTCCTTGGCAACCACGACGACGACCACGACATGCCTGCCGCCCTCACCGGGCACGGTGTCCAGGTGCTCAAAGACGCGCGAACGCGCATCACCATCAGGGGCGAGGCCGTCGATCTCGTCGGGATACGGTACTGGACCAAACGGGCCGGCGAAATCGCGGCGGCGGCTCGAGGTGCGACGGGATTCGTGATCCTGCTGGCCCACGACCCGCGGCGAGTGACGGAAGCGGCAGCCATGAAAGTTCCGCTCGTGCTGTCTGGCCACACACACGGCGGACAGGTCGTCCTGCCGTGGGTGGGTGCCGTGGCGGCTCAGAAATTCCCCGTCATCGCCGGCATCGCCCGCCGCGGCCAGACGACGATGTTCGTGAGCCGCGGCTTGGGAACGGTCTACGTGCCCGTACGTATCAACTGCCCGCCGGAAGTGGCCGTCTTGACGCTGCGCCCGGACGCCGCGTAACAATTCGCTCCCTCTCGACCGTCAGTCCACCATCTAACACCAGTCGAATGGCTTCCGGATAGATGCGATGCTCCTCGACCAGGATGCGCTCCGACAACGTCTCCACGGTGTCATCGTCCCTGACTGGAACCGCCGCCTGCATGACAATCGGCCCCGCGTCGAGCTCGGCGCTCACGAAGTGGACGGTGGCGCCCGATACACGCACGCCGTACTCGAGGGCCTGGCGCTGGGCGTGAAGACCGGGGAACGCCGGAAGAAGCGACGGGTGGATATTCAGAATCCTGTTGGGAAACGCATGGAGGAGCGATGGCCCGACGACGCGCATGTACCCCGCAAGGCAGACGAGATCGACGCCGCGCGAGCGGAGCACCTCGACGATCGCGCGATCGTAGGCGTCTCGATCCGGGTAGTCACGTGGAGCCTGGTAGAGCGCTTCTATACCCGCGGCACGAGCGCGCATCAACCCTGGAGCATCCGCACGATTCGAGACGACGACCGCAATCGTCGCATCGAGCGCGCCGGCAGCAATCGCATCGATGATTGACTGCAGGTTGCTGCCGCGGCCTGAAATGAGTACCGCGAGTCGGCGTCGGGAGTCGCGTGCAGTGTCGGTCATGTCGAAAACCAGAGCCCGGCGGCACGATGTCCGTACCGGACAGCCTAGATGTACTGAACGTCGCGGGCGCCGACGAGAGCTTGGCCGAGAACGGCCGGCGATTCTCCAGAGGCTTTCAACGCATCCACCACGTCAACGGCTTCTGACGGGGCACACACGATAATCAGGCCGATCCCCATGTTGAACGTACGAAACATCTCCGAAATCGCGATGCCGCCGCGCTCCTGCAGCAACCGAAACAGCGGCGGAACATCCCATGCGCGCGTGTCGATGCTGGCGGAGACGCCTTCCGGCAACACCCGTGGAAGATTCTCCGTGATGCCGCCGCCGGTGATGTGTGCCATCCCCTTCACCAGGCCTCCCACGAGCAGGGGTCGAATGGCGCGAAGGTACGACCGGTGCGGGGCGAGCAGCGCTTCGGCCGCCGTCGTGCCAAGCTCGGGAACAAACGTGTCTGGCGCGTAGTCCGCCGTCTCGAACAGCACGCGGCGCGCCAGAGAATAGCCATTGGTGTGCAGCCCCGCCGACGTCAGCCCCACGAGCACGTCGCCGGGGGCAATCGCTCGTCCATCGACGATCTTCGACTTCTCGACGACACCGACGATGAAGCCGGCGATGTCGTACTCGCCGTCGGCATAAAAGCCAGGCATCTCGGCCGTTTCGCCGCCAACAAGCGCGCAACCGTTTTCCCGGCAGCCGCGGGCCACACCGGCGATGACCTGCTCGGCGACATCGGGCGACAGGCGTCCGGTCGCCAGGTAGTCGAGAAAAAAAAGCGGTTCGGCGCCCTGCACGAGGATGTCGTTGACGCAGTGATTCACGAGGTCCGCGCCCACGGTGTCGTGCCGGCCGGTGACAAAGGCCACTTTGAGCTTCGTGCCGACGCCGTCGGCGCTCGAGACGAGCACCGGCTCGCGATACCGATCGCGATCCAGTTGGAACAGGCCGCCAAACGACCCGATGTCGGACAGCACGCCGGGCGTGAACGTGCCCTTGGCCAGTGAACGGATGCGGCGGACCGTTTCGGTGCCCGCCGCGATGTCTACGCCCGCATCGCGATACGAGACAGACACGCGAGGATTCGTGAGCGGGAATTCGTGATTCGTCAAAAGTCCAGTTTTCCTATAAGCCTCTGCATGAGCGCGCGGGCCGGAGAGCCTTCGGGCGAGTCCCAGTAGGTGCGGCGCGCGAAGGCGAAAAACCGCTCCTTCTCGTAGTCCTCTTCCAGAATGTCGAAGCCCTCAGCCATGAGATCAACGGCAGCGTCGCGATTCTTGTGCGCCTCGAGGATCGTCATCATCAGCGGCGTACGACGCAGTGCGATTGTGGCGAGCGCCAACGACACCGGCGCGCGCGTCGGATCGCGCGAGGGGATGCCAACGGTGAACAGGGCCTCGACCGCTTCAGGGTGGCCGGCCATCGCGACATCGGCCAGGCCGGCCGCGGCCGCGCGCAGGTAGTCCTGGTAGCCGGGCGTGCTCTCGGCGAACTTCAACGTGTCGACGAGAAAGCTTTGGTGCGTCTCGCAGTTGACGCCCAGCAGGCAGATCGCCGCGGCAACGTAGGGCTGCGAGGCCTTCGGCGCGGTCCGCTGCATCCCGGCCAGCACCTCCAGGGCCCTCATGTCGCCGATTCTGCCGAGCGCAATCGCGGTGTCGTTCTGCAGGGGACCTTCCAGCTTCGCGATCGCCGCCAGCGTGTCGAAGGCGTACTGTGCCTTGAAGTCACCGAGCGCCTCGATGACGGCGCTGCGAAAAAAGTCCTGCCCTCGCCCCGCCTCGCGCACGAGCACCTGTCGCACGCGCGAGCCATCGTCTCCCTGATTCGCCGCGCCCTGCGCCGCCAGGGCGCGAACGAGCGACGGGCGCACGAATTCCCCGGTTTCCTTGTCGGCGGCCGCCAGCAAGGCCGTCACGAGCGCGGGGTCGGGGTTGTGCTCGAAGAAGCTGTAAGCCACCGCGCGGAGCCGATCGTTCGGGCTCGCCAGCGCGTCGCGCATGACGTCTTTCGCCCGCGGATCGTTGAATCCGGTCAGCAGCACAAGCGCGCGGTACCGCACGTAGCCGTCTGGATGGTCGGCGACAGTCTGAATCAGGACTGGGACCGCCTGGGCCAAGGGCGACCGGCGAACCGTTCGCGACGCGCGCGTGCGTGTGTCGTAGTCGAGGCTGCCAAGCTTGTCGACAGCGGCACGAAGCTCGGCGATCGAAATGGTTTGCGGCTGAGGCGGCTCCTGCCAGGCGAGGGCCGGCACTCCGGCCAACACCGGGAACACGCACAGGACCCACGCAGCCACCGTGCGAGTCATGTCACCTGGCGACGGTTTCGCCCTTGTCGAGTTTCAGGGCGAGCTGGAGATACGTGGCCTCGTCGCGCGGGAAGCTCACCGGGTAGTGCCCCGTGTAGCACGAGCTGCAGGTACTGGCCGCGTTCGGAGCCAAGCGCCGACAGCATCCCGTCGTGGCTCAGATAGCCGACGCTGTCGGCATTGAGATACGTCGTGATCTCTCCGAGCGTGTGCGTGGCGGCGATCAGCTCGGAGCGCCGCGGCGTGTCGACGCCGTAAAAGCACGGCGAAACTGTAGGCGGACAGCTGATGCGGACATGTACCTCGGCCGCCCCTGCCGCCCTCACCATCTTCACAATCTTCCGACTCGTCGTTCCGCGCACGATCGAGTCGTCGACGAGAACGACGCGCTTGCCTTCGAGAATGCTCCTGACTGGATTGAGCTTCACTTTGACGCCGAAATGGCGGATTGCGGACTGTGGCTGGATGAACGTGCGGCCCACGTAGTGATTCCGGATCAGGCCCATCCTCAGCGGCACCTTCGACTGCTCGGCGTACCCCATGGCGGCGCACACACCCGAGTCGGGCACCGGCACGACGACGTCGGCCTCAACCGGCTGTTCGCGCGCCAGAATCCGGCCGAGGTCCGTCCGCACTTCGTTCACGCTCTTGCCGAACACATAGCTGTCCGGTCGTGAGAAGTACACGTGTTCGAACACGCACTGCGCGATGTGGGCGGGCGCAAATGGCTTGATCGATCGCATCCCGTCGGCGCTGACCACCAGGATTTCGCCTGGCTCGACGTCGCGGATGAAGGTGGCGCCGATGAGATCCATCGCGCAGGTTTCGGAACAGACGACGACGGCATCGCCGAGTCGGCCGAGCGCGAGCGGCCGAAAGCCGTGCGGGTCGCGCACGGCGATCATGCGATCGCGGGTCATCATCGCAAGCGAAAACGCGCCCTGCACCTGCGAAACCGCGTCCACCACCGCATCCTCGACGGTGGCCGCTTTCGAGCGCGCGTAAAGGTGCACGATGACTTCGGTATCGGTGCTCGACTGGAAGATCGAGCCCTGACGCACGAGATCGTCCCGCAGCTCGGTCGCATTCACCAGATTGCCGTTGTGACAGATTGCCATCTGGCCGTGCGCGCAGTCGCTCAGAAACGGCTGCGCGTTGGCGACCCGGCTCTCGCCCGCCGTCGAATAGCGCACGTGTCCGATTGCCATCGACCCGGGCAGCTCCGCAAGCGTCCGACTGTCGAACACGTCGGCCACGTAGCCCATCGCGCGCGCCAGTCGCACGACTTGACCGTCGGACGCGGCGATGCCGGCGCTTTCCTGGCCGCGGTGCTGCAGCGCGTAGAGGCCGAGATAGGTCATGTTGGCCGCTTCGGGATGGCCGAAGATGCCGAAGACGCCGCACTCGTCTCTGAATTTGTCGAGCATGTTCCCCCGGTCCTACAGCCCGCCGCTAACAGCCGGCAACCATCAGGCCACCCGCTTCACGAAGTATCGCTGAATCGCGTCCGACCAGGCACGTTCGGCGTCCGACAGCGGCAGGTCCACCGCCATCTCGCCCGCAACCGCGATACGCAGCGAACGACCGCCGGTCCGGCCGATGATCCGGGCCGGCACGCCGGCTGCACTGGCGCGCTGAACAATCTCGGATGCGGCCTCGGCAGACGCGGAGACGACCACCCTCGACGCCGACTCGCCAAACAGCGCCGCCGCGCGGTTGAGCTCCTCGGCACGAGCCACGACCACACGATCGATCGCCACGTCGGCGCCAAACCCCTCCGTGTCGAAGCAGCACTCGGCAATCGTCACGGCGAGCCCGCCATCCGAACAGTCGTGCGCCGAATGAACGAGGCGAGCCTCGGCCAGCTCGACGACAAGCGTCTGCAGCGCTCGTTCGGCGTCCAGGTCCAGCACCGGGGGCATACCCCGCACGACGCCGTGCACGACTTTCACATACTCGCTGCCCCCCAACTCACCGCGGCCTTCCCCGAGCAGCATGACCACGTCGCCGTCCGCTTGAAAGCGGCGAGAGACAACGCGATCCGCATGCGCGAGCAGGCCGACGACGCCGATGACCGGCGTCGGGTAGATCGCGCGACCGTCCGTTTCGTTGTACAGGCTGACGTTGCCGCCGGTGATCGGCACGCCCAGGGCGCGGCACGCGACGCCGATGCCTTCGACGGCTCTGGCCAGCTGCCACATGATCGCCGGGCGTTCGGGGTTGCCGAAATTGAGGCAGTTGGTCGCGCCGAGCGGCCGGGCGCCGGCGCAGGCGACGTTGCGCGCGGCTTCCGCGACGGCCAGCATCGCGCCGCGGTACGGATCGAGAGAGCAATAGCGCCCGTTCCCGTCGACCGACATGGCCAGCGCACGATCGGTCCCCTTGATGCGCACGACGCCGGCGCCGAGGCCCGGCAGGTTGATCGTGTTCGTTCGCACCATGTGGTCGTACTGCCGATACACCCACCGCTTGCTGCCGACGGTCGGCGATTCGAGGAGCGCGAGGAGCGTGGCGTTCTGATCGCTCGGCTGAAAGCCTCGCGCTGCCTGTCGTGCGAGCCCTTCAGGCGAGCCGAGCTCATCGTCGAGATCCAGACGCTGAGCCTCAGCGAGATGCTCGGGCTCGGCCATCGGCCGTCTGTACAGCGGCGCCTCGTCGGTCAGCGCGCGGTTCGGGATCTCAGCGACGACCGTGCCGCGTTCTTTCACACGCAACATGCCGTCGCTCGTGACACGGCCGATGTGCACGGCGTGCAGGTCCCATTTGTCGAAGATCCGCTCGACGTCCGCCTCCCGTCCGTGCTTCACCACGAGGAGCATGCGCTCCTGCGACTCGGACAGCATGATCTCGTACGGCGTCATGCCGGTCTCACGCTGCGGCACGAGGGCGACGTCGATCTCGACGCCGGCTCCGCCACGCGAGCCCATCTCGGTCGTCGAGCAGGTCAGGCCCGCGGCGCCCATGTCCTGGATGCCGATGAGCGTGTCGGTCTGCATCACCTCGAGGCACGCCTCGAGCAGCAGCTTCTCCATGAACGGATCGCCGACCTGGACCGCCGGACGTTTCTCCGCCGATTTGTCGTCGAACTCGGCCGACGCCATGGTCGCGCCGTGGATGCCGTCGCGGCCGGTCTTGGCGCCAACGTAGTAGACGGCGTTACCGACGCCCGACGCGACACCCTTGATGATGTCGGTCGCCTTCGCGATGCCGAGGCAGAACACGTTCACGAGGGGGTTGCCGGCATACGACGGTTCGAACGCGATTTCGCCGCCGACAGTCGGGATGCCGATGCTGTTGCCGTAGCCGGCAATGCCGGACACGACGCCTTCGAGCAGCCGGCGCGTGCCCGGTTCGTCGAGCGACCCGAAGCGGAGTGAGTTGAGCAGGGCGATCGGCCGCGCCCCCATCGTGAAGATGTCGCGGATGATGCCGCCGACGCCGGTGGCCGCGCCCTGGTACGGCTCGATGAACGACGGGTGATTGTGCGATTCGATTTTGAAGACCGCGGCGAGCCCTTCGCCGATGTCGATGGCGCCCGCGTTTTCGCCGGGGCCCTGCAGCACCTGCGGACCCTCTGTGGGCAGCGTCTTCAGGTGCACGCGCGAGCTCTTGTAGCTGCAATGTTCCGACCACATCACCGAGAAAATGCCGAGTTCGGTGAGGTTCGGCTCGCGGCCCATGAACGCCACGATGCGGTCGTACTCGTCGCCCTTCAAGCCGTGGCGGTCGAGAAGCTGTGAATCGATCATCGCACCGCCATGGCGCCGACGACCGACTCAAAGATTGCGCGGCCGTCCACGCCGCCGAGCAGCGGCTCGCATGCCCGCTCAGGGTGCGGCATCATGCCCACGACGTTGCGGCGCTCGTTGCAGACGCTGGCGATCGCGTTCACCGACCCGTTCGGGTTCCAGTTGTCGTCGAGCCGCCCCTGAGCGTCGGTGTAGCGCAGCACCACCTGATGATTCGCTTCGAGCTTCTCGAGTGTTTCCGGTGGCGCGAAGTAGTTGCCCTCGCCGTGGCCGATCGGGATTCGGAGCACCTGACCGACGCGCGCGGCGGTTGTGAACGGTGTGTCGGTCTGCTCGACACGCAGGTGCACGTGTTCACAGCGGTACTTGAGGCCACGGTTCCTGAGCATCGCGCCCGGAAGCAGGCCGGCCTCGAGCAGAATCTGAAAGCCGTTGCAAATGCCGAGCACCGGTCCGCCGCGCTCGGCGAACGCACGCACCACGCCCATGATTGGCGAGAAGCGCGCCATTGCGCCGGTGCGCAGATAGTCGCCGTGCGCGAAGCCGCCCGGCAGGATCACGACGTCGGCGCCCTTGAGATCCGTGTCCTTGTGCCAGAGGTACTCGGCCTCCTGCCCGAAGACCTCCTTGGCGGCGTGAAACGCGTCCTCGTCGCAGTTGCTGCCCGGAAAGACGACGATGCCGAATCGCATGGCGTTCTTCAGTCTCCTACTTCGACGCGGAAGCTCTCAATGACCGGATTCGCGAGCACCTTGTCGGCGACTTCAGCGGCGAGCTGTCGCGCCTGGGCCGGCTCGGTCGTCGCCAGGTCGAGCTCGAAATACTTGCCCTGCCGGACGTCGGCGACGCCGCCATAGCCGAGCGAGTGCAGCGCGTCGGCGATGGTCTTGCCCTGCGGGTCGAACACGGACGGTTTCAACGTCACGAAGACACGTGCGCGCATCTACACCCTTTCGGCCACGGACTGAAACACGCGATCGAAAATCTCGTCCACGTGCCTGAACTGCTCGTTCAAGTCGAAGGCGCGCTCGATCTCGGACGCGTTCAGGATCCGCGTGATGTCGGGGTCGGCGCTGCAGCAGCGTCTTGAAATCCCGGTGTTCGTCGAACGACCGCATGGCGTTCCGCTGAACCCAGTCGTACGCCTGCTCGCGCGACACGCCCTTCGCCGGCGAGCTCGAGCAGGACCGTCCCCGAGAACACGACGCCGCGCGACCGGTTCGAGGTTCTCGCGCATCCGATCGGCGTGCACGACCATCCCGCGCACGATGCGCGTGAAGCGGCGCAGCATGTGATCGAGCGCGATGAAGCTGTCGGGCAGAATCACCCGCTCGACCGACGAATGCGAGATGTCGCGCTCGTGCCAGAGCGCGATGTTCTCGAACGCCGCGTGGCAGTTGCCGCGAATCAGGCGCGCGAGGCCGACGATCTGCTCGCAGCCGATCGGGTTGCGCTTGTGCGGCATCGCCGAGGAGCCCTTCTGCCCTTTGGCGAACGGCTCCTCGACCTCGCCGATCTCGGTTTTCTGCAGGCCGCGGATCTCGAGCGCGAACTTCTCGAGCGACGCTGCCGTGATCGCCAGCGTGGCCATCAGCTCGGCGTGCCGATCGCGCTGAATCACCTGCGAGGCGACCGGCGCCGGCTCGAGCCCGAGCCGCTTGCAGACGTCGGCCTCGATTGAAGGAGGCAGGTGCGCAAACGTGCCGACCGCGCCGGAAATCTTGCCGACGCTGATCGTCGTCCTTGCGCGGCGGACGCGTTCGACGTCGCGCGCCAGCTCGGCGTGCCAGAGCGCGAGCTTGAGACCGAACGTCATCGGCTCGGCATGAACGCCGTGCGTGCGGCCGATCATCGGCGTGCGCCGATGCTCGAGCGCGCGATCGCGGATCGCGTCGCTGAGGCCGTCGAGATCCTTGAGGATGAGATCGCAGGCCTCGCGCATCTGCAGCGCCTGCGCCGTGTCGATCACGTCCGACGACGTCATGCCGAAGTGCAGCCAGCGCGCCGACGGCCCGACCTTTTCGGCGACCGCGGTCGTAAACGCGATCACGTCGTGCTGTGTGGTCTGTTCGATTTCTTCGATGCGCGCGATGTCGAACGCGCCGCGCTCGCGAATATCGCGCGCGGCCTCGGTCGGTACGATGCCGGCCGCGGCCATCGCCTCGGCGGCGGCGGTCTCGACGAGCAGCCAGGTCTCGTACCGGCGCTGGTCGCTCCAGATTCGCCCCATCTCAGGGTGCGTGTAGCGTGGAATCATTCCTACTCGAGGTCGAGCCGTTCCCGCGGAATCTGCAGCCCGTTGACGTTCCCGAGCACCGTCGCCGCCAGCGAGCCGTTCCTGAAGAGATCGACCGCCACGCGCTGCACGTCGTCCGAGGTCACGCGTTCGATGCCCTGCAGCGTTTCGTCGAGCCCGAACTGCCGGTCGAAGTAGATCTCCTGCCGCGCCAGATGCGACATGCGGCTGGCCGTGTTCTCGAGGCTCAGCATGAGGCTGCCCTTCAGATGATCCTTCGCGCGCTGCAGTTCCGCGTCGGGCACCGGCGCCTGCTTCACGGTGCGCAGTTCCTCGACCACGAGATCGATCACTTCGCCGACGGCTTCGTTCGAGCAGCCGGCGTAGATCGTGAACGAGCCCGCGTCGCGATAGGCGCTCAGGCCGCTGAACACGGCGTACGCCAGGCCGCGCTTCTCGCGCACGTTCTGAAACAGCCGCGAGCTCATCGAGCCGCCGAGCAGCGTGTTCAGCACGTAGCTCGAATACCGGTCGTCGTGTTTCTGCGGATAGCTGCTGACGCCGAGGCACAGGTGGCTCTGCTCGAGCTCCTTGTTGCGGATCAGCGTCTTCGGCACGACGAGCGGCGCGTCCTCGCGATACGGCTCGCCCTCCTGCGCCAGCGAGCCGAACTTCTGCTCGACCAGCTCGCGCACGCGCGCGTGTTCGAGATTGCCGACCGCCGACACGATCAGGTTGCGCGGCGTGTACGCGTTCGTGAAGTACGTCGCGCAGCAGATCGGCGTTGAACGACTCCACGGTCTCGCGAGTGCCGAGAATCGGCCGGCCGAGCGGATGGTTCTCCCAGAATCCCTGCGTGAACAGCTCGTGGACGAGATCGTCCGGCGTGTCCTCGACCATCTTGATCTCTTCGACGACGACCTTCTTTTCGCGCTCGATATCGTCGACGCTGAACGCCGGATTGCGGACGATGTCGGAGAGGATGTCGATCGCGAGCGGGAGATGCTCGTCGAGGACCTTGATGTAGTAGCTCGCGTATTCCTTGGCGGTGAACGCGTCGAGCTGTCCGCCGATCGAATCGATCGCCTGCGCGATGTCTTCGGCCGACCGGCTCGTCGTTCCCTTGAAGAGCATGTGCTCGACGAAGTGCGCGATGCCGCCCGCGCTCGGCGGTTTCGTGGCGCGATCCGCGCGTCAGCCACACGCCGATGCTGATCGACCGGACCTGCGTCATCCGCTCGGTGAGGAGACGAAGACCGTTATCGAGAACGTCTCTGACAATCGCTGGGTTCGACAAGGTGGACTCGCAGCAGGAACGCGCGTTGATAGCTCAACAGGGGCCGGAGAGATGCCGCAAAGCCTTTAGAAAGAGCAATTTACCGACCCGTGCGCATTCTAGCATGGCGGGCCGCATCCAGCAAGCCGAAGCGTCGCGCCAGGTGCGCCGGAACTTCCGCGGTAAGATCCTCTTCAAGCCGGCAAGTGATTGGAAACCGGAGAGATACCGTGACCGCCAGCCCGCTCGACCTCGGCAATCTCGACCGCCCGGCGCTCGAGGCGGCGCTCGCGGACGCGTGGTCAGAAGCCCTTTCGCGCGCGCCAGATCTTCAGCTGGATCTATCGTCGCGGCGTGACCGACTCTCGGCGCGATGACCGACCTCTCGCGCGAGCTCCGCGCCGCGCTCGCGACCGACTTTTCGCTCACGACTCCCGAGCTCGTCGCACGCGAACGCTCGGTGCGACGGCACCGAGAAGTTCCTGCTCCGCCTCGCCGACGGCCGGCAGATCGAATCGGTCTTCATTCCCGACACGCCGTCGATGACGTTCTGCATCTCGACGCAGGTCGGCTGCGCGATGGCCTGCGCGTTCTGCCTGACCGGAAAGATGGGCCTCGTCCGCAACCTGACCGCCGGCGAAATCGCCGGCCAGGTGCGCGTGCTCGCCGGCGCGCTCGACATGCGCGACAAGCGCTTCAACATCGTCCTGATGGGCATGGGCGAACCGCTGCACAACTACGACGAAACGATGAGGGCGCTGCGGATTCTGAACGACGAACACGGGCTCGCGATGTCGCCGCGACGGGTGACGCTCTCGACGGTCGGCCTGCTGCCGGCGCTCGAGCGCCTGGCGCGTGAGCCCATCATGCCGAACCTGGCGATCTCGCTGCACGCGCCCGACCGACGCGCAGCGCGGCGAGCTCGTGCCACTCAACAGGAAGTACGGCGTTCGCGAGATCATCGACGCCTGCAAGCGTTTTCCGCTCAGCACGTCGCAGCCGCATCACGTTCGAATACGTGCTGCTCGCGGGCGTCAACGATTCGCCCGAGGACGGCGCGGCAGCTGGCGAAGCTTCTGGCCGGCGTGAAATCGAAGGTGAACCTGATTCCGCTGAACGCGGCCGCCGGGCATTCCGTTCGAGCGGCCGTCAGACGAAGCGGTCGATCGCTTCGCGCAGATTCTGGCCGAACATCACCTGCTCGTGTCGGTGAGGAAGAGCCGCGGGACGAGACATCCGCGCCGCCTGCGGCCAACTGATCGTCGAAGGACAGAAACGCTCGCCCGCGCAGCAGCTGGCCACGGTGGCATTTGGTGATTGAGTAATTTGGTGATCGGGTAATTGCCAGGACGCGGGCTGTGTGGAAGGCGTCGGACGAATCGGCTAGACCACACAATTACTCAATTACTCAATTACCCAACTACTCAATTACCCGATGACCACCCCCTCATGCCCTGACGTGATGCGAACGCTCACGTGCTCGTTGCGGGCGCGGCCGGCGGGAATTCGCACTTTCAGATAGTTGTCCGTCACCACGGTCGTGCCATCGTCTATGGTGAGGCCCGGACGCACGCCTCCGACTTGCGACTGACGGAAGCGGTCGCTCAGCCGCTTCGCCACCTCGCGAACGCGGCTTCCACGCTCACGAACGACGGCGCCCGGCACTTTGCCGCTCATCGACGTTGCGTCCGTGCCTGGCCGATCCGAGTAGGGAAACACGTGGACGTGCGTCAGCGGCGAGCGTTCGAGATACGACGCCAGCTGTTCGAAATCCTCTTCCGTCTCCCCCGGAAAGCCGACGATGACGTCCGATCCGATGGAGGCATGCGGGATCCGCGCGCGGATGTCGTCAACGAGCGCCGCGTAGTACCCGATGGTGTAGGGACGCCGCATGGCCTCCAGCATCCGATCGCTGGCGTGCTGCAGCGGAAGATGAACATGCGGCGCGAAGGCGCGGCCGTCGGCCACCAGATCGACCACCGCGCGGCTGCAGTCCATCGGCTCGAGCGAACTGATGCGGAACAGCAGATCGTCGCGGACGGCAAGCTCCCGGAGCAACGCGACGAGCGACGACGCCGGCGCCAAATCGCGACCGTAGGAGCCGAGGTGGACGCCGGTGACGGCGATCTCCTTGAATCCGGCCGACGCCACTCGGTCCACTTCGCCCAGCACGGCCTCGACCCTCACGCTTCGCGGCCGGCCACGCGTCGCGGGGATGATGCAGTACGAGCAGCGCTCGGCGCAGCCAGTTTGCACGCGCAGCGTGAACGCGGTCCGTCCTGCAGTGCCGGGCTCGATGGTCGCGCCGCACCCGCCGTCGCCGTCGCCAAACCGCGCGGCGGTCGTCAAGCCAACCTCGGTTGAAATAAGCGAAATCAAGCGCGGCTTGTCGTCGTTGGCAACCACGCGGACAACGTTCGGCAGACCGCGGACCTCATCGGGCCGCCGGGTCGCATAACAACCGGTGACGACAATGCGAGCCGCGGGATTGTCGCGCGCGATACGGCGGATTGTCTGTCGCGCGCCTTGATCGGCGGTGGCGGTCACCGAGCAGGTGTTCACCACGACGAGATCGGCATCCTGAGGAGCGGCGCTCACGGCGCCGCGCGCCACGAGATCCTCCTCGAAGCCAAGCGAGTCGGCTTGATTGACCCGACAGCCGAAAGTGACGATGGAGTACTTCAATTGGGTAATTGGGTACTCGGGTGATTGGGTAATTTGGTCATTGAAGAGCTTTGCGACCGATGTCGCTGCGGTACTGCCGGCCGTCGAAGTGAATCGGCAGCACGCCGGCGTACGCCCTGGCGATCGCGTCAGCGAAATCCCTGCCGCGGCCCACGACGGTCAGAACGCGCCCGCCCGCGGTGACCAGTTGTCCGTTGTGCATGGCCGTGCCCGCGTGATGAACCGACACGCCGGGGATACGCTCGGCTAGCTCGATGCCGGTGATGGGTTGCCCGGATTCAGACGACTCGGGGTAGCCGCGCGACGCCATCACGACGCCGACGACGCGGTCGCTGCCGGTCCGGCAGGTCGTTTGATTGAGATGTCCCTCGGCTGCGGCCATGAGAATCGGCGCGAGCGGCTCATCGAGGAGGGGAAGAATGACTTGCGCTTCAGGATCGCCGAGCCGAACATTGAATTCAATGACTTTTGGGCCGGCGCTCGTCAGCATCAGGCCGACGTACAGAAACCCACGGAACGGATGGCCTTCTTTCGCCATCCCGACAATCACCGGGTCGACGATCTCGCGCATGACCCGCGCATGGAGTTCCGCGTCACACAGGGGGCTCGGTGCGAACGCCCCCATCCCGCCCGTGTTCGGGCCCTGGTCGTCGTCAAAGATCCGCTTGTGATCCTGGGCTGATCCGATCGGCAGCGCGTGCTCGCCGTCGCTGATGACGAAAAAGGACACTTCAGGTCCGGACAGACACTCTTCGATCACCACGGTGTCGCCGGCCGGGCCGAAGCGCCTTTCGCGCATCGCCGCGATCAGGGCTTCCTCGGCGGTGGCGCGATCGGGAGCGACGACCACGCCCTTGCCTGCCGCCAGACCGTCGGCCTTCAACACGACCGGCGCCCCGAACTCACCCGATCGCACGACGCGCATCGCGTCGTCGAGCGACTCGCTCGTGTGAAAGCGGGCAGTCGGGATCTGGTGGCGTGCCATGAACGCTTTCGCGAACGCCTTGCTCGATTCCAGCCGGGAAGCCGTCGCCGTCGGCCCGAAGAGGCGCCGGCCGGCGGCCGCGAAACGGTCGGCCACGCCAAGGCTGAGTGGCAACTCGGGACCGACCACCGCCAGATCGATGTGTTCGCGAATGGCCAGAGTCAGGGCGGCGTCGGGGTCGGCGAGATCAAGAGGATAGGTTTGAACCAGTCCGCGAATGCCTGGATTTCCCGGCGCGCACACGACGCCGCTCACGCCCGGTTCACTGTGCAGCCTCATGACGAGGGCGTGTTCGCGCGCGCCGCCGCCGAGGACGAGAACTTTCATGGTTTGAATGACTTAGGGCGTGTGCCTGTGGCGCACACAGGTGAGGTTTGGCCGGGGACTATTTCGTTGACGTTGCCGGTGATTGCGCCTAGAATCCGCCGTTACGTGTGATAGCCTAACACATTTGAGACAAGCCACCCGAAAGGGGTGTGAGTGACGTGGCTGAAGTGAAAATCCAGGAGGGCGAGTCGATTGAGAGCGCCCTCCGCCGGTTCAAGCGGAAGGTGCAGCAGGAAGACATCATCAAGGACATCAAGAAGCACTCCTTCTATTTGAAGCCCGGCGACAAGCGCCGGGCGAAGCAGGCTCTGGCGCGCAAGCGCAATCGCAAGAAGCTCCGGCGCGAACTCGAGTAATTCACGCGCGAGCAACGACGACCGACCCCGACGAGGTAGCGACCGATGGAGTTCCAAGACCGGATCCTTTCGTGCGTGGACTGCGGAGCGGAGTTCGTCTGGACGGCGGGAGAACAGCAGTTTTTCGCCGACAAGAACTTCAAGAACGAACCAAAGCGCTGCAAAGCATGCAAAGGCAAGCGCGCCAGTCGTCCGGCTGGTGCGGTCGCCCGTGAACGAGTAGAAACGGTTACTCAGTGCTCGGCTTGCGGGAAGGAGACCACGGTCCCCTTCAAGCCGACTCAGGGGCGTCCGGTCTTCTGCAAGGAATGCTTCCAGTCCCGGAAATTCGCCGGGGCCGGGGGCGTCTAGCTGTATCGGCCTCTCCGATCCTGATCAATCCCGCGTGCGCAGGCGGCCCCCGTCGCCGCCTCGCGCGCGGGGTGTGTTAAGCTCACTCGCGCGACTTATTTGGAGCGTTTTTCATGCAGATCGACGAACGTATGGTTGGCGACGTGGTAGTCCTCGACTTGAAAGGCAAGGTCACGCTGGGCCAGGGGGACGAACTGCTCAAAGACAAGGTCAACAGCCTGGTCAACCAGGGCCACAAGAAGATCGTGCTGAACCTCGCCGACGTCCCGTACGTCGACAGCGCGGGGCTTGGCGAAATCGTCCGGACCTACACGACGGTCAGCCGTCAGGGTGGCAGCCTGAAACTGCTCAACCTGACCAAGCGCATCACCGATCTGCTGGCGATCACGAAGCTCCTGACCGTGTTCGAAACGTTCGAGGTCGAAGGCGACGCGATCAAAAGCTTTTCGGCATCGGCCAAGGTGTAGGCCTTTCACCGCGCTAGATGGCGCGCACTACTTCCTCACCCATGGCGGTCTCCGGTACTCGAGGCAGCGCCGTGCCGGGGCGTTCCCTCGCCGTGAGTCTCCTCATTTCGCTGCGACCCGCCCAGTGGACGAAGAACCTGGCCGTCTTCGCCGCGTTGCTCTTCGGCCAGCTACTGTCTGACCCGGCCGCCGTTGCCGCGGCCACCGGAGGGTTCGTCATTTTTTGCGCGCTGTCCGGCGCGATGTATCTCATCAACGACATCGTCGATCGCGAGAGCGATGGACGCCATCCGCTGAAAAAGCGGCGGCCGATTGCGTCGGGCGCGCTGCCGCTGGGCGCCGCGGTTGGCTCCGCGATCGTGCTGATCGGCGGCGGCCTGGCAGGCGCGTTCCTCCTCGGCTGGCGGTTCGGTCTCGTGTCGGCGGCCTATCTCGGGCTGCTCACGCTCTACTCGGGGCTGCTCAAGCACATCGTCATCATCGACGTACTCACGATCGCTATCGGGTTCGTGCTGCGTGCCGTCGCCGGGGCGTTGGCGATCAACGTCGAGATCAGCCACTGGCTGCTCGTGTGTACGATCCTGCTGGCGCTCTTTATCTCACTGGCGAAACGGCGGCACGAGCTGGTGCTGTTGGCGGACGGCGCCGCGGGGCACCGGCCGATTCTGGGCGAGTACAGCGCCTACCTGCTCGATCAGATGATTGGCGTGGCCGCGGCCTCGACGCTGGTCGCGTACATCTTCTACACCATCAGTCCCGAGACGCAGGGGAAGTTCGGGACGTCGTGGCTCGAACTCACGATTCCGTTTCCGATTTACGGGATCTTCCGGTACCTCTATCTGGTTCATCGCCGCGAAGGCGGCGGCAGCCCCGCGGATCTGCTGCTGACAGATCGCCCGCTCCTGGCATGTGTCGCGGTTTGGGCGCTGGCGGTGGCTGTCATTATCAATAGCTAGGGCGGGCGCGTGGCGCCGCCATAACGTTATGGCCGATTTCAACATCCGATCCGATTCGATCAACGTCGAGCAGGTCATGGAGCAGATTCGTTCGCGAATCCGCGAGAAGCGCGGCGTCGACTACACCGAACAGCAGATTCGCGATCTGGCGGCCGTCAAGCTGGAGAAATTCCTGGATCCGCGGGGCGTGCGGTCCGACATGCTCGAAGAATTCCGCCGCATGCGGCCGGCGATCGACCCGCCGGTTCGGCCGAACTACTTCTTCGACGACTCGACATTGTTCGAGACGCACCGGGCGCCAATTCGCTGGATGCGGCGGTTGTTGCGACCGATCCTGAAGCTCTTCTTCAACCCGGGTCCATTGATTCAGGCCCTGCACATTCAGTCGCAACTCAACACGATTGCGGCCGCGGCCGAGGCGCAGCAGGTGGCGCGCAACCAGTTGATCTTCGAGGTGATGCACAACCTCGTCCTCGAAACGACGCGGATGGGCATCGAGGTCAAGAGCCTCAAGATGCGCATCGAATCACTCGCGAGCCGACTCGAGTTCAACGAGCGGCGCGCGCGTGCGCTGGAAAGCGCGGTCGTCTACAGGCCGGCCGTTGAGCGCACCCAGGCCCAGGTTCCTCAGGATCGCGGCGGCCGGATGCCATCTCCCGGCGCCGGGCGTCCGGAATTCGTCGAGGCCCGCCCCGCTGAAGTGCTTCCGAGGCCGGAGCCGACGACGCCTCCGGGCGGTCAGGCTGCCGCGGCGCCCGAAGGTCCAGGACAGCGCAGTCGCCGCCGGCGGCGGCGCCGCGGGCGTCGCGGCGGCGCTCCAGCCGCCATGACGATGGGAGCATCGGGACCACCGCCCGCCGCCTCGGGTTCGGGGCCGTCGGCGATATCGGACCAGTCCGAAACATCGACTGCCTCATCTGTGCCGCTACATGACGAAGGGCCCGCGGGCGATGCCACGGAGCGATCGGTCGCCCCGGCGCCGTATCGGGGCGAGCCACGTCCGGCTCCAGGCTCAGGGTCTGCCGGCGACGACCCCGACACGCAGTGAAGCTCGCGGTCGTTGTTCAGCGCTACGGCCAGGCGATTAACGGCGGGGCCGAGCTGCACGCACGCTACATCGCCGAGCACCTGGCCCGCCACGCGGACGTCGAGGTGTTGACCACCTGCGCGACCGACTACGTCACCTGGCGGAATGAACTGCCGGCCGGCGTTGAAACGACAAACGGCGTCTCGGTCCGGCGCTTTCGCGTGAAGCACGAGCGCGATCCGCGCGTCTTCGGCCGGCTGTCGGATCGAATCTTTCGCGAGCGGCACTCGCTCGCCGACGAACTCGACTGGATCGACGCCGAAGGCCCGACCAGCCCGGCGCTCGTCGATCATCTGCAGAAGCGCGGCGACACCTACGACTACTGCATCTTTTTCAGCTACCGCTACTATCATGCCTACCACGGCGCGCGCGCCGTGCCGTCACGCGCGATCCTGGTGCCGACCGCGGAGCGCGACGCCGCGATCGGTGTCCACGCGTTTCAGGCCGTGTTCCGCGGAGTCCGGGCCCTGATGTACAACTCGCACGAAGAGCGCGCGATGATTCACGCCGTGTCCGGCAACCAGCAGGTCCCCGGCGTCGTTGTCGGCGTGGGATCGGATGTCCCGCAGAATCCGCAGGCGGGCCGTTTTCGTCAGAAATACCATGTGCGCGGCCCGTTCGCGATCTACGTCGGCCGGATCGATCAGAACAAAGGCTGCAAGGAGTTGTTCGAGTTCTTTGAACGGTATGTGAAAGAACCGACCGGCCGCCTGTCGTTGGTGCTCGTCGGCACCACGCTCTTGCCCATTCCGGATCATCCGCGAATCCGTCACCTCGGTTTCCTCGACGATACCGACAAGTTCGACGCGATGGCCGCAGCCGATCTGCTGATGATGCCGTCGTATTTCGAGAGCCTGTCGATGGTCGCGCTCGAAGCCTGGGCGCTCGGCAAGCCGGTGCTCGCCAACGGCAGATGCGAAGTCCTCAAGGGCCAGTGCATTCGCAGCAACGCGGGGCTGTACTACGATCGGTACGCGGAATTCGCCGAAACCCTGCACGCAATCGAGCACAACCGCTGGCTGAGTGGTTCGCTCGGCCGGAACGGCCGGCAGTACTTCCAGAACAATTACGACTGGCGGGTGATCGAGAGGAAGTACCTCGACATGCTCGCTCAACTCACCAAGACGCCGGCGCGGCACGCCATGGAGGCCCTTCCCAGCCGGAATGACAGACGCCGCGACGACCTGGCGCCGGCCGAAGAGGTGCTCGCTCAATTGCCCGACGCGTCCGACGAGGACCGGAGACGCGCGTGATCCGCATCCATCAGGTGCTCGCCACACTCGGGTACGGCGACGCCATCGGCCACGAAGTGCTCGGCATTCAGCGGGTCCTGCGCGCGGCCGGCTACGAGTCTGAGATCTTCGTCGAAACGGCGGATCCGCGACTTGAACCGCTGACGCGCGACTATCGCGAGCTCGTCGATCACAGCCACGCCGACCACCTGCTGCTCCATCACTTCTCTCTCGGTTCGAGAGCCTCGCGAACGGCGTTTGCCCTGCCCGATCGGATGGCGCTCATCTATCACAACATCACACCGCCCGAGTATTTCGTCGGGGTCCACCGGACCCTCGCGCGGCAGTGTTTTCGCGGCCGCCGCGAGCTCCGCGCCTACGTCGAGCGCTGTGATCTCGCGATGGGCGACTCCGAGTTCAACCGTCAGGATCTCGAGACGCTGGGATTTCCACGCACCGCGGTCCTGCCCGTGGTGCCGGACTTCTCCCACCTCGATCGGACGCCGAATTGGCTGCTGGCCAGTCAGTTCGACGACGACTGGACGAACATCGTCTTCGTGGGCCGCGTGATCGCGAACAAGAAGATCGAGGACGTGATCCGTTTCTTTCACGCCTATCAGGCGATGTTCAATCCGCGCTCCCGCCTCCTGATCGTGGGGGCCATGAGCGGCTTCGAGCGCTATCTGGCATCGCTCCATCAGCTGGTTGCCGTGCTCGGGCTGACGCACGTCCATTTCGTCGGCCACGTGTCGGACGAAGAGCTTGTCGCATTCTACGAAGCCGCCGACCTTTTCCTGTGCGCCAGCGAGCACGAAGGATTCTGCGTGCCGCTCGTCGAGGCGTTCTACATGCAGGTGCCGGTCCTCGCATTCGCGGCCACAGCCGTGCCGGCGACAATGGACGGCGCCGGCGTGCTTTTCCTGGAGAAGGATCCGATGCACGTGGCGGCGCTCATCGACGCCATCGTCTCGAACGTCTGGCTGCAGGAGACGATTATCGACGGCCAACTGGCGGCCGTCGATCGGCTGCGGGCGAAGGATTTCGGCGGGACACTGCTCGGGTTCGTGGAACGGATCCTCTCGGCGCCGCGGGCGCCCGCGGCTCGCGTGACCTTCGACTTCTGGCACCAGTTCGACGCGGCTCAGGCGCTCGAGGAACTGCGCCTGTACCGGCCGTCAATCTACAAGGCCCTGCCGGAGGCGCCGTGATCGTCAATCAATGGGTGCCGGCGGCCCATGCGGGCGACGCCATCGGCGACAGCGCCAGGCGTGTGCGCGATTTGCTCCGGCAGCTCGGCCACACATCCGACCTTTACGCCCTGTCCATCGACGACGACCTCACCGACGATGTGCGGCCATTCGAGGATCCCGAGGCGAGGCGCGGCGACCTGACCATCTTCCACTACGCCCTGCCTTCGGCAATGACCGCGGCGTTCGGATCGCTCCCTTCAGGCCGCATTCTCCAGTACCACAACGTGACGCCAGCGCACTTCTTCGCCCCCTACGACTCGGGGCTCTTCCGCCTCGCCGCGCTTGGCCGGCGGGAGCTGGCGACCCTGGCCGGGCGGGCGGATCTGGCGCTTGGCGACTCGGAGTACAACCGCCGGGAGCTCGAGTCGCTGGGGTTCTCGCCGACCGGCGTCTTTCCGATCGCCGTGGACACGGGTCGCGTGGTCAAGCGCGTTGACCGGCCGGCACTCGAAGAGATCCTGGACGACGGGCTGGTCAATTTCCTGTTCGTCGGGAGGATCGCGCCGAACAAGAAGATCGAGGATCACATCCGCCTGGCCGAGCACTACAAGCGCTACGTCGACGCCTACTACCGGTTCATCTTCATCGGGCGATTCGACGTCGTGCCGCGGTACTATGCGATGATTCGCGCGCTGATGTCGCAGTACCGGTTATTGAACGATCGGTTCATCTTCACCGGTCCGGTCCCTGACGAGGAGCTCGCGGTGTACTACCAGCACGCCGCGGTCTATACCTCGCTCAGCGAGCACGAGGGGTTCTGCGTGCCGCTGGTCGAAGCCATGGCCGCCGACGTCCCCGTGCTGGCCTACGCGGCCGCCGCAGTCCCCGACACGCTGGGCGGCGCCGGCGTCCAGTTCGCGCCGAAGGATCTCGAATTTGCGGCCGAGCTGCTCGGTGAGTTGGCGTTCAACGACGACCTGAGGGCCTCGGTCATCTCAGGCCAGCGCCGGCGGCTGGCGGACTTCGGTGACGCGCGCATCTCGCGTGAGCTCACGTCGATCATCCATCAACTGTCGTGAAACTCGCCTTCATCGTTCAACGTTACGGCGCTGAGGTGCTCGGCGGATCGGAACACCTCTGCCGGCTGCTCGCCGAGCGGCTGACGACGCAGCACGAGGTGGAGGTGCTGACGACGTGCGCGCGCGATTACGTCACCTGGAAAAACGAATACGCCGAGGGCGTGGATCGCATCCGCGGCGTCACCGTGCGGCGGTTCGCGAATGCCGACACACGCGACATCGAGGCGTTCAACAAGTACTCGGAATGGATCTACAACAACCCGCACAGCCGGGCGGATGAGCTCGAGTGGTTGAAGCAACAAGGACCGTGGTGCCCGGCGCTCATCGAGCACCTGAAGCGCCAGCAGCACCAGTACGACGTCCTGATTTTCTTCACGTACCTCTACGCGCCCACCGTGCTCGGTCTCGAGGTCGTCCCCAGCCGGAGCGTGCTCGTGTCGACCGCGCACGACGAGCCGGCCATCCGGCTCGGCATCTTCAAGGACGTCTTCAGCAAGCCCGCAGCCCTCTGTTACCTCACCGAGAGCGAGCGGCGATTCGTTCAGGACGAGTTTCGCGAGCGGCCGTTGCTCGAAGAGGTCACAGGCGTCGGTGTCGACCTGCCGCAGCACAACCCGTACCCGCGAATGCCGGACGACGACGCGGGGGCCTCCGGCGACAATGACGACGTGCCGGCGGCAAGCGAAGAAGCCGACGAAGAAGCGTCAGCGCAGGGTTTTCCCTCTCACCTGCTCGCGCGCGGCGCGGTCTTTCGCCGACGGCACAGGCTCTACGGTCCCATCGCGCTGTACGGAGGACGGATCGATCCCGGCAAGGGCTGCGAAGAGCTGCTCGACTACTTCGCCACCTACGTCAGCGACGGCGGCGACGCCACGCTGGCGCTGATGGGCGTCAAGCTCATGTCGCTGCCGGAAGAGTCCGTACGTCCGGTTCGCCGGCCTGTTGTCCGACCGCGAACGGCTGCAGGCGCTCGAGGCGGCCACGGTCGTCGTCTGCCCGTCGCCGTATGAGAGCCTGTCGCTCCTGGCGCTCGAAGCGCTCGCCGTGGGTACGCCGGTGCTCGCCAACGCCAGAAGCGCGGTGCTCGTCGAGCACTGCGTTCGCAGCAACGGCGGACTGTACTACGCCGACCGCGACGAGTTTGTCGAATGTCTCAAGCTGCTGATCGGAGACGAGCACATGCGGGCCGCCATGGGCCGCAACGGACGCGACTACGTGAGGCAGAATTACCGGTGGGACGTCGTGCTCGGAAAGTACGAGCGGGTCTTCGCAACGGTGAGGAACGCCAGGTGAACCTGGTTCAGCGCTTTCGCCTAAGACTCGCCGTCGCGCCGGCGACGCTGCATCCTGACGACAAGCGTCGCAATCACTCCAACCAGACCGAACGGCGCGGCCACCAGGACGAGAATGCCACTGCGGAACGCCGCGACCATCTGTTGCCCTTCGGGCGATTCCAGCGCGCGGCGGCACATCGCGCATTGCGCAGCGGCGGGCTCGGGCCAGAGCAACACCAGCACGACGATGGCGAGACAGGCTGCGACGCTAACGCGGGCCATAGGTCGTCATCATCTGGTGGATGCGCGCCGCATCGGGCACGATGAGCACGTAAAGGATCGCGCCGGTCACGAGCAGTCCCACCACGACCGTCAGCACCAGCCCCACGCGCTCAGACCGCAGGTGCATGAAATTGGCCCCGATGATTGACGCCTTCGTCAACATCGCCGCCACCATGAAGACGACGAAGCCGAGGCGCGGAAACGACGCCGAGTCGGCCCAGAGCATCACCACGGTGAACACCAGCAGGACGCTCCAGGTCATCCAGTAGCCACGCATTGACTCCCCCCGTGGCGCGGCCGTTCAAGCCCGCGCCGGCCCGCTCTTCAAAAGGGCCGCCCTACAGCAGATAGAACAGCGTAAAGATAAACACCCACACGAGATCGACGAAGTGCCAGTAGAGACCCGCCATCTCGACGCCGTCTGACGTCGTCTTTCCCGTGGCGAGGCGCACGGCCGTCGTCAGCAGGATGACGACGCCGGTCAGCACATGCGTGCCGTGAAAGCCGGTGAGCAGAAAGAAGTAGGCGCCGAACGACGCGTCGCCCCACGGGTTGTGCGTGAGCCGCGCCCCCTCGCCGATCAGATGGCTCCACTCGTACGCCTGCATGCCGAGAAACACCAGACCGCCAAGTAACGTCAGCAGCACGTACTTCACCGCGCCGCTCGGCCTGCCGTCTCTGGCTTCTCTTGCCTCCTGCACGGCGCTCGCCATCGTCGCGCTGCTCGTGATCAGGACGAACGTCATCGCCGCGATGTACTTGAGGCTGAAGACCTCGGCTTGCAGCGGCCAGTGGAACGCCAGAATCCTCGCGTAGCCGTACACTTGCGATAAACCCCGCGAACAGCAGGCCGTCGGTGACGATGAACCACCACATCATCACCTTGCGCCAGCCGGCGTCGAACGGGCAGGCGCCGCCGGCCCAGCGATCGATTGTGCGAGCGTCAGAATGCGCCATAGGATTCGTGCAGGCCTTCCGCCTTCGCCAAGGCTACGGCGGACCGCCGAAGCTTTAGCGGAGACTGGTCAAGGCCCTCAGTACCGCGACACCAAGGCAAACAGAAACAACCAGACGACGCCGAGGTAGTGCCAGAACGTCCGGCAGATCGACATCCGCGCCGTCCAGGCGCGGGGATCGGTCGATCCTGCCAGTGTCACGACGGCGCCCCACATCAGCACGACAAGGGCGGCGACGACATGCGCGGCGTGTGCGCCCGTCAGCATGAAGAAGAACGAGCTGTGGGGGCTCGTCGGCAGATAGATGCCGGCAGCCACCATCTGCCGCCAGGCGATCAGCTGACCGGCGAGAAACGCGATGCCCAGGCTCACGGCAGCCAGCATCGCGATGACCGACGAACGCCAGGCTGCGCGAGCTCCGCGCCGGCTCGCGATCTCGACAGCCGCGCTGCTCAGCAACAGGACCAGTGAATTCAGCCACAGGATCGACGGCAGCGCCACGTGCCGCCAGTCTGATCCGGTGCGCCGGACGATGTAGGCGCTCGTGAACGCGGCGAAGAGCATCGTCACGGTCCCGAGAAAGATCCAGAGGCCCAGCGTGACCTGGTCTTCCCTGGCACCAACGTCAGCAACATCGGCGACGGCGTCGAGCGTCGTGGCAGCGGGGGTCATGCGGTCACCGGTACGCTGGCGGCAGGCACCGTCTGCGCGGCGAAATCGCCGTCGGGCGCGGGCACGCCGTATTCGTACGCCCAACGCTCGACGGTCGGCACGGTGTGGAAGTTGCCGTGCGGCGGCGGCGAGGCCAGCGTCCACTCGAGCGTCGTCGCGCGCCACGGATTGGGCTGGGCGACACGGCCTTTCACGAGACTCCACACGAAGTTGACGATGAACACGAACTGCGCCGAGACGAGGAGAAACGCCGAGAGACTGATGACGATATTCTGCCCGCGCGTCTTCTGGAGGTAGTCGAACGCCGTGAACGCGTAGTACCGGCGAGGCGCGCCCTGCAGCCCGAGGAAGTGCTGCATGAAGAAGATCGCAAAAAACGGCGCGAAGGTCAGCCAGAAGTGCGCCTTGCCCAGCGACTCGTTCATCATCCGGCCGAACATCTTCGGGAACCAGAAGTAGATCGCCGCGAAGGTCCCCATCAGCGTGACACCGCCAATCATCATGTGGAAGTGGCCGACGACGAAGTAGGTATCGTGCAGCTGCATGTCGGCGGTGGAGTTGCCGAGAAAGAGCCCGCCGAGTCCGCCGCTGCCGAAGAGCGCGATGACGCCGCACACGAACAGCATCGCCGACGTCAGCTCGAGCTTCGCGCCCCACAGGCTCGCCAGCATGTTGACGCCGACGATGGTCATGGGCACGGTAATCGTCAGCGTGACGAGCGAGAAGTACTCGCCGCTGAACGGGCTCATGCCGCTGACGAACATGTGGTGGCCCCACACGATCATGCTGAGCACGCCGACGGCCCAGAGGCAGTAGACGGACAAGCGGTATCCGTACACCGGCTTGCGTGTAAACGCCGGCATGATGTCGCACGCCACACCGAGCGCCGGCAGCAGGAGCACATACACCTCGGGATGGCCGAGGAACCAGAACAGGTGCTGCCAGAGCAGCGGCGACCCGCCCGTGTTCGACAGCAGCTTGTTGGCGACGATCAGGCCGGACGGCAGGAAGAAGCTCGTGCCGAGGTGGCGATCGAACAGCAGCATCACCGCGGCTGCCGTGAGCGGAGGGAACGCCAGCAGGCCGAGGATCGACGCGATGAAGTACGTCCACACCGTCAGCGGCAGCCGCATCATCGACAGCCCGGGCGCGCGCACGCTCAGCACCGTCGCGACGATGTTCAGGCCGCTCATGGTGAAGGAGGCGATGAAGAGCGCCATGCTCAGCAACCAGATCGACTGGCCCATATGCGATCCCGGCACGGCCGTCGCGATCGCGCTGAGCGGTGGATAGGCCGTCCAGCCCGCCGCCGCCGCCCCGCCGGCGACGAAGAACGAGGCCATGAGCACCACGGCCGACAGGACGGCGATCCAGTACGACAGCATGTTCAGGAACGGAAAGGCCATGTCGTGCGCGCCCACCTGCAGCGGCACCAGGTAGTTGCCGAAGCCGCTGACCAGCACGAACGAGACGAAGAAGAACACCATGATGGTGCCGTGCATCGTCACCACGGCGAGGTAGAACTCGGGCGCCATGATGCCGCCCGGGTAGCCTTCAGGAAGGACGCGCGCCAGCCACGGCCACGCGTGCTCGGGCCATCCAAGCTGCAGGCGGATGAGACACGCAAGCGCGGCGCCGACCAGCGCCATCACCAGTCCGGTGAGGATGTACTGGATGCCGATGACTTTGTGATCCGTGCTGAAGATATAGCGGCGCACGAACCCGCGATCGTCGGAATGGGTCACTGTTTGCGAAGCCACTCTTCAAATTCCTTCTGCGGGACGACATTGAACGTGCCGCGCATGCGGTAGTGGGCGAGCCCGCACAATTCGGCGCAGGCCAGTTCGAACTGCCCGACGCGGGTCGGGAAGAAGATGACTTCCGGCGTCATGCCGGGGACGGTGTCCTGCTTCACGCGAAAGTTGGGCAGGAAGAAGCTGTGAATGACGTCCTTCGATCGCAGCCGCACGTGAACCGCCCGCCCAAACGGCACCGTGATGTCGTTGAGGCCGACGACATCGTCTTTGCCCGCGGGATCCGTGCGATCGAGGCCGAGCGGATTCGACGTGTCGTCCACCAGCTTCGGGTCGGTGCGGCCGAAGACGCCGTCCCGACCCGGGTAGCGCACGTTCCACATGAACTGCTGCCCGGTGACTTCGATCAGCGTGGCATCGGCGGGTGCCACCGCGTCGAAGTACTCGGACCAGACCGGCATGCCGATCGCGAGCACGCCGCCTTCGGCGATAAGCGCCATTCCGACGCCGAGCGCCACTGACAGGATCCGTTCGGTCTTGCGCGACGCGAAGCGCGCACCGATCGCATCGCGCCGGCTCCCCTTCCAGATGAAGTATGCGAGCGCGACGTAGCCGGCGACGAACAGCGCGCCGACCGTGACGAGCAGATACTGCAGCATCGCGTCGATGCCCGCGCCGTGCCGGCTGGAGAGCGACGGCAGCCACGTGTGCGCGCCCCACCAGGCGCCGACGAACGCAGTGCCCGCGAAGAGCAGAGAGACGAGTGAGCCTTCAAGTTTTCTATGCATCGTCATCAAATCTGGCCGACGGCCTCGCAACGAAGATGCCAAGTGGGTCGCAGCCGAATGTGCCGACAATCCCGCGCGTCAACTCGACTGAAACACGGCATCACGCTTGCGAAGCGCTCCGCACAAGTGGATTCAATGGTGGACCCTACACGCTCACAACTGAGCAGCATCAGTGACGGTGCGGACTTTTCCCGCATCGCTGCGGACTATTTCCCGCGAGATCGCCGGCTATGACGTCACTGCTCGATTCGCTCGAGAACACGTGGCTCTCGACGACGCTGCGCGATTCGCCGAGTGTCTTTCTCTATCCGACGATTCTCGCCTTCCACACGCTGGGGCTTGCCTTTTTCGTGGGGATTAGCTCGGCGATCGCGTTACGATTCCTCGGCGTGGCGCCTGGCCTGCCTCTCGCGCCGTTCAAGAAGCTCTATCCCGTCATGTGGCTCGGCTTCTTCTTCAACGCCGTTTCTGGACTGCTGCTGCTCGTCATCGAGCCGGCGAAGTTTCTGACGATGGTCGATTTCTACGTCAAGCTGCTGGCCATCGCGGGAGCCGTGTACTGCAACCGGCTGTTGTACCTGAGATTGAAGAATCCGATGAGCGCGGAAGCGCCCCTGCTGGCGAGTGACAGATTCCTGGCCGGCACGATCCTGTCCTTATGGGGCGTGGCGATCACTGCGGGACGGCTGACGGCATACGACGACGCGCGTGCGCAGTGGCAGACGGCACTGGCCACGGTGATCGTCGCCGTGGCAATGCTCGCCGTCGGATACGTATCCGTCACGCTTTGGAAATGGGTGAGGCATGGAACCGTTTCTTAGGTACTGGATGCGTTGGCCCAGCGTCGAACACCTCATCTACAAGTACCTGTGGGTCTGGGGAGTCTGCCAAAGCGTGCATTTCGTGGGGATGGTGCTCCTCATCGGCACGGTCGGCATCCTCGATCTGCGACTGTTGGGAATGGCCAAGCAGTTTCCGATCGCCGCCTTGAAGAAGCTGATCCCGTGGGGCGTCTTCGGATTCGTGCTCTGTCTTGCCACCGGCCTCCTGTTCGTCACGGGGATCTACGCGAACATCAACATCCATCCGTATGTGGTGTTGAAGAGCGACGTGTTTCTTCAACTGAAGTTTCTGTTCGTCCTTCTCGCCGGGATCAATCTCCTCGCGTTCTATGTCACCGGCATGTCGAAGGCGGTGGACCGACTTGAAGCCGGCGAAGATGCGCCGCCGCTGGCGAAGGTGTTCGCGGGAGCGTCGCTCGTTCTCTGGATGGCGGTCATGTACTTCGCGCGGTTGATCCCGTCTGGAAAGTTCCAGCCCTAAGGGCACGTTGCCAACAAGAGGTGTGTGAGGCTATTCGACCGTCAACGCTATCGAAGCGCTTCGTCGGTGACGGTGAGCGCGCGGTCGACGATCGCGAAGCCTTCGCGCAGCTCCGCTTCCGTAATCGACAACGGTGGGTTGGTGAAGAAGTAGTTCCACCGGACGAGCGTGTAGAGACCTTCCTGTCTGAAGAACTCTCGCCAGCGCGGCCATCTCCGGCGAGGTGCCGTTGAACGGCGCCATCGGCGTCAGGGGATTGCGGCTTCGAACCAGCTCGACAATGCCGAACAGGCCGATCGATCGGACCGCGCCGACCGACGGGTGGCGCGTGGCGAGATCGGCGAGCAGCTCGGCCATCACCGCGCCTCGCCGTCGTGCCTGATCGATGAGCCCGTCGTCTTCGATCACCGCAATCGTCGCCAGCGCCGTCGCGCAGGCGAGCGGATGGCTGTTGTAGGTAAGGCCGCTCGGAAATGGCACGTCCTTGAAATAGTCCGCGATCTTCCTCCTGACGCCGACGGCGCCAAGCTGCACGTACGCGCTCGTCAGCCCTTTCGCCATCGTGAGGATGTCGGGTACCACATTCCAATGGTTGACCGCGAACCACGCACCCGTCCGGCCGAACCCTGACATGACCTCGTCGGCAATGAGCAGGATGCCGTGTTTGTCGCACAGCGCGCGCACGCCCTGCAGATAGCCGTCTGGCGGGACCAGAATACCGTTCGTGCCGGTCACCGGCTCGAGGATGAACGCCGCGATCGTCTGCGGACCTTCGAGCTGGATCACCTCTTCGAGATACCTGAGGGCGGCATCCGACGTGTCCCAGCCGCGCTCGATGCCGTGATACGGATCGAGCACGTGGACGACACCGCCCATCGGCGGCTGGCTCCAGCGGCGCGGATCGCCCGTGGCGTTGATCGCGGCCGCCGTGCCGCCGTGATACGACCGGTAGCGAGCCAGGATTTTCTGCCGGCCGGTGTACGAGCGAGCGATCTTGAAGGCGTTCTCGTTCGCTTCGGCGCCTGCGTTCGTGAAGAAGAACACGTCGATGTCGCCGGGCGCAATCTCGGCGAGCTTCGCCCCGAGGCGCGCGCGAGGCTCGGTCGCCAGGAACGGGTTGGCGTAGGCCAGTACGGCCGCCTGCTCCTGAATCGCTTTGACGACTCGCGGATCGCCGTGCCCGATGTTGACGCACATCAACTGGCTGTTGAAGTCGAGGAAGCGCTGGCCTTCCGGCGTCCAGAAATACACGCCCTTCGCGCGCGCCACGGGAATGGGGTCGGCGGCGCTCTGCGGCCCCCACTCGAAGATCGTGTGCTTTCGCGAAAGCGCGACGATCTCGTCGCCTGTCATCACCGCGTGCTCCGCTTGAGGAACGACCCGGCGCCCGCGCGGCCGGTGAACTTGCCGGCGTCCACGATCACCCGACCGCGCGACACGACGGTATCGGTGGCGCCGGTCACTTCACGTCCCTCGTACGGGTTGTAATCCACCTTCATGTGCAGGGTCTTCGCCTCCAACCTGATCTTCTTTTCCGGATCGAAGATGACAATGTCGGCGTCCGACCCTGGGGCAATGGTGCCTTTCCGGGGGAACAGACCGAAGATCTTGGCGGGCGAGGTGGACGTCAGCTCGACGAATCGGTTGCGCGAGATGCGGCCGCTGCGGACGCCACCGTCGTAGACAAGGCTCATCCGGGTCTCGATGCCAGGCGCGCCGTTCGGAATCTTCGAGAAATCAGTTTCGCCGAGCGCCTTTTCCTTCATGCAGAACGGGCAGTGGTCGGTCGAAATGGCCTGGAGATCGTTGAAGGCGAGGCCCCGCCACAGCCGGTCCTGCGTGTCTCTCGAGCGCAACGGCGGGCTCATCACGTACTTCGAACCCTCGAAGCCCGGCTCCTCGTAGTTGTCGTACGACAGAAACAGATACTGCGGACAGGTTTCCGCATACGCGGGCAGGCCGCGATCGCGCGCTTCGGTCACCATCTCGAGCGCCTCGGCCGCCGACAGGTGCACGATGTAAATCGGCACGTTGGCGATCTCGGCGAGCGCAATGGCGCGATGGGTCGCCTCGGCCTCGGCCCGCGCCGGCCGGGTCAGCGCGTGATATTTCGGCGCCGTCTTGCCTTCGGCCAGCGCCTTCTTCACCAGCACGTCGATCACGCCGCCGTTCTCGGCGTGCATGCAGATCGTCCCGCCGTTCTTCCCCGTCCGAAGCAGCGCCCGGAAGATGCTGGCGTCGTCCAGCATGAAAACGCCGGGATACGCCATGAAGAGCTTGAAGGACGTGACGCCCTGGCTGACGAGCGCGTCCATCTCCTGCTCCACCTGATCGGTCAGCTCCGTGATGATCATGTGGAAGCCGTAGTCGATGGCGGCCTTGCCTTCGGCTTTCTTCGCCCAGGTTTCCCACGCGTGATGCAGTGTCTGGCCTCTGTACCTGAATCGCGAAATCGACGACGGTGGTCGTACCACCGTGTGCCGCGCTGATCGTGCCCGACTCGAAGTCGTCGGCCGACGTCGCTCCGCCAAACGGCATGTCGAGATGCGTGTGGACGTCGATGCCGCCCGGAAACAGATACTTGCCCCTGGCGTCAATCACGCGATCGGCAGGCATATCCAGAGTCGTACCGATGGTCGCGATCTTCTCGCCGTCGATGAAGACGTCGCCCTGGTATTCGTCAGTCGCGGTGACGATGGTGCCGTGCTTGATGAGGAGGGTCATAGCTGCTCCGCCATGGGCCCGTACGAGTCGGGCCGGCGATCGCGGTAGAACTGCCAGACGCGGCGGACTTCTTCGATCATGTCCAGGTCCATGTCGGCGACCACCAGCTCGTCCTTGTCTTCCGACCCCGTCGCGAGGAAGCTGCCGCGGGGATCGACAAAGTAGGACGTCCCGTAGAAGCGGCCTATGTTCCACGGCGCTTCGGTGCCCACGCGGTTGCTGCACGCCATGAAATAGCCGTTCGCCACGGCGTGAGCAGGCTGTTCGAGCTTCCACAGGTACTGCGACAGACCTGCGACCGTCGCCGACGGATTGAAGACGATTTCAGCGCCGTTCAACCCCAGGAGCCGCGCGCCCTCCGGGAAGTGCCGGTCGTAGCAGATGTAGACGCCCACGTTCGCGTAGCGCGTTTTGAATACGGGGTAGCCGAGATTGCCGGGCTTGAAGAAGTACTTCTCCCAGAAGCCTGAGGTGTGCGGAATGTGATTCTTGCGGTACTTGCCCAGATAGCTCCCGTCCGCATCGTACACCGCCGCCGTGTTGTAGTACACGCCGGCTTGCTCTCTCTCGTAGACCGGCACCACCATCGCCATCTGATATTTCTTCGCGTACTGGGCCATCAGCTCCGTCGTCGGCCCTGGTACAGCTTCGGCGATGTCGTACCAGTGCGCGTCCTGGGAGGGACAGAAGTACGGGCCGTTGAAGATTTCCTCGAGGCCCAGAATCTGGACGCCGCGGCGGCCGGCCTCTTCGATGAGCGGAATGTGCGCATCGATCGCGGCCCGGCGAATCTTCTCGATCGGCAAAGACGGATCTGTCAGCGGCGACGCCGCCTGAATGAGACCACCGGTGACTATTCGTGGCATGGGGATCCTTTCCGAAAAGGTGCCCAATTATCTGCTAGAGTGAACATTTTACTGAGGTTTTTACGATGGGCGTCCAGCTTGTCAGCACGTTCACGGGCTTGCGGTTCGAAAACCCGTTCCTGCTCGCGTCGGCTCCGCCGACCGAATCGGACAGCAACATCATGCGGGCCTTCGACGCCGGCTGGGGTGGGGTCGTCACCAAGACGATTGGCCTTCATCCTGTGACGAACGTCGCGGGGCCGAAAACCAAGTTTCTGCGCGCCACGCCGGATTCGCCTCATCTGTCGATGCAGAAGCGGCCAGGCACGGCGTTGCACTCGTCGTGGAACTGGGAGCTCATTTCCGAGAAGGCCCTCGACTGGTGGGTGCCGCGCATCGCGCGGATCAAGAAAGCGTATCCCGCGCAGATCCTCGTCGCGTCGATCATGGCCGGGTCCGGGGACGACGAAGAGCTCGCGCATTGGCAGACGCTGGCAAAAGCCTGCCAGGACGAAGGGGCCGACGCGCTCGAGCTGAACCTGTCGTGTCCGCACATGGATCGCAAGGATATGGGATCGAACATCGGCAAAGACCCGGAGCTGCTTTCGATCGTCACCAAGGTCGTGAAGGAAGTCGCACGCGTGCCCGTCTGGGCCAAGCTCACGCCGTCCACGACGGACATCGTCGTGGAAGCGCGGGGGGCGTTCCTGGCAGGCGCCGATGCCGTGACGTCGTCAAACACATTCCCGTCGCTGCCCCTCATCGACCCGAACACGCTTGATTTCGAGATGAACGTCGATGGTTTCGTCTCGCCGGGCGGGCTCGGAGGCCCGGCGATCCTGCCGCTTTCGCTGGCCAAGATCGCGCAGATGACGCAGGCGTTTCCCGAGAAGGCCTTTTCGGGTATCGGCGGCGTCGCTGAGTTCGGACACGCGCTCAACTACTTCCTGCTCGGATGCGGCACGGTGCAGGTGTGCACGGCGGCGATGCTCGATCACGCCATCGGGCCAAACATCATCAAGGGCCTCGTTTCGGGCATGACGGCCGTCATGGAGAAGAACGGCTGGGCGACGCTCGACGATTTCCGCGGCCTGCGGCGCAACCGCGTCGTCACGCACTCGAAGATTCGCCGGCCCGACGCCGACGCCTACCACGGCGGCTACGAAGCCGAAGGCTACGCGACGACGGACGTGCGCTGAACGGCGGGACAGCGATGCTGGACGAGTCCGCCGGGCGCGATTTCGTCGAGCTGACGGAAGACGTGTCGGCAAGTCCCCTCTGGAATCCCGACCTCGCGCCGACGCCGCTCGCGCGCCGGACATGGTCCACATATCACATCGCCGCGCTCTGGATAGGCATGAGCGTGGTCATCACCACCTACACCCTCGCCTCCGGACTCATGCAGCAGGGCATGACCTGGTGGCAGGCGATGATCACGATCCTCCTTGGAAACTCGATCGTCCTGCTGCCCATGATTCTGAACGCGCACGCGGGGACGAAGTACGGCGTGTCGTTTCCCGTGCTCTGCCGCGCCAGTTTCGGGGTCAAGGGAGCCAACGTGCCCGCAATCCTGCGCGCCCTGGTGGCCTGCGGCTGGTTCGGGATTCAGACCTGGATTGGCGCGCTCGCGCTGAACACGCTGTTTGCGGCGGCGTGGCCGGCCTGGGCCGGCATCAGCGGCGGTATCTGGATTTCGTTCGCGATCTTCTGGCTCGTCCAGGTCTGGATCATCGTCAACGGTCTGGAGGGCATCAAGAAGCTCGAGGGATGGTCCGCGCCGCTGCTACTCGCCGGCGGCGCGTTGTTGCTCGGCTGGGCCGTTCGTCGCGGCGGAGGTCTCGGACACATTCTCAGCGAATCGGTGCGGCTGCAGACGACGCACACGCCATTCTGGCAGCTGTTTCCGGCCGGACTCACCGCGAACGTCGGCTACTGGGCCACGCTGAGCCTCAACATACCCGACTTCACGCGCTACGCCCGGAACCAGCGCTCACAGGCGCTCGGCCAGGCGCTCGGCCTTCCGGCCACGATGACCGCCTTCGCGTTCATCGGTGTTGCGGTCACGAGCGCGACGATCGTCCTGTTTGGCGAAGCCATTTGGGATCCCATCACGGTCGTCGCGCGCATTGGCAGTGTGCCGGTGATCATCTTTGGCGCGCTCGTCGTGATGCTGGCTCAGTTGACCACCAATATGGCGGCCAACGTGGTGTCGCCGGCCAACGATTTCTCCAGTCTCGCCCCGCGCCGCATCGGCTATGTCGCCGGCGGGCTCATCACCGCGGTCATCGGTGTCGCGATGCTGCCGTGGAAACTGTACGCCGACGCATCGGCGTACATCTTCACGTGGCTGATCGGGTATTCGAGTCTGATGGGCGCAATCGGCGGGATCCTGATTGCCGACTATTGGGTACTGCGCGGCCGCGAACTCGCGCCAGCGGATTTGTTCAAGCTGGAAGGTCGGTATACCTACACGCGTGGCGTGAACCGGCGTGCGATGCTTGTGATGACGCTGGCCGTGCTGCCGGTCGTGCCTGGCTTCCTGCGCGCGGCCGGCACGCCCGGCGGACAGGTGGCGAACCCCACGCTGTTCGATTCCCTCTATACCTACGCGTGGTTCGTCACCTTCTCGCTGGCGTTTGTTCTGTACCTGCTTACTTGCTCACGACTTTCAGATACTTCTCCGTCGTCGGCTCAGGCTCGCTCGTGAGCCGCTTCAGCTTGTTCACGTCGCCGATGACTTCAACCACACCGCAGTTCCGGCACATCGTGGCCTTCGTCATGACGTCGCCGGTTTCGAGGGTGAGGAACTTCGAGTCCTGGGGACGGAAAGACGTGCGGACAGCCGAGAAGAGTGCACCCATCGCAATCATCTCGCCGCCACATCGATAGCAAGTGTTGCTCGTTGTCGGCGCCGGCGTCGTCTTGGTTGCCACGTCAGCTCTCCTTAAAAAGGACTTTGACAGACTTGAGACGACAATATACCACACTGTAGAGTGCCGGGCGCGGCTTCCCAGTTCTGCACACGCTGACAGGCCCTGCGCGTCGATACGTGCGCGGACGGTCTGATGGCTGAGCCGGAAACGCGGCTTGAGGGGCGGACGGCTCTACTTGTCGTCGAACGCGCCGGCTGACGCGAGCGGACCGACGGCGGGCGACGGAGCGGGCGACTCGGGGGCGGGCGGCTCGGCGAGGCTCCCGTTCTCGTGCCCGTTGCGCTTGCGACGGGGACGGATGTCGTGCCGCTTGATCATCTCGTTGAGCGTGGTCGGCTTGATGTGCAGCAGTTCGGCGGCTCGTTTCTGGACGCCACCTGCCGCTTCGAGCGCCGATTCGATGAGCCCCTTTTCGAAGTCGGTGCTGACGTCCTTGAACGAGATGCCTTCGGGCGGCACGACGAACTGCGGCGGCAGCTGCGCCGTCTGCGCCTTCCTGACGTGATCGGGCACGAGCTCGACGCCGATTCTCGGTCCCGGCGTGAGCACCACGGCCCGTTCGATGACGTTCTCCAGCTCGCGGACATTTCCCGGCCAGTCGTACTGGGTCAGCAGATCGAGCGCGTCGGGCGAGAGCTCGAGACCGGTCTTGCGGTTTTCCTCCCCGTATTTGTTCAGGAAGCACTGCGCGAGCAAAGGGACATCGTCCTTCCGCTCGCGCAGGGGCGGAAGTTGAATGGAAATGACGTGGAGGCGATAGAACAGATCCTCGCGGAACTTCCCCTCTTCCATCATTTGCCTGAGGTCGACGTTGGTCGCGGCGATGATGCGGACGTCAACTTTGATCGTTTCCATGCCGCCGAGCCGCATGAAGTCGCGCTCCTGGATCACCCGCAACAGCTTGGCCTGGGTTTCGAGCGGAACGTTGCCGATCTCGTCAAAGAAGATGCTGCCCTTGTCCGCCAGGTCGAAGAGCCCTTTCTTCGGGTAGACGGCGCCGGTAAACGCGCCTTTCACGTGCCCGAAGAGGGTGGATTCGAGCAAATCCGGCGGCAGGTTGCCCGAGTTGACGGTCACGAACGAGCGATCTGATCGCGACGAATTCGCGTGGATGGCCCGTGCCACCAGCTCCTTGCCAGTGCCGCTCTCGCCTTGAATGAGAATCGTCGATCGGCTCGGCGCCGCCTGAATGATGAGATCGAACACCTGGCGCATCCGCTGGCTGCGGCCGATGATGTTCGCGAACTTGTGATAGCGCTCCTGGATATTCTGGCGGAGCGACCGGTTCTCGTGGACGAGGCGCCGGCGCTCCATCGCGTTTCGAACGACCACGATCACTTCGTCGTTCTTGAACGGCTTGGTGATGTAGTCGAACGCGCCGCTTTTCATCGCGGAAATGGCGCTTTCAACCGACGCATACGCCGTGATGATGATGACGGCCAGGTCTTCGTCGACCCGCTTCAACTCGTCGAGCGTCGCAATGCCGTCGAGGCCCGGCATCATGATGTCCACGATGGCCGCGTCGAAGGGCAGCGTGCGCGCCAGCTCCAGCCCCTCGGTCCCGGAGGACGCCAGCCGCACGTCGTAGCCGTCTCGAGTCAGCAACGTCTCGAGAATCTCGCGCATGATCTCCTCGTCGTCGACGACGAGAATCGTACCTTTGTGGGAGGCGCTCATGGCTATTTCGACGCGCTCCTCGCTTCGACCTGCTCGAGGGGCAGAGTGAGCGTGAATCGCGTGCCCTGCCCCACGGCGCTGTCGCAGCGAATCGACCCCTGATGCTCGCGCACGATGCCGTAAATGATCGACAACCCAAGTCCCGTGCCGCGGCCGATGGCTTTCGTCGTGAAGAACGGATCGTAGATACGCGCCAGCTGTTCGGAGGGAATGCCTGAACCGGTGTCAGCCACCTCCGCCACCACCCCGTCTCCGTCGAGGCGCGTCGTCACCGACAGCCAGCCGCCCCTCGGCATCGCGTCTCGCGCGTTCAGGAACAGATTCAGGAACACCTGTTGGAGCTGGTGCTCGATGCCGGACACGACGGCCGGCGTCGTCGTCAGCTCGCGCCTGATCTTGATGCTCCCGACTTCGAACTGGTGCTCGAGGAGCGAAAACACGTCGGTGATGACGCCATTGAGGTCGACCGACGCCCGCTCGGCGTCGCCGCTCCCGGGCCGCGACAAGGTGAGCAGTCCGTTGACGATCTTCGCTGCCCGGAACGTCTGTCTCTCGATCTTCTCGAGCAGCAGCGTTTTCGGATCGGCGGGGTCGGCGCCATCGAGCAGCATCTGCGTGAAGCTCGAGATGCCCGTCAGGGGCGTGTTCACTTCGTGAGCCACGCCCGCCGCCAACAGCCCAATCGACGCCATCTTCTCGGAAATCTGCAACTGTTCTTCGAGGTGCACTCGATCGGTGATGTCCTCGAGCAGCAGGATCGTCCCGGCGGCGGAGTCCCCCGCCTGGCTCTGCAGCGGCACGGCGGTCGCGTTCACCAGCAGCTTCGACGCGCGTTCGTCGTCGAAGTCGCCCGCGTCCCCCTGGGAGCGGGAGCGCCTCGTCAGCGGCACCCGGTAGAGCGTGGCGCCGTAGGGGTTCTCCAGCCACGCCGCCCGCAGCGCGTCGACGAACGGCTCGTCGAACACGTCGGGCAGCCTGCGGCCAATGGCGCTCGAGCGCGGCACGCCGTAGAAGCCCTCGAGCGCCCGGTTCCACCTGACGATTCGCTCGTCCACGTCGAACACCACGAGCCCGTCGTCGAGCGACTCGAGGATGTTCTCGTTGAACTCGCGCATCCGGCCGAGCTCCTCGGCCTTGAGATGAAGCTGGCGGTAGAGCCGGCCGTTCTCGATGGCCGTCGCCACCTGGCCGGCCACCGACGTCAGCAGCGCGAGGTCTTCGCTGTTGAACGGCTCGTCGTTGTCCTTCCTCCCGAGCGCGAGCACCGCAATCGCGCCACCTTCGAACACACAGGGGATGAAGTAATCGATCCCGCAGTCGCGCCAGAACTCGACCTCCTCGGCCAGAAACAGCGCCGCGGCAATCGGATCGTCAAGAGCCACCGTGTGTCCGGCGTCGAGCCGCGTGATGAGGGACGAGTCGCGCGCCAGTTGCGGCGCGGGCGCGTCGAACCCGAAATCGCCAATCGCGACAAAATCGCCCGACCGTTCGTCGGCCAGCATCAGCGCCATGCGATCGACGCCGAGCGTCTCGACGACGCGGGCGACGAGGCGCTGGCTGAGGCGCATCACGTCGAGGTCGCTGTTTAGATCGCGCGCGAAGCCGAGGAGTGCCCGGCGGTAGTCGTAGCGGTCGCGATAGAACACGCGATCGAGCGCATTCTGCACCGACTGCTTCACCGGCTGCGCGACGAGTACCACCACGAACGTCGCCAGCAGGGCGACAATCCAGTTGTGCTGATCAGCGTCATCAGCAAAGAAGAAGGCGGTCAGCCGCAGCATCGCGAAATAGAGAATGACGCTCGCCGACAGGAATGCCGTATACACGAGCCCGCGTTTGATAATCACTTCGACGTCGCGCAACCGATAGCGCACGATCGCCGACGCGAAGGTCAGGGGCACGACTCCGAGCGGAATCGCCGTCGACTGCAGGAGCAGCGGCGGATCCAGGCCAAGGGCCCACGGCAGAGCATAGAAGAGCGCAAACGGACCAGCACCGAGGGCCGTGCCCCACGCAATCCACCGGAGCTGGCGCTGTCCGGTTTCAGACGTGATCTGCCCGAATGCGCGCATCAGCACGCCGAGCGCCGCCATGGCACAGACGAAGAGATACACGTGCTCGGCGCGTTCCAGGACGTCGACCGCGCGCGAGAACATCGGACCGTCGGCGGCGCCGCGCGCGACAAGCACCACGCGAGCGGTCCCGAGCGCCACGGCCGGCACGTACGCGAGCGGGAAAAACACCGACCACCCCGGCATGGCGCTCACTGGACGTTCGGGAAACTCCAGCGTGAAATGCAGCAGCAGCGGCGGCAGGAGGACGATCGCGACGGCGTCGCCCCAGTAGAAAATCCAATCGAGCCGGTCGAAGGGTCCGTTGACCGAGAAGGTGAACACGCCGAAGAAGGCGACGCACAACCAGAAGAAATGCAGCGTCGCCTGATCTTCCGGACGCCGCAGACGCACCGACGCACCGACAAGCAACGTGAAGAGGCCGACGGCGGCCAGTACGAAATACATCGGGCTGCCGTGTGGCGACGGCGCGAGCGCGACGTCCAAAACCCGCTCGGTCCCCGCGTGGACGAGGGTGTACGACAGCCTGGTGCCGGCCCCGCCCCGATGCTGGAAGGCAACGGCCTCCGCGGGCCGTTCAACCCGCGCGCCGTTGATGGCCACGAGCACGTCACCTCGCACGAGGCCGGCGGTGGCCGCCGGCGATCCGGCGAACACCTCGGCGGCCATGACGCCCTCGGGATGCGCCTGCCACAGCACTCCGTCTTCAACCTGGTGCGACTGCGCGCGCATCGCAATGTTGGCCACCCCAAGAACGAGCAGCATGGCCACGACGGCCAGCGCGAACAAGGAGCGGCTCCACGCGATCCATCGCCGTTGCGGCGTCATCGTCGGTTCAGTCCAGTGAGGAGGAGTCCGTTTGGAGACACGAATTCCCTTGCCTGGCGAAGCAAACGCCGTTCCTGGATCCACTGTAATGGACTTACTCTAAGTAACTGATAGTAATAGAGTTTGTATCTTGAGAGGTACCACGAAACGACTACTACTCCAAAAAGGCGAAGTAGACATTCAATATTGTGGATCGAAGTGACGTCAGGTGCCAGTGGCTGGTCAGAACCTGAGGGTGAGGCCGCCCACCACGCGCTTCGGGGGCCGGACGACGAGCAATTCGTCGTAGATGGATTGTTCGCCAACGGTGTCGTGGAAGAAGTTGCGAACGGCAACGAGCATCTCCCATTTCGCGTTGCTGAAGTCCATGAACGGCAGGGCCTGGCGCACCTGTACGTCGAAGCGCGCGTCAACGGTGGGCCCATCGACGGAGTCGCGCCGCACGAACCCGTTGTTGAGCCGATAGAGCACGATCACGCGTGTTGACGTTTCCGGAACGTCGGTGGTAATCGACGTGGCCAAGTCCTGGATTCGTTCACTGGCGGTCCGCAGCGCCGACGGCGCCACCATCATCAGATAGGAGAGGTCGGTGGCCGGGCTCGACGTGTCCCACTGGGCGCGAGCGAACGAATAGTCGATCGAGCCGTGCACGCGCTGCGCGATGACCGCCTTGACGCCGGCGCTGTAACCATGCGCCGAGACGCCGCGGCTGTTGGCGACAAAATAGTGCCCAATCGCCGCGGACGGTCGGCCCGGTTCGTCGATGCCGAAGAGCGTGACGAGCTGGTTGTCCACCTGCTGGGCAAACGCGCGCACCGAGACCGTGGTACCGGCCGCGATGTCGCGCTCGAGCCCCACCTCGACGTGCGTCGTACGCTCCGCGACAAGGGGGCCGTTGTCGATCAGCGACGAAAACGTTCGCTGCGGGGGCAGCCAGATGCCCGTGTCGGCCGGCGGCATGAATTCTTCGGCGCCCGGCGCCAACGCGCGGCGCGAGACGAGCGCGTTCACCCGGAAGTGCTCTACCGGCGTCACCGTCACGGCAAGGCGCGGGCTCAGCAGGCTCCGGCCCTCGAGGTAGTCGTAGCGCGCATAGCGCGCGCCGTACGTCACCGACAGGGCCGGCGTCACGGCGAAGGTGTCGAAGCCGTGGAGTGTGCCCGCGTTCCGGCTGCCGTCCGTCACGTTGCGCAACGCCGCGAAGTTGCCGCCGTCATAGCGCTGGGTGCTATAGGACACGCCGACGTCGTACCGGTGCCGGCCCGCGGCGCGCGTAATGTAGTCACCAAACAGAACCCACGACGAGATATCGCCCTGGGTGAGGGCTCCGCGGACGGTCCAGTCGGCGCGATCGCCGACCGGTGCGCCCAGGAGGACGTTGGCGACGTTACGGCCCAGAAGTGTCCGCTGAGTAAACAGGTCCTGGGGCGCATCAAACGAACTGGTGGTCAGCAGATTGACCTGGCCGAAGAAGGGTGTGTCCGCGAAAAAGCTCACGGCGTTCGCTGCCGAACCCGTTTCGCGGTGCGGACGCTGGCCGAACGGCGCAAAGGCGCCCGCGCTCTCCGGCGCCGTGTCCGGGATCAACACCTGGTCAACGGCGTCGTGCAGAATGCTCCGGCGCGCATGCCGAAGGCGCCATTCGATTTCGCTGTCCCCGTCCTTGCCGTTCTTGCTTGGGCCGCCGGGCTCGTTCGCCGTTGCGGTCGGAGCATCGGGTTCGGTCGCGGCCGGCTCGGGAACCTGCAGGGCTCCGCCGATTGAAGCCGGCAGGATTGTGTTAGACGCCGCGGAACCCGCGACAACGTGGCGCAGCGAGATCGACGAGGACACCGGTGTGCCCGGCAGCACCTGCACGATCTGACCGCGCGGGGAAATGAAGCCCGACAGATGGGCGCGGACCAGGTATGGGCCGGGCGACAACGGGCGTAAGGCGAAATGCCCGAGGCGATCGCTCACGGCAAACGCCGTGCTTGAACCGAGGGCCGACAGCATCACGCCCTGAACGGGCGCCCCAGCCTCGTCGCGGACAGAACCCTGGATCGTGCCGGAGGGGAGCGACGCCACGCGGCCAACGGCCTGAGGCGTTTGCCCGGACGCGGGCGCCGAGATGCAGAGCCCCACCAGAACGCCGACCGCGGTCGCGATCAATCTGGATGCGTCTCTCATACGTTCTCCCGGCGGCCGCGTGCGCGGCGGCCCGCTACCCTGCGATGACCGTGAAATTGATGTCCCTGGTCAACGACTTGTTCGCGAGCTTGTCCGTGACCTTGATCTCGAGCCGGTACTCGCCATCGGGAAACGAGGCCAGCGGCACCGCCTGACCGGTCTGCAGCTGGTGGCCGAGCGTCATGTCGAAGGCCGGCGGCAATGTCGCCGCGTTGAGCGCCTGCGGGTTCGTCTTGTTGAAGAATTTCTCGGGAGCTCCGCTCGGCTTCGCATAGAAGTTGTATTCGACGGTCACGTCCGGCTTGTTCATCGCGTCGGTTTTCGTGTTGTAGATCAGCATGAACGTGGAAAGCTCGCTCTTCTTGCTGAACTTCATGTCGAAGCTCGGGACGATCTCCATCATGCCCAGCGCGTACGGGCGCTCCACCTGCTCGTTCGGCGACAGGGGCGCGTTCAGCGGCTCGATCCGCTGCGCGACGATGATGGAGCTCGTGATCAGATCGGCCGTCCAGAAGTCCGGCACCGTGATCGCCTGCTTGATCAGTGACGCCTTCGGCGGCGGCGCGTTCTTCGCCGTGGAGGCGACGTCTTTCACCACGACGTAGACGTCGTAGCTGCCGCCCCCCACCGTGAACGCGCGGCTCACGCGGACCGGGCCGCTCTGCCCGGGCGTCACGGTAATCGTATTCAGGTCCTCGTACGCATACCGGGGCACTGCTGGCGGCGCTTTCTTGTCGTCCTTTTTCTCGTCCTTCTTTCCCGTGGCAGGCGGGGGCACCGGCACGGTGAGCGCTGCGTCCTTGGACACCACTCGCCAATAGAGCGTCACGGTTGACCCGGCCGCCTTCGAGGCATCGAAGGTCACTGTGAACGGAATGTATTCTTTGTTGCCTGTTGCCTTCAGGAAATCCTCGTGCACCCACGACAGCCCCAAATCGTTCGGCGCCGGCTGTCCCGCCAACACGCCATCAACGATCCGTACGACGTCCTGGACTTCTTTCTTCTGGGCTTCAGTCTGTTTCTTGTCGTCTTTCTTCTGGGCGACGAGCGCCACCGAGCACGCCAAGACCGCTGCCATGGACAGCGCCGCCACACCGCGCCGATTAACCATAAAGACTCATCTCCACCAAGATAAGGGTCTCAGATGAACAGTTCATCATAGGCATGCCCTCGGGCCAAGTCAAACTGTTCTACAGATAGGACTTCAGGCAGACTTCGGGCCCTCCTGGCCATGCTATGATTCGACGTCTGGCACACCCGAACTGACCTCCTATGGCCGCGCTCCTCGACGACAGCATCGTCATCGTGCTCGCCGGCGGCGCGGGCGAGCGCCTGCACCCCCTGACGAAAGAGCGCGCCAAGCCGGCCGTGTACTTCGGCGGCCCGTACCGCATTATCGACTTCGCGCTCAGCAACTGCATCAACTCCGGGCTGCGCCGTGTCTTCATCGCCACGCAGTACAAGTCGCTCTCGCTCAACCGTCACATCCGGATGGGCTGGAACATCGTCTCCGAAGAGCTCGGCGAGTTCATCGAGATTCTGCCGCCCCAAAAGCGCGTCAGCGAGCATTGGTATCAGGGCACGGCCGACGCGGTGTATCAAAACCTCTACTCGATCATGCGTGAGAACCCGCAGCGCCTGATTGTGCTGTCGGGCGACCACGTCTACAAGATGGACTACTCGCGCATGCTGCGCTTTCACCAGGAGCGGGGCGCCGCAGTCACGCTCGCGGCCATCGAGGTGCCCGCCGCCGACTCCAACCGCTTCGGCATTGTCGCCATCGACGAACAGGATCGCGTCACCGGATTCCAGGAAAAGCCGACGGCCCCGAGCCTGATTCCCGGCTCGACCGACCTCGCGCTGGCATCGATGGGCGTGTACATCTTCGACACCGACGTGCTCGTGCGCGAGCTCGAGGTCGACGCCAACCAGCCGACGACCCACGACTTCGGCAAGGACATCATTCCCGCCCTGATCCATCGCGCGCCCGTTTACGCCTACCGGTTCTACGACGAGAACAAGAAAGCGTCGAAGTACTGGCGCGACGTCGGCACGCTCGACGCGTACTTCGACGCCAACATGGACCTGTGCCAGGTGAACCCGGAGTTCAACCTGTACGATCCGGAATGGCCGCTCCGCACGTACCAGCCGCAGGCGCCGCCGGCCAAGTTCGTCTTCGCAGAACCCGGAATTCGGTGCGGGCAGGCGCTCGACTCGGTGATCTCGCTGGGATGCATCGTCTCGGGCAGCAGCATCTACGGCAGCGTGTTATGCCCGAACGTGCGCGTCCACAGCTTCAGCACCATCGAGCAGTGCATCCTGATGCCCGGTGTGCGGGTCGGCCGCCACGCGCGCATCCGACGGGCGATCATCGACCGCGACGTGCTGATCCCGCGCGGGGCGCTCATCGGATACAACCTCGAAGAAGACCGACGGCGTCACACGGTCACCGACGCAGGCGTCGTCGTCGTCACGACCGATGATGAACCGCTCATCGGACCACCGAGCGACGAGGCGCTCCAATTCGAGGCCGACGCCGACCGGCGAGGCGGGGGAGGTTAGGAGCGTGAGAATCACACGTGTGACGGCCCGCGAGATATTGGATTCGCGCGGGAATCCGACGGTGGAGGTTGACGTGACGCTCGACGGCGGCGCGTTCGGCCGGGCAGCGGTGCCGTCAGGCGCGTCCACCGGCGTGCGCGAGGCGCTGGAGCTGCGCGACGGCGATGCCGGCCGCTACGGCGGCAAGGGCGTTCGCAAGGCGGTCGGGAACGTCAACCGCGGCATCGCGAAGGCCGTCGTCAACCGCGAGCTGGATCAGCGGGGCCTCGACGAAGCGATGATCGCGCTCGACGGCACGCCGACCAAGAGCGAGCTGGGGGCAAACGCCATCCTCGGCGTGTCCATGGCCGCGGCGAAAGCCGAGGCAGCGGCCAGCCAGATCCCTCTCTACCGGCATTTCGGCACGCTGTTTGGCAACGATCGATTTACCCTGCCCGTGCCGATGATGAACATCCTCAACGGCGGCGCCCATGCGGACACGAGCGTCGATTTTCAGGAATTCATGGTCATGCCTGTGGGGGCGGGCTCGTTTTCCGAAGCGCTCCGTGCGGGCGCGGAAATCTTTCACGCGCTGCGCGGCATCCTCAAGGCGCGGGGTCAATCGACCGGCGTCGGCGACGAAGGCGGCTTCGCCCCCAACCTGAAGTCGAACCGGGAAGCGATTGAAGCGGTGCTCGAAGCGGTCGGCAAGACGGGGATGCGCGCCGGACAGGACGTGTTCGTCGCGCTCGATGTCGCCTCGAGCGAGCTCTGGGCCGGAAACGGCCGCTACGTGTTCAAGAAATCCGGCGAACCCGGCCGCACATCCGACGAGATGATTCAGCTCTATGAAGACTGGCTGCGTCAGTACCCGATTATCTCGATCGAAGACGGCCTCGCGGAAGGCGACTGGACCGGGTGGAAGAACCTGACGGCCGCGCTCGGCGGACGCGTGCAACTGGTCGGAGACGATGTCTTCGTGACCAACCCGGAGATTCTGAAACGCGGGATCGCCGACGGCGCCGCCAACGCCGTGCTCGTGAAGCTCAACCAGATCGGCACCGTCACCGAGACGCTCGATGCGGTGCGCATGGCGAGCGACGCGGGCTACGCGTCGATTATTTCGCACCGCTCCGGGGAAACCGAGGACACGACGATTGCCGACCTGTCGGTCGGCACGGCAGCCGGCCAAATCAAGACAGGGTCGGCCAGCCGGACCGATCGCGTCTGCAAGTACAATCAACTCCTGCGCATCGAAGAAGCGCTCGGCTCTGACGCTCGATACGCTGGCCGGAGCGCCGTTCGAACGCTCTCGACATGATCAAGCTCGTACTGCTTCGCCACGGCGAGAGCACGTGGAACAAGGAAAACCGGTTCACCGGATGGACCGACGTCGATCTGTCCGATCGGGGGCGCGCCGAAGCGCAGGAAGCAGGACGCCTGCTGCTCGAAGGCGGATACGTCTTCGACGTCGCGTACACGTCTGTTCTCAAACGCGCCATCCGCACGCTGTGGGCGGCGCTCGACGCGCTGGATCTCCTGTGGATTCCGGTGGTCAAGAGCTGGCGTTTGAACGAAAGGCACTACGGCTCGTTGCAGGGGCTGAACAAGGCAGAAACCGCCGCGAAACACGGCGACGCGCAAACCAAGATTTGGCGGCGAAGCTACGACATCCCGCCGCCGCCGCTCACGCCCGACGATCCTCGCTATCCGGCGCGCGATCCACGCTACGCTGGACTCACGGCCGCCGAACTACCTCTGACTGAATCCTTGAAGGACACCGTCGATCGGTTTCTGCCGTACTGGCTCGACACGATCGCGCCGACGATCCGGTCGGGCAGGCGCGTGCTGATCGCGGCGCACGGCAACAGCCTGCGCGCCCTCGTGAAGTACCTCGACGACGTGCCGGTGTCGGAGATCGTCGAGCTGAACATTCCGACCGGCATCCCACTCGTGTACGAGCTCGACGACGATCTCAAGCCCATCCGCCACTACTACCTCGGCGATCCGGCGGCGGCCGCCGCCGCCGCGGCGCGAGTGGCGAACCAGGCCACTTCGAAAACGTAAAACGCAAAACGCGAAACGGCAAACGCAAACCGACAAACCGAAGACGGCACGCGCAGGAACGAAAAAAGGCCGGCGCGCCTGAGCGGGCCGGCCTTCCTCTACGAGTATGTCCTGCGTTCTACGTTTCGCGTTTTGCGTTTTGACGTTTCGCGTTTACTCGACCGGTTCCGCTGTTTCGTCGGCCGCAATCCTCAACGAACGAAGGAAGCGCCGATCGTTGGCCGTCACCTCTAACGTTCGGCGCGGCTGCGGCAACGCGCGCGCAGGTGCGGTCACTTTCGCGAGCGCCGGTGTTTGTGAACGGCTGACAAAACCCACCACGGCTTCGAGCGTCAGTTTCATCTCGAATCCAGCGGCGCGGGCCTTCTCGCGGCACGCCTCCACCTGGGGATTCTCGGCGACCGCGGCGGCAATTGCGTCGGCCAGCTCTCTCGCGAACCGGTTGACGACGTCGTCCATCCTCACTGCCCTCCCCTTGCGCCGCCGGGCCGGGTTCCGGGGCGTTTCCCGATCCGAACCTGCCTACATCAGGGCGATGGGCAGGGATCGGGCGCCAGACGTGTTCATGTATTCGGAAAAGTTCTGAGGTGATTCGAGTCTAAGCGCGAGTCGTAATTCTGTCAAGGACTTACGGCGATGTACCGCCCGCGAGACGCCTCCCAATTGCCGTTCGACCGGTTTCCGGATGCATGCGGCCATGACAAACGCCTCAACACTCTTATCGGTTACCGCCCCAGGATTCATTACTGCGGACCTGCGTGGTGTCCAACGGCCGCCCTGGTCCCGTTCGAGCTGCCGCGACGGTCGAGCAAACGATAGTGGACGCCTCTTCTGCGACGAACGGACGGCGCGGGCATGACGTTCTAAACGATTCACACTGAAGCACTACCAGCGATGTCGGCTACAATTTGGCAGGCACGTCCATGCACACCTACACGCCCGAGAGTCTCACCGGGTGGGACGCCACGTCAGCGCTGGGCGCACCCGGTGAGTATCCCTTTACTCGCGGCATTCACCCGACAATGTACCGCGGCCGGCTGTGGACAATGCGGCAGTACGCCGGGTTCGGGACCGCCGCGGAATCCAACGAGCGCTACCGCTACCTGCTCGCGCACGGCGTCAGCGGACTGAGCGTCGCCTTCGACCTGCCGACGCAGATGGGCTACGACTCCGACCACGCCCTTGCGGCCGGCGAAGTGGGAAAGGTCGGCGTCGCCATCGACTCGGTTGAAGACATGGCGGCGCTCTTCGACGGCATTCCCCTCGGCCGGGTCTCGACCTCCATGACGATCAACGCGACGGCCATCATCCTGCTGTCGCTGTACATCGCCGTTGCGCGCCGCCAGGGCGCGGCCATCACGGAGCTGTCGGGCACGATCCAGAACGACATCCTGAAGGAGTACGTCGCGCGCGGCACCTACATCTACCCGCCCCGACCGTCGCTGCGCATCGTGACCGACATTGTCGCCTTCTGCGAGCGTGAGTTGCCCAATTGGCACACGATCTCGATCAGCGGCTACCACATCCGCGAGGCCGGATCGACGGCGGTTCAGGAAGTCGCGTTCACCTTCGCGCACGCGATCGCGTACGTGCAGGCCGCGATTGAGGCCGGCCTCGACGTCAACGCATTCGGCCAGCGGCTGTCGTTCTTCTTCAACGCGCACAACAACTTTCTCGAGGAGATTGCAAAGTTCCGCGCCGCGCGCCGGCTCTGGGCCACGATCATGCGCGATCGGTTCCATGCGACGAACCCTCGAGCCCAACAACTGCGCTTTCACACGCAAACCGCGGGCAGCACCCTGACCGCGCAGCAGCCTGACAACAACATCGTCCGCGTATCCCTGCAGGCGCTTGCGGCGGTACTTGGCGGCACGCAGTCGCTCCACTGCAACGGCCGCGACGAGGCGCTGGCGCTGCCGACCGAAGAATCGGCCCGCGTCGCGCTGCGCACGCAGCAGATCATCGCCGCCGAGAGCGGCGTGGCGAACACGGTCGATCCGGTCGCCGGCTCGTACGCCATCGAGACGATGACCAACGACATCGAACGGGGCGCCATGGCGCTGCTTGCACAAATCGAGCGGCAGGGCGGCACGCTGGTGGCGATCGAGACAGGGTTCATCCAGCGCCAGATTCAGGAGTCGGCGTACAACGCGCAGCTGGCGATCGACGCCGGCGAATCCGTTGTCGTGGGCGTGAACAGGTTCGCCGACTCCGAACGAGGGGGTGTGCCCCTGTTCCATGTCGACACGGAAGGAGAGCGCCGCCAGATCGATCGCGTTCGAGCGGTGCGGGCCGGCCGCAGCCCGTCAGAGTGGGAAACCGCCATCGGCCGGGTGTCGCACGCGGCGAGAGAGGGCGGGAACCTCGTGCCGCCGATTGTCGCCGCCGTGCTGGCTCACGCAACCGTCGGCGAAATCGCCGATGCCATGCGCGTGGCATTCGGCGTCTACACCGGGGCGGCGACGGTGTGATCACGAATGGCCGAGGGCAAGGGGCAAGAGGCTGATGGCCGGTGGCGAACCACTGCTGAGCGTGGACCACTTGACCACGGTCTTCGATGTGCCGTCCGGATCGGTGCCGGCTGTGGATGACGTGAGCTTCGAGATCCGTCAGGGGGAAACGCTCGGGCTGGTCGGTGAATCGGGCAGCGGCAAGTCGGTGACGGCCTTTTCGATCATGCGGTTGGTCCAGCCACCCGGACGTATCCGGAGCGGCCGCGTGCTCTTCAAGGGACGCGACCTGGTCGGGATCCCGGAACGCGAGATGCGCAAGATCCGCGGCGCCGAAATCGCGCTCATCTTTCAGGAGCCGATGACGGCGCTCAATCCCGTGTTTACGGTCGGCGACCAAATCCGCGAAACGCTGCTCGTCCACGGACGGGCGACCAAGCGTGACTCGCACGCAAAGGCGATTGCGCTCCTCGACGCGGTGCGCATCCCGGCCGCGGCATCCCGCGTCGACGATTACCCGCACCAACTCTCGGGCGGCATGCGCCAGCGGGTGCTGATTGCCATGGCCCTCGCCTGCCGGCCGTCGCTCGTCATCGCCGACGAACCGACAACCGCCCTTGACGTGACGATTCAAGCCGAGATTCTTGATCTGCTGCGCGAGATGAAATCGGCCCTCGGCCTTTCTCTGCTGCTCATCACCCACGATCTCGGCGTCATCGCCGGCACGGCCGATCGGGTGGCCGTCATGTACGCCGGGCGAATCGTCGAGTCCGGATTGGTGCGTGACGTCTTTCGACGCCCGCAACATCCGTATACGCGCGGCCTGCTCGGGTCGATTCCCGGAGGCGCGCCGGGCCAGCGTCTGCGCGCGATTGACGGCACGGTTCCCATGCTGGGGGCGCTTCCGCCAGGCTGCGCGTTCAATCCACGCTGTCCCGATCGGTTCGATCCGTGCACAGCGAATCCACCCTCAGACTACCTCGTCGGAGGCGAACATACGGCCAAGTGTTTTCTCCACGATCCGGCCACGAGCCGCCAGCCACCAGCCGCGAGCCACCCTGATGCCCCTCGTTGAGGTGTCCCGCCTCGTCAAGCACTTCGTCCGCAGGGCGAGCGTGTTGCGCAAGGGCACGCTGGTCAAGGCTGTGGACGATGTGAGCTTTACGATTGAGGCGGGCGAAACGTTCGGGCTGGTTGGTGAATCGGGCAGCGGCAAGACGACGACGGGCCGCTGCGTGCTGCGGCTCGTCGAGCCGACTTCGGGCAGCGTACGATTTCGCGGCGAGGAGGTGCTGAGCTTCTCGCGGCGACGCCTGCGCGAGGCCAGGCGCGAGATGCAGATCGTCTTTCAGGATCCGTACTCGTCGCTCAACCCGCGGATGCGCGCGCAACAGATCGTCGAAGAACCGCTCATCATCCACAGGCTCGGCGACCAGTCCGCGCGGCGGGCCCGGGTCAGGGAACTCTTTCAGGTCGTCGGGCTCGACGTGGCCCTCCTGTCGCGTTACCCGCACGAGTTCAGCGGCGGCCAGCGACAGCGCATCGGCCTGGCGCGCGCCCTCGCGCTGAATCCGTCGTTCCTCGTCCTGGACGAACCCGTTTCGGCGCTCGACGTCTCGGTGCAGGCGCAGGTGGTCAACCTGTTGATGGACCTGCAGCAACAGCTCACCCTGACCTATCTCTTCATCGCCCACGACTTGCGGCTGGTGGAACACATCTGCACGCGCGTCGCGGTGATGTATCTCGGGAAGATCGTCGAGATGGGGCCGACCTCAGCGCTGTTCGCGGCGCCGCAGCACCCCTACACGCGCGCGCTGCTTTCCGCCATTCCCATTCCCGATCCCGACGCACCGCGTCAGCGAATCGTGCTCGACCAACGGCTCATCGATCGGGAGGCCGTCGCTGCGGGAAGTCGCAGCCGGGCATTTCGCGGCGGTTTAGGCCGCCCGCCTCACGTCGTTTTCCACCTGTCCGTCGCGGATGTGAATGGTGCGGTATGCGTACGCGGCGACGTCGGCCTCGTGGGTGACGAGGACGATCGTGTTGCCGGCTTTTGTGGAGCCGTTCGAACAGCCCCATGATTTCGAGGCCGGTCTTCGAATCGAGGTTGCCGGTGGGCTCGTCCGCCAGGAGAATCGACGGGTTGTTCACGAGCGCGCGCGCGACGGCCACGCGCTGCCGCTGACCGCCCGACAGTTCGTTGGGACGATGGGTCATGCGATCGACGAGCTCCACTTTCGAGAGCGCAGCCTTCGCTCGCTCCAGACGGTCCTTGGCCGGCACGCCGGCGTAGACGAGCGGCAGCTCGACGTTGTGCAGCGCCGTGGCTCGCGGCAGCAGGTTGAACGTCTGGAAGACGAACCCGATCTCCTCGTTGCGGATGCGGGCCAGTTCGTTGTCGTTCATCTGGCTGGCCTGCTTGCCGTTCAACAGATACGAACCCTTGGACGGGGTGTCGAGGCAGCCGATGAGATTCATCAACGTTGACTTGCCCGAACCCGACGGCCCCATGATCGCGACGTACTCGCCGCGCTCGATGACAATCGAGACGCCGCGCAGCGCGTGAATTTCCTCGGACCCCATGACGTAGGTCTTCCAAAGATCGACGGTTTCAATGAGGGCCATAGCTCAAAGTCTAAAGTTCAAAGTGGAAAGTGGAGAGTTCTTGGGTTCAGTATGACTCAATCTTAGACGCCACGGGACGCGGCTAGGTTCCGCCTTTGAGCTTCGCGAGGAGGGTTTTCGCGACGGTGGGCGCGTCGGTCGGCATGTGGGCGTTCCAGTCGCGCGCGTCCACGGGAATCAGCGTCATCTTGCTGCGACTCTTCTTGTGCGCTGCTCGGCAATGGCGCCGGCCAGCTCGCGCGCCGGCGCCAGCGACGTGCCCATCAGAAACACGCAAATCTCGTCGCTCGACGCGTCCCACTTGCCGGCCTGCGCCCAGGCGTCCGCCACCGCCGGGCCGTCGATGCGCGACACAAAACGTCCCAGCAGCCGCGGGCCCTTTTTGCCAAACATCTTCGACTTCGGCACACAGGCGATCTCGAATCCCCGTACCTTTGCTACGTCGTAGTCTCCACCGACCTGCTGGAGCGCCTGACGGAACCGCGCGACCGCGGCCTTGAGAAACCACTCATCACGCGTCGCGCGTTCCCGAGTGAAAGCTGCGCCTGCCGTGTGACTCGCGCTTGCCGAGGCGCGCCTCCATCTGCCGACGACTGGCCTGTGTCCTGCGCCGGCGGCTCTGTGTGCGGCGGCGGCGTGGGAGTCGGCGCGGGCCGGGCCGCCCCCAACGTCCGGTCGTACTCGGCGCGGCGTCCTGCATCGGACAGGATGCGATAGGCCTCCGTGAGCTCGGCGGCGCGCTCGGCCGCCATCGCCTGGAATTCCTTGCCGAGGTGCTGAACCTTGTCGGGATGATAGCGGGCAATCTGCTGCCCGGAACGCCTTCTTGACTTCCTCGGGCGAGGAGGTCGGCGGCAGTTCGAGGAGGTCGTAGTAAGTCTTGAACAGCACGGTGATGCGATCGAGGCGCGTCCTACTTCTTGAACTCGGCGACGTTGGCGGCCGGCAGCTCGCGGCGGACGGCTCGGGCGTCTCGCGGTCGCGAAGCCGCTTCCGGGGCGCTTGGTTTCGGTGCTCCGCGCGCAGTACGGACAGAAGTTCCAGCCTGGCTGCAGCGCCCGTCCGCAGTGCGGACAGCCACCGCTCAAACGCTTGCCGCAATTCGGGCACGCGATGAAATCGACGCCGACCGCCGCGCCGCAGCCCGTGCAGAGCGTCCGCACCTCGCGGACCTCGGTCACGACGCGCAGCAGTTCTTCCGGCGTCGTGATGCCGCTCTTCACCTTGGCCAGGCCGTCTTCGCCAAGGCTGATCATGCCGCCCGAGACCGCCGCCTCGCGAATCTGGGCCTCGGAGGCGTGCGCCGCAATCGCCCGCCGCAGCTTGTCGGTGACGCGCATCACTTCGTAGATGCCGATGCGGCCGCGATAGCCCGTGTGGTTGCACTGATCGCAGCCGACCGACTTGTAGAACGGGATCGATGGCGGCGTCAGCCTCGGCGATGTTCAGCGACCGCAGCGTTTCTGAGCGGCGGCGTGTACTGCCGCCGGCAGTTCGACGCACAGCCGGCGCACGAGCCGCTGGGCGACGACGCCGATGAGCGCGCCGGCAATCACGTACGGCTCGGCTGCCGATGTCCATCAACCGCGTCACCACCGACGGCGCATCGTCGGTATGGAGCGTCGAGAGCACGAGATGGCCCGTCTGCGCCGCCTGCATCGCGATCTTCGCCGTTTCGGCGTCGCGGATTTCGCCGACGAGGATGACGTCGGGATCCTGCCGCAGAATCGAGCGCAGCGCGCTGGCGAACGTCAGCTTGATCTTCTCGTTGATCTGCGTCTGGTTGACGCCGGGGATCTGGTACTCGACCGGATCCTCGATCGTGATGATGTTGGTCTTCTCCGACTGCACCGACTTCAGCGCCGAGCTCAGCGTCGTCGACTTTCCGCTGCCGGTCGGGCCGACGACGAGAATCATGCCGTGCTGGTGGCGGAGGAAGTAGTGCAGCTCCTCCATCGCCGTCGCCGACATGCCGATCTCCTCGAGCGCGGGCACGCCCTTGCGGTGGTCGAGCACGCGCATGACGACCTTCTCGCCAAACAAGCGTGCGGAGCGTCGACACGCGGAAGTCCACGTCGGCTGCCGTCTTCGGCCGTCGATCGCAGACGGCCGTCCTGCGGCAGCCGTTTCTCGGCGATGTCCATGCCGGCCATGATCTTCAGTCGCGCGATCAGCCCTTCGTGAACCCACTTGGGCAGGTCCATGACTTCCTTGAGCAGGCCGTCGAGGCGATGACGGATGAGGACGCCCTTTTCCATCGGCTCGACGTGAATGTCGCTCGCCTTGGCTCTTGATGGCGCTCTTCACGACCAGATCGACGAGATCGATGATCGGGGCGGCCTCGCTGCGTTCCTTGAGGCCGGCGACCGGCTCGAACACCTCGTCTTCGACGCGCCGGCCAGCGCCGTCTCGGCGTCGGCGATCCATCGCCGGCTTCGAGCCGCGTCGACGGCCGCCTCGCGGGCCGCCCGTCGCCACCAGATCCGACGGCGGTTGCGTGCGTCCGACGCCAGCGCCTTGTCGGGATAGCCGGTCTGGATGGCCTCGACGATGTCGCCGCGCGTCGCGACGACCTGCTTGATCCGGTAGCCGGTCTGGAACTCGAGATCCTGCACCAGGCTGAACAGCAGCGGGTCGGACATCGCCACCGTCAGCAGGTTCTTTTCGAGCCTGACGGCGACGCAGACGCGCTTGAGCGAGACTTCCTTCGGAATCAGCACGACGGCCGTCGGATCGGGCGGGTTTTCGGCGAGGTTGATGTACGGAAATCCGAGCTGGAAGGCGAGCGCCTTCGCGATCTGCTTCTCGGTCGCGAGGTTCATGCGGACGAGCACCACGCCGAGACGCTCGCCCGTACGCTTGTGCTCGGCCAGCGCAGCACGGAGATCGTCCTCCGTGATGAGGCCGGCCTGAATCAGGCACTCACCGATCTTCTTGCGCAACCAGGTCCCTCGGCGCTAAACTGCCGCGAATCCAGAGCAGAAAATCGATTCTACGAACCGCTCGCTCGCCGAAGCAACGCAAAATCCGATTCAACATTTCAGCCCGTCATACCCCACAATCTGTAGTGGCTCCGCTCCTCCGAGCAGCTACTCATGGGCGTCCAGCGACCGGACGTCCGACCGTCAGTTGCCGCAGCTGCCCCTGCGCGTCGCGCAGCAGCACCGCCGTCTGCCGTGATGTCGACGACTCGCGCCCCACGGACATCGTCGCCAACCTCGACGATCGTGACCGTCGATGATGGCCAGCTTGCGACTCGGGCGAATACAAGAATCGTCCCGAGCGCCGCCTCGAACGGCAGCGGTATGTCCAGCCGGTGTGGCGGGTCGACGCTCCGAGGGCCGACGCGGAGCGACGGCGGAAGGCTGAACGTCACGCGTCACCGGTGGCAGCAACTCGGTCGCCCTCGCCCGCGGTGGTGCGGACAGGCGCCGGCACCTGCGCTCGAGGCGGACTACGGGCGGCAGCGGCGGCAGCCTGGGCCGGCCCGTATCTGCGCTCGTGTCAGCACGCGCGACCGGAAGGGATGCGGCGTGGTCGACTGGACGGCCGGACGTGCGACAACCGGCGCGGGCGACGGCGTAACCGGAACGGATCGCCTGTGGCGGTGGCTCGGCGGCCGGACGCGCGACAACAGGCGCGGCGGCCGGCGCAACCGCAGGCGACGCGCTGCCGACGGCAACGCAACCGGAGGCGGCGGAGTCGATTTCGCGGTCTGGCGAGCGATCGGATCGACTGGCGCCACGGCCGGCCGTTTCGCAACTGGCGGCGGGCTCGTCGGCCGCCACCACTCGCTCTGCTGCGACCTGCCAGGCCAGACCGACGCCCGTCGCGACGCCCGCCGCGACCGCCGCCTGCGTCAGCACGATCTTGGCGCGTCGCCGTTGCCGCTCGCGCAGGAGGTTGATCGGCGCCGGCCAGTCGGCCGCCGACCGCCCACGCGAGCCGCAGTTCCGACGTGCGCTCCCGAAACTCGTCCGCCGGCTGCGGCAGCCGCGCTCGCGTCGATCCCGAACAGCGAGTCGAGCGGTCTCGACCTCGATGTCGAGCCGTTCCATCAGCGGCACCGTCATGCTGCGCAGCTCCGGCAGGCCGCCGCAGACGCAAATCTGGCGACATGGTCTGTCGATGGCGCGCCGACGCATCGAGAAAGCGCTCGAATCTCGTCGGCGAGCCGCTCGGCGATCTCGTCGCGCGGCCGCGGTGTGTCCCCGTTCGTCCTCGATAACCCCACGGCAGCTCGCGGGCCGCGATGAGCGCGCCGTCCCGCACGCAGCGCAATCGCGCGTCGCGGTTTCGCTCGAGTGCCACGTACGCCTCGGTCAGACCGGGCGCGGCCGACTGGCGCCGAGCCTCGCGAGCGACGCCAGCGCGAGCGCCGGCGTCACGATCGATCGCACGCTCACGCCGTCATCGGTCAGCGACCGCAGCACCGTCGCGACTTCATCCTGCGCGCGAGCGCGACGACCACGGGTCGTCGCGCCGCTTTCTCAGTCCCGCCGCGACACGGGCGAGATGTCGGCGACCATGCCGCCACTGTCGACCCCGGCGCTCTGCGACGCCGTCACCGCCTCGTGTCGCATCCGGTAGTACGAACCCTCGCGTCACCATCGCCTGACGATGGTCGCTCGTGCACGCCCCACACACGACGGCCGCGGCGGGCCGCTCGCCGAAGCGACGCGAGCTTTCGCCTCGTGTCTCGGCACCCGCTCGCGGCAGTACCGCGAACGATCGCACACGCGTGTCCGCCCGCGGCGGCCGAACCCACCTCGCGCATCGATCTCGACGATGCGGCAGGCGCCCGGGCGACAGTTCGATCCCCAGGCGGACGGCATCACCCGCACCTCGCCCCCGCCGAGCGCAAAGCGCTTCCGGCTTTTTTGTCGGTTCGAGCGGGCATTCACGGTAGTCGCTCGGGGTGAGATGGCGTGCAGCTGCGCACTCCTGCACCACTCGGGAACGTCAGCGACAGCGTCCCGGGCCTCACGAGCGGCTTGCGTCGGCGCGGCCCTTCTGTGAACATGTCCCACATCCTCCGCATGGATCCTCGATCCCGATCCCACGTTTGGCGACGAGAGCACGGCAGAGTCCAGGACGATCTGCGGCAGCAGATTTCCACGGCCCTTGTCGATCAGCGGAACATCATCACGGCCGACACGGTCGCGATTTTCCCATACAGCGGCAGCGAGGAACTCGACGCCGACTACTGCGACCGCGATCGGTCGCTGCTGACCCAGCTGCTGGCGTTCGCGGTGCGCGACGGGCGGCTCGACGCCCGAGGCGGCTTCGTCGCCGACCTCCACCGCGATCGTCCTCGAACGCGTCGCTGTCGATCGAGCGGCTGTTCACGTTCGCGTACCTGACCGAGCGCACGGCGCTCGACGAGCTGGCGCTCAGCGAAACGATCGGCGCCACCAGCGAGCCGTGGCCGGTCGTCGCGCAGCTCGTCCGGCGCGCGTCGTTCGACATGCTGGCCGCCTACACCGAGCGCGCGCAGCTCGAGCCCGCCGGGGCCGCGATCATCGATCGCCTGACGACGCTGTACACGCGGGTGATGTTCGACGCCGTGCTCGCCAAGGAAGTCGAGCGCGCCGGGCGCTACGGCTACCCGATCTCGCTGATTCTGTTCGACGTCGATCGCCTGTCGGCCATCAACAAGGAGCACGGCTACGGCGTCGGCGACAAGATGCTCGAGCGGCTCGGCATTCTGATCCGCAAGTACTTCCGGCAGCACGACTGGGTGGCGCGGCACTCGGAAGACTCGATGGTCGTCCTGCTGACGCGAACCGACGCCGAGCACGCCGTCCGAGCTCGCCGAGCGCGTGCGTGCACACCGTCGAAGAGCGGCTGGGGTTCACCGATCACCGGACCGACCAGCCAGGTGCCGGTGACCGTCAGCGCCGCCGTCATCAACGTCCAGGTCGCGCGTCGGCGACGTGCATCGATCCCGAGCGGCTGGTCGCCGACGCGGAAGCCGCCGTCGAGCGCGCGAAGCAGATCGGGCGCAACCGCGTCGAGCGCGTCGACGGCTACGCGGGCGTCGCAGCAGTCGCGCCTGCCCAACCTCTAGCCGTACTCCTCCTCGTAATTCGCCTTCAGCTTCGCGACCACGGCGGGATCGGCCAGCGTCGTCGTGTCGCCGAGCGCCTTGCCTTCGGCGATGTCGCGCAGCAGCCGGCGCATGATCTTGCCGGAACGCGTCTTCGGGCAGATCGGCGGTGAACAGGATGTCGTCGGGCCGCGCGATCGCGCCGATCTTCTTGACGACGTGCTCCTTCAGGTCGTCGACCAGATCGCTCGAGCGCGCCTTGCTGCCCGTCCTTCAGCGTGACGAACGCCGCGATCGCCTGCCCCTTGATCTCGTGCGCGCGGCCGACGACCGCGGCCTCGGCGACGCTCGGATGATCGACGAGCGCGCTCTCGACCTCCATCGTGCCGATGCGATGACCGGCGACGTTGATCACGTCGTCGACGCGGCCGAGCAGCCAGAAGTAGCCGTCGGCGTCGCGCTTGGCGCCGTCGCCGGTCACGTAGACGCCGGGGCCCCACTTGTTCCAGGTACTGGCGGACGTAGCGATCGGGATCGCCGTAGATGCCGCGCAGCATCGACGGCCACGGCCGCGTGAGCGCGAGCAGGCCGCCGCCGACGTCGACGGTGTCGCCGCGTTCGTTGCGGATCTCCGCGGTGATGCCGGGAAACGGCCGCGTCGCCGAGCCCGGCTTCGAGCGTCGTCACGCCGGGCAGCGGCGTGATCATGATGGCGCCGGTCTCGGTCTGCCACCACGTGTCGACCACCGGGCAGCGCTCGCCGCCGATGACCTGCGTGGTACCAGATCCACGCTTCGGGGTTGATCGGCTCGCCGACCGATCCGAGCAGCCGCAGCGACGAGAGATCGCGGCGCTTCGGCCATTCGGTGCCCCAGCGCATGAACGCGCGAATCGCCGTCGGCGCCGTATAGAAGCACCGTCACGCCGTAGCGCTCGATGAGCGACCAGAATCGATCCTTCTGCGGCCAGTCGGGCGCGCCTTCGTACATCACGACCGTCGCGCCGTTGGCGAGCGGACCGTAGACGACGTAGCTGTGTCCGGTGACCCAGCCGATGTCCGCCGTGCACCAGAACACGTCGTCTTCGCGGAGGTCGAACACCAGCTTCGTCGTCGCGTACGTGCCGACCAGATAACCGCCCGTCGTGTGGACGATGCCCTTCGGTTTCCCGGTCGTGCCGGACGTGTAGAGGATGTAGAGCATGTCCTCGGCGTCCATCGGCTCGGGATCGCAGCGCGACGATGCGCCTGCCATCAGGTCGTGATACCAGTGGTCGCGGCCGTCTTTCATCGTGACGGGAATCGACGTCCCGCCGCCGCGCTGGACCACCACGACGTGCTCGATCGACGGCGTGTCCGGCGACCGCTTCGTCGGCGACCTGTCTTCAGCGGCACGATCTGGCCGCGCCGGTAGCCGCCGTCGGCCGTGATGAGCAGGCGTGCCTTTTGATCGTTGATGCGATCGCGCAGCGATTCGGCGCTGAAACCGCCGAACACGACGCTGTGCACGGCGCCGATGCGCGCGCAGGCGAGCATCGCGATCGCCAGCTCGGGAATGAGCGGCATGTAGATCGCGACGCGATCGCCCTTCTTGGTCCCGAGCGACTTCAGGACGTTGGCGAACGTCGACACCTGACGGTGAAGATCGAAATACGTCAGCGTGCGCCGATCGCCCGGCTCGCCTTCCCAGATGATCGCCGCCTTGTTGCGGCGCGGTCCGCGGACGTGGCGATCCACGCAGTTGACGCTGGCGTTCAGCTGCCCGCCGACGAACCACTTCGCGTGAGGCGGCTGCCAGTCGAGCACGCGCGTCCAGGGCCGCGACCACTCGAGCTCAGCGGCCAGCCCGGCCCAGAACGCCTCCGGATCGCGTGCCGCGTCGGCGTAGACGCGCTCGTCGCGACGCGACCGCGTGTGCTCGGAACGCCTGGGGTGGAGGAAAGGTGCGGTCTTCGCGAAGGAGGTCGTCGAACTCGGCACGGCTGGTCGGCCATGCCGGAATCTTACTTCACCCTTCGACTCCGCCTGAGGGTGACCTGAGCACGTCGAAGGTCAGCCGGCCAGCGCGGCCAGCCGCGCGCGCACCCGCGCGACCAGGTCGGTGTGCGTGACGGTGCCGTACTTGAGAAACGCGCGGTAGTGCTCGATGGCCACGCGTTCTCTCTCCGCCCTCGTCGGCGACGACGGCGAGGTTGTAGTGCGAGCCGGGATTGCGCGGATCGATCGTCACCGCGCGCTGCAGCAGATCGCGGGCGTCCGCGACGCGGCCGGCGGCCTTCTGCACCAGCGCGAGGTTCACCATCGATTCGACGTTGCGCGGCTCGGCGGCCAGCGCGACGCGGAACTCGGCGGCGGCGTTGTCGGGCCGATTCGACGCATGAACGCGACGCCGAGATTGTTGTGCGCCTTGACGTACCTCGGATCGATCGCGATCGCCCGCTGAAACTGCCTCACCGCGTCGTCGAGCTGGCCGTGATCCTGATACAGCAGCCCGAGGTTGTTGTGGACCTCGGCGCTCGCATCGTTCTGCTCGAGCAGCGCGCGATAGTGCACCAGCGCGTTGTCGTAGTCGCGCGATTCGCTGGTAGTACAGCGCCAGGCTGAAGTGATTTGGCGGCATGGGTGCCGGCGCGGCGCGAACGGAAGCCGTCTCCGGTGGCGGCTGGGCTGGTGCCGGCCGCCGCGGCGGAACAGTCGCTCGTTCGGCTGGCGTGGCGCGCGGCACGATCGTGGCTGGCGGCACGGCCGGTGCTGCTGGCCGTGGACTTGGTTCAGCCGGCGGCAGACGCCTCGCCGCACTGTCGGCTGGCTGTGCGACCGGCGCCGGCGCCGCGGGAGACGACGTGGCCGCCGGCGGCGTGACGGCGGGTGCAGCGACGACCGTGGGCGGCTTCGACGCCGGCGCGGCGGCGGCCGCCGGCTTGTCAGACGGCGTGGCCACGGCAACAGGCGGCTTCATAGCCGGCGCGGCAGCGGGCTGTTTCAACACGGGCGCGGCCGCGACAGGCGATTTCACTGCGGACACGGGAGGTTTCGCCGCAGGAGCGGGTATCACAGCCGGAGCCGCGACAACAGGCGGTTTCACCGCGGGAGCGGGAACCGCGGGCGGGGCTGCGACAACAGGCGGTTTCACCGCAGGAGCGGGACCCGCAGCCGGGGCGACGACGACAGGCGGGGTTGTCGCGGGCGTCGTCACGCTGGCCGTTGGCGGCGCAGCCGGAGTCCTCACTGCGGCGCGTGACGGCAGAACCGGCGTCTGCTGCGCGGGCGGCGCGAGAAGCACAATCAGCAGCGAGACACTGACGAAGCCAATCGCGACGGCGGCGCCGCCGTAAACGGCCAGCGTCTTTTTCGAGAGGCCTTCCGATGGCGGCCGAGGACGCGGATAGCCGAGCGTCGCCAGCACGGTGTCCGAGCGGGCCTCGCTGCGGCCCTCGTCCCCGCCCTCCGCGGCAGGCGTCTTGCGTCGGAGCGCGTCCAGGATCAGGCTCACGGATCGATTCCCGCCCGGCGAAGGACAAGGTCCGGCTCACGGACCGGCGCCGCCACAGGTCCCACCGCCACCACCTGCGCGTCGAGCGACGGCAACGCATGTTTGAGTCGCTCGGCATCGACGCGCGCGGTCGTCTCGTCAGTGTACGCCCCGGCCAGCACGCGTTGCCAGCGTTGGCCCAGTCCCGAGTCGATCTCGGAGTAGTAGACGTGGAAGCCCGACGCTTCCAGCCATTCGGTCATCGACCGAAGGTCCGCTGCAGACTGAGGCGTGGAGATGGGGTAGGCGCCCACCAGAATCGACGCCGCGGCGCTTTCCGGCAGACGACGATTGACGGACGCGACCGCTTGCGACGGCGCTTCCCTGGGGACAACATCGGCAACCGTGGCGGCAACGGTTGCGTTGGGCGCCAACGCCGAAAACCGCCGATAGAGGACGGCTGTGGTGGCGACCGCGAGGGCCGACGCGAGCAGCACCACCGCCACGCCCGCCAGCAGCGGGGCGCGCCGGACAATCCAGCCAAAGCGCGGCCGCGGCGACGGCTGCACCTCGAGGCTGTCGGCGGCGTGCACGACCATCTCCGGCGTGATGCGGTTGACGCGTTCGGAAAAACCCGAGAGCAGCGCCCGATCGCAAATCAGGTTGATCAGGCGCGGAATGCCGTCCGTCAGCCGGTGCACGGTCTCGAGCGCCTTCCCCGTGAAGCTGACAGAGCCCGATCCGCCGGCGATGGCCAGACGATGGGCCACGTAGGCCGCCACGCCGTCCTTGTCGAGCGGCTCGAGCTGATAGCGAATCGAGACACGTTGATCGAGCTGGCGCAATTCGGGCGAGCGCAGCAAGGGCTGCAGATTCAACTGTCCGACGAGGATGATCTGCAGCAGCTTCTCTTTGTCGGTCTCCAGGTTCGACAGAATGCGTATCTGCTCGAGGACCGACAGCGGCAGGTTTTGCGCTTCGTCGATGATCAACACCGCGCTCGCCTTCAGTGGAATCAGCCCGAGCAGAAAATCGTACAGCGCGTCAATCAATTCCTGCTTCGTGACGTGCGCCAGCGTGCCGCGCTTCACTTCGTCGCGCGAAATAATCCCGAAGTCCTGGAGGATCCGTTTCAGGAGATCCTCTTCGGACAGGAACGGATTCAGCACGAGCGCCGTGAACGTCGTCCGGTCGATCTCCTCGAGCAGCGCCCGGCACAGAGTCGTCTTTCCGGTGCCGATATCGCCCGTGATGACGACAAAGCCTTCGCGGCGGCGGATCGCGTACTGCAGGAGCTCGAACGCCCCCGCATGTGACGGACTCCGATAGAGAAACTTCGGATCGGGGGTCAGGCTGAACGGCTTCTCGACGAACCCGTAGTAGCTTTCGTACATGGCTACGGCAGCGGCAGAATTCTCGGCGTCAGGAGGACGACGAGCTCGATGTGTTTCTTCGTCACGACGGTTGACCGCCCGAACCACCCGCCCGTCCGACCGGTGGCCTTACGCTCGCGCGTTTCGCGATCGCGCCCGAAACCGGCAAGGACGATGGTTTCGCCGTCAGCGACGCGCGCGACCATGTCCGACTGGACGACCTGCGGCGCGGCCACCATCGGGCTCAGGCTCAAGGTGACAATCGCATCCTGCGTAATCTGAGGCGTGACACTGACGGTGAGCCCGTCGGCTTTCACAACCGCCGGCTCGTTGTTCGTGACGACGACGCGGGGGCTGGCCAGTACGGTCACCTTTCCCTGCGCCGTCAACGCGGCCATCACCTTCACCGCGTCGCGGGTTTGCCGCAGCGCGGTCCAATCGAGCGAGGTGGCCTTCTCGTCGTTGAGCTCAACCTCGACGAGGCGCGCCTCGATCTGTACCTGCCGCTGGACGCGGTCGTGCACGGCGTCGAGGTAGACGCCAACGCGATCGAGCCGCTCGGGAAAGTCCGTGACCTGCACAATCCCGGCTTTTCGATCGACGTTGAACGTCCCGCGTTCCGACAGAAGCGTCTGCACGCCCTTGCTGATGTCGGCGAACAGATCCGTTTTCGTGGTCGTCGTGACGCGGGCATAGCTGCCGCTCGACCGCGCGGCGGGGTCAATGCCAACGCTGCTCTCGCCGGCGCGTTCGGCGGCGGGGTAATCGACGTTGAAGAGCCGCGTCTCGGGCTGCCGTCTGAAGACGTGGATGACGCCGCCGTCGACCGTGAAATCGAGACCGAGCGGCTGCAGAATCAGGCCGAGCGCCTGCCGGACGGTGACGTTCTTCAGCTCGCCGATGAACGACCCGCCGACGGCCGGATCCGGGACAACGCTCAGGCTCGTGCCGCGCACGAGGATCAGCAGCACGTCCTTGATCTCAATCGGCTGGGCGAAGGTCAGTGCGAACGCGCGGTTATCGAGGTCGCCCGACAGCGCGCGGTCGTCGAGCTGCGTCAGCGGCAGCGGCGGCATGGGCGCCTGGCGCGGCGCCTGCGGCGGTGCTTGCGCAGCGATAGCGGCAAAGACCAAGGCGAAGGGGAGCGACACCCAGTCCACGATTCTGTTTTTCGGTTTCACGCAGGACTGGCAATAGACGTGCGAGCCGGGGCCGCGGCGTGCACCGCTGTGCAGCGCCGCGCAGATCTGTCGCTAGCGCGACGAAGCGGCGTCGAACGGCGCCGGCGGCGTCTTGCGGAAAACCAGCACGCCAATCAGACCGCCGACCGTCGAAAAGATCGCGCCGGCCACGAGCATCGTGAGAAAGCCAATGACGGCCCGGAGGGCTGGGGGGACGCTGTCGGCCCGCTCGGCGTAGCCGCGGAAGCCCTCGGCGCCGCCGCCCAGGTTCTCCATGATCCGGCGCATCATTTCCCGTTCCATCGGTCGAAGCATCAAGTCGATCGGGACCGAAATCACCAGGTAGGCGACGGCCCCGCAGACGCCGGCAAGAAAGCCGGTGAGCGCGCCGTCGGCTGACGTGATCGGGGCGTCCTGGCCCTGCTGCTGGAGGTAGGCGGCCACGAAACCTCCGCTGATCACCCAGAGGCAGCAGCAGACATTGCCGGCCGAGATGATCGGCAGCGCCGACAGCACTCCCATCACGAGGGCGCCGACGAGCACCGGCTGGGCTTTAATCGTAGTACTCACGGCCAAGGTGCGTGATGAGATCTTCGCCTTTGAAGTACCGCAGCGTGTTCTTCAGCTTCATCAACTGAATGAACAGATCGTGCTCGGGGTACAGGCCGGGTGCATGGACCGGCGCCTTGAAATAGAACGACAGCCATTCCTGGATACCGCTCATGCCGGCGCGCTTGGCGAGATCGAGGAACAGCGCCACGTCGAGCACGATGGGCGCCGCAAGGATGCTGTCGCGGCACAGGAAGTTGATCTTGAGCTGCATCGGGTAGCCGAGCCAGCCCACGATGTCGATGTTGTCCCAACCTTCCTTGTTGTCGCCGCGCGGCGGGTAGTAGTTGATCCGCACGACGTGGCAGAGGTCTTTGTACAGCTCCGGGTAGAGGTGCGGCTGGAAGATGTAATCGAGCGCCGACTTCTTGCTCTCTTCCTTGGTCTTGAACGATTCCGGATCGTCCAGCACTTCGCCGTCGCGGTTGCCGAGGATGTTGGTCGAATACCAGCCCTTGACGCCCAGCAGCCGCGCCTTGAGACCGGGCGCGATGATCGTCTTGATGAGCGTCTGCCCGGTCTTCATGTCCTTGCCGGCCAGAGGCGCTTTCGTCTGCGCCGCGAGCTCGACGAGCGCGGGGATGTCGGCCGACAGGTTCGGCGCGGCGTTGGCGTACGGAATGCCTTCCTTGATGGCGGCGTACGCGTACACCATGCTTGATGGAATCGAAGGGTCGTTCGCTTCGAGCGCGCGTTCGAAATTGGCCAGCGACTGGTGCGCCTCGCTCTCGGTCATGAAGATCTCGGTGCTGCCGCACCAAATCATCACCAGGCGATCCAGGTTGTTGTCCTTCTTGAACGTGCGGATGTCCGCGATCACCTGCTCGGCGAGGTCGCGCTTGTTCTTCCCTTTCTTGACGTTCGGCCCTTCGAGCCGCTTCACGTAGTGCTGATCGAACACCGCCGGCCACGGCCGGATCTTTTCGAGCTCCGGCCGGACCTTGTCGAGCAGGGCCGGCTCGAGCACCCCCGCGGTCTTCGCGGCGCTGTAGCAGTCTTCGTCGAAGATGTCCCAACCGCCGAACACGAGATCGTCGAGCGACGACAGCGGAACCACCTCGCTGATCTTGGGCGATCGGCCTTCCGTTCGCTTGCCGAGACGGATGGTGCCCATCTGGGTCAACGAACCGATGGGCGCCGCGAAACCTTTGCGAATCGCGATCACGCCGGCGATGAAGGTGGTGCTGACGGCGCCCAGGCCGACCAGCAGCACACCGAGTTTGCCGCGTGCAGGAGCAATGACAATGGGGGTAGGCACGAAGGGGAACTATATCAGCCGCTAGTCACCGCTCGCTAGTCACGAGACACGGGCCACGCCTGGCCCGGCGAAGCGCACGGACGCGAAGGCGGCTACACTGTCCCGACATTGTGATGAATCCATTCGTTCGGCGAGGCGACCCCCACCTGCTGGCCGTCAGCATGATTGGCGTCAAGATGGGCGACCGCGCGGCGTTTGTGGGGTGCGCGCACGGCGGGCGCCTCGCCGCAGTGGCCGCAAGAGTCGGCCTGTCTGGGCGCGCGGTGGCGATCGTCCCGGACCGGGCGTCGGCCGAACGCGTCAGCAAGGGCGCGGCGCAGGTTGGCGTGCTCGTCGAGATCGAAGTCGCGCCGCCGACCCAGCTGCCGCTCGAACCAGCCAGCATCGATCTCGCGGTCCTCGACGACACCAACGGTCTCCTGGGTCTGATGCCCCATGGCGAGCAAGTCGCGAGCGTCCGGGAGTTGGCGCGCATTCTCCGGCCCGGCGGACGCGCCGTACTCGTCGGCGTGTCGTCGCGGGCCGGTCTCCGCAGCCTGTTGACGGGCGCGCAATCCCAGCCGCCGTTTGTCGGGTCGGAGGTGGCCAACCAGACGATGGAGGCGAACGGCTTTGGCATCGTCCGCACACTGGCCGAACGCGAAGGCCTGGTGTTTGTCGAAGGGATCAGGCCCAGGGGGATGAAGGGCTAAGGGCTGAGAGCAAAGGGCTGGGCAGCCCTCAGCCCTTAGCGCTTAGCCCTTTATGGGGTACACCTGTCATGCCCGGAGCACAGTCGATGAAACCACTGGCCGGGGCACTCGAGCGAAGTTTCTGCACAAAACGGCCGAAAAGGGTGAAGACACCCGCAAGAGTCCGCATGCGTGCACGGCAAGGCTTTTGCCTCAGGTACCAGGTATCACATGCGCCCTGATGAGCACGTCGAGCACGTCGAGGTCTATTCGCCCCGCGAGATAGCACGGGCCGCCGGCACGACCGAGGCGCGCGTGCGTGCGTTGATCGGGAACGTCGATCGCCTGGTGTCTCACGCGGACGCCGTCCGCATCGGCCGAATGCTGGTCGTGCGCCGAGGCGGCGCGTGGGCGCCGGACGGGGCGTTGTTTTCGCTGTTCTCGATGTCCGCTTCAGATGGCCGCCGCCCCGCATCCAGGCGTTTCCCCCTCGCAATGTCCGGCGCACTGCATGCGGGCGTGCTGGCCGCACTCGTCACCGTGTTGAGCCTCGCGCCCACGGCAGCGACCATCGAAACCAGAACCAGGCCGCCCGCCGAGGCGATGCGTCTCGTGTTCCTCGTCACGCCCGGTCCCGGAGGGGGTGGCGGTGGAGGGGGTCAGAGGGAGCCCCTGCCTCCTCCAAAGGCTGAGCGAGAAGGTCGTCACAGGATAAGCAACCCACTGCCCCGTCGCGTTCCGCCGAAACCCATGCGACCCATCGAAGCGCCATTCCGACCCAAACCTCCAGTGCTGGCGGCTGAGCCATTGCCTGCCCTTGTTGCGCCTATCGTGGTGGCGTCGGCCGACCTCCGTAGCCGCAGTGGAGTCCTCGAACAGGTGGCCCTTCAAGAGGAGAGCCGTGGCTCCGGCAGAGGTGGCGGCGTGGGCAGCGGCGCCGGGACCGGCATTGGCGAAGGTGACGGCCCGGGCATTGGTCCCGGTTCAGGGGGCGGAGTGGGCGGCGGTCCCTATCGCCCGGGCAGTGGCGTTGAACCCCCGCGACTTGTGCGTGAAGTGAAAGCGGACTACACCGAGGAGGCGCGGCAACGGGGGCTCGTGGGAGAAGTCGTGCTGGAGATCGTTGTTCGGCGTGACGGGACGGTGGGCAACGTCAAAGTGTTGAAAGGACTTGGCGCCGGCCTGAACGATCGTGCGATTCAGGCAGTCAGTCAGTGGCGTTTCTCGCCCGCGCAGCGACTGGGAACGCCGGTCGACGTGATCGTCGAAGTCGGCGTCGAGTTCAAGCTTCGGTAGTTTCGGGTTCACGGTTCAGGGTTTATGACATTGATTGCCATCACCTCGCTCTCGCTGATTCTCGCCGCTGTCATGAGCGCGATCGCGTGGCGGACAAGCCGCGAGGAACGGCGCCGATCGGACGCGCGCGTTGCCGCGCTCGCGGCGGCAATCGACGGCGGCGACCTGGAATTGCGGCCGCGGGACGCACGGCCGGTGGTGGTGCGACCTCTCTTCTCCCCGTCTGGATCCGTCGTATCACCTCGCCGGCAGCTCGCCGCCGTGGCGGCGCTTGGCGTGTTCGTCGTGGGGGCCGCGGCGGCCTTCGTCGTCGTGCTCAGCGGCGGCGCGCGTCCGGCACCCGCAGTTGGGCCCTCGGCAATTGCTCCCGTCGAGTTGTTGGCGCTCGAGCACGATCGCGACGGGAATCGCCTGACCGTCCGCGGCATCGTGAGGAATCCGGCGGCCGCGGTCACGATCGATGGCCTGGCGGCCGTCGTCTCGGTGTTTGGTCCCGACGGCGGGCTCATCGCGAGCGGCCGCGCGGCCGTCGCCGTCCCGGCGTTGACGCCTGGCACGGAGGCGCCGTTTGTCGTGGCCGTTCCGGGAGCGGACACGGTCGATCGCTACCGCGTGAGTTTCCGAACCGACGACCGCGTCGTGCCGCACCTTGATCGGCGCGCGCCGGGTGTCATGGCGCAAGCGCAATGAAGTCCACAAGGGTCGTTCCAGTCGTCGCACTCGCCCTGGCGATGGCCCTGGTGTCCGCGCGTGCTCAGGAAAAGGAGCAGGGCTTTCGCTTCAAGAGCGGCGTTGAGCTCATCAACGTGACGGCGACCGTGTCCGATGCGAGCGGTCGTTTCGTGCCGGGACTGCACCAGGACGACTTCCTCGTCTACGAGGACGACGAGCGCGTCGACGTGACGCATTTCAGCGCGGAACGGGTGCCGGTCAGCCTGGGGATCGCGCTCGACACGAGCGGCAGCATGGCCGGTGACAAGATGAACGCGGCCCGCGGCGCGCTGAGGCGCTTCGTGGACGATCTGCTCGACAAATCAGACGAGGTCTTTCTCTATCGCTTCAGCGACTACCCCGTCCTCGTGCAGGGGTGGACCAACGACCGGCGGCGGCTGCTCGGCGCGATCGATCGGGTCACGCCAAACGGCGGCACCGCCATGTACGACGCGGTGGCCCAGGCGATCCCGTTGGCTCAGGAAGGCCAGAACCGCAAGAAGGCCCTCGTCGTCATTTCCGACGGCAACGACACGACGAGCCGCACGGACATCCGCGACCTGAAGCAGCAGATACGGCAAAGTGAAGTGCTGGTCTACGCGGTCGGCATCGACGGCGAGGACGACCAGGTCGTCCGACGACCACCCATGCCCCAACCGCCTCGCATGCCCATACCGATCCCCTTGCCGTTTCCGGGTGCGCCCCCCGCGCGCCGTTTCCCGCAGCTGTTCCAGCGGCCAGGGGGGAACGGCGGCGGCTGGCAGCGCAGGCGATCGGACGATCGCGTCAACGTCGCCGCGCTGCGTGACATGACCGACGACAGCGGCGGACGCACCGAAATCGTCCGCGACTCGCGTGATCTCGATCCCGCAACCGCCGGGATCGCCGACGAGTTGAGCAAGCAGTACTACCTGGGTTATGCCTCGCCTGGCCGGAAGGACGGCCGGTGGCATGCGATCCGGGTGGAGGTCAAGAATCGCGCGTTTCGCGTTCGCGCCCGCCGCGGCTACGTTGCCAGCTAGAATGTCACGTGCCCCTGCTCGCGGTTGCGCTAGGACTCAGCCTCCTCGGTAGCTGCGGCGGCCTGCTCGTCGCCAGTTCGCTCCTTCTCCTCACCCATCGCCTTCGAACACGTTTCGTGCCGTGGCTCGTGAGTTACGCCGTCGGCGCCCTGCTCGGCGTCGCATTGCTGGCGCTCCTGCCGGAAGCGCTCGCCACGCTGTCGCCGCCAGCCGTGTTCGGAACGCTGCTGGCCGGCATCCTCACATTCTTCGTCCTCGAGAAGCTCGTCCTGCTGCGCCACTGTCACACCGACGAGTGTCAGGTGCATGGCGCCACGGTGCCCCTTGTGCTCATCGGGGACGCGTTTCACAACTTCATCGACGGCGCGATCATCTGCACCGCCGTGCTCACGTCGATTCCGCTCGGCATCAACACAGCCATCGCGGTCGCGGCGCACGAGATTCCGCAGGAGGTCGGTGACGTCGCGATCCTCCTGGCGGCCGGGTACAGCCGGGGCGGCGCCCTGCTCCTCAATCTCGTCTCGGGCGCGTCGGGCCTGGTCGGCGCGCTCGTCGCCTACGCCGCGGTCGGCTTCGTGCCTGGCATCCGGCCGTTCATCCTGGCGTTTTCTTCGGCCAGCCTGCTCTACATCGCCATGTCGGACCTGATACCTGACTTGCACCGTGGACAGATCGACGCCAACGGCGCGCGGCAAGTGCTGTTGATTGCCGCAGGCATCTTCACCATCGTCGGCTTCGAAAAGCTCGTGGGCTGACGTGGCGATCGACCAGGTCAACCTCGCCACGGTCGAGAAGATGTGGCGGCGCGAAGTCGAGGCCGCGCATACCTACAAGCTCCTCGCCGACCGCGACCCCGATCCCAAACGAAAGGCAATCCTGCTCCGCCTCGCCGAGCAGGAAGACAAACACGCCGCGCGCTGGTCCGAGCGCATCCAGGCGACCACCGGGCGCACGCCTGACGCGGCGGCAGTCGAACGCGGACTGACATGGTTTCAGCGCATGGGCGACTCGAGCGTCGTGCTGCACCGTCTCGAGCAGGAAGAGACCAAGGCGGAAGCCGAGTACGACGAGCTCATGATGCGCCTCAGCGATCCTGACGACCGGCGCATCGCCGAGGAAGCCATGCTCGAGGAGCGCGATCACGCCGTCGTGCTCCGCACGTTGGCCGGAGGCAAGATTCCCACGCCGAGGTCCACGCTCGATACGATTCTGCGCCGCGAGCGCTGGCACGTGCGGGGCACCGGCTGGATTGGCGATGCGATCTACGGCGTCAACGACGGCCTGGGCGCCGTGTTCGGCATCGTCTCGGGCATGGCCGGCTACACCGGCGGCAGCGAGGTGGTGCTGGCGGCCGGGCTGGCAGGCACGCTTGCCAGCGCGCTTTCGATGGGCGCCGGCGCGTACCTGTCGTCGAAATCGCAGCGCGAGGTGTACGAGTCCGAGATCGCGCGGGAGCGCAAGGAAATCGAAGAAGACCCGCACGAAGAAATGCTCGAGCTCGAGCTGTTCTACCAGCTGAAGGGGTTTTCCGCCGAAGAATCCCGATCGATGGCGGAACGGCTCCAGAAGGAGCCGAAACAGTTTCTGCGCGCCCTCGTCCAGGAAGAGCTGGGCCTCTCCGAAGAGACGTTTCCCAATCCCTGGCGCTCCACGTTGTCGGCAACCGTCTCGACGGCCATCGGCGGCTTCATCCCGATCATCCCGTTCTTCTTCACTGTCGGCATGCCTGCGGTCATCGCGTCTTTCGTCATCAGTACCGTCGCTCACTTCGCGGTCGGCGCCTCAAAGGCGCTCGTGACGGCGCGGCCCTGGTGGGCGACCGGCACCGAAATGACCATCGTCGGGGTCATCGAAGCCGCCGTGACATACGGCCTCGGCGTCGCGTTCGCGCAATTCACGGCCTGAGTTAGGGTGTCCTTGGTAGAGGACACCTTAAACGCTTACAATGGTTCAACTTATGTAGGCACAGTTAGTTACAAAGAGACCTTCCTGGCACTTCACTTGCCTCGCATGACGGTAGATTCGCAAGCCAAGGAGGGCCGTATGATGAAGAAACTGCTCATGCTCGTGGCCGGGTTCGCGTTGACGGCCACCGTCGCCGCCGCCGACACGGGCGAAGAGCGCAAAGACCTGCAGGTGTTCAACGACATCTCGAAAGCCGTGACGAGGTATTCGCAGTTCACGATCTTCGACAGCGTCGATGCGAGCGTGAAAGACGGAGTGGTCACGCTCACCGGTCGAGTGACGATGCCGTACAAGCGCGAGGACATTGAAAAGCGGGTAGGAAGAATCGATGGCGTGCGCGAGGTGCGCGACCACATCTCAGTGCTGCCGGTTTCGCAATTCGACGACCAGTTGCGGTATCGGATCGCCCGCGCCATTTACAGCAACCCGAACTTCTGGAACTACGCGATCATGGCGGATCCGCCGGTACACATCGTGGTGGAGCACAGCCGCGTGACGCTCACGGGAGTGGTGCAGAGCGAGGTCGATCGGATGCTTGCGCGCTCGCTTGCCGGTCAGCAATTCGGTGTGATGTCGGTGTCGAACAACCTCAAGACGGATGCGGAAGCCCGCGACGCGCTTGAAAAAGCCTTCTGAGCTCAACGTCACCGTGGGGCCGGGTGCGGACACGACCGCGCTCGTCTACCACGCCGAACAACCCCGCATCGGCGCCGCGCTCATCCTCGGGCACGGCGCCGGCGCTGGCCAGCACAGCCCCTTCATGACGGAGTTCGCGTGCGCTCTTGCCGCGCTCGGCCTGGACCTCGTCACCTTCAACTTTCTCTACACCGAACAGAAACGGAAGCTGCCCGATCGGGGACCCGCGCTCGAGACGTGCTACCGCGCGGTCATTCACACCGTGCGCGACGATGTGGAGAGCGCCCGGCAGGCGCTCTTTATCGGCGGAAAATCCATGGGCGGCAGGATTGCAACGCAGGTGGCCGCCGCCGACGCGACTCTATCCCTCTCGGGCCTCGTGCTGCTCGGGTACCCGCTCCACCCGCCCGGCCGTCCCGAGCGACGCCGCGATGCCCATCTGCCGGCGGTGGGCCGGCCGATGCTCTTCGTGCAGGGCAGCCGCGACGGATTCGGCACATCCGCAGAGCTCGAACCGATTTTCGCGGACCTCGTTCCGCGTCCGGTCCTGCACGAAGTCGTCGGCGGCGATCATTCGTTCAAGTTGACCGGACGCGATCCGGCGAAACAAGCCGCCGCGTACGCCGATATTCAGCGCGTGATCGTGAATTGGATTACCAGATGGCTTTAATCGCGCCGGATCTGCTCATGTCCTCGTCGCGCGTGATGAGCGGCAGCTCCATGAGCTGCGCCGCGGCGCAAATCAACGCGTCGAACGGGTCGCGATTGACTCGCCACTCGTCGGCGAGAAACACCTGCTCGATCGTGAGGTCGAAGGGCTGGTATGCGGGGTTGCTGAACAGGTCGTCGCAGAAGGCGCGCACGCTGCGGCGCAGGTTGATGCGCGATACCCGGGCGAGCAGGCTGCATTCCCAAATCACGGCGGCGGGCACGTAGATGATGGACGTCTGGCGCTCGCAGCGCTCGAAAAACGCGGCCGCCCGCGGACCCAATCCACGACCGCCGGCGGCGTGAAACACGAGTGCGTGCGTATCGGTGACCGCGGCGTGCTCAGCCACGGCGCCGTCCGCGCCGAGCGGCGCCGTACACCGGACTCCGCTCCCTCACGACACTGGCGGCGCTCTTCTTTCCCACATTCACCACAAGGGGACGGCCGACCGACGTTTCAAACAGCGCTCGCAGTCCCTCGTCGGCGTTGAGGAGCAGCGGATCAGAGGCATCGATGTCGACCGTCCCGACGACGGACGACGTCGAGCCCGCCGTGCCTCTCGTGCGCGCATCGGTAATCAACTGGTCGAGCAGCGCGCTCATGCTTCGCACCCCGATGGCGCCCGCTCGCGCCTTGAGCCAGGTCAGGTTATCCGCCCCGAGCGTCACCGAGATGGCCCGCTTGGTCATAAAACATACGATATCATATGTTTATCGTATTAGACAACGCTACTCCGATAAATCGAGCGGGTGCGCCGCAATCAGAAACTCCGAGACGATGCGGCCGCCGACCAGGTGCTCCTGAATGATGCGCTCGAGCACCGGCGGATCGCATCGGCCGTACCACGCCCCTTCCGGATAGACGACCGCGATCGGTCCGCCTTCGCAAATGCGCAGGCAGTTGGCCTTCGTCCGCAAGATGCCGCCCTGCTCAGACAATCCGAGTTCCTTCAACCGCCTCTTCAGGAAATCCCAGGCGGCGATGCCCTGCGCTTTGTCGCAACACTTCGGCGTCGTCTGATCGGCGCACAGAAAAATGTGTCGGCGGGCCTCCGGAACGCCAATCTTGTCGGCGACCGCTCGTGCGCTTGCCCATGTGTCGTCAGCCATCAGACTCCAAACTCCTCGGCGTTCCACGTCAATCCGAGTTCATCGGGCGGCGCCATGTACCCTGCGAGCGCCGATGCAGCGACGACGGCGGGGCTCGCCAGGTAGCCTTCGCCGCCGAGGCCCATACGATTCTGCCAGTTCCGATTGAACGTCGCGATCGCGCGCTGCCCCGGCCTCAACGCGTCCGGGCCCTGGCCGAAGCAAGTCGGCGGCGGGCGTGATCTGGTCGGTGTCGACGGCGTCGAGCTTCCGGCGTTTACCGGGAACCTTGTGGTCCCACAAGATGAGCGCTCGACCCGAAACGGTGGCGCGCTCATCGCGCCAGCCGGGGGCATCGGTCGGTGTCGCCGGCGAATCACGCGCGGCGCCCGCCTTCCACCGGGCGGGCGTGATTCTGTGCATACCTGAAATCAATTGATATCATGATGAGGACGAGAGCCGAGGCCCATGGCGGAAAAAATGACGGAAAAGACCCAGCCGCTCCACGCATCGACGTCGGAAGCCATTACGAACAACGTCCGAGTCGAAGTCGAGTCGCAGTTTGCGCCCGACCGATCCCAGCCGTTCGAGAACGAGTGGTTTTTCATCTACACGGTGCGGATCACCAACGAAGGCGACGACCGGGTGCAACTGCTGAGCCGGCATTGGATCATCACCGACGCGACCGGCCATATTGAAGAGGTTCGCGGGCCCGGCGTCGTGGGCGAACAACCGTTGCTCCAACCTGGCGAGTCGTTCCAGTACTCGTCGAGCTGCGAGCTCAGCACGTCGACCGGCGTCATGCACGGCACCTACCAGATGGTCACCGAAGAGGGCGACCACTTCGACGTGGAGATTGCCCCCTTCGCGCTGCACGAGCCCTACACGGTCCACTAGAACAGGCTGAGATCCCGCCGCTTTTCGCCTCGAGCTATCGCCGCGGCGCGAGCCCCCGATACTCACCTAGACGTTCCCCCTTTCGGAGGCCCCATGTCGCGGCTGCGTTCAAAATTCGTCTGGACCGGGATCTTCATCCTGTGCGCCGTCCTGCCCATTTCCGGACAGCACCGGGATTCAGTGGTGGGTGGCCAGTGGCAGGTGATCGGCAGTCGGTGACCGGTGGTCGGTAGGGGTCAGTCGATGGCCGCGAGCCGCCGGTATTTGCTGTCGACGTAGTCGTCAACCAGCTTCTGGAACGCCGCGGCGAGCTCTTCGTAGGTTCCGCGCAACGTCGTGACGTGCCGCCCGTCGATGAAGACGGGGCAGGTCGGCGCCTCGCCCGTGCCAGGCAGGCTGATCCCGATGTTCGCGGCTTTCGATTCGCCAGGCCCGTTGACGACACAGCCCATCACAGCCAGCGTCATCGACTCGACGCCCTCGTACTGCGTCTTCCAGTCGGGCATCTTCTCGCGCACGTAGTCCTGCACCCGCTCGGCCAGTTCCTGGAATGTCGAGCTCGTCGTGCGCCCGCATCCAGGGCACGCCGTGACACTCGGCGAAAACGAGCGAAGGCCAAGCGCCTGGAGCAGTTCGCAGGCCGCATACACTTCTTCGCGACGATCGCCTCCGGGCCGCGGCGTGAGCGACACGCGAATCGTGTCGCCGATGCCCTCGCTGAGCAACACGCCCATGGCCGACGCCGACCAGACCAGGCCCTTGAGCCCCATGCCCGCTTCGGTGAGGCCGAGGTGCAGCGGCTGATCGGTCTGGCGCGCCAGGGCGCGATAGACACCGATCAAATCGCGCGGCCGCGAGGTCTTGCACGAGATGATGATCTGGTCCTTTCGCAGCCCCGACTCGATGGCGAGCGCCGTTGACTCAATCGCGGAAATCACCATGCACTCGTTGATGATCGCTTCGGAGCTCCTGCCCAGATTGTGGTCGGTGTTCTCCTGCATCTTCGCCACAACCAGTTCCTGGTTGAGCGAACCGCCGTTGACGCCGATGCGCACGGGCTTGGCGTGATCGACCGCGACGCGGCAGATCGTCGCGAACTGATCGTCGCGACGCTGGCCGGTTCCCACATTGCCAGGGTTGATCCGGTATTTGTCCAGCGCGATGGCGCATGCCGGATACTTGGTCAGGAGCAGGTGGCCGTTGTAATGGAAGTCGCCGATGAGCGGCGCGGTGCAGCCGGCGTCGAGCATCCGCTGTTTGATCTCGGGCACCGCCGCCGCCGCTTCCGGGAGGTTCACGGTCACACGCACCATGTCCGACCCGGCCTCGGCCAGCTCGACGCACTGCGCCGCCGTGCCGCGCGCGTCGGCCGTGTCGGTCATCGTCATCGACTGCACGACAATCGGCGCGCCGCCGCCGACCTGGACGCCTTTTCCCGCGCCAACTCTCACGCCGACGGTCTTGTGGAACCGCACGTCACTCATATTTTGGGATCAACTTCTCATGATAGCATCGCGGCATGAAGGCGATCGTCGTTCGCGAGCATGGCGGCCCCGAAGTCCTGAAGCTCGAGGAGCTGCCGAATCCGACGCCCGGAGCCGATCAAGTGGTGGTTCGCCTGCGGGCCGTCGGCGTCAATCCGGTTGACGTGTACATTCGCGGCGGCGCGTACGCGCGCAAGCCCGCCCTGCCCTTCATTCCCGGATCCGACGCAGGGGGCGACATCGAAGCGGTCGGCGCGAACGTCACGCACGTCGCAGTCGGCGATCGCGTGTTCATCCACGGCACCGCCGCGGAGCACGTCGTCGGCCACTACGGCGGCGCGTACGCGGAGCGCGCCGTGTGCCGCCTCGACCACATCTACAAACTGCCGGCCCCGATTTCGTACGGACAGGGCGCCGCGATGGGCGTGCCGTACGCCACCGCATACCGCGCGCTGTTCCATCGTGCCGGCGCGCGGCCCGGCGACCTCGTGTTGATCCACGGCGCCACCGGAGGCGTCGGCCTGGCCGCCGTGCAGATTGCGCACGCGCAGGGCATCACGGTGCTTGGCACCGGCGGCAGCGACCGCGGACTGGCGAGCGTCCGCGACAGCGGCGCCGACTTCGTGTTCAACCACACCACGCCCAACTATCTGGACGACATCATGCGCGCCACCGGCGGCCGCGGCGTCGACGTCATCCTGGAAATGGCGGCGCACATCAACCTCGACAAGGACCTCGGCATGCTCGCGGCGCGCGGCCGCGTTGTCGTCATCGGCAACCGCGGTCGCGTCGAAGTCGACGTGCGGCAGGCGATGGGGCGCGATGCCTCGATCCTCGGGATGACGCTGTTCAACATCAGCGATCCCGACATGGCGTCCATCAATGCCTACATGGTCGCCGGTCTCGCCAACGGCACACTCCGGCCCGTGGTCGGCCGTGAATTCCCACTGGCCGACGCCGCGAAGGCGCAGGACGCCGTGATGGCGGCCGGCGCGCACGGAAAAATCGTTCTCGTTCCCTGAAAGGGACGTCGAGCATGGCCGACACCATCGACTGGCCACCACAACGTCCGACACGCCGCGGGCGCGGACGGCTGGTCGCGCTGCTTCTCGTGGCCGCCTTCGTCTTCAGCGCCGGCACAAGTTTGTCGTACTACGTGGAAGCGCTCTGGTTCTCGTCGCTCGGCTACGTCGACGTCTTCTGGAAGACGCTGAACCTGCAAGGCGCGGTGTTCATCGGCTTCGCCGCCGTCACATTCATCCTGCTGTACGGATCGTTCCTGGCGTTGAAGCCGGCCAACCTCGGCGACATCGCGACGGGCGGCACCATCATCATCAACGGGCAGCCGGTCAGCCTGCCCGTGGAGCCGGTGCTGCGTCTGATCGGGCTCGGCGCCGCGCTGCTCATCAGCGTCGTGACCGGCTTCGGCATGATGTCCGAGTGGCCGACGCTCGCGCTCTATTGGTACGGCCGCGACGCGGCGGCCGCCGTGCCCGCCGTATCGATCGACCCGATTTTCGGACGGCCGCTCACCTTTTACCTGTTCACGCTGCCGGCTCTCAATCTCATCTCCGGCTGGCTGACGACGCTCGCCGTCATGGCGTGTGGCATCGCGATCTTCTTCATCGTCATCGGCGGAGGCACGCGAGCGCTCGCGCGGACGGCGCGCGTCGCCGGGCGCCGGCCTGCCGTGGCGCGGTCTGTCGTGCACCGGGCGCCGCGCTGCTGTTCATGCTGGCCGTGCGCGTCTACCTCGGCCGGTTCGATCGGCTCTTCAACGACGAGACGATCTTCACGGGCGTGACCTACACCGACGCCCACATCACGCTGACCGGCCTGACGGTCGTCGCCGGCGCGCTGGTCGTCGGCGGGCTCATCGCCCTCGTCAACGCCGTGCGCGCACCGCGTGTCCGATGGCTCATCGCGTGCGGTCGTGCCGGCGGCCGCATGCTACCTGGTCGTCGCCGTCGTCGGCTGGTACGTCAACAGCTTCATCGTGAAGCCGAACGAGCTGGTGCGCGAAAGTCCGTACATCAGTCACAACATCGAGATGACCCGGCAGGCCTACGGCCTGGATCGCATCGAGCTTCGGCCGTTCCCGGCCGACACCGGCGTCGAGGCCGTCGACGCGGCGAACAACCGGGCGACGCTCGAGAACATCCGCCTGTGGGACTGGCGCGCCCTGCAGGACACGCTCCGCCAGATCCAGGAAATCCGCACCTACTACGACTTCCCCGACATCGACATCGACCGCTACGAGATAGGCGGCACCGTGCGCCAGGTGATGCTCGCCACTCGGGAGCTGAGCATCGACAAGCTGCCCGAGAGCAGCCGCAACTGGATCAACGAAAAGCTGATCTACACACACGGCTACGGCGTGACCATGAATCCGGTCAACGGCTTCACGCCGGAGGGTCTGCCGACGTTGCTCCTTAGCAACATGCCCGTCCAGAGCACGCAGCCCGGGCTGACGCTCAACCGGCCCGAGATCTACTTCGGCGAGCTCACCAACAGCGACGTGTACGTCAAGACGCGGCAGAAGGAATTCAACTACCCTCAGGGCGAAACCAACAACCTGACGTCGTACGAGGGCAGCGGCGGCATCGTGCTCGGCGGATTCTTCCGTCGCGCCTTGATCGCGCTCGAGCGCGGCGACCTCGCCAAGCTCCCGTTCAGCGACGACGTGACCGAGGAGAGCCGCCTGCTCATGCGGCGCAACGTCCGCGACCGCGTCGCGGCGCTGGCGCCGTTTCTCACCTTCGATCCCGATCCCTACATCGTCCTCAGCGACGATGGGCGGCTGTTGTGGATGATGGACGCGTTCACGACGTCGGACAGCTATCCCTACTCGCGGCACTACCGGCTCGGCCGAGAGCGCCGTCAACTACATGCGCAACAGCGTCAAAGCGGTCATCAACGCGTACGACGGATCGACGACGTTCTATGTCTTTGACCCGGAAGACCCGATCATCGCGCGCGTACCGCGCGATCTTTCCGACGCTCTTCAAGGACGCGTCGGCGATGCCCGCCGACTTGCGCAGCCACGTGCGCTATCCCGAGCTGCTGCTCGAGCTGCAGGCGGCGGTCTACGGCCTGTATCACATGACGAATCCGGAGGCGTTCTACAACCGCGAGGATCTCTGGACGGTGGCGACCGAAGTCCGCGGCGACGGCAGCCGCGAGCAGGCGAGCGCAGCCGATGCGAGCCGAACTTCGTGCTGATGAAGCTGCCGGGCGAAACCGGCGTCGAGTTCGTCGAGATTCTGCCGTTCACGCCGGCCAACCGGAACAACCTGATCGGCTGGATCGCCGGACGAAGCGACGGCGCGCACTACGGCACGCTGGTCGCCTACGAACTTTCCCAAGAACAAGCTCGTCGACGGACCGCTGCAGGTCGAAGCGCGGATCGATCAGAACCCGCAGCTCTCCGGCCAGTTCTCGCTGTGGAACCAGCAGGGTTCGCGCGTCGTGCGCGGCAGCCTGCTCGTGATTCCGATCGGACGGGGACTGCTCTACGCCGAGCCGATCTATCTGCAGGCCGAACGCAGTCCGATGCCCGAGCTGCGCCTCGTCGTGCTCGCGCTGCAGGATCGACTGGCGTACGGACCGACGTTCGAGGCCGCGATGGCCGGACTCTTCGGCCAGACGCTTCCGGCGGCGGCCGCGCGCGCCAGCGGAGCGCGCCGCGCGCCGCAACGGCGCGCCGCCGCCGACGGCCGTCCCGCGGCCGACCTCACGTCGCTCATCCGCGACGCCGCCCACGACCTCGCCGAGTACCAGCGCCTGACGGCGGAGGGCAAGCTCGGCGAGGCCGGGCAGCGGCTCGAATCGGTGAAACAGAAGCTCGAGGAGCTCCAGAGACAGCGGCGCTAGGCTCGCGGCATCCGCTCCGCGAACGTGATCACGTAGCCGTCCGGATCAGCGATCGCGAACTCCCTGACCCCGTACCATTGGGTGACGAGGGGCATCGTGACGACGACGTGCGATTTCAGCCGGTCGTGCAGCGCGTCAATGGTGCTTCCAGGGCTTCCCGCGCCTTCCATCTCGATGAACATGGTCGCGGTCGCGCCGAGCGGGATGCCCGCAAACGCCGGATATTCCTTGATTCCCGTGTCCTTGTCGTTCAGAAAGATCTCGACACTTCCGCTGACCACCGACGCGAACACAAACGGGGACTGTTCGGGGACCGTGAATCCACGCGCGAACCCGAGGATGTCGGTGTAGAACGCGAGGCTTCGTTCGACGTTGGCGACCAGCAGATTCGGCGTCAGCTTCGTGAACGTTGGTGAGAGAGTCATGGCACACCTTTCACGTGTGCTCGCATCTTCCTACATCTGCGCGCCCGGCGAGAAACGAGTCGCAGGTAGGGACCCTCGTTTCGGTGCAGGCGGGACCCGCTAGGTACGGCCCGCACGATATCACATGTAAAATGCTCGGTGAAAGGACTAAGGACCTCATGCGTATGCTGCTGTTGCTCGCGCTCGCTTTCGTCGCCGCAGTGCCCCTCATGGCGCAGACCCCGCCGCCTCAACAATCGGTGGCGACGCCGCCGCCCGACGTCGCCGCGCCGCCGGCGAACGCCGCCAAGACCGCGTCCGGCCTGGCGTCGAGGGTCGTCACGCCCGGCACAGGGAAGACACACCCGGGCAAGAGCGACCTGGTGACCGTTCACTATACGGGTTGGAAAACCGACGGCTCGATGTTCGACAGCTCGGTGCTCCGCGGCAAGCCCGCCACGTTCCCCCTCGACCGGGTCATCAAGGGCTGGACCGAAGGCGTGCAGCTCATGGTCGAAGGCGAAAAGCGGCGATTCTGGATTCCCGACACGCTGGCCTACAAAGGCCAGCCGACACGCCCGCAGGGCATGCTGGTGTTCGACGTCGAACTGCTTTCGTTCGCGCCGTCGCCGACTGAAGCGCCTGCCGACGTGAAAGCGGCTCCGGCCGACGCGAAGCGCACGCCGAGCGGCCTGGCGTACAAGGTGGTGCGGCCCGGCACGGGCGCACGCCATCCGGCGGCCAGCAACACCGGTGACCGTCCACTACTCCGGCTGGACCACCGACGGCAAGTTGTTCGACAGCTCGGTGTCGCGCGGACAGCCCGCGTCGTTCCCTCTCGGCGATGTGATCAAGGGCTGGACCGAAGGCGTGCAGCTGATGGTCGTCGGCGAGAAGGCGCGCTTCTGGATTCCGGAAGGGCTCGCGTACAAGGGCAAGAGCGCGCCGTTCGGCATGCTCGTGTTCGACATCGAGCTGCTCGAGATCAAGTAGGCTGCTCCCGCTCGGGGAAGGCGGGCGACCGTCCGCCTTCCCTGTTTGGCTGCGCCGAAGTAGCAACTGAGAAACGTCACTTTCCACCGGAGCATGAAACATGCCCAAGGTCGCCATATACGACAGCCCCGTCGTGACTGTTTGGTTCATCCCCGAGACGAAGATCATCCATTCCCGGATTCACAAGTTCGTGTCGGGGAAAGAGTTTCAATCCTTTCTGATGGCCGGTCTCGACGCACTCGTCAAGAACAAAGCGACGAAGTGGCTGTCCGACGATCGGAGTAATTCAGCGCTCCGTAAGGAGGACATCGAATGGGGCAACCAGAACTGGGTCCCGCCGTGCGTGCGGGCGGGGTGGAAATACTGGGCGATCGTGCAGCCCGAGAAAGTGCTCGCCCAGATGCCGATGGAGCGCATGGTCGAGGACTACAAGAAATTCGGCGTCACCTCGAAGTTCTTCAGCGACGCCACCGCGGCGATGATCTGGCTCGAACAGCAGCCGTAGAGTTCCAGGAACTGTGGAACAGTGCCGCGAGCAGGGCGCTCGCGAATTGTAGTAGAAGCTTGTAGCCGAGTGGCCGACGCGATGGCGAACGACCCAAATCGAACTAGCTCACCAGCCGATCCCAGTCGCTGTCCTGAGCATCCTTCGCAATCGCCAGGCGCCGTCCGAGCCAACGAACACCGGAGCCTCGATCACCTTGACCTTGCCTCCGCCGACTTTTTCCAGCGCCTGCTCCAGCGTCGGGCCGAGATTGCGAATCAGCCCGCCGCCGCCGGAGAGAATGATGTTCTTGCGAACGCGTTCCTGGAATTCTGGTTCGACGCGTCGAGAGCAGATCGAGCATGGTTTCGACGATCGGCGGCACGATCGATTCGCAGGCCGCCCGCATCTCGGCCGTGATGTCGATGCGCGTCGGCACGCCGTTCACCGGCACCGTGACGATCACCGGCTCCGGCGCCTCGCCGACGAAGCTGTACTTCTCCTTCCACTCGCGCACCATGAAGATGGTGAAGCTCGCGGTCGGATACCGGGTCTGGATGAGCTTCTGCAGCTGCGCGTCGATTGAGTCGCCGGCCGCCGTCAGCGAGCGCTGATCGTCGTCGGTCGGGTAGCGTCCCCTCATCACGCAGAAGTCGGTCGTACCGGCGCCGATGTCGATGACCATCGTGTGCACGAGCGCGTCGAGGCCGTACGCGACCGCGAACGGTTCGGACACAATCATCAGGCTGTCGACGACGCCCTTGAGCGCGTTCCGGAGATGCTGCTTGTTCGTGCGCAGGCGGCGGCGGGCACGCCGACGACGGCGCCGATCCGCTGGCTATTGCCGTTCTTGGAGCCGACGAGCGACAGCAGATGGCGCAGCAGCTCGCGCGCCGCCTCGACGTCCTTCTGCGACCCTTCCTTGAGCAGGCCTCGCTCGAGCGGGCGGTGGAGGTCGAGCATGGTCCGGTTGTCGAGTGCCTCGCGTCCGATCAGGAGGTCGCGCTTGAGCACCTTCCGGGCCACCAGATCGGCGGGCCATCCGACGAAGCTGTCGACGACAAACTGATCGCCGTTCGACGAAGAGATGGCGCTCCGGGATGTTCCCAGATCGATGCCCGCTAGCGTTCGTTAGCATTCCTTCGCGCCGGACGGTTTTTCAGCTGCCACTGGTCCTGTCCTTCCGCTGCGTTCACCCGGACTCATCGGCAAAGTTCTGGATGCCAGACACCAGCGCCTCGGCGATCGTCTGTCGGTATTCGGCGGTCTTCAGGCGTCTCGGCCTCGTCCGGCGTTCGACAGGCACGAGACCTCGGCCAGAATCGCGGGCATCTCGGTGGCGAGCAGGACGACGAAGGGCGCCGTCTTCACGCCTCGGTCCGTGAGGGCCGGCTCGGCCTTCCGCATCGTCCGCACGAGCGCCCGCTGAACCGAGTCGGCCAACCGCCGCGACTCGTCCCGTCTGGCGTCCATGTAGATCTTTTCGAGCAATGACCGCAGGTCCGATAGGGAGTACCCCGAATGCTGGTTCTCCGCGGCCGCGATCGCGTCCAATTCCGGACTGTTGCTCGGGCCCAGGTAGTACGTTTCGATCCCGCGCACGCTGGACGGTCGGAGCGAATTCAGGTGAATCGACACGAAGATGTCACCCCGGTGCCCGTTCGCGGTCGACGGCCCGCTGCTCGAGGGACAGCGTTTCGTCGGCCGTACGGGTCATGACCGCCTCGAAGCCCCGCGCCGCACGATCAGCTGGCGCACGCGCTCGGCGATATCGAGCGTCAGCGCCTTTTCCTGCAGTCCGCCGTCCACACTCGACGCGCCCAGGTTGTCTCCTCCGTGCCCCGCGTCGATGACCACACGCCGTACGGTCAGGTCCAGCACGGCGGAGTGGATCGGCTGCGAGGGCAGCAACGCAACCGGCGCCCCGATTGACGCCACGCGGGCGCCGGGAGCCACGCGAGCGGCCGACACCGAGCTTCTTGGCGGTTCCGACGGCGCCGCGGCCGGCCAGCGCGCCACGGCCAGCAGCGCCGCGATCACTGAAACCGGGAACGCCACGCGCCAGGCGGATTGCAACCACAGACGCGTAAGCCGTCGCCATGGGCGCAGGCTCTGCGGCGCGCGGTTGTGAATCGCGTCGAGGTTGTCCTCGACAGCATCTCTCAGTAGTCGCGCCTTGAGGCGTTCGGTCGATTTGGGTGGCCCCACGGGTGCGCCGGTCCTCCGCCTGTGTGAAGCCGCTTATCAGAGTATCGGATCAGAAATCCTCGGCTATAGGGCAATACGCCCTAAACCTCGACGATTATTGGGCGCTACGCTGTGGCAGGCGTCGCATCCTCGCGTCGCCGTAGTCGGGCATCTTCTGGACACGAGCCAGGGCCGATTGCGCCGTCGCCATGTCATACGGGCCGACGATCACTTGTCGCATCAACCCACGGGCGCCCAAGTCCACTTCACGATCGTACACGGTCAAACCGAGGGCCTTGAGCTCCTGAAGCAGCGACGCTGCCCCTTCCGGACGCCGGAAGGTGGCAACCTCGATGAGATACGTGCCTCCGGGCTCACTGCGACGAGCAGACGCGTCAGGCGCACGAGAGGCGGCGGTGACCGGAGGCGCACTAGGGATGGCCGGCCCTTTGGGCGCCGCAGTCGCCGCGAGCGGCGGTGTTGCAGGTGCCGGTGCGGCCGGCGCCTTGGGAGGGGCGGTCGCCGCGAGCGGCAATGCGGAAGGTGCCGGTGAGGCTGCTGCTGACGCGCGTGGCTGCGCGGCTGGTCCCGCCGCTGCGGGCACGGCCGGCGCGGTCACGGTCGACTGTGCGGCTGGTGCCGCCGCTGCGGGCACGGCCGGCGCGGTCACGGTGGACCGTGCGGCCGGTGGCCGCGCCGCATCCGGCGTCTGCGGCGTTTGCACGCCGCCCCAGGTCCGAAGGCCCAACGTGGCGACAACAGCGCCCAGCGCAATCGCAGCAACCGAAAGAGCTTTCCACCGCCCACGGCGCAGCATGGAGGACGGCCGCGTCATACGCCCGGCCGGTTCCGACTCCTCACCGGCGGCGTCGGCGGCACTCGAGTCGGCTCCACCGGAAACGACGGCCGCAGGAAGCTGATCCACATCAAAGTCAACTTCCAAGCCAGACACATCCGCGGCGACCCTTTTTCCCCACAGGGCCGTCCGATTCGCTGTGGACGACGGCCGCGTCACGCGCCCGGCCGGTTCCGACTCGTCACCGGCGGCGTCGGCGGCACTCGAGTCGGCTCCACCGGAACCGACATGCCCGGTCGCAGGAAGCTGATCCAGATCAAGGTCAAGTTCCAAACCAGACACATCCGCGGCGACGTTTCCCCGCCCGGCCGTCCGATTCGCTGTACCGACCGTTTCTGCGACGCGGCCGGTGGACGGTGTTTGCGGTTCGTCAACGTCACTCTTGACGATCGCGCCCGCCATCATCTTCTGATCGATCCTCGCCGCGCGCGCCAGATGCCCCCGTTCGATCGCCCGGTTGCACATCTCGTTGACGGCGCGCGGAATTCCGGCGGATTCCCGAGCGATGAATTCCAGCGCATCGCTCGAGAACTGGATCCGTTCTGAGACGGCACCGACAGCGGCAAGCCGATGCCTCACATATGCCCCTACTTCCCCGGCAGTCAACGGCTTGAGTCCGCACCACACGGGGACGCGTTGACCGAGCGGCGTCAAGAGGTCCGGGGTCAACTGCGTCCGGAGCGAGGCCTGCCCGACAAGCACAACTTGAAGGAGCATCTCTTCGCTTTCGAAATCCGACAACGTACAAATCGATTCGAAAACCGACGCGAGCTGCGCCTGCTGGACGTCATCGACGACGAGTACACACGCCTGTCGCGTCCGCGGAAAATGGACGAACTCGTACAGCCGGGCGCTGAGCTCGAGCTCGGATGCGCCATGGAGGGAGCCGTTCTCCAGATCGTCGGCTGGCACGACACCGAAGTCCACGAGCAGCGTCTTCAGGAAGTCTTCGCGCGGCAGCGATTGATCGGGCGTCACGATCGCGAGCGCGTCGTGACCGAGCGCCTTGCGGAGCGCGTGGCACAACGTCGTCTTGCCAGTCCCGGCGTCGCCGGTCAGCACAATAAGACCGTCGCGCCGCCGAACGGCCGCGAGCATCTCGTTGAGCGCCGCGTCGTGCGAACTGCTCCTATAAAAGAGCGTCGGATCCCACGCGGGGCCGAAGGGAGGGGCCGCCAACTGGTAATAACGTTCAGCGGACCGCAGCTCGGGTCGACCCGAATCGGTCGATAGCGGCGTGGGCTCAGGCGTGCTCGTGGCGGTCTGCTGCGATGCGTTAGTCATCATCTCGGCCCTGGTCCCCTACCCACGGCGAATCCACGTGGACATGATTCTCGGCTGATGGCGATTCGTCAGACATGGCGTGTCCTTGCAGGTGCAACAGCAGTGCCCATAATGGACGGCGTTCGCAATTGTCTGTAAGTTATTTATTTATAATGATTTGTAGCTTTGAGTCAGGGCTGTGACGTTGATTTCCATCGCTCTCAGATGTCCAGATTCTGGACTCTGGCCGGAAACCTGTGCATTCGAGTCTGGGTGAGCGAGTCGACGCCGCTATCCTGCCCTTCCCGACTTTCCTGCCTCTGCCGCCCCAGAAATCTGTCTGACCGCGCGCTCGAAGCGCTCCGCGAGCGCGCGCCGGGCGTCGTCGTCCACGGAGGCCGCGGCAATGCGCGACCACGCGGCCTGGGCCTGTCGGAACGTGCCGGTCATCGTTCATCCCTGAGCGCGCGTCTGATGGCACCTTCGTGCTATCGGCACCCCACCAGGAGGCCATTCTCTGCCTGCGGGAAATCAATAGACTGCGCCCGTACCGCTCGTCGCCGGGTCTGTGCGTGGTGACGCTCTGGCGGTCGGCACCCACGCTGACCTACTTCGACGTGTTGGGGGACAGTATGGCGTGGGGGTCGACGCGACGCAGCGTGACCAAACCGTGCGCCGTCGCACGTCGTCAAGACGCTATCGCGTGAGGAAGTATCGAATGACGCGATTGGGAGGCGTGTTTGCGCTGCGGGTCGTCTTGTCGCTCGCGTTGAGCCTGACGTCCGTCTCGACGACAGCGCAAACGGTCTCCGATCGAGATTCTCACCGTACAGACGCGACCTCTGAGGCCGCCAGCAACGAAGCCCAGGTCCTGTCGCCGTTCATCGTCAGTTACGCCAACGGACGGTTGACGTTGGTCGCAGAAAAGCATTCCCTCGCACACATCCTCGAGGCGATCGCCGTAAAGGCCGACTTCTCGGTATTTGGAGCCGAAGCGTTCCGAGATTCGCTGTTGTCGGTTCGGTACGAACACGCGCCACTTGACGCTGCGCTAAGAGAGTTGCTTGCCAAAATCGACGCCTTCTACCAGTACGTGTCGGCCGGTGAGTCTGCGGCAAGATTACGTGCCGTATGGGTGTATCCGTCAGGTGGGTCGCTTGACATCGTGCCGGAGCGGTTCGAAGCATGGGCCAGCACACGTGAATTCGAGGCGCAACTGAGCGATCCGACGCCGTCGGTTCGCGCGAGGGCGCTTGCCGCGCTCGCCGATCGCAGGCGTGATGAAGGGGCCGTGGACATCGTGATGGCGGCATTGCTCGACCCGGCAGATGAAGTGCGGATGATGGCGTTCTCCGCAGCGCTCCAGGCTGGCATCGAGATTCCTCAGGATCGCCTCGTTTCGTTGGCATCGGGCGACCCGGCCGCGGGCGTGAGGCTGCTCGCGTTGCAGGCCATTGACCAGGGTCCGAACGCAAAGGACGTCGCCAGTACCCTGGTCGGTGATCCCGATCCCGATGTCAGGGGGCTGGCCGAAGCCATGCTGAACGCGAAGCCGCCGTCCAACGCTTCCCAGACTATTCGGAATGAGGGCCGCAGGAAGAGCGGCGGGACCTGATAGGACGCCGACGAGAACCAAGAACGAGCCGGAGACTTCTGTTGGCAACACGAAAGGAGACGATGATGTCAAAGCGGATGCTTGTCGCTCTCGCCTCGGGTTTACTCGTCGCGACGTCTACGCTATACGCAACGTTGCAGTGGAATGCGACCAGAACTGGTGTTTTCGATCTGTTAACGCCTGGCGCGACCGTGAACGTGCCGTTGACCAATGCTCTGGCGACCAGCCTCGCGTTTTATGGGTCGGGCAGGTTTGCGGTCACCTACTCCGCCGAGTGTCACACTAGTGGCGGCTCTCTCGAGGGGATCAGCCTTGAGATAAAGGTGGACGGCGTCGCGTTGCCTCCCACGGCGGGCACCCACGACGCGTTCTGCACAGGTATCGACGGACTCGGGAACGGGTGGGCGACCCACTCGATTACTGTCTTGAGCCCGTACCTCAAGAATGCACTCCACAAGGTCACCATCGACGCGGTTCTAGTCGACATGGATGCGGGCTCTGCACCCACGGGCCAACTCAACAACAGCTCCCTCATCGTGACCCAATAGAGCTGAGCAGGGACACCAAGGCCGGCGCAAGACGCCGGCCTCAACGCGACTGCCGGCGCACCCATCAGCTGCGGCAGCACTCTCGCGCACGACGCCGCCGCGGCGCCCGCCGCCCGCGCCGAGGGCGAGGTCGAGCGCCGTCAGGCCCGCCTAGTTCTTCGTCTGCCGATCGGCGCCGCGGTCGGCCAGCAGCTTCACCACGCGATCGCCCCGGCTGACCGACGCGTGGAGCGCGGTGTTGCCGGTCGCGTTGGTCATTCTGGCGATGCAGAGCTTCTCGCGGCGCTTCTGGCCTGGCGGTTGCCGCGGCCGGATGCTGGGAACTGTCCAGACGCGAGTTCCAGTGAAGCCGCCACCTATCGCGCCTCTGAGATCTGGCTGACCGCGCGCTGAAAACGTTCCGACAACGCGCGCCTGGCGACATCGTCCACGGGGGCCGCGGCAATGCGCGACCACGCGGCCTGGGCCTGCCTGACGTCCTCCTGCGCGGCGCGACGGCGGCTTTCCATATCGACCTTGCCGCCGATCGTATTGGCGGCCAGCGCTTCCTTGAGCATCGCCGCCAGTTTGGCCGCCTGCGACACTTCGCCCTGACTCGGCGCAGGCGAGCCCGACAGCGTGGCGGCCAGTTCCTCTATTCGCACCACGAGCGACTCCATCCGCTTGCGATTGGCGTCGGGGTCGAGATCCGTGCCGGCGAACGGCTCGGGCCAGCGCGAGATGACGCGCTGGCACGCGTCCGCGTAGCGCCGATCGAGTGTCGCCGCCTGCTCGCGATCGACGCCGCGGGCGGCGAGTTCCTGTTGCCAGCGGGTGCGAAGGGCGCGGACCGTGGGCAGAAGATCAGCCGGCGGCTCACCCGCGGGTGACTCGATTTCGAGCGCTTGCGGCGCCGAAGCCGAGTCATTCACGGCCGGCGAAGGCGCGAGCGCTTCGAGCGCGGCGCAGATCGCCTCGCGAGCCGCGACGCGCTCGGCTCGCGCGATGTCGTGCCGCTGGGCATAGCGGGCGAAGAACGTGTCGCACGCGGCGCGGAAGCGCTGCCAGATGGCATCCGAGCGGCTCTTCTTCACCGGTCCGATCGTCTTCCATTCACTCTGGAGCCGGCGGATTTCGGCGGAGGTCGCCTCCCAGTCGTTCGAGCCGGCCAGCGCCTCGACGGCGAGACAGAGCGCTTCTTTCTTGGCAAAGTTCTCGGCCCAAATCAGTTTGCGTTTGATGAGATCGTCCTGGCGTCGGGTGAAGAAGCGATCGCAGGCGGCGCGGAACCGGTCCCAGATCGCCTTTTCCTGGCCGCGCGTCACGGGCCCGATGGTTTTCCAGGCGGCTTGCAGCTCTTTGATGGCCTCGGCCGTCTGCAGCCAACTGGTGGAGTCGGCGAGCGCTTCGGCACGCTCGCACAGCGCGGCTTTCTTCGTGAGATTCTCGGAGCGGACGCTCGCCTGCGCGGCAAAGTGCGCTTCGCACCGTGCCCAGAGCTCGTCGTGGACTGCCTTGAACCGGCGCCACAACGCCTCGCCCTGCGCCCGGGGCACGTCGGCGGCCTCGCGCCACTGCTGCTGGAGCTCGTGAATGCGTCGCGCCACGGCCTCGGCGTCGTCGGTCGCTCGAAGCGCCTCCATCTTCTCGCAGAGCTGCTCCTGAATCCCGATGTTGGCCCACTGCTGCCACTCGGCGACCTCGCGCAGATCCTGAACCTTTGGCTGGAGCGCCGCCTGCGCGGCTTTGAGTCGCAGCACGACCTCGTCGTACTCACGCCTCGACGGCAGCGGCGGAACATCGGCCAGCGCCGCGCGCACATCGCGCAACACGCGGCTGGCGGTCTTCAGCGAGAGATCGGGCCTGGCGACGAGCGCGTCCGCCCGCCCGAGCAACTGGTTGATGCGATTGAGCCCGTCGCGGCGTACCCGGGCTTCGGCTTCCTCAGCCGTTCGCCGGCGCGCGGCCTCCTCGCGTTCGGCTTCAGCCTTTTCACTGGCGGCGGCGGCTTCGCGCAGGCGCCGCTCAGCCTCGGCCTCCTGAAGGGCGTGTTCCGCCGCCTGCTCGCGTTCCTGGCGTGCGCGCTCGGCGGCGTCGGCCTCGGCTCGCCGCCGCGCTTCGGCGCTCTCGCGCGCCGCTTCAGACTGTGCGTCTTCTTCAGCAGCGTCCGCCGCGGTGTCGTGCGCCACCACCGTCACGACCTCGGCCACCGGGGCTGCCGCGACCGGCAGGGTCGGCGCGGACGCCGCGAGGAGCGCGGCGGCTTCGCGCGCGGCGCGCTCGTCTAGCTCACGCAACACGGCGCCGGCCCGCTTGGCCGCCGGCTTGTTTTTCGCGCGCGCGACAACCTGTTCGAGATCCTCGCGTTCGGAGAGGCAGTTCACTGCCGCTGTCGCGGTGTCTTTGAATTCACTGTTCATGGCGACCGCAAGGATGTCGGCGCGATCGTGCAAGTGGCCGAACGCCGCCTGGCGAATCGGTTCGAGCACGGCGTGCCGGGCGACCGACGCCAGCATGTGCGCGTCGGCCAGCTGCTCGAGACGCGCGACCGCCTGGCGGCCCACGGGCTCGCGCACTGAGTTTTTCGCAATCTGCGCCAGCGTCCTGGCATCGCCGATCACGTCGACGGCTCCCAGGCTGTCCTTCTCGTCCACGCCCTCGAAGGCATCAAGCGCGATGTCGCGCAGCATCGCCAGCGCGAGATCCCGCACGCCGGTGTCGGCGTCGTCGCGCGCAATGGCACCGAGCGCCGACGGATCCATCAGTTTGGCGACCGCCGCACGGCGCACGCGCACATCCTCGTCTTCGAGCGCTGCCGCGATGATCAGATCGCGCTCGGTGAGCGGAAGCTCGGCGACATAGGCCAATCGAACCGTCGGATCGGGATGCTTCTGGCGCGGTTGCGTGCGGAATCGGTCGAGCAGCGTCATGAGATGCCAAGCTCCGACAAACGGGCGGCCACGTCACGACCGTGCGACGCCGCCTCGACGTGCTTGTCGATGTCGAGTATGCGGCCGTCGAGCCCGATGTAAAACGTCCAACGCGACGCGAAGCCGCTCCTGGTCAGCACGCCGTAGGCGCGGGCGGTGTCCCTGGACTCATCGCTCAAAATGGGAAACCGCAGGCCGAGCGCGCGAGCGAACTCGGCGTTGCTGCCGGGTGCATCGACACTCGCCGCGAAGTACTGGACGTTGAACGCGCGCAACGCGCTGTCGTTGACGCCAAGCGACCGGCACTCGGTCGTGCACCCGCCGGTGAAGGCCCTGGGGAACCACGCGATGACCACCGCCTGCCGGCTGCGGTAATGGCTGAGCTGATACGTGCGGCCGTCCGAGCCGGGAAGTGTGAAATCCGGCGCAGGATCGCCAACGCGAAGGTCCACGTCCGTCGGCGCGACGCGCCCGAGCGCGGCGTTCACCATACCGGTCGCGGCGGCGCGAAGAGTGGTGGCAATTATTCGCAGCCGCATCGGCGAATACTCGCGCGCGTGACCCTCAATTCGTGCCATTCTAATAACGGTGACCCGGTCCAGACGGTATCCTCCCTGCAACTTTTTTTCTTGGTGAGCCACTCTTCTCCAATTTTGCGGATCGGAGTGGCCGTCCTGGGCCTTGGCGTGCTGACCTCGGCCTGCAGCAAGCTCCCGTTCCTGAACACCGACGACGACAAGCCGGCCGCCCCGAGCGGCCCGCCGGTCGCTGGCTCGACCGTGGTGTATTCGGCCGTCGGCGCGAGCGATGCGATGGGCGTCGGATCGAGCGCCGTGTGCCTTCCCTACACCGATTGCCCGGACGGCATGGGTACGTGCCGGTGACGGTGCGAGCCCTGAAGGCGCGGCAGTTCACCGTGAAGCTGATGAACCTCGGGGTCGGGACCGCGGTCATCGGGCGAGACTTCGAAGCGCTCGGCATGCAGTACGGCCGGACGATTCTCGGCAACTTCATCGACGGACAAATGCCCTTCGTGCTGCCGGATTCGACGGTGACCACCGTTTTTGCCGGCGTCAACGACGTGATCACGACCGTGTCCGCGCTTGGCGCCGGCGCGGGTGGCGGCAACGCGACCGCCTTCATCGACGCGCAAATCAGGGCGTTCACCGGCGACTATGCGACGCTTGTCGCCGGGATCCGCACCCGGGCGCCTTCGACGCGCATCATCGTCCTGAATGTCCCGAATGTCGCGGCGCTCCCATATTTCGCGGGCGCCCCACTCGACCAGCGGCAGGCTCAGCAACGGCTGTCCGTAGGATTCACGACCGCCAGCGTCAATGGGCTCACCTCGCAAGGAATCACCGTCGTCGATCTGATGTGTGACGCGCGGTCGTATCTGCCGTCGAACTACTCATCTGACTTTCACCCCAACAACGCGGGTTATGCCTTTATCAGCTCGGAAATCGTCAACGCCATTACGTCCTCGTCCTACCCGGCGCCAAGGAGCAGCTGTCCGGCGATGACGGCCGTTCCCTGACGAGGCGCCAGACGACGCGTAACGTAAAATGAGCGCGACTCGCTCTTACGCTTCACGTTAACGTTTACACTTTCCGTTCAGCGTTTTGCAGGTGACGCGTTCTTTTTCCGCCCTGATCGCCGATCTGAGTTCTGCACTCGCAAAACCCCTGCCCGGCAGGACCGCGCAGGCGCACATGGCACCGCGGCCGCGACGGGTCTGGCCGGAAGGTTTCGACGCGGCTGGGATCCGGCACGCGGCCGGTCTGTTGCTCGTTTTCCCGCGCGCCGGCCGGGCGCATATCGTGCTGACCGTGCGGGCGACAACGCTGGGGCGGCACAGCGGACAGGTGAGCTTGCCCGGCGGCGTCGTCGAGCCGGGCGAAGGCTTCGAACAGGCGGCCCTTCGTGAAGCGCACGAAGAAATCGCGCTGACGACCGAGGGTGTTCGCATCGTGGGGGCGTTGACGCCGGTCGACATTCCGGTCAGCGGCTTTCGCCTGCACCCGATCGTCGGCGCGACCAGCCGCCGGCCGGCGTTGGCCGCCACCGACGGGGAGGTCGCGCGCATTCTCGAAGTGCCCGTGGACGACCTGATGGCGCCCGGCTCGGTCGTGTCGACCGAGCGCGAGCGCGACGGCCGTCGCGTGGTGGCGCCGGCATTTCGAATCGGGCACGACGAGATCTGGGGCGCGACGGCCATGGTGCTGGCCGAGTTCCTGATCGTGCTGGGCTGGACCGGGCACGTCCGCGACAGTCTTTAGGTCTTCCTTTGATCTTTGATGCGGGGGACGGGCCCAACGAATTCAGCGTTGACACTTTGTAAGTCCGGCGCCGAGCGGTAGCGCAGGCCTCTCATCTTCTTGCAACGACCGCACGAGTCAGCCAATAATGCATTTTTCCGAACGCAATCCATAACGTTAAGAGGGGAGCGAGGTCATGGGTTCTGCAGTGCTCGGTGAGGCGATCGGCGCGATTCGCGCGTGGTCGGTGAAAGTGGGAAACGGCTCGGCGAGCGCACCGCACGCGACCGAGACGTTCGGTAGCCTGGTGTTCAACGACGGCGTGCAGCAGGCGCGGTTGTCGAAGACGGTGTATCAGGCGCTGCGGCGAACGATCACGCACGGCGATCCTCTCGACGCGGCGGGCGCCGACGCGGTGGCGAAGGCGATGAAGGAATGGGCGGTGGAGCACGGCGCCACGCACTACACGCACTGGTTCCAACCCCTGACCGGCATCACGGCCGAAAAGCACGACTCGTTTCTGACGCCCACGGGCAATGGCAAGGCCGTCGCGGAATTCAGCGGGAAAGAGCTCATCAAGGGCGAGCCCGACGCCTCGAGCTTCCCGTCGGGCGGCATGCGGTCCACCTTCGAAGCGCGCGGCTACACGGCGTGGGACCCGACCAGCCCGCCCTGGCTGCTCTACAGCGGCGGCGCGGTGACACTGGTCATCCCGACCGCGTTCGTCAGCTGGACCGGCGAGACACTCGACAAGAAGACGCCGCTGCTGCGCTCGATGGAAGCGCTCTCGAAGCAGGCGATCAGGGTTCTCAAGCTGTTCGGCTCGAACGCCGAACGCGTGATCACGACCTGCGGCCCGGAGCAGGAATACTTTCTCATCGACCAGTACCTCTATCTGTCTCGCCCCGATCTCATCAACGCGGGCCGGACGCTGTTTGGCGCGAAACCTCCGAAGGGCCAGGAGCTCGAAGACCAGTACTTCGGCGCCATCGGCGATCGCGTGCTGGCGTTCATGTCCGACGTGGAAACGGAGCTGTACAAGGTCGGCGTGCCTGTCAAAACGCGTCATAACGAAGTGGCGCCGAGCCAGTACGAAATCGCACCCGTCTTCGAGAACGCCAACCTCGCCACCGATCATCAGATGATGACGATGGAGACGATGCGCCGGACGGCGCCGAAATACGGGCTCGCCTGCCTGCTGCACGAAAAGCCGTTTGCGGGCGTCAACGGGTCGGGGAAACACCTCAACTGGTCGATGAGCGACGACGCCGGCCACAACCTGCTCGGTCCGGGGACGAACACCCACGACAACCTGCAGTTCCTGGTGTTCTGCACGGCGGTGCTGCGAGCGGTCAACAAGTGGCAGGGCCTGCTCCGGGCGAGCATCGCGAGCGCCGGCAACGATCACCGTCTGGGCGCGAACGAAGCGCCGCCGGCGATTCTCTCGATCTTCCTCGGCGACATGCTGACGGACATCTTCGAGCAGATCGAAAAAGGCGGCGCCAAGACGACCAAGTCCGGCGGCGAGCTCGACACCGGCGTCATGGTCTTGCCGAAGCTCCCCCGCGACGCCGGCGACCGGAACCGGACGAGCCCGTTCGCCTTCACCGGCAACAAGTTCGAGTTCCGCGCGGTGTCGTCGGGCCAGAGCATTGCGTATCCGAACATTGCCCTGAACATGGCCGTCACCGAGTCGCTCGACTACATGGCCGGCGAGCTCGAGAAGTCGATGAAAGGCGGCAAGTCGCTCGAAAAGGCGGTGGCCGAGCTGCTGCCGAAGGTGATCAAGGAGAACAAGCGAATCATCTTCAACGGCAACAACTACTCGCCGGAGTGGGAAAAGGAAGCCGCCAAGCGAGGGCTGCTCAACCTGAAGAACACGGTGGACGCGCTCCCACAGCTCGTCACCAAAGAGGTGGTGTCGCTGTTCGAGAAATACAAGGTGCTCAACGAACGCGAGCTGAACGCACGCTACGAGATCATGCTCGAGCAGTACAACAAGGTCGTCAACATCGAAGGCCAGTTGATGGTGCTGATGGCGAACCGGTACATCATGCCGGCCGCGCTCGACTACCAGCGGCAGGTGGCGGCCAGCGTCTCGGCCGTCAAGTCGGCGGGCGCCAAGTCGGTCGAGGGCAAGAAGACGCTCGACAAGCTGACGAAGCTCATCGACCGCTTCAAGCAGCAGGCCGACAGGCTCGAGAAGGAGCTCGCCCACGAGGGCGGGGCCGCCGACAAGCACGCCAAGCACTTTCGCGACAAAGTCGTGCCCGGCATGGCCGCGCTGCGCGATCTCGGCGACGAGCTCGAGGTGATCATGCCGCACGAAACCTGGCCGCTCGCGACGTACCGCGAGATGCTCTTCATTAAGTAGGCGGTTCACGGTTCACGGTTCGGGGTTCGGGGTTCACGGTTCGGGGGCGCGGCAGCACATCGCCGCGCCCTTCGTTTTTTCGGTAAGATACGATCGTCTTGGCAAAACGGAAAAAGCCTTCCGCGCAATCCCTTTTCGACAACATCGACGACGCTGACAGCGGTTCGGCGACGGCCCGCGACGCGGCCATTCGCTCGGCGCTCCTCGGTGGCGGAGGCCACGAGACCGAAAACGTCGCGCTGCACGAAGCGGCACAGGCGCGCTATCTCAACTACGCGCTTTCGGTCATCACCGCCCGCGCGCTGCCCGACGTGCGCGACGGCCTCAAGCCGGTCCAGCGCCGCATTCTCTACACGATGTGGCAGCAGAACCTGACGGCCGACGTCAAGCACCGCAAGTGCGCCAAGGTCGTCGGCGACGTCATGGGCAGCTACCATCCACATGGCGACGCGGCGCTCTACGAAACGCTCGTGCGAATGGCGCAGGCGTTCTCGCTCCGCTATCCGCTCGTGGACGGCTCCGGAAACTTCGGATCGCTCGACGGCGACAGCGCGGCGGCCATGCGCTATACGGAATGCCGCCTCGCGCGCATCAGCGACCAGATCCTCACCGAAATCGAACAGGCGACCGTCCCCTTCAGGCCGAACTACGACGGGACCAAGACCGAGCCGGTCGTCCTGCCGGCGCGGCTGCCGAACCTGCTCGTCAACGGCGCCACGGGGATTGCCGTCGGCATGGCCACGAACATCCCGCCGCACAACCTGGGCGAGGTGTGCACGGCCCTCGTCAAGCTGCTCGACAACGAGGACATCGGCAACGCGCAATTGTGCCGCTACATCAAGGGACCCGACTTCCCCACCGGCGGGCAGATTCTCAACTCGGCCGAGGAGCTCAAGCAGATCTACAGAACCGGTTCGGGATCGATCCGGCTGCGGGGGACCTGGGACCTCGGCCCCGACACGCGCTCGACCAAGACCATCTACATCGACAGCGTGCCGTACACCGTGAACAAGGCGCAGCTGGTGGAGCGGATTGCCGATGTCGTGATCGGCCGCAAGCTCCCCCAATTGCTCGACGTGAAAGATCTGTCGACCGAAGACGTGCGGATCGCGCTCGAGCTGAAGAAGGACGCCGACGAGAAGATGATCATGGCGTACCTGTTCAAGCACACGCCGCTTCAGATCAACTTCGCCGTCAACCTGACGTGCCTGATCCCGACCGAAAATCCAGACGTCGGCCGGCCCGAGCGGCTCGACCTCAAGCAAATCCTCTGGCACTTCCTGCACTTCCGGCTGGAGGTCGTCACCAAGCGGCTCGAGCACGAGCTCGGCGCCCTCAAGAAGCGCATCCACCTGCTCGAGGGCTTCGAAACGGTGTTCGACGCGCTCGACGAGATCATCAAGATCATCCGCAAGTCGGACGGGAAGGCGGACTCGGCCGGGAAGATCATGACCCGGTTCAAGCTCGACGCCGAGCAGACCGACGCCATCCTCGAGCTGAAAATCTATCGCCTGGCGCGCCTGGAAATCCTGATCATCCGCAAGGAGCTCGACGAAAAGCGGACGCGGGCGCGGCAAATCAGCTCGCTGCTCAGGAACGAAGAGAGCCGGTGGAACCTCGTGCGGACCGAGCTCGAAGACATCAGCAAGACGTACGGCGACAAGCGCCGTACGACGATCGAGAGCGACAGCGCCGAGCCCGAATACTCCGCCGACGATTTCATCGTCGAAGAAGACAACGTGGTGATCGTCTCGCGCGACGGATGGGTGAAACGGCAGAAGGACGTGAAGGATCTGTCCACCACGCGGCTGCGCGAAGGCGACGCGGTCCTGGCGGCGTTTGCCGGCAGCACGCGCGCGACCTGCGCGTTCTTCAGCAACTTCGGCGCGGCGTACACGTGCCGGATCATCGACGTGCCGGCGTCCACCGGCTACGGCGAGCCGATTCAGCGGCTGTTCAAGCTGAAGGACGGCGAGCGGGTCGTGGCCGCACTCAGCTTCGATCCGCGGGCCGTCGGCAACATCACGCCGAAAAAAGAAGGTGCCGCCGCCCCCGTGCACGGCGTGGCCGTCAGCAGCGACGGCTATGCGCTGCGCTTCAGCCTCGAACCGCTCGTCGAGCCCAGCACGCGGGCGGGCCGCCGCTACGCGCGCCCGGCGAAAGAGTCTGAGATTGTCGGCGTCGCGAAGATCGCCGGCGGCGAAGTGCTCATCGCCGCCACGGCCGAGGCGCGCGGCCTGCTCTGCAAGGTGAACGAAGTCAATTACCTGTCGGGCCCCGGCAAAGGTGTCATCCTGATCAAGCTCGGCAAGGACGACCGGGTCCTCGGCTTCATTGCGTCGGCTGGTGACCGCGACCTGCTGACCGTCGAAACCAGCCGCGGCGCCGAGCAGACCATCAGCACGGGCAAGTACGAGGTGTCCGGGCGAGGCGGCAAGGGACGCGAACTCCTGCAGCGCGGCCAGTTCACGCGCGTCCTGTGGCCCACACCAGAAGCCCCCCCGCCATTGACGAATGGCGCATAGAATAGAACGACGTCATGAAAGGACTCCCGATTTGCCCTCTCAGCAGGAACGCCTGAACATCGCCGTTTTCATCGACTTCGACAACATCGAAATCGGCGTCAGAACCACCCTCGGCCAGCAGTTCGACGTCGGCGCCGTCCTCGAGGCCATCAAGGAACGCGGCGAGGTCATCACCAAAATCGCCTACGCCGACTGGACGCGCGCCGGCGAGTACAGCCGCGCGCTCACACAGCACGCCATCCGCCTCGTCCAGCGCAACCTGACGCCGGGCGGCGACAAGAACGGCGCCGACATCAACCTCGCGCTCGACGCGCTCGAGATGGCGTTCACGCACCAGCACATCAACGCCTACGTGATCGTCGGCGGCGACAGCGACTTTCTGTCGCTCGTCGAGAAGCTCAAGCAGTACGACAAGAAGGTGTTCGTCGTCGGAGGACGCGCGTTTACGAGCGGAATCCTGCAGCGGAACTGCCACGAGTTCATCGCGTACGAAAACCTCTCCGGCGTGCGACGGATGCCGAGCAAAGGCGGGCGTCCCGTCGCGCAGCCCGCGGCGTCGCCCGTGGCGCAGGCGTTTCCGATTGTCCGGCGGGCGCTCAAGATTCTGGCCGACCGCGAGGTGTCGCCGCAGACGGGCCTCCTCAAGAGCACGCTGCTGCAGCTCGACTCGACGTTCTCCGAGCGCAACTACGGCGCGTCCTCCTTTCTGGATTTCACCGAGAAGCTCGCGCATTCGGGCCTGGTCCTCCTGAAGCAGACCGGCCGCAGCGTGATGGTCGAGTTGAACCCGTTGTTCGACGAGGGCGAGGGAGCGGATCAGAAAGTCCGAACGACGACCGACGAGATGCCCCCGCCCCCGGATGTCGTCCAGGCCGCGGGTGCCGCTGACGTGTCGAGGTCCGGAGACCAGAGGTCCGGAGACCAATACAGTTCGCCGGCGCCGGCCGTCACGGAGTCGGCGGCGGACGGCGTCCGGTTCGTGAACGAGGTTCTTCAGAAGGCGACGACCGCCAGATGGCCGATGTACATCCGCAACGTGAAGCAGCTGCTCCGCGCGGCGGACGGCAGCTTCGACGAACGGCGGTATGGCTTTGGCGGGCTGATGGATCTGCTGCGCGCGTGCCAACGCGACGGCGTGATGCGCCTCGAGCGCGACCGGCGCGGAGGCCTCCGCGTGTTTCCGGGCGCGGCGTTGCAGCGGCCAACCGATGTTCACGTCGCGCAACCGCTCGATTCGTCTCCCCACGACGACTCGGCTATCGACGAGGCGGTGGACGAAGGCGCCGGCCAGCCGCTCATCCCGATTGACGCCGAACCGGCCGATCACGACGGCAATGTCATCGACACGACGGCCGAACTGCTCGGCCGCGCGACGCCGAGGCGGCCGCGGGCGAGAGGGCCGGCATCGGCGGGACCGCGGAAGACGGCTCGCGCCGCGGGGCCAGCGGGATCGCGCAAGCCTGCGGCGAGGCGCACCACTCGATCGAAAAAGGCCGCGGCCGAACCGAACGACGACTAGAACTGATGGCATCCGCGGAATACACCGCCAAAGACATCACCGTGCTCGAGGGCCTCGAGCCGGTTCGAAAACGCCCCGGTATGTACATCGGCGGCGTCGGCTCGTCCGGGCTGCACCATCTCGTCTGGGAGATTCTCGACAACGCGATCGACGAGGCGATGAACGGGTTCGCGTCCAATATCCATGTCACGCTCCACTCCGACGGCTCCTCCATCACGATCGAAGACGATGGCCGCGGCGTGCCCGTGGACAAGCATCCGAAAACGAAGAAAAGCGCGCTTGAAGTGATCTTTACCGTCCTGCACGCCGGCGGCAAGTTCGAGCACGGCAGCTACAAGACCGCGGGAGGCCTCCACGGCGTCGGCGCCAGCGTGGTCAACGCGCTGTCGAAAGAACTCGTGGCCACGGTGAAGCGCGACGGCGGGCAATGGGAAATGCGCTTCAAGCAGGGAAAGCCCGTCGGAGCGCTCAGGAAGGTTGGCGCGGCCAGGGGCACCGGGACCACCGTGTACTTCCGCCCCGACGCCACGATCTTCCCGAAGATCGAGTTCGAGCCCGACGTCATCAGGGAGAGGCTCGAGGTCGCCAGCTACCTGCACAAAGGCGTGAAGGTCGTGTTCGACGACGAGGCGACGAAGCAGAAAGCCGTCTTCGAGCAGGCCGAGGGCCTCGTCGACTACCTGAAGAAGATCATCGCCGAGCGCGGCGCCAAGCCGGTGCACGAAGCCCCCTTCACGTTGAACAAAGACGAAGGGCTGCGAATGGATCTCGTCCTGCAGTGGACCGAAGCCACCGACGAGCACCTCCGGTCGTACGTCAACGGCATCCCCACCGGCTCGGGCGGGACGCACGAAGGCGGGCTGCGGGCCGGCATCGGCAAGGCGGTCCGCAATTTCATCGAGACACACAATCTCTCGCCCAAAGGCGTGACGCTCATCGCCGAAGACATTCGCGAAGGTCTCACCGGCGTGCTGAGCCTGTTCGTTCAGGAGCCGCAGTTCCAGGGCCAGACGAAGGATCGCCTGAACAACCCCGAGCTGGTGTCGGCCGTCGACGGCGTCGTGCGGCCCGCGCTCGAGCACTGGCTGAACCACAACATCAGCGTCGCCGAAGCGATCGTCGGGCGCATCATTCTCGCCGCGCGCGCGCGCGAGGCCAGCCGCGCCGCGCAGGCCGAGGTGTCGCGCAAGAGCGCGACGTCCACGCGCCTGAACCTGCCGGGAAAGCTGAGCGACTGCACGAACTCGACAAGCGAAGGCAGCGAGATCTTCATCGTGGAAGGCGACTCGGCCGGCGGGTCGGCCAAACAGGGGCGCGATCGCGCGCGGCAGGCGATTCTTCCCCTTCGCGGCAAGGTGCTCAACACGGAGAGCGCGTCGCTGGCCAAGGTGCTCGAGAACAAGGAGCTCACCGATCTGGTCATCGCGCTTGGCTGCGGCCTCGGCAAGAACTTCGAGCTGTCCCGGCTTCGCTACGGGAAGATCATCATCCTGGCCGACGCCGATTCCGACGGCAACCACATCGCCACGCTCCTCCTGACGTTCATCTACCGGCATCTCCCCCAGCTCATCACGAACGGTCACGTGTACCTCGCCCAGCCGCCGCTCTATCGCATCGACATCGGCAAGGACACGCACTGGGCGCTCGACGATGCGCAGCGGGACGGGATTCTGAAGCAGCACGCGAAGAACGGTCACGGCCGGGGGACGCCGGAAATCACCCGCTTCAAGGGTCTCGGCGAGATGATGCCGAAAGTGCTGTGGGAAACGACGCTCAACCCGAAGACCCGCCGCCTGCTGCGCGTGGAAGTGACCGATCAGATCGTCACCGATCGCGTCATGAACGAGCTGATGGGCAAGGACGCGTCCGCCCGCTTCCGGTTCATCATGGAGCGCGCCGACCAGGCCGAGGAACTGGACGTCTAGCTCGTGGGCTCGCAGGCTCGAGAGCGGTTTCATGACGAGCCGGGTCCTGTCCGCGAACAGCCCACCGAGCCACCCCACCGCGCAAACTCCGCGCGGCGGGGACCCCGGGGTGCTCGGCGAAAAACCATGGTCACGGCTCACGCCTCCGCGCCCGGCGGGCGCCCGTTCGCGGCCACCCGCTGGGTCATGAAACCGGACGGTGAGCGAGGGCAGCGTCTTCCTCGTTCGAGGAACACCGAGCACCATCTGAACGGGCTGCATCCAGGATGTTCACTCTCCCAGCAGAAGTTGCCCACAGGGATACTAAACGCACGCGTACCGGACAAACCATCCGTCGGCGAGGGCCGTCACTTGACCGTTCTCTCCTTGCCCGGCATCCGGAACAAGGCGTTCATTCGTCAGATCCATCACGCACCCTGAAAAGACCATCCCCGATCGGTAGAGAAGCAATTCCGTCCTAGGCGGAGCGCCCGAGAGCCGCACAAAGGTGACTCGTTCGGCGCCAAACGCCGAAAGCACACTCATGTAGCGGTTGTACCGATCCTGCGTCAGTCCGCTCTCCTCCAGAACCCGCGCGAACGGAACGTTGGGGCCACTCAGCTTCGACCACCCAGTGAATCCCTGCCAATACTCGCCCACGTGGTCTTTTCCTACGGAGAACGCGTCTTGAGACCGGGCATCTCCTTCGATCATTCGAGTCACATCGGCAAGTTCCGTTCGGTGAGCGGAAAACCGAGCCTCTACATCCTTGAGCGCTGGTGGTCGCCGAGACGAGCACGCGGCCGCCGTGGCCGCAAGTGCCATCACGACAACGCGCAATTTCATTACAAAGGACTCCAACTGCCAGACTCACCGGCGATTCTACTATTAGCCCGCAAGCAGCACAGGCGATTAGGCGCGGAATCTGGACGCGCAGGCGAGTCCGGAATGATGTGCCATGCTGGCCCGTAACGGCCTCAACTCACCGGCGGCGCCGTGTCGAAATGTTTCAACGGTGGGAGTCCAGCCCGCGTGCGGGTGGCCGCGGCGCCCGAGGCACCCCAACGCGGCTGCCGCGATGCGGGACCCCGCGCTCGGGCGCGGAGGGCCGGCAGCCGTGAGCACGTTTCTGCGGCGTGAGCACCCCCGGGGTCCCCGCCGCGCGGACTTTGCGCGGTGGGGTGGTTGAGTGGGCTGCTCGCGGACAGGACCCGCAAAAAGGCTGATTCCGAAACTGCGGTGAGCGTCGCGTACTTCGGCGTGCAGTTTCTTGCTGAGATGTACCTTCGACTCAGCATTGTCAGCGGAAGCGCTCGTATTTCACCCCCTCGAATCCTACGAACTGGACGTATAGCTCGTGGCTCGTGGCCCGAATCTAGTGGGTCAACCCGTAGAGCATGTAGTTGACGCCCAACTTATACGCTTCATTCGACGCGTCGAACGGGAAGAGTCCCTGCCCCGACCACTCCCAATACTCAGGGACGTCGTTGTCGAAATTCGCCACGACCATCAGTCGCTTCGACGGATCGTTGTCCTCGAAGATCCCGAGGTAGCTCGGGCGAATGCGTGTCATCGGATGCACAATCGCGTCGATGTCATCGATCTTGAAGAACGTGTCGAAGATGCGATGGGTGTTGTCGAGCTTGACGAAGCGGCCGTCAGGCAGCACCCGGCGCATCTGGGATGCGAAGTTATCCCATTGCTGCGCGCCGTCGAAGTCCTCGAACACCGCGAAGCCGCCCTTCAGCAGGTAGGCGCGAAACGACTCCGCCTCGCCATCGGTGAGATTCCAGAAGCCGGGCTCCCACATGAAGGCGATCGGGTACTTGAACAGTTCGGGATCGTCGAGCGTGAGAATCAGGCTGCCGTCGAGGCGGATATCGAGTCCGGTGAGCTCGTCGAGAATGAGCGACAGGTGTTGCTCAGCGCGCGGGTAGTCGTGATCCCACGCGGTGCTGAAGCCACGGCGCGCAAAGCCGAAGTCGGACTTCCAGCGCAGCCGCACAAACGTGAACCGGCCGTCGTAGGTGAGATCGGTCCCGCGAGGCCGGTCCGGTACGCGAAACTGCTGGGCGGCGACCGTCGCCGCGGCGACGAAGAGAAGGGCGACGGTCAGGTGCAACCATCGACGCACGGCCTCATTATCTCCTGAGTGGTTTCATGACAGAGCCGGGTCCTGTCCGCTGCGTCATGAAGCCGCTTGCGGAGCGGGAGCCTAAGCCGGTTTCCGCGCCTTGATGATGAACGTGGTCGGCATCACCTTCGCCCGAGCCGCTGAATACCAGCGCGCCGGATCGACGTGTGCCTCCTTCACCGCGGCCTCATTGAGGGGCGTCTCCACCAATGCCTCGATCTGCAGGCCCGCCTGAATGACCTGTCCGACGAAGGCGCCGAGTGTTTGTCGTTGGATGACGATCGGCACACCCTTCCACGACTTGTGTTCGCGAGGACCTTCCGTGCAGTAGGGCTCCGCGAAGGCGTACTGTGTTCCATTCCACTCGAGGCACCCGTACACCGGGTGCTCCCCGCTGACGAGGAAACACCCGCCTGGTCGCAGGTAGCGGGCGACGAGCGCCAGCGTACCGGGCAGGTCTGTCGTCCATCCCAGTCCATAGATGGAGAGCACGAGATCAAAGTGATCCGACGGGACTCCCGGATCGATCTCCATCGGAGACTCGATGAGCCGAACCCGCGGCGCAAACGGGCGGAGCGTCTCTTCCGCAAAAGCAATCTGTACCGGAGACAGGTCGATGCCCCAGAGTTCACTCGCGCCGCGCTCGGCGAGGTAGCGAAGCGAGTGCCCGCTCCCGCATCCCAACTCCAGCGCGCGCAGGCCGGGCTTGGCATCGAGGAGTCTGAGCTCGTCCTCGGTCGGCGCCAGCGGCCCATACTCTGGCAGCGCCGTACCTCCGTGGAACATCGGCGCGACATGATTCCAGCCAGCGCGATTCGTCGCGAGGACACGGTCCGTCTCGATCATGCTCGGTTAGATCGTCGCCTGGACGACCGTCTTGGCGCTGCGGTGGGCGTCGAGCACCTCGGCGTGCAGCTTCTTGCTGAGATACACCTTCGATTCAGCGTTGTCGCTGAAGTGGCGCTCGTATTTCACCACCTCGAATCGCAGGTGATCGAGGGTGCCCCGCATGTCGTAGAACTTGTTCTTCGTCTTGACGACGATCTCGTCGAAGCCCTGTTCGACCGCCCACACTTCCTGCTGCTCGGTGAGCGCGCGGAAATGGCCCTGGCCGCGCCAGTCGCGACGGGTCCCGCCAATCCACGTGTAGAGCACTTTCCGCCCTTCGAACCGCACGTGATCGCGCAGGCGATTGACGAGATCGTTCAATTTCGGCTCCGACTCCGGCGAGCAGATCTCGTGCGCCACCTTGAACGAGACGGGCGCGACGGTGCCGGAGTCGTCGGCGAGCGGCGCATTCGCGAGCAGGATGAGATGAGGGCGGCCGGTCAGCCTCCGGACGATTTCCGCGGCGGTCTTCTTGCGGGGAAACTCCCCGAAATACTCTTCGATGTACTGGATTTCGAGCGCGCCCTGCTCGAGGTCGTACTGCGTGATGTGATATTCCATCAGCGCTCTGTCTTCTGCGAGAGCCTCGCCCACGTGTCGCGCAGGGACACGGTGCGATTGAAGACCAGCGCGCCGGCGCGCGAGTCTGGGTCCACCGAGAAGTAGCCCAGGCGCTCGAACTGAAAGCGCGAGCCCGGTTCCGCGGCGGCCAGGCTGGGCTCGGCCAGGCATCCGTCCAGCACCTCGAGAGAGCTGGGATTCACGTGATCGAGGAAGGTTTTGCCAACCTCGTCGCGCTCGGGGTCTTCAACCGAAAACAGGCGATCGTAGAGGCGGACTTCCGATCGGACGGCGTGGACCGCCGACACCCAGTGCAGCGTCGCCTTGACTTTTCGTCCGTCGGGCGAGTCGCCGCCGCGCGTCGCCGGATCGTACGTGCACCGCAGCTCGACCAGCTCGCCGTTGCCGTCTTTCACGACCTCCGTGCACGTGATGAAGTAGGCGCAGCGCAGCCGAACTTCCTTGCCCGGCGACAGGCGAAAGAACTTCTTGGGCGGGTCCTCCCGGAAATCGTCCTGCTCGATGTACAGGACGCGGGAGAACGGCACCTTTCGCGTGCCCACGGTCGGATCCTCGGGGTTGTTGATGACGTCAAGCTCCTCGACCTGCCCCTCCGGATAGTTCGTGATGACGACCTTCAGCGGGCGCAGCACGACCATCACCCGCTGCGCGTGGCGATTGAGGTCTTCACGGATGCAGTGCTCGAGCTGCGCCATGTCGATGGCGTTTTCTTTCTTGGCGATGCCGATCCGCAGGCAGAAGTCCCGGATCGACTCCGGTGTGTACCCCCGCCGCCTCAGGCCGCGGATCGTCGGCATCCGCGGATCGTCCCACCCCGCCACCGACCCCTGTTGGACAAGCTGGAGCAGCTTGCGCTTGCTCATCACGGTGTAGCTGAGGTTGAGCCGCGCGAATTCGATCTGCTGCGGCTTGTCGCCTCCGAAGGCGTCGCTCAGGCTATCGACCAGCCAGTCGTACAGCGGGCGGTGATCCTCGAACTCCAGCGTGCACAGCGAGTGCGTGATGCGTTCGAGGGCATCGGAGAGCGGATGCGCGAAGTCGTACATCGGGTAGATGCACCATTCGTCGCCCGTCCGATGGTGCGCCGCATGGCGAATGCGGTAGAGCGTCGGGTCGCGCATGTTGAAGTTGCCGGACGCCATGTCGATCTTCGCGCGCAGCACGTGCGTGCCGTCCTCGAATTCTCCGGCCCGCATGCGGGCGAACAGGTCGAGGTTTTCGGCGGCCGGCCTGTCGCGATAGGGACTATTGCGTCCGGGCTCGGTCAGCGTGCCTCGATACGCCCGAATCTCGTCGGCGTTCAGGCTGTCCACGTACGCCCGATCGCGGCGGATGAGCTCGAGCGCAAACTGATAGAGCTGTTCGAAGTAGTCGGACGCAAAAAAGAGGGCGTCCGGGGTGAAGCCCAGCCATTCCACATCCTGCTGGATGGCGTCGACATACTCGACGTCTTCTTTGGCCGGGTTCGTGTCATCGAAGCGCAGGTTGCAGGTGCCGCCCGTTTCCTCGGCGACCCCGAAATTCAGGCAGATCGACTTGGCGTGGCCGATGTGCAGATAGCCGTTCGGCTCGGGCGGGAACCTGGTGGTGACACGCCCGCCGTGCTTCCCCGCGGCGCGGTCTTCGGCCACGATCGACCGAATGAAGTCGATCGGCGCCGTCGGCGCGGCAGTCGCGTGCTGGTCCTTCTCTTCGGTCGTCATCGGGGCAGGCCAACATTCTATAAGAACCAGCCTGATTACACCGATTCGGCGGCCCCGGGCGCGTGGCGCCGCCCTTGTCGGGGCGGTGGGCTCATGCCGAGGCCCGCGGCCGGTGGTCACCCCCTCCGTGCACCGGGCGCGACGACCGTTGGCGCCCTAGTAGTTCAGCCAGTAGGAGATTTTGACGAGGAAGACGTTGTGCGGGGGCACGCCGAAAATCGCGCGAGCGTCGCGGCCGATCTCGAAGCCGCCCGGCACGGCGTAATTCGAGCGCGCCTGCTGCCAGACGACGAACAGCGTCGATCCGGGTTTGTATTCCCACCGCAGCACGTTGGTCGTCCTGAATGACTTGACGTTGAAATCCGGGTTGCCGTACGCGTCGTACGCGTAGTCAAACGGTGCGTACCGCAGGTTGTAATCGGGGTTGCGCGGGTCGGCAATCTCCTTGAATGCGTTGTACTCCCCGGCTGAAACGAACGGCTGCGCGTAGAGCTGGAGCGACAGGTTGGGGGTCATCGTGTAGTTGAATCGTGCCGTCATCGAGACAGTCGTCTGATCGAGGTGCGCGAACACATAGTGTGTCGGCTCTCCCGTCAGGTTGGTGACCCACTGTGCATCGGCGACGTTTCGGTTGATGCGCGGACCCACCGAAAACATGATCGCCGGCGTCGGACGAACCGTGACGGAGGGGTCGAATTGCTGCCACGATGAACCCTGGCCGTCACCGCCGACATCTCCTTCGAGGCCGGCCGAAACCCGGCGGCGATTGTCGGAGTAGAACCAGAACCACTGCTCGCGGTTGGTGTTGGTGCGAACGCCCGGACCGCCTCGCGCCACGCGATCGTCGAGCCCCGCCAACTGGGGGCCGAAGCCGCCGCCGGCCTGCCAGTTGTTGATGAACGTGACGTTGCCGTTGACGTTGCCTCCGCTGCCGAGCCGGTCGCCGTCGAAATTCCAGCCCGCCCATTGATTGAAGTTGATGGCCCGGTTGCGGAACCAGCGCGACGGCCGATCGTTGCGAAACTGAATCCAGTTGCTCATCTGCCGCTGATCGGCGCGCCTCAGGAATCCGAGGTCGTTGGTTTCGAATCCCGGAGACCGGAAGTAGAAATTCGAGTTGAAGCGGACGTACTCGCCGCCGATCTTGCTGACGCTGATGGCGCCGGCTCCGCCCGCGAGCGACGTGCGCGTCGGATCCAGCTGCGTGCTCGTCAGATCGGGTCGCTGAAAGTTGTGGCGGCTGCTCTTCTGAACGTTCTCGATCGCGCTTGCGTGGCCGCTCACACGGCTGGCCTCCCAAAAACCGTTGACGCTGTAGCGTTTTCGGAAACGCCAGTCGAAGTCCATGCCACCCACATAAGCGCTTTCCGGCAGGATGTTCGCCGCATCGTTCTGCCCCCGGTTGACCGCCGTCGCCATGAAGCCGACGTACGACTGGTTCGCAAACTCGCGCCGAACGCGGGACACCAAGTAGTTCGACGCGGGCTCAACGGCCTGGCGCGACGGGGTCGATCCAATGAGCACGCGGGCGAACTCGTCCCGCGTGACGGCGTTCATCACGCCGATGGCGTAGCGCCCCACCCGTCCCGTCACCTTGGCCGCCCCAAGGATGGCCGTCTGGGCCGGCGAATCCGTGTAGATGGCGTCGCCGTACGGCAGGTTGACGATCGCCTGCGGGGCACGGCCGATCCGCCTCGAATAGAACAGGTTGTTGCAGCCGTCGTAGCAGTCGGCGTCGAAGCGGAAGTTGCCCGAGCCCTCGACAAAAAACGGCCGCTGCTCCGAAAAGAAGGTTTCGAAGGCCGAGAGGTTGACAACGGCCGGATCGGCCTCCACCTGGCCGAAGTCGGGATTCACCGTGGCGGTCAGCGTCAACCCCGGCGTCAGCGCATACTTGACGTCCACGCCGAGTTCGCCGCCCGGCGCCGAGGCGCTCAGAAGCGGGTTGCCGCCGGTCGGTTGTCTGGTGAGGTTGGCGACCGCATACGGCGTCACTTCCAGCCGTTTGGATGCGGCCGTCGTTGACAGTCCGGCGACCTCACCGAACGACGAGACATAGCCAGGCGCGCTGCGAGCGAGCAGCGGCCAGGTCGTGGTTTCCTTCAGCCGGCTGATTTCACGCGCGACGGCAAAGCCAAACGTGTTCGCGGCCGCCTTTGTGAATCGGAGCTGCGAAAACGGAATGCGGAACTGCGCGGACCAGCCAGACTGGTCGCGTGCGACAGTCACATCCCAGACGGCGTCCCAGCTTTTGTCGTTGTTCGTGTCGTTGAACCAGTAGCGATCCTGCTTGACGCCGTCCGGGTTGACCGCGAATTCGTACGCGGTCTTGCGATCGTGATAGGAATCGATGAATATGCGAATCCAGTCGCAGGGTGAATCATCGTCTCGACGCGTGAGATAGGTGACGATTTTGTCGGGCTCGCGATCGTACGCATGCACGTTGACGTACAGCATCGTGTCGTCGAACGCCACGCTGAATTCCGTCGCCTGACTCGGTTCGGCGCCTTCGTGCGGCTCGCGCTGCACGAACCCGCCCACGGTTGGAATCGTCCGCCAGACGGCCTGGTTCGGGGTCCGACCGGTGTCGGAGCTGATGATGAGCGTCGCGTCGATCCTGGCGGCGTCGGCCGCCCACACAGGGGGAGCACAAAGGAGCGCAGCGACGAGCAAGGCGGACAGGCGCATGGTCCCGGATTTAGACGTCTGATCAGGGTATCCGGTTCGTAGGCAGCTACTTAATCCGGCAGTATCCTAATCTAAGAGTGCATTGCAAAATGACGCGCGTAGGGCTGAAGGCTCAGGGCTAAGGGCAGAGTAGGCGGGAAAACCCTCAGCACTGAGCCCTCAGCCCTGACACGAGCCAATTTCGCAACGCGCTCTAAGGCCAACCCAATGGCGTTCACCACGCTCGTCGACACCAGCTCGCTCGCGAACCACCTGTCAGATCAGGCCTGGGCCGTCGTCGACTGCCGCTTCGCGCTGAACGACGAGGCATGGGGAGAACGCGAGTATCTGTCGCGACACATCCCTGGCGCCGTGTACGCGCACCTCGCAAAGGATCTCTCCGGCGAACTGTCCGGTCGCAACGGCCGCCACCCGTTGCCCACCCCGGAGACATTGGCGGACACGCTCGGACGGTTCGGCATCGCCAAGGGTGTGCAGGTGGTCGCCTACGACCAGGACGGCGGCATGTTTGCGAGCCGTCTGTGGTGGCTGCTTCGATGGATGGGACATGACAGCGTCGCGGTGCTCGACGGCGGGTTCGCGAGGTGGCTGACCGAGCAGCGTCCAACGTCGGCCGGAGCAGAGGCACGCGCGCCACAGGTCTTCAGTGGATTGCCCCTGGGAGGCATGGCCGTTGATGTGGGGGAGATGGCACGGCTCGTTGCCGACAAGAGCGCGCGTCTTGTCGACGCGCGGGCGCCCGAACGTTATACAGGCGCAGTCGAACCGATCGACAAAGTCGCCGGACACATTCCAGGCGCCGTCAACCACTTCTTCATGCAGAATCTCGACGATCGGGGCGGGTTTCGTTCGGCCGGCGAGCTACGCGAGAAGTTCGCCGCAACCTTCGACGGTGCGCCGGCGGACCAGGTTGTTGCCTACTGTGGCTCAGGCGTCACGGCCTGCCACAACCTGCTCGCGCTCGAGCACGCAGGCCTCCGCGGCGCCAGACTCTACGCGGGCTCATGGAGCGAGTGGTCGAGCGAACCATCGCGGCCGGTTGAAGTCACGCCGCCCACTGCATGAAAAAAGGGCCGGCCATGTGATTGTGGCCGGCCCGGACGGGCGCCGTTGGTGTGAACGATTGTTTAGTGCACGAGCTCGTGATGCCTCAGCGGTGTGGCTTCACGTCCAGCCCGCCAGTCATTCTCGAGAATCGCAAAGAGGACCTGGTCGAAGATCCGGCCGTTCTTGACGAACGACCTCCGGAGGATGGCTTCCTGCACGGCGCCCACCTTCTTCAGCGCGCCGTTGCCCCGGCCGTTCTGCACGGCGGCGCGGGCCTCGAGGCGACGAACGTGGAGCGTGTCGAAGGCGAACTCGATTAGCATCTCGGCGCCTGCCTGAAACACCCCGGTGCCCCAGAACGCCGAGCCGATCGCGAAGCCCCATTCGGCCGTTTCGAGTCCGGCGTGGCCTCCGCGGATCTGGAAGATCCCGACCGCCGTGTCGAACCCCTTGAGCGTCACCGCGAAGCAGGCGTAGCTGCCGGCGGTGCGCTGCCGGTGCGTCCACGCGATGAACTTCTCGAATCCCTCGACGGTGGACGGTGGCGGCGAAATGAATCGGGCGACTTCCTCGGTCGTCAACAGCGCGAAGAGCGAAGCGGCGTCGGAGGCGCGCAGTTCCCGCAGTGTGACCCAACCACTGGTCAGCACCGGAAGACCGTTTCTCCAGTCGCTGCTAGTCACCGGCCCGTCTGGCACTGGAAGCACTTGCGTGTCCAGTTCCGGGCTGTAAGGCATCTTTTCCATGATGGACCCTTGTTAGCCCGGGGTTAGTTACCAGACGGCGGCGGCGTCACGTGGACCGATTGGGTCAGACGCAGGAGCTTCTTGTCCGTGAATTTGTCGAACACGGTCGGTCCGTTGAGCGGGGTAATCGTCCCGTCGGGCGACGCTTCCCAGACGTGCACGAGCGAGCCGGCGGTGCCCCACACGATGTTGTCGTTGTCGTCGGTGCCCCACACGATGTTGTCGTTGTCATCGGTGCCCCACACGATGTTGTCGTTGCTGTCGTCGGTGCCCCACACGATGTTGTCGCTGTCATCGGCGGTGCCCCAGACGATGTTGTCGTTGTCGTCGGTGCCCCACACGATGTTGTCGCTGTCGTCGGTGCCCCACACGATGTTGTCGTTATCGTCGGTGCCCCACACGATGTTGTCGCTGGCGTCGTCGGTGCCCCACACGATGTCGTCGACGTTGAGCCCCGCCGTGCCCCACACGATGTTGTCGTTGGCGTCGGCCGTGCCCCAGACGATGTTGTCGCTATCGTCGGTGCCCCACACGATGTTGTCGCAGTCGCCGCCGCCGCAGTCCGTGCCCCACACGATGTTGTCGTTGCCATCGTCGGTGCCCCACACGATGTTGTCGTTGTCATCGGAGGTGCCCCAGACGATGTTGTCGTTGGGATCGTCGGTGCCCCAGACGATGTTGTCGCAGCCGTCGACGCCGCAGTCCGTGCCCCAGACGATGTTGTCGTTGGCGTCCGTTTTGGCGACGCCCCACGTCGTGCCGACCTGGAACGCGTTCGCGGCCGGGTTGATCAGGCCGCCGTGCAGCTGGTGGTTCCCCCAGATGATGTGCTTGCTCCACATCTTCTGCGTGGGCACCGTCTGCCCCGGCTGCGCCGTCGCGAAGAAGCGCGCCAGGCGCACCGCGCCCACCGCGTTGAGGAAGCCCGCGCCCTGTTCGAGCGGCCGAATCCCCGGGTAGACCTGCGCCGTGTACTGCAGCAGCGCTTTCACCGCGTTCGGTGTCAGCGACGGATTCGCCTGCAGCATCTGCGCGACCACGCCCGCGACGACCGGCGTCGCCATGCTCGTGCCGCTCAAGGAGAGGTACGGCAGCGCGCCGGTGCTCGTGTCCGCGCCCGGCAGAAGCGACGAGGCGCGCGTCGTGTAGAAGGTGCTGCCCGGCACCGACAGCGAGACCGAGCCGGCGCCCGGCGCCAGCAGGTCGGGCTTGGCGGCCCAGTCGAGGTAGGTCGGCCCGCGCGAGCTGAAGCTCGCGTGCGTGTCGTCGCTGCGGGTCGGGGTGCCGTTGGTGCTCGAGGCGCCGACCGTGAGGACCCACGGGGCGTTGCCCGGCGCGGCGATGCCGCCCCAGACGGGCGTCCCGTCCTGGTGTTTGCCCCAGTTGCCGGCCGCGGCCACGACGACCACGCCCGCATCGACCACGCGCTTGGTGGCCAGCGTCAGCGGGTCGGTCCAGTACGATTCATGAATCTGCGCGCCGACCGACATGTTCACGACGCGGATGTTGTATTCCGTGTGGTGGAGGAGCACCCAGTCGAGCGCCTGAATGAGGGTGGCGATGGTGCCGCCGCCCTGCGCGTCCAGCACTTTCAAGACCACCAGGGACGCGTCCGGCGCGCTGCCGGCTTTCTGGCCGTTCGAATCCGCGCCGTTGCCGGCGATGATCCCCGCCACGTGCGAGCCGTGGCCCAGGTCGTCGTAGGGGCTCAGCTGCCCGTTGACGAAGTCCACAAACGCGCTGACGCGCTGATTGCCGTAGGGATACGTGCCCGTCCCGTGATTGGTCAGGTCGTTGTGCCAGTTCGTGATGCCGGAGTCGAGCACCGCGACGCCGATGCCCGCGCCCGTCAGCCCCAGCGTCTGCTGCACGACGCGCGTGCCCGACGTCAGCGCCGTCCGATAGTTTTCGGTCGAGAAGGGCCGGTTGTAGTGGACGCGGAAGACGTCCTTGTGCTTGGCCATGTTGTCGATCTTGTCGTTCGGCAGGTCGAGCACCACGCCGTGGATCAGGCGGAGCGCGCCGTTCCGCCGCACGAACGACCTGAACTCCGACGGCACCTCGGCCCCCGCCTTCAGCTCCACAATCACGCTGGTCTTATCTTTCTTGATCCCGATCCTCGAGAAGGTACGTCACCTGCGAATCCATCTTGTAGGGCTGGACGAAGGCATTCGGCCGGCCCGGGCGCACTTTGTTCGGGGCGACCCGATGCACACGCCCGCCGCGGCTGCGAGGCCCCGCCGCCATCGCGCTTGACGCAAACGCGAACGTCAGAATGAGTACCGTGGAAAGAATCCGCTTGGAGCTCCAGACAGCCTTGCTTCTGGAGTTGGCGGCGATAGCTAACGCGTATAAAGTCATGTCGAGATACATGGGAGCAATATGACGGCCACCCCTCTGTTCTCGGCTACTTTTCGATAACGTTCTATTTAATCAGCTATTTACAGATATCATCCAGGAAGTCGACTGGATCACGCAACCGTCAGGCCATGCTCCGTTTGTGAACGTCACAGCAACAATTGCTCGCGATAACGGCGATAATATCATGCTAAATAGACACTTAATGGCCATATGTTCATATATGGACCACGGTTCCCAAAAGAGAGCACTCAATAGCATTCTGAGCTCTCTACTGTCATATAAATACATGACAACAGACACATCAGATGTCCCTAGTGTCTTAACTTACACAATGGACATTGGCATCAGGATGCGCAGAACCGTGCAGTGGAGCGGTTCGGCGGGAGGCTATCTTCTCGATGTTCTGTCGGCGGTCGGCGGTCCGGGTTTGGTCCCGCTGGCCACCAGCACCGTGAAGGGGTCGCCGGTCTTTACGAGCCCCGACGTCGACCTTGATGTCGCGCAGGCCGGCGGCGCCGAGCATGCGCTTCAATTCGTGATCGCGAAATCCGAGCACGCGGTCGCCGAGTTTGGCCCGCACCCACTCTTCGGCGTGCGTCCGGAGATTGAGGATCAGCACGCGGCCGCCCGGCACGGTCACGCGGGCGGCTTCCGCGACCGCAAGGGCCGGCTGCCCGGCGTGATGGAGCGCCTGCGACAGGAGTGCGACGTCGACGGTCGCATCGCGCATGGGCAGCTTTTCGAGCTCGCCCTTCTTCCAGATGACGTTCGAGACACGACGGCGCTGCGCACGACGCGGGCCCGCTGGAGCACGACTTCGGAGCGATCGACGGCGATCACGCGTGACGCCCAGCGCGCGGCTTCAATCGTCAGATATCCTTCGCCGCAGCCAAGATCGGCGACCTTGAGCGGCGGCAACAACAGTCCGAGCGCGCGCGACCAGGCGGCCCAGCTCCTGCCGGGCACCAGTTGCCGCCACGCCTGCCGATTGGCTTTGCTGCGCGTCTCGAAGTTCTCCTGGCGAAGTCGCAACACTTCCTGCAGCCGCGCGGCGTCAGCCCGCACCGTGGTGTCTGCATCGGCCGCTTGAAACTGCGCGTCGAGCATGGGCCACAAGCCCGCGTCGGACGGGTCCGGCGGCGCGGCGCGGTAATAGGTGAACCCGGCATCCTTCTCTTCGACGACGAGCCCGGCATCTTTGAGGAGACCGAGATGGCGGGAGACACCGGATTGCGCGAGACCCATGATGCCCGTCAGCTCGGTGACATTCAGACGCTCGCGGGCGAGCAGACGCAGCAGCCGCAACCGCGCTTCGTCGCCGAGCAGCCGGTAGAGCGCCGAGGCCCGCTTCATCGAGGGTTCATGTTGTCACTCTTCGCGCCTTGCCATCCGGGCGCATCGCCGCCCTCGGTGCACAACGGATTTCTGACTCGGGACACTAGATTTCGTCGATGCCGCGGGGCCAATCCTCTTTCAACAGGCGCGAAAGCGCGCGATCGGCCAGCCGCCGGCCGTCCGTCTGGCAGGTCGCGCAGTAGTTGCACTCGTTGCTGGCGTACACAATCCGCTGGACCGGCGCGCCGCAGACAGGGCACGGCTGTTTGAACCGGCCGTGGACGGCCATTCCATCGCGAAACGCCGTCACCTTCTCCGGAAAGGCGCCGTTCGCGGCGCGCCGCAGATGATCGATCCACACGTGCAGCGTGGCGCGCGTCGCGTCGTACAGCCGCGTCACTTCTTCGTCGGAGAGCGATCGCGATCGACGAAGGGGCGACAGCCCCGCCGCGTGCAGAATCTCATCCGAGTACGCGTTGCCGATGCCGCTGAAGAGGTGCGGATCGGTGAGGGCGCGCTTGAGCGTGTGGCTCTCGCGCATGAGCGCCTCGCGAAAACCGTCGCGGTCCGTGTCGAGCGGCTCGACGCCGCCGGGGTCGAGCGCGGCCAGGGCCGCTTCGCCCGACACGAGCCGAATCGACGCGCGCTTCTTCGAGCCGGCTTCCGTCATCCACAGGGTACCGTCGGCGAAGGTCAGCGACGCCAGGACCATCTTTGGGCCGAGTCCCAGCTTCTGCCCCGCCGTGCGCCATCGGAGCCGGCCGGCGATCATCAGGTGGACGACGAGAAACTGCTCGGCATCGAAGACCAGCACGATACGCTTGCCCAGACGCCGGATGCCGCGCACGGTCTGACCGACGATCGTCTCGATGGGCGGAGCGACAGAACGAAGCACGAAAGGACTGCGCAGCGTGACACGTTCGACGACGCCGCCAGTGAGCGTCGCCGCCAACGCCTCGATGTACACGACGACGTCCGGAAGTTCCGGCACGCCGCTGATTCTAACGGTACAGCTGGCGGTGGAGACGGGCACCTGATATGCATCTGATTCTCCGAGGCAGGAAGTTGAGCGCGGGTAGCTGAAGGAGTATCGTTGACGTCTGGACGGGGTATGAGGCTGATCGCTCTGCTGGTTACGGCGACTCTGTGGACCAGCCAGAGCTTTGCCCAGCAGGCTCGGCCGTCAGCGCCTGCGGAAAATCCGTCATCGGCGCAGGACGAAACGGCGACGGGGAGCAGGGACCAGGGACCCAAGGCCCTGACCGTGCCCGTCTCGCTCGACAAGATTCGTGAGGCGCTGGCCCAGCCGCCTCCCGCCGAGCCGCTCAAGGGACTGACCGACACGCCAACCTTCCGCATCGAAATCGAGGAACGCCAGAGATTCGACGCGCTGATGGAAAAGATCAGGTTCGACAAGGGCGGACCGATCGTCGCCGGCGGCCGCGACGCCTACGATCAGCAGCAGCGCCTCTTCCCGAGAATCGACAACCCGCGCGTTCAACCGTACGCCGCGTTCAGCACAAGCGAAATCATGACGCTCACCGTCGAGGCGCTTGTCGCGAAATTCGTCGAGCAGAAGATGGCGCCACGTATTCGGCGACCTGCTGCACGCGCAAGCGGAGCGCGAAGCGCGCGAAGAGGTTGCGCGCGCGCTCGCGGGGTTCTGGGCGTCGCAGCCTGCCGCCCCGCCGACGCCGTGATGCGCCTGGCCGTCGCCATCGCGCTCGTCGCCGCCCTCGGCAGCACGGAAATCGAACGGGCCCAGCAAACGGCGCGCGGACGGGAGACCGAGCGCGCACAGTTTCATCGCAAGTATCTGTTCGACCTTCCGGGCGACACCGTCATCCAAATCGAAGTGATTACCGAGTTCCGGCGGCTCGTGCTCATCACCGAAGAGCATCTGCGGAACGGAGACCAGATGTTCTCGCGGGGCTTACGCGCCGCAGAGGCCGCCCTCGCCCCAACGCGCGGCATCCTGACACTCAAAGCGCAACTCCGCTTCCACCCGCTCAATACGTACGCCGACATTCCAGACTTCCAACTGGGCATCGGCGAGCCGATGCCCGACGCGCCGCTCTCGGCACTCGACACGCAGGTGACCGGGCAGTACGGGCTCCCCTACAAGGCCCCGAACGGCAAGACCGTCAACACGCTGACGGGCGCCGTGCTGCTGGCTGACGTCAAGGCGGCCGTGCTCGGCCGGACCGCCGGGCCCACCGGCGTCGGCGTCATCCTGGACGGCCGCGAGGTGGCGCGAACAGCGGTCGACTTCGCGCGCCTCGACTAGGCCTCGGGGATCCGACGCACTTGACACGCCCGGCGCTCTTATCGTTTAATCCTTACATCCGGATTGACGGATAGACTATTTCAAAGCTGTTCAGTTGAGCACACGCGCCCCCGCCATCCTCGATCATCTCGCGTCGCTGGCCGACACGACCCGAAGCCGCCTCCTGCTGCTCCTCGACCGCCGTCAGCTCACGGTCTCGGAACTCTGTGGCATCATGCAGCTTCCCCAATCGACGGTCAGCCGGCACCTGAAGGCGCTGGCCGACAGCGGCTGGGTTTCGGCACGCGCCGACGGCACGAGCCATCTGTACACGATGACGCGCGACGAGCTCGACGCCTCCGCCCGGCGTCTCTGGTCGCTCGTGCGCGACCAGGTGGGCCCGACGCCGGCAGCCGCGCAGGACGAGCGGCGGCTGCAGGCGGCGCTGGCCGATCGGCGCACCAAGTCGCAGGAGTTCTTCTCGTCGTCGGCCGGGCAATGGGATCGGCTGCGCGACGAGCTCTACGGCGAGCGGTTTCACCTGGGTGCACTCGCCGCGCTCGCGCAGAGCGAGTGGGTGCTTGGCGACCTCGGCTGCGGCACCGGCGAGACGACCGCCATGCTGGCGCCGTTTGTGGCGAGCGTGGTGGCCGTCGATGCGTCGGCGGCCATGCTGCAGGCCGCGCGCAAGCGGCTCCACGGCTTCGACAACGTCGAGCTGCGGAGGGGCGACCTCGAAGCCCTGCCGATCGACGACGCCCGGCTGGACGCCGCCACGCTGATGCTGGTGCTGCACTACGTGCCGGAGCCGGACCGCGCGCTGGCCGAAGTGGCGCGCGTGCTGAAGCCGGGCGGCCGCGTCATCCTGGCGGACATGCTGCCGCACGATCGCGACAGCTACCGCCAGCAGATGGGCCACGTCTGGCTTGGGTTCTCCGAGGATCAGATCCTGCGGATGCTGGCCGAGGCAGGGTTCGCCAAAACACGCATCGTTCCGCTGGTGCCCGACGCACGCGCGAAAGGACCCGGCCTGTTTGTCGCAACTGGAGAAAAAGGAGAGTAAGTCTTATGGCAACTGTACTGGAGAAGAAACAACACTCGTTCGACGCCGCCAAGGCGGCGGGCCGCCTGCCCTACAAGGTGGCGGACCTCTCCCTGGCCGAATTCGGCCGCAAGGAAATGCGTCTGGCCGAACAGGAAATGCCCGGGCTGATGTCAATCCGCAAGGAATATGCGAGCCAGAAGCCCCTCGCCGGCACGCGCGTCATGGGCAGCCTCCACATGACGATTCAGACCGCCGTCCTCATCGAGACGCTCGCCGAGCTCGGCGCGGACGTGCGCTGGGTGTCGTGCAACATCTTCTCGACCCAGGATCACGCGGCCGCGGCGGTCGTCGTCGGCGCGCCAGACACCGGCGGCACGGCGCAGAACCCGAAGGGCATTCCGGTCTTCGCCTGGAAGGGTGAAACGCTCGACGAATACTGGTGGTGCACGAACGAAGCGCTGGAATGGCCGGACGGCGGCGGTCCGACTTCGATCGTTGACGACGGCGGCGACGCCACGCTGGTGCTGCACAAGGGCGTCGAGTTCGAGAAGGCGGGTCAGGTGCCGGCGTTCAACGCCGACAAGGATCCCGAAGAGTGGGGCGTCATCCTCGAGCTGATTCGCTCCTCGATGGCGAAGAACAAGTCGCGCTGGACGCACCTCGCGTCCAAGATGATCGGCGTCAGCGAGGAAACGACGACCGGCGTGCACCGCCTGTATCAGATGCAGGAACAGGGGAAGCTCATGTTCCCCGCCATCAACGTCAACGACTCGGTCACCAAGAGCAAGTTCGACAACATCTACGGCTGCCGGCACTCGCTCACCGACGGCATCTGCCGCGCCAGCGACGTCATGATGGGCGGCAAGGTTGCGGTGGTGTTCGGATTCGGCGAGGTCGGCAAGGGCTCGGCGCAGGCGCTGCGCGGCCAGGGCTGCCGCGTGATCGTGACCGAAATCGACCCGATCTGCGCGCTGCAGGCGGCGATGGAAGGCTATGAAGTCAACACGCTCGAGAACGTGGTCTCGACCGCGGACATCTTCGTCACGACGACCGGCAACTTCAACATCATCACCGCCGCCGACATGGCCAAGATGAAAGACAAGGCCATCGTCGGCAACATCGGCCACTTCGACAACGAAATCGACATGGCCGGCCTCGCCAAGGTCAAGGGCATTCAGCGGATCAACATCAAGCCGCAGTACGACGAGTGGAAGTTCCCCGACGGCCACAGCGTGATGGTGCTGGCCGAAGGACGTCTGCTCAACCTGGGTTGCGCGACCGGCCACCCGAGCTTCGTGATGTCGGCGTCGTTCAGCAACCAGACGATTGCGCAGCTCGAGCTCTACGCCAACCGCAGCAAGTACGAGAAGAAGGTGTACATCCTGCCGAAGCATCTCGACGAGAAGGTGGCGCGGCTGCACCTCGCGCACCTGGGCGTCAACCTGACAAAGCTGACGAAGGAACAGGCCGACTACCTCGGCGTGCCGGTCGAAGGTCCGTACAAGCCGGACCACTATCGGTATTAGTGCGAACGCGTAGAGGTTAGAGGTTAGGGTAGGGGTTAGGGGGCTGGGGGCTAGGGGCTGTAAGAGCCCTCGGCCCTCAGCTCTCAGCCCTACGTTGATTCTAGAATCCGCTGGGACGCACCCAGAAGCTTTCGCGCCAGGTCCCATCCGGCGCGATGCTCTGAAGTTCCTGGTACAAGCCTTTCTGTGACAGGTTCATCGCGTCCGTGATGCCAGCCATCGGCTCGAAGCAGATAAAGTTGCGATCCTGACCTGGCGCGTTCGGCTTCGGCGCCCACACAACGGCCGAGCGCCATCGGGGGCCGAGCAACACGTCAAGCTTCTGCGTCTTGCCTCTCACCGTCATCGCCGCGCGGCCTGACGCATCCCGAATCAGATCCCCGAAGACGTCGTCCAGATCGAAATCTTTCAGCGCGATCGCTCGAGGGTCGGGGAACAACTGTGTGATGGGTTCGATGGCGCCGGTTGGAACCTTGTTTTGGGCGAGAAGCCAGCGGGTGCGGGCGCCGACCGAAATCGTCCACTCGTCGCGCCGGGAATCCGTCAGTTGAAAGTACGGATGAAACCCGATGGCCACCGGCATCGGCTCCGCGGACATGTTGTGTATCGCCGTGGCCACCTCGAGCACGCCGTTCTGCAGCCGGTGGGTGATCTCGATCGTGTGCGCGAACGGAAACTGCTTCATCCACGCCGGCTGCTTGTAGAACTCGAGCCGGCTCGTGACCCATGCGGAGTCGGCATCAGCCTTGGCTTCCACGACCTGCCAGTTGGGATTCGTGGTCAGGAAGCCGTGAATCGGGATGGCGCCGCGAACGTTCCCCAGCGCCATGTCGAAGGCGTACCGGTACCGTTCGCGTAGAAGGCCTGCTCGTCAAGCCGGTTGGCCCACGGTCCAAGGAACGGAATTCCGCTCATGACGGGTTTTGCCTTGAACTCCTCGACGGATGCGTAAGGCCACCACAGGACGTTCGCGCCGTTGACTTTCATCTCAAACGCGATGTTGCCGACCGTCAACGCGACGGAGACGGTCGTGCGGCTCTTGCCGTCTTGAAGCGTCACCACGTCACCGGTGCGGCGAGCCGAATAGGGTTGAGCCACGGCCGGCAGCGCCACGGCAACCGAAAAGAGAACGGTGAGGCTGAGTGCCCGCAGCTTCATGGAGGCATCTTATCTGTTTGCCGGGGGGCAGGTCTCCGGAAGCGGCATTCCGCCAACCCAGCACACCCCGCTCATGCTGCCTATCGTCCTTGTAGAACGCGCGGACTGCGCTACCTGGTGCCGTACGTCGCCGCGTTCGCGAACGATGCCGGCCGTGCGGCGGCGGGTGCTCCCAGCGCCAGCCGCATCGTGCCGCCCACGATGTCGTACAGGCCCAGCCGCGTTGCGCCGGAAGCCGGCACGAAATCCACCGTCGTGGGCCGCGCCGCCCAGCCAAGCGTCATCGTGCCCGTTTCGATGGTCGAGCCGTTCGCGTCGAGCATCGAGTACTGCGGCGCGCAGCCGTCGAAGGGACAGCTGACGGAGATCTGCTCGGGCGTCTGTCCGGACTGCAGCGTCCACGTCCGGCTGAACGGAAAGCCGTGCGCGCGCGAGTTGTTCGTGAACGGCTCCCACCACTCGGCGATGTACGCCGACGACTGCCAGATGACGTCCAGCTGCGCTCTGGCTTCCGGTGTCATCACGGAATCCGGACTGACCGAACACGGCGCGCTGACCGCCGACGCATCGACATGCGTCGGATCGCAGATCCCGAAATGAATCATGCCCGAGACAGAGGGACCGGAACCGAGCCCCATCGGTCCGGCCGTGCCGATCGCCTGGCCCCGCGTGACTCGTGAACCCGCCTGAAGCGACGCCGGCACGTTCATGAGGTTGGTGTAGTCGATGAGGTAGTCCATCGGAGCGCCCGGATAGCGAAGTTGCAGCGTCTCCCGGTCGGCTGGCGCGTGGCTGTCCGGCTGCCGGTTGTTGACCGTCGCGTCGACGACGGCCAAGACCGGCGCGCCGACCCGGAATTCGAAATCGAAACCGGGATGTCCATCGAAGGCGTGCGAGCTGCCATGGACGCCGAACGGCCAGATGCCGTAGCCGATGCTCGTGCTGTCACCGAGCGCCATGGGAAGCGAAATCGCGAAAGGCGCGGAGGCCGCCTGATTGCTCGACGGTGCGGGCGGAGCTCCCGAGTTGCCGGATGAAGCGCTGCAGCCGTATGCAACCGCGATAACGGGCAGGAGAAGAAAGGCCCCTCGACGCATCACACAGCCCATATCTGTCGCAGTCCTGATCTCTTGGGTCGCCGTGATGGCTATCGTCGTCAATCGCTCATAACCTTAAGGCCTCGTCAGCGACGCTCGCGACGGACCTGGCGCGCTACGGTTCGGCCGCGGAGTGGCGCGGGGTAACAATAAGGTCGGTCTCGCGTTTCCAAGCATTTCCAGCGTCATATACTCGCGCGATGCGCCAGGTCGTGATTACGAGACGGGGCCCGCCCGAAGTGCTGCAGGTCACCGAGACGGCTGAGCCCGTACCCGGCAACGGCGAGGTGCGGATCGCTGTGCGGGCCTCGGGCATCAACTTCGCGGACGTCATGGCGCGACTGGGCCTTTATCCCGACGCGCCGCCGTTGCCGGCGGTTGTCGGCTACGAAGTCGCGGGCGTTGTCGACGCCGTGGGATCGAGTGATGTGCCGTTCCGGCCGGGCGATCGCGTGTTCGCGTTCACGCGCTTCGGCGGGTACGCGAGCTCGGTCGTCGTGCCCGCCACGTTCGTGTATCCGACGCCGCCAATGCTCAGCGACGTCGAGGCCGCGGCGATTCCAGTCAACTACCTCACGGCGTTTGTCGCGCTCGAGACGATCGCCCACGTGAACGCCGGCGAAACCGTTCTGATTCACGGCGCGGGCGGCGGCGTCGGCATCGCCGCCACGCAGATCGCGAAACAGCGCGGCGCGATCGTCATCGGCACCGCGTCGGCGATGAAGCTCCACGCCATCCGATCGCTGGGCGTCGATCATCCAATCGACCATCGTCAGGCTGACGTGCCCGCCGAAGTCCGGAGACTGACATCGGGCCGCGGGGTCGACGTCGTGCTCGATCCGATTGGCGGCCGCAGCGTGCGAATCAGCTACGAGCTGCTCGCGCCGCTCGGGCGTCTCGTGATCTACGGCGCTTCGAGTCTGGCCTCGGGGGAGCGGCGAAACCTGTTGCACGTCGTCCGCACGCTGATGACGATGCCGGCGTTCAAGCCGCTGTCGCTGATGAACCGCAACCGCGGCGTCTTCGGGCTGAACCTGGGTCACCTGTGGAGCGAAACCGCGCGACTCCGCAACGCCGCAGACGCGCTGCTGGCGGGTTTCGCCGCCGGGGCGCTGCATCCCGTGGTCGCGAAGACGTTTCCGCTCGAAAAGGCCGCCGACGCGCACCGCTATATTCAGTCGCGCGCGAACATCGGCAAGGTTATCCTGACGGTCTGAACGGGAGGCGGCCATGAACAGGATGATTCTTCTGGCCGGTTTGTTGATACCCGGCCTTGTGTCCGCGCAGTCGTCGTCTACCGGTGGCGCGCCCGATCGAGTCGAGATCGAGGTTGCGACCGTCAAGCAGAACAAAGGCGGCGGCGGTCAGAACATCCAGGTGACGCCTGGCGGGCAGATCAACATCACCAACATCCCCCTGCGGACTTTGATCCGGATGGCCTATGGAACGGACGCGATCCAGACGATGGGACAAGTCGTAGGCGGACCGGGCTGGATCGATACTGAGCGCTTCGACATCGTGGCGAAGACGACCGTGCCGCCTTCACCTCGCGCCGACATTTTTCCGGTGATGGTGCGCTCGGTGCTCGAGGATCGCTTCAAGATCAGGGCGCACACCGAAAAGAGAGAGGTCCCGATCTACGCGATCGTCTTGGCCAATAAGGACGGCAGTCTCGGCACGTCGTTGAAGCCTTCCGACGGGAAATGTTACGGCGAGCACAATCCACCGCCGCCGAATACGCCGTTCGATCCCTCGACGTTCTGCGGCGTGCGCGGCGGCCCCGGAGACATGAGATACATAGGCCAGACGCTGCAAGAGATTGGCAGAAGCCTGGCGAGCTACGCGATGATCGCCCGGCCCGTGATCGATCGGACCGCGCTGCAGGGCAGGTACGATCTCCGCGTCCTGTTCGTCCCGGCGTTCATCGACTCGCCGAACGGACCACCCGTCGCCAATCCCGCAGCCGATTCCGGTCCGAATATCTTCACCGCGCTCGTCGAACAGGCGGGGCTCAAGCTGCAAGGCGAGAGAGCCGCCGTCGAGTTTCTCGTGATAGACCAGGTGGAACGTCCAACCGAAAACTGACTCCGGTCCTCGTGAACGCGGACGACGGACGGGATCAGCGGGCGTCTCGGTGTCGTTGACCGCGGGTTCTTCTCGTACGATACGTTCGCGAAGCAAGCCTAGCTCGATCCATTCCGGGATCGCCCTTTGCCCATTGAGCCTTGAGCTTTGAACTTTGAGCTTTGCACTTTGCACTTTCTTCCTAGCCCCACCTCGGTTGCGCGTCGAGATCGACGCCGAGGGAGATCTTCCCGATAATCTCGTGCGTCAGTGCGGCGTTGGCGGGGTGAAAGCGGCCGGCCCTCGCGTCGCGAAACAGCCGCTCGAGCTCGCTCTTCTTGAACATCCCGAAGCCGCCCGACAGATCGAGCGCGCGATCGACGACGCGGTATGCGCCTTCGACGGCGTGATACTTCATGGCGACGAGCTTGAGGAACCAGTCCGGGCCGACATTGCCGCTCGACCAGGCCTCGGCGGCGGCTTCGATGTGCGGCTCGATCGACTCGAGCTCGAGGGCAATCTCCGCCACGCCGTGCTGAATCTCGGGATGGTACGCCATCGAACGCGTCAGCGCGATCGACGTCTTCGTTTTCACGTATTCCACGATCAGCTCGCGGACGCGAAGAGCCAGGCCGTAATAGACGTTCGCGAAACCGGTCAGACCCCAGGTGAAGAAGCCGACGACAAACGAATCGGCGCCAGCGGCGCCCGCGGGCACGACACGGGCGATGTACCTGTCCGGAACGAAGCAGCCTTCGAGCTCCGTGTCGTCGCTTCGCGTCGCGCGCATCCCGAGCACGTCCCAGGTCTCTTTGATCGTGATGCCCTGCGTGCCGCGCGGCATGAACGCGTGCACGATCTTCGGCGCCTGCGGATCGCTCGTGTCCATGGCGTGGAAACCGAGCCTCGTCCACACGGGCGTCAGGCTGCCGAACGACTTGCGCCCGGTGAAGCGATACCCGCCGTCCACGCGTTCGGCCTTCGTGGTCGAGAGCAGGCCGGGAATGTCATTGCCGCTCTCGGCGTGCCCAGCTGCGAATACCTCGCCGGCCATCGCCTCGCGAAGGATCCATTCGAGCGACAGGTCGCCGCGCCGCCAGTGGTCGGCCGCGTTGCCGATCCAGTAGTTGTGCATGTTGAGGGCAAGCGCGCTCGCCGGCGCATACTGCGCAAGCCGGCGCGTTTCGCGCGCGACCTGGGCCAGGTTGAGTCCCTGGCCGCCCAACTCGCGCGGTACGGCCATCAGCAGGTAGCCGGCCGCGCGCAACTCGTCGTAGTCTTCCTGGAAAAAGCGGTTCTCGCGGTCGTACACGGGAGCGCGCTCCCGGCATTTCGTCAGCAGCGTGTCGGTCAGCACAGACGCGGACGTCGGCGCACTCATTGGGGTCCTCCTGAAATCCTTATGTCCTCGCATCCTTCTCGAGGGGGGCCCTAATGTAAACCCGAACCGTCCGCGCCGCTACGGCGTTTTCGTCGGCTCCGCGCCCACACCGGCCAACTGGCCTTGACGGTATGCCGCGGCGCCGAGGAAGCCGCCAAGCCCCATCGATTCGACGGCGCTGCTCGGCACGAGCATCAGCGCGCCCTTCTCCTTCAGCCCTTCGTAGAGCATGTTCATCGCGCGCAAATGGAGCGCGGTGGGATTGTCCTTGTACGAACGCGACGCCAGCTCGAAGGACTGCGCGATTTCGACCTCCGCCTGTCCGAGAATGATGCGCGCCTGCTTTTCTCGGGCGGCCTGCGCTTCGCGCGACATGGCATCCTGGAGCGCATCGGGAATGACGATGTCGCGCATTTCGACGGACTGGACCGTGACGCCCCATGGATTCGACCGCTGATCGATGAGCAGCTGCAGCTCGTTTTCGATCCGCTCGCGGCCGCGCAGCAGCTCGATGAGCGGCGTCCGGCCGATGATGTCGCGCAGCGCCGTCTGGGCGGCCCAACTCACGGCCTGCTTGTAGTCCTGAACTTCGAGCGCCGCCTTCTGCGGGTCGTGCGCCATCCAGAACAGCACGGCATCGACATTCACGGGCACCGTGTCGGAGGTGAGCGTTTGCTCGGCGGCGAAGCTCGTCGTGATCGTCCGCTGATCAATCCACGACGCGACGATGTCGACAAACGGCACCACCCAGAAGAGTCCAGGGCCCCGCATGGCGTGATACCGGCCGAGGCGCAACACGATTGCACGGTCCCACTGACGGGCAACTCGTGGTGATCGCATCGCGATCAGGCCGACGACGACACTCACGATGACCGGAGTCAGACTGCCGGTGGCCCACGTGACCAACAGACCGAGACCGGTCGTGCCCAGCAGCACGAGGATGGCAATGATGTTCGCGTTCGGCACGGCAGACTCCTTTGCAGCAGGCCTTGCGGCCGGCGCTACTTCGTTGAGCGATACTCCCTGAGCGCCGCGGCGACGTCCGCGGCGGTGAACCCCTGAGCGGCGGCGTCCGACAGCACTCGCGTGGCGAACGCGCGCAGCCGACGGTTGTGCTCGTCCGGCTGCCGCACTTCGGCGCGACTGGCGCGGACAAACGATCCCACGCCACGGCGCGTCTCGAGAACACCGCTCCGCTCGAGCTCGGCGTAGACGCGCGCGACGGTATTGGCATTGACCCGTAACTCGACGGCGAGCTGACGGACGGTCGGCAACTGGTCGCCGATTCGCAGGCGCCCGGCGGCGATGGCGGCCCGCAGGCCTCTCTCGAGCTGGGCGTAGATCGGCGTGGGATCGCTCGCGTCGATCGTTACCAGAGGCGATACCAGAGGCGGTACCCGAGCCGGCGATAGGCGGAAGTGGTAATCCTGCGGTCCCTTCGCCATTGCCCTATTATACTAGTGTATTAGTACAACTGGTCAAGGGAATGACCCGCGACGAAGGTCCGGACTGGCTATCGGCCATCGGAGGCCGACTCCGCGAGGCGTGCCCTCAGTCGAGCGTCGGTTGCTGGACGCTGTCAACGACGAGGACTTCGACTGGGCCTTTCGTCGATTCGAGCTTGAGCCCGAGCTGTTCCCGCACGGCGGTGAACAGGTCCGGCGCGTCCGGATCAACGGCCGGTGGCGTGACGCCCGGGGGAAGCGCACCAGGCGGCGGCACGTCCGCGGCAAACGACAACTCGAATTCCCAGTTGCCCGTCAGGCCCGTGCGATCGACGACGAACCGTCCGACGCGATTCGAAATGCCGGTCGCGAACAACGAGAGTGGAAATCCTCCGAAACGGATTCTGCCGGGTCCCCCCTGTATTCCGCACACGACGGGAGGCGGGCCGCCGGCCGGAGGCGGACCTCCCCGCCGGCCGGCAAACGCCGCCGGGGAGCAATCCCCGGAGGCCGGCTTCAGCGCGGGGCCTGGTTTCCCATCGGGCTTCGCCATGGTGAGCGCATAGATGTCGAGCTGTCGCGTTTCGCGGTGCACGACGAGCTTGAAGCGATCGGCCAGCAGCGTTCGCATCGCGAGCATCATGTGATCGGCGCCGGATCCGGGAACGATCGGGGGCGGATCTCCATTCATTTTCGCGACGATGTCGAATCGGTCGCTGGAGATCCAGCCCGGCCCTCCGACCAACTGAAAGTCCTGAATCTGATAGGCGAAGATGATCAGCCGGTTGATCGGCGTGTTGACCGTATTGAAGCGTCCGCCGGGTTGACGCCGGATGCCCATGCCCGGGTTCGCTGCGTTACTCGGCTTGATGGAAGCGACTTCGAAGTAGAGCGGAACGTCCGGGTCGGGGGCCGGAACGGTTCCCGCCGGCGCGTTGAACGATTGCGCCAGCGATCGCGGCGCACTGAAAACCGCAACGGCGACAGTGGCCAGCAGAATCACGAATCGCACGTCCCCTCCAATCGAGAGCGCGTCGCCCTCGCCTTCAAAAAGATACACCTTTTCGCTGGCATCACGCGGGGTCGATCGGTCGCTCGGTCGGTGGCGGCGTCAGTGCTTCAGCACACGTTCGAGGTACTGAACCGCCGCCGGCACGCCGTCGCGGTCGGCAGCTCGCAGCCCCAGGGCGCGCGCGTGATCGCGAAACCGCGCCTCGTTGAGCACGGCGGCCATTCGCGTCGCCAGCGCGTCCGCGGTGACGCGAGCGACAGGCAAGGCCTCGGGGCCAAGCTCGAGCAGCTCGACGCGACGCGCCCAGTAGAACTGATCGAGTATGTGCGGGACGATGACCTGCGGGATTCCCGCTCGCGCCGCAGCGGTCGTCGTCCCGGCGCCGCCATGGTGCACGGCGGCCGCAACCCGGGAGAACAACTGGTCGTGCGGCGCCTCCGGAATCGCAAGCACGCCGTCGAGACCGGCCAGTCCCACGTCGAGCGACGCCCAGCCGCCGGCGACGATCAGGCGGCAACCCACCGATCGCGCGGCCTGAATCACAAGTTGAGCGAGTCCCAGCGACTTGCGCGCGACCATGCTGCCGAAGCCGACGTAGACCGGAGGCGGTCCTTCGCGAAGAAACGCCTCGACGCGCGGCTCGAGGACGCTCGGGTCGCGAAAAATCCACGGGCCGGTCTGCCGGGCCGTTGCAGGCGCGCCGGCCGCGAGCGGCGCGAGATCCGGATCTGCCGCAACCAGTATCGGAACACCCATCAGGGCTGCCATCGGACTCGGCGTGGGAGGCAGGCCGAGCCGGGCACGGCCTCTGTTGATGGGGGTGCGCAGAACAAGGTCGCCGACGGGCCCCAACATTCGCCACAGCGTTCGGTTCACCCATCGCGGGAGCGTCTGGCGCTCGAACACCGGCGGAGGGCTTTCCCGATTGGGCAGCGCCGCCGGACAAAACATCGCATACACATTCGGGATGCCGCGAGACTCGGCCACCGACGGAGCGACGAGCGGCACGCCGCTGCTGACGAGCAGCTCGGTGTCCGCGGCCGCGCGCGAGACGGAGTCGAACAAACGGGGCATGATCTCATCACCCATGCGGCGCACGTGGCGGCGCATGGCCCAGACGTCGCTTTCGATGGCCCGCACTTCCGCCTCGACATCGACGCCGTTCGACTCACAGGAAAACCCGAGACCGCTCACCCATGCGACGGAGTTGGCGGGAACGACGAAACGGATCTGGTACCCGCGGGCCCGAAGCGCCATCGCGAGCGGTATCAGCGGCTGCACGTCGCCGCGGGTGCCGTAAGGGGCGAACAGGATCCGCACTTCTCTGGCATCGTCGCGCGAAACGCACGGATTTGACAGCGCCAATTGCGAACGGATAGTCTTTCAGACGTGTTTGACCGCCGCCATCATGCGCATTCCCATAGCCACCGAGGCGTAAGCAGGCGGAGTTGCGCGTGATCTAGGGTCGGCATCCTCACCCGAAAACAGCACAGCAACCCCGCCCCAACCGGCGGGGTTTTTTGTTTATGGACTATTCAAAACTGCAAGGCCTGATTCCAGCCGTCATCCAGGACGCGGAGACCTCCGAGGTCCTGATGGTCGGCTTCATGAACGACGAAGCGCTCGCGCACACCCGGCGCACCGGGTTCGCGACGTTCTTCAGCCGGTCGCGCAACAGTCTGTGGACGAAGGGTGAAACGTCGGGCAACCGGCTCGAGGTGACCGAACTCCTCGTCGATTGCGACGATGACACCGTCCTCGTGAAGGTGAAGAGGCTGGGCGACGGCAACGTCTGCCACACGGGCGAGCGCACGTGCTTTTTTCGGAAGCTGAACGAGACATGAAACTCAAGCTCGGCATACCCAAGGGTTCGCTCCAGGACGCCACCGTCCAGCTCTTCGCGCGCGCGGGCTTCAATATCTACGTCAGCTCGCGATCGTACTTCCCGTCGATCGACGATCCCGACATCGAGTGCATGCTGATTCGCGCACAGGAGATGGCGCGATACGTCTCCGACGGCGTGCTCGACGCGGGCCTCACCGGCCAGGACTGGATTGCCGAACACGAACTGGGTGACGGCAAGACGGGCGCCCTCGAAACGGTCGCCGATCTCATCTACGCCAAGCAGAGCTTCGGCAAAGTCCGCTGGGTGCTGGCGGCGCCGGAGGAGTCGGCCGTGCACTCCGCGAAGGATCTCGAGGGCAAGACCATTGCGACCGAACTGGTTCGGGTCACACGGGCGTACTTCGAACGCCAGAATGTCAAGGTCAAGGTCGAGTTCTCGTGGGGCGCCACCGAAGTGAAGCCGCCCGTGCTCGCGGACGCGATTGTCGAAGCCACCGAAACCGGATCGACGCTGCGCGCGAACCGTCTGCGAATCATCGACACCGTCATGGAGTCGAACACGCAGCTCATCGCCAACAAGCAGACGTGGGCCGATGCGGCGAAGCGGACGAAGATCGAGAATCTGGCCCTCCTGCTCAGGGCGGCCATCGAGGCGCAAGGACGCGTCGGGCTGATGTTGAACGTGCGGTCCGCCGATCTCACGGCGGTCCTCGCCCTTCTGCCGGCTCTGCAGCGCCCCACGATTTCCGCGCTGAGCGACAACGAGTGGGTGGCGGTGAACACGATCATCGAGGAAAAGACCGTGCGCGATCTCATTCCGAAACTGAAGGCCGCGCGGGCGCAGGGAATCGTCGAATACCCGCTGAATAAGATCGTTCTCTAGGCAGGTCGGGCAGGTCGGGCGGGGGCAGGCAGGCAGGGCGGAAGGGACAGGACGAACGCGTGAGGATTATCGACGGGCGCAACACGAAACAGGTGGACGCGCTGCTGGCGCGTGACGGCCGGGGCGACCGCGCCTTTGAGCGGCGCGTGCACGGCATCGTGGATCGCGTGCGCAAGGGCGGCGATTACGCGCTGGAGGGGTTCGCGCGACGATTCGATGGCACGTACGGGGCGCTCGAAGTGTCGGCCGACCAGATGCGCGACGAGGCCGCGCGAGTGGCGCCCGAGGTGCGCCGCGCCATTCGACAGGCGGCGCGCAACATCGCGCGCGTCGCGTTCCGGCAGATTCCGAAGCACTGGGATCTCGCCGTGATGCCCGGGGTTTCGGTCGAACAGCGGGTCGAGCCTCTCGCACGCGTGGGCTGCTACGTGCCGGGCGGGCGATTTCCGCTGCCCTCATCGCTCCTCATGACGACGGTGCCGGCGCGCGTGGCCGGCGTGCGCGAGGTGATCGTCATGTGCCCGCGGCCCGAACCGGCCGTCATGGCGGCGGCACTCGAAGCGGGCGTGACGCGGCTGTTCCGCATCGGCGGCGCGCACGCAATCGCCGCGCTTGCGTACGGCACCAGGACCGTCCCGCGTGTGGACAAGATCGTCGGCCCGGGCAACCGGTTCGTCGCGGCGGCGAAGGCCTACGTCGCCGGCGCCTGCGCCATCGACTTCTATGCGGGCCCGACTGAAATCGTGATCGTCGCCGGGGCAGGACGCCCGGACTGGATGGCCGCGGACCTCGTGGCCCAGGCCGAGCACGACCCCGACGCACGATCGATCTTCATCACGTGGAGCCGGGCGCTGGCCGCGCGCGTCGCGCGCGCCGTCACGCGCGCCGCCATCGGACGCGACATCGTCCAACGGTCGCTCGAGGCGCACGGCGCCATCGTCGTGACGGGGTCGGCCGACGAGGCGGTCGCCCTCGCCAACCGAATGGCGCCAGAGCATCTCGTGATCGATCGGGAATCGCTGGCCCGCCGTCCGCTCACCGCCGGCGCGGTATTCATCGGTCCCTACTCCGCGCAAGCCGCCGGCGATTACGCCACCGGCTCGAACCACGTGCTGCCAACCGCCGGAGCATCGCGGTTCCGCGGCGGTTTGAGCGCGGCCGATTTCGTGCGGGTGATGTCGGTGCAACGGGTCACGCGCGCGGGGCTCGCCCGCCTGGCGCCGATCGCCGTGCCGCTCGCCAACGCCGAGGGACTGACCGCTCACGCCGAGTCGATCGAGGTTCGCCTGTGAAATTCAACCAGCCCTCGGCCCTTAGCCCTCAGCCCTCGGCAGGGGGCCCGCAGCCCTCCGCAGCGGCCCCTACACCCTCGGTGAAAGCCCAATACGTGAAGCCGCCCGAGATCTACGACGGTCTGCGTCTGCACCAGAACGAAAACACGGGCGGCTGCTCGCCGCGCGTCCTCGAGGCCCTCGCCAGACTCCGGCCTGAAGAGATTGGGTTCTATCCGCCGTACGAAGCAGTCACCGGCGCCTGCGCGCGCTACCTCGGCGTGACCGCCGATCGCCTCACCCTCGTCAACGGACTCGACGAGGGCATCATGGCGCTCGCCGTCGCCTACCTTCGGCCCTCGGCTGGGAGCCCTCTTGTTCCGGAAGCAATCGTGCCGGAGCCCGCGTTCGAAATCTTTCGCTTCGATACAGCGGTGGCCGGCGGGCGTCTCGTGCAGCTGATGCCGAAGCCGGATTTCCGCTTTGCTCTCGACGATATGCTGGCGGCCATCACGCCGCAGACTCGTGTGGTCTTCCTCACGAATCCGAACAACCCCACGGGCGTCTCGATGCCGCTCGACGCGATCGCCACGATCGCCGGACGCGTGCCGAAAGACGCGGTGGTGTTCGTCGACGAGGCGTACGCAGAATTTGCTGGGCGCAGCTTCATTCCCGAATTGTCCTCGTTTCCGAACGTCATCGTCGGCCGCACCTTTTCGAAGGCTTACGGCCTGGCTGGTCTCCGCGTCGGCGCCATGGTGGGAGCGCCCGTTGCGCTCGACCCGGTGCGGTACGCCATCCCCGTGTACAGCGTCAACATCGCCGCCGTCGTCGCACTCCGGGCGGCCCTCGCTGACGTCGACTACCTTCGCGAGTACTTGCGACAGGTCACCGCCTCGAAGGCCTTGCTCTATTCGGCGTGCGAACGGCTCGGCCTGGTGTTTTGGCCGAGCGACGCGAATTTCGTACTGGTGCGCGTCGGCGACCGCGTCGGCGACGTGATTGACGGCGCGCGCGCACGCGGCGTCTACCTGAGCAATCGATCGACCGAGCCTGGCTGCGAGGGCTGCCTGCGCATCGCGACGGGGCTCGTCGAGCACACGAAGCACGCCATCGACGTCATCGAGGAGGTCTTGTGCGCCGAGCGGTGATCGATCGCAAGACGTCGGAGACGTCAATCGCGATGACGCTCGCGCTCGACGGCAAGGGACGGTACGCCGTGCGCACCGGCATCCGCTTCCTCGATCACATGCTGGAGCTCGTGGCGCGGCACGGCGCATTCGACTTGCGGATTGAGGCCACCGGCGACCTCGACGTCGATCAGCACCACACGGTGGAGGATCTCGGCATCGCCCTCGGCGAGGCGGTGTCGAGCGCCCTCGGCGCGCGCCGCGGCATCAACCGGGCCGGCTATTTCGTCATGCCGATGGACGAAACGCTGGCCGTGGCCGCGATCGACCTCGGCGGGCGGCCGCACGCCGTCGTCGATCTGAAGGTGAAGGCCGCTCGCGTGGGCGATCTGCAGACCGAGCTCGTGCACGATTTTTTCGAGGGCTTCGCGATCGGCGCGCGGGCCAACGTGCACGTCAAAGTGCTCTACGGCCGCTCGAGTCATCACCACGTCGAAGCGGTGTTCAAGGCGTTCGCCCGGGCGCTGCGCGTCGCCTGCTCGAAAGACAAGCGGCTCGCGCGGATGCTGCCGAGCACGAAAGGTCTCCTCTGATCGCCCTCATCGACTACCACGCCGGCAACCTCACGTCGGTGCGCAAGGCGTTTGCCTCCCTTGGCGCGGACCTGTTTACGCCGGCCAGCGCGAATGAGATCGCCGATGCCGCGGCGGTCGTCGTACCGGGCGTCGGACACTTCGGCGCCACCCGCGCGCTCGGACAGGATTGGATTGACGCGATTCTCGCGCGCGTCGGCGAAGGGCGGCCGCTGCTCGGCATCTGCCTGGGCATGCAGTGGCTGTTCGAGGGGAGCGAGGAAGCGCCCGATCTTCCAGGGCTCGGTCTCTTCAGCGGTCGATGCTATCGATTGAACGGCGGACTCAGTCGAGCGGCGGAGCGGGGTGGGGCCCCCGCGGAGCCTGTCCGGGGGGCAGGGGCCCCCGGAGTCGTAAAAGTTCCCCACGTGGGCTGGAACTCGCTCGATCTGCGAGGCCACGCGTCGATCGTGGATGGCATCGCGCCCGGCGCCCAGGTGTACTTCACGCACAGCTTCGTCGCGCCGGTGGCCGGCGACACCGTGGCCGTGACCGAACACGGCGAGCCGTTTGCCGCCATCGTCCAGCGAGGCCACGTGGCCGGCGTCCAGTTCCATCCGGAGAAGTCTGGCGACGTCGGACTGCAGGTGCTGCGCAATTTCCTGAGCCTGGCGGGATAGCCGGCCATGCTGTCCAAACGCATCATCGCCTGTCTCGACGTCCGCGACGGCCAGGTGGTCAAGGGCGTGAACTTCGAAGGACTGCGGACGGCCGGCGATCCGGCCGAGCTCGCGCGGCGCTACAACGCGGAAGGCATCGACGAGCTCGTCATCCTCGATATCACGGCGACCATCGAGCGGCGACGGGCGCTCGCCGACACCATCCGGGCCGTCGCGCGCGAGCTGTTCATCCCGCTGGCCGTCGGCGGCGGCATCCGCACCGAAAGCGACGGCGCGGCCGCCGTTGACGCCGGCGCGGACAAGGTCAGCCTGAACACGGCGGCCCTCTCGAATCCGTCGCTCATCACGACGCTGGCCGAGCGCTACGGCAGCCAGGCCGTCGTCGTCGCCATCGACGCCAAGCGCGTGGGCACGAGCGGCCGGTTTGCGGTGTACGCGCGCAGCGGACAGGCGGCGGCCGACCGCGAGGCCGTCGAGTGGGCGCGCGAAGCCGAAGACCGGGGCGCCGGCGAAATCCTGCTGACGTCGATCGACCGCGACGGCACGAAGGTCGGCTTCGACTGCGAGCTGACGGCGGCCGTCTCGAAGGCCGTCTCGATTCCGGTCATTGCCTCGGGCGGCGCCGGCACGCTCGACCACTTCACCGAGGTGTTCACCAGCGGCCGCGCCGACGCCGCCCTGGCCGCGTCGGTTTTTCACTACGCCGAAACCAGCGTGCGGAACCTCAAGATGCACCTGCACGCCGCCGGCATTCCTGTGAGGCTGTGAAGGACAACCCGTGTTGATTCCTTCAATCGATCTCCAGGACGGCGCCGTCGTCCAGTTGGTCCAGGGCGAGCGCCTCGCCGTCAGAGACGAGGACGTGTTTCGCTGGGTGCGGCGGTTCGAACGCTTTCCCAAAGTGCAGGTCATCGATCTGGACGCCGCCATGGGCAAAGGCGACAACCTGGGCATCGTCCGGCAAATCGCGGCAGCGCTTTCGTGCCGCGTCGGCGGCGGCATTCGCACCGTCGAGCGCGCACAGGACGTGCTGGCCGCGGGTGCTCGGCAAATCATTGCCGGGTCGTCGCTCTTCAAGGACGGACGGCCCGATGTCGGCTTCGCGAAACGACTGGCCGATGCCGTGGGCGTGGAACACGTGATTGCCGCCGTCGACAGCCGCGGCGGCCAGGTCGTGATTCACGGCTGGAAGACGCAACTTCCCCTCAGCGCCGTCGATGCGGTCCGCGCGCTCGAACCCTACTGCGGGGAGTTTCTCTACACCCACGTGGATGCCGAGGGGCTGATGCGCGGAACCGATCGCCACGCGATCCTCGCCGTCCGGAACGCCACGACACGCCGCGTCACCGCGGCCGGCGGCATCACCACGCAGGAGGAGATTGACGATCTGGACGCCCTGCGAGTGGACTCAGTGGTTGGAATGGCGCTCTACACCGGCGCGCTCAAACTCGACGAAGCCTGAACCTACTTCTTCTTCAACGTCGAGATGTACGCCACCAGCGCATCGACGTCGTCGGCCGCCAGGGTGTATTGCTTCATCGGGGGCTTCCGCGTCGCACCCGACTTGGCGGTCATCGCGTTGGCATCGACAATCCAGGCCCGGATGTCGGCCGGTGACAGGCGGCTTCCGACATCGTCCATGGGTCCCTTCGCGTTGCCCTTGCCCGCGACTGAATGACAGAGCGCACACTTCTGATTGGTAAAGATCTGCATACCCTTGGCCTTGAGGTCCTGCGCAGCGGCGGGCGCCGCCAGCAGAAGGCCGAACGCGCAGACGACAACCGTTCGTCGAAACATGGAAGCCTCCCGGCCCGTGCATGTTAGCATCTCCCTGCTGACACATCTTGCCGACGTTCCGGTCGGACGAAGGCCGGTCGATTTCGACCGACGCACCTTCCTCGATGCCCTGCTCACCGTCGGGTTCGTCTCGACGGCAGCCGCCATCGCATATCCCGTCGCCCGGTTCCTCGTCCCTCCGCCGAGCGGCGAAGCGGCCACGAGCACGGTCGTGGCAGCGAAGGCGGCCGCGCTGAAGTCCAACACCGGCCTCATCTTCCCATTCGGCAGCAAACCCGCCATCGTCGTCCGGACGGCCGAAGGCGAGCTGCGGGCGTTCAGCGCAGTCTGCACCCATCTGGACTGCACGGTGCAGTTCAAGACGGACACGTCTCAGATCTGGTGCGCCTGCCATAACGGCCTGTACGATCTGGCCGGCCAGGTGGTCTCGGGGCCACCGCCGCGCAATCTGGAGCAATACGTCGTCAACGTCCGCGGCGAATCCGGCGACGAGGACATCGTCGTCTCGCGCGCCGTGTGACCACGGTTGGTGCGCACACGTATGGTTCAGCAGGTTGTCGCCTGGCTCGACGAGCGGATTGACCTCAGCGCGCTGAAGCACTTCGTCGCGGAGAAAGGTGTGCCGATCCACGCTCAGGAGATCTGGTACTACCTGGGTGGCCTCACGCTCTTTTTGTTTGCCGTCCAGGTCTTCACCGGCATCCTCCTCTTGCTGTATTACCGGCCGGCCGCGGCGGAGGCGTACGAAAGCGTGCAATTCATCGTGACCCAAGTGCCTTTCGGGTGGCTCATCCGCAACCTCCACAGCTGGTCGGCCAACCTCCTCATCGGCGCCGCCTTCGCGCACTTCTTCAGTGTCTTTTTCCTGAAGTCGTATCGGAAGCCGCGCGAGCTGACCTGGCTGTCGGGCGTCCTGCTGCTGTTTCTGATGATCGGCTTCGGCTTCAGCGGCTACCTGCTGCCCTGGAACGAGCTGTCGTTCTTCGCCACGAAGGTCGGCACCGGGATCGCGGGGGCGGTGCCGCTCGTCGGCGGGTTTCTCCTCCGCCTCCTGCGCGGTGGAGACGACGTGACGGGCGCGACGCTGTCGCGGTTTTTCGGGCTGCACGTGGCCGTTCTGCCGGCCATCACGACAGCGCTCGTCGCCGTGCACCTGCTGCTCGTGCAGCGCCAGGGCATGAGCGTCCCGCTGCGCGTCGAGCGGCAACTGAAGCCCGGCGAACGGGTCCGGCAGATGCCGTTCTTCCCCAACTACATTCTTCGCGACGTGCTGACGTGGTACGTGGCGCTCGCCGTGCTCGCGGCGCTCGCGCTTTTCTTCCCGTGGGAGCTCGGCAAGAAGGCCGAGCCGTTCGCGGCGGTGCCGCCCGGCATCAGACCGGAGTGGTACTTCCTGGCGATGTTTCACACGCTGAAGCTGCTCCCGAGCCACGTGTTCGGATTCGAAGGCGAGCGCCTCGGCGTCATCGCGTTCGGCGTTGTCGCCGTGTTCCTGGCGTGTGTGCCGTTTCTCGACCGACGAGCGAGCGAGGGCAAGAACAGCCCGGCATTCACGGCCCTGGCGATTCTCGGCCTGCTCTATCTCGTCGTGTTCACGATTGTCGGGCAATACGCCAGGTAGAGGACCAGTGCTGACTGCATCACATGCATCCCGGGTTCTCGCGGCGGCGCTGCTGCTGCTCGTCTGCGGACGAGCCCACGCGGGTCAGTCCGCCGCCGCCAACGCGTGCGCGTCGTGTCACGCGAACCTGCAGGACGCCCGGCTTGCCGCGCCGGCGGCGGCCTTCTCGCAGCAGGACGTCCATCGCGTCAGCGGCTTCCAGTGCGTCGATTGCCACGGGGGCGACCCGGCCGCCACAGACAAGCTTCGTGCACACGACATGGCGCGAGGCTTCAAAGGCGCGCCCTCCGGGCAGGCGCAAATCAGCACATGCGCGCGCTGTCACAGTGATGCCACGTTCATGCGACGCTTCTCACCAAAACAGCGGGTGGATCAGGCGGCCGAGTACGTGACGAGCGTGCACGGCAAGCGGCTCGCGGCCGGCGACACGCGCGTCGCGACCTGCGCAAACTGCCACGGCGCCCATGGTGTCAGGGTCGTGAACGACGCCAAATCGCCGGTGTTCCCGTCCCGGGTGGCCGCCACGTGCGCCGCCTGTCACGCCGACCCGGCGCACATGAAGGGCTACGCGCTCCCCGACGGGAAACCGCTGCCCACGAATCAGCTCGCCTTGTATCAGCGGAGCGTCCATTACGCCGCGCTGACGAAAGGAAACGACCTGTCGGCGCCCACATGTAACGACTGCCATGGGAACCATGGCGCGACGCCTCCTGGAGTGGGGTCGGTGGTCAACGTCTGCGGTTCCTGCCACGCAGTGTTTGCGGAGAAGTTCGCCGCGAGCGTGCACAGTCAGATCTTCGATCGGGCCTGCGTGGAATGTCACGGCAACCATGCGGTGCTCCAGCCGTCCGACGAGCTGCTGGGAACCGATGCTCGCAGCCTGTGCAAAGCGTGCCATGAAGGAACTGACGACAAAGGCGCCGCCGCGGCGACGCGTATGCGCGCCGAGATCGAGCGGCTCAAGACAGGTATCGGGCGGTCCACTGCGGTCGTGACGCGACTGAAGAACGCAGGCATGGAAATGGGGGCGCAGGAGCTGGCGCTCGGCACGGCACGCTCGCACCTCACGCTCGCACGCACCGAGATGCACACGTTCGACCCGGCCCGGGTGACGCCCATCGTCGCGCAGGGCCTCGAGAGCGTGGCGGCCGTCGACGTGGCGGGCGATCGCGCCAACGCCGAGCTTCGGTTTCGGCGACGGGGTCTGGCGGTGTCGCTCGGCGCGATTCTTCTCGTGGTCGTCGCGCTCGCCCTCAAGATCCGCCAGATCGACCGCCGCCTCCCGAAAGACCCCCTTTCAAATCCTTGATACAATAGTAGTTGTTGACTTTTTGGGGGGCACCCCACATCACGTGAGCACCGCAGTCCAGGCCGTCCCGGACGTGCGTCAACCCGACACCCCGCGCTCGAACGAGCGCGTGGTCGCGGACGGGAAATTCCTGCACGTCGGAGACACACGCCTGCTCATCAAAGGCGTCACGTACGGCACGTTCGCACCGGACGCGCAGGGTTACCAGTTTCCGCCGATCGCACGCGTCGCCGAAGACTTCCGCATGATGGCAAGTCTTGGCATCAATACCGTACGCACCTACACGCCGCCGAAGATCGAACTGCTGGACGAGGCCGCCCGCAACGGGCTCTACGTCATGGTCGGACTGCCCTGGTCGCAGCACGTCGCGTTTCTCGACGACCGGCGGCTGACGCGGTTGATTCGCCGCGAGATCAACTACCAGGTGCGGGAGCTGGCGGGTCATCCGGCGACGCTGATGCTCGCGCTCGGCAACGAGATTCCGCCGGGCGTCGTCCGCTGGCACGGCAGCTTGCGTGTTGAGCGGTTCCTGCGCGAGCTCTACCTGGACGCGAAGGCTGCGTCGCCCGGTTCACTCTTCACCTACGTCAACTTTCCACCGACCGAGTTTCTCGACCTCTCGTTCTTCGACGTCTCCGCCTTCAACGTCTACCTGCACCACGAACCCGAGCTGCGCGCGTATCTGGCCAGGCTGCAGCACATCGCCGGTCCCAAGCCGCTGCTGCTGGCTGAAGCGGGCGCCGACTCGTTTCGGGAAGGCGACGCCGGACAGGCTTCCATCACGGCCATGCACGTCCGCGCGGCGTTCGAGGAAGGCGCGTGCGGCGCCATTGCCTTCGCGTGGACCGACGAGTGGTGGCGCGGCGGTCATCCGGTGGAAGACTGGGCGTTCGGTCTCGTCGACAAGCAGCGGCGGCTCAAACCCGCCGCCGCGGCCGTGGCTCAGGCCTTCGATCAGGCGCCGTTTGCCGGCGAGGCCATCGCCGCCTGGCCCCGAGTGTCCGTCGTCGTGTGTGCGTACAACGCGGCCGACACGCTCGAGGACTGCCTCGCCTCGCTCGATCGGCTCACCTATCCCGACTACGAGGTCATTCTCGTCAACGACGGCTCGAGCGACGGCACGCGCGACATCGCCCGCGCTCACCCGCACGTGCGCGTCATCGACGTGCCCAACGCCGGCTTGAGCGCGGCGCGCAACGTCGGGCTGGCCGAAGCCACCGGCGAAATCGTGGCGTACACGGATGCCGACGCTCGCGTCGATCGCGACTGGCTGACGTTTCTGATCCAGCCGTTTCTCAATTCGGACGTCGTCGGATCGGGCGGACCGAACGTCGTGCCGCAGGACGATTCACCCATCGCTCAGTGCATCGCGCGCGCACCGGGCGGACCGACGCACGTGCTGCTCGACGATCGCATCGCAGAACATGTGCCGGGCTGCAACATGGCGTTCCGCCGCGACGCGCTGCTGGCGATCGGCGGCTTCAACCCCATCTACCTCCGCGCCGGAGACGACGTGGATGTGTGCTGGCGGCTGCAGGCGCGGGGCTGGCGGATAGGGTTCGCGTCGGCGGCGCTCGTCTGGCACCACCACCGAACGTCGGTCAAGGCGTACTGGCGGCAACAGGTGGGCTACGGCGAAGGCGAAACGTGGCTGATGGCGCACCACCCCGAGAAGTTTCTCGACGGGCACTTGTTGTGGCGCGGCCGCATCTACAGCCCGCTGCCGTTCGTGCGATCCCTGTGGGGCACGCGGGTCAACGCAGGCGTCTGGGGAACGGCTGCCTTTCCGTCCGTCTACCGCGCCGACGTCCATCCCTTCGCGTTCATGCCCCACTCGATCTGGTGGCAGGTCGTCTCGTTCGCGCTCACCCTGGGCGGGCTTGGCGTCGCGGCCATAGGTACACATCAATGGGCCGCCGCGCTGCTGCTCGGCGCCGGCTTCATTGGCCTCGCCGTGACGGTCGCGAAGAATCTGGCCTACGCCCTACGTTCGGACGTGTCGTCGCTCCCGGGCAGACGGCTCTGGTATCGCGCGACTGTGGCCTATCTGCATTTCATTCAGCCACTCGCCCGCGTCCGCGGTCGTGTTCGCGGCCTGTTGGCGCCCCCGGGAATGACGTTGCCGCTCTCCGAGCCGCAAACGAGCCGCGGCCCGAGACCGTCGCTCCGCGAAGCCGCTGACGCCGTGCTGCTGCTGTCGGGCACGGTCACGGAAGAGCGCTTCTGGAGCGAAACCTGGACGTCGGCGGACCGGCTGCTGTCGCAGCTCACCGACTGGCTGCGGCGCTCGCGCGCGGTCCGTTCCATCGAGATCGACGACGGCTGGTCGGACGATCGCGACGTGAGCGTGTTCGTCGGGCGCTGGGCCTGGCTCGACGTGAGAGCCCTTGCCGAAGATCACGGCGGCAAGACGTTGATGCGCGTCAGCACCAACCTCCGCCCGACCACCTTCGGGGTCGTGACCGCGGTTGCCATGGGCGCCGCCATGCTCGTCGCGGCCCGGACCGCGGTGTTGCTGCGCTGGCCTCCGGCAGGCGCGGCAACCGCCCTCCTCACCCTCGTCGTCATCGGCATCACGGCGTGGCGCACGGCTCAGGCGACTGCGATCGTACGGCGCGCCGTCGACCGCGTCACGCTCGCCGAGCGGATGGTGAGGATGCGCTCGGGCCCGACGCTTGCGCCGATCATCTCGCCGTCGCGGCTGCGCACCTACGGCCTGAGGAGCGCGCTGATCTTTGTCCTGACGATTGTCGGCATCGGGACCGGCACGTTCATGCTGCGCGAAGCGGCAAACGCGGTCATGCTCGTCATCGGCGGCCGCGGGGAGCACCCGTTCAGCGGACCGACGATCTCCGCCTGGCTGAACACGCCGGGCGGCATTGCCATTGCGCCCAACGGCGACATCTACTTCGCCGATTCGAACAACGACGTCATCGACCGCGTCGATCGCCGGCTGAACGTCACCACGTTTGTCGGCAACCGCACCAACGGCTTCTCGGGCGACCACGGGCCGGCCACCAGTGCGCAACTCGACTCGCCGGACGGCGTGGCAATTGCCCCGGACGGCGACCTCATCGTCGCCGACTCGCACAACGACCGCATCCGGCGGGTGGATGAGCCCACTCGCGTGATCATCACGATTGCCGGATCGGGCAAGAACGGCTACGACGGCGACGAGAAGCCCGCGGTCGAGGCGGCGCTCAATTGGCCGAATGCCGTCGCCACCGCGCGCAACGGCGACATCTACATCGCAGACACGCTGAACAACCGCATCCGGATGATTGACCACGCCACCGGATACATCCATCCGGTGGCGGGCGACGGCGAGACCGGAGGCGACGGCCCGGTCGGCGACGGCGGACCGGCCGTAGATGCGCACCTCTTCATGCCGAGCGATGTCCAGGTAGCCAAGAACGGCGACATCTACATCGCGGACATGCACCACAACCGCGTACGGAAGGTGGACGCCGTGACGCGCATCATCTCGACGATCGCCGGCACGGGCATGTTCGGCGCCGCTGGCGACGACGGCCCGGCCGCACAGGCGAGCCTGGCGGGGCCGGCCGGGCTCGCGCTCGTCGAGAGCGCGCCCGGACGGCTGACGATTTTCATCGCCGACTCCTTCAACGGCGCGGTCCGCGCTGTCGACGTCGGCGGCGTCATGCGCAACGTCAGCGGCGAAGGACGGGTCAAGTTCGGCGCCCCCTCTCGCGTGGCGTTCGCGCCTGGCACGCAGTGGCTGTACGTCGCCGACTCGAGCAACCATCAGGTCGTGGCGCTGAACATCCCGACATCGCTCTTGAGCGTCGGCCCGGCGACGGTTGGGCGGCGCGGACTGGTTCCCGCTGCGCGGGGTTCGATTCGTAAGGCCAGCTGATGGACGGCCAGCAGCCTCTCGTGCCGTGGATGCTGTCGTTTCTGAAGCCGCACCGGCGGCGCGTCTCCCTTCTCTCAGTGCTGTTGCTGCTCGAGATCGGCCTCGGCGCGCTGCAGCCCTGGCCGCTTGCCATTGCCATCGACCATGTGCTCGGGAGCGCGGTATTTCCCGAACGCGTTCAGTCGCTGGTGAACGCGCTCACCTACAGCAACCGGATCGTCTTCCTCGTGGCCGTCGTCGTCGCCGGCATCGTTCTCCAGATCGTCAACCAGTTTGTGTCCGCGTACGGCACCCAGGTTCAGGTCGACACCGGGCAGCGGATGGTGTACGACCTGCGCTATCGGTTGTTCAACCATCTCCAGGCGCTCGGCCTGCACCACCACATCACCACCAGCACGAGCGATGCCGTGTATCGCGTCGACGTGGACGCCTACTCGATCGAAAACCTGGTGATGAGCGGCATCTTCCCGCTGGCCACGTCTTTCGCGACGCTGTTCGTGATGTTTTCCATCCTCGTCTACAAGGACTCCACGATTGCGTGGCTGTCGCTCGCCGTCGTGCCCTTCATGTACTTCTGTCTGCGGTACTACACGTCAACGCTGGTGAACCGCGAGGAGCGGGTGAAGGAGCTCGAGTCGAAGCTCCTCGAACGCCTGTACGAGACGTTTTCGGCCATCCGGCTCGTCAAGAGCTTCGCGCGAGAGCCGTACGAAGCCGACCGGTACGCGCGCGCCGGCGAGAAGACGATGCAGGCGCGAATCAGCATCACCTGGCAGCAATCCCTGTTCTCCGTCATGGTCAGCACCATCACCATTCTCGGCACGGGGCTCATCGTCGTGGTGGGCGGTATCCACGTGATGCGCGGCGAGCTCTCGGTCGGGGCGCTGACGGTGGTCATCAGCTACCTGGGCGCGGTGTACGGCCCACTGTCGTCGATTGCCCACACCACCGGACAGTTGCAGGGCGCGATCGCGGGCGCCCGGCGCGTGCGGACGATGTTCGCCCTCGTGCCGGAAACGGTCGACGCGCCGGACGCCGTCGATGCCGACAACGTGCGCGGTGAGATCCGCTTCGAAGGCGTGAGCTTCAGCTACCCCGACGGCACGAAGGTGCTCCACGACATCAACTTCACGGCGAAGCCTGGCGAACTGGTTGCGCTCGTCGGCCTGACGGGCGCCGGCAAGACCACGCTGGTCAGCCTCATCCCGCGGTTCTACGATACGACGGCCGGCCGCGTGCTCGTCGACGGCGTCGACGTCCGGAGTTACCGCGTCCGGTCGCTGCGGGAGCGGATCGCCATCGTGCTGCAGGATCCGGTGCTGTTCGCGGGATCGATTGCCGACAACCTGCGCTACGGCCAGCTCGACGCGACGCCGGAACAGATCGAGGCCGCGGCGCGTGCGGCGCACGCGCACGAGTTCATCTCGCACCTCGCGAAGGGCTACGACACGGAAATCGCCGAGGCCGGCGGCGGGCTGTCCGGCGGCGAACGTCAGCGCTTGAGCGTCGCTCGCGCCATCCTCAAGAACGCGCCCATTCTCATCCTCGATGAGCCGACCTCGTCGCTCGACGCGATTTCCGAAGAGATCGTGTTCTCCGCGCTGCGGCGGCTACGCGCCGGACGCACGACGATCGTCATCGCGCACCGGCTGTCGACCGTCCGCGATGCCGACTGCATTCTCGTGCTCGACGGCGGACAGATCGCCGCGAAGGGGCGCCACGCGGATCTGTTGGCGAGCAGCCAGCTCTATCGCCGGATGTGCGCACGGCTGTCGGTCGGCAAGTCGCTCGACGATCCGGAAAGTGTCGACGAGCTGATTCAGGCAGTACGGAGCTGACCCTGCCCTCCCTACCCCTCCGACCTGTCCTGCCCGTCCTGCCATGAAGATCCTCGTCGCCGGCATCATCGCGCGGTACCCGTTCGGCGGGGTCACGTGGTGCTCGCTGATGTATCTGCTGGGGCTGCGCGCCCTCGGCCACGACGTGTTCTACATCGAAGACACGGGCGAATGCGTCTACGACCCGGTGCAGAACACCAGGGCGCTCGATCCCTCCTACGGGACGTCCTATATTCACCGGGCCCTCGAGCCGTTTGGTTTCGGCGACCGCTGGGCGTTCGTCAACTACGACGGCACCTATCACGGCCGCGGCAGAGACGACGTGCGGCTGTTTTGCGCGGACGCCGACCTGTTTCTGAATCTCTCCGGCGGATCGTGGTTCTGGCGCGACGAGTACGCTCGGATTCCCCGCAAGGCCTTCATCGATTCCGACCCCGCGTTCACTCAGCTCGCCATCGTCAAGGCCGAGCCGTGGTACGTCGAGTTCTTCGAGCGCTTCGATCATCTGTTTACCTTCGGCGCCAACGTCGGCACGCCGGCGTCGCCGATTCCCACCGGCGCATTCACGTGGCTCAAGACCTGGCAGCCCGTCACCATCGAGGACTGGAGCACCGCGATCACGCCGCGCGATCGCTTCACTTCCGTCATGACGTGGCAAATCGAGAGCTTCACCGACGTCGGCGGCAACAAGGATCAGGAATTCCTGAAGTTCATCGACCTGCCCTCGCGCACGTCACAACCCTTCGAGTTGGCCATCAATGGGCCCCAGGGCCTGCTGCGCGAGCACGGATGGCACACGGTCGACGCCATGGGCGTCTCTCGCTCGCTCTTCGACTACCGGTCGTTCATTCAAGAGTCGAAGGCGGAGTTCGGTGTCGCCAAGCACACGTACGTCGCGACGCACTCCGGCTGGTTCAGCGATCGAACCGAGTGCTACCTCGCTTCGGGCCGGCCCGCCCTGGTCCAGGACACGGGATGGACCGCGCACCTGCCGCACGGCGAGGGCCTGCTGGCCTTCTCGAACCCGGAGGAGGCGCTCGCCGGCATCGATCGTCTCAATGCCGATTACGAGCGGCACGCCAGGCGCGCCACCGAGATCGCGCACGAGCACTTCGGCGCGCGGCGAGTGCTCGCCAAGCTTGTCGAGGAGGCCTGCGCATGAGTGCCCCGCGCCCTCTGCGCATCGCTCACGTCGCGCCGGTCGCCACGACGATCCCGCCGTCCAAGTCCGGCTCGGTCGAAGCCATGACGTCGCTCCTCACCGAAGGGCTCGTCGCGCTCGGCCACGATGTCACCCTCTTCGCGACCGCCGATTCGACGACGTCGGCGCGGCTGTCGGCGATCTACACGCACGGCTACTGGCACGACGACAACATGTGGCCGTGGGAGCTCTACGAGATGTTGAATCTGGCCGCGGCTGTTGAGCGCGCGCATGAATTCGACATCATTCACTACGAGGCCGCGTACTACCCCATGTCGCTGGCCTTCACCCGCCTGTGCGCCGTGCCTCTCATCCAGACGCTGCATCACTCGCCGAGCACCGCCGAAACGGCCCTGTGGTCGCGTTATCCCGAGGCGCCGTTTGTGGCGATCTCGAAGGAACAGGCGCATCTGCTCGCCGGCGCGAACGTCGTGGCCACGGTGCTGCACGGAATCGACACCGACAAATTCGCGTTTCGCGAGACGCCAGACGACTATCTCCTGTTTCTCGGCCGCTTCACGGAGGGTAAGGGGGTGCTTCAGGCGATCGAAATCGCCAAGCGGTCGGGTCTGCGTCTCGTCATCGCCGCCGCCGAAAACGCCTACTATCGTGAGAAGATCGCTCCGCACGTTGACGGCGTAAGGATTTCCTATCATGGCGAAGCCGACTTTCCGACAAAGGTGAAGCTGTACGGCGGCGCGCGCGCCCTGCTGTACCCGATCCAGGCGCGCGAACCGTTCGGTCTCGTGCTCGCCGAGGCGATGGCATGCGGCACGCCGGTCGCCGCGCTCGATCGGGGCGCCGTACGCGAGATGGTGGACGATGGGGTGACCGGCATCGTGTTCGACAACCTGGATCAGATGGTGGAGGGGCTTCCCCGGCTCATCGATCTCGACCGCCGCCGCGTTCGCGCGCGCGCGGTCGAACGATTCGGCGCCGAACGGATGGTCAAGGAGTACGCCGCCGTGTACCGAGGTGTTGTGGAGACGCACCATGGCCGAGCGCAACGCTGACCTGTCGGATCTTGCCGGCCGCTCGATGCTGGCCGTCTTCGCTCATCCCGATGATGAGTCGCTGTGGTGCGGCGGCACGCTGGCCCGGCTCGCCGACGCCGGCGTCCGCGTCGTGCTGCTGTGCGCCTCCCGAGGCGAAAGCGGATCGGTGAGCGATCCCTCGCTCGTGGCGGCGAGCGACCTCGCCGACGTCCGGTCGGAAGAGCTGCGGCAGGCCGCGCGGGCGCTCGGCATCGCCGACGTGCTCATCCTGAATCATCCCGACGGCGATCTGCGCTGGGCCGATGTCACCGAACTGCACGCCGAGATCGTCTCGACCATCCGGCAGTATCAGCCCGACGGCGTGATCACGTTCGCGGAAGACGGCCTGTACTGGCACCTCGACCACATCGGCGTCCACGAACGAACCCTGACCGCCGTGCGCTCGCTCGGCGCCGACGCGCCGCCGTTGTACTACGTGACGATGCAGAAGGGCGTGATGCGCGAGGTCGTGGAAGCCGCGGTCGCCAGAGGCGCGCCGCTCGAGGATTCAAGCTTCTGGGGCATCGAGCCGGACGCGTTCGGCGAAGCGGCCCGCCCGCCGACGTTCAAGGTGGACGTCCGTGAATGGGTGCCGCGAAAGCTCGCCGCGCTCGGCTGCCACCGCACGCAGATGGGACCCAACAATCCGTTCGCCCGAATCGACGCCGCGCAGGCGCGCCGGCTGCTGGGGTTTGAACTGTTCCGCCGCGCGCCGACCGACAGCAGCTGGAGCTCCATCATCGAGCAGCTCGGCGAGCCGGTGCCGAGCTCATGAATATCGGCGCGTTCGACATCCTCCGCTGCCCGTATTGCGGCGGCCGGCTCGACCTTGTCACCTCCTCCTACCACCAAGTCAGCGGCGACGAGATTCAGGACGGCATTCTCGGATGCCAATGCTGCGTGTTTCCTGTCGTTGACGGCATTCCGGTCATGCACCTGCAGCCGGCCGCGACGGCCGCGCGCGAGCTCGTCGAACAAGGGCACCCGGAGCGCGCAAGGCGGGCGATGTTCGGCATCGAAGACGCACAGGAGGCCGAACGGTTCGAGAGCCTCATCAGTTCAGGCACGGCCACCTACCGCAGCATCGTCGAGGCGCTGGGCGAGCATCTCGAGGGCGGATACTTTCTCTACCGCTTCGCGGATCCCACCTACATCGTCGGCCACGCCGTCGTTTCTGCCGTGGCGGGAACGGTGCTCGCTGACGGCGGACGCGCCATCGATATCTGCGGCGGCTCCGGGCACCTGACGCGCTCGCTCATGAACCTGTCGTCGCCGCCGCCCGTCCTGGCGGATCTGTATTTCGCGAAGATCTGGCTGGCGCGCCGCTTCACGGCGCCCGGGTGCGAACCCGTCTGCTGCGACGGCAACTCGCCGATGCCCTTCGCGCGCGGCGCGTTCCGTTACGCGATGTGCTCCGACGCGTTCATGTACATCTGGACGAAGCGTCAGCTCGTGCTCGACATGCTGCGGCTGATTGATCGCGGCGAAGCCGGCGGCCCCGAGGATCACACCGCGGCCGGCGCGGCACTCATCAGCCACACGCACAACCAGTGCACCTGGACGCCGTCGCACGGCCAGCCGCTGACGCCGGACGGCTACCGCAACCTCTTCGAAACGCTCGAACCGCGCCTGTTCGCCGAATCCGGGCTGTTTGCCGATGTCGTCTCTGGCGGACCGCTGAACCTCGCGCGACGAGACGACCAGCAGACACTCGACGCCGATCCCGCGCTGACGATGATCGCCAGCCGCCACCCCGGAGTGTTCACGCCACACGCCCTCGAACCGCCGCCCTTGCGCGCACGCGGTGAGTTTCGCGTCAACCCGCTCTACGTGGCCGACGACGCATCCGCGGCCGGCGGCGCCGCGAGCCCTGGCGACAATGTCCGGTTTCGCCTCACGTTCCCGTCCGAGGACTACGAGCACGAATACGGTGCGTGCCGCCAGTATCTGCCGGACGCGGTCACCATCCCCCGCCGGGCCCTCGACGCGCTTGGCGAAGGCCGTCTGCCGGACGAGCTGGCCGATCTGGTGCGCCGGCACGTCGTCGTCGATCTGCCGGCGCGGTACTACTGACGCGGCCGGCGCCACTCTAATTACGTGGTATAACGTAGTCGTTACGTAGCGTAACGTAATGGAGAATCCTTTCGTCTACGGCGAAGTCGTTCCCGCGGCCGCGTTCGTGGACCGCGTCGTCGAGCTCGAGCGCCTCGTCGGCGACCTGGCCGCCGGCCAGAAGGTGTTCCTGATCTCGCCGCGCCGCTACGGCAAGTCGTCGCTCATCCGGCGCGCGCTCGCGGCCGTCGCCCGCCGCGGGACGATCACCGTGGAGGTGACCGTCAGCAGCTTCAGCTCGTATGTGGCGTTTCTCGAAGGCTACGCGCGCGCGCTCATTTCGGCCGAAACGCGCTGGGATCGGGCGCGCGGCTGGCTTCGCGACGTGATTCACTCGGCCCGCGCCGAGGTCAGGTACGCGCCCGACGCGGCGCCGCTCGGGGCGCTCACGGTGTCGTTTCCCAACGTGAAATCCGAGCGCGACGTCTCGCGCCTCGCCCAGGAGGTCTTCGCGCTCCCGGGGCGGCTCGCCGAGACGCGCCGCCGGAAGGTCGTGGTCGCGCTCGACGAGTTCCAGGCCATTGGCGAATTCAACGGCGGCTCGGTCGAACACGCCATGCGCGCGGCCGTTCAGCACCAGCGCGAGGTCGGGTACGTCTTTGCCGGGTCGGAGCCCACGCTCATGGAGCGGATGCTCGGACCGCGGAGGCCGTTCTACAAGGCCGGCCCGGTGATGCGCCTCGAGAAGATTCCCGCCGAGGAATTCGCCGCGTTCATCGACGCACGCTTCAATCGTTCGGGCCTCAAGCCGGAGGCCGGCCTCGGGGCCGCCGTCGTCGATCTGGCCGGGAATCTCCCCTACGACGTCCAGCGCCTCGCTCACGAAACGTGGGACGACGTGCGTGCGTCCGGCAGACGGCGCGCCACGCTCGACGATCTGCATCAGGCCCTTCACCGGCTGCTCACCGAGCAGGAGACGATGTTCGAAGCGATCTGGCAGCGCCTGACGCTGGCCCAACGAGCCGCGCTGCGCGCCGTCGTGCTGGCGGACGGCCGCGAGCTGCTGTCGGCCGATGTGAAGACTCGGTACCGGCTCGGCGGCACTTCCAGCGTCCAGACCGCGCTCAGCGCGCTCGTCCGTGACGATCTGATTGCGCGCGACGGCGCGCGCTACGTCGTCGTCGATTCGCTCTTGCGCGAGTGGATCGCCCGGCATACGTTCTAGAGAGTCATGAAGATTGTCATCGCGGGCGGCAGCGGTTTCCTCGGAAAGGCCATCTCGAGCGCCTTCTCGAGGGAAGGCCATCAGGTGGCCGTCCTCACGCGGAGCGCCAGTGGCGCTAGTGCCATGCCACGCGTCCGGCTCGTTCAATGGACGCCGGATGGCGGCACCGGATCGTGGATGTCCGAAATCGACGGCGCCGACGCCGTCGTCAATCTGGCCGGCGAATCCATCGCGGCAAAGCGCTGGTCGGATGCGCAAAAACAGCGAATCGAGGACTCCCGGGTGATGGCGACCCACAGTCTGGTGGAGGCCATCCACGCGGCGAAGTCGCCGCCGTCGGCGTTCATCACCGGATCGGCCGTCGGATTCTACGGTCCCCACGGAGACGAAGCGGTCACCGAAGAGACGCCGGCCGGAGACGACTTCCTTGCGCGCGTCTGCGTGCAATGGGAAGGCGAAGCGGAACGTGCGTCGAGCTCTCGAGTTCGGGTGATCGCGCTTCGCACCGGCCTGGTGCTCGACGAAGCGGACGGAGCGCTACCGAAAATGCTGCTGCCCTTCAAGCTGTTTGCTGGAGGCCCCGTGGGATCCGGTAGGCAATACTGGCCGTGGATTCACCTCGACGACTGGGTGGAGCTGGTGCGGTGGGCGATCGCGACACCTGCACTGTCGGGGGCCGTCAACGCCACGGCCCCCAATCCCGTGACCAACGCCGAGTTCGCGCGTCACCTGGGCCGCGCTCTGGCGCGGCCGGCCTTCATGCCGGCCCCCGCGTTCGCCCTACGACTGGCGCTGGGGGAAATGGCGGACGCGCTGCTTCTTTCAGGTCAGCGTGCACTGCCCGCCAGGGCGCAGGGGCTGAAGTTCACGTTCCGCTACCCGCATCTCGCCGACGCGCTGCACGCGATCTTCAACAGCTCGCGGTAGGCCGGCAGGCCCTTCACGCGGTCGGGCCGCGACGTTCAATCTGCTACCATGCCGCCCGAGGCTTTTCCTTCCCTCACGCGGACCACGACATGATCGAACCATTCATCATCGCCAGAACGGCCGACGGCCGCGACGTGCCGTTCGCGCCGGTCATGGGCAATCGCCACGGTCTCATCACGGGCGCCACGGGAACCGGGAAAACCGTCAGCCTGCAAACGCTGTCGGATCACTTCTCGCAGCTTGGCGTCCCCGTGTTTCTCGCCGACGTGAAGGGCGACCTCTCTGGCGTGGCCGCGGCGGGGTCGTTGTCGCCGAAGCTGAAGGATCGGCTGGCCTCGACGGGAATTGCCGAGCCCGCATGGAGCGCCGACCCGGCCGTGTTCTGGGACGTCTTCGGCCGGCGCGGCTTTCCCGTGCGCGCGACCATTTCAGACGTGGGCCCGCTGCTGCTCGGACGGCTCTTCAACCTGAATCCGACACAACAGGGTGTGCTGTCGCTGGTGTTCAAGGTGGCCGACGTGGGGGGCTTGTTGCTGCTCGACTTGAAGGATCTGCGGGCCATGTTGCAGTACGTCGGCGAAAACAGCCGGCAGTTCACGACCCAGTACGGCAACGTCTCGACCGCGTCGATCGGCGCCATCCAGCGCGCCGTGCTCGAACTCGAGCAGCAGGGCGGCGAGAAGTTCTTCGGCGAGCCGATGCTCGACATCGACGACCTACTCCAGACAGACCCCAACGGGCGAGGCGTCGTGAACGTGCTCGTGGCCGACGAGCTCGTGCGGCAGCCGAAGCTCTACGCCACGTTCCTGCTCTGGATGCTGTCGGAGTTGTTCGAGCGGCTGCCGGAAATCGGGGATCCGGAGAAGCCGACGCTTGTCTTCTTCTTCGACGAGGCGCACCTGCTCTTCTCCGATGCGCCGGCCGCGCTCGTCGAAAAGGTCGAACAAGTGGTGCGCCTGATTCGATCGAAGGGCGTGGGCGTCTATTTCGTGACGCAGAGTCCTTCGGACATTCCCGACACCGTGCTCGGCCAGCTCGGCAACCGCGTCCAGCACGCGCTGCGCGCCTTCACGCCGCGCGACCAGAAGGCAGTGAAAACCGCGGCGCAGACGCTGCGGCAGAATCCCAAGCTCGACGTCGAGCGCGCGATCACCGAACTGGCCGTCGGCGAAGCGCTCGTGTCCACGCTGGACGCCAAGGGGACTCCTCAAATCACCGAGCGGGCGTGGATGGCGCCGCCGTGTTCGCAGATCGGCCCCATCGCAGACGGCGATCGCGATCGGATTCGCAAGGCCGGGCAGCCGCTGTACGGGCACTACGAGCAGACGATCGATCGTGAGTCCGCGTACGAAAAGTTGAAGACCCGGACGCTCTCGAAGGAAGGCGGAACCACGGCCGTACCGGCGGCAGCTGAAGGTCAGCCTTCGGCATCGTCAGGCGGCCTCACGAGCGTCCTGGCCGGAGTGCTGCTGGGCACAACCGGGCCGCGCGGCGGCCACCGTGACGGGTTGCTCGACTCGGCCGCGAAGAGCGCGGCGCGGGCGATGGGCTCGAACGTCGGCCGCGCCATCATCCGCGGCGCACTGGGTTCCATCCTCGGTGGCCGCAGCCGTTCACGGTGACGCGAGACCTCGGGCCCGATTAGTAGCCTGTCTCGCCTGAATCAGTACCAAGATGCGACGAAGATGAATCGGCCACAGAGACACGGAGACACAGAGATTCTCGTCGCTGAGGCCTGGCCTTAGTGAGCAGCGGACGATTCGACGCGTCGCGAAGCGACACACCCAGGCGGAAGGATCGAAAACACGAGCTTCGAATGATCGCGACCGGCTCGTGTTCTCGACCCTTCCGCCTGTGTGGCTCGGCCTGCCTCAGCAGGCCGAGGTCGAATCGTCCTCGCCTCCGTGGCTCTGTGACTCTGTGGCCCGTTGATCGGCGACGTTGCACTAGTTCATCAAGTACGGCCCACTTGGTCGAGGAATCCGTCAGAGAACAGTCCGCTGATCAGAGAAACGTGCGCTGAATCGTCCAGTAGAGACCAGCGACCGCAATTGCCAGCGATGCCGGCTGGACGATGAAACGGCGGTACGTCGGCCGGTTTGCGCGCCAGTGGGCCACGGCAAGGAACAGGAGCGCAATGATCGTCAACTGTCCGGCTTCGACGCCCCCGTTGAACGTGATGAGCGCCGTCAGAAACTGAGCGCGCGGCAGACCGAGCTCGCTCAGCACGCCCGCAAACCCCATTCCGTGCAGCAGGCCGAACGAAAAGACGAGCGCCAGCCGCCACGGCTTGAGCTCCGCGGTCATGAGATTCTCGATCGCCACGTACGCAATCGACAACGCGATCAGCGGCTCCACCACGCGCGCCGGCAGCGACACGATTCCGTACATCGTCAGACCCAGAGTGATCGAGTGAGCGATGGTAAACGTGCTCACTTGCAGCAGCACCGAACGCCAGCGCGAGCCCAGCAGGAAGATGCCCACCACGAACAGGATGTGATCGAGCCCCTTCGGAAGAATGTGGGTGAACCCGAGTCCGAAGTACTGCCAGGCAATCTGGCCACGGCTCTTCGGCGGCGGAGACGCCACCAGCGATACCGCGGGACCAGGCGCCGGGCCGTCGAGCCAAAACGTTTGAACGGGACTCTCGCCGATTCGAACGTTCAGCGCGTACGATCCCATCGCCAGCGCATAGCCAAAGGTCATGTCGCGCGCTTTGGCCGGCGTGCGGCCGGTCAACCGCACGATGGACGGCACCTGAGCGAAATCCCTGAACGCCGACGCTGGGCGATAGTCAAACGACGGCCGGTCGGCCGAACCGTCGAACCGAATCGTGACGGCGTCGAGAAACGCGCGGCCGAGCTCCCGAATGGCTTCGTCGCGCGAGAAACGATCGGCGATCGTCCGCGTCGGCGCACCGCTGGCGATTTGAAGCCTGGTGAGCAGCACATCCGGGTCGACGATCACGTCGATCTGGTACGGGCCGTCGATGGCGACGCTCGCGAACGCCTGCGTGGTGCCGATCTCGTGTGCACGCGCTGGGGTGGCTGCCGCGAGCAGGCACGGGAGGCCGACCGCCCACCACCTCATCGCCATGCCACTTTCGTCGGCTGGAACGGCCCCCGAATGGCGGCCGCGTGGGCGAGGATGTCGCGATCCCTGGTTCCGGTTCTGAGGGCACGATCGATGGCTCTTCGCGCCTCGCCTGACCGCCCGGCCTTGAAATACGCCCACGCCAGCGCATCGTCGGTGAAGATATCGTGGCGAGTCGCCGCGGCGCTCTCCGCAATGGTCACCGCTTCGTCGATCTTGCGCCCGTGTGTCGCCAGGAACCTGGCCAGGTTCCTGGGTTCCGGGGCGTCGACACGCCAGGCCGCTTCGGCCAGTGCGTACTGCCGCTCGGCTTCATCACGGCGCCCCAACTGGATCAGCATGTCGCCGATTCGCGCGGCCACATCGGGTGTTGGCGATTTGCGCTGCAGATCCTGAAGCAGATGCAACGCCCTGTCGCGATCTCCTTCAGCGGCGAGAGCCTTCGCATAGCCGACGATCGCGAACGGGTGCCCCGGAAACGCCTGAGAGGACGCAATGAAGGCCTCTTTCGCGTCGTGCAACCGGTCGAGCTGGAGGTACAACTCACCGACCTGCGCGTGCGCCCACGCGAGGCCCTCGCGATCGGACGGAGACGTCGCCCCGGCAGCGAGCCGCATGGATTCAAGGGCGCCGGCCAGATTCCCCTGCAGCTCGCGCGCGTACGCAACGCGTGCGTACGCCGACGCGCTCGGCCGCAACGCCATCATGCGATCGAAGGCATCGAACGCCTCGGTGTAGTCGCCCAGCTCGACATGCCCGTCGCCGATGACGCCGTAGTTGACCGGGTCGTACGGCCGCACTTTGCGGTTCCTTTCGGCGATCTCGATCGCCTCTCGAAAACGGTGCTGAGCCAGGTAAACGGCGCCGAGGGTCCGGTTGGCTTCGTAGTGTCCCGGGTTCGCGACGAGGGTGTTTCTGAGCACCTCTTCGGCGCGATACGCGAGGCCGGCGTTGCCGGTCACACGCGCGTCGCGCAAGAGACCCTCGGCACGCCGAACGGCAGCCGCGATGTCCGCCGGTTTCGCGAAACCGGCGTGGCTCGGCTCGCGCCAGTTGGCGAACGCGACCACCGCCGCAGCGGCGGCGATGATCGCGACGGAAACAACGCTCGATGGCCGAAACAGCCGCCGCATGATCCTCAACGGGAGGGATTCGGGTTGAGCTTCCACGGGTTGCTGCCCGAATGCGGGAAGGCGACGTACGGGAAGTTGGGCCGGAACGGCAGGTCGTTGCGATCGACGCCGTCAGAGAACGCGAACTTGCCCCCAACCAGGGCGCCCGCGGCCGCCTGCACCGTGATGTCGAGCACGTCGTCTGTCAAACGGCGGCCGTTCGGAAACCCCTGCACGTCGCCGGCGAGTGCGCCCAAACGGTTCGGGTTGGCCGACGGCAGGATGTCGGTGTTGAGCCGAAGCATCTCGGACGGCCTGACGCCCGCCGGCTGATTGAGCCCGGGCAGGCCCGTCAGGAACACCTGCACGAGATCGTTGCGGGGCGTCGCCGGCGCCGGCACGCCGTAGATCAGGTTCAGAAGCGTCGGCACTTCAGGTGTCGTGACGTACTGAAGGAACTGGGCGTCGTCGGTCGGGACGCTCCCGTTCCACTTGTCCTTCTGCGAAATCGGCAGCACCACTTCGTTGACGAGCGGCATGCCGAGCCGCGACACCTGAACGAAGTTGCCCGTCGAGGTCTCGGACCCTGCCTGACGCGTCGTCGTCGTGGGACGGCTCGCCGTGGCCCAGACGCCGAGGACCGGACTCGATGCCGAACGGAGCGATGACTTCGGCACCTGGATCGCGATGCTGTGGACGTTGAAGCCGGCCAGGCTGTCCACGCCGGTCTCCGACAGGTTCGCGCCGTACAACAGATCGAACACGCGCAGATCGAGGAAGAACGGGTCGTCGGTCTGGCCCGCGAACACCGCGCCCGTTGTTCCGTCAGTCTGCTTGAACTGGTAGATGCCGCTGCCGTTGCCGCCATAGCCGGGCGTGGACGCGTTGCCGACGTTGTCGGGCATCGTCAACATCGGACCGACGGTGAAGGTGGTGCGCCCGCTGTCGATGCGCGTCAAGGTGTATGTCTGGTACACGTTGCGGTTCGGGTCGTCGAGCGCCTTGATGGGGCCCGTGTTGTAGAGGAACGTGCCGCCATTGCGAACCTGCGACGTGAACCGAAGCTGGTACTGGATGTCGGGCAGGCTGTCGCCGTTGTTGTCGATGTTCAACTGGTAGAGCACGCTGTCGCCGAACCGGTAGAAGTTCGGACCGCCCGCCGGATCCTCGAACGGGACGTAGGACGCGATGAGCGTGACGGTATCGGGCGCGTCCGGGCTGACGAAGGCGTAGACGTCGGTGTTGTCCGCCTGCGGATCGTTGCTGATGAGGGGCGCCTCGCGATGGCTCGACGCGCGGCCGGGCATCATCTGGTAGCCGGCGAGCGCGACGACAAGGGTCAGAAAGCACAGCTCTTTCGCACGGTTCACCTCGCTGCGGGCCGGCATGGTCCACACGTCCCCCCGCACCGGCGGCGGCCGACCGCAGCACGTGTAGTGCCGTTGGAGATTGCCGCACCTTGAGCCAACATCGCAGGCACAGCGGACGAGCGAACGGACATCAGGGCGACTCGAAGAGTTCAGCGCTTTGCTGTTACTTCGTGATTCCTGGGAATCGGAAGATGTCAGTACGCCGCCAACCGCCGCAGCGCGTCCGTAATCTTGTCGGCGTTCGGCAGATTGTATTGCTCGAGCACGTGCGAGAACGGACTATGCGTATCGGGGTACGTCACGCGCATCACCGGCGCGTCGAGAAACGCGAACCGCTCCTCGACGATGATCGCCGACAGCTCGGCGCCCATGCCGAGCGTCTTGACGTCTTCGTGCACGATCAGCGCGCGGCTCGTTCGTTCAACCGATCGGAGAATCGCGTCTTTGTCGAACGGCAGCAGCGTCCGCAAGTCGATGACCTCGACCTCGACGCCTTCTTTCGCGAGCCGGTCGGCGGCTTCGAGCGACGGCGTCACCATGGCGCCGTAGGTCAGCAGCGTGATGTCGTCGCCCGGCCGCCTGATCGCCGCCACGCCGATCGGCACGATGTCGTCGCCCTCCGGCACCGGCCCCTTTTCGCGGCGATACAGGAACTTGTGCTCGAAGTAGACCACCGGGTTGTCGTCGCGGATTGCCGCCTTGAGCAGCCCCTTGGCGTCGAATGCGGTGGACGGCGCCACGACCTTCAAGCCCGGCCGGTGGACGAACCACGCCTCGGGATTCTGCGAATGGTACAAGCCGCCGCTCACGCCACCGCCGCTCGGCGCGCGGATGACGATCGGCACCGAACGGCGTCCGCCGTACCGGTATCTCAACGTCGCCGCCTGGTTCACGATTTGATCGAACCCGCACGAAATGAAATCGGCAAACTGCATCTCCGCCACCGGGCGGTAGCCGCGCAGGCTCGCACCGATGCTGATGCCGACAATGGCCGACTCGGAAATCGGCGTGTCCACGACGCGGTCGTCACCGAACTCCTCGTGCAACCCCTGCGTGGCTCCGAACGCGCCGCCGTACGCGCCGACGTCCTCGCCGAGAATGAACACCTTGGGATCGCGCCGCATTTCTTCGGCCAGCGCGTCGCGGATCGCCTCCAGATACGTCAGTTCTTGGCTCATGTCACTAGGCGTAGAGGTCGGTAACGGCTTCTTCAGGCTTCGGGTCGGGTGCGTTCATCGCAAACTCGACGGCTTCGTCGATGGCCGCTTTCACGCGCTCTTCGGTCTCCTTCAGCCGCTCGTCGGTCAGCACCTTCATGTTCTTGAGATACGTGGTGAAGGTGGGAATCGGGATCGCGGCTCTTCCACATGGCGAGCTCCTCGTCGGTGCGGTAGAACGCTTTGTCGTGCTCGGAGTGCCCGTGCCAGCGGTACGTCTTGCACTCGATGAGGGTCGGGCCGTCGCCGCCGCGCGCGCGGGCCAGCGCGCCCTGCGTCGCCTGATACACCGCCAGCACGTCGTTCCCGTTGATCGCCACGCCGTCGAATCCGTACCCCGCCGCGCGATCGGCGACATCGTCGATCGCCATGCTCTTTTCGACCGGCACCGAGTAGGCGTACTGGTTGTTCTCGCAAATAAAGAGAATCGGAAGGTGGTGGACGCCCGCAAAATTGAGGGCTTCGTGGAAATCGCCCGTGTTGCTCGCACCCTCGCCAAAGTACGCGACGACGACGTTGTCGGTGCCTTCCATTTTGAAGGTCAGGGCAAGGCCGGCGGCCACCGGCAGGTTCGCGCCAAGCATGCTCGTGTTGCCGAAGATCCCCAGCTCGTCAACGCCGCTGTGCAGCGCCGAGTCGCGTCCTTTCGAAAGACCGGTGGCCTTCGCGAACATCTGCGACATCATGACGCGCGGCTCGACGCCCTTCATGAGAAACGTTCCGAGGTCGCGGTGCAGCGGGCAGACGTAGTCTTCCTTGCGCAGCGCGAACGCCGTGCCGACGATGATCGCTTCCTGACCGATGCCGGTGTAGACACCGCTTCGCACCTTGCCCTGCCGCACGAGAATACTGAGGCGCTCGTCGAACGCGCGGATCAGCTTGAGCCAGTAGAACATCTCGAGCAGCTGGTCTGGCGCCAGCTTGAATTTGGTACGTTTGATGGGCGGCATACGCGTCGTGAGTCGAATGGGCCGATTACCAGCTTACTCAATTACTCAATTCCTCAATCGCCCGTTCGCCGCCCGACAGGCCGCGCCGCCGCAATCCTCATCCCGATGAGGCCGCTCCGCGAGGAGTGCCCGCGCGGATGACCTTCCGTAAGGTCGAGTGCGTACGAGAGCCCCGAAAGAATCGACGACAGTTTCAGGGTGGCGGTCAACGGAGGCGACTCACGCGGTTCTGGGCATTCTAGTGTCACGATGTCCGGCACCGCGGGCATTGTGGCGAAGGTTACGCGAATACTCCCGCAAACGGTATATTTATGAACCTTTTCACTCGTTGCGCGACGCGGGCGCCTGTGGGATAGTTAACCCGACTCAGGCGCCAACCAGCCCTTCGGAGATGGCGGCTACGCGCGTGTGCCCCTGCACTTGTAACCTATGCACCACTTCGCCCCATCCGTTCGCGTTGGTCTTTGGACTGGTCTTTGTACTAGTCCTTGGGACCGTCGGTACTAATCAATGACACGAACGGTCATCACGGCGCTGAGCGTTCTCGCGTCTTGTCTCTTTTCGCTGGACACCGCCGAGGCAGCGCCCGCCCGCAAAGGGACCTCACATCCGCGCGTTCCCTGCGTCGTCAGCCGCAAGAGCCTTTCACCGAAGCAGGCGTTTGCCAAGATCGCCACGCGCCGGCCCGACCGCCGCGTGTACCGGCACGGTTTGACCGTCGTTCGCCGTGCGAGGACGACCGCCCTTCCGGCGGGCGGCGACGCCGTCATTCAGACCGACGCGTCCACGGTGCTGCTGGCCGACCGCCGGCCGGCGCCGGTGCTCCAGCCGCTCGGCATTCTCATCCTCACACAGGCCCAGATCCTGAGTCACGACGGTCTTGTCCGCCGATCGCCACGGGGTCCCCCCGCGTTCAGTTGAGTCGATCGACTGTTCACGAGCACCGCCGCTCGGGGCCGCAGCCAACACGAAGGCCGCGACCAGGGAATTCCGAAGGCGGCTCGCTTTTCGAGGGGCTTGTTACAGAGAGGTAACGCGATGCGAGTTGTTCTCGCAGACCTGAAATCCGACCGAGGCTTCGTCAGCAAGGACACCGTGGTGGGCGGCTACGGATCGCGTCTCGATCCGTTTTCGCGAGTGACGGCCATGGCCTCGCACTTGAAGAAGCAGTTTCACGACGTCCCGAGCGTGCACATGGCGTATCTGGCGGCCATCCTGACGCGGGCCGGCCACGACGTGACCTGGACGCGCGGCAACGAGGCCGACGGAGACGTCGCGCTCGTGCTGTCCTCGCTCGTCGATTACAAGAACGAAACCGCGTGGGCCGATCGCGATGCGCGCGCGCGGCGTGAAGGTGGGGTTCGTCGGCATCACGGCGTCGAAGATGCCCGAACTGTTCGTCGATCACTGCGACTTCATCTTCAACGGCGAGCCCGAAGCGGGCGTCATGCGCCTCGCGCAGGGCGTCGTGCCCACCGGGATCGTGACGAGCGAGCCGATCAACGATCTCGATTCGCTGCCGTTCCCGCGCTGGGATCTCGTGACTCGAGGACCGCTCCCGGCCGTTCGGCATTCAGTGGTCCAGTCGGCCTGTCGGCGGCGGGTACCCGCTGCTCGCCAGCCGCGGCTGTCCGGAATTCTGCACGTACTGCCCGCACCGGATTCTCGCCGGCTACCGCGCACGCTCGATCGCGAACATCGTGGACGAAATCGAACGGCTCTGCGATCAGCACCCCCGTCCGTACGTGATCTTCCGCGACCCGCTGTTCAGCGAGCAGCGCGATCGGTGCCTCGAGCTCTGCGACGAGGTCAAGGCCCGTGGCCTGACGTTCACCTTCGAAGCGGAGACGCGTCTCGATCGCCTCGACGCCGAACTGCTCGATCGGCTGTACGACGCCGGGTTCCGGGCCATGAGCTTCGGCGTCGAATCGCTCGATCCGGCAACGCTCAAGAAGTCGGGCCGGCGGCCGATTCCTGAAGGGCACCAGCGCGAGATCCTGGAGCACTGCGGCAAGCTGGGCATCGTCACCGCCGCGTTCTATGTGTTCGGGTTCCTCCAGGACGACTGGAATTCCATTACGGCCACCACCGACTACGCGATCGATCTCGGATCGACGTTCGCGCAGTTCAAGATCCTCACGCCGTACCCAGGGACACCGATGTTCAAGCAGCTCGAACCGCTGCTCACGGAAACCAACTGGGAGAAGTTCGACGGGTACTCGCCGACCTTCAAGCACCCGAACCTCACGGCGCGTGAGCTCAAGCACCTGCTCGGAAACGCCTACACGCGCTACTACATGCGGCCGTCTTACCTGGCGAACTTCCTCAGGATTCAAAACCCGGCGATCCGCGAATGGGTCGGCCGGATGGATCGACGCGTCAAAGATCGCCACGCCCGCGAGGAAATCGCGCACGTCGCCCGCCCGGCCGCATGCTGAATGCGATTTCGCGCTACGGAGCGCGAGTCCTGACCAACACCGAGGAGCTCATCGCGGGCTGCAAGGCCCGCGGCGAGCTCATCCAGGGTCCCCAGATTGCCGAGTTCGAAGCCGCCTTCGCGCGGCGCGCCGGAATGGATCCGGCGCACGCCATCACCGCGTCGTACGGCCGGATGGCGTTCTACTACATTTTGAAGGCGCTCGACCTGCCGCCCGGATCGGAAATCGTGCTGCCGGCGTTGACGTTCTGGGTCGTGCCGGCGCTGGCGAGCGTCGCGGGCCTCAAGGTCGTGTTCGCCGACGTCGATCCGGCGACCTTCACGCTCGATCCGGCGGCCCTCGAGCGCGCCATCACCCCGGCGACGCGAGCGGTCGTCCCGACCCATCTCTACGGATTGCCGTGCGACATGGACGCCATTCTCGGCATCGCCGCACGGCACAACCTCAAGGTGATCGAAGACTGCGCGCACGCGCTCGGCGCCACCTACGGCGGCCGCCCGGTCGGGACGCTGGGCGACGCGGGCTTTTTCAGCTTTCAAACACTCAAGCCGCTCAACTGCTATGGCGGCGGTCTGGCGCTCGTGCGCGACCAGGCGGTCGCCGAACGAGTCCGTGCGCTCGCCGAACGCGAGCGCTGGCCGGACGAGAAGCGCGTCACGAAGAGGCTCCTCATCGGGCGCCTGCAGCGGATCTTCATCAGACCCTGGGTGTTCACGATCAGCGCGTTTCCCATCTTGTGGGTCTCGTCGCTCATCGGCGCAAATCCCGACGTGTACCTGTGGGAAGACATCCGTTCGCTCGATCCGCTGCCTGAGGCGTACACCGAGCGCTTCCCCAACGTGCAGGCCGCCATCGGTCTCGCGGCGCTCAACGCGCTCGACGGCTGGACCGAACAAACGCGACGGCACGTCAAGGTGATGGACCGCGCGCTTGAGAATCTGCCCGGGATCGACGTGCCACGCGTGCCGGCCGGGCGAACGCACGTGTACTATCAGTACTGTGTCTACGGCCCTCAGCGCGACGAGCTGGTCGTACGCTGCGTGCGCCGGGGCATCGACATCGAAACGCTGCACGTTGACGTCTGCAGCGATCTGGAGCTTTTTTCCGGCGCCAGGGTCGAGCCGCCCGGCGCTCCTGGCGCGCAGCGCGCGGCCGGCGCCATGCAGATTCCGGTTTACGCAACCCTGACTGACAGCCAGGCCGAACGCGTGGCGCGGGTCGTCCGGGGCGTGCTGGCAAAGAGCACGTAGTGCTCCCCTACCTGCCCATCTTTTTTTTCGCGATCCTCGAGGGCGAGATCTACTACGTCGCCATGTGCGTGGCGGCCAGTGCGGGGAAGCTCCATTGGGAAGGCGTCCTGATCGCCGGCGCGCTCGGAGGATCGGTGGGCGATCAAATCTGGTTCTATCTGCTGCGAGGGCACATCCACTGGCTCGATCGCTACCCGTGGCTCGCGAAGCGTCGCAACGCGGTGGTGCATCGCGTCAAGGCCAATCAGACGCTGATGGTGCTCATCAGTCGATTCCCGCCGGGCCTGCGCATCGCCATCCCCGTCGCGTGCGCCTATGCGGGCGTCCGGCCCCTGCGATTTACCGCGCTGAATCTGGTGAGCGCGTTCGCCTGGGCCGGCAGCATCATGCTCGTCGTCGTCAAGCTCGGCCCAGACGCGCTGAAGGCGATTGGTCTCGAGGGATGGTGGGCGGCTCTCGTGCCGGCCGTCCTGGTGCTGGCGTTCTTCCGCTGGCTGGGCCGCCCCCCGAAGAACTAGATGCGCCCCCAGGGCGCAACTGATTGCGGACCGCAGGGCAACGCATGGAGGCGCCCCGTGGAAAAGACGTCGTCGAAACTTCCCGCCCGTCCCAATCTCGATCACCTGCGCGCGCAAGCCAAGACGCTCCTTGCCGACCTGAACGACGGCAAGGCCGCCGCGGCCAGGACCTTCATCGAGCACCTGCCGGCCGCAAAGAACATGACGCTCGATCGCGTGCGCCGCGCGGGCCTGCGGCTCGCGGACGCGCAGTCGGCAATCGCGCGCAAGTCGGGCTTTGCCAACTGGCCAAGCCTGACGCGCCACGTGGAGCACCTGCGTCAGCTTGAAGGTCAGTGGACCTTCGTCAATCTGGAAGTCGACGGCAACCGGATGCCCACGGCCATGTTGGGCGATTCCAAGCTGCTGCTCGATGGCGATCGCTTTCGCATGGAATCGCCGGAGGCCATCTACGAAGGCGTTTTTGGTATCGACGTCGAGGCCGATCCACCCCGTATCGACATCGAGTTCGTCGAAGGTCCGGACGCAGGCAACTGGTCGTACGGCATCTACGAACTGGAGGGAGACAACCTGACGTTCTGCCTGGGTCTTACCGGCGCACCTCGACCCACTCGTTTTGCCACATCGCCCAACACAGGCCATGCGCTCGAACGCCTCCATCGCGTCTCCGCCGCTCGTCCCGCCGGCGTCAGCGGCGGCACGCGTACGGCCGCCAAAGCCGCACCCCAGACCGTGCCTGAGATCGACGAATCGGCGTTCGCCTTGAGTCTGACTCCGACCCTCGAGGGGCTGCAGGGTGAATGGACGCCTGTGGCCCTCGTTGCCAATGGCCAGCCTCTCGCCGACGCCATGCTCGCCTACGGCACGCGCACCATGTCCGGCAACGAAACAAAGGTCGTGTTCGGCGGACAAACCATGGTGCACGCGAAGATCCGGCTCGACGAGTCGGCGACGAGGTACGGTTCTGCATGGCGCAGGCAGGCGCACCGCGACCGCCGGACTTCTCCTGCGACGCCGGCAGCGGGCGCACGCTGAGTCAGTGGAAACGGAAATGAGCAACAACGCCAGTCACCGGAGGCTTCGGAAGAACGCGCGGAGATCGTCGACGAGCAACTCAGGCTCTTCGAGCGCGGCGAAGTGGCCGCCTCGCGGCATTTCCGTCCAGCGCGTCAGGTTGTAGCTCGCCTCCACCCAGCGTCTGGGAGGAATGCTGATCTCTTTCGGAAACACCGCGCACGCCGTGGGCACCGTGACCTTCCGAACCGGCGCGCCGGCCGCGCGTTGATTCTCGTAGTAGATCCGCGCCGACGATGTCGCGGTCTCCGTTGCCCAGTAGAGGGTGATGTTGGTCAGCAGGTCGTCCTTCGTGAACTTCTTCTCCACGTCGCCGCCGCAGTCGCACCACGACCGGAACTTTCTCGACAATCCAGGCCGCCAGTCCGGCGGGCGAATCGTCCAGCGCGTAGCCGATCGTCTGCGGTTTCGTGCTCTGAATCTGGAAGTACCCGCGCTCGCCGTCGAAGAACGCCTGTCGCGCCCGCATGCGCTCCAGCTCGGCCGGCGGAACGCCCTCGTTCGGATCGGCCACACCGGCGGGCGGCCCGGCCAGACAGAAGTTGATGTGCAATCCCGCGACATGACTGGCGTCGTTGATGGCGACGAACCGGCTGATGGCAGCTGCCCCAATCGCCGCCCTGCAGGCGCGTACCGGCTGTAGCCAAGACGCGCCATCAACTTGCTGATGACGGCGGCGATGCGTTCCGGACCGTAGCCCCGCTCCACGGGCTTGCCCGAAAACCCGAACCCCGGCAGTGAAATGGCGACAACGTGAAACGCATCCTCCGCACGACCGCCGTGGCCGGCCGGATCGGTGAGCGGTCCGATGATCTTCGTAAACTCCACGACCGAGCCCGGCCAGCCGTGTGTGAGCACGAGCGGCAAGGCAGTGGCGTTGCTGGAGCGCTGATGGATGAAGTGAATCTCCAGACCGTCGATGTTCGTCTTGAACTGATCGAACTGATTGAGACGGCGCTCGGCGGCCCTCCAGTCGAACGTGGTGCGCCAGTACGTCACCAGCGCCCTGAGGTACGGGAGGTCGGTGCCGTAGTCCCAGGCCGATCCGGGGATGGCCTCGGGAAATCGCGTGCGCGCCAGCCGCTGCTTCAGGTCTGCCAGCACCGCGTCGGGCACGTGGATCTTGAAGGGGACAATCGCGTCGCCACCCGCCGGCGGCGTTGCCGACGAGCCGCGCTGGCTGTTGACGGTCCCCTGTGTCAATACAACGAGGCCGACGATCAGGAATGCCGCGCGTGTCGACATGACGTCACCGACTCTCGCAAGAAGACGCGCTATCGCTTGTTGTTGTTGACCGGGGCCACATCCACTCCGGTGAGCCCGGCTCGCTCGATTGACGACTTGATGAAACCTGATGCCCGGATGTCGGGCATCAACCGATCGATCGCTTCGAGCTTCGCGCGGGCTCCCTTCGCAACCACGAAGCACTGGTCAACTTCGAGGAAGCTGTCCGCGAGTGCACGCAGCTTCGACCGAGACGCGGCCTGCGCTTCGAGCGATCGCTGGCGGTTGATCGCAAAGGCGTCCACCTCGCCGGTCGTCAGCAGCGTCTCCAGGTTGGCGTGCGGCGGCATGGTCTCGAATACCCGCACGCGGGCGTTCTTCACGTGGCGGCTGACGAACAGTTCCTGCGTCTGTCCCCTGACCGCGGCCACGGTGACGCCCGGCCGATCGACGTCGGCGTTGCTCCGGATGGGCGAGTCGGCCTTCACCAGGTAGCTGTTGAACATGACGACAAACGGGGCGCCGAAGTCCACCTCGCGCGCCCGGGTTTCGTCATAGGCGAGAAACCCGATGTCGGCGGCGCCACGCGTCAACGCGTCGATCACGCCGGCCGCGTCCGGAGCCGGGATGACGTTGGAGGGAACTCCAAGCCTGCGAGCCAGCTCCTGCACGAGATCCGGCACCGGCCCGGTGGCAGCGCCGGTGCGGGGATCCACGCGTCCGTGCACGGGATTGCCGCCAAGAAACACCGCCCGCAGCGTTCCGCTGGGCGCGAGCGTCGCCGACGGCGATTGGGCCGCCGCCGGCAGGGAGAGCAGGCACAGCAGCACGGCGAATGTCCGGTGCATGATTCGGTGATTATCTACTGATTGAGGTTCCGGCTGGAAGGTTTCGCTCCTCTCAGCCAGGAACCCGTCATGGTTGGAAGCCGGCGCTGCGCCAGAGCGGCGCTGGATCGAACACCCGGCCGTTGGTGATGACGCGGTGGATCCGTCGCGTGTTGCGGATGTCGTCGAGCGGGCTGCCGTCGAGCACGATCAGGTCGCCGCGCTTGCCTTTCTCGATCGTGCCGCTGTCGGCGTCCTTCTTCATCACGCGCGCGGGCACGATCGTGGCCGCCGCCAGCGCGTCGAAAGGCGAAAAGCCCGCACTCGCATAAAGCTCGATCTCGCGATGCAAGCTGTGGCCGGGCACCGATTGATCGGTCCCGGCGACAATGGGGATGCCCGCGCGATGAAGCCGATCGATGAGCGCCAGCCCTTGCTCGAGCCTCGCGCGCCGGCCCCCGGCCGCCGCCGGCGCGGATCCGAAGCCGCTCAGCGGCGTCGAGAGCTCTGGCGCGATTTTTCGAATCCCCGGCTCGAACGCGTCAATCGGCTGCGTGAACGGCCTCGCGAGCATTTCGTAGAGCGCCAGCGTCGGATCGACGGACGCTTTGTGCCGTTTGAGAGCCGCCACAACCCGCTGCGAATCCGCATCAGTCAACCGGGTGAGGTACTCCACGTGGTTGATCTGATCGAGGCCCGCGTCCAACGCCTCGAGCGCGTTCATGCCTTCGGGCACATGGCCCGTGACGGTCATGCCGAGCGCGTGCGCCTCGCTCGCAACGGCGCGAAGCGTCTCGGGGGTCACCGAACTGTAAATCTTGATTTGATCGAAACCTGCGTCGCGATAACGATTGACCCATTGCCGGCCTTCGTCCGGTGTCGCCGCGCGCGCGACGCCAAGACCGCGGGGTCCGGCGCCGTCGATGAGTCCGGCCAGCAGCATGCGCGGCCCCAGGCCCTTTCCTGCCGCGATCGCATCGCGTACGGCCGTGATGAATTCGAACTCGTTGCCGACGTCGCGGACGGTCGTGACGCCGGCGGCCAGGTAAATCGGCCCCCACTCCACCTGCTCGAAGTGGGCGTGCATGTCCCACAGGCCCGGCATCACCGTCCTGCCGGCGGCGTTGACAATCGTCGCTCCGGGCGGAACCGCCACTCGATTCGGCGGTCCAACGGCGGTGATTCGCCCGTCAACGACGACGACCGTGCCGGGTGCGATGGGCTTTCTGCCCGTCATGTCGAGGATGTCGCCGCCGGTGATCGCCAGCACACGGCTGGCCGCCGGACTTTGTGAGGCCGCGGCTTCGGCCATGGCGGCCATCCCGTCCGATGCGGCGCTGGCGACGAGCTGCGGGACGGCGGCTTTGAACTCAGGCCGCACCGCCTCGAAGTGATCGAATTCGGCGTCAACGCTGACAAGCGCGGCCAGCCGGCCCGATGCGTCGCACCAGAGCGTCTCGCGGCCCCAGATAATGCCGCTGACGCTGTAGCGATCGAGGGTGACGGCCGTCGGGCTGACGGCGTCGCTTGCAGCGTTCACTGGCGCGGCCGCGGTCACCGTGTCGCGGCCACGCAGCTCGATACGCGCCGAGCCGCGCGGCAGCAGCGGCACCGACGAGGGCCGACCGTGCGCCATCCAGTACCGGATCAACGCCATCTGCACCGACGGCGGCGCGTAGCCGGCCAGCGTGAACGCACCGGCCGGGACTGGTTCGCGGCGGGTGGTCGAACCGTCGCGAATCGTCGCGGCGCCGGCCGACAGCGTCACCTCGGCGTCGATGGTCGAAAGCCGCGCGGTATCGCCGCGAATGACGAAGTGAAGGGGAGCGAGCGCGGGATCGAGCTGCAGCGTCGTGTCGAGCGCCACGGCCGTACCGCGGTCGGTGAACGAGAACTTCGAGGTCAGCGTGGAGCCGCCGTCGCCGGGCCGAATCTCGTACCGCTCCTCGCCGATGGCCTGCTCGAACTTGAACAGCGTAAACGTGCCGATTTCCGTCGCATCGTCGGCCGCGTGTCCGAGCAGTCCGAACGAGACGAGGGCCGCGATGACAACAAGAGTACCGACGCGAATTGAACGAGGGGTCACAAGAACGCGCGCTCCAGGGAACTGATGAACTGAATGCCGGGAACAACGAGGCGGCTCAATCGGTCGTCATTCGTGACGAACAGATCAACCTGGGCGTTCGCTGCGCACGCGAGTTGGATGGCGTCTGGCGCCTTGACGGCTTTCGCGGCTCGTATGTCGGCGAAACGCTTGGCACTCGCGGCGTCAAATGGCAGCACCGTCGCGGCCGCGGTCAGCAGCCGCTCGTACGATTTCGCGAGGTCGTCCGCGCCCTCAGACTTGGGCTTCACCAGCAACTCGCCGAGCGTTAGGGCGCTCGTCAGCAGTTCGTCCCCGCGATGCCGCATCGCCTCCCGCATCTTACGCACACGAACGTGCTGGCCGGTTGCCTCGATGAGATAAATGAACAGGTTCGTGTCCCAAAACACTCGCGCCACTAATCCCAATCCTCTCGGAGCTGGCGCACGTACTCGTCGGGATCGACGCCCTTCCAGATTTCCTTGCCGAGCCCCACCAGCGCCAGTATCGGATCCGGCTCGGCATTCTGTTGAGGCGCGTAGTCAGTTCGGTACCATTCTAGGAGCGGTTGATACCGGACCGGAAGATCCTGGCGCGCCGGCAGTGCCTTGGCGCGCAGGCGCTGCTGGTCGGTGGCGTCGCCCGACCGATAGAGCCGACGACGATTCGGTGCCGTCGCAAACAGATAGCGATACGTATTGGGGCTGGGCGGACGATTCGCAACCGCGTGGCTCACAACATGCTGGTACACACCTGGCCGGAGGCGACCAGTGATGTTCTCCTTCTCTGCACGGGCAACAATCTCCCCGATCCTGAAATCAGTGTCCTGTGGACGCTCACGATGCAAGAGCGCCAACACCACCCACACCTCGGCGGCGACCTTGATGCCGAGCTTCGAGCCACTGTGTTCGTGGGCGCTGGAACTTCCGCGTCGCGAGCTTGAGAACTGAACCGTCTCGGCAGTGAGACGCACGCTCGCCTTCCTGCCGCTCGACGTCCAAGCGCTCGAATACGGGTGGCCTCCGTTTGCCCACCAGGCAGCGTGGCGGCGAGCCGCATTGGGCAAGGAACATCCCAGAATCTTCTCGATCTGCCGGAACGTGAGCGTCACGGTCGGCACGGTTTGCTCATTGAGGTAATCGCGCAGGGGGTCGTACTTGCTTGGCATCCCGTCCTCCAAGCCAAGCATACGGGTGAGACGTTGTTTAGTCAATACTACGTATAATATTAAAAAACGTAGTTAACATATCTGGCTTGGCCTTCGTCACCGCGATCGGCCGGACGGCGCGGCCGGCGGCGCCAGCGCGGCGGTCTTGCCGAGGCCGACGAGATTGGCGAGGAGCTGGTAGGCGCCGTCAACGCCGGCCGGGAGCTCGCGCCACAATCCCAAGCCGACGTACACCCAGCGTCCCTTGCCGTACGTGGCTTCGACGAGCGCGCCTCGCTTCAGCCCTTCGTTGTTCGGGAACGGATCCTGGATCTCGAGCAGATCCCGATACCGCGAGTCGTGATCGCCATCAAGGAAGTACAGCCCGCGTTCCTGCACCCATCCCTTCCAGGTCTCCTCGGAGATCCTGTTGGGAGCGTTCATCAGCGGGTCGGCCTCGCCCAGCACCTTGACCGGTGCGTGCTCGTCGGTGACGCGATCGTTGCTGACCCTGGCCGGATACGGTCCGTACTGCGCGTCGTTGAATTCAAACTTGTTGTATTGCACGATCATCGTGCCGCCGTTGTTGACGTATTCGAGCAGCCGCTGGTTGTTGGCGCGGAGGTCGTTCCTCCGCTCGTACGCCCGCACGCCCGTCACGATCGCGTCGAATCGCGACAGGTTGCCCCAGGCCAGGTCCTCGGCGCTGACGAACTCGACCTTCGCGCCAAGCTGCTCGATCGCCTTTGGCACCTGATCGCCGACGCCCATGATGTAGCCGATGGTCAGATTCGGCACGGTCTTGACGTCGATCACCTTCAAGGTCGCGGCCGCCGTGTCGTAAATGTGCTGCCGCCGGATGTGCGGGTACTCGATCACCTGATAGCCGCGGTCGAACGTCCGTCCACCCGAGGTCACGGCGGCGCGCACCTGATACTCGCCGGGCCCGGCGGCCGATGCCGGCTTCACGACGAACCGCACGGTCTGCGATTCGTCCGGACGCGACAGGGTCACCGGCTGCTCCGCGGGCGTCGCCGTCCATCCCTGCGGGATCTCCAGCCGCACGACGCCTTCGGTGGCCGAGGGCGATCCGTTGACGACCGTCACGCGAATTTCGCGCGACTCGCTGCTCACCGCGGCGGCCGCGTTCGGGGCCGGGGTGCTGACGGGCGCGGCACCGCCTCTCCCTCTTCTCCCTGAACTCCCGGTGCTCCCAGTACTTGGTGTCCTTGTCGTCGTGCGCGGCGCCGGCGGCGGCGGCGCCGGTCGAAGCGAGGCAGCCGGAATAATCGTGACCTCGGGCGACACGCGGACCGAGACGGCGGGCACGACGAGCAACTCCGAGCGCTTCTCGCCGCTGAACACATCGCCTTCGTAGCGGTACTGCACGGGCAGCCCGTTGATCACTTCTTCCGCGGCGGAGCCTCCGCCAACACCAGCGAAACCGAACGTCACTTGCGCGTAAAACGTCGTCGGCCGGAACGGCAGCCCGAACGGCGCGTCCGCATCGAACGTGTACCGGCCGGCTTCGCCCTGCCGATGCCAGTAGGGCTCGGTCACGCGCGCGTCGGCGGGAATGGTGAGAGTCGGCTCGCAGCGCCCCACCACATCCTTCTTCAGCGACGAAATCACCGGCGCGTCCGCAACCGGCGCGTCCGCGCGCCCGCCACCACGGCCAGCGCGGCCGCCTCCACCCTGTCCACGTTGTCCGCCGCGTCCACCGAAGCCCTGACCCGCCGTGACCTGCGTCAGCGTGCAGGCGGCGTCCCCGGTGAAACCGTCGAACTTCACTTGCCGGACGGCCACCTCGGACGCGCCGTGGTTCGCCACGATCAACGACACTTTCACCTTCTGGCCTGGCACCACGACGCCGTCATCGGCCAGCGCCTCGACGCGCAGTCCGCTCGCCGCCATGATGGCCTGCTGGAATTCACGCTCCTTCTGCCGCAGCCGGAACTCGATTTCGTACTTCGCCGCGTCGTCGATTGACATGCCGCGGAGCTGACCGCGCAGCACGCGGACGGCGTGAAGGCCGGCCACGAGCGGCGCCACCGCCGCATCGTCGCTCTCGGTGTCGAACTTCTTCTGCGCGGCCTGAACGGTCGTCGCAATCGAGGCGAGGCCCTCGGCGAGATCCTTCGGCGGCCGCGCGCCCGCAAACTTCGCGAGCGACGCAATCGAGGTGTCGATGCCGTCGACGAGCGAACGTTCGTCACGCGGAGGCGCGGCGAGCGTCGATTCGACAAGCTGATAACTTCTCGCCGTGGGCCCGGGCAGCGCCAGCAGCTGCGCCGTCCCCTGGCATTTGTGCATGCTGCGCGCTTCGGTGCCGATCTCCGAGTAGGTCTTGCCGAGGAGCGGATCGTAGACCGATGCATTGATGCGGGTCAGCTGAACGGGCGCGGCGTCGGCGTCGGGACCAAAACCGGCGGAGTAGTAGAACTTTCTTGGCTGCCAGGGACGGAGTCCCGCCTTGATCTGATCGGGGTACTTGGAGGGGTCGCCGGCCAGTTTGTAGGCTTCGCGCGACAGCACCGCTGACGCGTTGTGGTGCTGCCCGCCGTTGTTGCCGGTCGGGCTCATGGCGAAAATCACGTCAGGACGGATCATGCGAATGAGCCGGACGTAGTCTTCGGTGATCTCGTTCCTGCCCCACTTTTCGAACGTCTCGTCGATGCTGAACGAGAAGCCGAAGTCGACGGCGCGTGTGAAGTACTGTTCGGCGCCGTCGAAGCGGTGCAGCGCCGCGAGCTCCTGAGTACGGAGCACGCCGAGCGCCTCGAAGATCTCCGGGCCGATTTCGTTCTGGCCGCCGTTGCCCCTGGTCGCCGTCGCGAGCGCGGTGCGGAAGCCCTGGCCCCGATTGAGCATGACCAGCAGCCCGTTGTCCTCATCGTCAGGATGCGCGGTGGCCTCCATGACGATGCCGGTGTTCGCGAGGTGGCGCAGCGCCAACCCGAGCGCGACGTGCCCCTGCAGTTCATCAACCGGAACGACCCTCAGCTGCGCGCCTGGCTGGCGAGCGCGAGGAGGCTTACGGCGACTGAAGCCAACGCAACGCGTTTCATAGCGTGATCTTACAGGCAGGAAGGGCTGGACGGGCAGGAGGCGATGGAAGAGGCAGGATGGGCCTCTCCTGCCCTATCCCGCCTTGGACGATCCCAAGATCTCGTCATAGTACGCCTCGTACATCGGGATGATCTTCGTGTCGGCGAAGCGCTTCTCCGCAACCGCCCGCCCGGCGAGCGCCACCTGCCGATGAAGGCCGCGTCGGTCAACAAGCGGATACCGGCGCGCGCCATGGCCTGAAGGTCGTCCACGGGACAGAGAAACCCGGTGACGCCGTCCTCCACCAGCTCCGGTACTCCACCGACTCGCGAGGCGACAACGGGCACCTCGCATGCCATCGCTTCAAGAGCGGCGAGCCCGAAACTCTCCTGGAGCGACGGCATCAGGAACAGATCGGACACCGACAGCAGCGGCACCACCTGCTCCTGATCGCCGAGGAACTGCACGTGCTCCGTCAACCCGTGCGAGCGCGCGAGACGCACGGCCTCAGCGAGATCCGGTCCGTCGCCCACCATCAGCAACCGGGCCGGCACGGCCTGACGGATTTGCCTGAAGATCTCGACGACGGCCGTCACCTGCTTCACGGGCCGGAAGTTGGACACGTGGATGACGAGCTTCTCGCCGCCCGGCGCCAGTTGCGCGCGCAACTCGGGGCGATCCTGGCGGCGATGGGATTCGCCGTCCACGAAGTTGGGAATGACGCGAATGTCACAAATCTGGCCGAGCTCGCGGTACGTGTCGGCCTTGAGACTTTCGGACACGGCCGTGACGCCGTCGGCCTGCTGAATGGAAAACGCCACAATCTCTGAATACGAGCGGTCGGCGCCAATCAGCGTGATGTCCGTCCCGTGAAGGGTCGTGATGACGCGCGGCACCGCCCTGCCGTTGGTCGCGCCGAGGATTTGCTTCGCGAGGTACGCGGCCGTGGCGTGCGGCACGGCATAGTGCGCGTGGACGATATCGAGGCGCTCGGCGCGCGACACCTGCACGATCTTGTTGGCCAGCGCCAGCAGGTATTGCGGTTCCCGGAACAGCGGGTACGTGGGCGCTTCAACGCGATGGAACGACAGGCCCGGCTGATAGTCGCCGAGACGGAACGGCGTTTCGCTGCTGAGCACGTGCACATGGTGGCCGCGGTGCGCCAGCATCTTGCCCAGCTCGGTCGCGACGATGCCGCTGCCTCCAATCGAGGCGTAGCAGATGATGCCGATGTTCACAGGGCTTTCAGCAGCGTTGAACGCACGAGGGGCTCGCGCACAATCACGCCTTCGGCCCACGCGACGCCGGAGAGCGCGCCGAATTGCGCGTCGCGGCTCTCGATGAGCTGCCTGAACAGGGGCGTGTTCAGGCGAGTCGCCGCGGCGCCGGTTCCCGCGCGCAGAAACTGTGACGCGTGACAATCGAGCGCCTGACGCTTGCGTTCGTAGTGCTCGGAGACGTCAATCACGAACGACGGCCGCTCGGCGTCGTTGATGAAGTAGTAGCAGATCCACTCTGGCTTCCACGCGTCGCCCTCGGCCTTGTATCGCTTCAGACCGGCGTTGAACACCGCCTCCGAGAGGACGGCGCTGGCGGCGCCATGGTCGGGATGGCGATCGGACCAGTACGGCGCGGCCACGACACGCGGCCGGTGGCGCCGGATGAAGGCCACGGCGTGATCGAGGTGCTCCGGGATGTTTGCCGATTTCGCGATCGGGCCAGCGCAGGTTCTCGCGCCAGGCCGCGCCAAGCACGGCACGCGCGGCTTCGGCTTCGGCCAGCCGCTCGTCAATCGTTCCGTTGCTCCCCATTTCGCCCGCCGTCAGGTCGCACAGGCCGACGCTCAGACCGCGCGCCGCGTGATGCGCGATCGTCCCGCCAAGCCCGATTTCGAGATCGTCGGGGTGCGGACCGAACACGAGCAGATCGACAGCCATCAGCGCGTGAACTCGAACGCCTGATCCGACGGCTCCAGTTCGTCAAGATAGTGCCGGAGCAGGATGCGGCTGGCCAGGTACGCGCCGGTGACGCTGTGGCTCGAGTCGCCAAACGCGAAGAGCTGATGCGGAAAGTTCCGGTGCGGGCCGATGTAGGGGAGGCCTTCGGCGGTTTTGGCGTAGCCGACACCCCACCCGTAGGCGGGCTGCACGCCCGAGATGTCCGGATAGAGCACCGACAGCTCGTACATCAGTTGGCCGGTTCGCTGAACGATCACCTTCTCCCTTTGACGCTCCGGCGGCGATTCGGTGTCGGCCCCGACGACCAGCATCCGCTCGTCGTCCAGCCACCGGACGATGTGCGGGGGTTCAGCGGAGTCACGCACGACGGTCTCCCGCTTCCCGAGCTGATGCCGAATCTTGGCCGGCACCGGCTCGGTCAGGGCCAGGTACGCCGTTCGAAACCAGAAATGGCGCGCGAGCGACTGGAAAACGCCGGCCGGCATTGCCGTCGCTACCACCACGCGCTGCGCGCGAATGGTGCCGAGAGTGGTGTGCACGTCAGCGGTTTTCCGGCTGAACGTAATGCGCTTCATCGGCGAGCGCTCGAAGATCGTTGCGCCGCGCTCGGCCGCCGCCTTCGCCAGGCCGAGGCACGCACGATACGGATCGAGCGTCGCCCCCTCGCGCCCGCGGAGGGCGATGGCCGGACTGAGCCCGATCTCGCCGCTGACGGCGCGCGCCGTCAGTGCCGGCGCCTCGAGTCCGGCATCGAGCCGCGCTTTCTGCTCGCGTTTGAGGCGGGCCGCCTGCTCGGGCGTGAACGCAACCGTCAACGCGCTCTGCGGCTCCAGATGACACGTGATGTCGAGCCGGCGGAGGAGCGCCGAAAAGTCGAGCGCCGCGCGGCGCCACGCGTGAAACGCATGGCGCGCCAGCCGCATGCCGATCGTCTTCTCGACGTCCACGAATCCGACGCCGGGATCCTCGGACATCCACCCCGCGGACGCGCTCGTGCTGCCTCGTCCGATCCGGTCGGCCTCGACGAGCACCACGCGGACGCCCGCGACGGCAAACGCGTAGGCCGTCGCGCAGCCGGTCAACCCGCCGCCGACGATCACGACGTCGGTGGTGAGAGGCCCCTTCTGACGCGGGTACGAAGGAACGCGCGAGTTGGGAAACCTATCGAGGAAGGGCGGACGGCCGTAATGAATCATGAACCATGTATTTTATGCTCAGCGGCCAAAAGAGCCTTCTTTCGTCCCCGGCCCCAGCGGTAGCCGCCGGTTCCCCCGGCGGACGGCACCACCCGGTGGCACGGGATCGCCAGCGCGACGGGATTTGCGGCGCAGGCGCGCGCCACCGCGCGCACGGCCGCCGGCCGGCCGATAGAGGCCGCCACCTGCGCATACGAACGCGTGTCGCCGTAGGGAATCGCGGCGAGGGCCGTCCATACTTGCCACTGAAACGCCGTGGCTTGCACGTCGATTGGGAGATCGAGCCCCGGCCGGCGGCCCGCCAGGTGGCCAAGGATCCTGCTCGTCCATCGAGCCAGTCCGCCCGCATCACGCCGGAGCATCGCCGCCGGGTATTCACGCCGAAGCGCGCCTTCGAGTTCCGAGTCGGACGACCCCATCGACACCGCACACACGCCTCGCGCGGTCGCGGCCACGAGCAAACGCCCGAGCGGTGAATCGACAATCGCGTAGCTCACGTGCATTCCCGCCCCGCCGCGCCGGTACGCCGTCGGCGACATTGCCAGCCTCGGGACCGCGCGCTCGTAGAAGCGGCTGCTCGATCCGTAGCCGGCGTCGAACATCGCCGCCGTGACGCCCGCGCCCCTCCGAAGCCGCCCCTTGACCTGCCGCAGCCGACAGGCTTCCGCGTACTCACGAGGCGTGACGCCCACCAGCCGCTTGAAGCTGCGCTGCAGATGGTAGGGGCTCCCTCCGAGGCGGGCCGCGAGACGCGCGAGCGACACATGCCCGTCGACATTGGCGAGATACACGCAGGCGCGGCTCACCTTCTCAACCCAGGGATCGGCCGCGACCACCTCGTCTGGACGACACCGCTTGCATGCCCGATATCCCGCGCGAGCCGCGTCGCCGGGCGAATCGAAAAACGCCACGCGGTCGCGCCGCGGCCGCCGGCTGGCGCACGAGGGCCGGCAGTAGATTCCGGTCGAACGGACGGCGTACACGAACACGCCGTCGGCCCGCCGTTTCCGCCCGACCACCGCCACCCACCGGGCATCGTCGTCTCGTTGTGATTGAGCGTGTGCCATCGACATCATGCGACCAGTGTGGCGCCACGTGGCGCGCGGCCGCCATCCGTTTGTTGCGATCGAATTGTAGTCGAGAGACTGGTGGCGCGTGCCGACTGAAGAAGACCAGCCACGATCAACGCAGAGATCGCTGAGACCGCAGAGGCTTCTTCTTCCACAATGAATTCTCTGCGAACTCGGCGTGCTCTGCGTTTGACGTCGTGAAGGGTGTGGCGTGCTAGCATCGCGTTTGTGAAAGTCGCGATTCTCGGAGCAGGCGGCGTGGGCGGCTACTTCGGCGCGCGGCTCGCCGCGGCCGGCGCCGACGTCGTGTTCATCGCGCGCGGCGCGCATCTTCGAGCCCTTCGCACGAGCGGCCTGACGATCAAGAGCCCGCTCGGCGATCTTCAATTGCCTCCGCAGAGCGATGCGACCGCCACCGACGATCCAGCGGCGTGTCGGCGTTGTCGACGTCGTCTTCTTCACCGTGAAGTTGTACGACAGCGTGGCCGCGTGCGCGATGCTGCCGCCGCTCGTCGGCCCGGATACCGTCGTGATTCCGTTTCAGAACGGCGTGGAGAGCGTCGAGATGCTCGTCCAGACCGTCGGGCGATCGCATGTCGCCGGGGGAACGGCGCACGTCGTGGCCACGGTCGCCGAGCCGGGACTCATCCGCCACACGGCGCTCGATCTCCTGATCTTCGGTGAACTGGACGGCACGCGCACGCCACGCCTCGAGCGCCTGCTCGAGCTCGGCCGCGCGGCCGGCTTTCACCCCATGCTCAGCGATCAGATCGAGACCGAGATCTGGATCAAGTTCGTCCGACTGACGGCGTTCAGCGGCATGACGAGCGTGACGCGGTCGCCGCTCGGCGTCATCCGGAACGATGCGGATCTGTTCACGATGCTGCAAGCGGCGGTGATGGAAGGCATGGCGGTGGCGCACGCCACGGGCATACAGTTTCCGGCCGGCGCGCTCCACAAGATGATCGGGGAGATTCAGAACATGCCGCCGCAGACCAAATCGTCCATGCTGCAGGATCTGGAGCGCGGCCGCCCGCTCGAACTGCCGTGGCTGAGTGCCGCCGTGGTGCGCCTCGGCGAGGAGCGCGGCGTCAGCACGCCGATCCATCGCTTCATCACCACCGTGCTGGCTCCGTTCGTCGGCGGATCGCCGAATCCCCAGCTTCACTGACAACCCGTCACAAACCCTGTAAGATCCACACGTGCTCCGTGTCTCGCGGTGGATGGTCGTCTCCTGCCTGATCCTGCTGGCGGCGCTGCCTTTGCCGGCGATCGCGCAGCAGCCCGACGACGTCGTGCTCGACCAGCTCATGACGCGCGCCACGTGGTATGTCCTCGATTTCATCGAAAAGCTTTCCAGCGTCGTGGCGGAAGAGCGATACGTTCAGGATTCGACCGTTGCGCTGATGACCATGCCGATTCCCGGCCTGGGCGGCCGCGGCGCCATCCCCTCGTCTACGTCTCGTGGATCGTCAAAACACCGCGAGCTCAAAGCCGATTTTCTGATCGTCAAGTCCGCCGGCGAACTGTGGCAGCCATTTCGAGACGTGTTCGAAGTGGATCACATTCCGATTCGCGACCGCGAGGAGCGCCTGGCCGCGCTGTTCCTCGGCAACAAGGCGGACCCCGGCGCGCAAGCGCGCGCGAAGGCCATCGCGGACGAGAGCGCCCGCTACAACCTCGGCGCCGTCCGGCGCACCATCAACAACCCGGTGTTCGCGCTGATCTTCCTGCAGCCGGAGACCCGCGGACACTTCAAGTTCACGATGGGCAAACCCGATCGCCGGATGGGCGACAACATTCATGTGGTCGAGTACGTCGAGGAAGAGCGCCCCACGCTGATCGTCGGCCTGCCGGGGCAGGATATGCCGGCGTTCGGCCGGTTCTGGATTGAGCACGACACGGGCCGTGTCGTCAAGGCCGAGGTTCGGGTCGATCAGAAAGGCATCAAAGCCAATCTCACGACCGTGTTTCGTACCGACGAGCGCCTGGGCATCGACGTCCCGTCAGAAATGCACGAAGACTACGACCTCTCCGACGGCCGCGTCACGGGCACAGCCACCTACAGCCGATTCCGCCGATTCGAGGTGAAGGCCACAGAAGAACTCGCGCTGCCCCCGCAGGACGCTACTCCGCCGCCGCGATAAACGCGTACTGCATCTGATCGATGATCTGGCCGTCTTTGATCGCGCTGCGGTGCAGGTGGCCCTCGAGAACGTAACCCGCCTTTTCGAGCACGCGGCACGAGGCCTGGTTCGAGGCGAAGGGCACGGCGAACAGTCGCGTGAAGCCGTGCGTCGCGATCGCGTAGCGCGTCACCGCCACGAGCGCTTCGGTGGCAATCCCCCGTCCCCAGAACGGTTCGGCCAGCCAGTACCCCACTTCCGCCGAGACGCGTTCGACGTCGGCCGCCGTCGCGAACCCAATCCCGCCGACCGCTTCGCCGCCGACGGCAATCGCGAACAGGGTTTCGGGCCGCTGCGCCTGCACGGTGCTCAGAAACTCCTTGCCGTCGCGCCTGGTGTACGGATGGGGGAAACGATCGCGCAGGTTGAGCCAGATCTTGCGGTTGTCGGCGTGCGCGACGAGCGAGCTCAGATCGTCAGACCGCCACGACCGGACCTCGCTCCGGGACAGAATGAGCTGCATACCCCCTCACTATGCCTCCTCCCAGCGAAAGCGCGCGAGGGAAACAGCGCCGAACACCGCTGAATAACCGAGCAGCACGAGCGTCGGCGCCACGGCGCCGGAGAAGCCGATACCGCGCCAGGTCATCGCATCGAGGCCGTCGATGGCCCAGCGCACCGGGACAACGAGCGTCGCCTCCTGCAACCAGGCGGGAAACAGGAACATCGGGACCCAGGCCCCGCCCAGCATGACCATCAGCAGAATGCCGAACGTCGTGATGGCGCGCGCGGTGGCCGGCGAGTTCCCAAGCGCCGCCACGAGCACGCCGAGCGTCGCCGCCATCAGCGAGCAGGTCAGGCACACGACCAGGAATCCGAAGAGGCTCCCTTCAATCCGCACACCGAGCACGATGATCGCGAACGCAAACGACGCCAGGAGCGATGCGAACGAGATGATCGTCCCGCTCGCGGCCTTGCCGGCGAGAATCACGTTGCGCGACACCGGCGCGCTGCGCAGCCGTTTCCAGAGCCCGCGCTGGCGCTCCATCAGGATCTCGATGCCGTGGTTGGCCATCGCAAACAGCAAGAACTGAATCGCCATGCCGGCCATGGAGTGCGCGTACGCGTTGTAGGCCACGTTGGCCCGCGCGGTCACGGCCTCTTCGCGCAGGCTATAGGGCAGCGAGAGCCCGCCAAGCGCTAGCATGGTGTACTGGGCCAGGATTCCGCGCACCATGCCGACCTCGGCCGTTCGCGACGGATCGAACAGGATGTCGAGCTGCGGCCTGTTCTGCACGTCGGGTCTGAGGAACGATCGGCTGGCCCCATCGCCAAACCCCCGAGGAATCACGACGGCGACGCTGGTGGCGCCGCGCCTGACACGCGCGCGCGCGTCCTCGGCCGTGGTCGCGACAACCTCGATATTCCTGTCACTTCTCGCGCCGGACACGATGGCCTTCGACATGGTGCTGCCGTCGTCGTCAACTATCGCCACGGCAATGCGCGCCGGTTGTGTGTTGCGGGCGGCGTTGGACGTCACGGAGCCGAGGAACGAGGCGATGGCCATCGGCACGGCGAAGGTCAGAACCACCGCGCGGCGATCCGTGAAGAACACGAGCAGGTCTTTGCGCACGATGGCCACGAACGGCGTGAGCGACATCAGTCCCTCAGACTCTTTCCCGTGAGCGTGAGGAACACCGACTCGAGGGAGGCCCGTCCACCGCCAACAACGGCCGGCACGCGTGCGTAGAGCCCGTCCAGCGTGTCGTTCGCGACGACGTGACCGCGATCGATGATCACGATGCGGTCGGCGAGCCGTTCGGCTTCCTCCATGTAGTGCGTCGTGTAGAGCAGCGCCTTGCCCCGCCGCTTGAGCTCCTCGAGATTGTCGAAGATGGCATTCCGGCTTTGCGGATCGACGCCGACCGTCGGCTCGTCGAGGAGCAGGATGTCGGGATCGTGCAGAAGACCGGCGGCCAGATTCAGCCGGCGCTTCATGCCGCCGCTGAACGTTTTCACGCGATCGCGGACGCGATCGCCAAGGCCCACCAGATCGAGCGCCCCGGCCATCGCTCGATCGAGCGCCGCGCCGGTCAGGCCGTAGAGCGCGCCGAAGAACCGGAGATTGTCACGTGCGGTGAGCTCGTCGTAAAGCGCCAGGTCCTGCGGCACGAGACCGATCTTTCGCTTCGCCTCGTCGGTGTCGCCGGTGAGCGGCCGGCCACCAATCCTGACCTCGCCCTTGTCAGGCGTGAGCAGCCCGGAAATCATCGACACCGTCGTGGTTTTCCCCGCGCCGTTCGGGCCGAGCAAGCCGAGTATCTGACCAGGTTCAACCGCAAACGACACATCGTCCACCGCCACGAGGTCGCCGAAGGTCTTCCGGAGGCTGCGAATCTCCAACATATATATAAGGAGGACTGTCCCCCTTAGACGGACCGTGGCAGGCGCCAGTTCACGGGTCCGCGTCGAGCGCCAGCACCAGCAACCCGCCGCAGGCGAGAACCACGCCGACGATGACCAGCCCCGCCGAAAAACTCTGCGTGGTCTGACGAACGTAGCCGATGATGTTCGGTCCGACAAAGCCCCCGACGTTGCCCACCGAGTTGACGAGCGCGATGCCGGCCGCCGCGCCGATGCCGTTGAGGAACGACGTCGTCAGCGCCCAGAACGGTCCGAGCATGGACGCCAGGCCGAGCATCGCCAGCGAGAGCAGCACGAGCGACGGCACGGTGCCGTGCACGAACGCCGACGCGCCGAACGAGGCGCCGCCGACGATCGCCGCCATCGCAATGTGCCACCGCCGTTCGCCCGTACGATCGGAATGCCGGCCGACAATGACCATGCCGATCGCCGCGACGGCATACGGAACGGCGCTCAGGAGCCCAACAGTGGTGTTGTCGCCGCCCGACGCCGCTTTGACGATCTGCGGCAGCCAGAAGCCCATCGCGTAGAGGGCGACGGGAATCGTGAAATAGACCGCCGCCAGCAGCCAGACGCGCCCGCTCTTCATGGCCCCTTCGAAGCTCCGAACGGCCCTGGGGCGCGCGGCAGCCTCTTCGTGCAGACGCGTCATCAACGCACTCCGCTCGGCGGGCGTCAGCCACCTCGCATCTGACGGCTGCTCGGGCAGGGCGACCAGGACCATCGCGCCCAAAACGACGGCAGGCAGTCCTTCGAGCACGAACAGCCACTGCCATCCGGCCAGGCCAAGGACGCCGTCGAGCGACAACAGAAGGCTCGACAACGGACCGCCGACGACTCCCGCCACCACCACGGCGGTCATGAACCCCGCAATGGCGCGGGCGCGATCTTCGGACGGAAACCACTTCGTCAGGCAAAAGATGATGCCGGGGAAGAATCCGGCCTCGGCTGCGCCTAACGAAAAACGCAAAACGTAAAACGCAGTCGCGCCGTGGACGAACATCATCGAGGCCGACACGAGGCCCCACGTGATCATGATGCGCGCAATCCACACCCGCGCGCCGACGCGCGCGAGGATGACGTTGCTGGGAATCTCGAGCAGCGTGTAGCTCAGGAAGAAGATGCCGGCGCCAAGGCTGTACGTGACGTCCGAAAACCCGAGCGCGGCGTTCATCTGCAGAGCCGCGAACCCGACGTTGACTCGATCCAGATACGCGACGACGTAGAGGAGAAAGAGGAACGGCAAAAGACGCCGGCGCGCCTTGGCAAGCGCGGACGCGACGTCTGCAGCCGAGGACGAAGCGGGCATCACGATCCGCTACTATACCGGCGTGACCGGCCCCGCCGTCATTCCCGCTTCGCGCACTCGGGTTGTCGTGCTCACGTTCGCCTTTCTGCTCGCCGTCATCACCTATCTCGACCGCGTGTGTATTTCCGCCGCCGCACCCTTCATCACGAGCGATCTGGACTTGACGACCTGGCAGATGGGCAAGGTGTTCAGCGCGTTCACGCTCGCCTACTCGTTGTTCGAGATTCCCTCGGGCTGGCTCGGCGACGTCAGCGGTCCCCGTCGCGTGCTGACTCGGATCGTCTTGTGGTGGTCGGGGTTCACGATGCTGACCGGCGCCGCGCTGGGATTCTCCTCGCTCGTCGCCACGAGGTTTCTCTTCGGAGCCGGAGAAGCGGGCGCCTTTCCGAACATGTCGCGCAGCCTCAGCCGATGGTTTCCGTTGAGCGAGCGCGGCAAGGCGAACGGCGTCATGTTTTTCGGATCGCGCGTGGGCGGCATGCTGTCCGTGCCGATCGCGCTCCTGCTGATCGACCGTTGGGGCTGGCGCCTGAGTTTCGTCATCGTCGGATCGATCGGTCTCGTGTGGGCGGCGGCCTGGCACGTCTGGTATCGCGACCGGCCCGCGGACCATCCATCGGTGACGCCCAGCGAGCTGGCCTGGATTGAGCAGGACAGAGCTGCGGGGTTGGACAGGCGGGATGGGCAGGAAGGGCAGGTCGGGCAGGACGACGTCGAGCCGGCGACGCCCTGGCGGGCGCTGGTGCGGAGCCGCAACCTGTACGCGATCTGCGCGATGTACTTCACGTACGGGTACGGTCTCTACTTCTACTTCACGTGGCTGCCGACGTACCTGATTCGTGTTCTCGGCTTCTCAGTGTTGAACGGAGGGTTGCTCGCGGGGCTGCCTTTTCTGTGCGCGGGCCTTGCCAACCTGGCGGGCGGGTGGCTCACCGACGCCCTGGCGCGCGACCGTGGGCTGCGCGCGGCCCGGTGCGGACTCGGATTCAGCGCGTTTTCCGCCGGCGCCGTGTTGACGTTTGCGTCCACGCTCGTGCCGCAGCCCATTGCGAAAGCGGTGCTGCTGGCGCTCGCGCTGGGATCGGTCGATCTCGCGCTCGGCGCATGCTGGGCCGTCTGTCTCGACATCGGCCGCGATCACGCGGGCGTGGTCACCGGCTGCATGAACACGTTTTCGAACCTGGGTGGCCTGCTGACGCCGCTCGTCGTCGCCTACGCCGTGGACCGCTGGCAGTCGTGGACGTTTCCGTTCTATGTGACGGCGATTGTCTACGCCACGGGAGCGTGCATCTGGCTGACAATTGATCCTGACCGCCCGATCGTCGCGCGGGCCACTTGATCCATCTGCACGACTGCCTATCACGAAGTCACGATGGGCACGAAGTTTCTGGCCCGCTGAGACCGCAGAGGTTTTTCTACCTTAAGAATTCTCTGCGAGCTCTGCGTCCTCTGCGTTTAGCGTCGTGGATGTCAGGGAAGCGTCTGCTTCTGGACGTCGGCGGCCAGCTCGTCGCGGTACGCCTGGAGCTTCGCACGCAGGTCAGGCCGCGAGTTGGCGAGTATCGCAACGGCGAGGAGCCCCGCATTTGCCGCGCCCGACGCTCCGATCGCGACGGTCGCCACGGGAATGCCCTTCGGCATTTGCACGGTCGACAACAGCGAGTCGAGCCCCTGCAGTGCGGCGCTCTGCATCGGGACGCCAATGACGGGGATCACCGTATGCGCCGCGACGACGCCGGCGAGGTGCGCGGCGCCACCGGCCCCCGCGATGATGATTTCCATCCCACGGCCGATGGCGCCCGAGGCGTACTCGGCCACCACCGACGGCGTGCGGTGGGCCGACATGACGCGGCTTTCGTGCGGAACGCCGAAGCGGGTCAACATCTCGTCCGCGGCGCGCATGGCGTCCCAATCGGACTTGCTGCCCATGATGATTCCGACAAGAGGCGCGTCTGACATGGGACCTATTTCATCACACAAGCTCGTCACAGAAAACCGCGGCCGGGCGCCGCGTCAACCCCCGCCCGGAGTAAAATCTTGGCCCATGAAGCCTGCCGTTGCACTCCTGCTGCTGAGCTTTGCCTCGCCCGCTTCTGGCGCAATCAGGCGCGGGAGCGACCGCGGCGGCGCCATCCAGAATCGAGCTGCCGTACACGCAGTTCACGCTGCCGAATGGACTCACCGTCATCTTGTACGAGGACCACAACGTCCCCGTCGTGTCCATAAACATGTGGTATCACGTCGGGTCGGCGCGGGAGCGCACCGGACGGACCGGCTTCGCGCATCTGTTCGAACACCTCATGTTCATGGGCTCGGGACACGTGAAGCCCGGCGAGTTCGACGACTGGCTCGAAGGCGCCGGCGGCACCAACAACGGCTCGACCGAAAACGATCGCACCAACTACTGGATCAACGTCCCGTCGAACGCCCTCGAGCTCGCGCTCTTTCTCGAGTCGGACCGCATGGGATATCTCCTCGACTCGATGACGCCGAAAACCGTGGACGCCCAGCGCGACGTCGTCAAGAACGAGCGGCGTCAGAGCTACGAAAATCGTCCGTACGGCTTGGCCGAACTGGCGCTCGACGAGATGCTCTATCCGGAGGGCCACCCGTATCACTGGCCGGTCATCGGCTACATGCCCGACCTCACGGCCGCCAGCTACGACGATGTGGTGGAGTTCTTCAAGAAGTACTACGCGCCGGGTAACGCCAGCCTGGTGGTCGCCGGCGACATCAACCCGGCGACGACGCGGCGGCTGGTGGAAAAATGGTTCGGCGACGTGAAGCGCGGCGCCAGCGTCGAGCCGATGACCATCCCCGGCGTTGCGCTGACCAGCGTGCAGAAGAAGACGATGACCGACAAGGTGCAGCTCTCGCGGCTGTATCTCGCATGGCTGACGCCCGCCCATTTCGCGCCGGGCGACGCCGCGCTCGACATGGTTGCCGACACGCTCGCCGGCGGCAAGAACTCGCGCCTCTACAAGCGCCTCGTCTACGACATGCAGATTGCGCAAGACGTCTCGGCCTACCAGGCGTCGAAAGGGCTCTCGTCGACGTTCCAGATCGAAGCCACGGCGCGGCCGGGACACACCGTCGAGGAGCTGCAGAAAGTGATCGACGAGGAAATCGCAAAGCTGCAGACGGAAACGCCCTCGGCGCACGAGGTGGAGCGGTCGCTCAATCAAATCGAGGCGTCGTTCTACAACCGCATGGAGCGCGTCGGCGGCTTCGGCGGCAAAGCCGATCAGCTGAACGCCTACTTCACCGCGACGGGCAACGCCGACTACTTCAACGAAGACCTCGGACGCTACCGCGCGCTCTCGCCTTCCGACATTCGCGCGGCGGCGGCACGGTTCCTGCCGCGCGACAAGCGCGTCGAGCTCGTCGTCGAACCAGAAAAGCCATGAACCACAAAGATCGCCTATGAAATCGCGCATGCGCCTCGTCGTTGTGTTAGTCGCCGCCATCGCGGCTGCGCCCGGTGTGCTCACCTTTGCCCAGCAGGCGCCCGACCGGAGCCGTGCGCCTGAACCGGGACCGCCGCCAACGCTCAGGCTCCCGGCGATTCAGAAGCGTCAGCTCGCAAACGGCCTGCCGGTTTGGATTGTCGAGCTCCACGGCGTTCCCGTCGTTCAGGTCAATCTGGTGGTGCTGAGCGGCAGCGGAGACGACCCCGCGGGCAAGTTCGGCGTCGCCAACCTGACGGCGTCGATGCTCGAGGAAGGCGCCGGATCGCGAACGGCGCTCGCGATTGCCGACGCGGTGGATTTTCTCGGCGCGAGTCTCGTGGCGAATGCCGCGAGCGATGCGTCCGCCGTCAGGCTTCACGTGCCGGTGGCGCGCCTGGCCGAGGCGCTGCCCATCATGGCCGACGTGGCGCTGAGGCCGACGTTCCCCAAGGACGAGCTCGAGCGCCTGCGGGCCGAGCGGCTGACCACGGTGATTCAGGCGCGCGACAACCCCGAAGCCATCGGTCAACTGGGATTTGCCCGGGTTCTGTACGGCACGACCCACCGCTACGGAACGGCTCAGGCCGGCTCGGCGCAGACCATTCAGGCGTTCAGCGTGGAGGACGTGCGAGCGTTTTACGCGTCGGCCTACCGGCCGAACAACGCGGCGCTCGTTGTCGTGGGCGACGTGACGCCCGATCGCGTCGTCCCGATGCTCGAAACACATTTCGGCAAGTGGCAGGCCCAGGGGCCGGCGCCCCAGCACGCGGTGCTCTCGACGCCACCGGTGCCGGCCGCACGCCAGGTGTACTGATCGACAAGCCAGGCGCCCCGCAGTCGCAGGTGCGCATCGGCTGGGTGGGCGTGGCACGCTCGACGCCCGACTTCTTTCCGATCCAGGTCCTGAACACCGTGCTCGGCGGGTCGTTCTCATCGCGCCTGAACCTCAACCTGCGCGAAAAGAACGGATACACGTACGGCGCGTCGTCGCAGTTCGACATGCGGGCGGCGGCCGGGCCCTTTGTGGCGGCCGCGGGCATCCAGACCGACAAGACGGCCGACGCGCTCAAGGAGTTCTTCAACGAGCTGAACGGCATCCTTCAGCCTGTGCCCGCCGACGAGCTGACGCGCGCGAAGCACTACGTCTCGCTCCGCTTCCCGTCGGGGTTCGAGACGACCGGCGATATCTCGGCACGCCTCGAACAGGCGCTCGTCTACCGTCTTCCCGACGATTACTACTCGAAGTACGTCCAGAACATCGAAGCGATCACGGCCGCCGACGTGCAGCGGGTTGCACAGAAATACATACAGCCGGGCCGCGTCGCCGTCGTCATCGCCGGCGACCGGATGGCGATTGAGCCGGGCATCCGCGCCCTTAACCTCGGCCCCATCAAGATCATGACGGTGGACGACGTGTTCGGCCCGGCCGCCAAACCGTGAGAAATATTGTCGGGATTACGGTTACGTGGTTTCGTGTTCTATTTTGCGAATGGCTCAACCGCTGATTCAGTCCTGTAATTAGGCACTAAGTCGTCCGATAACAACAACATATCTCCCGTTTTGCAGGTTGTGGCACAACGGCCCACGGCTTGCGCTAAGGCTATGGCATGACGAGATTCATTCACCGGGCGCGGTCACAGCGCGGCTTCAGTTTGCTCGAGATCATGTCCGTGCTGGTCATCATGGGCATCGTCGGTGGCATGGCCACCGCGACAATGACAGGCTCCCGCCGAGCGATGCAGGGCGACGGCGCCATGCGCCTCCTGATGGGACAACTGTCGCTCGCGCGTGAGATGGCCGTCACCCAGCGCCGCGACATGCAAATCAAGTTCGTCGGCACGAACTGGGTGCAGGTGATCCGGCAAGAGGTTCCGGCGGGCACGACGACGCTGGCCAGTGTCGTATTTCGAGGGCGGCGTCCAGTACGGACTGATTCCCGGAATCGGCGACACGCCCGATGGATTTGGCGCGGGCAACGGCGTCGCCTTCGGTCTGACGACATCGTTGACGTTCAACACGGACGGCAACCTGGTTGACGACGCGGGCAACCCCATCAACGGCACCGTTTTTCTCGCCATCGCCAACATCAAACAGTCGCAGCGCGCGGTGACGGTGATGGGCTCGACCGGCCGCGTGCGTGGCTTCAAGTGGACCGGCAGCGGCTGGGATAGGGTGTAAATCATGAAAACGCGTACTGAAGCGGGCTTCTCGCTGCTTGAATCGGTGTTCGCCATCGGCATCTTGAGCGTCGGTGCGCTCGGCATGGCCGGCGTCTTCACATCGGGCATGCAGAAGACGATGAGCGCGCCGAGCGAAGTGATGGCGACGTCGAAGGCCGCCGAGGCGATCGAAAGCGTGTTCAGCGCGCGCGATTCGCATCTGATCACGTGGGCTCAGCTGAAGAACGACAACGACGGCGGCATCTTTCTGCACGGGCCTCAGCCGTTGACGACCGACGGCGCCGACGGCGTGGTGGGCACGGCCGACGACGGTCCCGTCGAAAGCATCGCGCTCCCGGGTCCCGATCAGCTGCTCGGAACGCCCGACGACAAGGTCCAGAAGCTGACCACCTTCACCCGTGAAATCAAGATCGCTGGACGTGCCGGAGCCGGGCCACGTGGCCATCAACCTGCGCTCGATCACCGTCACGATCACCTACAAGTCGGGCCCGACCACGCGCTCGTATTCGATTTCCGCGCTCATCTCGACGTTCGCGTGACAAGGGGCAATATGCATACGAAGACTTCCGAAGCCGGCTTCTCGCTTGTCGAACTGCTGATGGCCACGGCGATCAGCCTGGTGGTCATCGCCACCGCCATGACGACATTCAAAGACGCCATCGCGATGAACGACACGGCCACCAACACGGCCGACGCCAGCCAGAACATGAGGGGCGGCGTGAACTTCCTCGTGCGCGACCTGGTCGCCACCGGACGGGGCATTCCGACCGGCGGCATCGACATCCCGACGGTGGCGGGTGGCGCGGGCCAGATCAAGCGCCCCAGCCCGCCGGGACTTCAGTATTACTTCAACAACACGACCGCCTCGACGATCATGGCCGTCACCACGGGCGAGCGGCTTGGACCGACGGTGGACAACCAGGTGACCGACATCATCACGCTGCTGACGCTCGATCCGATTCTGGACGACTGCCGGAGCGGCGCGCTGCGGCTCAACCCGTTTGGCACAACCGGCAACGTGCCGGTGTTGGCGCAGGACGGCGGGTCGTTCAGCGTCGGGACCAACGTCGCGTGTCAGGAAGTCGGCGCGACCGGCACCTGGATCGCCGGCGACAGAACGCAGGGACAATCGGCCATCAAGAAGGGCGACCTCATCCTCTTCACGAACCCTATCGGCCAGGCGCTTCAAACCGTGACGCGCACGGACGCGACGAACGTGTACTTCGAGGCGAATACCGACGACGCCTTCGGCCTGAATCAGCGGAACGTCACGGCCGGATCCATCACCCAGATCCTGAGTACTCCTGACGGGAACGGCCAGCCGGTGTATCAAGGGATGACGGCGCAGCGGGTGTTCATGTACACCTACTACGTGGACTCGTCCGTGATGGGCGAGCCGCATCTCGTCCGGCAGATGAACAACTTCACTCCCCAGGCCCTCGCCGGCATCGTCGAAGACCTGGAGCTGAGCTACGACATCGTGGACGGCTCGGTCAACCCCCCCGACGTGAAGAGTCTGCCGTACACGCTCAACGGCGTCACCTACGCCGCGAATCAGATTCGAAAAGTCAACGTCCACATCGGTGTGCGATCCGAGAACATGTCCACGCGGTTGCACGACTATCTCAGAAACCACTTGACCACGGTTGTGAGCCTGCGAAGCCTCGCATTCGTGGACAGATACTCTTACGAAGAAGACTAGGTCAGGCACTCTTACGAACATGACCAGGTCAGAGGAAAACAACATGCGCGCCGAACGAACGTCCACCACCAGTGTCATCGTTGCCGGGGAGCGCGGCGTCGCGCTCATCGCGGCGATGCTGATCATGATGCTCATGTCAGCGCTCATGATCGGCTTCACGACCGTGGTCATGAGCGATCAGAAGTATCGCGGGGTTGACAAGGACAGAGCCCGGGCGTTCTACGGGGCCCAGTCCGGCATCGAGAAGCTGAGCACCGACCTGGGCCTCCTGTTTATCAGGAAGGCAAGGCCGACCCTCGCGGACATCGATGCGTTGAAGAACACGCCGCCCGACATCCCCAACGTGTCGTTTGTCGCACCGACCGGCGTCACGGCGTACGGCGCAAAGAACATCTACTGTCTCCCGGTTGGCGAACCAGGCGCCGTCATACAGCCAGACGGCACCATGGTCGTGCAACGGGACGGTTTCGAATGGCCCCTACTCGGGCCTGATGTCGCTGAAGAAGGCCTACCAGCTCGACGCGGTGGCCCGCACGCAAGGCGGCGGCGAGGCGCACCTGATCCGCAAGGTGGAGGCGGTGGCGATTCCCGTGTTTCAGTTCGGGATGTTCTCGGACGTCGATCTCTCCTTTTTCGCCGGCCCCAACTTCAACTTCGGCGGCCGCGTCCACACCAACGCCAACCTGTTCCTGGCGGAAGGCGGCGGCCAGACGCTGACGCTGACCGACAAAGTGACGGCTGTCGGCGAAATCATCCGCAAGCGGATGCAGAACGGTGTCTTGATCACCACGCCGTCCACGCACGACGGCACGATCAGCATGGCGACGTCCACCAACACGTTCCGGAACCTGCTGGCCACGGAAGGGAGCGTCACGGACAGCATTCCGCCGGCGTCTGTCAGGACACCCAACCCCACCTGGACCACGACTTCGCTGACGAGCTACAACGGCTACATCCGGAACGGCGGCTGTCAACAGCCGATACCCGCAGGGTGCTCGAACCCCCCCACGGGGACTGGAGCGAAACCGTTGAACCTGGACATCGTGTCGAAGGCCATCAACGGACACAACACCGACTTGTCGTGGCGACCCAAAGTGGGCGAGGACGTCACGGACACGACGCTCTTCGGCGAGCGGTTGTTCGGCAAGGTCAGCCTGCGGATTCTCCTGTCTGACGCGCCCGCCGACATCACCAACCTGCCGACGGTGACGGGGTTGGCGCCCGTGCGTCTCGGAGACGATGGCACGCTTGGCGCTGGCCTCACGAACGATTGGGCTGTTGGCGATGCGCCAAACAATGGCGGCGCCCTCGCGTTCATTCCGGTTCCGGCTCCCACCAATTTTGCCAACAATTACCCTGCGGGCGTTGGCCGAATGACGCCGATCTCGCGGTCGCCGGGAGTGCAGACGATTACGACGACGGCACCCACAGCGGCGCTTTGCGCGGGCCCGAACTGCACGATCAACGTCAGCGTCGCGAACGGCGGAGGCGCGACGCCAAACCTTGCTCCGGGCAGCGTCTACAACTCGCCCTTGACTCCTGACCTTCGACATGTATATCAGCCAGGCGCTTGCAGACCTGGTGGGCATTCCCTATCAAACGATGCGGTGCACGAACGTGACCGCGACGCAGTTCCAGACGTGCTTGCGAGATGCAGGCAATCTCCTCGCCGCCCCGGCTGGCTACGTCATCAGAGTCAAGGATGGCAGCTCGGCCGGTCAAACGTTCGCCACAACGGCGGCCGTTGCCGCCGGCGGAGCGGGCGTGACCAGGAGCTACACCGTGGCCAGCACGGCCTCGGCGTTCGTCGAACACGTTCTGGATGCAGAGCAATGCCGCCACTCAAGACTGGAACGTCGTGACCTGCACCGGAATCGGCGCCGCGAACAACAACAACGCAGCCAACTCGGTAGTCATCCAGTTCCAGGGCTGCTCAAACGTGCCTCCGAGCACTGCGGCTGCCACCCGCATCACGACGAACGCTCTGGTGCAGCAGAACGTTGGGACCATCGGCGGCTACCTCAAGGTCGAGATCCAGAGAGCAGACCTCAACTGGCAGGACGTGACGATGGAGATCCTCAACTGGGGATTCTCCGCGCCGAACCAGGCCGGCACCATCTGCGCCGATCCGTCGCCGAACGCGATCCTCAGGCTGCAGCGTCTCCGCGACAACGCCGGCGCCTGCCACTACTCATCGCCGGTGCTTGCCAACAACAGTGTCAACTCGTACGACTACTGGCCGAACACGCTCTTCGACCCGCGTGAAGGCCTCCTGCGCGACGTGGTTCCTGCCACCAATGACGCCACCCTCGGTGGCGTGATGCACTACGTCGCGATCGACGTCGGCAATCTGTCGAGGTGGTTCGCCTGCGCGGCGCCCTACAACGTCCCCGGTTGCACCGGCAACCTCGCGCTCAACAACGGCGGCTTCGGCGTGTACTTCTCGGATCGGCGGAACAACAACATCGATCCCAATAACGTGACCAATCCGCTGGGAGTGAAGACCGGCGAGTACGGGTTCGAAGACATCGTGAATCCGCTCGTCGCTGCCGGGACGCCCAACGGCGCGGTCGACCTCGGCGAGGACGTCAATGCCAGCGGCACCGGCACCGCCGATGTCTTCGGACAGTTCCCCCGCTTCAACGATGTCCTGAACGCGCTGCCGCCTGGAGCAGTGGCTCCGTTCAACGCGGCCGGCAACATCCGGCCGTGGACGATACTCGGCCGTTCGGCGGCGATGACCAGCCGGCCCTACCTGTTCCGGCGCGCGCTGAAGCTGGTCAACGGCGGCCTCCCCAACCTCGTTGCCTCGGGCCTTGTCGGACTGACCTTCGTCACGGAAAACCCGGTCTACATTCAAGGTGACTTCAACGCGAGCGCGGCGGGCTTCGTCAATCCGCACGCCGCGACGTCGGTGATCGCCGACGCCGTGACGCTCTTGTCGAATCAGTGGACCGACGCAAACTCATTCGTGAATCCGTACAACCCCGGCGCTCGACCCCGCAACGTCTCGTGGTACCGCGTCGCGATCATCGCCGGCAAGGGCATCGGATTCCCCTGGCCGTCCGCGGGCAACCCGCCAAACGACTTCGGCACCGACGGCGGCGCGCACAACTTCCTCCGCTATCTCGAAAGCGGCAGCACGCTGAACTACCGTGGCTCCATCGCGACGTTCTACTACAACCGTCAGGCCCTCGGCCTCTACAAGTGCTGCAACACCGTCTACGGTCCCCCGACACGTAACTACAACTTCGACACGGACTTTCTCAACCCGGCGACGCTCCCTCCGCTGACGCCGGTCTTCCGCGACATCAACGCGCTGGGATTCTCGCAGGAGATCAGACCCGGTAAGTAAACAGTAAACATCAGGAGGGAACAATGTCCCGGATGAATGCACTGTCCCGAATGAATGCACTGCGTCACGTCACGGTCGTCCTGGCGGTTGTGAGTCTGGTCGGCCTCGGCTCGCGGCCGGCGGCGGCGGATTCGCTGACCATCGACAGCGTGCACCCCAACACGACGACGGGTGTGCTCGTGATCGACGGTGACGGCTTCAGGCCGGGTCTCCGCGTGACGGTAAACGACACCGAATTGCACGTCCTCTCCGTGAACGCCCACCAGATTCGCGTGGCGCTGCCGCCGCTTGCGTACGGCAGCTACCGGATGGCCGTTCGGCAGTGGAACCGGGACGTCGAGCGGTTCATCTTCACGATCGGCGGCGGCACCGGCAGCAGCAGCAGCAGCGGATCGGACAGGCGTACCAGGTCCACAGGGACCTGCTGGGCCCGCTGGAGCCACGGGGCCTGCCGGACCCGCCGGCGCGACAGGGCCTGCTGGCCCCGCTGGGCCGGCTGGAGCAACCGGACCTGCTGGCCCCGCCGGGCCGGCTGGAGCGCCTGGCGCCGCTGGTCCCACCGGAGCGACAGGACCTGCCGGGCCCGCTGGGCCACTGGACGCGACAGGGCTGACCGGACCGCCGGACCGGCGGGCGCGGCCGGACCCGCTGGGGCCGCCGGGCCGCAAGGACCGCAGGGTGACACGGGCGCGACTGGCGCGCCAGGTGCAACGGGGGCAACCGGCGCGACAGGGGCCACCGGCGCGGCCGGACGACGGCACGAACGGCGCGGACGACGGAGCGACAGGCGCCACCGGACCTCAGGGACCACAAGGCGACCGCGGCCCCGCGGGTCTCATTGTCGTCGCGTCGAATGGCGCGACTGTGGGCAGCGTCGTCGGCGTGACAAAGATGAACGGTAGCGATCCCGCAGTCGTCGCGCGAAAAGACAACGGGGTTTGGCTGGCGCTGCTGGTGGATTCCGAAACGATTCAGACCGGCGGGTTTCCAATCTTCTATACGACGCCGGCCTGCGACGGTCAGGCTTACGCGATCGTAGAAAACAGCCCCGTGCCGCTCTTCCGAGCGCTTCAACGCGTCTACGGCGATCCGATGGCCTTCTACCCAGGTAATCCGATCGCGGTTCAAAGTTTCGTGGCCATGTCCTTCGACCAGAGATCCAGTGGTCTGCACACCGACTGCGGCAACCTACGGATGGACGAACGCCGATGCCGGCTGGTCCGCTCAAGACCGTCAACATGGCGGACCTTCCCGGACCGTACTCGGTCGAGTAATCAGGCGCGAACAAGATTAGGGCTAAGGGCTTAGGGCTGTCTTACCTTCAGCTTCTTAGCCCTTAGCCCTCAGCCCTTCCTTTAACTTTAGCCCTTAGCCTTCGCTCTCAGCCCTTCGTGATCTCGCCCCGCTGATTCAGGCACCCGCGGCGAGTATCGACCGAAGAAAGACCCGCCACGATCACCGCAGAGGCCGCTGAGCCCGCAGAGCTCAATTACTCGCCTTGAATTCTCTGCGAACTCCGGTCGTGGAGGTTGTAGCGCCAGCAAGGCGCGCGGCGAGCGCCCTAACGTACACGGGCGCGACGTGCGGTCAGGCGGGCTCGAACTCGAGCCTTCACCCTCTCACTACGAACCGGGTCGGTGCCGGAGAACCGTCCGGCCAAACGCATGGCTCGGACACGAAGGCGTCGCCACAGCGCAAATTGTTTGGCCTGTCGTTTCAGGTGTCCAGGTCGCGTCTCTATCGTTGTGTGGTCCCCGTCCCAGTGTCACGTAAGGTGAGGTGAGTCTGCTGGAAGCGGTCGTGCGCCATGAATGATGCGGAGCACGTGAACCGACGCCTCGCCGACTTCGTAAACGAGCCGGTAGTCCCTCACCAAAAGCTCACGAATCGAAGTGTCACGATACTCAGGTACGACCCGTCCGCGTTGGCCGAACAAACCAAGCGAACGGCCAGCTTCGATGAGCTCACGCACGACAGCCGCCGCATAAAACTCGGAATCCTTTGCGATGTAGCTGGCAACCTCGGCGAGGTCGTCGGATGCTGATTCGGCCCACGTTACTTCGCGAGCCATCGGGCAAACCGCTTTTCAATCTCTTCCTGCGGAACAACCCGGCCAGCGCGTACGTCGGCGAGACCCTGCGCGATCTTCTGCTTGACGTAGATGTGGTACTGGATGTCCTCGAGCGTCGCATCGTCCGGAAGCTCGCGAAGGAGTTCCTGCACTTCTTGTTTGGCTGTCTGCACCGCAACCTCCAGCGTGTCTTCAACGTACAGTACTGCAATAGCGGCGATTCCGAGAAAAACACAAAGCCGACGTGTCCGACACGTCAGCCCTCAGCCCTGACAGAGCTGGCGCAACGCCTCCTTTATCCTTCAACGTCACTCGGTCGCGCGCCGTGAGGCTGCGGTAGGCGGCTTCGACGAACATGTCGGTGGTCCAGGCGCCGCTCGTGGCGCCGTAGCGCGGGTCGTAATCGAGCGTGGGCCGCGCGGCTTTCACCTGCTCGAGCGTCATGTTCTTCTTGATCATCGCCCGAACGCGATCGCGGACGATCGTGACCATGTCGCGGTACTCCACCACGTCGAACTCGTCGCAGATGCGGCCGTGGCCCGGCACGATGAACGTGCCGCCCTCCTCGTGATGGGCGGGCACGGCCAGATCGAGCACGAGGTTCAGGCCGTCGATCACGCCTTGAAGACTGCCGCCCTTCTGCACGTCGATCACCGGATAGCTGTCGGTCCTGAAGATGTCGCCGGTGGCCACGACGTCTGAATGCCGGAAGAACACGATGCTGTCGCCGTCGGTGTGCGCGGCGGGCACGTGATACATGAACACCGGCTCGCCGTTGAAGTAGAACTCCTTGTCGCGCCCGACGAACGTCTCGGTCGGCCACGCCTTGGTCGGAAGCCTGGTCATGCGGCCGAGGACGTTGTCGTGGGCGATGATCTGCACGGCGCTCTGCGTGGCGCCGGGCGTGTTGATAATCTGCCAGTCCGCCGCGGACCCCAACACCTTGGCCAGGCTCTCGTTTCCGCCAATGTGATCGGCATCAGCACTGGTGTTCAGCACATAGCGCACGGGTTTCGGAGACACGGAGAGCTTCTTGATCTCCGCCAGCACTTTGTCGGTCAGGGCCGCGGATTTCGAGTCGACCATGATGGCGCCCGACGGCCCCACCTGCACGGTGATGTTTCCGCCGCCGCCCGCCAGCACGTACACATTCCCCTGCACCCGTATTACTACAATCTCGCCGTTGTCCGGATTTCGCGCCCTGGAAACCCGCGAGGCTTCGACACTGCTCGCAGCGGCCTTTGCCGCCAATTGCCTTTGGTACTCCGGATAGATCGTCTCGGGGCCGCCCCTCGCCGCCTGCGCGGGGACGCCGGTGCGGGCGACAAACTCCTGAAGGAACGGGTTTTCACCAGGCAGGTGGTGCGGCACGTCGCCCTTGGGCCGGCCCGTGATCTCCTCGACATACTCACAGGGCCACGTCCAGTTGGCGTTGTCTTCGGTCGCGATGGCGAAGTCGGTCGTCCGCACCAACGGTTCGACCAGATACACGGGATCGGTGATGATGGCCAGATGCGTCAGGTACTTGTCGTGACGCATGAAACGCTCGGTCATCGTCGTCTGATCGCTTTCCGGGACGCCGTTGCGCCGCAGCCAGCCTTGCTTGAGGTGCGTCGTGGTGACCACCAGCGCATTCCCCTCCCACCGGCCGGTCGAGAAGCCCATGAACGTGTGCGGCGCGTACTCTGAAGGGTGCGGGCGACCGTCCATCCAGATCGTGCGGGTCTGCTCGTAGGTGCTGATGTAGTGCTTGAACGCGACGAGCGCCTGGGTTTCGGGATCCTTCTCCTCCCAGATCCGCAGATTCAGCGGACCGTGATAGATGTAGGGCGCGACGTGCACCCGGCATTGGTGCTCTTGAAGCGTCAGGCGCGACGCATCCCAGCTGTCCGCAAACAGGCGCGCCGCGTTGTTGATCGGAATCCCGAGATAATCTCCGAGATCCGGCCCGGGGCCCCGGTCCTGGTCGTCTTCGTGCGCGCGGAAGGAAATCCAGTTTCCCGATAACAGGACCTGCGCGGACGCCGGCGCGCCAGACAGCACGATCGCGAGTACGAGCAGAACCAGTACGGAACGTCCTTTCATACTCACTTTCCTCCCTTGCGCCCAGCCTCGGCGGCCCGCTCCTCCGCCCGATGTCCCGAGAGGATGTTGGCCATCCCGTAATTGCCTTCGTGGCACGCGACCTCGAACAGCGGACCCCGGGTCCGGTCCATCGATTGCTCGATCGTCCACGGTTTCGTGAACACCGTCGGGTCGTCGATCGTCGCCTGATAGGTCAGCGTATTCGCGTCGGTGCGCGTGAACCGCTCCACGACGCGCAGGTGTTCGTCGCTCAGCCCGTTCAGGAACCCGACGCCGAAGCGACTCTTGTCGTTGAACTTGAGGTTGGTCGTTTCCACCACCAGCGTGCTGCCTTCCCAGCGCCCGCGTGAGTCGCCGGTCCACTGCTGGACCTTCTGCGACAGATGCGGGCGGCCGTCGAGCGGGATGATGCGTGTGTCGTGGTTCATCTCGACGAGAATCGTCACGTACCCCGGCGTCTGGACGATGGAATAGTTGTTGTTGTACGGCTCGGGGAGCATCGGCACCGTCGCGCCGAACAGGATGCAGCGTTCGGTCAACCATCGGTCTTCCGGGCCGTCGGCCGGACGCCACGCCTCGACGTTCTGGCGCGCGTCTATTTTTTGCTGCGCCTCCGGCGTGAACGCAGGGATTCGTCCGTCCGGAGGATCGATGACGAGCGACGTGCGCCCGCTCTTGACCCCGCGCGTGCCCCGCTCGAAGAACGTGTCGTTGTAGGCGCCGACCTCGCCCGGACGTGAGGGACGATCGGCATTCGTCTGCTCGACCCGCGTCTTCTCGAACCTGGCGGCTTCCTCCGGCGTAAAGAATTCCTTGGACGCCAGCTCGGGCGGCCGTTGCAAGACCGTGAGGGTGGCGTTCGTCCACAGTCCCGACAAGTCGGGATCGCCCCACGGCGTGCGAGGGAGACTCCGGCCCTGAGCGACGACAACGGCGGGTGCAAGCGACAGCGTCGTCAGGACCGCCGCGGCGGCGAGAGATCGATGGGTCACAGACAACCTCCTTGACCGTTATCGTTGGGCGCTCGCCTAATCTACTCCAATTGCCGCCGGCGTTTCCCCTACCGAGAGGGGCGGCTCAGGACGCTGATGGCCAGTCCGACGACGACGACCACGACCGCGCCAATCAGGTTGTGCCACAGGAACGCGATGTCGCGCGTCCACGGTGAGAACGCCACGGTGAGCACAACCGCCATGCCGGCAATCAATCCCCAAAACGCTCCGCTGGCCGTTGAACGTTTGAAGAGAATCGCCAGCATGAACACGCCGAGGAGCGATCCGTAAAAGAAGGATCCGTAGCGATTCACCACCTCGATGAGCGACCCCTGATTCGCCGCGTACATCGCCACGACGCACGCGAACAGGCCCCACGCCGATCGTCGCCAGCCTCGACACCCGCAGGTAGTGCGTATCGGTGGCGTCCTTGACGAAATGACGCCGGTAGAAATCGATGATCGTCGCCGAGGCGAGCGAGTTGAGCTCGCCGGCGCTGGCCGACATCGCCGCCGCGAAAATCGCCGCAATCATCAGCCCGACGAGGCCCACGGGCATGTGCGTCGTGATGAACGTGGGGAAGACGTAGTTGACGTCGGTGAACCGCGAGTCGCCCGTCGTGTCCTTGACGATGTCGGATGCCCGCTTGCGGATGGCGAGGACGCGCGAGTCGGTGGCCAGAAACGCGTCCCGATCCGAGCGTTCCGCCGCCTGACGGCGAGCAACAATCGCGGCGTCGAACTGCTGCTCGAGCGACGCGTACTCAGCCGCGTGCGGTCCGGCAGCGACGCGGGCGTCGTGCACGCGGTTGAACAGCATCGGGGGCGTCTGAAACAGGTAGAAGATGAAGACGAGGACGCCCGTGGACAGGATGAGGAGCTGCAGCGGAATCTTGACGAACGCGCTCATCAACAACGAATCGCGGGCTTCGCCCTCCGACTTGGCGGTTAGATAGCGCTGCACCTGGCTCTGGTCGCAGCCGAAGTACGCCAGCATCAGGAACAGGCCGCCAATCATGCCCGACCAGAACGTATACGTTTCGCGGAGATCGAACCTGAAGTCCACCGCCTTGAGCCGGCCCGTGGCGCCCGCCAGGTGGAGCGCCTGATTGAAGCCGACGTCGTGCGGAATACCGAGCACGAGGACGACGATGGCGGCGGTCATCCCGGATACGATGATGAACATCTGCTTGACGTCGGTCCACGCCACCGCCTGCACGCCGCCAATGCTCGTGTAGACAATCATCGGCACGCAGATCACGAGCACCGTGACCGGCATCCGCCAGCCGAGAATCGCCGACATCACCACGGCCGGGGCCGCCAGCGTGACACCGAGCGAAAACGCCCGCCCCATGAGGAACAGAAAGCTCGCCAGCGATCGCACGCGCACGTCGAACCGGCGTTCGAGGTATTCGTACGCCGTGTAGACCTTCGCGCGATGGAAGAACGGCACGACGGTCACCGAGAGCAGGATCATCGCCAGCGGCAGGCCGAAATAGAACTGGATGAAGCGAAGACCGGTGAGATACGCCTGCCCGGTCGTACCGACCAGCGTCACCGCGCTCATCTGCGTCGCCATCACCGACAAGCCGATCGCCCACCAGGGCAGCGACCGGTTGCCGAGAAAATACCCTTCGACCTTGTCCGTGCCCTTCGCGCGCCGCAGACCGTCGTACACAATCCACGTCACGTAGAAGAGCACGACCACCCAGTCGAGCGATCGCATATCTCAGGAAAACAGACGCCCGAGGACGACGAGCGCAATGATGATGGCCGCTTCGAGGACGAGGACGCGAACGTAGGTGCGGGTCACGAGAGCCGCCAGTATATCGGGGTTCACGGTTCGGAGTTCTGGACCATCTTCCACAACTGTGACGTGCTAGCAATCTCTGAGTTCAGCGCTGTGATATCGGCTAGTTCCGCCAAGGAAGCATGCCGTGCTTGTCGCGGGCATGCGCACAGATGTGGCTTGTGGCGACATATTTTTATTGTTCACTGGCTCAGGCTCGAACGCGAGTATTGCATTACGGCCAGCTGCCGCCGGCATAGATGTCGCTACTGCCGTCACGAAGTCCGGCCTCGGCGCCGCGCAACATCTGTGAAGGCTTCGGTCGGTCCTGCGGCATTTCGCAGCTTCGTCTGATCGCGCACGGCTCACTGAGAAACGAAGGATCATCTCACGTGTAGTTGTCCAACGGGCGCCCGCGATCCGCCGCCTCAATTCGGCAAACACGAACGTCGGCGCGGCAAAACGCGTCGCCGGCACTATCGACTAGTGTTTGGCGCTCAAGGCCAGGATTGGCCTTTCGCGGCGGTGGCCGGCGACGCGTTTTGGTGCCTCGCTATCGCGCCGAGTTCGAACGTTTGCCGAATCGAGGCGTCGGATCGCGGGCGGCATCCGGTGGATCGAACTGTCCCATGCGGCTGGCCTCGGCGTGTGTGCCGGGCGATCGATAGGTCACGGCCCGCCCGTGGTCGCCCCGAAAAAACGGCGCCGCAGCCACCTCCACGCGCGGCCAACCCTGGCCGCGCGTGCCGAACATTGATCGATATTGCTGCGGCGCGGTTTTTCCGGGCTGTCGACCGTGATCGCCCGGCACGCACGCCGAGGACAGCCGCTACACCAAATTGAAAACAGCTCAAGCTAGAGCGGGAACCTCAGGCAACGACATAATCCCTGAACCGCTTCCGCAGCTCCGACTTCTGAAACTTCCCCGCCGACGTCCGGGGAATCGCGTCGATGAACTCGAACGCGTCGGGCAGCCAGAACTTCGGGAACCGCGGCGCGAGAAACGCGCGCAGTTCGTCGGGCGAGGCCGACGCGCCCGGCTTCAGGACGACGGCGGCCAGCGGGCGCTCGCTCCATTTCGCGGACGCCACGGGAATGACCGCCGCTTCGGCCACCGCCGGATGCCCCATCAGCGCGGACTCGAGCGCCACGGAGCTGATCCACTCGCCGCCCGACTTGATGAGATCCTTCGAGCGATCCTGAATGCTCACCGTGGCGCGCGCGTCGATGGTCACGATGTCGCCGGTCTGGAACCAGCCGTCGTCGGTGAACCGGTCGCCGCAGTCGTCGCGGTTGTAGTACGCGGACGCGACCCACGGACCGCGCACTTCGAGCTCGCCCATCGTCTGGCCGTCCCACGGCACGAGGCCGTCCTCGTCGCGCGCGCGGATTTCGACGAACGGCGACGGCCGGCCCTGCTTCGCGCGCACCTCGAACGTCACCTCGTCGGGCGCGCCGACGAGATCGGCCGGCACGTGACCGATGGTGCCGAGCGGCGTCGTCTCCGTCATGCCCCACGCGTGAATCAGGCGGAGGCCGTGCCGCCGCTCGAACGCTTCGATCATCGACTGCGGCAGCGCGGCGCCGCCCACGAACATCGCGCGCATGGCCGACAGATCGTGGACGCCGGGATTGGCGTCGAGGTACTGCAGCATGCCCATCCAAATCGTCGGCACGCCGGCAGTCATCGTCACGCGCTCGCGCTCGAACAAGTCCACGAGGCTGGCCGGATCCAGATGCGGTCCGGGCATGACGAGCTTCGCGCCCATCATCGCGGCGGCGTAGGGAATGCCCCACGCGTTGGCGTGAAACATCGGCACGACCGGCAGGATGACGTCCGGTTCGTTCACGCCCATGCCGTTCGGCAGCGCAACGGCGAACGTGTGGAGCACGAGCGCGCGGTGCGAGTACAGCACGCCCTTCGGCTTGCCGGTCGTGCCGGTCGTGTAGCACATCGCGGCCGCCGAGCGCTCGTCGGGATCGGGCATGTCGCCCAGGGGTTCGGCGCCGGCGAGCAGCGCCTCGTAGTCGAGATACCCGTCCGGCATCGCGTCTGCCGGCGCCAACAACGACGACGTGCCGAACTCGCGTCTGCGGTGCGACCTTCTCCCACAACGGCAACAGGCTGAGATCGACCAGGACCACTTGGTCGTCCGCGTCGTTGACGATGAAGGCGAGCTCGTCGGGATGGAGGCGGAGGTTCAGGGTGTGCAGGACCGCGCCTGTCAACGGAATGCCGAAGTACGCCTCGAGATGCTGATGATGGTTCCAGCCGAGCGTCGCCACCCGGTCGCCACGACGGACGCCGAGACGCTGCAGCGCGCACGCCAGGCGCCGCGCACGATCGCCGATGTCAGCGTAGGTGCAGCGGTGCAGCGACCTGTCGGCACGGCGTGTCACGACTTCTCGGCGCGGGAACACCTGCTCCGCGTGGCGCAGTATCGCCGCCAGCGTGAGCGGAAAATCCATCATCAAACCATTCACGGGCGGGATTGTAGCAGGCCCCCACAACCTCCACGACGCTAAACGCAGAGCACGCGGAGTTCGCAGAGAATTCAGGTCGCCAGCTTCGGCTGGCGGAACGCCCAGTGCGTGTGGATGATGCGCCAACCGGCGTCGGTCCGCCGGTATACCTCGGTGGTATTCCAATGCACCGAGCCCTCACTGCCGTGGCTCTCGAAGCGAAAGGTGAGGATCGCCACATCGCCGACGACCTGGACGCGCGGCTCGATGATTTCCGAGCGAGCGATCTGAATCTTGCCCCGGATTCCGTCGTAGAGCTCGCGCAGCGCGGGAAGGCCGTCGAGCCTGCGCTCCGTGAACGGATCGAAGTACGAGACGTCATTCGCCGAGATTTCGAGAAAGCCGTCGGGATCGCCCCGGCCCCAGCGTTCGAGCGCGGCGCGCTCCAGTTCGACGATCTGTTCCGAGATGTTCGCGTCAGCCATGGGGAGGGATTGTAACAAGGGCTGAGGGCTAAGGGCTGAGGGCCGACGGCTGAGGGCCGACGGCTGAGGGCTGCGATACACTGAGCGGCGAGGTTGAGGTCATGAACGCACTGCGAGTGTCGATTTCGCTGCTCATCACCGCGGCTGCAGGTGCAATGGTCGTGGCTCAGGCGCCGGACGCAGGACGTCAGGTGTTTGTCAGCCGATGCGCCGGATGCCACGGGAGCGATGGCAACGGTGGCGAGCTCGGCCCGGGCATTTCGACGCGAGTGCCGCTTCGAAGCGATCAGGATCTGGCGGCGCTCGTCCGCCAGGGAGTGCCCGCCGCCGGCATGCCGGCGTTTGGCAACCTCACCGAGGCGGAGACCGGCGACCTGATCCGCTTTCTGCGCACGCTGAAGCCGCGTGCGGGATCGAGCCCCGAACGCTTGAAGGTCACACTCGACGGCGGCCGCGTCCTCGAAGGGCTTGTCCTCAATCGCAGCGCGTCCGACCTGCAGCTGCTTGGCGACGACCAGACGCTCCACTTGCTGCGGAAGCGCGGCGACCAGTACCGCGCCGTCACGTCGCAGGCCGACTGGCCCAGCTACAACGGCCAGACAAACGGCAGCCGCTACAGCCCGCTCGCGCAAATCACCAGGGACAACGCCGCGACGCTGACGCCCAAATGGATCTTCAGCCTCGCGAACACGTCGCCGCTGCAGGTCACGCCGGTCGTGGCCGGCGGCGTCATGTACGTCACGAGCGCGAACGAATGCTACGCGCTCGACGCCGGCACGGGCCGCGAGATCTGGCACTATCGGCGTCCGCGAACCACGGGCCTCATCGGAAATGCCGCCGGCGGCGCCAACCGCGGCGTGGCGGTGGCGGGCGATCGCGTGTTCATGGTGACCGATCACGCGCATCTCATCGCGCTCGATCGCACCACGGGCGTCCTGCGGTGGGACACCGAAATGGCGGACTGGCGCCAGAACTACAACGCCACCGGCGCCCCGCTCCCGGTCGGCAACCTGGTCGTGACGGGCACGTCGGGCGGCGACGAAGGCGTACGAGGATTCGTGGCGGCGTTCGACCAGTCCACCGGCAAGGAAGTGTGGCGTTTCTGGACCGTGCCGAAGCGCGGCGAGCCGGGGTCGGAAACCTGGCAGGGAAAAGGCATCGAGCATCCCGGCGGCACCACGTGGATGACCGGAGCGTACGATGCCGCCCTCGACACCCTCTATTGGACGGTCGGCAATCCAGGACCGGATCTCATCGGCGACGACCGGCTCGGCGACAACCTCTACACGGATTCGGTGGTCGCGCTCGACGCGAAGACCGGCAGGCTGAAGTGGCACTTCCAGTTCACGCCGCACGACGTGTGGGACTACGACGCCCAGGAGACGCCGGCGCTCGTGGACGCGCTCTGGCAAGGCCGCCCGCGCAAACTGCTCGTGCAGGCCAACCGCAACGGGTTTTTCTACGTCCTCGATCGAACCGACGGCAAGTTCCTGTTCGGGACGAAGTACGTCAAGACCATCACGTGGGCGTCCGGACTGACGGCTGAAGGCCGGCCGATTGTCGCGCCCAACATGGAGCCGACGCTCGAAGGCCGCCGCGTGTGCCCGTCGCTCGACGGCGCGTCCAACTGGTACTCGACGTCGTTCAACCCCACGACCAATCTGTACTACGTCCAGACCAACGACAAGTGCGGCATCTTCACCAGGACGCCGATGGATTGGGAAGCCGGCAAGGGCTTCATGGGAGGATCGTTTCGGCCGGCGCCGGAGCCGGCCCAGAGAATCCTGCGCGCCATCGACATTCACACGGGCAAAGCCGTGTGGGAGCTGCCGCAGACCGGCTCGGTGAATTCGTGGGGCGGCGCACTCAGCACGGCCGGCGGCGTGGTGATTTTCGGCGAAGACAGCGGCGCCCTGATGGCCGCCGACGCCGCGACCGGCACGCCGCTGTGGAGCTTTCAAACGAGCCAGCTCTGGAAAGCCTCGCCGATGACCTATATGTTCGACAACGCGCAGTACGTGGCCGTCGCCGCCGGATCGAACATCATCGCGTTCGGATTACCGTGACGGAAGTTGAAAGCTCAAAGGTCAAAGTTCAAAGTAAGTCGGAAGCGGGCTGACTCTCGAAACTTACTTTCAAACTTTGAACTTTGACCTTTGAACTTTCACCTGTGGAGTGACATGGGCTGGTCGATCCGCGCGCGGGCGGCGCGCGGCACACCCCGGACGGCCGACGTCGGGGACATTACGCGGCGCGACGCCGACGTCCTTGCCGCGTTTCTTGAAGACGCCGCCCATTTTCCCGGCGGTCACGCCGGCGGACTCATCGTGGCCACCAACGAGTCGGAGGTCGCCCAGGCGCTCCTCTCCGGATCGCCCGTGCTGCCCATCGGCGCGCAGTCGTCGCTCACGGGCGGAGCGACGCCGATGGGCGAAGTGGTCCTCACGACGAGCCGCCTCAACCGCATTCTCGACATCGGCGCCGATGCCGTGCGCGTCGAGGCCGGCGTCACGCTCACCGATCTCGACCAGGCGCTGCGGCAGGCCGGCCGCTACTATCCGCCGGGCCCGACGTTCATGGGCGCGTTTGTCGGCGGCACGATTGCCACCAACGCCGCCGGCGCCGCGACGTTCAAGTATGGGACGACGCGCGATTGGGTGAGGGCACTCACGGTGGTGCTGCCAAACGGCGAGGTGCTCGACATCGAACGCGGCGCCACCACCGCGCACGCGGACGGGTACTTCGAGATCGTGTTGTCGAATCGCGTCATCCGAGTACCCGTCCCCCAGTACCAGATGCCGCAGGTCCCGAAGCTCTCGGCCGGCTACTTTGCCGCTCCTCAAATGGATCTCATCGACCTGTTCATCGGCTCGGAAGGCACGCTGGGTGTCGTGACGGAGGCGACGCTGCGCGTGCTGCCCGAGAGACCGGCGATGTGCCTGGCGTTCGTCCCGTTCGCGCTGCGCGCGGGAGCCCTGGCGTTCGTGCGGCAACTGCGCGGCCTGGCTCGCGACACGTGGCGGACCGGCGATCCCCACGGGATCGACGTCTCGGCCATCGAGCACATGGACGCACGCTGCCTTGAGCTCATCCGCGAAGACGGCGTGGATCGGGCTCAAGGCGTCGACATCCCTCTCGGTACGGAGATGGCGCTGCTCGTGACGCTGGAGCTTCACCCCGGAACATCGGCTGCCACGGCCTACGAAGAGATCGGGACGGCACGCGAGCCCGAGGCGCCCGACAGCCGGCTGCGGCGGTTCAGCCGCCTGCTCGACGCCGCGGGCGTCCTCGATGCCGTCGAAGTGGCGGTGCCCGGCGACGAGGCGCGCGCGAACCAGCTGCTGGCCGTCCGCGAAGCGGTTCCCGCGTCGGTCAATCAGCGGGTGGGCCGTGCGAAGCAGTCGATCGACGCGCGAATCGAGAAAACAGCGGCCGACATGGTGGTGCCGTTCGATCGTCTCGACGAGCTGCTCACGGCGTACGAAACCACGTTCGCGGCGCGAGGGCTCGACATCGCGATCTGGGGCCACATTTCCGACGGCAACCTGCACCCGAACGTCATCCCGCGATCGTTCGCCGACGTCGAGGCCGGCAAGGCAGCGATTCTCGAGCTCGGACGCGAAGCGATCCGGCTGGGCGGGGCGCCGCTCGCCGAACACGGCGTCGGCCGGAACAGTGTGAAGCAGCGGCTGCTCGAGCAGCTCTACGGCCGGGACGGAATCGCCGAGATGCGCGCCGTGAAGCAGGCGATCGATCCGGACTGGACGCTCGCCCCGGGGGTGCTGTTTTCGAGGTAACGCGAACCCCCACGACGATCAACGCAGAGATCGCGGAGTCCTGGACTGTCACACTGCGATCAGATCTTCTCGGCGAGCTCTGCGGGCTCTGCGTTGTACGTCGTCGTTGATGGCCGCGCTACTGCTGTGACTTCAGCCAGCGATCGCGGAAGGCGCGCTGGGCCGGCGTGAGCGTTCCCTTTGCGGCCTCGATCGTCACCACCTCGACGTGCGGATCTTCGGCAAGCATCACGCTGCCGGTCTTCGACGCGCCCTGCCGGTCAACGTACACGATTGGCACGCGCTCGCCTGGCCGATGGCGACTGATGACGGTATTGATGGCTTCGGCTGAGGTCACACGTTCCCCGGCGATCTGCAGCAGCGTGTCGTCCTGATCGAGCCCCGCGGCGTAGGCCGGCGAACCGGGAGCCACCACCGCCTCGATGCGGGCGCCCTCCGAGCGTGAATCGACCCGCACATCGCCCCACCAGGCCCGGCCCGGCGAGCGCTTCCGCACCACGAACCCTGCCCTGGGCAGAAGCCGAGCGTAGTCGGCCGACTCGCGGCCCCGGATGTATCGATCGAAGAAATCCTTCGCGAACGCCCGGTCGCCGCTGACTTCGGCCAGGCGCGCCTCCGCGTCCTGCGTGGTATACGGACGATCCACGTATCCCTCGCGCGATCCGCCGGGCTTGCCGTGCACGCGCCACATCAGCCGCATGTAGTCGTCGAGCGTCGTCGCTCCGCTGGAGCGATCGCGGAGCGTCAGGTCCAGCGCGAGGGCGATCGCCGCGCCGAACGGATAGTAGGAGATGACGGAGTTCGGCCAGTTCGTCCGATCCATCGTCCGGCCGCCGTCGATGAACGCCGCCATCCGGCTCATGTCCTCGACGGAGCGAACGGCGCGGCCGGGGCCGTTCACCACCGCGTCCACCAGGACGCCCAGGGTGCGGCTGGTGTCGTCGAGGGTCATGAGGCCGGCGCGCTGCAGGACGAGCGGCGCGTAGTACTGCGTGAAGCCCTCGGCCAGCCACAGCTCGCTGGTGATGTTGGCGCGATCGAGATCGAACGGCTCGATGTCGCGGGGACGAATCCGCTCGACGTTCCAGCAGTGGAAGAACTCGTGCGCGACCGTATCGAGCAGCTGCGGGCGATCGCCCTGAATGCTCGCCGACGAGGTCATCACCGTGCTGTTGCGGTGTTCCATGCCGTCGCCGTTCGCGTACGGCAGGTAATCGGCGAGAAACGTGTACGTGCCAGGTTCGTACACGGGGTACTCCCCATATATCGCGCCCTCTTCGCGGACGACGCGTTCGACGTCCTGCATGTAGCGATCGAGCTCGGCCTCGGTGCCCGTGTGGTGCGCTGCAAAGCGGAACGTGCGCGCGCCGACCGAGAACTCGCGCCAACTGATGGGACCGAACTCGACGGGGCTGTCCATGAGGTACTGGAGATTCGGCGCCGTGAACTCGAGGGCCCTCGACCCCGGGTGAAGCTGCGTCGCCACGGTCCACGCGCGGCCGGTCGAGCCGGGGCCAGGGGGCACAAACGTCAGCGTCGCCGGCGCATCGTCCAGTCCGCGCGCCCACATGATGGCCGCGGGCATGTTCATGTGCACGTGCGACGTGTCGACGGCGAGATAGGTGCCATCGACACGATCGCCGTAGATCTTGTAATTCACCGCTACCGTGGCACCGTGCTGGTCGATCGTCCACACCGACGGATCGGGTCTGGCAATGGTCAGCTCGCGGTCGTCCTGCGTTCGCGCGCGCACGTCGTACACGTTCTTCGCGAAATCGTGGATCGCATACCGGCCTGGCGAGGACCGGCTCATGTGCAGCTCGAGCGGCGCGGCGTCGAGGCCGGTGAACGTCGCCTCGACCTGCATCCAGTGATGTTGCGGTTCAGGAATCGTGAAGCGATAACTGACGGCGGCCGTACGGGACGGCTGCGCCGCCGCGACTGCCGCCAGGATGACGAGGAACGCGAGCGACAATCCCGACAGGGGCTTGCGCACGCTAGGAAGGCTTGCCGCCGACCGACGCGAGCGCCTGCGACACAAACGCGTCGGGGGGCAGGGCGCCCAGAATTTCGGTCGTGTCGTTCACGACAGTCTTCGGCACGCCGGTGACCTGATAGCGCCGGGCCAGATCCGGAAACTCCGTGGCCTCGACCGCGTAGGCCGTGATATTCGGGTTGGCAAACGCCATCTCGTGCGCCACGCTGACGGCGCGCGGACAGTGCGGACAGGTGGGCGTCGTGAACACACGCACGTCCACAGGCGTGTTCACGGCCGCGATGAGCGCCCGGCTTTCTTCTGACAGCGTTGACGCCCGCCCGCCGACGAGCAGCACCGCGGAGACGAGCGACATGAACTCGTAGCCGGCCGGCGTGCCGAGAAAACGGATCTTGGAATCCCGCTCCGTTCCCGACCCGTCCTGCCCGACGATCGCAATCGCCGGCACGCGATCGACACTGTATTGCGCCGCTTTGTCGGGCTCGAGGACGAAGTTGACTTCCTCAATCGTGATCTTGTCCGACAGCGCCGGCAACTCGTCGAGAATCTGACGCGTTTGCAAACAGGTGTCGCACCCCAGGGTCTGCGTGAAGAACAGGAGACGCACCGGGTGATTCATCTCCGCGAACGTCTCGCGAAGCCTCTGCTGATCGGCAGCCGCAATCAACCCCATCCCTAGTCCCCAGCCCCTAGTCCCTACTTGAACAGATCATCAAATGCCTGGCGTGCACTCGGTCCCCCTTGTGGACCGGGCGTGCTGGTCTGACGCTCGACCGTCGTGCGCGGCGCGAACAGCGCGCATGCGTTCTTCGCGTCCTTGGGCGCGACGCGCGCCGGAAGCGGCTGCGTGCATTCGAACACGGCGCTCGTATCGAACGAGCCGCACTGAATGCAACTGTGCAGATCGACCGCGCACCGATCGCAGCGGCCGTCGAGCGTCACCGGCAGCGCGAGGCGATTTCCGCACCGCGAGCAGCGGAACACCTCGTGCGACGCCATCAGGTTCGGCGTTTTCGGCCCGGACGCGTCCTGCAGCTGGCGTCCAGGAGCGCGCGGCTCGACCGGTTTCGCCGGCGCCCTTTCGCGCGTCGATTGACGATCTCTTGGCTCGTCCTGATAGCCTCGCTGCCGGTACTTCCGGTCGCTCATCTGGTGTTATTCTGTCACATCACGTCATTTCGATCAGCGTCCCGTCTCGCCGTTCTTGCCGGTGGCGCCGCGCTCGCGGCCGTCTCCATCGCCGCGCAACCTCCCCGTGCCACGCAGCCCCCCGCAGCCGCTGACCGCGCCGGCATCGCGCAGCCTCCCACAGCCGCGGCGCCGCTCAGGAAAATGACGCTCCTGGATCTGGCCGACGTCCGGCGCGTCGTCGGTCCGCAGTTGTCGCCGGATGGCCGGTCTGTCGCGTACATGCTCAGTCACCCAGACTGGAATGCCGGCCGCCCCGTCTACCATCTCTGGCGACAGGACACCCGCGGCGGTCCACCCGTGCCGCTCACCTCCGGCGGGAACGGCGAAACACCCGGCACGGTGCGATGGGCGCCCGACGGCGCCTCGCTCCTCTTCATCCGCGCCGGTCAGATCCTGCGGATCCCGGCTGAGGGCGGCGATCCGCGCCCGTTGACCCGCCATGCCACCAACGTCACGGAACCCAGGTGGTCGCCCGACGGCGGCACTGTGTACTTTCTCGCCTCGGACGCGAGAACCGACGACGAGCGCGACCGACTCCAGCGGCGAGACGACGTCTATGCGCTCGACGAAAACTACAAGCCGCGTCATCTGTGGAGCGTGGCGGTGGCCTCGGGCGCCGAAAAGCAGCTGACGTCCGGCGAGTCGTACGTGTCGTCATATAACCTGTCCGTCGACGGCTCGGTCATCGTCTTCGAACGCGCGCCGACGCCGCTCGAGGACGACAAGCACCTGGGCGAAGTGTGGCTGATGGATGCCAGCGGCGCGAATGCACGCCGGTTGACGCACAACAACGTCGACGAGACCCAACCGGAGCTTTCACCCGACAAGTCGCAGATCCTGTTTCTGTCACAAACGAACGAACGGTTCGAGGCCTATTTCAACTGGAACCTGTTCGTCTTGCCGGCCGGCGGCGGCACGCCGCGGCCGGTGCTGCCCGACTTTCCATACGCGATCGATCAGGCGTCGTGGGCGCCCGACGGCGCCTCGATTCTGGCCGTCGCCAACATGGGCGTGCACAGCGAGGTCATTCACATCGACGTCGCGACCAGGCAGTGGAAGGCGCTCACGAGCGGCGAGCACTACATTCCGCCCGGCTGGAATGTCGTGCCGGCGGCCGGCCGGATGGTGTTCCAGTTCGACGAGCCCACCCGATTCGGCGACGTGTGGACGCTGGCCATTCCAGAGCGGCGAAGCGCCGCGGTGGACATGCCGGTGCGCGTCACCGGCGTGTTCGACGCGCTCGGTCGTACGTTCGCGCTGCCGCGCCAGGAGAAGATTTCGTGGAAGAGCACCGACGGCGAGACGATTGAAGGACTCGTCTTCTATCCGATCGATTACGTGGCCGGCCGGCGATATCCGCTCGTCGTGCAGATGCACGGCGGGCCGAGCGAGTCGGACAAGTTCGGCGCCGGGCCCGGGCTGGTGCTCAACTACTTTCCGGTGCTGGCGGCGCGCGGCTACGTTCTACTCCGGCCGAACTTTCGCGGCAGCACGGGCTACGGCAACGCGTTCTATCGCGATGTGATCGGCGAGTACTTCAGGCACATGCACCTGGATGTGCTGACCGGCGTGGACGCGCTCATCAGGCTGGGCGTCGCCGATCCGGATCGCCTGATTGCCATGGGTTGGAGCGCCGGCGCTCACCTGACGAACAAGCTCATTACGGTCACCACTCGCTTCAAGGCCGCGTCGGCTGGAGCCGGCGTGTCGGATTGGATCTCGATGCACGCGCAGAGCGACCAGAGGACCAGCCGGGCGCTGTGGTTCGGCGGAACGCCCTGGCAGGCGGACGCACCCTTCTTGAATTTCTGGAACAACTCACCGGTCAAGGACGCGGCGCGTGCGAAGACGCCGACGCTGTTCTTCGTCGGCGACAGCGACACGCGCGTACCGATGGCTCAATCGGTCGAGATGTATCGGGCCCTCAAGAGCCACGGCGTCCCCACGCATCTGTACGTGGCGCCTCGTGAAGGCCACCAGTGGACCGAGCTCCGGCACGAGATCTTCAAAGCGAACACCGAGCTGGCGTGGTTCGAACGCTACGCGCTCGGTCGCACGACGTACGTTCCCGAACAGGCGCCGTTGACGAACCCCTGAAGAAGGGCCAGCCACGATCAACGCAGAGACCGCTGAGACCGCAGAGGTTTGTTTCTTCCGTAGAATTCTCTGCGAGCTCTGCGTGCTCTGCGTTTGACGTCGTGACTCACCGAGTAACCCTTCCGCTGAGATCACGCAAGGACGAAGCGGTCGAGATTCATCACCTTGCCCCACGCCGCCGCGAAGTCGCGCACAAACGCCGGCTGGGCGTCGCTACTTGCATAGACTTCCGCGATGGCCCGGAGCTGGGAGTTCGAGCCGAAGACGAGGTCGACGCGGGTTCCGGTCCACTTGACTTTGCCCGTCGCGCGATCGCGCCCTTCAAACACGCCTTCGGATCGCGGCGGAGGCCTGCCACGTCGTTCTCATATCGAGCAGGTTGACGAAGAAATCGTTCGTCAGCGTCTCGGGACGGCTGGTGAACACGCCATGCTTCGACGTCCCGTTTGCGCTCAGGGCGCGCATGCCGCCGACGAGGACGGTCATCTCAGGCGCCGTCAGCGTCAGGAGCTGGGCCCGATCGATCAGCATCTCCTCGGCCGGTATCTGTGTGGCTTTCCGGACGTAGTTGCGGAAGCCGTCCGCGACCGGTTCCATGGCCGCGAACGACTCGACATCGGTCTGCTCCTGCGACGCATCCGTGCGGCCCGGCGTGAAGGGGACCTTCACGTCGTGGCCGGCCTTCTTCGCCGCGGCCTCGACGGCTGCGCAGCCGCCGAGGACGATGAGGTCGGCCAGTGAGACACTCTTGCTCGCCGGGCTGCGCGCCGTTGAACTTCTTCTGGATCGCTTCGAGCGCCGCCAGGACCTTCGCCAGTTCGGCCGGCTGGTTGATGTCCCAGTCCTTCTGCGGCGCGAGACGGATGCGCGCGCCGTTCGCCCCGCCGCGCTTGTCGCTGCCGCGGAACGTGGCCGCCGACGCCCAGGCCGTCGTGACCAGCTGGGCGATCGACAGGCCCGGATGCGAGGATCGTGGCCTTGAGCGCCGTGATGTCGTTCTCGCCGATCAACTCATGATCGACGGCGGGAACAGGGTCCTGCCACACCAGCGTCTCTTTGGGGACGAGCGGGCCGAGATACCGCACGATCGGGCCCATGTCGCGGTGCGTCAGCTTGAACCACGCCCGGGCGAATGCGTCCGCGAACTGATCCGGATTCTCGAGAAAGCGCCGTGAAATCTTTTCGTACGCAGGGTCGAACCGCAGGGCGAGGTCGGTGGTCAGCATGGAAGGCGCGTGACGCTTTGACGGGTCGTGGGCATCCGGCACTGTACCGGCGCCCGCGCCACCCTTCGGCTTCCACTGGTGCGCACCGGCCGGGCTCTTCGTCAGCTCCCATTCGAAGCCGAACAGGTTCCAGAAGAAGTTGTTGCTCCACTTCGTTGGCGTGCTGGTCCAGGTGACTTCCAGGCCGCTGCCGATCGTGTCACCGCCAATGCCAGTACCAAAGCTGCTCTTCCAGCCGAGGCCCTGCTCCTCGATGCCGGCGGCTTCCGGCTCGGGCCCACATGTGTCGCCTCGCCGGCGCCGTGGGTCTTGCCGAAGGTGTGACCGCCGGCAATCAGCGCGACCGTCTCTTCGTCGTTCATCGCCATGCGGCGAAACGTCTCGCGAATGTCCCTGGCCGCCGCGACCGGATCCGGGTTGCCGTTCGGGCCTTCCGGATTCACGTAGATCAGCCCCATCTGCACGGCGGCGAGAGGATTCTCGAGATCACGGTCGCCGCTGTAGCGCTCGTCCGCCAGCCACTTGCCTTCGGGGCCCCAGTAGATGTCCTCTTCCGGTTCCCAGACATCCGCGCGCCCGCCGCCGAAACCGAAGGTCTTGAAGCCCATCGACTCCAGGGCGACGTTGCCCGCGAGAATCATCAGGTCGGCCCAGGAGATTTTCCGGCCGTACTTCTGCTTGATCGGCCACAGCAGCCGGCGCGCCTTGTCGAGGTTCACGTTGTCCGGCCAACTGTTGAGGGGCGCGAAGCGCTGCTGGCCGGCGCCGGCGCCGCCGCGGCCGTCGCCGATGCGGTACGTGCCTGCGCTGTGCCAGGCCATGCGAATGAACAGCGGCCCGTAATGGCCAAAATCGGCCGGCCACCAATCCTGCGAATCCGTCATCAGGGCATGGAGGTCCTTGATCACGGCATCGAGGTCGAGACTCTTGAACTCCTTCGCGTAGTTGAACGCCTTGCCCATGGGATCGGACTGGGACGAGTGCTGGTGAAGCATCTTCAGGTTCAACTGATTCGGCCACCAGCCTGCGTTCATCGGGGCCCCAGCCACTGTGTGTCGTACCGGGCACTTGGCTTCCGTATCCATTTCTTCCTCTCCGCTCCTATCAGTCAAGTTTACGTTGTCCGCTTTGCGTTTTACGTTTTACATTCTACATTTTGCGTTTTACATTTCCTTCTTCAGTACTCCGCAAACGCATCGTCCGGATAGCAGTAGAGCCAGCGCTCGCCCGGCTCCGCCGACGCGATGACGGGATGCTTCGTGGCGCGAAAGTGCCTGGTGGCGTGCTTGTTCGGCGAATTGTCGCAGCAGTGCGTCCCGCCGCAGATCTGGCACGTGCGCAGGTGCACCCACCGCGCGCCGATCTTCACGCATTCATCGCACACGCGTGTCTTCGCGTGCGTCACCGACGTGATGGCCTCGATGTGATCGCAGGCGGCGGTCATCGCTCGAGCTCCTCCCGATTCCAGCGGCCGGGCGTCGCGCCCGCCTCGTAGGTGCTTTGCAGGAAGTCGAGCAGCGCGTGCCGCGGCGACGCCGCGCTCCGCACGTCGGCGTACCCGAGGAGGAATTCGCCCAACTCCTGGCTGTAGTACGCACCGGCGGGCCGCACCGCGGCGGACTTGAAGCCGTCGGGCTCGGGCGCCGCGTACGCATAGAACGACGGCGGGATGGCGCCGCCGCCCGGCCAGAAGCCGGCGCTGATGACTTCGTGCGAGTACCCCTCACGCGTGATGGCGTCGGCGTTCGGACGCGCGGGGGCGCGACGGCCGTTGAATCTGGTGACGGCCAGGTCGAACCCGCCCCACCAGAAGTGCACGGGGCTCGATTTCCCGATGAATCGCGCGCGGAACTCGCTCATCACGTCGGCGATTCGCAGCTGGATGCGCCACCACGTCTGGGCCGCGTCCCTGTCGTACGAGGCGTGCTGCCGATCGAGGTCGAACCGTACCGGCGCCGGGACCTCGGAGGGCATCGGCCAGATTTTTACGTCAATCCGGAGATCGGCCAGCGCGCGCATGGTGTGGCTGTAGAAGTCGGCGACCGTCTGTGGCATGAGGGCCACGCTGCGCGTCTGGCCGTCGCTTGTTTCGATGACGAGCTGGTGTGTGATGAAATCGAACGTGATCTCAAACGCGCCGCCGGCGTAGGGCATCGGCGATGTGGTCAGGCCCCGCGCCGTCAGATAGAGCGCGACTCCCCACCAATGATTGAGAGGCGGCGCCAGCGCCAGCCTGATTTTTCCGACGATCTGGGCCCACATGTGCAGCGTCGCGTGGGTGTCGGGCCATTGGGAGGTGGGAAATTCCGGCCACGGGATCTCTGGCGGGGTCATGGCCGAATTGTAGTGCAGGCAGGGCGCGGCCCTGCCTCGGCGGGGCGCGTTGACACGACGATCAGAGCTGAGGGCGGTTGAACCCTCAGCCCTGATGTCGCGACTCTTAGCGGTTCTTGATGGTGACGCGAACTTCCGTCGCCGTCATCTTGGCGCCGGCTTCGGTGTAGCTGACGCTGACCGTATCGCCGTTGCCGACGAGGGCCGAGAAGGCGATCTTGCCGCCGGCCGCCTTCGTCGCCGTGCCGGCGCCCTTGGCCTCCACCTTCGTCGTGGAGGTCACCGCGAAGGTCATGTCCTTCCCGCTGCTTGTGACGGTCAGCGAGGTGTCCGACACCGCCTTGACGGTGCCTGCCGCAATCTTCGTTTCCGGACCCTCGGACGAGCCCGAGCCCGGCGAAGAAACCGGCTGAATGGTCAGGGCCGTATTGGTGCCGCCCGCCTCGCGGTAGGTCACCATCACGGCGCCGCCGGTCTTGACGAAGTCGGTCACCTTGACGCCGCCTTCCCTGCGCGTCTGGGTTCCCGCGCCCCTGGCCGAAACCACGGTCTTGGCGTCAACCACAAAGGTCATGTCCTTGTCGCCAACCTTCACGGTCAGCGCCGTGTCCGAGACGGCCGTCGCCGTGCCCCTGGCCGTCTTGTCCTGGGCGGCCGCCGGACTGGCGCCAATCGACAGCCCGAGAACCAAGACTGCGAGAAGCGGAATTCCATAAGCCTTCAGTCGTCCCATATCTCCTCCTCAATACTCACAAGCGCGACATGATTCCAATCGTCCAATCCCAACTCACCAATCCCAGCCACCCGGCGACAAAGCCGCCCGAACGACTTTATACGGAATCGTGCCGGACTATACCGGATCATCCGGCCCGATGTCACACCCAATTTGTGGGGCTTGAAATGGGCTAGACTCCTCGGAAGACGGCCCCCCCGCCGGCCGTCTTCGGGAGGTGCGATCATGTGGCTAGTCCTCTGGCTTGCGGTTTCCTTCTTGACGCCTGTTCAGGAGCCTCCAGCCCCCGCCGCCGCGGCGCCGCAGCAGACCACGCAGACCCCGCAGACAACGTCCTCCAAGATCTGGGTTGGGCGGTACGCGGAGTACGAGGAATTCATTCGCACGGCCAAGATTGAGAGCTTGAAGAGAATCGCGCTCGGCGTCACGGCGCCGCGGCATGCGTATTTCACGCCCGGCGGCCTGGCTGGCGGAGCCGCGGTGAAGAACCTGAACCCCGGCAAGAAAGAGGGCTTCTGGGAGAGCTACAAGTCCGAGATCGCCGCCTACAAGCTCGACCGCCTGCTCGAGCTCGACATGGTGCCGCCAACGGTCGAGAGAAAAGTCAACGGCGAAATGGTCTCCGCCCAGCTTTGGATCGACGACACCATCATGTTGAAGGACGTACAGGAGCGAAAACTGCACGCTCCCGATGCCGCGTTCTGGAACCGGCAGCTTCACCGGGCGTACGTGTTCGACAACCTGGTCGGCAACATCGACGAGAATTCCGGAAATCTCCTGTTCGATCGCCAGTGGAATTTCATCAAAGTCGATCACTCGCGCGCGTTTACCGAGACCCAGATACTGCCGTTCCCTGTCGGTCAGCAGGGAGGGCGGGGCGTGGTGCGCATCGACCGGCCATTTTTCGATCGCATCAAGGCGCTCGATCGCGACACGGTCAGGCGCGAAATCGGCGATCTGCTCGAAGGCAACTGCCTGCCCGCGCTCTTCGCACGGCGCGATGCCATCGTGAAGCAGTTCGAGGAGCTCGCGAAGAAGAAAGGCGAAGCGCAAGTCTTCGAGGCATGGCCCAACCGATGACTCGCTGGCGATTTGGTTTTGCCGCGGCGGCGTTGCTGGCGCTCGCCTTCGTGGCGGCCGGCACGCGTCCCCTCCTCCACGCGGCTGAACCGCCGTGCCAGTTCGAGACCGCCGAACGGATTGTCGCCATCGGCGACGTGCACGGCGCGTACGATCGCCTCGGCGAAATCCTGCGCGCGGCCGGCCTCGTCGACGAACGCCTCCGGTGGACCGGAGGGCGGGCCCATCTCGTGCAACTCGGCGACGTGGTCGATCGCGGGGCCGACTCGCGCAAGGCGCTCGATCTGCTGGACCGGCTTGAAGACGAGGCGCGGCGCGCCGGCGGCGCCGCGCACCTGCTGCTCGGCAACCACGAAGTCATGCGCGTGCTTGGCGACCTGCGCTACGTCGCCCCCGGCGAATACGATGCCTTCACCACGGTGAAGTCCAGCCAGCTCCGGGACAGGTACGTGCAGGAGGCCCCACCGGGCCTTCGCGCTCAGCTGCTCAAAGACACGCCGCTCGGGCTGCTCGAAATGCGCGTCGCGTTCGGACGGAACGGCTCGTACGGCGAATCGCTCAGGAAGCGGAACGTTGTCGTGAAAATCAACGGCATCGTGTTCCTGCACGGAGGCATCAGCCCCGCCGTGGCCGGTATGTCGTGCGAGGCCATCAATGCGAAGGTGCGGCAGGAGTTAGGGGGCGACATCGAGAAGACCAGAAGCGCCCCGCTCCAAAGCCTGTCGGCGCGCGAAGACGGTCCACTGTGGTACCGCGGCCTGGCGCAGCCGATCGACGGGTTCGCATCCACCCTGGACGACATCCTGACGAAGCAGAACGCCCGGGCGATCGTGGTTGCTCACACGGTTGTGCCGGACACTCGGATCCGGGCGCGGTTTGGCGGGAAGCTCTTCGAGATCGACACGGGCATGCAGGCGGGCTACGTCGCAACCGGCCGCGCGTCAGCCCTCGAAATTCAGGGCGGCGTGTTCACGGCCATTTACTCGGATCGGCGGGACGTCCTGTCCGGTCCACCGGCCGCCACCACGGCGCCCGCGGCCTCACCGGCCGCACAGTAGATGCTGCGACGGTTGCTCCAGATTCGCCGCGGCGAATCAATGCGCGCCGTCCTGCTGTTCGCCTATCTCTTCCTCGTCATCACGAGCTACGTCGTCACCAAGAGTACCCGTGACGCGTTGTTCCTGGAGCGCTACACCTCCGCGCAGCTTCCGTACGCCGATATCGCGTCCGCGTTGATTGTGTGCGTGGTCATGGCGATCTATCTTCGCGTCCACCGGCAGGTCGGCTTGCGGCCGCTCCTCATCGGCACGCTGCTGGGCTTCTCGGCGATGAGCCTGGCGTTCTGGGGACTGAGCCGCGCGGAGGAGCCATCCTGGATGCTGCCGGTGCTCTACGTGTGGGCCAGCGTGTCCGGCGTGCTGCTCCCCGCGCAGGTCTGGACGCTCGCGAACTACACCATGACCACGCGCGAAGCGAAGCGCCTGTTCGGCATTGTCGGCAGCGGCGCGCTCTGCGGTTGGATGGTGGGCGGCCTGATTACGAAGGCCGCCGCGATGCGTCTCGGCACGGAAAACCTCCTGATCATGATCGCCGTGACCCTGGCCATCTGCCCGGTGCTCGTCGAGGCCATCTGGCGCGAGCGGCGGGTGGAGCCGGCGGAGGTCGGCGCCAATCGTCCCGACGCAGACGACGTGGCCGGAAGTCTCGAGCTCGTATGGAAATCTCCCTACCTGCGCTCGATTGCCGGCCTGGTCCTTCTGTCATCGCTCGTCACAACGCTGGCCGCGTGGCAATTCCGGGCGATGGCCAAGACCTTCCACCCCGACACCGACACGCTCACCGCGTTCTTCGGGTCTTTCAACGTCTATGCGGGCGGGCTGTCCCTCGCCGCCCAACTGCTGCTGACGTCCCGGCTGCTGCGCCGATTCGGACTGGGATTCGCGCTGCTCATCGTGCCGCTGGCCTTGACGGCCGGGTCGCTGGCCGTGCTGATTTCAGGCGCCCTCTGGTCCGCGGTGCTCCTGAAAGGCGGCGATCAGGTGCTGCGCTACTCGATCGACAAATCAACGGTCGAGCTGCTCTACCTCCCCGTGCCCGCGCGCCACATGTCTCGGGCAAAGGCGCTGATTGACACCGTCATCTGGCGTGCGGGCGACGCGATCGGCGCGGTGCTGCTGATGATATCGCTGGCCCTCGGAGTGACCGCGCCCATGGTCAGCGTCGTGAGCCTGGTGCTTCTCGCCGGGTGGATCGTGGCGGCGGTTTCCGCCAAGCGCCACTACGTGGAGAACTTGCGGAGCAGCATCTACGAACACCGCGTGGATGCGGAGCGACTGTCGATCCAGGCGGCCGATCGGGCGACCAGCGATGTGCTGGCCGGCGCTCTCGGCGCCGATAATCCCGACGACATCCTGTACGCGTTGACGCTGATTGAAGGTCAAGAGAGCCCGATCCCCCATCAGGCCGTTCGCCAGCTGCTCGGCCATCGCTCGCCGGACGTGCGGCGCAAGGCGGTGACGCTGCTCACCTCCGCTGAAGACTCGAGCGTCATGTCGCGCATGGAGGGTCTGCTCAAAGAGGATCCGGATTCAGGGGTCCGCACCGAAGCGTTTCTCTATCTCGCCCGTTTGAGCGATGTGGATCCGCTCACCCGGCTCGGCACGCTCGATCACGTCAACGCGAGCGCCGTCACGTCGGCGATCACCCAGTTTCTCGCCCGGCCCGGTCCGAAGCAGAACATCGAAGCGGCGCGCCTGCTGATTGACATCGCGCTCGACGGCAAGGGGCCGGACGGCGTTCAGGCGCGGCTGGAGGCGGCGCGGGTGATCAGTTCGATCCCGGAGGGCTTTGACGAACAGCTCCACCGGTTGCTGCAGGATCTGGCGCCGGAAGTCGCCCGCCTGGCGATCCGCGCCGCCGCATCGCAGGGGAAGGAAGCGTCGGTTCCGCTGGTGATGGCGCGTCTTGCCGACCCCGAACTGGGCGCTGAAGCGCTCGACGCGCTGGCGACGTTCGGCGACCGCGTTGTCCCGGCGCTCAGGGACGCGCTTCAGAACGACCGAATGCCCGCCGTGGTCCGTCACGCGATTCCGGACGTGCTGCAGCGGGTCGGGAGCCCGGACGCCGAGCAGGTGCTCGTCGAACACCTCCTCGACGTCGATCCGGTGCTGCGCCTGCGCACCGTGGCGGCGCTCAACAAGCTCCGCCAGTTGAATCCCGACCGGCGGCTGGAACGCGAGCTCGTCGAAACCGTGCTGGCCGCCGAAATCCTGGGCCACTACCGCTCGTATCAGCTGCTCGGGAAGCTCTCGGTCGAAACCGTTGTCAGCGAACCGTTGGAGCAGGTCAAGGAGTCGATGAGCCAGGAGCTCGAGCGCATCTTCCGCCTCCTGAAGCTGCTGCTGCCCCAGCACGATTTTCACAGCGCCTTTGTCGGCCTGCAATCCGGCACGGCCGCCGTGCACGCCAACGCGCTGGAGTTTCTCGAACACGCGCTGCCCAGCCAGATGCGCACGCTGCTGCTGCCGCTCATCGACAGCGAGGTGGGCCTGGCCGAGCGGATCAAGCTCGCGGAGCGAATGGTGGGCGCCACGGCTGAAACATCCGGCCAGGCGCTCTCGGCGTTCACGGCGAGCGACGAGCTGCTGCGCGAAGCGGCGCACAAGGCCGAAGCGCGGCTCGCCGGCGATCCGAAGACCACCGGCTGACGTGGCCTCGAAAGTCACCCCGTGACGTTGACCGCCGGTACACGCATCGGCCCCTACGAGATCGTCGGCGCCCTCGGCAAGGGCGGCATGGGCGAGGTGTATCGCGCGCGCGATCCGCGGCTCGGACGCGACGTGGCGATCAAAGTGTCCGCCGAGCGATTCAGCGATCGCTTCGAACGCGAGGCGCGAGCGATCGCCGCGCTCAACCATCCGAACATCTGCACGCTGTACGACGTCGGACCCGACTACCTCGTCATGGAGTTGGTCGAGGGGCCGACACTGGCGGATCTAATTGTGGGAAGCCAAGTCTCAGCGCCTGCGGCCGCTGCGACGAGCGAGTCCGCGAGCCGAGGAGCAGCGTTAGGTATTGATGCCGCCCTCGACATCGCCCGGCAGATCGCCCTTGCCCTTCAGGCGGCGCACGAAAAGGGCATCGTGCACCGCGACCTCAAGCCTGCCAACGTCAAGATCACCACCGAGGGCGCGGTGAAGGTACTCGACTTCGGCCTGGCCAAGCTCGCCGAGCCGGACGCGTCGGACGACAACCCCGAAAGCTCGCCGACGATGACGGTGCACCCCGTGACGCGTGCGGGTCTGATTCTGGGCACGGCGGCATACATGGCGCCGGAACAGGCGCGCGGCAATCCGGTGGACAAGCGCGCGGATATCTGGGCCTTCGGTGTCGTGTTGTACGAAATGCTCTCAGGCGATCGCCTGTTCCACGGCGACACGATGTCGGACACTCTGGCCGCGGTGCTGACGAAGGAACCGGTGTGGGACCGCGTGCCGGTGAAAGCACGACCCCTGTTGCAGCGCTGTCTCGTCAAGGATCCCAGACGAAGGCTGCGTGACATCGGCGACATCGATCTTTTGCTCGACGGCGCACCCAATGTCGTCGCCGGAGGCGCTGGGCGAAGACCGTGGCTCGCCTGGGGCGTGGCGGCGCTGCTGCTGGTCACACTGGCGCCCATCGCGTTCCTGCACGTCCGCGAGCAGCCGCCGGTGGCCGCGCCGATGCGCTTCCAAATCCCGCCCACGGTCAACGTGAGCGCGTCGGGAGTTTTCGCACTGTCGCCAGACGGCCGAAGCCTCGCCTTTTCCGCGTCGGACGCGGACGGGGGCCTCCGAGTGTTTGTCCGGGCGATGGACTCTCTGGAAATCCGGCCCGCTCATCGGTTCGGAGATCTCCACCGTGACGCCACCCTTCTTCTGGTCTCCCGACAGCCGGTTCATCGCATTCGACGCCGGAGGAAAACTCAAGAAGCTGGATGTGTCCGGCGGTCCGGCGCAGACGTTGTGCGATCTACCCGGTGTGGCCGTGGGCGGTTCGTGGAATCGCAATGGCGACATCATCGTGGGCAACACGTCCGGCGCTCTGTTGCGCGTGTCGGAGGCCGGGCGGCCCCGCATCGCCTCTGACCGCGCTCGATCCATCGCGTCAGGAGGCCATGCATCTGCTTCCCTCCTTCCTCCCCGATGGACGTCATTTTGTGTACCTGCGCATCTCGAGGAGGGCGGCTGAGGCCAGCGGCATCTACGTCGGGACGCTCGACGCGAAGCCCGAGGAGCAGATCTCCACGCGGCTGCTGCCGTACGCGCAAGGTCTGACGTTCGCACCGTCCACCGATTCGGGCCCGGGGCGATTGCTGTTCCTTCGTGAGGGGACGCTCATGGCGCAGCCGTTCGATACGCAACGGCTGGAACTCGCCGGCGACGCCGTGCCCGTGGCCAGGCAGGTCGGCTCGTTTCTTGACGCCGGCTTTTTCTCCGCGTCCTCGAACGGCGTCCTGGCCTACCGCACCGCCGAACGGGACTTCCAGGTCGCCTGGTTCGACCGGCAAGGAAGCATGCTCGGCCGCGTCTCGGAGCCGGGTCGCTTCCGCGACGTGGCGCTTTCCCCCGATGGAACCCGGGCCGCGGCGTCCCGTACGAACCCTCAGGATGCGGCAAATGCGGATCTGTGGCTGCTCGATTTGGCGCGCGGCAGCGGGGCGGCACGATTTACGTCCAGTGCCGGGGTCTCCGAGTCTCCTGTCTGGTCGCCTGACGGAAATCGCATCGCTTTTTCCTCGAGAGGCCAGCGCGTCAACCTCATCTATCAAAAGCTGTCGAGCGGTGCAAAAGACGAGGAAGAGCTTCCGGCCAGAGACGGGCTGATCAAGACTCCCACGCACTGGTCGCCTGACGGACGCTTTCTGCTGTATGCCGCGGCAGACCCGAACAGCAGATGGGATCTGTGGGTGCTGCCCATGGACGGCGACTCGAAGCCGGTGCCCTTTGCCCATTCGCGGTTCGACGAGGAACAGGGCCGGTTCTCTCCGGACGGGCGATGGGTCGCCTACGTCTCGAACGAGTCCGGTCCGAGCGAAGTGTACGTCCGGGGATTCGCCAGTGACTTCAGCGGCGGATCCGCCAGCGCCGGAGGCAGCGTGCTGGTGTCGAAGGGCGGTGGAACCGCGCCTCGCTGGCGTGCAGACGGCAAAGAGCTGTTCTACCTGGCGCCGAATGAGAAGATGATGGCCGTCGACCTGACCATCAACTCGGCATTCCAGACGGGAACACCAACCCCGCTGTTCCAGGCGCCTTCAGGCGTCATCGTCGGGGACGTCGCCGCGGACGGCAAACGATTTCTTCTCGTCACACCGGTCGGGCAGAGCGCGTCAACCCCGTTCACGGTGGTGGTGAACTGGGTAGCGGGTTTGAAGCAGTGACCCGCTTCGCCGGTTTCATCTGACGATGCGGCTGCGCAATAAGCCGAGCTGAGGCTCCGACCCGACAAACACGTCGTCCGGGAACCGGCGGTATTTGAGAATCTCCGCGTACATGTTGTCGGCCTCGTTGACGTTGAGGCCCACGCCTGCGAGGTACTGCAACCGCAGGTCGCCGTCATGGTTGATGGCGGCGCCTCGCAGCCATTCCTTCAGATCGGACGCGCGGCCGGCGTAGCTGGCCAGCAGATCCACGGCCGAGTGCACGCCGACCTCTCCGAGCGATCGCGAGACCGCCGCATAAGCCGGTTGGCGCAGGCGCGAATCGAGATCGTCGAGATCGATGCGCGTCGGCCCGGCCTGTCCCAGCAGGACCGTGTCGTAGCCGACGCCTCGAAACGTGTTGCCGGCGATGATGCCGTTCGGAAACACATCGAAAAACGTGGCGAGCTCGCTCTTCACGGCCTCGGGCGTGCTCTCGTACAACTGCACGAACAGGGTGACGACGCCGCCGGGATTGAGGTGCGCTTTGGCCGCCTCGAAGAATTCCTTGGTGTACAAAGTGGCCGCGCCCTTCACCCACGGATCGAGCGGGTCGGAGGTGATGGCGTCGAACTTTTCCTTCGATGTCAGCAGGTAGTGCCGCGCGTCGTCGATCTGCACGCGCACTTTCGGGTTGGCGATCACATGGTGATTTTCGGCGCCGAAATAGGTGGACACCACCCGCGGCACCAGCGGCTCGATCTCGACGATCGTGACGCGCTCGACGTTCGGGGCAATGCTGACCGCGCCGGCCGTCACTCCCGCGCCGCATCCGATGACGAGCACCGAACGCGGCTGGCCTGGCACGAGCGTCGTCAGATGGCCGAGCATTCGCTGGAGACGCATATCCTGCGGCTCGCTCGACGCCTGAATCTTTCCGGCGTTGTGATAGCCGAGACGGCCGTTCGGCAGCCGCGAAACGGCGACCGACGACTGGAGCCCTTCGGCGGCATACAAGATGTCGCCCGCCTGCCCGAGCACCGTTGCGGTAAACCGACCGTAAGCGATCAGCAGTCCAGGAACCGGCGGAATGCTGGCAACCAGCCAGCCGTCGAGCGCAAGCAGCGGGACGAAGACGACGACAAAACGGAGCGGCGGGAACGACTGAACGGGACGGACAGAGCCACTGAGTGCCACCATCGCCGCCGCGATCGACACGAGCATCATCACCTGCTGCGCATGTTGCGATCCGATCCAGGCAACGAGCACCAGGCTCGCGGCAAGTGCGCCGGCCACGGCGCCGATGGTGTTGGCCGCATACACGCGACCGACCAGGCGCGCCGGATCCTGTCCGCCCGATGAAGACGCGGCCGACGCCAGGGCGAGGGGAAAGCTCGCCCCCCAGAAGATTGCCGGCGGCAGCACGGCCCATAGCGTCCGCGTGAAGTCGAGCTCGAAGTCCACACCGAAGCTCGGGGAGAGTGTCGGCGTGATCGGCCAGTATGGATACGACACGCTCAGCTTGTGCGCCGTCCAACTGATGGCCGCGGCCGCCAGCAGTTGGCAGCACGCCAGCGCGAGGCGAGGGCGCGCCACGCGCGCCGCCAGCATCGACCCGCCGGCGCTGCCTGCGCCCAGGCCAATCAGGAAGGCCGCCAGGATGAGCGAGAACGTGTACACCGTGGCGCCGAAGAGCAAACCGAGGAGCCGCGTCCAGATCACTTCACCGGAGAGCGCTGCGAAACCCGACAGCGCAATCGCGATATACACGCTCGGATGGCCGACGCCGCCCGCCCGAAGTGCACTCGCCGCCTCTGTCGGAGCGTCAGGTTGACGAGAACCGACGGACGCGCGTCCGGCTAGCCACCATCCCAGCGCCGCCACGAGGACATTGAGTCCACACGCGACGTAGGAGGCCACGGCCATGTCGTAGAAGCGCAGCAGATAGAAGCCGGCCGCGAGGCACCCACCGACCGCGCCCGCGATGTTGCCCGCGTAGAACCAGCCGAGCCACGACACGCCCTCGGGCGTGGTTTCGATCCAGCGCGACATGGCCGGGAGCGTCGCCCCCATCATGATCGTGGGCGGCAGCAGGCAGACCGCGGCCACGGCGCCTCGCACCAGAAACCCGGCGAGGCCGTTGCCGCCCCAGGCGAAATACACGCGGCCGACGAGGGGCATCAGGAGGAGGAGCAGCAGACCGAACGCGCCGATGCCGAGCTCGAGCCGCGCGTACACGCGCAGCGGATGGCTGTGCGACGAAATCAGGCGAGGCAGCCACAGGCTGCCGATGCACATCCCGCCCATGAACGTACCCAGCAGCACGCCGACCGACACGGCCGACGAACCGATCACGAGCTGGAGCAGCTGGAACCAGACGGTCTCGTAGATGAGGGCCGCTGCTCCACTGCCGGCAAACAGGAGCAGCAGGACGGGGAGAGAAGCGCCCACGCGTTACCGGCGGGCGTCCGTCGGACCGGTCGCGGCGGGCTTCATGACCACCCGCAGCGTCATCACCGCCAGCGCCGACAGCAGCGCGGGCGCGGCGAACACGAGGAAGAGCTGTTCCGTCGAATAGCGCGGCCGCATGAACTCGGCGACCGACGGTCCAAGGATCGAGCCGATGCGGCCGATGCCGAGCGCGGCGCCGACGCCCGTCGAACGCAGGTCGGTCGGATAGTACGTCGCCGCCAGCGCGTTGTTGCCGCCCTGGCCGCCGAGGATGCCGAACCCGGCAATGAACACGACCATGAACAGGAACACGGGCGTAAGGGCTGGCTGCCCTATCAATCCGATGCACACCGATGCGCCGAGAAAGCAGGCGATCAGCACGCTGAAGAAGCCATACTTCTGAATCGGCCAGCCGATCGCGATCGTGCCCACCACGCCGCCCGACTGGAACGTCGTCCCCAGCATCAGCGCCGCCGTCGTCGCCATGCCCATGCCGCGCGCGATCGTCGGGAGCCACGTGGACAGGAAATACAGATTCATCAGGTTCATGAACTGCATCGTCCACAGGAGGAGCGTCCCCATGGCACGGCCTTCGTGGAACAGCGTCACGAGGGGGACGCCCTTCTTCTGCTCTTCGTTGACCACGAACGTCGTGCCGGGGCCGATCGTCACCGATGGTTCGACGCGCTTGAGCCACCGGCCGACCTTGTCGAGGCTTTTCTTCCGCAGGGTCAGGAACTGGAGCGATTCGGGCAGGCCGATGAACATCAGCAGGCCAATCACGAGCGGCACGGTGCCGCCGAAGTAGAACACCGAGCGCCAGCCGTAGTTCGGAATCAGGTAGGACGCGATGAAACCGGCCATCGCCGCGCCAATCGTGAAGCCGTTCGAGACGACCAGCATCGCCACGACCCGCGAGCGGCGGGGGCTGTACTCGCCGACAAGGGCAACGGCGTTGGGCATGATGGCGCCAAGGCCAAGGCCCGCAATGAACCGGATGATCAGGAGCTGTTCGAGCGAGGTCACGCGCGCCGTGGCCAGCGTCAGCACGGCAAAGTAGATCGTCGCGCCAATGAGCACCGGGCGGCGGCCGATCTTGTCGGCCAGCATGCTGAACGCCAGCGATCCAACCAGCACACCCATCAGCGTGACGCTGGCGACCCGGCCGGCGGCGCTCGCCATGTTCCACTCTGAGAAGAGCGACGGTGCGACGTAGCCCCACGCCTGGACGTCGAAGCCGTCCATGATGAGACACAGACCGCACAAGACGTAGATGCCGATCTGAAACGAACCAACCTGGCTGTTGTCGACAATCTCGGTGATGTTGAGGGGCGCGCTGTTACCAGGCGCAGTCGCCATGTGTGGACTCCCGCTTTACGTTTTGCGCGCCGCGTCCCACCAGGGACACGTGCCGGGCGCGAGCGTGTAGTTTCCGTCGACAACCTGGACCGGCTCGCGCAGTCCTTCGTCGGCCGCGCGCAACCGCAGCGCACGCGCCTGTGCGCGTCCCTCGGCCGACAGCCAGTTCCGATCGTGGCCCCATAAACTCGGGCCGCACGTCATCTCAACGGGCGTCCAGGTCTTCTGGTCGATCGACCGTCCGCCCCATCCGTATTCCACGAAAAATCCCGACGGCGAGTTCGCGTAGAACGACGTCATGAAATCGTTCGAATGCCGTCCAAGCGTCGTCGCAATCCGGTTCTCTTCGCCGAGCGCCAGGTCGTACGCCTGTCCCACGTCGTCCAGCATGTAGAGCTCCATCATCAGATGGTGGATGCTGTTTCTGCCCGTCTCGACCATGGCAAAACTGTGATGGCGCGGGTTGAGGTGAAAGAAGTACGCCTTGAACGGCCGCAGCGTGTAGTCGCTCAGGTGAAAGCCGAGCGTGTCCTGGTAGAACGGCACCAGCTCGTCGATGCGCTCGACGTTGAGCACGACGTGACCCATGCCGAGTGGACCCGTCCGGAAACCCGAGATCGCGCGGCCGGGCGTGAAGGCGTCGGTCGCGATTTCGGCGCCGTGAAACGCTTCGAGCCGGTTGCCGACCGGGTCGTCGAAGCTGATGAGCTCTTTGACGCGCCGCTCTTCGGCAACCGCCCTCGGCGCGCGCTGCACGCGGACGCTGGCCGCTTCGAGCGTCGCGGCCAGGTCGTCGAGCACCTGGCCGCCGGCGACTTCCCATCCGAGGAACGCGGCACGCTCGCCGCCGGCATCGTCTTCGTGGACCACGATGCGCTGCCGGCGATCGTCCATGCGAAACGTCATCGACTTCCGGCTTCGCTCGACGAGCTGCAGACCGAGGAACTTCACGGCGAACTGCGACCAGTCGTCGAGGCTCCGCGCGCGCACGCCGAAGTAGCCGAGCGAGTCCAGTGCCATGCGCGCCTATGTTAATCCCAGCCGCTGTTGGGGTGTGACGCGGAAGTTCGTTGCACGTGCGGGCGCTTCGGCGTATCCTGACCGTCGGCGCGCAGGGCGCCACCCGTCCGCGGACAGGACTGAGTCCACCTGCACGAAAGCACGCTCTGGTTCATCGCGAACCTCCTTTTAGCCCGAAGCAGCGGACCCCGGGCGTCTGTTGTAAAGGAGGTCCGTTGTGGCCGATTTCGATCTTCCAGTTCGTCCGAACCTCAATCAGCTCAAGCACCAAGCCAAAGATCTCCTGCGCGAGATCAAGAAAGATCGGCCGAGCGCCAGACTGGCCGAAGCGCAGTTTGCGCTGGCGCGACGCTACGGCCTGCCGAACTGGCCACGGCTCGTGCTCGCCTGCGGCATGACCGACGCCATCTGGCGCGACGACGCAGATGCCGTCAGGAAGCTGGTGCTGAAGAACCCGGAACTGCTGCACCAGATGGCCCGCGGAACTGAAACGTGCAATTGGGGGCCGCCGATGATGTACGCGGCGAACCTCGGGCGCGATCGGATCATCTCGATGCTTCGCGAGATCGGCGCCAAAGACGTTGAATGGGCATTCGGCCGCGCAGCTCTGCAGGGACAGGTCCGTACGGCCAAGCTGCTGTACGCGATGGGGGCACGCCCGCCGCGTGACGCGGTGATGGGGCCTGCGGAGGCCCTGAACGGCACGGGAATGGCCTATATGCTCGACCTTGGCGCGGAGATCGGCGACGGAGACGGCAACCGCCTCGCGCCGGTGGCGATGGTGTTGGAGACTTACACCCGCAATCCGCTAGGGAAACACGAATGTCTCGAGTTGCTCGTGAAGCACGGCCTCGAGTTACCCGACACGCCGGCGATGGCGGTGCACCGCGGGCGGATCGATCTACTGGACGAGCATCTCCGCCGCGAGCCCGGTTTGCTCACGCGAACGTATCGCCACGAGGAGATCTACCCGCCCGAGCTCGCCTGCCACGCCGACGAGTCGCTCGCGCTGCACGGAACGCCGCTCTCGGGCGCGACGCTGCTGCACATGTGCGTGGACTACGACGAGATGGACATCGCTCGCTGTCTCCTTGAACGCGGCATGAACGTCGACGTCAGAGCCGACATCGACAGCGAGGGCTTCGGAGCACACACGGCCCTGTTCGGGTGTGTCGTGTCGTACCCGCACCTCAACGGACGGCAGCGGGACGCCGCCTTCGCGAGGCTGCTGCTCGATCGCGGCGCCGACCCGAACGCCCGAGCCTCTCTGCGCAAGCTCGTGCGGTTCAGTGAGGACGAATCCATTCACGACTACCGCGACATAACACCCCTGGCGTGGGGCCAGCGCTTTCACGCTCGGCAGCTCGTGAGTGAACCCGCGATGCGACTGATCGCCGAACGCGGCGGCCACCCATAGCGCGTCGCAAGCGTCTCCCATGCCGCTTTTGGTATTCGTGTTCTATTTCAGAGCTGGTACGACGGCTTTTCATCGCGATCCTCGCGACGGAAGTCACCACGCCGTTGGCATCGCACGTGCTTTCTCCACGGTGTCCCGGACGGCTCTCGCTGTCGAAAGGGGCGTCGATGGATCACCAGAAATTATGGGTGTTCGCTGACGCGTGCCAGGTGGTCGCGGGCCGCGTCGCAGAGGAGCCCGGCGCATCGGCCGACTTGATGCGCGAACTGCTGGCCCAGGTGCCCCGAGCGGCCGATGCGCGCGTGCAGGCTGTCATCGACGGCCTGGCCGCCGGGATGCTCAACCGCGCGGGGCTCGCCATCACGGCGACCGCGCCGCCTGCCGGCGAGCTCACCACGGTCGGCCGCGGTCCGGACCACTTCAAGATCGTCGAAGTGCTGACCTACCTCGAACAGCGGTTTTCCGATCCGGCAATTCGGCTCTCATCGGCCGCACGCCACGTCGCGCTCTCACCCGCCTATCTGGCGCGGCTGCTGAAAGCGGCGACAGGGCTCACCTTCCGGCAACATCTCCGTCGATTCCGCGTCCAAAACGCCGAACGCCTGCTGCTGACGACGATGTTGAGCATCAAGGAGGTCGCGGGCCAATGCGGCTACAGCGCCTCCGGCAGCTTCGCGCGCGACTTCCGGCGGGTGCACCGTTGCACGCCGAGCGCGTGGCGAGCGCGGCATCGGCACGTACCAAATTGATCTGAGGTCACGCTCTGCGCCTTCTTCGCAAGAATTGCGCACGGTTCGGCATTGTTCCCCGCGCGTCTCTCTCCTAATCTCGAATTACCCCCGGTGATTGAGAGGAAGAGCGCGATGAGAAGAATGTTCGCGACAGTGGGCGTGGCCGCACTTCTGGCAGTGGCCACGGTCGGGGCAAAACAGAGCCCTGACTTCGGACGCATGTTCCCGGACTTGCCGGCGTTCCAGCCGACAGATCAACTCCTCGTCGATCTGGCGCTGGCCATCAAAGATCCCAACGCGGCCGTCAACGACAACCCCAATGGCACGCCATCGGGGTTCACCTACCTCGGGCCAGTTCCTGGATCACGATCTGACGCTCGACGCAACGCCGCTCGGCGATGCGAACATCGACACGGATGCGATGGTGAACAGCCGAACGGCCAGGCTCGACCTCGACTCCATGTATGGCGGCGGCCAGGTCGGCAGCCCGCAGCTCTACGACGGCGCCAAGTTCAAGTTCTCCAGCCCCAACGGGTTCGAGGATCTGCAGCGCACCGAAAGCGGACAGGCCATCCTGGTCGAGGGCCGCAATGACGAAAACCTCGTCATCACCCAGTTTCATATCGCGTTTCAGAAGTTCCACAACGCCTGGATCGATCTGGGGTTGAGCTTCTCGCAAGCGCAGAAGATGGTGCGATGGCACTGGCAGTGGGTCGTGGTGCACGATTTCCTGCCGCACATCGTCGGCCAGGACACCGTGGACGCGCTCATCACGTACAACGGAGCGGGCAAGCCGAGCTTCAACGGCACGTTCTACGATCCGGGCGACAAGCGGCGGCCGATGATGCCGATTGAATTCTCGGCCGCCGCCTACCGCTTTGGACATTCCATGGTCAGGCTGGCCTACGTGATGCCGACCGGGAGCACCACGAAGACGCAGGTGTTCAACGCCGCCGGCAACGATCTCCACGGCTCGCGGCCCATTCCGGTGAACCTGAAGATCGACTTCAACAACTTCTTCGACATCCCCGGGAATCCGATTCCTGCGGGCCGCAATATCTCGCGGAAGATCGACGGGCTGATTTCCGCCAGCCTCTACAACCTGCCGATCGGTCCGGTCGTCCCGCCGGATCCGCCGGCCGTGATCTCGCTTGCCGAGCGCAACCTCCTGAGAGGCAAGCGCCTGGGCTTGCCGTCGTATCAGGAGGTGGCCACGGCCATGGGTATCACGCCCTACACCAACGCCCAGCTCGATCCAACGGGAACGCTGGGCCTCACCAATCCGGCCTGGGGCGGCAAGGCGCCGCTGTGGTTTGGCATCTTGAAGGAGAGCGAGTTGGCCGAAAACGGCGTGCGCCTCGGCCCGACCGGACGCCGGATCGTCGCCGAAGTGATCCTCGGCATCATCGACGCCGACAAAGACTCGTACTTCCACTCGCCGCAACCCTGGACACCGGACGGCGGTTCATTCGGCATGGCCGACCTGCTCCGATTTGCGGGCGCGGTGGAATAGTCCTGAGGACCTGGGCGCCCATGCTTCTCGTCAGAAGCCAGGTGCCCGGGTCGCTCTCCCCAGTCGCCAGCCTAGCCGGTACCGGGGCCCGTCCGCGAACAGCCCACTCGGGTGCTCAGCGAAAAGCACAGGTCACAGGTGACGCTTCCGCGCCCGAGCGGGCGCCCGTTCGCGGCCACCCGCCCACGGCTAGGGTTGCGCCCTCCTCTCTATCTGCTCGCCGAGCTAAGACAAACCGTAGCGATGGTCGTAGTTCCGAGATGGGCGAGTTGACTACAACTGCAAGGGACGTCGCTAAGTACTGAAGTCTTGGTAGTGGGTCAGTTTGAACAGTGCTTCCGCAATAAGGCCTTCTGGATGGCTTGCAGATGGTTGCTGACCACGGCCTTGCCTGGTGGCTCTCGGTCCTCGTCGGTCACGCGTGCGGTCTGGCGATTCACAGCGTAATGCCCAATCAAGTTTGACGGCGATGTCGAATTCGTTGCGTATACCCTGAAGTACCAACCATCTGGAAGCACCATATCAATCGCTGCGTCGAGCTTCGCTCCACGTTTCCTGATTGACGCTAGCGCGTTCGGAACTTCTAGGACAAGCGCCTTGGCTTCTTCGCCAGTGATCGGCGTGGCCTTGCGCTGTTGGACAAGAACAAGGACGGCCAGCAGGTGGATCACGCCGGCACCCTGGCGCACGTTTCCAATAGCCCCACGAACTCCTCAATCGAGCAGGCGTGCTCCGCCATCCCGGCTTCTATTGCAGGCGTCACGCGGAACATCTGATGCACTCGGCCGACGTCATACGTGAAGAATAGCTCCGCATCGCCGCGGAACTGACCACTACCGACGTTTGCGGCGGAACACCTTCCGCACTCTATGTACGCCTCTGCGCACGATGCATACGCAGTCCCAACAGGGTAGCAAACTAGCCGGAGGCGGGTGGCCGCGAACGGGCGCCCGCTCGGGCGCGGAGGCGTCAGCCGTGACCAAGGCTTTTCGCTGAGCACCCGAGTGGGCTGTTCGCGGACGGGACCCGGCGCGGCTAGTTGTGTGCCGACGACAAGACCTACAGCACTTCCTTCAAGCGCTCCGCCGGGCGCGCCAGGATCGCGCGGCTCCCCTTTTCGACGATGGGCCGCTGGATCAGATCGGGATGCTCGACCATCAGATCGAGGATCTCGTCGTCGCTGAGGTCGCGGTCGCCGATCTTCAGCGTCTTGTAGATCGGCTCCCTGGTGCGAAGCAGATCGCGGGCCGTCATCCCCATCTTGCGAAGCAGGTCCGCGAGCTTCGCCTTCGGAATCGGGTCGACGTAATAGTCAACGGCCGAAAAGTCCACGCCGCTGTCCTTGAGCGCCGCATAGACGCTCCGGCATGTGGTGCAGGTGGGCTTCTGATAGACAACGATCTTCGACACGTCCCTGGCCCCGACGCTTTTCAGCCCCACACTTCTTTCGCGATCTCGACCACGAGCGACAGCTTCCGCTTCTCGTCGTCCACCGTCACCGGATTCCCCATGAAGTTGCTGGCAAACCCGCACTGCGGGCTGAGGCACAACTGGTCGAGCGGCAGGAACTTCGACGCCTCGTCAATCCGGCGCTTGACGTCGTCTTTCGACTCGAGCTTCGGCGTCTTCGTCGAAATGAGGCCCAGGATGACGTGCTTGCCCTTCGGCACGTGGCGCAGCGGCTGAAAGTCGCCGGCGCGGTCGGTGTCGTACTCCATGAAGAAGTTCGGGATGTCGATGTTCCGCAGCACCACCTCGCTGACGTATTCGTAGCCGCCGCTGCCCATCCACTTGCCGCGGTTGTTGCCGCGGCACATGTGCATGCCAAGGGTCACGCCCTCCGGCACGCTGGCGGCGATACGATTCAACACCGTGGCGTACATCTCCAGGATCGTGTGCGGATCGTCGCCGCGCGCCTTGAGCGCATCCTGTCCGTGCGGATCGCAAATCAGCGGAAAGGTGACGTCGTCTATCTGAATGTAGCGGCACCCGGCCGCGACGAGCCCGGCGATCTCCGCCGTCCAGGCGGCGACGGCGTCGTTCCAGAATTCGTCGAGATCGGGATAGACCCTCGAGTCGATGGCCGCCCGGCCGCCCCAGAAATGCAGCATCGTCGGCGACGGAATGCTGATCTTGGGCGTTCGCGTCGTGGTCTTCTTCAGAAAGGCGAAGTGCTCGATGAAAATCCCCTTCACGCGCCGCAGCTTGTCCTGCACGCGTACGATGTGTCCCGGGAGTTTGTCGACGGTGGTGTCGGTCTGAAACGGCAACGCCGCCGAGATGGTCTTGTCGGCGTCCACCCACGTGATGCGCGTGCCGGACAGCGCCAGCAGGAAATCCTGGAACCATGAGCGCCGGCGGAATTCGCCGTCGGTGACGACGTCGAGCCCCACGCTTTCCTGCAGCTTGACGGCCTCGACGATGGCCTCGTCCTCGAGCGCCTTCAATCCTTCGTAGTGCAGCGGGCCGGTGACCTGGCGGTACTGATCGCCTTCGGCATCCGAGCGCGCTTGAAGGAGACCCGCCGGACGCAGGAGACTACCGATGTGCTCGGCTCGAAACGGTGGCGCCATCATCGGACAATGATACTGTCGGACCCGACGCCCGCTAGCAACAACCGCAGGCGCCGCCACCGTGGGCGCGCTGGCAGATGCTGCCGTCCGCATCGGCGAGCGTGATGCCAAGCTTGCGGCCGTCTTCGAGCTGGAGCGTCAGCTCCGCGCCGACGAGCTCGCGCGACGCCTCCGGATCGCCAAAATCGAGCGAGCCTTCGATCGTGCGCCGTCCGGGAACAGGTAAACCGTTGCCTTCGAGCATGCCCTGGAACACCTTGATCTCATAGCGCACCCGCTGGAGCACACGCGTGCTGAGCAGCAGGTCGCCGGTTCCGGTGCACTCTTCGACCAACCTCACCATCAGACCGATTCTAGTATGATGCAGGGTCACCTTCGACCGGCAAAAGGCGCCCATGCACCCTGAGCTCCAGGAAACCATCGACTTGCACGAAGCGATCGTCGCCGAGGCAGGCAACGCCCTGATCGGCTACGAAACCGAGAAGACGCTCGCCAACGTCGTGCTGCTGTCAGAAATTCCGACCACCTACGACAAGGACGAAAAACGTCAGGTCAACGCCGGCAACCTCCTGCTGCGCGGCGTGCCTGGCGTGGGCAAGACGTTCTTTGGCGTGATCCTCGCCGCGATCAGCAACGCGAAGTTCGCGCGTCTGCAGGGCCGCGCCGATCTGCAGCCGACCGAGGTGGTCGGCTTCCAGATGATCAATCCGGCCACGGGCGAGTTCATCACCGAGTTCGGCCCGCTGGCGTCGGCGGAAGTCATCCTGCTCGACGAGATCAACCGCATCCCGCTCAAATCGCAGAGCGCGTTTCTCGAGGGCCTGCAGGACCGCACCGTCACGGTCGGCAAAACCACCTACGAGCTGCCGGCGTTCAGCTTCGCGATTGCCACCATGAACCCCATCGAGCTCGGACAGGGCACGTTCCCCCTCTCTGAAGCCGCCACCGATCGATTTGCGATCATCGTCAACATCGCGTACCTGCCGCCAGAGGAAGAACAGAAGCTCGTGAGCTTCGACTTCAAGAAGGTGCGGCTGAAGCCGCTCATGTCGAAAGAGCGGATTATCGAGCTGCGTGCGGCCATCACGCGAGAAGTGTTCCTGCACGAGGCCCTCGCCAAGTACATCCGCCGGCTCGTCGGCGCTACGCGGCCGTACAACGCCGAAACCGAATGGCTGCACCACTCGCCGTCGGACCTGGTCGAGAAAGTCGTCGATCTCGGCGCCTCGCCGCGGGCGACGATTTGCTGGGGTCGCCTCGTCAAGGTGTGGACGCTCCTGCACGCCCGGCGCGACGAGGTGTATCCGGAAGACATCCAGGACCTCGCGCGTTACGTGCTCGGCCACCGCGTCTGGCTCGGCCCGCACGCCGCGAGCCACGGCGTCACCGTGGAAATGGTGATCGACGACATCATCGACCGGGTTCCTGTTCCATGACGGCCGCGAAGGCCATGGTTGAGACGGCGACCCCTCTGGTCAATCTGGCGGAGATCGCCGAGATCGAACTCTTCATCCTCCACCGCATGAAAGAGTTCACGCTCGGCGATCACGCGAGCGTGTTCAAAGGCTCCGGCTTCAACTTCGTCGGCGTGCGCGACTGGCAGCCGGGCGACCGCATGTCGTCGATCGACTGGGCGCAGTCGTCGATGACCAACTTCAGCCCGATGATCATGCGCGAGTTCGAACAGGACAGCACGGCCACCGTGATCGCCGTGGCCGACGCGTCGCTGTCGACGCGGTGCGGCGTCGCGCGGCGTGCCGATCGCGGCCGCCATCGCCCGATCGGTCGCGGCCGTGGGCTTGTCGGCCGTGTTCTTCCAGGACCTGTTCGGTCTGATCACGTTCGACGATGCGTTCCACCAGCTGGCCGCGGCGCGGCCACGCATCGGCAAGCCGCACGTGATCTACTGTCTCGACCTCTACCAGCAGCTCAAAGAAGCGGAACCGGCCTTCGGGCGGGACGGCTCGACCGCCCTCGACGTCACCACCACGATCGAAAGCCATCTGCGCAAGACGTCGCTCGTGCCGGTCATCTCGGACTTTCTGTTTGCCGACGCGCCGCGGGTCATCAAGGAGCTGTCGCTGCTCAACGCGATGCACGACGTCTTCCTGATGATGGTGGACGTGCGGTTTGCGTACGAGCTGCCGGCCACGTCGGCGGGATGGATCGAAATCTTCGACGTCGAAACGGGCAGCACGCGGGTCGTGTCGCGGCGCGAGTTCGCCCGGCTCGCGTCGCGGATCGAGGAATGGCAGGAACAGGTCATGCGCCTGGCGCGCGACGCCGACCTCGACATCGTCCGCGTCGGCCTCGATCGATGGGAAATGGAAACGACGCTCGTGGAATTCGTCGGCGAGCGGCGGCTGCGCAAGTTCAGTTGAGGAAGACATGAGCCAGAGATTGCCGAGGAATCGAGTGACCCTGGGAGCAGGCGTGGGAAAGTTATCCGGCCTCGTCATGGTGGTGCTCGCCATGGCCGGGAGCGCCGCCGGACAACGTGCCCCGGCCTCTCAAAATGCGCCGACAGGTCGCCCATCAACTGCCGCGGCTGTTCAAAAGCCGCGCGCCCCGGGCGACGTCGAAGTCGCGCCGATTGCCTGCTGGTGGAAGACCGACAAGAGCGCGATTCTCATCGGCGAACGCTTCACGGTGACCCTGACCTGCAGCATCGTCGACACCAACGCCATCAAGGTGATCCCGGATCTGAATCAGCTCGAGCCGACCACTGTCGCGCTGGCGCCGTTCGAAGTGGTGAAGGGGATCCGGCACGAAGACATTCACACGCCGCCGTGGCGCTACATCCAGTACGAATACACCACCCGGCTCGTCGGCGACGTGTTCTTCGGCAAAGACGTCGACATGCCAGGGGTCAAGATCACCTATCACATCCAATCGTCCATCGGCGGCGCCTCGCAGGGGCGCGACCAAACCTACGCGCTGCCGGCGCTGACGATGAGGGTGAATTCGCTGGTGCCGAAGAAGGTGGCCGATATTCGCGATACCTCAATGGATACGTTCGCCGATATCGAGGCGAGGCGTTTTCGCTCGACCGGCGAGCTCGTGGCCGCCGCCATCTGTTTCGGCTTCGCCCTCGTGCTGGTCGGCCTGGCGCTTGTTCGCGTGGTTGGCCGCTACCGCGTGCGAACGCCTCTGGCCGCTCGGCCGCTGCCCGTGGGATTCGTGCTGGGCGGCTGCGTCCGGGCCGCCGACCGCCTGCAGGCCGATGTCCTCCGAGACGGCTGGACGCCGGATCTGATCGGCCGCGCGCTCACGCTGTTCCGCATTGGCAGCGCCGTCGCGCTCGGACGGCCGGTCACCCAGTCGATCGTCGGCACGCACGCGGCGGGACACGAGGGCGTGCTGGCCCTGCGAAAGGGCATCTTCCGCCCGAAGCATGCGATGGTGTCCACGTCCACGACGCCCGGCACAATTCTCAGCGCGCTGGCCAACGTCACAGGCGAAGGCATCGTGCCTTCTCCACGCATGCAACTGCTGTTGGCCGATTTGGGGGAGTCGCTGCGAGTGCTCGGGATCGCGCGCTACGGCCGCAACGGTCAACCGGACACCGCCGCGCTCGACGCCGCGTTCGAGAGCGGCACGAGCGCGCTCCGGAAGCTTCGCGCCGCGACACGGTGGCCCATGCGCATGGCCGGCGCGCTCTCCCGGTCGGTGGCTGACGTCGGGGGCATGGTGTGGTCCCGCTGAGAGAGCTCGTTTCCGCAATTCAGGGCACGCTGGGCGACTGGCTCCGCCTGCCGTGGAGCGATCTCCACTTCGACGAAACGTGGACCGCCGTCCTCGTGCTCGTGGTTCTCGTCGCGGTTGCCGGCCTGATGCTGCTGGCGCGGGGACTGCGTTCGCAGAAAGGCGGCCGGACGCACGTGACCCTGCCGGCCCTGCTGCCGGTGATGCGCGCGTCGCATTTTTCGGCGCTGCGGCACGGCGCGTTTCTCGTCTTTCTGCTCGGCGTGCCGTTTTTCGCCGTCGCGCTCGCCGACCCGCACACGGCGTTCACGCGCGAAGAAACGTCCTACCCCGGACGCCGCATCGCCCTGCTCGTTGACGGCTCGTCGAGCATGGTCATGAAATTCGAGACCAAGTCGCTCAAGACTCCCGAAAACCGCGCGTTCTACACCGCGGTGGCCGCGGCCGAACATTTCATGAAGCTGCGCATGAACGGCCGCTACCGCGATCTGATCGCCCTCATTCAGTTCGGCAACGAAGCCTACGTCGTGACGCCGTTCACGACCGACTACGAAAACATCATGTTGAGCATCAGGCTCATCAGCAGCCCGAAGGAATGGGGCAACTTCAACGACTGGGGCACGACGATCATCCAGGGGCTGAATCAGTCGGCGCAGCTCTTCAAGGCCTTCGACTTCGTCAACGCCGCCGGCAACGCGATGTTGATCTTCACCGACGGCCGCGACGAGGAGAAGAACATCAAGGGCCGGCCGATCGAAACCGTCATCGCCGACCTGAAGAAGTACAAGATCCCCGTGTACATGATTCGGACGGGATTCGACCTGAAGGAAGGCCAGATCCCGACCGATCGGTTGTGGAAGCCGCTTGTCGAACAGACGGGCGGACGGTTCTACGCGGCCGACAGCGAGGCGGCGATTTTGCGCGCCGAAGCCGAAATCGACAAGCTCTCGGCCGGGCGCATCGACGTTCGCGAATACACGGCCCAGCGCCCGCGATTCGACGGCTACGCGCTCGTCGCCGTCCTGTTCTGGCTCTCGGCCGGCGTGATGAAGCTCGGATTCCGGACGTTCCGGACGTTTCCGTAACACGGGTTCACGGTTCACGGTTCACGGTTCACGGTTCACGGTTCACGGTTCGAGGGGTTCGTGGAGGATCATCGATGAAAGGCATCTCCGGTTATCTCGTGGCGGCGGTGGGGCTGGTGCTGCTGGGCGGCGTGTTGACGGCGGCCGGCATTCTCGAGCGCGACATGGCCAGGGCGCAGGAGAACGTCACCACCATGAGCTACGACGGCGTCGAGGAAACCTTCGACACCGCCGAGCGCTACTACGACTACGCCAGTCATCTGCCCTGGATTGGCACGGGGCCAGTCAATGACGTTCGTGCGCGGAAGGCCTCGCTCCACTACTGGCAGAAGGAATACAGCACGATCGTGCCGCAACAAACCGATCCGGTCGGCGCCGTGTCCGCCGACAATGCGGCGCTGCAGATCATCGTCGCCAACGCGGTGTATCGCACCGGCCAGGCACAGTCGAAGGACAAGGAAACCACGATGCAGGCGCTCAATGCCGGCATCAACGCCTACGCCGCGGTGCTGAAGAACACAGAGCGCCAGGAAGACGCCGCGTTCAACTACGAGTATCTCGTCAGGCTTCGCGATGAAGTCGACAAGGGCAAGCGCAAGCCCGGGCCCGGCGACGCCGTTCTCAAGGGACCGGACGGCGCCGCGGGTGCGCCACCGACCATCGACAGCTCGATGAGCGATTTCAAGATCTACATCCCGCTCGATTCGCAGGAGCGCCAGGATCAGGGCGTCGCCGGCAAGGCGGGGGCGGGGAAACGCAAGGGCTAGACCGTGGTCACGGGAATCGACTTCAGCACGCTGACGTTCGGCAACCCGCTGTACCTGTGGCTGCTGGCCGTCCCGGGCGTGTTGGTGGTGCTCTGGATCGTCCAGATGGCCAGACGCCGGGCCGACACGCGCCGGTACCTGGATCAGCGCGTGGTGCCGGTGCGCGAGCGGTACACCCTCGCCGGCGATCTGGCCTTCTGGCTCTGCCTGATCCTCGCCGCCGCCTCCTGCATCGTCGCGCTGGCGCGGCCCCAGGCGCGCGTGACCGTCGTGCGCAAGGCCGGCGCGGACGTCGTGATCCTGCTGGATGGTTCCGCGTCCATGTACGTCAAGGACGTCAAGCCCGATCGCTGGCGACGGTCTGTCCAGTTTCTCCGCACGTTCGCCGATGCGTTGAGCTGGAAAGGCGACCGCGTGGCGCTCGCGCTTTTCGCCCATACGGCCGCGCCGCAGCTGCGGCTCACCAAGGATCCGAACGCGTTCTTCTTCTTCCTCGATCACCTGGGCGAACACTCGCCGTTCCGGCTCGAAGACACGCCGACCTGGGACACCAACATCGAGAAGGGCATCGACTGGGGCATCAAGCTCGTCGAGAAAGATCAGGAGTTGTTCGGGAAGATCAAGAACCCGAAAGGGTTTGTCGTGATCACGGACGGCCAGGCGTGGTCGGGCGACGTCGCGATTTCGCTCCTGGCCGCACGCCAGCGCAAGATTCCGGTCAACGTCGTGGGCGTGGGAACGATCGGCGGCGGGATGATTCCCGAGGCGCCGCGCGCCGACGGCACCACGCCACCGCCGACGATTCTCGCCGTTCTCGATCGCGACTCACTGCGGCAGATCGCCGCCGCCGGCGGCGGCGAGTACTTCGAGATGGGGCACGAGCCCGACCGCGACGTCGCGTTCAGGATTATCGACAGCGTGAAGCGCCGCGCCGTGGCGAGCCTCGAGGCGCAGGCCGAGGAAAGCCGCGAGGAGCTCTACTGGCAGTTTCTGCTCGCCGCCGGTCTCCTGTTGTGCCTGGGCACGTTCGTGCTGAAGGAGCGCGCCGAGCTCTGGTGGCAGGCCGCGGGCGCCGTGGCAGCCGTCCTGCTCCTCACGAACGCGATTCACTGACTTTTTCTTGTCGGTTTTTGACCTTCCGCAACGACACGGTGGAGATGATTACCGCCATAGATCCCTGAGCCTTCGCCATCCCGTCTCGCGTCCGCCGATCAGACTTCGCTCACGCCCCCGCCCTCTGCTCGTTCACGATGCCTTTCGCGCGGCGCGTTGTATCGCCTGATGCAGATCCCAATCAGCTTGAAGTCGCATCCAAAACTGCGCGGATGTCTTCAACAGTCGCGCTAGACGCAGGGCAGTATCGGCCGTAATGCTGCGCTTGCCGAGAACGATTTCGTTCAGACGGTTCAGCGAAATCCCAAGTCGGCGCGCGGCTTCCACCTGCCCAATGCTCATCGGTTTAAGGAACTCTTCAAGCAGCATTTCGCCTGGTGGGATTGCGGGTCCCAACCAGTTCGGATCCCTAGTGATAATCTTCGACGCGGACTTCGTAGGCATGTCCAAGCTCCCACTGGAATGTAACGCGGTACTGATCGTTGATCCGAATGCTATGCCTGCCTGCTTGATCGCCTTTGAGGGCTTCCAGTCGATTGCCCGCCGGTATCTTGAGATCATCGATTCGTACCGCCACGTCAATCGCCTTAAGCTTCCGTTGTGCAACCCGCCAGATATCGTGGGGAATTCGACGTGCGGCCCGCGTATTCCGATCTCGGAATAGATCCGAGGTCGCGTCGTCGCCAAAGGACTGGATCAAAGCGCTATTTACACACTACACGGATAGTGTGTAATTGTCAACGCCCGGGACGCTGCGTGATCTTCAGGGGAGGCCCAGCCTGGCACCTATCCCTGGACGGAGCCACTCAGGCGCGTCTCCACCCAGGAGTCCTAGTGTGTGAGAACAACCTCAACCCTACCGAGTCTTGGGGGCAGGGCCGCCGGTTTCTCTCCAGGACGTCTTGGCTTCGCGGACTGTTTTTTCGACTTCCAGGATGCTCAAGTTCTGGAAAGGACGCGGCGGCTCGAACCAGATCGTGGGAGGCGGCCACGGATAGGTGAGGATGCCGGTCTGGACGAGCAGCGGCGTGTGCACTGGATACAGCGTGCCGCCGTCCGGATTTGCCACGAGAAAAAGCAGGTACCGTTGACGGGGCGAGAGCAACGGTCCGAATCGTGTGGGGTCTTCGGGATCGTCTCTCGTCAGCACCCTGACTTTCCCGATCGTCACTTCGCCAGGTGCGACATCGGCACTGATTCGCTGGCCGGGCGAGAGCTGACGTCCTTTCGACAGCCTCAGAACCTGCCGGACGGTGCCGCTCAAGCGCGTCTCCACCCAGGAGCTCGCACGTGTGAGAACACCCTCGACCGAATCCGCATCGATGACGACGACGAAGTCGGAAGCCACGGCGGCATCTTCGATGACGTCCTGGACAGTCACGTAGCCCCGGCTGACCACGACCTCAGACATGTTCTTCACCACAACGACCACCTCGTCGTCGGGCAGGAGGCGGCTGGCGATGGGCCGGGACGGATCCCACGGAATCATGCGGCTCCGCGATGGAGTCGTCTGGGCAAACGCGAGCGGCTGACAGACGATCGCCAGCCAAAGCGCCGTCGAGGCGACGCGACCTCTACGGCGTCGAGTATTCAAGCGCCTTTTGCACATCGCATGCCGTCGGGACATCCGGTATGTTCCGGGCGATGTCATTTCTTCCCCCCAACGGATTCATGACCGACTCGCCCCTTATGTGGCCGCCGGAATCCAGAGTTGTGTGCCACAGCCCAAGAGTATGTCCGATCTCGTGCAGCGTCGCCCTCCTGTAGCCGGTTCTATCTGACAACAGGAACTGGTACGTCGTGAGGTGAAGGTTGCCGCCGACGATGTGACCATTCTGCTGCCCCGTGGATTGCGGGATGAAGTTGCCAGCGGCCGTGATTGGAGTAATGAACTCTCTGCCGACCTGTATGTTCGCAGTGGCGCCTCCCTGCACTTCCTCGAACTTCACCGCCAACCCCTTCGCGGTATTGGCGGCACTCCAGGCGTCGAACGCGTCCTTGACGCCCAATTGACGTACGGCGTCACTCGAGTCGGTCCAGTTCCCCACGAAGCCATATGTGTACGTATGCCCCGGGATCAGAGATTTGTGGAAGAAGGGATTGACTTGTCCGTTTTCCAGTATCTGCGGGATAGGCGTCGGCTCTTTGCATTTGGTCTCGCCCTTTCCGATCAACATGGACGAGGCCGATTCGACAAAGGTCGGAGGACGAAGAAAGCGTCGCCCCCCTGTGCAGCGTCGACCGCGCCGCGCACAAGCACTCGCGTCAGTGGGCTGTCTTGGCTGAATCGGCACCACCAACGACGAACAGCCGGAAAACGCAGCCCACGCTGAGAGAACTGACTTATTCGAAGCCTGTGAACCATCAGCCAGACGCGGGAGGCCTGCAGCGCAGGCCGAAATGACGGCCGCTTCGCGGCGCCGCGTCCGCCGTCGGCTCTGCGGCCTCTGCGAACTCTGCGTTGATCGTCGTGACTGGTAGTAACCATCGGTACTGGCTACTAGCCTGATATGGTATGAGTACCACTGAGGAGGAATCGTGCGTCTGAACAAACATATCGCCATGTCGGCGGGCGTCATCGTGCTCATCGCCGCCATTGCCGCCGCGGCCCAGTCCAGTCGAGGAAAGACGGCAGCCGATCCGGCGAAGGACGTGCGCACCTACAAGCAGGTCGGATGCGGCTGCTGCGAGCTGTGGGCGCGCCATATGCGGCAGGCAGGCTTCACCGTGACGGTGACCGAGGCGCCGGATCTGCAACGGATCAAACGCGACAATGGCGTGCCGCCTTCGCTGGGGACTTGCCACACCAGCCTGGTTGGCGGATACACGATCGAGGGCCATGTGCCGGCTGACGTCGTTCAGCAACTGCTCAAGGAGCGGCCGCGCGTGAAAGGCATCGCGGTCCCCGGGATGCCGCTCGGCTCGCCGGGCATGGAACAGGGCGGGAGAAAAGATCGGTACAGCGTGTTCACGTTCGACGCCGCGGGCAAGACCGCGGTCTACGCGACGCGTTGAGCTTGAACTACTTGGACCGTTTTCGTCGTGCTTCGAGAAAGGCGATGTCCTGGGCGTCACCCGGTGTGGACCGGTCGGCTTTGGCGATTCGTTTGAGGCGCAGCAGGTCCTTTTCCGATGCGACCTGCAGGACCAGCGATCTCACCTTCGTCCTCGTCGCCGCCGCCGCGAGCTCCGCTGCGGGAATCGGAAAGTCAAACAGGAGATCGATCCGCAGCCGGGTCTTTGGATTGAAGAAGTACGCGCTCGACGGGCCGTCGAGCCGCAGACGGCCGGCGGCGTTCCGCCGATTGTCGATCGTGGACACCACCTCGCCGTCGCGGCTCAGGCGCGATGCCAGCTCGAGCCCCCGCTCGTAGAAGACCTCGATCAGCTCGTCGAGACGGTCGTCCGGCCGCGCGATGACGAAGTCGAAGTCGCGGGTCACCCGCTGCGATCCGAGAATCACGAGGGCCATGCCGCCAACCAGGACGGGCGTGAGCCCCAGATCGCTCATCTTCCTGGATACGACACCCACCTCGTCGAGATAGTCGCTCGTTTCGGGCACGTCATGCTTTCGGAGGGTAGATCCCGGGCAGGCGGCCGCTGAATCGCTTCCGTCTGGTCACAGTGGGCAAGGGCCCGTGCAGCACGCGAACCGCGGTGACGTATCGAAAGTTGTCCTCTATTCGCCGCGCCACTGCCAGCGACGCGGCGCGTGCTGTTCCGCCAAGCGTCGCAATCTGCTTCTTCCGGGTGGCGGACAGGCGCTGCGCGCGGATTCGGCCCCCTCGACGCCCCAGCGCTTTGGCCATGTCACGAGGATTCATAGAGAGAATTATACTTGGCGCTAAGCATTGTCTCAAGCCGACAGGAACCCCTGTTATGTCGAGCCCTTCCACGATCGACGCCCTTCTCCGCGATTACGGCAGCGGCGCGTATTTCGCTCGCCTCATCAACCAGCCGGTTCCTCACCGCTTTCGGAAGGCCCCGGAGGTCGTCTATCACGCCGCGCTGAACGCCGCCGCGCCCCGGTTCACGGTCGTGATGCCGGCGTTCAACCACGCAGCGAACATCCAGGATTCCCTCGACGCGACCGCCACCGCCGCCTCCCTGCCCTTCGACTGCATCGTCGTGGACGACGGATCGGAGGACGGGACCGTCGAGCGTGCACAGTCGTTCTTCCAGTCGGGACGATCACCCCTTCTGGCCAGGGCCACCATCATTCGCAATCCCGTGCCGGTGTACGAAACCGCCTGCGACAACCTCGGGTTCACGCTGGCGGAAACCGAGATCGTTGTCGAGGTCCAGGCGGACATTCAGATCCGTGAGCCCGGATTCGACGCCCTGTTCCTGCGGGCGCTGTCCACGTCTCCCCCGCCGTCGGCCATTTCCGGCCGGTGCGGCCATACGTTCAGGTCGATCGGTTCGCGCGCCCGCCTCGGCTCCTGGTTTCGACGCCGCTCGCGCGACGTTGTGGGGTTGTGTGGGAAGACCATCGAAAGGCCGGAAGTCGTCAACGCCCTCAAAGGGCACATCTACAGATGCGAAACGGTGAACCGGGGCCCGTGGCTCCTGCTCAAGCGCGATCTGGAACGGCACGGCTATCTCGACGAACGTCACTTTTTTCTCGGCAACGACGATCACGACTTCCATCGTCGACTGTTCCAGGCCGAGGGACGACGCCCGCTCTATGTCCCCATCTCACTGCATGCGCCGCTGGCGCTTGGAGCCGTGCGCCGCCGGCGAACGGGTGTGAACCGCGACGTGTACAACGTCCTGCGCGCCGAGAAGCGAGGCAGCCCGGCCTTCCACCAGTTCGTCGATTCGCTCGACGATTCGGTTGCGCCTGAAGTGATCGATTAGCGCCGCGATCGCGCCGCGCTGGCGAGGGAATGATGGCGACGCGTCAAACGGTGTCGTGCAGCCAGGTGCGCAAGCTCAGCAGCGCGAGCGTCCACACGACCCGCCACATCAGGCGTCGGAAGAATGCCGGGGGCCACCATCGAGCGTGCGGCACCATGGTTCTTGAAAACCACGTTGCCGTACTCCCAGCCTGGGCGTCTGTCCGCTTGCTGACATTGCAGCAGGGTGCGTTTCTCTACAGGAATAGCCGGTCGTAATGCGCCCGAAGAACGGGGTAACACTCACAGGCGGCGGCTTCGAGACCCTGCCGGTCGAGCACGGTGACGTGGCCATGCGTGTAGCGGATGAGCCCGGCCGCCTGCAGCGTTCCGGCGACGGCCGTGACGGTCGGGCGGCGGGCGCCCAGCATGGTGGCCAGAAATTCGTGGCTGAGATTGAAGTCCTGCTGATGCATGCGATCGTGCGTCGTGAGCAGCCAGCGGCAACAACGCTCCTCCACGCTGTGAAGCGCGTTGCAGGCTGTCGATTGCATCATCTGCGCAAGGACGACGTGTACAAATTGTCCGACGGCTTCGTGCAGCGCGCCACGCCTCGCGAGCTCCTCGCGGAAGTGTTCGACGCTCATCCTCTCGGCATTGGTGTCGGGCACCTGCAGGAACGTCTCTCCGGCGGCCGGGAGATTTTCGCCGAAGAAGGCTTCGATGCCGAGCATCCCTTCGTTGCCCACTGTGGCCGCTTCCACGGTGGCGCCGGTCGAGAGCAAGGTCGTGATCGACCAGACGCCGCCGTTCGGGAAATAGACATGTCGGATGGGTTCGCCTTGCTTTTGAACGATGTCTTTGATGCGAGCCGTCACGGTTGTGAGATGAGGAAGGAGGCGGCGGAAATCGTCGGCGGGGAGCCGGGCCAGCAGATGGTTCTTCGGTCGCCCGGCCGCCGGAGGGGGTCGAACGTCAGGCGGCGGCCGAACCAGTGAGACACGTCGCTTGGACATCGGATGCTTGCCCCCCGGCTCTCTGAAACTCCCTCCATCAAACTATCCTTCAGACGAGCCAGGGCACGGTGTTCAATTGAGCACACACGTCAGGTGCTGACCAGCACGACGTGCTCGGGTGCATGAGGAGCCAGTGTGGAAATGCCGAGCGGGTGCGCGGCGCCTGGTTCAACGACAAACGCGCCCGTCGATCACTCGTGGAGTACCTGATGCACGAACGCGACCGCGATCGACCCCTCGCCGACCGCCGACGCCACGCGCTTGATGTTGCCGCCCCGAACGTCGCCGACGGCGAACACCCCGGGGAGACTCGTTTCGAGCAGGTGGGGCGCCCGGGCGAGCGGCCAGCGCGCGGCGGTGAGCTCCTCGGGCGACACATCCGGTCCCGTCTTGATGAAGCCGTTGGCATCGAGCGCCAGGCAGCCGCTCAACCAGCCGGTGTTGGGAACGGCGCCGGCCATCACGAAGACGTGCCGGATGTCGTGGAGCTCGGTCGTTCCCGTCGGGCGGTCCCGCCAGCGAACGCGCTCGAGACGGTCGCTGCCTTCGAGCTCGACAATCTCGGTCCGCGTCTTCAAGGTGATGTTGCGACTCTGCTCGATGCGACGGATCAGGTATCGCGACATGCTGTCCGCCAGCCCCTCGGACCGCACGAGCATGTACACATGCCTGGCGGTCTGCGCCAGGAACACCGCGGCCTGTCCAGCCGAATTCCCGCCGCCGACGACGATGGCTTCGTCATCGCGGCATAACTGCGCTTCGATGAACGTCGCGCCGTAGTACACGCCCACACCTTCAAACCTCGAGGGGTTGTCGAGCGACAGCCTTCGATACTCCGCGCCGGTCGCGATAATGACGGCACGAGCCGGCACCCGCGGACCGTTGTCAATCTGCACGGCGTAGGGCTTCCGGCTGCACGACAGCTCGGTCGCGCCTTTCGCGATGACGATCTGGGCGCCGAATTTCTGCGCCTGCGTATGCGCCCGCGCCGCAAGCTCCTGGCCGGAGATGCCGGCCGGAAAGCCGAGGTAGTTTTCGATCCTCGAGCTCGAGCCCGCCTGTCCGCCCGGCGCCGCCGACTCGAGCACCAGCACATCCAGCCCTTCCGACGCGGCGTACACGGCCGCCGCAAGCCCGGATGGGCCGGCGCCCACGATCACCACGTCGCGCAGATGCGTCTGGTCGATCGCGTCGTTGAAGCCCAGGCAATCGGCGATCTGCTGATTGGTCGGGTTCCGCAGCACCGTCTGGCCGCGGCAGATGAGCACCGGCACGTCGGCGACCGCGACGTGGAAGCGATCCAGCAGATCCTGGATGCCGGCGTCCTTGTCGAGATCGATGTAGGCGTACGGATGGCCGTTCCGCGTCAGGAACTCCTTGATGCGAAGGGTGCCGGGCAGAATGACCCGATCCGATGAGCACGACGTCGCCGACCCCCTGCGCGATCAACTCCACCCTGCGAAAGATGAAGGCGCGCATGAGAATCTCACTCAGCTCACCGTCGGTTTGCACGATGGCCAGGAGATGTTCGCGATCGATCTCCACGACTTCGCCCGGCATCGGCCGCGAGAACGCGTACGAACCCGCGGCGGCCCGAGAGCAGGTTGATTTCGCCGGTGAACTGACCGGGCCGGAAGACAGCCACCAGCTCCGCGGCGGCGCCCGGCCGGACGATATCGATGCGGCCCGTGATGACGACGAAGAAGCGGGCATGCTGCTCGCCGGCTTCCGCGAGCACCTCGCCGCCCTGAACCGTGCGGGTGCGCCCGTGCGCCGCAAGCCGCGCGACCTGAGCGTCCGTCAGCGTGGGAAATATCTGGTCCGTGCGCGAAGCCGTCAGCGGGATTGCCGGAGAGACTGATGAGGGCGTGTCGGTCATCGGATCTCGATCAGCCATGATACTGAAGGTACCGGGCCATTTCGGCCCCGTCTAAAACGTGCCGCCGGCCCCGCCCCCGCCCGAGCGACCCCCTTCGAAGCCTGGCGTCCCAGGATCTGGCCGTGGAGAAGGAGCATCGGGTTGAAGCGCACCGGAGGCTGCACTGAGCAGCGACAGAACATCGCTCTCTTTGCTGAGGAGTCGCGCCGGAGTGAACCCGCCTCGCTCGCCGCGCGGTCCCATCGACAACCACCGCCGAAGGACCACCGCGACCGCCATCAGCAGGACGCCGAGCAGGATCGGATCCCACGTGTGCCTGGGCCAACCCAGGTAGGGCTTGTTCGTGAGCAGCGTGACAAGGGCCATCACCGAGCCGACACCGAGCAGAGCGCGATCTCTCTCTCGGATGGCCCACCGAAGACCCACGATCGGCAGCACCCACATCGTCACGTACGTGAACCAGTAGAACCAGTCTTTCACCCACGGCGTGAACGTCAGCTGAAGGTTCAGCAAGGCATACAAGCCGGCCCAGGCCGCCGCCTGCAACTGACCGTACTCGTCGCCGGGATAGTCGTCCTGATACGTGCAACGTTTCGCTCGCACGACGACCAGCATCGCCGCGACCGCGGCCGCCGCCAGTACGTGTTTGGTCGTGCCCGAAAGATCCAGCTGGAACGGAATGGCCGCCGCGCAGACCATGCTGCCGAGCGCCGCGTAGACGAATCCGAAACGACGATAGATCCCGAAACCACCGGCGGCTCCAACGAGCAACCCCACGACCATCGACACCTTCAGAGGCTCGGAGACTCAGCAACCCTGCCGCTGATGCCCGCCAGGATCACGGCTGCGACCGCCAATGCCTCTTCGACCCCGAAGCGATAGAAACCAAACCGGCCGACCAGAACTTCCGCGAGCCCGATGCACACGAGTGCCGCGACGCCGGTGGTCACAGCGATTGGAACGTCATTCTTCAGATCCAATCCCGCGATCACCAACGCCACCGACGCGGCGACGATGAGTCCGGTGAACACCGCGAGCCCGGCGCGAAGGAACACATTCGTACGCCTGACATCCACGCGAAGGTCCGCTTCGAGCCGCTCACGCTGGGATGGGTCGAGAAGCTTCGAGCGCGTCCACTCCCGGACCATGGTCTGCGCTCGAATGCGCTCCTCATCCGTCCTGGGAGTATTTCCTCATTCTTCACGCCCGAATCGCCGTGCCAACGCGACCAACGACACAATCACGACCGTGCCCGACATCGCGAGGTAGAACCATGCACGTTCACGAATGAGTGGATCTCGCGCATCACACGACTGCTGATGCCGATGTATCCGTAGACCACGCCGTACACGACGAACGCGAAGCGCGCGAACCGCACGCCCCCGACAATTGCAACCCCGGCGAGGCCGAGCAGACCCGCCAGATACAGCCACTCGTGGTCGCGGTCGGCAACCCCTGAGAGCGCGCGACGAACAGCACATTCGCCGCGACGTGCAGGTAGGCCTCGAGAAAGTGCTTCTTGATGCCGACCCTGTGGAACGCGATGCCGGCCATCGCGACGAGACTGCCATACAAGAGCGCGTACGTGCGCAGTGAGCGCCCGACGAGGTCTGGAAAGCGGGACAACCGCAGGCCGAACCAAGCGGCCAGCGTCGAGAGGGCGAGCGACAACACGAAACGGTTGTCGAAGCGATAGGCCAGGGCGAAGTACACGAACGAAGACAAGAGCAGGTAGTGGTCCCAATTCTCCTTCAGGAAGTGATATCGGAATTCCAGATATCCGAGCTCGAGACCGAACACGAGGCACCCCAGGTAGAGCACGTAGTCGAACGCGAAACCTGAAGACTCGACCTCGCCCTGAGCGTACGGAAGCGACCGGGAGAAACAGTAGTAGAGGGATCCACAGAAGGCGAACGTCAGCGCCGACAGAATGGCGGCGTCTCCCAGACGGGCGAAGTGGGTCTGAATCGTCCAACCGACTCCCGCGACAAACGACACCACGCCCAAATACAGGAGCGTGTTCAGCTCAACGAAGACCGAGAAGCGATCCTTTCGGACCAGCGCCGAGATCGCGCCGTATTGCGCGCCGGTAATCGCGCCGGTACTGTTCCAGCGTTCCAGGTAGTCGAGGATCTTCATCGTGAAATCAGATGAAGGCGACAGAGGGCTGAATGCGGTGTTCGGCGACGGTCAGCGGCGTGTCGCCGTCGTTGACGAAGCCGTAGTGCGCGCCGGGCGCGATGAGAAACAGGTCGCCGGCCTGCGCGGCGAGCGTCGGCGGTGACATCCGGCGGACCTCGTTGGCGTCGCCCAGCACGAGACGGCCGCGGCCGGTCGCCACATGCAAAGACGTCGCACGTTCGGTGTCGGCGCCGATATCGCTGGCGGCGCCCCTATCGAAACGGTGCGACGACGCAACGAACGCACCGTGTCCGAACATCGTCCGGTGCCCGCCCGTGACCTTCACCGACGCAAGCGCACTGCGAGACCAGCCTGAGGCTTCGTGCGAGACGCGATGCGACACTTCCGGCCAGGTGAAGGCGCCGATCCGCTGCTCGGCGAACGCTCGCGTGAACTCCGCGGGGATGGGGCGACCTGCGTTCTGATCGTGAAGGCGATCGACCATGTCGGTCGAGACCGTGGCGAATTCAGCGAGCGTGCACCCCATCACCGAGTGGACGACGTTCAGCCGGTCGATCACGATGACGTCGCCCGGCTGCGGCACGAATCGAAAACGCTCGTACCGCGCGTCCGGTTTCCCGCCCAGCCAGGCCAGAAACGTGTCGCGTTCGTAGACGCGCCGCCAGTCGTCGAAGTCGCACAGAAAGACATATCCGCCGGGCAGGACGTCGAGGACGTAGAAGATCTCGGTCTTGTGGGTGACGTGCTGCTGAAAGCTGAATCCCTCGCCCGGGCGCTGAAGAAACACCGAGTAGCCGAGCGGACTGGCGGCCTTGACGGCGTACGACTTGTATTTGAGAAGAAATCCGAGCTTCTGCTGGATGGATGCCAGTTCGCGCATCCGGTGGCCGGTGAGCGGCGCTGCGAGCTCGACTCTGAGTCGGTCCTTCAGCTGCCGTTCGAACCCCTCGAGTACGTCAATCGGTGAGTCCGCTCGGAGCCGTTCGACAAGCGCTGCCAGCGACTCGAAGGCATCCACGATTCACCTACTGTCCCGCTTCGCACGAGCCGTAGTTCTGCGACACGCTCGGCTCCGACACATAGCCGGGAATGCTCATCGGCAGATAGTCGTGCCGGGAATGAACGGCCCTGAATTTCTTGGCGGTGGCGGCGCCCACGAACACGGTGGTGACATTGAGCGTCCCCGTGACGCTTCGTTCCATGAAATGCAGGCTGCTGACGGTGAGCAGCGCCGTCACCTCCACGGGGCCCGAGGTGCCACTCACCCGGCCGCTGCCGCTGTCGGTGTCGATCTCGTCGATCGCGAGGGAAAACTGCGCGGCCTCCCTGATTTGCGCCTGCGGCTCGCCGTTCTTCCAGGAGCCCACGGAATAGACGGCAAACGTGCACTTCAGGCTCTTGACCTGGGCCAGCGGATTCTTCTCGGTGCTGCTCTGGGCCAGCGCTCGAGGGGCGCCCAGACACACCACGACGGTCAATGCCGTCAGAACAGCCGCCGACGCGCCGACGTGTGCCATCTTCATGACGTGTCTCCGTCCGCTCGGGAATGGGCCCGAACTATACACGATATAATCGGCGCCGCCCTCCGAAGCATAGCGTAAAGAGCTGAGGGCTCAGGTTGAAGAAGGGCTGAGGGCCAAGGGCTTAAGGGCTTGGTAAACGTGAAGAGAATCTTCATAGTCGCGCTCCTGCTGCTTTCTGCTGGAGGCGCCTTTGTCATCACGGGGGTGGCCGGCGGGCAGGCCGCGATCGACGCCAAGCTGCAGGCGTCAGCTGAAGCGCCTGTTCCCCGCCGCGACGGCGTTTTCGCCCAAGGGCGGCGACCCGCCGCACTTCAAGGCGTTCGTCACGATCCGACAGTCAGGGCGGGCAACAGACGCTCCTCGGCCTGGCGTTCTGGACGACGGAGCTGGATCCGCTCGAGCGGGCTACGACGGCCCGATCAAGATCCTCGTCGGCATGGACACCAAGGCGTCCTGCTGACCGGCATCATCGTCACCGAGCATCACGAGCCCTACGGCGACTTCTCCGATCGACCGCCCGGAATTCGCCGCGCAGTTCAAGGGCAAGAACATCCGCGATCCGTTCAAGGTCGGCAGCGACATCGACGCGGTCTCGCGGGCGACGATCAGCGTGACGAGCGCGTCGCGGGCGGTCCGGAACAGCGCGCGGCGCGTCGCGCGGCAACTGCTCGCGCCGCCAGAGCCCGCCAAGTGACGCAGGGCGACTCTGGGGACGATTCGCGATCGGCCGCGATCCTGCTGCTCGTCGCGCGTCCTCTCGTGTCTCGCGGCCCGCAGCGTCGTGCACGCCCAGGAGCCATCGGCCCCGCCCGCGGCGCAGCCTGCCCAGCCCACTCGCCGACGGCTGGCAGTTCGAAGACGACGAAGAGCAGACGCCCGGCTGGCGGCGAGATCTGCGCGCGCAGGCCTGGGACCTCGGCATCGTTTGCCGCGTTCACGGCGCTGGCGCTCGTCAGCTTCTTCCGCAAGAGCGTCAGGCTGAAGTACGTGACGTTCTGGCCGTCCGTGCTCTACCTCGGCTTCGTCAAGAGCCAGCTCATCTCGATCGTCAACGTCTTCGCGCTGCTCGAATGGAACCTTCCGATCTTCAGGTACAGCCTCGCGTGGTACCTGCTGGCGCGGTGTTCACGGTCGTCGCGACCGTGTTGTGGGGGCGGCTGTACTGCGGCCGCATGTGCGCGTTCGGCGCGCTGACGCAGCTGATGGACGCGTCGTGCCGGCGCAAGCTGGCGGCGCGAGCTGCCGGCCGGCTCGAGACGGCGCGCGGCAGCCATCAAGTACGTCGTGCTCGCCGGCGCGATCGTGTATTTCCTCGTGACGCGCGACCGCTCGATCTACCGGTACATCGAGCCGTTCTGGATGTTCGGCTTTCACGGCACGCACGGTGATGTGGATCGGCCTCGGCGTGCTGCTCGTCGCGACGGTGTTCGTCAGGAATCTCTACTGCCGTTTCTCTGTGCCCGGTCGGCGCGGCGCTCGGCGATCCTGTCCAACCTGACCGTCTTCCGGATCAAGCGCTGGAAGGAATGCAACACCTGCAAGATCTGCGAGAAGGCGTGCGAGTGGGGCGCCATCCAGGGACCGAAGATCGTCAAGAGCGAGTGCGTGCGCTGCGACGACTGCGAGCGGCTCTACATGGACGAGAAGAAGTGCCCGCACTGGATCATCATCAAGAGACGGAGCGACTTCACGGCGCGTCCGTCGGCGGCGCCAGCAGCGTAAGCCGGCTCCGCAGGCCCGACGAAATCACCACCTCGTTCTTCGCGCTCACGATCACGCCCTCGCACGCTCCGGCAGCCGCTCGATGAGCGCCATCCCCGCGTCCGGACCGAGAATGAACACGCCCTTCGCCAGCGCGTCGGCGATGACCGCGCGGTCGGTCACGAGCGTCACGCTGCGGCAGCCTCGCGCCGGGCTCGCCCGATCGGCCGGATCGAGAATGTGGTGGTAGCGGCGGCCGTCCTTCATGAAGAAGCGCTCGTAGTCGCCTGACGTGCTGAACGTGCCGTCGGTCAGATCGAGCGCCGCGAAGCTCTTGTCGGCCGGTCCGCGCGGATCGCGAATGCCGAGGCGCCACGGCCGATCGCCGCGTCGGCCCGCGACGTACAGGTCGCCGCCCGCCTGGATCATGAAGTCGCGAAGGCCGCTCGCGGCGAAGGATGTCCACGGCGCGATCGACGGCGTAGCCCTTGCCGATGCCGCCGAGGTTGCGCGCGCATCCCCTTCCGCTTCAGAAACGCCGTGCCCGCCGGTTCGTCCACTTCGACGTCGCGATAGTTGATGAGCGGCAGCCGCTGCGAGCACGTCGCTTCCGATCGGGATCGAGTCGTCCTTGTCCTGATCGTCGAACTTCCACAGCCCGGACAACGCGCCGAACGTGACGTCGAACTTGCCGCCGGTCCATTCGCTGACCTGGCGGGCGATGCGCAGGACCTCGCGAACCTCCGGGCTGACCGGCACCGGCGTGGTCCCCCGCCGCCGCGTTCAGGCGAACGACGTCGCTGCCGTCGCGCCAGACGCTCATCAGCGCATCGAGCCGATCGAATTCGCGCGAAGACGGCGCTCGAACGCCGCCACCGCGCCGCGCTTCGTCCGTCGTCCACGCCGTCAGGTCGACCTCCGGTTCCCATCGTCAGGTGCGAGCGCTCGACGAGATGGGCCTCGGGCGCGGGTGGAGGAGGCGTGGACCGGCCGCACGCGAGAGCGATCACCGCGACCACGGCTGCGGAGGCAAGTCTCGACAGACCCATCGGCGATTGATCATAACGTCAGCGCGGCTGGCGCCGTTCACCTGCACAAGGTCGCGGCGTTCGCGATCGGGGAAGCACGCGCCGGTTGGAGTCGAGGGCGGGTCAGCGCGACGGTCGTTCGGCGAAGTCGACGTTCAGTTCGAACGGCTTGACCGTCACCAGCGCCGTGACCCGGCGCTCGCCGGCGGCGCTCTTCACCCTGAGATCGTGCGTGCCGATTTCGACGGCGAAATCGGCGAGCGGCGTCTGGCCAACGACGACGCCGTCGAGCCACACCTCGGCGGGCGCCGTGGCGGTCACGTTGAGCGTCGAGGTCGGCGGCGTAATCGCCAGTCGGGCCGTCTCACCCGGCCGCACTTCCACCTGCCGCACTTCCTGATAGCCGAGCGCCTTGTTCTCCAGGTGGAGCTCGTGCGACCCGGGCGGCAGCATCGCCTGTCCGCGATCGTCCAGGCGGATAATGCGCGTCCCTTCGGTGACGGTGAGCTCGATCGGGGCGTTCACCAGCAGCCAGCCCGGGAAGATCGTTTCGTCCACTTGCGCCGTCTCGCCGGCCGCGACGTTCACCGTCCGCTGCACCGAGCCTTTTGCGCTCTCGAACCGCACGACATGAGAGCCGACGCCGACGTCGTCGAGCGTGAGCGGTGTCATACCGCGCAGCGTGCCGTCAACGAACACGCGAGCGGAGTTCGCCGCGCTCGAGCTGACGACCAGACGGCCAGAGGGCTTCTTCAGCCAATCGACGCGCTGAACCACGCGGCTGCCGGGATCGACAATCACGGTGAGCGTGCGGACCAGTTTCTTATACCGGAACTCGATGGTGTGCGTTCCGGCCGGCAGCGTCGCTTCGAACGGCGTTTTCCCGGCGTCTTTGCCGTCCACGGTGAAGGGCAGACCAGCGGGGACCGACTCGATCACGGCAACACCCGTCTTCGGCGCGGACCACTTCTGCCAGTACGAGCGGCCCGCGGTCGCTCCCACGAAAATCAACGCGCCGACGATGCCGACTGCGGCCAGGCGCGGCAGCCAGCGCAGAAGGGGCGGCGCCACGGCCGCGGCTGCGGCCAGGACGCTCCGAGTGGCGCCCAAGAGCGGCGACGGTTGGTGTCTTCGAACCTGGCTGGCCAGAACCATCGCCGTCGCGGGTTCGCTCGCGACAGCTTCGGGCGCGGTGAATGCGACGGGCTGGGCACTGGGCGCCACGGCCGCTGGGCCGGGTGCCGCTGCCGGTTCGCTGAGCGTCGCCGCTGGTTCCCTGGGCGCCGGTGGTTCCCTGTGCGGCGCGACTGGGCTCTCTGCGCGGCGCGGGTTGCGCGGGCCTGCCCTACCTCTTCGCTGAGCGACGTCAACTGGTCGCTGATCGACAGCTGATCGCTGATCGACACATGTCGCGAGACGGCACGGCATAGTCGCGAGGCGACATGACCTGATCGCGAGGCGGCGCCACCTGGTCGCGAGGCGGCACCACATGGTCGTGCGCCGATATCGTCTGCTGGCGGGGCGGTTCGGCGTGCAACGCAACCGGGGGCGGCGCCGGGCGGCGGCCGCGGGGCGCGCCTGGACGAGTGGCTCATCGGCCCATGCGCTGCGCCGTCGTCGGGCCCAGGCAGCCGCGGCGTGGGCCGCCGACACCACGGCGGCGCGACGTTTCAGCGCCTGCTGGCTCTGGTCTTCACCCGAGGAACCGGAAGAATGGGTATCGATAGTGATCTGAATGGTGCAAGAGAAAGGCCGCTCCAGACAGTCCGAACAGGGGCCTGTGTGGCGACGAACGGCAGGCTGGCACTGACAGAATTGAGCTTGCAACGACAGATCTGTCAGTTCAGACGCCCCGTGTTACACATTGCGTGGCGTACCGCCGAGACAAAATTCGTGGCTCTCGGCTTGCACAGCTCAGTCGGGTTGGCAGGATCGATGAAGACAGCCTTTGCGACACAGCCCGGCGCACCCGCCGCCTCCGACGACCTCGGCGCCCTTCGGGCGGCGCTTGACGCACGCCTGACGGCCCTCGAGGCGGGGCTCGCCAACCCCGACGAATGCGAGTCGCTCGAGGCCCTCATTCTCGACCTGGCGCGCGTCGCGACGGACGAAGCGGAAGCCGCCGCCCGCCGGGCGGCACGTCAGGGACAAGTCGACGCCAACAAGCAGTTGACGACCGCCCTGGCCGAAGCGCAGACGGCGGAGGCCGCGCTTGACGCCCAACGAGCGGCCAGCCTCGATCTTCAACGCGAGCTCGAGGAAGCGCGATCGGAACTGAACGCCGAACGGCGTCAGACGAAGACGGCGGTCACCAAGGAAGTCGAACGCGCCCGCGCCACGCTCGAAACCGAACGCACGACCAATGCCGCGCTTCAAGCCGAGCTTCATGAAGCCGGACAACGTCTGGCCGCATCCGAAGCCGCGCGGCAGAAGGATGCCGACGCCCTGGCCGCGCGTCAGCGCGACATTGCGGCGCTGCGCGAAGACGCCGCAACCGCACAGGCAGCGCATCAGCGAGCGATCAAGGCGGCGCAGGACGGCGCGGTCGCCGCCGCGGCGACGATTCAGCGCGAGCTCGAGGCCGCCAAACGCGAGGCCGCCGCGGCCGTGGCGGCACATCAGAAAGAACTTCAGGCGGCCCAGCGTGATGCCGCTGCAACCGTGGCGGCACATCAGAAAGAGCTTCAGGCCGCCCAGCGTGACGCCGTCGCGGCCGCCGCGACGGCACATAAGAAGGAACTTCAGGCCGTCCAGCGTGATGCGGCCGCGGCACTCGCGAAGCTACAGCGCGAGCTCGAGGCCGCCCAGAGTGACGCCGCCGCGGCCCTCGCGAAGGTGCAGCGCGAGCTTCAGGCCGCCCAGCGTGACGCGGCGACGGTCGAGGCGACGCATGCGCTCGAACTCCAGGCCGCACAGGGTGACGTCGGCGACCTCGTGACGACACTGCAGCGGCAGCTCGAGATCGCACAGGGTGACTTCGCCTCGCAGGCGGCCGATCTGGACGCCGCTCGAGCGCGCATCGAGGCCCTCGAGCAGAGCCACGCCGAGCTCAAGGATGCGGTGAACGAAGCGCAGGCGAGCGCCGAGGCGGCCCATCGCGATCGCGACGATCTCGCTCATGCCCTTGAAGACGCTCGCCAGGAAGCCAGGGCCGGCGAGGGAGTGTTGCAGGTCGAATCGACACCCGCCGATCGGGCCAGTGCACAGCGGGCTTTGCGGGAGGCCGAGGCACGCGCCGATGCGGCGGTCCGCGACCGCGACGCCGCCCTTGCTGAACTGGCGGCGGCTCGCGAGGCGGGCGGCACGGCACAGGAAAACGATCGCCGGTTCGAGGAACTGCGCGAGAAGTCGGAGCGGCGGATTCTCGACCTCGAGGTCGCGTTGCTTCGAGGCAACGTCACCCAGCAAGGGCACGAAGAAGTCGAGATCGCAGTACCTCTCGACGACACGTTCGTCGTCGTCAAGGATGAATTGCCCACGCCGGCCGCACCGGCGGCGGCTCCTGCGCGGTCGGCGCGCGCCGCGACTTCCGCTCCGGCGGGCGGCGCCGCCCCTGGTCAACCGACGCGCGGCGCGAGTCGCCAGGCATTTCGTGAGGCTCTTGCCGTGCAGATCGACGGCGAGCAGGCGATGCTCGTGGACCTGTCGATTTCTGGAGCGCAAGTCCTGTCGCAAACGGCGCTCAAGCCCGCACGCGCCGTCAGAATGCTTCTGCCATCGGCGGATCAACCGGTGTTGTGCCGCGGGAAGATTGCCTGGGCGCGGCTCGAGCCCGCGTCCAAGGGCAAGTCGTTCAGGTACCGGGCGGGTCTGTTCTTTACCGCGACCGACGAGGCCGCCGTTCAGGCATTCATGATCCGTCACGCCGGCGGGCCATCGACCGACGACGCCTGACAACTACTCGATCTTTTCCAGCCGAGTCCTGGTGGCCCTGAGGTTCTCGTCGATGGCGCCCTTCGCGCGGCGCTCGACGACGGCGCGCCGCAGCCCGGAAAACACCCCCTTCAGCGCGCTGGCGCGCGACCGGTTCACGTACACCAGATAAAACGCGTCCGGCGCACCGACCGCGTCACTCGCAATCGTCAAGGACAGCGAGGCATCGAAGTAGCGGCTCGAGTACACGTCTCTTGACGCGATGACGACGCTCGTTGGCGCAGGCTGCGTGATGGTCACGTGCGTCACGCTGATGAACGGCGCAAAACCGAGTTTCTCCTTCGACCAGTACACGAAATCCTCGGCGCCCGGGAGCGTGTGCACCGTAAACTCCAGCAGATGCCCGGGCAGGCCGGGCACGAGCGCTGCGATGTACGGTGAGTTCTTGAGCAAACCCGCAAAGTCGTCCCCGGGGCGGACCGGCCGCTTGTCATCGTCGTACTGGACAATCCGGCCGGGACCGCCCGACATGTATGCCCGGACGCCGTCGACGAGCACGTTCTTGAAGAGGGCGGCCGCCTGCTCGTCCGCGTCAGGCGCCTTCCAGTCGATCTCCCGCTGAAACCTGACGATGAGGTCCTCCGGGAGGCGGATGTCGCAGTCGCCGGCGCGGCATGTGCGGACGTCGAGATCCTGTTTGTCAATCGTCAGCGCCTCGAGATCTTCGAGGATCGGAGGGTCGCTGAACCGTCCGATCTGGACCACATCGGCGCCGCCCTTGAACTGCACGATGTCGCGGTAGCGATTGACGAACGCCTCCTTGTGCGCCTTCACGCGCGCGGCGCCCACGACGGCAACCTCGCCAGCCGAAGCGGCGCCCAGGCGGTGCGTGACGATCTTGCCTTTCTCGAGGTCGGCCACGTCGGATGAAGAAAATCTGAAATCGTGCGTGAGCAGGGCGCGAAGCTCCGGCTGGACATCGGAAGCTGGCGCCCCGGTCTGAGCAACGACCGCCGCAGCGAGCAGCGCAATCAGCCAGCGGTGGGGGTTGAGCATGAGCGCGCCTAGCGGTCGGTGGCCCCGAGCGTCTGCAGCCGTTCGGCGGCCCTACGCTGAAGATCCCGATCCTCTGGAGCCCAGTCAGGCTCGATCGGTACGGCGATCAGCCGCTGCAGCAACGTTCGGGCCTCACGCGTCCGGCCGTCGGCGACGAGCACGTCGGCCAGAAACGACAAGGCGTTCTTGCTGTGTGGAAAGCGATCGAGGACCCGGCGGAGGTGATCTTCCGCCTTCGTGCGACTGCCGCCGAACAGCCGCGGCACTTTGAAATACCACTGCGCGAGCGCGCTCTCGGCGGACGCCTCCGACCACAGCGGGTCGATCGCGATCACGCGCTCCAATTCGCTCTTGATGCGCGAACGGTACTTGAGCCCCTGCACGAGGCCAAACGACTGGGCCAGCGCGCCCATGTCGGCGGCGAGCCAGAAATGCCCTTCGGGACGGTCGGGCCCCAGCCTCGCGGCGGTTTCGCCGGCGCCCACGCCGCGTTCCAACGCGGATCGGCGCTCCGCCTCGGGTCCGTGCGTGCCGAGCCAGTAGCACGCGCGAGCGAGCTTCCACGCCGCATTGAAATCAGAGGCCGACGCTGTCGCCCAGATCGCCGCGGCACGTTGCGCGCTGGCGAAATCCTCGCGCTGGCGATAGAGCTCGTCCGGGTCGTCGGAGTCGCCGCCGCGCCCGACAGCGGATACAACCGTCAGCAGCAGACCGAGTGCCACTCCGCCCGCCATGAGTCTGTTCATGTCGCATCGCGCCAGGGAACCACGCACCAACGTTCAAGGTAGCTCAAACCGAACCCAGTGGTCTACGATGCGGGGCGGAGGATGAGTATGTTTCGAGCCAAGCTGGCCGTGGCGGCGATTGCCTGTGCCGTATCGGCCGGCACTGTTGGCGCCGGTGCGGCCATCGGACAGGCACCGCAGGGTGCGCCCGGTGGCGTGATCACCGGCGTCGGCAATTTCAGCCACATCGTGAACGACATGGCCAGGGCGATCGCGTTCTATCGCGACGTCATCGGCCTCGAAGTTGCGCAGCCCCCGAATGAGTTCAGCGGCAATCCCGCGATCATGAACCTGGGCAATACGCCGGGCGCGCAGTCTCGCTTCGGCACGCTGCGGGTACCGGGATCTCAACTGGGCGTGGAGCTCATCGAATACAAGGACATCGAACGCAAACCCGCACGGCCACGTTTTCAGGATCCCGGCGCCGCCAATCTGATCCTGACAGTGCGCGATATCGACTCCATCGTGGCCCGGGTGAAAGAGTCGTCCGGAAGAGTTCAGACACTGACCGGCACCCCGGCGACGATCCCGGGCGGCGCGCGCGTCATCTTCGTGCAGGATCCTGACGGGTTTTTCGTCGAGCTTGTGCAGCCAGGCGCGGCGCTTCAGACGACCGTTCCGGCTTCGAGCAACGTGATTGGCGGCGGCTTTGAAATCATGGTCGAAGACACGGACCGCACGATGACGCTCTGGCGCGACGTGCTGGGGTTCAACCCGCAGGTGGGAACCACGTTTGACGGCGCCACACTCCTGATGGACACGGCCGGCACGCCCGGGGCCGAGTTCAAACGAAGCGCGGCGACCATTCCCGGTTCGTCGGTAACGATGGCATTCCTGGAATTCCGAAAAATCGATCGGCGAAAGCTCGACACGCGCACCCAGGATCCGGGCACGCCCATCCTTCAACTGCGAGCGCGCGATGTGGACACGTTGACGCGTGCGTGGAAGGCCAAGGGCGGCGCCGTCGTCTCGACAAACGGCGAACCGGTCGTGCTCGGGAACAACAAGCTGAGCCTGCTCCGCGATCCGAACGGGGTGATGGTGGAACTGCTGCCGACACCCGGAGCCCGGATTACCCCGCTCGATCGGTAAGACCGGCTACTTGGTCGGCTGCACCTGGAGAAGCTCTCGAATGCCGCCGAGCGACGACATGATCGCGCTCGCTTCATACGGCATGAACACCAGCTTCTGCGCGCCGTTCGCGATGCTGCCGAGCGCCTCGAGATAGCGCTGCGCGATGAGATATTGCGCCGGATTGCCGGCGCCGCCAATCGCCTGCGCGACCATCTGAATTGCCTGCGCTTCGGCCTGCGCCACCCGCAGCCGCGCCTCGGCCTGGCCTTCCGCCGCGAGAATCGCGGCCTGCTTCGATCCTTCGGCGTTGACGATCTGCGACTGCTTCTGGCCTTCGGCCCTGAGAATCGCCGACGACTTTTCGCCTTCGGCGGTCGTGACCACGGCGCGGCGTGTGCGTTCCGCGGTCATCTGCTTTTCCATCGTGAGGCGGATCTCTTCAGGCGGATTGATGTTCTTGAGCTCGATCCGCATCACCTTGACGCCCCATTGCTGGGTCGCGCTGTCGAGCGCGGCCCGAAGCAGTGAGTTCGTGCTGTCGCGCGACGAGAGCGTGTGATCGAGGTCGAGCTGGCCGATGACGTTTCGCAGGGCCGACAACGTCATCTGCTCGAGGCCCCAGCCGAGGTTCTGGACTTCGTAGGTGGCCCGCACGGGATCCACGACGAGAAAGTAGATCACGGCATCGACTTCCATCGTCACGTTGTCGCGCGTGATGCACGGCTGCGGCTCGATCTTCGTGATCTGCTCGCGCATGTCGATGGTGTTGCGCACCGAGTCCACGAACGGCAGGATCACGTTCAGGCCGGCGTCGGCCGTGCCGTGATACTTGCCGAGCCGTTCGATGATTTTCACCTGCTTCTGCGGGACGATCTTGATCGATTTCATCAGGACGACCAGCAGAAGCAGCGCCACGACGGAGAGAAAGATGATCATGTGCGCGTTACCTCGAGAACGATGCCGTCCGCGCCGGTGACCGTCACGCGCGTGCCGATCGTCATGGCGCCCGCGCTTCGGGCCGCCCAGTCTTCGCCGCCGACGTTCACGCGGCCGCCGCCGGTTGCCGGATCGATCGTGTGCGTGACGACGCCGTCTTTGCCGATGAGCTGCTGGGTGCGCGACGGGATGCCGCGTCCGCTGGCGCGGGCGACGAGCCAGGGTCGAAGCAGCACAAACGACGCGACGAGCACGACGGCAAACGCCACGATCTGCACGGGAACGCCCGCGGACAGGGCTGCCGCGGCGGCCGCGACGAGTGCTCCCGCGCTGACGAACACGGAGCCGAAGTGCGGCACCGTCATTTCGACGATGGCGGCAACGATCGCCACAGCGAGCCAGGCAAGCGCTTGCCAGTAGAACGGTTCCATCGCGAGGGCGTGATTATACTCTTGGGAGCTCAGGTGAGCGGCCTGGTGTGCAAATGGATACGCTGACGGCGGCACGGTCGCAGATGGCGCTGTCGCTCGCCTTTCATATCGTCTTCGCCGTCATCGGGATGGCCATGCCGGTGCTGATGGTCGTCAGCGAGTGCCTCTGGCTCCGCACGAGGGATCCGGTCTACCTCGACCTCACGAAGCGCTGGGCGCGCGGCACCGCGGTGTGTTTTGCCGTCGGCGCCGTGTCGGGGACCGTGCTCTCCTTCGAGCTTGGCCTGCTCTGGCCGACGTTCATGGCCTATGCCGGCGCGATCATCGGCATGCCGTTTTCCCTCGAGGGCTTTGCCTTCTTTCTCGAAGCCATCTTCCTCGGGATCTATCTGTACGGATGGTCGCGGGTGCGGCCGGCAACGCACCTGCTCTCGGGCATGGTCGTGGCGCTCAGCGGGGCGCTGTCGGGCGTGTTCGTCGTCACGGCGAACGCCTGGATGAACACGCCGGCGGGATTCCGTCTGGTGAACGGCACGCCGACCGACATCGATCCCATCGCCGCGATGTTGAACCCCGCGGCCGGCGCCGAAGTGCTGCACATGCTGCTGGCGGCGTACGCCGCGCTGGGATTCGCAGTGGCGGGCATCCATGCGCGAATGCTGTTGTCGAAGAAGCGCAGCGCATTCAACCGGCGTGCGTTGGTCGTCGCGCTGCTCGTCGGCGCCCCTGCGGCCATCGCGCAGCCGTTGTCGGGAGACTTCGCCGCAAAGGTGGTGGCCCGAACCCAGCCGGTGAAGCTGGCCGCGATGGAGGGACAGTTCGCAACGGAGCGGGCGGCGCCCCTTCGCGTCGGCGGCTGGCCCGATCAGGCGGCTGCGACGACCCGGCACGCGCTGGAGATCCCGCACGGCCTGAGCTGGATGGCCCACGGCGATCCGGACGCTGTCGTCCTGGGGCTCAATGCCTTTCCGAAATCAGACTGGCCGCCGGTGGCCATCGTCCACGTCGCGTTCCAGATCATGATCGCGATCGGCGTCGTGCTGGCGGGCCTGGCGCTCTGGGCCGCGTGGCTGACGCTCAGGCGGCGCGCGTTCGCGGACGCGACGAATTTCCTTCGCGCGCTCGTCGTCGCCACGCCGCTGGGCTTTGTCGCCATCGAGGCGGGATGGGTCGTTACCGAAGTGGGACGCCAACCCTGGATCATCGCGAACCTGATGCGCACCTCGGACGCCGTGACCTCCGTGCCGGTGCTCACCTGGTCGTTCACGGCATTTACGCTCTTGTACATCTGCCTGGCCGCGATCGTCGCCGTGGTGCTCCGGCGGCAAGTGCTCGCGGCGCCGGCCTGACGCGAACGGAGTTTCGCGCGACATGCCCGACGTCAGCGTCTTCGCGGCCGCCGCACTGGCATTCTCGCTCAACCTGTATGCCGTGCTCGGCGGGGCGGACTACGGCGGGGGCCTGTGGGCGCTGCTGGCACTGGGCCGTCGATCGACACTTCAGCGCGACACCATCGCCCGCGTTCTGGCGCCGGTGTGGGAAGCGAATCACGTCTGGCTCGTGCTCGCGGTCGTCATTCTGTTCACGGCGTTTCCGTTCGCGTTCTCGGTGCTCGGGACAGCCCTCCACGTTCCGCTGACGCTGCTGCTCGTCGGCATCGTCCTGCGCGGCGCCGCGTTCGTGTTTCGTGCGTACGGCGGATCGGGCGGGCGCCCCGACCGGTCGTGGGAACAGGTGTTCGCAATGGCCAGCGCCGTCACCCCCCTGGTCATCGGAATGGTTGTGGGCGCCGTCACCGAAGGCAACATTCGCGTGGTGTCCGGCAGGGTTCAGGCCGGTCTGCTCGACGTCTGGACGACGCCGTTCTGTTTGCTGGTTGGCGTCTTCGCGCTGACCTTGTTTGCGTTTCTCGCCGCCGTGTTTCTCACGCTCGAGGCGGATTCGCCGGCACTGGCGAACGATTTTCGGCGGCGCGCGTTGGTGGCGGGAGGGTGTGTCGCCGGTCTGGCGCTGGCGGTGTTCTGGGCGTCGAACGCGGATGTCCGCAGCGGGTTGACGCGGTCGGTCTGGGCGCTGCCGCTGCACCTCACTACGGCCGCCTGCGCGTTGATGGCCTTCGCGTGTCTCTACACGAGCGCGTTCCGCTGGGCACGCGTGGCGGCCGCCGCGCAGGTATCGTGCATAGTGTGGGGCTGGGTGCTCACCCAGTACCCGTTTCTGGTCCGGCCCGATGTGACCGTGCAAAGCGCTGCCGCGCCTGCCGCCACGCTGCGCCTTCTTCTCGTGCTCCTGTGCCTCGGCGCGCTGGTGCTCTTTCCGGCGCTCGGGTATCTCTTCTCCGTGTTCGACCCCGGCCATTCGAAACGAAAAACGTAGAACGTAAAACGCAAGACGCAAGACCACCTGAATCTCAACGTTGCCCGTTTTGCATTTTCCGTTTGCGCTTTCCGTTTTGCGTTTTCCGTTTGGCGTTTGGCGTTTGGCGTTCGGCGTCTGTCTACCTTGCCGAGCGGGCGCCCAAGTCGAACGAGAGTGCCAGACCTTTCCGGTGTGCCGAGATGAGAGGCACGACATGCGCCGCTCGTGTGGAGCGGGTGGCGGCGTGCCCGTAGACGCGCGTGCGGCCCTTATGCAGCCAGTCAATGAGGGCGCCAAGCGAGCCGTAGCCGAAAGCGAATTGCGCCGAGCAGCTCGGCTGCGAGCGGTGCAGGCAACCTTCGGCGCCGATAGTGATGCTCATAAGCGCGCCGATGCCGGAACCCACGAGCGCTCCGTCCCAAACCGGATCCCCGGCACGCTCGATCGTCAGACCTGGTGCCGGCGTGAACGAGTACCCGTCGACGGAGAGCTCCGCAGCAGTGAGTGTCCTGAGTGGACCACTCACCTCGACGCCCGTCGCCGCGTCGTTAATGTAGATTGTGTCGCCGACTTTGATTGGGAGCGTCGAAAAATCCGGCGCGACCTGTACGGAAGCGAGTGCATGCCACGTTGGGCGTTTCGAGGAGTCCTGCGGGTCCGGCACGAATTGACGTGAACTTCGGGAGGGGTTCGGAGCACCCCTGTAGATTGTCGTCCGGCCTTTGTGTGCGAAGTCGATCAGCGCGCCTATCGCGCCCCACATCAGGCCGTTGTTGATGCGGAAGCTTCCTCCCTGCTTTACGAACGTTTCAGGAACGACCGGATACAGCAGCAACGCCCCGAGCGAGAAACCCCAGGCAGCGCCGTTCCAAATCGAATCGCCGCGACGCTCGATGGTCAGACCAGGCGCCGGCCTGAACGTGTACCCGTCGATGGAGAGCTCCCGGGCGGTGAGTGTCTTGAGTGGACCGCTCACCTCGACGCCGTTCGCGGCGTCATTGACGTAAATCGTGTCGCCGACCTTGAGACGGAGCGCGGAGAAATCAGGCGCGGGCTGCGCAGCAACCGTCGCCGGTATCGCGATCGCACACCCGAGGATGCAGGGCAGGAAACGCATGGCTCACTCCTTCTCTTTCTGCTCCGGCGCCGGACACACGCCGTTCCACTCGAAGTCGGCCATCTGTTGCGCCAGGCCGTCGATGTCCGGATTTTCCGCATTGAGCACGAAGGCCTTCACGAGTTCCTCGAACATGCCGATCTGGAGGTGCGCGACGATCTCGGCCGACAGCGATGCACGCACGAGCCCGGCCTGTTGAAATCGGCGGAAGCGATCGGCGAAGTGGGTGTAGGCCGTCTGCCGCAGCTCGGCGATGCCTCGGTCGAACCGCGGATCGATGGCGGGCGCTTCTTTCAGGATGACGATGGCGGCTTGGCGATGGAGGTGAAAGAACTCGAGCCAGCGGCGGAAGCTTTCGCGCAGAAGAGCCGGGCCAGAGACGGCCGCGATTGCAGGCGCGCCGTTCTGTTCGATGGCAAGCTCGAGGCGATCGTAGAAGTCGTCCGCGATTGCGAGGAAGACCTGCGCTTTGCTTTCGAAGTAGAGGTAGAACGTGCCGCGAGCCACGCCGGCAGCGGTGACGATATCGGTGACGCCGGCGGCGCGGTAACCCTTTGCCGCGAAAACGGTGGCGGCGGCCTTGATGAGTTGTTGGCGACGGGCGTCTGGGGTGAGGAGGACGCGACGTTTCGCGGCGCGCATGATTATTAGACTGACACGTCAGTCTAGTTGTGTCAACCGAAGATTTCTCGAGTGATTGCGGCAGTCCCTCTCAGGACCTCAGTTCTACGCACTCTATTGCGTTTCTTCCGCCGTTCTTGGCTCGGTAGAGCGCTTCGTCGGCCGCGCGCAGCAGCTGGCTCGATTTCGTCATGTCCGCCGTGGTCGCGACGCCAAAACTCATCGTGACGGCAATGCTGTCGGAGGCAACGTCAACTGGTTGCGTGCAAATGCTGAGACGAAACCGCTCGGCCAGCGCCGCGGCGGCGGCCGCGTTGCACCCGGGCGCCACAATCACGAACTCTTCTCCACCGTATCTGCCAATCCCGTCGGAGACCCTGAGTCCCGCGCGCAGGCGGCGCGCGGCTTCGGCGAGCACGGCATCGCCGGCCAGATGCCCATATCGATCGTTCGTGTCCTTGAAGTGGTCGAGATCCGCCATGATCAACGTGAGTGGCGTCTTCTGGCGCTCCGCCCGCGCCACATCTTTCTTGAAGGTGTCAAAGAAGGCCGCGCGGTTCATCAGCCCCGTGAGCGTGTCGTACATGCCCTCGACCCGCAGTTGTTCGCGCGCCGAGATCAGTTGTTCCTGCCGCTCGACGATGCGCGCTCCGGTCCGCACGCGGGCCTTGAGCTCCTGGATGTCGAACGGCTTCGTGATGTAGTCGTCAGCGCCGGCTTCAAACCCTTCGACGATTTCTTCCTGCTCGCTCTGTCCCGTGAGCAGAATGATGTAAACGTAGGGTTCCGGACCGCCCCTCCTGATGGCCCGGCACACCTCGACGCCGTCCATCTGCGGCATCACACGATCGAGCACCAGCAGCCTCGGGCTGTCCGGCTGTTCGATCATTCGGAGAGCTTCGGCGCCGTCGACTGCGACGGTCACTTCATAGCCGGCCTCCCTCAAGCACACGTCGAGCAGGCGGCGTGATATGGGATCGTCGTCTGCAACCAGGATCTTCATCGGCGTCTTTCTGAGCGTTCTGCTACGATGCGGCCATGCCCACTAGAATAACGTGGCTGCTGCTGGGAATGCTCGGCTTCACCTTCTCCGCGAACGATTCGCCGGACGAGCGGGCCAGCCTCAAGGGTCTGGGAGCCATCAGCGTCGTCGTCGAGGATCTGGCGCCGGCTGCCCAGAAGTATGGCCTTACCGTCACGCTTTTGCAGAACGATATTAAGCAGCGGCTGCAGCGAGCGGGTATTGCCGTCAGGCAGGAAGCCGACCCCTACCTTTACGTGCAGATCACGGTGGTAGACCCGGGAGGCGTGCTGCCACTGGGCTACTCCATCCAGGTGACGCTGATGCAAGAGGTGGCCCTCCCTCGCGGGATCAACCCGCACTTTCAGGCGCCGACCTGGTGGGTCAGCAGCGCGGGCATCACGGGCGCCGATCGCCTGAGCGCGTCCATCAGCGGCAAGGTGCAGGAATTCGTCGATCAGTTCACCAGGGCGTACGCGTCCGTGAACCCCAAGCCGTAACGGCTACAGTTCGCGGAGCGCCGACGCGATCGGCAGCCTCGCGGCCCTGACAGCCGGCAGCAGTCCGCCAACCAGTCCCATCACCAGCGCGTAGACCAGCCCCTGCGCGAGCAGCCGAGGCGTCACGGCAAACGCAAACGCCACCTGACTGAACGTGTCGAAGTTCATCGTCGCGGTCTGATAGCCGTTGAAGGCGAGGTAGGCCACGAAACCGCCAAGCACGCCCCCCAAGGCGGCCAGGCCAAGCGACTCAGCGAGGACCGAGATCAGGACCGACAGCGTGTTGAACCCGAGCGCCCGCAGTGTGGCGATTTCTCTCGAGCGCGTGGCGACAGCCGTATACATCGTTAGCACGGCGCCAAATACGGCGCCGATGCCCATCAGCGCGGCAATACCGAACCCGACCGTCCGGATGAGAGTCGTGAGGGTTGTGGATTGTGAGATGTAGTACTCGGCCTCGGGCATCACCGTGACGTTCACCTGCGGATTCGCCGTCAGCCAGTCCTTGAACGTCTTGAACGACTGCGGCGAATCGAGGCGCGCGAGCACCGATTGGTAGCTGTTGCCGCGGCGATAGGCCCCCTGCAGGATGCGCGCATCGCACCACAGCTCGGTTTCGGCGACGCTGCCGCCCGATTCAAAGATGCCGACGACGGTCCACTTGACCTGGCCGACCTTCACTTCGGATCCAAGAGTCAGGCCGCTGAACTGGCGCGAGGCGCCGCGGCCGACCACGATCTCGTTTGTTCCGAACTCCAGCATGCGCCCCGCCACGAGCCTGGCGTCGTCGTGGACCTGAAACGTGGCGGTTTCGATGCCGCGCATGGGCACGTTGGCCGGCGTGAGCGTCGTCTTCTTCGGCAGATCGATGAGGACGAGCAACTCCGCCGACGCGAGCACGCGCTGTCCGTCGCGAAGAATTCCTGGCGCCTGCTTGATGATGTCGACTTCGGGGCCGTTCAAGCCGCTCGTCATCTCGGTGTCCGACCCGCTGCGCAGCACCATCGCGCGGTTCGGTGAGCCGGCGCCGCGCATGGCAGCGAGGAAGCCCTCGGCCATCGACAGCACCGCGACAAACACGATGACGACCCCGGCGATGCCCACGACGGCGACCGTGGACGAGCCGATCCGCTGCGGGATCGTCCTCAGGCTGAGCAGGGTGACAGCGCCGATTTGCGTCAACCAGGACACGTCAGGCTTTCCTCAGCGCGTCGGTAATCCTGAGGCGCATGGCGCTGGCCGCCGGCAGCAGGCCCGCCAGCATGCCGACCACAACGATCAGTGCGACGCCGGTGACGAGGTCGCGGTCGGGCATCGACCAGGGAGACAGCAGTCCTCCCGTCGGATCGCCGTTTTTCACGATCAACCAGGCTGCCCCGAGGCCAAGTCCTCCGCCGACCGCCGCAATGGCTACGGACTCGGCAAGAACGAGCGTCAGGACCATGACGTTCGAGAACCCGAGGGTTTTCAACACCGCAAGCTCGCTCGTACGTTCGCGCACGGCCTGTGCCATCGTGTTGCCGACGACGAGCAGAATGGTGAACAGGACGGCCACCAGGATGGCGACCATGATCGAACCGATGTCGCCAATCTGCTTGGCGAAACCCTCGATGAAGCCCTTCTCGGTCGTGGTCTTGGTCTCAGCGGACGAGTTGGCGAACATCTCGTCGAACGCGGCCGCGACGGCGAGCGACTTCGACGCGTCCTTGATTTTGACCACGTACCAACCGACCGTGCCCAGGCCAACCTGCCTGTTCTCGTCCAGGTAGTCGTATCGGAGGAAGAAGCTGCTTTTGTCGAACCCTGCCTCGGCGTCGTAGATGCCGACCAGGTTGAACTCCCATGCCTGGCTACCCTTCTTCGTTCGATAGATCGTTCCCTGAATAGGGATCCGGTCGCCGATCTTCCAGCCGAAGCGCTTCGCCAGGTCGACGCCGACGACAACGCCCTGTCTGTCGGCGAGCCAGGCCTTCATCTGCTCGGGCGGCAGGTGCATCTCGGGATACATTCCGAAATACGGCTCGGGCTCGATCGCGATCGTCGAAATGAATTGCGTCCGATCCTGATAGACGCCGCCAAACCAGGTGTTGTGCGTCACGGTTTCAACGGCGGGATTGCTCTGCAGGCGCGCCTGATACGACACGGGAAGCGGCATGATGATGCTGATCCTGTGAATCACCATCAGCCGGTCGAGCCCTGCCAAATCGACGCCATACTCAAATGTCGCCCGGATGGTCATGAGCAGGCCGAAGAGCAGGAACGCGACGAAGATCGACAGCAGCGTGAACGTGGTGCGGATCTTGTGTCGCCACAGGCTATGCCAGACGAGGGGTATGAACTTCATGCGACGGCCTCCAGCGTGCCTTTCTCGAGATGGAGCGTCCGCGTCGCGCGTTCGGCGGCGCGCGCGTCATGCGTCACCATGACGATGGTCTTGCCGTGTTCGCGGTTGAGCGACTGCAGCAGGTCGAGAATCTCGTCGCCCGCCTTGCGATCGAGATCGCCCGTCGGCTCGTCGCACAGAAGCAGCGTCGGGTCTGTGACGATGGCCCGGGCGATGCCCACGCGTTGTTCCTGCCCGCCCGACAACTGCCGGGGATAGTGCTGGGCACGGTCGGCGAGCCCGACGATCTTGAGCGCAATCGCCACGTGCTTGCGCCGCTCGGATCTCGACAGTTTGGTCAGCAGCAGCGGCAGTTCGACGTTGCGTTCGGCGGTGAGTACGGGCAACAGGTTGTAGAGCTGGAACACGAAGCCGATGTGCCGCGAGCGCCAGCGCGAGAGCTTGCCGCCGCTCAGCCCGCTGATGCGCACACCCCCCACCTCGAGCGATCCGGCCGTCGGCGAGTCGAGACCGCCCATCAGGTTGAGCAGCGTCGTCTTGCCGGAACCGGACGGCCCCATGAGCGCGAGAAAGTCGCCCCTGGGAATCTCGAGGTTCACGCCCTTGAGGACGTCGATTCGCTCACTGCCGCGGGTGAAGTATTTGTGGATGTCCGCGACGCGGACCAGTACGTCGGTGTCAGTCATAACTCATTTCACGACGACGCGCGCGCCGTCTTTCAGGCCCGCGGGGGGCGACACGACAACCTGCTCGGCCGACGCCAGGCCGGCCACGACCTCCAGGCGATCGCCGTCCGCGCCGGCGAGTGTCACGACGCGCCGCTCGACAAGGTTCCCGCGCACGACGAACACAGAGGTCTGACCATTCTCGGTACGAACGGCCACTTTCGGGACGAGCGCAACCGGTTTCCCGGCCGGTCGAGCGGTGTTGTCGGCTTCACCCTGGAGGAACGTGACCTTGATGCCCATGTCCGGGAGAATCCGGGGATCGAGATTCCTGAAGGCGATGCGCACCAGCACCGTCGCCTTCTGACGATCGGCGGTGGGCACCATGGTAATCACGCGCGCGGGAATCTTCCAGTCGGGATAGGCGTCGAGCACGGCCGACACGTCCTGCCCGGCCGTCACGCGGTTGATGTACGCCTCGTTGACGTCCACGTCGATCTCCAGCGATTTCATGTCGACGATCGTGCAGAGGCCGGTGCGCGTGAATCCACCGCCCGCCGAGATCGGCGAGACCATTTCGCCCGGCTGCGCGTCTTTCGAAATCGCGACGCCCGTGAACGGCGCGCGGATGACGGTGCTCTCGAGATCGGCTTGCTGGACTTCGATCTGGCGCTCCGCCACGCGCACCTGCTGGCGCGAGGCCGCGACACGCGCATCCAGAGAATCGGCATCGGCCTTGGCCTGATCGACATCGGCCTGAGTGACGAGGCCGTCCTTGTGAAGCTGCACCCGCCGGGCGAGCGTGACGCGGGCGTCGGTGAAACGCACTTCGTTTTCGGTCACCGAGCGTCGCGCGGACTCGGCCTGCGCCTCGGCGAGCGCAAGGGCTGCCCGCGCGTTCGAGTCGTCGAGGCGGGCCAGCACCTGCCCCTCTTTCACGGCCATGCCCTCCTCGACGTGCACTTCCATCACCTTGCCGGTGATCTTCGACGAGACGGTGGCGCGGCGGCGCGCGGTGACGTAGCCCGACGCATTCAACACGGCCGCCTGCGTCCCGGTGGCGCGTTCCGTGACGGTCGCCACCTGAACGTCGAGCGGCCGCTCGCGGGTGAACCACTTCCATGCGCCCGCGGCAACGCCGGCGATGAAAATCAATATGAGCGTCCACGCAATCCACCGGCCGAGGCCCGAACGCTCGGGCCCGCGTTCGATGCGCAGCGCTGCCAGGTCCTGTTTGAGGTCGCTCACGGGGTCGTTCAGTATAGTCAGGAAGCTCTGGCGGGCTCCAGTCCCGCCAGGTTGGGGCGCGTCCTCGATGGGACGTTACTGGAGTGGCGAAGGCACGACGGGCGGCTTCTGCACGATCTCTCTGGTTTTCTGCAGCTCGAGCTCCTCGAAAATCAGACTGGGCACGATCATCGACGCGGCAGTGCCGCCATCCACCCGGTAATTGTGAAGCACGCGTTCTTCGGACGCTTCGAGGATGTCTCGAAACGCCGTCGACGGCACACCGGCGAACCTCAGGCCGCGGACCAACTCTTCCCTGCCGTCGAGCGTCACCTTGACGACATCCAGAATCAGCGGCCCGCCGGGCCCGCCGCCGCCGGCCACATCGCCTGGACCCGCGATCGCGCGCACGATGTAGCCGAACGGCTTGCTCTGCGCCTTGAGCAGGGCGAGGTACTTCGTCTTCAACTCCGATGCGGGAGTCGCCTGCGTGCTGCGCACTTGAAAGACGCCAGGCTGCACGCTGCCGCTCCGGCCGTGACCGTTCGACTGCGGGAGGTTCTTCTGCGGCGTCCGGCTCGTCAGCAGCGTCACGAGCCTGCCCTTTTCGACGAGCGTCACATCCATCGCCGGCACCGCCTCATCGTCCACGACATATGCCCCGACCACGGGCCGGCCGCCGTACGCCTTCAGCGAGGGCGTGTCGCTCACGGAAAACGAGTCGGACATGACGCGCAAGCCAACTCTGCTGAGAAACGGCGTGGCCTGGGCCTGCCCCTGCGCGAACCGCTGGCCCTCGCCGTCGGGCGCCCGGCGCGCCAGTAGGAGCGGCACAAACGTCTGACGAAGGAGCTCGGCGCTTGCCTGCCCTTCAACGAGCACCGGACCGGTGAACTCGTCGCCGACCGGCGCCGCACGTCGCGCCTTCACACGACCGGCAAGCTCGCCGGCGCGCTTGACGAGCTCGGTCATCGGCGGCAGATCGTCGAGCCGGCTTTCAACCACCGTAAACGCATCGGGCACCGTCGTTCCATCGTCGGCGCGGGCCTCGGCCGACACGCGGAGGTACATCGACGCGACGGGCGTCACGGCTTTGAACCCTTCGCTGTTCAGGTAGTAGCTCGTCCCGTGTGCTTCGGAAATCCAGACCTCCGACGATTCCAGGTCGGGGCTCGCCGAGAACACCGCCGAGAGCTGCTTCACGCGATCGATCCACCGGCGATCGGGGGGCCCGGGCGGCAATATCGCCATCGGCGCTAACAGGGTTTCCACCGGCTTCTCGCGCGAAAAATCCGGAATCTGATCCGTTGTCGCACGATTCTGGAACGCGGCCTTCTTCCTGGCGAACACGTTCACGGCCCGCTTGTACGCCGCGTCGGTCGCCATCCAGAGCTCGCGCCGGATGGCATCGTAGTTGTCGTCGAGCGGCGCGGCGACGCCGGCCCCGCTGCCCGTTCCGCCGCCGCGATCCTGCGTGACGAATCGCGAGCTGTCGAACGCGTAGTCGCCCACTTTCACCTGCACGCGAAGCGTCCGCGAGTGGTCCGTCACATCGTCCAGAATCCCGCCCAGCCTGGCGATCGCACGCATGGACGCGATGTCGTCGATTTCGTATTCGATGTAGTAGGGCGCCGCTTCGTTCTTCATCCTCAGGTCGGCCATCGACCGCGCCATCTCGTCGCGCATGGCTGACAGCACGGGCGAGTCCTGCGCGTGCGGCGCCGGCAAGGGCGACAGCACACACGTCAGCGCGGCGACGGCGGCGATGAAGACTCGGGCGCGCATCTTCACGACCTCCCCGTCCGCAACGGCGCCACCAGAATCGGCAGGGGATCCTGCGATTGCGACTTTTTCTGCACCTCGACCTCGCTCACGAGCAGCGCCGGCGACGATGCGGAAACCGGAACGCCGCCGCTTTCGGCGCCGCAGACGCCGTTGAAGACGTCGGCCGTGTCGCCGGTGGCGACGATCTTGCCGAAAGCCGACAGCGGCGTCCCGATGAGATCCACGCCGCGGACGAGCTCCGGCGGCCGCGACGCGTCGGTGTAGATCTTGAACACCACGTTCGGCAGCACGTTGAACGCGTTGGCCGAACCACGCCCCGTGTTGGTGAAACCGCCTTCGATGTTGTCGAACAGCAGGCCGAACGGCTTGCCCTGCCTGCGTGCTTCTTCCCGGAGCATGTCGAGCAGCTTCTCGGTGGAGACGCTCCGGCTCGATTCGACGGCGAGGTTCGACTGCCGCGACACCGGAACATAGCCAGGCTCCGCCCGCCCGTGCCCGTTCGAACGAACGAAGGCCCGCAGCGGCGCGCGGTCCACCAGGAACGTCTTGAGGACGCCTTTGTCCACCACCGTCACGCGTCGCGCCTTGACGCCCTCGTCGTCGTAGAGGTAGTGGCCCATGAGCTCGATGTTACCCAGCTTCCTGACCGTCGGATCGAAGGTGACGCTCAGGAATGACGGGAGCACGGGCTGGCCGACGCGGCTGCCGAAGGTTTGACCGTCGTCGGCATTTCGCTGACGATGGGCTTCGACGCGGTGACCGAAGATCTCGTGGAAGAACACGCCCGCCGCCCGGCCCGAGAGAATCGCCGGCCCGGAAAACGGATCGACGAGCGGCGCCTTGCGCAGGCGCGACAGCAGGTCGATCATGTTGCGCGCTTCGGCGATGAGCTGCTTCTCGTCCGGCAATCCCGAGGGCGAGCTCGCGAAGTAGCTCGTGTACAGCGGGAGCTCCATCCCATCGTCGGCTTTGGTGACGGCCTGGATGAAGAGCCGGCATGCCACCTCGCCGGTGACCACCTGCGCGCCTTCACTGTTGATGTAGTAGCGGTTGTCTGATTCAACCGACAGCGAGACGTCGCTGCGGAACACGAGGGGATCGTCGGCAAACGGCGCGGAAACCCGCCGCAGGCGCGCTTCCCATGCTTTGGTGTCGAGCGTGTAGCTGACGGGATCGCTCGTGTAGGTCTGCGGGTCTTCGCGGGAAAAGTCCGGCGCCGGGTCTTCTTCCTTCACCTTCGCGGCGACGTTGGTTTTTACGCGCGTCAGCGCTTCGCTCGCCTGCTTGAAAGTGCGGTCGGTGGCGCGCCAGAGCGCGAGGCGAATCGGCGTGTCATCGTCGGTCACCGGGAGCGCGACCTTGCTGACCCGCGGACCCATGGCCCTGGTGTCGCCGCGGATGGGGTGCGTGTTGTCGAGCGAGTAGTCGCCGACGCGCACTTCCACGGTGGCGAAGCGGCTGTGGTACTCGTCGTTGCGATGCAGCGCGCCGAACGACGCGCCCATCCGCGTCGAGCGCGTGTCGTGCATCGTGTAGCTGATGAAGTAGGCCGGCGCGTCCTGTTTCTTCAGCGCCTGAAAGTTGCGCTGCAGTTCCGACTGCAGAATGGCGAGGGCGCGCGTGTCCACCGCGCCGTGCACGACGACCGGCGAGGACCCCTGGGCCGCAACCACGCAGAGCACCGCCACCCACAGGACGCGCTGGTAATCCTTCATATGACTCGATGATACCGCTTCTGCGAGGCTGGCGTGGCCGTCACGAACACCTCTCAATAGAGGTGGAGACGCTACCAGATGCGGCAGGCGTTCTGACGAACCATCGGCGCGTCGGCCGTGCACGAGAACGCTTTCTGGAACTCGGGCATGTTGGACACCGACCCGTTGACGCGATAGCGGTTCGAGGCGTGCGGGTTGTTCGCCGCCTTCAGCCGTTCCGCCTCGGGCCGGGCGTTTTCACACCACCCCTGCGCCCAGCCGAGAAACACGCGCTGCTCGGGCGTGAATCCGTCGACGAGCGCCGGCGCGTCCGCGACCTTGCTACCGGGTCCGGCCAGATACGCCATCAGCGCCAGACGCAGCCCGCCGTTGTCGGCGATGTTCTCGCCAAGCGTGAGCCTGCCGTTGACGTGAGTGTCGCCCGCCACCGTGTAGGCTGAATACTGATCGGCGAAGCACGCGGCGCGCGACTCGAACGCGTTCGTTTCCTCGGCCGTCCACCAGCTGCGCAGGTTTCCCTGCCTGTCGAACTTGCGCCCGGTGTCGTCGAAGCCGTGTGTCAGCTCGTGCCCGATCATGCCGCCCGCCGAGCCGTAGTTGAGCGCCGCATCGCGGCCGGGCTGATAGATCGGCGGCTGCAGGATGCCGGCGGAGAAATTGATGCTGTTCCGATCGGTGCTGTAGTAGGAGTTGACCGTCGGCGGCGTCATCGCCCACTCGCTGCGATCGGTCGGCCGGCCAATCCGCGCCCGGTCGCGGGCGTTGTCCCACTCGCGCACGTGCACGAGATTCCCAAATGCGTCGTTCGGCGCGGTCCGGATCGACGAATAATCGCGCCACTTGTCGGGATAGCCGATGCGATCCTCGACCGAGTTCAGTTTTTCGAGCGCCGCGGTCTTGGTGGCTTCGCTCATCCAGGACAGGCCGTTGATGTCGCGCGCGAGGGCGTCGTGGATGTCTTTGACCATCCGCAGCAGGTCCTGTTTGGCCTGCGGGGGAAACGCCTCGGCGACGAACGCCTGACCGAGCGCCTCGCCGAGCTGCTCGTCCGTGCGCGTGACGCACTGGCGCCACAGCGGCTGCTGACGCTGCTGGCCGAGGAGCGACCGGCTGAAGAAGTCGAAGTCGGCGTCCACGAACGCTTTCGGGAGCACCATGGCGGCGCCGTGGACGAGATGCCACCGCAGATAGCTCTTGACGTCGTCGAGCGGAAAGGTTGCCGTGATGCGGCTGACGTCTTTCACGAACTCGGGCTGGGTGACGTTGAACGACTCGAGCGGTGGCGCGCCGACGGCGGTGAAGTAGCGCCGCCAATCGAGGCCCGGCGCCATCAGCTGCAGCTCGGCCAGCGTCATCCGATGGTTCAACGCGTCGGGGTTGCGCCGGGCCGCCGCACTGAGTGAGGCGTTCGACAGGGACGTCTCAACCGCGAGCACGGCATCAGCGCTCGCGGTGGCGCGGCCCGGGGACTCGCCGACGAGCGTCATCATCTTCACGATGTGCGTGTGGTACTGGCGCCGAAGGGCGACGGCGCGCTCGTCGGTCTTCACGTAATACTCGCGATCGGGCAGCGCCAGGCCGTCGGGACGAATCCAGGCTATCTGTATTTTGGAGTCGCGCGGGTCGCTGCGGCCGACGAAGCTGAAGAACGCGAACGCCGAGGGCGACGTCGGACTGGTGAGCGTCGGCGGCCCGGCGGCGACGCGGTGGAGATACCCGACGAGCTCTGACAGTTGCTCCCGGCTGCTCAGCGAATCGATGCGGGCCAGGAGCGGCTTGAGTGGCTCGAGACCGCGCGCCTCAATCGTCGCGGTGTCCACGCACGCGGCGTAATAGTCGCTCGCTTTGAGGAGATCGCCCTTCGCGCCCGGCGTCTCGAGAATCCTCCGCAGGATGGCAAAGTTCCGATCCTGCACCTCCTGCATCCGGCCGTAGCTCAGGCGATCAGCCGGCAACGGGGTGTTCTCGATCCACGCGCCGCAGGCGAACTGGTAGAAGTCCGTGCACGGCTCCGCGGCGCGGTTGAGCGACGCGGTTTCCACGGCCGTCCGGGTTCTGTTCTGCGTCTGGCCGAACACCGCCGCGAGGGGCAGCGACACGAACAGAAACGCGGCAAGATAACGGCGCATAATCCGACAATTTTACCGTCACAACAGGTCGCTCGGCCTGTGCCCGATTGCACAGATTCCGCAAGGCTGAAAGCGGCGGATCCAAGTTCCGGTAACCCCGCAGAACCTGCATCGTTGCGGCGTTCGACGCATTGCCATTTCTGCGTCGCTCCCCGACCGGGGTCCTCAAAGATACAGGAGAAACACCCGCATGCTCCGGCACGCTCCGTGCTCGTCCCGTTAAGACGATGGTAGACTCGCGGAAAGGCGGAGTGATGGCCGACAGGATTGACAACCTCACGGAACGTGTTCAGGTGGTCGAGGAGAAGGTCGACGACCTCACGGAACGTGTTCGGGTGGTCGAGAACAAGGTAGACCGGCTGTCATCGACGATGGACGAGCGGTTCAACGCCGTGGACGCAGCATTTCTCGAGCAGCGGCAGTACATCGAGTTCTCCTATGCGAGGCTCGAGACGTCCTACACGCGGCTCGAGGCTTCCCACACGCGGCTCGAGACGAAGATGGACGCCGGCTTCGGCCGCGTCGAGCGCAAACTCGATCAGTTCATGGACGTCATGGACAGACGGTTGCGCGCGCTGGAGCCACCGGATGCCTCGCTGGACGCTACCTAAGCCTCCGGCTTCGTCTTCAGCTCCGCGTCGTGCTCCTTGAGAAATGCACGAATCTCGTCGGTCATCGCGAGCAGCTTCGTCCACTGTTCTTTGTAGAGCGTGACGGGAAATCGGCCGAGCCCGTACACCGACACTCCGCCCTTCTCGCTGACTTTCAGACTGACGCTGCGGCCGCGCTGCGTCTTGAGTCGCTCGTTCTCGGCTTTGAGCCGCTCGAGCTCGGCTTTCAAATCATCGTCTGCCATCTGTGCGCTCCTCGCTTCAACTACGTCCAGTGGAGCATACCGCCATCCCGTGCGCGGTACTGCACTGGAAATTGTTGCCTCGATGAGCAAGTGCGTGAACTTCGTGAGACCGCTGTCATCAGTCTGATATCGATCTGACAAACGTCGCGGGCCGCGGGTGTACTATAAGAGACATGGGTCCGCTGCGGGAGTTGCTCGCGACTGACCACCGACAGGCGCTCGAGTTCTTCTTTTCGCGCCTGAAAGACGTGTCCGGGCCCGCCGTCGATCTCCAGGAGCTTCTCTACAACGCGAGCGTGCTGGCGCACTACGCCCAGGTGTCCACGCACGCCGAGGCCGATCTCGGAGCGCCCGCAACACTGAGCGCGGTCTTCGATCACTTCGTCGTCGATACGACGCTCCTCAACGACAGCCTGATGATGGAAACGGCCGGCGCGCAGTGCCTGGTGCTGGCGGGCTTCTTCGAAGATCAGATGCGCCGGCGCCACAACATCCGCTGGTATGCCGAGCTCGGCGCCGGCTTCTTCAGCCGCGCGGCGGCCGAGGAACCCTCCGCGCACAAGGCGCAACTGCTCGACGCCATCTCGAGACGCTTCGAACCCTGGCGCCAGCGCTACGCCCGGCTGAGCCGCGATCTGCGCGACCAACCATATCTGCTGCCGCCTCCGGTCTAGCACCCGCGCGCTGTCCTCTTCAGCACACGCAGATTCTTCCAGGGCATCGACAATGCTTCTTTGGGTTCAGGAGGCATTTGATGCGTGTCGTGAACAGGTTGGTTGCCGCGCTGCTCGTCCCGGTCTTCTTCTTCGCGGCGTCCGCCTGGGCAGGCCAGGAGCACATCGTGGATTCATCGGCGATGCGCCAGGCCCTGGCCGACAAGGTCAGCCAGGATAGCGCCAATCGCGCCCTGCTCGTGCAGGTGCTTCATCGAGACGACGTGAAAACCCTCGCCGCACGCATGGGCCTCAACCTCGAACGCGCCGAATCCGCCGTCGCCACGCTCGGCAGCGCGGAACTGAACGATCTGGCCCAGCAGGCTCAGGCCACCGACTCTTCGCTGGCCGGCGGCTCGACCACCGTCATCATCACGACGACGACGCTGCTCCTGTTGCTGATTCTGCTCATCGTGCTCCTGAAGTAGGGGCGCGCCAACGTGCGCCTGAATTTGCTCGCGGCGCGACGGCTTGCGCCCGCCGGTCTGGTCGCCTTGTCGATCGTCGTCTCGGTGGCGGTCCCCGCGGCGGCCGCCGGTCAGCGCAGTCTTCTCGACGTTCCGTACCTGTCACAGACGGAAAATCTGTGCGGCGGCGCGGCCGTCGCGATGGTGCTGCGCTACTGGGGCGAGCGGCAGGTCTACCCGGAAGACTTTGCCGTCCTCCTGGACCGTGCAGCGGCCGGCATTCGCACCGGCACGCTCGCCGACGCCGTGAAGCGTCGGGGTTGGCAGGCCGTGACCTTCAGCTCGACCTCACGCTCGAACGACGATGCGATCGACCAGCAGCTCGAACGCGGGCGGCCGGTGATTGCGCTCATCGAAGATCGCCCGGCCTCCTATCACTACGTGGTCGTCGTCGGGTGGACGCGCGATCGGGTGATTGTCCACGATCCCGCGCGCGCGCCCTTTCGCGTGCTGTCGCGCGCCGAATTCGAACGGACATGGGCGCCGACGGGACACTGGGCGCTGCTCGTACTGCCGCCTGAAGGGAAACCCCCTTTGACGACGTCGGCTCAAACCATCGCCGAGCCGCCTCTGTTGCGCGACCAGTGCGGCGGCCTGGTTCAGGCCAGCGTGCGGCTTGCACGCGCCGGCGACACACCGGGCGCCGAGCAGGGATTGCTGGCGGCGTCGCATTTGTGTCCGCGCGACCCGGCCGCCTGGCAGGAGCTGGCCGGCCTTCGGTTTACACAGTCGCGCTGGCGAGAGACGAGCCGCTTCGCCGAACGGGCTGCCCGCCTCGATCCAGATGATGCGCACGCATGGGAACTTCTGGGGACGAGCCGCTTTCTGAATGACGACCTCGACGGAGCGCTTGATGCGTGGAATCGGATTCAGCAGCCCCACACCGACGTCGTGCATGTCAAAGGAGCCACGCGAACCCGAAGTCCCATCGTGACGCGCATGCTCGATCTTCCCCCGCGTACGCTGCTGACCTCGGAGCGGCTCGGACGAGCCAGACGCCGGCTCAACGAGCTTCCCGTCGCCGAGTCCACTCGTGTGGAATACCGCCCTGCCGAAGTCGGGCTTGCGGAAGTCGACGCGATCGTGGGTGAACAGCCGACGTTCCCGCGTGGGGTGCTGGCGATCGCCGCGGTCGCCGCACAAGCGCTGGTGTCGCGCGACCTGGAAGTCGACGTAGCCGGGCCGACCGGTGGCGGCGAAGTCTGGAGCGCGGAGTGGAGGTGGTGGGAACATCGGCCGCTCGTCGCGTTCAGGCTGGCGATGCCTTCGCCGGGGCGCCTCCCCGGGGTGACGAGCCTCGAAGGATCCTGGGAACGGCAAACCTACGCCACCGCGGACCCGGGCGCCACCGATGCCTTTCTGCAGGAAAATCGACGGCGCGCGGCGTTGAGCTTCGCCGACTGGGCGACGAGCCGCCTCCGCTGGGAAGCAGGAGGCGGCCTCGACCGATGGAGCACTGACACCAACGTCTCGGTCAACGCGGCGCTCGACGCGCGGCTTGCGAACGATCGTCTCTCGCTCAGAGTTTCGGCGGCTTCGTGGGTTCCGCTCGGCCCGAGCGAGCGCTTCCTCACGGCCGATGTCTCGTCGGCCTGGCAATCCACGCGCGACCGCGTCGCCGCAAGCTGGACGGCGATTGCGGGCCTGTCCGGCGCGAGCGAGAGGGCGCCTCTCGATCTCTGGCCCGGCGCGGGAACCGGAGACGCGCGCGCCCCGCTGCTCCGCGCCCATCCGCTGCTGCACGAGGGCATCGTGTCGGGACCGGTGTTCGGCCGCCAGCTCGCGGTACGGCTCGATCGAATACCAGCGACCGCTCCGGCTCAATCTTCCATTCGGGAAGCTCCGGATCGCCGCGTTCGCCGACACGGCCAAGGCGTGGCACCGGATGAACGAAGACAGCCCGTCGCCGATGGAGATCGATATCGGGGTGGGCCTGCGTGTCGCGGTCCCTGGCCTCCGCGACACGATCCGCCTCGACCTGGCCCGCGCCCTTCGCGACGGCCGCGTCGTGCTGTCGACCGGCTGGCAGCACCAGTGGCCGAAGCCGTAAGCACTACTTCTTGACGGCCTTGCCGACGCTCTCGATGGCCTCGCCGGCCTTCCGGAAGGTCCGGCCCACCGCTTCCTTCACCTTGCCCACCGTTTCGTCGGCTTGACCCTCCGCCTTCAAGTCGTCGTCTTTGGTCAGATCAGCAACCGCCTGCTTGACCCTGCCCTTGGCCTGGTCGACTTTCCCGTCGCGCTCATTCTTGTTCCACATGGCAATCTCCGTTCCGCTTGTCGTGGTTGATCGCGCTCGCACCGAAGAGCATGATGGGACGTTACCTCCTATGCGTGAGGCGTCCTGTGCCGAAAGACACAACCCCCGCGGATCGAATCCGGCATAGTGACGAGAGGAGACGACCATGCACCTGAGCACAAGCATCGCGCTGGCCATCGCGCTGATGGCGGGACAGAACGTGACCAACGTGGCGACCGTCGCGGATGTGCGGAAGCTCTACGACGCCGGCCGCTACCAGGAAGTCATACGGGCGAGCGATCTGACGAACGGCGAAGCCCCTAATGCGTCGGCGCTACAGTATCTGGCGGCGCAAAGCTACACCAAGCTCAGAGACACCGACGGGATCGCGGCGGACCTATCAGCGTCTCGCAGACACCGGCGCGAATTCCTGGGCGCCGATCGGGAAGTCCGCCCTGCAGGTGTTGGACAAACAACTCGACGAAGCCCTGGCCTCGGTCGATAAGGCCGTCCTGCTGACCGCGTCGCTCCCCGAGGCGCACTACCAGCGCGGCATCGTCTTCATGTTTCGCAAGGAATACGGCGGCGCCCTGGACGCGTTCACCAAAGCGACCGAGCTCGACCCGACCTTCGCCTCGGCGTACTACTACGCAGGGCTGGCCGCGCTCCCGCATCAAACGCATCGATCTGACGGCCAACAACTTCGGGATGTTCGTCAAGCTGGCGCCGAACGCGCCTGAACGCCCCGAAGTGGAGTCGATCCTGCGCACGGTGCGAGGGCGCTGACGACACGTACACCGCAGAGACCGCAGAGATCGCAGAGCAAGAACGCCACGGAGACACAGAGTCACAGAGGATTCAACGCGGCGCCGTGCCGCGTTGAATCTCTGCTCTGAGTCTCTGTGACTCTGTGGCCAATCGCGTCAGTATCGCCTCGGGACCCGGACGGCTCAGCGAACTCTGCGTGCTCCGCGGGCTCTGCGTTGATCGTCTTGGCCGACAATCAGAACGACTGGCCGATCGAGAAGAACCATCGGACGCGCGATTCGCCGGGCTGCGGGGCGACGGGCGTGCCCAGATCGACGCGCAGCAGGGCGAACGGCGTCTGCACGCGCAGGCCCACGCCGGTGCCGGCGCGCAGTCCGCTCAACGCTCAGATCGCCGATGGTCGCGAACGCGTTGCCGGCGTCGAAGAAACCGACGCCGCGGAAGCGCCAGACGATCGGGAACCGCATCTCCTCGTTGAACACCAGCAGCGCGTTGCCGCCGACGCGGATCCCCGAACACGTCGACCGGCCCGAGCGCATCCTCCCTGAACCCGCGCACGCTGTTGCCGCCGCCGGCGAAGAACCTCTCGCTCAGAATCAGTTCCTGACCGTATCCGGCGCCCAGTCCCAGACGTCCGGACGTCGCGAACACGAGGCCGTGGCCGAGCGTTCGATAGTAGTTCTGCTGGACGAAGTACTTCGCAAACCGCAGGTCCGAACCGAGCGCGGCGGCGCCGTACTCGAACGTGGACGAGAAGAGCAGGCCGCGCGTCGCGTCCACCAGGTCGTCCCTCGTGTCGACGAGCGCCGTGGCCGTCAGCCGCGCGATGTTGATCGTGATGTCGAAGGCCAACGGGTCGTCGGGATCGGCGTTCGGGTCGAACGTGTGGTTGCGCTCGAAGCTGTAACTGTAGGCCATCTGCAGCCGGCGCCCGGCGCGGAACCGCTGCTCGGCCGTGAACTCGGATTTGTCGGTGATGGACGGCCGATGGTGTCGACGCGCCGAAGTGCTCCCGCGACCGCTGCAGGAACAGCGATTCGACGTCAGCGGAAAGCCAAGAAACGACGGCGTCGAGAAGAAGCCGCGCGCCGCCTCGAAGTCTTTCGTGTAGCGCAGCGCGAGCCCGGTCGTCGCGGCCCGGCCGAACACATTGCGGTACGTCGCGTCGGCGGCCACGCCGGGCCGCAGCGTCCGCGTCTCGCTCGCCGGCTCCAACTCGTCGTCCACCTCGAATCCGTAGCGAACGCGCAGCGGGGGCCACTCGTCGAGCGTCACGCGCGCCCGAACGTCCTGGATGCCGTCCACGGCATGCACGCCGTCCACGGGATCCGCTGCGGATCCGGTGCCCGGACGCCTGGCTCCACCGGCGACGGAGTGGCGGTGGACGGCTCGATCGGCACCGCCTGAATGTCCACCTGGCGAAACACGCTCGTGTCGTACAACCGCTTGCGGGCCTGCGCCCAGGCCGCCAGATCCACCGGCTGCCCGACCTCGAGCTTGAGCTCGCGGCTGACGAGCGTCGGGACTCGTGCGCCGCGTGCCTTCGATCGGTGATGTCGCGCAGGACCTGCCGCGGGCCTTCGTCGACGGTCACCGTCGAGCGCCACGAGCCCCGTGGCCCGCGTCGCCTGGTTCGTCAACGTGACGCGCACGGATTGAACCCGTCGGTCCGATACGAGCTTGTCCAGCGCCTGGACGGCCGCGTCCGCGGCGGCGCGAGTCAACGGCTGCACCGGGTTTCAGCGGAAAACGCCTTCTCGGCGCGGCCGTGTGCGCGCGCGCGCCGACGAACGTGACGCTCGCGAGGCGGAACTGCGGACCCTCGCGAATCACGATGGGCAGCGTCGCCGCGTCGCCGTCGAATCGCGGCGGGCTCACGGACACGCCGGCGTCGAGAAACCCTTCGTTGCGGTACATCGTGGTGATGGCCTGCACGAGCGGCGCCGGGTCGACCCACGGAGAGGCGACCGAGCGCGCCACTTCCTCGAGCCGGCCGGCGCTGACGTGCTGCTGTCCGCTGAAGGCCAGGCGCAGACGCGTGTACCGCGGGCCGGGCTGGACGCTGACGACGAGATGCTTCTCGGGCGAGCCCTCGGGTTGACTGATTGACGTCGTGATCATCGGCGTTCAGATAGCCGTCGCGAACCATCGCCGCGCGCGTCGCGTTCCTCGCCTCGTCGAGCAGAAAGCCGTCGAAGACCGCCTCTCCCCAGAGTCGCTCCAGCTCGTCTGCGAAGCGCGCCGTCGTCTGGAATGCCCGCGAGATCGACGATGGTTCGTGGACCTCGATAGACGTCGTAGGTCAGATCGACCGCCGCGGCCGTGACCGCTGGCGAACCGGACCGGCGCGCGGAGACGCGCGCCTCGAAGTGGCCGTCCTTGCGGAGCGCACGCTTCGAGCCGATCGCGATCCTGCTGCCAGCGGAAGAAGTCGAACGTCTTTCCCTCGGTCAGCTTCAGGCGGCGCGCAGCGCTTCTTCGGGCACGTCCGGATGTGCCGGTGAACTCGCACCGATGCGACGCGCGACGCCGGCCGGCTGGCCGGCGCCTTGGCGACCGGGCCGCCGCCGATCGTGACGTCGTGCCGGAAATCGACGATCCGGGTCTCGTTGTCCTGCGACACGAAGCGAATTTCGATGTTCGGCCGCGGACGATAGCCGATGATCCAGGTGAGCTTGCCGCTGTCCTTGAGGCTCTGCGAAAACACCACCTCGACGTTGCGAGTCACCTGCTTGCCGAACGTGAGACGCGATGAGGGGTCGGTCTCGCCGGCGACCAGCCCGGCATCGAACCGGACGTCCTGCCCGCGTTCGACCCGCAGCGCGTCGAGACCGAGCGCGCGGCCGGTGACGCCGAGCACTTCGCCCGAGAGATAGCCGATCACCTGATCGCTGCTGATGGCCATCGCGTTGGCGTTCTGCGTCTGTCCGGTGACGAGCAGCGACACGATCTCGCCCTGGCTGAGCGCCGTCGTCCGAGGTCAGCGTCGTTTCGAGCGTCGCGGGCGGGCCCTTCAGATTCAGCGTGATCTCGTCGGCCCGCCACGCGCGTCATCGCGGTGATTCGACAGATCGGGCTCGATGCGCGTCGGGATTCGAAAAATCGATCGCGCCGCTTGCCGACGATCTGATAGACGTTGCCGCCGAGAAAGATGCGCCCGCCTTCGCGGGCTTCGGCCCGGCCGATCAGTGTCGGCGCCGCGACCGTTCCCCCGATCCGCACGTCGGCGGCCAGCGCCAGCTGCGCGTAGTTGTTGTCCACGACGATGTCCTCGCCGGTCGTCAGGCGGACGTCGAGCGCCATCGCGTCGATGGCCGAGGGCGTCGTCGAGCTGAACGACTCGTCGGGCGACGACTGCAGGACCTGCAGCAAGCCGGTGGTCAGGGAAATTGGCTCGCGATACGAGCCGCCGAGCACCGCGGCGTCGCCGCTGAGCGAGAGCGCGCCGCGGTCGACGGCGAGCGTCAGATCGAGATTGACCTCGGTCTTCAGAGCCTCCGGGAATGGCCATCGCGAGGCCGCGGCCGGTAATCGCCAGCCGCCCGCTCGTCAGCGACGCAGCCCGAATGCTTCAGCGCGCCGGCCACGGACAACGTGCCGCCGTTGGCCTGGCCTCGACATCGCGACACCGTCACTTCGTTCTGCGACAACACGAGGCTGCCGGTCAGATCGGAGATCACCAGGCGAGGCGACGCCATGCGCAACTCGCCGCGCTCCAGATCGATGCGGCCGTCGAGCTGCGGATCCGCCGGCGCGCCGGTCACACGGGCCTTGAGAGTCGCCTGGCCGCCGGTGGTCACCTCGGGAAGAAAGGCGCCGAGCGCGCGCAAGTCGATCGTGCCGTCCACCGAGACGTCGAGCGCCGGCGTGCCGTCGAACTGCACGCTTCCGCCGACCGAAAGACGGTTCCCGGCGCCCGCCCCAGTCCCAGACGCGATCCGGACGCGTCCGTCGGCCACATCGATGCGCGTCGGCTGCTGCTGATTGAAGGGCACGCCGGCCACGGCCAGTTCGACGCGATCGAGAACGAGCTGTCCGCGCACGGCCGCGAGCACCGGACGATCGGCGTCGAGCGTGAGCGTGCCGGAGACGAGGCCCGTCAACTGCGACAACGTCGCCGCCGGCACAAACGGCGCCAGCACCGCGGGCGTGATCGAATCAAAGCGCGCCTGCAGACCGCCCGGCGGTCTGCGGCGAGCACGCGTCCGCCGGCGAGCCAGACCGGGGCATTGGGAGCGACGAGCGCGATCGGAATATCTCCGGTCGCCGAGACGGTGGCGGCCTGCCATGTCGCATCGAGGCGTCGACAGCTTGAACACGCCGGCGTCGTAAGACGCGCGCAACGAGCAGCGTGGACGCTTGCGGCTGGCCGGCGAGCGCCATCCGTCCCTCGTCCACGCTCGCCTCGGCGGTCGAGCGCCGGCCGATCGAGCGAGCCCGGTGCGCGAACGTCGACATGGACCCGGCCGTCGACCTGCAGGTCAGCGAGGAAACTTCCGGCTGGAAGCAAAGGCCAGCGCGATCTGCTGGAGATCGGCGGCCTGTCCGTCGAGCGATGCGGCGAGCGTTCCTGGCGTGTCAGCGCCGAGCCGGCCCGCGACGCGCAATCGACTTCGGCCGTCCGGACCAATGCCGAAGCGCCACGCCGGCGACGTCGAGCGTGCGGCCGTCGTAGCTCGCGCGGCCCGGTTCGGTCGAGCGCACGGGCACGTCTCCGACGGCGCGCCTCGAGCCGCTGAAGATCGACGGTGGTGCGCGCGTGCGCCACGTCGTAGCGAACGCCTTCGACGTGCGCCGCGAACGAGTCTGTCCCGTCACTGGCGCGCCGATGGCGACGCGCAGTCGCGAGGCCAGCATCGCGAGATCCGCGTCCGTCGTCTGCGTGTCGATCGAAAATGACCCGGCCGTGGGAGCGCCCACGGCGAGCGTCGCGGTGCCGGTCGTGAAGAGATCGGCGAGCTCGACCGCCGCGTGCAGCTCGCTGATCGGCCAACGTGAGGCGTGTCGAGACGCGGCCGATGTCACGGTCGAGCACACGCGTCTCGTCGAGCGTCAACTGCCCGGAGCCCTGCGGATCGTCAACGGTGCCGCTCGTCTGCCACTCGCCGTTCAGGCGCGCGTCGAGCGGCACGAGGATCTCGCCAGGCCGCGTGCCTGGAACCGGATTCACCGTCACGTTGCTGGCTGTCAGACGGGCGGTTACCTGGCGCGGTGCGCAGGTCGTAACTGGCCATTGGCGGTCAGCCGCCCGCCGGCCTGCGTCAGGACGAGCGGTTCGACGCGAACCGCCTGCGCATCGATGCCAAACGAGGCGTCCAGACGATCGGCCTGCTGTCCGGCAATCGAAAGCGCCTCGCCCGTGAGCCGGCCGTCGATCGCCGGGGCCCTCGCGGTTCCGGAAACCGTCGCCGACAGACTGAGCGCGCCCGACGGTTTGAGATTCGGCGGGTCCAGTCGCCTCCATTCGATTCGAGGGCCGGAAGCGTCGCCTCGACGCGGCCGGCGAGGCGCGGATTGTCGACGCGGCCCGAAAGCGTCAGATCGGCGCGGACGCCGCCCGGCAAGCTCGCCGGCGGCGCGCCCGGCGCGAGATCGAACTTGTGCAGCGTGCGCCACAACTCGGGCAGCGAGTCCGCAGTGGCGACGACCGTGCCATTCACCGTTGACGCCGCCAGCGACGCGGCCGCCAGCCGTCCATCGGCGTGGCCCTCGACGTGCGCGGCGCGGTCAACCCACTGATCGATCGTCGCTCGCCATCGTCCGGCGCGCGTCGTGAGCGTCACCGTGCCGTCGAGCGTCAACGAGCGCACGGTGGGACGTCGGCCGAGGTCGCCCTCGTTTTGCGCTTCAACATCGCCGGTCAGCGCGTCGGCGCTCCACGCCGTCCACGACGCCGTCGCGTGGCCGTCGATCAGCGTGCCGACGCCGACCTGCCCCTTCGTGCCGAGCGCCGCCAAGCAGCCTCGCCGCGTCGATGTCCTGCCAGTCGAACGCGACGCGGGCGCGCTCTCCTCCCGGTGCGAAGCTCACGCGGCCGCGCCCGGTTGCGCTGCCGCCAAGCGCGCGCACGGTGAAGCGTCCAGTGTCGAGCGCGTTGCGGTCGACGTGCATGGCGGCGTCGATCGACGCGCCGGCGAGGCCCTGCCACGCGAGGTCCTGCGACGTAAGCGTGACGTCGGCGTTCGGATTGCCGGGCGTGCCGGCGGCGTGCACTTGAAACGACACGACGCCGATCGGCCGCTGACTGAGTGCGAACCATGCGTCACGCGATCGAGATCCACGCTCCCGCTGCCCTCGACGGCCAGCGGACGGCCCGCGGCCAGCAGACCCACAGAGCCGGCCGCGGTCAGCGTGGCCTCCGGCGCCTGGAGACGAAGCGAGTCGAACGAGAGCTTCGCGCCATCCCACGCGATCTGCGCGCCGGCGGCCACCGACGTTTCATGATCGCCTGCGCGCAGCGTCGCCGGACGGCCGAACGCGAACGTGCCCCGGCCGCCGGCCAGGTTCACCGACACGGCCTTCGCGTCGACGCCCATCCCGACCACATCGTCCCGCCACACCACCGACATGTTCGGCAGCGTCAGCGTGTCGATCGGAAACGAGGACGAACCGGCCGGGCCGTCATCTCGACCCTGCGGAAGGTTGGTCGAGCCATCCTGATGCCGCACGATGACGACTCGCAGGTTGTCGCCGCGAAGCGACGTGATGGCGAGGCGGCCCGTGAACACCGAGCGCGGCAGCGTCGCGTCGATTCGATCGGCCTCCACAAACGGCTGCTGCGCGTCGGCGGTGGTTGACACCGCCAGGCCCTCGACGTGCACGCTGCGGGTCGCCAGGTTATAGGTCAGGACGCGCGTGCGTACCCTGATGCCGCGCGTCTCGAGTTTCGACAGAGCCCAGGTCGTCACCCGAGCCTGCACCCAGGGAAGGTGGGCGGCCAGGAGCAGCAACACCACGACCCCTCCCACCGCCAGGACGGCGAGGGCGATACCCTTCAACACGCTCAGGGCACGGCGACGGGCGATCGGGCCAATTCCCGCGCGAAAGGTCATTTTGCCGCCTTACTCTTACTATCACGACATCACCCTTTGATGTCACCTACGGCACAGGTACGGCAGGGGGTTCGTTTAGACTGGAGGTGTGCACCAATCTGCACTGCGCTGGCTGGGCGTTGGAACCGGGCTTGTACTCATCGTCGCTGTAGCGGCGGTGGCCGTCGGGCTGTCGCGCGCGCCGGCCCTGATCAAGGCTCGCATCATCGCCCAGCTCTCGAACGACCTTGCGAGCGACGTCGAGCTCGAATCCGTTGAGACATCGCTCCTGCCGAGGCCCAGGGTTGTGCTCCGGGGCCTTGTCCTGCGGCACCGGGGACGACGCGATGTGCCGCCGCTCATTCAGTTCCGCTCGGTGGCGGTCAACGTGAGCCTGACCGCCTGGAGGACGCGCCGCCTGGATCACGTCGACATCGAAGGACTGCGGATTTTCATTCCACCCCGGAACGGCAACAGCAATCCTTCCACGACGAAACCCCCGGCAGTGGAGTGGTCCATCGATCGACTCACGGCCACCGACGCGATCCTCTTGCTGGGTGTCAAAGAGCCCGGCGTTCTCCCGCGCGAGTTCCACATCCACCAGCTGACCATGTCGGACGTGGGAGGGGATCGGGCGATGGCATTTCACGCCGCGCTGACCAACCCGCGGCCGGCCGGCGAAATCGAATCGACGGGCACGTTCGGGCCCTGGCAAAAGGACCAACCGAGCCTCACCCCGTTGAGCGCGACGTACAAGTTCTCCCACGCCGACCTCGGAACGTTCAAGGGTCTCGGAGGCATTCTCACCTCCGACGGATCGTTCGGCGGCATCCTTGAACGCATTGCGGTCACCGGCTCAACAACCACGCCGGATTTCCGTCTGTCCATCAGCGGGAACGCCGTGCCGCTCACCACACGCTTTGACGCTGTCGTCGACGGCACCAACGGCAACACCGTGCTGAAGCGCGTCGACGCAACGCTGGGGCAAACGCGGATCGTCGTGTCGGGCTCCGTGATTGGCGCACGCGACGTCGACGGCCGCCTCATCACCCTCGACGCGGACATTCCGGACGGACGGCTCGACGATGTGTTGCGGGTGGCGGTCAAGGGGAAGACTCTGCTCACCGGCGGCATCACGCTGAAGACGAAAATCCGGTTGCCGCCTGGCGAGCGCGACGTCGCCGACAAGCTCCAGCTCGACGGCACGTTTCACATCATGGCGGCCCGTTTCACGAGCTTCGACATTCAGCGCAAGATCGACGAGCTCAGCAAACGGGGCCGCGGCAAACCCGATGAACCAGCCGGGCAAAATACGGTGTCCGACATGGCGGGCGTGTTCACCTTGAAGAACGCGGTGATGACGCTTCCGAAGTTGACGTTCGGCGTTCCCGGCGCCGCGATTGCGCTCAGCGGCCGCTACAACCTCCGCCAGGAGACGCTCGATTTTCTGGGAACGGTGCGCCTGCAGGCCACGGTGTCGCAAATGACATCCGGCGTAAAAAGCGTCCTGCTCAAGCCGATCGACCCTCTGTTCGCCCGCGACGGCGCCGGCACCGTGCTCCCCATCCACATCGGGGGCACGCGCAATGCTCCGGCCTTCGGCCTCGACGTCAAGGGCGCGCTTCTCCGCCGCAACCCTTCGTGAGGAGCGGCGATCCGTTCGTCACAACTTGATTGCCCCTTCGCGAATAAGGACGGCCACCGATAGCGCCGCGAGCGGAATCCAGAGCGGGATCAGCACGACCGCCGAGGCGAGCGCGAGGACCAGAGCGAGACCGGCGAGGAGCGTCGAAGTAGGTCGCATGGGGCCGAGTCTAGAACCGGGGGACGGCCAGGGGGTGTGCAATTTCGGACAGTCTCCAAAGCCGCCTCTCATTACCATCGGCACGGCCGCGAGGGGATTCACGCGGTACTCAGATGGTTTGGAGGCGGCCGTGCTTCACGTCATGAGCAAGATGCGTGGCTTTCACATCGTGGCCAGCGACGGCGAAATTGGCCATGTGGAGGAATTCCTGGTCGATCCGGACAGCTGGAAGGTGCGCTACCTGGTCGTGGACACCAGCAACTGGATTGACGGCAAGGCCGTCCTGATTGCACCGTCCGTTGCCGGCGTCATCGACATCGACTCACCGGACGAGGAGATTCGGGTGAAGATGACGCGCGCGGAGATCGCGCGGAGTCCATTCATCGAAACCGTCGACGTCGAACTCAGCGAAACCCTGCCGTCGGTCGCGTGGGTTGCCGCAGCAGGCCACTGAGATCCCCGCACGCGATCCTTGGCCGCGTCTTCAACTAGAATGACGCGTCGCCCGAGGAGTCCATGGCCAGCCTGATTGAAGCGATCGAAATCAAACGGAAGATGTATTTCGAGTTCGAGGACGCCCCCTACCACTGCCTGGACGTCGAGGTGTCCAAGCCGACGGCCAGAGGCGGCCAGACGCTGGTGCGCCTGAAGATGCGCAACCTGCTCACCCGTGCCGTGTTCGACAAGACCTTCAAGGCGGGCGAAAAATTCAAGGAACCGGACCTCGTGATGGAGCCGGCGACGTTCCTCTATTCCGGCACCGACGGGTTCAACTTCATGGACCAGGAAACCTTCGAAACCCTGGTCCTCGGCCCGGACATCGTCGGCGACGACAAGCTGTTGCTGATGGACAACGTGGTTGTCCAGGTCCAGAAGTTCAACGGCAACCCCATCGGCATTCAGTTCCCGCCGCACGTGGAACTGAAGGTCACCTACACCGAGCCGGGCGTGCGTGGCGACACCGCAAGCGGCGGCGCCACCAAGCTCGCCACGCTCGAAACCGGCCTCGAGATCCGCGTGCCCCTCTTCATCAAAGAAGGCGAGAAGGTCAAGGTCCACACCGAGACCCGGGAGTTCGCGGGAAGGGCCTAGTAAGTCACCCTGACTCTGTACTTCAGCACCGACGTGCCATCCGCGGCGACCGGCACCGCGAACCGCGCGGCCCAGGCCGAGGTTTTCGTCCACTCGTGCGACGACTGCAGCATGCGCCATGTGCCGCCAATCGGTTCGTTCACTTCGATCGTCACAGGGGTCGCCGGCGCGGTCTTGTGGTTGCGCAGCGTGATCTCGTATTCGACCTCGTACACGCCGCCGGCGATCTTCTGGAAATCGATCTGCTTCCGCTCGCACACGACATCGAACGCGTTCCCGATCTTGAGATTGATCGCCTCGTCCTTCGGCGTGTGGCCGATGCCATCCTCGCCGACAAACTGCACGCCGCCTGTGGAGTCCGACTGGTACACGCGGACGATACCGGCCGGCATCGGCATGCCGAGCCCGGCTTTCTCGTCGTTCTTGAACTGGTAGAACACCTGGACGACGTCCTTGATGGGCGCGCCCGGATGCTGGGCGTTGTGGTAATAGAAGGCTTGTCCCTCGACCACGTACCGCTTCTGCACCGGAAACGCCGTCGCGCCAAGCATGCTGACCTGCTTGGTTTCGTTGTTGTTGACCGTCGTCTTCCGGCCGAGCGTGTAGAGGTGATAGTCGGAGAATGCCTCCTGCGACATCACCGGCGCAGCGACGCTGCCGTCCCGACGCGCTTCGGCCAGCGACATTTTGCTCATCACCTGACGAACGCGATTCAGGTCGCCCGCCACGAGCTGGAGCTTCGCGTTCCTGAATGACGTGCCGCTGCCGTTGGTGACCGTCACCCAGCCGTCGATGTCGGCCGCCTTGTCGTCGCGCGCGACTGTCAGCACGTAGTCCGCGTTCCAGGAAAGCTTGCCGGCGAGATATGACGCCTCGACGCGGTGCCGCGTGCCGCCGCTGTTGTCGAGTGTCCAGATGAGCGTGGGCCGCGAATACAGATTCCCGGGCAACTCGGGAAACCTGATGTGATCGGCCTGCATGCCGGTGACGATGTCGCCGCCGATCTGCCAGACCGGCGCGTTGTTGTAGCTGAGCAGATGCGCCTTTACTTCTTCTTCCCGCGTGGCGCTCGCGTTCCGAATGGTACGGACGAGCGTGACCTCGCGGCCGACGTACTTGCGCAGGAGCTTCTCCGGCTCGAGGAGGTCGTATTCGTAGTTCTGCTCGAGGACTCGGACGCGCAACGGCTCGCTCAGCGATCGGAAGTGGACGGTCGCCGGGTTGACGGTGGCGGCAATGTCCATGAAATGCAGGTCGGACGTGCCGCGCGTGAGCTGCAGATTGCGGACGTCGCGCACGAGCGCGATCTCCGAGTTGTACACAGTAACCGCCAGCTCCACCTGGTCGTCGAGTGTGGTCGTGCCCGCGCCCTGCGCCGCCGCCTGCGCCACGGGTTGAGAGACGGCGGGTGCGAGTGGACTCCTGACGCCGAGCGCGCCGACCGCGAGGATGACAGGCGCGAACCAGAATTTTGCAGACATGACACGGCTCCTTTTTTTGGGGGGGGCTTGGGGCTAGGGGATAGGGCCTAGGGATGAAGCGGAAAAATTCCAGCCCTTAGCCCTGAGCCCTCAGCCCTTATGTGACCCATCCTTAGAACGGAGCCGCGTGGAATTCTTGCAGAGTACCAATTCGGGCAGCCTACCCTCAATGAACCACGAAGCTCACAAAGCACACAAAGAATCTCGAGCTCTTGGTGACCTTCGTGGACTTGGTGGTTCGTCAAAAAGTCAGTTTCGCCAGGTTTGCGGCGCGCGCTGCTAGCGGGGGCTTTGAACCCAGGTGGTTCCGCCGTCGGTCGTGCTGAAGCGTCGGCCGTCCATGGTTGAAACCGACGCGGTGCGGGCGTCGGTGGCGCGAATGGCTGACAGATCCGTCATTTCCGGAAACGCGACACGACTCCAGCTCCGGCCGTCGATCGTGAGCAGCGCGACGCCGCCGCGGCCGACCAGCCAGCAAACCGATGCCGAAGGCGCCGCGCCAGCGGTGAGCTCGGCCGCGATCCCCGTGGGCGCGGCTTCCCACGTTGATCCGCCGTTCGTCGAGCGCTCGACGAAGGAACCGGCGATGCGCCAGCGGATGGATGGATCGGGCGAAACAATCTCGATGCGAGCCGCGTCAGCCACAGCGGCCAGGGCGCCCGGCGCGGCCACACGCGCGCCCGACCGCCCCAGGGTCCCGGCGTTTTCGGCCGTGACAGGCGGCGCTGCCGCAGGGGCGGAAGCCGCTCGCGCTCGCTCTTCCCTCAGATTCTCGGCCTCGAGTTTTGCCGGCGCGTCGTTCCTTGCGACGCTGTCTTTCGCGACATCGCTCTTCTCCAGGTCCCGTTGCGCCCGGCCCGGCACCACCGTCGGCGCCTGGTTTGCCTCACTGCTCCTGGTGATCGACGACTGCGGCTGGCTGTCGCGCTGCACAGGCTCTGGCGCCTTTGCCTCGGCGGTTTGTCGAGGGACTTCGGCGACCGATGGCCGGATCATCTGCTCGGGCCTGTCGAACTTGTCACCAGGAACGGCGACCCACAGCGCGACGGCCGCCGCGGCCGCGGTGAGAGGCACGAGCCACTTGAGCGACGCGGTCCAGTTCCACGGACGTGCAACGTGCGGGGCGGCCGGCCCCACCGGTGAAATGCGCGCCAGCGTGCCGACAACTGCCTGGCAGCGTGAGCAGTCCGCGACGTGTACCCGCGCGGCTTCGAGCGCCGCGCCGGACAGGCCGCCGTCCACCCAGACGGCGAGCGTCTCCGCGTCGAGACACGAATCCGTCACGCCGCCATCTCGCGGGACCTGTCGAGCTTGTCGCGACTCGGTCAGCAACCGCTCGACCGCCCGATCGCGTTCACGACGGCCGTCTCCGTCGTCTACGTTGTTCACAGGGGCCTTCCTCTCAACTGGAACGATCGAGCGCCGATTTCTTGCGCGCGGCGCCAGCCGAATTTTCTGCGCGCACATCGAGCACGTCGCGCAAATCCAACGGGCCGGCGTCCTCGGTGACACATTCGAAGCACCGTGCAATCTCCGCCGTGGACAAGCCAGCGTCGGCCTGGAGATGCTGCTCCACGGCCTTTCTGATCGCCACGCGGGTGCGAGCCAACTGGCGAGACGAGGTGGCTTCGTGTTCGCCGAGCATCCGGCCTGTTTGCGCGAGCGTCATTTCCTGCGCATAGTAGCAGGCCAGTCGGAGACGGTCGCGTGGGGTGAGACTCGCCACCGCTCGCGAGAGCGCGTCACGAATCAGTCTTGGATACCGGTCGCGATCCGGGTCAATCGGTCGGGCTGGAGCCGCAAGGGCTGACGCCGATTCCTCGTCCGGCAGCGCCTCCACGCGACGCTCGGTCCGCAGCCGGTCCACGTGCCGTTGCGCCAGCACGGCACGCAACCATGTGGTCAGGCTGCTGCGCCCGTGGAAGTAGCGGAACAGCGACTGCCGCTCGCCTCCGCGATTGCCGAGCCCGTAAAGATCCGCATACAACGAATCCGCGAGGTCGCGGGCCCCGCCACCCGGATCGATCGCGTCGGCGGCCCGGTAAAGCGGCGGTCGCTGCTCGAGGACGAAATGCTCCCACGCGTCTTCGTCGCCATTCGCGCACGCGCACGCCAGGGCGAGGTCTTCGAGATGAAGCGAGGCGAGATAGCGCTCGACCTCCCGCGCGTCACGGTTCCCTGGGCTCGGTCCGGAAAACGCGCGCAGGGCGCTCGCTTCGAGCGCCTGAGCAAAGCGATCGAGCGGCACGCGCCAGCGCTCGCCCTTCGCCCGGGCGTAGAGGCGTTCGACCAGCCTCGCGTCAATCGGCATCGGCATCAAGTGTCTCTGCTAGGATAGACGCCCGCACGGAGGAGACTATATGAAAGCGTCGCTCATTTGGACGGGGCGGCTCGCCGTACTTTTCGGCGCCATGGCCGCGTTCTCGGGAAACGCCAGCGCCCAGCAGGATCCGGTCAGGCTCGCCGGCGCGGCCTGCGCCACTCCCCCGGTCTTGCACTGCCCCGACAAAGACTGCTCCGTCAGACAGGGTGATCAACCAGGGACCCGTCGTCGAGATGAAGACCCGGCGCACCTACTTTCTCGACTATCCGTGCGACCTCAAACCGGGCGAGCCAGTCACGTTCATCCTCAGCCTTCACGGCGGCGGTTCGTACGGCAACTGGCAGCGCAACTATTTCCCGATCATGGACTACAAGGACAAGTACCGCCTGGTCATCGCCACGCCGAACGCGCCGACGCGCGTGTGGTCGGCGGCCGACGACGAGTACCTGCAGAACATCGTTGACTCGATCGTCGGTCAGATCGGGCGGGAGAACATCAAGGCGTTCTGGCTGGTCGGGCACTCGCAAGGCGGCCTGACGTCGAACCGGATTGTGCGCACGGACTTCTTCAAGGACAAGGTCGATGGCTGGCTCAGCCTTTCCGGCGGCCGACTGGGCATGAATCCCGGTCGCGGAAATTTCGGCGCGCTCGCGGCGCCTCCGCCCGCGGCTCCTGCCGGCGCTGGTGCCGGTGCTGCGCGCGGCGCTGGTCCGGGCGCCGCTTCAGACATCGCGCCGCGGCCGCCGCCTTGCGCGAACTGCCGGCCGGCGATTTCTCGTTCATCTTCGAGACGGGGCAACGCGAAATGGACGACAAGGGTTTGCCCGACACCTCTGCCTGGGCTGCGAAATACGGCTGCGGGCCCCGGCGCACGCCGAAGGAGATCGTCGACACGAAGGCCGGCTACGTGTACGACAGCAGCCGTCAGAATCCACCGAATCCGCCCTGGGGACTGCTCCCTGCTCCGGGCAAGGCTCAGGTATACCTCTATCCGGACTGCAGGGACGGCCGGGTCGTGGCCGACGTGGTCCGCATCGACAAGGGACACACCGAAGGGCTCGAGCCGAGAATCACGGAAGAGCTGGTCGCGCTGATGGTCTCGGCCCGAGGCGGTAAGATTCGCCAGGAGGGAAAGCGATGAAATCGAGGATCGCCGTTTATGCCGCGCTGACGCTCACCGTCGCCGCGAGCGGCCTGTACCCGCGCCGCGGTCCGATCGGATCAACCCTCGCCGCGCAGAGCCGGACCGGAGGGCGGGCGCCCGTCTTCGAAGTGGATCCCCTGTGGCCAAAACCGCTGCCGAATCACTGGGTGCTGGGCGCCACGATCGGCGTGGCCGTCGATGCCCAGGATCACGTGTGGATCATTCACCGGCCGCAAACCGTCGAAGACAACTTCAAAGCCGCCACGTTCAATCCTCCGATCGGCGTGTGCTGCACGCCGGCGCCCCCGGTTCTGGAGTTCGATCAGGCCGGGAACCTCGTCGGCCACTGGGGCGGTCCGGGCGCGGGCTATGAATGGCCCGAGTCGAACCACGGCATCACCGTGGACCATAAAGGCAATGTCTGGATAGGCGGCAACGGCAACACCGATACGCACGTCCTCAAGTTCACACCCACCGGAAAATTCCTGCTGCAGATTGGCCACAAGGGCAAGCACAACGGCAGCAACGACGTGGAGAACCTGTGGAGGGCCGCCAAGATCTCGGTCGATCCCTCCACGAACGAGGCCTACATCGCCGACGGCTACGGCAACCACCGCGTCGTCGTCTTCGACGCCGACACCGGCGCGTACAAGCGGCACTGGGGCGCGTACGGCGCGAAGCCCGACGATGCGGATACGGGCGAGTACGATCCGGCGGTGCCGCCGGTGAAACAGTTTCGGACCGTGCACTGCGCCATGGTGTCGAAAGACGGATTCGTGTACGTCTGCGATCGCGTGAACAATCGCGTGCAGGTGTTTCGGAAGGACGGCACGTTCGTAAAGGAGGCGTTCTTCAGGACGAAGACGCTGCGGTCGGGCTCGGTCTGGGACATGACCCTCTCCAGAGACCCGCAGGAAACCTACATCTATATGGTCGATGGCGTGAACGAGGAAGTGCGCATCGTTCTGCGGAGCACCCTCGAAGTCGTGACCGCCTTCGGCGACGGCGGCCGGCAACCCGGCCAGTTCTACGGCGTCCACAACGTCACGACGGACTCAAAAGACAACATCTACACCACCGAAACCTACAACGGCGCGCGCCTCCAGCGCTTCATCAACAAAGGCGTGCAGGCCGTCACGAAAGCCGAGCAGGGCGTGCCGTGGCCTCGGGGCCGGTAGCGGGAGGCACACATGAGAAGGATTGTATTGGGACTCGTCGGTGCGTTGTGTCTGGTCGGTGCACTCGTCGCGCAGGGTGACGATCCGCAGCCGACGTGCAAGATGTGTCCGGCCACCTACGTCAACAACGACGAGATTCAGGCCTACGTCAGGAAGGCCGTCGCCGAGAAGCTCATCGATCAACAAGTCAGGGATGTCGAGATCGGAAAGAGCCACATCGGAATCGGCGTCGTCCATCGCGGGAAACTCGTGGCGCCGGCGCCGGAGTCGGTTGCCGAACACGACCTCGTCAGCGAGGTGTACCACGTGATCGACGGGTCGGCCACGCTGATGACGGGTCCGGATCTGGTCGGCAAGAAGCGTCGCCCCGCCGACCTGGAAACCGTCCGCCTGTTCAACGGACCTGGCAACAACTCGTCGTCCATCCGGAACGGCGTGGCCCACGAGCTCAAGGCCGGAGATGTGATCGTCATACCGGCCGGCACGGGGCACTGGTTCACGAAGATCGACGATCACATCACGTACCTGATGATTCGCATCGATCCGGACAAGGTCACGCCGCTCAAGGACGAAGCGGCGTCGCGGGCCTACTTGCAGAGGCCCGCGCGGTAGCTTCGGGAAATCGATTCACGCGCTGCCAGAAGACCTATTCGCCCAGTGGCCCGCGGCGTGCCATGCGCGGCGAGCGCGTGGGCGCCAACGATCAGAAACTCAGCGCCCGCCTCGGAGAGTGCGGACAACATCTCTGCGAAGTCGCGATTCACGGAAGGTGGGCTCCTTGAATTGCCACGCTTGCAGCGTCAGGGTCCACACGAGGGCAACCCGCTCGGATGGGCTGAGCTCGGCAGCCGAATCGGGTGTCGTGTCGCGAAGAGATGTCTTGCGGACCGGATACTGCGAGCGATCGCGCATGGCCCGCAGTATAGCGCAACGACCCCGGCCACGATTCCAAGCGATCGTTCTATAGTAGGCGTCCCGCGGCCTTCAGGAAGGAGCGGGAAGACAATGAGCCTGACGTCCGGCACACGCCTCGGCCCATACGAAATCCTCGGCCTCCTCGGCACCGGTGGCATGGGCGAAGTGTGGAAAGCGCGCGACACGCGTTGCTCAATCGCACCGTCGCGGTGAAACGGCTGACGGAACAGCACGGCGAGCGGTTCGAGCAGGAAGCGCGGGCGATCGCCGCACTGAACCATCCGCACATCTGCCAGATCCACGACATCGGACCGGACTATCTGGTGTTGGAGTACATCGAAGGACGGCCGCTCCGGGGTCCCTTCCCGCCCGAAGACGCGCTGCGGCTGGCGATCCAGATTGCGAGTGCGCTCGAGGAGGCGCACGGTAAGGGCATCCTCCACCGTGACCTGAAACCCGGCAACATCATGCTCACCGAGAAGGGCGTGGCCAAGCTGCTCGACTTCGGACTGGCCAAGCTGGTCGACGACCAGGGCGATGTGACGCGGACGATGGAGGGCACGGTGCTGGGCACGGTGGCCTATATGTCGCCGGAGCAGGCCCAGGGGCGACCACTCGATCCGCGGACGGACGTCTTCAGTTTCGGCGCCGTGCTGTACGAGATGCTCTCTGGGCGCCGCGCGTTCGACGGAGACTCCGCGGCAAGTGTGCTCAGCGCCGTGCTGCGCGACGACCCGCGGCCGATCCAGGCGCCGCCCGCGCTCGAGCGCATTATCCGCCGGTGTTTGCAGAAGTCACCGGGGCAGCGGTTCCAGACGATGGGCGAGGTGCGGGCCGCGCTTGAACACACTGCGACCGACGTGGCGTCGCCAGGACCACAGGTGCGGGGCAGCGGCCCGTGGATCGAGGAACGCGTGCCCTCGATCGCGGTGCTGGCCTTCACGGACATGAGCGCCGCGAAAGATCAGGACTGGTTCTGTGACGGCATCGCCGAAGAGATCCTGAACGCCCTCACGCCGCTCAAGGGTTTGAGGGTCGCCGCGCGCACGTCGGCGTTCTCGTTCAAGGGCAAGAGCGACGACCTTCGGACGATCGGCGAGAAGCTGAACGTGACGACGGTGCTCGAAGGCAGCGTGCGACGGGCCGGGGATCGCCTGCGTATCACGGTGCAGCTGAGCGACGTGCAAAACGGCTTTCAACTGTGGTCGGAGCGGTACGACCGTGAGCTGAAGGACATTTTCGACACCCAGGACGAGATCGCGAGGGCAATCGCCGAGCGGTTGCGGGTGACCCTGGTCGGTGGCAAGGACGATCGGCTGGTCGAACGGGCCACGATGAACGTCGAGGCGTATCAGTGGTATTTGAAAGGCCGCGCGTTGCTCAGTCGCCGGGGCGCGAGCATTCCGGCCGCGCTGGACTCGTTTCGGAAGGCTGTCGCACTCGATCCCGGCTATTCGCTGGCCTACGCTGGCATTGCAGACGCGACCACGGGAATGGCGATCACGGGGTCCGTGGCAGGCTCTGAGTCGAAACGACAGGCGATGGCGGCAGCGGCACGGTCGATCGAGCTCGATCCCTCGTCTGCGGCGGGCCACACCGCGCTGGCGTGTGCGACGTTACTGTACGAAAACAACCGCGCGAGGGCGAAGCACGAGTTCGAGCGAGCGTTGGAGCTCAACCCGAGTTACTTGCTGGGTCGCTGCTGGTACGGGCTCTTCTATTTGCAATGGGCTCGCGGAGAGATCGAGCACGGTATCGACGAAATACGCCGCGCGCTCGACAGCGATCCAATGTCTGCGTACGCCATGGTGATGCTCGGGGCTGGACTGTGCACAGCCGGACAGCTGGACGAGGCGATCGAAACGTCTCGCCGAGCTATTCAACACGATCCCGAGTCGTTCATCGCGCACTGGTGTCTCGGTATCTCGCTGAGAACGGCTGGACGATTTGAGGAGGCAGTCTCGACGCTCGAGGCCGCCGCACAGATGTCGGGGCGCCACTCGCGCGCGCTCACCAGCCTGGCGGGAGTGTTCGGGCAATGGGGGAAAGCAGAGGAGGCACGCGCGCTGCATCGCGAACTGATCGACCGCGCCTCGCGAGCCCATGTCCCGCTCACGTACCTGGCGCTCTCGGCTGAGGCTGCCGGGCAACATGAGGAAGCGATGGCTCTCGCCCGACGTGGAGATCACGCCCAAGGTTTGACGATGAGCCTGGCTGCGGGCGCGCGCCTCGGACCGTATGAAATCCTCGCCCCGATCGATAGCGGCGGCATGGGTGACGTCTACCGGGCCCGTGACACGCGGCTGAATCGCACCGTCGCAGTGAAGGTTTCTCGAGACAGGTTCAGCGAGCGATTCGAGCAGGAAGCGCACGCGGTGGCTGCGTTGAACCATCCACACATCTGTCAGCTCTACGACGTCGGCCCGAACTATCTTGTGATGGAGTTCGTCGAGGGGGCGCCTGTGGGCCCCGTGGACAGTCCGCGCAAGCTGCTCGACTTCGCGGTACAGATCGCCGACGGCCTGGCGGCGGCGCACGAGGCTGGCATCGTCCATCGCGATCTGAAGCCGGACAATATTCTGATCACCCGCGAAGGCCGCGTGAAGATCCTGGACTTCGGCCTGCGAAGCGCGTGGCCGGTTCTGGTGATAGGGATGCGATCCGCACGATGGCCGCGACAGAAGTCGGAATGCTCGTCGGCACGGCGGCCTACATCAGGCGACGGTTTCAAAACCTGCCGCGCGGGGCTTCGGCCCGCTCTTCTCGTCGTAGAAGCCGCGTCATTCGAACACCACGTTGCCGCGCGCGATCTCGGCCCACGGGATGATCTCAATCGATTTGCCGATCGAGCGCCGCTCCGATCCGGACGACACGACGAATCCACGCGTGATGGACAAATCCGCCATGCACTGCCGCAACGACGCGAGCGACCGTGGATCCACGGACGCGCCCAGCTTGATCTCGATCGGGATGTGCCGCTTCCCGTCCACGAGCAGGAGATCGACTTCGGCGCCGGCCTGCGTGCGCCAGAAGAACACGCCCGGCCGCACGAATCGTCGCGCGGCCCAGCCCGCCAGCTCTTCGATGACCAGTCCCTCGAACGAGCTGCCTCGTCGCGGCCAGGTGTCGAGGTCCGTGGGCTGACGGAGACCGGCGAGGAAGTGCAGCAGGCCCGTATCGCGAATGTAGAGTTTGGCGCTCTTCGTGAGGCGCTTCTGGACGTTCGCGTAATAGGGCGGCAGCCGGCGAATCATGAACGTGCCTTCGAGCACGTCCAGGTCGTTGACGACCGTGTGCGACGACACACCCAGCGAGCGCGCCAGATCGGAGGCGTTCAGCAGCGCGCCGTGCACATGGGTGAGCATCGTCCACAACGTGCGGAGCCGCTGGGCCGGCAACCGCACGCCGAGCGCCGGCAGATCGCGCTCGAGAAATGTCGAGACGTAGCTGTCGAGCCACTCCGCGCGCGCACGGTTCGTCCGTCGCGCATGAACGGGCGGGTACCCGCCCCAAAACCAGCGATGTCCCGCATACGGCGTCCCGGACAGCTCGGACGCCCGAAGCGGGGCGAGCTCCAGAATCCCGATACGTCCGGCCAGCGACTCGGACACCCCGCGCACCAAACCCGGGCTGGCGGATCCGGTCAACACCACCCGTCCATTTCCCTTCGCGCGATCGACGACGTGGCGCAGCACGGTGAAGAGCTCGGGAAGACGCTGCGCTTCGTCGATGGCCACCCGGCGCGGATAGCGGGCGAAGAAGCCCTCGAGGTCGCTCTGGAGCTGACCGAGGTCGGCGGGGCGCTCCAGATCGAGGTGCGTCCAGCCGGGCAGGTGCGTCCGGATGAGCGTGCTCTTCCCGCACTGTCGCGGTCCATAGACGAGGACCGCCGGAAAGGTGGCCAGCAGTCGATCGAGGTCCGAGGCCTGATCTCGCGCGATGGACTTAATAGGTTGTATTATTGAACATAGACTTCAAATATACAAGCCTATGTAGCCGAGTCCGTTGCGCCCTCTGCCCCGGCACGCGCCCCGCGAGGCAGCTGTTCGTCGGGGATCGATGTCGAGCCGGCCCGATCGACAATACAATTGGAGACCCACGACGGAGGCGCTTGCCGAGCGAAGCTCGGGAAGGATGTCAGATGAGCGGAGTCCGCGTGCTGGTTACGTCGTGAGATTCTGCATTGCGCTCGTCGCGACGCTTGCCGTGTGGTCGGCCAACGCTCCCGCGCAGATCGCGCGCGTCACCGCCGCCGAGTATCAGGCGCGGCGTGCGGCCCTTGCGAAGGCGATTGGACCCGATGCGGTGTTCATCGCGTTCTCGCGCGAACCGGTGCGCCGCACCGGCGACGTCGACTGGCCCTTCCGCCAGGAAGACAACCTGTTGTACCTCACGGGCATGAACGCGCCCGAGACGACGTTGGTGCTGCTGCCCGGCGAGCGCGACCGCAGGGAGCTCGTCTTTGCCAGCGACCGCGATCCCGCAAACGAACGGTGGACCGGCAGGATTCCTTCGAAGGAGGAGGTCGCTGCCGACACCGGCGCACGCGAAGTCGTGTCGCCGCGCCGGTTCAACGCCTTCGTCGACGCGCTGTTCCAGGGAGGCGGCTGGGCGGAACAGCGGGGACCAGCCAACTATTTCGCGCCGCCGGCGATGCCGTCGTTTCTCTTCTCCGTCCGCGGCGGTCGCGCGGAGGTGTGGCTCGTGCTGCAGGATCGCGCACCGGGCGGTAACACGCCGACGCGCGAACAGCAATTCGCGGAAGGCTTGCGGCGCCGCTATCCGGAAGTCAGGTTCCGCGACGCCTCCTCGCTTCTGATGACGATGCGGGAAATCAAGAGCGCCGCGGAGCTTGCGCTGATCCAGCGAGCCGTCGACATCACCACCGAGGCGCAGAAGGCGGCGATGGCGCGCGTCCTGACGGCGACCAGCGAAAACCAGGTGCAGGCGACCATCGAATTCACCTTTCGAAACCTCGGCGCCTGCTGCTGGGCCTTCCCGTCAATCGTCGCCGCCGGCAGGAACGCGACGACGCTCCACTACGAGAGCAACAACGACCCGATCGTGCGCGATGGGCTGCTGCTGACCGACATTGGGGCCGAAGTTGACGGGTACTCCGCCGACGTCACCCGGACCTACCCCGCCGACGGCACATTTTCGCCAGAGCAGCGGGCGGTCTACGACATCGTCCTTGCCGCGCAGAGCGAAACCATTTCGCTCATGCGGCCGGGACGCAAGTTCATCGAGATCAACTCGCGGGCAGTGGACATCGTCGGCCGCGAGTTGCTGAAGCTCGGGTTGATCACCAAGAACACGCCGGAGCAGGTGGGCCTGTATCTGTTCCACGGCGTCGGCCACCCACTCGGCCTGCAAACGCATGACGTGTTCGACCGGACACGAGCGTTTGAGCCGGGGATGGTGGTCACCAACGAGCCGGGAGTCTACGTGCGGAAGGACGACATCCTTGACAGCGAGGTCTTCAAGAAGCTTTCGCCGTCCGAGCAGGAGTCGATCCGGTCAGCCGTGGCCCGCTACGACGGCATCGGCGTGCGTATCGAAGACGATGTGCTGATCACGGCCGGTGAGCCGAAGATCCTCTCCGCCGCGGCGCCGCGAATACCTCGGGAGATCGAGGCCCTGATGACGATGTCGGCGAGGGCGGCTGCAACGGCGACGGCCGCGCCCGCGAAGTAGCCGGACTATCGGGATTGGCTGACGAGGGCGCTCGAAACGCCGCTGTTCCGAAGCGCCCCCGCCCTGTCGGATATCAGTCGCCGCACGACCCGCTCACGCGCTGAAGCGAGCGCGCCCGCATTTCGCGGTCCACCAGCAGACCCTGGACGCTGACGCGCTGCCCGACCTGGTTCGACAGCTTGAGTTTGTTGGCCGCATCGACGACCTCGATTTTGGCAGACCGCTTTTTCAGGAAGCCCGACTTCCAGCTTCGCGACTTCGGCGCGTCCGCGCCGGCCGTCTTTTCCAGCCGGAACGTCCCGTCGTCCTCGTGCTCGAGGCATCCCGTGATCGTCACGGCTGTCGGCTCCGGCGCAAGCGCCTTCGACGCCGTGTTCTTCATCTCGAACCGCCGCGCATCCACCTTCACCCTCGAGTCGATCCCCGCCTCTTCCAACTGCGCCTTGGGCGTCCTCATGTTCACCACGTTCGCCGGCGGCGACGGTTGACGCGCGGCGACGAGTATCGCGGCCGCCGCAACACACACTCCCACCGTGCCAAGGGCGACGGCGACTCCGGTCCTTCCCGTGAGGTGCAGCGACTTCCGCTTCTGGCGCACGAACTTTTTCAAGGACGCAAGTCTATTGGCACGCATGGATATCCTCCTCGGGTTTCGCGGAACCCCAGGCACGGGTCGAGCAAGTGTGGTGCCCGGCAGTTAAACGGCGGGCGGGTGGCTGTAACCGTCTGAGACCTCATCAGTTAGGGTCAATCCGTCGGCCAAGGCTTGCGGGACTGTGTTCCAGGGCGACACATGCAGTTTCGTGATCCAGTGACGAATCCTGCGCGAGCTCCGGCGGCTCCACATGCGCGAGATGAAGCCGGCCGCTGGAACAGACACGCTCTCCTCGACGTCTTAGGAGAAGGCGGGTAGACTGCCTAAGTCGATTAGGAGTGAGCATGGGACAGAGCGCCGCACTGCTTCCGGGCACGCTGGATTTGCTGATTCTCAAGGCCGTGTCACTCGAGGTGCTGCACGGCTACGGCATTCTGCTTCGGATCGAGCAAATCTCGGGAGGCGCCTTGAGCATCGAACAGGGCGCGCTCTATCCCGCGCTCGCCCGCCTCGAGCGTCAGCATCTGCATCGACGCGAAGTGGGGGATCTCCGACAACAACCGGAAAGCCAGGTTCTACCGGTTGACGGCCGCGGGGCGGCGGCGGCTTCGGGAGGAGACCGACGGCTGGCAGCGGCTCGTCAATGCGATGGCGGTTGCGCTCAAGACGAAGCCCGAGGAGGCGTGACATGCGATGGCTGGCCTGGCTCGCCGGCGGCATCGCCAACCTGTTCCGGCGGTCGCGTCTCGAGCGCGAATCACGCGACGAGCTCGCGTTTCACCTCGACAGCCGCGCGAAGGAGCTGTCAAAACGCGGACTTCCCGCCGACGAGGCGAACCGGCAGGCGAACAGGGAATTCGGCGGCGTGCAGAACTACGTCGAGCAGCTCCGCGAGGCGCGGGGCTTTCGCGTGATTGACGAGGTTGGCCGGGATCTCCGCCATGCCGTCCGGATGCTCGCGAAGAGTCCCGGCTTCACCGCTCGTGGCCGCCCTCTCGGTGGCGCTCGGCATCGGCGCGAACAGCGCCCTGTTCAGCTTTCACGACGCCATCCTCCTGCGTCCGCTTCCCGTGCGCGATCCCGGCTCCGTCGTCACGATCACGGCCGCCAGCCCTGAAGACCAACGCAGTTCAGCGGCGCGTTTCGTATCCGAACTACCGCGACCTGCGGGACAGGTCGCGATCGTTCGACGGTCTGATCGCCGACCAGTTGCTCGACCGTCAGCTTTGGCCGATCGCGCCAGGCCGCTCGCGAGATGCGGCTGGGGATGCTGGTGAGCGACAACTTCTTCGACGTGCTCGGCATTCAGCCCGTGCTCGGACGCAGATTCGCGCCGGAAGAAGGACGGGTGCCGGGCCGTGACGCCGTCGTCGTGCTCGGTTACGACTTCTGGAAGAACGTGCTGGCCGAGGATCCGTTCGGTTCTCGGCAGCATCGTCCTGATCAACGGCATCGACTTCAACGTCGATCGGCGTGGCGCCGGAGAGCTTCACCGGCATGGACCAGTTCGTCCGGCCGGCGTTCTACGTGCCGGTCGATGATGGCCGAGCGGCATCTGAGCGCCCGCACGCGAGAACCCGCTTGAAGACCGAGAGGCGCGCGTCGTTCGACGTCAAGGGCCGGCTGAAATCCGGCGTGTCGCAGCCAGCGCGCCCAGGCCGAGCTGACGACGCTCTGGAAGGAGCTGGAGCAGCAGTATCCGGACGCGAACCGGAATCGCACGATGGCCGTTCGCACCGAGCTGCAGGAGCGCATTCGATCGCAGCCGCGACCATCGCGATCCTCACATCGCGATGATGACGGCGCTGGCGGCGATCGTGCTGATCATTGCCTGCGCGAACGTCGCGAACCTGATGCTCGGCCGGGCCCGCGCCCGCTCGCGCGAGATCGCCATCCGGCTCGCGCTGGGCGTCAGCCGGATGCGGCTGCTCCGGCAGTTGCTGACCGAGAGCCTGATGCTGGCGCTCCTCGGCGCTGTGCTCGGACTGGGATTCGCCTACGGCGGTATCCGCTTCCTGTCGTACCGCGCTGCAGACCGCTGGTGCCGACCGAGCTGCCGGTCGTCGATCGCGCCGCAGCTGGACCACCGCGTCCTCGCTCTTCAGCCTGCTGGCCGCCGTGGTGAGCGCGGTGCTCTTCGGCCTGGCGCCCGCGTGGCAAAGCCTGAAAACCGCAGCTGGTCCCGGCGCTGAAGAGCGCGGAGCCGGGCCAGACCGACCCGGCAGCGGACCATCGGCCGCAACGTGCTGGTCGTCGCGCAGATCGCGCTCTCGATGGTGCTTGCTCGTCGCCGCCGGCATGTTGCTGGCAGGCTTTCGCAAGTCGCTGGACTTGAATCCGGGATTCCGCACGGATCATCTGATGATGATGTCCGCGGATACGTCGTTCGTACGGTACACGCCGGCCCAGACGCACGACTTCTATCGCAATCTCGTGGATCGCGCGCGGGCGCTGCCGGGCGTCGTCGTCGGTGGCCCTCACCAGTGCGGTTCCGCTCGACCCACGATTGCCCGGGTCGAAGCGGTCGATTCCTGAAGGGTACCAGTTCCCTCGGGGACAGGAGACACGTGTCGCTGCGCGCCGCCGCCGTGGACGAGCACTATTTCGGCACGATGAGGACCGAGATCGTCCGCGGACGCGCGTTCACCGCCGACGACAAGGACGGCTCGCGCCGGGTCGCCATCGTCAACGAGGAGTTCGCGAAGACGTACTGGCCCATCAGGACCCGATTGGAAAACGGATACGCCTGAACGACGGCCAGGGTCCGTGGCTGGAGGTGGTGGGCCTGGCGAAGACCGGCAAGTACTCGTCCATCACCGAGCCGCCGACGCCGTTCCTCTACCTGCCGTTTGCGCAAGACGAGAGGCCGCAGATGTCGTTGCTCGTCGAAACGACGAGCGCCGATGCGGCCCCGCTCGCGGCGCCGCTGCGCGACGTGGTGCGCGCCCTCGACGTGAATCAACCGATCTTCAGCCTCCGGACGTTCTCGAGCCTCTACGAGCAGCAGGCGATCGCGGCGCCTCTGCTGCTGATGCAGGCGACCGGCGCGATGGGCGCTTGCTCGGATTGACGCTCGCGCTCGTCGGGCTCTACGGTCTGGTCGCGTACTCGGTGGCGCGCCGGACGCGGGAAATCGGCATCCGCATGGCCATTGGCGCCGGCCGGTCGGACGTGCTGAAAATGGTCTTGCGCCAGGGCCTGACGCTCTCGATCGCGGGGATCCTGGTCGGCGGCTGTCGCGAGCGTGGCCGTTGCGCGCCTGCTCACCGCCGGCATGGCGGGGCTCGGCGCGCCAAATCCGGCCAGCCTACGTCGTCGTCCCGGTCCTGCTGATCGGCCTGACGATGGCCGCCAGCTATTTCCCGGCGCGTCGCGCGTCGCTGGTGGATCCCCTGCGCGCGCTCAGACATGAATAGCCGCGTGCGACACGGCCGATCCTATTTCTGTCCCTTCAGGTACAACTCGAACTGCTGGTTCTCGAGACAGATGAACTCCATGAGCTCGCTGTCGAGCAGGATGCGCTGGTTGACGCGGACGGTCCATGGCTTGGTGTACGCCTTCGGATCGTCGACCGTGACGTCGATCTCGAGCGTTCCGTAATTCGGCCGCCGGAACCGCTCGGTCAGCTTCGCCGCATCGGTGAGCGGATTGCCGATGATGTCGAGCCACCCGCCGTCCCTGAAGCCGGTCGTTTCCACGACGAGCGTGTCGCCGTCCCACCTGCCGATTGAGTACCCGTACCACCACGGTTGCGCGTCGCTCGTCGGCAACTCCGGCCGTCCATGAGAATCTGCCGCAGACCGTAGTTGGCTTCGTAGACGATGACGACCAGGCCAGGCGTCTGGACGATCTTTCTGGGCTGCCCGTGATTGTGGAACTGCATGAGGCCCATCGGCAGGCAGTGCGCGTCCGGATTGTCCTTGCTGTTCTCTGCCCTGCGCGCCTTCACGAGCTCGGCCGCCCACGGTTGCAGCGGCAGCCCTTCCTTGACGTTGACGCCGACGTCCCGGAATGTCGTCACTGGAGGTCCGCGGGAGAACGAGGGGCCGGCCCGGACAGCGTGCCTCCTCCGGCTGGTCCCAGCTGTCCGTCGCCTCGGATCCAGATTCCCGAAAAATCCGGCTTGCCGTCGGCCGTCCGGGGCGCAAGCGCGATCAAATCCGGTTTGCCGTCCGGTGTCTTCGGAACGCCGGCCGTCGGATAAGGCGGCCATTGCGCAGACAGTGGAGCCGACAGCGGAAACGACGCCGAGATGGCGGCTGCGATCGCGATTGACGCGGCCGCCCTGAGGAACCCTTTCACGCCGCCTCCTGACTCAGATCGGCTTCGCCTTCAGCACGCCAATCTGCACCAGCAGGCCCGTGAAGTCGTAGATGCGGCGCTCGCGGACGATCTGGCGTCCCCTGAACTCGAAAATGAACGCCGCCGGCAGTTTGAACGACTTGCCGGTGGCTTCCATGCCGAGAAACTGGCCCAGGTCGGTCCCTTCGACGTGGACGATCTGAGACACATGGTCGCCGTCGATCACCAGCTGGTCCGTGCGGACCTTGATATCCGGAAACGCTTCGAAGACGCCTCGCAGAACCTCCTCGACGGCTACCCGGCCTTCGTGTGTGCCGCCGACCGGGCTTTCGACGATGCAGTCGTCCGCGTAGTCGGCGGCGAGTGTCACCGAGTCGAGATCGTCGTACGCCGCCTCGCGACGATCGAAGAGCGAGGCGAGGTCCTCGCGGGTCATCCGCCCTCCCGCCGAAGCTACCCCGGTAAGCGTTCTCGAATGCTCGCCACTCATGCGGCCTCCAATCTTCGAGTCACGTCAAGCGGCCCACGTCGGTCGCAGCCATCAAAAAACGGCGCCCTGAGGCGGCTATGCTATCGCAAACTCAAGTCATCTTGCCGTAGACTTTCGACTGGCGCGGTCGGGAGGTTCTCATGAATATTCTCCTGTTGTCGATGCCGGATTCGTTCGAGCACATGGCGCCGGTGGCCATCCGGATCCCCAATGGCGCGCTCGCCTCGCTCGCCGGCAACGTCGATCCGCATCACCGGGTGGCGATCGCCGACCTGATCCTCGCGCAGGGCCACGTCGGCCCGACGATCGCGCGGCTGATGCAGGAGCTCCGGCCCGAAGTCGTCGGGCTGTCCGTCATGACGTTCCAGCGCGCCACGGCCATGAAGGTCGCGCACCTGATTCACCGTCTCCGGCCCGACACACGCATCGTCGCCGGCGGCTACGACCCGAGCCTCGCTCCAGACGCCTATGAGCCGTGCGCGCCGATCGACTTCCTCGTGCGCGGCGAAGGGGAATTCACGTTTCGAGAGCTCTTGCGGGCGTTCGAAACGGGCGGCGGCCTGGAGTCGATCGCGGGACTCTCCTATCGAACCGGCGAGCGGGTTCTCCCACAATCCGAACCGCCCGGTCGCCGCCCTGAAGTCCGCGGACCTGCGGCTGCCCGACCGCGGCGCGCGCGTGCTCGGCGGCTATACCCTGCTCGGCCGTCAGGCGGATGTCGTCGAAACGTCGCGAGGGTGCACCTACGACTGCAGCTTCTGCTCGATTATCGAGATGCGCGGCCGGAACTTTCACCCGTATTCGACCGAACGGGTGCTGGCCGACATCGCGGACGCCCGCCGCCACGGCGCACGGGCGATCTTCCTGGTTGACGACAACATCACGCTCGACGTGCGCAGGTTCGAAGCATTGTGCGAGTCGATTATCGAAAGCGGGTTCACCGACGTCGAGTACATCGTGCAGGCCATGACGTCACCGATTGCCGAGCACGGCGCGCGACTGGCGCCGCTCATGCGGCGCGCGGGATTCCGCTATGTCTTTCTCGGCATCGAGAACGTGCTGGAGGCGGATCTCGCTTCCTGAAGGCCAGCGCCAAGAACACGCAGCGTCATGGCGGCGCGGTCGGCAACGCGTCGGTCGCGGCCATCGAGCATCTTCACCGCCACGGGTTGTACGTGGTCGGCGGGTCTGATCGTCGGAAACCCCGACGACACCCGTGAGTCGATTGAGGCGAACCTGCAGTTCGCGCGGCGATACGTGGACTGGCCGTACGTGCAGCACCCGACGCCCTATCCGCGGACGCCGATGACCGAAGACTTCCGCCGTCGCAATCTGATCGTGGACGAGGACGTCGCACACTATGACGGGACCACGGCCGTCGTTCGGACAGAGGACGTGCCGGCCCACGAGGTGGAGTTCCTGCGCTGGCGCGCCGAACGCTGGATCAAGCTGCGGCATATGCCGGCGGCGTGCCTCCACAGCCCGGGCTTCGTCCTGCACCACGGCCTGGCCATGCTGGCCCACACGTTTGCGGGTTCAACCCTGCGGTCGGCGCTCGGGTTCGAAAGCGAGCGCGCCGTCTTCAACAGGTTCCGCGAGCGCCGGCGGCGCGAGCGCGAGCTGGCGACAGCCGTGGAGCTGCCCGTCGCCTCGGGCGATAGCAACCCCCTGACATCGACGCCGCCGACGCTAGTCGTCCAGTAGGAACCACGACTCGTCAAAGCGCACGGCGGCGCCCGCGTGAGTCGTTCTGACCACCTTCCCCGCGCAGATTTGCCGGCCGGGCGCCAGTCTCCCCACGGGAATCGGGGGCGACAGCAGGACTTCCACGCTGGCGCCCGCAGGCAGTTCGGCGGGTCCAAACAGCACGCCCGACTCGCTGAGGTTCACGATCTTGCCGGAGAACCAGAGGTCGTCACCGGTGCGGCGGTACATGACCGAGATGGGGAGCGACACGCGCCGGGCCCGAGGCACACTCGTTGTCAACATCCTCGGATACCTCTCGTTGGTCGAGCGGCCGCCATGGAGAACATCAAAGGTCAGCGGCATCGTGCGCTTTCAGCAGGGCTGCTGTCAATCGAACTCGAGACTCCACGGCGCCCAAACGGTTGAGCGGCGATTTCTTGCCTTGAACTGCGTCGTACATCTTGGTACTCTCAGCTCCTGCATGGCTGAAAGTTTCGGCGCTCGATTGCGACAGCGACGTGAACAACAGCAGATCACCCTCATCTCGATCGCGGAGCAGACCAAAATCAACCCGTCGTTGCTCGAGGCGCTGGAGCGCGACGATGTGTCGCATTGGCCGGCGGGCATCTTCCGCCGCGCCTTCATCCGCGCCTATGCGCATGCCATCGACCTCGAGCCCGACGTCGTCGTCCGCGAGTTTCTGGAGCTCCATCCCGATCCTGTTGAAGATGTCACGACGGTAGAGGCGGTCGCTGCCGTGGCCGGCCCACGCGTCACACCCGGGCCGCCGACCCGTTTTCGGTATCTTGTCGGCTCGGCGATGGGTTCGTTGTCACGCCTCTGGGTTGGGCCGCCCGCCACGAAGCACACGTCCATCGTTGAGCCTGAAGCCGTCGCCGACCGCCCCCCGGTGACGGCGCCGTTGCCAATGCCGACGCCGATGTCAACGTCAACGTCGTCGACATCTTCAGCGGGGGGGACCCGATCTTCTGGCGGCCGCGCATCTCTGCACCGAGCTCGGCCGGGTTTACGAGACGCGAGAGGCGGTGCCCCTGCTCCGACGCGCCGCTGGAATTCTGGATGCGGTGGGCCTTATCGTCTGGGCCTGGGATGCCCAGGGCACCGAGCTCGTGCCCGCGCTCGCTCACGGATATTCGGACAACGTGCTCGCCCAGCTTCCAAGAGTGCCCCGGGACGCAGACAACGCCACCGCCGCGGCATTTCGATCGACGCAAACCTGCATCGTCAACGGCAGCGAAACCGCCAGGGGCGCCGTGGTCGTGCCGTTGATGACCTCCGAGGGCTGCGTGGGGGTCTTCGCGGTCGAGCTGCAGCGCGGCGGCGAGCAAAGAGAATCGGTGCGCGCCCTTGCGACCATTTTCGCCGCGCAGCTGGCGACCCTCGTCGGGACGCCGCGTCTCTCTCAGGCCGTCAACGCCTGACCGCCTGCTTCAATTCTTCAGCGCCGCCGCCCAAGGGACATCCCCTCGTTTTTCCTGTCATGACGCGTCGGCTCAGCTAGAATGGCGCCGTCCGGAGAACATGGGTTTTCGCGGCGGCGACTTGAGATTGCACTCGCTGTTAATCGTCTCGGTTCTGCCGCTGGCGGCATGCGCGCCTCCGACGGTCACTTCACTGGATCGCACGTCCGGTCCTCCCCACACGCTTGTCATGATCCAAGGCGCCAACCTGGACCTCAGCGCCGTGGTCTGGGACGCAGGTACTCCGAACGAGACGGCCATCCCCGGAGGCTTCCTGACGGCGTCCATGTTCTCGGTGCCCCCGACGGCCTCGCAGGGTGTCCACAACGTCGCCGTCAAGAATTCGGCGGGCCAATCGACGAGCTGGCCGTTTACCGTGCGTGCCCCGGCGGTGCCATTCCCCAAACCACGGATCGATTCAGTCACGCTGCTCGGCGCCAGTTTCGACGGGTTGGGCCACGTCACCGCCGGCCTGTACGTGCAAGGCGCCAATTTCGACGTGGGCGCCGTGGCGCTCATCGGGGGAGCCGAGGTTGCCACCTTCGCTCACAAGGGCCTGCGGAACAACTGGTACGACGTCGAGCCGACCGAGTTCGGATACCCCGTCTCTCACTTTGTCTCGACGATCGCGCTACCTGGCGCCAGGGCCGCGGGCTCGACTCTCGACATCACCGTTCGCAATCTCGACCTGCAGACCAGCGACGTGCTGTCGTACAAACTACCCGCGAACGACGCCAGCGTGGACAGCGACGGTGACCGACTTCTGGATGCGTGGGAGATGAACGGCTACGACGCCGACGCCGACGGCGTCGTCGATATCGACCTGCGGGCGCTCGGCCTGAATCCGTACCGGCGCGACATCCTCCTGGAACTCGATGCGATGCCCGCCGCCACGGCGATTCAGCCAGGCTTGCAGCATCCGGTCGGAGCCGCAACGTTTGCTGCAGCGCGGGCGATGTTCGACGCCGCGCCGTTTCTGAACCCGACGGGTCCTCCCGGCATCAACCTGATTCTGGACACGTCGGGCAGTGTGCCCTACGTCCTCTCGTGTGCTTCGATGTCGGCACCGCTTCAGGGTGCGCCGACAGTCCCGAGCTCGGGACGCTCGAAGTATTCGACGCTGAAAGCGGGCAACTTCGACAACACCCATCGCGACAAGATCTTTCACTACGCGATCTGGGGCGCGACGCAGGATGGCGATTCGCCCGGCCGCAGCGATCGAGCCGACGATTTTCTCGTGACCTTCGACAACTGGGGGACGTCGCTGTCAGCCTCTCATCCCACGTTCGTGCATTCGGTGCGATCGCACGTCGAGGAGCTGACCCATGAGTTGGGACACGACCTGGGTCTGCATCACGGCGGCGGCGATGACGACGACCATCCGTACAAACCGAACCACTGGAGCGTGATGTCGTACACCTGGGACACGCGGACGGGATTCTCCAATCAGTTCCGTCGTGCGCACGCGACCTGCCCTCCGTTCTACTACGGGAAGTCCGGGGCCACCGAGTCGCCTCAAGGGGACCCCCCTGAAGATGCGGGCACCGCGGTGGACTATTCGTCGGGCATGGGCAAGACACTCGACCCGCCGGGATCCGGCGACGCACCCGTCACCGTGTGCGGCAAGGTCGTGGACTGGGTAAGCGACGAGAACAGCGAGACCGTCATCGACGTTGCAGACTGGCCGATGCTGCAATTCGACGGCCCGGTCGGAAACGGCTGGCTCGTGCCATGAAGGGCGAAGGCCAATGATCAGCGTGCGCACAACGGTCGCCGCGATGATCGTCGTCTTGTCGCTGTCGCTCGGCTCTTATGGATGTCGGCGGTCTCCCGAGAGCCGGTACGGCGATTCAGCTCTCGAACCTGGCAACCACGCCGGAGCAGGCCCGATTGTGGCGGCAATCGGCCGATCAAGGGCTGGCGACGGGTCTGTCAACGTTGGAACGGACCGACCGACCCGTGCAGTCGCGACAACCATCAACCGCCCCGAACCAGGCGATTCCGGCGCAGGGGGCCGGCATCCCCGCGGGCGTTGTGAGCGCCGTCAGGATTATCTCGACCGCAGGGCTGGAGGAGAGTGCCGCCTACGACGGCCCGGCCACGGTCAGCGACGTAAGCGCCGAGCGGCTCTCGCTGAATCTTGGCGGCAACAGGATCATCACCCTCCAGGCTCGGGCAGGCGGCCGAGCGCTGCTGATCATGCCCGGCGACACGGTGCGCGTGGACTACCGCGTGCGCAACGAACGGCTCAACCGCCGTCAGATTCTCGCGATACGTGCACTCAACGGCGGCGGGATTGCGCGTGTTACGGAGTCGGGACCGTCACCGGTGACGGTCGCCGTTTCACTATTCGGACTCGTGGCGACGCAGGTGAGCGGCCCGCCGTATACGAGCGTCGATGTTCGCGTCGGCAACGGCAACGCCCGGAAAACCATCGTGCCTGGCGAGATTGCCCAGATCGGCGGGATGACGGTCGGATTGATGGCGAGCAGGGCCATCACCGGTCCTGAGGCCAGGACGCTCGAAGGCAGCCCGTATTCGATTGACCTCATCGCGTGGCCGTCGCGCTGAGGAGCACGTGTGCCATCACGGCCGCCGAAGGAGGCGCTATGAAGAGGCTCGTGATTCCTGCAGGCCTGGTGCTGGCTGTGGCTCTGATGACGGGAGTGGCTTTCGCCAAACCGAGGTTCACCGTCATTCACATGACGAAGAATTTCAACACCAGCTTGTACCCGGCCGAATGCTTGGCCACGGTCACCACGGAAACCTTGCCGTCACAGAACGCGGAGCAGCTCACCTGGATCATCAAGAACGGCAACGCTCATAACAACGACGACGTCTGCCCGAGCATCGACAAGTCCAAGGTTGAGCTGCATTTCAAGGACGACGTCATGGGCGTGGCTGCGATGAGGGTCTTGAAGGCGCAGCAGAAGATGATCGGCCCCATCACGTATTGGGTCATTCAGGGAACCGTCGACCCGGGCATCCCAAAAGGCACCCACAAGTACTTCGTCTTCTACAAAACGCTCCAGGCGGGGCCCGATCCTGAAATCGAAGTGGGATGCGCCGATTGCGGCGGCGGTGGCATCGACAAATGAGCTCGACGAACTACTTCGCCGGCGCAACGAGCGTTTGAAACGTCGGAAGCGATCTCAGAGAGGACAAGTCATCGTCTTCGCGGGCCAACTGCTTTGAGTAGCCCCGCGCGATCGCTTCCGACACCTGCTTGAGCGCTGCGTCCGGTTTGCCGTTCAGCGCCAGGACCACCGCGCGCCGATACAACACGTCCGGACTGGTCGGGTTGATCGCGGCGGCTCCGTTCGCGTGTCGCTCGGCATCGAGACGCCTGCCGAGCTTGGCTTCGTACACGCCCAACTGCGAGATTGTCGTCGCGTCGCTCGGATTGACCGTGAGAGCTTCCTCCGCCAGCTGAACAGCCTTCTCGTATGCATCCCTTGCGTCGGCCGTGCGCTTCAGCTTCACATATGCATCGGCAACGTTGCGCCGGTACAATGCGCGTTTCGGCGAAAGGCGGATCGCTTCCTCGTACGCACGGGCCGCTTCCTCGTACTTCCCCTCTGCATAGAGAATGGTTCCCAGGTTCGTGTATGAACCCGGATTGGGATTCAACGCGATCGACCGCTCGTAGTTTTGCCGTGCGCGCGTATTGTCGCCGAGTGTCTGGTATGCGGCGCCGAGTTGCTGATAGGGCAGATCGTCGTCGGGCTTGAGCTCGGTCAGTCGCGTGAATGTTGTGATGGCTTCGTTGAGCTTGCGCGTCCGCAGGTAGAAGACACCGAGAGACTGCTGATTGCGCCAGTATTGCGGTCGCAACGCGACGGCCCGCTGCAGCTCGACAAGCGCCTCGTCGGGACGCCCCTCGGCCGCCAGGATGTCGCCCAGCAACCGGCGCGCGTCGTCGTTTGACGGCTGGTCGGTGAGTGCACGCCTCAGCTCTTCGACGGCTGCCCCATTGCGACCAGTCGCACGGTAGATGTTCGCCAGCGACAGGCGCGCTTCTGTCTGATTGGGATCGATGCGGAGCGCCTCGGCGACCTGCTCGGTCGCCTGGTTCATGAGGGCGCGGTCGTTCGTGGCCCGAGCCTTTCCTCGGTAGGCGTTCCCCAGCGCAGCGTGCGCCAGTGAGAATCGAGGGTCCAGCGAGACCGCGCGCTGGAAACTGACGATCGCGCGATCGAAATAGGCCGGCTCGTCGGCGACGCGGTCGAGCTGAGCCAGTCCCTGCCAGTACGCGTCGAGCGCCGCTCGATTTCCCGTGGGGGGCGTGGCCATGCGCTGCCGTTCTTCGCTACTGACTGTGATCCGCAGGGCCTCGATCAGCGAGCCCGCAAGTCGATCTTCCGCGGCAAACAGATCCGACGCGGCCGATTCCGAGTCGCCGCTCCAGACAATCTTGCCGTCGGCTGTCATCAGGTTGGCGTTCACGCGGAGCCGATCGTTCGACTGCTGCACGCTCCCCTGAACGACCATCGTCGCCCCGAGGCTGGCCGCAATCTTCGAGACGTCTGTCGTCTTCAGCGCACCCGCCTCCTCCAGGGCCGAACGCGACACAATCGAAACGCCTGCGAATCGTCCCAGGCTTGTCGTCAGGGCGTCGGCGATGCCGACGCCGAGATAGGCCTTTGACTCGTCGCCGCTCAGGTTCGTGAGCGGCAGCACGGCAATCACCGGGCGCGCAGCGGCGGGACCTCGCGTAGGCCCGAACCAGCGCGAAATCGGAATCACCGCCAACGCGAGCCCGATGACAGCGACCAGCGTCCACGCCGCGTTGCGGCGCACGAAGCGGCGCGAGCCCTGCGAGCTCAGCTCCTCTGTCAGGGCACCGGTTGACGCATCGATCGCCCGGTGGAGACGCTTCAATTCCGTTTTTAGCGCATCGACCGATTGCGGACGGTCGGACGGGGCCCTCGCCATCGCGCGCGCCACCAGGTCGCCCACCGCCGCAGGCACGGACGGGTCGGCCTTGCAGGCCGACGGCACCGGGGCAGTCAGCGCGTCGATACCCGCCTGATACGGGCGCTTTCCCGTGACGAGCTGGTACAGCATCACCCCGAGGCTATAGATGTCCGATCGATAGTCGACCGGCTGCCCGAGCCGCTGCTCGGGCGACATATAGCCGGGCGTGCCGAGGACCTGTCCGACGATGGTGCCCTCCTCGTCCATCGGCGATCCGCCGATCGTCGTGCCGCCGCTTGTAAGCGCAAGATTCTTGGCCAGCCCGAAATCGAGCACCTTGACGTGCCCGTCTGGCGTGATCATGACGTTGCCCGGCTTGAGGTCGCGATGCACGACGCCGCCGCCGTGCGCCATGGCCAGGGCGTCGGCGATCTCGATGCCGATCTCAAGGGCTCGGACCTGGGACGGTCGCTGGCGCTGCAGATAGGCCGCAAGCGTTTCACCGCGCACGTACTCCATCACGATGTACGGTGTGTCCCCGTGCCGGCCGATGTCGTGAACAGCGACGATGTTGGGATGGTTGAGCGCGGCGGCGGCGCGCGCCTCACGCTCGAAACGGCGGAGACGATCCGGGTCGTACACGACCGCCGACGGCAGCACCTTGATGGCGACGTCGCGCCCGAGGCGCCCGTCATGCGCGAGGTACACCTCACCCATGGCGCCCGCGCCGAGCACCGAGAGAATCTCGTACGCGCCGAGTTGCACGCCGGCGGCCAGAGACATGTGGGACTGTTGGGGGATTATACCCGCCGGCGTTTTGGAACGGCCGTCAAGGGCAATCTGACGTATCGTGGCTTTTTCGTTCCTAACCGTCGGTTTGCTGTAGATTTGTTCTGCTTCGACAACCGACACAAGAGGAAGAGCTGACATGAATCGACATGCGTTGCCGCTCGTTGCCGGCCTGACATTGGGAGCGATTGCGCCCCTCAACGCCCAAGACCTCACGATCACCAATGCCCGCATCGTTGTTGCCAATGGCACCGTCATCGATCGCGGATCGATCGTGGTACGCGCGGGGAAGATTGTGTCGGTGGCGCCTGGCGCGCCGTCAGCCGCCACCGGCAGGACCATCGACGCCAAAGGCATGACGGCCCTGCCCGGGTTCATCGATGCGCACAAGCACATCAATACCGGACCCGACGAGAAGGCGCAGATGCAATCGCTGCTCGAAGCGGGGTACACGACGATCCTGTCCGGTGGCGGTCCCGGGGACGGCGGCCTCGCGCTCAGGGATCACATCAACAGCGGCATGATCAACGGCCCGCGGATCATTCCTTCGGAACGCATCAACCTGCGAGGTACTCCCGACGAGGCGCGTGCCGCGATCCGTGCGATGGCCGCCAAGGGCATCATGCACACGGGCGAGATCGGGCTCACTCCGGAGCCGGGACCGACCCCGGCAGAGATTGAAGTGCTCAAGGCCACCGTCGACGAAGCGGCCAAGGCAGGAGTGCAGGTCAACGTCCATGCCGTGAGCACGCCGGCAATGGTGGCCGCCATCGACGCCGGTGTGCGTCGCCTGGTCCACCTGCCCAACAAGGACTGGACGAGCCGGGAGGCCGCGGCCAAGGTGGCCTCGACGAACTCGATTGTCCTCGGCTTGATCGCCTTCGGTGCGCCGATCATCGACATCTTCGAAAAAGACAACTCGCCGCGATTCCGCGACGGCAAGGCCTGGCCGGATGCGATCGCCGGTGCCAACAAGGATGCGGCCGGCAAGGCCATGGGCACCGAGGCGGGCTACACGATCGTGAATGCCCGGACCATCTGGGATGGGAGCGGCGGGAAGGCGCTGGCCTACTGCACCGATCAGAACTACCCGGACATCGCGGTCCTCGAACACGAGCTGAAGTCGTACAGCGTCATGTTCTCGATGCGCGACATCCTGCGGATTATTGGTCCCAACACGGCTGAGTACCTCCACATGTCGGATCAGATCGGAACGCTCGAGGCGGGGAAGCTCGCCGACATCATCCTGATCGACGGCAACCCACTCGAACGTGACGGCATCTACGCCATGCTCAAGACCAAAGTGACGGTCAAGGGCGGCGTCGTCGTGGTGGACAAGCGCTAGCAATCGGGACACCGGCCTTGGTCGCGCGGCAATGTTTCCACTGCAAGCAGTGGGTCGAGGAAGGTGAAGCGCACGACTGCTGGACGACAACCGAAGCGGCGCTGACCGAGGACCTGTCCGAGGACTTGCAGGACGCATACCAGCGGCTGCGTGAGACGGCGGTCGAGTTCGGCGAGCAGCGGATCTATGCCTCGCACCACTCGATCATGTTCTCGCGCAAGGTCTGTTACTTTTTTGTGCGGCCGAAGACGAAGTTTCTCGAGGTCTGCATCATGCTGGGCCGGCCTCTGAAGGCGCCTCTGGTGCGGAACGTGATGAAAGGCTCCAAGTCGAAATTCGCGAACATGATCCGGATTACGCATCGCGACGAAGTAGAGCCGCCGGTCACCGACTGGCTGCGCGAGGCGTACGAGTTGCACGATGTCGTTGTTGCCAGGGCCGCCAGGGGCGCCCGCGTTGCCAGGGTGGCCCGGACCGCGAAGCCGGTCCGCAAACAGGCAAGGAAGAAGACAACCAAAGGACGCCGATGAAGAAATTGCTGATGCTTGTGGCCGTGCTGGGCACGGCGTGTCGATCAACGCCGGCGACTCCCGTCAAGACGGTCTCCGCCGATGCGTGGGCCGTCGTCGATGGCGGGGAGATTACGCGCCAGGATGTGGACAAGGCGTACCGGCGAACGCGAGACTCGTCGCAGACGCTGTCGGACGAGGAAATCCTGACGGCCAAGCTGAGCCTTCTGAACGACCTCATCATCCAGAAGATTCTTCTCGCGAAAGCCGGGCAACTGAAACTCGACGTGACGCCAACCGAGCTGGACACCGCCTATGCCGAGGCGAGCAAGAACGTTGCGCCCCAGGTCTTTCAGCAGGAGCTGACGAAACGCGGCCTGAGCCCGGACGACATGCGGGCCGGGCTGCGGGTTGAACTGCTGACACAAAAAGTCATCGCTCAGGAAGTGGATTCGAAGATCGCGGTGACCGATCAGGAGGTCACGGATTTCTTCAACGCAAATCGCGCGAAGTTCAACGTGGCGGAAGAGGCGTACCACATCGCACAAATCGTCATCACGCCGACGCGCGAGGCGCAGATCGCCAACAGTTCAGGCGACGATGCCACGACACCGGAGGCGGCAGCGGCCAAGGCCCGGATGCTGATGGACCGCCTCAAAGCCGGCGGAAACTTCCGCGAGCTTGCGAGCGGCTATTCCGAGGATCCCGAGTCGGCGCCGCGCGGCGGCGACCTGGGCTTCGTGCCGGTGTCCAGGCTCAAGCAGGCGCCGCAGCAACTGCGCGACGCGGTGCTGAACAAGACGCCGGGAACGATCAGCGTGGCCAGCTCGGGCGGCGCGCTCACGCTCGTGCTGGTGGTTGCGCACGAGCCGGCCGGCCAACGCGACCTGACGATGCCGGGAGTGAAAGAGCAGATCAGCGGGACACTCCGCGCGCGCAGAGAGCAACTGCTGCGCGCGGCATACCTCACGGCCGCACGGAGCGACGCGGTTGTGGTCAACTACATTGCGCGCCGCCTGGTCGAATCGAAAGGCGCCTTGCCCAGCCTCTTTCCCGCGGCGCCAGGCGGAAAGTAGCGGCGCTCATGAATGCTGCTGGGGCATGACCACGATGTTCGAGGGGGTGGGTTCAACCGGCGCAATGATCGCATTGGCGCCATGAGAGGGAACGTTGCAGCTGCGAGCCACGACATCCACCATCCACACGGTTGCGCCGCCGTAGGTTTCGTACCGGCCGACGAGGCACCCACAGGGCAGCAGTCGGCCTCCCAACGCACGTAGAATCCGCATACATGCCCCCTGCGCAGGTCAAGGTCCACAACCTAACGCGCAGAAACCACGCGGAGCGGCTCAGCCGACCATGTCACGACGCCGATGACAAGGGGTTGCCAATATAATCCGGGGATTCCGTGGACACATCAGCCATCAGCTACCGCGTCGTCGACTTCCTGAAGCAGCACCCGCCGTTTCATGCGATGGAGGATGCCGACCTTCTGGCGCTCGCCGCGCACGGCCGCGTCCGATTTCACGAAGCCAATGAATTCATCCTGTGGCAGGGGGAGCCGCACAAGCTGCACGTCTTCGTGATCCAACAGGGCACGGTCACGCTCTGGGACGAGACCGGCGGTCACGCGGAACTGCGCGACGTCCGGGGCGCGGGCGACCTGCTCGGCGTCGAGCGGTTCAACGGGGCGAAGGCGTGCCTCCATTCGGCCCGGTCCGCCAGCGACGTCGTCATCTACGGGTTTCCCGCGACCGATTTCGAGGATCTGGTGCTCACCCACCCGTACGCCCGCCAGTACGTGGCGGCGCTGGGCAGGGTGACGGCCGACTTCCAGCGGACCGAGGAGCGGGCCGATCCGCCACGGATATTCCTGCACGAGGTGGCGGGCCCGCTTCAGGTGTGTCGGCCGGAGGACAGCTATCGCCGACGCCGCGCGCATGCTGGTCCGTACCGGGTCCGATGCCATGGCGGTCGTCGATGCGGAGTCCCGACTCGCGGGCCTGTTGACCACGAGCGCGCTGCTTGCCTGGATTGCAAACGGCGGCGGCCGCTCGGATCGGCCGGTCTGCGGAGCTGCAGACCGTGGCGCCGCCGACCGTCGCCGCGGACGCATCGATCGCCGACGGCGTGATCGCCATTGGCGCCGCCAGCGCCGATGCGGTGGCCATGACGACCGACGGCACCGCGACCGGCCGCCTGCTGGCAGTCGTCACGACGCGCGATCTCATGCCGGCCTTCGGCGATCAACCGGCGGCCATTCTCAGCGACATCCGCCGGGCGGCCGATACACAGGAGCTGCGAGCGCTCAACCAACGGGCCCGCGCGTGCGCGCTCCAGCACTTCACGAGCGCGGCGTCCGACCGATTGGATCGCGCGGTTCATCGAGGTCGTCGATCGCGGCATCCTGACACGCATCCTCGCCCTGACCGGTCAATCCGACACCTCCGGCTGCTGGTGTCTCTGCGGGACGGCCGGACGCGGGGAGTCGGTGACGTGGCGGATTCCTCACGTGGTCCTGATTCACGGGGAACTGACGAGCGGCTGGGATCCTCGAGAGAGCTACGCACGCGTGGCCGAAAGCCTGGCGGCGTGCAACTACCTGCCCGGCTTCGAGACGCCGTTCGAGCCGTCCTTCTACGTGGCGAGCGCGGCCGAGTGGAGCCGGCGTTACGAAGCCTGGATGCGGAATCCGGTGCTCGAGGAGATGGCGCGGAGCCGCCCGCTCTTCGACCTGCGCCCGCTCCACGGTCAGCGGGCGCTCTGGGACCAGGTCCGTGGGGCCGTCGCCCAGGGCGTCGACCGCGACATCCTGTGGGTCCTTGCGCACGACTGCCTCGCGAGCCTTCCGCCGCTCACGTTCTTCCAGGACGCCGTCATCGAGGACTCGGGCGAACAGACGACCGTCTTCCGTCTCGAGCACAGCGCCTTGCGACCGCTCGTCGACGTCGGCCGGGTCTTCGGCATGGCCGCGCGGCAGGTGATGGGGACCTCGACGCTCGATCGTTTCGCCATCGCGCGCGGTCTGCTGCCTGCGCACGAGGCCATCTTTCGAGATGCCTCCGAGACGCTGCGCATCGTCCTCTGGCAGCAAGGCCGCATCGGGATCAGCCCAGGGCACGACCGGATCGGAGCTCCCCGCGGCGCTTCTCAGCCGCCACGATCGCCATATCCTGAAGAGCGGCTTCCCGGCGATTCAACGGCTGCTCGAGTTCACCGCCGATCCCGCGTGGCTGGATGCGATCTGAGCCGCCGCCGTTCATCACCCGGTATCAGCAGAGCTTCGAGGCCACGTGGGCCGACGACACGCCCATCGACCAGGTCCGTTTCGTCGTCCTCGACTCGGAGACGACCGGTCTCAACCCGCGCACGGATCGCATCATCACCATTGGCGCCGTCGCCGTGCAGGCGGGTGAGATCCTGATCGAAGACAGCTTCAGCGTGCTGCTCAGGGTGAGCGAGAACACCAGCGCCGTGACCGTGCACGGCGTGACGCGCGACGAGAGCCGCGGCGGGATGGAGGAGCCGGTGGCGCTGGAGCGATTCCTCGACTACGTGCGCGACGGCGTGATCGTGGGCCATCACATCGGTCACGACGTCGGCACCTTCGACGCCGCCTACGAGCGTCACTGGGCCACGCACCTGCTGAACCGCAGCCTCGATACGATGGATCTCACGCTCCATCTCGAACGGGACGGCGCCTTCGCCGGGCGACCGCCGATCCGTCAGTTCACGCTCGATGCGTTGTGCGAGATGTTCGGCGTCGTGCCTCACGACCGGCACACGGCGAGCGGCGATGCCTTCATCACCGCCCAGGTGTTCCTGCGCCTGTTGAAGCTCGCTGTCCGACACGGCCGGACCGGGCTCGGGGCCATCAGTCAGCCCTACGTCGATCCGGCGGAGGCCGCCGACACAGCTCTCGCCTAAGATGAACATGCACACATCGCCCACCTACACAGCCGACGAGGCGCTCGCGCGTCTGGTCGCCGGCAACGAGCGTTTCGTCCGTGGCGAAGCGCGCTTCCCCACAGTTCAGAAGGAGGTGCTCGCCGCGCTCGCCAAGGGCCAGCACCCGTACGCGACTGTCCTGGGGTGCAGCGACTCCCGGGTGCCGCCTGAATTGATCTTCGACGCCGGCTTCGGCGAGCTGTTCATCGTTCGGGTGGCGGGCAACGTAATCTCGCCCGAGGTGATGGGGACGCTGCAGTACGCGGGCGTGCATCTGCGGACGCCGCTGTTCGTCGTGCTCGGCCACGAGGGCTGCGGCGCCGTCAGCGCGGCCCTTGCCGCCAGGCACGGCGCCAACGAGCCTTCCCGCATCGCGCTGCTGCTCGACAACATCCTTCCAGGCCTCCGCGATCTCCCGCCCGAACAGGCCCCAGATGCCGAGATGCGCGCGGCCGTGGAGGCCAACGTGCGCTGGTCGATGCATCAGCTTCTTGAAACGCCGGAGGGGAAAGCCCGCATGGCCGAGGGCGAGATGAAGCTTGCGGGCGGCGTCTACGAGCTCGAAAGCGGGCGCGTGCGATTCCTGCCGTAATCCACCGGCGGGGACTCTCCATCGCGCGACGCGCTGCGTGATGGCTTCAGATGTCTTCGCGGGCGCGCGCTCGCCGGTTGTTTACCGGCCCGCTTCGGCCTACTGTTTTTCCTGGGCGCGTGCGCCCGCGAGAATGTTCGGCAGGGCATAGTTGCCCTCGTGGCAGCCGTACTCGAAGAGCGGCTCGCGGATTCTCGTCCACGGCACCATCGCGCTCCATGGCTGCGTGTACGCCGTCGGATCGGTGACGGTGAATTCGTACTTGAGCGTCTCGCCGTCGACCCGCGTCAGGCGTTCGACGAGGCGCGTGTCCGCGGTCGACCCCTGCAGGCTCGTCTCGCGCCGGAAGTTGATGGTCTCGACGACGAGCGTGTCGCCCTCCCAGCGGCCGCGTGAGTCGCCCGACCACTGACGGAGCTTCGTATGCGGACGTCCGTCGGTCGGGATGATGCGCGCGTTGTGCACCATCTCGTTGACGATCACCACGTACCCGGGCGACTGCACGATCTGCACGTTGTTGTTGTAGGCGCCCGGCGTCATCGGCGGACCGGAGTTGAACCCCTGGAGGCAGCGGTCGGCGAGGGGCCGGTCGGCATACGAGTCGCCGAGGCCGGAGTCCGAGAACTGCCGCATGGCCGCGACCCTTCGCCGCGCGGCGTCGGTCAGCGGAATCTTCCCGTCGGCGGGATCGAAAATGAGCGACGTACGCTTGTCCTTGGTCAGCCGGTTGCCGCGCTCGTACCAGGTTTCGTTGTAGGACAGCACCCCGCCTTGAGCTCGCGGTGCGTACCCCGCGCTGGGCTGACCTTTGACCGGGTCGAACAAATCGCGATTGAGCCGCTTGTTCTCCTCCGCTTCAAACGCCGCCGCCTCTTCCTCGGTGAGCGTGCCCTTTCCGGCGAGCGCGTCCGGCCGTTGAAGCGGCGTGATCGTGCTGAACGAATAGATGCCTGCCAGGTTTGGTTTTCCGTCGGGTGTCCGAGAGGGAGCCGATGCTTTGCCCTGGGCTGCCGCAGGCAGCGGCGCCAGCGTCACGGTTGCCAGCCACGCGAACCCCGTTACCAACAAGTGATTGCGCATCATGTTCTCCTAACGCGATGCCCTCCGGCGGAACGGAAGCAGCGATCGCAGGCGCTCCTCCCGTAGGTAGATTCCCGCCCAGAGGAACAGGGCCGTCGTCAGCGGGCAAGAAGACCCACGGCGCCAAGGATCCAGCCGGCCCACACCAGCCACTGCTTCGGACCCGTCGCGCCGTGGACCTCGTCAGTCACGACCTATTTCCCCACGGCTTTCCAGAGATCGCGCCTTGGTCTGCGGGAGCCGCGGAGGCGTGCACGTTGATATAGCGATCGAAGTCCAGATTGAGCTTCTCGAGAACCGGCACCAGCGCCTTGACGTGATCGTTGGCCGGCTGCCCTGCGGCTGGCAGCGAGAAATCGCCCTGGAAGAGCATCTTCTCCTTCGGGATGTACGCGATCATCAGGCCGTTCGAGTGCGGCGCCGGGATAGATGTGGTACATCTCGACGGTTCGCGTTCCGTCCGAGTAGACCTTCTTCTCCGCCACGGCTTCGACCTTGGCCTTCTTCGGGATTCTTGGCGAGCGTGTCGTTCAGCAGCGTTCTCGGCGTGTTGAGCGCGCGCTCGAAAAACACCTCGTTGTTCTTCTGCGTGATGATCGTCGCGCCTTCGGCCACCATCGCCGGCAGCCCTCCGGTGTGATCGGAGTGCGGATGCGTGTTCATGACGTAGCGGATCGGCTTGTTGGGGATGAGCTTCTTCGCTTCGGCGATGTACGCGAGCGCACGCGCCTCGGATTGTCCGGCCTCGAGCATCATGATGTAGTCCTTGAACTCCACGATCAGCGAATCGTAGCTGCCGGCTCCGGTGGTCAGCCTGTACAGGCCGTCGCCGAGTTTTTCGGAAGTGACGACCAGGGCCGGTGCCGGGCCGCCTCGGCCCGCGTCCGCCGCCGCCGGGACCGCCACGGCCTGCAGCCGGCGCGGGCGCAGGAGCCAGCGTGGCGACGTCGGCGAGGATTCGCCTTCGCCGCCGTCACGTCGACTTCGAAGAACGGCCACCCGCCGCGCGTCTGCACGATCTTCGAAGGCGCCATGACTCCGCCGAAGTCCTTCCAGCCCGTGTAGGTGGCGACGACGTGCATGTCGCCCATGATGTTGTCGCCGAGCCATGTCTCGACCCGATCGATGATGATTGTTGTCGTTCACGTAGCCGTTGATGACGTAGCTTCTTGCCGGACGGCGCCTTGACCGCCGGGCTCCACGTCAGGACCGTATAGTTCTTGCCTCGCTTGCGGCGGCTCGTGGTCGCGTTGTTCTCGGCAGCGCCTTTCAGGAAACCCCACGGCGTGATGTAGAGCTCGAGCGACCCGGCCCACGGTTGCGCCACATCCGCCTGCTGCGGCGTGACCTGCTGGAAGAACGTGCCGGGCGTGACGGTCGTCGAGCCGCCGGGCCCGATGTTGTTCGTCACGCCGGTGTGACGCGACGCAGGCGCCGTGAGGTCGATCACGCGGACGTAGTTGGTGATCGGCCGCATCGGATCGTGCGTCCCCTGGCAGTTCATCGCGGCGGCGTTGGCGCCACACTGCTGGAATGCGACATCCTTCGCCGATCCCGAATACGTGATGGATTTGGGATCGCCCAACGCCTTTTGCGCGTTGGCGATGACGGTTTTCGCGTCCTGCGCCATCGCGTTCCCACCCAGGGACGCGAGGCAGATTGCGAACAGAACCAGTTTTTTCACCACAGCTGCTCCTCCTTTTACTACTTCCTACTACTTCGCGCGCCCCTGATAGCCTTCCGCGATCATCGGAATCGCGATGATCCGGTTTCGCGCGCTCGGCGTACCCCACGTGCCGTAAAAGACGATGCCGAAGAGCGTCTTCTTGTCGCGACCGCCGAAGAACGTGCCGTGCAGACCCTGCGGTCCGGCGATGCTGCCGAGAAACTTGCCGTCCGGCGCGAAGACATCGACCGACGCGCCCGTCGCGACATACAGCGCGGCCCTGCTCATCGACCGCCGATCCGTCGCCGCCCTGTCCGCCCTGCAGCTTGCCGAACTCGCGCTGGTTGGTCAGCGAGCCGTCCGCCTTCACGTCGAACGCAAACACCACCGCGCCGTTCGTGACGTAGAGCGTCTTCTCATCCGGGCTGAGGATGATGCCGTTGGCGAGCGGGACATCCTTCCCATACTGCGAGACGACGCCCTTCGGGTCGGCGTAGAACACTCCGCTTCCCGCGGCGCCGGTGACCGAGAAGTAGACGCCGCCGCGCGCGTCGGCCACCAGATCGTTCACGACGCCGCCGACGCATTCGAGCGGCTCGCCGTGGAACGAGTTCGCGAGCATCTTCCGCTGGGGCTCCAGCTGTTCGATGGCCGACCCCAGCCCGCGTTCGACGACGAACAGCGCGCCGTTCTTGCTGCGCGACACCGCGCCGCTGGTGTTCGTGTCGCGGTGGACGATCGTGGCGAGGCCCGTCGCCGGATCGAGCTGCATGACGTTGCTCGCGTCGTTGTTCGCGAACAACACCGTGCCGTTGTCACCCGCGATCGGGCCGTCGACGTTGTTGCCCTCCCACGACCAGACGATCTTCCACGTCTGCCCCGCGGCGATCACGCCGGGGATCGCGGTGGACGCGGGCGGGGGCGGCGGCTCCGGCGGGGCGGCGTTCGCGGTTGCCGACTGGCCGGCCCCGGGGATCGAGAACGGCGCGGGCGGGTTCTTGCACTTCGCGAGGACGCTCTTCAGGCCGGGATTCTGCCAGGACTGGAGGCTGCGTGCCGCGAGGATAAGCCGAAGAGGGACTCTGAGCGACGACGGCTGCCGCAGCGCAGCCGACGAGTACGGCGAGAGCGATTGTGGACTTCATGATGATCTACTCGGCAAGCCTTTTCGATTTCACGTCCCAGTTGGGATTCGTGCAGAGGCTACAGTTCTTGCCGACGAACATCGCCGCGGCTTTCTTGTCCCCTTTGAGCTTCCACTTCATCCAATTCGACGCGACGTTGGCGTACTCGCCGCCGCCCGGGTGAAAAACCGTCGCCGTGTGGCCGGCGTTGTGCCGCGCGCCGTAGAAGACCGGCAAGTTGTTGATCGCCTCGAACGTCGCCTTCGAATTCTCCATCATGAAGTCGGGCTCGTGACCGTTCACGAGCAGCACGGGACCGTGCAGGCTTCTTGAGCCCGTCCGCGGTCGGAAACGGCGAAGGCGGAGCGTTGGGATTCGGGGGGAGGACGCCGGAATTGAACACGCCGATCGTCTCGACGCGCGGATCGGCGCCGAGGCTGATCGACAGGAATCCGCCGCACGACTGGCCCATGACGGCGACCTTGTCCATCGCGATCTTGCCCTTCAGCGGCGAGCCGTCGCGCGTGTTTTCCTTCTCGGCCCAATCGACGGCGGCGCGCATGTCGTCGGCGGTCGCCTGCCGGCGCGCCGCGCCTTCCTGAGCGGTCGTTCCCATCACGAGGAAGCCGTGCGACGCGATCGTCGTCAGGAAGCCTGAGTAGCGCGCGGTCTCGATGGCGCAGCCGCCGTTGCCCCACACCATCAGGGGCAGCGTGTCCGTCTTTGGGAACGCGTCGAGATTGGTCGGATGAAACACGAGCAGGCCCGGCGAGCCGAAGGCCTTTTCAGACGTGACCGCATATGGTCCCGGCACCGCAAGCGGCGCGCCTTCCAGGGGCAAGGCCCTGTTGATCATTTCCGGTGTGATGCCGGGCGGCTGCGCGGAGCACACACCGGCAAGCGCGAGCAGCCCCGCGGCTGCGGCAAAGACGGATGTCTTGGTCATGAAGCGGTCTCCCCAGGCTGAACCCCGGTTGAAGGGGTAACGGGCATCCTCGTCTTGAGGCACCGTGGGAGGATAACCCGGATTTCAAGCCTTGGATCGCCAGGAAGCATTAGACAGGGGGCGGCGTTGACAGAACGCCGGTTCTCGGCCCCCCCGACACAGCTAGTGCCGTTGGCTATGGCGTATTGATCGTCAGTACGTGCACGTGCTCCCGTTCGTCAGGAGCTCCTGAATCGTCGCGGCGCCCAACGCCGTGTTCTCGATCTCGTGCACCAGGAAATCCGTGTTCGGCGGATCTGTCGGGCCCACATCCTTTAACGTCACGAACCCGACGGATTCGATGGCACGGAGAATGTACGTGTTGCCCTGCACCTGCGCGCCCGTGGCATCCGCGCTGCCGCGGACGAAGATCTGGTGCGTGCGGACCCCGGCGCTGTCGAACGCGGCGTAATTGCGATTATCCGACGCGGCCTCGGTCGCTGGGACCAGACTGGTCAGGCGCGCGAATCGACGCTTGTCCGGGTCCTCCGAGTAGGCAGGATCCTGCGCCATGGTCGGGTCGGTTGGCGAAATGCACGTGTTGGCCGGCCATCCCATGAGCTGCTCCAGGAATCGCCGACCAGAGTGGTTGTACGGATGCAAGCCGAGCGTTGGACTTGGTGGGCCCACCGGGTTTCCCAACGCGTCGAGGCCGTTGTCAGTACTCGGTGCCGAAGCACCCGTTGAAGATCCTCGAGTATGACGGCCCCCCGGAGAGTACGGCCGATTTGAGGAAGTCGGCGCCGCCGAACAGAGAGGTCGCGTAGGCGATCTGCATGCCTCCACCGCTGTTGCCTGTGGCGCAGATCTTCTGGTCGCCGAGCGGGGTCCTGTTCAGCGAAATCCACTCGAGCACTTCTCGGACGCCGCAGTTCGCCGCGGCCCCGCCATATCCTTCAGAGCCGCTCACGAAGCCCGTGCCGGCGTTCAGTGTCTGATTCACCGGCCGCACGGGATTCCCAGGGATGTTGACGGCCGTGCTGATCTCGCTCGGATTGGCCAGAATCCATCTGACCTCAAACGTCGTGTAATTGGCGCCGAGCGTGGAAACGGTCGTCGTGGCAAACGGCTGAATGTCTCCATAGAACGCGGCTCCGGACAGGCCCGTGAAGAACACGATGCCCCCGAGCGGCTGGTTCGCCGGACCGACGCCCGTCTGACGCACGACGACATCCGCATACTCGGGATCCGTCGCGGTTGCCGGCGGCCGGAAACGGAGCGGGAAAGACCTGTCCGTGCTGCTGAGCGTGCAGCGAATGCGAAGCCGATAACAGTCGCCGCCCAGCGCGACGCCGCCTGGTCCCGCGCCCGTCCCGCAATCGCCGGGCGTCGGCGGACTGTATGGCAGCGGCGGGACTGAATAGGTGCCATTCACGGTCGGACCCGCGTGGGCCTCTGTCGTGCCCAACGCAGTCAGTACCGCCGTTAGACACGCCCACGCAAGACCGGAACGCACGCTGGTCCTGGCTTCCATCGTCGGCTCCTCTCTGTCAAGTCTTGGACGGACCGAATTATCGTCGCAGTGCGTCGTAAGTCAAGGGCTGTGTTGGCGTGGATTGATCAAACTAAATGGTGCGGAGCCGGATTGCATGAAGCGAACACTGTGTGCCGTGACAACGATGCCGGGTGAAGAACGCCCATCTCGGACTCGAAGTTCACTACATGTTCCAAGGCGCGGTTCATGAGTTCCGTCCAGACTTCATCGTCCGCTTGCGTTGCGGCGAACTGCTGATCGTGGAGGTCAGGCGACGAGATAAGGGCGCCGGCAGCACCGACGCGCCGCGAATTTCGTCTGCAGCGTTGGGATCTAGACGCACGGGGCGCCGAGCATGGCCGGCGTCAGAACTCGGCTGCTCTAGCGGAGGATCCTGATTTGAGGCAGGATTGTCTACATGCGTCTGAACCGATTGCTGAGTGGCGGCGCTGTCGCCGCAACGTTGTTGATGGTCAGTGCCGGGGACGGGCGGATTTCCGCTCAAGCCTCTCGAACGATTCCGCGGACCCCCGACGGGCGGCCGAACCTCGACGGGATCTGGCAGGTGCGAAATCGCGCGTCGGCCGACCTGCAGGATCACCAGTCCAGATACCTGATGCCGGCCGGCATGGGTGTCGTCGAGGGCGGCGAGATTCCGTACCAGCCGTGGGCCGCCGCGAAGAAGGCGGAGAACTTTGCGAAGCGGGCGGAGCGCGGACCTGCTGAACAAGTGCTACATGGCGGGCGTGCCGCGCATGATGTACCTGGAGTGGCCGTTTCAGATCCTGCAGACGCGCGACCACATCGCGATGGCGTTCGAATGGACGCAGGTCTACCGGTTGATTTACACAAACGGGACGCCGCACGACCCTCGTGCCCAGCCGTGGATGGGCGATTCGCGCGGCCGCTGGGAAGGCGACACGCTCGTCGTCGACGTGGCCAACCACAATGACCAGACATGGCTCGACGCGGCGGGCAACTTCCACAGCGACGCGCTGCGACTGGTCGAGCGGTACACGATGCGCGACGCCGATACCATTCAGTACGAGGTGACGATCGAGGATCCGAAGGTCTTCACCCGGCCCTGGAAGATCAGCATGCCGTTCCATCGTCAGCACGGCATCGGACCGGATCCTCGAGTATCACTGCCAGGCGGAGAAGGAAGAAGCGAACGGCGACTTCGAACCAGAGCCGCGCACGTGGTATCCCGGGCCGAACGCGCCGAGCGCCGGCGCTGGCGTTCAGTCCGCCGGTTCAGCGGCCGCAGCCCTGGAAAGCGCCTGCCTCAGTGCGTCGAACGGCTGACGGCAAACCCGACCTGAACGGGTTGTTCGAGTCTGACGCCGGCGGCATCCAATTACGGTCTCGAAGCCCGCGGCCCAAGCCCCGGAGCGCTCACGCCGCCGGCCCGCGGCGTCGTCATCGATCCGCCGGACGGCAGGCTCCCCTATCAGCCGTGGGCGCGCGCGGAACGTGAATACCGCGATACGCCGATCCGCGGCTATGACGATCCGACGGCGCACTGCTTTCCAGCCGGTGTGCCGCGATCGATCTATGTTCCGACGCCGTTTCACATCGTTCAGACACGCGACACGATCGCCACGCTGCACGAGCGAATGTCGTGGCGGCTGATTTCTCTCACCCGGACGCGCCACCTGCCCGACACCATTCGTTTGTGGCAGGGCGATTCAATCGGTCATTGGGACGGCGATACGCTCGTTGTCGAGACGACCAATCTCAATGGCAAGACCTGGGGCAACGAAGTGGGCGATGTCTTCAGCCACGCCGAACACGTTGTCGAACGGTTCAAGCCGGTGGATGCCAACACGATCGCGTACGAGGCGACGATCACCGATCCGATCGTCTATACGCGGCCGTTCACGATCGCGATACCGATCAAGCGGCTGGTCGGAAAAGGCGATCTGCTGGAGGCGGCCTGCCACGAAGAGGAGCACGATTTGCCGGTGCTCAAGAGAATCAGGGACATGGAGCGCGCCAAGAACGCGAACGCGCCTGCCGCTGGAAGGTGACCAGTCGTGCACGAGCCGTGAGGTACACATGCAGAAGATTCTGAGAGCGATGGCCATTGCCGTGGCGTGTTCGGTGTCCGTCGCGGCGCAGTGGCCCAAGCATGAAGAAGCCGGCGTCCCGCGGGACGCGCAGGGACGCCCGCGGCTCGACGCGCCGCCGCCTCGAACGGCCGACGGCAAGCCCGACCTCTCCGGCGTCTGGCGCAGAACTGATCGCGATCCTGTGCCGGCCGTGCTCGCCGGGCTCTTTGACGGTGGCGATCAAGCGGCAGGACGGGGTGGTCGCGGCGCCCCGCCGCCTGCCCCGCCGCCTGTCGTTCCCGATCCCAACTCGCCGCCGGTTGCGGCGTTCTGGGATATCGGGACCAACATCAAGGGCGGTCTGCCGCTGACCCCCTGGGCGGCGGAGATCAAGAAGCAGCGCAGTGCCACCAACAGCGTCGACAATCCGGACGCGAACTGCTTGCCCCTGGGCATTCACCCACTCCACACGCACCCGGACCCGCGGCAGATCATCCAAACGCCCAAGCTGGTCGTCATCGCATGGGAGGCCAACTACGGCCTGCGATTCATCCACACGGATGGACGCAAGCTCCCGCCGCTCGGCGAGCCTCAACCCTGGTGGTATGGCTACTCCGCGGGGCGCTGGGAAGGCGACACCCTCGTCGTGGAAACGAACAACGTCAGGGGCGCCGAGATGGGGACGTTCGACGGGTGGTTGGACGTGGACGGCAGTCCTCACAGCAATCAGGTGAAATTCACCGAGCGCTTCCGCCGTCCGACCTTTGGGAAGCTGGAAATCGATCTCACGGTCGAAGATCCCAAGGCGTATACAAAGCCGTTCACCGTGCGCATCAATCAGCAGCTGATGGTGGACGACGAACTCATCGAGTTCATCTGTAACGAGAATCAGCAGTTCCGGCGTCGGGTGAAGGTCGACTGACTGGTGTCGGTCTAGCGTCGTGACGCCTCGCATGGACGACCTGCGCGATCCGGTCATTCTCCACGAGCTCAACAACGCCGCCGTGCCTGACGTCAATCGCATCGACCAACCGAAGGCCGATTGGCTGCTGACTCATTCCATGCTGGCGCGGATGGCCATCCTTGATGGCCACGTCGCCGGAGTGATTGTGGTGCTCGGGGAAGAGTCCAACCTCGACAGTGACTATTTTCGCTGGTTCACCGAACGCTACGAGAACTTCGTCTATGTCGATCGTGTGATCGTTGCCGAACGGGCACGGCGTCGCGGTGTGGCGACCAGACTGTATCTGGAGGTCGATGCGCTCGCGCAGAAACATCGTCTGGCGATTGCCTCGGACGTGTACTCCAAGCCACCGAACATCCCCTCCCTGCACCTTCACGAGAAGGCGGGATACCGCGAGGTCGGGCAGCAGTTCTCGGATGCCGAGGGAAAAACGGTCTCCAAACTCATGAAGTTTGGCGACCGTGCCAGGTCAAGACATGTGCCGCCGGCATGACGGAGCTCAGCGCGATCGCCGGAGGCCTGGCGCCTTCGTGAGCGGCGGTCTCCACAGAACAGATCACGAGGGTTCCGGTTTCCAGCAGTTCTCCTATCGCCTTTCTCGACTGACGGTCGCGCCAGCCCAGCTCCTTCAGGAATCCAAACAGTTCCAGGTGTGTGCGCGGCGCGCTGTTGACGAACGACAGAAGGGCGCCGACGATCGATGACCTTCGGAAATGACGCATCGTGGTCACGTTCGCGATCAGGAACTGACTCCGCTGTTTCCAGCCCATTTTCCGCATGACCACGAACGGCGACACCGCATAGGTGCAGCCCTCGTCCGGAACGCGATGGTACACGCTCCGCACGACACGAGGGCGGAATCGCGACGCCGCGATACTGTGTGCGGTTTCGAGGCGCTCGAGAATCGGCGTGACCTTGGCCTCTGCCGGCCCGGTGAGCGGATCCTCATCCTGCAGCTCCTTCATCGCCTTCGTTTCCTGATCGTTCAACAGCAAAGCGTAGGTATGGCCCACGCTCGATTTCTTTCGCGCGAGATGCCATCCCTCGACGAGATGGTCGAACTCGAAGGCATGAATCGCCAGCGACTCTTCCGCGCCGTCCTCGAACGAGTAGTCCTTGACGACCGGCTCGTCGCTCTTGATCGATCGCACGATGTTCACACGGCCGACCCGTTCTATCCCCTGACTGGGGCCGTCGACGCGACACAGCACCTGGGCGCTGATCTCTTTGAAGTCGGGAGCCTGATCGAGGTATTCCTCGTCCCAGGCCTTGGCGACGAGTCCCATCTGATCCAGCTTGTGGTACAGAGGGGCGTTCGGCTGCACGAGAAATGGCTCGCAATGGATCGCGAGCTGGCCCGGGAACTGGCCCTGCAGGTCGCGTAAGACCATCGCGCTGCGCAGAAACGCTTCACGGCTGTCTCCCGGAAAACCGGGGACGAATCCCGCGGTGATCCCGATGCCCGCGCCAAGAAATGCTTCGACGGCTTCGACGTTCTGGGCCTTCGTCCGCCGTTTCTTCATCAAATCGAGCGTTTCATCGGAGAACGATTCAATGCCGACGAACACGTCGTGGCAGCCGGCTCGCGCGATCAGCCGGGCCGTCTCGGGATCCATCTGGGCGCGCATGAAACCGGCCCAGCTGATCTCGACCCGTTCGTGCAGCAGGCGTTCGGCAAATTCGACGAGGCGCTTCGGCACGCCGTTCAGCAGCGAATCAGCGAAGATGATGAAGTCGATGCCGTAGTCGCGTTGCAGCTCTTTGATGTGCTCGACGGCGTGGTCGGGTGCGTCCGGCCGGAAACGGCGCCAGAACACCTGCTCGCTGCAAAACTCACACTTGTCCGTGCATCCACGCGACAGCTGGAACGGCGCGGTTCGGTATTCGTCTTCTTGATAGGCCTCGAAGTGCATCTCGGTGAAGCTCGGGGCGGGCAGATCGCCGATCCGCATCAGCGGACGCTCGGCTTGACGAAACTGTCCGGACGCCGAATCCAGCCACACCGTGCCCGGAATGCCTGGTCGCATGCCCCGGCCGGGCGACACGTTGTTGTAGAGATCGAGCAGCGTCTCCTCGCCCTCGCTCAGAGCGACGACGTCGAACAGCTCGCTCCGAAGTCCGAGTTGAGCGCTGGCGCGGCTCGCGGTGACCTGGGGTCCACCAGCCACGACCACCGGCGGATTGGCGCGACGCTTCAACTGCGCCGCGGCCATCAACGTCGTCAGAAAATTCGTCGTCCAGACTGAAAACCCGATGAAATCGATCTGGGGGATCTGCTCGAAGGTCGTGGCCAGATAGCTGTCGAGGGCATTCAGATAGGAAATCAGATACTTCGGCGAGATGCCCCGTTCGAGGCAATATCGCTCGAGAAGCGGGTTGTGGGTCCATGTGAGCGGCTCGCCCTTTCGGACGCGGTCGAGCAGCTGCAGGACGAGAGGCAGATCCGGGATGTCGAACACCCAGGCTTCGGCAAAGACACCCGTGTAGTTGAACGTCGGAGAGTACGCATCGGGAACGCCGAGGCGCAAATCCAGGAAGTCGAACTCGCGGCACCCCTGCGATTTCAGATAGCCGAGCAGATATGCCGCGCCGGCTGGAGGACAGGTCGTTGAAAACGGAGGGACGATGGACAGTAGATTGGGTTTGAAGCATCGTTCTGCAATCGACGGCATCGAGTTCCTCCCGTCCAATGGCCTGAGCCAGTCGAAACCGCTGAGATACTACGCGGCCGGCGTCCCACGCAACGTGATGTCCGAATCGCCCCGCACCGCATTCGCGGGCTGGCCTTTGAAAGTCGTGCCCCAGAGCTCCGCGATCAGCCGCTGCTGAAGATCCTCAGCGGCGGTCAGAATCGCATTGTCAATCGCGACTCTCGCGGTCCCGCTCTGGCTCGCCAGGTTGTCGATCAGCTCGTTCGCTTGCCTGCACAGATCCGGATCCCGGCTGCCCTTGCTCCTGGCGAGCGCCGCGAGCTCCACCGCACCTCGAATACCTGACGGCCGAAACACGAGAAGCTTGTCACCCACATAGTTGAAGAGAAGGGCCTGATCGATCAGATCGAGGATGACCTTCCAGGGCACGTTGGTGCGCAAGAAGAGGTTGATGGGATCGCCGTGGGCGAGATGCTGAGTGCTATCCACGCCGGCGCTTGCGAGACTGCGGATGACGTTTTCCGTCAGGCCTTGAAGATGGTGCAGCGTGGCCGGCTCGGACGATTGGGACGTCGGACCGATGCCCAGGCGCTCGTTCGCGATCTTCTGTCCGAACGCGATGAAAGCCGGGATCGGCAGCGCGGGAATGAAGAAGGCCGTCGGCGCTTGAAGCCCCGGGGCAAGCGCGGCGACAAGGAGTGGGGCGAGCGAGGCACCGAGCAGCAGACGGAACCACACGATGTGGAGCGCCGGGGGCGTGAGGCGCGCCAGTTGCGCGTCGTAGATGCAGTCGTAGAGGCCCCAGATGAATGCCCCCACGATGCCGGCGATGGCCGGAAACGGGATCGCCGCGATCTTTTCGAGTGCCTCTTTGGGAATTCCAGCCGGCGCTAATCCAGCGCGCGCGAGCACGGCGACCGCCGCGAGCACCACGAGGCAGAAGATGATCGCGAGGGGAATGATATAGAGCCAGTTCCCGTACAGCCGCTGAAAGAGGTAGTCCGGCTCGCGCCGGTATGCGTCTCGATAGAGTTTTGTCGCGTGGCCTTCCGTGAGGCGCCGCACTTCTGCGCGCTTCGAGATGAGTGTCCGGCGGTATCCCAGGAAGATCAGCGGATGCAGAAGAGCCGGCAACAGCGCCAGTGCCCAGTACACCATTTCGTATTCTCCGAGTCGAGAGCTGGCGAACGCCCCTGCTGACATGGCGCGTCACCTTGTTCTCCTGTCGGTCCGCGGAAGAGTACACGATACGGATGGCGCCTGCCGGAAACATTTTGCATGACGCGCGCTTCTCGAGCGACTTCTCGAGTCGGGGCGTTCGACGCGGCGAGTAGCCAACCAGTTGACTCCATCGGTCAACCGGTTGGCTTTGGCGCCCGAAGGTGTCAATGGCATGGCGCCGGAACGCTCGGGCCGGTGTCTAAGTGGGCGAGGCGAACGAGAAGGGTCCGATGAGCCCGACATGAAGCGCGTCATCGTTCCTGCGGCCCTGGCCCTGCTGGGACTCGGCGCGGCGTTCGCGCTGCTTCGTTCCGGCACGAGCTCTTCGGGCCGGACTCCGGGTCGTCCTCCGGCCGGACTCGTCGCCGGCCGCACCCTGCCTGAACCGTCGGTGTTTGCAACCGAAAAAGCCCGCGTCCGCGTTGTCACGCTGACTGACGGTCTCGTCCAGCCGTGGGCGATGGCGTTTCTGCCCGAGGGCGACATCCTCATCACGGAACGCGGCGGGCGGCTCCGGCTCATGCACGAAGGGCGGCTGGCATCCGACGTCATCGGCGGCCTCCCGCCAGTCGATACGCGGCAGCAGGACGGGCTGATGGACGTCGCCCTTCATCCCCTCTTCGCGCAGAACCGGACCATCTACTTCACGTACTCCAAGCCCGGGGAGCGCGGTGACACGACCGCGCTCGCGAGCGCGCGGTTCGACGGCGCGAGAATCACCGGCGTGCGCGACCTCTTCGTGGCCGATGCCTGGAGCACGTATGGCGGCAATAGCGGATCGCGGATCGCGTTTGGTCCGGACGGCACGATCTACATGACCGTCGGCGAGCGCCACGAGAAAACGCCGGCGCAGGATCTGCGCACGCACAAAGGCAAGATCCTGCGGCTGAACGACGATGGGACCATCCCTCGGGACAATCCGTTCGTTGATCGCGCCGATGCTCGACCCGAGATCTTTGCCTACGGCGTGCGCAACCCGCAGGGACTATTCGTCGAACCGTCCACGGGCGTGATCTGGGAGCATGAGCACGGACCCCGCGGTGGTGACGAGCTCAACCGCATCGCGCGCGGACACAACTACGGATGGCCAGCGATTACGTTTGGCATCAACTACGACGGGACGACGATCTCCAGCGACACCGCACGCAACGGCATGGATCAACCCATCGTCCACTGGACACCGTCGATCTCCCCGTCGGGTCTGACCATATACTCCGGCGATCGATTTCCGGCGTGGCGCGACCACGCGTTTCTCGGCGCGCTCAGCGGTCAGCATCTGCGGCGGCTGGAATTGCGGAAGGGCCGCGTCACGCACGAAGAGAAACTGCTCGGAGGACTCTACGAGCGAATCCGTGACGTGCGTCAGGGTCCCGACGGATCGCTGTACGTGCTGACCGACGCCCGCGCGCTCCTTCGGCTCGAACCGGCGCCTTGACGTTCGGCACGCCAAAAAGCTCCGTCACGGAAGGCACGGCTACTGCGACAGGAGTGAATGTGTCAGGCGGATTGGGCCGGGCGGGTCTCGAAGAGATCGCCGGCGAGGTACTTCAGGCCAGAGTCCACGGCGACGGTGGCGACGACGTGCCCCGGCCCGAGTTCGCGCGCGACTTGCACCGCCGCGGCGATGTTCAGGCCGCTCGAGGTTCCCACCAGCATGCCTTCTTCGCGCGCAAGCCGCCGCGCCATTTCGCGGCCGGCCGCCTCGTCGATGGCCCGCGCCTCATCGTACGGCCGGGCCGACATGTGGGGAGGAATCGATCCCGTCGCGATGCCTTCGACCCGGTGCGCGCCACCGTGCCCCTGTGTCATCGCCGGCGACTCGGCGGGTTCGAGCGCGATGATGCGGGCGCGATTCCCGCCCTGGCGCAGGGCCCGCGCGACGCCGGCCAGCATGCCGCCCGTCCCCACGGCGCCGCAAAACACGTCGATGCGACCGTCGCCCTGCTCCAGCAGCTCACGTCCGATCTCAGCGTAGCCGTTCAGCGCGTCAGTGTTGTGGAACTGATCCGTCCAGAACGTGTTGTGCCCTCGTCGCTCGAGACGATCCGCAAGTCCGCGGCGTGTTGCCAATTGCACGGAGAACGGAGGAGGCGATACTGGTCACTTCGTTGCCGCAGCGTGCGCAAAACCACAGCGCTCGAGGAGCACCTTGAATCGAGGATCGGCCCGATACGGATCCCACCTGGGATCGACTGGCAGAAAGATCAGCTGGACGTCATGCGCTGCATAGGCTCTCTCGAGCCACTCGAAGACGGCCTCCTGCTCAGCCAAACCTGCGTGCACGAGCGCCAACGCCGTCGGCGGAACATACCGTTCGCGCGAGGCCGTTTCGAGCGCCGTCAACACGTCGCGGGCTTCGTGAGCCCGCCCCAACGTCGCGAGCAAATGGCCTCGCGCTGCCTGCGTCATGCTGTTGCCTGCGGTGAACCGGCCTGCCTTCGTCAGAGCCTCCAAGGCAAGCTCCGGCTTGCCCAGCAGCTCGTATGCTTGCCCCTGCTGCGCGTAGCCGATCCAGAACTCCGGGTCGATCACGAGCGCCTTTCGCGCGTGGTCGAGCGCTGCCGGATAGTCGCGTGCCTGCGACGCGACCTGCGCGGAAATCGCGTGGACCATCGGGTGCAGCGGATCCAGCTCGCGCGCCCGGCGCATGGCCGCCTCTGCTTCCTCCCGCCGACCCATTTGGGAGAGGACGTGCCCCAGCATGCGGTGCGCCACCACATAGTTGCCGTCGAGCGCAATCGCGCGTCGAAATGCGGCCTCCGCGGCCGGCCAATTCCAGTCCAGAAAGAATGCGATGTGCCCGAGCGAACTCTGCACTTCGGCAAGATCACGTTGAGCACCGGCGGCATGTGCCGCGGCGTCGCGGGCTGGAGGCAACGCCTGCAGCGGCGAGACATCGCTGTTGATCGGCCCTCCCATGAAGACGTCGGCAAGCCCGGACCAGGCGAGCGCGTACTTCGGGTCGAGCGCCACGGCCCGCTGGTAATATTCGACGGCCAGCTTGTTCGTGGCGGGCGTGAAGTGATTCCAGTAATAACGCCCACGCAGATAGAGGTCGTACGCGTCCGCATTCTGCGTCTGCCGGCGGCCAATGACTTCCAGGTGTCCGGGGGAGACTCGCAACCGGATCTGCTCCGCCATGACGGCGCTCAGCTCTCGCTGCAACTCCAGGATGCTCGTCGGTTCGCGATCGAACGTTGATGACCACACTTGCACTTGATCCAGCACTCGAATCAGCTTTGAGGTGATGCGGAGCTGACCTTTCTCCGCCCGAATCGAGCCCTCCACCAGATAGTCGGCACGCAACTCGCGGCCGATCTCGGCAAGCGACTTCGTGGTGCCCCTGTAAGCCGTCATCGAGGTGCGTCCGAGAACACCGATCTGTTCCGGATCGACTTGCCCAAGAGTGGCGGTCATCTCTTCGGAGACGCCCTCCGCGACGTAATCGTGCTGCGCATCGCCACTGAGATTCTCGAAAGGCAGAACACCGACCGTCACGCGTGACACGGGCGGGACGGCGCGCCCCAGGGCCCACACGACGATGGCGACCATCAGTCCGACAGCAAACAATCCGACGGCGACCTGCGCCCGGCCACGCGCTCGCGATCGGCCTGCGCGAAAGGCGGTGCCGGCCTCGGGCGGTGGCATGGCCGGTTGCGGTCTCGAGACGATTCGCGAAGATGGACCACCAGCGCCGGAAACGACTTCGACAGGGGCAATGAAGCGGTATCCCCTACCCGCAACCGTTTCGACAAATTCGGGAGCTTCCGGTGAATCGCGGAGGGCCTGCCTGACTTTGCTGACCGCTGTGTTGACTCCCGTCTCGACTTCGATGAATACGTCCTTGCCCCAAAGCCGGTCGACGATCTCACCGCGCGAAACGAGCTGACCCCGACGCTCGACCAACAGGATGAGCAGGTCCATCGGCCGGCGCTCGAGTTTGATCGCGTGGCCCTGACGGCGCAGCTCGTACGCGGATAGATCGAGCTCGAAGTCGCGAAAACGGAATATCTCACGCGATTCGAAGGTGGACATGTGAAGGTCTCGGGGCTTCATAGAACGAGAAGTCGGCTGCTGCCTATCACTTGGCACTTCACGAAGGCTCAAGCTTTTCTTAAGCCGCCCTCCATGGTCAAGGGCGGTCCGGACGGCCACGATTCGCGCCCATGGTCGCGAAAGCCGATGACGCCTACCCTCTGCGCCCGCGTGAACGGATCTGGTCACTCCTCGCAGCGATTGCTGTTGCTGCGGCAGCGGTCACGATCGTGGTGGTGCGGACGGAGGCTGTCGGGCAAACGGCAGCATCTCCCGATCCGCCATCGGCCGACGACCGTCCGATGCCCGGCGGGCTGTATTCAAACGCCGTCCCCGTCGCGCGAGTCTTGAACGACTCGATCGAACGCATTCCCTCGCTCGCGCGCATGGACGCGGAATTCCGGAAGGCCGGCGTCAGGGTCGTCTACTTCTGGTCGTGGGCGATTCCAGCTCAGGCCGCCGCCGGACTAGTCGACACCGTGCGCGATCGAAGCGGTGGAACGTGGTATCGAGTGGCGCTCAACCCGGGTGCGCTGGAACCTCGACTCTCCGAGCTTGGACCGATATTCGCACATGAGGCCCAGCACGTGCGGGAGCAGGCGTTCAACCTTTCGGTAACTCGGTTGGCCGGGCGGCAGCTCAGCTGCACAAAGGAAGCAGAGGCCGCCGGAGCCCTCGCCGAGCAGGAACTGAAGTGGCGAGCCCGGCGGCCGGACCAGGCTACGCGAAGGGAACGCTGACTAAGTCGCCGCGGAGAGGCTCTGGTCGCCAGCCTCGGCATCACTCCGGGACTGAAGGTGCTGGACCTCGGGAGCGGCGACGGGACGACCGCGCTGCCGGCGGCCAGACGGGGCGCCGACGTCCTCGGCGTCGACATCGCGAGGAATCTGGTCGAAGCCGGGAACACACGCGCGCAAGCCGAAGGATTGACCAACTGCCGGTTTCAGCAGGGCGACGCCACCAATCTGTGTGAACTGGCCGATCGCAGCTTCGACCTCGTCGTCACCATCTTTGGCGCGATGTTCGCGCCCAAACCGTTCGACGTCGCCAAAGAGATGGTCCGCGTGACCCGGCCCGGCGGCCGGATCGTGATGGGCAACTGGATTCCCAACGATCCGACGCTGGTAGCGCAGATCCTGAGGACGAGCTCCGCGTATTCGCCGCCGCCGCCCGAGACTGCGGCAGGAGCTCGAGGCGCTCTTCGAGCGCCAGAACACCAGCAAGGTCAAGGGCACCACGTCGATTCCGGCGACCTTTCTGCGCGTGACCGTCACAGTCTGAGCGCGATAAGGCGATTTCGAGATGGCTCTCTATGACGACATCGGCGGCGCCCCCGCGGTCCGTGCCGCCCTCGACGCGTTCAATCCCAGGGTGCTGGCAGATGCTATGCTCAGTCCCTTTTTCCTTGGAGGAAACAATGCCGCTGCTGACACCCGATCCGACGTTCTACCCCTCACCAACGATGGCGATGCAGTCGCCGCCCGAACGCCTCGCCTATCTCGCACTGATCAACCCGCGGCAGGATAAGCGCCCCGACGCGATCGGTGTCGTGGACGTCGATCCAGCCTCCAAAGGCTACGGCCGGCTCGTCGGTCAGACCGACATGCCGCACGCGGGCGACGAGCTGCATCACTTCGGCTGGAACGCGTGCAGTTCGTGCCTGTGTCCCTACGCGCCCCATCCGCACATGGAGCGGCGGTACCTGATCGTGCCGGGGATCAACTCGTCCCGGACCCACATCCTCGACACGAAACCCGATCCGCGCAGCCCCGCGATCGTGAAAGTGATCGAACCCGAGACTCTCGCCAAACGTGCAGGATACGCCGCACCGCACACGGTGCACTGCGGACCGGACGGCATCTACATGAGCGCGCTCGGTTCGCCGGACGGCAACGGTCCCGGAGGCACGTTCGTGATGGACCCCGAGACATTCGAAGTACGCGGCCGCTGGGAAATCGATCGCGGGCCGCAGGAACTGGCGTACGACGTCTGGTGGCACCTCGGCCTGGACACGATGGTCACGAGCACCTGGGGCACGCCCAACATGGTGAAGGACGGCGTGAACCCGGAGCTGCTGCTGGGGGGAAAGTACGGGCACAAGCTGCACGTGTGGGACCTGCGCCGGCGGCGCCACGTGCAGGAGCTCGATCTGGGCGCCGAGCAGCAGATGACGCTCGAGCTGCGCCCGGCGCACGACCCGACACGCGCGTACGGGTTCGTCGGCGTGGTGGTGTCTCTCAAGGATCTCTCCTCGTCGATCTGGTTGTGGTACCGCGACGGCCAGAACGGCTCGGCGAAATGGGCCATCAAGAAGATCATCGAGATTCCGGCGGAGCCGGCCGATCCGGAAAAGCTGCCGCCGATTCTGCAGGGCTTCAAGGCGGTTGCGCCGCTCGTCACCGACATCAACCTCTCGATCGACGACCGCTACCTCTACGTGTCGTGCTGGGGCACTGGCGAGTTCATCCAGTACGACGTCAGCGACCCGTTCAACCCGAAGAAGGTCAGCTCCATCAGACTCGGCGGCATCGTCTCGCGCGCGGCGCATCCGAGCAAACCGGCGCAGCCGTTGAACGGCGGTCCGCAGATGGTCGAGATCAGCCGCGACGGCAAGCGCATCTACTTCACCAACGGGCTCTACACACCGTGGGACGACCAGTTCTATCCGGACGGCGTTCGCGGCTGGATGGTCAAGCTCGACGTGCAACCCGGCGGCGGCATGGAGCTGGATCGCCGCTTCTTCCTGGAGTCTGACGCCATGCGTACGCACCAGGTCCGCCTCGAGGGCGGCGACGCATCGTCCGACTCGTACTGCTACGCCTGATCGCGAGAAGAGGTCGTTATGGACTGGACGGCAATGCTGGCGCTCGGCGCCTACCACGGCATCAATCCAGGGATGGGATGGCTGTTCGCCGTTGCATTGGGGATGCAGCGACGAAGCGTGCGCGGGGTGTGGCGCGCACTGCCTCCCATCGCGCTTGGCCACGCGGTGGCGGTGGCGACGGTTGTGGTGCTGGCTGCGATGGTGGGCGTCGTCGTCCCGATGCCGGCGCTCAGGGCCGGCGTCGCGACGATGCTGATCGCGATTGGGAGCTACCGGCTGTGGCGGCATCAACATCCCCGATTCGGCGGGATGCAGGTCGGCTTCCGCGACCTGACCGTCTGGTCGTTCCTCATGGCGTCCGCGCATGGAGCGGGCTTCATGCTGCTGCCGTGGGTGATGACGATGCCGGCGGACGTCTCGGCGGCCGCCGGCGATCACGCGGCGCATGCGCATGCGATGTCGATGAGCGCCGGAGCATCGTGGGCCGGCCTGCTCGCGGTCGGCACGCACACGGCGGCGTATTTCGTTGTGATGACGCTTGCCGCGTGGGTCGTCTATCGCAGGCTGGGGCTCGCGTTCCTGCGCACGGCGTGGTTCAACCTGGATTGGGTGTGGGCCGGCGCGCTGGTGGTCACCGGCGTTGCCGTGCTGTTTCGATAAAACAAGAGGCGGGGATTCCGGAATTCATCTGACCTTGCCGAACTCGCTCGTCGTCGAATTCGCCGAGATTGACGCTGACGCCCTCGCGCGCGTCGGCGGCAAGGCCGTGAATCTCGGCGCCCTGACGCGCGCCGGACTGCCGGTGCCGCCGGGCATCTGCCGTGACGACCGACGCCTACCACCAGGTCGCGGCATCGGCCGGACCAACGTTAGAACCGGTGTTCGACGCACTCGCGTCCACCTCGTCCACCGATACGGCCCGCCTCGCGAGGCTCGCCGCGCAGGCGCGCGCGGCGCTCCTTGCGGCTCCCGTGCCGGACAACGTCGTTCAGGCGATTGCCGAGGGGTATGCGCGGCTTGGCGCCAACGTCCCGGTCGCGGTGCGCTCGTCAGCGACGGCAGAAGACCTGCCGTTCGCCAGCTTCGCAGGCCAGCAGGACACCTACCTCAACGTCGTCGGCCGCGATCAGGTGATCGACGCAACGCGGCGCTGCTGGGCGTCGCTGTGGACTGACCGTGCCGTCGCCTACCGCGCCACCAACGGCATCGACCCTCGCACGGTGCAACTCGCCGTCGTGATCCAGCGGATGATCGACGCAGTGACGGCGGGCGTCCTGTTCACGGCCAATCCGGTAACCGGACGCCGCCGCCAGGCCGTCATCGACGCGAGCCACGGCCTCGGCGAGGCGGTGGTGTCCGGCGCTGTGAACCCGGATCACTTCGTCGTGGAGACGGCCAGCGGCGAGATTCTCGAGCGGCGGCTCGGCGACAAGCGCCTCGTCATCCGCGCGACGCCGGGCGGCGGCACCGCGCACGTGGAGGCGCCGCTCGATGCGCACGCGGCGTGCGTCACTGACGATCAGGTGCGCGCGCTCGCGACGCTCGGCGACCGGGTCGAGCGGCACTTCGGCTCGCCGCAGGACACCGAGTGGGCGATCGACGCCGGGGGCGCGATCTGGCTGACGCAAGCCCGGCCGATCACGACGCTGTTTCCGCTGCCCGCCTCGGCGCCCCCGCCGGGCGAGGGACTCTCCGTCTACTTCTGCTTCAGCGTCGCGCAGGGACTCAACCGGCCGATCACGCCGATGGGGCTCGCCGCGTTCCGGCTGCTCGGGTCGTCGGCCTCGGAGTTGTTCGGCTTTCCGGTGACCCACCCTCGCGAAGGCCCGGCGCAGTACGCCGACGCGGGCGGCCGCGTGTTCATCGACGTCGCGGGCGTGCTGCGGAGCGCGGTGGGCCGGGCGTTGATGCCGCGCATGCTGGACGTCATGGAGGCGCGCTCGGCGGTGATCCTGCGCGGGCTCTTCGACGACCCGCGGCTCGCCCTGACGGTGCGCTCGCGCCTGCCGGCCGCGCGGCGCGCGCTCCGAGTCATGGCGCGGTTTGCCGTGCCGGTGACAGCCGCACGGGCGCTCCTGAGGCCGGATGCGGCGCGTGAACGCGCCGCCGCGGTCGGCCGCGACCTCGCCTCCCGTCTCACGGTTCCAGCGGCGATGACAGCCCTTGATCGGCTGAACTTCGTGGAGCGCGTCCTGCTTCGCGAGTGCGTGCCGATCCTGCCGCGCGTGATGCCGTCGGCAGCCGTCGGCCTGCTGTCGTTGCCGCTCGCGCGCAAGCTCCTCGGCACGGATGCGACGGAAGACGAGCTGCAGGCCGTCACGCGCGGACTGCCGCACAACGTCACGACCGAGATGAACCTCGCGCTCTGGGCACTCGCGTGCCGCATTCGGGAAGATGCAGACTCGGCGGCCGCCTTCCGAAACGCGACGCTGGACGAGCTCGCGGAGCGGTTGAAATCCGGCACCCTTCCGCCGGTCGCGCGATCCGGTCTCGCCGAGTTCCTCGCGCAGTGGGGACACCGCGCCGTCGCCGAGATCGACATCGGCATGCCGCGTTGGTCGGACGACCCTCGGCACGTGCTGGGCGTGCTCGTGTCGTACCTCAAGATCGAGCCGGGCCCCGCAGCACCCGACGCCGCTTTCGCGCGCGGGGCGGCGGAGGCGGACGCGATGATCGACACGCTCGCGTCGCGCGCCCGGCGCCGGGGCCGCCTGCGCGGATTCCTCGTTCGCGTCGCCTTGCGCCGCGTGCGCGCGCTCGCGGGACTGCGGGAACTGCCGAAGTACTATCTCGTCCTGGCGCTCGCCACCGTGCGCCGCGAGCTGACGTTCGTGGGATCCGATCTCGCCGCGGCGGGCCGTCTGACGGAGGCCGGCGATATCTTCTTCATCGATCTCGTCGAGGCCCGCGCCGGTCTGGACGGCCGGGACCTTCGGGAGATCGTCACAGAAGCGGCGCGAGACGTACGAGCTGGAGTTGCGCCGCCGGCACGTGCCGCGCGTGCTGCTGTCGGATGGGACCGAGCCGGAAGCCGTGGCCAAGCCAGCCGCGGGGCTCGCCCCGACTGGATCGCTCGCCGGCACGCCCGCGTCGGCCGGGCAGATCACGGGCGTCGCGCGCGTGATTCACGATCCTGTCGGCGCGCGGCTCGAGCCGGGCGAGATCCTCGTCGCGCCGTCCACGGATCCCGGGTGGACGCCGCTCTTTCTCGCCGCCGCCGGTCTCGTGATGGAGATGGGCGGTCCCAACTCGCACGGCGCCGTCGTCGCCCGCGAGTACGGGATTCCGGCCGTCGTCGGCGTGCCGAACGCGACCGATCGCATCTCGACGGGGCAGCGGATCACCGTTGACGGCAGCGCCGGTACCGTATCGCTCGTGACTTGAAGTTCGAAGCCTGGCTGTTACCTTGGCGGGAGTGCCACGTGGAAGCCTTCGTTCAAGCTCATGGCGGCGCTCGGGGTCAATCTCTAAATCGAAATCGCCTCCGAAGTACCTACGCTCCGACACGGCCCGGAATCCTTCGCCACTGCGATGCTCCGCTGGCTCCAGACGGCCGAGATCGTTCATCGACCCGTGACACCGTCCGAGTACTGCTGCATGCCGGCCTGCGGCCAGAAGTCATGCCCGTTTGTCTTACGGCTGATTGAGAAACGCAATCGGATCCAGAAGGAATTGACTCAGGCCGCTGTTTCCTGACCGCACTCTAAGAAATCTAGAGAACAGATCCGCATTCCAAGTTGCCACGTCAGGAACCCGAGGGCGAGTGGCTTGGAACGTTGCGATGAGAAAGGCGACGCGCGGCGCTGAAAAGCTGGTGCCGCACGTCGTGTTGTCAACTCTGCCGTCGAAACCGACCGCGAACATTTGCGCGGCAAAGGTCTGATCGACCTCTGAACTGTCGCACATAACGGCGCCAGCGCGATTCAGGTTCATCACGGCAAGTACGTGATGATCGGTCAGACTTCGCTGAGCGAGATCGATCCTGGCAGTATTGACGTTGACTCCTGGATCATTTCCCGCAGACACAACGATAACGCCGCCGAGCGGCGTCGGCAGTCGAACATCGAGCACGGGACCCACCACGACCCACGACAAGTTCATGATGAAAAAGTCGTTGCGACTCTGATTGTTTTTGGACAAAACGTTCGCCAGTGCTTCAACGATGGCTTTGTTGGTCGTTATCAGGTCAGACGTGATCGTTGCCGGGTACTTGGTTAGTTCATTGTCCGCCCATTGGCCGGCTTTCGCGATGAGATCAGGGGGGCGTCGACATTGCCGAGCTGGGGACCCAGAGTCCGCATCATGTAGTCGACGATCAGGATCTGGCGCAGAACTAGGTCCCCCCCTTGCGCCTTCGAAAGCGGCACATAAACCGTTTGGACGACGTCCTGGGTGTCTAGTGCGTCCACCGGCGCAATCGAGTTCCGGACCTTCTTGCAATGGTCGTAAGTCTCCGTCCAGATTGGTAGTAGCGGCAGTTGCTCTGGGAATCCAAGTCGCCATCTGATGCGCATCTCGTTGAGAAGCGACATGATCGCGTCGACCGATTGTTGGCGAGCGTCTTGATCTGGCCAGCCGCTATCGATGATGTACAGGGAAACCTTTCTGGCACTGGTCGCGAAGGCCCGCTGAATGCGAGCGATCTCGTTCGGCGTAAAGCCGCTCGCGCTCACTGGAGGGCCTTGGGTGCCACCTGCCAGTCGTACGCGTAGATCCTGCGACACCAACCTGGCTCTGACTCCGTCAAAAATCTGGTCTGACGCAACGGTGTCAAAGATGCGCCGCGGCAAATCGACGTCTATGGAAACCGTGTCCGAGCCCGCCCGCAGTTGCTCGCTGCGTGTCACGCGGGCGTTCGCGTCACGCACATCGGCACCATCGGCCGACAGGACTTGAACGGACATCAGCTTGGGAATTCGGTTGAAAACGTTGGCGAGGTTCGGCAAGTTTAGAACGTGCGCCGCGTCCAAGGCTGCGGCATCCGATCGGTCGGTCGACTCGTTCCTTCTACTCGCAGTAGACGGACACACCAAAGAGTTTTCCGCCTAACCGAAGGAGACAAGGGCTTGGAGCTATCGGGGAAGAAGAACTCCACAGGGAGGTCGATGTTCCCACTCGAACCGCGGCATTTCGAAGTGGAAGTGCTTGAAAGGCTTGAAGTTCTGTCGGGCGTCACCTGGGTTTCGAACAATTCGTCAGCAAACCTCGGCGATCACCTGGGCAAGACTTGGTCTGGTCCGTCTATTGGACGCCAGCACGCGCCGCGCGCCGATTTGGCGCGATAACCGGCACTCCGCGGTCGCGACGGCCGTCCAATCGGTCTTCAATGCTGTGGCGCGACGCAATCGAGCCGCGGCAATCGCGGTATGGCCGCTGTATTCCGCAGCTATAATGCGGCCCTCCTATGGGCGATCCCGGCCAGCCTGACGGCGGAGGAGACCTGTTATCGGCGTGCCTGCCGATCGTCCAGCGCGTCATCGAGTTCGTATGCCGGCGCAACCGCGTCGTGGAGGCCGACGCCGAGGACTTTTCGTCTTACGTCGCGCTAAAGCTGCTCGCCGACGACTCGGCGAAGCTGCGACAGTTCGCCGGGCGCAGCAACATTCAGACGTATCTATCAGTTGTGATCGAGCGTCTGTTCCTGGACTACCGCCGAACGTCCTGGGGCAAGTGGCGTCCGTCGGTACAGGCCGTTCGCCTCGGCCCGACGGCGATGCTCATAGAGCAGCTCACAGTCCGCGATGGTTACGCGCTCGAAGAAGCCTATGAACTGGTGACCACCAACCACCGGATCGTCCTGCCGCGCACCGAGTTCACTGCGATTGCCGCGCAACTTCCCGTCCGGCAGCCGCGTCGGTTCGACACCGAGGGCGTCCTGGCGGACCTTCCCGCGACGTCAGCGGCTCCAGACGATGCGCTCCTCGCGATAGAGGCTGGGAACCAGGAAATGCGAGTCAAATCGTCTCTGCAACAGGCCATGGCATCGCTCACAGTGCAAGACAGACTGGTACTGACGATGCGCTTTCGTGACGGACGGACCGTCGCCGAGATTGCCAGTGCGCTCGGGTTGGACCAGAAGGCGCTGTACCGGCGCATCGAGCGGCTCCTGAGGGATCTGCGCCGGCAGCTCGAGGCTGAGGGCATCGACGCAAGCCTGGTGGTCGGCGTCTTTGTCGACCAGGGCGGCAGCGGCGCGGCGACGGGAAATCCGCTCGCACGGCCGTCTCTAGAACGGGGGGCGGGGCAATGGCGATAGAAGCTGAACGCGCCGCATGCCCGGAGGCCGAAGAGTTGGCAGCCTACGTCGAACGCACGTTGCCCAACGCGGCTCGCCCCATGGTCGAAGCCCATCTGCTGGAGTGCGAGGACTGCCGCCACGTGGTGGTAGAGACCGCCGCATGGATCCACTCGAGCAGTCGTCAGAAACCGGCGTTGCTATTCCGAACACATTGGCTCCGTATCGGCGCGTTTGCCGCAGCTGCCGCACTGGTCATTCTCGCGATTCGCCTTTCGTGGCTGTCGCAACGGGGAGAAACCACAAGTGGAGAACTACAGGAGCTCGTCGCCGCGGTTGGTGCCGAAGCCACTCGGCCGATCGACGGTCGTCTGACCGGAGGGTTTCCGTACGCGCCGGCGCCGTCGCCCGCTCGCGCCGGTGAGCCGGTAGGGACAGGCTCGCCGCGTGTGCAGGTTAGTGTTGCGGCTATCGAGCGCAACGCCCGTGCCAATCCGTCGCCTCAGCGTGAGGCCGCTCTCGGCGTGGCCTACCTTGTGAGCGGCGATCTCGATGCGTCGATCGCCGCCCTGGAACGGGCAGCCGCCCAGTTGTCTGGCAACGCGCGATTTTGGAGCGACCTGGCGGCCGCGCACATCCAGCGCGGGCTTCGCACCGGCAGCAGAGACGACTACGAGAAGGCCCGCCGCGCGGCGGATCAGGCGCTGATGCTCGAGCCTAGCCTCGCGGAAGCCTCGTTCAATCTGGCGGCCGCTCTCGAGCACATGGGCAAGAGTCAAGCGGCAATCGCCGCGTGGCGCACGGTCGCCGGCCTCGACCCCGGGTCGCCTTGGGCGGCGGAAGCCGAACGACGCGAGCGGGCATTGGCGGCCGCGCCATGAGACGTCTGGCGAGAGTGGTCGTGCTGCTGACGGCGGGCCTTCTAGCGGCGATCGGTGTCTACGTGTGGAGCGCCGCGGGCCAGCCGGCGTGTCCGGCTGATGCGACGGCACTCTTGCTTCACGCTTCCGCCTCTCCTGCATCCGTTCAACCGCGTTGGACCGGGTGCTTCGACCGGCCGCTCCGGTCGGTGCCGGCGCCGACACTGTTGACCAACGCGCAGGTGCGCGGTGCCGTCGGTGTTTTCGAGCTCGCGTTTGAGGACCGTCGCCTGGACCACGGTCAGGATCTCGGCGTCGCCCGCACGTTGTCTGGCGAAAGCGAGCGGGGTCTCGCGACCTTGACGACGGAGGGTCCGGGGGACGACCCGGACGCGCTCTCCAACGTCGCCGGGGCCTACTTGATGTCCGCTGCGCGCACCGGCAGCGCGCGCGACGTGGCGTTGGCCCTGGATCATGCGAGCCATGCGCTCGCGTTGTCGCCCTCCCACGCACCAGCTGTGTTCAACCAGGCGCTGGCGTTGACGATGTTCGGGCTTGCCGGCCAGGCGCGTAGCGCTTGGCTCCGTTACCTCGCCCTCGACACCGCGTCGCAGTGGGTGGGCGAGGCCCGCGCGGGCTTGGCCGCACTAGCCGACATCCCCGGACCGGCGGCGGCATTCGACGAGCGATTCGCACGTCCCGACTGGGACGCGACGACGATGAGCCTGTTGTGCCAGGAGGCACCGCAGACCTGCCGTGAACGCCTGGAGGAGAAGCTTCTGCCGGCGTGGGCGCGAGCGCACGTTGACGGGGATGCCGCGAGGGCCGCGTCCCTGCTGACTCTCGCGGACACGCTCGCTTTCGCGCTTCGCGCGCGTGGCGACGCTCTGGATGCGCAGGCCGTCGAGGATCTCCGGCGCGCGGTGCGGCGGCGCGAACCGCGCCTCGCCGATGCTGCGGCGGGACTCATCGCCTACGGGGACGCGCGGACGGCGTTCGAGGACGACCGCGAATCGATCCCGCTGTTTGTCGAAGCCGAACGCCGCCTCGGCGCCGCCTCGAATCCGCTCCACGGCTGGGCACAGGCGAACCGTATCTATGCGGAGTTCACCACCTACAATGGCGAGCGGCTCGACGCGGTCGAACAGGAATTGCAGACCGCCGTGGCTGCGGCGATGGCTCGCGGCCACGGCGCACTGGCCGGTCGTCTCCTGTATCTTCAGTCGCTCACCTTCGCCAACCGCGCCAATTATGCGGCGGCGGAGCCGCTGTTCCGAGACTCACTCGAGGTGCTGCAGCACGTCCGCGAATCCGGGCACCTCGCGGCCACCCAAGTCCTCGTCGCCGATACTCGCATGCGGCTCGGGGAGAGTGATGCCGGTTGGCAGTCACTGCGCGATGCCGTGAAGATGCTGAACGAAATCGCGAGCGCCCGCCGGCGATATGCCGTCCTGTTGAACGTTGGTCTGTGGATGACGGAGACGCGGATGCCGTACGCCGCCGTTCAGGTGCTGACATCAGCGCGCGACACCGCGATCGCAACCAACCAGCACCTGCGCGTTGCCGAGTCATCGCTGATTCGTGCGCGCGCCTACGCGAGCATCGGCAACATCGAGGCCGCCCGCGACGACCTGGTGGTGGCACGGCCCGATCCGGCGCGGAACGGCCGTTGGGGTACTGGCCGCCGCGCCCGGCATGAGTACCTGGCCGGCGTGGCCGAAGTCGAACGCGACGCCAACCCACGTGCCGCGATCGCCGCGGCAACAGAGGCGCTGTCGTTCTTCGACGAGTGGCAATACGCCGAGCGCGTGGCGCCGCTGTACCTCCTGCGCGGCCGAGCCTATGCCGCGGCAGGCGACTGGACGCGCGCCGAAGAAGACTTCGCAGCCGGAGTTTCCACCTATCAGGCGTATCGACAGACGATACCGACAGTTCGCCAGCGTCTCTTGTCGCAAGACGTTGTCTGGGATTTGTACGAAGAACGCCTGAGGTTGGCGGCACGCCGCTCGCCGGATGCAGCGTTCGAGGCCGCCGAGGAAGCCCGGGGGCGGACCCTCCTCGAGTCGCTGCCAGGGGCGCATGTGCTGTCCTCTGCGGCCGTCTTGCAACGCCTCCTGATTCCAGCCGAGCGCATCGTGTACTACGCGCTGCTCCCACGCGAGCTTCTGATCTGGGCCATCGCGACGGACGAAGTCGTATTCGAACGTGTTGCCGTTGACCGCACGGTTCTGGAACGCCGAGTGGTTGCCCTGCAGGAAGCGCTGCAGCGCGACGCGCCCGAGAAGGACTGGGAGGCGGCCTCGCAACAGCTCTTCGACATGTTGCTGGCACCGATTCAGCGAGCGCTGCCCGCTGGAACCGCTATCACCATCATGCCGGACGGCGCCTTGCATCGTTTGCCGTTCGCGGCACTGCGCGACCGCCGTTCAGGCGCCTACCTCGTCGACAGCCATGCGCTGACTACCGCGCCGAGTGCCACGCTGCTCGCGTGGCAACGGCAACATCCCCGCCCGGCGGCGCGTCCGGCGACAGTATTCGCGGTGACGGATCCGGCACCGGCCGGAGCGTTCGCGGCCTTGCCCGGTTCGGCGCGAGAGGGACGCTCGATCGCGCGGCTGTACGACAGCGCCGAAGTGGTCTCGCGCGACCGCGCGACCAAGGCGGCGTTCCTGCTGTCGGCGCCGAAGGCCGATGTCGTGCACTTCGCCGGACACGCCGTCGCCAATCCGCGTTACCCGCTGATGGCGCATCTGCAGTTCTCGGCGGAGCCCGCCGTCGGCGCCTCGCCGACGCTTGATGCGACGGAGATTGCCTCGATGCGGCTCGAACACACGCGCCTGGTGGTGCTCGCCGCGTGCACGACGGGCGGCGGCCAGGTTCGCCGCGGCGAGGGCGTGTTGAGTCTCGCGCGGCCGTTCCTGATCGCGGGCGCTCCAGCCGTTGTCGCCACACTGTGGGACATCGACGACGCCGCGTCGGCGGCGTTTCTCAGTTATTTCCATGAGCGTTTCACCAACAGCGGGAATGCCGCGTCAGCGCTACGGGACTCGCAGCGCTGGGCGGTACCCCACATGCGGCCTTCGCGCTGGGCAGCCTTCGTCGTGGTCGGCCAGTCCGGAGGTGGCGACTCTCAGGAGGTTTTTGCGCGATGACTGACTTTACCGTGAACTTTCGTGGTCTGTTTGCAGTGGTACGCCACATACAACCGCCGCCTTTGGGACAGACTGTCACCAGCCGGGCAGAACCGATGTCGATCGTGTTCGTAGTCGACGATGGCGGTGCCGGTGGACACGCGCACGACGGCCATCTGCACAACGCGTTGCTGCGGGTGCAGGAGAGCGCGTTTGCCGACGGACCGGGAATTCTCAGTCAACTGCCGATGCCGGTGAGCCCCCTATCTGTGCCCGGATGGGTCACGCTCAAGATCAAGGGTATGGCGGTCTGGTTACCGTTCAACGAACGATATGACGCCGTCCAGCACGAGCCCGATGAGGAAGTCGGCGAATCTGGATTCGAGGTCACCTGTGCCAAGGTGGGCGCGGAGCCAGACCGGTGGCGCCCGCTGACGCGACTCGGCAACCTCAATGCGCTCACGAAAGGGGCGTTTGATGTCGACGTCACCGGCCGCGATGCGCGCGTCCAGTCGGTCGTGCGGCTCTCTGGCGGTAACATCAGTTGCTTGCGATCGCACAAGGCGCTGGCTGATGCATTTTTTGAGTTCTACGACGAGTACGGGACGATCACCGTCCAGCCTGGAGTCGAGGACGTCAAATACACTGTGCCACCTGATCAGGATGGGTTCGTTCGAATCGGATTCGGCAATCTCGGCGACACCCAGCCAACCATCGTGGCTCGGATTCGAGCGGATGCGCAGCTACTGATCGACAGTCTCCCGCCCGTCGATGCGCCGATCGCGCCCGACTTGAACCATTTCGGCAACTACTACAAGTTGATGTCGGGCACGTTGCGTCAGCCGCTGGTCCGCATGGCATGCCGGTGTGAGAACAACCAAATCGTTTGCTCGATGGGAGGCCGCGAAGGCATCCACCGCAGTTTTCTGGAGCAGTTCGGCGGGATCAACTTGTTGACCACGGGCGGTTCCTGCACATGTCTCGTCGCTCAGGCGTTCCGGCCGCTCTCTTAATCGTGATCGGTGTGGCGAGCGCGCCGACGGTCCATGACGACGTTGCGTTTCAAGTGCGGCCGAGAACCCAGCGGTGTAACGAATCAAAGTTAAGGGACAGGGAGCAGTTGCTCTCTGTCCCTTGACTAGCACTTTTGGTCAGTTCTTAGTGTCGAAGCTGATTCGTGACGTTGCCCTCTTCGTACACCTCGCAATACGAGCGCTCTGCCTGGATTCCGTCGCCACCAAAGGGGCCGCTCCCCTGGCGCAGGACGCGGGTCGGCATCACAAACGGCTCAACGAACATCTCCGGATCTTCGATGGTCATGTCGTATCGGATTTCGTCTCCAACACGTGTGAGCCTCTCGATGATATGCATGCTGGAGGAGTGGATGAGGCCCCCTCGTCCCAACCACGTCGAATCGACGAAATTAATGGAGTCGATGACGAGCGTGTCCCCTTCCCAGGTGCCTATGCTGTTCCCATAGTACGTGGCCAGGCTTTGCGTCCGCGCGTTCCGCTGGCGGCCATCTGTTGGAATGTCGCGGAATTCCGCGGCTCCGCCACCGTAATCGGCGTTCGCTCCGTAGAAGAAGATGACGTCTTTATCCTGCTGGATGATTCGACGCGGCGTGCCGTGCCGTGGGAGTCCGAGGGGCTGGCACGTCATGACCGGATCGTACTTGTTCGTCCACTGATCGAGTTCCTGAATCTTGTCCCAGAGCTCGGGTTTGTAAACGGGAAGACCATTGACGCCAAACCGCCAGGGCGAGAGCCACTCGTAGTCCACCCAGAAGTTGTCCATCGGGATGTTGCAGTTGACCTTCGTCTGCGTGGGACCACATCGGCGGGTTCCGCCACCGCTAATGGGGTTATAGCCGCCACCCCAGACCCCGGTCAGATCCGGCTTCCCATTGGCCGCCCGCGGCGTTGCGACGGCGGCCACCGCCGCCGGCGGTGGGTTGTTTGGCGTGATCGTCCAGTTGGGCGGCTGAAGCGTCGGCTTGATCGCCGCCCTGACGCTCGCCGGAACAGGCACGACGACATACATCTGCGCGGTTTCCGTCACCGTAGTCGTGATGTCGCGAATGACGGTGCCGTTTTTCTTCTCCGTCATCCTGCCGGTGTACAGTGCCTCGGCCGGATTTAGCGGGTTGTTCCAGTCCTTGTAGTCGCTGTACGTGAACTCGTACGTGTTCGCGCCGTGTTTCACGACGACACTCTCGGCCATGAATTTTGCGTCGAGCGTGGCGGTCGCCATCGCAGTCGGAACGCCGGGGATCGGGTACGTCAACACCGGCTTGTTGCCTGCCCATGCGACAGACGTCTTACCTACAGTCATCACATCGGCTGCCAGCTTTTGCGGTCGGGGTGTCATTGAGGGTGGATCCGACGTCCCGCCGAACGCGGCTTTGAACGCACCCTGCGGGCCTGACCACAGGCGAATCATCCGCTCCTCGACGGTTGCCGGCATCGGCGTGGCTTTGCCCTGGCCCGGGACGAGCTCGGCACCCTGAATGTCCTCGTTCCACGCGTACGCGCCACTGACGACTTCGATCGTCGAACAACTCTGACCGTTGGGCCGGGTGCCGGTGATCCGGATCCGCTCACCGGACGCACGATAGCTGATGTCGCTTCGGTACATCGTCACGTTGCAGGGCTGCCCGTTCACCTGCATGGTGCCCTTGCCCTGATAATCGAGCGTCATGAGGACGTCGTATTCCTCATTGCTCCGCAACATGCCCATGTGCCAGCCCCAATTGAAGAGGACTGACTTCAGGTCCTTCGCACCGGCTGCCGGGGTGAACGGCGGAGCGCCGCGACCACGACCTTGTCCGGGGCCGGGAGCCTGGGCGCCTGCTGCCGGGGCCGGCGCTGCGCCTCGAGCCTGAGCGCTCGACAGGGACGGCACGCCTATCATGAGAGTGGCCACGATGGCGACACTCGTCCACATCATTCTTTTTCGAGAAGCCATAGTGATCTCCCGTTACCGCTTAGTCGTTCGGGTTGCCCGCGGAGATATTCATGACGGTGCCGTCCGCCCGCGTAATCGACTTGAGGAATCCCAATGGACTCCCGTTCCGTGCCGGGATGAACTTCGCGGTCAACGCTTCGCCGACCTTGAGCGCATTCGGGCCGACTTTGCTGATCCCGCGATCGGCGAGCGTCGTGGCCGAGCCGGTCGTGAACGTCCAGTCGGTTGTCGTCCCGTCGGGGTTTTTCACCGTGATCGTCATCGATCCGTGCGGATTCACGAACTTGATCGCGGTCAGCGTGCCCGCGATTTCCTTCTCCGCCTTCATGTCGTAGACGCCGGCGAGGGAATGATGCGCCTGGAGCGAGGCACCGGCCATCAGACACCCGCACACGACGACACATCCCAAAGCTCGTCCAATCATTTATGCCTCCGTGAAGTTGTGATCGGTAGCAGCTGCCATCACATAGCCACCGAAAAGAAGCCGGACAACCGTCCGCCAGACGTCGCAGCGTGCCGCGCGCGCCCGGGCTCAAATCAAAGCCCAATTATAGCGGCGTTTCGCGTGACACCAGGAATGGCACTTTCGTGGCTTCGAAAACCAGGCGGTCTACTAATTGGCTGGGAAACTCGCGTCTCGACTCGTCGAGCTTACCAAATCTTTAGAAAGCTGCAGAGAGCGAAGTAGATCTGAGTTCTACTGCGGCGGCGGTCCGCCGCCCCGGCCGGTCACGGGCGGCGGGGGTATGTACTTGTCCTTCAGCTTCTTGCGGTACTCCGGATACATCGTCTCGGGTCCGCCGACGACCGCCTCGAGCGGGATGTTGTAGTGCTCGGTCATCTCGTTCATCGCCGGATGCTTGCCCGGCCGGTAGTGCGGCACGAACGCCGGATTCTCGTGGAGGCGCGGCAGCTCCTCGATCGGCTCGCACGCCGTCAACGGGAAGTTGTTCGGGTTCGTCGTCAGACGGAACACTTCGGTCAGCACGTACGGCTCCGCCAGATACACCGGATCCTCGAGGATGCCGGTGACCGTGAGCAGGTCGCCATGCCGGTTGAAGCGCATGGTGAGCGTCGCACGGTCGCTGCTGAAGCCGCGGTGGCGCTTGATGTCGCCGAGCTTGGCGTGCGTGGTGACGGAGGTCAGCGTATCGCCTTCCCACTGGCCCGTGGTGAATCCGCCGTGCGAGTGCGGCGCCAACGAAGACGGATGCGGCCGTCCGTCCATCCAGATCATCGTCTCGTCGCGATCGCCCCACCCCAGGATCTTCCAGGCGAGCAGCTTCTGCGTCACCGGGTCCGGCACCATGACGAACTGCAGCGGGAATGGACCCACGATCGCGTAGATCGGCGGGTACATCTGGCACTGGCGCTCGGTCGCCGAGAGGGACGCGATGTCGTAGCTCAGCGCCTTCGCGCGGCCGTCAGCGCTGAGAGGCATGCCGAGGAGATCGACAGGTTCCCGCGCGGCGCCGTTGTCGTGCTGCCCCACACGCTGCCAGGTGCCGGTGAGATCGACCTGCGCGGACGCGGGAGCCGCCGCGAACAGCAAGACGATCAAGACGGTCGAATCGACAGCAGCGCGTCATCATCTTCACCATCTGGACGAACAGGGCGTCGGATCCCATTTGCTGCCGTTCGGTTCCTTCTTGAACACCGGCGCGACCAGTCTCACGTTGGACAGATACTGCGGATCCTCGATCTGCGTCGTGATGGTGAGCCACTGCTCACCGTTCGGCCGTTTGTAGAGATCCCAGTGTTCGGTCAGCACGGCGTTCTCGCTGTAGGGAACGCCGTTCTTCCGCAGGTACCCGGCACGCAGATTCTTTGTGACGACTTGCAGCGATCCGCCGGTCGGGCGAATCGGCGGCGCGTCCGCCGTGCGATCGGCGGGCCGCAGCTGCAGCGGCACGGCCGGACGCGGCGACAGCCACCGCGCCTGCGAGACGCCCTGCCAGGTGTGCGGCGCGTCCGTCGGAGTCTGCGCTGCCGCTTGCCCTGAGCCTGTCGAAGGGAAGCGCAGGAGCCGCGTCTGCGTGCCCGCGTCGGTGTCGACCTTGAGCGTCGTGTCGTCCTGCCACGTGATGTGAATCCGTCCCGGGACGCTCATCAGCGCGGGCGCACCGTACGACTTGCATTGCTCGCCGGCCGCTTCGTCCTTCGCCGGATCCCACGCGTCGGCAGCTTTTCTGCCCTCGGCGTTCAGCTGAACGCCCTGATAGTCGCCTTTCGCCGGCGTCACCATCCGCCAGCGCCAGTCCGCCGTGACGATCGACACCCAGTAGCCAGTGAGGTCGATCGGCGCGCCCGCTCTCGGCGCGGGCGGCGGCGGCGGCTGCGTTTCCACGCTGCGGCCTCGACGGGCGCGACAGAAGAAGACGACGCAGCACCGCCGCGATCGACACTGCTGCCCCGCTTGCTCTTCATTTCTTCCCCTTCTTCGCGGCCAGCTCGTTGTAGATCACCTCGACAAACATGTCCGTCGTCCACGGACCGCTGTCCGCCCCGTACTGGCTCCGGTATCCGAGCGTGGGATTGGCCGCCTTCACCTGGGCGAGCGTCTTTCCTTCGTCGATCAGATCCTGCACTCTGTCACGGACGATGGTGACCGCGTCGCGGTACTCCAGCAGGTCGAGCTTGTCGTACACGTTCCCGTGCCCGGGCACCAGGAACGTGCGGTCCGCCTTCCACTGCAGCGGCAGATTGAAAATGGTCAGATCCATCAGGCGGTTCAGTGCATCGAGCTCGCCCTGGACGGTGCCGCCGCGCCTGGTGTCGATGACGGGCCAGCGGGTCGTGTCGATGATGTCGCCTGTCGCAATCACATCGCCACGCCGGAAGAACACGATCGTGTCGCCGTCGGTGTGCGCGGCGGGCTGGTGAATGACCTGAATGCCTTCGCCGTTCAGGTACATCGAGTACTGATGGTAAGCGAACGTCTTCGTCGGCCAGAGCCCGGATGCCACGGGAGACTGCCGGCCAGTCGGAGCCGACATGCGCCCCAGCACGTTTTCATGCGCCAGCACGCTGGCCCTGCCGAAGTTCGAGACCACGTCGTCGCCCAGCCCGGCGCCGGCCACGACAGCGCCCGGGAGAATGCTGAGCCCGGCCCTGGCGAGCTTCTCGTTCCCACCAGTGTGATCGGCGTCCATGCTGGTGTTGATGATGTAGCGGATCGGGAGATCCGTCAGGCGGCGGATGGCCGCCAGCACCTGGTCCGCTCTCTCGGTAGATCCTGAATCCACGAGGATGACGCCCTCGGGGCCGAGCTGCACGACGACGTTGCCGCCGGCGCCGCCGATGACGTAGAAGTTGGGTCGCAGCTGAACGACGTCAAGGTCGCCGGTCTGCGCCTGGGCGGCGACCCCGACCGCGAGCAGCACAGCAATCGCGACAAGCCAGGCAAGGAGCTTCACGGCATTCCTCATTCCGCGTCGACGGATTGTGCCGTTTCAGGCACTGCCAGCGCAATAGCCGCTCGCGTGGGCTATTATTTCGGTATGGCTTATCGATTCTTCAGCGTTCCAGCCGTTGCCCTCGCCATTGCTGCCTTCGCGGGAGCTCGGTCGGCCGGTCAGGCGCCGTCAGCCGCGTCAGGTCCCAGGACGGGACCTTCGACGGCAGCCGCACGGCCGGACTGGCCGTCGGCTAAGCCTGCATCGAAATCGACATGGATGCCGACCCGAACGCCCGACGGCCAACCAGACCTGCAAGGGTATTGGACGAACGCGACGTTTACCCCTCTCGAGCGCCCGGCCGAGTTTGCGGGGAAGGAATTCTTCACTCTGGAAGAAGCCGCGGCATATGAGAAGCAGCGCATCGACTCGTTCCTCGGCCAACCTGCGGACAACATCCATTACGACGATGCGATCTGGCAGACCGAAACCTACAAGAAGGGTGTATCGGGCTTACGGACGTCGTTGATCGTCGATCCACGTGATGGGCGCATCCCTCCACTGACGCCCGAGGGGCGGAAGCGGGCGGCTGATCGCGCCGCGCGAAGGGGCAATCCGGACGACGCCGCGGAGAACCGAACGAATCTCGAGCGCTGCCTCACGTGGGGCGCCGATGTCCCGCCGCTGCTGCCGGCGGTCTACTATTCCAACCTGCAGATCATCCAGGGTGCGGGGTACGTCGTCGTCATGACGGAAACGATTCACAGTGCCCGGTTCATTCCGCTCGATGGCCGTCCGCATCTTGGACGGAATTTGCGTCAATGGATCGGAGACTCGCGCGGTCACTGGGAGGGGAACACCCTGGTCGTCGACACAACCAATTACTCGGACAAGATCGGCTTCCGTGGGTCGGGAGAGAACCTGCACGTGACCGAGCGGTTCACCCGCGTCGATGCCGACACCATTCGCTACGAATTCACCGTCGACGATCCCACCACGTGGACGCGATCGTGGAGCGCGGAAATACCGATGAAAAGGATGCAGGGGCCGCTCTTCGAGTACGCCTGCACTGAAGGGAACTACGGCCTGGCGAATATCCTCCGAGGGGCACGTGTCGAGGACGCGAAGGCCGAAGCCGCCGCGAAGGGCAATCCCCACTGAGCGATCCGCCCTCCTACGCGCTTCGCGCGGAGGGCATCCTTCGCATGCGATCGAGAGCAGAGGATGGCTGGCTGTTAGGGACGATTTCCGCAACTGGCTGATCCAGGCCGGTTAAACAGGGTCACCCGCTATCTTACGGGACATAGGATCCGCTAGACGCGGATGGCTTCCTGAGCTCAGCATCCTTCTGTCCCGACGACAACATGGTTTCGGCACCGTCCGTCCAGCGGTGATCATTCAATCGCCGCCGTCCAGTGTCTCCCTTATCAACGCGGCGATTGCCGCTCCCGACGGCGTGGCCTCGCGTTCCAGCGCTTCAACGACACCGACTCTGTCGGAGATCGACCGATTCTGGCTTACCTTCCACTTGCCCACGAGCTCCGTGATGGAGATCTCGATTCCGACGACTGCGGCCACCATCTTTTCGACGAAGTCAGCCGGTGCGTCGGTCACTGCCCACGGAAGGTCCCGCTTTCCTTCATGTTCGCGCGTCAACGCTTCTACGTGTGATCGCACCCAGGCAGGGTCATCAACAAATCGAAGGACTCCGTGCACGTGGACTACCGCATAGTTCCAGGTAGGCACGACTCTCGCGTTCTCGCGCTTGCTCGGGTACCAAGACGGCGAAATGAAGCTGTTCGGTCCCTGGAAGATAACGAGCGCTGCCGCGTCACGTACGCCCTCCCGCCACAACGGGTTCGCACGAGCAATGTGGCCGTGAAGCGTTCCAGCAGCGCTCCCGGTGTCGGCAAACACGAAGGGAATGTGGTTCGCATCCAACCCCGACTCTGTCGCGGTTACCAGCGATCCAAGGGGGTAGCGTTGTATGAAACTGCGCAGGCGCTCCGGGTCTCGTTCTTCAAAGTGTTTTGGTAAATACATGGGTTCGACTCTGTTCGTATCCGCTGCGGGTCATCGCTTGCATATCTCGACGTCCGGCCACGTTCACTCCTTCGGGATCGCGCGCGTCAACACCTCGTTGCCACCATCAAGTATCAAGACGTTGTCCTCGATGCGAATGCCGCCGAAGCCGCGCAGCTTGTCGACGCGGTTCCAGGCGACGGTATCGCGGTATTGGCGACGAATCTCTGGATCGTCGAGCACGTGCGAAGGGAAGTAGATCCCTGGCTCAATGGTGACGACGTGCCCAGGCTCCAGCGGCAAATCGATACGCAGGAACCGGAGAGCGGGGGCCTCGGAGCGTGAGCGCCCAGGCAAATACCCACCTGCGTCGCGAACACCGAGGCCAACCATATGTCCGATGCCGTGCGGAAAAAACAAGGCGGAGGCGCCTTGTTCGACGAGATCGGCGGCACTGCCGCGCAGGAACCCAGCGTCAACAAGTCCCTGTGCAACGTCGAGGGCCGCTGCAAGATGGATGTCTCGGTATTCCACTCCGGCGCGGCACCGCTCGATGGCCGCTCGCTGCACGCGTAGCACGAGCGCGTACACGTCAGCCTGTTCCGCACTGAAATCTCCGGACACCGGGTATGTTCGCGTGACGTCGCAGTCGTAACCACGGTATTCCGCCCCGGCATCAATCAACACGAGCTCGCCGGCGCCTAACAGGCGTTGCGTCGGAAGGTGATGAAGCACGGCCGCGTTCGGGCCAGAAGCGATGATCGAGTCGTACGCGACAGTGTCCGCCCCGTGACGAAAGAATCCAGCCTCGATCTCAATCTGCAGCGCCCGTTCGGATATGCCGGGCGCAATGAACGGCACGGCGGCCGCAAATCCTGCACGCGTGGCGTCGGCCGCCCGACGCATGCGTGCCAGTTCGAGAGCGTCTTTGCGTCTGCGCACGCGATCCATTCGTGTCCGCAGCTCACTCGCAACTGCGCGCATCTGACGCGACGTTCGCGATTGGCGCGCCGAGTTGTGCGACTCGGCGGCCCCGACGTTTTTCAAGCCACGATCCGAGCTCCGAAACGGGCGTCCCGGCCTCGTCGCTGACATCACCGCTCCATAACCGTTCATCCGCGCCGATGACCGGCACGAACTCGCTCCATCCTTCCTGTGGGTCATAGGTGAGAATGGCGCCTGGGCGCTGGCGATCGGTTAGGTAGAAGTACTCGCTGTGAGCCAGGAATGGGTAGACACGATCGGCGCGTCCAGGGATCGGAATTGGATCGCCGGCACCGATGAGGACAACCGCACCGAGCTCATTCCACTCCGCTTCGATGGCGCGACGCCGGCGCTCGATGGCCTTTGTAACCGCGTCGTCGGACTCTTCAGCCGCCTGAGTAACTCATGGCACGAGGCTAATCCCTCGGTTGGCATCATCCTAGATCCACTTTTGATACTGTTAATCAGTCCACATGCAGCTGCCCATTTTCCTGGACCGTGGAAGCCGCGTCCCACTGCAGCGCCAGATGTACGACGCTATTCGGCAAATGGTGTTGACAGGAGGGCTGCGACCGGGCGATCGCCTTCCCGCCAGCCGCGAATTGGCGGAGATGCTCGATGTCTCGCGCGTGACCGTATCGCTGACATATGACCAGTTGACGGCCGAAGGCTATCTTCACGCACGGCGTGGTTCGGGTACGTTTGTCTCCTCACAGATTCCCGACGCCCTCGGCGAGACGCGCCATCGCAGCCTGCCGCGGACGGTGTCCCAGGCACGCATTCGCCTGTCGAAGTACGCAGACAGATTGCTGGAAGAGCCCGCGCGCCGCCAGGTGCCGGCGGGAGCGATTGACCTCTCCTGTTTTGCCCCTGATTACGAGCGCTTTCCGATGGCGGAATGGCGGCGAACGCTCGGTCGTCGGCTTCGCCGCAGCGGGAAACTCCTGTTTCAGTACGCGGGCGACGCCTACGGATACGAGCCTCTGCGCCAGGCCATCGCGGCCTATGTGGCGAAGTCACGCGCGATCCAGTGCACGTCGGCGCAGGTGCTGATCGTCAGTGGTTCGCAACAGGCGCTGGACCTGTGCGCTCGCGTGCTGATTAATCAGGGGGATCTCTGTCGACATCGAGAATCCTGGTTATCCAGGCAGCCACGGCGTGTTTCGAGCACATGGCGCGCGCGTGCACACCGTGCCCGTTGACCGGGACGGCATCGTCGTACGGCAGCTGAAGGCGGGAACGCGTGTTATATACGTCACGCCTTCACACCAGTTTCCGACTGGCGCGTCGATGTCGCTCGCCCGCCGCATGCAACTGATCGACTGGGCGCGGCAACATGATTCGATTGTGATCGAAGACGACTACGACAGCGAATACCGGTACCACCGGGCTCCTCTTCCAGCCCTCTACGGTCTCGCCAGCGATGTGCCGGTCGTGTACATCGGTACGTTCTCCAAAGTGATGTACCCGGGCATTCGCCTCGGTTACCTGATCACCTCAGCGACTCTGGCGCATCGGTTTGCAGCAGCGAAGTTGATGATGGACCGTCACACGTCACTGCTGGAGCAGATGGCGCTCGCGGACTTCATAGAGGCGGGCCTTCTCGAGCGGCATGTTCGGCGAATGCGACGGCTCTATCAGCAACGCCGGATGGCGCTGGTCTCTGCGCTCGACCACCACTTTGGACAGGCGGCAGAGATCCTCGGCGATCAAGCGGGCATGCACATCCTCGTGAGGTTCAGGAACGTCGAGCGGGAACCTGATCCTGCTCGCGACGGCGTTCGGCTGACCAGCGCGTCGAAGTATTACTTTTCCAACGCACCCGCCAACGAGTACGTGATGGGGTTCACCGCCATCACCGAGCGCGCGCTGCGCGAAGGCGTTTCACGGCTGCAGCGCGCTTGGAGCCCACGAGCGAAGGGAGCTAAGCGAGGAGATCGAGGATAAAAGTTCTAAAGTGAAATCACCCTGCCGCGCAAATTGTTCAACGGCAAGGTATTAGGGCTTGGCTGGCCGTCCGGGACGACTTTCGCAACTGGGCGCTGAACGCTGCGTGATGGAAGACCTCGCCATGACGACAAAGAATGATGCGGAGGCCGCCTCGATGAGTCCTCAGAACAGGGGCGAAACAGGGCCTCGGATTCGGGATGCCAGCGGGCGGTTCCGCCAGGGCGTCAGCGGCAACCCCGGCGGTAGACCCAAGGGCTTTGTCGGGCGAATCCAGGCCGCCACAGGCGGTGCCGACTACAAGAAACTCGTGCAGGCCTTCGCGATTATCGCTTTTGGCAATGCAGCACAACGCGAGAAATTCTTCAAAGAACCCGTCACCGTGAACACGCGCGACCGCCTAGAAGCGTTGACCGCCTTGCGCGACAGCGGTCCCGGCCGACCCATCCAGACGTCCGAGACCGACCCGGCCGCGGTGGTACCCGCTTTTTGTCTCCCTGAGGGGACTCGCGGCGTAAGCGTGCGCTGACGGCCGAACGGCATGGCGGACTTAGATTGAAGCCAACACTTCGCGTGATCATGAGCGAAGATGGCGGCCGCAGAGGGCACCTGATTGCCTTCTCCCTAACGGTTTGAGCATCTACGACGGCAGCATCGCCGATACAATCGTCTTGACGGACGTCACCTCAACCGAATCCGATCAAACGGAGCCAACCACGAGCGCCACCAACACGGCAGCCACTCGGTCGTTTCATAACCTCGTGCAGCGACTCGCGAAGGCTGGGTTCAAGCGCGAGTTCATCCAAGCAGCAGTCCTTCCCGACTGGTGGGACAAACGTTGCGAAGACGATCCCAGCGTCCTGCAGGACATCGAGATCCGTGCCGCCAGATTCTTGAGCCGCCCTGTCGCCGTAGTCGCCGACCCCACAGCGCCGCTGTCAGCACCGGCGTATCCCGCTGCTCAATTGAGACGAGTGCGGGACGTCAGCCGCGACCGCCTCACACCAGCCATACACGCCGCGATGAGTGTCGCTCGTGCCGTGGTTCGCAGTCTGCGTGACACCGTCCCAGGGCCTGACGCCTCGCCGTTGCCCGGAGACGGGCTGCAATGGCGTCAGCAGCTGGTAACGTCACTCGCGTCTCCACGACTCGAGCAGATCGTCGGTGACCTATGGCAGCGAGGCGTCCCGGTTGTCCCCTTGGCAGTCGCGCCCGCCCCCGGGTTTCAGGGCATGGCCTGTATCGCCGATGGTCGACCGGTCGTGTTGCTTGGTTATAAGCACGACGAACCCGGACGGATTGCGTTCGTCGTTGCTCATGAGGCAGGCCACATAGCCGCCGGCGATTGTGCCCCCGAGCAACCTGTCGTCGATGAAGAGGACGAGATTCCTGACAACGACAGCATCGAGGTGGCCGCAGACCGATACGCGAGGCGTGTTCTTGTTGGTCAGGACGAGATCCCAATTGTCGACGCCGTCACTGACGACTTCAGAGAGCTCGCGCGGCAAGCGTCACGGTGGGAACAAACAGCCGCCGCGGACGCGAGCTCCGTCATCTTCTCGTGGGCCCGCCGCACGGGGGACTATGCCACCGCGAGCATGGCCGTGAAGGCCCTCTATCGCAACACGGGAGCGCGTGTCGTCCTCTCGCGCGCTCTGAATCAATACGTCGACTTTGCGAACGCCACGGAGACGGATCGGTCACTGTTACATCTTTGTGGCCTAGTCGGCGCTTCGAATGAAGCTCCTCGTTGACACCGACGCCTTTTGCAAGCTCGGTGTGGCGCAGTTGCTCGACGACACGCTGGCAAGCTTGAACGTTCCGCTCACCGAGTGCGGCCGTTTACCGGCTCTCCCGTACATGTTGCAACGGGGCAGCTTGCCTCGAAGGTTCGGCGCCGATGCGTGTTCAGCACTGATTCCTCTAGCAGAATCGATGACCGTTGCGCCTGAAGCCAGGGGGCATTGGCTCGATGCGCTTGCGGCTGTACCAAACCTAGATCCCGGTGAAGCACAACTTCTCGCTGCGGCTGCAGATTCAACCATACCCATGTTGTCCGGCGACAAGAGAGCTCTTCGAGCGATAAAGGATGTCGTAGGCCTGACGAATATCCTTCACAGTAGGATCATCTGCCTGGAGGTCGCGCTGCTGACACTCGGCGACCGGTTAGGGTGGAATGTCCTCCGTCGGCGAGTCACTCCGCTATTCCAGGTTGATACGACGATCGGCATCTGTTTTTCGGCCGGCAACGCCGATCCGCAATCAGCACTGCGTTCATATTTCAACAGCCTCGCAAGCGAAGTCGACCCCTTGGTGCTCTGGGAGCCCCCCGAAGGGACGGACTGATGACTTTCGGCGCCCACCACTACGTTCCGGTGTTGAAAGCAAAGCTTGGGGAGAAGGCTGCCCTCGGACGGGTCGCACCGAATCTCAAGGCACGCATGACGCCGCTCCTTCAGATCGTGGAACGAACGGATAAGGATCTCGCGGCGCATCTGAACACCACCTTCAAAGGTCTTGGTCCCAACCTGACAGGGTATTCGCGTTGCTTTATCGATGCGTGCGAGCTCGAGCCTGACGGCCCCCCGGGCGCCGTCGCGGTATTCCAGCGGGCGGCAGCCCTCGGAATCGTGTTCACGCCGGTCACTGGCGTGAGCCGGGTAGCGGATGTTGCCGCGGCGCTGGCGCACGGGCAGTCTGGACTCGCTCTTCGGATGACTCGCGACGAGTTTGAACAGGGTGACCTGTCGCAGCGTGTCAATGCATTCCTCTCCACCCACAATCTGAGCCCCGACGAAATCGATGTGATCCTTGACCTCGGCGCCGTCGACGACATGATCCCTGAAGGGATCGCGGCATTCGCGCAAGCCTTCCTTGCGGAGGTGCCGCATCAACAATCGTGGAAAACACTCACGCTCTCGGCGTGTTCATTTCCAATGAGCATGGGGATCGTGGACCGACACTCTCACGAGTTGGTTGAACGTGGCGACTGGCTGGCCTGGCGCAACTCCCTATACGCGGCGAGGCACGAAATGGCGCGGCTGCCAACGTATAGCGACTACGGCATCCAGCATCCAAAGGGCGTCGAGGGTTTCGATTTCCGACTGATGCAGGTGTCAGCGACGATTCGCTACACGCGTGATGAACACTGGTTGCTGATCAAAGGCGAAAGCACACGATCAGTTCGGCCCGGCGAGCAGTTTCCGCAACTTGCTACGCGGTTAGTATATGGACACCTGCAGAGTTACTTCGCCGGCGCGCACCACTGCGCCGGATGCAGCAGCATCAAAGCCGCGGCTGACGGGGCTCCGGGGCATGGTTCGGCAGGGGCGTGGCGCAAGCTCGGTACGATTCACCATCTCTCGCAGGTGAGCCAGAGCCTGGACGCGCTGCCCTGGCCTTGAGGTGGCGCCGAACGGCACTCGCGATCTCACCGAGGCTGTACTGTTCGCACACGCGATCCCACAGCATCCGCCGGGGTTTTCCCCGAAACCCCCTCGCCAGGTCGCGCGCTTCCAAAAGCGACATCGCGTCTGCTGACCAAAGAAGCTCGGCAAGTGCCCGTGGAATTCTGTCGGGGTTTTTTCGCGCGCGTCGGACAGTCGTGAATCGCACGCCGCGAGGTGTCGTACGCGCGCGAATTACGCCCCACCAGGCGGGCACAGCTTCGGAGGCGCACTCTAGAAGCCGGTCGCCGACAACGATCGTCGCGCGATCAACCACTCGGCCGTAGAAATCGGCCTGCTTCGCCAGCCGCCGCAGATTGTCGCGATCGGATTTGATCTCGTACGCGTGCAAGAGCCCGTTTACGATCGCAACATCGATCCTCACCTGCCCGCGGCAGAGGCCGAGTTCTTCGACAAGCACCGTGTCATGGCCTGTCGCTTCAGTAAGCAATCTTGACCGCAGCGCTGTTCTAATGACGTCGTCGCTCGTCGCGCGCTGAGCAGGCGTCAAAGCCGGTACCGGGGGGGGGAAGATTGCGCACAGCGGGTCGAAATTATACTCCAGCTTTCTTGAGAGTACCAGTGGTCGCGGGCGTCGAGCATGGCAGGGACAGCCGCATCCAGGACGGCGACAACTACCTTCGTGGCCAGTCCCGGGCGCACGACAGGAAGAACTCGGCCGGCCGGCGTCAATCGTCTTCATCGACGAGGTCGTCGTCGACGTCGTCGCCGGCTTCATCGGCGACGAGCGTCTTCGTCCTCCGCCTCGCTGCCGGGAGGCAGCTTCCATTTCAGGAAGCGGTCCACGGCATCCTGGCCTCCTGCCAGCTCGCGCGCCGTCTGAATGCGCGCCTCAAGGTTCGCGCGTTCGTCTCCGTCGAGTGCCGACGCGCGGCGGGAGAGTTCGGTGAAGAACGCCTCGAGCGCGAAGGCGTCGTTCCACGCCTTGACGATCGAGCGCAGTTCTTCCTTCGCCGCCTGCCGTGCCCGCTGCCGCGCCTCGGCCCGTTCGCGCGCCTGACGGCGGCGGCGTTCGATCTTCAGCCTGCGCCTGCCGCTCGCGCTCGCGCTGCTCGGCGTCCTGCGACCTGCTTCACGAGGATCGGCGCGGCCTCTTCGAGCGCGTCGGCGATCGCCTTCGCCATCGTGACGAACTCGCCCTTCTGGCTCTCCGTCCATTCGTGCTGCCACGCGGTGTCATGGCGCGGTGAATAGGCCCTCAGGACGAATCGTCCCGTCGGCATGTCGCGGGTTTCGTCGGCCTCGTCGGGCGACTGCGGCGCATAGCGCCGCACCGGCGGCAGGTCGCTGATGCGGACGTAACGGTCCGCGCCCGTACGGCGTACGCGCACATGCTCGGTCAGCTCGAACAAGGTCAGGCCGATCAGCGCGTTCTGCACGTACGCGATCGTCGGCCGTCCTGGCTGCCATTCATTGGGACGCCGGTTGTACTGATCCCTGATCGGGCGCTGCGCGACATCGACCGGCGGCCGGTGGTGTAGTAGTCGGGCGAGAGCTGCACCCGGTGGCCGCGCATCTCGAGCTCGATCAGGATCGCGTCGAGCGCTTCCGCCGCGCCGCGGATCATCGCCTTCGTGACGAAGGCGTCGAGCACGTTCTTCTTGCGCGGCATCATGTAGCCGGTTTCCGTCGGCGCGGCTTCCTCGAGAAAGCCGCGCCATGCCGTGACCAGCGGGTGATGAGCCGGCCGCTGCGGCGGCGCGGCCTTGCCCTTGGACTTCGGTTGACGCGGCGGCAGTTCGAGCGGCGGCAGCCGTTCCAGAACGGCGACGCCCTTCTCCCAGGAGAGCGGATCGCCGGGGCCGGCGGGCGGCAGCGGCGGGATCGGCATCTTCTCGCCGGCGGCCTTCCGCGCCCAGTAGCCGCGCGGCGGGTGCGGGACGTTCAGCCCCTCGCACACGCGCGCGAGATAGCTCGATGAGACGTCGTAGCGCTGCGCGAGCTTCGTCGCCGGCTCGCTCCAGATTTCCTTGTACAGCTCCTCGCGTGTGATGCGCATGGCGCACGAGTATCCCCGTTTGCGCCGCCTTGCGGCCAATGGCTATCGTTGCGGCCCATGTCCCAGCGTTGGAGAAAGGTCACGCTCGCGCCGGAGGACCTGCCGCTCGTCGTGCTGTGGAGCGAGATGCTCGCGGCGACCGGCATCCCGGAATCGCGCGCCTGGCAGCTTGTGCAGGAAGGCAGCTTCCCGATCCGGCACCTGCCGTATCACGGCTACTCGCCGCGCGGGAGGAAGCGCTACGTCGGACGCAACCAGATCGATCCGCGCGGCTTCACCTTCTCGAAAGTGGAGGTGCTGAAATTCATCGCGCTGGACGAGGACGAGCGCTACCGGCAGACGCTGCTCGAATGGGAGCTGCCGCGCTGCTGCCATTGCCCATTCCACTGCCCGCCGCATGGGTCGGCGCAGCAGGAGCACCCTTACGCGGCGCGCTTCAGGACGCGATGGTGGAACCAGTGACGGCCGCAGTCGTGAAGTCCGTCGACGAGATTCCGGCCGTGTGCCTTGAGGACGACCTCATCGCCATCTTCAGGCTGACGAGCCGCGAAATGCGCCTGTGGCGGAAGTTCCCGGAGTTCATCCCGTTCCCGCCGCTCCCGATGCTGGACCGGCAGATCCGGGTCAGCGGCTGCGTCGTCGCCTGGTTCCTCGCGCAGGACTCAAGCGAGTACTACCGCAGCTTCAAGTCGCCGCTGGAGGAGCTGACGAAGGGCAAGCGCGGGCGCAGCCGCCCGCCGTGGTGGAAGTTCGCGCCGCCGCATGGTGAGCGCTATCGCGTGACGCCGCTTGAAGGCGAGAAGCCGGCGCTCGGCGTCGACAAGGTTGCCGCGATCCTGCGCACGACGCCGTCGGCCTTGCGCCGCGCGATCAGGGAGCCGGACTTCCCGATGCCGCCGGCGAACCCGCGGCCGCTGCGCTGGACGGAAGGGCAGATCGAGCGTCTGCTCTGGGCGCCGCAGGACCACAATGAGCACTTCCAGAAAATGCAACGGAGGCACCCGAAGGCGAAGCGATCGGTGCGCTAGATAGCGAAAGGACCGCCGAGCCTTACCACATCGAGCTACGTGCAAGATTTTGGCTGAATAGACCTGCGATAGATTTCAGCTTTTTCAGTGGGAACCATCGCAAAGCCCCGCGGCCACGGATGGCCATCTGTCATCTGCGGCCTCGACCTCTTTGAGGACGCTCAACAGCGGGCTCGAGTCGCTGCGGACGCCCTGCCGAATAGGCCGACGCGGTCACAGTTCACGACCTGCGAAATTGGCTCAGGAAACGGATGATTGTCCCAGCTCTCGGGCGCGGGCCGATTCGTAACAGATCGCTGGCGGAAACGGGCTCCGAGCCGAGTCGCGGGATTGTCCCAAGTCGAACGGGTGCCGTTTGCCGCGCGGCTACTTAGACGGGGACTTGTTCACAGGCCGTTGCCTGCTGCAGCGCGGGCCGAGTCGGTAAACACTTCGCGACTAGAACGAAGCCGCTGGCGCGGCGGCCGACGGGCAGCCGGGTGATTCGTAGGACGAAGGGCGTAGGGTGCGTCACAGGAGGTACGACCTGTGACGACATTCCAGCAATGCCTACGCGAGGAAATGGTCCGGCGCAATTACTCGCCGACCACGATTCGCAGCTACGTGCACGCGCTCGCCACCTGCGAGCAGTATCACCGGCGCCGGCGGATCGATCGGCTCGGCCCTGACGCGCTCCGGCGCTATCAAGCCTATTTGTTCGAAGAGAAGAAGCTGGCCGTGGGGACCGTGGGCCTCCATGTCGCGGCCCTGCGCTTCTTCTTTGTCCGCGTGCTCAAGCGGCGCGAGCTGAAGGAGGATCTCCCGACCCCGAAGCGACACCGACGGCTGCCCACCGTCCTGAGTCCCGACGAAGTCCGCCGCTTGATCGCCGGCGCGAAGAATCTCTATCACCGCACGATGCTCCTGATGCTGTACGGCACGGGGCTCCGACGCAGCGAGCTCTTGCAGCTGAAGGTCGGCGACATCGACAGCCAACGGATGGTGGTGCGCGTCGAACGGGGCAAGGGCGGACACGGCCGCGAGGTGCCGCTCAGTCCGACCTTGCTCGCGGCGCTGCGCGAGTACTACCGCTGGATGCGCCCGCAGACGTACCTCTTTCCCGGCACGCAGGACGGCTGGCGCACCGACCGGCCCCTCACGTCGAAGGTCGTCTGGGAGGCCGTGCGATTCGCCGCGCGCGCGGCCGGCATCGACCGTCGCGTCAGTCCGCACACGTTGCGTCATTCGTACGCGACGCACCTGCTGGAGGCCGGCGCGGACCTGCGCACGATCCAAGTGCTGCTGGGCCACGCGGATCTGACGCACACGACGGTCTATCTCCACCTGTCGCCGCGCCACTTGCAGGCGGCGCCCAATCCGCTCGAGCACTTGCAGGTCCCGACGCCGGTGGTCCTGCCGCGGTCGCGCCTGCTCCGCAAACCGCCGCAGTCATGAGCCGGCCTGCCGTGGAGGTGGCCGATATCCTTCACGCGCAGGGTGACACCTTCCTCGAGCAGCATCCGTGGCTGAGTGTGCAGCAGCGATCGGTCCTGCGCGCGATCGCGCGCTGTCGGACCGCGGCGCTCGGCGGGCATCTCGATCGGTGTGACGCCTGCGGGCATCAGGCCATCTCCTATAACTCGTGTCGCAATCGGCACTGTCCGAAGTGTCAGGCGCAGGCGCGCGAGCGCTGGCTCGCCGCCCGCGAGCGAGATCTGCTCGACGTGCCGTATGTGCACGTCGTCTTCACGCTGCCGCATGCGCTGCTGCCGCTGGCCTATCGGAACAGTGCCCGTCTGTACACGTGGCTCTTCGCAGCGAGCGCGGCCACCCTCCGCGAGGTCGCGGCCGACCCGCGGCATCTCGGCGCGGAGATCGGCGTGCTCAGCATCCTCCACACGTGGGGCCAGACGCTGGTCCGCCATCCGCACGTGCATTGCGTCGTGCCGGCCGGTGGGCTCTCGCCCGATCACCAGCGCTGGATTCATCCGAAGTACGCGGGCTTCTTCCTGCCCGTGAAGGTGCTCAGTCGGGTCTTTCGCGGGAAGTTTGTCGAGGCGTTACGACGCGCGTACGACCGGAACGAACTCGACCTCGCCGGCGCCACCGAGCACCTGCGCGACCCGGCGCAGTGGCACGCCTTCGTCGACGCGCTCTTCGAGACCGACTGGGTCGTCTACGCGAAGCCGGCCTTCGGCGGCGCGTCAGCCGTCCTGCGGTATCTCGGGCGCTACACCCATCGCGTGGCGATCAGCAATCACCGGCTGCTCGCCTTCGATGGCGACCGGGTCACGTTTCAATGGAAGGACTACGCGCACGAGAACCGATCCTCGCACGATGACGCTGTCGGCGATGGAGTTTCTGCGCCGCTTCGTCCAGCACATCCTCCCGCGCGGCTTCGTCCGCATCCGCCAGTCGGGATTTCTCGCCAACACCTGTCGCGTGGCCCGGGTGGCGCTCGCGCGCACCGTGCTCGCCACACCGGCGATGACGGCCGCGCCCACGGCTGCGACCGCGACGCCCACCACCGAGCCGGCGCCCCGGGCGACATGGGCCTGTCCCCGCTGCGGAGCGGCGATGATCGTCGGCCCGATCCTCTCGGCGCTCCACCTCGCCACGATCACGCTCGGCTTCGATACCTCATGAGCGTCACGCGCCCTCGTCTCGACCGGCGTCCTCGTCGACGTGGCCGCCCACGTATCGGGGACCGTGTGTCTCGATCCGTGACCGCGAGGCCCGTCGCAACGGGCGTCGGGCCCGCACACGCCCCGCGCCGGGAGCCGTGCCGCCGCCGCTCGCGCGCCGACGGCCCGGCAATCGACCACCCTCCACGCCCGAAGATCCCTATTCCAGCTCCATAGCCGGCCGCCGCGCCAGCGGCTTCCTTCAAGTCTCGTTATCGAAGGTGACTCGGCATCCGCATCGGAGTACCAGTCCAGCCTCGCGCGCCGAGTCACCTCCGATGAACGCTAACGACTTGTCGTTAGCGATTCGACGCCAGGATGCGGCTCGAGGCGCTGATGTGTTGGCATCGGACGATGTCGGTGGAGGCGTGTGGCTCGGAAAGATCCAGAACCACGCGAGGTTGCGTCGGGCGTGGGGGCATTTGCAATCGAGTGCGTCCGGGAGCCAAACGCCCGGGATGCCCGCGCGGCAGCGGACGAGCGGCGCGGAGATCAAGTAAAGTAGCACCGAACGCGCAGCTCGCGGCTGAGCGGCAGTTCGTTAATGGCACAGAGATCGTAGCGAGCGGTCGCGGCGCCGACAATGGCACGACAGAGCATTCAAGCCGACCGGATGAGTGTATTAGTTCCGTGAGCTCCCTAGCGAAGAGCCCCCGGACTGGCCTTTGGAAGTTGCGATGTGGACCAGCGGGTCTCCACGCATTCAACCGTGCCACCGGCCTGAACGTCCTGCTCGACGAGATTCCTATTCCCGCCTCGCTCTACTCGCGGGCGCCTCGTCAAGTCTCGATTGCACTCACGAACCGGTGCGACTTGGCCTGCGCTCATTGTTATGCCCCGAAGTCCGGAGACGAGCTTCGCTACGACGTCGTCACGCGCTGGCTCACCGAGCTTGATACGAGCGGCACCCTCGGAGTCGGCTTTGGCGGCGGTGAGCCGACGCTCTACCCTGAGTTCGCCAGCCTATGTCAGCACGCGGCGCGCGAGACGCAGCTCTCTGTGACGTTCACCACGCACGGGCACCACATAGACCAGGCCATGGCCGATGAGCTTCGCGGGGCAGTCCATTTCATCCGCGTGAGCATGGATGGGGTTGGCCACACCTACGAGTCCATCCGACGACGATCCTTCCACGACCTGCTCGAACGCATAAAGCTCGTCGGAACCATCGCTACCTTCGGCGTCAATTTCGTCGTCAACGAGCACACGTTGCCGGACCTCGATAGAGCGAGCGCCATCGCCGCCGACCTCGGGAGCAGCGAGCTGCTCCTTCTCCCGCAGTTGGCGACCGGCCGATGCTCCGAGGCCGACGGAGACACCTTGCAGGGCCTGCGACGGTGGGTTGATGCCTATCGAGGAAGCATGAGGCTTTGCATCAACGAGGGAAGCGCGGAGGGGTTCCCCACCTGTGATCCGGTCGCGACAGAGCGAGGTCTCCGCGCCTATGCGCACGTCGACGCGACGGGTGTGCTGAAGCCGAGTTCATACCACGCGACCGGCGTGCCGATCGGCGCTGAGGGCGTGCTCATCGCGCTCGACCGACTTGCGCACAACCTCGTGGAGAACGAGACATGAAGATTTGGTACCAGCACGGCTCCGAACATTCCGCCAATTTGGTGATGATCGGCCACTTCGAGAACGCGACCGAAGCAAAAAAGGCGAAAGAGATCATCGACGCGCTCACGAAGCGGGTCGCGGAAGACGAGAACAACGGAACGCTCGTGGTGGGCAGCCCGTCGGGTCGATATGGCACGGAGATGCTCGACCTCCTGGGACGTCTGAACGTCGCGTCGATTGGGCCAGGGGAACTCGAGCAGTTCGCCTATGAAGTCAAGGTGATGGTCGAGGGCAACAAAGTCGTCGTCACGACTGATGAGTTCGACATTGCTGCCTTTCTCAAGGTCATGTTTCTCCGAGGCGCCCGCATAGAGGTTTACTCCGCACACCACCATCCGGACACTGCCCACGGCCGGGGGAAGTGAACCGTGTCGGAGTCGCCATGCCAGCACTGAATTGGGACGCCTTCGCCAAGTTGCCAGGGAGCGTCGAGAGGAACTTCGAGCTGCTCTGCAGGGGCGTCATTCGCAGTAGTTTCGGGAGCTACGGTGTGCTTCGCGCTCTCGCGAATCAGCCGGGCGTCGAGTTTCATCTGAAACTGGATCGACATTGTGGCGCTCTTGGAGACCCGAACCGTTGGTGGGGATGGCAGTGTAAGTGGTACGACCTCCCAGCCAGCGGCGAGTTAGGTTCGACCAGACGAGGCAAGATCGAGGAAGGCATCCGTAAGACGGAGGCCCATATTGCCGGCGTAACGGACTGGGTCTTGTGGACACGGCGCCCATTGACTAGTGGCGATCAAAAGTGGTTCAGGAGCATCTCTTCGAGGATGACCTTGCACCTCTGGACAGCGGACGAAGTCGACAATCTCCTCGTGGGCCAGGCCGGCGTTCTGCGTGGCACCTACTTCGGCGAGCTCGTGCTGACGCCAGAGATTCTGCGGGAATGGCATGGGCAGGCGGTTGCCCCGATTCGAGCCAGGTGGCGGCCTGAAGTCCACCAAGTCGTCGATGCTGAGCGCGAACTGCGCCGCATGCTCGGGGAATCAGGCTCGTGGGGTGAACTCCCAGCGCTCGCCGTAGACCTGCGCTCCATGGGGCAACTGGTCGAAGGTGCGCCAACGGTTCCCACCGGCCTTGCGCCCCTAGTGGCGAGCGTTGTCGATACGTCGAAGCAGTCGGCCGGTGCGCTCGAGCGACTCGCTATTGGAATCCGCGATGGCGATCTCGACCTGCTCCGTGACGATCTCGCTTCACAGCCACGCATCCTTGCGCCCGACGTCGCAACGGCCCCCCGACGACTGCGTTCCGGGAATCACAGAGCCGGGCTGTATGCGACGAACGCCGTGGCGGGATGTCGTGACACGTTGCGACTGCTCGCCGAGGTCGAGGCTGCGTTTTCGTCCCGTGTCGTCGCGGTTCTCGCGCCAGCGGGTTGCGGCAAGACGCAACTTGCAGCGCAGCTCACTGTTGGTACGGACTTACGCCCTCACGGTGTGCTGCTGCATGGTCGTGACCTGCACGCGAACCACACGCTCGACGACTTGGCACGACGAGTGTCGATCGGGGCACAGCCAGTCCAGAGCATCGAGTCTCTGCTCGCGGCCGTGGACGCCGCCGGACAGCGCGCCCGCCATCGATTGCCGGTGATCATCGATGGGCTCAACGAGTCGGAAGATCCACGTGCCTGGAAGCCTCTGCTCGCTGCGCTGGAGACGACGCTCGCGAAATACCCCTACGTCGTATTGGTCTGCACGTTACGACCTGAGTTTGCGGACGAGACGCTTCCCGATGGAACTCGCCGCGTCGAGATCGAGGGCTATGGGGACGCCACGATCGACGCCATCCGTGCGCACTTCCGCCACTACAAGATCGAGGCAACCGATGCCTCGCTTCCGATTGGGCTCCTCCGGCATCCGCTTACATTGCGTCTCTTCTGCGAGGTGACGAACCCGACTCGTCAGAAAGTCGTCGGCATCGACGCAATGCCTGGCTCGCTGACTGCGTTGTTCGACCGCTACCTCGACCAAGTGGGCGATCGAATCGCGGAGCTTGCCCCAAGAACGCAACGGTACTACTCGCAAGACGTTCGTGCGGCGCTCACTGTCGTTGCCAACGCCCTCTGGGACTCGCGTAGTCGTTCGATTGACAGCGACGAGTTGCGCCGCATTCTTGGAGATGACAAGCGACCATGGGACCAGAGCCTTGTGCGCGCGTTGGAGCACGAAGGAGTTCTGCTCCGCATGCCGTCGAATGGACGCGGCGCGTACGTGCCTGTATACGACCGGTTGGGCGGGCACATCATCGCCACCGCGCTGCTCGTGAAATACGGACAGGCTGGCCTCGAGACTTGGATCCAAGAGCCCTCCACGATGACCCTATTGGCGGGCGACAACTATGGCGGGCATCCGCTCGCGGACGATGTGGTGTACTCATTGGTCGGGCAGATCCCTCGACTATTCCACTCGAAACAGCTGTGGCAGCTGGTTGATGAGCCCTTGCGCTCTCGCGCATTGCGTACGGCCGCAAGGCTCGAAGCCGCCTATTTAGACGCGGCAACGGTGGACGCGTTGCTTGATCTCGTACGTCAGCGAGACCCAGAGCTGCTAGAGCAGCTTTGGGTGGTACGAGGAACGGCTAGTCATCCGCTTAACGCCGAGGCGCTGGACCGAGTGCTGCGGCCAATGGGTGTCGCGGACCGCGACCTGCGCTGGACGGAGTGGCTTCGAAGGAACCAAAAGAAAGTAATCGGCGACCTTGAACGCCTCGAGCGGCGTTGGCGACAGGGGGAAACACGCGCCGGTGATCAACTTCGCGCCCGTTGGGTTATGTGGACGCTCACCAGCACAATTCGACGATTGCGCGACCAGGCGACGCGGGCACTATATTGGTTCGGCCGAGTCGCTCCCGAAAAACTCTTCGAGCTGACCATTGACGCTCTGGGTGTGAACGATGCCTATGTCGGTGAGCGCATGCTCGCGGCCTCCTATGGCGTCGTCATGGGCCACCAGCAGGCGAACGGCGACTTCGAGGTTCACTTAGCGCTATTCCTCGACCGGCTTGCGAATGCGCTCGTGGACCCGTCGGCGACCGCGCCAACCAGTCACTACTTAGCGCGCCTCTACGCGCGGGGCATCATCGCGTTCGCTGAGCGATTCTACCCGTCTTCATTTCCCGATCGCTTTCGCAGTACATGGTCGTTCGGCACGCCCTCACCAGTCTCGCCCATCGCGAAAGGCGACCCACGAGCCGACGAAATGGACGAGACGCTGCAAATGGATTTCGAGAACTACACACTGGGGGGCCTATTCGAGGACCGCTCTAACTACGACACAAGTCATCAAGGGCACCAGTCGGCCGTGGCCTACGTGCGCGGCGTGGCGTGGTTGCTTGGCTGGAGAGCAGGGACATTCAAAGAACTGGACAGCCGGATCGCGGAGAACGCCTTTCGAGAAGAAGCGCGTGGGCAACGCCCTCGCGCCGAGCGCTATGGGAAGAAATACGGCTGGATTGCGTTTTTCATGTACGCGGGAATACTCGAAGCGAAGGGCCTTCTGCCCGACGACGGTAGGCGGCTATCCGACGTCGACATCGATCCGTCATTCCCTGAACAACCACCCGCCGACGGGGATGTTTCGAGTCCGCAGGCATGGTTGTCGCCGGCCGTTGACAATCACGAGCGTTGGATTCGCGAGAACACTACGCACGTTCCTCGCAACCTACTCGTTCGGGGCAAGATCGGCGAGCAGCATGGGCCGTGGGTTGCGGTTCACGGCTTCGTTAAGGCAGAGGACAGGGTCCTTGGGCGTGAGGTATGGGCCTTCATCTCGGCGTTGGTTACGTCCAAGCAGAGCGTTCCGCGACTGGTGGCGGCCCTCAATGCTAGCGCACGACCATGGAGAGCCCATGACGTGCCGAGTGACCACTACACATTCGCCGGCGAGATCCCCTGGCACCCGGGCTTCGCCGCCGGAGTGCTTGCCGAAACCGGCCCGGAGCATGCGTATCGAGACTACGTTCGGGTTGGGACAGGCGATGTAGAGGTCGAGGTCCTCGCGCACGACTACGCTTGGGAGAGCTACCACAGCGAGATGAACCGTGCAGGTAGCGCGCGAGTGCCATCGCGCTGCTTCTCCGCCCTGTTCGACTTCCGCAGCGCACCACAGAGCTTTGACCAATTCCTTGCCGATGGAACTCGGGCCACGGTCACGTTGAGGGGAGTCGACGGCCTCGATGGAAACGTCCTTTACGTTCGCGAAGATCTGCTTCGCCAGTATATGGGCGAGCGCGCTGTCGTCTGGCTCACGTTCGGCGAGCGTGAGCTGCGACCCTATCCGCCATCACCTCCGCAATGGCTCGTGGATACTCAGCGGCAACAGGGAAACGCATGGCGCGAAGTGCTGACCGAAGCAGACCTCAAGCAGAGTGTGAAGCCGCCTGGGAAGAAGACGGCAGGCCAGCGGCATCCGGCATCGAGGGGCACGGCAAAGAAGCCATCCACCAAGAAGGTCGCGAAACAGGCGGCGTCCAAGGGCGCGAAACGGGCCGGGAGGAAGTCGTGACCACGGCGGCCAGCGACGGCCTGTGCATCCGACCGCTAACAACGGGTTACAGCGGACGGTCCGCTGCGCGGCCCGCCGCAGCACGGGAGTTGCGAGTAACGCCGTAGTGTTTACGAACGATCCCCAGACCTTCAAGCTGAGATGGAGTGCCGTCGTCCGCCCGCATTGATCCACCGAGCCGCCGTCGATTTCGACACGCCCCAGACACGCGCCGCCTCGCGCACAGAGCCACCAGGAACGGCGATCGTCGGCTCGCACCTTCCGTGGTCGCCCGAGCCGCTTCCCCTGCGCCCTGGCGCGCTGCAGGCCCGCCTTGACGCGTTCCGCGATGCGCGCGCGCTCGAACTCCGCGATCGCCCCGAGGATGTGCATCTGGAGCTTGCCGGCCGGCGTCGTGGCGTCGATGCCCTCGTTGAGCGATGACGAACGCGACGCCGAGCGCCTGGAGCTCCTCGAGCAGCGTGATCAGGTGCCGGAGGTTGCGGCCGAGGCGATCGAGCCGCCAGCACGACGAGCACATCGAATCGCCGGCGCCGGGCGTCCGTCAGGAGTCGATCGAGCGCCGGACGTCGGTCCTTCGCGCCGCTGACGCCGCGGTCGACGTACTCGACGGCGGTCCAGCCGCGCGCGGCGACGTAGCGCCGGAGTTCCGCAAGCTGATTCTCGGGTTCTTGATCGAAGGTGCTGACACGGGCGTAGATCGCGCAGCGCATGGGAACCTCCAGGGTCGTGGGGTTCCCGTAAAATGGCGGGAGCCCGCTCGACCGACTAACCTCGGTTGACGGGTTAGGGGCGCTTGCGGGTGACGCCCGCTTGCGCTCCGTTTTCATGACGCCTTTCGATTCGAGCCACGCCTGAAGCGCCCGTCGGACCTGCTCGGAGACCGGCACGCCGTCGCGGCGCTTGATCTCCTGAAGAGCGTCGAGCAAGTCGGCTTCAATCCGAAATGCCGTGGGCTTCAGCGGCGTCATGTATGACTATGTATAACACATGGCCTACGCCAAAGGTGAACGTCCCTCCTTCGCTGACATGACGCGGGCTCGGATTGAGGCCCCGTCCGATTTGTGGCCTTCGGTCCCGCAGGCCTGTAAGCTCTCCAATTGGGTTCTCTGTTCTCCACGGAGTCTTAGCGATGTCACCAGCCGGCAGCAAGAACGCGCCTGAAGCCAAGGCCCGCGAGAAGATTGACGCCCTGCTGGCGCAGGCGGGCTGGCTCGTTCAAGACCGCGAGGACATGAACCTCACGGCGGGCGACGGCATCGCCGTCCGCGAGTTCAAGCTGGAGAAGGGCCACGGGTACGTCGACTACCTGCTCTTCGTCGACGGCAATGCCGTTGGCGTCGTGGAGGCCAAGCCCGCTGGCTACTCGTTCACGAGCGTCGAGGTCCAGGCCAAGAAATACGTCGAGGGCCTGCCAGCCTCGCTGACGGCCCCGCAGAAGCCCCTGCCGTTTGCCTACATCTCGACCGGCGAAGAAACCGTCTTCATCAACACGCTGGACCCGCAGCCGCGCTCGCGCCCGGTCTTCACGTTTCACCGGCCCGAGACGCTGCGGGAGTGGCTGACCGCCGACACGCTCGACGGGTGGCTCAAGCAGTCCGGTGGCTTCTACACCGCCGCCGACGACACCAAGCCCTCCACGCTGCGGGCGCGACTGCGGGCCATGCCGCCGGTCGAGTTGCCCGGCCTGTGGCCGAACAAGGTGCAGGCCATCGTCAATCTGGAGAAGAGCCTGTTCGACGACCGGCCGCGCGCCCTCATCCAGATGGCCACCGGGACCGGCAAGACCCTGCTGGCGGTCACCGAGATCTATCGCCTCATCAAGTTCGGCGGAGCCCGGCGTGTGCTGTTCCTCGTGGACAGGGCCAACCTCGGCGAGCAGGCCGAAAAGGAGTTCCAGGGCTTCCGCACGCCGGACGACAACCGGAAGTTCAACGAGCTGTACAACGTCCAGCGGCTGACCTCGAACACGATCGGCTCATCGAGCAAGGTCGTGATCTCGACCATCCAGCGGCTCTATTCGATTCTGAAGGGCGAGCCGGAGCTTGACCCCGAGGCGGAAGAGCACACGCCGATGGACGACGACCCGACGCTGCCCAAGGAGCCGCTGCCGGTCGTCTACAACAAGGCCATCCCGCCCGAGTTCTTCGACGTCATCTTCATCGACGAGTGCCACCGCTCCATCTACTCGCTGTGGCGGCAGGTGCTGGAGTACTTCGACGCCTACTTGCTGGGCCTCACGGCGACTCCGGCCAAGCACACCTACGGCTTCTTCAACCAGAACGTCGTCATGGAGTACCCGCACGAGCGGGCGGTTGCGGACGGCGTGAACTGCGACTACGAGGTCTACCGGATTCGCACGAGCATCACGGCGGCGGGCTCCACGATCGAGGCTGCGCCGGGCACGATGGTGGGCTACCGCGACCGCCAGACCCGCAAGATGCGGTGGGAGGCTCCTGACGAGGACGTGCACTACACCGGGGCCGACCTCGACCGGAACGTCGTCGCGATCGACCAGATTCGGCTCATCGTCCAGACGTTTCGCGACAAGGTGTTGAAGGAGACGTTCCCCGACCGCACCGAGGCGGTGCCGAAGACGCTCATCTTCGCCAAGGACGACTCGCACGCCGAGGACATCGTCAAGATCGTCCGCGAGGAGTTCGGCAAGGGAAACGACTTCTGCCAGAAGATCACCTACAAGGTGACGGGCGCAAAGCCCGCAGACCTCATTCAGTCCTTTCGCAACAGCTACAACCCGCGCATCGTCGTCACGGTGGACCTGATCGCCACGGGGACGGACATCAAGCCGGTCGAGATCGTCATGTTCATGCGGAGCGTGCACTCCCGCGTGCTGTTCGAGCAGATGAAGGGCCGTGGCGTCCGCGTCATCAACCCGGATGAACTCCGGGCCGTCACCCCGGACGCCAAGGCCAAGACGCACTTCCTCATCGTGGACTGCGTGGGCGTGACGGAGAAGACGCTGTCCGACACCAAGCCGCTGGAGAAGAACCCCAGCGTGTCGCTCAAGGTCCTGCTCGACCACGTCGCTGCCGGAGGCGTGAAAGACGACTACCTCTCGTCGCTCGCCAGCCGCCTGGCCCGCATCGACAAGCAGTGCGGTCCCGATGACAAGAAGCTCATCGACGACACGTCCGGCGGCGTGTCGCTGGCGAGTATCTCCGGTGCGCTCGTCGCCGCCCTCGACGCGGATCGAGCAGGACGACGCGGCACGCCAGATGTTCCACCTGAGCGACGCGGACACGCCCACCGAGGAGCAGATCGAGAAGGCCGCTGCGCCGTTGAAGAAGGCGGCCATCCAGACGCTCATGGCCACGCCGCCGCTGCGAAAGCTCATCCTCGACCTCCGGCAGAAGTTCGAGCAGATCGTCGACGAGGTCAGCAAGGACACGTTGCTCCCCGAGCAGACCGGCTACAGCCCCGAGGCGCGGCAGAAGGCCGAGGCGCTGGTGAAGTCCTTCGAGAGCTACCTTGCCGAGCACAAGGACGAGATCGACGCCCTCCAGTTCTTCTACTCGGTGCCGCACAAGAAGCGCCTCCGCTTCAAGGACATCCAGGCGCTCGCCAACGCCATCTCGTCGCCGCCGCGCTCATGGACGCCGGAGAAGCTGTGGCGCGCCTACGAGACGCTGGAGAAGTCCAAGGTGCGCGGTGCGTCGGCGCAGCGGCTCCTGACCGACATCGTGTCACTCGTGCGATTTGCCCTCCATCAAGACGGCGAGCTTGTCCCGCACGCAGATCGTGTCCACGAGCGATTCCAGAACTGGCTGGCCCAGCAGGCGAACAAGGGCCGGACGTTCTCGGACGAGCAGATTCAGTGGCTCGGCATGATGCGCGACCACATCGCGACGAGTCTGGAGATCGACATGGACAGCTTCGACCTGACCCCGTTCACGAACGAAGGGGGCTTGGCGCGGGCGTCGAAGGTCTTCGGCAAGGATCTCAAGGTCATCGTGCAGGAACTGAATGAGGCGCTGGCGGCATGAGCGACGTCGAGCTGCCGCCAGGCTGGGCGTGCGACGACGCTTCGGCGACGTGTCGACCGTCGAGTACGGCAGACGCTCGCCGAGCCGTCGCATCGACAGGCACGAGCCTCGACTTCGTGCGATCGCAGACATCGATCGCGTGGGACGCATCGACTGGTCGACCGTACCGCGATGCGACTCGACACGCGACCGAGCGAGTACCAGCGACTGCAGCGCAGGCGACATCGCTGTTCGCTGACGCAGCCGAGTCTCGAGTCGGCAAGGCCGCGTCTGCAGTGCCGATGCGCCTCGGACGCATGGCGCTTCCGATCACGCTGATTCGACGTCGCCGCGCAATCGCGAGCCGTCGTTCCTGACTACCTGCGTACTTCGATGCAGACGTTCGCTACTCGAGCGACGTCTGCACGAGCTCGCAGCGGCGTCGGCAGTGCAGCATCTACGCCGCGAGCACTTCGGCGAGGTCGACGCTTCCGCTGCCGCCCGCTGCCGAGCAGCAGCGCATCGTCGACGCCATCGACTCCTACCTCACCCGCCTCGACGACGCCGTCGCCAGCCTCGAACGAGTCCAAGCCAAGCTGAAGGCGTATCGCGCCTCGGTGCTCAAGGCGGCTGTGGAGGGGCGTCTGGTGCCGACCGAGGCGTCCCTCGCCCGCGCCGAGAAACGCGACTACGAACCGGCCGAGGTGCTGCTGGCCCGCATCCTCAAGGAGCGCCGTCGCCGCTGGGAAGAAGCCGAACTCGCCAAGCTCAAGGCCGCCGGAAAGGCACCGAAGGACGACAAGTGGAAGGCCAAGTACGAGGAGCCAGTGGCCCCGGACACGAGCACGCTGCCGGAGCTTCCCGAGGGGTGGTGCTGGGCGAGCGTCGACCAGCTCTGGCGATCGTCCGACTGGGCTCGACGGCAGAATGCGCAGCGCGAGACGGCACAGACGCAGCTGCCTGTTCTGCGAGTCGCGAACGTCAACGCGAGCGGACTCGATCTCGACGAGATCAAGACGATCGGACGTCGACAGCCACGCGAATTCGAGCGTACTCGGCTGTCGACCGGGCGACGTGCTCGTTCAGTCGAGGGACGATCGGCACGCGTTGGTCGAGCAGCCTGCGATCTGCCGTGGCGACGGTGATCGAGCCTGTTCTGCCAGAACCACGCTGCATCGAGTTCGCGTCTGATCGCGTGAGCTTCCGAGTGCGCTGCTGCTTGTGCTTCGCGCTCACCGTCGCGTCGCAGACGCTGTTCAGCGAGTGGCAAGTCGACGTCAGCGCAACATCGCTCAGTCATCTCGACGAGTTGCGATCGATTCGCCGTTCCCGCTGCCGCCGCTCGCGGAGCAGGAGCGGATCGTCGACGAGGTCGAGCGACTGCTCGTCGGTCGCGGACGCTGCAGGCGACAGCTGTCGACGCGACATGCGCGCGATGCTCGCGTCTTCGGCAGGCCGTTCTCAAGTGGGCCTTCGAGGGCAAGCTCGTCGATCAAGACCCGACTGACGAACCGGCCGAGAAGCTGCTCGCCCGCATCCGGGCCGAACGCGCCGCCGCTGCCCCCACCAAGAAGAGCCGTGGCCGCACGGCGAAGGGAGCGGCATGAGCGACCGGAGCGAACGCATCGTCAAGAAGCTGTGGAGCTACTGCCAGGTCCTCCGCGACGACGGCCTCAGCTATCAGGACTACCTCGAACAACTGACGTTCCTGTTGTTCTTGAAGATGGCTGACGAACGGGCGGCCCTCACCGGCGAGCCGCAGGCCATCCCCGCTGGCTTTCGCTGGGTCGACCTCGCCAACCCGAAGATGGAAGGCGTCAAGCTGGAGCAGCACTACCGCGACACGCTGCGGAAGCTCGGCGAGCAAGGCGGGATGCTCGGGCTCATCTTCAGCAAGGCCCAGAACAAGATTCAAGACCCCGCCAAGCTCCGCAAGCTCGTCGTCGACCTGATTGGCAACGAGTCGTGGCTGGAGATGTCGGCGGACGTCAAAGGCGACGCCTACGAGGGCTTGCTGGAACGGAACGCCCAGGACACGAAGAGCGGCGCGGGGCAGTACTTCACGCCGAGGTCCCTGATCGACGCGCTGGTGGACTGCGTGCGCCCGATGCCGGGCGAGATCATCGCTGACCCGGCCTGTGGCACGGGCGGCTTTCTCCTCTCGGCCCACACCTACGTCGCCACCCACTACAAGCTCGACAAGGACCAGAAGCGCCACCTCCGCTACGACGCCCTGCGCGGGGTGGAACTGGTCGACGGCGTCGCTCGCCTGTGCGCGATGAACCTGTTCCTCCACGGCATTGGCCCGGACGACGGGAAGAAGAAGCCGCCGATCAAGACCGACGATGCCTTGCGGAGCGAGCCGTCTGAACTCGTGGACGTGGTGCTGACCAACCCGCCCTTCGGGAAGAAGTCCTCCATCACCGTCATCAACGACGAGGGCGAAACCGACAAGGAGTCCATCACCTACAACCGGCCGGACTTCTGGACGACGACCTCCAACAAGCAGCTCAACTTCGTCCAGCATGTGAAGTCGATGCTGAAGATCCCCGGCCGTGCGGCCGTGGTCGTGCCCGACAACGTCCTCTTCGAGGGCGGGGCTGGTGAGAAGGTTCGGCGCAAGCTGTTGCAGGAGTGCGAGGTCCACACGCTCCTGCGTCTGCCCACCGGCATCTTCTACGCACAAGGCGTGAAGGCGAACGTGATCTTCTTCGACCGGAAGCCGGGCGCGAAGGAGCCGTGGACCAAGAAGGTGTGGATCTACGACTGCCGCACCAACAAGGAGTTCACGCTGAAGGAGCGGCGCATGGTCCGTGCGGACCTCGACGAGTTTGTCGAGTGCTACCACCCGGAGAACCGCCACCAGCGCAAGCCGACGTGGGACGAGAAGAAGAACCCTGAAGGCCGGTGGCGTGTGTTCACCTACGACGAGATCGTTGCGCGGGACAAGTGCAGCCTCGACATCTTCTGGCTGAAGGACGAGTCGCTGGAGGACTCCTCCAAGCTACCGGACCCGCACGTGCTGGCGGCTGAGATCGCCGAAGACCTCCGCAGTGCCCTGGAGCAGATCGAGAGCGTCCTCGGGGACCTCCAGCAGCGTGCGGCCATCGTCGATCGGGACGACTGACGCTGGTTCATGAGAACGACGCCCGGACCCGGAGAAGGGACGCGGTACTCTGGGCGCCGATCTGACCGACCGCTACGCCCGCACTCCACGCGCCATCGACGTATGCGGCCTGGCGCCGCTCGCTGACGGCACATTTGCGGCGCGTTTCTGGACCTGGACGTGGGATGGCCCGCCCGGTCCGCTTGAAGTCGGACCAATCGTTGATGGAGATTCTCCCTCGCGCGCATCGCCATGCTCGACGGGCCGCAAGGCTTGGCGCGACCACCGGCAGCGATGCGAACGTGCGAACGGCTGACGGCTGCGCCAGGCAAGACGCCGCACCTGCCACCTGCTGCCTACATGCCGTTTGCGGGCTTCATCCGATCGAGCGTCGAGCTCTTCGCCGCGCTCCATTCTGCGGGGGTGCCCGTTAGCCCGGTTGCCGGCAACAAGGGCTGCGGCTGAGGTGTATCCGGGGGACATGTGGGCCGCTCTCCTCCCCCGGCTTCCGAAGAAGGGAACAGCGGAAGGCGATCATCTCCGCCAGGCAGCCCTCGGGTTGCTCGGTGACCGGGTTGCCCGCGAGTGTCACGCACGATCAGAACGACGCGGCAATCGCCGCGCTGGCGTCGGCGGCGCTGGATGGCGCCGTGTCCGGCGTGGCCGCTGAACTCGTCGGCGATGCTCTATACGTCGACAAAGACGGAACCCTGCGAGAGGGCCCGATGGTTCGACTCCGCGTCACGTCGGCCGATCTTCAACGTCGCCTAGCCACGCTCGTCACACCGGGCCAATCCGCATCCGCGCCGACGCCGCGCATCGTTCCTTCGGGACCAGCGCCAGCCTCCCATGACGCACGCGCACCGTGGCGAGCAGGCGACTTGCACGCAGGTTCGTGGCGGCCGCCAACGCTGGCCGGCCGTTGATCGCAAGTTACTCGTGGGTCTATGGCCGGCTCTTCGGATCAATCTCCCACACCGTGGTCCCAAGGCCACGCAGCGAAGGTGACCGAGATCGCGCACCGCACGGAGTTGAGTCACGTGAACGGCCTCGGGGCGGTCGCGTTCGACACCTTCATCGTCGGGAGTAAGACCCGGATCCCGGGCCCAGGTCTCTGGCGGGCCGTCAACTACCGCGAGGCGGATTGGCACCGCGTCTTCAGCGGCGCGCTCATGCTCCACGGCACCGCGCGGGCGCCGTGGGAATCCTCGATGTCCGGCTGACCTTGAACGCGGCAGAGAGCTCGACGCGCCCCGCTGGGATAATCGTTACGAATTGTGGCCGTGCTTTCGCCTCACTTTTCATAGGCTTCTAAGTTCAGTGCTTCTTGGGACAATCGGTTCTTCGTCGGACAACTTTGCCGACGCGATCCGTGTCGGGCTGGGTGGCCCGTTTGGACGGGCAGCTGGGTTGGTCGGCCAAGCCTACTAGCCAACCGGTTGGCCAGTACGGCTGAATTTCAAGGTGAGTATCAATTGCACTTGCAGCTGTCCCGCCGGGCGGACAAGGGGCCACGGAAGCGGAATCGCTATGCGCCTTCCTCCGTTGGGGCCTTCGGTCTTCTCGAGGATATGAGTCGCTTAAACGGCGTCGATAAGCGCCATCGTCGAGCCAGTTCGCCGTCAGCACGCGGCCGGCGCTCGGGGCCGTGATCACGTTCGTCGTGGGATATGCGTCCGGCTATCATGCAGCTGCGGGGATTGCGTTCGCGTTGCTGCGGCCTGTCCTCGACGCCGCATGGCCGTTGATCGCACACTTCGAACGGCGCATCATACCCGCGCTTCTCTTTGGCCCGTTCGTCTCTGGCATGGTAGGGGCGGCAGTCGAGCAGCGTCCGGCTGATGTCGTTGATGCACGAGGCACGGACATCTTGACGCCAGGGCACTTCTTTCGGATCGGCTGGACCTCCACGTTGATCGGCAACGCTATGGTCGTGATAGTGGCGACGCGCTGGGCAATCGTGGAGGGCAGCGGGTGTCTCATCGGTCGAGGCCATTGGAACCGGGACTTTTAACAGCGTCTTCATCGCGATTGCCCCCACTGTCGCATTCGCGTGCGGCGGCGGCTTATCCGCACTCTGGTCATTGACGCATCGACCGGTCCGGAGCATCCACGCTTCGCGTCGCGCTGAGACAATCTGAATCGCGTGCAGACCAAAAGCACTAGCCGAACGTTCACGCCGACCTGGCGCTCCCTGGGCGAATCGGTGCTCGTCAGCCTAACGCCAGCGGCGACGGCTGCTGTGGGATATGCGCTGTACGCGGCTCGATCGCATTCACTCATTGTGCTCGCACCGGTCGGGCTGCTGTTGCTTCTGTCGTGCCTGCTCCTGTCCAAAGACGTCTTTCGGTACACCGCCGACCGGCTGATACCGCATCGGAAGAAGGACTCGCTGTGGTTGGATTGGGCCATAACTTTGTTCGGTCAGCCTGGCTCCGACATAGTGAAGGTGATAATTCGCGAGCGGCACAACCTGCTCACGAGCACAGACAAGCTGGTACCGATTCCTTGGACTGGGAGAGCAGACGCTAGCCGCATATCCAATTTCCATCTATCGAAGGACAATCAGACGGCAGTCCCGCTACTCGTACGCAGAAGGCCCCCACGACGGTCGTCTTCGACAAGGGAGTGCTCTGATGGCCGGCGTCTCACTTGGCAGCGACGACTGGAGTCGGAGACACCAGGAGATCACCTTGCCCGACGCTGTTCCGGAGTTCTTCGAGGGCGCGATGCCGGTGAGATCGCGAGTTCCGCCGGTGCGGGCGTGTCAGCTGCACCTCCTTCGTCATGTCCGACGTTCAGCGCGCTGTTCCGAGAGCTTCTTGGCGCAATCGAGGTGGTGTTCGAGCCCCTCTCTGGTTGCGTGCGAGCGCTTGAGGAACTCCACGGAGTCAGGCCAATCAAGCCGGAACTCTTGTTCCAGGCGTTGCACGCCAACCTCGGCGTCGCTGCAATCTCCTGTCTGGATACGCTGCTGTTCGGCGCTCCAAACCGCAATCACAGGGCGATTGCAGAGCTTGTTCATCGCGGCGTCGTTCGCATCGTGATCACAACAAATTTCGAGACTAACATCGAGGACGCTCTGCGTCAGGCCGCCTGTGCTCATCGTATATGGCTCAACGCGTCGCGACCCAGTCTTAGAGCTTGGACCACATGCTGCTCTCGCTCACGTATTGAAGCCCCATGGCTCTCTTCAGGAGGCGTCGAGCATCGTCATTACACTTAGGCAGGCCGGCGGCCGGCAGCAAAGAACATCGCGGGTCTCTTCAGACACGTCTTCGCACCAACTACACGCTGCTCGTGGTTGGCTATAGCGGCAACGACGACGACCGTTTCCAGTCATGAAGGCGGCAGCACTACTGGCCAAACGCGTGTTCTGGGTGCTCTACGACGACGCGCACACCATGGCACGCCAGGCGAACATTGCGGAGTTCGCTCGCTTGTGCCCGAATTGCCGCCTTGTGTTGGCCACAGGATGGATGTGCTGCCGCTCCTAGCGTTCGGTGCGTCGCTCGACAAGAGTGAGGCCCAGGTCTCCTCAGTGAGCGTGGATGCTCGCAGACGTGAACGCCTAGTGCAATGGGCAGGCAGCTTTCCGGAGGACGCGTTGACCAACGCTCTCGTCCAACTGATGCTTGATCTTCGGCCGCCGGCTGGTCGAAATGGCAGCGTACCTCGCGAACTGCTCCGACGCGGTCGCCGGGCGTCAGTCGAACTCACTCGCAGCCGCGAAGGCATTGACCAACAGCGGAGTGGCGAGACTCCTGATGGGCAAACAGTCAGAGGGAAGTAAATGTCTGACCGAGGCCCTTCACCTCTACAGACACCTCGGTCGCCGGAAGGGAACAGATCGAGGTCGCCGCGAATCTGATCGAACAAGCCTGTAGGGATGCCAGATGACGACTGGAATGATCCGTTGTCGGTCGCGTTTCGAGCGGCGAAGGACGCTGATGACCACTGCATGGCTTTGGCCGAATACGCCCTTGGACTGAACCTCGAAGCAGTCGAAAAACTGGACAAGGCCGAGAAATGCCTTCTGATTGCAGGAGGATATGCCCTTGATGCGGGAGACACTTTGACCCTTCGGAAGGTAGCAGCCGCGCTCGAGAGGCTCTATCGCTCTCCAGCCGTCTACAGGTGTCCATCGGCTTGCAGACAGCAGTTGTCTATTTTGGGCGCCATGCTCGAATCCATCGGCACACCTTGGAGCAGCGAGAACGATCCAAGTTATCGGACTGCTGCAGGCCGCGGTCCGCGGTTACAAACGAACTCTCCTTGCACTCGAAGGGGCCACCGGGCTATTTCTGACAGGCTTATCGTGGTTGGTCGCCTGGGCCATCTGGCGCAACCCCACCGTGGCGAGCAAGTATGCGCTCTGCGGAACCGCGGGATTCTTGATCAGCAAGATGATGAGTCGAGTCAGGCGAGAGAGGTACGAAGATATCGATCGCGTGTAGTAGACGGAGATGCGTGACTTGCCCTAAAGCGCCAGCACTGCCTGTTTCATCATGCCGCCGTGGACGTGGAAATCCCAGCGCTCGGTAGCTATCTGAGGCCTGACCGAGACCGTGCAACTGCAAGATTGTGCAAGATGTCAGAGTCGTGAGGATTTGCTTGCTTGGCTCGCGAGAACAATTCGATTGCCTCAGGCAATCTGTTCGTGTTTAGACACACATTTCCCAGATTGTACAGCGCTAGCCAATGGTTGGGATCCACCGCGAGCGCTTCACGGAAGACTGCCTCAGCCTCACCGGGGCGACCCAACTCGTTCTTCGTAACGGCGAGGCAGACCAAGCTTTCCACATCCTTCGGTTTCAGATTGACCGCCGTCTCGAACTTCGTGAGGGCCTCGCCGTGGCGCGCAAGGTCCTGACCAAGAATGATGCCTGCATTGAGGTGTGGCTTGTGGGATTGGGGGCTAAGTTCTGCTGCCCGTTCGTAGTCCAGCAGAGCCTCCTTAGGGTGACCTATTCCTCGAAAGGACAATCCACGATGCAAATAGAATGTCCACAACTCAGGTACAGCCTGACCGCCCCCTGTGGACTCGTCAATCATTTGGCTGAACAGCCTCACGGCCTTGGCGTAGTTACCTCGCGCATGAGCCATCTCGGCAGAATTCAGACGCCAACTTCTGATTAGTTTCGAAAGCATGGCAGGATTGACTCAGAATCTGGGTGACGGGTGTTCGAGGCTGTTCACATTCACGCCGACGCATCTTCAATCGACCGATCGACTTGCGGGACTGGCCCGGTTTCGTTACGCGTCTTCTTACGATCCGTCAGACGACCAGCCTTGGGCGCGGATTTCGTAGGTCCGCGTGCCTTCTTGTTGGACACAGCCTCGCGATTCAGGATGCTGCACTTTCTCTTCGCAGGATTATAGCGGCGACCGTGTTCCGGGTGGGATAGAGGGTGTTAGGCCACTGCACCAGGCCGCCTGCCGGTCAGCACCCCTTCGCGCGATCGACGTCGACACTACTCGTCGCAGCGTCATGAGAATCGTGCGGACTCACTACCCTGGCAGAATGACTACGTGTTCATGACGTCCGCACGACAACCCGCGCCACCCCCGCCGGTGACGGACGCGCCGACTTTGATAGCCGAGGTCGGCGCAGCTTCACTCGCCAGACTACACGCCTTCGAGCGGCCGGCGCGTTCTCGACGCCCGTAGAGAAGGTCGTCCCCGCGCGCCGAAGGTCCGGACCCGAAAAGACTGCGGCCCGGTTGGACACAGTCGAATCGGAGTCTGCCAAGTGTCACCGGGGGCCAAGGTATCTGGTGCCGACGGTAGGCCTCCCTTCAAGCTGGTGCGCCGGGTCTCCCGCAGGCTCTTCCAATACGTGTCTCAGCCCACACGCCTATATGCTAGGATTGAGCTGGTGAGTTGTACCTGCTGTGGCACTTTGGCCTCTGAACGTACGCTACCAGTTGTGGTTGCTACCTTGACACTGCGTATTCGTGGCGTATACTTGCCTCGCTCAGCGGATGGGCCACACATCCACTCCGAAGGCGACGACCCTACCAGCGGCAGCCAAGCCGTTCTCAGAAGTCTCGGCATCATCGGTTGAAAATTCATCGGGGAGGTACGTGAAAGAGCTGCGAGGGAAGGACCGCCTTATTGTCGCTCTCGACGTGCCGACGCATGATCAGGCCTTCGCCTTGGTCGATCAACTCGACAATGTGGCCTTCTTTAAAGTTGGCTTAGAACTCTTACTGGCCGGCGACCTACTCGCCTTCCTTGCGAAGTTGCAAGAGCGCCGATCCTATGCCGGGGGCGTGTTCGTTGACCTAAAACTCGGCGGCGACATTGGAAACACGATCGCTTCTTTGATTCGTCAACTTCAACCCCTGAACGTGAAATTTCTCACGTTGGTTGAATCTGTCCCGCTAGCGATCACTCTCAATAGCGTCAAGGCTGCGCGGGCGGCCCGCGGAACGGCACAGGACCCACGGCTGTTGATGGTTCCATGCCTGTCGAGCATGGACCAATCAGACCTTCAGGAGAGCGGCATCGACATCGACATCGATTCCTATATTGTCCAACGTGCAAAGATCATGATCGATGCCGGCTGTGACGGGCTGATTGTTTCAGGCACGGCGATTGAAATTTGCCGCATGGCGTTTCCGTCTGTAGTTCTGGTGAGCCCTGGCATTCGGCCCTCATGGGCTCCAGCGGACGACCAAAAGCGGATAACGACTCCGCGGGAAGCAATTAATCTCGGTTCAGACTACTTGGTGGTCGGACGCCCGATCACGAGAGCCGCGTCTCCCAAGGATGCCGCAGAGCGAATCATCGAAGAGATCGATGGCGCGCTTGCGAAGCGCCCCAGTTCGTCGAACTCTGGAACGGCGTCCGGTTATTTGGCGATGTCAGCGAAGGCCTTTAGCTGAATCTAGACTGCGTTCCTAGGTTCTGCCTGCTCCAGTCTGGCGACGAGTATCAAAGCTTCCCGCGGCTAGAGAACCTCCCCCAAGTCGTTCGGTCGCTTCCCGCCGCTATTTACGAACCAGAGTGGGTCTAGTCCAGGCGCAACCAGCAGTAGTACACTTCCTCCACTGACTGCGCGCCTGCTGCGCGAACGGCCCATTCCCAGTCTGTGAGGACTTGCGGCGACCTTCGCTGTCATTCGGTTGCTGCAGGAGCGGTATGGCGAAACTTGTGCCGCGGACTCGCACTGTCCGCGAGAACCGCGAAGCAGAACACGGTCGCGATCTAGGCCTCGTCACCGCATTAGTGGACGCAATTTGGAAGAAGCGCCCTCGACGGGTTGTTGATTCTGAAGAGGACGCCAAGAAAGCGGCGAGGCGGCTTGTCGACGACCTGCGACCATTCCGCAGACGATGGCTGCGAACGGGGGCGACCGTTGATGACCCGCCTGCCCAGCCCGCCCCACGGCGGCGCGGGCGACCGCGCAGTCACCGACGGCGCGTGCTTCTGTTCTTCCTTGCCAGATGCCTTTCGAAAGCCGGCATCGAGCCAACAAAGTCTGACGACGGCATCTTCGCGAGGGTCGCACGCGTCGTGACTTCCTCATTCCACGTGCGCGTGCCGCTGAACTCTAAGAAGCTCTTCCCCGATGTGGAGTACGCGGTGGATGCATGGAACGCCAGCCTCGGCCGGTCCAGCACACCAAGAACGGCAAAGCGCGTGTCTCGTCTGACTACGTAAGTCTTCCTCTGACAGTTCGTTAGCTGAATCTGAATTCAGGGGGGAGGTACTTTCCACACACTTCTTCATCATCACAGACGTCGTGTTGATGATGGTTTCACGTCAATTCATAGCAGCAGTCAAGGCAAGCGACGAACCGTCCCACAAGCTAATCGCGCGCCTCGAACCACGTCTTCAATTTCATGTATCCCTACTGTCTAAGTGGATTAACGGCGCTCAACGCGTACACGAAGGCGACGAACGCGTAATCGCGATCGCGCAGTTGCTCGAAATCGCGCCCTCGGATTGTTTTGAGCCGATTGGCGCCGACATCCAGCAGAACGCGACGACAGCGGGCGGCATCATCGGCGGCGCCAGCGGGGGCATCGAGTGAGCGGCTCAGTCCTCACATTCGATGATTTCGTGCGTCGAGTAGGGGCTGAGGACAGCCGCGTCTCGCCGCACAACCTGGAAGCCGAACGCTCTGTGCTCGGCGCGATCCTCCTGAACAACGACGCCTTCAACCTTGCGTCGGAAGTCCTTAAGTCGAGCGACTTCTTCCGCGTGGCGCACAGCCGCATTTTCTACAAGATGGTGAAGCTCGTCGAGCGAAACAGCGTCATCGACCTCGTCACGCTCAAAGACGAGCTGAACCGCTCTGGCGAACTCGACGGCGTCGGCGGCCCCGCCTATATCGCGGCCCTCGTGGATGCCGTCCCGAAGTCAACGAACGTCATGGCCTACGCGCGGCTTGTCAAAGAAAAAGCGGCCCTTCGAACCTTGATTTTGTTGGGGAACAAAACCATTGCGGCGGCCTACGACCAGACCGAGGCCGCCACATCGATCGCTGATGCAGCGCAGCGCGATTTGTCGCTCGTCTTGGACGCGGTATCGCTCGATGCTGTGGCTTATAGCGATGACCTTGCCATGTTTCTCAATGCCGCACCGAGCGCAACGGCGCCGCTGATTGAAGGTCTCATACCAGGCGCTGGGCTGGTGCTGCCGCACGGCCAACCACGCTCGCGCAAATCTTACGTATTTCTCGACGCGCTATTGTCCTTGGCGGCGGGCGTCTCGCCGATGGGGCTCGGGCGGCTGGCCGTCGCTGAACCGACGCCCTGTTGGTACCTCACCGAAGAAGATCACCAGGCGGAAGTGGCGCGACGGATTCGCGCGCTCCTGGCCGGACGGAAGGCCGAACTCCCGCCGCTGTTTCGAGTGTCGGTCCGGAAAGGGATCACCTTGAACGATCCCCGATGTCAGGACCAAATCGTTCGGGAAGCGCTGCTGCACAAAATGCGCGCGATCGCATTCGACCCCGCGCGCGCCTTCTCAGATGCGGTCGATAAGGGACCGGCCGACCTCACTCCGCTGACGCGGTTTCTCCGCCGATTGATGCGCGAAACGGACGCCGTCATCATCCTCCCACACCACGACACGAAGCCGCGGAATGACGGCAAACCCGACGACCGTCCCCGCGCACAGCGCGCCAGCGGCGGCGGCTTGTTCTCGATTGCCGACGCGCCCATCCATGTGGAACGGGTGAACGAGGAATCCTCGCTGCTCGTGCCAAATATGTGGAAATTCTCGATCGACCCGCCAGCAATCAAAGTCCGGTTCAGCGTCGGGGATGGATGGATGCGCCTGCAGGGCGAAGACGTCGAGGCGAACGCTGTGACCGAGCTCGCGCTTCACGAGCGGCTCCTGACGACGTTGGCCGAGCATCCTGGCATCTCCGGTAGTCGGCTGGCGACGACCGCAAAAGCCAGAAAAGAGGACGTATATACCGCGCTCGAACAGCTGGCCGGTGCTGGCAAGGTGGACAGTGTCCAGGCTGGCCGGAAGACCCGATGGTTTCTCGCGGGAACCACCCGTGATTAGTTCCCAACGGTTCCCACCATCGGGAACCGTCCATGGACCGGTGAATGGTTCCATGGTCCCCACCCCTAAAGGGGAACCGGAACCGGAACCATGCCGGGAACCAAGACTCGGCGCACGGACGACCATATCGGGGGTAACGACGCTGTCACAGCCGGCGGTGAAGGGCGACCTCTCCGGCTCACACCTACGGCATTGAACCGTGTCGTCGCGTTTTTCCGAATCCTATTGGAATGGGATGAGGCGCAGCACACAATGGACGGCCTCAAAGGGATCAAAGGAGCAGACGGCGATGGCAGCAATGGAAACAACCAACCGGGCCGTGCTGTACGCCCGCGTTTCGTCCAAGGACCAGGAGCGTGAGGGATTCTCGATTCCCGCTCAGCAGAAGCTGCTACGCAGGTACGCCCAAGAGCTAGACTCTGGTGATCATCCGAGAGTTCGTGGACGTGGAAACGGCCAAACAGGCCGGTCGAGGCTGGCTTCGGCGAGATGCTGGCCTTCCTGAAAGCGAACCCCTGCCTGTCGCACCATTCTCGTTGAAAAGACGGATCGGCTGTACCGCAACATCACGGACTGGATCGACGGTCGACGACCTGGAGCTCGACGACCCACTTCGTCAAAGAGAACGTCATCTCTCACGCCTGACTCCCGCTCATCGCGACAAGTTCATGCACGGCATCAAGGTGCTGATGGCCAAGAACTACATCGACAACCTGACCGAGGAAGTCAAGAAGGGGCTGCGCGAGAAGGCCGAACAGGGCCACTGGCCGACCGTCGCTCCACGTCGGCTACGTCAACAACCGCGTCACGCATCGCATCGAGGTCGATCCGGTGCGAGGCCGCTCGTCGCCCGCCTGTTCGAGCTGTACGCGACCGGCGAGTACTCCGCTCAAGGCCATCACGCGCAGGGCATACGAGATCGGCCTCCGTCACCCGCGCGGCGACCGGCGCATGACGAAATCCGAGATCCACCGGATGCTGCGCAACGGCTGATCTACACCGGCGACTTCCTGTGGCTGGGCAAACGGCATACGGGCTCACACGACGCCGCTCATCACCCACGAGACGTTCGATCAGGTGCAGGCGGTGCTCAGCGGCAAGCCGCGAGCGCGCTACCCGAAGCAGCGGCACGCGTTCATGGGACTCCTCACCTGCGCCCGGTGCGGCTGCTCGATGACCGCCGAAAAGAAGAAGGGCAAGTACGTCTACTACCGCTGCACCGGCTACCAAGGCGCCTGCGGCAACACCTACATCCGCGAGGAGCAGCTTGCCGGCCTGCTCGGGAACGTCGTCAGGCCCATTCAGATTACGCGGGATCGCCGACGACATCGCGGCAGGCACTGCGCAGACAGACCACCGAGGCCGAACGGCGGCGTCGGCAGCCCTTCGTCAGCTCGACCAACGGCGCCGACGCGTCGTCACCAAAGCTCGATCGGGGCTACGACGACTACGTCACCGGCAAGATCTCGGAGGAGTTCTGGACGCGGAAGTCGGAGGAATGGGAGGCGGAGCTAGCGCGTCGATGCCGAACGGGCAGCGTCACGACCAGCCACGAGCCGCTCGCCACGGCCACCGCCGCGAAGATTTTAGAACTCGCGAAACAGGCCGAATTTCTTTACAAAACGCAGAATCCGGCCGAACAGCGTCGATTGCTCGAAACGGTGCTATCGAACTGCACCTTCGATCGCGGAAGTCTTTGTCCTACTTACCGTTAAGCCATTCGACCTGCTCGTCCGCGGGAACGAAACAGGAGATTGGCTGGGAGGCAGGGATTCGAACCCCGATAACCTGCTCCAGAGGCAGATGTCCTACCGTTGGACGACCTCCCAGTATCGGTCGCGGCGCGCGACTAGGCGGGAAACCCTGATTATATCGAGCCGGAGGGCCGCGGCAAGCCGCTCGTGCACACGCGGGCGGCCGACGAGCGCGAGCACCTCGAACAGCCCGGGGCTGACGGCCTTGCCGGTCACCGCCACGCGCACGGCGTGAATCAGCACACCGGCCTTCACGCCGCGCGCGTCGGCCACCCCGCGGAGCGCCGCTTCGGTGGACACGACGTCGAAATCGGCCAGTGCGGAGAATGCGGTATCAAGCGCCTCAAGGTGCGCGGTCATACCCTCCACCTTCAGGTGCTTCTCGACCGCGGCCGCTTCGTACTCGACGTGATCCGTGAACAGGAACGCGCCCTGCGCCGCGAAGTCGTCGAGCCGCCGCGCGCGCGGCTTGAGCAGCTCGAGCACGGCAAGAAACCACGCGTGCCGAGCGGCGAGGAATTCGTCGCTCCACAATCCCGCCGCCTCGAGCGACGGTCGAATCCGTCGCGTGAGCTCCTCTGGCGCCAGCCGCGCGATGTGCTGCTGGTTGAACCAGTCGAGCTTCTCGGGATTGAACACGGCGTTGCCGCCGCTGATGCCCTCGAGCGCGAATGCCGCACGAGCTCGTCGCGGCTGAACAACTCGACGTAGCCGACGTTGCCTCCGGGCCACCCGGCGACCAGCCGAGCAGCGCGAGGAAATTCACCATCGCCTCGGGGAGGTAGCCCTGCTTCGCGTACTCCATCACCGAGGTCGCGCCATGACGTTTGCTCAGACGCTTCTTGTCCGCACCGAGGATCAGCGGCACGTGCGCGAACCTGGGCAGCGGCGCGCCGATCGCCTGATACAACAGAATCTGCTTGGGCGTATTCGAGATGTGATCGTCACCGCGCACCACATGCGTCATCCTCATCTCGACATCGTCGGACACGACCGACAGGTGGTACGTGGGGTGCGTGTCCGACCGCAGGATGACGAAGTCCTCGATGAGCGCGTTGTCGAAGTCGATGGCGCCGTGCACGAGGTCGTCCACTCGGTGACGCCGCCGGGCACCTTGAATCGCACCGCCCGCGGCATCGCGCTCCGCTCGCGCACGGCGATGTCATCGGCGGTCAGCAGGCAGCAGACGCGGTCGTACTTCCAGCCGCCAGTGCTCCCCTCGGCCTGCTCACGCCGTGACTTCGAGCTCGTCCGGCGTGCAGTAGCAGTAGTACGCCTGGCCCTTCGCGACGAGCTGAGCCGCCATCGCCCGATGCCGCTCGAACCGCTGCGACTGAAAGTACGGCGCGTAGGGACCGCTCACCTTCGGCCCCTCGTCCCAGTCGATGCCCAGCCACCGCAGGCCGTCGAAAATGCCCTGCACCATGTCCTGCGACGAGCGCTCGGCGTCGGTGTCTTCGATCCGCAGCACGAACACGCCGCCGTTCCTTCGCGCGAACAGCCAGTTGAACAGCGCCGTCCGGGCGCCGCCGACGTGCAGGTAGCCGGTCGGCGACGGCGCGAATCGGACGCGGGGAGTGTCACGATTCAGATTGTATATTCAGCCTCGTCACTCGATCGATTCCGCGCAGTTTCTGCAACGTGCTCGAGGGCGCTCGAAGAATTCTTCGAGTTTCCTTGCACGGCAAACGGCATCACTCTCGCAAGCACGACGATGCTAAGATGGCGCGCATGGGGATGGCCCTCGTGTCCTACGCCGATCTGCAGCAGATGCCCGACGACGGGCATCAGTACGAGCTGTACGACGGCGAGGTACGCGTTGTGCCTTCAGCAACAAATCGACATCAGCTTGTGCTGCAACAGCTGATTCTGCTGCTGTTCGGAGTACGAGCGGCAGTACGGCGGACGTCTACTGTTGGCGCCATCCGATGTCGTCTTCAATCAGTACAACGTCATCCAGCCCGATCTGCTCTACTTCACGCCGGCTCGCCGGCATCTGGTGCAGCTCGACAAGCCAACCGACGCGGCGCCGGATCTGACGGTCGAGGTCATCTCGCCAAGCACGTCGGCGCACGATAGCGGGCGAAAGCAGGCGACGTACGCGCGCTTCGGTGTCCGCGAATACTGGATCGTCGATCCGTTCGACGAGACGATTGAGATCTTCGTGCTGGAAGGCGAGGCCTACCGGCTGACACAAACGGCGAGTCTTGCCGACCTTGCGGTCGTCGCCGACGATCGACGGCCTTCCCGTCGTCGCCTCGCCGCATCTTCGACCTCACCTAGCGATCTCGCTTTGTCAGACACCACCGGCACCCGCTCGCTTCGACGTCCAGCCACACGCAAGGCGACCACCGTCTCGGCCGACATCTGCGTCGTCGGCGCCGGCATTTCCGGCGTGTCGGCGGCGCTCGAAGCGGCCAGGCTCGGACGCAAGGTCGTCATCGTCGACGGCGCGCCGGCGCTCGGCGGCCAGGCGATCGGGTCGATCATCGGCACGATCATCGGCCTCTACACGCACGGACCGATCGCCGTACCAGATCACGCACGGCATCGCCGACGACCTGATTCGCGACCTCACGGCCGAGGGATCGCTCTACCGCCGCAAGTCGATGACCGGCACGGTCACGTTTCTCTACGACGAAGTGCGCCTCGGGCGATGGATGGAGCAGCAGATCGACGCGGCCGGCATCACGTCGATCGTCGGCGCCGTGCTCACCGATGTCGCCTTCAGCAACCGGCGGGTACAGCACGTGGAGTTCGCCACCCGGTTCGGGACCGTCAGCATCGAGGCGAACGGCTACGTCGACGCGTCAGGCGACGCCAGCCTGAGCTACGAAGCCGGCTGCGAGGTCCGCGAGCCGGACGCGCCGGTGTACGGCTCGCTCAACTTTCTGATCGAAGGCTACGACACGACGGCCGTCGAAGAGCTGGTGATCAAGGACGTCCACGCGCGCCTGGCGGCCGTCGGGCGATCGCTACGGCCTCGTCCGCCACGACGGCTTCCTGATGCACTTCCCCGGCAAGAACTTCATGCTGGCCAACGTCACGCACTTCGAGACGCCGCTCGACCCGCTTGCAGACGGGACGCATGGTCGTCGAGGGCCGACGGCAGGCCGACAACGTCATCACGGTTCCTGCGCGCGGAGTTTCCGAAGATTTTCGCGAACGCGAGCGTCCGCACGTACGGCAATCCCGGCATCCGCCAGACGCGCTGGATCGCCAGCCGCCGTCAGCTCACGCTCGACGACATCCGGAAGGGCGATCGGCCGGCCGACGCCGCGGCCCGCTGCGCGTGGTGGGTGGAGCTGCACAACGCGAAGGATCTGGTCCACTGGGAGAAGTTCGAGGACGACCACGTCTACTACATCCCGCTCGGCTGCATGATGCCGAAGGACGCCGACAACATCGTCGCCGCCGGACGCTGCGTGGACGGCGACGTCCAGGCGCTGTCGGCGATTCGCGTGATGGGACCGTGCATCGCGATGGGCACGGCCGCCGCCCACGCGCTGGACCTCGCGGGCTCTGGCCCCGTGCATCAGATTGATTTCGGGAAGCTGCAGCAGCGACTGCGCGACAATCTCGACCGGAGCGACTAGTGACGCGCTTAGAGCTCTGACCCGCTGGCGCTCGACGTCATCAGCCGTGCTTGATGATCTTGATTCGCTCGACGGCGCCTTCGAACAACGTGCGCATCTCAGCGCCAAGCTCGTCGATTTTCTTGTGCAAGGCGCTGTCTCCGGCGCGGATTTCCTGCCGAAGCTCCTCACGGGTGGCAGAAAATTCACCGCGAACCTCCGCGCGGAATTGCACAAACTGCTCCTCGAGCGACGCGACTCGATCGGGCAATCCGCGCAACGCCTGCATGTCGTTCTCCAGTAAGGTCACACGGTCCTCGAGCGATTTCGATTCCATGAGTCTGTTCCTCACAGAATTCCGGTTGCGAGGAACGTGCCGCCCAGGCTGAAAATGTCTCGCTACGTCGGGAGGACGACGGTAGCATCGTCGCGCAGACGATGCAAGGGGATTAGAATCCTCTGCATGCGAAAGACCATCTCGGCGGCAATCGCGATTGCGGCGACAGCGTCAGCCCATCGCGCAATCCGCGTCGTGGGACGAGAAGTTTCGAGCGCTGCCGCAGGCCGCCGAACATCCGCGCCTACATGCAGCGGCTGAGCGCGCGGCCGCATCACGTCGGATCGCCTACGGCAAGGACAACGCCGAGTGGATGCTCGCGAAGTTCAAGGAGTGGGGCTGGGACGCGAGATCGAGCGCTTCGACGTCCTCTTCCCGACGCCGAAGGAGCGCCTGCTCGAGCTGGTCGAGCCGACGAAGTTCACGGCGAAGCTCGACGAACCGGTCGTCACGGTCGATCCGACGACGGGACAGAAGAGCGAGCAGCTGCCGTCGTACAACGCGTACTCGATCGACGGCGACGTGACGGCGCCGCTCGTGTACGTCAACTACGGCCGCGTCGAAGACTACGAACAGCTCGAGCGCATGGGCGTCTCCGTCCGCGGCGCCATCGTCATCGTCCGCTACGGGCAGAACTTCCGCGGCGTGAAGTCGAAGATCGCGTTCGAGCACGGCGCGGTCGGCTGCCTCATCTACTCCGATCCGAAAGACGATGGGTATTTCGGTGGGCGCGGTGTTTCCGGCCGGACCGATGCGGCCGAGCGACGGCGTGCAGCGCGGATCGGTCGAAGATCTCGCGACGGCATCCGGCGATCCGCTGACGACCGGCGTCGGCGCCGTGCCTGGGCGCGCCGGCGCACGCCGATCAACGAATCGCCGATCCTCACGAAGATTCCCGTGCTGCCCATCTCGTACGGCGACGCGCAGCCGCTGCTGGCCGCGATCGACCGGCCTGATGGCGCCCGAGCGCCTGGCGCGGCGCGCTGCCGATTCCGTATCGCCTCGGCGCCTGGTGCCCGGCGAAGGTGCACCTCAAGGTCGCGTTCAACTGGGACACGAAGCCGCTCTACAACGTCATCGCGAAGATTCCGGGATCGACGTTCCCGGATGAATGGATCATCCGCGGCAACCACCACGACGCCTGGGTGAACGGCGCCAGCGATCCGGTCAGCGGCATGGCGCGCTGAGCTCGAAGAGGCGCGCGCGCTGGGCGAGCTGCGCAAGCAGGGCTGGTCGCCGAAGCGGACGATCGTCTACGCGTCGTGGGACGGCGAAGAGCCGGGGCTGCTCGGATCGACCGAGTGGGTCGAGACGCATGAGGCCGAACTGAAGCGAACACGCCGTCGCGTACATCAACACGGACGGCAACGGCCGCGGCTTCCTCAACGTGCAGGGCTCGCACACGCTCGAGCGCTTCGTCAACGGCGTCGCACGCGACATCAACGATCCCGAAACGGGCGTCAGCGTGCTGGAAGCGGCGTCAGGCGCGCGGTCGTCGTCGAAAGGCACGGCCGACGAACGGAAAGACGCGCGCGAACGCGCCGACCTTCGCATCGGCGCGCTCGGCTCCGGATCGGACTACACGCCGTTCGTGCAGCACGCCGGCATCGCGTCGATCAACATGAGCTTCGGCGACGAGGACGAGGACGGCATCTACCACTCGATCTACGACGACTTCTACTTCTTCACGCACTTCCTCGACACCGACTTCGCGTACGGGCGGGCGCTGGCGCAAACCGTCGGCACGGCGGTCATCCGCCTGGCCGACGCCGACGTCGTGCCGTTCGAGTTCACCGGCCTCGCCGACACCGTCCAGAAGTACGGCCGCGAGCTGAAGGACCTGCTGCGCAAGAAACAGGACGACATCCGCGAGCGCAACCGGCAGATCGCCGACGGCGTGTTTGCCGCGATGCGCGATCCGCGGCGGCCCGTGCCGATGCCGAAGGTCGAGGCCGTGCCGCCGGCGATCAACTTCGCGCCGTTCGACAACGCCGCCGACCGCGCTGGCCGACAGCGCGCGCCGCTACGAGCGCGCGCTTGGGGCGTCACGAGCCAGGCTCGCCGCCAACCCGACGGCGCTTCGAGCGCTCAACGCCAAGCTGCGTCAGGCCGAATCGCAGCTCGATCGACGCCGCCGGCCTGCCGCGCCGCAGCTGGTATCGGCATCTGCTCTACGCGCCCGGCTACTACACCGGCTACGGCGTCAAGACCATTCCAGGCGTGCGCGAAGGCATCGAGCAGGGACGCTACGAGGAGGCAGAGGGCGAAGTGGTCCGAGTATCGCGAGCGCTCATGCGTCTGGTTGCGCTCGTCGACTCGGCCTCGGCGGATCTGGAAAAGACGACCAGGTGATCGGTTTTCTACCGTAAGCCGCGCAGGCCCTCGGTCAGCTCGATCGACGTTCCCCACGGATCGGTCAGACGGGCTGTCGCCACGCCGTCCGCGTGTTTGGTATAGGGCGTGTCGATCTTGACGCCGCCCGCCTCGAGCGTTCGGCAGAACGCTGCCAGGTTCTTGATTTCGAAACCGATGTGATCGAGCGCCCGCCCCTTCGTCGGCGCCTGCGGCATCGGCGACCCCGTGAAGTTCAGGTTGATGCCCGGCAAGTCGGTCGCCTCATAGCGCCAGCGTTTGCCGGTCGCGCCGCCGAACACCTTCGTGTACCACGCCTTCGCCTGAAGCTCGGCGCCTTCCGGCACATAGAAATGAATGTGATGCGCCACGATCGGTATCGTCATCTTCTGGTGATGCCGGTCGGCCGCTGCGCTCGGCTGACCGGGATCGAGCGTGAAGACGAGATTCTCAGACGACTCGTCGAAAAGCTCGACGCGCTCGCCAGCGGGAGTCGTGGCCGACCCGACGCCAGGATACTGCTGGAGGTACTGAACCTTGATGCCGGCCGCCTCGAGTTTGGCCAGCGACTGCACTTTGAAGGCCACGTGATTGACGACCGATCCAGCGGTGCCGCCCGACGATTCGCCCTGGCTGATGAACACCACCACATCCGGAAACGTCACGACGTCGACGTTGCCGGATTTCGCGGGGGCGCCTCCCAACGCGATCCAGAAATTCTTCTCGGCGGAAACGTCGCGGACCACGTAGTGGAAATGCCCCATCGCGACGCCGGCCGCGTTGGGCGCAGACAGCTCGGCCCAGGAAAGGCCCGAGGGCCACGCAAGGAGGAGGACGAGCGCGACAACGAGCGCGGCTTGCAATTTCATAGATGTTTTCTCATCCACGCGAACACTTCCTCGTGCCAGCGCTGGCTGTTGAGCGGCTTGAGCACCCAGTGTCCCTCGTCTGGAAACACGAGGGCTTTGCTCGGCACGCCGTTCCTGCGCAGGACGTTGAAGAGCTGCAGCCCCTGTTCGACCGGCACGCGGTAGTCGAGCTCGTTGGTGATGACGAGCGTGGGCGTCTTGATGCTGTCGGCAAACAGATGCGGCGACCACTTCGCGAAGTTCGCGCGCGCCAGCGGGCTCGTCGCCCTGCCGCCTGATTCCCACTCCGAGAACCAGAGCTCCTCGGTCGCGAGCGAAATCGACTCGAGGTTGAACACGCCGTCGTGGGTGACGGCCGCCTTGAAACGATTGGTGTGGCCGATGATCCAATCGACGGCATAGCCTCCGTAGCTCGCGCCGGCAATCCCCTGACGGGTGGCGTCCACGTACGGGAGCTTTCACGGCGGCGTCGAAGACCGCGTCGAGATCGCCCATCACCTTCCCGCCCCAGTCCTGCGAGATCTCGTCCACGAACTTCTGCCCAAAGCCCGTGGAGCCGCGCGGATTCGGCGCGACCACCACCCAGCCCTGCGCCGCCCACAGCGTGGGATTCCAGCGGTACGACCAGCCGTCGCCCCAGTCGCCCTGCGGCCCGCCGTGAATCAGAAACATGATCGGGATATTTCTTCGACGAGTCGAACGACGGCGGCTTCAGCACGAAGTACTGCACCGGGGTGCCGTCGGCGCCGGCCACCGTCAGACTTTCGGGAGCGTTCGACGACACGCCCTTCAACCACCCGTCGTTCTCGTGCGTGACGGCATGCGCCGAGCCTTCACCCGTCGGCGCCCGAAACACTTCAGCGGGCATCGTCATCGTGGACTTCGAGAACACGATCGACGTCTCACCCACCGACGGCGCACTCACAACGCCGCCCTTCACCACGAGCTGCGGCGTCCCGCCGGCGAGCGGAACGCGATAGAGGTTGTCGGCGCCGTTGCTGGTTGCGACAAAGAAAACGTCCCGTCCGTCGCGCGAGAGCGAGTAGTCGCCGACCGACAGATCGGGGGTGACAAAGACCGTGCGCTTCGCTCCACTCGCGCGATCGTAGACGTCGAGATACCAGCGATCGGACTCGAAGCCCGCCCGCCGCTGCGCGCGGACGACCATCCACTTGCCATCCGGCGTGAACGACGGCTGCGCGTCGGCGGCAGGATTCGGCGTCTGCTTCGCCGCCGCGCCGCCGCCGGCCGGCACCAGCCACACGTCGCTGTTCGTCGTCCAGGCTTCGCGATCGTTGCCTTCACGGTTGGACACGAACGCCAGCGACCGGCTGTCGGGCGTGAACGCGATCGCCGCGTCTTCGGCCTGGCCGGGCGGCGCATCGAAATCGCCGGGCGTGACGTCGCGGGCCGTGCCCGCGGTGACGTTCGCCACGAACACGTGATGCCGGATGTTCTCGCGCCACTCATCCCAGTGGCGATACAAGAGCCGCGTCAGCACGTGCACCTTGACGGGATCTTTGTCGGCCGCTTCCCGCCGCTGCCGGTTGCACGCATCGTCGGCGCAGTCCGGATAGACGTCGGAGACGAACGCGACCATGGTGCCGTCGGGCGACCACTCGAGCGGCGGCTGAACCCCTCCCGACAGACGTCGAGATCTTTCGGATGTTGCCGCCCGACGCGTCGGCGACGTACACCTGCGGATCGCCGTCTCGCGCGGAGATGAACGCGAGGCGCAACCCATCCGGCGACCAGCGCGGCGTGTTCTCGGCCTTCTCACCGGTGATGAGCGCCCTGGCCGCGCCGCCGCCAGCCGGCGCCGTCCAGATGTCGGCGTTCCGCCTGCCGACCGCCAAATCCGTCGTCGTCCGCACGTAGGCGACGGTCTGGCCGTCCGGAGACAGCCGTGGCTCGGTGACGCGAATCGCGACCAGGAGATCGTGAATCGTCATCGGACGGCCGGACTGGGCCAATGCCGTGGACAAAGCCAGGACGGACGCGGTGACCGCAACGGCAAGCGTCGTGCGCATGGAGTGGCTACCCTCTTCGTTTCTCGACTTCGACAGTCCCCGTGTCGCCATCGACAATCACCCAATCACCGGTTTCGATCACGTCGAGCGGATTGCGATCGAGATCCGTCACGCTCGGCACACGCATGACAACCGCGCCGAGCGCGATCTTCGTCGTCATCTCGTTGAACACGAGCGCCTTTGGCGCCGTGCCCGCGAGACGTGCGGTGTGGTACATCGCCGACCAGCCCGACGAGCCTTTCGCGCCGCGGCAGACAAGAATCTTGTCCTTGAAGCTCACGCCCCGCAGTTCGTGCCGGGTTTCAGTGATGACACCCTGAACGGGATTGACACCGCCCCACCCGGGAACCGTGTCGTGGGTGACGAGCGCTTCGCCCTCGGCTCGACCACCGACCACCTTACGGCCGTGAAGTACGATCTTGGTTGCCATCTTCGGCTCCTCTAGCCACGAAGGCACGAAAGCACGAAAGCACGAAGGAACACTCTTTAAGAACCATTTCTTCTTCGTGCCTTCGTGTCTTCGTGGCCAAAAGCCTCCTTGGTTGCTAAAGGCTTCCCGGATTCCATCGTCCCGTGAGCGCGGCGTTGATGCAGTCGCGCGGTCGATCCGAACCACGCCTGGATGTTCATGATGGCGGGCAGATAGTGCGCCTGCTTCGCCGAGTCGAGCGCCGCCACTTTGGTGCCTGGCGGAAGAGCCTGCGCGAACGCTGAACACGTATCGGTCATCAGTACACCGCCGGCACGCGTGAGGATCGCCGTCAGACCGCGCGCGTCCGCCTGCTCGCGAACCACGCGCGACGTGAAAATCCACAGATTGCAGTTCTGGCTGATGCGCCGTCCATCGAGCAGCCGGCACGCCTCTTCGATCTGCTCGAGCGCCGCGTGCGGGCAGCCGAGCATCACGTAGTCCACGTTGGGATCGCTGGCGTTCGCGTTGATCGCGTCGTAGGTCTTCTGCCGCTCGGCCCTGCCATACCTGAACACGTCGACGGGCTTGCCGGCGCCGCACGCCGCATCGAGCGTGGCCGCTTCCGGCGTGATGCCGACGATGTGATACAGCTCGACGCCACCGGTGGAGGCGGCGGCGGCGCCGAAATGTTTGTGGCGAATGAGATCGGGCTGGCCGTACTGGCCCACCAGCACGGGAACGCGCTCCTGCACCACATCGCCGACAAAGTAGCCGAGCATTCCCCAGTCCATCACGTCCTCGACGGCGACGTCCACGTCGATGCGGTGCGTGCCACATCGGTGTTCCGTCCTGTGAAGACCCCAGTCGGGAATCTTGCCGGTCAGCATCGCGGCGCTCGTGCTCTCGCGCCCTTCCGTGTTCGTGCGCGCGCCAAGCACCGAGTTGCAGTACACGACGGCCGACGATTCCATCCAGGCGCAGTGCTCGCCTTTGGCCGGCGTGTTGCCGACAAGATAGGGCGTGCACGTCTTGAGAATCTTGACGCCGTGGTCGGCGGCAAACGCCTCGCGCTCCTGATACATCTTGAAGACCTGCGGCTTGGTGTTGAGCGTCTCCCAATGATCGGGGTCGGCGCCGCCCTGCAGGCAGCACGTCTGCACGAGCGCCTGCGGCACGTCCACGAGCTCGTCCGAGTCGAGATCAAAGTAGGAAAAGATGGCGTCGTATTCGCTGGAGCTCTTGTCTTTGTAGTAGTTCTGCAGAAACGGATTCGCCGAGCCGGGCACGCCGGCGACGTTATTGGTGTCCACGAACCGCTCGGCGCCGAGCGCCTCGGCGTATCGGACCAGCAATTCCATCGCCTTCTGGGTCGCTTTGCCCTTGCGACCGTCGAGCATGGCTTTTTCGGAGTCAGTCAGGTTCACGGTTCAGGGTTCTGCGGTTCAAGGTTCACGGTTCAGGGTTCGGGTTCAGCGTTTTGCCTTTTGCGTTTTGCGTTCCTACGTTCCAGCGCTTGCCAGCTTCTCCGTCATTTCGAGATCCTGCCGCAGCGTCCGCGTGCCGATCAAGTAGTGCAGGGCCGCCCAGACGTTGACGAGACCGACGATGACCAGGCCGTAGCGGAGGGATTGGCGTCCCATCGTCGGCGCCAACCAGTCGCTGATGAAGCCGGCCAGCCACGGACCGACGCCCTGGCCGATGAGCGTCTGGACAAGCAGCAGCAGCGCCGTCGCCACCGACCGCATGCGCAGCGTGGCGAGCGCCTGCGTCATCGTGAACGACGGACCGAAAAACACGGCGGCGAGAAACATCATGGCGGCAAACGACATCAGCGCGGCGGGAAGGCCCGGCGACAAATACGCGAGGAACTGAAACGGCACCGAGACGAGCGTCGCGATACCCGGCACCCACAGATACCAGCGGCGATCGTTCAGCCGCGTGCTCAACCGGTCGGCGGCGAACCCGCCAAGAAACGTCCCGGCGGCCCCGACGACGCTGAAGACGGAAATCCAGTACGACGCCTGAGACACCGACAGATCGTGCGACCGCTGAAAAAACGCGTTGTTGAACGCGCCGCCCGCGTACCAGACCACCGAGTGCAGGCCCGCGGCGAGCGTGAGGTGGCGGAACGACGAACGCTGCCAGAGAAAACGTAACACCTCGAGGATGCCAGGCGTCGCGGTTTTCACGACGACACGGCCGCGATTGTCGGCATACCCGCGCGGCGGTTCGATGACCGTCGCGCGCACGAGGAGCCCGAGCAGGAGGCCCGGCAGCCCGACGATCATGAACGTGGTCCGCCACCCGTACTGCTGGTTGCCCCACCCGCCAATCGCGGCGCCCAACGCCGTGCCGACCGGAACGGCGAGCGCAAACGTCGAGAAGGCCGTCGCTCGCTTGATCTTGGGAAAGTAGTCGGAGATGAGCGAGTGCGACGGCGGGCTGCCCCCGGCTTCGCCCACGGCGGTGCCGATCCGCGCCGCGAACAGCATGGTGAAGTTCACGGCCGCGCCGCAGAGCGCCGTCATGCCACTCCAGAACGAAACCGCCAGCGCGAGAACGTTTCTGCGGTTCGACCGGTCGGCCCACGCCGCGATCGGGATGCCCAGAAACGAATAGAACAACGCGAAGGGCAGGCCGCTCAGCATGCCGAGCTGCGCGTCGGTCGCGCCGAACTCCTTCTTGATCGCCTGGAGCGACGCCGCGAGCACTTGCGAGCGATCCACGACGTTGGCGACGTAGCAGAGCGTCAGCACCCCAAGCACGTAGTACCAGTACCAGGGCTTCTCCAGGAGACTGTTGGCTGGCGGCTCGTGGCTCGTGACTGTAGCCATGTTGTGGGATAGATTACGCTGCAATGAAGAAGACGCTCAGAAGTAATTTCGAGCCCGGCTCACCGCGCGAGGCGGTCCGCCGCGCGCAGTGGAAAGCGCTCGGACTGTCGGACGACGACATGCTGAAGCCGAAGATTGCCGTCGTCAACAGCTCGTCCGAGCTGGCGATCTGCTTCAGCCATCTCGACGGCATCGCGAAAGTCGTCAAGGAAGCCGTCCGCGACGCCGGCGGCCTTCCGTTCGAGATCCGGACCGCCGCGCCGAGCGACTTTATCATCAGCGCGGGCGCGAGCGGCGGCTACATGCTCGCCAGCCGCGACCTCATCGTCAACGACATGGAAATCGCGGTCGAGGGCGCGCAGCTCGACGGGATGATCTGCCTGTCGTCGTGCGACAAAACGCCTCCCGGGCACCTGATGGCGGCGGGCCGGTTCAACATCCCGAGCATTCTCGTGATGTGCGGCTACCAGCCGAGCGGCCACTTCCAGGGCAAGCACGTCGATATCGAAGACGTCTTTCTCGGATCCGTCCAGGCCATGTTCGGCAAGCTGTCGAAGGAAACGCTGCGGGGCATGTGCGATCACGCCATCGGCGGCCCTGGTGTGTGCTCGGGCATGGGCACGGCCAACTCGATGCACATCGTGTGCGAGGCCCTCGGCATGGCGCTTCCCGGCTGCGCGCCGGTGCTGGCCAACAGCCCGAAGATGTTCGATTTCGCGCGCCGCTCGGCCAGGCGCATCGTCGAGATGGTGTGGGACGATCTGAAGCCGCGCGACATCCTCACGCCCGGCGCGTTTCGCAACGCCGCCGCCGCCGTGCTGGCCGTCAGCGGATCGATCAACTGCATCAAACACCTGCAGGCGACCGCCATCGAAGCGGGCGTGGACGTGGACGTCTTCCAGCTCTTCAACGATCTGGGCGAGCAGGTCCCGGTGTTGAGCGCCATCAGTCCGAACGGATCGGACACCATCGAAGCGTTCGAGGCGGCCGGCGCCGCGAAGGGGCTGATGAAGCAGCTCGAATCGCTCCTCGATCTCGACGCGCTCACCGTCACGGGGCGAACGGTCCGCGACAACCTGGCGGACGCCGTCGTGTCCGACGAGGACGTGATCAGGCCGCTCGAGCGCCCGTTTTCCGACAAGCCTCCTATCGTGGTTCTTCACGGATCGCTCGCGCCGGAGAGCGCCATCGTCAAGCTCGGCGTGCGCGGGCCGGACCGCAAAACGCAGTTCACGGGCACGGCCATCGTGTACGAAAACGGGCTGGCGGCCATCGAAGGGATTGAGAAGAAAGAGGTCAGGCCGGGGCACGTGCTCGTCGTGCGAGGGATGGGCCCCAAGGGCGGACCGGGCATGGCCGGACCCGCATCGCGCGTGGTGTTTTCACTCGATGCGGCGGGACTGACCGACGAGGTGGCGTTCGTCAGCGACGGCCAGCTCTCGGGACTTTGCCTGAAAGGCATCATGGTCGCCGAGGTGTCGCCGGAGTCGGCCGTCGGCGGACCGCTGTCGCTCGTCGAGAACGGCGATCGGATCAGAATAGACGTCGATGCGCGGACGCTCGATCTCGACGTGCCGGACGCGCAACTCGGCACGCGGCGCGCGCTCCGAGGAGAGCCCGTGCTGCCGAAGGCCCGCGGGTATCTGTCGATCTACCAGCGCAGCGTGCAGCCGATGTCGACCGGAGCGGTGCTCGTCAAGGAAGACTGACGAGGCCCAGCCGTTCGAGCGTCGTCCAAATTCTCAACACGCCTTCTTCCGGTGTCTTCCGATCCGAGCGGACGATCACTTCCGGTGCAGGCGGGGGTTCGTACGGATCTGCCCGATAGCGCGAGGTCGCCGTGGCGATGGCGATGACACCGTTGCGGGAGAGGAGCTCGCAGACGAAACCGATGCGCCGGATGTTCTCATCGCGGTCGTCCTTGCTGAAGCCGGGGTCCTTGGACGATAGCCCACGTTAACGGTGTCCCGGGGGTAACGGAAGCGACCCTATCGGCCGCGGGAGCACCGGCTCCCCCCGCAGACAGCACCGGCTCCCCTGCCGGAACCGTACGCCTCGACGCTCTGAAAAGTCCGTCGCGATGGCTCGCCGGCCCTGACTGACGACTGGTGACCGACCGACTAAACTTCCGGCTTGTGCAGCACCGGCTGCACGTTCGACTTCTTTTTCGGCCCGCCCAGCCCCTGAATCTGAATCGTCGGCTGCTCCTTGAGCACCTGCTGCCGGTAGAGGCGCGCCATGTCCTCGTGGTACTTCGGGTTGTCGTACTTGTCGCGCTTGCGGAGCTTCTCCTCGCGTGCGTTCTTCGCGATGCCGAGCTCGTCCAGATCCGTCTGGGCGCCCGCGGCCACCGCTTCGGCATTCAGCGCGAGACGGTGCTCGAGCGTCGGCAGCAGGACGTTCTTGTTGCCGGCGAAGATCTCGTGGCGGCCGTGCTCCTCGTACCACTTCGTCAGCGTCGCCGTGATGTGCATCTTCTCGATCATGTTGCACCAGCCGACGCCGGTGCGATGCAATCGCAGTCAGATCAGTTTTCAGACGGACGTTCGACGCGCTCGATCACCAGAATCTCGACCGGTGCCTGCCCCTCTCGGAGGGTGAGACCGAGTCGTCTCTCTAAAGCTGGCGTCATGGCGGGCAGCCGGCCCGTCGCTGCAACCGCGGGTGCGGGTTCATCTCCTCCGAGCTTGAAGTCATAGCGTCCCTCCAGGTAGGTGCGATCGACGACAGTCCGGTCGAGCTGCGGAGCGAGTGTCAGCAACTGCGCCCACTCAGCCATCGACATGTTCTCGGCCGCCATGATTCCAGGCGCGATCAAGAGCGGGCACGGCCGCAAGGGTTGAGGCTCGCCGGCGGCTGGTTTCTTAATCATAAGACCGGCATTGACGGCTTCGCGTTGGAAGAACGGGATGCATCCGCCCTCAGACGGTTTGAGATCCGGACCAAGTTGGCCATCGGCGCGCAGCACGATCAGCTCGTAGACTGGCCGCAGCGGCGATTCGATTCGCACTTGCAGGTTCAAGCGCTCGGCGAGCAGCGCGCGCAGCGCCGCTTCGCCAGCAGGCGGGAGACCTGTGCTGGTCGAGAGCGGGAACTCCCCGTTGGCCCGGGCCTGTACGTCGTAACGCTCAGTGTTGATCCACTCTGGTCCGCCAATGATGTCGCTCTTGGCTCGATTGCGGTAGCCGTACGCGTCGCGAATGAGCTCCATCACGGTCATGCCTCGTCCCACCAGGACGCCGCCGCTAAGCGTTTGAGCTCGGCCCGGGACCGTCGGGATGTTCGATGGAATCGCCAGGCGCTGTTGTTCCACCTGCATGTTGCGCTTGATCGACGCCACCTCGATCGTCACGTTCCCTGTCGGTGGTTTCCCTGCCGCTGCACGCGTCTGCGCAGCGGGGAGCTGCGCCACTGCGGGTCGCTGCGCTGCGGCGGGTCGCTGCGCCGCCGCGAGGCTCGGCACCACTACTGGTGCGGGCGCAGCCGCTGGGGCCTGAGCCCCGGAAGCAGCCTGGGCCTTCGTCTGCAGCGACGCGGAACCGAGCGCGACCAGGCCGAACGCTGCGACAACGAGCCGCGCGGGGAGGGCTGATTTCCTGCGGATCCGAGAATCGAGAATGAACATAAGCCGCTCCTCCAGCCGCCGAGGATGCGCCATGGCGACACCTCCCGCGGCGAAATTCAGTCGACGTGACGCTGCAGACTTGGCGATTTCCACGAGGTGATGCCCATACACGGATCCGAGAACGCCAGACGTCAGCACGACGTCGTCGCAGGCGCGTTCACGCTCGATGCGCAGGCGATGCGCGGCCAGCCAGACGAGCGGATGGAACCAGTAGATCGCGCACGCCACGCGTGACAGCAGTTGCGTCAGGCAGTCGCGGCGTCTGACGTGTGCGAGTTCGTGCAGCAGAACCGCGCGCAGACATTCGGACGCCCACTCCGACACCTCAGCCGGCATGACGACGAGCGGTCTGACGATGCCGCAAACGAATGGCATCGACGCGTCGCGCGACTCGACGAACGTAACGCGACCGAGGCCGACTTCCGTCGCCATGGCGCGAGCCTCGTCGCCCCAGCCCGTCGTCGGTCGTGTCCCTCTCCGACGCATGTGCGAGGTGGCGAGCACGCCGTGCAGCACCCAAAGCAGGGCGACGCCCGCCCCGGTCGCCCAGAGCGCCACGGCCGCCGAGGTGAACGACATCCGGCGCCGTTGCGGCGCTTCCTGCGGTGCACGTGCGAACGCCGGCACCGCGGGTTGCTCGACCATCGACACGAGGTCCGAAATGGCTGGTCCGACACGGGACGTCGCCGCAGGACGTGGCGCCCACGAGGCAAAGGCGGGCAGCGGGAGTGGCGCCGGCAATGCCAGAAGCGCTGGCATCAACAGCGCGGCGGCAATGGCGTTAACCCACACCACGTGTCTAGCCGCGGCCGACGACCGGCGCAGCACGAGCGTGATGAGCCACGCCGCGCCACAGATGCCGACGATTCGCAGCGACGTCGTCACTAAGATCGCGAGCGTCCCGGCCATCTACCCGCCTTCCTTTCGCGCCCGCTCGATCATGTCGGCGAGCCGCTGCCAATCCTCGCTCGACAGCGTGTTCGCGTCTTCGTCGATCAGCGCGGCAATCGCCTGGGTTGCGGACCCTTCGAAGAAGGTGTCCATCAGATGGCGCATTGCCGGGCGCTTCGCCCGGTCGCGCTCGATACGCGGCAGGTAGACGTACCGTGTGCCCTCCTGCTCGTGCCGAACGTGTCTCTTCTCCTCGAGAATACGGAGCAGCGTTCGGACGGCCGAATAGCTTGGCGGGTTCGGGATCGACTGCTGGATCTCCCCGACGGTGGCGCGTCCAGTGCGGTACAGCACGTCGAGAATCTGCCGCTCGCGCCGGCTGACATCGAGTGGTGCTAATTTTTTAGCCATTGGTGCTAAATAATTAGCATTTCGACCCTGACGTGTCAACTGCTTTGTGTGTCAATCATGTGATTGCAGTCGAAGGGGGCGGGAAATGAAGAGGGCCGGCGATTGCTCGCCGGCTGGAGACTGGTGACTACCGGGCTCTAGACCTCAGGTTTGTGCAGCACCGGCTGCACGTTCGACTTCTTTTTCGGCCCGCCCAACCCCTGAATCTGAATCGTCGGCTGCTCCTTGAGCACCTGCTGCCGGTAGAGGCGTGCCATCTCTTCGTGGTACTTCGGGTTGTCGTGATTGTCGCGCTTGCGGAGCTTCTCCTCCCGGGCGTTCTTGGCGATGCCGAGCTCGTCGAGGTCCGTCTGCGCACCTGCGGCAACGGCTTCGGCATTCAGCGCGAGGTGATGACGATAGCCCACATTAGCGGTGCCCCGGGGGTAACGGAAGCGGCCGTATCGGCCGCGGGAACACCGGCTCCCCCTCCGAGAGCAGGGCGAAAGCACTACTAAAGGTTAAGGAAGATCTTCACATGAGCCCTCCGGACGGGAGTGTCGAGTCCGATGGCTTAGACACATTTGGAAGACCCTGTGACAGCCGGGGGGCCGGACGCGCCGTGCGACCGGTTCAGTTCTCGAGGGCGCGCTCCACGCTGTCGATCACGATGTGCTCCACGGCGCCTCTCTCGCCTTGCAGTCTAAGGCCGGCCTGTTCGACCAGAGCCGTGAACAGGTTCGGACCAGTATCGGCTGCAGGGTTGGCGATCGGCGTCCCGTTCTCCGAGTTGATGAACGCGGGGACGAAGAGCAGGTGGAGATCGTACTGACCCTGTAACCCGGTCCGATCGATCACGGGCCGGCCGACCACCGCATAGCCCGACAGGCTTGCGGCAATCTCCGGGATGGTCTGGCCGGTGTACCAAGCCGCCAGGCGTCACCTGGATGTTCTGGCCGCCACTGGTCTTGTTCTGCTTGACGGTTGCAACCTCGATCTCGAATCGATCGGCCGTGGCACCCGAGGACGCTGACTGCGCCGACACGAGGCCAGGGATGAGCAGACCCGCCAGAAGAACAACCTTGTTCATGACCGCCTCCGAATTCAGACGGTCAGGATGGCTTTTTGGCCGGCACTATTCACATCGCAGCGCGACGTTGGGGTTGAGCCGCGCGGCACGCCAGGCCGGCAGAGGGTGCTGCGCTGGTCCCGCCATGCACGGATGCGGTGTCTGCGCGTGCGAGGCACCGATTGAGCGCGAGTGGGTCGCTACGCCGCCCTCTGAAACGCTAGCCATGTGGCCGGGGCACGTGCTCGTGGTGCGAGGCATGGGCCCGAAGGGCGGACCGGGCACGGCCGGACCCGCATCGCGCGTGGTGTTTTCACTCGATGCGGCGGGATTGACCGACGAGGTGGCGTTCGTCAGCGACGGCCAGCTCTCGAGACTGTGCCTGAAAGGCATCATGGTCGCCGAGGTGTCGCCGGAGTCGGCCGTCGGCGGACCGCTGTCGCTCGTCGAGAACGGCGATCGGATCAGAATCGACGTCGATGCGCGGACGCTCGATCTCGACGTGCCGGAAGCCCAGCTCGGCTCGCGGCGTGCGCTCCGAGGAGAGCCCGTGCTGCCGAAGGCCCGCGGGTATCTGTCGATCTACCAGCGCAGCGTGCAGCCGATGTCGACCGGAGCGGTGCTCGTCAAGGAAGACTGACGCGGCCGAGCCACGCCTGCTTCCGGCGTTTCCCGAGGGGAATGGATGACTTCGGGCGCGTTCGACGCCCGGTTTGAGGGTTTTTTCTCATCAGGCCGGGAGACTTTGCCACCAGGCGACCAGGAACACCCCACGAAATCTGCTCCCGATGTGGCCCGCGGTTTGCCCTGACCTACACATTGGGAGACAAGGTTGCGCGACGAGAGATACTCGTTTCCAGCGTCATTCAATCAACAGCGCCTGTGGTTTCTGTATAAGTGGGAGCCCGACAGCGCAGCCTACAACTTCCCCGTCGCCCACCGCCTGAAAGGCGCGCTCGACGTCGAGGCGTTGATTGGCAGCTTCAACGAAATCGTGCGCCGCCATGAGAGCCTGCGCACCACGTTTGCGGCTGAGAACGGCGAGACCCTCCAGCTGATTGCGCCAGCGTTGACACTGGACTGTCCGGTCGTCGACCTTCAAGGACATCCGGATCGCGAAGCGGAACTTGACCGGCGGCTCTCGCGAGAGGCGCAGAGGCGTTTCAGCCTCGAAACAGGTCCACTCGTGCGCGCCATCCTGTTCCGCCTGTCGGATCAGGAGCACGTGCTGTTGTGGACCATGCATCACATCGTCGCCGACGGCTGGTCTTGCGGCGTGTTCTTCGACGAACTGCAGGTGCTCTACGACGCCTTCAGACTCGGCCGGCCTTCGGATTTGCCGGAACTGCCGATCCAGTTCGCCGACTATGCCGTCTGGCAGCGCGAATGGCTGAAGGGCGCAGAGCTCGACCGGCAGCGTCATTACTGGAAGCGGCAGCTCGAAGGCCTCGGCGCGCTGGAGCTGCCGACGGACAGGCCCAGGCCGAAGGTTCAAACGTACAACGGCGCGACCAGGGCGCTGCACGTATCCGCGGAGCTGACCGACGCGCTGAAAGCCTTCGGACGCCGGGAACAGGCGACCCTGTTCATGGTGCTGGCTGCGGCGCTACAGGCCGTGCTGCAGCGATACAGCGGTCAGGACGACATCGCGCTTGGCGTTCCGATCGCCGGCCGTAATCGTGCCGAGCTCGAAGGCATGATCGGGTTTTTCGCAAACACGCTGGTTCTGCGAACCGATCTTTCCGGCACGCCGACTTTTCGAGAGTTATTGGCTCGTGTGCGCGAAACAGCGGTCGCTGCGTACGCGCACCAGGATCTGCCCTTCGAAAAACTGGTGGAAGACCTGAAGCTGCCGCGCGACACGAGCCGGAACCCCCTGTTCCAGGTCATGTTCGCCATGCAGAAAGCGGAGGCGGCGCTGAAACTGGGCGGCCTCGCGCTCAGCCCGGTGCCCGCCGAAACCAGGACGGCGAAGTTCGACCTGACGTTTTACGTGACCGAGACCAGCGAAGGGCTCAGCGGCACTCTCGAGTACAACACCGACTTGTTCGACGCCGCGACGATCGACCGGCTCGTCGCGCACTACCAGGTGCTGCTCGAGGGGGCCGCCACGGCCCCGCACCAGCGGGTGTCTGACCTGCCGCTGCTGACCGCATCCGAGCGGCGGCAAATCCTGGTCGACTGGAACGACACGCAGACCGACTACGCTCGAGACATCTGCGTCCACCAGTGGTTTGAATCGCAGGTTACCAAGGCTCCGGACGCGGTTGCGGTCGTCTGTGAGGACCGGTCGCTCACCTACGGAGCGCTGAACGGCCGTGCCAACCAGCTCGCGCATCAACTTCGCGGCCTCGGCGTCCGGCCGGGTGTGCTGGTGGGAATCTTCGTCGAGCGGTCCGTTGAGATGGTCGTCGCTCTCCTGGCGACTCTGAAGGCGGGCGGCACGTATGTGCCGCTCGATCCGGCGCTCCCGTCACCACGCCTGGCCTTCATGGCATCGGATGCACGGCTCGCCGTGATTCTCACACAGGAGTCACTGAAAGAGATTGCGCCGCCCATTCAGGGCATCTCGATCAGCTTGGACGCCGCGCGCGACGAGATTGGCCGGCAGCCCACCGGCAACCCGCCGCTGGCGGCGACGGCTGAGGACATCGCCTACGTCCTCTACACATCAGGCTCGACCGGGCGGCCGAAAGGCGTCGACATCCCACACCGGGCCCTGACGAATTTCCTGTGGTCGATGCGAAGTGAGCCCGGATGCACGAGTCGCGACGTGCTGCTCGCGGTCACGTCGCTGTCGTTCGACATCGCCGGACTCGAAATCTTTCTTCCGCTCGTCGCGGGCGGCCGCGTCGAGCTTGCGAGCCGCCGGGTCGCGGCCGACGGACGGCTGCTCAAGGCGCGCATCGATCGATGCCTGCCAACGCTGATGCAGGCGACGCCCGCCACGTGGCGGATGTTGATCGACGCGGGCTGGACCGGTACCTCCGGCATGGTCGCGCTCTGCGGCGGTGAGGAGCTCCCGCGCGATCTTGCCGGCCAGCTGCAGGAGCGCACGGCCGCCCTCTGGAACATGTATGGGCCCACGGAGACCACGATCTGGTCCTCGGTCGATCGAGTCCACGACGATTGTCGAGATCTCGATCGGCCGGCCGATCGCGAACACCCAGCTCTACATCCTCGACAAGAACCTGCAGCCGCTGCCCGTCGGCGTGGCCGGAGAGCTGTTCATCGGGGGCGATGGAATGGCCGCGGGATATAGAAACCGGCCGGAACTCACCCGCGAACGATTCGCCGTTCATCCGGATATCCAGCCGGGCGGCGCGCGACTCTACCGCACGGGCGATCGTGCGCGGTATCTGCCGGACGGACGCGTGGCCCACCTCGGACGTCTCGACCATCAGGTGAAGCTGCGGGGCTTCCGGATCGAACTGGGAGAGATCGAGACGGCATTCGCCCAGCACGAATCCGTCAGGCAGGCCGTGGTGATCGCGCGGGAGGATCGCGCCGGCGACCGATGCCTGACCGCATACCTGATTCCCGCGCCGGGTCGATCGATCGACGCGGGCGACCTGCGTCAGCATCTGCGGCGCACGCTGCCCGACTACATGGTCCCGCAGTTCCTGGTCGCGCTCGACGAGTTCCCGCTGACGCCCAACGGCAAGATCGACCGCAATCGGCTGCCCGCACCCGAACCGCAAGCGATGCAGGACGCCGCGACGCGCGTCGCGCCGCGCAACGCAACGGAACAACGCGTCGCCGACATCCTGGCCCGCATCCTTCACCTGGAACGCGTCGGCATCCACGACAACTTCTTCGACCTGGGCGGCCACTCGTTGCTGGCGGTTCAGCTGATTTCACGACTCACCGACGAGTTCGAGGTCGAACTGCCTCTTCAGGTCCTGTTCGAAGCGCCGACGGTGGCGCAGATCGCGCAGAAGCTGACGGGCTCGGCGACGGAGCGCCGGCTGTGCGCGGTCTGGGAGCGGGTGCTGGGCACTCGTCCGATCGGCCGTCGAGACAGCTTTCTCGATCTGCAGGGTTCCGTCGATCGCTTCGATCAGATGCTTTCGGCGGTCAGGGGCGAGTTCGGGGTGTTCGCCGAAGGGCTGCCGGTCGTCGCCATCCTCAAGGAGCCCACGGTCGAAGCGCTCGCGCGCCTCATCGACAGCAGCCTCGAGTCGGCGCCGTCGCTCGTCGTCCCGCTGCAGCCGCGGGGATCAGGACGTCCCCTGTTCCTCATCCACGCCGGCGGCGGCTACGTGTTCTTCTACCGGGCGCTCGCGTCCCGTCTGGGGTCCGACCGCCCCGTGTACGCCGTCCGCGCCGAGACGAGCACTGACGGCCAGGGCCGTCCGTTTGACAAGAGCAAGAGCATCGAAGAGCTGGCCTGCCGCTACATCTCGGAGATCAAGAAGGTTCAGCGGGAAGGTCCGTACTCGCTTGGTGGCGCATGCTTCGGAGGCGTCATCGCATTCGAGATGGCGAGACAGCTCCGGGCGCGAGGCGAAGAGGTGATGGGACCGGTGCTGCTGTTTGACGCCTTCGTCGAGAACAACCCTCACGCGCCCCGCTCCGGCACGGTCGCGGGACGGCTGCGCGATCGCATCGGCACTCACTTGACGTTTGCGTCACAGTTGGGCGCCGCAGACGCCCTTGGCTATCTCGTGCGGAAGGCCGTCGCGAACGCGCCCTCGGAAGCGCGCCTCGCCGCACGACGTTTGACAGGCCGCCTCGGGAGAGCCACGCCGCCGGCCCTGCCGACCGCGACGCCGACGACCTCTTCCGATTCAGAGCCTGCGACACTCGAACAGACGCATCTGGACGTCATGCACCGCTTCATGTCGGCGGCCGAGCGACTGCTCGCGACCTACACGCCCGCCGCATACGCGGGCCAGCTCGTCCTGTTCAAGGCCAGCGCCGGCAGGAACCCGGAACCGCTGTGGGCCGGGCTCGCGCGCGAAGGCAGCACCGTGCACGAGATGCCAGGCGTTCACCTCGACATGATGGAAGAACCCGTCGTCAGCACGACGGCCGCGCTCGTGACGACGTACCTCGCGACGTTCGGATGAACCCACGCAGGAGACCTCGCGCAATGAACTGTCCCCAAGACCGAACGGTGCACGCACTCTTCGAAGATCAGGCGGCGCGAACGCCTCGACGACCGGCCGTGACCTGCGGCGCCGATCAGCTGACCTATGCGGAGCTGAACGAACAGGCCAACCAACTGGCGCATCACCTGCGCGGGCTTGGCTGCCGTGGCGCCCTCGTCGGCGTGTGCCTCGAGCGCTCCGTCGAGATGATCGTCGCGCTTCTTGGCATCGTGAAGGCCGGAGCGGCATACGTGCCGCTCGCGATCGACAACCCGTCGTCTCGCATGGCCCGGCAACTCGAAGGTGCTGCCGCGGTCATCACCACGCGGACGCTGCTCTCCCGGATGCCGGCGTTCAGCGGCCGTACCATATGCTTCGAGGGCGGGGCCTCCGAGTGGACGAGCCAACCCAGGACGAACCCCGAGGAAGCGAGCGCACCCGACAGCCTCGTCTATGTGATCTACACGTCGGGATCCACGGGCGTGCCGAAGGGCGTGGCCGTCCGCCACCGGAACCTGGTGAACTACAGCTGGTTCATCACGGAGCAGCTGGAGCTCGATCGGTTTCCAGACGGCCTGCACTTCGCGACCGTCTCGACACTCAGCGCCGATCTCGGCAACACCTGCATCTTCCCTTCGCTGATTTCCGGCGGCTGTCTGCACGTCATTTCTCAGGAGATCGCCACCGACGCCGCGCGCTTCGCGCGTTACATAGCATCGCGCCCGATTGACGTGCTGAAGATCGTGCCTTCGCATCTGACGGCGCTGCTGAATTCCGGCCAGGAACATATCCTGCCGCGCCAGTGGCTGATCACGGGCGGAGAGACCCTGACTCCGCGGCTGGTTGACACGGTGCGGAGACTGAGTCCTCAGCTGCGCATGCTGAACCACTACGGGCCGACCGAGACGACCGTCGGCTCGCTCACCCTGCGATTGAGCGACTACGCCGGGACGACGGTCGACACGACGAGCATTCCCATTGGACGGCCAATCGCCAATACGCGGATTTACATCCTCGATCCGCGGGGCGCGCCGGTGCCGCCAGGCAGCACGGGCGAGTTGTATATCGCCGGTGACGGCGTGGCCGCCGGCTACCTCAACCAGCCGGCGCTGACCGCGGAGCGTTTCCTCGACGATCCGAACCGGCCCGGCGCGAAGATGTACCGCACTGGCGATCTCGCGCGGTGTCTCGGCGACGGCAACGTGCAGTTCGTCGGACGGATTGACGATCAGGTGAAGGTCCGCGGCTTCCGTGTCGAGCTCGGCGAGATCGAGGCGGCGCTGTTGACGCATCCCGGCGTGATGCAAGCCGCGGTTGTCGCGCGCCAGGACGATGCCGGCGACAAGCACATCGTGGCCTACGTCGCCGTTCGGACTCGCGGCGCCTTTACGACCGAAGATCTGCGCGCCCACCTGAGTGACCGGGTGCCGGACTACATGGTCCCGCAGGCCGTGGTGCAGCTCGAACAGCTGCCGCTGACCGCCAACGGCAAGTTGAACCGCGACGCGCTGCCCGCTCCACGATCCGCGCGACGCGCATCGCGAGTATGTCGCGCCGCGCACGCCGACCGAGGAGACGCTGGCGGCAATCTGGCGAGAGGTTCTCAAGGTCGAGCGCATCGGCATTCACGACAACTTCTTCGAACTGGGCGGTCACTCACTCGCGGCCATCCATGCCGTGTCGCGAATCCGCCGGTCGCTGAAAGTCGATCTGCCGCCCCAGGGCATCTTCACCACGCCGACCATCGCCGCGCTGTCGGCGGCGCTCGCACTGCCCGATCGAAGCGCAACCGCCGTCATGCCGTCGCTGGTGCCGCTCGCCCGGACGGCCAGGGAGATCACACAATGAACGCCAGCCTTCTTTCCAACCGGACGCTGCCGCTTGTCATCGAGTCTTCCGACGAACGCGGCGACATGGCGGCCTGGATCGCGAAGAATCGCGACTACGTCAACCAGACGCTCGCCACGAACGGCGGAATTCTCTTTCGCGGCTCGGGCGTGACGACCGTCCAGGGCTTTCAGCACTTCATCGACTCGATGGCCGACGGCCTCCTCGAATACAGCTACCGATCCACGCCGAGGACACAGATCAACGGCCGGATCTACACGTCGACCGAATATCCAGCCGACCAGTCGATCCCCTTGCACAACGAGATGGCGTACACGACGAACTGGCCGATGAAGATCTGGTTCGGCTGCCTGACGGCGCCAGAACAGGGCGGCGAAACGCCGATCTGCAACAGCCGCCGTGTCTTCGAGCGGATCGATCCCGAAATCCGGGACGCGTTCGCCAGCAAGAGCGTGATGTACGTGCGGAACTACTACGAGGAGATCGGCCTGCCCTGGCAGGACGTGTTCAACACCAGCGATCGCGCGGAGGTTGAGACGATTTGCCGCAGCAGCGGCATCGCGTTCGAATGGCTGGCGGGAACGCGCCTGCGGACGCGCCAGGTCTGCCAGGCGGTGGCGCGGCATCCGCGCACGGGGGAGATGGTCTGGTTCAACCAGGCGCACCTGTTCCACGTCTCGAGCCTCGGTCAGGACGTCATGGACGCGCTCGTGTCGATGTACGACGAGGCGGATCTGCCGCGAACGGCCGCCTACGGCGACGGTTCGCCAATTGAGCTCTCGGCGCTCGACGAGATCCGCCGCATCTACAACGAAGAAGCCGTGACGTTCCCGTGGAAGGAATCGGACGTGCTCCTGCTGGACAACATGCTCACCGCGCACGGCCGCATGCCGTTCGGCGGAGCGCGAAAGATCGTGGTGGGAATGGCCGAGGCCGTCGGCGACATGTCATGACGATCGGCACGCGACGAGCGCTCCGCGGCGGGATTACTTCGCCCAGCCCGTCTTGATGTGGATCACGTTGGAATCTGGTTGTTCGACCGCTTGAGGCCAGTAGAAACGCGAGCCGTCACGCGACACCGCCAGCGGCCGGGCAGAAGCATTTGAGCCGGCCGGTGTGCGCAATCCCAAAAACAGATTGCGAGGAGCGCCGAAGCGCAGCTGACTTCCTGTCGCGTCCACCGCCACGGCCATGACGCCCCCTCGACCGACGTAGGCGATCTCCTTGCCGTCTTTGCGCCACTCCGGATCCTGCCCCTGCGGCGCGACCGGCTGGCGCCGGCCAGGACCGGGGAAGGGTTGGACAAAAAGTCCACCACCGGCGCTATAGACGATCCAGCGGCCGTCTGGAGAAAACCGGGGATCAATAGTCGGTTCGTCGGACTGAACGAAGGCACGTGTTCTCCGTTCTTCCTCGGTCCCGTCCAGTCGCGTCACGAAGATGCCGCGGCCTCCGCCGACCATCGAGAGAACCTGTTTCTCGTCCGGGGACACGTCGTGCAGAATGCTCCGGGGCGCGACGGGGCCCAGCTCTTTGATCTCGCCGGAACCGTTCGCCGAGAATTCCACCAGACTCCCTCCGGGCCGGGATCCCAGCACTTTCGATCCGTCTCGAAACCAGCCGGACCAGTTGGCATCGGCGGGCAGCGTCTGACGCCCCGGTTGGCCGACGTCGAGGAGCCAGGCCTGGTCGCCGACGGCCAGAATCCGCGTTTCGTCCGGCGAGAGGAACAGGGAATTGATCGACCCAGGCGGTCCCGTCGTGCCAACCTGATTGCCCTCACGGTCGAACATGGTGACCTGCGAGAATGCGGCCTCGCCCGGCCGCCACGCCACCGCTCCGTTGCGGGCCACCGAAAAATCCGCGCGGCCGACGCCCACGCCCGGCTGCGACGAGACGCCCTGTACCACCAGTTCCGCTTCTCCCTCGAGTTTGCGGGCCGTCCTGTTCAGCTTCTGCGAATAGAGATTGTCGTTGCGCACAAACAGGAGGCGTCCGCCTCCTGCAGGGGTGTAGCGTGCAGCCGTCGGACTCTTCAGCAGCAGGGCGGGATCGACGCCTTTGCCGTCCTTGAGCGTTGCCAGGTAGACGGCGCTCTCTTCGATGCTGTCGCGCGGAACCACCAGGAAAAGAAAATCATCGCTGCCGGGCAGGAACTCAGGGTTGAGGAGGCTGCCCGGCTTTTTCAGCCCGCGCACCTCGACAGTCTTGGTTTCTCCGCCCGATGCCGGCACCATCACCAACGGGAACGCGGCAATCAGGATCGTCCCGCTGTCGCTCCAGCTTCCTTCGCGGGTTGGGCCCGGCATTGGTGCGATGACTTCCGGAGCCCCATCCGGCAGGCGGACCTTGACCATCGAGCCGCGGGCCGGGAAGACGACGGTGGTCGAATCCGCGGACCAGAACGCCGCGCCCCCGGTAGCATCGGAACCTGGCACGAGTTTCGGTTCGAGAGAATCCAAGCGGCGTACGTAGAGTCCGCCTCGTCCCCTGTACATCACCGCGGAGCCATCGGGAGAAATCTCCGGCGCGGAGGCCTGGTTGCCGACTGACTGCATCTGAGCACTCAAGGGCACCGCGATTGTCAGGGTCGTGCGAGGCGGCTCGCTGATGTCGCGAGCGCCGCGCAGCCAGCCGGCCATCGCGACGACGGCGAGTACTGCGGCGGCGCACCACGCGACCCAGGATCGTGACGGCTGTGGCCGTGGCGCGTCTGGCGCTGTTCTTCCCAGCAGGATGCGCGCATCGCCGATCGATTGCAGCCGCTGCCTCGGATCCTTCTCCAGACACCAGCGAAGCAGCTCGCGCACGTGCGCCGGCGTTGCCGTTGGGAGATCGCGCCAGGCCGGTTCGTGCTTGAGGACAGACGCCAGTATGTCGGTCACATCGTCGCCGTTGAATGCGCGTGTGCCGGTCAGCATCTCGAACAGCACGCACGCGAACGCCCAGATGTCCGCCCGCTTGTCGACGGTTTTGCCACGCGCCTGCTCGGGGCTCATGTACGCCGCCGTGCCGAGGATCACCCCGGCCTGCGTCATCGCGGGCGACGTGATGGTCGGCGACTGCGACACGGTCGGCATGCCGCCGGCCGAATCCATCGCCTTCGCCAGCCCGAAGTCGAGCACCTTCACCGTGCCGTCGGCGCGGACTTTGATGTTCGCGGGCTTCAGGTCGCGATGGATGATGCCTTGCCCGTGCGCCGCTTCGAGCGCCTCGGCGATTTGCTTCGCGATCGGCAGCACTTCGTCGAAAGGGATTGCTCCACGCGCGATCCATCTCGACAGATCGTCGCCCTCGACCAGTTCCATCACAAGGGCACGTACGCCGCCGCTCTCCTCGATTCCGTAGATGGCGGCGATGCCGGGGTGATTGAGCGACGCCAGCGTATGAGCTTCGCGGGTGAACCGCGCGAGGCGATCCGGGTCGTGGGCGAAAGACTCGGGCAGGACCTTAATCGCGACGTCGCGATTCAATTTCGTGTCCCGTGCCCGATAGACCTCGCCCATACCGCCGGCGCCGATGGCGGAGACAATTTCACACGCGCCGAGGCGAGTGCCTGGCTGTAGGGGCAACGTCCGAGTGGCTGGCATTATACCCGCCGGAAATCGCCTCCACCACGCGTCGATTCTGGCGCGTGCACGACCATCATCAGCCGGGTTTGATGATGGCGATCTAGTCCCGCCGGCCGGAATCGCGACGGCTCTCGTTCAGGCGGATCCGGTCAGCGACCCGCGAGGGACAACCGGAACGCCGCCATCTCCTCGCCGTTGCGAACCAGCAGGATGTCGCCGACCAGCACTGGATGGTTCCAGGTCTTGCCTTCGAGCGCGGGGACGCGCGCAAGCTCCGTGAATTTGTCGGGCGTCGCCGACACGAGCGCCAGCTCGCCCTCTTCGGACAGCACGAGCAACACGTTCTGGTCGGGCAACAGAACGAGCTGGCCGTGGCCGTACCGTCCGCCCTTCCACTTGCGCGTGCCCTCGTCGAGATCGATACAGGCGAGAATGCTGCCGTCGAAGCCAAACACGTGGCCCTTATGAACGACGAAGTCGTTGAAATACGGCTTCAGTCCAGGCGATGTCCAGCGTTCTTTCACGATCCACCCGCTCGGCTCGTGCGCCACGGTGAAACGGAGCATGCCGGAGCTGCCCGACATCCCGGAGCCACTGCCGACCAGGAAGTCGCCGCCCGCCAGCACCGCAGGCTGCACGATGCCATCGCCCCCCGACGCGTGCTTCCAGAGCACGGTACCGTCCGACGGGGCGACGCCGATCGCGCCGGGTCCGTTCAACAACACGATTTGCACGACTCCGTCGATCGTTGACAAGTGCGGCGAGCTGTAGCCCCAGCCGCCGGTCGGCCCGAACCAACGCGGCTTCCCGGTGGCGAGATCGTAGGCGGCGAGCGAACCGGCAGTGGCCGCGATAACAACGTCGCCCACCACAAGCGGGGAGCTGGCGATGCCCCAATCCGGGACCTTCGTGCCGGTGTCGGTGGCCGCGTTGCGCGACCAGACGACAGAGCCGTCATGGGCGTCGAGCGCGTTCAGGATTCCTGTTCCGCCGAGTGTGTAGACGCGACCGTTGCTGAGGGTCGGCGTGGCGCGCGGACCGGCGCCGGCATTCGACTCCCAGAATCGGGCCGCGTCGCGGTGTTTCCATGCGGGCTCGCCGGTTTTCAGGTTGTAGGCAGACACGAGCTCGTCGTCACCACGCTGCTCCTGCGTGAACAGGCGATCGCCGGCGACGGCGAAGGACGACCAGCCCGGTCCGATCGGCCGGCGCCACAACTCGACCGGGGGGGTGCGAGACCAGTCCGTTTCGATACGCACGCCGCGAACGATGCTGTCGCGCTCGGGTCCGCGAAAGCCTGGCCATTCGGCACGCATTTCAGCAGCGGCTGGAGCGGCCGGTTCGATCGTCGCGATCGGTTCCTTCGGAATCTCCGCGGGCTTGCCCGCCGAAGCCTCGGAGGCGGGTGCCGGAGACGGCGCGACCTTCGGCTCGAACCGCGCAGAGTCGAGGGGCTCGTCGCCGGCCCGCGCAAGGAGCCGTTGCTCCGCCGTTGGCGACCACCGCCATTCGAGATCCGGAGTGGCGTCGCCACTGATGCCGTTGGTCCGGACCAGAGTCAGCGTTCCGCACGCGAGCAGAATGGCGGCGACCATCGACGGGAGTCGGAGCCCGCTCGAAAGCCCGCGGCTGGCGCCGGCCCACGCAACCAACGCAAGGCTCAGGACCGGCGGCGCGGCGTAGACGAACAACATGAGTCCCATCATCCCGTTCGCGATGGACTCGTGAACGAGACGTGATGTGCCGGCCACTGCCACGACCATCAAGGCGATCGCTCCCAAGCGTTCCAGCCATGCCGCGCGGCTGAAGAACAGCCACCACAGCACGACGGCCAATCCGCCGGCCGCTCCGCCAATGACCGCGATGCCGCCCTGGTCGGGAAACACGAGAGGAAGGCCGAACATCAGCCACTGCAGCGCCACTGCGAGCACGCCGGGCCACAGCCGGAGTGGCTTCCGTGGAGTTGAATGTTCTAGGTCCATATCACGTCCAACCATCCGCGCCTCTCGGGGACAATTTCACACGCGCCGAGGCGAGCGCCTGGCTGTAGGGGCAACGGCCGAGTGGCTGGCATTATAGACTTGTCTGGAGGAGAGATGATCACATGAAGAATCCGATTGTGTTGGTGTTCGTCCTGGCGTGCGCGACTCTTCCGGCCTCCGCGCAGACGACGGACGCCGGCTTCTGGACGGCGCTCTCACCCTCGCTGGCCCAAACCGCGAAGGTGATGCATTCGACGATTCGCCGAAACCTGGCAGAGGCGGCGGAGAACATGCCGGCGTCGGACTATGCCTTCAAGCCAACCGCGGAAGCCCGCACGTTCGCTCAACTCATCGGTCACGTCGCGAGCGGGAACTTTCTGATGTGCTCCTCGGCGAAAGGTGAGAAGTCTCCCGCCGCCGCCAACTACGAGCAACTCACCGACAAGGCCGCGCTCGTCAAGGCGCTGAACGAGTCGCTGAGCTATTGCGATCAGGTGTACGAAGGCACGACCGACGCCAATTTCAACCAGCCCGTCAAGGTGGGCTTCGCTCCGAACATGGGACCGGCCGACACGATCCGCGGCGCGGTACTGAATTTCAACGTCACCCACAACAACGAACACTACGGCAACATCGTCGTCTATCTGAGGCTGAAGGGCCAGACGCCGCCGTCAACAGCGCGCGCCCGGCAGCAGCCGCGGTAAGTCGCCGATCCGGTGCGCCGCCCTGCTTGCGTAGAAAAGTCGGATCGAGTTAGGGTTTCGGGCTATGCAAATTCGTGCTGCCATTCCGCCCGCCTTGTTCGTCTGGGCGCTGCAGCTTTCGGCGGCTGCGCAAACGCCGCCGCGGGCTGCCTTCACGGTCACACTGAACGGCGATACCTTCACCAACAAAACGTTGACGCTGACCCCGGCGCGGGTGACCTACGCGAATAACATTCTGCGGTCGAGCCGCGATCCGCGAGCCACTCGGATCGAATTGAACTCGTACGACAATCCAGGGGCCGTTGAACTCCAGATCGGTGTTCCGCCCGTCCTCGGCCGGTACGTCTTCGACCAGACAGACGAGGACAAGCCCGATCGCAACCCTTACCTCCACTTCTACTTCAAGATGGAGAATCCGAAGGACGGCAGCCAGGTATGGTTCTACAAGCCCGTGCATGTTGAGGTCGTCATCACGAAGCTCGATCCGGTCGGTGGCCGGATCGAGGGGACGGTACACGGGACAATCGCAGGCGGCGGCCCTGGCGTGGTGACGGTGGACGGAAGGTTTTCGGTCGTACGGGTGAAAGACAAGGTCGTCGACTAGATAAGGAAGACGCCATGCGACGTCTCGTCAGTGGGTGCGCGTTCGTACTGCTGGCCGCAGCGCCGGCGATTGGGGCGGAGTTGCCCGCCTACTTCAAGCCACCCGCCGGTACGGAGGTGGTCGCGGAATCATTGGTCGAGGAGGTCCATGGCGAAGCGGACTTCCCGCTCGCGTCGGACACGCCCAACGTCAAACAGGGACACCACTTCACCGCCGCCATCCGGTTGCCGGGCGCCGACGGTTCGACGCATGAAGGGTTGTGGGGGCCCTTCCGAACGGCGCTGACTGCAGCCGGATGGACGGTTGCCAATTACTTCGATCAGAACCCGCCGTCCGCGACCGTCCGTTACCAGAAGGGCGTCGATGCCTGGGCATCGATCACGATGTTCGCTCCAGACGACATCCGGATGGACCTCGTCGAAGTGAAGACGTACTCCCCGACGCTGACGCTGAAGCCACCGGCCGCCACGCGGGAGACGATCGGTCCGGGGGATCCGTTTCCGTATCTAACGGCGCTGTCGACGCTCCATGCCACCGATCCAGAGAACGGCGCGTTGTACGTGATGCTGAAAGGCGACGAGGAGAAGACGCTCGTCAGCACTCAAAGCGTTCGGAAGGACCACGAGAAGATTGACGGGATGTCGAACCTGCAGTTCGTCCTCGAATACAGAAACGCGCTGACGAAAGCGGGCTGGGACATCGTCGAGCAATCGCAGGGGCTCCACCAGAGCGACGCCGTCCTGGCGGCGCACTACGCCCGCGGCGGCCGCGACATCTGGGCGAGCATGCACTTTGGCGGCGAGCTCTCGATTGCGGTCGCCGACATCAGCGAAGACCTTGCGGCGAAGCTGGCCAGGGAGTGCCATCTCCCGCTCTACGGCGTGACCTTTGAGTTCAACAAGGCGACGCTGCGGCCCGAATCGGAATCAACGCTCCAGCGCGTTGCGGCGGCGCTGCAGGGCAACGCGACGCCGAACGTCGAAGTCCAGGGGCACACCGACAACGTGGGCGCGGACGACTACAACCTGAAACTGTCTCAGGCGAGGGCCGACGCGGTGAAAACCTGGCTCTCCGCTCACGGCGTCCCTGCGCCGCGGTTGACGGCCAAGGGCTACGGCCGCCAACAACCGATTGCCGACAACGGCAGCGACGAAGGGCGCGCGAAGAACCGCCGCGTCGAACTGTCAGCCGGCTGCAAGTAGCACGCGCACCCGGCCTACGTGAACTCGCCTGGCTATTCCTTGGCGATCCTGATGTTGCTGACAAAGAACTTGTCCTTCAACTCAGAGGCGCTGCCCGGCACAAAAAACGACACCGAATTGAACAACAGGCCTGATGGAATGGCCTTTTCATATTCGGCTATCTTGTTCTTGTCGATGAACACCTGCAGCGTCTCGCCTGTTTTTCTGATTGACACCGTAATACGGTTGTTCGTCTTGTTGTTGGAGAAGCCCGTGGCAGGCAGATTTTTGCCACCGCTCAGATAACCTGCAGGGAGTTGCGTTTCTATCGAGGCATCTCCATCCTTCCCATCAAACCCAGGCCGCAGTTTCAGCCGCAGGTACGAAACCGGATTGCCTGCTGGTTTCTCGTTGGCCAGTTGGACCGTCAACCCTTTCGCTCCCCAGGCGAAGTCCTTGACGGCGACCAGCTCATAGCTCAACGTGAAATCCTGCGGCAACGGTGTTTTCAGCAGCTTCGGCGTCAGCTTGGCGTCACCGGCCATCACCGCCCAGTTGCCCGGCAACCCGTCGAGATTCGCAATCACGCTGACATTGAGTCCAAATGACCATCCGCTTGGTCTTTGACCGACACCCGTGGTGGAAAAATCCTCAAAGAAATGCACGGCTGGATCGGATGTGTTGAGTTTGGCCGTTGCCGATGCTGGAGTCACGACGACCGTCTCCTTGTAATCAGGAGAACGCAGCGGTTTGTAGGGTTGTCCTTTGACTTTCTCAGGGTCGAAGAAGAAGTCATAGACGTAGCCGAAATTGAAGTTATTGATGATGGCGTCAGCTAGTTGCTTGCCGACCGGGTCCAGCAAGTCTCCTTCCCAATAGACAACGATCCATTGCGGTTGATCTGTTTTGGCCAGTTCTGCCATCGCCGGATCAATCTTGTACACCGGATATCTGTCTCTCGAGCCGCCATTGCCTTCAAACACATCCTCCTGGTTCTCCAGCAGCTCATTGGGTTGCAGCGTAGACACCTCGGCGGCTGTCTGCAAGAGGCTGCCATACTTCTGCCGGTTGCTGTTCAAAACACTGAGTCGTCGTTGATACTTGGTGTCGGCATCTTTGAGTGCACTGGTCCTGGCATTGCCTTCCGGCCAGCTTTGAATGACAGCCGCTTTGTCTTTCGCGTACTTTCTGTCGATCGCGCCTGCCAGCTTGTCGAGGTATTCACCCTTGGTGGTTTTGAGAAAAGGGAACTTGTTGTCCTTGGACAGCAAGACATTCGTCGCGGCGACGTTGATGCTCGTGCTCGCGTCGTTGAAATAGGTCATGTAAGGTTTCAACGCCGGATGATTGGACATGTCATACCGTTCGTTCCCCGCTCTCGGCGGCGGAGCTGGGCGGGAAAAGTTGGGTATCAGGAAGTAATACTGGGTGGGCGTGTTCAACGCCATGAGAGGCTCACCAATGACCCCATTGGCCGTAATCGACCACGTCAAGTGGCTGGCGTCGTAAGGCACAATCTTCCCGCTGCTGTCATGTTTGAGTTGGAAATATGTCTTGGCGGAGGCTCCATAGGTTTGCGGCAGGGCGGCATCGTTCTGGTTGTATAAACCCAGTTTTGGAGAAACAGTTCTTGCGACATCGCCTAGTGCGCCTTTCGGAAGATAGCTGGACTGTATCCAGTTGGCGAAGGAATCGGCGATGGCCAGTTGGGCGGCGGAATAATGTTTGGCATCAACGGTTATCGGCGTCCTGGCGCCCGTGAAGTGATAGACCTTCATCCAGCCCAGTACTTTGTCGTCAAGGTCTTGCCGAGAGATCTGCTGGCTCTGAGCAAACGGCGTCGCAGCGTGAAGTACCATCACGACAGCCAGGATGTATTTGGACGCTTTCATGTGCTGAGCTCCATCGAAGTTGCGGGGTGTAGCGGGTGGCTATCTTGCGCTCGCCTGGGCCATTGCGATCATAGACCTTTCAGCCCTTCGCTCGCGAGCCTGATTACCAGCGCGAGCGTTCAGCCGATGTCCACCGGAGCGGTGCTCGTCAAGGAAGACTGACGAGGCCGAGCCGTTCGAGCATCGTCCAGATTTTTTCAACGCCTTCTTCCGGCGTTTCCCGAGCGGAATGGATGATCACTTCGGGCGAGAGCGGAGGCTCGTAGGGATCCGAGATGCCGGTGAATCGTGGAATCTCGCCCGACAGCGCCTTCTTGTACAGGCCCTTCACGTCGCGTTCGATGAGCACCTCCACCGGGCACTCCATGTAGACCTCGACGAAACACGAGATCCGCGCGCGCACTTCGTCGCGGAGCGCCCGATAGGGCGAGATCGCCGCCGCGATGGCGATGACGCCGTTGCGGGAGAGCAGCTCGCACACGAAGCCGATGCGACGGATGTTCTCGTCCCTGTCGTCCTTGTTGAACCCGAGTCCCTTGGACAACCTCGTGCGCACGACGTCGCCATCGAGCACTTCGACGCGCGCGCCGAGCGCCCGCAGCCGCTCTTCGAGCATCCGCGCCGTCGTCGTCTTTCCGGCGGCGGACATGCCCGTGAACCACACCGTGCATCCTTTGTGCGTCATGCGGAGGAAAGGCTCAGGGCGCGAGGTTGCAGAATTCCTGATACGGGAAGTCCGAGCCCAGCTGCTTCAGCTCGGCCATGAAGTGCCGATCCACCTGCCGCTGCTGCTCGGGGCTGAGCAACTCGGATGCGCCGCCCTCGGCGCCTTTCCGAATCATCGTGCCGGGGCGCCGCCAGGGAATCATCTGGCCGATCCGGAATTTGTCGTCGATCTTTTTCATGTACTCGAACGAGGATTGACGGCACACCTCGTCTATCACCTCGTCTGACACCCGGATGTTCAGAAAGTCGGCGACCTTCACCACCGTGCCGCGGCAGATCGCGCTTCATCGACTTGAAGGACACGATGAGGACGTTCTCCCGATGGCGCTCGGCCCAGTAGCCAGCGGCGTTGACGGCCCACGAACCGCCGATGATGAAATCGCCGGACAGATACAGCTTGAACCACGTATCGACCGAGGGCATCGCGCGACCGAAGACACCATCTCTGATGAAGAGATAGTTCGAGACGAAGATGTCCTTCGGATCGCGGATGACGGCGATGTAGCGCGCCTGATCCGAGTGCGGCAGCAGCTCCCAGTTGTAATGCGTCTTGATGACTCTCTTGCGTTCGGGCGAGGTCTCCCAGTCACGCGCCTCCTGGAGAGGGATCGCGTACCGCCGCATCGCCACCTGCATGGCCTGCGTGTCGGGCCAGGGAATCACGCTGTGAATGTGTTCGTATTCGCCCTTCCCGTGATAAATGAGCTGGTGGGCGATCTGCATCATCCAGTTCGTCCCGCTCTTGGCGTACGTCATCACGAACACGTCCTGTGGGCCCGGGACGTAGCCGCGAAACGGGTTCTTCCTCTCGAGGCGCTTCATCATGCGTGCGTGGCCGCCTCGAAACATGCGCTCGGTAACGCCCAGAAGTTCCATCGTCCGGATGAACGGCCTGAAGAATCCCTCCATGAAGATGCCCATGCCCAGTTGGACGACGAACGGCGGCGGGCGACGTTGTGTAGGCCATATGCCGACAGCGAATGCTACGTTCGCATGGTCTGGCGTATAAAGGCAATGGCGGTAGAATCACCCAGCATGCGAGCGTTCGCGGTCTTCTGTTGCGTCGTCGTTTCGGCTTCGGCGTTGCTCGCCCAACGGGAAGATGGAAACACGGTGTATGAAGGGTACGCCGCGCTGCCCGGTGCGCGTCTGTGGTACATGGACACCGGTGGCGGCGGGATTCCCGTGGTCCTGATGCACGCCGCGACGGGCAGCGGCCGCGTCTGGGAACATCAGATCCCCGCGTTCACGAAGGCCGGCTATCGCGTCATCGGGTTCGATCGCCGAGGCTGGGGCCGCACCACGATCGACTCGCCGAATTCATCGCCTGGCACCGCCGCGGATGATCTTCTCGCCTTGATGGATCAGTTGCGCGTCGATCGCTTTCATCTCGTCGGGACAGCGGCCGGCGGATTCGTGTCTCTCGACTTCGCGCTGTCGTTTCCCAAGAGGCTGCGAAGCCTCGTCGTGGCCAACAGCATCGGCGGCGTGCAGGACGAAGCGTTTCTCGAGCTCGGTCGACGGCTCAGGCCGCCCGAGTTTCTCGCGATGCCGCCCGAGGTCCGCGAGGTATCGCCGTCCTATCGGGCCGCCAACCCTGAAGGCACGCGTCGATGGGTGGAGCTCGAACATGTCAGCCGTCCACCCGGGCCGCCGGCGCCTGCGCAGCCGCTCAGGAACAGAATCACGTTTTCGCTCCTCGAAACGATCAGCGTGCCGACGCTGCTCCTGACCGGCGATGCCGACATGTACGCGCCGCCGCCGGTGCTGAAGATGTTCGCCGCCCGGATCAGGCATGCCGAGTCGGTGATCGTGCCCGAGGCCGGACACTCCACCTATTGGGAACAGCCCGACATTTTCAACCGCGCCGTTCTCGGCTTTATCCGGAAACACTGACGCAGGTGTCGCTTATGAAAATGCTCAATCGCCTGGCCGCCGTCCTCTTCGTGCTCGTGTTCGCCGCCGCGGCTGACGCCGCCGAGATCAAGGTGTTCTGCTCGAACGGGATTCGAGCCGTCGTCGACGAGCTCGTCCCCCAATTCGAGCGCGCGACCGGACACAAAGTCACCCTGATATTCGAGCCGTCGACGCTCCTGAAGAAGCGCATCGACGCCGCCGAGCCGTTCGACCTCGCGGTGCTCACGCCGGCGCTCGTGGACATGGCCATCAAAGACGGCAGGATGGTCGCCGACTCCCGGACCGTACTCGCGCGATCGGGGCTCGGTCTGTCGATGCGCGCGGGCGCCCGGAAGCCGGACGTCAGCACGGTGGACGGGTTCAAGCGCGCCCTGCTCGGCGCCAGGTCAATCACGTACGCCCAGCAAGGCGCGAGCGCGGCGCCGTTCGAGGCGCTCGTCGAGAAGCTCGGGATCGCCGCGCAGCTCAAACCCAAGTTCGTGCCGCGGGACACCGCGGTGCAGGTTGGCGAGGTGGTCGCGAACGGAACCGTGGAGCTCGGCATCGCGCCCGTGAGCGAAATCCTGCCGGTGAAGGGCGTCGAGCTGGTCGGCGCGTTTCCGGCCGACGTCCAGAGCTACGTCGTGATGGTCGCCGGCGTCGGCGCGAGCGCGAAGGAGAAGAGCGCAGCCGGAAGTTTCGTCGCGTTCCTGATGGCGCCCGCGAACCTCCCCGTGATCAAAGCAAAAGGCATGGAGCGCTAGTCCGCCGCTACTTGATGATCGCCTGCATCACCGCGTTTTCGAATTCAGGCCGCATGTCTCGCACCGGCGTCTGGATCATCAGAATCGCGACGATCTCCTCCTTCGGATCGACCCAGAAGTGCGTGCCGTACACGCCGCTCCAGCCGAAGCTGCCGTCCGACACGCGCGAACCTCCCGCCACCGCGTGATTGACGACGCGGACGCTGAGGCCGTAGCCTTCGCCGAGAGGCCGGCCCGGCAACGTGTCGGGGACGTGGACGGACGCCATGAACGTGACGGTGCGCGGGCTGAGCAGGCGCTTGCCGTTCAACTCGCCGCCGTTCAGCCAGCAGCTGGCCGAATTTCGCGTACTCCTCGGCCGTCGTGATGAGACCGCCCGACCCCATGAAGTAGACCTTGCTCGGACATTCGGCCGGAGTTCTGGTTCTTCTGCCATGGTGCCCTTCGGGCCCGATCTGATACACCGTTGGCATCCGCGGCTCGAGCGTCTCGGTGGGATAGAACGACACTCCTTCATGCCGAGCGGATCGAAGACGCGCTGCCGCAGAAACTGATCGAACGGCTGACCCGACGTGATCTCGACGATGCGTCCCAGTGTGTCGATGCCGGCTTGCGCGCTGTACATCCAGCGCGTACCCGGCTGGAATTCGAGCGCGGTCGTGCCCAGCCGGGGAATGTAGTCGGCCAGCGTCTCGGTCGGTTTTCCGACAACCGACGGTTTCCGCGCATCGGCGGTTGCTCATCGGGCCGCTCGCCAGACCCGAGGTGTGCGTGAGGAGATCGCGAATCGTGATCTCGCGTTCGGCCGGCACGGTGTAGAAGCGCGGCGGGGCCGGCGGCTCGTCGGCCCCGGAGGCGGCGGACCCTGCCGGGCAGCGCCACCGCGACCTTCATCTCCTTGAACTGCGGGATGAACTTCGACACCGGGTCGGTGATCCGGAGCTTGCCTTCTTCCATCATCATCATGATGGCGACGCCGGTGACCGGCTTGGTCATCGACGCGATCCGGAACACGGCGTCTTTCGTCATCGGCTTCTTCGAGTCGGCGTCCATGACGCCGGCGGCCTCGAGGTGCGCGATGCGCCCGTGGCGGGCGACAAGCGTGACGGCGCCGCTGATTTCGCCCGCGGCGATGTGCCGCTTCACCACCTCGTTGATGCGCGCCAGCCGCTCGGTCGAAAGTCCGACGTCCTCGGGCTTGGCGATCGTCGTCTCGGCCGTGGGATGTAGAACGAGCAACGACACAACAAGCGCAACCGCCGCCGCCAATGCGACCCTGAGTTTCGCGTTCATGTGACTCTCCTCGATTGAGGACGAAAAAAGGCGGCTACGGTGTTCCGGCCGGACCTTTGATATGTTCGACGTCCTGTTCGTTCTCCTGGCAGATATATTCCATCAGCTCTTCGCCGGGCCGCAGCCGCGCCGTGAACGAAATGGTGAACGGCCTGGTGTAATAGCCAGGATCGGTGATGGTCGTTTCGACAACCAGCGTGCCGAGATCTTTCCGCGTGTACCGTTCCAGGGTGTGAAGCTTCTCGGTGTGCGGGTGGCCCCGGAAATCGAACCAGAACTTGTCGTTGAACCCGATCGTGTCCACGACCAGCGTGTCGCCTTCGTAGTGGCCGATCGAGTGGCCGTACCAGGTCGGATCTGGGTCTTCGGGGTGCTTGCGGCCGTCCACGAAGATCTGGCGGTAGCTGTGGATGTTGCCCTCGAACAAGATGAAGACGTGCGTCGGCGTTTGCAACATGCGCCATGGATACGGCGCGATGCGAGGCACGCCCGTTGGCAGACAGTTGGCCTCGGGATCGTCTTTCGACTGCCGCGCGGCCATGACCCGAATGCCCTCGGCGTTCAACGGGACGGCTTCGCCCTTCGGCATGCCCTGCGCCAGATCGCCGACCGGGCCGCCGCCCTGCCACACGCCGGAAAAGTCGGGATGGCCGTTGGCCAGCTTCGGTGCCGGACCCGTTGGCGCCGGGCGCCCGCGTCCGCGGCCGGCCGCCGGGCCGGTGGCGGCTGGAGACGTCGCGGTTGGAGCATTCGTGTTGGGCGGTGTGCCCTGCGACTGTGCGAGCGCGGTCCACATCGGGACCGCCGACGCCGCGATCGCCGCGCCGATAAGGGCGATAAGAATTCGTCGCACGCTCATGCCTCCCTCAGCCCTTAGCCCTTAGCCCTTAGCCCTTACTTGGCCGCTGGAGCGGCGGGGGGCGGCGCGCCCTCGCCCTCCGGCGATCCGGCGAACACGCGCTTGCCGCTCGCCAGCGTCACGATGCGCGCGTTGGCCATCTTCGAGCCGTCCTTGGCCATCGAACCCTGCACGGTGATTTCGTCGCCGATGGTGAGCGCTTTTCTCGTCCAGCCGTTGCGCACGAGCACGTTCGGGCTCGCGAGCTCCAGATTCCAGGTGCTGATGGCGCCGGAGTCGTCCTTCACGTCCACGTAGAACCGCGCGTGAGGATTGGTCCACTCGATCTTCGACACCACGCCTTTGAGCGTGATCGGCTTGGTGGAGTCGTACTCAGCGGCAAACGAATGGTGGGCGAGCACCGGTCCGCCCGAGGCGAGCAGGCCGAGGCTGGCCGCCACGATTCCAAGCAATATTCTCAACGGGCTCAACGGGCTCAACATTCTCAACGAGCTCATAGAACGAACCTCCTCGTCACCCGGATTGGTCTTTGGCTTCGTGCATACTACGCTGCAGCCTGACGGGTGTAAAGGCAATCAAGGCGCGAAAAAGCGCGCCAACGTGCGTAAAATACGTCCGCCCGGCCGTGGCGCCGGAGCAGGAGTTGATGTCGATGCGGTCTCAATTGGCGTTGCTGGCAGGAGTGGTCGTCGCGGTCGGCCTGACGGCGTGCTCGAGCGCACCCACTCCAAGGGCGCTCGCGCGTGACGCCGTGGCGGCAATGGGTGGTCCGGCCAAGCTCCAGTCGATTCAGACGATCACGATGAAGGGCGGATCGGGCACGCGGACGCGCCTGCAGCAGACCGTGCGCGTCGGCGACGCGGAAGTCCCGGGACGTTGAAGAACGTTGCCGAGATTGTCGACCTTGCCAACGGCCTCGCGTCGCTCGACTACGAAATCACGATCGGCGACTTCACCCAGCATCGCCGCGAGGTGCTGACCGCACGCGCACGCGGCGGCAATCCCGTCGGGCTCGACTACGTCGGCATGCGGCCCGTTGTGGCCACGTCGCCAGGCGGTCTCTTCAGTTGGGGCACGCAGAACTCGCCCGCGGTATCGCTTCGCCGCAACCTCGTCGGCATTCTGCTGGCGGCCGCCGATTCGGCGTCCGACGCGCAGCCGGCCGAGGACAAGACGTTCGACGGCAAGATGATGAAGCTCGTCACGGCAAAAACAAAGTCGGGCGAGGACGTCTCGTTGTACATCGATCCGGACACGAAGCTCCCGGCCGGATTCGACATCGCCGACACCGAGGCGCTCGACGGAGACGTGCCGGCGCAGTACATCCTCAGCGACTACAAAACCGTGGACGGCGTCAAGCTGCCGCACAAGATCAAGGTCTGGAAGGCGGGCAAGGCGTATTCAGAGGTGCAGTTCACGGTGGCCGCCATCAACGACCCGGCCGTGGAGAAGGAGTTCGACATCCCCGACGCCGCATCGAAGGAAGCCGACCAGGCCATTGCCGCGGGCGAGTATTCGCCCGTCGTGCTGACGAAGATTGCCGACGGCACGTACTTCGCGCGCGCCTACTCGCACAACAGCATGATCGTCGAATTCCCCCAGTGGCTCGCCGTCGTCGAGGCGCCGTACACGGAAGCGCAGAGCCAGACGCTCGTCAGGGTGCTGAAGGAACAGTTTCCGAACAAGCCGATTCAATATGTCGCCGTCACGCATCATCATGCCGACCACATCGGCGGCGTGCGCGGCATCGCCGCGGCCGGCGCCACGGTGCTCGTGGAAAAAGGCCACGAGCCGGCGCTGCGCGCGATGCTCGACACCCACCACACGCATCCGGCCGATGCGCTCGAGACTCGCCGGAGCGCCGGGCAGAAGGTGGGCACGATTGACGTGTACGAAGGCAAGAAGGTGGTGAGCGACGGCAAGCAGAGCCTCGAGCTTTACGCGTTCACGGGGTCGCCACATGTCGAGCCCATGGTGATGGCGTACGTGCCGAGCTCGAAGGCGCTCTTTCAAAGCGATCTCTGGTTCCCGGGCACGGGCGGCGCCGGCAATCCCCCCGCGAGACAGCTCCTCGATTCGATTCGCGCGCTGAAGCTCAAGGTGGACACGAACGTGGGCGGACACGGCGGCGTCGCGCCATTTGCGGAGCTGGAAAAAGCGATCGCCGCGATGAAATAGCGGACTACTCGGAGGCTAGGGACTAGGGGCTTGGGGCTGGGGCTGGATTACAGAACCGCTATCGCTTCGATCTCGATCATCCAATCCGGATGCGCCAGCGACGGGATCTCGACGAGCGTCGACGCGGGGCCTTTTTTCCCGAGGAACTCCTCGCGCACGGGCGCAAGATCGACCCGGTAACTCATGTCGGTCACATACGTCGTGATCTTGATGACGTTCGCCAGCGTTCCGCCCTGCGACTCGACGAGCGCCTTGATCGCCTGGTAGGCGCCGCGCGCCTGGCCCTTGAAGTCGCCGCGGCATGCGACGCCGCCGTCAGGCGTATAGGCGACCTGTCCGGACAAGAACAGAATGGTCTGCGCTTGCGTGACCCTGATGCCCTGGCTATAGGTTGCCGGCTCGAAAACGCCTGGCGCGCCGAACTTTTCGATGGTGGCCATGTCTGGTGCTCCTGAACGAAGGGGGCGATACAATCCGCGGAAAGGTCGGTTCATCGCATCCCGCGTGCAACTCATTTCCGCCCGGTTTGCTGATACTCCGGCGCGAGCTCCTTGCAGGCCTCGACCTTGAACGGCGCATCCGCCGGCAGGACACTATCGGAATCCACGTACTTGTCCGCGAAGTAGACGGGATCTTCGGCGACGATGTCGCGGGTGAGCTCGAGCGTTGTGGGATTCAACGTGAAGCGCTCGACGACGTGCAGTTTGTCGCTATGGGGGAGTGAGCCTGCCAGGCTACCGGGCGCGAAGCCGACAGTGTCGACGACGAGCGTATCGCCGTCCCAGCGGCCGATCGAATGACCGGCGCGGCTCGGCGCGACTTTAGCCGGGTGCGCGGTCATGTTCATCTGCACGGTCCGAGTCAGGCCGACGCCATACTCCATCTTGATGACATTCGCGCTCTGCGTGATGCGGCCAATCGCGCCGTCGAACACCCAGTCGAACAGGATGCTCGTGATCTGGCAGGAAAGCCGCGGGTTCTCCGACGTCGGCCGTTTGCGCAGCGCCTCTTGTGCCGCACGTCCCTCTGCGGTCAACGTCACGGGCGGCGGGAACCAGCCGGCAGGTCCGTTCGGCATCGGCAGTTTGCCGGCCCCGATCGCGGCGGCCTGGCTGATCGGCACGAGCCCGATGCGACCGCCGGGCGGCCTTGCCAGGACCTGTTGCTCCTGCGCCCACTCGCCGGCGAGGTTCGGCTTGCCGTTCGGCAGCCGGAAAGGTCGTTTCGTGCTATTGACCGATTTCGCGTCGCTCAACTGCTGATACCGCTCGAGCGTCGGCGCACGGCCAAGCGTCAACGTCTCCACAGTGCACGCAGTCGGATCCTCGCGATGCGGGTGGCCCGTCACCTTGATGGACGCGCCCGGCACGAACATCTCCGGCGACCAACCCGAGCGTCGGAGCACCGTGGCCGACCGCATCTCGCATTTCATCGCGATGACCTGACCGTCAGTGCCGACGACATCGAAATAGACATACGAATGCGGGTTAACAAAGGCGAGCCGTGTCAGCCTGCCCTCGAGCTCCACGTTCTTCCTTGGATTGTAGAGGCCGGCGCCGTGGTGCGCGTAGGCGCGTTCGACGAGCACCGGTACCGTGAGCAGGGTGGCGACGATTGACGCGTGTGTCATTCTTGTCATCTTTGCCCCTCGGCCTCCTCGAAACGGTCCGACCACGCGGCGAACATTGTCTCACTCTTCCGTCCAGACCTTCGACCAGGTCCATGACGAGCGTTGGTGACGCGTCAGAAGACGCCTGGGCCGAACTTTTCGATGGTGGCCATGTTTTGGACTCCTGAACGAAGGGGGACGCGATACAATCCGCGGAAGGCTATTACTTGGAGGACCGGGAACATGTCAAACGATGAACTGACGCGACGGGATTTCGTGACGATGACGGTGGCGGCGGGTCTTGCCGCGGCGGCGGGCTCGGAGGTCGCCGCGCAGCAGGCCGTTGAAAAGAACGTCGAGATCAAGACGCCCGACGGCACATGCGACGCGGCGTTCATTCACCCCGCGACTGGTGCTCATCCGGCGGTGATCATCTGGCCGGATGCGTTCGGCCTGCGGCCGTCGATGCGCGACATGGCAAAGCGGCTGGCGGCCGCCGGCTACTCGGTGCTCGTGCCGAACCCGTTCTATCGAGTGGCCAAGTCACCCGTGTACGAGGACGCGTCGACGGTCAATTTCCAGACGGAGCGGCCGAAGATCACCCCGCTCATGGGCTCGATTCAGGCGGACGGCACCGTCGAGCGCGATGCGCCCGCGTTTGTGGCCTGGCTCGACATGCAGAAAGAGGTCGATCGCAACAAGAAGATCGGGACGCAGGGCTACTGCATGGGCGGCGGGCTCGTCGTCCGAACCGCCGCTGCGGTGCCGGGGCGCATCGGCGCCGGCGCGTCCTTCCATGGCGGCGGGCTCGTGACCGACCGCCCGAACAGTCCGCATCTGCTCGCACCGAAGATCAAGGCCCGGATGTACTTCGGGATCGCGGTCAACGACGACATGCAGCAGCCCGATGCGAAAACGAAGCTGAAGGAGGCCTTCGATGCGGCGAAGGTGCCGGCCGAGATCGAGGTCTACTCGATGGCGCAGCACGGATGGTGCGTGCCCGACATGCCCGCCGGGGCCAACGGTCCGATCTACAAGAGAGACGACGCCGAACGCGCCTGGGCCAAGCTCGTGGCGATATACAAGGCTGCGCTCGTGTAGATACCAAGGATGTTAATCATCGGATCCCTTCGTCATCGCGGAAAAGGCGGTTATTGGATTTGCCATTTGGGAGGCAGCTGGTAAATCTGTTCCGTCGCCCGAACGAGCGGTGTCTGGGTAACTGTGGTCCCGTCCATCAGCCAGACGGCCACCTCGCCCTCCACGATCGCCTGGGACGCTGTCGGCGTGTCGCGTCGCCAGACGAGGTCGGCTTTGCCGTCGCCGTTGACGTCGACGACCTTGGCGATCCGCCACGAGAGCGGCACGCCCGACGCGACGAGGGGTGCCTGTGTCACCGTCCCGCCGTTCAACAGCCAGACCGCGACGTCGCCGGTTTGCCCGTGATGCCACACGAGATCGGTCTTGCCATCGCCGTTGAGATCGCCGACGCCCGCAATCTCCCAGGCCAGCGGTACCGAGGATGCGACGACGGGCGCCTGCGTGATGGTTTCGTGATTCATCAGCCACACCGACACGTCGCCGCTCTGTTCATGACGCCAGATCAGATCGGCAAAGCCATCGCCGTTCGTATCGCCGATGGCGGCGATCTGCCAGGCCAGCGGCACGCTCGGCGCGATCACCGGAATCCCGGTGACAGCGGCGCCGTTCATCCACCAGACCGAGACCGCACCCGTTTGCACGTTGCGCCACACGATATCGGCCTTGCCGTCACCGTTCAGATCGCCCAGTCCCGCAATCTGCCACTCGAGCGGCACGCCAGCCGCGACGAGTGGAGAGTCCGTGACGCGGACGCCGGTCATCAGCCAGGCGGCGACGTGGCCCGTCGGCGTGTGGCGCCAGACGATATCGGGCGTGCCGTTGCCATCCAGGTCACCAATCGCTGCCACTTGCCACTCGAGCGGAAGAGCGGTCGCTAACAGCGTTTCCGATTTCACCAACGGTCCGTTGAGGGACCATAGGCCGATATCTCCCAGGCGGTTCTGACATCCGCCCGAGGCATCGGCCAACGTGCAGCGCCACAGGAGGTTCGTGATGCCTGCAGGATCGATGCTGCTGGCAATGCGACCAATCTTGTTGCCCTGTGTGAACCAGAGGGCGCCGTCGGGACCGGCGACGATGCCGTCAGTATTGCTGGTGCTATCAGGCAATAAGAAACGGATGATGCCGCCGTCGAGGGACATCCGTGAGACGCCGTTGTCGGATGTGAACCAGAGGTTGCCATCGGGACCCGTCGTGAGTTTTCTGATGGACTCATTCGACCCGGCAATCCCCAGGATCGGGAATGTCGTCAGCGTGCCGCTCGGGGTAATTCGCACGAGGCTGCTCAATCCCGCGGTCCAGACGTTGCCATCGGGCCCCGTTGTAATCGATCCCGCGGCGCCACCAGCAAACTCCGTAACAGCACCGTGCCGGAGTGATCCGGCCGATCCAGGGTCGAGACGGGAAGCCCCTGACTGCAAAATCAACGATTGCCTTCGTGAACCAGAGGTTCCCGTCGGGCCCCGCGGTAATCCACTTGGGATGGGGCACAGTGCCAGGGACAGAAAACTCGGACGACAGTCCCCGTTGGAGTGATTTGGCCGATCTTCCCGTTTGTGTCCTCGGTAAACCACAGATTGTCGTCCGCGCCCGAAGCGATTCCACGCGGCTGGCTCGAGCCGGTAGAGCCGGCAGGGAGGGGAAATTCCGTGATGATGCCGCTCGGCGTGATACGCCCGATCCGATTCCCAAATAGCTCGGCGAACCACATATTCCCGTCGGGACCAGCGACAATCCCTTGGGGGACGCTGGAATCCGGGAGTGGGAACTCGGTGATCACGCCGGCAGGAGTAATACGGCCAATCCGATTTCCTTGTGCCTCCGTAAACCAGAGGTTGCCGTCCGGGCCTAATGCGATGTCACTTGGGCCGCTGTTTGCGGTGGGAATCGGGAATTCGGCAATCGGCGCCGGCGGCATCTGCGCCGAAACAATTGCGGTCCACACCAGCGCGATGACAATCGAAGCAGCCGTGCTGCGAGCCATCCCCAGTCTCCTTCTACTGAATCTGCGAACGGGGACCACATCGGACGAGCAATGGCGACGCGGCCCGACCACGCGCAGCGCCGGCGATTACCGCCAAATGACGCTCAACGAGGATACAACGAACTCGTAGCATGCGAGACCCGCGGCGAACCCCGCGAGCGACCATGCCTTCTGCATGCGCGACATCTGTCGCGCGTCGCGGAAGACGCGATAGCCAATCAAGGGCGTCGCAATGAGGGTGATGACGAAAGCCGCCACGTAGCTGACAGGGAGCACGACGTACATGACGTCGCCTTGTGGTGTGGGGGGCGGTCATCAGCGGCCCGAAGATCCAAAACAGCCACGGCGCGGCCGCGAGCCATACCGTCGCTCGAGCAACGCGGCTACCCTGCGCAGGCTCGTGGAGCAGAGACTGCGCCAGGCGACCGAGGGAACCTGCAACCCGGTCCGTTTGTAACCCGATGCGTGGACCCAGCATCGACCTGACGAGCGGCGCGACCGCGACGAACACGCTCGCAGGCACGGTTGTTTGCGACCACCACACCTCGAGTCCGCAGTCCCAGCAGAGAAACATCGCGAACCGCCAACCACTGGTCGTGAACATCAGCAGATTCGCGACAACGATCAGGAACAACACCGTGTAGTACGAGTTGCGCAGCCACGCGCGCGGCCATCGCAGAAAGGCGATAGTGAGAACGGCTCCTGGCACAGCCAGCAGACCCGCGAATCCGAAGGCGAACACGCCGAGGGTAAACAACCGATCATCCCGGCGCACAGGGCTGAGGGGTTGGTCGGGGAAGTTCGCAACGCTGGTCCAGACCATGGCCGCCACCGCGGCGGCGCCGGCAAGAAAAACGGCGGCTCCGACGATGTGCGTTCGTGTAATCGCAAGTCTCACATTTGACATGCCGACGTCGGTGCGTGGGAGTTTATGTCGAACGGTTCGATTGACGATCGATGAATCCGTGGGGATAACTGGCAGTGAGTGCCGGGATTCGTGCCGAGAGCGATGAGCGAAGCGAGTCGTTCGAAGCCTGAAGACGCGCCGAGCCGCCAACGAGCGAGCGGAGCGAGTGAAATTGGCGGTGAGGCAGGGATTCGAACCCTGGATACAGCTTTTAGGCCGTATAACGGTTTAGCAAACCGCCGCCTTCAGCCTCTCGGCCACCTCACCGCAGACGCTAAGTGTACGTGAAATCGGGACTTGCCGGATCCGACTTTTTCTTTCGCACCCACAACGGTTTTTCAAACCGCCGCCTTCGCTGAATTCGGGCGAGAATCTCGCGATCAGTTCCAACGATTCTGGGCACACTGGCGCGGAAGCGTCGAGAATCAGGGTGACGCCCATGGCGCACGTTGTGCGTCGTGGCAGTTCCGCGCGGCGTCGAGCGCCCGCAACAGAGCGTCAGAGAGGCGTCAACCCGAGGCTCACCATCGCTCGCGTCAGTTCCTCTCTGAAGGCGTGACGGCGCTTGTACGTTTCACGCAAGCCCGCCAACCAGTCGGAGACATCCTTCCCCCGGTCGGTCGGCGCGATGGCCACGCACGAGGCGGCGAGCATCGCGGCATGACCATAGTGGCGGCGACGTGAGTTGCTCAGAATCCCTTCAACGCGCTTCTCCGCGGCGATGCGCATGGCATCGATCATCGCGTCCCGGTCGATGTCGGCCAGCGTCATACTCGAGGACACATCCTGGATCAGCGCGACGATCGACGGAGTGCCCAACCTGGGCCTCGCACGGGGGTCATCAGACGATAGGAGTTCCAACGGATCACGGCACGTCGATTCGAGGTCCGCCAAAAGTGTCTCGCTCACCCTCCTCGATGTCCTGTTCGCAAGCAGGACAACGAACGACGGAAACAGCACGTGACCTGGATGATCCTCACTCGACCAGCCGAGTCCTTCAGCTTTCGAGAGCAGGTCGGCCGCGGTGCGCAAGTCACCCGTGAGAACTCGAAGCACGGCGAGTTGCCGTCCCGCCGTCCTTGGGCAGCGGCTCAGTGCCTTCCTTGCCTTCACGCGCAACACCGTCGGGGTAGGACCGTCGGCAGAGAGCCAGCGCACCAGGCGCGTCAACGTGGGAGCGGCACGCCACGCTGCCTCCAAACGCTTGGGCACGTCAGACCGTCCGAGCCGTTGGGCAGCCAGCGTCGCGCCGTCGAAGAGTTCGCCTCGCCAATGCGACTTGCCGACCAACGCAGCCGAGGCTTCGTACGCACGGAGAGAGCCGGCCCATTCGCCGGCGTCAGCAAGCGCCTCGCACCACGCCAGGCACGCCTGCGGTCGCTTCGTCCTCCGCGCGACTCGCTCGAGGCCATCAACACCCTCCAAGCGGAAGACGGCCTCACGCAGCCAACGATCCTCATCGCTCTCCCACTCGTTCTTCGAGGGTCGCAGACGCCCGAGACGTTTCACCCATCGTGGCAGGAATTTGCCGAGATGCGGCAGCGCCCCGGCCGACACATCTTCCATGTCCTTGATCGGATTCAAGAGCGAGCCGACGCCTTTGACATCCTCGATCGCCTTGAACACGGCACCAGCCCGGTCACCCAGAGGCGTGGTCGTGTACACGCTCGTGACGTACTGCGCAACGCATGCCTGAACGTCGATACTCAGAACATCGTCCACCAGCTCGTGCTGGCCAAGATCGATGTCAACCGTGGCTATCGGAAGCAGGAGCGCCTCGAAGACGCTTCGAGCACTTGCGTGGTCGCCGGCCAGAAACGCCTTGGAGGCCAGACGCAAGTGTTCACTGACGTCGCCAGGGTCGGCGTACCCGACTCGTCGGGCAGCGTCCGCGAACGACTGGGCATCGCTGACAATTCGCTGGGACGGATGGCTTGGCCTCCAGCCCGTATGGCCCTTCGCCGCACGCGCCATCAACGAGTCGACGACGCGAGTTCGCTGCTCGTCCTCCAGTTGGTCCAACACGGCGAGCACGAACATGCGCAACTCGGGCGCGGTCATCGCATCGAGAGCGGTGTCAAGATCCGCATCGACAGTCTGAACGCGACGCGCGCCCGGTCGTCGGAGAGGCTTCACTCCATTCCTCGCGCGCCGTCCATCAGCCGTGCCAACTGTACGTCCGCCCGGGGAATTTCATAGCCCTGCTCGTCAGCCAGGAGGGACGGCGAATGCCAAGCGTCGGTCGCCACATAGGCACGCTGGGCACGAGACCACGGATCCGCCCACCCGGGCGCATTACCCACGACCACCTCGAGCGGCACGCCGCGCTGGTGCGCATCCTTCAACAGGTGGTACAGCGTCGACTCGTCGCGATGAACCCACGGTGCGGGCAGCATCTCGTCCAGGAAGCCCCAGCGTAGCCGAACGCAACCATGAAGACGCCCGTACTGGTAGAGCGCGTAGAGTGACTTCGCGTCTGCTTCGAGTCGGCGTCTGAGCTTGGCCTCTGCGCCGGTGCGCAGATACTCTTGCAGCGTTCGATCGTCGCCGAACGGACGACCTATGCCGCACGTTCCTTGCACTAGGAGCGCGCTCGTGATCGTGAGCGTCCGGCCTTGCCGATTGAGTTGTCGCGTCTTCTGCGGAGGGCCCAGTTCGGCCAGGCGACGCTCCCCCGGGTCGACGTTCAATGTCCGAAGCAGTCCCCTGACGCCAACGGCGCCGATGATCTCGTAGCCGGTCAACCGCTCCACGGCGCGCGTGATTTCGTCGCGTACAAACGTGGTCACCTTGCGTTCGGCAACATCGACAAGCGCGAGTGCCAGCGGACGTCTTGCCGGAAACGCATGGACGAGTACACGCCGCATGGCCACCAACTGCTGGGCATGGGCTTCACGCTCTCGTTCGAGGCGACGCCGGTGCGCTTCCATCGTCGCTGGATCGGGACGCATGGCCGCCCACCGTCGCATGTCGCTGACGCGATCGCGCACCGCCTCGCGCGTCGACCGAACGACGTCGTGCGAGCGCTCGAGCATCCAAAGCCCGTCCTCTCGGACCGTGATCACGCCGCTGCGCCAGAACTGCACCGACTCGGGCCGCAAGGGGCTCCACGCGCTTCGCGCCGACACGAACGACAGGACGTCGGCGCCGGACATGGCCCCGTCGTGCGCATCCAGCACGGCCACCGCCACACGTTGCGCCGACCACGTGTTGGGCACACCGTCTCGCCATGCTTCGTTCAGGGAGGCCACGGTTACCGGGTCCCCCGGGGACGGCATGGGGCTTGGCCCAGGACGCATCGCCTTCGACAGCGGGACGCGCGCCGGTCGGAGACCGAGCCGAAACAGCCAGAAGCTGACCTCGTCGTCGTGGGGATCGAGCGCGTAGCGATCGCCGTCTCGATAGATGGGTGCGCGCGCCGGCTTGCACCGCTTGAGTGAGGCGAGCGCGTCAGCCGCCGTCAGCGCGACGCCTGCTGCGGCGAACCGTGCGGCCACATCGTCAAGGGTCATGGGTTCGCCGCGCTCGAGCAGCGCAACGAGCAGCAGGCTGTAATAGTTGGCGTCCGAACTGGACTTGGCGTCCTCGATCCGAGGCGTGTCGATGCCAAGAGCGGCGCAGTAGGCATTGGTAGTGCTCGTCATCGTGGCCGCGTCTTGGGGCTTCGGCACGCCGCTCTATGGCTTCAACCACGGATCGAAGACCACGTTCACGAGCGCTTGGTCGAGATAGAAGCTCGTTGTCTTGAGTCGTTCGAGTAGGTCGGGCACATCCACCAAGCCTCGCTCGGCGCCGGCCCTGAGCACTCCGAGCGTGCCCGTCACGCGCAGATGTCGGCGCTTTGCCTCCGCGCGCCCGGCGGCCTCGTCGATGAGGAGTAGATCGGCACGCATCGCTTCCGCCAGGGCGATAGCCGCTCGTTCGCCGAGATCCAGATCGTCGGTGACCGCCGCCAGGACCTCAGGCGCAACGGGGCAAATCTCGACCCATGAGGGCGGCGCAGTGATCCAGTCACGGACAACTCGAGGAGCACCAGCGTTTGAGAGCTCGCTGGCGACGGCCTCGGGCACGACAACCTGGCCGTAGAAGCGTCGAAGGAGTTCGACGTGTTCCAGCAGGATCAGATAGTGCAGCGGCCCGCTGTCGGCCACGACGATCATCGGCCGGGTAGGATGCCGAGCTCGCGTTGGGCGCGGAGGTCGTCCTCGATATCTGCGCTCGTGTACTGCAGCGGAACGTGGTGCTCCTTGAGCAGCGCGTGCACCTGGAAGCGGGTGTCGAGCCCCAGCAGCTTGCGGACCTGAGGCTCCGTCAATGCACCGGTACGGTAGCCCTCGACCGCGATGGCCTCAAGTGAACGACGAGGCACGTCGTCCCACTGCTCCTCGAGAGCGGCAGATATGTCTTCTGGCAGTTGAATGGTGACCCGCATGACGTCTAATTCTACCGCTGACACGGTGTGGTCGGCGGCGACCCCATGTCGAACCGTCGGAGCTACGCCTTTCGAAGCCGGCGGAGTGTTGCTCTTGCGAAACAAGCGTAGCGAGCTCGGGCGGCGGCGAGACGAGGGACTCTAGTCCACTCTCCAGTCGCGATCACGTCGAGCAGACGGCGCTCACTCGCGTCGATCTTCAGGGCCCGCGATTCGGCACTGGCGCGCGGCGAAGACGACCGCGTCGGCGACGGAGGTGCCGCCGACCTGCGGCGACCAATGCGGAGCATCCCTCTCAGCGTAATGCATCGTGTGCCCGTGAGGCACACATTGGCGTCGTCCGGAGTGTGCCCGCCAGTGTGCCCAAACTCGGTCCGAGACCCATCAATCGGCAGCCAACGCCAACCAAGCTACCAACGAAAAACGGGCCTGAAATCATCCATTTCAGGCCCGTTCTGTGATCTCAGGCGACCTTAGCAAACCGCCGCCTTCAGCCTCTCGGCCACCTCACCGACCCTGTAAGTATACGGCCAACAATGAGTTGTGGAAAGAGATTGTCCCTGCGATTGTCCCTGAAATTTGGCAATTTGTCCCTGCCACGCGCGAAAACCCAGGGGACTGCCATCACGAACCGGCGCGCTGATGTCGACCGCATCTTGCGATCGACGTGGTGCGGGCGACGCTCCACGGCTGGAACGTATTGGGACCGCGTCAGTTGCAACGTCGAAGATCGAGCCAGCGCCGGAACGTCGTGCTGACGGCGCAGCACCACAACGTCGTCAGATCGAAGGCAGCGGTTTTTCGGCGAGACACCGGTCTGAAGAACCGTTGCCTGTTGGTGTGGGGGCGTTCGGGGCGACCGCCCGGGACCGCGAACTACGCCGAGGAAATCGGCGCTGATGTACGATCGCGATCGCATGGGCTGAATCACCCATCACCCACCGACCTATGTCATCAACTGGTCGCAATGATCCGTGCCCCTGCGGCAGCGGCCGCAAGTTCAAACACTGCTGCTTGAGCGCACTTGACGCCGAGAGTGCAGCCAGGATGCGACTCCGCACCGCGGAAGGCGTGCTGGTTCCGGCGCTCTTTGCGTACGCCGCCGACGAGTTCGGCGACGAGTTCTTCGATGAGGCCTGGGAAGAATTCTTCCTCTGGGACGCGGTTCCCGAGATTGACAGCTCCCGCGAGTTCGGGACGACCTTCGATCCGTTTCTCGTCTTCTCCTTTGTGCCCGATGCCGAGACTGACCTGCCACCGGGTTGGCCGACCGAGTCCGTCGCGTTGCACTTCCTACACCAGGAAGTCGAGTCCTGCCCCGATTTCCACCGCGAGTTCATCGAGCAGGCGTGCAGGAGTCACCCGAGCTTCTTCGTCATCGAATCGACCGACCCCGGACGATCGATAGATCTGAAGGACATCCTGACGGGAAGGCATTTTCACGTGCTCGAGCAGAGCGCTTCCCGCATGCTGCGCGCCGGCGATGTCACCTTCACGCGCGTCGTCACGGCCGGCGGCGCGAGCATCATGCTCGGTGCCTCCCCGTGGGTCATTCCGCCATCGTGGCATCTGTCCGTCATTGAGTTCCGCGACCAGCTCTCCCCGCGCCGGCTCATGACACTCGCGGACCCGTCTAAATGGGCCATTGACGCTCGCCGGCTTTATCACCAGATCGTCGACGCCATCGTGAACCCGAAACTGCCAACGTTGCAGAACACCGACGGCGATCCGATTGAGATGACGACGATGACCTATGACCTGGCAGGCACGCCAGCAGAGTCCTTCGACCGCCTGCTGCCGCTCGCAACGCTCCGCGGAGAGGCGCACGTCGACGACGAACGCTACGACGCTGCGGGCGGGATCGAAGCGGCGGTGCTGACCTGGCTCAAGGCCGGCAACCGCAAGCACCAGGACTGGGACAACACCACGCTCGGCACGTTGCGCCTTGATGGATCGCGTCTCGTAATCGAGGTCAACTCGGCGCGGCGACGGGAGCGGATTGCGAAGGAGGTCTCGAAGCGATTCGGATCGACGGCGACGCTCGTCAAGACGACGACCGTCGACATCGTCCAGGAACTTCAGGACCGGCGCGCGCGCCGCGGCGAAACCGCTGAACCCATGACGTACTCGAGCGAGCCGGAACCCACTCGCGAGATGGACCAGATTTCGTCGAGGTCCCGCTCGGCGAGAGGAGACAGCCGACGGGCCTCTACGACTTCTTGCCGCGAGCTGCCCGACCGCGAGATTTGATCCGCTCGGCGAGTTGCCGACTTGAGGTCTTGTCGTAAACACGGCCCTCGCCCCGAGCAAGCTGATCAAAGCCTGCCTGCACGTCGGTACGAAGTTGCTCACGAGCCTGATCGCGTTCCTTCAGGAGCCGGAGTGCCTCGCGGACGACTTCACTGGCTGTCTGGTACAGGCCACTCTCAACCTTTTCGTTCACGAGTCGTTCGAGCTCTGGCGTAAGCGAGACGTTCATAAGAATCAGCCCTCATTGTGGAGGCTAGACGTCATGACGGATATTGTCAATATTTGACATAAACGGGCATGAGCCCGATCGCGAGGCTGTCCCTGGAATTGTCGCTGCAAACCGCCAAAACCGGGCATCCAGAGCCAACTGTGGCCAAGTCAGTCGATCGAGGAAGTTATTGAAACGGTTGGATTTGGTAGGAAACCTGAAGATATCCGAGAGGCGGATGTCCGTTTAGCAAACCGCCGCCTTCAGCCTCTCGGCCACCTCACCCTTCGACTCGCGGCGCTCGCTCAGGCCGAGCCGCAGATGCTAAATGTACGTGAAATCAGCACTTGGCTGATCGAACCTTCTTTCTCACGACTTCTCACGACTCGCATCCTTCATTGCGCCACTTTCACCTCGACGATGATGCCGTTGTTGTCCGCGAAGCGGACGACGTCGGGTTCGTCCGCGGCCGGAAGCATGCGCGCGCCGAGCTCCCGCAGCCGGGTCTCGAGCGCGCTGCGGTCGAACGGTGCGACCTTGATCGCGTAGTGCGCGATCATCGGCGCCTGCCCCGCGGACGCCTCCTCCAGGCCGAGTCGGGTATTGCGCTCCAGTTGAAACCAGACGCGGCCGTTCGAATCGCGGGGCCGTTCGCCCGCGGAGCCGTACACCAGCCGGTAGTACGGCAGCGATTTCTCGAGGCTGCTGACGCGGAGGAGCACGTGATCGACGCCCCGAGGCATGAGCTGGCCGTCGCGCTCGCCAGGCAGGGGTGACGGCACAGCCGCCGTCACCAGGCCCGCCGGCGGCTGAAACAGTTGCAACTCGAGCTTGTCCGGATCGGGCCACATTCCGGTCGGCCCCGCGGCAGCGACCTCATACCCGGCCGTCTGCAGCGTGCCGGCCACGCCCGCCCGGTCGTAGACCCTCGCGAGCACGCAGTAGTGGCCGATTGCCGGCGCCCGCCCGGACGCGGCGCCGATGGCGACGTAGCCAACCTGCCGATCGGCCGGCAGGTCGCCGAGCAGGACGAAGTAGCGCAACGTGTCGCGCACGGGCTGCTGGTGCAGCGCGGATCTGAAGATGCGCGCATAGAACCGCGCTGATGCCGCGGGATCCGGCACGATGATGTCGAGATGTTCGAGGCCCAGGTTGTCGAGCGGCAGGGCCTTTGTCGCCGTCGTTTGGCCACGGACACCGAGACTCAACGCGACGAAGGCAATCCCAACCACGAGCGTGACGCGAATCATCGACACCTCCGAACCGTCTGCAACGCTACGTTGCAAAACGGACTTTTCAACGAACCACAAAGTCCACAAAGGTCACCAAGAGCTGGAGATTCTTTGTGTTCTTGGTGAGCTTCTCTTCGTGGTTCATCGGATCAATTTTGCAAGAGTCACAAGAAACTAGGGCACCCTGAAATCCCCGAGAGCAGGAGGGGTGACGCGCTGCTGTTTGGGCACCACGAGCTGCGGAATCCAGTCGTATGGGACGCGGTAGGACCGGTAGACGGCGTTCGACGAGTTGGCGCCGCCAAACAGCGGATACATGTACTCCCAGACGATCGCGCCCTCTCTCGTGACTTCGAACATCCGTCCACCGGCCCCGGCGGTGACGAGCGTGTTGCCGTTCGGCAGCCGCTGCGCGCTGCTGATGTTGGTACTGAAGAACCGCGGATTCGTGTAGGACCAGACCAGATCGAGCGTCACCGGGTTGATTTCGAGCACGCGCGACGTGGCACGCGCGAAGGCGCCTCTGCCGTCAGGCGCGATGGGATTGGTGATAGCCGTACCCGCTTGCACCGCCGTTGTCGAAGACCAGCAGATTTCCGGCGCCGGGCAAGCCTTTCGGGATGAAGTGCGCATGATGCTGCCCGATGATCTGACGAATCGCGCGGAGCTCCTTCGATTCGGTGAAGTCGGGGCCGAGCCGCCAGACGATCGACCCGTCGCGGCCGACAATGGCGAGCAGGCTCGCCTCGCGGCTGCTGATGATCACGTTGTTCGGCGTGAAACGTCTGTCGCCCTGGTCGAACCACCGGTTCGGCCCGACATACGTCGCCGAGTTGACGTGCAGCCAGTCGAAGCTGCCTCGTGCGGCGTTGACTCCGGACGCGGCCTTGATGGCCTTTCTCGCATCGGCGGAAAAACCAAGCTCGTCGATGTGGTCGCTCGCCACCCACTCCCAGACGATGTTGCCGCTCCGACGACACCTCGATCAGTCGATCGTCTTCGAGCAGCGCATCGGCGACCTTTGGCTGCTTTCGATCCGTGTGCGCCAGAATCAGCGTGTTGCCGCCTTCGATGGCAGGCGTGTTCTCGGGTGAGTAGTAGCCGGCAGGAAAGCTCTCGCGCTGCCAGTCGTGGTGCTGGCGCGCCGACCAGACGGTGCTGCCGTCACGCGTCGTGATCTGCTCGCTGCGGGAAAAGCGCCAGACGACATTACCTGCGAAGTCGCGCTGGACGAGCTCCAGCGACTCCTGGTGCGGCGGATGCGCACCGCTTGCGGCGACGACGAAGCCGCCCGGCAGGACGCGAGCCGGTCCGCCGGCGGAGTTGTTGAAGCCCTCCCACCGCTTGACGACGTTGCCGTTCATGTCGATGACGAGCACGGCCTGCCCTGAGAGCGGCGACAGCACGGTATACCCGTTCCACGCGCGATCCGGGTCGTAGATGGTTGTGCCCGTGGGATAGACCGACTGGGCCCTGGGCAGGGCGACCGCATGGACCATGATCGCGGCCGCACATGCACACGCAAACCGCATCACGACCTTCATCGTCCCTCGCCCGCCGTGCGCTCGAGAAAGCGCGCCGATGAGAGCATGTTGGACATGCCGTAGTTCCCCTCGTGACACGCGTACTCGAACACACCCGAACCAGCCGGCCGCGCCTTCAGGTCGAGCGCGGCGGTCCAGGGGGCGGTCCACGTCGCCGGATCGACGAAGGTGACCTCGTACTTGATGTCGTTACGCCCCGTGCGTGTGAAGCGCTCGATCAAGTGGAGGCCTGGCCCCGACCCGCGGGCGTTCGCCTTGAAGTGGCTCGAGTCGACGACCAGCGTCGTACCCTCCCACCGGCCGCGCGCGTCGCCCATGTACATCCGGATCGACTCCGACAAGGGAGCGGTTTGCCGCGGCGACGAGTCGAGCGGGATGACACGCGTATCGTGAATGAGCTCGTAGATGATCGCGACGAACCCCTGGGTCTGGATGATCCGCATGTTGGCGTTGTAAACCGCCGGGAACATCGCATCCGGAAAGCCTCCGCCGTGGACGATGCAGCGGACGCCGAGGCCATAGTCTTCGTACGAATCGCACGGCTCGCCGCCCAGGAGACTCCCACACCGCTGGGGCACGGGAAACGGCCTGGCCTGCGCCGTCCGCGGAGGGATGCGTCCATCCGGAGGATCGATCACGGAGGAGGTACGCCGGGAGGTCGTCTTGTATTCGCGCCAATGCGGGATCGGCGCACTCGGCCCAGCCACCTTGCCGGAGAGCACATCGACCGGCGCCAGATCGCCCTCGTCACGGACCCGGACGTCTTCGAGCCGCCTGGCATACTCGTCGTCGGTCAGGAACTGTCGCGTGCCGAACTGCGGCGGCCGCTCGAAAGGCACACCATATTCCCCTTCGCTCGTCCACTCCCCCTGCAGATCAGGATGGCCCCACGGCGTCCGCTCGAGCCACGTCTTCTCCCCGGCCGCCTGTGCGCCGGGTGTGCGCTGTGCGATCAGCGACGACGATGCGGCTATCGCCAACAGGCTTGCGGCGATCCCCCGGGTGATTCGAGTGCTCATGTCATCGGCTCCCCGCCGACGATTCTACAGCTCGAAGCGGCACACGGTTACGAGGGGTGTGATTTCTTGCTCGTAATTTGACGGAGACGTCCGCCACGACAACGAGCATATAGTGGGACGATGAAACCGATGGCCGTCGCGTTTCTCGGCGCTATCACTATTCTCTGCTCACCCCACGTCATTCTTCCCTCACCCCTCGGCATTCTCCCCTCAGCCTTCGTCGTTGCGCAGACTCCACCTGCCGCGGGACTCATCCGCCACATCGTCGCGGAGGGCAACTTCGCCCTCGTCGTGAAGGCCGACGGTTCCGTCGTCTTCTGGGGACAGGAGGAAGGCGGGTTGGCGGCCAGGCCGCGGTCACCGAGTGGTGTCGCGTCATCGCCCATCGCGATCGCCTTGCCAGGTAAGGCCCGGCAGGTGGCGCTCGGCGCAGTCACGGCGTACGCCCTCCTCGAAGACGGCACGGTCTGGGCGTGGGGAGGCAATGTCGATGGTCAACTCGGCAACGGCGCTCCGGGCGCCAATGGCGTACTGGGCATCTATCCAAAGCCCTCCGTCACTCCGGTAAAGGTCACGGGCCTCACCGACATCATTCAGATCGAATCCGGCAGCAAGCACGCGTTGGCGCTGCGCAAGGACGGCACCGTCTGGGCGTGGGGGACACGCGACAACGGAGCGGTCGGCGACGGCGAGCGTGGCGGCCGCGTCTTGAGCGCCCTGGCGCCAGTCGCGGTACCGGGTCTCGAGGGCATCACGCAAATCGCGGCCGCCCACACCCACAACCTCGCACTGCGGCGCGATGGTCATCTCGTGTCCTGGGGCTCGAATGGCGAGGGCGAGCTCGGCATCGGAACGCGCTTCACCGGATGGACGCCCGCGGAAGTGATGGGCCTCGACCGCGTCGTGGCGATTGACGCCGGCGGTTGGGGTCGCGGCAGTTCAGGCGCGATGCGTGACGATGGGACGGTATGGATGTGGGGCAGCAACGTGGAGACGATGATGGGCAACGGCGCAGGCCCGCTCTCGCCCGACGATCCCGGTGCGCGCAACCCGCTGCCGATGCAGGTGAAGGGAATCGCCGGCGCAAAGAGTCTCCGACTCGGATCGGGACACGTCGCGGTGCTCCTTGGCGACGGCACGCTTCGGATGTGGGGCCATGATGGCTACGGCCAGATTGGCGTCGGCACCTCGGGCGGCTACCACCAGAGGCCGACGACCGTGACCACGATCGCCAACGTGGCGGCGGTGTACCTGGGCGGGTTGCACTCGTTCGCGGTCCGCGCGGATGGCACGCTCTGGATATGGGGGATGGCCTTCAGCTACCAGGCGGAGGGCATCCTTGCGAAGAACCTGAAAGTACCGACGCGGCTGGATCTGCCCTGATCCTCGGCCTAATCGACTTTTGATACGTCAGCCGCGCGCTCGCCTTATACTCGCGCCAGTTCGGAACCCACATCAAGGGGGGGATTGAGATGCGAAAATCAACGATCGCGCTGGCGTTTGGAACGGCGGGGCTCTTCGTCGGGTTGCTGCTCTCGAACGCACCGTCCGCGGCGGGAACCAGCTACGGCGAGGATCGGGCGCAGATTGAGGATCTCCAGGCCCGGTATCTCTTCGCGCTCGATTTTCACGATCCGCAGCTTTACGCCTCGACATTCACCCCTGACGGCGTGCTCGACTACGGCGAAGGCGACGTCAAAGGCCGCGAAGCGATCATCAAGGTGATCACCGGCATGCCGGGCAATCGGCCGTGCCACCCCACCGGCAGACGGAACGCCAGCGCTGCGGCCCGCCGCGGGCCGTCATCAGATCACCAACATCGTGATCAAGGTCACCGGCAACAAAGCGGTCGGCCGCTCGTCATGGTTCCATGTCGGGAACGACAATCCGCAGCGCAGCAACACCATCGGCGGCTTTGGCCACTATGAAGACGAACTGGTCAAGGTGAACGGCCAGTGGTTCTTCACGAAGCGGAAGATCTACAACGAGGGCAGCGCGAGGTGGCAGTACAAAGGAGGCGTCAACCCCGCCTGGTAAGTTGACCGGTGGTCGAGTGAGTTGGAATAGCCCGAGTGGCGTGACCTACGGCAGAGGAGCATTGCTGTCGGCCTGGATTTCGGCCTGACTCAAGGCGCGGTTGTACACGCGAATCTCGTCCACCAGGCCGCTGAAATACTGCCCGGCGCCCGCGTGCCCGCCGATTCGCAACGCGCCCGGCGTGACGGCCAGACTGCCCGCAAGCGCGAGCGTCTTCACCAACACCCCGTTCACATACAGCCGCAGCGCCGATCCGTCGTACGTCCCTGCCACGTGTGTCCACGTATTCAGCGGCAGCATCGTCGTCCCCGTCGCGTGCGTCCACTGATTGTTGCCCGTGGCGCCGGCCAGCATCCCATACACCGCCGGCGGCGCGGTGTCGTCGCTCGCATACAACGCCCAGGCTAACGCCGTCCCACCGCCGCCGTCGGGCCGCTCCTTGTACAGGATGGTCCGCCAGCCACTCAACGCGGCAGGCTTCACCCACGCTTCGAGCGTCATCCCGGTGGTCAGTGCGAGCGACGGCGCGTCGCTGATCGTGATCGCATTGCTGGCGCCGTCGAACGCGAGCGCGTTGCCGTACCGCCCGGCGCTCGTCCAGGCGGCGCCCGTGATGGTGCCGGTGTTTCCCGCGCCCGACACGTCGTTGACGATGCCGCCCAGGCCTTCGTTGAAACTGAACGCCGCCACCAGCCCGACGGGAGTCGCCGTCAGAAAGCTGGCGGGCGCACTGCTCGAGGCGGGCGCACTCGCGCCATTCACCGCCGCGTCCACCGAGGTCACCCGGAAGTAGTACGTCGTCCCCGCTGTTAGGCCACCCAACACGACCGCGTGCGTGGTCACGAGCGACGGATCCGCCGCATTCTGCGTCAGCGCCTGCGGCGCGGTCCCATAGTCCACGCGCGAAGTCGACGGCTCGTTGGTCGTCCACGTGATGACCGCCGCACTGTTGTTGGCGGTCGCCTTCAACGCGGAAATCACCGGCGGCGTGCCATCGGCCCCGGTCGTGAACACCCAGTTGACGTCGCTCGCCAGCAGTCGTCCGGCCAGATCCCAGACCCCACTCGGCCCACCTTTAATCGTCGCCGTATACGTCGTCATACTGGCCAGCGGTGCGTTCGGTGTAAACGTCGCCATCCGCTTCGTCGTGTCGTACGTGACCGCACCCGCTACCGGCGTGAGGCCCGGGCCGAGTAACTGCACGGTCGCCGGATTGATTGACCCGGCCGTCATGGTCTGGCTGAACGTCGCCGTCACCGCGGCCGTGGGCGTCACTGCCGTTGCCCCGTTGACGGGCGTCACGGCGCTCACCGTCGGCAGCGTCGCCATCGGCGCGGCCATGTCGGCCTGGATTTCGGTCAGACTCAAGGCGCGGTTGTACACGCGAATCTCGTCCATCAGGCCGCTGAAATACTGCCCGGCGCCCGCGTGCCCGCCGATTCGCAACGCGCCCGGCGTGACGGCCAGACTGCCCGCAAGCGCGAGCGTCCGCACCAGCACCCCGTTCACATATAGCCGCAGCGCCGACCCGTCGTACGTCCCCGCCACGTGCGTCCACGTATTCAGCGGCAGCAGTGTCGTCCCCTTCGCGTGCGTCCACTGATTGTTGCCCGTGGCGCCGGCCAGCATCCCATACACCGCCGGCGGCGCGGTGTCGTCGCTCGCATACAACGCCCAGGCTAACGCCGTCTCAGAGCCGTCGGGCCGCTCCTTGTACAGGATGGTCCGCCAGCCACTCAACGCGGCGGGCTTCACCCACGCTTCGAGCGTCATCCCGGTGGTCAGCGCGAGGGACGGCGCGTCGTTGATCGTGATCGCACTGCTGGCGCCGTCGAACGCGAGCGCGTTGCCGTACCGCCCGGCGCTCGTCCAGGTGGCGCCCGTAATAGTGCCGGTGTTCCCCGTGCCCGACACATCGTTGACGATATCGCCCAGGCCTTCGTTGAAGCTGAACGCCGCCACCAGGCCGGCGGGATTCGCCGTCAGAAAGCTGGCGGGCGCACTGCTCGAGGCGGGTGCACTCGCACCGTTCACCGCCGCGTCCACCGAGGTCACCCGGAAGTAGTACGTCGTCCCGGCCGCGAGCCCACTCAACACGACCGCGTGTGTCGTCAGGAACGACGGATCCGTCGCGTTCAGCGTCAGCGCCTGCGGCGCCGTCCCATAGTCCACGCGCGAGGTCGACGGCTCGTTGGTCGTCCACGTGATGACGGCCGCACTGGTGTTGGCGGTCGCCTTCAAGGCAGAAATCACCGGCGGCGTACCATCAGCCCCGGTCGTGAACACCCAGCTGACGTCGCTCGCCAGCGGATTCCCGGCCACGTCCCTCACGCCGGTCGCACCGCCCGTAATCGTCGCCGTATACGTTGTCGTACCCGCCAACGGTGCGGTCGGCGTGAACGTCGCCGTTGTGCCCACGTAGCTGACGACGCCCGGAACGTCGCTCGGGCCCGGCGCGGGCGAGGCGGATGGAAATGGCACGGTGGCAAACCGCAGATTGTCGATCGCGAACCTCCCACCGGCACAACGCGTCGTAGTGCCAGCGTGCGCGCAACCCCCGTTCGTGGCGTCGAATGTGATCACGGCGCGGCTCGCCGGCGCACCCGCATACGTGAACTGCGCCTCCGAGAATCCAAAGCCCGGCCGTGGCGCAGCATTCACATCCTGGGAAAACATCGGCATCAATGACGGATCGAGCAATTGGACGGAAAAGCCAGGCGAGACGGGGTCGTCAGCATCAATGGCCGCACCAAACTGGAGGAACCTGACCGGCTCGACAAAATCCAATGTGACGACACCGGAAGCGCTTCCTTCTATCGTGTGGAGGTCGAGGAACTCGGTCAAATCGCCTCCCTGGTCAGGACCTTCGACGGAACTGAACCACGCGTCGGTCGAGGGTGCTCCTTCGATCGTGAAGGCAAAGCCGACCCCATTGAGTGTCAGCCCGTCGATCGGCACATTCGGAATCTCGTCGAAGGTGATGATCTTCGCAGCGGCGGGCGAGGAAACCAGTCTGAACGTGGCCGGGTTCACAAAGGCCGCATTCATCAAGCGGCTGAAGGCGGCGTTGACGGTGGTACCGACCGACACATCGGTGGCGTTCGGAGCTGGGGACAGGCTCGTCACACTGGGCAGCACGTCGTCGTTGAGAATCGTGCCGACGCCCTGGGCCGTGGCAAGCGTCGCGCGGCTGGGCGCCGAGAGATTGACGAAGAAGGTCTCGTTCGGCTCCACGAGCCAATCACCCTGAACTCTGATGGTGATGGTCTGGAGGGTGGTGCCTGGTGCAAACGTCAGCAGTCCTGACTTTGCCTCGTAATCGGATGGAGCGATCGCCGTGCCGGCGGCTGTTGCATAGCTGACCGTCACGGTCTGACCGCTGGCCGCCGAGAGGTTCACGTTGAAAACAAGGTTCGTGGCGCCCGGGCTGCCTTCGCTCTGCGAAGCGTTGCCAATGGACAATGCAGGCACCGGATCGTCGTTCAGGATCGTGCCGACTCCCTGCGCCTGGCCGAGCGTTGCGTTAACAGGGTTGCTGAGAGTCAGGCGGAATGTTTCATCCGCCTCGTTGAGCAAGTCGCCGAAGACCGGCACCGTAACGGGTTGGCTCGTCTCGCCTGGCTGGAAGGTGACAGTCCCGGCCTGTGAGCCGTAGTCCGAGCCGGCCGCGGCCGTGCCATCGCTGGTCGCGTAGCCGACGCTGACAGTCCGTCCGCTTGCGGCTGAGAGCGAGATCGTAAACCCGAAGTTCGTGGTTCCGCTGTTGCCTTCACCAAGCGACAGGTTGGCGATCGACACCGAAGGACGGGGGTCGTCATTCAGAATCGTACCGATCCCGTCCTGTTGGCCGAGCGCCGCGGCAACGGGATCGTGAAGCGTCACGGTGAACGTCTCGTCCGCTTCGTTGAGCGTGTCGCCGTTCACCGGGACGCTGATGGTCTGCGTGGTCACGCCAGGCGTGAATGTCAGCGTGCCGGCCTGGGCCGCGTAATCGGTGCCGGCCGCGGCTGTTCCGTCGGTAGTGTTATAGGCAACGGTGACGATTTGCCCGCTACTCGGCGCCAGCGTAACGGTGAACACGGCGTTCACGGTCCCGCCATTGCCCTCCGTCACGGCCGCGGCGTCGATCGAAAGCGCTGGCATGTCCAGGCTCAGTTCCTCGTTTACCTCGGCCGCCTTGCCGTCCGAGACCGTCACCCGCACGACATGGTGACCGCTGGTGAAGGTGTGTACGAGCGTCAGATCCGCCGCCGTGGGTGGTCCGCCGGCGACGACGGCATCGGTTGACACCGGCTCGTCGTCCACGAACCAGTTCACGGTCAGCGGGTCGCCGTCTGGATCTTCCACGCGTACAGTGGGTGGCACCTGCGAACCATGGAACACGATGGCGGGCGGCAGATTGGCGGGCGCCGGCGGAATGTCCGTCGACGAAGCAACCGTCGAGCCGTCGCCATGGACTTGGATAAGCGCCGCACTTGCGGCTGGATCGACGAAGTTGTTCGGGAACGACGCGTTCCAACCGGCCGGATCGGGTGCGTAGATGCCCGACGGAAGACCCGTAGACGGGAACGCTGAGCCGAAGTTGGCCGGGATGAACATCGGCACCTTCAGCTCAACGAGGAGATGCGGCGCGAGTGACAGTGTCGATGGCCCGAATCCGACCGCCGCCGCGATCCCCAGGTCGTCACCGGTTCCGTCTGGCACCCCGTCGCCGTCGAGATCGACCAAGACTTGATAGAAAGAATCCGTCGCACACGGTGTGATCGACTGGCCGCCGGCGGCGCCGCGCACCTGCACCGTGGCGTTTACTCCGCCGTTCAGCGCAAGAGGGAGGCTGATATCGGCAACGGTCTCGCCGGGAGCAAATAGGCACGTGGTCCTCGGGAGATAGTCGTACATCGAGTGGAGACTGTCGGCCGTGCCGGCGGCGCCAGGCGCCAGGCCGACATAGAGAAGGCTGTTGACGCGGGGATCCGACAACGCCGAACGGTACAACGGCACACCTTTCTTCAGCGCGCTGACGAACGCGAGCGGCGTCACATCGGACCACTCGCCAATCAACGTGCGCTGCTCTTTGAGGTTGCCGCCGGCATCGACGAACGTCGTCGCGTTCACGCCGCCGGTGAACCGCCCGTCGACGACGACGTCGAAGTGGCTGACCGGGTTTTCGACCACCTGGCCGCACGTGTGGGAGAACGCCAACCCGGCGAGACTCGAGCCGCCGGTCACCGACGACGGGCCGATGAATTGAAAGACACCCGTTGCGTCGATCCTGACGAGGCGTCCGCCGTCCAGCGCGGCGCCCATGGCTCTGGCGGTGCCGCCATACAGCGTGCCGTCGCAATCGAAGTGGATGCCGACGACGCCGCCCGACGCGGGCAACCCGTCATCCGCATTGATGAACGGCGCCACGAAGGTTGCTGCACCGGTCGAGACGTCAATCCTGTAGAGGCCGGGCGAGCCGGCTATGCCACGCGCGGTATGAGCGCCCCAGAGAATGCCCGCCGCATCGAACGCAATTCCCTCGATGCCTTCAATCGTGCAACCGGTGCTCGTGCACGTTCCGAACGGACCGACTGACGGTCGCCGCGCCGGTCTTCTTGTCGATGATGGCGAGATGGTCTGAGCCGCTCCCGCCGCCGCCCACGATGTTGACGCTGGCGTGGAGAACCGCCAGCTGATTGAAGTCCATTCCGCCGACCGCGGATTCTCCAAGGCCGGTATCGCCGACAAGCGTCGCGGCGGCGGTCAGGGGATTCACCGTGTAGAGACGTGGCAGTCCACCACCGCCGCCCGCGTACAGGATGCCCGTCGCAGGATCCACAGCCAACGCAGGCACCGAGCCGATTCCGAGAGAACCGACGACAGATCCAAGGCCGCTCTCGGGATCGATGGTCAGCAGGTTTCCACCTGCTGCGTCCGTGGCGTAGAGTTGCCCTCCTGCGGGCACGGCCTGGGCCGTCATGAGCGCAACCCAAGTACTTGCCACCGCTAACGCCGCGAGCCGCCACGTTCCTGCCGTGATGCGCTTCATCCCGCCCTTTCGTCCCTCGCCCGCAAGACTTCAACTGACTTGCTCTTGAACTCGCGCGCGAAGGCGAAATCCTTTCAGACGGGCCGCGCGAAGATCAAGCGAACACTGCACGGATATTGGCCGTATTGCACATGACCGTGCACGCAGTGTCCGTTAGTGCTCACATTTGCGCGCGACTGCGCACGTCGCGAACCAGCGCGAAAATCATGCTCGGGGTCCCGAGCAGAGATTCCGAGGACGTATTCAGGAGATTGGAAAAGGAAACAGCTGCGCAGAAAACGGTTCTACCTCACCGCGCCGGTTCGATCTTGAGCACGGCGCCGAAGGTTTCGTCGGTGAGCGCGTAGAGGAACCCGTCGGGTCCCGGCTTCACCTCGCGGATGCGCTGCTTGAGCTCGCTCAGAAATATCTCGCGCCCGATCGGCTCGCCTTTCGGGTTGAACCACACGCGCTGGATGTGCTGTCCGGTGTTGTTGCGCATCGCGCCGACGAAGACGCTGTCCCTTCCACGGCGTGAATGCGTCGCCGTTGTAGATCGACAGGCCCGAGATCGCGATCGCCGGCACCCAGAACACCACCGGCTCCTCGAGGCCCGGCTTGGTGAAGCCCTCGCCGACGATCGTGCCGTCGTAGTTGCGGCCGAGTGAGACGATCGGCCAGCCGTAGTTCTTCCCCGCCTTGATCAGGTTCAGCTCGTCGCCGCCCTGCGGTCCTTCTTCAGTCGACCAGAGATCGTTCGTGATCGGATTGACGTAGAGGCCCAGCGGATTGCGATGGCCGAGTGTGTAGATCTCCGGCAGGTACCCGGCCTTGCCGATGAACGGATTGTCTTGCGGGACGCTGCCGTCGTCCCTGATCCGGACGATCTTTCCGAGGTGCGTATTAGGCTCCTGCGACGTCTGAGGCACGTTGCGCTCGCCGAGCGAGACATACAGCAGACCGTCTTTGTCCCACGCGAAGCGCGCGCCGTAGCTGCCGGTCGCGGGTCCGATCGACTGATCCGCCGCGGCTTTGATCGACGTGGCGACGAAGATGTCCTTGCCATCGGCGAGCGTCGCGCCGCCGTCCCACCGCGCGCGATAGACCGCCGTCGTCGCGTCCCCCACCGCGACGGCCGGGCTTCGAGTACGCCAGATAGATCAAACGATTCGTCGCGAACTGCGGATGCAGCGAGACGTCGAGCAAGCCGCCGAGCCCTGTGGCGAGCATCGCCGGCAGCGGACCGATCGGCGTCGGATCGAGCACGCCACCACGAACCACGCGCAGACGGCCGGGCCGCTCGGTCACGAGCATGCTGCCGTCGGGCACGAACACGATGCCCCAGGGATGATCGAGCCCCTTGACCGCCGTCACGTGGATGCGGACGCCGCGGCCGGCGCCGAAATCCCACGGACCGGCGCCGAGCGTGTCGGTCGGCGCGGGCCCGCGGCCACGACCACGGCCGGCTGGCGCTTGCGCCTCCGGTTGCGGCGCGGCGCCCGCAGGCTGTTGTTGCGCGGTCTCAACCGCCACACTCCCAAACGCGACGATGGCCACCAGGGCGACGACGTACTTCTTCAAGGGTTTCTCTCCTGTGTCGATACGGACTAGTTTTCAGTGGATCGCTCAATGCGATCGATCACCAGCACCGGCGTAGGCGCCTGGATGGTTTCATTTCCGGTCGCGGAATTCCTGACTCTTCCGGAGCTCGCGTTCCACGTCCTCCTGCGACCAGTTGTCGCGCAGGACGGCGTTGACGTAGCCTTCGCTCCCGGCGTCGGGCTCCCTCTTCAGCACCGCGAGATAGGCGCGGCGGACAATCTCTTGCGCCTTGGGTCTCGTCATCGTGATCTTTTCCCGGTACTCGGGACTCTTCCTCAGCGATTCACGAACCTGCGCCTCGGTCCAGCCCTCGTCGATGACGAGGCTCCGGTACTGGCGCAGGCCTCCCTGATCGGGGTCGCGGCCGAGCACGTCCTGATAGGCGCGACGAACAATCCGGTCGGGGTCTTCTCCTCGGTAGCCGCGGCGGTCGTCCGACCCTTCACGAGAACTGTTGTCGCGTGAGTCCTTCTGGACGCGCAAAGAGGAAACCCGATCGTTCCAGCCCTCGCGACGCAGGTCTCGCACACTCGACTCGAATCGCGACGAGCCGCCGCTAAATCGCACGTCCCTGAAGACGGTCACGTCCGCCCTGCCAAACAGCCGGATTGAGGAAATACGATCGTTCATGTCGTCCGGCACCGACCCGAGGTTCTGTCCGGCGCCGACACAGAAGTATTCACCGCGATAGTCCACGTCCTTGAAGAAACACGCGCCGGCTGACGGGTATGCCCCGTGTCCCCATTTTTGGGCCGCCACGGTGGCCGGAACGGCAAGCAGCATGCCGATCGCAAACAGCGTGCGCATTGTCATCGCCCTCCCCTCGCCTCAATGTCAGTCGAAAACAGCTTACCGCACTCACATCGCGGCCGCCATCAGCCAGGGCGCCGCTGTATGATCGGCCCCGGGAGGACAACAACGTGAAGCGGACCATCATCGGCGCAGCGCTGGCGTGCGCTGTCGATCGGCGGATCATCGTCCACCGGCGTCGCCCAGACGGCCGCGTGCGCGCCGTCGGGCGGACTCACCTTCATCTGCGGTGTTCGAGAATCCCGAAGACCTCGTGCTGGTTCCCGACACGCGCTGGCTGATTGCGAGCGGGATGGCGCCCGGCAGCGGATTGCACCTGGTGGACACACGAGCGAAGACGGTGCGGAACCTGTACGCCGCCGACGCGTCGAGCATCCGCGCCGACCGCGCGAAGTACGCTAGCTGCCCCGGCCCGCTCGACCCGAAGCTGGCGGTGTTGCACGGCCTGAGCCTCCGGAGCGCGCAGGCCGGCCGCTACACGGTGTACGCCACCAACCATGGCGGCCGCGAATCGATCGAAGTATTCGAGCTCGACGCCCGCGGCGCCACGCCGTCGGCCACCTGGATTGGATGTGTCCTCATGCCGAACGGGCTGTCCGCCAACAGCGTCGCGGCGTTCAGCGACGGCGCGCTCGTCGCGACGGTGCTCATCATGCCGGGCAAGACATTCGAAGACGCGTTTGCCGGCCGAACGACCGGCGCGGTCTTCCTCTGGACACCCGGCACGCCCGCGTTCCGCCAGTTGCCGGGCACCGAGCTTTCCGCGAACAACGGCATCGAGACCTCACCCGACGACCGCGAGTTCTTTGTCGTCTCGACGACGCACGAAGAAGATCGTCGTGTTCTCGCGCAGCAATCCCGGCACGCCGCTCCGCGTCGCACAGCTCGCTGAATTCGGGCCGGACAACGTTCGCTGGACGAGCGACAACCGCCTGATCACCGCCGGGATGATCGACAACGAGCCGTCATGCGGAGGGCCGCCAAAGACCGAAGCCGGGATCAGATGCTCGCGCGGATACATCGCCGCGACGATCGATCCGAAGACGATGGCCGTCACCGAGATCGCGCGGGGACCGGCGACGCCGTCGTTCACGGGCACGGCGATGGCGATGCGCGTCGGCGGCGATCTCTGGCTCGGATCGTTCAACGCGGATCGGCTGGCCTATCGCTCGCTGAAGCCATAGCCGCGTTGGAGTAAGATCCCGTCGGCCATGGACGACACCTCGTCTTTCGCCCCGATATCGAGCCTGGACGCGGTCGTTCAGCAGATCTCCGAGCAGCGCGCGTTGGATGCGTTGCGCGAGAGCGAAGGCCGATTCCGGACTCTGGCGGAGTGCGCTCCCGTCGTCATCTGGATGACAGACGTCAACAACAGTTGCACGTACCTCAGCAAGCATTGGCATGATTTCACGGGGCGGGATCCAGAGCAGGACTTGGGATTCAGGTGGGTCGAGGCGCTCCATCCCGAAGACCGCGATCGGGCCGCGAGTGATCTGACTGAAGCCAACAGTGCGAGACGACCGTGCCAGGGCGAGTATCGGGTCAAACGCGCCGACGGTGAGTACGGCTGGTTGAGTGATTTTGGTGTGCCGTACTTCCGCGTCGATGGATCCTACGCCGGCCACATCGGCACCTGCATCGACATCACGGACCACAAGAAGCGGGAAATGGCCGGCCACAAGGTTCAAGATCACCTGCTGCTCGGCCAGGAGGCCGAGCGCAAGCGGCTGGGGCGTGAACTGCATGACGACCTCGGGCAGCGGATCGCGCTGCTCGCGCTCGGTTTTCATGACATCGAGAGACTCATCCCGTCCGCGTCGTCGATTCTCGAAGAGAAACTGCAAGCGGTCCGCCATGAGATCGAGCGCATCGCCTCGGATATTCATCGCCTTTCCCACAACCTGCACCCCTCCACGGTCACGCAACTCGGGCTGGTCCCCGCGCTGCGGCAGTTGTGCCGCGAGTTCTCCGAGCAGACGCGCATCACGGTCGATTTCGTCGGCGGCGGCCTGTTGTCTTCGATGTCGGAGGAGGTGGCGGTGGCCCTGTTTCGCGTGAGCCAGGAATGCCTGGCCAACATCGCGAAGCACAGCAAGAGTCTCGACGCGCGCGTGTCTCTGTCGGAGCAGCCGGGGGAGGTGCGCTTGACCATTACCGACCGCGGTGTGGGATTCGACGTGAGCCGGCTCCCCCTGGGAACAGGACTTGGATTGATCAGCATTCGGGAACGAGCGAGGATGATTGGCGCCGACATCGAGATCCTGTCGGCGTCCTCACGCGGGACCACGATCGATCTTCGTGTTTCGACATCAGCGACCCGGGTCTAGTTCCGTGAACGCACTTCGCGCGTCAAGGCGAAACGACGAACGCCGGCCGACGGTTCTCCTGGCCGACGACCACGAGCTGATGTTGCAATCGGCTTCAGCGGTCCTCGCGGACGACTTCGAGGTCGTCGCCGCGGTGACCGATGGGCGTCAGGCATTGGCGGCGTCGCGCCGCCTGGATCCAGACGTGATCGTCCTGGACGTCACCATGCCCGACCTCAACGGATTTCAAACCGCCCGGGAACTGCGGCAGGTCGGGTCGCGTGCGAAGGTCGTTTTTCTGACCATGCACAATACGGACGAGTTTGTCGCCGCGGCTTTGAGGGATGGCGCGCAGGGCTACGTCTTGAAGACTCGGATGCACTCGGATCTGACGAGTGCCCTGGACCATGCGCTCGCCGGGCGGCTCTTCATGCCCTCACTGGCCTCGCTCTTTGCCGCAGCCGACGACGGCGGGCATGCCGTCCAGTTCTATGCTCACGACGGCGTCTTCCTGGATGACGTGGCCGGGTTCATGGGCCTGGCGCTCGATCGAGGCGACACGGTGGCTGTCGTCGGGACCGATGTCACTCGCGCCGGCGTCGCACAACGGCTGAACGCGGGAGGATGGAACACGGCGGAAGCCGCAGCGGAAGGACGGTATCTCCCGTTGGACGCCGCGGATGCCTTGGCACAAGTGCTCCGGGATGAGCGGCCCGATGCCGCGTCCCTGGCCGCAATCGTCGAGGGTCTGGATCGTTCGCGTGTCGCCGCAACTGGATCGCGGTCGCGTCTGACAATCTTCGGCGAGATGTCGGTGGTGCTGATTCAGAACGGACACTTCGAAGCGGTGGGCCGGCTCGAACGACTCTGGAGCGAGCTCACCAGCACGCTCCCGTTTGTCACGCTGTGTGCCTATCCGGTCCGGTGCATCAATCCCGAGGAACGCCCTGAGCTGTTTCAGAGCGTGTGCGCCGAGCACTGGGCTGTGTGCCACGGGCGCGACGCATGACTGGTGGGCGGTGGTCGGTGACCACCGCCCACCGACTTCTACTTCTTGCGCTTGGCGGCCTTCTTCCCCGCTTTGCGGGCCGAGCTCTTCCCCTTCTTGCGCGCAGGGGCAGCCTTCTTCTTCTTCTTTTTCGGCGCGGCTTTCCTCTTCTTGGCCGGGGCAGCCTTCTTCTTGGCGCTCGCCTTCTTTTTCGCGGCGGCTTTCGGCGGGCTCGGAGGCTTGCGCGGGCCAGACGACGCCCGCGCGCGGGCGCCGCCGCTCGACCGGCTGCCTCCGCTTTCGCCGCCTAGCTCAGGCTCGGCGTCGATGCCGGTTCCAAGGTCGTTGATGTCGCCGAGCGATCCGCCGATTTCCTCGTCGGGAAGTCCCATTCCGTTGTCGAAATCATCCTGCATCTACGCACCTCTTTCCCCGATACTCACGGCACATTTCAAATAGGGCGCCTAGTCTGTTCGATGCTTTGCGCCCGCGTCAAGCGGCATTGGCGCCCCCGGTTAGCGATGTTACCGATATTGCCGACGGTCACCTGCGTGCATACGTATCGAGCGTCTGCTCCAGCGCGCGGCGGCAGACCCCGCAAAAGGGCACCTGGTCGCGGGAGAACATGATGCAATCGGCCTGAGGGCGATAGTAGCCTTTCGCCTCGTAATTGGCACCCTCGAACGCGCCGACCTTTCCCGCAAAAGGTCCCGCTCCAAGGAGCGCCGTGTCGCGCGCCAGCTCCTCGCGAAACAGCGCGTTCATTTCGCTTTCGGGTCTCCTGGCCGCGCGAATCTCGCGCCGGCGCTTCTGCCCCTCCTTTGAATTCTGCTCGAATTGCTCCTTCTGCCATGGGGTCGGCAGCGGCGTCCCCGGGCCGACGAGATCCCTCCATTTGAGCCGCGCCACGTCGAGGAGCGCCGTGACGTTCGGCTCCCACGGCTCGACGCGCTCGGTCGCCGGAAGATACGCCACGTCGGACGTGAAGTACTCGTCGGCCAGCCCGGCGAGATGATGCCCGAACTCATGGACGAAGATATACGGCGCCCACAGGTTGTCGGCTGCCACCGTGCTGTACAAGTTGTAGATGCCGCCGCCGCCGTATTTTTCACTGTTCAACAGAATCTCGACGACGTCGTACGGCGCGTTGGCGGCGATGTCGCGAAACGCGCGGTTTTCCGCCGTCAGCACGTAACGTTCGGAGTCGAACGTATCGTACGACGCGCCGAGCGGCGTGCGCTTGTAGACGTGGTCGGAGGGCCGCGAAATCCCGGAGTCGGTTGACGCGGGCACGAGCCCCCACACGTTGATGTCGCGCTCGCGCTCCTTGAACGGGGACGTCGTGAAGAGGACGCCGACGAGCCGCCGCGCGTCGCGCTCGAACTTGCCGCGCTCGGCCGCCGTGTAGCCGTCGCCGAGGATGAGCAGATCGAGCTTGTCGGCCGGATCGCCGCGTTCGTGCAATTTGATCAGCGGCCCCGCGCTCGATACCTTCCCCAGGGCCCCCGCGCGGACGATGAACTTGTCGGCCGGATCGACCGACGTCGTCCAGATTTCCCGAAAGACGTTCTTCGCGTCGCGCTTTTTCAGGACGACCCGCGCGGGCTTGTCCACGCTCGGAAAACGGAGCGACTCGGAAAACGTCCGGTTCATCAGTTTCGCTTCACCGGTCGTTTCCCACTCGCCGTAGATCGACGCGAAGCCTCGCGAGTACACCGTCTTGTTGCTCGCGGCGTCCACGACCTCGAAGAAGTATTTGCCGCGGTCTGACGTGTCGATCGGCTTGGCTGGATTACCGGGCCACGCCAGCGGCTCGACGACAACGCGGTCGAGGCTGAAGTGCTCCTGGGTGGCGTTGCCCGTGTGGTAGTAGTCCACGCGCATGGTCAGCACGGCCATCGCGAGCAGCAGGTGAGTCATGAGCGGCGCTTCCCCACGAAGTAAATCATCGCACCGATGGCGACGAGCAGAGCCGACGCGCCCACGATTTTCATCACCGCCAGGGCTTTGTCCGGTTCGTCCGCGGCGGGCACGCAGGCCAGCACAATGGCGATCTGTACTGACGATGAACCCCAGGCTCGCCAACAACTTCGCGACCGGCGCGCCGCCGGGGACGCGGATCACGCCGGCGCCGGCCGGCTCGCTCTGCAGCTTCGCCATCGCGGCGAACATGAACAGGAACGGAATGAAATACGAGATGATGCTCATGCTCACGAGCGCCTCGTAAGCCCCGCGCACCGTCGTCCCCGCCTGGCCGATGAAGACGAAGACCAACGCGACGGCGGCCTGCACGAGCAGCGCGACGTACGGCGTCTTCCATCGCGGGTGCAGCTCGCCGAAGGCCCGCGGCAGGAACCGATCGATGCCGGCGACGAACGGGAGCCGCGCCGTCGCGGCGAACCAGCCCGCGACGCCGCCGAGCGCGTTCAGCGTCACGAGCGCCGCCAGAATCGGCACGAGCCATGGCACGCCGGCTTTGCCCGCCATCAGTTGGATCGCCTGCATCAGGCCTTGAAGGCCCGACACCTGCTCCTTCGGCAGGGCGAGCAGCACGCACCACGTACAGATAATGTAGAGCCCCGCTATCAGCACGCCGGCGGTGACGATGGCGCGCGGCACGGTGCGGCGCGCGTTCACGATCTCCTCGCCCATCGTCGATCCGGCTTCGACGCCGCCGAAGGCGAACGCGATCGTGGACCAGAAGATGATGTCTTTGAGGCCGGTGCCCGGCATCAGCGAGCGCGCCGTGATCGGCGTCGCCGATCCGTACGTCGTCCACGAGTAGAGGCCGAATCCGACGAGCAGCACGATCGGAATCCACACGGCGAGCGCGCCCGCGTTCGTCAGCCACTTCCCGACGTTCAAGCCGACGACGTTGAGTGTGACGGCGACGGTGAGGCCAACAACCGACACCGCGAGGAAGTACGTGCTGTTGGTCGACAGCGCCTGCGCCGATCCGCCGGCGGGCACAATGAAGAGCGCGTTTGCGGCGGCGAAGTACAGCAGGCCGGGAAAGTACGGCAGGTTGGTCGCCCAGTACGTCCAACCCGTGATGAACGCGGCGAACGGACCGAAGGCCTTCTTGCTCCACACGTAGATGCCGCCTTCGTCCGGATAGCGCGACGACAGCTCGAGGACGGTGAACACCATCGGGACGAACAGGCACGCGGCCGCAATCACCCAGAGCACGAGCGCGCTCGGCCCGACGGCCGCCGCCGTCGCGATCCAGCGCAAGCTGAACGTGGTCACGATGTAGAAGAGGACGAGATCGCGAAAGCCCAGCGTGCGGCGAAGCTCAGGGGCCACGGGGGTTAGTGTAGCGGCGATTCTACGCCAGCCAGAGCGATCGCCCGGTCAACTCGTGATGGTCGAGCCCGGCCGCCCGGTCGAGCTTGGCGACGATCGCCGGCAGCTGGACGCGAACGCGCCACTCGTCGGCGCGCCCGCCAGCCCGCGCGAAGGCCTCGCGCCACTGATTCCACCAGGGCGCCACCGCGCCGGCGAGCGGCTCGACCACGAGCACGCGGTCGCCTTTCGACGCGCGCTCGACCAGACGCGGCAGGAGCGCGTTGCGCGTGTCGCCGGGAAGCTCGTTCACCGTGAAGGCAGCCAGCAGCAGCGCGGGCGACTTCGGCAATACCGCGGTCGCGACGTCGGCCTGACTCGTGCGCGCGCGAAGATGGAACCCCTGGTACGTCCGGACGGCTTCGGCGAGCGCCCAGGGATGGCGATCCACGCCGACAACCTGAGGCCGTTCGGCGCACTCCATGGCCCATGCCGCTCCGGACGCGCCGGTGCCGCACCCAAGATCCACGAGAGTGGGCCGACTGGCCGTGGCCCCGGGCAGCGCCCTGACGACTTCACGTATCAGCAGGTAATGAAGGGGGCCGTAGAACAGCGCGAACGCGGCGCGTTTGCCGGCGCCCGCCAATGCCGCGCCCTCGTGCAGCCGGTGCCGGCGCTCAACATACGTGGCCGACAGGGCCCGGAGCGAGCGCGAGATTTCCGCAAACGTCAGGTCGGCGTGGTGTCGCGTGTCGAGCGAGTCGATCCACGCCTCAAAATCCGTCAATCGTCGTCCCGGTCGCGCCGCCACCGTCGCTTCCATTCGTTCTCGCGCCACCAGCGGCGGACAATGTCCACCGCGAAAATCCCCACGAGCAGGACGATGATGAAGATGACTTCTATGCTCACGGTGCTTGCGGTCGGCGACCGAATGGGCAAGATTGTAGCTGATTACCGTGACCGGTCGTTACCGGTCACGGGCATAGCGTATCGCCGGCAATGTCAGTATTGACAGGGGGTCGTGTGATGTCACAAATGCTGAAGGTGCTCGTCGGAATCGGCGTCACGTTGCTCCTGCCGGGCCGGGCGACGGCGCAGGGCGTCGTCACCGAGCGCAACGTGTCGCTGGCGATGGCAAAGACCATCGCCGAAGCCACGCTGGCCGAGTGCAAGTCGAAAGGCTTCAGCACGGCTGCGGCCGTCGTCGATCGCGCCGGCCAGGTGCTGGTCGTCATGCGCGATGAAAACGCCACGGCGCAGACGCTGGAGATGGCGCGGCGCAAGGCGTACACCGCGCGCATGTTTCGCGTGTCCACTCTCGAGTTTCAGAAGCGCACGGCCGATCCCACCCTGGCGGCGCAACGCGACGTCACAGACATCCTCGCGCTCGGCGGAGGCGTGCCGATTCAGATAGGCAAGGAAACCATCGGCGGCGTCGGCAGCTCCGGATCGAGTCAGGAAACCGATGATGCCTGCGCACGCGCGGGGTTGGCCAAGGTGGCGGACCTCCTGCGCGAAGGCATCAAGTGAAGAACGGGGCCCAGAATGAGATATAGAGTCTGTTACAAGACTGTAATTGACACTAAATATCTTTAGTGGCATATTATCGCGCGCCCGTTTCCTGCACCAAGGTGTAGGCGTGAGGAAGGAAGGACGATATCCATGCCGGCCACTTCAATGCCTACACCAACCACGACATCGGCGATCGCGGAGGTTTCCACCCCCCTCGAACACCGGGTTGGCTCCGTTCTGCGAAAACTCGAAACGCTGAGCAAAGAGCTCTGGCTGATTCTGTCGCTGTTCGCCATCGGCGGACTGCTGAACTTCCTGGTCACGCCGCGGTTGATTCTCAGTTTCTATGCGCTGCCGACGATTGTGTCGGCCTATCTGTACGGCCGCCGACACGCCACGCTGACGGCGTTCTTCAGCGTGCTGCTGGTCGTCCTGCTGACGCAGGCCAACGCCGCGCTGTCACACGTGCAGCCGGCCGGCGTCCCGCTGCAACAGTGGATTGACGTGACGATTTGGGGCGGCGTGCTGATGATTGCCGCCTACCTGATGGGCTCGCTCTACGAACACAAGACCGCGCAGCTCCAGGAACTGCGGGAAACCTATCAAGGTCTCCTGATGATTCTTCGGCACTTCATTTCGAACGACAAGTACACGGAGAACCATTCCTATCGCGTGTCGGTGTACGCCACGCGGATTGCCGCCGAGCTCAGACTCGACGCGGCGCGCATCGAGGACGTCCGCGCCGCCGCCATTCTCCACGACATCGGGAAGCTCGATATCAGCCGGGAGCTGCTCTACAAAGCCTCGCAATTGACGCCGCAGGAATTCAAGCAGGTACAAACCCACACCGACCGGAGCGTTGCGCTGCTCGAGCCGGTCGGGGGCACGCTCCGCCGGGTCATTCCGATCGTGCTGGCCCATCATGACCGGTTCGACGGCTCCGGGTACCACGGGCTCCAGGGCAGCGCGATTCCGATCGAATCGAGCATCATCATGGTGGCCGACGTCTACGACGCGCTGAGCAGCGACCGCCCGTATCGGAAAGCGATGTCGCCATTCGAGGCGAAGGAGATTATCGAAAAGGGATCGGGCACCGACTTCGATCCTGTGGTGGTGGACGCATTTTCCGCCGCCTTCCGGCGTGGAGCGCTGGAAGTACCGACAGTCGTCGTGTAGCGCGAATCACACCCGCGGCAGTTTGAACGACGCCTGCAGCCGCGGGTAGACGGCGCTGAGCAGCGCCGCTCCGGCCAGCGCGCCCGCCAGCGCCGCCAGCGCGTAGATTTTTCCCTCGCCGATGTTCACCAGAATCGGTCCGGGACACATGCCCGCCATCGACCAGCCCACACCGAACAGCAGACCGCCGACGACGTTCCCGCGGTGTTCCGGCTTGAGTTCTATCGAGATGGGATTGCCGAGCGCCGTGCGCCCATGCCGCTTGATCAGCCACAGCCCTGGCGCCGTGAGCACGACGGCGGTGCCGATGATCCCGTAGAGCTGAAACGACCTGAACAGGAACATCTGCTGGATGAAGTTGTAGTCGGCCGCGCCCGATCGACTCAGCACGAACCCGAAGATCGTTCCCAGCGCGACGAAAAGCAGCGGCATCAGTTCACGGCCTTCAACCGAACACCACGCGATAGATGAACTGCGTGGTGAGAATGCCGCCGGCCATGAATGCGAGCGTGCTGATGAACGACGGCCGCTCGAAGTTCGCCAACCCGAAAATGCCGTGGCCGCTCGTGCAGCCGCCCGCCAGACGGGTGCCGAAGCCGATGAAGAGACCGCCGGCGAACATCCAGACGACTTTTCCCGCCGGGCCGAACCCGATCGTCTGGTCGAACATGCCGAGCGCCCAGGTGGGCGACCAGCCGCCGCCAACGACCGCCGACAGGAACCCGCCGATGACGAGGCCGACGGCAAACGGCATCCGCCACGAGCGGCCGTTCACGACAGTTGCACGCTGGAAGTACGGCGTCCGCAGGACGAAGCTGCAGAGATCTTCCAGGCTCGTCGAGATGCCGAGGCGCCGGTTGGCGACAAACAACAGCGTCAGGGTGACGGCGGCGATGCCCGCGCCGCCGATCGCCCAGTGCAGGGGCGGAAGGCCGTTGAGGATGAGCGGCATCCGTCAGAGTTTAGCGCGGCCGACGTTGAATGCTTACGCCTGGCGGCCGAGCCCGGCAAGGCTGGCGACTGCTCGCTGCTCGAGCGCGAGGCTCCCCTGGGCGCGAGCGATTTCGAGCGCTCGATGGAACGAGGCTTCGGCCGCTTCAGCCGGCTGGAGCTCACCTTTCAGTCGGTGCAGTTCGGCGCTCCACCAGACATCGTCATGCTCAGCGGCGCTGGCGAGGGCCGTGTCGAGGACGGCAACGGCCCGATCGGGGCGGCCAGCGGCCACGTGGCCTTCAGCGAGCAGCGACAGGTAGTACGGCTGGCGCGCGAGCGCCCGCTGCGCTTTGAGACGCTCGATTCCGGTCTCGATCCGGCTGATGCCCTCCGGCACGCGCCCCGCCTGACAGTCGGCCCATCCGAGGAGCACCAGCGCCCACTCCCCGTAGTACGCGAAGCCGTGCCGCTCGCACAGCGCGATGGCCGTTTCGGCGCATGCGCGGACGCTGGGTGTGTCGCGCCGCATCTGATGCGTGATGGCGGCGTAGGCGTTCGCGATCACTTGACTGTAGAGGTGGTCGCGACCTCGAGCGAGCGCGATGCCCTGTTCCGCATGGGTGCGCGCCAGCTCGGAGTGGCCAAGCAGCCACAGGACGTGGCTGTACCACGCATGCGTAAACACGCCGAGGTCGGAGTGCAGGACCGACAGCGTCGGCCGCGCCGGATCGTACGCCGCCGCGGCCGCCTCGAAGTGTTGCCGCGCTCGGTCGAGCTCGCCGAGGCTTGCGAGCGTTCCGGCCAGGGCGTGATGGGCTTCGCAGGCGCACAGCGGGTCGTCCTTGGAAAACACAAGCGCCTGTTCGGACAGCGCGCGCGCGGTCTTCAAGTCCGCGAGCACGAACCTCATCGACCATAGCGCCCAGAGCCACCGGACCGGAATGTGCCCGCGGTTGAGTGCGGCAGAAAGGGCGGCCACGCGTTCGAGGTTGTCTTCGGCCTCCGGCGCGGCGTAACCGCGCCCTGACGTCAGCGCGCCCGAGAGCGTGCTTCGCAGCGCGAGCTCCTTCTCCTCGCGCTCGCGCCCGACTGGAACGTGTTTGAGGAGCGACAGCGCGCGGCCGAGGCAACGAATGACTTCTTCGTTGGCCGACACCCGCAATGCCACGCGGGCGGCGCGCTCGAAAAAATGAATGGCCCGCGCGGGGTGGCCTGCCTGTTCGAGATGCGCGGCAACCTGCGCGCTGACGCCATCCAGGTCCGACGCAAAAAGCTGCTCGAGCGCCTGGGCGATTCGACGATGGAGCAGGCGGCGACGGGCCGGGCCGACGTTGCCGGACGCCACCTCGCGGATGCGATCGTGGCTGAAGTCCCAGCGGCCGCTTTCATGAGCGCGCACGATCTGGCGGCGCCACAGCTCGTCGAGGGCTCTCACGATGGTGTCCTCTTCGAGATCGCTGACGTGCGCGAGCACGTCGAAGGTGAAATCGCGGCCGACGACCGCCGCCAGCTCCGCCACCTCGCGCGCGGCCGCGGACAACTGGACCAACCGTGCGGCCACGACCGCCTGAACGCGCGGCGGCGTCGCCTGAAGGGGCGTCACTTCAGCGAGTGCCATGCGTCCCGTTTCCACGATGAACAGCGGATGTCCTTCTGTCTGCCGAAAGATGCCGGCTCTGACGTCGGAATCGAGAGGCTGCTCGGCGACTTCTTCGGCCAGGCGTGACGCGGCGCCGGCGTCGAGCGGCCCCAGACCGATCACGGTAAGCCTGTCGAGCCGCTCCAGCTCTCTCAGCAGCACGCCCAGGGCCGCATTGTCGGTTTCCTCTTCCGATCGGACCGTGCCGACCACGAGACACCGGAGGTCGGCGGTGGACCGAAAGAAGAAGTGCAGCCATTCGAGCGTGTCGGAGTCGCACCATTGCAGGTCGTCCACGACGAGCAGAAGCGGCGTGGCGGACCTGAACACGCGAGCCAGCGCTTCGAAGAAGCGCGAGCGGAGCCAGCTCTCCGGCTGCGGCGGCTCGGGTAAGGGCACGTCGGGGCGCTCGCTCAGCAGGTCGGGAGACAGCCGCGCGATTTCGGTCAACCAGACTGGATCCAGAGCGCGGACGGAGGCGTGAACGGTATCTGTTTGCAGCCATGCCGCCAGCGGCCCGTACGCGAGACGGCCTTCGCCCGCGTAGCAGCGCGTCGTCGCCGACCGCATGCCGCGCGCGACGCCCCAGTCGACCAGCTCCTCGGCCAGCCGCGTCTTGCCGATGCCGGCCTCTCCTCGAATCAACAGGAGGCGTCCGCGCCCGGCCTCCGCGGCATGCCACGTCTGAAGGAGCGTCGTCCACTCGGGCTGGCGGCCGATCAACGGATACGTGATCGTCCGCGCCACGGGCAGCGCGGCGACCGCTTCCGCGTCGTCGTGCTCGAGCAGCTCGCGGTAGATCATCCGCGTTTCAGCGCTCGGCTGCACGCCGAGCTCCCGCTTGAGCACCAGGGCACAGCGTTGGTAGACGTGCAGCGCGAACGCGCGCTCGCCGCGCTTCGCATGGCAGCGCATCAACGTGCGCCAGGTGCCTTCGTGCAGCATGTCCACGCGAAGGAGCCGCTGTGCCTGCTCGATGGCCGGGCCGAACGCGCGATCGTCGACGAGCACGTCGACGAGACGTGCCATGCCTTCGACGAAACGGCGCCGGACGCGTTCACGCTCGGGCCGGATCCATTGATCGGCGCAGCTGGGAACGAGATCGCCGCGATAGAGGGTCGCCGCCTCCTCGAGTGCCTCCCGTTTTCCCTGCAGGCCCTGGGTCACCGCACGGTCGAACTCGACGACGTCGAGCACCAGCGGTCGATTGGCGGTCCACGCGAGCGTCCGGGAGCCGACGTCGAGGAGCGGCTCGATTTCCGGCAGCGCGTGCCGCAGGTGGTGCAGCTCGCGACGCAGGTTCGTCAGCGCTTGCGCGTCAGTCGATTCGGGCCAGAGATGGCCGGCGATCTGGTGTCGCGTGACCGGCGCCGCCCCTTGCAGTGCGAGGTACGCCAGCACATGCTGCTGGCGGGTGGTGAGCGCGAGCCCCGCCGGCCGTTTGCCCGCGAGCACGCGGAAACCGCCAAGGAGCTCGATGCGGAGAACACCGCTCATCACTGTTCGACCTGCGCCCATCCGCCGCCCGGCCGGCGAGCGTGTCGCCGGTGCGTGCCATCACGTCGCCATGTGCCACAGGTGGTCGATCTCGAGGTTCGGGAATGTGAAATTACCGGGGCCACACCAGCGCGAGTGACCCGCGCCGCTCGCTGTCGCGCGGTTGGTTGCGGCGGTCGGCTCCGCTGCGCCGTTGCGGCGCGAACTCGGCCAGCCGCCAGCCGGTCGTGATCAAGGCTTGCTCGAATCCAGCATGGAAGGCGACGAGGGCCGGCCGATCGGCGAAATTGAACGCGCGCGGCTCACCGCCGCCGACCGTGACCTCGATGTGCGTGGAGGTCGGCGCCACCGGCCGGCACACTTCGATCCGGGCATCGCCCCGCACAAACACCCACCGAAGCGTCATGCGCTCTCCGCTGTCGTCGCTCTGCGAGAGGCTCATGGAGTGATCTTCCAGGAAACGCCCCACGCGCGCAAGTCAAGATCGCGAAAAAGCCGGCGACAGACGGCGGCGCCGCGTTTCTCTGTGAAACCCCCCGCCGCGGCCGCCCCGGGGGCGCCGGTCAGACCGGCTCAGGCCGCCGGGGAGTAGGACGGCTTGGCGGTGGTGATATGCAGGCCTCGCTCGGACGCCCACGCCAGGGTGTGGTCGTCGCACAGCAGTTGGATGCTGGCCGGTGGGCGGGTCACGATGCGGTGGCTCGCGAGATTGCGACACGTCAAATCGCCCGTGCAGGGCGATACGATGTGACCGGGGAGCGGTGTCAGACTGGTGCGGTCGTCGGTGACCGTCAACTGAAGGTTCGGGCTGGACATGACGGGCGACTGTCGCACACGCCACCGGGGGCGCCAACCCGCGAATTTCATCTGTATCAAACGCGCCTCGACAGTTATCCTGCGTATACATGGCGAGTCCGGCTACAACGGATCGACGCGGGGCGCCCCCCGGTGCGGATCGGCGGCGGGTGGCGCGCGGCGGGCGACGCCCCACCGACCGGCCGGGACTTCATCCAACGATCCTGGTCGCCGAGCACGACGACAGGGTGCGGCGTCCCTGCGTCCGGTATTTCACGCGGTTTCGCTTTCACGTCACGGAGGCCGACCACGGCGACGTCGTCCCGGCCACGGTGCACGCGACGCCGCCCGTTGTCATCGTCACGGAGCTGCGGCTGCCGAAGTTGCCTGCCTGGCAGATGTCTCAGTGGCTCGCCGACGATGTGCGCACCCGCAATATCCCCGTCATCGTGCTGGCCGACGATCCGGAGGGTGAAGACACCCGGCGCGTGCTCGACTCCGCCGCCGGGCTGCTCATCAAGCCCTTTCCGCTTCCGACGATGCTCGCCGAGGTCCGGCGCGTCTTGCGAGCCCAGGGGTAACGAGCCGCTGATGATCTTGACGGGCAGAGCGATTCTCGAGGCGCGTCGACGTGGATCGATCACCATCGAACCGTTCGATGAGCGAAACCTGAACCCCAACAGCTACAACTTCCACCTTCAGGACACCATCCTCGTGAAGAGCGCGCGATCGGGCAGGTGGAAGCGGCGCCGGCTGACACCGCACGGGGTCGTGCTGACTCCGGGAACCATGTACCTCGGCGCCACGATGGAAATGATGGGGAGCGTCGATCACGTCATGACGCTGCTCGGAATTTCGTCCATGGGCCGGCTGGGAGTGTTTCTGAACATCACCGCCGATCTTGGTCACCTCGGGGCAAGGTCTCGATGGACGCTCGAAATCGTCGTCGTGCAGCCCGTGCGCATTTACCCGGGGATGCCCATCGGACAGGTGGCGTTCTGGCGGGTGATGGGCGCGCGACGGCAGCAGTACTCGGGCAGATATCTGAATCACCTGAAGCCCGAGCCGAATCGCGATCGGGCCCTGCTCGGGCCGCGCCGATGATTCTCACCGGCGCGAAGATCCGCGAGGCGCGCACGCGGGGCGACATCATCATTACGCCGTTCAACAGGAAGCAGCTCGGGCCCAACTCCTACGACTTCCGGCTGGGCACACGGTGCCTCGTCTACACGGGCCGCACGCTGGACGCGGCGCGGCCGAACGCGACGCGCCTGATTCACCTTTCGCGGAAAGGCTTGGTGCTGAAACCGGGAATCCTCTATCTGGTGAACACCGCGGAGACGATGGGCAGTGAGAAGTATGTGCCGATCATTCGGGGCCGTTCATCGGTCGGGCGTCTCGGCCTCTTCATCGACATCACCGCGGATCTCATCGATCTCGGATCGATCAACCAATGGACGCTGCAGCTGCACTGCGTGCAGCCCGTGCGGATCTATCCCGGCATGCTCGTCGGCCAGGTGACATTCTGGAAGACGCTTGGCCGGCGGACGCTCTACAGCGGGAAGTACCAACACCAGCAGAGTCCCGTCGCGTCGCTCGCCTATCGCGATTCGTTCTTGAGGCGCTGAGCGGCGATGTACGCCTTCACGACCTTGTAGACGTACTCCTGGCAGGCCTCGCCTGTCCGGGCGTCGTACACTCCGCCATTGGTGATGTTGTTGGACAGCACCCGGATGCCGAGAAACGGGATCTCGAGCAACCCGGCGACTTGAGCGGCCGACGCGGTCTCCATCTCCTCGGCGAGGGTGCCGAACTCGTCGTGGAAACGCCGGATGCGATCGATCTCGGCGTTCCACATGTCGCCAGAGCCGAGCACGCCTTCCACCACACGCCCTTTGACGTACCGATCGCGAACACTTCTGGCGGCCGAAAGCAGCCCTTCGTCGCCGCGAAAGCGACGCATCGTGCGCGCCGTTGGATCGAGGCTGACGCTGCCTTCCGACCGCAGCAGGTCTATCGGCTGCCAGTCGGCGAAATTCGACCCCTCGCCACGCGCCCGATTCGGAGTCTTGAACGATCCGATGTTGACGGCCTCGGCGCCAAGGACGATGTCGTAGACGTGGAGGGCGGGGTCGTGACCGCCGGCGGTTCCCTGATTGATGATCGCCGCCGGATGGTACCGCTCCGCGGCGAGCGCGGTGGCCGCCGCGGCGTTCGACATGCCCTTGAGGGTTTTCGAAATCACGACAGGATAGCCGTCCAGCGTGCCGCTCCAGAAGGTCCACCCGCCGGTCTTCTCTTCCGTGACCTTTTCGAGCGCCGCGACGAGCGCCCTCACCTCCACGTCCATCGCGCCCTGCACGACGACCGGAGGCGCGGCCAACGAGGACGGTGACGGCGGCGCGGCTTCCCGCGTCGTACACGCGGTCAGCAACGCGCCCAGCAACAACGTCGTGATTACGCGGGGGATGGCACGCATCGGCAGCTCCGAAACCTGTTGAACGCGCGATGGTAGCATGTGCCGATCCCCGTGCCTGCTCCACGACTTCGATGACTTCGATGACTTCAATGACTTCAATCACAGGGCCCCGCGCGTCGAACGGCGCGGTGTATCCCGACGTGATCGGCGGCATCACCACCTTCGTCACGATGGCCTACATTGTCGTGGTCAACCCCGGCATTCTCGCGACGCCGGGAACGGGCATCCCGTTTTCCGGCGCGATGACGGCGACCGTGCTCGTGGCCAGCAGTATGACGCTGCTGATGGGCCTTTACGCGCGCCTGCCGTTCGCGGTCGCTCCCGGCATGGGCCTCAACGCGTTCTTCGCGTTCACGATCGTCATCCAAAACAAGGTCCCGTGGCAGACGGCGCTCGGCATGGTCTTCTGGTCCGGCGTGCTGTTCCTGCTGATCTCGGCCACGCCCCTGCGAGAGCGCGTCGCGCTGGCGATTCCTCCCGCGCTTCGCGCGGCCGCGGCCGCGGGCATCGGGTTGCTGCTCACCTTCCTCGGCCTCCGAAACGCTGGAATCGTCGTCTCCGATCCGGCGACGCTCGTGCGCATGGGCACGCTCGACCACCGTGCCGCGTTTCTGCTGCTGGGCATCCTCGTCGCGGTGGCGCTGATGCGGCGGAACAACCCGCTGGCGTTTCTCACGGCGATCTTTTCGGTGACGGCGCTCGCGTGGACGCTCGGATACGCGGCGCGGCCGGAGACGCTTGTGAGCGCGCCGGACTTTTCGTCGGCGTTCCTCGCGCTCGACATCCAAGGCGCGCTCAAGCTGGCGCTGCTGCCGGCGATTGTCGCGATCCTCTTCACGGATCTCTTCGATTCGCTTTCGACGTTCATCGGCGTCGCCGCCGCTGCCGGCCTGACAGATGCGGACGGCCGTCCCATCAACCTGCGCCGCGGCCTCATCGTCGACGCGTGTGCCACGCTCGGCGCCGGCCTGGCGGGCACCTCGCCGGGAACCGCGTACGTCGAAAGCATCGCGGGGATTCGGATGGGCGGCCGCACCGGCCGCGCGTCGGTGGTGACGGCGCTGTGCTTCGTGCCGTGTTTCTTCCTCGGACCGCTGGCGGCCGCGGTCCCCGGCTACGCGACCGCGGCCGTGCTCATTTTGGTGGGCGTGTCGATGTTCCAGTCCATCGCGACGATCGACTTCTCGAGGCTCGAGGACGCGCTTCCCGCCTTTGTCACCGCGGTCCTGATTCCGCTCACGCTCTCCATCACGCAGGGCATCCTCTGGGGATTCCTGCTGCACGCGCTCCTCTATGTCGTGACAGGGCGATGGCGGGAGGTCGGCGTCACGCTCTGGATCCTCGCGGCTCTATCGGGGGACTCCTGCTCCTCGGCCATTGAGGCACACGCAGCCCAGACCGCCGCAGGCTTGCAATAAATGAGTGCACTCATTTAATATATGAGTGTACTCAATGTCAAGGACCAAGCCGGCTGGCGCCGCGCAGCGCGCCAGAAACAAAGTGGTCAATAAAGTCGGGCTGCGCGCCAGGAACAAAGAGACGACCAAATCGCGCATCGTCGCGGCGGCGCTGGCGTTGTTCAGGCTCAAAGGCTTCGACGCCACCACCACCAAGGCCATCGCGCGAAAGGCCCGCGTGGCGGAGGGGACGGTCTTCAACTATTTCCCGACCAAGGAAGACATCGCGCTGCACTTCCTGGAACAGGAAGTCGAGCACGCGATGGCGGCCGTCCGCGCGAACAAGCGGCTTCAGAAGGCCCCGCTCGAGGAGAAGCTCTTCGCGCTGGTCCAGACCCAGCTCGAATATCTGGCGCCGCACGAACGGTTCATCGGCGCGGCGTTCGTCCACGCGCTCACGCCCGGGTCGAAGCTGGGCCTCTTCAGCCCATCGGCGCAAGAGCTGCAGTTTCGCTACCTCGCCTTCGTGCAGGAGCTGGTGGACGAGGCCGTTCATCGCGGTCAGATGAGCGCGGCCGGCTGGTGGACTCCGCATGTGTTCTGGGTCTACTACCTCGGCATCCTGCTGTACTGGCTGCACGACACGTCTCCAGGCAAGCAGCAGACGCTCGCGTTCCTCGATCGATCGCTCAAGATTGGCGTGGCAGTCTTGCGGCAGAGGTAGCAGCATGACCGCGAAAGCGAAGAGCCTGACGACTCTTCCCCACGACCAGCTCGACCGGCCGTGCATTGCGGCTCGCCGGGCTGACGGCGGGCGTCACCGGCAGCTATGTCGGATACATGGCGCAGCGGCTGTTTCTCGGCGCGGAGGGTCGCGACACGAAGCGCCGCGCCACGCACGCGAGGGCCGGACGCCGAATCCGCGACGAGCTCCAGCTGCTACGCGGGCCGATGATGAAGTTCGGCCAGGCTCTCAGCCTCCACACCGACATCGTCCCCGAAGAGATGCTGGCGGAGCTGACGAAGCTGCAGATGGAAGCGCCGGGGATGCATCCGTCGCTCGCGCTGGCGCAGTTCAAGGCCAGCGTGGGCCGTACTCCGGATGAGGTGTTCAGGAACATTCGACGCCGAGCCGTTCGCCGCGGCCTCACTCGGGCAGGTGCATCGGGCCGTGATGCGCGACGGCGCCAGCGCGGCCGTCAAGATCCAATATCCCGGGATTCGCTCGGCGATCGAAAACGACTTCCGATGGATCCGGAACGTCACGCTGCCGGCGCAGGCGTCAGGCTATCTGCCAAAGACCGTGCTCGACGAGATGGAATCGCAGATCGTCGCGGAAACCGACTATGTTCGCGAAGCGGATCACATCGAGTTCTTCAAGGCGCGCCTGAAACCGCTCGACTTCGTCGTCGTGCCGGATGTGTACCGCGACTGCTCGACCGATCGTGTGCTGACGATGTCGGTTGTTCCGGGTCAGCACCTGGATGCGTTCCTGGCAAAACATCCTTCGCAGCGGCTTCGCGACCTCGTCGGCAGCCGCCTGCTCGAGCTGTTCACGTTCCAGTTGCTGAACCTCGAGGTGCTTCACGCCGATCCGCACTGGGGGAACTACTTGTTCACGGACGACGGCACGATCGGGCTGGTCGATTTCGGCTGCGTGAAGCGGTTCGGCCCAGGTGTGGTCGGACGGCTCCGCCAGTCGATGCTGTATCCAGGGCGCTTCGACTCGCCAGAGTTCCGGCGGATGGTGCAGGAGCAGTTCGGGCGCCCAGGCAAGAGGTTGACGCCAGCCGCACACCGTGCCATCGCCGATTTCGCGCTGCGCTTCTACCGGAAGGTGTACCCGCCCGATCCGAAGGACGCGGCGCGGCGCGTTCGACTTCTCCGACCCGGGCTTCCTTCGCGACTTCCTGCGCGCGGCGGCCAGGCTGACACGCGCCCGGGCGGGGGCGAACCCTGAATATCATCTTGATGGTGCGCGCCGAGGTCGGGCTCTACACCACGCTGCACCGGCTGAAGGCGCGCGTCTACACCAGCGCGATCATGCGCCGCCTCATGAGTGCATAGATTCAGGAAGCTATCGCCAGCGGCCGATGGTCTTTCCGTCCGATTCGAACCTGGCGCCGATGAACCCTCCAGCCGCGGAGCCGTCCTTCATGGGATTGAATCTGACGGTCACCACGTCGCCTGGCTTGAACGTCGTGCTGCGCCAGCCGTTTCGCGAGAGTGTGTTCGGGCTGCCGCCTTCGAGGCTCCACTCGGTTTTCTTTCCGTCCTGATCGACGACGACCTGAATCCAGATGTGCGGGTTCGACCACTGCAGCTCCTTGACCGTCCCCTTGAGTTCGACCACCTTTGAATCATCGAACATGGCGGCAGAGTGGTGCGCGAGCACGGGCTGAGCGACCAGCAGCGGCGAGCCCGCCGCGAGCAAGGCGGCGGCGGTCTTTATCCTTATCCTGATTCCTATCCTTATGGATTTCATGAACGCTCCTCGATTTACTTGCCGACGTCCTTGTCGAGCGGCTTGCCGTCTGGACCGAGCGTCAGCGTCTTGCCCGAACTGCTGACCGGGTTCCTGTTGTTTTCGGCGCACGCATAGTCCCAGGCCCACGTCCGCGGCGGCTGCTTCCGGTACCGTTTCGTCGCCGGCCAGGGAGCCTTGAGCGCCTTCGCATCTTCGACGACCATCTGCGCCTCGATCGTCATGTCGTCGATCTTCCGCATCCGCGTCGTCACGCGGCTGGCGTCGCTCAGCACCAGACCGGTCCGATCGAGAAAGACGTCGTTGTCGCGAGAGCCTTTGAGGCTGACGGTGGTGAAGACCAGCGTGTCGCCTTCCCAGTGTCCGAGAGACGCGCCCGTGTATGTCGGCCACAGATCTTCTGCGGCGGGATAGGGCCGGCCGTCGGTGTAGATGCGGACGATGTTGGGGCCGTTCTCGGCAACAATCCAGACCGCGTCGCGCGTGACGGCGAACTCATAGACATCAGGAAGATTCATCGCGCGCGGGAAGCCATGCGGCGTTCCACAGGTGGTGATCGGATCGGCCAGGCGTCCCTTTGCGATGAGGTCGATGTTCTTCTTGTACTTGGCTTCCCACTCGTCGTTGTAAGGCGGAAACTCCCGCACGCCCGCGTCGCCGGCCCGTCCATCCGGCGGCCGCACCGTGGCGCGGTCGAACACCGTCGGGCCCTGCATCGCCCAGACGCCGCTCCAGTCCGGAAGGGCCGCGGGCGGCGGCGTTGCCTGGCCGTGCGCAACCCGCATCGCGAAACCACTGCCGACGCCGACAAACAGGATGGCGATCAGGGTGCGAACGATAGGTGGAACGTTGTGCGATTGGCTCACGCGAGTCCCCCTTGCAGAAGCGACAAGAGTCTAGGTTACAACCAGGTACCACCCTGCCGCTCGCTGGGTTCCTGGGTGCCAGCGTCGAACTCATGGATCCACGCCAGGTGATGCAGGGCGCCCTCGAGTGATCCAAGCCGCGCGTTGCGCCGGTCGGCGTTGTCGCCATCGGGCAGGTGCAGGACGTCGGCCGTGCTGATCGACGCGTACTGGACCTTGCGCGTACGGCCGCGGCGAAGCCTCTCGTAGCGCTCGATCGCTTCGGCGAGCGGGCCCGAACCCGCTTGACCAGCTTCACCGAGGCAGGCGGCGAGGACGACCGCGTCCTCTATCGACTGGTTGGCGCCCTGCCCATGGTGCGGCGCCAGCGCGTGTGCGGCGTCCCCGAGAAGCGTCACGCGTCCCTTGGTCCATCGGCCGAGCGGTGGACGATGGAACAGGCCCCAGCGGTCGCTCACCGGCCTTGCGGTGATCATCTCGACCACCGCCGGATGCCAGTGTGAGAAGTGCCGCAGCTGTTCACCTTCGGTCGCCGGCATCACCCATTCGCGTCGCGGCCAAGGTGTCGGGTGGCGCTCTACCAGCAGGAAGTTGATGTGGTTGTTGCCCATCGGGTAGTGCAACAGGTGCCCGCCAGGTCCCATCCAGAACTGAATCGCCGTGGGGTCCGGCAGGCTCGGTAGCATGTCCATCGGCACCACGCCGCGAAACCCGCTGCAACCGGTGTACAACGCGTCGTCATAGCCGAGCATCCAGCGCCGCACAAACGAGCGCGCGCCGTCGGCGCCGACGACGAGGTCGGCCTCGGTCGTGCTGCCGTCTTCGAAGCGCAGCACGGTGCGCGCCCTGGTGTCGTCGTCGTCGATGTCGACGAGGCGCTTGCGTAGCCGAATGCGATCCAGCCCGACCGCCGAGGACAGAATCGCCTGCAGCTCGGCGCGATGGATACCGACGTACGGCCCCCCGAAGCGCTGGCGGTAGGCCGGCCCCGCCTGATGCCCGCCGATGAGGCGGCCGCTGCGGCCGTCCCGGTAGACGAGCGCCGACACCTCGAACCAGCGCGAGGCGAATTGTGGCCCGAGCCCGAGCTGCTCAAAGACGCGAGTTGCGTTGGCCGACAACGCGACCGCGGCGCCAACTTCGCGTAGCTCGGCGGTCTGTTCGTAGATTTCGACGTTGAGGCCGTAAGGGCGCAGGGCGAGCGCAAGAGTCAGCCCGCCAATACCACCACCGATGACTGCGATGCGACGCCGATCCGTTGCGCACATGGGAGCAGATGGTAAACCCTAAAGCCGCCGGCGGCTATCTGGCGCAACGTGCGGAGACTTTACGAAAAAGATCTCAGCCATCCCCTTCCCCGCGGGAGGGTTATTCGAGTGTGAAGGAGACGTACGTGAGTCTTCCCGCACGTTGAATCTGCAAGGTCACAGGCGATCCGGGCATCAGGGCACCGACGGCGTCCCTGAGAGCCTGCAGCGTCAGCATCTGCCGGTTGTTCAGCGTGCGGATGATGTCCCTCGGCTGAAGCGGCACGTCGCCCGCTGCGCCCGACGCGCGCGCGACGACGATGATGCCGAACGGGTCTCTGAGCCCGGTCGCCGCGGCGGCAATGCGCTGATCGATTTCAACGCCCAGGATCCCGAGCCGGGGCACCAGACTTTTCTCGGGATCGGCCGCCGCGGACGCATCATCCAGGCCGCTTCGTTCTTCAACGGGGGTGACGCTCAGGCTCTGCTCGGTCCCTCGCCTGAGCACGCGCAGCTGCACGTTTTCCGTGGAGTCCCTGAGGCGGAAATTGTAGCTGACGGTCGGCAGGTTATCGGCGGGCTGGCCGTCGACCGACACGAGGATGTCGCCGATCTGCACGCCGGCCTTCTCCGCCGGGCCGCCGGGCCAGACGTCGGACACGATGACGCCGTAATTTCTCACGAGGCCGAGCGCGGAAGCCATCTCCTTCGAGATGGTTTGCATGCTGATGCCGATTTCCTGCCGCCGGATCTGACCGAACTGCTTGAGCTGGCGGAACACGGTTCTGATCGTCGCGCTCGGAATCGCGAATCCCAGGCCTTCGTTTCCTCCGGACTGCGACACGATGAACGTATTGATGCCGACCACTTCCCCGCGGATATTGACCAGCGGTCCGCCGGAGTTTCCCGGGTTGATCGGCGCGTCTGTCTGGATGTAGATCTGCGGCGAATCGGGGTCGACCTGTCTCGCCACCGCGGACACCAGCCCGTGCGTCAGGCTGTTGCGCAGCCCGATCGGGCTTCCGAACGCGAAGACCGTTTCGCCCTGCCGCACCTGCGAGTAGGTCGCCAGCGGGAGCGCTGGGAGCTTCTGGCCATCAATCTTCAGCAGCGCCAGATCCAGTTCGGCGGCCATTCCCACGATGCGCGCGCTCACGAGGTACGTTCTGCCCGACAGCGCCGTCGCCAGCGTGCCGTCCGCGTTGTCCGCCGGCAGCACGAGCTGGACCGTCTGTGCGCCGTTCACCACGTGCGCGTTCGTCATGATGTAGCCGTCCGCGTCGACGACGAACCCCGAACCGACCGACCGCTGCCGGCCGACGACAGCGCTGGCATCGCCTCGGGCGCCTTCCTGCGCGCCGTAGCCGCTCACCTGGATCTGCACCACGCTGGGCCACACTTTCCTGGTCAGCGCGTCCACCGCCTCGTTCATCCGGACCAGCGGGTCCTGGGTCACAGGGGCCACGGGGGCCGCGGCCGGAGCTGGCCGCTGACCCGCGCGGAGAGGAGCGGCCGACGCGACAAGCAGGAACGAAAGCGACACGAGAACCGGGATCGTCATTGCTAATCCTTTGCGCGGAGCCGGCTGGTAGAACGCCTTGTCGGACCGCGCAGCTCACCGGTAAAGGGAATCATCATACCGCCATGGGCGACGTGCTGGCGTCACGAGTGACTGGCATAGTCGGGCGCACGAGGGTGAGGGCCAGACGGACTCACAAACGCGAGGCCGTTCGGACATAGACTGGGAGCCCCGACCGTGACTGAGTGCGTAAAGCTCCGGTACCTCGTCGAGCTGGCGCTCGGTCGCGCCATCGGCCGACTTCGCCAACGAAATCCGGTCCACCCGTTCCTGTTGACCGCGTGTCGCCCCGAGGGAGATCCCCGAGCGAGATCAATGCCCCGGGCGCTTCCCGGTGAACAGCGTCCCCGAATCGACGCAACAGAGCGGATTCCCGAATGGGTCCTGCAGATAGAAGGACCGCTCGCCCCACGGCCTTGTTGCGATCGAACCCATCGGCAGACGGGCGTCGCCGATCTCGGTCGACAGCCCGCCCAGGCGCTCGGCTCGCCGATAGACTTCGTCGAGATCCTCCACCGCGAAATACACGTGGTCGAAGTTCGGACGGGGGTCGCGAGCATCTCCATCGGCTCGCGGGCTGTACAGCGCGAGCGTCACGTCGCCGCACGAAAAGTAGTGTCGGCCGGCTGAAACGCGTGCGCCAGGTTCCCCCAAGAGGGTTGAGTAGAAGTGCACGGCGGGTTCAAGGTCACCGACGGGCATGATCACGCGGTACAGTCGCATCGTGGACATGACGCGGACTGTAACGCGGCGTCCACAGGGCGACAAGCGGGCACTTCAAAGTTACCGGCCCCAAGGTGCGGTGAGATATGGAAGACAGCAAGCAAGAGCGGGCGGCGTGTCCGCTGTACACGGCCATCGGAGTCATCGAGGGACGCTGGAAGCCGATGCTTTTCCAGCGGCTGACCGCACGTCCCCACGGGTTCGGTGAACTTCGGCGAGCGATGCCCGGCGTGTCGGCCAAGGTGCTGCGAGAGCAGCTGCGCCAGATGCGCGCGGACGGCCTGGTGATCCGGCAGGCACTCGCGCCCGCAAGGCTCGGCGTGCAATATGGCGTGACGCCCTATGGACGCACGCTTGGCCCGGTCTTCGAGGCGTTGTGGCGTTGGGGGCGGCAGCACATCGCGCGTCCGGACGCCGCTCTTGGAACGATGGTGCCGCCCCCCAGGTCGTCGAAGTCAGAGGTCAGAGGTTAGAGGATCTCGCTCACTGGATTCCCCTCGAGAGTCGTCAAGCTACACGCGCAAGGGACGAATTACTCAGGAAAAACGCCGACTTGACACAAGGCGCACTCTGCCATCATCATGTGAGTAATCGTTTACTCACTATGCCACGACATCGTTTCACCAACACGCGCGACCGCATCGAACGCACCGCCATTCAGCTATTTGTCGAAAAGGGCGTGCGCGACACATCCGTACGGGATATCGCACGCGCTGTCGATATGTCGGAAGGGGCCCTGTATCGCCACTTCGTGAGCAAAGACGAATTGGTCTGGACGCTGTTCGAGCGGCACTACGTCGCGTTTGCCCATCAACTCAAGACAGTGGCGGATCGCGAGACCACCGCACGAGCCAAAGTGGCGGCGATGATCCGCGAGTTCTGCCGCGAGCACGATGAAGACCAGACCCGGTTCCAGTTCCTGTTGTTCGTGCAACACGGCCAGCTGGGGAAGCTCGGTCTCGATGTCGTGACGCCGGTGCACGTCATGCGCGACGTACTGGCCGACGCGATCGCCTCAGGTGAACTGCCCGATCAGCCGGTCGACCTCGCGACGGCCCTGGTGTTTGGCGTCGTCCTCGAGCCGGCGCAGTTTGCGGCCTACGGCCGGCTGCCGCGACAGATGGTCGCTTTGGCGAATCGCCTCGTGGCCGCCGCGTGGGCCGCCGTCACCACGGTGTCAGAGGAGAGACGTTCATGAAGCGATCGCGTTTTGTTCAGCTCTTGACGGCTCGTCGCTTTGCGCCGCTGTTCATCACGCAATTCCTTGGGGCCTTCAACGACAACCTGTTGAAGGCGTCCCTCGGCGTCTTCGTCACGTACCGACTGGCCGAACAGGCCGGCATCGACGCGGCCTCCCTGGTGATGCTGGCGGGCGGGTTGTTCATTGCGCCGTTCTTCCTGTTTTCCGGAGCCTCGGGCACGCTGGCGGATCGCGTGGATAAAGCCGTCATCGCCCGGTGGGTGAAGATCGCGGAGATGGCCATCATGGCCGTCGGCGCGCTTGGCTTGTGGTGGCAGAGCCTTCCGCTTTTGCTGGTGGCGTTGTTCGGACTCGGCACCCATTCGACGGTCTTCGGACCGATCAAGTACGCACTGCTGCCGCAGCATCTTGACGTGGACGAACTGGTGGCCGGCAACGCCCTCATCGAGGCCGGCACGTTTCTCGCGATTCTGTTCGGCACGATCGTGGGCGGCAGCATCGTGCTCGTCCCGCAAGGCGCGCTCGTCGTCGGCATCGCCGGTGTCGCCTGCGCCTGTGCCGGATGGCTCGCGGCGCGCTTCATTCCGCCGGCGCCTGCGTCGCTCGGTGCTGATACGCCGCGTCCGCGTCTGCTGCACGACTCCCTCGACATTCTGCGTCACGTGATCGGGCAACCACAGCTCCTGTGGCCCGTGCTGGCGGTCTCGTGGTTCTGGCTGTTCGGCGCGACCGTGGTGTCCGGCCTGCCGGTGTTCGCGAAGGACGTGCTGGGCACCGACGAACACGTGGTGACCCTCATGCTCGCGCTCTTTGCCATCGGCGTGGGCGCGGGCTCGTTGCTCGCCGAGCGCCTGCTGCACGGAGAGATCAGTGCGCGGTATGTGCCGCTCGGTGGGTGTGTGATGGCCGCCTGCGCGATCGACACGTATCTCGGCGCCCTCGGCTACACGCGAACGGCGGAGCTGGCCAACATGGCGACCTTCCTTCGACAGCCTGGCAGTTGGCGGATCCTGGGAGACCTGGTCGGCCTGGCGATGGGCGGTGGACTGTTCACGGTCCCGTTGTACGCCATCCTGCAGCACGAGAGCCAAGCCAGCCATCGCGCGCGCGTCATCGCCGCGAACAACATCATCAACGCGCTCGCGATGACCGTGGCGGCACTCGTGGCGGCGGCATTGCTCTCGCAGGGACTAACGATGGCTGCGCTCTTCGGGTGGTGCGGCGTGGCCACCATTCCCGTGGTGGTCATGGCGGCCTGGAAGGTCCGGCGGGACCTCATGAAGAGTCTCGTTCGCGTGGTGCTGCGTGTGCTGTATCGCGTCGAGGTCGAAGGGCTCGAGCACGTCCGGGCCGCGTTGCCGCGTGCGGTGATTGCGGCCAACCATGCCTCGTTCCTCGACGGCCTGCTGCTTGGCGCTTTTCTGCCAGGCGATCCGATTTTCGCGGTGGACACGCATATCGCGAAACAGTGGTGGGCGAAACCGTTCCTGGCCGTCGTGAACGCTTTACCCGTCGATCCGGCCAATCCGCTGTCGATCCGCGCGATGATCCGCGCCGTCGAAGGTGGATCGGCGTGCATCATCTTTCCGGAAGGGCGCATTACGACGACGGGATCGTTGATGAAGGTGTATGAGGGTCCCGCGGTGATCGCCGAACGGACGCGCGCGGCGTTCGTGCCCGTGCGCATTGACGGCGTCGAATTCACACCGTTCTCCCGTATGGCGGGAAAGGTGCGGCCTCGCTGGTTTCCGCGGATTCGGATCTGCGTCCTGCCGCCGCGCCAGCTCACGACGCCTGACGGCCTCAATGGCCGCGCCCGGCGCGCCGCGCTGCGACGGGCCCTCGGCGATGCGATGGTGACCTCGATGTTTGCCGCCGCTCCCATCGACACGACGCTCTTCGCCGCACTCGCGGAGGCGCGACGCTCGCACGGCGGACGCCACGTGATTGCCGACGATCTCGAGATGCGGCCGCTGACGTACAACGGGCTCATCACGGCCAGCTACGCGCTGGGAGCGGTCCTTGCGCGGCGCACGCGACCCGGCGAGCGCGTCGGGCTGCTCTTGCCGACGTCACGCGCGGCACTCGTCACGTTCTTTGCGCTCCAAGCCGAGCGCCGCGTCCCGGCCCTGCTCAATTTCTCCACCGGTCCGGCGGCCGCGCAGGCGGCGTGTCGCGCCGCCGAGATCTCCCTGGTCGTGACCGCGCGGCGCTTCGTGGAGAAAGCGAAACTCGAGGCCCTGATCACCGCGCTGGCCTCGCACGCGACAATCGTTTACTTCGAAGATCTCCGCGGCGAAATCGGCCTGGGCGGCCGGTTGGCGGCGCTGGCGCGTTCGGCGATGCTGAGGCCCCGGCACGCGGATGGTCAGGCGAACGACCCCGCCGTCGTGCTCTTCACATCAGGATCGGAAGGCACACCGAAGGGCGTCGTGCTCAGTCATCGGAATCTTCTGGCCAACCGCCATCAATTGGCGTCGGTCGTGGACATCAGTCCGAAGGACGTCGTCCTGAACGCCCTGCCGGTGTTTCACAGCTTTGGGCTCACGGGTGGCCTGTTGCTCCCGCTCCTGTCGGGCGTCCGGACGTTCTACTACCCGTCGCCGCTGCACTATCGCACGGTGCCGGAAATCGCCTATGCCATCAACGCGACGATTCTGTTCGGCACCGACACATTTCTCGCCGGCTACGCGCGCGTGGCGGACCCCTACGATTTCTATTCTGTGCGCTACGTCTTTGCGGGCGCCGAACGCGTCAAACCCGACACCCGGCGCGTCTGGTTCGAGAAATTCGGGATCCGCATCCTCGAAGGCTACGGCGCGACGGAAACGGCACCCGCACTGGCCGTGAACACGCCGATGCACTTCAAGACCGGCACCGTCGGGCGCTTCCTGCCTGGCATCGAGCATCGGGTGGAGCTGGTAGACGGTATTGCCGAGGGTGGCCGGCTGTTCGTGCGCGGGCCCAACGTCATGCTGGGATACCTGCGCGCGGAACGTCCGGGAATCCTCGAACCGGCCGACGATGGCTGGTACGACACGGGTGACATCGTCGAGATCGATCCCGACGGTTACGTCACGATCAAGGACCGCGCGAAACGATTCGCCAAAGTCGCCGGGGAGATGGTGCCGCTCCGCGCGGTCGAAGATTTCGTCACCACCGTCTGGCCCGGGGCGCTCCACGCGGTCGTGACCGTGCCCGACGCCAAACGTGGCGAGCAACTCGTACTCGTCACCGATCACGCGGAGGCCAGCCGAGCAGCCCTTGTCACGGCCGCCCGATCCGCCGGCCTCCCGGAGCTCTTTGTGCCCCGGTCTATCAAGCACGTGTCGAGCGTGCCGCTGCTGGGCACGGGCAAGATCGACTATGTCAGCGTGACGCTGTTGGCCGCCACCCTCGCATTGGCATCGTAGACCGGGTCAGAGTAAGGAGAGAAGCCATGGCCGTCGGTTTGCCGACACTCGAACTATCCCTGGCGACCACAGAAGACCGTGAGCAGATCTACGCAATCCGCCACCACGTCTACGCGCGCGAATTGCACCAACATTCCGAGAACCCCGAGGGCGTCCTCTGCGATCGGCTCGATGCGATCAACAGCTATGTCGTCGCCAAGAACCGCGAGTCGATTGTCGGCTTCATCGCCGTGACGCCGCCCTCGGCTCAGGGGTATTCCATCGACAAGTATTTTCGGCGCGATGATCTGCCGTTCACATTTGATGCGGGGTTGTACGAAGTGCGGCTACTGACCGTGACGCCGCCCTATCGTCTCAGCGGGCTCAGCGGCCTGTTGATGTATGCGGCCTTGCGGTTCGTCGAATCACACGGCGCCCACACGATTGCCGCGATTGGTCGGGTCGAATTGCTCGACCTGTACACGCGCGTCGGCCTGCACCCATTGGGCAAACGGACCACGTCAGGTGCGGTGACCTATGAACTCATGGTCGCGGACGTACGCGACCTTCGTCAGCACCTGGCGTCGTTTCAACCACTCGTCGATCGCTTCGAACACCGCGTGCGCTGGCGCGTGCCGGGCGTTCCCGGCCCAGTGTCCCCGGCCTGTTACCACGGCGGCGCGTTCTTCGCGGCCATCGGCGAAGCACTTCGAGACCTTGGAACGCAAAGATGCCGTGATCAGCGCGGACGTCCTCGATGCGTGGTTCGATCCCGCACCGTCGGTGGTACGGAAAGTGGCCGACCACCTCGCCTTCGCGATCAAGACCTCGCCTCCCACGCACAGCGAAGGGCTGCAACGCACGATCGCGGCGACCCGGGGCATCCCCGCGCACGCAATCCTGCCTGGTGCCGGCTCCTCCGATCTCATATTTGCTGGTCTGCAGCGATGGGTCGCACCAGGCTCGCGCGTGTTGATCTTGGACCCCATGTACGGAGAATACGCGCACGTGCTCGACGTCATCGGCGCCACGATCGATCGCCTTCGGCTCTCGCCGGCGCAGGCCTACGACATTGACGGCCCATCGTTGGCTGCTGCGCTTGCGCGCGGATACGACTGGGTGATTCTGGTCAATCCGAACAGCCCGACGGGCCGGCATCTGCCGAGGACCGTGCTTCAGAAACTCTTGACTGACGCTCCTGCCACGACACGTTTTTGGCTCGATGAGACATACGTCGACTATGTGGGACCCGATCAATCGCTGGAGCGCTACGCGGCCAGTTCCTCGAATGTGCTCGTGTGCAAGTCTCTCTCGAAGGCCTACGCGTTGTCGGGTGTGCGAGTGGCGTACCTGGTCGGGCCCTCTTCCCTGATCGACGATCTGCGACCGCACTGTCCACCGTGGGCGGTGAGCTTGCCGGGCCAGATGGCGGCGTGTGAGGCGCTGCAGGCCGCGGACTACTACCGTGCGCAGTGGGACGCGACACATGCGCTGCGACGGGAACTGCAGCGCGATCTCGAGGAGCTTGGGTGGCAGGTCGTTCCGGGCTGTGCCAATTTCTTGTTGTGCGAACTACCCGCTGACGGTCCAGATGCCGCGGAACTCGTGACACGCGCACGTCGCTTCGGACTGTTCGTGCGCGATGTGGCGAATATGGGGCCGAGCCTTAGTCGCCACGCCGTTCGCGTGGCGGTCAAAGACCGTCCCACGAATCAGCGGATGGTGAAGATCCTGCAGGCCGTGCTCAGCACACTGGTGCCGGCTTCATGATTCGTCGAGGCTGGTGGCAATAGCGGCTGCAGTGTGTTGACGAAGTTGGACGGCTGTCCGAGACGCATCCGCAGGATAGATGGGCGGCCCAATCGTGACGTGGATGTGCGCACGGCGAAGCAGTCGGCCGTGTCGAGGCAGGATGTCGGCGGTCCCTGCAATGGCCATGGGAACGATCGGTGTGCGGGTTCTGATGGCGGCCCGAAAGGCGCCATTCTCGAAGCGCTGCAGTCGACGCGTGGAGCGCGTCCCTTCCGGAAACAGCACCAACGACGTGCCGTGATTGAGCGCCTCGAGCATCGCCCGTCCGCACGCCTCACGAGATTGGATTGAGTGCCGATCGACGATGATGTGCCCTCCCTTGCGGAGCACGAGCCCCACAAATGGCCGGGCGAGCTCGCGCGATTCGCGACAAAACGAAAGTCGCACGCCAGAATCGCCAGCAGCACCACTGAATCGAGATAGCTCGCGTGGTTGGCAACGATGATGGCGCAGTGCGGTCTGTCGAGATGTGGAAAGCCGCTGACGCTGAGTGGACAACCGCAAACGGCGAAGACGCGTCTGGCCCAGCGGTGGACGAGACGCATCGCGTCCTCGCGTTGTCTCGTGAGCGCGAGGGTGATCCAGAGAGGTGGGATGACGACGAGCAGGACGATGGCGACCCAGCCCGAGAAGAACCACGACCCGCGCGCGTCTCCGATGCGAGTCATCGGGCTATTGTAGTCAGTCGAAGGTCGACGTAGGCCGCGCGTCACGGCTCCACATGTCTGAGTGATGACCCGGAGTTAGCTGCCGGGGTTCCAATCGCGCGTGGCGCACGCAATGACCTCGAAATGGAGAGTATTGGCGGAGGGAGAGGGATTCGAACCCCCGGTGGAGTTTCCCCCACAGTGGTTTTCAAGACCACCGCCATCGACCACTCGGCCATCCCTCCAGCCTTCGCAAGCGTACATCAACGGCGCTTGCTTCGGCGCGCCAGGCCGCGGCGGAACTTCTCCAGCAATTCTACGCGGCTTCGCTGTTCATCCCATTCGTTGATGAACACGTGTCCGGGATTTCGCTCGGCATCCCAACCGTCGCAGAGCGCTTCTAGGAATCTCCTCTGAAGCCGCGCTCGTTGGCGACAGACCATGGCCCGCGCGCGAGTCCAGACGACCAGCTTGTCGATCCGCAATCGACACCTGGTTCCTGGACGGGCGATCGCCATGCAGGCGGGCGACGAGCTGTGGCTTGGGTCGTTCAATGCGTATCGACTTGCCTATCGCTCGATGAAGCCGTAGCTGATTGAGAGGGCAGGCCTTCAGGTCTGCCGTACTTATGGCTTTTTGGCTTTCCACCGGTCCAGGGCTTCCTGCCCGATGTTCCCGGCGTCGTTCGGCAGCGTGTACGTGCCGTTGGCGTGCTGCACGAACTTCAGGACGCCGCCGTGCCGGCCGTCCTTGAGCGGCCCTGCGACCACCCTGACTTTCTCGCCGACTTTGTAGGTGTCGATGGTGATGCCCTTCGGGATGAGCTGCGCGACGGCGGCAGCCTCGAACGACCAGTCCGTCTGCGTGCCGTTCGCATCGGTCACGGTGACAGTGAGCCAGGAGTGCGGGTTGATGAGCGCCCACTGTTTCACGACGCCTTCGACGACGATCTCCGCCTGAGGCGTCATGCTGAACATGTTGAACGAGTGATGCGCGCCCGCCGGCGCGGCCACTGTGAAGGCACCCGCCAGCGCAGCGGCGGCCATGACAAGACGCGTGTTCATGTCTGTTGTCTCCTGCGCGCTACTTCGGCCTGGCGCCCTGCGGCGCTCGCGTCACGTCGTTCTGTGGCGCCTTGAACCCCTGCTCGCCCGGCAGGACAGTGGTCGTCTTGCCGTCCGCTCCGAGTGTGTCGTTGCTCGTGAGCGCGCAGTCCCAGTAGCGAATGCGGTACTGGTAATCGGCCTTGACGTACGACATCGCGACGTTCCAGGGCGCCGTCAGCCCAACCGGATCGTACATGGTCGCCTGGACGACGATGCGGTCGGGTTGGCCGTTCTGACCTTTGACGCGCCGCCAGACTTCGACGCCTTCGAGCTCGGCGCTGTTGTCGGGGTACCCGCGCAGATAGTCCGCGGCCTTGACCGCCATCGTCCAGCTGACGAGCGCGTCGCCGTCCCAGAAACCGATCGAATCGCCCAGCCATGTGTGACCTTCCGGCGTCGCGTGCGGCCTGCCGTCCGTGTACACGCGGCGGGTTTCGTTCATGAATTCCTGCATGAGCCAGGCCTGGTTCGGGCTCAACGAGAATTCCTTGTGGTACGGCTCGACGAGCCATCGCGGGTACGCCGACGGCTCGCAGTGCGTTAGCCGGTCGTAGTAGACCTCGCCGACCTCGCGTTCCTGCTTCTGTTTCTCGTCGTAGTGAGCCCGATATACCGGCGACAGCGGCGCGTCGACCGGATGCTTCATGCTCATCGTCGTGATGCCGGACTGCCAGATGCCTGACCAATCGGGGAGCGAGGCGACGGTGTGCTTCGTGCCGCCTTTCGCTTTCTTCAACAGAAAGCTGTAGTGCTCCTGGGCGGAGGCAAACCGCGACGGCGGCGGGACGACAGCTTCGCGCTGCGCGAACGCCGTCGAGACGGAGGCGGCGACGAAGGCGAGACAGATGCCGGTCAACGCCAGCGTGCGGGGGCTGAGACGCTCCATGCTTGTCCTCCGGTGGATAGGCTAAGAATAGCCACTCGGCCGGCGCGACGCCAGCGCAAGGCCATGTCCACCGCCAACGACAAGCGACCGAACGCGCCGCGTGGGCTTTCGTGCGCCAGCGGCAGCCGCGGTTCGATCTCAGCGCGATCAATCCGATTCTGGTGGTCGGGCCTCCGCTCGCGCCCGGACTCAACACGTCAAATCAGATGTTGGTCGACCTGCTCAAGGGGACTTACCCCGGCATCGTCGGACTGACGTGGGGCCTCGTCGACGTCCGCGATGTGGCGGCCGCCCACATTCGCGCGATGGAAACGGCGTCAGCTGCCGGATGATGAGAATTCCAGGACCGGCTTTCGATGCCTTCTCTCGAGTTCAGCGATCAGCGACCGCCCTACTCCACGCCCGGGTTCCTCGATCAGGCGATTTATTGCGGTGGCGAGCAGGACTGTTCCCAACACGACCGCTGCGTAGAGTACCGCCAGATGCGGCAGTGGGTATCGAGTGATCGGGGTGAAGTGCCGAATCACCCGTTCTGCGAGGTCAAGAACGACGAAGTGGACCAGGTATCCGCTATAGCTGATGTTGCCGAGGTAGCGGGTGTAGACGTTGACAAGGAGCGACGATGGGTGGAGTGCGAGCCCTGCTGCCAGGATCGCGAACAGGCTTCCCCAGAACATCGAAGGTGGCGCCATAAAACGCTGTGCAAGAACGACGGCTGCAAGCGCCATCCACAGGCCCGGCGAGGGCCAGCCTGTCCGCGACGCCAGCGTGGCGTGACCGCCCTGACGAGTTTGACGAGCGAGACGGGGGGCCAGCGCGTAATACAACACGAACCCCGCCGCAAACACGGGCAACTGCGATGGCAGCCAGAGGCCGTGCATCAGGTCTGCCAGGTACTGCTCGTCAGCGAACAGCATCCGCAGGAAGACAGGCCGCATCGCAACGTTGACAACGGCCTGTCCGAGAACGCACGCGATGAAGAACCACACGCACCGTCGCAGGTTCGTCAGCCGCGTGAACAGGAAGGGCACCAGCAGATAGAAGTTCATCTCGACGGCGATGGACCATCCGCCGGGCACGACGCTGTTGATCGTGGTCGGGCTCCACCCATGGGCGAAGCCGGCCGTCGCCAGCACGTCGAGCCATCCGATGCCGCGTGGAGCCCAGTACTGAGGGCCGGTACCGTACCACCACACGTAGAACAGCACGGCCAGCCAGAAGAGTGGCGCAATTCTGAAGAGGCGGCGCAGAAAGTAGTTGAGCGTCGGCCAGCCTTCGGACCGCGACCGTTGATTGAGCGACGAGAACAGCGTGAACGCGCTGGCGACAAAGAACAGGTGCACGCCGTAGCCGCCGAATTTCGTGGCCGCTTCCACGTGCGCCGGCAATCCTGCCACTCGCTGGCCGGTGTGAACGAGCAACACTCCGAGCACGGCAATTCCGCGCAAGGAATCGACGAACGCAAAGTGCCCCTGTTTCTCGATGGTCGTTTTCTCGTTCAGTCGTAGTACCCGGCGCAGTCCTTGCACAAAGGAATCGACGCTTTGTCCCCGCGGCGGAATGCCTCAATCATCGACGCACGTCCCGCGGAATTGAAGACGTCGCGCAGGCTGCTCTCCCCGAGATCGCCGATGACCCCTCGTGCGTTGAGGTCGGCGCAGCAGACCGTGACGCGGCCGTCGGGAAGAAGCACCAGCTCGCGCAGCAGGAACTTGCACACCCGGTGCTGCTGTGCCGCCCGGCCGGGTGCGATGACGTTGCGCGCTTGTCGAAGCAGCGAGCGGCCCATCCCATAAAGCTGCAGGGGGACGCCAGGAGCGGGCGCAGGCTCGGAAGTCAAGCCGAGCTCCTTGCTCCCGTCCCAGTTGTGGGGGTGACGAAGCTCGTAGGAATCAACCGCCAGAAGGACGTCGCGAAACTCCGCCTCCATCCAGTCGAGCGTGAGCGGCTGGTCTGGCGGGACGACACAAATGACGCCGGTCTTGATCCGTCGCGCCGCCGCGTTGTTCAACTTCACGAAGCTGAAGACGTTGTCGCGAACCCTGCTCCACTTGGCCGGAGTCCTGATCTCCTCGAAGGCGGCGACGGTGCCGCCATCGACGCTGACGCGAAGCAGATCGATCGCGCCCGACGACAAAATGGCGTTCGACTTGGCTTCGTTGAGCAGCACGCCGTTGGTCAAGAGCGAGACGGCGGGAAACGATGTGTGGCCGGCTCTCTTGGCCGCAATCACGGCCAGCATCGACGCCAACCTCGGATGCAGCAGCGTCTCGCCGCCGTTGTGCAGCGCGATTTCACCGACGGCCCAACCTTGAGTGGAAAACAGTTCATCCAGCACCTTCGCGAGAAGGGCCTCGTCCATGTGCACGGACGCCTTGTCGAAATCCAGACTGCACCACTTGCATCGCAGGTTGCACCTGGACGAGAACTCGATGTTGACCCATTCGAGCGAAATCTGAGGGACCTCCGCCTCTCGAGTCGCCAGCGCTGGGTTCGGGTCGTGCATCGTGAGGGTATCCACGACGGTCTATCGGCTCGAGGGGGCAGGCTCAACAGGTCGGAAGGGAAAGCGTAGGTCTTGGGGTCAGATGGAATCCACGCGGTTTGCCGTCGCATCCCTCCGCGGTGAAAGCCGTGGATCCACCGTTACCCGCGGCGCCGGGATCGCCTAATGTCTTCTAGGGGCACAGCCCGACTGATGTTCCATTTCGAGCGGCTATTCCAGCAACTGAATCGAGTTGACGATCCGGTCGAACAGCTCGCGGTAGGAGGGGAACGCATCCACGCGGCGCGACCGCCACGCCGTAGAAGAGAGTCCCGTCGCGTCGTTGTGACGTGAACAGCTCGATCATCTCGGCGCTGGCCGGTCGCCTCCGATCGGTTGGTGAGCACCGTACGCAGTCCGCGGCGACCGCTGATACTCACGCGGTCGAATCCGGACGGCCGGCTCAGATTCGGGTTGCTGCGCGCCAGTGAATCAACGAGCTCGTTGGTCGCCGTCTGAAGGTCGTGCGTCTCGTTTCGCGCAACGCCCATCTCGATGCCGTGCGTGAACACGGTCTGACCGTCGTAATCGCCGTACCCGCCGTCGGGCGCGTAGATCACCGTGTTCGTATCCTGCAGTTCGTGCCAATTGGCCGGTACGGTCACGCGGAACACGTTGCCGGCGGTGTAGGTGCGTGTGCTGGACGAGGGCGCTTCCACGCGGCCGGACGGCGCGAGCACTCCGCGGGCGGAGGTGCCCGTCGGGCGGCTGCCTTTGCTGGCATTCCGCGTTGCCTGTTCGGTCGAGAGCGCCGCCGGCAACCGGCGAAGCTGGTTTTGCACCTGCTCGAAGCGTCGCGTGTCTTGGGCCACCGGGGCCACCGCCTCCACGCGGAGGAGCTTCGCCTCGCGCGTGATGTACTCGTACCGATCGCCCGGGTCGGGATGGTCGCTCAGCCACTGTGGGCCGCCGGAACCCGATTCTTTTCGATCGTCTTGAACATGTTCGCCATGTCGCGCGGGTCGTACCCGGCGCGCGACATGATGCGCGCGCCCTCGAGGTCCGCTTCGCGTTCGAATTCGCGGCTGAACCGCATGAACGCGGTGCCGAGGCCGAACTGGGTACCCTGTCGAGATGACCTTGCCCCAGCCGCCGCCGACGATCGCGCCGAGAACAGCGCCGGCGAGCTGGCCCACTTCGTACTTCGTCGCTTTGCTCGCCTGGGCAGTGCCATGCCGCAGCACGACGTGACTGAGCTCATGCGCCATGACGCCCGCGACCTCGCCTTCGGTCTTCGCCGCCTCGACCATGCCGCGGTTCACGAACATCGGCCCGCCAGGCAGCGCGAAGGCGTTGATCTCCTTCACGTTGACCACGTCGAACGTGTACTGGAATTCCGGGTGACGCAAGTCCTCCGGAATGGCGGCTGTCAGGCGCCGCCCCAGATCCTGCACGTACGACGTGACTTCTTCGTCGCGCATGAGGGGCAGTTGCTTCCGCACCTCCGCCGCAGCCTGACGTCCCATCTCCACGTCCTGCGCGGGCGTGTAGCGGTTTTCGGCCGGCGTGATTTGCGTCTGCGCGCCGACGAGGGCGGAGGACAGGACGAACGCCGCGAGCGCGCTGGCGCGATGAGCGGGGCGGAGGCGGCTCTTCATGGCGTGGCGCCGATGCAAGAGTGGATCCCTGAGATTCGCGTGGAGCGACTACGTCGTGCTGGCGCCATCTTCGGCCTCGCTGTCGGGGTTCAATACAGGGAGCTGTATGAATCCTACGCTCATGCGCGGCTTCAGCGGCAAGGATTAGCTCTCGAGGGCACGAAAGCTGGTCTCCTCGGCGCGCTCGCCGAAAAGACCCCACGCCGGATTGACAATCAGGCGATAATTCGACCCTGGGCGCTCGCGATACGAAGCGGCGCTCGGGCGACCGTTTTCCGGCTTGTGACGTGGCTGGGTGATGGCACCAGGTGCCGATCACCACTTCACGGAGGGCGCAGGAATGATTGGGCGAACTTTTGGATGTGTCGGCGTGTGCGTGTGGCTGATGGCCAGTGGGTCGTTACTGGCTCATCATTCCCTCGCGGGCGTCTACGACATGAAGGGCGAGAAGGAAGTCACCGGGACGCTGACGAAAATCCAGTTCGTGAATCCCCACGGGTCGATGACCGTCGAGGTCAAGAACGCCGATGGCACGATGACCGATTGGAAGTTCACAACCGGCTCGGCGACAACTCTCGCGGAACGAGGCGTCGGCAAGAACTCGAATGTGCTCAAGGCCGGCGACACGATCACCGCGAAGTTCATCCCTGCGAGGGACGGCAGTCCTCTGGGGTTTCTCAAGTCGATTACCACGGCCGACGGGAAGGTCATCACGATCTCCGCAGGTAACCCCAATGATTAGCGACAGAGGGGTCAGTATGACTTTTCGACAAGCAACGATTCGGACGAGCGTCGCATTCGGAGCCGCTGCAGCGCTCGGCGGTCTGTTGACGGTCGCGATGCACGCGCAGTTCGGCGGCAACCAGCAGCCACCCTACACGCCGGCGAAGGACGCGAAAGATCTGCGCGCCGTGCTCTTCAACTGGACCTGGTACATGGGCATGCTGCGGGGCATCGACGAGCACGAGCTGATGGTGACGCTCGAGTATCAGGCGAACGGCGGCAGCGATCCAGGTCGACGGCCAGCCCTGCACGCTGACGAAGTATCGCGCCAGCATCAACTATCAGACGCCGGGCGAGCGCGTTCAGTACACGTGCACGCGCGCCAACGGCCAGGCGTACTCGAACGTCGAGGTCGTGAGCGGCCAATACGCGTGGAACGAAGACATCCCAGGCGCCGAAATCGTTCCCGGTAAGGGTAAAGCGACGCCGATGGCGACGGCGGTGCAAGAGCGGCTGATCAGGTTATGGGCGAGTCCGCAGGGCGCGCCGAAGGCGGCGGTCCTCGGCGTCAACGAAAAGGTCCGAATGGGGCGCCAATCCCGCCACGCTGCTGCAAGACGGTGTGACGATGGCGGGCAAGACGTCGCGTCGCCTGGGAAGGCGGGAAGCCCGTCGTCACGTTCCCGATCCCGGGCGTGCCCGGCGCGACGGCAACGGCCACGCTCGATGCCAAGTACATGGCCGAGCGCGTCGTGGTGAAGAACGGATCGGCCACGACCGAGTTCACCTACAGCAACTACCAGGACTGGAACAATCCCCTCAACAAAGTCGAGGTGCTGTACGCCGGCAAATTGACCGAGCGTCGGAACGGCGCGGTCGTTCGCGATGTCACGACGAAGGAAACGGAAACCGGCAGCGTGTATGTCGTGATGCCGGTGCCGGCGAGCGTGCAGAAGGCGATCACGGTGACCGTGGCGGCGCCGCCCACGAGGCCTTTTCCAGCGGCCCCGACCTTTGGGCCGCCAGCGCCGCCAGCGCAATCGGCGCAGGATCAGCCGACACCGCGGCGGGCCGACGGGCACCCGGATCTGACCGGCAGCTGGCAGAGCGGTGGCTTTTTCAACTGGCGGTACGGCTTCCGCCGCTGCGGTCCGACGCAGAGCGCCGATTGCTCGCGGACCGTCAATCAGACGATGGACTACGAGTTCGAGGCGCCCTCCCGGTTCGGACCGAATCGTCCGGCTGTACAAGCCTGAGCACTGGGACAAGGTCCAGTACCTCGACATGTGGACGAACAAGGAAGATCCGGTGATGACGTGCCAGCCGCTGGGCATTCCGCGCCACGGGGCACCGTGCGCGGATCACCCAAACCGATCGCGACGTCGTCTTCCTCTACCGCGCCGGCGTGGACGGCGGCGGCGGCTACGGCGAGTATCGGGTGGTGCCGACCGACGGCCGCAAGCGCGATCCGAAGCGGGAAATCGAGACGACATTCTACGGGTACACCATCGGCCGTTGGGAAGGCGACACGCTGGTGCTCGACTCGACGTCTTTCGTCGACACCACGTGGCTTGCACGAGGCGGGTTCTTCCACTCCGATCAGATGCACGTCGTCGAGAAGTTCACGCGGAAGGGGAATCAAATTCTCTACGAGGTGACCGTCGAAGATCCGGAGGTGCTCGCCGAGCCGTGGGTGATGACGCCGCGCACCATGACGCTCATGCCGAATCCCGAAGCGGGACTGATTCGGGAGCGCGGCAACTGCGAGGTCTACGAGGAAGGCACCGTCACCTCTCAGATTCGACACTAGAAGAAAGTTGAAAGTTCAAAGTTGAGAGTTCAAAGTTAAGAGCCAAAGTTCAAAGTTCAAAGTTTAGAGTCGGAAGTTGGAGCTTCTCAGTTCTGACTTCTGACTCCCAACTGCCGGCCATACACTTGCCTGCCTGTCAACCCACACAACGAATGACGTACGGATGCTGACAACCAAACATCCATCGCAATTGAACAGCGGCTCGCCCGTGGGAGCGCTATGGCCGGCGATGCTGCTGTTCGTGTTGGCCACAGGTCCCGATGTAGTCCGAGCTCAGTGGCTCAACTATCCCACCCCGGGGATTCCGCGACTGGCCAACGGCGCTCCGAACCTGAAGGCGCCGGCCCCGCGCACACCCGACGGCAAGCCGGATTTTTCCGGCATGTGGTTCGCCAATGTCCCGTCCAGGGATTTCTGCCGGGAAAAGGATTGCATCCAGGAAGAGCGCATGGCGCGCGAGCAGATCAACCTGGGCATCAAGCTGAAGGACGGCCTGCCCTACACCGAATGGTCCAAGGAGCAGATGAAAATACGGCGCGCCAACGGCGGCCGGGAAGATCCGCATAGCTACTGCATGCCACCAAACTTCCCGCGCGCCTGGACGCTGCCGCAGCACAGCAGGATCGTGCAGACGCCCGGCATGATGGTGGTACTGCATGAATTCAACGCGGCCTATCGCGAAGTGTACCTGGATGGGCGACCGCTGCCCGTCAATCCGAATCCGACATGGAACGGCTACTCGACCGGGCACTGGGAAGGCGACACCCTGGTCATTGAGACCAATGGCATCCGTGACGACATGTGGCTCGATATCCAGGGCAGTCCGGTCACCGAATCGGCCCGCGTCACCGAGCGGCTGAAGCGCCTCAATTTCGGCCTCATGCAGATCGAGATTGCCGTGAATGATCCCAAGGCCTACACCAAGCCCTGGTCGGTCACGATCGAAATGGCCGCTGCAGGTGGACACCCAGATGCTCGAAGAGATTTGCATGGACAACGAACGGGACACCAAGCTCTACAAGAAATGAATCATCGTCTTGTCTCACCTCTCAGCCTTTGTCGGCCTCTGCCTTGCGCTGGCCCCTGCCGCCTGGGCCCATCATTCCCAATCGGAGTACGACCTACGCGCCAAAGTGGAAGTCGAGGGCACGGTGACCAAGGTGGAATGGAGAAGCCCGCACGCGTGGGTCTATGTGGATGTGACCGACGACAAGGGCCAAAAGGTGAACTGGAGCTTCGAGCTGCCGAGCCCCGTGACCTTGATGCGCCGGGGATGGACGCGCGATTCGTTGAAACCCGGTGACCGCGTCAAAGTGTCGGGCGCTCCAGCGCGAAACTTTCCGGCCATCGCCATCGCCAACTCCATCAGGGATAGCAACGGCAAGCCGTTGTTTACCGGCACCACGCAGGTCTACGAACCGTAATCGGATGGCCCTTCATCGCGCAGCAGCTCGAGGCGACCAACCAGGCAATCGATGAAGAGGTCTCGAGGTGCGGCCACGTCTGCGCGAACGCGGGCCGCCGCACCCGCTGCCGGCACCAGGCTCTCGGCCGGTGGCGCCTTTGTCCTCAACGCCTGCTTCGTCGCCGGCTTGCTCCTGCTCAGCCAACTCTCCCTGCTGCAGCAGCGTCCCACGGTGCGCGTCTCCATCGTCTTTGCCGCGCTGTTCCTGCTCGCGTGGAGCGGGCTGCTGTTCGGCGTTCTGCGCCGTGGGCAGGACGTGGCGCTCGAAATCGTGGCGCGCCGCCAGCACTACCTGCAGGCCTGTCAGCAAGGCGCGGTCATCCTGTATTGGGGCTACTACTGGCGCGAGGTCTATCACGCCGCTCCGCTCATTGCCGCGCAGCTCCTGTTTGCCTACGGCTTCGACAGCCTGCTCTCGTGGACGCATCGGCGTAAGTTCGTGCTGGGCTTCGGGCCGTTCCCGATCATTTTCAGCATCAACTTGTTCTTGTGGTTCAAGGACGACTGGTTCTACCTGCAGTTCGCGATGGTGGCGCTCGGCTTTCTCGCCAAGGAGTTCCTGCGCTGGACACGCGACGAGGTGAACACGCACATCTTCAACCCCTCGTCGTTCCCGCTCGCCGTGGCATCGGCGCTCCTGCTGATCACGAACGCGAGCCAGATAACCTGGGGCGCCGACGTGGCGCAGACCCAGTTCTTTCCGCCCCAGATGTATCTCGCGATCTTTCTCTTCGCGATGCCCGGGCAGTATCTGTTCGGCGTCACGTCGATGACCATGTCGGCCGTGGTGACGACGTTCGTCTTCAGCGCGGTCTATTACGCCGCTACCGGCGCCTACTTCTTCTCCGACTCGCATGTGCCCATTGCCGTGTTCCTTGGCATGCACCTGCTGTTCACCGATCCGGCCACGTCGCCGCGGACCGAGCTGGGGCGCATCGTGTACGGCGTGCTCTACGGGGCTTCCACGGTCCTGCTGTACAGCGTGCTGATCCGCGCGGGAATGCCCGGGTTCTACGACAAGCTGCTGCAGGTGCCGCTGCTCAATCTGTCCGCGAAGTTGCTCGATCGGCTGGCGCCTGCCCTCCGTAGCCTTGCGAGAGCGGTCGCCGCTGCTCCAGAGAATCGATCCCTCGGCGTGGGGACGGGCGCTGGTCCCGCGCCGGAGGCACCTGGCTTACATCAGCGTGTGGGCGGTTGCCTTCGTCGCCATGAGCGCGTCCGGGTACCTGGGCGACAAACATCCAGGGCAATACTTGCCGTTCTGGCAGAAGGCGTGCGCGGCCGACGCGCGCAGCGCCTGCGAGGATCTGTACTTTCTGCAGGACGGCTACTGCGAGGACGGTTCCGGATGGGCGTGCAACGAGCTCGGCGTTCTATTGACCGAGCGCTACGACAATCGCCGCCGGGCGGCGATGGTGTTCGAGCGCGCGTGCGGGCTGCGGTTCTCCGCCGGCTGCGACAACACGTCCGCCCTCGCGCGGGGCGACACGTTCCGGCGCGACGCGCCGACGGTTGCCGACTACCGGTTCATCCTGCGCGGTAGCAAGGGCCCGTTCCAGGATCTGGAGCCCGCGCAGCTCTACGCGCGCGCCTGCCTGCAGGGTTGGCCTGGCACCTGCGGGGGTCAATAGCCATTCATGAAAGAGATATCGGTGTATCTTCTCAGAGGCAGGTCTCGTGATGGCTGCAAGCAGTAGCTGGCTACTCCGGCAATAGATGAGAGGTTCCATCATGCTGATACGTGTCGACCGTTTCGTCCTCGCCTCCGTCGCCGCGCTCGTCCTGCTGGCCAGCGTCGAGCGCACGGCGGCCCAGACCGCGACCCCGTCCGGTGCGCGGCCGCAAGTCATCGATCGCGAGCTGTTCTTCGGCAATCCCGAGCTGGCTGGCCCTCGCCTCTCGCCGAATGGGAACTTCATTGCCTTCATCAAGCCGTACAAGGGCACACGCAATATCTGGGTGAAGCGCACCGAGGAGCCGTTCGATGCGGCGCGGCCGATCACCGACGACACCACGCGGCCCATCCCAGGCTACGACTGGAGCTACGACGGCAAGTTCATCCTCTTCGTGCAGGACCAGGGTGGCGACGAGAACTACAACCTCTACGTCGTCGATCCGGCCGCGCCGCCCGCGGCCGGGCGCGACGTGCCGCCTGCCCGCAACCTGACGCAACTGACGAAAGTCCGGGTGGTGCTCTACGCGATGCCGCGGAGCGACCCGGACACGATTTACATCGGCCTGAACGACCGCGACCCCGCCTGGCACGACCTGTACTCTGTCAGTCTTTCGACGGGAGCACGCAAGCTGATGCGCCAGAACAACGGGCGAATCTCGAGCTGGGTGTTCGATCTGTCCGGCCGTCTGCGCCTGGCGGTGCGCTCCCCCGAGAACGGCGACACGGAAGTGCTGCGCGTGGACGAGGACAAGTTCACGCCGATCTACACGTGCGGCGTCTTCGAGGGATGCGGCCCGGCTCGCTTCCATCCCGATGGCCGGCGCGTGTACATGGTCACCAACCGCGGCGCCGACGTGAACCTGGCGCGCCTCACGCTCCTCGACGTGCAGTCGGGCGCCGAAACGCTCGTCGAATCGGACCCGGAGAACCGCGTGGATCTCGGCGCCCCGATCTTCTCCGAGCGGACCGACGAGCTCATCGCAACGGTCTACAACGACGATCGCCCCCGGGTGCACTGGAAGGACAAGCAGTGGGAAGCGGAGTACAAGGCGCTCCAGACGCGCTTGCCTGGCCGGCAGTTGAACTTCATCTCGTCGACGCGCGACGAACGGAAGTACCTGCTGGTGGCGCACGGCGACGTCGAGCCCGGCGAAACGTACCTCTACAACCGCGACACCAAGGCGCTCACGATGCAGTACCGCGTCCGCGAACGCGTGCCGCGCGAGGCACTCGCGCCGATGCGGGCCATCCGGTACGCCTCGTCCGACGGCCTCGAGATTCCCGCGTACCTGACGCTCCCGAAGGGTGCTGGCGCCACGAAACCTTCCGCTGCTGGTCGTGCCGCACGGCGGCCCGTGGGCGCGCGACGGGTGGGGATACGACACGCTCGCGCAGTTCTTCGCCAACCGCGGCTACGCCGTCCTGCAGCCGAACTTCCGCGGTTCGACCGGCTACGGCAAGAAGTTCATCGACGCCGGGAACAAACAGTGGGGTGAGAAGATGCAGGACGACCTGACGTGGGGCGTCCGACATCTGATCGCGGACGGCACCGCCGACCCGAAACGCGTCGGCATCTTCGGCGGCTCCTACGGCGGCTACGCGACGCTCGCGGGCCTCGCGTTCACGCCGAATCTCTACAAGGCCGGCGTGTCGCTCGTCGGCCCTTCGAACCTGATCACCTTGATCGAATCGATCCCGCCGTACTGGGAAGCCGGCCGGAAGATGTTCTACGAGCGGATGGGCGATCCGTCGACGCCCCAGGGACGCGCACAGCTCGAGCGGCAGTCGCCGCTCAACTCGGCGTCCAAGATCACCGCCCCGCTCCTCGTCATCCAGGGAGGGAACGATCCCCGCGTGAAGAAGGCCGAATCGGAGCGGATCGTCGTCGCGCTGCGCGACCGCGGCTTCCCGGTCGAGTACATCATGGCCCCCGACGAAGGACACGGATTCGCCAAGCCGGTGAACAACATGGCGGCGTTCGCCTCCGCCGAGAAATTCCTGGCCGCGCACCTCGAGGGACGCTTCCAGCCGGACGCCACCGCAGAGGTGACGACGCGCCTGCGTGAGATCACCGTCAACCCCGCGACGGTCACGCTCGCCAAAGCGCCCGACGTCTCGGCGGCCAAACCGCCAGTGCCGGTATCCGCACTGCGGGGCGGCACTTTCAACTACGCGGCGCGCGTCGAGATGGGCGGGCAGACGATTCCATTGAAGACGTCGATCGCGGCGGTCGAGGAAGGCGACACGTGGGTCGTGACGCAGACGACGACGCTACCGGGCGGGGAGCAAACAGACCGCACGGTGATCAACAAGAACGACATGGGGCTGCGCAGCCGCGCGGTGAGGCAGGGACCGGTCACGATCGACCTCGCGGTCGCTGGCGGGAAGATCAGTGGACGGATGGCTGCCGGCGCGCAGGGCGCCGACATCTCGTCACCGGTGGACGGAATTCTCTTCGCGGACGGCGCCGCGGGACCGCTGGTGCTGGCAACTCTCCCGCTGGCTGAAGGCTATACGACCGTCTTCCGGAACTTCGGCCTTCAGCCGCCGAAGGTCAGAACTGTGCGCCTGACCGTCCCCGCCAGCGAGCAGATCACCGTGCCCGCCGGCGCCTTCGACACGTTCCGGGTCGAGCTGGCGTCACCAGACGACGAGAACAAGGTGATCTACTGGGTGGCAAAGGAGTCGCGGAAGCTGGTGAAGACCGTCGTCAGCGGGCCGCAGTTGAATGGCGGCTCCCTCACGGCGGAACTCGCGCCGTAGGCGTCAGCCTTCAGATACACTGCCCAATCGGACTACGCGTCACGCGCGGAGGCGCTTATGAAACAGGTGGTGATGCTCGTCGCCGTGCTCGCGTTCGCGCGCGCGGCAGCAGGTCAGAACGCCGATGACTATCGCGGCGGCTGGCGAACCGACAGCGGCGAGGCCCACACCTACGAATTCTCGATTCGCGGCACGACGGTCAGAGGCATCTACTGCACGTATTGCACCGATGCGACCACGCTGGCGTTTGTCGACGGGACCTTCGGACAAGACGGCATCAGGTTCGAGGTCACCCACGTGAAGGCGGACGGCAGCACGGCATACAAGGACAAAGCGCTCGCGAAGTTCAGCGAGGGACGCCTGATCGTGACCGGGACGAGCGGGGCCCCCGGTGGCCGCACGTTCGAACGCGTCCTGATTAAGGATCCACGTGGCCCGGACGCGATTCCGGCGATGGTGTCCGTGCTCCCGAAGAGTCGTCCATCCGTGCCTGGAGACATCCGTCGCCGGAACCCCGACGGCGCAGACGGCCTGCCTTACATTCAGCCTGGTCCCTGGAAAACGAAGCTGACCGAGAAGGACGTCATCGGCGTGTGGCTCGGATTCGGTGTCGGCGCGCCGAAACAGTACTTCATCATCAAGAAGGCCGGCGGGAAGCTCCGCGGCATGGTCTGCGGCACCTGTGACAACCCGTACACGATGGCGGCGCTCGACGATTTCAGGATCGAGGGCGACACGCTCAAGTTCAACATCCTCCATGAGGACTGGGCTGACGGCGAACTGCCGACGTTCGACAAGCATGTCACCGCGCACGTCGGCTGGAACGAGTTGCGGTGCACGACGGCCGCGGACCACCAGCCGCCGCCACCGCCACGACCGCAAGGCGCCCCTGTTCCGGGCTTCTCGCTGCAAGGGCCAATTCCGATCGAGGCCACGGCGGGCAACGTCTGGCCTGAATGGCCGCCGAAGAACACGTCGTTGCCTCGATAGCCACGCCGCTACGGGCGCGCAGGGATAGACAACTGTCGTATGAGGTAATTGGACATGCAGATCTCACCGCGCCGCGGGGGCACATCGATCATCGGGCTGGGCGTCGCCTGCGCATGCCTCGCGCTCGCGCTGCCAGGCACGGCTCAACAGACGGTTCCGTTCGAGAACGGTACGCCGATCGCGCCGGCTGGATTCGAGCCGCAACCGATTCCCGCCGAGGCTATCGAATACGACACCGCCGAAGTGATGCGGATCCGCGTCGTACCGGTCGCGCGCGGCCTGGTGAATCCGTGGAGTCTGACGTTTCTGCCTGATGGAACCCTGCTCGTCACGGAAAAGGAAGGGCGCCTCCGGATCATCCGCGGCGGCGTGCTCGATCCAAGGCCCATCCCGGGCGTCCCCGCTGTCCGCGTGCAGGGTCGATCGGGACTGCTGGAGGTGCTGCTCCATCCGCAGTTTGCCGCCAATCGCTTCATCTACTTGTCGTACCTGAAGCCGGCCGGCGCCGAGCGACAGGCGGCGTTGACGGTGGCTCGCGGCCGCTTCGACGGCTCCGCGATCACCGATCTCACGGACATCTTCAGTTGCGGCGCGGGCGTGAGCGGGCCTTCGCGGCTCGCGTGGGGGCGCGACGGCAAACTCTATATGACCACGCCGAGCAGCGGGAACGGCAGCAGCTCACAGGATCCGAACAGCTATTCGGGCAAAGTGCTGCGCCTGAATGACGACGGCACGGCGCCGCCGGACAACCCGTTCGTGGGCCGCGCCGGGCAGAAGCCCGAGATCTATACGATCGGCCACCGCAACGCTCTCGGGCTCGCCGCCCATCCTGTGACCGGCGTGATGTGGCAGAGCGAGATGGGCCCGAATGGCGGCGACGAAATCAATCTTCTGAAACCCGGCGCCAACTACGGCTGGCCGATCGTGAGCCTTGGACGCACCTACCCGGGCCCCTGGCAGTCACCCACATTCTCGAAGGAAGGCATGGAATCGCCGGTCGTGTACTGGACGCCGTCGATTTCCCTGTCGGGCATGGCTTTCTACACTGGCAACAAGCTCGCGAAATGGAAGGGGGACATCTTCGTGGGCGGACAACGGACCGGCGAGATTCCTGGAACGGGCCATCTCGAGCGGGTGCTCGTCAACGAGAAGCTGGAAGAACTCCGCCGCGAGTCGCTGTTGGCGCCGCTGCGGATGCGCATCCGCGACGTCCGGCAAGGCCCCGACGAACTCCTCTACGTGCTGGTCGATCACGAGAACGGAGGCGTCCTGCGCATCGAGCCGTCCGCAACGCAGCAGAAACCGACCACATCGTCCGCGCGACCGCCGCGCTGACACGCGCCAGATCGGGCACGGCCTGCTCTGCGCTAGAATCCCGCCCAGGCCGCCGGCATGATCATCGGCTGCTCGATGGGGTGTTCATGCGGCTTCAATCAATGCTGAGATTGACGACGGCAGGCGCGGCGGTGGCCGCCGCGGCCTTATGGATGATGGCGTGCGGCGGCAGGGGTGGCCCTGCCGGTCCCGTCGTGCGCGAACACCACACCGTCGAACGTGGCGCGGCGACTCGCGCGCGTGTCGAGATCGACATGAGCGCCGGTGAGTTGGAGATGAAGTCGGGGGCGACGGTGCTCTTCGAGGGCGACTTTGCTTTCAACATCCCTGCCTTGAAGCCGGCCATGACGTACATGACGGGTGCGGGGGCGGGCACGCTCACTGTGCATCAGGGTTCGGCGTCTGGCAGCCACGAGAACAACTGGCGCCTGAGCCTCGACGAGACGACGCCGGTCGATCTTGACGTCAGGCTGAGCGCCGGTGACGCGAAGCTGATGCTTGGACGCCTCAATCTGCAAGGTTTGGCGGTTCACCTCGGCGCCGGCGACCTTGACCTGGACGTGCGCGGCACGCCGGCCAAAAGCTACACAGTGACCGTGCAGGCAGGCGCGGGCGACACCACGATTCACCTGCCGGTCGGCGTAGGCATTTCGGTAAGGACGTCCGGTCTGATTGGCGACACCAACGTCAGCGGCCTCGAGAAGCGCGATGGGCGCTGGATCAACGCGCACGCGGAGGCGTCACCCGTCACGATCGATCTAACCGTGCAACACGCAATCGGCGATCTCAGAATCCTGGCGGAGTAGCGATTTGCAGGAGAACGATATGAATCGATGGGAACTGCGGTTCACGAGTTGTCGGCGTGTGGCCATGGCACTGGCCATCCTCGTCGCCGCCGCAGGCACGCAGTCGACCGGGCAGACCCCGACCGGCGCCGCGGCGAGGCCTCCGGCGGTGCAGGAGCCCCCGCTGCTGGTCCTGTCGCCCAAGGCGAAGTCGGCCGGGTGGACAGGCGTGCACCGGCCGCATACGAAGCTTCGCGACGTGCTGGCGCGGCACAAGGACCAGGCCGATTGGGCCGAGACCATCGTGGACGACGAAAGCCTGTTCGCGCAGTGGATCTCGATGGGGCCCGGCCGCAAGACGCCCCGGCGCATGAACGGCGACACCCGTGAGTGGTGGATCGTGCAGTCGGGCACGCTGCGCTTCACCGTTGAGGGCCGCGAGCCGGTCGTCGCCACCAAGGGCGTCATGGTGCAGGTGCCGTATCGCACGTTCTATCAGATCGAGAACGTCGGCACCGAGCCCGCGCTCCGCTTCGAAGTGAACGTGACCCGCGCGCGCAAGCTGTATCCGATGGACGAGAAACCGGTACCGGTGCCGGGCTTCGAGTACGTCCCGACACGCGTGACGGGCGGGCGAGGCGTGCTCGACCCACAGAACCGGCCGGTCGTGGACTTCGACAAAGTGGTGGCCGGCGAGGAGCGCGGTGGGGCGTTCGTCACCGACGATCGCAGCTTCGCGAACATCATCATGGGGCGGTACCAGACGCCGCAGCCGGGCAACAAGGGCCACTATCACGAGGAGGGTGGCGAGTTCTGGCTGATCATGCTCGGCAAGATTCGCTACAACATCGAGGGGCTGCCAGAGTTCGAAGCCGAGGAGGGCGACGTCGTGTACGTCCCGCGCCAGACGTGGCACCTGGCGAGTTTTGGCGGGCAGGAGGGGCTGCGCTCGTGCCGCCTGGCCATGAACGGCTTCCCGTATCAGGCGCACATGTTCGAGCAGGACTGAAGGATTCTCATGAGAGTGTCACTTGCGGCCGGGTTGCTGTGGGGCCTGTCGCTGGTTGGCTGCGGCGGCGCGCCGGCGCCGGCCCCCGCGGAAAGCGTTGCGCCCGCTGCCGCGGCCGCACCCGACGCGGCCCCGGCTGGAACGGTGACGCTGCCGACTGGATTTCCCGAACGGCCGTTCGTGCGCGTCCAGTTCGACAAGCTGACGTGGCGGCCCACTGAAGGCAACACGCTCGGCGTCGAGACGGCGGTGGTCGAGGGCGATCCCTCGAAGCCGGGCTACTACCTCACGATCAACCATTTCCCCGCGGGCGTCATGAGCCGTCCGCACTATCACCCGGACGAGCGCTACGTGCATCGTGCTGCGAGGCACCTGGCACACCGACGAGGGCGAGGTCTTCCGGCCGAAAGAGACGTCCCGCTGAAGCCAGGCGACTTCATGCGGCATCCCAAGGGCGGCCCGCACTACGACGGCGCGCTGGACGAGGACACCTGGGTGGCGATCAGCGGCTACGGCCCGACCAAGGCCACCGTCATCGACGGCGGCGAGCTGTTCGGACGGTCTCGATGATCGTGCGCCGTACGCTCGCGGTGCTGACCCTGCTGACCGCTGCGACTTCGCTCAAGGCAGGCGCCGGAGGCGATCTGTCCGCGCTGCAGCGACTTGACTCGCCGGAGCTTTCAGCGGAGACGGGACGCGTCGATCGGCTCGAGGCGCTCGTCGAGCGCGTCGAAGCGGTCTCGGCGATCAAGCGCCTCCAGCACGCCTACGGCCATTACGCAGAGCTGGGTCTGTGGCACGACTTCGCGGATCTCTTCGCCGACACCGGCATCGGTCACTACACGCAGGGCGCGCTCAACCGCGAAGGCATTCGCTCGCTCTTCCTGAAGGATGTCGGAGGTGGGCGTCTCGGCCTCGCCGACGGACGCATCTACCCGCACATCTCGATGCAGCCGGTCGTGACGCTCGCCGACGACGGCCAGTCGGGGAAGGGCCGCTGGCACATCATGGCGATGCTGGGCGGCGGATACGGAACCTCCGCGGCATCTGCTTCGTGGGCGGGTGGCGTCTACGAGAACCAGTACGTGCGCGAGAACGGTGTCTGGAAGTTCAAGGAGGTCCGCTACCTCCCGCAGTACTCGGGCCGCTATGAGGATCCCGGCTGGAAGGCAACGAACGATCCGACAACATTCCATTTCGACCCGTCGCGCGTCGGCAAACCGATCCTCGATCTGCCAGAGCGTGCGCCCGCCACGTCACCCACGGGGCCACAGACGCTCGCCACGCTCGCGAGGCGAATGGCGGATCTCACCGCGCGTGCGCAGCGGCTGAGCGACGAGATCGAGGTCACGAATCTCCAGCACGCGTACGGCTACTACGTCGATCGGAAGATGTGGGACGACGTTGCGGAGCTGTTCGCGACGGACGGCACGATGGAGCTGGGCCGCTCGGGCGTCTACGCAGGGCGGACGAGCATCCGGCGCGGGCTGAACGCCCTTGGGCCTGCGGGACTCGCCGAAGGCGAGATCACCGATCACATCCACCTGCAGACCATCGTGACCGTGCTGCCTCCGCCTTCGCCTGACGGCTTCGGCGCGGCAAGCTCTGCACGCGTGCGAGGCACCGAACTCGGCATGACAGGGACGACCGGGGGCCCCCCTTCGCCTGACGGCTTCGGCGCGGCAAGTCGCGCGCTGTGGAGTCAGTCGATCTACGAGAACGAGCTCGTGAAGCAGAACGGCGTCTGGAAGTTCAAGGCCATGCACGTCTACCCGCGCTTCATCGTGGATGCCGAAAAAGGTTGGGCGAAGGACGCGCAACCCGCGCCTGGACCAAGCCGCGAGTTCCCTCCCGACCGGCCGCCCTCAGAGACGTACGAGATCTATCCCCGCTTTCACATTGCGCCGTTCCACTTCGATCACCCGGTGACAGGCCGCCCGCCGCAGTACCCGGAGGGAATGAAATCCGCCTCCGCCAGGGCTCCGGCGGACAGGGCGGCGACGCCCGTCAAGCCGGTTCCTGTGAAAACTTCCGCCGCGCTTGCGTCGCTACTCGCGGCGACGGAACGCTCGGTGGAGCGCAGCAAGGCCTACCACGCGTCCGAAAACGTGATCACGGCCCACGGCTACTCCCTCGACAAGGCCGCGTGGGACAAGACACCGGACGTCCTTGCGCTCCACCAGATCGTGCAGCCGGTCATTCACGTCTCGGCGGACGCGCGAAGCGCGAAGATTCGTGCGCGGCTGTTTCAGCTGGGCGGTCCGGCGGGAGGCGAGGGATCCTGGACGTCCGGGATCTACGAAAACACGTCCGTGAACGATGACGGCACCTGGAAGCTGTCGGGTATGAAGTTCGACCGCCTCTGGACCGCGCCGTCGCGCGGCGGCTGGGTCCGCGTCAAGACGCCTGCCGCGGCGGCGCGGGCCGTGCCGTTCCATTACAGGAACCCGGTGTCGGGCCGGGTGCCGCCAGTGCTGCTACCATAATCCACCGTGCGCTCGATGACGTGCGCATGTGGCTTCTCTTGCTGTGATGAGGAATCAAATGAGAATGCGAACGTTTGTGTTGGTCGGTGTGCTCGTGTCGTTCTTGCCAGGCGGCTCCGCGCTTCGTGCCCAGGAGCCGGTGGTCGGCGTGAAGGATCCCGAGTCTTTGTTCAAGGATTCTGATCCGGCGCTCAACCGGAACAAGCAGGCGGCGCTGCATATCATGCGCGAGCTGCTGCAGTGTGGACAGTGGGACCGTGCCGGCGAGTGGCTGACCCAGGCCTATCACCAGCACAACCCGAACGCGGCGTCCGGGCTCACTGGCGTCGTCGCCTTTTTCACACAGGTGCTGAAGGTCAAGCGCACCGACAAGTGCGACAAGCTGACCACGGAAGTCGTCGCCGTGACCGCCGACGACGACTACGTCACGGTGATGATGCCGCGCAAGTATCCGGATCCGCGGACGCCCGGCAAGGAGTACTACACGACGTGGTTCGACACCTGGCGGTTCGTCAACGGCAAGGCCGACGAGCACTGGGATCCGGCCACGATTGCGCCGCCCGCTGCGCCCGCCGCACGCTGATCCACCTTCGCGCTATGGTGGACCAGCGCTACGGCGGACAAGTCCCACCTTCGCGCTATGGTGGACCAGCGCTACGGTGGACAAGTCCCACCTTCGCGCTAGGGAGACAGGAACGATGAAGAAGACGCTCTGGCTCGCGGCGGCGACAGCCGCCGCCGCACTACTCGCCGGCCACACCTACGCGCAGACGACCACCTGGTATCCATCGCGATGGGGCGCTGCTGACGAGCGGGGGGCCGCCAACCGTATTACGCCGGCCAAGGTCCTCGAGGCGAAGAACCTGATCACGCGCGGCACGGTCTACCAGCTCGGACGCGCTTACGAGTCGGGGATGCCGATGTTCGGGACGCGACACTTCAGCCTGCGGATTCCGGGTGCGTTCGGCCCCAACGGGTCGAACCTGATGATGTACCACGACGAGATCATCAGCGGCGAGCTGGGCCAGGTCGGCACGCAGTTCGACAGCCTGAGTCACGTCGGCATCGGCGATCTGTTCTACAACGGGCACAACCGCCACGAATTCGCCAAGGCCGAGGGGATGACGAAGCTCGGCGTCGAACACGTCGGCGCGCTGACCACGCGCGGGGTGCTGATCGACGTTGCGGCCTTCAAGGGCGTACCGATGCTCGCCGGCGGCTACGAGATCACCGCCGCCGACCTGCAGGGCGCGCTGAAGCGGCAGTCGATGGCGATCCGGTCCGGCGATATCGTCCTGCTCCACACCGGATGGGGATCGTTGTGGATGAAGGACAATGCCAGGTTCACCGCCAACGCGCCTGGGATAGGCCTCGGCGCCGCGCAGTTCCTCGTCGGCGAGGAGGTCGTCATGGTCGGCGCGGACACGTGGTCGGTCGAAGTCGCCCCGAACCCCGATTCGACGCTCGGTTTCCCCGTGCACCAGCTGTTCCTACCGCGCAACGGCATCTACATCTTCGAGAACCTGGTGACCGAGGAGCTCGCCCGCGACAACGCGTACGAGTTCGCCTTCTTCTGGGCGCCGCTGAAGCTCAAAGGCGCGACGGGATCGCCAGGCAACCCTCTCGCGATACGGTAAGTCCCGGTTTCAATTCTCCGTCGGCTTTTCCACGGAGTCGACGACGAGCACTTCGACAGGTCCTTTTGCCGGCTCCAGCTTCAGCCCGAGTTCCTGGATGGCCGTGAAGAGCGACGCCACAGGGTCAGGCGCGGTGGCGGGATCGGACGCCGCTCCTGTTGGGCCACCGACGGGCGGGATCTGTCGAGGGAGAGGCAATCCCCGGTCGAACGGCGACCCGAGACCTTCCGGACTGAACGTCATTTCGAAATCGAACAGGCCTTCGAGGCCCGTTTTATCGACAATCGTGCGGCCCAACTGCTGCTGGAGCAGGCCGACCAGTGTGGCAAGACGAGTCGCCGTCGCCCGCAGCGTCATGCCGTTCGTCCCCATCGTCATCATGAGGGCGCCTCGAGGAAGCGGGCCGCCTGGACTCCACTGCGGCGGCGGGGCCGTCGATGCTGGCTCGCATGGCGCCGGCAGCGTGTCAATAAGGGTGGGTGCGGTCTGATCGGCCGATGGCTTGATCTTCGGACCGTCCTTCGCCGTCACGAGGTTGTAGATCGAAAGCTCGCGCGTTTCCAGATGCGCCTTCAGCTGGAAGCGATCCTCCAGCAGCGACTGCACCATGAGTTGCAGCGTCCCCCGAGGAATCCTGCCCCCGCTGCAGTCGGCCTTCGCCTGAACGTCGTAGCGATCCGAGTCCATCCAGCCGGGCCCGCCGATAATCTCCAATCGCCCTGTGAGCGGGGTGTTGCCTGCCCGCTGATACGCCGTTTGCAGCAGCATCCGCAGCGTGGCGCTGTTCACCGTGTACCGGTCACCCTGCGCTCCCCCTCCGACGCGGAACGGGCCGTTCCCGATGGGCGGGCTGGGCTTGATGGAAATCACGTCGAACGACGGCTTCTGCGTCGTCGTCTGCGACGACAGCCGGGCGATGGCCAGGGCGAACGTGACGGCGACCGCGGCGACGCGACGGGTTTTCTTCATCCGGACAGGCTCCTGCCAGGTTGTAGACTCCCGCCGGCCCGTCTTGGTTGGCGGGTGCTCAGATCGTTATCGGGGCAAGTGGGCGCTATCTTTCTCATTCTCCGTGCAGACGTACTCGAGGACGTCGCTGTCGGGGATCAGGGTCAGCGTGGTCTTGAAACCGAACGGCCGGGTGTAATACTTCGGATCGTCGAAGGTCATCTCCAGGTCCATATGGCCGAAGTCACGCCGACGATAGCGCTCGGTGATGTGCATGGCCCCGCTTCGCGGGTGTCCGAAGCTGTCCAGCCAGGCCGCTTCCTTGAAGCCGGTCGTTTCGACGACCAGCGTATCGCCTTGCCAGCGTCCCACGGACGACCCCATCCAGCTCGGGATTAAGTCTCCAGGCAGGCTGCGCCCGTCGATGTAAATCTGGCGCGGAGGATCGCCGTTGCCCGCGAGCACCACAATCTCGCCAGGGGCCTGAACCATTTTGAAGTTCAGAACCAACATCACGGCAGGGAGGCTGCTCGGCTTGCAGTAGGCGGTCTGGAAGTCCCGGCCGCTCTTGCGCCGCTGCTCGAGGAAGGCGACGGCCTCCGGCCGAAGCAGCTGCTCGCCGGGGGGCACATCCCAGAGCACGTTGATCACGTGCTTGGTGACATCGTCGATGTCAGGTTGGATGGCCGGCAACCCGGGCCCCAGCACGCGTACAAACTCGCTTATAGGCGTGCGCTCGGCCTGCCACAAGCCGGAGAGGTCGGGCTTTCCGTCCAGCCGGGGCGCCGGCGCAGACAGATTCGGCCGCCCGTCTCCCGAGCGCGGAATCTTCGGGTCGCGGTAGTTCAGCGATTGCGCCTCGACACACCCCAGCGCCGCCGTCACCAGCACTGCCACGATCGAGCTGGTTCTCACACCATCACCTCCGATCGAAACCCCTGTGGGAACGGGGCATTATCGCAAATCGACGGCGGGATCCGTCCACTCGAACGCAGAAACCCGAAGAAAGAAGAAGCCGCTCCGTGCAGGCGGAAACGGTCGTAGAATCCTGGCTCACCAAGCCCAGGATTGGGTTGATTGTCAGCGTTAATTCTCGGACGGCCGCTCGATGCGATCGATCACGATTGCCTGAATCGGGCTCTTCGCGGCTTCCAATCTCAGTCCAAGCTGCTCGTTGAGCGCGGTGAACAGCGAAGGGCCTGCGGCGCCGTCATTCAGGTTCGGCGCCCACTCGAGCGTGAAATCGTACTCGCCTGACAGACCAGTGCGGTCAGCGACCAGATCACCAACCTGTCCGGCCAGACGGAGGCCGGACGGCGTTGGTTAGCGACTGCCGAGCTTAAGTTCCCGCAAGCGCGCCAGCACGCGCGGTGCCACTCGTGGGCCGTGGCACAATCACCGACTGTTGAAGAGGATGAACCGCGATGACGCTGCGCCGCCTGTTGATCGAATTGCTCTCGGACGCGCCGCGATCGGTGTCGTCGATTGCGAGGGAGATGGGCCTGCGACGCCGAGACGCGGAAGAGGATCTGCGTCACGCATTGAGATCCGCCGTTGCCGCAGGACATCGCGTCGAGGTGATTCCGGCGCGATGCAAGGACTGTGGTTTCGCATTCGGCGAAGACCGTTTGTCGAAACCGGGTCGCTGTCCGACCTGTAAAGGGTCTCGTGTGTTCGAGGCGCAGATCCGGCTCCGACACGACGCGCTCTACTAGAGCGTCTTCCATTTCCGTGTAGTGCGGCTCGATAAGACGATTCGAACGCAGAGCACGCAGAGGACGCGCAGAGATCGCAGAGCGATTCGACGCGGCGCCGCAAAGCGGCGGCGATGGTTGAGAGAGTCAGAATACAAGCCAGATGGAACCGCGCCTTGGCTTGTATTCTGATTCTCTCAACCTGCCGCCCGGGCCGGATTTGCCGGCCGGCCGCGTCGAACCGATCGACACTCTGCGATCTCTGTGATCTCTCGGGTTGATCGTGCTTCGCAGCATCCTCACCCGTGGAGGGTCCTTCGTCGTGTGCTTCGTGTCTTCGTGGTAGCCAGCCGCAGGCTCAGAATCCAGAGCTACAGAGAAGCGAAAACTGGTCTACTAGTCTTAGTCTAGTCTAAGTCTAGAGAGAGCATCTTCCACAGCTGTGTCGTTGGCGCTTCCAATGGGCACCAGCGTTAGGGGCATTCAAACGGAATTCTCGGCGGTTACTGCGTGCACGGCGGTGATCGTGTTGCCGGGCTGTTGACTAACTACATATGTGGTTGTCGATGCAAGCCGGCTAGTCGTATCGGAGCACCGCCAGCGGATCGATCTTCGTGGCCCGCCGCGCAGGCACGTACGACGCGGCCGCGGCGATGACGATGAAGAGGATCGACGCCCCAATGAACGTGGCGGCGTCGAGCGGAGTCACGTCGAACAGGAGCGCTGACAGGTAGCGGGTCACCGCCGCCGCGCCGGCGAGGCCCAGCACGAGGCCGATGGCCAGCAGCATCACGCTCCGGCGCATCATGAGGCCAAGCACAAGGCTACGCCGCGCGCCGAGCGCCATCCGGATCGCGATCTCCCGCGTGCGCTGGACCACGCCGAACGCGATCAACGCGTAGATGCCGAGAACCGCCAGCAGCAACGCGACGCCACCAAACAACGCGACCAGCAGCATCGAATCGCGCGGCGCCTCCACCTGGCGTGCGAGGGACTCGTTCACCATCTCGATCTGCGACACGGGCAGGCCGCTGTCGACGTCGGCGACGGCGCGTCGGACGGCGGGAAGCACGCTCGCGACGGGCTGGTTGAGCCGAAGCACATACATGATGTTGATTCGGCTCTGGCCGTACGGCGTGCGCGACTGCAGCGACTCCTGTTGATGCGGCACGTAAACCGCGGGCGAAGGCGATCGATCCCATCGACTGGTCGGCGTGTCAGCGACAACGCCGACGATCTGGCGCGGGGGCTGGTCTGGAATGATCGAGACCACGATCTGCTGACCGATCGGATCCTGGCCGGGCCAGAATCGACCGGCCATCGTCTCGTTGATGATCGCGACAAGCGGAGCGTTGCGCGTATCGCGGTCCGTGAATTCCCGGCCCTTCCTCACGGGAATGCGCAGGGTCGAGAAGTACGCCGGGGTGACCAGCGCGTAGTTCACGGCCGGCTGCGCCGCGGCGTCGCCGCGCGAAGTGGACCCGACAATCTCAACTGATGCCGGCAGCCCTCCCCCGCCCGCCGGTCCGACGTTGGTCCCTCCAACGGATTCGACTCCGGCGACCTGCAGTAGCCGCCCGCGTACACGCTCGAACTCCTCGGCCGGAACGGGACTGACTTCGAGCATGGTGAATCCGTTCTTGATGCCGACCATCCTGAAACCGCGGCCGGCCGGCAGGCGCGTCTGGAAGGACAAGACCTGTCGCGGATCCATCCCGAGATTCACGCGCTGCAGACGCCAGAAGCTCTTGATCAGGAGACCGGCGCCGACAAGCAGCACGATCGTCAGCGCGATCTGCGTGACGACAAGCGCGCTCTGGAGGGCGCCGCGACGTCCGGGGCTTGCCGATCCCATCACGTGCTTCACGGGAGTGATGAGATCCCTCGACCACGCGCCGAGCGCCGGCGCAAGCCCGAAACCGAGACCCGTCACGACCGACACGAGCAGCGTAAAGCCGAGGACGCCCGCGTCGATGCGCAGCGCGGGCATCGATCCGATCCATGTCGGCGTGGCCATCATGAGCGCGCGGACACCGGCCCACGCCAGCGCCAGTCCGAGCGCGCCGCCGCACAGCGAGAGCAGGAGGCTCTCGGCGAGGAACATCTGGGTGATGCGGCCTCGACTCGCGCCGAGGGCCGTGCGGATGGCGACGTCGCGCTGGCGCGCGAGCGACCGCGTGAGCAGCAGCCCCGCCACATTTGCGCAGGCGATCAGCAACACGAACGCGACCGCTGCCTGAAGCAGGCCGAGCGTCCGGCGCAGGCCTCCGAACAGCGTCTGATCGAGCGGCTCGAGCGTCACGCCACGGCCCTTCTGCGGTCCCGGGTCCTCTTCCGCCAGTCGATCGGAAATGGCCGCGATGTCCGCCTGCGATCGCGGCAGCGTCGAATCCGGTTTCATGCGGCCGACGACCGAGAGCACGCGAGTCGCGCTGCGCGACTGGACCTGAAACCGCGAGAAGGGACTTGGGATCCAGAAATCCGATCGCGTGTCGAACACGCCGAAGCCCGGCGGCATGACGCCGACGATCGTCGTCTTCCGGTCGTCGAGCATGATGGTGCGGCCGATCGCCTCGCGATCGGCGCCGAAATGCGTCCGCCAGAGCGCGTCGCTGATGATGACGACGTCCTCCGGCGCGCCGACGACGTCCTCGTCGGGCGTGAAGACGCGTCCGAGCTGCGGCTGGACGCCGAGCGCGCGGAATGTCGACGCGCTGAAGCGCCAGCCGTTGATCCGCTCGGCCGGCTCGCCGTCGTGTGTCGCGCCGAGCGTGCTCGACCAGCCCAGCATCGTTCCAATTGCTGTGAACGTCGTCGCCTGGTCGCGCCAGGCGAAGTACTCAACGAGGCGGCCGGGATCGCGCTGCTGCGGTTGGTCCTGTGGATGCGTCGAGATCATCACCAGGCGTCCGGGATCGGGCAGCGGCAGCGACCGAATCGAGGCGGCGCGCAGCGCGGTGAAGAGCGCCGTGTTGGCGCCGATCGCGAGGGTCAGCGAGAGCACGGCCGCCGCCGACACCATGGGCGCCTTGAGGAGGGAGCGGATCGCCAACCGGACGTCGCGCCAGACCTCGTCGAAGACGCGGATGCCAGACGCGTCGCGATAGGCTTCTTTTGTTTGATCGAGGCCGCCGAATTCGAGGCGTGCCCGGCGGGCCCCTTCGACCTCGTCGAGGCCGGCTTTCTTATAGCTCTCGATTTGCCGCTCGACGTGAAACCGCAGCTCGTCGTCGATGTCGCGGTCGACCGTCGAGCGTTTGAACAGCGAGCGAAGCCGGCAACGAAGGTCGCTCAACATACTCAAAATGGCCTCCGTCTACACCGTCTCCAGGACCTGCGCGATCGCGGCCGTGAGCTTGCGCCACGCGCTGGTTTCCGCGTCGAGCCGGGCGCGGCCTTTCTTCGTCAGCTCGTAGTACTTCGCGCGGCGGTTGTTGTCGGAGGTGCCCCAGCGCGGCTTGATCCAGCCGCGGCGCTCGAGCCGATGGAGCGCCGGATAGAGCGACCCCTGCTTGATGTGGAGCGACGCGCTGGAGGTCTGGTGGAGACGTTCCGAGATCGCCCATCCGTGCTGCGGCTCGAGGGCCACCGTCTTGAGGATGAGCAGGTCGAGTGTTCCCTGCGGAAGATCGAGCCGTTCGTCGGTCATTCAGCCAGTCCCCTGTTGCTTCGACAGGAGACTACACGTACTCCTGTCGAAGTGCAATCAGAGGTTCGAGAGGTTCCAGAGGTTCGGGAGGTTCTGGAGGTTCCAGGCGAAGGTAGAATCCGCGTCAGGCCGACATAGGGCGGGGCTGAAAGCCCCGCCCTACAGAATCGAAGAGCGCTGTAGAGTCTGAGGGGAGCACGACCATGCACAAGACACTGACGACGTCGGCGATCGCGATGCTCGCGGGCGGGCTGCTGTCGCTCGGCGCGGCCGACTGGAAGGCGCCGCGCACGCCGTGGGGCGAACCGGATCTGCAGGGCATCTGGACGGGCCAGGCGGAACTCGGCGTCCCGTTCGAGCGGCCCACCACGTTCGGCACACGGCAGTCGCTCACCGACGAGGAGTTCGCGCAGCGGGAAGCGCAGGCGCAGAACCAGCTCAAGAGCGACCATGCCGACTTCGACCCCGAGACAGCCGACGTCTCGCGCGCAGGGCAGGTGGCCTCGCCGACGTCGCCGTCACCGACATGGCTCGAGCGCGGACGGCCGTCGCGGCGCACCTCGCTCGTCATCGATCCGCCGGACGGCCGGATCCCCGCCACCTCATCGGCGGCCCAGCGCCGTCTGCGCGCCGCCGGTCTCGGTGCGCTCGACAACGGCCCGTTCGACGGCCCGGAGAACATGGGCCTCTACCAGCGGTGCATCACGCGCGGCGTTCCGGGCGCGATGTTTCCAGCGATCTACAACGCCAACACGCGCATCGTCCAGGGGCCGGGGTTCGTCGCCGTCACGTACGAGATGATTCACGAAACGCGCATCATCCCCACGACGGCGCGCCCCCACTTGAATGCTGACTTCCGCGAGTATCTGGGCGACTCGCGCGGACGTTGGGACGGCGACACACTCGTCGTCGACGTCACGAACTTCAACGCAAAGGGCGACTACCGCGGGTCGGGCGCCGGCCTCCACCTGGTCGAGCGCTACAGGCGGACCGCGGACGGCGGCCTGCGCTACGAGGTGACCGTCGACGACCCGGACACGTGGGCGGGGCCCTGGACCGCCGCCCTCAATCTCAGCCCCCAGCCGGCGGGCATGTTCGAGTACGCATGCCACGAGGGCAACTACGCGATGAAGAACATGCTGACCGCATCGCGCGCCGGCGAGGCGCATGCGGCTGCGGCGGAACCGAAGAATTAATCAGGAGATTCACATGCGCGCTGCTTCAGTCGTCGTGTTCCTTGCCTCATTCGCCGTGGTTCTGCCCAACGCCGCACGCGCGCAAGAAGACCGGCGCGCCGGCGACGCCGCAGGCGCTGGCGGGGCTGTCGGCTTCGACATCGCCTGGAATCACGTGGCGCTGAGCGTGCCGAACATCGCGGAATCGATCGCCTGGTACGAGAAGATGCTCGGGTTCAAGGGCGTCGTGCGCGGCGGTCAGCCAAACCCAAACGCCCGCCAGCAGGTCGCGGACCTTCGGCGCGGGAACATCACCATCGAGCTGTTTCAGCTCGCAGACGCAGCGCCACTGCCAGAGTCGAGGAAGAACCCGTCAGAAGACTTCAGGACTCACGGCGTGAAGCACTTCGGCTTCGAGGTGAAGAACCTGCCCGCTGTCCTCGCGGAACTGAAAGCCAAAGGCGTGAAGATGGCGTTCGAGATGCGCGACACTCCGACCGAGGCCTTTGCGTTCATCAGCGACAATGCCGGCAACGCCGTAGAGCTGATTGAGCACAAGACGACGCGATAGCCAGGCCTGAGATCCTCGAAGGCACCTCCTCAGTGGTAGTAAAGTGAGGCCTATGTCCACACGATCATATGTGTACCTGTTCGTCTGCCTGCTGGTCGCGATCGCCGCCCGCGCGGCCGACACACCGTCGGCGTCGCTCCTCGTCCTCGACAAGAGCGACAACTCGCTCGTCATCGTCGACGCGGCGAGCCTGCAACCCGTCGCGCGCGTGCCCGCGGGCGAGGATCCGCACGAGATCGTCGTGTCCGAAGATGGACGGCTGGCGTACATCTCGAACTACGGCGCCTACGGCCGTCCCTCGCCGCTGCGCACGATCTCGGTCGTCGATCTGGTCGCGCAGAAAGCGCTCGCGCCAATCGATCTGGGCGCACTCACGGCGCCGCACGGGCTCGCCGTCTCCGGGGGCCGGATCTACTTCACGGCCGAGGGGAGCAAGGTCGTCGGCAGCTACGATCCCGCCTCGCGGCAGATCGATTGGGTGCTCGGAACGGGCCAGGATCGGACGCACATGATCGAGCTCTCCGCAGACCGCGCGCGCATCTTCACGACCAACGTCAGTTCGGCGAGCGTGAGCATCATCGAGCGTGCGCCGGTCGCCGGATTCGGCGGCCGCGGCGGTGCGCCGGCGCCGACCGACTGGCGCGTCTCCAGCATCGGCGTGGGCCGCGGCGCCGAAGGCTTCGACATCTCGCCTGACGGACGGGAGATGTGGGTCGCGAACGCCCAGGATCAGACGGTGTCGATCGTCGACGTCGCCGCGAAGACGGTCGCGAGCACAATCGGCGTCGCTGCCGTGCGCGCCAACCGATTGAAGTTCACCAGGGACGGGAAGTTCGTGTTCCTCTCCGATCCCGCGGGCACCGACGTCGTCGTCATCGACGCGGCGACTCGAAAAGACGTGAAGAAGATCGCGGTCGGACGCGGGGGCAGCGGCATCCTCATGACGCCGGATGGATTGCGTGCGTTCGTCGCGCTCAGCGCGGAGAACGCGGTCGCCGTCATCGATCTGCGCACGCTCGCGGTCAGCGGCAGGATTGCGACCGGCAGGAACCCCGATGGTCTCGCGTGGGCTGCGAGGAAGTAAGGGCCCGCGCTTCCTGATGCTGAAGCCGGTCGACCTGTGATCTTCGTGCTCGCCCGGACCTTGGTGTGGTCGACGCTGTTCGTTGGCCTCGTGCTGTGGTTCCTCCCGGCCAGCGTTCTCGCCACGGCCGGGATCCGCGGTCCTGCATCGTTCGGAGCCTGGCAGGTCGCCGGCCTCGCGCTGGGACTGCCCGGGCTCGCGCTGGCGCTCTGGTGTATCGGCGCCTTGGCGTTCGCCGGACGAGGGACTCCAGCCCCGTTCGATCCGCCACGTCGGCTTGTCGTACGCGGTCCGTACCGCGCGGTCCGCAATCCGATGTATCTGGGCGCCTTCCTCTATCTCGTCGGCTTTGCGCTCTTCTATCGATCCACGGGCGCCGCCGCGTACGCTCTCGCCTTCTTCGCTCTCATGCACACGTTCGTGGTGCTCTACGAGGAGCCGACCTTACGGCAAACGTTCGGACGCGATTACAAGGCATACTGCGAGCGCGTGGGACGATGGGGCATCGAACTGCGCTCCGCAAATCCGCGGGATCGCAATCTGCACTCCTGACCCTGGATGAACCTTCAGTCGAGCGTTGGCTTCTCGAACTTGTCGATGACCACGACCTCCACCGGGCCGCGGGCGCTTTCGAGCTTCAGCCCGAGCTGCTCACGCAGCGCGGCGGAGAGGCTGGGGGCATCGGGGTCGAGGGCCGGGGGTGGCGCGCCCGGCGGCGGCGGGCTAAGCAGTGAGAGTATGCCGGCGGAGCGTCCAAGCTCGGGCGAGTACCTTGATCGTGAAGTCGTAGGGGACGGTCAATCCGGTCTTGTCGACGACCGATCGGCCGGTGAGATCCGACAGCGTCCGAACGAGCTGGGCCATCGTAAAACCGCTGGCGGCCGCGAGGCCAGGGGGGGTCCGGAAGAAGCCGCACGGCACCGGATCGTTGGGACCGGGGAGCGGCGGTAGAGGCGGAGGCGGGCCACCACGCCCGGCGGCCGCCGCCTGCCCGGCCGCGACCCTCGCCGCGAGGGTGGCCTGGCACTCGGCGGACGTGGGCTTGATGTCGGGACCAAGCCGTCCGTCCGCACGCGCCAGGACGAGATGGTAGATCGGCTGCTCGCGGGTCTCGAGATGTGTCGCCAACTGGAACCGATCCTTCAGCAGGTTCAGCAGCAGCACAGAGATCGCCGTCGGCGGCACGCCCTCGGGCACCTTCGCCGTGATCGAGTACCGCTGCGTGTCCATCCAGCCCGGGGCGCCGACCATCTGATAGTCCGGCTTCTGCAGCGCCTGGCGGAGAAGGAGCCCGACCGGAACGGTGGACTCGAATCGGCCCGGCGTGATCCGCATCACGGTCCCGCCGCTGGCGTCGCTCATGGGCTTGATCGCCACCACCTCGAAGCGGATGTTCGGGTCCACGGGCGGCCCAAAGTTGGGAAAGAACTGCTGCGCCGCCGCCATGACGGGGACCGTCGCGATCACGAAGGCTGCCGCACCCTGTATACGCATACGCAGATGCCTCGATGCTGTAGACATCCGCGAGGTCGTTTGGGTTGGGCCGAACTGCTGATTGCCAGCTTCACCCGCAGCTGCTCCTGCACTGCGGTGAAGTGAAGACGTTCGGCGCGTATTGGGCCTTGACCTCGTCCTTCCGGACGGGCATGCTCACCCCATAGGACGGAGGACCCCGATGAAGTTCGCGTTCGCCCTTTTCCTCACGATCGGCGTGGCATCGACAGCCGGTGCGCAGCAGGCTCCGGCCGGCGCGCAGGGTCGGGGTCGTGGCGCTGACCCGAACGCCGGTGCACCCTACACACCCGCGGCAGGAGCCAAGGACCTGCGGGCCGTGCTCTTCAACTGGATGTGGCACCAGGGCATGCTGAAGGGCACCGACGAACGCGACATGGTCGCGACGCTCGAATATCAGGCCAAGGGCGGCACGATTCAGGTCGACGGCCAGCCGTGCACGCTCGTCGAAGTTCCGCGCGAGCACCAACTACCAGACCCTCAGCCAGCGGATCAATTACACCTGCACGCGCCCGAACAAGCAGACCGTACTCGAACATCGAGGTGGTCAGCTGGCAGTACGCGTGGAACGAGGACACGCCAGGCGCGGAGATCGCCGGAACGAAAGGCAAGGTTGCGGCGATGCCGGCAGCCGTGCAGGAGCGGCTCATTCGCATCTGGGCCAGTCCGCAGGGCGCGCCGAAGTCCGCGCTGGCCGGGACCATGAACACCTGGACGTTGGGCGCCAACCCGGGCACGGTGCTCGCCGACGGCGCGACGAAGGTCGGCAACACGTCCGTGTCGTGGGACGCCGCGGGCAAGCCGGTGGTGACCTTCCCGATCCCCGGCGTTCCGGGAGCAACCGGCACCGCCACGCTCGATGCGAAGTACATGACCGAGAAGGTCGTGGTCACGCAGGGCGCGACGACGACCGAGTTCACCTACAGCGACTACAAGGACTGGAACAACCCGCTGAACAAGATCGAGGTGTTCTACGCCGGCCGGTTGATCGAGAAGAAGAACGGCGCGGTGGTCCGCGACCTGACGACGAGCGAGACGGAGACGGGCAATGTGTATGTGGTGGCGCCCGTGCCGCCGAGCGTGCAGAAGGCGATGAACGTCACCACGAAGGCGCCCACGATCGTGTTTGCGAAGCAGGAGCCGCCGGCGAACACGACGGCGCCCGTGCCGCGGATCGGCGGGCATCCTGACCTGACGGGCAACTGGGCGTGCGAACGACTGGATTGGCAACTACATGGGGAACGGCGGACGGCGATGCGGTCCGACGCAGGAGAAGCCGTGTAACCGAGGCACCAATCAGACCGAGGACTTCGAGCTCTACTCACCCTCGCGCTTCGGCCAGTTCGGTCGTCCGATCTACAAGCCGGAGTACTGGGACAAGGTGCAGCAGCTCGACATGTGGACCAACAAGGAAGATCCGGTCATGACCTGCCAGCCGCTGGGCCTTCCGCGTCAGGGCCCGCCGCGGCGCATCTACCAGACGGAGAACGACATCACGTTCCTCTACGGGCAATTTGCCGATGCGGGTGGCGGACTCGCGGAATTTCGTGTGATCCCGATTGGCAACGCAGCACGGGCCGGACGCCAAGTACGCGAACAAGTACTACGGCGACACGATGGGGCGCTGGGAGGGCGATACGCTCGTGCTCGACTCCATCGGCTTCGTCGACACGACATGGATTGGACGCGGCGGCTACTTCCATTCCGACAAGATGCATATCGTCGAGAAGTTCACGCGTGAGGGCGATGCCATTATCTACGACGTGACGCTCGAAGACCCGGAGGTGCTGGCGGAACCGCTGGTGTTCCCGACACGGGTCATTCGGCGCCAGCACGGGCGCGACGGCGGGTCTCATCGCGTGAACGTGGCAACTGCGAGACGACGTTCGAAACCGAAGCGGCCGCCACACAGATTCGGCATTAAACGTTGATGTTCGGCCGTGGCCGAACCAGGTGGAGGACATGGAGATACATGACCAAGTGGATTTCGCGATTCGTCGTCCTGAGCGCGTTCCTGACTGGCGAGTGCGTCGGTGTACGCGCATCATTCGCTGGCGGGCGTGTATGCGCTCGGCAAAGAGGCCAAAGTGTCAGCGGGGCGTTCAAAGCGTTCCGGCTCGTGAATCCGCACTCGACGATGAAGCTCGACGTGAAGAGCAAGGACGGCTCGACCGGGAGTGGACGTTCGTCGGCGGCAGCGTCGGGCAAATCTCGAGGCTCGGTCTGCAAAGACGGTCCGAATGCCCTCAAGCCCGGGGATGAAATCATCGTCACGATCGTGCCGGCGATCGACGGCAAGAGCCCGGTCGGGCTGCTGTCGGCGATCACCTACAAGGACGGGCACACGGTCCGCTTCCGCTCGCCCGATGAATAGGGCGTTCCGGAGGCCTTCATGAGAAGCACAGTCGCGTGCGTGGTTGGCGTGGGCCTGATGCTCGGCAGCGGCGGCCCCGCCCAAGCCTGGCGGGCCGGGCAGGCCGGACGTTCTGGCCAGGGGCTGCCGGAACCTGCGACCGCGCCTGCCTCCAGGGCTTCGTCGAGCAGTACCTGGACGCCTGGATCGCCCGCGATCCCACGCGGCTGCCGCTCGCGCCGAACGTGAAATACACCGAGAACGGCCAGCGCCTCGAGCTCGGCGACGGCTCGTGGAAGGTGGGGACCGGCAAAGGCAAGTACCGGCTGTGGGTGCCCGACACGCAGACGGGCCAGGTGGCCGTCATCACCACGGTCACCGAGGACGGCGCCGCGCCCGGGCAGAACGTTCAGGACGTTCCGTCCATGCTGGCGCTGCGGCTCAAGGTGGTGAATCGCCAGATCTCCGAAGCCGAGGCGCTCTTCGTGCGGCCCGCCGCCGGAGGCGGAGGCCGCGGCGCTGCGCCTGTAAGCGGCAGCACCGGCGCCGCCACCGCCCCCCGCCGTGCGACTCGAGGCGATGGGCGCGCCGCACGCGCTGTTCACGCAGCCGATTCCCCAGGCCGAACGGATGTCGCGCGCGGATCTCATCCGCATTTCCGACATGTACTTCACCGGCATGCAGCAGAACGACGGGCTCGGCAACTATCCCTTCACCGACGACTGCGAGCGCTTCGAGAACGCGTCCTCGTCCACGAATAACCCGGTGCCGCCGGGCGAAGTGCGGGCGGATCCGAAGACGGCCAGCACCTATTCGTCGCAGTGGGGGTGCCTCGAGCAGTTCAAATCGGGGCTCATCCACTTCGTGTCACGGATCCGCGATCGCCGCTACGTCGCCGTCGATCCGGAATACGGCCTCGTCTTCAGCTTCATCTTCTTCGATCACATGGCAGGCAAGACGCGCACCTACACGCGTTCGGACGGCCGTGTGATCACGGGAGGACCCACCTCACCCTGGACCTGGGAAATCGCGGAGCTGTTCCGGGTCGAGAAGAGCAAGATCCGCCGGATCGAGGCAGTGCTGACGCAGTCGCCGTACGGCCAGCAGTCGGGCTGGAGCACGTACGACGAGAGCATGTCCGACAAGGCGCGCGATATCAGGTAACCCCCGGTGGCGAACGCTCGACGTTCCCTGCCGTGCGTCGCTCTCGCTCTTTGTCTGCTCTCTGTCCTGCCGCTTGCAGCCGCGGACCGCTGGAGCATCGGCCTGACGGCCAGCAACAACACGATCAACGCGATGGTTGTGGAGGGATCGACGCCATCGGCACCGACCGTGCTGCTCATCGGCGGTCTGGCGGGTCCGGATGCGACAGCCGACGTGGTGAGCCAGGAAGCTGCAGCCTTCGAGGCGTTGCCTCAGTCTCGTCGTGCGTTCCGGCTCATTGCCCTGCCGCTCGCCAATCCCGATGGACGGCCGCTTCAGTTTCCGCCGGCCGGAACGGCATACCGGGAAAACGCCGAGTCGCACGTGTTGTGGCGATGGATCGGCATCCACGCACCGGACCTCGCGATTGTCGTCGGTGAGTCCGCCAGTGGTCTTGCCGATGCTCTCTCGCAATCCGTCGTCGGTTTCGTGGGAAAGATTCCCAGCCGCGTGGCCGCCGCAAAGCCCGGAAACATGACGTCGGGCATTCTCCAGTCGCTCTCGGCTCCGATCCCTCTCTCCGAGGCGCATCTCGAAATCACTCGGCGGCTGAGCCGGACGCCGCGGGAATTGGCGGAGGAGCTCGGAACAGTCTACGGGCACGAGTTTGAACCGCCCACCTACATTTCGGCGATGGCGTTGATCGCGCAGTTGCGGCTCGGCAACACGGCGGAAGTGCTCCGCCTGGCGGATCCGTATCTCAACGGATCGGCGGACAGCTTCGCCCGACCGTCGCAGAGCTCGCTTGCGGCACACATGCTCTTCTACGAAATCGCCAGACGTACCGGAGACGAGCGTGCTGCACAGCTGGTGATTCGAGCCGCCAATAGTGGATTCACGGAAGACGGCTCGCCGAGAGCTTTCATGCCCCTGAATGGCGGCTGGAGCGATTCCGTCTTCATGGACATTCCCATCCTCGCGAAAGCGGGCGCTCTCTCCGGCGATCGCAAGTACTTCGACATGGCCGCCCGGCACTTCTTCTACATGCAGAAGATCGTCGGCCGGCCGGATGGCTTGTACCGGCATCAGGCCTCGACGGATGCCGCATGGGGACGCGGCAACGGCTTCCCTGCCCTCGGCACTGGCGCTCACGTTGACGGACTTTCCGAAAGACCATCCGGACTATCCGGCGCTGCTCGCGGCGTTTCAGACGCACATGAAGGCGCTGTCCCAATACCAGGATGAGAACGGCATGTTTCGCGAAGTCATCGACTACCCCGGCGCCTATCCCGAATACTCAGGCACGGCGATGATCGCGACAGCCATGTGCGCGGCATCCGCAGAGGATGGCTCGATGCGTCCGTCTATCGACCGATTGTCGATCGCGCGTGGCAGGCCATTCTGACGCGCACCGCATCCGACGGCCGCTTGTTCGATGTCGCGGAAAGCACCGGGACTCGCGGCTTGACTCTGGAAGACTATCTCCGGCGCGCGGCGATTCTCGATCGCGATCCGCGCGGCGGGGCTTTTGCCATGATTCTCGCGACGGAAATCGCCGGCATCGGCGTGGAGTTCTGAGATTCTCCGCTGGGCGCCAGAGTGCGTGAGTCTGCTTCGTGCTTTCGAATCTTCGTGGTTGGCAGGCGGGGCCAGCGGACGAGGCGATCGCCGCCGCCGCCGCCATGTTGTAAGCTACCGGCAATATGAGCGACGTGACGAGACGCCTCGGGGTGCTCTTTGCGGGCGCGCTGTTGTTCGCGCCCGGTCAGTGGCTGAACTATCCGACGCCAGGCACTCCGCGCGGGGCTGACGGCAAACCCGATTTATCGGCGAAGACACCGCGCGCATCGAACGGCAAGCCCGACCTGTCTGGCGTCTGGCGAACCGCCTACGACTCCCCTGCCGACAACGAGCGCCTCTTCGGTCCCGGTGTGAAGGCGTTCGCCGTACCCGGCGACGACCCGAGCACGTTTTCGAAGTACTTCCTCGACATCCTGGTGGACTTCCCGCGCGACGCCAATCCCATGCGCCCCGCCGCCGCGGAGTTGTTCCGGCAGAATGCCCGGAGAAAGGCCGACAGTTCGTCCGCCCGCTGCCTGCCTCAGGGGCTGCCGCGCACCGACATCAACAGCTACGCCCCTTTCAAGATCTTTCAGACGCCCGGCGTCATCGTGGTGCTGTACGAGGTGGACAACACGCATCGGCAGATCTACACGGACGGCCGTCCGCTGCCGGTCGACCCGCAGCCCGCGTGGGGCGGCTACTCAGTCGGCCGATGGGACGGCGATACGTTGATCGTCGATGCGGCGGGATTTAGCGTTGGGACCTGGCTCGACTCGGCCGGACATCCCCACAGCGATGCGCTGCGCATTCAGGAGCGATTCCACCGGCGCGATTTCGGCCACCTGGACCTGAGCGTGACCGTTGACGATCCCAAGATGTACACGAAACCATTTACCATCAAGGTCACCGAGCTGCTGCAGCCGGACACCGACATTCTGGAGTCGGTCTGCAACGAGAACGAGAAAGACCGGGTACACCTGGACAAGTAAAGGCGCGATCGTTTTTGGTGAAGTGCGAGCTCCTTGCGAGCCGTCCCTCAGTTAATGTAGGTTCCCGCGACGCCCGTCACGCTCCACACGCCTTGTTGTTTCTCCATTCTCAACGTGCCGCCGCTGGACCACGTGCGAATCAAGACCTCCGCGTGCGTGCGTGCCTCGTCGGTGAACGTCACGGACAACACGCTGGGAATCGACGCAATCGCGGACAGGCGGCCGAGCGTCCCCTGGTCGACCGGAAGATACGCGGTGATGAACTCCGGACGCTCGCGCGGTGGCGTGAGCGCGTTCAGCGACTCGACCAGCAGCGACATCTGCTCAGAGGGCAGGAACAGCGTGTTCTCCGGCGCCGATGCCGGGTACACGGTCTCGCGTCTGGGTACACCGCCAACCAACGCCACGACGATGTGTGGATTGATGACTTGATATCGCGCCTTGGACGGTCGCCACTGGAAGCTCGCCCGCCAGGGCCCTGGGGACCCTGGGGACGATGACGCGCCTCCCTGTTCGAACACCTGAGCACGAATGTCCGCGACATCCCGCGCCATGTCGCCCGCGAGCGACGACGCACGCGTTGCCGTTTGCTGTTGCCGTTGCCAGTCGCGCAATGCCGCCGTGACGAGCGAGGCAGCCGCGCCCTCGTCTCCCTGCCGCACCATGATGGTCGCGCTCACGACCTGCGCGAGCGGAGTGATGTCGTCATAGGGCTCGCGTGCAAGCGCTGCGAGTCGCGTCAGCGCCGCCGCATCGTCGGACCCGGCGTTCGACGGGCGCGCAAGGTCGACAGCTTCAGTGAGCCGTGCACGGTGCGACAGCCGTCGCGCTTCGCCGGCGAGCGACGACTGCGGGTAATCGACAAGAAAGCGATCGAACAGATTGACGGCATCGGCGAGTCGGCCGTCGTTCAGCGCCGAGCGCCCGCGCTCGAGCTCGGCGCCCTCGGGAAACCGCAGCGAGGCGCGCAACTCCGACACTCGGGCGTCAAGCGCGGTTCCGTTCACTTCGACGAACGTCCAGCCGCCGGCCGCCGGCCTCGCGCGATACTCCATCCGCAAGCTCCGTCGTCGATCGCCCCATTGTGCCAACGCGCGCTCGTAGTCGACGACGGCGTCCTGAAAGCGCAACCGCATCTCGTTGGCCCGTCCGGCGTACACACTGGCGACCTCTCGCGCGGCCGGCACGCCGCCGTAGCGTGTCGCCGCATCCCGGAACGCCGCTGCGGCAGCGTCGACGTCGCCGAGCAGTTGTTCGCACTGGCCGAGGCGGATCGCGGCCACCCAGGAATAGGTGGTCGAGGGAAACGCAGACAGGTAGGCGCCGAAGCGCGCTCGCGCGGCGTCGAAGTCACCCTCCTCGTAGTCGAGCGACGCCAGCGTCGCTGACGCGCGACGGGCGTACACACCGGCGCCGCTCGCCGCGGCCGCCGTGAGCGCCTCATGCGCTTTCTGAAGCACGCCCGCGCGCTCGGAGGCCGGCGCAGTCCTCAGGCGATCCGTATAGAAGGCGCCACGCAGGTAGCCCGCACGCAGCGCGTCAAGACGTTCGAGATCGGACAGCATCCGCTCGACGCCGCCGGCACCGTCGCTTCGGAGCACGAACAGATCGAAGATCGGTCCATTGATCATCGACTCGAGGCCTGCTGCCGCTTCTCCCATCTCCGGCAGATGGAAATGAGCCTTGACGAAGTCGACGTAGGCCGTCAGGAGGCGCTCGACGTTGTCAGCCGCAATCGGCTGCTGAAGATGGGGCTGGAGTCTCAGCTCGATACCAAGCCAATGCGCCTTGACGGTCCATTCGCATGGCGGATAGCGACCGCTCTCCAGGTCTCTCACAATCGCAAACACCTCCAGCATCTGCTCGGTCGGATCGACGCCGCGTTTCTGGAGATTCGTCGAGAGCTCGAACGCCTTCTTGAACAGCGCCATCGCTGCCGCCGTTGTGCCGGGGTGTTGCCTAACGACGTCGTCGAGGGGCGCGATCCAGGCCGTTCTGTCACTAGATGAGGATGTAATGAGGTCTACTTCAGCTTCAAGGGCGGCGTCGGTCCCCGCGTACTGCGCGATGAACTCCCGCAGCGCAGCAGACCGTGAGGGTTGAGGAGGAGCGCCGCCGCCCGCTTCGAGGAGCACAAGGGCGCGTTCGACGCGCGCGGCGTCGGCGCGCGGGAGCCGTCCGAGCTGGGCGCGAGCCTCGGTAATCAGCCCCGGCACCGGATCGTCGCCGTCGCCCCTGCGACTCAAACGCAGTGCCTTGCGGCTCAACAGCAGCTCGAAGGGACGTGCCAATTGTGACGGCGCCGATTGAATGAGGCGCCCCAAGACGACAGCCGCCTGTTGCCAACGTTCCATGTAGACGAGCATTTCGAACGTCTCGGGACCGGCAGGCGCGTCACGGAGCAGACGTGCGGTGTGGTCGGCCATGACCTGCGACCGCATCACGGAATACGCCGCCCCTATGGGAGGGAATTCCGCCGAATAGTTCTGCAAGACGGCCTCGTTGGCCGGATAAAACGACAGCCGCAGCGACTGCTGCGCTCGACTGGGGTTGCAGAGCGTGAAAACCAACGCAATCGCGAGGCCGCAGATGCGCATGCCGTTTAGACGCCGCGTCGCGTCAATCGGACGAGGACGGCCAACTGCGAAGGGCGCATAATCGGTGGCTGAATGGGAGTTTTTGCCCAGCCCCGCGCGCGCTGGTGGATGTATCTGCTGGCATCGGTATACATCCTCGCGCTTGGCTTCAATGCACGGCAGGAGGCATATGGGCCGGCCGGCTCCGGTCTGCTCTACTCGGGCCGATTGCCGGATCACCGTCCCCTTGGACAATTGAAAGCGTCGATGCCTGAACTCCGCCGTGGACCGGGCAGGTGTGCGGGCGGGAGACGTCATCGAGACTGTCGCCGGGCGCGCGGTCCTCGGACAAACGGACTGGTTCCTCGCGCGGGCGCACTTCGAGCGAAACCAGCCGACGGAGATTCAGGTTCGACGCGGTGATGAACATCTCCATTTCTGGTTCACGATCACCAAACCGAACTGGACCACGTGGAATCGCGGTGTTGTCGCCTTTCAAGTGGCCAGAGCGGTCGTATTGTTGCTAGCACTCGTCCTGGCCTTCAAACGCCCTGACGAATTGAGCGTGCGCCTTGCGGCTCTGATGTTCGCGATGATCGCCGTCGCCGAAGCGTTTCCCTCTGCCGGATGGGCCGCCGCGCTTCACCATTTGCCCGCGATCCTCTCGCTTCCCATTGCGCTCGCGACGGTATCCTGGCTGCTGATTACAGTGCCCTGGTTCTCGCTGTGCGCGGTATTCCCACGGTCGCTCTTCACGCGACGGTGGCCGTGGGCGTTGGTGCTCGCTCCGGCCGCGATCTTTCTGCCACTGATGGTGCTCTCGGCCGTGGCCGTGATCTATCGCCCACCTGCGCTCGCGATGCCGACGCCGTTTCTCGATACGAGCGAGATTCGGTTCATTGGGGGAATCTGGGGCGTCATACCGAGTCTATTCGTCAATCCGTGGCCGTTCTATCTGCCGGCTCGCCAGGTGTGGTTGCTCGAACTCTGGGTGGCGATCTCGATGTCGGTCCTGGTCGCGGGCTACGTGATTCTCGTCCTGGCCAGTTTTCGCGTGCGCGACCAACCCGAACGGCGCCGGCTGCGCGTCTCGGCCACTGGCCTCGTCATCGTGTGGGTCGTCGGCGTCCACAACGTGTTCGTCCGCCATTGGGGCGCCGGCCTCGGCGAAAGGGCCCCGGCGCTCTTGTCCGCGACCGGCCTTGTTGCGGAAGCAATCGCGTTCTCAGTTGTGGCGCTGATGCTGGCCTACACGCTGATCAACCATCGAACGAGTCGCTCGGATGACGAACGGAAGAGATGGCTAGAGGACCGTGTGCGGCTACGTGCCCATGACGTTGGCGACCCGACATTCATCGAGTTGCTTGAAGCTGAGAAGCGGTTGTTCAAGAACGAAATGGTCAAGGATGGCAAATTCGCGCCCGTTCGGGTTTCGATTGACGCGAATGCCGCGTCCGCGATGGCGGACCTTCGCCGGACGTTTGGTCGCAATCGGACGTCGTTATCGGACCAGAAGAACACGTTTTGGAACAGTGTGCGAGCGAACGCTGGCGCCAAGCTCTTCTCGAACAAGGAGGCTGGCAACTCTCTCCCTCACGTTTCAATTGCCATCGCATCAGTGGTAGAACGTCGATTTGCCTCCCTGCTAGATAGGATTCGCGAGATAGAAGACGTTCGTGGCAGCTTGGATGTGGAGGTGGTGATCGTTATCGCGGATCCCTCGATGCTGTCCGACGAGATGCTCGCGTCGGTCAAGAGTGTTAGCAATGAAGTGAGCTATCCGATCCAAGTGTTATCTTCGAACGACAACACCATTTCGAAGAACCGCAACTTGGCGTCAGCGTTTTCGCGAGGGCAGTATCGGATCTTCCTTGACGATGACGTCCAACTCGTCGGTTCCGTACTGCAGTCGCTGATCGAGGCACTCGAGCAGAACGATGACATCGGCTATGTGAGCGCTCCGTCCTACGATACATCTCGGAGGTTCCGCAAGCCGTTCGGAATCTCACTGAAATGGTGGCGGACGGAGTCCCTGGCCATCACGAACATCGTGGCCGGCATGATCACGGCTACAAGATCTGACATCGTCAGGACAACGCCTTTCAGCGAACTGCTAGGCAATGCGGGAGATGACATCCACTTCTTGCGGGACGTGCATCTTCTGGGTTTCCTGGGCGCGTATGTGTTTCCACAAGAGGCGTATGTGATCGACGAAAGCGTGCGACTTCAACGCGCCAGCACGGGTCGGAATGCGTTGCCTCACTTGATGATCGAGGAGGCGCTGATTGTCGTCGAAGACTCGGATCGGTATGACAAGGATCAACTCGAACTGGCCGCCAAGAAGTTCGAGTATGTGACGAGAGAACGAGGGGCAGAGCCGCCGTGGGATTTTCAAGACGTACGGGACTTTTGGATCCGTCTTTGTGTGGCACTGAGGGCGTTTCTCGACGAAGACAATCGGAAGATTCAGTTCAGTGTCAAGAACACTGGCTGGGAAGGACAGCATAGGCACGAAATCGAGAAGGGCCTCCAGGCCATCGAGTCCAAGAAGAGCGATCTAGAGATAAGGGCAAGACTCGCTCGATCGATGCCACGAACTGTGAGGCCGTCGCTAGGTATGCTGAAGTACGAATTTGGCGATCACCAAGACGGAGGGGCTTGAGACACGCACCCGCGCGATGTCGAGACCGGATAGCCCTGATTCCGCGCGTCTCGACGAGTCAGGCGAGAATCTCAATCCTGCACGTAGGCGATCATCATGCTCTTGAGCGCGCCGTGCGTGAAGGCGGACGGGTCGCCGGTGGCGAACAGCTTCTGTCTCGAGGTCTCAAGCGAGATTACTTGAAGCTGAAGATGTCCTTCTTGTCCTCCGGCCGCTTCATGCCCTTCTCGTGGTACTCCTGCCAGATCTGGGCCCAGGGCCGCCCGAACATGTCGGGCACCTTGTACGGGAACACAGTACCTGGGGACACCGGTGTCGCGCGACCGTCGATCGGGTAGATCGTCGGCATGCACTCGATGAAGGTGTACGGATCGCCTTCCTCGAAGCCGCTCGCTCGCTCGATGTTACGAATCATCCGGACCGGTTCGACAAGCGCCTCGGGGTCGTAGAAGATCCCCTCGTGGTTGAGGCCGACGAAGTTGCCCGCCTGGTCGCGGTTCGGCGTGTAGATTTCGATCGTCTGCAGCTTGCTCGAGAACTCGGGGTTGCCGTGCACCTTCCAGCCCTGGATGTTGGACGTCCAGGTGATGAGCACGTCGCCGTCCCAGAAGCCGACCGTCTCCCCGTACCATTGCGGCACGTCGGCGCCGAGGCGCGGCACGGCGCTTTCCGTGTTGAACGTGCGGCCGATGTGGACGTTGGTGACGAAGTTGTCGGCGTCGCCGGCCATGATCTGCACGAGCGAGGGCGTGACCAGGATTGTGTGGGGCTGGTTCGTGACGGCATGGTAGTGCCATCGACGCATGAAGCCCTCGGGCCAGCAATACTGGGCCGGCCACTGCGCCGTGTTCGTGTGCCCGTCGTGATAGAGCTCCTGCACCATCCTCGTCTGGTACTCCTCGGTGAGCAGCGAGAGGACGGTCGGAACCTGATTCCAGAGCAGCTCCGCGTACCAGTTCTGCCCTCGGCGCCACAGGTAGCGGCCGCTCCACTCGCCCGGCACAGTGGCGTAGGTATGCCGGGTCGGGCCCGCCCCGGCCGCGCGTCTCCGCGAGCAGTGCCTCGTAATGCGCCTGCGCCGTCTTGAACGTGTAGGGGCTGACAATCGCCGCGCGTGGGTAATCTCGGTCGCAGTATCCCCAGGCGGCCGAGCCCGGGGGGTCGTCGCCGATCACACCCTTCCCCCACTGCGCCTCGAGCGCATAAGGGCTGTTGCAGCGGAAATAGCGCGGGTCGCTCCAGAGCGCGCGGTCGGCGTAGAAATCCTTCGAGGTGAAGAGGTCAACCTTGAGCGGCTCGATCCCCTTGGGCGTCGCGCCGTTTCTGGCGGAGCCCAGGAAGTCGGCGGTTTCGCCGCCAGGGCCGAACGGGCCGACCAGCCAGTACTTTTCGGGATACCCGTCGATTTTCGCCGGCGGAAACGGCTCGATGTTCTCGGGATCCCTCCACTGCTCCGCGGGAATGGCCGGCGTCTGCGGCGCGCCGCGGCCGATGCTTGGCCGTCCGCTGCGGGCACCCTGCTTCGGTCCTGTGGAGCACGACATCGACGTCGCCGCGACCAGCGCGACCAGCGCTCCGGACGCGCCCTTCACAGCAGTGATCCTCGACATTCGCTGCCCCCCGTGGACGACCTCGCTCCCGGTCGTGCAGAAGGCGCCATCATATGGCGGGGCGTCGTTCGCGTCGAGGTATGACTGAAGTAGCATTTCAGTCGGGGCGAAGAGGGCAGGCTGTGCGCCTCGGTGGCAGGAGAGAGATCTGACATGAACGATTACAGCAGAACCGGCGCGTCGGTCGCGATCGCGGTGACGGTCATGCTTGGTGCGTCCGTCCGGGCACACCACTCGTTCGCCATGTACAACATGAAGGCCGTCAGGGTCTTCACCGGAGTCGTCACCCGCGTGGACCCGGCCGCGAATCACCTCCAGATGTACTTCGCGCCGATGAACCAGGAGCGCAAGAACGTCGAGCGCGACGCGAAAGGCGAGCCGATCGTCTGGATCATCGAGATGGCGGGCTCGGCGCAGATGGCGAGACAGGGAATCTCCGTCAACACCTTCCCGCCCGGCACGGTCTTCAGCGTCGGCCTGCACCCGCTCCGAAGCGGGGAGCGTGCCGGCGCCCGCGCAGGGGGGCTGTTCAAGTGCCCGGACAGGACGCCGCCCGCGCCTGGAAAGCATTGCGATTCGGTCGCGGGACATACGGCCATCGGCAAGGAACCCCTGCCGTCACCGACTCCATAAAAGACGCGAACGTGGAATTGACGTTCAGCGCCTCACAACCGAACGCTAATCCGGCACGTAGGCGATCATCATGCTCCGCAGGGCCCCGTACGTGAAGGCGGACGGGTCGCCGAATTCTGACTGATATTCCTTGAGCGGATTTCGCTGCACGGCGTCTTCAGGACCGAGCCCCATGTTCAGATAGCCAATCATCGTGGTGAACAGCTTCTGATACATGTCGCGGTGACGCACGATCTCGCTGCCGGTCATCACGCGGCCATTCGACGGCACGACGCGGGTGTCAGGATTGACAAGTCCCGCGAGCCGTTCGAGCGCGCGGACGCGGCCGCCCAGCCAGGCGCCGTTCCGGTAGTCGAGAAGCGGCCACTCCTCCGCCGACACGACTCCGCCGACGACGAGCAGGTTCATCCTTGGAAAATGGAGGTAGATGTCCCCGTCGGTGTGTGCCGCGGGCATGTAGCCGTAGTCGATCTTCTGACCGCCGAACTCCATCGAGCCGTCACCGCGCGTGGTGCGAGTCGGGCGAGCGGCTGGAGGCAGCGCGGGCCGGCGGCCTGTGAACGTCACGGAGTAGACCGCGTTGGACAAATATAACTTGGTCTTCTCGTGCGCGAAGATGACGCCGCCGGCGCGACCGACGGCTTCGTTGGCGCCGGTCTGCTCGGGATGCCAGTGCGTGTTGATCAGCGTGTGGATGCGACTGGTGGCGCGCGTCGCGCTCTTGACGGCGGCGAGCAGCGCGTCGGCATTGGCCGCGAGGCCGCCGTCGATCATCAGTGTGCCGACGTTGCTTGTCGGAACGCCTTCGCGTTCCTCGGGACCCGGCATCGCGATCACGTTGCCCCCGGCACCCTGGAGCAGCGTCGCACCACCGAGATCCGTCGTCGAGATTCGCGGAGCGACCTGCCCTCCGCCAAAGGCTTCGGCGAGGGAAGCTCCGGGGGGCAGCAGCGCGCCGCCGAGCGCGGCCGCGCCGGCATGGAGAAACCGTCGCCGCGAGAGATTCTCAGTCGGTCTTGGGCTTGTAGATCGGCTCATGAACCTGCGACTCACCGAGCGGCCAGATGTCCGCCCAGACACCCTGGGGAGGGCCCAGGACCGGCCACACCGGGCTTCGAACCATCAGTTTCGTCGCGCCCAGCTCGCGGAGAAGCGCCTCCTCCTCCTTGAATAGTGGAGTCTGCAACGCCATGAAGGGCATGAAGCCTCGCGACTGCGTATAGTCGAGCGCGGTGAGGCCGTCCTGATCCACGGCGTTCATGTCGATGCCGTAGGAGGCGAGTTCCTTGATGACCTCTTTGTAGCGCTTCCGAACGGCGAAGTGCAGCGCCGTGCCGCCCCGAACCTCCTCCCCGTGGTTGACCAGGGCGATGACATTGACGCCGGTACCGGCTTTGCGGAGGACGCGGACGAGTTCCAGCGCTTGCGGCTCCAGGGCGCGGCCCGCGAGCACCGCATGGATCGGCGTCTGCCGGTCCGCCATGTAGACGGTGGCGTCGGCGCCATGTGCCAGCAGGAGCTTGACGACCTCGAGATCGCCATTTTCGGCCGCGCGGATGAGTGGCGTGGAGCCGCGTGTACTGGTCGCACCCCGCGCGTTCGCCGGCTTGAAAAACAACTGCATGTTCGGGTCGGCGCCGCGCTCGAGCAGCAGGTTGACGACGCCCAGGCCCTTGGTCGTGTTCATGGGATCGATGGATGCGCGTCCGCCGTCGATCCGATTACGCAGGTCGACCGCCGTGAACAGGGGCGCTTCTCCGAAGATGTCCCACTGATTGACATCGGCGCCGGCCAGAATCAATTGCCGCGCCAGGTCCCAGTTGGCATTCATGATCGCCAGGAGCAGCGGCGAGACGCCGTCCGGATCCGGCAGGTCGATATCCGCGCGGTTTTTCAGCAACACGTCCGCGCACGCCGCGCAGTTCTCGCGGGCGGCATAGAGCAGCGGCGTCAATCCACCGCTGTCCAGATTCTTGGGCCGGCCCTCCGCCGTCACATGACGCTGATAGTTGCGATCGGTGGAGCGGGCGTTGACGTCGGCGCCCTTGGAGACGAGCAGCTGCATCATCTCCGGATGCCGGCGCGCGGACGCCCACATCAACGCGGTCTGGCCGCCAAACTTTTCCCGCGCATCGACGGTTGCCCTGTGGTTCAGCAACAGTTGTGCGGCTTCGACGTTGCCCGTTCTCGCCACCGCCAGCAATGCGGTCTGTCCATCGGGATTGGGCGAGTCGGCGTTCGCGCCCACTTCGAGGAGCAGCTTCAACATCTCGGTGTTGCCGACTTCGGCGGCGAGGCTCATCGGCGTGGCGCCGTAGTTGTTGGCGAGCGACGCGTCGGCGCCGGCGCGCAGGAGACGCCTGGCTTCAATGACGTCACCCTTGTAGACCGCCCACTGCAGCGGCGTGCTGCCGTCGACATCTCGGCGGTTGACGTTCTCTTCCGTTCGCGGGCGGGCCTGAAGGCCCGCCCCTACATCCCGGCGGGATCTGCGTCTGTGCGCCGATCGCAGCGGCAATAGCGTAACCAGCGCCGCAGCCCCGACGATCGTCCCGAGTCCCGAGCCCCGAGCCCCGAGCCCCGTTTTCATACTTCCGAGAACGCGCCGGTGGTGTCGGCGAACTTCTCGAGCTCCCCGGCCGGCACACCCGCGCGGTCGAGCATCGTCACCAGGATGTTCGCGTGCGGGGTGTCCTGCCTGTAGTGCAGGTGCTGGTTGCCTTTGACGCCGCCGCCTCGGCCGATGAGCGCCTGTGGCAGCGGATCGTTGTTGTGCGCGTCGCTGTTGGCCATGTTGCTGCCGAACAGGATGATCGAATGATCGAGCACCGACCCGTCGCCCTCGCGCATCTCCGAAAGGCGCTTGACGAACTTTGCAAACACCGCGGTGTGGTAATTCTGGATCTTTCTCAGGTTGGCGACGCGGTCCGGAAATCCACCCCAGTGGGAAGTCGGATGAAACGCCTCATGGACGTCCAGGTTCGGGTACGTCCGCATGCTCGCCTCTTCAACCATCTTCATCGTCACCACTCTGGTCCGATTCGTCTGCCAGGCAAGCGCGAACATTTCGAACTGCACGCCGACCAGCTCACCGAAATCTTCCGGCGGCCCGAGCGGCGCGCCGGGGAGATCGCACCGACTGCGCGTTCTGCTCGAGCTTCTGCACGCGGAGCTCGATCTCGCGGACCGAATCCAGGTAATCGCTCACCCTCGTCCGGTCGCCCGCGTCGAGCTTGCGCGTCAGCTTCGCCGTCGATTCCTTCACGTAGTCGAGCAGGCTGTCGGTCGTCTTGAGAATGGCCTGGCGTTCTTCGTTCGTGTCGCCCTGGCCGAACATGCCGAAGAAGACCTTCCGCGGGTTGCTTTCCATCGGCAGCGGCTGATTCGGCGTCCGGAACGAGATCATGCCGCCCGGCTCGGCGCAGAGCTCCATCGAGGGGAGCGACGTCTCCTTGCCGAGGAACTTTGCGGCGATCTGGTCGGCCGTGATGCCGACGCCCGTCTTCGCGTCGCGCTTCCGCGGGCTGACGCAGTTCAGCCACGTCTCTTCGATGATGCCGTGCGGGCTGGAACTCTCCCCGCCCTTGTTGCGCAAGCCGCTGACGACGGTCACGTGCTCGCGCATGGGTTCGAGGGGCTTCAGGATGAAAGGGAAGTCGAAATCGCGGCCGACCTTCGTCGGCTGCCATTCGTCCTGGAGCGCGCCGTGGGGGAAGTACACGAAGCCCAGTCGCGGACTGATCGCGGCGGCGGTCTGCGCGAGCGCCGTTCCTGCCGGGATCATCGCATCCAGCAACGGGAGGGCGATCGCCGCGCCGGCGCCCTTGAGGACCTCGCGCCGTGACAGATGTTTTCGAGTCAGGAACATAACTAGACTCCTCCAGCCACGGTTGACGCGGGCGGCTTCACTGGTGCCTGGGGCGCCTGGTCCCGGCCTTCAACTTCCCTCTTGCGGAAAGCATCGCTCGAAATTACGCCAAGGACAATGGCCCTGAAGCGGTACTCGTCGGCCGCCGCCTGACCGACGATGCGGCGAACCGTGGGCATGTCGTGATAGTCGAGGCTTCGACCCAGGGCATAGGTCAACAGGTTCTCCGTAAACGCCTGAATGAACTGGTGATCGGGGCGCCCGGCCAGCATCCGTCGCAAATCGTCAGGTCCATCAATCGCCGTACCATCCGGCAGTTGACCTTTCGAATCGATGGGCGTCAGCGTGTCGGGGTCGTTCGCGCGGAACTGACCGACGGCGCTGAAGTTCTCCAGCGCGAGCCCGAGGGGATCCATCGCGCCGTGACACGCCGCACACGTCGGATTCGAGCGGTGCTGCTCGAGCCTCGCCCGCAGCGTCCGCGCCGGCTGACCGCGCTTGTTTTCCGGCAGCGTCGGGACGTTGAGCGGCGGCTCGGGCGGCGGCGCGCCGAGCAGTCGATCGAGGATCCAGGCGCCACGCAGTACGGGCGACGTGCGATTGGGATACGCGGTCAGCATCAGGATGGCGCCTTTTCCCAACAGGCCGTGGCGTGCTTTGTTGTCGAGCGTCACCCGACGGAAGTGGCTGCCCTTGACCGTCTCGATGCCGTAGTGCATCGCCAGTCGCTCGTTGAGGTACGTGTAATCAGCGGTCAGCAGTTCGTACACGCTGCGATCGCTGCGCAGTACGCTGTCGAGGAACAGCCGCAGTTCTTCCTTGAACATCCCGCGGGGATCGAGCAGCCGGCTCGCGTGCGGGAACTGGGTTCTGTCCGGGGTGATCTCGTCCAGCCTGCTCAGGTGGAGCCACTGGAACGCGAAATCGTCGCTCAGGGATTTCGCGCGCGGATCGGCAAGCATCCGGCTCACCTCTCCGGCGAGAACGTCTGGCTTACTGAGACGCGACTCGGTGGCGAGCTTCAGCAGTTCGTCGTCCGGCAGGCTGCTCCACAGGAAGAACGACAGACGCGACGCCAGCTCCAGATCGGACAGCGTGCGAGTCGGGCCGGCGCCGACTCCGGATTCCGCGCGATAGAGGAAATGCGGGCTCGCGAGGATCGCGCTCAGCGCGTCACGCACGCCGCCTTCGAAGTTTCCCGAGCCTCCGGGGCCTCCGGCCGCGGATCCCGACTTGTAGAACGCCATCAACGGGGTGAGATCTTCGGTGGTCACCGGGCGCCGGAAGGCGCGCCGCGCGAGGTTCTCAATGATCTTCCGCGCGCACCCGCCTTCGCTCGCCTCGTCCGCAGGCGAGCTTCGGCGCGGCACGCAGATGAAGATTTTCGCACGACTGGCCGAGGCGCTCATGCCTGTCACCGCGAGCGGACCTCGGATCTGCAAGGCGTGCGCGGCCTGGATGCGCTCCTGACCGCCCTCCAGAGCAATGGTGCGAACGCGCTCGTCGCTTTCGGCGAAGCTGCGATGTTGAAAGGTGATCGCCAGTTTGTGCTGGCCTTGCGTGGCCCGGAAGCGGATCTTCCGCAGCCGTCCGTTGATTTCCTCGACAGCCGGGTCCAGTCGCTGATCAATCGCCTTGTGGTCGGCGTCGCCGCCGATAGTGGTGCGATAGAACTCCTTGCCGTCGAGCAGGGCGATCACCGTGTTCTCGAATTCCATTCGAGGCACTTCGCGCGCGAGCGCCATGTCGCCGATCGTGAGCTCGTATTCGCCGTCTGCCGGGAAGTTGTGTTCGACGCTGAAGCCGCCGCGCGTGCCGAACGGCATCCCTTCAATGTGGTGCTGTTGCCTGCCGGTGCCGGGATCGCCCGACGGCGGCAGCGAGATCACCATGTTGGCGGGGTCGCCGTAGGTGATCGTCTCGGCAGGAGCCTTGGGGTTGCCGATCGCCTCGAGCGCAACAGCGCGCGCGGCGTGGATGTACTGGTCGATGAAATTGGGCGAGACCTGCAAGGCGGCTGCGTTGTTGTCGAAGTTGCCTTTGACGTTGTCGTCGGGCAGCCATGCCGTGGCGTCGATGTTGAGCCCGATCAAATCGCGTACGGCGTACCCATACTCTCGTCGGTTGAGGCGGCGCAGTGACACGCGTCCCGGTTTGCTCTCCGTCACCCCGGTGTCGATCTTGTTCTCGAGCCACGAGACGAACTCGGCAGCCGCGTGACTATCGGGACGCCTGGCGCCGGCCGGCGGCATGAGGCCGCCGCGCAGTTTGCGGATCACTTTCTCGGCGATTTCAGCGCTCTGTGCATTCTGGACGGGGGCGTCCAGATTCAGTGCCGACAACGCCAGGCCGCCCGACTTGAGCCGGTCGCTATGGCAGCCCACACAGTACTGATCGAGGAGCCCACGCTGCGGAGAGACCGCGGCACGAGAGGTCTGAACGTTGGCAGGGCCCTCGACGCGACTCGGGGCAGGCGGGGGCGTAGGAAGCGCCGATTGCGCACGCCCCTCCGACCATCGACCAGCTGCCACAACGAGGTAGAGCAGCACGGCCGCCGTCGCGATTGCGGTTCTCATTCCCCGTTTCATATCGGGCGACCCCAGTCCACCCCGAAAGTCTAGCTGGGGGCCAGCAAGGGCACAAGATCATTGCATAACCCTGTGCCCGTTGAACTTGTCGCTGGCGAAGGCGTGAATTCACTGGCGAAGGCGTGAACCCCGGGGGAGCCCCCGGTCAACGCGTGGCTCCCGAAGGCCGCGTGCGATGGTTTTGGGTGCCGGCGGGTTTCACCCATTCCATGACAAGGAACCAGGGCACGCGTCGATAGCTCCGGGCTTTCGACGCCGGCGCATCGGCACTGGGTGACGGTTCATCGAAATAGACGAGGCGGAGGCCCACGTCGAGAAGGGCGCGCACGTACGTGCGCATCGGACGATGATGATTCGCGATGCGGATACCGCGATACTCGATCCACATCGAACGCTCCTGAAGATAGTGGTCGAGGGGATAGTACAGACGCTGGCCGTGGCTGTCTTTAATCCAACCGGTGTCCGCGCATGCCGTGTTGAAACTATTGAGATTGGCGATCAACAGCGAACCGTCGGGGCTCAGCACCCGCGCCATCTCGCCGATTGCCGCGTGGATGTCCGGGATATCGATCAGGGACAGATAGCTGACGACGAGGTCGAACGCCTCGTCGTCAAACGGCAGGTGTTCAGCACGTGCGTCAAGATACTTGCCGTCCGCATCGCGCGCGCGGGCGGCTTCAATCAGCGCTGGTGTCGGATCAACGCCTGTGACGTCGACGCCCTCGCGCTTGAGCATGCGGCAGAATCGGCCTTCTCCGCAGCCAACATCGAGCGCTTTCCTGGGCACGCGCGCGAGCGCGCGCGAACGCATGATCGGGTCGAGCACATAGCGGCGGCCGAAATCGCCGTGCGTGCCCATGTCCGCGATCCAGGCTTTCGCCGACGCCTGCCAGCCATTGTCCATTGACCGATATCCTACCCGAGCGTCTTTCGGTACTCAGATGCTCTGCGTAGGCTCGAAGCGTTCTGAAAGCGGTTACTTGCCCTGGACCGAGAACGCCAGGAGCACATTCCCGGGCATGAAGCCGGAGCCCGAGTTCACGAACACCATTCCGTTGGCGACGGCCGGACCACTCGCGTCCATGGCACCTCCGCGGGCAGGGGCGCCGTTCACCGTGGCGAATTCCCGAGCCGTGTCCACGTCCCATATCACCTTGCCCGATGCCGTCGAGTACGCCCGCAAGTGCCCGTCCATCGATCCGGAAAACACGACACCGGGAATCGCGGTGACCGCCGCAGATTGAGCGGGGGAACAGGCCGTCCTGCCCGCGACGCAGGGCGCCGGCTTCGCGCTCCACACGATCTTGCCGGTTTCCAGGTCCAGCGCGTGCAAGCCGCCGCCCTTGTTGGGATCCACCACAACCCGGAACCCCAACGGAGTGGACGCATCCGCGACAGTGCTGATCGCGATGTCGGAGATCGCCACGTAGACGTTCTTTCCATCCGACGCCGAGCCCCATTGGCTGCCGCCCAGCGCGGTCCCTTCGCCGGCGCGCGTCTGCCAGAGGATGGTCCCTTTGTGGTCTGGATCGATCGCATGGACCATGCCCGACTTCTGCGCGATCACCAACGCCCGCCGGCCTCCTCGCAACTCCACCAGAATCGGCGGCTGGCCGAAGTCGAAGTCCGGACCCATCGCTTTCGGACAATTCGTCGGCATGGGCGAACAGCCCAGGTTGAATGCGTCGCCCTTCGTGAGCTGGCGGGACCACAGGAGCGTCCCCGTTTTCAGATCCATCGCCAGAATCGCGTCGCTCGTTTCCGTTGGCGGGTCCGAGTAGTTGTCTCCCGTGGCGACATACAGCGCCCCAAGCTTTTCGTCGATGGTGGGCGTCGACCATATGCCCGCGCCAGAAGGTCCGTATTGCTGTGTTCCCGAAGCGCTCTTGTGCGTCGGCTTCGGCTCCTCGGAAATCGTGAAGGTCTGCCAGAGTTTTTCGCCCGTGGCCGCGCTCAGGGCGATGACATTCCCCCGGAACTTGCAGCACTCAAACTTTGCGTTGGCCGCGAGAGCTTCCTCGAGCGATGAAATGGGCAGGTAGATGACGCCCTTGTGGATCTGCAGCGTTCCCGTCGCCATGGATCCGACATAACTCCACGGGTGGACCTTCCAGATCACCTTGCCCGATTCCGCGTTCAGCGCGTAGACGGTGGCCGCGCCGTCCGCGAAATACACCACGGGCACGCCAGCAACATCCGCGACCTTCATGCTTCCCCGCAGCGGCAGGTCCGCCCGGAAGCTCCACTGTGTGCAGCCTGTATCGGCGTCCAACGCGTAGACGGCGCCTGTCTGGCTGCTGACGAACAGGCGTCCACCCACGACCACGGGCTGCCCCCGGGTCACGGCGACGCTTCCGAGGTTCAGCGCCCACTTGAGCTTGAGCTTGGGCACATCTGACGCAGTGAGCACGGCTGACCTGGCATCTTGGAAGCGCGAATTGGTGACGCTGGTGCTCCACCCATTCCAAACAGGCCCTTCGAGCTTCGGGTGAAACGCCGCGTCTCCCTTGCAGGACCGTTCCGATCCCGGGACCGTTTGCGCGTTACCGGTCGGGGCAATGAACCCGAGCAGTGCGAAAATCTGCGGCGTGGACAGCCCCTCCGCCTGCGTCTTCATGCTACCCGTCGCCAGCGACACGTATATGGCCTCACCGCTCATCCCCTTGAGGGCATCCATCTTGGGCGCGCGGCCTTCTCCGGCATCGTGACAAGACGCGCAACGTTCTTTGTAGATCGCGGCTCCGTCTTGTGCTTCGAGCGTCGCCGGACGAATCAGGACGATCAGAATCCACACGAGTAGACACACGTATCGCATACGCTTTTCCTCGCTTCTTTTTCTTGTCGCTAATTCCTAGGAGGCGGAATCAGCCGTTTGACGGTTTCTGCCCAGGCGCCGCGCGAAGCGGCGCAATTCATGTACACACACCAGGACTGAGAGAATGCTGGCCAACACCAATACCCCCGCGGCCATCTGATTCAGAGTCGCGAGCGATTTGGCCTGAGTGGGATTCCAGTTGGGACCTGCAACCAGCAGGTCGCCCCCGCGCAGCAGGAAGAACCCGAGCACCAATCCCGCGACAACCACCGTGGTGCGCAGGAACCGCCGCCACTCGGCCGCGGCGAAACGCGTCGAGCCAAGCCGCGACACACAAATCCAGGAGAATGCCAACAACCACATGGCCGGGCGCATCGCGTACACGGTTTCTGACGGGCTGAATACTCCTCTTCCGCCCCAGACCCAGGAGAACCGCGGTGCGAACAACGTGAGAGTCCAAAAGATGATCCACACCACGCCACTGATCAGCTGAAACATGGGCCGCGGTTGCTGAGGTTGCCAGACCGGAGTTTGGATGGCAGGCAAAGACTCCGGCTTCCATCGCTCCGAATATCGGAATCTGAACTCCAGGTATTCCCAGACGGCGAAGAGCAGCGTGATACCCGCGGGAATGAAGAACGCTGCCAGCAAGATGTCGCGGCCAAGCGTCAGCAGGACCGAGCCGGCAGGCGAGGTTCCCTGAAGGGTGAACACCGAGACGATCACTCTGATCGTCACCCACACGGCGAAAATGGCGCGCAGCGTGAACCAGTAGAGCGGAAACAAATCCGGACTGATCAGACCTCGCCCGGGCCGATCGCGGTACCGGCTGGCCACGACGAACGGATGACCGTGCCGCTTCAGAATCGCGCTCATTTCGCCGAGGTTCAGTTCCCGCCCCAGTTCGGTGGCCCGATCTTCCGCCAGCGACTCCAGATTGGAGCGGATTTCCGCCGCGATATCTTCCATCTTGTCCGGCGGCAGCATCAGTTTGAGCGAGTGAATGTACCGGTCCAGCAATCCCTGATTCGTCAGTTCCGGTTTCATGATTTCTTCCTTCGCGCCGCGATGGGCGCTTCGAGCAGCGTGTCAATCGCCTCGTTGATGCTCCGCCACTCGTCCAGCAGCCAGTCGAGCACCGGCTGCCCGTCCGCGGACAGGCGGTAGAAGCGTTTGTTCCGTTTGTCTTCGACCCGCCAGTCGCTGACCAGCAGCTTCTGGCTCTCCAACCGGCGCAGGAGCGGATACAACGTGTTTTCGTCGATCTCGAGGCCGCTCTCTTTCAGAGCCTTGGCCAGCGCGTATCCGTGATATTCGGAGCGGAGTTTGGCCAGCACGGCCAGCACCAGTCCGCCGCGCCGCAGTTCCAGACGAAGGTTCTCGAGAAGGTCTGAGTTCATTGGAGAAGGGCTCATAAGGTCATACACAGCCTATGGCGCACACTGTATTGCACACAGTATGTGACGTCAAGAAGTTTTTCAGCAGGGCCTCTACACGCCGGCCACTCTTCCTATTGACTTTCGATAGGTCTCAGGGGTATTCCTATCGGACTTCGATATGTCGCTTTCGCAGGGAGAATAACCTTTGCCGAGAACCGATCTGCTGAGGGGCACGCTCGATCTGCTGATTCTGCAGGCGCTGACGCTCGACCCACACCACGGCCTCGGCGTGGCGCGGCGCGTAGAGCAGCTCACCCAGGGGGCGTTCCAGGTGAATCCGGGATCGCTCTTCCCTGCCCTGCACAGGCTCGAGCAAAGAGGTTGGCTGAAATCCGAGTGGGGGGCCTCGGCGACTAACCGGAAGGCCAAGTACTACCGTCTTACGGCTGCCGGGCGCCGGCAGCTGAAAGCCGAAACGGAGAATTGGGGACGCATCTCGATTGCGATCACCAGCGCCCTGCGTCCCGTGGAGGGGTGATGCTGTCCTTCGAAGCCCTGTGGACCGGCCTCCGACACTTCGTGCGCAATCTCCTCCGCCGGGACCGCGTCGAGCGCGAGCTCACCGACGAGATCGACGGCTACGTCGACCTGGTGACTGAGGAAAAGGTTGCGCAGGGCATGCCGCGCGACGACGCTCGTCGCGCCGCCCGACTGGCGATCGGCAGTGCCGACCAGGTCAAGGAGCACGTCCGTGACGTGCGGGTCGGTGCGTGGCTCGACGCGCTTCGTCAGGACGTGCGCTTCGGCGTACGAACCCTGATGCGGCGACCGGGCTTCGCGACGGTCGCCGTCCTGACGCTCGGCGTCGGCATCGGCGCGACGACGGCGATGTTCAGTCTTATCGACAGCGTCCTCCTGAAGCCGCTTCCGTTTCACGCACCAGACCGGTTGACGACGGTGTGGGAGACGCGTCCGCGTTTCAATTTGCCTCGAATCGAAGCGTCACCGCCCGACTATCTGGACTGGCAGCAGCAGGTGCGGTCGTTCGAAAGTCTTGGCGCATACGTCAACGGATTCGCCAACCTCACCGGCAACGGCGCACCGGAACGGCTGGTGGCCGTCAATGTGACGCCAAATCTGTTCCCGACATTGGGTGTGGCCCCGCTCGTCGGCCGCTGGTTCGCCGCGCCCGAGGGCGCTCCGGGACAGACGGCCGTCACGGTCCTGAGTTACGAGTTGTGGCAGCGTCGCTACGGCGCCGACCGCGCCATCATCGGGCAGACGATTCGGCTGGATGGCGAGTCTCACGAGGTGGTCGGCGTCATGCCCCGCGGCTTCCAGTTTCCCCGCGAGGGCGTTCATCTCTGGAGGCCGGTCGACTTTCGAGCGGGCTGGGGTGACGGGGGGCGCAGCACGTTCTATCTGTACGTCGTGGGTCGGTTGAAGCCAGATGTGTCGCTGCAAGAGGCCAATGCGGAACTCGGAGCGGTCGCCAGAAGACTGGCGCAAAGCTACCCCGAGAATGCCGGCGCCGGGGCGTTCGCCGTTCCGCTTCAGCAGGATCTGGTTCGAAACGCCCGGACGTCGTTCCTGTTGTTGCTGGCGGCCGCGGTGCTGGTCCTGCTCATTGCCTGCGCCAACGTGGCGGGTTTGTTGGTCACGCGCGGCGCCGAACGCGATCGTGAGTTTGCCGTCCGCACGGCTCTTGGCGGCAGCCGGATTCAGCTGTTGCGCCAGCTGCTCGTCGAAGGCGTTCTGTTGTCTCTCGGCGCGGCGGTCGTCGGCGTGTTCCTGGCCACGCGAACATTCGACCTGCTCCGGACGCTGGTTCCCGACACTCTTCGCGGGGCCGTCGCCCCCACACTGGATCTGCGGCTGCTGGCGGTAGCCCTCGTCGCGGTCCTCGTCACGGGACTTGTCTTCGGCCTTGTGCCGTTGCGACACGCGCTGAGGATGGACCTGCGCGCGCCTCTCACCGCGCGAACCGTGGGCGGCTCAACCGGTCGCCGTCGTGCGCAGGCGGCCCTCGTCGCCTGCGAGGTCGCGCTGGCCGTCGTCGTACTGTTCTCCACGGGGCTGATGATCCGGACCATCCTCAATCTGCAGGCGGTCGACACGGGATTTCGAGCTGACCACGTCCTGACCGCCAGTGTCGCGTTGACCGCGGCCGACTATCCGACGCCGGAGCGACAGAATGCGTTCCGCCGCGACGTGCTCGACCGCGTGAGTCGTCTTCCCGGCGTCGTGTCGGCTGGCTTCACCTCGTTCCTGCCATACACGACGCTCATCGGAGCCGGACCAGTCGCGGTAGAGGGCCGCCCCGATCCGGGCAACGGTGCCAACGTCGCCATCATCCGATACGTGACGCCAGACTTCCTGAAGACGTTGGGCGTGCCGCTTGTGGGTGGCCGCGGTTTCTCGGATCGGGACAACCTCGGCATGCCTGCAGTGGCGCTCGTCAGCGAACGCATGAGGACGCTGTTCGACGGAGATCCCGTCGGCAAGCGGGTCGCGTTCGGATCGTTTGGTCCAGCGTCGATGACCGTCGTCGGCGTCGTCGGCGACGTCAAGGGAGAAGGTCTCGAGAGGCCCAACACGCGCGGAACGATCTACCTCCCCGCGGCGCAACTGGACAACATCGGCTTCTTCAGCCCCCGTGCTCTTGCGATTCGCACGACGTCGGATCCGTCGGCGCTCGTGGCGGTGGTCCAGCGTGAGATCTGGGCCAAGAATCCGAACCAGACGATCTCGAGTGTGCGGACGCTCGAGAGCGTGGTCGACGATCAGATCTCCGGCCGCAAGCTGCAGACGGGGCTCTTCACCGCATTCGCCGGGCTGGCGCTTTTCATGGCGGCTCTCGGCGTCTATGGACTCCTGTCCTTCGTCGTGACCTCGCGCACGCGTGAGCTCGGCGTGCGCACGGCCATGGGGGCGCAACGAGGGGATCTGGTCTCGCTGATTGTGGGAGACAGTGCCGTGTGGGTTGGCTCAGGTCTGGCTGGAGGGCTCGTCCTGGCGATGATCGTCAGCAGGAGTATGAGGAGCCTCGTCTACGGCGTCGAACCACTCGATTGGATATCGCTGACAACGTCCACGCTGGTGCTCGGTGCGGTGGCCGGTATCGCGGCGCTGTTCCCCGTGTGGCGCGCCACTCGAGTCGATCCGATGACCGTGCTGCGCGCGGAATAGTCAGGCGGTGCGATCGAGGAAGTACCCAATCGCGGCTGTCACCAGCAGCACGACAACGACAACCAACGGCACAGCAACCGAAGGCAACACGTCAGTGCCGCATCTGGGAGCTGGCTTCTTTCTGCTCGTGGTCCGTGCAGCTTCCGCGCTCGCCGACGATCGTGTTGCCGCCCGTGTTCCGCATGGTGATCGTTGGCATGACCCACGGTTTCAGAAGCACCACCGGGTCATCGACGGTGACATCGTAGGTAATCTGGTTCCCGACCCTGGTGAACTTCTCTACAACCCGCATCTGATCGGAGTGGAAGAACCCGCCTCGAGCCAGCCAGGTTTCGTCGGAGAACCCGATGGAGTCGAGCACCAGCGTGTCGCCTTCCCAGCGGCCGATGGTGTAGCCCATGTACGTGTACTGGCTTGCCCGCGCGGCGGTGTGCTGCCTGCCGCTGATCGGGACCATCCGGAACTCTGCGTACCCGCCGGCACCGTCAACTCCGGCCCGGTAGATCATCGTGATGTCGGTCTCGGTCTGGAAGATTCTCGCCGGCGGCCCCTGCCTCGGCATACCGAGCGGGAGGCAGGACCCGACCGGGTCGTACTTGTTCGTCCACTGGTCGAGCTCGATGACCTTGTTCCAGTGCTCGGGCTTGTACATCGGCTGATTCTGGCCGAGCCGCGCGGTCGCCATGAACACCCAGTCTTCGCTCTGGTTTGTCCACTCCATGCAGCTCTTCGACTGGAAGGGCGTGCACCGCCGGAACATATCGCCCACCTGCAGTCCCGGAATGCCGGAGCCGGTTATGGTTCCGCCCGCTTGCCAGGAGCCTGTCAGGTCGGGTTTCCCGCTCGCCAGTCTGGGCGTCGGCGCGTTCGGATCCACCGGCGGAGGAGGCGCGCCGAATTGCGCTGCCACTGGCGTGGCGAGCAGGCCGAGAACGACTGCCACAATGGTTGTCTTCATCGCCATCCTCACTTTCCAGCTTTCTGCACGCTGTCCGGGACCGGCACGATGACGTAGATCTGGCCGATCTCGGTTACCTTTGCGCTCACGTTGCGAACGGCAGCGCCGTTCTTCCGCTCGACGATGGTGCCGGCGTACAACGCCTCGATCTTGAACAGGGGATTGTTCCAGTCCTCCCACTTGCCGTAGAGGAACTCGGTCGTGTCGTTGCCGTTCTTCACCACCACGCGCTCTGGCAGGTAGTTGACCAACGTCGCCGTGGCCATCGCGCCAGGAACGTCGGGGAGAGGGAACGTCAGTATTGCCTTTTCCCCTTCCCACGTCAGCGTCGTCGTCCCTTTCACGCCGGCCGCGGCCTGCCGATCGAGCAGGGTGGCCGGGTTCTGGCCGAACGACTGCAGTGGGTGCATGCCTGCGGCGCCGGCAATGGCGGCCTTGGGCGCGCCGTGCGGACTGGCCCAGAGACGAATCCGCCGCTCGGTGAGCGTGCGTTGATTTGGAGTTGACTTGCCTTTGCCGGTGATCAGTTCCGCGCCCGGGATGTCGTCGTCCCAGGCGTAGTCCCCGCTCAAGTTCTCGACGACCGTGTAGGTCGTCCCATTGGGGCGTGTGCAGGTGAACTCCGTCCGGTATCCCGGGATCTGGTAGTTGGCCTGAAGGTGATACTTTGTCACCGTGCAGGGCTGACCGTTCACCTGAATGCTGCCGCTCGCGCCGTAGTAGTCGAGCGTCTTGACCAGCTCGGACTCAGCCCCGCTGCGCAACATCCCCATGTGCCAGGTCCAGTTGAAGAGGACCGATCTTCAGGTCTTTGTCTCCAGCGGCGGGTGTAAACGCTGGTCCCCGACCGCCGAACCCACCTCGGCCCCCTCCGCCCGGACCCCCTCGGCCCGGCCCGCCTGGACCCTGCGCGCCGGCTGCTGGAGCCGACGGGCCCGGAGGCGCTGGGCGCCTGTTGTCCCCCGACGGTCAGGCCGCTCAGCGCGACAAGACCGACGAGCACACCTGTCGCCAGAGATCGTCGATCAATCATGGCCAGTCCCTGCGTATCAGTTAGTCGCGTCCGTCGCCGAAGAACAGCTTGATGTCGCGGTCGCCGAGCTGGAGATTCCTGATGAATCCCGCCGGGTTCCCGTTCCTCGCCGGAAGGATCGTGACCTTGAGGATCTCGCCAGGCTTCATGGAGGTCTTGTTGATCCCCTCCCGCGTCAGCGTCGTGATGGAGGCGGTGGTCAGCACCCAGTCCGTGAACGTGCCATCTTTGTTCGGGACGGTGAGCTCGATGTTCGCGTGCGGATTCACAAAATTCAACTTCTTGAGCCGGCCCTCCAGGACCACCTCTTTATTCAAATCGTACACGCCCGCCACGGCATGATGGGCCTGCAACCCGACGCCGACGCCGGCGATCAGGAATCCGCAGAGGACGGCCAGTCGAGCGGTTCGTGTTGTCATGATTGCTGCTCCAGTATGTCGAGATGATTGCGTTTGGATGTTAGCAATACGCGTGCCCAAGCCGCAAGGGTTTACCTGCGGTCAGAAGGCGTGGCCGATGAAGGGCAGCATGCGGCCGCCATACAGCACGGCGGCCCATGAGAAGAGCGACAAGACGGCCATGGCTTTGTCGGCGAGGCTCGCGTCCCACGTCCCCTCAAGGGCAGTGCCGGCATTGTCCCCGGCGGGCCAGGCTTTCCTGAACACCGTCAGGTAGAGAAAGTTCGCGCCGGCGATCATCAGGAACACGACTTTCCAGTAGAACGGCGCGCTGCCGACGTACTGATTCGGCTGCCCGATAAAGAACAGCATCCCGGTGATGAGATTGGCGCCGAAGCCCAGCATCCCCCACGGTAGCAGCCGGTGCACGGCCTCAAACGGCACCTGCTTCATCACACCGAGGATGCGCAGGTTCACGGCGAGCAGCACGCCAAACGTCAGGGAAAGACCGAGGAAGTGTACGGACTCGGAGGCCGGCCAGACCCACGGGCTGTTCACCATGACGTCGCTGATCTTCGACGCGATGAACTGTTCCGGATCGACGGCCCGCCCTTCGACTGTGCCCAGTGCGGGCTCGGCTGTGCCCGCGGAGGCTGCGGCCCGGATCTCCGGATGGCGGATGTCGCCTCCGAGATTCGCCGCGCGCGCCATGAGCGCGAGCGACACGATCGTGAGTACCGTCACAGCGGGCACGAGGCCAGGCGCAGCACGGCCGTGGCGCCTCGTCTGCCACAAGGCCACCCACCCGACGAAGCCGGCGAACTCCAGGGCCGTGAAAGCTGCCAGCGCCGCGTCCTGGTGAACTCGGATGGCGGTGTCGGAAACTCCGGGCTGGTTCCGCAGCGTTTGAGAGGCCGCGACGCCGGTCATGTAGGCGGGAAGCGTCAGGACCGCGATCGCGAAGAGCACTTCCAGCCCCGCATGTTTCAAGGGCTCGTCACGCCGGACAAGCGCGAGAAGCAGGAGGCCCACTGCGACGATCGCACCAACGGTGGGCACGTGGTTCAGAATCAGATGCAGATGGGCAAGGTTGAAGCTTGTGATCGAAGGCATGTGCGCGCCTATGGGACCAGGTAGGCGAGGAGACGCCCCGCGGTGATGGCGCCGGACCACGCGAGGATCGAGGCGATTGCCAGGAGACGGGCGCTGCCGCTGACCTCGCACTGGTCCGCGTCGCTGCGCAACACGTGCGAGCGAAGCGGCACCAACGTGGCGACGCTGGCGATGACGAAGCCCATCTTGATGAGAAACGGTATCGCCGTCCCCAAGGTTGTCGCGCGCTGTGCGAAGAGCAGGAAGCCGGTCACGAGATTGACGATCAGGCCGACCGCCAATGTCGGGAAGACCCAGCGAAAGGCGGACAGGGGAACGTTTCGGCTGATGCCCAGCAGACGCAGGTCGAGCACCCAGCTCGCGCCGACGAGCACCGCCATTCCCATGGTGTGAAACGTCAGCACGGTCGGCTGAGCCCACACCGAGGGGGACTCATGCACCCAGACCGAGAGCGGAAGCGATTCGAGCCAGACCAGCACACCCATAGACAAGCCTGCTGCATCTTACTTCTGTTGGCCTATCGCGGGTGCCAGCGCGGTCCGCCAGCCGCCCATTCCGACGTGGACCGGCGTCATGGGCTGAGTTGTGGTGCGGAAGTCGTTGCCATCTAGTCGAAACTCCTCAGGGTCTCGCCACTTTCCGCGAATTTTCCAGACCGGGTGCTACTAATCCGCCATGACTTTCATCGTTCGCGTCCAGGTGGACGCGTCTGGACGCATGGCGGGCGTCCTCGAGCGCGCAAGAACAGGCGAGAAGCAGACATTCGACGACGTGACCGTGGTCGGCGCGCTCATCGCCCGGATGGTGGCGGCCGAGGAGAAAACCGAGAAGGCGGACTATTTGGAAACGTAGCGCAGGGTCCCGCCCCCAGCGGGCCCGTGGGAGACAGACTCATGACGATTCAACGCATGTGCGCGCTCGCCCTCGTCCTCGGTGCGCTCATCAGCCTTTCGGAAGCGGTGCCCCAGGCCACGAATCGGCGCCACCGGCTGCCGCCGCCTCGGGATGAGGGCCCACTCGTGACGTTGCTGACGCCGGACGAGGGGCGAGCGATCAACGGGCCCTCGCTGGTGGTGCAGGCGCTCGTCGCCGCGCGGCAGCCGGATGCCGGGCGCCGCTTCGGATTCGGGGGGTTCCGGGTCAAGGGTCGGCACAGCGGGATACTCGAGCGCGTCACGCTGGCCGTGGATGGCCGGGTCGTGCGCCACGTCCTGGTGGCGCCCTGTCGCCGCCAGTTCGTGGTCGACGAGGTCGTCTCCATTGCGACGCTCGCCGACGGCCCTCACACGCTCGAAGTGACGGCGATTCAAGGTTCGGGGCGTGGAACCCAGAAAGAGAGCGTGACCGCCGTCTTCAGCATCGATCGCACTCTTCCAGTCGCCGAACGAAATCGGATTGAGGACGCGGCCACGCCGTCCCCATTCGCGTGTTTCGGGGTTCGGGACGACGACGATGACGAAGATCATTGGGGGCCTCGCCCCCGGCACCCCGACGTGCACGGCCGATTCCTGTTGAGCGGCCAGGGCGGCGGCATCGATCTGTCGGCCGATCGGATTGTGATCGCTGCAGGCACCGGGCTTCGCGTGTTGGAACCGGGCTCACTCCGGTGCGACCGATTCGGCCGTGAGTGTCGCTTCGAGGATCGGTTCCACCCGTTCCTGCGGCGCCTCATCCTCGAACGCACCGGTCCTCGCCTGTGGCGCTTTCAGATCGCGGGCGGGCCACAGTGGCCGCGAGACGCGGTGGTGCATCTGCGCATCGGCGACGATTGGGGTGGGCTCGACCTGGCGACTGGCGAGCGCATTGCGTCCCTGCAGCTGCTGCCGGACGACGCGCATGCGGCCACCGCGACAGTCGGACCAGCCGGCGGTCTCGTGCAGACGACCGGTTCATCCGGAGCGATTCTGCGGCTGACGATCCCCGCTGGCGCTCTGACGGCCGAGACCGAGATTTCCGTCACGCCGCTCGCCGCACCCCCACTCGCAGGCGCGGTTGCGACCGATCAACCCGGCGTCCATCTGGAGCCGGCCGGTCTCGTGTTTGCCACGCCGGCCACGCTGACGATCGATCTCACGCCGACCGGGACGACGTTTCCGGCCACCACCGACTTGTTCCTGTTCACCTCACCGCTCACGATGGTGCCGCTGCCGGCAACGCTGAACAGCTCGGGTACGGTCCTCACCGCCACCTTGCATCACTTCACCGCAGTCGGCCCGGTACCCGCCACGACAGACTTCTCCGATCTCGCCGCGTGGGCAAACGCCGTCCTGAATACGGGAGAAACGCTGACGGAGAGCGACCTCGAATCGCTGGCGGAGATCGCCGAGATGCAGCTGCAGCTTGGGTGCGGCGTCCGGTGCGTCGACGTCCCGCAACTGATCCTCGCGGCTCAAAGCTCGCTCGAAGCCATCGCCGGGTCGCAATGTGTGAACGACATTCTGGACCCGACCGACGACACGCTGAATCGCTGGGCGCGCCTCGACGCGGTGTCGCGGCAACTGCATCTGGTCACGCCCGCGCTCACCGGCTGTCTCGATCAGGTCATGGGCGCACTGATCGATCGCGCATCGGCCGACGCGCTCGCACATCCGGCGTATGACGGTGCGTTCGCGCGGCTGCTCGAGCTCGCGGACCGCGCCCGCGAGCTCGGACTCAACACCCAGGAACACCGTGCGCTCGAGGCCCTCAACCAGGCACTGCGTGCGACAGCGTCGCAGATGCTCGACACTGTGCAGAACGCGCGAGGTACTGCGAACGAAACGACGGTTGTGCATGACTCGCGAGACGCGCTTCAGCAGGAGCTGACGTGGGTGACCGGTCCAGGCGCCGCCGTGCTGAACGTCGCGCCCACGCTCGACGACTACCTCCAGACATCGCTCACCGGGCTCACAGCGACCGGAAGCTTCACGATCGTGGGGGCCGGCGCCCTCCTCTTAACCTTGGTCCTGGGACTGGCGCATACGTCAGGACCTGCTATCCAACGCTTGAATCCCACAACGCCTCCTGCCCAGAAGCCGGCGGCGTGATCCGCGAAAACGACCGCTCTGTTACAGCAACACTGGACGGCAACATGGTGTCGCTGGCTGCCAGACAGAGCGGGAATACCTTGCTGCTGGATGTAGCGGCGGCAGGAGTGGATTTGACACCCGGGCGTTGGGAATACTCGCGGATAGCAGTGTACCTCGACGTGCAGTTCTCGAACCCTGGCCTCGTGACCTTGCTGGCCGGCCAAGAGTGGTCGCAACCGTTTCCTTGGGGCGGCGATGTTTCTGCTTACCTCGGCGCGGGTGCGGTCACTGTTCATGGCTACCCCGCGGCCGGTAGCGTTGCTGTGGCGTCCGTTGAGGTGCGACCGTGTTCTGACCCAGGGCGGATCGACGAAAGCCCGTGTGAAGGCACCGCCCGGGTTGGCACGAACAGCGTCCTGAGACTCCATTTCAACTTCGTTGTGGGATCCGTCAACTTTGACGGTTACCGCGGCCCGGGTTTCTCGTTCACCGCGACGCCGATGCGAATGATCTACACGCCGGGCAACTTCGGCAGCCCGAACGTCGCGCCCTTCGCGATCGCTCAACAACTCCAGACCGCCGTCAACACGTCAGTGCCAGTGACGCTCACCGGCGACGACCTCGAACGCGATCCGATCACGTTCGCCATTGCCACGCAGCCGGCTCACGGCAGACTCCAGGGTCTGGAACCGAACATCGTCTACGTCCCGAACCAGGATTTCGAGGGGTTGGACTCGTTTACCTACACGGTGAACGACGGGACAGCGACATCGGGGGCGGCAACTGTGTTCGTTCAAGTGATTAATCCGAACGGAGGCGGAAACACGGATTGAGCGAGATGAGAACGATGTGGCTCGCGGTCAAACACTACGGTGTAGGTCCGCGCGCCACGGCGCGGGCTTCCGCGGCCCGCTTCGAGGCGTCGCTCACGGCTTGCTTCGATCGCATGACTTTGTGATAGAGCGGGGTATCCGGACCAGCACCGACGGACATCAGTGCGATCAACTGCGCGTAGTATGCGCCTTTCTCATCTGGCCCGTAACGCAGGTGCCACTCTTCGTGCGCCAGTATTCCGGCGATTTCGCGGATGGCCTCCACATCGCCGCAGCGGTCTCTGGCCTCGCGCGCCCTGGTGAACGCGGACGTCGACGTCACGAGGACGATGCGCCTGTCCGCGAATTGCGCGTACGCCTGCGGCAAGCGGCGAGACGCCTGCCGGCACTTTCTGGACGAATTGAACGGGGGGAAAACTCTGTGGGCTGCGGCCGAGAAGTGTCAGCGCGCACACCAAGACCGTTTCAGCGCTCCACACGCCAACCTCCCGATGCAGGCTGGCGCTTCTCTCTATACTAGGGGAAGTCCAGTCCGCACTCTGCTGCGGATTGTGATTAGGGACGATGACGCGTTGCCGCGCGGCGTCGTCCCGCCCTCGTTCATCGGCCCTGCCGGCGCATGCCGGCGAGGAGCCTTGCTGACGTTAAGCCCTCTAGTTGCCCCTTTCCAATCGACACGTTACGTGCGTGTGATGTCGGCCGCTCGACCGATCGCTTAGACGGCAATCACGGCCAAACGTTCTGTCCCTATGAACTAGACGTTGATGGGCGAAGAACGTTAACAGCGCCGGCTGGCGGCCGTCATACACACCTCGCAAGAGCCGCGAAAGCGTGTAGGCTACGCCCCATGGGCACGAGACGACGGATCACGTTCGACACCGTCCGTGAGATTGGCGAGCAGCTTCCAGGAACTGAAGTGAGCACCGCGTACGGGTCACCAGCGCTCAAGGTCAACGGCCGCATGTACGCCTGTATCGCAATCAACAAGGAGGCCGAGCCGAATTCGCTTGGCGTGTGGCTCGCCCATATCGAAGAGCGTGAGGCGCTGCTCGCGGAAGACCCTGACACGTACTACGTGAAGCCGCACTACGAGCCGTATCCGGTCGTCCTGGTGCGGCTCGCCCGCGTGACCCGGGATGCGCTCGAGGACCTTCTGCGCGGAGCGCACCGCGTCGTGAGCAGCAAACCGCCCGCGCGCCGGCGTGCCACGAAAAAACGTCGCTAGACAGGCAACCTTTCGGTCCTTTCTGCGTATTAGCAGCCATGGGTCTGCTTCAGGACCTTCGCTTCGCGGCTCGCCTCCTCATCAAGGACCGCTGGGTGACGCTGGTGGCGGCCGGCGCCCTTGCGCTCGGCATTGCCGCCAACAACGCCGTCTTCACGTTCGTGAACGCGGTGCTCATCCGGGGCGTACCGTTCAAGGACGGCGATCGAATCGTGGCGCTCGGCACGCGCGACACGCGCAATCGCAACCTGGGCGTGTCGTTCCATGATTTCGAAGACTGGCGCGCGTCGGCCCGGTTGTTCTCGGACATGTGTCTGTTCGGCCAGCCCCCGTTGAACATCAGCGACGAGGGGCGGCCGCCAGAGCGGTACGCGGGCGCCGTCGTCTCCGCGAACCTCTTCCGCCTGCTCGGCGTCCGCCCGTTGCTCGGACCCGGGTTTACCGACGAGGACGACCGGTTCGGCGCGCCGCCTCGAGTGGTGATTGGGTATGGCGTCTGGCAGACGCGCTACGGCGGCCGCCAGGACATCATCGGCCGGTCGATCAGGGTGGACGAGCTGCTCGCGACGGTCGCCGGCGTCATGCCGAAGGACATGAAATTCCCGCCCAACACCGACGTGTGGCTGCCGATGGGACAGTCGACGATCGTCCAGGGACAGGGACGGCAGGTGCGGAGCTACCAGGTGATCGGCCGGCTGGCCGATGGCGCGACGCGCGCGCAGGCGCAGGGCGAACTGTCGGCGATTGTTGCGCGGCTGGCCCACGACTTTCCGAAGACGAACGAAGGAATCGTGCCAACGATCATTCCTTACAACGAACGTCAGAGGGGACCGCAAATCAGGATCCTCTTCTTGGCGCTCATGGGCGCCGTCGCCTTCGTCCTGCTCATTGCGTGCTCGAACGTGGCGAACCTGCTGCTCGCGAAGGCGGCGCACCGCGCGCGCGAGATCAGCGTCCGTGTCTCACTCGGCGCCTCGCGGTGGCGCGTCGTCCGTCAACTGCTCGTGGAAAGCGTGCTGCTGGCCGTGGTCAGCGGCGTGTTCGGCTTCGCCTTGTCGATTCTGGGCATCCGGTGGTTCGACGCCGTCACCCAGGACGTGGGAAAGCCCTACTACATGGACTTTCGCATGGACGCGACGGTGTTCGCCTTCTTCACCGCCGTCTGCCTCGCGACCGGCATCGTCTTCGGCCTCGCGCCGGCGCTCCATGTGTCGAAGACGAACGTCAACGAAGTCTTGAAGGAAGGCGGACGAACGGGGGCGGCAGGGATTCGCGCCCGACGCTGGACCGGGGCGCTGATCGTCGTGAACCTGGCGCTCACGCTGGTGCTGCTGGCCGGCGCCGGCTTCATGATGCGGAGCTTTTTGGCGATGTACCGCATGGACGCAGGCGTCGACACGTCGCGGCTGCTGACCATGCAGATGGCCCTCTCGTTCCGCAAGTACCCCAATGCGGACGCGCGGAACGCCTTCATCAAACGTGTCGACGAGCGCCTGGCAGCCATCGGCGCGATCGAAGCGGCGACGACGGCGACCGCCTGGCCCCTCGGCGGCGGGCGCGGCATCCAACTCGCGATCGACGGCCGGACGAAGCCCGACGAGCGCCAGCCCATCGTGACGCTGCTCAGCGTCGGCGCGAGGTACTTCGAGACGCTCGGCATCCACGCCGTGCGCGGACGGGTGTTCTCCGAAACGGATGGGGTGCCCCGCCCGGCGCATGCAATTGTCAATCAGCGGTTCGCCGACATGTTCTTCGCTGGACAAGATCCACTTGGCCGGACCATTCGACTGACCGACGAAGTGCCCACGAACATCCTCGGCGACGCGCTGCCGCCGCTGACCATCGTCGGCGTGACGACGCCCAATGTCCTGCAGCGAAACATCGACGGCCACTTCTCCGAGCGCGATCCCGTGGTGTACATCCCGCACGCGGCCAACACGCAGCAGGAATCCGGCGTCATGCTGCTCGTCCGGACGCGATCGGATCCGGCGCAGGCGACGGCGCTTCTGCGCGAGGAGATGCGGGCGCTCGATCCGGACATGCCGATGTTCAACATCCGGACGATGGACGAGAATCTGATGCGGCAGCGTTGGCCGTTTCGCGTATTCGGCACGATGTTCGCCACCTTCGCCGTCATCGCGCTCGTCCTGTCGGCCGTGGGCTTGTACGCCATCACGGCGTACGGCGTAACGCAGCGGACGCAGGAGATCGGCGTCCGCATGGCGCTCGGCGCCGAGGCGAAGCAAGTGTGGTGGCTGATCGCACGGCGCGGGCTCGTTCATCTCGCCATCGGAATGCTCGTGGGGATGCCGGGAGCGGTCGGCGTGGGCCTGTTGCTCCGGAGCCTGCTCGTGCAGACAACGGCATGGGATCCGACGACGCTCATCGGGATCGCGGCGCTGCTGGCCGCCGTCGCGATCGCGGCGTGCTATTGGCCCGCGCGGCACGCCACCCGGCTCGATCCCGTCGTCGCGCTGCGGTACGAGTAGGGCACTCGTTGTGGGCCTCTTCAAGGTGCGGCCCGACTTCAATGGGAGGAATCCGTGAGCGACTTCAGTATGCCGCCGGTCATCACGCTCGACCATGTCACGAAGGTTTTCGTCGCCGACGAAGTGGAGACGCACGCGCTCGAAGACATCAGTCTCGAGATTGCGCGGGGCGAGTACGTCTCGATCTCCGGGCCATCAGGCTGCGGCAAGTCGACGCTGCTCTCGATTCTCGGCCTGCTCGATTCGCCGTCGCGCGGATCGTATGCGCTGAACGGCCGTCAGGTGGCCGAGCTCAAACCGTGGGAGCGCGCACGCGTCCGCAATCGCGAAATCGGGTTCATCTTCCAGAGCTTCAACCTGATTGGCGATCTCTCGGTCTTCGAGAACGTCGAGCTGCCCCTCACGTACCGCGGGATGCGGCCGGCCGAGCGGCGGCAGCGGGTGCAGGAGGCGCTCGAGCGGGTCGGCATGGCGCACCGTGCCAAACACCTGCCGAGCCAGCTCTCGGGCGGTCAGCAGCAACGCGTCGCCGTGGCGCGTGCCGTCGCCGGCGAGCCGGTGATTCTGCTCGCCGACGAGCCGACCGGCAACCTGGATTCGAAAAGCGGTGAAGCCGTGATGGAGCTTCTGCGCGAGCTGTACATGAACGGCGCGACGATCTGCATGGTCACGCACGATCCCCGCTACGCACGCCACGCCGAGCGCAATATCTACCTGTTCGACGGCGGCGTCGTCGACGAGCCGGAGCCGGACGACGACCCCCGCGCTATTTTCGTCGAGGCCTCTTCGGGACGAACGCGAGAAACCGGCGCGGATTGTCCACCATGATGCGGTGCAGCACCTCGTCGCTCGCGCCGGCGGTTTTCAGCTTCGGCACGAACACCGTCAGCGTTTTGGCGTATCCGCTCGAGGCGTCGGCCGAAAACATCAAGTGATCGGCGAAGCCCGCCTCGATGAGCGCCATGACCAGCGGCACCTGTTGCGCGTCGTTGTTTCCGCCCTGACGATCGAAGCCGACAAACGCGCCGCGCCTGCAGATCGCTTTGTGCACATACACATTCGCGTCCACCAGATTCCCCAGGTGTCCGATGACGACGCGATCCGGGTTTCACGCCGGCATCTTCCAGAATGTCGAGCTGTTCGAGCGCCGACTTGCCGGGAATTCCCGTGTGCGTGAAGATCGGAATATTCGTCGCGACGTGCGCCTTGCCGATGGCGCGGAACACCTTGCGTTCGTCCGCCGTGATCTCGTCCCACGAGCCGATCTCGCCGAACGCGCCGACGACGTCGTCGTCCACCTGTTTGATGAGCGCGCGAAACGATCTGCTCCTCGCTCATTGTGGACATCTCTTTCGGGTAGAAGGGCTGCGCGTAGAAGCCGCCGCCCACGACGATTGGCACGCCCGACTTCATCGACACCTGGCGCAGGAAAGTGACGTCGCGGCCCATGTCCGCATGTCCCGGCATCGACGATGCACGCGATGTTGCCGTCGCGCCTGGCGCTCGCGACCTCCGAGGACATCAGATCGACGTCGTGCATGATGTCGGGGCCAGGCGGCGGAGCGCCCGCGCGGCCTGCGCCGCCGCCCGCGCGGGAGCCGGCGGAAGGCCGTTGGCGGCCCGAGCGGCGGCCGTCGCCGCGGCAAACCTCGCGCCGAAATCCGGAGCCAGCTGCATGTGCTCATGGAACAGCGTGGCGCCGCCGCCCAACTCCTCCGGCGCGTAGTCTTTCAGGATGGTTCTGATGATCGCGCCTTTCGGAAACGTCGGCGATGCCCCCGCCGCCTGCGCGAACGCACGACCAGTGAATGCCGCCGCTGCCGCGCCCGTTCCCAACAACTCCAACGCCTGCCGGCGAGTCATGCCGTCTGTCATGGTGCGAGCATTGTAGACGTGCAGACGCGTCATGCGCGCGCGATCCGCTTGCCGGCGAGCACGGTTGCGAACGGGAAGAGCCTCTGGCGTCCGGTGATCGTGTTCTTGTAGTTGTCGAGGAACTCGAACGTTCCCTCCCGCAGCTCGAGCACCGCCACATCGGCCGGCGCGCCCACGTTGAGCGTGCCGCGATCGTTGAACAGCGGGAAGATGCGCGACGGCATTGACGGTCGCGCGGGCGATGGCTTCGCTGACCGTCATGCCGTGACCGAACAGCTTCGACATGCAGTTGGGCAGATCGATCACCCCCGTCGTGCGGCTGGTCGTGCCCCAGTCGGTGGAGAACGTGTCGGGCCAGAAGCCCGCCTTCATGATCGCGTCGACGGTGTCCCACCGCATGTGTCCGGTCTGCCCGTTGCCGATGTCGAACCAGACACCACGGCGCCTCGCCGCAAGCACTTCGGGCAGGATGTGACCGCTGTCGTCGACGATGCTGTTCGGCGGCGGCGCAAACATGTGGGTGACGATGTCGCCGCGCTTCAACAGATCGACGAGCTTTCCGAAGGGCGAGATCGTCTGCCCCATGTGGATCATCACGGGCAGGCCGAAGGCACTGGCCACTTCCTGCGCGCGCCGAAGCACCTCGACATCGTTCGCGCCCGCGACGTCCCGCGATAGCCGGGCCTTCACGCCGACGATGAATTCGCGGTTCTTCGCGATGGCTTCGCGCGCCGCGCTGACATCGGCGCGGGCGAGCGTCATCGTGTCGCCCTCGGGCAGGATGCCGGCTCGCCCGATGTTGATGAGAACGCGGCCCTGCTGCACTGATGAACGCGCCACGGCGACCGGATCGGCGATGCGGTCGGCGCCTTGCGACCCCGCATCGATCCACCCCGTCACGCCGTCCTGCAGCACCAGCCCGGGCCCTTCGGCGGACCGCGCGGTGTGGGTATGGATGTCGATCAAGCCCGGAACGACGAGCTTGCCGCGCGCATCGAGGGTCTCGGCCGCGTCGGCGGCGATGTTGACCTCGACGGCCGCAATGCGGCCGCCCGAGACCGCCACGTCGCGGATCGCATCGAGCCGGACGGAAGGGTCGATGACGCGCCCGCCTCTGATAATCAGGTCGTATCTTCTCGCCGCTTGCGCCGCGAATGCGCCCGCACCGCGCGCGAACGTCGCCGCGCTCGTAGCAGCTGCCGCAAGAAACTGGCGCCGATTCAGCATCGCGTCGCCTCCTCCACCGTGTTTGATAGGAGATGTTCCGGCGTCTCGAACCTGCCTGTCAAGAGAACTGATTGCGGGTATCATTCCCACGCGAGACCGTCACCTTCCCTCTACGCGCTCGTGCCGGATTGAAGAGATGGGGGGCAGCATGGGATCTGATCGTGGTGGAGATCCGCACCCACGGGCACAGGATGCTCTCCGTGTGACACGGCGTCGGGTCTTGCACAGCGCGATCGCACTCGCTGGCGTCGGGACGGCCGCGCCACTCACCGCTTTCGCACGGTGGGGTCAGAATGCCAGTCTCGCCCGCGGTTCCATCAGCGGCGCACTCGCGCTGGCTCGTTTGCTCAATCAGACCAGGTTCAGCGATCTCCCGCCGAAGGCCGTGGCGCACGCCAAGGTCATCATCGCGAGCACCTTGGCGAGCGCGGCGCCCGGTTCCTCCATCGAATCGGCCCGCATCATCCGCGACCTCGCGAAGCAGCACGGCGGCAAGCCCGAAGCCACGGTGTGGTTCGACGGGACGAAGCTGCCGGTCAACGACGTGGCACACATCAACGCCGTGCTCAGCGACGCGTTCGCCTCAGACGACAGCGACATGCGCAACACCGCGCACATTGGTACCTGCGTAACGTCGGTCGGCCTGGCCGTCGCCGAGCGCACGGGTTCGACGGGGCAGGACCTCCTCGCCGCCATGGTCGTGGGGTATGAGGCCGCGGGCCGCATCGGCGACGCGCGACGCGGCGGCCGGGCCGGCGTCCATGCTTCTCAAACCGTCGCCTTCGGCGGCGCGGTCACGGCCGCAAGGCTGCTCAAACTCACCGACGAGCAGATGGCGCACACCATCGGCATCACGGCGGTCACGATGGGTGGCCTCAGCATCGGCACCAACAGCTGGGCGCGCGAGTACATGGGTGGAAACGCCGCGTTCTGTGCGGTCAATGCCGCCCTGGCTGCCGGACGCGGGTACACGGTCAACGAGGACATCCTCGAAGCGCCGGGCGGCTTCCTGACGGTGTACGGCGGCTCCGGACCTGACAGCCAGATCCTCACTCGCGATTACGGCAAGGAGTGGGACATCACCAAGTATCTGGCGATCAAACTCTGGCCCGGTGCCCACCCGTTTTCGTCGCTGGTGGAAGCGGCGATGAGTGCTGCCCGGCAAGCGAACGTGCCGGCCAATGATGTGGCCAGGATTCTGGTCCACGGCCGAAACGTGGATGGGAGCCGCAACCCGAGCAACTACGCCGAGGCCATTCACAGTCTGCCGTACTTCCTGGCCTGCGCCGTGGCAGACAAGGACTTCACCTGGATTCACGCCACGCCGGCAAAGTTTCACGACCCGGCGATCGCTCGGCTCATGAGCCTGGTTGACGCCGACGCGGCGACGCCTTCCGTCAAATATCAATGGAACTGGGGCGGCACGGTCACGATCGTGACCACCTCCGGCGCCCGGTTCATGAGTACGATCGACGCGCCGCGGGGGTCGGCGCCACGCGGCATCGACTGGAGCGACGTCGATGCCAAGTACCGTGCGCTGATGCCGGATTCCAAATTGCCGGCCAAGCGCATCGAGGAAAGCCTGAACGTGATCCACGGGTTCGATCAGGTCAAACGGATGTCCGAGCTTACGAGCCTGCTCAATTCACGAAGCTAGCGCTTCGAGTAATCATTCTGATTCAGCGATCAATCGTCGACGCGCTGCAGCGTGACGGCAAGGCCGTTGAAGCCGGCGTTGCCGCTGAGCGTGTCGAGATGCACGTCGCTCGTCACGTCGTTGATGCTCGCGCCCGCGTGTTCGCGCGCGACGCCGAGGCGGGTTCCGTCGCGATCGTGACCCCAGCCGTGCGGCAGGCTGACGACCCCGGGGAGCATCGCGTCGGTCACTTCGACGGGCACGACGACCGTGCCCGTGTCCGATCCGAGCCGCGCGAAATCACCGTCGGCCAGATGGCGCGACGCGGCGTCCGTGGGGTGGACGAGCAGCGTGCAGCGCGGCGGGCCTTTCACCAGGCGGCGGGAGTTGTGCATCCAGGAGTTGTTGTCGCGAAGCTGGCGTCGTCCGATCAACAAGAGCTCGCCGGTCGTCTCGCGGTCGGCTTCCACGAGGAGTTGCGCGCGCGCCTCGCGAAGCAAGTCGTCGGGCGCGACATCGGCCATGCGATCCGGCGTGGCGATCCGATCCCGGAAGCGCCCTGGCTCGAGCGGCCCGAGATCGACGCCGTGCGGACGACTGGCGCAGCTTCGCCAGCGTCAACCGGTGAGGCCCGAGGCGGAGAAGCGCGTCGACGATCCGCTCCGGCCGCAACCTCGCGGGCGGCGAGAAGCGCGAGCCGGCGAAGCGGACGCGGCACGAAGACCCGACCGGCGAGCTCGGCGACGATCTCCCAGTCGAGCCGCTCCGACGCCTTTCGTGGGATGACCGGTTCCGAATACTTCGCCACGTTGCGCACCGAGAAGGCGTACAGCGCGAGATCGTAGTGCGCGCGCGAGAGCGGCGACGCGGGCGGAAGGATCACATGCGCGTGGCGCGTCGTCTCGTTCAGATATCCATCGATCGAGACGACGTGCTCGAGCGTGCCGAGGGCGCGATCGAGGCGCCGCCCGTTGGGCGCGGAGAGCACCGGGTTCCCGGCGACGGTGACGAGCGCTCGCACGCGGCCCGGTCCGCCCATTTCGATTTCGTCGGCGAGCGTGGCCACCGGCAGGTCGCCGCCGAACTCGGGCAGATGACGCGACGCGGCTGCGCCACCGATCGTAGGTCCCGCGCAGGCCGAGCCGCGACAGGATGGCCACGGCATCGACGGCCGGCGTCGTGAGCATCATGCCCCCGACCTCGTCGAGATGTCCGGTGACGAGATTGAGCGCCTGCACGAGCCACGAGGCGAGCGTCCCGTGCCGCTGCGTGCAGAGCCCGACCCGGCCGTAACACGCGGCCCTCGTCGCGCGCGCGAAGTCGCCGGCGAGCCGGCGCGTGATCTCCGGCGGCGACGCCGGTCCGGCGAGCGACGCGCTCCGGCGGGAGCTCGCGCACGAAGGCCGCGAGGGCATCGACGTTCTTCACCCGGCCGTCGAAACGTCCCAGGCGCACCCATCCCTCCGCGAAGACCACGTGCAGCATCGCCGCGAGCAGCAGCGCATCGGTCCCGGGCCGGATGGCGACGTGCTCGTCGGCGATCTCCGCCGTCTCGGTGCGCCGCGGATCGACGACGACGACGCGCCCGCCGCGATCGCGAATGGCGCGCAGACGGCCCTTCATGTTCGGGGCGGTCATGAGGCTGCCGTTCGACACGACCGGGTTCGCGCCGAAGATCAGGAAGTAGTCGGTCCGATCGAGATCGGGCACCGGAATGAGGGCGAGATGTCCGAACATGCGAAACGCGGCGAGCATCTGCGGCAGCTGATCGGCCGAGCTCGCCGAATACACGTTCCTCGTCCGAAGCGCCCGTGCGAACGGCAGCGCGTGGGTCATCAAGTCCGAGGTTGTGCGCGACCGGATTGCCGTAGTACATCGCCACCGCGTCACGCCCGTGCGCCTTGCGGACGCGCACGAGACCGTCGGCCGCGCGATCCAACGCGTCGTCCCAGGACGACCTCGCGCCAGCGCGAGCCTTCGCGGATCAGGGGCGCGCGGACGCGATCGGGATCGTCGTGGAGATCGGCGAGCGCCGCGGCTTTCGGACAGATGTAGCCGCGGCTGAACGGATCGTCCTCGTCGCCGCGGATCGACCGGACGCGCTCACCGTCGGTGTCGACGAGAATGCCGCACGACGCTTCGCAGAGCGGGCAGGTCGCGGTCCGCACCATGCCGGGCGCCTTAGCGATCCGATGTCATCGAGTCGCCTCGCCGGATTTGAGCTGCCCCAGCGGCATTGGCCTGGTTGCGGCAAATCGTAGTCGCACGTAGTCCGCAACCCAGGTTCCGGCGCCGTCACGCAGCTGCGGTTCCAGTACGGCGCGGACCTCCTGCAGATATTCCGTCCGCGCGACATCGGAAAGCCCCTGAAAGAAGCTTTGCGCAAATGTCTCGAGCCAGTCGATCACGTCGCCTGGGAGCGGCGTCGGACGCGGGATCAGCGCAATGCTATCGACGCGAAACCCTGCCCGCTCCAACCGCGAGGCGTAATCACCCGGAGTCGGGAAATACCAGGGTACGCGAGCTTCCCCGTCCATCCCACGCCGGTCCAAGGCCTGGACGAGAGCCGTCCGGACCTTATCAACGCAGCCAGAGCCTCCACATTCGGCGACAAAGCGGCCCCCTGGTTTCAGTGAACGGTACACGGCGGCGATCATCGGGTCGGCGCGCTTGATCCAGTGCAGTACCGCGTTGCTGAAAACGGCGTCGAACTCTTCACGGAACGGTAACGCTTCACCATTCATTACGTGCGCGTCCAACCCAAGCTTCCTCGCGGCCTCAATCTGCGGAGCGCTCGAATCAACAGCGACGACTTCACACCCAAGATCAACCAGCTTGTTCGTGAGCACGCCGTCTCCGCAACCCAGGTCGAGAATGCGCTCGCCGGGCTGGGGTGCCAACAACTCCAGGACGGGAGATCCCAGATCGGAGACAAAGCGGGCGTTGCGCGCGTAGGTTGCAGGGTCCCAGGTTTGCGCGGACGACATACCTGCATGATAGCGCCTGCCGCGAGAGGGAATCGGGCCCTTCGGGCGGCGTGCGCGTCACCTGCGCGGGATCGGGACGGAAGCGCCTTTGCGGACCGCCTTCTGCTCTCCAGCCGCGCCGTGCAGCGTCATATGCGTGACCGTGCCCTGGGCATCCTTGACGAACTCAAAGCCATTCGGGGTCGCGGTCGACATGAATTTCGTTTCCGATTGCACGAGCAGCGGAAGCTTGGGCTCATTCAGTCCCTGCACGAACAGCAGGTCGCCGGTGACCGTGACCACGACCTCGCGTCCCGGCGCGAGCTCATACACGCCGGCGTAGGTCGCGAGGAGTGCCGGGCTCAATCTGATCCCGGTGTCGCCCGACAGACGGGCGCCATCGCGTTCGTTTTCGCAGACGTCCTCCAACAGGTCGGTATCCGCCGCCAGCAGCCGCTCCGTCTTGACGGTAAACGGCCTGGTGAACACTTTCGGATCGTCGATGGTGATTTCGAAATCCATGTGACCGACGTCACGACGCCGGAGGCGTTCCGTGATGCGGAGGGTTTCTGTTTGTGGATGTCCGGCGCTGTCGAGCCAGCCCCTGTCGTTGAACCCCGCGGTCGTCACCACCAACGTGTCCCCCTCCCATCGGCCGACCGAGTACCCCAACCAGGTGGGATTCGGATCCTTGGGAAGATCGCGGCCATCGGTGAACACGGTCCGATGGGGGCTGTTCGGAGACTCGAACAGCATCACGATGAGCGACGGGGTTTGGACGATCCTGTTCAAATTGAAGAAATCGTGGAAGGGAACGCTGACGGGAAGGCATCGTGCGAGGGGACTGTCCTTCCGCGAATCCCGCACCCGCTGCAGGAAGAGCGCCTCGGCCCAGGGCTGAATGTCTTCGGGTTTGAGATCCTGAGCGATGTTGAAGCGGTAGAGAGGGCCGGCCCCTCCCCAGACGCCGGACAGGTCCGGTTTACCGTCCGCCGTCCGGGGCACGGGCGCGAATAGATTGGGCTTGCCGTCGGGCAGGCGCGGGATTCCCGGCGTCGGGTAGTTGGTCCACTGGGCGGCGGCCGTTGTCGACAGAAGCGACGCCAAAGCGGCCACTACGACCGCTCCGGCCGCTCCAGCAAGACGTTTCAATCCCATAAGTGCCCTCCCCAGGACGATACGCTAAACCTTTTGGTGGACCGGGCCGTCTAACCCCTGTGAACGAGCCAAACCGACGGGGTAATTCGACGGCTTGGTGAATTGGAGGTTTCTCATGTTTGCACGATTGAAGCTTTACGACTGGACGTTTTCGTCAACGGCCGAAGTCGTCGTTGGCGTGCTCTTGGTCCTCGCGATCGTGGTCAGCGTCTTCGCGTAACGTCCCCCTTCTCCGTCGCTCCGGACTACCCGCAGTTGATGGTGCACTTCGGCGGACGCACGAACTTGCCTTTGATCTTTTCGCGGAACTCCGGATACATCGTTTCCGCCCCTCCCATCGCCGCGTCGGGGGGAATGCCGTAGCGTTTGGCCATCTCATCGATGAACGGGTTTCGTCCAGGCAGGTAGTGCGGCACCCGGCCCGACTCGACGCCCTCATCCCCGACGATGCACGGCGGGCCGGCGATGGCCACGGGATTGGTGCTCAAGTTGTATGACCGCGTCAGAATGTAGGGCTCGGTCAGGTAGACCGGATCGTCCATCAGCAACGTCAGGGTCAGCAGATCGCCGTGACGCCGGAAATGTGTCGTGATGGTGGCTTGATCGCTGCTCGCGGCGCCGTTGCGGCGGATGTATCCCGTCTTCAAATGTGTCGTGGTGGCGACGAGCTCGTTGCCATTCCACACACCCGTCGTGAAGCCTGTCTGATCGTGCGGCGCATTCTTTGAGGGGTGCGGCCGCCCGTCCATCCAAATCGTCATCGGCGCGCGGGTCTCCCAGGCGCCGACCATCCATGCCTGGACCTTCCCCGTGATCGGATCGGGAACGGCCCACATCCTCAAACTGAACGGCCCGGCCGCGATATGCCACTGGGTCTGGAACCAGCACGTGCGCTCCGGCATGGAAATGACGGACTGCGAAAAGCTCAAGGCCTTCGCACGGCCCGATTCGTTGAACGGGAGCCCCGCCCAATCGTCGGGGTTCGGACCGGCGCCGCGTTCGAGCGCATCCTCGTGGTTGATGGAGGCCCAGGATCCCGACAAGTCGATTTCGGCCAGCAGCGGCACGCTCGAGCACACGAACAACACAAGCGCGACGATCGTTCTACTGCGAGTCATCAGTGAGCTCCATTTGAGCGGTCCTGTCTACCATGTGGCCGAGCATGCCGTCGGATTCCACTTGGCATCGCTCGGCTCCTTCTTGAAGTGGGAAGAAATCACAAAGGGCTGCCGCAGATACGCGGGGTCGGTGGTCATGATGGTGACCACCAGGAGCGGTGTCCCGTTGGGCTGCGTAATCAACTCGTAGTATTCGGTGAGGCTCGTGTTCTCGCTGTAGGGAACGCCATTCTTGCGCAGGAATCCAGCCTTGAGGTTGGAGGTCGTGACCTGCAGCGTTCCGTCGGTGGCGCCCCGCCCGCCGACCTGCCATTCGGCGACCGAATCTCCCTGGATCGTATGCGGCCCGGCCGGAGCCTTTGAGCTACCGAAACGAAAAAGCCTGGTCTGCTTGCCGGCGTCGGAATCCATGCGCAGCGTTTGATCATCCTGCCACGTGATGTGAAGGCGCCCCGGCGCGCGCAAGAGCGCCGGCGCTCCATACGACTTGCAGAGGTCGCCCGATGCCTCTTCCTTCGCCGGATCCCACGCGTCGGCGATCGCACGAGCCTCGGGCGTCATCGGGACGCCCTGGTAGTCGCCGCGCGCAGGCGTGACCATGCGATAGCGCCAGTCTTCCGTGACCACGGAGACCCAATAGCCAGTCAGATCGATCAGAGCCGCCGCCTTTGCGGTTTGCGGCGGCGCGGCAGCCCCGCCCCGGCCGCGGCCCTGCGCGAGCAGTCCCGTTTGGGTGGCGAGTATCCCGGCCAGGATGAGCGAGAACTTCGCTGACATCGCGCTTCCCTTCTACTTCTTCGTTGCGTTCAAGCTCTTGTAAACCGCCTCGACGAACGCGTTCGTGGTCCAGGGACCCGTCTGCGATCCGTATCGTGTTTCGTAGGGCAACGTCGGACGCGCGGCCTTGATTTGATCGAGCGTCTTCCCCTGCTTGATGAGATCCGCGACGACATCGCGGATGAGCACGACCATATCGCGATAATCGACGACCTCCATCTGTTCGCACAGGCGGCCGTGGCCCGGAATGACGTAGGTGCCGACGTCCTTGTAGATGAACGGCGTCGGCGCAATCGTCAGGTCAATCAACCGGTTCAGGGCGTCGATTTCCCCCTGGATGCTTCCACCGTTGGCAATATCGATCACGGGGAAACGAGTGGTGTCCATCACGTCGCCGGTGACGATGACGTCGGACGACCTGAAGAGGACGAAACTGTCGGCGTCGCTGTGAGCCGCGGGCTGATAGAGGATCTCAATCCCCTCGTCGTTCATGCGTATGGCCTTGCGCGGCGTGAAGAACGCCTCGTTGGGCTGGGCGTTGCTCGCATACGCCGGTTTTGCCGCCGCCATTCGCCGCAGCACGCTTTCGTGCGAAAGAATCGAGGCCCCGCCGCCGGTCATGGCCTGGAGCGCCGCCGGGTTGCCGAGGGCGTTGGTGAAGATGGTGTAGCCGGCTTTCGCAAGCTTTTCGTTGCCGCCAACGAAATCCGCCCCCGCGTCAACATTAATAATGTAGCGCGTGGGCAGGTCGGTCAGCTTCTTGAGCGCAGCCAGCACCTGGTCCGTTGCCGCCGCGGCTCCCGAGTTGACCAGCACCACGCCGTCCGAGCCAACCTGGACACCGATGTTTCCACCGGCTCCAGCGATCATGTAGAAGTTCTTACGGACTTTGACGACGTCGAGCCCGCCGTCTTCCGGTTCGGCGGCCCGGACGGAGAACGCCGCGCACGCTGTCAATCCCAGAGCGACAGCCACAGCCCAGCAGATCATTCCGTTCGTGGGAACTCTCTTCACGGTCCTACTCCTTGTCCAACTCCCTGCGATCGGCCTTGAACTCGCCTTTTGGTGCCTTGGCCATGGTCGTGTAGAAACTGCAGGAGCAACGCGCTCACGTGTTCGGGCTGCTCCTGCTGCACCCAGTGCCCGGCTCCGTCCAGAAGATAAAAGCCCACCATTCGCGTGCACGCGCTGGTCCGCATTCTGTCCACGGCGCCTGGTGTCTGATATACGCCCCAGTCGCTCTTACCTGCGACATACATCGAGGGCACATCGATAGTGCGGCCCGAGAAGGTGAGCATCTCGCCGATGCTTTTCACGTCCGACCCCCGCCGCACGCGATAGCCCTGCAGCGCGCCGGTGAAACCGGTCCTGCCATATTCCGCCGCGTGCACGTCGACCTCGGCCTCCGTCAACCACCTGCAAGCCGCGATCTCGGCCGCCGACGGCATCATTGGCGCAACAGTCTCCGCCATGCCTTTGTCCCGTTCCATGACGTAATAGGTGGGGATTTGGGCCATCTCCTCGGCAACCCGCGCCTTCAGGGGATGGGGTCTGTTGCCTTTCCAATCGGCACTCTTGTAGTGGTAGTACGCGCGAAAGAACGCGTGGAGGCCTTGCGGGGCATGCAGCATGTTGTCGTTGGCCCCCCGCGTGCGCTGATAGTTCTGATAGTACTTCCGTGGAGGGTTGAGCTTCGCGAGCTCGGCATCGAGCTCGTCGTCTGTAGGCGCCCGGCGCGGCGGGGCGACGCCATTCGCGGTGTCGAACGGCAGTGACGGCGCGCCTTCGAACGGAGAACTGAGGATCGTCACGGAACGGAAGATGTCGGGCCTGATCAGGGCTGACCAGGCCGCGACGGGCGCGCCCGCATCGTGTCCCGCCACCATCGCGACGGTCCGGTGGCCGAGCGCGTAGACGAGCCCGATGGCGTCCCTCACCATGTTGAGAATGCGGAAAGGATCGGGGTCGGCGTCGTAGGAATCGTCCCAACCCGTCGGTACGCCCGTAGCCGCGCTGGTCGGGAGCGATCACGTGATACCCGGCAGATGCCAACGGGAGCATCACCTTGCGCCAGCTGTAGGCGAGCTCGGGGAAGCCGTGCAGAAGTAGAACGCCCGGTCGGCCCGCGGTCTCGTAGCCCGCTTCCAAGATGTGCACCGTCAGGCCGTTGACGTTCGCGACGGTGCGGGAACGAATGCCGCGCGGAATCGTGGAATTGCCGTAGGGTGGAAGACTGGCAATATCGGTGCGCACGATCTCGGCGCGCGCCGCCTGTTGTGCAAGCGCAAGTCCGCCCACCGCCGCGGCCGAAGCCGTTACAAGGAAACCGCGTCGCGACACGTCGGAGGGGGTTGCGGTCACCTTCGCTCTCTGCCTCAGTCGATTACGGCGTCGGCGGTGGGGCGCCGCGGCCGCCGCCGAAGCCACCGCCGCCGGGGCCGACTGGCGCCCCGCCGACGCCGAGCCCATCCTGCACGGGACGCCGCGCACGAATGATCCCCTTCGCGCGATCTTCCTCGAGCCTCCGGTCTTCCGCACGCTCTCCGCCAAGCGACTGCGTCAGCGCCATGTTCCCCTCGTGGCACGAGTACGGAAGAATCCGCCCGCCGTCGAGCGGCGTCAGCGGCATCGACATGGTGAAGGGACGCTCGTACGTCAGCGGATCGTCAACGGTCACCTGATACTGGACGATGTCCTTGGCGACACGCTTGAATCGCTCGGTGAGCTTCAACTGCGAGCTCGTGCGATTGCCGTTGCCGTTCAAACCGATCGCGGTCTCGTTCGTGAAGTTGGTCGTCTCGACGACCAACTCGTCTCCCTCCCAGTGGGCCGACGGGTTGCCGAGGTACTCGCGAATCTTCGACCCGACGTGCGGCCGGCCGTCCGTGTGAAAGATGCGCGTGTCGTGGATCATCTCGTACGTGATCGCGACGACGCCCGGGCCCTGGGAAATCTGGGCGCCGTTGCCGTAGATGACGCGCAGGGTCGAGCCGAGAATGCCGCGCGTGATGCAGCGCTCGTACAACGAGAAGTCCGTCGTCCAGTCGAGCGGGCCGTTGCCGTACGTGCCGCGCGGCATCGGACGCGCCAGCGCTTCGGCTGTGTACGCGGGCTGCCGGCCGTCAGGCGGATCGACGATGAGCGATGTCTGAGGGAAGGCTCGACGCGCGAAGTCGAAGCGGAACGGACCGACGGCTTCCTGGTCGCCTTGCGTAATGCCGCGCTCGATCTGCTTGGCACGTGCGACGAATTCCTCCTGGTTCAGGTAGAGGCGTTCGCCGTATTGCGCCGGCCGCGACATCGGGATGCCGCTGGTGTCGTCCGTGGACCAGACGCCCGACAGATCCGGCTCGCCCCACGGGGTCTTTGGCGACACATAGCGCGTCTTCGGCGTTTCGGCGCCGAACGCCGTGACCACCAACGGGGGCGTGCTGGTGCCTTTCCCCTGGCCGAACACCGGAACCGAGGACACCAGGGTCCACACACCGACCAAGGCCACCAACGTGCCAATTGAGCCGAGCATCGTTTTCTTCATTGCGGTCATTGCGGACTCCTTACGCTTCCCGTGCCGACCAATTCTGCACCGATTCTAGGCTTGCCGCCCCGCCTGTTCAAGGCGACGGCCAAGTGCGATATCCTGTGCCATTCGGACCGTCTGTCTCGTTCACCTGTCTTCCGGAGGAACTATGCAGTACCGAAAAGCCACCACCCGCGCGGCTCTCGCAGGCAGCGTCGCCATGGCGCTCGTCCTCACCGTGCACGCGGCGCGCAAACCGGCGGACGCTCTCGCCGACCTGGCGCCGGGCAACGCGGGGCTCAAGTCGGCCGGCGCGCTCGCGTTCGGCCCCGACGGTGTGTTGTTCGTCGGCGACTCGTCGGGCGGCGCCGTCGCGGCTCTCGATACCAACGACCGCACGCCCGTTCGCACGGCGTCCAAGGTTGACGTGCAAGGCATCGACGCGAAGCTCGCCGCGCTCGTCGGCGTCGCGCCTGGCGACATCCTGATCAACGACGTCGCGGTCAATCCCATTTCGAAGAATGTCTATGTCTCGGCGGCGCGCGGCCGCGGTCCGGATGCCATGCCGCTCGTGGTGCGGGTTGACGCGTCGGGCAAGCTGACGCCGCTCTCGCTCGACAACATCAGGCACGACGTCGTGAGTCTGTCGGACGCGCCCGCCGCCAATCCGTCGGCGCGGCAGAATCCGCGCACGCTGACGATCACCGACATGGCGTACGTGAACGGTAACGTCATGGTGGCCGGCATGTCCAACGAGGAATGGTCCTCGGCCCTGCGCTCCATCCCCTATCCATTCAAGAGCGCCGCCAAGGGCACGCAGCTCCAGATCTGGCATTCGTCGCACGGGCGGTACGAAACACAGTCGCCGGTGCGCACGTTCGTCCCGTACACGATCTCGGGACAACAGTACGTCCTCGCGGCCTACACGTGCACGCCGCTCGTGAAGATCCCCGTGAGCGATTTGAAGGCAGGCGCGCAGGTGAAGGGCGTGACGATTGCGGATCTCGGCGCGGGCAATCAGCCGCTCGACATGATCCCCTATAAGAAGGACGGCCACGAGTTCCTCCTGATCGCCAACTCCTCGTTCGGCGTGGTCAAGCTCCACGCAGACAACCTCGGGTCGTACAAGGCGATCGATTCTCCGACCGTGGTGGCGGAGGCCGCGGGCGCGCCCTACGACAAGATCGCGGGGCTCACGAAGGTCCAGCGCCTGGCGCAGGTCGACGAGTCGAGCGCGCTCGTGCTGACGTCAGCCGGTGGCGGCGGATTCGCGCCGCCCACTGGCCCGATGAATCTGCAGACGATCGCCCTTCCGTAGTGTGAAGACGCTCCTGGTCGCCGCGGCCGTTCTCGTTCTGGGAATGGCTGCGGCGGCACAATCCCCCTCCCTGCAATTTGACGGAAACGCGTTCACAGTTCTCGGCTGGAAACCTCCCGCCTCGGCGCCAGCTGGTGGGTGGGCGATGGTGTTTGCGGTCTACGCCGGAAGCGGCGACGTCCCTCCGCTGCTCGGTTCGTACGCGATCGAGAACGGCTCGCTCGTGTTTCGCGCCAAATACCCGATCGCTTCAGGTGTGCGCTACCGCGTCGTCTTTCGTCCAGCCGCGGGTCCGGCCATCGAAAAGACATTCGACGGACCGGCACGCCGCGTCGCGCGCCGCCACGTACGTCGAACGCGTGTATCCGTCGGCCGACGTCCTGCCGAGCAACCAGCTTCGGGTGTACATCTATTTCACTGCGCCCATGAGCCGCGGTGAGGCCGAGCAACGAATCCACGTGCTCGACAGCAGCGGCGAGGCCTTGCGCGGCGTCTTTCTCCCAGGCCAGGAGCTCTGGGATCCCAACAATCAGCGTCTGACGATGACGCTCGATCCGGGACGAATCAAACGAGGGCTGAGGTCGAACGAGACCATGGGAGCACCGATTGCCGAAGGCAAGCGCTACACGCTGGTGGTCGACGCCGGCTGGCCCGACGCGAACGGCGTTCCTCTCGCCGCCACATTTCGCAAGCCGTTCCGCGGGGGGCCCGCTGTCCGCCAGCCTCCGGATCCGAAAACGTGGCGTATCGCACCGCCCGCCGCCGGCACGCGAAACACCCTCGTGGTGAACTTCGGCCGGCCGATGAATTACACCTTGTTGCAAAGAATGCTGCAGGTCGCGGACCCCGGCGGCAACGTGACGGGCTCGATCGAAATCGCTCGCGGGGAAACAGAATGGCGTTTCACGCCGCAAGCGGCCTGGGCGCCCGGCTCGTACCGCCTGGTCGTGGACACCTCGCTCGAAGACCTTGCCGGCAATCACATCGGCCAGCCGTTCGACATCGACGTGTTCGAACGGGTGACCGAGCGCATCACCACCACGACGACGGCCGTGGCGTTCGATGTTCGCCAGGCCCGTTAACGTCCAACCCCGACCAGCCCTCAGCCCTGGAATTGTACGTTTTGCCGTCCGGTGCGATAATCAGCCGGCCCATTGAACATTGGCCCGTGTGCGGGACGACCGTAAACCTCGAGGCTCAAAAGCTACCAGGGGTGCGCCGATGATCACGTCCTCCGAGGCGACGCTCACTCAACGCGCAGGTTACTTGTACCGGCGGCTGCTGCTTCTTCAGCGTCTTTTTCAAGTGTCAGGCGAGAGCGACGATGCCAGCTGGTTGGGTGCGAGTGGCGAGGCCTGCGACCTCGCGCTGTGCACCGGCATTCGGGAAGTGCTTGACGAACTCACCGAGCAGGCCAGGGTGTTCACCACGGTCCCCTTTCCGCTCAGCGAGTGGCGACCGGGCGATGGCGCGGACGACGAGCGTTGGCGCGCTTTGACGGAATTCGAACGGCGTGAAGTGTTGTCAATCGTGTCTGGATACGAGGCTCTGATTACGTGGGGCGAAGAGCTGTCGGGTCACGAAACCGATCTCGCCGAACGCGCTGAACATGATGGGAACACCGCTCTGATCTCGCGCAGGCCGCCACGCAAACCGATTGGCTCAGCGGACTACCTCCGAGCCGAACGGGCTCGCGTCGCTCGATTCCGCCAGGAAATGGGATTCCTCGAGCGGCGGCGGATTGCGGAAACCCCTTAAGAGCTCATTGCATGATTGCCTGCGTAGGGCTCAGGGCAAAGGGCTGCCGGCGATCTCTTTAGACAAATACCTCGGTCTGCGGTGTCTAAGGGGTAGGCGCGAACGCAGACCAACGTGAGCAGCAAGCTCGATCGTGAGCACGTCCGGACGCTATACGAGCGGCACGGCCCCGTGCTGCTGGCGTACGCCCTGTCTTTGCTGCAAGACCGCCCGGCCGCCGAGGATGTCCTGCACCAAGTCTTCATGAAGCTGTTGCAAAGGGACGTGGCCATCAATGGGCAACCCCTTCACTACCTGTACCGCGCCGTCAGAAATACGGCGCACAACTATCGGCGAGACCATTCACGCGAGTGTGAGCTCGCACCGGACAGCCAGTGGCTCGAAAGCCCGCCCGGCATGGAAGAGACCGGCCTGGCGCTGCAGTCTGCCATGGCGGCCCTCCCCGATGAACAGCGCGAAATCATGATTCTTCGCGTGTGGGGCCAAATGACGTTTGAAGAAGCCGCCGCCGCGCTCGACATCTCCCCGAACACCGCCGCCTCGCGCTATCGCTACGCCCTGGCCAAGCTCAAGGATCAGCTCCAGCCGCTTGCGAAGGCGTCCGCCGCGAAGGAGTAAAGATGGATCAGCAAGATGAGGACTTCGAAGCGTTCCTGCGGGGTTTTCGACCGCGCAAGCCGAAAGCGCTCCCGCGCCGTCGCCGCACGGTAGTCGCCACGGCCTTGGCCTCTGTGATCGCTGTCGCTGCTATAACTGCCGTCGCACTTCGCGACTCCGCTGTGGCACCGACGTCTATGAAATCCGTCAGCGCCGACTTGAGCAACGCTACAGACGCCAGGAAGAGCACGCCGGCGGCCCCGGCGAACCCGCCCGGCCCCGGCCCCGGCCCGGCCACGCCGAACAGATCAGTGAGCACGCCGGCGGCGGCGAACCCGCCCGACCCCGGCCCGGCCGCGCCGAACAGATCCGTAAGCACGACGGCGGGCGCGGGCAGTCGGCGAGTCAGAGTCGGCGGCGCCGTAAAGCCGCCGGTCACACTATTCCATGTTTCTCCCGAGTACCCGGAAGCCGCTCGGGCGGCCGGAATAGCAGGCGTCGTTATTCTGGAAATCGTGGTCGGGGAGGATGGCTCCGTGATCGAAACGCGGGTGCTCCGTTCGATACCTGAACTGGATCAGGCGGCGATCGACGCGGTGACTCAGTGGAAGTTCGAGCCGAAGGTGCTTAACGGTGAGCCGGTCGAAGTAGAGATGGTCGTCACCATCAATTTCACGCTCCCGGAGAACTGATTACGGCTTTGCTGCCAGGGCCGGCGAACGCCGCGCCACGAGGATCCGCATTCTGCTGCCGCCATCCGCGGTGACTTCCATCGTGACGCTGCCGCCATGCCGCTGCGCCAGTGCCTTCACCGCCAGCGCGCCGACCACTGCCGACCATCCGCCCGGCCTGGTGCTCGACGCGTCGTCGTCGAAGAAATGACGAGCCAGGGCCGCGGAGACTGGAGCCGCGGATTGAGCAATCTCCAGGACCGTCGCGGCCGGACCGGCCACGAGCGCTCTAACAACGACAAGCGACGGCTCGGCCGCCTCCTCGAGCAGCGGCAACGTCGCGAGCAGCGCCCCCGACAGGCCCGTCTGCCATTCGTGGTCCGTCAGACCATTCGACGGGACATCGTCAGGGATTTCAGCCTTCAGCGTGATTCTGCTCAACCGGGCCTCGGTGCTGAAACCGTCCACCACGTCGTCCACGACCTTTCGAACAGACTGATCGAGACGCTGCGGCATGCTGGTGCTTGTGACGAGATCCAACGCCTTCATGAGCTGGGCCGCCCGCCATGAATGAGCGCGGATCAGATCGCACGACGAACGGGTCATCCAGGAATTGTTGTTGGTTGCCAGGTCAGCGCACGCGCGGACCGTCGCCAGATGACGGGTAATCGCCTGGCGCACGCCCGCCACCAAGCCCGACTGATGGGCGCTGTCCTCAGGTACTCGGACCATGAGATTGTCTGCCGCGGCGATGATGCCGGCCTGGGTATCGTCGAGCTCGCGAACAAGGCATGGCACGGCGCCCAGTCGAAGGATTTTGGCCGCCGCAAGGCGCTTGCGTCCGGCGATGACCGAATACCGGGCGCCGGATCGGCGTACGAGCAGCGGCTGGACGATGCCAAGCTTGCGAATCGATTCGAGGAGCGCTCTGAGGTCGATGTCCTCTGGTGTTTTGTCGCCGTCGATGTCGGTGGCCGGCACCATCCTCACTGGATCGTCGGATGACGACGCGTTCAACAGGTCGACGTAGTGGCGATCAGCCCGCATTCGGTAGCTGCGCGGGAGGCCCTCGCGTTGCGGCGGCGCGCCCTCGTCTGCCGACGCCGCCTCGTCGTCATCGACGACGCTGCCCTGAAATGCGGGAACGTATTCCGGATGTTGATCCAACGCGTCCGACACGGGGTTCGACCTCGATTGAAGAGGAAAACTGATGAGCGATCAGCAAGTGAGCTTATAGCAGAGTCGCGAACGCGACGGCAAACGACCAAAATCGCGCTGTGGGAAATCGTCGCTGCGATTAGGAGGCCGCGATTAGAGGAAGTGTCCCTGGGATTCGCGGAAAGCGAAGGTGGGGCGTAGAAACTCAGGGAATGAACGTGAATTTCGTCTGGCCGATAACGGCGTTCGTCAAGCCGAGGAGCGACGTGCGGTGCGGCACGTGCGCGCTGACCCGCACGTAATAGTCGCGGTGGGGATCGAGCTTCGACGTGTCGCAGAGCGCCAGCCCGTTGAGTGTGGTCAGCCAGCGCCTGACCACGCCTTCGTCCTCGGTTGCCATCGACTCGGCCACACGGCCGTCAATCGTGCGAACGAGGCGATGACGGCGTGTCAGATTGTCGTACTGGTCGGTCGTGCTGACCTCCGCGGTCGCGATGATCCGATCCACCCACCCGCGGACGATCATGCGTAGTTCGACGTCGTAGCTGAACGTGGTGCGCAGGCCGCTCGAGATTGCGTCGCGGACATCCTCCGCGTAGCCATCGGCCACCTCGAACGACACGAGCACCTGGTCGTCACGAACGGCGGGCACGATGCGCAGGCTCTCGACGGCGCGCACAACCACGCCCGCGGCCACCAGTGCCATGACACCGCACATCATCCAGAGCCGCCGACCCTTCACTCGTGAACCGCCTCTCATCACCGAATCGCGATCCTGCCGAAGTATCGCACATCCCAACCGATGAGGATCCGGCGCGTCAGCAGGCCGGTGAATGGATCTAGAATCCCATCTATCGGGAAAAAGGAGACACCGCATGAGATTAGCAATGGTGACGTTCGTGGCGCTCGCGGCAGTCGGCTTCGTCGCCGGGGCGGGCGCTCAGCAGCCTGGCTTTACTCGCACTGTCATCCAGCAGGGCGACCTGTCGGTGCCAGGACGCGAAGCGGTGACGGCGATTGCCGAGTTTCAACCGGCGGCCACCGTGGGCCGGCATACGCATCCGGGCGAGGAAATCGGGTACGTCCTGGAGGGCACGATCGTGCTCGAGCAGGACGGCAAGCCGGCGGTGACGCTCGGCGCCGGCAAGACGTTTTTCATTCCGGCCGGGACGATCCACAACGCGACAAACAGCGGTTCCGGGCGCGCGCGCGTCCTCGCGAACTACATCGTCGAAAAGGGAAGCCGGTCGCCACGCCTGCCCCGGCCAAGTAGTGACGCTCAGCGCGCCATGCCAGTGAAGGTGTACTTGTAGTAGCGCTGGCCGTTGTTGACTTCGCCGATGAAGAGGTTGCCCTTCGAGTCGGCGGCGACGCTGTGCGCGTGGAAGAACTCCCGGGCGTTGTGGCCCGCGTGCCCGCCAACGCTCGACAACGATCTCCAGCGTCTGGCGATTGAGCACCCGAATCGCCTTGTTCGAGCCGTCCAGCACGTAGAGGAACTTCTGCTCCTTGTCGGGCGACAGCGCGAAGCTGTGCACGGTGCCTTCCGCCTGGAGCGTGTTCCTCGCGATGAACGCCTCCTTGACGAACGTGCCGTCGAGCCTGAACACCTGGAGCCGGTTGTTCGTGCGGTCGGCGACGTACACGAGCTCGTCGTTCGACACCACGCACGGCGTGCACGGGATTGTTGAACTGCGGCGGCGGCGGTCCCTGTACCAGCTGCGCGCGAGGCGGGAACTTGTAGTCGTCCTCGGGCTTCTTGCCGTACGCGCCCCAGTGGCGTTTGTAGGCGCCCGTGTCCGCATCGAAGACGATGACGCGGTGGTTGAAGTAGCCGTCGGCCACGAACAGTTCGTTGGTTTTCTGGTACACGAACAGACCGGCCGGGCCGCCCAGGTTCTCGGTGTCGTTGCTGCCCTTGTTTCTGCCCGAATGGCCGATCTGCATCAGAAACTTGCCCTTGTTCGTGAACTTCAGGATCTGGTTGTCCTCCTTCGCGCTGCCGCTCAGCCAGACGTTGTCCTTGTCGTCGACGAAGATCCCGTGCTGCGTGGTCGGCCACTCGTATCCCTGCCCGGGCCCGCCCCACGCCTGGAGGAGCTTCCCGGCGGGGCTGAATTCCAGAACCGCCGGCGCCGGAACGCAGCACTCCGCCTGCGGCGGCGTGAGCGATGCGGCCTTCTCGCCGTCGGGAATGCTCGCCTCGCGGTGAAACACCCAGACGTTGTCGTGCGAGTCGACCGCGATGCCGCCGACGGCCCCGGTCACCCACTTGTTCGGCAACGCCTGCGACCACAGCGGATCCGGCTCGAACAGCGGCACCTGCGTGACGGCGGCGCCGAGGCCGAGGGTCACCACCAGAGCAAAGCCTCCGGCCAACGCCCACGTTGCGTTTTTCATGCGGCACTCCCCTGTAAATAGCGCAAATAACGCTCGAATGTTATCCGGGATCGCGCGTCGCAGCGGGAGTAAAATCCGGGCCACATGCCCCGCCCGATGACGCGGCGCGACTTCGTTTCGGCCGGTGATCAAACGTAGGGCCTGACCGCCAAGGAGCAAGGCTCATGACAATGCGATCCGTGCTTTCATTCGCTATCGCGGTTCTGTTCGCGAGCCTCTGCGTGGTGGCGCAGGTGAAAGATTTCCGCCCGGTCACCGAGGCCATGCTTCGCAACCCCGCGCCAGGCGACTGGTTGAATTGGCGGCGCACCGACAATGCCTGGGGCTACAGCCCGCTCGATCAGATCAACCGGCAGAACGTCGGTCAACTTCAACTGGCGTGGTCGTGGGCCATGGACGACACGGGCGCGCAGGAAGACGACGCCGCTCGTCTACGACGGCGTCATGTACCTGCCGAACCCGCGCGGTGTCATCCAAGCGCTCGACGCGGCAACCGGCGACTTGATCTGGGAATACCGTCCCGAAGTCCCGAGGTCCGCGCCGCAGCGTGGCGCTGCTCGCGGTGGCGGCGGAGAGCAGACCGACATCCCGCGTCTCTCGCAGCGGCCCGCGGCAGCTGCTGCAGCAGGTGCGGGTGACACAGAACGAGGGATCCAACGAAACGTCGCCATCTTCGGCGACAGGATCTTCGGGACGACCGGAGACGCGCACGTCATCGCGCTCGATGCGCGGACCGGGAAGGTCGTGTGGGATACCACGGTCGCGGATTCGAAGTTGGGATACGGCTACACATCCGGCCCGATCGTCGTTCGCGGGAAAGTGATTGCGGGTATCGCGGGATGCAGCCGCTACAAAGAGGACGTTTGCTTCATCACCGGACACGATGCGGCCACTGGCAAGGAAGTGTGGCGCACGTCCACCATTGCCAGACCAGGTGAGCCCGGCGGCGAGACGTGGGGAGACTTGCCGCTCAAGTTCCGCGCGGGCAGTGACGCATGGATCCCCGGCAGCTACGATCCGGCGGCGAACCTTGTCTACTGGGGCACGGCGCAGGCCAAACCGTGGGCGAGAGCGGTGCGCGGCACTGACGGGTCCGCGCTCTACACCAACTCGACGCTTGCGCTCGATCCCGATACCGGGAAGATGAAGTGGTACTACCAGCACCTCCCCGGCGAAACGCAGGACATGGACGAAGTGTTCGAGAACATCCTGATCGATGTCGGCGGACGCAAGTCGCTGTTCAAGATGGGCAAGCTCGGCGTGCTCTGGCAATTGGATCGAGTGACCGGCGCGTTCGTCCATGCGACGGATCTCGAATACCAGACGATCCTCGATGTGAATCCGGAGACCGGCAAGGTCACCTACCGGCCCGGCAAGATTCCGGAGATCGGCGTGCAGGTCGACATGTGTCCGAGCACGGCCGGCTTCAAGAGCTGGCGCGCCATGGCGTTCAGTCCGCAGACCAACGCGCTTATATATCCCGATGAACCTGAACTGCGAGAAAGCGATTTTCGGCCGTGGTCCGGAGAAGGAAGTCGGACGCGGCGGAACCGGGCCCGTGCAGCGCAAGGACTACAAACACCCGGCATCGGGGGGCAATCTTGGCGAATTCCAGGCGCTCGATGTCAGGTCGGGCAAGACATTGTGGCGCCATCGCACGGCATCGCCGTCCAACACGGCCGCGCTTGCAACCGCCGGCGGTCTCGTGTTCGGAGGCGACTGGGATCGCCACATGTACGCGTACGATGCAGCGACGGGAAGGATTCTCTGGCAGACGCGGCTGCCAACCTCCGCGCAGGGGTTTCCGATCACATACCTGGCAAACGGGAAACAGTACGTGGCCATGCCGGCGGGGATTGGCGGCGGGAGCTGGTCGACGCTGCTGGTACCGGAACTGGCGCCGGAAATTCGCCGGCCAAACGGCGGCAATGTCCTGCTCGTTTTCGCGCTGCCAGCCGGGGCGGAATCGAAAGGAGCGGAGGCACAGCGATGAAAACCATCAGACGGTCGAGCCGCCGGCAACTTCTCCGGATTGGAGCGGCGATGGGCGGCGGGATCCTCGCCGGGCAACAAAAGGTATTCGGGTTGGATACCCCCGGGAAGCTGGGAATCCCGCTTGGTCCGTACGGAGATCGGTCGCCGTTTGAGAAGGCCGTCCGCTGGCGGCGAGACTCGAGGACGCCGGAGACGGGTTCCAGTTTCACGCCGCTGCAGGACTCCGTCGGCACGCTGACGCCGTCATCCTTACATTACGAGCGGCACCACGCGGGGATACCCACAATCGATCCCGCGCGGCACCGGCTCGTGATTCACGGCATGGTGGATCGGCCGCTCTCCTTGTCGATGGCCGAGATCAAGCGGCTGCCTTCGGTGACGCGCACGCTCGTGCTCGAATGCGGTGGCAACAGCGCGGGGGAATGGGTCGGGGGCGGTGGGGCGGACGTTCAGCGAAGCTACGGTCTGGTCAGTTGCAGCGAGTGGACCGGGGTTCCGCTGTCGCTCGTGCTCGGGGCTGTCGGCGTGAGGCCGGGGGCATCCTGGGTCATTGCGGAAGGGGCGGATGCCTGCCGGATGGAGCGCAGCATCCCGCTCGCAAAAGCGATGAACGACATCCTGCTCGCATACGGACAGAACGGCGAAGCCATCCGTCCCGCCCAGGGGTATCCGCTGCGCCTCATCATCCCCGGGTGGGAGGGCAACACCAATGTGAAGTGGCTCCACAGCTTGAAGCTGACCGACCAGGCCTACATGGCGCGCGATGAAACCTCGAAGTACTCAGACCTGATGCCGGACGGCAAGGCGCGGATCTTCACGTACCAAATGGAAGCCAAGTCGGTCATTACGTTTCCCTCTGGAGGACAAACGCTGCCAGGTTCAGGACTCTACGAGCTGACCGGGCTCGCATGGTCTGGACGAGGGCGGATCGAGCGCGTCGAGATCACCACCAACGGCGGGCAGAACTGGGTTGCCGCGCAACTGCAGGAGCCGCGACTTCCAGTTTCACTGACGCGTTTCCGGCTGCCCTGGCGATTTGACGGCCGGCCGGCGAAGATCGCGTCACGCGCGATTGACGAAAGCGGCTACATCCAGCCGACGCGCGAAGCGCTCGTTGCCGCGCGGGGGACCAACTCCATCTATCACTTCAACGGCATCAAATACTGGAGCGTGCGGGCAGACGGGACCGTGACCAATGTGGAAGCCTAGCGACGTTGCTGTGGTCTGGGCGTTGGTGTTGGCTGGTGCGGTCAGCCTGGCGGCACAGTCGCCCACGTCCGGAATCGGACGGCCGGCGACGCCGGAGGAGATCCGCGAGTTGGGCGCCGCAATCGCGCCCGACGGCGGCGGGCTGCCTCCGGGGTCAGGATCGGTCGCCGAAGGTCGTGGGGTATTTGCGCTCCGGTGCGCACGCTGCCACGGCGACAAAGCTCAGGGCGATGTGGGGCCGACGCTCGTTGGCGGCCGGGGCACCCTCGCGATGCCGCGACCGTTGAAGACGGTCGGGAGTTTCTGGCCGTACGCGACGACGGTGTGGGACTACGTGAATCGCGCGATGCCCTTCGACGAGCCGGGTCTGCTGAAGCCGCCGGAGGTTTACGCCGTGGTCGCGTACCTCCTGAACATCAACGGCATCATCGCCGACGACAGCGTGATGGATGCCCGAAGCCTGCCGAAAGTCCGGATGCCGAACCGCGACGGCTTCGTCGCGGATCCACGGCCGGATGTGGGCAAGTCGCGGCCGCGTTAAGACGAACGCGGTTTCCTTTCGCTAATCCGGCAGTTTGAACGCGAGCAACTCGCCCGAGTACGCCCCGCCGCTGACGGCGAGCACGATGTACTGCTTGCCATTCAACATGTAGGTCATCGGCGCGCCGCCTTCGGGCGCCGGCATGTAGACGGCGCCGACGTCCCTCCCTGTCGCCTTGTCGTACGCGCGCAGCATCGCTCCGCGCCGGCCGGTTGACGTCGTCCCCGGGCGCGGCTCACCGGAAATGAGCAACGTCTTGGTGACGAGTGTGGCCGCCATGCCGCCTTGACCGGTGCGCGGGATAGCGAGACCCTTGAGCGCGGGATGTTCCCTGACGTTGTCCGGCGTTTCGCCGTGCGCGATCTTCCAGCGAATCTCACCCTTGTCGAGGTCGATCGCGGTAATGCTCCCGTACGGCGGTTTGCCGAGCGGAAGCCCTCGAACGTTCAAGCCGGCCACAGCCTCAGCGCCAGCTTCGGTTGCCCCGGCGCCGCCGCCTGCAGTCCCCGCGACCGATCGGCCGCCACCTGCGGAGGAGCCGCTGCCGCCGGTGAGTCTGGCGCCCGCAATCGCATTCCCCGAAATGTATTTCATGTCCGAGAATCCCGGCGGCGGGGGCACGAGTCCCATCGTGCCGATGGCGCCCGTCGAATACACGTACGCCAGATGCGTTTCGGGATCGTAGGATCCGCCCTTCCAGTTCGTCCCCGCCAGCGCCCTCGTGAGAAGACCCAGTGGACCTTCGATCTTGCTGACGACGGGCGGCGTGAACATCGGCCCCATCGTGTACTTCTTCGCCAGCTCGACCGCCTCGGCGCGAAGCTCGGGCGTGAAGTCGATCAAATCGTCGACGGAAACGCCCGTGCGCTCGTACGGCGGCGGTTTGGTTGGAAACGGCTGCGTCGGCGAGTACCACTCGCCCGGCACGTCGCCCTTCGCGACGGGACGTTCCTCGATCGGCCAAATCGGCTGACCGGTGACTCGATCGAAGACGTACAGCACTCCCTGCTTGGTCGGCTGCGCGACGGCTTTGATCGTTCGTCCGTTGACGGTGATGTCGGTGAGAATCGGCGCGCACGGAATATCCATGTCCCAGATGCCGTGGTGGACGAGCTGGTAGTGCCACTTCCGCTTCCCGGTTTGCAGACTCGACGGCGACGAGACTCTCGCCAAAGAGCCCGGCGCCCGGACGATGGCCCCCGTAGTAGTCGCCCGTCGGCATTTCGACGGGCAAGTACGCGAGGCCGAGCTCTTCGTCTATGGAAATCTGCCCCCAGACGCCCGTGTTGCCCGTGTACACCCACGACTCTTTTTCCCACGTGTCGTTCCCGAACTCGCCGAGCTGCGGAATCGTGTGGAAGATCCAGAGGCGCTTGCCCGTCCTGACGTCGAATCCGCGAACGTACCCCTTCACGTTCTGAAAGCTCTTCGGGTTTGCGCCCGTCTTGCCGGCGGCGCCGACGATCACGACGTTTCGCGCCACCATCGGCGTCGCGTGGAGTCCGATGTCGCCGTTCATCGAGTCGATCACCTGATCGTCATCCTGTTTGAGGTCGACGACGCCGTTCGTGCCGAAGCCGGACACCGGAATGCCGGTCTTCGCATTGAGCGCGACGAGACGGTAGCCTGGCGTCACATACAAGACGCGCTCCTCCCGGCCGTCGGTCCAGTAGGCCAGGCCGCGGCCTGAAAGCTGGCGCGGCGCAGCGGAGCCTCGCGCGCCTTCCTGTTCGCTGTGCATCCAGATCTGTTCGCCGGTGCCGGGATCGAGTGCAACGACCGCACGCCGGCTGCCCGCTGTCGCGTAAAGGACCCCGTTCGCGAAAAGCGGCGTGCCCTCGTACTGGTACTCAGGACGCGGGCCGAGGTTGTCGGTCTTGAAGCGCCAGGCCACTTCGAGCTTGTTGAAATTGCCGGCGTTGATCTGATCGAGCGGCGAATACCTGGTGCTGCCCGTGTCGCCGCCGTAGCTGCGCCACTCGCCGTTCTTGGCGCCGGCCTGGGCGGAAAGGAGCGCCGGCGAGAGCAGCACACATACGACAGCCACTTCAAGTTTTCGCAACATGACGCGATCCTTTCTACTACGCCGCAACCCTTGACCACGAAGACACGAAACCACGAAGAAAATCTTTGTACGGAAGAACTTCTTCTTCGTGTTTTCGTGCCTTCGTGGTTGCCTTTACCGGAAATCTGCGACCTTCCGCGCTGGGCCCGTCAACTCGAGAATGTGCATGCCGGTGTTGGCGCGGTCGGCAATATAGATGTAGCCGCGGTCGTCCACGTCTACGTTATTGGTCTGGACGGCGACCTTGCAGCGTTCGCTCGCGCCCGTACCGACACAGCGCTTGTCGGTCTTGTCGGTCACGGCTGGGATGTAGAACCCGATTTCCTTCGGGTTGAACGGATCGCGGACGTCGAGCGCGCGCACGCCGGCGTTGAAGTGCGCGATGAACAGCACGCGGTTGTAGTAGATCGGCGTCATGTTCTCGTTGGACGAGTGGGTGCCGAACCGGCCGCCGCGGTCGCAGAAGCGGCCGCTTGCTTCGGGCACCGTCCAGCTGGAGACGCCGAACGGCTTCGACTCGACCGTGATGTCCACCATCCGGACCATCTGCCTGTTTTCGAAGCACTCGTTGGCGAGCGATTCGCCGACGACCGCCACGAAATCGCGGCCCGCCTGCGTCCTGACAGGCGCCGCACCGTCGTGATCGTGATCCGCGCCGACCGCGGCCGCCGTGCCCGGCCGCAATTTCTGGTTGCCGAACTCCGGGAGCTGCATGCCAAGCATCGGAAACGCCGTATGCGCACCAGCGTCGGCCGGCAGATCGACTCTGGCGACCTGCGGGTAGACGAGGTTGGCGTCGGTTGGGTCCTTCGGCCCGTTCAGGAGCTTGTTGCGATCGACGATCTGCAGCACGCCGTTGCCGCCGGTGCCGTAACCGAAGTAGACGCGGTTGCCTCGCGGTCCCGTCGAAATCGGCCCGTGCAGATCCGTGGGCACGGGGCCCGTCGCGCCCGGCTGCTGGCCCGGCAATCCGAAGTTGCGGATGAACACCGGCTTTGCCGGATCGCTCAGGTCGTAGATCATCGTCATGCGGCGCGTCCGCCACTCGGGCGCGCCGGCGACGATGTACGCGATCCCCGTATCGCATTCCCACCAGCTCTTATGCGTGTCGCGCAGTCCGCTGACGACGATGGTGACGCGGCCGGGCTTCGCCGGATCCGTGACGTCCCAGATTTCGTGAGCGGAGCCGCCGAAGCTGCGCAGCAGGTACACCTTGCTTCGGTCCGCGCGCGGCAGTGAGCTCCCATCGCACACACGGACCATCTGCGCGCCACCGGCTTCGGCCAGTCCGGCAGCGCCAGGAATATGGGCCAGATACTTCGGCTGCTTTGGGCTGGTGACGTCGAGGATCGACGTGCCGTTGTCCTCCGTCGTCGCGGTCAGGGGATTCATCGCCTTCCCGCCGTGGTGCCCGATGTAGGCGATAAAGCGGTCGCCCTGCTTGTGCACGAGAGGCTGATAGGCGCTCCGGCCCTGCAGGTCGCTCGAGCCGACGAGCTCCATGTTGGTCTTTTCGGCCGCCTGCGGTCGCTGGGCCGACACGCCCCTGTTCAGTACGATGCCGAGCACAGCGAGACCGAGCGCCGCAAGTCCCAGACGCAAGTGCCGCATGACGTCCTCTCTTCCATATTTTCCCGAGCCGCTACCGTTCTTTCGGAGCGCACGTATACGGGCATTCTACCGCCCGGACGCACGGCGTGGGATTGGATACAGGGCTCCGGTTACAATGCCAAAGTGCCAGCGACGGCGGCGCCCACCCTCTGGAAAAAGCAGATCCACGACTGGTTGTACGAAGGCACGGCCGAACCCGGGCGGTCCGTGCGAGCGCCGCACACGACAGCCTGGTGGAAGGTGATGTGCCTCACGGGCGTCGATTACTTCTCGACGCTCGCCTACCAGCCCAGCATCGCGTTCCTGGCGGCCGGCGCACTCTCGCCAATCGCGACGCTCGTCCTCGTGCTGCTGACGCTGTTCGGTGCGCTGCCGATGTACGGCCGCGTCGCGGCCATGAGCCCGCACGGCCAGGGCAGCATCCTGATCCTCGAACAGTTGTTCCCACGCTGGAAGGGCAAGGTCATCGTCCTTTGCCTGCTGGGATTCGCCGCCACCGACTTCGTGATCACCATTACGCTGTCGGCCGCGGACGCGACGGCGCATCTCATCTCGAACCCGCTGACGCCCGCGTGGCTCGATCACCCGGTGCTCGTGACGCTGGGGCTGCTCCTGGTGCTGGGCGGGATCTTCCTTCGAGGTTTTCGCGAAGCGATCGTGCTCGCGGTCGCCCTCGTCGTCGTCTACATGTCGCTCAACAGCATCATCATCGTCAACGGCTTGATGGAGATCGCCGGCAATCCCCGTCACGTCGCCGCCTGGAAGGCGTCGCTTTTCGCCAGCCACGGCGACCCGCTGATGATGGCCGCGATGGCGATCATCCTGTTTCCGAAGCTGGCACTCGGCCTGTCCGGGTTTGAAACCGGCGTCGCCGTGATGCCGCTCGTCCGCGGCGACGCGACGGACACCGAAGAAGCGCCCACGGGACGAATCCGCAACACGAAGAAACTCCTGCGCACGGCAGCGCTCATCATGAGTGCGCTGCTGCTCGGAAGCAGCTTCGTCACGGCGGTGCTCATTCCTCCGGACGCGTTCCAGCCGGGCAATCCCGCCGACGGCCGCGCCCTCTCGTATCTGGCGCACGAGCACTTCGGTTCCTGGTTCGGCACGTTGTACGACGTGAGCACGATCTCCATTCTGTGGTTTGCCGGCGCCTCGGCGCTCGCCGGCCTGCTGAACCTGGTCCCACGCTACCTTCCACGCTACGGGATGGCGCCGGAGTGGGCGCGGGCGAACCGCCCGCTCGTCGTCATCATCACCGGCATCACCATTGCGGTCACGATCGTCTTCAACGCCAGCGTGGACGCGCAAGGCGGTGCGTACGCGACCGGCGTGCTCGTGCTCATGAGCTCGGCGGCGCTCGCCGTGGCGATTACCGCCTGGCGGCAATCGCACCGGTCGGCGGTCTTTATCGCGATCACGATCGTGTTTGCTTATACCACCGTCACCAACGTGTTCGAGCGGCCGGAAGGGATCAAGATCGCGTCGCTCTTCATCCTGACGATCGTGATCACGTCGCTCGTGTCACGAACGCTGCGCTCGACGGAGCTGCGCGTGCACGGCATCGTGCCCGATCCGCTGGCCATCGAGTTCATCGACGCGGCGCGGACCGGCGACGGGATCCAGATTATTGCCAACCGTCCGGGGGACGGCTCGCCACGCGAATATGCGGACAAGCTCACCGAAGCGCGACAGACCCATCACGTCCCCACCGAGGATCCCGTGCTCTTCCTCGAGGTGCGGCCGGGAGACGCCTCGCAATTCAGCGCAGTGCTGAACGTGGAGGGCGTCCTCATCGATGATTATCGCGTGCTGCGCTGCGAAAGCGCCGCGATTCCCAACGCGATTGCCGCGCTGCTGCTTTACATCCGCGATCGGACGGGGCAGATCCCGCACGTGTACTTCGGCTGGACGGAAGGAAATCCGATTACCTATCTCCTGAAGTTCCTGGCGTTCGGCGAGGGCGATACAGCGCCAGTCACCCGCGAGGTGCTCCGTCAGTTCGAGTCCGACCCGCTGCGGCGTCCGCGCGTCCACGTCGGTTGAAGCTCCACTTGAGCGCCGGCGGCGTCATGGCGGTTGTGACCATCACCATCACCACCACTGCTGAAGATACGCTTTCGTCGACCACAGGCTTCCCCCCGACAAACAGGGTCAGACCGATGTTCGCGAAGATCAGACCCACCTCGCCTCGCGGAATCATCCCGATCCCCACCGACAGCCGGTCGAGGCCCTTGTCGACGACGCCGAACGCGCAGAGCTGCTTGCCGACGACGGCGGCAAGCGTCAGCGCCGCGGCGAGCCCGAGGATGCTCAGCCGCGCGAATACGGTCAGATCGATGCGAGTGCCCATGACGACGAAGAAGATGGGAATCAGCACGGCCCCGATCGGTTCCACGAGCCGATCGAGCTTGTGTTCGCCACGGTCCACGAAATCGCGGTAGTGCACGTCTTCGAGCACGAGGCCTGCGGCAAACGCGCCGACGATGGGGGCGAGGCCGATCTTGTCGGCCAGCCACGCCAGCACGAAACAGAACGCCAGGCCGACCGCGAGCAGCACACCGCTCGCTTCCAGTTTCGACGCCAGCCAAAACAAGCGAGGCGACAGGTAGACACCGAGCACCAGCGAGCCGAACAAGAAGCCCCCGGCTTTCAGCAAGACAACGCCGATTGACGCATAGGACAGGCTGACGCCGCTGTCGGCCGCGGCCATGATGCCCGTGACCACGGCCAGAATCACCAGTCCCTGCACATCGTCCACAACGGCCGCGCCGAGGATGATGCGGGCTTCATCGGTCTGCGACCGGCCGAGATCTTTGAGCACGCGCGCCGTGATGCCGACGCTCGTGGCCGTCAGCGCCGCACCGAGGAAGATGTGCGTGTAGATGCTGGCACCTGGCAGGAGCCAGGCGCCGACGCTCCAGCCCAAGATGAAGGGACCGACGACGCCGATGGTGGCGACGACAAAGGCGGACGGCCCAACCTTTCTCATCTGCGCGACGGTCGATTCGAGGCCGATCTGAAACAGCAGGAGGATGACGCCAAGGCGCGACAGCATGTCGATCGATGCGTCGGTCTTGAGATGTTCGAGGCCGGAATAGCCGGCTAGTAGGGTGACGTTGCCGATGACGAGGCCGGCCGCCAGTTCGCCGAGCACCGGCGGCTGACCGATCCTGGTGGCGAAGTGTCCGCCCACCTTGGCGGCGACCAGAATGATCGCCAGGGAGAGAATCAGAGACGCGATGGGATCATCCACAAGAACTCCCGCCTAGCCTACAACCCTGAATCCGCCGGATCTATCGATGCCAGCGTCGTGAATGGCACAAGAGACATCGCCACATCCAGCGAGACCGATTCTCATCGAACCGAAGGGCTGCGCCCCGCTGTCGACAGTAGGGACAACGCAAGAGCGGTCCAAGGAGGCGCGACGCCAACCCCGCCAAGAACGCGCCGGCACCGCTTCGCGCGGTGCCGTCATGCTCACTCAATTGTCTTGTTCCTCATCCAACAGGCCTCAAGAACGACTACCGGCCGGAACCGGCAGCCGGAAGAACTCGGCTCCGTCATCACAGAGCGCGACGACGATTTCGCGCGTCGGGTCATAACCAGAGACCAACCCTTTCACAACGGTTCCCTCGCGTCACGATGAGACGATGGGTCCGACGCCCTCCCGTCTCCGGCGGTCGGCAGAGACTTTGCCGTTCAGCGGCTGTAGTTCCTGACTAGGGAACGGGCGTCGAAAACTGAAACGATCGACGACCCTTAGAGTCGCAGAATCGCTTGGAGTGGAGAGGACTGAACGGGGAGAACTATCGAAGGAGTCGAATCGAATGGCGAGACCAGAAGGGGAATGGAGGCTAGGTGGTTGCAGGACGCAGTGGTCAGCGCACAGAGCCTCGGCTGCTTCAAATGCGAACGCTCAGCCGACACCAGCACGTCGTCAGTGCTGGTCTGAGCCACCAATACGGGCTGCGGCGTCACGACCGTGACGCCGGATTGCGTGCGGCCGCGAAGGCCATCAATCAAATCAAATGTCGTGAATGGCGCGGTGAATGGCAGGGCGATGAGCACGACGAACCATACGGCCCAGAGCTTTGTGGCGACACTTCTGGCCAACGAAGAAGCCATACCGCACAGACTCTAACACACCGATGAGATTAGACGGCCAGCGCTCGACGGAAGCGGCGCAGCAGGAGTCCGACCGCGACCCCATTCACGAACAGGCCTGCGACTGCGTAACTGCGCCAGGGTTCGCCGGCAGCGGCCTGCCAGACGATCTTCATCGGCCAGTACGACGGCAGGCAACCGGCGGAAAGCTGCCAGGGCATCGGCACGAACCAGGCGACGAGCGCAAAGTTTGAGACGGCAGTCACCAGCTTCGTCAGGGCAAAGCCAGAGACCTTGTTTTCGGCGAACCCAACGAGAAAGAGAGCAAGGATAGGACCCGAACACCCGGCCAGGGTGGCCGCAGCCAACAGCGCCGACGCCGGCACCGCAGCCAGGTTTGCGAGGCGATAGCCGACCACCGTTAAGGGAATCCCGATTACGAGCGGAATGCCCAGTCGGAAGAGGAGCAAGGCGTTCAATGTGACCGGAGTGACGCGAATCGCGTCGAGTATGCGGTCGTCGCGCTCGTCGAGCAGGAGGAACCCCCCGATGAAGCCGACGAGCGATGGCACCAGAAGCACGAAGGAGCCGGCGATGAGCGGGTAATAAGGCTCGAGATCAAAAGCGAGCCGGGCGCGGAGCCATTCGGCGAACGCCGGGACAATCCACCGCAGGACCAGAGCGACAAAGAGCGGAAGAACGAGCGCCCACAGCAGGAGTGGATCTCGGCGGATGTTGCGAAGGTCCACCGGCCCGAGCCGACGAAGAAGGCCAAGTGCGTTCATGCTCTCACGCGGCGGCAGGTGCAACCACGTGGATGAACCGTTGTCGCGCCAAAAGAAGGGCAAGACCACACCAACCCAGGCTGCCCAGAATGCCGTAAGTCAGGAGAGCCGCGGAAAGCTGGCGGCACCCGGCTTCCAGCAGTATGAGTGACGGCATCATCGGGTGCCACGCGAACGTCCACCACGGCACGACCCCGTAATAACCGAGCAGGGGCAGTGAGAACAGCGTGATCCAACCCAGCGAAGGGATCAGGAAGGTGTTGATCCCCGTGTGCCGTGCCACGACAGCGAGTGCCAGGAAGACATAGAGGGCGCCGAGAATCGCCGTTCCAAGAAGCAGCCATCCCCACGCCAGCTCCATCCCGAACACCGACAGCACTATGAGCCCATTCTCGGCCACTCCGAGGATTGCCAGGGTTGCCGCTTTCACCATCAGGTACTCGCTTGGCCGCAGGGGTGAGGTCACGAGCGCGGCGACGACCCCCTGGCTCTTTTCCAGGAGCATGAGCGCCGCTGCGAAGTAGAACGCCGTGATCTGGAGGTTGGTCAATACGAACATCGGGACCAGCAACGCAGGCTCCTCGCGCGCGCCGAACGGGAGCAGGCGAAGAAGACCTATCCATACGAACGCGACCACGGCGGTAACCGCATAGAACTGATGACGCGCCTGGAGTGCAGCCTCCCACCTCAAGGCCGCCAAGGCTCGCCTCACGCCAACACTCTTCCAGTCACCTGGATGAACACTTCTTCGAGCGTCGTCTCGAGTGTGTCAATCGTCTGTAGGTCGTCGCGGCGCAGGAGGGCGATGAACGCCTGGTTGTCCGCCAGCCCGTCGAGAGGGAAATGCAGGTATTCGACAGCCTGCTCCGGGCCGAAGGCGACGCGGACGCCTCGCTGCCCGTAGCGCTGCTTCAATACGCCTGGACGCTCGACGAGACGGATCTCGCCGTCCACAATGAACGCGACGCGGCTGCACAACGTGTCGGCGACAGTCATGTCGTGCGTCGTGAGGAAGACCGTCGTACCTGCCTCCTGCTTTTGTCGAATGAGGCTGCGAACAGCGCGAGCGGTGACCGGATCGAGTCCAGCCGTTGGTTCGTCGAGGAAGAGGAGGGCCGGGCGGTTCAGGAGCGCTCGCGCGAGATTGAGCCGGATTCTCATCCCCTTGGAAAACGCCTCAACACGCTTGTCGGCGTGCTCCGCAAGGCCGACCGCCTCCAGCACCGCCTCGGGCGTTTCCGTGGAGCCGTCGTAAAGAGAGCGAAAGAACGTCAAGTTCTCGCGCGCTGTCAGCTTCAGATAGTGGTTTGGAAACTCGAAGGAAACGCCAATGTGCTGGTAGTAGTCACTCCCCCACTGGCGGAGATCGCGGCCGAGGACCGTGACCGTGCCCCCGTAATCCACATGGAGACCGATCAGGATCTTCTGCGTCGTGCTCTTGCCTGCCCCGCTAGGCCCGAGGAACCCGAACACCTCGCCTTCTGTCACGCTGAAGTTGAGGGCGCGAACGGCCGGCTCTGGCGTGCCGGGTACGTGTAACGGACGTCGCGGACGTCAATCATCAGGGGCAGGCGGCGGCCCTACGTTACTACGCCCACCGGATTCGGTGCATGGGCCTTGAACGCTTTCGCGAAAGACTGGAGACTCACGCCGAGGAGGACTTTGTGAGCAATGCAGGTGTCACGTTGGTCACACAGGTGCTGCTGGTGGTTGTCGCGATCGTGATGGCGGCGATCTTCCGTCATCTGGTCGGACCAGGGAAACGACGGGGCCGAGTCATGTTGGCCGGGACCTTCGGGGGTATTTCGTTCGGTGTGCCCCGGTCCAATACTGAGACCGCTTCTCGCCAGCTCCGCGACCATTGGCGCCGGTCGACGACTTCGCGAACGTGTTTCGAGCAATCTGGGATGGCTGTAAACGATTGCGCGCAGGAGCGCGGCTGCCTTCCGTTGCGTCACGTCCACGCTCGGAACCTTCTGTCACGCGCGTCGAGCAATTCGCCGATCGTGATGGCGGCATGGACGAGGCCGACGTGCGTGTAGGCCTGGGGAAAGTTGCCGAGCAGACGGCCGGTCCCCGGGTCGATGTCCTCGGAGAACAGGCCGACGCCGTTCGCGTAGCCGAGGAGCCGGTTGAACACAATGATCGGCGTCGTCCAATCTGCCGATGAGGGCCAGCGCCTCGGCCCACCAGAACGAACAGATCGAAAACGCGCTGGTCGTGGCGCCGAAGTCGTCCGCATGCCGGTAGCGGAGCATCAACCCATTCTCGACGAGCAGTCGTTCGTAGGCGTCTACCGTCGACACGAAACGGGGATCGTTGGGCTCGATCAGGCCGAGCGTCGGCAGCAGCAGGTTCGACGCGTCGGGATACTGGCCATCGAGCGCCTGGGTGAAGTAGCCCAGTTCGGCGTTGAAGGCCCTGGCCAGCACGTCTTCTCTGAACGGCGCGCTCCACGCGTCCCATTCCTCCGCCTGCGCGGGGTTCCCGAAACGACGTGCCAGGCGGGCGCCCCGGCTCGCCGCGACCCAGCACAGGGTCTGCGAGAACGTGTAGCGGGCCGGCATCGTGCGGTACTCCCACAGACCGGTGTCGTCGGTACCCGCCGCCTTCTGGGCCTCACCGACGAGGCGTACGACCAGCCGCATGATCGCCTCGGGATCCTCGACCACCACGCGGGGATCCGACGCGATCGTTTCCAGGCAGAGAATCATCTCGCCCATCAGATCGTGCTGGCGCTGCTGGTAGGCGGCGTTCCCGATCCGCACCGGTGCACCGGCGAATCCCGACAAGTGATCGAGATGCTGTTCGGGCAGCTCTCGCTCGCCGCCGACGCCATAGACGGGCTGAAGCGGGCCCTCTTCGGCGACATCCCGGAGGAACGACACGAACGCCTCGCCTTCCGCCAGATGACTGAGCCGTCGGAGCGCCTCGACGACGAACGCGGCGTCTCGAAGCCAGCAATAACGGTAGTCCCACGTACGCTCCGTGCCGAGGGCCTCGGGGATGCTGGTCGTCGCCGAGGCGATAATCGCGCCTGTCTCCGTGAACGCGTGCAGCTTGAGGCAGAGCGCCGACCGCAGGACGTGCGTGTCGGCAAACGAGGGCAGCGCGCAGGTCTTGACCCACGCACGCCATCCGGCGATCGTGAGATCCAGCGCCCGTTGCACCGAGGCCACCGAGTCGATCTGCGGCGGACGGCCGTAGCTCAGGACGAGATACTTCGGGCCGTCGATCCGCACCGCTTGTCCGTTCTCGATGTACGCCACCGGAACGTTCGTGCGCAGATGGATCCCGTGCGCGCCGTCGCCGATGTCGAGACCGCCTTCGACGGGGATGAGATGCGGCCGGATGCGCCCGTAGTCGGGCCGCGGATCGAAGACCACTCGAACCCGTGGAGCGCCTTCACGTGGCACGATCAGTCGGTGAATTTCAATGGGCGCGTCCACCGTAATTCCAGTGGGGATGCGGGGTGCGTAGTCGAAGATGTCGAAACGTCCGTCCGGGCATCGCACCTCCGTCCGGAGCACGTTCGTGTTGGTGACATATGCCATCGAGGTCTCTGGCGCATCGCACACCGGGCACAGCGCGAATGTGCCCCCACGGTCGGCGTCGAGGAGGCGCGCAAAGACGGAGGGGCTGTCGAACCGCGGCAGACAGAGCCAGTCGATGTGTGTGGTGGGAGCCACGAGTGCCAAGACCCGGCCATTGCCGATGACCCCGTGATCGAGCCGCGGAATTGAAAGCTCGGTCATTCGGGCGGTTCCGGGAATCATCAAGATTGTCACCTCCTTCGTCTACGTCCGAGCACTCGCGTCACTTCACCGGACCTGGACCAAGGCGCTCCATGCGATGGCGCTGGTGTAGAAGCGCGCGATCACCAACACCGCGCCATATCATCAACAATGGCCAGGGCCGCCAGGAAGATCTTGAGGCGCCTTCACACCGACGTCTCTTCCCACCCGCGAACCGAATAGAGCAGCGGCTTGGTCCAGAGACTCTCGAGACCCTCCAGGATGTCGGACGCCCAGTTGAAGACGTTCCGTCCCGCGACCACCTTCCGCATGGTCCGCATGCGCGTCACCTGCTCCTCGCTGGTCATGTCGATCGCTCTTGCGAGGGCCGCTGCGAACGCGTCGACGTCGTAGGGATTGATGATCACCGCGTCCTCGAGCTCCTGTGCGGCGCCGGCCAGCGCGCTGAGCACGAGCACACCGTGCTCATCGTCCCGCGCCGCGACGAACTCCTTGGCCACCAGATTCATCCCGTCGTGCAGCGAACTGACGATGCAGAAGTGGGCGAGACGATAGAGCGCCACGAGGCTGAACGCCCCGAGCGGTGTCGTGTGGTACGACACGACCGGTGAGCCGCCCGGAACCGCGTAGCGCGCATTGAGGGCGGCGATCCGCTGTGCCGATCTCCGCTTCAATCGCCGCGTAGCTCTTGAGATCCGAACGAGACGGCACGCCAATCTGGACGAATGTCATCCTTCCCCGCAGATCCGGGCGTTGCGCCATGAGCGCATCGAGCGCGTCGAGGCGTTCGGGAATGCCCTTGGTGTAGTCGAGACGATCGACGCCGAGCCCGATGATGTCGGCGCGAAGGTCGAGCAGTTCCCGCAGGCGCTGCTGTTCCTGCGGGAGCGCCGGGTCGGCGGCGAAGCTCTGGATGCGGTCGTAGTCGACACCGATCGGCACCGAGACGACCGTGCTGGAGCGCCCGCCGAAGCGAACGCGCGACGACTCGAGCTCCACCTCGGCGTGCAGTTCTTCTTCGGCGGCCATCAGGAAGTTGCGGCGGTCGCGTTCCAGTTGAAAGGCGATCAGGTCGTTGGCCAGCAGCCCCGCGACAAGCTCGCGCCGCCACGGGCAGATGCGGAGGCGATCCGGATAGGGCCACGGGATGTGCCAGAAGAGGGCGGTGCGAGTGTCGGGCCGCAGCGCCCGCAAGCGCCGGCGCCACGAGGGCCAGGTGATAGTCCTGGATGAACACCGGTGCGTCGGACGATCCGAGCTCCGCGTGAATCGCGGCGGCGAAGCGCGCGTTGACGTCCTGATAGGCCGCCCAATCCTCACTTCGAAACTTCGGACGGACGTCGACCACATGGCAGAGCGGCCACAGGCCCTCGTTCGCGAAGCCCCCGTAGTACGCGGAGAACGTGGGCTCCTCGAGCCACAGACGGCGAAGCGCGTACGATGGGCTCTCGGGAGGCACCGACACCTTGTCGGCCGCATCGACGACGCAGCCGGTCCGCCGGGCCAGCCCCGTGTGCGATCCACACACCGCCTCGTTCGCGCATCAGCGCGTCCAGCGCCACGGCGACGCCGCCCGTCGCGGCCTTCACCGCAATTCGGCCATCCTCATCCTGGCTGTGGAGGTACGGTTCGCGGTTGGACACGACCACGAGGGGGCGAGGCGTGTATGCATCGAGTTCACCGGCCTGCGCCAACCCGCGGCGAAACAGAATCGGTCCGACGAGCTCGTGGATCGCGATCGACGCGACCAACAGCAGCTGCACCTGGTTGCCCCACCCTGGAAACTCGGTGGCGACGACGGACGCAAACCCCAGGGTAATCCCGGCCTGGGACACCAGACCCGTCCACGCGTACTTCCCGATCGGCTCGGGAAGCCCGGACAGCTTGACGCCGGCGCCCACGCCCAGCCTGATGAATCCGAGTCGGACGGCGGACAATGCGACGGCGCTCAGCCCGATGGCGGCCACCGCGTCGAGCCGAAGCGACGCGCCAACCGCCACGAAGAAGACCACCAGCACCGGCGGCGCGCCACGGCGCACGGCGGCCCGCAGCGTGTCGCCCTGTGCGACCGCCAGATTCTCGATGACCACGCCCGCGGCAAGTGCCGCCAGCAGCGGCTGCAGTTGCTGCGTCGTCCCGACCTGACTCAGCACGGCGCACACGGCCAGCAGGACGAGCGTGATCTCCCGGCCGATGTAGCGCAAATAGAGCGCAAACAAGACGCCGATGAGCACGCCAAAGGCGACGGCCCCGCCGATCTCCCACGCGAGTCGCGCCAGCACCTCCACGCCCTGGCCTTCGCCGGTGTCGAACACGATGCGCGCCAGCTGCATCGACACCGAGAACAGCACCAGCATCACGAGATCGGCGAGCACGACGATCGCCAGCACCGTGTCGCTCAGCCGCCCGCGTGCTCCCGAGTCCGCGACCACCGCCGCCGTCATCGTCGGCGAGAACGAGACGACCATCACGACCAGCAAGGCCAGCATGACCAGCCGCTGGGATCCGACGGCATCGGGCGCGATGGGCAACCACGGCCATGCCATCCACGCCACCGCCGACAGACCGACCATGGCCACGACCAGCGTCACCGCGGTCATGCGTGCGATCGCCGCCAGGCGGGACCCGAGCCGTTCCACGCTCAGCGTCAGGCCCGCGATGAGCGCGATCAGCGTCGTGGCGATTCCCGTGACCACCTGAAGCTGAGCGGCCATCGATTGCGTGATCAGATTGCCGAGATACGGCCCGACGATGACGCCGAAGAGGAGATACCCGGTCAGGCGCGGAAGATGAAACCGTCGCAACGCGTCGCCCGGTGACCGACGCGCCCATCAGCGCGAACCCGAGGGCGAGCGCGGTGGCGGCCGAACCGGCCGTCGCCTGGATACCGAGTTCGCGCACCGCGGCCATCGCGCCGACCGCCAGCGCGAGCGCCAGCAGGCGCCTCACTCGTCCACCCTCCGCGGTGGCAGGAGAAGCGCGACGAACTCGGACCCGATCGTGCCAGCCACCACGGCCGCGAGCAGGACCGACGCGTCGGCGCCGACGACGTTTGCCGCGTTCAGCGCGAACGCGACGCCGAAGACGCCCGGCGGGAGGAGGTGAGAACCCCAGATCGCGAGGCACGTTCGACGCCGGCGGCACGCCTGGCCACGATGCCGCCGGCCAGCTGGCCGACGACGCGCAGCACCAGATAGGCCGCCCCAAGTCCGAGTGACACCGCCGAGAGATCGGCACGAGCCCCGGCCACCAGCAGCACGAGCACGAGGAGCGGGTGCTGCACGAAGAGCACATCCCGAGCTGATCGTCTCGCGCGGGTGCCGTCCCGCATACCGCCAGAACACACCGGCGACCAGTCCGCCGAACAGCGCGGACAGCGAAAGGGCGTCCGCGACGCCGCCGACGAGCAGCAGCGCCGAGACGGCCAACACGCGTTCTTCCGTTTCCGACGACGCTCGCGTCAGCAGCAGCCACGCGGCGGCGGCCAGCGCAAGCGTGACGCCGGCGGCTTGCGCCACCAGGGCGACGGCTCCCACGGTGGAACCCGCGCGGAGCCACGCCAGCGCGAGCCCACCCACCACGATCGGAAGCAGGACGCCGAGCTCGATGACGCGCGCGGTCGCATGTCCGGGGTTCCAGGGGATTGCCCGTCGGCAGCGTGAGCGAGCTTGCAGCGCAGATGCCGCCGGCCACGATCAGCGTCCAGAAGGCCCGGTCGACCGACGCCGTCGCGGCGAGCGCAACCATCGCGATGCCGGCCGAGACGACAAGCATGGTCAGTGCGGCAACGAGACAGGCGGCGGCGAACACGCGCCGGTCGTCCGTTCGGTGATCGCCCACGCTCAGCCCGACCAACACGCCCAGCGCCGCGAGAGCAACCGGAACGACCGGGTCGAGCAAGCGACAGCGCGTCTGCAGACAGCAGGTTGATGCCGCGAGGGCCGAACGCGAATCCTGCCAGGAGGAGGAGTGCCACCGGAGCCGATGTCGCCGACCACTCGACCAACCGGCGCCAACTCCGTGACGCGCGCCGCTCCGGGCCTGGCGCCTGCCCGAGCGTGTCGACGACGGGACCGTCGAGAGACGGGTCGCGAAGGCCGAACGGATCGCCGGCCGGATGCGACGTCATCGTTCCAACGTCGTCACGAAGTGAGTGTCACCCCGCGTGACAGCGACCATCACGCGCTGACCCTCACGAACGGAGGCGAATGACTGCGTCACCTGCGCCGGCGTCGGTGCGTGGACATCGGCGACGAGCGTGATCACGTCTCCGACGGTCAGTCCGGCCCGATCAGCCGCGGACGCCCGCTCGACACGGATCACTTCAGCACCGATCCTGGTCCGCCCGCGCAGGGTGAGACCAAGCGACCGACCGGCAGGCGGCGCCGAGACGGCGGTCGCAACCAACGCCACCTCCTGGACCTCGCCGCGGCGGCGCACGCGGAGCGTCAGCGTTTCGCCCACCGACAGACGGGCGATGCGAACGTCCCACCATTGACGTGTCGCGAGCGTGCGACCGTCGAGCGCTTCGATGACGTCGCCCACCATCAGACGCCCCGTCGCAGCGCCGGCTCGTTCAACCCAAGTCACCACCACGCCGCCGGGAGCACCCGTCACAGACGCCACAGGTTCTGTCAGCGCCTGCACTTCGACGCCGATTGCCCCGGCGGGTGCCTTGGGCCTTTCGAGCAAACGATCGGCTTCCGCGAGAAGTGTCGCGCCCGGCACGATGGCGCGCTCGACACCGTACGCGATCACCAGGCCCACGAGTTCCGCGTTGCTGGTGAACAAGAATGACCCCGGCATCAGATCACTGCTCGCCCGCACAGTCCAGAGCGCCTCGGACCACAACGGACTATCCATCGGATCCAGCGATCCCACAAACGCTGGGCGGAGTGACACGCCCTTCGGTGACACGTCACTCGCGATGAAGTAGCGCGGTCGCTGAAGTCGGCGTGGCATCCACGGCACCGGAAGAGAGACGGGCACATGGCTCGGTACACGCACCACCGCCAGGCCAGAAGCCGGATCGCTCGCGAGAAGATCTGCCTCACTGAGGATCGGCCCAGTCGGGAGCAAGGTCACCGCCATGTCGTCGCGAAATCTCAGCGCGGCGATCCGATGTGACGTCTGTCGCGAGCCAAGGGCAGCCGACGGAGGGCCAAGCGACAGAAGGGACGGTTCCAGGCGAGTCTGCAGCTGCACGATCTCCGCAGCGAGATCGTCATACTTTGGACCGCTCGTCAGCTGACTGATAACAGCCGGGATTGGATTGGGCGTGACCGGAAGATCCCGGAATCTGAAGCGAGCCAGGAGCCACAGCGCTGCGATGGCCAACACGCCAGCCGTGAGCAGCAGCCGCGTCTCGCGCGACACCCGAGGTCGATACGGGGTGTTAGGCTCCATTGATGCTGCCCCAATCTAGGTAGCCGTTGCTGCGCGGCGTCTTGGTGCCCTGCGAGCAGGACGTCCGGGAAGCCCGGAATCGATGTCGTCGCGGCTGTCTAACTCGCGTGCCTACCGAGCACCGCCGCCATCGACCTGGATCGGCGTTGAAGCGCGTGATCGACGGCCCAAATCAGTCGAAGGAGGTCGATCGCGTCACCGACCGGCAGCCCGGCTTGAATCAGATCGGACCTGCTCCGCACACCGGTCACCTGCGGTCTCCACGCAGCGCGACGAGTGCACCGAGCAGTCTGTCAATTTCCGCTTGATTGCGGATGAAGTACGGCGCCGCCGACGACCGCTTTCGGCCCACTCGAACGGAGAGCAGCCGCCCCGGTCGATCGAGCTGGAAGACATCTTCGTCGGTTTCGTCATCTCCGATATAGATGACCGTATCGCATGCGAAGTGTGCGCGTTCGCGTTCCAAGGCCAGTCCCTTGTGCGGGGCATCGGGAACCAGAAGGTTGACGGCGAGCTTGCCGCCGATGATCCGTACGTCATTGAGCGATCGCGCCGCCGTGAGAATGGCTCGTCTTGCCGCGTTCCTCGCTCGGGCTTTCCGATAGTGAACCGCGACCGAGAATCCCTTGTCCTCAACAATCACCCCTTGGTGCCTGGACAGCCGCGTCTTCAAGACAGGCAGCCATCGCTGCACGCGACGCCGCATGGCTTCCCACTCGGCGGATGGTTCGGCCCCGTGATTGCCCAGGACCCGCCACACCTCGACGCCTTTCAGCCGGTCGAGCGCATCGCCCTGCGCCCGGCCTGAGATGACCACGCAGGGATACAGCTTGCTTGCACGTCTGAGCAATCGGCGTGTCGACGAACGCATCGTGGCCCGCGTGGGCGTCCTGACCAGAGGCGCAAGCGTGCCGTCGTAGTCGAAGGCCAGGAGCACGTTCGACCAGGCGAACGTCTCGAGGAGATCCCGGTTGGCGCGCGTGAACAGGTATGTCACAGATCTACCTCCACCAGAGCACCCGTTGTCCGATGGACGATGACCAACGCTCCCCGGGCGAGTCACGCGAGCTGCTGCTAAACGAATCCGGTCGCACAGCGGAGAGCGGGCGACATTGTTCAGTTTCATCCTGGCCGCGCTACGACTTGTCCGACGCCGCCTTCATCATGCGCAGCATCTCGAGTGGTATTGGAAAGATGATCGTCGAGTTCTTCTCCGCGCCGATTTCCGTCAGCGTCTGCAGATACCGCAACGTGATCGCCGCCGGCTCGCGGTCGATGACCGCCGCTGCCTGCGCGAGCTTGTCCGACGCGATCAGTTCGCCCTCTGCATGAATGATCTTCGCGCGCTTCTCGCGCTCCGCCTCGGCCTGGCGTCCCATGGCGCGCTGCATGTTCTCCGGCAGGTCCACGTGTTTCACCTCGACCGCTGAGACCTTGATGCCCCAGGGGTCGGTCTGTTTGTCGAGAATCTGCTGGAGTTGCTGGTTCAACCGGTCGCGTTCGGCAAGGAGATCGTCGAGCTCCGCCTGCCCGAGCACGCTTCGCAGTGTCGTCTGCGCCAGCTGCGATGTCGCGTAGACGTAGTTCTCCACTTCGACGACGGCTTTGCGTGGGTCGACCACGCGAAAGAAGACCACGGCATTCACCTTCACCGAGACGTTGTCGCGGGTGATGATGTCCTGCGATGGCACGTCGTGAACGACGGTGCGAAGGCTGATGCGCACAATGCGATCGATCGGCCGGAAGACCAGCGCCACGCCCGGCCCTTTGGGGGCCGGGAGGAGCTTCCCGAGCCGGAAGATGACCCCGCGCTGGTACTCCGGCAATATCTGAATCGACGTGAGCACATATAGCACGACGATCACCGCCACGACGAGCACCGGCGAAACGGTCAGGCCTTCCATGCGGTATCTCCTTCGCGAATGGGCGTTCCCTCCACTTCGACGGTGAGAGTCAGCCCGTTGACGGCGCGGATGCGAACGCCCGTGCCCGCATCGATCGGGATGTCGCTCGTCGCGCGCCAGATCTCGCCGCGGACGTCGACTAATCCCGCTGCAGGCGACACTGCAGTCCGCGCGCGCGCGTGCTGCCCGACGAGCGCGTCCGCACCGGTCGCCGCCGGCTGCCGGTGAGCGGCGAGCGCCAGCCGGCCAAGGAACAGGACGATCGCGGCGACCGTCAGCACGGCAGGGACAATCAGGCCCAGACCAAGGCTCACGCCAGGAATGTCGCGCGTGAGCATCAGCGAGCCAATCAGCAGGCTCGCCGCGCCGCCCACGCCGAGCGCGCCAAAGCTCGGCACCTTGAGCTCGAGGATGAGCAACGCCAGTCCAAACGCAATCAGCAACAGCCCCGACGTGTTCACCGGCAGAATCTGAAAGGCGAAAAACGCCAGCAGGAGGCTCAGCCCGCCGGCCACCCCGGGAAGGATGGCGCCGGGGTTCCACAATTCGACGGTCAGTCCGATCGTGCCGAGCATCAGCAGCAGGTAGGCGATCTGCGGATGGGCGATGGCGCCGAGAAATCGCTGACGACCCGACATCTCGATCCTCCGCAGCGCCATATTCTGACTGCGGATGGTGGCGGAGCGGCCGTCGAAGCGCGTGATCGTGCGGCCATCGAGACGGCGCAGCAGATCGCTGATATCCGGTGCGACCAGATCGATCAGCGGAGGACTGGCGTTCAACGCTTCATGATCGGTGAAGGCACGGCTCTCGATAACGGCCTGCTCGGCGAGCCTGACGTTGCGACCGCGCGCTTCGGCGAGAGAACGCACGTAGGCCGCGGTGTCGGACGCCGCCTTCTTCGAGCTCGTCTCGTCCATCTGCTGCCCGTTCCCAGATACCGGATGCGCTGCGCCGATGTGTGTTCCCGGCGCCATCACCGCTACATCCGCGGCCATCGTCAGCACGAACCCGGCCGAGGCCGCACGCGCACCGGCGGGGCCGACGAACACCACCACCGGCGCGCGCGACGTGATCATGCGAGACACGATCGTCCGGGTTGAGTCGAGCAATCCACCGGGCGTGCGCAGGATGATCACGACAAGAGCGGCGCCGGCAGTGTCGGCGAGATCGATGACGCCGGTGAGATATTCGGCCGAGATCGGATGAATGATCCCGTCGAATTCAGCGACGTACGCGATCGGCTGGCGGCTCTGATCGGCCGAGGCGGACCGAGGGGCCGCGAGCAGGGCGTTCGTCAGGACAGCCAGCGCGAGCACCGGACCAATCGAACACCGCATCTGGTGATTGTATTCCGGCTGCCACCAGGCCACGCGCGGCCCAACAACTGGTGAACCTCTTATCCGCGGCGGGGATCCTCATTCCGCCGACCGCGCCGGCAATGGGCAGGGCCGCCTGGCAGGGGACGCCCAGTTCGCTTGCTTAGAGAGGCCTCGCGTTTGATCTCCAACCCCCACAAGGAGAAAGAACGTGGTCAAGAATGAGACCTTGATGTCGGTCTTGGGTGAGCGGTCACGTGGGTTCCGACGCGCGATATGCCAACTCCGTCGCTAGACTGTCGGTGGCATTTCAGATGCGCTGCCGGCAGCGCACACATCGCCACACTCCGCGGTCGGGGTGGCGATCGCCTTGACGCCGGGCGCCCCAATTCCGACAGCGGGGGCAACGCATCCCCTTGCCGATGATCTGAACCCACAACGTGACAAAGCGGTCGACGACAAGTCGCCCGGAGGGCCGCGGTTGAATCACTGGGGAACCCTCTGGCTCGCCTGTGACGCGGGCTGCTGTGCGCGCTGTGGCGCTCCGGTCCAGAGGGTAAACGGCGCCGGTGCTAACGCAGACGTCGCACGAGGCGGGGCGCTGGCCGGCATCACGATGATGCGATCGAACAACGACGCATCGGCCATGAACGGCACGCGCGGCGCCGCCAGATAGCCGCTGATCGACCGTAACAACGTGTCGAGGGCGTCCTTCTCCGGGACGTTCCTCAGCTCGATCGTCATCGATGCGGCTGAAATCCTCTCCGCGTTGACGATCGTCGTGCGGCCGACACGGGCCCACTCGGAGAGAATTTGCCGCACGGTCGCGTCTCTGGCCGAGATCGAGACGCGCCCGTCATGCAATGAGATCTGGACGTCCGCGAACGCCGACGATCCGAGGGCCATCCACACGCCACCGGCGAGCGCGAGCAGACGTAAAAAACAGGTACAACCTCGTCGACGTCTTGTCCGAGCCACACGTACGTCGTCGAGATCACTGGCCCAGCCCTGACACGAGCGACAGGTTGACGACGTTCTGGCCCGTCGCATACGCCCCGGCGTACTGTTGATAGAGCGCCTGGACCTCGCCCGGGAACGCCTCGGCAAGAATCGTCGAGACGGTGTAGTCGGCGCCTTTTGCGGCCGGATCGATCACGAACACATACAGCACGCTGCCGTTGGCACCCGGTTCGGCAGCCTTGAAGACCTTCCAGCCGGCCGCCTGCCGCTTTCGTTCGGGCTTTTCGCTCTTCTGCAGCGCCTCGTGAAGTTTCGCCATCACGGATTCGAAGTCCGCCGTTTTCTCCGGCTTGATGAAATTCAGCACGACCCCGGCATCGGATCCGAGCACTCGGGCGGCCCGTGCCGGCGCGGCTTGCTGCGCGGCTGCCTGCTGCCCGGCCCCCGCTTCCGCCGCACTCCGCGCGTTGACGTTTCGAACGGTCAGACTGGCCATCAACCCCAACACGGCGAATCCACAGAACGTCAAAGCAAGACGTGCGGGCCAGATCCAACGCTTCGTCTTCATCGTCAGCCCTCAGTTATGCGAAGGAACGGCGGCCGAACCACACCTCTGGCCGATCGAACCGGACCAGTTGAGGTATTCTTACCACGAACAATACTTTGGACTCAAACTATTTATATATCTGGCGCCCCATTGTGCGCATTTCGGCACTGGGGATCGTTCTGCTCCTGACAGCCGGCGCGACCGCCGTCGTCTCGGCCCAGTCCCCTCGAGGGGTTGTCGTGGATCAGACAGGCCTGCCGCTGCCAGGTGTGACGGTACAACTGCTCGATGGCGCTGCGATCGTCGCATCGTTCACGACTGGACCGGACGGCGGTTTCGAAATCGGCCCGGAACTGCAAGGGGATACCGTCGTTGCGTCGCTCGACGCCTTCGAAACCGCGCGTGTCGCGCGTCAGGATGCGACGCGAATCGTCCTTTCCATCGCCCACGCGGTCGAAACGACGACAGTTGTCGCGCCAGAGCTACCGTCCGCGTCGCCGACCGCCTCGACCATGGGCAGCACCCTGAGCGCGACGACGGTGGCCCGCCTGCCATCGTCCCGGCTGAAAGCGCGCGAGTCGCTGCCCCTCCTCCCTTCAATGGTGCGCGGCGCGGATGGACTTCTGCGCCTGGGCGGCGCGCGGCCGTATGAAACGCCCCTCTTGCTCGACGGTTTCAACGTCACGAACCCGGCAACGGGCACGTCCACAATCAACCTTCCGTTCGAGTCGGTGCAAGGCGTCGAGGTGCTTCGCGATCCGATGGCAGTCGTCTACGGCGGGCTTCTCGGCGGCCTGGTGCAGATGGTGAGCAAGCCCGGCGGCGACACGTTTCAGTTTGGCTTGCAGGGATTCATCCCCCGGCCGCGACTCGTGAATCCGGGCTTCGGACGGCTCGAAGGCATCTTCCCCCGTGCGCACGCAGGCGGCGCCAGGTATGGCGGACGACTCCGCTACTTCGTCGCCGTCGAATATGACTACGAGCGTATCGCGGTGCCAGAAGTCACGACCGGCACCGGCCCGAACCTGATCGAGGAGAGCACAACGCTTTTCGGACGGATCGATCTACAGGCCCACCATCGGTACAACCTGACGGTCGAGGGCCTTGCGTTTCCAAGTAGCACACAGAACCTCGGTCTCAGCCCGAGACGAGACGCGTTGGCGACCGCGGACATCAGCCAGCGGGATCTGTTCGGAGGCGTGACGAACCGGATCGTTCTCGACAACGCCAGCGTGCTCACGATCAATGTCGGGGTGATCACGCACGATACCACGCTCACACCGAACGGTATCGGACCAACACACCTGTCACCCCTTGGCTGGCATTCAAACTGGTTCTCCCGCGTGGACCGTCACGCGGTCCGCTACAGCATCGGCGCCGCATGGGACCGCACATTCTCAGTAGGCAGGCGTGACCACGCAATCGGTCTCTCTGTCCGCATGGCTTCTCAACGCCTGCGCGGCACAGTGGCCGAGGGTCCCGTACTCGTCGAGGACACCGTCGGGCGCGTCGTACGCCGCGTCCAGTTCGGCCCGCCATCGACGCTGACGGCGAATGACAGTCCGATGGCACTGACAGGGCGCGACGTGTGGACGATCGGCGACCGCCTGCAAATTGACGCAGGTGTGCGGGTGGATCACGACAGCTCCTACAGCGGTGCCACGCCGTCAGCGCGCGTGGGCATCCGCTACGCATTCGACAGCGCGGCCGTCACCGTCGTCCGGGCAGGGTACGGCAGCTTCGTCGGCGCCCTGCCGCTGGCCGTCGAGGCATTTGCCGGCCATCCAGCGAGAGTCGATACGGCCGTCGACCCACTCACTGGAACCGACCTGGACGCTGTCGTTCTCCGGCCGACAGTCGAACGGCTTCAACTGCCCCTCGCGAAGGCCGTGACCCTGCAACTCGAACGGCAGCTGCGACCGGGGGTGGATGGGCAGGTCGGTATCACCGATCGGCGCTCAACTCGTTTGGCCACCCTCGACGTTCCCCTGACCAGCGGTGCCGCTGCCGTCCGCAGCACTGGTACGGCGTCCTACCGCGAGCTACAGCTTTCGGTACGGAAGACGTGGTCAGGAGATCAGCAGTTGTTCGCAAGTTACGTGAGGTCGTCGGCGCGTGGCGAACTGAACGATTTCGCGACGCTGTTTCAGGCGCTCGACGCCCCGCTGCTCCAGCCCGGAGGAGTCTCCAGGTTGGCCGCCGACGCCCGCCACCGCTGGATCATCTGGGGAACGTTCAACCTGCCCCGGAGGATCGTGGTCTCACCGGTCGTTGAGTGGCATTCCGGGTTTCCTTACTCCGTCGTCGATCATCGATATCGGTATGTCGGCACGCCGAACTCGGCGACGTTTCCCGCCTTCATGGCCGCCGACTTCATCGTCTACAAGACATGGACGATTCGGCAACGTTCCGCGGATCTGGGGATACAGCTGTTCAACGCGACGAACCACTTCAATCCCCGCGAGGTGTACCCGGTGTCTGGCGCGCCACGATTCGGCAGCTTCACGAACAGCGTCGGGCCGATTCTCAGAGGCTTCATGTTGCTCAAATGGTGACGGCCCCAGTCTGTCGGGCGCAGGACGAGTTGACGACCGATAGTTTGACCAGCAACGAGTGCGTGCTAAGCTGAGTCGATAAGGCGCGCTTCAACGTGCGCGAGATCATTGTGGTCCCTGCAGATCCCCCAACGAGCGACCTTGTCGAGCGGGTCGCATTCATACACCACGAGGTCTTCCAGCTCGGCGTGTTGATCCTCGTAGCGATCGCGGCGTTCTGGCTTACGCGAGCCGTGGCCGCAAGCAATCGCGCCATGAGCCTTCGCGACGCATCCGAATGGTACGGCCGAGGGCAACAGGCAGTCGAGGCAGGCAGGTTCGACGATGCGATCGATGCGCTTCGCCGCGCCACCGTCAGAAACCCCGAGGACAGGCGTTACGTGCTGGCGCTGGCCCAGGCCCTGGCGCTCAAGCGAGACGACGACGCCGCGCGAAGCGTGTTGCTGACACTGCGCGAGTCGGCACCGGAAGATCCGGACATCAACCTTCAGCTGGCGCGGCTCGCAACGGCTCGGCGGGATGTCACCGAAGCGCTTCGCTTCTACCACAACGCGCTGTACGCTTCGTGGCCCGCCGAGCAGGTCGGGCGCCGGCGCCGGGTTCGGATCGAGCTGATAGGGTTCTTGCTCACACACGACCAAGGCAGCCGCGCGCTCTCGGAGCTGCTGGCGCTGAGCACGGACCTCCCGGACGACATCGCGCTGAGGCTTGAAGTGGGCCGGTTGTTCGCCGAAGCGGGCGACAACGGGCACGCACTGGATCAGTTTCAACGAACGCTCCGTCTGGATCCTGAGAATCGTGACGCGGTCGCCGGCGCCGGCCAGGCCGCTTTTCAACTCGGCGACTACCCGTTGGCCAAGTCGTATCTACGCCGGCTGCCGGCCAACGAAGGCGAGATGAAGAACACCCGGGACGTCGTGGACCTGGTGCTATCGAGCGATCCACTGGTCAGAGGTCTCGGCTCCGCCGAGCGGCGCCGACGGCTCATCGCCGACTTCTCCTACGCGCAACGGCGGTGGAGCGCGTGTCTCGAGGAGCGCAGCGGCGGTCAGATCGACGAACTTGCTCTTCTTCGTGAGACACAGACATTCGAGCATCGCTTGACGCCCGCCACCATGGAACAAGACACGATCGAAATGGGTGCGGGCCTGATCGACCGGATCGCCCGACTGGTTGTTCAGCGTTGCGGTGAGCCGACGGCCTTCGACCGGGCGCTCGTCCTTATCGGACGACGGCACGGAGCGACGGCCGGGTGAGCCCCCCCCGCACGCAACAACTGCGGTTGCGCGAGAACCAGCTGTTTCTCATCCTGACGATCGTGATCGGGATTCTGGCCGGCCTCGCGGCCGTGCTGTTTACCGTGGCGATCGAACAAACGAGCCATCGGCTGTTCGGCCTGGCCCCCTCGCGGCTCCGGCTCTTTGCCGTCCCGCCGCTCATGAGTATCGTCACCGGATTCCTGCTCGCCAAAGTGTTTCCGGATGTTCGCGGGAGTGGCGTTCCGCAGACCGAGGCGGCGTATCACTTGTCCGGCGGCGTCATTCCCGGCCACGTGCCGCTCGGCAAGTTCCTGACGGGCGTGCTCTGCATCGGTTCCGGCCATTCGATGGGACGCGAGGGCCCCTCGGTGCAGATCGGCGCCGGCCTGGCCTCCGCGATCGGCCGCTGGCTGCACCTGTCACCACAACGCGTTCGGGATCTGGTCCCGGTGGGCGCCGCCGGCGCCCTCGCCGCAGCCTTCAACACGCCCGTCGCCGCGGTGCTGTTCGCTCTGGAGGAGATCATCGGCGACATGAACGCTTCGCTTCTCGGATCGACCGTCGTCGCGTCCGTGGCTGCGGTTGTCGTCGAACGCTCGATTCTCGGTAACGAGCCGCTCTTTCACGTGCCGACCTATCGCCTGGTGCACCCGGCGGAGCTGCTCGCGTACGCGGCCCTCGGCGTCATCGGCGGTATCGTGTCCCTGATCTTCTGCAAGGCGCTCTTGGCCCTTCGGCATGTCTTCTCTCGCCTGCCGCAGGGCACGAAGGTCTTCCAGCCCGCGATCGGAGGCCTGGTGATCGGCGCGATTCTCGTCTACTCACCCGCCGTCATGGGCGTCGGCTACGACTACGTCGATCAGGCGCTCAACGGAGGCCTGCTGCTCAAGACCATGGCGATCCTGTGTTGCCTCAAGCTGGGTGCGACGATCGTGTCCTACGCGTCAGGCAATGCCGGCGGCATTTTCGCGCCGAGCCTGTACATCGGCGCCATGGCGGGCGGCGCCGTCGGGACGCTCGTGCATCGCGTCGCGCCGTTTCCCACGGGCGATCCCGGCGCGTACGCGCTCGTCGGGCATGGGCACGCTGTTCGCGGGAATCATTCGCGCACCGATGACGTCGGTCTTCATGATCTTCGAAATCACACAGGACTATCAGATCCTGGTGCCGCTGATGGTCGCCAACATGCTCAGCTTCGTGATCTCCCGGCGCTATCAGCCTGTGCCTGTGTATCACGCCCTCCTCCACCAAGACGGCGTGCACCTTCCGTCGCCGACCGTGCCGACGTCGTCCCGAACCGCACGCCACGTCATGCGGGTCGATGTCAACTTCATGCCTTCGGATTTTTCAGTGGAGCAAGGGCGGCTGTGGGCCCGCGAACATGAGGCCCCGGCGTATCTGGTCGGCACGAGCGACCGGCTCATCGGCACGGTCACGCGCGATCAGCTCGAGACATGGAGCGCGGCGGGAAAGGCTAGTGATCCACTGTCCTCGCTCGTCGCGGATTCGTTCGTTCACGCGCATCCGGATCACCCGATCGATGTCGTGCTCGACCGTCTGTCACAGAGCGGCGGCGTCCTGCCCGTGGTCAGTCGGACCGAGGTGAGGCGCGTGGAGGGCGTCATTACACGCGACAGCTTTCTGAACATCGGCGCTGACAGAACACGCTGAAACGGACACTCAGAACTCGTTCAGCCTCTGCGCAATCTCCGCGAGCACTCTTCGAGCGGCGCGAACATCCGGGGCGCCAATCCGATTGAGCGCTTGCATCACGACCTTCTCCACAGTTCCCGCAGACGTCCGCGTGTAAGCGACGGCGGCCGGCTTGAGCCGCAGCCGGGCGCGCCGGCTGTCGCCGGGATCGCGCTTGCGCTCGAGAAGGCCCTGCGCCACCAGTCGCTGCAGGATTCCGGTGATCGTGCTCGGATGCAAGCGGACGATGTGAGCCAGCTCTCCGGCCGATAGACCGGGAAACTGCCCGACGACCCGCAACACGAGTCGCTGCGGTCCGGTGATTCCCAGTTCGCCTTCCATGCGTTTGGACATCCTTTGGAGGCCATGCTCAATGGACCAGAGGAGTCGCATGAAATCCAGGACCGGGCCGAGCGGGTACTTGGCGTCAGACGGGCGAGTGGACGGCATAGGGGATCGATGATACCGCGACCACGGTTCACACCCCGAGCAATCTTCCCATCGCTTCACACGTACGCCAGGGCGCCCGACCCTTCATGCCTTATTTGTTTGACCTCAAAGTATATGGCGGTATACAGTCGGCAACAATGCTCCCGCATGACACAGGAGGTGCGTCCATGTCCGTCGTCAAGTCGTGGTGCCTCGTCCTCCTCGCGGCCGCCGGCGCGGCTTGCCATACTCGCCCGCCGGCGGTCGCGCCCTCGCGCGCGGCCACGACGGCGGCAGCCGTCCCGGCTCGGCCGCCCGCGCCCTCGCCGCCGCCTCGGGCATTCGCGCGGCCGGCGGCGGCAGCGCCCACCGAAACCGAGTTGTTTCGACGCAAGTCACTTGCCGACCTCAATGCAGAGCATCCGCTCGTCGATGTGTTTTTCGACTACGACCAGAACCGGTTGCGGGATCAGGACAGGCAGGCTCTCCAGCGCGACGCCGAGTGGCTCGCGAAGTGGCCGCAGACCAGGATCCGGATTGACGGCCACTGCGATGAGCGCGGCACCGCCGAATACAATCTGGCCCTCGGGGAACAGCGGGCGGACGTCGTCAAAGAATATCTGACCAGTCTCGGCGTCGGGCCGGATCGGATCGAGCTGCGCAGCCTTGGTAGAGAAGCGCCCTTCTGCCGTGGGTCGGGAGAATCGTGCTGGTCGCAGAACCGACGCGGTCATTTCGAGATCACGGGAAAATGACGCCGTTTCTGCGGCGCTGAAGCTCGAAGGTGCGCCGCCGCTCCGCGGGCCGCGTTTCGGCGTCCGGCCGGGCAGTCCAGCCGAGCAGAACGATGCAGCAACAGGACGTCGAACGCATCCTTAGGGACGTGCTGAACGCCGACGGGCTCCGTGTCTCTGCAATGCGCACCGAGCCGACGCTGAGCGGTTGGCGCGTGATGCTGGCGGACGCCGCCGGCCGTGTCATCTCAATAGACCTGCCGGATGGATCTCCTGCGACAGTCCGTTCCGTATTGACACACTGGGTCGAAAACGGCTGAACAAGAGGTTCTAGAACCGGCCCAGCACAGCGCTCTCGGCGTAGATGATGACAGCCATCAGGACCAGAATCTGGACGATGACCGGCGTCATCTCCTTGATCCACTGGACCGGCGTGTAGTGCGCGTCCACGTCGCGCTGGATGAAGGCGTACGCGACGACCGACTGCGCGCAGCCGATGTGCGTCCAGCAGCCGCCGAGCGCGTAGCCGGCGATCTGCGCCATGGCGAAGAACTGCAGCACGTTGAGGTCGAGACCGTGCAGGCCGCGCGACGCGAAGTCGGCCACGATGTTGTTGTCGAGAATGGCCGACAGAAACGTGCTGCCGAGGAACTGCGCGAAGGCCACGTGCGCCTGGCCGAGCGTCGTCGATGCCCGGCGCGATCAGGCTCTGCATCGCGTCGAAGAAGCCGGCGCTCGTCAGCAGCGTGATCGACAGGAACAGCGGAAACAGAAAGTAGTACTCGGCGTACTCCTGAGCGCGCCTCGCGGAGCGCCAGGCGCGCGCATCTTCGGGATTCGCGCAGATGGCCGGCAGCGCGGCGGCGAATCCGGCAAACGACGCGAGAAACAGCGGCACCTCGTGGTCAGACGCCGTGCACGATCAGCATGCGCGATGAACGGCACGAGCGCGAGCGCCGCCGATCTTCTGCGCGCGTCGGCGGACGCGGCGCCATGGACGCGAGCACCTCGTCGACGGCCAGTTCGGCCCGGAACGCCTCCTCGTAGTCGCCCGCCGCGTCGTACAGATAGTGGCGGTCGAGACCGTCCGCGAGTTCGTCGCTGACGAAGTGGCCGAGCAGCATCCGGCGACGTCCGACTTCGGACATCTTCGTGAACCAGGGCGAGACCGAGCGACTCGCCGTGACGCAGCCGGTCGATGACGGCGTCGGCCCGGCCGTCGAGATCGCCCGCGTGGCCCTCGACGAGCTCGACCGGCGTCATGACCTCGCCGTGGCGCGCTGGCCTGGAGAAAGCGCACGTCCTCGGCGTTGGCGTCGATGACGTCCATGTCCTCGAGATCGACGCGCTGGCCGGCCGAGTCTTCCGCGCAGCTGCCAGGCGATGACGAGATAGCTGGCGACGGCGGCCGGCGCGCAGTAGCAGCAGGAAGAAGGCGTTGTCCAGGTGCGGGTACAGATTCGCCTTCATGATCAGGTTCGGCGGCTCGCCGTAGGCCAGCCAGACGCCGCAGATCGTCGTCACGGCCGTGCACACCATGACCGCGTAGCGCACCGGCGGCCAGCGGCGCGGCGGCGAGCATCAGGATGATGACGAGCGTGCGGATCGTCAGCCCGATCATCGACACGCCGTCGAGAATGCCGGACGCGACGGCGACGACGGCGGTCACCGCGATGACGGTCGGCAGGATCACGCCCGTCGTTGCGGCGCAGCAGGAAGAACGTGATGCCTTCGAGCACGCCGCGTCTGCGCGATGACCGACACGAACAGCGTCAGGCCGAGGATGAACAGCATCGTGTCGGCGTGAATCAGATCGTCGAGGCCGCTGAACGACAGCAGGTGCTGCCGCGATCCAGAACCCGCCAGCCGCGCTGCGGCGATCTCGACGTGCCACGTCGACGTCGGCGAGCCGCGAGAACGTCGCGACGATGACGAGCAGCATCCCGTACGTCAGCGCGTTCTTGTGGATCTGGTACCTGAACGATCCGAAGACGAACAGCCCGAGAATCGTCGCCAGGACTTCGGCGGCGAGCAGCCAGGCGGGCAGGCGACGATGCGGCCCGGCGAGCAGGATGACGCCGCGCGGCGATCGCGCACGCCGGCCATGAACCGCGCAGCCGGGCAGCATGACGACGGCCGGGCGGCGGAGCGGCGGGTCGGAACGGCCGCGGCGGTCTGGCGTGCGTCCGGAGAGACTCGACGTCAAGCGGGGCAGCCTGTCGTCGCTGCGCTGGCTTTTCCAGTTGAGGAACGCCGGCCGCCGGCAATGCCCAGCGCGACCGGCAACGAGCGGCGCGCCGACCTTGAGCAGAAGGCCCGCGACCAGGATGCACGAGCCGATGAAGATACTTCCAGTGTCATTTCCACATCATAACGACGAACATCGCCACGATCATCAGCGACAAGCACCAGCGCCGGCGCCGTCAGCGGCTTGGTCCAGTGCGACGTTGCGGACGCTCGCGTGCTGCAGCGTCCGGATCTCCTGCATCTGCTGGCGCGCGATGCGCCAGCTGCAACGGCGTTCTGCGCCAGGTCGGCGGCCTTGCGCGTTTCCTCCTCGGCGCGTGTTGAGCGCGCGCAGCCGATAGTGCAGCTCCGCGTACTTGAGCTGCGCCCAGAAGTTCGTCCGGATCGATGGCCACGCGCCTCCTCGAGCGCGTCCATCGACTTGTAGACGTCGTAGTTCACCGCGTGCGCCATGCCGAGGCACGTGCGCAGATCGGCCGACTGCGGGTTGCGCGAGGCAGGCCTGCTCGAGCTGCTGGATGTAGGCCGACAGTTCCTCTGGCGAGACCGTGTGCGGATCTCGCCAGGGAACCGGCGGCAGCGACGACGGCCGGCGGCTGAGAGCCGCGTCGTGGTCGAGACGAGTGCTGCTGGACATGGCTCGTCCCTACTCCGCCAGCGCCGGCTCCGGCTTGAGCACGAACTCCGGATAGCCGAGCGCGCCCATTTCCGGAATGTCGAGGCCTTCGAGCTCGACCTTCGCCGTCACGCGGTGGCCCCAGACGGCCTCGATGATCATGTTCAGCGACGAAGCTGAACGTGAAGACGAAGCCGATGAGCGTCGCCACGCCGATGAGCTGCGCGACGAGCTGGCCGGCGTCGCCGTAGAACAGGCCCGTCACCGAGCCGGGGACGCCGTTCCACGCGCCGCCGAAGTTGCTCTTGCCGTCGGCGAACAGCCCGACCGAGATGACGCCCCAGAGGCCGTTGGTGCCGTGCACCGAGATCGCGCCGACCACGTCGTCCAGCTTCAGCACGCGCTCGACGAACTCGACACGAGAGGCAGCACGAGCACGCCGGCGATCAGGCCGATGATGACCGACGCCATCGGGTTGACGAATCCGCTCGGCGCCGTGATCGCGACGAGGCCCGGCGAGAAGGCCGTTGCCGGTCATCGACGCGTCCGGCTTGCCGTAGCGCAGCCACATGTAGTACATCGCGCCGAACGATCCGGCCATGCCGGCCAGCATCGTGTTCACGGCGACGGAGCTGATGCGCAGGTTGCCGTTGGCGGCCGCGCCGAGCGTCGAGCCGGGGTTGAACCCGAACCAGCCGAACGCCAGGATGAAGCAGCCGAGCAGCACCAGCGTGATGTCGTGGCCGGGAATCGCGTTCGGCGTTGCCGTCGCGGGTGAACTTGCCGATGCGCGGCCCGATGATGATGGCCATCGCCAGCGCCGTGATGCCGCCGACCGAGTGCACGACGCCGGAGCCGGCGAAGTCGGCGTAGCCGTGGCCGAGGCCGTAGTTGCTGCCGAGCGTCGCCAGCCAGCCGCCGCCCCACGCCCAGTTGGCGAAGAGCGGATAGGTGAACGCGCCCATGAAGAACGACGAGATGAGGAACGCCGAGTACTTCCAGCGCTCGGCGGCCGTGCCGGTGACGATGGTCAGCGCCGTGTCCATGAAGACCATCTGGAAGAGGAACATCACCATGACGCCGACGTCATAGGTCGCGCCGCCGAGCATGATGCCCTTCTGTGCCGAACAGGCCCCAGTCCTTGCCGAACAGGTGGATGGCGAACTCGGAGTTGAGCGGCGCCGTGCCGCCGAGGTTGGCGACCGCGCCGACGCCGCCTTCCTGGATGGCGAAGCCGATCAGCCAGTAGGCGAGCATGCCGACGCCGTACACCATGAAGTTCATCATCATGGTGTGGTTGGCGTTCTTCGCCCGGCCCAGCCCGGTTTCGACGATGGCGAAGCCGGCCTGCATGAACATGACGAGGAAGCCGGTGACCAGCGTCCAGACGAAGTTGATCGCGATCAGGTTCTGGCCGACCGGTTGACGACGTCGTCGACCGTCAGGCCCTTCTTCGCGTCGCCGACGGGGATGTCGGCCGACGGTGCCGGTGATCGTGCCGGCCGGGATCGCCCTTGGCCTTGTCCTCCGGCTTTGGGCGCCGGCGACGCCCTTGATGTCGGCGTCGGTGATCGGCACGGCGGCCGGCGCTGCAGCGGCCGCCGGCGCCGGCGGCGGGCGGTGCCGGCGCGGGGGCCCAGCCGAAGGCGCCTGGGCCTGTGCGGTTCCGACCAACGCCAGGCACCAGGTAATCGAAAAGGCGAGCAACACCTTCTTCATGATTCGTATCCTCATCCATTCCATCAAACCGATCACGTCGTTAGCCCTTCGACTTCTTCGCTTCAGGCTTCCTTCCTTCACTTCTTCCAGACGGCGTTCTTCTGGTACGCCGGGTTGATGACGCCGAGAATGGCGAGCAGTGCTGATCGCGATCCCGACGAGCACCATGACGAGCCGCACGGTCGTGCTCGAGCTGAGACCCACGCTCGATGCCGCCAGCAGAAACCCTGCAAACGTGACGATCACTCCCACGAACCCCATCGTGTCCTCCTTGGAATCCGCCCGGCCGCATCGAACTTCCTTTTCCACAGGAACATCACGCGCCCGTCAGCGGACCCCGGCGCGTGCTGCAAGCCCGACGCCAGTTTTACCCCGGGCAGAATGGCTGTTTTTGGGGTGTATTGCGGAGACGCGCCATTCATCAAGGTAGGATAGGCTGGCGCAATCTAACATAATTGTCTTCTAATTTATCAGGTGATACATAAATGTCGTGTGGCGTGGACCTACGACCAGCGACAGCCAGAACCGACGAAATCTGAATGATACAAGAATGTTTCATTAACATTGACATGCGACAATAGTGTCGTCTCGCAGGTTGTCAGTCCGTCCCGCGCCAGTTCGAGACTCAGCAAAATCGCCGGGATTTCCCGCTGGGCACGGAATCAGCGACGAATGCATCGTGGCGCTCATCTTGCTTTGGATGACCCGACACGGATCCGGCATCCGTCTTTTTTCTTTCTCGCGCCCGCGGTCATCAACAATTTCTTGGTGATGGACGTCCCGCGGGTTGCACGGAGGTGAGTGGCAATGATGATCGGGAATCTTCGACGAACGTGGCTTCATACCGCGGCCATCGGGATGGCAGCGTGCCTGTTGAGCATCGGGACCGCGAGCCAGGCGGCGGCGCAGGCGCCCGGAGCCGATCCGGGCCAGGCCACGCCGGCGGCCGCACCGGCCGCACCCGACCCCGACAAGATCACGCTGAACTTCTTCAAGAATACCGAGGTCGGCGGCCTGGTGGACGGCTACTATCAGTGGTACAACACGAAGCAGAACGGCCTGTACCGCGCCTTCGACCAGTCGCACAACGCATTCACCGTGAGCATGGCGGAAGTCTGGCTTGCCAAGCCGGCGAGTTCCGATTCGCCCGTCGGCTACAAGGTCCGGATGAACTTCGGTGAGGCGTCCCGCATCTACACGCCGTCCAGCGACAGCGACTTCAAGTACATCGAGGAAGCCTACGGCAGCTTTCTCGCGGGCAAGGCGCAGATCGACTTCGGCAAGTTCGTCACCAACGCCGGCGCCGAGGTCGTCGAGGCCAAGGACAACTGGAACTACACGCGGTCGCTCCTGTTTCAGTTGACAATTCCCGTCTATCACGCCGGCGTGCGGGTGAACTACGCAGCCAACGACAAAGTCAGCTTCATGGTTGGCGTCGTCAACGGCTGGAACAATGTCCTGGAGAACAACACCGGCAAGACGTTCATGGCCTCGGTCACACTGAAGCCGAGCGCCAAGTTCACCTTCATCGAAAACTACATCGGGGGCCCGGAGCAGGGCGGGACCAACGACAACGCCCGCAACCTGTCTGACACGGTTCTGATCTACACAGCGAGCCCGAAGCTGTCCCTGATGGCCAACCTCGACTTCACCGGCGAAGGGGGCGCCACGTCCAAGGGCTTCGCCGGCTACCTGAAGTACCAGGCCGCCCCGAAAGTCGCGGTCGTCCCGCGCTACGAGTACCTGAGCGATGGCGGCGCGGCGTTCGGCTCGGGTCTCAAGCAGACACTGCAGGACTTCACACTGACGCTCGAGCTCAAAGGCGCGGACAACTTCATGTGGCGGATCGAATATCGCGGCGACTACTCCGATCAGGAGGTGTTCACAACCGATACGGGGACCGCAAAGAAGAATCAGCAGTCGCTGGCGTTCGGATTCCTCTATTCGTTCAGCTCGAAGTCCTAGGCACGCCGGCACACGCACAATAGGTGGGGCGGAGCAGCCACTCGGTGTAAGTTATTCCAACACCGGTGGCTGCCCTGAATCGGAGACTATCGCCCCATGTCGGACGCTCTGAAAGGTGACGCGGATCCGACGCAGCCGCTGACCTCGGCGGCAGGTCTCCTCAAAGAGGCCCGCCGTGAACTCTGCGACGAGATCCTGGCGGGTCACGGCGGGCGCGCGGCGCTCACCCGCTACTCCGATCAGCTCGACGCGCTGGTCCGCAAGCTCCTCTCCGCCGCGCCGCGAACCGAGCAGGCCGTGGCCGTTGTGGCCATCGGGGGCTACGGCCGGCGGCAGCTGTGCCTCCACTCCGACATCGATCTGCTCGTGCTCTTCGGCGGACGACTCGGCGACGGGGAAGAACGGCTTCTTCGCGCGATTCTCCACCCGCTCTGGGATGTCGGCCTCGTCGTCGGTCATCAGGTGCGTGAGATCGACGAGTTCGCGCGGCTGGAGGTGGACAACCCCGAGTTCCTCATGGCGCTCGTCGATGCCAGGCCGATTGCGGGCGATCTCGGGCTCTTCCGCCGCTTCGAGTCGGCATTCCACCGTGCCGGCACGCACGCACACGTGGTTGGCGCGCTGAACACCCTCATCGACGACCGGCACGCGCTGTTCAACTCGACGCTCTATCAGCTCGAGCCCGACGTCAAAGAGGCGCCGGGCGCGCTGCGCGACTTGACGGCGATGCGGTGGATTGCGGCGCTGACGGATCCGTCGCTGCTCCGGCGGGGACCCGAGGATCACGCCCGGCTTGACGAGGCCGAAGACTTTCTACTCCGCGTCCGATCGATCCTGCACTACGAGAGCAAGCGCAACCACAACACGCTGAGCCATCCGCTGCAGGAGAAGGCGGCCGAGGTCCTCGGCTACCCTGGCGCCTTCCCGCAGCAGCGCGTCGAGCGGCTGATGAGCGACTACTTCCGCCACGCGCGCATCGTCACGCGTGCGCTGGAATGGGTGAGAAAGACCGCGCCGACTCCGGTCGGCCTCAACCTTGGACGATCGGGCGACGGTATCCGCTTCATCGACGTGCGACAGGCGGCTGTGCAGCCGGCGACGTGGCTCGCGGCGTTTCAGGCCGCCATCGACGGCAAGTGCCCCGTCTCCGATTCGGCGTTGGCCTGCATCCGCCAGCACGCCGAGCGTTTTCGCGTCGAAGATTTCTTTCCGACGCCGGCGCACCGATCGGCGCTGCTGCGTTTCTTGAAGCCGGCCGCCGGTCTGTACGCCCGGCTGTCCGAGATGCACGACTGCGGCCTCCTCGGTCGGATGTTTCCGCCGTTTCAGGCCATTACGTGCCGCGTCGTGCGCGACTTCTTCCACAAATATACGGTCGACGAGCACACGCTGCTCACGATCAAGAACCTCGAGCGCCTGGTGACGCGGTCGGCGCCGGACCGCGAGCGCTTCTCGTCGCTCCTGCAGGATCTCGAGGCCCCCGAGCTGCTCGTGCTCTCGCTGCTCCTGCACGACGTGGGCAAGTGGCGGGACGAAGACCACGCCTCCGAAAGCGTGCGGATGGCGCGGGAGATGTTCGAACGGCTTGGACTCGCACAGGAGGCGCGCGACACCGTCGAGTTTCTCATTGCCAAACACCTGGCGATGTCGCAGGTGGCCTTCCGGCGCGACACCGAAGACCCCGAGATCGTTCGGACGTTTGCCGCGGTGGTCGGCGTCGAAGAGCGGCTCAAGATGCTCTGCCTGATGACGCTGGCCGACGTCGAGGCCGTCAGCCTCGAAACCCTGACGCCCTGGCGGGCGGAGCTGCTCTGGCGTCTGTTCGTCGACACGTACAATCACCTGACGCTCGGCTACGGCGACGAATTGATCGAGCCGGACCAGGCAGGCCACTCAGAGCTGCTGGCGAACCGCCCCGCGGACCTGACGGAAGAAGCGATCACCCATTTTCTCGCGGGGCTTCCGCGCCGGTATCTGCAGCTCTTCGAGCGCGAGGCGATCTATCGGCACGTGCGGCTGTCGCTCAACATTCACCCCGACGAAGTGCACTTGTGGCTCGAGCAGAAAGGATCGTCGTGGGAGCTCACGGTCGTCACGCTCGACAAGCCGTTTCTGTTCTCGAACATCTCCGGCGTGCTGTCATCGTTCGGCATGGACATCCTGCGCGGGCACGCGATGACCAACCCGAACGGGCTCGTGCTCGACGTGTTCCAGTTCACCGACGGAGAACGGTTCCTCGAGCTCAACCTCGACGCGCGCGAGCAGATGTTCAAGGTGCTCGACGACGTCGTGTCTGGGCGCGAGAACGTCACGGCGCGCCTGCGGGGACGCGAGAACAGCCTGTTTCGCCGCCGGGTGCCCCGCGTCACGCCCGTCGTGCACTGCGACAACCAGTCCTCGAAGCGCTACACGATCCTTGATATCATCGCCGACGACGCGCTCGGGCTGCTCTACCGGATCAGCCGGGTCATGTCCCAGAACGGTTGCGAAATCGACCTCGTGCTGATCGCCACCGAAGGCCACCGGGCCATCGACGTGTTCCACATCACCAAGGGGGGCCGGAAGCTTCCCGACGTCGATCAGCGCGAGCTCGCGGCCCACTTGCAGCGAATGTTGGAGGGGAGCTATGAAGCTGATTAAGAGTATCGTCCGCCCAAACAAGGTGGACGAGGTGAAGGACGCCCTCGAGAAGCTCGGGATCGCGGGGATGACCGTCACCGAAGTCCGCGGCCACGGGAAGCAGAAGGGCCACACGGCCATCTACCGTGGCAAGGAGTACAACGTCAGCCTGCTGCCGAAAATGCAGATTGAGGTGGTCGTGTCCGACGCCAACGTGGACGAGGCCATCAAGGCCATCGTGTCGGCCGCCAGAACCGGCGAAATCGGCGACGGCCGGGTGTTCGTGCTGCCGGTCGAGCAGACCTATCGCATCAGGACCGGCGAACGCGACGCGCTGTAGGGCCCCGGGTCCAGGTTCAGGATTCGGTTCGCGAGTGCTCGGGCGTGCTGGTCGAGAAACCGACCACGCGCCGGCGGCCTGTCAGGTCCTCAGCGAACCTTCGTCACAACGCGTCCGACTGAGACGAGCGGCCCGTGAGCTCGAAGTAGTCGGCGAGCGCGATCATCATCGGGCCCATCTTCGGATGCGGCGGTTGCACGTGTGGAATGACGCCGAACGATCGCAGCGCCGCGGCGCACACCGGCCCCACGGCGGCGACGACCACGCTGGCGTTGAGCGCCTCCGCCAGCGCGCGGCCGGCGCCCAGCGTGTCGGCGATCTGAAACAAATGCCGGCACTGAATCTGGCTCGTGATGGCGATCGCGTCGACGCGACCGGCGATGATGTCCCCGACCAGGCGCTGGAGCGGCGCGAGGTCGTCCGGTAGACGCCATTCGTAGAGGCAGATCTCGTGCACCAGCGCGCCGCGCGCTCGAAGACCGTCGGCGGCCGCTTCGTTCCGCTCGCCGTAATGCACGAGCGCAACGGCTTTCCCAGTAACACTCACGCCGTCGATCGCCTGAAGCACTTCGGTGGTCGTGTGGGGTTCGGCAGCCGTCATCCCGACCGGTACGTCGTTGCGCCGCAAGACGGCCACCGGCTTGGGGCCGCGGCACAGCGTGGTCGTCTTCCTCAGCGACGCGAGCGCGGCGTCCAGACGGCCGAGCCGATCGGCCTCGCGCAGGAGGGCCGTCACCCCGACGCCGGTCATGAGCACGACGAGAGTGAATCGGCCGGCGCACAACGCGTCGACGAACGCGCCGATCTCTTCAGGCTGCTCGAGGGGCGTCTCGCGGACGGCCGGCACCGAATACGGCGTGCCGCCGAAGCGTTCGACCAAGGACGCCAATTCGGCGCTCATTCGCGCCTCGAGAAGCGCGACGCGCGCGCCGTTAAGCGACGCCATGGGAGCCGGCCGGGGCCATGCGTGTGATCTTATTCCCTTTACGACCGACCCTTGGCGCCAAAATCCTGACCGTTGGGCCTTCCGAGGGTCACATCAATCTGTTCTGGTTATGTATTTAATGTGATCATTGTATTTCACTTCTACGTGCAGATCAGCGATAAACGCTGTGCGCGAGGACAGTTGCTATGGCTCACCCGGTCCGTTCCACGCCTCCCCAAGCCGAGGGTCTGTATGACCCCCGCTTCGAGCACGACGCCTGCGGCGTCGGCTTCGTCGTCAACATCAAGGGCGCGCGCTCCCATGCGGTCGTCGAGCGCGGCCTCGAGGTGCTCATCAACCTGCAGCACCGGGGCGCGTGCGGGTGCGAGGCGAATACCGGCGACGGCGCCGGCATCCTGATTCAGACGCCCGATCGATTCCTGCGGAAGGTCGCGCAGGCGGTCGGCATTGGCTTGCCGCCGGCCGGCAGCTATGGCGCCGGCAACGTGTTCCTGCCGCGCGATCCCGGCGAACGGGAACAGATCCGGGCGCTCATCGAGCACATCGTGGTGGAAGAGGGCCAGACCCTGCTCGGCTGGCGGCCCGTGCCGACCACGCAGCATCTGCTGGGCGCATCCGCCGCGGCCGTGATGCCGGTCATCGAGCAGCTGTTCGTCGGCTACGGCGGCGACACACCCGGCAGGCCGTCGCTCGTGGCCGATCCGATGCGCTTCGAGCGGAAGCTGTACGTGATCCGCAAGCGCGTCGAGCATGCCGCGGACAAGCTGACGCTCGCCGAGCGCCACATGTTCTACGTCGCGAGCCTCTCGTCGCAGACGCTGATCTACAAAGGGATGCTGACGGCCGACCAGATTCAGCCGACGTTTCCCGATCTGACCGACTCCGACGTCGAGTCCGCGCTCGCCCTGGTGCACCAGCGCTTCAGCACGAACACGTTCCCGTCGTGGCCGCTGGCGCACCCGTATCGCTACGTCGCCCACAACGGCGAAATCAACACGCTGCGCGGCAACATCAACTGGATGCGCGCCCGGGAAGGCCTGCTGCGATCCGACGTGTTCGGCGACGACCTGGAGAAAATCCTGCCGATCATCCGCGAGGGCGGCAGCGATACCGCCACCTTCGACAACGTGCTGGAGTTCCTCTACATGGCCGGGCGGTCGCTGCCGCACGCCATCCTGATGATGATTCCCGAACCGTGGTCGGCGCACGAGAGCATGGACCCGGCGTTGAAGGCGTTCTATGAGTACCACTCGGCGCTGATGGAGGCCTGGGACGGTCCGGCTTCGATCGCCTTCACCGACGGCACGCTCATCGGCGCCGTGCTCGATCGCAACGGCCTGCGTCCGTCACGCTACTACGTCACCAAAGACGACCTCGTCGTCATGGCGTCGGAAGTGGGCGTGCTGGACATTCCCGACGAAGACATCCTCGTCAAAGAGCGCCTGCACCCCGGCCGCATCTTCCTTGTCGACACCGCCAAGGGCCGCATCGTCGCTGACGACGAGATCAAGCGCGAACTGGCGGCGGCGCAGCCGTACGCCCGCTGGCTGGCGGAGTACCTCGTGGATATCGGGGATCTGCCGGAGGCCCCCTACCTGCCGGCGCCGAGTCACGAAACCGTCACGAAGCGCCAGCAGACGTTTGGCTATACCCAGGAGGACCTCCGCCTCATCCTGGCGCCCATGGCCGCGACCGGTGAAGAAGCCATTGGCTCGATGGGCACCGACGCGGCGATCGCCGTGCTGTCGAACCGCTCGCGCATGCTGTTCGACTATTTCAGCCAGGGCTTCGCGCAGGTCACCAATCCTCCACTCGACGCCATCCGCGAGGAACTCGTGACGACGATGGGGTCGACAGTGGGGCCGGAGGCCAACCTGCTCGATCCACGGCCCGAGTCGTGCCGCCAGATCAAGATCGAATACCCGGTCATCGACAACGGTCAAATGGCGAAGCTGCGTCACGTGTACGAGCCCGGATTCAAGGCGATCACGCTGCCGATGCTGTTCGACCCGCGGCAGGACGGCTCGGGCCTCGAACACGCGATGGACCACCTCAAACGGCAGGCCAGCGCGGCGGTGGATGCGGGCTACACGATTCTGATCTTGTCCGATCGCGGCGCCGATCGCGAGCGCGCGCCCATTCCCAGCCTGCTCGCCACGGCCGGCGTTCACCATCATCTCGTGCTGCAGGGCACCCGCACGCGCTGCGGCCTCGTCATCGAAACCGGCGATGCGCGCGAAGTGCACCACTGCGCGCTGCTGCTCGGCTACGGCGCCGGCGTCGTCAATCCTTACCTGGCGTTCGAAACGCTCGCCGACATGATCCGGCAGCAACTGCTCGTCGGCGTCACGCACGCCGAGGCCGTGGAGCACTACATCCACGCGCTCAACAAAGGCATTTTGAAGGTGATGTCCAAGATGGGCATCTCGACGCTGCAGAGCTACTGCGGCGCACAGATCTTCGAAGCCGTCGGCCTCGACCGGGCGTTTGTCGACAAGTACTTCACGTGGACGGCGTCGCGTGTCGGCGGCGTCGGCATCGACGTGATCGCCGACGAAGTGCTCAGGCGGCATCACCACGCGTACCCGACGCGGCCGCTCGGCCAGGCCGACCTCGAGTGGGGCGGCGAATATCAGTGGCGGCGTGACGGCGAAGTGCACTTGTTCAATCCCGACACGGTGTTCAAGCTGCAGCACGCGACGCGAAGCGGGCAATACAGGATTTTCAAGGAGTACACCAAGCTCGTCGACGATCAGAGCGAGCATCTCGCGACGCTTCGCGGCCTGTTGCAACTGCGGCCGGCCGCCGAGCCCATCTCCATCGACGAGGTCGAACCGATCGAACGCATCATCAAGCGCTTCGCGACCGGCGCAATGTCGTACGGGTCGATCAGCCAGGAAGCGCACGAAACCCTTGCCATCGCGATGAACCGCCTTGGCGGCAAGTCGAACACGGGCGAAGGCGGCGAGGACTCGGCACGATACACGCCCGACGCCAACGGCGACTCGCGCCGCAGCGCCATCAAGCAGGTCGCCTCCGCGCGGTTTGGCGTCACGAGCGAGTACCTGGTCAGCGCCGACGATCTCCAGATCAAGATGGCGCAGGGCGCGAAGCCCGGCGAGGGCGGGCAGCTGCCCGGCCACAAGGTCTATCCGTGGATTGCGAAGGTGCGCTATTCGACGCCCGGCGTCGGGTTGATCTCGCCGCCGCCGCACCACGACATCTACTCGATCGAAGACCTGGCGCAGCTCATTCACGATCTCAAGAACGCCAACTCGCGCGCCAGGGTTTCGGTGAAGCTCGTCGCCATCGCCGGCGTCGGCACCGTGGCGGCCGGAGTGGCGAAAGCGCACGCCGACGTCGTGCTGATCTCGGGACACGACGGCGGCACGGGCGCCTCGCCGCTGACGTCGCTGAAACACGGCGGCGTGCCCTGGGAACTCGGCCTCGCGGAAACGCAGCAGGTGCTGCGGCTCAACGGCCTGCGCGACCGCATTGTCGTTCAGGTGGACGGACAGTTGAAGACCGGCCGTGACGTCGTGATCGGCGCGCTGATGGGCGCCGAGGAATTCGGCTTCGCCACGGCGCCCCTCGTCGTCTCGGGCTGCATCATGATGCGCGTGTGCCACCTCAACACGTGCCCGGTCGGCGTGGCGACGCAGGATCCCGAGCTTCGGAAGCAGTTCAACGGCAGGCCGGAATTCGTCGAGAACTTCTTCCGGTTCATCGCCGAGGAGGTGCGCGAGTACATGGCGCAGCTCGGCTTCAGGACGATGGACGAGATGATCGGGCGGGTCGATCGCTTGAACGTCGCCCCGGCGATCGACCATTGGAAGGCGCGTGGCCTCGACTACTCCGCGATTCTGCACGACCCGGCGCTTCCACCCGACTCTCCACGCCGGTCGATCGTGTTGCAGGACCACGGCCTCGACGGGGCGCTCGACAACGAGCTCGTCAGCGCATGCCGCGGGGCGCTCGACGACCGGAAGCCCGTGTCGATTTCGCGCCCGATCCGCAACGTCAACCGCACGGTCGGCACGATGCTCGGATCGGAGCTGACGCGCCGGTGGGGCCCCGACGGCCTGCCCGACGACACGATTCGCATCAGGTTCAACGGCTCGGCCGGACAAAGCTTTGGCGCGTTCGTCCCGCGCGGGATGACGCTGACGCTCGAAGGCGACTCGAACGACTATCTCGGCAAGGGCCTGTCTGGCGGAACGATCATTGTCTTTCCGCCGCGCGCGGCCACCTTCACGGCCGAAGAGAACATCATCGTCGGCAACGTCGTGCTGTATGGCGCGACGAGCGGCGAGGCCTACATTCGCGGCGTCGCGGGTGAGCGGTTCGCCGTCCGCAACAGCGGGGCCGTGGCGGTCGTCGAGGGTGTCGGCGATCACGGGTGCGAATACATGACCGGCGGCCGCGTCGTCGTCCTCGGAAAGACCGGACGCAACTTCGCGGCCGGGATGAGCGGCGGGATCAGTTACGTCCTCGACGCAAACGCGTCGTTCGCGCGCCGGTGCAACAACGAGTTCGTCGATCTCGAACCCCTCGATCGGGCTGACGACATCGAGCTGGTCCTCGAACTCCTCAAACGGCACATCAAGCATACGGGCAGCGCGCTCGCCGCTCGCCTGCTGACAGATTGGTCGGCAACGGCCAGGCTGTTCGTGAAAGTCATGCCGCGTGATTACAAGCGCGTGCTCGAAGGCAGGTCGCAGTTCGGCGCCGTGAGCCTGCCGCCGATTGTGTTGTCGCACTTCGACCCGACCGCACCCGAGGTCGTCCATGGGTAAGGTGACCGGGTTCATCGAGGTCCGGCGGCAGAAGCAGCCGTATCGACCCGTGGCTGAGCGACTGCACGATTGGCGTGAGGTGTACGCGCCGTATGCCGAAGGCGATCTTCGGGCGCAGGCGTCCCGTTGCATGGACTGCGGGATCCCGTTCTGCCATCAGGGCTGCCCGCTCGGCAACCTGATTCCCGACTGGAACGATTTCGTGTATCGCGATCGCTGGCAGGCTGCGAGCGAGCGACTTCATGCGACGAACAATTTCCCGGAGTGGACCGGCCGGCTCTGTCCGGCGCCGTGTGAGGGGTCGTGCGTGCTCGGCATCAACGATTCGCCGGTGACGATCAAGGCCGTCGAGGCCACGATCGCCGAGCGGGCGTTCTTCGAAGGATGGGTGGTGGCCCGCCCGCCGGCAGTGAGGACCGGCAAGCGCGTCGCGGTGGTCGGATCCGGACCCGCCGGACTCGCCACGGCCGATCAACTGAACCGCGCGGGCCACTGGGTCACCGTGTTCGAGCGCGCCGATCGCGTGGGCGGATTGCTGCGGTACGGCATCCCGGAGTTCAAGCTCGAGAAGAAATTCCTGGAACGACGTCTGGCGCTGATGCAAGAAGAGGGCGTCATGTTCCGCACCGGTTGCCACGTCGGCGTCAACGTGCCGCTCGCCGAGCTGCAGGAAGGCTTCGAGGCGATCGTCCTGGCCGGCGGTTCCACGACTCCGCGCGATCTGAAAGTGCCCGGCCGCGAGCTTGCAGGCATCTACTTCGCGATGGAATACCTGACGCTGCAGAACAAGCGATGCGAAGGCGACGCGATTTCTTCAGACAGCTTCATCACGGCCGAGGGCAAAGACGTCGTCATTATCGGCGGGGGCGACACCGGCGCCGACTGCCTCGGCACGGTGCATCGTCAGGGGGCGCGCAGCGTGAGGCAGCTCGAGTTATTGTCGCGTCCGCCCGACACGCGTGCAGAAAGCAACCCGTGGCCGCTCTGGCCGAACATCTTCCGGGTGTCGTCCGCGCACGAGGAAGGCGGCGAACGGATGTACTCGATCTCGACGGATCGGTTCAGCGGCGACGCCGCCGGCCCTGTCGGGAATGTCAAGAAGCTCCACGGTATGCACGTTGAAACCGTCGTGGCGAACGGCCGGACCACGTTTGCGCCGGTGCCGGGAAGCGAGTTCGAGCTGAATGCGGATCTCGTGCTGCTGGCCATGGGATTTGTCGGCCCGGAACGCCACGGCATGCTTGATGAGCTTGGCGTCAAGATGACCGACCGGGGTAACGTCGCCCGGGACGACAACTGGATGACGTCGGTGCCGGGGGTGTTCACGGCCGGCGACATGCAGCGGGGCCAATCGCTCATTGTCTGGGCGATTGCCGAAGGCCGAAGTTGCGCGCGCGGTGTCGATACGTATCTAATGGGTACGTCCGATCTTCCTGCACCGGTCCGTTGACAACACGCGCATCTCAAGTCTCATGGCGAACAAATACGCGGTTCTAGACAGTTTGAATCTACAGTGGCGCCCGGTCGCCATCGGCTTCATGCCGAAGCCACCGGCGGGGTTGCCGCGTGTCGGTCGCGCGTTGCCGGCTGGCTGCGCCTACTGGAAGCACGCCTCGGAGGGACACCGTTTCTACACGACGCCCGAGGATCACTACAACTGCACGGTGGGCGCCTTCACTCACGGTGTCACGCTGCCTGAAGACAGGAAGCTCGAGCTCGAGGGGGTTGTCAGCACCATGATCAAGCTCGAGTATCTCGAGGGCGACGAAGTGGCCGCCATCCCCCATCGCCACGAGCCGATGCAGGTGGCGGCGTACGCGCCGCTCGAGGACGCGACGTTTCCGCCCGACGTCGTGGTCTTTCGCGGCAATGCGCGTCAGTTGATGCTGGTGTCGGAAGCCGCGCGGTCGGCCGGACTCTTCGGCGCTGCCAATATCATGGGCCGTCCCGCCTGCGCGATGATTCCGCACGCCGCCGACACCGGCAGCGCCGTCGCCAGTTTTGGCTGTATCGGCAATCGCGTCTACACCGGCCTGGCCGACGATGAGTTCTACGTGACGGTTCCAGGACCGGGCCTCGCGAGCACACTCGATCGCCTCGTTGTCATCCTCAGTGCCAACGAGCAGCTCGAAGAGTTCCACCAGGCGCGCAACGTCTGAAACTCCAAACGGAAAACGCAGAACGGATAACAAGAAGCGACGAGCTGGCGAGCTGGGCCCGTCGAGTTTTCCGTTTGACGCTTTGCGTTTTCCGTTTACGTCTTGCGCTGCGGCAGCTCGATCCGCTCCAACCCGTTCATGTAATGTCTGAGCGGCGTGGGAATCGTCACCGAGCCGTCCTTCTCCTGGTAATTTTCCAAGATGGCGACCAGCGTTCGGCCGACGGCCAGGCCTGATCCGTTCAGAGTGTGGACCAACTCCGCCTTCCCGCTTCCGCTGGCGCGAAACTTGATGTTCGCCCGGCGCGCCTGAAACGCTTCGGTATTGCTGCAGGAAGAGATCTCGCGGTACGTGTTCTGGCTCGGCAGCCACACCTCGATGTCGTACGTCTTCGCAGACGCGAAGCCGACGTCGCCCGTACACAACAACATCGTGCGGTAGGGCAACTCGAGGCGGCGCAGCACTTCCTCGGCATTCGCCGTGAGCTTTTCCAGCTCGTCGTACGACTGATCGGGAGTCGTCAGTTTCACCAGCTCCACCTTGTCGAACTGGTGCTGGCGAATCAGCCCGCGCACGTCCTGACCGTAGGATCCGGCCTCACTGCGGAAACACGGGGTGTACGCGGTGTAGCAGATCGGCAGATCGCGCCCATCGAGAATCTCGCCGCGATGCAGGTTCGTCAGCGGCACCTCGGCGGTCGGCACGAGATAGAGATCCCAATCACCGGCGATCTTGAACAGATCGGCCTCGAACTTCGGCAGGTTTCCAGTGCCGGTGAGCGACGCGGCGTTCACGAGGAACGGCGGTTCGACCTCGACGTAGCCGTGCTCGCGCGTGTGGAGATCGAGCATGAAGTTGATGAGCGCGCGCTCGAGGCGCGCGCCGGCGCCGGTGAGCACCGCAAAACGTGCGCCGGACATCTTCGTTGCGCGCTCAAAATCAATGATGCCGAGCGCGGTGCCCAGGTCCCAGTGCGGCTTGGGTTCGAAATCAAAGGCGCGTGGTTCGCCGTGGCGACGCACTTCCGCATTGTCCTTGGCACTCGCGCCCACCGGCACGCTGGCATGGGGCAAGTTCGGCAGCTGCATGAGGGCGGTCTCGAGCTGGTGCTCGATCGAATCGAGCTGGATGCCGAGCTGTTTGATCTGCTGGTTGCGCGACCGGCCGGCCTCCTGGATGTGCGCCGTGTCGAGTCCCTGGCGTTTGGCCTTCGCGATTTCGTCGCCCGCGGTGTTCTGCTGCCGCTTGAGGCCCTCAAAGTCTCCAATGAGGCGCCGTCGCAGGCTGGCGAGCGTGGCAATCTCTTCGAGGGCCTTGTCTGAATCGAGGCCACGGTTTCTCAGCCCGGTGCGGACTTCGCTGATATGGTCGCGGACGAATACGGGGTCTAGCATGCTACCTCGACTGTAGATTGTATATTCGCTCGCCGGCGAGTCCTCTGTTAGGATCGGACGCGTGAGTACACGCGTTCGCAAAGCCATCTTCCCCGCCGCCGGCCTCGGAACCCGATTCCTGCCGGCGACCAAGGCCCAGCCGAAGGAGATGCTTCCGCTCGTCGACAAGCCCATCATTCAGTACGGCGTCGAGGAAGCCGTCGCCTCCGGCATCGACAACATCATCCTGGTCACCGGCCGGGGCAAGAACGCAATCGAGGATCATTTCGACGTCTCGGTCGAGCTCGAGACCTTCCTCGAAGCACGCGGCAAACGCGCGCAGCTCGCCGAGATCAGGAAGATTTCCAACCTGATCAACTTTGCGTACGTCAGGCAGGGTGAACCGCTCGGCCTGGGCCACGCCGTGCTCGTCGCACGCGAGCTCGTCGGCGACGAGCCCTTCGCCGTCATCCTCGCTGACGATGTGATCGACGCCGAGCCGCCGGCGATGAAACAGCTGATGGACGTGTTCGCGCGAGTGGGTGGACCGGTGCTGGCCGTCGAACGCGTACCGCACAACGAGATCTCGAACTACGGCGTCATCGCCATCGACAAGGACGCGAGCGCCACGCTCGGGCCCGGCGTGTATCAGGTGCGCGACCTGGTGGAGAAGCCGCCCCGCGACGAGGCGCCGTCCGATCTCGCGATTATCGGCCGCTACGTCCTGACACCGGATATCTTCGCGGCGCTTGCCGCGACCAAGAGCGACCGGACCGGTGAAATCCAGCTCACCAACGGACTACGCGAGCTGCTCAAGTCGCGGCCGATCTACGCCTGCGAAGTGAACGGCGTCCGTCACGACACGGGCAACAAGATCGGGTTCCTGAAGGCCGTCGTGTACTTCGCGCTCAAACGGCCCGACCTCGCCGAGCCGTTCGCGGCGTACCTCGGCTCGCTCGACCTGCCGACGCCGGCAGGGAAACCGTAGCGTTCAGCGGTCCGATTTCGTCCCCGTTGGTTTTGTCGGCGTGGTTGAGGTGGCCGAGCTCGGTGAGCTTGTCGAGCCTGTCTTGCCTGATCCGCCTGCGGAGCCGGTGGAGCCAGACGAACCCGACGAATCTGAACCTGACGAACCTGCCTGGGTCTTCTCGCTGCTCGAGCTGGCGTCGGACTTGGCGGCTCCGCCGTCCTTGCGGTCGGCTTTCCCGTCCGTCTGACTGTCGGCTTTGGCGGCGTCCTTGTCGGATTTTCTCGTGTCCTTGCTCGCCTTCGTTTCGGCGTTGCCCGCCTTCGCGTAGTCGGTGACGTACCACCCGGTGCCCTTGAACTGAAACGCCGGAGCGGATTGCAGCTTGTGCACCGTGCTGCCGCACGCCGGGCACGTCTCGATCGGCGGATCGGAGAACTTCTGGATCGTCTCGAAGCGATGACCGCAGGCGTCGCACTCGTATTCGTATAACGGCATCTTGATTCCATTACTCCAGCAGGTCGCCTGTGTCGCCCGGAAGGAGCAGCGCGCGGTGCAGCCAGAAAGGGGCCGTGCCGTTGCCAAGCAACGTGTCGTGAAACGCCTTGAGCGAAAACGCCTTGCCCTGCTGCTGCTTGTAGTCGTGCCGCAGCTTCATCAGCATGAGCTTCCCCACGCTGTAGACGAGGTACGTGGGATCGAACGTGCCGCGTTCCGCTTCGCGGCGCGCGCTCCCTTCCTCCATGAACGCCTCGTCGCGGAAAAACCTCATGCCCTGCTCGACGGACAGATCTTCGGCGTGCAGGCGGATGCAGACGATGAAGCGCGCGAGACGGACGAGCGACTCGGCGAGCTGGCCCAGCTTGACGCCCTGCCGCTCTCGCGCAAACCCCGCCTCCATCATCATTTCCTCGCAGTAGTGGGCCCAGCCCTCGACGAACGAGCCCGGCGCGAACAACGTTGACTTGCGCACTTTCGACTCGACACGGCGCAGATGCTGATAGTGGAGGAAATGGCCCGGGTAGACCTCGTGAATGGAGATCGACCAGAGCGTCGGATTGTTGTAGTCGCGAAGGTATTCGTCCTTTCTCTCGGCCGCCCATGACGGATCGACGTCGGTCAGGTAGTAGTAGGCGCGCGTGGGCTTTGCTTCGAACGGCCCGGGCGTCCACATGCTGGCAAACGACCACCGGTAGAAATCCGGCGTGGGGGCGACCATCACCGGCTCGCTCGACGGCAGCGAGATGATGTTGTGCCTTTCGAGAAACGTCGCCAGTTCCTCGATCTGCCCCCGGGCGACGTCGACCAACTCGCCGGGGCTGGGATGATTCGCCTTGGTGGCGGCCCAGGTCGCGAGCGGGTCGCCGCCGTTCATCCTGGACGCCACCGACCGGAATTCCTCCTGGGTGTCCTTCAGTTCGCGCGTCGCGATCGCCAGCAGACGGTCGATCGGCAGCGTCAGGCCTTCCTCGAGTTTCAGCTTGCGCTCGAAGTTTTCACGGCCAAGTCGGAACGATGCACGGGCGCGCGGCGCGACGTCGGTTTCGAGGTACTGCACGTAGGCGCCGATGGCCTGTGAGGCTTCGGTCTGAGCATCGGCGAGATCGCCGAGCAAGTGCATGTCGTCAACCGACGTGAAGGCCCTCGGCAGATCCTCGTCGACGAACTTGAGGGCTCCGCGCATCGTTTCGAGCCCGACCTTGACGAAGATGCCAGGGGGATCGGTAATGTTGTCGCGGGCGGCCTGAATCAGTCGAGGAGCCTGCCGCAGTTTCGAGAGCACGCGCCGCGCCCGTTCCGCCGCCGGGGCGTGGGTAAACAAGGTCTGGCCGGCCAGGCTCGACGCCAGGATGTCAGAGTAGTACTGCGGGTTCTTCTCCCACGTGCGGGTTTCCTCGAACTCGAACATGCGCGCCCGGATGTGCTCGGCGAGCATTCTGTGCTCGAGACGCTCGGTCTCGGTGAGCCCGGCAAGGTCGATCTCCTCGAGCCGGCGCAGGTAGCCCGACAGGGCGCGCGTGTTGCTCTCGATGCCCTGCCGGCTCAGGTCCTCGATGCAGATCGTCATGGGTGTGGACCCCGTCGAGGGTGGCATGTGTCGGGTGGGCCTCATAGAGGTACCCGAGCAGGTTATCGACAAAGTGCGGCAGCGGTTCGGAAGCGATCATGGGATCCGCCAATCGGTACAATAAACGTTCCGTCATCGAATGCCGGGCACGCTGTACGTGGTCGCCACGCCGATCGGCAACCTCGAGGACGTTACGGCGAGGGCCCTACGTGTCTTGCGGGAGGTCGCGCTGATTGCCGCCGAAGACACACGCCGGACGGCTCATCTGCTCGCGCGCTACGCGATTGCGACGCCGACCACGAGCCTTCACGAACACAACGAACGCGCGAAGACTCCCGCGCTCATCGATCGTCTGACCAGGGGAGAAGATGTCGCGCTCGTTTCAGATGCGGGCACGCCTCTGATTTCCGATCCTGGTCGTCATCTGGTCCGCACCGCCATTGCGGCGGGGATCAGGATTGAACCCATACCTGGGCCCAGCGCAGTCATGGCGGCCTTGGCTGCTTCTGGGTTTTCGACAGAAATCTTCACATTCCTTGGATTTCCTCCAACTAGGTCGAAGGACAGAATACGGTGGCTCGAAAAGCTGGCCAGTTCCCAGCCGACAGCCGTGTTCTTTGAAGCGCCACACCGAATTCGCACCACTCTTGAACAGATTCTCACGACGGTTGGAGACTGTCAGGTCGTCGTTTGCCGTGAATTGACAAAGGTGCACGAAATATTGGTCAGAGGACCAATATCTGTAGTCCTTGGCTCTTTCAGAGATACCAAAGGAGAGCTGACAATAGTGATAGAAATAGGTGAAATGACAGATAAACATATGCATGGGCCGCTGAGCGACTCAGTAATGGTGGAAGAACTAGGTCGTATAATAGAAACGTCGTCAATTTCACGGCGGAAGGCCATCAACGTCCTGGCAAGAAGACACAATAGGACGCCCAACGACATCTATGAGGCCATCGAGAGAGGCAAGAAATTGGTCAAATAACAGAGTAGTGGAGTGTGCCAGCGTGGGCGAGGTCCGCTCGCTTGACCGGCCCACGAACCTTCTGCTACTTTACCCGGCTTTCAGCCAAGAATGATTTCGCTCCGCGTCTTGCACGCAGGAGTTTGATGACAAAACCGCGTCGGCCGCCCATCCGTTCGACAAAGTCCCCCAACACGGGGCCGTCCTCTGGTTCGCCTGCGCCCTCGGGCCGCCTGGGTTCGTTCGATGGTACCGCGACACCCCCAATGCCGACACCGGCAGCCCCGGCCGAGCGCCGATCGACCTACGTCGAAGCCGTCGCGCTGTACGAGCGGGGACTCGAACAACTGCAGCGGCACGACTATCACGGCGCCGCTGCGCTGTTCGAATCGGTCTTGAAGCAGTATGGAGAAGAAAAAGAGCTGCACGAGAGGGTCAAGCTCTACCTGAACATCTGTCAGCGGCAGGCGTCGTCCAGTGCATCGGCGCCGCATACGATCGAAGAGCGTTTGTACGCTTCAACGCTGGCCCTCAATGGCGGCCGCTACGACGAAGCCATCTCGCACCTGCGACTTGTGCGAGACGAAGACCCCGACAACGACCACGCGCTCTACATGCTCGCAGTCGCGCATGCCCAGCGCGGCGAGTTCGCCGAGGCGGTCGCCCACGTTGAACGCGCGATCGCCATCAACCCTGAAAACCGCGCCCTCGCCAGAACCGATCCCGACCTCGACCCCGTGCGCGATGATGAGGCGTTCCGGGCCGCGCTCGAGGCTCCGTCCACGCTTCGACCGGAACGCCGCCGTCCTGTCCGCCCGCGTTCCGGCCGATAATCGTTCGGGGGCTCCCGGCGCGAGGGGCCGTGCACCTTTCATGGGCGATCTTCACATTGTTATCCTGGCGGCGGGCAAGGGCACGCGGATGAAATCCGTGTGGCCCAAGGTGTTACACCGCGTTGCGGGTGTGCCTATGATCGAGCACGTCCTGGCCACGGCGGCCGCCCTTCGGCCACAGTCTACGACCCTTGTCCTGGGGCACCAGGCAGCCGCCCTTGAAGCCGCCCTAGCGGCGCACCCAGGCCTCGCCTTCGTGGTGCAGGAGCCACAGCTCGGCACCGCCCATGCGCTTTTGGCCACGGCCCCTGTCTTTCGCCAGGCAACCGGCACCCTGGTGCTGCTGTCAGGCGACGTGCCGCTGTTGTCTTCGAAGACGTTGAAAACATTGGTTGATCGGCATGAGTCGGTCAGGGCGGCGGCAACCGTCGTGACGGCTGTCGTCGACGAGCCCCACGGCTACGGACGAATCGTGCGATCCGGCCCTGAAATTGCGTATATCGTTGAGGAGCGGGACGCCAGCCCAGCCGATCGCGCGATTCGCGAAATCAACGCAGGCATCTACGCGTTTGCTCTGGACGGGCTGTTCGAGGCCCTGTCGAGCATCGCCGCGGAAAACGCCCAGGGTGAGTACTACCTGCCCGATGTCGTCGCCCTCTATCGGAAGCGTGGTCTCGGCGTCGCCACGTTGACGGTAGATGCCGCCGACGAAATCCGGGGGATCAACAGCCGCCTCGAGCTGGCAGCGGTGAGCCGAATCGTGAGACAGACAAAGAACCAAGAGCTGATGGCGGCCGGCGTGACGATGGACGATCCGGCCACAACCTACGTGGACGCGCATGTCGAGATCGGACGCGACACCATCGTCCATCCCGGCGTGTCGCTTGAAGGCAAGACGACAATCGGCAGCGGCTGCGAGATCCACAGCGGCGTGCGGCTCGTCGATTCACACGTCGGCGACCGGGTGGTCATCCACAACCACTGCGTGATCTCGAACTCCACGGTGGAGAGCGACGCGAGCGTCGGACCGTTCGCTCACCTTCGCCAGGGCGCCGTCGTCGCCGAGCGCGCGCGAGTCGGTAACTTCGTCGAGTTGAAAAAGACGGTGCTCGGCGCCGGATCAAAATCGATGCACCTCACCTATCTGGGCGATACGACGATCGGCGCAAATGTGAACATCGGCGCCGGAACCATCACCTGCAACTACGACGGCGTCACCAAGAACCAGACCACGATCGAGGAGGGCGCGTTCATCGGCAGCGACACGCAGCTCATCGCGCCGATCACGGTCGGCAAGGGCGCATACGTCGGGACCGGCACGACGCTGCGCGAGGACGTCCCCGCCGGGGCTCTCGCGGTCAGCGCCGGCAAACAGCGCAACATCGAGGGTTGGGTCAGCAACAGGAAGAAAAGGCAGCGCTAAATGTGCGGAATCATCGGCTACATCGGTCCAAAGGATGTCGTTCCCGTTCTGATTGACGGCTTGCGCCGCCTCGAATACCGCGGCTACGACTCGGCGGGCGTCGCGGTCGTCAGCAACGGCGCCATCGAGCTCCGCCGGAGCGCCGGAAAGCTGGCGAAGCTGGAAGACGTCATTCGCGTCAGCCCGCTCACTGGCGACTACGGCGTCGGCCATACGCGGTGGGCGACGCACGGCCGGCCGACCGAAGAGAACGCCCACCCCCACCGCGACTGCACCGGCAAGATCGTCGTCGTTCACAACGGCATCATCGAAAACTACCTCGATCTGAAGCACGAACTGCAGCGCCAGGGCCACAAGTTCGTCACCGAAACCGACACGGAGATCGTCGCGCATCTGGTCGAACGCGAAACGAAGGATGACGGCCTCGAGAACGCGGTCCGGCGCGCGCTGCTTCTGATGCGCGGGCTGTTTGCTCTCGTGCTCATCTCCGCCGACGATCCAGAAAAGATCGTGGCGGTTCGCAACGGCCCGCCGATTGTCGTCGGGCTCGGCGACGGCGAGTTCTTCGTCGCCTCGGACATTCCGGCCATTCTCAGCCACACGCGCGACGTCGTCTTCCTCGGCGACGAGGAAATGGCGATCATCACGCAAACGGGCGTGACGTTCACCGACTTTTTCGGCCGCCCGGTCTCCAAGGCGACGCAGCGGGTCCTCTGGGATCCGATCATGGCGGAGAAGGCCGGCTTCAAGCATTTCATGCTCAAGGAAATCTTCGAGCAGCCGACCGCCGCGCGCGAGACGATTCTGGGCCGGGTGTCGCAGGACACGGGCAAGGTGTTTCTCGAGGAGATGAAGATCAGCGACGCCGCGCTGAAGGCGATCGAAAAAGTGACGATCCTCGCCTGCGGAACGTCGTGGCACGCGGCGCTCGTCGGCAAGTTCATGATCGAGACGCTCGCGCGCGTCTCGGTCGACGTGGACTACGGATCAGAATATCGCTACCGCAAGCCCATCGTCGGCCCGAACACCCTGGCCGTCGTCATCACGCAGTCGGGCGAAACGGCCGACACGCTCGCCGCGCTGCGCGAGGCCAAGCGCGACGGCGCGGCCAGCATCAGCATCTGCAACGTGGTTGGCAGCATGGCGACGCGTGAAACGGACGGCACGATCTACACGCACGCGGGGCCGGAAATCGGCGTGGCGTCCACGAAGGCCTTCACCTCACAACTGGTGGCGCTCTATCTCCTGGCCCTTCGGCTCGCCCAGGTCCGCGGGACACTGTCGCCCGAGGCTTCCCGGCCCCACATCGACGCGCTGCTCCAGTTGCCGCACATTCTCGAGGAAACGCTGAAAGTGGCGCCCGCCGTCGAAGAGATTGCCGCGCGTTTCCACGCACGCGCGGATTTTCTCTATCTCGGCCGCGGCATCCAGTACCCGATTGCGCTCGAGGGGGCGCTGAAGCTGAAGGAAATCTCCTACATCCACGCGGAAGGGTACCCGGCCGGCGAAATGAAGCACGGTCCGATCGCGTTGATTGACGAGAATATGCCGATCGTGACCATCGCACCGCACGATCACGTCTTCGAAAAGATGATCGGCAACATGCAGGAAGCCAAGGCGCGCGGCGGATCCATCATCGCGCTGACCACGCGAGGCGACGACAAGCTTTCGTCGATTCTCGACCGCGCGACCGATTTCGTGATCGAGGTCCCGCGTGCGCACGACATGCTGATGCCCATCGTGATGGTGCTGCCGCTGCAGCTCCTGGCGTACGACATCGCCGTCCGCCGCGGCTGCGACGTCGATCAGCCAAGGAACCTCGCGAAGAGCGTCACGGTCGAATAGGGTCTCTAGGGGGGCTAGGGACTGGGGACTAGGGGCTAGGGGCTAGGGGCTAGGGACCGGAGAGAGACGATGCTAGAGTCTCTTTAGTCCCTAGGCCCGAGTCCCCAGCTCCTAGTCTCTACATGCATTCCTTCCTCGACAGCCTCAACCCGGAACAGCGCGAAGCGGTTCTTCACATCAGCGGGCCGCTGCTCATCATCGCGGGGGCCGGCTCGGGCAAGACGCGCGTCATCGCCAGTCGCATCGCCTACCTCGTCGGCGACGGCCATGCTCAGCCGGACGAAGTGCTTGCCGTCACATTCACCAACAAGGCCGCCGAAGAGATGCGGACGCGCGTCGAAACGCTCCTCGGCTCCGACTGCAGCCGCATGTGGGTGTCGACGTTCCACTCTCTGTGCGCGCGCCTGCTCCGCCGGGAAGCACCAGCCATCGGTCTCTCCCGCGATTTCGTCATCTACGACTCGTCCGATCAGCTGACCGTCGTCAAACAGGCGCTCAAGGCCCTCCACGTCGACGACAGCTTCATTCAACCGCGGGCGGCCCTGTCACGCATCAGCCAGGCAAAGAACCGCATGGAGGGGCCCAACGAGGTTGCGGCGGCGGCCAGTTGGAACCGTCGCGACGAACAAATCGCGAAGGTCTACGAGTACTACCTGAATACGCTCCGCGACAGCAACGGGCTCGACTTCGACGACCTGCTCCTCAAGACCGTCGAGCTCTTCGAGCAGTCCGAACGGGTCCGCGCCAAATACTCGACGCAGTTCCGGTTCGTGATGGTGGATGAGTACCAGGATACCAACCGGCCTCAATATCTCCTGATTCGGCGCCTGGTCGAGATTCACCGCAATCTCTGCGTCGTCGGTGATCCGGATCAGTCGATCTACAAATGGCGCGGCGCCGATCTCAGAAACCTGCTGGACTTCGAACACGACTTCCCCGAGGCCGCGACCGTCAAGCTCGAACGCAACTATCGCTCGACGCAGATCATCCTCGACGCCGCCTCGGCAGTCATCCGTCAGAACCGCAATCGTAAAGACAAGCATTTGTGGACCGACCGCGCCGGCGGCGACCGCATCATCTACTACCGCGGCAACGACGAGCTCGAGGAAGCCGACTTCATCACGCGGACGGCGCGCGCGGCGCTGGCAGACTCCGACGCGACGGCCGGCGGTCCGGCGGTCGCTGTGCTCTATCGAACCAACGCCCAGTCGCGCACGATAGAGGACGCGTTGATGCGCGAGGGGCTCGCCTACAAGATCGTCGGCGGCGTCCGTTTCTACGAACGCAAGGAGGTCAAGGACGCCCTTGCGTACATGCGGCTGGTCATCAATCCGCACGACGACGTCAGCCTGCGGCGGGTGATCAACGTGCCGGCGCGAGGCATCGGCAAGGGCGTGCTGGAAGCTGTCGAAGGCGTCTCGGCCGGCGGCGGCGCCGACATGCCGCTGCTGAACGCCGGCCTCCAGCCGGCGCTTTCGGCCAACTCGCTCTGGGCCCGTCTCGTCGCGGGCCTCGACGAACGTCGGTTTGCCGCGCGCGCGGCCGCCTCGCTTACGGTGTTTCGCGACCTGCTGGTTGCCCTCACGGAAATCGCGCGCCATGAACCGGTGTCGATCGCCATTGGCAAGATGCTCGATCGAAGTGGCTACCTGCAGGACCTACGCGACGAACGAAGCGAAGACGCCGAAGCCCGGGTCGAAAACCTCGCGGAGCTCGTTTCGGCGGCGCGCGAGTACCGAGAGCCGCGAGCCCGAACCTTCGCTCGGCGGATTCGTCGACCGGCTCTCGCTGCTGTCGGATGCCGACGAGGAGCAGGGCTCGCGCGATGCTCGCGTCTGGCTGATGACCTTGCACAGCGCCAAAGGCCTCGAATTCCCAACCGTTGTCCTGGCCGGGCTCGAAGAAGGCCTGTTCCCGCACTCGCGGTCGACAGACGACGAGGAGGAGCTCGAGGAGGAGCGCCGGCTCTGCTACGTGGGCATGACTCGCGCGCGCGCGCGCCTGGTGCTGACGGGCGCCGCTCGCCGGCGAGTCTTCGGCGAGTATCAGTCGAGCGACCCTTCCCGATTCATCGACGAGGTGCCGGCCGAGCTGCTCGACCGGATGCTTCCCTCGTACGCGTCAGCAGGCCGTCAGGGAAACTTCCCTCACTACGAATTCCGCACGAACCCCTACGGCGGCGGGCGGCGGGTCAGAGAGGAGCAGCCGACGTATGCGTACGAGGACGAGGATCAGTCGCTTGGACCGTCGCTTCGTCCAGGTATGCGCGTGAAGCATGCCCAGTTCGGCACCGGCACGGTCATCAGCGTTGAGCCGTTGAGCGACGACACGAAGCTCGTCGTGCGGTTCGCCGCGGTCGGTTCGAAAACGCTCCGCGCGAAATTCGCGCGGCTCGAGATCGCGTAGGCTGTCTCCAGTGAAGTCGAACGGTTCGATCTACGTCGCGGTGGTGTTCGGGGCGCTGGTGACCTACTTCTCGTACCAGTGGTGGTTCAATCCCCACCGCGTCGTCAAGCGGCGCCTCGGTGAAATCGCCGCGACCCTGTCGGTGCCGGAGCGTGAAGCCGAGCTCGGGCGCGTCACCCGCCTGGTTCAGTTTCGGCGCTATCTGGCCGACGACGTCCACGTCCGTGTCGGCCGGGCCGAATCGCCATTGACGTCTCGCGAGGCCGTACTGGCCGCCGTTGGTGCCTGGATGCCGCCGCCAGGCGGATGGAGGGTGGACTTCGTGGACGTGGACGTGAGGGTCGACTCGAGCACCACGGCACGCACCATGGTCACGGCCGAGATGACCAGTCGCGATCCTCGGACGGGCGAGCGAATCCTCGACTCCCGCGAGGCCGCCATGTCGATGGTGAAGCGGGACGGCGAATGGGTGGTCAGCGAGGTGGAAGTGAAGGAGCCGACGCCACCGTTACGCCCGTAATCATCCAGCCGGCATCACCGCGGCGCTGCATCGTGACGAAGATGGTCTTGTCGGACGTCACGCCGGCGAGCGACTCGACCGACGCGCGAATCGTGACGTTCTTGCTCGTCACGCCGCCGCTCTGTTCGTCAGGCGTCACGCTCGTGATGGCGAACGTCCGGACGAGCCCATGGTCTTTCGGGTCGAAGAACACCGTCGCCACGGATTGCGCTGCCGTTTTATCGCGAAGGCGCGACGTGGAGAAGAACTGGTCGAGCAGCGCTCTTTCTGACGCGTGCCCGCACGCGGCCAGGCTGGCCATTGCGACCACGACGCCGATCTGCAGTGTACGATCCGCGGACGGCACGGTCAGCTGTCGCTCTCGTCTTCCTTTTCAACCAGCCGCGCAACGGACACCACGCTGTCGTCAGGTTCGACGTCGATCAACCTGACGCCCTGCGTGGCGCGGCCGATCGCGCGGACGTCGTTGGTCGGCATGCGGATGATCATCCCCTGCTGCGTGATCAGCAGCAGCTCGTCGCCTTCCTGCACGCACGCCACGCCGACGACCTGGCCGTTGCGGTCGCTGGTCGAGATATTGATGATGCCGACACCGCCCCGCGACTGCACCCGGTATTCGTCGATTTCGGTGCGCTTTCCATAGCCGTGCTCGGTGACCGTGAGCAGCGTCCCGCCCGGCTGGACCATTTCGATCGCCACCACATAGTCGTCGGCTCGCAGCGTGATCCCGCGGACGCCGTAGGCCGTCCGGCCCATCGGCCGCACGTCGCCCTCCTCGAAGCGGATGGCCATGCCGTCGCGCGTGCCGATGAAGATCTCGCCCTTGCCCGCCGTGCCGAGCACCGCGATCACGGCGTCGCCCTCTTCGACGCCCATGGCGATGATGCCGCCGGCGCGCGGGTTGCTGAACGCCGAGAGCGCGGTCTTCTTGATGACACCCTTGCGTGTGCCCATGACGACGAACGTGTCGTCCTCGAATTCCTTGACGGCCAGCATCGCGGCGATCTTCTCGCCCTCTTCCATCGACACCAGGTTCGCGATCGACTTCCCCTTCCCGCCAGGGCCGACATCGGGGATCTCGTGCACCTTGAGCCAGTAGGCGCGGCCGCGATCCGAGAAAATCATGATGTAGCTGTGCGTCGATGCGACGAACAAGTGGCTGACGAAGTCTTCGTCGCGCGTCCGCATGCCGATGCGGCCCTTGCCGCCGCGCCGCTGGTTGCGATACGTGGAGATCGCCGTCCGCTTGATGTAACCGGTACGGCTGACCGTGATCGCCATGTCTTCTTCGGTGATCAGGTCTTCAATGTTGATCTCCCCGGCTTCACCTTCGAGGAACTCCGTCCGCCGATCGTCGCCGTATTTCTCACGGACGGCTTTCAGCTCATCGACGATGATCTGCATCAGCAGCCGCTCGCTGGCCAGGATGCCGCGCAGGCGTTCGATTGTCTTCAACAGCTCGGCCAGCTCGTCGAGGATCTTCTGGCGCTCGAGGCCCGTGAGGCGCTGGAGCTGCATGTCGAGAATCGCCTGCGACTGGACCTGGCTCAACCCGAACTCGGTCATCAGGCCGTCTCTGGCCTCGGGCACCGTCTTCGCCGCGCGAATGAGCTTGATCACCTGATCGAGATGATCGAGCGCAATCCGCAGGCCTTCGAGGATGTGGTACCGGGCTTCAGCCTTCTTGAGCTCGAATTCGGTCCGGCGCCGCACGATCTCGACACGGAACTCGACGAAGCTCTCGACGAGCTCCAGCAGGTTCAGCACCTTGGGCCGGCCGCCGAGGATGGCCAGCATGATGATCCCGAAACTCGACTGGAGCGGGGTGTGCTTGTAGAGGTTGTTGAGAATGACCTCAGGCACCTCGCCGCGCTTCAGCTCGACCACGATCCGCATGCCTTCGCGGTCCGACTCGTCGCGCAGGTCGGAAATGCCTTCAATCGTCTTCTCGCGTACGAGGTCGGCAATCCGCTCGATCAGCTTCGCCTTGTTGACCTGATACGGAATCTCGGTGAAGACGATGGAAATCCGGTCGCCTTTCTTGTTTGTTTCGGTGGTCGATCTGGCGCGCATCATGATCGAGCCGCGTCCGGTCGTGAAGGCCTGCACGGCTCCGGCGCGGCCGACGATATAGCCGCCGGTCGGAAAATCTGGGCCGGGGATGAGGCGGATCAGCTGCCTGAGTTTCTCAGCGCGCGACACCGGCTCATCGTCCTGTCTGAGGTGCGTGTTTTCGATGAGCCAGATACAGCCGTCGATCACTTCGCGCAGGTTGTGCGGCGGCACGTTGGTGGCCATGCCGACGGCGATGCCGGCCGACCCGTTCACCAGAAGATTCGGAAACGGCGCCGGAAGAACGGTCGGCTCCTCGGTTGTCTCGTCGTAGTTCGGCACGAAGTCGACGGTCTCTTTGTCGAGATCCGCCATCATGTCGTCGGCGAGGGCCTGGAGCCGCGCTTCGGTGTATCGCATGGCCGCCGGCGGGTCGCCGTCGACCGAGCCGAAGTTGCCCTGCCCGTCCACGAGCGGGTAGCGCATGTTGAAGTCCTGCGCCATGCGGACGAGCGTGTCGTAGATGGACGCGTCGCCGTGAGGATGGAAATTGCCCATCACCTCGCCGACGATCTTCGCGCACTTGCGATAGCCGCGCGTCGCCGACAGGCCCATCGTCTTCATGCCGTACAGCACGCGCCGGTGGGCCGGCTTCAACCCGTCGCGGGCGTCGGGCAGCGCTCGTCCGATGATTACGCTCATGGCGTAATCCATGTACGAACGCTTCATTTCGTCTTCGATGTTGACGGGGTGCAGTTGTGGAACGAGGTCGGCCATATACAGGAGCTAGAGACTAGGGGCTAGGGACCAGAGCTGGGGGCAACGGGCCCCCTACACGTCAAGGTTCTTCACATCCAGTGCGTTGTCCTCGATGAACTTTCGTCGCGGTTCGACCTGATCGCCCATGAGCGTCGTGAACATGAGGTCCGCTTCCGTGTGATCTTCTGCGCGCACCTGCAGCAGCGTTCGTACTGCGGGGTTCATCGTCGTTTCCCAGAGCTGCTCCGGGTTCATCTCGCCGAGGCCCTTGTAGCGATTGATGGCCACGCCTTTCTTGCCCGCGGCCAGAAAGTAGTCGACCAGCTCGTCCAGCGACTGCAGGCGCACGTCGGCGGTCTTCTTCGCCCGTGCACCGCCTTTGGGTTCGTCGGCCGCCCCTTCGTCGCCGGACGCCTCGTCCGCGACTTCGGCGCCGCTCACGATCATCTCGCCGTTCAGCGCCGGAATGTCGCGTCGATTCGCGAGGAGCGTCCGATAGTCGGCCGCCGTGACGAAGTCGACGCCGATCGTGTGCTGCCGGGGGTAGCCATTCGAGCGATCGTCCACGTGCAGCAGGTATCGGTTGTGCTCTTCGTCGCGCCGCACCGTCACCGTGCGCGTCGGCGTCGTCAGCGTGCCCGACAGGCCGTCGAGTTTGTCTTTGTCGGCGAAATACTCGCGATCAGCCCCTGCGGCGACAAGGGCTTCGACGATCTCCCTCGGATGCCCGCGCCGCTCCACCATGTGCAGAAACTTCTGGTGCGCGATCATCTTGTGCAGAAGCTTTTCGAGATCGGCGCCGGCGATTTCGGCGCCCGTGGCTGAAATGCGAACGACGCGTGCTTCCGCCGCGCGCTTGATCAAGTACGACTCGAGGTCGCGTTCGTCTTTGATGTAGGTTTCCGCCTTGCCGCGCTTGACGCGGAAGAGCGGCGGCTGCGCGATGTAGATGTACCCGTGCTCGATCACGGCGGGCAATTGCCGGTAGAAGAACGTCAGGAGCAGTGTGCGGATGTGCGATCCGTCGACGTCCGCGTCGGTCATGATGATGATGCGGTGATAGCGAAGCTTCGCCAGATCGAAATCCTCCGCACCGATGCCGCAGCCGAGCGCCGCGATCATCGTCTTGATTTCGTCGCTGCCCAGCATCTTGTCGAACCGCGCCTTCTCGACGTTCAGGATCTTGCCCTTGAGCGGCAGAATCGCCTGGAATCGGCGGTCGCGCCCCTGCTTGGCCGACCCTCCGGCCGACTCGCCCTCGACGATGTAGAGCTCGCTCAGAGCGGGGTCACGCTCCTGGCAGTCGGCCAGCTTACCCGGCAGTGAGCTGCCATCGAGGGCACCCTTGCGGCGGACCAGGTCTCGCGCCTTCCGCGCCGCCTCGCGAGCCCGTGCCGCATCGATCGCCTTTCCGACAATGCGGCGCGCGACGGAAGGGTTCTCCTCGAGAAACGCACCCAGCCGGTCGTTCACGATGGTTTCAACGATGCCCTTCACTTCCGTGTTGCCGAGCTTGGTCTTCGTCTGACCCTCGAATTGCGGCCGCGGAATCTTGACGCTGATGACTGCCGTCAACCCCTCGCGAATGTCGTCGCCGGTGATGCTCTCTTTCAGATCTTTCGCCAGATTGTTCTTCGTCGTGTAGGAGTTGATCGTCCGCGTCAGCGCCGATCGGAAGCCCGAGAGGTGCGTGCCTCCCTCATGCGTGTTGATGTTGTTGGCGAACGCATGGATCAACTCCGCATAGCCGTCGTTCCACTGCAGGGCGATCTCGGCGTCGATGCCGTCCTTGTCGCCACGCATGTAGATCGGCTTCTCGTTCACCGCCGCCTTGTTCTTGTTCAAGTGCGTGACGAACGAGACAATCCCGCCCTCGTAATGGAACTTGTGGTTCTTGCCGTCGCGCTCATCGTCGAGCGTAATGACGACGCCGCCGTTGAGGAACGCCAGTTCGCGAAGGCGCTGGGCCAGCGTGTCGAAGCTGAACACGACAGTCTCGAAGATCTCCGCATCCGGCTTGAACGTGACCTTCGTGCCGCGGCGCTTCGTCGTGCCGGTGGCTTCGAGCGGGGCTGTGGGATGACCTCGTTCGTAGCTCTGGTGGTAGACCTGGCCGTTGCGCCAGATCTCCAACTCCAGGGTCTCCGACAGGGCGTTCACAACCGAGACGCCCACGCCGTGCAGCCCGCCGGACACCTTGTAGCTGTCGTTGTCAAACTTGCCGCCGGCATGAAGCACGGTGAGCGCGACCTCCGCGGCCGATCTTCCACTCACATGCTGGTCGACCGGAATGCCCCGGCCGTTGTCCGCGACGGTGAGCGACCCGTCGATGTGGATGGTGACGTTGACCTGATCGCAGAAGCCGGCCAGTGCTTCGTCAATGGAGTTGTCGACAACCTCGTACACGAGGTGATGCAGACCCGAGGGCCCCGTCGAGCCGATGTACATCGCCGGGCGCTTGCGGACGGCTTCCAGGCCTTCGAGAACTTTGATCTTATCGGCGCCGTAGTCGTCGCCGTTTGGCCCATGGGCCGCAGGCACGGCGACACCTTCGGCGTCATTCGCCGCCGGTACATCCGGCGTCGGCGGCTGATTCTCGTGAGGATCCTGTGTGGGGTCGGTGTGCTGCATCAGACTCGCATCGGCATGATCACGTACGTGTAATCGTAGCCCTCAGCGCCGACCGGCTTCATCACGGCCTGGCTGACTTCGTCTTTCAGATCCAGCGACACGACATCGGACGAGACGGCCGACAGAAAGTCGAGGACATACTGCGCGTTGAAACAGATCTGCATCGAATTGCCGCTGAACTCGACCGGGAGCGTTTCGTGCGCCTCACCAAGGTCGGGGCTGCTCGACGTGACATCAACCTTGCCCTTCTCCACCTGAAACTTCACCGCACGGGAGCGTTCGTTCGACAGCAGCGCAACGCGGCGAACGGCGTTGGTCAGCCGGTCGCGCTCGAATTCGATGTGCTTGTCGTTCCCTTTCGGAATGACACGCTCGTAAGCCGGAAACTGGCCGTCGATCATTCGCGAGATGAGGAGCCGGCCACCGACTTCAAAAAACAAGTGATTCTCGCCGCGCTCGTAGCTGACATCGCCCTCGCCTTCCGTCAGAAGACGCCCGAGTTCACCGAGCGTTTTTTTCGGTAGAATCGGGCGATCCTCTTCGGCGTCCTTCTTGGCCTTCCCATCGCGTGGGGCCGTGACGAGCGCCAGGCGATGGCCGTCGGTTGCCACCAGGCTCATCGACTCGGCCCTCAACACGAACAACGCCCCGTTCAAAAAATATCGGGTGTCTTCGCCGGTGATCGCAAACTGCGTTTTTGTCACCATTTCCCGGAGCGCCGTTCGAGGCAGTGTGGCGGTCGACCCCGCGCCGACTTCGGGAAGGGTGGGAAAATCCTCTCTCGGCAGTGTCTGCATCCGCGATTCGAATCGGTCGGCGGCGACTTTGACGCCGCTCTTGTCTTCCGTAATTCGAATGTCGGTTTCCGGCAGTGACTTGACGATTTCGTAGAGTTTTTTTGCCGGCAACGTGAGCGCGCCACCTTTGGTGACCGACGCCGCGCATTTGCTGCGCAGTGCCACCTCGAGGTCGGTGGCAAGAAATCTCACTTCCTCGCCTTTGGCTTCCATCAGCACATTTGCAAGGATCGGAATGGTGTTCTTGCGTTCAACGATTCCTTGAAAAAGTTGCAGTTCTCGCAGGAGGTCATTCTTGCGGACGACAAGTTCCATAACGGTGCGTGACCTCGAAAAAGGCGGGGGGTCGGCCCGCGATCCCAGGGGGAGGAGAGATATGAGAATAGGAAATTATATAGGAAGAGAGGGTGCGTTGAAAAGTTGACAACGCCTATAATCCGTTATTTTGCAAATATTTATCTTGTGGAAATAATGTGGTTCATTGGAGTCCGAAGCGTGAGGGTCAACCAACCCAGTTTTGGGAGCCGATAACGATGAACAGGGTTGTTTAGGGCAGCCCTGTGCAAAACCGTCTTTCTAGTGAAATGCCTCCAAAAAGTTGCCGATCAGCGTGTTGAAATCTCCGTCTTTCTTTCTCAACTCGTTGACCTTCCGAATCGAATGGATCACGGTCGAGTGGTGTTTGCCGCCAAAGCTCCTGCCTATCTCGGGCAGGGACGCGTGGGTCAATGACTTGCACAGATACATCGCTATTTGGCGAGGCTTTGCCACCGACTTCGAGTTGTTCCGTGACTTCAATTCGACGAGTTTCAGGTTGTAGTAGTCGGCGATGTGCTTCTGGATAATCTCGATAGTCACGGCTTTTTCGTCATGGTCGATGATGTTTTTCAGTACCTCCTGGGCGAGGGGGAGCGAGAGCTCCTGCCCGGTCAGCGACGCGTACGCGATCAGCCGAATCAGCGATCCCTCCAGTTCTCGAATGTTTGACTTGATCTTGCTGGCAATGTAGATCGCGACGTTGTCAGGGAGTGGGACGGCCTCCGCCTCCGCCTTTTTCTTCAAGATCGCGATCTTTGTCTCGAGATCAGGCGACTGAATATCGGCGATCAACCCCCACTCAAAACGGGATCGCAGCCGTTCCTCGAGAGCGGGAATCTCGTGCGGTGGGCAGTCGCTGCTGAGCACAATCTGTTTCTGCGAGTCGTAGAGCGCGTTGAACGTGTGAAAGAATTCGGTCTGCGTGCCCTCCTTGCCTGCCAGAAACTGGATGTCGTCGACCAGCAGCACATCAACGCTCCGGTAGCGCTCGCGAAAATCGATGACTCGATCGTAACGGACGGCATTGATCATTTCGTTCATGAACCGTTCGGACGAAATGTATGTGAGCTTCAGATTCCGATCGTGCTTGAGCACGTATTGCCCGACCGCGTGCATGAGGTGGGTTTTCCCAAGGCCCACACCACCGTAGATGAAGAGCGGGTTGTAGGACCGCGACGGCGCCTCGGCGACCGCGCGACAGGCCGCGTGCGCAAACTGATTTGACGATCCAACGATGAACGTGTCGAAGGTGTAGCGCGGGTTGAGGCCAGCCGGGCCCGGCGCGGCATCGGTTGGCGCGGCGTCGCTTTCCACGACCGTGACTTCGCCCACGGTGATGTCGGGCGTGCCCTCCGCGTGAGGCTCCGCGACGAAATTCACTTCGAGATTTGCCTGTTGCAACTCGGTCATGGCTTCGGCGAGCACGCCTGAATAATGTTTCGTGAGCCAGTCTTTGAACAGCGGATTCGGGACGCGCACGGTGATCGTTTCCGAATCGGCGACGATGAAGGTGGTGGGTTTGAACCAGGTGTAGAAACTGTGCCGGTTGACCTTGGTTTCGACCCGAGCCAGGATTTGTTCCCAGAGATTCATGTCATTCCAAATCACGCGGCCGCGGCCACTTTCGCCTTGGCTACGTGCGTAGTTTTCGCGGGTTTTCAGCGAGAAACGCCAAGAAATCGCGGTTTCGTAGGGATTTTCCACAGTTTTTTCCACAGGTGTGGAAAACTCTGGTGAGAGACCGAACGTACATGGGTTGGAGCGGCAGTGGCGCGATCGCCGTGAAGCGGCCGACTGTAGCACAAAGCCATTCTGTTTGACACTCTTGGAACGCCTTCGCTACGATTGAAGGTTCGCGTGGATTTTCGGAGGAAACAATGAAGGGGAAGCGCACGTTCCAGCCAAACACCCGCCGGCGCCGGCGCGCTCACGGGTTTCTGGTTCGCATGAGCACGAAGAATGGCAGGCTGGTGCTGAAGCGCCGCCGCGCAAAGGGACGTAAGCGGCTGACGGTCAGCAGCGAGTAGCGTTGAGATTTCGTCCAAGCCAACGTATACGCCGCCACGCGGATTTTCAGGACGCTTACAAGAGTGGCACGCGCGTTCACAGCCGCTACTGCACGCTGTTTGTTCGGCCCAACCGGCTCCGTTCGGGTCGGCTGGGCATCGCGGCGACAAAGAAACTCGGCGGCGCGGTGCGAAGAAATCGCGCTAAACGATTGATACGAGAGATTTTTCGTCACAATGACATTGCGCCAGGATTCGACGTCGTCGTCGTACCGAAGCGTGAGTTCTTCACGGCAGACCTCACGGCCCTTGAAGCCGACTACCGAGCCACTCTTGAGCGCCGCCTCAAGCCGCCGCGATAGGCCGTCGCCGTTGGCGCGCCTCATTCTGCTGGCGCTCAGAGGCTATAAGCTGTTGATTTCACCGTACTTCAGAGGCTCTTGCCGCTTTCTGCCCTCTTGCGCGGATTATGCCGCCATTGCTGTGAGTGATCGCGGCGCCATAGTCGGCGGCTGGCTTGCGCTCCGCCGCCTGGCTCGGTGTCATCCGCTCGGCGAGCCGGGATACGATCCCGTGCCACAAGGGCCGCTCACAGCCACTTTCCCACCGGGGTCGGACCGGACGAGGCTCTGATGGAACGCCGAGTTCTGGTCGCGATCTTTCTGTCGTTTCTCGTTTTGTACGCCTATCAGGCGTTCGTCGTGAAGCCGGTCCCGAAATCGGCCCAAACCGCGGCGCCGGCTGCGCCCGTCACGCAGGATGGCCGCGGCATAACCGCGGCGCCAGGTCGCAAGGCCGAAGCCTCCGAGCCCACCTCAGGGCAGTCCCAAACACCCGCAGCTGCCGCCGTCGCTCTCACGGGCGACAGCACCGAGCGCGAGATTACCGTGGAGACCCGCGACGTGATTGCGGTGTTCACCAATCGCGGGGCGAGGCTCAAGAGCTGGCGCCTCAAGAAGTATCTCGATCAGCAACACCACCCACAGGAGCTGATCGAGAGCGAACTCCCGAATCACCCCCTGCCGTTCACGCTGCGTACGGCCGACGAGCGACTCGACGCCACACTCAACAGCGCGCTCTACGCGGTCACTCAGACCCCGGCCTCGGCCGCGATCACGTCTCCCGCCGATCTCCGCTTCGAGTACCGCGATAGCGCCGGCGTCCACGCCGTGAAGGAATTTCATCTGACGCCGGAGTCGTACGTGGTCGCGTTTCGCGCGGCAGTCTCCTCCGGCGATCGGGCGATGGCTCCGGCGATTGTGTGGGGCCCGGCGGTCGGCGACATCGTCGAGGTCAGCCAGTACGTGCAGAGGGCCGAAGGGCTGCTGTTCGCGAACGGTGGCAAGGCCCAGCGGCTCACGCCCAAAGACATCACGAAGCAACCGGTCTACGACGGCAACTTCATGTATGCGGGCGTCGACGACAACTACTTCATGACCGTCGCGCTGTTCCCTGGCGACAGCAAGGTGACGTATCAGCCGGTCACGATTCCGCCGCCGTCCGGATCGAAGGATCCGGCCCGCGAACTCGTGTCGTACTCGATCGAACCGAAGGGCGCCGACGCGGTGAAATTTTTTGCCGGCCCCAAGGACTTCGACGTGCTCGCGGCGATTGGCCCCGACGTTACGCGCGCCATCAACTTCGGCATGTTCACCGTGATCGTAGTGCCGCTCCTCAAGACGCTCAAGTGGATCAACGGGTACGTCGGCAACTACGGCTGGGCGATCATCATCCTGACGGTCATCATCAACCTGGCGGTCTTTCCGCTCCGGCACAAGAGCGTTGTGTCGATGCGGAAGATGCAGGAGATTCAGCCGGAGGTGAAGGGGATTCAGGAGCGATATGCCAAGCTCAAGGCCACCGACCCGGCGAAGCAGAAGATGAACCAGGAGCTGATGTCGCTGTACAAAGATCGCGGCGTCAACCCCGCCAGCGGCTGCGTGCCGATTCTGCTGACGTTCCCGTTCATCTTCGCGTTTTACGCCCTGTTGTCGACGGCCATCGAGCTCCGCGGCGCGCCCTTCCTTCTCTGGATTCACGATCTGTCAAAGCATGATCCGTATTACGTCACGCCTGTGCTCATGGGCATCAGTCAGGTCTGGCAGCAATGGTTGACGCCGGCCACCGGCATCGATCCCGCCCAGCAGAAGATGATGATGTTCATGCCGATCATCTTCACGTTCATGTTCCTGTGGGCGCCGGCCGGCCTCGCCATTTACTGGCTGGTCAGCAACGTGTGGCAAATCGGTCAGCAATACGCGACCAATTACATGATTGGACCGCCCGCCGTTCACAACGTACGGCCGGCGGCCGAGCGACGCGTGAAGCGAGTCGGAGGCGGCAAGACCGAAGCCGCCGATGCAAGCAGCAAGACGTAGGACTGACCACAGAGGGCCGGCGGTTCACATGGCAGACGTCACACAACCCATCGTCCAGTTCCTCGAGCGCTTCGTCGCCGCGCTCGGCATCAAGGCGCGCGTCGCGCTCGAAGACACCGCGGACGGCCCGCGCCTCAACCTCGAGGGCGACGAGGCGGAACTGCTCGTCCGTCATCGAGGCGAGCCCCTCAAGGCCCTGCAGCACATCGTCGATGCGGTCTACGGGCGCGCGCTGGCCGACGAGAAACGCGTGTTCGTCGATGCGCTCGGTTACCGCAAGGGCAAGGACCTGGAGCTCCGCCAGATGGCCAAGCTGCTTGCCGAGAAGGTGAAACAATCGGGCGCCGATCAGCAGCTCGGACCCCTCAATCCCTACGAACGGCGCCTCGTGCACCTGGCCGTCGCCGAAGTTCCAGGCGTGACGACCGAAAGCGTGGGCGATGCGTTTTCGAAAACGGTTCTGATCTCGTTACGAAAATAGGGCTCGTGGCTGGTGACTCGTGACTCGAGTCACGGGCCCCGAGTCGCGAGTCCGATGTTCTCCACACACGACACGATCGTGGCCGTTGCGACGCCGCCCGGGCGCGGCGGCATCGGTGTGGTCCGGCTCAGCGGGAGCGACGCGGAGTCGATGGCGCGGCAGCTTGTCGCGCGGGAGCGTCCGTTCGAGCCGCGCCATGCCACGTTCGCCCGTGTCGCGACGTGTGACGAAGTCATCGCGACATTTTTTCCTGCGCCGCGTTCCTACACCGGAGAAGATGTCGTCGAGTTGAGCGCGCACGGCAGCCCGGTGGTGTTGCGCGAAATCGTGTCAGCGGCGATGCGCTGCGGGGCGCGCCTGGCGGAGCCGGGCGAGTTTACTCTGCGCGCGTTCCTGAACGGCCGCATCGATTTGCCCCAGGCCGAGGCGGTCGCCGATCTGATCGACGCCGTCACGCCTCTTCAGGCGCGCGCCGCATACGATCAGCTGCAGGGCACACTCACCGAAGCGATCGGCGACATCGACGCGACGCTGTTCGACCTGATCGCGCGGCTCGAAGCGTCGGTCGATTTTTCCGACGAGGGCTATCATTTCGTCGAACCTACCGAGCTTGCGCTCGCCCTCGACCGGCTGCTTGCGCGTACCGCGGCGCTCGTCGCCGACGGACGTCGCGGCCGCCTCGTGCGCGAGGGATTCCAGGTCGCGATCATCGGCAAACCGAACGTCGGGAAGTCGAGTCTGTTCAACGCGCTCGTCGGTGTGTCGCGCGCCATCGTGACGGAGACTCCAGGCACAACTCGCGACCTCGTCAGCGAGGTCGCCGATCTCGACGGATTGCGGATCACGTTGGTCGACACAGCTGGGCTTCGGCCGACTGGTGACGCCGTCGAGGCCGAGGGCGTTGCCCGGGCACTGCGGGCGCGAGAAGTGGCCGACCTCATCCTCGTCGTCGTTGACGGGTCAACGCCGCTCGATGCGTCCGACGTTCATATTATCGACCAAACTACTGATTATAAAAGAGTTATTGTTTCGAACAAGTCTGATCTCGACCCGACTGTGCCGGTCGGTTGCGTGCCCGTGTCAGCAAGAACCGGAGCCGGTCTCGACGCGCTTCGGACGGCGATTGCCAGGGCCTTTGACTTGGACGTGGGTCCGACCACGGATAGACCGGCGATCACGAACGTGCGCCACATCGCCCTCGTTGATCGCGCGCACGAAGCGCTGTCGCGCGCGCGCTCGGCGGTCGGCGCGAACGGGAATGCCCTTTCGGAAGAGTTCGTGCTCGCCGATCTTCAGGACGCGCGTGCGGCCCTCGAAGAAGTTTCAGGCCGGCGCACGCCTGACGATGTGCTCGCGCATATCTTCTCGCGCTTTTGTATTGGAAAGTGACCACGTGCATCGCAGAGATCGCAAAGCACGCAGGGAGACCTGGTCTTTCTCGGCGAAACTGGCGCGCTCCGGTTTACTCGTCGAATGAATGATCGTTTCGATGTGATCGTGATTGGCGCGGGCCACGCCGGCTGCGAAGCTGCGCATGCGGCGGCGCGGCTGGGCGTCCACGTCGGGCTGTGTACGCTCTCGACGGAGACCGTGGCTCTTATGCCCTGCAATCCAGCGATTGGCGGAACGGCGAAAGGCCACCTGGTTCGCGAGATCGATGCGTTGGGCGGTTTGATGGGCCTCGCGATCGATGCGACCGGCATTCAGTTCAAGCTGCTCAATCGAAGCCGCGGTCCCGCGGTGTGGTCGCCTCGCGCGCAGGCCGACAAGAAGCGGTACGGCGCGTGGGTGAAGCGTGCACTCGATCACGAGCCGAACATCGAATGGATCCTCGGACGAGCGGGGCGTGTTCTCGCCGAGAACGATCGTGTCGTCGGACTTGCGATGGAAGACGGCGAGGCCTTCGCCTGCGACGCTCTCATCGTGACCACGGGCACGTTTCTGAACGGGCTGATCCACATCGGATCCGAGCAACACCCGGCCGGGCGCACCGGCGAGCCACCGTCGCATGAGCTCGCGGCGTCCCTGAAGTCGTTTGGTTTCGCGTGGGGACGGTTGAAGACGGGGACGCCGCCGCGACTTGATCGTGACAGCATCGCGTTCGACCGCCGTGCTGCCGACGGCACATTCATCGTCGAACGCGGTGACAATCCGCCGGTGCCGTTTTCCTTTCTGACGGGCAGCACCACGCGCGAACAGATCGCCTGCTACTTGATTCATACCAACGATCGCGTTCACGATCTCGTGAAGGCGAACGTGGCGCGGTCGCCGCTATTCAACGGGCAGATCCAGGGGATCGGCCCGCGGTACTGTCCCTCACTCGAAGACAAGATCGTGCGGTTCCCGGATAAGGATCGGCATCAGATCTACCTTGAGCCCGAAGGCGTTGACGTCCCGGAAATCTACGTCAATGGGTTTTCGACCAGTTTGCCGCGCGACGTCCAGATCGAGCTCGTGCACGCGCTCCCGGGTCTCGAGGACGCAGTCATTCTGCGTCCCGGCTATGCCGTCGAGTACGATTTCATTCAGCCCACCGAGCTCACGCGGCAGCTCGAGACGAAGTACGTCGCGGGACTGTTTCTCGCCGGGCAGATCAACGGAACATCCGGCTACGAGGAAGCGGCGGCGCAGGGTCTGGTCGCCGGTATCAATGCCGCGCGAAGCGTGCGGAGGCTTGGGCGATTCGAATTGCGCCGCGACGAGGCATACATTGGAATCCTCGTCGATGATCTGATTACGAAGGGCTGCCTCGAGCCCTATCGAATGTTCACGTCGAGGGCAGAGCATCGTCTGTTGCTTCGCATCGACAACGCCGACTTGCGCCTTACGCCGCGGGGTCGCGAGTTCGGCATGGTCGATGACGTGCGCTGGGAGAGCTTCTGCGCGCGCCGCGCGCGACTCGAGCGGAATCTGTGCTCCCTCGATTCGACGTTTGTTCGCAGCACAACGCGGTGATTCGGTTCGGGCGAGCCAATTCCTGAAGCAGCCAGAGGTTCGACTTGAAGAGCTCGCCGCGAGCGGTCGCGTGTCGATCGAGATCGATGCTCAGCACGGCGCCACCGATCTCGCGAGCGCCGAGACCACCGTGAAGTACGCAGGCTATCTGAGGCGTCAACAAGCCGAGATCGAACGGGCCCGGAAGGACGAGCGGCGCCGCATCCCAGCGGGATTCCCGTTCGCCGATGTACCGGGCCTGTCGAAGGAAGTCGTCCAGCGGCTGGCACAGGTTCGGCCTGACACTCTGGGGCATGCGCTCAGGATCCCAGGCATTACACCAGCCGCTGTGGCGGTCCTGTCCGCATATGTTGGTCGTCTGGCGGCACGGACTCCAGCCGAGCCGACTGGGCCATGACCTCCGGCGATTTTCAAGAACAGCTCTCGCGGCGCGCAGCACAGGCCGGGATTGCGTTGTCACAGCCGTTGGCTGATCAACTCGAGGTTTACCACCGCCTTCTCGCACACTGGAACGCCAGCATCAACCTGACGGCGTTGCCACTCGAACCGCTGAGCGATCAAGCGATGGATCGACTGATGATCGAACCGATAGCTGCTGCGGCTGTGGTTTCGATGGGCCAGCCGGCGTGGTTCGACTTTGGGTCGGGCAGCGGGTCGCCGGCGATTCCGTTGAAGCTGTACAAGCCAGGCTGGCGGCTGACGATGGTGGAGTCGAGAGAGCGCAAGGCGGCCTTCCTGCGCGAAGCGGTGCGATCGCTGACGCTGGAGGGAGTTGACGTAGAAGCCGAGCGTATTGAGGTAGTTGCAGCAGATCAGCGAAGAGCTTTGACTGCTGATCTCATCACTATCAGGGCCGTCAGAATCGATCCGTCACTGTTTGGGTCTATCCGAGCGCTGTTGCGTTCTGGGGGGCAAGTCCTGTTGTTTGGTACTGACCGGTCTCGTCTTGCGGTTCCTCGAGGTTTTGAGGACGACAAAGTGGCTAGGCCAGGACTCGTAGTGCTGACCCGCATAGGTCTGTGAGACCCGAGCCGTTACGATTCTCGTTCCACGTGGAACACAATTGCTCAGAATCTCGTTGACGCGTCCAGCCTGGACCCGTATGCTCTCCACAGCGAAACGGCCGAGGCAGACTAGACAAGTTTATCTGTCGTTTGACCAATAAATGGCACGAATCGTCGCCATCGCAAATCAAAAGGGCGGGGTCGGGAAAACCACGACCACCATCAATCTGGCCGCTTCGCTGGCTCTCGCCGAGCGCCGCGTGCTGCTCGTCGACGTCGACCCCCAGGGCAACCTCACGAGCGGCGTTGGACAAAAGGGCGCGGCCACTGCCGCCGGCACGATTTACGATGCGCTGACAAGCGACGAACCATCTTCAGATCTCCGGCCGTTCGTCGTACCCACCGGCGTCGATCGCATGCTGCTCGTGCCGGCCGATCGAAATCTGACAGGTGCCGAAATCGAACTCGTCACCCTCACCCGTCGCGAAGAACGGCTGCGCGCGCTGCTCGATCCGATGCGCGAACAGTTCGACTACATCTTCATCGACTGCCCGCCTTCGCTCGGCCTGCTCACGCTCAACGCGCTCGTGGCCGCCGACGCGGTGCTCATTCCGTTGCACTGCGAGTACTTCGCGCTCGAAGGTCTGGCGGATCTCGTCGGCACGATGCGTCGCGTGCGCGCCGCGTTCAATCCGGCGCTGGACATCGAAGGCGTGCTGCTGACGATGTTCGACGAGCGGACGAATCTGGGGCAGCAGGTCGCGAACGACGTGCGCCAGTTTTTCAAAGACAAAGTGTTCCGCACGGTGATTCCGCGCAACGTGCGGCTCGGCGAAGCGCCGAGCCACGGGATGCCGGTCATCCTGTACGACGTGAAATCGCGTGGCGCCGAAGCGTATCTGGCTCTGGCCCGCGAAGTGCTCGAGCGATCGGCCGCCACGGCGGCGTAACGACGGTCAACGAACGGAAAGCGCCCGGATCTCCATGGAGAAACGACCCGCTCTCGGCAAAGGCCTGAGCGCGCTGATTCCCGACGCGCCCGAGCCCCGCATCGCGCCGTTCGAGGTCGACGTCGATCGCCTGGCGCCGAACGAACTGCAGCCCCGCGGGCACGTCGAAGGCGCGGCGCTCGAGGAGCTGGCGCAGTCGATCACGTCGAACGGCATCATCCAGCCGATCGTCGTGCGCAAGGTCGGCGATCGGTTTCAGATCATCGCGGGCGAGCGTCGCTGGCGCGCCGCGAAGATGGCCGGACTGCAGCGCGTGCCGGTCGTGGTCCGCGAAGTGGCGCCGGGCGACGAGCGCTCGCTGCTCGAGATGGCGCTCATCGAGAACATCCAACGCGAAAACCTGAACCCCATCGAGGAGGGACTCGCCTACCGGCGGCTCGCCGACGATTACCACATGACGCAGGAAGCGATCGCGACGGCCGTCGGGAAGGATCGCGCGACCGTCGCGAACATCCTGCGGTTGTTGAGGCTGCCCGACGAGGTCCGCGCCGAAGTCGCCTCAGGCACGCTCTCGATGGGCCATGCGCGCGCCCTGCTCGCGCTGGCGACCGAAGCCGATCAACGACGCATGGCCCGTGACGTCATCGCGCGGAGCTTGTCGGTCCGCGAAACCGAATCGCTGGTGAAGAAAATCGTGGAACGCGGCGCGGGCGCGCCTGTTTCCGAACCGGTGTCGCAGAAGCCACCAGACGTCCATACGCGGGCGGCGGAAGAGCGGCTCCGCCTGCTGCTTGGCACCAAGGTTCGCATCGTTCGCCGGGGCTCGCGCGGGAGAATCGAGATCGATTTCGCCTCCGAAGACGAGCTCATCCGGATTTATGAGCAGCTTACCGAGCGAAACTAAAGCGAAGACTGTCTGGAATGATGTTGAGGTCCACCGCCGGTCCGTAATAAGATGCTCAGGGAGCTTGTGAAATTGGGCGCAAGCTCACACGATGACCAATAGAACCGCCGCAACCCGCTACGCTCGCGCCCTCCTCGACGTCGCCGTCAAGGAAAACGCCGATCTCGACCAGGTCGAACGCGAGCTCGCGTCGATCGTCGCCCTGTTCGCCGAGTACCCGGCACTCTCCGCCGCGCTGCTCAATCCGGTCGTGCCCGTTTCACGCAAGCGGGCGGCGACGGCCGAGTTGACCACCCTCGCGAGGCTGACCCCGATGGTGACGAAGCTCCTGGGCCTGCTGGCCGACCGCGATCGATTCGTGCTCGTGCCGGACTTGCTGACCGCCTATCGCGAGCGGCTTCTCGACCATCGAAACGTCGTCCGCGCCGAAGTCACGACGACCGTGGCGCTGCCTGCTGATCGAGCGAAAGCCATCGAAGCGAGTCTCGCCCGCGCGACGGGCCGCACCGTGACGCTGACAACGAGCGTGGATCCGTCGCTGATTGGCGGCGTGGTGACACGCATCGGCAGCGTCGTGTACGACGGCAGCGTCGCGCGTCAGTTGCAGAAGATCAGAGAGCGGCTCGGAGAAGGCGCGTAGCAGCGATTGACGACAGGATCGCACATATGAACATCAAGGCAGACGAAATCTCCAAGATCATTCGCGAACAGATCGGCAGCTACGCCGTCGACGTCGACGTGGCCGAAGTCGGCAGCATCATTTCGATCGGCGACGGCATCGCGCGGGTGCACGGCGTCGAGAACGCGATGGCCGGCGAAATGCTCGAGTTTCCGCACGGCGTATTCGGCATCGCCCTCAACCTCGAGGAAGAGAGCGTTGGCGCGGTGCTCCTCGGCGAGTTCCGCGAGATCAAGGAAGGCGATCTGGTCAAGCGCACGGGCCGCATCATCTCGGTGCCGGTCGGCGAAGAACTGCTCGGCCGCGTCGTCAACGCGCTCGGCCAGCCGCTCGACGGCAAGGGCCCGATTGCGACCAAGCAGTTCTCGCCCATCGAGCGTCTGGCGCCCGGCGTGGTGGATCGGCAGGGCGTGCGCGAGCCGCTGCAGACCGGTCTCAAGGCCATCGACTCGATGGTGCCGATCGGGCGCGGTCAGCGCGAGCTCATCATCGGCGACCGTCAGACCGGCAAGACGGCCGTCGCGCTCGACGCGATCCTCAACCAGAAGGACACGGGCGTCATCTGTATCTACAACGCGATCGGCCAGAAGCAGTCGACGGTCGCACAGGTGGTCAGGACGCTCGAAGAGGCCGACGCGCTGCGCTACTCGATCGTCGTCGCGGCCACCGCGTCCGATCCCGCGCCGCTGCTCTACATCAGCCCGTATTCGGCGTGCACGTTCGGCGAGTTCTTTCGCGACAGCAACCGTCACGCGCTGGTCGTCTACGACGACTTGTCCAAGCACGCGCAGGCGTACCGGGAGATCTCGCTGCTGCTGCGCCGGCCGCCTGGCCGCGAGGCGTATCCTGGCGACGTCTTCTACCTGCACTCGCGTTTGCTCGAACGCGCGGCGAAGCTGAACAAGGAGCTCGGTGCCGGCTCGCTGACGGCGCTGCCGATCATCGAAACGCAGGCCGGCGACCTGTCGGCCTACATCCCGACCAATGTGATTTCGATCACCGACGGCCAGATCTTCCTCGAGGCCGACCTGTTCAACCAGGGCGTGCGTCCGGCCATCAACGTCGGCAACTCGGTGTCGCGCGTCGGCGGCTCGGCTCAGATCAAGGCGATGCGGCAGGTCGCCGGCACGCTCCGCCTCGATCTGGCGCAGTACCGCGAGCTCGCCGCGTTCGCCCAGTTCGGCAGCGACCTCGACAAGGCCACGCAGACGCAGCTGAACCGCGGTGCGCGGCTCGTGGAAATCCTCAAGCAGTCGCAGTACCAGCCGATGCCCGTGGAGCGTCAGGTCGCCATCCTCTACGCCGGCGTCAACGGCTACCTCGACCAGGTCGCGGTGTCCGACGTGAGCGCGTTCGAAACGGAGCTCTTCTCGTTCATCGAGGGCCGTCACCCCGATGTCTTCAAGGGTATCGTCGAGAAGAAGCAGCTCGACGATCAGCTGAAGGCGGCGCTCGATGCGGCGGTGAAGACGTTCGCGGCGGACTTCACGGCGCGAAAGAAGGCCGCGGCCTGACATGCCCTCACTGATTGACCTGCGGCGGCGCATCCGCTCCGTGAAGAACACGCAGCAGATTACGAAGGCGATGAAGATGGTCGCCGCGTCCAAGCTGCGCCGGGCGCAGGAGCGCATCATGAACGGGCGTCCGTACGCGCAGCAAATGCAGCGCGTGCTGGGCAGCGTTGCGTCCCGCGTGGACGCCTCCCTCCATCCGCTGTTGACGACGCGGGAGGCCGGGCCGGGCAGCAGGACAATGGTGATCGTCGTCGCCGGCGACAAGGGGCTGTGCGGCAGCTTCAACACCAACGCCATCAAGGCGGCGGGCACGTACGTCACCCAGAGCGAGTACCCGTGCACGCTGGGCCTGATCGGCCGCAAGGCCCGCGATTTCTTCGTGCGCCGCGGCTTCACGGTCGCCTTCGAGGAAACCGGGATCTTCCAGGCGCTGCGGTTTGAGGATGCCCGCCGCATCGCGCAGGCGGCGACCGACGCCTTCGTCAGCGGCGAGGTCGATCGCGTGATGCTCGTCTACAACGAATTCAAGTCGGTCATGACCCAGCACGTCGTGGTCAATCAGCTGCTGCCGATTCTGCGGGCAGACGTGGACGAAGCCCAGGCCTCAACTGCCGGGGCGGCCGGGGCGGCGACCGTTGATTATCTGTACGAGCCGGAGCCCGCGAAGATTCTCGATCAGCTCCTGCCCCGCTACATCGTCGTACAGGTTGCCCGCGCGCTGCTCGAGTCGAACGCCGCGTTTTACGCCGCGCAGATGACGGCGATGGACACAGCGACGAAGAACTCGTCGGACATGATCGGCAGCCTGACGCTCTACATGAACAAGGTCCGGCAGGCGGCGATTACGCGCGAAATCATCGAAGTGGTCTCCGGAGCGCAGGCTCTCTAGGCAGGATTGAACATGGCTGAAAAAAATGTCGGCAAGATCGTCCAGGTGATCGGTCCCGTCATCGACGTCGAGTTCGAGGCGGGACACCTCCCTGCCATCTACAACGCCCTGCACGTTGTGTCGGACGGGAAGAACGGCACGGCGGTGCTTGATGTCATCTGCGAAGTGGAGCAGCATCTCGGCGAGAACCGCGTCCGCGCCGTCGGCATGAAGCCGACCGACGGCATGCAGCGCGGGATGAAGGCGACCGACCTCGGCGAGCCGATTTCGGTGCCGGTCGGAGCGCAGACGCTCGGACGCGTGCTGAACGTCCTCGGCGAGCCCGTGGATTTCCCCGACCGGCCCCTGACCGGCGAGCGGTGGCCGATTCACCGCAAGGCGCCGAGCCTCGAGGACCAGTCCACGGAACTGAAGATGTTCGAGACCGGCATCAAGGTCATCGACCTGCTCGAGCCGTATCTGCAGGGCGGAAAGATCGGCCTGTTCGGCGGCGCCGGCGTGGGCAAGACCGTCGTCATCATGGAGCTGATCAACAACATCGCCATGAAGCACGGCGGCGTCTCGGTGTTCGGCGGGGTCGGCGAACGCACGCGCGAGGGCAACGACCTCTGGCACGAGTTCCAGGAGAGCGGCGTCATCAACATGGAAGACCCGAGCAAGTCGCGCGCCGCACTGGTGTACGGCCAGATGACGGAGCCACCGGGCGCCCGCCTGCGCGTCGGGCTGTCGGCGCTGACCGTGGCCGAGTACTTCCGCGACGCCGAAGGCAAGGACGTGCTGCTCTTCATCGACAACATCTTCCGCTTCACGCAGGCCGGCTCCGAAGTCTCGGCGCTCCTCGGCCGCATGCCGTCGGCGGTCGGATACCAGCCGACGCTGCTCACCGAGATGGGCGAGCTGCAGGAACGGATCACGTCCACGAAGAACGGCTCGATCACCTCGGTACAGGCGATTTACGTGCCTGCCGACGACTATACGGACCCGGCGCCGGCGACGACGTTCGCGCACCTCGACGCGACCACGAACCTGTCGCGGCAGGTCGCCGAACTGGGCATCTACCCGGCGGTCGACCCACTCGCCTCCTCGTCGCGCATTCTGGACCCGCGCGTCATCGGCGAGGAGCACTACAACGTGGCACGCCGGGTGAAGCAGGTGCTGCAGCGCTACAAGGACTTGCAGGACATCATCGCCATTCTCGGCATCGACGAGCTATCGGAAGACGACAAGCTCGCCGTGTCGAGGGCGCGCAAGATCCGGAATTTTCTGTCGCAACCCTTCTTCGTCGCGCAGCAGTTCACGGGCCTCGAAGGCAAGTACGTGCCGATCGCCGAGAACATTCGCGGTTTCAAGGAAATCGTCGATGGCAAGCACGACCAGATTCCCGAACAGGACTTCTTCCTCGTGGGCTCCATCGACGAGGTTCTCGAGAAGTTCCGGAAGCGCGAAGCGGCTTAAAAGGACTGAGGGCAAAGGGCAAGAAGGGCGATGGCGTTACCACAACACCTGAAGCTGCAGATCGTCTCCGGCGAACGTTCGCTCGTGAACGAGCAGGTGGACGAGGTCGAGATTCCGGGCTCCGAGGGCTATTTCGGCGTGCTGCCGGGGCACACGCCGATGCTGGCGATGCTCGGGGTGGGCGAGCTGTGGTACCGCCAGGGCACCGTGACACACTACGTGTCGATCGCCGAGGGCTTCGCTGAAGTGCAGCCCGATCGCGTCACCATCCTTGCCCAGATTGCGGAGTCGGCCGAGGCCATCGACATCGCCCGCGCGGAGGCCGCCAAGAGGCGGGCCGAAGAACGATTGGCCAGGCCGCTGATGGACATCGACTCCGATCGGGCGCGGATCGCCCTGCTCAAATCGTTGATGCGCCTCCAGGTAGGCAGCCGCGCTAGAATTCGCTCGTAGGTGTTCGCCAACCTCGCCAATCTGATCCGCTACCGCGGGCTCGTCCAGAGCCTCGTCGCGCGTGAGTTGAAGGCGCGCTATCGCGGAAGCGTGCTCGGCTTCGTCTGGTCATTCATCAACCCGCTGCTGTTGCTGACGATCTACTCGTTTGTCTTCTCCGTGGTGCTGCCGGACCTGCATTCCAAGAAAACCGAACCCTACGCCCTGTTCATGTTCTGCGGCATCCTGCCGTGGACCTGGTTTTCCGCCTCCCTGAGCGAAGCGGCCGGCTCGCTGATTTCAGGAGGGAACCTGATCAAGAAGGTCCTCTTTCCGGCGGAGGTCCTGCCGCTCGTCAGCGTGCTGGCGAACATGGTGCACTTTGTGTTCGGCCTCCCGATTCTGGCGGCGTTCCTCCTCTACTATCAGCGGTTCCCTGACGCCCTCGGCCTCCTGTGGTTCCCGGTGGCGATGCTCGTGCAGTTGGTGTTTACCTCCGCGCTGGCGCTCGTCCTCTCGGCCCTGTCCGTGCACTTTCGCGACATCCGCGACATCTTGTCAAATGTGCTGACCCTCTGGTTCTTCTCGACGCCCATCATCTACTGGATCACGGAAGCGCCCGGGCTCGGCAAGCGCGTCCTCGACTTCAACCCGATGACGCACCTGATCGTCTCCTACCAGGAGATCCTCTTCTTCGATGGACCGGTCGGCCATTGGAAGTGGCTGTTGTTCATCGGGGGCCTGTCGATGCTGCTGTTCCTCGCGGGCTACTGGCTGTTCGATCGGCTGCGCGACTCCTTCGCTGAGGCGGTGTAGCCACATGACGACCGCCATCGAGCTTGTCGATGTCTCGAAAATCTACCGGCGCTATGGCGGCCGGCAATTCGCCACGCTCAAGAGCGCGTTGCTCCAGCGGAGCATCATCCGCGATCTGCAACCGAGCGAAACCTTTCTTGCCTTGAAAGATGTGTCGTTCAAGGTCGCGAAGGGCTCGACGTTCGGCGTGATGGGCCGGAACGGGTCTGGCAAGAGTACCGCGCTGAAGCTCGTCGCAGGCATTACCAAGCCGACGAGCGGCACCGTCCACGTGGTCGGCCGCATCTCAGCGCTCATCGAACTGGGCGCCGGTTTTCATCCCGAGATCTCGGGCCGCGAGAACGTCTTCATCAACGGCATCATGCTCGGGTTGTCGAAGCGCGAAATCCAGGCCCGGTTCGACGAGATCGTGGACTTCGCCGAGCTTCGGGAGTTCATCGATGCGCCTGTCAAAACGTATTCATCCGGAATGTACATGCGCCTCGGTTTTGCCGTGGCCATCAACGTCGATCCCGACGTGCTGCTCGTCGACGAGGTCCTCGCGGTCGGCGACGAAGGATTCACGCACAAGTGCCTCGACAAGTTCGGCGAATTCAGGCGCCGCGGCAAGACGATTCTCCTCGTGACGCATTCGCTGAATCTCATCGAACGGTTTTGCGACGATGCGGTCTGGCTCGACGCCGGCGAGAAACAGGCTGAAGGCGACCCTAAAAGGGTGATCGGCGCGTATTTGACTGCCGTCGAGGCCGGCGAAGAGAAGCTGCTGGCGGCAACGACGGCCCGGGCCGTCCACGAGGCCGCGGAACAGCCGGCTGATGTCGCGGCGCCGGCGCCGGCCGAAGGCCCCAGCGAGAACGTGTCTCAGGCCACCGAAGGGCGATGGGGGTCACGCGAAGTCGAAATTGTCCAGGTCGCGTTCCTCGACAAAGACGGCCAGGCCTCTTTTGTCTTCCACACCGGCGACGCCATGTCGGTGCGCCTTCGCGTGCGGGCCGCGCATCCGACCGACGACTTTGTCTTCGGTATCGGCCTGTTCAACGCGGACGGCGTCTGTTGCTACGGCACCAACACCTTTCTCGAGGAAATGAACCCCCAGCGATTGTCGGGCGAGGCCGATGTCACATTTGCGATCGACGGCCTCGATCTCGTTGAGGGCACCTACAAGCTCGACGTCGCCGTTCACAAGCGCGACGGCTTTCCCTACGACTACCACCGGCTGCTCTACACGTTTCGCGTGAAGTCGCGTACGCAGGACGTCGGTATCTACCGGCCGCGTCATCGCTGGTCGTTTACCGGCGACGTCGTGTTCGGCGGGACGAACAAGCTGTAGCGCCACGTGCCGATCCTCTCGATAGACGACGCGGTCGCTCACCTGCGGGGCATTCGAGCCCGCGGCGGACTCATCGTCTTTACAAACGGAGTGTTCGACCTGCTGCATCCCGGTCATCTGCGCTACCTGCAGCAGGCGCGTGAGCTTGGCGACGCCCTTGTCGTGGGCGTCAACTCGGATCGGTCGGTGCGGGCGATCAAGGGAGAGAGCCGGCCCGTGACGCCCGAAGATGAACGCGCCGAAATCCTCGCGGCGCTCGCCTGCGTGGACGTCGTCGTCGTGTTCGACGAAGATACGCCGCTGTCGCTCATCGCGCGGCTTGAACCAGACGTGCTGGTCAAGGGCGCCGACTGGCCGGAAGAGAGCATGATCGGACGCGACATCGTCGAGACGCGCGGGGGCCGCGTCGTCCGCGTGCCGTTCGAGGCCGGCTATTCGACGACCAGCATCATCGAGAAGATCAGAAAAGCTCCGTAGTTTCAGCCCGCGCCGGCGTTCGCTTGCGCGGTTTGCTACACTGAAAGTTTGGCGCTCCCGCAAACCGCGTGACGACGTCCAGCTCACTCAACCTCCGGGCACTCTTCAAGACCGCAGTTTCGCGGAGCGGTCTTGACGTGCCTGCCCGGGTCGTGTCCGGGCTCAGTCCGGCGGGAAAGGCGCTGATGGTCGCCTCCGCCGCCCACGCGCTGCCGCACGGCGTGGTGCTGTACGTCGTCCCGAGCGACGGCGAGCTGGACGACGTGGTTGCCGACATCGGATTCTTTCTGGCGGCCCTCGAGGGGTTGTCCGACTCGGCCATCGACCGCGTGGTCCTGCCTGTCCCTTCGCACGAAGTGGATCCCTATCGCGGCCTTGCGCCCCACGTTGGCGTCACGTCAGTTCGTGCTCGCGCGTTGCACGCGCTGGCCAACGGCTCGGCCCGCGTCGTCGTCGCATCCGGCGCCGCTCTTCTGCCGCGCGTCAGCGCACCGAGGCACATGCTGAACGCATCGATGAACCTTCGGTCCGGACAGGAGATTTCGCCGACCGACCTGGGGGCGCTGCTCGTTGACGCCGGGTTCACCCGTGAAGATCCAGCCGACGAACACGGCGAGTTTGCGATTCGCGGCGGCATCCTGGACATATTTCCAGCCGGTGATACCCACCCCGTGCGCCTCGAGTTCATGGGCGACACCATCGAAACGCTGCGGACCTACGACCCGGCGACACAGCGATCGATTGCGCCCATCGACCAACTGACCGTCGTGCCGCTCCGCGACGTGCTCACGACGGATGCCGACGATCGATCGGCGACCCTGCTCGACTACGTCACCCAGGGCCGCGAGGCGCGCATCATCGTGTCGGAACGCGACGAAGTTGACGCGAATGTCACGAAACTGCTCGCGCAGCTTCAACACAGCTACGACGAAGCGCTATCGAGGGGGGACGTCAAGGTGCTGTCGCCCCGGGAGCTCTTCGCCGATCGGGACGACGTGGATGCGAAATTGGCGCAGGGCACCCTCCTCGCCGAACTCGGTTTGGACGACGATGCCGCGCCCCCTGGCCCAGGCCCCCAATCCCGGCTTGCTCTTCACCACGTGCGTTGCCAGCCCTCCGTCGAACTCCACGGGCGTCTCGGCGATTTTGTCGCTGAAATTCGCAAGCTGCGGGAAGCCGGCGACACGACGGTGTTTGTCGCGGCGACATCGGGCCGCGCCGAACGGACGATCGAGTTGCTGAAGGAGTACGACGTCCTGGCCGTGCCGGTGGAGCGCGCCGACGATGCCCGGTACGCCACCGTGCTCGTGGCGCTCGGGAAGCTGTCGCGAGGATTCCGTCTGCCCGACGCCGGACTTCAGATTTACGCCGAAGCCGATGTCTTCGAGGAAGATCGGCGCGCGCCAGAGCGGCGGCGTTCGGCGGCCAAGGCTTTCCTTTCCGATCTGCGCGATCTCAAGATGGGCGATTTCGTCGTTCACGTGGACCACGGCATCGGTGTGTTCGTCGGGCTGAAGAAGATCGGCGTCGGCGACAGCGAGCAGGAGTTTCTCGAGCTGCGGTATGCCGGTGACGACAAGCTGTTTGTCCCGGTCGAGCGGCTCGACCTCGTCCAGAAGTACACCGGCGCCACCAAACCGCCGATTGATCGACTGGGCGGGGCGTCGTGGGAGCGCGTCAAGACCAGAGTCAAGAAGGCCATGCGCGACATGGCCGAGGAGCTGCTTAAACTCTACGCCCTACGCCGGGCTGTTCCCGGTCACGCGTTCAGCCCAGACTCGCACTGGCAGCACGAATTCGAAGACGCCTTCGAGTACAACCTGACGCCCGACCAGAAAACCGCCATCGCCGATATCAAGCGCGACATGGAGTCGTCAACGCCGATGGACCGGTTGCTGTGCGGCGATGTGGGGTATGGCAAAACGGAAGTCGCGATGCGAGCGGCGTTCAAGGCCGTCATGGACGCCAAGCAGGTCGCGTTTCTGGCGCCGACCACCGTGCTGGCATTCCAGCACGAAAAGACCTTGAAGGAACGCTTCGCCGGGTTTCCCGTCCGGATCGAGATGGTCAGCCGTTTCCGGACCAAGTCGGAACAGCACCAGAGCCTGACAGATCTCGCCGCTGGCAAGGTGGACGTGATCGTCGGCACGCACCGGCTGCTCTCCAAAGACGTGGAGTTCCGCGATCTGGGTCTGCTCGTCGTGGACGAAGAGCAGCGGTTCGGCGTGTCGCACAAAGAGCGGATCAAACAGCTGAGAAAGAAGGTGGACGTGCTGACGATGAGCGCGACGCCGATTCCTCGCACGCTCAACATGTCGCTCATCGGCGTCCGCGACATGTCGATCATCGAGACGCCGCCCAAGGACCGGTTGTCGATTCAAACCAACGTGCTGAAATTCGACCAGCAGGTCATCGGCCGGGCCATCCGCAACGAGCTCGCGCGCAACGGCCAGGTGTATTTCGTGCACAACCGCGTCGAGTCGATCTTCTCAATCGGCAACCTCATTCAGCGCCTCGTGCCGGAAGCACGGGTCGTGGTGGGTCACGGGCAGATGGACGAAGACGTGCTCGAGCGCGCGATGCTCGACTTCATCGCGAAGAAGTTCGACGTGCTGCTCGCCACCACGATCGTCGAAAACGGTCTGGACATCCCGAATGCGAACACGATCATCATCAACCGAGCCGATCGATACGGGCTGTCGCAGCTGTACCAGCTCCGAGGGCGCGTCGGCCGTTCCGATCGTCCCGCGTACGCCTATCTGCTGATTCCGCCCGAAGAGAATCTCTCGCCGGTTGCGAAGAAGCGGCTGGCCGCCATCAAGGAGTTCAGCGATCTCGGCAGCGGCTTCCGCGTGGCGGCGCTCGACCTCGAAATCCGCGGCGCGGGCAACCTGCTCGGCGGCGAGCAGAGCGGACACATCGACACCGTCGGATTCGAGATGTATATGAAGCTTCTCGAGCAGACCGTCCGCGAGCTCAAGGGTGAGGACATCGAAGATGATGTGCGGGCGACGATCAACCTGGGCGTCGATTTGCGGATCGACGAATCGTACGTGCCCGACATGAACCAGCGGCTCATGCTGTATCGCAAGGTGGCCGCCGCGCGCCGCGAGGAGGAGATTGATCGCGTGCTGGAGGAGGCGCTGGATCGCTATGGACCGCTGCCCAATTCGGTCCTCAATCTGGCCGACTACGGGCGGATCCGCGTCATGGCCGACCGTCTGGGCCTCGAGACCATCGACCGCGAAGGTCGTACCGTCGTCTTAAAGTTCAGACCGCAGGCGAAGGTCGATCCGGTCAGGCTGGTGTCGTTGGTGCGGCTGCGGCCCAATCTGACGCTCGCCCCGCCTGCGTCCCTTCGCCTGAATATGGACGGGATTCGCCCGGCGGCGGTGCGCTCTGGGCCTGCCGAAGGGCGGGCGGATTTGGCGTCAAAGCCGGCCAAATCGGGCCCGAAACCGCGTCTGCCGCGGACCGAGAGTGCGCCCAGTTGGTGGACGTCGCGGGCGCGAGAAAAGGACATCCGGCCCGGCTTCACCAAGGAAGAAATTCTCAAGCCGACAGCGAAACACGACCCGCGGGCGCCGGGCGGCGTGTTTGAGCAGGTCGGGGGCTTGTTGAGCGATCTCATCGAACAAGGATAAAATACTGAGTCCTTATGACTTATCGAACGAATCGTCCCGTGGCGCCTGATCTCCGGCGAAAAGGGTGGCTCGCGCTCGCGCCGACCATCGCCGCCCTTGTTCTCGGAGCCGCGACCGTCGCGCGATCCGAGATCATCGAGCAGGTGCTCGTCAAGGTAAACGGCGAAATTATGACCAAGACCGACCTTGAAGCCCGTCAGGTCCAGGCGCTGCGCCAGAAGGGCCAGTCGATCGACCTTGCCACCGAGAGAGGCAACGTCGAGCTGCGCAAGGCGCTCAACGAAATCACTCCCGGCCTGCTCGTGAACTCCATCGACGAAATGCTGATCGTGCAACGGGGCAGGGAGCTGGGCTACAAGCTCTCGGAAGAGCAGTTCAAGAGCGTTCTGGACAATCTCAAGACGCAAAACAAGATCGAGAACGACGAACAGCTGCAGGCGGCCCTCAAACAGGAGGGCATGACGATGGTGGAACTGAGGAGGAACCTCGAGCGACAGATGATCTACTCGCGCGTGCAGCAGGCCGAGGTATTCGGCCGCGTCGGCGTGACCGACGAAGAAGCGCACAAGTACTACGACGGACATCTGGCCGAGTTCACGACGCCGTCGTCGATCATGCTGCGCGAGATCCTTGTCGCGGTTCCCGCCGACGCCCGGGGCGTGAACGTCGCGGCGGACGAGACGGCGAAGGCCAAAGCCGAGCAGATTCGCGCGCGCGTGACGGGTGGAGAGGCGTTCGAAAAGATTGTCGCGGAAGCCTCCGATTCCGCGTCGAAAGCCAACGGCGGCCTGCTCGGGCCGTTGAGCGTCACGGACCTGGCGCCGGATTTTCGCAAGCTCGTCGAAGGCTTGAAAGCGGGCGAGGTCAGTCAGGTGGTCCGCACCCCGCGCGGCTATCAGGTGCTCAAGCTCGAGTCGTCCACCCAGACGCAGGTCGTGCCGTTCGAACAGGCGCGCGAGCAGATCAGCGAGCGCGTGTTCACAGACAAGCGTCGCGACGAATTCATGAAGTACATGGCAAAGCTTCGTTCGCAGGCGATCATCGAGTGGAAGAACGACGACGTGAAGAAGGCGTATCAGGAAGGGCTGTCGCAACAGGCGAAGGAGGCGGCCACCGCTCCGCCGGCGATCTGAACGCGACGCCCATGGAGGATCCCCTCTCCGAGCAGTGGTTCGCTATCTGGACGCGCTCGCGTCACGAGCAAACTGTGCGCGATCAGCTCGAGCGCAAGCGGTTCACGGCGTTCCTGCCGACCGTCACGCGCTGGAGCCGATGGAAGGACCGCAAGAAGAAGGTCGACTGGCCGTTGTTTCCCGGCTACTGTTTCGCACGGTTCAATCCCGCCGACACGCTCCCCATTCTCAAGTGCACCGGCGTCGTCAGCATCGTGTCGTTTGAGGGCAAGCCCGCGCCGATCCCCGAGTACGAGCTCGAGAGCGTCCGGCTGCTGATCGGGAGCGAGCTGCAATACGACCCGTGCCCGATGATCCAGGAAGGGATGATGGTGGAGGTTGTTCACGGGCCGCTTCGGGGCGTCGTCGGGCGGCTGGTGCGCAAGGATGCGCAGAAAGCGCGACTCGTGCTGTCGGTCAATCTGATCGGCCAGGCGGTGAGCGTCGAAGTGGACGCGTCCGACGTCAAACCCTACTAGTTTCGGCGTTGGACGGTGGTGTCACGCCTCTGTGCCTGCTGAGAGTTCCATAGATTGCAGCGCCGATCGCTCCGCCGAACATGTCCGTGAACCAATCGAGCAGGCTCGACTCCCGGAGTGGCACGAAGCTCTGGTGCCATTCGTCGCTGGCGCCGTACATTGTAGTTGCGACTGTTGCCGCGAGGAGCGCGGCGGCCCAGCCGAGCCCTTCGCCGTGGAACGCCCGGTAGAGCAGCGCACCCAGACCTGCATACTCGACGAAATGGAGCAGCTTGTCCCATACGTGCTCGGTCACCTCGGGCATCGGCTGCGATTCTGATGAGAAATGAAAGATGGCGACCATGTAGACGATCGCAGGGAGCCACCGCCACACACGGTTCCAAGTCACCACTACCACGGTACAACACAGAACGTGAATTGTCAGTTCGCGGTTGTCACGTCTCAGTCGTCAGTTGTAAGTTTGATGTAATGAGTGATTCCGATGGCGCGTAGCCCGATGTCTGGCGGCCCTTCCGAAGGGGCCACCGTGGCTTTGGTTGACGGGGCGACGCTTCGCGTGGGCGCTGTACACCTGCCGTCCCCGTTTGCCATCGCGCCGATGGCCGGCATGACCGACACGGCTTTCCGTCGGCTGGTCAAACAGCACGGCGGGTGCGGGCTCGTGGTCACCGAGATGGTGAGCTCTGAGGGGCTCGTGCGCGGCATCGACCGTACGCTCGAGTACGCGGAATACACCGAAGAGGAGCGCCCCATCTCGATTCAGATCTTCGGGGGCGATCCCGACAAGATGGCGGCGGCCGCGCAGATTGTCGAGGGCATGGGCGCCGACATCGTGGACGTCAACATGGGATGTCCGGTGCCGAAAATCGCCAAGCACCATGCAGGCTGCAGCCTGATGCGCGAGCCGGAGCACGCCGCCAGCGTCATCGCGGCCATGACGAAAGCCGTCAAGATTCCAGTCACGGTGAAAATGCGCGCCGGCTGGAGCGACGAGCAGAGAAACGCGCCCGTGCTGGCCCGCATGGTCGAGGATGCTGGCGCCGCGGCTGTAGCCGTACACGGAAGAACCGCGGCACAGAGCTATAGCGGGTCGGCCGACTGGGATCTCGTCGCGCGCATCGCGGACGCCCTGACGATTCCGGTGTTCGGCAGCGGCGACTGTCTCGAGCCCGAGCACGTGATGGATCGTCTGGGATCGGGCGTTGAAGGCGTCCTCGTCGGCCGTGGAGTGCTGCGAAACCCGTGGATCCTGGCCCAGGCCGCCGACCTCATGGCCGGCCGGCCCGCGCGCACCATCACGCGTGCGATGCGTGGTCAGTTTGTGCTCGACTACATGTCGTTATTGGTCAGTGAGCGGACTCGAGAGCCCGATGGCTTCAGACACTCTGCCGTGCGCGATTCCGGGGGATTCAACGTTGCCGCCCCAGAATCCCGTCAGGGTCACGACAGGTGGGTGATCAACAAAGTCCGCGCGCTTGGCTCGTGGTACACCAAAGGTCTGGACAACGGCTCACACCTCAGGACCGCTATTAACCGCGCTGATTCCCTGGACGCTCTGCGCGAGATCCTCACCGCATTCTTCTTCAGCCCGGCCGAGGTCTGATCAGGGAAGAAGACCGATCGCCTGTATAGAATCTGGCGTCTCGTTACGAAAATAGGACAGGGGCTTGTGTCCCCCCGTGCCGAGGTTGTGATCCTGGCGCGCGTCTTCAGTTCCCCAGAAAGTCGATGGTTGTATTGGCCAATCCAGCCAACAGGTTAGCCGGCGTTGCCACCGCACTTCTAGCATTTGCCCTAACGCTGGGGGCGTGCTCAGCCGGCTCCGGGGAGAAGGAGAAGCGCATCGAGCCGGTCTACGACAAGACGACAGGCCGCCTGCAACTCCTGAAGTACAGACTCGAACGGCAACGGGAAGGTCGACACCGTCAGTTACATGGACGGCGCCGTGGTGGTCCGGATCGAGATTGACAAGGACGAGGACGGCAAAGTCGATCGCTGGGAGTACTACGGACCCGATCAAAAGCTCGAGAAGGTCGGTTTTTCGCGGGCGAACGACGGCAAGGAAGATGCCTGGTCGTACGCGGGACCAGACGGCGCGATTGCCCGCATCGAAGTGTCCACCCGTCGCGACGGCAAGGTGAATCGCTTCGAGCACTTCGAAAAAGACTCGCTCCTGCGCGCCGAAGAAGACACCGACGGCGACGGCACAATCGACAAGTGGGAAGCCTACGACGGCCCTCGCCTCACCTCGGTGGCGTTCGACACGAACCACCGCGGCACACCTGATCGCCGGCTGATCTACGGGGCCGACGGCGGCGCCAGGCTCGAAGTGGACACCCTGGGAGACGGCCACTTCGTTCCTGCAGACCAATCCCAGGGCTCGAAGTCCGACGCCTCCCGCCATCCGTGAAGTCGACTCGCTACTCGGCTAACTGATGCGTCTCACCGAACGCGTCGATACTATGACTGGAGCGACTGCCCGGGCTTCCAGGCTGCCCTGTGTTGTTCAATCTCGAGGCACCTTATTGAAACGCAAGGAGTTCACACTTCTGCTGATGTTGGCGCTCGCGCCGTCTGTGGCGTTCGCGCAGTCGGAGCCGGGCGCCCCCCCGGCGAACGTACGCGTGCGGATGGGGCCGCTCTTCGTCAATCCCACCTTTGCCCTGACTAACGCCGGCGTGGACAACAACGTGTTCAACGAGGCCGAGTCGGACGACCCGAAAGAAGACTTCACATTGACCGTGACCCCCGCCGTGGATCTGTGGCTGCGGTTCGGCCGGACGTGGCTCAGGGGCACCATCAACGAAGACATCGTCTACTACCACACGTACGCGAGCGAACGTTCCGCCAACAACAACTCCAGAGTCACCTGGGTGATCCCGCTTAACCGGCTGACCGTAACCCCGGGTGCGGGTTACTTGTACACACGCGAGCGCCCAGGGTTCGAAATCGACACGCGGTCGCAGCGCACCGAGGTCGACTTCAACACAACCGTCGAAATCCGCGCCCTGTCCAAGACGTTTTTCGGCATCCGGGGCGATCGTCGGACCACGGATTTCGAACAGGGCGCCGAGTATGACAACACCGACCTCCACGACGAGTTGAACCGCACGGTGACAACGGCAGCCCTCACGCTCCGGCACGAGGTGACGCCGTTGACGAGCATCACGTTCGACGTGTCGCGCGAACAGGATCGGTTCGAGTTTTCACCGGACCGCGACACCAACTCGACGGCGATCACGGGCGGCGTGAAGTTCGATCCGTTCGCACTCATCAAGGGCTCCGCGACGTTCGGCTACCGTGACTTCAAACCGCTGTCGGGTGACGTGCCTGGCTATCAGGGATCGACGGCCCTGGTGGACCTGTCGTATGTGGCGTTGGGCAGCACAAAACTCGGGGTGACCTTCAACCGCGATGTGCAGTATTCGTACGACGTCAACCAGCCGTACTACCTGCAGACGGGTGTGACCGGGTCGATCAGTCAACAGATATTCGGTCCGCTCGACGCCGTCGCCCGGATTGCGAGCAGCAAGCTCGAGTATCGCGATCGTGCCGGGGCGGACGTCGAAGTGTCCAACCGTGTCGACCGCATCGAGTCGTACGGCGGGGGCCTTGGGTATCATCTGGGGAGCGATATGCGCCTCGGTTTCAATATTGATCAGCAGCGTCGCCTCTCGGGCGTCGATTCCAAGCGGTACAACGGCCTGAGATACGGGTTCGCGGTGACGTATGGATCCTGATCATCGGTCTCACTCGCGCCGCGGCGATCCTGAGTAGAATTATTCGTTGGCCCTTCGCATCGCATTCGACCTCGACGGCGTCCTTGCGGACATGGAATCGGAACTGGTCCGCCAGGCCGAAGCCATTTTCGGCGAGGCGATGACGCGAAAGCTTCAGGAACAGGCGGACGCCCGCCAGCCGGCCGCAGAAACAGACGCGAAAACCCCGTCCGCAGACGACACGACCGAGGTGAGCGACGCCGGGGATTCAGGCGACGCCGGGGAGCCGCGGCCCGCGGTATCAGCCGGCCTCGCCGACAGCACCCCGCCGATCGTCAGGCTCGACATGACGGCCCGCCAGGAACGCAAGGTGTGGCGGCACGTCGCCGGCATCGAGGACTTCTGGGTATCGCTGAACGAAATCGAGCCGGGCGTCATCTCACGGCTGGCAGGAATCGCCGCGGATCGACGTTGGGAGATCATCTTCCTGACCAAGCGGCCTCAGACCGCGGGCGCGACGGCTCAGGTGCAGTCGCAACGCTGGCTCGAGTCGAAGGGGTTCGTCCTGCCGAGCGTCTACGTCGTTCAGGGTTCGCGCGGCAGAATCGCCGCCGCCCTGGGGATCGACATCGTCATCGACGACCGGCCTGAAAACTGTCTCGACGTCGTCGTCGACTCGAAGGCCAGGGCGATTCTCGTCTGGCGCGGCGATGAACGATCGTTGCCGGTTGCGGCGCGCCGGCTCGGAATCGGCGTCGTGAAGTCGGTCGGCGAATGCCTCGACATACTGACTGAACTCGACACGCCGTCTCCAAGGGAGTCCGGCGTGCTCGCGCGCGTGAAGACGAATGTTGGGTTTGCCGGAGCCGGCCTAGACAGCCGCCTTCGTCCTACACGAGACTCTTCAGACTCTCCAACCCGCCGATCTCATAGTCGTACACGAATGCTGACGCCAGCGACTGACGGAACCGCGCGCCGAGCTCGGCGTGCGCGGGATGCTGGAGGTATGTCTGGAGCCCCGCGAGGTTGTCGAAGTCGACAATGATCAGGAAGTCAGCCGCGTCTGGCGCCGCCTGCTCGTATCCGGCGCCATGCACGATCCGTCGTCCGAACCGCACGTGCCGCACTGTAGGAATGTCACGAATCGCGAGCTCGAAGGCGTCGACCAGCGCCCGCCGGTCGATCGGCCCCAAGTCGGGCCGAGGTTTCATCAAGACGACATGCGACACCATAACCTGTGTAACCAGCCAGAATCATTTCTGATCGGGTTCGTCGTCGCGGCGTTTGCGCGGCGGACGGGCGCCACGCGGAGATGACGGCCGGCTGTCGCGGGCGGCGTTATGCCAGGGGCGGTCACCGTGCGGCGGTCCACTGGGTCTGGTGCTCCACGGCCGCTTGCCCCCCTGGGCTCCTCCGCTAGCTGGCTTGTTGCGCCAGGGTTGATCACCGCGAGGTGGGCCTGCTGGTGGTTTGTTGGTCCAGGGCCGGTCACCGCGAGGTGGACCTGCTGGTGGTTTGTTGGTCCAGGGCCGGTCACCGCGAGGTGGACCGACCGGTGGCTTACCGGTCCATGGCCGGTCGCTGCGGGGCGAGCCCGCGGGCGGTCTATTGCGCCACGGGCGATCGTTCGGTCGTGGACTCGCCGGTCTGTCACCGCGAGGAGGACCAGCGGGTCTGAAAGCGGACGCGGCGCTTGACGGGGTTCGAGGAGGACCGAGCTTGTCGCGATCGCGACGAACGGATACGTCCTTGTCCGACCAGGCGCGTTCCGGTCGATTCTTTTTCTTGAACCGGTCGCGGGGATCCTTGTGTGCACCGCCTGGACGCCAGTCTCGATTCCGCTTTTCGCCTGTGACCGGCGGGCGCCGCTGTGCCTGCTGCTCCGCCTCGGGCGAGTCCCAAATCCGTCCGCGCGCGAACCACTTCATCACCACATCGGCATTCGTCCGGCGAAGCTGTGTCAGCGTGGGCAGCAGCTCTTCCTTGTCGCGCGCCCGGAACGCCGTCGGCTTGTTGTCGATCAGGATGGTCCAGTAGGCGTAGCGTGGTGGCATTGCTGCGATTTTACCGCTAGCGGGCGAAGCGCTTGAGCTTTTCGACAAGCGTGGTGCGCTTGAGGCTGAGAAGTTTCGCGGCCTGGCCCTTGTTACCGCCGGTGCGCTCGAGAGACAGCTGGATGAGCTCGCGCTCGATGTTGCCGACGTACACGTCCAGGTTGAGGCCTTCGTCCGGCAACGCCAACGAGGTCGGAATTGCCGTTTCCGGCGAGTGTTGGACCTCTGACGGAAGATCCGCCACGTCGATGTGCGCACGCCCTCCGCTGAACGCCACGGCTCTTTCGATCGCGTTCTCGAGCTGACGCACGTTGCCGGGCCACTGATACGACATGAGCCGCCGCATCGCTTCCTGCGACACGGTGATGGCTGGCCTGAACGCCTGCGCTGCCCCCTTGGCGGGGCCCGCGTCCGAAGCAGCACCGAGCGCCGCGAACTTGTCGAGAAAATGCTGCACGAGAAGAGGGATGTCCTCCTTGCGCTCGCGCAGCGGCGGCACGTGTACCGGGATGACGTTGAGCCGGTAGAACAGATCCTCTCTGAACTGCCCGTCCGTGACCATCCGCCGAAGGTCGCTGTGCGTGGCGGCGATGACGCGGACGTCCACCTTCGTCGTATGCGTATCGCCGATTCGTTCGAACTCACGCTCCTGCAGGACACGCAGCAGTTTCATCTGCAGTCCCCCGCTCATCGTCCCCACTTCATCGAGCAGGAGCGTGCCTTTGTGCGCCTGCTCGAGCCGTCCCTGCCGGTTGCCGACCGCTCCGGTGAACGCGCCACGCACGTGACCGAACAGCTCCGCTTCGAGCAGCGTCTCGGGAATCGCGCTGCAGTTGAGGGCGACAAATCGCTGCATGCGGCGCGGACTGTGCTGATGGATCGCGCGGGCGACCACCTCCTTGCCGCTGCCGGTTTCGCCGGTGACGAGGATGGTGCTGTTGGTGGCGGCGACGGTCTCGAGCAACTGGAACAGCTTGGTCATCGCCCGGCTCTTGCCGACGATGCCTTGTTGGAATCGATACCGCTCTTCGAGTTGCGCCCGCAGGTACGCGTTCTCCGATCGCAGGCGGCGCTGTTCGAGCGCGGAATCGAGCACGTGGAGCAGCTCGTCGATCTGGAAGGGCTTGCTGACGAAGTCGCGCGCACCGCGCTTGATGGCTTCGACGGCGTCCTTGACGGTGCCGTACCCGGTGATCACGATCGCGATGATGTCCGGATAGCGTTCGACCGCGGCTTCGACGACGGCGGAGCCGTCGATGCCAGGCAGTCGGAGGTCGGTGAGGATGATGTCGAAGGCGAAGTCGGCGAGACGAGTAATCGCCGCTTCGCCCGTGTCGGCCTGTTCCACATGGTAACCGCGGTCGGTCAGCTGCTCGGCGACAGCCTCGCGTAGAGGGGCCTCGTCTTCAACGAGGAGAACATGTCTAGTCTGATCAGTCATTTACGAGGTCGCCAATATTTTGACACAAGCCGTCCCCAGAGTCGAGTCCTGTCCGTTCCTAGACTCCCTAATCCCGGCTCGGCGTACTACCGATACACCATTTCACGGGAGGCATGTGCCAAGTGGAACGAAAAACGATCTCCATCATGAAGGCCTGCGAGCTGGTCGGTGTGAGCCGGCGAACGATCTACAACTGGCTCTCAAGCGGAAAAATCGAATACGTCCGCACCGCGGGCGGATCGGTCCGCATCTTTGTCGACACCCTCTGGCGTGATCCGCACCACAGCGATCGTCCCGCTGTGCCGGCCGTGTGGCAGGCTGAGGGGCGGAACCAAGCCTGATGCAGGGCCGGTTCAGCGCCGAGGAACTCCTCGCGAGGGGACCCATGGACGAGTCGCCAGAACTGCGCCTCCTCTTTCACCGACTGAACAACCAGCTCGGCATCATCCTCGCGCACGCCGAGCTGCTCGAAGCGAAATCGCCCGACGACACTCACCGCGCGCGGGCGGCCCAGGTGGTCGCCAGCGTCCTCGAAGCCATGGGGACGACCAAAGAAATCCGCCGTCACGCCAATAGTCCCGCCTCGGAAGCGTAATCACCGTACGCAAGATCTGTAATCCGACAGTCATAATTTTGACTGCGACAGCCTAGATATCGTCAAAGTATTGACGAAATCTGCGGCTTCACGCCCTAGCTTACTACTGCAGTCCAGGATCGGAACACGGTAGCAAGTAACTCAGCAATAACAAGTTACACGAATTGGCTCGTTCTGAAGGTCGCTAAAAGGTACACAGCGTATCTTGTTGGTACCGCCATTGCGATATCGCGCATCCGTGACTCGCCGCTCAGTCCCTTAAGGAGACCTCATGCGCGCTCAGCCTGTTGCCGCCAGTCAGAATCGCCGGATCGTGTCGGGTATCCCGTTTGTCGAAGCACTCGCGCGCCGAATGGCGGCTTCCATGCCGAACTCGATTGACATCGGCGATCTCGTCCAGGACGGCGTCATCGGTCTCATTGACGCCGCGCACCGGTTTGACGAAGACCGCGGCATCAAATTCGAGACCTTCGCGGAACGGCGCGTCAGAGGCGCCATGATCGACGCGCTCCGCCGGGACGCCTGGCCCCGCGGCGTCCGCCGCCAGCGCCGCGAGCTCGACGCGGCGCGCGAGGCGCTGCGACGCGAATTGGGACACGAGCCGTCCATGGCCGATCTGGCCGCGCGCGTCGGCTCCGATGAAAAACGGCTGAGCCGGACGATCGTTCGCATCAACACCATCGAATCGACGTCACCGCTCGCCACGGGCGAGCATTTCGACGAATCATCGCTCCCGCCGGCCCTTGTGCCCTCCGAGCCCGACTCTCCGGACAAGGCCTACGAAAAACTCGAGACGCGCGAGCGCGTCCGTGCGGCGATCCAGTCGCTGCCCTGGCGCGAGCGCAAGGTCGTCGGCCTCTACTACTACGGCGAAGTGACGATGAAGCAGATCGGCGCCGAGATTGGCGTGAACGAGTCCCGCGTGTCGCAGCTTCACGCCCGCGCGATTCGACGCCTCCGTGAGTCGCTTGGAGAAATGGGATCGCGGCAGATCGCGGAGATGCGGAAGGCGTTCCTGGCCTTTGCGGCGCGCAAGCCGATGACCGCCGCGACGGTGGCCCCGGTGGCCAAGGCCCAGCAGAGCGCCGCCGCCTCGGCCGTGGTGCTCACGTACAAGCCGGCGAAAAAGCTGACGATGGCTCGGGCGACGTTGAAGATGGGGCGCCAGCGCCAGGCCGTCGCTGCCGCACGGTAGTTGCACTACACGAGACCGTCTCGCACCGCTTTCAACAGGTCGCCAAGCCTGAACGGCTTGGCGAGCCAGCGGCATCCGGTGTCTTTCAGAAACTGCTCTGCGTCGGTACCGGCCACATCGCCCGTCACGAAGACGACGCGCTTGCGGAGGGCCGGGACCGCGGCCGACAGCGATCGATAGAACGCCCGACCGTCCAGCTTGGGCATCTTCAGATCGCAAATGACCAGGTCGTAGGATTGCGCCTTCACTTTGGCCAGCGCCTGCTCGCCGTCGGCCGCCCAGTCGGCGAGGTACTCGGCGTCGTGCAGCGCATCCATCACCGCCGTCGCCAACGCGGCCTCGTCCTCGACGACGAGAATCGACGCCCCGGCAACCGGGCTGACTCGTCGCTCCATCTTCGCCGCCCCCGGGGCGGCCGGAGGCAGCTTTCCGCTTACCGGGAGCTCGACGAAGAACGATGCGCCCGCGCCCGAGGACGACTCGATGCGAATCCGTCCGCCATGTTCCTGCACGATGGCATAGGCGACCGTCAGGCCAAGGCCGGTGCCCTGGCCGACCTCTTTTGTCGTGAAAAACGGATCGAAGATCTTCGGCTGGAGATCGTCCGGAATGCCCGGGCCGTCATCGTTGACCTCGAGGATGACCGATTCCCGCTCCGCATCGTGCCACGAACGCACCACCAGCACGCCCCGCCCGTGCTCGGAAAGCATGGCCTGTTCGGCATTGATGATGAGGTTGAGCAGGACCTGCTGCACCTGGTGGCCGTCGGCGAACACCTGCGGCAGGCCGGCGGCCAGGGCGTCGATGACGCTGATGTTCGTGATCCGCTGGTCGTACGCCCGCAGCGCGAGCGTTTCGCGCACGACATGGTTGACGTCAACCATCGCGCGCGTCGTCTGGCGCTTGCGCGCGAAGGTCAGGAGGTTGCGGACGATGCGTGCGGCGCGCTCGGATTCGCCGAGAATCGTTTCGAGGCCGAGGCGCAGCGACGCGTCAAGCGTCGGCCGCTGCGACAAGCGCTCGGACCAGCTCAGGATCGTCGCGAGCGGGTTGTTCAGCTCGTGCGCGACGCCGGAAATCGTGTGGCCGAGAGCGGCCATCTTTTCGGCCTGCAGAAGCTGGTGGTAGATGTCCCGCGTCTCATCGTCGAGCTTCTTGCGTTCGCTGACGTCTCGCATCAGCGCCTCGACGCGGAGGCTTGCCGTCCTTGGCCGGCCGGTCCGCGCGCGCCGTCATTTCCACCCACACGGCGGTGTTGTCGGCCCGGCGCAGGCGGAGCAGGTAGTCGCCGACCGTCCCGCTGGTGCTCAGGCGGTCGACCAGCGCGGCGCGCGCCTGTGGATCGACAAAGCGCTCGCGGTCGAACGGACGCACATCGGCGTCCGGGGTGTCGCTCTCGTAGCCGAATATCAGCTTGAGGTGCGCGTTGGCCGCAATCGTCGCGGTCGCGTTCGGACCGATCGTCCCGATGTACACGCCCTCGAGGACGGCTTCGAAAAGCCGCGCGAAAGCGGCGGCGCGGCGTTCCACGGTTGGGATTATACCGAGACGGGATTCCGGATTCGTGGAGCTTTCAGAACATGCTGAAGTCGAAGCCCTTCATGAATTTCATCGGCCGGCAGGACCGAATGCTCCTGGCCGGCCTCGCGGTCGCCCTGATCGTGGTCTTCTCCCGGCAGATTCGCGTTCTGCTCGATATGGCGCGCGCCGTCGAACAGTCGTCCGGCCTCGCGCTGTTGCCCGCGCTCCTCATCCTCATTGTGCTGTTTGCGCTTCACCAGCAAGGGAAGCGTCAGGAAGCGAAAGCGCAGGCGGCGTCGGCCGAAGCCGACGCCAAACTGGCGGAAACGCGCGCCGAGGAACTTGAGCGCCTTGTCATCTTCGGTCAGGCGCTCGGGCGGTCGCTGGATCTCGACGCCATCCGAGACGTCGTGATGCAACACCTGCCCAAGCTGGCCGGCACCGACGACGCATGGGCGATGATGCGTCTCGACGGACATTGGCTGGGGCTCGTGGGAGCTGCGCGCGAAAACCGGCGCGATCTCGAACAGATCCACGAGGAGATTGCCGATCGGGCCATGTTGGGCGGCGCGTCCGGGGTGTCCGGCAGTCCGGTGTCCGCCGAGGGGCACCTGTGCCTGCCGATGACGGCCGGCGGCCACACGGTTGGCGTGCTCGGCGTTCCGGACGCGGCGGGCCCCTTCACCGAGGGGCGGCGCCGCGTGCTGGCGGCCGCCGCGACGCTGCTCGGCATCTCGCTCAGGAACGCTCAGCTGTTCCGCGAACAGAAGGAACACAGCCTGCGCGACGGTCTCACGGGCTGCTTCAACCGCACCCACGCGCTCGAGGTGATCGAAGTCGAGCTCCGCCGCGCCAAGCGGTCGCGACTGCCGATGTCGCTCATCATGTTCGACCTCGACCACTTCAAGGAGATCAACGATCGATATGGACATCTCTGCGGCGACGCCGTGCTGGCCGCGGTCGGCGCAAAGATGCGGGACGAGCTCCGGGGCAGCGACCTGAAGTGCCGCTACGGCGGCGAAGAGTTCATCGTGCTGCTTCCCGAGACGCCGCTTGAAGGCGCCAAACGCGTGGCCGACACGCTTCGGCGCTCGCTGGAGGAGTTACCGGTCCACTGGAAGGACGAAACCCTCAACATCACCGCGAGCTTCGGCGTGACGGTGGCGATGCCGGCGGAAATCGACAGGGAAGCGCTGATCGGCCGCGCCGACGCCGCCCTGTATCGGGCGAAGGAGCAAGGGCGCAACTGCGTGCGACTCTCCGCCGAAACCGTCGTCGCGTAGGTGAATCAGGGCTGCGGAGGCCCGAAGGCGAACGTCATCGTCCCGTCGGCGACGATCTGACCGTTGACGCGCGCCACGCCCCGCAGCACACCCATGCGCTTTCTGAGTCTCACGACGTTCGCTTCGATTTCCACGACGTCGCCCGGACGGACCGGGCGCCGGAAGCGGACGCGCTCGATGCCTCTGAACAGGGGAACGCGCTGGCGGTTTTCAGGCTTCGCGAGGATCAGGATGGCGCCCACCTGCGCGATCGCCTCGGTGAGGATGGTGGGCGGCAGGACCGGAGCGCCGTTGGTGGCGTTCGAAAGATAGCGTTCGTTCCGCGAGACGTTCTTGATGCCGACGATGCGCTTGTCGACTTCGAATTCGGTGACGCGGTCGACCAGCAGAAAAGGGTAGCGATGCGGCAGAATCGCTTCAATCGCCGCCTGATCGAGCGGGAGCGTCAGGTCCATGTGAACAAACGATTATACTTGTAAGACCTGTTCGCCAATCCTGTGACTCAACCGTCGACCGCCCCCGAGCCGGATGTCCGCGCAAGCGCTATCGAAGCGCTGACGGCGCTTTTTGCGCTGGGGCGAGAAGTCACGTCGGTTCTCGACCTCGAGGAGCTGCTGCAGAAGATCCCGGAGCTGATCAGCAAGCTCACGCACTTCCACGCGTTTGCCGTCTACCTGCTCGATCCCAAACGCAACGAGCTCACCATTGCCTATTCGGTCGGCTATCCCGCGGAGGTCTCGCGTACGCTGCGGCTCGACGTTGGCCAGGGGCTGGTCGGCGCCGCCGTCGCGGCCGGCCACCCGCTGCTCGTGAACGACGTCCACGCCGATCCCCGATACGTCGAAGCTGTTCCCGGCTCGAACTCCGAGCTGGTCGTGCCCCTGCGGCGCAAGGGACGTGTGATCGGCGCGCTGAACCTGCTCAGCGACACGCCTGGCCAGTTCACCGAGGTGGATGAAGCCGTGCTGCGCCAGTTCGGCGCGCACGTCGCGGTCGCGATCGAGAACGCCCGGCTCTTCGAGCACGAGCGCGAGTACACGACCACGCTTGAAACGCTGGCGGAGGTCTCGCGCGAGTTCGGCTCGATTCTCAACCTGGACGAATTGCTCACCCGTCTGGCCGGCTTTACCCGCCGGGTCGTCGACTACCGGACGTTTGGCATCCTGCTCGTGAACGAGGACACGCAGGAACTGGAGATGAAAACCGCCGTGAGTTACGGCGACCAGAGCGTGCCGACGCGTGTGAAAATCGGCACCGGCCTGGTGGGCTACGCCGCGCTCCACAAGGAACCTGTGCTGGTGTCGGACGTGTCGACCGACCCGCGCTACATTCAGGTCGTGGACGACATTCGGTCCGAGCTCGTGGTCCCGTTGATTTTCAAGGATCGCTGCATCGGCGTGTTCGATCTCGAGAGCCCGCAGCTCGACGCGTTCAAGAAAAGTGACGTCCAGGTGCTGACGCTCCTGGCCAGCCAGGCGGCGGTGGCCATCGAGAACGCGCGATTGTACGAAACGATTCACTCGAACGAGATCAGGCTGGAAAAGGAAGTCCGCTTTGCTCAGCGCGTGCAGGTCGCGCTTCTGCCGACCGGGCTGCCCAAGCGGCTTAAAGGCGTGGACGTCGCTGCTCGGTTCGAGCCGGCCTATGAACTGGGCGGCGATCTCTACGATTTCATCACCCCCGAACCGTACAGCCTGGTGATTGCCGTGGGCGACGTGTCTGGCAAGGGAGTGCCCGCGGCCCTCTACAGCGCGTTTGCCGGCGAGCTGGTGCGTTCGCGGACGTTCCGGCGCCGCTATACGTCGGACCGATCGAGCCCCGCCGGCGTGCTGGCGTCGATGAACACCATCCTCAACGAGCGCCAGCTCGAGCCGTACTACTGCACGCTCTGCTACGCCCTCTTCGACTTCAAACGCCGCTCCGTGGTGTTTGCCAATTCCGGGCTGCCGTATCCCGTGCGCTGCAGCGGCGACGCAGCCGCACAGATTGTGTTGCCCGGCGTGCCGCTGGGGTCGTTTGCCGGCTCCACGTACGATGAGGTGACGTACGAGCTCGCCATCGGCGACGTCTACGTGTTCTGCACGGACGGAGTGTTCGAGGCAAACGATGCGCGCGGCCGCGAGTTTGGCATTGAACGGTTGTCGAGAGTGGTGCTCGAAGCACGACACCAGCCCGCGAGCGTGATCGTGGAGGACGTTTTCGGCGCCGTGGCCGACTTTCGCGGCGAGGCACGGGCGAAGGACGACATGACGGTGGTGGCGCTCAAGATCAACGCGTGACGCGGGACAACACGATGGGGCGGGACAGAGACCAGGGCAGGACCGCAGGTTGGGCGGGACGGGCTGGATGAGGTAATCAGGTCGCGCGCGAATCGTGGACGTAAAGACGGAATGCGGCGGTGCCAGCGCCTGCCTAAATGGACGCATTCCGTTGACTCGGCGCGACCCGCAGCAGACGCCATCAAATCCTGTGCCCGCCCTCTAAGCGGAAATCAGGCCGGAATCACGCCTGAAGCCGAGTGGGACTCGGCCGCGAGCGTCCTGCAGTCAGTACAGCCCGAGTGACGTCGACCTCTGGTGGCGACAGATGGATTCTAGGGTGTACCCGTGCCTGTCGCTCGCTGTTCGTGCGACGCGGGCGGCGTGTGGAGGACGCCGGAGAGCTGGGCGGCAAAGATCGCGGCCAGCGCCTGGACGCTTTCCGAGGTTTCGCCGCCGCTCCGGATTTCGGCAGAAAGCGCGCCGACACAGCCCTCCGGTGAGAGGAGCGGCGCCACCACAGCCCCGCTCGACGACCCCGGACGAGCGAGCACGATTTGCAGCTGACGCGTCCTGACCGCCGCTGCCGCCGCGTTGTCGGCCGACCGCGGGATGGCACCCATTCGCGCCAGCACCTGAGACGTGTAGCCATGGGAGAGGGCGGGCTCCAGTTCGCCACCGTTGGCGCTCGCGACCCAGACGACGAGGCCGCTGGCGTCCAGGAGGTTGGCGGCTTGGCCGACGAGCGTCTTCAACTCCTCGACGTCGCTCACGCGTCCGAAATCCGTACAGAGCTCTGAGGCGGCCCGCAGGAGCGGCCCGGTCCCCGAACGCGCCGTTTCATGGTTCGAGAGGGTGGTTGGTGCGTCGCGCAGGACGATCCCCGCCCTGCCGCCTGACAAGGCTTCGCGAGACTGCGGTTCAATTTCAGTGCTCGCCGCCGATTCGGACGCGCGCGACACCGGAACCAGCACGATCAAGACGAGGAGGGTGATGGCGGCGGCACCGCCGAGAGCGGCCGCTTGCTGCCTGCGGTACGTGTATACCGCAGCGTCGATCGCCTGATGCTCGGCGGCGCGGGCAGCGTTGACCTCCTGCGCGGCCACGGACGCCGACTGGCCGCCCTCTGTAAAGATGATGTCGCCGGCCATGAGCTGCTGCCCCGATGTGAGGTATTCGCGCGCCCGCCGGTCGACGTTGCCGAACTCGGCAAGCGTGGCGCTGGCTGCGTCGAGCGCCGCACGCGTGGCGTCGTCGCTGGCCGCGGCTCGCAGCTCGGCCATCTTCTGCGTCACGGCGGCTGCCGTCGCGGCGACCTTCGGCATCCAGAACGCGACGCCTTGTCCCGCCGCGACGTACGCCGCCTGCGAGACACGGAGATCGGCGAGGCCGTCGGCAGCTTCGCGCGCCAACACGTCGAACGCGCGCTCTGCGGCGCGCATAGCCGAGATGTGGTGTTCGGAACGGTTGACGAAGAACGCGGCCGCGCCGAGGGCAACGAGCGCTCCCGCACCGAGGATCAATCTGGCTGGACGCGATCGCATCGGATACCTTTGTGGGGCGTGCTCAGGCGAGCACAGAGTATCACGACTTCGGACGAAGGATGACGTAGGTCGGCAGACCAACGGCGTCGAAGCGCCGCATCACCCCTTTCGCCGGCTGCTCGTCGGGATCCTCCGCGCGGAATTTGATCCGCACATATCCGCTCAACGCGGAGGTCACCTCGGCATCCGCGAGCGTCGTCTTGTCCATGGTCAGGCAGTTCTTGCACCAGGTGGCCCACAGGTCGATGAGGACCGGCTTCTGCTCGCGCGAGGCCGTGTCCAGTCCTTCGGCCAGCGACCGATGCCAGCCCGCCTTCACTTTTTCCTCCACGCTCGAGGCAACCTCTGACGCGTCGACAAAGCGATTGGCCATCAGCTCGTACGCCTGGTACCCGTAGTAGAGGGCCGTGGCGAAGATCATCACGCCGAAGACCTGCTTCACGCGCACCATCCACGCACCAGGTTTCGGGAGAGCCGCGAGACCGGCGCCGGCAATCGGCCACGGTACAGCCATGCCGACGCCGAGCAGGAATGGGAGCCCGAGGGCGATGGCGGTGCCCTGTGCGTAAAGATTGCTGGAGAACAGGACGACCTGGATGACCACAGGGGCGACACAGGCGCCGGCAAGCAGCGCCGCGACGGCGCCCATGCCAAACGCCAGGACGAACGTGCCGCGGCTCGCGTTGCCGAAGGTCAGCCCGCTCGAGAAGCGCGAGAAGTCGATGGTGATGACGTCGAACATGGCCAGCGCGAGGGCCACGAACAGCACGGCGATGCCGAGGTTGAACCAGGGTGACGCGTTGATCGTGCCGAACGTGCCGGTCGTCAGGATCACCACCAGACCGAGCGCTCCGTAAACAAGCGCCATGGCCGCACCATACGTGCCGCCGAGCAGAAATCCACGTCCGCGCGAGCCGGCCTGCGTTCCCGCGCCGATGATGGCCAGGTTGATCGGGATCATCGGCAGGACGCACGGTGTGAGGTTGAGGGCCATGCCGCCCAGAAACACCAGTAACAGAATCGCCAGGGGCCCACGTCCCTCGAACAGCCCCTTTTCCTTCACGCCGTTTTCCGCGTTGTGCACGAAGCGAAGGAAGTCGTCGCGGCCGAGGTAGCCGCCGGTGGTGCCCATGATGGTAAACGTGTCGAGGCGCTTCTCGATACTGGCGAGGTTGTCGGCATTCCCGGAGCTTTCGGGGTTCGCCGCCCGGGACGGCGTGGCGACAATCGCGCCGGGCGCTTCGCCGCGGCCGAATGCGATGTGTTCGAGGCTGTGTATGACTGTAGTCTTCGCGCCGGCCGGCACGACACGCAGCGTCCACTCGGCGCCCGCCGTCGTCGGCGCGAAGCACGTGGTGGCGTCGCACGCCTGGTAGCGCAGCCGGGCGGGAACAACCAGGTTGCCGGCCGCCACGTTGGCCGCAATCGTCAATCGCACCCCAATCGCAAAACTCCGCTCGAAAACGGCCAGCGGCTGATCGGCGCCGATCTGCTTCAAGTCCACTGGTGTCGGGAACACCACTTCGGCCACCGACACCCCGGCTGGGGCGTCAATCGTCAGCTCCGTTGGAATGAGCAGCGGGTCGCGAGGCTTGTTCGACTGGACGTGAAAGCCTTCGGGAAGAGTCACCTGGAGGGCTGCCCGCGCGTTCGCTCCGGCATTGGCGCCGTCGGCCTCGACAATCGGCGCAATGTCGGCTTTGACGCCGCGGAGCTGCGCGTTCGCGGCGCCCGCGACGCCGAGCCACGCAAGCGCCATGACAACGACGAGGGACTTTCGCATCCGCCTACGATTTGACCTCGCGTAACGGGATCGCGCCGACTGGCATGGGCGGTAGCGCCGACGGATCGACCGTGCCTTTCACGGGCGGCAGGTCCTGGAACATGAAATCCCATTTCCACCGTTCCGACGGATTGCTCGCCTGCAGCCAGTGGCGGGCTTCGACCGGGCGCGCAAACCCGAGTGACGTGATGCCTTCGAGCTCCTTGACGCCGGCGAATCGGCGACTGATGTCGGCCCGCACCTGCGCCGCGTCGGCGTAGTCGAGCCGCACGCCAAGACCCTTGGCGAGGTTCACGAGAATCTGCCAGTCTTCCATCGCGTCGCCCACAAGGGGGATGGCGGCCGCCGCCGCCTGGAGCCGACCCTGGTCGTTGGTGTAAGACGCGTCCTTCTCGACATAGGATGCGCCCGGAAGGACCACATCGGCCGCGCGTGCCAGTTGTGTCATGAGCACGCCCTGCACGATCAGAAGCGGCAGCGTGCCGCGAGCGCGCGCGCTGACGATCCAATCGTCATCTCCGGCGCCCGTGGTGTGGCCGAGCGAGCCACCGGGCCCCGGGTCGAAGACATACAACGCCGACACCTGCCCGGCTTCGACCGCCGCCCGCAGGTCACCAACAGCCGCGACGCCGGTATCGCCGGTTCCGCCGGGGACGAGTCCGAACAGCCGCGCACCGCTGACGTTTGGCGCATCAACCTCGGGCACCAGGAACTTGCCGCCCGGCGGCTGCATTTTTGGCGTCGTCCGCCAGCTCACCGTCACCGTCTTGAGATGCCCGATAAGCTCTTCAGCCAGGCGCCGGAAGAGAAACAGCTCTTCGTGCGAGGCGTGTGCGGACAGCAGGAACCGTACGCCTTCCGGGTTCGCCCTGCCCGCGGTGGCGAGGCGTTCGACCAGCGTCGCCAGCGCGTCGCGCCAGGGCACCGGTCGGTGCGCACCCGTGGCATCTTTGACGAGTGGCTGCCGGAGGCGATCGTCGCCTTCAATCCAGTGATACTCGAACCGGCCGATGTCGCACATCCAGTAGCCGTTCACCTCGGGATTCATGCGCGGCGTAAAGCGAATCAGCTGCGCGCCCTTCGCCCACTCCGGCTTCGCTTTCAACCAGGCGGTTGTATTGCAGCCTTTCGAGCAGAGCGTGCAGATGGTGTCTACGGCCTTCGGGTTGTCCCAGGGCCTCGACTTGAAGCGATAGTCGCGCGTCGTGATCGCGCCGACGGGACAGACGTCCATCAGGTTGCCCGACATCAGCGAGTGGACGCCTTCTTCCTGAAACGTCGCGATCTCGCTGCCGTAGCCTCGATCGATGATGTTGATCTGGGCGTCGCCTTCCACATCGCGCATGAACCGGACGCAGCGCGTGCACAGGATGCAGCGCTGGCGGTTGAGCATCAGCGTCGGTCCGAAATCGACGTCGCCCTTGACGCCTTCGCCGTCGAACACGCGCCGCGGAAAGTCCATCCGGCTCTGGTCGGGGCCGAACGTGTAGGAAAAATCCTGAAGCGGACACTCGCCGCCCTTGTCGCAGACGGGGCAATCGAGCGGGTGATTGACGAGCAGAAACTCGAACACGCCCGCCCGGGCATCGACGACGTCGGGCGTGCGCGTGTTGACCACCATGCCGTCCGCGCAGATCGTCGAACAGGATGTCTGCAGCTTGGGCATCTTCTCGATCTTGACGATGCAGACGCGGCACGAGCCGTCGATGCCGATGCCGGGGTGATAGCAGTAGTAGGGCACGGAGATGCCGCTCTCGATCGCCGCCTGCAGCACCGTCTTGCCCTTGTCGACGGTGATCTGGCGGCCATCGATCGTCAACGTGACAGTGTCCATCGCTACCAAGAATATATCGAATAGGGTGGGTGCGCCAGGCAGCCCGGACGGGCTTACTTCACAAATTCCGCCAGCGTGCCGTCGTTCTTGTTGATGTCGACATCCAGAAGCGTGCCGGTGAGCGGGATGCGCCGGTCGACGATCCCCTCGGTCACCGCGATCACCACCTCCGCTTTCCGGCGGTCCGCGTACTGCAGCGTCAGCGAGATCGGGACGTCGAAAATCTCGCCGAGCTGCTCGACGTGGACCACGAGCTCGGCGCCGTCGACGCGGTAATCGACGCTCAGGCGCGGCAGGGTCGATCCGAAAATCCACCGGTCGAAGAACCGGTCGAGCGGCCGTCCGGCTTCGATTTCGACCGCCCTCTGAAATTCAGTGGTGCCCACCTTGCGAAACCGCGAGGTTGCGTAGAAGCGCCGCACGCCCCGGAAGAAAGCCTCGTCGCCCACCAGTCGTCGCAGCATGTGCAGCACCGAGGCGCTCTTGTTGTAGACGAGTGCGCGGAAGATGCGGCTGTCGTTCTTGATGTGGCCCAGGCGATAGCCGAGGTACACCGGCCCTTGATCCGACCGGTCCATCGCCCAGCGGCGCATCTGGCCCATGACGCCGGCAAACACGTTGTCGCCGCGCTGGTGCTGGGCGTAGAGCGCCGCAAAGTACTGCGCGAACCCTTCGCTGATCCATTGTTCGTGGTAGTTGCGCCACCCGACGGCCTGGCCCCACCATTGGTGCGCGACCTCGTGCGCGAGAAAAAAATCCGGAAACCGCTCGAACGCCGCCGGATCGTTGCGCCAGGTGAGCGTGCTCGCTGGCAGCGGCTGGAAGACCTGCGCGAAATAGGCCGGGCTGTGACCGCCCGGCAGGTCGCCTTCGACCAGCGCGATGGTCAACGTGGGGTAGGGCACGTCGTTGACAAGTGACGCGTAGAACTGCGCGATGTTGGCCGTCCGCTCCACGAAACTCTGCGCTCGCCCCGTCTGCCGCGGGTTGGCTTCGATCGAAATGGCCAGGCTGTTGTAGTCGAGGCCGGTTCTCGGCGCGCCCGTGTCGGGCCGCTCGAATGGCGGAAAGACCACCGTCATCCCGTTCGCGTGCACGAACCGGCTGACAATGAAGGCCAGATACCGGAGAGGTTGCTCCGCCGAGAACGAGTACATCTTCCGCTCGCTCTGGTCGTCCTTCGAGCCTGCGATCTGGGGCCACCCGGGCTGGAGCGCGCCGCTCGCGACGACCTCGTACGGCGCGGGCACGCTGATCTTCATGGTGGCCGTCGCGTAGTCGGTCGTCGTGGCCTGCGGGTACCACGCGACGCGGTTGCTGTAGAGAAAGCTCGGCTCGGCGGTGATTTCCGGCGACGATTCGATGGGCGGGTCCTGAGGGCTGCCCACTGCGGCGGCCACGCCCACGGCTTCGCCGTCGGCCGACTGCGGCTCGACGCGGCCGCCGTACACGAACGTCATCGTCGTCAGCGTGTCGCGAGTCAACGCCCCAGGCAGGTTGATGACGACCACGTTCTGGCGCGTGACGCGAAATCCGAACAGCCGGCCGAAGCGATCGTTCGTGATCGACCGCACCACGAGCGGGTCGGCCAGCCGCAGCGACACCGTGCTCAGTATGGGCGCCCGCACCCGGATCAGCACGCTGGCCATCCCGTCGAGCCACTGGCGGCCCGGTGAGACGGCGAGATCGATGTTGTAGTCGAGGACGTCGTAATCGCGCGTGTCGTCGTCGCTGTACGATGGTCCGCGGCGGGCGAGCGTTTCCTCCGACGCGTACACGGCGATGTTGCGACGCCTGATGCGGTCAAACAGCGTGATGTCTTCGGCCTCGGACTTCGAGCGCGTGTACGTCAGTATGCCGAAGCGGCGCGTGTGGATTTCGCCGACGAAATTCCCGAAGCCAGGCAGCAGCGACCACGAGTCCGTGCTGAGGTCGCCGAGGCCAAGCTGGTACGACTTCGGGGCGTCTTCGGCGAATAGCTTCTTGGCTTTGCGTAAGTCGCGCGGATCGACAGGTCTGGCCTCGAGCGCATCGCTTGCCACCAGACGATCGAAATCTGACGGATCGATCCGGAGAAACGCCGCGTCGAATCGTGCGACGAGCGTCTCGCTGCCGCAGAAAATCTTGACCTGGCCCCGCTCGGTGTCGGGCGTCGGGCGAAAGCGCATTTCACCGCGGCCGAGGAGCACCAGGCCCGTGACGCCCGCGCCGGCCGGCACGAGAAACACGTTGCCGGCTTCGAGCGTCACATCGAGGTCTTGGGCCTTGATCGTCAAATGGGCGGCGTCGAACTCCCTCGTTTCGTCGACCGAGAGCTGGTACAGATTCTCGACGCTCGTCAGCCGCTCCGCGCCGATGATCGCCCACACGCCGCGCAGCCGCTGCACGTCGAGTTGCCACGTCGCCACCCTCGCGCGTTTGCCGAATTCGACGAAGACGTCTACGACGAGGCGGTAACCGCCGGGATCGAGGCTGGCGCCAAAGGGAATACGATCTCGTTCCTGGATCACGGCGCGTGTGGCGCCGGGTTGGATCTCCGAGCGGCCGAAATCGATCGCCCGCGCCCGGTCGGCGGTGCCCGCCACCAGGTCGAGGTAACCCAGCAGGTCGCCGTTCTGCACCACTGGCCTGAGTTGCTCGAGCAGCGCGTGTACGGGGTCTGTAACCCCGGGCGCTGGCGGTTCGGGCGCGGGCTGTACCTGAGCTCGGGCGCCGCTCACGACAGCGAGGCAGAGGCACACCGAGATGGCTAGGGCGGTGAGCCGGAAGCCGTTCCCCACTGATAACTATTAGACACCGGCCGCCGCTGGCACGGTAGAGCGGCGAAGCAATAGGAGCGTCAAATCGTCGGCGAGCCGGATGTCGGCGGTGTGCTGCTCGACGGCGCGAACGACCGCGGCGCCGATGGCCGCCACGTTGTTGCCCTGTTCGGCCCGCAGGATGTTTTCCAGCCCCTGCTCGTCGAAGGGGAGGCCGGCTGGATTTTCCGCCTCGGTGATGCCGTCGCTGTAGACCGCGAGCATGTCCTCCGGCTGAAGCGACGCGCGGCCGGCGCTGTAGAGCGAGTGGTCGAACATGCCGAGCGCGACGCCGCCGTCCTGCAGCCGATCGACGCCGCCACCCGCGCGCAGAACGAGCGGTTGCGTGTGGCCGGCGTTCACGTACGTCAGCTCGCCCGTGGCGGTGTCGAACACCGAGTAGAACAGCGTGATGAAGCGGCTGCCAGGGGCCTGGCGGCATACCTGGACGTTGAGTCGCGCCATGAGATCGGCCGGCGCGAGCCGCTCGTCGGAGAGCGTGCGCATCATCGCCAGCAGCAGCGCCATCAGCAGCGCCGCCGGGCTGCCTTTTCCGGCGACGTCGCCGACGGCTGTGAGCACACGGCCGTCGCCGAGCGACAGGATTTCGTAGAAGTCGCCGCCCACCGTGTTGGCCGGGCGGCTCAGTCCCATGACGTCCACGCCGGGCGCCCGAAAGCGGCCCGGCGGCAGCATCGCCTTCTGGATTTCGCGGGCGATCTCGAGGTCGTTCTTCAGCGAAAGGCGATCGGCCACTTCGAGCAGAACGAGCAGATTCACGAGCACGAAGGCGGCGAGCAGCAGCCCAAGTCCGTCCGGCAGCCTGAGCCCGGGTAGGAACACGCGCACCGCGCCGAGGTTCGCCTGAGCCATCTGGACGCGCATCAGATTGAACACCCCGACGGCCGCCAGGATGATCGACGCGGCATACACGACGCGCCGCGCCGGCGAGAGCTTCATGGTAAACGCGGTGAAAAACAGCCGGACGTGGACGAACACCCGCTGATGCCACCGCAGGCCTTCGAGCTCCCTCGAGTCGATGTGGCGCGCGAAGAATTGGTAGGCTTCGCGCGTGTCGCGCGTAAAGAGCCGCTGCAGATCCTCGGCCTTCAGATCGCGGATGTACGTATGGAGCCAATCGCGGAGCCGGCCGGTCTTTCTCAATGCACGATTCCCAGTTCGCGGCCGACCGCGCCGAACGCGTCCAGAGCAAACTGCAACTCGTCGCGCGTGTGGGTGGCGGTGACGATGGTGCGTACGCGGGCCTTGCCCACCGCCACGGTGGGAGACGCGATGCCCTGCGCGAAGACGCCGGCCTCGAAGAGACGATCCGACAGGGTCATGGCCATCGCGCCGTCACCGACGATCACCGGCGTGATCGGACCTTCGCTGACACCGGTGTTGAATCCAAGGCCGGTAAGGCCGGCTTTGAAGAACCGTGTGTTGTCCCACAGCCGATCGATGATCTGCGGTTCCTCGAGCAGCACATCGATCGCGGCGATGCAGGCGGCGGCCACCGCCGGAGGGTGTGATGTGGAAAAGAGAAACGGGCGCGCGCGATGGTACAGGAACTCGATGAGCGCGCGGCTGCCGGCGACGTAGCCGCCCAGGACGCCGATGGCTTTCGACAGCGTGCCGACCTGAATGTCCACCCGGCCGTGGACGCCGTAGTGATCGATCGTCCCCCTGCCGTTCTGCCCGAAGACGCCGCTGGCGTGCGCGTCGTCCACCATCATGATGGCGCCGTACTCTTCGGCCAGCGTGCACAGGGCCGGCAGCGGTCCGAGATCGCCGTCCATGCTGAAGACCCCGTCGGTGATGAGGAGGGCGCGCTGGGTGGCCGGCAGCGACTGCAGCACCTTGCGGGCGGCGTCCACGTCTTTATGGGGGAAGACCTTGATCGTGGCGCGGCTCAGGCGGCACCCGTCGATGATGCTCGCGTGATTCAGCTCGTCCGACACGACGACGTCGTCTTTGCCGAGGACCGCGGAGACGGTACCGGCGTTGGCCGTGAAGCCGCTCTGAAACACGACGACGGCGTCGGTCTTCTTGAACTCGGCGAGGCGCCGTTCGAGTTCCATGTGAATCGCCATGGTGCCGGCAATGGTTCTCACCGAGCCGGTGCCGACGCCGAATTGCCGTATCGCCTCGACCGCCCGCTCGCGCAGCCGCGGGTGCGTCGTCAGGCCGAGGTAGTTGTTCGACGAGAGGTTGACCACCTGGCGATGGTCGAACGTCGTCGTGGGTTTCTGCTCGTCCTCGAGAATCCGGAGGGGCCTGTAAAGGCCCTGCGCTTTGAGCGAGCTGAGCTCGGTCGTCAGGTAGGCCAGCGGATCGCGGCGCATGCCGAAGTTTACGAGAGTTTGCCAGGCGAGGTTCAGGAATTGCCGAGATACTGCGCCGTGAACTCCGTCATCAAGTTGTAGATGTCGTCGAGTTCTTCGGGCGAGGCGAGGAACACCACGCGAAACGAGCCGTCTTCGGCCGGCATGCCAAAGCCCGACCCGTAGACACACAGGACACCCGTTGTACGCAGGAGCCCGAGGATGTAGTCCTCGTCGGTGCGGCCCGGCGGCAGCGCGAGTCTCGGCATCGCGTAGAAGCCGGCCACCGGGAGCGCGCACGTCATGCCGGGGATCGACGACAGACGTCGAGCGGTCAGCGTCGCGCGCGTCTTGAGCGCCGCACGGAACACCGGTTGGTGCGACCGGTCGCCCAGGAGCGCTTCCGCCACGGCGTACTGCATCGGCACGTTGCTGCACAGCCGCGCGTCCGACATTTTTCTGATCGCGGCGAGCGCCGGGTCGAGCCGCGGCGAGCGGCCAATCCCCATCCAGCCAGTGCGCCATCCAGGCGCAAGATACGCCTTCGACAGGCTGGAGAACGAGATGATGGCCGCGTCCGGGTCGAGCTTGCCGATCGGATCGATGGGGCCGTCGTAGCCGAGATCGCCGTACACTTCGTCGGCGAGCATCACGAGACCGTGCCGGTCGGCGAAATCGAGCAGCGCGCGGCGCGTCGAGGTTGGATACGTCGCGCCCGTCGGGTTGTTGGGGTCGATGACGACCAGTGCGCGCGTCGCCTTGGTCACCAGACTTTCGAGGTGATCGAGATCAGGCAGCCAACCACGCGCCGGATCGGTCCGATAGTACCGCGCACGCGCGTCGATCTTCGCCAGCAGCGCCGTATACAGCGGGTACGTGGGCATCGGCACGAGCACTTCGCTCTCGCTGTCGACGATCGAGCTCAGAACGAGGTCGATCGCCTCCGACGTGCCGGCGGTGATGAGGACGCGATCGGCCGACACCGGGAAGCCGCGGCCGGTGTACTCGGCGGCGACGGCTTCACGCGCCGGGGCGATGCCCGGTGACGGCCCGTACCCGTTGTGACCGTCGCGCATGGCCCGCTCGACGGCGGCGATCAGGTGAGGCGGCGTCTTGAACCCGAAGGCGTTGGGGTCGCCGATATTCAGATAGCGCACGCGCCGGCCCGTCGCTTCGACACGCTGGGCCTCGACCACCACGTTCCGAATCGCATAGCTGAACGTGTTGACGCGGTGTGCAACGGGTATCTGGTTTGCGGTGTTCGAGGGGCTCACTTTGCCACTATACAACGGTCGCTGGGGGTTCCGGCCACCTCGACCGTTTCTGTACAACTTACCTACCACCGCGTACTCTGAGGGCGGTCCAATCTGCTTTTGGACCGTGAACACCACGAAAACAACGGTGTACTTGCTGGCGACGTAATTGCATAATGGAACACCAGCAAACGATCGATAAGGTAAAGGTGATCGTCGCAAAGAAGCTCATGACCATGGTTGCGGCCAGCCTCGTCGCTCTTGTCGCCGGAGCCCAGGGCGCTCGTGGCCAGCAAGCGCCAATCGCCACCTTTCGTGCGAGCGTCGATCTCGTCCGTGTGGCGGCCATCGTCCGCGACCGCAAGGGGCGGTTCGTGCAGGATCTGGCGGCGCGCGACTTCGAGGTGATCGACGGGGGCCGATCCCGCCCGATTACCGATTTCCGTCAGGATCTGGCGGGCGTGAGCGTTGCCCTGCTGTTCGACGCCAGCGGCAGCATGGAAGGGCAGTTCGGGCGGGCGCGCGAGGCCGCCACGCACCTGTTGAGCTGGCTCGACGCGGAACAAGACGAGGCTGCCGTGTTTCGGTTCGACACGCGGCTCGAAGAGACGGCGCCGTTCTCGAGCGGACTGCGCGAGTTGCCGGCATCGCTCTCGGCCCTCGTGCCCTTCGGAGCGACATCGCTCCATGACGCCGTGGCGCGCACCGCGGAGCGGGTGGCCGTCCGAGAGCGTCGTCGTCGCGCTGTCGTGGTGTTCACGGACGGCAACGACAACGCGAGCCGTCTGACGCCCGCCGAGGTGTCGGGCCTGGCGAGCGCCATCGACGTCCCGGTCTACATCGTCGGGGTCGTCGCGTCGATTGACAACCCCTCGTCGGAGACGGCGGCGTCGGCCAAGCGGTCACCTTTCGCGGGCGCGCTCGCCGAGCTGGCCGAGTGGACCGGCGGACATGTCTTCGTGGTCAGCACGCCGGCGCAGCGTAGCCTGGCCGCGCGCCAGATTGTGGACGAGCTGCGGCATCAATATCTCATCGCGTTTGAATCGAGCGGCGACCCTGGGTGGCATCCGCTCGTCGTGCGCACGCGCAACAAGGACCTGGTGGTTCGCGCCAGGAGTGGGTACATCGCGGGGCAGTCTCGCCCGAATTCGTTGTAGGAGGATCCGATTATGCAGAAGTTACTGGCGGCCGTTCCGATCGCCCTGTTGGTCGTCGGCGGAACCACGGCCTGCGCCTCAAAGAAATACGTGAAAACCAGCGTCGGCGAGGTCAACGACAAGGTCGACTCGCTCGGCCGGTCGGTCGAGGAGACGCAGGAGCGCACGCGCAAGAACGAAGCCCGGATTGCCGACGTCGATCAGAAGGCCCAGAACGCCGCCAACTCCGCGCAGCAGGCAAGCGGCGCGGCCGCCGACGCCAAGAACACGGCCGTCGATGCCAGGACCGCCGCGAACACCGTTGGCAGCAAGCTCGAGACGTTCGACAAGGCCTCGAAGCGGCTCGTGTTCGAGGTCGTGCTGAGCGAAGATCAGGGCAACTTCAAGTTCGGTAAAGCGGACCTGCCCGACCCGATGCGGCAGAAGATCGACGAGATGGTGTCAGGACTCAAGCAGGATCCGAAAAACGTGTTCATCGAGATCGAAGGGCACACCGACGATGTCGGCCCGTCTGAGGTCAACGAGAAGATCGGGTTGGCGCGCGCGCAGGCCGTTCAGCGCTATCTGTACGAGCAGCACCAGATTCCACTGCACAAGATCAACGTCATCAGCTACGGCCCGTCGAAGCCCGTGGTGCCGAACAAGACGAAAGAAGGCCGCGCCCAGAACCGTCGCGTCGTGATTCGAGTGCTGGCTTAGGCGGTGGTCGGTGGCCATGGCCGGTGACCGCTGGCCGTCGTCGGTGGCCGGGCTTGATGTAAGCTCTGCCTCATGGCGATTCGTACCTGAAATCAATCTGCGTCTGCCCAACAGCCCCGGGGCGCTCGGCGGCGTGTGCCGGCTCCTCGCCGATGAGCGTGTCAACATTCTGGCCATGGCCCTCGACGTCGCGGGGCAGCTGCGTCTGGTTGTCGACAACCACGTGCACGGCGCCGCCGTGCTCCGCGACCATCATCATCAGGTGACCGAGCGCGACGTGCTGGTCTGTTCGCTCTCGAACGCGCCAGGGGCGCTGGCGGGGCCGCTGCGGCTCGTCGCCGAGTCGGGCGTGAATGTGGAGTATGCCTACGGCGGTGGGGGCGACAGCGGCGCCGGCGCGTCGGTCGTGCTCGGCGTCGACGACGCCATGCGAGCGTCCGCAGCTGCGGGGATCTAGGGATCTCGCATCGAGTAATCGGGTGATCGGGTAATTGGGTAATTGATTGAACGATCGCCCAGCGTATTGCGCAATTACCCAATTACCCAATTACCCAATTACCAATTTATCCAATTACCAGATTCATGAAACTCTTCGTTGAGCCCATGGCGGCCACGTTGGTCGAATTCGATGACGAGGGCCGGGTCCGGTTCGAGAAGGAGGGGTGGTCGACGCCGACGCTTCAGGAGCAACGCGCCATCATCTACGCGGCCAGAAACGAGCTTGCGGACCTCACGGAACTGCTCGAAAAACTGCAGGAAGGCAGGATTGCGGGTTCGCAGGGTTAGCTCCTGCCACTCATCCCGCGATTGCTGCCTTCCTGCAATTCCCCTACGGTTTCAGGATCAGCTGTCCCCGAATCTCCCCGCCGGGATTCACCGCCGAGTGCACGTTCACGTAGGTGTTCCCGCCGAGGATGGCCTGAAACATGTCGTCTGCCGAGCGGATGCCGATGTTGGGGGCCAGGATGAACGCCGTGTCAGGCACGGTTCCGCTGAACCCGAAGTCGTTTGATGCGGTTGTGGGAACCGTAAAGCCCACGACGACCGGTCCGTTGCCCGCTTTCTCTGCGCCCACGTGAATATGGCTGGCGGTGACGCCGCTCGGCAGGTTGAAGACGCGGATCGAGTAGGTCACGGTGCGCGCCCCCATGTCGAGCACGATAGTCGCATCGCCGAACGCCCCGGTGACGACGCCGGCTGTGATTTGCGACGCCTCGCCGGCGCCGGTGAGGTTCGCGGTCAGGGTGAAAGTTTGGGCCGAGGCGGTCGTTGCGACCAGCGCAAACAGTCCAGCCATCAGGGGGGCAGTGAGCGCTTTCATCAAACGTGACGTCATAAGTCTCTCCTTCGCTGAAGTGAACGGTAGTGTGGGGTCCTCGATTGGGGATCAGTTTGGCGCGCACGACGCTGCAGAACGTACGCCAAGCGCCCGCTCCAACCTCAAGAGGCAGGAAGCTAAGAGGTTACGGCCATCGCGCCGGCGGGCGCGTCCTGATCATCCTTTACCAATCAGGAAATCGGCGGACGGCTGACGTAAGAGACGCCAGCATAGCAGGGAGAGGCGGTATACTGGCCGGGTTTCGTTTCAGCTTTCGTTGAGGGCTTGTTCATGGCTGAGAAGGACGATCGTCCCGAGAAATCCGAGCGCGTCAACATCGGCCGCCGCGAGTTTCTGAAGACGGCTGGTGTCGCGCCGCTCGCGGCCGGCGTGGTGGGCGCCGGCGCGGCCGAGCTCAACGCGCAGACGGCCGGCATGCGTCTGGTCGGGCCCGGCGACGTGCCGATTCAGTTGATGGTCAACGGCAGGCGCGTGAACCTGACCGTCGAGCCGCGCGTGACGCTGCTCAACGCCCTGCGCAACCGCGCCGATCTCACGGGCAACAAGCGCGGCTGCGACCGCGGCGTGTGCGGCGCCTGCACGATGATTATCGACGGCCGCACGGCCTACGCGTGCTCGACGCTGGCCATTGAGGTGCAGGGCAAGCAGATTCGCACGGTGGACGGCCTCGCCAACGGCGCGACGCTGCATCCGGTACAGCAGGCCTTCTGCGACCGCGACGCGCTGATGTGCGGCTTCTGCACGCCGGGCTTCGTGATGGCCACGGTCGCGCTCATCGAAAAGTATCCGAACCCGACGACCGCTCAGGTGAAGCGGGGCCTCGACGGCAACATCTGCCGTTGCGGCACGTTCACGAGAATCATGGAAGCGGCTCAGTCGGTAGGCAAAGGGGTGACCCGTGGCTAAGGCACAGAACCCGGCGCCGCCGCCGGCCCCGGCCGGCCCGACCGCGAACGCCAGGAAGTACGCGTGGCCCGAGAAGCCCGCGCTCATCAGCACGCGAGTGAAGCGACTCGATGGCCCGGACAAGGTGTCGGGCCGCGCCAAGTACAGCTTCGACGTCAATCGCCCCGGCATGATCTACGGGAAGATCGTCCGCTCGCCCCATCCGCATGCCCGCATTGTGTCGGTGGACGTGACTGAAGCGCGCCGCGCGCCGGGCGTGAAGGCGGCCCTGGTCTGGAAAGAACCGGGCGCTCAGGTCAACTATCAGGGCGACCCCGTGGCGGCCATCGCGGCCGATACCGAAGAGCAGTCGATCGACGCCGCGCGCCTGGTCAAGGTGACATACGACGTGATGTCGCACCTCGCCAACGTCGAACAGGCGATGGCGAGCGACGCCCCCGTGGTGTTCCAGGGCGGCAACACGAGACCGGGCGCCGCCCAGGAAACGGGCGACCTCGATGCCGGCTTCAAACAGGCGGCCCACATCGTCGAGCAGACGTACTCGACACACGTCATCACGCATGTGTGCATGGAGTCGCACGGCTGCGTGTGCGAGTGGGACGGTGACAAGCTGACGGCGTGGCTTTCGACGCAGGGCGTACACGCCTCGCGGCAGCAATTCGCGGACGGCCTGAAGATTCCTCAGGCCAACGTCCGTTGCATCACCCAGTACATGGGCGGCGGCTTCGGCAGCAAGGTCAACGTCGGCGCCGAGGGCCTGATCTGCGCGCGGCTGGCTCAACAGTCGACGGTGCCCGTGAAGCTGTTCCTTGATCGCAAGGAAGAGCACCTCGACACAGGCAACCGGCCATCGGCGTTCGCGAAGATTCGAGCCGGCGTCTCGGCCGACGGTAAGCTGACGGCATTCGACGGACAGAGCTGGGGCACGGGCGGTGCAGGCGCGGCGTCAGGTTTCCCGCTGCCCTACATTTATCAGTTTCCGAATCGCCGCCGCGTGCACACCGACGTCTACATCAACGCTGGCCAGCAGCGTCCGATGCGCGCGCCCGGCCACCCGCAGGGCTGCTTCCTCACCGAAATCCTGATGGACGAGCTCGCCGATCGCGTCCGCATGGATCCGGTCGAGTTCCGCATCAAGAACCTGCCCGAGGCCTCGCCGAATGCGGCGTGGGGCGACTACTTCATGCAGGGTGCAACGGCGTTTGGCTGGGACAAGCGCCACGCGACCGGCGACCCGACACCGGGTCCGATCAAGACCGGATTCGGCGTCTCGGCGCACCAATGGGGCGGCGGCGGGCGGGCGGGACGAGCGCACTGTGAGATCACGTCCGACGGCAGCGTCGTGATGAGGGCGGGCACGCAGGACATCGGCACCGGCACGCGGACGATCGTCGCCGTGCTCACGGCTGAAACATTGGGCCTCCCGGTCGAGCGCCGTGAAGCCGGAAATCGGCGATACGATGTATCCGGTGTGCGGCGCGTCTGGCGGCAGCACAACGGCCGCGTCGATCAGCCCCGCGATTCGCATCGCGGCGGGCAAGGCGCTCGATCAGCTGTTCGAGAAGGTTGCCCCGCAGCTCGGCGTCAGCCCTGGAAACATTGACATGCTGGTCGCCAACGCGGGCCGCATTCACGTCAAGGGCAGCACGTCCAAAGGCATGACGTGGAAGGATGCCTGCAAGTTGATCAGCACCGACACGATTTCGGCAGACGGGGAGTGGGAAGCCGGTCTGTCGTCCACGGGGACGAGCGGCGTGCAGTTCACCGAGGTGGATGTCGACATCGAAACCGGCATCGTCAAGGTGAAGCGCATTCTCACGGTTCAGGACTGCGGGTTGATCGTCGATCGGCTGACCACCGAGAGCCAGATCTATGGCGGCATCATCGGGTCGCTGAACTTCGCGCTGTTTGAAGACCGCATCCTCGATCGCGTCACTGGCCACATGGTCAACCCGAACATGGAGACCTACCTGCTGGCCGGCATGTCCGACATCCCGAAGATCGACATCATGCTGGTTGACACGCCCGTGCAGCGTGCGCGTGGCGTCATCGGCATCGGCGAACCGCCGACCGTGTCGACCGCTTCGTCTATCGCCAATGCGGTGCGCAATGCGACGGGCGCCACGATTCGGTCGCTGCCGCTGATGCCGCACAAGATTCTGGCTGCCATCGAAGAGCAGAAAGCAGGAGGCACGCAGTGAAGGCCTTCGAATACGCAAACCCCGCGACCGAGAAAGATGCGGTCGCCGCGCTCAGGATCGACGGGCGGATTGCCCTGCCGCTCGCCGGAGGCATGGACCTCGTCGCGCGGATGAAAGACTACGTCACCACGCCCGATCGTGTCGTCAACGTGAAGAACGTGCTCGACACGACGATCGTCGCGACACCGGGTGGCGGGTTGAAGATTGGCGCCGGCGTGAAGATCGCCGATCTCGCCGAGCACGCGCAGGTCACGAAGCTCTATTCGGCGGTCGTCGCCGCGGCCGGCGAGGTCGGCACACCCCAGATCCGAAACGCCGGAACGGTGGGCGGCAACGTCAATCAGCGGCCGCGCTGCTGGTATTTCAGGGCCGAGGATTTCAACTGCTACAAGAAGGGCGGCAACCGCTGCTTCTCACCGGCGGGCGAGAACCAATACCACGCCATCTTCGGCAACGAGGGCCCGAGCCACATCGTGCATGCCTCGAGCCTCGCCGTGCCGTTTGTCGCCTACGGCGCGACCTTCCGCGTCGTCGGACCGGACGGCGAGCGCACGGTCGCGGCGGCCGACTTCTTCACGATGCCGACGCTGCAGAACGTCCGCAAGGAAAACGTTCTCGCCGACGACGAGATCCTGACGCACGTCATGCTGCCGGCGCCCGGCAACGTCAAGGTCGGGCATTACGAAGTGCGCTACAAGGAGTCGCACGACTGGCCGCTGGCTTTCACCACCATCGTGTTGGCGATGAACGGCAACACGATCCGCTCGGCTCGCGTGGTTCTCGGCGCCGTGGCGCCGATTCCGTGGCGGTCGCAGGACGCCGAGCAGGCGCTTGTCGGCAAGCCGCTGAACGAGGCGACCGCCGCCCTCGCCGGCGAAGCGGCGGTGCGCGCGGCCAAGCCGCTCAGCCGCAATGGCTACAAAGTGCAGATCACGAAAACGGCCGTGAAGCGGGCCGTCATGCAGATCGCGGGGCTCAAACCGGTTCAGTTAAGGGCTTAGCGAAACTGGGATTGGATAATTGGCTAATTGGGTAACTTGGTAATCGACAAGCTTCAATTACCCGATTGCCAAATTACTCAATTACCAGATTCATCGAGAGACACACTTTATGAATCACCTGACATCGCCGAAACTCACGCCGGGCGTTCATTGCATGAGCCTGCGCCACAAGGGCATGTACGTCACGTCGGCGCCGTATCCCGAAGAACCCAATTTCTACGACAAGTACGACGGCACGTGGTACTGGTGCGTCGAAACGCAGACGGGCTTCGGGCCTGACGGGCATCCCGTGAACGTTCACGAGTGCGCGGGCGGCCGCGGTTGCTGCAAACACTGAACGGCGATCACGAAGGGCTTACGTAACCTTCACCGGTTTTCCTTCCGACATCGCGAACCAGACCTCCGCAGCTGCCGCGCAATCGAGTTCGCCGCCGCCTGCCGCGACATACGAATTCACAAACTGCGTGACGATTGACGTGACGGGCATCGTCACGCCCGTGGCCATGTTGGCCTCGATGGCGAGCCGCAGATCTTTCTGGAAGAGCCGCACGAAGAAGCCGGGCTTGTAGTCGCCGGTGATCATGCGGTTGCCGTGGAATTCCATGACTTTGCTGCCGGCGAACCCGCCGAGCAGCGCCTGTCGCACGCGCGCAGGCTCGAGGCCGTTGGCTTTCGCAAGCGCGTACGCTTCGGCCACGCCGGCGAGGTTCGCGGCGATGCAGATCTGATTGCAGAGTTTCGTGACCTGGCCGGAGCCCGACGGCCCGATGTAGGTGACGCTCTCAGGCTTACCCATGCTCGCAAGAATCGGTCGGGCGCGTTCGAACGTCTTCTCGTCGCCGCCGACCATGACGGTGAGCGTCGCATTCTTCGCGCCGACCTCGCCGCCGCTGACCGGAGCGTCGAGCATCGAGCCGCCCTTAGCGGCAACGGCCGCCGACAGACGCCGCGTCACGTCGGGCGAGATCGTGCTCATGTCGATGACGATGGTCCCTGGCTTGAGCTCGCTGAGGACACCGAAGCCGTTCGGACCGGTGAGGACGAGCTCTACATCGGGAGTGTCCGGCACCATCGTGATGACCACCGTCGCCTGTTTGGCGACCTCGGCGGGGGTGTTTGCGGCCGTGGCCCCCGCCGCCACGAGCGCGTCGACCGGTCCGCGGCTGCGTGAGTGCACGACAAGACGGTAGCCTCCCTTAATCAGGTTTAGGGCCATGGGCTTGCCCATGATGCCAAGTCCAATGAATCCAATGACTTCCATAATCTGTCTGCCTCCCGGTTTCACCGCCAAGCTCACGAAGCTCCAAAGGCTCGCGAGCCGTCAAAGTCAGTAAGCCTATCTGAGTCGTCGTGATCTTTGCGACCTTCGCGGTTCTATAATTGAGGCTGCCGTTTTTCCGGCGGGTGTTTCCCGTCCTTTGAGGTTGCAATGAAGCGAGCAATTATTCTGGCGGCGGTGGTCGGATTGGCCAGCACGGTGTCGATGACGGCGGGCGGCAATTCAACCGTGACCGGCCAGTACGTCGAAGCGCGCACGGCCGAAATCTTCACGGGCGGCTGCATCATGGGCAGCGAGGCCGAGACGATGGGCAAGCAGGCCGTGCTCGCGTGGAAGATCGATCGCGGCACCGTGAACGGCGTGTCGGTGGATGGCCTGTCGGTCGTGGCGGCGCTCTCCGGCGACAAGAATCTCGGCTTGTACGAGATCGGCGGCGGTAGAGCGGTCGTCCGCTCGGTGGTGTATGTCGACGAGCGCGCCAACCCGGCCCAGCGCATCGCGCTCGTGGCCATGGCCCACGATCTCACCAAGAGCATCGGCACGATCGTCTCTGTGACGGCGGCGCCAATCCGCTTTGCCGACGCGGCTCAGGAAATTCACGTGGCGACCTCGAACGTCGCGCTCGACGTGAGCAAGGTCATGACGCACGACCCGTCGTGCGGCGCGATGCAGTGGTTCCACCCGCTGGCCTCGGTCGACCAGGCGACGATGGGCGTGGCCGACGTGCACAGTTTCAGCGGTTCGGCGCTCGGCACCAAGTGGAGCGACCCGAATAAACGGTCCGCGTTCTTCGGCACCTTCAGCTACTAAACTTCCTTTAGCCACGAAGACACGAAAGCACGAAGAAGAAATCTCTTCTTTGTGTTCTTCGTGCCTTCGTGGTTGCATTTCTCTTCCTTGGACCTTACCAACAAAGTCGCGCTGATCACGGGCGCAAAGCGGATCGGTCTCGTCGTCGCCGGCGAGCTGGCCGCTCGAGGGGCCGATGTGGGGGTGAGCTACGCCCGATCGCAGGCCGAGGCCGAGCAGGCAGCCGGGCTCGTGCGAGCCGCGAAGCGCCGTGGCGAGGTGTTTCGTGCGGATCTGTCGCAGCCCGACGAATGCAGCGCCCTGGTGAACCGTGTGGCGGATACCTTCGGCCGTCTCGACATCCTGGTCAACATGGCATCGGTCTACAGCCAACGGTCGTTTGATGCTCTCGACGCCGCTGCCTGGGATAGCGTGCTCAACGTCGATCTGCGCGCGGCCTTTCTGTGCGCGCGGGCGGCCGTGCCTCACATGCGGAAGCAGGGCGGCGGACGAATCATCAACTTCAGCGACTGGCTTGCGCGCAGCGGCCGCCCGCGCTACCGCGGCTTCCTCCCGTACTACGTGGCCAAGGCGGGTGTGATCGGGCTGACGGAGGCGCTGGCACTCGAGCTGGCCGGCGACAACATCCTGGTCAACGCCATCGCTCCCGGTCCCATTCTGGCGCCGCCGGGAACGAGCGCGGACGATCACCGCGCCGTCGAAGAGGCGACGCCGCTTGGCCGGTGGGGCGGCGAGATCGAGATCGCGAAGGCGATTCTGGCGCTTGTCGACAGCGACTTTGTGACAGGGGAAACTCTCCGGGTCGACGGGGGCCGTCACGTGAAATAATCCCCGTCCATGTGGGTGGCCCTGCTGATCATCGTCGCGGTCGGCGTGGCGACTGCCATCGCGTGGCTCGAACGGGCGCGGCGGCGTAACCTGCAGGCGGCGGCCCGATGGGCGATGGTCTCCCGCGTCAGTGCCAGGCTGGGCGCCGTGCTCCGCGCGGACACGGAAGTAGAGGACGTGGCGCGCCTGGTCGTCCCGCAATTCGCCGACTGGTGCACCCTGCATCTGGTGGACGACGGGCGCGTGCGCCGCGTCGCGGTCGTTCATTCCGATCCCGTGATTGAGCGGCAGATACGCGCGCGCTTTGTGACGGTGCCGTTCGTCCTCGATGCCCCCCGCGGCCCCGCGAAAGTAATCCGAACCGGCGAGATCGATTTACAGGAAACGATCGGCCCGGACAGCCTGCAAGGGCAGAGAGATCCGGCGTTGTTCGAAACGGCCGGCTACGGTTCCCTGATCAGTGTGCCGCTCAACGCTCCCCAGAGAACACTGGGAGCGTTGACCCTCCATCGCCGCGAGCCGCGCGGCTACGACGGGAGCGACGTGGAGTGGGCGCAAGACCTCGCGCATCGAATCGCCCTGGCGCTCGAGCACGCCAGGCTCTACGCCAACGCCCGCGAGTTGTTCGAACAATCGGCAAGCGCGAACTGGGTCGGCAACGCCGAAGGCCGCATTCTGGCCTGCAATCAGATGTTCGCCGAACTTCTTGGCTTCCGATCGATCGCCGATGCGATGGCGACGCCCGCGGCCACCCTCTACGGGAATGCGGAGGAGTGCCAGGGCCTGATGGACGACCTGGCCACCCACCGGCGCATCGTCGGTCGAGAGACGACGTTCAAGCGTCATGACGACGGGCGGCCGGTGCACGCGCTCGTCAACGCCCTTGGCGAGTTCGACGACGCGGGCCGGATCATGAAGCTCACCGGGTTTATCATCGATCGCAGCGCACAGAAGGATCTCGAAGAACAGCTTCGCCAGTCGCAGCGGCTCGAGGCGGTCGGTCAGCTTGCCGGCGGCATCGCACACGATTTCAACAATCTGCTGACCGTCATCATCGGATGCGCGGATCTGATAGCGATGGCCGAGTACCGCCCGGCGCTGTCCGCGGACGGCCACGACCCGCTGGACGAGCTGACGAAGGCGGCCCGCCGCGCGGCTGCACTGACCCAGCAGCTGCTGGCTTTCAGCCGGCAGCAGGTCTTGCAGCCGGTTGTGATCGATCTCAACAACGCGCTTCGCAATCTGCACCCGATACTGCGGCGGCTCGTGCACGAGAACATCGTCATCATGCTGGATCTCGATTCGGAAATTGCGCGCGTGCGGGTCGACCTCGGTCAGCTCGATCAGGTGATCGTCAACCTCGTGGTCAATTCGGCGTACGCGCTGCCCAAGGGCGGCACGGTCGCGCTCGTCACCTCCAACGCCACGCTGGGCGACGAGGACGTGGCGCAGCATCCGTACGTGACGCCTGGCGAGTACGTGTCGCTGCTGGTGCGCGACGACGGATCGGGCATGGACGAAGGGACTCGGGCACGGGCGTTCGAGCCGTTTTTCACGACCAAGCCGTTCGGCAAGGGCACGGGTCTCGGGTTGTCAACGGTCTACGGCATCGTCAAGCAGAGCAGCGGATATGTGTGGATCTCCAGCGACGCCGGAAAGGGAACGGCCGTGAAGATTTGCCTGCCCGCGGTGATCGAGCAGGCAACAGCGTGACGCGGGCGGAGCTGCGCGAGGCGCTCGCGATGGTTCCTTCGCTCGAGCTCGCCCCACTGCCTTCGGCGCTCGAGCCGATGACTCGCCTGTCGGCCATGCTCGGCGGTGGGCCCAGGCTGCTCATCAAGCGCGACGACACGATCGGATTCGCGTTTGGCGGCAACAAGGTGCGGAAGCTCGCGCTGCTCGGCGCTCGTGCACGGGCGGAAGGCGCCGACACGCTCATCACCGCGGGTGGCGTGCAGTCGAATCATGCGCGAGTGACCGCCGCGACTGCCGTCAGACTCGGCATGCGCGCCGTCCTGGTTGTCAACGGCAGCCGGCCGGCGAAGGACGCAGCCAATGCGCTGCTGGACCGGCTCCTGGGGGCCGAGCTCGTGTACGTCGAAGCGCGCGAGCGGCGAGAGCCGACGATGCGAGAGGTGGCGGAACGGCTGAGGAGCAGCGGTCGCCGCGTGTTCGAGATTCCGGTCGGCGGCTCCATGCCGCTCGGCGCGCTGGCCTACCTGGGCGCGATGCTCGAGCTGCTCGAGCAGATTCCAGCTCCGGACATTGTTGTGCACGCGACCTCGTCAGGCGGCACGCAGGCCGGGCTGGTCGCGGCCTGCCGAATGCTCGGGCTCTCGACTCGCATTGTTGGCGTCGCTGCGGATGGCCCGGTGGCGTCGATCGAGGCGCAGGTGCAGGCGAATATCGCCGGCGTCGCCGAATTGCTTGGAACAGATCCGGGGACCGTCGGGCGCGGCACGGCTGTGGAGATCGATGACGCGTTCGTCGGCGACGGTTACGGCATTCCGACAAGCGCATCACGCGAAGCCATTGAGCTGGCCGCCCGGACGGAAGCGATCTTTCTCGATCCGACCTACACGGGCAAGGCGATGGCAGGCCTCATCGCTTACGTGCGCCAGGGGCGGTTCACCGGGAGCCAGACCGTCGTGTTCTGGCATACCGGCGGGCAGGTCGGTCTCTTTGCGTGATCACGACGTACAACGCAGAGATCGCAGAGCACGCAGAGACTTCTTTGGAATTGCTTTCTCTGCGGACTCTGCGATCTCTGCGTTGTACGTTGTCATCGTGATCCCTTGGTTTCGTTCGGCTTGAGGTGTTCCAGCGTGAAATCGAGCATCGTCCCGCGCAGATGGCGCGCCAGCGCGGGATCGGTGACGCCGTGGCGTGATTTCGGGTAGAGCATCAGGCTGAAGGGCTTGCCGGCTTTCTGCAGTTCGTACGCCAGCTGCATGGTGTTCTGCGGATGCACGTTGTCGTCGATCGCCCCGTGGACGAGGAGCAGGGCCCCGCGGAGATCGGCGGCCGCGAAGCGGGGCGAGCTCTTGCGATACCCGTCCGGATTCTCCTGCGGCGTGCCCATGTAGCGCTCGGTATAGACCGTGTCGTAGTTGCGCCAATCGGCCACCGTCCCCCCCGCGATTCCCATCGCGAAGCTCGTGCTGTGCGTGAGTGCGTAGGCGGTCATGAAGCCGCCGTAACTCCACCCGTGGATCCCGATTCGCGATTCGTCCACGTACGGCTGTTGCTTGAGCCAACCCAGGCCGTCTTCGATGTCGCGCAGCTCTACTTCGCCGAAATGCTTGAATACGGGCCAGGTGGATTCGAGCCCCTTGCCGCTGGCCGTCCGGTTGTCGCAGATCCACACGACGATGCCGTGCTGTGCGAGCAGCTGGTGATACATGTACTCCTGCGTCCAGGCATTGCGAACTTGCTGCGCGTGCGGGCCGCCGTAGGTGAACTGGTACACCGGATAGCGGCGGGACGGGTCGAAATCCGGAGGCTTGATCATCATGGCTTCCATGACGAAGCCGTCGCGCGTTTTCACCTGCACGAACTCCGGAGCTGACAGCTTGTACTGGCCGAACGCCGCGACCGGGTTGTCGTGAAGCACGCGCACGTCCTGTCCGTTGTCGCGGTGGAGACGCACCTGGACAGGCGTCGAGACGTTGCTCCACGAGTCGATGAAGTACGCGAAGCTCGGACTGAACACGGCGTTGTGTGTTCCGGCCGCCTTCGACAGGCGTTCGAGACCGGTGCCGTCGAGCTTGACGCGATACACGTCGCCGCCGATGGGGCTTCGCTCCGTGCCGGAGAAATAGATCCATCCGCCGTTCTGTTCGACCCCGTGGAGCGTCCGCAGCTCCCATCTGCCCTTCGTGATCTGGCTGAGCAGCGCGCCTTCGGCGGAGTAGTGATAGGCGTGCGTGAAACCAGACCGCGCACTGAGCCAGAGGAACGAGCCATCCTGCAGCCAGGTCGGCGTCGTCGTATCTTCCGAGTTGATCCAGAACGGGCTCGTTTCGCGGAGGAGCGTTTTCGGGGCCCCCGTGGCCGGGCTGACGTCGACGGTGTTCAGGTCCAGCCACGACTGCGTGCGATTCTGCACTTCATAGGCAAGCTTTCCGGCGGGCGTCCACACGACGCGGACGACGAGGAAGTCGGCGCCGGCGTACTTGGACATGTCGATCCAGTCGATTGCCCCAGGAGCGCCGCCGCCGGCGCGCACGACGCCGAGCTTTGCCGTGGGATTGGGATCGCCGGCCCGCGGGTATCGCCATGTCTCGACCTTCGGGTCGTAGCTGATGTCGTCCAGCGTGACGTACGTCGAGACGGACGTGTCGTCGATGCGGAGAAACGCGAGCCGCGACGAGTCCGGACTCCACCAGTACGCCCGCTTCTGGCCGCGACCGTAGATCTCCTCTTCGTACACCCAATCGAGCCTGCCGTTCAGGATCGTGGCCGTGCCGTCGGCGGTCAATGCCGTCTCACGCCTCGTCGCGGCGTCCACGACGAAGAGATTGTTGCCGCGAACGAACGCGATCTTCGAACCGTCCGGACTGAACGTCGCTTCTTCTTCCTCACCAGACGTGGACGTCAGCCGAGCGGCGCGGTTGTCGCCCGGCGTGTACAGGTACAGGTCGTCCTCGATGGTGAGGAGCAGGGCCGAGTAGCTCCCGTTGAAGATCAGATCGCGCGAGTGGACCATCTGCCGGGCGTCGGCAGCGGAAACGCCCGGCAGAGCCGCGAGCGCGGCTTCAGCCTTCGCGGCGTCAAACAGCGGGTCGGTTGAGCCGGTCGCGGCATCGACTTTCATCCAGACGCCGGTGCCGCGGCCCTGGCCGGTGGGCCGCAGCCACGCGTAGTGCGTGCCGTCCATCCACGCAAACGCGGGCGCCGGCGCACCGCTGAAGTTGACACGCGTGCCCTGGCCGTAGATGTCGTCGAGCGTCAGCGGTTTCTGCTGCGCCAGGAGAGACGCTGAGAAAGAGAGAGACACAGAGAGGAATAGGCCACAGAGACACAGAGTCACAGAGACTGATCTTTTCCGGGAGATCCTAAGCCTCTGTGTCTCTGAGCCTCTGTGGCAAGTTCGTCTCTGTGTCTCGCGTGTCATCTCAGCGCCTCTCGCTAGTATAGTCAACCGATGCCGACACTCACGTTTCTTGGCGCGGCCGGCACGGTGACCGGCTCCAAGCACCTGCTCGATTTCGGCGACCGCCGCGTGCTCGTGGATTGCGGTCTGTTCCAGGGACTCAAGGAACTGCGTCTGCGGAATTGGGCGCCCTTCCCGATCGCCGCCGCCAGCATCGACGCCGTCGTGTTGACACATGCGCATCTTGATCATTGCGGCTATCTGCCGCGGCTCGTCTCGCAGGGGTTCCGGGGCCGGATCTTCTGCACACCGGGCACGTACGATCTCTGCACGATCGTGCTGCCGGATTCGGCGCACATTCAGGAGGAAGAGGCGCGCTACGTCAACAAACACGGCTACGGCAAACACAAGCCGTCGTTGCCGCTCTACACCAGGCTCGACGCGGCGCGGACGCTGACCCACCTGCAGCCGGTCGGTTACAACAGGCCCGTGCCGGTTGTGGCGGGGGTTGACGTCGAATTCATCAACGCCGGCCATTTGCTCGGATCCGCCTACGCACGTCTCCGCGTCGGCGACAAGACGCTGCTGTTCGGCGGCGACCTTGGCCGGTATGGCCGCCCGATTCTCCCGGATCCGTCGCCCGTGGACCGCGCGGACGTGCTGCTCGTCGAATCGACCTACGGCGATCGGCTTCACGAACCCGACGACGACGGCGCGCGCCTGGCGTCGATCGTGAACGCCGGCGTCAAGCGCGGCGGCAAGCTGATCATTCCCTCGTTTGCCATCGGCCGCGTCGAAGAAGTGATCTACTGGCTCAAACGTCTCGAGGAACGCAAGGAGATTCCGGCGCTGCCTGTCTACGTCGACAGCCCGATGGCAGCCGCGGCGCTGCAGTTCTATCGGGAGCGGCTCAGCGAGCTCGATCCGCAGCTCAACCCGAATGAGCGCGAGCTCTACGAGTTCAGCACCGCCCGGATGACGATCGTGGAAGACGTGGAACAATCCAAAGCCGTCACCGCATCGCGCGAGCCCTCGATCGTGATTGCGGCGAGCGGCATGGCCACTGGCGGACGCGTCCTCCATCATCTCGCGGCCGCGCTGCCCGATGCGAAGAACACGGTGCTGTTTGTCGGCTACCAGGCGGCCGGGACAAGGGGACGCCTGCTCTGCGACGGCGCCAGAGACGATCAAGATACAAGGTCGGATGGTGCCGGTCGCGGCGTCGATCGAGCGCATCGACTCGATGTCGGCCCACGCCGACGCCGGCGAAATCATGCGGTGGCTGTCGGGCTTCTCACATCCGCCTGCCATGACATACCTCGTCCACGGCGAGCCCGTGCCGTTGCAAGCGCTTGCCGCCAGGATTTCCGCGGAGCTTCACTGGCCCGTCCATATTGCGCAACACCTCGAGCGAGTGGAACTGGACCTGGGTTAGGCTTAGGATGTGATCACGAAAGTGCAAAGTGCAAAGTGAGTCAAAGGGCAAAGTTGAAGAGGGTTCTGGTGCATCATGTCGATTCTTGGAAGCGCCGCATGTGGAAGCGGCTCAGCGGCGGCGGCATCGCCGTGCAGCGCCTCCGGAGCCACCGCGCCGGCCGCCACGGCGGCGTCCGTGGAGCGGAAGTATCTCCTCGAGCGCGTCGACGAGGCCGCCGTCGTGCAGGTATACGCCGATGGCTTCAAGGAGCTGTCGCTCAAAGAGAAGACGCTCGTGTGGCACCTGTATCAGGCTGCGCTCGCCGGTCGCGACATCTATTACGACCAGCGGTACGCGCACAACCTCGAGATGCGTGACGTGCTCGAGGCCATCCTCACGCACAGGGCCGGCGTGGACGCGAAGACCTGGTCGGAAATCGAACGCTACACGAAGCTGTTCTGGGTCAACACCGGCCCGTACAACAACCTGACCGCCAGAAAATTCGTCCTGACGTGCACGCCGGAGGCGTTTGCCGCCGCCGCGCATGCGGCCGAAAAGGCCGGCGCCGCGTTTCCGCTCAAGAACAGGTGAAACGCTCGACGGGCTGCTGACGCGGCTCCGGCCCGTGTTCTTCGATCCGTCGGTCGACCCGATGGTGACCGCGAAAACGCCGCCGCCCGGCCAGGACATACTGGCGTCGAGCGCGAACAACCTCTACGTCGGCGTGACGATGAAGGACCTCGAGGCGTTTCACGAAGGGCACGCGCTCAACTCCCGTCTGGTGAAGCAGAACGGCTCGATCGTCGAAGAGGTGTATCGCGTCGGCGGCCGCTACGGCGCCCAGATTGCCGCGATCGTGCAGCACCTCGAGGCCGCCATCCCGTTTGCCACCGAGCCGATGGCGAAAGCGCTCGCCGCGCTCGTGAAGTTCTATCGGAGCGGCGAGCAGGCCGACCGCGAGGCGTACGACATCAGTTGGGTGCAGGACAAGGCGTCGCCCGTCGACACGATCAACGGTTTCGTCGAGGTGTATCTCGACGCGCGCGGCGCCAAAGGCGCGCTGGGAAGCACTCGTGTTCTACGTCAATCACGAGAAGACGTCGGAAATCCAGAAGCTGGCGCAGAACGCCCAATGGTTCGAGGATCACATGCCGTGGGATCCGAAGTACCGCAAGCTGGGCGTGCAGGGCATCACGGCCAACGCCATCGACGTCGTCATCGAAACCGGCGATTCCGGACCGGTGACGCCGGTCGGCATCAACCTGCCGAACGATCAGGCGATTCGGGAGCGGTACGGCAGCAAGTCGGTGTTGCTCTCGAACATCAACGAGGCGTACGACAAATCGACCCTGCCGGAATTCCGGAGTGAGTTCTCGTGGACGCCTGAAGAAGTCGGGCGCGCCGAGAAATGGAACGCGTTTGCCGGCGAGCTCACGACCAACATGCACGAGGTGATCGGACACGCCTCGGGCAAGATCGACGAGCGGTTGAAGGGCAATCCGCAGGCGGTGCTCAAAGAGCAGTTTTCCGCGCTCGAAGAGGCGCGTGCCGATCTGGTGGCGCTCTTCTTTCTGCCCGATCCGAAGCTCGTCGAGCTCGGACTTGTCTCCGCGGGCGATCACCAGGACATCGTGCGGGCCGAATACGAGGCCTACACCCGCAACGCGCTCGTGCAGCTGCGCCGCGTCCGCCAGGGCACGCAGATCGAGGAAGACCACATGCGCAACCGGCAGATGATCGTCGGCTGGTTGATGGCCAACACGAAGGCCATCGATGTGCGGACGCGCGATGGCAAGACGTACTACGTGATGACCGATCCGGCCGCCTATCGTGACGGCGTGGGGAAGCTCCTGGCCGAAGTGCAGCGCATCAAGGCGGAAGGCGACTATCCGGCGGCGAAGCAGCTCTTCGAGAAATACGGCGTGCATTTCGAGCCGAAGCTGCGTGACGAGGTCGTCGCGCGCGTCGAGAAACTGCATCTGCCGTCGTACACCGGCTTCGTCATGCCGAAGCTCGAGGCCGTCAGAGACGGGGCCGGCGCGTCTGGCGCGATCGTCGACGTCAAGATCTCCTATCCGCAGGACTTCGCGGGCCAGATGCTCGAGTACGCCGCGGCGACGCGAAGCCTCCGCCAGTAGAGGCCATAGATCATATGGTCCGGCGGCGCTTTCTGCCGGCGATTGCGTGCCTGTTGCTCGCAGGTCCTGCCGCGGCGCAGGTCCCCGACGCGGCGGCCCTTCGGGCCCGCCTGCGGAGCGGCGATGCCGAGACCCAGCGGTTTGCGGTCCTCGAGACCGGCCGCCTTGAACGGCCGTCGTTCATTCCGCTCATCGTGCCGTTCCTTCGAAGCCCGCTGCCGGAGATTCGGGCGCAGGCGGCCGATGCGATCGGACAAGCCGCTCGCGGGTGGCTCTCGACTCCTCCAGTCACCTCGTGATCCTTTCCCGCTCGCATCCGTCGCCGACGTGCTGACGGCACGCCTCAAGGTGGAGGCGGAGCCGGCCGTTCGCGCCTCCCTCACTGAAACGATCGGCAGGCTTCCCTACGCGACGTCCGGCCAGGTGGCGGCGGCGGCCACGGCGCTGGCCCAGGCCGCTTCGGCCGAGACCGTCTCCGATCGCCTCGGCATCGCCAAGGGCCTCGAGGCGCTCGTGCGCCTCAGCCGCCCCCTCGCGCTCCCGATTGCCGACGATGTCGTGGCAAGGCTGCGAGGTTTTGTGGCGTCAGATGCCAGCCGGGACGCCAGAGTGCGGCGCCTGGCGTTGGCGGCGCTCATCACGGTCGGCGCCGTGGATGACACAACGCTGGCGCGCGCGGCCGGCGACCCCGATAACCAGGTCCGTCGTCTCGCGATGCGCGCAGCGACGATGGCGCCAAGCCCGGCGTGCGGGCGAGACGTTGATCAAAGGCCTGTCGGACGTGGCCGCGATGGTGCGTGTTGAAGCGCTGGCCGCAATCGGCGCCATCGCGGGTGCCAACGGAGACTCGATGTGTCAGGCGGCGCGAGTGGCGACCGGCGATCGCGATGTTCACGTCGTGTTGCTGGCGTTTGACGAGCTGGCCCGGTGCCGGGGAGAAGCCGACGTGAGGCTTCTCGAGCACACGGTGAATGACCTGTCGGAAGCGGGGACACCGCGCGGCTGGCACAAAGCGGCGCATGCGCTGGTGGCGCTCGTGACGGCTGCGCCCGACCGGGGGCGGTCGGCGCTGCCGCAGTTTGTCGGCTCGAGGAACTGGCCGCTGCGGATGTATGCCGCCCGTGCTGCCGCAGCGCTCAAGGACCGGGCGACGCTCGAGCGGCTCGCGGGCGACGACAACGAGAGCGTCAAAGAGGCCGCGATTGACGGCCTGCGTCGCGCTTGGCGCGTATCCCGACGCGTCGAAACCGCGCTGGCCGCGCTTCTTCGGTCGCGCCTGAACCGAGCCCCGGCGATATTCGAGACCTGTCCCGCCTCCAGGCGCGTGTCGTCGTTCGCAACGTGGGGACGTTCGAGATGGCGCTGTTGGCGCGTGAAGCGCCAGACGTGGTTGCACGCGTCGTGTCGCTCGCCAGATCGGGCCAATTCGACGGCCTGGTGATTCGCCGCGTTGTTCCCAACGTGCGCGTCGAGGTCGGCGGAGGTGCGCCCGAGCCTGGCGGCGATACCCTGCCGGCGAGCAAAGAGGTGGGGCTCTGGCCGCACGTTCGCGGAAGTGTCGGGATCGACGCCGATTCGGCGTTCTTCATCGACGTGGTCGACAACCCGCAATTCGATCATCAATACACGGTGTTCGCGCAGCTCCTGGACGGCATGGACGTCGTTGATGACCTTCTCGAAGGCGATGTGATCGAACGGGTCGACATCGTGAAACCGTGACGTTCTCGTCGCGCGTGCCCGCCGATCTCGGTTCCAATCGGTTGACGCGCGCCGTGCGGCAGGCGCGTGCGGCAGGGCGGGCGATCGTCGATCTGACCGAGTCGAATCCGACGAGGGCGGAATTCGAATACTCTCCCGGCCTGCTTGCGCCGCTCGCCCACTCGCGTGGTTTGGTCTACGAGCCGAGCCCGTTCGGTCTGCTCGACGCCCGCCGCGCCGTCGCGCGCGACTACGAGCGGCGTGGGGTGACCGTATCGCCCGATCGGATCGCACTCTCGGCCAGCACCAGCGACGCGTATTCCCTGTTGTTCAAATTGCTGACCGATGCCGGCGACGAAGTGCTGGTGCCGCGTCCGAGCTATCCGCTCTTCGATCACCTGACGCGCCTCGATGAGGTGGTCGCCACGCCGTACGACATCGAGTACACCAACCGGTGGACGATCGATGTCGCGAGCGTGGAACGCAACGTCACCGGCCGGACGCGGGCGCTCCTGCTCGTGAACCCGAACAACCCGACCGGATCGTTCGTCAAGCGCGACGAATTCGATCGGCTCAAGGATATCTGCGCCGAGCATGACGTTGCGCTCATCGCGGACGAAGTATTCGGCGACTACGAGCTCGAGCCGGGGGCGCGAGCCGGGGCCGGCAGGGCATTGGACGCCGGCGACGTGCTCGTGTTCAGCCTCGGCGGTCTGTCGAAATCGGCGGGGTTGCCGCAGGTCAAGCTGGGGTGGATAGCCGTCGCGCGGTCCGGATGCCATGGTCGAGAAGGCGCTCGAGCGGCTCGAGCTCGTCTGCGACACGTACCTGTCAGTCTCGACGCCCGTGCAGGCCGCGGCCTCCGAGCTCATCGAGCGGGCGGCGCCGGTGCGCGCGCAGATACAGGCGCGCGTCGCGGCCAACTACCGGTATCTCGTCGAACAGACAACGGCCGTGCCGTCCTGCCGAGTGCTACATGCCGAAGGGCGGCTGGTACGGCGTGATGCGGGTGCCTTCCCTCGGTACCGAAGACGACTTCGTCGTCGGCCTGGTGGATCGGGTGGGCGTGCTGGCGCATCCCGGCTATTTCTTCGATTTTCCGTGCGAGTCGCATCTGGTTGTCAGCCTGCTACCGCCGGAGCCTGTGTTTGCGGACGGCGTCACCCGGGTGCTCGAGCACATCGCGTCTGAGGTCGGCGGCGATGAACCATGACTAGTCGTGCCGGCCGGCGGCAAGCTGGTGTGCTGATCCCGCTGTTCTCCTGTCCCGGCACGGCGAGCTGGGGAGTCGGCGACATCGGCGATATCGGACCGGCTTCGGCCTGGCTGGCGGCGGCCGGACAAAGCGTGCTGCAACTGCTGCCGATCAACGAGATGGCGCCCGGCCAGCAATCGCCCTACTCGGCGATCAGCGCGATGGCCATCGATCCGCTTTTCATCAATGTTCCGTCCGTGCCCGGAGTTCGAAGGCGAATCGTCCCTCTCGAGCGAAGACCGCGCGGTGCTTGCGCAGGTGCGGCAGTCGCCCGGAATCGATCACGCGCGCGTGCGGCCACTCAAGCGCAGGGCGCTGCGCGAGGCGTGCGACCGCTTTGTGAGCGAGCATTGGCGCCGCGACACCGATCGCGCGAAGGCATTTGCCGGTTTCCGCGTCGAGCAGGCCTGGTGGATCGAGGACTATGCCCTCTTCCGCGCGATTCATGCGCACGAGGACGAGCGGCCGTGGACCGAATGGCCCGAACCGTTGCGGCGCCGTGATCCGATCGCCCTGGCGGACGCGCGCCGCGAGCTCGAGCGCGACGTGTTGTTCTACCTGTACCTGCAGTGGCTTGCGCACACACAGTGGCGCCTGGCGCGCGAGCACGCGCACGGCGTCGCGCTGTTTGGCGACCTGCCGTTCATGGTGGACGGCGACAGCGCCGATGTGTGGGTGCGTCAGGATCAGTTCCGGCTCGACGCGTCGGTGGGCGCTCCGCCCGACGCCTTCAGTGCCACTGGCCAGGACTGGGGCATGCCGGTCTACCGATGGGACGTCCTCGCGCGCGACAACTTCGGGTGGCTGCGCGAACGCGCCAGGCGGAACCACGACCTCTACGACGGCTACCGGATCGATCACCTGGTGGGCTTCTATCGGACGTTCGGGCGGCCTCGCGACGGCGGCGACACCTTCTTTACGCCGGCCGACCCGTCCGACCAGGAGGTGCTCGGCGAGCGCGTCCTCAACATCTTTCGCGAGTCCGGCGCCCAGATTGTTGCCGAAGATCTCGGAACGGTTCCCGATTTCGTCCGGGCATCACTGGCCCGCCTCGGCGTGCCCGGATTTCGCGTGCTCAGGTGGGAGCGTCTGTGGAACACCGAAGGCCAGCCGTTCCGCGACCCGTCAGAGTATCCAGCCGTGTCGGTGGCGACCTCGGGAACACACGACACCGAGACGCTGGCCGTCTGGTGGGAGAACGCCACCGAATCCGAGCGCCAGCAGTTGGCCGGCCTGCCGACAATGCACCGGCTGGCCGCCGGCGCCGTCGACCTGACCAGCTCAGCCTACAGTCCAGGGATTCGCGACGTCCTGATTGAAGCGTTGTTCGCGTCCGGCTCGGATCTGGTCTTGCTGCCGGTGCAGGACGTCTTCGGCTGGCGCGATCGCATCAACGAGCCGGCGACGGTCACCGACCAGAACTGGACCTTCCGGTTACCCTGGCCCATCGATCGTCTTGGCGAGGTGCAGGAAGCCCGCGAAGGCCAGGCGCGTCTGCGCGCCTGGTCAGAGCAGCACGGGCGCATATAATTCTTAGGCGATGGCCACGCTGAGACCCTTTCGCGCCCTTCGACCGAATCGATCGGCGGCGCCCCAGGTGGCGGCGGTGCCCTACGACGTTGTCAACACCGACGAGGCCCGCGCGCTCGCGGCCGGCAATCCCCTGAGCTTTCTTCGCGTGTCTCGCGCGGAGCTCGAGCTGCCGCCAGGTACCGATCCCTATTCGGACGAAGTGTACGATCGCGCCGCCGCCAACTTCGACAAGCTGAAGTCGTCGTCTCTTGTCGTCGAGGCCGATCCGAGCGCGTATTTCTATCGGCTGCGTGTGGGCGATCACGAACAGACCGGCGTCGGCGGCTGCTACACCCTCGACGAGTACGATCGCGGCGTCATCAAGAAGCACGAGCGGACACGGCGCGACAAGGAGGACGATCGAACCCGGCACATGGTCGCGCTCGGCGCCCAAACCGGTCCCGTCTTTCTCACGTATCGTGCCTCCGGCGATGTCGGATCCATCACGCGGCGGGTCACGGCAGGGGAGCCGCTGTGTGATTTTCGAGCGCCTGACGGCGTGCAGCACACCGTGTGGCAGGTCGCGGGCGCCGATCGGGACGGTTTAGTGGCGGCGTTTTCGCGTATTCCGGCGCTGTACATTGCCGATGGTCATCACCGGGCCGCGAGCGCGGCCCGGACGCGAGACGGCTTCCGCGAGCGCGGCGTGACGCGTCCCTCGCTTGGCGACTCGGCGGACTACACGACATTTCTGGGCGTGGCGTTTCCGCACGACGAGGTCCGGGTGCTTCCCTACAACCGGATCGTCTACAGCCTTGGACCGCTGACACCTGACGCGTTCATTCAGGCCGTGCGCGATCGGTTCGACGTCAGCGCCGGACCGGCGGCGCCAGAGAGGCGCGGGGACATCTCGATGTACTCTGGCGGCGCCTGGCACACGCTTCGGCTGCGGTCGAGTGCCCCGGACCAAGACGCCATAGCGTCTCTGGACGTCAGTGTGTTGCAGGACCAGCTGCTCTCGCCCGTGCTTGGCATCGCGGACGTGACGACGGACAAGCGCATCGATTTTGTGGGCGGCGCCAGGGGATCAGCCGAGCTCGAGTCGTTGGTGCGCTCCGGAAAGGCGGTGCTCGCGTTCTCGATGTACCCCGTGAGCGTGGCCGACCTGATGACCGTCTGCGACGCCGGCGCCATCATGCCGCCCAAGAGCACATGGTTTGAACCCAAGCTCAGGGACGGTTTGCTGATTCACGTGATCTGATTCATCGGAGCTCACTTGGCCGAGCCAATCTATCTCATCTAATCTCACCTGGGAGTTCATGCCTGTTACTCACCGCGTCTTTAACTTTTCCGCCGGTCCGGCCATGCTGCCGCTGCCGGTGCTCGACGAGATTCAACGCGATCTCGTGGCCCTTCCTGGCGTCGGGATGTCCGTTTTCGAGATCAGCCACCGGTCGAATGCCTTCGAATCGATTCTCGCGCAGGCCGAGGCCGACATGCGTGCGCTCGCAGGTATTCCGCCCGACTACCGCGTGCTTTTCCTGCAGGGCGGCGCCAGCTTGCAGTTTTCGATGGTGCCGCTGAACCTGCTGCCGGCCGGATCGACGGCCGACTACATCGACACAGGTGTGTGGGCCGAAAAGGCGATTGCCGAGGCGCGCAAGGTTGGCGCCGTCAACGTGACGGGATCACCCAAGGCCGAGCGGCAGGCGCGCATTCCCTCGACGTCCGAGCTGACGCTCACGCCTGGCGCGGCGTACGTCCACATGACGTCGAACAACACCATCGAGGGCACCGAGTGGCACGAGCTGCCGCAGGTCGGCAGCGCGCCCCTTGTCAGCGACTCATCGTCCGACATGTTCAGCCGGCCGATCGATGTCGCGCGTTACGCGTTGATCTACGCCGGCGCCCAGAAGAACATGGGTCCTGCCGGCGTCACGGTTGTCATCATCCGCGACGATCTGCTGCCACGCTCGATCGACCGTGCGGCGACGCTGCCGACCGTGCTCAACTATGCCGTGCACGCGGAACACAAGTCGCTGTACAACACGCCGCCGGTCGTCGCCGTGTACACGCTGGGGCTGGTGATGAAGTGGCTGCTCGCAGAGGGTGGTCTCGCCCGGGTCGGGGAAGCGAATGAAAGAAAGGCCGCGAAGCTCTACGCGGAGATCGATCGAACCGGCTTCTATCGCGGGACGGCGCAGAAAGCGAGCCGCTCGTTGATGAACGTGACGTTCCGCCTCACAGGCGCCGATCTCGAGCAGCGATTCGTTCAGGAGTCGACGGCGGCGGGCCTCGATGGCCTCCAGGGTCACCGCGCCGTGGGCGGCATGAGGGCGTCGATCTACAACGCGTTTCCGGAGGCCGGGGTGGACGCGCTCGTGTCGTTCATGCGGGACTTCGAGCGGCGGCACGGGTAGACTCCAGCCGGCGACAAAAATATGACAAATCGTTTCATGTCATAGCCTTGCGAGCAATCCCCACCGTGCTACTATCCCCTGTCCATCGCTAGGAGGGTAGCGGCCGTGCTTGTCTCGCTTGTCGTCTGTCTTCTCGTGTCGGCCGCCGTCACTCAGGTGGCCGTGCTCAGCACGACCATCTACCTCCACCGGACCGCCACGCATAAAGCGCTCGAACTTCACCCGGCCATCGCCTTCATGTTCAAGTTTGCGCTGTGGTTGACGACAGGTCTGTCGACGAAGGAGTGGGTGGCCGTTCACCGCAAGCATCACGCCTTCACGGATGAAGAAGGCGATCCCCACAGCCCGAAGCTCTTGGGTTTCTGGAACGTTCAGCTCGGCAACGTCTACTACTACATTCGTGAGGCCAAGAAGACCGACGTCATCGAACGCTATGCGCGGGACATCGACCAGGGCTGGTGGGATCACCACGTGTTCAGGTACGGCCTGGCAGGCCTGGCGCTCGGCACCTCGATGCTGTTGGTGGTGCTCGGCCTCGGGTGGGGACTCCTGGCAGCCGGCATTCACGCCGTCATGTACGTATTCGTCCTCTCATCCTCGATCAACGGCTTGTGCCATCACGCCGGGTACAAGAACTTCGACAACACCGCCACCAACATCCGGATTGTCGCGCTGCTGACGGGAGGCGAGGGCCTCCACAACAACCACCACGGTTACCCGCGCAGCCCGAAGTTCAGTTGGCGGAAGAGTGAAATCGATCCCGCCTGGCCGTTCATCAAGCTGCTCATCGCTCTCAGTCTCGCCAAGCCGTACAAGACCATCGAAGAAGTCGCCGCGTAACGTTTTTCGCTGAAAGCCCCGCGCTACTCCGGCGCGGGATTGGGCCGACGGCGTCTCCGACGACGCCGGCGTTTTCGGGCTGGCGGAGCTTCGCCGGCGGGTGGTGTACCGTCGGGTGCGGCGGTCGGCTCGGTCGGTGCTTCGGCGACAAGCGCGCGCCAGTGCGCCACGACTTCGGGCGAGTCGCCGTGCACCTCGAGCCACACCAAGGCCTCGCGAAAAATGCTTCGATGCAGGAGCGCCCGTTGGGCGCGCGGATTCGCCCTCAGGTCGCGAAGGCGGCGCTGCAGGCTGAGGATCTGTTGAAGCCGCTCGACGTCGCCACGAGCCAGGGGCAGCTCGCCGAGCCTGAGCCCTGGTGGCCGTTTCGGCCGCCCTTCGCCGGCCACGTGGGACGGTCGCTCCGGCGGCAGCGGGATGCCGATCGGCACGATCAGCGAGCCGAGCAGGATCGGGTTGGTCAACGTTTCCGGTGTCGACTCAAACCGCCGCCGGTAATCGTCGAGCGACGCCAGCGATTCCCACAGCTCGTCGCCAGCCCGCTGGTGCAGCTCGGCCGCGATCGGCTCGAGCAGGCCCACGTCCGCCAGGCTGCGGAAGGTCTTCTCCGATGATCCCGCGCGAAGAATCTTGTAGTACTCCTCCATCAGGCGCGGCGGAGAGCTCTTGGCGATTTCGTGGCGATGAAGCCGGATGGCGCTGGACAGCGGGGGATCGAGGACGAAGTCGAGGCGGGACGCGAGCGCGACGGCGCGCAGCATGCGGACCGGGTCTTCCTTCAACCGGGTCTCGGGATCGCCGATCGATCGGACTACGCGGGCGCCGAGATCGTCGAGGCCGCCGACATAGTCAATCACCGAGAACGTCGAGATGTCGTAGAAGAGCGCGTTGATGGTGAAGTCGCGCCGGAACGCGTCCTCTTCGGGCGTGCCAAACGTGTTGTCGTGGTGGATCAGGCGTTTGCCGTCGGCCGTCGTCGGATCGGGCGCGGGCACGCCGTCGGCGACGACTTCTTCGCCCGGGGCGAGTTGGCGCCTGAATGTCGCCACCTCGATGACCTTCGCGCCGAACTTGACGTGCGCGAGACGAAAGCGCCGGCCGATGATCCAGCAGTTGCGGAACAGTTTCTTGACGTGATGGGGATGCGCCGACGTGCCGATGTCGAAATCCTTCGGCCGCCGGCCAAGGAGCAGGTCGCGGACGCTGCCGCCCACGAGGTAGGCAATGTGGTCGCCCTGGCGGAGACGGTAGAGGACCTTGAGGGCGTCGGGATCGACGTCGCGGCGCGAGAGCGAATGCTCGGCGCGCGGAACGATCCTCGGCTCAACCATCGGCAGGCATTGTACCAATTATCCTTTGGCGGCCTTCCAGTTCTCGCCGATGCCGACGTCGACCGTCAGCGGCACCTTCAGGACCGCCGCTGACTGCATCCGTTCGCGCACGATCTCGGCAAATTCCTGAGCCAATGCCTGCGGCACTTCGAACAGCAGTTCGTCGTGCACGGTGAGGATCATCCGCGCCTGCGGTCGTCTGGCCAGGGCCTCGTGGACGTCGATCATGGCGCGTTTCATGATGTCGGCTGCCGTGCCCTGAATCGGCAGGTTGACGGCCACCCGCTCGGCCGCCGATCGCCGCTGAAAATCACGGCTCGTCAGATCCGGCACGAGCCGCCGCCGCCCGAACATCGTCTTGACGACGCCGGTGATGCGGGCCTCTTCGAGCGTCTTGTCGATGAAGGTTCTGACTCGCGGGAAACCGGCGAAGTAGGCGTCGATGAATTCCTGAGCCACCTGCGGCGTGACGCCGATGTCTTTCGAGAGCGTGAACGCGGTTTTCCCGTACAGCAGCGCGTAGTTGATCATCTTCGCCGTGCTGCGCAGCGTGTGCCGGTCCTTGCCGCTGTCGGCGCCGAACATCTTCAGGGCGGTCTGATCGTGAATGTCGTCGCCGCGCTCGAACGCGGCGATGAGCGTCTCGTCTTCCGCCAGGTGCGCGAGAACGCGAAGCTCAATCTGCGAGTAGTCGGCCGATATCAGGACGTGTCCGGGGTCGGCGATGAACGCCCCGCGGATCTTTTGACCGAGCTCGGTGCGGATCGGAATGTTCTGCAGGTTCGGGTCGCTGCTGCTCAGGCGCCCGGTGGCGGCAACCGCCTGGTTGAAGCTCGTGTGGACGCGGCCGGTGTCGGGGTTCACGAGCTGAGGCAGCGCGTCGATATACGTCCCCTTCAGCTTCATCAGCCCGCGCCAGTCGAGAATCAGGCGCGGCAGCTCGTGCACGAGCGCCAGCTCCTCGAGCACCTCGACGGCCGTGGACGGCGTTCGCGTCGCGCCGGTGCGCTTGCCGACCGGCAGCTGCAGCTTCTCGAACAGGATTTCGGAGAGCTGCTTCGGTGAGTTGATGTTGAATTCGCCGCCGGCCAGCTCGTAGATGTGCGTCACCAGCCGGCCGAGCTCCTGCTCGACCTGGCGTGACTGCGCCGCCAGGGCCGCCGTATCGATGCGCACGCCGGCCCGTTCAACGTCGACGAGCACGGGAATCAGGGGCAGCTCCAGCGTCCGGTACACGTCGGCGAGCTGATCTCTGTCGAGCAAATCGCGAAAGACCGGCGCGAGCTGCCACGGCCAGGTCCGCGCGTTCGCAGGCGTAGTCGACCGCCGCCTCCACCGGAACGTCGGCCAACGACTGTGCCTTGGCGCCGCGGCCGCACACGTCCTCTTCGGACAGTGCCTTGTACGCGGCGTGCTCGAGCGCCAGATCCTCGAGGAGGTAGCCCGACCGGTTGGCGTCGACAAGGTAGCTGGCGATCATCGTATCGACGTCGAGTCCCTCGATCCGGACGCCGTGGCGCGCGAGCACAATCGCGTCGAACTTCAGATCGTGGCCGATCTTGGCCACCGCCGGGTTTTCAAGTAGCGGTCGCAGCGCCTCGAGGGCCTCTGCGAGCGGCATCGAGGCCGTGTCGCCCAATGCGCGGTGGCCGACAGGTACGTAATCCGCTTCTCGAGGTGACGTGGAAAAAGCCAGGCCGACAACGGCGGCCCGCATCGCGGAAGGCCGATCGGGCAAAACGCGGAATGCAAATCGCCCGGCGGCCGCGAGGCGCGCGGCCAGCGCCTGCACCCCCTCCGTGGTGTTGACGATGCGGTAGACCCGACCGATGGTGGCGGCGGTCGGCGCGTATTCGCTGACGAGCGTGCGGAAGCCCAACTCGTTGAAGATCTGAAAGCATCGCTCGCGTGAGCTGCCCCGGTAGCGAAACGCCTCCGGGTCGAACTCGACGGGCACGTTGACACGAATGCGCGCCAACTCGCGGCTCTGATTCGCCGCCTCCACGTTGGCGAGCAGCGTTTCGCGGCGTTTCGGCGTCAGCTCAGAGGCATGGGCGATCAGGTTGTCGAGTGTTTCATACTTGCCGATGAGCTCCTTCGCACCCTTCTCGCCGATACCCGGCACGCCTTTGATGTTGTCGATGGTGTCGCCCATCAGGGCCATCACGTCCACGATCTGGTCCGGCCGAACGCCGAACTTCTCCTTCACGCCAGCCGAGTCGTACCACGTGCCTTCGTCGCGCGGATTGAAGACTCGAACGCCGTCGCGGACGAGCTGAAAGAAGTCCTTGTCCATCGTGACGATCGCCACGTCGAACCCCTTGGACACCGCCTGCTCGACCAGGGTCCCGATCACATCGTCGGCTTCGTAGCGCTCGGAAGTCAGGATTGGCACGCCGATGGCTTCGCACGCGGCGTGGACCATCGGAATCTGGCCGGCGAGCTCGTCGGGCATCGGCGCGCGGTTGGCTTTGTAGTCGGTCACGATGTCATCGCGAAACGTGCGGCCCGGCAGGTCGAACGACGCGCCGATGAATTCCGGCTTGTGGTCGGCCATGAGCTTCCGGAGCATCGTCACGAAGATGTAGACGGCGTTAGTCGGCTTGCCCTGCGCGTTGTGGAGAAGCGCGCCATCCGCCGTCCGAATCGGCGCGTGATACGCCCGATACATCTGCGAGCTGCCGTCGATCAAGAAGAGGAGAGGCTTGACGGGCATTGGGACTATCGACAGGCGGCCAGATCTGCCACAGAGTCACAGAGCCACAGAGGCGATTCGACGCGGACGGCCTGCGGAGCAGGCCGTGAGTCCAGGCGGAGAAACGGAAAACGCGAACCATGTTGCAATCCCATTGTGGTTCGTGTTTTCCGTTTCTCCGCCTGAGCCGCCGCTTCGCGGCGCCGCGTCGAATCGCTCCGGATCTCTGCGTGCTCGGCGGGCTCTGCGTTGATCGTCGTCTTTCTCCGTGGCTCAGTGACTCTGTGGCCGAATGGGTCGTGGGAGCTGTGTACTATAACATTGAGAGTTATGCGGATTCCCGGCGTTGCCGCCGTCGCGCTCGGCCTCGGCGTCGTCGTAGCGACAGCGGGCTGCGGAAGCGCCGGCGGCCTCTTTCGTCAGTATGAGTACGAGGAAGAGATCTACCTGGCGCTCGATGGGAGCGCGACGGTGTACGTCAACGCGTCCGTTCCCGCGCTGGACGCATTGCGCGGGGCAGACTTCGATACCGACCCTCATGCCCGGCTCGATCGCGACGCGGTCCGCCGCTTCTTCACGACGCCCGTCACGCACGTCGTGCGGGTCAGCGAATCACGCCGGAGCGGCCGCCGATTCGTGCACGTCCGGCTCGAGGCTGACGACATCCGCCGGCTGGGCGAGGCGGGTCCCTTCAGCTGGTCCACCTACGACCTTCGCCGCAAGGACGCCCAGTATCTGTACTGCCAGTGGATTGGCGCGGCGGTCAACAAGAGTGTCGGCGATGTCGGATGGACCGGCCGGGAGGTCGTCGCGTTCCGCTTCCACCTGCCGAGCGTGATCGACTACCACAACGCCGGCGCCGCCAATCAGAAGCGCGGCAACATTCTCGTCTGGGAGCAGGCGATGACGGACCGGCTCCGCGGAGTGCCCCTGGTGCTCGATGCGCGGATGCGAACGCAGTCGATTCTCTCGAGCGCGCTCTCGCTGTTTGGCGCGAGCCTCGTGGCGGTCGCCTTGATGTTTGGACTCGTGATCTGGTGGGTCAGGCGAAAGGGAAGCGGGGATGCCGTAGGACGAATCGGGTAATCGCGTAATTTGATAATTTGGTAATTGGGTAATGGCCCGGTGCCATCACCCAATTACTCGACTACCAGATTACTCAATTACCAGATTACTCAATTACCCGATTCTAGAACCTGACGCCAAACGTCATCCGGAAGATCCGCGGTGACGTAAAGGCGAACCGACTCTGCGGCGTGCCGAAGTTCGCGTTGTAATCCCAGTTCACGCCCTGCACCGGCGTCGTCGTGAACGGGTTGAAGTTCGGACGCGTCCCGCCGTTCGGGCTGAGCACGCCCTGGCCGACGCGAGTGGCCTGAGATGTTGCCGCCGTTGAGCGAAGACCGAGTCGCCGCACGCGCACAGCTGGAACTGATTGAAGATGTTCAGCACGTGCGCCTGGACGAAGATGTTCAGCTTGTGCGATCCAGCGTTGATGTCGCGGCTGAGCGAGGCGGCGACGTCCGTTCTGAACTCCGAATCCGTGCGGAACGCGTCGCGCGCCGTGTAGTAGTAGTTCTCGCTCGTGCCGCCTTGCGGCGTGACGTACTTCGCGGCAATCGCGGGATCGACGTACGGGCGCGCGTCGACCGTGCCGACGCGCGCCGTACGGCACGCCGGTCGACAGGTTCTGGAGGACGCTGAGCGTCAGGCCGTCGACCTTCGGCACGCCGTAGTTGACCCACAGACGCGACCGATGGCGCTGATCGGCCGACAGGTCGCCTTCAGGCGCGTACCACGACGTCTCGGCGATATTCCGGATACTGGAACAGTGTCGCCGGCACAGGTCCGCTGGTGACGTTCTCGCCGTCGAAATTGCCCCAGAGCCGCGACAGCGTGTAGTTGCCGCCGACGTCGGTCCGGCCGCTGATGCGGTACGTGGCCGAGAGGGTGAGGCCGCTGGTAGCGGCGCTTCAGGTCGTTCGTATTCTCGACGATCGCAATATCCGTCGGGTTGCCGAACGAATCCACGGCGCTGACCGGTCGTCGTGTCGATCCGCTGAGAGTAGAAGTCGTGGTAGTCGCGGAACGACGTAGTCGGCGCGGACGGCCGCCCCGTTGCCGAGCTGGCGGCTGACGCCGACCGCGTATTCGAGCACGTTGGGCGAAGTCGAGCGCGTTCCGGAATCCTGACGCCGACGCCCGGGCACCGAGGACTCGATGATCGCGCCCATGGTCGTGCACATGCCCCCGGAATCGCGCTTGCACGCGTTGAACACCTGCTGAATCGCGGTCGCCGTGTCGACGAGTGTCGCCGCGGCGTTCGGATCGGGGTTGATCGGCGGCGCCGTTGTACGCCCACTGGAACGAGGAAGGCGAGCCGGCGGCCGACGAGGACGAGTCGGCGATGCTGTTGGCGATCGCGGCCACGTACTTCGCGAAGCTGGTGGTCACCGCCCAGTTGCCGTCGCCCTTCGGATCCCAGACACGCCGAGGCGCGGGCTCCACGCGCTGTCCTGCGCCACGAGGTTGCCCATCGCGTCGACGCCGTGGTTCTTGTCGAAGCGCAGCCCGAGGTTGAACGTCAGCTTGTCGTTCCACGCGCAGGTTGTCGTTCACGAAGAGCGAGTGCGTCCGGAAGTTCGTGCCCAGGCTGCTGAGCCTGATCGGGTCGTACTGCAGCAGCGTGCGATTCGCGCCCGTCGTGAGCAACTGCGGATAGACGGTCCGTGCCGCGGACGATCGTCGTCGTGCCGATGATGCGGTAGCTGCTGCCCGACTGGTAGTTGTCCGCACACGCGCTTGTCGTTGAACGTGTCGTAGCCGAACGACGATGTTGTGCGAGCCCGAGCCCTTCTTCGACGAGAAAGTAGCTGCCCTTGAAGAACACGTCGTCATTGTCGCGCTGTTCGTCGCGGCACACGCCGCAGAACGTGGACACCCAGTAACGCGTGCCGCCGAGCAGGTCGCGCATCAACGTGCCCTGAATGAGATCCTGGCTCGTCGAGCCGATGCCGTGCGACGTCGAATGGCGACTGCGTGACGCGGGCCTCGACGAAGAACTTCGACGACAGCACGCCGTTGTAGTTGATCGCCAGCAGATCTTGCGGAAGACTGGCGTTGTACAGGCTCGTCGTGTCCATCACGTTGAACTGATTCGCGTTGAGCTGGTCGCGAATGACCTTCGTGTACGCGCCCTGGAAGCGGTGATTGGCAGTTGAACGAGTACGTCAGCTTGCCCTCGTACCGCTTCTGCGAGTCCGTGAACGTGTACGGGATGTTTGTGACAAACAGCTGGCGCGTCGAATCCTGGCTCGTGATGCGGCCGGCCGTGAAGAACCAGAGATGATCCTTCATGATCGGTCCGCCCAGGGTGTACTCGTAGAGGGGCACGGTCAGATTCAGCCTGGTGTCCCTGGGATACCCGGCGCCTTCGCCGCACGCTTCGTTCGCGTTGACGCCGCATGTGACGCTCGTGCTGGGCACGGTCTTCGTCCGGTCGTTCGGCAGCAGGGCGCCCGCCGGCAGAAGGGTGTATGAGCGCCAGTTGTCGTTGTTGAGCGAGTCGCGGAACGAGCCGCTGAACTTATTGCCACCCGACTTGGTCACGACGTTGACGACGCCGCCGCTGAAGCGGCCGAATTCCGCCGAGACGCCCGCAACGGCGACAGTCGTTTCCTGAATCGCGTCCTCGATGTAGAGGTTGTTCGCCTGACCGCGGATGTTTTCGTTCACGGTCACGCCGTTCACCATGAAGAGCGACTCGAACGACATCGCCCCTCCGATGGAGTACGCGCCGCTCGGACCTGAGGGGTGCACGGCCGGGGCGAGCAGCAACACGGCGTTGATGTCGTGGGTCGTCGGCAGCGTCTTGATCAGATCCTGCTGGAAGTTCGTCGCGACCTGCGACGTCTGCGTCAGCACGTCGGCCGTGCGACCGACGACGTTGACGGTCTCGGCGATCGCGGCCGGACCGAGCTGCACGTTGACCGGCAGCACTTGCGTGGGCGCCAGCGCAACGGACTTCGTGATTCGCTCAAAGCCGCTCAGCTCAAATGAGATGCTGTACTCGCCCGAAGGCAACAGCGACAGCACGAAATCGCCATTTTCTGAGGTGACGACCGTGCGAACGCCCTGCAGGTTGGGCGAACTGGCGTTCACCGTCACGCCCGGAAGGGACAACCCCTGGGCGTCACTGACATGGCCGGAGATCGTGCCGTTGGTGGTTTGCGCCGTCGCAGACACAGCCATGGCGAAGAAGACAGCCGCCAATAGCAACCGCGACCTACCGAATCGCATACAAATCCTCCACTGTTGAAATCCTGAACGGGAGTCTAGGCTCCGTTACCCTAGATCCTTTATTTCACGGTTTCTGTTAGCAAACTTCTCAGAATTGCCAAAATTACAATTCTGCTGACACCAAAAATCCAAACAATTGGACGCCGTACGGAGCTATAACCCCACTAGGTTGAGGTTATCGGTTGCAAAACCTATTAACGATACAGCAGGCGATGCCTAACAGACGATAGTAACAGATATAGCAGGACGTCGCCGATCGAGGTTCAGAATCCGATCTGAACCCCAATCCGGGCGATTCGCGGGCTCAGGTTCTGGGCGATCTGATTGAAGCTGGTCGACGTGACGTTGCCGTTCCGCACGAGCACGGTGTTGGCGTTCATCAGATTGAAGACGTCGAACATTCCCCTCAGGCTGATGCTGTTGAACTTGAATTCCCTCGCCACGCGGACGTCGGTGTCCCACACATTCGGATAGCGGATGTAGTCGAACGTCGGCGACACGAGCACGTTGAGCGACGAATCCGACCCAAGCGCCGCCGTTGTTCCCGGCCGGTAGAGCGGATAGGGATAGCCCTGTCGTCCGAAGACATTCGCCGCGACCTGGATGCCGTACGGCGCCTCATACATCCCGTTCGCGTTGAACTGCCACCGGGCGTTGATGTAGACGTTGCCCTGGCCGTTGCCGGAGCTCTGCGGCGCGTACACGCCGCCGTTGACGAGCGGCTCGCTGAGCGTCGGCGTCGGATTCCCGTTGGTATCGTAGATCCCGTTCACGTTGTCGAAATGCTCGCGCGCGTTGTTGAGCGAGAACGCCACGCGCCCCATCCACCGGTCAGCGAGGCGCTTGACGAGCGCAACTTCGAAGCCGTGGTTGTCGGTCGAGTAGCCGGGCACATTGGTGAGCAGGAAGCCACTGCCGCCCGCACGTGACGAGCGCCGGATTGGGAATGTACGTCGCGATGTTGTAGGGCGTCCCGTCGGGCAGCGTTCCCGTAAACCCGCTGCCGCGCGCGTAGTTGCCGTTGATGCCGGGCGCAACGCCCACGCGCGGCGTGATGTTCGCGAAGAGGTTGCCGAAGAGGTCCGACACCTTGGTGTATGTGTAATCCACCTGCACCGCCAGGTTCGGCCTCACCTGGCGATCAACCCCGACCACCAGGCTGCTCGTCACCGGCGCCTTCAGGTTCGGGTCGATCTGGTTCGACGAGGTGACCGCCGTCGGATTCTTGGGGTTGAAGCCGTTCGCGGCGGCGACGAACTGGTTGAAGTTCACTTCGTTCGCTTCCGTGAGGTGATTGGCGTTCAGATCGTTCCAGCCATACACGGCCACGCCGGCGTTCGACGCGGGGTTCGCGTACCCGATCGTGCCCGTCGCCAACTGGCCCGCGTAGCGGCTGAAGCTGGCCCGCAACTGGGTCTGGCGCGTCGCGTCGAGCGCGTAGGTCAATCCCGCTCGCGGCGAGAAGCTGTTCCAGGTGAACGGCGAATCGTAGCCGGCGAAGACCAGACCCGGGACGACGGCCGGGAACGCCGGATTGGCGGCGGTCGTCGATGACAACGCCGCTCCCCACTGCCGGTCGTAGCGCACGCCGAAATCGATCGTCACGCGCGACATCGACACCGTGTCGCCGGCGTAGAAGTCGAGATACTTCGCACGGTTGGTGCCGAGACCTTCGCGGAAGATCTGGGCAAAGGACGCCGTCGCGGTCTGTTTCAGCGCCAGAATGCCGTTGCCGGGCCACAGCGTGCCGGTCGTCCCATCCGTGCGACGGAAGCCGAACCCGTACCTGACGTCGTGCGATCCGCCCAGTCCCTTGAAGAACGATGACACGTCAACCGTCGCCGTATGCTGCGGCCTGAGGTTCATACTCTGGCTGGTCGATCCGTATGAGGTCCCCGTCGTCAGATCGCGGCCAGCGTTGAGGCTCATGCCGCCTTCCGGCGTGAGCATGAACCCGGTGTTGTAGTACGCGTACTTCGCCGAGACGAAGACATTCGGCGAGACGACCCGGTCGTCGGCCAGCTTCCACAACCCGTGCAGCGGATTGCTCGTGTACGCGTTGTCCTGATGGAAGGTCGCGGTCGGAGCGTTGTTGATGATGCCCGTCGTGCCGGGGCTCCGGTTGTCCTTGATCTTGTAGCCGTCGAAGTACAGGAAGCTGACCATGTCTTTCTTGGTCGCTTGCCAGTTGACCTTCACGTTGGGGTTCTTGAGCTGCGTCCGGTCGACCGTCGTCGGACTGGAGCGGTACACGAGCCTGATGTCCTGGCTCGAATACGAGCCGTAGAACCACGCCCGGTTGTTGAGCAGCGGCCCACCAAGTTCAACGCCGTAGTCCGATACCTGCTTCACGTGGTCCGCCGTCGCCGGCGTGACGCCGATGGCTGACAACTCGGCTGGCACGTTCGACGACTGCAGTGCGTCGTTATCGAAGTAGCCCCGCACGGCACCGTGGAACTGATTCGTCCCGCGTTTGACGATGAAGTTCATGCCCAGCCCGCCGGTCGGCTGCTGAATGTCCTGCCCCGACGTCGAGACCTGGATCTCCTCGAAGTTGTCGAAATTGAAGTATGTCGGCGCGGCGCCCGCCAACGTCATGTCGGTGACGACGACGCCGTCGAGCGTCCAGACGGCGTCCTGGGGACGCGTGCCCTTCATCACGAAGTTGGACTGCTGTCCCGTTTCGTTGCCGCCGATGTTCACACGATCGACGAGCACCCCCGGTACGGTCCGCATGATCGCGAACGGGTCGCGGCTCGTCGGAATGTGTTTCAACTCGTCTGACGTGACGTTGGTGGCGGTGCCGGTCGCTCTTGGATCGACCTGCGGCGTTGCGGCCGAGACGGTGACGGTCTCCGCAACGGGCGCAATCTTCATCAAGAGGGACAGATCGACGTTCTTGCCGACCGCCACTGTGAGATTTTCGCGAACGAGCGTCCGAAAGCCATTGAGCGTGACGGTGAGCGTGTACGAGCCGGGCGCAAGGTCGAGGAAGCGGAAGGCCCCGTCGATTGGCGTCACAAACGTCCGCGTCGCGTCGGTGCCCTGGAGTGCTGCCGCCACACCGGGCAGAACGCCACCCTGTTCGTCTCTCACGACGCCAGTGATGTTTCCGCCTTCAACTTGTGCGAGGGCAGGAGATCCGCACGCGAGAAGTAGCGCGAGGGCAATGGTGATGCGCGTCATTCCAGCCTTCCTTATCGTCTACAAACGAACATTGATGTATATAGAGTCTCTTATTAGTCCGTAATAATCAATGCGAATTCATCTCAGGGCCAGAATACTGATCCAAAACGTTGAATATTCATGCAAATGCGGCCACTTCGAACGGAACTTGCCGGGCCGACCAGCCATGAAAGAATACGAATCCGTTGAATAGCCATCCTTATTGGTGGGACACGGTTCCGGACCCGCTCGAACCGGGGGCGGGGGGTCGGACGCTCGAACCGGGTACTCGCTATGACGTCGCCGTCCTGGGCGCGGGCTATACGGGCCTCTCGGCCGCCCGCCAGTTGGCCCAATCAGGCGCGTCAGTCGTGGTGCTCGAACGCGAGCGCGTCGGCTGGGGCGCCAGCTCGCGCAATGCCGGCCAGGTGCTGACCGGCCTCAAGCTCGAACCGGCGGCGCTGGTTGCGAAGTACGGCGAGACGCGGGCACGCGAGCTGTTCCAGGTCTCGCGCGACGCGATTTCCGCACTCGAACGCATCGTCGCCGAGGAGGGGATCGAATGCGAGCTCGAGCGCAGCGGTCATCTCCAGGCGGCGGCCAAGCCCAGGCACTTCGACGCGTTTCGCGAAGAGCAGGCGCTGCTCGCTCGCGTGTTCGATCACAGGGTCTCGCTCATCGCTCCCGCCGAACAATCAGCCGAGCTCGGCGCGCGCGGATATCACGGTCTTCTCGTCGACGAAGCCAGCCGCGCGATCAACCCGGCGAAGTACGTGTGCGGCCTGGGAGCCGCGGCGGCGCGCGCGGGCGCCGTCATCGCTGAGCAAACGGCCGTTGAGCGCATGACGAGAAGCGCGCGGGAGTGGACGCTGGTGACCGCGCGCGGCGACGTGCGCGCGCGGGATGTGCTGCTGGCGACGAACGGCTACACGGATAGAGCTGCGCCGGCGCTTCAGCGCCGTCTGATTCCGATCGGCAGCTATGTCATCACCACCGAGCCGCTGCCGGCTGCCGTCGCTCGGCGCCTGCTGCCAATGCGGCGGATGGTCTTCGACTCGCGGCATTTTCTGCATTACTTCCGCTTGACGGCGGACAATCGCCTCCTATTCGGCGGCCGCGCCGAATTCTCGGGGCCGACGTTCGAAAGCGCGAAGCGGGCCGAGGCGATCCTCCATCACGCAATGGCGTCGATATTTCCGGAGCTGGCCGCGACCCCGATTGACTATGCCTGGAGCGGACACGTCGCCTTTACGCGCGATCAGATGCCGCACGCCGGCCGGCTGGACGGGGCCTTCTACGCAGGCGGCTACTGCGGCCACGGGATCGCGATGGCCACGTATCTCGGAGCGCTGATTGCCAGACGAATCGCTGGAGAGCCGATTGAGCATCAGCTCTTCGACGATCACTTCCCGCCGATTCCGCTCTACGATGGCCGTCCGTGGTTTCTGCCGTTCGTGGGCGCGTACTATCGGTTCAGAGACTGGATTGACTGAGGTTGACCAAGAGTTTTGACGTCGCCGTGCTCGGTGGTGGCAACGCGGGGCTCTGCGCCGCGCTCAGCGCGCGCGAGGGCGGCGCCAGCGTCGTGGTGCTGGAGGGTGCGCCGAAGGTCTTTCGCGGCGGCAACAGCCGCCACACGCGCAACCTTCGATCGATGCACGACGCGCCGACGGCGTTGTTGACCGACGCGTACTCCGAGGACGAGTACGTCGCGGACGTGATGCGCGTGACCGCCGGGCGCACCGACGAGGCGCTGACGCGTCTGGTCGTGCGCGGGTCGGCCGAGTGTCCGGCCTTCATGGAGCGCTTCGGCGCGAGGCTTCAGCCGCCGCTTCGGGGCACGCTCCACCTCGACCGCACGAATGTCTTTTTTCTCGGCGGCGGCAAGGCGCTGATGAACAGCTATTACGCCGCGGCCGAACGATTGGGCATCCGGATTCTCTACGACGCACAGGTGGTGAGCCTCGACCTCGCCGACGGCCGGTTCCGGTCGGTGTCGGTGCTGACAAACGGCCAACTCGAGTCGGTCGCCGCCAGGGCGGTGGTGCTGGCCGCCGGAGGATTCGAGTCGAATCTCGACTGGCTCAGGGAAATCTGGGGGGAGGCCGCTGACAACTTCATCATCCGCGGCACGCCCTACAACACAGGCAAGGTGCTGAAGCTGATGCTCGACAGCGGCGCTCAGCCGGTTGGCGACCCGTCGCAGTTTCATGCGGTCGCGGTAGATGCGCGCGCGCCGAAATTCGACGGCGGCATCGTCACCCGGCTCGACTCCGTCTCGCTTGGGATTGTGGTCAACAAATACGGCGATCGCTTCTACGACGAGGGAGAGGACTTCTGGCCGAAGCGTTATGCGATCTGGGGCCGGCTGGTCGCGCAACAACCCGATCAGATTGCGTATTCTCTCGTCGACGCCAAGGCGGCCGGACATTTCATGCCGTCGGTGTTTCCGCCGAAAGTCGCAGGGTCTATTCCCGAGCTCGCGCGAATGCTGGACCTCGCGCCCGACTCGCTCGATCGGACGGTGTCGGCCTTCAATCGCGCGGTGGTCATGGGTTCGTTCGACCACTCCGCCCTCGACGACTGCCGGACCGAGGGTCTGGCGCCGAACAAGACGCACTGGGCGCGACCACTCGACACGCCGCCGTTCTGGGGGTATCCGCTCCGGCCGGGCATCACGTTCACGTACCTTGGGCTGAAAGTGGACGCCCGCGCGCGCGTGCTGATGACAAACGGAGAGCCTGCGGCGAATATTTTCGCGGCAGGTGAAATCATGGCGGGCAACATTCTCGGCCAGGGCTACGTGGCCGGCGTCGGGATGACCATCGGCACCGTGTTCGGCCGGATTGCCGGGCGAGAGGCCGGCCGTCATGCTGTCGCCTGACCGCCTCCGCCAAGGCTCCGGCGAGTCTCGCCGAAGCGAAGCGAACGCGGAAAAAATGGAGCGCGGCCAGCACGTGATGGCCGTGTGCAACGCCTGCCGGTACTGCGAGGGGTACTGTCCGGTGTTTCCAGCCATGGAGAATCGCGTCGCCTTTGCGAAGGGCGATCTCGCCTATCTCGCCAACCTGTGCCACAACTGCGGCGAGTGTCTGTATGCCTGTCAGTACGCGCCGCCGCACGAATTCGGGATCGACGTGCCGCGGACGCTGGCCGAGATTCGCCTCGCGTCGTACGAGGAGTACTGCTGGCCGACAGTTCTCGCCGCGCGCTTTCCGGCGCAACAGCGTGAAGACGGCGCTGGTGATGGCTGGCAGGATCAAGCGCTGTCCTGGCGGCTCTGGCTCTGGCGTTTGGCGGGGATTTGTGGCCGGTTGATTCAGGCGGCGACTTCTATTCCGTCATGCCCCACGGCGTGATGGTTACCCTCTTTGGGCTCGTCGGCATATTCGCGCTGGCTGCCGTTGCCGTCGGCTGCATCCGCGCGGTGCGGGCCTTTGGCAACTCCGCGGTGCGGCCCTTTGGCGCCTTCGTGGCGCCGGGCCTTTCAGGCCCGGCGTCCGGCGGGGCTGAAAGCCCCGCCCTACGATCGATTGGGTCCGGGCTTCGCGACGCCCTTACGCTTCGACATCTTCACGGCAGCGGCGCCGACTGCACGGGCGCCGTGGACGTTCGGTCTCCCTGGCGCCGGTGGTTTCATCACCTCACGCTCTATGGCTTCCTGCTGTGTTTTGCATCGACGTCCGTCGCGGCGCTCTATCACATCGTCTTCGGCTGGCGCGCGCCGTACGGCTACGCCAGCCTGCCGGTCGTGCTCGGCACGGCGGGCGGCGCCGGACTGATCGTCGGACCGGCGGGGCTGTTTGCGCTCCGCCGCCGGCGCGATGAGGCGCTGGCCGATCCGGCCCAGGCCGGCCTGGACGACGCGTTCATCCTGATGTTGTTCATGACGAGCGCGACGGGGCTGCTGCTGTTGGCCCTGCGCGGCGAGCCCATGATGCCGCTGCTGGTCATTGTTCACTTAGGCTTCGTGCTCGGGCTGTTCCTGGCCTTGCCCTACGGCAAGTTCGTCCACGGCGTCTATCGAACCGCCGCTCTCATCACCAGCGCACAAGAGCGCCGCCGCCGAGGATGACGCCGACGCCGACGCACGCCAGCGGCCAGGGCGCCAGCCTGACGTCCGCGCGCGGCTACCGCGTGGCGGTCGCGCGGGCCAAGACGACGCCCGATCCCGACGACATCGAATCGTAGTAGCCGGTAAACCGGCGGGGCTCGAATGCGTCGTACTGCTTCAGGTTGGCCGCCCACCGGTAGGCGATCGGCTGGTACCAGAGCTCCGCTTCGACCCGGAAAGGCCCCTGGGCGTCACCGACCGCGACCGCGTATCGGACCGCGTCGCCGCCGCCCGTGAAGTCGCCGTCGCGTGTCGCGTCGCCTTGCACGGCCACGTCCTTGTCGGCCGAGCTCTTGTCGAAGCCGTGCGGCAGCAGGCGGTTGTCCTTCACGTAGCGCACGGCGGTCAGCAGTCCTGTCGTCAATGCACCGCTGGGCCCGGCCATCACCGCTTCGTAGATCTGCACCTGGTCGGGGCTGGTGATTTCCGTGTAGTGGGGCTCGAACCTGCTCGCGTCGGCGTCGTTATCGTTTCCGCGAATCGCGCCGGTCGGGTCGAGCGCGCCCGATTCGAAGACGGTCCGGCCGTTGCGATCGCGCACCGTCACGTGCAGCCAGACGCGTCGTGACGGATACGCCGTCGGCAGTTTGTGACCGCCGAGGTTTTCAATCGACAGGCTGGCGTCGAGGCGTCCCGGTCGGAGCTCGACGCCGCCGATGGTCAGCCGCGCCGCCTCGCTTTGCAGATGCGCAACCGTGCGGTTGGCGGCCAACTCGAACTCCTGCGGCTGCGCGGTGACGCCGAGCTCGTCGCGGAACCGGTTCAGCATGCGCTGCATGAAGAAGTTGCCGCCGACAAAGGTGTGCCGGGCCATGCCCGCGCGCGGTTCGCCGAGTACCGAGGCAATCGGTACGTCTTCCTTCACCGTCGGCATGTGGCACGACTGGCAGCTCTGCTTGTCCTTATAGTCGCTGTGCAGCCACTCCTGGTACGGCACCTGCTCGGGAAGCTCGCCCACGACCTGCCCCTGCGGCCCCAGGGCCTGGGTGTAGAGCGTGTGGCAGGTGGCGCACAGCTCCGAGTCGCGGATGTGCTTGGCTTCGCTCGGCTTGAATGTGGAAGACGAAAACATCACGGTTGTCTGGCCGTTTTCGATTTTGAACGGACCGTACATAGCACGCTCGCGGGCGGGCTTGGACGTGTCGATCTTGAAGCCGCCGATGAAGCTGTCCCGTTTGCCGAAGTTGTCCGGCGTGATCTGGTGGCACACCGAGCACGTGACGCCATCGGCGGCCAGCCGGTCGCCGGGCTTCGTCATGACGAACGGGAGGTGCGAGAAGATCTCGCCCTCATGCCCGGCCAGCTTCGCCTCGTACCGTGCGGCCGGCATGTGACAGATCGAGCACTCGTCTTCGATGGCCGCCCTGGCCGTTGGATGGTCGATCAATTCGCGGCGCACGCCGGCCATCCAGTACGGATCGCGCGCCGCGTTGGCCATCATGCTCGTGCCCCAGTTGGAGCCGATCGAGATGTCCTCGCCGATCGACGTCGACATGCCGTTGTGGCACGCGACACAGCGCTCCGATGTTTCGAAGTGGGCGCCGAAGGCCACGTGGGGCGGTTTGGACTTCGCGGGCTGCTGCGACCGGACATCCGGATCGGCGATCACGCCGATGACGAGCGCCAGCATCAGCGCGGAGCCGATGAATTTGAACATGGCGCGCTGCTACCAGCCTTCCTTCAAGCTGCCGTCGGCAAAATCCCACAACAGGTAGTACATCACCTGCGTCGGGCGCCCGGCCGTGTTGTTCATCGGTATCCGGACACCCACGCTGCCGAGGATGTGCATCCGCTTGTTCAACGGAATCTGCAGCTGCGGCACGATGTCCCAGTTGGTCTTCGCGCCGCTTTCGAAGTCGCGGTCGGCGATGAATTCCACCATGGGCGTCCACGTGCGGCCCAGCCCGCCCCCCGCGCTGAAGCTCTGGCCGATGGCGGTGTGCGCGTACCACGCCTTTGGCGCGATATCGGTGTGAAAGGGCAACTCGACGCCGGTCCGGAACTGTAGCGTGAAGTTCGCCGGCAGGGCCTGGCCGAATGCCGCGAAGGTTTCGAACACCGGCGTTTCGCCGCCCGTGCCCTTCGCTTGATCGCCGGTCGGCGCAATGAATTCGCCGGCGACGCTCAGGATTGATCCCGCTTCGTTGCTGTGGAACAGGACCTGTTTGTAGCCGATCGAGGCGTCGCCAAACCCGTGCGTCCACGCGCCGGTGTCCTTCGTGTAGGTGTACGGCAACGCCGCCTCGATCTGGCCCGACCGTCCGACGCGCTTTTCGAGAATCAGCTTGTTGCCGACCCCAGGCGTGGCGCTGGTGTTGAACGACGAGGTGATCACCACTTCGCTCTCGGGAAACGCCTTCTCGGTGATGAGCGCGCGCGGCATGTTCAGGTCGCCCCTCGGCCAGCCCTTGTCCCTGCAGAACCCGCGCGTGTAGCCGATCACGTTGTCGATCTGCTCGTCGCTCAGCGCATCGCGGAATGCGGGCATGATCGGGGAGAAGCCGCGGGCCGGACCGCCGTTGTGAATCGTCGCGCTCCAGTCGCCGTCCGGCTCCTTGGTGGCGAACGAACAATCCGTGAAATCCGGCAGGCGCGTGTCGAACCCGACCGACGTGCGGGCCGCGCCCTTGCCATCGGCGCCGTGGCAGGACACGCACGCGGTCCGGTACACGTCCTGGCCGGTATCAAGCTTCAGCTTGGTGCCCTGAGCGCGCAGCATGGCCGCCTGCAGCCCGCACAGACTCAGGCACACCAGGGCCAGCGCCCAGGGCGATGGGGACGTCAATCGGCTACGCATGTGAAGACTCTGGTTGCCAACGCCACGTCTAGGCCCGCGCGCGTTTCTTCGGTCTCATCTCGATGCGCTGAGGCTTGTTCTTCGATGCGCTGATGGTGTCGAGGCTCTTGCGCAGCGCCTCCATCAGGTTGACGACCTTCGGCGGCGCTTCGACCTCGGGCGTGACGATTTCCCGTCCCTCGATCTTGGCGTCGATGATCTGCCGCAGCCCCTGCTGATACTCGTCGGGGTACGAGCCGAGGTCCACATCTCCTTCGAATGTGCTCATGACCTGACGCGCGAGCTTCACTTCCTCCGGCTTGACCTTGCCGGGCATGTTCGTCAGCTCGTCGATGCTGTCCATGCTGCGGATCTCGCCCGCATGCCGCAGAGTGTACATGATGAGACCATGATCGCGAGGCTGCACTTTCACCAGATACTCGCGGCCGTACAACGCCACCTTGCCGATCCCGGCCTTGCCCTGCATGCCCTCGCGGACAACGGCGAAGGCTTCAGTGGCGACGGCGCCGTCCGGGGCCAGATAGTACGGGCGCTCGAGGTAGATCGGATCGATCGCGGTGTCGTCGGTGAACTTCTCCAGGTTGATGACCCGCGTCGAGTCGACCCGGACCTTGTCGATGTCTTCTTCATCCACGACCACGTACCGGCCCTTTTCGAACTCGTAGCCCTTGACGATATCGGTGTTCGGCACCTCGCGCTGACAATGCGGACACCACCGCTTCTGCTGAATCCTGGTCTGGCATTCCGCATGAAGTTGGTTGAAGGAAAGCGTCGCGCCGGCATCGGTCGCCGGGAACACCTTGATGGGAATCGTGACGAGGCTGATCTTCAGGTAACCCTTCCACGTCGGTCTAGCTGGCATTGTGGCTCCAGGGGACGCAAAGCAAAGACGCGAAACGGAAAACGTCAAACGTAAAACGCAAAACGGAACGCGAGACGGAAAACGCGAACCGGAGGACGCAGAATTCTAAACGTACCGTCTCCGTATTCGTGGCACAGAATTCTATCCGACGTGCGACTGTGCCGTAATCCCCTGTGATTCCTGGCGGTACGCCTTCTGGTTGTCACCGAAGGCATGGATGGCCCGGAAATCAACGAGCGAGCGTTTCGTTTTGCCTGCCGGACCGTCAAGCTGTAGGTGAAAGCCGATCTGCAAGAAGCCAACGAAATCGTCGCCATTCTGATCACGATCATTCGTCGTGCCCGCGGATCACCTGACCGCGGCTAGGCGAGCGGTCGTCCGCGTTTTGCGTCTTCCGTTTTGCGCTCGGCGTTTTTGCGTTGCTGTTTCGTCTGTCGTCTTGCGTTCTGCGTTTTCCGTTTTCCGTTTCGTTTTGCGTTTTGCGTTTGAAGTCAGATCTCGCTGCTGATGGCCTGCATCATGTCGGTGGTGTTCGCTTTGCCGCCAAGATCCGGCGTCCGCACCTTGCCAAGGGCGACGACGCGTTCGATGCCGGCGACGATGCGATCGTGCAGATCCTGGTGGCCGAGGTGATCGAGCATCAGCGCCCCGGCCCAGATGGCGCCGATGGGGTTGGCGATGCCTTTGCCGGCGATGTCGGGCGCCGACCCGTGAATCGGCTCGAACATCGACGGGTGCTCGCGCTCGGGGTTGATATTCGCTCCGGGCGCGACGCCGAGGCTGCCCGACACCGCGGCGCCAAGGTCGGTGAGGATGTCGCCGAACAGATTCGACGCCACGATCACGTCGAGCGTCTGCGGATGCGTCACCATGCGTGCCGCGATGGCGTCCACGTAGTACTTGCGGAAGTTCACCGCGGGGTATCTTCGCCGCCACGCCTTCAGCCACTTCGTCCCACAAGACCATCGAGTGGCGCAGCGCGTTCGACTTGGTGGCGCTGGCCAGCATGCGCCGCGGCCGTCTCGCCGCGAGCTCGCACGCGTAGCGGACGACGCGCTCGATGCCGTGCCGCGTGAAGACGCCCGTCTGCTCGGCGATCTCGTACGGTGTGCCGACATGGACCCGTCCGCCGACGCCCGAGTATTCGCCCTCGGTGTTTTCGCGCACGCAGACCATGTCGATGTCCGCCGAGGCCCGGTTGGCGAGGGGCGAGCTCAGGCCCGGCAGCAGACGCATCGGCCGCAGGTTGACGTACTGGTTGAAGCGCTTGCGCAGCGGCAGGAGCAGGTCGCCGGCCGAGATGTGGTCGGGCACCGATCGGCGCGCCGATCGCCCCGAGATAGATCGCGTCAAACTCCGGCGAGCCGCTCGAACCCGTCGTCGTCCAACATCCGGCCGCTCTTCAAATAGAATTCGCAGCCCCATGGCAGCTCAGTGAACGACAACGTCACGCCCGTTCCGCGCGTCGCAGCCTCGAGCGCCGCGATTCCCGCGGGAATGACTTCCTTGCCTATCCCGTCGCCGGCAATCACGGCGATCTTGTGCGTCTGTGTCGTCGGCATGTATGAGATCTCGCTTAGTAAGGCAATTGCGTGGGGCTCATGAGAGCAATCAGGACGCCTTTAGCCACGAAGGCACGAAAACACGAAGGACGAAATCAACTCTTGTGAAGATCATTTCGTCTTCGTGCCTTCGTGGCCAGAGGCGTCCGGTAAGGTTATCAGGGTTAGCAGCCATACGCAGGTGGCAGCCGCGAGGCCGGCGATTGCCGGGCTGACGACCCCCCAGCCGCTGCCCCCTGTGGCTGCCTGTACGACGAGCGCTCCGCACACCCCGGCCGCGATTGACGCCAGCGCGCCCAGGCTCGACGTGCGCGGCACGTACAGGCCCGCGACGATCGGCACGAACAGGCTGACGCCGATGAGCGTGTAGAACACCGTCAGCGCCGACACGACGCTGCCGAGGACGAGTGCCAGCGTGGTGCCTGCGACGCCGCTCACAAGCGCCGTCCATCGCGCCAACCGCAGAACGTGGGCGTCATCCGCCGACGGATTCAGAAACCGCTTGTAGAGATCCTGCGAGAGCGATGTCGTGAGCATGAAGAGCACGGCGTCCGCGGCGCTGATCTCGGCCGAAAATACCGCCGCGAGCCCGAGGGCGCCGACAATCGGCGGCAGGCCGTGCACGAGAAGCATCGGGAGCGCGAGCATCGGCGCTGACGAGCGCCGGAAACTGCGCGCGCGCGGCGATGCCGAGGAGCGCCGGCACGATCGCGAAAAGGAGAAGTCCGAGCGCATTGAGTCCCACGCCGAGCGCGCACCGCGCGATCGTCACGCGCGCCGAAGATCTTCTGCAGCAGACCCGGCGACACGATGAACGGCGGCACGATCACCGCCAGCGTGCAGCACGCCCAGGTGAACCGATTCGCCAGAACGTCCCAGTAGTCTGCCTGCGGGCCGCACCATCGACAGGCCGTCCCAACCGCCAGCGGCTGCAAGCACCAGCGGCAGCGCCACCGCAAAGCCGCACATCTTGACGGTGAGCTGAACGACGTTGACCCACGCCGACGTCAGGAGCCCGCCCGCGGCGAAATAGACGGTGATGACGGCGCCGCCGATCACGCATCCCAGCCACGGCGGGACGGCGGCGACCGTGCCGATGATCGAGCCGATGGCCCAGAGCTGTCGCCGCGAGAATGAACAGCGACGCCACCCACAGAACGGCCGCGACAACGCCGCGGACCGTGGCGCTGTAGCGATACTCGAGATAGTCGCCGACCGTTCGCAGTTGGTGCGCGGCGGCGACACGCCGTATGGTCGGACCGATCCAGAAGGCCAGCACAACCGATCCGATGGCGGCTGATCCCACCCACCACCAGGCTGCGATGCCGCTGGAGTACCGCGAGGCCGGTCGCGCCGACGGTCGATCCGGCCCCGATGTTCGCGGCGAGCATCGTCGAAAAGATCAGTCCGGGACCCAGGCGCCGGCCGGCGACGAAGAAGTCGCCGGCGCCGCGCACGCGACGCCCAATCCACAGGCCGAGCGCCATCAGCGCCAGCGAGTACGCGGTCAGGGTCGCGATGTAGAGGTTCATGGCGGCGGGACCGGATGTCGCTACGGGGCTGACGCGGCCAGTCTCACTTTAGATCGCGGAGCGCGGGAAAGCCTGGAACGCCTGTCGCCTGGCGGGCGGCCCGCACGATGGCGTCGGCGATCATTTCGGCAGCCAACGCCCCGATTCGGCCAACGTCCTGGCCGGCGTTGGCGGCGCCGGTCCTCTCGCCGGTCGCCAGCGTGAAGATCGCGTCGCCGTCGACGGGCGTGTGCGCCGGCGAGAGCGCGCGCGCGTAGCCGTCGTGCGCCATTTGCGACACGCGAGTCGCCTCGGTCTTTGTCAGGCGGGCATTCGTGGCGACGACACCAAGCGTCGTGTTCTGGCCGGCGCGTGCCGCGTTGGCGCCGCCGGCGCGAAGAAGCTTTCGCGCGTCGGCAAACGACTTTCCGTCGGCGGCACGCACGCCGGCGACCACCTGTGCCAGTCGACGGATCGATGACGTCGCCCGCGGCGTTGACGACGACGATCGCCGCGACGATCAGGCCGTCCGGCAGCGTGATGGACGCGCTGCCGATGCCGCCTTTCATGCCGCGATCCATGCCGCCCGTCTTGCCGATCGTTGCGCCGGCGCCGGCGCCGACGCTGCCTTCCGCGACCGGAGCCGGTCGAAGCCGCTTTGGCCGCCTGATATCCGCAATCGGCGCCCGGCCGAATCAATCCGTTGCCCACCGGCAAGTCGAAAATCGCCGCCGCCGGGACGATGGGCACAAGGGCGCGTCCGAATTCGAAGCCGATCTTCTTTTCCTCGAGATACGTCATCACGCCGGTCGCGGAATCGAGTCCGAAGGCGCTGCCGCCGGACAGGACGATGGCGTGCGCGACCTGCACGAGGTTGACTGGACTCAGGAGGTCGGTTTCGCGGGTCGCCGGCGCCGCGCCGCGCACGTCCACGCCGGCGGTGACGCCCGCCTCGGCGAGGATCACCGTGCAGCCGGTGGGACGCTCGGTCAGCGTGTGGTGGCCGACCTTGATGCCTGGGACGGCCGTCAGCGTCGCGTTTCGGGCCGCGCCGCCCGGTTGCGCGCCGACCGCGACGGCGGCGCCAACCAGCAGGACGAGGCTTTCGAGCACGCCGCGCCCGCGCATTCGCCGGTCACTCTTGAACATGGCGTCCACCACTCCGGCAATTCTACCAGTCTGCCAATAGTGCAAGAATACCGGTATGCATGGAAGAAGCGCACTCTGCTCCGTCCTGATGCTTTCGGGGATCACGCTCATCGCGACCGCATGCGCTGAGACGACCGACACGACACCCGTGAACACCCGTGCCGATCGGCCAGCTGCCGGACGTCGACACGAACGCGGTGCTGGCGCACACCAGGGTCCTGTCGTCCGACGAGTTCGAAGGCCGCGGCCCGGGTACGCAGGGCGAAGAACTGACCGTCGCGTACCTCGATCGATCAGTTCACGAAGCTCGGGCTCAAGCCCGGCAACACCGACGGCACGTACGTCCAGAAGGTGCCGCTCGTCGGCATCACGCCGGCGCCTGCGCCGCTGGTGCTTCGAGGAAGGGCGCCGCAAGTCGCACGCTCAAGTGGAAGGACGATGTCGTCGCGTGGACCAAGCACGTCGCGGACACCGCGAGCCTCGATCGATCGGAGCTCGTGTTCGTCGGCTACGGCGTCGTCGCGCCCGAATACAACTGGGACGACTACAAGGGCCTCGACGTGAAGGGCAAGACGCTGGTGATGCTCGTCAACGATCCGCCGGTGCCCGATGCCGCGAATGCGTCGGCGCTCGATGCCGAAGATGTTCGGCGGCAAGGCGATGACCTACTACGGCCGCTGGACCTACAAGTACGAGATCGGCGCGGCAGAAAGGCGCGGCCGGCGTGCTCATCGTGCACGAGACAGGGCCGGCCGGCTACGCGTTCGACGTCGTCCAGGGCTAAGCCGGCGAGCAGTTCGACCTCGTCACGCCGGACAAGAACATGGGACGCGCGGCGGTCGAAGGGTGGATCTCGCTCGACGCGGGCAAGAAGCTGCTGCAGATGGCCGGCCAGGATTTCGACGCGCTGAAGAAGCAGGCGGCCACGCGCGAGTTCAAGCCGGTGCCGCTCGGCGTCACCGCGTCGATGACGATCCACAACACGCTGCGCACGATCGACTCGCAGAACGTCGTCGCCAGGCTCGAAGGCGGCGATCCCGCGCTGAAGGACGAATACGTCGTCTACACCGCGCACTGGGATCATCTCGGCAAGGGCCGGCCGAAGGCGATCTCTACAACGGCGCGGTCGACAACGCGTCCGGCACGGCGGCGCTCGCTCGAGATGGCGCGCGCGTTCACGAGGTTGCCGCCGCCGCCGAAGCGATCGATTCTCTTCCTCTCGGTGACGGCCGAAGAGCAGGGGCTGCTCGGATCGCAGTACTACTCGGTGACGCCGATCTACCCGCTGGCGAAGACGCTGGCCGAACATCAACATGGACGGGCTGAACGTCCACGGCCGCACGAAGGACCTGACGCTCGTCGGGCTATGGTGCGTCGGATCTCGACGACTACGCGCGTGCAGGCCGCCGGCGAGCAGGGCCGCATCGTTCACGCCGACGCGGAACCGGAGAAGGGCTTCTACTACCGGTCCGATCACTTCAACTTCGCGAAGCAGGGCGTGCCGGCCCTCGATCCCGACGATGGCGTCGACTACGTCGGCAAGCCGGCGGATTACGGCCAGAAGCTGCGCGACGACTGCACGGCGACATCGCTATCACACAGCCGAAGGACGTCGTCGGGCCAGACTGGGACTTGAGCGGCGCCGGAGAAGACTTGAAGGTGTTGCTGGCGGTCGGCTATCGCGTTGCGCAGGCCGACAAATTTCCCGAGTGGAAACCCGGCAACGAATTCAAAGCAGTCAGAGACGCACAGCTTCGAAAGTAGGGCGGCCCGCCCTACGTACTGAAGGTAGCCTGCACGCGCTTCGAGCGAAAGAGATACGCGAGCCAGACCGCGTCGTACGCGAGTGACGCGATAAGGATGAGCGTCGTATCGCCAGGCGGCCGATTGTTCGGGTAGTAGGGCGTCGCGTAGACGAGCACGTCAACGGCGGCAGAGAACACCAGCGACGCCCTGGCGAGGCTGACCGCGGCGGGACGCCGGCCGAACAGTGCCAGCGAAGCAGCGATGCCACCGCCGGCCGCGATGAGGCGGCACACAAGAACGATCGCGAGGCCAGGACCGCGCAGCTGGATCTGGTCGATGGCGTGCGGGGCGGTGAGCGCCAGGTTCAGAGGCTGCCAGACAAGCAGCAGGACGCCGAACACCAGCAGCCAGCCGCCGATTCTCATCACGTCACCTTCCCGAGCCCGAGCCCGAGCCAGAGCCCGAGCCCCAAGCCCCAAGCCCCGAGCCCCGATTAAGATACGCCCGTGCACCTTTATCTTGTCCACCATGGCGACGCCGTGGGACCGGAGGTCGATCCCCGCAGGCCGCTGTCGCCGTGGGGACGCGAGGCCGTCGAGCGAATCGCCATCGAGGCAGCCGGGCGCGGCGCCAAGCCAGCCGTCGTCTGGCACAGCGGGAAGTTGCGCGCCAAACAGACGGCGGAAGCCTTCTGGCGCGCGTGCAATCCGTTTGCGGAGTTCTCGGCGACCAAGGATCTCCAGCCGGACGATCCCGCGCACTGGATCCGCGACCGCCTTCGGGGTGAAACACGCGACGTCCTGATCGCCGGTCATTTCCACCATCTGCCGCGCCTACTCGCGCTGCTCCTCGGCGGCGATTCGACGGTGGCCTTTCCGCTGCACGGCGTCGTCGCCCTCGTGACTGAAGACGATGGGGAGACGTGGACGGAGCTCTGGCGGATCGACAAGTGATGGCTAAGGGCTCCAAAGGGCTAAGGGCTGAGGGCTGAGGGCTGGCCTGTGGCACTGCACTCCACGAGCAACTCCCACGCGCGCCTGACGTGACGTTCGGTCGTCTGCAGGTGACCGATCGCGAGGCGTAGCGCGATGCCCTCACGCAGGCGCGTGTGCGAGAGGAACACCTCCCCGGTTTGATTGACGCGATCGAGCAGGCGCTCGTTGGCGGCATCGAGCTCGCGCCGGCGACAGCGCGCCGTGCCGCGGGCTTCCATCTGAAGCAGACGACGCTGAACGGGACCGGCGCGAGCCGTTCGAAGTCGGGATGCGCGTCCACCCACGACGCAAACGTCTGCGCGAGCTCGAATGTGTTCGGCGAGGTGCTCGCGGATCGCGCGCGCGCCGAACGATCGAAGGATCATCCACAGCTTGAGCGCGCGGAAGCGGCGGCCGAGCTGGACGCCGGTGTCCATCAGGTTCTTCACCTGACCTGTTTCGGCCGTTCGCAGAAACTCAGGCGTCAGTGAGAACGCCGCGCGCACGACGTCCATGCGCCGGCAGTAGAACGCGCTCAGGTCGAACGGCGTGAACAGCCACTTGTGCGGGTTGACGACGAAGCGAGTCGGCGCGCTCGACGCCGTCGCAGAATGTGCGCGTGCGACGGCAGCATGGCCGCGACGCCGGCGTACGCGGCGTCGACGTGCAGCCAGAGCCGTTCGCGCGCGCAGACATCGGCGATCGCCGGCACCGGATCGACGCTGGTCGTGGACGTCGTGCCGACGGTCGCGACGACGGCGATCGGCAGAATGCCGGCGGCGCGATCCTCGGCGATCGCGTCCGCCAGCGCGTCCACTCGCATGCGGAACTCGGCATCGACCGGAATCTTGCGCAGCGCCTCGAGGCCGAGGCCGATGGCGATCGACGCTCTTGTCGATCGACGAATGGGCCTGCTCGGAGCAGTACACGCGAAGTGGCGGCACATCCGGGCGGCCGGCGAGGCCCCGCGCGCGAACATCGGCGACGGCCGCCTGGCGCGCCGCAACGAGCGCGTGCATCGTGGCAATCGACGCCGTGTCGTAGATGACGCCTTCGAACGTGTCCGGCAGGCCGATCAGCTGGCGCAGCCAGCCGAGCGCCACCGCTTCGAGCTCGGTCGCCGCCGGCGAGGTGCGCCAGAGCATCGCCTGCTGGTTGAGCGCGGCCGACAGAAACTCGGCGAGCACGCCCGGCGCGCTGCCGGTGATCGCGAAGTAGGCGAAGAAGCCGGGATGGTTCCAGTGCGTCAGGCCCGGAACGAGCACCCGCTCGAAGTCCGCCATGATGGCGTCGAACGGCTCGCCTTCTTCGGGCGCCGCGGTGGGCAGCGCCGCGACGATGTCGCCCGGCTTGACGCGCGAGAGCACGGGATAGCGGTCGGGGTGCTCGAGATACTCGGCGATCCACTCGACGAGCTCGTGGCCGTGCCGCCTGAAATCGGCCGGGTCCATCACGACGAAATCATAGTGCGGGACGAACACTGACCGTGAAGCTTGGCTGCCGCCGGCGCCACCAGCCGAGAAACTTGCGCGCGCCGCGGTGGGTGAGGAAGAGCAGTCCATACCCGGCCACGAGGAAGATCGGGATCACCCAGTAGCCGCCGACCATGTGCTCCTGACCCGCAACAGCAATGTGCATACCTCCCCGCCACCCCACATCCAGGCCCTCAGAAAGTGAATGGTCACCAACCCAGATGCCGACGTTGTCGGGAAAGATCGGCTTCATTGCGGCCACGATGATCAACCCCCCGCCCAGCAGGTACCCGATCAACAGGCCCAGCCCGGCAAAGAATCCTGTCACCGTGGACATCGCCACGTGCCAGACGGCACGCATGATCGCGAAGATCTTTCCTGTCACGACCGCTTCGTCCACGGTCCGCTCGACCGAGTAGGCCTGAGCGACGCGCAACGGCGGCCCAAGCTCGCCCAGAATCTTTTCGAGCGCCGCCCTTTCATCGGGCGTCGGCGCGGCGCCCGCGATCCGTTCGCGCAGGTGCGAGGTGATTTCGCGAACCGAGTCGGTGACCGTGTCGCGTGGCAGGAACGTGCGGAGCGATCGCTCGAGCACGAAGAGATATCCGTTGACGCGCGACTCGCCGGCTTCAGTGAGAATCACGGCCGTTCCCTTCCGCGGCTGCGATCAGCCGCTCGATCTTTCCGGTCAGCTCGCGCCACTCGGCCTTCATGTGCGCCAGTCGCCGCTCGCCGAGACGTGCCAGACGGTAGTACTTGCGTGGATGCGGCGCTTCGCCTTCGACCCAGTAGGCGTCAAGCAGGCCTTCGCGGGTCAGACGGCCGAGGATGGGGTAGACAGTGCCTTCGGTGACGATGAGATCGGTGAAGGTTTCGAGATGCTGGATGATGTCGAGGCCGTATCGCGGGCCGGCGGACACGGTCAAGAGGATGGCGAGGTCGAGACTGCCTCGTCTGAGCTGTTCGTGCCAGGTATCGAGTGTCATACCTTGTGTCGCAAGGTATGACGCGGACCCAGGCTTGTTTGTTCCAAGGGCCCAGCCCTAGCCCAGCCCTAGCCCCTAGCCCCTAGCTCTAGCTATCTCTCCGTCGTGACCGTCACCGGCGAGAGCAACCGGACCGTGATCGGCTCGCCGGCGCGGAGCGTCGCGATACTTCGGTCGCCCGCCGCCACGACACCGGCGCCGGCGCCCGCGCCCACCATGCCGCCGGCAGCCGCGCCTTTCGCGCCGCCGATAATCGCGCCCAGAATCGTTCCGGCCACCGCCGCGCCGCCGATCTTCTTGGCGCTTTCATTGCCCGGCGAAGAACCCTCGCGAAGGACGGCGTCGGTCGAAACAGGCAGCCGCGTGCCGTCGGCGAGGACGACGGTCTGGAAGCGGATGGCGAGCCTCGCGTGCTCCTTGAACTTGCCGCCGCGCTCGACCTGGGTCACGACGCCAATCACGCGCGCGCCGGCCGGAATCGCCACGCGATCGCCGACTCTGACATCGCGTGTCACGCGCGCCTCAACACGATCCTCGACGCGCGCGCGCTCGCTTGTGACCGTCGTTTCGCTTTGCAGCCCGATGACGGAATCGGCCGAGACGACCAATTCCTCGTAAACTTTCTGCGGCGGTTCAGGCGCGGCCGGCGGTTCCTGGGCCACGCGATCAACGCGCGTCGGCGGAGCGGCCGGTTCGGCTGTCCCCGGCGAAGTCTGCACGGGCGGCGGAGCGGAGGCCGCGCTGCTCGGCCAGGGGCGGTCGAAGGCCGGCGGCGCTTCAGCGCGAGCCGTCTGCGGCTGGCTGGGTCTCGACGGTTGAACGGCCGCGGCCGGCGTCGTTCGTTCCACGGTCGCCACTCGCTTGGGCGCCGGCGTCGTTGTCTTTGCCGGTGCTGACTCAACAGCCGGGCGTTCCGCCGGCAACTCTTTACCGACGATCGTTTCGGTTTCCTGTACGGGTTGACTCACGGCCTGCGGCCCTGACAGCGACGTTAGCGACGTCGGCGCTTGCGCCACTGAGGTTGCATTCTGCCGAAGCGCGAAAAAAGCGCCGGCGCCAGCTGCAACGATGCAGGCAGCGCCGACCGCGATGAATGCGAGCTTGTTCGAAACCATTGCCCCAGTCTCCTTGACCTTCGTCCTTCTGGCTACGCAAGCGGCGTACCCCGGGTGCGGGCCGAAAATGCCCCCGCAAACCCTTGACGCTACGGCAATTTACAAGAATTGCACGCCGATACCAACTGTCCCATCCGTGTGAATGTGTCCTGGGGGGAGAGCAATGATATCCACAATCCAGCCCCTCTTTTGCGGTCCTTTTTGGCACCTCATCTGGCCAGAGCATTGCACAATATGGCAAGAGGCTCTCATGATGCGAACGACGCTCGCTTCCACTCTGGCTGTTGTGCTCTTTGCGCTCGCTCCAGGAGTCGTGAGGGCCGCCTCCGTCGAGGAGATTGTCCGCCTCTCGAAATCTGGCGTCTCCGACGATGTCATTCTCGCGCTGATCGAGCGGGACAAAACGATTTTCACGATCGCTCCCGACGATCTGTTGACGCTCAAGAGCGACGGCGTCAGCGAAGCCGTCGTCGTGGCGATGCTCAAGAGCGGACGCGAGGAAGGCGAAGAGGCGGTTGCGCGCCAGGCCGCGCAGGCGGCCGCCGAGCGAGCCGAGGTCGCATCGCTGATGCCGAATTTCGTTGTGATCGGCCACGGGCCCGACCGGCCCAACTCCGGCTACTACGATCGCATTTTCACCCGGTCGCGCCCCCTGTCAGCGGGGTTCGTCCAGGGAGGCTTGTATCCTGTTCCCCTGACAGACATGTCCAACACGTTGCCGGTGCGACGCCCGCTGTGCGTTGCCGAGATGAGAACCGGGCCGAGCCGCGCGGCGTTGACGTACGTGACGGAGTGCCCGTTCCAGCAGGAGCCCAGACGCGGTAGACTCGCCCGATGAATTGGCGGCCCGCCGCTCGATGCGGCGTGATTGTCGGGGTGGCGGCGCCTTCCACAGCCACTTTCACAGGCCGCACCGGCGACGAGTAACGGTCTCGTGGCCTCCTCTTCTCCTCCCTCAGACATCATCGTCATTGGCGCGGGCATTGTGGGGTGCGCGGTGGCCCACGAGCTGGCGCGCCGTGGCGCATCAGTACGGATCGTCGACGATCGGCCGGCCGGCATGGGTGCCACACAGGCGTCCGCGGGCATGCTCGCGCCGTACACCGAAGCCAAGGATCGCAATGAGGTGTTCCTGGAGCTCGCCGTACGGAGCCTCAGTCTCTATGACGACTTTGTGGCCGGCGTTACCGAGACGACCAAGATGCCGGTGGGTTATCAGCGGACAGGCACGCTCGAGGTTGCCACCACGGACGATCGGATGGCCGCGCTTCGGCACATCGCCGATCGCCTGAACGCTCGCGGCGTCACGCTCAGCATGCTGGACGCGACGGCCGCCCAGGCCGAAGAGCCCCACCTCAGCCACGACGTGTCGGGCGCGTTGTTCATCGCGTCGCACGGGTTCGTGAACGCCGGCGAGCTCACGTGCGCCCTGGCTGCGGCCGCCGAGCGCCACGGCGCCGGGCGTGTCGAAGGAAGCCGGGTCCGCAGGATCACCTGTCGCGACGGCGACTTCACCGTGGAAACGGGCCGCGAAACGCTGTCAGCACACTTCGTCGTGCTAGCCGCGGGCAGCTGGTCCGGTCAGATCGAGATCGAAGGCGTGGCTCGCCCGCCGATCCGGCCCGTTCGCGGTCAGTTGCTGCGTCTCGCATGGAACGGCGCGACGCCGCGGCGCGTGATTTGGGGCGAGCGCTGCTATCTTGTCCCCTGGCACGATGGGACGCTGCTCGTGGGTGCGACGATGGAGGAGGCGGGGTTCGACGAACGGACGACGGTGGCGGGCGTTCGCGACTTGCTCGACGCGGCGTGTGAGCTCGCGCCTGATGCGTGGGCGGCCGGGTTTCTCGGAGCCCGGTCGGGCCTCCGCCCCGCGAGCCCCGACGGGATGCCGATTGTCGGCGCGTCGCGCGCGCTGCCCAATCTGATGTACGCGACCGGTCATTTTAGAAACGGCGTGTTGCTGGCGCCGTTGACGGCGCGGCTCGTGGCCGATGCCCTCCTGGACAACCGCGTCGATCCGGCGCTCGACGCTCTTGGCCCGCAGCGGTTTGGTGGCCTGTGAACGAGACGTCCGAAACCTGGGCCGAGTGGCAACGCGAGCACACGGCCGCGCTGACCGCGCTGCAGGAAGCGCAGCGCGCATATCATCGGACGGTTGGCGACAGCGCGTTCGCCGATTTCAGTCAGGGAACGTCAGGGATGGAGATGCAGAAGGAAGCGCTCGATGCGCTCGACGCCGCGCGCGTGCGGCTTGACGCCGTCCGGGCGCGCCAGCCCAAGTAGCCGATTGCCGCTATCGCGTCGGCCCGAGAAGTCACTTTCTGAAACTCTTCACGAAATGGATGACCATCCACACCTCTTCCTTCGAGACACCTTCCTTCCTGAACCCCGGCATTTTGGGTGATTCACGGCCGTTCCAAATCTTGTAGAACATCACGCCATCCGGGTTGAACGCCGCCCGCAACCGGTCGGTGAAGTTCCCGGCCGGGTGATCGGCCTCTGCGTCCGGCCCGTGACCCCGTCCGTCCTTCCCGTGGCAGCGTTGACACTTGCTCTCGAAGATCTTTCTTCCCTTTTGCGAGCACGTCCGGCGAGGCCACGATCGGATTGAGTTCCTGGGAGGCGCTGGCCGGGATCGTCCAATCACTCTGGTCTCGCTGCTTCTGGCCCCCGAGAGTGCCACGCTGCGATCAGCAGCGCCTTGCCTGCTTTCTGGCCCTGCCTCCGGTGAGAGTGACCACGGCTGCGACCGATCCGAGTGGCCATCGTCGCCAGAGGGCCTTCGGTTTCGGATGTGCCGCATGGCTCTCTGCGGAATCGGGTTCTTTCAGAAGAACTTGCGAGAGATGCTGAATCCCATGTACCAGTCTTGGGAGCGCGTGCCGCCGCGGGCGATCTGTCCCATCGTTGTCCCAATGGAATCGGAGAAGTTCAACTGAAACTGATGACCGCCGGCATGCTTCTCGATGGCGAAGCCGCCATGTGCGACGCCTGGCTTGAATCCTGCCACACGCGGGCTCGCTTCCACCACGACATAGACCGTCGGTCTCACGCGAATCCTCGCGCCCAGCCCGATCATGAATGTGTCGTTGTGGTCGGCCACTTCTGAGGGAAGGGGATTCGTATTGTTGACCCAGATGGGTTCGGCGTAGAACGCCGCGTGCGTGCCGACCCGCCGCGAAATGACCGCGCCGAGCGCAGGCGACTTGGGGTCTTGGAAATTGTCGGTGCCCTCGATGGAAGCAATTACGGCGATCTCAAGCGGCCGTCGCTGACCCTGCCTCATCAACCCGTATTCGCCGAAGAACTCAATCGTCCTGTCGCTGGTGCGATGAACGCCGAGCTGACCATTGCGCACGATGCCAAAGCGGTACTCGAGACCGATCCTGGCGCCCCCATCGATATTAAAGAAATTGGCCATGAAATCGCCAAAATCTCCGTTGTCGAGTGGGAGCGTGAAGCGATGCGTGACCCGGAAGGCGCTCTTGTATTTGGGTAACCGGAGGGCCGTCGGGAGGGCGATCAACGTGAAGTCGGGCTCGGCCGGCTTCAGCACTTCATCGTCGTTCTCATCTTGAGCGAAAGAAGGCTGCCCGCAGAGCAGTAGGAGCGCGAAGGCGAGCGAGAAACGGAAGGTCAATGAACGTGTCACATAGTTCCCTATCGACCGACTGTCAGTTGCGAGGCGCGCCGATGGCGATCCAGCGTTTGATGATCAAGATCTGCCCGTCGGTGAGGAACGGTGCGCCGCCGTACGGCATTCGAAGGCCGGCGATGCCGGGGAGTCCTTCAACTTTATGAACGAGGTAGCTGTTCTCGGCGTCGCCGGGAACAACGCGGAACGTACCGGGCTTGCCCCGGCTGGCCACGTTGACGATCTGGTCGTAGGCCACGTCGTGAGTCAGGTTCATGCCTCCAGCCGGGTTGCGGCCGACGTTGGTATGGCAGTTGACGCAAGCCCGACGCCCGGCCGAATCCGTCGTCTCGAAAATCTGAGCCTGGACGCTTGAAAACGTCGGCTCGAGAGCTGGTGTCGGCCCAGCGAGCGTTGAGAGGTTCTGGTCACAAGCCACCGAGGTCAAGCCAGCCGCCAGCACGAGCATCATCGGAATTCTCATGCCTCATAGTACTTTCATGACCTAGTAAAGTCAATAAACGAACATATAGTTCTATGAATGCACATATAGCTCCATGAGCTATCATGCAATACCGTCCAGCCTATCGGAAGACTGCTCCTCAATCAGTAGGCCTCGCATAATCAGTAGGCCTCGAATGGAAGGTCCTCAAGCAGCGTCTATGACCGTGGGTTAGGACGCGCGTGAGTGACCGCGCCGCCGACGGCGGCGGACCTCGCGAAAAAGAAAAAGAGGAAGGACGATTACAGCAAGGACAGTTAACATGCCCCGAAATGCGGCTGAAGCGAACGTATGGTACCCGCGAGGTGGCTTCGCTGACGCGTTTGACCGCGCGGCAATTGCAGTTGTGGGATGCGAGCGGGCTGATGGAAGCCGCCATCCCGACGCATCGAACTGAGGCTGGGGGCTACACCGAACGGCGCTACACGCCGATCGAGCTCTTCGAGCTCCTTGTGCTGGCTGACCTGCGCCGGCGAGGATTTTCCATCCAGCAGCTTCACGAGCTGATCAGGATCCTGCATGAGCAGTTTGGTGTGCGATTGTTCGACGCGACGGGCGGTGGGGGGCGGGTGCAGCTGCTGACCGACGGCCAGGACGTGTACGCACGCACGGAGGCCGGTCAGTTCTTCAACTTGCTCAAGACGCCGACGCAGCCGCTGCTCGTGGTTGGCAACGAGGGGCTGCTGAAGGAGTTGAGCTCGACGCTCCGTTCGGGACGGACAGGCCGGTCGCGGAAGGGACGGGCTACCGGATCGGGAAAATCTCTTCGAGGTCGTCGGCCGGACGCGGAATGACGTGGACGCCGACGAGCTCGCCAACGCGGCGGGCGGCGGCCGCGCCGGCGTCCGTGGCCGCCTTGACCGAGCCGACGTCGCCGCGCACGATGGCAGTCACGAGGCCCGCGTCCACCTTCTGCCAGCCGACAAACACGACGTTCGCCGCCTTGACCATCGCGTCGGCGGCTTCGATCATGCCGACCAGCCCGCGCGTTTCGACCATGCCGAGCGCATCGCCGACTTCGCGTTTGGGTTTGTCTTTTTCAGCCATGATCACAACGTACAACGCAGAGTTCGCAGAGTTCGCAGAGAACTATAGCCCATAAAACCTCTGCGTGCTCTGCGGCCTCTGCGTTGTACGTCGTCTTTCAGACGAACAAGCCGGGGAATTTCTGGGCGCTGGACGCGTAGCCGGGAAAGATGGGTTTGGGGTCGCTCACGCCGAGGTGACGGACCACGATCTCGCCGAAGACATCGCGGAAATCAGTTGTGACGGCGAGGTCGCGGCCGTCATAGCGGCGGTCCGCCGCCAGGCCCGGCCACGTGCCGTACACTCTGCCGCCTCGCACGCCGCCGCCGAGAACCATCATCGCGTTGCCGTGCCCGTGATCAGTCCCGCGATTGCCGTTCTCGACGACCGCCCGTCCGAACTCAGACATCGTCAGGATCACGGTGTCGGCCATGCGGCTGCCCAGATCGGTCACGAGCGCCGCAAGGCTGCGTGAGAAATCGTCGAGGCGCGTGGCCAGCTGACCTTGAGAGGATCCCTGGTTGACGTGGGTGTCCCAGCCCCCGACGTCCGCAAACGCCACCTCGAGGCCCACGTCGGCCTTGGTGAGCTGTCCGATCTGCTTCAGCGCCTGGCCGAAGGGGCTCCGCGGGTAGTCGGCCCCGTTGTCCGGCTGATACCTCGCCGGGTCGACCACCTTCAGCGTCTTGATGGCGTCGAACGCCTCGCGACCGGTGCCGCCCAAGACGCGATTGGCGGCCGCGGCGTACTGCGCTTCGAACGATGCACCCGCGGTGTCCGTGGTTTGCCCGCTACGGATGCCGAACTGGCCGATCTGGCTCATGGCGAGGGCCGGTGACGCGCCCTGGAGCATGCGCGGCAGTTGTGGCGTCAGCGAAACGGCGCGGAACGGCGTGGACGGCGGCTCGTTCCGCGGCGCCTGCAGATACCGATTCAGCCATCCGTCGGACGTGCTCTTCACGCCGGGCGTGGCCGTCTCCATGTAGTCCTGCGCATCGAAGTGCGATCTGGTCGCGTCGGGTGATCCGCACGCGTGAACGATGGCCAGCGCGCGCGCATCCCAGAGGGGTTTGAGCGGGCGTAGCCGGGGGTTGAGGCCGAAGAAGCCGTCGAGGTCGATGGCGGCGCCGGCGTTGTCCCCAGCCGAGCTCGGCCGCGCGATGGCGATGCTCGGCCGCGCCCGGTAGTACTCGCTGTCGCCGAACGGCACGACGACGCTCAGGCCGTCAACCGCGCCGCGCTGGAAGATCGCGATGAGCTGCTTCGCCCGCACGGACCGGCCCTGCGCGTACGCGGTGCGGGTGAGAAACGACGGCGCGAAGCCGAGACTCACCAGGGCGAACGCGCCGTCTTTCAGAAACACTCTGCGAGACACCATGGCGATCTCCGCTCCAGAACGCTATTTCTGTTGAAACTCCGGCGAGCCGAGCGTGAGCGCCGTCGCCTGGGGTCCGCTCGTCGCCCTGGCAACCGTCTCGCGCGTCGTCTCCGACAGGTCACCGATGAGATTGCCGAGATTGCCAGTCAACGACTCTCGATCATCGAAGCCGATGCCGCGCAATTTGCCGCCGGTCAGGTCGAGCGCGAAGTTCATGCGGCCGACAAGCGCGCCCGCGTTCACCCACGCATCCGCGGTGTCTTGGTACCCGGTGGGCGGCTGACAGAAGTAGAGCGGCATCCCGAGATTTCGCATCTCACGGACGAGGGGCTGAGCGTTTCCGTCTATTCGCGCGCCGGTGGCCCGCACGGCGCTCACGAGAAACTCGAGCGGTGTTTTCACTTTCGCGCGATACGCGGCGGGCGACAGAAACTCCGGCGCCGTCAGGATCGCCCGCATCACCTCGCGGAGGTCGCCGTCGGTCTGACTGAACCGAGCCGCCACGCGATCGACAAGAGCGGGAGGAGGTATGTCGCTGACAAACCGCCGAACGAGCTTGGTGGCGATGAAGCGCGCCGTCGCGGGACGGCGCGCCAGGATGTCCAACACCCGCTCGCCGTCGCTCTCACCGCCGCCCGCCTTGATGACATGATCGAGGACGGTCTTCTGCCCGGTGTCGTGGAGGCGAGGCTCGAACCTGAACCCGCCGCCCATGCGCGGATGCTGAATCGTCCAGCCGGTGAATGCCCGCGCGACCTCGGTGACGTCCTTCTGTGTGTAGCCGCCGTCAACGCCGAGCGTGTGCAGTTCCATCAGCTCGCGGCCGTAGTTTTCGTTGAGGCCGTTTCGTCCGTTCTGCCAGTTGTCGAGGTAGAAGAGCATCGCCGGGCTCTTCGCCGTGGCGCCGAGCAGGTCGCGGAACTTGCCGAAGACGCGCGGCCGGATCGTGTCGCGTTCGTACTCGGTGAGAAGAAACCGCGTGGCGCCCTTCCGCGCATCAACGTTGAAGTGGTTGAACCAGAAATCGACGAGCACCTCTTGCAGCTGCCGCTCGCTGTACGCGGCGCGCAGGAGCTTTTGTTCGGACAACTCGATCACGACCTGATTGGCGCGCCGCCGTTCTTCCGGGTTGGGTGGATCCTGGGGATTCTGACCGTCGCTCGCCGCGGCCCGCCGCCGCGCCCTTCGCGCCTGGAGCTGCGGGATTTCAAACCGCTCGGCGATCTCGCGCGAGCTCATGTGGAGGGTTTCGAGCCCCGCGAGTCGCGCCTCCATGCCGGCGTCGGACAGTCTCTCCGGGTTGAGCTGGTCGTCGATGTAGCGACCAACGCCGACAGCGCGGACGCGCTCGAGGTCTCCGGGGCTCGGGCCGAACGCCACGCGGTTGAGGACGTGGAGGATCGCCGGATCGTCGCCGACCGGCCGTGCCGAGGGGGTGGCCAGCGCGCAAGCGCCCACAGCGAGGCTGCACAGAACCGCTCTGACGGTCGCCGTTCCCATGCAGACTTAGACCAGGATGGGGCAGGTACGTAAAATCTGCCGCTTGGCCGACCCTGAGATGTGGCCGTTTCTAATAACCCTAAGCCCTGGTGCGGCGCAATTTTGCAAACGCGCTCTTACATTCCTATCGGATCCTCACGCGCGACTGTTCCCTCATGAACTGCTGCACGTAATACGGACCGCCGGTGCCGCGCCCCGTCGAGCCGCTCGCCTTCCATCCGCCAAAGGAGTTGATGCCTGGCCAGGCGCCCGTGGTTGCGCCAGCCCGTCGATTCACATACGTGACACCGGCCTGAATGCGCTCGAAAAACTGCTGGATCTCGCGCTCGTCCTCCGAGAACACGCCGGCCGTCAAGCCGTACTCGGTGCTGTTCGCCAGCGCGATGGCCTCGTCGAGCGACGTCACGTCGCCGAGGACCGTGATCGGGACAAACAGCTCTTCGGAAAAAAGGGAATGGCTGGTCGGCAGGCCGTCGACGATCGTCGGCTCCACGAAATACCCGTGCGCCAGCTCGCCGGCCGTGAGGCGATGGCCGCCGGTCAGGATGGTGCCGCCATCGCGCTGCGCCTGAGCAACGGCGCGCTCGAATGTCTTCACCGCATCCTCGCTGATCACCGGGCCCATGTAGACCTCACGGCGCAGCGGGTCGCCGATTGTGATCTTCCGGGTCTTCTCGACGAGCAGACGCACGAACTCGGCGCGATTCGCTTTCGTGATGTACACGCGCGAGCAGGCCGAACATTTCTGGCCCTGGGCCCCGAACGCGGACCGCATGACGCCGTCGGTCGCTTTATCGAGATCGGCCGAGGGCATGATGAGCGCCGGATTCTTGCCCCCCATTTCGATGATGAGCGGACGGGGCACGGGCCGCGCGGCGTTGTCGCGGATGAGGTGCATGCCGACCGCCTTTGATCCGGTGAAGACGATACCGTCCACGTCCGCGTTTTCGATCAGTTCCTGGCCGGCGGTGCCGCCGCCGCCCGTGATGAAGTTGAACACGCCTGGCGGGATACCGGCTTCGGCCATCACCTCGTACAACTTGTATCCGAGGAGCGGCGTGGCCGACGCGGGCTTGAACACCGCCGTGTTGCCCGCCACGAGCGCGCCGCCGGCGGGTCCTGCCGCCAGCGCCATCGGGAAGTTGAACGGAGAGATCACCGCCCACACGCCGTAGGGGCGGAGCACGCTCGAATTTTCCTCGTTGGGGCCGAGCGTCCCCAGCGTCGTCGCGAACCCGCCATGCTGCTGGACCTGGTCGCAGTAGTACTCGATCAGGTCGGCCGACTCCTCGACGTCGCCAACGCATTCGAGGCGGTTTTTTCCCGCTTCGTAACCCATGAGCGCGGAGAGCTCCCATCGCCTGGCCCGGATACGGTCGGCGACTTTCTTGAGCAGGGCGACCCGCTCGCCCCACGGCCGCGCGCTCCACGCGGGAAACGCCGCCCGCGCGGCGGCGATGGCCTCGCGCACCTGTTCGCGGCTGGCCTGCTGGAACGTGCCGAGCAGAATTCGCGCGTCGATTGGACTGCGATCGTCGAACTCGCTCGCGGCACGAGCTTCGCGGCCGCCGATCATCAGCGGGTAACTCCGGCCGAACGACGTCCGCACAGCGTCAATCGCGCGATCCAGCTCGCGATGGAGATCCTCCATCTGGTCGCCGCTCATCGTGGCGTAGGTGATTTTGGTGTCGGCCATCAACTCCTGCCTGTCCTGCCCATCCAGCCTATCCTGCCCTCACGATCGCACCAACGGCTCATTGAGAAACCGGATGAGCGGTGCGATGTGACGGAAAACCCCCACGACGCCGCCGTAGAAGCGCGGGCTCGTTGCGAAGGCTGCCGGGAACTCGGCGCCGGCGAGGAACTGACGATACTTGAGGTACTCGGCGGCTTCGTGATCCTTCGGAAAGCCGCGCGGGACGCGCTGGAGCCGTTCGCCCTCGAGCGCGCCGACCGCCCGCTTGAACCCGGGCGCCAGCACGATGGCCCGGAGGCGCCGGCTGTTGGCCGCGATGTGCTCGCGCACGGCGTGAAGTTGCGGCGTCTGCGGCGCGTACATCCCGCCGCCGACCCACACGCCGTCCGGCGACACGTGAAAGTACAACCCGGCGCCCTCGTGTTTCGGCAAGTCGCGGTGCCGGAAGACGGCTGCGGCGTGTGTCTTGTAGGGCGTTTTGTCGTCCGAGAACCGCGTGTCGCGATAGATGCGGTACATCGACGCCTTCGGGCTGGCCACAAGCTCGGGCGCGAACGAACGAAAGTCGGTCGCCAGTCGCTCGATGATCGCCGCCATCGGCTGACGCACCTCGCGTTCGTACTCGTCGCGTCGCGCGTTGAACCACTCGCGTCGGTTGTTCCGTTTCAACCGTCGGAGGAACGACAGCGTGCCGGCGGTGAAGCGGGGTGCGGCGGGCGGCATTACGTCTTCTGTTGCTCGGCCTGGAACCGCGCCATCCGCTCTTGCGACTGTCGTGTGAGGTGCGGCACGAGGCCGATCATGCGTTGCATCAACATCAGCTGTGCACGGTGATGCATTTCGTGCTCTTTCGCCGCGAGCAGCAGCTCGAAACGCGTCCGCGACGGGGGCTCCGCGCCGGGCCGGAACGTGATGGCCTCGGCGAACGTCCGTTCGTCCAAGCCGTCCAGCATGGCCGCAAATCCGTCCCCCGAGTCCTTCAGCAGCGCGACGATCTCCGCCTTGGAACGCGGCCGGGATTCTTCAGCCCCGACTTTCTTCATGTACTCGGCGAAGTCGATCTTCTCTATGGGAATGCGTTCGCCGTGCAGCATCGTTGGAAACGTCGTGGCCACCGCGATGTGCGTGAGCGTCTGCGCCACGCTGCGTGACTCGGGGGAAGGCTTGAAGTCGTATTTGGTTTCCGGAATGTCTTCGGCAATCTGAATCGTGTTCTTGCGCACCGTGCGAAACGCCGCCGCGAGCTCCTTGCCGCCGTAGTAGTTCATGTCTCCGCTGCCTCCACTAGAACCAGTTGACGGAATCTTCCGACAGATTGATGAACACCTGCTTGACGTTCAAATACTCTTCGACGCCCCATCGGCCGAGCTCGCGGCCGATGCCGCTCTGTTTGTAGCCGCCCCAGGGCGCTTCGACGTAGGTCGGCTGCATCGCATTCACCCAGACGATGCCGGCGCGCAGCTTCTTGACGGCGCGCATCGCGCGAAAGATATCGCGGGTCCACACGGCGGCCGCGAGGCCATAGTACGTGTCGTTGGCAATCCGCAGCGCCTGCTGCTCGTCGTCGAACGGGATGACGCACGCGACGGGCCCGAAGATCTCCTCGCGGGCGATGCGGCTGTTGTTGTCGACGTCGTAGAAGATCGTCGGCTCGACGAAGTACCCCCGATCGAGCCCGGCGCCAGACGCGCGGCCGCCGCCGCTGGCGAGCTTGGCTTCGCCTTTGCCGATCTCCTGATAGGAGCGCACGCGATCGAACTGCTCGCGGCTGACGAGCGGTCCCATTTTCGTCTCGCGGTTGATGCCCGGGCCGAGCGTGATCGTCGTGGCTTTCGCGGCCATCGCTTCGACGAAGCGCTTGTAGATGGGCCGCTGCACCAGAATGCGGCTCCCCGCCGAACAGACTTCACCCTGGTTGATGAAGACGCCAAACAGCGCACCGTCGACGGCCGCCTCGAAATCGGCATCGGCGAAGAAGATATTCGGTGACTTGCCGCCCAGCTCGAGGGAGATCTTCTTCAACGTGCCGGCGGCGCCTCGCATGATCAGTTTGCCTACTTCCGCGCTTCCCGTAAACGCGATCTTGTCAACGTCAGGATGCTCGACAATCGCCGCGCCGGTCTCGCCCATGCCGGTGATGATGTTGACGACTCCGGGAGGGAGACCCGCGTCCGCGAAACTCGACGCCAGGGCGAGCGCGGTGAGCGGCGTCTGCTCGGCGGGCTTGAGCACGACCGTGCAGCCCGCGCAAATCGCCGGCGCCAGCTTCCATGTCGCCATCAGCAGCGGGTAGTTCCACGGGACGATCTGGCCGGCGACGCCGATCGGCTCGCGCAGCGCGAGGCTCATCGCGTTGTCGGGCACCGGCAGGACGTCGCCGTGAATCTTGGTGGCCAGGCCGCCGTAGTACTCGAAGCAGGTGGCCACGTCGCCGATGTCGAACTCCGCCTCGACGATCGGCTTGCCGCTGTTTCTGGTTTCGAGCTCGGCCAGCTCGTCCGCGCGATCGCGGACGATTTGCGCCAGCTTGAAGAGGACGCGGCCCCGATCCTGCGCCGTGACGTCCTTCCACGGACCCTCGTCGAAGGCGGCCCGTGCCGCCTTCACGGCGCGATCGACGTCGGCGGCCGACGCGTCCGGGACGCGGGCGATGACTTCGGTGGTCGCCGGGTCGATGACGTCGATCGTGGCGGCCGACCCGGTCGGGACAAATTCGCCGTTGATGTAAATCTGGTAGCTCTTCATGCGCGCCTTGGCAAACGGCAACTATATTCAAGGATGACAGGCGCTGGCAATCCGTGCGATGCGCGCATAAGATATCCTGCTTGGCGCATAGAAAGGACGCATATGGCCGACGTGCTCGTGACAACTGATTGGGTGGCCAAGCACGCCACCGACGCCGGTGTCCGCACTGTTGAAGTCGATGTCGATACCGCTGCGTACGACCAGGGACATGTGCCTGGCGCGGCGGGGTGGAACTGGACGACCGAGCTCTGCGACACGCTCGTGCGCGACATCATTCCGATGAAGAAGCTCGAGGAGCTGCTGGGCAAGAGCGGCATCGACAACAAGACGACGATCATCTTGTACGGTGACAACAACAACTGGTTCGCCGCCTGGGCCTTCTGGCAGTTGAAGATGTACGGACACGCCGACGTCCGCATGATGGACGGCGGCCGCAAGAAATGGCTGGCCGAGGGTCGCGAGTTGACCGCGGACAAGCCGAACATCGCGCCGAAGACCTACAAGGCGACCGGTCCGGATGTGTCGCTGCGCGCGTTTCTACCGGAGGTGCAGCTGGCGTCGGCCGGCAAGAAGGCGGCGCTCGTCGACGTCCGGAGCCCGGCGGAGTTCACGGGCGAGATTCTGGCGCCGCCGGGACTTCCCGAGACGTGCCAGCGCGGTGGACACATTCCGGGAGCCAAGAGCATTCCCTGGGGCAAGAACTGCAACGAAGACGGGACCTTCAAGAGCGTCGACGAGTTGAAGGCGCTCTACGCCGGCCAGGGCGTCGGGGGCAGCACTCCCGTGATTGCCTACTGCCGCATCGGCGAGCGCTCGAGCATCACATGGTTCGTGCTGAAGTACCTGCTGGGCTTCGACAACGTCAAGAACTACGACGGCTCGTGGACCGAGTGGGGCAACCTCGTCGGTGCCCCGGTGGAGAAGCCGTAGCGTGAAGGCCGAGAGCTATGAGCGGCGGCGCCAGGAGCTGGGCGGCTGGGCCGTGGAGATCGAAACCTACAAGCTCGGTGACGTCTACTACTGCACGATCAACAACGTCGACCCCGGCGCGCGCTTCGCACGCGCCGACGGCCCGACGCGCGAAGAGGCCGAACGGCAGGCGCTCGAGAAAGCGGAGCGCTACCTGAAGCAGACGCGGAAGTTTCCGACGGTGTAATTGGCCACAGAGACACAGAGACTCTGCCTGACCGACGTCGCACCGGCGACCGGCGTAGCCGGTCGCGTCTGACCAGATGGACGGGGGAAACGCAAACAATGCGATTCCTAGTTGATTTGCGTTTCCGCCGTCCATCTGGTCAGCGCCCGCTTCGCGGCCGGTGCGACGTCCATCAAAGCACCAGCCGCTTTACGCCGTCAATGCACATGGCAGTTTCATAGGCGGGTTCGAGCAGGCCAGGACCGAGGACACGATGGACCTCGATCGCGCAAGCGATGATTCGATGCGTCAAGAGATTAGTCTCTGTGTCTCCGTGACTCTGTGGCCCATTCATCTCTGTGTCCTCTGCGCCTCTGTGGCGACGTACGTCTGGTAGGCCAGGTCGCGTTCTTCCTTCCCGACGAGCGGAAACGTGCCGAGCACGTGCGCGAATTCGCCGGGCGTGAGTTGATAGAGACTCGCCACCAACGCCTGCAAACGCGCGAACCGGGCGGGGCCGTGCCGCCCGGTCGGCGCCGTCAGGCAGCGCGCAAGGGCCGCGACCTCGCGGAACGCGCGCGGGGAATGATCCCGCCCGGGAATCGGCAGCTGCTCGATGGTGGCCGTCGTGACGTGGGTCGTCACCCTCGTGCGGACCAGGTAGTTGACGACGAAGCTGTTGAACACGCCGCACAGGAAGTGCTGCGCGACGAGCGGCAATGGCGTCCGCAAACAGAAGAGCGTGTGCGTCGAGACGCAGTCGGCTGGCAGGATGGCCGCGATGAGCGTCAGGCGATTGGTGGCGCTGGCGACGTCGCGATACGCCAGCCGTGGGCGCTCGTGTCGGGACGGATCGATGAGCGCCCGTGCGTTCGCTCGGCTGATGCTGTGGTTGGCTGACTCCAGCCGGACGCAAAAGGGTTCGATGTGTTTGCCTTCAACAATCGGCAGGCCGTCGCCTGGCTTTCCGAAGCGCGCCCGATCGTCGGTGGCGTTCAGCTCGCGGCCGAACCGGGCGGACCAGCTGCGGTCGTCGCCAAGCGGCGGAAAGAGGACCGCGGCGCGTTCGGCGATCGCCACGTCGGTCGCCGTGCGGAGGTCGGGAATCGCCAGATCGCGGCCGGACAGGCGATGAATGAGTTGGGGTGTGAGGCGAACCGGGAACCACGAGGACGCGGCCGCCGGTTCGTCGCCAGCGGTTTCGAGCGCCGAGGGCTCGCGCTCGCCAAGGCGGCAGCTGATGACCGCTGTGGGCAGTCCCTTCGTCGCCGTGACGAGCAGAAACCTGACGCTGCGGTGGATCGGAAACACGCCGCGTTGGTTGTCGAATCCGACCAGCGTATCCACGTCGCACTCGGAGAGCAGGCGGCGGCGAAGCGCCGCGCTGCCGTGATCGGTGGCAAGACCCGACGGCAGCACGAGCCCGATGCGTCCCCCGCGGCGCGCAAGAGCCAGCGCCCGTTCGGCGAACAGCTGATACCGGTTTGCGTGACCGGTTGTCTGAGTGGTGTAGACGCCCGCGTCGCGCGTGAAGCGGACGACGGAGGCATGATCGGAGCGCGAACGAACCCGCGCCTCGGCCGACCCTGTGTCGGCGCGAATCATGTCCCACGGTGGATTGCCGACGATGGCGTCGAAGCCGGCGCGGTCGAGACGGCTGCCGTCGGCGTGAAAGAAGGCCTCCGGAAACTCGAGCTCCCAGTGGAAGAAGCGTCGCTTCTGGGCGATCTCGTCCGCAACGCGTAAATAGCGCTCGGCGAACGTCGGTGGCAGGGCACCCGAGCCAGACAGCACCGCATCCGACAGCGCGCCAAACGCGGAGGCGGGCACGTCGGCCCCGGCTTCCGAAAACCAGCACGCACACCAGAGACTCGCGACCCGCTTCCACCGTGACAATCCGCTGTCGCGCCGGTTCAGTTGCGCCAGCGCATGTTCCTTCGCGCGAACGTGCTCCAGCGTCTCATTCGGAATGGCCTCGAGCGAGAAACGCACGGGCAGCGCGTGTTCGACCGCTCGGCGGACGTCCGCAGCGTTGAAGAGAGGCAACGTGGCCGCGTCCTGTCGCGCGGCACGCCGCCCTGGAGCCGGCGGCCGGGAGAGGTTCGTCAGCCAGGCGCCGAGCAGGCTATCGCCCGTCTGGAGGTGATGATCGAGAAAGGTCAGCGGGCGATCGACCGCGAGCGTGGCGAGCCAGAGCGACAGCCGCGCCAGCTGGACCGCCATCGGATTGACATCCACGCCGTAGAGACAGCGCTCCGCAATGGTCCGACGGATCGTGGCGCGCTCGTGCTCCCCGATGTCGCTCGCGTGGCAGCCGCCGGATGAGACGAGCGAGGTCTCGTAGACCTGAGCGAGATACCGGCACGCGGCCACCAGAAACGCGCCGCTGCCCATCGCGGGGTCCACGATGCGAAGCTCCAGGATGCTGTGCGGCGGCGCGTCGTGCACGAGCGGGCCAAGCGTACGGCGCACAAGGTAGTCGGCGATCGTCTTTGGCGTGTAGAACGTCCCGGTGGCCTTCCGGACGCCGGATCCTCGTTCGAGGCAAACCTCAAACCGCGCCCCCGGTCGATGCGGCCTCGCAACCCGCTCGAACGTCGGCTCGTAGTCGAGGAGCGTTTCATAGACGGTGCCGAGCTGTTCGACGCCCAGATCGCGATACGCGATCCGTTGTCGCGCGCCGCGGTCGGCTGACGGGTGAGTGGTCAGCGCCAAAAGCGCCCGGCGCGCCGCTTCGTCGTCGAGGTCGCCTCGTTCCGCGAGCGGCGTACCGGCGGGCGCGAAGAGACGTCCGTTGAACGGCGTCACCCGCAAGTCGCCGGCGCGGCAGCCCGCATGCGCGAGGCGCGCGATCGCACGCAGCGCCGCCCAGAGCCCGAGCGCGCCGCCAGGCTGTTCAGCCAGCGAACAGAGCCCGGCGATGCTGTAGCTGTCGCGATAGACCGGATGCCAGAGCGGCACGAGCCCACGCGCTTCAGCGAAGAGGAGAAAGAGGATCCGATAGACGATGGTGAGGGCCTGCTCGAATGAATCCGCGAGCGGAGGCGCGCGAAGGACTTTGACCGGACGGACCAGGGCCGCAAGCACGTCGGCAGATGCCGACAGCACACCCTGCTTCAACCACCGGCAGACGCTCACGCCGTGGCGTTCTGATTCGTCGACGAGCGTATGCAACTCGGCCGGCAGCCGTTGCATCACGAACCAAAGCGCGGCGAACGTGTCCTTGTCGTCCGCCGCCGCGTCAAGGTCGAACTGCGCGTGGCGTCTCGAGTACGGACGCGTCGCATCCACGAGACGAAGGTGGGTGCCGTTGAACAGCACGCACCACCGCGCGGACCGGTACATCGCGTGCCTGACACCGGTTCCGAGCATCGGATCGAGCGGCTCGCCCCATGGCGCGACGACGAGCACGACGTTCTCGGCGCCGGCGGTCGGCCCGGAGTTCAACTCCGAGGTAAACCCAGTCGTAATCCCCGAGGTCATCCCCGAGGTGATCGACGTCACGAGCACCGTGTCAACCGGCTCGACGTCGCGTGGCGGCTCGAAGCCGATCACGGAGACGAGGGGCGTGGCGCCAACTTCGAGAAGGGCTCGGAGGCTGGACGAGGGCCCGAGGCCGACGCCGCGGCGCCGTGCGTCGACGTATCGGCGCCACGCGTGGGCGTCGACGGCCGCCGTGGCGAGGCGGCCTTCGAGAAACGATGCGGACAAGAGATGCCCCGCCAGCCCTTCGAGCATCGGTTCCTGCGGTTCTACGGGATCAACACCAGGCGGAGCACCGGCGGCAGCGTGGCCAGCACCGCACGACGCTCGAGCATCGCCAGCCGCTTCGCAATGGCACCCGCCGTGTGTTCGCGCGCCGTTCGCGCCGCCGCCTGCGCGTGATGGCCCCGCCGGTCGAACATCCCCGGTTGAAACGCCGTGGCCACCGCCGTGTCGAGCAGCGCCGCGACGGCATGCTCGCGGGCCACTCTGGCCTCGACAAACGATCGCACCGACGCGAGCGTTCGCGTTCGCCACGACGCGGTCGCGGCCTCGATCTCGTTCATGAATGTGGCCGTGACGTGCCCGGCCACGCTGTCGATCCACTGCACGTCCGCCCGCCCGGCCGGCAATCGTGTCATCGAAACAGCGGTGGCAAGTGCCTGGGAAGCCACCAGGCGCCCGCAGCCGTCTTCGATAGCGACGTCCCAGATCAGCAAGATGCGCATGCCGAGCCGCGCTCGCGTCGAGCTGTTGCGCGCGACCGTGGCGAGCGGCCGGGGCCCGCCCGATCGAGCCGGCCATGATCGATCGTGCACGACCGAGGAGAATGCGCGCCGACCCGCGAGACGAGCGGCCTCGGCCTGGCCGTCGGCTTCGTACGACGCAAGCGAGGGTTCTGGCGGCGTCTCGCGCTCTGCGCGAAGCGGAACCGCCACATCGCCCACGACGAGCTCGGCCGCCAGCTGCTCGGCGTCCTTGAAACCGCCGAGCGGATTCGGCGCACCGACGTCCGTCTGGGCGCGTGCGACGCGCTGGTGCAGGTCCGCCAGCAATCGTTGCTCTCCGGTGCCCGCGGCAATGAGATGGAACGCATGCACCGTGCGGCGCTGGCCGATTCGATCGACCCTGCCGATTCGTTGTTCGAGCCGCATCGGATTCCAGGGCAGCTCGAGATTGATGACCGTGCGGCACGTGTGGTGCAGGTTGAGTCCTTCGCCGGCAGCGTCGGTGGCCAGGAGCACCATGCGACCGCCGGCAGCAAACATCCGAAGCGCGGCGGTTCGCTCCTGACGCGAAAGACCGCCGTGCAGAACCACGACAGGCGTCCTGAGAATCTGCGCGAGGTGCAGGAGCGTGTCCCTGTATTCGGTGAAGACGATCGCCGGCTCGGCCATGCGATTCAACAGCCGCGCGAGCGCCGACAGCTTGGTTTCTTTCGCTGCCGCCGCCTCCGCGGCGGCGGAGAGCGACGTCAAGAGACGACGTTCACGCGCCTCATCCCGCATGGCGATCGCGGGCGTCCACGTCCACGCTGCCGCGTCATCGTCGGCGTCCGTCTCGCCGTGCTCGTCGAGCGGCAGCGAGAGCTGCTGCGCACGTCCGGCGTCCGAAGCCAGCGTCGCAAGGCGTCGTTCGACGGTCAGCTGCAATGCGTGCGCGCTCGAAAACGCGCGCTTGTGCAGCACGGCGAGCCCGAGCCAGAGCTCGCGGCGGCCGTCGCCATGCTCGGCTCGTACGGCTCGACAGAAATCGGCGAGCCGCGCGTGCATGCGCCGCTCGTCGGCGCTCGGCCGAACCAGCAGGCGGTGGATGTGCCGCGCGTGTCCCCGCCTGAGCGCCTGACGCGTCCGGCGAAATACCAGGAGGCGATCGTGACCGCCGATTCCGCAGAGCGTTCGGAACGCCCGCCCGTCACCGTTGTGCGGCGTGGCCGTGAGCAGGAGGACGTATCCCGCGCGCGCTGCAAGCGCAGCGACGGCGCCGTGCCGATCGCTGTCGTTCGCCAGGCCGTGCGCTTCGTCAACGACCAGGACGTCCCACGAGCACGACAACACGGCCGGCAGAACTTCGGCGCGCTTGACGTAGTCGACGGAGGCAATTGCGATTGGCCAGGTCGTCCATGGATTGACCTCGTACGGCAGCGTTGAGAGGCGTTGCCCGACTGTGCGGAAGTCGACAACGTTCGCCTGGACGTCAAAGCGCCGAAGCAACTCCTCGGCCCACTGCTCGCGCAAGCCGGCGGGCGTGAGGATCAGAACGCGGTCGGCGGCGCTGCGCGCCCGCAATTCCGCAATGACCACACCCGCCTGAATGGTTTTCCCCAACCCCACATCGTCCGCAAGAAGAAGGCGGCAGCCGTGGCCGCGAACCACGGCGATCGCCGGTTCGAGTTGATGCGGCAACAGATCGATGTTCGCGCTGGCAACGGCGCAGAGGTCGCCCTCCGAGAAGGCGTCCGCCAGAAGCCCGCGGCAGGCCCGACGCCAGCGGCCGGACGAGACGATGCGAAGGCGCTGCGAAGGTTCATGCGGCTCGAGCACGTCGAACGGGACGAGCAGCTGACGCTCTCGCCCCGAGTTGGCCGGCCCTAGACCGGACAGCGTCACGATCTGGCAGTCGTCGTAGGCGCGCGCCTCGACGACGCGCCAGCGACGGCGACGGGCGTGGACGATGGCGCCGGTGTGCAGAATCTGCATTGAGCGGCCGTATGCAACGTGCGAAGGAGTGCCACGCGCGGAGTGGTCCATGCAAAAGCTCGGGCGATCTCCGCTGACAGCAAACGACAGATGAGTCTCCGCAGCAACGGGCATGCCTGCACGGAAGGGGCTGGGGGCTAGGGACTAGGGACTCTAGGGACTAGGGACTAGGGCTAGGGGCTAGGGGCTAGGGCTGGCTTGGCGCGCCGAGAAGATGGCGTTGAAAAGAAGGCGGAACGTCGCGAGGGACTGGCCGCGGTGCTGGACGCGGAACCCGAGCAGCACGACGCGGCCGGCGCCGACGGCCGCCTGGACGACAGCCGCACGGCCGGCGATCAGCTGTTCGCCCTCGAGCCAGCCGCTCACGAGCAGATCTTTCGCGCCGTAACGAGCGGCCGTGTCCACGTTCGACGCGCCGGGCAACACCTCGTACGCCGAGCTGAACGCGAAAAACCCGGCGGTCTGGACGGGCAACCCGTACGTCGAGTGGCTGAGAAGGATCCAACTCAATGCGGAGAATCGAGCCGGGGCCGAAAAACCGGTCGCGCGGTTCGCGCGCCACGTCCTTGACGGGCAGCTTGAACGCGTCAATCGCGAGAGCGCCGGCCTGGTCGAGACAGATGAGCGTCCCGCCGGCCCTGACGAACGCGTCGAGCTCGCGGACGCCGGCGTCGCCGAGTCCGCCGGCATATTCGGGAGGCATCACGTCGGACGGCTGGCCGCCGACCAGCAACTCGGCGGGCTCGCTCGGAAGAATGATCGCGTCGTAGCGCGCGCGAAGATTGCCCGCGCGGATTTCCTTGTTGTCGAGGCTGGTAAACGGAAACTCGTACTGCTCGAGGAGCCAGCGCGTCCAGCCCTCGTCGCTCGCGTCTCCCCACGGTTTGTACAGCGCCACACGGGCGCGAGAGACCGGACGTCCCGTCAGACTCGATGCTGGCGTTCGTCCCTTTACGCCGTCGGCGCGCAGACCGAGCTGCCTGGTCACACCGGCGATCACCGGTTGCGCGGTCTTGACGGCCGGCACGACGGCCGAACCGGCCGGATACGTGAAGCCGTTGATTTCGGCGGCACTGACCGTCCACGTCACCCTCAGCGCCGGCGGCGAGCAGCCGATTCAGCGCGAGCGCGCCAGCGTTGCCGCGAAGCTCGACAATGTAGTGCCCGGGCTTCCTGTCGCCCCAGATCTCGCCGGGAAACGACGCGGCGATTGTCGGCGCGGTGACGCGCGAAAGGGCGGGGAGTTCGAACGGGCGATCGATCGTTCGCACGTCCACGCCCATTTGCGCCGGGAGCGTCCAGCCCGCCACGTCGTAAGGCCGCTGGTTCGGAGCGGCCGCAACGGGATAGTCCTGCCGTTCGAGCAGCGTTTTCACGTAGGCGCGATACGGCTGCGACAGCAGGATGATGTCGGTTCCCGCCGGAAATGACGCCGCGCCCGCGCGGAACGGCTCGAGCGCGTGCTGGATTTCGATGCCGCCGTCAACGAGCAGGGTCTCGAGTTTGATGGTGGCGATCGCATCGTGCTGCTCCGGCGGGATGATGAACGCAAACGGCGAGCCACGCTGCCCTCGGTCCACGGCGCGCCGGCCCATCTCGTAGAAGTTCCGCACGAGCTCGCCGCGGTATGCGGCAGCGGCGCGCAGCAGACCGTGCGCGGCGCTGAGCTCGTAGTCGACGATATCGCGGAGTGTCCAACGGCCTCCCGGCCAGGGGTGCGGTGCGCTGATCTGACCACGCACGTCACGTGGGGGCTCGGTGACGGGACTGGCGACGTTCACTCGAGCGGCTTCCGTCAGCAGGCACACGGTGTTGTGGCCGAGCGGCGCCGAATCCTCGTAGCCGGGCCAGTAGTAGTCGAACCGGCTGTTGGACATGACGCCGGCATGCTGATCGCGCTCGAGCTCGAGCGTCATGGCCGATCCGAGCAGCGCCGCTTCTCGCCAGATGATCGGATCGTAGTTGGCATCGATCGGGTCGGCGTTCGGCGGCGCGAAGAACCGCGGACCGTCGTTCTCCATCTCGTGCATGGCGAGAAACACCTGCGGGTGCCATTGCGTGTAGAAGAACCGCGACAGGTTGCGGTTCTCCGCGAGGTTCATCATGAAGCCGTCGCGATTGATATCGTGTCCGGCGTAACGGTGATCGGGCCACGGCATTGGCCCGCCGTCAAAGGGGGTGCCCTTGTACCTGTTGTACCAGTCGACGACCAACCGATGTCCGTCTGGATTGAGCATCGGGACGAGGATCAGCACCACCTGCCGCAGTTGGTCGAGCGTGGCCGCGTCGTGGCTGGTGGCCAGTTCGTACAGGAGCTCGCCGGCTGCCTGCGTGGCGCCGATTTCCGTCGCGTGAATACTGCAGCCGATGGCGACGACCACCTTGTGTGTCGAAGACAGCCGGCGAGCCTCGTCGGCCGGAAGCGTGCGTGGATCGGCGAGCCGCTGATTCTCCTCGCGGATCCGATCCAGGTTGCGGATGTTCTCGGGCGCCGAGACGATGGCGGCGATGGTGCGGTGGCCTTCGGTCGTCGGTCCGAGGTCGACGATCTTCACGCGATCGGATCGCCCGGCGACGAGCTCGAAGTAGGTTTCGATGTCCGCGGCCGACGCGAGCCGGCCGTCGGTGCCCATCCGAAAGCCGAAATGCGATTCAGGCGTCGGCACCTGATCCGCAGGTTGTTGTGCGCCTTGATCAATTCTGGGCAGCGACAGCAGAACGAGCGAAAGCAGGACGGCGCGCGCGCGCACGCGGCATCATAGCAGACGCTCTCTCGGCGGAAGTTCTGAAGGATCGGCGGCTTACTTGACAGCCGAAGAGGGCTCAGCGGACGTCGCTGGTCGGTCGCTGTCCTTCTCTTTCGATTTGGACGTGAGCTTGCGGAGAAGAGCTTCGAGGCCTGCCTGTTCGGGGTCGAAGACGCCCCACTCGTCCTGCAGCGGAGGGCGGGCTTGTGTTGTAGGGCTCGACAAAAGACTGAGATAAGGGTTGTTCACGCCAACCGATAGCGCAAGTTCCATGCCCTCGGATTTGCTGGCCTTTCGACCCACGGCGTGCCCAGCCGGAACCAAATCCGTTTGCCGGGATCACGGTTCTGCACGGAGGCTCACGAGCGTCGCGCCGAGGTGCGACGCTGTATCGTCGCGAAAGTCCTCCACATTCGGATGGCGGTCGAGGGCTGCCTGCACGATGCCGCGCTGCACGCCGCGTCCGCGTCCGTGAATCAGCCGGACGTCACGAAACCCGGCGTGCGCGGCCGCGCTGATGTATTCCTCGACCACGGAAGGAATGTCGCGCGGCGCGAAGGCGTGCAGGTCGAGCTCGGCTTCGATCGGCACGTGAACGGGTTCGTCGGGCACGCGCGGCCGGCTCTTCAGACGGGCTTGGAGTACTGCGCGGTCACCATGGTCTTGATGCCGCCGCGCACCGAGAAGTCGCCGACGACCGTCATCCTGCGGGGCTCGAGCAGGGCGACCAGGTCGTCGAGGATTTGGTTGGTCGCGGCTTCGTAGAAGACGCCCCGGTTGCGGTACTCGATGAGGTAGTACTTGAGCGATTTCAACTCGACGCACCGTGCGTCGGGGACGTAGGTAATGCGGATCTCGCCGAAGTCGGGAAGGCCCGTCTTGGGGCATACCGACGTAAACTCAGGGCAGGCGATCGCGATCTCGAAGTCGCGTTCGGGCCGCGGGTTCGGAAACGTCTCGAGCGTCGAGCTGGACATGGGCGACGATTCTCGCATTTTTGGCCGGAAAACGCGGTTTCCCGGCACACGCGCATTGACACCGGCGATCAGGGCGAGCTAGGATACCGCGATTTTTCGCAGTGAAAACGGCGATCGTTGCCGCGCGCGCGGCCTCGCCGGTGAACATCAAGCGCGCAAGGGATGGGGGGACGCGATGGCTGACGCCCGAAGGATGGGCAAATCAGAGCTCTTTTCACACTTCGCCGAGCGGTTCGAGGTCAAGCGGACGCAGTCCCGCGAGTTCTTCGACGAGCTGACGGCACTGGCGGAGAGAGAGCTGAAGCGCTCGGGCGAGTTCGTCTTGCCCGGAATGGTGAAGCTGGTTGTTCAAAAACGCAAGGCGCGCATGGGCCGCAACCCGGCCACCGGTGAAGCAATCAAGATTCCCGCGAAGACGGTCGTGAAGGCGAGAATCGCCAAGCAGCTCAAGGACGCTGTACTCCCCAAGAAGTAAGCCGGCGCAGCGGCGGCGACCCATCCACCCGCCGTTGCGCTTCTTTCATCGGTCCGCCTCAGGCCGCCGTGGGCCCTGCGGCCAGCATCCGGCTGTAGAGCGTCGCCGGCACGAGCCGGGTCGTCTTGGCCTCGAGGTTGGTGACCGAGTCGTCGTCCAGGATGATACGGTCGTCCGGGCCTAGCATGATCTCGGCGCTGTACCGCCGCGCGCCGCGCTGCGTCCTCACTTCGAAATACCGCACCGGGAAGACCTGGTCTTCAATCGCCAGCGCATCGGTCTTGATGAGTGTCCGAAACATCGTGTCTCTCCTTTTGCGGGGGTCCGACCCCGCGGCGTGGGCCAGGTGTTCGGCCCTCGCGTTAGCTTGCCGCCGCTTGAGCCGATCGATCGTCGCGCGCCGGAAACCTGAGGGTGAATGTCGTGCCGCGGCCGACCTCGCTTTCGACCGTAATCGTTCCGTCGAGCTGTTCGACAATGCGTTTGGAAATCGCCAGCCCGAGACCGAGGCCGCGCCGCTTCGTCGTGACGAAGTCCTCGAAGATGGCCGCCAGCCGATCCGCCGGGATGCCCGATCCGGTGTCCGCCACGGACACCTCGACCCGGTCGCCCGCCCGCGACGTCGCAATCGTGACGTGTCCGCCCTGCTCGGTCGCCTGGATGGCATTGGTGATGAGATTACGATACACGCGTCCCAGCGCGAAGCGATCGCCCTCGATGACCAGCGGGCCCTCGGCGAAGTGCGCCTCGACGGAGACGCCGGCGCGGTCGCCTTCCGCGCGCATCGTCTCGACGATTTCCGCAACCGACCCGTTGATCTCCATCGCGAACCGCTCGATCGGCTTCGGCTTGACGATGTTGCGGAGATCGTCCATGAAGTGTTTGAGCGTCGCCAGCTCGCGCTCGATGGTGCGGCGGAACATCTCGCGCGATTCCTGATCCACGTCGTCGCGCAGCAGGAGCCGCGTGCTGTTGCCGATGTTCTGGATCGGATGGGAGAGGTCGTGGACGAGCCCGGCCGCGATGCGACCGAACATGGCCTGCCGCTCCTGCCGTTTGACGTTTTCCTGGAGCTCCACGAGCTTGTCGGCCATCGTGTTGAAGGCCTGGCCGAGGTCTGAGAACTCGTCGCCGGTGCGGATATCGACGCGCGCCTCGAGATGCCCCGCGGCCAGCGCGTGGGTGCCGCGCTGCAGGATCAGGATGGGCGTGATGAACTGCCGTCCAAAGAGATACCCCACCGAGATCATCGCCAGCAGGACGACGGAAATCGCGATGACGAGCTGCTGCTCCAGGACGGTGGCGTTCGCATCGGCTTCGCGCGTCGGCTGCTCGACGATCACCGTCCAGCCGAGCGAGGCCATGCGCGCCGCCACGCCGAGCTCGGTCTCGCCGGATTCGTCCGTGTATTCGCGCGAGACGGGCGCGTCGTCCTTGGCGTCGCGGAGGGCGGCCATCAGCGGGTGACCGCTCATGTTTCGCACCTGCGCGACGAGCGCCTTGCTGTTGGGATTCCCGTGCGCGACGAGCTCGCCGTTGCCGGCGATGACGAGCGCGTAGCCGTGCGCGCCGATCCGGATGCGATCGACGGTCCGCCACATTTCCTCGAGGCTGAACTGGCCGATGAGCCAGCCGGCCGGTGCACCCAATCGTGTCAGATGCATCGCGAACACGGTGCTGGGCAGCAGATCCTCGTCGACGTTGACGCCCGACATCGAGACGCGATCGACGAGCATCGGCGCGTTTTTCGGAATCGTGACGCGGGGCTTGCCGATGCGGCTCGTCGCCACGACCGCACCGGCCTCGTCGAACAGGCTGATTTCGCGGAATTCGCGGATCTCGAGGACGTAGTTCTTGATGATGCGGTCCTGCTGCATCTGCGTCAGGCCGGTGTCCTGCAGGTTGGCGGCCAGCGCCTTCAGGAGCTCGGCATTGGTGGTGACGTAGCGGCGGATTTCCTCGGCCGCCCGCGTTGCGACGTTCTGGTTGCCCTGCACCACTGATTGGCGCGTCCCGCTCCGGAGCGACAGGATCGAGACGATGCCGTAGCCGATGAGGGGCACCACCGCGGCCAGCGCCAGGAGCAGCGCGAAGCGCGTGGTGATGTGCCGAATCTTGAGCCCCATCGTTTCAGTTGCTGCTTGTGGCGCGCTGGTCCACGGCCGGGTGCCACAAGCGGAGTGTTGAGAGGACGTCGCGTCCATCTTCCGGCGCAGGCACGTCGAAGCGCCGGCTGACCGCCCGGGCGCGCTCGCCCCAGGCAAGGAACAGCACGGGCGGGTCGTCTATCACCGCGCGCTGCAAGGCTGTCACACCGTCGCGATACTCGTCATCCGACGGCGCATGACGGATCCCGTCCAGTGCCGCGTCGATTAACGGGTTTCCGATTGGCTTTAGATTGAAAGGCACCCTCGAGTACAGGAGTCGGTACGACCGAAACAGGCTTGGACCACTGAGCGCGTCGACGAGAATGGCTTCAAAGTCGTTTTTCGCTGCTGCTTCAAGAATTTGATCTTGTGACGCTTCTTGAACGCGCATGTCAACGGAGGCGGCCGCAAGCTGTTGCTTGACCAGCAGGGCTATTCGTTCGTAAACGGAGTCTGTCGGCACCAGGCATGTGAACTGCAGGTGCCGTCGAGAAAGGCTTGCGGCGAGCGTGGGATCGAACGCGATCTTCGGAGCGTTGCTGCCCAACGCCCAATGCTGCGGCGGTATTGGTCCTGTGGACGGCATCCCATGTCCGTTGAACGCCCGGCGGACGATCGCTTCGCGGTCGATGACGGCGTTCAACTCGCGTCTCACAGCGGCCGTCTTGAGGTCCGATGCCTTGGAGCCAAAGATGATCATGTACTGGTAGTGACGAACGAACGAAAACACAGAGACGTCGCTCGATGCCTGCAGCGAATCGAGCGCGTCGATGCTCACTTCGAACAGCATGTCTAGATTGCCGCGAAGCAGTTCTGCCCAGGCGGTCCGGACGCTTGGATACGAGGTCAGTACAATCTTATCGATGGCAGGCCGTCCCAAGTAATAGTCGGCGCTCGCGCGCAGCTCAGACGACGCCCCGGGAGCGGCAGGCACATAGGGCCCCGGTACTAATTCCCTCTTTCCCGGTCTTCTGAATTGATGTCTCGAGTGCTTCGATAAGGAAACGGGACGGCCGTCGCAGTTGTATCTGTAGTCGAAAATCATCGAGGGCGATGATCTGGGCGACGTCGTCGAAAGCCGGGCCCATGAAGCGTGGCAGCTTCTCCTGAAGAGCCTGAACGACTATTGGCGCGCTGACCGGCGTGCCATCGTGGAACTTCGCCTGGTGCCGCAGCTGCAACGTAAGAGACAGGCCATCGGGCGCGGTCGCCCAGCTTTCGGCCAGCCATGGGCGTGAATGCCCATCTTCATTGAAGTTCACCAGCCCTTCGAGCGCGAGATTGCCGACGAGCTGTTGCAACCCTGACTGAGGGGCCAGCACTGGAATCCCCCCAATACCCACTCGAAGAGTTGCGTGGGATTGGGAAGGACGCGGCCCGGCGCCTTGATTGCACCGGGCCGTACCAGCGAGCACGATCAACCAGCACAGCACGCCGAACTTGAAAGGTCGGCGTGCTGCTGCTCGCTCGTGCCGAAGGGACATTACCGCTGCTTGACGTTGAGCGGCACATCGTCCACGAACGTGTCGCAGGCGCTGCTCGGCTTGGCGTTCACATTACCCTTTTTGATGACCTGAATCTTCATTGTACTCTCCTAATTGGTGCTGGCGACACTATGTGCCAGCGCGATGACCGCCGATTCGAAGCTCTGCTTGTGACACGTCGGTTTGTTGATGTCGCCAAGCTGTGAATACGATGCCGTGAGGCATCCTCCCGCGCACGTGGGGATGAACGCGCAATCGCCGCATTCCATCCATGGATCGAGCGTGTCGAAGCGTTGTTTGTTGCTCATTCGCCACGCGTCCGTGCTGCCGTCGATGTGGCCGGTCGACAGCGCTTTCTCACCGGTAAAGCCTGGGCAGCCATAGAGCGAGCCGTCCGGACCGATGGTGTGAGCATTGGCGTGGTGCACGTGGCAGGGGCCGGCGTGCACGCCATCCGAGGTCGAAAAGCCGTGACGTTTGGTTTCCTCGCGGAGGAACACCATCTTCTCGTCCAGGAACGAGCAGCTGTCGCATGTGGACCCGCCGCCCGCACCAGCCGACGTCATGCAGCTGCCGCCGAGCGGCTTGCCGTTGTCACCAACCGGAGTCAGCGAAAGCATGCCCTTCGGCTTCGCCGGTTCGTTCCTGACCACGGGCTTGAAGTTGACCTTGATCAGCTTGTCGGAGAAATCCTGTTGCTTCAGAAAGTCGAGCAGCCCCGGGAAGCTGTCGGCCGAGCTTTCGTCGAAGTTCCCGCCAATCGAAATGTTCGTGCGCCCGGCCACGAGCCGGATGTTTTCGATGATGCGATCGAAGGTGCCCTGACCCCCGCGCAGCGGGCGCATGCGGTCGTGGGTGTGCTTGTCCCCGTCGAGCGTGATCTTCACGCCGCGCAGCCCGAGCGGCACCATCCGATCGACGACTTCAGGCGTGAGCAGCAGACCGTTCGAGATGATGCTGACGGTCTGCTTGACGCCACGTGCCTGCGTCGCTGCCCACAGCCGCTCGGCCATGTCGTACATCACTGGCAGATTCAACAGGGGCTCGCCGCCGAAGAAGGTCACCGACAGCGTCTTGGGCCGCAGGCGATCGAGCTCGCCCTCAATCCAGCGCGCGACGCGCGCCGACGTCTCGAGCGTCATCTTCTCGGCGAACTGGTTGAAGTCTTCGCGATCGCCCTGGTAGCAGTACCCGCAGGCGAAGTTGCACTGCATGGTTGTGAGCAGCGTGATGGAAAGTTCGGACGTGCTGTGTCGAACGCTATAGAAATAGTTGTCGAGCGCCTTGCGATCGGCCTCGTGGCTTGGCACGAAGAATCCGTGCTCGGTGAGCTGGTCGAATGCGTCGCGCTCGGTGTCGTTCAGGTTGTCGAACTCGTGGCGGTCGAGCAGCGCCGCGACGTCGGAAGAAACGACGAGCTGGGCGTCGGTCAACGTGTTCATCAGGAACACGTCGTCGCGTTCCTTGAGCGGGACACGGATATTGAAAATCGAAGGTTGCATGGTTCCCTTGCTGACCCGACAGAAACCGCGAAAAAAACTGCCTGGGATTCCGTTTCAGGACCGGTTCTTGGTTAGCACCCGGCTGCAGTAGTTGGCTGCAACGGGTGTTCCACTGTTGAAGTCGGAAGTCGGTTGCGATGATTTGTTGGGGATTTCCGCTCGTGCGCCCAAGATCTACCAGATGCGCTTTCGTGGGCTTTGGGCTCTGACAGACAACGATCTGTCCGATGCGGCGGCTGCGTTCGAGAGACGCGAGTCTGTTACTCGCGGGGAATCAAGAGATTACAAGGAGTAGGTAAGCGCTTGGCCGAGCGGCCAAGTTATTGGCCGCTACGCGCCGCGCAAGCGCCGGGCTAGTTGGCGCACGTCCAGCTTGTCCATCTTGTACTTAAGGGTACTCAGCGGGATTCCAAGGTACTCCGCAGTAGCCGTGACGTTCCATCCGCATTTTTCGAGAGCGCGGAGTATGAAGTTGCGCTCGAACGTGTTGGTCGCATCCTCGAACAGACTGTCGCCGTGCGAGCCCGCTGGTTCGAGCTGGGCGAAGTGGAACTCGAGCGGCAGATCTTCTTCCGAGATGAATTCCTTGTCGCTGACCGCCACGAGACGCTCGACCAGGTTCTCCAACTCGCGAATGTTTCCCGGCCACCAGTACCGTTTCAACATCGCCATCGTCGAATCGGTGATGCCGCGGACGGTCTTGCGGAAGCGCGTGTTGTACCGGCGGAGAAAGAACTCGGCGAGCAGCGGAACGTCCTCGCTCCGATCGCGGAGCGGCGGCAGCTTGATGGGGATCACATTGATCCGGTAGTAAAGGTCTTCGCGGAAGCGTCCTTCCTTGACGGCTTTGTCGAGGTCGATGTTGGTGGCGGCAATCAGGCGGAACTCGGTCTTGATGGGTTTGGTGCCGCCCACGCGTTCGATTTCACCCTCCTGGATCGCGCGCAAGAGCTTGGCCTGCAGCTCGAGCCGCAGATCGCCAATCTCATCGAGAAAGAGCGTGCCGTTCGACGCGAGCTCGAACTTGCCGAGCTGCTGCCGGTGTGCACCCGTGAACGCCCCGCGTTCGTGACCGAACAACGTGCTCTCCGTCAGCTCTCTCGGGATGGCCGCGAGATTCACGGCGATGAACGGCGACTCGGGGTCGCTCGACTCTCGATGAATCTGCCGGGCGAGCAGCTCCTTGCCCGTGCCGCTTTCGCCGAGGATGAGAATCGTCGCCGACAGCTTGGCGACTTTCTGGACCAGGTCGATGATGTCGCGCGTGTTCTTGCTCGGGCCGACAACGAATTCGCGTTCCGCCTGATCCGCGACCTGCGCCGAGAGCGTCAGCACCTGGCGGTTGAGGTCCTGCCGCTCGCTCGCATTTCGGACGAGCGATCTGAGCTGGTCGTAATCGAAGTCCTTGGTGACGTAGTGATACGCGCCGTGCTTCATCGCCTGGACGGCGGTTTCGATCTCGTTGATGGCCGAGATCATGATCACTTCGATCAGGCTGTAGTTCTCCTTGACGATGCGAAGGACTTCGAAGCCGCTGATGCCGGGCAGGCGCACGTCGAGCATCAGCAAATCGACGTCCTCCCGGTTGAGCACCGGCAGGGCCGCCTCGCCGCTCGCGACCCGAAGCACGCGGTATTCGCGCTTGAGGATCGCGGTGAGCGTATCCCGCATCCCCTCGTCGTCATCGACGATGAGCACCGTTTTCAGCTTAGGACTCATTGGGCCACAGCAGCTTACGGCTGAACCGGGCGTATTGTCTCAGGCGGTTGACACTGTTGCAAGCCGTTCGATAAGGTACGAGGTTTGTTGACCCTACACTGGCTGCTGACGGTTGCCGCGGTGCTCGTCGCCACCCTGGCGCTTGGCCGGGCGCGCCGCGCCACGAAGCGGCTCGAACGGCTCACCGAATCGTACTGGGAATTGCGGTACGATCACGGGCAATTGCGGGCACGCGTCGCCCGGCTCGATCCCGAGGCAGGGGCGACGCCGGCGCCAACCGAACCGGCGCAAAAGGCCGGTGGGACGGCGTTTGTGCCGCTGTCATCGCTGAAGCGCTAAACCCACGGTAAACCCTGAGACTCGGGCCTCGCCCTGCATGAGACGCATCCTGTGACCAACGAATATGACGTGGTTGTCGTCGGCGCCGGCACCGGCGGCTACGTCGCCGCCATCCGAGCGGCCCAACTCGGGCTCAAAGTCGCCGTCGTCGAGAAGCAGAAGGCCCTGGGCGGCACGTGTCTGCTCTGGGGATGCATTCCCACCAAGGCCCTCCTCGAGCATGCGCACGCGTTGAAGGTTGTGCAGCACGCGAAGGAATGGGGGATCTCAGGAACGGCGGACGTCGGGATCAACATGCCGCAGGTGCAGGAGCGCAAGGACCGCATCGTCAGCGGGATCACGAAGGGCATTGAATTCCTGTTCAAGAAGAACAAGATCGACTGGATCAAGGGCACGGCGCGCCTCGCGGGCCAGGGCGGGGTGGATGTGTTCGACGGCGACAGTCAGACGCTGCGGGCGCGCAAGGACATCATCATCGCGACCGGATCGGCGCCGCGAAGCGTGCCCGGCATCGAGATCGATCGCACTCGTATCATCACGAGTGACGAAGCCATCCATTTGAAACACGTCCCGGCCTCGATCGTCATTCTGGGGAGCGGAGCCGTCGGTGTCGAGTTCGCGTCAATCTTTCGCCGATTCGGCAGCGAGGTGACGATTGTCGAGCTGCTGCCGCGTATGGTGCCGGTGGAAGACGAGGCCGTGTCGGCCGAGCTCGCGAAATCATTCCGCAAGCAGGGCATCGTCATCCACACGGGCGCAAAGGTGACGAGCGCGAAGGTTAACGGCGACGGCGTGGATGTCGCGGCGCAGCTTGCGGACGGCACCTCGCAGTCGATCCGCGCCGAGTATCTTCTCGTCGCGACCGGCCGTGGTCCGGTGACCGCAGGCCTCGACGTCGAGCGTGTCGGCCTGGAGCTGGAGAAGGGATACATCAGGGTGGATGCGGAGTACAAGACCAGCGTGCCCGGCATTTCGGCGGTGGGCGACGTCATCACCCTTGGGACGCCTGGTCACCCGCAACTCGCCCACGTGTCGTCGGCCGAAGGGATTATCGCCGCCGAGCGAATCGCGGGACGGGACGTGCGCCCGCTCAACTACGATCAGGTCCCGGGCTGCACCTATTGCGATCCGGAAATCGGCAGCGTGGGTCTGACGGAGCGTGAGGCACGCGAACGTGGGTTCGATGTGCGGGTGGGTTCCTTTCCGTTCGGTGTCCTGGGGCGCGCGAAGATGGCCGGCGAAACCGAAGGCTTTGTGAAGATCGTCGCCGACAAGGCGCACGACGAGATTCTCGGCGTCCACATGATTGGCCTCCGCTCGACCGAGCTCGTGGCCGAGGCGACGCTTGCCCTCCGGCTCGAATCAACCGTGGAAGAACTGATTCGCACGATCCACGCGCATCCAACCATGGCGGAAGCGGTGGGCGAGGCCGCGCACGCCGTGCACGGCGCGGCGATACACATGTGAATTGGGTAATCGGGTAATTGGGTAATTGGGTAATTGGGTAATTGGATAATTGGATAATTTTGGCGATTGCGAGGGGATTGTCGAAGAGTCGATTTCCAGATTACTCAATTTCCAGATTATCCAATCACAGAAAGCAGTTATGCCCACCGATGTCGTAATGCCCCAGATGGGCGAGTCCATCGCCGAAGGCACCATCGTCCGCTGGATGAAGAGGGTCGGCGACAACATTGACCGCGATGAGCCGCTGTTCGAGATCTCGACCGACAAGGTGGACGCTGAGATTCCCTCCCCGGCCGCCGGCATCGTCACGGAGATCCGGGCGAAAGAAGGCGAAACGGTTCCCGTCAACAGCGTCGTGGCGGTGATCGGACCTGCCCCCGCCAAGAGTGTCGAGTCTCCACCTGTTGTAGCCGCGCCTGCGCCGCCGCCGCCGCCCGCAACGCTGAAAGCGGCTCCCATAGCCCCGCCGCCCGCGCACACGCCGTCGGTCGCGCGGCAACCCATGGCTCAATCGAGTGAAGACGCCGTGCGCGAGCGATCGTCGCCACTCGTGCGGAAGATTGCCAAGGAACACCACGTCGATATCTCGCAGATTCACGGAACCGGTATCGCGGGCCGCGTCACCAAACACGACATCCTGGAGTTCCTGGGCCGCGAAAGGCAGGACGGGCAGGGAGGGCGGGAAGGGCAGGAAAGGCGGGAGGGGCAGGACGTCGCACGCACTCCGGCAGTCGCCGGAGCGAACGGCGACCGCGTCGAAAAAATGTCCGTCATGCGGAAGAAGATCGCCGAGCACATGGTGCTGAGCCGTCGCACATCAGCCCACGTGCACTCGGTGTTTGAGGTCAACTTCTCTCGCGTCGCGCAGATTCGAGAAGCCCGAAAAGGTGAGTACGAGCGTGCGGGCGCGAAGCTGACCTACCTGTCGTTCATCATCAAGGCGGCGGCCGATGCCTTACGTGCCGTTCCCGTGGTCAACGCGTCGATTGTGGGCGACTCGGTCGTCTACCACAAGGACGTCAACATCGGCATTGCCGTCGCGCTCGACTGGGGGCTGATTGTGCCGGTCATCAAACATGTCGCCGATCGGAGTCTCCTCGAGGTCAGCCGCGCGGTGGCCGATCTCGCCGGCCGGGCCCGCAGCAAACAACTCAAACCGGACGAAGTGGCGGGCGGGACGTTTACGATCACGAATCCCGGCGTGTTCGGCGCGTTGTTCGGCATGCCGATCATCAATCAGCCGCAGGTGGCCATTCTCGGTGTCGGCGCCATCGAGAAGCGCCCCATGGTTGTCGACGATGCCATCGCCATTCGCACGATGGCCTACCTGTCGCTCGGCTACGACCATCGAATCATCGATGGCGCCGTCGCCGACGCGTTCATGTCGCGCGTCAAGCATGCGCTCGAGCACTGGGACCCTGCGCAAGCCTGAGGTCGAGGTTCGCCGCCTGGGCCTCGTGCCGTACGCCGAGGCGCTGGCGATGCAGCGCGCGTTGGTGGAGGATCGCCGCGCGGGCCGAATTGGCGATCTGTTGCTGCTCGTCGAGCATCCGCACGTGCTGACGCTGGGCGTTCGCGGAGACGGCGGCCGGTCGCACATCCTCGCCTCTGCCGACGCGCTCGCCTCACGCCGGGTCGAGATTCATGAGACCGGGCGAGGCGGCGATATCACCTACCACGGCCCCGGCCAGCTCGTCGGCTATCCCATCATCGATCTCAAACCGGACCGTTGCGACGTGCATCGCTACGTGCGCGATCTCGAAGAGGTACTGATCCGGGTGGCGGCCGACTACGACATCCAGGCGGGGCGAGTACCCGGCTTGACGGGCGTCTGGGTCGGCGGCGAGAAGCTCGCCGCCATCGGCGTGCGAATCGCGAGGTGGATTACCAGCCACGGGTTCGCGTTGAACGTCACCACCGACCTCGAGTACTTCAATTTGATTGTGCCTTGCGGCATCAGCGATCGCGGGGTCACCTCGCTTTCTGCGCTCCTGGGCCGGGGCGTGGACCTTCGTGATGTCGAAGACCGCGTCACCCGCCACTTCGGCGACGTATTCAAATAACACCTGTACCCGCAGTCACTTACGACTGCAGTGCTACCCACAAGGAATATTCCCAGCTCTGATGGTGTTTTCACACTTGTCGAGAGGACACCTCACATGCGGGACCCCAATAACGACGAATTGCTCCACCGGCTCCAACAAGGCGACGAGCAGGCGATGTTCGATCTGACCGAGGCCTACGGGACCAAGATCTATCAGCTCGCGTTTCGCTATCTTCGTAACCACGAGGATGCGGAAGAAGTGACGCAGGACGTGTTGTTCAAGGTGTACCGGAAAGTCGGCGAGTTCCGCGGCGACGCGGCGTTGTCGTCCTGGATTTTCCGGATCACGTTCAATGCGGCGATGTCGCGGTTGCGGTCGCCGTCGTATCAACGGGCTCAGGACGAACAGCGGACGCCCGTGTCCCTGGACGGCGACGAAGCCGTGACGGCGTCTGCGCTCGATGTGGCGGACTGGTCCAACATGGCGGATGAGCGACTGTTGCGATCGCAGCTCCGCCGTCGCGTGCTCCGCGCGGTTCTCGCGTTGCCAGCGATCTATCGGGCACCGGTGATGTTGCGCGATCTTCAGGGGATGTCCACCGAAGAGGCGAGCGCGATGCTGCGGGTGAAGGATCAGACGTTGAAGTCGCGCCTGCACCGCGGGCGGCTGATTCTGCGCAAGCAGCTGGCCGACTTCGCCGGCGGCCTTGCGCTCCACCGGCCGATCTACGGAACCTAGAAGCACCCTAGAGCTGCATCGCGTTGTCGAGCCGCACGCGTTCGCGAACGGTCATGTCCGGCAGCCTCACCTCGATTACGCCCGCCGGTCCGAGCCGCACGGGGAGCGCCGCCGCGCGCGCGCGTCGGCCCGCGGAATCGTCCGGCGCCACGAAGCACGTCACGAGCCGCCGCGATCCTCGCAGGATCGTATCGATGATTTTGGCCGCCGCCGCCGCGAGCGCGTAGGGCCCGGGAGGCCACAGCGCCGCGACGCGGCCCTCGAGCCGGCGTCGCGCCGGTTCGTCGAGCGTGCGAGTCAGCGCAAACCCTCCGACGGTCGCCTCTTCCCACGGGATGACGATGTGCTGCGGCGGGATGCCGAGGACGGTCAGCGAGACGTCGCTCGGCACGCCGCGGGCCTCGATGGCCGTGATGGCCCGAACGCCGCCGGCGAGGGCTTCGGGCGCGGAGCCGAACAGCCGCATCCGCGACATGTGCAGCTCACGCACGCCTCGCTCGACCAGATCGCAGTGCGCGGAACCCGCGCAGACGATCACCGCCCGGGGGGCGAAGTCGCGAAGCTGCTTCAGCAGCAGCAGGGCTGGTTCACCCTGCCATTCCGGTGCGCCGATCGGATCGGCAATGGCGACGATCGTCGCGCCGGCCGCTACCGACAGGTCTGACGAACCGGAGAGGCGCGACGCGAAGCCTTCGACAGGCGCCGCCTGATCGATGTCGAGCGCCTTGCCGAGAACGGCGCGCGCGTTGTCGTCGATCAGGCGGATGTCGGACGCAATGTCCCGCCGCGCCAGCACGTGTGCCAGCAGGCCACCCAACTCGCCGCCGCCGACGATCGCCACTTGATCCATCTTTCGTGCGCTATTGTAATAGGTGGCATGGATTCACTACGCGGCAAGGTGGCCATCGTGACGGGTGGATCGCGCGGCATCGGCCTGGCCATCGCCCGCGCCCTGGTGGCCGAAGGCGTGTCGGTGTCCGTCACGGGATTGCACGATGCCACGCTGTCGGCGGCGCGCGCGCAGATCGAAAGCGCAGGCCCGGCGGCCGTCGAAACCCTTCGGGCCGACGTGCGACTGCACGAGGAGGTCGAGCGCGCGATTGCCGCGACCGTCGGCCGTTTCGGCGGTCTCGACATCCTCGTGAACAACGCCGGTGTCGGCATCTTCGAAGACGTTGCGGAGATGACACCGGGCCAATGGGGCGAGATTATCGACACGAATCTCACCGGTGTGTTCAACGCGTGCCACGCGGCGATCCCCCACCTGCGCCGCCGCGGCGGCGGCTTCATCGTCAACATCAGCAGTTTGTCGGCGACGAACCCGTTCAAACATGGAGCGGCGTACTGCGCCTCGAAGGCCGGGTTGAACGCGTTCAGCGAAGCGCTGATGCAGGAGCTGCGATACGACGGCATCCGGGTCAGCTACGTGATGCCGGGCTCGGTGGCCACCGAGTTCGCGCGGGGCGACGCGTCGAAGGGCGCCGACTGGAAAGTGGCGCCCGCCGACGTCGCGGAGGTCGTGCTGAACCTGCTGCGGCACCCGGCCAGGAGTCTGCCGAGCCGCGTCGAAATCCGGCCGACCAGGCCGCCCCGAAAGTGATGGACGTGATGGACGTGATGCCGTGACCAAGTCAGTCTTCGACAAGCACCACGACACGCTCGAGCATCACGAAACGATGATGGGCACCGCCGGGGGACGGCTTGCGGTTGCGCTCGATCTGTTGACCGACTCGATGGCGCTCGTCGGCCAGCACGGCGTGTACTGCCTGAGCGAGCGCTTTCCTGGCAAGCCGCGCATGGACATCGCGCTTGTCCTCGAACAGCTCGACGATGCGAAGCAGCTCGTGCAGAGCGCGCTCGAGGAGATGCGATCACAAAGGGCTAAGGGCTAAGGGCTCAGGGCTAAGGGCTCAGGGCTCGGAAAGCCCATTCTTGCAATCAGCTCTTAGCCCTCAGCCCTTGTGTTCACCCAATCCGTCCCTCGAGCACTTCCTCTTCGGCGGAGGCCGTCCGAGCCGGTTGGGACAGACGCGCGGCGCTCGATTCCTGCCAGCGTGAAAGGATCAACACCCACAGGATGCCGGGGATGAAGAACAGCGCGCCCAGCCAGAGCGACACGGACCGCGGCGAGATGCCGCCGTCGAGCGTATGGCCCGTCCAATAGCTTGACATCGACGAAGTGAGCGTCACGAGCGCCAGCTCGGCCGCGAAGACCCGGCCCCGGAACTGGTCGGGCACCTCCATTTGCAGGAGCACCGTGCTGAACACCCACAGAATCGACCCGCCGAAGTGCGCGAACATGACAAACGCCGCAGCCGTTGACAGCGTTGGGGCGACCGAGAGCGCCATGTAGAACGCGCCGATCATGAAGTACGCCGGACCGATGGTCCGGCGGAGCGTGGCCGCCTTCTGTCCCAGGATCCAGCGAAGCATGATCGGACCGAGCGCGGCGCCCACGCCGCGCGCTCCGTAGAGGACGCCGATGCCGGCCGCCGTGCTGCCCGCGACAGGAAAGACACGCTGGCCGAAGATCGTGAGCAGGAGGAGGATGCCGCCCGCCAGACCCCAGCCCGCTTTGACGAGCATCAGCGCCGCGACGTGCGACGATCGGCGGATGTACCGAAAGCCGTCGATGAGATCGGAAACGCCGGTCACCTCGAGGAACCCTCGAAGCCGCGGCCGGGGAGCGGGCGTCGCGTCGTAGCGCGTGGCGGCGATGAACCACCACGACACGAAAAATGACGCCGCGTTGGCGACGAAGGCCACGTTTCTGCCGAACAGCGCCGTCACCAGGCCGCCGAGCGACGCGCCGATCGCGAGCATCGCCGACCAACTGGCGCTCGAAAGCGCGTTGGCGGGCAGCAGTTCCTCGACCGACGTCATGTTGGGAATCGTGGCGGTTCGCGCCGGCTCGAAAAACGCCTGCGCCGCCACGGTCAGCGCCGTCACCGCATACGCGAGCCAGACTTGATCGGGGCTGCGCACCAGCAGCAGGCCGAGGACGAGAAATCCGCGGACGAGGTCGGCGGCCATCATGATCCGGCGGCGGTTCAGACGGTCGACGACGACGCCGGCGAGAGGGCCGACGACAGCCAGAGGCAGCATCTGCACGATCAACATCCAGGCGACGGCGGTCGCCGATCCCGTCAGATCGAGCAAGAGCGCGTAGACGGCGACGGTGTTGAACCAGTCCCCAAGCTGCGAAATCGTCTGGCCGATGTAAAGAAGCCGGAAGTTGCGGTTGTTGCGGAGGATCGCGAAATAGGGATTCACGACCGCACCAGTATAATCGTCGCCGTTCGATGAATCGGAGGCAGAGACCCGCAGAGGAATGATCCGGGAACGAGGCCCCCGGAGTGATGATCCGGGAACGAGGCCCCCGGAGTGATGATCCGGGGGGCAGGGGCCCCCGGAGTGATGATCGAAAATCTCGGCCACTACAAAATCCTCGATCGAATCGGCGCCGGGGGGCTCGGCGAGATCTTTCGTGCCCGCGACACGCGCCTCGGGCGGACCGTGGCCATCAAAGTGCCCGCCGCCGACCTCCAGGCCGCGGGCAATCGCCGCCGTGCGCTGCTCGACGATGCTCGCGCCGCGGCGGCGCTCTCTCATCCCAACATCGCGGCGCTCTATGAAATCGGCGACGACGAGGGCAGGATCTTCTTCGTGTTCGAGTTCGTTCCCGGCGAACCGCTGAAGCGCATCATTGCCGGGCACCCGCTCAACGTGCGCCGGGCCGTCGATCTGGCGACACAAGTGGCCGACGCCCTTGCCGAGGCGCACGCCGTGAATATCGTGCACCGCGACCTGACGCCCGGCACCATCATGGTGACGCCGAAGGGCAACGCGAAGATTCTCGACTTCGGCTTTGCGCGCTGGACGAGCCAGACCACCAAAGACGAAGACGAGGGCGATCACCGCGCGGACATCGCGGCGCTTGGCGCCGTGCTGTTCGAAATGCTCATGGGGAAGCCGCCGGCCGCCGGCGCGGCGGCGCTCGGACCGTCGTTGCCGCGCGAACTGGACGCGGTGGTCTCCAAGGCGCTCGGCACAGGCGTCGATGGGGGTTATGAGGTGGCCGCGACCTGTGCGGCGGAGCTGCGATCGGTCGCCGCCATTCTCGATGTTCGCGCGGCGTCGGCCGATCCGGCGCGCGTCATGCCGCTTCGCCGCGTTCGCCGTTCGCGCAGTATGTGGGGCGTCCTGGTTGTCGTTGTGGTCGCTGTGGTGTTGGCGCTGGCCGCCGCCCTGTGGTTTCGCTAGCGTTCTCGCGTGCGGTCGGCTCTAGCCGCCTGTGAGGATCTCGGCCAGGCGCGCCGCGAAGGCCGACCGCGCCAGCACCTCGTCGACGCCGGCCTGACGCGCGGCGTCGATGACGTCGGTCTGCACGTGTGAGACGTAGCCCGACCGTCCGGATCGCCGCGGTCGCCGGGTCGCGCTTCATCGCGGCCACGGTGCCCATCGGATCCGTTCTGGGATTATTGAGGTCGAGAATCACGAGCGACGGCGCGTTCGCACGCATGCTGGCCAGAGCCGCGTCGGAAGACCGCGCGAACGCCACCGTGACGCCGAGCTGGGTCGCCGCCGTCTTGATCTTCGAGGAGAACATGAGATCGTCGACGATTGCGAGAACCATGGTCTGCCATGATAGTTGAGATTCAGGCGGTCGGTCCCGTTCTTCAAGAACGGGTTCGTGCTGGGCTGTCCGGACACGCGCGAGGCGGTCCTCATCGATCCAGGGGATGAGGTCGCCGAGCTCCTGGCGTTCGCCGAGCGCAGCGCGCTGTCGATTCGCCACATCCTGCTGACGCACGCGCACGTCGATCACATCACCGGCGTCGCGGCCGCCAAGCGCGCGCTCGACGTCCCGGTGTATCTGCATCGCGACGATCTGTTCCTGTACGAGCGGCGCGGTCGAAATGGGCGCGATGTTCGGTCTGCGAGGTCGAGCCGCCGCCGCCGGTCGACGAGTTCTACTCGCCCGGGCCAGATCATCCGGTTCGGCAGGCTCGAGGCGCGGCCACACCACACGCCGGGGCATTGTCCGGGTGGCGTCTGCCTGCAGGTCGGAGGCGGACGGCGGGATCTGTTTGTCGGCGACACGCTGTTTGCGGGCTCGATCGGCCGGACCGACCTGCCCGGAGGCGACTACGCCACGCTCATCACGTCGATCCGCACCGTGCTGTTTGCGTTCGGCGACGAAGCGAGGGTGTATCCCGGTCACGGTCCCGCGACGACGATCGGCCAGGAACGGCGGACCAACCCTTTTCTGATCGATCGCGTCTAAGGTCTGGCAATCTGGGTGGTGTGCCCCGGTCGGGGGGGACCGAGTGGTCAGCCTTGGCGGTCGATTTTCAACTCCAGGCGTCCCATGCGAAGCCGATCGCCGCTCGCGAGCGCCGCTCGCTGGACGCGCTTGTCGTTGACGAACGTGCCGTTCGTGCTCGAAAGGTCAACGACTTCCAGCTCGTCGTCTCCGGCGCTCAGGCGGCAGTGCAAGCGCGACACCAGCGCGACGTCGACGACGAAATCGGCGCGCGGCGCCCGCCCGAGGGTCTTGACCGCGCCCGGAGCCAGACGAAACGTCAGGGGCTCGCCGTCCGGCTCGGAGCTCTGGAGAATCCACATGTTGCCGTATCTTAACCTCTGGTCGCCTCTTTGAACTTCCAGCCCTGAGAGGACGTAGAAGCCCATATGGCCGCGGGAACAAGACCGTCACGAAAGCGTTTGTATATCGGCATCGGCGTGGTGCTGATCGTCGCGGCGGCGGCAGCCGGATTCGCGACGATCAAGGGTGCGGCGCCCGACATCGACCCATCGCGGGTGGCGGTCGCTCGAACGGGGCACCATGATCCGGTCGGTGGTGGCGACCGGCAAGGTCGAGCCGATCACCAAAGTCGAAATCAAATCGAAAGCCAACGGCATCATCAAGGCGCTGCACGTCGACGTCGACAGCGTCGTGCAAGTGGGCGACGTGCTGGTCGAGCTCGACAAGGAGCAGCTCGAGGCGACGCTGCGCGGCGCCGAAGCCAACCTGCAGGCCGCGCGCGCCTCGCTCGAGGGCGCCGAGGCGCAGCTCTCAAGAAGAACCATCGTCGAGGCCGAGGGACCGGACGTCGAGTTCGCGCGCCGCGCCTACGAGCGCGCGCAGACGCTGTTCGCGCAGCGCCTGATCGCGCAGTCGGCGCTCGACGATGCCCACAGCGCCGTGGACGTGGCCGAGAACCGGAAGCGCGCGGCGCAGTCGCAGCTGGCGGTCAGCCAGGCCAAGGTCACCGAAGCGAGGGCCCAGGTGGCGCAGGCCAAGGCCGCGGCCGATCGCGACGCCGAAGACCTCGCCAACGCCACGATTCGTGCGCCGATTCGCGCCACCGTGCTCAGCCGCGACGTCGAAATCGGCAGCCCCGTCTCGTCCATCCTCAATCTGGGCGCGAACGCCACGCTCGTCATGACGCTCGGCGACATCGACAGGGTGTTCGTCCGCGGCAAGGTGGACGAGGCCGACATCGGCCGCGTGCGCCTGGGCCAGCCGGCGCGCATTCGTGTCGAGACGTTCAAGGACCGCGTGTTCAACGGGCGCGTCACGCAGATCTCGCCGATGGGCGTCGAGAAGGACAACGTCACCAACTTCGAGGTGAAGGTGTCGATCGACAACCCGGGCAAGGAACTCAAGGCCAACATGACCGCGAACGCCGAGATCGTGCTCGAGGAGCACGCGAACGCGACTCCTCGTGCCCGAAGCGGCGGTCACCTACGACGCGCAGAAGCACGCGTTCGTCGATCTCGTCGTGGCGGGCGCGAAGAACGGCCGCAGAAAGACGCCGGTCAAGATCGGCGTCGGCAACGGCACGAAGATCGAAGTCCTCGACGGCCTCAAGCCGGGCGACAAGCTCGTGCTCCCAGGCTGATGCGCGAAGCGCTCGTCCAGTCGATCCAGAACCTGCGCGCGAACAAGCTGCGCAGCTTCCTCACGATGTTCGGAATCCTCTGGGGCATGATCTCGGTCGTCGTCCTGTCGGCCATGGGCGACGGGCTTCCAGCGGGGCAACGAGACAGGTGCTGCGCGAGCTGGGCAAGAACATCGGCATCATCTGGGGCGGCCGTACCAGCATGCAGGCCGGTGGCGAGCGCGCGGGCCGCCTGATCTACCTGACGCTCGACGACGCGCGGGCGCTCGAGGCCGAGTCGTCGATGGTGGCGGTCGTCAGCCCCGAGCTGCAGCGCGGCGGTGTGCGGGTCAAGAGCGCCTACAACGCGGCCACCGTCGGCGTCACCGGCATCGAGCCTCAGTATCAGGAGATTCGCACCATCGAGCTCGAGTACGGCCGCAACTTCAACTGGCAGGACGAGGAGCGGGCGGCGCGCGTCGCGATTGTCGGCTTCGACATGGCCGAGCAGCTGTTCGGCAAGCGCAACATTCTCGGCGAGGTCGTCACGTTCAACGGCATCTCGTACACGGTGGTCGGCAAGATTCGCAAGAAGACGCAGGACAGCAACTACAGCGGTCCGGACAACAACAAGATCTTCGTGCCCTTTGCGGCGATGGCGCGCGACATGCCGCGCCGCGACACCGAGCCGGGCGTGCTGTCGGACATCATCGTGTCGCCGAAAGCCTGGGTGGTGGACGACTCTGCCGCGCGCGCTCGACGAGCGCACCGGACGGATCGAAGACATCAACTGGCCGCTCGAACGCAATCTACGCGCGATCCTCGCCCGCCGGCACGGCTTCGATCCCGACGACAAGCAGGCCATCGCGATGTGGGACACCTCGCTCAACACGCTGATGTTCGGCCGGATGATCAGCAACATGAACCTGTTCTTCACGATCGTCGGCGTCGTGACGCTCGCGCTCGGCGGCATCGGCGTCATGAACATCATGCTCGTCGCCGTCAAGGAGCGCACGCGTGAAATCGGCGTGCGGAAGGCGCTCGGCGCGACGACCCGCAACATTCAGCGGCAGTTCTTTCTCGAGGGCTTCTTCCTGACCATGTTGAGCGGGGGCGGCGGGATGCTGCTCGCGTTCGGCTTGTGCAGCCTGGTGAATCTTGCGCCGATGCCGGCGCGATTCTCCGGCATGATCGTGTCGTGGCAGATGGGCCTGCTGTCACTACTGATGCTCCTGGTCGTCGGCGTCGTGACGTCGACGTATCCCGCGCGCCGCGCTGCCGAGTTGCCTCCGGTCGAAGCGCTGCGGTTCGAGATGTGAGATGAGCATCGGCATGCTGCGCGAGGTCGTCCGCGAGGCGTGTTACGGCCTCTACCACCACCTGTTTCGGGCGGCGTTGTCGATGCTCGGCATCTCGTGGGGCATCATCTCGGTCGTCGTGCTGCTGGCGTACGGCGAGGGCTTTCGCGTCGCCATCGACGAGGGTTTCGCGGGCGCGTACTCGGACGGCACGGTCATTGTCTTTCCCGGCCAGACGAGCCTGCAGGCCGGCGGAGAGCGCGCCGGCAAGCGCGTCCGCGTGACGGTGGACGACGTGCTGGCGATCGGCGAGATGCCGCTCATCAAGAACGTCAGCCCGGAATTCATGCAGGAGTTTCCGGTCGTCTACGGGGCCAAACAGTCCAGTCACCTCGTGAGGGCGGTCAGCGCGTCGTACGGCGGCATGCGGAGCGAGAAGCCGCAGCCGGGCGGACGGTTTCTCGAGGAAGAGGACGTGCGGCTTCGGCGCCGGGTGGCGTTTATCGGCGTCGAGGTGCAGCGCAAGCTGTTCGGCACGATTCCGCCCGTCGGCGAAACGATCCGCGTCGGCGGCCAGCCGTTTGAGATTGTCGGCGTCGGTGAAGAGAAGGTCCAGCTCTCGAACTACAACCGTCCCGACAAATATTGCGTGTTCATCCCGTGGACGACGATGGGCGGGCTGACGGACAACAAGTACGTGAACACGTTCCTCTGGCAGGCGGCGACACCGTCGCTCGAACGGCAGGCAACCGTGCAGGTCCGTGAATTCCTCGCCAACCGCTATCGGTACAACGCCAAGGACGAACGGGCCCTGAACCTGTTCGGATCCGAGAAGGCCAAGGAAATCAGCGGCCCGATCGTCAACGGCCTGAAGATCGTCCTCACGTTCATCGGCGTGGTGACGCTCGCGATTGGCGGCGTCGGCATCATGAACATCATGTTCGTCAACGTGCAGGAGCGCACGCGGGAGATCGGTGTCCGGAAGGCGCTCGGTGCACGCTCGCGAGAGATTCTGCTGCAGTTCCTGCTGGAGGGGCTGGCCACGACGTTTGCGGGCGGCCTCATCGGCATTACGCTCTCGTACGGCCTCGTGTGGCTCCTGAGCCCCGTGCCGTTTCTGGCCGAGCTGCTCGACGATACGAGGCGAGTCACCGACATCCACCTCGTGCTCACCACGCAACTCGTCGCCGTCTGCTCGTCGATTCTCATGGTGGTCGGCCTCATCGCGGGCTTTCTGCCCGCCGTGAAGGCCTCGCGTCTCGATCCCATCGAGGCGCTCCGGTACGAATAGACACGAGCGGTCTACTTCAGCGTGCCCTTGAGCCACTCCACGACAGCGGCCGACACGGCCGGGCTGATGTGCTTGTCGGTCAGCGTGGGGTACTCGTCCGCCTCGCCCGTGGTCGCCGGGACCATCAGGTGGTTGACCCCGGGAATCTTGACGACGTTGACGGGTGCCGAGGGTTTCCTGGCGCGCGCCAGCGCTTCGAGTCGATCGGCGTTCGAGGGCTCCACCTGCGTGTCGAGCTCGCCCTGCACGATGAGGATCGGCTGGCGGACGTTCGAAATCAGCTTGGCCGGATCGGCGGCGAGCACGCTCTGAAATTCCGGGTTGTCAATCTGGCGGCGGACCGCGGGCGTGAAGGCCTCGAGGCCCTTGCCGGTCGTCGCCGCCTCGTTGATCTTCTTCTGCAGCTCGATGCGCGACTGCTTGTCGGCGTCCGACAGATTCGAGCGGCTGAGCGCGCGCTGCTGCTGCGCGAGCACGAGGTCGGCGCCGGTCACGCCGTTGGTCCCGACGAGCACGACGGCGGCAATGCGTTTCTCCTTGCCGGACGAGAGCAGCGACACCAGGCCGCCCTCGCCGTGGCCGACGACCGCCACGCGCTTCTGATCCACATCCTTGCGCGCTGACAGAAACCTGACGGCCGCGCGCTGATCGTCGGAGAAGTCCGTCAACGACGCCGTTTCCACCCGGCCGCCGCTTTGGCCGATGCCGCGCTTGTCGTACCGCAGCACGATAAACCCGGCGTCGGCGAGAGCGTCAGCCAGCTGGCCGAGAATCGGGATGCCGAAGAGCAGCGAGTCGCGATCGGTCGGGCCGGAGCCCTGGGTCAGAATCACAGCCGGCAGCAGCCCGGCGGCCGGCGTGACGGGCCGGGAGAGCGTGCCGGCGAGGGTGAATCCATTGGCCGGGATGCGGACCGCCTCGTCGTTCGGCCGCGAGATGGCCACGTGCCGCGCCGACACCGACGCGACGTCGGTGCGCGCGACGTCGAGCTCTTGCGCCGGCACGGTGAGCTCGAGCAGGCGCCCGTTTTCGTCGGTCCAGATGTTCAGCTCGAGCGGCATGTTGGGTGTGACCGACGACACCCGTGTCCGCCTGGCCGTGATCATGCGCGCGGTCGTCTGAATCTGCTCGGTCGTCGAGTCACCGACGCGCAGCGTCAGCGAGACGTCCGGCAGCATGTACGCCGCCAGCGTGGAACCGGGGGCCGCCGTCCGGAGTTGAGCGGCCAGCGCCTCATACGGGCTGAAAAACCCGCCCGGGAGCAGGAGCGCGCCGGGTTCAATCTGGTCGGCCTTCTTGGTGGTCTGCGTTCCCCGCGTGATCTCGTTCGATGCCGTCGTCCCGTTGACGAGCGTGTAGATCTTCTGGAACTCACCACGAACGAGCGAGTCGAGGCTGAACGACAGGGGTTTCCAATCGGACGAGTAGCGGACTTCGAGGCGCCTGGCTGTGACGTCGAGCGGAGCCGTCACGCGTCCGGTGCTGAGGATGGTCCACCCTTCCGCCGTTCGAGTCAGGGAAACACGTTCGAGCCCGACCTGCGTGCCGCGCAGAAAAATCGCGAAACTCGACGTCGCCGCCTCGGTGGCGGGCGCCGGCCGCGCTGGAGGCTGGGCAGAAGCGATCGACACGCAGCCCGCCAGCGCGACCAGCGCCGCGCAGCTACAATGGCGAAGAGACATGACGTCAGCATATCAGGCCGCGCGAAATCGGGCGGCCTTCATCGATCGATCGGCTCGGGGACGGATTGTTGTCAGCGGCCGCGACCGTGCGTCCTACCTGCAGGGCCTGCTCACCAACGACATCCCGGCGCTGAAGACCGGCGAGGGCTGCTATGCCGCCTATCTGACGCCGCAGGGCCGCATGATTTCAGACCTGTGGGTGTACGAGCTCGGCGACGTGATCCTGTTGAATCTGGCTGGGGACGTGACGGCCGTGGTGCTCGCCAAGCTCGACCAATTCATCTTTTCTGAAGATGTCCAGCTCGGCGACGTCAGCGAGACGTTCGCACAAATCGCCGTCGTCGGTCCGGATGCCGCGCGAATGGTGGGCGCCCTGCTCGATGAAACCCCGGTCGTTGCGCTTTCCGCGCTGCCCGAGCACGGCAATCTGCGGGGTCGCATCGACGGGAGCCCGGCTATCGTGACCCGCGTGACCGACACCGGCGAACCTGGCTTCGACGTGTATGTGGAGCGCGAGCGCTCAGAGTGGCTCAAGGCACGGCTGGCATCCGACGGCGCGCAGGAGGCGGGCGAAGAAACGGCCGACGTGTTGCGCGTCGAGGCGGGCGTGCCGGCGTTTCACCGCGATATGGACGAAGACACCATCCCGCTCGAGGCCGGCATCGAGTCGCGCGCGATCAGCATGACGAAAGGCTGCTACGTCGGCCAGGAAATCATCATCCGCGTGCTGCATCGAGGCCACGGCCGCGTGGCGAAGAAGCTCGTCGGGCTCGTGCTTGACGGTGAATCGCCGCCGGCACGGGGAACCATCGTCAAGAGCGCCGACCGCGCCGCCGGCGCGATCACCAGCAGCGTGCGCTCTCCCGCGCTTGGGCGCGCGATTGCGCTCGCCTACCTGCAGCGCGATTTCATCGCGCCAGGCACCTCGGTGTCGATCGAGGGCGTCCCCGCCACCGTGACGCCGCTACCGTTTTTCCCGTAACGGGTACGTGCAAAATCGAACGCCGCGGTTGCATCACGCGGTGACATTCTTGCCATGGACGTCAGTTTGAGCAGTCCATAGGAAGGACGAACCGTGCCGACACAGAGCCAGCACCCGGAAACCATCGCGCTGCACGCGGGCTATCGCTCGGATCCCGCGACCACGGCGGTGGCCGTGCCGATCTACCAGACGACGTCCTATCAGTTCAACTCGACGGAGCATGCCGGCAACCTGTTTGCGCTCAAGGAACTGGGCAATATCTACTCCCGCATCATGAACCCGACGCAGGCGGTGCTCGAAGAGCGGGTGGCCGCGCTCGAGGGCGGCGTCGCCGCGCTGGGCGTCGCGTCCGGGCAAGCGGCCTCGCTGTTTGCGGTGCAGAACATCTGCCACGCCGGAGACAATTTCCTCTCCTCGACCGACATCTACGGCGGAACCTGGAACATGTTCCAGAACACCATGAGCACCATGGGCATCGAATGCCGATTCGTCGATCCGGCCGACCCCGAGGATTTCCGCCGCGCCACCGACGCGCGGACGCGCTGCTACTACGGTGAGACGCTGCCCAATCCGAAACTCGCCGTGTTCCCGATTGCCGAGGTCGCCACGATCGGTCGCGAGCTCGGCGTGCCGCTGATCATGGACAACACCGCCTGTCCCGTGCTGTGCCGGCCGATCGCGCACGGCGCCGCCGTGACGGTGCATTCGCTCACGAAGTATATCGGCGGACACGGCACGTCGATCGGCGGCATCATCGTCGACGGCGGCAATTTCGATTGGGAGAAGCACGCCGACCGCTTCCCCATGCTCAACACGCCCGATCCGAGCTACCACGGCGCGGTGTGGACGCAGGCCGTCAAATCGCTCGGCCCGATCGCCTACATCCTCAAAGCGCGCGTCACGCTCCTGCGCGACATCGGCGCGGCGCTGTCGCCGTTCAACGCCTTCATGTTCATCCAGGGCCTGGAGACGCTGGTGCTGCGCATGCACCAGCACTGCAGCAACGCCATCATCGTCGCGGAGTACTTGTCCACGCATCCGAAGGTCACAAAGACCATCTTCCCGGGCTTGATGACCGGGGAGACAAAACGGAGGGCCGATACCTATTTGAAGTGCGGCTACGGCGGCCTGGTCGGCTTCGAACTGGAAGGCGGCCGCGACGCCGGCCGGACGTTCATCGACAGCCTGAAGATGTTCTATCACGTCGCCAACATCGGCGATTCGCGCTCGCTCGCCATCCATCCGGCCAGCACGACGCATTCCCAGTTGTCTCCCGAAGAGCAACTGAAGACGGGCGTCACCGACGGCTACGTGCGGCTGTCGGTCGGCATCGAGCACATCGACGACATTCTCGCCGATCTGGAGCAGGCGCTGAAGGCCGCGTAGGGGTTACCGTGGGTCCCGCAGCAGCAACTCGACGAGCTCGGCGTCGGCGGGGGGAAGCCGCAGCTGGCGCAGCTCGTCGCGCGTGATCCATTTCATCTCCTGACCGAGCTGCGGCTGTGGTTCACCGTCGAGCTCGCACGCGAAGAAGTGCAGCTCGATACGACGGTCGGGATACGCGTGCGTGGTGGTCAGGATCTCGGCGCCGATGGTCGCGTCAACCGCCAGTTCCTCGCGAAGCTCGCGTGCGAGGCATGTCTCGAGCGGTTCACCCGGATGGCACTTGCCGCCGGGAAATTCCCAGTAACCCGAGAGGTGGACGCCCTGCGGCCGTCTGGTGACGAGCAGCCGGCCGTCGCGCTCGACGACAGCCGCCGTGACGATGATGGTGGTCACCTGGGCGTGAAGGGAAAGGAGCGGCAGCTTGTCGCCATCGGGCACGCCGGACACTCGGGACGCCGCGCCGAGCAGACCGTGGCGCCAAAATCCATCAACGCCTGGTTGAAATCGAACACGTGACGTCTGGGCACGAGTGCGGCCGATACGGTCCACAGATGTTTCTTCATCGCGTGACTCTTCGGGTCGCCCCTGCCGATGAAGACGCGAAACAGCACGCGGGCGACATTGGTATCGAGGATGGCGGCGCGCTCGCCGAACGCGAAGCTGCGGATGGCCCCAGCCGTATATGCGCCGATGCCCTTGAACGAGAGCAGCGTCTCCTCGTCGGCGGGAAGCTGTCCGCCGTACCGCGCCACGGCTTCGCGCGCGATGCTCTGCAGCCGCTTTGGCCTGATGTTGTAACCGAGCGGATACCAGGTGTCGGTGACTTCCTGTTCAGGAGCTGAGGCGAGCGCATCGAAGGACGGGTATTTCTCGAGCCATTCGGCGTACTTCGGCAACACGCGGTCGACTTGCGTCTGCTGGAGCATGATTTCCGACACGAGAATGTGATACGGGTCATCCGTCTTTCGCCACGGCAAATCCCTTCCGTGCCGCCGGTACCACGTGAGAAGCCGCTGGCGGAAGCGCCGGCGCTCGGCCGACTCCGGCAGGGGGAGCCGTTTGCGGGCTCGCGTCGATTTCACGGCGTGAGAAGACTTGACGGGCATCTCGTATAATTCCAGTCGGCCAGAGGCTTTGAAGATCTACACACGCACGGGCGACACGGGTGAAACGTCACTCTTTGACGGCACTCGGGTCCAGAAGAGCGACGCGCGCGTCGATGCGTATGGCGACGTCGATGAGCTGAACGCCTGCCTCGGCCTGGCGCGCGCGTTCGGCCCCCTCGGGACGATAGACTCCGAAATCGAGATCGAGCTCATCCGCCTCCAGCGCGACCTCTTCGCCCTCGGCGCGCAGCTCGCGGATCCCGGTGAAAAGCTTGCCGCTCGCGTGACGAAAGCCGTCCTCTCGGACGACGATGTCGTCAGGCTCGAGCAGGTGATCGATCGGCTCGAGGCCGAGCTGCCGCCGCTCCGGCGCTTTGTTCTCGCGGGCGGGAGTCCGGCGGGCGCCGCGCTGCACGTGGCCCGCGCGGTATGCCGGCGCGCCGAGCGGCGCATGGTGGCGCTCGAACCGGCGGTCGATGCCGTGTTGTTGCGGTACGTCAATCGGCTCTCCGACCTGTTGTTCGTGCTTGCGCGAGCCGTGAATCACCGCGCCGGCGCAGCCGAAACGGAGTGGTAGCGTCCGGCATCCGCTACCGCCGGCCGCCGTCCTGGCGCTCGAGTTCGCGCTTGACCGCGTCGAACACCGACCGTGCCAGCTCCTGCGACACGCGCTCTCGAATGGCCCCGCACTCGACGATCATCGTCTCATCGCCGGACTCGATCGCGACATCCCATCGATCCCGGGCGATGCCTTCGGGGCGGTCTTCCATGATTTCCATTACCGGGGGAACGCTCGTGCCCCGGTCGTCCGCCGCGGAGACGTATGCGGCGATCGGGACGCCGTTGATGAGAATCCGCACGACGGCAATGCGACGCTTGTCGATGAAACGCTCGCCGTAGTGAAACCGCTCCGCGTCTTCCGTAAAGAGGACCAGGTCTTCTTCGGCCGGAATTTCCGCGACGATGGTGCGGCCCAGGGCGCGCTCGCCGTCACGCGCGCGCCGCCGGCGCCGTCGGTACAGCTGCAGCGTCGTGCCGAGACTGGCGGCCGTCACGAGCAGCGCGAAGGCGATCGCGGCGGCAATCAGGTCGCGCATGACATGATCAAAAGTTCCTGTGAGGTCATCGTACAATGCCCCCGTGCCTCACTCGACCGCCTCGACGGCCTCGACGGGGTCGACTGGGCCGCTCGCGCGAGCCTACGCCGCATGTGAGGCGCTGGCGCGATCGCACTACGAAAACTTTCCGGTCGCGTCGCGCCTGCTGCCGCGGCCGATGCGGCCGCACGTGGCGGCGGTGTACGCGTTTGCCCGCGTCGCCGACGACATGGCTGACGAAGGCGCGGCGCCACCAGCCGATCGTCAAGCCGCGCTGGGTGCGTGGCAGCGCAGGCTTCATGTGGCACTCGGAACCGCGGACGGTGCCCGGGCCGCGGCGGGCGGGCCCTGTGATCAACGTCATGAACGTCATGAACGTGATGGCCGTCACGAACGTGAGGAAGGTGACGAACGTGGCGATCTGATCGTCGCCGCGGTCGCGCATTCGATCCAGACGCTCGATTTGCCGCTGTCGCTGTTCGACGATCTCGTCAGCGCGTTCGGTCAGGATACCATGACGAATCGGTACGCTTCGTGGGCCGACGTGCTCGACTACTGCCGGCGCTCGGCCAACCCGGTCGGGCGCCTTGTGCTGCGCATCGCCGGGTACCGTGACGCCGCGCTCGACCGCTCGTCAGATGCCCTGTGCACGGCGCTGCAGCTGACGAACTTCTGGCAGGACTTCGGGCGCGACTGGCGCGCCGGCCGGCTCTACGTTCCACGCGAGGTGCAGATGGCTGCCGGCGCGGGGGAAGCCGACCTTGCGGGTGGGACGATTACCGAATCGTGGGGTCGCGCCCTCGAACGTTGTGTCAGCATGACACGCGAGCGGTTCGCAGAAGGCCGCGCCGTGTGCGATGGCGTGCGCGGCCGCCTGCGTGCCGAGCTGCGATTCACCTGGCTCGGCGGCGCGCGGATTCTCGAGCGGGTCGAGCGCGGACGGTTCGCGCTGTTCGAACGGCGTCCGGCGCTCGGCCGCGCGGATGTACCCTTGCTGCTGTGGCGCGCGGCCTGTTGGAGGCGGGCAGGGCGGTAGATGGCGCGGAAAACCAGCTTCTACTATTCGTTTCTCGTCCTCCCGGCCGACCAGCGGCAGGCGATTGTGGCGGTGTGGGATTTTTGCCGCGCCGTGGACGATGCGGTGGACGAGAGTCCGGTGGCCAGCGAAGCCGCCGGGCGGGAAGCCGTGCAGTTCTGGCGGGCTGAGCTCTCACGCTGCTACGACGGTTCGGCGCCCACCACGGTGCAAGGCCAGCGCCTGCAGCCCTTCATCGCGCGCCTGGATCTGCCGCGGCAGGCCTTTGAGGACGTCATCGACGGCGTGGCCATGGACCTCGACACGACGCGCTACCAGACCTTCGCCGATCTGTGCGAATACTGCCGCCGCGTGGCATCGGCGGTCGGTTTGATCTGCATCAAGATCTTCGGCTGCACGCAGTCACCGCGCCCGTGACTACGCGGTCAACCTCGGTGTGGCCCTTCAGCTCACCAACATCCTTCGCGACATCCCGCACGATCTGGCCCGTGGCCGCGTGTATCTGCCGCTCGACGATCTCGCGGCCCACGGGTGCACGGTCGACGACCTGGCCAGGGGCGTGGTGACGGAGCCGGTGCGTCGGCTGCTGGCCTTCGAGTGCGGGCGCGCGCACGAGAGTTATCGGCGGGCCATCGCGGCGCGGCCGGATGAGGATCGCCGTCGGCTCGTTGCGGCCGAAATCATGCGGGCCGTCTACTTCGAAACGCTCCGGCGCATCGAGCGCCGCGGATACGACGTCTTCACGGCTGGTGTGCGCGTGCGCCGCCCGATGCAGGCCTTCATCGCCCTCAAGCAGTGGCTGCGGCCCGCCTGACGTGACGACAGATCCTCGCTACGACGTCGTGGTTGTCGGCGCCGGGTTCGCGGGCCTGAGCGCCGCCGTGCGTCTGACGGCACGCGGTGCGCGAGTCCTCGTGCTCGAGGCGCGCGCGCGCCTGGGCGGCCGCGCCACCGCGTTCGCGGATCGCGAAACGGGCGAGCTCGTCGACAACGGCCAGCACGTGCTCCTCGGCTGCTACACCGAGACGCTGGCGTTTCTACGGGACATCGGCGCGCTCGACAACCTTCGGACACAGCCGCAGTTGAGCGTGACCATGATCGACCGCGCCGGCCGGCGCTCGCGGCTCGCGTGCCCGCCGTTGCCGGCGCCGCTCAATTTTCTGGCCGGTCTATTCGATTGGGACGCGCTGACCTGGACCGATCGGCTGTCGGCGCTGCGCATGGTCGCTCCGCTCCGGCTTGCCCGCCGCGCGCTCACACCCGGCGCGCACGCGATCGCCGCGTCGCCGGGAGAAACGGTGGACGCGTGGCTGATTCGCTACGGCCAGACCGCGCGGATTCGCGAGATGTTGTGGGAGCCCCTGGCGCTGGCCGCGCTCAACCAGCCGCCAGGCCACGCGGCCGCGCCGGTGTTCGCTCGCGTGCTGGCGGAGATGTTCGGGGCCGGATCCGCGGCTGGCCGCGATTGTCCTGCCGGCCAAACCGCTCCACCTCATGTACGCCGAGCCGGCGCGCCACTTCATCGAAAGCCACGGCGGCGCCGTACGAACTGGCGCGCCCGCGAGGCTGACGCTCAAGTCGCACGCACCTCTGGTCGAGGTCGAAGCCTCGGGCGAACGCTGGACCCCGGAAGCCGTGATTGCCGCCGTGCCGTGGTTCGCGATTCGCGAGCTTGTTGGCGGCGACTCGTCCGAGCTCGAGCCGATACTTCAACGCGCCACCCACATGGCGTCCTCTCCGATCGTCACCGTCAACCTGTGGTTCGAGGGCGCATCCGATGTCGACGTCCTTGGCGACGAGCCGTTCATCGGGCTGCCCGGGCGTGCGATGCAGTGGGTGTTCGACAAGCGGGCGGTATTTGGCGGCGAGGCGTCGCATCTGTCGCTCGTCTCGAGCGGCGCCGAGACGTTCGTGGCGATGCCCAATCGATCAGCTCATCGCGATGGCGCAGCAGGAGCTCACCGACGCGCTGCCGGCGGTGCGCCAGGCCCGGGTCATTCGCTCGACCGTGGTGCGCGAGCCGCGCGCCACGTTTTCGCTCGCGCCGGGCGAGCCGGCCCGCCCGCCGGTGCGCACTCCCGTCCGCGGCCTGTATCTGGCTGGCGACTGGATTGACACCGGCCTCCCCGCGACGATCGAAAGCGCCGTCCGCTCCGGGCACTGGGCCGCAGATGAGGTGTACGGCGGTCTGAGCCGTTCGTCATCTGGTCATTGAATGAACTCGATTGTCGTCCACTACAAGGAGCTGGCGCTCAAGGGCAAGAACCGGCCCTGGTTCATTCGCACGCTCGTGCGCAATCTTCAGGTGGCGCTCGGCGGCCTGCATGTCCCGGCCGTTCGTTCGGTGATGGGACGGATCGAAATCGAGCTCGGTCCGGGAACCGATGGTCCGGCGGTGCTCGACCGCCTGCGCGCGGTTTTCGGCATCGCGTACTTCTCGCCCGCCGGCCGCGCCAGCCACGACGTGGACGCGATCGCGTCGGCCATCCTCGGCGGCCTCGGCGACCGGCAGACCGAATCGTTCCGCGTCACGGCCCGGCGCGCCGACAAACGCTTTCCGCTCACCTCGCCGCAGATCGAGCGCGAGGTCGGCGGCCGCATCAAAGAGGTCGAAGGGCTGGCGGGTCGATCTCGAGTCGCCCGGCGCTCACCATCCACGTCGACATCCTGCCGGACGGACGCGTTCTACTTCTTCGGCAAGGACGCCCGGCGCCGGTGGCCTGCCGACCGGCACCGGCGGTCGCGTCGCGTGTCTGCTGTCGGGCGGCATCGACTCGCCCGTGGCGGCGTACCGCCTGATGCGCCGCGGTTGCTCGGTGCTCCTGATCCATTTCCACAGCTACCCGATCCTGTCGCGGGCCTCTCAGGAGAAGGTCCGCGAGATCGCGGCGCTGCTGACGCGGTACCAGCTGCGGTCGCGGCTGACGCTCGTGCCGTTCGGCGACGTGCAGCAGCAAGTGCTCCTCGCGGTCCGGCCGGAGCTGCGCGTGGTGATCTACCGCCGGCTCATGCTGCGCATCGCGGAAAAACTGGCGCGACGTTGGCGCGCCCAGGCGCTCGTGACCGGCGAGGTGATCGGCCAGGTGGCCTCCCAGACCCTCGAGAACATGACGACCATCGCCGGCGCGACGACGCTGGAGGTGCTGAGGCCGCTGGTGGGGATGGACAAGGACGAGATTACCGCCGAGGCCGAGCGGCTCGGGACGTATCCCATCTCGATCATTCCCGATCAGGATTGCTGCCAGTTGTTCACGCCGAAGCATCCGGCGACGCGAGTCACGGTCCGTCAGATCGAAGAAGCCGAGCGCGCGCTGCCGATCGATGCGCTGGTCGACGCGGCCGTGTCGGCCGTGGACGTGGAGGACTTCAGTTTTCCGCTGTCTGCCGTAGCAAGAACCACATGACTTGTCGAGCGGTCGCGGCCGAACGTTTCATTTCGTATCGGAAAAGCGACGCGCCGTTAGCACGGCGTGGTGCGTGATTCCCCGGTGCTAGAATAGCCAGTCGAACGCCATGATAGCTGTGGCGATTTCGGGATGAGAGGGCACATGGCCGTTCAGCAAGCGACCTCGAACATCGTCGACATCCTTGGGGCGGACGCCGCCTCGCTCCTTCAGCATCAGTGCAAGACCATTCCGAAAGATGCGCTGCACCTGCCCGGACCCGACTGGGTCGATCGCAGCTACGGTGCGTCCGATCGGCCCGCGCGCGTGCTGTCGAGCCTCCAGTCGTTCATCGATCACGGCCGGCTCGGGGGAACAGGCTACGTGTCGATTCTTCCGGTCGATCAGGGGATCGAGCATTCGGCCGGGCGCATCGTTCGCGCCGAATCCGATGTACTTCGACCCGGAGAACATCGTGAAGCTCGCCATCGAAGGCGGCTGCAACGCCGTCGCCTCGACGCTTGGCGTGCTCGGCTCCGTGGCGCGCAAGTACGCGCACAAGATTCCGTTCCTCCTCAAGTTCAACCACAACGAGTTCTCTCAGCTACCCGAACGCATTCGACCAGATCCGGTTCGCGAGCATCCGGCAGGCGTTCGAGATGGGGGCGATGGGCGTCGGCGCGACCATCTACTTCGGCTCCGAGGAATCGAAGCGCCAGCTGCAGGAAGTGTCGACGATGTTCGCAGCAGGCGCACGAGCTCGGGATGTGCACGGTCCTGTGGTGCTACCTGCGGAACGCGGCGTTCAAGACGAAGGACGCCGACTATCACATCGCCGCCGACCTCACCGGCCAGGCCAACCACCTCGGCGTCACGATCGAGGCCGACATCATCAAGCAGAAGCTCCCCGAGACCAACGGCGGCTACACCGCGGTCAACTTCGGGAAGACGCACAAGAAGGTCTACTCGGAGCTCACCTCGTCGCATCCCATCGACCTGACCCGCTATCAGCTCGTCAACTGCTACATGGGCCGCGCCGGGCTGATCAACTCCGGGGGCGCTTCCTCCGGCGAGAGCGACCTGAAGGAGGCGGTGAAGACCGCGGTCATCAACAAGCGCGCCGGCGGCATGGGCCTCATCTCCGGGCGCAAGGCGTTTCAGCGGCCGATGAAGGAAGGCGTCGGGCTGCTGAACGCCATTCAGGACGTGTACCTGAGCCGCGAGGTCACGATCGCGTGATCGGTTGACGCTCCCAGCCGACTACAGCCGAACCGGATGGAGCATGCCGCTGAGGTAGTCGCGGAGGCCTTCCTGGGTGCTGCGAAACGCCAGGTCGTCCCACGGAATCGACGGCGTGTCGAACTCGGCGGCCTCGAGACACTCTTCATCGGCCGCCAGCGTGCCGCCGACGGCCGTCGCCGCATAGACGATGATGACGGGCGCGCGGCCCGCGTAGGAGTAGATGTTGACGAGGCCGTCGAGCCGGACGTCGAGCCCGCATTCCTCGCGGGCTTCCCGGATGGCGGCCGTCGTGAGCGGTTCGCCGCGGTCCACGTAGCCGCCGGGAAACACCCACTTGCCGTAGCCGGGATCGATGGCCCGCCGCACGAGCACGAGGCGGCCGGCTGACGTGTGAATGATCGTGCCGACGGCGATCTTCGGATCGAGGTAGAAAACGAAGGCGCATCGCACGCAGACGAGGCGCACGGGTTCGGTGGCTTTCAGGAGCCGCTGCTCGAGCCCGCCGCCGCAGCGGGGACAGAACCGGTACGCGTGCGTTTCATCGTGCGCGGCCAGATGCCAGTCGGCCATGAGCACCGCAGTATAATTCGTCGGCTATGTCCATTCTGAAAGTCGCGCGCATGGGGCACCCGGTGCTGAGAACCCCGGCGCGGGCGATCGAGCGCGGCGCCATCAAGGGCGCTGCGATGCAGCGCCTCGTTGACGACATGATCGACACCATGACCGAGTATCACGGCGTCGGTCTGGCGGCGCCGCAGGTGCACGAAAGCCTGCGTCTGTTCGTGGCGGCGTTCGACCCCAGCCAGCCCGAGCCCGGCCCCGAGCAGGAGGACGCCGAGCCGCCAACGCCGTTTGCCCTCATCAATCCCGAAGTGACGCCGATTGGCGACGAAATCGTCGAGGAATGGGAGGGGTGCCTGAGCATTCCCGACATCCGCGGGCGCGTGCCGCGGGCGCGCGATATCCGCGTGCGCGCGTACGATCGGCAGGGCGAGCGTCTCGATCTCCGGCTCCGCGGCTACGCCGCGCGCGTCGTCCAGCACGAAACCGACCACCTGGACGGCGTCCTGTTCTTCGACCGGATGCGGTCGTTCGAATCGCTGGCGTTTCTCGAAGAGTACTCGCGGTTCTGGATAAAGGACTAGTCGATTTTGGAAAAACAGGCCAAAAATAACAGCGATTTGACAATATTGTGAAACGATTCACATAATTTGGCGTGTGATTGCACTCGAACACATCTCCAAACGGTTCGAGGGAAAGCGCCAGGTTACGGCGCTCGACGAAGTGAGCCTCGCCATCGGGCGGGCCGAAATGGTCTCGATCATCGGGCCATCGGGATCGGGCAAGTCGACATTGCTCAACCTGATCGGCGGCCTCGATCGCCCGACCTCAGGCACCGTCCGCATCGACGGTGAAACGCTCGCCAACCTGTCCGACGACGGCTTGACGCGCGTCCGGCGCGACAAGATCGGCTTCATCTTTCAGTTCTTCAACCTGCTGCCGACGCTGACGTCGGTCGAGAACGTCGGCCTGCCGCTGCACCTCCGGGGATGGCCCCGCCAGAAAGTCGACGAGCGTGCGCGCGAGCTGCTGGCGCTCGTGCAGTTGGGCCATCGGCTGCAGCACTTGCCTGAGGAGCTGTCCGGCGGCGAACGACAACGGGTGGCGATTGCCCGGGCCCTTGCCGTCTACCCACCGATCATTCTGGCCGACGAACCGACCGGCAACCTCGACACCCAAACCGGCGACGAGATCCTCGCGCTCGTCCGTGGCCTGCACCAACGCCTCGGCTCGACGGTCGTCATCGTCACGCACGATATGAAGGTGGCCGAGAGTTGCCCGCGCACCATCAGTCTGCGGGACGGCCGGGTCGTGGAGGACGTGCGGCGATGATTCTGCTCAGGCTCATCAGCTGGCCGTACTTCCGGAAGCACATCCTCCGAACGATGCTGACGATCGCCGGGATCGTGCTTGGCGTGGCCGTCTTCGTCGGCATGCACACGGCAAACCAGAGCGTGCTCTTCGCGTTCTCACGCACCGTCGATCGCATCGCCGGCAAGACCCAGATTCAGGTCACCGCCGGCGAACCCGGTTTCGAGGAGGACGTGCTCGAGAAGGTCCAGTCGGCCCCTTCCGTCAGGGTCGCCGTTCCCGTCATCGAAGCCGTCGTCGAAACGAACATCGCGGGCGAAGGCAACCTGCTCGTGCTCGGCGTGGACATGACCGGCGATCGGAGCTTGCGCGACTACGATCTGGAAAGCGGCGACGAGGCGGTGATCGACGATCCGCTGGTATTCCTGGCCCAACCTGACTCGATCATCCTGACCAAGGCGTTTGCCGACAAGAACCATCTCGCCGTCAACGACGCCATTTCTCTCGGAACGGTATCGGGAGCAAGGCGGTTCACCATCCGCGGAATCATGAAGACGGGCGGCCTGACGAGCGCCTTCGGCGGCAATCTCGCCATCATGGACGTCTACGCGGCGCAGAAGATGTTTGGACGCGGCCGGACGTTCGATCGCGTCGACGTCGGCGTCAAGCCCGGGCGGACGATTGCCGACTGCGAGCGCGAGCTCCAGGGGCTGCTCGGCCAGGGCTTTCAGATCGAGCCGCCGTCGGGCCGGGGGCAGCAGTTTGAAACGATGCTCGCGGCGTACTCGATGATGGTCGGCATCTCGAGCCTGTTCGCCCTGTTCATCGGGATGTTCATCATCTACAACTCGTTTGCCATCGCGGTCACCCAGCGGCGCTCGGAGATCGGAATTCTGCGCGCGCTCGGCGCCACGCGTGCGCAGATCCGCTGGCTGTTCCTCGGCGAAAGCGCCGTCACCGGCCTGATTGGTTCGCTCGCCGGCCTCGTGTTCGGTGCGCTCCTCGCGCGCGGGATAGCGGCGTCAATCGGCACGCTCATCAACGACGTCTACGGCGTGGCGCAGCGCGCCGACGATGTGTCGAGCAGCCCGGCGCTGCTCGCCACGGCGCTCGGCATCGGCATCAGCACGAGCATTGTCGCGGCGATGATTCCGGCGAGGAACGCGGCGCGGGTCGATCCGGTGCAGGCGCTGCAGAAGGGCAAGTACCAGGTGCTGTCGGCGGGCGAGCACCGGCTTCGTGTCGCGCTCGCGGCAATCGCCGGGGCCGTGTCGATCGCCTGTCTCGTCATTGGCGGCTCGCGGGTGGTGTTCTACGCGGGGTACGTGCTGGCGGTGACGGTGGCGCTGCTGCTGAGCCCGCTCCTGTCCGTCGCGTTGGCGCGGGCGCTGCGCCCGGCGCTGAAGTGGCTCCGGCCCGTCGAAGGCGCGCTTGCGGCCGACAGCCTCATTCAGGCGCCGCGGCGAACGTCGGCGAGCGTGTCCGCGCTCATGCTGTCGCTGGCGCTCGTCGTCGCGTTCGCGGGCATGGCGCGCGCCAGCTACAGCTCGATCATCGATTGGATGGACACGGCGCTCAACCCCGACCTGTTCGTGGCGCCCGCTCAGAGCATCGTGGTGCGTACGATCCGGTTTCCGCCTGCCATGGAAGGCGAGTTGGCGGCCGTGCCCGGCGTGGCACGCGTCCAGACCGTCAGAGATGCGCGCATTGTGTTTCGGAAAACGCCGGTGATGGTCGTGGCCGTGGACATTGCGAGCATCGCGCAAACCGCGCGGCGCGCGCCGATCGAGGGCGATGAGGACGACATGTACCGGCGCACCTCCGCCGGCGAGGGTCTGATGGTTTCGGAGAACCTCGCGCAGCTTCAAGACCTCACGCTTGGGGAAGTGCTGGAGGTGCCGGCGCCGTACGGCGTCATTCGCCTGCCCATCGCCGGCATCATCACCGACTATTCCGATCAGCAGGGCGCAATCCTGATGGATCGCCGGCTGTTTCAACGCTATTGGCGGGACGATTCGGTGAATCTGTTCCGTCTCTATCTTTCGCCCGGTGCGAAGATGCCGGACGTGCGCCGGAGCATTCTCGAGCGCTACGCGGGAGAGCGGCAGGTGTTCGTCCTGACGAACGCCGAGCTCAAGAGCTACATCCTCAAGATCACCGACCAGTGGTTCGGCCTGACGTCGGTGCAGATTGCGGTCGCCGTGCTGGTGGCCATTCTCGGCATCGTGAACACGCTGACCGTCTCGATCACCGATCGCCGGCGCGAGCTCGGCGTGCTGCAGGCCGTTGGCGGGCTGCATGGTCAGGTCCGCCGGACGATCTGGCTCGAGGCCCTCACCATCGGCGTGCTGGGACTGACGCTGGGTTTTGCGTTGGGCGCCGTCAACCTCTATTACATCCTGCAGATCGTCCACGAGGACATCGCCGGGATGCGCCTGGCCTACGAGTTCCCGGTCAACGTGGTCGCGGCGCTCGTGCCGACGATTCTCGTGTCGGCGTTTGTGGCCGCTATCTGGCCTGCCGAATCGGCGGTCCATGGCTCGCTCGTGGAGGCGTTGGAGTATGAGTGACGAGAGGCTCTTAGCCACGAAGCCACGAAGCTCACGAAGACGCACGAAGAAGACACTCTTGTACAGAGTGTTCTTCTTCGTGACCTTCGTGCCTTCGTGGTTAGCAGGTTTTCAAATTAGCTCCATCGCTGCTGATCATGCCCGTCAGATTGTCGATGAAGCGCAGAAGCGCACGGACGCGAAGTCGCAGCGGTATGAAGGATGGCTGCAGGTGTTCGACGGGAAAGGCAAGACGAGCGACAAGCGCTGGAGCATCGACCGGCTCGGTGCCCACGGCGACAGCAAGTCGGTCCTGCGATTCACCGCACCCGCCGAAGTGAAGGGCGTGGCGCTGCTCGTCGTCAACCATCCCGACCGTGCGTCGGACCAGTGGATGTGGATACCGGCCATCGAGCGAGACCGCCGGATCGCCCTTCAGGATCGGTCCACGCGCTTTTTCGGCACCGACTTCAGCTTCGAGGACCTCGAGGAGCGCGATGTCAATCAGTACGACTACACGCTCACTGGCGACGATGTCGTGGACGGCGCGCCGTGCTGGAAGATCGAGTCAATCCCCAAGCAGGCGAAGACGTCGCAGTACACGCGATCGCTCGTGTGGATTCGCAAGGACAACTACGCGTTTGCGCGGATCGAGAACTTCGTCAAAGACCAGGCCGTCCGGCTGCTGACGTATTCGGACCTGGTGAACATCCAGGGGATCTGGACCGCGCGGAGGCTCGAGATGGCCGACCTGCGTCGCGGCACGCGCACGCGGCTGACCCTCGACAAGCTGCAATACAACGTCGCGATGCAAGACGAAGACTTCACGCTGCAGGCAATCCGGCGCCAGTGAGAACACTGCTGGCGGTCGTCCTGATCGCCGTGCCTCAGGCGGTGGCGGCCCAAACCCTCTCGCAGCGCGGTTTTGTCGAGGCCGCCGGCGCCTATTTCCCGCAGGACGCTCCCAACGATTCCGTGAATGGCGTCGGCGATCTGCGCATACGGGAGGAGTTGTTCCTCAAGCCCGCTCCGTGGATTCAGTTTGCGGCCGGAGCCGACGTGCGCGCAAATACCCACGGGCAGGTGGACACCAGATGGCGGATGGATTTCTTCGATCGCGCCCCCTTGAGGTCGGCACTGTCGGTGCGCCGGCTGAGCACGACGATCAGTCTGGGCCGATTCACGGTGGACGCCGGGAAGCAGTTCATCCGCTGGGGCAAGACCGACATCCTGACGCCCACCGACTGGCTCGCGCCGCGCGATTTCCTCAACGTGATCGACAACGAGTTGCTGCCGGTGACGGGCGTGCGCGGCGTCGTGCGGCTGGGATCGGACACGCTGGACGGCGTGTGGGTACCCGCGTTGACTCCGAGCCGCGTTCCGCTGCCGTACCAGCGATGGACGGTCCCCCCGCCAGGCGCGCCGTCGTCAATCGTCGAAGCCGAGGCCGAATTTCCCGGCGGCGCGCAGACGGGCGTCCGCTGGAGTCACGCGGGGTCGCGGATCGAATACTCGCTGGCGTTCTTCGACGGGTTCAACCACCTGCCCAGCTTTGAGATCGTGGCGCCCTTCGATCCCGACCGGTTGACGCTCGTCCCGCGATATCCGTCGCTCCGCAGCTACGGCGGCGACGGCGTCATACCCACGCGCTGGTTCACGGTCAAAGGGGAAGTGGCCTACTTCACGTCCGACACGCCTCGAACCGACGAGTACGTCTTGTATGTCGTTCAGGTCGAGCGGCAGACTGGAGAATGGACGCTGGTGGGCGGCTACTCGGGCGAGCACGTGACGAAGCCGCGGGCGCAGCTGACGTTTGCCCCCGACCGTGGGCTCACCAGGGCGATTGTCGGCCGCGCCTCGTACACGATTGACGTCAATCGGACCATCTCGTTTGAAACAGCCGTCCGGCAGAGCGGCGACGGCGCCTACGTCAAGGCCGAGTATTCACGGGCATTCTCCGGGCACTGGCGGACAACGGTGAGCGGATCGCTCATCTCCGGCTCTCTCGACGACTTCATCGGGCAGTACCGTCGCAACTCACACGCAACGCTCGCGCTTCGGTATAGTTTCTAGTTGAGACGTCATGAGAGACTGGTTCGAGCTGACCGCGACGATTCTGTCCATTGTGCTCATCGTTCTTCTGGTCGCGCGCCACGTCGCGGCGCGGCGCACGGAGCGGCGGCTCAGGACGGAGCTGGCGCATGTGCGCGAGCAGCTCCAGCAGCAGGACCATCTGGCCAGTGTCGGCCAGCTGGTCTCCGGCCTTGCCCAGGAACTGAAAGGCCCGCTGCAGGGGCTCCTCGGCGCCGCCGAGGTGATGGCCGCCTCGGAGCCGGGCGACGCGTCGGCCCAGGAAGTTCAGGACATCCGCGAGAACGCGACGCGGGCGGCCGGGATTGTCCGCAACCTGTTGGCGTTCACCGAGACGAATGCGCTCGATCGGCGCTGGCATGATGTGAACGACATCGTGCGCCGCGCCCTCGACGGCCGCCGGTCGGATCTGGCGGCGGCCGGCGTCGGCGTCACGTTTGAACGCGCTGAGCATTTACCGCTGGCGTACGTCGACGGCCGGCAGCTGGAAAGGGTTCTTTCGACGCTGCTCGACAGATCGACGCGCATCGGCGTGCCGCTCTCAACGCTCGATATGACCGTCGTGACGCGAAGCGGAGGTCCGGCCGCCGATCGTCTCGTTGTCGAGATCGACGATCCGGCGCTCGTCTCACCTGACGATGAGACGTCGTGGTCCGGCGACCTCGAAGCCTGTCGGCGCGTCATCAAGGCTCACGGCGGATCGCTCGAGATCGCGCCGCGTTCGGCCGGCGGATTCTGCTTTGTCCTCGAGTTGCCGGTGGCCGCTGGTCGAAGTGTCCAGCCCGAGCCCGGCGCGTAGCCGGACATCAGGAGCCTATCCGCATGAACAACGTGATCGATTTCATCAACGTCAACCGCGACCACTACCTCGAGGAACTGAAAGCGCTGCTCGCGATCCCGAGCATCAGCGCGCTTCCGGAACATGCCGCCGACGTGAGGCGTTGCGCCGACTGGTGCGCGGGAGAGATGCAGCGCATCGGCCTGCAGGAGGTCCGCCTCATCGACACACCCGGCAACCCGGTCGTGTACGGCGAATGGCTTGGAGCCGCCGGCGCGCCGACCATCCTCTTCTACGGCCACTACGACGTGCAGCCGGTCGATCCGCTGAACTTGTGGGAATCGCCGCCGTTCGAGGCGACGATCCGCGACGGCGAGATCTACGCGCGAGGGTCGGCCGACGACAAGGGGCAGGTCTTCATGCACTTCAAGGCGATCGAAGCGCACTTGAAGCAGAACGGCAGGCTGCCGGTCAATATCCGCATCATTCTCGAGGGCGAGGAAGAAGTCGGCAGCGTCAACCTCGACAACTTCATCATCGCGAACAAGGCGACGCTCAAGGCGGACGTGGTCGTGATTTCGGACTCGCCGATGTTCGCGAGGAACGTCCCGTCGATCTGTTACGGGCTGCGCGGGCTCGTCTACTGCCAGATCGATCTGCGCGGCAGCAGCACCGATCTGCATTCGGGATCGTTTGGCGGCGCCGTCGCCAACCCGGCGTTCGTGCTCGCCCAGATGATCGCGCAGATGAAGGACCGCGGCGGCCGCATCAAGATTCCCGGGTTTTACGACGATGTGCTGCCGCTGCAGCCGGAGGAACGCGAGGCGTGGGCGAAGCTGCCGTTCAACGAGAAGCAGTACAAGAAGGACTTCGGCATCCCGAAGGTGTTCGGCGAAACCGACTACACGACGCTCGAGCGCACGTGGGCGAGGCCGACGCTCGAAGTCAACGGGCTGCTGTCCGGCTTCACCGGTGAAGGGGCGAAAACGGTGTTGCCGGCCGTGGCGATGGCCAAGATCAGCATGCGTCTGGTCCCGAATCAGGATCCGGACAAGATGGCCAATCTCTTCGAGGCCTACGTGCGGAAGGCCGCGCCCAAGACCGTCGAGCTCAAGTTCACGCGCATGCACGGCGGGAAGCCCTGGATGACATCGTTCGACAACCCGTTCGTGCAGGCGGCGAGCCGGGCCATCGAGAAGGGGTTCGGCCAGCGTCCGGTGCTGACACGTGAGGGAGGATCGATCCCTGTCGTGTCGACGTTTCAGGAGGTGCTCGGCCTGCCGTCGGTGCTCTTCGGCGTGGGGCTGCCGGACGAAAACGCGCACGCGCCGAACGAGAAGCTCGACCTCGGCAATTTCCACGGGGGCATCATCGCGTCGGCGTACCTCTATGATGAGATCGCTCACATTGCGGGATCTCGCTGAAGGAACCACAAAGATCACGACGATCACAAAGCTTGGCGTTCAGCTTTGTCTCCGTCGTGGGCTTTGTGGTTCATGATCGTCCGTGTCGCGCTTGGAGCGGTTGCTCGGTGAGCTCAAGGAGTTCTACGGCGCGCTGCCGACGCCGCCCGCTGAGCCGTTCACCCTGTTTGTCTGGGAAGTGCTCTCGGTGCATTCGACGCCGCGCAAGCGCGACGCGGCGATGGGCGCGCTCAAGCGCATTCGCGCGCTCACGCCGGATTCGATGTGGAAGGTGGCGCAGAAGAAGCTCGAGGCGAGCGTGGCGCTCGCCGGTCCGTATCTCGAGCAGCGCGTGCGGGCGCTTCGGACCGGCGTCGACATCTTCCGGCGCTCGCCGAAGCTGCCGGCCGTGATCCGGGGACCGCTGCCCGCCGCGCGGCGTGCGCTGAAAGGCCTGCCGCAGATGGGCGAGGGCGGCGCGTACCGGATGCTGTTGTTCGCGGCGGACCATCAGGTGCTGCCCGTGGATGCCCGCGTCAGCCGCGTCGCGCGACGCCTGGGGTACGGCGACACGCAGCCCAACTTCACCAAGACGGCGCGATCGATTCGCCAGGCCGTCTCCGCCGAGCTGCCCGCGACGCTCGACGCGTTCCGCCGCGCGTTCCTGTACCTCGATCACCACGGCGCCGCCACGTGCACGGAAACGGATCCGCATTGCGGCGTCTGCCCGCTCCTGCAGGATTGTCCCGAAGGAAAGAAGCGGGAGCCGCGAAGGACACGCGGTTCGAAAAGCTAGGACCCAGGACCGAGCAGGTCCCAATGATTGCCCGCGATGTCCAGGAACACCGCAACTTCGCCGTACGGTTCCCGCCGGGGCGGCCTCACGAACTCGACGCCTGCTGCGACCATTCGCTCGTAACGAGCAGCGAAGTCGTCTACGCGTAGGAAGAAGCCCACACGGCCGGCGTGCTGTTCTCCGATGATCGCGGCCTGGCGCTCACCATCGGCACGAGCCAGCAGCAGGCCCGTCTGGGCTCCCGGCGGGCGGACGACCACCCAGCGCTTCGGGCGACCGTCCGTGGTCGTGGCGGGCGAGTCTTCCACGAGTTCGAACTCCAGAATGTCGACGAAGAACCGAATCGCGGGGTCGTAGTCATGAACCACGATCGCCACAAGGTGAAGAAAAGTCATCGAAGTACTCGATGACATCACGATGCTCAACTGCAACCCGATGTAGGAGCGAAACCGCCCGGCCTGTCCGGCCCAGGTCCGCCTAATATTCGCGTTCAGCGGCGAGGTTCATCGCGTGCGCCAGCCGCGGCCGGTGGGTCACGCGTCGGGCACGGTCGTCAGCCCGGAAAAACGGCGCGTCGGCGACATCGTCCTTCCACGCGCGTGGGGCCCCACCCCACGCGCTGGCGCCGCTGCGCTCGAAGACTCGCTCTCCTCGCGCGGGCCGCAGGCGCTTTCTTTCATGGGCGTGCCCGGCAAGGTTTGGCCGTGCGCGGAGGTGGCCGCCGCGTCGTTTTTCTTGCGATCACGCCGGGCTGAGACCTATCGCCCGACGCATGACCCACCGACCGCGGCCGGCCGCATCGGTCAACTAGCACTTACCTCGGCTCGAACGTGATCGATGTCTGCGCTAACAACCGCAATCGCCGGTCTGGTGATAGCGAGGTTAGGGCTCATCTTTTCGAGCTACGAAACCATATGGAGTGGGTTCGAAGTGGACGAACCCATGTTCCTGAAACGCCTCCCGGATCGCTCGAGACGGGTTGGCGCCGACACTTCCAAGGCCGTATATCCGGGGTTGTGAGAGTAGATATTGTGGTGCAGATCCAGCTCGTCGATGACAGAGATGCAGTTCTCTTCTCGGATCCATACCCCGCTGCGTGAACGTCGTGGTGCCACTCTCGATGCTGTACTCCTGCGGGGATGACGCGGCAGCCCAGACCTTCTCCAGAGCACTGCGATTCTGAGGTGTATCGACGACCCAAGCATGAACCCGAGCTGTGAGCTCGCGCAGCTCATCCCCGAAGGCCGGGTCAACGACGAGCGCGACGGTATACGGGATAGCCATGAGCCCCAACTTCTATTTGGAGTCGACCGTTACCCACGCTCATACATGAATTCGTGTTGCTATCGAATCTAGTCCACCCCATCGGCATGTTGCCGGCGGCGCGTTTTTCCAGGCCGAGCTTCGTGTTTGCGGCCCCGTGATTCCAGAGCGCGGCAGCGCTGGAACTGGGAAAGAGGAGCTCTTGTGGTCTTGTGATCTTCGTGGTTCAGTTGAGCGTCGCGACTCTTCGTCGCAGCGTCTTCACGTGCTCCCAGATCCGTTCGTGTTCCTCGCGCTCTTCGTCGTCCAACGGCTCTGACGCCGAGAGCTGGAGGTAGCTCTGCAGATCGCGCAGGGCGGCGGAAAAGTCTTTGAGGTAATACGCCAGCAGCCCGCGGTCGCGGAGCTCGTGTCTGGCTGACGGATCGACCGCCACGAGCAGCTCGGTCACGTCCCGCGCCTGCGGGAACGAATTCATGTTCACGTAGGTGCGTTTCAGGTTCACGCAGCATTCGCGCGAGAATCTGCGGCTTCGTGGCGTGTCCGAACAGGTGCGCGTCGAACACCGCGTCGTCCCCGTGCCGCCGCAGCAGCTCGTGGCAGGCGTCTGCCGACAAGAGCGCGCCGCCGTGAAACGCGTCGATGATGAGATCCTCCGAATACGGCGGGCCGCGCCGCGCGGGACAGCGCACGAGGAAGTGGCCGGGGAAATTGATGCCCTCGACATGAAGCCCCGCGCGCCGCGCCACCTCCATGTACAGCAGCGCGAGTGTAATCGGAAGGCCGGTGCGCCGGTCGAGCACCTCGTTCAGGTAGCTGTTCCGCGGATCCTCGTAGTGCAGGCTGTTGCCGACGAAGTGGAGCTCGCCGAAGAGGTAGTCGTTGAGCGCCATCACGCTGGCGTACCGTTCGGGGTCCACGTGCGGCGGCGCCTCGCCGGGCACGACCCGCGCGGCCGCGAGCCGCAATCGCGCTTCACGGCCGAACGCGTCGAGCTGATCGAGGTAGGGTTCGGCGTCGAGTTTCGGGTAGGCCAGCCGCGCGATCATCAGCGCCGCAATCGCCAGATCGGGATCCGGGCTGAGCGCCGCCAGCGTGAAGCTGCGAACCGAGTGCTCTCCGATCACCTGCCTAGGATAGCAGGCGTTGCAACCGGGCGACGTCCAGATCGACAAGCGAGGCAATCACCAGGTCGGCCTGCGAGAGCTCGCTGGCGTCGTAACTGCTCGTCACGCCTATCGTGCGAAGGCCGGCGGCGCGGGCCGATTCGATTCCCCACCGTGAATCCTCGATCGCCACGCAATCGGCGGCCGAAAGCGCCGGATCACGTCCGGCCGACAGGAGTGCGACGGCGTGCAGGTACGGATCGGGCGCCGGCTTGCTCGCCGGCGTGTCTTCAGCCGAGACAATCGCCGAAAAATAGCGCGTCAAGTCCGCCCCGTCGAGCACGCGGCGGATTTCCGCGCCGAGCGCGCCCGACGCGATCGCCACCGGCACAACCGCCGCGGCGCGGCGAATCGCGTCGGCGGCGCCTGGAAACAGGACCGACACGTCGCGCTCGAGAACCTCGAGCCGCGCCGCCTTCCGGGCCGTGAGGCTCGCGAGGTCGGCCGCCGACCAGGGCCGTCCCCGGTCCGCGGCAATCGCGCGGAACGCGCCCACATCGTCGTACCCGAGATACCGCGTGTAGTAGTCGCGCTCGGCGAGATCGACGCCCGCTTCCACCAGCACGTCGCGAAACGCCCGAAAATGCAGCGGCTCGCTGTCCGCGATGACACCGTCGAAGTCGAACACGATGGCGCGCAGCACTAACTTTTCATCCGCTCGCCGGCACGAATCGGAAGGGTCAAACGGTTTTCCGGAGGGGGATACGGACACTCGTAGGTGGGGCTGTAGTAGCAGTAGGGAATGTACGCGCGGTTGAAGTCGACCTCGTAGATGCCTGAGCTGTTGCGGCGCAGGTCCATGAAGCGGCCGGCGGCGTAGGTCTCCGTGCCGCTCGTGAGATCGCTGAACGGCACGAACAGATGACTGGGATCGGCGCCGACCTCGAGCAGGGCGGTCAGCTTCAAGGGCTGCCCTTTGAGCGTGAATTCGAGCAGGCCGGCCCGTCGCATCTTCCTGTTCGTGCCCGTCGACGTCGGCATCTCGATGATGGTCGGGTCGTTGCTGGGCTTGAGGCCGGCCGGGACGCTATAAGCGGGATCGATCGGAAAGTACGCAAGCGGCAGAAACTGCGCGTGCCGCGACTTGGGGATGGGGTCGTCGCCGGCCGAAAACGCCGCGTCTTTCGCGGCGCGGTCGGCGGCCAGCTTCGCCGCATAGTCCTGCGGGTCGCCTGGCGGCTGGTGACCGCAGGCTATGGCGCCGGCGACCAGCGCGCTCGTCATCCACTTACGCAAAGACATAGGCTCCCCGCGCGACCGCCTCGTCGGCCAGCCGCCTCCGCAGCGTCACCGTATCGATCGGCGCGAATTTCAGCAATCGCCTCAATGCCGCGAGCATCGTCCGCAGCGTGTCGCCTTTCGTCATCGCGGCCAGCGCCTGACGGGCGGAGGCATCGATGCGCATGGCGGCGTCGTTGACGAACACGCGCGCGGCGTCCTCGTGCAGAGCCGCACGCGCCGGCGGCGCCGTCAGCGCCGTCGCCCGCAGGACGGCGCTTTCGGCGCTGAAGACGTCAATCATGATGTCGGCGATGTGCGTCAGCACTTCCTGCTGGTCGGCCAGCTTCAGGCCGTACGTCTGCATCGCGAGGCCGAAGACCATCAACGCCGTCTTCTTGAATGCCACCACCGCGCGCCGTTCCTCGGAGAGCCGCGAGTCGTCTGCCCCCGGCAAAGACGCCGCGGCCGGTGGACCCAGCAGTTCATCCTGGAGTGCCCTGGCGGCGGCGATAATCGGCAGGTCGCCCTTCACCGCCCGGCGCGCCAGCATGCCCGGAATCAACAAACGGTTGATCTCGTTGGTTCCTTCGAAAATGCGATTCACGCGCGCGTCGCGGTAATGACGCTCGGCCGGGTAGTCCTTCACATAGCCGTTGCCGCCGTGAATCTGGATATTCTCGTCGAGCACGAAATCGAGCGTTTCACTGCCGGCGACTTTGGCGATCGACGCCTCGACGGCGTACTCCTCGAGCACGGCGGCCGAGGCGGATCCGTCGTTCGCGTCGTGCGGGGTCGCCTCCACACGCGCGTCGATCATACCGGCGGTGCGGTAGAGAAGGCTCTCGACGGCGTACGTCCGGACGATCATCTCGCCGAGCTTGTGCCGGATGGCGCCGAAGGTGGCAATAGGCTGCCCGAATTGCTTCCGCTCTCCGGCATATCTGGCCGCTTCGCCGATGGCCGCGCGTGCGCCGCCAATGCACATGCCGCCCAGCTTGAAGCGGCCGAAATTCAGCACGTTGAACGCCACTTTGTGGCCCTTGCCGATTTCACCGAGGAGATTTTCGGCGGGCACCTTCACGTCCTGCAGAATCACGGCGGTGGTTGACGAGCCGTGCAGGCCCATCTTGTGCTCTTCCTTGCCGCTCGTCACGCCGCCGAACGCGCGCTCGACGATGAAGGCCGTGAAGTGCTCGCCGTCGACCTTGGCGAAGACGATGAAGACGTCGGCGAAACCGCCGTTTGTAATCCACATCTTCTCGCCGTTCAGCACGAAGCTGCCGTCGGGCAAGCGCGTGGCGCGGGCCCTCGCGCCGAGGGCGTCGGATCCGGATCCGGTCTCGCTGAGGCAATAGGCGCCGATGAGCTCGCCCGATAGGAGGACCGGGAGATACTTCCGCTTCTGCGCCTCGTTGCCGAACAGCATCAGCGGCAGCACCGTCAGGTTGGCCTGACCGCCGAACGCCGCGCCGAACGACGCCGAAATCGCCATCCGTTCGCTGACGATCAGCGAGGTGACTTTGTCGAGGTTGAGGCCGCCATACGTCTCGGGCACGTCGATCCCGAGCAGCCCCAGATCGGCGCATCGTTTGATGAGCTGCCGCGCGACCGTCCAATCGTGCTGTTCGAGCCGATCGAGCTGAGGCATCACCTCCTGAGCGACGAACTGCTCCGTCGTCTGTCCGATCAGCCGATGCTCGTCGGTCAGGCGCTCAGGCGTCAGCACATCACCGGCCTCGGTCGGGTCGATGAGCCACGCCCCGCCCCGAAGCGGTGAGGTCTCAACGGTTGGCATGTCTACATTCTCTCAAAGATTCCGGCTGCGCCCATGCCGCCCCCCACACACATTGTGACCAGCCCATACCGGGCCTGCCGCCGGCGCATTTCATGGAGAATTGTCGTCGTCAGCTTGGCGCCGGTGCAACCCAAAGGGTGGCCGAGCGCGATCGCGCCTCCATTGACGTTGAGCCGGTCGGGATCGATTGGCAGCTCTTTCAGGCAGGCGAGCACCTGGGCGGCAAAGGCCTCGTTGAGCTCGACGAGATCCATCTGGTCCAGCCTCAGCCCGGCGAGCTTCAAGACCTTCTGAATCGCCGGCACGGGACCGATGCCGAATCGTTCGGGCTCGACGCCGGCGGTCGCGAACGCGACGAACCTCGCCATGGGAGTCAGACCGCATTCGCGCGCCCGAGAGGCCGACGTAATGACGACGGCGGAGGCCCCGTCGCTCGTTTGCGACGAATTGCCGGCCGTGACGGTGCCCTGCACATGAAACGCCGGCCGCAGCGCGGCCAGCGCCTCCGGCGACGTGTCACGACGTGGTCCTTCGTCGGTCGCGAACACCAGGTCGCGAGCGACCGGCTTCCCGTCACGCTGCGCCGGCCCGACGAGCTTCGTTGTCACCGGCACGATCTCTTCCGCGAAGCGCCCAGCCTCAACGGCGGCAACTGCCCGCTGATGACTCCGGAAGGCGAACGCGTCCTGCGCTTCGCGCGAGATGGCCGACTCGCGCGCGTGATTCTCGGCCACGAGTCCGGTCGTCAGGTAAACGTCCGGGTACGAATCGACCAGCGCGGGATTGGGCGACACTTTGTTGCCCCCCATCGGCACCATGCTCATCGACTCGGTGCCGCCCGCGACGATGGCGGAGCTGAAGCCGCACATGATGTGCTCGGCGGCGAAGGCGATCGCCTGGAGTCCGGATGAGCAGAATCGATTGATCGTGACGGCCGAGGCCGACACCGGCACACCGGCACGGAGGCTCGCAATCCGCGCCACGTTGAGCCCCTGTTCGCCCTCCGGCATGGCGCACCCAAGAATCACGTCGTCGATGTCCGCGGCGTCGAGGCCGGGCGCCCGCCGGAGCGCTTCGGCGATCACGATGGCGGCGAGCTCGTCGGGACGCGTGCCGCGCAATGTCCCGTTGGGTGCTTTGCCGACCGCCGTTCGCACGGCTGAGACGATGACCGCGTCGTTCATGACCAATCTCCCAGCAAGTCCTCGATTGCGTCGGCGACCTCGCTCACCTTCCCGTCGAACAGATGATCGGCGCCGTCGATCACGACGAGCTCTTTTGGCTCGGCCGCGCGCGCGTAGAACTCCTGCATGTTCTTGAGCGGACACAGTTCATCGCGTTCGCCCTGGATGAAGAATTTCGGCTTGGCGCTGAGGCGGACCGCTTCGAAATCGTAGCGCGACAGAGGCGGCGCGATGCCGACCAGTGTCGAGACACGGGAATCACCGGCGCCGGCGGCGAGCGCAATCCAGGCGCCAAACGACATGCCCGCGGCCCAGAGCGGCGTGCCCGGATAGCGCTCGTGCATGAAGGCCACCGCCGCCCGGAAATCGTCCATCTCGCCGGGGCCCGCGTCGAACTGACCGGCGCTCGTGCCGGTGCCGCGGAAGTTGAACCGGAGCACGACGCAACCGATTCTGGTGAACGCTTTCGCCGACTGATAGATCACCTTCGTGTGCATCGTCCCGCCGTATTGCGGATGCGGATGCGCGATGACGACGGCCGCGCGAAGACCAGTGTTCTGTCCGCGCTCGACGAGTCCCTGCGGGTTCACGCCTCCATTGACCGGCGGTTCGTCGAGCACGGCCTCGAGTCGACCGACGGGTCCGGCGATCTCACGCAGTCGCACTATGCCACCTCCGAATGCGGCGCCGGCCCTTGTGCCCCGCCTTCGCGGCCCTGAAAGGGCCCCGCGACGATGGCACTTGCGACCACGTCTGGGATGTTCCGCACGAATTCCTCGACCGCGGCGGTGAAGGCCGACGGTTGCGTAATCGTGCCGAGATGCCCCGTGTGTTCGAGCACCACGAGCCGCGCATCGGAGATCAGCGTGGCCAACTCGGCCGTGCTCTCGACGCGCACCACCTGGTCGAGCGCGGGCTCGCCCGTGATCACGAGCGTCGGCGCGCTCACGCGCCGGCAATCGGCGACCAGACGCGGCGCGGGCAGGCATCGCGCCCGCTCCGCCATTTGCGAGAGCGAAATCGGCGCGGAGACAAGGGTCGCCAGACTCCGCAGGGCAAACCTCCACCGGTCGGCTCGCCGCGGAAGAGCGGCCGCCACCTCCGCTCTGACACGCCACGGCGTTTCCGCAAAGAACAACAGGCCGAAAAGCCGTGGCCATCGCGCGTAGACCTGATGGCGCGTCCGCAATCCCCAGCCCGGACCAGGCACCGACGCCAGCACGAGTGCCGCCGTTCGCTCGGGATGAATCGCCGCGAAGCGCGTGGCCACCAGACCGCCGTACGAAATTCCGCAGATGATGGCCCGATCGATTCGGCGCTCGTCCAGTGCGGCGACGATCCGTCTGGCCTCGCGCTCGAGCAGGTCGAGACCGTCGGGTGAGCTCCGTGCGCCGAGCGAGAACGTCAGAACCCTGAAGCGCGTCGCCAGCGATTCGACCGCCGGCCGGACGTACTCCCACGGTCCCTGGATGCCCGGGACGAGGACGAGTGCGGGCCCGGCGCCCTGTTCGACGATTGATTCGGTGTCTCGCACGGTCTTAGTGTCCCGAGTCAGAAATCCGTTGGCATTCGGCCGGCGCTGCATCCCGTCTGGCTCGCGTTGCTCATCGTTCACATATTCCCGATACTGGGTATCCACTTGACTCAGGTGACCCCAACATATAGCGTCCGGCGCCGTGGAGGATTATCCGCGGACGCAGGCCGAATTCGACGCTCGCTTCGCGACGGAGGCGGCGTGTCGGGAGTACCTGACGCAGCTGCGATGGCCCGATGGTTTTCGATGCCCCGCCTGCGGGGGCGCCAAGGCCTGGGAGGTGCGAGCCGTGCTCTGGCAATGCGCGGCGTGTGGCCGGCAGACGTCGGTTACGGCCGGCACCATCTTTCAGGACACGCGGACCCCGCTGACGATGTGGTTCCGCGCCATGTGGTGTGTCACCAGCACGAAAACCGGGACCAGCGCGTTGGCGCTCCCGCAGGTGTTGGGACTCGGCAGCTATCAGACTGCGTGGGCCTGGCTGCACAAACTCCGCCGCGCCATGGTGAGGCCTGGCCGCGATCGCCTCGCGGGACGCGTCGAGGTCGACGAAACGCTCGTCGGCGGGCTCGGCGGCGCGCGCGGCCGCTCCACCGCGCGGAAAGCGCTGATCGTGGTTGCGGCCGAAGAAGTCGGGCGCGGGATTGGTCGAATCCGGATGCGCCGAATTCCCGATGGGACCGCCAAGACTCTGCAGGAGTTCGTCGACGACGCGATCGAGCCTGGCAGCGAAGTCCACACCGATGGCTGGGACGGCTACGAACGTGTCAAGACCAGGTACCACCATCGTGTCTCGTTCCTTCGCGGACACCACGAACTCGCGTCCGAATTGCTTCCGCGCGTGCACCGCGTCGTCTCCCTGCTCAAACGATGGCTGCTCGGCACCCATCAAGGCGCCGTGAGTCACGCGCATCTGGACTACTACCTCGACGAGTTCACCTTTCGCTTCAACCGTCGGACATCCCGGCACCGCGGCAAACTGTTTTTCCGGCTGGTCCAGCAAGCGGTCGCCATCGAGCCGGTACCCTACCGACGGCTGGTGCAACCAGGCGCTCGTCCCCGACGGCGCCGCCACAACCCATTGGGGTCACCTGAGTGAAGCAGATAACCAGCATTCCCGATATTCTCACTCTTCGCGCCTTGCCATCCGGGCGCATCGCCGCCCTCGGTGCACAACGGATTTCTGACTCGGGACACTAGTTCCGCAGCGTCTTTCCGGTTTTCAACGTGTGCCCGATCCGTTCGAGCGTCTTGGGTTCGCCGCACAGCTTGAGGAATGCTTCCCGCTCGAGGTCCAACAAGTGCTGCTCGCACACCGTGGTCTGGTGCGCCAGCGAACCGCCGGCGAGGACCCATGCAAGCGTTCGGCCGATCAGGGCATCGTGATCGCTCAGACGGCCCGCGCGCCATGCGAGGTGCACGCCGAGCTTCAGCGCCGCAAGCACGGAGTCGCCGCCCACGGGGATCGCCGTCCGCGGCGCCGGCCGGACGTAGCCTTCGCGGACGCGTTCGAGCGCGAGCGATTTGGCGTCGGCCATCAGGCGTTCGCGATTCATCGTAATGGCATCCACGGGTCGCAGAAAGCCCAGGCGCAGGCCGTCCGCGGCGCTGGTCGAGACCTTGCCGAAGCCGATCGTCTCGAAGACACGTTGCACGTGTGGCAGCAAGTCCGCCCGCGGATCACGCAGTCCCTCGACGCTCCGGACGAGCATCTCCTTGGCGCCGCCGCCCGCCGGAATCAGGCCGACGCCAACTTCGACAAGGCCCACGTAGCTTTCCGCGGCGGCCACAACGCGATCGCCGTGTATCGCGATCTCACATCCGCCGCCAAGCGTCAGCCCGGCGGGGCTGACAATCACGGGAACGTCCGCATACCTCAAGGCCTGCGTTGTGCCTTGAAACGTGCGGACCATCAGATCGATCTCGTCCCAGTTGCCCTCCTGAGCCTCGAGAAGCAACAGCATCAAGTTCGCGCCGACCGAAAAATTGATCGCGTCGTTACCCACGACGAGCGCCGCGAAGTTCGACGTCGCCTCCTTGATCCCGGCGTGCAGCATCTCTACCGTGTCGCCGCCGACCGAGTTCATCTTCGAGTGGAACTCGACCGCTAAAACGCCATCGCCCAGATCGACCAGGCTCGCACCGGCATTGGTCCGGACGACGCCTCGCGCCCTGGCGGTCTTGAGGAGCTGCAGATCTGTCGCGGCTGGAGGCAGCAAACCGTCGCGGAAGCGGTTGCGGCCCGAGCGCAGCAGGTCGGCGACAAGCGGAGGCGCGTCGTTGACGCTGGTGGCCGTGGCGGTCAGCACCTCGCGCACGCCGATCGTGTCCCAGATTTCGAATGGTCCCAGCTCCCATCCGAACCCCCATCGCATCGCCCTGTCCACATCGTCGATCGAATGGGCGACCTCCGGGGCCACGCGCGCCGCATACAGCAAGAGCGGGCCGAGCGTGGACCGAAGGAACGCTCCGACCGGGTCGTTGCCGAGGAACAGGGTCTTGGTGCGTTCGGCCGCGTCCTCGATGGCGCGCGCGGCGTCGAGAGCGGGAAGCCGCGGCGATCGCCTGGCGCGGTACGTCATCGTCGCCGGATCGAGCGTCAGAATCTCTGAGTCGCCGGCCGTCTTCTGCCGCTTGTAAAAGCCTTGACCGCTCTTCTCGCCGATCCAGCCCTTTTCGATCATGGCTTGAACGAGCGGCGGCAGCGCGAACAGTTGCGCCTCGTCCGCCGGCAGCTGCGAGTGGAGATTCCGGACGACGTGGCCGAGAACGTCCAGGCCGGCGATGTCCATCGTGCGAAACGTGGCGCTCTTGGGCCGTCCGAGCGCCGGGCCCGTGATGGCGTCCACGTCCTCGATGGTGAACGCGCCGGATTCGAGCGTCCGCATCACACTGATGACGCCGTAAAGGCCGATCCGGTTTGCGATGAAATTCGGCGTGTCTTTGGCGACAACCACGCCCTTGCCCAGATGCAGATCGGCAAACCGCGACACGCGCGCGACGACGGCCGGATCGGTGTCCTGGGTCGGGATGACTTCGACGAGACGCAGGTAGCGCGGCGGGTTGAAGAAATGTGTGCCCAGCCAGTGCCGCCGGAGCTCGGCGCCGCGGCCGCTGGCGATAGCGGCGATCGGAATGCCCGAGGTGTTCGACGTCACGATCGTGCCCGGACGGCGCACGGTTTCAATCCGCTCGATCAACGCGCGCTTGACGTCGAGTTGTTCGACGACGGCCTCGAGAATCCAATCGACGCCGGCCAGACGCTCGAAATCGGTGTCGAGTCCGCCCGTCGTGATGAGCGTAGCCGCCTCTGGCGTGAAGAACGGATCGGGCTTGAGGCCGCGCGCGCGTTTGAGGCCCTCGCGCGCGATGTCCGCCGTCAGGTCGAGCAGGAGAACGGGAATGCCGGCGTTGCCGAAGTGCGCCGCGATTTGCGCGCCCATCGTGCCGGCGCCGAGGACGGCGGCCGATCGAATCAGCGACATCCTGCCCATGTTACCGGGGTGTCGGGAGCCCCGCTAGGGGGAGCCGCCGACATCGAACATGTAGAGACCGGGCGTCACGAGCAGCCGGCCACCGGGTCCGAAGAACAGGCTGTTCGGCGACAGAATACCGGCGGCGCGAAACTGCACCGCTCGGACCTTGTCGCCGTCGGAATCGAATTCGTACGTGAAGGGCTCGACGAAGCTGATCCACAAATGGCCGTGGGCATCGGCGGCGGCGGTGCGAATCGTCGGCGGCACGAGCGGCAACTCGCCGTCTTCCGTGCGTCGCCGTTGCCACGTGGTCGGCATGCGCGCGACGAACTCGTCGATCTCGCGGCCCTGGATGCGCCGTTCGAAGACCAGGCGTCCCGCGGCGTCGTACTTCCGGAACACCGGCTCACCCGTCTGAAAGACAAAGAAGAGACCGCCCCGAGGGTCGATGACCGGAAGGCCGCTGTTGAGCGCGGTGTGGAGCGGCGGATCGTCCTCGTGACCGGTGTGTCTCAGATTGCCGATCGTGCGAAGGGCCGTGCCGGTGAGCGAGTATTCCGTGATGAGCGCGCCGGTGTCCGGCTGCGACAGGAGGATTGATGTGCCCGAGTACTGGAGCGATCCGATGCCACCCAGGGCCAGCCCGTCGAGGACGACGCGGGCCCGCCTTCGCCCGGGCAGCAGAAAACCGCCGACACGAAAACCCGCCGCGGAGAACACCTGAATCCGCTCCTGGTTGTCCGGGGCGTCGGCAACGGCGAAGGTGCCGGACGGTTCAACGGCGAATGCCACCGGGTTGAGAATCCGGCCGGGCTCGTTGCCGATGTGCACGATTTCCCACACGCTGCTGTGGCGCTCGTCGATACCGTAGACGATCTGACTCCGGCGATCGAACACGAAGTATTGGCCGGAGGCAGACCGCTCGAATCCAGCGGGATCTCTGAAACGGCCGGCGATGTGCGCCGGAATGGCATCGACGGAGCGCAAGACGCCGGCGGTCAGCGCCGACAACGCCGGCGCGATGACTACGGCTGCCACGAAGGCCCGAAAGCACGAGCCAGCGGAAGTCAGTAGCGGGCCGTCTCCTGAATGGCCTTCAGGATGTCCGCCGTCTGCGGGAGGATGGCTTCTTCGAGCTCGGGCGAGTACGCCACTGGGGCATCGAGCGCTCCGACGCGCCGGATGGGCGCATCGAGGTGCTGGAACAGCTCTCCGGCGATTCGCGCGGCGATCTCGGCGCCGAACCCGCACGTCAGCTGATCCTCGTGCGCGACGACGACACGGTTGGTGCGGACGACGTGCGAGCGGATGGCGTCCCAGTCGTATGGCGCGATCGTCCGCAGATCGAGCACGGCGGCGTTGATGCCGTCTTTCTCGGCCTGATGCGCGGCGACGAGCGATCGCTGCACCAGCGCGCCCCAGGTGACGACGAGGACGTCGGACCCGTCGCGGCGCAAGGCCGCCTTGCCGAAAGGAATCATGAAGTCTTTGCCGGGGTACTCGCTCTTGCAGTAGAGCTGCCGGTACAGATGCTTGTGCTCGAGGAACAGCACCGGATCGTCGCAGCGGATCGCCGTACGGAGCAATCCGGCGGCATCGCGGGCGCTGGACGGAAACGCGATGCGGATGCCCGGGCAGTGCGCGAAGATGCTCTCGCCGGACTGGCTGTGATACGGACCGCCGCCCTTGAGATACCCGCCGATCGGGACGCGGATGACCATCGGACACGAGAAGTGGTTGCCCGACCGATACCGGAGCATCGACACCTCGTCGCGCAACTGCATCATGGCCGGCCAGATGTAGTCGAAGAACTGAATCTCCACGACCGGCTTCAGCTTGCGGATCGACATCCCGACGCGCGCGGCCGATGATGCCGGCTTCCGCCAGCGGCGTGTTGAACACACGGTCGTCGCCGAACAGCCGTTGCAGTCCGTGCGTGAGCTTGAACACGCCGCCTTTGCCCGTCACGCCCGCGAGCGCCTCCTTGCGGCTGGCGTCAGCCACGTCTTCTCCGAAAACGACGATGCGGGGATCGCGGGCCATTTCGTCTTTGAGCGTCCGATTGATGTTCCCCACCATCGTGTCGGCTTTGCCTTCGTGACGCGCGGGCGTGTCGAACGCCTCCGAGGAAGGGTCGACGTCGGGCGAGTACACCCAGAGCGCCGGCGGTGTTTCCTGCCGGCTTCGGCGCGTGAAGAGCGGCGAGCGCCGCCTCGTTCACCTGGGCCTCGACCTCGGCAAGCGTGGCCCGCAGGTCGTCGTCTGTCGCGAGATGGTTGGCGCGCAGGAAGTCGGCAAATCGCGGCAGGGGGTCGCGTGCGGCTTCGGCCTGGCGCTCGGCCGGCGTCTTGTAAAGCTTGTCGTCGTCTGAAAACGAATGTGAGTAGGGCCTGGTGACGTGCGCGTGCACCAGCGCCGGCCCCTTGCGAGCGCGAACGTAGGCGGCGGCGTCGCGCATGACGCGGTAGCTGGCGACGAAATCGGTGCCGTCCACGGATTCGACGTGCAGGCCGGGAAAGGCACGGACCAGGCGCGAGATGTCGCCGCCGGCCGTCTGCATTTCGACGGGAACGGAGATCGCGTAGCCGTTGTCTTCGACGAGGAACAGGACCGGGAGGTGCTTGAGGCATGCCGCGTTGAGCGCTTCCCAGAATTCGCCCTCGCTCGTCGTGCCGTCGCCGACCGACACGTAGACGATCTCGTCGCCATGCTGTCTGGCGTCGCGATCGGGAATCGCCGCGGACGCGATCGTAGATGACGCCGGCTTCGGCGGCGCCGACGGCGTGCAGCACTTTCATCCCGGTGGCGCTCGAGCCCGACACGATGTTGAGGGCCTCGGCGCCCCAGTGCGACGGCATCTGCCGGCCGCCCGAGTTGGGATCGTCTTTCGAGCCGACGCCGGCGAGCAGCATGTCGAGCGGCGTCATGCCGAGCTGCAGGCACAGAGCGCGATCGCGGTAGTACGGAAAGAACCAGTCGTATCCGGCTTTGAGCACCATGCCGGCCGCGACGAGCACCGCCTCGTGCCCGGCGCCGCTGATCTGAAAGAAGATGTGCATCTGGCTCTTGAGCTGGATTTCCTTGTCGTCGAGCTTGCGGGAGAGGAGCATGCAGCGGTAGGCCTGCAGCAGCTCGGCGGTGCTGAGGTCGGCGCCGGTTGGCGGGCCGGCGGGCGCCGGTGCGCCCGTCGTTGATGCCGGCGATGTGGTTGCCTCGAGGCCGTTGGCGACGGAGGAGGCCTTCATGTCCGAACGAATTATACGGCTAATTTGCAGGCGCGGACCCGATGGTAGTATTCCGTGAAGATATGTGCGCTGCACCCATTCGCCTGCACCGCTGGGACGAAATTGCACTCGAAAAAGTCACCGAGATGCTGTCGCGAAAAATCGTGACCGGTGAGCGCGAGATGCTCGCGCAGGTCTACCTGAAGCGCGGCTGTCTCGTGCCGATGCACTCGCACGAGAGCGAACAGATGACCTACGTGCTGCAGGGCGCGCTCAAGTTTCTCGTCGGCGGCACGGAAGTGACGCTCCGCGAAGGCGAAGTGCTGCACATTCCTTCACGCGTCGAGCATCAGGCCGAAGCGCTCGAAGACACCTTCGAGCTCGACGTGTTCAGCCCCATCCGCCAGGACTGGCTGGATCACACCGACGACTACCTGCGCCGGTAACGCGTTCCGGGAAGACTCCAGCCACCGCATCACCGCGCTGAAAAGCGATGGCGCTCGTGCGCTGATCAGTGGACGCGTCGATCCCAGCCGGTCGTCGGGCCCGAGCGGCCGCCGGAGTACACGTCGAACTTCTTGCGGACGCGGCTCATCTTCCACTTCAGATACCGGTATTTGAGCTCGGCGAGCGGGCGCATGCGCCCGCCTTTCAGGTATAGATAGGCGACGAGAAAGCCCCCGAGATGCGTGGCGTTGGCGACACCGCCTTCGTTCGGCGACGTCGAGGCGATGAAATTCATCGCGCCCATGATGATGGCGAAGATCTTGGCAGGGACCGGAAACACGATGAGCAGAATCGGACGGTCAGGAAAATAGATCGCGTAGGCCAGGATGAGCCCGTAGATGGCGCCGGACGCCCCGACGATGTCAGACGCATACAGTTGCTGCAACGGCGCGAAGGGCAGCAGCGACACGAGCACGGTCAGCAGTCCGGCTCCGGCTCCCGTCACGAAGTAGAACTTGACGAAATACCTGGTGCCCCAGATCCGTTCGAGCTCGGCGCCGAACATCCAGAGCGCCAGCATGTTGAACAGAATGTGAAATGTGCCGGCATGCAGGAACATGTATGTGGCGATCTGCCAGATCCACAGATTCCGCACGACATGGAAGGGCACGAGCCCCAGAATTTCCGTGAGCGCCCGCTGCACGCCCGCCGGCATGACCCACATCAGCAGGAACACGGCGACGTTCGCGCCGATGAGCGCCTTGAGCACGGTTGAAATCGGTCCGGGCCCGAACGAGAATGACGAAGGCGGGCTGTAGCGAGAAGGGTAGCGAGGCATTCAGGCGCCGAGCTTGAGGCGCACGAGTTCGTTGACGGTCTTGCCGTCCACGTTCTGTCCGGCGAGCCTGGCCATCGTCGCCTTCATGACGCGGCCGATGTCTTTTGCCGAGGTTGCGCCGGTTTCGGCAATGGCGGCCGTGACGGCGCCGTCGATGACTCCGGGATCGACCGCGGGGGGCAGGTACTGTTCGAGGACCAGTATTTCAGCGGCCTCTTTGTCGGCCAGATCCTGCCGTCCGCCCTTCGTGAACTGCTCGATCGAGTCTTTTCGCTGTTTGACGAGCGAGCTCACGACTTGTCGTGCCTCGGCGTCGTCGAGGTCGTGACCTTTTTCTATGCTCTTGTTCACGAACGCCGCCTTGAGCATGCGGAGAGGCGCGAGGCGCGCGGCCTCCTGCTTGCGCATCGCTTCCCCGATGGCAGCGCTCACGTCGGCGACAAGAGACATCGGCGTTCGAGGTTAGCGTCGCGGTTGCGCGGGGGCTGGCGGCGCCACCTGACCCGGCTGCTGTGGCGCCGGCGCGATCATTCCAGGCGCCGCGACAGCACCAAACGGCGCGCCGGCGCTGAACGGTGCGGCTCCGGGCGCCGCCTGCGGGAAGCCGGGCACGGGCGGCGCGGATACTGGCATCTCCGGCTGCGCGACCGGTGGCGGCGGCCCGCCTTCGCCACCCGGAGTCGGCGACGGCGCGCCGACACGGCGCGGGTTGGCAACCTGCGGCTGCGGAAACGTGCTGAAAATAGTGCCTCGCGCCGGCGGCACCACGGCTCGCTGTTCCTCGTCATCCTGGCCCGGCGGCTGAAAATTTCCGGACTGCGGGGAAAACGGCGGCGGTGCCGACGACGAGACGGCCGTGTTTGGCGCGGCGGTCGTCGGCATCACGACGATGCGATCGAACAGCGATGCATCAGATACGGACGTTGCGCGAGGGGCCGCGATGTAGCCGCTGATCGACCGCAGCAGCATGTCGAGGGCATCCCTTTCGGGCACGTTTTGCAGCTCGATGGTGATCGGGGCGCCTGGAATCCGCTCCACGTTGACGATTTGCGTGCGGCCGACTCTGGCCCACTCGGTCAGAATCTGCCGAACCGTCGCGTCCTTGGCCGCGATCGACACCTGCCCGTCGCGTATCGAGATCTTGACGTCAGCGGACGCAGTGGCCGCCAGGGTCAACCACGCGCAGCCGGCGAGTGCCAGGATGTGAAGCGTGCGCATACCGCCTCTCGGAAGGAACATCTCTTTTGAGTATACGCGCCGGGTCGGGCGAAACCAACCGTTGACAAGGGCCCCCGGCCCTATTTCCCGCGGAAATACTCGATGACCTGCACGAGGATATTGTCGAGCGATTGCGTCGGTTTGTAGCCGATCATCGCCTCGGCCTTGGCCAGGCTCGGCACGCGCCTGGGCATATCTTCGAACCCCGACTCGTAGGCTTCGTCGTACGGAATCAGTTTGATGGGCGACGTCGATCCGGCGAGCTCGCGAACGCGCTCGGCCAGCCGCTGAATCGTGATCTCTTCGGTGTTCCCGAGGTTGATCACCTGGCCGATCGCCTTCGGCTCGACTACGAGCTTGAGCAGCGCACCGACCACGTCGGCCACATGCGTGAACGACCGCTGCTGGCACCCGTCACCGAATACCGTGATCGGCTCGCCAGCAAGCGCCTGCCGGACGAAAGTCGGAATGACCATGCCGTACTGTCCGCTCTGGCGCGGCCCGACGGTGTTGAAGAAGCGGACGATGATGACCGGCAGCTTGCGCTCTTTCCAGTACGCGAGGGCCAGAAACTCGTCGATGGCCTTGCTGCACGCATACGCCCACCGATGCTTCGGCGTCGGGCCCAACACCAGGTCGGAGTCCTCGCGGAACGGCACGTCCTCACTCTTCCCGTACACCTCGGACGTGGAGGCGATGACCACCAGCTTCTTCTTCTTGTTCGCGTGCTTGAGCACCACCTCCGTGCCGTGCACGTTCGTCTCGATGGTGTAGACCGGCTGCTCGACAATCAGCTTCACGCCAACGGCGGCGGCGAGATGAAAGACGACGTCGCTGCGATCGATGAGCTCTGCCAGCAGGGGCTCGTTCTCGATCGTGTCGATGAAGTACTCGAAGTCGGCGTTCCCCTTGAGTTGCACGATGTTGTCGATCGACCCCGTCGAGAGGTTGTCGATGACGAGCACCTTGTGGCCGTGGGCGAGCAGAGCCTCGGCCAGATGCGATCCGATGAAGCCCGCGCCGCCGGTAATCAACGCACGCAATCGTAGTGTCCTTTCAGCGCCGTCACGACTTCGGTGACTTCGTGATCGGTCAGGCTCGGATGAAGCGGCAGCGAAAGCACTTCGTCGCACGCGTGCGCGGCCACGGGACAGTCCTGGGGATTCACGCCGGCCATCGCGGCCTGACGTGGAATGGGAACCGGATAGTGGACGAACGTCTCGATCCCCTTCGAGGCGAGGTGCGCCTGAAGCATCGCGCGATCGCTGACGCGGACCACGAACAAATGGTACACGTGACCCGGATCGTGCTCTGGCGGCACGCCGGCCGGTGTCCCGGCCAGGGCCGACCGGTAGCTCTTGGCGAGCGCCCGGCGCCGCGACGTCCAGCTCGAAAGCCTGGGCAGGCGTGCACGAAGCACGGCGGCCTGCATTTCATCAAGCCGGGAATTCACGCCGAACTCTTCGTGATGGTACCGATCGCGCTGTCCGCCGTTGCGCAGGCGTCTGATCCGATCGGCAAGATCGGCGTCGTTGGTGACGACGGCTCCGCCGTCGCCCATGGCGCCGAGATTCTTCGTCGGGTAGAAGCTGAACGCGCCGGCGACGCCGATGGTGCCAACCGGGCGGCCGCCGGCTGTCGCGAGGTGCGCCTGGCAGCAATCCTCGACGAGCGCCAGGTTGTGGCGCGACGCCAGGCGTTCGATGGCGGCCATGTCGGCGGGCTGTCCGTACAGGTGCACCGGCAATATCGCGCGCGTGCGGGGTCCAATCGCCCTGGCGATCTGTCCCGGATCGATGGTCAGACGCGACGGATCGATGTCGGCGAAGACGGGCCGTGCGCCGGCCATCATGATGCCAAGTGCGGTGTAGGTGGCCGACAACGGCGTCGTGACGACTTCGTCGCCGGCGCCGATGCCCAGCGCACGCAGGACGAGCGCGATGGCATCGGTGCCCGTGCCGACGCCGACGGCGTGCGACGCACCCATGGCCGCGGCAAACTCCGCCTCGAACGCTTCGACTTCAGGACCGAGCACGAACCAACCGCTTGCGATGACGCGATCGATGGCGTCCCGCACGGCCCGCGTGCCGGCCTCTTCTTCTCCTGGTCGGGGCGCCAGCGAGAGAAACGGAATCCGCTGCCGCGTCACACGGTCTTCCCTGACGGCGCCGCGTCGTCCACATATTGACCGAAATGCTGGCGGTAGAAGTCGATGGTTCGCCGCAGGCCTTCGGCGAGCGACACGGCCGGCTTCCAGCCGGTGGCGCTGCATGAAGCGGGTCGAGTCGGCGTAGAAGCTGCCGATGTCGATGGCTTTCTTGTCGGGCGGCCACGCGACGTATTCCGTGCGGCCCGCGCCGGCAATCTTCACGAGCTTGGCGGCGAGGTCGCGATGGCTGATCGGCTCGTCGCCGCCGACGTTGAGCGCCTCGCCGTTGCAGGCATCGCTCGCGCCTGCCCGCAGAAACGCGTCCGAGACATCGTCCACGTAGACGAAGTCGCGGAGCTGCGAGCCATCGCCGTAGATCTGAATCGTCTTGCCCTCGATCGCCAGCCGGATGAACCATCCGATGAACCCCTGGCGGTTGTGCTTGATGAGCTGGCGGGGGCCGTACACGTTGGTGAGCCGGAGCGAGCAGGCGCGCACGCCGAACACGTTGTTGTACACGAGATGGTAGTACTCGCCGGCCGCCTTGTTGATGCCGTTGACGTCGGTCGGACGCACGAGCTGCGCTTCGCTCACCGGCAGCGAGTCGGGGCGTCCGTACACCTGGCGCGTGCCGGCGAAGACCACTTTCACCGACGGGTTGTGGTTGCGGCACGCCTCGAGCACGGTGAGCTGGCTGCGGCAGTTGATGTCGAGATCGGTGTAGGGATCCCGCATGCTGTCGATATGGCTGACCTGGCCGGCGAGATTGAAAATGATCGCGCGGTCGCGCACGAGGTAGTTCATCGTGCTTTGCTGCCGGATGTCGGCGACGTTGACGTGCACCCGATTCGCGATGCCGTCGATGTTGAACAGGTTGCCGCCGTAGTCGGGGATCAGTGAATCGACCAGCAGCACGTCCGCGCCGAGCTCGACGAGGCGATGCGCCAGGTTGCTGCCGATGAAGCCGAGACCGCCGGTGACCATGACGCGCCGGCCCCGGTAATACTCACGGTACGCCAGATCGCCGGCGTTCACGTGCGCGGCGGACTCGGATACACGCGGTTGGCCGGATCGGCGGCCCGCTGCGCCAGCGGCGTCACGCCCTCGCGCCGGTGCCGGCCGCGGACGACCAACGAGTACCACAGCAGCAGCAGATCCCGGCCCGTGCGGAAGAGACGCCGATAGTTGAAGAACTCCGACCTGCCAAACGCGCGGTGATAGTGGTGCACGGGTACTTCGACGATCCGAAAACCGGCATCCTGGATCTTCTTCATCATCTCGACGCAGATGATGCCGCTCGTCCTCTCGAGGTTGATCCGATCGAAAATCGCGCGGCGCATCAGGCGGAAATCGCAGTCGACGTCGCGCATCTTCAAGCCGAACAGCGTGCTGACGATGTAGTGATAGACGCGCCCGATGACGACGCGATGCAGAGGGTCGGCGCGGCTGATCTTGTAGCCGTTCACCAGATCGCAGTCGGGCGTCATGTGCGCCCAGAGAATCGCCAGCTCCGCCGGGTCGTACTGTCCGTCGCCGTCGGTATAGAAGATGAGATCCTTGGTCGCCGACCGGAATCCCGTCTGCAGCGCGGCGCCGTAATCGCGGTTGATCGGATGATGCACCGCCCGCACCTGCGGATACGTGCGCGCGAGCTCGTCGGCGATTTCCGCCGTGCTGTCGGCGCTGCCGTCGTCGACGACGATGATTTCGAAGTTGGGTGTCAGTTCCGAGGCGGCTTTGACCGTGCGAATCACCATGCTCGCGATGGTGCCGCTGTCGTTGTACGCCGGGAAAAAGACACTCAGGCCCGCGGGCCGCGCGGAGGCAGGGGCTGACATGTCAAAAGTGCGTCAACAATAGCATGAAACAAGACGCTCAGCGCGTCTCCTCCTCGAGCCTGCCGCGCGTCGCGATCAGACGCCACGGCGTCAGCGCCGACTCTATCAGGACGCCGCTCGATAGCTTTGATTCGCCGCGGCGCCGTTCGACAAATGTAATCGGCACTTCGGCGATCCGAAAGCCGCGACGCGCCGCGACATACAGCATTTCAACCAGAAAGGAGTACCCGTCCGAGATGAACAGATCGAGCGGCAACGACGCAAGCGTGCCGCGCCGCCAGCAGCGGTAGCCGCTCGTGCAGTCGCGCGCGCCCAGCCGGGTCACCGTCCGGATGTAGGTGTTCGCGAACCGGCTCAACAGCCGCCGCCGCAGCGGCCAATTGACGATCGTGCCCCCGGGAATGTACCGCGATCCGATGACGAGATCGCCGCGGCTCGTCGCGTCGATCAGGAGGGGAAGCTGTGCCGGATCGTGCGACAGGTCCGCATCCATCTGACAGATGACATCGACGGGCTCGCGAATGGCCTGCTTGAGGCCGTCGATGTACGAACGGCCGAGCCCCCTGCGCGCCGTGCGGTGGATGACCTCGATGCGGCCCTGATGCTGGCGCACGAACGTCTCCGCCAGATCGCCGGTGCCGTCCGGTGACTCGTCGTCGACAACCAGCAGCCTGACGTTCGGATGCCGCATGAGCCCGGCGACGAGCAGCGGCAGGTTGCCGCTTTCGTTGTACGTCGGTACGACGACGAGAGCGGACGGCGGCGTCGATGTCGTCGACAGTGTCGACATTGTCTTCAGGGCCGCCGGCTCTCGAAGCGCAGCGTCGAGATTTGTTCAGAAACGAGGCCGACGAGAAAAATGATCACGCTCAAGAGAATCAACAGCACCGACGAGTTCGTGATGTGAGACTGCGTGACGATCGTCCAGACGGCGTACGCGCCGCCGGCCGCGAACGAGGCGGCGCTCAAGGGAAGAAACACACGCATCGGACTGAAGATGGTGATGACCCTGAGGAGGATCACGAAAAACTTCACGCCGTCGACGCCGAAACTGATCTTCGACGTCCCGAGCCTCGCGGCTGCCTCGATTGGCTCGAACCACACGCTGTACCCCGCCTTGATGAACGCCAGCGTCGTCGTCGTCGGCGTCGAGAACCCATTCGGCAGCAAGTGCAGGAATTCCAACAGGCAGTCGCGCCGCGCCGCCCTGAAGCCCGACGTCAAATCCGGAATGCGCCGCCCGGTCAGATAGCTGGCGATCACATTCAGCAGTGCGTTGCCCGCTCGCCTGGCAGCGCCGGCCTGCGTCGCCCCCGACCGCGCGCCCACCACGAGATCGTACTCGCCCAACTTCGCCACGAGCCGCGCGGCATCTGCGGGCCGGTGTTGCCCGTCGGCGTCGAGGATCAGGATGAACTCGCCCCCGGCATTCCGGATCCCCGTCTTCACCGCGGCGCCGTTGCCCTTGTTGTACGGATGCCGGATGACGTGGGCGCCCGCCTCGACCGCGCGCGCGCCGGTGTCATCGCTCGACCCGTCGTCGACGACGATGATGTCGCGCCAGGGGCCCGCGAGTCGCAAGTCGGAAACGAGAGAGGCAATGGAGGCGCCCTCGTTGTACGCCGGGACGACGACTGACACCGCCTCCGCGACCGTCCTGGTCATGTGGCGAATCGGAAGTTGACGATGTCGCCGTCGAGCACCAGGTATTCCTTGCCCTCGAGCCTGACCTCGCCGTGATCGCGGCAGGCCGCCATCGATCCGCGAGCCATCAGGTGATCGTAGCCGACGACCTCGGCGCGGATGAATCCACGGGCGATGTCGCTGTGAATCTCACCGGCCGCCATCTGCGCCGGCAGGCCGCGCGGGATCGACCAGGCGCGGCATTCGTCTTCGCCGACCGTGAAGAACGAAATATAGCCGAGCAGCTCGTAGCTGGCGCGAATGACGCGATCGAGCCCCGACTCCTTCAGGCCCAGATCGGACAGGAAGGCCCCCGCGTCAGCCGGATCGAGCTGGGCGATTTCGAGCTCGATCTTCGCGCACACGGCCGCCGCCGCCGTCGCGGCGCGCGAGAGAAACGGCGTCAGGCCGGCCGCATCGGCTGCCATGTCGACGCTCGTCGCGGCGCCCCCGCCCGCGAGCTGCGCCTCGTCGAGATTGACGACGATCAGGAGCGGTTTGGCCGAGAGAAACTGAAAGCCCCGAAGGCGCTTGAGATCGTCTCCCTGCATATCGAGCGAGCGAAGCGGGCGTCCCTCCTCGAGAGCGGCGCGGCAGTTCGTCACGACGTCGCGTTCGCGTTCGAGATCGGCCGTCCGGCTCTTCTTCAGGTCCTTGTCGATCCGCTCGAGCCGCCGTTCGGCCACGCCAAGGTCCGCGAGAATCAGCTCGTCCTCCATGGCCTGGGCATCGCGCGCCGGGTCGATGGATCCCGAAGGATGCGGCACCGCCGGATCGTCGAACGCTCGGAGCACATGTACAAGTGCGTCCGCGTTCTTATAGGCGGCCACATCGACCAGTGCCTGCGCACCGCCGGCCCGCACCGGCGTGGCCAGATCCGAAAACTCGATGGTCGCGGGCACGCGCTTGCGGGGGTTGAACATCGCGGTGAGCCGATCGAGACGCGAATCGGGAACCTTGGAGATGCCGATCGTGGCTTCGCCCTTCCCATGCGCCGCCCGCGCGGCCTCCCGGGCACTGGTCATGAGCTGAAAAAGCGTGGTCTTGCCCGTCTGTCCGAATCCGATAAGCGCCGCGCGCAGCATGGGGTTGAACCCTGAATCCTAACACGCTCGAACGGAGCTCTTCGGCGAGCTGCTCAGCAGTATGACCGAGGGGCGATTAAAAGGCGAAAATTTGGCGTAACTTACTGAACAGTCAGATTTTGCGGTTGACATCTCTGTTGCGCCACCCTACTATCTTCGTGGATTTATGTGGACAAAAGTGGAGTAGTGTCGCGTGTTTAGGGGCAATGCGCCAGCTCGCATCGATGACAAGGGGAGACTCAAAGTTCCCAACGCTTTTCGAGCCCTGCTCGAAGGCAAGCACGGTCGTGAGTTGTTCCTCACCAGCCTGACGGGCGAGTACGTGCGCATCTACCCCATGCCCGTGTGGCTCGACATCGAACAGAAGCTCAGCGAGGTGCCGTCCACGCATCCGGCGAAGCTGCGATTTCTCGATCGCGTGAACTATTTCGGCCAGGCCGGCGAACTCGACGTGCAAGGCCGCGTGATCGATTCCCTTTCGCCTTCGAGAAGCCGCCACGATGAGCGGCGATGTCGATGTGCTCGGCCAATACAACTACCTCGAGGTCTGGAACCACGATCGCCTCCTCACCAGGATGCAGCGCGAACCCTACACCGACGACGACGCACGGGCGCTGTCGGAGTTCGGCGTATGACGACGGGCCACATTCCGGTGCTCACCGAGGAAGTCCTTCAGCAGCTGCGGCCCGAGCGCGGCGGCGTGTTCGTCGACTGCACGGTCGGCCTCGGCGGCCACTCTCGTGCGCTCCTGCAGGCGGGAGCCTCGCGAGTCATCGGCCTCGATCGAGACGAGGACGCACTGGCGCAGGCGCGGGCAGCGCTCTCGCCCTGGACCGATCGCGTCGATCTCGTCCACGCCGACTACCGAACGATCGAGGACGTCCTCGATCGGCGGGGTGTCCCGCTCGTGGACGGCGCGCTGGCCGATCTCGGCGTCTCGTCGATGCAGTTCGAGGCGCCAGGCCGCGGATTCAGCTTTCAGCGCGACGAGCCGCTCGACATGCGCATGGACCAGAGCGCAGGGGAAACCGCGGCGGGCCTCATCGCGAGCAGCACGGAGCAGGAGCTGGCCGACACGATCTACGCCTATGGCGAGGAACGTTTCTCCCGCCGCATCGCTCGCGCCCTGGTCGCCGCACGGCGTGAGGCGCCGATCGACACGACGGGCCGCCTGGCGTCCATCGTTCGCCGGGCCATTCCGGTTCGCGGCTATTCACGCATCGACCCGGCGACGCGGACGTTCCAGGCATTCCGCATCTGGGTGAATCGCGAGCTCGAGGGACTCGACCGGTTTCTCGAAGCGGCCGCGAGGCGGCTGCGGATTGGCGCGCGGCTGGTCGTGATCACGTTTCATTCGCTCGAGGATCGCATCGTGAAGCACACGCTGCGGGCGCTCGCGAACGATCGGGACTCCGCCTGGCTGAGGGTCCTGACAAAAAAGCCGGTCATTCCCGGCGACGATGAAGTGCGACTCAATCCCCGTGCACGCAGCGCAAAGCTTCGCGCCGCGGAAAAGCTGGCCTAGCCGATGGCTGAACCCTTCGAGTACGCAATCAAGAAGGACGTCCGGAACAACATCATCGTCCGCGAAGTGGATGAGGCGCGGCAGCGTGAGCTCTGGAAATCGGTGGGCATGGCCGGGCTGCTCGTGCTGGTCCTGCTGTTCTCGGCCTGGCAGCACTTCGAGCTGCTCCAGCACGGCTACCGCATCGAACAGATGCAGAAGGAACGGGGAGTCGAAGAGGAGCTGTCCCGCCAACTCCGACTGGAAATCGAGACGCTGCGGTCGCCCAAGCGTATCGAGGCGCTCGCGATCGGCCGGCTGCACCTGGTTGCGCCGGCACGCGACGAGGCGATCGTGATTGAACGCGTCGTACCGGCCGAGGCGCCGGCCAAGTCCATCGTCGCGTCCCGGTGACCAACGTGCGAGAACCGGCAACCGGAGACTGGCGCGCCACCCTGCGACGCCGCACGATCGTGGCGGCGGGGTTTCTTGGCGTGTGGATGGTCGGGATCGAAGCCCGCCTCGTCTACCTGCAGATCATTCGCCACGCGGACCTGGTCGCCCGGGCATCGCGTCAGCAGAACCGGACGATGGACGCCGCGGCCAAACGCGGCGACATCCTCGATCGGCGGGGCCGTGTGCTCGCCACCAGCGTCGATGCCGACTCGGTCATCGCGGTGCCGTCGGCCATCGAAAACCCGTCGGCCGCGGTCGAGGCGCTTTGCGGCGCGCTGGGCGACTGCAAGGCGACCGAACGCGACGCCCTGATCGAGCGGCTCGGCAAGACGCGGGCGTTCGCGTACGTCAGGCGTCAGATTTCGCCGGAACAGGCGCGCCGGGTCGCCGCGCTGAACCTCGACGGCATCGGCTTTCTCAAAGAGGACCGCCGGTTCTATCCGAACAAGGAACTGGCCGCACACCTGCTCGGCTACGTCGGCATCGACAACCGGGGTCTCAGCGGTCTCGAGTCGACCTACGACGCGCAGATCCGCGGCAAGGCGGGAACGGTGCTTGTCCAGACCGACGCCCGGCGCCACGCGTTCAGCCGGTTCGAGCGGCCGCCGACGGCAGGCTCGAGCATCGAGTTGACGATTGACGAGTATCTCCAGCACGTCGCCGAGCGCGAGCTCGAGGCCGGCGTCGCCGAGAATCAGGCGAAGGGTGGGAGCGCCATCATCATGAATCCGCGCACGGGCGAGATTCTGGCGATGGCGAACTCGCCGACGTTCAACCCGAACGTCTATCGCGAGTTCGACGAGGCCGACCGGCGCAACCGCGCCGTTCAGGACCTGTACGAGCCCGGGTCCACGTTCAAGGTCGTGACGGCGTCGGCGGCGATCGAAGAGAAAGTGATGCCGCTCGATACGCTCATCGACACCAACCCGGGTCAGATCCGGATCGATCGCACGCGCATCGTGAGCGACGTCACGAACCACGGTGTCCTGTCGTTCGAGGACGTCATCGTCGAGTCGAGCAACGTCGGGGCGATCAAGATCGGATTCAAGGTCGGCACCGAGCGACTCAGCCAGTACGTGCAGCGATTCGGCTTCGGCCGATCGGTCTCGCGCGACTTTCCCGGCGAGAACTCCGGCATCGTGTGGAAGTCCGACACGTGGACCGACAGCGCGCTCGCCTCGGTGTCGATGGGCTACCAGATCGGCGTCACGCCGCTGCAGATGGCGGCCGCGGTCAGCGCGGTGGCCAACGGCGGCGAGTACGTCGAGCCGCGCGTCATTCGCGCGGTCTACCGCGACAACCGACGGTACGAGGTCCGACCGAATGTCGTGCGCCGCTCGATCGCGTCGGACACGGCCGCGGTGCTCACCACGATTATGGAAGGTGTGGTCGAGCGCGGCACCGCAAAGGCCGCGCGGATTCCCGGCTACACGATCGCGGGAAAGACCGGCACGGCGCACAAGCTCGTGAACGGCGCCTACTCGCGCAGCGACTACAACGGTTCGTTTGTCGGCTTCCTCCCATCACAGAACCCCGTCGTGACCATTCTTGTATTGCTCGATTCGCCGCATGGCCCCCATGGCTACTACGGCGGCAGCGTCTCGGCGCCGATCTTCAAACGCATTGCCGAAGCGACGCTGCAGTACCTGGGCGTGGGACCCACGATCAACCCCGAACCCCCGGTGCTCGTGGCGCGACGCGACGAAGCGGCCGGCTCGCACGTGTCCACGAGCGGTGGAGAGACCCCGGTCGTGAGTCTCGTGGCCGATGGCCCGCCGGGCACCATGCCCGATCTGCGGGGCATGAGTGCGCGCGACGCGCTGCACAAGCTGGTGAAGCTCGGCCTGACGGCCAGCGTGGAAGGCGACGGCTTCGTCGTCGCGCAGGACCCGGCGGCGGGCGTGGCGCTCGATGTCGTGAGCCAGACGCGGCTGACCCTTGATCGATCGCGAACGCGGCGTCTGGAGCTCGCACGGCGATGACCTGTGCCGATCTGCGGGACGTGCTCGCGAGGAAGGGCCTCATCCGGCTGGAGGGCGCGTCTACGAGGCTCCCATGCCGACGGCGGCGGCGACCGGCATCGCGTACGACTCGCGCGCGGTCGCACCGGGGCAGGTGTTCGTCGCCATCAAAGGCTTGCACGCCGACGGCGCGTCGTTCATCCGTCAGGCGGTTGATCGCGGCGCCGTTTGCGTCGTGGCGGAAATTCCGGCGCCGTCAGACGTCGGCGTGGCTTGGCTCCAGGTCGAGGACGCGCGGCTGGCGCTGGCGGTGCTGGCGGCGGCGTTCTATCGCCATCCAAGCGACGAGTTGCAGGTCGTCGGTATCACGGGGACCAACGGCAAGACGACGACGGCGCATCTTGTCGCGTCGATTTTCGAAGCGGCAGGCATCACCTGCGGCGTGCTGGGAACCGTGGCGTATCTGGTCGGCGACGAAGTGCGCGAATCCACCAAGACCACGCCGGAAGCGCCCGACGTGCAGAAGCTGCTGCGTGACATGGTCGATCGTGGGTGCGGCGCGTGCGCCATGGAAGTGTCGTCACACGCGCTGTCGCTCAAGCGCGCCGACGCCATGACGTTTTCCGCGGGAGTCTTTACCAATCTCACGCGCGACCACCTCGATTTTCACGCAGACATGGAAGCCTATTTTCAGGCGAAGCGGCGGCTGTTCGAGATGCTGCCGCCGGAAGCGCCGAGCCTCATCAACATCGACGATCCTCGCGGGGCCGCCATCGTCGAGGCGAGCGCCCGGCCGGTCACCTACGCCGTCAATCGGCCCGCCGACATCACGCCTGGACCGCTGTCGTTCTCGCTTGACGGGCTGGCCTTCGATGTTCGGACACCGCGAGGCACGCTGCATGTGCGGTCGAAGCTCGTGGGCCGGCCGAACGTCTACAACATCCTGGCTGCCATCGCCACGGGCGTCGCACTCGGGTTGCCGTTCGACGTCATCGAACGCGGACTGCAGGCGCTTGACGGCGTGCCGGGTCGTTTCGAGCTCGTGTCGGGCCAGAACGACGAGGTCACCGTCGTCGTCGACTACGCGCATACCGACGATGCGTTGAGGAACCTGCTCGAGACCGCGAAGCCGCTCGCGCGCGGCCGCGTCATTACGGTGTTCGGGTGCGGCGGCGACCGCGATCGGACGAAGCGTCCGCTGATGGGGGCGGTGGCCGGACGTCTGAGCGATCTCATCGTGATCACGTCGGACAACCCGCGAGGCGAGGATCCCGATCGAATCATGGAAGAGATTCAGCGAGGGATCACGCCAGACACACGGCGTGACAGCGGCCAGGGGCTGTTGTCGATCGCCGATCGTCGCGCGGCAATTACGAAGGCCGTCGAACTGGCCCGTCCCGGCGATCTGGTCCTCATCGCCGGGAAGGGCCACGAGAAGTACCAGGTGATTGGCGACAGGCTCTTGCCGTTTGACGACGTCGTCGTCGCGCGAGAGGCGCTGGCCCGGCGGCGGACCAACTCGGGCGTCGTGTAGGGCCGCGTCATGGCGGAGGAGATTCGGCTGACCGCGGCATGGGTGGCCGAGGCCATGGCCGGGACGATTGTGGGCGGCGACAGCCGCCAGGTGTTTGGCGGTGTGTCCATCGACTCGCGGACACTGCGCGCGGGTGAGTTGTACGTCGGGATACGGGGGGCGAAGTTCGACGGCGGCGATTTCGCGTCCGCGGCGGTGGCCGCGGGAGCCGCCGGCGTGGTCGTGACGCGGGAACGTGCTGGGGCGGCCGTCCTGGACCCAGGCGGGCGGTCCGCGCCGGGGGCAAGAACCGCGCACGTGGTGATTGCCGCAGACGACACGACGGTTGCGCTGCAGGCGCTTGCCCATGCGGTACGCATGGCGTCGGGCACGAGGGTCATCGCGATTACCGGCAGCGCGGGCAAGACGACGACCAAGGAAGTCACGGCGGAGTTTCTGGGAGCGAGATATCGCGTGATTCGGAACCGGGGCAATTTCAACAACCACATCGGCCTGCCGCTGTCGCTCATCGAGCTGACGGCCCGGCCGGAGGTCGCGGTTGTCGAGCTGGGGATGAACCACGCGGGTGAAATCAGCACGCTGGTGGAGATCGCCGAACCTGACGTGCGCGTGTGGACCAACGTCGGCGACGCGCACGTGGGGTTCTTCGGGTCCGTCGATGCGATTGCCGACGCGAAAGCGGAGATTCTCGAGGGGGCGACGGCCGCCACCGTCCTCGTGGCGAACGCGGACGACGACCGGATCGTGGCGAGGACCTCGTCGTTTGTCGGCCGCCGCGTCACTTTCGGGATCGAGCGTCCCGCCGCAGTTCGCGCGGAAGCCGTTGTCGATCGCGGCATCGACGGCATGACCGCCCGCGTGGCCACCCGACGAGGCTCGATCGATCTCACGACGCCGCTCGTCGGGCCTGGGAACCTGTCGAACGTCCTGGCCGCGATGGCCGTCGGGATCGAGTTCGACGTGCCGCTGGCGACCATGGCCGACCTCGCATCACGGCTGCGGCCCGCATCGCGTCGCGGCGAGGTGGTCCGATTGGCCAGGGGCGTCACGGTGATTGACGACAGTTACAACGCCAGCCCCGCCGCGACCCGCCGGGCGCTCGAGGTCCTTCGAACGACGGGCGGCGCCGGCAGAAAGGTCGCCGTGTTGGGCGAGATGCTCGAACTGGGCGACCGCGCGATCGCGCTCCACCAGGATGTGGGCCGCGCGGCGGCGGCGGCGCGACTCGATGTGTTGCTGACCGTGGGAGGCGCGGCCGCCGGTGCCCTGGCTGATGCCGCCGTGGCGGGCGGCCTGGCGCGCGAGCGGACGCGGCATGTCGCCACGAGCGACGAGGCCGCGGACCTCGCCGCGTCACTCGTCCAGGCCGGAGATCTGGTGCTCGTGAAAGGTTCGCGCGGCGTGCGCACCGACATGGTCGTTGACCGGCTGAAGGCCGAGTTCGCCTGATGCTGTACTACCTGCTCTACTTCGTGCTGTTTCCGATGCGCCCGCAGTTTTCCGTGCTGAACGTGACTCGTTACATCACGTTTCGCACGGCGGCGGCGAGCCTGTCGGCGCTGGCGATCAGCCTCGTCTTCGGGCCGTGGCTCATCCGCAAGCTGCGAGAGTTCCAGATCGGCCAGGTCATCCGGCAGGAGGGTCCGACCTCGCACCAACCCAAGGCCGGCACGCCGACGATGGGCGGGCTGCTGATTCTGACCGCGGCTCTCGTGCCGACTCTCTTGTGGGCGGATCCCACGAACGTCTACGTCTGGATTGCGGTGCTGACGACCGCCGGGTACGGCGCAATCGGCTTCGCGGACGATTACCTCAAGATCGTCCGCCGATCTCACCACGGGCTGCGGCCGCAATACAAACTCGGATGCCAGATGCTGCTGGGCGCCGCCGTCGGCGTCGTGCTGCTCGTGCTGCAGAACGAAGGGCTCTACAACACGCGACTCGTCTTTCCCTTCTTCAAGCGGCTCATCCCTGATCTCGGTCTGTTGTATCTGCCGTTCGCCATCTTCGTGCTCGTGGCCGAGTCGAACGCCGTGAACCTGACCGACGGGCTCGACGGCCTCGCGATCAGCATCTTTGCCATTGCCGCGACCGCGTACACGGCACTGACCTACGTCGTCGGCAACCGCGTGCTCGCCGACTACCTGCTCCTGGTGCACTTTCCGCAGATGGCGGAGCTGACGATTTTTTGCGGATCGCTTGTCGGCGCGTCGCTCGGGTTCCTCTGGTACAACTCGTATCCCGCGGAAATCTTCATGGGCGATGTCGGGTCGCTGGCGCTTGGCGCCGCCCTGGCCGTCGTGGCGATTCTCATCAAGCAGGAAATGCTCCTGGCCATCGTCGGCGGCGTGTTCGTGCTCGAGGCGCTGTCGGTCGTGATTCAAGTGGCGTCGTTCAAGATGACCGGTCAGCGCGTGTTCAAGATGGCGCCGCTTCACCATCACTTCGAGTTGATCGGCTGGAGCGAACCGAAGGTGATCACGCGGTTCGTCATCGTCGCGATCGTGTTCGCGTTGTTCAGCCTGACAACGCTGAAGCTTCGGTGAGCGTGGTGGCGCGTGGCTCGTGGCTGGAGGCTCGTGAGCTTGATGTCGAAGGTAAACGCGTGACGGTGGTGGGCGCGGCGCGCAGCGGCATTGCCGCCGCCGAACTCCTGGCGCGCCGGCGCGCCCGCGTCACGTTGACGGAGGTGCGGCCCGAGGTAGCCGAAGCCGAGCCGCTTCGCGCCCTGGGCGTGCGGCTCGAGCTCGGAGGACATCGCACGGAAACGTTCACCGACGCGGACCTGTTGGTGTTGAGCCCCGGTGTGCCGCCCGATCAGGCGGACGTCAGGCACGCACGTAACCTCGGCGTGCCCATCATCGGCGAGCTCGAGCTCGCGTCGAGATGGTTGCACGGGCGCGTCGTGGCCATCACCGGCACGAAGGGCAAGTCGACCACGACGGCATTGACCGGACACATGCTCGAAGCGGCCGGGTTCAAGGTGACCGTGGGCGGCAACATCGGCCGTCCACTGAGCGAGCAGGTGTCGGAGTCGACGCCGGATACGGTGCACGTGGTCGAGGCCAGCAGTTTTCAGCTCGAGCAGATCGACAGGTTTCACCCCTGGATCGCCGTCATGCTGAATTTCTCGCCCGACCACCTCGATCGGCACCCGAGCGTCGATGCGTACGCCGCGGCGAAGGCCCGGATTTTCGAGAACCAGGCGGCCGACGATTGGGCGGTCGTCAATGCGGATGATCCGTCGGTGCTCGACCTTGCCCGGCGCGGACGCGCGCGCACGCGGTTGTTCGGGCGCCTGGTACCGATTGAGCGAGGCACGGCGATTGAGGACGGCTGGATCGTCGACCGCGTTGTCGATCGACCGGAGCAGTCCGTGCGGCTCGTGCCGCTCAGCGCCATTCACCTGCTCGGACCGCATCTGGTCAGCGACGTGATGGCGGCCGCCACGGTCGGCGCCATCGCCGGAGCGGCGCCGGCGGCGATGACGGCGGCCGTCGAGTCGTTTCGCGGCCTGGAGCACGCGATGGAGTTCGTCGCCGACATCGACGGCGTGCGGTTCGTCAACGACTCCAAGGCGACCAACGTCGACGCCGCGCTCCGATCGATCGAGAGCTTTGATTCGGGGTTGGTGCCGATCATGGGCGGCCGGTTCAAGGGCGGCGATCTTCGGCTGCTGCGAGAACCGCTGGCCGCGCGCGCACGCGCCGTCGTGACCATCGGGGAAGCGAGGCCGCTGTTGCGCGCGGCGCTTTCCGGCGCCGTGGACCTACACGAGGCGGATTCCTTCGACGACGCGATTACACGGGCGTTCGCGCTCGCGAAGCCGGCGGGGGTCGTGTTGCTGGCCCCGGCCTGCTCGAGCTTCGACCTGTTCCACGACTACGCGGAGCGTGGACGGAAATTCAAGGAGGGCGTGTTGAGGCTTCAGTGAGCGATGAGCAGTCGTCAGCCGGCCGTTGCGGTGAAGGACTGGCTGCTGGGAACGCAGGCCGCCCCGGCCTGCGAAGCTGGTGCCTTCATCCGGGGCCGACTGACGACTGCTGACCGCTCACGATACTCGCAAATCAGCCGGCCAGGCATTGTTTCGGGCGAAACGTGGCTGGACTGTAGAGGCGGGCGGCAAACGCCCGCCGAGGTGCCATGGCTCGTAAACTCAAGTCGGACAGAGTCCTTTTCACGACAACCCTTCTGCTCGTGGGCCTGAGTGTCGTGATGGTCTACAGCGCCTCGGCGGCCGTGGCGCTCGAGCAGTTTCAGCGGCCCTACCTGTATCTGATCAAGCAGGGGATGTGGGCCGCCCTCGGCATGACCTTGCTCGGCGTGGTCATGCGCGTCGACTACCGGATCTATCGCGAGCCGGTCTTCATCTGGAGCTGCCTGGGCGTCGTCGCGCTGGCCCTGATTGCGGTGTTGTTCAGCCCCCCGGTCAACAACGCGCGGCGTTGGTTCGGGATCGCCGGCATCGGCGTGCAGCCGTCCGAGCTCTCCAAGCTCGCCGCGATCTTCTTTATCGCGGCGCTGCTCGAGCGGCGCATGCACCGCATCAACGACATGGGCTACGCGCTGCTGCCGATTGGCATCGCGGTGGGGTGCCTGGTCGGTCTGATCATGCTCGAGCCCGATTTCGGCACGGCGCTGTCGCTCGTGCTGATTGCGGCCGTCATGGTGTTCGCGGCCGGTCTCAACTATCGCTACATCGTCGGCGCTGTCCTGGTCGCGATTCCGACGGTGGCCATCGTCGCGATGAGCGCGTCCTACCGGCGCCGCCGACTGCTGACGTTCCTCAACCCCTGGGAAGACCCGCTCGGCGACGGCTTTCAAGTGATCCAGTCGCTCATCGCCGTCGGCACGGGAGGCCTGTGGGGCAAAGGCCTGATGAACGGCGTGCAGAAGTTGTTCTTCCTACCAGAGCCGCACACCGACTTCATCTACGCCGTGATTTCCGAAGAGCTCGGCTTCATCGGGGCGACGGCCGTCCTGCTGTGTTTCGCCGTCATCACCTGGCGGGGGCTCCGCATCGCGCTGCGCGCGGCGGATACGTTCGGCGCGCTTCTCGCGGTTGGTGTGACGACCATGGTGGCCGTTCAGGCGGTCGCGAACATCAGCGTCGCGTTGGGACTCTTGCCGACCAAGGGGTTTCCGCTGCCTTTCGTCAGCTCGGGCGGATCGTCGCTCCTGATCAACCTGCTCGGCATGGGGATTCTCCTCAACGTGTCGCAGCACACCACCGCATGAAGGAGGAGGGTCTTGCGTGTGGTGATCGCGGGCGGCGGGACCGGCGGGCATCTGTATCCCGGCATTGCCGTCGCGCGAGAGTTGTTGGCGCGCCGGGCCGGTGCGCAGATCTCATTCGCCGGGACGGCGCGGGGCATCGAAGCGAAGGTGTTGCCGCGCGAGGGTTTCACGCTCGACCTGATTCGCAGCAGTGGGTTCAAGGGAAAGTCGATGGCAGACCGCCTGCGCGGCGCGTGGGTGTTGCCGAGGGGCCTCTGCGACGCGTGGCGCATCGTGACGATGCGACGGCCGAACCTGGTGATTGGCGTCGGCGGTTACAGCTCGGGGCCCGTGGTGCTGGTGGCCGCGCTGCGCGGAATCCCCACCATGGTGCTCGAGCAGAACGCGGTGCCTGGTCTGACGAACCGATTGCTCGCGCGGTTCGTCCGGGCCGCGGCGGTCTCGTTCGACACCACGAGCGACTTCTTCGGGGCGAAAGCGTTTGTCAGCGGCAACCCGGTTCGGGCGGAGTTTCTCGATTCAGTCGGCCGGTCGATGGAGGCGGACCGCGAGTCGTCGGCTGCCCGGCTTCTGGTTTTTGGCGGTTCTCAGGGCGCGCATGCGATCAACGTGGCCATGGTGGAGGCAGTGTCGGAGTTGGCCGCCGGACCGCCGCTTCGTATCACGCACCAGACCGGTGAAAAAGATGCAGAGATGGTGCGCGCGGCCTACCGGCAGGCGGGGATTGCCGCGGACGTCGAGCCGTTCCTCTACGACATGGGGCGGCAGCTCGGACGGGCGGACGTGATTGTGTGCCGCGCCGGCGCGACCACCCTGGCCGAGGTGACGGCGGCGGGCAGGGCGGCGATTCTCATCCCGCTGCCGACGGCGACCGACGATCACCAGCGTCGAAACGCCGAGGCTCTTGCGGCGGCCGGCGCCGCGGACGTGTTGCTGCAGAGCGAGCTGACGGGACACGTGCTGGCGCAACGGATTCTCGCGCTGTCGGGCGACGCGGGCGCCAGGGTTCGCATGGAGAAGGCGGCGCGCACGCTCGCACGGCCCGACGCCGCGAAGGTCATCGTCGATCGCGCGCTCGAATTGGTGGAGCAGTAAATGGTTCAGGGTTCAAGGTTCAAGGTTCAAGGTTCCTTCCGGGTTCCTCGTGCGGGACTCGACGCGGTGGCCCGAACCCTGAACCCTGAACCCTGAACCCTGAACCGTTGTGTTAGGCAAGACGCGGCGCGTGCACTTCGTCGGGATTGGCGGCATCGGCATGAGCGGCATCGCCGAACTGCTGGCCAATCTCGGGTACGTCGTCAGCGGATCGGATCTGAGGCGATCCTCGGTGACCGATCGATTGGAGACGATCGGCATCCGGGTCGCCTACGCGCACGAGGCGGCCAACGTCGGCGACGCGGACGTCGTGGTGGTGTCCGCCGCGGTGCGGCCGGCGAACCCGGAGGTCGTCGAAGCCGGACGCCGGCAGATTCCGGTGATCCCGCGAGCGGAGATGCTCGCGGAACTGATGCGGCTGCGATTCAGCATCGCCGTCGCCGGCGCGCACGGCAAGACGACGACGACGTCGATGATTGCGCTGGTGCTCGAGCGGGCCGGGTTGGATCCGACGGCGGTGATCGGCGGACGGCTGAGGGCGTTTGGCGGCAATGCGCGCCTCGGGCGGGGCGAGTTGATGGTGGCGGAAGCGGACGAAAGCGATCGGTCGTTCCTGAAATTGTTTCCGACGATTGCGGTGATTACGAACATCGACCACGAGCATCTCGAGAATTACGGGGGGTTCGAAGACCTGCAGCAGGCCTTCGTCGATTTCGCCAACAAAGTGCCGTTCTACGGCGGCGTGGTGGCGTGCGCCGACGCGGCGCCCCTCCTGGCCGTGATCCCGCGGATGACGAGGCGCGTGACCACCTATGGGCTCGACGCCGACGCCGACATTACCGCGACCGACATCGTTCTCGAGCCGTTTGCGGTGCGCGCCACCGTTGGACGCAAGAGCCGGCGTGCCGACCGGGACGCGCCTGGAAGAAGCGTCCTTGGTCCGCTGGCGCTCAACGTCGGCGGACGGCACAACCTGCAGAACGCGCTCGCGGCCGTCGCCGTCGGCATGGAGCTGGGGCTGCCCTTCGAACGTGTGGCCGCGGGCTTGGCCGAATTCCGAGGCGTCGAGCGACGGTTCGAGGTCCGCGGTGAACCTCGCGGCATTCTCGTGATCGACGACTACGGTCATCACCCGACCGAGATCGCCGCGGTGCTCGCGGCCGCCACGTCGCTCGGCCGGCGGATCGTCGTCGCCTTTCAGCCGCATCGCTACACGCGAACCGCGACGCTGATGGACGCGTTCGGCCCCGCGCTCACGGGCGCTGATCATGTCGTGCTCACCGATATCTACGGCGCCGGCGAGGATCCGATCGACGGCGTGACGATTGAGACGCTCGCGACGGCGATTCGCCGGAGCGTGCGGGGGCGCGTCGACGTGGTTCCGCGAATCGACGACGTCGTGCCGGCGCTCGTTCGCGCCGCACGCCCGGGCGACGTCGTGCTGACCCTGGGCGCCGGGTCGATTGGCGGGCTGTCCGAGCGGCTCGTCGAGGCTCTTGGCGTCGCGGCCCCTGAGGGGACGAAAACGGAGACCAAGACGAAGGCCGAGACGAAGGGAAAGCAGACAAGGGGGGGCGCATGAGCCGTGTGGCCGCGCCGGCGGATCGCCGCTTCCGGCGTGCGCATGTGAAGCCGTCCGGCCGGCGCTGGCGCTGGCGTCCGCTTGTGAGGCCCCTCGTCGTGTCCGGTCTCGTCGCGGCGCTGACGGCGTACGGCTTCTACCGCGGGCGCACGGTCGTGGCGCAGATGGGGATGCTCCACGTCGATCGGATTGTCGTGCGAGGCCACGATCGGCTTTCACAAGGCGAAGTCCTCGCCGTGCTCGGCGGCCTTCGCGGTCAGAGCCTGTTCGGATCCGATCTCGATGTGTGGCGCCGCAAGCTGATGGCGTCGCCGTGGGTACGCGATGCCGCGCTGCGGCGATCGTTGCCTTCGACCGTCGAGGTGGTGATCTCGGAGCGGCAGCCGATCGGCATCGGCCGGCTCGGGGAAGACACGTATCTCGTCGACGAGCGCGGCGTGGTGATCGATCAGTACGGCCCGCAATATGCCGATCTCGATCTGCCGATCATCGACGGCCTCACGGGCGGCGCGTCTCGCGACGGGTCGGCGATCGACGGAGCGCGCGCGGAACTGGCCGCGCGCCTCATCGCCGCGCTGCGGACGAGGCCGGAGATGGCCCGGAAGGTGTCGCAAATCGACGTGAGCGATCTTCACAACGCCTCGGTGATTCTGAGCGGCGATCCGGCCGTGATCTACGTCGGGGAGGATCAGTTTCTTCGGCGGTTGGAATCGTACGCCGAGCTGGCGCCAACGCTGCGGCAACGCGTGCCCGACATCGACTACGTGGACTTGAGATTCGACGAGCGAATCTACGTGCGGCCGGTCGGCACGTCGACCGCGGCCGTTGACGCGACGCCGGCGGCGTCGCGCGGCACCAAAACGAAGCGACAGTGATGTCGCGCAGACCGCGAGGTCTGCGGCCCGGAGGACGAGTGGCGCGCAAAGAGCGATATCTGGTGGGGCTCGACGTCGGCACGTCAAAGGTGACGGCCGTGGTCGGCGAAAGACTCGACGGCGACGGGCTCGACATCGTCGGCCTCGGCGTCGCCGAGTCGCACGGGATTCGCCGCGGCGTGGTCGTCAACCTCGAAGCGGCCGTGGAGTCGATCAAGAAAGCGATCGACGAAGCCGAGCTGATGGCAGGCGTGGAGATCGATTCGGTGCACCTGGCGTTGTCCGGCCCCCACGTGAAGGGGTTCAACAGTCGAGGCGTGATCGCGGTCGCGGGCAAGAACCGGGAGATTACCCGCGAGGACGTCCGGCGCGCGATTGACGCGGCGAAGGCGGTCTCGCTGCCGACGGGCCGCGAGATTCTGCACGTGTTGCCCCAGGACTTCGTCGTCGACGAGCAGGACGGCATCGGGGCGCCCGTCGGCATGACGGGGACGCGCCTCGAGGTCAACGTGCACATCGTCACCGGCAGCCAGAGCTCCACGCAGAACATCGTGGCCTGCGTGAACCGCGCCGGCGTGGCGGTGGCCGAGACCGTGGTCGAGCAGCTGGCCGCGAGCGAAGCGGTGCTGACCGAAGACGAAAAGGAGCTGGGCGTCGCCCTGGTGGACGTCGGCGGCGGAACCACCGACATCGCCATCTACGAGCGAGGCAGCCTCTGGCACACGGGCGTCATCGGCATCGGCGGCGATCACTTCACCAACGACATCGCCGTCGGGCTGCGCACGCCGGTGCCGGACGCCGAGAAAATCAAGCGAAAGTGCGGGTGCGCGCTGTCCGGCATGGTCGACGAGGACGAGACGATGGAGGTGGCGAGCGTCGGCGGGAGAAAGCCGAGGGTGATGGCCCGCCGTATTCTTGCCGAGATTCTGCAGCCGCGCGCTGAAGAGATCTTCCACCTCGTGTGGGACGAAATCAGGCGCGCGGGGTACGAGAAGAGCCTGAACTCGGGCATCGTGCTCACTGGCGGCGGCTCGATTCTCGACGGGATGCCCGAGATCGCCGAGCAGATTTTCGACCTGCCGATTCGCCGCGGCCGCCCGGAGGGCGTCGGGGGGCTGGCCGATCACGTCAACAGCCCGACGTTCGCCACCGGAGTGGGTCTGGTGCTCTACGGCCATCGCAATTCGATGGAGGCGGCGGCCCGAGCGCCGGTCGGGGCGGGCGCGCTGGTGCGCGCGGCCGGGAGACTGCGCGGACTGTTCAGAGAATTTTTCTAGGCAGGCCCGGACGGCCTGCACTATAACAGGAGACCATCAAATGGCTCATCACAACGTGCCGGATCGCGACGACGCCAGCGGGCGGCTGCGATTGCGCCTCGAGGATAACGACGCCCACGCTGGCGCCAGGATCAAAGTGATCGGCGTCGGCGGCGGCGGGAGCAACGCCGTCAACCGGATGGTCCAGGTGGGCCTCGAAGGCGTCGAGTTCATCGTCGCCAACACGGATCTGCAGGCGCTGCGGGCGAGTCCCGCGTCGATCAAGCTCCAGATCGGCAACAAGCTGACGAAGGGCCTCGGCGCCGGCGCCGATCCGAATGTCGGCCGGCAGGCGGCGCTCGAGGACACCGAAAGCATCATTCAGGCGCTGGACGGCGCGGACATGATCTTCGTGACGACGGGTCTGGGCGGCGGAACCGGGACCGGCGCGGCGCCGGTCATCGCGAGCCTGGCGAGCGAGCTCGGCGCGCTCACCATCGCCGTCGTGACCAAGCCGTTCAAGTTCGAGGGGAAGAAGCGCCTGCTGCAGGCCGAGCGCGGCCTCGAAGCGCTTCGCGACTGCGTCGACACGATCATCACGATTCCGAACGAGCGATTGCTGACCATCATCGACCGCACGACGCCGCTCGTCGAAGCATTCGCGACCGCCGACGATGTGCTGCGGCAGGCGATTCAGGGCATTTCGGATCTCATTCTCGTGCCCGGACTCATCAATCTCGACTTTGCCGACGTGAAAACGATCATGTCCGGCATGGGGATGGCGATGATGGGCACCGGGATCGCCGAGGGGCCGGATCGGGCGATGGAAGCCGCGCGCCGCGCGATTTCGAGTCCGCTGCTCGAAGGTGCGTCTGTCAACGGATCGCGTGGCGTCATCATCAACGTGACAGGCGGTCCGGACCTGTCGCTGGTCGAGGTCAGCGAGGCGTCGTCCATCGTGCAGGAAGCGGCCGACGAGGACGCGAACATCATCTTCGGCGCCGTCGTCGATCCGGCGCTCAAGGGCAAGGTGAAGATCACGGTGATCGCGACGGGGTTCGGGCAGCAGGCGGCGAGCCAGCCGGTGGGCGCGCCCGCCCAAACGCCGGTCGACATGTCGGCCTATGTGGACCAGCCGAGGCTCCGGGCCGAGCAGGCGAATGCCGCCGCCAACGCCATCCTCGATCGCGCCCAGGCGGCGCGATTTTCCATCGCGCGGCGGTCGCCGCTCGATTTGCCGCTCTCGGCGGCGGTCGCGGCGGCGGCGCCGCCGGCGTCAAATGGTGGAAATGGTGGAGCTGAGCTCGACAGCACGACCGGGCGGGTCGGCGGCGACCCTGATTTCGACCTCAGTTCCACCCTCGACGTGCCGGCGTTCCTGCGGCGCCAGGAAGGGTGAAGCCGCGGGGCGTTCGGCGCTCTCGATGGTAGAGTAAATAGATCCACGGCACTCGAGAACGCCGGCGCCTGAGCGCCAGCGGACGAATCGCAGGCAGCGGCTCGTGAGCCGGGAGATCGACACCCGGCCATGAGCCTCTGGCAGCAGCGCGAACGCGCACGCGTCACCCTTTCCAAAGAAACCGGCTACGTCCTCAAGCCGCACGGCGCTCGTCTGCGCATCGCGCTCGCGTTTCCCAACACCTACTGGGTTGGGATGTCCAACCTCGGATTCCAGACGCGTGTACCGCCTGTTCAACGACCAGGAGGATGTCGTCTGCGAGCGCGTGTTCCTGCCGCCAAAACAGGAGCTGGCCGAGCTGGTGGCGAGCAAGACACCTCTCGTCACGCTCGAATCGCAGTCGATGGTCAACGAGTTCGACGCCATCGCGTTCTCCGTGTCGTTCGAATGGGACTACGTCAACGTCCTCACGCTGCTTCGCCTGGCCGGCATCCCGTGCTACGCCGCCGACCGAAACACCCGGCACCCGCTCGTGGTCATCGGCGGCGCCGTGACGTTCGTCAACCCGGAGCCTCTTGCGCCGTTTGCCGATGTGATTGCCGCCGGCGAAGGCGAAGTGCTCGTGCCGGCGCTCGGGCGCGCGTTCTTCCAGGCGTCCGACCGGCGCGACCTGCTGGGGCTGCTCGCACGCGAGCGGGGGTTCTACATTCCATCGTTCTACGAACCGCAGTACGCGGCCGACGGCACACTCTCCGGCTATCAGGCCCTGCCCGGGATACTGCCCGGCACGGGGGCTCCGGTTCCCGTCCGCAAGGCCGCGCTCAAGACCACCGAGGCGATCGATCCTCCCGCCACGGGCATTTTCACGCCCGACACCGAATTCGGATCGCGCTTCCTCGTCGAAGTGGTGAGAGGCTGCGCGAACCTGTGCCGCTTTTGCTGGGCGGGCTACAACTACCTGCCGGTGCGCGCCTTCCCAACCGAGCGGATTCTGCAGCTGGCTGAAAACGCCAAGGTGTACGCCAACCGTGTCGGCCTGGTGTCGATTGCGTTGTGCGACCACCCCGACATCGAGCGCATTCTCGAACGGCTCCACGAAATGGGCTACTCGATCAGCCCGGCATCGTTGCGTCTCGACGACATCACCGAACCCATCGTCCGGATCCTGCGCGCGAGCGGCGAGCGCACCATCACCATTGCGCCGGAAACCGGCTCCGATCGCCTGCGGCGCGTCATCAACAAGACGGTGACCAACGCCGAGATTCTCGACCGCGCCGAGCTCATTTTCGCGAGCGGCCTCGAGAATCTGAAGCTCTACTACATGATCGGCCTCCCGACTGAAACAGACGAAGACCTTGTGGCCATGCGCGATCTCACGCTGCAACTCCGCGACCGCATGCTGAAGTGGGCCAAGCCCCGCGGCGCCATCGGCCGAATCATCGGCAGCGTGAATCCCCTGATTCCGAAACCCGGCACCGCCTATCAGTGGCTGCCGATGGAGGACGATGCGAGCGTCGATAGAAAGATCAAACGGCTACGCGCGCTGATGGCCGGCATCGACAACGTGTACTTCAACATCAAGTCGGAGCGGCACTCGTACTACCAGGCCCTGCTGTCGCTTGGCGATCGCCGCGTGGCGGCGACCATTGTTGCCGCAGAGCGAAACGGGCAGAACTGGCGAGCGGCCGTGGCTGAAACCGGCGTGGACGCCGACTTCTACATTTTCCGCGACCGCAGCCGCGACGCCGTCCTGCCCTGGGACATCATCGACGGCGGCATGAAAGCGTCGTTCTTCCACTCCGAGTACGACAAGGGCCTTCGCGAAGAGTGGACGCTGCCGCCGAAGCGCCAGCAGGAGAACGCCAGACTCCTGCCGGTGATTGGCTAGTGTCCCGAGTCATTCGCACTCGGGAGATCAGCTGGCCACCGCGGTAGCGGCCTCGAACTCGGCGTACGCGTCGAGGATGAACTCGCGTATCCGGCTCTGGGCTGTCGTGTCGACAACCGGCCTCAGCAGCGCGAAGCTGCGGCGCTCTCCGTTCACGTTGTACTGGCGTGCCGGGAACGTGACGTTCCGGCCGCCGCCGCCTCCACGGCGCTGCTCCCAGATCGAGAAGCCGATCAACTTGAGTCCTTCGAGAGGCCCTTCGGTGAAGTGCAGCTCGGCGTCGGCGAGCTTGCCGGGCGGATTGCCTCTGTCGTTTGGCGTAATCTTGACGGTCACGGTGACTTCTCCTTTTCGTCCCGTTCTCCATCAAGTTGAGTGCCGGAACGCGGCCGGCGCCCCGTGGCCGCAACCCGTTGCCGCGACGACCGTTGAGCGTGTGAAATTGTGGTGGGAACGATGGCGACGGGGGAGGCGGCGCCGATGACAACCGGCGTTGCCGTTCAGTCGCCGAGAATCAGCACCTGCGCGAGAGCGAGCGCGTCGGAATGGGTGATGGTGAGCAGGGACGATCGTCCGCCCATGGAGGCGAACCGGCGCGCCGCGCCGCCGTGCAACCGCAGTTGCGGGGGACCGCCGCGGCGAAAGACCTCGACATCGCGCCACAGCACGCCCTGCGAGTGGCCGGTGCCGAGCGCCTTCATGGCGGCTTCCTTGGCGGCGAAGCGGCCGGCGAAGTGAATCGCCGGTTCCCTGCGCCGCATGCAGTACGCGACTTCGTCGTCTGTGAACAGTCGATGCGTGAACCGTTCACCGTAGCGTTTGATCGTGTCGGCGATGCGGGGGATGTCCGTCGCATCGAGCCCGAGTCCGATGATGTTCACGTTACCCAAGCCTAACGGCGGTTTTGAATGGGTGCAACTCCCCGCGGGCGCCGCGCTCGTATGCCGTCCGCTCGAAGCGCTCGCGGCGCATTTGCTGACCACTCGCGGGTGGCAGTTGGGGTCGCCGTCGGCCCGATCCGACGACGCGTGGCAGGAGCTCGCGCACGCCATCGAGGTCGGGCCCTCGCAACTGATTCGTGTTCGTCAAGTGCACGGCGACGCGACGGTGGTCCACCGGGAAGGAGAGCCGGTGACGGACCACGAAAAGTCTGCCGAGGCCGACGTCATCCTGTCTGATGCCCACGAAGTGGCTCTGGCGATCAAGACCGCGGACTGTCTGCCACTGCTCATCGCCGATCGGCGGACAGGCGCTGTCGCCGCGGCTCATGCGGGCTGGCGCGGCCTGGCGTTGTCGGTTCCCCGCGTCGCCGTCGAACGACTGGCCGGCGAATTCGGCAGCCGGCCGGCCGACTTGATTGCGGCGGTGGGGCCAGCCATTGGCGCCTGCTGCTACGAGGTGGGCGGCGATGTGCGTGCGCGGTTCGAGGAAGCCGGGTTCGATTCACCACGGCTCGCGCGCTGGTTCACTCGCGATCCGCTGCCGTCGCGCGGCAATCCGTCGATGCCGTCGCTTTCGTCGACGCGACGTGCGGACCACTGGTTCTTCGACGGCTGGCAGGCCGCGCGCGATCAGCTCGAATCAGCTGGAGTGCCCGCGGATCAGGTGTATGTCGCCGGCTTGTGCACAGCCAGCCATGCCGACGTGTTTTGTTCGTATCGAAGGGACGGAAGAGCCGCCGGCCGGATGGCGGCGGCCATCAGACGTCGGCGTCGTCCATAGCCGCATTCGCGAGCCGATCGGCGTGCTCGTTGAGCGCCCGGCCGACGTGCTCGAATGTCACTCGCCCGATGTCGTGCGCGAGGAGCCGTGCCTTCGCGTACAGCGGCTGGAGGCCGGGGTTCTTGACCTTGTAGCGGCCGCGCATCTGCTCGACGAGCAGCAGGGAGTCCGATCGGACGTGAAGGGATCGGCAGTCGTGCGCCCGCGCCCATTCGAGCGCCGCCAGCAGACCGCGATACTCGGCGACGTTGTTGGTGGCCACGCCAATCGAGGCGTGGAATTCCTCGATGAGGGCGCCGTCGGGTTGCTCGATGCGCACGCCGTAGCCGGCCGGTCCCGGGTTTCCGCGGGCGCCGCCGTCGATGTACGCGACGAACTGGTTCAAGGTTCCCGGTTCAGGGTTCACGGTTCGATCTCAAAGCCGAACCCCGAACGTTGAACCGTGAACCGCGAACCTTGAACCGTGAACCCATGGGTTTCTACTGCGCCGGCTGCGTGACGCCGTCCGCCGCGGCGATGGGCACGAAATACAGGACGCGGTTGCAGCTGTCGCACTGAATGATTTGCTCGTTCCGCCGCACGGTGTTGAACACCTGCGGCCGGAGGCGCACGTGGCAAATCGTGCAAATCCCGTCGCGCGCTTCCGCCACGGCGATGCCGTTGCGGCGCTGCGCCACGCGCTCGAAGGTGTCGAGCACCTGGGGACTGAGCGTACGGACGACTTCGGCCCGTTCGGCGCCAATCCGTTCGAGCGACGCCTTCAACTCCGCGCTTTCGGCAGCGATGCCCTTTCGGTCGGCGTCAGCCTTCTTCACTTCCGCGGCGAGCTCGGCCTCGGCGCGCTTCATGGCCGCCGTCAAATCGTCGGCTTCGAGCATCCGCTCGAGCACCTTGTCCTCGGCGGACTTCATCTCCGTTTGCGCGAACTCAATCTCCTTCTGTACCGCGGCGTATTCCTGGTTGGTCTTCACGGCCATCGCCGTGTCGCGGAATTTCGACAGGCGGCCCTGGTGCAGGGCGACGTCCTTCTCCAGGGCGCGCCGGGCGGTCTGACTTTCGGCGAGCTTCTCCTTGGCCGACGCGACGTGTTCGCGGGCGGCCGTCAGCGCGGCTTCGAGCGTCTTCTCGCGCTCGGGCTCTTCTGCCAGGCGGCGCTCGGCGGCGTGCGCGGCCGAGTCGAGCCGCTGCAGGACGATGATGCGTTCGAGATCGGCGTTCATCAACAAAAAAAGCCCCGGCGCGTCAGCACCGGGGCTCTTTGCGTCCTGTCATCCTGTGGTCGTGAAGTCTCATAGTCGCGTCCGACTTGCCGTCGTTGCCCGCCGGATAGAGCCGCCGTTCCGGATGGCCTGCCGTCCACTCTCGCGCTACGCGCCACTTTTGCTTGGGGCTTGCCAACCGTAGCTCGCTCGCGATCGTCAGTCCGCCTTCGCCGCTTTGCGGCTACGGCGGACAACCTTCGCCTGACAGGCGAGCGAAGGTTGGTGGGCCCACCAGGATTCGAACCTGGAACGAGCCGGTTATGAGCCGGCGGCTCTAACCGTTGAGCTATGGGCCCGTCCCACAGTCTACAGTCAGTCCGCCTGCGCGCGAAACGCGTCGGCGCGGCTACGACGTCCTGCCTTCCAGGAACGCGCGCAGCTTGCGGCTTCTCGACGGGTGGCGCAGCTTGCGGAGCGCCTTGGCCTCGATCTGCCGGATCCGTTCGCGCGTGACCGCGAAGCTCTGGCCGACTTCCTCGAGGGTGTGTTCGCTGCCGTCGCCGACGCCAAACCGCATCTTGATGACCTTCTCTTCACGGGGCGTCAGGGTCTTGAGGACCGACTCGGTCTGTTCCTTCAAATTGAGGTTGATCACCGCTTCGGCCGGCGACACCACCTGACGGTCTTCGATGAAGTCGCCAAGATGTGAATCTTCCTCTTCCCCGATCGGCGTCTCCAGGGAGATGGGCTCCTGCGCAATCTTCAGGACCTTGCGGACCTTCGACACCGGGATGTCCATCCGCTTGGCGATTTCCTCCGAGGTCGGCTCGCGGCCGAGCTCCTGCACGAGCGCACGCGACGTGCGGATGAGCTTGTTGATGGTCTCGATCATGTGCACCGGGATGCGGATGGTGCGGGCCTGATCGGCGATCGCGCGTGTGATGGCCTGGCGGATCCACCACGTGGCGTAGGTCGAGAACTTGTAGCCGCGGCGGTACTCGAACTTGTCCACGGCCTTCATGAGGCCGATGTTGCCTTCCTGAATCAGATCGAGGAACTGCAGGCCGCGGTTGGTGTACTTCTTGGCAATCGAGACGACGAGGCGCAGGTTGGCTTCGACCAGTTCCTTCTTCGCCTGCTCGGCCTGGTACTCGCCGCGCAGAATCGTGTCGAGGGTCTGCTTCAGTTCGCTCGGCTCCTGCTCGAGGGCGTCGGTCATCCCCTTGAGCTTGAACTTCTGCTCCTTGCTCATCCGCAGGAAGTTCTTCTTGTCCTCTTCCCTGAGGCGCTGCTTCCTGTTCTTCGGGTTGAGCTGACGGTCGAGGCCTTCGATTTCGCGCTGCACGCCCCTGACCGACTCGACCGCGTCCTTCATCTCGTCGATGAGCCGGCGCTTCACGGACTCGGTGAACTCGATCTCGCGGATGCGCTGGGACAGCTCCACGCGCGCGCGCATGGCGGCCCAGTTCGCCCGCCGGTACTTGCGCTTGTCGCGCGTCGTGGCGCCTTTGGGCGTGTCGGCGAGCTTCTCCTCGAATTTCTCGGAGGCGCCGCGCGCCTTCCGAACCGCCTCGATCTGCTTCTGGACCTGCTTGGAGCGTTCGGCAATCCGCTCGTCGGTGATCTCCTCGTCGTTGAAGATCACGAGCTCGCGGATGGTGCGCTCGCCGACATGCAGCTGATCGCCGAGCAGGATGACCTTCTTGGCGACGAGCGGCGTACGGGAGATCGACTTGATGACGGCGAGCTTGCCGCGCTCGATGCGCCGGGCGATCTCGACCTCGCCCTCGCGTGTCAGCAGGGGCACCGTGCCCATCTCGCGCAGATACATGCGCACCGGGTCGTTCGTCTTGTCGAGCGCCCCCGGCGTCAGGTCGAGCTCGATCTCCTCGGAGCCTTCGCCGGTCCGGTCGATCGGCTTGTCGTCGCGCAGGTACTTCTGGTCGGAGTCGATGACCTCGATGCCCGCGCTGCCAAACGTGTTGAACAGGTCGTCCAGTTCTTCCGACGAGGTGATTTCGGCGGGCAGGAGCTCGTTCACCTCGTCGTACAGCAGGTAGCCCTTTTCCTTGCCGATATTGATGAGCTGCCGGACTTCGTCGTATTTTTCCTCGATCGACAAATGATCTCTCCTCTGGCTATCTCTACGTCAGTTCTTCTATCCGCTGCGCCAATGTGCGCTTCTGGTTCAGGAGCAGGTTGATCGCATCACCGTGTTGGCGTAATCCGAGCCCTTGCAGCCGATCGATTTCGCGCTGAATGGCGGCGCGCTCGCGCTCGCAGCGCAGCCGCTTCAGGATGCGGGCACATTCCGTCAGATCCCCGGGGCCGGTCACCGGCGCCGTATTCTCCCCCGCGATGCCCGTGACGAGCTGGGCATTCATTGTACTTAGACGCCGCAACAGCTCGGAAGGTAGATGATCCGCCGGCTGGTCGTGCAGAGACCGGGCCAGCTCGAAGACTTCGCGGCCCGCCAGCTGCGCCAGGTCGTCTGGCTCGAGCTCGGCCAGGGCCGCCTGAGCCTCGCGCGTTTTGTGAAATAACCCCCAAATCAGGCCCCGTTCGGCGGGTTTCAGCTGCCCGGCGCCGCTGCCCGGGGGCAGCTCGCGGGCCGTCACCGTGGTGCGCCGGGCGACGGCGGCCTTTCGAATTTCGGCCCGCACGACGTCTTCCGTAATGCGCGCTTTATGCGCAATCCGATCCGCGAACTGATCGCGCGCGGCCGGGTCGGGAATTCGGGCGGCAACCGTCAGCATCTTGTTCAGGAATTGGCGCCGGTTTTCGTCATGCCCGAAGTCGAGTCCCGCGGCCGCCTGATCGAGCAAGTACTCGAGATACGGCCGCGAACCCCTCAGGCGGTCCCGATACTCCGCCGCCCCCTTGCGCCTGATAAATGTATCGGGATCTTCGCCTTTGTCCAGCACAACCACGTTGACGTCGAAGCCTTCGGCCACAAGGAGCTCGCAAGACCTGACGGCCGCGCCCTGGCCGGCGGCGTCAGGGTCGAAGCTGAGGACGATTTTGGTCGTGAACCGTCTGAGCAACTGGGCCTGTTGCGACGTGAGCGCCGTGCCGCACGACGCCACCACCGGAGCGGCCTCGGTCCGAAAGACCTGCGCGAAATCGAAATAGCCTTCGACGAGCACCGCGTACCCCGACTTCCTTATGGCGGCTTTCGACAGGTTCAAACCGTAAAGCGTTCTCCCTTTCGAATAGATGGCCGTTTCGGGGGAATTCAAGTACTTGGGTACCTGGTCTGCGTCCATCGCGCGTCCGCCAAATGCAATCACCGATCCCGTATCGCGGCAAATCGGCACCATCAAGCGGTTGCGGAACCGATCGATCGCCTCTCCGCCGTCGCGCTGCACCAACAGCCCGCCTTGGAGCAGCAGGCTTTGCGGGAAGCCTTGACCGAGCAGCCGGCCTTTCAGTCCGTCGCGTGAGTTCGGCGCGAAGCCGAGCCCAAGCTGGTCGATGGTCGATGCCGTCACGTCGCGCTCGGTCAACTGCTGCCGCGCCCGCGCACCCGCTGGCCCTGCGAGCTGCTCGCGGAAGTAGGCCGCCGCCACCTCGTGCGCTTTGAGCAGCGATTCTCGAAGGCCGGCATCACGCCTGCTGTCGTCTGAGCTGCCTTCGACTTCTTCCGGGATCGGCATCCCGACTCGTTGCGCCAGCATCCGAACGGCATCCTGAAACCCGAGCTTCTCGTGGAGCTCCAGGAACTTGAACACGTCGCCGCCGACGCTGCACCCGAAGCAGTGAAAGAAGCCTTTCTCTGGATCGACGTGAAACGACGGTGACTTTTCCGAATGGAACGGGCAGAGGCCCTTGTACGTCCGGCCGACTTTCTTGAGCGAGACGTACTCCTGCACGACCTGCAGGATGTTCGCCTGCAGGCGCAAGTCGTCAATGAACGTCTGGGGGAACAGGCCCATCACAATTGGGTAATTGAGTAATCGGGTAATTTGGTAATTGGATAATTTGGTAATTTTGATGTCGTTCGACTACCAAATTACTCAATTACTCAATTATCCAATTACCAGATTCCCCTCACTCTTTGAGCTCCACCACAGTCACCCCCCCGCCGCCCTGATCGGGCGGCGCGGCGTCAAACCGGGCCACGAGCGGATGCTGTTGCAGAAACCCCGCCAGCGCACGCTTGAGTTGACCCGTGCCGTAGCCGTGAATCACCCGGACCGTCCGCTGGTCGGCCAGGAGCGATTCGTCCAGAAATCGCTCGGCGCGCGCGATGGCCTCATCGACGGTGCAGCCGACCACATTCAGATCCGATGACGCGTGATCACGGGGCTGCAGCTCGACGTGCACCGTCACGCGCGACGCCGCGACCGCCGCGCCCCCGCCGACGACGCGCAGGTCGCGCACCGCGGCGCGGATGCGTTTCCCGCGGACGTCGAGATCGGCCGTCCCGTCGTGCAATGAGGTGACGACCCCTTCGAGACCGAGCCCGCCGACGAGCACTCGATCGCCAATCGACGGCGCGTGTCCGGCGGGCTCCACAGCCGCCGGCCGTTCGGCCGGCTCCGCGAACTGCCGGACGATGGTGTCCACGGCGTTCCGCGCGTCGGCGCGCATCGCGCCGGTGTCGCCGGTCGTGACCGCCTGCCGGGCCGCCTCTTGCGCCGCCGCGTGCGTTTTCGTCTTCAGGTCCGTAATCACGCCGTCGATCGCCCGGCGAGCCTGCCGGAGCTCGGCCTCGAGCTCCTCGTTCAGCCGCCGGCGGAACGTCTCTTCCCGCTGGCGCAGCGCTTCTTCACGCTCGCGCATCCTGGCTTCGGTGGCCCCGATGGCTTCGCGTTCGTGCGCCACGAGCCGCTGCTCGTGCTCGAGCGCGCGCATGTCCTTGTCGATCTTGGCCAGGTGTTCGGCGAGCTGCGCCTCGCGCGCGGTCAGGTTCCGCCGCGCCGCGGCGACGACGGAGGGGTTGAGGCCGAGCCGCCCCGCGATCTCGAGCGCCAGGCTTCGTCCGGGCGATCCGTACAGGAGTTGGTACGTCGGCGCGAACGTATCCGGATCGAAGCCGAACGCGGCACTGGTCACCCCCGCGGTCGTCGACGCGTAGGTCTTGAGGGCGTCGTAATGGCTCGTTGCCACGACCGTTGCGCCTCGCTGGCGGAAGTGATCGACGATGGCGACGCCGAGCGCGCCCCCTTCGATCGGGTCGGTGCCCGATCCAATTTCGTCGAGCAGGACGAGCGCCGGCGTCTGGAGACCGCGATCCATGGCGGCGAGGTTGGTGATGTGCCCCGAGAACGTGCTCAGGCTGGCGTCGATCGACTGTTCGTCGCCGATGTCGGCGAAGAGCGATCGGAACACAGGCAGCCGCGAGCCGTCGGCGGACGGAATCCGCAGGCCCGCCTGCGCCATCAGCGCGAGCAGTCCCGCCGTCTTGAGCGCCACGGTCTTGCCGCCGGTGTTCGGCCCGGTGATGAGCAAACACGTGGCCGGCGGGATGATCTTGACCGTCACCGGCACCGCCGACTTGAGCAGCGGATGACGCGCCGCCTGCAGCTCGAAGGCGCCGTCGTCGGACAAGGCGGGTTCGATGCCGTCGATCGAGTCGGAGAACCGGGCGCGCGCCTGGAGGATGTCGAGGTCTGTCGCCGCGTCGATGGTGCGCGCCAGCTCGGTGGCACGCGCGCGAAACGCGTCGGAGAGCGCCAGCAGGATCCGGCGGACCTGTTCGATTTCCTGCTCCTGGAGCGCGACGATGTCGTTGTTGATCTCGACGGTGCTCAAGGGTTCGAGAAAGAGGCTGGCGCCGCTCGTGGACGCGCCGTGCACGATGCCAGGAATCGACGTCCGATGCTCGGACTTGACGACGAGCACGTAGCGTCCGTTCCGCTCGGTGACGACCAGATCCTGGAGGTATTTGGCGGTGTCCTTGCCGCGCAGGTACGACTCGAGCGTGCCCCGGAGCCGCGCCCGCTGCTTTCGCAGGCGCTCCCGAACGAGCTTGAGCTCCGGGCTCGCATCGTCGACCACCTCGCCCGACTGATCGATCTTGTCGCGAACCTGCGTGGTTTCAGTCTTGAACGAGGCGGCTGGCCCGGTCGCGGCTTCAAGGTACGCAAACGATCCCGGCGTGCGCCGGATCGCGGCCTTCGCTTCGTCGACAGAATCGAGAAACGCCGCCAGCGCGACGAGCCGCAGCGGCTCGAGCGCCCGTCCCTCGATGGCGAGCGCCGCGAGAATCTGAGGGAGCTCGGTGGACGCACGCAGCGGAAACAGCGCGTTCGCCGCGAGATACCGCGTGGTTTCGGTCGTGGCGGCCAGCAGCTGCGCGACCTTCTGCGGATCGGTCGCCGGGGCGAGCCGCGCCAGGCGCTCGTCGCCCATCGGCGTCAGGGCGAAGCCGCGGACCATCTCGACGACACGATCGAACTCGAGGGCCCGCAGGACAGCAGACTGCATAAGGTGGGGAACCCTTAATGCTAGCGTACATCTGACGCTGAATCGGGTAATTGAGTAATCTGAAAATTGGGTAATTGAGCCGCTCCAACGAGCAGAGCGCTCAATTACTCGATTACCCGGTTACCCAATTACCCAATCCCTACAAATGGTTGATCAAACTCGCGATATTGGCTGCTCCGAAGCCGTTGTCGATGTTGACGACTGACACGCCTGACGAGCAACTGTTGAGCATGCCGAGGAGCGCCGCGATGCCTCCAAAGCTGGCGCCGTAGCCGACGCTCGTCGGCACGGCGATGACCGGAACGCTCACAAGGCCGGATACCACGCTGGGCAGCGCTCCTTCCATTCCCGCGACGACGATGATGACGCGGGCGGCGGCCAAACGGTGGCGTTCGCCGAGCAGGCGGTGGAGTCCGGCGACGCCGACGTCGTAGATGCGTTCCACCGTGTTGCCCATCAATTCGGCCGTCAGAGCCGCCTCTTCGGCCACCGGCTGATCCGACGTGCCCGCCGAACTGACCACGATGGTGCCTTTGCCGGGCACGATATCATTCTGCCGAAGCGTAATAACGCCGGCATCCGGGTAGTACAACGCTCCGGGCACGACGGCGGAAACGGCCTCGAACGCCGGCGCGCTCGCGCGGGTTACCAGGAGCGTCGAGCCGCGACCGACGATTTCAGCGGCAATACCCGCGATCTGGCCGGGGGTCTTGCCCAGGCCGAGGATGACTTCGGGGAACCCCTGCCGGATGCTGCGATGATGATCGACGCGGGCGAACCCCAGATCCTCGAACGGGCGGGCGCGCAGCAATTGCAGCAGTTGCTCGCGTGCCGTGTCGGCATCGAGCTCGCCGAGTGCCACCTGAGCCAGAAAATCCTCAAGCCATTTGTTTGACGTCATCCTGACCCAACAGTAATATAAATGATTGCATCGTTAGCACATGACTCCCGCCGAAACGCTCACCCTCGCCGCATACTTTTTCGTCCTCATTATCCTTGCTGTGTACGGATGGCACCGGTACTACCTCGTGTACCTCTACATGAAGAATCGCGACAAGGAACCCAAGGCTGGCCCGCCGCTCGATCCGCTGCCGGTGGTCACGATCCAGTTGCCGCTCTACAACGAGATGTACGTCGCGGACCGGCTCATCGCCGCCGTCTGTCTGATCGACTACCCGCAGGAGCTGCTCGAAATCCAGGTGCTCGACGACTCGACCGACGAAACGCGCAGCATCGCGGATCTGGCCGTCCGGCGCCTGACCGCCCAGGGGTTCGACATCAAGTACTTCCACCGCGCGAACCGCACCGGTTACAAGGCCGGCGCGCTCGAAGCCGGGCTCAAGGTCGCCCGCGGCGAGTTCGTCGCCATTTTCGACGCGGACTTCATCCCGACGACGGATTTTCTGACGCGGCTCATCCCGTTCTTCCGCGAGCCGAAGGTGGGAATGGTTCAGGCACGCTGGGGACACATCAACCAGGATTACTCGCTGTTGACGAAGATTCAGGCCATTCTGCTCGACGGCCACTTCATCCTCGAGCACGGCGGGCGGAATCGCGGCGGCCGCTTCTTCAACTTCAACGGAACGGCCGGCGTCTGGCGCCGCACGGCGATTGACGATGCGGGCGGCTGGCAGCACGACACGCTGACCGAAGACCTCGACCTGAGCTACCGCGCGCAGATGCGCGGCTGGAAGTTCATCTTCGTGCCGTCGCTTCTCGCGCCCGCCGAAGTGCCGGTTGAAATGAACGCCTTCAAATCGCAGCAGCACCGATGGGCGAAAGGGTCCGTGCAGACGTGCCGGAAGCTGTTGCCGCGGATTTTGAAGTCGAACCTGCCCTTTCGCGTGAAGGCCGAGGCCTTCTTCCACCTGACCGCGAACTTCAACTACATCCTGATGTGCGTGCTGTCCATCCTGATGTTCCCGTCGATGGTCATCCGGTACAACATGGGCTGGTACGAGATGATGCTCATCGACGTGCCGTTGTTCTTCGCGGCGACGTTCTCCTTCTGCAATTTCTACATGGTGTGCCAGCGCGAGATTCACGCCGACTGGCGCACGCGACTGAAATATGTCCCGTTCCTCATGTCGGTCGGTATCGGCCTGTCGGTGAACAATACCCGCGCCGTGTTCGAGGCGATCTTCAACAAGCAGTCCGAGTTCGCGCGCACGCCGAAGTACCGCATCGAGGGCGATTCGGACGAGTGGATCGGCAAGAAGTACCATCAGTCGGTCGCGGTGCAGCCGCTCATCGAGCTGGCGCTCGGGCTGTACTTCACGGCCACCGTGTTCTACGCGCTCGCCAACCAGATCTACGGCACGCTGCCGTTCCTCGTCCTCTTCCAGGTCGGCTTCCTCTACACGGGGCTTCTGTCGATCGTCCAGCAATACGCCGGCGGCTCTGAAGGCGTGGCCGAGCTGCAACCGGGCCGCCAGAGTTCATGAAGGCGAAAGTCGCCGTTCTTCGAGTTACGCCAGACACGATTTTTCAGGACATCGACCGGCTGGTCGACCTGGCCGGCGTCTCCCAGGCGCTCGTGAGCGGCAAGACCACCATTCTCAAAGACAACATCTCCTGGCACTTTCCCTTTCCGGCCGCGAATACGACGCCGTGGCAGCTCGAAGGCACGATTCAGGCGCTGGCCCGCCGTAGCTTCGCGGATCAAGTGTGCGTCCAGAACAAGACGGTCGTCACCAACGCGTTCAAGGGCGAAGACCTGAATCACTACGTGCCGATCTTCAAGCGCTACCAGGTGCCGGTGCTCTACAACTTCAAGGACGGGGACATGACGTGGGTGCCCTACAAACCCAAGGCGCGGATGCGCGTGCTCGACCGCATCTTCCCCGAGGGCATTCACATTCCCGACTTCTTCTTCGGCAAGAACATCGTCCACCTGCCCACGACCAAGTGCCACATCTACACGACGACGACCGGCGCGATGAAGAACGCGTTCGGCGGCCTGCTCAACACGAGACGGCATTACACGCACTCGTGGATCCACGAAACGCTGGTCGATCTGCTGGCGATCCAGAAAGAGATCCATTCGGGGCTGTTCGCCATCATGGACGGCACGACCGCCGGCAACGGGCCAGGACCGCGCACGATGTTCCCCGTCGTGAAGAACGTGATGCTCGCGTCGGCCGACCAGGTGGCCATCGATGCGGTCTCGGCGAAGATGATGGGCTTCGATCCCCTGTCGCTCGACTACATCCGGCTCGCCCACGAGGACGGTCTCGGCGTCGGCGACCCGCGCGACATCGAGATCGTCGGCGACCGGGATGCGGCCGCGGAGAACTGGCACTTCCATGTCGGCAAGAACCTCGTCCGCATCGGCGGCGGCGACCTCATCTGGTTCGGGCCGCTCAAGAGGTTTCAGAAGCTGTTCTTCCACACGCCGCTCGTCAACGGCTTCATTCTCGCCAGCGACGTGTACCATGATTTCTACCGCTGGCCGCTCGTCGACCGCCGCGTGTTCGAGCGCTGGTGCGAGCTGACCGAGTGGGGCCAGATGTTCCTGCGGTACGCGCGCATGGGCCCGCAGGGCCAATTCGAAGATCAGCCGGCCGCGCGCCCGCCGACCCTGCCGATTTCCTCTCGCATTCACTGATTAACCCGCGTATATTCGGCGCGACCTTCGCCACGTAACGAAAGGAGTGCGCCATGCATTACGGTCGACTCGTGCTCGCCGCCGCCGTCGCCACGGTCGTTGACGGCATCTACGGATTCGTCGTGTACGGGAACGTGATCAGCAGCGAGTTTGAGAAGTATCCGGCCATCTACCGCCCGAGCGATGTGCAGACCGGATACCTGCCGCTGATGTTCGTCGGCATTCTGTTCGCGATGCTCGTCGCGACCTACATGTACGCGAAGGGCTACGAAGGGGGAAACGGTGTGCAGGAGGGAATGCGGTTCGGCGCGCTGATTGGCCTGCTGGTCGTCGGGTACGTCGCCGGCGTCGACTACGCGACGATGAACATCGGCAGGCGAATGGCTGGCTATTTCGCCCTCGCGAACCTGGTGGAATGGATTGTCGTCGGCGTGACGATCGGCTTCGTCTACCACCCCGCGACGCCGGTTGCGGCGTCGCGCCGCGCGGCCGGAGTATGATTGAAAGGGTATGACCACGGCCGCGACGCCTAAAGCCGGGCTCGAAGACACCGTTGCGACAACGTCGGCGATCTGCTACCTGGACGGCGACCACGGCGTCCTCGCCTACTGCGGATTCGACATCCACGATCTCGCGCGCCATGCGACGTTTGAAGAAGTCTGTTTCCTGCTGTGGCATCGCCGGCTGCCGACGCGCGCCGAGCTCGGCGACCTGCAGTCGCAGCTGGCCGCCGGACGCGCGCTGCCCGAGCCGGTGCTGCGGCTCATGCGCACGTTGCCCCTCGGCGCCGCCGGCGCCGCAGTGAACAATGCCAACGGGATGGACCTCCTGCGGACGCTCGTGTCGGCGCTCGGCCAGTTCGATCAGGACGCCTCCGACCACTCATCGTCGGCGAACGAGCGCAAGGCTGTCAGGCTGACCGCGCAAATCGGGTCGCTCGTCGCCACCATGGGCCGCGTGGCGGCCGGCGGAGGGCCGATCGATCCGGATCCGGTTCTGGGACATGCGGCCAATTTCCTCTACATGCTCACCGGCCAGCGGCCGGGCGGCCTGGAGACGCGCGCGTTCGACGTCGCGTTGATCCTGCACGCCGATCACGAGCTGAACGCGTCGACGTTCGCGGCGCGTGTGGCGGCGGCGACGCTGACCGACATGCACTCGGCGATCGTCGCGGCCATCTGCGCGCTCAAGGGGCCGTTGCACGGCGGTGCGAACGCCGATGTCATGCGGTTGCTGCTGGACATCGGCGAGACGGCCGGCGTCGACCGCGCCGAGGAGGTGGTCCGCGCGAAGCTGGCGCGCCGGGAAAAGATTCCCGGCTTCGGGCACCGCGTCTATCACACCGAAGATCCGCGCGCGACCCACCTGCGCCAGATGTCGCGCGATCTGGGCCAGCGTGCGGGGCACCCGGCGTGGTACGACATGTCGCAGCGGATCGAGGCCGTCGTCAAGTCGGAGCGGAAGCTGAACGCCAACGTCGACTTCTACTCCGCGTCGACCTACCACGCGCTCGGCATCGCGATCGATCTGTTCACCCCGATCTTCGCCGTGAGCCGCGTCTCGGGATGGACGGCGCACGTGCTCGAGCAGTACGCGAACAACCGGCTGATTCGCCCACGCGCCGACTACATCGGACCGGAGTACCCCCAGCGCTACGTGCCGGTCGAATCGCGATAGACCCCGATAGACAGTGGACCCCCAGAAGATTCGCAACTTCTCCGTGATCGCGCACATCGATCACGGCAAGTCGACGCTCGCCGACCGCTTTCTCGAGCTCACCGGCGCGCTGCAGGCGCGCGAAATGGAAGCGCAGGTCCTCGACGCCATGGATCTGGAGCGCGAGCGCGGGATCACGATCAAGGCGCACCCGGTGTGCCTGCATTACACGGCGACCGACGGCCAGCAGTACGTGCTGAACCTCATCGACACGCCGGGCCACGTCGATTTTTCCTACGAAGTCACGCGCTCGCTGGCGGCGTGCGAGGGTGCGCTGCTCCTCGTCGACGCATCGCAGGGGGTCGAGGCGCAGACCCTCGCCAACGCGTACCTGGCCGTCGAGAACAACCTCGAAATCATCCCGGTCATCAACAAGATCGATCTGCCCGGCGCGCAGCCCGAGGAAACGCGCCGGCAGATCTCCGACATCATCGGTCTCGACGGCGACCGCGCGCTCCTGGCGAGCGCGAAACAGGGAACCGGCGTGCCCGAAATACTCGAGGCCATCGTTCACCGCCTGCCGCCGCCCGCGGGGGTGACCGACGCGCCGCTCAAGGCCCTGATCTTCGACTCCTGGTACGACCCCTACCGGGGCGTCGTCATCGTCATCCGCGTGATCGACGGTACGATTCGGCCCGGCATGAAAATCCGTCTCATGGCGGAGGGGCAGGACTACGAGTCGCTGCAGGTCGGCATTTTCACGCCGAAGGCGGTCGAGGTCCAATCGCTCGGCGTCGGCGAAGTCGGCTTTCTCGTCGCGAACATCAAGAAGATCAGCGACGCGAAAATCGGCGACACGATCACGGAAACCGCGCGCCAGGCGGTCGAGCCGTTTCCCGGCTTCAAGCCGCTGAAGCCGATGGTGTTCGCCGGTTTCTATCCGGTGGAGGGTCACGAGTACCCCGAGCTGCGCGATGCGCTCGAAAAGCTCCGGCTGAACGACGCGTCTTTTTTTTACGAACCGGAAACGTCGGTCGCGCTCGGCTTTGGTTTCCGCTGCGGGTTTCTGGGCCTGCTGCACATGGAGATCGTGCAGGAGCGGCTCGAGCGCGAATTCGACATGGACCTGGTGACGACGGCGCCGGGCGTGCTGTACCGGGTGACGACGACTGACGGGGTCGTGCAGGAGATCGACAGCCCCGCGAAACTGCCGGACGCGGGCCGCATCGACGTCATCGAAGAGCCGGTGATCACGGCCATGATTCTGACGCCGGCCGAGCACGTCGGCGGCATCCTGCAACTCTGCCAGGACAAGCGCGGCGTCCAGAAAACGCTGGAATACCTGGCCTCCGACCGCGTCCTTATAACTTACGAATTACCCTTCAACGAGGTCGTGCTGGATTTCTATGACAAGCTGAAGACGATCTCACGCGGCTATGCGTCGCTCGACTATCATGTGACTGGCTACTGGCCGTCGCCGCTCGTGAAGCTCGACATCCTGGTGAACGGCGATCCCGTGGACGCGCTGTCGATCATCGTCCACCGCGACACGGCGTACGATCGGGGCCGAGCGCTGGCGTCGAAAATGCGCGAGCTGATTCCGCGCCAGATGTTCGAGGTGGCCATTCAGGCGGCGATCGGCGGCCGGATCATCGCGCGCGAGTCGGTCAAGGCGATGCGCAAGAACGTGCTCGCCAAGTGCTACGGCGGCGACATCTCCCGTAAGCGCAAGCTGCTGGAGAAGCAGAAGGAAGGCAAGAAGCGGATGAAGCGGGTCGGCAAGGTTGAAATCCCGCAGGAGGCGTTTCTTGCGGTACTCAAGATGGGTACCGACTCAGACAGCTAGCAGAGCGCCTGCGGCCATGCCGGGGTCCCCGGCGCGGCAGCCGCGCTGGGGTGGCGTGCCGAGCCGAGGACATGGAGATCCGAGGCGAGGCATCAGCGTCAGTTCGCGGCGGGGGTGGGGCCCCGCCGCCAGTGAAGAAGAGAATGACCACCGACTTCAAGAAATCGACGTTGCGCGAATATTTCGAGTCCATCGTCATTGCCGTGATTCTGGCGCTCTTCGTGCGCACGTTCATCGTGCAGGCGTTCAAGATTCCCACGGGCTCGATGGAGGAGAACCTGCTGATCGGCGATCACCTCCTGGTCAACAAGTTTGTCTTCAGCCCCACGCAATCGGGCATCGAACGCACGCTATTGCCCGTGGGCACGATCAATCGCCGCGACATCGTGGTGTTCAAGTACCCGGAGGAGCCCGACCGCGATTTCATCAAGCGCGTCATCGGCCTGCCAGGAGACACCGTCGAGCTGCGTATGAAAAAGGTCTACATCAACGGCACGGCGCTCGATGAGCCGTACGTGCACTTTCTGGATCAGGCTGGCCACGTATCGGACGTCGCCGAGGTCACGTCGTTCGACGTCCGCGAGCGGTACGGTCCGGTGACGGTTCCCCCCAACCAGTATTTCGTCATGGGCGACAACCGAGACAACTCGCAGGACAGCCGGTATTGGGGATTTCTGCCGCGCGATTACGTCAAAGGGAAGGCGCTCCTCATCTACTGGTCGTACGAATCCGGACGTGAGGACTATCAGGACGAATCGGCCGGAGCCACGCTGAAAGGCCTGGCGTCCGTGTTTGCGCACTTCTTCACCCGAACCCGGTGGGATCGGATGTTGCACTTGATTCACTGACATGAAGGGGCTTTTCAAGTTCATCCTGGTCGTGCTTTTTGCCAACGCCCTCTGGCAGGTGAGCAGGAGTTTCGCTCCGTACTACAAGTTCAAAGATGCGGTGCTCACCGAGGCAAAGGTCACGGAGAGAAGCGAGAACGACCTGCGGCAGAGAATCGTGGAGCAGGCCTCGATGTACGGTCTCGCGGTGACGGGGGAGATGATCACGCTTCGAGCCGGGGAACATCACACGACTGTCGAGGCGTCGTTCACACTACCGATCAGCGTGTTTCCGGGGGTTGCGATTCCGTTGCCGATGAGCATGACTGTCGATGCCGCTGTCATGACCCCGGTCAGATTGAACGATTCACCCAAGTAGCCGCGCCGCTTCACTCGCTGCCGCGTTCACCTCGTCGGAGAGACGCCGGCATTCATCCTTGATCGCGTCGACGTTCATTTCCCCACGCAGGTTCGCCTCCACCGTCAGTCGAGCGCCCTCGAAGCCGGCACGGAGCAGCGTGACCGCCACCGCGACGTCGGTCTCGGCCGCCCGGTGAGCGTGCGCCGCGACGGCCCGGGCCTGCTCGAGCGCCGCGGCCGACAGGCGCATCAGACCGAGCGGCACGCCGGTGGCGCCGCGGAGCGCCTCCTGGATGGCGGCCGTTCGTGCGGCCTGGTCGGCGGCCGTCGCTTTCGGCTGACCGCGCGCGGCGATGAGGCGGCCGTACGCCGCGACGTCCGCGTCGATGGCTTCGGTGAGCTGGCGCTCGATTTCGGCGAGGACCAGGCGCGCGGCGTCGAGCGCAGATCGCTCGTCGCTCGACCCCGAGCGCGTGCGTGCCAGTGAAGCCGCCATGATCAGGAGCGCCGAGCCGAGCGCAGAAGCGGCGGCGGACGCCGAGCCGCCGGCCGGCATGGGCGCGGACGAGGCGAACGCCGACAGCACGTCGCGCAGGGGTTGGTCAACGAGCGTGGATGCCACCGATCCATTCTCGCACCAGATCCGCGTTGACGCCGTCAATCGCGAGACGCTTCCGCCGTCCACGTTCACCGCTGACGAGACGGACGGCGCGTCGGGGAAGTCGAAGCGCGCCGGCGATGTACTCGATGAGGGCGTCGTTGGCGGCGCCGTCGAGCGGAGGCGCCGCCACACGCACCAGCAGCGCATCGTCGCGCACGCCGTCGAGGACGGTCTTCTTTGCGCGTGGGATGACGCGGACGTCGACTTCGACGCCCGCGGGCGTGTCGCGAATCATGGAGTGTGGCGCGTCCGGCCGACGTGGACGCTACGGACGCTTACAGCCGGGCGCCGATCGCCTTCGGCTCATGGCTGGCGTGCGCGTCACTTGACTGGTCCGTGTGGCGCGGACGGTGGAACAGGATCTTGTCGTCGCGTTCCCTGGTCTCCTGCTCGCGAACGTAGTCGAGCGAGTTGTGCAGCGTCTGGATGGTGGCTTCGATTGACGTTTCGACGTCGCGCCGCTTCAGCTTCAGGCCGTCGATTTCGCGCTGGATATCTTCGAGGTGAGCCTGCGTCTTGTCGAGCAAGATCTGCGATCGGCCGTCGGCCTCGCGGATGATGCGTTCGGCCTCTTTTTCAGCGGCCGCTTTGATGTCGTCCGACAGCTTCTGCGCCGTGGTCAGCGTCGCGCGGAGGTTCTGCTCGTGCTCGCGGTGCTCGCTGATGACGGCCTCCATGCGCGCCAGTTCCTGGCGGAGGCGGTCGGTTTCGCGCAGCGCCTGTTCGTAGTCCTCGGCGACGGCGGCAAGAAACGAGGTGACCTCGACTTTGTCGAAGCCGCGGAATCTGGAATGGAAACGCTGCTGACGAAGGTCCAGAGGGCTCACATTCATGCGCGTTGTTTCTCCCGTTGGCTTATCGGCCCGTCCCCGCCCGGACGACAGGGGTCAGCCGGCGCCCCGGCGCCCGAAGATGGCCGTGCCCACCCGGACCAGCGTGGCCCCCTCTTCTATGGCAATTTCGTAATCCTGGCTCATCCCCATGGACAGTTCCGTCAGCATTTCCGCGCCGACGCCGCGGGCCAGCAGGCGGTCGCGGGTGGCGCGCAGCTCCCGGAACCAGCGGCGCGCGGCTTCGGGGTCCTCAGCCGCCGGCGGCAGCACCATCAGGCCCGACAGCCGCACCGCGGCGCAGCCTTTCGCGGCCTCGAAAATCGCGGGCAGCGCCTCCTCGCGGGCGCCGTGTTTGGTCGGCTCGCCCGCCAGATCGACCTGTACGAGCAGCTCGATATGACGGCCGGCCTCGGAGGCCGCCTCGTCGATCTTCCTGACGAGGGAGGCATCGTCAACCGAGTGAATGACGTCGAATGCGGCGGCGGCCTTGCGGGCCTTGTTCGACTGGAGATGGCCGATCAGGTGCCAGGTGATCGCGAGATCGGCGGTCTGCGCGCGTTTCTCCTGCGCTTCCTGGACTTTGTTTTCGCCGAAGTCCACCTGTCCCGCCCGCGCGGCGGCCCGAATGTGTTCGGCGTCGAAGGTTTTTGAGACGGCGATGAGGCGGACAAGCGAGGGGTCGCGCCCGGCCCGGCGGGCGGCGCGCGCGACGCGGTCGCGAACCTCCGCCAGCCGGGCGCGGACGGCGACGTTGTCCGGCACTACTTCGGGAGCTGTGCGACGAGCGCCTTTGCCGTCGCGGCGTTCGGTCCCTCCGGCGCGAGCTTCAGGTACGTGTTGAATTCGGTTGCCGCGCCCGCGAGGTTGCCCTCGTTCACGAGCGCCATCCCCAACTGATAGTGGGATTCGGCATGATTGGCGTTCGCGGCGATTGCGGCCTCGAACTGCTTTTTCGCGTCGGGAATCTTGCCGGAGTTCCAGAGGATGACGCCCGAGTTATACAGCGAGTCGGCGTTGCCGCCCGCGAGGCCCCCAGGCTGGGAGCTGCTGAGCTCGGACGCTTTGGCGCTGGCCGCCGCCGCTTCGTCGAACTTCCGCTGCGCGTTGTAGATGTTGGCGAGCCCGTTGTACGCCTCGGCGTAGTCGGGCTTCACTTCAATCGACTTCTTGTAATTTTCCTCGGCCTTGGCGTAGTCCTTCTTCTGCGAGTACGCGAAGCCGATGTTGTAGAAGCAGTCCTGGCACTTGGGGTTGACGGCCAGCGCGCGATTGAACGATTCGATCGACTCGTCGTACTTGCCCTCGCGGCTCAGCGCCACGCCGTCGTCGAATGCCTTGCGCAGCTCGGCGGTTCTCGCGGCCGCGCCGGGATCGCTGCCCCCACCGGCGCCGATGACGAGCTTGACAGTCGCCGGACCGCGCTGGCTCACTCGCGTGTTGGCCGTGGCGGTGCCCAGCTTGTCCTTTTCGGCCGTGACCTTGTAGGGGGCCGATTGAAGTCCGATCTGAATGAAGCTGCCCTTCTTGTCGGACTTCGTCTCGAACTTGCGTGTGGCGCCTTCGGTCTGTTCGATCACGATCTTGGCGCCCTCGACGGGCTGGCCCTGCGCATCGACGACAGTACCGGTAATCATGCCTTGGGCGGCGGCCGGCAGCGCGAACGCTGCAACGGCCACGAAGGCCAGCGCGAACTGCCACATCAGGCGGCCGGAAAATCGGCGGATCATGGCGAACCCTCCTGAATACTGCTGGAACTCTTGAGCGAAAACAGTTTACACGAGATCGGCAGCCAGAAAAGCCGAGAGGGCGTCGAGCTCATGAACGACGGGCGCGGGCGGCAGCGACGCGAGGAACCGCCGCCCGTAGCCTTTCGTCCGCAGCCGGGGATCGAGCACGGCCAGCACCCCACGGTCGCGCCGGTGGCGGATGAGGCGCCCGAGCCCCTGCTGCAACGTCAGGATGGCCAGGGGCACCTGGTACTCGTCGAACGGCTCGCCGCCCCCCGCCCGGATTGCCTCGATCCGCGCCGCCGTAATCGGATCGCCGGGCGAGGCAAACGGCAGCTTGTCGACGATCACGCAACTCAAGGCCTCGCCCACCACGTCCACGCCCTGCCAGAAGCTCGACGTGGCGAACAGCACCGAATGCGGTGTCTCCCTGAACCGTTTCAACAACTGCGACCGGGGCGCCGCGCCCTGCACGAAGATCGGATAGTCGAGCGCCATTTCCGCAATCGCCTGTACCGCTCGAAGCGTCGCGTAGCTCGTGAACAGGACGAACGCCCGCCCGCGCGTCCGCCTGAGAATGTCGATCACTTCCCGGCCGGCGGCGAGGGCGAACTCGGCCGAGCGCGGATCGGGCATCCGCCGCGGCAAGTACAGGACGGTCTGACGCGCGAAATCAAATTCAGACGGCAGCCGGATCTCGGCCGCGCTGCGGATGCCGAGCCGGCCGCGAATGTACCCGAACGCGCCGTCCACGGTCAGGGTTGCCGACGTCAGCACCGTCGTGCGCATGCGATCGAGCAACAGCTCGCGAACGATGGATGACACGTCGATCGGAGACGCGCGCAGAAACACGCCGCGCCCGCGAAACTCGACAAAGTACACGTATTCGGGCTCCGACGCCCGCAGCAGGAAGCGGACCTCGGTCCGCAGTTCGCCCGTCCGCCGCACCAGCGCCGCGATCTGTTCGGCCGGCCCGCTGCCATCGCCATCGTCCCCGTCCGTCGCAGCCGGCTGTGCCCGGACGAGCGCGAGCGTGGCTTCGATGCGATCGAGCGCCCCGGTGAGGTGGGCGGCAGCCTCGCTCGCGTGTGAGAGCGACGTCTGGGTGGCGCGGACGCGCTCCTCGTTGCGCGGCCGGTCGTCGCTCCGATGGGCGAACGCAATTTCGGTGAAGAAGGCGCGCGTGTGGTCGCGCAGCCGGTCGACGGCCCTGACGATATCGTCGCGCTCCTGTCGATCGGTGACGACGCGGGCCGCCGTCAGCCGCTCGACGTCGCGCGCCAGCTCCTCCAGCCGGTACGTGCTGACGCTGACACCGAAGTACTGCGTCGCCACGTCTTCGAGCTGATGGGCTTCATCGACAATCGCCCGGTTGCACGCGGGAATCACTTCGCCGAAGGCGCTCTGCCTGACGGCCGCGTCCGCGCACAGCAGGTGGTGGTTGACGATCACGACGTCGGCTGCGGCCGCCCGCTGGCGCATCCGCGTCACGAAGCAATCGTCGTAGCGCGGGCACTCCGTGCCCAGGCAGGTTTCGGCGGTCGCCGAGACATCGTTCCAGAACGCGATGTCTTCCGGAAGCTCCTCGAGCTCGGCGCGGTCGCCCGTCTCGGTCGTGGCCGACCAGTCGCGGATCATGGGAAGAAAAACGTCGTGAGCGGCTGGGCCCTGCGCGTCGGCCAACTGATCGAGCCGATGCAGGCACAGGTAGTTCGCGCGACCCTTCATATACGCCGCCGTGAAAGGGACGTCGAGCGCTTCGCGCAGTGCCGGAATGTCTTTGAAGAAGATCTGCTCCTGCAGATTCTTCGTGCCGGTGGAGATCAACACGCGCTCGCGGCTGAGGATGGCCGGCACAAGATACGCGACGGTCTTGCCAGTGCCGGTGCCGGCCTCCGCGAGAAGGACACCGCCGTCCTCAAACGCCCGCGCGACGGCGTCCGCCATCGCGTGCTGTCCGCTTCGAGGCTCGAAGTCGGCAATGGTCCGAGCCAGCGGACCATCCGGCGCGAACACGGCGTCGACCAGCCCCGCGAGGCTTACAGGTCCGGATACAGGGGGAACTTCTGGCACAACGCCTCGACCTCGATCCGGATCGTGTCCAGTGCGCGGTCGTCTTCAGGGGTCTTGAGGGCGCGCGTGATGAATTCCGCGATCGTGGCCATCTCGGCTTCCCGCATGCCTCGCGTCGTCACCGCCGGCGTGCCCACGCGGATGCCGCTCGCCACCATCGGCGGGTTGCGATCGAAGGGGATCGCATTCTTGTTGACCGTGATGCCCGCCTTGCCGAGCGCCGCCTCGGCGGCCTTGCCCGTGATGCCTTTCGAGAACACGTCCACCAGCATCAGGTGGTTGTCTGTGCCGCCGCTGACCAGACGAAAGCCGGCGGTCACGAGCGACGTCGCAAGCGCCTTCGCGTTCGCCACGATCTGACGCTGATAGACCGCAAACGCCGGCTCTGACGCTTCCTTGAAGCATGCGGCTTTCGCCGCGATGATGTGCACGAGCGGACCGCCCTGCAGTCCAGGAAACACGGCCCTGTCGAGATCCTTGGCGTACTGCTGCGTGCACAGCACCATGCCGGACCTGGGCCCCCGCAGCGTCTTGTGCGTGGTCGTCGTCACGAAGTCGGAATGGGGAACGGGGCTCGGATGCACGCCCGCGGCCACCAGACCGGCGATGTGCGCCATGTCGGTGACCATGGCGGCGCCGACGCGTGTGGCGGCGGCGCGAATGCGTGGAAAATCGATGACCCGTGGATACGCGCTTGCGCCGACCATGATCATCTTCGGCCGGTGCTCGTCGGCCAGCCGATCGAGCTCGTCGTAGTCGATGCGCTCGTCTTGCTGGCGCACGCCGTAGGGAACCACCTTGTAGAGCTGACCGGAGAAGTTCAGAGGGTGGCCGTGCGTGAGATGGCCGCCGTGCGCCAGGTTCATCCCGAGCACCGTGTCGCCCGGCTTCATGATCGTGAAATACACGGCCATGTTGGCCTGCGCGCCCGCGTGCGGCTGCACGTTGGCGTGGTCCGCGCCGAACAGCGTCTTGGCACGGGCGATGGCGAGGTTCTCGATGACGTCCACGAATTCGCAACCGCCGTAATAGCGCCGCCCGGGGTAGCCTTCGGCGTACTTGTTGGTGAACACCGAGCCGGCCGCTTCGAGAATCGCGCGGCTGACGAAGTTTTCGGACGCGATCAGCTCGAGGCCGCCGCGCTGGCGGCGCAGCTCGTCGCGCACGGCCCCGGCGATTTCAGGGTCGACTTCGGCCAGCGTCCGCATGTTGATCATCACCTTTTGCGCGGCAACCATCTTCGTTCGGCGGCTATTTCGTCTCTGCTTCGCGAATCTGATCAAGGCGCCGCTGGTGGCGGCCGCCGTCGAACGGCGTCTCCAGCCAAAGCCCCAGAATCTCATCGGCGAGGCCGAATGCGACGATGCGACCGCCCATCGACAGGACGTTCGCGTCGTTATGCTGTCGAGACAATCGGGCGGTGTAGAGATCGTTGCACAGCGCCGCACGGACGCCAACGACCTTGTTGGCCGCGATCTGTTCACCCTGGCCGCTGCCGCCGAGCACGATGCCGCGTTCGGCGCGGCCTTCGGCGACCGCGCGCCCGACGCTCAGGCAAATCGGCGGGTAGTCAACCGACGCTTCGCTGTCGGTGCCGTGATCGTCGACCACGTGTCCGAGGCGCTGCAGCGTCTGCTTGAGATGCTCTTTGAGGAGAAACCCCGCGTGATCGCCGCCAATCGCGATGCGCACAACGCGAAATTGTACAATGTTCACGGTTCAGGGTTCACGGTTCACGGTTCATGACTCCATCCGTCACGATTACCGCGCGCGGTGAAGACCGTCTGAAGAGCGGCCATCCGTGGATATACCGGGCTGACATTGCCGACGTCCGCGCCGAGGGCGGCGATCGCGTGCTGGTGCGCGGTCCGCGCGGCCGCACACTTGGGTCTGCCTTCTACAGCGATCGATCGCAGATTACGCTGCGGGTCCTGACTCGGGGCGACGAACCGGCCGACGACGCGCTCGTTCGCCGGCGCATCGAGTCGGCCATCGCGTTCAGACAGACGCTTGGCATCGAGGCGACGGCCTGGCGCCTTGTCCACGGCGAGGCCGATCTGCTGCCCTCGCTCATCGTCGATCGCTACGGCGACTACCTGGTGGTGCAGACGCTTTCCCAGGGGGCCGATCGCCTTCTTCCATTTGTGGTCGCGGTCCTCCAGGACACGCTGCACCCTCGCGGGATTCTCGCGAGAAACGATCCGCGTGTCAGGCTGCTCGAAGGGCTCGAGCAACGGGTCGAGGTGCTGGCGGGCGAGGTGCCCGAGATCGTTCCGGTCACCGAGAGCGGCATCCGGTACGACGTTGACGTGCGGCGCGGCCAGAAGACGGGGCTGTTTCTCGATCAGCGGGAGAATCGAACCGCCGCGGCCCTCTATGCGCACGGGCGGCTGCTCGACTGTTTCAGCTACACCGGAGGGTTTGCCCTTGCCCTGGCACGCCGATGCCGCGAGGTCGTGGCGATCGACATCTCGGACGACGCCGTCAGGCGCGTCAAGGAGAACGCCGAGCGCAACGGCATCACCGTCGATGCGCGCGTCGGCAACGTGTTCGACGAGCTGCGCGGTCTCAACCGCCTGGGCGAACGTTTCGACACGATCGTGCTCGATCCGCCGGCGTTCGCAAAAAACAAAGCCGCGGTGACCAACGCCCGCGCGGGCTACAAGGAGATCAACCTTCGCGCGTTGAAACTCCTCGGTCCGGGAGGCACGCTCGTGACGTGCAGCTGCTCGTACAATGTGAACGAAGCCATGTTCGCCGAGGTGGTGTACGAAGCGGCCGTCGACGCCCAGGCCGACGTCGCCGTCGTCGAAAAGCGGATGCAGGGCCGCGATCATCCCGTGCTGCTCGGAGTGCCCGAGACGTACTATCTCAAATGCTTCATCCTTCGAAAGCTCGCATAAAACGAGAGCTCGCGCGCCTGTCGCGGTCGGTCGGCACGTTCGACGCGCGCCGGTACTTCCGCGGCGCCGAGGATCTGCGCTTCTATAACGTCGGCACGAAAGCGGTGCGCGAGATGGCGAGGGCGATTTACGTCGCGCACAAGGACACGTGGACGGTCGTGGATGCGATGAAGTTGGCGGACGATTTGGTGGAAGACGCCTATCTCGACACCAAAGGCGTTGGCGTCGAGCTCGTCCGGCTCTATCGGAGGCAATTCACGCCTCGCCTGCTGCCGGCGTGGAAGCGGTGGCTGGCGCGGAACTACTCGAGCAACTGGGCCACGACCGACGCCATTTGCGGGTACTTGATCGGTCCGCTCGTGCTCGCGCATCCGGCGCTCGCGACGCGCGTGGCGGCCTGGTCGCGCGATCGCAACATGTGGGTGCGCCGGGCCTCAGCCGTCGGCCTGATCGCCTCCGCGCGAAGGGGCCTGGCGCTCGATCTCGTTTACGGTGTCGCGAAGCGATTGCACGCCGATCGGGAGGATCTCATCCAGAAAGCCGTCGGCTGGATGCTGCGTGAAGCCGGCAGGGCCGACGAGAAGCGGCTCGAGCACTACCTGCTCGCGAACGTCGGTCTGATTCCACGCACGACCTTTCGCTACGCGATCGAAAGGTTTTGCCAAAGGAAACGACTGAGTCTTCTGAAGTTGCGGTGAAGCCACGTGCAATGCTTTGCGGGCAGATGCCTTGGTCGACGCGTTACCACTTAAAGGTTTCCGCCTCTAACGACTGGTGTTCGAAACTGCTGATGCCACCCGAGTGGTCGACATTCTGGAGCAGGTTCGCCAGAACGCTGTAACCGTTGCGGCTTGACCGATTGCCAGATTGCCAGATTGCCAGATTGCCAAATTACCAAGTTACCCGATTACCCGATTACCCAATTCCCTGCGTGCTATAGTCGCGTCTTAACCCGCCAGGGGTATCCCACTCGGGATTGAGAACAAACCCTTGGAACCTGATCCGGTTCAAACCGGCGAAGGGAGAGCGGCATGTCGCAGTTCACCTCGGCGTTTCCCAACTCCACCAAAACCCTCGTTGACGGCCCTCAAGGCGTACGTGTCCCGATGCGCGAAGTGGCGCTTTCGGGCGGCGAGGCGCCGCTGCGCGTCTACGACACGAGTGGTCCGCAGGATCACGATGTGAAACTCGGCTTGCCGAAGCTGCGCGCACCGTGGGTCGCCGCGAGGCTTGGCAACGCCGCAGGGCTTGGCAACGCCGCGGGGCTCAATGCCCCGCGTTCAAACAATGTCACGCAGCTCCACTACGCGCGCAAAGGCGAGATCACGCCCGAGATGGAATTCATCGCCGTCCGTGAGGGCCTGCCTGCCGATTTCGTTCGCGAAGAAGTGGCGCGCGGCCGCGCGATCATCCCGGCCAACATCAATCACCTCGAGCTCGAGCCGATGATCATCGGCCGCAACTTCCTGGTGAAGATCAACGCGAACATCGGCAACTCGGCGGTCTCGTCCTCGATTGAAGAGGAGGTCGAGAAGCTCCGCTGGGCGACGCTCTGGGGCGCCGACACGGTGATGGACCTCTCGACGGGCAAGAACATCCACGAAACCCGCGAGTGGATCGTGAGGAACTCAGCCGTCCCGATTGGCACGGTCCCCATTTACCAGGCGCTCGAAAAGGTCGGCGGCCGGCCCGAAGACCTGACCTGGGAAATCTACCGCGACACGCTCATCGAGCAGTGCGAGCAGGGGGTCGACTATTTCACTGTCCACGCCGGAGTGCTGCTGCGCTACGTGCCGATGACCGCGCGCCGCATGACGGGCATCGTCTCGCGCGGCGGATCCATCATGGCCAAGTGGTGCCTCGCGCATCACCAGGAGAACTTCACGTACACGCACTTCCGCGACATCTGCGAGATCATGCGCGCCTACGACGTGTCGTTCTCGCTCGGCGACGGCCTGCGTCCCGGCTCGATTGCCGACGCGAACGACGAACCCCAGTTCGCGGAGCTGAAGACACAGGGCGAGCTGACGCGCATCGCGTGGGAGTACGACGTGCAGGTGATGAACGAAGGCCCCGGTCACGTGCCCATGCATCTCATCCGGGAGAACATGGAAAAGCAGCTCGAGTGGTGCGACGAAGCGCCGTTCTACACGCTCGGACCCCTGACGACGGACATCGCGCCCGGCTACGACCACATCACGTCGGCCATCGGCGCCGCCATGATCGGCTGGTACGGGACGGCGATGCTCTGCTACGTGACGCCGAAAGAACATCTCGGCCTCCCGAACCGAGACGACGTGAAGGCGGGCGTCATCGCGTACAAGATCGCCGCGCATGCCGCCGATCTCGCCAAGGGCCATCCGCGCGCCCGCGAGTGGGACGATGCCCTGTCGAAGGCGAGGTTCGAGTTCAGGTGGGACGATCAATTCAACCTGGCGCTGGACCCCGTCACGGCCCGCGCCTACCACGACGAAACGCTGCCGGCCGACGGCGCGAAAGTGGCGCACTTCTGCTCGATGTGCGGACCGAAATTCTGCAGCATGGAGCTGACGCAGCAGGTCCGCGACTACGCGAACGCCGGGATGGAAGAGAAATCGCTGGAATTTAGAAAGCGCGGCGAGATTTACGTCGAGCAGGCCTGACGGATCCGGAGGAGCCCGGTCTATCTGGCGACAGGCACGATCTGAATCAGCGTCGGGAACCGGGCGGGCTGGCCGCCTGGTTTCGGATTCGGGTAACCCTGCGAGACGTCCGACTGGTAGTCCTTGATCGTCACGCCGGGCGGAAACGCCATCGTGTCCTCGTTGTACTTTCCCACATCGAATTCGTGCGTCGCCGGCACCTCGTACACGAGCTCGCCGCGCTGCTTCAGCGTCGTCCGGTAGTACGTCACCAGGTCGACGAACGATCCGGCCGTGCCGAAGATGTAATAGCGCTGGCCGCGGCCGGCGTTATACGACGTCAGGAACTGCGCGCCCGGGTAGATCGGCACACCGAGCATCGCCTCGGTCGGCGCGGCGGTCGCCGGGTCCTGGGCGCCTGGAGTAGATGTCGCGCCGGCGGGGGACGGAGCAGGCGTTGCGGGCGCTGGGCTCGTCGGCGGGGGGGTTGGCGGTGGAGCTGGCCGCGTGTTCTGGCGCGACGCGCCCCCCGGACTTGGAAACGGCTGCGGTGTTTGCGCCGCCGCAAGCATCGCGCCAAGAGCCAGTACCGCTGCGATCATGTGTTGATTATACGGCCGCATGAACCGAAGCGGGCGCCGGGAGCGTCAGATAGAATAAGCATCGGAATGTCCAACTCCGTCAAGACCGCACTTCTGCTCGGCGTGCTCAGCGCGCTACTGTTGCTCATCGGCGAAGCCCTGGGCGGCGCTCAGGGCATGGTCATTGGCTTCCTGTTCGCGGCCGTCACCAACTTCGGCTCGTACTGGTTCTCGGACAAGATTGTCCTGCGAATGTACAGGGCGAAGGAAGTCGGCCCCGACGATCGCTTGTATCAGATCGTCAGCCGTCTGGCTGCCCGCGCCGGGCTGCCGCAGCCCCGCTGCTACATCATCCCGGACGAGTCGCCGAACGCCTTCGCCACCGGAAGGAATCCGGAACATGCCGCGGTGGCCGCCACCGAGGGCATTCTGCGGATCCTCGGCGACGAAGAACTGGAAGGCGTCCTGGCCCACGAGCTCGCGCACGTCAAACACCGCGACATCCTGACGAGCTCGGTGGCCGCGACGATTGCGGCGGCGATCATGATGGTCTCCCGGTTCGCGATGTTCTTTGGCGGAGGGCGCGACGACGACCGCAGGGGCGGCAACGCCATTGCCTTGATTGCGACGATGGTGCTGGCGCCAATCGCGGCGATGCTGATTCAGGCTGCCATTTCGCGTTCGCGCGAGTTCGCCGCTGACGCGGGGGGCGCGTCGATTGCCGGGTCGCCCCGGGGGCTGGCGAGCGCTCTGCAGAAGCTCGAGACCGCGTCGCGGGTCGTGCCGCTGAACGCGAATCCGGCGACGGCCCACATGTTCATCATCAAACCGTTCTCGGCAGGCGGGATGATGGGCCTGGCAGGATTGTTCAGCACGCACCCGCCCACAAAGGATCGGATCGAGGCGCTGCTTTCACCAGCCAAGAACCTCTCGAACCTCTAGAACCCTCGGAACCTCTCGAACCCCTCTTACCAAGCGAACCCGACCTGTTCAGGCGGAGCGTCTGGTGTCTCTGGAGCGTGTGCCGTCTCTTCTTCGCGTTTGTTCAGGCCGTAGCGGTTCTGAAGAACCCGCACCATGGCTCGCACTTCCTCACGGTAAGCGGCCGGCGCGTGCTTGCGTGCATACAGCTTCTCGAATCGTGGACGCATGGACGGAAACTCGCGGCCGACAAAATCCAGGAAGTGCGCGCGCGTGCCGTCCTGCAGATGCATCACATTGCTGCCGACGAACCTGGCGCCGTGGTCGGCAATGGCCTTGACGGTGCGTTCGAGCTTCGCGCGTGACGAGGTGAACCCGGGAACGATGGGCGCCATCAGCACGCCGGCGTTGATGCCGGCGTCCGTCAGTTCGCGGACGGCGCGAAGCCGTTGCAGAGGGTGCGCTGTTCCCGGTTCGAGCGCCTTCCACGCGTCTTCATCGACGGTCGGGACGCTCATGTAGACCGTGCAACGTGCCACGCGCGAGAGCGCCTGCAGCACATCGCGGTCGCGGACCACCATCGGCCCTTTTGTGACGATTCCCACGGGCGTGCGCGCCCGAGCGAACGCTTCGAGTGAGCCGCGTGTCAGCCGGTAGTGCCCCTCGATGGGTTGATACGGGTCGGTCGCCGTACCCACCGCCACCAGATCGCGTTTCCACGAGGGCCGATCGAGCTCACGCGCGAGGACCTCGACGATGTTGGTCTTGACCAGAATCACCGACGCAAACTCGTCGCCCGTATTCATTTCGAACTGTGTGTGGTAGCGGCGCGCGAAGCAGTAGTGGCAGCCGTGCGTGCATCCACGATACGAATTGAGCGTCCACTGGAACGGCATGCCCTGCACGTGATTCAGCGCGGACCGGCACCTCACCTCCTGGTAGCGTGCGGCGTCGGCGCGCAGGTCGGCGCCGGTCAGGGCGGCCGTGCCGCCGGTTTTGACGGTCAGCGCGATGTCGCGGGTGGTAGGTTTCTGGAAGCCAAGCTCGAATAGCAGCATTTCGCCTTATGTTCGCCCTGCCAATGATGCGGCCGTGCGTCCGCAGAGTCAAGCCGGAGTCTCTGGACTACCGGGAAGGATCGAGCGGGAGGGCCGCCGCGCGGTTGCGCCAGTCGTCGAGCAGGTCGTCGAGCGTGCGGTCGAGCGGAATTTCCGGACGCCAGCCAAGTTCGGCCCGAATGCGAGTGGGATCGCCGACGATGAGCGGCGTGTCGTTTGGGCGATAGCGCGCTGGATCAACGCGCACGCGGATGGGCACGCGCGACCGTGCCAGCAACCGGTCCAGCAGTTCGCGAATCGTGATCGCGCGGCCCGAGCACACGTTGTAGGCGCGGCCTGTGGTCCCGCGCTCGAGGATCAGGCGGTAGGCGCGGACCGTGTCGCGGACGTCCGTCAGATCGCGCCGTGCGTCGAGATTGCCCACCGCGATTTCCGGTTCCCATCGGCCCGCTTCGATATCCGCGATCCGCCGGGCGAACCCGGAGGCGGCGAAGAACGGATCCTGGCGGGGCCCGACGTGATTGAACGCGCGGGCGATGGTGACGTGCAGGCCGTCACCGATGGCGCGCTGTCCGACCATTTCCTGCGCGAGTTTGCTGAGCGCGTAGGGACTCCCGGGGACGATCGGATCGTCCTCCGTGAGCGGCGCGTCGGCGTCCTTGTACACCGTGGCGGAGCTGGGGATCACAATCCTGGCCGCAACGTCCGCTCGCCTGAGCCCTTCGAGCAGGTTGTGCGTGCCACGCACGTTGATCGCCAGCGTGTTCGTCGTGCTGTCCCACGATTTGCCGACGTGCGCGGCTCCCGCGCAGTGATAGACGGAGGCCGGTCTGATCTCGCCGATCGCGCGATGCACGAGATCTCGGTCGAGGAGATCGATCGCCTGCCATCTCACCGGTGACGACGTCCGGCTCACGCCGGACGCGCCGGGCTGAGCGCCCGACACAGGCGCAACGCCCGCCGGATTGGTGCCGCTCGGGCGACTCCACGCCACGAGGTCGGCCCCCTCTCCGCTGAGCAGATCGATCAGGTGACTGCCGACAAAGCCGGCGCCGCCGGTGACGAGAATCGGGCCCGGCATGAGGCGCTAGCGCGGCACGGGGCTCATTGCCCCGCTGAACGGAGAGAAGTTGCCGAGTCCGGCCAGCGTGAACGACAGGAAGAAGCGGTTATCGGCCGGAATGGGCAACCCGGAGGTGACGCCACCGTAGTTGAACGTCTGGAAGTCGAATGACACGCCGCAACACTGGGTGTTGTAGAAGGCCGATATCCGCTGGTTGAGCATGAGTCCCTGCGTCACGTTGTAGCTGAACGAGTAGACGCCGCCGACACTGTTGTCCTTCGTGTGAACGTTCGCCTGGGCGTTCAGGGCCTGAGAGAGCGCGTCCTTGTTGTTATAGCCCGGCAGTTGCTCGATGTAGCCCTGCTTGCTCCAGCTGGCGTTCGTTTGCAGAAGGCCGGCCCAATTGTAGGTCCCGCCAGCCGAGATCTGACGCAGCTGCAGGTACCGGCTGTCGATTTCGATGCTCGCCGTGGCGCTGAGGGCGTTGCCGGGCGTGCCTCGCAAGCTCACGAGAATCGGCGAAAAGTTGCTCGGCGGCGCACCCGTGAAGCTTGTGGTGTACCGCGGGTCGTATTGCGACGCCTGCGAATTGCTGTAATACGTCTGCGACAGGGAGACGTCGAAGATGTCGCGCGCCTGGCTCGGCCGTCCGGCCTCGCCAGGACGTTTGGCGTAGACGCGACTATTCACGCCGTAGACGTATTGCGTCGTGCCGCCGACGATCGTGTCGGTGCCGTCAATCTGGATGATTTGCTTGAAGTTGTCGATCGACGAGGTGCGCTTGATATTGAGAAACGGCTCCACGGTGTGCTTGAACTTCTCGGCGTAGTCGCTGTTTGGCGTGTCCCAGATTCTGTTGAAGACCGGTCCCACAATCTGTGCCTGCAGTTCATAGTAGGTCCGGTTCAGCGGATCGTCGGTCAACGTCGTCGCGCCCGTAACCGGGTCTGGCGCCGTGAGGCTCCGCGTGTAGTACGTGTCGCGCCAGGAGGCCGTGGAGTTGACCGTAAAGAATTGCCACCTCTTGAACGGAAACCGCACCTGCGGTGTGAAATCGACGCGCGTCACGTCCTGGTTGAAGCTGCTGGGCGTCTGTTCGGACGTGTCCTGGCTGTTCCGCAGCAGGCTCGCGTACTCACCGCCGACGGACAAGTACAGCGGGGTCTTGCTGATGATTCGCTCGTTCCTCGTCAACGACACCCTGGGCCAGCTGCCCGACGTGTTTGACGCCGTGGCGCTCGAAAAATAGTCCGTGCGATCCATCGTCGCATTCAGGGAGTAATTGCGCCAGGCGCCAATCACGTTTCCGCCGTACGAGCGCGTATTCTGGTACGCGCTGGTGTAGTTCATGTTGAACGACTGATTCGCCGTGACGCTGGAGAAGTAATCGATCCGGCCGCGCGCGCGAAGGTTGAAGGGCAACACCTGGTTCGCCGCTCCATGAATCTCATAACTGCGGCTGGCCGGCTGCGTCACCACCGACCCATCCTCCTGAGGGTAGGTGGCCTCGTGCTCGTCGAGGTAGTAGCCGCGGATGGTCCCGTTCGACGCGGCGCCGTAGTTGTAGCGGTATTCCGACCCGATGCCCTGGCCGGTTTGCGAGAACCAATCGTGCATGACCGTCAGGTCGTCGCTGCGATCGATGGCCCAGAAGAAGGCGTTGCTGAGCGTATGTCCCCGCAGGTCGGATCGGCCGTACGTGGGGAGGAGAATGCCGGTGGCGCGATCGTCCTTCTTCGTCGGGTAGTAGAGGATCGGCGTGTACAGCACCGGCACGCCCTTGACGCTGAAGATGACGTCGCGCAAGAACGTGTAGTGATCGATGTTCAGCAGGACCGAGTCCGAGGTGAGCATCCAGCGCGGCGTCGGCTGCACGCAGGTCGTGAATCCGCCCTTGGTGATTCGAAATTTCTTGACGCCGATCTTCTCGACCGTCTCGCCCTGGAAATACACGTCGGTGTCCTGGCTCGAGAGCGACGGGGGCGCGAAGGCTCCCGGGCGCGGCGCTGTTGGCCTGATGTTGGCGTAGCCGTACGCGTTGTAGAATGTCCCGAGTTTCGTTTTCGTGTTGAAGTCGGCGCGATCGGCCGCGATCCGGCTTCCCGCCTGCACCAGCACGACGTTGCCGGTTGCCACCGCGCGGTTCTCCGCGGTGAACACTTCGACCTGGTCCGCGTACAGCTCCGTGCCGTCTTTCTGCTTGAGCTCAACCTGACGGTAGAGCACGAAGTGGTTCTCGCCGATGCGTTGCTGTCTGTCGGAGAAGACGTTGTCGAAGCCGGGAACCGACTGAGCTGACGCGGTCGTGGCTCCGGCCACCGCCAGCAATGCGCCCATCAGGAGGAATGTGAGCATCTGCGGAGGCGCGGGCGGCTCGCAGCGTATCACGCGCCGATCTCCCGCATTACGTCGCCGAGAAGAAAAATCGATCCCGCCACCACTACCCGCGAAGACGTGGTCCATGCGGCCGCGAGCGCGTCGGACGGAGACGGCACGACGGAGACGTCGAGCGCCGGCGCGATCGAACGCGCCTCGGCGGCCAGCGTCTCGGGATCGGCCGAGCGCATGTTGGTCGCCCGCGTGACGATCAGCCGCCCGACGGCAGGCAGCAGTACCCGCAACATGCCGTGCACATCCTTGTCCCGCATCGCGGCGAAGACGAGCGGCGGCCGACCGCCGAGGCCCGTGAGGTAGGACGCCAGCGCCGCGGCTCCGGCCGGGTTGTGCGCCGCATCCAGAATCAGCTCGCGTCCGCCCGGCAGCATCCGGCAGTCGAGGCGGCCCGGCCACGACACGCGGGCCAGGCCGTCGACGATGGCGGCGGCCGAAACAGCCATGCCATAGGCTGCGAGCGTCTCCAGGAGCCTCACGGCCACGACGGCGTTGGCCGTCTGGTGCACGCCGCGGAGCGCGAGGCTGACCACTCCGTAGTCGCGAACCGGCGTGCGCAGCGCGAACACGTTGCCGTTGTCGGGCGATGCCGCCGGCGTCAGCGTCACCCCGTCGCGCGCGCGGATGAGCTCGGCCCCACGCGCCTTGGCGACACGCTCGATGGCCCGCCAGGCGTCGGGACCCACGTCGCCGACCACGACGGGCACGCCGGGCTTGATGATGCCGGCCTTCTCTGCGGCGATCGCGCTGAGCGTCGTGCCGAGATACTTCTGGTGATCGAAATCGATGGACGTGATGGCGGTCGCCACGGGACTGATGACGTTGGTCGAATCCAACCTTCCCCCGAGACCGACTTCGACGGCGGCCACGTCCACCTTCGCGCGGCGAAACAGCTCGAAGGCCAGGGCGGTCGTCGCTTCGAAGAAGGTCGGCGGGGCCGACAGGGCGCCATCGGCCCGCAGGGCCTCGATCGCCGCGCGGACGTCGCCCGCCGCGTCCAGCAGGACGGCGGCATCGACCGGCCGGCCGTCAATGACGAAGCGCTCGGCAAGGTCGACGAGGTGCGGCGACGTATAGCGTGCCGAGCGGTAGCCGGCTCGCCTGAGCGCCGTTTCCACGATGGCCGTGACCGAGCCTTTGCCGTTCGTGCCGGCGATGTGCACGCTGCGAAAGGTCCGTTCGGGATGTCCGAGCTCGGTCAGCAGGGTCTCGATGCCGTCGAGACCGAACTTGATCCCGAATGGTTCGAGGCTGAACAGATAGGCGAGTGCGTCCACCTACAGTTGGGGCGCCGCCTCCGGCACGACCGACGTGCCGACGACGGTTGACGCGTGTTCGCCGGGCGCCGCACCCATGAAGCGAAGCGCCTTTGCGATCACCGATTTCATCTCGCGACGGTCGACCACGAGGTCGACCATGCCTTTTTCGAGCAGGAACTCGCTGCGCTGGAATCCTTCAGGGAGCTTTTGCCGGATCGTCTGCTCGATCACCCGCGGTCCGGCAAATCCGATCAGCGCCCTGGGTTCGGCGATGTTCAAGTCACCCAACATGGCGAAACTCGCCGTCACGCCGCCGGTCGTCGGATCGGTGAGCACCGCGATGTAGGGCAGCCGGGCGCGATCGAGGTGGGCCAGGGCGCCGGAAATCTTGGCCATCTGCATCAGCGACAGCGCGCCCTCCATCATGCGGGCGCCGCCCGAGCAGCACACGATGACCACCGGACACCGCCGATCGATGGCGCGCTCGATCGCGCGCGTGATCTTCTCACCGACCACCACCCCCATGCTCCCGCCGATGAAGGCGTACTCCATCGCCGCGACGTGGGCCTCGATGCCCTCGATCCGGCCCGACGCGGTGATGACCGCGTCTTTGAGGCCGGTCGCCTCGATGCTCGACTCGAGCCGGGCGCGATATGGCTTGGTGTCGGTGAACGCCAGCGGATCGGTGGAAACGAGCCCCGCGTCGTACTCGATCCACGCACCGTCGTCGAACAGCATCCGCAGGCGTTCGGCCGCGCCGATGCGGAAGTGATGGCCGCACTTCGGGCAGACGTTCAAATTGGTGGCGAGGTCCTTGTTGTAGATGACATTCGCGCAGCCGGCGCACTTGACCCAGAGGCCCTCCGGCACGCGGCTCGATTTGTCTTTGGTCGCCGCGATCGGCTTGCGGGCTTTCTTGAACCACGCCATTGAACGCCCAGCTTATCAGGGGCTGGGGACCAGGGGCTAGGGACTAGGAGCTAGGGACTAGGGACTAGGGACTAGGGACTAGGGGCTTGGGGCTTGGGTTAGAGGTTAGGGGCTTGGGGCTCGGGAACTTAGATGAGTTACTTCGTGCGGGGGACGTAGTAGCGCGTGCCGGGGCCCATGGCGCGAATCTGCTTGATCAAATCGTCGAGCGCCTCTTCGCTGGCTTCCGAGTCGAACTGCGATGTTTCGACGACGAGGAGCGGGGTGGCGTTGTAGTGAAAGAAGAAATGGTGGTAGGCCTCGTTCAGCTCGCGCAGGTACTCATCGTCTGGCTGCAGCGCGACGGCTTCTGCATCCGACCGCCGGCTGCGCACGCGTCGCAGGAGGACGTCGGTCGGCGCCTGTAAGTAGACGACGAGGTCGGGCGGCGGTACGTCGCGCGCGAGCAGCTCGTACAGGCGCTGGTAGATGAACAGTTCGTTGTCGTCGAGGTTGAGGTACGCGAAGATCTTGTCCTTGTCGAACAGGTAGTCGCAGATCGTTGTCTGACTGAATAGATCGGCCTGGCGCACGGACGTTTGCTGCCGATGGCGGTTGAGCAGGTAGAAGAGCTGCGCCTGAAGCGCCGCGCCGGGCCGATCGGCGTAGAAGTCGGCGAGAAACGGGTTGTCCGTTTCCTCCAGCACCACGGTTGCGTCCAGGCGAGTGCCGAGGCGCTCGGAGAGCGCCGTCTTGCCGGCGCCAATCGGTCCTTCGATCGCGATGTAGCGGAACTGCAAGGCGGAGCCGATGATATCATCGCGCCAGTGCGCTCTGTGACCATGCGTCGTCCTCTTTTCATCGTGTGTGGGCTGGCGTTTCTCGTGTCGGCGTGCGCGAGCGCGCCGCCTGCTCCTCCTCCTGCGGCCGTGGGCCCGACCTTCGAGCAGAAGATGGCGTGGATCCTCAGGCTCGAGGATCACCGGATCCTCCGCGACCAGTCGCCCATCGTCGCTCCCGCCGTGCCCGCTGCGGCGCGCGGGAAGACGCCGGTGGTGGCGCCGCCTCCGCCGCCACCGGATCTCGGACGGCTGCTGTCGGACGGCGAGGCGCGCGTGCGTCGACGGGCCGCGTTGGCGATCGGCCGAGTCGGTCTTCGCGACGGCGTGCCGCTGCTCGTCGCGCGGCTCAGCGACCCCGAGCCCGAAGTGCGGCAGATGGCGGCGTTCGCGCTCGGTCTGATCGGGGAGAAGAGCGCGCGCGACCCGCTCGATCGCGGCGCTCGGCGACCAGTCGCCGTTCGTGCAAGGCAGGGCGGCCGAAGCGCTCGGGCTCCTCGGCGATCCGGCGCGCGGCCGCGCCGATCGGCACGGTGCTGACGCAGTTGTCGGGAGCGCTGGCTCAGTTACCGGCGGAAGCCGACGAGTCGAGGCTCGACACGCCGTCGGCGGCGTTTCGGCTGGGCCTCGAAGCGCTGGTTCGACTGAAGGCCTACGACGTGCTGGCCCCGGTCGTGCTCGACGCGTCGGGTCAGCCGCGCGTCCGCTGGTGGCCGGTCGCGTTCGCCCTGCGAGCGTCTCGAGGACAAGCGGGCACTCGGCGCGCTCACGACGTTCGCGAAGGACGCGAACCCGTACACGCGTGCGTTTGCGGTCAAGGGACTCGGCGCCCTGCGGGATCGCGCCGCCGTTCCCGTGCTGCTCCCGCTGCTGACCGGATCGGACGCCGGTGTCCTGATTGAAGCCATTCGAGCGCTCGGCAAGATCGGCGACCCCGCGGCCGCAGAGCCGCTGCTGCGAATCGCGCAGGGCGCGGAACGCCACGCCGCAGGCGCGGCTCGAGGCGGTGGCGGCGCTCGGTGGAGTCCGCGCGCCTGGAGTCAACGACGCGCTGGGTGACATGCTGTCCGATCGCGATCCGTCCATTCGCGCCGCGGCGCTGCGTTCGACGGCGGCCCTCGACCCGGAAGGGTTCGTGACGATTCTGTCGGGCCTCGATCCGGATCCCGAGTGGCGCGTGCGCGCCGCGCTCGCGACGATCCTGGGGACGCTGCCGGGGCGAACCGGCATGCCGCGCCTGAACGCGATGCTCGCCGACAGCGATCAGCGTGTCGTCGCGCCGGTGCTGACGGCGATGGTGAAGCTTGGCGGGCCGAACGTCGGGCGCCGTTCTGCTCGATCATCTCAAGGACGACGACCCGGTGGTGCGGGCGGCGGCGGCGGCGGGCCTGGGCGAGTTGAGGGCGCCGGCCGGGGCGCAGGCGCTGCCGGCGGCGTATCAGTTTGGACTGCGCGATTCGAGCTATGTCGCGCGTGCGGCCGTGATCGACGCGTTCGCGAAGTACGGCATCACGCGCCTCGCGATCGCTTCTGGATGCCGCGCTGGCCGACAAGGACTGGGCCGTCCGCGTCCGCGCGGCGAGGCTGCTCACGATCGTCGATCCCGCGAGCGACGCCGCGACGCGCATTCGTCCCGTCCCCGTCCAGATGACGCCGGAGGGATATCAGGCGCCGCGCCTGGTCGGCCCGACGGTGTCGACGCAGGCCTACATCGACACCGATCGCGGCACGATCCAGATCGAGCTGGCGGTGCTCGACGCGCCGCTCACCGTCGACAATTTCGTCACCCTCGCGCGAAAGGGATTCTTCACCGGCCTGACATTCCATCGCGTGGTGCCCGACTTCGTCATCCAGGGCGGCGATCCGCGCGGCGACGGCGAAGGCGGTCCGGGCCACACGATCCGGGACGAGCTCAACGAGCGTCCGTATCTCCGAGGCGCGGTCGGCATGGCGCTCGACTGGCCGGACACCGGCGGCAGCCAGTTCTTCATCACGCACTCGCCGCAGCCGCACCTCGACGCGAAGTACACGGTGTTCGGTCGCGTCGTGGCCGGCATGGAAGTCGTCGATCAGATGCAGGAAGGCGACGTGATCCGCCGCGTACGCGTGTGGGACGGCGAGCAGATGACGGACACGACGGCGCGGTGATGCGATCGCGCAGAGGTTAGAGGACAGGGACTCGAGGCTAAGGACTAGGGACTAGAGGCTAGGGACTAGGGGCTAGGGGAAATGGAAAAGGGGGCGACGGCCGCCCCCTTTTTATTGCGGGAGAGGTCGGCTTACCGTTTCTTGCCGGCCTTCTTCTTCCCGCCCTTGGCTTTCTTCGCCATTGTCTTTTATCCCCCCCTTCATCTGGGTTTCTCGCGCGTCGCCGCCAGTGGCTGCCGCCTGGCACGCTCACTCGACAACAGCGCTCCTGGTTCACAAGGAATAGCCTAAGTAAGCCATCCTCATACCAGATGTAGATTATGGATGTGTAATCTGAGATGTCAAGCACAAAAGTGCGACAAAAGTCAAAAAACTCTCTAGCGCGCGGTCAGCGCGCGCAGCTTCTTCTCGGCACGCGCGGCGGTGTGAGACGCGTCGTACACGCGATTGTCACGCGCGCGATCGACGAGCGTCTTCCACGCGGCGGCGCTCGCGCGCGCGTCGTGCAGATACGTGTCGTACGTCTCGGCGATGCGTTGCAGGAACAGCGGATTCTCCGGGTAGCGCGCGTCGAGCGACTTCAGCAGATCAATCGCCCGGCCCGGCTCATGTTCGTACCACACGTAGATGAGCTGCAACTGGTAGTCGGCCTCTCCCCGCAGGACCTCGCCGTCGTTGCGGGCGCGTAACATCTCCTGCAGGCCGTGCACCCGATCGCCTCCCGGCAGAAACAGCAGCCAGCGAAACATCTTGGCCGCGGTCGGGGCCACGTCCGCGTAGTACTGCGTACAGGCCGATCCCGAAATGCGCGTCGGCGATTGTCGGGTCGAGCGCCAGGGTGCGCTGGAGGGCGCTTCTGATCCGACTGCCGTTGCGCGCCGCCGCCAGGCGCTCGCCCTGCAGCACCTGCCACTGCACGAGCGGCGCGTACGATCCGGCCAGGTAGAACCAGGCCTCCGCGCGCTTGCGGTTCCCGCTTGGTCCACGCATCGGCCGCCTTCGTGGCCGCCGCCGCACGCTCGAGAAAACGCTGGTCGCGAAGTCGCCTCTCGGGGTGATCGGGATTGATCTGGATTTGCCACCACCGGGACACGACCCCGAGCACCAGGCAGGCCTCGGCCGGCGCGGGCGGGCACGCCCGTTTCAGTTGCGCGTCAACGCCATCGAACTGCGCGTTCAGGATCGAGTTGTAGATCGCCGCGAGCCGCGGGCCTTCGGTGAGCGCCGCCTCCGCCTGAACGGAGACGCCGGCGACGATGAGGAAGGCGAGCAGCCACGAGCCACGTGCCATAGACCACGAGTCACGAGCCAGCCACGAGCCACGAGCCAATCACATGCTCGTCCGGAGGTGCTGCTTCTCGGCATGCCGTTCGACGGCCAGTGCAAGCAGGCGGTCGAGCAGGCGCGGGAACTCGAGGCCGCTTGCGGCCCAGAGCTTCGAGTACATGCCGATCGTCGTGAAGCCGGGAATCGTGTTCACTTCATTGAGGTACAACACCCCGCTGTCGCGCGCCAGCAGAAAATCGACACGCGCCATGCCGGCGCCGTCGATCGCCTTGAAGGCGGCAATCGAGAGCGCGCGCACGTCCGCGGTCTGTGCCTCGCTGAGGGGCGCTGGAATCAACGGCGTCGAGCCTTCGTCGATGTACTTGGCTTCGTAGTCGTAGAACTCCCGCGACGGGACGATCTCGCCAGGCACGGAGGCCTCCGGCTCGTCGTTGCCGAGCACCGAGCATTCGATCTCGCGCGCCCCAGGCACGGCCGCTTCGACGATGACTTTGCGGTCGAATTCCGCGGCGAGCGTGATGGCAGCGCGGAGTTGCGTGGCGTGCTTGGCCTTCGAGATGCCGACGCTCGACCCGAGGTTGGCCGGCTTGACGAAGACCGGGAATCCAAGGCGATTGACCACGGTGTGGAGGATGTTCCGCTCGTCCCGCCGCCACTCGTGTTTCAGCACGACCTCGTAGTCGCAGATGGGCAGCCCTTTCGCCGCGAACATGACTTTCATGGCGGCCTTGTCCATGCCCACCGCCGACGCCAGCACGCCGGCGCCGACGTACGGAACGTTGGCCAGCTCGAAGAGTCCCTGGACGGTGCCGTCTTCGCCGTAGGGTCCGTGAAGCACGGGAAACACGACGTCGAGGCCGACGCCCGCCACCAGCTCACTGGCTTCTCGATGCTCTCCAGCGGGCCGCGGCACGAGCTGCGCGTCGCGTTCGCCCTCGGGGTTTTCAAGACGTCCAGCGGCTGTCGCGCCGATGACTTCCGCGGCCGAGGTGAGGCGGGGCGCGTCCGACGGCAGCACCCAGCGTCCATCCTTGTTGATCCGGATCGGGATCGCCTCGTACCGCTCGCGATCCAGGTTCTGGAACACCGCCGCCGCCGAAGCCAGCGACACCTCGTGCTCGCCGGAACGGCCGCCGTAGATGACGCCGACGCGAAGCTTTTTCATGGCGCTACGAATAAACTTAGCACGTGTCGTTTGGTTTCCACGTCACGCACACCGACGGCGGCGCCCGCCGCGGCGTGATGACCACCGCTCACGGCGCCGTTGACACGCCCGCGTTCATGCCGGTCGGCACCCAGGGCGCCGTCAAGGGCGCGACGCATCGCGATCTCGAGGGGCTCGGCGCCGAGATTCTGCTCGGCAACACGTATCATCTGTATCTACGTCCCGGCGGTGACCTCATCGCCCGGCGGGGAGGACTGCACCGGTTTATCGGCTGGACGCGACCGCTGCTGACCGACAGCGGCGGCTACCAGGTGTTCAGCCTGGCCGCGCGCCGGACGATCGACGAGCAGGGCGCGCACTTCCGATCGCATCTCGACGGATCGGCGCACGTGCTGACGCCTGAGAAGGCGACCGACATCCAGGCGCAGCTCGGCTCGGACATCAGCATGGTGCTCGACGAGTGCATCGCCCTTCCCGCGGAGGCCGCCGCCGCCCGCGCGTCGATGGAACGGACCCTTCGCTGGGCGTGCCGCGCCCGCGATCGCTTTCTTGCGGTCCGAGAGGGCCGCGTCCCCGCCCTCATCGTCACGAATCCGGGTCAGGCCCAGTTCGGCATCGTGCAGGGCGGCGTGTATCCCGATCTGCGGGAAGAAAGCGCGCGGGCCACGGTGGACATGGGCTTCGAGGGCTTTGCCATCGGCGGTTTGAGCGTCGGAGAACCCGCCGACGTGATGTACGACATCGTGTCGCGCACGGCGCCGCTGCTGCCCGAAGACCGACCGCGTTATTTGATGGGCGTCGGTACCCCGGCTGATCTCGTCGAGGCCGTCGCGCGGGGCATCGACCTGTTCGACTGCGTCCTGCCGACACGCAATGCCAGAAACGGTCAGCTCTTCACGAGCGAAGGGCGCCTCAACATCAAGAACGCGCGATATGCCGAGGACGACCGTCCGCCGGACGCCGCGTGCGCGTGCTACACGTGCCGGACGTTTTCACGCGCCTATCTGAGGCATTTGTTTCTCGCACGCGAAATCAACTCGGCAACCCTTAACACGTTGCATAACCTGCACTTTTACCTTGACACGTTGTGCAGGATTAGAGAAAGTGTATCGTTTGGGCGGTTCGAAAGTTTCAGGGTAGCATTCCATCAGCGCGCTGCGGGGCAGGAGCCCCCGGAGTGAGCCCTTTCAGCCAACCGCACGATCCATGATGAGCATTCTGACTTCCGGCCTGATCATCGCAATGGGCGCGACGCCCGACGGCAGCAGCCCCTGGCTCCAGCTCCTTCCGTTCGCCGCGGTGCTGGCCATCTTCTATTTCATCATCCTCCTGCCGATGAAACGCAAGCAGCAGAAGGTGCAGCAGTTTCTCGACGGCCTGAAGGTCGGCGATCGGGTCATCACGACCGGCGGGATCTACGGGCAGGTCACGCGGCTCAGCGGCGACACCGTGCAGATTCAGGTCGCCGACAAAGTGCGCATCGACGTCTCGAGGGCGGCGATCGGCGGCCTCCAGGGGCAGCCGGCCGTCCAGGAACCGCCGGCCGCTCAAGAGACGTCCAGCCGTTAGTCACGAAGAAGCAGCAGCCATGGCCAACATTCGCTGGAAGCTCATCACGGTCTTGATCGTCCTCGTCGCGTTCTCGGCCGTCGGAGTGTATCCGCTTGTCGCTGCGTACTACGGCATTCACTCGCCGGCCTGGCTGATGGACAAACAGCTCAAGCTCGGCCTCGATCTCAAGGGTGGCGTCCACCTCGTGCTCCGGGTGCAGACCGACGATGCGCTGCGGCTCGAGTCGGAACAGGAAATGGAGCGGCTGCGCCTGGAGCTGACCAAGCGCAACATCCCGGTGGCGAGCCTCACGTCGCCCGATCCGACGCACTTTCGCGCCGAAGGCGTCCCGCCCGCGCAGGACGCCGCGTTCCGGCAGGCGGCGAACGAAGTGCAGGCCAACTTCGACCGGAGCACCGGCTCGAACGGCACCTACGTCTTCACCATGAAACCCAACGTGCAGGTGCAGCTACGTGCGGACGCCGTCGTGCAGGCGCGCGAAACGATCGAGCGGCGCGTCAACGAACTGGGCGTGACCGAACCGAGCATCGCGCAGCAGGGCGCCAACGGCGACGAGATTCTGGTGCAACTGCCCGGCGTGACCGACGTCGAGCGCGCCAAGGGCATCATCGGATCTCCGGGGTTGCTCGAGCTGAAGATCGTCGAGCAGGGCCCCGCGACCACCAGGGAGTCGTTGCTCGTCAACGGCCAGCTGCCGGTGGGCATGGACATCGTGCCGGGCGTCAGCGCCGCCGGAGCCGGCGATCCGGCCGGCACGGGCTTCTATCTGGTGCGCAAGGTGGCGGCGGTCACCGGCCGCGACCTCCGTAATGCGCGGGCGTCGCTCGACGAAAACAACCAGCCGGCGGTCAGCTTCACGCTCAACACCGAGGGCGGGCGCAAGTTCGGCAACGTCACGAGCGAAAACATCGGCCGCTCGCTCGCGATCATCCTGGACGGCCGCGTGCAGTCGGCGCCGCGCATCGACGGCCGCATCACGACCGACGGGCGCATCACCGGCAGCTTCACGCAGGAGGAGGTCACGAACCTGTCGCTCATCCTCCGATCGGGCGCGCTGCCGGCGAGGCTCGACTACCTTCAGGAGCGGACGATTGGCGCCAGCCTCGGCGCCGATTCGATCCGCTCGGGGTTCATCGCGTCGCTCGTCGGCCTGCTGCTCATCGTCGCCTTCATGCTCGTCTATTACCGGCTTTCCGGCGTGAACGCCGTCGTCGCGCTGCTGTTCAACCTGATCATTCTGCTGGGGCTGATGGCGTATATCGGCGCGGTCATGACGCTGCCGGGCATCGCCGGCTTCGTGCTGACGATGGGGATCGGCGTCGATTCCAACGTGCTGATTTTCGAGCGCATCAAGGAAGAGCTCGAGGCCCAGCGCGGGGTGCGCGCGTCGATCAACGCGGGCTTCAGCCGCGTGCTCTGGACGCTCATCGACACTCACACCGCGGCGCTGATTTCCGCGGCCTTTCTCTTCAACTTCGGCACGGGCCCCATTCGCGGGTTCGCGGTGACGCTCTTCCTGGGCCTGGTCTCGAATATCTTCACCTCCGTCTTCGTGTCGAAGACGCTCTTTGAGCTCGCGTTGTCGCGCCGCCGCCAGGTCGCGACGCTGTCGATTTAGCCATGCATATTTTCAAGAACACGAACTACGACTTCCTTCGCTGGCGCTGGCACGCGCTCGTGCTGTCGTGGATCATCATCATCGCCGGCATCGTCGTCATCGCCACCAGGGGCATCCCGAAGGGCGTCGAGTTCGCCGGCGGCACCGTGGTCATCGTGCAGTTCGACACGAACATCTCGATACAGCAGGTGCGCGCGGCGCTCGACCGCAACTTCCCCGGCGGAGGTCAGAACATCGCCGTGCAGACGTACGACCGACCCGAGTTCAGACAAGTGCTGATCAGGGCGGTCTCGTTTGGCGCGGAGTCGGGGACCCTGCTCGGCTCGACCAAGGACGCCGTGGTGGGCGCGCTGCAGAAGGGCAATGTCGGCGCGTTCAAGGTGATCGGCACCGAAATCGTCGGACCGACCGTCGGTCAGGATCTGACCAACAAGGGCATCTGGGCGACGGTCCTCTCGCTTGCCGGCATTCTCGCGTATATCGCGTTTCGCTTTCAGTTCAGCTTCGGCGTCGGGGCGGTGGTGGCGACCGCCCACGACCTGCTCATCACGCTCGCGTTTCTGGCGTTCTTCCGCTACGACATGACGCTCAACGTGATCGCCGCCCTGTTGACGATGACCGGCTACTCGACCAACGACACGATCGTCATCTTCGACCGGATCCGTGAAAACCTGCGGTCGATGCGGCGCGACTCGATGGGCCACGTCATCAACGTGTCGGTGAACCAGACGCTCGGCCGCACGGTCATCACGTCGGGCACCGCGTTCCTGACCATGCTGTCGCTGTTCTTCTTCGGCGGCGAGGTCCTGCACGGCTTCGCGTTCACGATGGTGGTCGGCATCGTCACGGGCACGTACTCGAGCGTGTTCATCGCGGCGGCGACGGTCAGCTTCTGGCGAGGCGATGCGCCGGCGCGCGCGGCGGCGCACGCCCCGGCCGAGACGCCGGCGCCGGCGGCCCCGCAGCAGCCGACGCGTCGATCGAAGGCCCAGCGCAAAGCGCGCGCGTCGTAAGTGCCGTCCGCCCTTCAAGCGGCGATCCTGGGGGTTGTCCAGGGTGTCACCGAGTTTCTGCCGGTGTCGTCAACCGCTCATCTGCTGATCGCGGAACGCTTGCTCGGCTTTCAGGATCGAGGGGGCGTCTTTACCGTCATGATTCAGCTCGGCTCGATCTTCGCGGTGATGTGGCTCTATCGCAAAAAGATCGTCGCGGTCGTCAGCGGACTGCCTTCGAGCCCTGACGCCCGCCGGTTTGCGTTCATGATCCTCCTCGCCACAGTGCCTGCGCTCGTCGCCGGCGCGCTGTTCTCCACGTTCGTGAAGGGCGTGCTCTACGGCAGCGTTTCTGTCATCGCGGTCGCGTTCATCGCGGGCGGGATCGTCATGCTGCTGGTCGAGCGGTTCCGGCCCGCCGCGGATGTTCACGACGTGGACCACCTGCCGGTTGGCCGCGCGCTCGCAGTCGGGGCGTGGCAGGCGCTCGCACTCATTCCCGGCGTCTCCCGGTCGGGCGGGACGATCGTGGCCGCCATGCTGATGCGCGTCGACCGCGCGGCGGCGGCGGAGTTCACCTTCTTTCTCGCGATGCCGACGATGGCTGCAGCGTTCGTGCACGATCTCCTGGAAGTGCGTCACGATCTCGGGTCTGCGCGCGGACTTGAGATTGCGATCGGGTTCGTCATGGCCTTCGTCTCGTCGGCGCTGGTCGTCCGGCCGTTTCTCAATTACGTCAGGCGGTCGGGCTTTCAGTCGTTCGCGTGGTATCGCATCGTCGCGGGCGTGGGATTGTTGGCGGCGCTTCAGGCCGGATGGGGCCGGTAGGCGCACAGGAAGACGTCCGCATGTGGCTGTGGTTTCGCCGTCGGTTTCTCACGGGATTCTTCGTCACCGTCCCGCTGTTCATCAGCGTCGCGGCGTTTGTCTGGATTTTCGGCGTCGTCGACGGATTGACGACGCCTTTTTACGACAGGCTGCTAGGCCAGCGGATTCCGGGACTGGGCACGTTGTCGACGGTCGTGGTCATCGTGACTGTCGGTGCGCTGGCCACCAACGTGATCGGCCGGCGCGTGCTGCAGCGCGCCGAAGGGTGGCTGTTGAAGGTGCCGGTGTTCCGCACCATCTATCAGCCTGTGAGGCAGCTCATCATCGCCTTCTCGCCGGACAACGAATCGGGGTTCAAGCGAGTGGTCCTGATAGAAGATGCGAAGCGGGGGTTCGCGCTGGGTTTTCTCACCAAGGAGTTCACGGTCGAGCGCGGCCAGGGCCAGGAGGCGCTGGTGGCGGTGTATGTGCCGACCAATCACCTCTATTTGGGGGACATCGTCATCTGCGAGCGATCGCGCGCGACGTATCCCGACATCTCCGTCGAAGAGGGCATCCGAATCTTTCTGACCGGCGGCATGGCCATTCCTCCGACTGTCCGGGGATCTGCGAGCAAGGTATAATTCCAGCCTTTTGTGAGGTGAGATGAGGGTGACTGTTCACAAGCTCCTGGTGCGCACTGTCGTACCGCTGTTGATGTTAGCCGCGCTGGCCATGTCGGCGCCCACGGCGCGGGCCGCCCAGGCGGGCCAACCGGAGGCTCAGGCCGCAGCCGGCGCCGCAGGTCAGGCGCAGGCCGCCCCCACCGAGGCGGTTGGCGGCGAGGCGAACCTGACGCTGCCGGATTTGACCACCGTGCAGTTCAGGGGCGTGAATGGCTGGACGCTGCTTGCAAGCGGCCTGGTGGTCTGCGCCCTCGGCCTGCTGTTCGGGCTGCTGACGTTCACCGGCCTCAAGAATCTGCCGGTGCACGCGTCGATGCTCGAAGTCTCGGAGCTGATTTACGAGACGTGCAAGACGTATCTCCTGACGCAGGGCCGGTTCATTCTGATTTTGTGGGGGTTCATCGCGGTGATCATTGCCGCGTACTACGGCTGGCTCAACCCCGTGCCGGGCAAGCCGATTGCGCTCACGCTGACGATCATCCTGGTGTTCAGTCTGATCGGCATCGGCGGCAGCTACGGCGTCGCGTGGTTCGGCATCCGGGTGAACACGTTCGCCAACTCGCGCGCGGCGTTCGCCAGCCTCCGCGGCAAGCCGTTCCCGATTTACGCCATCCCCCTTCGCGCGGGGATGAGCATCGGCATGCTGCTGATCAGCGTTGAACTGCTGCTGATGCTGTGCATCCTCCTCTTTATTCCCGGCGACTACGCCGGCCCCTGCTTTATCGGCTTCGCCATCGGTGAATCGCTCGGGGCGGCGGCGCTTCGCATCGCCGGCGGCATCTTCACCAAGATCGCCGACATCGGCGCGGATCTGATGAAGATCGTGTTCAACGTCAAGGAAGACGATGCGCGCAATCCGGGCGTGATTGCCGACTGCACGGGCGACAACGCCGGGGATTCGGTGGGCCCCAGCGCCGACGGCTTCGAAACATACGGCGTCACGGGCGTGGCGCTCATCTCCTTCATCCTGCTGGCCGTGTCCGATTCGAGGGTGCAGGTGCAGCTGCTCGTCTGGATCTTCGTCATGCGCGTCATGATGATTGTCGCGAGCGGCTTGTCGTACTTCGTGAACGAAGCGGTGGCGAAGGCGCGCTTCGCCAACGTGGACAAGATGAACTTCGAGGCGCCGCTTACCTCGCTGGTGTGGCTCACCTCGATCGTGTCCGTCGTGGCCACCTACGTGGTCTCGTACTGGCTCATCGCGGACATCGGCGACGGTTCGCTGTGGTGGAAGTTGTCGTCGATCATCACCTGCGGCACACTGGCGGGCGCTCTCATCCCCGAGCTCGTCAAGGTGTTCACCTCCACCGAGTCGTCGCACGTCAAAGAAGTGGTCACGTCCTCGCGCGAAGGCGGGGCGTCGCTCAACATTCTGTCCGGCCTGGTTGCGGGCAATTTCAGCGCGTACTGGCTTGGTCTCAGCATCGTGATGCTGATGGGCGTGTCGTTCCTCTTCAGCCGGCTTGGCCTGGCCGAGCTCATGCTCGCGCCCGCGGTCTTTGCCTTCGGCCTCGTCGCGTTCGGTTTCCTCGGCATGGGTCCGGTGACGATTGCAGTTGATTCCTACGGCCCCGTGACCGACAACGCGCAGTCGGTGTTCGAGCTGTCGGTCATCGAGCAGATTCCCGGCATCAAGGCGTCCCTCAAGAAGGACTACGGCTTCGACGTGCACTTCGAGCGGGCCAAAGACCTCCTCGAGGAGAACGACGGCGCGGGCAACACGTTCAAGGCGACCGCCAAGCCCGTCCTCATCGGCACGGCGGTCGTCGGCGCGACGACCATGATCTTCTCGATTATCTTCATCCTGACCAACGGACTCACGGAGAACATCTTCAAGCTGTCGTTGCTGCACCCGCCGTTCTTCCTCGGTCTCGTCACCGGCGGCGCGATCATCTACTGGTTTACCGGCGCGTCCATGCAGGCGGTGACGACCGGTGCGTACCGCGCGGTCGAGTTCATCAAGGCGAACATCAATCTGCAGAGCACCGCGAAGGCATCGGTCGAAGACAGCAAGAAGGTCGTCGAAATCTGCACGAAGTATGCACAGCGGGGGATGTTCAACATCTTCCTGACTGTGTTCTTTTCGACACTGGCTTTCGCGTTCCTTGAACCATACTTCTTCATCGGGTATCTGATTTCGATCGCACTCTTCGGGCTCTACCAGGCCATCTTCATGGCCAATGCCGGCGGCGCGTGGGACAACGCCAAGAAGATCGTCGAAGTTGAACTGAAGGCCAAGGGCACGCCGCTGCACGCGGCGACAGTGGTGGGCGACACCGTGGGCGATCCGTTCAAGGACACGTCCTCGGTGGCGATGAATCCAGTGATCAAGTTCACGACGCTCTTCGGTCTCCTCGCGGTGGAGTTGGGGGTCAAAGTGTCGGCCGAGGCGGGACCGGGCGTCAGCTATCTGCTGGGCGGGGTCTGTTTCGCGCTCTCGCTGGTGTTCGTCTGGCGGTCTTTCTACGGCATGCGCATCGGCTCGCGGGCCAGGGCATAGGGGCGCCCCGGGAGACAATGTCGATATTGACGGGTTTGTCAGCCTCGTTTTTGATATATCTGGTGTCCGAAAAGCCCCGCTTTTCGGGCTGCCAGCCAGGCAGGGCCGTTTCGGTCGTCCTGGTGTCTAAGTTGATAGGGAGTTTCGTTGACTCCCAGTTTTTTTACTGACTATAATCGGCGGCCTTGACCGGTGGCACGTCCAGGATTGGGACAGCCGGGTCAAGCGCTTGCGTTGCCGCAAGCTTCGAGGAGGGGACCCCAGTGGCGCATGAGATGTTCGGCGACATCGTCGATCCGTCGGTCAAAGTGGGTTCCAGAAAGTGGTACACGATTCCGGTTTCGATCATCGTGCACACCGGGATCCTCGTCGCTGTGGTGATCATTCCCTTGATGGCGGCCGACGTGCTGCCCGTACCGCCGGCGATGATGAACGCGTTCGTCGCGGCGGCGCCGCCGCCTCCTCCACCACCGCCACCTCCGCCGCCGCCGCCGCAGGCTGCCGCGCCGCAGGCGCCGAAGCCCGACGTGAATCCGGCCGCGGCCCCGGTCGAAGCGCCAAAAGAGATACGACCTGAAACAGGACTCGAGCGCGGTGTCGCGAACGCCGTGGGCGGAGTCGAAGGCGGCGTGGCAGGAGGCGTGACCGGCGGCATTGTCGGCGGTCTGGCAGAAGCGCCGCCCCCGCCCCCGCCGCCTCCCCCGCCGGCGCCTGTCCGCGTTGGTGGCAACATCAGACCTCCCACGAAAACGAAAGACGTCAGACCGACGTACCCCTCCATCGCCCAGTCAGCACGCGTGCAGGGCGTCGTGATCATTGAAGCGACAATCGGCCCTGATGGACGCGTGCAGGAAGCGAAAGTGCTTCGGTCGATCGCGCTGCTTGACTCCGCCGCGCTCGATGCCGTCCGACAGTGGGTGTTCACGCCGACGACGCTCAACGGTGTGCCGGTGCCGGTCATCATGACGGTGACGGTCAACTTCACGCTGCAATAGCCAAAGGTAGAGAGTTTTCTTCGCAACCGTTAGACGACAACAGGCTTTTCTAGTCTCGCGTCGATGGAGGATGGACCGTGGATTTAATGGCGATGTACCAGTCGATGGGAATCGTGGCCAAAAGCGTGGCCGTCATACTTATTGTGATGTCGATGTGGTCGGTCGGCGTCGGCATCGAGCGCTTCTTCACCTACCAGCAGGCGCGGACCCAGTCGAAGCTCTATGCGCCGCAGGTGGCCAAGCACCTCAAGGAGGGCCGTCTGAAGGACGCGGTCGCCTTGTCGACGTCCAAGAATTTCCGCTACAGCCATCTGGCGAAGGTGGTGCTCGCGGGCCTGCAGGAATATCAGTTCCAGCAGGAAAGCGGCGGCGGTCTGGCCCGCGAAGACCTGATGGACACCGTGCGCCGCTCGATTCAGCGCGCCTCGGCGCTCACCGCGTCGGACCTCAAGAAGGGCGTGTCGGCGCTGGCCACCATCGGATCGACGGCGCCGTTCGTCGGACTGCTCGGCACGGTCGTCGGCGTCATCAACGCGTTCCAGGGCATCGGCGCCAGCGGGTCGGCCGGTCTGGCCTCGGTCTCGATTGGTATCTCTGAAGCGCTCATCGAGACCGCCCTCGGGCTGGTCGTCGCCATCCCGGCGGTGTGGATCTACAACTACCTGACGTCGCGCATCGAGTACTTCAACGTGGAGATGGACAACTCCTCGTCGGAGCTCGTCGACTACTTTATTAAGAAGACCGCATAAGTTCACGGTTCACGGTTCATGGTTCGCGCCGGGCGCTGAACCGACCACGAACGTCGAACCCTGGACCGTGAACGCTGAACGCTGAACCCGAGGAGTTTGTTATGTCAATGGACGTGGGCGGCGCCAAGGGCGGAGTCAAGGCCGACATCAACGTGACGCCGCTCGTCGACGTGATGCTGGTGCTGCTGATCATCATGATGCTCATCACGCCGATGTTGAACCAGGGCGTCGCGATGCGCCTTCCTGAGGCGACCAACAGCGTCGACAAGCCAACGACGCAGGACAACACGGTCATCGCCATCAGCAAGGATGGCTCGGTCTATCTGAACGCCAAGCCGGTGACGGAAGCCGAACTGGTCTCGAAGATCAACGAGGCGCTCGAGAACAAGAAAGAGAAGTCGGTGTTCATCAAAGCCGACGAGGAAGCGGCGTATAGCGCCATCATGGGGGCCATGGACCAGCTGCGCCAGGCCGGGGTCGAGGACATCGGCCTCATCACCGAGCACCGGCGCGCGGCGGCGGGAGGACAGTAATGGCGCACGCGCATCATCATTACGGCGCCGAGAAGGTCGTCAAGGGCGAGGCTCTGACGGCGAGCTCCGACATGAACGTGACGCCGCTCATCGACGTCCTCCTCGTGCTGCTCGTGATCTTCATGGCGGCCGTCAACCTCACGCAGCAGGGCATCGACATCAACCTGCCCGCCGAAACGAAGAAATCCACCGACGTGACGCCTGAAATCAGCCAGATCATGCTCACGTACACGGCCGACAAGAAGATTACGATCAACAACCAGGACGTCCTCCTGAACGACCTCGAAAAGAAACTGCGCGACATCTACGAGCAGCGCAAGGACAAGAAGATGTTCATCTCGGGCGCCGGGAATCTCCGCTACAAGGACATCATCGAAGTCATCGACGCGGCCAGGGCTGCCGGCGTCGACAAGGTCGGCATCGTCACCGAGGGGATGAAGAAGGCGGCGGGCGTCGGAGATTAGGCCTCGGGGTCACGGGTTCACAGTTCGCGGTTCAGGGTTCACGAACGATTCCGGCCGTCTCCCGCGAGGGGGGCGGCCGTTCCTATTTGTGGTCCGTCGCGGGCCGGTAGTAAGGTTGCATCATGCGCCATCTGTTCACCCGCCTTTCGCGTGCCGCGGCGACGTGCTTCGCCCTGGCCTTGCTCGTTTCCGCGGCGAGGCTGACGGTACTCGCCCAACAAAATGCCGCCGTACTGCCGGCGATGGACGAGCAGGCGGTGTTGCCGCTCGATCCGGCGATCAGGACCGGAACGCTGCCGAACGGCCTCACGTACTTCATCCGGCGCAACGCGCGCCCGGAAAAGCGCGTGTCGCTGCGCCTGGCGGTCAAGTCTGGTTCGCTCGAGGAAGCCGACGACCAGCAGGGCCTTGCCCACCTCATTGAACACATGGCGTTCAATGGCAGCGCCCACTTCAAGCCGGGCGAGCTGGTCAGCTATTTCGAGCGCCTCGGGGCTCGGCTGGGGCCGCACGTCAACGCGTACACGAGCTTCGACGAGACGGTGTACATGCTCGACCTGCCGACCGATCAGGGCGACGTGGTTGCCAGGGGCCTGACAGCCCTGTCCGACTTCGCCGGCGGCCTCAACCTCGATCCGGCTGAGATCGACAAAGAGCGCGGCGTGGTCATCGAGGAGTGGCGGGGCGGTCTTGGCGCCGGCTCGCGCGTTCGCGACAAACAGATTCCGATCATCTTCTACAACTCCCGGTACGCCGACCGGCTGCCGATCGGCAAGCCCGACATCATCCGCAACGCCCCGGCCGCGCGGCTCCGGGCGTTCTACGACACGTGGTACCGGCCCGAACGGTCCGCGGTCATCGCCGTCGGCGACATCGATCCACGCGCCATCGAGGAAGCGGTCACCTCGACGTTCGGCCCGCTGCGGGCCCGCGCGGCCGCGGCGCCGGTGCCGGAGAGCGCGGTGACGCTGCAGCACCCCCTCCTCGTCAGCGTGGTGACCGATCCGGAATTGACGCGATCGTCCGTACAGATTCTCCGCAAGCGGGCCAGGCAGGCCGATCAGCGCGTCGCCGACTATCGGCGGTCGTTGGTCGAGCGCATCGTGCAGCTCATGCTCGGCGATCGCTTTGGCGAGCTGGCCAGGAGGCCGGACGCAAGGTTCCTGGGCGCCAGCGCGGGCAACAACTCGATTAGTCCGGCAGTCGAAACGTTCGTGCTCGCCGCGAGCGTTCCGGACGGCAAGATCGACGAGGGGCTGGCGGCGCTGGCCGTAGAGACCAGGCGGGCGCGCCAGTACGGCTTCGGCGCGTCGGAGCTCGAGCGTACGAAGAAGTCGATGGCGGCGATCTACGAGCGGGTGTACGCCGAGCGCGACAAGTCGGAAAGCGGATCGTTCGCGCAGGAGCTCCTGAGCCTGTTTCTCGTGAGCGAGCCGGCGCCGGGTATCGCGTACGAGTACCGGCTGGTCCAGCAGATCCTCCCCACGATCACGATCGAAGAGGTCTCGGCAATGGCACGGACGCTCCTGGCCGACGACGGCCGCGTCGTGCTCGCGGTTTCGCCGCAGAAGGACGGCCTTCAAGCGCCGACCGAAGGAGGTTTGCGCGCGGCGCTCGGCTCGGCCGATGCCACCGCCGTGGCCGCCTGGAGCGACACGTCCACGACGCGTGCGCTCGTCGAGACCAAGCCACGCCCCGCGACAATCGCGTCGCGTCGCGAGATCGCGGAGGTGGGCGTGACCGTCGTCCGCTTGTCGAACGGGGTCGAAGCGTGGCTGAAGCCCACAACGTTCAAGAACGACCAGATTCTCTTTTCACTCACCTCGCCGGGCGGCGCGTCGCTCGCGACACCGGACGACTTCGAGGAAGCGGCGCTGGCGTCCAATTACGTCCGCTCATCGGGCGTGGGCGGGCTGAAGGCCGTCGATCTGGAAAAAATGCTCGCCGGCAAGCTGACGAGCGCCTCCCCGTTCATCTCGCTGTCGAGCCACGGCATTTCGGGGAGCGCGGCGCCCGCAGACCTCGAGGTCGGGCTTCAACTCCTCTATCAGGATTTTGTGGCGCCTGGAGACGACGCCCAGCAGTTAGACGTCTTGAAGCGGCAGCTGACGGCCGCGGTGGCCAATCGAGGGCGGTCGCCCGGTCAGGTGTTCGGCGAGCGCCTGGAGCAAATCAACACGTCGCGCCACTACACGTCGGAGCCCCTGACCGTCGAACGCATCGCCACCCTCGATCGACAGAAGATGCTCGCGTTCTACCGCCAGCGGTTCTCGAACGCCGCCGACTTCACCTTCTTCATGGTCGGCGCCTTCAAGGTGGACGACGCGTTGCCGCTCATGGCCCAGTACGTCGGCGGGCTGCCGTCCACGGGCCAGAGAGCCGGGCAGTTCAAGGACGTCGGCGTCCGGTTTCCCCAGATGTCACAGCGCGAAAAGGTGGAGTTGGGTCGCGAGCCGCGCGGCAACGTCGTGGTCAGCTTTTTCGCCGACCCGCCCCCGGATCCCACGGAAGCCGAAAACGTGACGGCCGCGACCACCGTGCTCAACATCGCGCTGCGTGACATCCTGCGAGAGGAGCTGGGTCAGACCTACACCGTGTCTGTCGCCCTGTCGCAGTCGCTGCCGCAGCGGGGCGGCGGCCACATCCAGGTGAGCTTTGGCGCGGCGCCGGAAAATGTCGCGGCGATGACCGATCGCGTGTTCCAGGAAATCACGCGCCTGCAGAAGGAAGGTCCATCCGCCGATTTGACGAACCGGGCCAAGGAATCGGCGAAGCGCAACTACGAGACCGCGCTCCAGCAGAACGCATATTGGATGGGCCGCCTGCAGTCGATCCATATGTTCGGCCGCGACCCGAAGGAAATCCTGACACGGCCCGCGCGGATTGACGCCGTCACGCCCAGGAGCGTGCAGGACGTGTTCGGCAAGTACTTCCCGATGGAGCGCTATACGGTGGTCACGCTGCTGCCGTCACCTGCGCCGGCCGCGGCGACCAGCCGCCCCTAGCAAGGCGACCAGCCGCCACCAACAAGACCGGGCGCATCACGTCTTGTCCGCGACGAAACCGTACGTTTCGTACCGCCACTCGATCCGGCCTCCGCGGACGGTGACAACCCCAAACCCTTCGGGGTGACCTTCCCGGGGGCCTTTCCACCAGTTGCCGCAGACGGCGCCGGTTGTCATGAAACGACAGCCGTTGTAGACGACCTCCTCGCGGATGTGCGTGTGTCCCTGAAGGACCATCTTCGGCCGGTACGGCCACAGCACGTCCAGGACGTCGCGGGCGTTGGTCACGAGATAAATGTCCGCCGCTCTTCCCGGATCGGCCACCAGCTGCAGGACGCTACTCACCAGCGGGATGTGCGAAACCACCACGAGCGGCGATCCTGGTTTCATCCGTTCCAGGTCCGTCCGCAGCCACGCCAGCTGTTCCTCGTCCACCAGGCCGATGAATTCGCGCCCGGGTTTACTCCCGATCGAGTCGAGCAGGACGAAATGCCAGCCTTTGTGGTCGAAGGACGAGTAGCGCGGGCCGATCCGTTCCTCGAACATCCGCTTGCCGTAGTACGCGTCGCTTTGCGTCACGCCACCGTTCGTCGAGATGCCGTACACGTCGTGATTGCCGATCACGGAGCGCACCGGCATCGCCAGCGGCTTCACCGTTTCGCTGTAGAGATCGAACAGTTGTTTGGCGCGCGGATATCGCGTCGTGTTCACGTCGAACACGAGGTCGCCGCCGCAGATGGCGAAGTCTGGCCTGAGCGCGTTGATGCGGGCCATGCACGCCCGGCTGCCCGCGTCGGCCCGCAGTTCGGGCTGGATGTGGACGTCGGTGAAATGGACGAAGGAGAAACTGCTGCCGGTGGCCGCCATCGTGCGTGCGCCCAGCGCGCCAATAGCGCCGACCGTCAGAAACGAACGCCGGCTGATATCCATACGCCTAGTCTCCCCGCCCGACCGCGACTTCTGCCCGGCCTGGAATCCCGGGGGCCCCTGCAATGAGATCCACATACGCGGCGGCGACCAGCTGCGCGGCATCGATCTCGAACGCCTCCAGCAGCTGGTTGGCGATTCGCGTCCCTTCCGCCTGATCCTGGCCGGGACCGAGCACGACCTCGAACTCCAGAAAGTCGCCCAGGCCCTCCACCTGGTCGATGTGCACGCGCGTCTGCCCGATGAGAAACAGCAATCGATTTTTGCGGACTTCACCAACCACTGCAGCCGTCTGCTTCAGGATGTCGAGCAGTGTGCCCGCGTCGGGAGTCCGGGCGATTTGGTAGTCCGATAGTTTGGCGGAGGGCGTGTCGGGGCGATGGTACAGGATGAGCTCGCCGGTGCCGTCGGCAAACATGCGCAGCTTCAGGCGGCCCCGCCGGCTCTTGAAGAAGACGTCGTGCTGATGGATGTGTTCCGGCTCGGCGGCGCTCAGGCGGGACGCGATGGCGCGCGTCTTCGCGGGGTCGGTCAGTCGCGCCTTGATTTCGACGTTCCTGGGCATCGAGATCCGACTGCGCCAAATGACCGCGTTAGGGCTGAGGGCTCAGGCTGAGGGCCGTTGCCCGCGAATCAGCCCTTTGCCCTTAGCCTTCAGCCCTACGTGATCCATTCCGCGATTGCCCCAAACGTGGGACGCGCCTAGTTGAACGAGTAGCGGAAGCTCAACATCATCACGTACACGTCGGCGGTGCCGGCCGTCGTCTGGAACGTCTTGCTGACCAGCTCGGTGCCAGCCGCGGTCGCCACCGTTGCCAGCCGGTAAAGCGGTGCACCCGTGGCATCGGCGCCCTGCGGCGACAGAAGTCTGCTCTGGATGATCGCTTGGCCTGCGCCCCAGTTGTGGTTGAGCATGTTGCCGAAGTTCGTGATGTCCAGTCGAATTTGTCCGGAGTGGCGGTTGCCGCCGACGCTCTTGAACACGTCCTGCATGATGCTCAGGTCCAGCCGTTTGAGCATGGGGTTGAACACCGCGTTGCGCTCGGCGTACTGGCCGCGACGGCTGCTCAGGTAGTCATCCTGCTTGATGTAGGCTTCGAAGGCGGTCGCCTGATCCGCGGCCGTGAACGTCCTTCCGCCGGCCGCGAATGTCTGGAAGTTCATTTCGGACGTGCTACGCGGGATGTAGATCAGGTCGTTGGCCCCGCCATCGCCGTTCATGTCCGCTGAAAAGATGTAACTGCTGTTCGTTGAGAAGCCTGCGCCGACGACGTTCGGGCGCGCATCAAAGAACGCGGCGACCGTGGTCGCTCCGATGCGAGCGTACTGTTTCGTGTACGACGTGGCGAAGAAGACGCGATTACCTGGCGAGTTCGACCCGTACGCCAGCACAGGGTTGTTGGGATCGGTGACGATCGCATTGCTCGTCCACGTACCTGCCGCGATGGACCCCGGGTCAATCGTGTTTCTCGCCACGCCGTAGGTATATGCGCCTTTGAACATGAAGCCGCGGGTCATGGGCTTCGATATGCTGGCCGCGATGTTCCACGACCGGCCCACGCTCTGGTTCTGGAGCACATAGTTCGCACTGATCGCATTGCCGACCGCATTGTTGATGCGGTTGACACACGGCACCGCCTGCCCTAACGCTGCGCACGTGGGTCCCACCCAACGCGGACGGTTGTCCACTCCGGTAAAGGCCGACTGCGCCGCCGGCAGGTTCGCATTGATATACGCGAAGCCGTTCACGTCGTGGTTGTAGATGTACTCGCCGGTTCCCACGAGACCCCACGGCAGCCTGCGATCAACGGCAATGTTGGTCCGCCAGGTCTGCGGGAACCTGAAGTCTGCATCCGTGACATTGATTGTGGCGCTGACCGGCGGGAGGCCGGTCGCGGCCGGCTTGTATTTGTCCGGGTTCGGGCTGAACGGGAACGCCGTGCTGTTGGTCGCCAGCAGAGAACCTGTCAGCATGCCGGTGTTGCCGATCTGATTCGATATCCAGACGTACGCGGGCTTGCCCGTAAACACGCCCGTGCCGCCTCGCACTTGCGTCTGCCCGTTGCCCTGCACATCCCAGTTGATTCCGACGCGTGGCGACCAGAGCGGCGTCGTCTTCGGCAATGCCCCGGTGTTGTACTTGACCGCGGCGCCGTTTTGATCGCGGAACGTCAGCGCATCGACCGCCGGGTTGTCGAACCCGGTCGCCCCGAACTTCGCCACGTCCATGCGGATGCCTCCGGTCACCGTCAAGTTGCCTCTGGGTCGCCATTCGTCCTGAGCATAGGCGCTCGTGTACCAGACATCCAGCGGCTGATATGGCGGCGTCAAAGTGCCGGGAACATTCGAGTAAGACACTTGGAAGCGCATGGGCACCGGCGACACGGTGGCATTCGGATTGGCAAGATACGCGTTCGCGGCGCTGTAGAAATCTGCCAGGGAGTTGTAGGTATAGGCGCTCTGGACGCCCGGATAGAAGGAGTTGTCGGAGTGATACTTCTCGACCGCGGCGCCGAAGGTCAGCGAGTGCCTCGTGCTGAACTTGGTGAAACTGTCCTGCGCCTGGAATGTGTCGTACAGCAGCTTGTTGAACGGTGTGAACGGCTCGGAGCCGAACGCTGTATACGAAACGCCGCTGCCGTCCAGGATGTCTACAAACGGGAACAATGTGGCCAGCTCACCGCGGCTTTCGTCCTGGTGCGTGTAGCCGATGATCAGGTTGTTCGTCAGGTCACCGGCGAAGACGGTATTCCACTCTCCGATGCCCGACTTGATGTTCTCGAGAATCGTGTAGTTGGAGCTCTGAAAGTTCAGGAAGTTGTTGCTGAAGGTTGGCCTGCCGCTCGGGTTGCCCAACGAGTTTGAACCCGACATGTTCACCCCGGTGTTCGACTCGAGTTGGTTGTAGCGGAAGCTGACCTTGTTCGTGTTGTTGAGGTTGTAGTCGCCCTTGATCAGGAACGGCTTGCCAGGCGTATTCTTCGAGATGTTGTCGAACGGGCCGGCGTCGTAGCCAAACTTCGACGACAGGAATGCGCTGAGCGCGTTCAGATCGGACGCGAGGACGCGCGTCGTGTTCCCGGTCGCCGCCGCGCCTCCCGGGTTCGACGTGAAAGTATTGAGCGGCCTCGTGTCTTTCTGGCTTTCAAAACTTTCGAAGAAGAACAGCTTGTTCTTGACAATCGGGCCGCCGGCCCACTCGCCGGTGTTGGTCGTGTCGAACGTGCCCGGATTGAATGTTTGCCCGGCGGCCTCCTTGCCGACGAACGATTCGTTGCGGAACCGGTGATACAGGGAGCCGGTGAACCTGTTGGCCCCGCTCCTCGTGACCGTGTTGACGCCGGCGCCGACGAAGTTGCCTTGACGCACGTCGTAAGGCGCGACGCTGACCTGCACTTGTTCGATGGCTTCGAGCGAGATGGGCGCGACACCCGAGGTATCGCCCGGCGTGTTGCGCAGGCCGAAGGAGTTGTTGAAGTAGGCGCCGTCCACTGTGATGTTGTTCATCCTCGAGTCCTGGCCCGAGAAGCTCCCCGAGGCGCCGTATTGTGGCGAAAGCCGCGTGACGTCGTTGATACGTCCAGTGATTGTCGGCAGCGCCGCCAGATCCTCGCGCAGCACCGCGGTCGCGGCGCCGGTGCGAGTGGAACTGAACACCGGATCCGACTGCCCCACGACCGTGATGGTTTCGGCAACCGCCGCGACCTTGAGCTTGAAACTGAGATCAGCAGTCGTGCCCAGGCTGACGGCGATGTCCTCGATCGTCTCGGAGGCGAATCCCGTGAGCGCGGCCGTGATCTTGTAAGGCCCGCCGACTCGCACGCCGGGGATCGTGAACCGTCCGTCTCCCTGCGAGACCGTCTCGTACGTGGTGCCTGACGGCACATGGACGGCGAGAACCGTCGCCCCCGGTGTGACCGCTCCCTGATCGTCGACTACGACTCCGGCGATGGCCCCGGTCGTCACACCTTGTGCGTACGCCAGCGGCGCACCGACGATGGCCGCGGCGAGGACGAGTCCAATCGCGCCCAGGATCCACGTGCGGTTCTTACGATTCATTGCCAGCTCCTGATGAGGAATGATTGAAATGCTCAGCAATTCTACTGTGGCGGATGTAACGCGCACGAAAAAAGAACGGCCGTCGGACAGTTTGTCCGACGGCCGGAATCCAAATGGTTGGAGCTTCGCTGATCGACTTACAGAAGTTACGCTAGGCGCCCGCGGCCTTCTTCTTGCGGAGCTCTTCGCCCTTGTCGTGCAACGCCCCGGCTTCTTTGAGCAGTTGCGCTTTCTTGACGGGGTCCGGCTCCAAGTCCGCCTGAATCCTCACGAGCAACCCCTTGTAGATGAAGCCGTCGGAGAAATCCGGCTTGAGCTGCAGCGCGTGATCGGACGACGCGATGCCCTTGGCTACGTACTCTTTCTTTTCCGCAGGGCGCAGACGTGAGTCTTTGTTCGCCTTGTCCCAATAGTACACGGCCATCGTCTGGAACGCCTCGGGGTTGTCGGGCTCCTTCGCGGCGCGCTGCTCGAGCGCCGCCATCGTTTTGTCGAACTGTCCCTGCCGGTTGTAGTACGCGGCGAGCGTTGTATACACGGCGGGGTCGTTCGGCCTGGCGTCTTTGGCAGCGATATAGATCCGCTCGGCCTCGTCGTACTCGCCCGCGTCGGCATACAGCCCCGCGAGCATGAAGTAGTTGGCGGGGTCGCTCGGCTCGAGCTTGATCATGTTCTGGAGGATCGGTTCCGCCTTGCCCGGGTCGTTCAGCTTCTCGGCGCCGTACACCGCCACCAGGTACTGCAGCGCCAACTTGCCGAACTTCCTGTATTCCGGTTTCTCGGCGTTCATCAGCTTGTCGGCTGCCGTCTGATAGGCTTTGACGGCGTCCTCGAGCAGCTTGTCGTTGGCCGGTTCGCCTTTCTTGCTCGGCTTCCAGAGGTTGTCCAGGCTGTTGCCCAGGAAGAAGTAAGCGGGGGAAAAATCGGGATAGTCGGGTGCGGCCTCCACCGTGGCCCGGTAGAGCTCCGAGGACGTCTTGTAGTCCTGGCTTTGATACGCGGCGTTGGCCGCTTTGTAGGCTTTCGCGCCCTTGAGCTGATTGACCTTGCCGCAGCCCGCGGCGGCAAGAACGGCCAAGCCCAGTATAGCCAGCGTCGCCGACATCTTCGACAGGGCCGCCCCTGCTAGCGGCGTGCCCGAGAAAGGTCGCATTACTCCCCCTTTGTCGCGTTATCTGCCCGAGAAATTGCCGTGCCCGAAACCGGGTCAGTATAGTGAAGCAAAAAAAGGTACGTCAAGGAGAACACCCTATCATGAAGGGGGTGTCGATCCGACAACCCGTTAAGGATGCTTCCCCTGTGAATAGACCCCGATTTTGATGATTCGGTTTGAGGATCTCCTGGAAAAGGTCCGGGCCTATAGCCCGGACGCCGACGTCGAGCTGCTCAGGCGCGCCTATGTCTTTTCGGCCTTCGAGCACCGGGGCCAGGTGCGCCATTCGGGCGAACCCTACCTCATTCACCCCCTCGCGGTCGCCGAGTTCCTTGTCGACCTCAAGCTCGATGCCGTGGCCATTGCGGCCGGGCTGCTGCACGACGTCGTCGAAGATACGCTGACGACCATCGAACGGATTCACGAGCTGTTCGGTCCCGAGGTGGCCCACGTCGTCGAGGGCGTCACCAAGATCAGCGCGATTCCGTTTTCGTCGACCGAGGAGCGCCAGGCCGAGAACTTCCGCAAGATGCTCCTCGCGATGGTCGACGACATTCGCGTGATTCTCGTGAAGCTGGCCGACCGGGTGCACAACATGCGCACGCTCAGCCATCTGCCCGAGGAACGCCGCGTGAAGGTGGCGGAAGAAACGCGCGACATCTACGCGCCGATTGCCAACCGGCTCGGGATGAGCAAGGTCAAGAACGAGCTCGAGGAGCTGGCCTTCCGGTATCTTGAGCCCCAGTCGTACGAATCGCTCCGCGTCAAGGTGGACGCGAAACGGCGCGCCGCCGAGGGTCTCATCAAGGGCCTGAAGGCCACCATCGAGGCCAAGCTCCGCGAGGCGCAGGTGCCGGTCGCCGAGATCGACGGCCGCATCAAGCGTTTGTGGAGCATCCACCAGAAGCTGAAGCGCCAGAAGATCGACCTCGAGCAGGTGTACGACTTCATCGCGCTGCGCATTGTCACCGACAGCGTCAAGGACTGTTACGCCGCCCTCGGGATCATCCACCAGACCTGGTCGCCGGTGCCCGGCCGCATCAAAGACTTCATCGCGATGCCGCGCCCGAACGGCTACCAATCGCTCCATACGTCGGTCATCAGCGATCGCGGCGTCCCCTTCGAGGTGCAGGTCCGCACCGTCGAGATGCACCGGATGGCGGAGGAGGGCATCGCCGCGCACTGGAAGTACAAGGAGGGGCGCGTCGGCGACCACCGCGACGAGCGCCACTTCCAGTGGATGCGCCAGCTGCTCGAATACCAGCAGGAAGACCCGCAGGAGTTCATTCAGAACCTCAAGATCGATCTGTACCCGGAAGAGGTGTACACCTTTACTCCCAAGGGGCTCGTCAAGGCCTTCCCTCGCGGCGCCACGCCGATCGATTTCGCGTACGCCATCCACACCGATGTCGGCCACCAGTGCGTCGGCGCGCGGGTCAACGGCAAGATGGTACCCCTGCGCACCCATCTCAGGAGCGGCGACATCGTGGAAATCATCACGACGGCCGGGCACAAGCCGAGCCGCGACTGGCTGAGCTTCGTCGTCACGTCGCACGCGCGCTACGAGATCAAGTACCTCATTCGCCGTGAAGAGCGGGTGCGCGCGATCGACCTGGGACGCAAGGTCCTCGACAAGGAAGCCCGGCGATACGACGTGAGCCTCAAGACGCTGGCCGACGAAGCGGCGATGGCGCCCGTGCTCGCCGAATTCGGCGTGCAGAAGGTCGAAGAGCTGTTTGCCCTCGTCGGCTACGGCAAGCTCGGTCCGAAGCAGATCCTGACCAAGCTCGTGCCGTCCGACCGGCTGGTGGAGCAGCCGCCTGTCGGTCCTGTAACGGCAGCCGTCCGGCGGGCGTTCGGTTCGGGCGAGGAGAAGATCAAGGTCCGCGGAATCGACGACCTGATGGTGTTTCGCGCGCGGTGCTGCAATCCGATTCGCGGCGAGAAAATCATCGGCTACATCACGCGCGGCAAGGGCGTGTCGGTCCACTCCGCGACCTGCCCCAACGTCGTCAACCTGCTGTACGACCCCGAACGCCGCATCGAGGTCGAATGGGACAAGGGCGACACCGGCGACGAGGTCGCGCCCTATACGGTCAAGTTGACGATGGAAGTGGAAGACCGGAAGGGGCTGCTCGCTGCCGTGAGCGCCAGGATCGCCGACATCAACACGAACATCCGCAACATGGAAGCGCATACCGACGACGACCGCCGCGCGCGGATCGACGTCACCGTCGAGATCAGCGACCTCAAACACCTCGAGCGCGTCATCAAGTCGCTGCGCGGCATCGATGGTGTGTTGGATGTCGAGCGGTCAGGAGTGGCAGGGCGCGTGGGCTAGTCCCGCCCTTCCTGCCTCTATGTCGCTGCGTAGCTCGCAATCGCATCGATCTCGATGCGGGCATCGCGGGGAAGTCGTGCCACCTGAACGGTCGCGCGCGCGGGTCGGGGCTCGGTGAAGTACGACGCGTAAACCTCGTTGACGACGGCGAAGTCGTTCATGTCGGCGAGGAAGACTGTGGTCCGGACAATGTGGTCGAACGACAAGCCGGCGGCCTTGAGCAGCGCTCCCAGGTTGTCCATCACCCGCCGCGCCTGCACGGCCGCGTCCCCTTGCACCAGCTGGCCCGTCGCCGGATTGATCGGAATCTGACCCGACAGGAATAGGAGGTCGCCCGCCCTCAAGGCAGGCGAATAAGCGCCGGCCGGGTTCGGCGCGTCGGGACTCGATACCGCCTGCTTCACGCGGCCTTCGTGACCTTGCCCGAGCGCAGGCAGCGCGTGCAGACCCGAATACGCCTGTTGCCGCCGCCGATTGTCGCGCGGACCCTTTGAAGGTTCGGTTCGAAGCGGCGCGCGCTCACGTTGTTCGCGTGGCTGTGCTGGCGCCCGACGACCGGCGCCTTACCGCAAATCTCACAGTGCTTTGCCATGACTTTCCCCTGTTCACCAAACCTCAAGTATAGCTGGCCGTTTACGGCACGATCAAGCGCGACGGCTCCTGACCTGCCTCCAACGGCTGCGTCGGCGCTTCGGCCGTCTTCCGAATGACGCGCCCGAGCAGTTCCAGGAGTGCGCGCGGGTTGTCGCGATGGTCGCTGTCGCCGCGGCGCGCCGCATTCTCCAGCCGCCGCAGGACGACCGCCGAGTCGCGTTGGAACGGCGTGCCGCTTTGATGGCCGGCCTGCGCGAGGACCGGGGCCAGGGCCGCTGCCAGCCGCGCCGCCGAAGAGGACGAAGGGCGGTGCTCGTAGATGACCCCGCGCACCGCCGTTTCGAAGGTTGCCGCGAGCGCCGCCGCCGCGTCTGCGACATCCTCGTCGACGAGCGTGTGAAGTTCCGGCGGGTTGTAGCGGACGAGAAACGATGTGATCAGCAGGAAGAGCTGCGACTGGCGCTCGTTGAAGTCGCGTACCAGGTCCATGGCGAGGCCCAGGTCGTGCTGGTGTTGGCGGACGACCATGGCGGGGGGATGCTCCCGCGCGGACGCCAGGAAGGGGCAGTCTGACGGGCACTGAATCTCCACCAGACGCTTGGTGCCGCAGCAGACGGCGCATATCTGGTGGTGGAGTGCAGGACAGGCCCTGCGTGCCCGGCGCTGACCGCAGAGACGGCAAACCATGACCACCCCATTGTAGTAGCCGTTCCTCGAAACGCTGCGGCTTCCCCGGGCGTAGTCATACCAGGATGCGAAACTGCGGAATTTGCGATCAGGGCGTCGGAAATTTGTCACATGAGACGGATCTCACGACACACTGCCGTCTCCTGAAGCGGACAAAATGTCAGATCCCGATCCGAGAACCGCTAGCGGCCCATCGGCGTCTAATGAGGTGTCAGTTTTGAACAAACGTACCAGTTGTAATGACTTGACATCGTAATGACTACAGAACAAGGCAGTTGTGGCCTGATTCGTAATAGAGTTGTTGTGAGACTGAACTATTTGCGCTTGGAGACGATAAGAGAGGCGTGGAGCACCGCGCTGGCCGAGTTGGCTTGTCATAGGACTCTATTTCGGTATAGCATTGGCAATTCATTTGCATAATTTCGCATTACTTGTGAAGGTGAGCCCGGGATGTGACCGGGCGTGGAAGGGAGCGGCGTCATGAGGACCAATCAAAGGGTGGCAACGACAACGGAGGCCGTCAGCCGGTCCCGCTACAATGAATTGAAACTGATGCTCGAAGAGCGTCGGCGTGAATTGCAGGCCCAGGTTCAGGGCAAGATGCGCGACGTCCGTGCCTCGGGCGAGGTCAACAAGCTGACCGAAGTGTTCGACGCGGGCGAGAGCTCGGAAAACGACATCCAGGAAGATATCGAGCTCGCGCTCATCCAGATGAAGTCGGAAACCCTCAACAAGGTCGACGACGCCCTCGTTCGGCTCGAGCAGGGCAACTACGGCAACTGCTTCGATTGCGGGGACGAAATCGCCGAGAAGCGGCTCCGCGCGCTGCCCTTCGCGGTACGCTGTAAAGACTGCGAAGAGGCCCGGGAGAACGCCGAGCGACGCGAGCGTCACCTCGCTTCGCGACGTCCGGCCTCTTCGTTGTTCTTCGACATGTAATGAACCCGGCGTCCTGACCTTGGGGCTCCGCCGGTGGCGGAGCCCGAAATCCCTCCACCACCGACCTGTCTCACGGCCCGGCCCATTTAGCGATAAAGTGAGGTCGCGATGAGCGATCAAATTGACACCCTCAGGTCCGAGGATCCCTCGGGCGGCGATCGGCCGTTGTCCATTCCACCCGAGCTGCCGATCCTGCCGCTGCGCGACACGGTCCTCTTTCCGAATTCGTTCATGCCGCTGGCCGTGGCGCGCGAAAGCTCCGTGCGCCTGATCGACGATGCCATTGCCAACGGGAAGCTGATCGCGGTCTTTACCCAGCGTGACGCGTCGATCGAAGAGCCGGTCCGGGAGGATCTGTACCCGTCGGCACAGCCACGCATATCCACAAGATGTTCAAGCTGCCGGACGGCAGCCTGCGGCTCATCGTCCAGGGGCTGGCGCGGCTCACGCTCAACGAAGTGATCGCCACCCACCCGTACCTGCGCGCCCGCGTCACGGCGGCCGTGGAAGATACCCACGACACCGATCGCCTCGAAATCGATGCGCTCGCGCGGAACATCAAGACGAACTTCCAGCAGGTGGTATCGCTCTCGCCGCTCCTGTCCGACGACTTGCAGACGCTCGCCGTCAACATCGCCGAGCCCGGCCGCCTGGCCGACTTCATCGCTTCGTCGCTGTCGACCATCAGTACCGCGGTGAAGCAGGAAGTGCTCGAGACGCTCGACATCCGTGCGCGCATGGACGCGCTCAACCGGCTCCTGATCAAGGAACTGGAGGTCCTCGAGCTGGGTTCGAAGATCCAGTCGCAGGTGCAGTCGGAAGTGGGCAAGAACCAGCGCGAATATTTCCTGCGCGAGCAGATGAAGGCCATTCAGAAGGAGCTCGGCGAAGGCGACGACCAGACGAAGGAGAACGAAGAGCTCGCGGAGAAGGTCGAAGCGGCGGGCATGCCCGAACTGGTGAAGAAAGAGGCGCTGCGCGAGCTCGACCGCCTGTCAAAGATGCCGGTCGCCGCGGCCGAATACACGGTATCGAGGACCTATCTCGACTGGCTCATCGCGCTTCCGTGGAACAAGCGGACCGACGAGAAGATCGATCTCCCGCTGACCAAGGGCGTGTTGGACGCCGACCACTCCGGTCTTGAAAAGGCCAAGGACCGCATCCTCGAGTACCTGGCCGTCAGAAAGCTGAATCCCGCCGTCAAGGGGCCGATCCTCTGCTTCGTCGGGCCCCCGGGCGTGGGCAAGACCTCGCTGGCGAAGTCGATTGCGAAGTCGCTCGACCGCAAGTTTGTCCGCGTGTCGCTTGGCGGTATGCGCGACGAAGCCGAGATTCGCGGACACAGGCGGACGTACATCGGCGCGCTGCCGGGCCAGATCATGCAGGGGCTGCGGCGGGCGGAGTCGAAAAACCCCGTGTTCATCCTCGACGAGATCGACAAGCTCGGGTCGGATTTCCGCGGCGATCCCTCGTCCGCGCTGCTCGAAGTGCTCGACCCCGAGCAGAACAACACGTTCCGGGATCACTATCTCGACGTGCCGTTCGACTTGAGCGAAGTGCTGTTCATCACGACGGCGAACGTGCTCGATCCGGTGCCGGCGGCCCTTCGCGACCGGATGGAAGTGCTCGAAATCGCCGGGTACACCGAGGAAGAGAAGCTGAGCATCGCCACAGACCACCTGGTCGAGAAGCAGGTGAAAAACCACGGGCTGACTTCCGAGTACATCCAATTCACGCCCGCCGCGCTCCGTCAGGTCATCCGCGGCTACACGCGCGAGGCCGGCGTGAGGAATCTCGAACGTGAAATCGGCTCGTTGTGCCGGAAGGCCGCGCGCCGCCGCGCGGAAGGCGACGAGACGCCCATCGAGATCACCCCGGACGTCGTCGTGGCGATGATGGGCGCGCCGAAGTTCCTCGACGAGGAGATGGAGGAGCGCACCAAGGAGCCGGGAGTTGCGATCGGGCTCGCGTGGACCCCGTCGGGCGGCGAGGTGCTGTTCATCGAGGCCTCGAAGATGGCCGGTGCCGGATCGCTCACGCTGACGGGTCAGCTCGGCGACGTGATGAAGGAGTCGGCGCGCGCCGCCCTGTCGTGGCTGCGAGCGCACGCGAAGGAATACAGCATCGATCCCGACTTCTTCAAGAACGCCGAGATGCACGTCCACGTGCCGTCGGGCGCGATTCCGAAGGACGGCCCATCAGCCGGCGTGACGATGACGACGGCGATGGCGTCCGAGCTGACTGGCCGCCCGGTGCGGGGCGACATCGCGATGACGGGCGAGATTACGCTGTCTGGCCGCGTGTTGCCGATCGGCGGCGTCAAGGAGAAGATCCTGGCCGCCCGGCGCGCGGGGATTCGCGAAGTCATCGTCCCGAAGCAGAACGCGAAGAACGTCAATGAGGATCTGTCGCCGGAGATTCGCAAGGAGCTGACGATTCATCTCGTCTCGACCGTCGACGAGGTGCTGGCGCTGGCCCTGCAGCCGGCGTCCTCCGACGTTCGCCCGGTGAAGAAGCCGGCGCGGGTCGGGGTCGCACCGAAATCGTCGGCGGCGCATCGCAACTGACGCTGTTCACCGTTGCAGGTGACGGCCTGCCGCTCGTCGACCGCACGCTGATGCACGTTGTGTATGCAGCCCGGTACCGCATTGATATCGGGCTGCACGTCTTTCCGACAGAAAAATACAGGCTGGTTCACGATCGCCTTGTCGCTCGACAGGGCGATGACGCCCACGCCTCGACTCAGCCCCCCACCATCGTCGAACCGAAGCCGGCCAGTTGGGACGAGCTGGCGCTCGTGCATACGGGCGAGTATCTGGACAAGATGCGCAACGGCGCCCTGTCGCGCGAGGACGTCGCGCAGCTCCAGTTGCCCTGGTCGGCGGAAATGGTCGAGGGATTTCGCCTCATGGTGGGAGGTACGATCGACGCCGCCTGCCTTGCGAACGATGTGCCTCGCGACAACGATGGAACACACAACCCGCCGGGGGCCTCTGCGTTCACCGTCGTGTGTCACATAGGCGGCGGGTTGCACCACGCGTTCGCCAATCACGGCGAGGGCTTCTGTCCGTTCAACGACGTCGCGGTGGCCATCCGCGTGCTGCAACGGCGCGGCGTCGAGCGCATCGCCGTCGTCGATCTCGATGTCCATCACGGCAACGGGACGGCGTTCATCTTCGAGAACGACCCACGCGTGTTCACGTTCTCGATGCACCAGCAGCACAACTACCCGATGTGGAAGCCGCGCGGGTCGCTCGACATCGGCCTGCCGGACGGCGTCCACGACGCCGCGTTCCTGGCCGAGCTCGATCGCGCGCTGCCGGTCGTGATGGCCGCCAATCCGCAGTGCGTCTTCTACCTTGCTGGTGCAGATCCCTACGAGGACGATCAACTGGGCGGCTTGCGGCTGACGAAAGAGGGCCTGCGCGAGCGCGACCGTCGAGTCATCAGCGCGTCCGCGCGCGCCGGCGTGCCGCTGGTCGTCCTGCTGGCGGGCGGCTACGCGCGCCGGGTTGAAGACACGGTAGACATCCACGTCTCGACCATCGAGGAGGCGGGGAAGGCTGAGGCCGTATTCAGATCAGCGACAGGGCGTACGCGGTCTTGAGATCGACGATCTCACCGCGCGTCACCATCAGCCTGGCTTCGGCGATGGCGACCGGCTGCACGTCGATGTACTCGTCATCGTCGGCCTTGTGCGTCGAGTCCGGCGCGGGCGCGCGCAGGTCGGATGCGCGGAAGAAGATCATCTCCTCGTCGCAGTAGCCCGGCGTGGGAAGAAGACCGCACAATCGTTCGAGCCGGCCTGGCACCTTGCCGATCTCCTCCTCGCACTCGCGCGCGGCCCCGGCTTCGGGCAACTCGCCGGGATCGAGGCTGCCCGCCGGCACTTCCCACAAAACGCGCCCGACGCTGTGCCGGTACTGCCTGATGAGGACGAGGCGCCCGTCTTCCTGAATTGGAATCAGCACGACGGACGGCGAGTGCCGGACAATCTCCAATTCGTGTTCGGTTCCATTCGGAAAGCGCGCGCGCTCGACGTCAACCGAGAAGACGCGTCCTTTGTATACAGTCGGCATCGTGAGTGCCTCTGATCTTCTGACCACCGACCACTGACCACCGACCGCTATGGCTCGTTCTTCTGCAGGCTCTCTTCCAGCTCGTCCAGCACGTGCTGCAGGTCGGCGGGCAGCGCGCTTTCAAATTCCATCCGCCGCCCATCGATGGGATGCGTGAACGCCAGGCGGGCGGCATGGAGGAACGGCCGATCCAGGTGCGTGACCGCCCGCAGATCCCCGGGCACCCGGCGTCGCACGCCGCCGTAGACGGCGTCGCCGACGATCGGATGGCCGATCGCGCTCAAATGGACGCGGATTTGGTGCGTGCGGCCGGTATGTATGGCCACGTGAGCCAGCGTCAGCGCGGGGCCGAAGCGGCGGGCGCGAACGATTCTCGTGACGGCTTCACGGCTGCGCCTGGCGCGAGCCGACATCTTCTTGCGGTTCACCGGGTCGCGTCCGATCGGCGCGTCGATACGCCGCCCGGCCTGCACTTCGCCCCAGACGAGCGCGATATATTCCTTCTCGACCTCGCGGTCGTGAAACTGGCGCGAGAGGTGCTCGTGGGCCGCGTCGTGTTTGGCCACCACGATGAGGCCAGACGTCCCGCGGTCGAGCCGATGGACGATGCCCGGCCGGCGTTCGCCGCCAATCCCGCTCAGGTCGTCCACGTGGTGGAGCAGGGCGTTGACCAGTGTGCCGCTCGCGTGGCCGGCCGCCGGATGGACGACCATGCCCGCCGGCTTGTCGACGACGATCAAGTCGCGATCCTGATAGACGATCGGCAGCGGCAGCGCCTCGCCCTGGGGCGCAGGATCGATCGGATCCGGAATATCGACGGCAACAGCCTGGCCTGTCTTCACCGGCTGATTCGGCTTTGCCTCGCGCCCGTCGACTCGGACGTGGCCGTCCTTGATGAGACGCTGAATGTGCGACCGCGACTGACCGGCGAGGACGGAGACGAGAAACACGTCGAGGCGGGCGCCCGTGCTGTCGTCGGGCACCGCGAACGTGGCGCTCACGCCACCTTCTTGCGCGCGCGTTCCGGTGCCGGCGCGACGAAGTGACGCGCGAGGTACACCAGCATGACGACGGCGAGCGGCGCCAGGATGACCGAGATGAACTGCGAGGTCGACAATGGCCCGACGTTCCCGCGTTCGTCACCCCGGTAGAACTCGATGACGTAACGCGAGACGGCGTACAGCAGCATGTAGAGCCAGAACGTCCGTCCGGCGAAGCGGCGGCCGAAGCGCTCGGTGCCGAGCAGCAGTACCAGGATCAGGAACTCGGCGCCTGCTTCGTAGAGCTGCGTCGGGTGGAGCGGTTGGTTGAGCGGTGTGCCCACGTTTGCCGCGGCGAAGGGATCGGTGAACGTAATGGCCCACGGCAGGTTCGTCGGCTTGCCGAAGCAGCAGCCGGCAAAAAAACACCCGAACCGGCCGACCACGTGCCCCAGCGCGATCCCCGGCGCGAACACATCACACGTCGTCCACAGCGGAAGGCCGACGCGGCGGATGTACCAGAGCGCGACCGCGACCGCGAGGATCAGTCCCCCGTAAAACACACCCCCCGAGCGGGCGAGGCTGAGCAGTTCCGCCGGATTGTGCCGGAACGTCTGAAAGTCGGTGACGAGCAGCAGCAGCTTGGCGCCGACGAGTGCGCTGATGATGATATAGATGCCGAGGTCCATCACGCGCGTGGCATCGAGCTGGCGCGCCCTGGCCCGCACGATCGCGAACTGAAGGCCGAGGAGGTACGCGGCGGCCAGCAGGACTCCGTATGTATAGACCGTGATCGGCCCCAGGAAGGGAATCGACCACGGCAGTTCAAACAGCTTTGGATGCATACCGGCTCACTCCGAGCATATCGAGAATCATGATGCCCACGCCGACCGTGATCGCCGAGTCGGCGACGTTGAACGCCCAGAAGTGATACGTCCGCCAGTAGACGTCCACGAAATCGACCACCGAGCCGACCAGGATGCGATCGAGCAGGTTGCCGGCGGCGCCGCCGATGATGAGCGAGAGGCCGAGACGGGCGGCGAACTGATGACGGCCGAGTTGGGCAGCGTACCATGCCACCGCAACCACCGCCGTGATCGCGAAAGCAATGATGACGGCGGCCTTGAGGGGGAAGTCGGCCGTGTTCAGGAAGCCGAACGCGGCGCCGGTGTTCTGCACGTGCGTGAAATTGACGACGCCAGGCACCGCGGCCACACTCGAGCCCAGCGGCAGCATCGACCGCACCATCGCCTTGGTGACCTGATCGAGCACGACGATGACGATCGGCAGCCACAGCTCCAGGCGGCGGGGCGCCGCCGGCTCCGTGTTGACGGCGCCTTCAGGCATGGGTGGTGTCACGCCAACGCTTCCTTGCACCGATCGCAGAGCCCCGCGGAGGCCGCTTCCTCGGACACGGCCGTCACGTACCGCCAGCACCGCTCACACTTGACGCCAGCCGCGCGCTCAATCGTCACGGTTGGACCCGTGCCCGGCTCACCACCGGGCGACGCCGCGCGCAGCTCGACGTCCGACACGATGAACAGCGTCGGCAGGTCGCACGCGTACCGTTCGAAGAACGCCAACTCGTCGGTCGTGCCGGAGAGCACAACCCTGGCTTGAAGCGAACTGCCGATCCGCTTGTCTTTCCTGAGCGGTTCGATTTCGGCGAGCACCCGCTCGCGCAGGCCGATCAGGCGTGCCCACCGGTCGAGCAACTCGTCGTCGGCCATCGCCTCGAGCTCGGGTGCAGTCGGAAACAGGGCGATGTGGACGGACGTTTCGCGCGTCCCCGGCAGGTAGCGCCACAACTCGTCGGCGGTGAACGACAGGATGGGCGCCATCAGGCGTGTCAGCCCGTCGGCGATGATGTACATCGCTGTCTGCCCCGCGCGCCGCTCCTTCGACCGCGCGGCGAAGGTGTACATGCGGTCCTTCGTGACGTCGACGTAGAACGCACTCAAATCCATCGTGGTGAACGTATTGATGGTCTGAGAAATCGTCTGGTAGTCGTACGCTTCGTACGCGTGCAGGATTCTTCGCGCGACCTCCGAGTACCTGGCCAGGACATACCGATCGATTTCGAGCATCCGCTCGAGCGGGACGCGGTCGGTTGCGGGATCGAAATCGTACAGGTTCGCCGTCAGGATTCTGAGCGTGTTGCGAATCTTGCGGTAGGCCTCGACGACGCGGGCCAGGATTTCCTTGCTGAGGTGCACTTCCTGGGTGTAGTCGCCCATCGACACCCACAGGCGGATGATGTCGGCGCCGCTTTGCTTGATGACGTCTTCCGGCTCGATCGAATTGCCGAGCGACTTCGACATCTTCTTTCCGTCGTCGGCCACGATGAACCCGTGGGTGACGACGTCCTTGAACGGCGGCCGCCCGCGCGTGCCGAGGCCCACGAGCAGCGAGCTCTGGAACCAGCCTCGGTGCTGGTCGTTGCCTTCGAGGTAGACGTCGGCCGGCCACGTCAGCTCGGGCCTGACCGACAGCACCGCTTCGTGGCTCGATCCCGAGTCGAACCATACGTCGAGGATGTTCATCTCGCGCTCAAAGGCCGTGTGGCCGCAGTGGTCGCACGCGAACCCGTCGGGGATGAACTCCTCAATCGGCCGCTCGTACCAGGCGTCTGCGCCGTACTTCTCGAAGACCGACGCGGCGCGTTCCACGAGCTCGGCCGTGATCTTTGGCTCGTGGCATTTCACGCAGTCGACCGCAGGAATCGGCACTCCCCAGGCGCGCTGCCGCGAGACGCACCAGTCCGGCCGGTTGGCGACCATGTTGTAGATGCGGTCGTGGCTCCACGCCGGAATCCACTTCACGTCGTGATCCACGGCGTCGATCGCGGCCTCGCGCAGCGTGTGTCCGGTGCCCTCTGCCCTCTGTCCTTTGCCCTTCGCGATGACCGGCTCCCCATCGAGCCTGATAAACCACTGCGAGGTTGCCAGGAAGATGACCGGGTTATGGCAGCGCCAGCAATGGGGGTATTGGTGCGCAAACGTGGCACGGTGCCACAGGCGGCCGCGGTCGGAGAGCGCCCGCTCGACGTTCGGGTTGGCGTCGAAGACACGCTGCCCGCCAAAAAGCTCGACCGTCTCGTTGAAGTGACCGGAGGGCCCAATGGGCGCGTAGATGTCGAGCCCGTATTTGAGGCCCGTGGTGAAATCGTCGGCGCCGTGGCCGGGCGCGGTGTGCACGGCACCCGTGCCGGCGTCGAGCGTGACGTACTCGGCGAGGACCCCCACCGAGTCGCGGTCGTACAGCGGATGGCGGAAGCGAATGCCCTCGAGCGCCGCGCCTTTCATCCTGGCGATCGGTCGGTCGAACGTCCGTCCGACGACCTGCGCCACGGCCGGCGCGAGCGGTTCGGCGAGAATCACCGCACGGCCGTCGACGTTGTACGCGGCGTAATCGAAGTCGGGATGGAACGCGACCGCCAGATTCGACGGAATCGTCCACGGGGTCGTCGTCCAGATGAGCACCGACACGTCGCGGCCGGCGAGCGCGGGGACGCGCGACCCGAGCTCGCCCGCGCTGGCGGACGCGAGCGGGAACTCGACGTAGATCGACGGCGACGAATGATCCTCGTATTCAATCTCGGCCTCGGCGAGCGCCGTGCGGCAATGGATGCACCAGTGTACCGGCTTCTTTCGCTTGGTCACCAGCTGCTGCCCCACGAACTTGCCGAACGCCCGCGCGATCGCCGCCTGGTACCGGAAGTCCATCGTCAGGTACGGCGCGTCCCAGGTGCCGAGGATGCCGAGCCGCTGAAATTGTCCGGACATCGCCCCGACGAAGCGTTCCGCGTAGGCACGGCACGCGCGACAGAAGTCGGCCACCGACATCTCGCGCTTCTTCGGACCGAGCTCGCGATCCACCTTGAGCTCGATCGGCAGGCCGTGGCAGTCGTATCCCACGACGAACGGCGCATCGAACCCGGCCATGGAGCGCGACTTGACGACCAGATCCTTGAGGATCTTGTTCATCGCCGTGCCCATGTGGATGTTGCCGTTGGCGTAGGGCGGACCGTCGTGCAGCACGAACTTCGGCGCGCCCTTCCGGCGCGCGCGAATCTGCCCGTAGAGATCCTGGGCCGCCCAGCGCGCGAGCGTGTCGGGTTCGCTCGTTTGCAGGCCCGCCTTCATCGGGAACTCGGTCCGCGGCAGGTTGACGGTGTTTTTCCACTCGGGCATGGGTATCAGACGATTTTATAATGATTAGATGCTGCGCCGCGCGACTCTCGACAACGGTTTGAAGGTGCTCGTTCGGGAAGAGCACACGGCGCCGCTTGCGTCCGTGTGGTGCTGGTACAAAGTCGGCTCGAAGGACGAGCGCCCCGGCCTCACCGGCGTGTCACACTGGGTCGAGCACATGAACTTCAAGGGCACGACCAACATCCCTCGCGATCAGGTCAAAGGCATCATCGAACAGTTCGGCGGCGGCTGGAACGGCTATACCTTCATCGATCAGACGACGTATCTCGAGACGGCGACCAGGGACGCGCTCGATCGGATGCTGTTCATCGAATCCGAGCGGATGGCGAACTGCCTGTACCACCAGGACGACTGCGAATCGGAGCGCACCGTGATCATCTCGGAGCTCCACGGCGGTGAAAACGATCCCGATCAGTTCCTCGATCAGGAAGTCATCGCGACCGCGTTCAAGGCGCACCCGTACCGTCACCCGACCATCGGCTGGCTGTCCGATCTGCAGACAATGACACGCGACGATCTGTACGGCTACTACAAGCGCTACTACATCCCCAACAACGCCACGCTCGTCATCGTCGGCGACGTGGAGGCGGATGAGGCGCTTCGGAAGGTCGAGCGGCATTTTGGCCGGATTCCTTCCGGCGATGCGCCGGCGCGCCAGCGGACCGTTGAGCCCGATCAGACCGGCGAGCGGCGCGTGAGGATTCGGAGGCCGGGCACGGCCGCGTACTTGAAAGTGGCGTACCACGCGCCGGCGGTCACCGACGAGCGCTTCTACGCGCTGCTCGTCCTCGACGCGGTGCTCACCGGTGCGTACGGGTTGAACCTGTGGTCGAGCTTCCGGCTGCCGCCGCCGCAGCTGAGCGCGAGGCTGTACCGGGCGCTCGTCGAGAAGCGTCTGGTGTCGGCGGTGTCCGGATCGCTGCTGGCGACCGAAGACCCGTTCGTCTACGTCATCTCGATGACGGCAACCGACGGCACGCCGCTCGACGTGGTCGAGTCGGCGCTGACGAACGAGCTGGACGTGGTGGCGCGGGACGGCATCACCGACGCCGAGCTGGCCAAGGCGAAGGCCCAGCTCAAGGCGCGGCTCGTGTTCGACAACGACAGCGTGACAAACATTGCGCATCAGCTCGGCTACTTCGAGACGATTGCCGACGTCGAAGTGTTCAACAATCTCGGTTCCCGCATCGCCGCCGTCACGGGCGAGGCGGTCGCCGCGGCGGCCCACACGATCCTCGGTCGGTCGAACCGGACGATCGGATGGTTCGATCCGGAACCGGTGTCGTGACGTGACGCCGGCCGGGCCGTCCACCGCGACTTCGTCTACAGGGCCGCCAGAGCTGCCAGAGCCGACAGGGGCCACGGCCCCCGGCCTGGCGCCGGTCCGCGTCGCCTTGGCCAATGGCGCGGTGCTGCTGGCGAAACAGACGAGCACGATGGCAGCCGTCACGATCCATCTGACGGTGCGGGCCGGCTCGATCGGCGATCCGGCCGACGCACGCGGCGCCACGTATCTCTTGTCGCGCGTCATCGATCGCGGGACGCTGGGCACGACGACAACCACGCCGCGTTCGGCCGACGATATTGCCGAAGCGCTCGACAGCCGGGGTATCGGGCTCGCGCTGAGCGTCAGCCGGCACTTTTTTTCACTGGTGTGCACGTGTCTGTCGGAGGACTTCGAGGCCGTGATGGCGCTCGTCGCCGACATCATTCGGGCGCCCGCGCTCCTCGATGCCGAGCTCACGACGCGCAAAGGGGAGGTCGTCACTTCGATCCGCCAGGACGAAGACAACCCCGGCACGCGTTCCGTCGAAGCGCTGATGGCGCTGCTCTATCCCGACCCGCATCCGTACGGCTTCCGAATCAAGGGCCGCGCCGACGTGATCGAGCACCTGACGCGCGATCGGCTGCTCGCGCTGCACGCCGACCGATTTGCGCCGAGTGAGCTCGTGGTGGCGGTCGTGGGCGATGTCGAGGTCGGTCGGGCGACGGCCGTGGTGTCGCGAGCGTTCGGCGACTGGACGGCGCCAGTGCCCGCGGCCATGCCGTCGAGCCGCGCCGAACCCCACACGGCGCGCCGGCGCCTCGTCATCCCGATGATGAACAAGGCGCAGGCTGACATCGCATACGGATTCGTCGGACTCAAGCGCACCGATCCGATGTACTACGCCTGCTGGCTGATGAACCACGCGTTCGGGCAGTACTCGATGAGCGGCCGGCTCGGCGACCGCATTCGCGAGCAGCAGGGGATGGCCTACTACGTGGGCAGCACGCTCGACGCGAATCTGATGGAGGGGCCGTTGATCATTCGTGCCGGCGTCAGCCCGGAGAACGTGGACGCCGCGGTCGCCTCGATCGACGAGGAGGTGGGGCGTCTCGTTCGCGACGGCCTCACGCAGAAGGAGATTGACGATTCGCGGCGGTTCCTGATCTACTCGATGCCGCGTTCCCTCGAAACGAACGCCAGCATCGCGGGCTTTCTGCAGAACGAGGAATGCTACGGCCTGGGCCTGGACTACGACGTCCGCCTGCCGGACCTGCTGCGGGCCGTCACGCTCGACGAGGCCAATGCCGCCGCCCGCCGGCTTCTCGATCCCGAACGTGCGACGGTGGTGATTGCCGGCCCTTACGCGGAAGCGTGAGGACTGGATGCGCTACACTCGTTCAATGACTGCTCCGACCAGCGCACGTCCGGGGCGTAACGAGCCCTGTCATTGCGGCTCGGGCCACAAGTACAAACACTGCTGTCTCTCGAAGGACGAGGCGAAGGCGGCAAAGGTGCGGGCGAAGGCCGCGGCTGAAATTGAAGCTCAGCCGGCCGAGGCGGCCCCGTCGGGTCCCAAGCGGCCGCCAAAGCCGCAGACGCACCAGCCCTGGAGGGCGACGACCTCTCGTGGTTTCGTCCCGCGGAACCGGACGCCGCGCAAGGTCGGCGGCAGCTGAACCAGGCCGTCAGCAGCAGAATCCAACCTGATCTGTCCGGCTGTTCATCGTGACGGACCCGACCTCGCACTCAGACCCTCTTCGTAGCTCCGTTGCAGGTCGGCCCGTCTCCACGCGATGACGGCGGCAGCCCGCAAAGCCCGGAGATACCGCTCCCAGTCACGTTGACGGTTGGCGGCTGCCACCCGCTCGTTGATGGACTCGCGAGCCAGCTCGAAGGTCTGTAAGGGGAAATCGTCCGGGCGGGCCTCGAAGTAGCGCCGTGCCTCTTCGTCCGTGACCACCACGCGACTGAACACCTCGACCCGTTGCACCCGCGAGACGATCATCTGCTGCTCGAGGTTGAGCCGAAGGTCGGCGACCGTGAGCTGTTCCTTCGCAAGGGCGTCCTGCATCTGTGCGTCCGTCTCGATCTTGTTTTGTGCCTTGATGTTCTGGACCACCCGGCGAAACTGGTCGTCCGTAAAGGTGAACCCAAGCTGTTTCCCCCGTTGCATGACGAGTCGTTCGTCCACCGTGTCCACAAGGACCTGTGACACCGGGGCGTCCGGTGCGTCACGTTTGAAGAGACGACGTCGCTCGAGGTCGTCATCGGTGATGGACTCGCCGTTCACCGTGACCACCACCGCGTTGTCGCGGGCTCGCCGTATCTCCGCACTTTGCGCGGCCAGCCCGCCCGCACCGATCGTTGTCAGCGGCCATCGGTACCCGCCGCCGACGATCGCGATGAGCAGCATGACCACCGTGGCGGTCATGATCGCGTGGGCGAACGGGCGTTGGTCGGGCTCCCGTCTGCTGAGCAGATAGCGAACGCGCTCGACGAGCGACCCGCTCGTGGCGGCGACCGCGAGAGCGACACGAATCCGGCCCTTTTCGAGTTGCGTAAGCGCCGCGGCATAGCCCACCGCGTCGCCGCAGACCTGGACCGCGACGGCGTCGCAACACTGCTCTCGCTCGACGCGCATCCGGCCCGAGATCCACCACACGGCCGGGTGATAGAAGAGCAGCGTCTCCGTGACGTGCTGCAGCAGATTCACCAGGTAGTCATGTCGATGGATGTGGGCCAGTTCATGGGCGAGAATCGCTTCGACCTGTCCAGGGGTCAGGCTTGTGAGCGCCGCCACGGGCAGCAGAATCACGGGCCGCCACCAACCCGTCACCGTCGGCGTGTCGATCCACGCTGACTCGACCACGTGGAAGGCGCGTCGCAGGCCCAGCCGCGTCGCCAGTGGCGCCGCGACGGCGTGCCAGGACGACGCGGTCAACGCGAGCGCCGCCCGATGGATCCCCCTCACCCGCCACCACCCACCCGCGAGCCGCAGCAGAAGCAGTGCGACGCCCGTCAACCACGTGACGACGACGATGGGAAGCCAGCGATTCCAGTTCTACGGGCATGATCGGCAGGTGAAACCCGCGAACCGTCGCGCGAAACCGCTACGAACCGCCGGCGGCGTGGCAAGCACCTGGGAGAAGACCGACCGCGGCGTCCCAGTCGCCGCCGTGGTTGACGCGGATGTCGAGAGGATTTGGGCGGTGATGAGCGGCGAGAGCAGCATCGTTCCGAGAGCCACGCTGGCCACGACGTAGCGTGCGTTCGGCGTGGCTGTCCGGAGGAGTCGAAGCCCGCCCGCCGCGATGACCGCAATCGCACCGCCTTGCCAGACGAAATGCACCAGGGTCCAACCGGCGATACTGATCCAGGCGCTCACTGGTCACCGCGGCGATGGGCGTCGAGAAGCCGTTGGATTTGCGTCAGGTCCTCGGGCGAGGCCTTGCCGGTGGCGAGCGCCTGAAGGACCAGGCGGGCGGCGGAGCCGTCGAACGCCCGGCGGAGAAGATCCCGCACGAGTTGTTGCTGTGTCTGGTCCTCCGAATACGCGGCGGCGTACACGTGCAGCCGACCCGACTCGCGGCGGCGAACCAGCCGCTTCTCGGTCATGATTTGCAGCAGCTTGAGCACGGTCGTGTACGCGTCCTGGCGGCCCATGGTCTCCGCCACCTCGCGCACGGTGCTCGGGCCGCGCGCCCACAGCACCTGTAGGATCCCCAGTTCGGCATCGGTGGGTTTGCGGCGGCGAAGCGTCATGCCGATGATTATCTACGACGATCTTCGTAGGTGTCAATACGAAGGCATTCGTAATCACGCGCTGCTGGCGTTCCTACCAAGGGGGAAGCGTCATGAAGAGAAACTGCTGCAGGTAGGCATCTCGTGATGCGCGCAGCTCCGACGCGCTCCCCTCGAAGTAGATCCGGCCCTCGTGAAGCACCATGAACCTCGCGCGCTCGGCCTTCGCTCCGTCCGTGGCCAGGATCTGCAGGCGGCCGTGCGTGTTGACTGCCTCGTGCGTGGCCACGTAGAACGCGTCTCGGATCTGGTGCGTCACGAGGATCGACGTGACGTGTTCAAGGTCGCGCAGCTTGACGATTTCGTCGTCAACCGTCGTCGCGATGACCGGATCCAGCCCTGTCGTCGGGTCGTCGAACAGCAGGAGATTCGGCTTGGCAGCCATCGCGCGGGCGATCGCGACGCGACGCCGTTGGCCGCCGGATAGCTCCGAGGGCATCCGGTCGATGTATTCGCCGAGCCCGATAAAACCCAGGACCTCTGCAACTCGGGTGCGTACCTGGTCCGCGGGCAGGTCGGTTTCCTCGAACAGCCGGTACCCGACGTTCTCAGCCACCGTCAGAGAATCGAACAGCGCGTTCTCCTGGAACAGGATGCCGATGTCCGCGCGCAGCCCCATGAGCTCGCGCTCGGACATGCGATCCACACGCTGACCGTTGACGAGAATCGTGCCTGCGTCGGGTCGAAGGAGTCCGAGAATCAGCTTGAGCACGACGGACTTCCCCGCGCCGCTCGGGCCGAGCAGCATTCTCATGCTTCCCTTCGGGACGCTGAAGCTGATCTCGCGAAGGACGACGTGCTCGTCGAAGGCGAAGAACACCTTGTCGAACACGACGGCTGAGGAGGCCGCCGTCTCCTCGGATATTGGCACTGCGGTGGGTATCTCGCTCAAGCCTCAGCCTCGTCGAAAGGGCACGCTCCGCCGGCCTGCCGCGCGGACCGGCGAGGGTGGCCCGGTCCGGTGCAGCTTCCAGGCTTGAAGAATGAGAGCCGAGGCGATCCAGGTGGTTGCGATCGCGAGCGGCAAAGCGGAGAGCCAGGGCCACAGCATGATCGACACGGCGAGGCCGAACAGCAGCAGCCCGGAGGTCGCCAGCACGCGCGCTTCGGCCGGTCCGAGGAGACGGTGATTCGTGATCGCCGCCCCAACCGTGCTCCCCATGCCAATCGCCCCTGCCGTGGCCGAACGGTTCCTGCGTTGGCGCACGGGTCGCCGGCGACGCCCGGTCGGGGATGCCGGCCGGACGCGGCGCCTGGGGCTCAGCACAATTTCGGTGGCATGGCGCAAATCCTCCAGGTACATCGCCTCCATGGCCTGGGCAAACTCCTGGTTCTCCACCGCGACGTCGAGCTCCCAGTTGCCCAGCCAGCTCGCGGGATTGAGATTCGTCGAGCCCACCCGTGCCCAGCGTCCGTCGGCGACAGCCGTCTTGGCGTGCAGCATGGACCCGTTCCATTCGAATACTCTGACGCCAGCTTCGAGAAGTGGACGGTATCCGGCTCGTGAAAGCGCCCGCAACCCCGGAACATCGCTGGCCCTCGGCACCAGGAGCCGCACGTCGATGCCGTCGCTCGCCGCGGCGCACAGCGCCTGCACGTACGAGGTGACGGCGACGAAGTACGCATCGGTGAGCCACAACGAGCGTTGGGCCGCCGCGACGACGATCTGATCGAGCCTGAACAATCCGCCTGCCGACGGTGGCGTTGCGACGACTCGCAGGACCGCGTGCCCCTTGAAGGCGGCATCGCGTCTCACGCTGGCCACTTCGCCCGCCGGCAGTGGCGAACCCGCAAGTGCCCACGTGCCCGCGAACGCACGGTCGATGTCCGCGACGGCCGCGCCTTCGATCACGACGCCCGTATCGCGCCACGGCTCGACACCTCGTGACGGATCGCCAACCCAGCCATCGCCGACGCACAGCCCCGAAACGAACGCGAGACGCCCGTCGACGACGATGCATTTTCGGTGATCGCGGCTCAGCCAGCCAAGTGGGCTGTCGAGGCGAGGTGGGTTGAAGCACCGAACGTCGACGCCGGCCGTCGTGAGGTTGCGCCAGAATCCGCTGCCCGTCGCGCCGCGGGCTCCCCACCAGTCGTACAACACGCGCACGCGTACGCCCGCCGCCGCCTTGGCGCACAGGGCATCCGCGAACTGGTGGCCGACCCGGTCGTCGTGAATGATGTAGCTCTCGAAGTGGATGCTGGTCTGCGCGTCCGCGATTGCCTGCAACCAGCCGGGGTAATTCTCTCGTGCGTCGCGAAGCAACTCGACCCTGTTGCCGGCGGTCGCGCGGGCTCCGGTGACGCGTGTAAACGCCTGGTCCAGCAGGTCATCGCTCGAAACGACGACGGCGCGCGTGTTGGCGGCCACGAAACTCCCGCCTGATCTGACGCAATCGTGGTGCCAGCGGCGTGACCGCAGCAGCTCGTGACCGGAAAGCAGGCTACAGTTGCCGGAAATCCGGCAAACAGCCACGGTTTGGCCTCCAATCGAGGGCCTTGAGCAGACTCCTTGCATGCGTGAGAGTAGATGAAGCTATCCAGCGCTGAACGCGGCGGCCATGTCGATCTCCGAATTGCGACCTATAACATTCACCGCTGTCGGGGTCTCGACCGCCGCGTCATCCCGTCTCGAACGGCGGCCGTGCTCGCCGATATCAACGCCGACATCATCGCGCTCCAGGAGGTGATCGGATCCAACGCAACCAACCCCGGTCATGCCGAAGAACTCGGCGCCGCGCTCGGCATGGGCTGGGTCATGGCGCCGGCTCGACATCTGCGGGGGCATCTTTTCGGCAACGTCGTCCTCAGCCGGCTGCCCATCCGGCAGCATTCCCAATACGACCTGTCGTGGGACGACCGGGAACCTCGCAACTGCCAGCGGGTCGATCTGGCGGTGAACGATCACACCGTGCATCTGTACAACGTGCATCTTGGCACGTCGTTGCGCGAGCGCCGCCATCAGGCGGTTCGGCTTGCCGCGATTGTGCGCGATCGCCGCGTCGAAGGCCCCAAGGTGGTGCTCGGCGACTTCAATGAATGGACGCGCGGGTTGGCGACCACGATGCTGGCCGAGGCGCTGCAGAGCGTCGATCTGTTTGCGCACCTGAAGAGACGCCGAACCTATCCGGGCATTTTTCCGCTCCTGCACCTGGACCATATCTACTACGAAGGCGCCAAGGTGGAGGTGAGGCACGTCGAGCTCCCGCGCACGCGGCGCGCGTTGATCGCGTCCGATCACCTGCCGCTCGTCGCCGACATTCGCATCAGGTTCTGACGCCTCGGGCGGCTGCGGCCGGAACGCACACGCGGATAGGTGACGAACACCGTGTACTTCCTGCTATTCTGCATTCCTGCCATACTGCAATTTCATGGGTCGCGCTCGGGCGGTGCTCTTCGACGTGGACTTCACGCTGATCTACCCGGGCCCGGTGTTTCGCGGCGAGGGCTACCACGCGTTCTGCGCGCGCCACGACATCCACGTCGATCCGGCGAAGTTCGATGGCGCCGTGGCCAGCGCCGCGTCGATTCTCGACGACTATGAGGACTCGTCGTACGACACGGAGATTTTCGTCGCGTACACCCGGCACATCATCGAGCAGATGGGCGGGACAGGCGCCGGCGCGATCGACGTTTGCGCGCGCGAGATCTACACCGAGTGGGCATCCAACCACCATTTCGAGCTGTACGACGAGGTGCCGGCGGTGCTGCGCGAGCTGACGTCGGCGGGCCTCCGCCTCGGGCTGATATCGAACTCACATCGCTGCCTCGATTCGTTCCAGTCGCACTTCGAGCTGCGGGAGTTCGTGTCGGCGGCCGTGTCGTCGGCCAATCACGGATTCATGAAGCCGCATCCGAGCATTTTTCAGGCGGCGCTCGACCAACTGGGCGTGGCAGCGGCCGATGCCGTCATGGTCGGCGACAACGTCAGCCAGGACGTCGAGGGCGCGCTCAGAGCCGGAATGAGGGCAGTCTTGCTGCATCGAAGCGGGAACGCCTCACCTCGCGCGGACGAATTACGCGCGCGCGGCGTTTCGGTCATCAGGAGCCTCACCGAGCTCAGGGATCTTGTAATCGGGTAATCGGGTAATCGGGTAATTGAGTAATTCGACGACCAAATCAATTACCAAATTACCAACGATTACCCAATTACCCAATCACCCGATTACTCAATGGCCCAGTCGCGCCTACCCTGGCGGCCATGTCATCGACCGGCCGCCGAGCAGATGCAGGTGGATGTGGAACACCGTCTGGCCGGCGTCGCGATTGGTGTTGAAAACCGTTCGATATCCGCCAGCCGACAAGCCGCGTTCTTTGGCGAGGGCGGCGGCTCGCCGCACCATCTCGCCGACCAGCTGATCGTCTTCGACGCCGATGTCGTTGAGCGTGGCGATGTGCCGCTTCGGCACGACGAGCACATGCGTCGGCGCCTGTGGGTTGATGTCGTTGAAGGCGACGACGCGATCGTCTTCGTAGACCAACGTCGCGGGAATCTCGCGCCGTACGATTTTGCAGAACAGACATTCGGCCATGCACCTATAATTCTAGCGCCATGAAGAAACTCTGCTGCGGCCTGGGGGTTGCCTTTCTCGCGGTGCGGGCCGCCGCGCCGCTTTGCGCGGCCGAGAAAGCGGCGGCTGTGGACGTCCGCTCCAACATCACCTACTACTCCGGTGACGGCGCCGACAAGTACCGCCATCGTCTGGATTTGTATCTGCCGAAAGGGCAGCGCGACGTCCCCGTGCTGCTGTTCGTTCACGGCGGCGGCTTCACGGTCGGCATCAAAGATCAGTACGGCTTCATGGGGCAGATTTTCGCGGCCCGGGGGATCGCGACGGCGGTGATCAGCTATCGGCTGACGCCCAAGACGACGTATCCAGGGCATGTCCAGGACGTGGCGCGAGCGTTTGCGTGGGTGCATGCGCACATCGCGGAGTACGGCGGGCGGCCCGGGAAGATCTTCGTCTCCGGACATTCGGCTGGCGCAACCCTGGTCGCCTTGCTTGGCACCGATCCCGTGTACCTGAAGGACGTGGGTGAGTCGTTGGATCACGTCGCCGGCATCATTCCGATCAGCGGCAGCTTCACGGCCTCCGCGCGATCGGGCATGTTCCAGGGCAGCGTTCCGATCGATCCCGAAGTGGTCCGCAATGCCTCGGCCATCGCCCACGTCGCGGGTCCGCATCCGCCGTTTCTGATTCTCTACGGTGACAAGGACGCGCCTCGCACGGCCGAAGATTCAGAGCAGATGGCGAACGCCCTCAAGGCCGCCGGCACGCCGGCTGACGTTCACGAGATCGCGGATCACGCCCACATGGACATGGTGACAGGGATGATGTCGCCCGACGATGCGGGCCTGAAGTTTGCCCTGGAGTTTATTCGCCGGCATTGAAGAAGCCGCGCGGATCTTCGGCCCGCTGGTCGCGACCCTGAAGAGCCGAGCTACACCCGCCTGGCGACCGCCGTGCGCGCGATGCCTTGAATGTCGCGCCGCAGTTCGACGAGCTCGAGGCCGGCCGACGCCGCCAGGAGCCGCTCGATGTCTTCATCCTGACCGCATCCAAACTCGAACAGCAGGTACCCGCCGTTGCGCAGCCGCGACGGCGCCTGGCCGACGAGCCGTTCGATCAAATGGAGCCCGTCGGCGCCGCCAAACAGCGCGACGTCCGGCTCGTGGTCGCGAACCTCCGGCTGGAGTCCCGGACGGCTCCGTTCGGCGACGTACGGCGGGTTCGCGACGATGAGATCGCAGGCGTCGCTGACTGGTGACAGCAGATCGCCTTGCGCGAACGTAATGCGATCGGCCACCCCGTGCCGGTGGGCGTTGCGGCGCGCAACTTCGAGCGCCGCCTCGGAAATCTCGGTCGCGGTGATGTACGCGTTGGGTCGCTCGCACGCGATGGCCACGGCCAGGCATCCGCACCCCGTGCCCGCATCCGCTGCGGCGAGGCGCTCGCTCTGCGAGGGAAAGAGCTCGAGCGCCACCTCCACGATGAGTTCCGTGTCGGCCCGCGGGATGAGCACCGCGGGTGACACCTCGAAATCGAGGGCCCAGAACTCCCGGTGGCCCACGATGTAGTGAAGCGGTTCGCGCGCCACGCGTCTGGCCACGAGCGAGTCGAAATCGCCCGCGAACCCGGCTGGCTCGGGAAGAGCGCCCGACGTGAAGAGACGGGCCGTGTCCCAGTCGAGCAGGTGCTCGGCGAGCAGCCGCGCGCTGAGATCGGCCTCGATCGGCGCGATGCCGGCCGCCCGGAGGCGGTTTCGCGCGTCGGCGACGCGTTCGTGAATGGTGGTCATGGCGAGACCGCCGTCGCGTCTTTCAGTTTTTCCGACTGGTAATACATGCTGACATTGTCGAGCAGCTCGACGATGTCGCCGTTGAGCACTTCGGTGATCCGGTGCGTCGTGAAGTTGATCCGGTGATCGGTGATGCGGTTCTGGGGGAAGTTGTACGTGCGGATCTTTTCCGAGCGCTCGCCGGTGCCCACCTGGCCGCGCCGATCCTTCGCGATCGCTTCCTGCTGCTTGCGCAGTTCCATCTCGTAGAGCCGCGACCGCAGCACTTTCATCGCCTTTGCGCGGTTCTTGATCTGCGACTTCTCGTCCTGCTGCGAGACGACGACGCCGGTCGGAATGTGGGTGAGGCGGACGGCTGAGTAGGTGGTGTTGACGCTCTGGCCGCCAGGCCCGCTCGAGCAGAACGTGTCGATGCGGAGGTCCTTTTCGTTGATCTGGACGTCCACCTCTTCGGCCTCCGGCAGCACGGCAACCGTGGCCGTGGACGTGTGAATGCGCCCGCTCGCCTCGGTGGCGGGCACGCGCTGCACCCGGTGCACGCCGCTTTCGTACTTCAGCTTGCTGTACGCCCCGCGGCCTTCGATGATGGCGATGACTTCCTTGAGGCCGCCGACGCCGGTGTCGCTGCTGGACATCACCTCGATCTTCCAGCCCTGCCGCTCGGCGTACTTGCTGTACATCCGGAACAGCTCGCCGGCAAACAGCGCCGCCTCGTCGCCGCCGGTGCCGGCTCTGATCTCGAGCACGATGTTCTTCTCGTCGTTCGGATCTCTCGGAATCAGCAGGACCTTCAGCCTGGCGATGAGGGCGTCGTGCTTGACGGTCAGCGCCTTGAGCTCCGCCTGTGCGAGCTCGCGCATGTCGGCGTCGCTCGAAGAGGCCAGCTCCTCGGTCTGCGCCAGATCGTGGGCGACGACCTTGTACTCGCGGAAGCACTCGACGAGCGGCTCCATCTCGGATGCGGCCTTCGCCTGCTTGCGATACTCGGACGGATCGCTCTGCAGCTCGGCCGTCCCGAGTCGCGCGAGGGTCTCCTCGTACCGCTGTTCCACGGCGTTCAGCTTGTCGAACATACTCGCATCACGTTGACCGCGGAGCCCGCAGCGACCGCAGAAAGAAGAAATCTTCTGCGTGCTCAGCGAGCGCGGCGGTTGTCGTGGCTATCCTCCAGAAACGGGCGGCAGAAACGCGATCTCGTCGCCGTCGTGCACTTCGGCGTCCATGCGGGCGTAGTCGGCGTTGAGGGCGCTCGAGATCGATCGTTCGTACTCGACGAGCGCCGGAAACTCGCCCGCCAGCTCGTGCCAGACCGCGCCGATGGTCGCGCCCCGCGCGACCTCCCGCGGCATCTCCGACGCTCCGGTGATGTCGCGAAGCCGTGCAAACAGCCGCACCGTCACGCGCATGCGACCCGCTCGGCCTCCGCGCGCGCGCGCGTATCGTCGGGATCGGCCGTCGCCCCTTCGATCCAGACGTCGCCGCCGTCGAAGTATTCCCGCTTCCAGATCGGCGCGATTTGCTTGACGCGCTCGATCACGTAGCGGCACGCCGCGTAGGCGTCGGCGCGGTGCGGCGAGGCCGCGGCAATGGCGATGCTCGCTTCGCCAATGTCGACACGTCCCGTCCGGTGGTGCAGCGCCACGCGCACGTCCGGCCATCGCCCGCGCACTTCCTCGACGATGCGCGCGAACGCGGTGAGGGCCAGCGGCGCGTACGCCTCGTACTCGAGATAGCGCACGTGCCGGCCCTGATTGTGATTGCGGGCCAGGCCCAGAAACGTGACGATGGCCCCGCTGCGGCCCGCGCCTGTCGACAGGTCCGATTCCCGAGCCACCGCCGAAGCCAGCGGCTCGAGGGCGAGCGGCGCGGGACCAATGGCCAACAGCGGAGCCGTCACCCTTTCAGTATACCGCTCCAGAAATGATCCAGCGGGCCGTGACCGTGGCCGATGGCGAGTGCGTGGCGGATGGCGCCGGCGACGTACTGCTGGGCGCGCTCGGCAGACTCGGCGAGCGGATGCCCGAGGGCCAGGTGGGCGGCGACCGCCGCCGCGAACGTACAACCCGTGCCGTGTGTGTTCCGCGTGTCGATGCGGGTCACGTGAAACTCCGAGAACACGCGGCCGTCAAACAGCAGGTCCACGACGTCCTCCGGTGGTCGGTGGTCAGCGGTCCGTCGCCGGTGTCCGCCCGTGATGATGACCGCCGCGGCCCCCATGTCGTGAATCCGCCGCGCGGCGTCCTTGAGATCGTCAGCCGATTCGATGCGGCGTCCACTGAGGACTTCGGCCTCGGGAATGTTCGGCGTCACGACGTACGCGAGTGGAAGCAGCTCCACGCACAGCATCTGCACTCCGTCGTCGTCGAGCAGGCGATCGCCACGCTTCGACGCGATGACCGGATCGACGACGACGAGCGGGAGATCGAGCGCTTTGATCGCTGCCGCCACGGCCTCCACGACGGCGGCATCGGCCAGCATGCCCGTTTTCGTGGCGTGGATGTCGATGTCGCCGGCTACGGCCTCAATCTGCGCCGTCACGAGGTCGGCTGAGAGCGCCGCCGCCGCGACGACGCCCACCGTGCTCTGCGCCGTGACGGCCGTGAGGGCGCTCGTGCCGTACACGCCCAGCGCCGCGAACGTCTTGAGGTCGGCCTGAATGCCGGCGCCGCCGCTCGAATCGCTCCCGGCAATCGTCAGCGCAACACGCATGGTCTGCAGAGGCTGTTCAACGGGCGCTGCGTGCGGCCGGCTCTTTGCCGAACACCAGCAGAAATACGAACGGCGGGATCGTGTCGTGTTCGATGAGGTGCAGGCGGGCGGCCGCCGCGCCGGCGATCACCGTTTCGGGAGCGACGCGCTGATCCGGCTCGGGGCCGGGACCCCCCGCGCCGGGCAGGAAGTCCACGATGCCGATGCGGCCGAGCGGCTTCAGCGAGGCCGCCGCGTTGACGAGCACCGCCACCGGGTCTTCCATCTCGTGATAGGCGCCGACGATCAGCACGGCGTCGAGGCCGTGGGGCAGGCGCGAATCCTTCGTGGTGCCGAGCACGGTCTTCACATTGGTCAGGTTCTCGCGTTGCACGCGTCGCTTGGTCGCCTCGACCATCAGGGGCTGAATGTCTTCGGCGTAGACGAGACCGCTCGGTCCGACACGGATCGCGAGCCGGACGGTGAACCAGCCGCCGCCGGCGCCGATTTCGGCGACAACCGATCCGTCGACGATCTTGAGCGCGTCCATGATCTGATCCGGCTTCTGCCACTGCTCGCGGTCGGCGCCTTCGAGCAAGCCGAGATCGAGCGGCGGAAACAAGCGTTTCGGCTTGCCCTGGGCGGGGACGGGTGCGGCTGCGATGGCAGGAAAGGCGGAACGGGCTGGAGGGGCGGGAATGGCAGGACCGCCGGGAAGCGAAACAGCGGCAACGAGCGCGAGCGCGACGGCAATCGGCGTGTTCATTTCCGTCCCCCGTTTCCTGCCCGTCCCGCCCGTCCTGCCCTTCCAGCCTTTCTTGCTTTTCCCGCCCTTCCAGCCTTTCCTGCCGCTCTGGCTTGTCCTGCCTGCCCCGCCCTTCCCCCCGCCTGACCTGCCTCTCCCGCCCCCGCGATCCCTCCCCGCGTCATCGCGTCCACCGATAGGATGTCGCCCAAACGCGCGGCGTCCAGCAACCCGCGTTCGAGCACGAGGTCGTAGATGGTGCGGCCGCTTCTCACCGATTCTTTGGCAATCTCCGCCGTCGCGGCGTAGCCGATGTACGGGCTGAGCGCCGTCGCGGTTGCGGTGCTGCGATCGAGCAGCTCCCGCGCCCGTGCCTCGTCGGCCACGATCCCGTCAACCGTACGGGTCCGCAGCGTCCGGATCGCTTCGCGCAGGATGGTCGAGGCGTGCAGCGCGTTCCAGGCGATCACGGGCATCATGACGTTGAGCTCGAGCTGCCCGGCCTCGCACGCGATGGCGATGGTCAGGTCGCAGCCCATCACCTGGAAGCAGACCTGGTTCACCATTTCAGGAACCGACGGGTTCACTTTTCCCGGCATGATCGACGACCCGGGCTGGACTGCCGGCAGCGCGATCTCCGCAAGACCGGCCCGCGGCCCCATGCTGAGCAGACGCAGGTCGCTGGCGATCTTGCCCACTTCGACTGCCAGGCGCCGCATGGCCCCGGAGTACGCGAGCACATCGCCCATGCTCTGCGTCACGCGAAAGAGATTGATGGCCGGTCTCAGCGCGAGGCTCGTATATCGGGCCAGGTTGTCGACGACCTGCCGCCGGTACTCCTCGCCGGCGTTGAGGCCGGTGCCGACCGCGGTGGCGCCGATATTCAACTCCAGCAACTGCTCCGACGCCCCAGCCACATCGTCGGCCCCCTGGCGCACGCATTCGGCGTAGCCACCGAACTCCTGCCCGAGCGTCATGGGCACCGCGTCCTGCAGGTGCGTGCGGCCGGTCTTGAGCACGCCGGCGAACTCGTCGGCTTTGCGCGCGAGGGCGTTCGCCAGTTCGCGCGCGGCGGAAACGAGCGGCCGCGCGCCGAGGAGCAGCGCCAGTCGCGTCGCCGTCGGGAAGACGTCGTTGGTCGACTGGCCCAGGTTGACGTGATCGTTGGGGTGCACCCGCGCGTACGTCCCGCGGGGCTCGCCCAGGATTTCGGCGGCGCGGTTGGCGAGCACTTCGTTCGCGTTCATGTTGTGCGACGTGCCGGCGCCCGCCTGGTACACGTCGACGACGAACTGATCCCGCAGACCGCCGGCGAGGATTTCATCCGCCGCGGCGACGATGGCACGAGCGGCGTCCGCATCGAGGCGTCCGAGCGCCGCGTTGGCTTCGGCCGCCGCTTTCTTGACGAGGATGGTCGCGGTCACGAGCTCGGCTGGAGCGCGCAGACCGCTAATCTGAAAATTCTCGACGGCCCGCGCCGTCTGGACGCCGTAGTACGCGTCGGCGGGGACCCTCAGCTCACCGAGCGGATCGCGCTCAATTCGAAAGCCCTCAGCCGGCATCTTTACCTACAAGCGGGAGCCCCGAGCCCCGAGTCACGAGCCACGAGCCACGAGCCACCGGCTAGTATACTGCTCGGTATGTTGCCGTCATTCTTCGACAGCGTGCTGCAGCTCATCGTTCGAACGTCGACCGACCTTCCGCCAGACGTGCGGGCGGCCATGAAAACGGCTCGCAGCGTCGAACCCGAAGGCACGCGCGCGTCGCAGGCGCTGACCATCATCGCGCAGAACATCGATCTCGCCGCGGATGGCGAGGGCGCCATCTGCCAGGACACCGGCATGGCGACGTTCGAGATCAAAGTGCCCGTCGGCGCCAATCAGATCTGGATGCGCCAGCAGATTCGCGAGGCGGTTGCCGAAGCGACGCGGCGCGGCAAGCTCCGTCCGAATTCGGTCGATTCGATTACGGGGAAAAACTCCGGCGACAATCTTGGCCCGGGCACGCCGATCGTCCATTTCGAGCAGTGGGAGAGAGACGACATCGAGATCAAGCTCATTCTCAAGGGCGGCGGGTGCGAAAACACCAACGCGCAATACTCGGTTCCGGTCGAGCTCCCGCACCTCGGCCGGGCCGATCGCGATCTCGACGGCGTGAAGAAGTGCATCCTGCACGCGGTATGGCAGGCGCAGGGCAAGGGCTGCAGCCCGGGCGCGGTGGGCGTCTGCGTCGGCGGCGACCGCACGTCGGGGTACCTGCATGCGAAGGAACAACTCTTCCGGACGCTCGACGACGTGAATCCGGATTCGCGGCTGGCTGAACTCGAAGCGTCGATCATGTCCACCGTGAACGACCTCGATATCGGTGCGATGGGCTTCGGCGGCAAAGTCACGCTCATCGGCTGCAAAGTCGCCGCGCTCAACCGGCTCCCGGCCAGCTTTTTCGTGTCGGTCGCCTACGACTGCTGGGCCTTTCGGCGTCTTGGCGTCGTGCTCGACGCCTCAACGGGCGCCATCGCGCGGTGGCTGTATCGCGACCCGGCGCATCCCATCATCCCCATGCTCGATCAGGCGGGGTTTCGTGCGGACCGGCCGCGAGGTGGCGCTCGATGCGCCGCTCACCGAGGAGGCCGTGCGATCGCTCAAGGTCGGCGACGTCGTGCTCGTCTCCGGCCGCATGTTCACCGGACGCGATGCCGTGCATTCGCACTTGATGAAGAATGCCCCGCCGGTCGATCTGCGCGGGGCTGTTCTCTACCACTGCGGGCCCGTGGTGGTGAAGGAAGGCGAAGGCTGGCGCATCACGGCCGCCGGGCCGACCACCAGCATTCGCGAGGAGCCGTATCAGGGCGAGATCATCAAGCGCTACGGCGTGCGGGCGGTCGTCGGCAAGGGCGGCATGGGCGCGAAGACGCTTGCGGCGCTGAAGGAGCACGGCGCGGTGTACCTCAACGCCATCGGCGGCGCCGCCCAGTTCTACGCCCGCGCGATTGAGCGCGTCGACGGCGTGTCGCTCATGGAATTCGGCACGCCGGAAGCGATGTGGCATCTGACCGTGAAGGACTTCCCCGCGATCGTGACGATGGACGCGAACGGAAACAGCCTGCACAAAGACATCGAGCAGTCTTCTGGCGCGCACCTGGAAACTATCGGCGTGTAGAGCTCCCTGACCGACGCGCGGTGGCCAGGCGGGTTGTGTCGATCAGATGGTTCTCGCTGGTCACCACGCCCGCGGCGGCGGTGACGGGCCGGCATTTGCCCGCGTCGGGTTCATCGCTGGCTCGTTACGGCTACGGCGCCGCGCCGACTTCGTAGATGACGTCGACCCAGTAGTTGCTCGCCTGGTACGTCTCGGTGGGGAACGCACCGTTCGCGCTATACACGTAGACGCCGTTGCCGCCGCTGGCGGAGTCCGCCAGGGCATGGAGCGGCGCGTGATCCACGGCGGTGGAGAAGCCCGGCTGGGTGAACGCGTAGAAGCCCGTGTTCGTGTGATACGACGCGATGTAGGTCGTATTCGCCGTGATGGCGATCGGGCTCACGAACATCGCCTGCTGCCAGCCCGACGCGGTTTCGTTTGCGAAGGTAGCTGTGCCGAGCAAGGTCCCCGCGATCGTCCAGAGATGGCCGACGTGCGTGCCGGTATTCTGGTCGTACTTGTAGAACCGGAGGCCGGTTATGACCCCGTCGTTGTCGGCGGTGAACTTGACGCCGAGTTCGACGGCATTCGGATCGGCGGCCTGAGCGCCCGGCGTGGCGGCAAGAGCCCAGATGCTACAGGGACAGCCGGAGGGCGCGGGTCCGGAGGAGACGGTCAAATTCACGGCGCTGCCGCCGGGCACCGGCGTACCCGCGACCGGGTTCTGATTGATCACGGACCCAGCGGCCACCGTGCTGCTCGCGGCGGTCGTGATGGAGCCGACCGTCAAACCAACGGCCGTGATGGCGGCGGCGGCACCGGTCTCCGTCGCGTTCACGACGGCCGGCACCGACACGAGCGCGGTGCCGACTTCGTAGATGACGTCGACCCAGTAGTTGCTCGCCTGGTACGTCTCGGTGGGGAACGCACTGTTCGCGCTATACACGTAGACGCCGTTGCCGCCGCTGGCGGAGTCCGCCAGGGCATGGAGCGGCGCGTGATCCACGGCGGTGGAGAAGCCCGGCTGGGTGAACGCGTAGAAGCCCGTGTTCGTGTGATACGACGCGATGTAGGTTGTATTCGCCGTGATGGCGATCGGGCTCACGAACATCGCCTGCTGCCAGCCCGACGCGGTTTCGTTTGCGAAGGTAGCTGTGCCGAGCAAGGTCCCCGCGATCGTCCAGAGATGGCCGACGTGCGTGCCGGTATTCTGGTCGTACTTGTAGAACCGGAGGCCGGTTATGACCCCGTCGTTGTCGGCGGTGAACTTGACGCCGAGTTCGACGGCATTCGGATCGGCGGCCTGAGCGCCCGGCGTGGCGGCAAGAGCCCAGATGCTACAGGGACAGCCGGAGGGCGCGGGTCCGGAGGAGACGGTCAAATTCACGGCGCTGCCGCCGGGCACCGGCGTACCCGCGACCGGGTTCTGATTGATCACGGACCCAGCGGCCACCGTGCTGCTCGCGGCGGTCGTGATGGAGCCGACCGTCAAACCAACGGCCGTGATGGCGGCGGCGGCACCGGTCTCCGTCGCGTTCACGACGGCCGGCACCGACACGAGCGCGGTGCCGACTTCGTAGATGACGTCGACCCAGTAGTTGCTCGCCTGGTACGTCTCGGTGGGGAACGCACTGTTCGCGCTATACACGTAGACGCCGTTGCCGCCGCTGGCGGAGTCCGCCAGGGCATGGAGCGGCGCGTGATCCACGGCGGTGGAGAAGCCCGGCTGGGTGAACGCGTAGAAGCCCGTGTTCGTGTGATACGACGCGATGTAGGTCGTATTCGCCGTGATGGCGATCGGGCTGAGCGAACGAAGCCTGCTGCCAGCCCGACGCCGTTTCGTTTGCGAAGGTAGCTGTGCCGAGCAAGGTCCCCGCGATCGTCCAGAGATGGCCGACGTGCGTGCCGGTATTCTGGTCGTACTTGTAGAACCGGAGGCCGGTTATGACCCCGTCGTTGTCGGCGGTGAACTTGACGCCGAGTTCGACGGCATTCGGATCGGCGGCCTGAGCGCCCGGCGTGGCGGCAGGCGTCCAGATGCTACAGGGACAGCCGGAGGTCGCGGGTCCGGAGGAGACGGTCAGATTCACGGCGCTGCCGGCGGCCAGCGGCGTGCCCGCGGCCGGATTCTGACTCATCACCGACCCAGCCGGAACAATCGGGCTCGGGGCACTTGTCACCGGACCAACCGTCAGCCCGGCGCCCGTGATCGCGGCCGCGGCCGCGGCCTGCGTCAGCGCGACCACGTTCGGCACGGTCACCGCCGACGGACCCGACGAGACCGCGAGGTTGACGGCGCTTCCGGCCGCGACCGGTGTGCCCGCGACCGGGCTCTGATTGATCACGGACCCAGCAGCGACCGTGCTGCTCGGGGCCGCCGTCACCGTGCCAAGCGACAGCCCGGCACCCGCGAGGACGGCCGCGGCATTCGTCTGCGGCAGCGTCACCACGTTCGGCACCGCGATGGCGATCGTCGGGCTGAAGACGACGTCGACCCAGTAGTTGCTCGCCTGGTACGTCTCGGTGGGGAATCCGCCCGCGCCGTAGAGATACACGCCGTTGCCGCCACCGGCGTCGTCGGCAAGCGCGTGGAGCGGGGCGCTATCCACGCCGCTGGTGAAGTACCCATTGTCGGCCCCGTAGTTGCCCACCGTCGTGTGATACGACGCCACGTACGTCGTGTTCGCGGCAATGGCGACAGGAGGGGTCAGCTCGATTTGCTGCCAGCCAGAAGCCGTTTCGTTCGTGAAGGTCGCTGTCGCTAGGCGCGTGCCGCTGCTCGTCCACAGGTTGCCGATGTGTACGCCCGTGTTGGCGGACCCCTTGTAGAAACGCAGGCTGTTAATCGTGCCGTCCACGTCGGCCCTGAAGCGCACCCCGAGCTCCACCGCGTTCGTGTCGCTCGTTTCGATGCGCGACGGCGTCGTTGAGTTGTTCCAGATCCTGCAGGGACACGTGGCGCCCGTCACCGTAACGGAGACGCCGGCCGAGGGATTCTCGATGTTGCCGCTGTCGTCGATGGCGCGGCTTTTCACCGTCGTGGGCCCAGCGATGCCCGGCGTCCAGACGTAACTCCACGCCGTCGTGCCGGAAGCGATGTGCCAGGTGGCGCCGTTGTCGGTGGACACCTGGACATTGGCCACCTGGCCCCAGCGGGCGTCGCTCGCCGTGCCAGCGATTACCACCGACGTTCCCGCCGCGACCGACGTACCCGAAGCGGGGCTGGTGATTGTGGAACTCGGCGGCATCGTTTCGATGACCGGCGAGGCGGGCACAAGTCCGGGCTGCAGCGAACCAGGTTGGACGCCCCCCATGTCGAAGAAGAGATTGACGGTCGCCTGCTCCATCGCGAGGTCGGGCATCGACCCGCCGCGGTCGTGCGAACCGTCGAGACCCCACGACCACTGGACCGTACCCGCGCCGAACACGAGCGCCCCGCTGCTGTGTCGATACAGCGTCAACGAGTGGGTCGCGGTATCTGGCGCGAAGGTGCTTCCGTAGTCCTGTAGTTTCGAGTTGACGGCGAGCGTCGTCGAGGACAAGGTCGCAAGATCGGGCGGCTGGAAGCCGTTCGTCAGATTCTCGTCCCATTCGTAGCCCAAGACGTTCGCGGTGAGTGTCGTGGTGCCCCCGATCGGTAGCTCGGCGACGCGGGTGTTACGCCAGAATGGCTCGGAGGCGAAATCCTGTGAGACGCGAATCGTCGCGTTCGCATTACAGCAATTGACGGTGAAGAGTGTGCCTGTCAGCGCGTTCTCGGGTCGTCCGCCGTCGCCGGGCGGGCTGAAGCGCGGGTCGCGCCACGCGCCGGTCCAGGTCGGCGGATCCGAGGGATCGATGACCGCGTTGGCGTGGGTTTCCTTGTACGCCACCAAGGTGCGGTAGGGTGTGCCGCTGCCGTCGATGCTTGGTTCCCACCGCGTCTTCCAGAAGACTTCGTTGCCGCTGAAGAACGCGAGATGGACTCCAGCCCCACGCGCGGCCTCGACGTTGGCACGCTGAGTTCCCGACCAGTATTCGTCGTGTCCGACCGAAAGAAAGATCCGGTGGCGAAGCAACTCCGTCGCACCGAACCGGTCGCTATCGGTGCCCGTGAAATAGCTGACGTCGTATCCGTTGGCTTCCAGCCAACGCACCATCGGATATTCGGCGTTGAATAGCCAGTCCTCGGGGCCTGTCCCCCGCGTTGTGAACGGCCGGTTGTAACTGACCTTATAGGCCCGTCCGGCGGGACCGCCGACATACAAACTGTTTCCTCCATACTGGTTGTAAGCCTGCCATGTGGTGTCGGACGTCTGAAAGAGAACGGTCGATTGCGCTGCGTCGTCGCGAACGACGAACGCGATATGGCTGGCACCACCTGTATCGGACCGGGAGAGCCGGGCAAGATAGATGCCGGAGACGGCCGTCGAGGGCACGGTCCATGCGGCGGACTCCGACCAATTGCCGCAGTCGACGAGCCCCGTCGCCGTGTCGGTCAGACAACCAGGTTGGCCGAAGCCGGGTATATCGGCCAGTGTGGCGACTCGTCGTGCCCCGAGTCCACCGTAATAGCCAAGACGGTAGACATCGATCTGTAACGTTGAGGCGGTGGTGTCGATCTTGAAATGAACCGTGCCGCCTTTGTTGACGCTGATGTCGGTCGCGAACCCCTGCAGACTGGCGTCGCCAGCCCCGACCACGTCCCATTCACTCGGGTCGTTGCCGGGCAGTTGATTTTCGCAGACGATCGCGTTTGGACCGCACTGTGCCGCCAAGCGTTGCTCGGCGGTCTGGCCCAGAAGGAGCAGAACCGCCGCGGTTAGCCCGAACGCGCTTGGCGCACGACCGCGTGTGCGACGCCGAGGACGAAGACGGCTCAGGAGATCCGGATTTCGGCGGAGGCCTTCTTCACCATTCGTCAGCCCTGAACTTGGCCAGCCCACAACTGCCGGACAAACAAAGATCGTGCCGGGACACGGCTCCGGGTTTTTCCGTTTGCCGGCCTGATCGACCGTGAACGCGTCTAGCCTGTCTGCGCCCACCAACCTTTAAGGCGCCTTCTTGGTGACTTCCGCATCGCAAGGATTCTGTAAAGTTTGACCTCAAAGTTTCAGGTGCAGGTCGCGGCGCAGTTCTACGGGCGAGGGAAAAGCCGCACAAAGACATCGAGCAGTCCTCGGGCGCGCACCTCGAAGTCATCGGTGTCTGAAGACTCACGGTAACCGCTGCGCACGCAGCGAGCGCCGCGGTTATCGTGGGTCTGTCACTCCTTCAGCGCCGCTCGCGCTGATCGAGCAACTCGTAGATGCGCGTGGCCGCGATCAGGGGCACGCCCGGACCCTGAATCGGGAAGTGCGCGCTGTGTTTGGTCAGGTCGGCGCGCTTCGCGGCGTCGTCGGCCGGCACGCCCTGTCGCTTCAAGCGGCCGACTTCCGTCCAGACGTCGCGCAGGTAGTCCTGAAAGTAGCCAATCTTCGCCTTGTCGGTGAACGCTTCGCCGTGACCGGGCAACACGGTGTCGAAGTCGAGCGCCTTCAGCGTATCGAGCGACGTGACCCATTCATCGAGGAACGCGTCGCTCATGTTCGAGAGGCCGGCCGTCAGGAAGTCTCCCGTCATGACGACCTTCTCGCGCGGCAGGAACACCACGACGTCTCCGGCCGTGTGCCCGCGGCCGAGGAAACGAATCTGGATCTCGCGATTGCCGCGATAGAGCGTCATCCGGTCTGTCAGCGTCACGTTGGGCGGCGTCGGCTTCAGTTCAGCCTGAGCCGACCGGTTGTTCTCGGCGACCGCGATCTGCGTCCGCAGCGCCGCCTGCCGGCCCGCATCGGTCTCCGATGCCAGGCGCTTCTTCAAGTCCTCGATCTGCGGCGTCAGGCCAGTCACGTAATTCCGGTAGAGCGGCATGCCGATGGCGTTGCTCAACAGCATCTGCCGCGTGAACTCGTGGCCGATGATGTTGACGCGGCTGTCGAAGATTTGGTTGCCGTGCGCGTGATCGAAATGGAAGTGCGTGTTGACGACCGTGGTCACCGGCTTGTTCGTGATGTCCTTGATCTCCTCGAGGAGCACCCAGGCCGCAGCCGGCGAGACGTGGTCGTCGACGACAACGACGTCCTCGTCGTTCACGATCACCGAGGAGTTGCCGACGACGGCAAGCGCGCCGGTGCCGATGGCGTGATAGACGCCGTCTCTGACTTTGTTGAATCTGAACGCCTTGCCGCCATGCGCGGCGCCGGCCGGCGCCTGCCGTGACTGCGCCGCGAGCGCGTCGTCTCTCCGGGGAAGCCACGCGGCGACGATCCCGATCGTGATGATGAAACCGAGCGCGAGCAGACGTCTCATCGCTATCTCCTCGATCCGCCGACAGGGGCAGTCCCTGGCGACGCGGATTATACCCGCCGCCGCCCGCCCCTTCGTCCACGACGACGATCAACGCAGAGATCGCAGAGCCCGCAGAGTGTTTCTTTATCTCAAAGATCTCTGCGAACTCAGCGTGCTCTGCGTTCATCGTTTGAAGGCGCGTTATCGTGACGGCCGTGTGGCAAACTCCTTGAGCGGCGGGCGCGAATAGCCGTGCTCCATCGCCGCCACGTCCAGGTCCATCGTCTCCATGTCGGCGATCGCCACCAGCGGAAACGGTGACAGCTCCGCGACGTCGATGGTCTTCAGGTAACCCTGGCAGGCGCCGCAGATTTCCACGCGGCGGTCTTTTCGTTCTTCGTCTGGAGCCGCCGTGACAAACGATTCGGCCCGCTCGCCGCAATAAATACAGCAGTACTCGTCGAGCTCCCAGCCGACCGCGCAGAACGAGCAGCGGAGCACGCGGTGGCCATCGACGCATTCCGCGAGCGCGGGCCACGAGCCGCACGCCGGGCAGTAGCCGCGATTCCAGGCGTTGCACGCGGCGGCCAGGCCCGCATCGCGGCGATCCGCCAGCACGGCGTGCTGCAGCGCGTAGGCAAACGGCCCGGCGGCGAGTTCGGCCAGCAGCCACACGAGGTCGGGCGCGAGGCCGCGATGAAGTGATCCGGTGCGGATGGCGTTCTGATCGCGCGCGAGCGACGCCGTGAGGAGCGACCCGGCCTCCATGCTCCCGTTGGCGATCGCGGTCTTGATGTGATCGGCCGATTCGCCGGCGCCGCCTTCAGCCAGCGCATCGCAGAGGCGCAGGAGCGATGGGCGAAGCAGCCCGAGCGGCACGGGGATCGGTTCGCCGGCAAAGATCGGGACGCCGCGCGCGAGCTTCGCAGCCAGGTACTTCGGAGGCAGCGACAGGCGGGGGAGGCGTCCCGACTCGATGGCCTGCGCCGCCTCGACCACAATCCTGAGCAGCCGCTGCTGGAGATCGACGGCGGGTGAGAGGTCTGGACGCGCGGCGCGGAGCGCCTCCCAGCGGCGTTCGGATGTCAGCCGCAAGTCGTCGAGCGTACCGGCCTCAACCGTAACTAGTGTCATGTGCTTGGGGCTCAGCAGGTTAGTCGATTATCTCAGGCGCGGGCATCCGTGTGCATTTCATCGCCGTAAGAGGCCGTCCTGCCCAGTATAGGACCGGCGTCCTGCTATAATGGAAAGCGATTCTGAGGAGAATCGGTCCCATGATCAACGTATCTGAAACGGCTGCCGTCAAGATTAACGAGTTGCTTGTCGAAGAAAACAAGGCCGCGAGCGGTCTCCGCGTGTTCGTGCAGGGCGGCGGGTGCTCGGGCTTTCAATATGGTCTGATGATCGAGGAGAACGGCCAGGGCGCGGGCGATCAGGTGTTCGAGTCGCACGGCGTGAAGCTGTTCGTCGATCCGATCAGCATCCGCTACCTCAAGGGCGCCGAGGTCGATTTCGTCGACACCATCACCGGCGGGGGGTTCACGATCAAGAACCCGCAGGCGACCTCGACCTGCGGCTGCGGTCAGTCTTTCTCCGTCGAATAATTTGGTGATCGGGTATTGGGTAATCTGGTAGTTTTGCCATTACCAGATTACCCAATTATCCAATTACCAGATCATGCCACGTCCCCAAGCTGATCGTTCGGGCCTGCGCTCCGCAGGCGGCAAGCGTTCGAGCAAACGCGAGCAAATACAGAGCACCTTCCTCCAGCACGAAGGGCATCTGAGCGCCGACGATCTGTTCGATCTCGTCCGGCGCCAGCACCCCGGCATCGGCCGGGCCACCGTGTATCGCACGCTCCAGTGGATGGTCGATCGGAGCATCGCCCGGAAAGTCGATTTCGGCGACGGCCGCTCCAGGTTCGAGCCGACATACCGGCATCCTCGCCATTTCCATCTCGTCTGCACGAGTTGCCACCGGTCGTCGGAGTTTCTGAGCTCCGACGTCGAGGCGTCGATGGAAGAAATCGCGGCCGCGCGTCATTTCGCCGCGGCGCAGGCGGTGGTCCAGATCCTCGGCATCTGCGAGGAGTGCCGCACCGGCGCGTTGACCGGCCCCTCGACCGGGGCGATCGACGGCGCGACCACCGCCATGGTGTTCGCGCGCGACGCGCTGCGCATTGCGATTGCCACCGAGCGCAGCGGCCTTCAGTTCTACACGCGCGCCGCGAGCCTGACGAAAGACGCGCGCGGCCGGTCGGTGTTTCAAAAGCTCGCGGCCGAAGAGCGCGAGCACCTCGGCACGCTCGAGAAGCGCTACGGCGAGCTGCTGGCCAAGGACGCGCAGCTCGAGTCGCGACCGACATTTCTGTTCTTCAAGGGGCCGGCCAACGGCCTGTTTGCCGCCGGCGCGGAGCAGCTCGGAAAGGGCGTCAACGACCTCGAGGCGCTGCTCATCGGCATCAAGTGCGAGCGCGGCTCGCACAATTTCTTCAAGCGGTACGGCGAGCGATTCGAGGATTCTGAAGGGAAACAGATCTTCCTCGAGTTCGCGGAAGAAGAGCGGGTGCATCGCGATCTGCTCATCTCCGAATACCGCGCCCTTCGCGAGCGCCAGGGCCGCCGGTCGCGGGCTGCGCGCGCCGCCAGTCCGGCCGCGAAGTCGCGGCGTTGATCGATCTCCACACCCACACGACGGCGTCGGACGGACGGTGTACGCCGTCCGAGCTCGTCGCGCGCGCGGCCTCGGCCGGCGTGGACGTGCTGAGCGTCACCGATCACGACACCACGGCCGCGTGCAGCCAGGCCTCCGCCGCCTGCGCCGGGGCGGGCATCGAGTTCGTGCCCGGCATCGAAATCACCGCGGTCGTGGACGAAACCGACGTGCACGTGCTCGGCTACTTCATCGATCCGGCCTCCCCGCCGCTCGGCGCGTTTCTCGCCGAGCAGCGCCGGCGGCGCATCGATCGCGTGCGTCTGATGATCGATCGGCTCGCGGCCCACGGCATCGCGCTCGATGCCGACGCGGTGGTTCGGCCCGGAATCGACGACGAGTCGAAGGCGGTGGGACGGCCGTGGATCGCGCACGCCTTGATCGCCGCCGGCCACGTCGCCACGACGTCCGAGGCGTTCGACCGCTGGTTGTCGAAAGGGCAACCGGCGTTCGTGCCGCGCATCGGGCCGACGCCACATGAAGTGCTGCGGCAGATTCACGAGGCGAACGGGATCGCGTCGCTGGCGCATCCGGGCCTGCTCGGCCGCGACGATCTGATTCCGGATCTGGCCCGGACCGGCCTCGACGCGCTCGAGGCGTACCACAGCAAGCATCGGCCCGACGACGTGCTGCGCTATGTCATGCTCGCCGATCGACTTGGCCTCGCGGTATCGGGAGGATCGGACTATCACGCCGACCCGTCGCACGGCGCTGTCGGGGTCGGCGGCGTGTCCCTGCCGCGCGAGCTCTACGAAACGCTGAAGGCGCGCAGGCCACTAGAGCCGAGGTGAGGCGCCCGGCTTCCGCGCGACAATCCGGGCCGCTGCTTCAGGCGCCGTCTCCTCCTCGTAGAAGAGCACATCCCAGCCGTCGAACGCCGCGCGCAGCTCACCGGGTTCGAGCAGATGATCGGCTGACGTCGGTCCCGTCCCGAGAGCGCGCTGTCGCACGGTGAAGGTTTCGTAAATCACGAACCCGCCTGGCGTGACCGCGTCGCGAATGGACGCGAACAAATCACGCTGCAGGTACCGCGTCACCACCACGAGGTCGAACGCCGCGGCCGGCAGCGGGAACACGGTCAAATCCGCGCACCAGGCCCGCACGGTGAGGCCTTCGCGCGCGGCCGCGCTCACCGCGTCGCGCACGGCCTGGAAGACCACATCCACGCCGTATGTCTCGAAGCCGTGGTGCGCGAGCACCAACGCATGCCGGCCGCGGCCCATCGCGAGGTCGAGCGCCGTGCGCGGGGAATCATCGAGCCGCGCCAGATGCGCGACCCAGCCGGCGACAAACGGTGAAGCTGACATATGATCAGAAAAATGGCTCAGGCACTGTTGTCGGCGGTGGGTCTTGGACTCGTCGGGCTCATCGCCACGTCTGTCTTCGGCCTGCGCGGCGCGGACGTCTCGCGACACATTTCATTTGGGATCTTCTCGACCCTGATCCTGCTGCTGGCCCACTCGATGATGATGTTCTATCTCATCGGGAAGGGAAAGGCCGTCAAGGACGCGATGACGGAACACAGCGTGACCGGCGACTACTACCGCCGGATTGCGGCCGCCCGAAAGCCGGTGTTTTCGATCGGCACCCTGGCCATCGCTGCCACCATGGTCACCGCCATTCTTGGCGCAAGCGTGGACACCGGCGTGATGCCGGCGATTGTCCACGGCCTGATTTCGTACGGCGCCATCGCCTGTAATCTGGCCGCCTTCAAGATCGAAGTGGATGCCCTGATCGCCTCGACCCGTGTGGTGGACGAAGTGAACCGGCTGCTCGAGTCGTGATCGGTTGTGAACGATTGTGATCACCGATGACAGGGCCGGTCCTCGAGCTGTCGGAGGTCTCCAAAGACTACCGCGGCCTGCGCCCTCTCCGAATCGCCAGTCTGGCCGTGCGCCACGGCGAACACGTCGCCATCTTCGGACTCGATCAGGTTGCCGCCGAGGTCTTCGTCAATCTTGTCACCGGAGCGACGCTGCCCGATCGGGGCGACGTCCGGCTGTTCGGCCGTCCGACGAGCGCCATTGCCGACAGCGCCGACTGGCTCACCGTCGTCGATCGCTTCGGCATCGTCAGTCGCCGGGCCGTGCTGCTCGATGGATTGAGCGTCGTGCAGAACCTCGCCATGCCCTTCACGCTCGAAGTGGAGCCGCCCTCCGAGGAGATTCGCGGCCGCGCCCTCGCGTTGGCGCGCCAGGCGGGGTTGGCCGCCGCGTCGCTCGATCGGCCCGTGGCTGAGCTCGGCCCGTTCGACCAGGCGCGCGTCCGGCTTGGCCGCGCGCTCGCCCTCGACCCGGCGATCGTCATCTTCGAGCACCCCACCGCCGAGGTTCCGCGCGTGGACGTGATGGCGTTCGGCGGCTTGTGCCGGGGCATATCGGCGGCGATTATTGCGCTCACCGCCGATCGCGAGTTTGCTGAAGGTCTGGCTGGCCGGTGCCTGACGCTCGACGCCGCCACCGGCCGCCTCGGCGAGCGTTCGGGCTGGTTTTCGAGGCTCCGGCGCGGCTGATGTTGCGCCAAAGCGCGATGCGGACCAAAATGTCTTCCAAGAGGAGATCGCCCACATGAAAGCTAAGTCACCTGCTGGCTACTTTGTCTTGCTCGCTTCGCTGGTTGCGGTCGGTGCCACGGCGCAGACAACCAAACCGCGCACGTTCTTCGTCGAGCCGAAAACCGGCGCGACGGTGAAAAGCCCGGTGAAACTGAAGTTCGGCGTCGAGAACTACAAGATTGCGGCTGTCCCCGATGGAGAGGTCAAGACGGCGCGTCCGGGTATCGGCCATTTCCACGTCGGCGTCGACACGGGCTGTGTGGCCGATGGCGTGACGATCGTCAAGGGCACCCCGTCGTGGGTCCATTTTGGTAAGGGTGATGCAGAAATAGACATGCAGCTGACGCCCGGAAAGCACAGGCTGGCACTCCAGGTAGCCGACGACCTGCACAACGCCATAAAGGGCCTGTGCTCGTCCATCACCGTCACCGTCACTCAGTAACGCGTTTCTGGAACGGAATTTGTAAGGCCCCAGGTGGGTGCGCGCACCCAGGGAGACTCGCATGCCAAGCGGTACGATCAAGCGACTCGTTCGTGACAGAGGTTTCGGATTCATTCGCGACGATGCCGGGCAGGAGTGGTTCTTTCACCGCAGCTCCGTGCAGGGCAACTTCGACCAGTTCGCCGAAGGCCAGCGCGTCAGTTTCGACGAAGAACCGTCGCCGAAAGGCCCGCGCGCCGGCAACGTTCGCAGCGACGGCTGAAAGACGCGGTCCAGCCTGAGGACAGTTCTCCTATTCGATATCGACGGCACGCTTGTGCTCACGGGCGGCGCCGGCGGTCGTGCGATGACGCGTGCGTTCGAAGACCTTTTCGGGATCCCGAACGGCTTCGAGGGCGTTCCGTTCAACGGGCGAACCGACGCCTGGATTCTCTCGCGCGCCGCCGCTGCGCACGGAATTACCGATGAGGCGTTGTCGCGCTTCAAACCTCTCTACCTCGAGTATCTTGCCGCGGAGCTGGACGCCACGGCCCCGGGACCGCGCAAGGGCGTCATGCCAGGCGTGAACGCCTTGCTCGACGCCCTGGCCGCGCGCGGCGACGGGTACCTCGCGCTCCTGACGGGCAACTTCGCAGAAGGCGCGCGCCTCAAGCTGGAATACTTCGATTTGTGGCGCTACTTTTCGTGCGGCGCATTCGGCGACACCGCGCACGATCGGAACGGGCTGCTGCCTGAAGCGCTCGCGCGTGTCGCGGGATGCGGCGGTCCGCGAGCCGCCGCGGCCGACGTGGTCATTATCGGCGACACGCCGCTCGATGTCGCCGTCGCGATCGCTGGCGGCGCCCGTTCGATCGCTGTGGCCACGGGCAGCCACACGACCGACGAGCTGCGCGCGTCAGGCGCCGACGTCGTGTTTCAGGATCTCAGCAATCTCGAAGCGGTGCTGGACGCGTTGGAGCGGATATCCGAGAGCTGATTGGCGTCAGCTCTCGGCCAGGTAGGAGTCTCGACTGGGCAGTGTTTTCAACCCTCGATGAGCCGAACGTCACCCGCGCGCGGCCCTTTTTGGGAGTCTTCGGGCGTGAAGTCCACCCGCTGACCTTCCCGGAGCAGCTCAAACACGGCGCCCCGCACCGAGCTCCTGTGGAAGAAGTGTTCGATCCCACCCTCGTCGCGGATGAATCCGAACCCTTTGTCGATGAGAAGTCTCGCGATTGTCCCGGTTGGCATACCCGAAAGCCCTCCGTTCCGAACCCCTAGGGATATCCCAAGGGGGCTCAGCCGGTTACGGGCGCCTACGAAGAAGTACGTGTCGTCGGGACGCGACAGCCGGCTGAATTGATTCCCGCCCGGTTAGGCTGGGAAGTCGCGCCAGTCTAGGCAGTTAGCAGCCGGAAAGTCAAGTTCCCTTGTAATTTAGCGGAATCGTTTCACGAGCGTCACCTGCCAGGTTTCAGGTTCCTCGTCATCCTCATCCTCATCGGACTCGTCATCGTCGTCGTCGGGATCTTCGTCATCGTCGTCTTTGTCGTCGTCGTCATCATCGTCGTCCCCGTCGATGTCGTCGAGATCGTCGTCGAGCGTCAGACGATTTGTAAGGAAAAGCCAAAGCTCGGGCCGGCTGATGCTGTCAATGTTGACGGTCATGACGCTCACGACGAGACGGGTTCGGTAGCGGGCTTGGGCTTGTCCCGATTCGGCGGCGGATACGTTGACCAGAAGTGTCGGCCGCACTTCGGGCACACCCAGAACTGGTCCGGCTTCCACGCTGCGGGCGGGGCGGGATCGCGGAGCTCCATCTCGGTGCCGCACCGTTGACACCGGATGTGGAGGTCGATTTCGCTCATGGCCCGCGATTCTACTACGATGACCGCGTGATTCCCGCCATCGTGCTCGCCGCCGGGAAGTCGAGCCGTATGGGCCGGCCCAAGGCGACGCTGCCGCTTGCCGGGGGGGACACGTTTCTCACGCGCATCATCCGCACGTTTGCCGAGGCCGCGATTGAGGATGTCGTCGTCGTCGTTGGCCACGATGCGGACGCCATCGTGGACACGTTTGCGCAGAGCGGATTGTCGGCGAGGTTCGTGGAGAACCGCGACTACGAGCAGGGCCAATTATCGTCGCTGCTGGCGGCGCTGCGCGTCGTGGACCGGCCGGGCGTCGTCGCGGCGCTGGTCACCTTGGTGGACGTCCCGCTGGTAGGCGCCTCGACGGTCCGCGCGGTCGTCGAACGCTACCTCGCGACGCGCGCGCCCGTCGTGCGGCCCGTGCGCGGTGCCGAGCACGGGCATCCTGTGTTAATCGACAGGTCGCTCTTCGATGCGATTCGCCACGCGGATTCAGCCCTGGGTGCCAAGCCGATCATCCGAGCGAACGCGTCTGCGGCCGGCGATGTCGAGATCGTCGATCAGGGGGCCTTTGCCGATATCGACACGCCGGCCGAGTACGAACCGCTGCGGCCTAGCGAGTGACGTTCTTGATGACCTTCCCGCCTTTCATCACGAACTTCACGCGCTGCAATTCGGTGATGTCGGCCACAGGGTCGCCCGACACGGCGACCAGGTCGGCGTACTTGCCTTTCTCGATTGCCCCGACCTGATCCTGCCACCCCATCGCTTCGGCGTTGATCGAGGTCGCCGCCTGGATGGCCTTGACCGGGGTCAATCCGGCCCGCTTCACCAGCGCTTCGAGGTCGAGGGCCTGTGTCCCATGCGCGTAGGTCGAACCATCGGCGCCGCTGCCCATCATGATCTTCACGCCTTTTGTCTTGTCGGCGATGCGCACGGCGCCTTCGAAGATCGGGATCATGCGGAACTTTCCGCCGGTGTTCTTCGCGTCGTTGTCGTCCATGTACGGCTCGATGTAACGCTGAAGCGTCGGATCGTAAAACAGCTTCTTCGCGGCCATCAGTTCGGCCTGCGCCTGCGTTAATCCGTACGCGTGCTCGACCGTGTCGCAGGCGGCGTCAATCGTGTTCTGCAGCCCGAGCCCACCGAACACGTGGCAGGCGGCCTTCTTGCCGAGCCGGTGCGTCTCGTCGACGAGCGCCTGCAGGATGGGCAGCGGATACGTGGTGACGTATTGCGCCTCGCCTGTCGGCGTGAAGGAGTAGGCGCCGCCGGGGAAGAGCTTGATCCAGTCGGCGCCGCGCGAGATCTGTTCGCGGACCGCGGCGCGGGCCTCGTCCTCGGAGCGGACGACGGTGCTGGCCAGTGGATTCGCCGGAGTAGTTGCGGGCGTTGCGCCCCAGACGATGCCGAGCGTCGACACCTGAAAACGGGGACCGTCGAAGCGTCCCTGGTTGATCGCGTCGCGGACGACCACGTCGGCGTAGCCGTTTCCGTGCGAGCTCATGTCGCGCGCCGACGTAAAGCCTGCCCGCAGGTCGGACTGCGCGTTCTGCACGGCGATGAGCATCGAGCTTTCAGCCGTCATCTTCGCATTGCGGTTGTTGAACATGTGCGTATGCGCGTCGATGAGTCCCGGCAGGACGGTCGAATTGCCCAGGTCGATCACGTTCGCGCCTGCCGGAATCTTGACCTGCGCTTCTGGTCCGACCTCGGTGATGCGCTCGCCGGAAATCAGGACGACCTGCTTCGTCAAAGTCCGGCCGGACTTGCTGTCAAACAGCCGGCCCGCGCGAACGGCGACCATGGTTGGCGGCGGCGGACAGGAGAAGATGCCGCCCTCGGGGCCCACGCACGGCGTCGGGCCCGCGCCCCGCCACGGCGCGGGAGGCAACGCCGGACCTTGCGCCGATCCGCTGGACGCGAGCATCAGCATTCCGGACACGACAACGACAATCGATCGGTAACGCATGGCTGCCTCCAGTAGCGCGGGGCTTTCCGCCCCGTGTCGGCGGCCTTGAACAGGCCGCCCGGCAAATTCAGTGCCTTCGTCGAGCCGAATCCTAACCTGAAGCCTTGTGTGCCGGGATGAGAAAAGAAGAAATGTGCACTCTGTCGATCCTCGTGGGATGGATTGACATGGCACGCCGACAGGGGCGACCATCGAATCTATGACGTCCTTGGGATGGGTGCCGGCGGCGTTCGTCGTGTGGAGCGTGATGGCGGCGCTCCCGGCGATGGCGCAAGCACCGCAGCCTCAGCCGGCCCAGACGGATCAGAGCCCCGCTACGGCAATTGAGCAGGCCCTGATGGAGCATGCGTGCACCGCGACGCTGCCGCCGCCGGGCACGATCGACAGCGAGGCGCACGAAGCGTGTGTCCGCGCCCAACTGGCGTCGCTGCGCGCCGACTTCGGCCGCGATCTCGGTAAGCTGTCAGGCTCCGATCGGAGGAGCCTCGATGCGGTGTGTGGCGAGGTCCGGGTGGACCGGGGGCGGGAGGCGTACCTCGACTGCCTCCGCACCCAGTTGGTCGCCCTGCGCAATCGCCGCAATCGTGGAAGGGCGGTGGCTCCCGCGGATGCAACCGTGCCTCCGCTTTCGCCGGGGGGCGCTCCCACCGACGCGCCCGCAGCGGCGGCCGTGCAAGAGTCCCAGGCGCCGGTGTCGCCCGGGCGATCGTACGGCTTGTGGATCGGCGTCGGCCTCGTGACGCTGGTTGTTGCGGCTGGCGGCGTGTTCCTGGCCATGAGGGCGCGGCGAGCGCCACTCAAGTGCCGCGTGTGCGGCAGCGCCGTGCCGGTCGCCGGCGAGCTGTGCCAGAAGTGCCGGCATGAAGCCGCCGACGCTCTGAGGCGGGCCGCGGCGGAACGCGCGGAGGAGCTGAAGGCGCAAGAAGAAGGACGGCGTCGAAAGATCGAGCTCGAAGAAGAACAGCGCCTGCAGAGAGCTCGGCAGGAAGAGGAAGAGCAGCTGCGGCGGCAGCAGCAGGAAGAAGCAAGGGAGCGCGAAAACGAAGCGCGCCGCAAGCGCGAAGAGGAAGCCCTTCGGCGCAGCCAGGCCGCCGACGTCGAAGAAGAGTTCAATCCCTACGCCGTTCTTGAAGTGTCGCGCGACGCCGGCAAAGACGCCATCCAGGCGGCGTACGAACAGGCCAAGCAGAACAGCGACCCTGCCCTGGTGTCCCACCTCGGGATGGAAGTGCAGGAAGTGTTCAAGGCGAAGGCGCTGGCCGTTGAGCGCGCCTACCAGATGCTGACCACCGAGACGTAAAGACGGCTCCACGTTTTGAGGGGACCGTCACGACAGCACTTTGTCAATCTCCGCGATGATCAGCTCGACTTGAATCGGCTTCGACGTGTAGCCGTCCATCCCGGCCGCCAGGCAACGTTGCTCGGCGCCTTTCATGGCGTGGGCCGTCATCGCGATGATCGGCATGTGGGCGCCCGTGGATTTCTCTCGGGCACGGATGATTGCCGTGGCCTCGAAGCCATCGAGGACCGGCATCTGCACGTCCATCACGACCAGATCGAATCCGCCCGAGCCTGACTCCTCGAGAGCTGCCAGCGCCTCACGTCCGTTCCCGACGATGACCACCGTGTGGCCGCGCTTTTCGAGCACGCGCGACGCGACCAGCTGGTTGACCGCGTTGTCTTCGGCCAGGAGAATGCGCAGTTTTCGTGATGGTTCCCGCACCGCGCGATTGGTGTCCGGGGGAATCGGCTCGTCCACGACGAGAACCGGCATGTCACGGAGACGTGTCATCTGCGCTTCCCGCGGCCTGGTCTCGGCCGCAGGCGCCGGCTGCAGATCGAACGACACCGTGAAGTGGAACGTGCTGCCCTTGCCGACTTCGCTCTCCAACCAGATGCGTCCGCCCAGGAGCGCGACCAGGGTCGTCGAAATCGCGAGGCCGAGGCCCGTGCCCCCATACTTGCGCGTCGTCGAGCCGTCGGCCTGGATGAACGGTTTGAAGATGGCGTCCCGCTGCTCCTGCGGCACGCCGATTCCGGTATCCGTCACGCTGAACCGCAGAACGGTCCCTGGCGCTGTTCGCGTCTCGACGGCGACGGTCAGCACCACCTCACCGTGGTCCGTGAACTTGATGGCGTTCCCGATGAGATTCGTGATGATCTGGCGCAGGCGGCCCGGGTCGCCCAGCAGGGCGATCGGCACGTCCTGACGGATGTCGTAGGCCAGTTCCAGTCCCTTCACGTGGGCCCGCGTGGCCATCTGTTTGATCGTCTTCGCGAGGCAGTCGCTCAAGTCGAAGGGGACGACGTCGATACTGAGTTGTCCGGCCTCGATCTTCGAGAAATCGAGAATGTCGTTGATGACGGTCAACAGCGACTCGCCGGACTCCTTGACCATGTCCAGATACTCGCGCTGCTCGGCGCTCAAGTCAGTGCCCAGCGCGAGCTCCGTCATGCCGATGACGCCGTTCAACGGCGTCCGAATCTCGTGGCTCATGTTGGCCAGGAATTCGCTCTTCGATCGGTTGGCGGCGTCGGCCGCATCCTCGGCGCGTTTCCTCTCGACGATCTCGGCCTGGAGGGCCCGGTTGCTGCGGGAGATTTCCAGTTCGGCCACTTTCCGCTCGGTGATGTCCGTGGCAATTCCCGTCAGGCGGACCAGCGTGCCTGCGGCATCCCGGACTTGAAAACCGCGGGCGCGAATCCAACGACGCTCGCCGTCCGGCCGCACGATGCGATACTCGATGTCCACACTCGGTTCGTCTCGGGTGAGCGCCGCGAAGACGCTCCTCACACGGTCACGATCTTCCGGCAGGACGAAATCGACCCACTCGTCCGGACTCGAACTCAGGCTGTCCTTGGAACGGCCCCAGATCCGCTCAAACGCCGGACTGATGTAATCCACCGTCTGCATATCCGCCGAACGGATCCAGAAGGCATCCGTGATGTGGTCCCCGAGCAGATAGAACTTCTCATTGCTCTCGCGCAAGGCGTTCTCGACTTGCTTGCGCTCGGTGATGACGCTGGCGGATGGGACGAGGAACACCACCTCGCCGGTCTCGTCCCGCAACGGTTCCAGGGAAAAGTCCACGTCGATGAAGTGGTGTTCCGCCGCCTGCAGCTGGACGTCGTAGCGGGAAGCCTCCCCGCGCGCGGCCCGCGCGATGGCTTCACGCAATTGCTGCTGGACTTCGGGTGAATAGGCCCACCAGTAGGTTTCCTCAAACGGCTTGCCCAGAACGTCTTCCGGCTTCAAGCCAGCCGCCGCCAGCGCGGACCGGCTGGACTCGATGAGGATTCCCTGGGGTGTCATCAATCCCACGAACACGGTCGGGCTGAGTCCGTCGATGAGATCGCGCAGGCGCCGTTGACTCCGCTCGGCCGCCTGTTCTGCCAGCCTGCGGTCGGTGATGTTGGCATGCATGACCACTGCGCCCGCCCGCCGGCCGTCGCGCACCGGCGTGACCGTGAGGTGGAACCAACGCGGCTCCGCGCCCGAGTGGCAGGCATACTCGAGGACGAAATCCTTCGCCTCGCCTTGCAGCACCCGGCGGATGCCGATGGCCGCGGCCTCCGCTGCCTCGGAACACTCACCGCGCGCGTGGTCGCAGACGTCGAGGTAGCTCTGTCCCACGCCGAAATCGGGGCCCTGCAGCGCGCTGGCCGTGGCGGGGTTCCGCCACGACTCGTTCACGGCCAGGATCGCCCCGTCCGGATCGAGCAGCGCGACATGGGCCGGCAATGCGTTCAGGATGGCGGCCTGTGTCTCCACGGCTCGCCGTTGCACCTCCTCGTTCGCGCGCAGCGTGCGGACCGATTCCGCGATCTCCTGCTCGCCGTCTCTCGCGGGTTTGGAGGTCTTGACGTTCAATCGTGGTCACACTTTAGAGCCGAAAGTGGGGAGGCGCTCGGCTTGTCTCACGCGCTAGACGCAATCTATCCTGCTACCGTTGCAGGTCTATGTGCACTTCCGAACACCGGCTGGTCCTTCTTCAGTCCGAACCTGGCAGTGACACTACGACGGCCGCGTGAGCGAGGCGTGAGCCTCGGTCACGGTGATGTCGGCGTCGTAGCAAGAAGTCAGGTGCCTGGTCAGCGTGTAGGACAAAGTGGCCGACATCTTTCCGCTGTTGAGGTCGATGGTCGAGAGCCCGGTCGGATCGGGCAGAACCCGCTCTGGCGCCGCCGGCTGCGAGGTGCAGCCGCCGACGAGGATCAACAAGACGAACAGGATCCAGCGAGGTCGCCGAGTGGACACAGTCACTCCATCTGCTATGGAAACATTGGCGCGCCGATTTCAACAAGAGTCTTGCAGCCCCCCTTGAGGGCTCTTAGGATGGCAGGCGGCCATGGCAGGTTCGCCGATGATTGGCAGGCAGCTCGGGCCCTATCGGATCCTCGCCATGCTTGGCGCGGGCGGCATGGGCGAAGTGTATCGCGCCCATGACGATCGGCTCGATCGCGACGTGGCTCTCAAGATCCTGCCCGCGAGCACCTTCGAAGATGCGACGGCGCGAGCGCGGCTCGTGCGCGAAGCGCGCGCCGCCGCGGCCCTGAACCACGCGTCCATCTGCACGATCCATGAAGTGGGGGAGGCGGAAGGCCAAGCCTACATTGCCATGGAACTCGTCGAGGGTACGCCGCTCAGCGAATCGGCGCATGGACGGTCTCTTCCGCTCGACGAAGTGCTCAGCTACGGCACGCAGATCGCCGACGCGCTCGCCCACGCGCACGCGCGCGGCATTGTCCATCGCGACCTGAAAAGCGCCAACGTGGTCGTCACCTCTGACAAACGCGTCAAGGTCCTCGACTTCGGCCTGGCGAAGAAGATGAGCGGGGCGGATCTCACCGACGCCTACACGCAACGCCCCACGGACGCATCGCTGACCGAGCGGGGCTCCGTTGTCGGCACGATTGCCTACATGGCCCCGGAGCAGCTTCGCGGCGAACCGGCCGACGCGCGCTCCGATCTCTGGGCGCTTGGCGTGATGCTCTATGAACTGTCCGGCGGCACGAAGCCCTTCAAGGGGCAATCGAGTTTTGAGGTGAGCTCGAACATCCTGAGCCAGCCGCCGTCCCCGTTCCCGCCGTCAGTTCCGGTGGCGCTGCGCGCCGTCATCGACAAATGTCTGGAGAAAGACCCCGCGCGCCGGTACCAAACGGCGAGCGAGGCGGGCGCGTCGCTCCAGGCCGTCCAGGCCGGTCACGCGACTCGGTGGACGCCGCTCCGTTACCACTTCGCGAGGCGGCCCTGGCTGCTGCCAGCCGTCGCCGCCCTGACTCTGGCGGGCGTCGTGGCGGGACTGAATCTCAACCGGATCCGCTGGCAGTCTGGCGCGACGGGAGTCGAGTCTCTGGCCGTGCTGCCGCTGGTGAATCTGTCCGGTGATTCCGATCAAGACTACTTCGCCGACGGGATGACCGAGGTACTGAGCACGGACCTCGCCCGGCTGGGCGGGTTGAAGCGCGTGATTGCGCGCGGTTCGGTCATCCGCTACAAGGGCACGAGTCGGCCGCTCGAGGAAATCGCGCGCGAACTGAACGTCGACGCGCTCGTGACCGGCTCGGTTCTGCGCTCCGGCGATCGCGTCAGCATCACCGCTCAGCTCCTCGACCCCGCAACCGGCGCGCAGTTGTGGACCAACCGCTACGAACGCAGTCTGCAGGACGTGTTGGTGCTTCGCAGCGAAATCGTGTCGGCGATTGTCCGCGAGATCAGGATGAAGCTGTCCCCGGCTGAAGCGGCGCGGCTGGCCTCGGCCGGTCCCGTGAACACCGAGGCCTTCGAGGCTTATCTCAAAGGCCGCTTCCACTGGCTCAAGCAAACGCGCGAGGACTTTGACCTGGCGGAGCGCTATTTCCAGTCTGCCCTGGACAAGGATCCCACGTACGCTCTCGCCTACGCGGGCCTTGGCAGCGTCTGGATGATGCGCGGAGACACCGGATTTCAGCCCCCCGCCGAGACGTTTCCCAAAGCCCGCGCGTTCACTGCCAAGGCCTTCGAGTTGGACGACAGCCTGGCCGATCTGCACGTGGCGCTCGCGAATCAGCATGGTGTCGACTCAGTGGGACTGGGCCGGCGCCGAACGGGAGTACAGGCGGGCCATCGACGTGAATCCGAATCTCGCCGATGCTCATTTCTTCTACTCCGACCTGCTTCTGGCGCTGAAACGGCCCGACGAATGGAATCGAGAAATCCAGCGCGCGCTGGAACTGGATCCGCTGAACGATTTCAATCGGACTTACTACGGCTGGCACTTGAATTACTTGGGCCGATACGACGAGGCGATCCCGATCTTCAAGAGCCTTCTTCCAACGGGACCGAACAAAGCGGCCAACCACCTCGGACTCTGGGGGGCCTATTACCGCAAGGGTCTGTACGACCAGGCCCTTGTTTCGGCGAGAGAGCTATTTCGCGTCTGCCGGAGACGGCGAGTTCATCGAGGCATTGGGCGCCGGAGGGGACGCGGCGGCGTACCGCGCCGGCATGAAACGCACGGGAGAGGCGATGGCCGTGCGTTCCAGGCAGCGACACGTTCCGGCCATCCGCATTGCCCGGATGTTCGCCCATGCGGGTGAAACGGACTCAGCGCTTCAATGGCTGGAGCGGGCCTATGAGAACCATGAGTCGCCCATGGGGCGTCTTGGCGTCGTCTGGGATTGGCAGGCCCTGCGTTCGGAGCCGCGGTTTCAGGATCTGATGCGCCGTCTCAATCTTCCGCAGTAAGAGCGGGCAGTTTACCGAGGCCGCGCGATCTGGAGCGAACCGTCAATACGACTGACACTCATGTCGTCCTGCAATGTACTGACGGGCTAGAATCCAGAGGTTTGGCCGTCTCTGCAGCCACCCTTGCGAAGCCCCCGAGGACCGACGGTCGGCTCGATCTCGACAAGGTGCGCGCCCTGGTCTTCGTGCTCGACCGGGGGGCGGTGAAGCCGGGCGCTCGCGGCACCATCTGGTTGGACGACCTCGGTGTCTACTGATGTCTACTGACGTGTCTCCTGCTCGCTCGGGGCTGCGCGTCCTTCTGGCGGCACTCGGCCTTCTGGGCCTCGCTCAATACCTCCGCAATGCGTACTGGAACCTTTCCTTCGTCCGGCAGAACTTCCGCTACTGGCGGGAGGGGGCGTCGGATGGCCAGCCTATCCCTCCTTTCCATCTTCGCATTCTCGTCTCCGGCACTCCCGGCATCGACTGGTTCCTCGAGAGCGGCCGGCAGGCGGCCGAGAGCATCCGCGCCAGCTTGGAGCACGGCGGCCTCGAACTGCCCCGGGTGGCGCCGATTCTGGATTTCGGCTGCGGCTGCGGACGAGTCACCCGCCACTGGGCTGGAAGCGGCGTGGAGGTCCACGGCTCAGACTTCAACCCCAAGCTTGTCGCGTGGTGCCGCGACCGCCTCACCTTCGCGACCTTCGCGACCAACGCCCTGGCGCCGCCCTTGAGCTATGCGGACGGCCAGTTCGGCTTCGTATATGCCCTCTCCGTCTTCACCCATCTCCCTGAATCCCTCCAGGAAGCGTGGATGCAGGAGTTGCGGCGCGTGTTACGGCCGGGTGGCCATCTGCTGCTGACTACGCACGGAGCGCACTACCTGGACGAGCTCACGGAAGACGAGCGGAGCCGCTTCCGGGCGGGGTTGCTGGTGGTGCGCCGCGACGACAGCCCGGGAAGCAACATGTGCGGCGCGTACCATCCCGAGGCCCACGTGCGCGAGCGTCTCGCGAAGGGGTTTTCGGTCGTGGAGTTCGTTCCAAAGGGCGCCCTCGGGAATCCCTGGCAGGACCGCTGGCTGCTCCGGCGCGACTGAGACGTGATGTCCGGCTGGGTGGAGAGCTCGAGCAACTCGCGAACCACCGATACGCGCATCGACTGTGTGCGCTGCGCGTACCGCTTCGGTCCATCGAGTCTGCCTCGAAAGCTGCAATCTCGCCCAGCCGGCGGACCTGGCGTCTAGGCCGTGCGTGGCCAGGTCCTGATGTTGAACCCGAGCGCGACGAGCAGCACGCCCGACAGCAGCGCGTACCCGCCAAGTGTCCACATGAACGGTTCGACGACGGTGCCCGACTGCGCCGCAATCGCGGCGCCGAACGCCACCGACAGCACGCCGCTCACGCCGAGCAGCCACTCACCCTTGATGAGCGGGCCCTTGACCGTCTGACGCAGGCTGTAGGCGCCGGTCAACTCGAGCGCGCCGGTCACGAAGGCCCACGCGGCAATCAGCGGCACGAACCAGAAGGCCGCGGTTCCCGGGAAGAAGAGCGTCAGCAGCCCCACGGAGCCCCCGACGATGCCTTCGAGGAACAGCGACAGCCAGTTCGACGCCAGGCCGGCGCCGACTGTGAAGATGCCGTCCGCCAGCGCGAAGATACCGAACAGCGACACCAGAAACGTCAGCGTCTTGTCGGGCGAGAGAAACGCCATGACGCCGAAGGCCATCGCGACGATGCCGCGCAGGGCGATGATCCACCACCGGTTGATGAGTTGGTCGAACATGGCGTCCTCCCCGTGAAAAATCTCCCGTTTCTTGGTCGTGACCGGACAGTACAAGAGCAAGAGATGGACCAATGCGTCAGCCTGGTTCCGGTCTGGACCTTGCACTCCGAGCGGTCGGGGGTGCCCATGGGTGCCGGAATTTCGGCAGCAGCGAAGCTGACGTTCGAAGACAACGTCAACCTCTACTTCGATCGAGCGGCGGCGTTTTGCCGCCACCCGAAGGACCTTCTTGGCCTGATCCGCGGCTGCCACAGCGTCTACTCTTTCCAGTTTCCTGTCCGGCAGGCCGACGGCCGCATCGACCTGGTGAAGGGCTGGCGCGCCGAGCACAGCCGTCACAAGCTGCCCACCAAGGGCGGAATCCGCTTCAGTGCGTCGGTTGACGAATCCGAGGTGAAGGCGCTGGCCGCGCTCATGACGTACAAATGCGCTGTTGTCGACGTGCCGTTTGGCGGCGCGAAGGGCGCGGTGCAGATCGATCCGCATCGCTGCAGCGCGGAGCAGCTCGAGCACATCACCCGCCGCTACACGTACGAGCTGGCGAAGAAGAATCTCATCGGTCCGGCGGTCGACGTCCCTGCGCCCGACGCGGGCACCGGCGCGCGCGAGATGGCGTGGATTGCCGACACGTATGCGTCGCTCAATCCCGGCCAACTCGACGCCTCGGCGTGCGTCACGGGCAAACCGGTCACCGTGGGCGGCATCCGCGGGCGCACGGAAGCCACCGGGCGCGGCCTCGTGTTCGCGCTCGCGGAGGCGTGCGCGCAGGCGGACGACATGAAGGCGCTCGGGTTCTCCATCGGGCTCGACGGCAAGCGCGTGGTCGTACAGGGCGTGGGCAACGTCGGGTACTACACGGCGAAGTTCTGCCGCGAGCGCGGCGCGCGCGTGGTCGCGTTTGCGGTCCCCGAAGGCGCCATTCACGATCCGCGGGGTCTCGACGAAGACGCGGTCGTGGACTACCGGAAGCGCACCGGCTCGATTCTCGGATTCCCCGGCGCCACGTCCCTCGCTCGCGGCGTCGACGCGCTCGAACTCGACTGCGACGTGCTCGTGCCGGCCGCCACCGAGAATCAACTGACGGCGGACAACGCGCCCCGCGTCAGAGCCAGAATCGTGCTCGAAGGCGCGAACGGTCCGACCACGCCTGAGGCCGACGACATCCTCTGCGCCAGGCGGTTGCTCGTCATTCCCGACATTTACGCCAACGCCGGCGGCGTCACGGTGTCCTACTTCGAGTGGCTGAAGAATCTCGCCCACGTCCGTTTCGGCCGGCTCGATCGCGCCGGCCGGGAAGAAGACATCGTCAACGAGGGGCTCGAGCAGACGATGGTGTCGGCGTATCGGGAGATTCGGGAGGGCCTGCGGCGTCAGCCCGAGCTTCGGGATTTGCGGACCGCCGCGTTCGTCACCGCCATCGACAGGGTGGCTCGGACCTATCTGGACCTGGGAATTTTCCCGTAGGGAGGGGATTTTCCCACGATGCCGGCACGGTCAATCGCGCTCCACAAGGCTAGGTCGGTTCGATCCGTAAGAGCGCGCCGTCGTCTTCGTCCGTCAGCAGATACAGCAGCCCATCGGGACCTTGACGAACTTCCCGAATGCGCTGCCTGAGCTCGTTCAGCATCGATTCCCGCCGCAGCTCCTCCGTGTTTGCGTTGAACACGATTCGCTCGAGGTGGCCGGTGCCGGGTATTCCGCCCGTGCGCATGCTGCCGACGAAGACGTTGCCCTTCCACGCCGGGAAGCGGTCGCCGGTGTAGACGGCCATGCCGGCCACCGCGATCTGAGGCAGCCAGGCGACGAGCGGCGACTCCATCCCCTCGCGGGTGGGATGTTCGGAGATGCGCGGGCCGGGATAGTCGCGCCCAAAGCTCACGATCGGCCATCCGTAATTGCGGCCCGGCAGGATGATGTTGATTTCGTCGCCGCCATTGGGCCCGTTTTCGTTGTTCCACAGGGCACCCGTCTCCGGATGAACGATCAGCGCCAGCGTGTTGCGGTGCCCAAGGGTGAAGATTTCCGGTCGATAGCCGGCGCGACCCGCGAACGGGTTATCTGGAGGAACGGAGCCGTCGTCGCGGAGGCGCAGGATCTTGCCGCGCAGACTTGCCGGGTCTTGCGCGATCTTGTCTGATATTGCCGCCGGTCGACATGTAGACCATGCCGTCGCGGCCGAAGACGACGCGGCCGTTCAGGCCCGAGTTGCCGTCATAGGCCTCCGGCACCAGGAGATCGCGGACCTCGGTGAGCGCGCCGCCGTCGAGCCGGCCTCGCGCGAGCGACGGTGTGCCTTTGCCGTTCTCGACGGGCTTGGTGTAGGTGAAGTAGACCAACCGGTTCTCGGCGAATCGGGGATGGAGCGCGACATCCATGAGGCCGCCGTTGCCGTCCGTCCTCACGCGGGGGACGCCGGCGATGGGCTTCGGATCGAGTACGCCGTTGCGCATGACGCGGATCCGGCCGGGCCGTTCCGTGACCAGCATGCCTCCATCCGGCAGGAAGGCGATAGCCCATGGGTGCGAGAGTCCCCTGGTGACGACGCTCACGCGGATCTTGTGCTGTTCGGCCGTATCGAACACAAACGGCCCCGCACCCAGGGGAGGGACGGGCACGCCGATGTCGAGCTGCTGAGCGCGGCCGACTGTGAGCACGGCGACCAGCATGAACGCGATCGCGATCCAGCGAGTGAAGGGGCTGATCGTCATGTGAGTCTCCCCGTGATGAGCCGCGCGCGCTGTGAATATGAGGCGTGGCTGACCTTCTTGCGCCAACCTATGGTAGACAACCTCCGCGTGTCAACGGGAGAGCTTAGTCGCGACGTTCTTGACGCTGCGGGAGGATGTGGCTGGGGACTTCGCCCGCTGTCACCTTGCGCCATTCGACGTTGAAGCTGCCGCGGTAGCCAAACAACGGTCCCCAGACGCTGTTATGCACGTCCACGGCGATTCGGAAGCACTGTGCGTCGTCGTCGTACCACTCCCGCACATCGGCTATGCCGCTGAAGAGCATGGGAAAATTGAACCCGATCACGCCTTCGTAGAATCGCTGCGCGCCAGAACGCAGCCGGAGACCGCCAGCCTCGTCAACCGACAGGTCGATGTCAACGGCCAGATGCTCGTGCGAGCCGAGGTAGTCGATAATCCGTCGGCGAGCGTCGCTGTAGACCATGTACGCGTCGAAGCGACGTGTGCGACGTGACTGAAACGTTCGGATCCACGAAACGGTCTCACGGCCGAAGTGGTCGACGAAGGCGTAGTTCTCGATCGTGAAGGGAATGTTTCGTCCCGTCTCGGGGAACATGATTCGGCGCCAGCTGCCGACGTGGAGGAATGGCTGGGTGTAGAACCGGCCCTTCCAGATCTCGTCCATGACGCCGCTCCCGATCGACGCGATCCCGTCGGAGCTCGAGAAGCCGAATCGCCGCTGAATCTGTGGATGGAGCCGGTGAAAGTCGGCTCCAAGTGCCCGCTCGTAAATTGAGCTCATGCCTTCTCCGGACAGGGCCGCCGCAGGCAGCGTGCTGCAGACGGAATGCTCCCGAGGACGAGAAGGTCGATCGCCGCGAGGCAGGCGACCGCCAGGTTCAGCGAAGCCGGGTTGAACGCAGCCTCAAAGTATCGCGGTGAGTTCAGGCCGACCACCACTGTGGCCAGGAGCATCGACCCGAGACACACGAACACCGGCCACCGCCGGTGCCAGGCGACCAGCAGCGCCGCCGCGAACGCCAGCTCCAAAATGCCGAGAGCGATCACCGCGGTGTTCGTCACGCCAGCCGAGACGCCGACGTCGTGGAGCATGGCGACCTCGTCAGCGTTTCGAGTGAGGAGCTTCGGAACGACGCCCTGATACGCGAAGACCGCAGCGAGCGCGATACGCGCGACGACATGCACGAGCGTCTGTCGCATGGCCTGTGCGGGGTCTACATGCTGCTCGAGCCACAGGCGCAGGCGATCGAAGCTCCACGCGGTCGCCCACCCGATGAGAGGACGGAAGATCAATCGATCGAAGAGCGCGCCCACCGGTCCAAAACGCGTACGGTAGTCGTACCACGTCAGGAACCGAATGCCTTCGGTGGTCGGGATGTACTTCCAGTATCCGCTGCCTTCGCGAATGATCGACAGGGGTTCGCCGGATCCGAATTTCAACGCGGAAGAGCGGCTGCCGTCCGTCAAGTCTCGTTGTCCAACGGTTTCACCCTCTCCGCCTATTTCGAAGCCGAAACCGATCCGCGTCGTATATCGAAATCGCTGAGGCTCGGAGTCGTGCGGTTTCGGCAGATACTCGATCCGCGAGAAGCGCAGATCCCATCTCTCGTGCAGTCCCGGTGTCTGCGTGTGAGCCCACAGCGCGTCCATGGGCGCCCGAACAAGAATCTCGACGTAGATGCTCACGTCAATGAATCCCTCAGGTTGAGACTGGGTTGCCCAAAAGGGCTTCACGAACGAGTCCGTCGAAGGAGATCACAAAGCGTCGAACGGACGGAACACGAAGCGTCAGAGCCGCGGAAGGCAGGAGTTGCTGCGTCAGGGAGACGAGTGCGGCGGTCGCGCGCTGGTTTGAGCTCTTGTCCAGCAGCCACCACAGCAGGACGGCCAGATGGACAAGGTAGAGAAGCCGGCCGAGGGCTTCAGACAACGGCTGCTTCGGCGCATCGCTCGATCCGACGACCGCTACCTCGAACACGTGCTGTACGCGGAGCCGGGAGAACGCCGTGGTCGCGGAAAAAATGCCCTCTTCGGGATCGCCAACCATAACGGGCGTGAGCGCCCGGAGAGCCACTTTATGCGGCTTGAGCACATGGAGACTGGTGTTCAAGGCGAAGATGAATCGGTCGCGCCATCTCCCGGGCGGCATCTCGTCAGCTTGACGCGCGTACTCCGACGACAGTTCGTCGTAGAGGGCGATGACGACGGCCTGTTTGCTCGGGAAGTAGCGATACAGGAGTCCGACGCTGACGCCTGCTTCCTTGGCGATATCCCGAAGGGTCGTCGCGTCATAACCGCGGGCCGCGATCAATTGCATCGCCGTGGCATACAACCGGTCCCTCGCTGCGGCGCCCTGGGAGGTTTGACCTGGCGGCCGGCCCCGTTTTCGCGGCTTGACATTTTGAGTGAACATGTTCATCATTATTACAACATGACTGGAACCCCCGCGCAAGTGCCATCAGCCGCGGAAGGCGTTCACCTCGTCCTCTACGACGGAGTCTGCGGGCTGTGCAGCCGTCTGCTCCAATTCCTCCTCACGCACGATCACCGCGCTGTTTTTTCCTTTGCTTCGCTCCAAAGCGACACCGGACGGGCAGTCGTCGAACGTTTCGGCGGCAACCCTCACGAACTAACCTCGTTCTACGTTGTGGCGGACTATCGGACGGGTCAGGCCCGGATGTTCAGCAGGAGTGGCGCCGCGCTCTTCGTCGCCGGCGAGCTCGCCTGGCCCTGGAAGTGGGCAGTCGTGCTGCGCGTCCTACCGCCTGCGCTCCTGGACTGGGTCTACGACGTTGTCGCCCGAAGCCGGTATCGCGTATTCGGCCGCCATGAACTGTGCCTGACGCCCAGTCCGGAGTTCCGAAGCCGCTTCGTCGAGTGAACAGGGGAGTGTGCGAAGGTTGTCTCTAGAAAGCGGAGAGCTTCAAATCGAGGGCGTGCGTCTCGCCCTCCGACAGCGTGAAGGGCGTCCCACCTTTGCGCCATGTCTCGATCAGATCCGGATCCTGTTCCTCGCCAGGCTCGAGGTATCCCACCGCAATCGCCACATACCGGCCGGGCGGCAGGCCTTTGATCGTGAATCGGCCCTGCTGATCGGGACGCGCGCTCTCGATGAAGCGCGAGTGCGGCCCCCACTTCCCAGGATCGTCGGCAAACGCAATGACCGTGGCATCGAGCGCCACGCGGCCGCGGTCGTCCGAAACACCGCCCGACACGGCGGTCAGCCGTTCGGTCAACTCGATCTCGAGTCCGTCGACGTCCGCGGCGAAGTCCAGGGCCGAGTCGGTGACGTCGACGTCTTCCCGCCGGACGCGCTTCACCTGCCAATCGCTCAAGGTGGCGGCGCGGATGAAGCCACGGCCCCTGAGCCCTTGCAATTCGAAGGTCCAGTCGTCGCGGGTGACCGGCGGACCGCCGCTCATGCCCATGCCCGCCATCTGCTGATCCAACAAAAGCGGCACCACGAAGACCTGAGACGGGCGAAGCCCCTGCGGTGGGTCGCCCGTGTCGAAACGGACCCGGCCTCGCGCCGTCGCGCCTTTCGACAGCATCAGGGTGACGCCCGCCACGTCGGAGCCCTGGACGACGACCTCCATCGACGCGGATTCCGACCCTGACGATGGGCGTGCCTCGACGAAGTAGGTGCCCGGAAGCAGCCCGGCGATCGCGAACGATCCGTCGCCAGCGGCGATGGCCGTCTCCGTTTGGCCATAAGCCTGGGGGCCGTTGATCTCTCGAGCGCTCACCATCGTAAATGGGCCGACCGAGGCCTGCCCGGAGGAACGGACAACGCCCCGCACTGTGGCCGTGGCCGCGCGGGCGAGCGCGATCGTGATGCCGGGCATCTCCTGTCCGAGGCCGACGGTGACGCGCTGCGCCTCGCTCGCGACCGGCGTCCCGGGATAGTAGGTTGGCACGTACCGCACACGATCTTTCGAGCCCAGGTCAGTCGCGTTGAAGCTCGCGACGATCACGTAGTCGCCTGGCGGCAACCCGAAGACCCTGAACTCCCCGCGGTCGTCCGTGGCGCTTCCGCTCTCCCCGACCAATCGCCTGGCGCCATTGATGTACTTGCGGCGGGCGAGGGAGACGAACACGTGGGCGACCGGCTCGCCGATTTCATCGACGACGCGGCCCGTGACCACGGCGCCTGGCGGGAGCGCGAAGTCGACGTTCTGGAGCACCGCGCCTTCACCGAGCTCCAAAGGTCGTCCACGTTCGAATGGCCTCCGCTGTCCGTATGCCACCTCGACATACCCGCCTCGTTTCGCCTTGAGCTGGTAGCGCCCGGCGGGAAGCTCGGTCAGCGCATACCGGCCCTCGGCGTCCGTCATGGTCGCGGCGGGTCCGTCGAGACCCCCGGTGCTCCATTCATCCACGCGGACCTCCACGCGGCGCAGCGGTTCACCCGTATCGGCGCGTACGACGCGCCCGCGAATCACGCCCGTTCCTGCGCGTGGCGTCTTGGGCTGATCCCGCGCAGGCACCTGTGCCGTCACCACCGTGCCCGCGAAGAGCAGGCTGGACAGAACGAGCAGGCCGAGCAGGATGATGAAACGCCGTGGAGTGTCCGTAAAACCTTGTCGTCGGATCATCGAAATCTCTCGCGCGTCATCCGCGGATTAGTGCGATCCAACCGGTGCGCCGCTCACGGCCGGTACATGATCGCCTCGATGCGCCGCCGGATGCTCTTCGGACGCCTCTCGCGCGCCAGATTCATCGCATACGCCTTCGTCGCGACGCTCACCGCAATGGCCAGCGAGATCTTCCTGATGTCTCGCAGCGGCGGATAGAGCGCCCCCTGATCGAGGTCGCCCGGTCGAACCAGATCCGCGAGCGTGCGGGCCGCGGCCAGGAACAGCTCGTCGGGGAGCGTCCGGGCGCGGCACGCCACGGCGCCCAGGCCGATGCCAGGAAACACATACGCATTGTTCCCCTGCGCGGGCCGCAACAGTCTCCCCTCATACGTCACCGGTGCAAAGGGGCTGCCGCTCGCGACGATGGCGCGCCCTCCGCTCCATGAGTACGCCTGTTCAGGCGTGCACTCGGCCTGTGATGTCGGGTTCGAGAGCGCGAAGATCACTGGACGATCGTTGATCGCGCTCATCCGCTCGATCACCGTCCGCGTAAACGTCCCCGGCGCGCCGGTCGCGCCAATCAGCACGTGCGGCCGGATGGCGTCGATCGCGTCGATGAACCCAAGCGGCTTGAAGTCGTGCGCATACGGGCGATGATGCGGCATCAGATCCGTGCGCGTGTTCACGACCAGTCCGTTGACGTCCACGAACCAGAGATGGCGTCGCGCCTCCGCCGGGCTGAGCCCGGCGTCCACAAACGCGGTCGTCATGAGATCTGCGATTCCCGTGGCCGCCGAACCGGCGCCGAGAAACATGATCCTCAGATCCTTGAACGGGACGGCCGTGATGCGCGTGGAGGAATACACGCCGGCAAGCGCGACGGCGGCCGTGCCCTGGATGTCGTCGTTGAAGCACAGCACGCGCTCCCGGTACTTGTTCAGGAGCGTGTACGCGTTCGGTGTCAGGAAGTCCTCGAACTGGATCAGCGCATCGGGATAGCGCGACTGCACGGCGGTCACGAACTCGTCGACCAGGCCGAAATAGGCCTTCCCCTCCAGCCGTCTCCCGGGATACCCGAGGTAGAGCACGTCACTTCGCAGCGCCTCGTTGTTCGTCCCGACATCGAGCGTCACGGGCAGACACGCCTGCGGGTCGATGCCGGCGCATGCGGTGTAGAGCGCCAGCTTGCCCACGGAAATGCCCATGCCGTTGGCGCCCAGATCCCCCAGGCCGAGGATCCGCTGTCCGTCGGTGACGACAATGACGCGAATGTCCTTTTGAGGCCAGTTGCCCAGCATGCGGCGGATCCGTCCGCGATCGTCGGGAGTGATGAAGAAGCCCTTCGGTTCTCTCGCGATATGAGAGAGCTCGCGGCAGGCTTCGCCGACCGTCGGCGTGTAGATGAGCGGCAGGATCCGATCCACGTGGTCGATCACCGTCTGGTAGAACAGCCGCTCGTTCCGTTCCTGCAGCGACGACAGCAGCACGTACCGATCGATATCGCGCGGCAGCCGCTCCAGGTTCGCCATGATGCGGTCCACCATCTGTCGCTGGGTGGACACGCGATGCGGGAGCAGTCCCGTCAGGCCCAGACGGTTGCGCTCCTTCCGTCCGAACACAAGCGATCGATTGAGCGCCTTGTCGCGAAGAACGTCGAAGCCGCGCTTCATGGTGTTCGCATCGCGTGGACGATTGCGACGACGACCGGCCCCCAGATCGTGAGCAGGATGTTTCCGATGGCGTACGGCACGGTGTAGGCGAGCGAGCCGATGTTGCTGCCGCTCGCCTCGCGCAGCGCGTTCAAACCGGGTGTGCACGTCTGCGCGCCTGCCAGACCGCCGAGCGTCATCAGCGGGCTCATTCCCAGGATGTATCGCGCGGCGATCGTTCCGACGGCGAGCGGCAAGGTGGTGACGATCATCCCGGCCACGAGAATGCTGGCGAAATAGGCGCCGCCGCTCACGCGATAGGCCTCGACGGCGTGGGGCCCGGCGTGCATGCCGACCACCGCGATGAACACAATCAGGCCGATATCCATCAGCAGGCGCTGCGCCGGCTCTGGTATCGCGCCGAACACGGGATAGCGGCTGCGCGCCCAGCCCGCCACGAGCCCGATCACCAGGATCGAACCCGCGGTGCCGAGTCCGAGGGTGATGCCGGCCGCGGTGATCTTCAGCAATCCCAGGAGCATGCCGGCGCAGATGCCGCCCGCGAGAAACGTCAGGTCGGTCGCCGCCAGATCGCGTTCGACGAAGCCGACATATTTCCCCACGCGTTCGACATCGTCTGGCGCGCCGGTGATCTGCAGGATGTCGCCGCGCTCCACGACCGTCCATGGTTCGTGCGGGATCAGTTCCGGACCTCGCCGCAGCGACTCGAGATAGACGCCGCGCGTTCGCCGATCCAGTGCGAGCTCGCCGACTGTTTTCCCATGGACGTCGCGGCTCGTGACGACCACCGCCGCCGCCTTCACCGGCACCGACAGAAGGACAGGGTCGTCGATCTCCGGGCCAATGTCGCGCTCGGCGAGCAGGAAGGCGGCGCGGCGCGCGGAGACGACCACGCGATCGCCGCGTTTCAGCATCAAGTCAGGCGTTGGTTTCAGCAGCTGCTGGTCCCGCTGCACACGGTGCACGGTCAACCGCGCGTCGGCATAGCGGTCTTCCAGGGCCGCAACGGTGGACGCGCCAACCTGCGCGTTCTCGACAGCGTGCGCCCGGAGACTGAAGTGTGCGGCGGAAAAGATCTGCCCGCCCGCCCTGCCTCCGGCGAGCGCCTGTTCGAGCGCCTTGGCCTCGCTCTTGAGGTCCGCGCGCAGCATCTTCGGGCCGAGCCAGGTGAGAAACAGGATCAGCCCGAGGTCGCCGAACCCGTAGGTAATCGCGTCGGCGAGCGGCGCGTTGGCCATCAGCGTCGCTTTGAGTTCATCCGGGATCGGCAACTCGGCGATCGCGCTGAGCCCGGTGCCGAGCGCGGCCGACTGGGTCATCCCGCCGGACAGCAGGCCGACGGCCACGCCCTCGTCGAAGCCCCACGCCGCCGTCACGCCAATCACCGCCGCCAGCCCGGTGACCGCGACGACGACCGCCAGCGCGATCTGCGGTATCGCGGCGGCCTTCAGGCTGCCGAAGAACTGCGGGCCGACCGAGTAGCCGATTGAGAACAGAAACAGATAGAAGAAGGCCCACCGGAGCAGGTCGGGCAGCTCCGGCTCCGCCAGGATGCCGATTGCAATGCCGGCGATGAGGGTGCCCACCACGGACCCGAAGCCCACGCCCTTGAAATGGAATCGGCCGATGAATGTCCCGAGGAGGATGCTCAGAAACAAACACAGCGCCGGGAAGCCGTGGAGAAAAGCGGCAAGTTGTTCCATCATGATCGTTTGACCATTGGCTGACCTTGGCGCGGTCGCCAGAGCATTCTACGCGCGATCGGTCGCCTGGAACTGGCGACGCGCTGGCGGCGGGCCGGACGCGTTGAAAGGTATTTGAATGTCGAACTTCCTGTCGCAGCTCACCGCGAGCGCGCGCGCGCGGTTCCTCGAGGAGCTGAACTACATGAACCTCGAGGAGATTCGCGGCTTCTGCTCGCAGCGCGGAATCCCTTACCGGATCGTGGCGGAGTCCGCGGACGGCACGGTGAAGGCCACGAAGGACACTGATCGAAAGCCGATCGTGCTGGCCCGCGTCCGGCGCTATCTCACAACGGGCCAAGTCGGTCGGCCTACCCGCATCCCCGCACGGATTGTCCGCGAGGGGAGTCCGCCGGCGCGGCCCAGACCTCGCGATCGTCTCTACTATCGTTGGTATGCGAAGGAGTTCGAGGGTGTCATGCGGTTGCTTCGTGATCTGACCGCCGGACGGTTCAAGGACGGCGCGGTTGCCCGGGTGCTCGCCATGGAGTTCTGGACACGCGGAGAAGCTCCGACCTTCGAGGAGTTTGCCCGGTCATGGACGAAGACCAAGGCCGAGGAACACCGGCTGCTCACGCCGGAGTACGCCTATCTGACGGACCTCAAACACCATCGCGCCGACAGCACGTGGAAGGCTGTTCGCACAGCCAAGGCAAAGTCCGCTCTCGAAACGCTGGCGAGAGTCGCTCCAGTGTGAGCTGCGAAGCGCGGGCCGCTAGCGTTTGAGCCAGCTTTCCCGGATCTTCAACTGTTCCGGCGTCGGCGACTGGACCTCGACCACACGATAGTTGGGAAGCTCGACGACGGCGACGTCGACGTCCACATCCCGCTCCTCGCCGCCGTGGCGAATCCTGAGCCTGACGTTCTTGCCCAGCTTCTCGCCCGAAGAGACGGAAGATGGTTCCACTGGGCTGACCTTCCAGCGTCTGACCGTCGACGCGGACGATGAAGTCGTCCTTCTGCAGAGGGGACGTTCGGGCATCGAAACCCGGAGGCGCGCCGGTGACCCGGCCCAGCGTATCCAGGTTCACGCCGAGAAAAGGAATCTTTCGTGTGGCGTTTTCGACGCGATAACCGGCGTAGCCGAGAATCGTGTCGTAGGGCGGCACGTCGGTGCCCGAGACGTACTTGCTGAAGAAGCTGTCGTACGACTTCCCGCTGATGCGGTTGACGACGCGAATGAGATCGTCGGTGCTGAATCCGCGGCCGCGCTGGTAGAAGTCGGTGAAGAGCGCCCGCATCACCTCGTCCAGCCCTCGCGCGCCGCTGGTGTCGTGACGAATCGAGAGGTCGAGGAGCTGGGCGAGGTTTCGCCCCTGCGAGTAATAGGAAATCCTGGATGCAGCCGGAGCGGCGTAGTCGATCCACGTGGACATGGACGAGTCCGCCGCGGAGATGTAGCGCCGCGCCTCGTTGCCCTCGACATCCCCGATTCCCTGCGCCATCTCGGCGACGAGGGCGCGGGCGTCCCTCAGCCCGGCGCGATACATCGACAGGCTGGTGTAATACGACGTGAAGCCCTCGGACACCCACAGCAGCGGCGTCTCGTTCTCCTTCGAGTAGTCGTAGGGCCACATCTCCACCGGACGGATGCGCTTGACGTTCCAGACGTGAAAGAACTCGTGCGCGGCCCCTCCCACCATGATGTCGTCGGGCAGAGACAGCGCGTCGGGGCTCCGGACGATGACGAACGAGTTCTGGTGTTCCAGCACCGCGGCAGCCGCTTCCTTGGCCCGGAATAAATAGAAGTACACAAACTTCCTGTACGGGAGGCCGCCGAAGATCCTGCCCTGCGTTTCCGCCAGCTTCGACAGATGCCCGGCCAGCGTGCGGGCCCTGTCCGCTGAGTACACACCCGGGGGATTCAAGACGAGGTCGTGCGGCTTGCCGTCGACCGTGAATCGCGTGACGTCGAACTGCCCCATCAGCGTCGGCTGATCGACCAGCGTGTCGTACTCGGGCGCCGTGAACACCATCGGGTTCGGCCGTCTCGTCGAGGCCGCTGGCGATCTTCCAGCCGCTCGGGACATCGAACCGCACCGCGCTCGGGCGCGACCTGTGACCCTCGGGCAGCAGGAAGAGCTGCGTGCCGGTGAAGAACGCGTAGTCCGCCGCGATGCGCGCCTGATTCGCCGAGAGCACGTTCGCCAGGTAATCGAACTCGACGATGACGCGCGAGATCCCCTTCGTGTCGATTCGCCAGGTCTGCTTCCGCACCTGCGCAGGCCGGAGCTCGCGGCCGCCCGGTTCGGACACTCGAAAGCGAGCGACGTTCTTCCCGTAGTTCTCGATCACGTACCAGCCGGGGGACCAGACCGGCAGCGAGAGCTCGAGCGACGGCTGGTTGATGTTCCTGATGTCGGTGGTGACGTGAAAGAGCTGGCCCGGGATGTCGGCGACCTTGACCGTGTACTCGATCGCGAGCCCTCGATCCTGCGCCGTCGCCACAGGCGCGACGAGGACGCTCAGAGACCAGGCGAGACCCCAGATCAGCGTGCGCATGAGCGTGCTCCTAGGATGCTGGACCGCTAGTTCGGCAGCCGTCGGCTGATGGATGCGGGGCCATACAAGGAGTAGAAGAGGAAGAACGGATTGTTCGACCGCCTCCGTATCTCGGCTCGCGCGGTCCGCATCGCCTGGCCGGCCGGTAGTCCTCGCGACAGAAACCAGAAGTAGAATTCCTTCGCCAGCTCGACGGCGTGCTTGACGGGCACCGGTCCCAGCGTGCCGATAAAGGGACGGGCTCCCTGCAAGTAGAAGTTCCACCCCAGGCTCTCGAGCTCGGTCAACCACAGCTGCGCCCGGTCCGACGAACACGCGTTCGCGAACACGACGGCACCTGGTTTGAGTTGCAGCTGCTTCACCTGCGCGGTCAACAGCCGCCGGCCGGCGCCGGGACCGAGACTCAGGTAATAGTAAGGCTCGGAGTACCCGTGGCACGTGAAATGAACCAGATCAGCGTCCGCCGCGCCCGCCTTGACGTCGGCTGCGGTACCCTCGACGACCTCACTCACGATGGCTGCCGGCGCGCCGAACATGGCAGCGCCCTGATACAAGCCTGCACCGGCTCCCTGCCGGATGCCATCTCCCACGACGGAAAGAATTCGCTGGACGGGAGCGGCGCCCGGCGCATCATCGATGGCCGGCGCGTCATCAAGCTCCGCCGCGTCCTCGGATGCGAGCAGGCGCGGGGCGCGAACGATCTGCAGTCGCTCGCCCCATAAGGGGCCGTCCGGTGAGTCCGCGAGCAGCTCCCACGGAATCCACGATTCGTTCGATTCGATCGCGACGATGGCGTTGTCGGGGAGCGATCGAATAGCGGCGCGCAACGGATCAGTGCCGAGTTGGTCGAACAGCGTGCACCCGACCGCGACGAGACTGCTGATGGCGCCGGCCAGATCGGCCTCGGTCGCGAGATCGTGCTCCACGAATGACTTGATGATCTCCCCCTGCTTACCCGTCCATCGCGCGACATCCCCTCTGGGCACCGCCTGGGGTGACGAGCCAACCGGCTGCGGCACGGCCGAAGGGTTGGCGGGATCAAGAAACGTGTAGTCGAGCGTCCCGTCCTTGCCCCAGTTCACACCGACCACGGCCCGCGTGATACCGCGGCGCTGAAGATCGCGATTCTGCGGGGTGTCGATCGTGTGGACGTCTGCGCGGCCTTTCGTGAGCGCCCAGCTCACGACGTTCGTGGTGAGGCAGTAGTAGCCAACGCGTTCGGCGTCCCTGAAGAACGAGACCTCAACGATCTGCGCGCCCGGATCATGAGGCGTGAGCGTGAACTGAATCTCAGGCGAAGGCGCGTTGAGGGGAACCGGCAGTGAGGCGAACGGAGGCTCGACTGACCATCCTGCCGCGCGGACGACCGCGAGCAGCCGCGTGTCCCGCTCCGGCTGGGCAGGGAACGACATTGGTGCGGCGCTCTCTCTCGTCGCGGCCACATCCAAGCGAATCTTCAACACGACCGGGATGCCCGGGCGGCACCTGGCTGGGAACGCGAACGCGGGATAGCGCGTGATCGTCTCTGGTTGCCGCGAGACACCCCACTCGCGGAACCTGCGCTCCAGTCCCTTGAACACGTCCCATCGTGTCGCATCGGCATAGACGATGTCATATTCCCCGTCCGTGATTTGCACCAGCCGCAAAGCGGTACCGATCACGCGCCTCGTCGCATCGGGATCTCGAATCCACGAGTCCACGTCGACACTGTCCGATGCAGCCCACGCGGGACAGGATCGAGAAGAGGCGACGAGCTCGACGAGCCATCGAAGATCGGCGTTCACTCGGGAAATGACGGACGTCAATTTGTGGAAGTGAATGTCGTACTGTGGCTCTTTGTTGACAATGCCGATCAGGAGTTCTTTGGCGCGCTGCCGGTCATCGACTTCGACGTCGTTGATGGCCGCCCAGAACAGCGGAGGCAGAGAGAAGTCGATCTCGATGTCCGCCAGCACCATCGCGGCGCGCTTGGCCACCGGCGACGGCTCCGTCGCGAGCGCCACGAGATGATGCAGGGTGACAGGATCGCGGAATGCGCCCAGAGCCTCTCCAGCCAGGAATCTGGCCATGGCTTCCTGAGTCTCGGGACGCGTCAACTCGCCCGCGTCGGGTTTGTAACGAGTCCACGGACTCTCCGACATGCGCGCGAGCTGCTCGGCCGTCGGGTGGACCGGCGATGAACCCCTCAGCGCCGCGAAGAATGGCTCCGCGCCAACTCGCCCGAGCTTGCTCAATGTGCGTGTGCTCACATACCGGCGCCATTCATCGGGATCCGACAGCGCAATCCGATGAAGGGCCTCTATCCCCTTCGCACGCTCCGCCTCGTGCGACGACCGAAGGGCGCGTCGAATCGGCCAGAAGAGGCGCCACAACTCGCGCTTGTCTCTCCCCGCCATCGCCGCATAGCTGACCTGGTATTGGAGCCCCTGGATGGCGGAGCGAAACGGATCGGTGGGCAGCTCATCTCCGGCTGACGCGCCGTACCACGGGGCGAAACGCGGCCGCTGCCGTACGCACCAGATCTGGTCCGCTACTCGTTCCAACGGCGGCGTCCAGCCCGCCGCTCTCAGGGCATGAATGAACTCGTCATGATCCTTGAACGCGGTCATGCTGTTCAAGTCGGCGATGACGTCCGGCGATGCAGTACCTTGCAGCGCCGTAATATCACGCCGGCCGGCGCGTTCCATCGCCCAGGCGATGAGCCACGGTTCTTCCGGCGCCGCGCCGACGGGGCCCCAGTTGGCGGCGATCGCGTCCGCAGCGCGTGGCGGGTCGTGCGCGACAAGTGCGTGCGCGGCGGCAGTCCGCACGCGCCAGCTCGGATGCTTCAGCGCCGCGGCGAGGATGTCAGCGAGATTCTGGGAGGACGACGGTCCGCTAGTCGCCGAGAAGCTCATTGGCGACCTTCGCGCCCTTGCCCGGATCGCCGCTTGTTGCGGCGACCGCTGCAATGATCAGCGAAATGCCGAGATACAGAAAGAATCCAGCCGCGAGGCCGATGGCATAGGCGTCGAAGCTCGCCGTGCCGGAAGGGAAGAGCGCGACGACCGCGCCACCGCCGACCGCGCTGGCCACGCCGGCAATGTCGCTGATTCCGGTGCCCGACTTGTGTCGAAGCGTCCGGTAGGTGATGAAGCCGATGACGACGCCGAACCAGAACGCACCACTGGCGAACATGCTCGGATCTCCTTGGACCCTCTGTGTCTAGACTCGGGTGCGGCCGAGAGTACCACACTCGCTCAGGCGTGCGGCATAGGTGTATGAGCCCAGAGCTGCGACACTGCTGACGGTCCTCACACCACCTCGCTCCCACTTGTGGCGTCTATCCCGACTAACAATAGCGTTCACCCGCCGCTGGTGGAGGCCGCTAACGCGCGTCCAGGATCAGTGCTTTGTCGCGATGAGGTACAACCGGCTCGCAGTGGCCAGATAAAGTGCATCGCCGACCACAGCCGGACGCGAATAGAGCGGGGCATCCATTTCGATCTGCGCCAGCAATTCCTTTCGCCGTCCGGCACGAAGAATGGTCATGAGTCCTCCCGCGTTCCCGACGTAAAGGCGGTCGCCGGCGAGCAGGAGGGATCCCCAGATGGCATCGTTCGTCTCGTGCTTCCAGAGGTGGGCACCGGTTGCTGCGTCCAAACAATGAACGGTTCCGCCCAAATCCCCAACGTACAGCAGACCGTCCTTCACGATGGGCGTTCCCACGACGCGGCCGACCTCCCGCGAAGTCCACAGGCGCCCGCTCTCAGTCACGTCTCCCTCGCCGTTTGGACTGATCGCATGAATGAACGAAGGTCCGTTGCCATGCCCGGGAGACAGCCCCATGGCAACGAAGACGCGGCCGTCGGCAAAGACTGGTGAAGCAATGATATAGCTGCGTGAAAGGACACCGTGGCGCGGAAGCCAGCGGGCAGCCTTCGGGTTGCCATCAGATCGCCAGATTTCGTGACCCGACGCTGCGTCGTAGGCGCGCAGCCAGCCATCTCCTCCGCCGAAGAGCACCTGCACGCGCCCGTTGACGTTGGCCGCCACAGGGCTGGACCAGGTGCCGTGCAGCACCTGGTCTCCTGCTCCGATCGCGCGCCAGGCCACGCCTCCCGAGTGCTTGTTCACCGCGATCAAACTTGGAGCCCACGGCGATGGGACGCGCGTATGGCCTTCATTCCGGCCGTTGGAGGTGCCGACCATGAGCAGATCGCCAAGGGGCAGCACGTTGCTATTGCAAGCTTCATGTGGAAAGACGCCCAAGGCCGCCATATCCAGTTGCCAGACGATGTCTGCTGCACTCTTGTCTGTGAAGACCTCTTCCCGATATGGACCATCGTTCTCACCATCGTCGAAACCGTGCGTATCGAGGCAACGGAGGTGGCAATCGGCGGTGACGTAGGTACAACCGGTCGCCTTCAACAGATGGAGCACTTGTCGTCGAAGGCAACAGCCACTCCCTGAGGCCGCGCTCGACCCGCGGGGCCGCATCCAGCCAAAGGAACGCGCCATCCGTGGCCCGGAACGCCATGAGCACGCCTGACGCTTCTTGAAAGGCGGGGTTGATTTGCCGGGTATTGTCGGCACCCACATAGACCACATCGCCGGCAACCACGGGACTGCCGTACACTTCGTTTCCCAGCTCGACGCTCCAGACGATGTTCCGCCGCGTGTTCGTATCCCAGTCAACGGGAGGATTGCCCGTTTGAGCCACAGGCTTAACCGAGGGGCTTCGCCCCTCGGACTCCCCCACTGGCTCGCTCGCGGGGGCCCCATGCCCCGCTCCGCTCGCCAGGCTCACTCGCTGCCGCTCGTTCGCGCCGCTGATCAGATGACTTCCAGCGATTCGATTCAACGCCCACTCGGCTTGGTCACGCAGTACCGGATCTCTTGCGGATGCGATCAACGCCTCCCGCGCTGCCTGTGCCTTCGGCCCGATGCTTCCGAGCGCCCCGGCAGCGCAGATGCGAACGTAGAGGAACTCATCCTTCAGCGCGTCGATCAACTGAGGCACAGCCAACTGCGCGGCCGGGCCGATGCCTGCGAGGGCCTCACCTGCCGCCCATCGGACACCGGGAATCGGATCGCCCAAGGCTCTGGCGAGGTCCTTCGCCGCCGCACCCGCGCTCGGACCGATAGACGCCAAGGCCTCCGCCGCGTAGATGCGGACGTACGGAACCTCGTGCGAAAGAGATCTGACGAGAGCCGCCACTGAAGGGCTGGCCCTGACGCCCAAAGCGCCCAAGGCACGTGCGGCATCGGCCGCGACCATCGAATCCTCATCTCTCAGCGCCCGTCGCAACGCCGGTTGAATCGATTCTGTATCGGGCGCCAGGTCGATCAAGGCATCAGCAGCAAAGCCCCGGAAGGAGACCTCGTCATGCCGAAGCAGCTCGACCAGCAGCGGAATGGCCGGCGGACCGATTTGCCGGATGATTTCAAGAGTCTGCTGATGCAGGTCGTCATCGTCACTCGCGAGGAATCGTCTCAGCAAAGGTAGCGACCGCCCCGCCCCTTTAACCAGGGCGGCTTCGGCGGCGGCGCGGACCTTCCGGTCGTTGGCCAGCAGGCGATTTGCCCAGTCACGGACCAGGGCGGGGTTTCTGGAAGGACTCGACTCCGTCTGCGGCGGCGGTGATTGGGACAGCGCGACCAAATGGCTGAGGCCAGCGGCCAGCATTATTGCGATTATTGCGAGAGCACGTTTCTTTAGGAATGATTTCACGTAGCCCTTTCGCGAACGCCTGACGTTCCCGCTGACCCGCGGCGGATCGCCGAACTGATCGCTCTACGCAACTACATCGTTCACAATATCCGCTTTGTCAAGGCGAAGCGAATTCCATGCGCCAAGCGATTGAACAGCGCCGGCTAAAGCCGCATCGTTGGTCTTGAGTCGTCGCCAAGCGGCGACTGATCTTCCGTTGCGTCCATTGCTTCGAAGATCAGCTTCCTCCAATGAACACTGCGTTGACACGACTTCTGTCGTGAAACACCCATAGTGCACGATCGCCTCGGGTGAACACCGCAACGGGACCGGAGTGCCCAAATCGAAGTGGGCTTGGCGTCGTATATCCGGTTTTCAGGTTTCTCGCAGCTGCAAACGTGGGTGCTTCATACGCCGGCGGCCCGAGTTTCTGCTGAACCGAAGCCCATGTGTCGCCGGCTTTGATCTCTGTCGCCTCCGGCCAATCGCGGAGCGCGGGAATCAGATGCCCGGCAATGACGCTGACAAGGATGACCGCGACGGCCACAGCCGCCGCTCTTGGCCATTTCAGCCCGCAGACGATCGTGAGAGCGCTTATGACGACGAACACATCAACATCTGACCAGTCGAAGTACAACGCGTGTGCGACGGTGGCGATCGCCCCTATCACCACGATGGTGAACCAAAGCGTGCGGCTCGTCGTTCTTTGCTCCATTCTTTATGGCCCTTATGCCGGTTACCGGTGGCATTTACCTCGTCGAACATCGCCGGGTCTACGAGCCTCGTAGGCGATCGCCAAGCTCAACGTTTTGGTGCGCCTTCGGGAACTGGTCGTCGCCGAACGTCCTCTCGAATGATGTTGACTGTTGGCGCCGTCATGTACACAGCACTGAGCTGAAGCGGCGGCTTTGCACTCATAGGACCGGAGTCCTTCGCGTACTCGTAACGAAGCCAATACTCGACGCGGTCACCCCGAGTGCTCTCCCAAGCGGCAGTCCAGAGAAACACGTTCGCATCGTTTCTTGTGCCGTCGATGAAATTCATCCATCCGCGGTCATGCGAGTTCGTCATGCCAGGATTCATGAGATCCTCGGGAACTGGCTTCCAGCCTTTGCCTTCAAGCTGAGACCGGATCTGTTTGAGCGTCGCGTCTGCCGGGTGCGGTTCGGGCAGGCGGTACGAGACGCTCCCATCGTAGTCCTTGGTGTATTTCACGTCTTCAGCGCCGGGCAACACGATGAGAATTTCCGGATGAACGGGCGCCGCCGCGCTCGGTGCTTCGTTTGTGCAGCCCGTGCCCAGCGAGATAGCGGCCATCAGCGCAACAAGACTTCGCCGGGACACAAGCGACATTTCAACTCCTTGGGCATGGGGCGTGAAGCGTTGGCTCTCGAGGCGCTGTTTTGGCGGATCGCAGGGACAATCGTTGGGACAGTCGCGATCGGCTCGGGCTGACTATATGCTTGGTGCTCGGGCACGAGTGCCATGACTTTGATCGTCACAGCCCTACTGGGTGCTCTCGCGATTCTACTGGCGGTGGTCGCAGGCCTACTGGTCCAGCGACGAGCGCTGCGCGAGAGCCTTGATCAGTTTCGGCTCACCGCCAATCAGGCACCCGTACTGATTTGGACCGCCCGGCCGGACACGTCACTCGACTATCTGAATGGCTTCTGCGAGCAGTTGACGGGTCGGCCGCTCGAACAGTTGCGAGAGAACGGCTGGCTGGACTTTGTGCATCCCGAGGACGTCCAGAGGTGCCTTGACACGTACATGCCGGCGTTCGAAGCGCGGAAGCCATTCCTCCTGGAGTATCGACTGCGCCACGCCGACGGCGAGTACCGATGGTTTCTGGCTTCGGGGGTTCCGAAGTACGGACGAGATGGCGGTTTCACCGGCTATGTCGGCTGCGACATCGACATCACCGAACGGAAGAACGCCGAAGATCGGATTCGCGCGAGCCAGGCGGCACTGGAGGCGAGTCATCAGGAAATTCAGTTTCTGGCCGGCCGGTTGATCGAGGCGCAGGAGGTCGAGCGGGCGCGGATCGCGCGGGACCTGCACGACGACGTCAGCCAGCAACTGGCTGGTGTCTCGATCGCCTTCAGTGGTCTCAAGCAGCGGTTAGGCGAGTACCACGTCAGTGAGGAGCTGCGACAGGAACTCGTGGAGCTTCAGCAGCAGACGCTCAAGCTCGCACGCAACGTTCGCCAGCTCTCTCACGATCTCCATCCGGCCGTGCTGCAGCATCTGGGGCTCGTGAAGGGCCTGACGTCGTACTGTGGCGAACTCGGGCGTGCACACGGTGTGACGATGACGTGCACGGCCGAGGGAGATTTTGGCGCCATCACGCCGGACGCTGCGCTGTGCGTCTACCGAATCGCGCAGGAAGCCCTGCGGAACGTCATCGCACACGCCGGCGCCAGCCGCGCGGATGTGAAGCTCCTCCAGATCCGTGACCAGGCGCAGATCACGATCGCGGATGATGGTCGGGGATTTGATGCCCCCAACCGCGGTGAGCGGGACAGAGGTCTCGGGCTCGTCAGCATGTCCGAGCGCGCGCGGATCATCGGAGGCACCGTCAGTATTGTGTCGGGGCCGCATCAGGGCACACGGGTGCAGGCGACGATTCCGATGAACGCACGCGTGAAGGTGGACGTCGGCACTGGCATGGAAGGACAGGTCGCATGACCCGCCGACCCACCGTCCTCCTGGCTGACGATCACACGATTGTCACCGACGGCCTGTCGAGAATACTGCGAGAGGCCGACTTCGACGTGGTCGGCGCGGTTCGCGACGGCCAGCGTTTGATCGACGCCGCCACGCGCCTTCGCCCCGACGTCATCATCACCGACCTCTCGATGCCAGGGCTCACGGGTCTCGACGTGCTCGCTCGTCTGAAAACCGAACGCCTCGACAGCAAAGTCATCGTGCTGACGATGCACCACGATGCGGACCTGGCGACCGACGCCATTCGCGGAGGGGCCTCCGGCTTTCTCCTGAAGGAGTCGGCCGGCGACGAACTACTGATCGCCGTTCGGCACGCGCTCGACGGGAAGGTCTACATCACGCCGACCATCACGAAGGATGTCATGGAGCGCATGACCGGCGCTTCGAAGCCGAAGGAACCGCAGCTGACGCCACGACAACGCGACATCCTGCGGCTGATCGTGAAGGGCCAGCGCATGAAGGAGATCGCTGGCGAATCTGGGCCTGTCGACCAGGACGGTTGAAGGCCACAAGTACGAAATGATGGAGACCCTCGGCGTCACGTCCACCGCCGAACTCGTGAGGTACGCGCTCGACCGTCGGCTCAATGTGGATTGAAACGGCGCACCGTCGCCGAAGACCTCCTGACCCCGTAGTTTTTCGGGTCCCCTCCTCCCGTACTTCTGCTCTCCCTCCTCGCCGCAGCACCGCAACGAGAATGCGGTGCCGGTTGATGAACACCATGTACCGCCCGCGAGTGCTGCTGGCCGAGGACCACGCGGAAACGGCGGAACACCTGCGCAAGCTGCTCCGAGTGGACTTCGACGTCATTGCGTCGGTCGAGGATGGTGACGCTCTCGTGGACGCGGCGGAGCGGTTGTCGCCTGACGTGATCGTCACCGACATCGCGATGCCGGGGATCGACGGTATCGCAGCGGTCGTGCTGATCCGCCGCAAGGATCCGAACGCTCGGATCGTGTTCGTGACGGTGCATGCGGAATCGATGTTCGTCGAGGCGGGTCTGGAAGCAGGCGCGCTGGGTTATCTCCTGAAAGATACCGCTGGCGACGAGCTCGTGGCCGCCGTGCACGCTGTGCTGGCCGGCCGGCGCTACGTGAGCTCGTCGCTCAGTGGCTGGGAGGAGGGATCTTGAGACGTGCATTCGTCAAGCGGCGCGGAAAGCCACCCGAGGTCGCATCGGACCGGCGCCGCAGCCGGAGCGCGTGGGCATTGGTCGGCGTCGTGGTCGTCGCCGGCTCCATGGCCGTTGGCGTTACGACGTGGCGATCCCACCCGCAGGCGATCGAAGCGCCGCCGTCAAATCAATTTCTTCCGACCGTCGAGAACAAGCGTCCGGCGCCAGGCCCCGCACCCGACGGGATGGTGTGGATTCCCGGCGGGGAATTCTCGATGGGGGCGCAGGTGCCGCCGGATCCCCACGACGCGGTCGGGATGCAAGCGACGACAGATTCACGACCGGTCCATCGTGTCGCGGTCGACGGGTTCTGGATGGACGCCACCGAAGTGACCAACGAACAGTTCGCTCGTTTCGTGAAGGCGACCGGGTACGTCACGCTGGCCGAGCGGACGCCGCGTGCCGAAGATTTCCCCGGCGCGCCGGCGTCGACCCTCGTTCCGGGTTCAGTGATCTTTTCCCCTCCGCACCACCCCGTTCCGCTCGCTGATCCGTACCAGTGGTGGGCGGACGTCAACGGCGCGAGCTGGCGTCATCCGCTCGGTCCGGAGAGCTCGATCGAGGGGAAGGAGCACTTTCCCGTCGTGCACGTCGCGTACGCGGATGCGCTCGCCTACGCGCAGTGGGCCGGAAAGCGTCTGCCGACCGAAGCGGAATGGGAGTTTGCCGCGCGGGGAGGATTGTCGGGGCGGCTCTTTCCGTGGGGCGATGCGTTCAGGAACGACGGCCGCTGGATGGCCAACACCCATCAGGGGCATTTCCCCGATCACGACAGCGGCGCGGACACGTTCACGGGCATCGCGCCGGTCGCGCAGTTTCCGGCGAACGGCTACGGGCTCTACGACGTGGCTGGGAATGTGTGGGAGTGGGTCAGCGACTGGTATCGCCCCGACTACTACGCACGGCTCGCGTCGACCGGTGCGATCGCCCGGAACCCGCAAGGCCCGGCCGACTCGTTCGATCCCGACGAGCCCGGAGTGAAGAAACGCGTGCATCGCGGCGGATCGTTTCTCTGCACGGATCAGTACTGCTCCCGCTACATGGTCGGCACGCGGGGCAAGGGCGACGTCGGAACCGGCACGAACCATCTCGGATTCCGCTGCGTGAAGGTGTCTTGATCATGAAACGACGGATATGGATCGGTCGTCTGCGGACTGATGCTGGCAGTCGCGAGGCCGGCGACCGCGCAATTGAACTGGCCGATCTCGTCCGTGCCTGGCGGAGCCGGACACGCAGTCCATCGTGAATTTCCCGGGCAAGCACAAGGTGTTGGGCCTTCGGGCCGGACGTGACGCTGCCGGTCGCGAGCAAGTCGAAGCTTTTTTCACTGGTCAACATCCGTTACCTCTGGGAAACAGGCGCGCGACTCAAGACACAGGGGCAGACGCTGGCCGTCACCGCGACCTTCCCCATTCCCAGCGTGAGGTTGAAATGACGCGGAATTCACTGCGACTCGATGATCGCCTCGACGAAGCCCATTCGAAGGGCTGGACCGTGGTTGACATGAAGACGGACTGGAAGCTCATTTACCCGTTCGAGAAGAAGTAGCGCTGGGAGTGTGATTATGAGAAACGGACCCCTATGTGTTCTCGGCGCCGTCTGCGTCGCGCTGACGCTGACCGGCTGCAGCGCTCAGGCGCCGGCGCCGCAACAGACCGCGGCGCCGGCCGCGACTGCGGGTGAACCCGATCGAACGGTGTTGCCGATCGCCGAACCGAAGCCTCCGACCTACAAGGAGCTCGACGCGCGGAACGCCAAGCCGCCGGCGCGGTTCGAGGTCAAGGCGCCGCACGCGCGCACCGAACGTCGTGATCGTGCTGATCGACGACGTCGGCTTCGGCGGGCCGAGCACGTTCGGCGGTCCCGATCCACACGCCGACGATGGACCGGCTCGCGCAGGACGGCCTGCGCTTCAACAACTTCCACACGACGGCGCTGTGCTCGCCGACGCGCAACGCGCTCAAGACCGGACGGAACCACCACACCGTGAACACCGGCTCGATCATGGAGAGCGCGACCGCCTTCCCCGGCAACACCGGGCAGAATCCGAACAGCGTCGCGCCGCTGGCGGAGATGCTGCGGCTCAACGGCTACAGCACCGGCGCCTTCGGCAAGTGGCACGAAACCGCCGCCTGGGAAACCAGCGTGTCGGGTCCGTTCGACCGCTGGCCCACGCATCAGGGCTTCGACAAGTTCTACGGATTCATCGGCGGCGAAACCGACCAGTGGTATCCGCTCATCTACGACGGCTTGATCAAGGTCGATCCGCCGAAGATGGACCAACTACCACTTCACCGTGGACATGACCAACCAGGCCATCAACTGGGTGAAGGCGCAGCAGTCGATGACGCCCGACAAGCCGTTCTTCGTCTACTACGCGACCGGGGCCACGCATGCGCCGCACCACGTGCCGAAGGAGTGGGCCGACAAGTACAAGGGCCAGTACGACAAGGGCTGGGACGCGGTCCGCGCCGAAACGCTCGAGCGTCAGAAGAAGCTGGGTGTGGTCCCGGCCAACACGCAGCTGGCCGCGCGGCCGAAGGACATCAAGGCGTGGGACTCGCTGCCGGCCGATCAACGGCGCCTGTTCGCGCGTCAGGCCGAAGTGTTCTCGGGATTCCTGGAGCAGACCGACGCGGAGATCGGCCGGTTCGAGAAGGCGCTCGAGGACATCGGCGAGATGGACAACACGCTGTTCATCTACATCGCCGGCGACAACGGCACCAGCGCCGAGGGCGGCTTCGTCGGCATGTACAACGAGATGACCTATTTCAACGGCGTGACCGAGAAGGTCGAGGACCTCATCCCGTTGATCGACAAGTGGGGCGGACCGGAAACCTTCCCGCACATGGCGGCCGGCTGGGCGGTGGCGTTCGACACGCCGTTCTCGTGGACCAAGCAGGTGGCGTCCGACTTCGGCGGCACCCGCAACGGCATGGTCATCCGCTGGCCGCAGGGCATCAAGGAGAAGGGCGGCCTGCGCAGCCAGTTCTCCCACGTGATCGACATCGCTCCGACGATTCTCGAGGCGGCCGGCTTGCCGGAGCCGAAGAGCGTCAACGGCGTGGTGCAGACGCCGATCGAGGGCACGAGCCTGGTCTACGCCTTCAACGACGCGAAGGCGCCGGAGCGGCACAAGACGCAGTACTTCGAGATGTTCGGCAATCGCGCGATCTACAGCGACGGCTGGATGGCGCGTACCATCCACCGCGCGCCCTGGCAGACCAGCTGGCATGCCGCCGCTGACGTCCGATGTCTGGGACCTCTACGACGTGCGGAACGATTTCAGCCTCACGAAGAACCTGGCCGCCGAGCAGCCCGCGAAGCTGAAGGAGATGCAGGCCCTGTTCATGACCGAGGCCGAGAAGTATCACGTGCTGCCGATCGACGACCGGACCATCGAGCGCATGAACCCGGCTCTCGCCGGCCGGCCCGACGTGCTCGGCGACCGCAAGTCGCTGACGCTCTACGAAGGCATGCAGGGCATGCTGGAAAACACCTTCATGAACATCAAGAACCGCTCGAGCAAGATCACCGCGGAGCTCGAGATCCCCGCCGGCCGCGCGAACGGCGCGATCCTGTCGCAGGGCGGGCGCTTCGGCGGCTGGTCGCTCTACATGAAGGATGGCAAGCCGGCCTACACCTACAACTTCCTCGGGCTGTCGCGCTACACCGTCACCGCGCCGCAAGCGCTGCCGCCCGGTCCGTGACCGTCATCCTCGACTTCGTCTACGACGGCGGCGGCGCCGGCAAGGGCGGCAAGGCGACGCTCTCCGTGAACGGCAAAGCCGTCGCCGAGGGACGTGTCGAGAAGACGCAGCCCAACATCTTCTCGGCGGACGAGACCGCCGACGTCGGCATCGACAATCAGACACCGGTCGCCGAGGGCATCGGCATCGGCGCTGAGACTCGATTCACCGGCAAGATCAACAAGATCACGCTCGAAGTACGGTGAGCAGGAGTGGCCCGACGTGGCCGGTCCGGGCGACCGGTCCGTCGGGCGTTTTAGACCTGCTGCTGGACCTCGAAACCCGGCACGGGAATCGACGACTCGTGGAATAGCGATTCTGGAAGAACTCGCCAATCCGATTTCAGACCTGGTCAGCGTGCCGTTCCAGTTCAACTGGGAACAGAACGTCGGGCCGAATGAGGCGACGCGGTTCATCCTGAACGTGCAGCCGGTGATGCCGTTCGCGATGAACAAGGACTGGAATCTCATCGCGAGAGTGCGACGAGTGATCGTTCCCGTTCGTCGGCCAGCCGGCGCTTGTCGAAGGCGGCAGCTCCGGCGTCCGGCATCAGCGACGTGTTCGCTTCGTTCTTTTTCTCGCCTTCGGGACCAGGTCTGACCTGGGGCGTCGGACCGGCGATCAGTCCTCCCTCGAGCCCGCGGAGCCATCGTCATCCTTCTACCGCGGCGGCAGTAACCGGTCAGCCGCACGGCCCTCCGGGCCGCTGGGAGCCTGGCAACGACGTGTGGCGACCGATGGAGCCGACGAGGTCAGAAGGAGAACGCTCCATGCGCCCTGATCGTGTTCGGCTCGGCATTCTTGCCGTGGTGGCGCTGCTCGCCGTTCCGTGTTCCGCGCTCGCGCAAACGACGACAACTGACGCGGCGATTGCGGAGCTGCGGCAGCTTCTTGCCGACCAGCGCGCGGCGCTCGATCGCCAGGCTCGAATCATCGAGGAGCAGGGGCGAAGACTGGCGGCGTTGCAGGAGCGGGTCGAAGGCACGAACCGGAGCACGGAGGAACGACTCGCGCTTGACGTACCGGCGACGACGACAGCGGCAGCCGCGGTCGGGGCTCAGACTCCCGTACCACAGCAGCCGACAAGCCGTACGGCTGCCGAGCCCACGCCGGATCTGCCCGCGATGGTTGTCTCAGCAGGAGATTTCCCGGGTTCGATCCGCATTCCCGGCACCGAGTCGGCCTTCAAACTCGGCGGTCAGGCGCGATTGGTCGCGGTTCACACGCTGAGCGCCCTCGGGACGGAGGATCGGTTCGTCACCTCCTCGATTCCCGTAGGCGTCCCGAGAGCGGGAGACGAGGCGCGCACGGTCTACTCGCCCATCGCGAGTCGCTTGAACACCGAGCTTCGGATGCCGAGTCAGCGAGGGCCGATGCGCCTGTTCATCGAAACCGACTTCGCCGGATCCGGCCGGACGTCGAGGCTTCGGCACGCGTTCCTCCAGACGAATCACTTCGTCGTTGGCCAGACGTGGTCCACCTTTTCGGATCCAGAGGCCGACACCATCGGGATTGACTTCGAAGGCCTGAATGCCATCTCGCGGTTCCGGCAACCGCTGTTTCGGTGGACGCCGAGCGGCACGTCGGCTCGCTACCAGTGGGCCTTTGCCGTCGAGAATCCCGCGCCAGATCTCACGGGTGCAGAGGGCCTCAACTTCACGCCCGACTTCATCGCGAGGCTGAAATTCCATCCGGGCCGAAAACGGGGACTGGCGCTCTACACGGATCACATACAGGCGTCGCTGCTGGTCAGGCAGCTACGCGGCGAAGTGCCCGGCCAGGCAGGCGACGCCCTCGCCACGGGTGGCATCGGCGGGAACATCAGCGGCGTCCTCGTGCCGCGCTGGGATGCGGACGACCGCATCAAGTTTGCCGTCAACGCCGGATCCGGGATCGGACGTTATATCGCCGACTTGAGCTCACTCGGCGGACAGGATGCGGTGTACGACCCCGTGCAGGGCAGTCTTCGTGCGCTTCCGGTCTCGAGCGGGTACTTCGGTTATGAGCACGCCTGGTCGCGCGTATTCACGACGGCCGTGACATACGGCGTGGTGAACGTCAGCAACCTCGATATTCAGCTGGAGGACGCGTTCCACCGGACCCAGCGGACATCGATCAATCTGATGTGGAATCCGGTTCCGTTCGTGGACATCGTCGTCGAGTACCTGGCCGGCACGCGCGTCAACAAGAACGGCCAGCGCGCCTCCTCGAGTCAGATTCAGAGTGGCTGGACGCTCAAGTTTTAGGGGGTAGCCGCTGTGCCTAACGCCAACAGGCTCGAATCGATTGCGAAGTACGCGGCGATCCTCAGCGCCCTCGTCGCCATGGCGGTCGGCATCGGGCAATACCGGCGAGGCGTGTCGCAGAGCATCAGGGAGCTCGAATGGAAACAGGCCGACATGGCGCGAACCCTGATCAACGGCATGATGAACGATGAGGGATGGCAGGCGATGACGATGCTCGACTGGGAAGAAGGCCGCGACTACGAGATCTCGCCAGGCACGAAAGTACACATCCTTCCGCGTGATGTTCCCGTGGCAATCGAAGCGTCCTTGCGAGCGAACGGGCCCAAGCGCACGGAGACACAACGATTCATCACTGACCGATATGACCGCTTTCTGTTCCGGGTGAGTCAGTTGCAAGCGGCGGTACGCTCGGGTTTGGTACGACACGACGATGTGCGGTTTCCGCTCGAGTGGTACGTGGAGAAACGGATGTGTTCGCACAAGAAGCTGCTGCTTGCGTACATGGCCGAGAACTCCACGATTGAGTCGAAGCAGTTCTTCGAGTCTCTCGATGCCTGGCAGCGATGCTCTGCGACCTCGGCACGTACGAACGCCAACGCGATCGGCTTCGCGAAGAACTGACGCTGGTCGAGATTGACCGGCACGGTTCCAAGGTCGAGGAGTTCGACGTGGAGGGCATCCTGAACTTTGCGGAGCGAGTGCTGCCGCGCGCCTCGGATCTCTCGATACAGGCGTCGTTGGAGCAACGGCAGCGGCTTCAACGACTGTTTTTTCCGGAAGGCGTGGCGTTCAGCGGAAGAGCATTCGATCGAACCGTCGTAACGTCTTCTCTCTTCGAGTACTTGCGGCCGCTTCAGACATCGAATGAAAATTTGGTGGACCTGACCGGCGCCAGTTGGAACCACACTCGAGCTTGGTTGACCGACATCGCCGCTTTACGGGGGGCGATAACCGCCTAAACGGTCCCGCCGACTACTCGGGATCTGCCCCTGGCAGATGTCGTTCGTTGACTGCGGCGATCCACTCACGCAACCGCGGGTCGTTCCAAACCGTTTCCCAACGGCATAGGTATTCGAGTCCGTCTTCCCACCGCCCGCGAAGGCAAATCTCACGAAGGAGATCGAGCGATGGCCCGTACGACGACAGACGATAGTCCGGAATGACGTCGGCCGATGCGATCAGGTGGCTGACGGCGGTGTCCAACTCGCCGCAGCGGCAGGCCAACAGACCAAGCACGGTGTGGCCCCAATGCTTTCGATACGCGTGCTGTGCAATCGCATCGGTGAGTTCACCAGCCTTGTCGTCGCTGCCGGTCGACTCCTTGGCGCGCTTCCATAGCGCGCCTCCTTCGTCCCGCCAGTCCAATAGATCGCCAAACTGCGCGCGTGCGCCATCCACCAGTTGCATCAGCTCGCGAGCGGCCTCCTCCGCCTTCGCATCTTGGCCGGCGCGGAATGCATCCATCGCGATCCAAACCAGCAGGTTCGGAAGCGTCTCGCCGGCCGCACGAGCATGTTCAAACGCGGCCAGTCGCTCACCGGGTTCACGTGTGATCCTTCCGAGAGCCAGCCAAAGCTTAGGATCGTTCGCCCTGCGCTCAATGGCAGCTCGAAGCAGGCTCTTGGCTTCGTCCTGACTCTCTGCGGCAATGAAGAGTGCGGCGCTGCGAGCGAGTTCTGGATCGTCAGGGGACTCGCTCACCCGCGCCAACCAGTCCGTCTTGAGATCACGGTATGCATTCGGCGCGGCGAGAGCGTCGACATGTGCGAAGGGTGTCGATAAAACAAAATGTCGAGGATTATTCTTCAAGAACCAGCCGATTAGCTCAAAACGCCGTGGCTCGTTGTACCCATCAGGGTCCGCTGACAACAGTTCCAGGAGCCTTTCGCGCAGGTCTTCTGACGTGGGGTCCTGCGCCAGAGAGACATTCAAGCGGGCAATCTCGTCAGCGGTAGCCTTGTCCATGCTGCTCACCACTCTGACACCGAACGATTCGAAAAACACGTTCGGAGGTCAGGCGAATTGCGCCGTGCCGGTAGGTGTTGCGATCGTGCGATCATTGACGCATGCAGGTCGGAGCGCCACAGATCCGGTTGTAGATGTTGACGATATCGATCGACGACCACGGTCGCCTGGTTGCCACCCAGCGCGATTCGTCACCGACCGTCTATCTCGATCACTGGGCTCTCCGCGAGCTATCGACAACGCCCGCGCTCGCCGATCGGTTCGTCGCCGCCTTGAAGAAGCGAAACGGCACGCTCGCGTTGTCGTGCACGAACTTGATCGAGTTCTGCAACGTGACGGATGACCAGCAGGCTAGACGAGCGGAAGAATTGCTCGAGGCGAGTCTGCCACACGTCTTCTTTCTCGAAATGGATCCGTTCCTGGTGCAAAAGCGCGAGGACGAGCTGCTTCGAGGCGGCCGGCCCAGACCTCCCCACGAAGATCGCGAGCTGTTCACGACGCTGTTTAGATTGAAGCCACAAACCGTCTCCGTGTTTACCGCGCGGACTCTTCTGGATGGTGTTCGAAGCGGCATCGGGAGGCAGGCTAACGAACTCGCTGACACCATCGTCCAACAGGTCGCCAAGCTTCGGATCGAACACGAATCAGACTCTTCGTTTCAGGCCACTCTCAAGAAGCCGCCGACCTTCCAGAAGATTCAGAGGGGAACGCGCCTTGTCCTGAAGGAACTGCTGCGGGGTCTCGTTCTTGACCGCTCGACGAGCCTCTCGCGTAATCACGCCGTGGACTTCCTACACGCGGTCGTCCCCGTTGCGTACTGCGACTTCGTAATGCTGGACAAGTACTGGGAGGACCAGGTACGGCGAATGCGCGAGCGGCTAGCCAGAGCTTCGATCGAGATCCCCTTAGCGCAAGTCATCTCAAAGCGATCGGGCGGGCTCGAATGTCTCGTTCGCAGCCTTGAGGATGCCACACGTGCCTGACAACCGAAGGCGGTTTCGCCTGTTCGGCGCCGCTGCTGGAACACGACACTTCTCGTCGCTGCGGCCAGACGAAAACGGCGGTTCACAGCGCCGACTCACCAGAGCGGGAATTGCTGGGTCGGGGGGTGATGGAGGGGGAGATGGACCCAGGGGGACCATCACCCCTCAAGCATGCTCACCGATTCGTCGAATTGGAAGCGTCTGTGCGCTACGATCGCCGCGACGCACTTGTGACCGTTTCTCCTGCAGCACGTTTAGCTTGCCGACAGCTGTCGTGTCAGTAGCGGTAGGCGATCGCGCGGCGTCTTTTGCCGCGCGGATGACCGGCGCAGGAGAGCAGCCGGGGCGTGAGCGACCCCACCTCCGGACCCCGGACCCTGACCCCAGGGTCGGTTCGGGGGTCGCTCACGCCCCGGCTGCTGGTGATTGGAACCACATGGATTTGTTGCCCGAAAGCCGCGCCGAAAGCGCACGTGATTTGCGCCGCGCAATTGCAGACGATTCTGGCGGGGGATTCGGTTGATATCATCGGACAGAACAGATGCCCTCGAAGCCTGCCTTTCCAGCGTGGTGGAATTGGGAACTCTCGTTCACACCGCACGCCGAACTGCGCATGGAACAGCGCGGCGTGACGGAGGTGGACGTCCGCGCTATGCTGGAGCGAGCAACCGCGTTCGAACCGAGCGTGGTCGAGGGCCGATTCATGATCCGTGTCGCCAGGGACAACCGGCCGTGGATCGTGATCGTGGAGCCTGACAACGACGCGTCGCTCTTGGTTGTCGTCACCGCGTATGAGGTCTCCGAATGACTGAGCGATCCCTTCAGGTCACGTACAGAAAAGGCAAGCCGTTTTCTGCGTACCTGCATCTCTCGCATCAGACGGGAGAAAAGAGCGCGAGGACGGTTCCGTCAGCCGACGGTCTGCTCGTGGTCGATCACGGGCAGAATGGGAAGGCGATCGGAGTCGAAATCACCGCGCCTTCAGCAGTGCCTTTGGATCGCCTGAATCGACTCCTCAGCGAGCTCGGGGAGACGCCCTTGAGCGAGCACGACTACCTGCCGGTGCGAGCGGCATAGGCGCTGCTTCGTTCGGCCGATCCCGATGCGTTCTATCCGCGGCCATCACGCGTTTAATCATGCCGCTGTGCTCGGCGCCGTCAAGGCCGCGTCGCTTCGCTCCGCCGCCGCGTTCCGCGGCGCTTTGGGCCTTGACCGCGCCTGCGCCCAGCGCAAGATTGCTGCTGCGCTGATGGCCAGAAAATCGGCGCCAGATTTGCCTTTGCTCGTGGACGCGTTCGTCCAGAAGATCAACAGTCAACCACGTGAGCCGCAATCCGTTGACGAAGTCCCTGCATTTCTGCGCACGAACGCCGTAGCGGATTCGCTGCCGGAATCGCTGGACGGCTGGACCGGTTGGCACATCGTAAAGTGTGACAATTCGGCGCGCATCGACGCGCTGCAGAACCGCACTGGGAAGACGTTCCCTCCGTCCTTCGAATACTTCCTGGCCAACTACTCCTTTCCGGCATTTGAATTCGGTTCGCTGATGTTCTTTGCCAACACGGCCGAGGAGACGTTCTGGGAGCTTGGAAAACGGCTTTTCCAGGACAAGCACATGTCGCCCCAGCTATTGGAGGCAGGTTTTCTCCAAATCGGGAATCCGTTCTTCTACAACTACGATCCCGTCTGCTTCGACTGCAAGAGCCCGCGAATCGAAAAGCGAATCGTTCAGCTGGATCACGAAGCGATTCTTCAGCACGGTCAGATGACAGGTCGTCAAAGAGATTGCGCCTTCGTTTGTCGACTTCTTACACGCCGCGTCTTCGTTGAACCGGATGAGTCCCGAACGAGCGATGTGCTAATTGCGTCCGTTGACCGCGAAGAACACGGCGCGCTACTTCTGCCTGCGATTCTCGTCTCGTCGGTCGCCACTGGGCACCCTCCGCCTCGCGGTGTACACCGCAAGCCGGACACGATCGGTCGTCGCTCTCCGGGCCACGACCACTCCTATTTCGCCTTTCTCTCGCGCGATTCGATGACGGCAGAAGGCCCTCATCCCCGCAGTTAACGGAGAGTCTTCCAACATCGGTCGACCCTCCGGCGCGAACCCCCAAACAACCGAAGTCCGTCTTGTGGAGCGCGTGCGATGGAAGAGGTCTTTCCAGACACCAACCCAACGGAGGAAGTGTCGATCGACCGGTGCCGCGAGGTGCTCGGCGACGAAGCCGTGGACCTTGGACGACGACGAGATCGATCGAATCCGGCGCTGCGCCGAGATCGTGGCGCACGTCGTGATCGAGATGTTCCTCGACGAAGATCGCCCGACGATCCATTAGCGCATGAGCACAAAGTTGCGAGACGAGGCGGACAGGTCTAAGCTGCCGGAGATGGTCGGCGCAGTGATCTACGTGCGCGTCAGCACCAAGGAGCAGACCGAGAACCTGAGTCTGCCGACCCAGCTGAAGGCCTGCGAGGAGTACTGCCAGCGCCAGGGCTTCCACGTGCTCGCGCGATTCCGAGAGGAGGGCGAGAGCGCGAAGACCGCTGACCGCACCGAGCTGCAAAAGCTCCTGCAGTTCTGCCGCACGAACAAGGGCAGGGTCCAGTTCGTCGTCGTCTTCAACCTGACAAGATTCGCGCGGGACAAGTACGACCACTTCGCGCTGCGCGCGCATCTGAAGTCCCTCGGGATCTCGCTGCGGTCCGCGACGGAGCCGATCGACGACACGTCCACCGGAAAGTTGATGGAAGGCGTGCTCGCCGCATTCGCGCAGTTCGACAACGACTGTGCGCTCGGACCGGACCCGCGCCGGCATGCGGGCCGCACTGGAGCTCGGACGCTGGACGTTTCTCGCTCCCCTTGGCTACCTGAACGCGCCCGGTCGACCGGCAAGAGCCTGATTCCCGATCCGGAGCGCGCGCCGCTCGTACGACGGGCCTTCCAGGATTTCGCGACGGGACGATTCACGAAGCACGAGGTGCGCAAGAACGTCAACGCGCTCGGCCTGACGACGAGGCGCGGCAAGCCCGTGCCGTCGCAGACGTTCGACGCCCTGCTGCGGAATCGCGCCTACATCGCCCAGATCGACGTCCCTGAATTCGGAATCTCAAGACGCGGCGACTTCGAACCGCTCATCACCGAGCGGATCTTCTTCCGCGTCCAGGCGAATCCTCGACGGCCGCTACGAAGTGACCGCGCCCAAGCAGCGCAACGATCCGGACTTCCCGCTACGCGGGTACGTCCGTTGCGAGACGTGCGGCAAACCGCTGACCGCGAGCTGGTCGAAGGGACGCAGCGACTACTACGCCTACTACCACTGCCGCGGACGTTGTCGGGCCGTGAACATCAGCAAGGCCAAGCTCGAAGAACTCTTCGTCGACGAGCTCGCTCGGCTACAGCCCACCGCCGGCTTCATGCGCCTGGTGAAAGACCGCGTGCTGCACGCGTGGCGCGAGATGAAGACAGACGCAGCACAGCGGATCGCCGAAATCGAGCGCAAGCAGAAAGCCATTCGCGAGAAGCTGGACCGTTTGGATCAGGCGTTCCTGTTCGAACGGACGATCGACATCGACACGTACGACCGCCATCGCGACAAGCTGCGCGAGGAGCTCACGCTCGTGCAGATGGACCGACACTCCGCGGAGCTCGAGGAAATCGACGTGGAAGGCATCCTGGCGTTCGCAGAACGTGTTCTACCGAGCGCGTCGAACCTCTGGGTCCAGTCGTCGTTCGCGCAGAAAGCAGCGCCTGCAGCAGGTGTTCTTTCCGGACGGGATTCGCTTCGACGGGAAAAGGCTTGTTGGAACCGGCGTAACGCTGCCGGTTTTCAACTACTTGAGCCCTGTTTCGGGGTCGAAAAAAGAATTGGTGGACCAGACCGGGATCGAACCGGTGACCTCATGAATGCCATTCATGCGCGCTCCCAACTGCGCTACTGGCCCACGTTTTGGGAAGGGAACCCTAATTCTACCATGAGGCCTGACGGCCAAGCCCGGCGCCGGAGCGTCTGACACTAGAGGAGGCGTGCTGCATGCGAGGAACGATGGTGGCGGCAGTGGTCGGCCTCCTGCTCGCCCAACCGGCCAGCCAATCGTACGTGGGCACCTGGACGGCCGATCTCAACGGGCAAATGTATGTACGCCTGGAGTTGGCGACGACTGGTGCCGTCCTCGGCGGGCGGATCAGCCTGGGCGACATTCACCTCAACTCGGCGGGTGAGGTCGAAGCGGTCACGAGTGTCGCGCAGCGCTTCACGCCAATCTTCGACCTTGTCCTTCGCGATGCGACCCTGTCGTTCGCACGGAAGGACGGCGATGACACAGATCGTTTCGAGATGCGGCTTATCCCAACGGCGCGGCTCAACTGGCATTCGTGCCGACCGAAGAGGATCGCCAGGAGCTGGTTCGGGCTGGCGTGACGCTACCGAAACCCTTCCGGCTGAAGAAGAGCGCGCGATAAGAATCGCCAGACACGTTGCCACGAGTCTTGCTGCTCCGGCGTGTTCTCGGGACGCCACGTCCGCATGTCGACGCGGCGGTCGAATGTGTGGCCGCCCGGCGGGTGGTCGTACACCTTCGTGACCGCCAGCGCCGCTTTGTGGGAGCGGAGCGCGTTGACGAGCGGCAGGTCTTCTTCGATGTTCACGTCCTCGTCGTTCCGCGCCACGTGCACGAGCAGCGGGATCCGCAAACGATCGACGTGAAACAGCGGCGACCGCTCCCTGTAGACGTCGGGCTGCTTGGACGGCGGGCCTCCGAACCGGTTGGCCGGGTCGATGAGCGCCAATTGCTGATCCACGCCCTTCCGGTCGAGCCGCTCGAGCAGATTCGTGACCGGCACGATCGCCACCGCCGCGTCGAACATTCTTGGATGGCGAAAAATCGACAGCAGCGTGATCAACCCACCGTGGCTCCAGCCGATGATACCGATTCGCTCCGGATCGACCCGCGGGTACCGCGATCGCAGCACGTCCACAGCCGTCACCACATCGTCCACTTCGCGTCCGCCGTAGTCGATGGCGTCGTAAAACGCCTGACCGTACCCGATGCTGCCTCGATATTCCGGCGCGATGACGACGTAACCCCGGGCAGTGGCTTCACGGATATACGGGATGTAGTGCTCGTAGAGATGGCCCCTGATGTCCTCGTGCACCCACACCAGCGCGGGTTGCGAACCGGACGGTTCGTTGAGCGGTTGGAAGACGAAGGCGGGAATGTCGAGATCGCCCGCCCGGCTCCGGTATGCGATCTTCTCCATTCGCATGTAGCCGTCGCTGGCCGCGCGCCAGGTCGTGTCGGTTCTGATTTGCAGCCGCCGCAGCCGCTCGAAATCGGGCGATTGACCGCGAACTGCGATCGACGCGCACGCCGCCAGGCCAAAAGCGACGGCGAGTGCCTGAAGTGGGCGCACGCCCGACATGTTACCGCTCACGAGGGCTTAGTGCTAAGGGCTGAGGGCTACTTGAGCCTACGTCGGTTGATCGACGACCGGCGGAACCACTCGCGCGTAGGCGCGCGTCAACCAATCGCTCAACATTCGCGCGGCCTCGGCCGGCGTCCGACCGTAAAACGGCATCAAAGCCGTCGGTACGCCTGGAATGCGAACAATATAGGCCCGCCATCGATCAGGCGACACGGCCTTCACCTCGATGAGGTACGAGCGTCCCCCGATGATTTCTTCGAAGCGATGAATAGCGGTGGTCACGTTTGGCGAGGGATGAACTGATTCTTGGAACGGTCTGCATTCTATGCCTCTGCCAGCGCGCGTCAAGCGAAGCGAACCGCGAAGGAGTGTGCACATTTTCGATCGGCGCGTTTTCGCTCGACAGTTTGTCGAAAAGAAATTTCGCTGTCCATCCGTGCACAGGAAATTCACCGTTCATCAACAGGTTTTCCACACTTGACGCCCTCAAGACCCGGCACTACCCTTGAAACTTCATGAACACCTGTAAATGTGCGGGTGCGCTGCTGGTGTGGTGCCTGCTGATGTGCGCCCCAGCGGCGTCGGCGGCCGACGATGCCACGCTGTTCCGCGTCTTCTTGAAGGATGGCAACTCGCTCGTCAGCTACGGCGAAGTGGCCCGCGTCGACGATCGCGTCGTCTTCTCGATGCCGACCGGAACCGGACCGAATCCGGCTCTGCATCTCGTGAATATCGCCGCCGATCGCGTTGACTGGGACCGGACCGATCGCTACGCCACGACCGCCCGGGCCGGCCGCTACATCGAGACGCAGGCCGAGAACGACTACACCGACCTGTCGAATCGCATCGCTCAGACGTTGAACGAAGTCGGTCTGACGAGCGACGTCGCGAGACGGCTCGAAATCGTCGCGCGGGCGCGAAAGACGCTCGCCGAGTGGCTGCCGGCCCACTACAACTATCGCGAAGCGGACATCCGTCAGCTGCTGACGATGCTCGACCAGGCGATTGTCGACCTGCGGGTGTCGACGGGCGCCGACCGATTCGACCTGAATCTCGTCGCGTTTTCGTCGCCCCCGCCGCCGAGCGAGCCGCTGCTGCCGGCGCCGACGCTTCGTGAAGGGATCGAGCAGATGCTCAGCGTCGCGCACCTGACCGAATCGCCTTCCGAGCGCGTGACGCTGCTGACGGCGGCGCTTGGCGAGCTGTCGAGCAGTGAAGAGTCGCTTCCCCCGGATTTTGTGGCGGCCGCCAGCGAGGCCGCGCGTCGGGAAATTGAAACGGAAGTTCGAATTGACAAGACGTATCAATCGCTCACGCGGCGGATGATGCGTCTGGCAAATCTGCGCGCGCGCGAGGCCGACGTGCGGGGCGTGGAGCGCGTGATGGTGCGCATCCGCCTGCGCGACACCGCCCTTGGCGGCGCCAGGCCCGAGGCCGTCAACGCGCTCATCGCTGCGGTCGAAGAGAAGCTCGACGCCGCCCGTCGGCTGCGTCTGGCGCTCGATCGCTTTGAGCTCCGGGCGCCGGCGTTCGCCGAGTATCGCGCCGCAATCGGCAGCCCCCTGGATCTGTTCGCGCAGATTCGGCCGGCCTTGCTGGACATCAAGTCGTTGGCGGGGTCGTCGCCGGCCGCGCTGGCCACTGTTGAGCGCCTCGTCGTGCGCCTCGTGGAACATGCGTCGGCGATTTCACCCCCCGACGAGTTGAGCGCGGCCCATGCGGTGTTTCTCAGCGCGGCCAACCTGGCCGCCAGTGCCGCGCGCATCCGCCGTGAAGCGGCCCTGTCGAACAGCATCGAGCGCGCATGGGACGCGTCCTCGGCCGCCGCGGGCGCCCTGATGCTCGGCGCTCAGGCGCGAACCGACATCCGGACGCTGATGCGCCGGCCTCAACTGCGGTGATTACACCCCGCCGGACGCGGCTCGTGCGCGTCCCCGACCTGCACGCGTTTCGACGTGCCATCGCCGCGTGTTCGACTGAAGGGTCTCCGGATCGCATTCGTTCGACGGCAGTGGTCGTGCCCACGCGCGCGGCTGCGTCCATGGCCGCTTCCCTGGCCGCTCAATCGGCGTTTGTCACGCGCGACGAGCTCTACCGCACCTTCCACGCGCGTCTGGCCGAACCCCTCCCCTTTCTGAGCGCGTGCGAGCGCGAGGTCATCCTCCGCACCGCGGCGGCCGGCGCGATTGTCGAGGGCGCCGCCCCCCCGTTTCAGCTGCGTCCCGGCCTCGTCGCCGAAATGATGCGTTTCTACGATCAACTGCGGCGTCAAGGGCAGAGCGTGGATCGCTATGAGGAGCTGCTCGTCGCGACACTCGACGCCGACAGCGATCGCGGCGCCGAGCGGCTCCTGCGGCAGACGCGGTTTCTGGCGGCTTCCTATCGCCGGTACGAACTGCGTCTCGCCGCGCTGGCTCACGTGGACGAGCACGCGCTCCGCGGGCACCTGATGCGAACGGCCGCTGCCGATCCGCTGCGCCGCGTGGTCGTGACCGTCGGCGACTGGATTGCCGACGCCCATGGCCTGTTCACGGCTGATTTCGACCTGCTGGCGCAGGTGCCCGGGCTCGAACAAATCGACGTCGTGGCGACGGACGGGCTGCTGCGCTCGGGGTTTCACCAGCGCATCCACGACTGGCTCCCGGGTCTCGACGAGATCGAGGGCCGCGACCTCGGAGTGCCCGTCTCCCCCGTGCCAAGGATTCTCGTGCCGCGACAGCCGCCTGGGACGTTCGTGTGGGTCAGCCGCGATCGCGAGGAAGAGCTCATCGCCGTCGCGCGCCGGGTCGATGCGGATCTGAATCGCACCGCCGTGGTCTTCGAGCGGCCGCTGCCGTATCTGTACCTCGCCCGCGGGGTGTTCGGCGGCGCCGGCATTCCGTATCGTGCGCTCGACACGCTGCCGCTGGCCGTCGAACCTGTGGCCGCCGCGCTCGATCTCGTGATCGAATTTGTGTCGTCGCAGTTCACCCGCGCCGCGTCGGTGGCGCTGCTCCGGTCGCCGCACTTCCTCCACTTCCTCCCCGGGGAAGGCGGCGAGCCACTGTCGCGCGCCGCGATAGCCGGCCTCGACCGCCTGATGCGCGAGCGCCGGTACCTTGGCGAGATCGAGGCGCTGCGTTCACTTGAATCAGATGCGGGCGGAAATGCGGATGTCCGGGCCGCGTGGACGGCTGTGGCGCGCGCTGCCGAAGCGCTGCTGCCGTTGAACACACCCGCGCCCGCGTCGGACCAATTGAATACCCTGGCGTCGTTTCTCGAATTGCATGCGAATCGGGACAACGACGAGCGAGCCGCCCGCGGCCGGTCGGCCCTGGTCAACGTGCTGCGGGCCCTGGCGGCGGCGCACGCGTCGCACGGCGATCCGGGAAACGATGTCGCGACGATTGACGATCTCGCGCCAGACATTCGCCGGTGGATCGAAGAAGAAACCTTCGATCCGCGATCGGGTGGAACGGGACTCCACCTGCTCGACAGCCAGGCGGCCCGCTTCGGCGACTTTGACACCGTGACGATCGTCGGCCTGATCGAGGGCGAGTGGCCCGAGCGGCCGCGCCGCAACATCTTCTACTCTCCAGCCGTCCTCACCGCGCTCGGCTGGCCGTCCGAGCGCGATCGCCGGAGCGCATCCACGTCGGCGTTTCTCGACCTGGTGAAGTCGCCGTCGCGCCAGATCGTCGCGTCAACGTTTACCTTTGACGACGAGGCGCTGGTGGAGCCCGCGTCGTTGATTGAAGAACTGGCCGGATCGGGTTTGGCGGCCACCAACAACACTGACGACGACGGGGCGGAAGACCGGCCGCCGCGCCCGACCAGACGCGTGTTCGTGGACGAGGCTCTCTCGATCGATCCGGTTCAGCTCGACGCGCTTGACGCCGATGCGCGCGAATGGGCCGTGATGCGGGCTGCGCGGCGCGACGGCGCGGACGCGGGCTATCACGGCTCGGCCGGACCGCAGCCGCCGCGGGCCTGGTCCGTGAGCGCCATCGAAACCTATCTGACGTGCCCTTTCAAGTTCTTCGCCCAGTATGTGCTGCGCCTCGAGGAAGAGCGAGTCGACGAGGAGGTGATGGATCCGAAGGCGCAGGGGCGTTTCGTGCACCAGGTGTTCGAGGCGTTCTTCTCCAAATGGCAGAGCCTGGGCCATCGCGCCATCACGGTGACGAATCTCGACGTGGCACGCCGCCTGTTTGAAGAAATCGTCGAAGAGGGCCTGAAGCCGCTGCCCGAAGCCGAAGCCGCCCTCGAACGTACACGACTGCTTGGGTCGTCTGTTGCGGCCGGGCTGGGTGAAGTGGTGTTTCGAATGGAGGCCGAGCGGCAAACCGACGTCGTCGAGCGGCTGCTCGAGTACCGCCTGAGCGGCGAGTTCGAGTTCGTCGGGGCGCACGGCACGCGCCGGATGGCCCTGAAGGGCGTGGCCGATCGTATCGATCTGCTCGACGACGGCACGTTTCGGCTCATCGACTACAAGTTGTCGTCGGCGCCAACCAAATCGCGGGCGCTGCAGCTTCCCATCTACGGGGTGTGTGCCGAGCAGCGCCTCGAACACCACCGCGGCCGGAGCTGGACGCTCGGCGAAGCGGCCTACATCGCGTTCCGCGGGACCAAGCGGGTGACGCCGCTGTTCACGCGCCGGGCCGATCGCGACGAGGTGCTCGCGTCCGCGCAGGAAAAGCTCATCGACGCGGTGGACGGCATCGAACGCGGCGACTTCCCCCCGACGCCAGACGATGTGTTCCTGTGCGGCTTTTGCAGCTTCGCGGCGGTGTGCCGCAAGGACTACGTCGGCGATGTTTGACGCTGACGCCCGCCAACGGGCGGTCGATCCCTCGCGGAACATCGTGCTCGAGGCCTCGGCGGGCACCGGCAAGACGCGCGTGCTCGTCGAACGCTACGTCAACCTGCTCCTCGCCGGCGTCGATCCCGAGCACATCCTCGCCATTACGTTCACCAGAAAGGCCGCCGCTGAAATGCGGCAGCGAATCGTCGCGCGACTGAAAGAGACCATCCGCTGGAACGAGATGCGCGACCGGCTGGGCGACATCAGTATCTCGACGATCGACGCCTTCTGTCTGTCGCTCATTCGTGAGTTCCCGCTCGAAGCCGACGTCGATCCCGGATTCGACCTCGCCGACCCGACCGAAATTCCCCGTCTCATCGGCGAGGCGCTCGATCGCGCGCTTCGCATCGGCCGTCATCTGGCGCAGACCGATGCCGATGTCGCGATGGTGTTCGTGCAGCTGCGCGAGCGCCGGCTGCGCCAGGGACTGGCGGCGCTTCTCGACCGGCGGCTCGTGGCCACCGGCGTCCTGCGGCGGTTTCTCGAATTCGGTCCTCGCGACCTCACACCGGACGTCGCGTGTCGAGTGGCGGCCGAGCGGCTGGCCGATGTCTTGCGGACCGCGCCCGGAGGCCTGGAGCTTCTGCTCAGCGACGGCCCGCGTCGGCCACCCGCAGTTCGCGATGCTGGCGCTCGATCTGTCGTCGCTGCGCACGACATCCCCACTGGCAGCAGCCTATGCGAGCCGCGAGGCGCAAGCCGAGTTTCGAATGCTCGTCGATCGGGTTCGCGCCTACTTCCTCACGCAGGACGGGAAGCCGCGCAAGGCCAAGGGATTTGGCCAGGCGGAGTTCAAGAAAGACCACTGCGCGTCGGAGGCGGCGTGGAGGCGGCATCGCGACGCGGTCGAATCGGTGGCTCCGGCGATCGAACAGGCCGTCCGCGCCTTCCGCCGCGATCTCAATGTGATCGTCTCGCGCGGAGTCTGGCGTCTCTTTCAGATTGCGCTCTCCCAGTATCGCCGGACGCTCGACGCGCACGCGGTGCTCGATTTCGCCGAAGTGCTGTCGCGCGCCGTCGGCCTGCTCAGGCAGATGGAGGAGTTCTCGCAGAGCCGGTACAAGCTCGAGGCGCGTTACCAGCACGTGCTGGTCGACGAATTCCAGGACACCAACCGCGCGCAATGGGAGTTGGTGTCGCTGCTCGTGCGCAGCTGGGGCGAAGGCTTCGGGGCGTCGGCCGAGGCGCTGACGCCGTCGATCTTCGTGGTCGGCGACCGCAAGCAGTCGATCTACGGCTTCCGCGATGCCGAGGTGGCCGTGCTCGACGAGGCCGCGGATTTCATTGCCGGCCTGCGTACCGACAATCAGCCTCGGCACGCCATTTCGGTCAGTTTCCGCGCCGTGCCCGAGCTGTTGGCGTTCGTCAACGAGCTGTTCGCGGAGATTGTGAAGACCACCGACGCCGCTCGCCGCGACGCATTTCGGTATGCGGACGACGACCGGTTTCCAATTGACGTCGTTGTTACCCGGGGGCCCCTGCCCCCCGGCCGAGCGGACGACGTGGAGCCCCCGGTCACACCGGTCACGTTCCTTGCCGGCCGTACGGTCGAGGCCACGGCGGAGCAGGTGGCGGACGAGGTCGCGCGCCTCTTGTCATCGGGTGCGATCGTCCGCGATCGCGACACCGGCGTCTCGCGTCCGGCCCGGCCCGCCGACATCGCGGTCTTGTTTCGCTCGCGCGACAGCCATCGCGACTACGAAGCCGCCCTCGAGCGTCGCCACGTGCCGACCTACGTCTACAAGGGTCTGGGGTTCTTCGAGGCCGACGAAATCCAGGACTGCGTCGCGCTGCTGCGGTTTCTGGCGGACCCGACCTCCAACCTTCGGGCCGCGTCGCTCCTGCGATCGCGACTCGTCCGGCTCTCGGATCGCGCGATCGTCCTGCTTGGCGTCCACCTCGCGGACGCGCTCGCGCTCGCCGGCGCCGTCCCGCCGGATGTCGACCGGCTCGACCTCGAGCAGCTGGACCTCGATCAGCTAAGCGATGACGACCGCGGTGTGCTTGAGCGCGTGCGGGAGGCGCTGCCGCGTTGGTTGCTGATGGTCGATCGCCTCACGCCGTCCGAGCTCCTCGACGCGATCCTCGCCGAAACCGCGTACGCGTTCGAGATGCGCGGGCCGCGGCGCGTGCAGGCGCGCGAGAATCTCAAGAAGCTGCGCGCGCTCATCAGGAAGGTCGAGAACCGCGGCTACGCGACGCTGGCTCGAATCGCCGAGTTTCTGGACGACCTCGCCGTCGGCGACGAGAGCAACGCCGTTGTCGATGCGCTCGACGCCGTCAGCCTGATGACCGTGCACGCGGCGAAGGGCCTGGAGTTTCCGATCGTGTTCGTGGTGAACATGCACCGCGGCGCCGGCGGGCCGCGGGCGCCGATCCGGGTGCTCGCCGACGGCTACGGCACGCCGTCCGTGTCGATCGGCGACTTCGACTCGGAGGCCGACGAAGACATGACGGCGCGCGAGCGTGAGGAAACGAAACGTCTGCTGTACGTCGCGCTGACGCGCGCCCGCGATCGACTCTATCTGGCCGCGGCCGTGAAAGACGGGGTGTTCAAGCCCGGGCGCGGGAGCCTCGGCGAGGTGCTGCCACGCGCGTTTGGCGCCCGCTTCGAAGCAGCTGTGCGTCCTGGCCTGTAAGCTCGACGTTTTGCGTTCTACGTTTTGCGTTCTACGTTGTAGACTCGGCCCATTGGCGGGCCCGGGCTTCGGCTTCTTCCCGTGTCTTGCCGATGAGGACGACCGAGCGCTCGGGCTTGGTGTCGCCGTCACGGCTGACCCACGCGATCCAGTGCGGACCGCGGGCTTCACTGAGGATAACGTAAGCCATATCGGCCTGAACTTAGCAGAATTCAGCCAATTTCGCGACGAATCGCCGTCGGTTGGCATATTCTCATTGCGTCGCGCCCGGACCATCCCATAAGATCAAGCTTTTGGAGGTCGAATCGGTGACATTGACTTGTCCTAGCTGCGGCAACGACCGGAACTTCCAGGTCAAGACGTTGCAGATGCACGTAGTACACCTGGAGGATGGCCGCGTCGAAGTGTCGGAGGAGGATCGGCCGACCGTGCTCGAAGTGCTGTGCGACGAATGTGAAACGGCGCTGAAGTTCGAGGAGTTCGAAGATACGCTCCGGAAGGAAGTTCTGCTCACGATCGGCGCGCGCTGAAGCAGGGCGCAGCGGTCGTTTTCAGGTTTTTCCGTCAACCTCTTCATTTTCTCCGGGTTCTTCAAAGTAATCGCAATCGGGGCAGAGCCATTCCCGCACCGGCCGCACGGTCGGCTTCGGATTGCCGGGGATTCTGACCGTACTCTGCGTCGTTTTGATCTTCATCGTTCCGCCGCAGAGCGGACAGTCCTTTGTGGGTGTGGGCATCTCCAGTGTTCACACTAGCACCCGTGTGCTCACTATGACAACCTGGCGGCTTTGCAATCTTGACAAGCTACCGGCCCGCTCCTATCGTACGAACGTGCACCGGTTTTTCGCCGACGAGATCGCCATCGACTTCCCGGCCGCCGGCTGCGTCGTCGAACGGATGCGCGACGCCTTTCTCGGCGGCGCGCCCGAACGCGACGTGCTGGCCACCGAGCTGTCCCTGTCGCCGCGTGAAGCGGCCGGCGGTCTGATCGTGCCGCTCGACCTGCCCATTCGCCGCACGTGTCCGACCTGCGGCGGGCGCGGCGAATCGTGGACCGAACGTTGCGGCGCATGTGGCGGAACGGGCGAGTCGCTCTTCCACCACGCGGTGCGTCTCACCGTGCCGGCTGGTGTGGCCGACGGCGCCACGTTCCGGTTCCGAGTCACCTCGCCGCTGACGGGTTCAGTGCGCGTCGAAGTCCGCGTCGCGATTCAGCCCTCACTGGTTTGATTACCCACGTGGACTTCGTCGGCGTCCTGTTTATCGTCTGGGGCGTGCTGACCGCGCTCGTGGGTCTGTCGACGCTCGCCCTCGGCATCGGCGCCGCGTCGCTCGCCACGTCGGTGAACCGGAGCGGCGGACACGTGGCCGCGGGCCTCACGGCCGCCGCGTTCATCACGTTGGCGGTCATTACGATTGCGTGGGGCGTCGGCCACGTGCTCATCGGCGTCCCGCTGCGCCGCCACCGCCACTGGGCCAGGCTGGTCGCGCTGATGGTCGGGTCCATCGACCTGCTGCTCTTGCCCTACGGCACGGCGCTCGGGTGTTACACCCTCTGGGTGCTGCTCAACCAGCGCGGCAAGGCGCTGTTCGAGACAACCATCTAATCCCGGGTCTGATACTCTTGGACGTATGGCAGTTGAACAGGCCAGCGTCCTCGAGGCGTTGAAGGTCGTCCAGGATCCCGATCTGCACCGCGACATCGTCAGCCTCGGATTCATCAAGGATCTGAACGTCGCATCCGGCCGCGTCTCCTTCACCATCGAGCTGACCACGCCCGCGTGTCCGGTCAAGGACCAGATGCGCGATCAGGCGCGCGCGGCCGTGCTCGAACTGCCCGGTGTGACGGGCGTTGACGTGCAGATGAGCGCGCGCGTGCGCGAAGCGACGGCCGGCGACGGCGCCCGCGCCGCGCTCCCCGGCGTCAAGAACATCATCGCCGTCGGCGCCGGCAAGGGCGGCGTGGGCAAGACGACCGTCGCCGTCAATCTCGCGATCGCGCTCGCGAAGGCCGGCAGCAAGGTCGGCATGATCGACGGCGACATCTACGGTCCGAACGTGCCGATCATGCTCGGCATCAAGACGCAGCTCACGACCGACGGCCAGAAGATTCTGCCCGCCGAAAAGTACGGCCTGCAGGTCGTCTCCATGGGCTTCATGACGGGAGACGATGCGCCGATCATCTGGCGCGGGCCGATGCTGCACGGAGCGCTCCAGCAGTTCTTTCGTGAAGTGCGATGGGTCGATCTCGATTACCTCGTGATCGACATGCCGCCGGGCACCGGCGACGTGGCGTTGAGCCTCAGCCAGACAGTGCCCGTCGCGGGCGCCATCGTGGTCACGACTCCGCAGCTGGTGTCGCTCGCCGACAGCCGGCGCGCGGTGGCGATGTACAAGAAGCTCAACATCCCGACGCTCGGCATCATCGAGAACATGAGCTACTTCGTCTGCCGGAACTGCCACCACGAGGCCGACATCTTCGGCCACGGCGGCGGCGAGCAGATGGCGTCGGAGCTCAAGATTCCGTTCCTCGGGCGCATTCCCATCTATCAGCCGATCCGCGAAGGCAGCGACAACGGTGTGCCGCTTCTCATCAGCGAGCCCGACTCGCCGGCCTCGCGCGCGTTCATCGCGGCAGCCGAACAGACGGCGGCGCAGGTGTCGATCGCCAGCTACAACCGTGCCCACGATTCCACTCACTGTCGTGAGGTAGGCGTGGGCCAGGGCAGCGTTTCCGTGAACATCTCGTTCACCAAGCACACGCTCGCAAACGGACTCGACGTGATCCTGCACGAGGATCACCGGTGTCCGATTGTGGCCGTGAACCTCTGGTATCACGTCGGATCGAAGAACGAACGTCCCGGGCACACCGGGTTCGCGCATCTCTTCGAGCACCTCATGTTCGAGGGTTCCGAGCATCACGACAGCGGGTTCTTCCAGCCGCTGCAGGCCGCGGGCGCCTCGCTCAACGGATCGACGAGCGCCGACCGCACGAACTACTGGGAAGTGGTGCCGGCGAACGCCCTCGAGCTCGCGCTCTGGATGGAGTCCGATCGGATGGGCCACCTGCTTCCGGCGCTGACCCAGGAGAAGTTTTCGAACCAGCGTGACGTGGTGTTGAACGAGCGCCGGCAGAACTACGAGAACCGCCCGTACGGTCTGGCGTCGATGGCGATGGTGGCGACGCTGTTTCCACCCGATCACCCGTACCACTGGACCACGATCGGCGAAGTCGCCGACCTGCGCGCCGCCAAGCTCGACGAAGTCCACCAGTTCTTTCGACGCTACTACCACCCGGCGAACGCGTCGCTGGCGCTGGCGGGCGACATCGACCCCGAGGCCGCGCTGGCGCTCGTCCGCGCGTACTTCGAACCGATCGATGCCGGCGCGCCGGTCGAGCCCGTCCGCGTGCCGGCGTCGCTCGCCGGCGAGCGGCGCATCCGGCTCGAAGATCGCGTCGAGCTGCCCCGCCTCTACATCGCGTGGCTGACGCCGGCGATGTTCGCCGAGGGCGACGCCGATCTCGATCTGGCCGCCGATCTGCTCGCCAACGGAAAAACGTCTCGCCTGTACCGCCGGCTCGTGTTCGAGGAGCGGATTGCGACCGACGTCTCCGCGTCGCAGAACTCGCGCGAGATGTCGGGCTTCGTTCAGCTCGCGGCGACCGCCGCGCCGGGGCACACCCTGGCCGAGCTCGAGCGCGTCATGCTCGAAGAAATCGCCCGGCTGACGGCCGAAGGGACGGCCGACGACGAGCTCGAGCGCGGACGCGTGCAGGCCGAAACGCAGTTCGTGTCGCGGCTGCAGACGGTCGGCGGGTTTGGCGGCAAGTCCGATCAGTTGAACGCCTATAACGTCCTCGTCGGCGATCCCGACTACTTCGCACGCGATCGCGAACGCTATCAGCAGGTCACCAGGGAGTCGATGCGGGAGACGGTCGGCGCGCTACCTCGATCCGGGCCGGCGCGTGACGATGAGCATCGTGCCGCGGGGACGACTCGATCTGGCGATTCCGGACTCGACGCCGGTGGACGTCTCATGAGCTCACCGCGCGCCGCGGTTGGCGTGGACCGATCCCGACTGCCCGATCTGCGGCCGGTGCCGCGGTTTGTCTTTCCCGCCATCGACAAGTCCACGCTCAAGAACGGCTTGAACGTGTGGACGGTGCGTCACACGCAGGTGCCGCTGGTCGAGTTCCTGTTGATCGTCCGCCGGGGCGCCGCCGACGATCCGCCCGGGCAGGAGGGTCTCGCGGCCATGACGGCCGACATGCTCGACGAAGGCACGGGACCGTGGTCTGCCATCGATCTGCACAAGGAGCTCGCGCGAATCGGCGCGCAGTTCGACACCGACATCGGCTCGGACGCGACGCTCGTCGGCCTCACCACGCTCAGCCGCTTCGCCGACCGCGGCCTCGCCCTGCTGGCCGACATCGTCGTGCGGCCGACGCTCGGTGACGCCGATTTCGCGCGCGTGCGGCAGCTGCGGATGAACCGGCTGATCCAGTTGCGCGACATGCCGGGCGTCATCGCCGAACGTGCGTTCGCCCGGCTGCTGTACGGCGACGCGCCGTACGGCCACATGCCGCTCGGCAGCGAGCGGACGCTGGCCACGATGACCGTGGACGCTGTTCGCGCCTTTCACGCACGGCTCATCCGTCCCGGCGCGGCGACGCTCCTGGCCGTCGGCGATTGCGATCACGACACGGTGAGGCGCCTTGCCGACGCCGCGTTCGGCGATTGGACCGCCGGGGCTGAGCCCCAGACGAATCGCCGTTGCGGAGACGCCACAGCCGGCGCGGCTGAACATCGTGCCGCGGCCCGGCGCGCCGCAGTCGGAGCTGCGGATCGGTCACATCGGGGTGGCGCGAGCGACGCCCGACTATCACGCGCTGGTTGCCGCGAACATGGTGCTTGGCGGACAGCATGTCAGCCGCATCAATCTCAACCTGCGCTCGGACAAGGGCATCACCTACGGCGCTCGAACCGCGTTCGACTTTCGGCGCCGGCCGGGGCCGTTCGTCCTGCAGGCCAGCGTCGACAAGCTGGCGACCGCCCTGGCGATTCGCGAATCGATCGGCGAGATCGCCGCCATTCGCGGAGGGCGGCCCGGTCACGCCCGACGAGCTCGCGATGGGCGTGGCCGCGCTCACACGCGGATACGCGAGGAACTTCGAAACCTCCGATCAGATCGGCCGCGCGGTGGCGCAGCTCGCGCTGCACGATCTGCCCGACGACTACTATTCGCAGTTCGTCCCTCGCATGGAGAGCCTCACGCCCGACGATGTGATGCGAGCGGCGGAGCGGCATCTCGATCCTGCCCGTCTCATCACGCTCGTGGTCGGCGACATCGACGCGGCCGGCCAAGATCTTGGCCGCCTCAATCTCGGCGAGGCCCGCATCCTTGACGCCGTTGATAGCATCTAGTCACTGAAAGCCCGTTGCAAAGGTGACCGTCTTGCATCTGGAGCTGAGGCCGGTCCTCCCGCCCCTGAGCGATTCGGTTGCACGTCGGCGAACCACTGGAGGGGCGCCGACGTCATAGAACACTGAGTCGAGGCCAGCGGGCCGACCGGTCGGAACAGTCGTGAAGTCTGATGCGATTACAGCGCTTGAGCGTGAGTCTCTTCGGCGCGGTCGCGGTCGTCAGCGTCGTGCTGGCGGTGGCCACCGTGTGGCTGTTTCTCACCAACCCGGTCACCGTGGCCACCGCCGTCAACGAGGGCGACGTGTCGCCGCTTGTCCGCGACCTCGCCGATGCGCTCTTCAACGCCCTTCGGGGACTGCTCAAGTACCTCTGAGAAACGTAGAACGTAGAACGGAGAACGGAGAATGCAAGACCGCCGCTTCTTGCCTTTTCCGTTTTCCGTTTTACATTTTCCGTTTTACATTCCCGTTACCAGGGCCTTCCTGAGGAACCGTGTCAGGATCCAGCCATCGAGGTACTTGAACGGCGTCTTGCCTGTGCTGTAGTGCCCGCAGGGCAGGACGGCCACTTCATGCGCGATCTTCATCTCGCGGAACTCCCGAACCAGATCCTCCGACAGATCGACGGGAAAGGTCAGGTCGTAGCGGGCGTAGACGAGAAGCGTCTGCCGATTGCGGAGGCGCTCGAGATACCAGCGCGGACTGATGGGCATCCACAGCGTTCGCAGTGTGTCCAGGTCGATGTGGCCGTCGAGACCCTCGCGCACGTGCCTGGTGGACAATCCCCGCCACACGACATCCGCGAAGTAGGGCGAGATGTGATTGCACGCCTCGGCGCGAATGAGCGGCTCGTGCGCCGTCGTCAGCATCGCGAGGCACGATCCCAGGCTCGAGCCGAGGATGCCGATCCGCTCGTAGCCTTCCGAGGCCAGCCATGCAACGGCGCGCCGCGCGTCGAGGACCGCCTGCCGGCACACCTGCACGGTTCGAGCGACGTTCGCGCTCACGATGTAGTCGGCGCGATGGAGTTCGGGCGGCATGCGCTGATCGTGATACGGCAGGCTGAGGCGCAGCGCGCCAAGACCGTTCCACGCAAGCAACCGGCAGAGTCCCACATGTCCCCCTGGATCGGAGTTCCACTGCGGCAGCACGACGACCGCGGCGCGTGGCGCGCGTCGCGCCGCGCGCGCTTCGAACCAACGGCAGTAGACCGTGTTGTTCGCGGGGTGCGGTGTCGCGAGCGCGGTGGGAAACGTCAGGAGGCGATCGCCCTCGAGTGAAAGGTCCGCCAGATGGTAGTCGCGCGTCGGCGGCGGGGTGAAGAACGCGTCCGTGTTCGCCATGACGCCGGCAACCCAGTCGCGAAGCTTGGCTTCGCCCTCGCCCGCGTCATCTTCTATTTCTATCCCCGGCGTGTTGGCGTGATGGCCGTTGGACGAAATCCAGTCGAGGCCCCAGTCGAACGGACGAACCACGCGATCGGTTGTGACCGACGCCAGCCGGCGTTCCCAGGAATGAAAGAGAGGTTGCAGCATCCGCCGACAATGCTATACTCATTGGTCGATGCGACAGCTCCTCGACGCGCGCACGCACAAGCGCACGGACAAGACGTCCTGCTGGCCTAAGCGGGCCGGCCGTGTCGGGGGGGTTGTGCTCGAGCGCTAGTCGCACTGTAAGTCGATACGAGCCTTATGCCGCCGACGCCGGTTCATAGAAACCGCGTCGGCTTTTTTTTTGAACCGTGAACCGTGAACCGAAGTGAACCGTGAACGTGAACCAGGAACCAACAATGTCCTCCATTGAAGTCGGCATTCTCGGCGCGACCGGCATGGTCGGCCAGCAGTTCATTGCGCTCCTCGCCAACCACCCGTGGTTCAAGGTGACCTGGCTCGGCGCGAGCCACCGTTCGGAGGGCAAAGCCTATCGCGACGCGGCCGCCTGGCGTCTTCCGGCGCCGCTGTCCGCCGATGTCGCGCGGCTCACGGTCGATCAGGCGACGCCCGGCCGCGCGCCCAAGCTGGTATTTTCCGGGCTCGACTCGTCGGTCGCCGGCGACATCGAAGGCGCCTTCGCCAACGCCGGCCACTTCATCGTCAGCAACTCGAGGAACTACCGGATGGACGCGGCGGTACCGCTCGTGATTCCGGAGGTCAACGCGGATCATCTGAAGCTCCTGGACGCTCAGGCCGCGCGCGGCTGGAAAGGCCGCATCGTCACGAACCCGAACTGCTCGACCGTCGTGCTGGCGATGGCGCTCGCGCCGCTGCGGCAGTTCGGTTTGAAGAGCGTGATGATCACGACGCTGCAGGCGGTGTCGGGCGCGGGCTATCCCGGCGTGCCCTCGTGGGACATCCTCGGCAACGTCATTCCGTTCATCGACGGCGAGGAAGAGAAGATCCAGAGCGAGACGCAGAAAATCCTGGGCTGCCTCACGAACGGGCAGGTCGAACCCCATCCGGTCGTCGTCAGCGCGTCAACGACGCGCGTGGCCGTCCACAACGGACACACCGAGTCGATTTCCGTCGAGCTCGAGCAGTCCGCCTCCGCCGACGCCGTGATCGACGCGTTCAACACCTTCCGCGGGCGGCCGCAGGAGCTGAAGCTGCCGTCGGCGCCGCCCCAGCCGATTGTGTACCTCACCGAGCGCAACCGCCCGCAGCCCGCGCTCGACGTCGATCGCGACGGCGGCATGACCGTCACCGTCGGCCGGCTCCGGCCGTGTCCGGTGCTCGACTACAAGTTCATCGCGCTCGGTCACAATACGATCCGGGGCGCCGCAGGCGTCGCGATTCTCAACGCGGAGCTGATGCAAACAGAGGGTCTGCTGTGAGCCCTGTGAAGGGTGTGAAGGGTGTCAAGGGTGTCAAGGATGTCAGCGGCGTCACTAGTGTCAGCGTCGTCATGAAATTTGGCGGCACCTCGGTGGCCGACGCCGACGCCATGACCCGCGTCGTCAACATCGTGCGGGGTCGGCGCGAGGCCCAGGCGGCCCGTGACGGGCTGCCGGTGGTGGTCGTCTCGGCGCTGTCGAAGGTCACCGACGGCCTGATTCGCACGGCGCGATTTGCACAGGACGGCGACGCTGCGAGTGCGCTGGCCCTCGTCAACGAGCTGCTCGAGCGCCATGTCAGTATCGCGTCGAGTCTGACGACCGCCGGGCGACAGGACGAGCTCGTGTCGTTCCTCCGCGCGCAATTCGGCGAACTGGCCGCGCTTGTCGGGTCGCTTGCCGCCCTGCGCGAGGTGTCGCCCCGCTCGCACGACGCAATCGTGGCGACCGGCGAGCTGGTGAGCAGCCGGATCGTGGCCGCGGCGTTTGCCGAGCAGGGGCTGCCCGCGGTGTGGGTGGACGCGCGAAAGGTTCTGGTCACCGACGCAGAACACACGATGGCCGCGCCCGATATGAGCGCCACCTGCGCGCGAGCCCGCGACCAGGTGGCTCCGGTGACGGCTCGCGGCGGCATCCCCGTGCTCGGCGGCTTCATCGGCACGTCGGCCGACGGCGTCACCACGACGCTCGGCCGAGGCGGATCGGACTACTCGGCCGCCATCTTCGGTGCGTGCCTCGACGCGCGCGAGATTCAGATCTGGACCGACGTTGACGGCATGCTGACGGCCGATCCCCGCATCGTTCCGGAGCCGCGCGTGGTGCCGCAGTTGTCGTTTGCCGAAGCATCGGAGCTGGCCTATTTCGGCGCCAAGGTGCTGCACCCCAGCACGATTCTGCCGGCGGTGTCGAAGAACATTCCCGTCCGCATTCTCAACTCACGGCGGCCCGAGAGTCCCGGTACGCTCATCACGGCCGAGGGACGGCCGGAAGGACAGCTGGCCGCCCTCGCCTGCAAGCGCGACGTCACGGTGGTGCACATCACTTCGTCGCGGATGCTCATGGCGCACGGGTTTCTGCGGCGTCTCTTCGAGGTGTTCGAGCGCTTCAAGACGGCCGTCGATGTCGTCACGACGTCGGAGGTGAGCGTGTCGGTGACCGTGGACGACACACGACGCCTCGACGACATCGTCGCCAGCCTGCGGGAGTTTGCCGAGGTGGCGTGCGAGCCGAAGATGGCGATTGTGTCGGTCGTCGGCGAGAAGCTGCTCGAAGACCCGACCCTGTTCGCGCGTGCGATCGCGTCGCTCGGCCGCATCCCCCTGCGGCTCGTGTCGCAGGCCGCGTCGCGGCGGAATATCACCCTGGTGCTCAGCGACGCCGACGTCGCGGAGGCCATGACCCGGCTGCACGAAGCGTTTTTCGAAACGCCGACTATATTTGAGAGGCCGCTGGCCGCGAAGGCACGAAGGCACGAAAACGAGTTTTCCAAAAAAGAGTCTTCGTGATTTCGTGCCTTCGTGGCTAGCAAGTGTTCCGGACGAGCCAGATGCGCATATTGTTGGTCGGCCACGGGAAGATGGGGCAGATGGTCGGCAGCCTCGCCGGCGAGTACGGGTGTGTCGTGGCCGGAGTCATCGATCCGCGGTCCGAATCGGGCCGGGACGGGCCGGATTCCGAACGGTGGCACGGCGTCGATGTCGCGATAGACTTCTCGTCACCAGACGCGGTGGTCGCGAACGTGCCCGTCCTGGCCAAGCGCGGGATCAGCGTGGTGATTGGCACGACCGGGTGGGAGAAGGACGCCGACGCGGTTCGCCAGGCGGTCGTTGGCACCTCGGCCGGTATCGTGGCGGCGCCGAATTTTTCGACGGGCGTGATCCTGTTCGACGCGATCGTGGCGCGCGCGGCGGCGCTCGTGGGGGCGCAGAGCGACTTCGGGGCCTGGCTCCACGAGGCGCATCACGTCACCAAGAAAGACGCGCCGTCCGGGACAGCGCTCCTCCTGAAGAAGACGATGGAGCAGGCCGGGTTTCCGCGGCCGATCGACGTCTCGTCAACGCGTGCCGGTCACATTCCCGGCACGCATACGATTGGGTTCGACGGTCCGGCCGAGACGATCACGCTGACGCACACCGCCCGCGATCGCACGGCGTTCGCACGCGGCGCGCTCGTGGCAGCCAGGTGGGTCAACGGGAAACGCGGCTGGTTCACGATGCACGATGTTTTGGGACTGAGTTAGGGCAGGAAGGGCAGGCGGGCGGGAACGAGGGCAGGAGAGGCGGGGCCGGCAGGAAGGGCAGGAGAGAATCATGAGAACGATGTTCACCGGCGTTGGGACTGCACTCGTGACGCCGTTCACCAAGGACGGCCATCTCGACGAAAAGGCGGTGCGGCGTCTCGGCCGACGGCAGATTGATGCGGGCATTCATTTTCTTGTGCCCGCCGGCACGACCGGTGAAAACCCCACGCTCACACTGGCCGAGCGCATTCGGAGCGTCGAGATTCTGGTGGACGAAGCGAAGGGAAAGGTGCCGGTGCTCGCCGGGGCCGGCGGCTACAACACCAAAGAGGTGGTTGACCTGGCCGAGGAGATGCACAAGGCGGGCGCGGACGGCCTGCTCTCGGTCACGCCCTACTACAACAAGCCGACACCGGACGGGCTTGTCGAGCACTATCGCGCCATCGCCGACAGCACGCCCCTGCCGATCGTCGTCTATAACGTGCCTGGCCGCACGGGCGTGAACGTCGATGTGGCGACGCTCGTTCGGCTCGCGTCGATTCGCACGGTCATCGGCGTCAAGGAGGCGTCCGGCAACATGACGCAGATGTGCGAGGTCTGCCGCGCCGTGCCGGCCGACTTCATCGTGCTGTCGGGAGACGATGCGCTGACGCTGCCGTTGATGGCCGTCGGCGGCCGCGGCGTCATCTCGGTGGCGTCGAACGAGATTCCGAAAGAGATGGGCCAGATGGTCGAAGCGGCCGAACGCAACGACTTTGCCGCCGCCCGCGCCATCCACGCGCGCATCATGCCGCTCATCCAGATCAACTTCGTCGAGAGCAATCCTGGCCCGGTGAAGGCGGCGATGGCGGCGATGGGCCTGCTCGAGGAAGTGTACCGGCTGCCCATCACGTCGCCCCGACCCGAGTCGAAGGCCAAGATCCTCGCCGTGCTGAACGATCTCAAGCTGGTCGGCAACCCCGCGTACGCATGAGCCTCCAGACGGAAGTGACCGACCTGGTGGCGGCCGGCGCGTCCGCCGATCGCGACGCCGCCCGCGCGATGTTCGCGCGCCTGCGCGAGGCGCTGTCGTCCGGACTTGTGCGCGCCGCCGAGCCCGATCCGTCCTCGCCGGTCGGCTGGCGCGTGAACGCGTGGGTGAAGCAGGGCATCCTGCTCGGCTTCAGGTTCGGCGACACCGTGGACGCGTCGATGGACCATGGGCGATGGCCGTTCTTCGACAAAGACACGCTGCCGCTGAAGAAGTTTGCGCCCGGTTCGAACGTGCGGATCGTGCCGGGCGGTTCCTCGGTGCGCGACGGTGCGTACATCGCACCGGGCGTCATCTGCATGCCGCCGATGTACGTGAACATCGGCGCCTGGATCGGTGAGAGCTCGCTCGTGGATTCTCACGCGCTCGTCGGCTCGTGCGCCCAGGTTGGCGCTCGCGTGCACATCAGCGCGGGGGCCCAAATCGGCGGCGTCATCGAGCCGGTCGGCGCGCTTCCGGTGATTGTCGAGGACGAGGCGCTCGTCGGCGGCAACACCGGCATCTACGAAGGTGTCATCGTCAAGGCGCGCGCCGTGATCGGAGCGGGCACGGTGCTCACCGGATCGACGCCCGTGTACGACCTGGTGCGCGGCAACATCATCAAGCCGACATCCGAGCAGCCGCTTGTCGTGCCCGAGGGCGCGGTGGTTGTCCCCGGTGCGCGCGCCGTCACGACGGGCAAAGGGCCCGAGTGGCGCCTCTCACTGGCGACTCCGGTCATCGTCAAGTACCGCGACTCGCGCACCGACACACGCACGGAGCTCGAAGCGTGGATCCGGTAGCGTTCGCGCGCGGACTCATCGACATCGACTCCACAACCGGACGTGAAGGAGAGGCGGCCCGTTGGCTCGCGCGGCAGTTGCGCGACCTCGGCCTGTCTGTCGCCGAGCAGCCGGTCGAAGGCGACCGGTTCAACGTCATCGCGACCGCCGGCGGTCCGCCTGTCGTGGCGGGACTGGATGTCGTGCTGTCCACGCACTTCGATTGCGTGCCGCCGTTTTTCCCGAGCCGCGTCGAAGGCGACCGTCTGTACGGCCGCGGATCGTGCGATGCCAAGGGCATTCTCGCGGCGCAGGTGGCCGCGGCCGAGAGGCTCCGGCGCGACGGGGAGACGCGCGTCGGCCTGTTGTTTGTGGTGGGCGAGGAGCGCGGGAGCGATGGCGCGAAGCTGGCGAACGACGCCGCTCCCGGCAGCCGGTTTCTCGTTGACGGCGAGCCGACCGACAGCCGCCTCGGCGCCGCCACGCGAGGGATCCTGAGGCTGAAGCTGCATGCCGCCGGCCGCGCCGCGCACTCGTCGTTTCCCGAGCTCGGCGTGTCGGCCATCGACAAACTGCTGGACGCGCTCGTCGAGTTGCGATCGATCGCGCTGCCGGACGATCCCGTGCTCGGCCGCACCCACTACTCGATCGGTGTGATCGGCGGCGGCGTGGCGCCCAACGTGGTGTCGCCGTCGGCGGAGGCCGAAGTGATGTTCCGGACGGTGGGCAACGGGGCCGACGTGCGGGCGGCGATCGCGGTCATCGAGAAGCGCGTGTCGATCGAACACGTCCTCGAGGTTCCGCCCGTCAGGATGAAAACGGTCCCCGGATTCGAGACCGCCGTGTTTCCCTATACCACCGACATTCCGTTTCTGGCCGCGTGGGGCCAGCCACTGCTCTTCGGTCCCGGCTCGGTGCACGTCGCCCACACCGCGGAGGAGTTCGTGTCGATAGCCGAGCTCCACGCGGCTGTCGACCACTACGTGTCGATCGCGAAGCACCTGCTCGCGAGTTGAGCAAGGCGACTACGTCGACGTGGCCGGCCTCCGGCGCGTGCGTCGGTGTCATCAGAATCCATCCTCGAAGATCTGCACGACCTCCTCACGCCAACCGTTTCCGCCCGGCTCCCGTCCAATTGACGCCTGGATACCTAGTTCGGACAAGTAACGACACGGACGAATGTCACGAGGGGGCACGACATGGGTCACCGCGAAAGCCCTGAATTACTGCCTGGCACGCTCTACATGATGATTCTGCGGACCCTCAGGCGCGGCCCGCTGCACGGCTATGCCATCGCGAAACGCATCCGGGAGGGGTCGAACGGCGATCTCCAGATCGAAGACGGCTCGATGTACCCGGCCTTGAACCGCATGCTGGTCAAGGGCTGGCTGACCGCCGAATGGCGCCTGTCCCAGAACAACCGGCGGGCTCGCTTCTACCGGCTGACCGCGGACGGTCAACAGCGGCTGGACAGAGAATCGAGCGCGTTCAACCGGATGGTGCGTGCCATCCAGCTCGTGATGACAACCAACGAGGAGTGACGCCATGGCCCTCTGGAAATGGTCGAGGTCGATCGCCCGACGCGCCAAGTACCCTCGGCCGAAGAGCGCGCTTCGATGCCGATTTGGACGCCGAGGTCCAGTTTCATCTGGAAAGCCGAACCGAGGAACTGCGGCAGAACGGCCTGCCGCACGACGACGCGCTGGCCAGGGCGCAGCGCGAATTCGGTCCGCGGGTCGTCATGCGCGAGGAGAGCCGCGCGCCCTGGCAGTTTGCCTGGCTCGAACGGACCGCGATGTACCTGCGCTACGCGCTGCGCCAGTGTCGCAGGCGGCCGGGCTTTTCTTTCGTCGTGGTGGCGACCCTCGGGCTGGGCATTGGCGCCAATAGCGCGGTGTTTTCGTTGATCGACGCCGTGCTGCTCCGGCCATTGCCGTTCCCCGAAGGCGACAGGCTGATGCGCATCTACCAGCGGAATCCCAGGAATCCGATCACGCAGACGTCGCCGGCGCGTCTGGCGGACTGGGATCGGCTGAACACGACGTTTCAGGCCGTGACCGGGTTCTATCCGGAAGACGTCTCCGAGACGTCAGGTGATCTTCCCGAGAAGATCACGCGCGCCCGCGTGGCCCCGCGGTTTTTCGAGGTGTGGGGGATTGGTCCAGCGCTCGGTCGTGATTTCACGCCACAGGAGGAACGCGTGGGCGGCGTGGCAGTCATCAGCGATCGTCTCTGGCGGCGGCAGTTTGGCGCCGATCCGGGAGCGATCGGCCGGCCACTCCGATTCGGCGCGACATCGGCCACGGTAGTTGGCGTCATGCCCGCGTCGTTCCTCTTCCCCGTGCGTGCCGTGGACGTGTGGATTCCGGTCGTCGTCGATACGGCACTGGCGCCGTCCTTCCGCTTCGCGACGTGGTACTCGGCCGTCGCCCGCCTGAAGCCTGGCGTGAGCCTCGCCCAGGCACGAGCCAACCTGACCGGCGTTCAACAACAGCTCGCGAGGGAGTACCCGCGATCCGACGCCACGCTCAGCATCGACGTCCAGCCGCTCGCAGACGAGGTGGTTGGTCCCCTGCGGAGCTCGTTGTGGCTGGTCTTCGGATTGGCGTCGCTGTTGCTGCTCATCGCCTGTGTGAATGTCGCGGCGCTCCTGCTGGTTCGGGCGACGGAGCGCCGGCACGAGATCGCCATTCGGACGTCACTCGGAGCCTCCCGGCGTTCGGTCATCGCGCAGCTGATGACGGAAACGGCGGTGCTTGCTGCCGTCGGCGCTGCGGTCGGCTTGGCGATCGCCGGCGCGTCCGCGCAACTGTTTCACACCATGGCGGCCGGCGTGCCGCGCATCGACGAGCTCCGAGTCGACTGGAGGATCGTGCTGTACCGAATGGTCAGCGCGCTCGGCGTCACGCTCGTCTGCGGACTGCTGCCGGCCATTCGCTCCACGCGCCGCGACGTTTCCGGCGGGCTCGCGCACGGCGGACGCACGCAGGTGTCCGGGCGCCAGCGCCTGCAGTGGCTGCTCGTGGCGACGCAGGTCTCGCTTGCCGTCGTCCTGCTGGCGGGCGCGGGAGTCCTCCTGCGCAGCTTTCAGCAATTGGCGCGCGTCACGCCGGGCTTCGAGTCGAGCCACGTCCTCACGTTTCACATCAGTGGTTCGTATCAGGAGTTCTCGAACTTCGCCCGCGTGCAACAACGCATCGAGAGCACGCTGGGTTTCCTCCGCGCCATTCCCGGCGTCCAGCAGGCGGCCACCGCGTCGTTCATGCTTCCCGGCTTTCCGAGCGAGTTCCCTGCCACGATGCGCATCGAGGGCCGTCCGGAGAGCGAAGGCCAGGTGGTGACCGAGAGCCGTACGGTTTCGCCCAGCTACTTCGACACGATGCGGATTCCGCTGATTGCCGGAGAAACCTGCAGGCAAGCGGCGCCGCCAGCCAACACGAGCCTGATGGTGAACCGGAGTTTCGCGAACACCTATTTCGCGGGTTCGTCTCCGATCGGGCATCGTCTTTTCGCAGGAGCGGTCGGGGGACCGGCTCCACCCGCCACCATTGTCGGCGTCGTGGGAGACGCTCGCGAAACGGGGCTTCACAGAGCTCCCGGTCCGACGGTCTATTGGTGCTCCAACGCGCAGAGCCCGACGCCGTTCTTCCTCATTCGAACCACCGGCGAGCCGGGCGCTCTGGCTGAAACCGTGCGGCGGAGGCTCAAGGAAATCGAACCGACACGCTCGGTCTTCGACATCGCACCGCTCGACGAAGTGTTGGGCGACGGCTACAACGAGAATCGCCTTCGGATGGTGGCGCTGGCGTCGTTTGCCGTCACCGCCGTGTCGCTGGCGTGCATCGGGCTGTACGGAACGCTCAGCTACCTGGTGAACATCCGCCGCCGCGAGATCGGCCTGCGACTCGCGCTGGGAGCGGGGCGCGGACAGATCCTGCGGCGGTTTCTGGGACAAGGGGTCGCTGTCTCGCTCGTCGCATGCGCGGCTGGCCTGGGTCTGTCGATCGCGTTCAACCGCGCGCTCGCGTCGATGCTGTACGGCGTCTCATCGTCCGATCCGACGACCCTTTCCGCGGTTGCGCTGATCGTGCTGGCAGCCGCGGCGCTGGCGTCGCTCATCCCGTCGGTCCGCGGCGCGCTGGTGCAGCCGATGCACGTGTTACGTGACGAGTGACAGTAGTGGCATGGGCTTTCGCGAAGTGTTAGAGGATCTCGCGGAACTGAATCACGTTCCCGTCAGGGTCCAACGCGTCGCACACCAAGACTCCGTTGAATCGCCATTCTTTCTCTTCCGGGTCCATGGCGCCCCCGTGCGCGTTCGCGATGGCGCGGACGGTTGCGACGCTTCGAACGAAGAAGACCGGCTTGAAAGCCGCGTCTGCACGGCGCACCGGTCTCTCCGCCACCTCGGCGGTCGCAGCCGGGCGCCCCGGGATCCGGTGCACGACCAGCTGAAATCCGGGCGACTCCAGCAAGATGTGATCGTCGTCACGATTTGCCTCGCTGAGACCGAGGACGCCGGAATAGAACGCAGCGACCCGATTCAGCCGTGTCGCGAACAGGACTGCGCCAGTCCGTGAGTCGTAGCTCATTTCGGCGACTATCCCTTTCGTTCGAGCTGCGCCAACACGCTGGTGATGTACTCCAGCACCTGACTCGCTGCGGGACCACCGGCTTTCGCATGCGCGAGGAGCGGAATCCTGTGCGGGCCGGGCACACGCGCCAGCGCCGGCCGCGCCTCGAGAGCGGCACGCACGACGGCAAGCTCCCCGAGCATCGCGGCGGCAAAGAGATCCAGCGGCGCTCCGCGTTCGAGCAGCAATCCCGCAATGTCTCGGCGTCCCATATGTGCCGCGCCGCCGAGGCCGGTCTCGAAATCGCCACCTCCCCAGTCCCACGTCGCGCGAATCAGGCGAGGCTCAGCATCGAGCATCCCTCGCGTGGTGTCGAGATCGCTGTGTGCCATCTGGACAAACCGCTGGACCTGATCGTCCGGGAGGGCAGGCGGCCGGGGCGGCGCCGTGGGCTGCTGCGCGGACACAACGGCTCGCCCCGTAGCGGCCGCCGCCAGCACGCCCGTGAGTGTTCCGAGGACAAGACGACGAGAGACCACAACGACCATGAAGACCTCCTTGAGTTGTGCAAGCGCCAGAATTGCGTCGAAGTGGGCCGACGTCAACGAAGCAAACAGTGAAAACCCTGATGAAACCCTGAGATCAGGCTGAAACAGGCGCAGAGCCACAGATCCACGCCGCCGATCGAGGCATACTCGCACTGCGTGGCGGATCGGTTTCACTTTGGCGAATTCGAGTTCGACCCCGGAAGCGGCGGCTTGCGTCGCCGCGACGGAGCGACAGCCGAACGGCTGCCGCCCCAGCCGGCGCGGCTGTTGGCGCTGCTCGCCGACCGCCGCGGCGACATCCTCACGCGCGAGGAGATACGCCAAGAGCTCTGGTCCGACACGCACGTCGATTTCGACGCCAGCCTGCACTTCTGTGTCCGGCAGCTTCGCGCCGCGCTCGGTGATTCCGGCGCCGAGCCGAGGTACGTGCAGAATGTCCCCCGCCGCGGCTATCGATTGATTCCCGATGTCACGGTTGTGACCGAAACGGGTGAGCCCGCCGTCCCGACGCGTTCCAGGCGCTGGACGATCGCCGCACTCGTGGTTGTGGTCACGGCAGCGGTGGCGGGGTTCTTGTACAGCATGGCCGGTTCGCCGGACGGATCGCCTCGAGTTCGAATTGCGATCATGCCTTTCGAGCCGCCGATCGCGGAATGGGTGCTCGAGCATCTGTCGCAGCTTGCCGGCCAGTCGGCGGGCATCGTCGGCCCCGCCACGACGTCGGCCTTCGCCGGCTCCGATGATGGCCTGCGGCGTCTGGCCGCCGACTATCGTGTCGACTACATCGTGAACGGCCGACACGTGGTCGGAAACGGCGTCACGCACCTGCTTGTCGAAGTGATTCGAGTGTCCGACGGCGTGCACGTGTGGGTACGACCGTATGACGATCTCACCGACCGGCGTCGGATCGGTGAAGAGATCAGCCGCAATATCGCGCGCGTGCTGCACTTGCCGTGACCAGCGACGAGGTGTTTATCGAGTCCTCACTCGAAGCCGCACGCGCGACCTTCGTCATCTGTCCCAGGGGAACTTCGCCGTCGGAGGATTGGCATAGCGCTTCATCGTCAGCGTCAGCGTCGCGCCCGCGCCCGGCGCCAGCCGCACGGTGAAGTCGCGCGCATTGATCGGCGTGACGCTCCCGTTCGCGCGCGCCGACAGGATCTGGTGCTCGCCGTACCCGCCGCCCTGTACGACCACCGTTCGCGGAGTCGTCGTGCTCACATTCACCAGCGTCACGACCGTGCGGTCGTCCTTCAACTCCGACACCAGCGCGCCCAGATCCTCCGGCACGCCGGCCCGGCGGCGAACCGGATCGAAATACCGCAGCCGCGCACTCAGGAGGCTCCCTTCGCGGCCGGGTACCAGGGCGCCCCACATGAGCTGCACCATGCCGTCAACCGCCGCCGGATTGAACTCCATCGCGTTGTCGGCGAGCCTGGTCAAAGGCGTCGTGAGATCCTTCTGCATCGCCGCGATCCGCCGCGGGACGGCGTCGAGATCCCGCTTCAACGCGTCTTCGGGAAAACCGGGATTCCTGCCCTCCAGATAGTCAACCCAGGCGTGGCGCCCGATGCGCGGCCGATCCTCGGGCTTCATCGACCAGTACCACACGTCGAGCGACCCCACGCTCCAGGGCGTCGTTTTCCAGCCATACCAGCCGCTGGCCCCGTACATCGTCGGATACTCGAGGCGTCCGTCGACCGTGCGGGCGTGGGAATTGACCGCGTTGATCATCGCGCGCCACGCGTCGACGTACTTCTGATCGCCCGTGGCCAGCAGCGCGTTCGCGAATCCGACGGTCGCCCGCGGAATCCGGTTGCGATCCTCGCGCTTGCCCGTGACCGGATTCACCGGGCTGAAGCCCCACCCGTAGGCGTTGTTCCACCACTTCCGCTCGGGCCCGCCGATGGTGCCGTCGAGTGCCACGTAGCTTGGGATGACGCCGTCGTTCTGCTTCATCCGCGCCAGCCACGCGTCCATGTACTCGACCAGCCAGCGCTTGTACTTCGGCTCGTTCTCCAGGAGATACGCGTTGAGCGGCAGCGTGGTGGCGACGAGATTGAGGAAGTGATCGCCGGCGACGTCGCCGTACTCCTGATAGTGCGCGAGGAATTTCTCGTAGCTGTCCTCGCCGTGCAGCGCGATGAACTTCGAGACGTCGAACGGATCCCCGACCCAGTCGAGTGCCGTCGCCTTCCGGAGCATCGGGCCGCGGCTGCCGTTGATCATCGACTTGATGATCTTGCGCTGCGGATCGTAATTCGGCGCGTCGGGGTCCTCCCCCATGTACAGCGCCGCATAGGTCCGCGCACGCTTCTGGTAGGCCGGCAGGGCCGGCGCCGACAGCGCCAGCACGTTGAACGTCCGAAGCGCTTCGCCGTGGTGCATCCAATCGGACTGCACCGAAAAATCCTTGTAGTACATGCCCTGACGGCCGATCGGCACGTCGGTCGTTCTGGCCTCGGTGAATTGGCGAATCATGCCCTCCCACGCCTTCAGATGCAGCTGGAGGATCTCGTCGCTCGCCCCCAGCGCATGCAGCTCCGGCCAGCCGGCCGTGTTCTCGAAGGCATCGTCCGGGCCGTCGTTGGCGCCCCATCGGGCGACATGCTGAAAGTAGCCGCGCTCGTCGTAGTACTTCGCGAAGAACGCTTTCGCCGCGGGTACGCTGTCCGCGAGAATCCGCCGCTCCAGCCTTGCCCACTCGGGCGCGGGCATGGGGGTGGCGATATCGACCGTGGTCGCGGCGGCCCGCAGGAAGGCGAGAGGCAGAAGGCAGAAGGCCGAAAACAGCGCCAGCCTGAGAGGCAGATTCATTCGACAACTCTCCTTGACAGTCTCCGCCGTTGCCCCTCGTTGCGGTGAAGATTGCCGCGAGCGGCGGCCGCACAGGAGTGTATGATAGCCCCGCGCTCGAGGGCGCCTCCCGTCCGCGGAAAGGACCTTCAGTCCACCTCATTCGACCGTCACGAACGGCGAATCTCCTAGCTGGGCCGCGTTGAAGCACGCCTCCGACCACAGTTCTCGGCCGCTCGACTCGCAGATCGTGCGCGAATGGCTCGTCGCGGCCGAGCGCGGCGATTTCCCCGCGCTGAAGCGGCTTCTGGCGGCGACGCCGCGCCTGCTGGACGCTCAGGGCCAGGGCCCGTACTGGGTCGGCGCGTTTCGCGCGCTGCACTACGCCGTCTATCGCGGCCACCGCAAAGTGATTCGCTGGCTGCTGGCGCGCGGCGCATCGGCGAAGCCGCTGGACGGCGACGCCGACTGGGCGCCGCTTCATTTCGCCGCTCTTCCGACGAGGCCCGATATCGTCACACTCCTGCTCGCGCGCGGCGCAAAGATGGACGTCTTCACGGCCGCTGTCACCGGCGACGTCAGAGTCGTTCGCCGGATGCTGAAGAACGACCCCACGCTGGTAACGAGCCGCGGCCCCGACGGCGCGACGGCGTTGCACTTCGCGGGGTCGCCGGCCGTGGCCAAGGCGCTCCTCGCGGCCGGAGCCGATCCGCTCGCACGAGACAGATTCCACAACCAGACGCCGATCGAGTGGACGAGCGACAAGCCGCAAGTGGCCGCCGTCGTGGCGCAGGCGGGGCCGGGCGTCGATATCCATCTGGCGTGCGGGATGGGCGATCTGCGGCGGGTCAGGGCGCTCGTTCGCGGGAATCCGGACACCGTCAACGCGACGGTCCCAGTCAGCCCAGTCAACGTCAACGCGAAGAAGACCATCGGCGTCGATGGAGAATCAGCGCTGGGCATCGCCGCGCGCTACGGCCATCAGCACGTGGTCGAGTTTCTCCTCGCCCACGGAGCCAGCGCCTCAACCGGTCCTTCACCGCTTACGGGCGCCGTCGAGAAAGGCCACCGGCTCATCGTCAAGCGGCTGCTGGACGCCGGAGCTGATCCGAATGCCTTCGGCCCCCAGGGCCACCCACCCCTTCACATGGCGTCTATCAACGGGAGGCTCGGCATCATGCGGCTGCTGCTCGCGCGGGGAGCGCGGCTCGACGTCAGGGACAAGGAGCACGACAGCACGCCGCTCGGTTGGGCGGCGTACCGCAACCAGAAGAAGGCCGTGGCGCTGTTGAAAGCGCACGAACGCATCGCGGCAAGACGATAGTTGCTCACTTAGCAAGCGGAACGAGCAAGGGGACCGTGGAATCTGCCGGCACCGCCGTCCGCGCCGTGTTCATCACCATCGACAAGAATGTGTAGTAGCCCGTGACGCCGACCATGTCGATGACGCCCTGTTCGCCGAACCTGGCCACGGCCTCGGCGTAGACGCGATCGCTCACGTTCTGGCTGCGCAGCAGCTCCATCGTGAAGTCGTGGACGACGGCTTCATCCGCCGGCATGTTGTCCGGCCTCCGACCTGCAGCCACCGCGTTCACGATATCGGGATGGAGGCCGGCTTTGAGCGCGGCCGGCTGGTGTACCTGCCACTCGAACTGCTGCGTCCAATGACGCGCCGTGATGATGATGATGAACTCGTTCAGCTTCGACGGCAGGACCGTCTGGTACCGCATGTAGTCGCCCATCGCCATCGCGCGGAGCATCACTTCGGGGCTGCGCAAGAGCACGGCGAACGGGCCGAACACCTCGTGCTTGCGATTGGCGGCAAATGCGGCTGCCGCCTTTTCTTGTGCCTCGGTCCACTGGTCTTTCGGGATGGGCGGCATGCGATCTTCGGGGATGGTTGACATAGCTCAGGCTCGCCGTTCGCCTCAGGAAATGGCCGTCTCGCACGCAAGCGCGGTCTGCATCAGCTGCTCGGTCTGCCCGCGCGCGCCCACCATCTGCAGTCCGCAAGGCAGGCCTTCCCGGGTGAGTCCGCAGGGTATGGAGATGGCTGGATGCCCGGTGAGATTGAAAAGCTGTGTGAGCCGGAGCATGACGTTCCGCAACGGCTCATCGGTCGCGCCCACCTGGACCAGTTCGGCGCCGAGCGTCGGCGCGGGAATCGGCAGCGTCGGCAGCACCAGCGCGTCGCAGTCGGAGAGCGCCGCATCGACGTCGCGCCGCAGCTGCTCGCGTCCGGTCAGCGCCCGGAAATAGTCTTCGTGGTGAATCTGGCGCCCCGTCTCGAGGCGTTGGCGGACCGGCGCCGTGTAACGCTCGGGCACCGCCGCGAGCGTCGCCGCATGATAGATGGCGGCCTCCCTGAGCGCGATATACAGGTAAACCGTGGCGATGGTCGAGCTGTGCGGAATCTCAACCTCTCGAACACGAACGCCCCCGGCACGAAACGCGTCCAGCGCCCGTTCAAATCGCCGGCGCACGTCGTCGTCGAGCATGTCGCAGAAGTAGTTGCGCAACACGCCGAATCTCAAGGCTGGAAGCGCGGTCGGCATCAATGGCTGCGCCGCCGGCTGGCCGGTGAGCGCGCGGAACACGTCCCACGCATCGGCCACCGAGGCCGCCAGCGGACCGACGTGATCGAGTGACACCGACAGCGGAATGACGCCCTCGGTCGAAACCTCGCCGATTGACGGCTTGAGGCCGACAATGCCGCAGCAGGCGGCGGGAATCCTGATCGAGCCGCCCGTGTCGGTGCCGATGCTGGCGAGCGCCATCCCGGCTGCGACGCTCACGGCCGATCCTCCGCTCGAACCGCCGGCCGAACGTGTCGTGTCGAGCGGATTGCGCACCGGTCCGAACGCGGAATCCTCGCTGGTGGTGCCGAGGGCGTACTCGTGCAGGTTGGTCTTGCCGACAAAGACGGCGCCCGCGGCCCGGAGATGCGCGATCGCCGCGGCATCCGCCCCGGCCACAGGCGGCGTGCGCACGCGCGACGCAGCCGTCGTCACCGTGCCGGCCACATCGATGAGATCTTTGATGGACAGCGGGACACCGTGCAGCGCCCCCCGGTCGTGGCCGGCCCCGAGCTCACGATCGGCCTCGCGTGCCTGCTGGCGCGCCTGGTCCGCCATCACGAGGATGAACGCGTTCGTCGCAGGGTTGCCGGCGTCGATGCGCGCGAGGCAGGCTTCGGTCATCTCTTCGGCCGTGATCGCTTTTGCCCGGAGCTTCTTCCCGAATTCCTGAATCGTCATACTGCCGGGCCGCCAGGCCGTCAGCGTTTCACGGAGATCGCCACGCCGTCGCGCAGCGGCACGATCGACGTCATGAGCGCCGGATGGCTGTTCAGCTGTTCGTTGTAGGTGACAATCGCTCGTCCGTCCGCGGGATCGCCGTGCGGCTGCTTCGCGAAGCCCGGCACAACCTCGCCGTTCCACAGCACGTTGTCGGTCACGAGCAGACCGGCCGGTCTGAGCAAACCGACGAGACGATCGAGCATCGGGCCATACTGCTTCTTGTCGCCGTCCTGAAAGATCAAGTCGAATGGCCCGGACACTTTTGCCAGCATCCGCTGCGCGTCGCCGACGATGACGCTGACGCGTTCGGCGAGGCCTGCGCGGGCAAAATTGTCTCGAGCTTGTCGCGCCCGCTCCTCGTCCATCTCCATCGTCAGCAAGAGACCGTCCGCGGGAAGCGCGCCGCCGAGCCAGATGCCCGAGTAGCCGATGGCCGTGCCGATTTCGAGAATGCGTTTCGCCTGCACGGCTTTCGCGAGCACGCGCAGCAGCACGCCCACCTCCGGATCGACGAGCGGCAGATCGCGCTCGTCGCCGACGCGCGCGATGTCCCGAAGCACGGCATCGGCTTGATGGTTGAGCGACGCCAGATAGCGTTCGATGGGCTCGGGAACGATTTGCCCCATAATGAAGGCGATTGTACATGCGGCGCACGAAGATCATCGCCACGGTTGGGCCGGCCTGCGACAACATCGCGACGCTCGACGCGCTCATCGCCGCGGGCGTCGACATCTTCCGGCTGAATTTCTCCCATGGCACGTGCGCGACTCAGGCCGAGACGTTCGGGCGCATCCGCGCCGCCGCGGCCCGCGCCAGCCGCCAGGTGGCGATTCTGCAGGATCTCGCCGGTCCCAAGATCCGGACCGGCACGCTCGTCGGCGGCCGGCCGATTCTTCTCAAAGCCGGCGAGCCGCTCCGCATCGTGACCGGAGACGCGCCGGGCGAACCCGGACGGATATCGACGGCTTTCGAGGGACTGGCGCCAAGCGTCAGGCCCGGCGACCGGCTGCTCCTGGCGGACGGCTTCATCGAGCTGCGGGTTGATGCGACCGACGGCCAGGAGATTCAGACAACGGTCGTTGATGGCGGCCAGCTCGGCGAGCGCAAGGGGATCAACGCGCCAGGCATCCCGTTGCCTGCGTCTGCGATTACGCCGAAAGACATTGTGGATCTGCACGCCGGCCTCGCGCTCGGCGTCGATATCGTCGCGCTCAGCTTCGTGCAGACTGCCGACGACCTGCGTCAGGCCCGCCAGCTCATGGCCGCCGCCGGCGGGGCGGACGTGCCGCTGGTGGCGAAGCTGGAGCGGCCACAGGCGCTCGATCACCTCGACGAAATCCTGGCGGAGTGCCAGGGCGTGATGGTCGCGCGTGGAGATCTCGGTCTTGAAATGCCGCTCGAGCGTGTGCCGACCGCTCAAAAGGACATCACCCGCCGCGCCCGGCGTCGCGGCATTCCCGTCATCGTGGCGACACAGGTGCTCGAGTCGATGACCACCGAGCCCAGGCCGACGCGCGCCGAGGTCAGCGACGCGGCCAACGCGGTGGACGATGGGGTGGACGCCATCATGCTGGCGGGGGAAACCGCGGCCGGCGCTTTTCCAGTGCGCGCGGTGCAAACGCTCAGCAGGGTCATCTGCGAGGCCGAGGCCGAACCGCGCGACCAGTTGTACACGAGGGAATCGCGGGCGGCGAGCGATCACACGCAGGCCCTGTGCGAGGCGGCGGTCACGCTTGCCAACCGGAGCGACGTGCTCGCGATTGTCGCCATCACGCGTGGCGGCGACACGGCGCGGAGGCTTTCGGCGCTGCGGCCGCACGCGCCGATTATCGCCGCGAGCGATCGGGAGGAGACCGTGCGACACCTGATGATGCACTGGGGCGTGCTTCCCGTGCACACCGAGCTTGGCGACAATGTGGACACGGCCGGCGCGCGTGTGGGCCGGCAGCTCTTGACGCTCGGCCTCGTGCCGGCCGGCGCGGACGTCGTTCTCGTGAGCGTCAACCTCGACTTGACGCGCGCCGACGCCAACTACCTGAAGATCCAGCGACTCTGATGTCCCGCCTGAATTATCTGACCGTCGGCGCCGTCCTGCTGGTGTTCGTGCTGGCCGCCGTGTTCTTGCGTCTGGCCAACGCCCTGATTCATCGCGTGCTCGGCCGGCTCGACATCGTCGGCCACGAGAACCGGGCGGCTGTTCACGGCCGGGCCCGGAACTTGATTCGAGCCCTGACGTTCCTGACCTACGGCGTTGCGGCAGCCGCCAGTGTTTCGCTCGCCCTGTCGCGGTTCGGCGTGGCTGACAATGGCTGGGATCTTCGGGTGTTCGCGCGCTGGTTCGTGCAGCACGGCGTGAACATCATCATTATCGGCGTCGGCGCGACGATCGTCGCGCGGGCGGCGAGCCTGGCGATCGAGCACCTGCAGTTCAAGGTCGGGCGCGGGCACTCGACCGACCTCGAGTCGCAGCGACGTGCGGCGACGGTGGCCGGGGTTCTGACGAGGCTGGTGACGACCACGGTCGCTTTCGTCGCGATCCTGATGCTCCTGCGCGAGCTGTCGATTGACGTGGTGCCGCTCCTGACAGGCGCGGGCATTGCCGGCCTGGCAATCGGCTTTGGCGCGCAGAACCTCGTCAGGGACACGATTTCCGGCTTCTTCCTGATTCTCGAGGATCAGGTGCGGGTCGGCGACCTCGCGGCGATCAACGGCATCTCCGGCACCGTCGAACAGATCAACCTCCGCACGCTGTTGCTGCGCGACCAGGAGGGCGCCGTGCTGGTGTTTCCGAACGGCACCATCACGGCGCTCGCGAATCGCAGCAAGCAGTTCTCCTATGCCGTGGTCGACATGCGCGTCGCGTTTGCGGCAGACCTCAGACGTGTGATCGCCGTGGCGCGCGAGGTTGGCGCCGCCCTCGCGCAGGATTCGGCGTGGCAGGAGCTGATTCTGGCGCCCCTCGATGTCGTCGGCGTCACGTCGCAGACCGACCTGTTTGTCGTCTTCAGCGTCAAGTTCAAGACGATGCCGCTGCACCAGGGCCAGGTCGCCAACGAGCTTCGCGGCCGGCTCATGATGGCGTTCGCCGCCCAGGGGATCAGGCCCTATGGCGGCTGAGCTGGAGCGCGTTGCGCGGTTAGGGCTGCCTTCAGCCCTACGAGATCCATTCCGCAATTCTTGGCTCAGGCGATGGGAGCCGTCAGCGTGAGGCGTGAGCTGGCCCGCCGGCGCGTCGAGCGGCCGCGGGCCTCAACGGTCAGTGTTCCGCGCGAACAATCGTCCCGGCCCGCGTCCACCGCAGGAACGACGAACCGACCAGGACGTTGATCACCTGACTGCACGCACCCTCGTCGAGGCCCCAGAGGCGAGAGGCCTGCGTGAGCGTCAGCCGCAACCCGGGCATTTCAAGGAACTCCGCGCGTATCCGGCCAACGAGTTCGTTCATGAACATCACCTGGGGATCTGGAGAGCAAAATGCAGTCCATCTCGGGGGAGCGATACCCTCGCGCGTGAAATCGCGTGTGACAGGCTGTTTCAGGCCTGATTTTCGTCGTCCGCGCGGAGGAGCGTTGATCGGACTCAGACAAAAACGTACGACAAATTGGCCCATGGAACGAAACTGTCCCTGACGGGCGTGATCGCGCCGAATCGGGAGGGCCGCCAGCACCGGCTAAGACGACAGAAATGTTGTAACAATTGATCCGTTTAACAATAATGTAGTGACAGGACACGGAGACGACTCGGGATGAAGGGGACTACGACCACGGCCGCTACTGCGGCGACACAGGCGCGCGAAGCGCGCCGCCTGTCGACGCTTCTCGAAGTCAGCCAGGCACTTTCGGGCACGCTCAACCTCAAGTCGGCCCTGCACCGCGTGCTCGAGGTGCTGGCCAAGCACCACGGCGCCATCCGGAGCATGGTCACGCTGCTTCGGGACGGCGGCGAGTTGTACGTCGAGGCCTCCGACGGCCTCGACCGCCCCGCGCAGAACGTGCACTACCGCATGGGCGAAGGCATCACCGGCCGGGTCGTCGAGACGAGCAAGCCCATCGTCGTCCCGCGCGTCAGCCGCGAGCCCGCCATGCTCAACCGTGCGGCCCGCCGCCCCGACGGCGACGACCAGGAGCTCAGCTTTGTCTGCGTGCCGGTTTCCCTGAACCGGCGCGCGGTCGGGGCCCTCGGTGTGGATCTGCGCTACAAGGCCGAGCGCGATTTCGACAGCAACGTCAAATTTCTTGGCGTCGTGGCGTCGATGATCGCGCAGGCCCTCAAGATTCAGCGCTTGATCGAGGAAGACAAGCGCCGCCTGGTCGACGAGAACGAGCACCTCCGCCAGGAGCTGCGCGAGAAGTACGATTTTTCGAACATCATCGGCACGAGCGGACCGGTCCGCCAGGTCTACGAGCAGGTGGCGCAGGTGGCGGCCACCAACACCACCGCGCTCATCCGGGGCGAATCAGGGACCGGCAAGGAGCTCATCGCGCACGCGATTCACTACAACTCCCTGCGCGCCAAGAAACCGTTCGTGAAAGTCAGTTGCGCCGCTCTTCCCGAGAGCCTGATCGAGGCGGAGCTCTTCGGCCACGAGAAGGGCGCGTTTACGGGCGCCGAGGCGCGCAAGAAGGGACGGTTCGAACTGGCGGAGGGCGGCACCCTCTTTCTCGACGAGATCGGAGACATCAACCTGTCCACGCAGGTCAAGCTCCTGCGGGTCCTGCAGGAACGCGAATTCGAGCGGGTGGGCGGCACCGAAACCATCAAGGTGAACGTCCGGCTGATCGCGGCCACCAACAAGGACATGGAGCAGGCGCTCGCGCAGGGCACCTTCCGCGAGGACCTCTACTATCGCCTCAACGTCTTCACGATCTTCGTGCCGCCGCTGCGCGACCGGAAGGCCGACCTGCTGCTGCTCGCCGATCATTTCCTCGAGAAGTTCTCGCACGAGCACGGGAAGACCATCAAGCGCATCTCGACGCCGGCCATCGACATGCTCGTCAGCTACCACTGGCCGGGAAACGTCCGCGAAATGGAGAACGCCCTCGAACGCGCGGTCCTCATGTGCGAAGGCCAGGTGATCCACGCGCATCACCTGCCTCCCTCGCTTCAGACCGCCGAAGCGTCGGGCACGGTGACGCGCGTGTCGCTGACCGACGCCATTGCCGCGTACGAAAAAGATCTCATCCAGGACGCGCTGAAGACAACGCGGGGGAATCGGGCGAAGGCGGCGCGGCTGCTCGACACCACCGAGCGGATTCTGAATTACAAGATCAGGAAATATCAGGTCGACGTGCGGCGCTTCAAAGCATAGCGATCGCGAGGCACAACCAGCCGAGCAGCAGCGCCACGCCCCCGATGGGCGTGATCGCGCCGAGCACGGTGATGCCGGTGACGGCGAGCAGGTAGAGGCTGCCCGAGAAGAGCACGATGCCGCCGACAAACAGCCAGCCGGCGGCCGCGATGGCGCGGCCGCCCACCTGGCCGGCGATCAGGGCCGTGAGCATCAGCGCCAGCGCGTGGTACATCTGATAGCGAACGCCCGTTTCGAACACGGCGAGCATGTCCGGTGACAGCCGGCCGCGCAGGCCGTGCGCGCCGAACGCGCCAAAGGCCACGCCGACCAGTCCCGCCAGCGCGCCGGCCAGCATAAAAGTGCGTTGCATACTTTCCACTCTGTACTTTCGACTTTCTACTTTTCCAGCAGCGACTTGAGAGAGGCCAGCGCGCGCTCCCACCCCAACCCGATGACCTCGTAGTAGCGCCGCCAGCGGGCGCCCTCTTCGTAGCCGCGCTGGGTCACCTGCACGCGCGTGGCGGCCCGGCCGTCTCCGTTGGCCGGCGTGCACACCACTTCGAAGGCCATCGGGCCGATGGGCTCGCCGTCGGGCGGCAGCCAGAACGCATCGGCGACAAAGAATCCGTGGTCGGCCTGAAACTGCATCACGGTTCCGCGAAACACACCGCCCAGGCGGCCGAGCACCTCGTCGCGAAAATCGGTGGTTTCCCACGAGACGGCATAGGGCCCGAGCACGCGCGGCGTGGTGACGGCATGGGCCACCTGCCACCAGGCGTGAAGCGCCTGGGGCTCGAAAAACGCCTTCAGCACGCGCTGCGGCGGCGCGGCAATGACCGCGGACACGTTGAGCTCGGGCACGCCCGCATCATAGCTTCTCCCGCCGCCGATGATAAAGTGGCAGACCTATGGCGCAGCAGCCGCTCGCGTATCACCATCCGGAGTTTCTCGAGAGCGCGGACGCGCGTCCCATCCGGATCCTCGCGGAGTACCTCGAACCGCTCCAGCGCTTCAAGGACCAGAAGATTCAGGATACGGTCGTGTTCTTCGGGTCGGCGCGTGTCGATTCGCGCGAGCGGGCCGAGCTGGCTCTGGCGACGCTTCGGGCGCGGGGCGTGCAGGATGCGAACGCGCAATACGAAGCCGAGCTGACCAGGTCGCGCCGGCGCGTCGAATGGGCGAAGTACTACGAGGAGGCGCGCGAGCTGGCGAAGCAGCTGACGAGCTGGAGCCTCGCGCTGCAGTCGGAAAACCATCGCTTCGTGGTGACGTCAGGTGGAGGGCCGGGCATCATGGAGGCCGCGAACCGCGGCGCGCGCGAAGCCGGCGGCAAGACCATCGGCTTGAACATCCGGCTGCCGTTCGAGCAGGGCGCGAACCAGTACATCACCGAGGGCCTGCACTTCGAATTCCACTACTTCTTCATGCGCAAGTTCTGGTTTGCCTATCTGGCCAAGGCGCTCGTGATCTTCCCGGGCGGCTTCGGCACGTGCGACGAGCTGTTCGAAATCCTCACGCTCGTCCAGACCGACAAGCTGTCGAAGCGGATCGGCGTGATCCTCTACGGACGCGAGTTCTGGGACGAGGTGCTCGATTTCAAGCCGCTCATCGAGTGGGGCGCGATTGCGGAGAAGGACATGGATCTCATTCACTACGCCGACACGCCGGCCGAGGCCTTCGAGCAGCTTCGCGAACACCTGACCGCCCACCTCGACTCGCCCTCCGAGCAGGAATCGGCGGCGCCGGGCATCGCGCGAACGCGCGGGTAGACCGACTGTCATCACGAAGTCACGAAGAACACGAAGGACACAGCATGTTCTCAAGAGCCAGAAATCCTCGTGTCATCGGGTCTTCGTGATAAACAGGCGAGAGTATGGATGCTCAGACTCGCAGGAAGCTGATCGAGCAGTATAAAGACGGCTATCGCGCCGTCGCCGACGCGGTGGCCGGCGCGAGCGACGCGGAGCTCGACGCGCGGCCCGCGCCCGGCAAGTGGACCGCGCGCGAAATCGTGCATCACCTGGCGGACAGCGAGATGACGTCCGCCATCCGCGTGCGGCTCCTGCTGGCGTCCGATCGCCCACAGATCACCGGGTACGACCAGGAAGAGTTCGCGCGGCGCCTGCACTACGACCGCCCGATCGACGCCTCGCTCGCCGCGCTCAAGGCCGCGAGACAGACCACGGCGGACATCCTGGACCGCATCAATGAGGCCGACTGGGCGCGCGAAGGGACGCACTCCGAGCACGGACGGTACGGTGTGGACACCTGGCTCGGCATCTACGGTGTGCACGCCCACGATCACGCCGAGCAGATTCGCAGAGCGAGGGCGTCGGCGAAGAAGTAGAATCCCGAACGTCTTGCTGGCAGGTCTACGCAAACGCAACGAGTGGAAGTTCTTCGGCGTCCTGCCCGAAGCCGATCCCGCCCTGGCGGTTGGCTGGTGGGTGATCCTCATCCTGCGCGGCCTCCTGCCCGCCGTGCTCGCCATCAGTATGGGCGTGCTCGTTGCGGCCGTGCAGAGCGGCGCCGGTCTGGCCGGCCCGCTCGCGCTCGTCGGCGGCCTGTTCGTCCTGCTGCAGGTACTCGCGCCCATTCACACCGCCGTCGGCGGCAATCTTGGCGACCGCACGGCGGCGTGGCTCTACGACCGGCTCACCGACGCGTGCGTCGGTCCGCCCGGCATGGGCCATCTCGAAGATCCCAAGCTCACCAACGACCTCACGGTCGCGCGCGATTTCGATCTCGGCATGACCGGACCCCCGCTGAACGTCTCGATGGACTTCATCGCCGGCGGCCTGGTCGAGTTGATTGGCGGCTTCGCGTCTGCCGTGATCCTGGCGCGTTTTGCGTGGTGGGCGCCGATTCTGCTGGGCGGCGCGTGGCTCGCCACGCACTGGCTGCTGCGCGAGAGCGGTGTCTGGTTCGATCGCCAAACCGATGAAGTCCGCAGCGCCCAGCGCGATGCCGACTACGCGTACCGGCTGGCCGTCGATCCGCCGGCCAGCAAGGAACTGCGGCTGTTCGGTCTGGCCGGCTGGACGATTGAGCGCTTCATCGCGCGCCGCATGCGTCTGCACGACCTTCAGTACCAGGCCACGCGCCTGCGCGAGCGGCCGGTGTTGTGGAGCCTCCTGCTGGTGCTCGGCGCCAACGTCATCGTCTTCTGGTCGCTTGCCAGCCACGTGTCGGATGGCCGCCTGAGCCTCGGCGAGCTCGTCGTCTATGCGCAGTGCGCGGTCGGCACGTCGCTCATCGCGTTTGGCGGAATCAACTGGGCGCTGGACGGCTCGGCCGCGCCGGTCGCCGCAGTGCTGCGCCTCGGGCCGGCGATGGCGCCCGCCGGAGCGCTGCCGCCAGGCCATCGCCTCGCCGGGAAGATGCCCGCGCGAGAAATCCGCTTTCGCGATCTGACCTTTGCGTACCCGGGCGGGGCGCCGGTGCTCGAAGGCTTCGACCTGACGATTCCAGCCGGGTCGTCACTCGCGATCGTCGGCCAGAACGGCGCCGGCAAGACGACGCTCGCCAAGCTGCTGTGCCGCTTGTACGACCCGCAGTCGGGCGCCATCGAAATGGACGGCGTCGATCTGCGCGACTTCGACATCGGTTCGTGGCGATCGCGGCTCACGGCGGTCTTCCAGGATTTCGTCCGCTTCGAGCTTCCGTTGCGCGACAACGTCGCGCCCGCCGGCGCGCCCGACGAGCAAATTCTCAAGGCCCTTCAGTCCGCCGGCGCCGAACAGCTCGCCGGCCTCGACACCATCCTGTCGCGCGGCTACGAGGGCGGTACCGATCTCTCGGGCGGGCAGTGGCAGCGCGTGGCGCTGGCGCGGGCGCTGTGCGCCGTCGAGCGCGGCGCCGGCGTCGTGTTGCTCGACGAACCCACCGCGCAGCTCGATGTGCGCGGGGAAGCCGAGATCTTCGAGCGCATCCTGGCCGCGACCAGGCGCTGCACCACCATTCTGATCTCTCACCGTTTTTCCACCGTACGTCAGGCCGATCGGATCTGCGTGCTCGAGCACGGGAAGGTCGTCGAGCTCGGCACCCACGACGAGCTCATGGCCAGGGGCGGACGTTACCGGACGATGTTCGATCTGCAGGCCCAGCGTTTTGGCGGGGCCGAGGACGAGGAGGGCACGACGTATGACGTCCTCGCCTAAGCGCCGCGCCGGTCGTGCCACTGACGATCTTCCGCCGATGCTCTCGTCCATGTGGCGGCTTTGCAAGTTGGGCTACCGCTACGAGCCCGGCTTGATGCTGGTCGCGTTCGGCCTGTCACTGCTCTCGGCGCTGCCGGACGCGCTGCTGGCGCTGTGGTTCAAGCTGATCGCCGACGGCCTGCTGAAGAACGACGGGGGCCTGGTGCGCATCGCCGCCGTCGCGCTTGCGGTGTCCGCCGTGGCCACCTGGTTTCTCCGCACCGTCAGCACGCGCCTGCAGCGCCGTTTCCGCGACAAGATCACGATCGCGCTCGAGGCGCACGTCGCGCGGCTCCAGGCGACGGTCGCGACGATTGCCCATCAGGAGATGCCCGAATATCTGGATCGTCTCGCGATGCTTCGCGATCAGGTGTTCGTGCTCGATCACATGTACATGTCGGTCTTTTCGACGTGCTCATGGATTCTGCGTTTGGGGGTCACGATCGCGCTGCTGATGTCGATTCATCCGGCGCTCGTGCTGCTCGCCGTGTTCGCCGCTCCGACAGCGCTCACTTCGACGTGGCGGCCCACCGTGGAGCGCGGGGCGCAGGAACGAGCGGCGCCGTACAACCGCCTTGCCCGGCATCTGTTCATGCTCGCCACGACCGCGCCGCCCGGCAAGGAAGTGCGGGTGACCGGCATCGGCGAGCGGCTGGCCCGCGACCGCCGACAGTCGTGGGCCTTCGGCTTTGGTCCCATATCGGCGGTGCGGTGGAGATCGGCCGCGTGGCACTCGCTCGCGTGGGCCGTGTTCGGCGCAGCATACGTTGGCGCCATCGTATTCGTGTCGCTGGGCCTCAAGGCGTCGGCCGGCAATGTCCTGCTGACTCTGGCGGCGGGCTCTCGCCTGTCGGCCTACATCGGCGCCACGGTCGGCGAGCTCGGCTTCCTCACCGGCTTCTGGGCCTACGGCGCGCGCCGGTTGGCGTGGCTCGAGGACTACGCGGCCTCGCTCGGGGCGTTCACTGACGTGCCCGTGCCGGTGAAACTTGCTCGGGGCATCCGCTTCGATCATGTCTCGTTCGCCTATCCAGGCACCGATCGCCTGGTGCTCGACGATGTGAACCTCGAGCTGCCGGCCGGGACGGTCGTCGCGGTCGTGGGCGAGAACGGCGCGGGCAAGAGCACGCTGGTGAAGCTGCTCGCCAAGATGTACGAGCCGACCGAGGGACGAATCCTGATCGACGGCGCCGACCTGGCGCGCATGCCCGCCGACCGCTGGCGCGAACGCCTGGCCGGCGCGTTCCAGGACTTTTTCAAGTTCGAGTTCCGTGCGCGCCACACCGTGGGCGTCGGCGACGTGCCGCGGCTCGACGACCAGCCCGCGGTTGTCACGGCCGTTGGCCGCGCCGGCGCGGACGATGTCGTGGTGAAGCTGACGGCGGGGCTCGAGACGCAGCTCGGACCGACCTGGCCGAACGGCGTGGAGGTGAGCTTCGGTCAGTGGCAGAAGCTCGCGCTCGCCCGCGGGTTCATGCGCGACATCCCTCTTCTGCTGGTGCTCGACGAACCGACCGCGGCGCTCGACGCCGAAACCGAGCACGCGTTGTTCGAACGCTACGCGGAGGCCGCGAAGCATCGGGACGATGAAGGGCGAATCACGATTCTCGTGTCGCACCGCTTTTCCACCGTCCGCATGGCCGATCTCATCGTCGTGCTCGACGGCGCCCGCGTCGTCGAAGTGGGGACGCACGAGGATCTGATGGCGAAGGGCGGACAGTACTCGGAGCTCTACGGCATCCAAGCCGCGGCCTACCGGTGAAGTCCGTAGTTCACGGTTCACGGTTCACGGTTCACGGTTCGGATCGCGGCCGACCGAAGAGGTTGACATGAAAAGCTTGCTTACGGCTGCCGCTTTGGCGCTCGTCGCTGCGTTGTCGCCATCGCTTTCCGCGCAGTGGCCGTCGCATCCGACGCCCCGGGCGCCGCGAACGGCTGACGGCAAGGTGAATCTCGCCGCCGGCGCGCCGAAGTTCTTCGACGGCAAGCCCGATCTGACAGGCGTGTGGGAAAACCTCGGGTGGCGCGAGGGCGCCGCCGCGAGCACGGTGATCACCGGAACCGGCGGGGCGCCGGGCACCAGGACGGCTGAGGCCCGGCGGCCTCCGGCCCCGAGCATCGCCGCGTTTTTCGATATCGGCACCGCGGTTCCCGGCGGCCTGCCGTTTCAGCCGTGGGCGCGCGAGCTCAAGAACAAACGCACGGCCGAGAACGCCAAAGACAATCCCGACGCGCATTGCCTGCCGCTCGGCAACATGCAGCTGCACCTGCATCCGGAGCCGCGCAAGATCATTCAGGCGCCGCACCAGATCGTCATCCTCTATGAAGGCAACGCCGGCGTCCGGCAGATCTTCACCGACGGCCGCGCGCTGCCGACGAAAGATCCGCAGCCGTGGTGGTTCGGATATTCAACCGGCGCGTGGGATGGCGACACCCTGGTCGTCCAGACGAGCGGCTTCCGCGACGGCGGGTGGCTCGATGTCAACGGCAGCCCGCTGACCGATGCCGGAAAGATGACCGAGCGATTCCGCCGCGTCAACTACGGCACGCTCGAAATCGAGCTCACCGTTGACGATCCGAAGGCCTACACGAAGCCGTGGACCGTCAAGGTGACGCAGCGTCTGATGCCGGACGACGAGTTGATCGAGTTCATATGCCAGGAGAACGAGCTGTCGTCGGCGCACTTCAAGTAGCGGTGGCGCAGAGTTGCAACATGAGCGGTCCTGTCCGCGAGCTCGGCGAAAAGCTATGGTCACGGCTCACGCCTCCGCGCCCGGCGGGCGCCCGTTCGCGGCCCGACGAGCTCATGTTCTAGGATTCTGAGCCTGCGGCTGGCTACCACGAAGACACGAAGCACACGACGAGAACCCTCGACCGCTGAGGACGCTGCGAAAGATGATCAACCAGAGAGATCGCAGTGTGATGATCGATTCGAGGCGGCCGGCCGGCAAAGCCGGCCGGGCGGCAGGTTGAGAGAATCAGAAGACAAACCAGGCGCGGTTTCATCTGGCTTGTCTTCTGATTCTCTCAACCACCGCCGCCGCTTCGCGGCGCCGCGTCGAATCGCTCTGCGATCTCTGCGCGTCCTCTGCGGACTCTGCGTTCCAATCGTCGTAGAGAGGCGTACTACACGGAAAGAGAAAACGCTCTAATCAGTAGATAAGGAAGCGTTCGCGCGTTTTGTGGAACGCGTCGACGGACGGTTTCCATGAACGCGCGATGTTGCGTGCGCTGACGCCGCTCTCGATTTGCTCGCGCAACTCGGACGATCCCGCCAGGATGTCGATGGGCATCTTCTGGTGTTCGTACTCGTAAGGCGGATCGCGCCACGCGAAACGATCCGGGCCGGCCGCCCGGAAGGCCGCGATGAGCGCAACCCCTGCTTCAACGGGCCTGAACGTCTGGCGATCGGTCACGTGCATCTGCACGCCGCCGCACGCGGTGCGCGCGTGCTTCTGAAACGTCGGTTCGAACACCGCCGGACGGAAGCGCACGCCGTCGAGGCCCGCGTGGTTCATGGTGTCGGCAAACGGCTCGGCGATCACCCAGGGCGCTCCGGCGATCTCGAACGGCCTGGTCGTGCCGCGCCCTTCCGAGACGTTGGTGCCTTCAAACAGCACGCTGCCCGGATATACCACCGCGGTGTCGAGCGTCGGCATGTTGGGCGAGGGCATCACCCAGGGCAGGCCCGTGGCGTCGAAGTACATGTCGCGCTGCCATCCGTCCATCGAAATCACGGCGAGATCCGCGCCGATGCCGAACTCGGTGTTGAACAGCTGTGCCAGCTCGCCGATGGTCATCCCGTGACGCATCGGGATCGGGTACTGGCCGACGAACGACTCGTACCCGTGCACGAGCATCGGTCCTTCGACCCCGACCCCGCCGATGGGATTGGGACGATCGCAGACGATCGCCTTGACGCCGTGCTTCCGCGCGGCGATCAGGCAGTTGGCCATCGTGTAGACGAAGGTGTAGATGCGCGAGCCGACATCCTGAAGATCGATGACGATGGCGTCGAGGCCGGCGAGCATGTCCGCGGTCGGCTCGCGCGTCTCGCTGTACAGCGAATATACAGGCACGCGCCGGACGTCGTCTTGACCGTGGCGCGTCTCGATCATGTTGTCCTGGACGTCGGATCGGAAGCCGTGCTGGGGACCGAAGAGCGCCGCCAGACGGATCTGCGGATGCTCGGCGAACCGATCCGCGACGTGGCGGAGCGCGCCGTCCACCGACGCCGGGTTGCAGACCAGACCGAGGCGCTTCCCGTCGAGCGCGGAAGAGGCGAGGAGGCGCTCGCATCCGAGCTGCACCGGCATGCGAGGATTATTTCACAAGGGGACCGGCCGTCCCGGCCCGGCGACATTCATTACGGCGTGGCCGGGACGCGCGCCTTGAGCTCTTCGAACCAGTTGAGGACGACCTGAATGCGCGGTGAGGCTGCAACGGCGGTCGCCGCCTCGCGGGTTTCGAACGCAGCGAAGACAAAGCCTCTCCCGTTGGGCATCACGTCGAAATTCCTTGGTGCGCCGTAAGGGTTGACGTTTGGCAGTCTGCCCGGCCACTGGCGGAGGTTAGCAACCGCAAAAGTCGGCCGGGTCGCGATGCTGACCGCGGCCAGCGGTTCGCCGCCTGGCGCGTAGAAGAGCGTCGATCCATTGGGACCCCAGACGGGATGATGTCCGAGGTCCTCTCTCGCAATTTGATACTTCGCTCCGGTTGAGGGAAAGGGCTCGACGAAGATGGCCGTCACGGAGGTTCCGCCTCGGAGCGTATAGGCGATCCATTGTCCGTCGGGTGAAAAATCGGAATTGAGGCTCGCCGCCGAGCGCACATCGCCAATGGGTGTCGCCTTCTTGTCTCGCATCGAGAACGTCCACAGTGTCGCCGCGTTGCCTCTGACGACGCTGAACGAAAACAGGTCGTCTCGGTGCGACCACGACTCCGGAACATGAGCCATGCCCGGCTCAGGCTTCGTCAGCCGCTCCGCCGCGCCGCTCACATCGGCCGGCTGCCAGAAGACGGCGAGGTCTCCCTCGCGATCCGACTGAAACGCCACGTGACGGCCGTCGGCCGACCAGATCGGAAAACGATTCTTGCCGGCAAACGTCAACCGACGCGGCGAGCTGACGCCGTCGAGGTCGTACACCCAGATATTGGCCTCCTTGCCGTCGTCGGTTCCAAACGCAATCCGCTTGCCGTCGGGGGCAACCCGCGGCGATTCGTACTGACCCAGAGGAAGCTTCAGCACGTCGTTGTGGCCTTTTTCATCGACCACGACAAGCCGCGCCTGCTGTCGCGTTGATGTCGTCGCCGGCCCTGGCACGTAAACGAGAGAGCCGCCGTCCGACACGGAGAAACTTGCTCCTCCAAATGCCCCGCGCCTCACACCTTCGACGACGGGCCGCGGAGCTCCGGTCACCTCGAGTCGGGCAGGGTTGAATGGCACCGCGAACAGAACGCCGCCGAGCGCATACACGAGGTGACCGCTCGGCAGGTACCGCGCGTCGCTTCCGCCATGAACCAGCGTGCGTCGTGCGCCGGATTTCAGCGACTGCGCGACGATGTCTCCGGAATCCTCGGCGTCCAAACGCGGGCCATTCACAAGCGCAAACAGAAGCGTTTGCCCATCAGGCAGAAGTCGCGGCCCATTCGCGCGCTCCCCGGGTTCGAGACTGACGATCGTTTCCGGTTTGCCGCCGTCCTGCGAGACCCGCATGATGGCCCCAGGTTGGCTGAAGAGAATCCCGTCCTGGCCCCAGCTCACACTAAACGGCAACTCGACCGAACCAAGCGTCACCGCCGCTCCGCCACCGACTTCGACGCGCTTGAGTGCTCGATCGGTCGTCGAAAACACAATGGACCGGCCGTCCGGCGAGAAGGCCTCCACGCCGGTGCTTTGCTCGGTGTTGGGAATCGGTCTTGATCCGGCTTCCGCCATCGCATGCAGATACAAGCGCCCGTCGGCTGCATACACGATCTGCGTGCCGTCCGGCGAGATCGCGAGGATCCGAAACGCGGTGTTCGTGAACTGCTGTCCGGGGTCGAGGAGAAACGGCAATCGCACGACAGCGGGACGCGCCAACGGCGCTCGGGTCCACCAGATCGCGCCGCCGACGATCGCGGCGGAGACGATCGCGGTGACTGCCAGCGGGATGGCCCGCCTCCAGAGTGGTTTGCGTGAGGCAGCCGCCGCGGCGCTTTCAACGGTCGCCCGCGGCGCCGTCATGATCGCTTCGATTTCCGCCCTCAGATCGCCCGCTGCCTGCCAGCGCCGCTTCGGCGGTTTTTCCAGACACCGACGAACGAGATCCGTGAGTCTGGGGCTCAGGTTCGCCGGCAGCGCCGCGAGGTCTGGTTCGCGCATCAGCACGGCGGCCATGATCTCTGACGGCGTGTCGGCCTGAAACGCCTGGCGCCCGGTCAACATCTCGTAGAGCACCGAGCCGAACGAGAACATGTCGCTGCGGTGATCCGCGGGCGCCCCCTTCGCCTGTTCGGGCGACATGTACGCGGCCGTGCCCAGGATGACACCTGCCTGCGTGGCCAGGAGGCCCAGGGTCGGCGAGTTCGACAGATTCGATCGCGCCGCCGCGTCCGGTTCGTCCCGCAGCCGCGCCAGACCGAAATCGAGCACCTTGACCCGATCCTCGGGGGTGATCTTCACGTTCGCCGGCTTCAAGTCGCGATGGACGACGCCCTTCTCGTGCGCCGCCTCGAGCGCATCGGCGATCTGGTGCGCGACCCTCAGTGTGTCGTCAACCGTCATCGGTCCGCGCCGCAGCCGCTCGGCGAGCGTCTCGCCTTCGACCAACTCCATGACCAGAAGATGGCGGCCGCCGGCCTCCTCAAAACCGTGGAGTGCGGCGACATGGGGATGATTGAGCGACGCGAGCGCTTTGGCCTCCCGCTCGAATCGGGCGATGCGGTCGCCGTCGCTTGCGAACGCATCAGGCAGAATCTTGATGGCGACGCTGCGGCTCAGCTTCGTGTCGGTGGCTCGATAGACCTCACCCATCCCGCCCTCGCCCAGGAGTGCCACGATTTCGTAGAGGCCGAGCCGTGTACCGGGGGTCAGGGTCACAGGGTTGTCGTGGAGCAGGTCATCATACGGGGCGCGGACAGCGCGGACGGGATGTGCGCGTCAAGTAGCGGGCGCCTCTGGCCGGCGTGATTTACCGCGGGGGGCGCGAAATCGGGCCACCGAGGTCACGCGCTTGTCGGCGCAGTCTCCGTCCCCGACGCGCTCTCCCAGTCGAAGATCGCGACGAGCTTGCCCGCCTCGACACGAAAGCCCATCGACCGCACGGAGTCGGCATGCACCCGTTTTGCGGAGTACATCAGGTGGTCGGCCCGGTCGATCAATTCGGCCGCCAACGGTCCGGTCCGCGATTGCCGTTCGGCGAGCGGCCCAAGCTGCAGGCATGCCATCCCGATGTCCACGCGGACGGGCCGTTCGGCAAGAGCCCGATTCACCGAGGCCCAGTTGTAGCCTTCGACCACGGCCTTGAATCGCTGGGCCACGTGGCAGGCCGCGGAGAAGGTGGGCACGTTTGGAATCAGGAAGGCGAATTCGTCGCCGCCAAAGCGGGCGTGCAAATCGCCGACCCGCGGAGGCTGGGACGCCCCGGCGAGCAGATCGTCGGAACGAATCTGCTCGGCGAGAATGAAGGCGACCCGCTCGATGATTTCATCGCCCACCAGGTGTCCGAGCGTGTCGTTGTAGGCCTTGAAGTTCGCGATGTCGACCAGGCCGACGGCGCACCACCGCAGCCGCTGTTCGAACCCCAGGAACCACTGGAGGCGGTCCATGAACCACGGGAATTGGAGAAGTTTCGTCTTGGGATCGCGGTGCGACTGTTCGGTCAGATCCGCCAGCACGCCGTCGAAGCTCGCCGCGATGTCGGTCAGGGTGTGGTCTTTTGAGAGCCGGCTCTGCAAGGCGGTGACCTTCGTGGCCAGATCGCTCGACAAGGCCCGAATCGCCTTTCTGCTCAATTCCTTGGAGCTCTCGCGCTGCCGTTCGAGCACGGCTTCACACGCGTTCAGGAGCGCCCGTTCGTCGTCGGGCGACAGTTGCAGGCGATCGTGAACCCAGGCGCGCAAGTCCGCCATCGAACCTGGCAGCGCGGCGTCGGACGAGACTTTCAGCGGGCGCATGTAGTTAGTAGACCTCTAGCATATGGCACGGAGCTGGACGGAGACGGGTGTTTTTGAGTGCCGGGAAAGGCGCGCCCAACACGTGCCCCGCGACGAGGATCGTCTGAAGCCGCTGTTGGACCGCCGTACTTGCGTGTGGCGGGGACCGTTGATAGACTACGCGCCCTTGGTGGTCCGCCCGCCCGCTTCGCCCGCGCCGAGAGCCGATCGAGCCTCTGTTCTGACTCGCTCTCCTCGAACGTGACTGCTTAGCTTGCGCAACCACTTTTGCAGAGCGAGGAGAGAAGGTAATGGGTCGAAGGCTTTACGTCGGGAACCTTCCGTATAGCACGGGAGAGGCAGAGCTCCAGGAGCTGTTCAGCAAAGCCGGCACCGTGGAGTCGGTGCGCGTGATGCGCGATGCGGCGACGGGACGCGCCCGGGGGTTCGCATTCGTCGAGATGTCCACCGACGAAGAAGCGCAGAAAGCGGCCGCCGACTTCAACCAGTTTCAGATGGGCGGTCGCAGCCTGACAGTGAATGAGGCCCGGCCCAAACCGGAGGGCGGCTTTGGCGGCGGCGGTGGCGGTGGTGGATTTGGCGGCAATCGCGGCGGCGGCGGTGGCGGCGGACGTCGCGAGCCCCGCTGGTAGCCCGATCGCGCGCGTGCGCGGGGGCGCGGCCCCCGCGAGCTTAGGATAACGATGAAAGCATGGACGAAGGGCGACCGCGTCTCGCAGCCCACGTACGGACCGGGGACGCTGGTCGAGGTCAACGAGCACCACACGGTCATCGATTTCGACGAAGGCGGACGTCGTACGTTCTCCACGCGCCTCGTCACGTTGCAGGCCACCAACGAGCCTGCGCCCGCGAAGGCCCCGCGCAAGCGGGCGGTGAAAAAGAAAGCCAGCTAGAGTCGGTGGTCGGCCGCCGGGAATTGGCGGCCAGCCGGCCGAGCTCGCTGGGTCGGCAGCTGTGACCGCCGGCAGAATCGACATCAGCGTCGGGACGAACACGAGCGTCACGACCGTCGACACCGACAATCCGCCGATCACCGCAATCGCCAGCGGCTTCTGCAGCTCGGCCCCCGCGCCGAGCCCGAGCGCGAGCGGCAGCAACCCGAACAGCGTGCACAGCGTCGTCATCAGAATCGGCCGGAGCCGGATGGCGCCGGCGCGCACGAGCGCTTCGCGGCGCTCGAGGCCGCTCCGCCGTCAGGCTGTCCGCGTAGTCGATGAGGATGATCCCGTTCTTCACGATGAGGCCGATGAGCAGAATCAGGCCCATGAACGACGAGACGTTGAGCGGCGTGCCGGTGAGCACGAGCAGCCCGAACGCGCCGACGAGCGACAGCGGCGCGGCCGACATGATGACGAGCGCCGCGGTGAACCGCCGGAACTGCGCGACGAGCAGGCCGAACACCAGCAGCACGGCAACCGCCGAGCACGACCATGCAGCGACCGGAACGACTCCTGCTGCGTTTCGTACTGCCCGCCGATCGCGTACGTGTAGCCGACCGGCAGGCGCTCCGACGCCAGCACGTCCTGCACGTCAGCGACGACGCTGCCCATGTCGCGGCCTTCGAGCCGGCCGGTGATCGGCACCATCTGCTTCAGATCTTCGCGATACAGCTGCGCCGTGCCTTCGACGGGCGCGATGTCCGCTGTCGCCGACAGCGGCACGACGCCGCCCGCGGGCGTGACCAGCGGATACTCGCGAATCCACGTCGGCATTGAACCGGTACGCGTCCGGATACCGAACGCGCAGATCGATCAGTCGATCGGCGCGGCGCACCTCGGTGGCGACCTCGCCGAGCAGGCCGTTCGACGAGCTGGGTCGACACGTCCTGGGTCGTGAAGCCGGCCTTCGCGGCGCGCGTCGGATCGATGCGAACCTCGAGCTCGGGATTCCCCCGCCGCGGCTCGACGAGGTCGACGAGCCCGTCGATCTTCTTCAACTTGTCGCCGAGACGCGCGGCGAGCGTTTCGAGCGTGCCGATGTCGTCGCCGAACACCTTCACCTCGACCGGCTCGGGCGCGCCCTCCAGATCGCCGAGCATGTCCTGCAGAATCTGGACGAACTCGATCGTCATCCCCGACATTTCCCTGGCGAACTGCTCGCGCTCCGACTCGATCAGATCCTCGACGCTTTTGTCGCGCGCGGATCGGGGCTTGAGCCGCACGAGGATGTCGCCGCTGTTCTGCTCCGTCGCGAACATGCCCATTTCGGTGCCGGTCCGCCGCGTGAAGTCGGCAATCTCCGGCGTCTTCGCGAGGATGGTTTCGATCCGCCGAACCATCCGATCGGTTTCCGGCAGCGACGTCCCGGGCGGCGTCACGTAGTCGATGACGTACCCGCCCTCGTCCATTTCCGGAAGGAACCCCGTCTCCAGCCGGAAGTAGAACAGCCCTCCGGCGACGGCCACGATGAGCGTGACGGCAATCACCCACGCCGGCCGCGCCAACGCGCCCCGCAGAAACGCCTCGTACCGCCGGCTCAGCCAGACGGCGTCCCGGTCGTCCCCGGCTCGAGCCTTGAGCAGCCGAGCCGCCGGGACGGGGATGAAGAGCAGCGCGTAGACGAGCGACAGCAGCACGGCCGCCGAACAGCGTCAGCGACAGCGCCGCGAAGAACTGGCCGACCATGCCCTGCAGCAACCCGAGCGGGATGAACACGACGACCGTCGTCAGCGTCGATCCGATGACGGCGCCGACCAGCTCGTTCGTGCCGTGCTCGGCGGCCACCGCCGGCGTTTCGCCCGCGACCAGGTGCCGATGAATGTTCTTCGACGACGACAATCGCATCGTCGATGACGAGACCGATCGCGATCGCCAGACCGCCCATCGACATGAGGTTGATCGTGCCGCCGGCCATGTGAAGGACGAAGAACGTGCCGACGATCGTCAACGGCAGTGTCGTCGCGGCCACGAAGGTGGCGCGCCAGTCGCGCAGGAACGCCAGCAGCACGAAGATCGCCAGGAGGCTGCCGATGAGGATCGCCTCGCCGACGCTCTGCACCGCGTCGCGGACGAACGCCGCCAGGTCGTACACCTTCGAGATGCGAATCGCGGGCGGCAGCGACCGGGCGTTGTCGCGCAGCGTCGCTTCGACGCCCTGCGCGATCGCGAGGATGTTGCCGCGGATCTGGCGCGCGACGTTGACGACGGCCGCCGGTTGGCCGTTGCCGGTGATGAGCGTGGTGCGATCGACGACGCCTTCGCGCACCTCGGCGATGTCGCCGAGGTAGACCGGCGTCTGCTGCCGGAACGCGACGACGGTGCCGCCGATCGTCGTCGAGGCTGGTCAACTCGCCGGTGGCCAGGACGAGGAACTGCTGATAGTCCTTCGGCAGCCGTCCGACCGACGTGATCTGGTTGGCGTTCTTGAGCGCCTGCGCCACCTGGTCGAGGGTCAGCCTGGCGGCGTTCAGCTTGTTCGGATCGACGATCACCGACACCTCGCGCTCGTCGGTGGCCGACACGTCCACGCGCGAGACGCCGGGAATGCGGCTGAGCAGCGGCCGAATCTGGAACATCGCGATGTCGCGCAGATCGCTGGCGGGAAGATCGCCCGTGACGTTGAAGCTCATCATCGGGAAGAGCGACGGCGTCATGCGTTCGACGCGAATCTCCGTGCCCGAGGGCAGGCCCGGGCGTACTTCGTCCACCTTGCCCTGCATCAGCTGCAGGGCGTACGGCATGTCGGCGTCGGGGTTGAAGATGACCGAGATCTCGGTGGCGCCGCGAATGGTCCGCGACCGCACGCGACGGACGCCCAGCACTTCGCGCGCCGCTTCTTCGAGCGGCCGCGTGACGGCGATCATCATGATCCGCGGCGAGAGATCGCCCGAGTGCGCCACGATCGCGATGCGCGGGAACTCGACTTCGGGGTAGATGCCGCTCGGCAGCGTGGTCATCGAATAGGCGCCGGCGAGCGTGACGAAGAGCACGCCGAAGACGATGACGCGGCGCGTTGTCTTTCGCGAAGCGGGCGAGGTTCATGGCTTCTGGGATCCCGAGGCAGGACGGGCAGGACGGGCGGGAGGGGCAGGAACGGCTTGAGAGCGGGAGCGCCAGCTTGGCGCTCTCGCCGAGGCCGTACACGGACGAGGTCAGCACGGTCTGGCCTTCATCGAGGCCCGACAGAATCTCAACCGCGTCGGCGTGCTCGAGGCCCACCTTCACAGCGGTGCGTTCGGCGATGTCGCCGGTCACGACGTAAACCGACGTCCCGCGCTGGTCGCGCACGAGCGCCGACGCTGGAACAACCAGCGCGCCGACGTGCTCGCCAAGCCGAACGCGCGCCTCGGCGAACATGCCGACTTTCAGCACGTCTCCGCCGTTGGCCACGCGAATACGCACGAGCGCGGCGTTGGTCGTCGGATCGACTGCGGGCGCAATCGCGAGGATGGCGCCGGCGAACGTGCGGCCGGCGTACGCGTCGGTGCTGACCGACACGGTCTGGCCGACCCTGACGCGAGACAGATACTCGGCCGGCACGTTCGCCGCCAGCTCGGCGCGATCGAGGTTGGCAATCTTGCACGATCGGTTGTGCCGCGGTGCCGTCCACCTGTTCACCGACGCTGACCATGCGTTTGACGACCTGGCCGGCAATCGGCGACCGCACGTGCGCGCGCTCGACGTTGCGATCGGCGGTACTGAGCGCCGCCGCGGCTTGTTCGACGGCCGCTTGTGCCGCCGCCACCTGCGTCCGCGCGTCTTCGACTTCCTTGCCCGCCGAGATGCCCCGCTCGAACAACTGTTGATTCCGCTGCAGATTGAGCCGGGCGTTTTCGACCTGCGCCCGAGCCTGTTCGAGGACCGCGGCGGCCTGCCGTCGCTGATCGTCGAAGGGGCGCCGATCGAGCTCGGCGATGGCCTGGCCCTCTCGCACGGCGTCGCCCTCGGCCACCGTCACCGCCTCGACCCGCCCCGCCACCAGGGCGCTCACCTTCACATCGTCGTTCGGGGCCGCTGCGATGGAGCCGCGCACGACCAGTTCGTCGGTCAACGTCGTGCGCGTGACCTTCGCCACATCGGCCACGATCGTCGGCACGTCGGCCGCCGCGGGCTCCTCTTCGTCCTTCTTCGCGCCACAACCCACGGCTATCAGCGCGGCGACGAGGAGAAGGGCTAAGAGCTCAGGGCGCCCTTTGCCCTCAGCCCTGTCTCTTTGGCCCTCAGCCCTTTTCGAGCGAAGCATTCTAGGGCAGTGCGGAGCCAAGCAATTCCTCCAGATCGGCGAGCAAGAGTTGAAGATCCAGGCCCGCCTGCAGCGCTTCGCGCCTGAAGTCGCGAAGATTGCGCTGCACGATCAACACGTCAAGCACCGACGTGCGTCCCGCGCGGTAGCTTTCTTCGGCCAGCGTTCCGAGGTTCGCCGCGGTCGGCACCAGTCGCTGCTGGTACGCGTTGAACTGTCTGCGCTGCGCGTCGATCTTCCCGAGCGTGACGAAGATGCTCGTCTCGAGGGCCCGTCGCTCGGCGTCGCGCCTGGCGCGCAGCTGCGACGTCACGGCAATCGACTGCAGCGATCTCGCCCTGGTTCCGGCTGAAGATCGGCAGACCGATACCGACGGAACCGGCGAGGCCTTTGCTCAGCTCAGGAGAGCTGAAGACGCCGCCGATCGAGAACACCGGCGTCGGCGTCCGTTCGGCGCGCACGAGCTCCAGGCGCCGTTGTTCGATGGCGATTTCCTTGTCGAGTCGCACGAGGTCCACGTTGGACGCCGTGGCGAGCGTGAGCGCGCTGTCGAAGGCGGGCGCCTCGAGGTGATCGGACAACGTTCCCGCGAGTGTCAGTGTCTGCTGCGGGGGCAGGTTCAGCACGCCGTTGAGCGCGGCTTGCGTCACGGCTCGAGCGCTCGTCGCCAGGTCGAGATCGGTTTCGGTCCGGGCCACACCAAGGTCGGCCTGCAGCACTTCGAGTCGAGGCGCGGCGCCGGTGTCGAAGCGCAGCTGCGCGGCGTCGCGGAGGCTGCGCGCGATGGTGAGCGCGGTGTCGGCGAGCTGCACCTGCTCGTCCGCAGCGACCAGCGTGTAGAACGCCGCGCGCACCTCGCGACGGACGCTGCGCATCTCGGCCTGCACGTCCACGTCGGCCAGCGTCAGTTCTTCCTTGGCCAGGTCGATGCGCCGCCCGCGCCTGCCGCCGATTTCCACCGGGACGTTGAACATGACGCCGTAGTGCGGGGTGTCCTGCGTGAAATCGACGCCGACATCGGGGTTGAGACGCTGACCTGCCGTGCGAACCGCCGCGTCGCGAATCGCCCGCTGACGCCGCGCGGCCGCGAGCCCCAGGTTCCTCGACGTGGCCATGTCGAGGGTGTTTTGAAACGTCAAGGGTCGCGTGAGATCGGCGGAGGCGCCTTGCGCGTGAAGCCGCATGGCGGCCGACGCCAGCCACGTGGTGAAAACCGTAAGGGAAAGGAGAGCAAAACGCGATCGGCCCGACATGACGGCAGCAACGGTAGTCGATCGCGTGCGCCCCTGTCATCCGGCAGATGACGTACGTGCCTGCGGCAATCTGGGGTGGTTCGGACTCGAGCGATCGGACGCTGGTCGCTGATTATGCGCCGAGCGCCGCGGCCGCCACGCGCGCGCTCGACCACGCCCACTGGAAGTTGAAGCCGCCAATCCGGCCGTCCACGTCCAGAATCTCGCCCACGAGGTACAGGCCCGGACAGATCCGCGACTGCATGGTCGCCGGATCGATTTCGGTCAACGTGACGCCGCCCGCCGTCGCTTCCGCGTAGTTGTACCCGCGAGAACCGATCACCTCGAGCGGCCACGCGCTCAGCGCGTGGGCGAGCCGTCGCCGATCGTCGCGCCTGAGATGAGCGAGCGCGGTTCCCGCATCGAGCGTCAGCCGGCGCAGAAGTGCCGCCGCCACCGATGCAGGAAGGATCGTCGAAAGGGCGCTCGCGAGCGAGGTCTGCGGCCGTTCGATCGCGCGCTTGGTCCACCATGCGTCGAGCTCGTCGAAGCGCTGGCCCGGACAAAAGCCGGCCGTGAGCGACACGGCGCGCCCGTCGAGTTGGGCGCGAAGCCAGTGTCGAGACATGTCGAGTGTCACCGGCCCGCTGATGCCGAAGTGGGTCCACAGGAGCGAACCGGTCAGGCGGATCGCCACCGCCCCGTCAACCCAGAGCGCCAGCTCGACGACGTGCGCGACGCCGCTCAGTTCCTTGTGGATCGGATCGGCGTCGCGCGACAGCAGCAACGGGACGAGCGCCGGCGTCGTCGCCACCACTGTATGGCCGAGGCGACGCGCCATGTCGAAGCCGGCGCCGTCGCTTCCGCTCTTCGGCAGTGATTGTCCACCCGTGGCAAGGACGACGCGGGTTGCTCGAATGTCGCCGTGCTTCGTCACGACGCGAAATCCGCCGGCGTCGCGCGCGATGTCGAGCACACGGGCGTCGGCGGCGAGCGTGGCGCCAACGCGCCGCGTTTCGTTCAGCAGCGCGTCGAGGACGTCGCGGGCCCGGTTGGTGCCTGGAAAGAGCTTCCCGTCGGCCTCCTGGCGCAGGCCGACGCCGATGTCGCTGAAGAAACTGATGGTGTCGCGCACGGGAAGCGCGCGGAGGACGCGGCGGACGATCGTGCGCCGTCCGCCCCAGAAGTCGGCGTCCGATACGACGGCGTTTGTGACGTTGCAGCGAGAGCCGCCGCTGACGAGGATTTTCGCGCCTGGCCGGCGCGCGCTGTCGAGGAGCAGGACGGAGCAGTGGGGGGCAAGACGTCGCGCGAAGATCGCCGTGGCGAGACCGGCGGCGCCGGCGCCCACGATGACAACATCGGCGACATCCGCTATATCCGCGACCTCGCGCCAGCCAGGGCGATCGGAACTCAGGGGTGAAAGCTTACGCTACTCCCTCTTCCTCCACTTCCAGGAGCTCTGCCGGTGCGCCGGCCTTGCTCTTGGTGTCGGCGGCAGGCGCCGGCACCGTTGAAACCTCACCACAGTGGCCGCAGCGGATATTGATCGTGCTGGCATCTTTGTGGACGCCGACGATCTGGGTTCGATGACTTCCGCACTTCGGGCAAACAGGAGGCACCGGTGGACGCCGGAAGTTATTTGGTCCATCTGTCATGTAGTAGACCATGATGTCCTCTTGAGTCCAAGACTCGCGCCACCCATCTTCGTGCCCTCATCGTTGGCCTTAACCATAGGCGCTCTTGAGATTTACCTGGCACAGCGCCTCCGTTGACGACGCTTTGGGACTGTTCTGATACGGAACAGACGGATCACACTCCTGTGTGGGGTAGTGGTCAAGTTTGAATAGAGGACTCGTCCAACTGGCCTCGTGAACATCATGTGCGCGCGAGTGACATCAAGTAATAGCGGCTTCGGCGATCGCCTATCCAACCTGTACGCTAAACTGCTCAGCACGGCGTGAAGCTTCACGCGCGATTAACTCGGATGACATTCCTGAAAGTGGCAAGAGGGGCGGAACCCGTCTAAACCAGATGCCAGCCAATGCCTGACCAGCGGGATCACGACTCACGGCAGCTTGACCGCATCGAGTCCATGCTCATCGAGTTATGCGCCCAAAAGGACGGACTCCGCGCCTTGGCAAGACTGGTGGCAAACCTACGGAAACCCAAGACGAAGGTTCGTGCTGCACGGCCAAGACTGGGCAAGAAACGCTAGGGATTTAAACTTGACCACTACCCTGTGTCAGGTGGGGTGAAGCTTGACGATTCCCCTGGTGAAGTAAGATGCCTCCACATTGTTAGGATTTCGAGCCATGCGCGCTGCTGAAGTGTGCACGCTGTTGGTCGTGGGCGCGTTGCTCGCAGGCGGCACGCTTGCCGCCCAGCACGACACCGCCGCCGACATCGCAGACGGCGGACGTGTCTTCCGCGACACGTGCGCGAACTGTCATGGTCCCGACGGCAATCAGGTGGCGGGCATCGACCTGGGCCGCGGCCAGTTCCGCCGCGCGGTGTCCGATGCGGACCTCGCGCAGATTATCAAGAACGGCATTCCAGGTACGACGATGCCGGCGACCGGATTCTCGGATGAACAAACGGCCAAAGTGGTGGCCTACCTGAGGTCGCTCGCCGCTTCCAAGCGGAGCGCCGCCGCCGCCGGCGATGCCGAGCGCGGGAAAGCGGTGTTCGAGAGCAAGGGTGCGTGCCTCGACTGTCACCGCGTCAACGGCAACGGATCGCGGCTGGGCCCCGACTTGAGCAACGTCGGTCAGCTTCGCCGCAGCGCCGATCTCGAAACCTCCGTGCTCGATCCCGACAAAGAGATTCTGGGACCCAACCGGTTCTACCGCGTCGTCGCGCGCGACGGTGCGACGACGACCGGGAGACTGCTCAACCTGGACACATTCACCGTTCAGCTTCTCGATTCGAAGGAGCTGCTGCGATCGTTCCAGAAGTCGAATCTGCGCGACTTCGGGTTCGTCGAGAAATCGCCGATGGCGTCGTACCGAGACAAACTGAACGCGCAGGAGCTGGCCGACGTGGTCAGCTATCTCGTGTCGCTGAAAGAGAAGAGATGACATTGATGCGACGCGCGCCCGTTGCGGCTCTTGCTGTCTGTCTCGTGTCGGCCGCCCTGACGGCCGTGGCGCTTCGCGCGCAGGTGTCGTTCGATCGCGTCCTGCACGCCGACAAAGAGCCGCAGAACTGGCTCAGCTACTCGGGCACGCCCTTCAATCAGCGCTTCAGCCCGCTCACGCAGATCACGCCGGCCAACGTGAAAAACCTCGACCTGCAGTGGATTTGGCAATCCAAGTCGCTCGAAAAATTCGAAGCGACGGCGCTGGTGGTTGACGGCGTGCTGTACACCCTGCAGGGCCCGCCTGTTCAGGGCGTGTACGAAGTGGTGGCGCTCGACGCCGCCACGGGTCGGCCGTTCTGGACGCTCGAGTACCGGCCCCTGGCCGAGGCGCGTCCGTGTTGCGGCAGAGTCAGTCGCGGCCTGGCGATCCTCGGCGACACGCTCTACATGGGCACGATCGACGCGCACCTGGTGGCCATCGACTCGAAGACCGGCAAGATTCTGTGGGACACGACGGTGGCGAAGCTGACCGACAAGATCACCGACAAGTACGCGATCACGCACGCCCCGCTGGTGGTGAAAGACAAGATCGTCGTCGGCCTGGCCGGCGGCGACCTCGGCGTGCGCGGCTATATCGCGGCCTTCGATGCGAAGTCGGGCAAGGAACTCTGGCGCTTCTACACGATTCCGGGTCCCGGCGAGCCTGGCAACGACACATGGTCGGGCACCTCGTGGCAAACCGGCGGCGCCGGCGTGTGGAACAGCGGTGCGTACGACCCCGAGGCGAATCTGATCTACTTCGGCACGGGCAACCCGGCGCCCGACTGGGACGGCCGCTCGCGCCTCGGCGACAACCTCTACAGCGACAGCGTCGTTGCGCTCGATGCGGAGACGGGCAAGCTGAAGTGGCACTACCAGTTCACGCCGCACGACGAGGTTGACTACGACTCGACGCAGGTGCCTGTACTCGTGGACTCGATCTGGCAGGGCCGGCCGCGAAAGCTGATGCTCTGGGCGAATCGGAACGGCCTGGCGTACGTGCTCGACCGGACCACCGGTGAGTTTCTGCTCGGCAAGCCGTACGTCAAGGTGAACTGGATGGACGGCTTCGACCCGAAGGGCCGGCCCATCCGCATTCCCGGTCAGGTTCCCACGCCTCAAGGCACGTTGATCATGCCGACCGTCCTTGGCGCCACCAACTGGGCGCCGCCGTCTTTCAGTCCGCGGACCGGGCTGTTCTACGTCAGCCTCTGGGAGAACACCGGTACGGTGGCGGTGGAAGGCCAGTTTCCGCGAGCCGCGGGCCTCCCGAACGGCACGCCGATGGGCCAGGCGACCCTGACGCCGAACTTGAAGAAGGAAGAGGAAGGATACGGCGCCATCCGTGCACTCGATCCGAAAACTCTCACGAAGAAGTGGGAGTTCAAGATGAACGACATCACGTGGGGCGGCGTGCTCACGACGGGGTCCGACCTGCTCTTCAGCGGCGGCAAGGAAGGGTATTTCTTCGCGCTCGATGCGCGCACCGGCGATCTGTTGTGGAAGATTCCGCTGGGCGGCCAGGTGAACAGCGGGCCGATGAGCTATGCGATCGGCGGCAAGCAGTACGTCACCGTCGCCGCGGGCAGCGCGCTCTTTTCGTTTGCGCTGCGTCAGTAGTCTTCCGTTTTCCGTTTTCCGTTCTACGTCTTCCGTTCGCTAGGGCCGTTTCACCGATCCCCCGAACACCTCGACCGCCGCGACATCCGACCACCCGCCCGGCCCGTGGCCGCTGCCCGGGATGAGATCGGCGAAACCGATTTCGTCCACCTTGCTCAGATCCGGTTTTTCAACGAAATTGCCCTTCGTCACGACGTTGTTGATGTCGAGCCTCAGCCAGCGCACTTCGGAGATCGAAAACTCGCTGACGTGCCAGTCGGCGACGGATCCGTCCGCGTGGTCTCCGACCAGCCACGTGCCGTCCGCCAGCTTGACGATGGGGCGGACCTGGTGGAAGCCGGACATCTTGGTCACCCAGCGTATCCGGGCAAGACCCGTCAGATCGGCGTAATTGTTCTTGTCGCGGAACGCGACCGCGCACGGCGTGCTGCAGAGCCCCGTCCACACGTGAATCGGGTTGTTCTCGTCCTGCGCGCTTCCCGTGAGCTGGACTTCTTTACTCGTCGTCCCGTAGAGCCTCAGCTCGAGGTTCGGGTTGGCAAGCGCCTCCGGCGTCACGGGATGCTCGCCGCCGGCCGGCGTCTGCTTCCATTCCTCGCGGAGAAAAAGCGGTGGACGTACTGCGCGCGCGGGCGCGGCGCCGCCCTGCCGCTGCGCAAACGCGCTGCCCGAAACGCCCAGAAACAACAGGCACATGACGATCGATTTGCTGCTTCGCATCAACGCCTCCGTCAATCAGGCGGAGTATAGCAGGGCGCCGGCCGGCCACAGTAAAATCGGCGCGTGCGTTTTTGATGAGTCGCTCAGGCCCTTCCGAAGCAGAGCACACCGCGCCCGCCATCGTGCCGGCGGCTACCGCACGTCAGGTCAGGGAGTTCGTCGAGCTGCCCTATCGGATCTACGCCAACGATCCTCACTGGATCCCCGAGCTCCGCCGCGACGCCCATCGTCGTCTCTCGTCGGCGCGCAATCCGTTTTTCGCGCATGCCGAGATGGAGTTGTTCCTCGCAGTTGTCGACGGTCGCGTGCAGGGCCGCGTGGCGGCGATCGAGGATCGGGCGCACAACGAGCTCCACGGCGAGCGGGTGGCGTGGTTCGGATTCTTCGAGGCGCGTGATGCGCCAACCGGCGCCGCCCTGCTCGCGGCGGTCGAGCAGTGGGGACGCCGGCGCGGTTGCCGTGCGGTCCGCGGGCCCGTGAACCCCTCGCTCAACGAGAGTGCAGGGCTGCTCGTTTCCGGGTTCGATGACGATCCGTACGTGTTGATGCCGTACAACCCCGCGGAGTACGCGGGGTTCGTCGAGCGCGCGGGATACGTGAAGGTGAAGGATCTGCTCGCGTGGGACTTCGATGTGACGGCGCCGCTCAGGCCATATGTTCAAAGACTCGCCGACCGCGTGCGACGCAAGAACGAGATTCGGATCCGCTGCGTGGACATGAAACAGTTCGGGCGCGATCTCGCGCTGATGGCGTCGATCTACCGGTCGGCCTGGGAGCACAACTGGGGGTTCGTCCCGCCGACAGACGCCGAAATGAGGCAGCTCGCCAGCGATCTCAGGCCGGTCATCGATCCGGATCTCGTCCTGTTCGCGGAAGTCGGCGGCCGGGCAGTCGCGACGGTGGTGGCGCTGCCGGACGTGAACCAGGTGCTGAAGCGGATGAAAGGGAATCTGCTGCCGTTCGGGCTGTGGCATTTCCTGAATCGCAGAAAGATCGTCAATCGCTGCCGGCTCCTGCTTCTCGGCGTGATTCACGAGTACCGCAACCAGGGCTTGTATCCGTTGATGATTTCTGAAATCTACGGGCGGGCTGTCGCCAACGGCTACGTGCGCGGCGAACTCTCATGGACGCTCGAGGACAACAACGCGATCAATGCGGGGATCGAGGCGTCGGGCGGCCGCCTCAACAAGATCTATCGACTCTACGAAAAGACGATCGGTTAGTGCCGCGTCGACGCTTTTCGCCGCCTCGCTCTCCGCGCTGGCCGTCGGCTTCGCGCGGGTTGAGACGCTGCCTGGGCGGGGCGTGCTTTCCGACTGGCGGCTTTCGTCTGCGGAGGAACCGGAGGACTCGGCGAGTTGGGGACCGCCGCCATTGGTGCCTTGGAGATCGCGGACAACGCGCCGTATTCAACGGCCACTCGAATCGGCTCGCCGGCCGGCATCTCGCTCACTTGGAGCAGCGCTACCTGAAGGGAATCGACCACGGGCGCGGCCGGCTCGTAGATCTTGCTGAGGACGTGCCAGCCTTCCGTCGCCATGCCGCTAATCACGTCGTCGGCGCGATCCTCAGGCACGAAAATCGTGAGCGGTGGACCCTGCCGGAACTGGTCCTGAACGAGCGTGATAAGCATTTCTTCCTCCGGCTAGCGAGCCTCGAAAACGATATCCGTTCTTGGATTAGGGCGTCTGTCCTTTTTAGCACAGGAGGCCGTAATTGCCAGGAAACAGGCTACTTCGCCGGACCCTTCCACCGCAGCCCGATGAGAAATGTCCGGCCGTTCTGGGGAATGGAGTCCTGCAGATGCAGGTCGGACACCGGGTCCGCGTACTGCTCGTTGAAGAGATTGCGGACCGTGCCGACCACCTCGAAGGAGCGCCCAATCGGCTGGATCATCGTCAGGTTGACAAGCGTCGCGGATGACAGGGTGTTGCCGGCGAGCGTCGTCCGACTGCTGAAGTACAGCGCCTCGCCCGCGATGGAGGACCGATCGGTCGGACCGTTCACGCTCACGCGCGCCTTCAGCATGTGGCGTGGCGAGTTGGTGAGCGCGTCGCGGGTGTCCTGGTCGATGACCTGTTGCAGCGCATAGCTCGTCAGCGCCTGCACACCTCCCCTGATCCGCATTTGCGCCTCGAACTCCAGCCCTCGTGCCCTGACCTCTCCTTCGTTGACGTACGCGGTGCCCAGCCGCGTCGAAGGATCCGCAATGAGCGTGATCAGGCCCTCTGCCTTGTACCAGTACGCCGAGGCCGACGTGCGCAGCCAGTTGTTCGTGTAGCGCTCCCACACGAATTCGTGGGTGTCGATCGACTCAGGCCGCAGGGCCGACTCTCCGAAGTAGAAGGTCGTCAGCTCGTAGGCGTTCGGTGCGCGAAACGCCGATCCGAACAGGTACTTCAAGGATTGGTTGGGCGACGGCATGACGATGACGGCGGCACGGGGCGTCAACCGCTGAAAGTTCTCGTAGCCATCGTACCGGACGCCCGCGTTGAGGATCAGCCAGCGCGCGGCCTTGAACTCGTCCTGGGCGTAGAGCGCGTGCTGTGTCGAGGAGTGGTTCTCGATGAAAACCGGCAGACTCGAATCGCTGAACTGCAGCTGCTGATCCTGATGCACGTTGTCGATGAACTCCGCTCCGGCCGTCAACACGTGCCGTCCCGGCAACGGCCGTTGCATCAGCATTCCGATGCTCCACCTGGCGCCGAGGACGTCAAGGTGATTCACCAGTGGCGGCGCGCCGTTCTCGGGGCCGGCAAAGGGATAGCGACCGCTCGCGGAAAACTGATCGTAAGCGGCTCGACCCACGAGACGCGTGGCGCCGAATGAGTGGGCGTACTGCAGGTCGAGGAGGGTGTGGCGATCGGTGGTCTGCTCGGGCGATGTCTGCTCGTTGAACAGCGTGCCGAACGATGCCGTAGGCACGTGCCGCTGCCGTGCGCCGTATGCGCCCGTGAACGTCAGATCCTTGAAGGTGAGGTGGCTGTAGAACTGCCCGAGTTGCTCGCCGTCGAGCCCGTCGGCCATTCCGTGGTTGGTCTCGGGTGTGTTGAACGCCGGGAAGTAGAGCCGCTCGACGCCTCCGCTTCGCTCGAAGGTGCCCGAGACGGCGAAGTCCACGCCGTTGGCGAGGCTCCGGCCCAGGCTGGCGCGCGCCCGCGCCGTGTCGAGGTTGCCGCCGTCAACGGCCATCGAGGCGCCGCCGAGCGATGCGCCCGTCCGCGTGATCACGTTGACGACCGCGAAGAACGCGCTGTCGCCATAGAGCGCCGAGGCAGGCCCGCGGATGATTTCGACCCGCTCGAACATCGCCGGGTCCATTCCGAACTCCGCGCCGATCTCCGCCTGGCCGTATACGTTGTCGTTGACGCGGTGCCCGTTCACCAGCAGCAGGATGCGGCTGTTGTAGTCGCCGGGTTTGGCAAAGCCGCGCGCGCCCAGATAGCTGAAGTTGCGGTCGTCGGTCACGTAGAACCCTCGCACGCCTCGCAGGATGTCGGCGAGGGTCCGATACCCGTAGCGGGCGATATCGTCCGCCGTGATGAACGAGACGGACGCGGGCGCCTCGGTGACCGGCTGCATTCGCTCGGAGGCGCCGAACACGCGCCCGGTATCGAAGCGCATCAGCTCCTCGAGCGCTGAGGTCAGGCAGTTGCTGCGCCCGCGCACCGGCAGGCGCCGCCAGCAGGGCGAGGACGACCAGCGCCCGGGCGTTACTGCTTCGCATTGGGGTCATCCTTGATGAGCGTCGCCAGCGAAAGAAGCCTCGAGCTGAGCTGAAGGCGCGAGCGCTTCGTGTTGGTGAGGTTGATCCTGAATCGTATCCGGCTGTTCTCGACGTAGAGCTCCGCCATTCCGCTGCCCTGGGCGAAGTGATCCACGTCGCTCAAGGTCAGCACGGGAACCCCGTTGAGACCGGCCGCCGCCTGGGTGGCCTGGAGGGCAGTGACGCCCGTCACGTAGAGCAGGTGGCACGAACGCGGGATCGCCTCAATCTTTTCAGCGGCGACGCGCAAGACGGAGATGGTGTGGCCGTCAACGGCGTGCCCCCTGACGTAGTTCTCCAGCACGTCGCCGAACGTCGCGTCTCCGAGCACGCACGCCACCAGGGACGCAGCCGGAGGAAGGACGTCGCGCGGCCACTCGGTGAACCTGACAAAGTTGTGGATGAAGGCGGCCTTGAGAGACGACTCCGTGACGTCCTGGCCGATGGCGATCGGCGTCGAAAGCAGCAGGCACACGGAGAACGTCGCGAGAAATGGAAGTCGCGGGGCCGTCACGTCCTCCTACCATGGCAGGAGTCCGCGCGTGCCGCTGTGCAGTTCGATACTCCTCACGAGACTGCACGGCGCGGCACCGCGGCAGAATCGGGCGCATGTCCCGCGAGGCGCTTCACGACCACCGCCGTGAGGTCGTCCAGTTGCCTCGTTCCGCCGGCAAAGCGGACGACGGCCTCGTGAAGGCTGGAGATGATCTGTGAGGCCGGCAAGTTGCGCGCGGCCCGGATGGCCTCCTGCAGCCGTGGGATGCCGAAGTCCTCGTTCGCCGCATTTTCCCACTCAAAGAACCCGTCGGTGAGGAGCACCAGCAGATCGCCTGCCGCCAGGCGGATCTTCTGTGTTGGCCCATAGGACATTGTGGGGACGATGCCGAACGGGATGCCATGCGCCGCGAAGCCCTGAACGCGATCGTCCGATGCCGTGTAGAGCAGCAGTGGACCATGACCGGCGGAGAGGAGCTCGAGCCGGCCCTCCGCGGGCTCCAGCGCGGCCGCCACGAACGTCACCAGCTTGCCGGGCGGCAAATCGTCACAGAGGAGTCGGTTCACCTGGCCCAGAATCGCGCCCAGATCTGACTGCTCGGCCATGCCAGCCCGGGTGTAGGCATGACACGTCGCCGCCACGAGGGCCGCGCCGATGCCGTGTCCGGTGACGTCCGCGAGCGTGAACGCCACGCGTCCATCGGGAAGGTCCTGCCACCCGAAGTAATCGCCGCCGGTCTGGTCCGCCGGCTGATTCCAGCCGGCCACGTCGTAGCCGGCGAGCCGCGGTGCCTCTTTCGGCAGCAGCGCCTTGCTGGATGGTGCGCGCGGTTTCGAGCTCGCCCCGTATCCGCTCCACCTCGCGCGCTTCGCGCAACGCGGCGCTCACGTGACCTCGTATCTGACGTGCCACCTCGCCGGCGACGAATCCTGCCACCAGGATGACGACGATGTTGCCGACGTAGAACTCGATCGGATACATGCCCGTCCCCAGGTCCGGCGTTGGATAGCGGGCGAACACGTAGATCGCGACGGCCGAATAACCGGCGGCCGAGCACAGGCCCGAGAGGCGTGCCAGGGTCGGACTCAACCGCAGCGTCGATAGCGAAATGAAGAGAAAATAGGTCAGGACGACCGGCGCCACCAGGGCGGCGTACGGGCGGGTCATGCCCATTGCGATGAGCACGCCGAGGCCGATGGTCGGAAAGAGCGCCTCGACGACGACGTTGCTGATCCAACGGGCAGGGAGCCGGTTCCGTTCCCTCTCCCAAGGCACGGGTCACGCGCCGGAGGGTCGCCACTTCATAAGCGATCATCGTGCCGAAAAAGGCTGCGAAGATCGCCAGACCCCGCGCGCCGTCGATGCCCTCGAGTACAAGCCTGTCGGGCCACGGTGAACACGAACAGCAGGCACAGGACGATCAGGATCGCGATGATGCGAATCCGGTCGCTTCGAAGCGCCGCCTGTCGAAGGGCCTTCGAGTCGAGTTCCGTGCTCTCCACCGGCGTGATGATATCGTCAGTGCGCCAGACGGCCAACCGATGACCATGAGAGACAACCGGCTCCTTGACGGCAGGGCGGTGCGTGACCGCATCCTCGACGAAGTGGCGGGCCGCGTGCGCCAGGCGGCGGCGGCGCACGCCATCGGACGACTCGTGTCGGTCACCATCGGCGAGCAGAAGGCATCCGCGGTCTACGTGCGCGGCCAGGCGCGCGCGGCCGAGAAGATCGGTCTCCGCTTCGAAAACCAGACCTGGCCGAGCGGCCTCAGCCAGGAGGAGTGCAAGGCGCGACTGCTGGCCATGAACGACGACGCCGACGTCCTCGGCGTCATCCTCCAGCGCCCGGTGCCCGCGCAGATTCACGGCCGCTCGTTGGCGTCCGCGATCCATCCGCTCAAGGACATCGAAGGCATGAATCCCGCTTCGATCGGCAACATCGTCTACAACGATCTGGCGCTGGCGCCGTGCACCGCGGCAGCATCGGTCGAGCTGATCAAGGCCACCGGACTCGATCTGCACGGTCTGGAAGTCGTCATGGTCGGTCACTCCGAAATCGTCGGGAAGCCCGCCGCGTTCATGTTGATGGGCGAAGGCGCGACGGTGACGGTGTGCCATCACGAGACGCGTTCGGTGGCCGCGCACTCGCGCCGCGCCGACGCCGTGCTCGTCGCGGTGGGGAAGCCGAAGTTCCTGCGCGCCGACATGGTGAAGCCTGGCGCGGCGGTCATCGACATCGGCATCAACCAGGTCACCGGCCCGAACGGCGAGACGATGATCGTCGGCGACGTCGACACGGAGAGCGTCAAGGAAGTGGCGAGCTGGGTTACGCCGGTGCCCGGCGGCGTCGGTCCGGTGACCGTCGCGATGTTCATGCGCAACGCCATCACCGCGCACGCCAAGCAGCTTGCCGCCGGTTGGATCGGCTGAGCGGGCGCGCACGCAGGGGAAACGACATCATGAAACACATTCTCGCGGCGTTCATCGCGGCGACGGCGTTGGTCGTGTGCTTCGGAACGACCGGTTCTCGCGCGCAGGCTCCTGGTCCTGGCGGTCAGGCGCCGGCCGGCGGCGGCCGCGGCCCGGCGGGGCCCCAGATGCGCGGAGACGGCCCCGCGCCGGCGCCGAAGCCGTTCAGCATCACGCGGAGCGATCCGGCGCTCGATGCCGTCATCTCGCCCAACGCGACGATCGAAACCCTGGCCACCGGCTTCGGCATCAACGAAGGCGTCCTCTGGATTCGAGAGGGCAACAGCGGCTACGTGCTCGTCAGCAGCCTCATCGACAACGTCATCTACAAGATCACCCCCGATCACAAGGTCTCGGTCTTCATGGAGAAGGCCGGCTACACCGGCAACGATCCGAATCACGTGGGTATACAGACCCGCGCGGGCCGGACGCACGTGATCATCATCGGCCCCAACTGCGCGCTGCTCGACGCCCAGGGGCGGCTGGTGTGGTGCGCCGGACAGGATCTTGCGGTGAAGCGGCTCGAGAAGGACGGGACGCAAACGGTTCTCGCCGACGGATTCGAAGGCAAGCGCTTCAACGGTCCGAACGACATCGCGATCAAGTCGGACGGCGCGATCTACATCGCCGACAGCGACGTCGGCCTTCGCGACGGCGCCAGAAGCCCGCTCAAGCAGATGCCGAACAACGTGTGGCTCTGGAAAGACGGCAAAGTGACAATAGCCCTGGCCCAGGAGAAGCTGGGCGCCAGCCCGAATGGGGTTGTCCTTTCGCTCGACGAGAAGTATCTCTATCTGACCGCGGGCCGGAAGCTGATGAAGTACGAGGTCAAGGCCGACGACACGCTCGGCGAAGGAACGCTCGTGGCGGAGGGCGACGGGATCACCGACGGAATGAAGGTCGATCGCAGAGGCAACATCTACTCGACGAGCGGCGCCGGACCTGGCGTGATCCGTGTCACGTCGCCTGAAGGGAAGCTCCTCGGGTTCCTCAACCTTCCCATCGTGGGCGATCAGGAACCCAAGCGTCAGATCTGCGCGACGAATCTGGCATTCGGTGGCGACGGCCGCGACTTGTACGTCTCGGCCTGTGACGCCGTGTTCAAGATCAGGCTGGAAACACCAGGGATCATCTCCGGGCCGAACGGGACGATGACGTCGGTCGTGCGATAGCCGTCGACCGAACAGCAACCGCCGCGGCACGCCGGTTCGTGATGATATCTTCAATGGGCAGAGAGACGGTCATGATGGCAGCCACGAGTTTCGAACCACGCAGGACGCCGCTCGCCATCGCGATCGCCGTTGTCCTCCTCACATCGCGCGGCCAGGGCCAGGTCGCTCAACCGCGGGCGCCCACTCCGTCTCCGCGCGAACTCGCGCCGATAGACCTCACCGGCTACTGGGTGTCGGTCGTGACCGAGGACTGGCGTTATCGCATGGTGATGCCCCTCAAGGGCGATTACGGCAGCGTGCCGCTCAACGCGACCGGCCGCCGCGTGGCCGACACGTGGACGCCCGAAGAGAGTGGTCGATGCGAATTATTCGGCGCCGGCGCCGTCATGCGGGCGCCGGGGCATGTGCGCATCACGTGGGAAAACGACAGCACGTTGCGGATCGACACCGAAGCCGGTAATCAGACGCGGCGGTTCCCGCTTGGTCAGGCCGCGGCGGCGCCGTCGGCTGGGGCGGCTCCGTCGTGGCAAGGTACGTCCGTGGCCAGGTGGGACGGCCCGCCAGACGTGATCGATGTCCTCAGGACCGGCGGCTTCGACAGGCTGGACAGCGGCATGGGCGCTGCCGCGCGGCGGATGGTGTGGACGCCGCTGAAAGTGGTGACGACGAACCTTCGCGCCGGCTGGCTGCGCGCCAACGGCGTGCCCTACAGCGCGCAGGCGGTGATCACGGAACACTTCATGCGGTTCGCGGTGCCGGAGGCCGGGGAGTGGCTCACGGTGAGGACGGTCATCGACGATCCCGCGTATCTTACGCAGCCGTTCCTGACGAGCACCAATTTCAAGAAGGAGGCGGACGGTTCGAAATGGAACCCGAAGCCGTGCCGTGAATGAAACGCAAAACGGAAAACGCAAAACGGAAAGCTGATGGGAGAGGACGCGCTGTGATTGTGAACTGGCGGGCCATCAGTTGCGGGTGCTTCGCCGCGCTGGTTTTGGTCCTGGGCGTACCGCCCGCGTTCGCGCAGGTCGATCTATCCGGCACCTGGTCGCCGCGTTACCAGGAGGACTTCACCGAGCGCGTCCCGGGTCCGGAGCTCGGCGACTACACGGCGCTGCCGCTGACCGACGGCGCCCGGCGCTACGCCGAAAGCTGGGATCCGGCGCGGCTGACGCTGCCCGAGGAGCAGTGCCGGGTGCACATCTCTCCGTATATCTACCGCGGCCCCTCCAACATCGCGATCTGGGAAGAGCGGGAACAGGGCACGCGCGAGCTCATCGCGATCAAGCATCGCATCAGCACGTTCGACCAGGAGCGAACCATCTACATGGATGGCCGCCCGCATCCGCCGGTCTACGCGCCGCATACCTGGATGGGGTTCTCGACCGGCCAGTGGCAGGGCAACATGCTCGTCGTCACGACGACGCACATCAAGAAGGGCTGGCTGCGGCGGAACGGCGTGCCGGAAAGCGATCTGGCCACGCTCACGGAGTACTTCGTGCGCACAGGCGACGTGATGACGCGCATCAGCGCGATCGCGGATCCGGTGTATCTCACCGAGCCGCTGGTCAAGAGCGAAGAGTTCGTGCTGAACACGCAGGGTGTCCCGCATCGGTCGTGGCTCTTCAAGTGCAAGCCCGTAGTAGAGATAGTCCGGCCCGAGGGCGCCGTGCCGCACTTCCTGCCGGGCACGAACCCGTTCCTCGAGGAATTCCGCAAGCGGTTCAACTTGCCCGAGTCCGTCACCCGCGGCGGCGCGGCGCAGACGTATCCGGCCGGCTCCGCACCCGCTGTCCCGTCGCCGGCCATGAAGGGACCGGCGCTCGCGATGCCGGCGCCCAGGCGAAGTGAAGGTCCTGCACGTCCAGGGACGTGTCTACATGCTCGTCTCCTCGGAAGGCAACATGGTCGTGCACGCGGGCCCGGAGGGTGTGGCGGTCGTTGACACGCTCCGCGGATCCCTGTCAGCAAATGTTCTCGCCGCCATCCGCGGCATCTCCGACAAGCCGATTCATTTCATCGTCAACACCCAGGCGGATGAGGATCACACCGGCGGAAACGAGGCGCTCGCCGCGGCCGGCCCGACCCGGCCGGACCGTCGTGCCTCTTACGAGCGGCCTTGGCGGCAACACCGGCGGCAACACCAGCATCGTCGCCCACGAGAACGTCCTGAAGCGGATGAGCGCCGCTGTGGCCGGCGGCGGCACCGTGCGACCGTACGCCTCCTGGCCCGGGGACACGTTCTTCAACGACGAGAACGACTTCTTCTTCAACGACGAGGCGGTGCAGGTGCTGCACCAGCCGAACGCGCACGCCGACGGCGACAGCATCGTCTTCTTCAGGCGGTCCGACGTGATCGCGGCCGGCGATGTGTTCTCGACCGTCAGCTATCCGGTCTTCGACAAGTCGCAGGGGGGCAGCGTCAACGGCGTGATCGCGGCTCTGAACCGGATCGTGAAGCTGGCCGTGGCCACCGGCAACATGGAGGGCGGCACGATGATCGTCCCGGGCCACGGACGCCTCAGCGACAAGATGGATGTCGTCGAGTACCGGAACATGGTGACGATTGTCCGCGACCGCATCCAGGCGCTCGCTGACTCAGGGCAAGACGCTCGACGAGGTGCAGGCGGCGCAGCCGACGCTCGACTACGACGCGCGCTACGGCGCCGCCGACGGGGCCGGCGTCGCCGCGCGCGTTCGTGGCCGCGGTGTACGAGAGCCTGCGCGCCATTCCCGGCAAGGTGTCGAGATGATATTGGGCAGGGCTTCGACGTCTCTTGTGTCTGTGATGGCGCTTGTCGCTGGTTTCGCGATTACGCTCGATGGCCAGGGACGCGGGGCGCCGCCCATCGCTCGAGGCGGAACCGGAAAAATCGAGCGCGTCACCGTTCACGGCAAGGCGCTCGAGGGCAACCTCGAGGGCGACTCGCCGGACCGCGACGCTACCGTCTATCTGCCGCCGAGCTACTCGGCCGATCAATCGCGCCGTTTTCCGGTGGTGTACCTGCTGCACGGCTACGGCGGCCGCGACGACACGTTCACGGCCCGTCTGGCGAGCCTGCAGGAGAGCGGCGACCGGCTGTCCGCCGCCCCGGGCTTCAGCGAAGCCATCGTCGTGACGCCGGACGCGTTCACGCTGCACAAGGGCAGCATGTATTCGAATTCGGCCACGACAGGCGACTGGGAACGATTCATCGCCGACGATCTGGTGGCTTACATGGACGGCCATTACCGGACGCTCGCCAACCGCACGAGCCGCGGGCTGGCCGGTCACTCGATGGGCGGATACGGCGCGCTGCGGATCGGGATGAAACGGCCCGACGTGTTCATGAGCCTTTTCGTCATGAGCGCGTGCTGCCTGGGGGCCAACCAGGCTCCGCGTCCGGACTCGATGGCGGCTGCGGAAGCCGTCAAGACTCGCGAGCAGGCCGAGACCGTGGCCCGCGCGCCTGGCGTCGGACCCTCGGTCAGTCTCGCCTTGGCGGCTGCGTGGTCTCCGAATCCTTCCAACCCGCCGCTCTATCTCGATCTTCCGGTGAAGGACGGCAAGGTGCGGCCGGACATTGTCGCGAAGTGGGCGGCCAACGCGCCGCTCGAGATGCTCGAGCAGTACGCGTCGAACTTGGGGAAGTACTACGCGATCGCGATCGACATCGGCACCAGTGACACGCTGCTCGCATCGAACCGGCAGTTGCACGACGCCCTGACGCGCCTTCGCGTGCCTCACGCCTTCGAGGAGTACGACGGCGACCATACCAACATGGTCCGCGAACGGATCGAGAAGAACCTGCTGCCGTTCTTCTCGAAGAACCTGGTGGCGCCCGCGAATCCGACGTCGCCAGCGCCGCTACCCTAGAGCATCTTCCACAACTGTGTAGTTGGCGTCTCACAGGGCCGCCCGCGATCCGCCGCCTCAATTCGGCAAACACGAACGTCGGCGCGGCAAAACGCGTCGCCGGCAATATCGATCAATGTTTGGCGCTCGGGCCAAGTGTGGCCTCTCGCGGCGGTGGCCGGCGCCGCGTTTTGGTGCCTCGCGGTCGCGCCGAGTTCGATCGTTTGCCGAATTGAGGCGCCGGATCGCGGGCAGTGTCCGGCAGATCGAGGTGTCCCCATGCGGCTGCCCTCGGCGTGTGTGCCGGGCGATCGATAGGTCGCGGAGCGCTGCGGTGACCGTGGGGGTATTTGACGCGTCGCCCTATTTCGTCACCGTCGTGAAGTACGCCGGAAGGCCGGGCTTCGTGTCGATCAGGATCTCGACGATGGCTTGCCGGTCTGCCAGGGACAACGAACGATAGCGAGGCTCACGCGCCTGGCCGGAGAGCACCTGCCACAGTCGCCGGTAGATCGGCGTCTTTGCCAGCGGCGGCAGCGCGTCGAACGCGGGTGAGTAGATCAGATAGCTGCACGGATACTTCATCAGGCGCCGTGTCAGATCGAGCTCGTAGAGCGATCGTCCCTTGCGGTCGCGTGGCCCGGCCGACATGCGCGCGGCAAAGCCGGATCGACCGCGGACAGGATTCGGCAGCGGCGGCTCGTCGACAAACAGCATGTAGTCCACCACCTCCCCGGCGACGCCGCCCATCAGCGTCTCCACCAACTGCGTCTCCTCTGGCCCGCCGGCATGCAGCGCCGGATCGGCAGCGCGCGCTTCCCACGACGCACGGGTCAGGAGATTCGTCATCTGCGTCTGGTGCGAGAAGGTCAGGAGGGCCGCGATATCGCTCGTTGTCCCGAGGAATCCCTCGGCGTCGAAGAGTCCGGCGACCGATGCCATCTCGTCGCCCCGGCGTCCCTCGAGCGCCGGCACCTGATTGCCAAGATGGCGCGCCGCTCCGCCGCTGCCCGTGACGAACCAACCGCCGAATCGCTCCGCATACGGACTGCGGTGATCCATCGCCACGATCCGGATGTCGCGATCGCCGGCGACGTCGGGCGTGGAGCTGAACATCAGGAAGCCCGGTATGCCCGACGTATCGCCGGACATGTGACAGCCGAGGCACCGGAACTCGCGCTTGAACACCGGGCGTTCGCGGGGCCGTTGCTCCAGCGTGTAGAACACGACGCCCGCAGCCTCGTCATGTGCCGCGACTTCGAGGAGTTCGCCGTCACGCACCCAGCCGAGCGCGACACGGTCGTTGAAGAACAGCGCTCGCGGGCTCGACGGGCCTACAAGGCGCCCCTGAAGGCTCCCTTTCGAGTACAGGAGCAATTGTGAGTCGATCGGCAGCTTCAGCGCGTCGAGCGCTGACCGTAGATATCCGCTTCGGCCCTCGAAGGTCAGTGCGGTCGAACCGTCCTCGAGCTTCCGATTGAGATCCGCGACGACATTGTTGAGGGGCGCGGTGGAATACCCGATCGCGGGATCGTCCGCGGAACCCCGGAACATGCCGCCGCGCTGAGCGGCGAGCCGTGCCGGGACCCAGCCGGCAGCGCAGAGAAGCCCCGCGCCGACCACCGCACACGCACCGAATCCGTGTCGCCTGCCGACCAGGGGCCTCTCCTTCCGAGCCGTTGAGCCCTCTGATCCTCCTGCGCCGCGCCTTTTCCCGTCAAGGCCATCTGCGCTATCCTCAAGCCGGCTGTCGGCGTGTCAGCCTGGCGCACGCCGCCCGCGAATTGGCAGAACGGCTCGGTCAACTTGATGGAAGTGAGAACACCATGCCGAAGACACTCCTGACTGTCGGAATCGCCGTGGGAATCGCAATCTATGCGGGAGCCGTGAGCCACACGCAGACTCCTGCGGCGGCTATCGCAATCGATAGCGACGATCTGGCGGGAACGGTCACCGGGCCCTCCGGACCCGAGGCGGGCGTGTGGGTCATCGCCCAGACAGGGGATCTGCCCACGCCGTTCGCGAAGATCGTCGTCACCGACGACCGCGGACGGTATCTGGTGCCCGATCTGCCCAGGGCCAATTACAACGTCTGGGTCCGCGGCTATGGACTCGTGGATTCGCCGAAGACCCAGACCACTCCAGGCAAGAACCTCGATCTGAGAGCGGTGCCGGCCAGCTCACCCGCCGCGGCGGCGCAATACTACCCGGCCGCGCACTGGCTGTCCTTGATGGAGATGCCGGCCAAGAGCGAGTTCCCGGGCACCGGCGACCACGGCAACGGCATCTCGCCCAACGTGAAGACTCAGGGCGATTGGATCCGCGCCGTGAAGTCGGGCGGATGCACCGCGTGCCATGCGCTCGGCACGAAAGGCACGAGAGAAATTCCGACGGCCCTCGGTCCATTTCCCAACGGGGTCGCTGCGTGGGATAGGCGCGTGAAATCGGGACAGGCGGGGGGCCAGATGAGCGCCGGGCTCAACGGCCTTGGCCGCAGCCGTGCGTTGAAGATGTTCGCCGATTGGACCGATCGCATTCGTGCGGGCGAGCTTCCGCCGGCGCCGCAACGGCCCCAGGGGATCGAGCGGAACGTCGTGATCACGCAGTGGGACTGGGCCGATCCGAAGGCGTACCTGCACGACGTGGTGTCGACCGATCGGAGAAACCCGCGCGTCAACGCGAACGGGCCGGTGTACGGCGCGCTCGAACTGAGCGCCGACTATACGCCGGTGCTGACTCCGGCCACGAACACCGCGAGCCGGATACCGTTGACGGTCCGCGATCCGAACACCCCGCCGACGAGCCCGTCGATGCCGGAGCCCTCGCCCTACTGGGCCGACGAGGCCATCTGGACCAGCAAGAACAACGTGCACAATCCCATGCTCGATCACAAAGGCCGGGTCTGGCTGACGTCGGCGGTTCGGCCGGCGGCCAATCCCGCCGACTGCAAGGCAGGTTCGAGCCACCCCTCGGCCAAGCTCTTCCCGGTCGAGAACGCCGGTCGCCACCTCGCGGTGTACGACCCCGCGACGAAGAAGCTCACGCACATCGCCACGTGTTTCGGCACGCATCACCTGATGTTCGCCGAGGACGCGAATCACACGCTGTGGACGAGCGGCGGCGGCCAGGTCATCGGGTGGCTGAATACGAAGATGTTCGACGAGACGCAGGACGAGATGAAGTCGCAGGGATGGACGGCGCTCGTCCGGGACGCCAACGGAAACGGCAAGCGCGACGTGTACGTCGAGCCGAATCAGCCGCTCGAACCAGGCAAGGATCAGCGAATCGGCGGTGCGCTCTACGCCGTTGCGCCGGCGCCCGACGGCACGATCTGGGGCACGCAGCTCGGCTACCCGGGCGCCGTCATCAGGCTTTCGCCCGGCGCGAATCCTCCGGAAACGGCGGTAACCGAGATCTACCAGCCTCCGGCCGACAAGGGATATTCTCCGCGCGGCGGCGACGTCGATCGCGATGGCGTGTACTGGTCGGCCATGGCCAGCGGTCACCTCGCCAGCTTCGACCGCCGCAAGTGCAAAGGCCCGTTGAACGGTCCCGCGGCCACGGGTCAGCATTGTCCCGAAGGCTGGACGTTCTACACCGAGCCGGCGCCGCAGTTGAAGGGCGTGACGGATTCTGGCAGCGCCGAGGCCAGCTACTACACGTGGGTCGATCAGTTCGACACGCTCGGCCTCGGACGCAACGTTCCCATCAACACCGGCAACGCGGTCGAGGCCCTGCTCGCCCTGAAGGACGGCAAGTTCGTGACGTTGCGCGTGCCGTATCCGCTCGGCTTCTACACGAAGTGGATGGACGGCCGCATCGACGATCCGAATGCCGGATGGAAGGGTCGCGGTGTGTGGACGACCGTGTCGACACGGACGCCGTTCCACATGGAAACGGGCCGGGGAACGACGAGCAAGGTGATGAAGTTCCAGCTCCGCCCGGAACCGCTCGCGAAGTAGCCGCGCGTCCGACGATCGGTTGCCTGGGGAAACGTTCTGCCCGTCGACTATCGGGCGAGCAGGGCAACTCCGCACGCCAGAACCGACAGGACTGCCGCCGAGATGGCTCCCACGAGCAGCCAGCGGGTACGGGCCTCGATCACCTCGACCGCCGTGGTCAGCGCCGCGACCTGCGCGGTGACACGCGTGAGCAACTCCGCGGTTTCACCGTCGCGTTGCTCGAGCAGCGCGATTCGATCGGCAAGCGCCTGAACGTCGCTGCGAGACGCCGCGGCCGGGCGGCGCAGTGTCTTCGCCACGAGTTCGTCCGCCGAGCGCAGGATGGAGGGCGCATTCGCCAGGATCGTGTCCCAGGGAATCGCCTTGAGTGCGAAGAGCCACGGAATGCCCATGCGACTAGCCTACGCCTAAGCTGCTACACAGGCCGATGCGCCTTGAGGAAGGAATGGATTTGGCGCACGGCCAGGGGAATCCGCTCTTTCGGTTACTTTCCAGGGGAACATGCTCACCTCGGCTTTCGGCGCGAGCATCGCGACCTCCATGGCGACGGCGAGAGGGTGGGCCGGGACATCGTCCGGCAGGACCAGAATCGGGGTCTGGCAACCACGCACGAAATCGCGTGTCACGGTGAAGAGGAAGTCGGGGTCGGTCTCGAACATCCTGGTCACGAACTTGTCGGTCGTCGGCAGCGTGATCTCAGGCCGTTTGGCCGTCAGCTGCGAACCCCACGCCCTCCAGAACACGCCTGGGTAGTTCGGGTCGCGCATCTCCGGCCGCCACCCGACGGGCTGCGCCATCACGGCCGCGACAACACGATTGGGCGCGCGCTTCAGGAGACTCCCGATGAAGGGGCCGCCGATGCAGAACCCCATCACCATGAACTTGTCGATACCCAGATGATCCATCAGGCCGAGTTGGTCGTCGGCGTAGGACTCCCACGGCCGATCGACCTCGACAGGGCCGGTGGACTGGCCGGTGGGGGCGTTGCGTAGGTCCGCCGCGATGCAGCGATACTGTCCCTTGAACTCCTCGATCGCGTTGAAGGGCGAATTGCCCGTGAAGAACGCGATCGTGGCGTTCAATCCACCGCCAGGAAGCAGCATCAGAGGAAAACCGGCCCCGGCCTCCTCATAGCGGATGCGAACGGGCCCTTTTTCGAAGAACTTGCCGGTTCCTCCTGTGCCCGCCTGCTGAGCCAGTACGCGTGGCATCGAGGCCATCGCCGCTGCCGCGACCCCGGCTTTCAGTATGTTGCGTCTTGTCGGATTACCCATATTCGCGTCCTCCCGGAAATGACGGGGCTAAAGTTTACCCGACGAGGCTGGCCACTCAGCGCTCATATTCGCTCTATACATACCTGAGCCATCACGCATCGCCCTTCAGGAAAGTCCGACCTTGCGGCGATCGCCTTCAACTCGCCTTCGAGATCTTCGAGAGCGCGCAGGCCATGGGTTTCCAGCATG